>NZ_LMFP01000033.1:262-174752 GCF_001426885.1 Pelomonas sp. Root1444 | reverse complement strand
GGGGACTTTCTCATGGCTCCATTCTCTAGAGTTGGAGCCTCTGCGAAATCCGGGGCGGTTCAGTGCGCCGAGTTGGGGCGGCCACAGACCGAATTCATAGAAGCGTGCCGATGGCATTTCGACCACTATTCCCACTTTCTTGGGCGCAGCAGGCACTTCACAAGCTATGCCGCGTACGTGGCTGCCCGTGGCGGACCGCCGAGGGTGCCTGGGGCTCGGCGATGAGCTTCAACCTTTTGCTGCAGCGGACGGCTTTGCCGCCCGCTGAGCGCGCACGTTTAGGCATTTCATGGGCGGACCACGAATAGGCAAAATTCTATGAAGCGTTCGGCTTGGCTCGGGGTTGTAGTTGGCTGGCTGGTGCAACTTGGGCTGAAGACTTTTCTTCCTGTAGTCGTGCTTGTTGCAATGCGATTTTTGTCGCTTTCTAGTGGCGACAAGGTTGAGTGGGTCGAGCATCCAGATAACACCAGTCATTGGGCTTGGTATGTCATCCAAGGGTCGGTATTTCTCGGTTCAATACTTGCCGGCATGCTTGCCGGCTATCTTTCGCCGCGCCGTTCCATGGTCGTACCGATCCTTCTTGCAGTCCTCAGCTTGCTCGCCACGGCATTCGAGCAGTTCCCTCGACCGTGGTCACCGCTAGTGGCGGGCATTTGGGCCGGCGGCCCGTGCCTGGGGTTGCTTATCGGATATCTTGTTTCCCATGTGTACGGACGCGAAGATGCCTAACCTTTCGCTGCAGCGGACGGCTTCGCCGCCCGCTGAACTCCGACGTTAAAGCTCACTATGGACGCTGCGACCGAGGCTGCGCACCGCGTCGTTGAACGGCTCCGCGCGGCGTTCCCAGAGGACGCAGCTCGCGCGGACAGGCGCGTCGCCGACCAGGGTTTCGATGCAGGTGATGCCCCGTATTCTTGGGTAGAGCACTTTTCGCAGTTCACCACGGACGCGATCAAGGGCAAAGACTTTGTCACGGCGGAAAAGCACTTGCGCGAGGTCTCCGCGATTTTGGCGGGTGGCAATGAAGAGATCGCTCGTTGCATCGATGTGGCTTACGTCGAGTCTTTGATGTGGGATATCCGAGATGAGAAGCGCAAGGCGGAAGGTTGGCGGCTAGTGCCCCATAACTTGCGCGGGCTGTACGTCGCCATGTGGGGCGAGAGGTCGTTCATGAAGGGACGACCGTGAGCCATAGGGAGGAGTTTTACAGTGGCCGCGTGCGCGTTAACAGGCCGCTGCAACCGATCGCCTTCGGCGTCGGCTGAGCGGCGGCGTCAAGACGCCGTCGCTGCAGTCAGCGCTCGAATTCCAGAATCAGCGGTTCCTTTCCAGGCACGGTGAGTTGATCACCGAGCGTCTGCGTCTTGCCATTCAATACATCGCGGGCGCGCTGTCCGGCTGACACGCGTTCAGCAAAGCGTGCCAATGGCAGCACGACCGTCTGGGGGTTCTTGTTCAACACCCCCATGACGGTGCGCCCGGCGTCAAAGCGGAAGAACACATAGACACCGTCCAGCGGCGCGTACTGCATCAGCGCGCCGTCGTGGATGACGCCCGCGCCCTTGCGCCAGTTGAACAACCGTCGCGTCCAGTCCAGCATGTCGCGCTGCTCGGGGCTGAGGCCGGCGCCGGTGAAGGCGTTGGCCTTGTCGCCCGGCCAGCCGCCCGGCATGTCGGCGCGCACCCGGCCGTCGTCGCGTTCCACGGGGCTTTCCATCAGCAGCTCGGTGCCGTAGAAGACCTGTGGGATGCGGCGCGTGGTGGCGATGTAGGCCAGGGCCATCTTGGTCAGGCCCACGTCGCGTTGGAGCAGCGAGAACAGCCGCGGCGTGTCGTGGTTGCCGTCGAACAGCACGAGGTTGGCCGGGGCTGGGTAGACGAAGTCGTGCGCCAGGCCCTCGTAGAGGCGGTTCAGCCCGGTGAAGGCGCCGTCGTTCTCGGTCAGCGCGGCCAGCAGGGCGGAGTTCATGGGGAAGTCCATCATGCTGGGCGTGTGCGACACATAGCCGTCGTGGTTCTTCTTGCCGCGCTGCCAGTAGGCCACGACGGCCGGGTGCGGGCTCCATTCCTCGCCGACGATGTTGAGCCGCGGGTACTCCTGCATGACGCGGGCGGACCAGCGCGTGAGGAAATCGCGGTCGGAGTACGAGTAGGTGTCGGTGCGGATGCCCGACAGGCCGTAGCGCTCGATCCACCACAGCGTCATCTGCGTGAGGTAGGTGGCCAGCTCGGGCCGGCGCTGGTTGAGGTCGGGCATGCCGGGCACGAACCAGCCGTCGGTGAAGCGCTGCCGGTCGCTGGGCGAGGCATACGGGTCCTGCAGCGTCATGCGCGCGTGATGCGTCTCGGTGTAGCCCCTCGGCGATTGGTTGACCCAGTCGGGCGCGGGCAGGTCGGCCATCCACCAATGGCCGGCGCCGATGTGGTTGAGCACGATGTCCTGGATGACGCCCAAGCCTTTGGTGCGGGCCTCGGCGACGAAGGCGCCGAAGTCGTCGTTCGTGCCGAAGCGCGGGTCGATGCGATAGAAATCGGTCGCCGCATAGCCGTGGTAGCTGTACTGCTCGCTGTTGTTCTCGACCAGCGGCGTGGGCCACACCTGCGTGAAGCCCAGGCCGGCGATGTGGCCCAGGTGCTGGCGCATGCCGGCCAGGTCGCCGCCGTGGCGGCCGTTGGGGTCGGCGCGGTGGGTGCCTTCCTTCATGCCGGCCTGGCCGAGGTCGGCGCCCTTGGCAAAGCGGTCGGGCACCAGCAGGTAGATCGCGTCCTTCGGCCCGAAGCCTTGGCGCTCGGCGGAGCCGGGCGTGCGGGCCAGCAACGGGTAGCGCAGCGTCGTGCCGCCCACCTGCAGCTGCAGTTCGCCGGGCTGGGCGCCGGGCCCGACGACGAGATCGACGAACAGGTAGTTGGCGCTGGCCGCGCGGTGGCTGCCCTTGAGCGTCACGCCGGGGTAGGGCGCCAGCGTCGGCTTGGCATCGGCGATGCCGGGGGCGTGCAGCATCAGCTGGAGCGAGGTGTCGCGCATGCCGGCCCACCAGTTGGGCGGTTCGACGCGGTGGGTGGGCTCGGCGGCCAGGGTGGGCAGGCTCATCAGAAGGACGGTGGCAAGGGTGAACAGGGCTCTCATCGCGGCTCCAGCCGGTAGACGCGCAGGGACAGCGGCGGCAGCGTCGCGCGGGCGCGGGGCGCGACTGCGTTCTTCGGGTGCAGCGTTCGCGCGGCCGCCGGAAGGTCGATGGTGGCCGGGGTGTCGCCATGGTTGATGGCGACCAGCACACGCTCGCGGCCGTGCACGCGCTGGAAGGTCCAGACCTGGCCGTCGACGCGGTCGGCGTCGTAGCGGCCCAGCGTCAGGGCCGGCGAGGCACGGCGCAGCGCGATCAGCTCGCGGTAGAAGTTGAACAGCGAACCGGTATCACGCGCTTGGGTCTGGGCGTTGTGCCGGCTGCGGTTCAGCGACAGCGGGCGGAAGGGCTTGGCGCTCGTCGTGAAGCCATCCGGGCCTCGGTTGCTGGGCGTCCAGCTCATCGGCGCGCGCAGCGGCGCGTCGTCCTGGGCGTCCTTGCCGTCGATACCGGCCAGGCCGATCTCCTCGCCGTAGTAGACGAACGGCGTGCCCGGCAGCAGCAGGTAGCTGGCAGCCGCCAGCCGGTAGCGGGCCTCGTCGCCGTGCAGCTGGTCCCACAGCCGCTGGCCGGTGAAGATGTCGTGGTTGTGCAGGAAGGTCGCCATCGTCGGCGACATGCTGCGGTAGTAGGCGGCCACGCGCTGCAGCGCCTCGGCGTCGCCCTTGGCGGCCTTGACGATGTCGTAGTTCAGGTTGAAGGCGAAGGC
Source organism: Pelomonas sp. Root1444 (assembly GCF_001426885.1). Taxonomy (GTDB): domain Bacteria; phylum Pseudomonadota; class Gammaproteobacteria; order Burkholderiales; family Burkholderiaceae_C; genus Pelomonas. The sequence goes on along the minus strand of NZ_LMFP01000033.1, from coordinate 170,915 downwards.
GCCGCTGCACAGGCCCGGCTCGCCGTAGGCGATGGGCTCGGCGGTGGCCTCGCAGACGACGTAGCGGCCGGGGTAGCTTTTGATCAGGTCCTGGAAGCGCTTGGTCAGCACGCGGCTTTCGGGCTGGTCGTTCCAGTCCCTGGCGTTGTTCTCGATGAGGTGGGGCACGGCGTCCAGCCGGTAGCCGTCCAGGCCGCGGTTGAGCCAGAAGCGCAGCGAGTCCTCGTGATAGCGCACGACGTCGGGGTTGCGCAGGTTGAAGTCGGGCATGTGTGGCCCGAAGGTGCCGAAGAAGATGTCCGGCGAGCCGGGCTGGATGGGCGGCAGGTCCTTCCATTCGCCGGTCCAGTCCCACGGCTTCGCGGCGGCGTCGTACCAGGGGTACTTGCCCCAGATGTCCCAGCCGGGGCCGGGGTGGGTGTTCCAGACGAACCAGCTGCGCCACGGGCTGCTGCGGTCCGCCACGGCCTGCTGGAAGGGCGGGAACTGCCAGGACGCGTGGTTGATGACGTAGTCCATGACGATGCCGATGCCGCGCTTGTGGGCCTCGCGGATCAGTTCGTCGAAATCCGCCAGCGTGCCGTACTGCGGCTCGATGTTGCGGTAGTCGGTGGTGGCGTAGCCGTGGTCGTGGTCGGAGCTGGCCGTGACGGGCATCAGCCACAGGCCGCCGATGCCGAGCTTCTTCAGGTAATCCAACCGTCGGATGAGCCCGCGCAGGTCGCCGATGCCGTCGCCGTCGCTGTCCTGGTAGCCGCGCACGAAGACTTCCATGAACACCCCTTGCTGCCAGTGCGCGGGCAGGCCGCTGCTGCGCGGCTCTGCAGGTACCGGCTGGGTGTCGATCTGCGCCTGCGCGCCCAGCGAGGCAAGCCAGGCGAGGCCTGTCAGAAGTTTTTTAGCGTTCATGTATTCAAACTACCTGTCTCCGCCGAAGAGGATAGCCAATACGCGTAGGTGATTGCCACTGTGGTTTGTGTGGATGTAGTTTTGCTACTATTTCTGCACAACGAAGGAGACATCGATGACCTACCGTGTGGCGCCTGCCTTTGCGCTGCTGCTTGGCCTGTTGGTGCTGGCGGGGGCCGCGCGTGCCGGGGTCGACGGATGCGACGCCGACGTGCCGCCGCCCGGCCCAGCGGCGAAGGTGCCGTCGGAGGCTTATTGGCTCGATGCGCGGACGGTGCAATGGCCAGGGCTGAAGCTGCAGGCCGGCGAACGCGTGTGGCTGCACCACGCCAAGGGGGCGGGGCTGCGTGCCGTGCCGGGCGAGGCGGTGGCCGGCGGTGAGGGCGCGGTGGCGCTCGTGCCGAGCGAAGCGGCGTTGCCGGCCCGTTGGCGCTTCATTGGCGACGGGCCACGCTTCGCGGTTGCGGGCGTGGACGTCGCTGCGCTGCTGCGCGAGCAACTGCTGCTGGTGCACGAGGCGGCGGACGGCCGCGTCATCGCGTCGACCGGCTTGCAGCTGCCCGGCGCGCTGGACGATCTCTATGCCGCGGCCGAGCGAGTCGACGACCTCGGCGCGCACCCCTCGCGCAAGCAGACGCGCTTCGCCGTCTGGGCGCCGACGGCGCAGCGGGTGGTGCTGTGTCGGCACGCCGATGCCACCTCGCCCGCCATCGCGGACGCGATGCGCCTCGACGCCGCCACGGGCGTCTGGCGCGCCGAGCTGCCGGGCGACCTGAGCGGGCAGTCCTACCGCTACCTTGTCGACGTGGTCGCGCCCACGCACGGCCGCGTCCGCAACCTCGTCACCGACCCGTACTCGGTCGCGCTGACGGCCGACTCGCAGCGCAGCGTGGTGGCCGACCTGACGTCGCCGGCCCTGAAGCCGAGCGGCTGGGACACGGCACCCCGCGCGCGCCGCGTGAAGGCCGCGACGGACCAGGTGATCTACGAGCTGCACGTGCGCGATTTCTCCATCGGCGACACCACCGTGCGGCCCGCCTGGCGGGGCAAGTACCTGGCCTTCACCGAGGGCGCCTCCAATGGCATGAAGCACCTGAAGGCGCTGGCCAGGGCGGGGCTGACCGACGTGCACCTGCTGCCGGTCTTCGACCTCGCCAGCGTGCCGGAGCGTGGCTGCAAGACGCCCGCGGTGCCGAGCGCGGCGGCCGACAGCGACGCCCAGCAGGCCGCCGTCATGGCCGTCGCGGCGCAGGACTGCTTCAACTGGGGCTACGACCCCTGGCACTTCAATGTGCCGGAGGGCAGCTACGCCAGCGACGCCGACGTCCCGCGGGCGCGCATCGTCGAGTTCCGCCGCATGGTCATGGCCCTGCATGCGGCCGGCCTGCGCGTGGGCATGGACATGGTCTACAACCACATGGCCGCCGCCGGCCAGCATCCGAAGTCGGTGCTGGACCGCCTGGTGCCCGGCTACTACCACCGGCTGGACGCAAAGGGCGAGATCGAGCGCTCCACCTGCTGCGACAACACGGCCACCGAGCACCGCATGATGGCCAAGCTGATGATCGACTCGGCGGCGCTGTGGGTGCGCGAGTACCGGATCGACTCGATGCGCTTCGACCTGATGGGCCACCAGCCGCGCGAGGCGATGGAGCGGCTGCAGGCGCGCGTGAACGCCGCGGCCGGCCGCCCAGTGCAGCTGCTGGGCGAGGGCTGGAACTTCGGCGAGGTGGCCGACGGCGCGCGCTTCGTGCAGGCCTCGCAGCTGTCGCTCAACGGCAGCGGCATCGGTGCCTTCAGCGACCGGGGCCGCGACGCGGCGCGTGGCGGCAGCGCCGGCGAGGGCGGCGACGACAGCGTGCGCCGGCAGGGTTGGCTCAATGGGCTGGCCTATGCGCCCAACGCCTTGGCGGATGCCCAGCCCGAGGCGCTGCTGGCGGCGGCCGACATGATCCGCGTCGGCCTGGCCGGCTCACTGCGCGCTTACGAGCTGACGACCTGGCGCGGCGAGAAGCAGCGCCTGGAGCAGATCGCCTACGGCGACCAGCCGGCCGGTTTCGCCAGCGAGCCCGGCGAGGTGGTCAACTACGTCGAGAACCACGACAACCAGACGCTGTTCGACGTCAACGCGCTGAAGCTGCCGCTGGCCACCAGCCGCGAGGACCGCGCGCGGGTGCAGATGCTGGGCGCGGCGCTGGTCGCCTTCAGCCAGGGCATCGCCTACTTCCATGCCGGCCAGGACATCCTGCGCAGCAAGAGCATGGACCGCAACAGCTACGACTCGGGCGACTGGTTCAACCGGCTGGACTGGACTTACCAGACCAACCACTTCGGCACCGGCCTGCCGCCCAAGCAGGACAACTTCGGCAAGGACGGCCGCGACTGGGCGCTGGCCCGCGAGCGCCTGGCGGACGGCGCCATCGCCCCCGGCCCGGCCGAGATCGCCTGGGCGCGCGACGTGTTCCGCAACCTGCTGAAGATCCGCGCCAGCACGCCGCTGCTGCGCCTGGCCAGCGCGGCCGAGATCCGCAAGCGCGTGAGCTTCCCCGACAGCGGCGCGGGGCAGAACCCGGTGCTGGTCGCCACGCGCATCGACGGCCGCGGGCTGGGCGGCCATCGGGCGCTGATGACGTTGATCAACGTGGCGGCGACGGCCCAGGTGTTGGCGCTGCCGCAGGAAGCAACAGGCAACTGGCGCCTGCACCCGGTGCAGCGCCGGGGCGCCGATGCGCGGGTGAAGCGCGAGGCGCGCTTCCAGGCCGGCCGGTTCGAGGTGCCGGCCCGCAGCGCCGCCGTCTTCGTGCTGGATTAACGCGAATCTTCCGCGCGGAACTTCAAACCGTAGCGCTTAAAAAGGCGCTCCACGCTGCCGTCTGCCAGCAGCGTCTCGTGCGCGTGTTGCAGCCGGGCCTGCTCCGCCTCGGTGATGCCGCTTTGCGCGGCCAGCCAGATGTCGGCGGCCTCCAACGTCAGCCCGGTTTGCAGCAGGGCGGGGTTGCGCCCGCTGCGCCGCCACACGTCGGCGTGCGTCAATTCGCTGCCGTAGAGGGCGTCGACGAGGCCGCGTTCCAGGGCGCGCTGCATGTCGCCGACGCTGGCGGCCTCGTAGATGCGGCCCGGCTGGACGCCTTCCTGCCGGAGCTTGTCCAGGTTGGCCGAGCCGCGCAGGCCGCCGATGCGCAGGCGGCGCGCCTGCTCGACCGTTTCCACCCGAGGCTGGCCGGCCAGCGTGACGAAGGCGAAGCGCTGCGTGTAGAGCTTGACCAGCCACTGGAACCTGGCCTCGCGGTCGGCACTGCGGTTGAGCGGCACGATGAGGGTGCGCGGCCTGGCCGCGGCCACCAGCATCGCGCGGGCCCAGGGGAAGAATTCGGGCTCCGCGGGCAAGGCTGCCAGCCTGAGCATGGCTTCCACCAGGTCCAGCAGCACGCCGCGCTGGCCGGGATCGCCTTGCATGGCCATCGGCGGCAGGTCGCTGGTGACCAGTGCCAGCGGTGCCGCCGGCTGCGCTGACAGCGAGGTGCCCGGTGAGACCAGTGAGGGCAGGGTGAGGAGGGCGGCTCGGCGGTTGGGATGCACCCAGGCATCCTCTCAGCGTCGCTCCAATGCCGCAAGTTCGATGCTGGGGACGGCGCGCAAGGCGTCGCCCGCCCAGGCGGACCGCCGGCATCGGCTTGGCACCCTTGCCAGCCGGCGAAAGCGTGCGAGATGACTCAAGACAGGAGGGAAGCGCAGGACTAAGCTTTGTGACAGGAGACAGACATGAACGACCTGCGCGCCCTCATCGCCGCCCTTGCTCTTGCCGGTGCGGCAGCCGGCCTGACCGGCTGTGCCGTCGAGCCCGTGGCGCCGCCGCGCGCCGACGTGTTCGTCGATGCCGCGTTCAAGCCGCCCCGCGTGCGCATCGACCCGCAGGAGGCGCTGGCGCTCAGCCCCGCGATGCGGCGCTTCGCCGAGAACGAGATGGCCAGCGAGATCCGCCTCAAGGGCCTGCGCGATGGCCTCATCGACGCGCTCTACACCAAAGGCCGGCTGCAGCTGGACTACGACAGCGAGATCACGCGCACAGCGGCCGAGGCCTTCGACGCCAAGCGCGGCAACTGCATGTCGCTGGTGCTGATGACGGCGGCCTTCGCGCGCCACCTCAACCTGCCGGTGCGCTTCAACAGCGTCTACCTGGAGGAGAGCTGGACGCGCTCCAACGGCATCTTCTTCGTCGCCGGCCACGTCAACATCAGCCTGGCGCGCCCGCTGAGCACCAGCTCGCGCACGACGGTCTTCGGCGACCCCGAGCTGCTGACCATCGATTTCCTGCCGCCCGACCAGGTGCGCGGCCACCGCAGCCGGCCCGTCGACGAGTCCACCATCCTCGCGATGTTCCTGAACAACCGCGCCGCCGAGGCGCTGACGCTGGGCCAGGTGGACGACGCCTACTGGTGGGCGCGCGCCGCCATCAACGCGGACTCGCGCTGGCTGGCCGCCTACAACACGCTGGCCGTGCTGTACCGCCGCAAGGGCCTGTACGGCAACTCCGAGTCGACGCTGCGCCTGGTGCTGGAGCGCGAGCCGCTCAATGTGCAGGCCATGTCCAACCTCGTCCTCGTGCTCAGCGACACCGGCCGCCGCGAGGAGGCGCAGCTGTACGCCAACCAGCTGGCGCAGATCCAGCCCGTGCCGCCCTACAAGTTCTTCGACGAGGGCGTGGCGGCGATGAAGGCCGGCGAGTTCGCGGCGGCACGCCAGTTCTTCCGCAAGGAGCTGGCGCGTGCGGCCTACGTGCCCGAGTTCCACTTCTGGCTGGCGCTGGCCAACTACGGCCTGGGCGACGTGTCGGGCGCGCGCGGCGAGATCACCAAGGCGCTGGAGAACAGCGCCACCAGCCGCGACCGCGAGATGTACGGCGCCAAGCTGGCCTGGCTCAACGAGGTGCGCGAGCAGCAGCGGCGCCGGGAGCCGCTGCGCGGCCCGGCGGGATCGTGAAGCGGCGCTAGCCAGCTAGATCGGCGCGAGCCCGTGTCGCGCCCGGGCCCGGGTGCAGGCGTCGTCCCCGATGCCCATCGGCGCGCGCTCGCCGAACTCGCGGCACGGCGACGGCCGCCACTCGTGGATGCCGCAGCTCGCGCGCACACCCACCGTGCTGCTGAATGCGGCGCAGCGTGGCTGCGCATGGTCGGTGCCGCGCAGCCGCATCAGCCGCCCGGTCAGCTCGACGGCCAGCCCGTCGGGCACGCGGCCGCCTTCGCTTTCCAGCTCGCTGCGGTCGAAATCGACGCGAAAGCTCGCGCAGCAGGCGCCGCAGCTCAGGCAGGGGTTGTCACTCATCGCGCCAGTGTAGGCAGCAGCCGAGGCAGCAAGCCCGTCAGCGTCACTTGAAGGGGTTGGCCGTTGCGAACCACAGGCCGATGCCGGTCGCGATGATGAAGGCACCGTCCGTCACGCCGACGGCCAGGAAGTACTTGGTCTGCAGGTCCGGCGCGATCTCCGGCTGGCGCGCGATGCCTTCCAGCAGCTTCATGCTGGCCAGGCCGATGCCGAGGCAGGAGCCGAACGCGGGGATGCCGATCAGCAGGGCGACGGCGAGGGGCAGCGAATCGAAGGCGGGCATGGTGTGGACTCCTTGACGTGTTGATGCCAGGCAGTCTGCAGCGCTGCCCGCCGCGCGTCGATGACCTCGCAGGTCATCGACGCCATGCGGTTTCAGCCTGCCGAGACTTCGATGCGCCGCGGCTGCGCATGCGCCTGCTTGGGAATGCGCAGGTTCAGCACGCCGTCCCTGAGCTGGGCCTCGATGCGCGAGGCGTCGAGCTCGCGGCTCAATGTGAAGGCGCGGCGGTAGCGCGGCAGGCGCACTTCGGCGTAGACGGCCTCCATGCCACCGGGGGTGGCCGCGTCGACGGCGCCCTCGATGTGCAGCGTGTCGCCCTCGACGCGCAGCTCCAGCTGCTCGCGGGCCACGCCGGGCAGGTCGGCCAGCAGCGTGATGCCGGTGTCGTCCTCGCTGACGTCCACGCGCGGCGTCATCGCGCGCTGGTGATCGCCATCACGGTCATCACGGCCATCAGCGCCGGTGCGTGCCGGCGAGCGGCCACGGCCGTTGTCGGTTTGAACTGCATGGGTGCTCATGGTGGGTCCCTCCTGTTTGGATCACTGGATGGTGATGCGGCGCGGCTGGGCGCTGGCCTGGCGGGCCACGCTGATGCGCAGGATGCCGTCGCGGTAGCTCGCCTGCACCTGCGACGCGTCGGCGTCGTCGGGCAGGCTGATGGCGCGCCGGAAGCTGCCGCTGAAGCGCTCGCGGCTGTAGCTGCGGGCGCCCTCGGCCTGTGCTGCTGCGGCGCGTTCGCCGGAGATGCTCAGCACGCCGCGGTCCACGGTCACGTCGAGCTTGGCGGCGTCCAGGCCGGGCGCGAAGGCATAGATCTCCACGCTGGTCGGCGTGTTGCCGACGTTGATGGCCGGGAAGGTGCCGGGTGCCGTCGAGCGGATGCTGGACGGCGCGCCGACGGCGCCGAAATGCTCATCGAACTCGCGGTGCAGGCGGTCGAAGTCCGGGAAGAAGCTGGAAGGTAGGGTCCAGAGTGACGAGTACATGCAAGCCTCCTTTCAATTTCGCGATGCCGGGTTGCCCGGGCATCAACGGCGAATTAGGAGCGGCCTGCAGAGTTTCAAGAGGGGGCTGAAACGACCCGTTTCAGCTTGCCGGCTCGCGCACGACGGTGACCGTGCAATCCGATTCGGCCACCACCTGGCCGGACACGCTGCCCAGGTAGCGGCGCAGTGCCGACGCGCCGCGGGCGCCCATGACGATGTGGTCCACGCCGTTGCGGTGGGCGAAGTCGATGATGGCGTCGGCCGGGTCGGGGGCTTCCAGCACATGGAAGGTCAGCCGGCCATCCGCCAGGTTCAGCGCCTTGCTGATCGGGCGGGCCCAGTGCTTCAGCGCGATCAGCTGCTTCACGTGCAGGCTCTGGCCGTGCTGGTCGGTCAGCTCGTCGATGCCGATGCGGTTGACGCGCATGACGCTGACGCAGGCCAGCCGCGCGCCGGCCTCGGTCTGCACGATGCGGCGCACCGTCTCGCGCAGCTGGGCCAGCAGCTCGGGCGTCGCATGGTCGACGTCCACTGCCGCCATGACGATGGGACTGCGCGCCAGCTGCTCGCCGGCCTGCGGTGCGGGCGGCGCCTCGGCGCCCAGCGCGAAGAACCAGCGCTTCAGGCGCATGACCGCGCCGCTGACCCGCAGCTTCTCGGCCCGCGCGGTCAGCGCGACGCCGCTGGGCTCGCGCAGGTCCAGCGCCAGCTGCGCCGCGCTCTGGTAGCGGCGCTCGGGCTTGACCTCCAGGCAGTGCAGGATGACCTCCTGCAGCCAGCCCGGCAGCTCCGGCCGGATGGCGCGCGGCGGCACCGGCTCGACGAACAGGCGCCGGCGCAGGCCGCGCACCGAGTTCGGCTGGCCGAAGGGGCGCTCGCCGGTGGCCAGGTGGTAGAGCATGACGCCGAGCGCGAACAGGTCGCTGCGCGGGTCGTTGCGCACGAACTGCACCTGCTCCGGGCTCATGTAGGGCCCCGTGCCCATGGGCAGCGTGAACTCCTCCTCCAGCAGGTCGGGCAGATGCTCGTGGCGGCTGAGGCCGAAGTCGACCAGCACGGCGGTGCCGTCGGGCCGGAACATGATGTTGCTGGGCTTGATGTCCAGGTGCACGACGTGCTGGCGGTGCAGGGCCGCCAGCGCGGTGGCGACGCGGGCGCCGATGTCGGCCACCTCCTCGGGCGGCAGCGGCGCGTCGTCCAGGCGCGGGCGCAGCGTGTCCCCGGGGATGCGCTCCATGACGATGAAGGCCTGGCGCGTCCAGTCGCCGCGTGCGATGAAGCGCGGCACGTGGGGGCCGCTCAGTTGCGGCATCAGCATCTGCTCGACCTCGAAGCCGACGATGGTGGCCGGGTCTTCGCCGCCCTTGATGCGCGGCACCTTCATCAGCAGCTCGATGCCGTCATCGGTGCCATCCACGCGGCTGACGCGCCACAGGTTGGCCATGCCGCCCTGGTGCAGCCGCTCCTCCAGCCGGAAGCCGTCCAGCACCTGGCCGGCCTCCAGCGGCGCCGGCGGCGTGGAGGGCGTGGGTGGGTTGGTGGTCATCATTCGCCCAGCGTCAGGCGGCGCGTCAGGCGCTCGACGATGGCGGGCGGCAGCTCGGTGGCGCGCAGTTCCGCGCAGGCGGCGTCGACATCGTAGGCCACGCGCTGGAAGGTGATGCGGGCGTCGTCCAGGTCGGACTTGGCCGGGTCCAGCAGCGCATAGCAGGCGGCCGGGTTGCCGTCGCGCGGCTGGCCGCAGGAGCCCGGGATGGCCAGCCACTGGCGGTGGCCCGGCAAGGGCATGGGCACGCCGGCCACGGGCCGGAAGTCGCCCGCCTTGCCGGTGCCCGACAGGTGGTAGAGCATGGGTTCGTGCATGTGCCCGCAGACCTGGATGCGCGCGTGGCTGGCGTGCAGGCTTTTCACTGCCTCGGCTCGCCCTTGCACGTACTCCCAGCCGTTGGGTTCGTAGGCATTGGCATGCACGAAGAGCACATGGCCCGGCTCGCCATGGGCCTGCAGCGGCAGCCGGGCCAGGAAGCGCAGCTGGTCCTCGTTCAGCCGCGAACGCGTCCAGTCGACCACGGCGCGCGCGTCCGGGTGCATGCCCGGCATGCTGCCTTGGGCCACGGCCTCGTCATGGTTGCCCTGCACGGCGATGGCACCGTCAGCCACGAGGGCCATGACTTGCTCGGCCACCCAAGCGGGGTCGGCGCCGTAGCCGACGAAGTCACCCAGCAGCGCAAAGCGCGTGGCGCCCTGGGCGCGGGCGTGGGCCAGCACGGCCTCGAAGGCCTGTCGGTTGGCATGAATGTCGGTGATGAAGGCCCAGCGCATGGGTCGCAGCTTGCCATGAAGCGCTGACGCCGGGCCGACACGACGCTCGGTCCATCGCATGGCGCCAAGAAAAAGGCCGGCTGCAAGCGGCCGGCCCGTGCTGGTGAAGTGAAGCGTCAGCCGTGCGGCTCTCCCGCGATCGCATGCTGGCCCTCACGGGCCACCGGTGCCGGCTTTCAGCCGATCCGGCCGAGCAGAAGGTACTCCATGAGTGCCTTCTGCACGTGCATTCTGTTTTCAGCCTCGTCCCAGACCACCGACTGCGGCCCGTCGATGACGTCCGCCGCTACCTCCTCGCCGCGGTGCGCGGGCAGGCAGTGCATGAACAGCGCGTCGGGCTTGGCGCGGGCCATCATGTCGCGGTCCACGCACCAGTCCGTGAACGCCGCCTTGCGGGCCTCGTTCTCGGCCTCATAGCCCATGCTGGTCCAGACGTCGGTGGTGACGAGGTCGGCGGCGACGCAGGCCTCCCGCGGGTCCTTGAAGACCTTGTAGCAGCCGGCGTTCTTCACGCCGGCCACGACGGGGTCCACCTCGTATCCGCTGGGCGTGCTGACGTGCACCGTGAAGCCGAGGATCTCCGCCGCCTGCAGCCAGGTGTTGGCCATGTTGTTGCCGTCACCGACCCAGGCCACCACACGGCCCTTGAGGCAGTCCATGTCGATGGCGCCACGGCGGTCCATGCCGCGGTTCTCGATGAAGGTGAACAGGTCGGCCAGGATCTGGCAGGGGTGGTACTCGTTGGTCAGGCCGTTGATCACCGGCACGCGCGAATGCGCCGCGAAGCGCTCGAGCTTGCTCTGCTCGTAGGTGCGGATCATGACGATGTCGACCATGCGGCTGATGACGCGCGCGGAGTCCTCGACCGGTTCGGCGCGGCCCAGTTGGCTGTCGCCGGTGGTCAGGTGCACGACCGACCCGCCCATCTGGTACATGCCCGCCTCGAAGCTGACACGCGTGCGCGTGCTGGCCTTCTCGAAGATCATGGCCAGCGTGCGGTCCTGCAGCGGCTGGTATTTCTCGTAGTTCTTGAAGCGGCGCTTGATGGTGGCGGCGCGGTCGAACAGGTGGGCGTATTCCTCGGCGCGCAGGTCTTTGAACTGGAGATAGTGGCGCATCAGTCCGTTCCCCGGCTTCATGGCTTGGGCTGCGCGAGCAGCGCCTTGATCAGCGGCACGAGGCGCGCCGCGATCTCGCGCGCCTCGTCGTGCGTGAGGATCAGCGGCGGCAGCAGGCGCACGACGCGGTCTGCCGTCACGCTGATCAAGAGGCCGGCATCCAGGCTCTGCGTCAGCAGCACGCCGGCGGGGCGATCGAGTTCGATGCCCAGCATCAGGCCCTGGCCGCGGATCTCGACGACGCCTTGCTCGCCGGCCAGGCCGTCGGCCAGCGCGCCGCGCAGCGTTGCGCCGACCGCCTCGGCATTGGCCAGCAGGCCATCCTCTTCCATGATGGTGAGCGTCTCGATGCCGGCGCGCATCGCCAGCGGGTTGCCGCCGAAGGTGGTGCCGTGGTTGCCGGCCTTCAGCACGCCGGCCGCGCGCGGGCCGCAGACGACGGCGCCGATGGGCACGCCGGAGCCCAGGCCCTTGGCCAGCGGCATGACGTCGGGCTTGATGCCGGCCCACTGGTGCGCGAACCATTTGCCAGTGCGGCCGACGCCGCACTGCACTTCGTCCAGCATCAGCAGCAGGTCGCGTTCGTCGCAGATGCGGCGCAGCGCCTGCAGGAACTCGATGCGCGTCGGGTTGATGCCGCCTTCGCCCTGGATGGTCTCCAGGAAGATGGCCGTGAGGTTGGGATGGGCGGCCACGGCGGCCTCAACGGCGGCGATGTCGTTCAGTGGCACGCGCACGAAGCCGGGCACCAGCGGTCCGAAGCCGGCCTGGATCTTGGGGTTGGCCGTGGCCGACAGCGTGGCGATGGAGCGGCCGTGGAAGGCGCCCTCGAAGACCAGGATCTCCGGCGCGGTGTTGCCGCGGTCATGGCCGAACTTGCGGGCGATCTTCAGCGCCGCCTCGTTGGCCTCGAGTCCGCTGTTGCAGAAGAAGACATTCGCCAAGCCCGAAATCTCACAGAGCTTGGTGGCCAGTTGCGCCTGCAGCGGCGACTGGTAGTAGTTGCTCGTGTGGATCAGCTTGGCGATCTGCTCCTGCAGCGCCGGCACCAGGCGCGGATGGTTGTGCCCCAGCGTGTTGACCGCGATGCCGCCCAGCCCGTCCAGCAGTCGTCGGCCCTGCGTGTCCCAGACCCAGCAGCCCTGGCCGTGCGAAAGCGCAACGGGCAGGCGGCCGTAGGTCGGCATCACATGGGCGTCGGACGGGAGCGGATCAGCGTTCATCGGGTCTCCGATTGGATGGAGGAAAAGTGGACTTTTGATTCTAGAGTCCACGGCAAGACGTTTGCTGCGGCGCAGCAGATGCGCGGTCGCCGAGGCACAATAGCGGTCTTTGACAGCGGCGCCCCGCTGTACCCGCGAAGCCCGTTAGTCCATGACCGTTGCCCCTCCGCCGCGCGAAGTCTTCATCCAAGGTCTCACCCTGGATGGCAAAACCTTCCGGCCGAGCGATTGGGCCGAGCGGCTGGCCGGTGCGATGTCCTGCTTTCGCCCCGGCGGCGCGCGTGGCGGCATCGGCGCCTACATCGGCTATTCACCGCTTTGCGTGCCCACCGTCATCAACGGGGTGAAGTGCGTGGTCGTCAACGAGGAGCTCAGGCGCCTCGAGCCGATGGCCTGGGACTTCGTCATGAATTTCGCGCGTGACAACAACCTGCAGGTCGCGGAAGCGTGCTTGCTGCCCGACGACCCCGGTGCCAAACCGGGCGCTTGACGTCCGCCGTCTTAGCGACATTCCCGAGCGACGCCCTGACGGGGCACCGTTATCCTCGCGGCAACGTTTGGAAACAATGCCGATGAGCCTCAGCGCCGCTTCAACCGCCGCCGATCCGTTCCGCGCTGCGTCTGCCGTGGGGCAGGCGGAGCGCCCGGCCGGCCATGGGTCGGTGTGGGTGCTGCTGCGCGGCCTGTCGCGCGAAAGCGGCCATTGGGGCGTCTTTCCCGAGCATCTGTTGCGCGAGTTGCGGCTGCAGCAGCCAGGCTCACAACTGCTGCTGCTGGACCTGCCGGGCACTGGCGCGTTGCGCCGCGAATCGAGCCCGACCCAGGTGTCGGCCATCGTCGACGCTTGTCGCGCCGAATTGCGGCGCCGCGGCGTCACAGGCGCCGTGTCGCTGGTAGGCATGTCGCTGGGCGCCGCGGTGCTGGCCGACTGGGCCAACCGGCATCCCAACGAAGTCGAGGCGGGCGTGCTGATCAATCCCAGCCTGCGCCCCTTCAGCGAGCTCTTTCGCAAGCCGCGGCCGCTGAATTACCTGGGCTTGCTGCTGTTGTCGCTGAGTCGCTTCAGTGCCCGCATGCGCGAGGAGCGTGTGCTGAGCCTGACGACCCGTCTGACGCCACCCCAGGCCGTCATCGATCGTTGGGTGGAACTGCAGCGCCAGCACCCGCTGGGCGTGCGCAACACCGCGCGCCAGCTGCTGGCCAGCGTGCGCTACCGCGCCAGTCGCACCCGCCCGGCCGCGCCGATGCTGCTGCTGTGCAGCAAGGCTGACGGCCTCGTCGACTGGCGCTGTTCGCAGGCCATCAGCCGCGCCTGGGGCGCGCCGCTGCGCCTGCATACCAAGGCGGGGCACGACCTGCCGCTGGATGATCCGCAATGGGTGGCGCGCGCCGTGGCGGAGTGGTTGCGGGACCGCAGCATCCAGGGTGTGGAGCCGGGGGAGTGGCATTGAGCGTTGCCGCCCGCTCGTGCCCGCGGCGCTGAACGCGGCGGCCGAGTGGGGCGGCCCGACGCTCGGCGCGCAATGCGCCGCCGAAAAGCAGAAGGCCCGCTTTCGCGGGCCTTCTGCCTTGCACCAGAGCTGGGTTCTTAATCAGGCGGCGAGCGCCTTGATCTTGGCGGACAGGCGGCTCTTGTGGCGAGCGGCCTTGTTCTTGTGGAAGATGCCCTTGTCAGCGACCGAGTCGATGACAGCCTGGGCCGTCTTGAACAGGTCGGCAGCCTTGGACTTGTCGCCCGCGACCACGGCCTTTTGCACGTTCTTGATGACCGTACGGAATTTGGAGCGCAGTGCCGTGTTGGCGGCGTTGAGCTTGACGTCCTGGCGGGCGCGTTTGCGGCCCGATGCCAGGCGAACCGTCTTCTTCTTGGCTTTGGAGCTGGTTGCCATGCTGTATCTATACCCAGTTGGTGCAAAGACAGCGAGTATAGCCCGAAAACCAGGTCAAAGCCAAGCGCTTGACATTCAATATCCAGGAGCTGCTGCGCGCGACACAGATAATCCGCCCCCATGAATCTGCTGCGCGCTGCGTCGACCATATCCCTGCTGACCCTGACCTCGCGCATCACCGGCCTCGTCCGCGAAACCATGGTGGCCGGGCTTTTCGGTGCCACGGCGATGACGGATGCCTTCCTGGTCGCTTTCCGGATACCGAACCTGTTGCGCCGGCTGTTTGCCGAGGGCGCGTTTTCCCAGGCCTTCGTGCCGCTGCTGGCGGCCACCCGGGCCACCGAGGGCGAGGCGGCTACGCGGCGCCTCATCGACGCCGTTGCCACCGTGCTGCTGTGGGCATTGGTCGCGACCTCGCTGATCGGCATCGTCGCGGCACCGCTGCTGGTCTGGCTGCTGGGCTCCGGCCTGCCGGATGAGGCCTTCGACGCCTCGGTCGTCATGACGCGCTACATGTTCCCCTACATCGGCTGCATGTCGCTGGTGGCGCTGTCCGCCGGCATCCTGAACACCTGGCGGCGCTTCGTCGTGCCGGCGGCCACGCCGGTGCTGCTGAATCTGAGCGTCATCGCCGTCGGCTGGGCGCTGGCCGGCCCGCTGGAACGCGCCGGCTATCCCGGCATTTACGCGATGGCCTTCGGCGTCATGCTGGGTGGCGTGCTGCAGCTGCTGGTGCAGTGGCCGGCGTTGCGGGCCATCGGCGCGGTGCCGCGCATGCGCCTGAGCTGGCGCGGCTTGCGCGAATCCCAGGCTCACCCCGGCGTCGGCCGCGTGCTGACGCAGATGGGCCCGGCGCTGCTGGGCGTCGGCGTGTCCCAGCTGTCGCTGATGATCAACACGCAGATTTCCAGCCACCTCGCCGAAGGCGCGACCTCATGGCTCAACTATGCGGACCGGCTGATGGAATTCCCGATCGGCCTGCTCGGCGTGGCGCTGTCCGCTGTGCTGACGCCGCAGCTGTCGGCCGCCCAGGCGTCGGGAGAAAGCGAGCGCTACAGCCGCCTGCTGGACTGGGGCCTGCGCATGGTGACGCTGCTGGCGCTGCCGTGCGCAGTGGCGTTGCTGGTCTTCGCGGAGCCGTTGACGGCGGTGCTCTACCACCGCGGCAAGTTCCTGCCTTCCGACGTCGCCCACACCGCGCAGTCCGTGATGGGGTGGGGCATCGGTTTGCTGGGCCTGATCGCCATCAAGGTGCTGGCGCCGGGCTTCTATGCGCGCCAGGACACCGGCACGCCGGCCAAGATCGCCGTCGCCGTGCTGGTGCTGACGCAGTGCTTCAACCTCGTCTTCGTGCCGTGGATCGGCGTGGCCGGCTTGGCGCTGTCCATCGGCCTGGGCGCGCTGGTCAATGCCAGCTGGCTGCTGTGGGGGCTGAAGAAGCTTGGCAGCTACCGCGCCGAGCCGGGCTGGCTGTCCTTCGGGCTGCGCGTGGCACTGGGCTGCGCCGCCATGGGGCTGCTGCAGTGGCAGCTCGCGACGCGGCTGGACTGGATCGCCCTCGGCGTGCATGAGCTCCAGCGCGCCCTGGTCATGGCGGCCAGCCTGGGCGCCAGCGCGATCGTCTATTTCGGCGTGCTGCTGCTGGTTGGCATGCGGCCACGGGCATTGGGCCGGCCGAGTTGAGGTCGATGAAGTACGCGCTGCCGACCCCGATCGACCACTTCGCCACGCTGGTGGCGGAGGAGGACAGCCTCAATCTGATCGAGGCCGCCATCAGCCTCGCCCAGGACGAACATCCGCGGCTGGATGTGCAGGCGGTGCTGGCGGAGGTGGATGGCCTGGCGCATCGGCTGCGCGAGCGCATCACGCCCGAGATGGCGCCGGCCGAGCGGCTGCGCCTGCTGACGCGTTTCTTCCATGGCGAGCTGGGTTTCGCCGGCAACCTGAACAACTACTACGCCGCGGACAACAGCTACGTCCACCGCGTGCTGGAGACGCGCCGCGGCATCCCCATCACGCTGGCGGTGCTGCTGCTGGAGCTGGCCGAGCAAGCCGGCCTGCGCGCCGCGGGCGTGGCGTTCCCGGGGCACTTCCTCGTCAAGTGCCGCATTGGCCTGGGTGAGGTCGTCATCGATCCTTTCACCGGCGAGGCGCTGTCCGCCGCGCGGCTCGACGAGCGCCTGTCTGTCTACCGCCATGGCAGCGAACTGCCCGCCGACCTGGAGCTGCCGCTGGAGTTTTTCCTGCGCGCCGCCACGAAGCGCCAGATCCTGGCCCGCATGCTGCGCAACCTGAAGGAAGTGCACCGCGCCGCGCGCGACTGGCCGCGCCTGCTGGCCGTGCAGCAGCGCCTGGTCGTGCTGCTGCCCGGCGATGCCGTCGAGCGGCGCGACCGCGGCCTGGTGCTGGACGCGCTCGGTGCTGGCGCAGCAGCGGCCGAGGATCTGGCCTTCTACCTTGCCGAGTGCGGCAACGCGCCGGACGCCGCTGAACTGCGTGCCCGCCTCTCCGTGCTGCTGGGGCAGCGCTCGCCGCCGCTTCAGTGACAATCCGCGCCCTCGCGCCCGCCCACTCATGATGAACCCCGCCACGCCGCACCCACGCATCGCCAGCGTCCTGCGCCGTGCCCGCCGCGCTGGTTCGCCGTTCCGTTGATGAGGCAGATCCCGCTTGCCCTGCTGGCGCCGCCGGCGCGCAGCTTCGACAACTTCCTGCCCGGCGACAACGCCGAGGCGCTGGCCTACCTGTCTGGCCTGATGCCTGGCGACCCGCCGGTGCTGCTGTGGGGGCCGACCGGCTCGGGCAAGACCCATCTGCTGCAGGCGCTCGCCGAGCGCTGGCAGGCGGCCGGCCAGCGCGTCGCCTGGTACGACGCCGACACCGCCTTGCCGTGGGAGCTCCCGGCACACGAGAGCCTGCTGCTGCTGGACGACTGCCAGCGTTTCGACGCCGGCCAGCAGCACGCCGCCTTCGCGCTTTTCGTCGCATCGGCAGGGCAGGGTTACACCGTCGTCGCGACGGCCGATATGCCCGCCGTCGATCTGCCCGTGCGCGAGGACCTGCGCACGCGCCTGGGCTGGGGGCCGAGCTTCGCGCTGGCGCCGCTGCGCGAGGCCGAGATGCGCGCGGTGCTGCGCCGCGAGGCCGACCGCCGTGGCCTGCTGCTGGGGGACGAGGTGCTGGGCTACCTGCTGACGCGCTTCGAGCGCAATCTCAAGGGCTTGATGGCGCTGCTCGAACGCCTGGATGAATTCGCGCTGGCCAGCAAACGGGCGCTGACGCTGCCGCTGCTCAAGGCCATGTTGGCCGACGAGAAAATCGACTCTAACCCCACTTTATGAATCTGACGCTGTTTGACTTGGACGGGACGCTGATCCCGGTGGATTCGGATCACGCCTTCGGCAGCTTCATGGTCGACGTCGGATGGGTCGACGGCGCGGTCTGGGGGGCGAGGAATGACGAATTCTTCGCCCAGTACAACGCCGGCACCCTGGACCTGCCGGCCTATGTCGAGTTCGCCACGTCGGCCTGGCGCAGCCGGCCGCTGGCCGAGGCGCTGGCGATGCGCGAGCGCTTCATGGCCGAGGTCATGAAACCCGCGCTGCGGCCCGAGGCGGTCGCCTTGGTCGAGCAGCACCGCGCGGCGGGCGACCTGATCGCGCTCGTCACCGCCACCAACGAATTCGTCACCGCGCCCATCGCCACGGCCTTCGGCATCGAGCACCTCATTGCCGTGCAACTGGCGCGCGATGCGCAGGGCCGATACACCGGCGCCATCCATGGCGTGCCGAGCTTCCGTGATGGCAAGATCGCGCGCGTCGAGGGCTGGCTGCAGGGCCTGGGGGCACAATGGCGCGATTTCGGGCGCGTGACCTTCTACAGCGACTCGACCAACGATTTGCCCCTGCTCGAACGCGTCAGCCATCCGGTGGCGACGAATCCCAGCCCGTCGCTCGCGCTGATCGCCGCCGAACGCGGCTGGCCCCAGCTCCAACTCTTCGCATGATCAAGAAGTTCATCGACAAACTGTTCAGCAAGTCCACGCCTGCGGCGCCCAAGACGACGCCGTTGGGCAAGCGCGTGGAGGTGCCGGCGGAGGTCCACGGTATCAACCCCGACCTGCTCGATGAGCGAGCCGTCAAGGTCGTCAAGACGCTGACCGACGCCGGTTTCGAGGCCTACATCGTCGGCGGCGCGGTGCGCGACCTGCTGCTGGGCATGCGGCCCAAGGACTTCGACGTCGCCACCAACGCGACGCCCGAGCAGGTCAAGGGCCTGTTCCGCCGCGCCTTCATCATCGGCCGGCGCTTTCGCATCGTCCACGTCGTCTACGGCCGCGGCCGGGAGCACGAGGTCATCGAGGTCTCGACCTTCCGCGCGCTGCCGACCGAATCGGAAGCCGTCGGTGGCAACGAGAAGACGGCCAAGAGCGAACTGGAAGGCAAGTCGCACGCCGTGGACGCCAGCGGCCGCGTGCTGCGCGACAACGTCTGGGGCCCGCAGATCGAGGATGCCGCGCGCCGCGACTTCACGGTCAACGCGATGTACTACGACCCGGTGCGCCGCCTCGTCGTCGACTATCACGGCGGCCTGGCCGACGCCAAGGCCAAGGTGCTGCGCATGATCGGCGACCCCGGGACCCGCTACCGCGAGGACCCGGTCCGCATCATCCGCGCCGTGCGCTTCGCAGCCAAGCTCGGCTTCGAGCTGGAGCCCAAGACGCTCGCCCCGGTCAAGGCCTCGTCGGCGCTGCTGGCCAACGTGCCGGCCTCGCGCCTGTTCGACGAGATGATCAAGCTGCTGCAGACCGGCCATTCGCTGGCCAGCATCGCGCAGTTGAAGAAGCTCGGCCTCGCCCGCGGCGTGTTCGCCGTGCTGGACGCGATGCTGACCGAGACCGGCGATCTGCACGAAGGCGTCCGCGGCAACTTCGTGCGCATGGCCTTCGAGGACACCGACCGCCGTGTGCAGGAAGGCCGCGGCGTCAGCCCCAGCTTCATGCTGGCCTGCATGCTCTGGTATGAGGTGCTGGACCGCTGGACCAAGATCCGCGACGGCGGCGAGCCGGCCGTGCCGGCGCTGGCCCAGGCCATCGACGCCGTCTTCGACGCCCGCATCGGCGACATCTCCGGCCGCGGCAAGCTGGCTGCCGACATGCGCGAGATCTGGATGATGCAGACCCGCTTCGAGCGCCGCACCGGCTCCGGCGTCTTCACGCTCATCGAGCAGCCCCGCTACCGCGCCGGCTTCGACTTCCTGCGCCTGCGCGCCGACGTCGGCGAGATCGACCCGGCGCTGGCCGACTGGTGGGAGGACTTCGCCCTCGGCAGCGACGACGACCGCCAGGCCCTGCTGGCCGACGCCCGCGCCAGCCAGCAGAAGCAGCCGCGCGTGGTGCGCGCGCCCCGCCCGGACGCGCCACCGGCCGGCGAGGAAGCCGACGAGGCCTCCGCCGCCGCTGACGCGCCGGCCAAGAAGCGCCGCCGCCGGCGCCGCAAGCCCGCCGCGGGCGGTGAAGGCGCCGCGCCGGCGGCACCCAGTGCCGAGTGAGTTCGCGCGCCTACATCGGCCTGGGCGCCAACCTCGGCGCTGACCTTTGGGCCGCTCTCACGCAGGCGGCACTGAGCCTGGCGGCGCTGCCGGACACGCGCATGGCCGCGCTGTCCAGCGCCTGGCGCAGTGCGCCGGTGGACGCTGACGGGCCGGACTTCCTGAACGCCGTCGCGGCGCTGGACACGGCCCTCGCGCCCCTTGACCTGCTGGACGCGCTGCAAGCCATCGAGCTGGCGCAGGGGCGCGAGCGTCCCTACAGGCATGCGCCGCGCACGCTGGACCTGGACCTGCTGCTGTACGGCGAGCTGACGCTGGACACCCCGCGGCTGACGCTGCCCCACCCCCGGCTCGGCGAGCGCGCCTTCGTGCTGCGGCCGCTGCTGGAGATCGCGCCCGAGCTGTCCCATCTGGCGGCGGCCGACGGCTGGCAGGCCCAGCGCATCGAGCGCCTCGGGCCGCTGTCTCTTTAACGGAGCTTCAACGATGTTTTCGACCCTCGCCGGTTGGCAGACCGTGGGCCTGCTGCTGCTGTCCAACGTCTTCATGACCTTCGCCTGGTACGGCCATCTCAAGGGCCTGGCGAGCAAGCCGTGGTGGATCGCCGCGCTCATCAGCTGGGGCATCGCGCTGTTCGAGTACCTGCTGCAGGTGCCGGCCAACCGCATCGGCCACGGGGCAGGCTTCTCGCTGGCGCAGCTCAAGATCACGCAGGAGGTCATCACGCTGGCGGTGTTCGTGCCCTTCAGCCTGTACTACATGGGCGAGCCGCTGAAGCTGGATTTCCTGTGGGCCGGCCTGTGCCTGATGGGCGCCGTCTACTTCATCTTCAGGTCGGCTTGATGATGGCCGTGTGACCGCCCCCGCTAAACTCCGCGCCTTCAAGAAATCCAAGGATGGCCATGCTGTTTGGCAAGCTGCTGCCCCGTGAGGGCAATTTTTTTGAGCTGTTCAATGAGCACGGGGGCTTCATCGCGGAAGGCGCGCGCGCGTTCCTCAAGATGATCGAGAACTACAACGACCCGGCGCTGCGCCAACAGTACGCCGACGCCGTGGACAAGGCCGAGCATGCTGCCGACCGCGTCACCGCCGAAGTGAACCGGCTGCTGCACCGCACCTTCATCACGCCCATCGATCGCGAGCAGATCCACAGCCTGATCAACGCGATGGACGACATCCTCGACCTGTTGCAGGACTCGTCGGAGACGCTGTCCCTTTACGACGTGCGCGCCGTGCCCGAGCAGGTGCTGCAACTGGCCACGCTGTCGGTGCGCTGCTGCGAGCGCGTGCAGCATGCCGTCACGCTGCTGCCCAACCTCAGCAAGCCCGCGACGACCGAGGCCGCGATCAAGACCTGCGAGGAGATCGACCGCCTGGAGTCCGACGCCGACCGCGTCATGCGCTCGGCGATGTCGCGCCTGTTCCGCGAGGAGGCGGACGTGCGCGAGCTGATCAAGCTCAAGGCGATCTACGAACAGCTGGAATCCATCTCCGACCGCTGCGAGGACGTGGCCAATCTGATCGAGGGCATCGTCCTCGAGAACTCCTGATCGCCGCTGACATGGCAACCGCAGAGATCGCCTTCTGGGTGGTGGCCTTGCTCGTCGTGCTGGCCCTGCTGTTCGACTTCATGAACGGCTTCCATGACGCGGCCAACTCCATCGCCACCGTCGTCTCCACCGGCGTGCTCAAGCCCCAGCAGGCCGTGCTGTTCGCCGCCTTCTTCAACGTGCTGGCCATCGCGTTCTTCCAGCTCAAGGTGGCCGCAACCATCGGCAAGGGCATCGTCGAGCCCGGCATCGTCGACCACCATGTCGTCTTCGGCGCGCTGTGCGGCGCCATCACATGGAACTTCATCACCTGGTGGTGGGGCATCCCCTCGAGCTCCTCGCATGCGCTGATCGGCGGCATCGCCGGAGCCGTGGTCGCCAAGGCCGGCCCTGACGCGCTGGTCGCGGCTGGCATCTGGAAGACCGTCGCCTTCATCGTCATCTCGCCGCTGCTCGGCTACCTGCTGGGCTCGCTGATGATGGTCATCGTGTCCTGGGTATGCAGGCACAAGTCGCCGCTTCGCATCGACCGCTGGTTCCGGCGGCTGCAGCTCGTCTCGGCAGGGCTGTACAGCCTGGGCCATGGTGGCAACGATGCGCAGAAGACCATCGGCCTGATCTGGATGCTGCTGATCGCCGCCGGCATGGTCAGCGTCGGCGACCATGCGCCGCCTACCTGGGTCATCGTCGCCTGCTATGTGGCCATCGGCCTGGGCACGATGTTCGGCGGCTGGCGCATCGTGCAGACCATGGGTCAGCGCATCACCAAGCTCAAGCCCGTCGGCGGCTTCTGTGCCGAGACCGGCGGCGCCATCACGCTCTTCCTGGCCACCGCGCTGGGCATCCCGGTCTCGACGACGCACACCATCACGGGTGCCATCGTCGGCGTGGGCTCGGTGCAGCGCGCCTCGGCCGTGCGCTGGGGCGTGGCCGGCAGCATCGTGTGGGCATGGATCTTCACCATCCCCGCGGCCGCCCTGATGGCCGGCATCTGCTACTGGGTCAGCTTCATCCTCTACTGACCCGCCTGCGATTCGAAGTAGCGTTGCGCGCTGAAGGCGATCGTCGCCATCAGCGCCGTGCCGCCGAACAACAGGCAGAGCACGACACCGATGACCGCGAGCCAGCCGCCGGCCGACACAGGGCGGCCGGCGTTGAAGCGGTCGTTCCAGCGCTCGTCGGGCATCAGTCCGTAAACGATGCCGCCGAGCAGCGCCGCCACCAGGCTGATGCCCAGCAGCGGGATCAGCACCCAGGCCAGGCGGTCGTCCTGGCCGAGCTGGCCCATGCGCTGCACGCCCAGCAGGCCCAGCAGCGTCGGCAGCGGGAAGGCCCAGGCCCAGCCGTCCTTGAAGCCATGCAGGTAGAAGCGGTGCAGGCCGAAGACGCCGAGGAGAAGCGCCAGCCAGGTCGCGACGGCCTTGTGCTTGGCGCCCGCGCTCATTGCGCGCCGACGCTGTCGCCCAGCCCCAGCGTGCGCTGCATCAGCACGACATCCAGCCAGCGCCCGAACTTCCAGCCAGCGCTCTTCAGCACGCCGGTGTGCGTGAAACCCAGCGCCGTGTGCACGCCCACCGAGCCCGCGTTGGCCGCATCGCCGATGACGGCCAACATTTGGCGCGCGCCAGCGGCTTCGCAACGGGCGATCAGCTCCGCCAGCAGCAGCCGGCCCACGCCCTGGCCCTGGGCCGCAGGGGCGAGGTAGATGGAATCCTCGACACAGAAGCGGTAGGCGAGGCGGGGGCGGAAGTGGTTGGCATAGGCGTAGCCCAGCACCTCGCCGCCACGCTCGGCGACCAGCCATGGCAGCTGGCGACCCAGCACCTCCTGGCGCCGCCGGCCCATCTCCTCGACGGCGGGCACTTCGGTCTCGAACGTGCCGGTGCCGTACGTGACGGCATGGGCATAGATGGCCTGGATGGCGGGCAGGTCGGCGTCGGTGCTCGGGCGGATCGTCAACGGCTGGGTGGTGGGGGAGGGCTGTGACATCTGTCGGTTCGGAAGCAACTCAAGGCGGTTCGACCGAGTTTATAATGCTGGGTTTGGCGCTGGTCGCAGATGGCTGCGGCGTATCTACAGTGTCGTCCCCGGCAGGGGTTCCTGCTTTCGACTTGCTCGCTACTTGAGTGTCTCCTCGTGCGGTGGTCGCCCAATTTTTAGGAAACATCATGGTTGTGATTCGTCTGGCCCGCGGCGGCTCCAAGAAGCGTCCCTTCTTCAACATCGTCGTGGCCAACAGCCGCCAGCGCCGTGACGGCCGCTTCATCGAGCGCGTCGGCTTCTACAACCCCGTCGCTTCGGGCGCTGCCGAGAAGCTGCGCGTCGAGCAGGACCGTGTGAGCTACTGGCTCGGCGTCGGCGCCCAGCTGTCGCCCACGGTCGAACGCCTGGTCGGCGATGCCAAGAAGGCCGCCGTCGCAGCCTGATGGCCGCCGGCAACAAGCCTCAGCAAGACGGCGCTTCGGCGCCGTTTTTCGCTTCTGACAGCGCCTGGCCCGACGACCTGGTGCAGGTCGGCCACATCCTGGACGCCTGGGGCGTCAAGGGCTGGTTCAAGGTCCAGGCCTACTCCAACCAGGGCGACGCGCTGTTCTCCGCCAAGCGCTGGTTCCTGAAGGGCGTCGGCCCCAAGGCGGGCCAGCGCGAGCTGAAGATCCTGGCGTTGCGCGAGCACGGCGAGGGCCTCGTGGCCAGCGCCGACGGCATCGATGACCGCAATGGCGCGGAGGCGCTGCGCGGTTTCGAGCTGTGGATCTCGCGCGCCGATTTCCCGCGCGCCGGCGACGGCGAGTACTACTGGGTCGACCTGATCGGCCTGGACGTCGTCAACCGCGAGGGCCAGGCGCTGGGCCGGGTCATAGGCCTCATCGATACCGGGCCGCACGCGGTGCTGCGCATCCTGCCGCCGGGCATCGAGGAGCCGGCCAAGCCCGACCAGGAGAAGCTCATTCCCTTCGTCGGCGCCTTCGTCGACGACGTGAGCCTGGAAGCCAGGCAGATCCGCGTCGACTGGGGCCTGGACTACTGACGCGGCATGCGCTTCGACGTCCTGACGATCTTCCCGGAGCTGTTCGCGCCGCATTTGACGCATGGCGTCACCCGGCGCGCCTTCGAGAGCGGCCAGGTCGACGTGCGGCTGTGGCCGCTGCGCGATTTCGCCGAGGACAACTACCGCCGCGTCGACGACCGGCCCTATGGCGGCGGCCCCGGCATGGTCATGCTGGCCGAGCCGCTGGAGCGGGCGCTGGCCGCCGTCCAGGCCGACCGTGGCGAGGCGGCGCCCGCCGTCATCCATTTCACGCCCACCGGCGCCCGCATCGACCAGGCACGCGTGCAAGCGTTGGCCGCAGGCTCGGGTGCCATCCTGCTCTGCGGTCGCTACGAAGGCATAGACCAGCGCGTGTTGGACCGGCATGTGACGCTGGAGCTGAGCCTGGGCGACTTCGTGTTGTCGGGCGGCGAGCTGCCCGCGCTGGCGCTGCTGGATGCGGTGGCCCGGCTGCAGGACGGCGTGCTGGGTGACGCACAGTCCCACCAGCAGGACAGCTTCTCGGACGGCCTGCTGGACTGCCCCCACTACAGCCGCCCCGAGGTGCTGCCGGATGGCCGCGAGGTGCCGGCCGTGCTGCTGTCCGGCCACCACGCCGACATCAAGCGCTGGCGCCGTGAACGCTCACTCGCGCTGACCGCGGCGCGCCGGCCCGAATTGATTGCCGCGGCCCGGGCGGCCGGGCGGCTCAGCAAGGCCGACGAGGCCTTCCTGGCCCGGCTCTAGGCAAAACCCGCACACTTCCGCTACACTAGCGGGCTGTCCGATCCTCTGGCGGGTCGAGTGGCTGGAACCCATCCGGCTGCAAACATCCCCATAAATAGCGTCCCGCCAAGATCCCAGGAGTACAGATGAACCTGATCCAAACCCTTGAGCAAGAAGAAATTGCTCGGCTGAACAAGACCATTCCGGCCTTCGCCCCTGGCGACACCGTGATCGTCAGCGTCAACGTCGTTGAAGGCAGCCGCAAGCGCGTGCAGGCCTACGAAGGCGTCGTCATCGCCAAGCGCAACCGTGGCCTGAACAGCAGCTTCATCGTCCGCAAGATCTCCAGCGGCGAAGGCGTCGAGCGCACGTTCCAGCTGTACAGCCCGCTGATCGCCTCGATCGAAGTCAAGCGCCGCGGCGATGTCCGCCGTGCCAAGCTGTACTACCTGCGCCAGCGCTCGGGCAAGTCGGCACGCATCAAGGAGAAGCTGGCTTAATCAGCCGGTTCTCACCGCCGAAGCCGCCAGGGC
Source organism: Pelomonas sp. Root1444 (assembly GCF_001426885.1). Taxonomy (GTDB): domain Bacteria; phylum Pseudomonadota; class Gammaproteobacteria; order Burkholderiales; family Burkholderiaceae_C; genus Pelomonas. The sequence goes on along the minus strand of NZ_LMFP01000033.1, from coordinate 145,476 downwards.
ATACGCTCTCGGCGGCTTTTGTTTTTCCGCTCGCATGACCCGTCCCGCCATCACCCAACCCCAACTCGCTCCGGTCACCGGCGTCGACGATCACCTGCCCCCGGTGCCGGCAGCCGCGCTGACGGCCGATGCCATCCGTGCGCGGCTCGCGGCGCTGTCCGCATGGACGCCCGAGTTCGCCGGCGACGGCGGCCGCTTCGCCGACCGTGAGCCGGCAGGCGCCGCCGTCCTCGTGCCGTTGGTGCGGCGCGACGAAGGCCTGACGTTGCTGCTGACCCGCCGCACCGACCACCTGCGCGACCACGCCGGGCAGATCAGCTTCCCCGGCGGCCGCGTCGAGCCCGAGGACGACGGCCCCGTCGCCACTGCGCTGCGCGAGACGGAAGAGGAGATCGGCCTGCCGCGCGGTCACATCGACGTCATCGGCCAGCTGCCGGTCTATTCGACCGTGACGGCCTTCCAGGTGACGCCGGTCGTCGCGCTGGTCGAGCCGGGCTTCACGCTGACCCTCGACAGCATCGAGGTCGCCGAGGCCTTCGAGGTGCCGCTGGCCTTTCTGATGAATCCGGCGAACCACCGCCACCATCGTTTCGAATTCGCCGGCGCCGAGCGGCGCTTCCTGTCCATGCCCTGGCAAGGTCCCGAGCGCGAGTACTTCATCTGGGGCGCGACCGCCGCGATGTTGCGCAACCTCTACCGACTGCTCAGCGGCGCCTGATCGCGCCACTATCATCCCGGCCCATGAATTTCTTCGCGGTGCTGCTGGCCCTGTTGTGTGAGCAACTCAAGCCCCTGAGGCATGGCAACCGCGTGCACGAGTCGGTGATCGGCTGGGTGCGCTGGACCGGCCGCAACTTCGACGCCGGCCGCGAGCACCATGCCATCATCGTCTGGGCCATCACGGTCCTTGTGCCGGGTCTGGCCGTGGCGCTGCTGTACTGGGTGCTGCATCACTTCAGCGTGCTGCTGGCGCTGGCGCTGAACGTCCTCATCCTCTACCTGACGCTGGGCTTCCGGCAGTTCAGCCACTACTTCACCGACATCCGCGATGCGCTCGAGCGCGGTGACGATGCGACCGCGCGCCAGCTGCTGGCCGAATGGCGCCACCTGGACGCGAGCGAGCTGCCGCGCACCGAACTGATCCGTCACGTCATCGAGCATTCGCTGCTCGCGGCGCACCGGCATGTCTTCGGCGTCTTCTTCTGGTTCATCGTCTGCTCGACGCTCGGCCTGGGGCCGGCCGGTGCGGTGCTCTACCGCATGGCCGAGTTCGCGAGCCGCTACTGGGCCTTCAAGAGCCGCACGCTGGATGCGCCGACCAACACGCGCCTGCTCGCACTGTCGCGCCAGGCCTTCACGGTCATCGACCATCTGCCGGCGCGGCTGACGGCCACCGGCTTTGCCATCGTCGGCAACTTCGAGGAGGCCGTGAACGCCTGGCGTCGCGACGCCAAGCTCTGGCTGCATCCCAACGAGGGCATCATCCTCGCGTCCGCGGCCGGCGCGGTGGGCCTGCAGCTCGGCGGCGCGGCGGCGCCCGGCATCACGCCGGACCGCAGCAAGACTTTCGATGCCGGCTCCGAGCCCGACGCCACCGGTGCCGCGGGCTCCACGTCCGGCGCACTGCCGCAGCTGGGCCATCTGCAAAGCGTCGTCGGCCTGGTCTGGCGCTCGGTCGTGCTGTGGATGCTCTTGCTCGCCCTGTTGACTCTCGCGAACCTCGTCGGCTGACCCGACGCCCCCTGCAATGAATCTGCCCCAACTGCCGGCCCTGGCCGAGCCCGGCCTTGCTGCGCGCGTGCAGCATGCGCTGGACCACAAGACCAAGCCGCTCGGCGCCCTCGGGCGCATTGAGGCGCTGGCGCTGCAGCTGGCGCTGATCCAGGGCAGCGAGCGGCCCGCATTGCGCCAGCCGCAACTGGTCGTGTACGCCGCCGACCATGGCCTGTCGCGGCGCGGCGTGTCGGCCTATCCGCGCGAAGTCACGCCGCAGATGGTGGCCAACATGCTGGCCGGCGGCGCCGCCGTGTCGGTGCTGGCACGCCACCAGGGGCTGGCATTGAGCATCGCGGACTGCGGCGTCGATGCCCCGCTGGCCGAGGGTGCCGTGGACCTGCGCATCGCCGCGGGCACCGCCGATGCGAGCGCCGGCCCGGCGATGTCGCTGGCGCAGGCCGAACGCGCGCTGCACAACGGCATGGCGCTGGTCGAGCGGCTGCCGGGCAATGCGCTGCTGCTGGGCGAGATGGGCATTGGCAACACCTCGTCGGCCAGCCTTTTGATGCAGCGCTTGACCGGCCTGCCGCTGCGCGACTGCGTGGGCCGCGGCACGGGCCTGGACGACGCCGGCCTGGCGCGCAAGCTGGCCGTGCTGCAAGAAGCGCTGGCCGCGAACACCGGCGCGCAGATGCCGCAGGAGATCGCCGCGGCGCTGGGCGGCTTCGAGATCGTCACGATGGCAGGCAGCGTCATTGCCGCTGCGGCGCAGCGCCGTGTCGTCGTCGTGGACGGCTTCATCACCACGGCCGCGGTGGCGCTGGCCGAAGCGCTGCGGCCCGGCGTGCTGGCGGCCTGCGTGTTCGCCCATCGCTCCGCCGAGGGGCCGCATGCGGCGTGGCTGCGGCAGCTGGCCGTGCGCCCGCTGCTGGACCTGGACCTGCGCCTCGGCGAAGGCAGCGGTGCGGCGCTGGCCTGGCCGCTGCTGACGGCGGCCTGCGCGTTGCTGGCCGACATGGCCAGCTTCGAGAGCGCCGGCGTCAGCCACCGCGACCCGCCGTGAAGCTGGTCCTGGTCGCGCTGCAGTTCCTGACCCGGCTGCCGGTGCGCCTGGACCGCTTCGAGCCCGGCTGGCTGAACGACTGCGTGCGCCACTTTCCACTGGTGGGGGCGTTGGTCGGGGGAGTGGGGGCAGCCGTGATGGCGGCGGCCGTGCAGTTCTGGCCGGCCTGGGTCGCGGCGCTGCTGGCGTTGGCGGCGAACGTCGCGCTGACCGGCGGCTTCCACGAGGACGGCCTGGCCGACACCTTCGACGCCCTCGGCGGCGTCGTGCCACGCGAGAAGGCGCTGGCCATCATGAAGGACTCGCGCATCGGCAGCTACGGCGCGCTGGCGCTGGGGCTGAGCCTGTTGCTGCGCGCCGCGCTGCTGGCGGTGCTGGCGACGCGGCCGATGCTGGGCGCCGCGGCGGCGCTGCTGGCCAGCCATGCGTTCGCCCGCGCCGCGGCGGTGGGCGTGATGGTGAGCCTGCCCTACGGCGGCGACGCGGAGCATGCCAAGGCCAAGCCGCTGGCGCTGGCCGTCGCGCCGCGCAACTTCGGCGTGGCGCTGGGCTGGTGTGCGTTGCTGGCCCTCGCGCTGGTGGCCTGCGGTGTCCACCTGCCGCGACTGCTGGCGGCCATGGCGGCGGCAGGCCTGGCAGCGCTGCTGATGCGGCAATGGTTGAAGCGCCGCCTCGGCGGCTACACCGGCGACGGCCTGGGAGCCACCGAGCAGTTCGCCGAGATCGCCGTGCTGCTGGCCTTCACGGCCGCGGTCTGATGCCGGCGTTCACCATCTGGCGACACCCCAAGCCGCGGGGCGCACAGGGGCGCTGCATCGGCGGACGCACCGACCTGCCCGTCGACGCGCGCAAGGCCAAGCGCCTGGCCCACCGCATCCGCGCCCATGCGCGCCGCCACCGCCTGCCACGCGAGGTGGTCACCTCGCCGCTGCAGCGCGCGGCTGCCGTCGGGCGGTGGCTGAAGCGCTGGGGCTTCCATTGGCACACCGACACCGCGCTGGCGGAGATGGACTTCGGCGCCTGGGACGGCCGCGCCTGGGCGGACATCCCGCCCGCGGCGTTCGAGCGCTGGATGGCGGACTTCAACGGCTTCGGCTTCGACGGCGGCGAGTCCTTGCAAGCGCTGATGGCGCGCGCAGCCGCCTGGCAGCCGCCGTGCGCGCTGGCCGTCGGCCATGGCGGCTGGATCACCGCGCGGCGCTGGTGCCTGGAAAGAAAAGGCCAGGCGCCGTCACCGGACGCCTGGCCTGCCGCGCCGGCCTACGGCCGGCCTACTTCTTCAGCACCGTCTGCTGCATGAACAGCACCGTCGCGTAGAACTGGAAGTCCTGGTTCTCCTTCTTCTGGAAGCCATGGCCTTCGTTCTCGGCGCGCAGGTACCAGACCGGCGTGCCCCCCTCGCGGACCTTGGCGACGATCTGCTCGGCCTCGGTGTAGGGCACGCGCGGGTCGTTCTTGCCCTGGATGACGAACAGCGGCTTCTTGATCCGCGCGGCGTTGGTCAGCGGCGAGATCTTGTCGAGGTGGGCCTTCATTGCCGCGTCCCGCTCGTCGCCGTACTCGACGCGGCGCAGGTCGCGGCGGTAGCTCTCGGTGTTGTTCAGGAAGGTCACGAAGTGCGAGATGCCGACCACGTCGATGGCGCCGGCGATGCGATCGGCATAGGTGGTTGACACCGCCAGCGTCATGTAGCCGCCGTAGCTGCCGCCGGTGACCAGCACGCGCGATGCGTCCAGGTCTGGCTGCGTCGCGATCCAGTCGAGCAGGGCGCCGATGTCCTTGACCGAGTCCTCGCGCTTGAAGCCGTTGTCCATGGCCAGGAAGCTCTTGCCGTAGCCGCTGGAGCCGCGCACGTTGGGCTGGATCAGCGCCATGCCCAGTTCCTGCACGAAGTAGGCGTTGCGGCCGAGGAAGCCGACGCTGGCCTGGCTCTCCGGCCCGCCGTGGATGGCGATCAGCACCGGGCGCTTGCCGCTGAACTTTTTCGGCGGCGGGGTCAGCAGGCCGGAGATGGTCGTGCCGTCGAAGCTCTTCCAGCGCACGATCTTCTGCTCGCTGAAGCCGGAGGTGTCCACGCCCGCGGGTGCGGCCGCGCGCGTCCATTGCTGCACCTTGCCGTCGTTGTCCAGCGAGTAGATCTGGCCCGGCCCCTGGGCGTTGCTGACCGAGAAGGCCAGGTCGCCGCGGGCGCGGTGATAGCTGGCGCTGCCGACGTTGCCGGCGGGCAGCGCGGCCGGCGCGGGTGCTTCCTTGCCGGTGGCGGTATCGAAGAAATGCAGCTCGTCGCGGCCATCGACGTTGAACTGGGCAGCGAGCCGGCTGCCGTCCTCGGTCAGCGTGACGCCGCTGACGTCCCAGGGGATGTGGCTGCTGACGCGGTCGATGCGACCGCTGGCGAGGTCGAGCTTCATCAGCTCGCGGAATTCGCCCGCGCGGTCGCTGGTGATCCACAACGCGCGGCCGTCGGGCGACCAGCCCGCCGCCGCATAGGTGGCCTTGGCCTCCTGGCTGCCGGCGGCGGGGGCCAGCTGCCGGGTGGCGCCGCTGGCGAGGTCCAGCAGCCAGATCTGCGATTCATTGGCCGACAGGTAGCGCGTCAGCGTGACGAGGCGCTCGTCAGGGGACGGTCGGCTGGCCGTCCAGCCGCCGCCGTCCAGTTCAGCCAGCTTGCGGCGGCCCTCGGGCTTCTCGGGGTCCATCAGCCACAGCGTCGTCGTGATCTTGCTGCGCGTGCCGCCCTGGGCCGTGCGGTCGATAGGCACAGCGGTGTAGACCAGCTGGCCGCTCTTGCGCAGCCAGGTGTTCATCGCATGGCGCTCATCAGGGCTGGTCAGCAGCACCGGTTGGGCGCCGGGCTGGCCGAGCGGCAGGCGATAGAGCTGCGCCACCTCGTTGCCGCCGCTGGCGCGTTCGAAGACGGCATAGCGGCCGTTGCGCGGCTCGTAGCTGGCGCGGCCGACCGGGTCGGCGCCGTCGGTCAACTGCTCCCCCTCGGCCAGCGGGGATGCGACGCGGAAGAGCTGGACCGTGTTGGCGCCGGCCTTGCGGTGCAGCACCAGCATCTCGCGCTGGGTGGGGTGCCAGTCGGCAAAGGCATGGCCGCGGAAATCGTTGTAGCGGCCGATGGCGTCGGCCAGGCTTTGCGGCACCGGCGGAATGCCTTGCGCGACCAGGTTGGCATTGGGCACGACGACGGCGGTGGGCACTGGCGTGGAGGCGCAGGCGGCCAGCAGCACGGTGCCGAGGGCGCAGAGGGAAAGACGCAGAGGAAACATGGGGGCCTCAAAAAAGCGAATGGGCGCTCGAAGCGCCCATTCTTATGCGAGTCCGGATCGGGTCTAACCCGCCATGTCGTTGGTCATGCGGTCTGCTGGATGCCGGCGATCAGCCAGCCGTCGCCGGACTTGACCAGGTGCCAGATCTCGTCGAAGTCTTCGGCCGCCTGCTCGCTGGTTTCGCGCACCAGGCCCCAGAAGCGCACGGAGACGATCTGCTCGCCGTTCTCGGTGGCGACGTCGACGACGTTGGCGTCCAGCTGCAGCACCTCGGTGCGCTGCGGCTTGCCACCGCGCTCCAGCAGGTCGTGCTGGATGCTGGCGTACATCTGCGGCGTCGTGAAGCGGCGCAGGTCGGTTTGGTCACCGGCGTCGTTGGCGGCCTGCAGGCGGATGAAGACCTGCTTGGCGATCTTCTCGAAGCCGGCGGTGTCGAAACCGGCCGGTGCAGCGGCCAGCGTGCTGGCTGCGGCGGTGCCCGCAGCGGGCTGGGCGCCCCACGCCGGCTGCTGGGGCTGGGCCTCGAAGTTGGCGCCGTGGGCACCGGCCAGCTGCGGCTTTGGCGTGGCGAAGCGGCGCATCAGGAAGCGGATGACGAACACCGCCACCAAGCCCAGCAGCACCATGGTCATGATGTTGGCCAGCTCGGCGCCGAAGCCGAAGTGGCTGGCCAGTGCTGCCAGGCCCAGGCCGGCGGCCAGGCCGGCGATCGGGCCGAGCCAGGAGCGCTTGGGCGCCGCTGCGGCAGGCGCGGCCGGGTTTGCGGCGGCCTGCTTGGCCGGCGCCGCCTGTTGGGGTGTCTGCGCCGGCGGCGTTTGCGGCGTGGTCTGCGTGGGGACGCTGCGCTTGATGCCACCGCCGCCCAGGCGCTTGGCCTCGGCGTCGTGGGCAGGCAGGGCGAAGGCCAGCAGGGCGGCCAGGCTCACGGCGAGGATGCGGTTCAAGGTGGATCTCCAGAGAGGACGAAACGAAGGGCAGCTGGGGGCAGCCGGGCCGATTTTCAAGCCTCGCGGATGTCCGCGACGACGTTCTGGCCGAAATCGGGTTTGTTCAGGTAACGCAGCACCGCCCCGGCGGTGGCCTGGGCGGTCTGCAGCTGGCCGCCTTCCTTCAGGCCCTGGAAGCGCGCCTGCTCGGGGAAACGCGCCGGGTCGGCGCCGCGCAGCTGCACCTGCATGTCGGTGTCGATGACGCCCGGGGCCAGCGACACGACGCCGACGTCCGGCGCCTCCAGCGCCAGCGCGCGGCTGAGGTGGTCCAGCCCCGCCTTGACGGCACAGTAGGCGGCGCTGCCAGCCATCGCTCGCCGACCGAGCCCGGACGAGATGTTGAGGATGCGTCGCTGCGCCACGCCCACGGTTTCGGCCAGGAAGACGCGGCTCAGCAGCGTTGGCGCTTCCAGGCCCACGCGCAGCGCGGCGGACAGCTCGGCCAGCCCGCTGGCGGCCAGCGGGCCGGGCGCGCTCAGCAGCGCGGCGTTGTTGACCAGCGTGGCGCTGGCCCAGCCGGTGTTGGCCCGCAGCCAGGCCTGCAGGCGCTCGGCGGCGGGCAGCGGGTCGGCCAAGTCCAGCGTCCATTGCTCGGCCTTCAGCGCCGGGTTCAGGCGGCGGGCCATGCCGATGACGGCGTTGCCGGGCTGTGCGAGTTGTTCGACAAGGGCGGCGCCGAGGCCGCGGGAACTGCCGGTGACGATGTAGAGGTGCATGGGCCGACTCTAGCGGCCCGCCGTTGCGTGCGTCAGAAGCCGGTCGCGGTGGTGTCGTCGCAGCTCAGCTTCAGGAACTTCATCGCGTACTCAATGCGGTCGACCAGTTCCGATTCACCGGTGAAGGACAGGTGAGCGGTGTAGTTCTTTTCCTTGAACGACGCGGTCATCTGGCCGCCATTGGCGCTGCGGCTGAGCTTGACGTTGCGCCAGTCGATCCAGTGCGGGGATGCCAGCTCCTGCGGCAGCTCGTAGATGCTGTTCTCGACATGCACGATGGGCGTGTCGATGAGGATGCCTTCGTCCGTCGTCTGCCAGGTCTTGTTCTCCGTCAGCGGCTCCCTCACGCCCCACTTGGCGATGCGGGTCATGCAGGCGTCCGGCTTGCCGTCGGCGCCTTCGGTGTCGATCTGGGTGAGGCTGAAGGCCGTCAGCTGCTTGTCGACCAGCCGTTCCGACTTCTCCTCGTCGTTGCCCAGCAGCACGCCGACGCGGGTGGTCGTCGTGGTCGCCTTGCCGCGCACGTAGTTCGTCCGGCCCTGGGCGTCGACGAACCAGGCGTAGCCGTTGCCCTTCTTCACCAGGGTGGACAGGAACCGCTGTGCGCCTTCGGCGGTCTGCGCCGCCTGCTGGGCCTGCGCGGTCGCGGCCAACAGGGTGGCGCCGAGCGCGCAGAGCATGGTTGTCCATCGCTTGTTCTTCATTGCTTCTCCGTCGGGATCGAGATGACTGTCTTGGCGCCGGGGTCGCGCTGTCACGGCGGGTCGGCAAAGCGGCGGTTGCTGCCGGCAGAGCGCACGTCCATGAAGGCCGTCGAGGTGCCGCGGCAGGACGGGTAGGACCAGTCCGCACCGGGACCGACGCCCCAGCTTGCGCCGCAGTCCCAGCCGCCTTGCCGTGTCTTGATGCACAGCCTCACGTCCACCGGCTGCGCGCAGCTGTTGGTGACGGTGAAGGCGGTGCCCTCCTTGCAGTTGGGGTTGCGCACCTGCGAGGGCTGGGACACGCAGCGGCTGGGGTCGTCCAGGGTCGAGGCGCGCTGCGGCGGATCGGCCGGCCGGGGCGCTGGCGCGGCCGCGGCCACCCGCTCCTCGGCTTGCCGCTGTTCGCGCAGCTGTTGCTGGCGCTGGCGCTCCGCGGCCGCGCGTTCGCGCAGCTGGCGCTCGACCGCTTCGGCCTGGGCCGCTTGTGCCGCTTGTGCCGCCTGCGCGGTTTGGGCGGTTTGGGCGGTTTGGTTGGCTTGGGCCTGCGTGGGTCGAGTGGCGGTGCCGCCGCCATTGCCCGCCTGCCGCTGTGGTTGTGCCTGTGCGGCTGCAGCCTGCTGACGGGCGAGCTGCTCCTGCGCCGCTGCCTGGCGTTGGCGGTCCTGCTCACGCTGGCGCGCGTCCGCGGCCTGCTGCTGTTGCCGCTGCAGGTTGGCGAGGAAGGCTTGCTGCTGCGCCTGCTGGGCCTGGTTCTTGGCCATCTCGCCCTTGAAGACGTTGAGGCCGTTCATCAGCGCGCCAGCGAACGCGTCGTCGGCGGCCCGCGCCTCGGCGCGCTCCGCGCGCTCCTCTGCAGCTCGCTGTGCAGCCATGCGTGCGTCGTATTCGGCCTGCTGCCGGCGGGCCTCTTCCTGGCGCCGCGCCTCTTCCTGCTGGCGTTTCAGCAACTCCGCGCGCTGCACCTTGTCACGGGCCATGCTGGCGCGCAGCTTGGCCAGATCCTGCTCGGACAGTTCACGAGGGCCGGTCTTCTCTTCAACGGCCTTCGCCTCAGCCACGGCCGATGGGGCGCTGCCGGCAGCCTCGGGCGCGGAGGCCGCCGCCGCCACCGGAGCAGGCGCGGGCAGGCTGCCGACCCAGCGCCTGCGCGGCGAGGTCCAGGTGACCTTGCCCTTCTCCAACTCCACACTTTCTTCGATCAGTGCCGAGTCGCCATCCAGGCGGATCCGGAAGGGACCGCCGGCGCGTTTGGTGAAGAAGTTGCCTTCGGCATCCCAGACGACCGCACCATCGGGCTGGATGGTGCCGCTCCAGATCAGATCGCCCTTCACGAAGCGGGCCAGCCTGCCGCCGCCCAGCGACTTGATCTCGCCGGTGTCCAGGTGTTTGCCCTGGTCCTCGACGATGGCCGTCTTGTCGCCGTTCCAGTACCAGCTGAAAGTCAGCGCCGCATGCCGCTCGTAGGCCATCGTGGCGCCGATCAGACGGGCATAGACGCCCCAGACCGCCGGGTCAGCCTGCTGCGCGTGGGCACTCAGCGGCAACAGGCACCACGCCATGCCAAGCGCGGCCCACAAGCTCCTCGCACCGTTCTTCATTGCTTCGCCCCGTGTCCTCAGTGCGCCCCGGCTCTGAGGGGCCGGGTGCGACATAACGCGTTAGTAACAGGGGGTATCTTAGAAAGAGGGCCGCGTCGGTCCGCCTCAGAACTCGGCAGCGCTAGTGAAGTATTTGCCGCTTATGCGCAGTTCGCTGGCGTGCAGCAGCAGGCGCGGGCTGGCGGCAGCGATGTCTGGCGCCGCGTACAGCGTGTCGCCCAGGATGGCATGGCCCAGCGCCGCCATGTGCACGCGCAGCTGGTGGCTGCGGCCGGTCAGCGGCTCCAGCTGAACACGCGTGTGGGGGCCTTCGTGGGCCAGGACGCGCCAGCGCGTCTGCGACGGCTTGCCGCGAACCAGGTCCACCTGCTTGCGCGGCCGGTTGGGCCAGTCGGCGCCCAAGGGCAGGTCGATCAGGCCTTCGCCGTCCAGCCGCCCGGCCACCACCGCGACATAGACCTTGCCGACACGCCGCTCGGCAAAGTCCGCGCTCAGCTCGCGCTGGGCCGCGGCGCCGCGCGCGAACATCAGCAGGCCGGAGGTGGCCTGGTCCAGCCGGTGCACGACGAGTGCATCCGGGTACAGCGCCTGCACGCGGGCGCTCGCGCAGTCGGGCTCGGTACGCCCCGGTACGCTGAGCATGCCGGCCGGCTTGTCGACGACGACCAAGCGGTCGTCCACATGCACCACGAGCATCAGCGCGACGACACGAAGATGCCCGCTGCAATCAGCGCGAACGCCACGCCGTGGTACCAGGCCGGTGCGATGCCCAGCAGCGCGGCCGAGATGATGGCGGCGAACACGGGCGTCAGGTTGACGAAGAAGCCGGCCAGCGCCGGGCCTGCTTCGGCCACGCCCATGCCCCAGCAGCGATAGGCGATCAGCGAAGGGCCGATGGCGACATAGACCAGTACGGCGACCAGCGTCGGGCTCCAGTGGATGGCCGCGGGTGCGACGACCTGCTCCGCGCCCGCTGCGATGCCCGAGAAGACCACGCCGAACATCAGCTGCGACATCAGCGACTCGGCCCAGTTCCAGTCCGGCTTCTCGCCGGGCCGCAGACCCTTCATCGGCCGCGACAACATCCACGAGTAGACGGCCCAGGTGAAGATGGCCAGCAGCATCAGCAGGTCGCCCGGCACGAAGTGCACGGCGAGCAGTGCGGCCGGGTCGCCTCGCGCAATGACCAGGGCCACGCCCAGCAGCGACAGTGCGGCGCCCACCAACTGGCGGCGCGCCGGCTTGACGCCGTAGAACACCGCGCCGACGCCCAGCATCCACACCGGCATGCTGGCGGTGATCAGCGTCACGTTCAGCGGCGACGAAGTGTGCAGCGCCAGGTATTGCAGCGCGTTGTAGCAGCCCATGCCGAGGAAGCCCAGCCAGGCCAGGCTGCGCCAGCGCACCAGCGCCTCGCGTGGATGGGCCAGCAGCCGGTGTGCCAGCGGCGCCAGCAGCAGCAGGGCCAGCGCCCAGCGCAGCGCATTCAGCGCCATCGGGGGGATGTCATGGCGCACCAGCCGGCCGACGACGGCGTTGCCGGCCCACAGCAGGGGCGGCAAGGTCAGCAGCAGGGCAAGGCGTGGGGTCAGTTTCATCCGCGGTGACGGGCTGGGCAAAGGGCTGGCACGATACCGGACCTCGCAACCGGAGACGTCGCATGAACGAAAAAGCCGTGGTCATCGAAACCCCCGGCGGGGCCGAACAACTGAAGCTGGTGGACGTGGAAGTGGGGTCGCCCGGCCCGGGCGAGATCCGCATCCGCCACCACGCCTGCGGGCTGAACTACATCGACGTGTACCACCGCAACGGCGCCTATGCACTGCCGCTGCCGGCCCGCCTCGGCATGGAGGGCGCGGGTGTGGTCGAGGCGGTGGGCGAGGGCGTCACGCACCTGCAGCCCGGCGACCGTGCGGCCTATGCCAGCCAGCCGCCGGGGGCCTATGCGACGGCACGCGTGATGCCGGCCAGGGCGGTGCTGAAGCTGCCCGACTCGATCGATTTCGAGACCGGCGCGGCCATGATGCTCAAGGGCCTGACGGTGCAGTATCTGCTGCGGCGCACGCTGCCGCAGGAGGGGCTCAAGCCGGGCGACTTCGTCGTCTTCCACGCGGCGGCCGGCGGCGTCGGCCTGATCGCCTGCCAGTGGGCGAGGGCGCTGGGCTTGCAGTTGATCGCGACGGCCGGCAGCGACGAGAAATGCGCGCTCGCGCTGGCGCATGGCGCGGCCCATGCCATCAACTACCGCCGCGAGGCCGACTTCGCGGCTCGGGTTCGCGACATCACCGGCGGCCGCGGCGTGAAGGTGGTCTACGACTCGGTCGGCGCCGACACCTGGGAGGGGTCGTTGAACTGCCTGGCGCCGTTCGGCCTGATGGTCAGCTTCGGCGCCGCGTCGGGCGCCGTGCCGCCGTTGAACATCGGCGCGCTGGCGGCCAAGGGCTCGCTCTACGTGACACGGCCGACGCTGTTCACCCACATCGCGACGCGCGAGGCGACCCAGGCGATGGGCGACGACCTTTTCGGCATGGTGGCCAGCGGGCAGGTCAAGGTGCGCATCGACAAGCGCTATGCGCTGGCCGACGCGACCCAGGCGCATCGCGACCTGGAAGCACGCGTGCTGACCGGCAGCGCCGTGCTGCTGCCCTGAGAAGACGCGGCCGGCGCGGCAGCGGCCAAGCGGCCCGGCCACCGTGTGCGGGGCCTATGCGGCGCGTGCCTCGGCCCGCGGTGCCCGCTGCCGCTCGGCCACCCAGCCGAGCGCCACTTCGAAGCTGAAGCTGGAGCCGACGCCCGGCTCGCTCTCCACGTGCACCGCGCCGCCCATCAGGCTCACGAGGCGCTGCACGATGGTCAGCCCCAGGCCCGTGCCACCGTAGCGGCGCGTGATGCTGCCGTCGGCCTGCGTGAAGGGGTCGAAGATCTGGCCGATCTGGTCGCGCGTCATGCCGATGCCGGTGTCGGTCACGGCGATGCGCAGCCGCAGCCGGTGGGGGCTGTCGCCCTCCTGCGTGTCGGCCAGCGCGATCTCGATGCGCACCTCGCCGCGCTCGGTGAACTTCAGCGCGTTGCCGATCAGGTTGATCAGCACCTGGCGCAGCCGCAGCGCGTCGCCGACGAGCTGCTGCGGCACGCTGGGCTGCACCCGCGCATGCAGCTGGATGCCCTTGGCATGCGCCTGCAGCAGCAGGGGCTGCAGCGATTCGGTCAGGCAGTCGTGCAGGTTGAAGGGCTGCTCGTCCATCACGATGCGGCCGGCTTCGATCTTGGCGACGTCCAGCAGGTCGTTGATGATGGTCATCAGGCCCTTGGCCGAGTCATGGGCCATGGCGATGAAGCGGCGCTGGCGTTCGTCCAGGTCGGTCTGCAGCACCAGTTCGGTCAGGCCCAGCACGCCGTTCATGGGCGTGCGGATCTCGTGGCTCATGTTGGCCAGGAAGGAGCTCTTGGCCTGGCTGGCGGCCTCGGCGGCTTCGCGTGCCGCCACGAGCGCGGCCTGGCTGGCCTTCAGGTCGGCGATGTCGCGGGCATTGAAAAGCATGACCGTGTCGCCGGTGACCGGGTCGCGCATGGGCCGGGCGTCCAGTGCATGCCAGCGCGGGCCGGCCAGCGTCTGCAGTTCGACGTCCTGGCGGCAGGTCTCGCCGCGCTGCACGCGCCCGAGGATGCCGTCGGCATCGTGCCGATGGGCAAACAGGCGGCTGAATTCGTTCCCGCCGGCGGGCGGCGGCGTGTCGCCGAAGGTCAGCGCCGCGGCCGGGTTGCGCATCAGCAGTTCGCCGCGCTCCAGGGCAAAGACGGCGATGCGCACGGAGGTGTGCTGCAGCGCCTCCACGCCGCGCAGCGCGGCCAGGTCGGCGCCGCCGCCGAGCGAGTCGGCGGCGAACAGCATGACCTGGCGGCGATCCGGTGTGCGCATGCCGCGCGAGACCAGCATCACCGTCGTCGGCTCGCCCTTGGGGTAGAGCGTCCACTGCTCGCGGACGATCTTGCCCTGGGCGTGGTCGGCGGCGGTGACGGCCAGGCGCTCGCTGACGGCGTCACCATGCTCGGTGAAGTCGCGCGACAGGAATTCCTCGGCGCTGTCGGCATGCCAGAAGCGCAGGGCCGCGGCATTGGCCCAGAGGTTGCGCTGTTGCTCGGGGTCGAAGACCCAGAGGGGGACGTCGAGCCAGTCGTAGTGGCTCAGGCTGGCGAAGTCGAGAAGCATGCGGGGGTGGCGGAAGGCGCGCGATTGTCACCTTTCGTCACACCTTCGCCGCGTGAACTAATGCACGCGCGGCCGGGGAGTAACCCGGGGCCGGTCAGCCCCGCCGAACGCGGCGCAACTCGTCCACGATCAACATGACCGCGCCGATGGTGATGGCGCTGTCGGCGATGTTGAAGGCCGGGAAGTACCAGCCGCCGGCATGCACCTGTATGAAATCGACCACGTAGCCGTGGATGGCGCGATCGATGACATTGCCCAGCGCGCCGCCGAGGATCAGCGTCAGCGCCCAGGCGAACAGCTTCTGGTGGCCATGGCGGCGCAGCATCCAGGTGATGAAGGCGGCTGCGGCGAGCCCGAGGCCGAGAAAGAACCAGCGCTGCCAGCCCGAGGCGCCGTGCAGGAAGCTGAAGGCGGCGCCGTAGTTGTGGGCGCGCACGAGGTTGAAGAAGCTGGTGATGGGGCGCACGTCACCGAGCTGAAAGGCGCCGATGACGAGGATCTTGGTGAGCTGGTCGGCAACGATGATGAGGGCGGCGACGAGCAGCCACTGGGTGAGACCGGGCGCAGCAGAGGAGCGGGAGGGCATGTTCTAGGGCCGTAGCGTGGGGTCGGGCAGGGGCGCCAATGTACCCGGGCCGGGACTTGTCGATGCGCTCGAACGGGCGTAGAAGCAGAACTTACCTTCCCGTTGGAGGACCTCATGCGCAAACGCATCTACTGGCTGCTGCCCGACCTGGACAGCGCGCGGCGCACGATGGACGAGTTGCTGCTCGCCCGCATCACCGAGCATCACATCCATTTCGTGGCGAAGGAGAGTTCGCCCATGGACGGCCTGCACGCGGCCAATGTGCTGCAGACGTCGGACCTCGTCGAGGCGGCCCAGTCGGGCGCGTTGATCGGTTCGGGCGTCGGCGCGGCGGGTGGCGTGGCGGCGGCCCTGGCCATCAGCGCGGCGTCGCCGGCAGCGGTCGTCATCGGTCTTGCGGCGGTGGGTGCGATGCTGGGTACGTGGTCGTCCAGCATGATCGGCAGCTCCACACCGAGCCGGCGCCTGAGACGCTTCGAGCAGGCCATCGAGGGCGGGCAGTACCTGCTCATCGTCGATGTGCCGCGCACGCGGGTCACGGAGATCGAGCGGCTGCTGACGCGCACCCACCCCGAAGCGCACTTCGAAGGCATGGAACCGAACGTTCCAGCGTTCCCGTGAGCCCCTCGTCTGACCTCACTCTGGCTGAACGCCGGTGAGGCCAGCCGGTCCCCGAGGGGACGGCGATGCTCCCGGCATCGAGCCGTGACCACATCGCCCGCGGGCCGGCTTGGGGCGGCCCGGCACGGGCCGCGGTTCGTAAACAGCCTTCAGGCGACGGTGCGGGTCTCGCCGGTGCCGTACAGGTTGCTGTCGCAGCGCCCGCACAGCGTCGGATGTTCGGCATTGCTGCCCACGTCGGCGCGGTAGTGCCAGCAGCGCTCGCATTTGACATGCGTGCTGGGCGTGACGACAACGCCCAGTTCGCCCGCCGAAGCCAGACGCACCGCGGACGTGATGAACACGAACCGCAGGTCGTCGCCGAGGCTGGCCAGCAGCATCTGGTCCTGTTCGTTGACCTTGAGCACCAGCTCGGCCTGCAGTGACGCGCCGACCGCACCGGTCGTGCGCACCGCCTCGATGGCCTTGTTGACCTCGTCGCGGATCTCGTGGATGCGTTGCCATTTGGCGAGCAGCCCGGTGTCGGTGTTGCCGAAGGCCCAGTAGGTCTCGGTGAAGATGGACTCGCCCTTGCCGAAGATGGCCCAGGCCTCCTCGGCCGTGAAGCTGAGGAAGGGCGCCATCCAGCGCAGCATGGCGTGCGTGATCTGCCACAGCGCGGTCTGCGCCGAGCGGCGCGCCAGGCTCTTGGGTGCTGTCGTGTAGAGACGGTCCTTCAACACGTCCAGGTAGAAGGCGCCCAGGTCCTCGGAGCAGTAGACCTGCAGCTTGGAGACGACGGGATGGAACTCGTAGCGTTCGAAGTGCGCCAGGATGTCCGTCTGCAGCTCGGCCGCGCGGGCCAGCGCGTAGCGGTCGACTTCCAGCAGCTGTTCCGGTGCCACCGTGTCCGTCGCCGGGTCGAAGTCGCTGACGTTGGCGAGCAGGAAGCGCAGCGTGTTGCGGATGCGGCGGTAGCTGTCGACCACGCGTGCGAGGATCTTGTCGTCCAGGCCGAGATCGCCGGAGTAGTCGGTCGCCGCCGTCCACAGGCGCAGGATCTCGGCGCCGTACTTGTCCGACACGGCCTGCGGCGCGACGACGTTGCCCATGGACTTGCTCATCTTGCGCCCCTGGCCATCGACGACGAAGCCGTGGGTCAGCAGGCCTTTGTAGGGCGCGCGGCCGTAGAGGGCGCAGGCGATCAGCAGTGACGAGTGGAACCAGCCGCGGTGCTGGTCGTGGCCTTCCAGGTACAGGTCCGCCTCGGGGCCGGCCTCGTGCGCGGCGCCCTGGTGGCTGCCCTTGAGCACGTGCTCGAAGGTGGAGCCGGAGTCGAACCAGACGTCCAGGATGTCGTTGCCCTTGGTGTACTGCGCGGCTTCGTCGCCCAGCCACTCGGCGGCGTCGAGCTTGGACCAGGCCTCGATGCCGTTCTGCTCGACGAGCTGCGCGGCGCGCTCGATGAACTCGAGCGTGTTGGGATGCGCCTCGCCCGTGTCCTTGTGCAGGAAGATGGGCAGCGGCACGCCCCAGGAGCGCTGGCGCGAGATGCACCAGTCCGGCCGGCCGGCGATCATGTCGTGCAGGCGGGCGCGGCCGTTCTCGGGGTAGAAGCTCGTCGCCTCGATGGCGGCCAGCGCGGTCTTGCGCAGGCTGTCGGGCGCCTTGTCGGTCGTGAACAGGCCGTCGCCTTCATCCATGCGCACAAACCACTGGGCGGCTGCGCGGTAGATGACCGGCGTCTTGTGGCGCCAGCAGTGCGGGTAGCTGTGGGTCAGCTTGGACTGCGCCATCAGCCGGCCGGCATCCTGCAGCGCCTGCGCGATGACGGGGTTGGCCTTCCAGATGTGCTGGCCGCCGAACAGCGGCAGGTCGGCGGCGTAGGCGCCGTTGCCCTGCACCGGGTTCAGGATGTCGTCGAAGGCCAGGCCGTGGGCGACGCAGGAGTTGAAGTCGTCCAGGCCATACGCGGGCGCGGAGTGGACGACGCCGGTGCCGTCCTCGGCGGTCGCGTAGTCCGCCAGGTAGACCGGGCTTTCGCGGTCATAGCCGGGGTGCACGTGGGCCAGCGGATGCTTGAACTTCAGCAGCTCCAGTTGGCGGCCGGGTACGACGGCGACGACGCTGCCCTCCAGCTGCCAGCGTGCCAGGCACTTCTCCACCAGCGCCTCGGCGACGACGAAGTAGCCCTTTGGCGTGTCGACCAGCGCGTAGGGCAGCTCGGGGTTCAGGTTGAGCGCCTGGTTGGCGGGGATGGTCCAGGGCGTCGTCGTCCAGATGACGGTGAAGGCGTCCTTGGCCAGCGGTGCCACGCCGAAGGCGGCAGCGAGCTTCTCGGGTTCGGCCGACAGGAAGGCCACATCGACGGCGGGCGACTGCTTGTCGGCGTACTCGATCTCGAACTCGGCCAATGAGGAGCCGCAGTCGAAGCACCAGTACACGGGCTTCAGGCCGCGGTAGACGAAGCCGCGCTCGAACATGCGCTTGAGCACGCGGATCTCGCCGGCCTCGTTGGCGCAGTTCATCGTCTGGTACGGGTGGTCCCATTCGCCCAGCACGCCCAGGCGCTTGAAGTCCGCCCGCTGCCCGGCTATCTGCTCGGTGGCGTAGGCACGGCTCTTGGCCTGCACCTCGTCGCGCGGCAGGCCGCGGCCGAAGGTCTTCTCGATCTGGTTCTCGATGGGCAGACCGTGGCAGTCCCAGCCGGGGATGTAGGCCGCGTCAAAGCCGGCCAGCTGGCGCGCCTTGACGATCATGTCCTTCAGGATCTTGTTGGCGGCGTGGCCGATGTGGATCTGGCCGTTGGCGTAGGGCGGGCCGTCGTGCAGCACGAACTTCGGCTTGCCGCAGCGGGCGTCGCGCAGGCGCTTGTACAGGCCTTGCTCGTCCCAGGCCTTCACCCAGCCCGGCTCGCGCTTGGGCAGGTCGCCGCGCATCGGGAAGGGCGTGTCGGGCAGGTTGAGCGTGGAGCGGTAGTCCGGGGTGGTCATGGCGTGCGGCCAGGCGGCGAAGCCTGGCGGTCAGAAAGCGGGGAGGGCGACAGCGAAGAGCGGCGGGGAGCCGCTTCAAATTCGGTCGCGCGTGGTCTGGCGACGCTGAGCCGCGTGGGTGGCCAGGAAGGCGCGTGCTGCCTCGGTGTCGGCGGCAATCGCGGCCGTGAGCGCTTCGAGCCCGTCGTACCTGGCTTCGTCGCGAAGTTTGTGCAGCAGTTCCACGCGGGCGAGTTTACCGTAGCCCCCCTCCAGACCCAGGGGCCAGTCCAGGCAGTGGACTTCCAGCAGCACCCGGCCGGCGTCCTCGACGGTGGGCCGGTTGCCGAGGCTGGCGACGCCGGGCAGCGGCTGCGGCGCCAGGCCATCGACAAGGACGGCGAAGATGCCGTGAGCCGCGGGTTTGTCGTGCCCAAAGCGCAGGTTCAGCGTGCGGAAGCCGTCCGCCGCGCCCGGGGCGCTTTCGCCCAGCTGGCGGCCCAGCTTGCGGCCATGCGTGACATGACCCGAGATCGCGTACGGCCGGCCCAGCAGCGCTGCCGCGGCCGCCATGTCGCCCACCGCCAATGCCTCGCGCACAGCCGAGCTGCTGACGCGCAGGCCGTGCACCTCGTAGCTCATCATGCGGGCCACGTCGAAGCCGCGCGCCTGGCCGGCGGCGTCCAGCGTCGCGTAGTCGCCCTGGCGCTTGGCGCCGAAGCGGAAGTCGTCGCCGACCAGCACGTAGCGCGCGCCCAGCCCTTCGACGAGTACCTGGCGGATGAAGTCCTGGGCCGGCAGCGAGGCCAGCGCCTCGTCGAAGCGCAGGATGACGACCTGGTCGACGCCGCAACGCTCCAGCTCGCCCAGCTTGTCGCGCAGCGTGGCGATGCGCGCCGGCGCGAGTTCTGGCTTGCCGGCCCTGGCGGCAAAGAAGTCGCGCGGATGCGGCTCGAAAGTCAGCACGCAGGTCGGCAGGTTCCTGTGCCGCGCCTCGGACTGCAGCAGCGCCAGCATGGCCTGGTGGCCGCGGTGCACGCCGTCGAAGTTGCCGATGGTCAGCGCGCAGGCCGGCGCGATGCCAGGGTGGTGAAAGCCTCTGAAAACTCGCATGACCCTCATTGTCCCCAGACGTCGGCCGGGCTGGCGACCCAGCGCCATTGCCCGGGCGCCAGGTCCGCCGGCAGCGTCAGCGCGCCGAACTGCGGCCGGTGCAGGGCCTCGACCCGGTTGCCGACGGCCGCCACCATGCGTTTGACCTGGTGGTACTTGCCTTCGATCAGCGTCAGGCGCAGCAGCGTCTCGTCGACGATCTCGGCGCCTTCGGCCTTGCTGACCTCGGGGGGGCGCTGGAACTTGCCCGGCGTCTTGCTTTCAGGCTCCTTCAGCTCCACGCCGGCCAGCAATTGCTCGACCATCGCCCCTGTCAGCGGATGCTTGCAGCGCGCCTCGTAGACCTTGGGCACATGGTGCTTGGGCGACGTGAGCTGGTGGATGAGCGTGCCGTCGTCGGTCATAAGCAGCAGGCCGGTCGTGTCCTCGTCCAGCCGTCCGATCGGCTGCACGCCGCGCTCGCGCAACGGCGCCGGCAGCAGGCTCATGACGCTGGGGTGGTGCTTGGGCTTCTGCGAGCACTCGTAGCCGGCCGGCTTGTGCAGCAGCACGAGCGCCTTGTCGACATACGGCCAGACCTGGCCGGCGACCTCGAAGGTCAGGCCCGCGGTGTCGAATTCGGCCCAGGGCTCGTCGACGACCTCGCCGCCGACCTTCACTTCGCCATGGGCGATCAGCCCGGCGCACAGGCGCCGGGTGCCGAAACCTTGGGAGAAGAGGATCTGGTCGAGTCGCTGGGGCTTGGGCATGCCCGGATTGTCGCGGCTCGCCGCAGGCCTCAGGCGAAGACGCCCGCCGTGTCCTGCATGCGCTGGCTGACCTCGCCGAGGTGGTGCAGCGTGTCGCCCCACTGCATCTCCATGACGGTCAGGCGCTTGAAGTAATGGCTGCCGGCATACTCGTCGGTCACGCCGATGCCGCCGTGCAGCTGGGTGCATTGCTGACCGACGAAGCGCATCGCCTGGCCGAGCTGCACCTTGGCCTGCGACAGCGCCCGGCGCCGCACGGCTGGCACGTCGCCCAGGCGCAGCGTGGCGTAGTAGCTCATCGAGCGGGCCAGTTCGAGCTGCATCTTCACGTCGGCCGCGCGGTGACGCAGCGCCTGGAAGCTGCTGATCGCCACGCCGAACTGCTTGCGTGTGTTCATGTACTCGACGGTCAGCGCGAGGTACTTCTCCATGACGCCCACCGCCTCGGCGGCCTGCGCGGCGATGCCGATGTCGGCCGCCAGCTCCAGCAGCATCAGGCCCTGGTCGGGGCCGGCGATGAGCTGAGCGGGCGTGTTGTCGAAATGGACCTCGGCAGCGCGCGAGCCGTCGTAAAGCGCATACGGCCGCGTGTGCACGCCGGCGGCTTCGCGTTCGACGAGATAGAGCGCGACACCGTGCGGCGCGTCGTCCGTGCCCGCGACGCGGGCGGGCACGATGAAGGCGTCGGCCATGTCGCCGGCGGGCACCAGGCTCTTCACGCCGGTCAGCTTGGCGTCGACGGCGCGCGTGGCGACCTGATTGAGGCGGTAGCGCGACCTGCCTTCCTGGTGAGCCAGCGCGACCAGCGCTTCGCCGCCGGCAATGCGCGGCAGCCAGGCCGCCTGCAGCTCATCCGGTGCATGGCGGAGTACAGCCGGTGCAATCAGCGCGCCCTGCGCCAGCGGCTCCATGACCAGCCCGCGCCCCAGTTCTTCCATGACCACCATGGCCTCGACGGCGCCGAAGCCCAGACCGCCATGGGCTTCCGGCACGGCCAGCGCCGTCAGCCCCAGGCCTGCGAGGCCGTCCCAGACGCCGCGGTCGAAGCCGCCGGCGCGTTGGATCTTCGTCCTGCGGTCGAACGTGTAGTCCTTGTCAACGAAGCGGCGCACGGCGTCGCGCAGGGCTTCCTGGTCTTCAGAGAAATCGAAATCCATGTCTTGTCTCCCTGTTTATCCAAGCACCGTCTGCGCGACGATGTTGCGTTGCACTTCGTTGGAGCCGCCGTAGATCGTCGTCTTGCGGACGTTGAGGTAGTTGCCGGTCAGCGGGATGGCGTGCGATGCGCCGGCTATCCAGGCGCCACCGAGCCACTGGTCGCCCTGCCAGCCGGCCTCCATCGCCTCGTGGATGTGCGGCAGCGCGAGCGGGCCGCCGGCCAGCATCATCAGCTCGGTGTAGCGCTGCTGCAGCTCGCTGCCGCGGATCTTGAGCAGGCCGGCAACGTCCAGCGGTTGCTTGCCGGTGCGCTCGCCGGACAGCACGCGCAGCACCATCATCTCCAGCGCGACGACGTCCACCTCGCACAGTGCGATCTGGTCGCGGAAACGCTGGTCGTCCATGAGGCCTTCCGCCTTGGCGATGCGCTTGAGCCGTTCCAGCTCGCGCTTCGCGCGGTTCACGTCGGCAATGTTGGTTCGCTCATGCGAGAGCAGGTGCTTGGCGTAGGTCCAGCCCTTGTTCTCCTCGCCGATGAGGTTTTCCGCCGGCACCTCGACGTTGTCGAACCAGACCTCGTTCACCTCGTGCTCGCCGTCGAGCATGATGATCGGCTTGACGCTGACGCCGGGTGTCTTCATGTCGATCAGCAGGAAGCTGATGCCGGTCTGCGGCTTGCCTTCGCTCGACGTGCGCACCAGGCAGAAGATCCAGTCGCCGTACTGGCCCAGCGTCGTCCAGGTTTTCTGGCCGTTGACGATGTACTTGTCGCCCTGCCGCTCGGCGCGGCACTTCAGCGACGCGAGATCGGAACCCGATCCCGGCTCGCTGTAGCCCTGGCTCCACCAGACCTCGCCGCTCATGATGCCGGGCAGGAAGCGCTGCTGCTGCTCCGGCGTGCCGAAGGCCATGATGACCGGCGCGACCATCACCGGGCCAAAGGGCACGATGCGAGGCGCGCAGGCGAGGGCACATTCCTCTTCGAACAGGTGGCGTTGCACGGCGTTCCATCCGGGGCCGCCGAACTGCTTCGGCCACGCCCAGCCGTGCCAGCCCTTGGCGCCGAGGATCCTGGCCCAGCGTTGGAGGTCGTCCTTGTTCAGGCGCAGCGCATGGCGCACCTTGTGCGCGATGTCGGCCGGCAGATTCGCGCGCACCCACTCGCGCACCTCGGCGCGGAAGGCCAGTTCCGCATCGGTGAAGTTGAGGTCCATGTCTCGCCTGTTGTGATGTGAATGGCGGGCTTTTTAGCACGGTCGTTCGCATCCTGGCTGTCCGGCCTGGGACAGCGGCGGGGCAAGACTTCAAAAGCAGAAAGGCACTCCGAAGAGTGCCTTTCGACGGGGAGCGGAGGCTGCTCAGGCAGCCGTCTTGGACTGACGACGGCGCAGGCCGGCGACACCGACCAGCGCCACGCTGGTGAGGGCCAGCGTGGCCGGCTCGGGCAGCTTGACGGTGGTGCCGGCAACGGCATATAGCTTGAAGTAGTCGTTGCTGTTGTCCAGCGTGCCGCGGGTCTCGCGGCCGGCGCTCTGCGTGAAGCCGGAGTTGTAGGCCGAAATCAGCCACCAGCTGGACGTCTTGCCGGCACTGTTGACCAGGTTGTAGGGGTTGGTGGTGTCGGTGATCATGTCGCCGTAGTTGCCGACCAATTCCCAACTGCCGCCCAGCGCGCCGGCTTTGCCCGCCACCGTCGGGGCTGCGGCACCCGTCCAGCGGAACAGCGAGATGTCGACCGTTGCGCCGGCAGTCGTTCCCGAGGCGCAAGTGCCGGTGGTCGTCGTGCCGACCACGACGCCGCTGGCGTTGCGGCAACCGAGCTCCACGTTGGCGGCGCCGGGCGTGTTCGACGTGTAGCCCAGGCCGATGCTGGTCAGCATGGTCGCGCTGGAAAAACTCAGCAGCACGGCTTCCGTGGTGGCGTTGTTGTCCAGCGCGTGGTAGGGCGAGCCGGAGTCGCCGCCGCTGTACATGCCCTGGCCGTTGCCGGCGAAATAGGACAGGCCGTTGGCCGTCCAGGTGCCCGTCACGACGCCGTTCGTGTTGTTGGCGTAGAACCCGCTCAGCGCCACCGTGGTGTCGTTGATCTTGGCGCCGGACTCAAGTGCCGTATCGCAATTGAGCGTCGTGCTGCGGCTGCAGTTGGTGTAGTTGCCAATGCCGCTGGCACCGGCATTGTCGAAGGTCCAGACCGCGTGGGCGTTGCCGCTCAGTCCCAGGCCGGTCATCAGGGTAGCCAATGCGAGCCAATTCGCGAGTTGAGTCTTCATTGGGTTTCCTCTTTGGTTCTTCGAGTTGCTGAAAGGGTCTGTAACGCTGAAGCAAACCTGATGCCAGGAGGAAAATTCATTCCAGATCAACGATTTACTAAAAGTACAGATCTAAAACGTTGCGGATTGTAAGAACGACCGACACGGATCGCGGCGGCTTTTCCCCCTCAGTTGAGGGTGGCCAGCAGTTTGCGGGCCGCCTCGACCGACGAGAACTTCACATTGACTCGCAAGGCGGCTTGCAATTCCTCGCGCGCCTCGGCACCGCGACCGACCTTCGCCAGCACCGCGCCAAGGTGATAGCGGATGTCTGCAACGTCCGGCGCGCGCAGGCGTGCTTCGCGCAGCAGTTGGAGGGCGCGGTCGTTGTTGCCGGCCAGGTGGTTGGCCCAGCCCGCGGTGTCCATCAGCAACGGGTTCTGACTGTCGGCCTTGAGGGCCCGTTCGGCCATGGCCACCGCGCCGGGATCGCGCGTCTCCATCAGCACGTTGGCCAGGTTGTTCAGGGTTTCCGCGTGGTTGGGCCGTTGCTTCAGGATGGCTTCGTACTGCCTGCGCGCCGACGCAAAGTCGCTGCCGCGCAATTGGATCTCGGCCATGACGCTGCGCACGGCCAGGTCGTTCGGGTTGCGCTTGAGCCAGGTATCGCCCAGCTCCAGCGCCGGCTTGGCGCCATGCTGGTTGAAGGTCGCGCGCATCAGCTTGGACAGGCTGGCCTGCGACTTGTCCGCCTCGTGCGCCTTGCGCAGGGCCTCCAGCGCGACATCGGATTGGCCGCGGAAATGCGCGACCTCGGCCAGCAGGTTGTAGCCCATGGCCGACTTGGGGCTGGCCTGGATGACCTGCCGGGCGCGACGTTCTGCCGCCGCTGCATCGCCCTGGGCGAGGTTCACGCTGGACATCATGGCCAGCGCCGGGACGGCGTCGGGCGCGGCGGTCAATGCCTTGTCGAGGTTGTAGGCCGCGCCGGAGAGGTCTTTCACGGCGATCTGCTGGCGCGCCACTTCGACGAGGCGCGGCGCGTCGAAGGCTGCGCGACGGCCGGCGTTCGTCAGGGTCGTCTTGGCGCCGGCAGGATCGCCATTGGCGGCCTGGGCCCCGGCATAGGCCAGCAGGGCCTCGACGTCCTCCGGGAGCTTGCCCAGCAGGATCTTGGCGGCCTCGACCGCTCGGCCCGGCTGACGGGTGCGCAGGTGCCAGGCAACGAGGGCGAAATCGGCACGGGTTTCACGCGCGCCGCTGGCGGCGGCAGCGCTTTCCAGCCACTTGAGCGCCTCATCGGGCTTGCCCCAGAGTTCGTGCAGCAGCGCCAGCTCCAACAGCACGTTGACGTTGCGTTCCTGCGTCTTCAGCAGGTCGCGCAGGCGGCGGTTGGCGGCGTCGAAATGACCCGTCTTGCCGTCGAGCCGCGCGAGGCCGAGCTTGGCGTCGATCAGGTTGGGGTCGAGCTGGAGGGCCTTCTCGTAGCCGGCCCGGGCGCCGGCAGGGTCATCGGCCTGTGCCTTCGCAAAGGCCTGCACCATCAGCACGGTGGCGTTGTCCGGATTGGCGCGGACGAGGCCATCGGCCACGGCGAGGGCCTTGGCGACCCGGCCTTCGCGCAGATGCACGGTGGCCAGCGCGAGGCCCGCGTAGGTCTGCTTGGGATCGGCCTGGTAGGCCTTGGCAAGTTCATCGGCGCCCAGCGCCGCCTTGCCGCTCTGCAGCAGCGAGAGGCCCAGCGCGGTGCGGTAGTCGGCGGAGTCCTTGGCCTTGAGCGCCTCCTGCATCAGCGCGACGGCGCGGGCATGCTTGCCCTGGTTCATGTGCACCGAAGCCAGCATCAGCAGGGCCTGGCCATCGCCCGGGTGCGCCTTGACGTAGCCTTCGAGCAGCTCGCCGGCGCGGTTCGCGTTGGACTCGGCGATCGCCACATGGGCCAGCAGCTTGACCAGCGGGTTGCCGGCCTGCTGCCGGGTGGCGAGTTCCAGGAAGGGCTTGGCCTTCTCCAGCTCGCCGAGGCTGTAGTGGGCCAGGCCATTGAGCATCAGCAACTGCGGCCGGTAGCGGATGTACTCGATGGGGACGGGGTCCAGTAGCTCGGTGATCTTCTTCAACGCGGTCTTGGCCGCCGCGGCGTTGCCGGCGCGGTCGGCCAGCAGGGCGCGCAGGTAGGTGCCGCGCGGGTCGTTGGGCTTGATGCGCTGCAGCTCGTCGACCTCGGCCAGCGCTTCGGCGTCACGGTTGAGGTCGATCAGCAGGCCGGCGCGGGCCAGGCGGGTCTCGGCATGCGTGGGCTGGACCTGGATGGCACGTTCATAGGCCGAGAGCGCCTGCGTCACCTGGTTCATCGCATGGAATGCGGCGCCCTTCTGGTACAGGGCTTCGGCGTTGTCGGGGGCGAGCTTGAGGGCCTGGTCAGCAGCAGCCAGCGCCTCGGTGAACTGCCGGTTGCGCACGCGCAGCGGCACTTCGGCGATCCAGGTGTTGGGTTCGGCCGCGTTGAGCCCGCGGGCCTGCAGGACGGTGGCGAGCGCCGACTTGATGTCGCCGAGATCGGACTGCGCCAGCGCGCGCTCCAGCAACAGCGGTTGCTGGATGCCGGGCGGCAGGCCGGCGGGCTGCAGGCGCGGGTCTTCCAGCATCTGCGGCTGCTTGCCCTGGTTGTTCATCGCCATGGCCAGCGCGACGGCGACCTCCGCGCGGTTGACGCCCAGGCGGATGGCCTCGCCGAGCTGGAACTCGGCCGCGGTCGGCTGGCTGTTGGCCAGCAGGGCCTTGCCGAGCAGCACATGCACCGGCAACTGGCTCTTGTCGGCCTGCAACGCATTCTTCAGCTGCACGATGGCGCCGGGAATGTCGCGCTTCTCGTAGCGTTGCAGCGCGTCCTCGTAGAAACGCGCCGCCTTGGCAGCGTCCTGGGCTTCGGCAACCGGCGCGACGGCAATCAGCAGGGCGGCCAGCAGGCCGGATAGCGAGGCGGGGTGTCGGGTCATCGAAGGGGCCGGCGGACGAGGACGGCGGAGAGGGGCGGCGGATTCTTGCAGAAGCGCGCCCGATCAGGCCCCTTCCGCTCAGTACCGCAGCTCCAAGGTCATGACATCGTTCTCGCGGCGCATCTGGAAGCGGTTCAGAAAGCTGTTGCCCAGCAGCACGTGGCTCATCTGGCCGGGGATGACGATGGCCTCGACATTGCGGACCTGGACGTTGCCGATCTGAACGACCGCGAGATCGATCAGGTAGGCCGGCACGGTGCCGTTGGCGGTGTGCGTGACGATGCGCTTGCCGTAGAGATAGCGCAGGCCAAGCTTCTCGGCTTCGATCTGGCTGATGGCGATGGCGGTGGCGCCGGTGTCGACCAGGAAGCTCGTGACCTGGCCGTTGATCGTGCCGATGGTCGTGTAGTGGCCACCCGCGCCCATGGGCAGCGTGATCTGGCGCGGCGCCACGGCAGGCGCCACGATGCGCCCGGGGGCGGCGCCCAGCGCCAGCGTCTGGCGGCGGCCGCCAACCTCGACGACGGCCCGGCCGTCCTCCAGTGCCAACAGCCTGACGCCCTTGACGGACGCGCCCACCTCCACGGTGCGCGCCTCGCCGTCGATGACCAGCAAGGCCACGCGCGCGCCCAGCATGCCGTTGAGCTGCACCTGGGGCGGCGCGGCGGGCAGCGGCTGCGCCCCGGCGAGGCCGAAGCCCAGCAGCAGGAGCAGGGGCGCGAAGCGGCGCATCCCGTTCAGTCGCGGAAGTTGTTGTAGGTCAGCGGCGTGTCGCTGAAGCTCTTCTTCAGATGCGCGATGGCCGTCTGCAGGTCGTCGCGGTTCTTGCCCGTCACGCGCACGGCGTCGCCCTGGATGCTGGCCTGGACCTTGAGCTTGCTGTCCTTTAGCGACGTGACGATCTTCTTGGCGAGGGCGGCTTCGATGCCTTCCTTGATCTTGTAGACCTGGCGCACCTTGTCGCCGCCGAGCTTCTCGATCTTTTCGGCCTTGTCGAGGAAGCTGATGACGACGTCCTGCTTGGTCAGCTTGCCGTACAGCACGGCCTCGATCTGCTCCAGCTGGAACTCGCTGTCGCCGGTGGCGTGGATTTCCTTGTCTTTCAATTCGACCTTGGCGCTGGTGCCCTTGAAGTCGAAGCGGGTGCCGATTTCCTTGATGGCGTTGTCCACGCCGTTGCGGATCTTGACGTGGTCGGGCTCGAGAACGGTGTCGAAGCTGGGCATTTGCAGTCGGGGGGTAAAGGGTCTGCGAAAATTTTGCCGTTTGCGCTCCGCGCAAGACGTCCAAAAATTGTCCCATGTCCATGCCTTCACAGCCCCCCTCGAACGGAGTGCCCCAAGCGGTGCCGATTCCCCTTTCCATCGAGACGGACGTCAATCTCAAGCCCTACAACACCTTCGCGCTGCCTGCCGTGGCCAAGCGCCTGGTGCGCATCCGCGAGGCGGCGGACGTGCGCCGTGTCGTCGACCACCCGGAGCTGGGCCGGGCGCCCAAGTTCGTGCTGGGGGGCGGCAGCAACCTGGTGCTGACCAAGGACGTCGAGGCCGTCGTGCTGAAGGTGGAGATTGCTGGCATCCGACTGCTGGAGGAGCGCGACGACGCCTGGATCGTCGAGGCCGGCGCTGGCGTGGTCTGGCATGAGCTGGTGACCTGGACACTGGACCACGGCTTCCCAGGCCTGGAGAACATGGCGCTGATCCCGGGCACGGTGGGCGCGGCGCCGGTGCAGAACATCGGCGCCTATGGCATCGAGGTCAAGGACCGGCTGGAGGCGGTGGAGGTGATGGACCTCGTCACCGGCCGGCCGGCGCTGCTGCCGGCCGAGGTCTGCCGCTTCGGCTACCGGGACAGCGTGTTCAAGCACAGCGACTTCGGCGGGCTGGCGGGCAAGAGCGTCATCACGAAGGTGCGCTTTCGCCTGCCCAAGCCCTGGCAACCGGTGCTGGGTTACCTGGAGATCGAGCGCAAGATGGCCGAGACCGGCATCACGGCGCCGGATGCGCGGCAGATCTACGACTGGATCGTCGCCGTGCGCCGCGCCAAGCTGCCCGACCCGGCCGTCATCGGCAATGCCGGCAGCTTCTTCAAGAACCCCGTCGTCACGGCCGAGCAGTGCAAGGACATCATCGGCCGCGACCCCGGCATCGTGCACTACCCGATGCCCGACGGCAGCGTGAAGCTGGCCGCCGGCTGGATGATCGACGCCTGCGGCTGGAAGGGGAAGGCCGTGGGCGGCGCGGCGGTCTACGAGAAGCAGGCGCTGGTGCTCGTCAACAAGGGCGAGGCTCGTGGCGCCGAGGTCGTCACGCTGGCGCGGGCGATTCAGGAGAGCGTGTATGGACGTTTTGGCATCCGGCTGGAGCCGGAGCCGGTGGTGGTTTAAGCCCCGTCCGTCGGAATCGGTCGCGCGAGGGATCCAGGCGAGGAGAGCCATGAAACAAAAATCTGCGTTGGCTCTGTTGTTCGCCATGCGCCACGTCATTGGGGCGCTGATCGGCGTCGCCGTTGCCTGGGTGCCGGCAGTCCAAGCGCTTGACGCTTACACACCCATAGCACGCCACGGGGAATGCGGTTTCCTGTGCATCAACCTCGCGGTGGCCGGCTTCTGGGGCGTTATGGCCATCGGCAGCGCGGCGGCCATGTGGTTTGTTGCCGTCCAGACGATCCGCGGCCTTTGCAAGGAAGCGGAGCAGACTTTGGACTAGCCTTCCAGCTTCGGCAGCCCGCCGCCGGCCAGCAGGCCGGTGTCGGTGTAGATGCCCAGCTTGCCGCGGGTGTCGGTGATGTCCAGGTTGCGCATGGTCAGCTGGCCGATGCGGTCGGCGGGGCTGAAGGGCGCGTCCTCGACCTTTTCCATCGACAGGCGCTCGGGCGCATAGGTCAGGTTGGGGCTCTGGGTGTCGAGCAGCGAGTAGTCGTTGCCACGGCGCAGCTCGATCGCCACCTCGCCGGTGACGGCGCGGGCGATCCAGCGCTGCGCGGCTTCGCGCAGCATGATGGCCTGCGGGTCGAACCAGCGGCCCTGGTAGAGCAGGCGGCCCAGCTTGCGGCCGTTGTCGCGGTACTGCTCGATGGTGTCTTCGTTGTGGATGCCGGTGACCAGGCGCTCGTAGGCAATGTGCAGCAGCGCCAGGCCCGGCGCCTCGTAGATGCCGCGGCTCTTGGCCTCGATGATGCGGTTCTCGATCTGGTCGCTCATGCCCAGGCCATGGCGGCCACCGATCTTGTTGGCCTCGGCAAGCAGGGCCACCGGATCGCGGTACTCGACGCCGTTCAGAGCCACGGGCACGCCTTCCTCGAAGCGCACCGACACCTCCTCGGCCTTGACCACGACGTCCTCGCGCCAGAACGCCACGCCCATGATGGGGTTGACGATGCGGATGCCGCTGTTCAGGTGCTCCAGGTCCTTGGCCTCGTGCGTGGCGCCCAGCATGTTGGAGTCGGTGGAGTACGCCTTCTCGGCGCTCATCTTGTAGGCGAAGCCCTTCTCGGTCATGAAGGCCGACATCTCGGCGCGGCCGCCCAGTTCGTCGATGAAGGTCTGGTCCAGCCAGGGCTTGTAGATCTTCAGCGCCGGGTTGGTCAGCAGGCCGTAGCGGTAGAAGCGCTCGATGTCGTTGCCCTTGAAGGTGCTGCCGTCGCCCCAGATGTTGACGCCGTCGGCCTTCATCGCGGCCACCAGCATGGTGCCGGTCACGGCGCGGCCGATGGGCGTGGTGTTGAAGTAGGTGACCCCGGCGGTGCTGATGTGGAAGGCGCCGGCCTGCAGGGCGGCGATGCCTTCGGCCACGAGTTGGGCGCGGCAGTCCACCAGCACGGCCTTCTCGGCGCCGTAGAGCATGGCCTTGCGCGGGATCTCGTCGTAGTCGGGCTCGTCGGGCTGGCCGAGGTTGGCCGTGTAGGCATAGGGCAGGGCGCCCTTGAGCTTCATCCAGTGCAGCGCGGCCGAGGTGTCGAGGCCGCCGGAGAAGGCGATGCCGACCTTCTGGCCGACGGGAACGGATTGCAGGATCGTGGACATGTTGACGGTCTCTTCTTCAGGCGACGAGGTGTTGCCACTCGGGGTGGCGCTGGATGTAAGACTGGGCGTAGGTGCAGGCGGGCACGACCCGCAGGCCCTGAGCCTGCGCCCACCGCAGGCCGGCCTCGACGAGCTGCCCGGCCAGCCCCTGGCCTTGGTAGGCGGGCGGCACGCCGGTGTGCGTGAAAACAACCTGATCGCCGCTCAGGTCGTAGTCCAGCACGCTGACGGGCGTCGTGGGCAGCGTGAAGCGCTGATGCTCGGGTTCGTGGAAAGGGGTCATTCCGCGGCCGCCTTCAATGCGACGGGATGGATCTCGACCGAGGCGCTTGCCGTCGACACGTAGATGCTGCCGTCCTGGATGCTGATCTGCAGCTGCATGCTGCGCTCGGCCAGCGCCGCCAGCGCCTGGGACTGCTCGGCCGGGATCTGCCAGACCGCCAGGCGCGGTGCGCGGGTCAGCTTGTTCTCGATGCCGGCCCACCACACCGGCGTGCTGGACGCGAAGCTGTAGACGCTGACACAGCGGGCGCGGCCATGGGCCTTCATCAGCCGGCGCTCGTCGGGCTGGCCGAGGTCGATCCAGTGCTGTACCTCGCCCGTGAGGTCGAGCTGCCAGAGGTCGGGCTCGTCCACGTCGGACAGCCCCTTGGTGAATTCGAGCCGGCCGTTGTGGTCGTCGGCCGTCACGTTGAGGGCGTAGGCCAGCACGCGGATCATCATGCGCTCGTCGGTCTCGCTCGGGTGGCGGGCGATCGTCAGGGCATGGTCGCCGTAGACATGGCGGTCCATGTCGGCGATCTGGAGCTGGGCTTTGTGGATGGTGGCTTTGAGCGCCATGCGGGGAGGGCGGAGACCCCCTGTAACGAAGAGCAGCCGGCGATTATCGCGGTGAAGCCTCATGGCATCATTGCCGCCCTCCGTTCCGAACCTTCGCAACCCCGGGTTGCGCCCTCGTCATGAAACGCATTCTTCTTCCACTGGCCTTGGTCTTCTCCTTCTCCGCGCAGGCACAGGTCACGAACAATCCCAATGCCAAGGTCGACCCGAAGAACAACAAGGTCGCCAATCCGGTCGTCGAGAAGCCCAAGCCCAAGCTGATGACGCGCGAGCAGCTGCGCTCCTGCATCGACCAGCAGGAGGCCAACAGCAAGGAGGCGGCGGCCATCAAGACCGAGCAGGCCGCCTACAAGGCGAGCGCCGACCAGCTCAAGGCCGAGAAAGCCACCGTCGAAGCCGGCGAAGCCGCGCTGGCCAAGCAGATTGCCGACGTGAAGGCCGAAAAGGAAGGCATCCTGGCCGCCCACGCCGCGTTGACGGCCGAGGCGCCCAAGCTGGAGAAGGCTGAGCTCAAGGCCCGCAACGAGGCCTACCAGGCTCGCACGACCGCCTTCAACTCGATGTTCGAGGCCGTGAAGGCTGCCGACGCCGAGCAGGGCGCCAAGCGCAAGGCCTTCGGCGACAAGGTCGACGCGCTGGACGCCCAGTTCAAGGCCATCGAGGACCGCACCGAGAAGCACTTCGACGCCAACGACAAGTGGAAGGCCGAGTGCCAGAACAAGGCCTACGACGAAAACGACGAGAAGGCCATCCGCAAGGAAAAGGCTGCTGCCGCGAAGTGATCGCCGCCAGCCGCTGAACCGCTGACGACGGGCCGCTCCGGCAGGACGCGGCCCTTTTTCTTTTCCGCCATCGAAAGGCCCTCGCATGAGCACCAACCCGCTGCTGCAGGACTGGGCCGGCCCACACGGCCTGCCGCCCTTCGCCGACATCCATCCGGCGCATTTCCAGCCCGCCTTCGACACCGCCCTCGCCGAGCACCGCGCCGAGATTGACGCGATCGCGGCCCAGGCCGAGGCGCCGAGCTTTGCCAACACCGTGGCCGCCTTCGATGCCAGCGGCCGCCGGCTCACGCGGCTGGAGCACCTCTTCTACACGCTGGCGGCGTCGGCCACGTCGCCCGAGCTGCAGGCCGTGCAGCGCGCGCTGGCCGCGCCACTGGCCGCCCACAACAGCGCCGTCTACATGCACGCCGGCCTGTTTGCGCGCATCGAGGCGCTGTTCGAGCAGCGTGAACGCCTGGGCCTCGGCGCCGAGCAACGCCGGTTGCTGGAGCGCGTGCACCTGGACTTCTTGCGCGCCGGCGCCCGTCTGGCGCCCGAGGCCAAGGCGCGCTATGCCGCCGTCATGTCACGCCTGGCCGAGCTGAACACGCGCTTCGCGCAGAACGTGCTGGCGGCGGAGAACGGCTACCAGCTGCGCCTGGCCACCGAGGACGAGTTGGCCGGCCTGCCGGATTTCTTGCGAGCGGCGGCGCGCCAGGCGGCCGTGGACCGCGGGCTGGGCGAGGTGGACGGCGGGAGCGTCCATGTCATCACGCTGTCGCGCTCGCTGATCGTGCCCTTCCTGTCGTTCAGCGCGCGCCGCGACCTGCGTGAGCAGGCCTGGCGCGCCTGGGTGGGCCGCGGTGACGACACCGGCGCGACCGACAACCGCGCCATCTGCCGCGAGATCCTGGCGCTTCGTGCCGAGCAGGCCCGGCTGCACGGCCACGCCTGCTACGCCGACTACGCGCTGGAAGACACGATGGCGCGCAGCCAGGGTGCCGTCATGGGCCTGCTGGAGCGCGTCTGGCAACCGGCCCTGGCTGCGCAGGCGCGCGAGCGCGAGGCCGTGCAGGGCGCCATGGCCGCGGCCGGCGCCACGCATGCGCTGGCGCCCTGGGATTGGCGCTTCTACGCCGAGCAGGCCAAGCGCGCCCGCTTCGAGCTGGACGAGGCTGAGGTCAAACCCTATTTCTCGCTGGACCGCATGGTGGCGGCGATGTTCGACTGCGCCAGCCGCCTGTTCGGCCTGCAGTTCAAGGCGCGGCCCGACATCGCGGGCTATCACCCCGACGTGCGCGCCTACGAGGTGTTGGATGCGGCCGGTCGCTTGAGCGGCCTCTTCCTGCAGGACAACTTCGCCCGGCCGACCAAACGCAGCGGTGCGTGGATGAACGCGCTGCGCAACCAGAGCCGCGCGCTCGGCACCACGCCCGTCATCCTGAACAACAACAACTTCGCGCGCGGGGCGGCCGGCGAACCGACGCTGCTCAGCTTCGATGACGTGCGCACGCTGTTCCACGAATTCGGCCATGGCCTGCACGGCTTGCTGAGCGACGTCGAGCATGAGCGCCTGTCCGGCACGCAGGTGCTGCGCGATTTCGTCGAGCTGCCGTCCCAACTCTACGAACACTGGATGGCCGAACCGCAGGTGCTCAAGACCTTCGCGCGCCACTGGCAGACCGACGAGCCGCTGCCCGACGCGCTGCTGGCCAAGGTGCAGGCCGCGCGCCAGTTCGGACAGGGCTACGAGACGCTGCGCTACACCGCCAGCGCCCTCGTGGACATGGCGGCGCATGCGCTGCCCGAGGCGCCGGCGGACGTCGTTGCCTTCGAGGCCGAGACGCTGGCGCGCTGGAAGCTGCCGCCCGAAGTTGGCGTGAACCACCGGCTGACACACTTCCAGCACCTGTTCAGCAGTGCCGGCTATGCCGCGGGCTACTACGTCTACCTGTGGGCCGAGGTGCTGGACTGCGATGCCTTCGACGCGTTCGTCGAGGCCGGCGACGTCTTCGACGCCGGCGTGGCCGCGCGGCTGCGCGAGTGCATCTATTCGAGCGGCAACAGCCGCGAGCCGGGCGAGGCGTTCAGGGCCTTCCGGGGCCGCGACCCGGTCGTGGAGCCGATGCTCAAGGACCGCGGCCTGCTGGCCTAGGATTCAGGCCGCCGCCACAGCCAGATCGCCACGGCCGCCATCACGGCCGGCACGCCGATCCTGATGAATAGCGGCAGCGGCGTGAACTGCATCATCAGCGCGCTGCCGCACATCATGACCGTGGCGATCCACTTGGCCCGGCGCGGCACGGCGCCGCGTTCGCGCCAGGCGCGGATGTGGGGGCCGAAGTGCGCGTGATTGAGCAGCCAGGTCTCCAGCCGCGGCCAGCCCTTGCCGGCCGCCCAGGCGGCCACGAGCAGGAAGGGCACTGTCGGCATCACCGGCAGCACCGCGCCGATCACCGCCAGCACCAGGCTCAGCACCGCCAGAGCGCGCCACAGCAGCTGGATCAGCGCGCGGTGCATGGCTAACTCCGCTGGCGGCGGAGCCGGCCGGATTTCGCGGGCCGAGACCGGACGGCGGGCTTCATTTCAATCCGCCGCTGAGGAACTGCTGCAGCCGCTCGCACTGCGGGCGCAGCAGCATCTCCTTGGGGTTGCCCTCTTCCTCGACCTTGCCCTGGTGGAGGAACAGGCAGTGGTTGGACACCTCGCGCGCAAAACCCATCTCGTGCGTGACGACCACCATCGTGCGGCCCTCGCCCGCGAGGTCGCGCATCACCTTGAGCACCTCGCCGACCAGCTCCGGATCCAGCGCCGAGGTGGGCTCGTCGAACAGCATGACCTCGGGGTCGACGGCCAGCGCGCGGGCGATGGCCACGCGCTGCTGCTCGCCGCCCGACAGCTGCGCCGGGTAGACATGGGCGCGGTGCGACACGCCGACGCGCGCCAGCAGCGCCTGCGCGCGCTCGACGGCCTCGGCCTTGGGCTTGCCGAGCACGTGGATGGGCGCCTCGATGACGTTCTCCAGCACCGTCATGTGCGCCCACAGGTTGAAGTTCTGGAACACCATCGCCAGCCGGGCGCGCCAGCGCTGCAGCTGCTGGGTGTCCGCCGCCTTCAGGCTGCCGTCGCGGTCGCGCACCAGCTTGAGTGCCTCGCCGCCCAGGCTCATCTCGCCCTCGTGCGGCTGCTCCAGCAGGTTCAGGCAGCGCAGGAAGGTGCTCTTGCCCGAGCCCGACGAGCCGATCAGCGTGACGACGTCGCCCGCCTTGGCCGCGAAGCTGATGCCCTTGAGCACCTCGCGGTCGCCGAAGCGCTTGTGGATGTTGGTGGCTTGAAGCTGGATGTCATTCATCATCGGGTCAGGCCCCCAGCAGCTTGCCGGTGCGCAGCGCTTCGCGCCCCGCGACCTTGGCAATGCGCATGCCGGCGCTCGCGAAGCGCACGAAGTCGCGCGCGAAGAACAGGCCCTCGACGGGGCTCTTCAACTCGGTGACCTCGGCCGTGACGGGGTCGATGACCTGCGCCAGCACTTCACCGGCCTGCACCTCGGCCCCCACCTCTTTCAAAAACGTCAGCACGCCGGCCACCGGTGCCTTGATGGGCATGCTGCCGGCCAGCGGCCGGGCGTCGCCGACGGGGTCGGGCAGCGCGGGCTTGTCACCGGCGATGAGCCCCCGCCAGCGCAGGAAGTCGACGATGTGCTGCGCATCGGCCGCGGCCAGCTCGTGCGTCACGTCGACCGCGCCGCGCAGCTCCACCGTCACGGACAGGCAGGCCTGCGGGATGGGGAAGCGCAGGCCCTGGGCGTTGAAGTGCCGGTCCCACTTCCACCAGACCTGCGAGCAGGCCTCGTCGAACGGGTTGTCGCCCGAGTCCTGCGCCAGCAGCGCCACGCGCGAGCGCAGGAAGCGCGCCAGCGGTTCGCAGTCGGGCCAGCAGGGCGTCTCGGTGTAGAGGTGCATCAGCGCCTGGGCGTCGCAGTGCAGGTCCAGCACGATGTCGGCGTCGCAGGACAGGCCCAGCAGCGTGCGGCGCTGCGATTGCAGCTCGGTCTCGACCGGCGACGACAGCACCGCCGACTTCAGCGCACGCCGCAGCACGGCGACGTTGGCGGCGGCATCCAGTCCGAGCTCGGACTCGACGGCCTGCGCCACGTTGGCGATCTGGTCGGGGTAGTGGCGGTTGAAGTTCTCCCCCGTCGTCAGCTCGAAGCGGCCCTGGTGGCCGTGCATGACGAACTGGCTCAGGCCAATGGGGTTGGCCATGGGCACGAGGATGATCTCGCCGCTGATCTGGCCCGCCGCGTCCAGCTCATCGAGCAGGCGGCGCAGATGGTGGGCGACCAGCATGCCGGGCAGTTCGTCGGCATGCAGCGAGGCCTGGATGTAGGCCTTCTGCCCGCCGCTGGACTGGGCATCGGGGCCGTAGTGCAGCGAGACCAGTTCACGCTGCGTGCCGGGGGCGGGCGAGAGGAGAGGATGACGGACGGTGTGCATGGTCTTGACCGCTCTAGCGGCTCATCATGGGTTTCAGCCAGCGTGCCTCGGCCCAGCGGAACAGGCCGACGAGGCCCAGCGTGAGGACGAAGTAGAAGGCGCCAGCGGTGATGAAGGCTTCGAAGGGCAGGTAGTACTTGGCATTGACGGCGCGGGCGGCGCCGGTGAGGTCCAGCAGCGTGACGACGCTGGCCAGCGAGGTGCCGTGCAACATGAAGATGGCTTCGTTGCCATAGGCCGGCAGCGCGCGGCGCAGCGCCGCCGGCAGCACGATGCGGCGCAGCAGCAGGCCGCGGCCCATGCCCAGCGCCTTGGCGGCCTCGATCTCGCCGGCCGGCAGTGCGCGGATGCTGCCCGCGATGATCTCGGTCGTGTAGGCGGCGGTGTTGAGCGTGAAGGTCAGCCAGGCGCAGAAGGTGGCCGACGACAGCCACGGCCAGGCCCAGCTGTCGCGCACGGCGTCGAACTGTGCCAGGCCGTAGTAGCAGAGGAACAGCTGCACCAGCATCGGCGTGCCGCGGAACACATAGGTGTAGGCCCAGACCGCGCGCGACGGCCAGCCCCTGGAGACGGTGCGCACCAGCGCCAGCGGCACGGCCGCCAGCAGGCCGCAGGCCAGCGACAACGCCAGCAGCTTGAGCGTGACGGCCAGGCCCGACAGGTACATCGGGAAGTTCTCGACGATAGCCTCGAAGTTCACAGCCGGCCCTCCCTGACCCCGATGGCCAGGCGCTTGTTCGCCCAGCTGAACGCGAGTTCCGACACGCTGGTGAAGACCAGATAGATCAGCGCCACGGCGAGATAGAAGCTGAACGGCTCGCGCGTGTTGCCCGCCGCCTGCTGGCCGCGCGTCATCAGGTCTGACAGGCCGATGACCGACACGATGGCCGTGCTCTTGATGAGCACCAGCCAGTTGTTGGACAGCCCCGGCAGCGCATGGCGCAGCATCTGCGGCAGCGTGATGCGCCACAGCACCTGTGGCCGGCTCATGCCGTAGGCCAGGCCGGCCTCGCGCTGCCCCGGCGGCACGGCCAAGAAGGCGCCACGGAAGGCCTCGGTCAGGTAGGCGCCGAAGATGAAACCGATGGTCAGCACGCCGGCCACGAAGGGGTCGATGTCGATGTAGTCCTCATGGCCAAGCATGGGCGCCACGGTGTTGACGGCGACCTGGCCGCCGTAGAAGACGAGCAGCATCAGCACCAGGTCGGGCACGCCGCGGATCAGCGTCGTGTAGGTGCCCGCGATGGCGCGCGCGATGCGCGACCGGGAGAGCTTGGCGAGGGCGCCGGCCAGGCCGAGCGTCGCGGCCACGGCGAGCGACGACAGCGCCACGCCCAGCGTGACGGCGGCGCCTTCGAGCAGGCTGGGAAGGAATCCGTGCAGCATTCAGTGGTCCAAGGGTTCCGGGCCGAGCGCCGGGCCGCTCCCAAGCCGGCCCGTCAGGCGATGTGCGGGCCGGTCGATCCGGCGCGCATCGCCGTCCCCACGGGGGACCGACCGGATTCGCTCGCGTTCAGCGAAGCGAGGTTGGGCGAGGGGTGGTGTCATCTCAGCGCGGCGGGCTGACGAGGTCGAAACTGAAATAGCGGTCGTTCAGCGCCTTGAGGTCGCCGCTGCTGCGCAGTGCTGCGAGCGCCTCGTCGAAGCGACGGCCCAGCGTCGCGGCATCCGCCTGGCGCAGGCCCACGCCGATGCCCTTGCCGTAGTAGCGCGCATCGCGGCCGAAGTCGGGGCCCGCAAAGGCGAAGCCGCGGCCGTCGGCATGGTTGAGGAAGCCGAACTGTGCGATGACGGCGTCCACCAGCGTCGCATCCAGGCGGCCTGACTTGAGATCCAGGAAGGCCTGGTCCTGCGTCGCGTAACGCAGCACCTGGCTGCCCTTGAACTGCTCGGCCAGGAAGCGCTCATGGATGGTCCCGCGCTCCACGCCGATGCGCCGGCCCTTCATGCCGGCAGGGCTCACGTCGAGCTTGGCGTCGCTGCGCATGACCATGCGGGCCGGCGAGAAGTAGTAGGGCGCCGAGAAGGCGATGAGCTGCTGGCGCTCCGGCGTGATCGACATCGAGGCCATGATGGCGTCGATCTTGCGCGTCTGCAGCGCCGGGATCAGGCCGTCGAAATCCAGGATGACCTGGGTGAACGGCAGGCCCATGCGCCTGCTCAGCGCCTGGGCGACGTCGAC
Source organism: Pelomonas sp. Root1444 (assembly GCF_001426885.1). Classification (GTDB taxonomy): domain Bacteria; phylum Pseudomonadota; class Gammaproteobacteria; order Burkholderiales; family Burkholderiaceae_C; genus Pelomonas. Next base: position 106,476 of record NZ_LMFP01000033.1, on the reverse strand, counting down.
CTCGAAGCCCTTCAACTGGCCGTCGCTGCCGACTTCGCTGAAGGGCGCGTAGCCGACCGCGAAGCCGATGCGCAGGCGCTGTGGCGCCTGGGCGCCAGCGGCAGCCGCCCAGGCGAGGCCGGCTGCCAGGGCGGTGCGGCGTCGCATCACTTCGTGCGCGGTGCGATGTCGTAGTCGAAGTACCTGTCCGCCAGCTTCTTGAACGTGCCGTTGGCCTGCAGCGCGTCGATGGCGGCGTTGAACTTCTTGCCCAGTGTGGCCTCGTCGGCCTTGCGCATGCCGACGCCGGTGCCGACGCCGAAGATCTTGTCGTCGTTGATGGGGCCGCCGGAGAAGGCGAAGCCCTTGCCCTCGGGCTTCTTCAGGAAGCCGAAGTCGCCGGCCGGCGAGTCCATCAGCGTCGCGTCGATGCGGCCGCTCTTCAGGTCTAGGAAGACCTGGTCCTGGCTGCCGTAGCGCACGATCTCGCTCTGCGTGAAGGTCTTGGCGGCATAGGTCTCGTGCGTCGTGCCGCGCTGCACGCCGATCTTCTTGCCTTTCAGGCCCGCGGCCGTCGGCTCCAGCTTCGCGCCGGTCTTGGCGATCAGGCGTGCCGGGGTGTTGTAGTACGGCTTGGAGAAGGCGATCACCTTCTGGCGCTCCTCGGTGATGGAGACGCTGGCGAAGATGGCGTCCACCTTGCGCGACTGCAGCGCCGGGATCAGGCCGTCGAAGTCCTGCTGCACCAGCGTGCACTGGGCCTTCATCTCGGCGCAGTACGCCTGCACCAGCTCGATCTCGAATCCCTTCAACTTGCCGTCGGGGCCGATCTCGGAGAAGGGCGGATAGGCGCCTTCGACGCCGATGCGCAGCTTCTTCCATTCGGGGGCTTGCGCCTGGGCGAGCGACGCGGCCAGCGCGAGGGTGAGCAGGGCGGTTTTCTTCATGTCAGACCTCATGGGTGGGACGGTATTCAGCGTGCGACCTCGGGTAGCCAGTCGCGCAAGGCCGCAAGGGTAGCAGCCGGGTCTTCCTCCTGCGGCACATGGCCCAGCTTCGGGAAAACCACCAGCCGGCTGCCGGGGATGGCTTTGTGGAAGGCCTCGCCCCAGCGTGGCGGGATCAGCCGGTCCTTGCCGCCCCAGAGGATGAGCGTGGGCACCTTGATCTCCGCCAGCCGCTCGACCGGGCCGGGTGCCAGCTGGTCCATGCGCTGCATCAGCGCGACACGGTTGCCTTCGCGCAGCGTCAATTCGTAGTAGCGGTCCACCACCTCGGCGGTGATGCGGCCCGGGTCGCCGTAGACGCTGACGACGCTGTCCTCGATGGCGCGGCGCGGCAGCACCCAGCGCATGCCCTCGCGCAGCATCGGGATGCGGGCGACGCGAAAGCCCAGCGGCAGGTCCTCGGGCACGAAGTCATAACCCGCCGCATCGACGAGGACGAGGCCGGCCACCCGCCCTGGCTCGGCCAGTGCGAGCTGCCAGGCGATCTCGCCGCCCAGCGAATTGCCCACCACGATGGCGCGGCCCACGCCCAGGCGGGCCAGCAGGGCGCGCACGAAAGCCACGTAGCGGGCGTCGCTGTAGTCGCCCTCCGCGTTGGGTCCCGTCAGGCCGAAGCCCGGCAGGTCGAAGCTGATGACGCGGCGCGTGGCGCCGAGCTGCGCGGCCCAGCCCTCCCAGGTGTGCAGGCTGGCGCTGGTGCCGTGGATGAGCACCAGCGGCAGCGGGTCGCTGGCCTGGCCCTGGTCGCGCACGTGGACGAGCATGCCGTCCAGCTCGACGAAGTCCGACGGCGGCGGCGCCCAGCGCGGCACCAGGCTTTCCAGCGAGCGGTCCGGCGCCTTGCTGACCGCAAAGCCGAGCGTGGCCAGCATCAGCAGGATGCCAACGACCTTCAGGGCCCAGTCGCCGAAACGGTTCATCGCGCGGGACTGAGGTCGGCCTGCAAGGCCTCGCGCTCGTCGAAGACGAAGCAGCTGCCGTGGTAATGCTTGCCGCCGGTGTCCTCGAAGTACTTCAGGATGCCGCCATCCAGCTGCCAGGCCGTCAGGCCCTGGGCCTCCAGCACCATCGCGGCCTTCTCGCAGCGGATGCCGCCGGTGCAGTAGCTCACCACGGTCTTGCCGGCCAGTTCGCCCCTGTGCGCGGCCAGCGCAGCGGGAAAGTCACTGAACTTGTGCAGCCGCCAGTCGACGGCGCCGTCGAACGCGCCATGGTCGACCTCGAAGCCGTTGCGCGTGTCCAGCATGACGATCTCGCGGCCGGCGTCGTCATGCCCCTGGTCCAGCCAGCGCGCCAGCGTCGCAGGGGCCAGCGCGGGTGCGCGCGGCGCCTTGTCGGGGCGGACGGTGGGAAGGTTCATGCGGATGATCTCGGGCTTGACCTTGACCTTCAGGCGCTGGAAGGGTTGGGTCTCGCTCCAGCTCTCCTTGGGCGTCAGCGCCTTGAGCCGCGTATCGGCGCGAAGCTCGTCCACCCAGGTGCGCACCGCCTCGGGCAGGCCGGCCAGGAAGAGGTTGATGCCTTCCTCGGCGATCAGCACGGTGCCTTTCAAGCCCAGCGCATCGGCACGGGCGTGCAGGCGGTCACGCAGGGCCGCCGCGTCGGGCAGCGAGACGAACAGGTAGCAGGAGATGTTGAGGATGGGGCCGGTCTGCATAGCAGCGGCGGATTATCGGCGCCTCAATCTGCCCAGCGGGAGGCGATGCCGCGCACCTCGTCCAGGCAGGCGTCCAGCGCCTCGACCACGCGCGGGTCGAAGTGGCTGCCGCTGCCGTTGCGGATGAAGGCCAGCGCCTCGTCGTGGCTCATGGCCGTCTTGTAGGGCCGCACGCTGATCAGCGCGTCATAGACATCGGCGACAGCCATCAGCCGGGCCGACAGCGGGATGGCGTGGCCCGTCAGGCCGTCGGGATAGCCGCTGCCGTCCCACTTCTCGTGGTGGTGGCGGGCGATCTGCTTGCCGTAGGTCAGCATCAGGCCGGCGTCGTCGCCGAGCTTGTCGATGGCGCGCTGCAGCAGGTCGCCGCCCTGCTCGGCATGCGTCTTCATGATGATCCACTCCTCCTGCGTCAGCTTGCCCGGCTTGAGCAGGATGCCGTCGGGGATGGCCACCTTGCCGATGTCGTGCAGCGGCGCCGCCTTGGCCAGCTCGTCGATGGCCGCCTCGGTCAGCTCGACGGGGCCGTCAGGCTGGGCGGCGATCCAGCGCGCCAGCGTGCGCACGTACTCCTGCGTGCGCTGGATGTGGTTGCCGGTGTCGGCGTCGCGGAACTCGGCCAGGCTCACCATCACGAACAGCGTCGTGTCGCGCAGGCGTTCCACTTCGCGCCGACGCGCCTCCAGCTCGCCGCTGAGCTGCGCGTTGTGGCGCAGCAGGTGGTCCTCGGCCAGCTTGAGCTGCAGGTGGGTTTGCACGCGCGCCAGCACGGTGGCGGGGTTGAACGGCTTGTGGATGAAATCGGCGCCGCCGACCTCGAAGCCGGCGCTCTCGTCCTCGGTGCGCGTCAGCGCGGTCAGGAAAATCACCGGCACGCGGCGCGTCGCCGGGGCGGCCTTGAGCTGGCGGCAGACCTCGTAGCCGTCCAGCTCCGGCATCATCACGTCGAGCACGATCAGGTCGGGCGGCTGGCGGCGGCAGATCTCCAGCGCCTTGGCGCCGCTGACAGCCAGCTGCACCCGGTAGTGGGGCTTGAGCACCTGGGCCAGCAGCGTGAGGTTGGCCGGCGTGTCGTCGACGACGAGGACGGTGGCCTGGGGTGACACGGCGAAGATTTCGGGTGGCGTCATGGTTTCTTGCTCTCCCCGCGCAGTGCGGCCTGGGCCTCGTCGAAATCGAAGCGCTGCATCGCCCCGGCCAGCGCCTTGGCGCGCCGCGCCGGCAGCATGTCGATGAAGGCAGACTCGTGCTGCTCCCACAGCGAGAGCGCATCACTGTCGGCGTCGCTGAGCAGGCTGTCCAGCTCGGTGATCAGCGCGGCCGGGTCGGTGGCGGGCGCGCCGGTGTCCAGCGGCGCGGGGGGCGGCGCCTCGGCGGGCAGTGGGCGCTCCAGGTCCAGCAGGCGGCGTAGCGTGTGCGGCAGCAGCGGCTTGGCGCACAAGGCCTGCGCGCCCTGGCGCAGCGCGCGCTCGCGCAGCACCGGCGTGTCGAAGGCGCTCAGCAGCACGATGCGCTGCGCCCGCGGCGGCCCCGCGTCGACGAGCCGGGCAAGCAGCTGGCTGCCCTCCATGTCGGGCAGCACCCAGTCGACGATGAGCAGGTCGTGCGGTTGACTGGCCGGCGTGCGGCGCAGGCGCTCCAGCGCCTGGCTGCCCTGGGTCAGCACCTCGACACCGGCCGTCGGCGCCAGCGCCTTGACGAGGCCGATCAGGCCCTCATGGCCGGCGCTGTGCGGTGCCTGCACCAGCAGGACGCTGCGCGGCTGGGCCAGCGGCGGCAGCGGCAGCTCGGGGCAGGGCGGCAACGGCAGCACCAGCTCGAACTCGCTGCCGCGGCCCGGCGTGCTGCGGGCGGTCAGCGAGCCGCCCATGCGCTCGGCCAGCGCGCGGCAGATGGCCAGGCCCAGGCCCGTGCCGCCAAAGCGCCGCGTGGCACCCGCCTCGGCCTGGGCAAAAGGGGTGAACAGCCGCGACAGCTGCTCGGCGGACAAGCCCAGGCCGCTGTCACGCACGCACAGCCGCCAGGCGCCCTCCGCGTCCAGCGCGGCGGTCAGCTTCACCTGCCCCGCGGGCGTGAACTTGACGGCGTTGACGAGCAGCTCGGTGATGAGCTGGGCCAGCCGGGCGGCATCGCCGCGGCGCACGCCGGCGGGGCCGAGCAGCGCGGGCGAGGCGATGTCGCACAGCAGCTCCAGCTGCTTGGCCTGCGCGGAGGGCCGCACGGCGTCGAAGGCGCTGCCCAGCAGCAGCTCCAGGCGCAGCGGTTCCGCGGCCAGCTGCAGGCGGCCGGCATCGAGGTCGGCGTAGTCCAGCAGGCCGTCGATGAGCTTGACCAGCGCTTCGCCGGCGCGCACCACCTCATGCAGCTGGCCACGCTGGCTGGCGGTCAGCCGGTCGGTCAACAGCAGCCGGGCCTGGCCCAGCACGGTGTTCATCGGCGTGCGGATCTCGTGGCCGATGTTGGCGAGGAAGTCGGACTTGGCGCGCGACGCCGCCTCGGCCGCGGCGCGCGAGCGCTCCAGCTCGGCCAGGCGGGCGTTGACGAGGTCGGCCGCGGTGGCCAGGCCGCTGGGCGTTGGCGCCAGCTGGGTGAGCCGCGCGAGCTGGCGCGACAGGCCCCACAGCGCCAGGCAGAACATCGTCTGGCACAGCGCCAGGTTGGCCAGCAGCGGCCAGGCGCCGACCAGCCAGTCCGGCGGCTGGCCGGCAAAGCGCAGCAGCGTGGGCGGCGCCAGCATCAGCGCCAGCAGGCCGAGCGAAATCTGCAGCGCCTGGCCGGCGCGCCAGGTCGTGAACAGCAGCAGGCTGCCGCCCAGCGTCCATGGCGCGAAGCTGCCGAGCGTGTACAGGCTGGGCCCGGGGTCCGGGCGCAGCGTGAAGGCCAGCATGCCCAGGCTGAAATACAACGCCAGCAGCGTGACGCCCCAGCGCTGCCAGCGCCGCAGCCGCTGCGGCTGGCGCCAGGTCAGCACCCCCAGCACCGAGAAGGCCACGGCGATGCAGGGATAGGCGACGCGGTCGTTGGGGTCGATGACGCCCAGCGCCGTTTCGCTGCCCCAGGCGAGCAGCGCCGACGCGACGATGAGGGCGAACAGCCAGCGCGTGCCGACCGGCCCGAGCATGACGATGGTGGGCCGGGTCATCAGTCACCGCCCTTCAGCGCGAGGACGGCGGCGTCGAAATCCAGCGCCGCCAGCGCCTGCTCGACGCGCTGCCGCGTCGCCGCATCCAGCGCGGCGTGCCGGCCATGGGCCTGCCACCAGTCCAGCGCCCGGCTGTCGCTCTGGCTCAGCAGCTGGCGCAGGTCGGCGAGGTCGCCAGCGCCCTGCGCCGTGGGCGCCTCGTCGGTGGCGGGCCGGGACAGCGCCTCGCGGATCTCACTCAGCAGCGTCGCCAGCGCCGCGTCGACACGGGCCAGCTGACCGCCCGCCGCGGCGGCGTCGCTGGCGGCGGCGCTGTGCTCCAGCGCCAGCGCCATGCGGTGCAGCGACCGCGCGCCCAGCGTCGCGGCCAGGCCTTGCAATGTGTGCGCGGCGCGGCGCAGCTCGGCCCATTCGCCGTTCGCCAGCCAGCCCGGCCAGGCCGCCAGCCCGCCGGCGTACTGATCGGCGAAGCCCTGCAGCGTACGGCGGTACAGCGCCGCCTGGCCGTCGAACTGGCGCAGCCCGGCGCCGATGTCCAGCACCGGTTGGGCCGGGGCGGGCGCCGGTGGCGGGCGGTAGTGCTGCAGTTCGCGCACCAGGCGCGCGACGTCCAGAGGCTTGGGAATGTGGCCCTGCATGCCCGCAGCCAGGCATTGGGCGCGCTCCTCGGCCAGCGCGTGGGCCGTCATGGCCAGCACGGGCAAGGTCTCGAAGCCCGGCAGCTCGCGCAGGCGCCGCGTGGCACTCAAGCCGTCCAGCACCGGCATCTGCAGGTCCATCAGCACCAGGTCGTAGGCGCCGGGACCGGCGGCCAGCAGCTTGTCCAGCCCTTCCTGGCCGTTGCCGGCCACGTCGACGACGGCACCCCGGCTGCTCAGCAGGCGCAGGGCGATCTCCTGGTTGATGGGATGGTCCTCCACCAGCAGCACGCGCAGGCCGGCCAGCGACTGGGTGTCGACGGTCGCGGCCCGCCCGCCGGCCGATTCGCCGAGCAGGCGGCGCAGCTCGCCCGGCAGCGGCGGCCGGGGGCAGACGGCGCGCGCGCCGAAGGCCCGCGCCTGGGCCGAGCCGTCGTCCTGCCCCGACGGGCCCAGCACGGCGACGCGCAGCGCGGGGTGGTCGCGGCGCAGCCGGGCCAGCAGCTCCGCGCCCGTCGGGCCGGGGCCGGGGAGATGCCAGTCGAGCAGCAGCCAGTCGAAAGGGCGGCCGGCCTCGCGCGCGGTGGCCAGCGCGCCCAGCATGCTCGCGACATCGGCGCTGGCGGCCAGGTGCTCGCCCAGGCCCAGGTGGCGCAGCAGCGCCAGCGTCGCTTCGCGGCTGGCGGGGTGGGCGTCGGCGAGCAGCAGCGGCCGGGGCTTCAGCGCGGCCGGGGCCGGGGCCGCGGCGGCATCGACGGGCAGCGCAAGCCGGATCTCGAAGCTGGTGCCGTGCCCGGGCTGGCTCTGCACCTCCAGGCTGCCGCCCATCAGCTCGACGAGGCGGCGCGTGATGGCCAGCCCCAGGCCCGGGTCGCCATGGCGGCGCGGGATGGTGGCGTCGCCCGGCGTGAACTCGCGAAACAGCCCGGCCAGTTGCTCGGCGCCCATGCCGACGCCGCTGTCCTGCACGGTGAGCAGCAGCGGCACGCGGCCCTGCGTGTCGGTCGGCGCGGCCGCCAGGCGCAGCAGCACCTGGCCGGCGGGCGTGAACTTGAGGGCGTTGGACAGCAGGTTGACGAGCACCTGCTGCAGGCGCAGCGCATCGCCCAGCAGCCTGCCGCGCCCGTCGAGCAGGCTGGCGTCGGCCCAGTCGCAGACCAGCGCGACGGCCGGGTTGGCATGCAGCGGCCGCACCCGCTCGACGGCATGCGCGACGACCTCCTCCAACTGCAGCGGCTGCGACGCCATCTGCATGTGGCCGGCCTCGATCTTGGCGACATCCAGCGCGTCGTCGATGAGCCCCAGCAGCGTGCGTGACGCGGCGTCGGCCTTGGTCAGCAGGTCGCGCTGCTCGGTCGTCAGCGGCGTCTGCAGGGCCAGCTGGGTCATGCCCATGATGGCGTTCATGGGCGTGCGGATCTCGTGGCTGATCTGCGCCAGGAAGCGCGTCTTGGCTTCGGTGGCGGCCTGGTGGGCCGACTTCGTGCGGCGGCGCAGCGCGAGCGCGCACAGCGCCGGCAGGGGCAGCAGCAGCAGGTTGAGGGCCAGCGCGGCGTCGATTGCGCCGCCGGCGCCGGCGCGCAGGCTCAGGAGCAGGGCCAGCAGCGCCGACAGCGCCGCCATGGCCAGCCAGAGGAGTGCGAGCGTGAGCGTGCGCGGGGGCATGGGCGGTCGCATGAAGCCGGCCGATTATGGGTGGCCGCCAGGCATCAAATGTGCGACGGAATGCACGTTCGAGGCCTGGGGAAAGCCCCGGGCCGGGCGCCTGCGCGTCAGCGGGGACCGCGGGTTATTCTGGTCCGCCATGCCGCTCATCCTCGTTGTCGACGACCAGCCGAGCAACATCCATGCGCTCTACCAACTGCTGGTGGACGAATGCGAAGTCTCGATGGCCACCAGCGGCGCCGAGGCGCTGGCCTTTTGCAGCCAGCAGCTGCCCGACCTCATCCTGCTCGACGTGCTGATGCCCGAGATGAGCGGCTATGAAGTCTGCGACCGGCTCAAGGCCGATCCGCGCACGCGCGGCATTCCCGTCATCTTCGTGACCGTGCAGGGCAGCGCCGCCGACGAGGCGCAGGGCTTCGGCCATGGCGCGGTGGACTACATCCCCAAGCCCTTCGTCGACGTCGTCGTCAAGGCGCGGGTGCGCACGCAGCTGGCGCTCAAGCTGGCTTCCGAGAGCTTCGCGCGCTCGCAGATCGAACTCTTCCAGCGCGACAAGCTGGCCTCGGTCGGCCGCACCATTTCAGGCATCGCACAGGAGCTGTCCTCGCCGCTGGGCAACGCGCTGATCTCGGCCTGCACGCTGCAGGACGACCTGGCCCAGCTGCGCGCGCTGGTGCAGGCCGGCAGCCTCAAGCGCAGCGACCTGGACCGGCACCTGCGCGTCAGCGAGGAGGGCGTCGGCCTGGTGCTGTCCAACCTGCAGCGCACGCTGTCGGTGGTCGACTCCTTCCTGCAGTCCACGGCCGACAACTTCGGCGACCAGCGCCGCAGCTTCTCGCTGCTGGAGCTGATCCACGAGGTGGTGGCCGGGCTGGCAGGCGCGCTCGCGGCGCACCAGGTGCACTGCGAGCTGGACGCCGGCGACGACCTGCACCTGCTGAGCTTCCGCGGCGCGCTCGCCAAGGTGCTGTCGACCCTGATGCAGAACGCCGTCAAGCATGCCTACCGCGAGAGCGGCGGCGAGGTCCACATCCGTGTGCGGCCGCTGGGCACCGACCAGCTCACCATCGCCGTGCAGGACCACGGCGTCGGCATCCCGCCGGGCATGCTGGGCCGGGTCTTCGACCCGTTCTTCTCGACGCGCTTCGGCCCCAACCGCGGCGAGCCGGGTCTCTACATCGTGCGCAACCTCGTCACGTTCGCGCTCGGTGGCCAGCTCCAGGTCGAGTCCACGCCGGGCGTGGGCACGACGGTGCGGCTGACGCTGCCGCTGATCTCGCCCGAGGCGCGGCGCGCGACGGCTTGAGGCAGGCCCAGATGCGTGCCCGGCTCGCGCTGCTCGGTGGGCTGATCCTGCTGTCCGCGCTCGCGCTGGGCGCCTACCTGTGGCGCAAGCCGGCCTCCGGCGCGGAACATGGTCCCATCGTCATCGGCCAGCTGCAGGCATTGACCGGCCCGATGGGGACAAGCGGGCGCGCGCTGGTGGCGGCCGTCCAGCTGGCCGTCGAGGAGATCAACAGTGCCGGTGGGCTGCTGGGCCGGCGCGTCGAGCTGCGCATCGAGGACACGCGCTCCGACCCCGCGGTGGCCGCCGCGGCGGCCGCGCGGTTGATCGACGAACACGGCGCCGTCGCGCTGTTCGGCTGCTGGACGTCGGCCTGCCGCCAGGCGGTGCGGCCGGTCGTCGAGGCGCGGCGCCACCTGCTGTTCTACCCGCTCGCCCACGAGGGCATGGAGCGCTCCCCGAACGTCATCTACACCGGCCCCATCCCCAACCAGCACGTGCTGCCGGCGACCGACTGGGCCATGAGCGGCTTCGGCCGGCATGTCTACCTCATCGGCTCGGACGGCCCGTTCCCGCGCCGCGTCAACGCCATGCTGCGAGAGTTCATCCAGCTGGGCGGCGGCCGTGTGCTGGGCGAGCGCTACCTGCCGCTGGACTCGCTCGACGTGGGTGCCGCCATCGCCGACCTGCAGGCACTGCGGCCCGACCTCGTCCTCAGCACCGTCAGCGGCGACAGCAACGGCGCCTTGTTCGATGCCTTGGTCGCCGCCGGGCTGGCCGATCTGCCGCTGCTGTCCTTCACGGCGGCCGAGCCCGAGATGCGCGCCTATGGCGGCGGCCGGCTGGGGCGTCACTTCACGGCCTGGAGCTATCTGCAGTCGCTGCCCGGCGCGGCCAACGCGGCCTTTCTCGCGCGGCTGCGCGCCAGCCAGGGCGAGGCCGCCCAGGCCAGCGACCCGGCCGTGTCGGCCTACGTGGCGGTGCGGCTGTGGGCGGCGGCGGTGCGGGAGGTGGGCAGCGTGCAGACTGACGTGGTCAACGCCAACGTCGTGCAGCAGAGCGTCGACGCGCCGCACGGCTACGCGGCGGTGGATGCGCAGACGCGCCACCTGTGGCGCCAGCTGCGCATCGCCCACGTGAAGCCCGATGGCCAGCTTGGCGAAGTCTGGCAGGCCTCGCGCCCCGTCAAGCCTGCCGTCTGGCCGGCGTTCCGGTCGACCGCACACTGGGCCGCCATCGTCGCGCGCCCGGGAGGCCCGCCGTGATCTCGCCGCCTGCTGCCGAATCGACGCGGCGCGCCTGGCGCATCGGCCCGGCGCTGCTGCTGGGCTTCCTGCTGCTGTCCATGCTGCCGCTGGGCCTGATGGGGCTCTGGCAGCTCGCCAGCTTCGAGCGCAGCCTGCGCGAGACCGTCACCGAGGGGTTGGTGGCGATCGCGCGCAAGAAGGTCGCCGAGATCAACGAGTACCTCAACGAGGTGCAGACCGACGCGCTGCTCGCCGCCCAGGCGAGCGACACGCGCGACCTGCTCAGCCAGGGGCGCGACGCCGCCGCCACGCGCGTGCCGGCGGCCAGTCGGGCCTTCTATGCCCGGCTGGACGACACCGGCAAGTACGGCAACCTGCTGCTGGTTCAACCGGACGGCCGCATCGGCTTCGCGATGAAGCCGCCGGCGGGCTCCAGCCCCGGGCTGGCCCGGCTGGACGGCGGCGCGTTCGAGGGCAGCGAGCTGCTCGCCGCGCACCGCCGCGCCATCGGCCGGCTGGACGGCCAGCTCACGCCCCTCATGCGGCTGCGCGGTGGCGGGCCGCTGACGCTGTTCCACGTCCAGCCGGTCATCGACGGCGACCGGGTGCTCGGCAGCATCGTGCTGCAGCTCGACCTCGACCGCCTGCTGCGTGTGGCAACCGACCGCGCCGGCCTGGCGCTGACGGGCGAGACCGTGCTGGTGCAGCGCAGCGGCGACCAGGCGCTCTTCGTCAACGAACTGCCGCGCATGCCACCGGAGGTGGCGAGCCGGCCGCTGGACTTGCACGCGACCGACGCCATCCCCGCGCTGCGCGGCCTGCGCGGCGAAAGCGGCAGCGGGCTGACGCGCAACTACGCCGGCGTGGAGATCATTTCGTCCTGGCGCCACCTGCCGGCGCTGGACTGGGGCATCGCCGTCAACATCGATGCCGACGAGGCCTTTGCGCCGGCCCGCGCGCTGCGCAACCGCCTGCTGGCCGCGCTTGGCCTCGCACTGCTGCTGGCCCTCGGCCTGGCGCTGCTGCTGGGTCGCCGGCTGGTGGAGCCCGTGCAGATGCTCAACCGCGCCGTGGCGCGCATTGCCGGCGGCAGCCTGGAGGAGCGGGCGCCCATCTGCGGCTTCAGCGAGTTCCGCGAGCTGGCCCGCAACTTCAACCGCATGACCGAGCAGCTGGTGGTCGAGAAGCAGCTGCTGGAGGCCCGCGTGGAGCAGCGCACCCGGGCGCTGAACGACAGCGAGCAGCGCTTTCGCGGCGTGTTCGAGCGCGCCCAGGTAGGGATCGCGCTGTGCGATGCGCAGGGCGTCATCCTCGACGTGAACCAGGCGTTGACGGCGATGCTCTGCCGCACCGCCGACGAGCTGCGCGGCGCCCGGCTGGCCGACCTGCCGGACTTCCGCGCCAACCACCTGCCGGGCGGCGAGCTGGACCGCCTGGCCGCCGCGCGGCTGGCGCACGTGCGCTTCGAGCGTGGCTTTGCACTGCCCGGCGGCGGCGAGCTGTTCGTCGACGGCAGCGCCAGCGCCATCCGCGACCGTCGCGGCCGGCTGGTCAACCTCGTGCAGATGCTGGTCGACGTGACCGAGCGCCACCGCGCCGAGACCGAGCTGGTGCGCGCCCGTGTCGCCGCCGAGGCGGCCAGCCAGGCCAAGAGCGACTTCCTGGCCAACATGAGCCACGAGATCCGCACGCCGATGAGCGGCGCCCTGGGCATGCTCAACCTGCTGCTGCGCACCGAGCTGAGCCCGCGCCAGCACGACTATGCGAGCAAGGCGCGCACGGCGGCGCAGGCGCTGCTGGCCGTCATCAACGACGTGCTGGACTTCTCCAAGGTCGAGGCCGGCATGATGGTGCTGGACCCGCACCACTTCGAACTCAGCGACTTCATGCGCGAGCTGGCCGTGATCCTCTCTGCCAATGTCGGCGCCAAGGACATTGAGTTGTTGTTCCGCCTCGACCCGCGGCTGCCGGCAGCGCTGGTTGGCGACACCACGCGGCTGCGCCAGGTGCTGCTGAACCTGGCCGGCAACGCGCTCAAGTTCACCGAGCACGGCGAGGTGGTGCTGACGCTGACGCTGCTGGAGGAGACGGCCGGGCAGGCGCGCATCCGCTTCGAGGTCAGCGACACCGGCATCGGCATCGCGCCCGACAAGCTCGAGCAGATCTTCGTCGGCTTCAGCCAGGCCGAGCAGTCGACGTCGCGACGCTACGGCGGCACCGGCCTGGGCCTGGCGATCAGCCGACGCCTCGTGGCACTGATGGGCGGCGAGCTGCGCGTGGACAGCCGGGTCGGCGAGGGCAGCCGCTTCCACTTCGAGCTGACGCTGTCGGAGGCCCCGGCCGAACGCGGCCGGACGCCGGCACGGCCGGGCCTGAAGGTGCTGGTCGTCGACGACAACCCGATGGCGCGCGAGGTGTTGTACGGCATCGCCGCGAGCCTGGGCTGGGACTGCGACCTGGCCTCCAGCGGCGAGCAGGCGCTGGCGCTCGTGCACCTGGCCGCCGAAGGCAGGGCTGCGCCCAACCCACCCCCCGAGGGGGCACAGTCCTCTCGGGGCGGTCCGTCGAGGACTTACGACCTCATCCTGATGGACTGGCGCATGCCGGGGCTGGACGGCTGGGAGACCTCGAAGCGCATCCGCGACAGCCACGAGTCCGACGCGCCGGTCATCATCATGGTGACCGCCCACGGTCGCGAGCTGCTCGCCGAGCGCAGCGAGCAGGAGGTGCAGAGCCTGGGCGGCTATCTCGTCAAGCCGGTGACGGCCTCGATGCTGCAGGACGCCGTCGCCGAGGCCACCCAGGGCGAGCCGCGTGCGCGCGCCGAGGGCGGGGTGCAGCGCCTGACCGGCATGCGACTGCTGGTGGTGGAGGACAACGGCTTCAACCAGCAGGTCGCGCAGGAGCTGCTGGAGGACGAGGGCGCCATCGTCACGCTGGCCGGCGGCGGCGTGGAGGGCGTGCATCTCGCGCTCGTCACCGAGCCGCCGTTCGACGCCATCCTGATGGACCTGCAGATGCCCGACATCGACGGCTTCGAGGCGACGCAGCGCATCCTCAAGAAGCGCCCGGGCAGCCGCATCATCGCCATGACGGCCAACGCGATGGACGCCGACCGCCAGGCCTGCCTGGCCGCCGGCATGCGCGACCACGTCGCCAAGCCGGTGGAGCTGGAGCAGCTCGTCGCCTGCCTGCGCCGCCATGTCGGGCGGGCCGATGTCGCGCCCGCCACGCCTGCCGCGACCGCAGCGCCGCAGCTGCTGGACCGGGACGCCGCGCTGGGTCGGCTGGGTGGCCGCCAGGCCTTGTACGACCGGCTGATCACGTCGTTCGCCCGGGACGTGCCCGCGGAGATGCTGGCGCTGCGCCGGCACCTGCGCCAGGGCTCGGTGCCGGACGCCGTGCGCGTGCTGCACACGCTGCGCGGCCTGGCCGGAGCTGTCGGCGCGGACGCGCTGGCGGCGCTGGCCGGTGCGCAGGAGCAGGCCGTGCGGGGCGAGGGCGGCGTGCAGGCGGCGCAAGTCGATACGCTGCAGCGGCTGCTGGACGACACGCTGGCCGCACTGGTGCCGCCATCGGCGCAGGCGGCGGCCAGGGAGGACGTCGACCCGCTGCAGGCGCTGCGGCGGCTGCGCCAACTGCTGGTGGAGCGCAACATGCGCTCCGTGGCGGCCTGCGAGCAACTGGCCGGCCACGGCGCCGCCCTCGGGCCCGACTTCGCCGCGTTGTCGGCCGCCATCGCCCGGCTGGACTTTGCCAAGGCGCTCAAGGCCTGCGATCAGCTGCTGGACGCACTCAATCCCCGCTGACCGCTCGCGCAGCGACGGGTTGGGCTCGCTTACAATGAGAATCATTCTCATCAATGCGCTTGCCTGCCGAGCCCGCACCCATGTCCGAGCCGCTGCCTTCCAGCCTCGCCGCCGCCCCCGCCGGGCAGGCGCTGACCGTCCAGCAGGTCAGCGCGCCCGCGCACTCGCCGGAGTGGGCGTCCTGGCTGTCCGACCTCGGCTTCCTGCCGGGCGAGGCGGTGCGCGTGCTGCGCCGTGGCGCCGAGCGCACGGGCAACCTGGTCGTGCGCGTCGGGCAGTCGACGTTCGCGCTGCGCCATGCCGAGGCGGAATGCATCGCCGTGACGCCGCGTGCCCATGGCTGAGTCGGTCGTCCACGTCCACCGCGGCGGCAAGCTGGTTGCGCTCGTCGGCAATCCCAACTGCGGCAAGACGGCCCTCTTCAACGGCCTGACGGGCAGCCACCAGAAGGTCGCCAACTACGCCGGCGTCACCGTCGAGCGCAAGGAGGGGCGCCTCATTTCAGCCGCCGGCAAGACACTGCGCCTGCTGGACCTGCCGGGCACCTACAGCCTGCATCCGCGCTCGCCGGACGAGCGCGTCACCTGCGACGTGCTGGCCGGCCGTGCCAAGGGTGAGAAGCGGCCCGACCTGGTCGTCTGCGTGCTGGACGCCACCAACCTGCGCCGCAACCTGCGCCTGCTGCTGGCGGTGCGCCGGCTGGGCCTGCCGGTGGTGGTGGCGCTCAACATGGCCGACCTGGCCGCCCGCCGCGGCCTCGTCGTCGACCCCGCGGCGTTGAGCGCCCAGCTGGGCCTGCCGGTCGTGCGCACCGTGGCCATCCACCGCGAAGGCCTGGACGAACTGCGCGCGATGCTGGACAGGCCCGAGGTCTGGGAGGCTGCGCCGCCGGCCATGTCGGGGGAGCAGCAGGTCGACGACCACGTCACCGTCAAGACCTGGCTGCGCGCGCTGCGCCTCGACCAGGAGCTGCCCACGCTGCCCAGCGACCGCGTCGACCGCGTGCTGCTGCACCCGGTGGCGGGTTCGGTCATCCTGGCGGTGCTGCTGTTCCTGCTGTTCCAGGCGGTGTTCTCGTGGGCCGAGGCGCCCATGCAGCTCATTGAGGGCGGCATGGCCTGGCTGGGCCAGCAGGTCGGCAAGGTGCTGCCCGAAGGCTGGTTCCACAGCCTCATCGTCGACGGCGTCATTGCGGGTGCCGGCGGCGTGCTGGTGTTCCTGCCGCAGATCCTGATCCTGTTCTTCTTCATCCTGGTGCTGGAGGAGTCGGGCTACCTGCCGCGCGCGGCGCTGCTGCTGGACCGGCTGATGGGCAGCGTGGGCCTGTCGGGGCGCAGCTTCATCCCGCTGCTGTCGAGCTTCGCCTGCGCCATCCCCGGCATCATGGCCACGCGCTCCATCGCCAACCCGCGCGACCGGCTCGTCACCATCATGATCGCGCCGCTGATGACCTGCTCGGCGCGGCTGCCGGTGTACGCGCTGCTGATCGGCGCCTTCATTCCCAACCGCGATATCGGCGGTTTCGAACTGCAGGGCCTGGTGTTGTTCGGCCTGTATGTCGCCGGCATCCTCGGCGCGATGGCGGTGGCCTGGGTGCTCAAGCGCTTCACCAGCACCGGCAGGCTGGTGCGGCCGCTGATGATGGAGCTGCCCAGCTACCACTGGCCGCACCCGCGCTCCATCGCCATCGGGCTGTGGCAGCGCGCCATGATCTTCATCCAGCGCGTGGGCGGCATCATCCTGCTGTTGACGCTGGCGTTGTGGCTGCTGTCCAGCTTCCCGGCGCCGCCGGCAGGCGCCACGGGAGCGCCCATCCAGTACAGCATCGCCGGCTACCTGGGCGCCGGCCTGGCCAAGATCTTCGAGCCCATCGGCTTCAACTGGCAGATCAGCCTGGCGCTGGTGCCGGGCCTGGCGGCGCGCGAAGTCGCGGTCAGTGCGCTGGGCACCGTCTATGCGCTGTCGGCCACCGGCGACGACACCGCCCAGGCGCTCGCGCCGCTGATCGCCCAGACCTGGAGCCTGGCCACCGCGCTGTCGCTGCTGGCCTGGTACGTCTTCGCGCCGCAGTGCATCGCGACGCTGGCCGCCGTGAAGCGCGAGACCGGCGGCTACAAGCTGCCCGCGATCATGATGGCCTACCTGTTCGGCCTGGCCTACCTGGCATCGTTCATCACCTACCGCGTGGCGCTCTACTTGGGCGCTTGAGGGGTGGGGCGCGTCGGCACGGTCGCGCTGCAGATGTCGATGTAGCCGGGGCTGTGCACGAACCAGCCGCCGCGGTAGCGGCGCGCGTCGAGCAGTTGGTTCCAGGTGCTGGACTCGGTGCGCAGCACCTGCAGCGCGGGCCGCTCGGCCGGCGGCACGTCGGCCAGCAGGCGCACGCGCTGGATGGCGGTGCGCTGCTCGGGCTTGTCGTAGAAGCCCATCGCCGCCGCGCCGCGGGGCAGGGCGGACAGCAGTTCCATGCCCTTGAGCACGCGGCCGACCGGCGTGATGTTCAGGTCCAGCCCGCGGGGCGCCTGGCCGATGACGACGTAGAGCTCGGTGCCGTTGCTGGAGTCGACCGCGTCGCTGCGGCCCGCGCCCACCGTGCCGTAGCAATGCGCCAGCCAGGCCTTGCCCAGCTTCGGGTCGGCCGCCACCGCGAAGCCCTGGGCGAAGCCGGTGCGCGGTGCCCAGCCTTCCACGTCGGGCAGCTTGTTGAAGCCGGCGGCCTTGCCGATGTTGTCGATGGGGACGGAGAACTCCGCCGGCAGCTTGGGCAGCGCGCCGGCGGGCAGCGGGCGCGCCTTGGCTGCGTCCTCGCTGTCGGGGTCGCCCCATTGCGTCACGAAGTTGTCCTGCACGCGCAGGACGGCCAGGCCGTCCCAGTAGCCGCCGCGGGCCAGCGCGCGGATGTTGGCCGCGTGGGCGGGGGCGAAGCGCGGGGCCAGCTCGATGACGACCTGGCCCGCAGCAAGTTCCATCAGCAGCGTGTTCTGGGCGTCGAGGTCGCGCCAGTCGCTGGCGGGCGAGGCGGCCAGGATCTGCTGGGCGGTCTTGGCGGGCGCAGGCTTGACGGCGGGCTTGGGCGGCGCGGCGATGGCGGTGGACAGCACGCCGACCAGCGCCAGCGGGAGGAGGGTGGTTTTCATGGGCGCCGAGCTTACCGGCCGGCACTGCAGCCACAAGCCCGCACAACCCTCAGGATGGCGGCAGGAAGCGGCCCAGCTCGCGCCCGCGCAGGGCGGCCGCAAGGCGCGCGGCCAGCGCCTGCGCCGCGGCGGGCTGCTGCTCGGCGCGCGAGCCCGCGCAGCCATCGCCACGCAGGCAGGCCAGCCAGACCTCCGGGTCGCGCTCGTCGCACGCGAGGCCGAACTGGCAGGGCAGCAGGCGCAGCGCAGCCTGGGCGAGGGCGGCGTCGGTCTCGCTGTCGAAGCGCTGGCCATCGAAGTAGAGGACGGCCTCGCCGCCGATGCGCCGGCGCAGCAGGCGCTCGCCGAGTTCGTCGAGCAGCAGCGCGTCGGGCCGTGCGAACACCGCCTGAAGCAGAGCGGCGTCGTCCAGGTCCGACTGCTGCACCGCCAGCAGCGGGTCGCCGCCGGGCTCGTCCGCGGCCACATTGACGAAGCCCAGCCATTCGGCGTTCGCGAACTGCCCGCAGCCCGCCGCCAGCGCCGCCTGGCGGGTGGCGGCGCGCTGGTGGCGGGCGTCGTTGACGTCGGGCTGCGCGGCCATCTGCAGCCCGGCCAGGTCGGCGCAGCGCCGTGCCAGCGCGCGGGCATAGAGCCGCCCGCCTTGGGCGCGCGCGGCCAGCGCGGCATGCAGGCTGGTGCGCAGCTGCGACTCGGGCGCGGCGAGCAGGTCGTTCAGGCTGACTGCCGAGGGGGCTGCCGGCATCACGCGCGGGGCAGGTGCCTGCCGTGGCGGCGGCTCCGGCGCGACGCGCTGCGGCGCGGCCGTCACCACGGCCGCCACCACGGCGGCCCGGCGGGGCGCCACGGCATCCCCCGCTGGCGGGCCCCACCAAGCCCAGGCCAGCAGCGCGACCCCGACGACCCCGACGATCCCGAGCACCAGGGCCGTCGGCGGTGCGATCACCAGACCGCTTGCGGCCATCCGTCTGCGCCCCAGGTCACGTTGCCGATGAAGAGGACGGGTGCGCCGTTGTTCTGCGCGTCGTAGGCGTGCCAGGCCATCACGGAGCCGTCGGCCAGCAGCGACTGCCCGCCCGGCCCCTTGAAGCGCGAGCCGCTGGACGCGAGCACCGTGCCGCCGCCGGACATCATGGCCACGCTGGCCTTGTCGCTGTACGGGCCCGTGATGGACGTCGAGCGGCCGACGACGATGCGGTAGGTGCTGTTCGCGCCCTTGCAGCAGGCGCCCTTGGACGCGAACAGGTAGTACCAGGTCGTGCCGTTGATGGCCTTCTTGACGACGAAGCCGTTCTCGATGCCGTTGACCGTATCGCGCGCGATGTTGACGATGCCACCTGTCGGCGGCTTGAGGTTCACCTTGCTGACGCGGGTGATGTGGATGCCGTTCCAGAACGAGCCGAACACGAGATAGGGGTCGCCGTTGGCGGCGAGCACGAAGGCCGGATCGATGGCGTTGTAGCCGTCGCCGGACTTGGAAGTCAGGATGGCGCCCTGGTCCACCCACTGGCCGGCCGCGATGCCGCCGGCGGAGGTGGTGAGGCCGATGGCCGACTTCTGCGAGCCGAAGCTGGAGATCGCGTAGTAGCAGTAGCCCAGGCCGTTGTACTCGCCGCAGCCCGGCGCCCAGACCATGGCGGTCTTGTCAGTGGGCAGGTAGGTCTTCCACCAGGCCAGGCCGCCGCTGAAGATCGGCCCGCCCTGCGTCCAGGCCGTGCCGTTGCTGGAGTACTTGACGCCGATGCCGCCGTTGTCGGTGGTCTCGAACAGCCACCAGGTGGAACTGGTCTTGTAGATGTGCGGATCGTGGGTGCCGATGGCGCCCGTCAGCGTCCATGGCGCGGCTTGCGCAGGAACCAAGGCGGCAGCGAGCGCGCAGCCGGCGATCAAGCGCGCCAGGCGCTTCAGGGGCAGGAACATGGGTTTGTCTCCGTGTGGCGGGCCGCCTCGTGCGGGCGGGCTTCGTCGATCGCGACCGGCGCCACCGTTGGCCCCGGTCGAATCCATTAAACATGACTATTTCGGCGTGGTATCCCCGCGCTAACGCCGATCCTGGAATTCGTATCGCTCAAAAGTCATACGTTATCGGTCGCGTAGGCCGGTGCTGACGGCAGGTCGAGGCGCCGGAGGGCTGCCCATATTTGCCGCGTCGGGATTCAATGAAAGCCCAGGAACTGCCGGCAGAGGTCATCATGAATTCCGCATTGCATCTGTTTGGCGAGCGGTCACTGACGCTCGTTGCCGCCACCTTCCCAGACCGGGGCAGCGCCACGCGGGCCTTCCATGCGTTGCGGACGGTTTCGCCGCGCAAGCTGGGCATCGCGCTGATCACGCCGAGCGACCCGCGCCTGGGCCGCAAGATGGAGCCGGAGTCCAACGGCATCTGGCACACGCTGCTTCGTTCCCATGCGTGGCTGGGGCTGGCCGGCGCCCTCGGCGGCCTCGCACTGGCGGCGCTGGTACTTGCCGCAGGATGGCCGGCGGCGCTCGCCTCGCCGCGGGCGACGGTGGCGCTGGGCGGTGTGTACGGCGTGTTCGTCGGCATGCTGGCGGCCGGCCTGCTGACGCTGCGGCCGGACCGCGCCCGTGTGACCGCCCAAGTGCGTGAGGCCAGCGAGCACGGCCAGTGGTCGGTCGTCACACACCCCGTCTCCGCGCACGAGGCCGACGTGACCCAGGACCTGCTGACCCTGGGCGGCGGCCACGTGCTGCGGTCGCTGTGAACCGGCGCTGAGCTCCCGGGCGGGCATGGCGGCTTCCTACAATGCCGCGATGCCCGAGACCGCTGTTACGAGTTCGCCAGACCTGCCCTTCGTCCACCTGCGCATGCACACCGAGTTCTCGGTGGTCGACGGCACGCTGCGCACCGATGACGCGGCGGACGCCGCCGCCGCCGACGGCCAGGTGGCCGCGGCCATCACCGACCTGGCCAACCTGTTCGGCGGCATCAAGTTCTACAGCGCGATGCGCAAGAAGGGCGTGCAGCCCATCCTTGGCGCGGACTGCTGGCTGGAGACCGATGCCACCGACAAGCCGCCCACGCGGCTGCTGCTGCTGGTGCAGGACAAGCAGGGTTATCTCAACCTGAGCGAACTGCTGTCGCGTGCCTGGATCGACAACGTGCAGCGCAACCAGGCCTGCCTGAAGTGGGAGTGGCTGCAGGAACTGGGCGGCGGTTTGATCTGCCTGTCGGGCGCGCAGCACGGCGGCCTCGGGCAGGCGCTGATGCAGGGCGACAAGGTGCGCGCCAGGGAATGGGCCGAGCGCCTGTCGGCCGTCTTCCCCGGCCGCTTCTACATCGAGCTGCAACGCGCCGGCCTGCCGGGGCAGGAAGCGCTGGTGCAGGCCAGCGTGCCGCTGGCTGCGGAATTGGGCCTGCCGGTCGTCGCGACCCATCCGATCCAGTTCCTCGGCGAAGAGGACTTCGAGGCCCACGAGGCGCGCGTCTGCGTGGCCGAGGGCGAGACGCTGGCCAACCCCAAGCGCATCAAGCGTTTCCTGCCCAGCCAGTATTTCAAGACGCAGGCGCAGATGCGGGAGCTGTTCAAGGACATCCCGAGCGCGATCCAGAACACCACCGAGATCGCCCGCCGCTGCTCGCTGACGCTGGTGCTGGGCAAGCCGCAACTGCCCAACTTCCCGACGCCGCTGCTGGCCGACGGCACGCCCATGCCGATGGAGCAGTACTTCCGCGAGCTGAGCCACGAGGGCCTGGTCGGACGGCTGAAGCACCTGTTCCCCAACGAGGTGGAGCGAGAGAAGGAACGCCCGCGCTACGTCGAGCGGCTGGAGTTCGAGCTGAACACCATCATCAAGATGGGCTTCCCGGGCTACTTCCTCATCGTGTCGGACTTCATCCGCTGGGCCAAGGAGAACGGCTGCCCGGTCGGCCCGGGCCGGGGCTCGGGCGCGGGCTCGCTGGTCGCCTACGCGCTGCTCATCACCGACCTGGACCCGCTCAAGTACAACCTGCTGTTCGAGCGCTTCCTGAACCCGGAGCGGGTCTCCATGCCCGACTTCGACATCGACTTCTGCCAGGGCAACCGCGACCGCGTCATCGACTACGTCAAGGACAAGTACGGCCGCCCGGCGGTCAGCCAGATCGCGACGTTCGGCACGATGGCCGCCAAGGCGGCGCTGCGCGACATCGGCCGCGTGCTGGGCATGGGCTTCGGCCATGTGGACAGCATCGCCAAGCTCATCCCCGCGCCGCCGGGCAAGACGGTGACGCTGGCCAGGCTGCCGCCCAATTTCGACCCCGACAAGGCCAAGGTCATCTACGCCCGCCACGAGGCGCCGGAGCTGGAGGAGCGCGAGAAGAGCGACGAGGAGGTGGCCGAGCTGCTGAAGCTGGCCGCGCGCGTCGAGGGCATGGTGCGCAACATCGGCATGCACGCCGGCGGCGTGCTGATCGCGCCCGGCAAGATCACCGACTTCTGCCCGCAGTACCAGCAGCCCGGCTCGACCTCGGCGGTGAGCCAGTTCGACAAGGACGACGTGGAGGCCATCGGCCTCGTGAAGTTCGACTTCCTGGGCCTGGCCACGCTGACCATCCTGGAGCTGGCCAAGGACTTCATCGTCGCCCGCTACCCGGAGCGCAAGGACTTCGACTGGGCCAACGTGCCGCTGGACGACCGCAAGGTGTTCAAGCTCTTCGGCGACGGCTACTCGGAGAGCGTGTTCCAGTTCGAATCGCCCGGCATGCAGCGACTGTTGAAGGACGCCAAGCCCTCGCGCTTCGAGGACCTGATCGCGCTGGTGTCGCTGTACCGGCCGGGGCCGATGGATCTGATCCCGTCATTCGTGGCGCGCAAGCACGGCAAGGAGGTCATCGAGTACCCGCATCCGCTGCTGGGCCAGGTGCTGGAGGAGACCTATGGCGTCTTCGTCTACCAGGAGCAGGTGATGCAGGCGGCCCAGGTGCTGGGCGGCTACAGCTTGGGCGGCGCCGACATGCTGCGCCGCGCGATGGGCAAGAAGAAGGCCGAGGAGATGGCCATGCACCGCGAGATCTTCCGCAAGGGCGCCGCGGAGAAGGGCATCGACCAGGCGAAGGCCGACGAGGTCTTCGACCTGATGGAGAAGTTCGCGGGCTACGGCTTCAACAAGTCGCATGCCGCCGCGTATGCGCTGCTGAGCTACCACACGGCCTGGCTGAAGGCGCATTACACGGCCGAGTTCTACGCCGCGAACATGACCATCGAAATGGACGACACCGACAAGCTCAAGGTGTTGCTCAACGATGCCAAGATCTTCGGCATCGAGTTCCAGCCGCCCTGCGTCAACAAGGGTGTCTACCGTTTCGAGCCGCTGACGAATCGCAGCGTGAACTACGGCCTGGGCGCCATCAAGGGCACGGGCCGCGGCGCCATCGAGGCCATCATCGCGGCGCGCGAGGCCGGCGGGCCGTTCCTGAGCTTCTACGACTTCTGCCTGCGGGTGGACCGCAAGTCGGTCAACAAGCGCGTGGTGGAGGCGCTCATCAAGGCCGGCGCCTTCGACAGCATCAACCCGGAGCGCTCCAAGCTGCTGGCCAGCGTCGCGCGCGGCTACACGCATGCCGAGACGACCGAGGCCAATGCCGACCAGGGCGGCCTGTTCGACTTCGGCGACTCGCACGCCTCCAGCACCGCCGAGCCCGATCTCGTCGACGCGCCGCAGTGGAGCATCAAGGAGCGCCTGTCGCTGGAGAAGACGGCCATCGGCTTCTACCTGTCGGGCCACCTGTTCGACCAGAGCGGCGCCGAGGTGCGGCGCATCGTCAAGCGCCAGATCGCCGACCTGCAGGACAGCCGCGAGCCCACGCTGGTGGCCGGCATCGTCAGCGGCATGCGCGTCATCAACGGCCAACGTGGCCGCGTGGCCATTTTCAAGATCGACGACAAGAGCGACGCCATCGAGGCCGTCGCCAACGAGGAGCTGCTGAACGCCAACAAGGAACTGCTGGCCGAGGACGAACTCATCATTGCCCAGGGCAAGGTGCAGAACGACCGCTTCTCCGGCGGCCTGCGCATGAACGTGCAGGCGGTGTGGAGCCTGGCCGCGGCGCGGGCGCGCTTCGGCCGCCACCTGCTGCTGGGCAATGCGGGGGCGGCCGGCCTGCTGCATGAGCTCGTTCAGCGCTTCCCGCCACGCGACATCGAAACGGAGGAGGGCGGCACGAGGAAGGTCGGCCTGCCGGTGCGCGTGGCGGTCAAGGCCGAGCCGGACGGCGACAAGGTCGGCGCGCGCTGGCTGGTGGAACTGGGTGAGGCCAGCCGTTTCTGGCCCGCAGATGAAGCTTTAGCGAAATTGGGCACGGCAGCTGAGGTGATCTACGAGGCCGGATGAGGCCTGCCATCGGCGATGATTTCCAGAGGGCCTGTTGACGCTACGGCAACGGACCCATGCCGCAGCGCCAACAGGGCCCTCGATGCAACAAAGCGTGCCAAAGCCCCTCGCGGGTCTCACCCGTCCGCATTCGGTCACCGGACTGATCCTGACCGGTGGTGGCGCGCGCGCGGCCTACCAGGTGGGCGTGCTGGCCGCCATCGCGCAGTTGCGGCGCGACGCGGGCGTGACGGCCAACCCCTTTCCCATCATCAGCGGCACCTCGGCCGGCGCCATCAACGCGTCCACGCTGGCCTGCCATGCCGATGACTTCGACGGCGCGGTCGACGGCCTGCTGCACCTGTGGCAGGGCCTGCACGTCGAGCACATCTACCGCGCCGACGCTTTCGAGGCCGTCAAGAGCGGCGCCCGCTGGCTGAGCATGCTGAGCCTGGGCTGGGCCATCGCGCGCTGGACGCGCAGCCGCCCGCGCAGCCTGCTGGACAACAAGCCGCTGCGCGAGCTGCTGGGCCGCTACCTGGACATGGAGCGCGTCGAAGCCATGCTGGCTGGCGGCCACTTGCGCGCGCTGGCGCTGACCGGCTCCAGCTACACCTCGGGCCAGCACGTCACCTTTTTCCAGACCCACCACCATGTCGTGCCCTGGCTGCGCGAGCAGCGCATGGCCGTGCAGGCGCGGCTGACGCTGGCGCACCTGATGGCCTCGTCGGCCATCCCCTTCATCTTCCCGGCCGAGCCGCTGGACTTCGAGGGCGAGCCCGAGTGGTTCGGCGACGGCAGCATGCGCCAGAGCGCGCCGATCTCGCCGGCCGTGCACCTGGGCGCCGAGCGCATCCTGGTCATCGGCGCGGGCCGCATGAAGGAGCCCGAGGGCCGGCGCCACCAGGCGAGCGGCGAGCATCCCAGCATGGCGCAGATCGCCGGGCATGCGCTGTCCAACATCTTCCTGGACGCGCTGGCGGTGGACGTGGAGCGCCTGCGCCGCATCAACCGCACGCTGGCCTTGCTGCCGCGCGAGACCCGCGCCGCGACGGCACTGCGGCCCATCGAGCTGCTGGTCATCGCCCCCAGCCGGCGGCTGGACGACCTGGCCGGCGAGCACCAGGCCAGCCTGCCGAAGTCCGTGCGCGCGATGCTGCGGGCCTTCGGCGTCAGCGGCAAGGGCAAGACGACCAGCGGCTCGGCGCTCATCAGCTACCTGCTGTTCGAGCCCAGCTTCGTCGGCGAGCTGATCAACCTGGGCATGAGCGACACGCTGGCCAAGCGCGCCGACGTGCAGCGCTTCTTCGGCTGGCCCACGCGTGCGCCGCAGATCGACCCGGCCTCGCTGCGCCGCAGCCGCTCGGCCGGCTTCGCCGCTGCGCTGGCCGACTCAGCCGACGCTGCCGCCCGCTGACGGCAGGGGCGCACCGCCCACGCGCAACCCTGCTGCGGACAGCTTGCGCGCCGCGGCATGCTTGACGCCCGGCACCCGCTGCATGAGGTCCGCCCAGTCCTTGAACGGCCGCGCTGCCAGCAGGCGCTGCGCCAGCGCGGGGCCCAGGCCGGGCAGCGATTCGAGTTCGGCACGTGTCGCCGTGTTGATTTCGACCTCGGCCTGCGCCCATGCCGGCAGCGCCGCCCACAGCAGCAGGCCGCGACGTTTCACGCTTCGCCGGCCTGGGCCCGCACCATGGCCGCATAGGCGCCTTCGCGCGCCAGCAGCTCGGCATGCGTGCCGGTCTCGATGAGCTTGCCGGCGCCCATCACGTGGATGGCGTCGGCGTCGCGGATGGTGGACAGGCGGTGCGCGATGACGATCAGCGTCTTGCGGCCCGACCAGGCGGCCAGCGCCTGCTGCACGGCGCGCTCGCTCTCGGTGTCCAGCGCCGACGTGGCTTCGTCGAAGATCCAGATCGGCGCGTCCTTGTACAGCGCCCGCGCGATGGCCAGGCGCTGGCGCTGGCCGCCGGACAGCTTGCTGCCGTTGGCGCCCACGGCCGTTTCCACGCCCTCGGGCAGCGTCTGCACGAAATCCCACAGGTGGGCGGCACGCAGCGCGGCTTCGAGCCTGGCCTCGTCGCGCGGCTGGGCGTAGGCGATGTTGTTGGCCACCGAGTCGTCGAACAGCACGATGTCCTGCGACACGACGGCGAACTGGCGGCGCAGCGACAGTCGCGTCAGTGTCTCGATGTCCTCGCCGTCCAGCAGGATGCGGCCGCCGTCGGGCCGGCCGAAACCCAGCAGCAGGTGGATGATGGAACTCTTGCCAGCGCCCGAGGCGCCCACGAGGGCCGTTGTCTTGCCAGCGCCGAAGGTCAGACTCAGGCCGTCCAGCGCCGGCTGGGTGGCGCCGGGGTAGGTCAGGCGCACGTCCTGCATCACGATGTCGCCGTGCGCGGCGCCCGACAGTTCGCGCGTGCCGGTGTCGACCTCCTTGGGCGCGTCCATCAGCTCGAAGCAGCCCTTGGCGATGACGCTGGCGCGCGTCAGCGGCGAGGCCAAGTCGGACAGGTGGCGCAGCTTGGAGAGCAGCAACAGCAAGGCGGCCACGTACTTGGCGAAGTCCTGCACGCCGGTGCCTTCCGTGCGTGCCTGCCACAAAGCCATGCAGATGATCAGAGACAAGCCCACGCTGGCGACCAGTTGCGACACGGGCTGGGCCAGCGCGCCCGCTGCGGCGGCCTTGAGGTTGTAGCGCCGCACCTCCAGCGCCGCGGCCGTGAAGCGCTGGCGCTCGAAGTCCGCCGCGCCGAACTGGCGCACCGCGCGCCAAGCGCGGGTGATGTCGTCCACCTTGTTCACCAGCACCAGCTGCGAGTCGTAGGAGCGCGTGGACATCTGCCGCATGCGCTGGTTGAGCTTCTTCATCACCAGCGCCATCACCGGCGTGATGACCAGCGCCATCAGCGTGAGCTGCCAGTTCAGGTAGAACAGCAAGACCACGAAACCCATGGCGGCCAGGCCGTCGCGCAGCAGCGCGATGCCCACGTCACCGGTCAGCTGCAGGATCTGCTGCGGGTCGTTGACGACCTTGGTGACCGCCGTGCCCGGCTGCATGCGGGTGTAGACCTGGGCGTCCAGCCGCAGCAGCGAGTTGACCAGTGCGGTGCGGAAGTCCAGCACGCTGCGCGTCTGTGTCCAGTGGAAAAGGTATTGCCCGGCAAAGCTCGATGCACCGCGCACGATGTACAGCCCGATGAGGACCACCGGCACCATCCACAACGGGTATGCATCCTGCGTGAAGCCCTTGTCGTCGAAGGCATAGCTGATCAACTGGGGCAGCAGCCATTCCGTACCGGCCAGACACAGGTAGGCCACGATGGTCAGCAGCGCGCCCCACCGATACGGGTAGACGTATTGGCCCAGGCGTCGGGCGATGGAGGCATTGGCGGCGGACATGGGGCCGGATTGTCGCGGCGTTTGCTGGCGCCGCCGCCTGCCGAGGCGAGTGGTCAGGCTCATAGAATCCGCCCGCTTTCCGCCCCCCCTGCCTGATGCCGTCGCGTCCCTCATCGCCCGCCGCCCCCGACTCAAGACCCCGCACCGTGGTGCTGCTGCAGTGGGTCGGCATGGGCGACCTGGTCTGGCATGTGCCGTACTTCCGTCGTGTGGCTGCCGCCAGCCACGGCGGGCAGGTGGCGCTGATCGCGTCGCCGACGGTGTTCGCGCCGCAGCTGGTGGGCCATGAACCCTGGGTGCGGGAGATCATCGACTTCGACCGCCACCCGCGCCGCCACGAGGGCCGGCGCGGCCGCCATCGCGGCGTGCTGGGCCTGTTCCGCATGGGCCTGGAGCTGCGCGAGAAGCAGTTCGACCGCATCGTGCTGTTCACCAACTACACCAACCGGTCGCTGGTTGCGCTGACGGCGCGCATCGCCGAGCGCCTGGGCTATGGCACGACCTGGCTGCAGCGCCGGCTGCTGTCGCATGGGCCGTGGATCGAGCGCTACACCGGCCCGGCCGTGGGCACCTACGAGGACGCGACGCGCTTCGCCATGGCGCACGGCTGGTGCGACGCGCCCATCGTGCCCAGCCTGGTCGTGCGCCCCGAGGCGCTGGCGCGCGTGAAGGCGCGCGTGCAAGGCCTGCCGCAGCCCATGCATGCGCTGTGCATCGGCTCGTCGGAGCCCTACAAGCAGTGGGGCACCGACAACTTCGCCGCGCTGGCCACCGAGCTGGCGCGCGCGGGCCATGGCGTGCTGCTGGTCGCCGGCCCCGCGGAGCACGAGATGGCGCAGGCCATCCTGCAGCGCGTCGAGCCAACACTGCGCGCGCGCGTCCTCGACGCCACCGACGGCTCGGTGGCGGACACCGTGGCCGCGATGTCGCTGGTGCGCACCTGCCTGGGTAACGACACTGGTGGCGTGCAGATCGCCGCGGCCGTGGGCACGCCGACCTGGGTCATGCTGGGCCCGCGCCCGCTGCTGGCGCACGACCCCGAGACGCTGCACAACCTGACGGCCGCGAGCCTGGCCGACATCAAGCCGGGTGATGTCGCCCGCATCGCGCTGACGGCATGACCCAGGCAGACACCCGCCCACGCACGGCCGTGCAGCTGCAGCTCAACGGCATGGGCGACCTGGTCTGGCATGCGCAGTACTTCCGCTGCGTGGCCGAGCAGAGCCAGGGCGGCCAGGTCTCCGTCATCGCGGCGCCGACGACCATGGCGCGCGAGCTGATCGGCCATGAGCCCTGGGTGCGTGAGGTCATCGACTTCGACCGCCGCCCGCGCAAGAGCGAGCGCCGCCGCGGCCGGCACAGCGGCCTGGACGGGTTGTGGCGCTTCGGCGCGGAGCTGGCGCCCAAGCGCTTCGACCGCATGGTGCTGTTCTCCGACCATCCCGGTCGCGCCATCATGGTCTGCTGGCGGGCCGGCATCCGCACCATCCTCGGCTTCGGCGAGACCTGGCTGCAACGGCTGCTGTTGACCAAGTCTCCGTGGATCAGTCGCTATCGGGGCCCGGCCGTGGCCGGCTACAAGGACGCAACGGCTTTCTCCATCGCCCAGGGCTTCTGCAGCGCGCCCATCGTGCCGCGCATCAGCGTGCGGCCCGATGCACTGGCGCGCATGCGCGAACGCCTGGCCGGGCTGCCGCGCCCGCTGCATGCGCTGGCCATCGGCGCGTCGGAACCGTACAAGCAATGGGGCGAGGACAATTTCGTCGACCTGGCCAACCGGCTGGCCGCGCGCGGCCATGGCGTGCTGCTGGTGGGCGGGCCGGCGGAAGCAGCGCTGGCCGAGGCCATTCAGGCACGCGTCGAGCCGGCGTTGCGCCATCGGGTCACGACGATGACCGACAGCAGCGTCGCCGAGAGCGTGGCGGCCTTGTCGCTGGTGCAGGCCTGCATCGGCAACGACACCGGTGCCGTCCAGTTCGCCGCGGCGGTGGGCACGCATGCCTTCGTCGTGCTGGGGCCCCGGCCGCCGTTGGAGCACGACCCCGAGCATGTGCACATGCTGCAAGCCGCGCAGCTGGCCGACATCAGCGCCGCGGATGTCGAGGCCCGCGTGCTGGCATCACTGCACTGAACGTGCTGGATGGGCAAGTCGCCAGTGTCAGCAGCGGCACGCGTGGAGTGGTTGGCGTTTGTAGCGCTGCCGCCGGGACGTTTCGGTCAAGTGCCGATGCCAAACGGTACCGGATGTCCGAGGGCCTGCAGGCGGGCGAGGACCGCATCGCGCTCAATGACGCCTTCATGCTTGCCGAGCAACGAGCGCTTGAGGAAGGGAAAGCCGTTGTCGAGCAGTTCCATCGGACGAACAAGCGTGGCGTCGCTCACGTCGCGCACGTTGCCGAACCACAGCGCCCCGACCGACATCGACCGCGCGGCAACGCGAGCGAAGCGGGTTTCCTGCAGGTCGACGATGTGCCGGAACTGGTTGAACGCAATGCCGGGTGGCAGCACCGGCGCGAGCCGCACCAGCGTCGATGGCCGCAGGTTGCGCAGCAGGAAGGCATAGGACTGGATGTGAGCCTCGCGCAGGTTGGACGCAGTGAAGCCGGTCAGCGCCCATGGGGCGGTGTCGAACACCTCGCGAAGGTCGGCGAACGGGCCGTAGACCGAGTCGTTCATGACCAGCACGTCCGCACCCGGTGAACAGTCAGCCAGATGCGACAGCACGAGCCGATAGGCCGAGAAGTCGTAGCCTGGAGGGTCTTTCCACAACAGCGCGTCGCAACATCCACCCAGCGCCTGGAGCACGGCGGCACCGCGTGGGCAGGCGCACACGACCAGCAGCGGCAGCACCGATGCCTTCAGGCGGTCCAGCGTGAAGCGCTGGCTGGGTGACAGATGGCCGTGGGGCGCGTAGACGAAGTAGGCCACCCAGCGCGGCTGGCGTGACGCGGGCTTCAGCACGGCCGACGCCGGCGCGGGCCTTGCGTACCGCAGCACCCGGTTGATCGTGCGCAAGCGGCCCGTCAAGCGCACGGGCGACGGCTGAAAGGGCCAGTTGCGAACCAGGCCAGCAATGGCGGGGGACGACGCGGGCTCGTTCGGTGGCGGCATGGCGGTCAAGCTAGCCCCGGACGGCGGCGTGAGGGACTGCAATGGCTCGGCGGTGGCCTGCATTTCACGCTGGCCTGACGCCTCGGCGCAGGCTGTAGCGCAGCACGATCGACAGCGTGTCGATGCGCATGCGCAGCGGCCCGCACAGTCGGCGCGAGATGAGTTCCCGCGTGACGGCCTTGCGGCCCAGCAGCAGCGAGTTCTTCAGCAGCACGCGGCCCTCCGTGGAGCGAACCACCTCGTCCGGCGCGGCGCGCAGGAAGTCCACGAGGGCGGCTTCTTCATAGGCCTCGTTGAAGTTGCCGAAGCGATGGAAGCCCAGGGGCTGGTGTTCGTAGCCGTCGGTCTCTGCCGAGAACTCACGTGCCACTGCCAGGGGCGCGAAGCGCATGCCCAGCGCCTCCAACTGCGGGCGGTTCCATAGGCAGATGAAGGAATCCTCGGGGTGGCATTCGGGCTTGGGCAGCGTGTCCACGGCCTGGTGCAGTCGCACCGACCGCAGCGAGAAGCCGCCATTGCCGACCGCATAGTCCCGGTGCGGCCATGGGGCGCCGATGTAGTCCCAGTCGAGGAAGTCGTCGCGCCACTTCTCGGGATGCATGACGAAGCCGTCCCACTGCACGACCAGGAAATGCGGCGCGCGGATGTGCCGGTGGAAGTCGCCCAACATGAACTTCGAGTATTCCTCGGCGGAGCGAATGGACTCGCAGCGCACGACTGTCACGCCGTCCACGACCCAGTCCTGATCGGTGAACAGCAGGATCTCGTCGAAGCGCAGCTGCGCGGTGCTGCGGTGGATGGCGTTCAAGGCCAACCCGAGATGGCGGGTCTCCAGGCAGACGAGGGCGACGCGGCCACGCAGGTCTGCGATGAGGGGCTTAGACATCGAGCAGGGCGCCGACGGCATCGGCCAGGCTGGTGAACTCGGGGGCCTCGCCCTTGGCGGTGGCGGGGTCTGCATTGGTGGCCAGCAGCACCGAGCGGCCGACGCCGGCCGCGCAGCCGGCTTCGACGTCCGAGGCCTTGTCGCCGAACATCAGCGAGCCGGCGAGGTCGATGCCCAGGGCCTGCGCGCTGCGCAGGATCATGCCGGGCGCCGGCTTGCGGCAGTCGCAGTCGCATGCATAGCGGGCCACCAGCGCATCCGGCAGGTGGGGACAGTGCTCGATGGCGGCCAGCGTCACGCCCTGCTCGGCCAGGTCCTGGCGCAGCGCGTCGTGCAGCGCGTGCACCGCCGGCTCGTCGTAGTAGCCGCGCGCGACACCCGACTGGTTGGTCACGATGACGAGGGCATACCCGGCGGCCTGCAGGCGCCGCAGCGCATCGACCGCGCCGGGGACGTACTCGAAGTCCTCCCAACGGGAGACATAGCCGTGGTCGATGTTGATGACGCCGTCGCGGTCGAGGAAGGCGGCAGGGCGGGTCATCGGCCCTGGGCGCGGATGCGGTTGACGAGGGCGGTCGTCGAATAGCCGTCGACGAAGGGGATGGCGAGCGCGTCGCCGCCCCAGGACCGCACCAGGCGCGTTTCTTCCAGCGCCTCCATGTCGTAGTCGCCGCCCTTCACGTACAGCTGCGGCTTCACGCGCTGGAGCAGCTCGCAGGGCGTGGGCTCGTCGAAGAACAGCACGGCGTCGACCGCCGCCAGGCCGGCCAGCACGAGCGCGCGGTCGACGTCGCGGTTCAGCGGCCGGTCCGGCCCCTTGCCGAGGCCGCGCGCGGAGGCGTCGGAGTTGACGGCGACGACGAGGCTCGCGCCTTGCTCGCGCGCCGCGTGCAGGTAGCCGACGTGGCCGCGGTGCAGCACGTCGAACACGCCGTTGGTGAACACCATGGGGCGCCCGAGCGGGGCCAGCCGCGCGGCAAGGGCCGCGTCGTCCAGCGCCGCGGCGTCGATGAGTTTGTCCTCCAGCGTGCTCATGCGGCCAGCTCGTCGTAGTTCACCGTCGCCGTGCCGAACTTGCCGACGACGATGCCGCCGGCCTTGTTGGCCAGGCGCATGGCGTCGGGCAGCGGCACGCCGGCGCCGATGAGCACGGCCAGCGTGGCGATAACGGTGTCGCCCGCGCCGGTCACGTCGAAGACCTCGCGCGCCCGTGCGGGTTCGTGCGTGACGCCGCTGTCGTCGAACAGCGTCATGCCGTCCTCGGAGCGCGTCAGCAGCACCGCGCCGACGTCAATGTCGGCGCGCAGCGCGTCGACCTTGGCACGCAGCTCTGCTTCGCCCTTCCACGCGCCGGCCACCTGGGCCAGCTCGCCGCGGTTGGGCGTGATGACGCTGGCGCCGGCATAGCGCCGGTAGTCGCTGCCCTTGGGGTCGACCAGCACGGGCTTGCCCGCGGCGCGGGCCATGTCGATCATGCGCGGGATGTGCGTGAGGCCGCCCTTGCCGTAGTCGGAGAACAGCACGACATCGTGCTGGGGCAGCTGCTCGGCGAAGGCCTCCAGCATTTCGCCCAGCGCCTCGTGGTCGGGCTCATTCTCGAAGTCCACGCGCAGCAGCTGCTGGGCGCGGCCGATGATGCGCAGCTTGACGATGGTGTAGAGCTGCTTGTCCTCGCGCAGCACGGTCTGGATGTCGCGTTCGTGCAGCAGCTCGCGCAGGCGCCGGGCCGGCTCGTCCTGGCCCACGACGGTCAGCAGCGTGGCCCGCGCGCCGAGGGTGCGGATGTTGAGTGCCACGTTGGCCGCGCCACCAAGGCGCTCTTCCTCGCGCTCGATGCGCACGACCGGCACCGGCGCCTCGGGCGAAATGCGCTCGACGGCGCCGTGCCAGTAGCGGTCCAGCATCACGTCGCCGACGACGAGCACGCGCCGTGCAGCGAGCAGTTCGCGGGCGGGGAGTGCGCTCATTGGCCGAGGCCCATTTCCGCCTCGATCAGCCCGCACAGCGTGTGGCCGATCAGCAGGTGCGCCTCCTGGATGCGCGCGGTGATGGCGTGCGGCACGACGATGCTGTCGTCGCACAGCGCGCCCAGCTTGCCGCCGTCGCGGCCCAGCAGGCCCAGCGTGTAGATGCCCATGGCCTTGGCGGTCTCGACGGCCTTCAGCACGTTGCCGGAATTGCCCGACGTGGAGATGGCGACCAGGCCGTCACCGGCACGGCCCAGGCCTTGCACCTGGCGCGTGAAGACGTCCTCGAAGCTGTAGTCGTTGGCGATGCAGGTCAGCGCCGAGCTGTCGGTGGTCAGCGCCAGGCCGGCCAGCGGGCGGCG
Organism: Pelomonas sp. Root1444; assembly: GCF_001426885.1. GTDB lineage: Bacteria > Pseudomonadota > Gammaproteobacteria > Burkholderiales > Burkholderiaceae_C > Pelomonas. The sequence continues at coordinate 72,873 of NZ_LMFP01000033.1, read as the reverse complement.
GTCCTTGATGAAGCGGCCGGTCAGCTCGGAAGCCAGGTGCTGGCAGTCGGCCGCGGAGCCGCCGTTGCCGCAGAACATCAGCTTGCCGCCGGCGGTCAGCACGGCGGCCAGGCGCTTGCCCGCGGCCGACACCTGCGGGTCGAGGGCGTCCAGGACCTGCATGAGCTGCAGGTGTTCGTCGAGGTTGCGCAGGAACAGGGAATTCATGGAGATGACCGGGGCTTTCACCCCTCTGCAGACTGACGTTTCAAGTATCGGCGATGGGATGGTCGGGCCCCGGGACGGGCCGACGTGTCACGGCGCACGGTCGATCAGCTGCGCGAGGGCGCTGATCTTCAGGAAGCGACCGCGCAGCCAGTGGCGCTCCACCACGGCACGCTCGGCGGCGCGCAGCTTCAGCACCGCGGGCAGCACGCGCGGGCAGCTTGTCAGCGCCAGGCGCACGTAGAAGGGGCGCTGGCGCCAGCCCACGGCCGCGAGCCAGGCGAGCGGGCCGTCCTCGGCGCGCAGCAGCACGACGCGCGCGGCCTGGGGGGCTCGGTCCAGCAGCTCGCTGGCGGCGGCCTGCAGCAGCGCAAAGCGCTCCAGATCCTCGGGCAATGCCTGCATCACGCGCAGATGCCGTCCCTCGTCGCGCAGCCGCTGCAGCAGCGTCGCGGCGCCTTCGGCCAGCGCGCGGTCGAAGGCGTCGGCCAGCGCGACGGCGAAGCGACCGCCTGGCACCGAGGCCATCAGGCAGGGTTCGATGACGGGCAGCTCGGGCCGTGTCGTGTCGCGGTCGATGTAGAAGCCGACATGGTCGGCACCGCGGCGGCGGCGCGTCTCGTGCAGCCAGCCGAGGTCGCGGCTCAGCAGCGTGGACGTGTCCATCCACACGCCGCCATGCCGCGCCAGCAACTGCACTCGCAGCCAGTCGGCCTGACGGTGGGCGGGCAGGGCGTCGAAGTCGGCGCGAAGTTCGGGCAGCCATTCGACGATGTTGTTGCGGCCCAGCACGCGCAACTCGTGGTCGGGCGCGAAGCGGCGCCAGTTGGCCAGGCAGGCCGCGATGAAGGCGGGCGGCGGCGTGGCCTGCCAATAGGTCCAGATGACCTTGGGAATCTCGTCGTGGCAGAGCGGCCCGTCCTCGCCCACCACGACGACGCGCGTCTGCGCCGGCACCTTGGCGCGCAGCACCGTGGCCAGTTCACGCAGCAGCAGGCCCGCGACGATGACCAGCAGGCCGAGCAGGCAGAGCTGGGCGACGCTCATTCGCGCCAGTGGTCGGCGATCCAGCGCGCCGGCCGCGCATGCCGCCAGTTGCCGTTGCTGCGGCCGGCCAACGCGTCGGGCGGGTTCATGACGCCGTGGAAGATGAGGATGCGCGCACCCTCGGGAATGAAGGGGTCGCGCCAGTAGCTCGTCGGCCAGGCCGGGATGCAGTGGTACTTGTAGCTGGCGCACCAGGCGTCATCCCAGTACTTGAGCTTGCCCTGGCGGTGCAGCACGGCGGACAGGAAGGCCTGCTCGTTGCGGAACTCGGCCTTGGCCTTGGCCTGGTCGGCGACGAACTCGGTGAGCACGTCCTGATGGGCCCCCAGCTCCCAGCGGTAGACGGAGGAGTTGCCGGTGATGCGCCACGGCCGCTTCCAGTCGTGGATGACGAGGAACTCGCCCGGCACCTCGAAGAAGGGCGTGATGCCGTCGACGATGACGACGTCGAGGTCGAGGAAGAGCGCGGTGCCGCTGAGGCCGTACTCGTTGACGAGCACCGGGCTGAAGGTGGTCAGCTTCTTCCAGCCCCGCTCGGGTTCGCCGTTAGGGAGCGTGAGCTCGGGAATGGGAAAGCACCGCACCTCGGCGCGAATGCCCTCGGTGCGGTCGGTCAGGCAGACGAAGCTGAAGTCGCCCTTCAGATGCCGACGCACCATCGCATAGAGGCGGTTGACGTACTCGGGGCCGTATTTGCTGCCCCACTTCATGCAGATGATGTGGCGCATCGGCTTACAGCTCTTCCACGTGGCGTGGGGGGTAGGTGTCCCAGTTCAGACAACCGGGGCACTGCCAGAAGTAGTGCGCGGCTTCGAAGCCGCAGGCGGCGCAGCGGTAGCGCAGCAGCGGCTTGGTGGCCTTCTCCAGCGCTTGCACCATGGGCGCGGCTTCGTTGGCGGGCAGCGCGGCGGCGTTGAGCTTGAGCAGTTCGGTCGCCGCGGACAGCGCCGGTTGCTCGCGCAGGTGTGCCGCAAGACGCTCGCGCTGCGGAGCGGGCTGCAGCGTGGCGAGCGCGCGCAGCAAATGCATGCTGGGTGCGCGCTGGTATTGCTCGGCCAGCATCGCGATGGCGCGCTCGGGCTGGCCCAGGCTTTGGGCTGCTGCCGCACAGTCGGCGGCGACCAGGTTGAATGCCGGCGGGTTGGCGGCCAGCAGTTTGGTGAAGGCCGTGAACGCAGCCTCGGCCTGGCCGGCCTTCAGCAGCAACTGGCCCTGCAGCACGTAGGCACGCGCGGCTTCGGGTTCGCGGCGCTGGGCCTGGCCGATCAGCTCCTGTGCGAGATCCGCATGGCCTTGCGACTGCGCGACCAGCGCCTGCTCGCAAAGGTAGTGCGCGATGCGGCCGGAGAACGAACCGCTGCCAGCGGCCTCCAGCTCGGCGGCGACTTCCGCGGCCTTGCTCCAGTCGCGCGAGCGCTCGTACAGCGACAGCAGGGCCAGCCGCGCCTCACGCTCGAAGGCGGTGCCGCGCAACTCGGCGTAGGCGGCCTCGGCGCGGTCGAACAGGCCGGCCTTGAAGAAGTCCTGCGCCAGTTCGTGCTGCGCGCGGTCGCGGTCGGCCTGCGCCAAGTCGCCGCGGCGCAGCAGGTGCTCGTGCACGCGCACGGCGCGCTCGGTCTCGCCGCGGCGGCGGAACAGGCTGCCCAGTGCGAAATGCAGCTCGGACGTGTCGGGGTCGTTCTGGACGGCTTCGATGAAGGCGTCGATGGCCTTGTCCTGCTGCTCGTTCAGCAGCAGGTTCAGGCCTTTGAAATAGGCCTTGGGCGATTCACGCTGTTCGAGCTTCCACTGCTTGGAATCGAGTTTGGAGGCCAGCCAGCCGAGGACGAAGACGACGGGCAGGACGAAGAGCAGCCAGCGCGGATCAAACTCCATCTTGGTGGGCGGCGTAGGGAACGGCGGGCGCGTCAGGCGCGGGGATGGGCGTGCCGGGCAGCGGCTCGGCGCGCTGGGCGGCGCGGCGGTGGCGCCACCAGGCCGGCACCATGGCGAGCACGCCAAAGGCGGCGCCCAGGCCGAAGGCCAGCAGCACGATGATGACCTGCGGCGCGCGCCATTCGTGGCCGAAGAACCAGCGCACGACCGCGTCGTGGCTGTTGTTCAAGGCGAAGGCGAACAGCGTGAAGAAGAGCAGGGCCCGCAGGAGCCAGACGAGGGTGCGCATGCGCGGGATTTTGGCTCAGGCGGCGTTCTGTTTTCCGGGCCGAGCGCTGGGCCGCTCCCGAGCCGGCCCGCCATGGCGATGTGCTTGTCGGTCAATCCGGCAAGCATCGCCGTCCCCCCGGGGGACCGGCCAAGGTACTCCTTGGACGAGGGGCATCATTCCACGGGGAGATGCTTGTCCACGGCTTCGCGCAGCGCCTTGCCGGGCTTGAAATGAGGGGCCAGCTTCTCCGGGATCATGACCTGCTCGCCGCTGCGCGGGTTGCGGCCCACGCGGGGCGGGCGCCGGCTGATGGAGAAGCTGCCGAAGCCGCGGATCTCGATGCGGTGGCCGCGGGCGAGTGCGTCGCTCATCGCGTCGAGGATGGTCTTGACCGCGAACTCGGTGTCGCGCTGGGTCAGTTGGCCAAATCGTTCGGCGAGCACGGCGACGAGGTCGGAGCGGGTCATGGCAAAGCGGCTTTGTCAGTCGTCAAATTGAAACAGGCCCGCTGGCGAGGCCGGCGAGCCTGTGGGGAGCATACCCGGCCTCCGTGGAGACCGGGCAGTCAACCGAGGGCTTAGTTGCCCTGGTTGTCCAGCTTGGCGCGCAGCAGGGCGCCCAGGCTGGTGGTGCCAGCGTTCTCACGCTCGCTCGACTGGCTCAGGCGCTGCATGGCTTCCTGGTTGTCGGCGTTGTCCTTGGCCTTGATGGACAGCTGGATGTTGCGGGTCTTGCGGTCGATGTTGACGACCACGGCGGTGACTTCGTCGCCTTCCTTCAGCACGTTGCGGGCGTCTTCCACGCGGTCGCGGGAGATTTCCGAAGCGCGCAGGTAGGCCATCACGCCGTCAGCCAGCTCGATCTCGGCGCCGCGCGGGTCGACGGTCTTGACCTTGCCGGTCACCGAGGCGCCACGGTCATTGATCGTGGTGTAGGCGGTGAACGGGTCGCTGTCCAGTTGCTTGATGCCCAGCGAGATGCGCTCGCGCTCGACGTCCACGGCCAGAACCACGGCTTCGACTTCCTGGCCCTTCTTGAAGTTGCGAACGGCGGTCTCGCCGGTCTCGTCCCAAGAAAGGTCGGACAGGTGCACCAGGCCGTCGATGCCTTGCGCCAGGCCCACGAACACGCCGAAGTCGGTGATCGACTTGACCGGGCCCTTGACCTTGTCGCCGCGCTTGACGTTCTCGGCGAACTCTTCCCACGGGTTGGCCTTGCACTGCTTCATGCCCAGGCTGATGCGGCGCTTGTCTTCGTCGATCTCCAGGACCATGACTTCGACTTCGTCGCCCAGCGAGACCAGCTTGCTGGGGGCGATGTTCTTGTTGGTCCAGTCCATTTCGGAGACGTGCACCAGGCCTTCGATGCCCGGCTCGATCTCGACGAACGCGCCGTAGTCGGCGATGTTCGTGACCTTGCCGAACAGGCGGGTGCCGGTCGGGTAGCGGCGGGCCACGCCGAACCACGGGTCGTCGCCCAGTTGCTTGATGCCCAGCGAGACGCGGTTCTTCTCGGCGTCGAACTTCAGGACCTTGGCGGTCAGTTCCTGGCCGACCGTCACCACTTCGCTCGGGTGACGGACACGGCGCCAGGCCATGTCGGTGATGTGCAGCAGGCCGTCGATGCCGCCGAGGTCCACGAACGCACCGTATTCGGTGATGTTCTTGACCACGCCGTTGACGATGGCGCCTTCGGACAGCGTCTCGAGCAGCTTGGCGCGCTCTTCACCCATGGAGGCTTCGACCACGGCACGACGCGACAGCACCACGTTGTTGCGCTTGCGGTCGAGCTTGATGACCTTGAATTCCATGGTCTTGCCCTCGTAGGGGCTCATGTCCTTCACCGGGCGGGTGTCCAGCAGCGACCCGGGCAGGAAGGCGCGGATGCCGTTGACCAGGACGGTCAGGCCGCCCTTGACCTTGCCGGAGACGGTGCCGGTCACGAAGTCGCCGGACTCCAGGGCCGTTTCCAGGCTCAGCCACGAGGCCAGGCGCTTGGCCTTGTCGCGCGACAGGATGGTGTCGCCGTAGCCGTTTTCGATGGCGTCGATGGCGACGGAGACGAAGTCGCCGACCTGGACTTCCAGTTCGCCCTGGTCGTTCTTGAACTCCTCGATGGGCACGTAGGCTTCGGACTTGAGGCCTGCGTTGACGACGACGAAGTTGTGTTCGACACGAACGACTTCGGCCGAGATCACTTCGCCAGCGCGCATGTCGGAGCGCTGCAGCGACTCCTCGAACATGGCGGCAAAGGATTCCATGCCGGAGGCTTGGGCGGTTTGGGTTTGGGACATGTGTTGGACCTTGATGCGTCGAGGAGCCCCGACGCGGCGTGCAGACGAGCTGCGGGTTAAGTTGTTGACATCGCAGCCCTCAGTGAACAGACGTTCGGAGGGAAGGGCCGCGGGCCGTGGCTTCTCAAGCCTGGACTCTTTTGGGCGCCCCGTGAGTAACAAGGCGCGTCAGAAGGGCCGGCGCTGCTGCCACCAGCTCAATACCTGATCCACCGAGGCTTCGATGGTCAGCGCCGAGTTGTCGAGCAGCTGCGCGTCCTGCGCGGGGGCCAGAGGTGAGGCCGAGCGGTTCTTGTCCCGTTCGTCCCGCGCCTCCAAATCTTCGCGCAAGCCTTTGATATTAGCCGAAATCCCTTTGGAAATCAATTGCTTATACCGCCGCTCGGCGCGCGTGGCGGCGCTGGCGGTCAGGAAAACCTTGAGGTCGGCGTCAGGGAAGATGGCCGTGCCCATGTCGCGTCCGTCAGCGACAAGGCCAGGCAGGCGCCGGAAGCCGAGCTGCAGCTGGTGCAGTGCCTGCCGCACGGCCGGGTGGACCGCCACCTGCGAGGCCAGCAGGCCGGTCGCCTCCGCGCGCAGCCGGGCGCTCACATCCTCGTCGCCGAGGAAGACATGGCCGTCGCTGAAGCGCAGCGCCAATGTGGGCACGATCGCGGCGACGGCTTCGCCGTCGTCCAGGTCCAGGCCGGCGCGGCGCGCGGCCAGCCCGGTGACACGGTAGAGCGCGCCGGAATCCAGCACGCCGAAACCCAGCGCCTTGCCGACCTCGTCGGCCAGCGTGCCCTTGCCGGAGGCGGTCGGGCCGTCGATGGTGATGACCGGCACGTCGGCGGCATTGACGCTGACGACGCCGAACAGCGTCTCGAAATAGTCCGGGAAGGTCTTGGCGACGCAGTGCGGCTCCAGGATGCGCACCGGCACAGGTTTGTCGGTGACCAGGCCGTTGAAAGCCGCCAACGAGAAACACATCGCCACGCGGTGGTCGTCATACGTGTGAATGGCGGCCGCCTTCCAGTCGTGCAGCGGATGCACCCGGATCCAGTCGGGGCCTTCCTCGACTGCGGCGCCCAGCTTGCGCAGTTCGGTCGCCATGGCGGCGATGCGGTCGGTCTCCTTGACGCGCCAGCTGGCGATGTTGCTCAGTGTGGTCGGCCCGTCGGCATAGAGCGCCATGACGGCCAGGGTCATCGCCGCGTCGGGGATGTGGTTGCAGTCAAGGCTGAGGCCCTTGAGCGGCCAGGCGGCGCGACGCACCTCCAGCCAGTTCGGCCCGGCCTGGACATTCGCGCCCATGGCGGCCGCAGCCTCGATGAAGCGCACGTCGCCCTGCAGCGACTCGTTGCCGACGCCCTCGATGCGCACGGGTGCGTCGGTCGCCGCGATGGCGCCCAGCGCGACGAAATAGGACGCCGACGACGCATCGCCTTCGACGAAGACCTCGCCGGGCGAGCGGTAGCGGCTGCCGGCCGGGATGGTGAAGGCCTCCCAGCCGTCGCGCTGCACATCGATGCCGAAACGCGCCAGCAGCGCCAGCGTGATCTCGATGTAAGGCTTGGAGATGAGCTCGCCGATGACCTCGATACGGATGTCGCGCTCGGCCACGAGCGGCAGCGCCAGCAGCAGGGCGGTCAGGAACTGGCTGGACACGTCGCCGCGGACGCGCACCGGCGCGTCGAGTGCCAGCGTCGACGGTCCACGCAGGCGCAGGGGCGGATAGCCGGGGTTGCCGAGGTCGTCGATGGCGCAGCCCAGGCCGCGCAGCGCATCGACCAGGTCGCCGATCGGGCGCTCGTGCATGCGTGCGACGCCGGAGACCTCGAAGTCGCCGCCTTGCGTTGCCGCCAGCAGCGCGAGTGCTGCGGTCAGCGGACGCATGGCCGTGCCCGCATTGCCCAGGAAGAGCTTGGCCTGCTTGGCGAGCAGCTTCCCGCCCAGGCCCACGATGCTGACCGTGTCGCCATCCTGCGCCACGCCGCAGCCCAAGGCGCGCAGCGCATCGAGCATGACAGCCGTGTCGTCGGAGGCGAGCAGGTCGCGCACGACGGTGCGCCCTTCGCTCAGCGCGGCCAGCAGCAGCACGCGGTTGGAAATGCTCTTGGAGCCGGGCAGGCGCACGGTGCCTGCAGCGCCGCGCAGCGGCGGCAGGTCGAGGAAGGGAATCTTGAACATCACTTAGCCGTAGGGCGGCCGGGAGGGACAGCAGGGGTGGACAAGCTCCAGGCCGCACGGCCTTCGGAGATGGGGCGCAGTGCGGCCTCGAGGGCGGCGGCGTCGCCGGACTCGATCAACGCCTCCAGCGCGTCGAGCGCCGCCCGGAATCGCTTGGACTGGGCCAGCACATCGCGCTTGTTGGTCAGCAGGATGTCGCGCCAGACGGCCGGCTCGCCGGCGGCGATGCGCGTGAAATCGCGGAAGCCCGGACCGGCGAGGCTGAGGTAGTCCCGCGCGGCCGGCTGTTCGGCAATCGCCTGGAAAAACGCGAAGGCCAGCAGATGCGGCAGGTGGCTGACTGCGGCGAACGCGGCGTCGTGGTTGTGCGGCCGCATCTTCAGCACCGTGGCGCCGAGCGCGGACCAGACGTCGGTGGCGCGCTGCACGAGCTGCGGGTTCGTGAAAGGCTGCGGCGTCAGGATGACCTGGCGGCCTTCGTAGAGCGTCGCCTCGGCATGCTGGACGCCGCCCGACTCCTTGCCGGCGATCGGGTGGCAGGGCACGAAGCTGGCAGCCCGCTCGCCCAGCGCGCGGCGCGCGGCTTCGATGACGTCGCACTTGGTCGAGCCGACGTCCATGAAGAGCACGCCCGGGTTGACCAGGTGGCGGATCGCCTTGAGCGTGCTTTCGGTGGCGGACACCGGCACGGCGATCAGCACGATGTCTGAGCCCGAGACCGCGAGCAGGGCCGATTCGGCGGCGACGTCGATGACACCCAGCTTCTTGGCCTGCTCGGTCGTCGACGGCGACTTGCTGTAGCCGATGACGCGACGCACGAGGCCGGCGCGCTTCATCGCCAGCGCGAAACTGCCACCCATCAGGCCGCACCCGATCACGCCGAGTTGGTTGAACATCGGCTCAGGCCTTCACCGGGTAGGCGCCCAGGATCTTGAAGAAGGCGCACAGCTCGCGCAATTCCACCAGCGCCGCCGCGACGTGCGGCTGGCTGGGGTGGCCGTCGAGGTCGATGTAGAAGTGGTAGTCCCACTGGCCGGTGCGGGCCGGGCGGGACTCCAGGCGGGTCATGGACACGCCGTGGGTCTTCAGCGGCACCAGCAGGTCGTGCATAGCGCCCGGGCGGTTGGGCACGGAGACGACCAGGCTGGTGCAGTCCCGGCCAGTGGCTGGCGGCGTGGCCATCGTCTGCGGCAGACAGATGACGGCGAAGCGGGTGCGGTTGTAGGCCTCGTCCTGTATGGCGTGGGCGGTGATGTGCAGGCCGAACAGCGTGGAGGCGCGCTCGCTGCCTAGCGCCGCCAGCGCCGGGTTCTCGGCGGCGAAGCGCGAGCCTTCAGCATTGCTGGACACCGCGCGGCGCTCGACATCGGGCAGGTGCTTGTTCAACCAGTTCTGGCACTGGGCCAGCGCCTGCGGATGCGCCAACACGGCCTCGATGCCGTTCATGGACGGCTCCTTGCGCATCAGGTTGTGGCGGATCAGCAGGCTGACCTCGCCGACCACATGGCAGGGCGTGTGCAGGAACAGGTCCAGCGAGCGCGTGACGACGCCCTCGGTCATGTTTTCCACACCGACGACGCCGAACTGCGCGCTGCCGCTGGCAGTGGCGTGGAAGACCTCGTCGAAGTTGGCGCAATAGACGAGGTCGGCGGCGCCGCCGAAGTACTCGATGGCGGCCTGCTCGCAGAAGGTGCCCACCGGCCCCAGCACGGCGACGCGCTGCGGCGACTCCAGCGCCAGGCAGGCGGACATGATCTCGCGCCAGATGGCGGCCACGTGTTCGGCCTTCAGCGGGCCGGGGTTAGCGGCGCGGATCTTGTCGATGACCTGCGCGACGCGGTCGGGGCGGAAGAAGGGCGTGCCCTCGGCGCGCTTGATCTCGCCGACCTGCTCGGCCACGCGGGCGCGCTGGTTCAGCAGCTCCAGCAGCTGCTTATCCAGGCCGTCGATCTGGTCGCGCAGCGCCAACAGCGCCTGGGAGGCGACGGGTTCAGCCATGGCGGGCCTCGAAGTCCTGCAGGAAGGACACCAGCGCCTGCACGCCTTCCAGCGGCATCGCGTTGTAGATGGAAGCGCGCATGCCGCCGACCGACTTGTGGCCCTTGAGCTGCAGCAGGCCGGCCGCCTTGGCTTCGGCCAGGAAGGTTTCGTTGAGCTGCTCGTCCTTCAAGAAGAAGGGCACGTTCATGCGCGAACGGCAGTTGGCGGCGACGCGGTTCTCGTAGAAGGCCGATGCGTCCAGCGCCGTGTAGAGCAGCGCGGCCTTGTCGATGTTGCGCTGCTCGATGGCGGCCAGGCCCCGCTTGCCGGCGTAGTCCAGCTGTTTGACCCACTGGAACACCAGGCCCGCGACGTAGATCGCGAACGTCGGCGGCGTGTTGTACATGGAATGGTTGGCTGCCACCGTCTCGTAGTTGAAGGCCGTGGGGCAGATGTCCATCGCATGGCCGAGCAGGTCCTCGCGCACGAAGACCAGCGTCAAGCCGGCCGGGCCGATGTTCTTCTGCGCGCCGCCAAAGGCCAGGCCGACGCGTTGCCAGTCGATGGGGCGGGACAGCAGGTGGGACGAGCAGTCGATGACCAGCGGCACGCCGTTGGTCAGCCGGGGCAGGTCGTGGAACTCGACGCCGTCGATGGTCTCGTTGGTGCAGACGTGCACATAGCTGGCGTCATCGCGCAGCGTCCAGCCGACCGGGATCTCGCGACCGTTGCCCTCGGCGGCGACATGCACGTCGGCATAGCGGCGCGCCTCGGCCGCGCTCTTGCGCGACCAGGAGCCGGTGACGACGACGTCGACCTTGCCGCCGCGGCTCAGGTTCAACGGCACGATGGCGTTCTCGCCCAGGCCGCCGCCCTGCATGAACAGGATGCGGAAGTTGGCCGGCACGGCCAGCAACTCGCGAAGGTCGGCTTCGGCGCGCTCCAGGATGGCCCCGAACTCCTTGCCGCGGTGGCTCATTTCCATGACGCTCATCCCGCTGCCGCCCCAGTCCAGCATCTCGGCGGCCACCTGGCACAGTACAGGTTCGGGCAGGGTGGCCGGGCCGGCGGAGAAGTTGAACGGGCGGGCTGAGGTCATTGAGATCGGAGGCTATTTCTTCGGTGCGGCGGGCGCTGCGGCCTTGGATGCAGCGGCGGGCGGGGGCTGGATGCCAAGCTGCTTGGCCAGCGAGGCCTGCAGCGTCTTGAGGCGGCCTTCGAGCGTCGGGCCGACCTCGGCCATGACCTTCTGCGCGACGGCTTTTTGCAGTTCGACGCTGGCCAGGCCGAACTTCTGGCTGACCGGCGATTCTGCCCAGGCCACGATCTGCTTCAGTTCGTCCTCGCTGAAGCGTTCGTCCAGCAGCGCCGAAGCCGTCGCCGGCACGGCCTTGGAGATCTTGTCCTTCAGGTAGGGCACGTTTTCCTCGACGAACTTCTTCAGGTCGGCGTCCATCGCCTTGGCGGTGGCTTCGCGCTTCTCGGCGGGCACCTGTTGCAACGCACCGCGGCCAGCCTGCATCAGTTGGGGCAGCGGGCCTTGGACGATGTTGGCGGCGAGGTTTTCGGCCAGAGCCTGCTGTTGGAGCGCCACGATCTTGTCGATCAGCGCCTTCTTGGCGGGCGACGGTTGGGCCAGGGCGGTGCCGGCCGCGAAGGCCAGTGCGAGGGCCAGGCCCAGCTTGCGAGAAGTCATGTCAATCCTTGGGGGCTTCGGGGGTGTCGTTGGTCGGGGCGGCTTCACCGGGGTCGGCGGAGGCGTCCGCCTCGTTGGCGTCGTTCTCGACGATACGCTGCAGGCCGGACAGCTTGCTGCCGTCGTCCAGCGCGATCAGCGTGACGCCTTGCGTCGCGCGGCCGAGCTCGCGGATCTCGCTGACGCGGGTGCGAACGAGCACGCCCTTGTCGGTGATCAGCATGATCTCGTCCTCCGGACGCACCAGCGTCGCGGCGACGACACGGCCGTTGCGCTCGCTCTGCTGGATGGCGATCATGCCCTTCGTTCCCCGCCCGTGGCGGGTGTACTCGATGATGCTGGTGCGCTTGCCGTAGCCGTTGGCGGTCGCGGTCAGCACGCTCTGCGTCTCGTCCTCGGCCACCAGCATCGCGATCAGACGCTGGTCCGGCTCGAGCATCATGCCGCGCACGCCGCGGGCGGTGCGGCCCATCGGGCGCACGTCGTCCTCGTCGAAGCGCACGGCCTTGCCGCCATCGCTGAACAGCATCACGTCGTGGTGGCCGTCGGTCAGCGCGGCGCCGATCAGGTGATCGCCTTCGTCAAGGTCGACGGCGATGATGCCGGCCTTGCGCGGGTTGCTGAAGTCCTTCAGCGACGTCTTCTTGACCGTGCCCATCGCGGTGGCCATGAAGATGAAGTGATCTTCAGGGAAGCTGCGGAATTCGCCGGTCAGTGCCAGCACGACGGTGATCTTCTCACCAGCCTGCAGCGGGAACATGTTGACGATGGGCTTGCCGCGCGAGTTGCGCGAACCCTGAGGCACCTCCCAGACCTTGAGCCAGTAGACGCGGCCGCGGTCGGAGAAGCACAGGATCCAGTCGTGCGTGTTGGCGATGAAGAGCTGGTCGATCCAGTCGTCTTCCTTCGTCGCCGTGGCCTGCTTGCCCCGGCCGCCGCGGCGCTGGGCACGGTATTCGCTCAGCGCCTGGCTCTTGATGTAGCCGGTGTGCGAGAGCGTCACGACCATATCGGTCGGCGTGATCAGGTCTTCGGTGCCCAGCTCCTGAGCGTTGTGCTCGATGACGCTGCGGCGAGCGCCAATCTTGGTCTGGCCGAACTCGGTCTTCAGCTGGACCAGTTCGTCGCTGATGATGGTCGTCACACGTGCCGGCGTCGCCAGGATGTCGAGCAGGTCGGCGATCTGCGACATCACGTCCTTGTACTCGCCGACGATCTTGTCCTGCTCCAGCCCGGTCAGGCGTTGCAGGCGCATCTGCAGGATTTCGCTGGCCTGCGAGTCGGACAGGCGGTAGAGGCCGTCTTCCTGCATGCCGTACTCGGGCTCCAGGCCTTCCGGGCGGAAGGCGGCGCGGCCGCCGGGTGTCTGGCCTTCGGCGCGGGTCAGCATCTCGCGCACCAGCGACGAATCCCAGCTCTTGGCCATCAGCGCCGCCTTCGCGACCGGCGGCGTCGGCGAGGTCTTGATGGTCTCGATGAACTCGTCGATGTTGGCCAACGCCACCGCCAGGCCTTCCAGCACGTGGCCGCGCTCGCGGGCCTTGCGCAGTTCATAGATCGTGCGGCGGGTCACCACCTCGCGGCGGTGCTCCAGGAACACGATCACCATGTCGCGCAGATTGCAGAGCTTGGGCTGGCCGTCGATGAGGGCCACCATGTTCATGCCGAAGCTGTCCTGCAGCTGCGTCTGCTTGTAGAGGTTGTTCAGGACGACCTCGGGCACTTCACCGCGCTTGAGCTCGATGACGACGCGCATGCCCGATTTGTCGGATTCGTCCTGAATGTGGCTGATGCCCTCGATCTTCTTCTCGTGCACCAGCTCGGCGATGCGTTCGAGCAGCGTCTTCTTGTTGACCTGGTAGGGGATCTCGTCAACGATGATCGACTGGCGCGAGCCCTTGTCGATGTCCTCGAAGTGCACCTTGGCGCGCATCACCACGCGGCCGCGGCCGGTGCGATAGCCGTCGCGCACGCCGGCCAGGCCGTAGATGATGCCGGCGGTCGGGAAGTCCGGCGCCGGAATGATCTCCATCAGCTCGTCGACCGTGCACGCCGGGTTCTTCAGCGCGAACAGGCAGGCATCAACCACCTCGTTCAGGTTGTGCGGCGGGATGTTGGTGGCCATGCCGACCGCGATACCGGAGGCGCCATTGACCAGCAGATTCGGCAGCCGGGTCGGCAAAACCAGCGGTTCTTTTTCGCTGCCGTCGTAATTCGGTCCGAAATCGACGGTTTCCTTGTCGATATCCGCCAGCATTTCGTGGGCGATCTTGTCCAGGCGAATTTCGGTGTATCGCATCGCCGCGGCGTTGTCGCCGTCGACGGAACCAAAATTGCCCTGACCGTCCACCAGCATGTGGCGCAGGGAGAAATCCTGGGCCATGCGCACGATGGTGTCGTAGACGGCGGTATCGCCGTGCGGGTGGTATTTACCGATGACGTCGCCGACGATACGGGCCGATTTCTTGTACGGCCGGTTCCAATCGTTGTTGAGTTCGTGCATCGCGAAGAGCACGCGGCGGTGCACCGGCTTGAGGCCGTCGCGCGCATCGGGCAGCGCACGTCCGACGATCACGCTCATCGCGTAATCGAGGTAGGAGCGGCGCATCTCCTCCTCGAGGCTGATCGGCAGGGTTTCCTTGGCGAACTGGGTCATGCGGGCTCGATCTCGCTGGCGCACTACACGGGCGCGGCGTCGTCAGGATGTAGGTGAAAGGCGCAAATTCTACGCGGCGCGCCCCATGTAGCAGCAGCGCAACATCGTCACCATGCCTATGAACGTAGGCCGCCACAATGCGTCCGTCTCGTTGGCCCCATGGCACAATCGTCGAGTCCCTAGGAGAAACCCTAAAGTCTCCTAAGGTTAGAGGTTCGAGTACTGACTCTCGCAGGGCAACTGCGGCATTCCTTGAGAGGAGAATCATGAAGAAATTGAATCGCGTGGCGTCGCTGTTTGCGGTGGCTGCGGTCGCCGTTGCGGCATCGTCTGGCGCGTCTGCGCAAACCATCGACAACTGGCGCGCAACTGACGGCACCGTTTGGAAGAACGGCACCAACGAATACTGCTGGCGCAACAACTTCTGGACGCCGGCCACGGCCGCCAAGGGTTGCGACGGCGAAATCAAGCCGGCGCCCAAGGTCGAGGCGCCTGCTCCGGTCGCTCCGCCACCTCCGGCTCCCGCTCCGGTGCCGCCCAAGCCCGTCACGCCGCCGCCCGCTCCGGTCAGCGAGAAGGTCACCTTCGCCGCCGACGCGTTCTTCGACTTCGACAAGTCGACGCTGAAGCCCGAAGCCAAGGCCAAGCTGGATGACCTGGTCAGCAAGACCAAGGGCATCAACCTGGAAGTCATCATCGCCGTCGGCCACACCGACTCGGTGGGCAGCGATGCGTACAACCAGAAGCTGTCGATCCGCCGCTCGGAAGCCGTCAAGGCCTACCTGGTGAGCAAGGGCGTCGAGCCGAACCGCGTCTACACCGAAGGCAAGGGCGAGAAGCAGCCTGTCGCCGACAACAAGACCGCCGAAGGCCGCGCCAAGAACCGCCGCACCGAGATCGAAGTCGTCGGTACGCGCAACAAGTAAGCTCTGGCGCCCTCGGGCGCTTGATGCAAAAAGCCCCGAACGGCCCGTCCGTCGGGGCTTTTCTTTTTCAATACGCCATGACCATCAATGCCGATCCTCAAGAGCTCGCCAAATTCGGCGAGTTGGCCCACCACTGGTGGGACCCTGAGAGCGATTTCAAACCGCTTCACCAGATCAATCCGCTGCGACTGGGCTGGATTCAACAGCTCTGTCCCCTGGCCGGCAAACGCGTGCTGGATGTCGGCTGCGGTGGCGGCATATTGAGCGACTCCATGGCGCGCGTTGGTGCCAACGTGCTGGGCATCGACCTGTCGACGAAACCCTTGCGCGTGGCCGAACTGCATGCGATGGAAGCTGGGACCGAGGGCGTGGAGTACCGGGAAGTCGCCGTCGAGGCGCTGGCGCTCGAGCAGCCGGCGGGTTTCGACGTCGTGACCTGCATGGAAATGCTCGAGCATGTTCCTGATCCGGCTTCGGTCGTGCAGGCCTGCGCGACCCTGGTGAGGCCCGGCGGCTGGGTGTTCCTATCGACGCTGAATCGCAATGCCAAGGCGTTTCTGCTGGCGATCGTTGGCGCGGAGTACGTGTTGAACATGCTGCCCAAGGGCACCCATGAGTACGCGCGTTTCCTGCGACCCTCAGAGCTGGCCCAGTTCTGCCGCGACGCCGGCCTTGAAACACAAGCCAGCCGGGGGCTGACCTACAACCCGTTGACGCAGCGCTACAGCCTTGGCACTGACACCGACGTCAACTACCTGATGGCTTGCCGGCGGCCGCTGTGAGGCCAACCCCGGCGCGCTGGGCGCATCTGCGGGCGGTGCTGTTCGACCTGGATGGCACGCTTATCGACAGTGCCCGGGACTTGGCGCGAGCTGCCAACGCGATGCGAACGGCCCGAGGGCTGCCGCCGCTGCCACATGGCCAGTACCGACCGCATGGCGGCTCCGGCGCGCGCGGCATGCTGGGCCAAGCCTTCGCCGTTGCCCCGGGGCATGCCGACTATGAAGAACTGAAGCGCGAATTCCTCGACCGCTACGAAGGCCTGATGTACGACAGCACGCAACCATTTGCCGGCATCGTGGCGGAGCTGGCCGGGCTCACCGCAGCCGGTCTGGTCTGGGGCATCGTCACGAACAAGGCCGAGCGCTTCGCCCTGCCGTTGACGGCGGCTTTGCGACTGGGCGCAAGCACCGTCATTGGCGGCGACACCACCGGCCATGCCAAGCCCCATCCCGCGCCCTTGCTCGAAGCTGCGCGTCGCCTCGGCGTCCCACCGCAAGCCTGCCTCTACGTGGGCGACGACGAGCGCGATGTCATCGCCGGGCGCGCGGCCGGCATGGCGACGGCCGTGGCGGCTTGGGGCTACCTCGGCCCGCAGGCGGACCACCGCCAGTGGGGCGCAGATATTGAACTGATCTCGCCGGGCGAACTCTTGAAAGTGCTGGGGCTGGCCTAAAATAGCAAGCTCTGGGGCCGACCTGGTTTCGACGTGGGTGCGGATCCGGAGTAGGGCATGTCGAGCACCAGTCCGCTCGTAAAACCACTGGAAACAAAGTAACTGCAAACGACTCTACGTTCGCACTCGCCGCTTAATTGCGGATGAGCTTCTCAACGGCAGGCCGATGGGCCGGGCTGAGTTCCGCAAGGGGCAAGGCTGAGAAGTCACTCACATCGGCTGGCGTCGCACCGGGTCACTCGGTACGGCGCGAGATCAAGTGACTGGCGGGAAAACTAGCGTGCCACTGCGCGAGTTGACCGTGAGATTCAAATCAGCCGGCTAAACATGTAGATCTGCCCGGTGATGGCTTGCGGACGGGGGTTCAATTCCCCCCGGCTCCACCATCTCATAGTTCGGCACAGTTCGCCGAAGTCCGAAAGGCCTAAGTCAATCAATGACTTAGGCCTTTTTATTTATGCGGGCCTCGGTATGTGGGTGACTTTCCGACATTTGCCCTGATGGTCCCGGGTAATTCGGCTGATCCGAGTGACACCGGGTCGATGCTCCATTCCTTGAAGTCAATGGTTTGCATCGGAGGCCGCAGCGCGTGGCCATTGCAGGGACAGGCGTGCCTGATTACGCACGACGGTGAGTTCGACGCTCGGGCCCGTGGCCAGCATCGACTGCAAGGTCGCCACGTCGTTGATCAATCGCTGCGCCGCGCCGACGATGACGTCGCGGGCCTGTAGTCCGGCGGCAGCACCCGGGCTACCGGCTTCGATGGCCAGCACGATGAGGCCGGTCTTGTCGCCCAGCCCCGCGGCGGACTGCTCTCCCAGGGTTTCGACTGGTTTGAGGGTCAGCCCATGCAGCTGTTGTGCGGCCTGCGGCGGCACGGCTTGGTTGACCTCTCGCTTGGGTACCGGGAATGCAGGCTGCAGGGCCATCGCCTTCAACCGCGCCGGGCGCACGCCGAAATCGTCCATGGGGAAGTTGACGAAACCGATGCGCTCGGCCAGCGCGGCGTTCGTGACCGTGTAGTCGCCCCGGGCCGGCGCGGCAAAGCGCGGGTCTCCGGCCACGGAGTCGGCGTCGGTCCCACGTGCCTGGGCGGCTTGCAGGTCGGCCTCCGCCACGAAGAAATTGCGGTTGACGCTGCGCCCCCAGCGCCTGATCTCAACCGGCTGGTGCGCGCCCATGACGAGGTTGGAGTCGAAGACGTCGCCGCCGTTGTCGAACCACACATGCGGATGGAAGCTGCCGTTGACGAGTATGTTGTTGCGCACGATGCGCTGGAAGCCCTCGCGCAGCTTCAGCCCGCCGGCCAGCATCAGGTTCTCTTCGATGACGTAGTTGGAGGCGCCGTCGTCCAGGTCCACGTCCCAGCCGTGGTCGCAGCGCCAGCGGTTGCGTCGCATGACGATGGGCTCGACGGCGTCCAGCAGCGCCAGCTCGGGGTGAGCCGCAGCGCGGCGGTCCATCTCGGCGCGGTCGGGGTGCCAGAAGCGGTCGCGGCCCCAGCTGTTGAAGGAGCCGTGGTCGCCGGTCAGGCGCACGGTGTCGAAGACGTCGTTGTGGGTGATGCGATGGCCGCCCCAGTTGCCGTCGCCGATGTTGATGCCGGCGCGCGGCATGCGGTAGATGCTGTTGTGGTCGACCGTGATGCGCGCGGCCATCGCGATCTGCACGCCGGTGGCTTGCCGGTCGATCTGGCCGATGTCGTGGATGAGGTTGTCGCTGGCCTCGGAGTTCCTGGGATAGGCGTCGGACTTCGGGCCTGGCGTGCGGTCTATGGCCGCCACCTCCAGCCGCTCGTGGTACTCGAACAGCGGCGAGCGCACGGCCTCCGGGCGGCCGACGAAGGCCACCGCCGTGCCGCCGATGTCATGGATGTGATTGCCCGAGACGGCCACCCGCTGCGCGCGGCCGCTGACGACGACGGCATGGCCGCCGAGGTCGACGAACTCGGAGCCCTCGACGCGCACGTCGCCTGCGTTCTCGATGGTCACGGCGCCGACGCGATGGAACTTCCAGTCCGAGCGCAGCAGCGGCTCGGTGGCCTTCAGGAAGGTGGGCTCGGTCTCCCGAAGCACGAGGTTGCGAACTTGTACATGCTGCACCTGCGCCCGGCGGCCTTCGATACGGATCAGGGCTTCCTGCGCGGTGCCGCGAAAGCCGCGTGCCGGCGGCCGTTCGCCGGCCAGCGGCTTGACGTAGAGCCAGCCCTGCTTGCGGTCGTGGAACCATTCGCCAGGCGCGTCCAGTTCCTCCAGTACGTTCTCGACGTAGCGGTCCTTGTCGCTCGGCGGCATCACGCGGTTGTTGGCCAGTTGCGGACCGTAGTCCAGGCTGCCATCGGGTTTCTTGCCAAGGATCGCGACCTGCAGGCCGCCCCAACCGTAACCGTGCAGCGCGTGGAGCACGGCGCCCTGCGGGTCACGCCAGCGCGCGACGCGCTCGGGTGACGTGGCATCCGCCGCGCCGCCGAAGCCCGGCTGGGCGGGGTCGAAGTTGGGGTATCGAGCGCGCACGAGCAACTGCTGTCCGAGCCACAGACGCTGGAACGACGCGCCGGCGAACCGGGCCCGCCAGAGGCCGTCCTTCCAACGCTCCCAGCGCAGTGCGGGCAACGAGGTTGCGCCGCTCAGCACCGGCTGCGCGCCTGGCGCCGCAGCCAGCACGAAGGGCTCGTCTGCTGTGCCCGACAACGCCTCGTCGATGACGATGGGCGCCGCAAGCTCGTAGCGGCCGGTGGCCAGTTCCACGCGCGTGATGCGCTTGTCGGCACGTGCCCGCTGCAGGGCGGCCTCGAGCGACCTGGCGTCCGTGACGGTCAGTGTCTCGGCCTGCGCGCCGCCGACCAGCACCGCCATCGCGACCAGCACAGCCTTGCCCATCACGTCGCGGGCTTGATGCGAACCATGACCACGCCATGCGGCGCGACCTTGGCGCCGTAGCTGCCGCTCACGCCCTTCGCGACCTTCTTGCTCCACAGGTCCTTCACGTCGGCCTTCTGGTCGTTGGGCAACCCGAGCAGGTCCCAAGTCGCCTTCATGTTGGCCGGCGTCTTGCCACGGTTGAACAGCACCACCGCGTGTTCACCGCCTGCGAGCGGACGCACCCAGACCTCGAGGTCGCCTTCCCTCAAGGCGCGGCTGCCCTGCCTGCCCAGCGGATCCTGGTCGACGGCGATGACGTCCTTGTTGGTGAGGATGCGCAGCGTGTCGGCGTCCATCTTGGACAGGTCGTTGCCGGCGATCAGCGGCGCGGCCAGCATGGCCCACAGTGAGAAGTGCGACTCATATTCGGTCGTCGTCATGCCGCCGTTGCCCACTTCCAGCATGTCGGGGTCGTTCCAGCCGTTGGGGCCGGACTCGCCCGACAGCTCGGCGTTCATGTCGAGGATGTTGGTCATGCCATGCGACCAGCCCTTCTTGCCCTCCCAGGCGTCGTAGATGTCGCCCGTGGTGCGCCACAGATGACCGACGGGTTTGGCCCAGCGGCCAGGCTTGCTGCCGCCCCAATCGCAGAGGGAAAACACGATGTCGCGGCCCGTTTCGCGCAGGGCCTTGGCCATGATGGTGTAGGCCGCCTCGGCGTTGCGGGTGCCGGTGTAGCACCAGTCGTACTTGAAATAGTCGACCCCCCATTTGGCGTACTGGAGCGCGTCCTGGAACTCACGGCCCGCGCTGCCCGGGCGGCCCCAGCAGGTCAAGGCGCCGGCATCGGAGTAGAGGCCGAACTTCAGGCCCTTGCTGTGCACATAGTCGGCCAGCGCCTTGATGCCCGACGGGAAGTGCTCGGGGTCTGCCTGGATGTTGCCGTCGGCATCACGGCTCTTCGCCTGCCAGCAGTCGTCGACGTTGATGTACTGGTAGCCGGCGTCCTTCATGCCGGAGGCCGCCATCGCGTCGGCCTGGTCGCGGATCATCTTTTCGTTGACGTTGCAGCCGTACTTGTTCCAGGAGCTCCAACCCATGGGAGGCGTGGGCGCGAGATTGGGCTTGGGAGCCTCGAGCTTGAGGGTGTCGTGCGCGTGAGCCGGCAGGGCGGCCAGGGCGCCGAGCAGGGCCAGCGTGTGTGCGACGCGTTGGATCAGGAGATGCATGGGGACTCTTTCAAAGTGATGGGAGGAGGAAAACTCATTGGCCGTAGCGGCGGCTGGCCGATGCCAGCGGCCAGTCGTCTGTGCGCAGCGGCGGCAGAGGCAGGCCGTCGCCGCCGACCACATTGGCTTCGCTGGCGTTGTTGACCCAGGCATAGCGCGCGGCCACAGGCGACGGCACAACAGCGCTGCGCAGCACGATGCGGTCGCCGTCGATGCGGGCTTCGGCAGGCTCCCAGCGGTGGTCGGCGCCAGCCAGGAAGAAGCCGCGCAGTGGCTCACCGGCGCGTGCAGTGCGCAGGCCGCCGGCGGTGGTGTCGAAGCGAAGCTCGAATTCGCCGCCTTTGGGCTGATGGCCGGTCAGGCGCGGGCCCGTGGCTGCTGCTGCGCGCAGGCCCAGCTCGTGCATCGCCAGCGCGGCCAGGCGCTGGCCCACGGTGCGCTTGTTGCGGGGGTGGATGTCGACCGCATCGCCCACGTCGATGGCCGTGGCCATGCCGGTGTGAGGCAAGGCCAGGGCTGCCGCCTGGCTGGCGCGCAGTTCGGCCCAGCCGTTGCCGTCGGGCCGGTTCTCGGCCATGGGCCGCCACGAGGCCAGTTGCACGAAGAAGAAGGGCAGGGCGGGGTCGGCGAACTGGGCACGCCAGTCCTGGATGAGGCGCTTGAAGCCGTCGGCATAGGCCGCCGCGCGCCCGGAGTTTTCCTCGCCTTGGTACCAGAGCACGCCGCGTACGGACAGGCCTTGCAGCGGTGCGACGAGGCCGTTGTGGCCCAGGGCCGGGGCGTTGTTCGCCACCGGGCCGCCGGCCGCCACGAGCTTCTCGACGCGTGCCCGCCAGGGGCCGACGAGCGACACGGTGCCGGCCGCCGTGTCCAGGCGCAAGTCGGAGGCCTCGCCGCTGATGCCGCCGCCGCCGCCGGTGTCGGTCACCCGCACGGCGATCCAGTTGGCGCCCGGGCGCAGCAGGCCGGCCGGCAGTGCGTAGCGGCGCGCCTGCTCCCAGCCGCACTGGCCGCCGACCTTCTGGCCGTTGACCCAGACCTCGTCGCAGTCGTCCACCTTGGCCAGATGCAGCTCCGCGGCTCCTGCGGCCTGGGCAGGCTTCAGCTCAATGCGCTTGCGCATCCAGACGACGCCGTCAACATCGGCCAGGCCCTGGCCTTCCCAGTTGCCGGGTACCTGCAGCGCGGGCCAGTCGGCGTCGATGTCGGCAGCGGCAGACCAGCCCGAGGCGTCCACGGCTTCCAGCGGCAGGCCCTTCTGCCAGGCGGCGATGCGGGGCAGCATGCGTTGGCCCAGTGCCGCGGTGAAGGCCGCGTTGTCGGCCGGCAGGGCGCGCACCGCGGGTGCGAGGTCGGGGTCGCGCAGCGCCGCATCGCGGCTCATCCAGGTCTCCAGCATGGAGCCGCCCCAGGCGGTGTTGATCAGGCCGATGGGCACGCCCTGCGCGGCCTGCATCTGGCGTGCGAAGTGGTAGCCGACGGCGCTGAACTCGGCCACGCGGCCAGGCTCCGCAACGACCCACGGCGCGGGCGCGATGTCGGCTTCGGGTTGCACGCTGGCACGCAGCGGCACGCGCAGATGGCGCAGCTGCGCGTTCTGCGGCGAGGCGACTTCCTGCGGGCCGGTGTCGGTCTGCGCGAGTGGCCACTCCATGTTGGATTGGCCGCCGAGCAGCCAGACGTCACCGATCAGCACGTCGTTCAGTACGGCGGTCTTGTCGCCCGTGACGACGAGGCGGTGCGGGCCACCCGCCGGCAGCGGGGCCAGCTGAACGCGCCAGCGGCCGTCCGCACCGACACGCGCCGTGCCGGTGTGACCGCCGAGATCGACGGTCAGGGTCTTGCCAGGCGTGGCCTGGCCCCACACGCGCAGCGGTCGGTCGCGCTGCAGGACCATGTGCTCGCCGAACACCTCGGCCAGGCGCACTTCGGCTTGGGCGGTGGCGGCCAGCAGGGCCAGCAGCAGAGGCAGGGAGGTCTTCTTCTTCATCGGGTTCGTCCTCGTCTCTCGGGGGCCATCTTCAATTCAGGGGTTCCAGCAGTTCCACGCCCAGCGCCTCCAGCTTCAGCGTCTTGTCCCAACGCTGGCCGCCCAGCACGCCCTGCATCGCGCCGCTGATCGGCACGTCCACCGGCGTCCAGTTGGTGTTGACGTAGAGCACGCGGCCGTCGACGGCGCGGGCATACACGCCGTCGGGCGTCTTGGGGCCGGGCGCTATGCCCAGCTCGGCGTAGAGCTGGCGCAGCAGCGGCTTCATGATCGGCGCCTGCGCCGTGGTGGCGACGTAGATGGCCCGGCCCTTGCCGAAGCTGTTGACGGTGATCGCCGGAGGCTGGCGGTCGAAGTTGCTGAAGCGCGCCAGCACCTGGGCGGTGGAAGGCTCGAGCACCTCGAAGTGGTTGACCGTGCTCTTGATCTCCTCGTCGCCCAGCTTGACCGTGCCGATCCAGTCGTAGAACTCGTTGGTGCGCAGGCCGAAGACGTCGGTCAGGCCGGCGGGTTTGGGCGTGGCGTGCCACTGGTTGTTGTCGTCCACCTTGGCCGACTGCGCCGTCATGACGACCGTGCCGCCTTCGGCGACGAACTTGCGCACCGCCTCGGTGGCGGCCTTGTCCAGCAGGTACATGCCCGGCAGGATGATCAGCCGATAGCGGCTCAGGTCCTCGTACGTGAGCTTGATGACGGCTACGTCGATGTTGTCCTTCAGCAGCGGCTCGAAGGCGCCGTGCGCCTGATTGATGTAGGGCGCCTTGATGTACTGGCGCACCGTGTTGCTCGGGCCGTTGGGGCTCGTGGCATGCACGTTGTCGAAGGAATAGGCGATGGCCACCTTCGGCTCGACCTTGCGCGGGAAGCCGAGCTTCTCCAGCTTGGCGTAGTCGCCGGCAATGCGGGCCCATTCGGCGAGCCGCCACGAGGGTCGGTCGTCATGGTCGATCAGGCCCCACAGCGCCTGCTCCTCGCCGCCGAGGTGGCTGTTGAAGGTCCAGGCGAGCGCGGCCTGGCCGCCCATCAGGAGCACGAAGTGCGACCACATGCGTGACCAGCCCTTGCTGCCGTAGGAGCCGGGGCCGCCCGCCGTGAACTCGTTGAACCAGGTGGGCACCGTCATGCCGCCCTTGATCAGCGCCGCCTGCCAGCCGCCGCTGACGGCGTCGCCGGCGTAATAGCCCATCGCGCCGAAGGTGGTGTGATCGCGGTAGCTGCCCAGGTAATCGAAGCCCTTGCGGCCGGACCAGTCCCAGTAGTTGGACAGCACCGGCTTGTCCGGCGTGTGCTTGCGTCGCACCGCCTCCCGGTCGGCCAGCGTGGCGAGGGTCATGTCGGACCAGAAGCGCCGCAGGTCCAGGTAGCGCTCGGCGGGCCCGGGGCCGTCGGCCAGGGGCAGGCGCACCTCGTCCCACCGGCCGATGCGGCGCGACCAACGCTGTGTGGCCCAGGCCTTGTTCAGCGTCTCGATGCTGCCGTAGCGCTTCTTCAGCCATTCGACGAAGCGCTTGCGGTCAGCCTCGGAATAGGACATGAAGCCGTTGCCGATCTCGTTGTCATAGCCCAGGGCGAGCACGGCGGGGTGCTTGGCATAGCGCTTGACCAGCGTGTCGGCCATGCGGGTGGCCAGGCGCCGGTAGTCCGGGTCGGCGGTGTTGTCCATGTAGCGCTCGGCCGGCGCCAGGCGCGTGCCGGCCTGGTTGACGATGTCCACACCGGGGTACTTGTGGTGCAGCCACATCGGCGCCGGCGCACCGGGGATGTCGAGGATGACCTTGATGCCGGCGGCGTGCACCTCGGCCATCACGGCGTCGAAATGCTTGAAGTCGAACCTGCCGTCCTCGGGCTCGAAATAGTCCCAGGCCAGGTCGCCCATGCGGACGACCTTGAAGCCGGATTGCTTCATCAGCGCAACGTCGTACTTCACCTGCGCCAGCGTGCGGTCCACGGGCTGGTAGTTCACGCCCGCGAACAGCTGGCCGGCCCCGGGCCAGTCTGGGCGGCCTTGCGGGCTCTTGGCGTCCTGGGCCAGGGTGGGTTGGAGGGTGGCCAGCGCGAGGGCGCAGGCCAGCAGGGTCTTTTTCAGTTTCATGGTCGGGGTGTCGGGCCTGCTGGCGAGAGAGACGTTGATATTGGAGGACGAGGGCTTCCGGTGCGCGTGATTGCGATCACGCGCAGCGTGGCCGCCTCAGCGATATCCATCAGGCGCAACGCACCAGGCGCGCACCGTGTGGCGGCACGGTCAGCATGCGGGTGCGCGCGGGCAAGTCGGCACGCGCCCAGCAGTCGCGCTTGGCGTCGGGCAGCCAGGCGGGCAGCGAGACCTGCCACGGCGCGTCGCCGGTGTTCAGCCACGCAGCCCAGGTGCCTTGCGGGCCGTTGCAGACGAAGCGGTGGCCTTGCGCAACGCTGTGCCATTCACGCGCACCGGGCACGCGCAGCAGCGCCAGCACCTCGGGGTTGGTGACCAGGCGCAGCGTCCAGTCGTCGAGCTTGCGGAGGTCGTTGCCGAGGATCAGCGGGCTGCGTGCGCAGGTCCAGGCGGTGAGCAGCATCAGCTGCTCGTCACGCGTGAAGCCGCTATCGCGCTCGCCACGGCCTTTCTCGTCGTAGTTGCGCAGGCCGATCTTGCCGACGGGCAGCATGTCGGCATCGGGCCAGGCGCCCGAGCGGGCGTGGGGCGCCCACTTCACGAGGTTCACCAGGTTGTCGCGCAGTTGGGGCCAGGTGTCCCAGAAGTCATTGCAGACCCGCCATTGGTTGGCGTGGGACTGCAGGTGAGCCGCCTGCTCCAGATAAGACGGGCCCGGCGACAGGCTCAGCACCATGCGCCGGCCGGTGGCGTCGATGGCGCGGCGGATGAGCTCCACTTCCTTTGCGTGGTAGTTGGGGGCGGCGATGTCGTCGACCTTGACGAAGTCCACGCCCCATTCGGCCAGCTGGGCGAACCAGGCGCGGTACCAGTCGAAGGCGCCGGCATGCTCAGGGTTGACGCCGCACATGTCGGTGTTCCATGAACAGGTGGAGCTGGCGTTGGCCACCTCGTTGCAGCGGTACTTGCTGCCGGCGATGGGCAGCTCCAAGCCGACCGCCTGGCGCGGGATGCCGCGCATGATGTGCACGCCGAAGCGCAGCCCCATGGCGTGCACCTGGGCGGCGAGCGGTGCGAAGCCGCGGCCGCCGGCCGCGCTGGGGAAGCGGTTGGGCGCCGGCTGCGGGCGGCCGTTGCCGTCCAGCACCAGCGGCGCGAAGTTCCGGTACCACCCCGACGTAGCGCCCGGCTCGTACCACTGGATGTCGACGGTGGCGGTGTCGTAGCCGAAGGGCAGGAAGCGCTCGGCCAGGATGCGCGCGTTGTCGAGGTACTCGGCTTCGGTGACGCTCGCGCCGAAGGCGTCCCAGCTGTTCCAGCCCATGGGCGGCGTGGGGGCCCAGGCGTGGAAGGGCAGGCCGGGCTCGGGGGTGCTGGCGACGGCGGTGTTGGCGGCAGGGGCGGCGGCAGCAGCCGCCGACCCACCGGCCACGGCAGCCAACCCGGCGCCGGCGACGGTGCGCACGAAGCTGCGGCGGGCGGGTTCATCGGGCAGGGCGCCCGTCGATGTTGTCTTGGTCATCAGCGATACGGAAACGAGGGGATGAGGCAATGAGGATCAGTTGCTGTACAGCAGGCCGCGGCCGGTGCCGCTGAAGTAGATCCGGCCATACACGTTCTGGTCGGCCGCGATCACGCCGATGCCGCCGTACTGGTGGGCGTCGTCGTTGAAGCGCGTCCAGGTGGCGCCGCCGTCGTCGGAGCGATGCACGCCCCACACGCCGCCCACCACACCCACGACGTAGACCGCAGCCGAGTACGGGGCGCCGGCTTTCGCCTTGCCCAACGCGATGGCGCTGGCGCCCTGCACCTGGGCCCACTGGTTGCCGGCGAAGATCGAGGCGAAGTTGCTCAGCTTGGTCCAGGTCGCGCCCGAGTCCGTCGAGTGGTAGACGGCGTTACCGTCGGCCAGCCAGAGGTCCCCTTCGGCATTGGGGTTCACCGCCAACGAGTTGTTGCCGAAATAGTTGGGGGCGAGCCCTGCGGCCACCGAGCCGGCGCTCAGTGTGAACGTGTGGCCGCCATCCGTCGACACGTAGACCTTGCCCGGCGTGCCCCACCAGTGGCCACCGGAATCGTAGGCATAGACCTTGTTCGGGTTCTTCCGATCTGCGGCCAGGTGATAGGCGCGGGGGAAGACGGTGTTGACCGCCGGGAGGTTGGTCGGCACCCAGGTGGCGCCGTTGTCCATGGTGTACGACGGCACCGAATTGCCGGGGGCCCAGACCGCCTTGTTGCGCGCGGTGATGGCGATGCTCGCTTCGCCACCCTTGTTGTCCGCGACGCCCGTCGGGTAGGTGGCGAACTTCGCCCAGGTCTTGCCGCCGTCGCCGGACCACATGCCGAAGCCGGTGCTGGTACCGAGGACGACGCCGATGGTGGCCATGTACTGCGGATCGGCCCACGCCATGTCGGCGGCGAAGCCGTTGCTCCAGGTGGTGCCCGGCGTCAGCGTCGGCTTGGTCGCGAGGTTGGTGTGCACCCAGGTGCCGACGTCGCCCGAGCTGTTGATCACCGTGTACGTCGCGCCGGCGGGCGGCGTGGCCAGGCCCAGCACGGCGGTCTCTTCCAGGCCGTCGACCGCCTCGTTCCAGCTCGGCGTGGCCGAGGAGGCGTTGCGGGTTTCCCAAACGCCGCCGCCATGGACGTGCAGCACGCGGTCGGGGTTGGCCGGATCGATCTCGACATCGTCGGGCCAGCCCCAGAAGGAGCCGTCGGCCGGCGTACGCGGCATGGTGGCGGCGATCTCGCGCCAGGTCTTGCCGCCGTCGCCTGACCACTGAATGGCCTGCTGACCGCTGTAGTTGCCCCAGGTGTTGGTCACGCCCAGCGCAATGCGCGTGGTCGCGCCGGCGCCGGAGACGGACAGGCCACCCAGCCCGAGGCCCGTCCCTGTGCCGCCGCTGTTCGGGTCCTTCAGCAGGGTCCAGTTGCTGCCGTCGAACTTGTAGAGCCGCGCGGGCCCGCCTGCGCCTGGACCGGGGTCCTTGGTGAACACGACATAGAACACGCCGTCGGCAGCGCGCACCATGTGCGGGATGTGGTAGCCGGAGACCGGGGTCGCCACCGCGGTCCACGATGCGCCGCCGTCCGTCGACTTGTACAGGTTCGAGGCCAGCCCCGCCGCGGTGACGTAGTCCGGCGCGATGGGCGCATAGATCGTCTGCGTGGCAGTGCCGGTGCCCTTGGTGCCGGTGTCGTAGACGACCGTCTCGACGCCCATCGCCGTGCCGCCGTTGGCGTTGATCTGGTCCTGCGTCATCTTGAGGGACGACAGCGACGCGACCTGGGCCCAGGTGAGGCCCGAGTCCGTGCTCTTCCACAGGCCGGCCGTGCGCGAGCCGTAGAACAGCGTCGACGGCTTGTTGGGGTCCACCATCAGGCGTTCGCCGATGGCCCGGCCGGGGTTGTTGCCTCCCAGTGGGAAAGGCAGGCCGACGTAGGTCCAGTGGTCGCCACGGTCGCTGGAGACGTACAGGCGGCCGTTGCCTTCAGACACGTACATGCCGGTGGCCATGTAGACGAGCTGGTCGTTGTTCGGATCGACGGCCATGCTTTCGACCCCGTGGTACCGGGCCTCCGCGGCACCGAAACCCAGGCCATCGGTGATGGGCGTCCAGGCCGACGTGCCCTGATTCCAGCGGTAGGCGCCCCCGATGTCGGTGCGCGCGTACAGCAGGTTGGCGGTGGTCGGGTGGAAGACGAGGCCGGTGACGTAGCCGCCTCCGCCCCACTTCACGCTCGCCCAGGTGGTGGCCTCGGACGGTGAGGGAGCCGGAGCCGGAGCGGGAGCGGGAGCCGGAGCCGGAGCCGGAGCCGGAGCGGGAGCGGGAGCGGGAGCGGGTGCCGGCGTGGCCGCGGGCGCCGGTGCGGCTGTCGGCGCGGCGCCACCGCCGCCGCCGCAGCCCGCCACCAGGGTCGCGGTGACGAGGGAGAGAACGGTGAGTTGTTTGCTGTATCTCATGGGAAAACGGTGTTCGGGTGATTGATGGCTCGGCGCGGCGACGCTGATCACGAGGCAGGGCGGGCGTTCATTTCTTGCACAACACGCTGATGGCGTTGGGGGCGGTGGCGGTGATCAGGCCCAACCGATAGGGCAGCTCGATGTACTCGTACGTCTTGCCAGGTTCCAGATCCAGGCCTTGGTAGAGGAACTTCAGCGGCTGGCAGGGGTCGATGCTCAGCGTCTGGTGGACGCCGTCACGGATCAACTCCCCGTGGGAGACGCCTTCAGACCAGATCCGGCCGTCGAACTTGACGTTGTCCGTGCCGGCGAACAGGTTCATCGGGGCGCCGGCGACGGGCTGCCAGGTGCCGTCCAGGCGATCGGCCGTCCACGCCCGGAAATACCGGCCCTTGGGCCCCATCGCCTCGATCAGCGTCAGGTACTGGTTGGTGCCGGTGATCTTGTAGGTGTTGCTCGCCTCGAACAGGTCCTCAAGCTTTTCCTTCATGACGACGACCGGCTCGGCGAAGCCCCGAGGGAAGCTTTCGATCGTCGTCTCGCCGCGGTAGAAGCTGCCGTTGTCGCCGGTGAAGAAGAGATGGCACTTCCTGTCGTCGCAGATGTTCCAGAAGTCCAGCCACGTCGCATTGCCCTCAGCGTTCTTGACGCTTGCCGGCACCGTTGCGTAGAAGGGCTTCGGCGCCGTCCACGACAGTGGGTCGGCGATGTTGCTGCTGGTGGAATACAGCGGGTCGCCGCCCTGGTAGATCAGGTACCAGAGCTTGTGCGGCGCGAAGTAGAAGACCTGGGGTGCGGCGCGGTAGCCGGGCCCCATGGGGGACTTGTCGAGCATGAACTGAGGGGCCGTGGGCGCCTCGGCCCAGCTGGCAAAGCTCGTATAGGCCAGGCCCCAGCCGTTCTTTCCGGCCGTGGTCATGAAGACGTGGTAGCGGCCGTCGTGGTGGACGACGGTCGGGTCCTTGACGCCGAAGATGTCCGTCCGATCGGCCGGCGGCTTGACCAGGGGCTCGCTGGATTTCCATTCAAAAGCTTGGGCCGTTGCTGGCGCCGTGCCGCCGGGGGCTGGAGTGCCTGCGGTGGGCGCGGGCGTCGTGTCGCCGCCCGCGCTGCTGCCTCCGCCTCCGCCACCGCAACCTGCCAAGAGGACGGCTGCGAGGCCGGCCGCGAAGGTCGAAATGACGATGAGTCGTTGACTGCACTTGCTCATGAAGGAAAACAGCATGGAATCGTTGATGTCAGCGCGCGGCGGCACCGATCACTTGGCAGGCCATGGCTCCAGCACCACGGCGGCGCCGCCCGCCGCGGCCAGCGACAGGCTCAACACGTCCTTGCGGGTCACCTTGCGTTCGGTGCGGCGCACCTCGCGCACGACCTCGCCGTCCTGCCAGATCGTGGCGCGCCAGTTGCCAGCGGGCAGGAAGCCCAGCGACACCTTCTCGGTGCGGGCCTGGTCGCCCGTCATGGCGCCGATGTACCAGGTCTTGCCCTGGCGGCGCGCCAGCACGATGTCCTGCCCCGGCTCGCCGGAGATGAAGCGGGTCTCGTCCCAGGCCGTGGGCACGCGCTTGATGAAGTCGAAGCCGGGCTCGCCGCGGTAGCTGGTAGGGTCGTCGGACACCATCTGCAGCGGGCTGTCGTAGACGACGTACATCGCCAGCGCCTGGCCGCGCGTGTTCTGCACCAGCGGCATCTCTGCGCGCACCTCGAAGGTGGCCGGCGTCGCGTTGCGGAAGCCGCCGGGCGTGTAGTCCATCGGGCCGACCAGCATGCGCGTGTACGGCAGGGTCACGTTGTGGCTGGGGGTGGTGCGCGTGGTCATCTTGCTCCACTCCGCGCCCAGCACACCCTCCTGCGTGATGTAGTTGGGGAAGGTGCGCTGCAGGCCGGCGGGCACGTAGGCGCCGTGCAGGTCCAGCAGCAGCTTGCGCTTGGCGGTGGCGGCGGCGATGCGTTCGTAGAAGTCCACCACCTGCTGGTCGTCACGGTTCATGAAGTCGACCTTGACGCCCTTGATGCCCCAGCGTGCGTAGGTGTCCAGCACCTCGTCCATGCGCGCGTCCACATGCACCCAGTGGGCCCACAGCATCAGGCCCACGCCCTTGGCTTCGGCGTAGCGCACGAGTTCGGGCATGTCGATGCCTTTGGCTGGGCGGGTGATGTCGGTCTCGGGGCTGGCGTCGCAGCAGCCGCCGGAACCCCAGGCCCAGTTGGCGTCGATCAGGTAGTAGGGGAAGCCGGACTCGGCGGCGAAGTCGATGAAGCGCTTGTACGAGCCCATGTCGGGCTTCATGCCGACCAGCGGGCCGGACCACCAGTCCCACGCCGCCTTGCCGGGCTTGACCCAGCTGAAGTCGCCGGTCGGTGCCGGGTTCAGGTTGCCGACGAGATGGGACTCGATCAGCTTGCCGGCCTGGTCGGCCATCATCACGGCGCGCCAGGCGGTCGTCAGGCCGCCCGTGGAGGTGAAGGCGGGGCCTTGCCGGCCGGGCACGGCAGACAGGCGCACTTGCAGCGCGGCGCCGTCGCGCCACAGCGACGCACCGGTGTAGCCCTTCAGGTTGGCCTGTGTGATGGCGTAGTGCGTGCGGCCCGAGGGCGTGGCGCAGACCACCGGCACGTCGTAGGCGACGCCTGGCTTCAGCTGCGAGACCTTCAGGCGCGCGAACGCCTGCTCGTGCGAACCGTCAGCCGGCGTGACCAGGCATGACGGATCGCCGGCCGGCACGAAGGCCGTGCGCTCCCCACGCAGGCTGACCGGCGCGGTGCCGTCCAGCCGGTAGCGGAAGGCGATGCCGTCGTCGTAGGCGCGCACGTCGACGAAGAGGCGGCGGCCGCCGCCGGCCTCGCGGAAGGCCAGCGTTGCGCCGCGGTAGTGGTCGCGCGCGCTCGCCGCCTTCGTCGCGACGAGTGAGATGACGCGGTCCTCGACCTCGTCATGGCGCGACTCCAGCGTCAACGCGCCGAGAGCTTGGCCGTCGAGCTCCAGCCCTAGGGGGGAGGGCGCGATGACGGCTTCGCCGTGGCGGCTGATGCTGAACTGGCTGCCGTTGTCGGCGATGCGCAGCGCGACGCGGCCATCGGGCGAGGTGATGACGGCGTCGGCCGCGTGGGCGCCCGAGGCAGCCAGGGCAAGCGCGGCGACGGCGAGGTGGATGGTGGTGGTCTTCATGGGGATGTGTGGCTGTGTTGGTGTTGGAGAGCGTTCATCCAAGGCGTACTTCGACGGCGCGGCCGGTGTAGAGCACCTCGCGCAGCGGTGTGGATTGCAGCGTCGGCCCGCTGTTGCCGATGCGGTGGATGCGCAAGCGCTTGGTCGTGCGCATGCCCGCGAAGCGCCCGTTGCGCGCCGCCAGGCGCAGCACGCCGCGCTTGTCGTCCCAGGTCATGCGGATCACGCTGAGCCCGCCCTTCTCGTAGGCGTAGTCCAGGCCGCCGTCCTCGTAAAGGTTGAAGGCGCCGTTGGCGCCGGGCACGACGTAGAGGTCGAGCACCTCACCGGTGGCTTCGGCGGTGGACTGCAGCACCGGCCCGAGCGGCAGGATGCTGCCGGCGCGCAGGTGCAGGGGCATGCGCTCCAGCGGCGACGCCACGTCATGCGTGCGGCCGCCCGCGCGCCGTTCCCCTGTCCAGAAATCGACCCAGCCGCCGGCAGCCTGCGGCAGGTACACCGGCCAGCTCGACACGTCGGGCGCCAGGACCGGCGCCACATGCAGCGCGCGGCCGAACATGTAGCTGTGCGCCTGGTCGAGGGCCTGCTCGTCCTGCGGGAAATCGAACACGAGCGGCCGCATGATCGGCGCGCCTTTGGCATGTACCTCGTGGGCCAGGCTGTAGAGGTAGGGCAGCAGCTGATAGCGCAGCTCCAGGTACTGGCGCGAGACCGTCTCCACCGTGTCGCCATAGCGCCAGAACTCGGTGTTGGTCATGTAGCCATGCACGCGCTGCAGCGGCAGGAAGGTCGCGTACTGGAACCAGCGGATCAGGCGCTCGTGGTAGGCCTTGTCGGTGTACTGGCCGTCGCCCGGGCGGAAGAAGCCGCCGGCGTCGACCGTCCAGTAGGCATAGCCCGCAGCGGCCATGTTCAGGCCTGCTGGAATCTGCCGCTTGAGCGTGTCCCAGTCGTTGCCGATGTCGCCCGACCAGGTGGCCGCGGCATGGCGCTGCTGCCCAGGGAAGGCCGAGCGCGTCATGATCATCACGCGCCGGTCAGGGGCCGCCTGGCGCTGACCCTCGTAGACGGTGCGCGTGACGTACCACGGATAGGCCAGGCGCACCCGCTCACCACGGCCCGCGGCCGTACGCCGGCCCACCAGGTCGTCGTTCTCGGGCTCCGTCGCGTCCTGCCACCAGGCGTCGATGCCGAGCTTGAGCAGGCGTTCGCGCTGGTTGTTCCAGTAGAAGGCGGCGGCCTTGGGGTCGAAGAAGTCGACCCAGTCGGTCTGGTCGATGTAGTGGCCGGCGGCTGCGGTGGCGCGGCCGAGCTCGGTGTCGCGCGCGATCTTGGCCCACACCGACAGCATGAGCCGCCCGTTCAGGCCGTGCACCTCGCGCACCAGCGCGGCGGGGTCGGGGTAGTGGGCCTCGTCGAAGCGCATCGCGTTCCAGCCGTGGCGGCCCCAGTATTGCCAGTCCTGCACCATCACGTCGACGGGCAGCTTGCGGCGGCGGAATTCGCGCAGCGTGTCGACGATCTCCGCCGACGAATGGAAGCGCTCGCGGCAGTGGATGTAGCCATAGGCCCAGCGCGGCATCACGGGCGTGGCGCCGGAGATCTCGCGGTAGCCCTCGAACACCTCGTCCGCGCTGGGGCCGGCGATGACGACGTAGTCGATGGCGTCGGCCACCGGTGAGCGCCATGTCGTGCTGGCGCGCACGGCGCCAAAGCGCAGTGAGGGAGAGTCGTCCTTGTCGGCGTTGACGCGCACCTGATGCTCGCCCGCCGGCAGTTCGACGACAAAGCCGACCGTCGGCGGCAGCCAGTGGTTCGCGATCTCGACGCAGGACTTGCCGTCGATCTCCACCGAGTGGCGCGAACCCATCGCGCGGCCGACGTCGAGGAGGAAGGCGAAACGGCCGGCCGCCTCCGTCTTGAACGTGCCTTCAAAGCGCGTCAGGTTTCGCACGACCTGCGCATTGCCCGTGGTCGTCGTCACATCCACGACTTCGGCCTTGCTCTCCGATTTGGCACGACTCAGCACCACCGACTGCTCGGGCGTGTTCAGCTCGGCCATGCCGTTGTTGTGCCAGAGCAGGCCATAGCCGCGGCTGGACAGCATGAACGGCAGGCTGATCTGCGTGTTCACCTGCGTCAGGCGGCGCGGGTGGCCGCGCAGGTCCATGGCCCCGTCCTGGAAGCAGCCGGTGCCGTAGAGCCGCTCTCCGGCGGGTGACTCGAACACCTGCTCGGCGATGAACACGGGCTCGTCACCCAGCCGCGACGGCGTCAGCCGCCGGGTGCCGGGCGCTTCACTGAGCAGCAAGGCGCCTTTGCGGTCGAAAAAGCGCAGCGCGCCGGTGCCGTTGTCCACTTCGCAGCGGATGCCCGGCAGTTCCAGGCGGTTCGCGTCCGCGCTCGACGTCTGCTTCATGAGGGGCTTGGCACGGCCGGGCAGCAGCGCGAGGCTTGGCGGCGGCGCCTGCGTTGCGGCCTGAGGCGGCAGGAAGCGCACGCGCAGCGCCCGGTCGCAGAGCGCGCTGATCCGCAGCGTGCCCTGGGGCGTCGTCAGCACCCATTCCGGGGCTAGCGATGGCTGCGCGCGGCGGGCCGCGGCGCCCTCAGGCGCCAGGTTGCCGGTGGCGGCGTTCGCCACACTGGAGGAAGCCATCGCGGTCGTTGCTGTCGCAGCGCCCAGTGGTGTGGCGGCAGCGGCGAGGGCGGCCTGCAATGCCTCACGCCGGGAGAGGCTGTGTTTGATGTATTTCATGCATCGCTCTGGTTATGAGGGGCAGGCCGCGCGAGTCGGTGCCGCGCAATCGTGGTTTAAGTCAGGCCGCTCCCGCGGATCTTCAGCGCCACGGCGGGGGTGCCGGCCAGGCCCTCGGGCAGCCGCACATCCAGCCCTTGCGGCGTGCGCTTGAAGGCATCGGTGGAGCGGTACATGTCCAGCGGCTTGCCCTGGGGCGAGCTCCAGATGAAGGTGGGATAGGGCGCGTTGGCCATGGCTTTGCGTGTCTACAAGCTCAGCGCATCCACACGCCCCGGGATCTCGCGGTCCGGCATGCCGCGCACATCCTTGGCCGAGAAATCGCTGACCCCGCGCAACCCGAACAGCGCCGCCCCGCCGTGCCCGCGCCGCAGATTGACGGCATGGAAGCTGGCGTCGCTGACATCGTCCAGCATGACCGCAGGTCGCCCCTCCGGCTTGACGTAGCCAACCTTGACGTGATGAACCTCGATGGCCTTCACATGGCGCATGTAGAACGCATACGCCGGCGCCTTGCCGAACATGCCGGGCTCCGGATAGCCGTTTGCGTTTTCGGGCGGAACCACCTTGCTCCACGCCGCGTCGCCGCCGCCCTGCGTCTCTATCCGCACATTGCTGATACGAATATCCTCGATCAGATGCCCTTCCAGCCCGGCGATGGTGCTGGCGTGATTGACGTGCGCACCGGACACCACAATGTTGCTGATATTGATGCGCTTGATGGTGCCTATCGGCGGCTGATTCGGTCCGCGCAGGCGCGCGCCCAAGCGTATGAAGATCGGATCGTTCACCACGTTGCGCATGGTGATGTTGGAAATCGTCAGGTCCTCGATGTGCGAACCGTCCACGCTCTCGATCGCCAAGCCGCGGCACTCGTCAAAAATGCAGTTCGTGATGGCGATGTTCTTGAAGTCGCCATTCGATTCGGTGCCCATCTTGATGCGGCCGTATCGCCCCGACCGGTATTCCGGCGCACTGCGCTTGAAGGTGCCGTCAATGACACTGCCCTCGTCGAAATTACCCGATACCAGGCAATCGGAAATTGTGATGTTTTCGCAGTGCTGGATGCGGCCCAGGCCGTAGCTGGCCTTGAGGCAGATCGCATCGTCCCAGGGCGTGTTCAGGCTGCAATTCGTGACGCGCACGTTGTTGCACCCGTCGATATCCATGCCGTCGCGATTGGTGTCGATAGTCAGGTGGTCGATCAGCACATTGCCGCAGCCGGTTGCCAAGATGCCGAAATGGCCGCCATGCAGGATCGAGAAATCCTGCAAGGTCACGTTGCTGCATTCGCGCAGCGCAATCGCCTTGTCGGCTTCGCCGGGCTGGTCTGGTTTGTCGGTGTAGTAGCCGGTGTATTTGTCGTGGCCGCTGATCAAGCCTTTGCCGTGAATCAAGCCGCCGCCCACGATGGCCACGTTGTGGAGGCCAATACCCCAGATCAGGCTGTTTTGCCAGTGGCTGTGGCCGTAGTCCTGATAGTTGCCGCCGGCCTCGTTCGGCTCCGGCAGGTCGTAGCGCGCCACGCTTGCCTCAACGGCTTCGATCACCGCGCCCGCTTCCAGGTAGAGCGTGATATTGCTCTTGAGCCTGATCGACGCGGACAAGTAGCGCCCCGGCGGGAAATAGACAGTACCCCCGCCCGCTGTCGCCGCGGCAGCAATGGCCGCGTTGATCGCCGGCGAGTCGAGCGTGCGGCCATCGCCCTTGGCACCGAAACGCCTGACGTCGAACAGCGAACTCGTGGGTATGGGCGGCGCCGCCAGCGAGTAAGCCGGCACCGCAGCAACGAGCGCAACGGCCCGTGCCAGGAAATGTCTGCGGATAGGTAGTGTCATGCGAGTCCACCGCCTGAAACTTTCAACGCCACGGCCGGCGAACCAGCCAGGCCTTCAGGTAGCCGCACCTCCAGCCCTTGCGGCGTGCGCTTGAAGGGCAGGCTGTCGGTAGAGCCCACCGCTTCGACGCGCTCGATCACGCCGGGCGCCAGCCCCGAGTCCTGCGCCAGCGCGGCGATGCGCATGACGCCGTCCGTCGGCCAAGCCAGCCCAATGGCGTAGAGCGCGCCGGCCTTGGTCGTGAAGCGGATGTCCTGGGTGGTGAAGTTCTTGAGCTGGCCTTCACTGAACATGCCACCCCCGACCTGCGTCGGCCCTTCGCCGAAGATGCGCCACGGCCGTGTGCCGTGGATGGCCTCGCCGTTGCGGCCCATCCAGGCGGCGATGTCTTCCAGGATCTTGCGTTCGTCGGCGTCGATGCTGCCGTCGCCGCGCAGCGGGATGGACAGCAACAGGTTGCCATTCTTGGAGACGATGTCCGCCAGGCGGTGGATCACGCTGGCGGCCGACTTGTAGCCGTGGCTGTCGAAGATGCCGCGGTTGTAGTGCCAGTCGCCGATGCAGGTGCAGGTCTGCCAGGGCAGCGGCTCGATGCCGGCGCGCTGGCCCCGCTCGAGGTCCTCCACCACGCCGCCACGCATTTCGGGTGAGAGCTCCTTGGCGTTGATGACTGCCTCCACCTTGCCGTGCCAGGCCATGCTGGCGTTGTAGTAGTGCGCCGCGATGTCCAGGCCGGCCTGGCCGAGCGGCAGGTGAGCGTTGTCGAAGTAGACGAGGTCAGGCCGGTAGCTGTCGATCAGGTCGCGGCAGCGCAGGAACCACTGGCGAATGAACGCCGGGTTGTTCGGTGGCTCCGCGTCTTTCCAGGTGTAGTAACTGCGCTTATGCCATTCGGTGACGGCGGCCACGGTGCTGATGCCGTCGGGCATCACTCTGTTGGGCCCCGTGTAGAGGTCCTGCGGGTCCAGGCCTTCCCACCATTTGCCCTTGCCGTCGGCCTTGGTCAGGTTGAAGGCGTCGTAGCGCTGGCCGGCCAGCGGGCCTTCGGGGTCGTAGCCATAGGCAGGCGCCAGCCAGTGCCAGGCACGCGACGAGTGGTTGCTGACGCCGAAGCGCAGCCCCTTGGCGCGAGCCAGCTTGGCCCAGGTGCCGACGATGTCCTTCTTGGGACCGACGCGCACCGAGTTCCAGGGGTGGTACTTCGAGTCGTAGGCGTCGAAGTTGTCGTGGTGGTTGGCCAGCGAGACGAAGTACTTCGCGCCCGCCTTCACGTAAAGGTCCATCAGCGCCTCGGGATCCCAGTTCTCCCCCTTCCAGCGGTTCTGCATCTCCATGAAGCCGACCTGGGTCGGGTGGCCGTAGGTCTTGACGTGGTGGTCGTACTGCCAATGGCCCTGCAGGTACATGTTGCGGGCATACCAGTCGCCCATCTCGGGCACGCATTGCGCGCTCCAGTGCGCCCAGATGCCGAACTTGGCATCGCGGAACCAGTCGGGCGTGCGGTAGCCGCCGACGAGGGAATCCCAGGTCGGCTTGAAGGGGGTGGGCGCTGCGTGGGAGGCGGGCAGGCCGGCGGCGCCCATGGTGGCGGCCGTCGCCTGAAGCACCGAGCGGCGGGAGAGTTGCTGGGTCATGGCTTGCTTGCGGTGAAGGGATTGCCGTCGTGAACCGCCGGGGTCACGGCGTGCGTGGTTTCGCGTCGCCGGACGGCATGCCGTAGACGATGCCGCGACCCACCGTGCTCATGTAGACCAAGCCTTCGACGTTCATGTCGCCCATGACGAACTCGCCGTTGCCGGGGCCACCGAACTGGTGGGCGTCGTCGTTGATGCGCAGCCAGTTGGCGCCTGCATCGGTGGAGCGATACACGCCTAGCGGCTTGCCCTGGGGCGCGCCCCAGATGAAGACGGTGGGGTAGGGCGCACCGGCCATGGCCTTGCCGAAGCCCACGGCGCCGCAGTGGGCGATGTTGGCGAAGGTCGTGAACGCACGGCCGGAGTCGGTCGAACGCGCCAGCCCGCCGGCCTTGAGCGCCACCCAGACATCACCTTCGCGCCCCGGCGCAACGCGCACCAGCGATGAGCCCTCAGCGGCCAGCTTGGCGGTAGCGGCGAAGCTTGCGCCGCCATCGGTGCTGACGCGCACGGTGCCGCGGTCGTAGGCGTAGAACTTGGCGGGGTTCACTGGGTCGCCCACCGGCCGCATCGGCGCGCCTTCCAGGCCGCGCACGGCGGTCCAGACGGGCTTGGCCTCGGTGAAGTTGGCGGCGCGGACAGTGCGGTTGCTGCCGTCGGCCTGGCGGAAGCTGTGCAGCAGCACGGCTCCGTCAGCCGACAGCGCCAGCGTGCCGTAGTCGCCCTGCATGCCGGCCACTTCGGTCCAGGTGGCACCGGTGTCGGCGGAGCGGTACATCTTCTTGCCGCCCACGCGCACGACGACCGCGCTGTTGCTGCCCGCGACCGCAAGGCCGGTGGTCGAGCCCAGGCGGGGTTCGTGGATAGGCGCAAAGGCGTCCAGCTTTTGATGGCGAAAGCCGTCGTAGTCGGCGATCACCGACAGCAGCGGGCCGCCGGGCACGCTGACGGCCACGTTGGGCACGGTCTCCTCCAGGCCCTTGACGGTGAAAGTCCAGGTGGCCGGCTTGGCATCGATGTCGGCGGTGCGAAACACGCCGTTGCCGGAGGTGACCCAGACGGCGCGGGTGTCGAAGGGGTCGAATTCAATGGAGCCCGTCCAGTGGATGGCGTAGGCCGAAATCCAGCTGACACCGCTGGTGTCCATGGCGAATCCGCGCTCCACCACGTCGGTCCAGCTGCGGCCCCCATCGTGGGTCACGTAGAAGCGGTCGCCGGCGTTCTTGCCGCCTTGCGGCATCCAGGTGTTGATCGTCGAGATGACCAGCCGCTTGGCGTTGCGCGGGTCGACCGACACGCCCGAGAACGCCCGGTTGATGCCCTTGGGCGTGACATTGGTCCAACCGCCGCTGGCGACTTGGTACTTCCAGACCTGGCCGGCCGTCAGCGGCTCCGGTGGGTTCAGCTTCTTCCAGTCGCCATGCGGGCCCGACCCGTCGCCATAGGCGATGTAGAGATGGCCGTCCGCGGCGAGCGTCGCACGCTGCGGGATGTAGGCCGACGGCGCCTGGGCCACCGGCTTGAAGCTGGCGCCGGCGTCGTCGCTGCGGTAGAGGTTGGGGCCGACCGAGCCAAAGCGGGACACGCCCACAAAGACGCGCTGCGCCACGCCATTGACCACGCTGGTCGGATCCAGCAGCACGAAGCTGATGCCGGTCTCATTGGGCGTGGTGGTCACGGGTAGCGAGTCGACCCGCTTGAAGCTGGCGCCGGCGTCAAGGCTCTTGAACAGGCCGTTGGCGCGCGAGCCGACGTAGAGCACCTTGCTGTCACCCGGGTCGACCTGCATCTTCTCGCCGTTGCTGCGGCCCAGGCTGTTGCCGTTGGCGCGGAAGAGGTGGCTCACGTCGGTGATGCGGCTGAAGGTGGCGCCGCGGTCGGTGGAGCGCATGACGGCGGTCTTGCCGCCGCTGAAATAGGGCACCCCGGCCAGCAGGTAGACGACGGCGCTGTCCTTGGGGTCCAGCGCCAGGGCGTCCACGCTCAGCAGGCCGACGTCGGCCTCGGACACGCCGTCGAGCAGCGAGGTCCAACTCGCCTTCGCGGCGTCCCAGCGGTAGGCACCGCCCACGTCGGTGCGGGCGTAGATGAGGCCGCGCTCGGTCTGGCTGGGCACGATGGCCGCCACGTAGCCGCCGCCGCCGATGGCCAGGCTGTCCCAGCGGTAGGGCTCGGCCTGGCTCAGAGAGGCCAAAAGCGCCAGCGCTGTTGCCAGCAGCGGGCGCCAGAAAGTCTTGGTTCGTATCAGTTTCATTTGGACCGACGCCATCACGCGCGCGCCTTCAAACAGGAAAGACCGGGTCGTGAAATCACGACCCGGCCTGCGTCGTCACATCACTTGGCGTTGTCGACGATGGCCTTGATCAGTTCAGGGAAGTACTGCGCACCGGTGTAGCGGTTGAACAGCCCGAACTGGTGGTTGGCGTCATAGCCGTTGTCCCACCACGTCGGCACGAGGCCGTGCTGGAAGGCCGACTTGGTCACGTACTTGGTCCAGGCGGTGCGGTAGGCGCCGGCCGGGTCGTACTCGGACTTCAGGATCGCGCCGTATTCACCCATCAGCACGGGCAAGCCGGCGTCGACGAAGCGGGTCTTCAGCTTCTGGAACTGCGCGTCGACGTGGGCTTCGTTGGCCCAGGTCTCGGTCACGGCCGGGTTGGTCGCGGTCGCGCCCCACTGCCAGATGTTGCTGCCGCCATCGAGGGCGAAGTGGTATGGGTCGTAGAAGTGCACCTCCAGGAACATCCGGTTGATGGCGGAGTCGTTGGGCTTGATGAAGCCGTTGTAGGTCGAGTCGATGTTGGTGTTGAAGCCCTGCACGACGAGATGGCGCTTGGCGTTATTGCCGCCGGTGGCCCGCACCGTGTCGACGAAGACCTGGTTGAACCCGTTCTGGACGGCCTGGTACTCGGCCGTCGGCGGGCCGTAGTCGCCAGCGACCATCACCTCGTTGGTGCCGGCGAACAGCAGGAAGTCGTCGTAGTTCCTGAAGTTGTTGGCGATCTGCGTCCACAGCTTGGCCAGGCGGGCGTTGGCGCTTGCCTGGTAGGCGTAGGTCGGGATCAGCCAGCTGCCTTCGTGGTGCGTGTTCAGCACGACGTACAGGCCGGCGTTGCGGGCATAGCCGACGACTTCGGTGACGCGCGCCATGAAGGTCGGGTTGATGTTGCCGTTGGCGTCGGCGTACTGGTTCCAACTGACCGGAAGGCGGATGGTCTTGAAGCCGGCGGCC
This sequence comes from Pelomonas sp. Root1444, assembly GCF_001426885.1. GTDB lineage: Bacteria > Pseudomonadota > Gammaproteobacteria > Burkholderiales > Burkholderiaceae_C > Pelomonas. The sequence goes on along the minus strand of NZ_LMFP01000033.1, from coordinate 31,533 downwards.
TTCACCGCGTTGATCAGCTGCTGGTTGATCAGCGGGTTGCCCCAGTTGGTCTCGTTAGGCGAGGCGTCCAGCGAGTTGCCCACGTTCCAGGCGGGCGACATCAGCTGCGACAGTTGAACGCTCGTCAGGTCGCGCATGGAACCCGGCACGGTGATCACAAAGGCCTGAGTGGTCTTGGCGCCGCAGCTGTTGGTGTAGGTGGCGGTGGCGGTGCAGCTGGCAGCGGGCGTGATGGTCTGCTCGCGGGCCGAGCCCGACGTGCCGCAGCCGCTCCAGCCCCACGAACCGCCAGTCATCGGCTGCGGGCCGAGGATGGCCGAGTTGCCGGCAGTGACCGTGGCCGACGAGGTCTGCGTCCAGGACCCGTTGGCGCTGATGTAGGGCGTGATGGCCGTCGGCGCGCAGCTGCTGCCGCGCGTGGCGGAGGCCGAGCCGGAGTTGTAGCTGCCGGCGTTGGTCGTGAACTTGACCCAGTACCAGTAGGGCGTGCCGACCGCGGCCGTCGAGTCCGCGTAGCTCCTGGCGCTACTGCCAGGCACGGCGATGCGGCTGCGGCCGTTGGGGTCGCTGTCCGTGTCGCGGTAGACCTCCAGACGGGAGACGTTCCCGCTGACGGTCCAGTTGAGCTGGTTGTTGTTGGCGGTGCCAGTGGCCGTCAGGCAGACGGTGGCGCCGCCGCCGCTGCCGCAGCTTTGTGCCTGCGCGAGGCTACCTGCGCTCGCGCCGAAGGCGAGCAGCAGGGCGGGTATCAAGGTTCTCATGTTCTACCTTTCAAGGTTGAAAGTGCTCGGCCGGTTGTCTCCGCCGGATGGAGCGTTATGGAAGGACGCAGCTCAGTGAATGGGCTTGCATCCCGAGACCAACGATGGACTTGGCGGCACGCCCGGCAAAGCGGGCATTCATTTCTTGCACAACACGCTGATGGCGTTGGGCGCGGTGGCGGTGATCAGGCCCAGGCGATAGGGCAGCTCGATGTATGGGTACTGCTTGCCCGGTTCCAGATCCAGGCCCTGGAACAGGAACCGCAGCGGCTGGCAGGGGTCGATGCTCAGCGTCTGGTCGATGCCGTCGCGGATCATTTCGCCATGGGACACGCCTTCGGACCAGATCCGGCCGTCGTACTTGACGTTGTCCGTGCCCGCGAACAGGTTCATCGGGGCGCCGGCAACGGGTTGCCAGGCACCGTCCAGCCGATCCGCGGTCCAGGCGCGGAAGTACCGGCCTTTGGGGCCTTGTGCCTCGATCAGCGTCAAGTACTGGTTGGTACCGGAGATCTTGTAGGTGTTGCTCGCCTCGAACATGTCATCGCGCGCTTCTGACATGACGACGACGGGCTCGGAGAAGCCCTGAGGGAAGCGCTCGAGGGTCGTCTCGCCGCGGTAGAACTTGCCGTTGTCGCCGGTGAAGAAGAGATGGCACTTCCTGTCGTCACAGATGTTCCAGAAGTCCAGCCAGGTCGCATTGCCCTCGGCGTTCTTGACGCTCGCCGGCACCGTTGCGTAGAAGGGCTTCGGCGCCGTCCACGAGAGCGGATCGGCGATGTTGCTGCTGGTGGAGTACAGCGGGTCGCCGCCCTGGTAGATCAGGTACCAGAGCTTGTGCGGCGCGAAGTAGAAGACCTGGGGTGCTGCGCGGTAGCCGGGCCCCATGGGGGACTTGTCGAGCATGAACTGAGGGGCCGTCGGGGCGTCGGCCCAGTTCGCGAAGCTCGTGTAGGCCAGGCCCCAGCCGTTCTTCCCGGCCGTGGTCATGAAGACGTGGTAGCGGCCGTCGTGATGGACGATGCTCGGGTCCTTGACGCCAAAGATGTCAGCCCGGTCGGCCGGCGGCTTGATCAGCGGCTCGCTGGCTTTCCATTGAAAGGGTTGCGTGGAACCCGGCACAGTGATCGCGAACGCCTGGGTCGTCTTGGCGGCGCAGGCGTTGGTGTAGGTGGCGGTGGCCGTGCAGCTGGTCGCGGGCGTGATCAGCTGTTCGCGTGCCGAGCCCGACGTGCCGCAGCCGCTCCAGGCCCACGAGCCGCCGGTCACCGGCTGCGGGCCGAGGATGGCCGAGTTGCCAGCGGTGACTGTCGCCGAAGACGTCTGCGTCCAAGAGCCGTTGACGCTGATGTAGGGTGTGATGGCCGTCGGCGTGCAGGTGGTGCCGCGCGTGGCGCTGGCGGCGCCGGAGTTGTAGCTGCCGGCGTTGGTCGTGAACTTGACCCAGTACCAGTAGGGCGTGCCATTGGCGGCCGTGGCATCGACATGACTGGTTGCGCTGGCCGCGGGGACAGCGATGCGGGTGCGACCGACCGGATTGGCATCGGTGTCGCGGTAGATCTCCAGCGATCTGATCGTGCCGGTGGCTGTCCAGCTGAGCTGGACGTTGTTGGCCGTGCCGCCGGCCGTGAGGCAGACGGTGGCGCCGCCGCCACTGCCGCAGCTTTGGGCCTGCGCGAGTGGCGCCGCGCTCGCGCCGAAGGCGAGCAGCAGTGCGGGTATCGAAGTTCTCATGTTCTGTCTTTCAAAGATGAAAGCGCTCGGCCGGTTGTCTCCTCCGGACACGAGCGTTGTGGGGAGGCAGGCCCAGCGCCACGCTTTGGACGCCGGCCTGCCGAGCCCTCGTTCAATTGCTGTACAGCATTCCTCGGCCGGTGCCGCTGATGTAGATCCGGCCGTAGATGCTTTGGTCGGCCGCCATCACGCCGATGCCGCCGAACTGGTGGGCGTCGTCGTTGAAGCGCGTCCAGGTGGCGCCGCCGTCGTCGGAGCGATGCACGCCCCACACGCCGCTGATCACACCCACGACGTAGACGGCCGCCGAGTACGGCGCGCCGGCCTTGGCCTTGCCCAGCGCGATGGCGCTTGCACCCTGCACCTGGGGCCAGGGGTTGCCGGTGAAGATCGACGCGAAGTGGCTGAGCTTGGTCCAGCTCGCGCCGGAATCGGTCGAGCGGTACACGGCGTTGCCGTCGGCCAGCCAGAGCTCGCCCTCAACGTTGGGGTTGACCGCCAGCGAGGTGTTGCCGAAGTAGTTCGGCGCCAGCCCCGCGTTCACCGAACCCTGGCTCAGCGTGAACGTGCGGCCGCCGTCCGTGGAGACGTAGACCTTGCCCGGCGTGCCCCACCAGTGGCCACCGGAATCATAGGCATAGACCTTGTTCGGGTTCTTGCGATCCGCGACCAGGTGGTAGGCGCGGGGGAAGACGCTGTTGATCGCCGGCAGGTTGGTCGGCACCCAGGTGGCGCCGTTGTCCAGGGTGTAGGACGGCACCGAGTTGCCAGGCGCCCAGATCGCCTTGTTGCGCCCGGTGATGGCGATGCTCGCTTCCGTGCCCGTGTTCCCCGCGACGCCCGCCGGGTAGGTGGCGAACTTCGCCCAGGTCTTGCCGCCGTCGCCGGACCACATGCCGAAGCCAGTGTTGTTGCCCAGGTACACGCCGATAGTGGCCATGTACTGCGGATCGGACCACGCCATGTCGGCGGCAAAGCCGTTGCTCCAGTCGGTGCCCGGCGTCAGCGTCGGCTTGGTCGTGAGATCGGTGTGCACCCAGGTGCCGACGTCGCCCGAACTGTTGATCACGGTGTAGGTGGCGCCGGCCGGCGGCGTGGCGACGCCCAGCACGGCGGTCTCCTCGATGCCGTTGACCGTCAGGGCCCAGGTTGGCGTGGCCGAGGAGGCGTTGCTTGTCTGCATGACGCCGCCGGAGACGTGCATGATGTGATCGCGGTTGAAGGGATCGATCTCCACATCGTCGATCCAGCCCCAGGAGACATCGCCCGGCGTCATCGCTTCGATCTCGCGCCAGTTCCGGCCGGCATCGTCGGACAGCTGGAGGATTCGCTGGCCGGGGAAGTTGCCCCAGGTGTTGGTCACCCCCAGCGCAATGCGCGTGGTAGCACCCGTGCCGTAGACGGACACGCCGCCGTAGCCGACCGAGTCGTCGCTCCTGAGCAAGGTCCAGTTGCTGCCGTCGAACTTGTACAGACGGGCGGGACCGGCGGAGCCGGGACCGGCGTCCCTGGTGAAGACCACATAGAACATGCCGTCAGCGGCGCGCACCATGTGCGGGATGTGGTAGCCGGAGATGGGGGTCGAGATCGCGGTCCACGACGTGCCGCCATTGGTCGACTTGTACAAGTTCGAGCCCAGGCCCGCCGTCTGCACATAGTCCGGCGCGATGGGCGCGTAGATCGTCTGCGTGGCCGTGCCGCTGCCCTTGGTGCCGGTGTCGTAGACGATCGTCTCGACGCCTATCGCGCTGGTGCCGCCCAAGGCATTGACCTGGTCTTGGGTCAGCTTGGCGCTGGACAGCGACGTGACTTGCGCCCAGGTGAGGCCGGAGTCGGCGCTCTTCCACAGGCCGGCCGTGCGCGAGCCGTAGAACAGTGTCGAGGGCTTGTTGGGGTCGACCATCAGGCGCTCACCAATGGCCCGGCCGGGGTTGTTGCCGCCCAGCGGGAAGGGCAGGCCGACGTAGGTCCAGCTGTCACCCCGGTTGCTGGAGATGTACAGGCGGCCGTTGCCAGCGGACGTGTACATGCCGGCGCCCATGTAGACGCGCTGGTCGTTGTTCGGATCGACGGCGATGCTTTCCACGCCGTGGAAAGTGGCCTCGGCCGCACCGAAGCCCGCGCCGTCGGTGATGGGCACCCAGGTCGACGTGGCTTGGTGCCAGCGGTAGGCGCCGCCGACGTCGGTGCGCACGTACATCAGGTTGGGGGTGGTCGGGTGGACGATGATGCCGGTGACGTAGCCGCCGCCGCCCCATTTCGCGCTTGTCCAGTTGCCCACCTTGATGGAGAACGCCTGCTGGGTCTTGGCGCCACAGCTGTTGGTGTAGGTGGCGGTGGCAGTGCAGGCCGCAGGCGGTTGGATGGTCTGCTCGCGCGCCGCACCGGCGGTGCCGCAGCCACTCCAGCTCCACATGCCGCCGGACGACGGCTGCGGGCCGAGGATGGCCGAGGCGCCGGTCTTGATGGTGGCCGAGGCCGTTTGCGTCCACGCGCCGTTGGCGTTGATGTAGGGCGTGATGGCGGTCGGCGTGCAGTTGGCGCCAAGCGTGGCGTTGGCCGAGCCGGAGTTGTAGCTGCCGGCGTTCGTCGTGAACTTGACCCAGTACCAGTAGCGCGTGCCGATGCTGCCCGCGGCGTCGGTGTAGCTCCTGGCGGTGCTGCCGGGGACGGCGATGCGGGTGCGGCCGCTGGGGTCCGCGTCGGTGTCGCGGTAGATCTCCAGCGACGTGACGTTGCCGCTGACCGTCCAGCCGAGCTGGACGTTGGTGGCCGTGCCGGTGGCCGTCAGGCACACCGTGGCACCGCCGCCGCTGCCGCAGCTTTGCGCCAACGCCAGCGGGGCGGTGCTCGCCCCGAAGGCAAGCAGCAGTCCGGGTATCAAGATTCTCATGTTCTACCTTTCAGTTGAAGGTGCTCGGCCGGTTGTCTCCTCCGGACACGAGCGTTATGAAGACGTAGCTCACTGCAAGGGCTACGTGCCGACGACAACGAGACGCCAGGCATGGCGAACGGTGGTAATAAAGGTGGCCTTCATCAATTAACAGGGTGCATTTGGTAGCGACACCAGACTGCGCTGAACATCGGACGGCTTGGTCCGGCCAACGCAAGTTGGGCGCTCTCACAATCTTGGGGACGCGACTTGTGCTCACGGGCCGACGCAGGCGTAACACGCGTCGCTGGCAACGCTGTCAATTTGGATCCACCGTCGATCAACATCATTGGTCAGGCCAATACGGTCAAACCACTTTGCCACGTTTCGAAACTTGGTCTGACCAGTGGATACCCCAGTCGGATGTAACGCAACGCAAGTGACCATCATTTGCTGATAGCGCCACCATTTGGTCAGTCCGCTTTTCACGGCTCAATGAACCAAACCCTGATGCGGCGTTGTCGATGAGGCTCAGGGTCCGGAACCGTTCGCGCTGGCGAGGAAATCCGCGTGGGACGGCATCGTCCGGACCGCATTGCGAATGGCGCTGTGCACGCTTGCCAGGTGCCGGCGCACGATATCGATGTCGACCTGGTCCACATAGGGATCGTGGCGGCGCGGCACGACGCCCAGCCCGAGCAGGATGGACGCCCATGAGGCCTCGCCGAAGCCCTCGGGCTCCAAGATGGCGACGCGTCCGGTTTCGCGGAACAGCGTGATCTGGTGGGCCAGGTCGTCCGGGATGGGCATGTCAGCGCAATGGCGCCAGAACTCGCTGTCGCGCCGCTCGGTCAGCTTGTAGTGCAGGATGATGAAATCGCGCACCGACTCGTAGCGACGGGCCATCTGGCGGTTGAACTCGTCGGCCAGCGTCGGCTGGAAGCTGCGGTCAGGCAGCAGCGCCGTGAGGCGGCCGACCGCCTCCATGATGAGGTGAATGCTGGTGGACTCCAGCGGCTCCAGGAAACCCGAGGACAGCCCGATGGCCACCACGTTCTTCACCCACGCCTGCTTGCGCCGCCCCGTGACAAAGCGTTGTTGCCGCGGTTTATCCAGCGCCGCGCCGTCCAGGTTGCCGAGAAGAAGGCCCGCAGCCTCGTCGTCACTGAGGTGGCTGCTGCAGTACACCAAGCCGTTGCCGGTGCGGTGCTGCAGCGGGATGCGCCATTGCCAACCCGCGCTGCGCGCGGTGGACGTCGTGTAGGGCGTCATCGGGTCGGTGCGTTGGCAGGGTACGGCCATCGCGCGGTCGCAGGGCAGCCAACTGCTCCAGTCTTCGTACGGCGATTTCATCGCCCCGTCGATGAGCAGTGCCCGAAACCCTGAACAGTCGATGAAGAGGTCGCCGTCGACGCGGCGCCCGTCACTGAGGTGCAGCGTCGTGACCTGTCCGTTTTCCTCTGATGTCTCCACGCGGACGATCGTGCCCTCGATGCGCTGGGCGCCATGGCGTTGCGCATGTTCACGCAGGTAGTTGCCGTAGAGCGTGGCGTCGAAGTGGTAGGCGTAGTTGAAGGCCCCTGCGGGCGAGGGCGTGTCGGGTTGCGGTCGCGTAAAGCGCAAATTGCGGGCCATCACCGTTGCGGTCGACCATTCCTCGTAGGACGGCAGCTGGGGATCCTGTTCGCGCAGCCGCAGCCAGTAAGCCCATAGCGGCCGGTTGTGGATGCCTGGACCGAACCCGCCAAAGCCGTGGAAAAAGCGGTGGCCCACGCGCCCCCAGTCACTGAACTCGATGCCGAGCTTGAAGCTCGCCTGCGTCTTGCGGACGAACTCGGCTTCGTCGATGCCCAGCAGCTGGTTGTAGAAGCTGATGGTGGGCAGCGTGGCTTCGCCGACGCCGATGGTGCCGATCTCCGCGGATTCAACCAGCGTCACCTCGCAGTGGTCCGGCTGGCCAGGCCTGCACAGCAGGCGCGCAAGGGGCGCTGCGGTGATCCACCCGGCGCTGCCACCTCCAACGATGACGACTTTTTTGAGAGCTTGGCTTCGCATGGGAAGAATTGTCTGGTCAACCAGATTGGTAAGACCAAGAGTTTGCCCCTAGTCGCGGCTGGTCAGACCAAATATACGATCGCATCAGCGGTTGGCGACAACGCTGTCCCAGCTCCAAGGGGAAGTGCCTCGCCATCTTTTATGCAGAACTAGGAGACAAAACGTGAAGACAAAGTTGGTTGCGAGCGCCGGAAAGTTGACTGTCATAGCGGCTTGCGCTTTTCTCGCCGCCTGCGGCGGTGGAGGCGGTGGTGATGGCGGTGGCTCAACCGGGCGCTTCCAGGTCATCAACTTCAAGTATCCGGGCGGCAACACGTTGTTCAACGGCCCGACAGCGTTGTCCGCCGCCGCTACGTCGGGGTTGCCGGTCAGCTTCCGCTCCGGCACGCCCGCTACCTGCACAGTGGCGGACAAGGAGGTGACGCTGGTGGCCGCAGGCGAGTGCCAAGTCATCGCCAGCCAGCCCGGTGGGACTGGCCCGGACGGCACTGTATGGGCCGCCGCGGACGATTCGAGCCAGCTGTTCGTGGTTTTGAAAGCGCCACAACGCCCGATGACGCCGCTGAGTATTGTTCTGCGCGCTGCTACAGCAAGCTTCACGCTGCCAGACAAGACCAGCGCGGGTATTCCGGCGACCTATGTGTCGTCAACGCCAGAGGTCTGCACCGTCAGCGGCACGACGCTGACCGCTTTGAAAAGCGTGGGCCTTTGCCAGCTTGGGGTGACGGCGCCTGCCAACGACTCATACGCCGCCCTGGACGCGCCGATGGTCTTTGTTGGAATCACCCCAGACTTCCCGATGGTGGCTCAGTTGGAGGGTATGACTCGGACGGTCGCGCTGGGGTCGGCCGACGCTGCTGGCAACGCCCTGACGTATGCAAGCACCACTCCCGCGGTTTGTGCGGTGGCAGGCAATGAGCTTCGCCTGACCGCCAAGGGCATCTGCGCGGTGACCCTGTCCAGCGCAGCAGGCACTTCCGAGAACTACCAAGTCATCGTTGATCCGCGTACGTACGCAAGCGGCTTTGACACAGGAGCGAAGCGCACTTCGCAGTTCGGTGAAATCAAATACTCAGCGGGCTTTCCACGCGCCTGGTGTGCTGATGGACCGGGCGGGGCGAATTGCAAGTTGACTACGTTCGCTTCCGGGTTTGGCGCGACTTTCACTCTGGAGGCCAACAAGAAGCTGAATCCGGACTGGGACGGCACTTCCAACAACTGGTGGGGTTTCCTCAGGGCCGAGATCGGTGCCCCAACAAAGAAGGTCGACACCAACTACGAATGGCTTCCTTTCGACGTGAAGACCGAGGAATCGATCATGGTGTCGGTGGGCATCAACGCCACTGCGCTCGTCACTGAGGCCGATGGTCCTGATCAACCTTCACGTGGCTTGTACGTGCGTATCAAGACCAATCACTTCAACAAGAAGGCCAACGGCGACAACTGCTATGTGACTGCCTCGGCGCACGTGCTTCCCAAATTTGCCGGCTTTAACAGCTATGTGATTCCGTTCAAGGACTTCGTGGTGACTGACAGGTGCGAGATCGCCGGTCTTCCCGAGACTGAAGGGTGGAGGTTCGACTGGGGCTTGTCTGCCGAATCGAAGGCGGCCGCGCTTGCCGAGATCCGGGAGCACGGCATCCGCTCGGTGGTGTTTGAGCCCGGCAAGATCAACTCCACCAAGCCAACGCCGAGGGCAGACGGTACGACTCCGAAGTCGACGGACGACGACTACACGCTCAGCACCGAGATCACCGTCTTTGGCCAGATCACCGTGCAGTGAACACGCCGTGACTTCACTTCAAACAATTGAGAGAGACAAGTCGATGAGAAAATTCAGAACGACCGCCATCCATCGCGGAATGGTCCACATGATGCTGCTCACCATGGGCGGCGCTGCCTTCGCGCAGACCGCGGCGGACAAGCCGGCCAGCCTGGAGACCGTCGTGGTCACCGGACAGCGTGCGGCGCTGCAGTCGGCACAGAAGATCAAGCAGAACGCCGAGGAGATCGTTGACTCGGTCGTCGCGGAAGAGGCCGGCAAGCTGCCGGACAAGTCCATCACGGAAGTGCTGCAGCGCGTCGTCGGCGTCATCATCGACCGCAACAAGTCGCGTGGCGACCCGGAGCACTTCTCCGTCGAAGGCTCGGGCATCAGCGTGCGCGGCCTCAGTTGGGGTTCGTCGCTGCTGAATGGCCGCGAGTCGTTCTCGGCCGGTTGGCCGGGCCGCGAGCTGAGCTGGGGCGACGTGCCGCCAGAACTGATGGCCGGCGTGGATGTCTACAAGAACCCCTCCAGCGAGATCATCGAAGGCGGCGTCAGCGGGACGGTGAACCTGCGTACTGCCATGCCCTTTGATTTCAAGGGCACCAAGGCCTATCTGTCGGTGGGCAACAACTACACGCAGCGCTCGGGCAAGCATTCGCCCAACGTGTCGGGGCTGTACACCACCCAATGGAACACGGACATCGGGCGCGTCGGCGTACTCGTCGACCTGTCCTACAACCACTCCAGCTTCCAGAACGAGAGCATCCAGCTAGATGCCTATTACCCACGCACTAACCTGATCCCTGGCAAGACGGCGTGGGCGCCGAAATCGGCTTCATTCCGCAACAACACCGGCGACAACGAACGCGCCGGCTTCTACGGCGCGCTGCAGTGGAAGAAGGACGGCATGGACTCGTCGCTGACCTATTTCATGTCGGGCGCACGTGAGACGGGCAGCGAGCAGGGCTTCTACACCGGTACGGAGAATGCATACAAGTCGACGATCGAGAATGCGACGTATGACGCCAACAACGTACTGACCTCTGGCACCTACAAATATCTGACCGGCGCCGGGGCAAACACCTCCGCTCTTGGTGGCCTGGGCCTGCAAATCACGCGCGGCTGGAATCAGAGCAAGTCGCAGACCAATGAACTGGCGTGGAACTTCAAGTGGGCCGTCAACGACAGGTGGCTGCTGCAGAACGACCTCCAATGGGTTCATGCGAAGAACGATTCCGTCGGCCGCAACATGCAGCTCGGCACCTTCGTGCCGAGCATGAGCATCGACGTACAGGGAAAGAGCCCGGTGCGCATCGGGTTTGACCAGACCAGCGCGGATCACCTGGCCGACTCGAAGAATTATTACTGGAACCTGGTCATGCCGGGCGCCAGCAAGGCCGATGCCGACCTCTACGCCTGGAAGGTTGACGCACGTTACCGGTTCGAGGATCACCCCATCCTGCGTGACATCCGTGTAGGCGTGAGAACCACCTACCGCGTGGCACGCCACTACGAGGCGACGGGCAACGGCTGGACGTCCATTGCTGAACCGTGGAGTGTCAGGCCGAACATCACGCCTGGCGTGATGCCTCCGGACGATGGCTCATGGCAGTCGCGCGGAAGCTTCGCCTACATGAACGACCCGCGCTACCAAGGTGTGCCGGTTGAAACGTTCAACTTCGGCAACTTCTATGGGGGCAAAGTCGGCAAGATGCCGAACATCGTCATGCCGACGATTGGCGCCGTGCGCGACTACCCGAACGCGTACAAGACGCTGTACAACGACTACCGCTACCAGCAATGCCTGGACGGCTATGCGCTGTACAAGGTCAACAAGTCGCCGTGCAAGTTGTCAGACTACGAGAATAAATTCCAGGAGCTGGTTTACAACAATGACCCGTCCAAGACCAGCACGCACAGCGAACAGACCAATGCGGTCTACGCCACGCTGCGCTTCGGCTTCGACGACCTGAAGTTCCCGATCGAAGGCAACGTCGGCGTGCGCGCTGTGCTGACCAGCGACGTCTCGCACGGCTACTCGGTTTTCCAGACGGAATACAGCCCGACGACGCCTGCCCATCTGCCGCGCTTCGACCTCACCGAACCACTCGACGTGCGGAACCAATTCGTCAAGGTGCTGCCGTCGCTCAACCTGAAGATGAACTTCACCGACAGGTTGCAGGCCCGCTTGGCAATGGCCCAGAGCATGAACCGGCCCGGCTTCAACCAGCTGGGCGAGTACATCAAGCTCTGGCAGGACTACAACACCGAAAAGCAGACGGTTTCGTACCGTGGCGAGAACTCCGGCAACGTCAAGCTCAAGCCGATCACGGCCAACAGCTATGACCTGGCGCTGGAGTGGTACCCGCGTGACGGACAGTCCCTCACGGCCACGGCGTTCCACAAAGATGTCAAGGACGTCATCATGAACGTCGCCTACAGCCGTACCTACAACAGTGAGGCTGGCAATCCGCAGATTTTCCCCATCACCGGTCCCGACAACGTGGCAAAGGCCAAGGTCAGCGGCATCGAGGTTGCGGGCATGACCTACCTGGACAAGCTTCCGTTCCTGGATGGCGTGCTGCCGGAGTGGGCCAAGGGCATCGGCGTGTCGGCCAACTACACCTACATCAATGCCAAGCAAACCCTGTACAAGCAGATCTACAACCCCTACTGCGATGCGGGCAAGGCGTTGACGAATGGCACCCTGCACCTGTTCGGCTGCGATACCAACGGCCTGCCGTTCAATGATCTGCCGCTGCCCTACATGGCAAAGAACGCGTACAACTTGGTGTTTATGTATGACCGCGGCCCGCTGTCGGCGCGGCTGGCCTACAACTGGCACAGCCGGATCCTGCAGGCGATAGATGCCAATGGCACGCGTGGCGAAGATGCGACGAGCGCGGACCCGGCGCGTGCGGGTGCCCAGGACGTGGGCTGGGGCCTGCCGACCTGGCAGGAGGCGTTCGGTCAATGGGACGCGGGCGTCAACTACAAGATCAGCGACAAGCTCGGTGTGTCGCTCAACGTGACGAACCTGAACAACGTCATCGTCCGGCAGACGCAGCAACAGCACATCGGCACGATGGGGCGTGCGTGGTTCTACCCGGGCCGCAGCTACTCGATGAGTGCACGCTACGAGTTCTGACGCGGTCTCCTGACGCTGCTGGACTGACTGCATGCCGCCCGGACTCTGTCCGGGCGGCATGTCCATTCAGAGGCCAGAACCGCTGGCGGCCTGACGGGCCGAAAAGAAGTGATTGATGTTGGCGCAGTCGTTTGCGCCGACGAGCCTGGCAGAGTCCGTATGACACAGAAGTTTGACCGCATCGTCGTCGTGGGTGGTGGCAGCGCGGGTTGGATGACGGCCATGGCCCTGGTCACGGGCCTGAAGGGTCGCGTCAATGTCGAGGTGGTCGAGTCCGAGGAAATCGGCATCGTCGGTGTCGGTGAAGCCACCTTTCCGTCCATTCGCCATTACAACCAGCTCGTCGGCATCGACGAGACCGAATTCCTGCGTGCCACCAACGGCACCTACAAGCTCGGCATCCGCTTCTGCGACTGGCTCGAAGTCGGCAGGGACTACTTCCACACCTTCGGCCACTTCGGCAACCTGTTCGGCTCGCAGACGTTGTGGGCCCAGTATCGGCGCATGCGCCTCGCGGAACCTCTGGGCCTGCAATGCGTGCCGACGGTGATGGCGATGCAGGGCCGCTTCGCGCTGCCCAGCGAGCAGGACCAGTTCAAATATGCCTATCACTTCGACGCCGTGCGGTACGCGGCCTTTCTGCGCCAGCTGGCGATGCAGCGTGGCGCCCGCCACACTCAGGGGCGCATCGTCGACGTGGTTCGCCGCGCCGACGGCGGCGTGGCGGCCGTGCAGCTCGACGATGGCCGGCGCGTCGAGGGCGACATCTTCGTGGACTGCTCGGGCTTCCGTTCGCTGCTGCTGGGCGGCGCCCTGCAGGAGCCCTTCGTCGACTTCAGCCATTGGCTGCCGGTCGATGGCGCGTGGGCCTGCCCGACCGAGCGCGTCGGTGAAGAGCTCGCTCCCTACACGCAGGCCACCGCGCTTGAAGGCGGCTGGGCGTGGCGCATCCCGCTGCAGAACCGCACGGGGCATGGCCATGTCTTCGCAAGCCGCTTCATCGACCCCGAGCGCGCACGCGAGCAACTGCTGGCGCGGCTCGACGGCAAACCCGTGGCCGAGCCGCGCCTGCTGCGCTTCACCACCGGGCACCGTCAGCGCTTCTGGGTCAACAACGTCATCGCCATCGGCTTGTCCTCGGGTTTCCTTGAGCCGCTGGAGTCCACCAGCATCTACCTGATCCAGGACGGCATCAGTCGCCTGATGACGATGCTGACCGCCGGACGGCCGCTGGACGAGAACGACCGCGCGCTGTTCAACGATGGCTCCGTGCGGCGCTTCGCGCGCATCCGCGACTTCATCATCCTTCACTATTGTCTGACCCGTCGCCGCGACAGCGAGCTTTGGCGCCATGTCGCGACGATGGAACTGCCCGAGACGCTCGCCTTCCGGATGGAGTTGTGGCGGCGTTACGGCGTGCTGCACGAGTACGACGAAGAGGGCTTCGATGCCACCAGCTGGCTGGCCATACACGCCGGCATGGAGCACTGGCCCGAGCGGGACGATCCGGTCTTCGCCGAGATCCCGCCGGAGCGGGCACTGCAGGCCTTGCAGGGCCGTCGCAATGCCATTGCTGCGTCCGTGGCGCGCATGCCGTTGCATCACCAGATGCTGGGCCAGGTGCTGCGGTAGGCGCTACCCTTGAGGGTGGCGTTGATCGCCACTGGCCGTGGCTCGTCGCGGCGGCGGTTGGCCGGTCGCATCGCCGCGGCGTGCCGAGCCGCTCGCGAGCAAACTCCACCGCATTCCCTGCTTCCGAAGAATCCCATGCACCCACGTCCCTGGACTCGCGCACTCGCAACCGCCCTGTGCCTGCTTTCGGCTGGCGCCGCCGGCGCCCAGCAACCCGACCCGGCGAACCTGGAGCGCGTGGAGGTGGCCGGCAAGAAGACCGAGGTGTCGAAGTGGTTCCGTGCCGAGAGCCGGCGCTTCGTCGTGTACTCGGACGCCAGGGAAGAAGACGTCAGCCAGCTGCTGGACAACCTGGAAAAGCTGGACCACCTGCTGCGCATCTATACGCAGGCTGTCCGTCAGGTGGAGCTGCAGGCGCCGAAACTGACCCTCTACTACCACGGTGGGGCCTCCGGCCTGCGCGAGGTCGACGCCAGCGTGCCGGTGGATGCCGTCGCCATGTACAGCAGCTGCGCGTCCGGCGTGCAGGGGTTCGGCGTGCATGGCGAGCGCATCCCCAGCCTGGCCGACCAGCAGCTCGACAAGGCGCCGCTGAATGACAGCCTGTCGCATGTCTTCGAGGCGTATGCGCGCCACTTCCTTTTTCGCCACACCGACATCCGCGCCCCGGCGTCGTTCATCGACGGCTTTGCACAGTACTTTTCCAGCGTGCGGTTCTCGGACCAACAGATGGTCGTCGGGCGGGCGCCAAAGGCCGTCGCCAGCTACCTGCGCTTCCTCGGCGACGGCCGGAGGTACAGCCTGGAGTACGAGGACGTGCTGCAGAACAACCTGGCCGACGCGCGCAACTACGGCGGCGCTGCCGGCGTGCAACTGGAGTTCGAGACGAAATCCTGGCTGCTGACGCACTACATGCTGTCGTCGGATGCCAACCGCAAGCGCCTGAGCCGGTATCTCGCGCTCGTGGCCGGAGGGGCAGCGCCAACGGCGGCGTTCGAACGTGCCTTCGGCATGAAGACCGCCGACTTGAGCCGCGTGCTGTGGCGCTACAGCCTGCGTGGCATGGAGGCCTTGCGGGTGGCACCCCAGTCCCTTCCCGCCGCACGGGTCAGTTTCCGCACCCTGCCGCTGGCGGCGGGCGAATTCGTGTTGGCGGATGCTGCATTGAAAACCTGTCCGTCACCGCGGGCCGGTGAGGCGCTGCTGAAAAAGGTCGCCGCGCTCGCGGCCCGCTTCCCGGACGACACGCTGGCCCGCCTCACCTTGAGCCGGGCGCAGATCGACTGGGGCGATCCGCAGGAAGCCTTGTCGCGGCTGAATGTCATCCTGCGGGATGACGACGCCAACTTCGAAGCCCGATATCTGGCGGGCGTCGCGAACCTGCGCCTTGCCGGGCGCAGCGAGGGCGAGGCAAGTCGCGCGCATTTGCAGGCGGCGCGGCAACACCTTCAACGCGCGCGCGGCTTGAACCCCCGATCGCCGGAAGCCGCCTTCGCGGCCTTCAAGGCCGAGGTGGCCGTGACGGACGCGCCGCCGGATGACTCGACGCTGCAGAGCGTCATCTCGGTGTGGCAAACCGCGCGCGACATCGACGCGCTGACCGGATCCGCGGCGCTGGCCTATGCCTACGCCGGCAAGGCAGACGAGGCCTACCAAACCCTGGGCTCGCTGGTGCAGAACGTGAACGACGAGCCCATGGGCCAGTGGGCCAGGCAGTGGCAAGGGCGTCTGCAGACGGGTGTGACGCGTGGCGACATCCTTGCCGAAATGCGCCGCGATCCCGCGCCCGACAAGCCGTTCAAAGTGTGGACCGTCGACAAGGAAAGCGTGATGCGTCAGGTCGAGCGAAGCTACGGTCTGGAGGCTGCGGACGCCTTTATCAAGGAATACCAACGGCAACAGAACAAGGCTGGACAGCAGCCCAGTGATCCCGCGGCGGGCGCCCAGAAAAGGTAGGCGGCCCCGACCCGGCCGTCGCTGCCGTACCGTCGACCGCCGCGGAAGCCGCGGCTGGACTTCAACGACAGCTGCGCGCTGAACTCCCGTCAGCGAGACCGCTCAAATTGTTGAGGAAATGGGGCAGGGCTTTCCCGCTACCAACAGGAGACACGCGGTTGGTAGCGATAAGATTGGTCAGTCCAATATTCGAGGGAGCCATGGCCAATCACACTCGCGGTGAAGCGCGCCGCCAATACCAACTGGTTGCTGACCGCATTCGCGCCCTGATCGAATCGGACGGCATTGCACCTGGTGCCCGTTTGCCCGCAGAACGCGAGCTGGCATTGCAACTGGGGGTGTCGAGGCCCTCGCTGCGTGAGGCCCTCATCGCGTTGGAGATCGACGGGCGCGTCGAGATCCGCGGTGGGTCTGGGGTCTATGTCTGTGCGGCGCCTGAACAGAGCGACCAGCATACGCCGGCGCTGGGCGAGAGTCCGGCGGAGCTGATGAATGCGCGCGTGGTGCTGGAAAGCGCGGTCATCACGCTGGCCGCGGCCCGGGTCACCAAGCCGGGCCTGCAGCGTGTCGAAGAGGCGCTGGACGCCATGCGCAGCGAGTTCGTCAACGGGCGCAAACCGGTCGATGCGGACCGGCGCTTTCACCTCGCCATTGCGGACATGGCCGGCAACTCGGTGCTGGCCGGCATGGTGGGAACGCTTTTCGACGGCCGCCACAGCCCGATCTCGTCCGGCATGAGCCGGCGGGCGGAATCCGACCACACCTGGCAGGCGGCGCTGGCGGAACACGAGGCCATCTTGCGCGCGTTGGAAGCTCGCAACCCGCAAGCCGCCGCTGCGGCCATGTGCAGCCACCTGGTCGCATCGCATGGCCGCTGGATCAGCGAGCCCACCGAGGCCTCGCCGTCCCAGCACGCTGCGCTGCTCAGCTGAGCCGCGCAGCGCCTACATCACGGCGCCAAGCTGCCAGGGCACGAACTCGTTGTCGCCGAGGTCGTGCTCCTCGCTGAGCGTGCGGCGGCCGGAGGCCGTCTCCAGCATCAGCCGGAACAGCGCCTCGCCGGCTTGCGCCACGGTCAGCGTGCCGTCGACGATGCCGCCGGCATTGAAGTCCATGTCCATGCGCATGCGCTCGAACATGGGCGTGTTCGTCGCCAGCTTCAGCGAGGGTGTGGGCTTGCAGCCGTAGGTCGAGCCGCGCCCGGTCGTGAAGCAGATCAGGTTGGCGCCGCCCGCGACCTGGCCGGTGGCCGAGACCGGGTCGTAGCCGGGCGTGTCCATGAACACGAGCCCTGGGCCGCTCGCCGGCTGGGCGTACTCCACCACGTCGGTCAGCGTGCTGCCGCCGCCCTTTGCGACCGCGCCCAGGGACTTTTCCAGGATGGTCGTGATGCCGCCGGCCTTGTTGCCCGGCGAGGGGTTGTTGTTCAGCTCCGCGCCATTGCGGGCGGCGTAGTCTTCCCACCAGCGCAGCCGCGCCAGCAGCCGCTCGGCCACCGCGGGCGAGGCCGCGCGCGCGAGCAGCAGGTGTTCGGCACCGTAGATCTCGGGGGTTTCGGACAGGATGGCCGTGCCGCCATGGCGCACCAGCAGGTCCACTGCAGCGCCGAGCGCAGGGTTGGCGCTGATGCCTGAGTAGCCGTCCGAGCCGCCGCACTGCAGGCCGACCACGAGGTGCGATACCGGCACCGTGCTGCGCTGCGCGGTGGCGGCTTGCGCGGCGAGTTCCGCCACCAGCGCCGCGCCCTGCGCGATGGCTTCGCGAGTGCCGCCGGCCTCCTGGATGGTCAACGTCCGCACGCGTTGGCGCGCCGCGGGTGCCAGCGCGCCTACCAGCGGTTCGACCTGGTTCACCTCGCAGCCCAGGCCGACCACCAGCACCGCGGCGAAGTTGGGATGCGTCGCGTAGCCGCGCAGCGTGCGGCGCAGCAGTTCCAGGCCTTCGCCGTCCCCGCTCATGCCACAGCCGCTGCCGTGTGTTATCGCTACCACGCCGTCGATGCCGGGCAAGCCCGCGCGTTCCGCGCCCTGGGCGATCGCCTTGCAGACGGTGGCCGAGCAGTTCACCGAGGAGATGACGCCGATGTAGTTGCGCGTGCCCACGCGGCCGTCGGCGCGCACATAACCTTCGAACGTGGCGGGCTCGCCGACGCCGACCGGCGCAGCGGCTTCGCTGCCTGCCGCCTGTGGCGGCAGCGCCGCGCGCATCTCGACGTTGTGCCCGTGCACGTGCTCGCCCGGTGCGATGGGCGCACTCGCCACCCCGATCGGCTGGCCGTACTTCAGCACCAGCTCGCCCGGGCCGATAGGGCGCAACGCGATCTTGTGGCCGGCGGCGATCGCATCGCGCACGATCAGCGTCGCGTCCGGGCGGGCGATCCGGTCGTTCTCGGCCAGCGCCACGCGCGCCACGGCGACGTTGTCGCTCGCGTGCAGCACGATCAGCGCGTGGGCCTGCGTGTGCTCAGTCGACATGGAAGACGCACTCCATCGACGCCCAGTGCTCGCCGGGCGCGCGGCTGTCCAGCGGGCGCTGGCAGGGGCTGCAGAAGGTCCACCAGCGGCGGGTTTCGACGTCGGCGGCGATAGCCGCCATGTCGGCGTCGAAATCGCTGCCGTGGTATTCCCAGTAGCCGAACAAGAGGTTCTCCGGCTCGCGCAGGAAGATGCTGTAGTTGCGGATGTTGGAAGCGGACAGCCGCGCCAGCACCGCCGGCCAGACGGCCGCGTGCAGGCGCTTGTATTCCGCGATGTGTTCCGGCGCGATGCCGATCACCATGCCCATGCGTTGCATTGCGTGTTCCTTGTTCAGTGTGCCGCCAGCGCGGCTGCCAGCCGGGGCTGGGGCAGGCCCGGCACATGCACCTGGGCCAGGTCGACCACCGGCTGCAGGCGCCGCGCCTTCTTCTGTGCGTGGTTCTGCGCGATGTCGGCCAGGCGATGGTCGAGGAAGGGGTTCAGCAGCCGGTCGCGCAGGTCGACCAGGTAGCGGCGCGCGTCGTCGCCTTGCCCGAGCGCGTCGAACACCGGCACCACTTCCTGCAGCCAGGCCTGCTCCAGCGGCTCGCGCAGCGCCGGGGCCTGCATGGCCTGCAGCACCGTCATGTCGGCCGGCAGCCCGCCGTGCATCCACAAGTCAGCCAGAAGCGTGTGGCCGAGGTTGAGCAGAAAGAGCTTGAGCCGCTCATGCCGCGTGAGGTCGTTGGTGAGCACGATGGCCGCATGCCGGCACGGCAGCTGCAGCCGGGGCTGCGCCTCGACGGCCCACAGCGCATAGGGCTCGGCCACCGCGCCGGCCGGTTCCAGCGGCTGCGAGACGATGCGGTCCACCAGCGAATTCGCCCACACCGGCCGGGCTTGCAGCCAGTTGGTGAAGGCCGGCGCGCACTGCCATTCACGCGCCAGGGTGAGGACGATCTCGCGCAGCCGCTCGCCGTTGCGCGACACCAGCTCGCACGGCAGCAGCGTCAGTTCGGCGTCGGGCTGCGCCTGCCAGCGGTCGTGCAGCAGCACCAGCAGCTTGGCCGGGAACGAGGCCGGCGCCGCGGCCGCCGCGGACAGCAGGCCCGCGCCATCCTCGGGCGCCAGCGCCCAGCCGCTGTCGCCGGTGTTGGAGACGATGACGCGCACCGGGCCGCATGCGCGGTCGCGCACGGCGCGCCAGTCGGTGCCGGCATGAAAGGCTTCGCGGATCGAACGGCAGGTCTTGCGCAATTCCACCGGCTGCCCGGCAACCAGGCCGCGCACCCGCACCTCGAAACCTTCCGCACTCGCCAGCGCCTGCAGCCGCCGCGTGCTGGCCGGGTTGCCGGTGGTCTGCACGACCGTGATGCCGCCGAGCGCCTCGCCGCGTTCGGCGGCCTCGCTGACGAAGAGGTCGACATGCGCCTGCAGGAAGCGGCTGGTGCCGAACTGCAGGATGGGCTGGCCAGCGCTCATCGCAGCGTCAGCATTCGACGATGGCCTTGATGACGCCTTCGGCCGGGTCCAGCAGGCGCTGGAAACCGGCCGGGACTTCGGCCAGCGTCAGCCGGTGCGTGGCCAGCGCCGCGTCGGGCACCAGGCCTTCGCGGATGGCCTTCATGACGACTTCGAAGTCCTCGATCGTCGCGTTGCGGCTGCTGAGCAGCGTGGCCTCGCGCTTGTGGAACTCCGGGTCGGAGAAGCGGATATCGCCCTGGACGATGGACACCAGCACGTAGCGCCCGCCGTGTGCAAGGAAGCGGAAGCCCCGTTCCATCGCCTTCGGGTTGCCGGTGGCGTCGAACACCACGTCGAAGAACTCGCCCTCGGTGAGGCGCGACAGCTCGGCCTCGTCGCCTTCGCCGACGTTCACCGCGGCGCCCACACCCACCTGGTTGAGCGCGAAATCGAGCCGGTCGCGGCGGCCGTCCAGCGCGGTGACGACGGCGCCGCGCAGCTTGGCGAAGATCATCACCCCCAGGCCGATCGGGCCGGCGCCGACCACCAGCACGCGCTGGCCGGCGGCCACCTCGCCGCGCCGCACCGCATGCGCGCCGATGGCGAGGAACTCCAGCATCGCGGCCTGGTCCAGCGTGATGCCGTCGGCCTTGCCGATGAAGCGACGCGGCACGCTGACGAATTCGGTGAAGGCGCCGTCGCGGTGCACGCCCAGCACCTGGATGCGCACGCAGCAGTTCGTCTTGCCCTGGCGGCAGGCGATGCAATCGCCGCACGACAGGTAGGGCATCACGTAGACCGGGTCGCCGCGCAGCAGGCCGCTGTCGCTGTCGGCCTCTTCGACCACGCCGGAGATCTCATGACCCATCACGCGCGGGTACTCGAGATAGGGCTGGTGGCCGGTGAAGATGTGCAGGTCGGTGCCGCAGACGCCCACGCGCTTGACGCGCAGCAGCACGTCACCCGGGTTGCGCACCGGGCGAGGGCGGTCGTGGGCGACGAGGGAGCCGGGGGATTCGCAGATGACGGTCAGCATGGGTGAAGGCGGTAAAGGCGGGTGGCGTTGCCCCCGAAGAGCGCGCGCAGGTCGTCGGGTTGGGGAATCGGTTTGAATTGAGCGCCGAGCGCGTGGGCGAGCTGCCACCAGTCCGCGTAGTCGGCGGCCAGGCGCAGCACGGGCCAGTCGCTGCCCCACAGCAGGCGGCCGGGGCCGAACAGTTCCCAGAGCGCCTGCGCGTAAGGTTGCAGCGCGGCGGCGTCGCGGCGGTCGCCGGCTTCGGTCAACAGCCCGGAGAGCTTGCAATGCACCTGCGGCAGGGCCGCCAGCGTGGCGATGTCGGCACGCCAGGGCGCCATCTCGCCGCGTGCGATGGCGGGCTTGGCGGCGTGGTCGATGACGATGCTCAGCCCCGGGTGGCGCTCGGCAAAGCGGCGCAGTGCCGGCAGTTGGCGGGGCAGCACCAGGGCGTCGAACACCAGCCCATGGCGCTGCATGGCTTCGGCGGCCGGGGCACAGGCAGGATCGGCGATCCAGTCGTCGTCCGGCAGGTCCTGCAGCATCGGCCGCAGGCCCTTGAGCAGTGGGTCGCGTGCCAGCGCGTCGATCTGCGCGGGCGCATCCGCCGCCTTGAAGTCCACCCAGCCGACGACGCCGCGCACCCAGGGCGTCGCGGCGGCGACCGACAGCATCCAGTGCGTGTCGGCAACGCTGGGCATGGACTGCACGAGCACGGTGGCATCGATGCCGGCCGCCTGAAGATGCGGCGCCAGGTCCTGTGGGCCGAAGTCGCGGTAGATGGCTTCGAGGGCAGGAGGCGGCCATTGACCCTCGCGGTCCGCGAGGCGCCAGAAATGCTGGTGCGCGTCGACCTTCATTCAGCTTTCCTTGGAACTGGTCGGCAGCGGCGCGGCGGCGTCGACCAGGCCGCGCTCACGCAGCGCCAGCCAGAGCTCGTCGGGCACCCGTTGCTGCAGCCAGGCGGCATTGCTGGCCACTTGCTCGGGCGAACGCATGCCGGCCAGCACGCTGGCCACGGCGCGGTGCGCCAGCGGGAACCGCAGCGCGGCAGCCTGCAGCGGCACGTCGAACGCCGCGCAGGCAGCGCTGAGCGCTTCGGCACGGCGCATCACGTCGGGCGGCACGTCGCCGTAGTTGTACTTCGCCTGGCCGGCGAGCAGGCCGGAGTTGAAGGGGCCACCGACCAACACGCTCACGCCCGCGTCGGCGCATTGGTCGAGGAAGCCGAGGCTGCCTTGCTCCAGCAGCGTGTAGCGGCCGGCCAGCAGCACGCAGTCGATGGGCGCGGCCGCGAGCGCGTCGCGCGCGATTTCCCATTCGTTCACGCCCAGGCCGATGGCCTGCACCAGGCCCTGGCTGCGCAACTCCTCCAGCGCGCGGAAGCCACCGCCTTCGGTCAGGGCGCGCCAGTGCAATTCGTGTCGGTCGCCATGCGTCATCCGGCCGATGTCGTGCACCAGCAGGATGTCGATGCGCGAGAGGCCCAGGCGCGCGAGGCTGTCCTCGAAGGAGCGCATCACGCCGGCATGGCTGTAGTCGAAGACCGGGCGGAACGGCAATGGCGCCGCCCAGCCGTCGCTGCCCGGTGCCACGGTCGCGTCCGGCTGCATCAGGCGGCCGACCTTGGTCGACACCACGAAGCTGTCGCGCGGCCGGCCAGCCAGGAAAGCGCCCACTCGGCGTTCGCTGAGCGTGTAGCCGTAGAAGGGCGCGGTGTCGATGTAGCGCAGGCCCCGGTCCCACGCGGCTTGCAGCGTGGCGGTTGCGGTGGCGTCGTCGACGGCCTCATAGAGGCCGGCCAGTGCTGCGGCGCCGAGCCCGAGGGTGCTCAGGCGCAGGTCGATGCTGGCGAGACGGCGGCTGGGGAAGCGTTCCGGGGCCATGGAGCTGATGCGATCGGCGATCAATACAGCACGGCTTTGGCTTCGGGCGACTGCAGGTTGCCCTTGTGCACCCAGACCACGCCGGTGTCGCGGAACTTGGGCACCGGCTTCTTCTGCAGCACGTCGTGGATGGTCTTCACGCCCAGCTGGCCCATCTGGAAGGAGCCCTGCACGGCGATGCCGGCGAGCACGCCGTCCTGCACGAACTTCTGCAGGTCCTGGTTGCCGTCGAAGCCGATGGCGACCACCTTGCCGGCGCGGCCGCTCTGCACGATGGCGCGGCCCATGCCGACGGCCGTCGGCTCGTTGGCGCCGAAGATGGCCTTGAGGTCGCGGTGGGCGGCCAGCACGTCGGTGGTCTGGTTCATCGCGGTGGCCATCTGCGACTGCGAATAGAACGGGCCGACGATCTCCAGCTTGGAGTGGGCCTGCAGATAGCTCTTGAAGGCGCCGACGCGGCCGACCTCCGAGCCGGCACCGGCCACGTACGACATGATGGCCACCTTGCCCGTGGTGCCGATCTTGGCGATCAGCTCCTTGGCGCACAGTTCGCCGGCGGCGCGGTTGTCCGTCGTCAGGAAGGACTGGTAGTAGGCCTTGCCGGCGTCGGACACGCTGGAGTCGATCAGCACGACCGGGATGCGCGCCTCCCAGGCCTTCTTGATCGCGGGCACCAGGGCGTCCGGGTCGGACGGGGCCAGCACGATGCCGGCGACGCGCCGGTTCACCGCGTTCTCCACCAGGTTGACCTGGTCGGCGATGGCCGATTCGCTGGCCGGCCCGGCGAAGGTCATCGTGTGGCCGGGGGCGTCCTTGATACCGGCCTCGGCCCCCTTGTTGACGTTCTGCCAGAAGGTCGAGTTGGTGGTCTTGACGATGACGGCAATCTCGCCGGCATGGGCGGCGCTGCCGAGCAGGGCCAGGCAGGCGCTGAGCAGCGCGTGGCGCAGGGGATGGGGCATGGGATGTCTCCTGTTTGAACCGGTCTTCAGCGCCGGTTGCGAAGTTGATCGATCCAGACGGTCACGAGGATGACCAGGCCGATGATGATTTGCTGCGAGAAGGCTGACACGCCGTTCATGTTCAGGCCGTTGCGCAGGATGCCGATGACGAAGGCGCCGATGACCGTGCCGGAGATCGTGCCGACCCCGCCGATCAGCGAGGTGCCGCCGATGACGGCCGCCGCGATGGCGTCGAGTTCGTACATCACGCCCTCGTTGGGCTGGGCGGTCACCAGGCGCGACATGAGCACGCAGCCGGCCAGGCCGGCCAGCGCGCCGGACGCGATGTAGGCGAACATCGCCACGCCCGCCACGTTCACGCCCGACAGCCGCGCGGCCTCGCCGTTGGAGCCCACCGCATGCAGGTGCCGGCCCAGCGTCGTTCGGCGCAGCAGGATGCCGGCCACGACAGCCAGCAGCACCATCAGCAGCACGGGGTAGGGGATGCCGGGGAAGACGACGTTGGGGAAGCCCTGTTCGTCGATCTCCTCGATGCGCCACAGCGCGCCATTGCCCAGCACGCCGAAGGCTTCACCCAGGCCCGAGATCGCGCGCGCGTCGGTGAGCTGCAGCGCGACGCCGCGGGCCACCAGCATCATGCCCAGCGTCGCGATGAAAGGCGGCAGTTTCAGCCGCGTGACGCACAGGCCGTTGACGGCGCCGCACAGCGCGCCGACGACGACGCCGATGGCCATGGCCGGCGGCACCGGCATGCCGCTCTTGACCAGCATGCCGGCGACCACGCCCGAGAGTGCCAGCACCGAGCCCACGGAGAGGTCGATGCCGCCGGTCAGGATGACGAGGGTCGCGCCGATACCCAGGTAGACGATGGTCGTCACCTGCAACGACACGGTCATCGCATTGCCCACGGTGAAGAAGGCGTTGCTCGTCAGCGAGAACACCAGCACGAGCAGCAACAGGCCGCCAAGCGCAGCGAACTTCTGGATCAGGTCTTTCTGGCGGTCGGTCATGAGTGAGACGGTTCGAGGGCGCGGGTTTCGGTCGGGCCGACCGAGGCGTGGTGCATGACGTCGTGCTGGCTGCAGTGGCGTGCGTCCAGCACCTGGGCCAGCTGGCCCTGGCGGAAGACGGCCACGCGGTCGCTCATGCCGAGCACCTCCGGCAGGTCGGAGCTGATCAGCACGATGCCGACGCCCTGGGCGGCAAGCTGGTCCATCAGCTCGTAGATCGCGTATTTGGCGCCCACGTCGATGCCGCGCGTCGGTTCGTCGAAGAGGATCACGCGCGCCTGGCGGAACAGCCATTTGGCGATGACGACCTTCTGCTGGTTGCCGCCCGACAGCAGGCGGGCGACCTGGTCGGGCGAGGGCGTGCGGATGCCGAGCTGCCCGATGAAGCGTTCGGCGGTCTGACGTTCGCGCGCCGCGTCGATGAAGCCGAGCCTGTCGGCCAGCGCGCCCAGGTTGGCCAGCGAGATGTTGTGCGCGACGCTCATCTTCACCGCCAGGCCGTGGGCCTTGCGGTCCTCCGAGACGTAGGCGATGCCGGCGCGGATGGCGTCCCGCGGCGAGCGGATATGCACTGGCTGGCCATGCAGTTCGATGTCGCCGCCGCTGACGGCATCGGCGCCGAAGATGGCGCGCGCGACTTCCGTGCGGCCGGCACCGACCAGGCCGGCGAAGCCGAGGATCTCGCCGCGCCGCAGCTCGAAGTCGAGCGGGCCGAAGGCGCCGTCGCGTCGCAGCCCGCGCACGCGCAGCAGCACGTCGGCGCAAGGCTGACGTGTCGGCGGCGGGAACTGCTGGTTCAGCTCGCGGCCCACCATCAGCCCGACGATCTCGTCGATGGACGTCTCCGCCCAGCGGCGCGTGGCGATGTAGTGGCCGTCGCGCAGGATGGTCACGCGGTCGACGATCTCGTCGAGTTCATCCAGGCGGTGCGAGATGTAGACGATGCCGACACCGGCGCGCTTGAGGTCCTTGACCACACGCAGCAGCTGTGCGCTGTCGGTTTCGCCGAGGGAGGAGGTGGGCTCGTCCATGATCAGCAGCCGCGCGTCCATGGACAAGGCCTTGGCGATCTCGACCATCTGTTGCTGCGCGAGCGACAGGGTGGAGACCTGGGCGTCCGGGTCCACGTCCACGGCCAGGCGCTGCAGGCAGGCGCGGGCACCTTCGCGCTGCCGGGTCTGGTCGACGAACCAGCCACGCCGCGGCTCGCGGCCCAGCCAGATGTTCTCGGCCACCGTCAGGTGCGGCACCAGGTTCAGCTCCTGGTGGATCATGACGATGCCCAGCGCCTGCGCGTGATGCAGGCCCTGGATGCGCAGCGGCTCGCCGTCGATGCGGATCTCGCCCTCGTCGGGCGTGTAGACGCCGCTGAGGATCTTCATCAACGTCGACTTGCCGGCACCGTTCTCGCCGCAGATGGCGTGAACCTCGCCCCGGTCGACATCCACGGCCACGCCTGCCAGCGCGACGACGTTGTCGAAGCGCTTGCAGACGCCTTGCATGCTCAATAAAGGGGCGGGGCGCGGAGCGGCGGGCGGCGAGCGCATCGAGGAAACGGGAAGGGAAGGCATTCGGTCATGCCAGTTTGCCACGAGACGCGATTGGTCTTACCAGTGGATACCCGGAATCGCGTTTCAAATAGATTTTCGCGCGCTCAACGGTAGCGAGCGAGCAGCTTGGCAACGCTGCCGTCGAGTTGAATGCGGTCGATGGCCTTGTTGAGCGGCTGCAGCAGATCGGCTTTGCCGGGTGAGAGCGCGCAGCCGAGCTGGTAGTGCTCGACCTCGAGGACTTCGCGGAGCGCCGCCGTCGGATTGGCCTTCAGGTAGTAGGCCAGGGCGGCGCGGTCGGTGACGACGAAATGCAGCCGGCCGAGGGCCAGGCGGCGCAGGTTCGTCTCCGCGTCGGCAACGTCTTCGCGGCGGATGGCCTGGTTGAAGGCCTGGTCGATCACCGGGTAGCGGTAGCCCAGCACGGTGCCCAGCGGCTCGTCGCGCAGGTCGTGAAGCCGCGACACCGGCGGCGCGTTGGGGCCGGCGGCGATGATGCCGGTGCCCGACAGGAAGGACTGCGTCCACAGCACCTGGACGTCCAGCCATTCGGGCTTGACGTAGCACAGCAGGTCCGCCGCGCCGGATGCCACCGCCGGGCCAGCACGCTTGCTGGGCAGTGCGATGAAGACCGGGCTCAGCCCCAGCCGCTGGGCGAGCAGTTCGCCGAGATCCTTGAGCACGCCGTCGACGGGGCGGTGGCCGTCCAGCCGAAGCATCGGCATCGACTGGTTGGCCGGCGCGACGATGCGCAGGACCGGCGGCTCTGCCGATGCGGCACCCACCCATGAGGCCAGCACCGCAGTCAAGACCAGCCGAACCCATCGCTGGCGGGCCGTCCGCCGGCCATTCGGAAATCCGTCGGTCATGGCCTTCAGCAGGGCCGCTCAGCCCTTGCGGCGGTTGTAGACATCGAACACGACGGCGGCGAGCAGCACGACGCCCTTGATGACCTGCTGCCATTCGATGCCGATGCCCAGGATGGACATGCCGTTGTTCATGACACCCATGATGAAGGCGCCGATGACCGCACCGATGACCTTGCCGACGCCGCCGGAGGCGGACGCGCCGCCGATGAAGCAGGCCGCAATGACATCCAGCTCGAAGCCCAGACCGGCCTTGGGCGTGGCGGTGTTCAGCCGCGCCGCGAACACCAGGCCTGCCAGCGCCGCCAGCACGCCCATGTTGATGAAGCACAGCAGCGTCAGCCTCTCCGTCGGGATGCCCGACAGCCGTGCGGCGCGCTCATTGCCGCCCAGCGCATAGATGCGCCGGCCCAGCGTCGTGCGCCGGGTGACGAAGACGAAGACGCCGATCAGCACCGCCATCAGCAGCAGCACATTGGGCAGGCCCTTGTAGGAGGCCAGCAG
Source organism: Pelomonas sp. Root1444 (assembly GCF_001426885.1). Lineage (GTDB taxonomy): Bacteria > Pseudomonadota > Gammaproteobacteria > Burkholderiales > Burkholderiaceae_C > Pelomonas. The sequence goes on along the minus strand of NZ_LMFP01000033.1, from coordinate 3,894 downwards.
CCACACCAGGGCGCCCAGTGCGGCGCTCTGCGCGATGACGCGCAGCAGGAACACGGGCAGGGGTTCGGCCGTCGCGCCCAGGGCCGTGGCCTTGCGGCGCGCCAGCAGCTCGCGCAATGCCAGCAGCGCGACAGCGCCCAGGCCCAGGGCCAGCGAGGTGAGGTGGCCCTCGCCGCTGCCCAGCTCGGGCAGGAAGCCGCTGCTCAGCGCCTGGAAACTGTCGGGGAAGGGGCCGATGGACTGGCCGCTCAACAGCGCCAGGGCCAGGCCCTTGAACACCAGCATGCCGGCCAGCGTGACGATGAAGGACGGGATCTTGAGCCAGGCGACGAAGGCGCCCTGCACGGCGCCGATGACGGCGCCCGCGGCAAGGCAGGCCAGCATGGCCGGCAGCACCGGCCACTCCATCTCCACCATCAGCACGGCGGCGAGCGCGCCGATGAAGCCGCAGACCGAGCCGACCGACAGGTCGATGTGGCCGGCCACGATGACCAGCAGCATGCCCAGCGCCATGACGACGATGTAGCTGTTCTGCAGGAAGATGTTGGTCAGGTTGAGCGGCTGCATCAGCGTGCCGTCGGTCAGTACCTGGAAGAAGCCCATGATGGCGACCAGCGACAGCAGCATGCCGTAGTCGCGCAGGTGCAGTTTCATGAAATTGCGCAAAGAAGAGGAGGCCATGATTCGGTTCAATGGGTGCCCAGCAGGGCGTGCATGACGGTTTCCTGGGTCGCGCCGGCGGCCGGCATCTCGCCGACGAATTCACCTTCGTTCATCAGGTAGAGGCGGTCGCACATGCCGAGCAGTTCCGGCAGTTCGGAGGAGATCATCAGGATGGCCCGGCCCTGGGCGGCCAGTTCGGCGATCAGGCTGTAGATCTCGAACTTGGCGCCGACGTCGATGCCGCGCGTCGGCTCGTCGAGGATCAGCAGCTCGGGTTCGGTGAACAGCCATTTGGCCAGCACGACCTTCTGCTGGTTGCCGCCCGACAGGTCGCCCACGGCCTGCTCGACGCTGGCGCAGCGCGTGGCCAGCCTGCGGCGAAAGTCGTCGGCCACGGCATGCTCGCTGGCGTCGTCGATGATGCCCAGGCGCGAGACGCCCTCCAGCCGGCTCAAGGTCGTGTTGCGGGCGATGGTGTCCTGCAGCACCAGGCCCAGGCCCTTGCGGTCCTCGGTCACATAGGCCAGCCCCGCCTGGATGGCGCGCCTGACGGTCGAGACGTCGATCTGCTGGCCTTTCATCCATGCCGAGCCGCGGATGCGCCGGCCCCAGGAGCGACCGAAGACGCTCATCGCCAGCTCGGTGCGGCCAGCGCCCATCAGGCCCGCGACGCCGACGATCTCGCCGCGGCGCACATTCAGGTTCACGCCCTTCACGGCTTCGCGGCCGACGTGCAGCGGGTGCTCGACCCACCAGTCCTTCAGCTCGAACAGCACCTCGCCGGGATTGGGCTGGCGCCTGGGATAGCGGTCCTGCATCTCGCGCCCGACCATGGCGCGCACGATCTCGGACTCGGCTGGAGGGGCGTCGCGGCAGTCCATGTCCGCGACGGTCGAGCCGTCGCGCAGCACCGTGATGGCGTCTGCCACGGCGGCAATCTCGTTGAGCTTGTGCGAGATCAGCACGCAGGACACGCCACGGCTGCGCAGCTTCTTGAGCAGTTCCAGCAGGGCGGCGCTGTCGTCCTCGTTGAGGCTGGCCGTGGGTTCGTCGAGGATGAGCAGGCGCACGTCCTTGGCCAGCGCCTTGGCGATTTCCACCAACTGCTGCTTGCCGACGCCGATGTCGTCCACCAGCGTGTGCGGTGATTCGGACAGGCCGACCTGCTTGAGCAGCTCGACCGCGCGACTGTGGGTCTTGTCCCAGTCGATGATGCCGCCGCGGGCCTGTTCATGGCCGAGGAAGAGGTTCTCGGCGATGGACAGCTGCGGGATCAGCGCCAGCTCCTGGTGGATGATGACGATGCCCCGGGCCTCGCTGTCGCGAATGCCGGCGAAGCGTTGGAGCTCGCCGTCGAACCAGATCTCACCTTCGTAGTCGGGGTGCGGATAGACGCCCGACAGCACCTTCATCAGCGTCGACTTGCCGGCGCCGTTCTCGCCGATGACGGCATGGATCTCGCCACGCTGCACCGCGAGGTCGACGTGGCGCAGTGCCACCACGCCATGGAACTTCTTGCCGATGGCGCGCATCTCCAGCAGCGCCCCCGGTTGATTGCCTTCGGATCTCATGTCAGTTGTCCATTGGTCGCTGAGCGGGCCGAGCGCCGGGGCGACCCCAAGCGGTCCCGCGCTGGCGATGTGCTTGCGGCGCAATGCCGCAAGCATCGCCGTCCCCTCGGGGGCCTCGGTCGTGCCTACCGAAGAGCAGCCGCTCCGTCGGCTGCGGGGTCTGCAAGACCGACCAGACTTGCTCGCGTTCAGCGACGCAGGGCTGGGCGAGGGGTTCACTCATTTGAGCTGGCTTTCCTTGTAGTAGCCACTGTCGATCAGGACGGACTTCACGTTGGTCGCGTCGACTGCCACGGGTTTGAGCAGGTAGGACGGCACGACCTTGACGCCGTTGTTGTAGGTCTTGGTATCGTTGACTTGCGGCGTTTTGCCCGAGAGCGCGGCGTCGACGAGTTCGGCAGTCACCTTGGCGAGCTGGCGCGTGTCCTTGAACACGGTGGAGGTCTGGTCGCCACGCAGGATGGCCTTGACCGAGGACAGGTCGGCGTCCTGGCCGGTGATGACCGGCATGGGCTGGCCGGCCGTGCCGTAGCCGACACCCTTCAGCGACGAGATGATGCCGATCGACAGGATGTCGGCCGGCGCCAGCACGGCATGCAGCTTCTCCTTGCCGTAGAAGGCCGACATCAGGTTGTCCATGCGGGCCTGGGCGGCGGAGCCGTCCCAGCGCAGGATGCCAACCTTCATCGCGCCGGTCTGCTTGCTGCGGATGACGAGCTTGCCGCTGTCCAGGTAGGGCTTGAGCACGCTCATGGCGCCGTCGTAGAAGAAGCCGGAGTTGTTGTCGTCGGGCGAGCCGGCGAAGACCTCGATGTTGAACGGGCCCTTGCCCTGCTTGAGGCCAAGCTTGTCGACGATGGACTGGCCCTGCAGCACGCCGACCTGGAAGTTGTCGAAGGTGGCGTAGTAGTCGACGTTGGCGGAGCCGCGAATGAGGCGGTCGTAGGCGACGACCTTGACGCCCTTCTCGGCGGCCTTCTTCAGCGTGTTCGACAGCGTGCTGCCGTCGATGGAGGCGATGACCAGCGCCTTCACGCCCTTGGTCACCATGTTCTCGACCTGGGACAGCTGGACGGGGATTTCGTCGTCGGCGTACTGCAGGTCGGTGTTGTACCCCAGGGCCTTGAAGGCCTTGACCATGTTGTCCCCGTCGGCGATCCAGCGCTGGGAACTCTTGGTGGGCATGGCGATGCCAACCGTGCCCTTGGCTTGCGCCCACACGGACGCAGCAGGTGCCAGTGCAAGAAGAAGGCTGAGTCCGATAAAGCGGTTGCGACGCATGTTGTCTCCGTCAAATGGATGTGGTGAGGGCGGCTCTCCTCCTGGAGCGCCGCGCGGACGATAAAGGACGTTCGAGAGGCAGAGGTTATCGCGAGCTCAGGGGATCACCCGCCGATG
>NZ_LMFP01000033.1:0-196 GCF_001426885.1 Pelomonas sp. Root1444 | reverse complement strand
CTCTGCCAGCTGCTTGGCATCCAGGCTCTTGGGCGAGCCCATCTTCAGGTAGGCCGTGTGCGCATCGTTGACCTCGTAGCCGGTGCGCTGCTGCGTGAGCTGGTAGCGGCCGGGCGGCAGGTGGCGCAGCTCCACGGTGGCCGTGCCCGCGGCCTGGGCCGGCTGCGGCTTGCCGAAGAAGCTGCGGTTGCTGGCC
>NZ_LMFP01000032.1:88838-125763 GCF_001426885.1 Pelomonas sp. Root1444 | reverse complement strand
ATGACGGTACCTGAAGAATAAGCACCGGCTAACTACGTGCCAGCAGCCGCGGTAATACGTAGGGTGCAAGCGTTAATCGGAATTACTGGGCGTAAAGCGTGCGCAGGCGGTTATGCAAGACAGATGTGAAATCCCCGGGCTCAACCTGGGAACTGCATTTGTGACTGCATAGCTAGAGTACGGTAGAGGGGGATGGAATTCCGCGTGTAGCAGTGAAATGCGTAGATATGCGGAGGAACACCGATGGCGAAGGCAATCCCCTGGACCTGTACTGACGCTCATGCACGAAAGCGTGGGGAGCAAACAGGATTAGATACCCTGGTAGTCCACGCCCTAAACGATGTCAACTGGTTGTTGGGAGGGTTTCTTCTCAGTAACGTAGCTAACGCGTGAAGTTGACCGCCTGGGGAGTACGGCCGCAAGGTTGAAACTCAAAGGAATTGACGGGGACCCGCACAAGCGGTGGATGATGTGGTTTAATTCGATGCAACGCGAAAAACCTTACCTACCCTTGACATGTCTGGAATCCTGAAGAGATTTGGGAGTGCTCGAAAGAGAGCCAGAACACAGGTGCTGCATGGCCGTCGTCAGCTCGTGTCGTGAGATGTTGGGTTAAGTCCCGCAACGAGCGCAACCCTTGTCATTAGTTGCTACGTAAGGGCACTCTAATGAGACTGCCGGTGACAAACCGGAGGAAGGTGGGGATGACGTCAGGTCATCATGGCCCTTATGGGTAGGGCTACACACGTCATACAATGGCCGGGACAGAGGGCTGCCAACCCGCGAGGGGGAGCTAATCCCAGAAACCCGGTCGTAGTCCGGATCGTAGTCTGCAACTCGACTGCGTGAAGTCGGAATCGCTAGTAATCGCGGATCAGCTTGCCGCGGTGAATACGTTCCCGGGTCTTGTACACACCGCCCGTCACACCATGGGAGCGGGTTCTGCCAGAAGTAGTTAGCCTAACCGCAAGGAGGGCGATTACCACGGCAGGGTTCGTGACTGGGGTGAAGTCGTAACAAGGTAGCCGTATCGGAAGGTGCGGCTGGATCACCTCCTTTCTAGATTGATCAAGCCTCGATGGTTCTCCGGAGCTGTCAGAGCGAGATCGCTATAGAGCGAAAGCTCAAGCACTTTGCTTTAAGCGCCCACACTTATCGGCTGTCATACAACAGTGAGTGAAATCGCGTGAGCCTGTGGAGCTGGCCTCGACAGCTGGCGATGATACAGAGCGACGCAACGAGTTTCGCGTGGGTCTGTAGCTCAGTCGGTTAGAGCACCGTCTTGATAAGGCGGGGGTCGCTGGTTCGAATCCAGCCAGACCCACCACGAGATATCGGGGGATTAGCTCAGCTGGGAGAGCACCTGCTTTGCAAGCAGGGGGTCGTCGGTTCGATCCCGTCATCCTCCACCAGTTTCACTCACCAAGTTGGTAAACCTTAGCGAATAGCGATGTTCGTTGAGGTTTACCAGCTTCAGGTCTGCAAAGATCGGCTGTTGTTCTTTAACAATTTGTAGAGTCGAATCAGCGTTGTCGACGGAAAGCATCTCCTGATGCACCGTGCCGTCGGCAACATTTTGATTGCGTCAAACATAGACTTCAACTAAGCAAGAAATTGATTAGGTATGAAGAACGGCGTAACGCGTGAATACTCAAAAACAGTTTGGATCTGAGGATCTGAATTGAGTCCTTGACGACAGTGCAGTCAGCGCTGTCAAAGTTATAGGGTCAAGTGACTAAGTGCATGTGGTGGATGCCTTGGCGATTACAGGCGATGAAGGACGTGATAGCCTGCGATAAGCTTCGGGGAGCTGGCAAATTAGCTTTGATCCGGAGATTTCCGAATGGGGAAACCCACTGCGCAAGCAGTAACTCTGACTGAATACATAGGTCATTGTGGCGAACCGGGTGAACTGAAACATCTCAGTAGCTCGAGGAAAAGACATCAACCGAGATTCCGAAAGTAGTGGCGAGCGAAATCGGAGTAGCCCTCGCGTTTTAGCAGTTTGTATATCAGAACGGAATGGAAAGTCCGGCCACAGCGGGTGATAGCCCCGTATGAGAAATGCAGATTGTGGAACTAGGCGCGAATAGAGTAGGGCGGGACACGTGAAATCCTGTCTGAATATGGGGGGACCATCCTCCAAGGCTAAATACTCGTAATCGACCGATAGTGAACAAGTACCGTGAGGGAAAGGCGAAAAGAACCCCGGGAGGGGAGTGAAATAGATCCTGAAACCGCATGCATACAAAAAGTAGGAGCCCGCAAGGGTGACTGCGTACCTTTTGTATAATGGGTCAGCGACTTACATTCAGTGGCGAGGTTAACCGAATAGGGAAGCCGTAGAGAAATCGAGTCCGAATAGGGCGAATAGTCGCTGGGTGTAGACCCGAAACCAAGTGATCTATCCATGGCCAGGATGAAGGTACCGTAACAGGTGCTGGAGGTCCGAACCGACTAGTGTTGCAAAACTAGCGGATGAGCTGTGGATAGGGGTGAAAGGCTAAACAAACTTGGAAATAGCTGGTTCTCTCCGAAAACTATTTAGGTAGTGCCTCAAGTATTACCTGCGGGGGTAGAGCACTGTTTAGGCTAGGGGGTCATGGCGACTTACCAAACCTTGGCAAACTCCGAATACCGCAGAGTACAGCTTGGGAGACAGAGCACCGGGTGCTAACGTCCGGACTCAAGAGGGAAACAACCCAGACCGCCAGCTAAGGTCCCTAAAATTGGCTAAGTGGGAAACGAAGTGGGAAGGCTAAAACAGTCAGGATGTTGGCTTAGAAGCAGCCATCATTTAAAGAAAGCGTAATAGCTCACTGATCGAGTCGTCCTGCGCGGAAGATGTAACGGGGCTAAGCCAGTTACCGAAGCTGCGGATGTGCAATTTATTGCACGTGGTAGGAGAGCGTTCTGTAAGCCTGTGAAGGTGGGTTGTGAAGCCTGCTGGAGGTATCAGAAGTGCGAATGCTGACATGAGTAGCGTTAAAGGGGGTGAAAAGCCCCCTCGCCGAAAGCGCAAGGTTTCCTACGCAACGTTCATCGGCGTAGGGTGAGTCGGCCCCTAAGGCGAGGCAGAGATGCGTAGCTGATGGGAAACAGGTCAATATTCCTGTACCGATTGCAAGTGCGATGTGGGGACGGAGAAGGTTAGCTCGGCCGGGTGTTGGATGTCCCGGTTCAAGCGTGTAGTCGTGCTCTTTAGGAAAATCCGGAGAGCTTAGATGAGGCGTGATAACGAGGAGGCTTGCCTCCGAAGTGAGTGATACCCTGCTTCCAGGAAAAGCCACTAAGCTTCAGCTTGCAACGACCGTACCGCAAACCGACACTGGTGCGCGAGATGAGTATTCTAAGGCGCTTGAGAGAACTCTGGAGAAGGAACTCGGCAAATTGACACCGTAACTTCGGAAGAAGGTGTGCCTTTAGTAGGTGAACCTGTACAAGGGGAGCCCAATGAGGCCGCAGAGAATCGGTGGCTGCAACTGTTTATTAAAAACACAGCACTCTGCAAAGACGAAAGTCGACGTATAGGGTGTGACTCCTGCCCGGTGCTGGAAGATTAAATGATGGGGTGCAAGCTCTTGACTGAAGTCCCAGTAAACGGCGGCCGTAACTATAACGGTCCTAAGGTAGCGAAATTCCTTGTCGGGTAAGTTCCGACCTGCACGAATGGAGTAATGATGGCCACACTGTCTCCTCCAGAGACTCAGCGAAGTTGAAATGTTTGTGATGATGCAATCTCCCCGCGGAAAGACGGAAAGACCCCATGAACCTTTACTGTAGCTTTACATTGGACTTTGAACAGATCTGTGTAGGATAGGTGGGAGGCTTTGAAGTCAGGTCGCTAGATCTGATGGAGCCAACGTTGAAATACCACCCTGGTGTGTTTGAGGTTCTAACCTTGTCCCGTTATCCGGGATGGGGACAGTGTATGGTGGGCAGTTTGACTGGGGCGGTCTCCTCCCAAAGTGTAACGGAGGAGTTCGAAGGTACGCTAGTTACGGTCGGAAATCGTGACGATAGTGCATTGGCATAAGCGTGCTTGACTGCGAGACTGACAAGTCGAGCAGGTACGAAAGTAGGACAAAGTGATCCGGTGGTTCTGTATGGAAGGGCCATCGCTCAACGGATAAAAGGTACTCTGGGGATAACAGGCTGATACCGCCCAAGAGTTCATATCGACGGCGGTGTTTGGCACCTCGATGTCGGCTCATCTCATCCTGGGGCTGTAGCCGGTCCCAAGGGTATGGCTGTTCGCCATTTAAAGAGGTACGTGAGCTGGGTTTAAAACGTCGTGAGACAGTTTGGTCCCTATCTTCCGTGGGCGCTGCAAGATTGAGAGAGCCTGCTCCTAGTACGAGAGGACCGGAGTGGACGCACCTCTGGTGTATCGGTTGTCACGCCAGTGGCATTGCCGAGTAGCTAAGTGCGGAAGAGATAACCGCTGAAAGCATCTAAGCGGGAAACTCGTCTCAAGATGAGTCTTGCCGGGGCCTTGAGCCCCCTGAAGGGTCGTTCGAGACCAGGACGTTGATAGGCTGGGTGTGGAAGCGCAGTAATGCGTTAAGCTAACCAGTACTAATTGCCCGTGAGGCTTGACCCTATAACTTTGAGAGTCTGTGCAACGCACGTCTCAAGGTGAGTGTTCAAGTTATGTCGTTCTTCGAAGCTACGAAGACGCAATCAAATACTGATTCCGCTGCAAGGATTTATACTTGCGGTGTGCAGAGAACATCTGCTGACTCTACGAATTGGGTTTGTTGACCTCGTCAACAGACCAACCAGTCAAGCCTGACGACCATAGCGACTTGGTCCCACTCCTTCCCATCCCGAACAGGACAGTGAAACGAGTCAGCGCCGATGATAGTGCGGATTCCCGTGTGAAAGTAGGTCNCGTTTTGCTTTGCGCGGCGGAAATTTGCATCTGATGGATGCATCGCCGGTTTAATTTAGTTTAGAACGTCGTCGACAACGCGCTACCCCCGGCCTTACTCATCCTGCAGCGTTTTCGAAGCCTATCGAAGCGCCCGCAAACTCGCACGACCAGGAGTCAGCGCATGCTGTGCGCATTCACTTGCGCGTCATGACAGACAGGCAGCATGCCTGCCATGCCGACGACGCAAGACTCCGCTGCCGCCGACGCGCCCACGCTGTCGGTCCGTACCGTCTGGATCTCAGACCTGCATCTGGGCACCCCCGGCTGCCAGGCCAAGGCGTTGCTGAACTTCCTGCGTGACGTCGAGTGCGAGACGCTGTATCTCGTTGGAGACATCATCGACGGCTGGCAGTTGCGCCGAAGTTGGTATTGGCCACAGGCGCACAACGACGTCGTACAGAAGCTATTGCGCAAGGCCCGCAAGGGCACGCGGGTCATCTTCATTCCCGGCAACCATGACGAGTTTGCGCGCAAGTACCTGACGCACAACTTTGGCGGCGTCGACGTGATGGAAGAGGCGATGCACCTGACCGCCGACGGCAAGCGGTTGTGGGTCACGCACGGCGACCTCTATGACGGCGTCATCCAATGTGCGCGTTGGCTGGCCATTGCAGGTGACCTGGCCTACGAGTTCACGCTGAAGGTCAACCGTTGGTTCAACCGCGTGCGTGCCAAGTGTGGCCTGCCGTACTGGAGTCTGTCGCGTTACCTCAAGCACAAGGTCAAGCGCGCGGTCAGCTACATCAATGAGTTCGAGAATGCGGTCGCGCGTGAGGCGAAGAAGCGCGGCGCGCACGGCGTGGTCTGCGGCCACATCCACCATGCCGAGATCCGCGAGATCGACGGCGTGCTCTATTGCAACGACGGCGACTGGGTCGAGAGCCTGACGGCGCTGGTCGAGCATCACGATGGGCGGCTGGAGATCATCGACCGCGGCGACCAGGCGGCGCTGCTGACGGGCATGCTGCCGGCGGTCAGGCCCGTGGTGGCGCTGCCCGAGGCTGCGGTGCCCTTGCCTGAAGTGGTGGGCTGACCCAGCCATCCCGCACCGGCGCGAGCCGGACAATGCCGGCCATGTCTTCGTTGATCGCGCATGTGGCTGCCGGTATCACCGCCTACGCCTGCCGCTGCTCGCCCGAGCCGCGCGTGCGCAGCCTGCCGCTGCTGGCCGCGTGCGTCGGCCTGGCCGTCCTGCCTGATCTGGACTACCTGCTCTGGTGGTGGCTGCGCATCCAGGTCGAGCCGCGCATCACGCACAGCCTCGGCTTTGCGGCGGTCAGTGCCGGCCTGGCCTGGCTGCTGCTGTGCGGTTGGCGCAGTGCGGGGTGGGCGTCGCTGGCGCTGATCTTGTTCACCGCCGCCGCGTCGCATGAGCTGCTGGACTTCCTTGTCGGTGTGCATCCGGCGCCTTGGCTGTGGCCGCTGAGCGGCGCGCTCTTCGTCCTGCCGCAAGGCCTGCTGCCCAGCGCCGGGCGGCTGGACTGGGGCAACGTCTACCTGTGACGCAACCTGCTCATTGAGGCCGGCGTGCTCGGGCCGGTGATGCTGGCGATCTGCGCGTCGCGGCGCCCCGGCCTGCGGCTGCCGAAGCTCACCTGGATAGGCCTGGCGGTCGTGGCCTTGGCGGCGCTGGCCTGGTCCGTCTCGCTGCCCCGCTGACGCGCCTCAAGCCGACAGCTTCAGCAGCGCCTGACCGGCGCGGATCTGCTGGCCGGTGGCAATGCCCTCGGCCAGCTCGAAGCCCGGCGGCACGAAGACGATGATGGTCGAGCCGTGCTCGAACCAGCCCATCTCCTGGCCTTTCACATGCGGTGCATCGCAGGGCATCTCGTGGGCACCCTTGCGACCGAGGTGCAGCAGCACGTCGAGGAAATGCAGCCGGATGCTGGCGACAAGGATGGCGGCCACGGGCACGAGTGCGATCGGGTGGCCGCTGGCCAGCGTCATGCGCACGACGGCGCGCTCGTTGCGGCAGAACAGCCGTTCCACCCGCTTCAACGCCACCGGGTTGACGTTCCAGGTGTCGCCGCTCAGATAGGTCACGTGCTCCACCGTGCCGTCGGCCGGCGCGTGGAAGCGGTGGTACATCGCCGACGTCAGCCGCAGCGTGACGAAGCGGCCGCCTTCGAAGGCGCTGGCGTCCTGCGTCGGGCCGAACAGTTCCTCGGTCGAATAGGGGAAGCCCTTGGCCTGGTAGATCCGGCCCTGCCGCACGACGCCCATCGCGCCGACGATGGCGTCGCTAGGGCTGGCGAAGATGTCGGGCCGTGCATCGAACACGCGCGCGCCAGGCTTCAGTTCGCGGGTGAAGCAGTCCTTCAGCGAGCGAAAGGACTGGTGCTTGGCCTCGCTCAGGTCCAGCAGGGTGAACCACCGCCACACCGCGATCGTCAACTTCGTCAGCAGCGGGCTTTCGATGCGCGAGAAGCGGCCCATCAGCTTGGTCAGCGCGATGCGGGGCACGCGGTTGGTCAGCAGGAAGTTCAGATCCTCTTGCGCGACCAGCCGCTTGAACCACCCAGGCCTTGGCCCGTGATCCAGCCCGCCGTCCGGTGCGGGCAATGCGTCATGGTTTTTCATCGATCAGAACTTCTTGCCCAGCATCTCGCGGAACACGCTGCGGCGTATGGCTTTCGCCGTCAGCTCCGACGCCGTCCACCACCAGCCGTCGGCACGCATCTCGTCGCAGGCGGCGACGAAGCGGTCCTGCACTTCCTCGAACTCCGCGTCGCCGTAGTTCAGGCTGAAGATCAATCGCCCGGTGCCCACCCAGCTCAGCGCCAGGCCGTGCTTGCGCAGGTAGAACTGCAGCATCCAGTGGTAGCGGCCGGGCTGGGTGTAGAGCACCGTCCAGATCGTCGACAGGTTGGCCACACGCACCGGCGCGCCCGCCTGCTGCAGCCGCGCGTTGAAGCGCTCGGCGCGTGCATCCCAGCGGTCGTCCAGCCCGTCGTACAGCGCCTTCACGTCGGGGCGCTCGATGCGCTTGAGGAACGACGCCATCGCCGCGACCACATAGGGATGCGCATTGAAGGTGCCGCGCGCAAAGCAGATGTCCGCCGGCCGGTCCTCGCGGTAGCGCGTCATCAGCGCGCGGCTGCCGCACACCACGCCGACCGGCAGGCCGCCGCCGAGCGTCTTGCCATAGGTGACCAGGTCGGCCTTCACGCCGAAGTACTGCTGCGCGCCGCCCGGTGCGAGGCGGAAGCCGACGAAGACCTCGTCGAAGATCAGCACGATGCCGCGCGCCGTGCAGACCTCGCGCAGCTTCTTCAGCCAAGCGGTATAAGCCTCGCGGTCGTAGGCGGCGTGGCGGCTGCCGTCGATCAGCGCGGAGTCGCCCGGCGCGTTCGCGTTGGGGTGCAGAGCCTGCAGCGGGTTGACCAGCACGCAGGCGATGTCGCGCCGTGTGGCCAGCACCTTCAGCGAACGCTCGGCCATGTCCTGCAGCGTGAAGGTCTCGCGCGGGGGCAGCGGGTTGCCGGGGCCCGGCTGCACGTCTTCCCACCAGCCGTGGTAGGCGCCGGCGAAGCGCACCAGGCGTTTCCTCCGCGTGTGATAACGCGCCAACCGTACGGCCTGCATGACAGCCTCGGTGCCGCTCATGTGGAAGCTCACCTCCTCCTGTCCGGAGATGGCCTTCAGGCGCGACAGCACGTCCAGAACACAGGGGTGGTAGGCGCCGAGCACGGGGCCCAGGTCGCGCGCGGTGGCCCACGCCTCGTCGATGCATTCCTTGTACGCGTCGTACCCCAGCACGTTGACGCCGTAGGAGCCGGTCAGGTCGTAGAGCCGGTTGCCGTCCAGGTCCTCCACCTGCACGCCGGCGCTGGCCTGCAGGAAGGCGCCCACCTTCACGTGCTCGCGCAGCACCGGGCTGAACTGGAAGGGTACGCGGTAGCGGCCGGTGAAGCGCAGGTCCGAGATGGTCTCGCGCGCCGCTTCAGTGGCGGCCAGCGTCTTCGCAAAGCGCGTGTCGAACTCGGCGCCCAGGCGCTGCAGCGCGGCGCGGCGGCGCGCAGCCACGTCGGCCGGCGCGCCATCGGCCGCGAAGAACTGCGCCTCGTCGTAGGCATAGCCCGGCACCCAGCGCGCCAGCCGCTTGGCCATGCGCGAATGGCCGGCGAGCGAACGGTGCTTGGCGCGCGACAGCTCGATGCGCCGCTTGGCCGCGGGCAGCAGTGCCAGCACACCGAGGGCGAGCGCCGAAAGCGTGAAGGTCTCGTCCACGGCGTCAGTGCGCCTGTTGATGGCCGACGTGCTCCATCGGGTCGATGAGCTGGCCGCGCAGCAGGAAGAACGGGGACTTCCAGTACAGCAGCACGTCGTGGAACGGATCGGTGACGATCTTGAAGCCCCAGGCCAGGCCCTGCATCAGGTTCTGCGTGACCCACAGCTGCACGACGCGGAACACCAGGCCCGTCACGCCCAGGCAGAACCAGGCCATGCCCACGTCCTCGATGAAGCCGTTGAAGCCCACCGCCGGCTCGATCAGCCCGCCCAGCGACGGCGTCAGCCACAGCACCGCGGGCAGCGCCACCCACACCGACATCAGCACGATCTTGCGGCGGATGTTGTAGCCGATCTTGATCTCTTCCTTGTACGCGTCGGTGGCCTGGTTGACGTGGTCGTAGCCGCGCGGCTCGAAGAAGAAATGACCCGCCTGCCGTGTCGTCATCGAGACGCACCAGGCCAGCAGCGCCGACCACGCCGGGTTCACGAACAGCAGCGCATACGACACCAGGAAGCTCAGCGCGCTCACCAGATGCAGGCTCTGGTTGATGCGGCTGTGGTGGTAGTAGCGGTGGTCGTCCCAGCGCTGGGTCTTCAGGGTTTGAAAGAACTCGTTCACGTCCCGTCCTCATCTGGGTGGCAAGCGGGGCGGATGGTGGACGGCTTGCGTGAAATCGGCGTGACGGCCCGCTTGTCATCGTGTTGTTGCATTGGCTGCTGACCATGCGCGCATGAAGACCGCACACGACGCCGACGACATCCTGGTCGACGACCTGCCCGCGCCGCGCCACTCACGCCGGCTCGCGGTGGTGACGGAGACCTACCCGCCGGAGGTGAACGGCGTCGCCATGTCGATGGCACGGGTCGTCGACGGGCTCAACCGCCGCAACCACGACGTGCAGTTGATCCGCCCGCGGCAGCCGGCCAAGCTGGCGCCGCCATTGAGCGGCCAGCCCACCGTCGACGAGGTGCTGACCAAAGGCCTGCCAGTGCCGCTGTATCCCAACCTGCGCATGGGCGTGCCAGCCAAGCGGACGCTGGTGAAGCTGTGGTCGTTGAAGCGGCCGGACGTGGTGCACATCGCGACCGAGGGACCGCTGGGCTGGTCGGCGCTGCAGGCCGCGCAGCACCTCGCGTTGCCGGTCACGTCGGACTACCGCACCAACTTCCACGCTTACGGCAAGCACTACCGCCTGGGCCTGCTGAGCAAGCCCATCATGGGCTACCTGCGCAAGTTCCATAACCGCTGTGACGCGACGATGGTGCCGACGCAGGCGCTGCGCGTGCTGCTGGCGGAGCGCGGCTTCGAGCGCTTGAGCGTTGTGGGCCGAGGCGTGGACACGCAACGCTTCGACCCGGCACGCCGCAGCGCCGCGATGCGTGAGAGCTGGGGCGCAGGGCCGCACGATCTCGTCCTGGGCTACGTGGGCCGCCTGGCGCCCGAGAAGAACCTGGGCGTGGTGCTGGCCGCCTACGAGGCGGCGAAGGCGCTGCAGCCACGCGCACGCCTCGTTTTCATCGGCGACGGGCCGATGCGTCCCGAACTTGCCGCCCGTGCGCCGGACGCCATCTTCACCGGCCAACGTAGCGGCGACGACCTTGCGGCCCATTACGCGGGGCTGGACCTCTTCCTCTTCCCGAGCCTCACAGAGACCTTCGGCAATGTCACCACCGAAGCCATGGCCAGCCGCTGCGCCGTCGTCGCCTTCGAGAGCGCGGCGGCGGGTGAGCTGATCCATAGCGGCGTGAATGGCTGGCTGGCAGGGCCGGGGCGAGAGGCGGACTTCGTCGCGGCGACGCGCATGGCCGTGTCGGACGCCGCAGCGCGCGCTGCCGTTGCCGAGGCTGCCCGGGCGACCGCGCGGCGCCTCGACTGGGGCGACATCACGGCGCGGTTCGAGCTGGTGCTGGAAGGGGCGATCGCGCGGGCCGAGCCCAGCTTCCGGCTGGCCGGTTTGCAACCCGCGGCCTGAACCGCCTGGCTTCGTCGTCCGCCAGGCCGGCCGGGAAGCGCCAGCCTGCCATCGGCCAGATGGCGCCCGTCAGCGTGCACCCTTCAAGATCAGCCGCGCGATGCAGACCGAGACCAGCACACCCAGCCCGCTGAGCGTCAGGCCGATGGGCCACCCCGCCGCCTCGCACCCCGCGTACGCCGCCAGCATCGCCAGCACGCTCAGGTTCTCGTTGAACCCCTGCACCGCGACCGACCGGCCGGCGCTCAGCAGCGTCGCGCCGCGGTGCTGCAGCAGTGCGTTCAACGGCACCACCATCGCGCCGCCCACCGCGCCGACAACCGCCAGCACCGCCGCGGCAATCGCCACGTCGCTGACCTGCGCCACCACCGGCATCAGAAAGCCGAGCGCCACGCCCGCCCACAGCCCGTGCCGCGCCTGATGCAGCGCCAGCCAGCGCCCCGCCGCACCTGCGCCGACGATGACGCCCACCGCCACCGCCGCCTGCAGATACGCGGCCTGGCTCAGCGGCAACGCCAGTGCCTCGCCGGCCCAGCGCAGCACCGCGAACTGCAGCGTCGCGCCGGCGCCCCAGAACAGCGTCGTGGCAGCCAGTGACAGCCCGCCCTCGCGGTCGCGCCACAGCCGGTGGTTGGCATCGCGGAACTCGTGCAGCAGCGTCGCCGGGTCATGCGCTGCGCTGCGCTGGCGGCGGCCGCTGTCCGGTATGCCCACATTCAACAGGCTGCTGACGGCATAGATGAGCAGCAACGCCGCGAGCGAGCCGGTCAGCTTGTCGGCCGGCAGGTCCAGGCCGTCGCACAGGTCGGCCAGCCCCGAGCCCAGCCAGAGCGGGCTTACCAGCAGGCCGCCCAGCACGGCCCCCAGCAGCGCGGCCGACACGACGCTGATCTCGATCCAGCCATTGGCCTTCACCAGCGCTGCCGGCTCGGCCAGTTCGGTGATGAGGCCGTACTTGGCCGGCGCGTAGGCCGCCGCGCCCAGGCCCACCACGGCCAGCGCCGCCACCGGGTGCAGGCCGGCCGCCAGCAGCGCCAGGCCGGCCATCTTGACGACGTTCATCGCCGCCATCACGCGCCCTTTGGCGAAGGCGTCGGCCAGCGGCCCCACCCACGGCGCGAAGACGACATAGGCCAGCGTGAAACCGACCTTGAGCAGCGGCGCCCACCACGGCGCGAAGCCCTGCTGGCCCAGCAGCGCGATGGCGACGATGAGCAGCGCGTTGTCCGCCAGCGCCGAGGCGAACTGCGCGCCGATGACGAGCCCAAAGCCGCGCGGCAGCCGGGCGCGGCGTGGGAAGGCAGCGGCGGGTGCGAGGTCGGGGGCAAGGGGCACGAAGGCCGCACTGTCCCTGCGCTGCATGAAATGCCGATGAAGCCGGCGCGATAGCCCAGGCGAATGCATCCGATCGAAAAGTTTTTCCGCTCGAACCGGCTGCCTGGGCATGCGGAATGCCAGATGTCCCCTCGTTGCTTCACTCAACCCGCACAGGACGCCCCATGGCCAAGACTCCCACGACCCCGCCGGCAAAAAAATCCGCCCAGAAGTCCACCCCCGCCAAGGCCGCGGCACGCAATACCGACAGCGGCCCGGCCCGGCCGTCGCCAGCGCCGGCGGGCGACGCGGCGGCGCGGCGCATGGAAGATGTACAGACCACCGCGGCCGCGCTGCCCTTCAACGCCAACAAGGCGGGCGAGCATGGTGCCGCCAACGGCCTGGCGCCTGAGGTGGGCCAGCACGTCACGCCGCCATCGCGGCTGGTGACGGGCAGCACGCTGTCCGAGGCGCAGACCAGCACCAAGGTCGGCACGCAGGCGGCGGAAGGCGGCAACCCCACCGTCGCACCGCTGGACCGGGTGCGCGTGGACTCTTCCGGCCAGCCGTTGACGACCAACCAGGGCGTGCGCATCGCCGACAACCAGAACTCGCTGAAGGCCGGCACGCGCGGCCCGGTGCTGCTGGAGGACTTCATCCTCCGCGACAAGCTGACCCACTTCGACCACGAACGCATCCCCGAGCGCATCGTGCATGCGCGCGGCTCGGCGGCGCACGGCTTCTTCGAGGCCTATGAAGCGCTGCCTGAATTGACCACCGCCGCGCCGTTCAAGGCCGCCGGCAAGATCACGCCGGTGTTCGTGCGCTTCTCCACCGTGCAGGGCGAGCGCGGCAGCAAGGACACGGCGCGCGACGTGCGCGGCTTCGCCGTCAAGTTCTACACCGACGAGGGCAACTGGGACCTCGTAGGCAACAACATGCCGGTGTTCTTCATCCAGGACGCGATGAAGTTCCCCGACCTCGTGCATGCCGTCAAGCCCGAGCCGCACCACCAGATGCCGCAGGCCGCCAGCGCCCACGACACCTTCTGGGACTTTGTCTCGTTGATGCCCGAGTCCACCCACATGCTGATGTGGGTCATGAGCGACCGTGCCATCCCACGCAGCTACGCCACCATGCAGGGATTCGGCGTGCACAGCTACCGCATGGTCAACGCCGACGGCGAATCGGTGTTCGTCAAGTTCCACTGGAACCCGAAGTTCGGCACGCACTCGCTGACCTGGGACGAGGCCGTCAAGATCTCCGGCGCCGACCCCGACTACCACCGCCGCGACCTGTGGGAGCGCATCGAAAGCGGCGCCTTCCCCGAGTGGGAGCTGGGCATCCAGGTGTTCACCGAAGACGAGGCCGCGCGCTTCAGCTTCGACATCCTCGACGCGACCAAGATCGTGCCGGAAGAGCTGGTGCCCGTCCGCCCCATCGGCCGCATGGTGCTCAACCGCAACCCCGACAACTTCTTCGCTGAGACCGAGCAGGTCGCCTTCTGCACGGCCAACATCATCCCGGGCCTGGATTTCTCCAACGACCCGCTGCTGGCCGGCCGCATTCACTCCTACGTCGACACGCAGATCACGCGGCTGGGCGGCCCCAACTTCCATGAGATCCCGATCAACTCGCCCATCGCGCCGGTGCACAACAACCAGCGCGACGGCATGCACCGCCAGGCCATCCACCGCGGCCGCGTGAGCTACGAGCCCAACTCGCTGGCCGGCGGCTGCCCCTTCCAGGCCGGCGCGGCGGAGCAGGGCTTCACGTCGGTGGCGGCGCGGCTGCGCGCGCGCGAGGACCAGGCCAAGGTGCGCGCCAAGCCCGAGCTGTTCGCCGAGCACTACAACCAGGCGCGCCTCTTCTACGAGAGCCAGTCGCCGGTGGAGCAGAACCACATCGCCGCGGCCTTCCGCTTCGAGCTCAGCAAGGTCACGGTGCCGGCCATCCGCGAGCGCATGCTGGCCTCGCTGCGCAATGCATCGCAAGACCTGGCGGCCAAGGTGGCCGCCGGCCTGAACATGCCGCTGCCCGAGCCCATGCCCAAGGCGATTGCGCGTGCGCCGAGGCCGGAGGTCAAGGTGTCGCCCGCGCTGTCGCTGTTCGCGCGGCCGGGTGATGGCTCCATCGCCGGCCGCAAGATCGTGATGCTGGCGGCCGACGGCGTCGTCGGCGAGTCGCTGCTGGCCGTGCACGCCGCGCTGTTCGCGCAGGGCGCCGTGCCGCGCATCGCCGCGCCGCGCATCGGCCCGGTGCAGACGGCCGATGGTGTGGCACTGCAGGCGGACGTGTCGCTGGAGAACGAGCCCGGCTTCCTGTTCGACGCGCTGGTGCTGCCCGATGGCGAGGCCGCGGTGAACGCGCTGCTGCGGGACGGCCACACCTACGAGTTCATCCGCGACCAGTACCGCCACTGCAAGTCCATCCTGGCGCTGGGCACCGGCCTGCAACTGCTGCAGGCGGCGGGCGTCGGCACGGCGACGGCGACCGAGGTGCCCGACCCCGGCATCGTCGTTGCGGACGATGCAGCCACGGGCGCGGCCGACTTCATCGAAGCCGTCGCCAGGCACCGCCACTTCCAGCGCGAGACCGACCCGCCGATGGTCTGACGGTGTAGGACGCACGCCGCCGACAACTGTATTTATATACAGTTGTCGGCATGGATGTTCAGACCAAGCTCGCCGTGCTGGCCGATGCGGCCAAGTACGACGCCTCCTGCGCCAGCAGCGGCACCGAGAAGCGCGACTCGCGCGATGGCCGGAGCCTGGGCTCCACCAGCAACGGCATCTGCCACGCCTTCACGCCCGATGGCCGCTGCGTGTCGCTGCTCAAGGTGCTGCTGACGAACTGGTGCGTGTACGACTGCCTGTACTGCATCAACCGCAAGTCCAGCGACGTCAAGCGCGCGCGCTTCGCCATCGACGAGGTCGTGCAGCTGACGCTGTCCTTCTACCGGCGCAACGTCATCGAAGGGCTGTTCCTGTCCAGCGGCATCATCCGCACGCCCGACTACACGATGGAGCAGGTCATCGAGGTCGCGCGGCGGCTGCGCGAAGAGGAGCACTTCAAGGGCTACATCCATCTGAAGACCATCCCCGACGCGTCGCCCGAACTCGTCGAACGCGCCGGGCGTTACGCCGACCGGCTGTCCATCAACATCGAGCTGCCCAGTGCCGCGAGCCTGAAAGCGCTGGCGCCCGAGAAGGACGCCGGCGGCATCGAGCGCACGATGTCACGCATCCACCTGCGGCTGCAGGCGGCGAAGGACGCCAAGCGCGCGGCCGAGGCCATCCGCGCGCTCCCCGGCGCCGCCGCCAGCGCCGCCAGGCCGCCGTCGTTCGCGCCCGCCGGGCAGAGCACCCAACTCATCGTCGGCGCCGATGCGTCCGACGACCGCACCGTGCTGCAACTGTCCAGCCGGCTCTACACGGCCCAGCGGCTGCGGCGCGTGTACTACTCGGCCTACAGCCCAATCCCGCACGCGAGCAGCCAACTGCCGCCGCAGGCCGCGCCGCTGCTGCGCGAGCACCGGCTCTACCAGGCCGACTGGCTGATGCGGTTCTACGGCTTCGGTGCCGACGAGATCGTCACCGAGGCCGGCTTCCTGTCGCTGCGCCACGATCCCAAGCTCGCCTGGGCGCTGGCGCACCCGGAGGGATTCCCGCTCGACGTCGACCGTGCACCGCGCGAGGCGCTGCTGCGTGTGCCGGGGCTGGGTGTGGGCTCGGTGGACAAGCTGGTCGCCGCGCGCCAGCACCGCCGGCTGCGGCGCGCGGACCTGCTGGCGCTGGGCCCCTCGGCCAGGAAGGCACTGCCGTTCCTCGTCGCCATCGACCACCGGCCGCAGCCGGCCGACGTGCAGGCCCTCGCGCGGCCAGGGCCGCAAGCGCAGCAGGCCGCGTTGTTCTGATGAAGCTGCCGCTGCGCTACCCCGCCGACTGGGACGGCTTTGCCGCGCAACTGCCCGCGCTGCTGGCCGGCGACGCCGACTGGACGCGTGACGTCGGTGCGCAGGCCGCGCTGTTCTGCAACGCCGCCGAGCAGGCCGCGAAGCCCTGGGCGCCGCCCGACAGCTGGGCGGACCTCGGTCGGCGCGTCGCCATGCACGGCGACGACACGCGCTACGCCCGGTTGCTGGCCTTTGCACGCCGGCTGCAATGCGAGCCGGGCCTGTGGGACGACGTGCTGGACCCCGACCGCCGCCGCCTGCAGTCCATGGCCCGCCAGGTGGACCGCGAGATCCACAAGATGCATGCCTTCGTGCGCTTTCGCCAGGTGGCCGACGAGCAGGCCGCCGGTGGCTTCCGCCATGTCGCCTGGTTCGAGCCCGCGCACCACATCCTGCGCGCTGCCGCAC
The DNA here is from genome assembly GCF_001426885.1 of Pelomonas sp. Root1444. Lineage (GTDB taxonomy): Bacteria > Pseudomonadota > Gammaproteobacteria > Burkholderiales > Burkholderiaceae_C > Pelomonas. The sequence continues at coordinate 108,944 of NZ_LMFP01000032.1, read as the reverse complement.
CCTTCTTCGTGCGCCGCTTCGCGCAACACCCGTGGGCCATCCTGACGCCGCTGGGTTGCCTGCACTGGGACGGCCGGCGCCTCACCGGCGCCGGCCCCGCCCAGCGTGAAGACGCACCGCCCGCGGACGCCGGCGAGGCGCTGTGGCTGACCTACTACCGCAGCATCTTCAACCCGGCGCGCCTGAAGGTGGCGATGATGAAGAAGGAGATGCCGGTGCGCTACTGGGCGCAGATGCCGGAGACGCGGCTGATCACGGAGCTGGTGAAGGAGGCGCCGCGTCGCGAGGGCCGCATGCGCAGTGTCTAACTGCCTTGGGCTTCGAACAGCAAAGCCAGCTGGCTCGCAATCAGCAGCTCCTGCCGCGTCCATGCCCGGGTCGCGTGCGCGTCCACCAGCCACAGCGCGCCCGCCAGCTGGGCACCGTCGTACAGGGGCACTTCGATGCGCGCCTGGGCTGCGCCCGGCAGACCGTGCAGCTCGGCATGGCAGGGGTGCAGCGCCGCGTCGGGCAAGGCCAGCGGCGCACCGTGGCGGGTCAGCAGGTCGACATAGCGCGGCTGTTCGGCGGTATGCAGCCCGCCGTCGCCCAAAGGCCAGCGGACCACGCTCGCCAGGCCGAGGATGCGGGCGCTGGCGGCCTTCAGCTCCGCAACCGCCTCGGGCGGCGGCGCGGTAGCCAGGCGCTGGCGCTGGCCGCACAGGTGCAGCAGCAGCTCCTCGGGCGTGACGGGTGCGCCGCCGTCCTCCGCCGGCGGGGCCAGCGTGGTGCGGGCCGGCAGGCTCAAGCGCTCGATCTCGGACTGCAGGGCCAGGTGTTGCCACAGGTGCTCCAGCGCGCCGGCGGCGTCGCCCTCGGTCTGCAGCAGTTGCGCCAGCTGCAGGTGCGCCTGCCGGGCCTGGGCGCGCGACTGGATGCGCTGGGCGAGGGCCAGGCCGTGGCGCGTGGAGCGGATGGCGGCGGCCGTGTCGCCGCGGGCCAGCGCGATCTCGGTCCAGGTGCGGCTGGCGGCGGCCTCCAGCCAGGGGTAGCCGTGGCGGACGGCGATGTCCAGCGCCAGCCGGCAGTCGGCCACCGCCCAGTCCATGCGCTGGCGGGCCAGCGCCGCGCGCGCTAGGTGCCAGTGCGCCTCGGCCTCGAAGACCCGGTGCGCGCCGCGCCGCGCCGCCGCGAGGCCATGGCTGAAATGACGCTCAGCGGCCGGCAGGTCGCCGGTCTCGAAGCTGCCCACGCCGATGTTCAGCGCCAGCTTGGCGGCCAGGTGGCTGTCGTCGCCTTGGCTGCCCAGCTGGGCCAGGTGCTCGCCGGCATCGCGCATCTGGCGCAGGCCGCGTGCCCAGTCGGCATGGGCGTAGTGGATCTGCCCCAGGCCGATGCGCGCGGCCACGCCGGCCTGCAGGTGGCCGCTGACCTCGGCGAGGTCCAGCGCCCGCGACCATTGCTCGCTGGCAAGCTGGTACTCGCCCTGTTGGTAGGCGATGCGGCCCAGCGCCTCGCACACGCGCGCGGCCTGCACCGGAAAGTGACCAGCGGCCGCGAGGGCGCCGGCCTGCTCCAGCGCCGGCAGCAACTCCAGCGCGCGCCCGCGCGGCTCCAGCAGACCGAAGCGGGCATAGAGGGTATCCACGCCGACAGCGGTGTCGCCCGCCGCGAACGCATTGACGCTCAGCGTGTGGAGCAGCCGGTCCGCCGTGGTGGGATGACGGTGCGCCACGCGGGCAATGCGCGCAAGCAGCGCGGCCAACGTCTCGCTGGCGGCAGGTTGGAGGGTGAACACGGCGGCCTCGGGTTGGTTTCTCACTGGTATTCTTGTCGATCCGTAGCCATGCAGGCCCGCGGACTGGGGTCAGTCCGTAGCCCAAGCCAGCGGCCATAGACCAGTTTAAAACCAATTGACGGGCTTGCTGGTTGGTATTAGAGTGGTATCGACTGAATCCTGTCGACCATGCCGCTCGCTCTCCACCCCTCGCTCCTCACGTCCTGCAACTCCGGCCGACCCGTGCGCTGGTGGGTGGGCGTCGATGGCGGCGGCACCAGCACGCGGGCCGTGGTGGCGGACCCAGCGGGCCGCATCCTGGGCCGCGGCGAGTCCGGTGCTTCGGCGCTGGGGCAGGGCGCGGAGCAGGCTTGGCGCCATGTCGCCGAGGCCATCGCCCGCGCCGGCGTGGCCGGGTTGGCGCTCGAGGATTGTGCGCTGGGCCTGGGCCTGTCGGGCACCGGCGTGCCGGCGCAGCTGCGGGCCTTTGTCGCCGCGGACCCTGGTGTCGCGCGCTTCACGCTGGTCACCGACGGCCTGGCCGCGCTGCTTGGCGCCCATGGTGGCAAGCCGGGCGCGCTGCTGATCTCCGGCACCGGCTCGGTCGCCGAGGCGCTGCTGCCGGACGGCCGGCGCCGCATGGTGGGCGGCTGGGGCTGGCAGATCGGCGACGAAGGCAGCGGCGCCTGGCTGGGCCAGCAGGCCATGAAACTGGCGCAGGCGGCCTATGACCAGCGCGCGCCGGCCGGCCCGCTGGTGCAGGCCGTGTGGGCCCGGGCCGGCGCGACGCGCGAGGCCATGCTGGCCTTCTGCGCCCAGGCCGGGCAGGGCGGCTATGCGAGCCTGGCGCCCCTCGTCTTCGAGCATGAGGCCGCCGACCCCGCCGCCGCCGCGCTGTTGAACGACGCGGCGCGCGCGCTGGAGGCCCTGGCCGCTGCCGTCCACCCCACGCTGCCGCTGGCCCTGGCCGGCAGCATCGCGCTGCGCCTGGGCAGCCGCCTCAGCCCCGCCGTGCAGTCCCGCCGTGTCGAACCCCAGGGCGACGCCGCCGCCGGCGCGCTCTGGTTGATCCAACAACAAGAGACAACCTCCGCATGAGCGCTGTTTTCGACTTCAAGCCCGACCCCAACGCGGCGTCGCCCTTGTACATGCAGCTGGCGCAAGGCCTGGCGCAGGCGATCCGCGACGGCATCTTCCACGCCGACGAGGCGCTGCCGAGCGAGCGCGTGCTGGCCGAGCAGCTGGCGCTGTCGCGTGTCACCGCGCGCAAGGCCATCGACCGGCTCGTGGAGCAGGGGCTGATCATCCGCAAGCGCGGCTCGGGCAACTACATCGCGCCCAAGCTGGAGCAGCCGCTGACGCGCCTGACCAGCTTCTCGGAAGAGCTGCACCAGCGCGGCTTCGTGCCCAGTTCGCGCTGGCTGCAGCGCGGCTTCACGCCGGCGGCGCCGGACGAGCAGCTGTCGCTGGAGCTGAAGAGCGGCGAGCGCGTCGCGCGGCTGGAGCGGCTTCGCCTGGCCGATGCGGTCGTCATGGCCTACGAGGTCAGCGTGCTGCCGCAGTCCGTGCTGCCCGACCCGCAGAAGGTCGAGGCGTCGCTGTACACGCACCTGGGCGACCGCGCACCGGTGCGGGCCCTGCAGCACATCCGCGCGTTGAACGCGGACGCCAAGCTCGCCGGTCTGCTGGAAGTGCCGCTGGGCGCCGCGGTGCTGTTCATCACGCGGGTCGGCTACCTGGCCTCGGGCAAGGCGGTGGAGCTGACGCACTCCTATTGCCGCAGCGACTACTACGACTTCGTCGCCGAGATGCGCAGGGATTGATGAAGCTTCGACTCGAAGGCGACATCGTCACGCCGCAGGGCGTGATCGCCGGCCACCTGGAGCTCGCGCACGGCCGCATCGCGGCCGTCGAAGGCGTGCCCGTCGACGCCTCGCGCGCTGGCGAGGGCGGCCGGGCGGTGCTGCTGCCCGGCTTCATCGACACCCACGTGCACGGCGGCGGTGGCCGCGACACGATGGAGGGCGGCGACGCCATCGCGACGATCGCGTGCCGCCATGCCCGCCACGGCACGACGGCGCTGCTGGCGACGACGATGACGGCGCCCATAACCCAGATCGAGGCCGCGCTGAAGGCCCTCGGCCCCGTCTGCCGCGAGCGCGGCGCGCAATCGGCACGCGTGCTGGGGGTGCATCTCGAAGGCCCCTACATCAACCCCGACCGCCTCGGCGCCCAGCCCGCGCACGCCGTGCCCGCGACGCTGGTCGAAGTGCAGCGGCTCAATGAATTCGCGCCCATCAAGGTGCTGACGATCGCGCCCGAGATGGGCGGCCACCTGGCGCTGATCGGCCCGCTGCGCGACGCCGGCATCCGTGTGCAGATCGGCCACAGCGCGGGCAGCCATGAGGACGGCGTCGCGGCGCTCAACGCCGGCGCGGCCGGCTTCACGCATCTCTTCAACGCCATGACCGGCCTGCACCACCGCGAGCCTGGCATGGTCGGCGCGGCGCTGGCGTACGGCCAGCATGCCGAGCTGATCCCTGACCTGCTGCACGTGCATCCCGGCGCCATCCGCGTCGCGCTGCGCTGCATCCCGGGCCTGTTCTGCGTCACCGACTCGACCGCCGCCGCCGGCATGCCCGACGGTGAGTACGCCCTCGGCGAACACCGGGTGCAGAAGTGCCTGGGCGGCGTGCGCCTGGCCGACGGCACGCTGGCCGGCAGTGCGCTGACGATGGACCAGGCGCTGCGCAACCTCGTGCAAGTGCTGGGCCTGTCGCTGCCCGACGCGTCGCGCCGCGTGTCGACGCTGGCCGCCGATTACCTGGGCCTGGCGGACCGCGGGCGCCTGGCGCCGGGGGCCTGGGGCGATGTGGTCGTGATGGATGCCGGGCTTCAGCTGCGGCGCGTGTTTGTGGAAGGTGAAGAGATCGATGTCGTCGCTGATGCTTGAAGAGGCGCTGAGTGCGCCGGACGCGGTGGCCCGCCAGTTGGCAGCCGACCCGCTGAGTTACACCCGCCTGGGCCAGGCGCTGCAGGAGCAGCCGCCCGCCAGCGTGCTGACGATCGCGCGCGGCAGCTCCGACCATGCGGCCCACTACCTGGCCTACCTCGTCATGGCGCGGCTGGGCCGGCTGGTCACGTCGCTGCCGATGTCGCTGATCACGCTGTACCAGAGCCGCATCCATTGCGAGGGGCTGGTGTCGCTGGCGTTCTCGCAGTCGGGCCAGAGCCCCGACCTGATCGCACCGACGAAATTCTTCCGCGAAGGCGGTGCGCGCACGGTGGCCTTCGTCAACGCCAGCGGCTCGCCGCTCGCCGCCGCGGCGGAGCATGTGTTCGAGCTGCATGCCGGCCCCGAGAAGAGCGTGGCCGCGACCAAGAGCTACATCGCCCAGCTGGTGGCCGGCGCGCGCGTCGTGGCCGCCTGGCAGCGGGACGATGCGCTGCGGGCCGCGCTGAACGTGCTGCCCATCGCGCTGGAGCAGGCCAGCACACTGGACTGGAGCGCCGCGCTGCCGGTGCTGCAGCGCGCGGAGCGCCTCTTCGTGCTGGGCCGCGGCACCGGCCTGGCCGTCGCGATGGAGGCGGCGCTGAAGCTCAAGGAGACCTGCGGCATCCAGGCCGAGGCCTTCTCGGGCGCCGAGGTCAAGCATGGCCCGATGGCGCTGGTGCGCGACGGCTATCCGCTGCTGGTGTTCGCGCCGCGCGGCCCGGCGCAGGCCGGCCTGCTGGCGATCGCCGAGGAGATGCGCTCGCGCGGCGGCCGCGTGCTGCTGGCCGCGCCGCTGGGCACGCCCGGCGCCGAGCTGCCGCTGGTGACAACCGGCAACGAGGACCTCGACCCCATCGCCCTGGTGCAGAGCTTCTATCCCATGGTCGAGGCGCTGGCGCGGGCCCGGGGCTTCAACCCCGATGTGCCGCCCAACCTCGCCAAGGTCACCAAAACACACTGAGACATGGCCATGAGCACCTTTGATCCCGGTCGGCTGGTGATGGTGGACATCCCCGGCACTCGCCTCGACGCGGAGACGGCCGCCTTCCTGCGCGAGCAGAAGATCCGCTCCGTCTGCCTGTTCCGCAAGAACATCGGCAGCGAAGACGAGGTCCGCGCGCTCATGCGCGACCTCATCGACGTGCTGGGTCCCGAGGCGCTGATCGGCATCGACCAGGAAGGCGGCGCCGTCGTGCGCGTGACCTTCCTGCCGCAGCCGCCGTCGGCGATGGCGCTGGGTGCGGGTGGTGACGCCGCCCGCGCCGAGGCCGTGGGCGCGGCCGTCGCGCGTGGGCTGAAGTCTCTGGGCATCAACTGGAACTTCGCGCCGGTGCTGGACGTCAACAACAACCCGGCCAACCCGGTCATCGGCGAGCGCAGTTTCTCGAACGACCCGGCCGAGGTCAGCCGCCTGGCCGCCGCGTGGATGCGCGGTTCGCTGCGTGAAGGCGTGGCCTGCTGCGTGAAGCACTTTCCCGGCCATGGCGACACGCATGTGGACTCGCACCACGCGCTGCCCACCGTCGACAAATCGCGCGCCGAACTGGACGCGCTGGAGCTTGTGCCGTTCAAGGCGCTGGCAGCCCAGGCGCCGGCCATGATGACCGCCCACATCGTCTACCCGCAGATCGACCCCGACCGGCCGGCCACGCTGTCGCCCGAGCTGCTGGGCGGCATCCTGCGCCGCGACTGGGGCTATGACGGCGTCGTCATCACCGACGCGCTGATGATGAAGGCCGTGGCCGAGCGCTTCGGCTACGCGAGGTCGGCCGTCATGGCCATCGAGGCCGGCGCCGACATGGTGCTGGCCCAGGGCTCGCCGGCCGAGCAGCTGGTGGCGATCAACGCATTGCGCGAGGCTTTCGCCAGCGGACGGCTGACACCGCAGCAGGGCGATGTGGCCAATGCCCGGCTGGACCGCCTGGCCGCCGCCTACCCGGCCCAGCCGGTGGACGACGCAGCCGCCCGCGCGGCCGACCACGCGCTGATGGCCGAGGCCTGGGCGGCCGGCCTGACCGCGCTGCGCGGCGCCACTGCCCCGCGGCTCGACGCGCCCCTCCGTGTCATCGTGCAGGGCGACGTGCCGACCGACATGGTTTCGGAAGCCGGCCCCACCGGCCGCCAGGCGGTGGCGCTGTTCGACCGCTTCACGGATGCCCAGGTGCAGATGGTCGACGACATCGCCAAGCTTGACTGGGCGACGGTGCCGCGCGATGGCCGTGCCAACGTGCTGGTGTCGACGCGGCGGGCGCGTTATGGCGCGGCATCCAAGGGCTGGCAGCCCGACCTGCACATCGCGCTGTGGAACCCCTACCAGGCGCTCGATGTGGCCGGCCCGACGCTGCTGAGCTGGGGCTTCGCACCCGGGGCGCTGGCCGGCATCAAGGCCTGGCTGGAAGGTCGCACTCAAGCCGGCGGCCGTGCGCCGCAAGGGTTGAACTGATGGACCAGAAGAACCCGATGCGCTGGGTGCCCAGCCTGTACTTCGTGCAGGGCATGCAGTTCTTCGTCGTCATGCTGATCGCCGGCCTGATGTTCAAGAACCTGGGCGTGGCCAACGATGACATCGCGCAATGGACGGCGGCGCTGGGCCTGGCCTGGGCCATCAAGCCGCTGTGGAGCCCCTTCCTGGAGCTGGCGCGCAGCAAGAAGCTCGTCGTCGTGGCGGCGCAGTACGTCGGCGCGGCGGGCCTGGGCCTGATGGCGCTGGCGCTGCACCTGCCGCATTGGTTCGCGGCGGCCCTCATCGTGCTGTTCCTGATCGCCTACGCCTCCGCCACGCACGACATCGCCTGCGACGGGCTCTACATGGCCTCGCTGGACGGCAAGCGCCAGGCGACGTACGCCGGTTGGCAGGGCGCCTTCTTCAACGGCGCGCGTTTCTTCATCACCGGCGTCGTGCTCAAGATCGCCGGGCACCTCGAGGGCACGATGGGCGCGGTCAACGCCTGGTCCAGCGTCTTCGTGATGCTGGCCGGCCTGGTCGCCGTGCTGGCCACCTACAACGCCCGCTTCCTGCCGGGCACGCTGAGCACCGAGCACAGCGAGCTCACGGCCTCGGGCGTGGCCGCCATGCTGAAGGACGTCGTCATCGACTTCTTCCGCAAGCCCGGCATCTGGCGCGCCGTGCTGTTCATCGTCATGTTCCGCCTGGCCGAGGGGCAGGTGCAGACCATCGGCCCGCTGTTCCTGCTGGAAGCGCGCGACAAGGGCGGCCTGGGCCTGGCGACCGGCCAGGTGGCCGACGTGTACGGCTGGGTGGGCACGGGCGCCTTCCTGGTCGGCTCGGTGCTGGGTGGCTGGGTGACCAGCCGGCTCGGCCTGCGGCGTGCGATGCCGCTGCTGCTCATCGCCATGTGCGTGCCCAACGTGACCTTCTACTACCTGGCCGCAACGACCCCGCAGGACATGCTGCACATCGGCGCGGCGGTGGGCGTGGAGATGTTCGGCTATGGCTTCGGCTTCGTCGGCATGATCCTGTACATCATGCAGGCCGTGGCACCGGGCCGCTTCCAGACGGCGCACTATGCGCTCGGTTCGGGCGTCATGCAGCTGGGCTTCGTGCTCAGCAAGTTCATCAGCGGCAAGATCCAGCTGGCCCTGGGCTACCAGGACTTCTTCGCATGGACCATCGCCTGCGGCCTGCCCGCCCTGCTGCTGCTGCTGTGGGTGCCGATGCCGCGCAAGGCTGCGTCCCCCGAGGCGGTGCCGGCATGAGGGCCGCCTGGTTGCTGCTCGCGGCCGCACCGGCCTTCGCGGCCGGCGAGTTCTTCGACGATTTCGCGCAGAAGGACCTCGACGCCCTGCGCGCCAGCGGCTGGGTGCTGCGCGACGGCACGGGCCACCCGGGCCTGCCGGGCGCGCGCTTTTCCCCGGCACAGCTGGCCCTGGAGGGCGGCTTGCTGACGCTCCGGCTCGCCACCGACGGCACGCCGGCGAACACGACGCTGGCCCAGCTCTGCGCGGCGCGCAAGTTCCTCATCGGCACGACGACGGCGCGCGTGCGCTTTCGCGACACGCCGGGCTCGCGCGATCCCGTCATCCAGAGCTTCTTCCTGGCCAGCCCGCTGAAGCACGACTACGACCCCGACTTCAGTGAAGTCGACTTCGAATACCTCCCGCATGGCGGCTGGGGCGAGCCCGAGACACGGCTCTACGGCGTCAGCTGGCAGACGGTGCGCATAGACCCCTGGCAGTCCTTCAACCAGGCGTCCATCGTGCAGGGTTCCTTCGACGGCTGGCAGCTGCTGACCGTGCAGGTGGAGGCCACGCGCACGCGCCACTACGTCAATGGCCGGCTGATGGGCGAGCACACCGGCCGCAACGTGCCGAGCAAGCCGATGGCGATCAGCTTCAACCACTGGCTGGCCGCCGGTGCGGTGGCGGGTGCGCCGCGCGCATACGAATTCGATGTGGACTGGGTGCTGCACGAGGCGGGCCGCACCGTCAGCCCCGCCGGCATGCAAACCCGGGCCGCGCAGCTGCGCAAGCAGGGCGTGGCCCGCCAGGACACCGTGCCCGATGCGGGCCTGACGAGCGAGTGCAATCTATGAACAAGACCTGGCTGGCCGCAATGGCCCTCGCGGCATCCCTTGCACAGGCGGCGCCGCCCGTCGTCGGCACCTACATCCTGGCCGAGCGCGGCGTCGATGTCGTCGAGCAGCTCAAGCCCGGCCGCGTCACGCACCTGCTCTACGCCTTCCTGCTGATCTGCGGCGAAGGCCAGCGCGCGCAGGAGGCGGCGGCCTGCGCCGGCAAGCCGGCCTTCAGCATCGCGCCGCATGCCGACCAGGACACGTTCCCGGCCGCCTTCCAGCGGCTGAAGCAGCGCGACCCCAAGGTGCAGGTGCTGGCCTCGGTGGGCGGCTGGGGCGGGTCCGATCCCTTCTTCCACCTGGCCGCGACGGCCGAGGGCCGCGCCGCCTTCGTCAAATCGTCCATGGACTGGCTGCGCTCCCACCCGGGCTTCGACGGCCTGGACATCGACTGGGAGCACCCCGGCAACAACGGTGCGTCCAACGGTGTGCAACTCGGCAGCCCGGCCGACGGCGAGCGTTTCGTGCAGCTGTTGCAGGACCTGCGCACGGGCCTGGACGCATTGGGCCGCGAGGCCGGCCGGCGCTATGCATTGACCGTCGCGATCAACACCACCGAGGAGCAACTGCAGCGCATGCCCATGGGCCGCGCCGCCGAAGCGCTGGACCTGGTCTTCATGATGACCTACGACTTCACCGGTCCGTGGACGAAGACCGCCGGCAACCACACGCCGCTGCGCAGCGCGAAGCCGGGTGACGAGAGCCTGGCGGCGTCGGTCGCCAACCTCAAGGCCGAGGGCGTGCCGGCGGCCAAGATGGTGGCCGGCGTGGCGATGTACGGCCGCGGCTTCGAAGGCGTGAAGGCCGACCGCAGCTATGCCAAGCCGTGGCCCAACGCCGACGGCTCGGTGGCCTTCAAGGACATCGGCAAGCTGGCCGGCATGCAGCCGCAGTTCGACAAGGCCACGCAGTCCTGGGCGATGGTGGGCGGTGGCCGCTACGTGGGTTACGACGACCCGCGCGCGGTACGCGCCAAGGTCGCATTCGTGAAGAAGGCCGGGCTGGCCGGCGTGTTCGCGTGGGAGCTGAGCCAGGACAACGGCGAGATACTGGACGCCATGAACACCCTGATGACGCCGTGATCGCGGCCCGGCGCATCGCGTCGGTCGACGCCCTGCGCGGCCTGGCCGTGGCCGCCATGCTGCTGGTCAACAACCCCGGCGACTGGGGCCATGTCTACGCGCCGCTGCAGCACGCGGCCTGGCACGGCTTCACGCCGACCGACCTGATCTTCCCGTTCTTCCTCTTCATCGTCGGCGTGTCCGCGGCGCTGGCGCTCGGGCCGCGCGTGGAGGGCGGCGCCGTGCCGGGGCCGCTGTGCGCGGCCATCGTGCAACGCGGCCTGCGCATCATTGCGCTGGGCCTGGTGCTGCATGCGCTGGCCTGGTGGCTGTTGAACAAGCCCGAGTTCCGCGTGCTCGGCGTGCTGCAGCGCATCGGCATCTGCTTCATCGCCGTGGGGCTGGTGGCCGTGCAACTGCGCGCGCGCGGCCAGTGGGTGCTGCTGATCCTGCTGCTGGTGGGCTATGCCGCGCTGCTGCAGTTCGCCAGCCCGACGCTGGAGAAGGTCGGCAGCCTGAACCAGCGCATCGACACGGCCGTGCTGGGCCGCTTCGCCTACGAATGGAATGCGGCCACCGGCATCGCCTTCGACCCCGAGGGCCTGCTGTCGACGCTGGGCGCGCTCGCGACGACGGTGCTGGGCCTCCTCTGCGGCGGCCTGCTGCGGCGCGATCAGCCGCGCGCCGTGCTGCTGACCGGGGTCGCCGGGGCGCTGGTGGGCTGGTGGTGGTCCGCCTGGCTGCCGTGGAACAAGCAGCTGTGGACGCCGTCCTTCGCGCTGTGGACCGGCGGCCTGACCGCGGTGGCGCTGGCGGCGGCGCATGTCTGGATCGACCGGCTCGGCCACCGCGCCGTCGGCCGCGCCTTCGGGCTGAACGCCATCGGCGCCTATGCCGGGGCCTGGATGTGCACGCTGCTGCTGGCGGCCACGGGCTGGATGGCGCCGCTGTACGGCAACGTCTTCGGGCCGCTCGGCGCCGTCGTCGGGCCGGCGGGCCAGTCGCTCGCCTTCGCGGTGGCCTTCGTCGCCGTGTGGGCGGCCATCGTCTGGGTGCTGGACAAGGCCGGTTGGTATTGGAAGGTCTGACCAGGGTGCCGGCATGAGCGAGCCATTCGCCGTGCGCATGCCGCCGGACGTGCAGTCCGTGCAGGTCGGCGACCACCAGCTGGTCTTCATCGACGACTTCCTGGACGACCCCCAGGCCCTTGTCGACGCTGCGGCGCAGGCCGGCTTCTCGCCCTACCCAGGCGTGGCCGAGCGCAAGGGCTATCCCGGCGTGCGCGCGCCGGCGCCGTCTGATTACTCGGCCAACCTCACCGCGCTGATGGAGCCGCTGATCCGCCAGAACTTCGCCGTGCCGCAGCACCTGGCGCTGCGCAAGAGCGAGTGCGCGTTCTCGCTCACGACGATGCCGCCCGAGGCGCTCGGCCCGCTGCAGCGCACGCCGCACTTCGACGCCAGCACGCCGCACCACATGGCCGTGCTGCTCTACCTCTGCGGCCCCGAGCACGGCGGCACCGGCTTCTACCGTCACCGCGCGACCGGCCTGCAGCAGGTCACGGCAGACAGCCGCGAGGACTTCCTCGACCGCTACTACGCCGAGCTCAACGCCCGCCCGCCGGCGCAGCGCTACTTCGATGACAGCGACGCGCACTTCGAGTTCCTGGGCATGATGCCGGCGCGCTTCAACCGCCTGGTGGTCTACCGCGGCAGCCTGCTGCATTCGGCGGTCGTCAACCCGCGGATCAGCATCGACGGTGACCCGCGTACGGGGCGGTTGACGGTGAATTCGTTCTACGACTTCTAGTCCACCAAGAAAAAAGCCCGGCGGCTGCCGGGCAAGAGGGAGACAAGCGGGCGTCGATCAGAACTTGGCCGTCAGCCCGATCTTGTAGGTCGTCTCGCCCTTGAACGACCACGCCGGGTATCCGGCCTTCAGCGGGTCCTTGTGCAGCACGTCGGCCGGCAGGTTCGTGGCCATCGCGCCGTACTGGATGTCATCCTGCTTGGTCAGGTTCACCGCGTCGAAGCTGAGCTTGAGCCACTTGTTGATGTTCCAGCCGAAGCTCGCATCCAGCGTGCCGTAGTTGGCGTGCATGCGGTTGCCGTACCAGTAGGCGTTCTCGCGAATGAGGTACTTGGAGCGCCAGTTGTAGGCCAGGCGGCCGAAGTAGGCCTCGGTCTCGTAGTAGCCGACCAGGTTGACGTTGTGCTTGGACGACTGCGTGAAGATGCCGATCTGGTCCGCGAAGCTTTCCTTGGGCGCCGTGCCTTCCGTGAAGGTGTAGTTGGCGACCACGCCGAAGCCGTTGTTGAAGGCATGGTTGGCCTGCAGCTCCACGCCGCGCAGGCGCCCGCCGCCGGCGTTGACGAAGTTCTGCACGGTCCAGTTGTCCACGCCCGACTTCGGGTCGACCAGGCCGACCTTCTGGTTCACCTGCACGTTGGCGGTGATGAAGTTCTGGATGTCCTTGTTGAAGAACGTCGCCGACAACACGTTGCCACGCCCGTAGTAGTACTCCAGGCTCAGGTCGATTTGGGATGACTTCATCGGCTTGAGCTCGACGCTGCCGACCGTCCAGGTCTCGTTGCCGACGCGGTCGTCGTTGTAGCCCGACACCTGGATGCCGAACATGTTGGCGAAATTCGGGCGCGTGATCGCCTGGGCGGCGGCGGCGCGCAGCACCAGGTCCTTGCGCAGGTCCACCGCGAGGTTGACGCTGGGCAGCACGTCGTTGTACTTGGACTTCTTGACGTCGAAGCCGCGGCCCCAGTTCTCGTTGCCGGCGTAGTCGCCCGCGGCCAGCGGCGTGCCGTCGAACTTGTAGCCGGTGCTCTTCACGTCGGTCGAGATGTAGCGCAGGCCGAAGTTGCCGCGCAGGTTGTCGGCCTCGAACTCGAACATGCCGTAGGCCGACTTGTTTTTCTCGCTGAGTTCGCTGTAGGCCGAGCGGTCCTCGTTCCAGCCGGTGATGTTCTTCAGCGTGCCGGCGACCATCGCGTCGATGTTGGGGCGCGGGATGGTCCAGCTCGCCACTTCCACGGTGCCGTCGAACAAACTGGCGGTGTTGGTGGACGCGATGGTGGCGGCCCAGACCGGGCGGTAGGCGCGCTTCTCGAACGTGTGGTCGGCAAAGCGCACGCCGGTCTTGAAGGTGTTGATCGCGCCCCAGTTCAGGTCGATGGTGGCGTCGAGCTGCGCGTACTTTTCCTGGTCCCGGTTCGGGCCTTGCGACGTGGCCCAGCTTTGCGGCGCGAGCTGCGACGGCAGCTGAGCGGCGGTGAAGGACTGGTTGGAGGTCGGGTTGACGGCGATCTGATGGCCGGTCGCGTCGATGGTGCCCTGCCACTTCGGCACGCTGAAGCCGGCGTCCCAGCTGCCGGCCTGGTAGTTGGCGGTGAGCTTGGTGCCGCCCTTGGCCTTGGTGGTGCCGGCGACGAGGTCGAACTTCGCGCCGTCGACCTTGTAGTGGCCGTCGAAGGTGACGCTGTCGGAGGTCATCTCGGCGGCGCGCGCCCAGACCTGGAAGAACTGGTTGGGCAGCGGGTTGGCGGCGGTCGTCGTGCTGTGCACGCACATGCCGTTGGGGTTCCAGGGCGACTTCACGTCCGTGTTGCGCTTGTCGCAGTTGGTGCCGTTCTCGGGGTCCTGGAAGATGTAGTCGCTGCTGTTGGAGTTGTCGCCGACGAGCTTGAGGCGCAGCAGGTTCAGGCCGAGCTCCAGGCCTTGTGCGGGGCGCGCCTGCAGCGTCAGGTTGATGGCGTCGCGCTTGCGGTCCTGCACGAAGGCGGTGGGCGCCACGTCGCCGGCCCAGCGGTTGTCGGCCTCGACGCCGCGGCGGATGTAGGCGCCCTGGGCGTGCGCGGCGGCGGCCAGCACGCCGAAGGTCTTGGCGTCGTTCTTCCAGCTGTAAAGGCCCGAGACTTCCTTCTCCGGGTCGCTGATGGTGCCGCGGCCGTACTTCACGCTGACGAAGCCGCTGTGGGCGCCCAGGTCCAGCGGCTTGCGGGTCTTGACGATGACCGTGCCGCCGATGCCGCCTTCGGTCAGGTCGGCCTGCTGGGACTTGTAGACCTCCATGCCGCCGATCAGCTCGGAGGGCAGCAGCGAGTAGTTGAAGGAGCGGTCGATGTCGAGCTGGTCGTACCAGCCGGTGGACGCGACGGTCTGGCCGTTCAGCGTCGTGTAGGTCATCTGTGGGTCGGAGCCGCGGATGGACACCGTGGCGCCCTGGCCGAAGGCGCGGCCCACCGACACGCCGGGGATGCGGCCCAGAGCCTGGCCGACGTCCGAATCCGGCAGCTTGCCCACGTCCTCGGCGGAGACGGCGTCGACCACCGCGCTGGCGTTCTTCTTGATCGTCGCAGCGGTCTGCAGCGAGGCGCGGATGCCGGTGACGACGACCTGCTCGAGCTGCGCGGGCGCGGGAGCGTCGGCCTGCTGTGCCTGGGCGGCGAGCGAGCCGCCCAGCAATGCCAGCGACACGGCGGCCGCGATGGGGGTCTGCTTGACCTTCATGATGTAGTCCTCGTTGTGGCCATGAATGCTTGCGGTCGGTGGGCTGCGTCGGCCCTCTTGCATACCACCGTGAGTCCGGTTGTCGGTCGCAGTCGCGATTCACAGTGCGACCAGTAAGATGCCACTATAGCGATTGCTAAATCCACTTAGCTACCAATTTGGATTGAGTGGTTTCCCGGATGGCTTGCTGGAGGCCCCTTCCCACTGTGCGCGACGCCGTAGGCGGCGCGACGATTCGAGTGAATTGGTATTGAAGGCGTGGCGCGCTGCGGGCCAAGCGAATGGCGTTCAAACCACAACTGGTCATGAGGTGGCCTGCAGCACAATCGCCGCAGACCTGGAGACGCGATGCGTGCGATGACCGAATTCCTGGCAATGAGCCGCGAGCGCTTCCACGCCGAGCTGCTACCGGCTTATGAGCCCGCCGTGCTGCGCGGCCTGGTGGCCGACTGGCCGCTCGTGAGCGCTGGCCGGCAGGGCCTGGAGGCGGCGTTGCACTACCTGGCGGGCTTCGACAGCGGCGCCCCGGTCGATGCGCTGCTGGTCCGTCCAGGCGCGCGGCGCGCCTTCGGCCATGCACCCGGCCTGGACGGGTTCACCTTCGTGCGTGACCGCCGGCCGCTGGCTGCGCTGTTCGAGCAGTTCTGGCGCTACAGCCACTTCGAGGAGCCGCCCGGCCTGGCCGTGCAGAGCGCACCCATCGCCGAGGTGCTGCCGGGCCTGGAGGCAGTGAATGCCAATCCGCTGCTGGACGCGGCCATTCCGCCGCGGCTCTGGCTGGGCAACCGCGGCACGACGCCGGCGCACTTCGACAGCTCCCACAACATCGCTTGCGTGGTGGCCGGCCGCCGCCGCTTCACGGTGCTGCCGCCGCAGAGCGCGCCGGACCTCTACCTCGGCCCGCCGGACCACGCGCCCACTGCCGCGCCGACGACGGTGGCCGCACTGGATGCGCCGGATTTCGAGCGTTTCCCCCGGCTGCGCCAGGCGCTGGACACCGCCTTCGTCGCCGAGCTGGCGCCGGGCGACGCGATCTACATCCCGCCGCTGTGGTTCCACCAGGTCGAGTCGCTGGACCCGCGGTTCAACGCGCTCGTCAACTACTGGTGGCGGCCCGAACCCGCGCCCGGCCGCGTGGACGATGCCCAGCAGGCGGCGCTGCGGCTGTGCATGCTGGCCTTCCGCCACCTGCCCGACGGCGAACGCGAAGGCTGGCGGGCGCTGCTGGACCACTACGCCTTCGGCGCCCGGCCCGAATCGCTGAGCCACCTGCCGCCTGCCAAGCGCGGCCTGCTGGGCGAGATCGACGCCGGACAGGATGCCACCTACCGGGCCGATGTCATCGAGCGCCTGAAATGAAAACGGAGCCCGAAGGCTCCGCCGTGTGGCACGCAGGGACGGTCAGAACTTGACGCGTGCGGTCAGGTAGAACTGGCGGCCGTTGGTGTAGATGCCGCGCGGCTGCGCGTCGTTCAGCGCGAAGTACTTCAGCGTGGGATTGTTGAGGTTCAGCGCATCCAGGTTCAGCGAGAAGTTCTCGTTGAACTTGTAGCCCACCGACGCGGACACCACGCCGCCGCCCTTCTGGCTGTATTCGCTGTTGCGGTCCAGGCCGATGAAGGTGTCCGAGCGGTAGCTGTAGTTCAGGCGCGCCGAGAACTGGTCGTTCTCGAAGAAGCCGCCCAGGTTGGCGGTGTGCTTGGTGGCGCCGCGCAGCACATGGCCGTCCTGGTCGTGGCCGTCTGCGAACGTGTAGTTCGCGCTGACGCCGAAGTTGCCGGCCACCGGCATCTCGAAGCCGAACTCCAGGCCGGTCACGCTGGCCTTCTTGTTGACCTGCGACAGCAGGCGGTACGGCGCGTTGACGATGACGGGCGGTGTGCCGGCGGGGGCGCCTGCCGGCGTCACCTCGGTGCGGAAGGTGCCGGTCGTGAAGCCGTCGGTGATGTAGCTGGCCATCTCCATGTGGAAGGCGCCCATCGACACGAAGGCTCGCGGTGCGAAGTACCACTCCAGGTTGGCGTCGAAGTTGGTCGAGCGCAGCGGCTTCAGCTCGGGGTTGCCGGCGTTGCCGGAGCCGACGGCCTGGCCGGTCGGGTCGCTGTAGCTGCCCAGCGTCGTGAAGCCGGAGATGGCGGTGTAGTCCGGGCGGGTGACGGTCTTGGACAGCGCCAGGCGGCCGACCAGGTCTTTCGTGATGTCGACGCGGATGCTGGCGCTGGGCAGCACGTCGGTGTAGCTGCGCTTGTTCCACAGCGTCGCGTAGTCGCCGAACAGCGAGCCCTTGATGTCCGCGACCGTGCCGGCCGGCGCGCGGCCGATAGGGACGATGTTGCTGGCCGTCTGCTTGGTGTTGACGACGCGCAGGCCGACATTGCCGCTCCAGCCCTGGCCTTCCAGGTTGCCCTGCAGGTAGGCGGCGTTGGTTTTCTCGGTCACCGAGTACTCGCCGTTGTCGGGCCAGCGGCGCAGCACCGGGTCGCGGAACGAGAAGGCCGTGCCGTATGCACCCAACGCGGCCTGGGTGTAGTAGGCGATGTTGGCCGGCACGCTGCCCAGGCCCGAGCCGAAGTCGGACGGGTAGGCGGCGTCGGGCTTCAGGAAGTTGGCGGGGTTGTACGGCGAGGCCGCGTCGCTGGCGCAGAAGTAGGGCGAGATGCCCCAGTTCAGGCCGGTGTTCGGGTTGCCGGTGCAGCCGGGCGCCTGGGCGATCATGGCGCCGGTGTAGCGCTGGTGCTTGGCGCTGCGGGCGCCGAACTTCAGGCTGCTGAGCACGCCGGCATTGAGCGTGAACTCGCCATCGATCTGGGCCCAGTCTTCCTTGTCGGTCGTGTTGACGTTCTGTACGCCCCAGATCCAGTCGAAGTTGCGGCCGTTGGTCGCGTTGTTCGGGTCGGACGGGCTGACGGCGTTGGTGAACACGGGCGCCGTGTCCGCGCCGCGCAGCTCATAGCCGGCGGCGGTCGAGCGGATCAGCGGCGCGAAGATGTCCTGCGTGCCGGTGATGCCGCGGCCCTTGGAGGTGCCGAGCTGCGTCGTCAGCGTCAGCGCGTCGCTCACCTTCCACTTGCCGTCGAAGTTGACGAAGTTGGACGAGGCGGCCGACGTCGGGCGGGAGATCGCATCGACCTCGCCGTTCCAGAACGGCGTGCCAGCCGGCGCGGCCGTGAAGTTGGCCTTGGTCAGCGTGCGCACGCCGCCGATGTCGGTCACCGTGTAGCCCGGCGCCAGGTTGGCGTTGCCCGCCTGTACCGACGGCAGCACGCCGACCGAGTGGGCGTCGTTGTCGTTCAGGTGCAGGTAGTTGTTGTTGTAGTTGGCCGCGTCCATCTTGGAGCGAAAGCCGGTCAGGCTCAGGTCGACGTTGGCGGTGGGCTTGAACTGCACCGTCACCAGGCCGCCCTTGCGGTCGCGCTCCTGCTGGAAGAGCGCAGCGCCGATGGACGTCGGCACCCACACGCCGGCCAGGCCGGGGTTGGCGGTCAGCAAGCGAGCGTCGAGCGAGGCATCGAGCTGGCGATAGCCCAGCGTCTCGACGCCGTCACGGCGCAGGTGGCGCTTTTCGGAGAACGCCTGCACCAGCACACCGAAGGTCTTCGCCTCGTTCTTGAAATTGGCCAGCACGCTGACCTGCGGGTCGGTCTTGCCGGGCAGGTCCGCATAGACCGCGCCGATGCCGGCCTCGAAGGTCAGCGCCTTGCCGAAGTCCAGCGGCTTGCGCGTGACGATGTTGACCGAGCCGGCGGTGCCGCCTTCGACCAGCGAGGCCTCGGAACTCTTGCGCAGCTCCACGCGGCTGACCAGTTCAGACGGCAGCAGCGAATAGCTGACGCTGCGGCCGACGCCCGCGCCGGTCTGGTCCAGCACGAACCAGTCGCCGCTGGCGATGGCGTGGCCGTTGATCAGGGTCTGCGTCAGGCTGGGGTTAGTGCCGCGCACGCCGACGCGGTCGCGCTCATCGAAGCCGCCGGAACCACCGGCCGGGCTGTTCAGCACCGACACGCCGGGGATGCGGGCCAGCGAGTCGGCGACGTTCTTGTCGGGCATCTTGCCGATGTCCTCGGCGGTGATGACGTCGATGTGGGCGTCGGCGTTGCGCTTGACGCTCAGCGCCTTCTCCTGCGCGGCGCGGATGCCGGTCACGACGACCGTGTCCAGCTGCGGGTTGGCGGGGGCTTGCTGGGCCATGGCGACATTGCTGGCGCCGAGCAGGGCGATGAACACCGCCTGCGAGATGGGGGTCTGGTTGACCTTCATGGTTGTTCCTCGGGATGGCAATGAATCGGAGCGGTCGCGACTCTGGGGATGCGTACCACCTTCAGTCCGGCTGGGCGTTGCGGCCATGACCAGAATGGAGCCACTGTAAATCTTGATAACGCCACTTTGCTACCAATGTATGACCAGTACTTTCCCTTGGGGTCTCCGCTGGCGCTGCCGGCTCACCGTGGCGCAGGGCGTAAGCACTCGATTTTGGTATCCGATTGGTCTTGTCTCGGGGCAGTGTGGTGTTGTATGTAGGGGACGCGGCGCGGGCCGCCGATGGACTTCATCTCTGAGCGGGAGGCGAGCCGGGTGGGGTGCGGTGGCGACTTTCGGTCCGCGCGTCGTGATCCGGCCCGGCGGTCTGTCCCGGTGAAAGCGCAGTGCAGCGCCCGTCGGACGTGGGCCGCTGTTGCGCCCCGCTAGCCCTGTGCTATAGTTGCGGGCTTGCCTCAGGAGGGGTGGCCGAGTGGTTAAAGGCAGCAGACTGTAAATCTGCCCGCATTGCGTACGCTGGTTCGAATCCAGCCTCCTCCACCAAAGCTTGCGCATGCATGCAGAGGTAAGAGCCCAGAGCGGGAGTAGTTCAATGGTAGAACCTTAGCCTTCCAAGCTAATGACACGGGTTCGATTCCCGTTTCCCGCTCCACTTGCGAGCAGTTTGGTCGGCCGACGTCGACACCGGTTTGCCGGCCAGCGGTTCAGTGATGAGCCAGGCGTCAAACCCGTGCCGATGCCCATGTGGCTCAGTGGTAGAGCACTCCCTTGGTAAGGGAGAGGTCACGCGTTCGATCCGCGTCATGGGCACCACACCTTCTTCTTTTTCTACTCGTTTCAACGGGTTCGCCTCAGGAGCGCAAGATGGCAAAAGGCAAGTTTGAACGGACCAAGCCGCACGTGAACGTGGGCACGATCGGC
>NZ_LMFP01000032.1:88531-88706 GCF_001426885.1 Pelomonas sp. Root1444 | reverse complement strand
CCAGGTCGGCGTGAAGTACATCATCGTCTTCCTGAACAAGTGCGACATGGTCGACGACGCCGAGCTGCTCGAGCTGGTCGAGATGGAAGTTCGCGAACTCCTGTCCAAGTACGACTTCCCCGGCGACGACACCCCCATCGTCAAGGGCTCGGCCAAGCTGGCCCTGGAAGGCGAC
>NZ_LMFP01000032.1:71516-88355 GCF_001426885.1 Pelomonas sp. Root1444 | reverse complement strand
GTTCTTCAACAACTACCGTCCCCAGTTCTACTTCCGCACGACGGACGTGACCGGTGCGGTGGAGCTGCCGAAGGACAAGGAAATGGTCATGCCCGGCGACAACGTCGGCATCACCGTGAAGCTGATCGCGCCGATCGCGATGGAAACCGGCCTGCGCTTCGCCATCCGTGAGGGCGGTCGTACCGTCGGCTCGGGCGTCGTTGCAACGATCCTCGCGTAAGTCAAGTTTTAGGCCGCAGGGGCATAGCTCAATTGGCAGAGCGTCGGTCTCCAAAACCGAAGGTTGGGGGTTCGAGACCCTCTGCCCCTGCCACCCGCCACTGATCACGGCGGTTGGTTCCCCGGCTAACCAAGCATCGGCCCGCGAGAGAGATCTCGGCGGGCCTTGCTGCTGATGGCTGCAAGCCAGAGGCAGTGTCTGAATCGCCACCAGGAATGCTGAATTCGGGTGGTACGTGAAAGTGAAGTGATGGCGAATCCTCCCCAAGTCGAGACCGTGACGAGCGGCGCCGACAAGGCCAAGTTGACCGTTGCGGTGTTGCTGTTGATCGGCGCGCTGGCGGCTTACTACGGCCTGTCGAAGCAGGGCCCGTGGGTGCAATGGGCCTCGCTGGTCGTGCTGCTGGCTGCGGGCGTGGCTGCCTTCTTCACATCCGAGCATGGCAAGGCGCTGATCGCCTACGGCCGCGACTCGTGGCGTGAGGTTCGCAAGGTTGTTTGGCCGTCGCACAAGGAAGCCCGGCAGATGACGGCCTATGTATTTGCCTTCGTCGTTGTCATGGCGCTGTTCCTGTGGCTGACGGACAAGACGCTGGAATGGGTGCTGTACGACCTGATCCTGGGCTGGAAGCGCTGAGAAGGAACGAGATGAGCGAAGAGCAAAACGTCGCGGCCACCGAGGCGCCTGCAGGTCTGCCCAAGCGCTGGTATGTGGTCCATGCCTATTCGGGCATGGAGAAGGCCGTCGAGCGCAACCTGCGCGAACGCATCGACCGCGCCGGCATGCAAGACAAATTCGGCCGCATCCTGGTGCCGACCGAAGAAGTCGTCGAATTGAAGAATGGCAAGAAGGCCGTCACCGAGCGCCGCTTCTTCCCCGGCTATGTGCTGGTCGAGATGGTCATGGACGACGACTCCTGGCACCTGGTGAAGCACACCTCCAAGGTGACCGGCTTCGTCGGCGGCGCCAAGAACCGCCCGGCGCCGATCTCCGAAGCCGAGGTCATGAAGATCGTCAACCAGATGCAGGAAGGCGTCGAGAAGCCCCGGCCCAAGGTCGAGTGGACGGTCGGCGAAGTCGTGCGCGTCAAGGAGGGCCCCTTCACCGACTTCAATGGGTCGGTCGAGGAAGTCAACTACGACAAGTCCAAGGTGCGTGTGTCGGTCACGATCTTCGGACGCGCCACGCCGGTCGAACTGGACTTCGCGCAGGTTGAAAAAGTGTGACGGTATGCCGGCACACTTTTTGCCGCTGCCCGAAGGGCTAAGGCAAAAGGTCTGACGCCGTAGAATCGTGGGTTGGCCGGCGCCCTAACGCCGGTCCGTGACCAGTCTGCAACGAGAGGCGGACAAGAGGAGCAAAGGTAAGGGGCGTGCCCCGAGTCCGATGCGCTAGCACTCAGGTGTTCAGGCCTTGCCGCCCGGGCACTGATTGGAGAAAACATGGCAAAGAAAATTGTCGGCTTCATCAAGCTGCAAATTCCGGCCGGCAAGGCAAATCCTTCGCCGCCGGTGGGTCCCGCGCTGGGTCAGCGTGGCCTGAACATCATGGAGTTCTGCAAGGCGTTCAACGCCCAGACGTCCGGCGCCGGTTTCGAGCCGGGCATGAAGCTGCCGGTGGTCATCACCGCCTTCGCCGACAAGAGCTTCACCTTCGTCATCAAGTCGCCCCCGGCGACCGTGCTGCTGAAGAAGGCCGCCAAGATCGAGAAGGGCTCGCAGCGCCCCCACCTGGACAAGGTCGGCAAGCTGACCCGCGCCCAGCTGGAAGAGATCGCAAAGATCAAGACCAAGGACCTGACGGCCGCCGATCTGGACGCCGCGGTCAAGACCATCGCCGGCTCTGCCCGTTCGATGGGCATCATCGTGGAAGGGGTCTGACATGGCCAAGCTCACCAAGAAGCAAAAGGCGCTGGCTGGCAAGGTCGAGTCGACCAAGCTGTACGCGCTGACCGAAGCCCTGGACCTGGTCAAGAGCCTGGCCAGCGCCAAGTTTGATGAGTCCATCGACGTGGCCGTGCAACTCGGCATCGACGCCAAGAAGTCGGACCAGGTCGTGCGTGGCGCCGTCGTGATGCCCAACGGCACCGGCAAGACCAAGCGCGTCGCCGTGTTCGCCCAAGGTGCCAAGGCTGACGAAGCCCGCGCCGCTGGCGCCGACGTCGTCGGCATGGAAGACCTGGCCGAGCGCGTCAAGGCGGGCGACATGCCTTTCGACGTGGTCATCGCCTCGCCGGACACGATGCGTGTCGTCGGTACCCTGGGCCAAATCCTGGGCCCGCGCGGCCTGATGCCGAACCCCAAGGTCGGCACCGTGACCCCGGACGTCGCCACCGCCGTCAAGAACGCCAAGGCTGGCCAGGTCCAGTTCCGCGTCGACAAGGCCGGCATCATTCACGGCACCCTCGGCCGTCGCTCGTTCGACACCGACAAGCTGGAAGGCAACCTGCGCGCGCTGATCGAGGCCCTGAACAAGGCCAAGCCGGCGTCGAGCAAGGGCGTCTACCTGCGCAAGGTCGCCGTGTCCTCGACGATGGGCGTCGGTGCCCGCGTCGAAATTGCATCGATCAACGCCCAGGCCAACGCTGCCTGACCGGCGGCCAGGCCTTTATGGCCTGGCGCACTGAATCTGCCCGGGGCGAGTCTGGCCTCGGGCGACAAGATTGGTGGGGCGTGGTTCCGGTTCGCTGGAGCTGCGCGTCATCCAAGACCGTTGGTGGAGACCCCTTAAATCGAAGTCACCGATTCGTCGGTGGCCGAGAACCAACGCAGATGGCGGTCCCGCTGAAAGGAATTCGTTCCTGACAGATGGTCGCTGAATCCCTGGCGCTCTCGAGGCCGCAAGGCCGAGGGGGCAAATGTGAGGAGTAGACCTTGAGTCTCAATCGCAACGAGAAGGCAGTCGTCGTCTCCGACGTCGCAGCGCAAGCTGCCAAGTCGCAGACGCTGGCGTTGGCCGAGTACCGTGGCCTCACCGTGGAAGCCTTGAACAAGCTGCGCGTCGACGCGCGGTCCAAGGGTGTCTATCTTCACGTGCTGAAGAACACCCTGGCCCGTCGCGCCGTTGCCGGCACCCCGTTCGAAGCTGCTGCGGAGAGCATGGTCGGCCCGCTGATCTACGGCTTTTCGGAAGACGCTGTCGCGGCTGCCAAAGTCATCGCTGACTTTGCCAAGACCAACGACAAGCTCGTCATCAAGGGCGGTGCGTACGGTGGCAAGGCTCTGGACGTTGCTGGCGTGAAGGCGCTGGCTTCGGTCCCGAGCAAGGAAGTGCTGCTGTCGCAAATCGCTGGCCTGCTGCTGTCGCCGGTGCAACGCACTGCGGCCGTGCTGGCTGCCCTGGCTGCAAAGCGTGGCGAAGGCGCCGCTTCCCCGGAAGCTGCTGCCGAAGAAGCCCCGGCCGCGGCCTGATCGACGAACAACGCGTTCACACGCAACCCATCTGTTATTTAGGAACACATCATGGCATTCGATAAAGACGCTTTCCTGACCGCCCTGGACAGCATGTCCGTCCTGGAACTGAACGACCTGGTCAAGGCAATTGAAGAGAAGTTCGGCGTGTCCGCCGCTTCGATGGCTGCTCCGGCCGCCGGTGGCGCTGCTGGCGGTGGCGCTGCTGCCGTTGAAGAGAAGACCGAATTCAACGTCGTGCTGGTCGAAGCCGGCGCGCAGAAGGTCGGCGTCATCAAGGCCGTCCGCGAAATCACCGGCCTGGGCCTCAAGGAAGCCAAGGACCTGGTCGACGGCGCGCCGAAGAACGTCAAGGAAGGCATTGCCAAGGCTGACGCCGAAGCTGCTGTCAAGAAGCTGGTCGAAGCCGGCGCCAAGGCCGAAATCAAGTAATTCGACGGGGGCTCGGCCACTGCGCCGGCCGATCTCGGGCCATCGATGCTCACTGCACGCAAGTGCGGTTCCGCGTCTCAGGCCCGACCTCGACCGGCTCGCGACGCCGCTCCCCCGCCGAATCCGGTTGGCCGGATTCAAGAAAGGGGTTGCCTTTGGGCTTCCCCTTTTTCGTCTTTGCGGGTTAATCCCGCTTGAGAACAGCTGAAAGCACTCAGCGCAGTATGATGCGCAGTTCTTTCACGTGTTCTCTGATCCGACTGCAGAGAACCAGTTTGGTCGGGCTCTGGTGCAATGCCAGGGTTGTCCGCCAGCGGTTGGTAGTGGCCAACCACCAAGCTAGGCATCCCCCGTTCTGGGCGGATGTGCCAGCCAGTCGCCGACGCGGCTCGCCCCACGGCCAGGGGTGGGCTCGACACGGAGTGTTTATGGCGCAAGCAACCCCCTACAGCTACACCGAGCGCAAGCGGATCCGCAAGAGCTTCGGCAAGCGCGAGAGCGTTCTCAACGTTCCCTATCTGCTGACGATGCAGAAGGACAGCTACGTCGCCTTCCTGCAGAAGGACGTGCCCCCCGCCAAGCGCAAGCCCGAAGGGCTGCAGGCGGCTTTCCTTTCGGCGTTCCCGATTGTTTCGCACAACGGTTTCGTCGAGATGAAGTTCCTCGAATTCAACATCGCCAAACCGCCGTTCGACACCCGTGAGTGCCAGCAGCGCGGCTTGACCTATGCGGCCGCCGTGCGCGCGCGCCTGCAGATGATCATTTACGACCGTGAGTCGCCCCAGGCGAAGACCGTCAAGGAAATCAAGGAGCAAGAGGTCTACATGGGCGAAGTGCCCCTGATGACCGACTACGGCTCCTTCATCGTCAACGGTACCGAGCGCGTCATCGTGTCGCAGCTGCACCGTTCGCCGGGCGTGTTCTTCGAGCACGACAAGGGCAAGACGCACTCGTCGGGCAAGTTGCTGTTCAGCGCCCGCATCATTCCGTACCGCGGCTCCTGGCTGGACTTCGAGTTCGACCCGAAGGACATCCTGTACTTCCGCGTCGACCGCCGCCGCAAGATGCCGGTCACGATCCTGCTCAAGGCCATTGGCCTGAACCCCGAGCAGATCCTGGCCCACTTCTTCGTGTTCGACAACTTCCGCCTGATGGACGTCGGTGCGCAGCTCGAATTCGTCGCCGACCGCCTGAAGGGTGAAGTCGCCCGCTTCGACATCGTCGACAAGTCGGGCGCCGTCATCGTCGAGAAAGACAAGCGCATCACGGCTCGGCACGTGCGCCAGCTGGAGCAATCCGGCACGCAGCACATCTCGGTGCCGGAAGACTT
The DNA here is from genome assembly GCF_001426885.1 of Pelomonas sp. Root1444. Classification (GTDB taxonomy): domain Bacteria; phylum Pseudomonadota; class Gammaproteobacteria; order Burkholderiales; family Burkholderiaceae_C; genus Pelomonas. The sequence continues at coordinate 82,963 of NZ_LMFP01000032.1, read as the reverse complement.
CCTGGTCGGCCGCGTGCTGGCCAAGAACATGATCGACGCCGACACCGGCGAGATCATCGCCAAGGCCAATGACGAACTGACCGAAGCGCTGCTGAAGAAGCTGCGCCAGGCCGGCGTCAAGGAAATCCAGTGCCTGTTCACGAACGAGCTGGACGAAGGCGCCTACATCAGCCAGACGCTGGCTTCGGACGAGACCTCCGACCAGCTGGCCGCACGCGTCGCCATCTACCGCATGATGCGCCCCGGCGAGCCGCCGACGGAAGACGCCGTCGAAGCGCTGTTCAACCGCCTGTTCTACAGCACCGACACCTACGACCTGAGCCGTGTCGGCCGCATGAAGTTCAACGCGCGTGTCGGCCGTGACACGCCCGAAGGCAACATGAACCTGTCCAACGAGGACATCCTTGACGTCGTCAAGATCCTCGTCGAGCTGCGCAATGGCCGCGGCGAAGTGGACGACATCGACCACCTGGGCAACCGCCGCGTGCGTTGCGTGGGCGAGCTGGCCGAGAACCAGTACCGCTCGGGTCTCGCCCGCATCGAGAAGGCCGTCAAGGAACGTCTGGGCCAGGCCGAGACCGAAGCCCTGATGCCGCACGACCTGATCAACTCCAAGCCGATCTCCGCGGCACTGAAGGAGTTCTTCGGCGCGTCGCAGTTGTCGCAGTTCATGGACCAGACCAACCCGCTGTCCGAGATCACGCACAAGCGTCGCGTCTCGGCCCTCGGCCCGGGCGGTCTGACCCGCGAGCGCGCAGGCTTCGAAGTCCGCGACGTGCACCCGACCCACTACGGCCGCGTCTGCCCGATCGAAACGCCTGAAGGCCCGAACATCGGCCTGATCAACTCGCTGGCGCTGTTCGCGCAGCTCAACGAGTACGGCTTCCTGGAAACGCCTTACCGCCGCGTCGTCGACGGCAAGGTGACCGACCAGATCGACTACCTGTCCGCCATCGAGGAAGGCAAGTACGTCATCGCTCAGGCGAACGCGACGCTGAACGCGACCGGCGAGCTGACCGACGAGCTGGTCTCGGCGCGTGAGAACGGCGAATCGGTGCTGACTTCGCCCGAGCGCATCCAGTACATGGACGTGGCGCCGACGCAGATCGTGTCGGTCGCAGCCTCGCTCGTGCCCTTCCTGGAGCACGACGACGCGAACCGCGCGCTGATGGGCGCCAACATGCAGCGCCAGGCCGTGCCGGTGCTGCGCCCTGAGAAGGCTTTCGTGGGCACGGGCGTCGAGCGCGTGGCGGCGAAGGACTCGGGCACGGTGGTCGCGGCGCGTCGTGGCGGCGTGGTCGACTATGTCGACACGAACCGCATCGTGATCCGCGTGAACGATGCCGAGACCGTGGCCGGTGAGGTTGGCGTCGACATCTACAACCTGATCAAGTACCAGCGTTCCAACCAGAACACGAACATCCACCAGCGTCCCATCGTCAAGCGTGGCGACAAGGTGGCGGCCGAGGACATCATTGCCGACGGCGCCTCCACGGACATCGGCGAGCTGGCCCTGGGCCAGAACATGCTGGTCGCGTTCATGCCCTGGAACGGCTACAACTTCGAGGACTCGATCCTCATCAGCGAACGTGTCATCGCCGAAGACCGCTACACCTCGATCCACATCGAGGAACTGGTGGTCAACGCGCGTGACACCAAGCTGGGCGCCGAGGAAATCACCCGCGACATCCCGAACCTGTCGGAGCAGCAACTCGGCCGCCTGGACGAGTCGGGCATCGTCTACGTCGGTGCCGAGGTGAACCCGGGCGACGTGCTGGTCGGCAAGGTCACGCCCAAGGGCGAAACCACGCTGACGCCGGAAGAGAAGCTGCTGCGCGCGATCTTCGGCGAGAAGGCTTCGGACGTGAAGGACACGTCGCTGCGCGTCGACCAGGGCACCAGCGGCACCGTCATCGACGTGCAGGTCTTCACCCGTGAAGGCATCCAGCGCGACAAGCGCGCCCAGCAGATCATCGACGACGAGCTCAAGCGCTACCGCCTGGACCTGAACGACCAGCTGCGCATCGTCGAGAGCGACGCCTTCGACCGTATCGAGAAGCTGCTGGTCGGCAAGAGCGCCAACGGCGGTCCGCAGAAGATCGCCAAGGGCACCGTCATCACCAAGGACTACCTGGCTTCGGTCGAGAAGTTCCACTGGTTCGACGTGCGCCCGGCCGATGAAGAGATCGCCAACCAGCTCGAGTCGATCAAGAACTCGCTCGACCAGACCCGTCACAGCTTCGACCTGGCTTTTGAAGAAAAGCGCAAGAAGCTGACGCAGGGCGACGAGCTGCCGGCCGGCGTGCTCAAGATGGTCAAGGTCTACCTGGCCGTCAAGCGCCGCCTGCAGCCTGGCGACAAGATGGCCGGCCGTCACGGCAACAAGGGTGTCGTCTCCAAGGTCGTCCCGATCGAAGACATGCCCTACATGGCCGACGGCACGCCTGCCGACATCGTGCTGAACCCGCTGGGCGTGCCCTCGCGGATGAACGTGGGCCAGGTGCTGGAAGTGCATCTGGGCTGGGCCGGCAAGGGCATCGGCCAGCGCATCGGCGACATGCTGCAGCAGCAGACCAAGGTGGCCGAGCTGCGCAAGCTGTTCGACGAGCTCTACAACCAGAGCGGCGGCAAGACCGAAAGCATCGACGACCTGACGGACGACGAAGTGCTGGAGATGGCTTCCAACCTCGCCAAGGGCGTGCCCTTCGCGACGCCCGTGTTCGACGGCGCCAAGGAAGAAGAAATCCGCACGATGCTGAAGCTGGCCTATCCGGACGACATCGCCGCCAAGAAGGGGCTGACGCCGACCCGCACGCAGGCCTGGCTGTGCGACGGCCGCACCGGCGAGCAGTTCGAGCGCCCGGTCACCGTCGGCTACATGCACGTGCTGAAGCTGCACCACTTGGTGGACGACAAGATGCACGCCCGCTCGACCGGCCCGTACTCGCTCGTCACGCAGCAGCCGCTGGGCGGCAAGGCGCAGTTCGGCGGCCAGCGCTTCGGCGAAATGGAAGTCTGGGCGCTGGAAGCCTATGGCGCCTCGTACATCCTGCAGGAAATGCTGACGGTCAAGTCCGACGACGTGAACGGCCGCACCAAGGTCTACGAAAGCATCGTCAAGGGCGAACACGCCATCGAAGCGGGCATGCCCGAATCGTTCAACGTCCTGGTCAAGGAGATTCGCTCCCTTGGCATCGACATTGAACTGGAACGCAATTAAGGAGCAGATGCATGAAGGGACTACTCGACCTTTTCAAGCAATTCACCCCCGATGAGCATTTCGATGCCATCAAGATCGGCCTGGCTTCTCCGGAGAAGATCCGCAGCTGGTCGTTCGGCGAGGTGAAGAAGCCCGAGACCATCAACTACCGCACCTTCAAGCCGGAACGCGACGGCCTGTTCTGCGCCAAGATCTTTGGCCCGATCAAAGACTACGAGTGCCTGTGCGGCAAGTACAAGCGCCTGAAGCACCGCGGCGTCATCTGCGAGAAGTGCGGCGTCGAAGTCACGCAGACCAAGGTCCGCCGTGACCGCATGGGCCACATCGACCTGGCCGCGCCCTGCGCTCACATCTGGTTCCTGAAGTCGCTGCCGTCGCGTCTGGGCCTGGTGCTCGACATGACGCTGCGCGACATCGAGCGCGTGCTGTACTTCGAGGCGTACGTGGTCGTCGACCCGGGCATGACGCCGCTTAAGAAGTTCTCGATCATGAGCGAGGACGACTACGACGCCAAGCGCATCGAATTCGGCGACGAATTCATCGCGCTGATGGGCGCCGAGGGCATCAAGAAGCTGCTGGAGGAGATGGATCTCGACATCGAGATCGATCGCCTGCGCAACGACATGACCGGCTCGGAGCTCAAGGTCAAGAAGAACTCCAAGCGCCTGAAGGTCATGGAGGCCTTCAAGAAGTCCGGCATCAAGCCGAACTGGATGGTGCTGGACGTTCTGCCCGTGCTGCCGCCGGACCTGCGCCCGCTGGTGCCGCTGGACGGTGGCCGCTTCGCGACCTCCGACCTGAACGACCTCTATCGTCGCGTCATCAACCGCAACAACCGCCTGGCCCGCCTGCTCGAGCTGAAGGCCCCTGAAATCATCGTGCGCAACGAAAAGCGCATGCTGCAGGAAGCCGTCGACTCGCTGCTGGACAACGGCCGCCGCGGCAAGGCGATGACCGGCGCGAACAAGCGTGCCCTCAAGTCGCTGGCCGACATGATCAAGGGCAAGAGCGGTCGCTTCCGTCAGAACCTGCTGGGCAAGCGCGTCGACTACTCGGGCCGTTCGGTCATCGTGGTCGGCCCGACGCTCAAGCTGCACCAGTGCGGCCTGCCCAAGCTGATGGCGCTTGAGCTGTTCAAGCCCTTCATCTTCAGCCGTCTCGAAGCCATGGGCATCGCGACGACGATCAAGGCCGCCAAGAAGGAAGTCGAATCCGGCACGCCGGTGGTCTGGGACATCCTTGAAGAAGTCATCAAGGAGCACCCGGTCCTGCTGAACCGCGCCCCGACGCTGCACCGCCTCGGCATCCAGGCCTTCGAGCCCGTGCTGATCGAAGGCAAGGCCATCCAGCTGCACCCGCTCGTCTGCTCGGCCTTCAACGCCGACTTCGACGGTGACCAGATGGCCGTCCACGTGCCGCTGTCGATCGAAGCGCAGATGGAAGCCCGCACGCTGATGCTGGCCTCCAACAACGTGCTGTTCCCGGCCTCGGGCGAGCCGTCGATCGTGCCGTCGCAGGACGTGGTGCTGGGTCTGTACTACGCGACCCGCGAGCGCACCAACGGCAAGGGCGAGGGCATGATCTTCTCGGACATTCCCGAGATGATCCGCGCGCTGGAGAACGGCGCCGTGGAAATCACCGCCAAGGTCAGCGTGCGCCTGGTCGAGTGGACCAAGGACAAGGACACCGGCGAATTCGTGGCCGAAACCAAGCTGACGGACACCACCGTCGGCCGTGCGCTGCTGTCCGAAATCCTGCCCAAGGGCCTGCCCTTCAGCAACATCAACAAGGCGCTGAAGAAGAAGGAGATCAGCAAGCTGATCAACACCTCCTTCCGCAAGTGCGGCCTGAAGGAAACGGTCGTGCTGGCCGACAAGCTGCTGCAAAGCGGCTTCAAGTTGGCAACGCGTGCCGGCATCTCCATCGCCATCGACGACATGTTGGTGCCCAAGGAGAAGTACACCGTCATCGACCGCGCCGAGAAGGAAGTCAAGGAGATCGAGCAGCAGTACGTCTCGGGCCTCGTGACCGCCGGTGAGCGCTACAACAAGGTCGTGGACATCTGGGGCAAGGCCGGCGACGAGATCGGCAAGAAGATGATGGACCACCTGAAGGTCGAGAAGACGACCGATCGCAACGGCAAGACCGTCGATCAGGAGTCCTTCAACTCGATCTACATGATGGCCGACTCGGGTGCGCGGGGTTCCGCCGCCCAGATCCGCCAGCTGGCCGGCATGCGCGGCCTGATGGCCAAGCCGGACGGCTCCATCATCGAGACGCCCATCACGGCGAACTTCCGTGAAGGCCTGAACGTGTTGCAGTACTTCATCTCCACCCACGGCGCCCGCAAGGGCCTGGCGGACACGGCGTTGAAGACCGCGAACTCCGGCTACCTGACGCGCCGCCTGGTCGACGTGACCCAGGATCTGGTCGTCATCGAGGAAGACTGCGGCACCGACAACGGCATGGCGATGCGCGCCTTGGTCGAAGGCGGTGAAGTGATCGAATCGCTGCGCGACCGCGTCCTCGGCCGCGTCACCGCCATCGACGTCGTGCACCCCGAGACCCAGGTCTCGCTGCTCGGCGCCGGCAAGATGCTGGACGAAGACACGCTGGACGTGCTGGAGCAGGCCGGTGTCGACGAGATCAAGGTCCGCACGCCGCTGACCTGCGCCACGCGCTTCGGCCTGTGCGCCAAGTGCTACGGCCGCGACCTCGGCCGTGGCGGCCTGGTCAACGTCGGTGAGGCGGTCGGCGTCATCGCCGCGCAGTCCATCGGCGAACCGGGCACGCAGCTGACGATGCGGACCTTCCACATCGGTGGTGCGGCATCGCGTGCCGCCGTCGCTTCCAGCGTCGAAGCCAAGTCGGACGGCATCATCGGCTTCAACGCCACGATGCGTTACGTCACCAACGGCAAGGGCGAACTGGTCGTGATTTCCCGCTCCGGCGAGATCATCATTGCCGACCCGCACGGCCGCGAGCGTGAGCGTCACAAGGTGCCGTACGGCGCGATCCTGAACATCAAGGCCAGCCAGACCATCAAGGCCGGCACGGTGCTCGCCAACTGGGATCCGCTGACCCGCCCGATCATCACGGAATTCGCCGGTCAGGCGAAGTTCGAGAACGTCGAGGAAGGCGTGACCGTTGCCAAGCAGGTCGACGAGGTGACCGGCCTGTCGACGCTCGTGGTCATCGACCCGAAGCGCCGCGGCGCCGCCAAGGTCATCCGGCCGCAGGTCAAGCTGCTGGACGCCGGCGGGCACGAGGTCAAGATCCCTGGTACCGACCACTCGGTGGCCATCGGCTTCCAGGTCGGCTCGCTGATCCAGATCCGCGACGGCCAGGAACTGCTGCCCGGTGAAGTGCTCGCCCGCATCCCGGTCGAAGGCCAGAAGACCCGCGACATCACCGGCGGTCTGCCGCGCGTGGCGGAACTCTTCGAAGCCCGCTCGCCCAAGGACGTCGGCGTGCTGGCCGAGCAGACCGGCACGGTGTCGTTCGGCAAGGAGACCAAGGGCAAGATCCGCCTGCAGATCACCGATCCGGACGGCAAGGCCCACGAGGAACTCGTGCCCAAGGAAAAGAACATCCTGGTGCACGAAGGCCAGGTGGTGAACCGTGGCGAGTTGATCGTCGACGGCGCAGCGGACCCGCAGGACATCCTGCGCCTGCTCGGCATCGAGGAACTGGCGCGCTACATCGTCGACGAGGTGCAGGACGTGTACCGACTCCAGGGCGTGAAGATCAACGACAAGCACATCGAGGTGATCGTTCGCCAGATGCTGCGTCGCGTGATGATCACCAACCCGGGCGACACGCACTACATCCTGAACGAGCAGGTCGAGCGTTCGGAGCTGCTGGACACCAACGACCGCATGCGCAAGGAAGGCAAGATGATTGCCACCCACGCGGATGTGCTGCTGGGCATCACCAAGGCCTCGCTGTCGACGGACTCCTTCATCTCCGCCGCCTCCTTCCAGGAAACGACCCGCGTGCTCACCGAGGCTGCCATCATGGGCAAGCGCGACGAACTGCGTGGCCTGAAGGAAAACGTCATCGTCGGTCGCCTGATCCCCGCGGGCACCGGCATGGCCTTCCACGAGGCACGCCGTGCCAAGGAAGCCATGGACGATGCCGAGCGCCGTGCCATTGCCCTGCAGGAGGCCGAGGAACTGGCCGCCGCGCAGATGGCGGATGTGGACGCCGGCCACTCGGCCGAGTAAGCCGAAGAGGGCTCTGCCCTCACAAGCCGCCCCGGTTCACGCCGCGGGCGGCTTTTTCTTTGTCAGTCCGGTGTCCAGAGCTCCGGCTTGACGATGAGCAGGCCGCGCAGCCTGGCTCGCCTGGCCAGCGCCAGCAGCGCCTTGTCGCGCGACACCAGCCAACGTGCGCCGCAGGCGAGGGCCAGGTCGATGAACTTCTGGTCGTCGGGGTCGCGGCACACGAGGCGGGGCGAGGGTTCGGCCGCCGCCGTGGCTTCCGAGTGGGCGTCGAAGCTCGCCTCGATCAGCGCCAGGTCCGGCGCGTAGCTTGCCGCGACACCGCGGCCCAAAACGTGGCGGATCTCGTCGCGCATCGCCGGGGCCACGAGCCAGCGCAGGCCGCCCGACTTCAGCGCGGCGGCGAGCGATTGCACGCGCGCGTCGTTGAAGACCAGCCAGTCCAGGACGACCTGGGTGTCGACCACGATGGTCGGACGGGTGTCGGTGGGCGAGAGGGGTTCGGGCATGCCGCCAGCTTAACCGCGGCCCTTGTGCCGCAAACCCCAGCGGTCTACAATCGCCGGCTCTCCGCCTTTTGGGTGCTGCGTTCGCGCGCGCTCGAAAACCGCGGGGTTCACTGACTTCAAACGGGAACAAGTCGTAATGCCAACCATCAATCAACTGGTGCGCCACGGTCGAGAGGCCGAGGTCATCAAATCCAAGTCGCCTGCGATGCAGAACTGCCCGCAGCGCCGCGGCGTCTGCACCCGCGTGTACACCACCACGCCGAAGAAGCCGAACTCCGCGCTGCGTAAGGTCGCCAAGGTGCGCCTGACCAACGGCTTCGAAGTCATCTCCTACATCGGCGGTGAAGGCCACAACCTGCAAGAACACAGCGTCGTGCTGGTTCGCGGCGGCCGCGTGAAGGACTTGCCCGGCGTGCGTTACCACATCGTCCGTGGCTCGCTCGACCTGCAAGGCGTCAAGGATCGCAAGCAGTCGCGTTCCAAGTACGGCGCGAAGCGTCCGAAGAAGTAAATCGTTTGTCGGGCCCAGTCGCCATCGGCTGACCCAACGTTGTTGCGACCCCTGAAATGTCTCGGTGGGTCGAGTAAGTGGATGACCCCAGATGTCGGTGGTTGTCCAACGGAGTCAGGTCAAAAGGCCGTCTCCAACTGAAGCAAAAGGAAGAGTGCCATGCCACGTCGTCGCGAAGTACCCAAGCGCGAAATCCTGCCGGACCCCAAGTTCGGTTCCGTCGATCTGTCCAAGTTCATGAACGTCATCATGGAATCGGGCAAGAAGGCCGTCGCCGAGCGCATCATCTACGGTGCCCTGGAGCAGGTCGAGAAGAAGATCGGCAAGGACCCGCTGGAAGTGTTCATGGTCGCCCTGAACAACGTGAAGCCCATGGTCGAAGTGAAGTCCCGCCGCGTCGGCGGTGCGAACTACCAAGTTCCCGTGGAAGTTCGCCCCGTCCGCCGGATGGCTCTGGCCATGCGTTGGTTGAAGGAATCGGCCCGCAAGCGCGGTGAGAAGTCCATGGCCCAGCGCCTGGCCAATGAACTGCTGGAGGCCGCTGAAGGCCGCGGCGGCGCGATGAAGAAGCGCGACGAAGTTCACCGCATGGCAGAAGCCAACAAGGCCTTCTCGCACTTCCGCTTCTAAACTCACTGTCTTTCGGCCGCCTCGGGTTTCTACCAACCCGCTGGCGGCTCCTGTCTTCTGGAGCAAACCATGGCCCGCAAAACCCCCATCGAGCGCTACCGCAACATCGGTATCTCTGCGCACATCGATGCCGGCAAGACCACCACGACCGAACGCATCCTCTACTACACCGGTGTGAACCACAAGATCGGTGAGGTGCACGACGGCGCCGCCACGATGGACTGGATGGAGCAGGAGCAGGAGCGTGGCATCACGATCACGTCCGCTGCCACGACCTGCTTCTGGAAGGGCATGGACTTGGCGCGTCCCGAGCACCGCATCAACATCATCGACACCCCCGGGCACGTCGACTTCACGATTGAGGTCGAGCGCTCGATGCGCGTGCTGGACGGCGCCTGCATGGTCTATTGCGCCGTGGGCGGCGTGCAGCCCCAGTCGGAAACCGTCTGGCGCCAGGCCAACAAGTACAAGGTGCCCCGCCTCGCGTTCGTCAACAAGATGGACCGCACCGGCGCGAACTTCTTCAAGGTCTACGACCAGATGAAGCTGCGCCTGAAGGCCAACCCCGTGCCCGTCGTGATCCCCATCGGCGCCGAGGAAAACTTCACCGGCGTGATCGACCTCATCAAGATGAAGGCGATCATCTGGGACGAAGCCTCGCAGGGCATGAAGTTCAGCTACGAAGAGATTCCCGCCGAGCTGCAGGCCGACGCCGTCAAATGGCGCGAGAACCTCATCGAGGCCGCCGCTGAGTCCAGCGAAGACCTGATGAACAAGTACCTGGAGTCGGGCGAGCTGACGGAAGACGAAGTCATCTCCGCCATCCGCAAGCGCACCATCGCCGCTGAAATCCAGCCGATGTTCTGCGGCACCGCCTTCAAGAACAAGGGCGTGCAGCGCATGCTGGACGGCGTGATCGACTTCATGCCTTCGCCCATCGACGTGCCGCCGGTGCCGGGCACCGACGAGGACGAGAAGGAAGTCGTCCGCAAGGCCGACGACAACGAGAAGTTCGCAGCGCTGGCGTTCAAGCTGATGACCGACCCCTACGTCGGCCAGCTGACCTTCGTGCGCGTCTACTCCGGCGTGCTGAAGTCCGGCGACTCGGTCTTCAACCCGATCCGCGGCAAGAAGGAGCGCATCGGCCGGATCCTGCAGATGCACGCCAACCAGCGCGAAGAAATCTCGGAAATTCTGGCCGGCGACATCGCCGCCTGCGTGGGCCTGAAGGACGTCACCACGGGCGAAACCCTGTGCGACCCGGAAAGCATCATCACGCTGGAAAAGATGATCTTCCCGGAGCCGGTGATCTCGCAGGCCGTCGAGCCCAAGACCAAGGCCGACCAGGAAAAGATGGGCATCGCCCTGGGCCGCCTGGCCAAGGAAGACCCGTCCTTCCGTCTGCGCACCGATGAAGAGTCCGGCCAGACCATCATCTCCGGCATGGGCGAGCTGCACCTGGAAATCATCGTCGACCGCATGAAGCGCGAGTTCGGCGTGGAAGCCAACGTCGGCAAGCCGCAAGTGGCCTACCGCGAAACCATCCGCAAGACCGCGACCGACGTCGAAGGCAAGTTCGTCCGCCAGTCCGGCGGCAAGGGCCAGTACGGCCACGTCGTGCTGACCGTCGAGCCGCAAGAGCCGGGCAAGGGCTTCGAGTTCGTCGACGCCATCAAGGGCGGCGTGGTGCCGCGCGAGTACATCCCCGCGGTCGAGAAGGGTGTCATCGACACGTTGCCGAACGGCGTGCTGGCGGGCTACCCGGTCGTGGACGTCAAGGTCACGCTGACCTTCGGCTCGTACCACGACGTGGACTCGAACGAAAACGCGTTCAAGATGGCCGCCTCGATGGGCTTCAAGGAAGCCTGCCGCCGCGCCAGCCCCGTCATCCTTGAGCCGATGATGGCCGTGGAAGTCGAGACGCCGGAAGACTACGCCGGTACGGTCATGGGCGACCTGTCCAGCCGTCGCGGCATGGTGCAGGGCATGGACGACATGGTCGGTGGTGGCAAGGTCATCAAGGCCGAAGTGCCGCTGAGCGAAATGTTCGGCTACTCCACGTCGCTGCGCTCGGCCACGCAAGGCCGCGCCACGTACACGATGGAGTTCAAGCACTACTCCGAGGCGCCCAAGAACGTTGCCGACGCCATCATCACGGCGCGCGGCAAGGCCTGATCCGCAACTGATGCGAATCGTCTTCACAGCGGCCCGCCCGCTTCGCCAGTCGGCGGGAATCACGGGCGCTGTGGAAACGCTAAACCAACAGACTGGCGAGATGCTCTTTTTGGAGATTTGAAATGGCAAAAGGCAAGTTTGAACGGACCAAGCCGCACGTGAACGTGGGCACGATCGGT
>NZ_LMFP01000032.1:71225-71400 GCF_001426885.1 Pelomonas sp. Root1444 | reverse complement strand
CCAGGTCGGCGTGAAGTACATCATCGTCTTCCTGAACAAGTGCGACATGGTCGACGACGCCGAACTGCTCGAGCTGGTCGAAATGGAAGTGCGCGAACTGCTGTCCAAGTACGACTTCCCCGGCGACGACACCCCCATCGTCAAGGGCTCGGCCAAGCTGGCCCTGGAAGGCGAT
>NZ_LMFP01000032.1:265-71070 GCF_001426885.1 Pelomonas sp. Root1444 | reverse complement strand
GTTCTTCAACAACTACCGTCCCCAGTTCTACTTCCGCACGACGGACGTGACCGGTGCGGTGGAACTGCCGAAGGACAAGGAAATGGTCATGCCCGGCGACAACGTCGGCATCACCGTCAAGCTGATCGCGCCGATCGCGATGGAAACCGGTCTGCGCTTCGCCATTCGTGAGGGTGGCCGCACCGTCGGCTCGGGCGTCGTCGCCACGATCCTCGCGTAATCAACTTTTGCTTCGCACCGCGCGCCCGGCGCGCGGTCGCCAGCCTGCTCTTTAAGGAATCGCCATGCAAAAGCAAAAGATCCGCATCCGCCTGAAAGCGTTTGATTACAAGCTGATCGACCAGTCGGCTCTCGAGATCGTCGAGACCGCCAAGCGCACCGGCGCCATCGTCAAGGGGCCCGTGCCCCTGCCGACGCGCATGGAGCGTTTCGACATCCTGCGTTCACCGCACGTCAACAAGACCAGCCGCGACCAGTTCGAGATCCGCACGCACCAGCGCCTGATGGATATCGTCGACCCGACCGACAAGACGGTCGACGCGCTGATGAAGCTCGACCTGCCCGCGGGCGTCGACGTCGAAATCAAGCTGCAGTAATTCCAGGCCTTCGGGCTTGCAATTCAAGGCCCCGGCCCTGTTTCGACAGGCCGGGGCCTTGTCTTTCGAGGCATGCGAGGCCCTGCGCTTGCATCTTGGCGATCCTGCAGGCTATACTCGCCAGCTTTTCCGGGTAGGTCTATGCCCGCTCGGATATTCGCGCAGCGTCGCTTCGGTGGCGTTGCAAAGTCAGCCCGGCCAATCGATGTCGGGTGTTCGCAATAGCTTCCGAGGCCTGGGCGCAAGTTCGAGCCAACGGGGCTGGAGAAAAAACATGAGTCTGAGCAACCGTCTCGGTTTGCTGGGCCGCAAGGTGGGCATGATGCGCATCTTCACGGACGATGGCGATGCCATCCCTGTGACGGTGCTGGACGTGTCCAACAACCGCGTGACCCAGGTCAAGACCCAAGAGACCGACGGCTACAGCGCCATCCAGGTGGCGTTCGGTACGCGCAAAGCTTCGCGCGTCACCAAGCCCGAAGCCGGCCACCTCGCCAAGGCGGGTGTCGAAGCCGGTGAAATCCTCAAGGAATTCCGCGTCGAAGCCGACGTCGCCGCCCAATACCAGGCTGGCGGCGCTGTGCCGGTGACGCTGTTCGCGACCGGCCAGCTGGTCGACGTGCAGGGCACGTCCATCGGCAAGGGCTTCGCGGGCACGATCAAGCGCCACAACTTCAGCTCGCAGCGCGCGTCGCACGGCAACAGCCGTTCGCACAACGTGCCGGGCTCGATCTCCATGGCGCAAGACCCGGGCCGCGTGTTCCCGGGCAAGAAGATGACCGGCCACATGGGCGACGAAACCGTCACCACCCAGAACCTGGACATCGTGCGCGTTGACGAAGCTCGTCAACTGCTGCTGGTTCGCGGTGCGGTCCCGGGTTCCAAGAACGGCCACGTCGTCGTTCGCCCGGCCGTCAAGGTCAAAGTCAAGAAGGGAGCCAACTGATGCAGCTCGAGCTCCTGAACGAGCAGGGTCAGGCCACCTCCAAGGTGGACGCGCCTGACACCGTCTTCGCTCGCGACTACAACGAAGCCCTGGTGCACCAGGTGGTCGTGGCCTTCCAGGCCAACGCCCGCCAAGGCACCCGTGCCCAGAAGGACCGTGAACAGGTCCACCACTCGACCAAGAAGCCTTTCCGCCAGAAGGGCACCGGCCGCGCTCGCGCCGGTATGACCTCGTCGCCGCTGTGGCGCGGGGGCGGTCGCATCTTCCCGAACATGCCTGACGAGAACTTCTCGCACAAGCTGAACAAGAAGATGTACCGCGCCGGCATGGCTGCGATCCTGTCGCAGCTCGCCCGTGAAGGCCGTCTGGCCGTGGTGGATTCGATCTCGGTCGAGGCCCCCAAGACCAAGCTGCTGGCCGCCAAGTTCAAGGCCATGGGCCTGGACTCGGTGATGGTCATCGCCGACACCGTGGACGACAACCTGCTGCTGGCCTCGCGCAACCTGGCCAACGTGCTGGTCGTCGAGCCGCGCTACGCCGACCCGCTGTCCCTCGTCTTCTACAAGAAGGTGCTGGTGACCAAGGCTGCGGTCGAGCAACTCAAGGAGATGCTGGCATGAGCGTCACCAAATACTCCGAAGGCCGTCTGGCCTCCGTGCTGCTCGCACCCATCGTGTCCGAGAAGGCCACGCAAGTCGCCGAGAAGCACAACCAGGTCCTGTTCAAGGTCCTGCGCGACGCCACCAAGCCCGAGATCAAGGCCGCTGTTGAACTGATGTTCAAGGTCGAGGTCGAGTCGGTCAACGTCGTCCAGGTCAAGGGCAAGACGAAGCGCTTCGGTGGCCGTGCCGGCCGCCGCGACCATGTCAAGAAGGCGTACGTCGCCCTCAAGGCCGGTCAAGAGCTCAATTTCTCCGGGGAGGCCGCGTAAATGGCCATCGTCAAAGTCAAACCTACCTCGCCCGGTCGCCGTGGCGTCGTCAAGGTGGTGCACAAGCACCTGCACAAGGGCGCGCCTCATGCAGCTTTGCTTGAGCCGCAAATCCAGAACTCCGGTCGCAACAACAACGGTCACATCACGATTCGCCACAAGGGCGGTGGTCACAAGCACCACTACCGCGTGGTCGACTTCAAGCGCAACAAGGACGGCATTCCGGCCAAGGTCGAGACCATCGAGTACGACCCGAACCGCACCGCCCACATTGCGCTGGTGGTGTATGCCGACGGCGAGCGCCGCTACGTGATCGCCCCGCGCGGTCTGGAAGTGGGCGCAACCCTCCTGAGCGGCGCCGAGGCCCCGATCAAGGCTGGCAACACGCTGCCGATCCGCAACATCCCGGTGGGCTCGACCATCCATTGCATCGAGCTGCAGCCGGGCAAGGGTGCCCAGATGATCCGTTCGGCCGGCACTTCCGCCGTCCTGATGGCTCGTGAAGGCGTCTACGCCCAGATCCGCCTGCGCTCCGGCGAAGTTCGCCGCGTGCACATCGACTGCCGCGCCACCATCGGCGAAGTGAGCAACGAAGAGCACAGCCTGCGCCAGTACGGCAAGGCCGGCGCGATCCGCTGGAAGGGTATCCGTCCGACCGTTCGCGGTGTGGCGATGAACCCGGTGGATCACCCGCACGGTGGTGGCGAAGGCCGCACCGGCGAGGGTCAGGTCCCTGTGTCGCCGTGGAACACCCTGACGAAGGGCTACCGCACTCGCAACAACAAGCGCACGCAGACGTTCATCGTCTCGCGTCGCAAGAAGTAAGGGCTAGGCCATGACTCGTTCGCTGAAGAAGGGCCCCTTCGTTGACCACCACCTGCTGGCCAAGGTCGACAAGGCTGTTGCCATCAAAGACAAGAAGCCCATCAAGACCTGGTCGCGCCGCTCGACGATCCTGCCCGAGTTCATCGGTCTGACGATCGCCGTGCACAACGGCAAGCAGCACGTGCCGGTCTATGTGTCCGACCAGATGGTCGGCCACAAGCTGGGTGAATTCGCCCTGACCCGTACCTTCAAGGGCCACCCGGCCGACAAGAAGGCCGGGAAGAAGTAAGGATGCCAACGATGGAAACCAAAGCAATCGTTCGCGGCGTTCGCCTCTCGTGTGACAAGGGCCGCCTCGTGGCCGACATGATCCGCGGCAAGAAGGTGGACCAAGCGCTGAACATCCTGGAATTCACCCAGAAGAAGGCGGCCCTGATCATCAAGAAGGCGCTGGAAAGCGCCATCGCCAACGCCGAGCACAACGACGGCGCGGACATCGATGAACTCAAGGTCACCTCGATCTACGTCGAGCAAGGTGCCACGCTGAAGCGCTTCTCGGCTCGCGCCAAGGGCCGCGGCAACCGCATCAGCAAGCCCACCTGCCACATCTTTGTGGCAGTCGGCAACTAAGGCGCAAGGAAGACTATGGGACAGAAAATCCATCCGGTTGGCTTCCGCCTTCCCGTCACCCGTAATTGGGCTTCGCGCTGGTACGCCAACAACCAGAACTTCGCCACGATGCTGGCCGAGGATCTGCAGGTTCGCGAGTATCTGAAGACCAAGCTCAAGAATGCCGCGGTCTCGCGCATCCTGATCGAGCGCCCCGCCAAGAACGCCCGCATCACGATCTTCTCGGCCCGTCCGGGCGTCGTGATCGGCAAGAAGGGCGAGGACATCGAAGCGCTGAAGGCTGAGCTGACCAAGCGTCTGGGCGTGCCCGTCGCCGTCAACATCGAAGAAGTGCGCAAGCCTGAAGTCGATGCCCAGCTGATCGCCGACTCGATCACCCAGCAGCTCGAGAAGCGCATCATGTTCCGCCGCGCCATGAAGCGTGCGATGCAGAACGCGATGCGTCTGGGTGCCCAAGGCATCAAGATCATGAGCGCTGGTCGTCTGAACGGCATCGAAATCGCTCGTACCGAGTGGTATCGCGAAGGTCGTGTGCCTCTGCACACGCTGAAGGCTGACATCGACTACGGCTTCTCCGAAGCCAAGACCACCTATGGCGTCATCGGCGTCAAGGTCTGGGTCTACCGCGGTGACCGTCTCGCCAATGGCGAGGCTCCGGTCATCAACACCCCCGCAGGCGCCGAAGACGATCGTCGCCCGCGCCGTAACGCCCGTCCGGGTGCTCCTGGTGGCCGTGGCCGTCCGGGTGGCGACCGTGGCCCGCGTGACGGAGCAGACCAGCCCGCTGCCGCCGCCCCCGCGGGTGACGCAGCCAAGCCCGCCGGCAAGCGTGTGATCCGCAAGGTTCCCGCCGCCGGTGAGGCCAAAGGAGAATAAACATGCTGCAACCCTCTCGTCGCAAGTACCGCAAGGAGCAGAAGGGCCGCAACACGGGTGTTGCGACCCGCGGCGCCGCGGTGTCTTTCGGTGATTTCGGCCTGAAGGCCACGGAGCGCGGTCGCCTGACGGCGCGCCAGATCGAGGCGGCTCGCCGCGCGATCTCGCGCCACATCAAGCGTGGCGGTCGGATCTTCATCCGCATCTTCCCGGACAAGCCCATCTCGCAGAAGCCTGCCGAAGTCCGTATGGGCAACGGCAAGGGCAACCCGGAGTACTACGTGGCTGAAATCCAGCCCGGCAAGGTGCTCTACGAGATCAACGGCGTGCCCGAGACGCTGGCTCGCGAGGCGTTCACGCTGGCCGCTGCCAAGCTGCCGCTGCGTTGCACCTTCGTGGCCCGCCAGGTCGGTACCTGAGGAAGGACACCATGAAAGCAACTGAACTCCGCGCCAAGGACGTCGCTGCCCTCGAAAAGGAAGTGACCGATCTGCTGAAGGCCCACTTCGGCCTGCGCATGCAAAAGGCTACTCAGCAGCTGACCAACCACAGCCAGCTGGGCAAGACCCGCCGCGACATCGCGCGTGCCAAGACCGTTCTGGCACAAAAGAAGAAGGAGGCCACGAAATGAGTGAAGCCCAAGCCCAAGTGAAGAACACCCGCACCCTGGTGGGTCGCGTGGTCAGCGACAAGCGCGCCAAGACGGTCACCGTCCTGGTCGAGCGTCGCGCCAAGCACGAGCTCTACGGCAAGATCGTGGCCCGTTCCCGCAAGTACCACGCCCACGACGAAAAGGGCGAGTACAAGATGGGCGACGTCGTCGAAATCAGCGAAGGCCGTCCGATCTCCAAGACCAAGAGCTGGGTCGTGACCCGCCTGGTCGAGAAGGCCGAGATCGTCTAAAGACACCGGTCGCATGACCGCTGCACAACCGGCACGCTGGGCAACTGGCGCGCCGGTTTTTCATTTCCAGAACCTCACCGGAGCGACACCATGATCAAGGTTGGCGACAAGCTGCCCGCGGGCACCCTGCAGGAATTCATCGAAGTGGAAGGCGAGGGCTGCTCGCTCGGCCCCAACAGCTTCGACATCGAGAAGGCCACGGCCGGCAAGACCATCGCCATCTTCGGCCTGCCCGGTGCCTTCACGCCGACCTGCTCGGCCAAGCATGTGCCAGGCTATGTCGAATCCGCCGAGGCCCTGAAGGCCGCTGGGGTCGACGAGATCTGGTGCGTGTCGGTCAACGACGCCTTTGTCATGGGCGCCTGGGGGCGTGATCAGAAGACGGCCGGCAAGGTTCGCATGATGGCCGATGGCAGCGCTGCATTCGCCCAGGCGACCGGCCTGACGCTGGACCTGACCGGCAAGGGCATGGGCCTGCGCTCGCAGCGCTATTCCATGCTCGTCAGGGACGGCGTCGTGAAGACGTTGAACGTCGAAGGCCCGGGCAAGTTCGAGGTCAGCGACGCCGAGACGATGCTGAGCCAAGCCAAGGCCGCCCAAGGTTCTTGAAATTCTTGCGTACAGGCATTGACGGCCGCTGAGTTGTCACTGCATAATGCGCAGCTTCGCCGAACGCTAGGCACATGAGCCCATGTGCTGCGGCCTTCGGAATCCGCCCTCAACCGTCGGGCAGCAAAAGGCGCAATGCCTTGAGCTGACCGACTTACGGGCCCAAGACTGACCGACTCGCCATGCCCTCTGGGGCCTCGTGTTTCGGGACAAGTTGGGGACAGACATGATCCAAATGCAATCGCGGCTTGACGTCGCGGACAACACTGGTGCGAAGTCCGTTCAGTGCATCAAGGTGCTGGGCGGCTCCAAGCGCCGCTATGCGCACATCGGCGACATCATCAAGGTCAGCATCAAGGAAGCTGCCCCGCGTGGTCGCGTGAAGAAGGGCGAGGTCTACAGCGCCGTGGTCGTTCGCACCGCCAAGGGTGTGCGCCGCCAGGACGGCTCGCTCGTCAAGTTCGACGGCAATGCCGCCGTGCTGCTCAACGCCAAGCTGGAGCCCATCGGCACCCGCATCTTCGGCCCGGTGACGCGCGAACTGCGTACCGAGCGCTTCATGAAGATCGTGTCGCTGGCGCCCGAGGTGCTTTGAGCCCCCACTGTCTGAGGTAAGCCATGAACAAGATTCGTACCGGCGACCAGGTCATTGTGCTGACCGGCCGCGACAAGGGTAAGCGCGGCACCGTGTCCGCCCGCACCGATGCCGACCACGTGGTCGTTGACGGCATCAATGTCGTCAAGAAGCACGTCAAGCCCAACCCCATGAAGGGCACCACCGGCGGCGTCGTCGACAAGACCATGCCCATCCATCAATCCAACGTGGCGATCTTCAACGCTGCATCCGGCAAGGCCGATCGCGTGGGCGTCAAGCTCGTCGATGGCAAGCGGGTGCGCGTGTTCAAGTCGACCGGCGAAGAGATCAAGGCTTAAGAGGTCAGCATGGCTCGTCTTCAAACGCATTACCGCGAAAAAATCGTGCCCGGCCTGGTCGAGAAGTTCGGCTACAAGTCGGTCATGGAGGTGCCCCGCATCACCAAGATCACGCTCAACATGGGTGTGAGCGAGGCCGTCGCCGACAAGAAGGTCATGGACCACGCCGTGGGCGACCTGACCAAGATCGCCGGCCAGAAGCCCGTCGTGACCAAGTCGAAGAAGGCGATCGCCGGCTTCAAGATCCGCGACAACGTGCCCATCGGTGCGATGGTCACGCTGCGCGGCGTCCAGATGTATGAATTCCTGGACCGCTTCGTGACGATCGCGCTGCCGCGCGTTCGCGACTTCCGGGGTATCTCCGGTCGCTCGTTCGACGGCCGCGGCAACTACAACATCGGCGTCAAAGAGCAAATCATCTTCCCCGAAATCGAGTACGACAAGGTGGATGCTCTGCGTGGTCTGAACATCAGCATCACGACGACTGCCAAGACGGACGACGAAGCCAAGGCACTGCTGGCGGCGTTCAAGTTTCCGTTCAAGAACTGAGGTGAATCGTGGCAAAACTCTCGATCAAACAACGTGAGCTGAAGCGCGAGGCGCTGGTCGCCAAGTTCGCCAAGAAGTACGCGGAACTGAAGGCCATCATCGACGACTTCAAGAAGTCCGAGGAAGAGCGCTACGCCGCCCGCCTCGAGCTGCAGAAGCTGCCCCGCAACGCCTACCCCACTCGCCTGCGCAACCGCTGCGAGCTGACGGGACGCCCGCGTGGCACCTTCCGCAAGTTCGGCCTGGCCCGCAACAAGATTCGTGAACTGGCCTTCAAGGGCGACATCCCCGGTGTCGTCAAGGCCAGCTGGTAATCGGCCGATAGGAGTATTCGCAAATGAGCATGAGTGATCCCATCGCCGATATGCTGACCCGCATCCGCAACGCGCAGATCGTCGAGAAGACGAGCGTTGCCATGCCGTCGTCCAAGCTGAAGGTGGCGATTGCCAAAGTCCTGAAGGACGAAGGCTACATCGATGACTTCGCCGTTCGCGGCGAGGCAGCCCGCCCCGAGCTGGAAATCGCGCTGAAGTACTACGCTGGTCGCCCGGTCATCGAGCGTATCGAGCGCGTCAGCCGCCCCGGCCTGCGCATCTACAAGGGCCGCCACGACATTCCCCAGGTCATGAATGGCCTGGGCGTGGCGATCGTCACGACCCCGCAAGGCGTCATGACGGACCGCAAGGCGCGCGCTGCCGGTATCGGCGGCGAAGTGCTCTGCTACGTCGCCTAAGCGAAGGAGTAGGAACAATGTCCCGCGTTGGAAAAATGCCGGTCAACGTCCCGCAAGGCGTGGATGTGACCGTGTCCGCTGAGTCGATCAGCGTCAAGGGCTCGCTCGGCACGCTGGTGCGTCCGGTCAACAAGCTCGTCGATGTCAAGAACGAAGCCGGCAAGCTGAGCTTCGTGCCCGCCAACGACTCGGCCGAAGCCGATGCGATGAGCGGCACGATGCGCGCGCTGGTGGCCAACATGGTCAACGGCGTCAGCAAGGGTTTCGAGCGCAAGCTGAACCTGGTCGGCGTGGGTTTCCGTGCCCAGGCCCAGGGCCAGAAGCTCAACCTGCAGATCGGCTTCTCTCACCCCGTGGTGAAGGACATGCCGGCCGGTATCAAGGTCGAGTGCCCGACTCAGACGGAAATCCTCATCAAGGGTGCTGACCGCCAGGTGGTGGGTCAGATCGCCGCCGAGGTGCGTGCCTTCCGTCCGCCCGAGCCGTACAAGGGCAAGGGCATCCGTTATTCGGATGAGAAGGTCTCCCTCAAAGAGACCAAGAAGAAGTAAGGAGCAGCGCCATGATGACCAAGAAAGAACAACGCCTGCGTCGTTCGCGCCAGACCCGTGCTCGCATTGCGATCCAGCGCGTGGCCCGTCTGACGGTGTTCCGCTCCAACCTGCACATCTATGCACAAGTCGTGTCGGAAGACGGTGGCCAGGTGCTGGCCGCAGCGTCGACGGCCGAGAAGTCGGTGCGCGAGCAGCTGAACGGCGACGGCAAGGGCGGCAACGTCGCTGCCGCTACGCTGGTGGGCAAGCTCATCGCCGAGAAGGCCAAGGCCGCTGGCGTCGAGAAGGTCGCCTTCGACCGCTCGGGCTTCGCCTATCACGGCCGTGTCAAGGCCCTGGCCGAAGCAGCCCGCGAAGCCGGTCTGCAGTTCTGACGCATCAAGGAATACGAAATGGCAAAGTTTCAACCGCGCGGCGCTCAGGCTGAAGGCAACGACGACGGCCTGAAGGAAAAGATGATCGCGGTCAACCGCGTCACCAAGGTGGTCAAGGGCGGCCGCACGCTGTCCTTCGCTGCACTGACGGTGGTCGGCGACGGCGACGGCCGCATCGGCATGGGCAAGGGCAAGGCCAAGGAAGTGCCGGTCGCCGTGCAGAAGGCCATGGAATCGGCTCGCCGCAACATGGTCAAGGTCAGCCTGAAGAACGGCACCATCCACCACAACGTGGTGGGCGAGCACGGTGCAGCGCACGTCATCATGGCCCCGGCGCCCGCCGGTACCGGCGTCATCGCCGGCGGCCCGATGCGCGCTGTCTTCGAAGTGATGGGCGTGACCGACATCGTGACCAAGAGCCACGGTTCGACCAACCCGTACAACATGGTCCGCGCCACGCTGGACGCTCTCAAGCGTTCGACGACGCCGGCCTCTGTCGCAGCCAAGCGCGGCAAGACGGTTGAAGAGATCTTCAACTGATCGCCACAGCGGAGCACAACATGTCTGACAAGAAAACCGTGACGGTCAAGCTGGTGCGTAGCCCCATCGGCTGCCGCGCCTCGCACCGTGCCACCGTGGTGGGCCTGGGTCTGCGCAAGCTGAACAGCCAAAGCACCCTGGAAGACACGCCCGCCGTGCGCGGCATGATCAACAAGATCGCCTATCTGGTGCAAGTGCTCTAAGCACTGCTGGCCAAGAGGACAAGACGATGGAACTGAACACGATCAAGCCCGCCGAGGGCGCCAAGCATGCCAAGCGCCGTGTCGGCCGCGGCATCGGCTCCGGTCTGGGCAAGACCGCGGGTCGCGGTCACAAGGGTCAGAAGTCCCGCGCTGGCGGCTATCACAAGGTCGGCTTCGAAGGCGGCCAGATGCCCCTGCAGCGTCGCCTGCCCAAGCGTGGCTTCAAATCGCTGACGCTGAAGTACAACGCCGAGATCACGCTGTCGGACCTGCAAGGGCTGGCCGGCGACGAGATCGACGTGTCGACGCTGAAGGCTGTCGGCCTGGTGCCGCAGCTGGCCAAGTCGGTCAAGGTCATCCTGGCAGGCGCCATCGAGCGCAAGGTCACGCTGAAGGGCGTGAACGCCACGAAGGGCGCCAAGGCGGCCATCGAGGCGGCAGGCGGCTCGGTCGCTTAACCCGCAGTCGACAAGGAACTGACTCAGCGTGGCTACCAACGCGAATCAGCTGGCCAAGAGCGGCAAGTTCGGCGACCTCCGTCGCCGGCTTGTGTTCCTGCTGCTGGCTCTGGTCGTGTACCGCATCGGGGCGCATATCCCCGTGCCCGGTATCGACCCGAACCAGCTGGCCCAATTCTTCAAGGGCCAGGCCGGTGGCATCCTGAGCCTGTTCAACATGTTCTCGGGCGGCGCGCTCTCGCGCTTCACCGTGTTCGCCTTGGGCATCACGCCGTACATCTCGGCTTCCATCGTGCTGCAGCTGATGACCTACGTGGTCCCGACGCTGGAACAGCTGAAGAAGGAAGGCGAAGCCGGCCGTCGCAAGATCACCCAGTACACGCGTTATGCGACGTTGGGCCTGGCGCTGTTTCAGAGCCTGTCGATCGCGCTGGCGCTGGAAGGCTCTGCAGGGCTGGTGCTGAATCCTGGCTTTGGCTTTCGTCTGACGGCGGTGTCCAGCCTGGTGGCCGGCACGATGTTCCTGATGTGGCTGGGTGAGCAGATCACCGAGCGCGGCTTGGGCAATGGCATCTCCATCCTGATCTTTGGTGGTATCGCCGCCGGCTTGCCCGGTGCGATCGGTGGCTTGTTCGAGCTGGTGCGTACCGGCGCGATGGGCTACGGCTCGGCGTTGGTCGTGATCTCGCTGGTCGTGCTGGTGACTTATGCCGTTGTCTACGTCGAACGCGGCCAGCGCAAGATTCTGGTGAACTACGCCAAGCGCCAGGTCGGCAACAAGGTCTATGGGGGCCAGTCGTCGCACCTGCCGCTGAAGTTGAACATGTCGGGCGTGATCCCGCCGATCTTCGCGTCGTCCATCATCCTGCTGCCGACGACGGTGGTGAGCTGGTTCGCGACGGGTGACGGCCTGCGTTGGCTGAAGGATCTGGCCGGTGCGGTCAGCCCAGGCCAGCCGATCTATGTGCTGCTGTATGCCGCCGCGATCATCTTCTTCTGCTTCTTCTACACAGCGCTGGTGTTCAACAGCCGTGAGACCGCAGACAACCTGAAGAAGAGCGGCGCCTTCATCCCGGGCATCCGCCCGGGCGACCAGACGGCCAGGCACATCGACAAGATCCTGTCGCGACTGACATTGGCTGGGGCGATCTACATCACCCTGGTCTGTCTGTTGCCCGAGTTCCTGACGCTGAAGTACAACGTCCCGTTCTACTTCGGTGGCACGTCCCTGTTGATCATCGTCGTCGTGACGATGGACTTCTGGGCCCAGGTGCAAAGCTACATCATGAGTCAGCAGTACGAATCGCTGCTGAAGAAGGCCAGCTTCAAGCCCAATTGAGGGCCGAGCTGTTCTAAGGAAATATCTGTTTTAACCCACACGAAGTTTTGGCATGTCGAAAGACGACGTCATTCAGATGCAGGGCGAGATTGTTGAAAACCTCCCCAACGCAACGTTTCGTGTGAAGTTAGAAAACGGGCATGTCGTCCTCGGGCACATCTCCGGCAAGATGCGGATGCACTACATCCGCATCCTCCCCGGCGACAAAGTGACTGTGGAGTTGACGCCCTACGATTTGAGTCGTGCTCGCATCGTGTTCCGGGCGAAGTGAGCTGTTTGAATTCCCGGACGCGTGAAGAGCGCAAAAGAGTTAGGCCAAGGAGCAGACCATGAAAGTTTCGGCATCCGTGAAGCAGATGTGCCGCAATTGCAAGATCATCCGCCGCAAGGGCGTGGTGCGTGTGATCTGCACCGACCCGCGCCACAAGCAGCGTCAGGGCTGAGCCCCAGCGCGCACGACAGGACTAGAGGACAACCATGGCACGTATTGCTGGTATCAACATTCCGCCGCAAAAGCACACTGAGATCGGCCTGACCTCGATCTACGGCATTGGCCGTACGACCGCCCAGAAGATCTGCACGAACTGCGGCATTCCGTTCGACAAGAAGGTCAAGGACCTTGACGACGGCGATCTCGAAAAGATCCGTGACGAGGTCAACAAGCTGACCATCGAGGGCGATCTGCGCCGCGAGCAGTCCATCAACATCAAGCGCCTGATGGACCTCGGCTGCTACCGTGGTTTCCGTCATCGCCGTGGCCTGCCGATGCGCGGCCAACGCACCCGCACGAATGCCCGCACCCGCAAGGGTCCGCGCAAGTCGGCTGCGACCGGCAAGAAGTAAGCTGCCCGAACTGAAAGAAGGTCAATATGGCAAAGGCTCCCAACAATTCGGCGGCTCAGCGGGTTCGCAAGAAGGTCCGCAAGAACGTCGCTGACGGCATCGCGCACGTCCACGCGTCGTTCAACAACACCATCATCACCATCACCGACCGTCAAGGCGGCGCCCTGTCCTGGGCTTCGTCGGGCGGCCAAGGCTTCAAGGGCTCGCGCAAGTCGACCCCCTTCGCAGCCCAGGTGGCGGCTGAAGTGGCCGGCCGCGCTGCGCAAGAGCAGGGCATCAAGAACCTCGACGTCAAGATCAAGGGCCCTGGCCCGGGTCGCGAGTCTTCGGTTCGCGCGCTGGCTGCGCTCGGCATCCGCATCAACTCGATCTCCGACGTGACGCCGGTGCCGCACAACGGCTGCCGTCCGCAGAAGCGTCGGCGCATCTGAGCCCAGTTCACCTTTGGTGACAGGGATATTGCAAATTCGGATGGCGGTGCGATAATCGCGCGTTTTCCCGGAGCCGGCGGGCACTTCAGTGCCGCGCCGGCTTCAGTCTTGAGCCGAGCTCATTTTGAGACGGCTCACAAGCCCACCGTCCAAGCCCATAAAAACACCGGCTGGACTCGCGTCAGGACCTCTGGCGTCAGATTGATTCAAGGACACGCAAGTGGCACGTTACCTCGGCCCCAAGGGCAAACTTTCCCGCCGTGAAGGCACCGACCTCTACCTGAAGAGCGCCCGCCGCGCCATCAGCGACAAGGTCAAGTTCGACAGCAAGCCAGGCCAGCACGGACGCACTTCCGGCCAGCGCACGTCCGATTTCGGCCTGCAGCTGCGCGAGAAGCAGAAGGTCAAGCGCATGTACGGCGTGCTGGAGCGCCAGTTCCGCCGCTACTTCGCCGAAGCCGAGCGCCGCAAGGGCTCGACCGGCGTGAACCTGCTGCAACTGCTGGAATCGCGCCTGGACAACGTCGTCTACCGCATGGGCTTCGGCTCCACCCGCGCAGAAGCCCGCCAGCTGGTTTCGCACAAGGGCGTGACGGTGAACGGCGAGGTCGTCAACATCGCCTCCTACCTGGTCAAGGCCGGTGACACCGTCGCCGTGCGCGACAAGGCCAAGAAGCAGCTGCGCGTGACCGAGTCGTTCAAGCTGGCCGACTCCATCGGCCTGCCGGCCTGGGTCAGCGTCGACGGCACGAAGCTCGAAGGCGTCTTCAAGAAGGCTCCTGACCGCGACGAGTTCGGCGCCGAGATCAACGAATCGCTGATCGTCGAGTTGTACTCGCGTTAATCGTTTTCCCCGCCGGCCACGCCCACCTTGGGCGCGGCCGGCGTTTCCTCGTCCGGGTATCTGCCCTTCGAGGGCCCTTCAAAGGCTCTGCCCGGCTGGTCCTCAGCCTTATCGGTGTAACGAACCGAGGGTATTGAAAGAAAGACCTCATGCAAACCAACTTGCTCAAACCCAAGTCCATCAACGTGGAGCCCCTGGGCGGTCATCGCGCCAAGGTCACGCTGGAGCCGTTCGAACGCGGCTACGGTCACACCCTGGGCAACGCCCTGCGCCGTGTGCTGCTCTCGTCGATGGTGGGGTATGCGCCGACGGAAGTGACGATTGCCGGCGTGCTCCATGAGTACTCGGCCATCGACGGCGTGCAAGAGGACGTGGTTCACATCATGCTGAACCTCAAGGGCGTCGTCTTCCGCCTGCACAACCGTGAAGAAGTGACCCTGGTCCTGCGCAAGGAAGGCGAAGGCCCCGTCACCGCGGCCGACATCCAGACCCCGCACGACGTCGAGATCATCAATCCCGAGCACGTCATCGCCCACCTGTCGCAAGGCGGCAAGCTGGACATGCAGATCAAGGTCGAGAAGGGCCGCGGCTACGTGCCCGGCACGATGCGCCGCTTCGGCGACGAGCCGACCAAGAGCATCGGCCGCATCGTCCTCGACGCCTCGTTCTCGCCCGTCAAGCGCGTCAGCTACGCCGTCGAGAACGCCCGCGTCGAGCAGCGTACCGACCTGGACAAGCTGGTCATGGAGATCGAAACCAACGGCGCCATCTCGCCCGAGGAAGCGATCCGCGCCTCGGCCAAGATCTTGGTGGAACAGCTCGCCGTGTTCGCGCAGCTCCAAGGCACCGACCTGGTCGATGCCTTCGACCAGCCGGCCCAGCGCTCCAGCAGCTTCGACCCGATCCTGCTGCGTCCGGTCGACGAGCTCGAATTGACCGTGCGTTCGGCCAACTGCCTGAAGGCCGAGAACATCTACTACATCGGCGACCTGATCCAGCGTACCGAGACCGAGCTGCTGAAGACCCCCAACCTGGGTCGCAAGTCGCTCAACGAGATCAAGGAAGTCCTGGCTTCCCGCGGTCTCACGCTCGGCGCCCGCCTCGAGAACTGGCCTCCGCAAGGCCTGGACAAGCGGTAATCCGCTGCGCTCCAACAAAAAAGACGGCTGAAGCCGTCCTCTGATGACAAACGCGCCCCGGCGCGCTTGATCGTGCCCCGGCAGTACCTGATCCGGCTGCCGGCATCAACAAAGTGAAAGGAAATAAGCACCATGCGTCACCGTAACGGCCTCCGCAAACTCAACCGCACCAGCGCCCACCGCGCTGCGATGCTGCGCAACATGTGCGTTTCGCTGCTGCAGCACGAAGCCATCAAGACCACGGTCCCCAAGGCCAAGGAACTGCGTCGCGTCGTCGAGCCGCTGATCACACTGGCCAAGGAACCCACGCTGGCCAACCGCCGCCTGGCCTTCGACCGCCTGCGCGATCGTGACATCGTCGGCAAGCTCTTCAACGAACTGGGCCCGCGCTTCGCGAACCGCCCGGGCGGCTACACCCGCATCCTGAAGATGGGCTTCCGCGTCGGCGACAACGCCCCCATGGCGTTTGTCGAACTCGTGGATCGCCCCGAAGGCGAGACCGCTGGCGAAGCTGCTGAGTAAGCGCTTTCTAATGCAGATCAAGCCCGCCTCGTGCGGGCTTTTTTGTGACTGCGTCGGTCGTTTCCTACGACTGCGGGGCGCATGGCCTGATCGCCTGCGCGTGAGTCGGCGCGCAGAGTCAGGTCATGGTGCAGGACCGGCCGCAATGGCTGGCCGGCCGAGCGCGTGAAAGGCAGTCATGTTCAAACGATCCGGAAATAAGAGCGGTCCCACGGAACACAAGGTCAGCGACTTCGCCACCAGCAAGTCGACCCAGGGCCAGACGCTGACCAAACAGGCGACGGCGCCGGCGCGTCAGGACGACGGCACGGCGCGTGAGGCGCCCAAGGGTCCACCGCAGCACAAGGTCTGAGGCGGCTCAACGCGGCAACCAGTGCACCGAGCCGTCGCCAAGCACGGCGACGTTGGCGTTCTGTCGGGCCAAGTCGCTTCGTCTCAAGGTCAGCGCCCCGGTGAGGCCGCCGAACGCGGGCAACACCAGCGCGTGCGGATAGCAGACGAAGCAGGGCCGACGCAGTCGGTCGCCGGCGCGTCCGCCAATCAACACAGCTGGATGCCAATGGCCGGCCAGCGTGAATCCGGGCGCGCCGGGTGGTGGAGGCTCATGGCCTGCCGTGAGCATGCCTAACGCCAAAGTGCCATGAATGGCGCGGAGCGGCAGGCCAGGCGGGTGAATGCGCCGATCGTGATTGCCCAGCACGAGCACGGTCGGCACGCGCTCGGCGAACATCGCGACCGAATCGAGAAGGGCCGGTGTGAGCCCATCGGGGCCATGCCAGAAGTCGCCCAGCACGACGAGTTGAGCCGCTTCGTGCCTCAACATCAGGTCGTGCAGCCGGGCGAGGGTTCTTGCGCTGGTTCCGCTCGGCACGGCCAAGCCTTGCGCACGGAACGCGGCGCCTTTGCCCAGGTGCAGGTCCGCGGCGAATAGGGTTCGCCCCGCCGGCCACCACACGGCACCTTCAGGCAACAGCCACAAGGTCTCCCCCACAGCGTCAAAGCACAGGCTCACCGGCGCCTCCGGCGTGTGCCACGCCCCTTCGACTTTTCGGGCGGTTTGCCGAAAGCCAGCTTGGACTCAACGTCCTCCGGGGCGCGCCCACCCGCCGCGGCTTCCAACTCGGCGAGCATGCGGGAAAGGCGCTGCGCCAGCGACTCGCTCGACGCCCGCTCGCGCAGCCGCTCCACCATCAGCGGAAACGACAGCGGCGTCGCGCGCGCCGGTTGCTGGATGTCGAGTTCCTGGGATGCCATGCGCTCCAAGGTGCGGCCGAGGGCGTCGACATCAAGCTCCGCGGACAGCAGCTCGGACTCGGCCTGGCGCAACAGCCGGTTCCCGGGGTCATGTTGGCGGAAGACATCGAAGTACAACGACGACGAGGCCTGCAACTGCCGCTGGCTGCGCGCCTCGCCGGGATGGCTCTGAAAGATCAGCCCGGAGATGCGCGCGATCTGGCGGAAGCGCCGGCGGGCGAGTTCGCTGCCGTTGACACCGGCCAGCACCTCGTCGCGCAGCGTGACGCGGTCGACCGGCGCGAGCAGGTCACGCAGCCTTGAGGGCCAGTCGATCTTCGTCGCGCTGAGGAGCTCCATGCCGTAGTCCGTGATGGCCATCGTGAACGTCGCCGGCGTCTCGCGGCCCGCGCGCCAGACCAGCAGCGACGCGAGTCCCAGGTGCACCACGCGGCCCGCGAACGGGAACAGGAACAGGTGATGGCCATCCGACGACTCCAGCACCTCGGCCAGCAGCCGGTGCGGCCCGGGCAGCGCCGACCACTCGGACTGAAGCTTGAGCAGCGGCGACACGAAGCGCATCTCGCGGTCCGTGAAGCGTCCCTGGCGCGCTTCGTCGAAACGCTCCAGCATGGAGTCCGCCAACGTGTCCGAGATCGGAAACTGCCCGCCATCCCAGCGCGGCAGCTTGGCCTTGTCGGGGTTGGCGACGCGCACATAGGCCGTCAGCCCTTCGATGCGGATCAGCTCCAGCGCCCGGCCCCCGAGCAGGAACACGTCGCCATTGCGCAGCCTGGAGATGAAGCTCTCCTCCACCGTCGCGATGCGCCCGCCGCCGAGGAACTGCACGCTGACGACGGCGTCCGACACGATGGTGCCGATGTTGCTGCGGTGCCGCCGTGCCAGGCGCTGATCGGGCACGCGCCACACGCCTTCGTCATCCGGCACCACGCGCTGGAAGTCCGGGTAGGCCCGCAGCGATTCGCCGCCGTGGCGAACAAAGGCCAGCGCCCAGGCCCAGGCGTCGTCGCTCAGGTGGCGATAGCTCGGCGCGGTGCGCACCTCGGGCAGCAGCTCCTCGGGGCGAAAACCGCCGCCGAGCGCCACCGTCACGAGGTGCTGCACCAGCACGTCCAGCGGCGCATCCGGCGGCCGGCGCGGTTCGATGCGGCCGGCGTTGACGGCGGCACGCACGGCCGACGCCTCGACGATCTCCAGGCTGTGCGTCGGCACCATCGTCACGCGCGACCGCCGTCCCGGCGCATGGCCGCTGCGGCCGGCGCGTTGCAGCAGCCGGGCGATGCCTTTCGCCGAGCCGATCTGCAGCACCTGCTCGACCGGCAGGAAGTCCACGCCGAGGTCGAGGCTCGCGGTGCAAACGACGCACTTGAGCTGACCCGCCTTCATGGCCGCCTCCACCCAGCGGCGCGCCTCGGCATCGACCGAGCCGTGGTGCAGCGCGATCAGCCCGGCCCAGTCCGGCCGCGCATCCAGCATCGCCTGGAACCAGCGCTCGCACTGCGACCGCGTGTTCGTGAACACCAGCGTGTTGGCCGCCGCCTCGACGTGCGCGATGACGGCCGGCAGCATCGTGAGGCCCATGTGCCCGCCCCAGGCGAAGCGCTCGATGCGTTCGGGCAGCAGCGTGTCGATGAGGATCTTCTTGTCCTGCGCACCCCGCACGATCACGGCGCCGGGCGCCAGCGTGTCCGCTGCCTCATCGAGGTTGGCGAGCGTGGCGGACAGCCCCCAGGTCATCAACCCCGGGTTCCAGCGCCGCAGCCGCGCGAGCGCCAGCTGCAGCTGCACGCCGCGCTTGGTGCCGAGCAGCTCATGCCATTCGTCGACGACCACCAGGCGCACGCGCTTCATCACGTCCGGCGCGTCGGCGCGCGACAGCATCAGGCTCAGCGATTCCGGCGTGGTGACCAGGCCGGTCGGCCAGCGGCGCTGCTGCGAGGCGCGCTCGCCGCTCGTCGTGTCGCCCGTGCGTGCGGCGAGCGTCCAGTGCGGCGCAAGCGTGCTGGCGGCATCCTGCAGCGCCAGCAGCGTGTCCTGGCTCAGCGCGCGCATGGGCGTGACCCACAGCACCGTCAGCGGCGCTTCGCCGTCGCCAAACGCCTGCAGCGCCCCGAGCCACACGGCCAGCGTCTTGCCCGAGCCGGTGGTGGCATGCAGCAGGCCCGATCGACCGGCGGCCATCTCGCGCCAGACGTTGCGCTGGAAGGGAAAGGCCTTCCACCCGCGCCCGGCCAGCCACTCACTCGTCGCCGACTTCGACGCCATCCGTCCCGATCTCCATCAGCGCGCGCAGCGTGTCCAGCGTGTCCGCCTCATGCAGCGGCTTGTCGTCACGGATGCGCAGCATGCGCGGGAAGCGCACCGCGATGCCGCTCTTGTGCCGCGTGCTGGCCTGGATGCCCTCGAAGCCCAGCTCGAACACCATGCTGGGCCGCACGCGCCGCACCGGGCCGAATTTCTCCACCGTGGTCTTGCGGATCACGCGGTCGACGCGCTTGATCTCTTCGTCCGTCAGCCCGGAGTACGCCTTGGCGAACGACACCAGAGCCAGCTCGCCGTCGGGCGCGTCCAGTGCGGCCTCGGCCTCCGCCGCATCGCGCGGCGCGCGGCTCCAGACGGCGAAGCTGTAGTCGGTGTAGAGGTTGGCCCGGCGGCCGTGGCCGGCCTGGGCGTAGATCAGCACGGCGTCCACGCTGAGCGGCGCGACCTTCCACTTCCACCACGCGCCCACCGTGCGGCCGATGCCGTAGGCCGACTCACGGTGCTTGAGCATCAATCCTTCAACCCGGCGTTCACGCGACTGCTCGCGCGCCGTCGCGAGGCCGGTCCATTCTTCGGCGTCCACCAGCGGGGACGTCGCGATGCCCAGCTGCTCCAATCGCGCGCGACGCACGTGCATGGGCTCCTGGCGGCGGTCGACGCCTTCGCTTTCGAGCAGGTCATAGGCCAGGAGCCGCACCGGCGCCTCCGCCAGGATGGCCTTGGACAGCTTGGTGCGGCCGATGCGCTTTTGCAGCAGCGCAAACGGGGCTGGCTCGGTCTCGCCCGGCAGCCAGGCCAGCAGCTCACCGTCGACGACAGTGCCGTCCGGCCACGTGCTCGCGGCGGCCATGACCTCGGGGAAGCGCTCCGTCACCAGCTCCTCGCCACGCGACCAGATCCACACCTGGCCGTCGCGCTTGACGACCTGGGCGCGGATGCCGTCGTACTTCCACTCCGCCATCCAGTCGCTGCGTGCACCCAGCGCCGCCGGCTCGCCGGGCAGCGCATGCGCCAGGAAGAAGGGGTAGGGCTGGCCGCCGCGGGCACCGCTCGCATCGTCAGTTAGCAAGCCCGCAAAGCGCTCGGCTGTCGGCGGCGTGTCGATGTCGGTATAGCCCATCATGCGCTGGGCAATGCCGGCTGCATCCTTGCCCGACCACTCCGCGATCGCGCGCTGCACCAGCAGCTTGCTGACGCCCACGCGAAAGCCGCCGCCGACCAGCTTCACGAACATGAAGCGCTCGTCCGCCGACAGCCCGCGCCAGGCGGCGAGCACCGCTTCGCGCCGCGCGGCGGCGTCGAGCGCGCGCAGCGGCAGGATGCGCTGCTCCATCCAGTCCGCGAGCGGTTCATCGAGCTTGTCCTCGGGGTCGGGCAACACGTAGGCGATGGCTTCGGCGAGGTCGCCGGTGGCGGCGTAGCCGGCTTCGAACAGCCATTCCGGCAGCGCGGCGGCCTCGCAGGCCAGTGCCCGCAGCTCGTTCGTCGGCACCGCGCGGCGCGGCGTGCCGCCTGCCAGCAGATAGACGGCCCAGGCGGCGTCCCGCGTCGGCGCGTCGGCCAGATAGCGTTTCAGCGCCGCCACCTTGGCGAGCGTCGATGTGCTGGCGTCGATCGCCAGATACAGGGCGACGAAACGCTTCATGCCTCGGCCTCCACGCCGTGGGCCTCGTCACCGTACTCGGTCGCGAAGGCCTCGGCCTGCAAGCCCAGCTCGTTGAGATAGCGCACCAGCGCGCCCTCGTCGCCGTGCGTGACGATCACGCGCCGCGCTTCGGTCGCGGCGATGGCGGCGAGCAGTCCTGGCCAGTCGGCGTGGTCGCTGAAGACGAAGCCCCGGTCCACGCTGCGGCGCCGGCGCGCGCCGCGCAAGCGCATCCAGCCGCTGGCGAAGGCATCGCTGTGCGGGCCCAGCGCCTTGGCCCAGCGGCTGTCCTGCACCGCCGGTGGCGCGATGACCAGGGCGCCGCGCAGGCTCTTGAAGCGGGTCTCCGGCGTCACGGTCTCCACATCCGGCAACGCGATGCCGGCGTCCCGGTAGGCCGCATTCAGGCGCGCGACGGCGGCATGCACCAGCACCGGCCCCGGCGCGTCGCCGGCCGCCAGGCCCGCGATCAACCGCTGCGCCTTGCCGAGGCTGTAGCCCATCAGCAGCGCATGCTTGCCCTGCGCCGCGCAATCGGCCCACCATGCGCGCATCTCGCCCAGCACCTCGGCCTGCGGCGCCCAGCGGTAGATGGGCAGGCCGAAGGTGCTCTCGGTGACGAAGACATCGCAGCGCACGGGCTCGAACGGCGCGCAGGTCGTGTTGCAGTCGCCGGCGCCGCTGACGAAGTAGTCGCCGGCAACGACCCACACCTCGCCGCGATGCTCGATGCGCACCTGCGCCGAGCCCAGCACATGGCCGGCGGGATGCAGGCTCAGCGTCACATCACCCACGCGCTTCGCCTCTCCATAGGCCAACCCCTCCAGCGCCGCCTCGTCGCCCAGGCGTGCGCGCATCAGGCCGAGGGCGTCGCGCTGTGCGAGGTAGGCGCCATGCCCCGGCCGGCAGTGGTCGGCATGCGCATGCGTGATGACGGCGCGATCGACCGGCAGCCAGGGGTCGATGTAGAAATCACCGGGCTCGCAATAGAGTCCCTGCGGGCGGCGCGTGACCAGATCGGGCATGACCTGCAGTGTGCCGATGGATGTGCCGTGGTGCGCCGCTTCGCTGATGCATTGCGACACGCGCCTGCAAGTCGGCTGCGCCTGGGCCGACTATTTCGACCGCATTGCGCCTACACGGATGGTGGTTCATTCAATGGAAACGGCATCTGCTTGGCAGCAATGCAAAAGCCGTGCTACACTGCCAGCTTCAGTCGCGGGGTGGAGCAGTCTGGTAGCTCGTTGGGCTCATAACCCAAAGGTCGTAGGT
Source organism: Pelomonas sp. Root1444 (assembly GCF_001426885.1). Classification (GTDB taxonomy): domain Bacteria; phylum Pseudomonadota; class Gammaproteobacteria; order Burkholderiales; family Burkholderiaceae_C; genus Pelomonas. The sequence continues at coordinate 48,859 of NZ_LMFP01000032.1, read as the reverse complement.
TCAAATCCTGCCCCCGCAACCAAGAAATAAGAAGTCCTGTGAAGGACTTAGCAAAGCCCGCCCAGTGCGGGCTTTGTCGTTTCTTGCAGCCTCGATTCGAGATCGCTGGCTCGTGAGTGCTAGCCGGCTCATTGACCGCTGATCCGGAGGCGGCCTGCGACGTCCGTGCCATTCCAATCGAAGCTCGATGGCCAGCAACGCCAGCGACCATGTCCCGCTCGGCGCAGCCTCCTACACTTGAACCGTTAGCTCCTGCGCCACCCGGCAGTGCGATTCACGCACCGGCTGGACGTTTGGCGGCTTGGAGAGCCTTGTGGTTAGGAAAGCTTTTCAAGGCAGCCCGTCGTGATCCCTGTATCCGCAACGCTCTGGCCCCAGCTTTCGAGTTTGCTCGACCAGGCGCTCGATCTTCCGCCCGGTGAACGCGCGGCTTGGCTGGAGGATTTGCGGCGCGAGCAGCCTTCGCTACAGCCTGTGATACAGCAGCTGCTGGCGGCGCATGCGAAACACGAGACCGGTGACTTCCTGAACCGCGGACCCGCGCTGGTGGTGCAGGCCTACGGATCGGCTGCCCGGGACGAATCCGCCGAACAGCTGCAGGTGGGCGATGCCATCGGGCCCTATCGGCTCTTGCGCGCCTTGGGCAGCGGCGGCATGGCGGTGGTCTGGTTGGCCGAACGCAGTGACGGCCAGCTGGCGCGCCAGGTGGCGCTCAAGCTGCCGCAGCGCTTTGTCTGGCGGCCCGGGCTGGCCGAGCGGTTCGCGCGCGAAGGCGACATCCTGGCCCGTCTCGAGCACACCCACATCGCGCGGCTGTACGACGCCGGCGTCTGCGCTGTGGACGGCCCCGGCGCGGGCCGGCCCTATCTGGTGCTCGAGTACGTCGAAGGCACCCACCTGACCGCCTACTGCGACGAACACAGACTGGGTGGCGCACAGCGGCTCGCGCTGTTCATGCAAGTGCTCGAAGCGGTTCAGTATGCGCACACCCGTCTGGTGATCCATCGTGATCTGAAACCGGCCAACATCCTCGTGAATCCCGGCGGGGACGTGAAGCTGCTCGACTTCGGCGTCGCCAAGTTGCTGGCCGACGCCGACGACCCGGGCGTGAGCGGTGAGCTGACACAGCAGGTCGGGCGCTTGTTCACGCCCGACTACGCCAGCCCCGAGCAGGTTCGCGGCGAAGCGCTGGGCACCGCCAGCGACGTCTACTCGCTGGGCGTCGTGCTCTACGAACTGCTGTGCGGCCAGCGTCCCTACCGGCTGAGCCACAGCAGCCCTGCGCAGCTGGAGCAGGCCATCATCGAAGTCGATCCGGCGCCCCCCAGCAACCGCGTCACGGAAGAAACCGCCGCGGCGCGGAGCTGCACGCTGCGCGCGCTCCAGCGTTCGCTGCGCGGTGAACTCGACACCATCGTGCTGAAGGCGCTGCACAAGCTTCCCGAGCAACGCTACGGCACGGTGGCCGAGCTGGCGGAAGACCTGCGCCGCCATCGTGACGGTCAGCCGGTGCTGGCGCGGCCAAGAAGTCGCCTTTACAGGTTGCGCAAGTTCGCGTTGCGCAACCGGCTGGCCGTCGGCACTGCCGGGCTGGTCACGCTTTCTCTGGTCATCGGCAGCACCGTGTCGCTGTGGCAGGCCAGCGTCGCCCAGAGGCAGGCTCGACGGGCGCAAGCCATCCAGGCATTCATGGCCGACATCTTCCGAACCAATACCGATGCGCAGGCCGATCCCCTCAAGGCGAGGCAGACGACGGCCCGTGAGCTGTTGGACATCGGCGTCAAGCGCATAGATGCCAATCTGCAGAGCGACCCCGAGGGCCGCGCCGAGGTGCTGCTGCTGCTCGGCGACATGTACTACGCATTGGGGCTGGATGTGGAGGCCGCCGACCTGTATGGGCGCCGCGTCGCGGCGCTCAAGCAGGCTTTCGGCACGCGCGATCGGCGTGTCGCGCAGGCCCTTGCCAGCTATGGCCAGCAACTCGACGGACTGGGCCGTGGTGAAGAGCAGCGCCGCATGCTGGACGAGGCCAAAGCCATCCTGGATGGGCTGGGCGATACGCAGTCAGAGCAACGCGCCGAGTTGCTGAGGGCGATGGCAACGGCTTATGCGCACAGCGGCCAGCAAGCGATCGACTACGCGCGGCAGTCCGTGGCCATCTACCGGCAGCACCATCCCAAGTCGGCGGAGTTTCCGAATGCGCTCAACCGCCTCGGCATTGCCTTGTGGCGCGTCGACGACCTGACTGGCGCCGAAGCCGCACTGGTCGAGACGCTGGCCCTCTTGGAAGGCGACAAGCAAGCCAGCGTCGGCGCCCAGATGACCGCCATGCTGACGCTGGCCAACGCCCAGAACCTGCTGCAGAAAGTAGCTGCCGCCGAGGCCACCCACCGACGAGCGCTGGCGCTGACCTTGCAACGCAACGGCGCGGCGCATGTCGATACGCTGCACAGCAAATCAGCGTTCGGCTTGTTCCTGCTTCGTACGTCGCGTCGCGACGAAGCTTGGCAACTGCTGCGCAGCGCGGAGGCCATGGTCGCCCAGCACACCTACCCGCCATATCCAGCGATGGTGGTCAGGTCTTCTTTTGCACAGGCGCTGCTGGTCGAAGGCCGCTGGGACGACGCCGAATCACGTCTGGAATCGGTGATCGACTACTACCGCAAAGAGGCCGACGGCAAGAGCCCGCTGCTGGTCGCGGCCCTGCGTCTGCGGGCCGAGCAGCGGCTGGGCCAGGGCCGCCTGCACGACGCCGAGCGGACGCTAGCGGAAGCCACGTCGTTGCTTGCCCGGTTGTCGCCAGCGCAGCAACGCACCGTCAGCAACCCCGTGGCGCTTGTCACTGCGCGCATCGCACTGCGCCGTCAACAACCCGACGTCGCGTTGCAGGCGCTGGCCCGCGTCGCGCCGAGGCGCGGTGCCGAACACAATCCGCTGCCGCTCGACCTTCTCCAGGCACAGACCCTGCGCGCTCGCGCGCTGCTTCAGCAAGGTCTCCACGTGCAGGCGCGCGAGACCGCTGAAGCGCTGCTCGGCCGTGTCCGCGCCTCACCACTGCGCGAGTACTACCGCTGGATCGAAGCGGACGCGCTGGAGGCGCTAGGGCACGTGATGTTGAAGGAGGAACAGGCCGATGGTGCCTGCCGGGCCTTTGATGATGCAGTGGCGCTCAGGCTGGCCACCTTCGGGGAAGGCAGCGCCCATGTCCTCGCGGCGCAGCGTGCGAGCGCCGATTGTTCGCGAGGCCGGTCGGGCTGATGCCCTCCGTCCAGGGCCTGGACCCGCGGCCCGGCAACGGCCCTGGCGGGTGATGAGGTGGCGATCTGTTCCCGGCGCTACAGGCCCGGCGCATGCAGCAGCCATCGCGCCATGGTCGTCCACACCTCGGTGGGCGCGATTGCCATACGCAGTGGCCAGGAAAGGACAAGCAAGCCGCCTCCCACTGCGTATGCCGGATGCACGAAGTGATGCTTGCGCCAATCATGAGCGAGACACCACAGAACCAAGGCTGCGGCGATCGCCGTCTCGACGGCGAGGAAATAGCCGGCGCCGTTGAACAACTTCAGCACCCGGAAGATCGCCGGGCCGAGCACGGCGATCATTGCGAGCATCATCAGCCGCTTGTGATACGCAGCATTGCGCCTCAGCGCCATGCCGAGTGCAAAGTAGACCGCGAATGTGCCGATGCTGAAGATGGGCACGATGAAGAACTGTTCGGACGTCAGTCCCATCGGGCTTCGGCGGCCACTCAGTGCCACGTCGATCGCTGGAACGAGGCCCACGACCACGACAAGCAGGACCAGTACCGCACCGGCCAAACCCAGGGCCATGTGAGCCTAGACGCGGCGCGCTGCAATGAGGCGTGTCTGCACGAAGAACAGCAGCACCCAGGCTGTAAAGACGACGCTGTGCAGTGCCAATGTCGACGGCAATGGCGGCAGGTTGAACAGGGGCCGGGCGTAGAACGTTCTGAAGAACCCAATCAAGGTCAAGAGCGTGACGGCCAAAGCGAAGGCGGAATAGAAGCGACTGCGTGCGATGTTCATCTCACGTTCCTCGGGGCAATGATCCATGTCCACCCATTGATCGGGTCTACGGTGCGGGCCGTGCCTGCCTCCGCATGATGCCGCCCAAGGTGCCCAGCCCAAGGGCAAGCAGGATCCAGCTGCCCGGCTCGGGCACCGCACTGGTGGCGTAGTTGTGTCCGCTTTCTGCGAGCAGGTCCAGGCCGGGCGTGAACGCATCGAGGTAGAAGCGGGCCGTGTTGGACGCATCGAGGTGCGTCTCCTGCACGTCGCCGTACCAGCTGAGGTTGCCGGCGCCGTCACCGTACCAGCCGGCGCGGTCGTCGGCACCCAGGCTGATCTCTGCGCCGAACGCCACCACTTCACCGATCACGCCGCTGACGGTGATGGGGAAGCGGAAGGATGAACCCGGCACCTTCTGGTACAGGCCATTCGGATAGTGGTACATCGTGTCGATGGCAGCGCCGCCGCTGCTGCTGCGCAGGAAGTAGTGGAAGTAGAAGCTACCCGAGTCATAGCCGCTGAACTGCGGTCCGGCGTGTCCGGCGCCGTTCGACGTCGCGTGCAAGTCCACCGTGTAGACGAATTGCACGGGCGTGCCTGCCGCCAGCGTGGCGCTGCTGAGCAAGACCGCGTCCTCGAACCTGCCGGAGAAGCCGCCCGCCGCAACAGGCGTGCCGTTCGAGATGGTGGGAACGTTGGGCGCGACGGGCGTCACGAAGGCCAAGCCGTCGATCTTGGCTTTCAGCACGCCGGGCGCGGCAAAGGACGAGCCGGAGATGGTGGCACCGGCGAACACGTCAGCGGCGCTGGTGATGCGCAGTTCGCGGGCGCCGCTGGCCGACCGGCCGCCGGCCGACGCCAGCTGGGTCACTTCCATCGCCAGCCGCGTGCTGGCGTTGTCGCCAGACACGTAGCCACTGCCGATGGCCTCCACCACAACCACCGCGTGGGCGGCGCTGGCGCCGCAGCACAAGGCCAGGGCTACCAGCGTGGACGGCGTGGACCGTGTGTGTGAACGAGGCGACATGGATTTCCTTTCAGAGTGACTGGACTTCGCAAGGCATCGTTTCAGCCAGTTGCTGAACAGCGTTACGGACTTCGGGCCGCCGGTTGGACATCGCGGCGATGCCCATTCGCCCAGTCCCCTAACCTGAACCGGCCACGCTCAGTCCCGGACCTCGATCGCGTTGATGCTGCTGAAGCTGTCGGTCCACAGCGGCACGCCCGGGATCTCCGGGTCTTCCGTGCGCAGGAGCCGACCGTGGTCGTCGAAGAACTGCCGGTAGGCATTGGGATGCCGGCGCAGGAACTCCTGGTCCCGCGTGAGCAGGGCGTAGTGCGCCTTGCGGATCAGCTGCGCCGGCCTGGACGCCGAGAAGCGGAAGCGGTAGCCCATCCCAAGCGCCTGCGCCTGGCGCTTCACCACCGGATGCAGGTTCAGGTAGCCGTTGGTGATGTTGATGGCAATGATGCCGTCGGGTTTGAGGTGGCGCCGGTAGGTCGCGAAGGCTTCCTGGGTCAGCAGGTGGACGGGCACCGACCCGCCGGAGAACGCGTCCAGCACCAGCACGTCGTATTGCTGGCTGTTGGCGTCCTGCTCCAGCTGCAGGCGGGCGTCGCCGAGGATGACGCGCTGGCTGACGGCCCGGCAGCGGGCCAGGTTGTCGAACAGCGTGCGGGCCACGTCCACCACTTGCGGGTTGATCTCGTAGAAGTCGTAGCTGTCGGTATCGCGGGCGTAGTTGGCCAGCGCCGCGATGCCCATGCCGATGATGCCGACGCGCAGGCTGGCGTGGCGGCCCTTGGCATAGTCCAGCGCCAAGCCGACGCCGCTTTCGGGCCCGTAGTAGGACACCGCCAACCCGCGCTTGGCGGGTTGCAGCAGCTGGATGCCATGGGTGATCTGGCCGCTGTAGAACACCCGATAGCTCATCGCCGGGTCCTGCAGATCGATGCGCTCCTTCACCGACACCGTGCCGTAGAAATTGCGTTGGCGAGAGAGATAGGTGTCGCGGTATTCATCCGAGGCGGCGGCACCCTGCAACTGCGGCGTGACCAGCCACGCCACCGCGCCGGCCAACGCCACGCCCAGGCCGGCCAGCAACCAGCCGCTGCGCTGCGACGCCCCTGCCGGCCGCAGCACCCGCAACGCCAGCCCCAGCGCAGCGGCCAGGCACATCGGCCACTCGTGGTACTCGTTGAACAGCGGCGTGGCCACCAGCGCCACGAACAGCCCGCCACAGGCGCCGCCAAGCGACAGGCACAGGTAAAAGTCGGTGAGGTGGCGGTGCTCGCTCGGCTTCGCCCGCACCAGCTCGCCATGGCAGAGCAGGCAGATCAGGAACATGGTGGCGAAATGGCTCCACCGCAGCTCTGTCACGCCGATGTCCCAGTCCAGCCCCAGCCAGCCCGGCAGGTCGCGGCTGGCGGCCAGCAGCAGCACCGCCAGCAGGCAGGCGATGGCTACCGGCCCGCGCCGGTACCAGCGCTCATGGTCGAAGCAGATGATGAAGGTCAGCAGGTACAGGCTCAGCGTGGTGATCCACAGCCGCGTCTCCGGTGCGATGTCGTGGCTGACGCGGTCCGTCGTGGCGACGAAGGCGAGCGAGGCGAGGGCCGGCAAGCCGATCCACACCAGGCGCCGCCAGAGGCCGGGCCCAGACGTGCCGGACTGCGCCGGTTCAGCAGCCGGCTTGGTCGACGGCATGGCCTGCACGCCCCACATCGCCCAGGCCACCGCAGCGCACATTCCGGCGAACAGCCAGAAGCCCCGGGACCACAGCGCCGCCATCGCCTCCAACGTCAGCACGGGCTCGAACGCAAACGGAAAGCTCAGCAGCGCCAGCAAGGAACCCACGTTCGACAGCGCATAGAGCCGGTACGGCGAGCGGCCCGGATAGGCCTTGCCGAACCAATGCTGGATCAGCGGTCCCGTGATGGACAGGCAGAAGTACGGCAGGCCCACGCAGCCCAGCAGCAGCATGAGGATGCCGGCCACCGGTGCCTGCGCGCCGTGCGGCTTGAGCGTGGCGTCGGGAAGGATGGACCACGCCAGCGCCGCCGCAACCAGGAGCAGCGTCACATGCAGCAGCGCCTGTTGCCGCAGCGCCAGGTAACGCGCCAGCACGTGGGCATAGGCATAACCGGCAAACAGCAGGCACTGGAAGAACAGCATGGCCGTCGTCCACACCGACGGGCTGCCGCCGAACCAGGGCAGGATCTGCTTGCTCATCAGCGGCTGCACCTGGAACAGCAGGAAGGCACTCAGCAGCACCGTCAGCGCCAGCGGAATGCCGAGCAGCCAGGCGCGTTTCAGATCGATCGGCCCCAGGTCGGCCGTTGCGGCCGCTGCGTTCTTGTCCTGTTGCGGCTCGGGCTGCCGGACCGAGGTGCTGGGGGTGGAGGCGGCCGTCATGCCACGCCCAGACCGTTCCGGCGCCTGTTCATCCGCCGCCGCGCCCGGAGTGCCAGCGCGATGATCACCAGGCAGGCCACGGCGGAAAGCAGGAACGAGATCGCCAGCACCCGGTGGTGCATCACGACACCGGCGTAGACCGCGCCAAGCGCATTGTTGGCCGCCCACATCCACCAAGTGGACAAGGCGATGTCGCGTGCGCCGTCCACGCTGCGCGCCACCGCGATCACCTGGGGCAGGTAGAAGAGGGCCCGCACGCTGTTGGACACCGAGAACGCGGCGATCAGCCAGTCGTGGTTGAGCTCAAGCATGAAGATCTCCGGCGGTCTGGGGCGTGGGCACGTTGAGGTCCATGCCCCTCTGTACGCACTGCCAGCCTTGAATCGGACATGGCCAGGGCGATGTCCTTCGCAGAGATGACGATCCCCTTCCTGTCCGCTTGCCGATGGCAAAGTCGTAAGTAGGCACACGGGTTGATCGGCCCGTCGTGCCACACAGGGAGAACTGCGAATGCTTCGTCTTCTGAAAGCGGTGGCAGTGAGCGTATTCACTGCCCACGCCGCATCTCTGGCCTCAAGCGCGGCTGCGGCGATGTCGCCGGCTGAGTTTCAGGCGCTGCCCAGCCATCCCGCCGACCACCGGATCGCCTACGGCGAGGACCCCAACCAGTTCGGCGACTTGCGGCTGCCGGCAGGCACGGCGCTGCACCCCGTGGTGATCCTCATTCACGGCGGTTGCTGGAAGGAAAAGTACGCGACGCTTCGCGACCTAGCGCCCATGGCAGACGCGCTGAAGGCGGCCGGTGTCGCGAGCTGGAACATCGAGTACCGCCGCCTCCCGCAGCCCGGCAGCGGCTGGCCGGGCACCTACCAGGACGTCGGACGGGCGGTGGACCACCTGCGTGCCGTCGCCGGCGCGCATCGGCTCGATCTCCGCCGGGTCGTCGTGCTCGGGCACTCGGCGGGCGGCCACCTGGCGCTGTTCGCCGCGGCGCGGCACCGCCTGCCGGCAGGAAGCCCGCTCCACGTGGCGGACCCGTTGCCGCTCAAGGGCGCCATCAACCTGGCCGGCGTCGGCGACATGGCGGCGTTCATTCCCGCGCAGGCCACCGGCTGCCGTGACGCGGCCGTCGTCGAGACGCTGCTCGGTGGGTCGCCGGCCGTGGTGCCGGAGCGTTATGCGCAGGTGTCGGCCATCCGGCGGTTGCCGCTGGCAACGCCGCAGGTGCTGATCTGGGGCCGTGAGGACGCCATGACACCGCTGAAATTCGGCGAGGACTACGTGGCCGCGGCACGCAGGGCCGGTGACGATGCGCGGCTGGCGGTCGTGCCGTCGCTGGGGCACTTCGAGATCGCCGACCCGGCCTCGTCGGCCTGGCCCATCGTGCGTCAAACGGTTCAATCGCTGCTGGGTGCCGGACCATGACGCTGCAATCGCTGGCCAAGGATGGCCGGTGATGGGCGTCTCAGGACTTCAACGCATGGGCCAGCAGCATGCGCGCCTTCTCCCAGTCGCGTCGCACAGTGCGCCCGGTCAGGCCGAGCGCCTGCCCGATCTCGTCGTCGCTCATGCCGCCGAAATACCGCATCTCCACAACCTGGACCAATCTCGGATCCAGCTTGGCCAATGAGGCCAGTGCTGCGTCGACATCGAGCACCTCTTCTTCGGCTTGCGCCAGACGGCCGGCGCTGTCGGTATCCAGCGGCAGGTGATCGGCGCCGCCGCCGCGCCGGTCCGCGCGCGCGGCACGCGCCCAATCCACGATGATCGACCGCATGGCCGTCGACGCATACGCGACGAAGTGCACGCGGTTGTCCACGCTGAGCCGGTTGGCGCCCAGCAGCTTCAAGTAGCACTCGTGGACAAGTGCCGTGGTGTCGAGCACGGCGTCGCGCGCGTGTGGCGACAAGCGCCGATGCGCGATCCGCCGCAATTCGGGATACAGGGCATTGAAGATCCGGTCCAGCGCCTCGCGATCTCCACGGCGCGCGTCTTCTATCCACTCGGTGATATCGCCCATCGCCAGCCTTGATTGCGGTCCCCACGGGTTCGATGTTATGCGTGCAGGCGTATGACCCCAGGCAGCGCAAGCGCGGCTGTCCCCGCGCGGGCCGCAGAATGCGGGACCGGATACGAAGAGCGATCCGTCCCCGGCACCGCTAGACGCGCGGCACCGGCGGGCGATCGCCAACCTGATGGACACCGACTTGAACCCCACCCCGCCCGCAGGCCCACCCCAGACACCGAGCGCCCGGAGCGTCCTCGTCATCGAGGACAACATCGATGCCGCCGAAAGCCTGGTTGTCCTGCTCGAAATGCTGGGTCACCACGCCGAATGGGCGGACCTGGGGAGCGCGGGCGTGGCGCGGGCGGCGGCGTTGCAGCCCGACCTGGTCCTGGTGGACGTGGGCCTGCCCGACATCGACGGCTACGAGGTGGCGCGCCGGCTGCGTGCGCAGGCGCCCCCTCGGCCGCAGCGGCTCGTCGCGCTGACGGGGTACGGCACGCCCGAGGACCGGGCCCGTGCGCTGGCCGCCGGTTTCGACGATCACCTGGTCAAGCCCATCGCGCTGCCGGCGCTCGAGGCGCTGCTGTCACGGGCCTGAAGCCCCACACCTGCCAGGGGCCTGGCCTGCCACCCGTCACGCCCGGCACGCTGCCGGTCATGGAGGCGGGGTCATGCGAACTCCGGAGTGCGAGGCGAGGGGCTGCCGCCTTCACCGCTGCGCGAGGCGCTTGAAGGTCGACAGCGCCTGGGCGACGACCTGGTCCATGTTGTAGTACTTGTAGCTGGCCAGGCGGCCGATGAAGGTGACGTCGAACAACTCCTCCGCGTCGGCCTCGTAGCGGCGGTAGAGCTGGGTGTTCTCGGCGCGCGGCACCGGGTAGTACGGGTCGCCGTGCGCGCGCGGGTACTCGTAGACCAGCGAGCTCGCCTCGTGGCGCTGGCCGGTCAGGTGCTTGAACTCGGTGACGCGCGTGTACAGGTGGTCGTTGGGATGGTTGACGGTGCCGACCGGCTGCACGTGCGCCTGGCCCGCGGGCGGCTGCACGGTGACGTGCTCGAAGTGCAGGCTGCGGTAGGGCAGTTGGCCGTGGCGGTGCTCGAAGAAGGCGTCGATGGGGCCGGTGTAGACCATGTGCTTCCACGGCATCACGTGCACGATGTCGCGGTAGTCGGTGCCCAGCATCACGTGGATGTTGGGGTGCGCCAGCATGCGCTCGAACATGCGCGTGTAGCCGTGCAGCGGCATGGCCTGGTAGGTGTCGGTGAAGTAGCGGTCGTCACGGCTGGTGCGCGTCGGCACGCGCGCCGTCACGCTGGCATCCAGCTCGGACGGGTCCAGCCCCCACTGCTTGCGCGTGTAGCCGCGGAAGAACTTCTCGTACAGGTCGCGGCCCACGCGCGACACGACGACGTCCTCGGAGCTGCGCACCTGGTCCACCTTCTCCGCGACACCGGCGAGAAAGCCCTCCATGTCGAAGGCGCTGAGCTGCAGGCCGTAGAGGCGGTTGACGGTGTCGAGGTTGATCGGCATCGGCAGCAACTGGCCGTCAACGCTGCACAGCACGCGGTGCTGGTAGGGCCGCCAGGCGGTGAACTGCGACAGGTAGGCGAACACGTCCGCCGAGTTGGTGTGGAAGATGTGCGGCCCGTAGGGGTGGATGAGCAGGCCGGACTCGTCATGGCGGTCGTGGGCATTGCCGCCGATGTGAGGCCGCTTGTCGACGACAAGCACCCGCTGGCCGGCCTGCGAGGCCAGGCGCTCGGCCATGACGCTGCCGGCAAAGCCGGCACCGACGACCAGCGTGTCATAGCCGGTGGCCGAGCCGGACGGGGCGGGGAAATGGCTCTTGAAGGTGTGCATGGTTCAGGTCGATGCGCTGCGTGGATGTCTCTCAGGCCTCTCGGCTCGCTCGGGCCGTGGGGGCGCGCTGTCGCGTTGTTGCGAAACCGGCCGGGCCAGGCGCTCCATGAGGGCACCGACGCGCTCGACGCTGGGCCCGAGATCCAGCCGCTGCACGGTGCGCTCGCGGGCGCGCTCGCCCATGCGACGGCGCAGGTTGGCGTCGCCCAGCAGCAGCGCGCAGCAGCGGCCGATGTCGTCGAAATCGCCCGGCCCGACCAGCCAGCCGGTGTGGCCGTGCTCGACGATGTCGGGCACACCGCCCACGCGCGTCGCCACCGCGGGCACGCCGCAGGCCATCGCCTCCAGCAGCGCCAACGGCATGGCCTCGGTGTGCGAGCACGACACCAACACGTCCAGCTCGCCGTACAGCGCGGGCATGTCGCGCCACAGGCCGGCCAGATGCACGTGGCCCTCCAGGCCGTAGCGGCGCACCAGACCCTGCAGCTCGTCATGCATCGGTCCTTCGCCCACGAGCACCGCATGGGCCGCCGGGCAGCGCGCCTTCAGCATCAACGCCGTGCGCACGAACACCTCGGGCCCCTTCTCGGGCGACAGCCGGCCGACGAAGCCCGCCAGCGGCACGTCCGGCGCCAGGCCCAGCCGCGCGCGCAGCGGTTCACCCGTGGCGCGCTCGCGCGGCTTGAACAGCGCGGTGTCCACGCCGTTGGGCTCGAAGCTCAGCAGCGCCGGGTCGACACCCAGGCCCAGCGCGTGGAAGTAGCTCTGCCGCGCGACGACGCTGACGTGACTGCGCGCGAGGCGGTGCACCTCCAGGTCCAGCGTCGTCAGCTGGCGGGCGTGGATGGTCGTCAGCACCGGCCGCTGCGTCAGCCGCCCCGCCAGGCCCGCCAGCATGTGGGCGGCGGGCAGGTGCGCATGCAGCAGCTCGATGCGGCGCTGCTGGATCAGCGCGCAGGCGGCCTGCAGCGTCGTCCACGGCAGGTCGTCGGGCATGGGCGCGATCTCCACTTCGACGCCGTGTGCGCGCAGTTGGTCCGTCAGCGGGCTTTCGAAGGGGCATAGCGCCGTGAAGGCGAAGCGCTCGCTCGGCAGCCGCTGCACCAGGCGCAGCACCCAGCTCTCCATGCCGCCGACGATGGCGTTGCCCAGCAGCTGCAACACCTGCAGGCGCTGGCCGCGCGCCGGCGGCAGCGGCGTGACCGCGTTCAGCAGCACACCGGAGACCATCGCCCCGACCCCAATCGAAGCACCGGCTTGTGGGCAGGTCCATGCAGCCAGTCGGCGGCCGTGCCGGCAAAGATCTTCTCCTGCGCCTCGACCGGCACCTGCAGCTCGTTGAGCAGGTTCTCCAGCCAGCCGCGGCGTTCCCGCAGCTGGGCGCCGGGGCAGGGCAGGAAGCAGTCGCTGCCGAACTGCAGCAGCCCCGGCCCCAGCACCTCCAGCGCGAGCTGCAGCACCTGCTTGCGGTAGGGCGGCGGCGGCCCGAAGGACAGGTCGAAGCGGAACACCGCCTGCGCGTCGGGCACGCCGTGGATGCGGTCGATGAGGCCCACGGCGATGGCCTCGTCCGTCCACGGCCAGCCCACGTGGGCGAGGGTCACGCGCACGCCCGGGTGGTCGCGCAGCGCCTCGAAGAACACCGGCCGGCAGAAGCGCCCCGAGCGCCCGTCGATGAAGATGCCGCTGTGGAACAGGATGGGCAGCTTGAGCTGCGCCGCACGTGCGAACACCGGCTGCACCGCCTCGTCGTACGGGTACCAGCCGCTGGGCACCATCTTCACACCGCGCAGGCCCGCGTCGATGGCACGCTGCAGCTCGTCCACCGCGCCGGGGTGCAGCGGGTTGACGACCGCGAAGCCGACGAGGCGGTCCGGCTCGCCCTTCACGAGGTTGGCCAGGTGGGTGTTGGCGCGGGTCAGCGAATCGGCGTCACCCAGCGAGTAGCCATCGGACAGGAAGGGCGCGAGCAGCACGCCGGTGTCGACCTCGGCCTCGTCCAGCGTGCGCAGCACGTTGTCGCGGGTCTCGCGGCCGGTGCAGTGCAGGTGAGCGTCGATCAGCATGGGTCAGCTGCGCAGGCCGCCGGCCGCCGCGAGCGGCATCGACTCGCTCGACAGTGCCTCCGACATGTTGGCCGGCTGGGCCAGGCGCAGCGCCTGCGACAGCAGCACGTGCACGGTGTCGGCGCTGTCGTTCCAGGTGTGCCGCACGACGCAGTCGGCCATCGCCGCGGCGCGGTGCGCGCGGGCCGCCGCGGTTTCGGCCAGCACGCGCTCGCACGCCAGCACGAACTCCTGCGGCTCATCGGCCAGCTCGACCGCGTCGCCATACAGCGAGACCACGTCGGTGATGGGCGTGCTGACGACCGGCTTGCCGCCAGCCATGTACTCCAGCGTCTTGGTGGGGCTGATGAAGCGGGTCGACTCATTGCGCGCGAAAGGCATCAGCGCGACGTCCCAGCCGGCCAGCAGGTAAGGCAGGCGCTCGTAGGGCTGCATGCCGAGCCAATGCAGGTTGGGGCGCTGGGGCAGCGAGGCAGGGTCGATCTTGACGACCGGGCCGACCATGGCGATGGACCATTCGGGGCGCGCGTCGGCAATGGCGGCGATGAGGCTCGCGTCCAGCCGCTCGTCGATGACGCCGAAGAAGCCCAGCAGCGGTCGCGGCAGGTCGCCCTGCAGCCGGTCGGCCTCGGTGGCATGCGGGCCGGGCTGCAGCCGGGTGGGGTCGAAATGCTCTGCGTCCACCGCGCTGGGCAGGCAGATGACGTGCGAATGCAGGTCGTGCTTGGCCTCGTAGAGCGACGGCCCGCCGGTGAACACGATGGCGGCGCGCTTGAGCAGCGCGGACTCACGCTGGCGCAGCTGCCGCGGCGCGTCCTTGAAGGCCGTGAGCTCGTCCATGCAGTCGTAGGCGACGCAGGCCGGCTGAGCGATCTTCACCAGCGGCAGCGCCATCGGCGTGTAGAGCCAGGCCACGTCCACATGCAGGTGCTCGATCAGCAGGTGCGTGTCGAGAAGCGTCTGCAGCGAGGCGAGCTGGTCGTCGTGGAAGCCGGGTGCCGCAACGGGCGTATGCGGCACCAGCACCTGCAGCATCGGGGCAATGTCGCGGACCTCCAGGAAGGCCGGGCCGTCGCAGCGCACCGGCTCCTCGACGAAGAGGACGCGCCAGCGCCCGGCCAGGCGCGACATCAGGTGTTGGGGGCGTTGGTAGACGAAGCTCCAGCGCAGGTGTGAGAAGACGACCAATACGGGTGGCGGCATGGTGTGTGGAGGCAAGTGGAATGAAGGGCACGCCGCATGTGCGGAGAGGCATCAGCGCCGGCCCTGCGGTGCGGCCGAGGTGACAAGGCCGTGGCAATCGCAATGCCAGCCGAGGCGCGGGCCTGTGCACGGCACGCCTTGCTGCAATTGCCGGTTCCCGGTAAATCGTGCCGCGGGGCCGTGCACGTCATTTCTCCAGGATGAAGGAGCCGATGACGAGGGCGTCGAGCGGCGTGCTGAAGAAGGCGTCGATGGCCGCCTTGGGCGTGGCAACGATGGGCTCGCCGCGCACGTTGAAGGAGGTGTTGACGAGCACGGGCACCCCGGTCGTGCGGCCGACGGCCTGCAGCAACTCATGGAACAGCGGGTTGGTCTCGCTGTGCACGGTCTGTACGCGGGCGGTGTGGTCGGTGTGCAGCGCCGAGGGGATGCGGTTGGTGCGGCCGGGCTTGACGCGGTAGACGAACAGCATGAAAGGCGAGGCGCCGTCGTTGGCGTCGGCCGGCTCGAACCAGTCGGCCAGGTCTTCCACGTTGACGGCCGGTGCGACCGGGCGGAAGTCCTCGCGGTCCTTCAGCTCGTTCAGCCGCGCCTGCATGTCCGGGTCCACCGGCGAGGCGAGGATGGAGCGCGCGCCCAGCGCGCGCGGGCCGAACTCCATGCGGCCCTGGAACCAGCCGATGATCTTGTTCTGTGCCAGCAGCTGGGCCGTTTGCTCGGCCAGGTCGTCCACCCGGCGGTAGGTCAGCTTGGCCCATGTCAGCAGCGCTTCCACCTCCTCGTCGGCGAAGGCCGGGCCGAGGTAGGGATGGTCCATCTGCCAGCGCCGCGGCGCCAGCGTGAACACGGCGCCGGACTTGGCGTCCGAGGCCTCGGGCGAGTTCTGGTGCGTGCTGTCCTCTTCCAGCCCGCGGCGCTCGCGGGCGTCGGTCCACAGCGCCGCGCCCAGGGCTGTGCCGGCATCGCCGGCGGCCGGCTGCACCCAGACGCGCTCGAAGATGCCGGCGTCGCGCAGCCTGGAGTTCATCAGGCAGTTCAGCGCCACGCCGCCGGCCATGGCCAGCACGCGCTCGCCGCTGCGTTCGCGCAGCCAGGCGGCCAGCTTCAGCGCCGTCTCCTCCAGCACGAGCTGCAGCGAGGCGGTCAGGTCCAGGTGCACCGCCTCCATCTTCGAGCCCGGCACGCGCGGCGGGCAGACGGCCTGGGCCAGGTCGATGGGATGCAGCCGGTAGTGGCCTTCGTCGCCTACCACCAGGTGTTCGCGCAGCAGGCCGGCGAAGCGTGGCTCGCCCAGCGCCGCCAGCGCCATGACCTTGTACTCGTCGCTGGAATGCAGGAAGCCCAGATGTGCCGTGACCTGCTCGTACAGCAGCCCCAGCGAATGCGGCACGCGCACTTCGCCCAGCGCCTCGTAGCGGCTGTCGCGGTAGCGGCCGTAGGTGGTCGTCGCCTGTTCGCCGCGGCCGTCCAGCGTCATCACCGCGCAGCGCGCGAACGGTGCGGCCAGGAAGGCGCTGGCCTGGTGGCACAGGTGGTGGGCGACGAAATGCCAGCGGTAGGGCGGCTCGGCCTTGTCGGGCAGCGCGAAGCGCTTCTTGAGGTGATGGGGCGCACCGTCGCGCAACTGGCGCGGCGCGTTCATCACGTAGGCGGCGAACAGCGGGTCCCACGGGTTCTCCCAGATGCCTGGCTCGAAGTCCGACGGCTGCAGCGGCAGCGTGAAGCGCTGCTCGGGCAGGCGGCCGTCGAGGAACAGCTCGGGGTCGTAGCTGTAGGCCACGTGGGACAGGTCGGCCAGCGTGATGCCGGCCTCCTTCAGGCAGAAGTCGATGGCGTTGTAGGGCAGCTCCCAGGCCGTGAACGGCAGCGGCCGCTTGCCGTGCTTGATGCGCGTGAAGCGCTCATCCTCGGCCGCTGCGACGACCTGGCCGTCGCACACCAGCGCGGCGGCGGAGTCATGGAAGCTGGCGTTGATGCCCAGCGTGAACAGGCCCGGCGCGGGCACGCCCGGCTCGACCGGGGCGGGGGATGGGTGCATGGGGTCTCCTGGCAGGTCGCTGGCCACCGGCAACATGCGTGCCGCGTGGCCGCTGCAAGCTAGGGAAAGACCCGTTCAGGCCGGCACCCGGGCCAGCTGCCGCAGCGCCCGCACCAGCTCATCCGGCCGCACCGGCTTGGCCAGGTGGCGCTGGAAGCCCGCGGCCAGTGCGCGCAGGCGGTCCTCGGGCTGGGCCATGCCGGTCAGCGCGATGGCGGGCAGGCGCTCTGCGACGGGCACCTGGCGGCGTGCCTCCATCGCGCGCACGGCGCGCACGACGGCATGGCCGTCTTCGGCCCCAAGGGCGATGTCGCAGACGAGCAGGTCCGGCCAGTCGGCCGGGTCGCGCGTGGCCAGCGTTTGCAGCGCCTCGCGGCCCGAGGTGGCGCGCTCGGTGCGCGCGCCGTCGAGCTCCAGCAGGCCGACGAGCGAGGCCAGTGCGTCCTCGTCGTCGTCCACGCACAGCACCGCCAGGCCGGCGAGCGGCCGCGGGTCGGTGTTCAGCGGCTCGGTGTCGTCGCCATCGTCCAGCGGCGCCGGGGCGGTCTCCGGCCAGCTGGGCTCCTGCGACACGACGGCGGGCAGTGGCAGCTCGAGCTGGTACCGCTGCACGCCGGCCGCCGGGTCGCGCTGGATGGCCAGCTGGCCACCGGCCTCGCCGGCCAGGGTGCGCAGCTCCAGCGTGTCGGGCGCGTCGTCGGCTTCCAGCGTCAAGCGGCCGTGGTAGCCCGCGGTCAGCTGGCAGGCGTTGCTCACGCGCGCCAGCTTCACCTCCAGCCGGCCGCCGGCGGCGCCGTTGAGGGCGAGCTGGCAGATCAGGTGCACGATGCGCGCGATGCGGCTGGCGTCGCCGACGACGTTGGCCACGCCCATGTCGATGTCGGTGTAGGGCTCGGTGCGCGTGGCTGCCAGCTCGCCGCGCAAGCTGTCGAGGTTGAGCACGAGCAGCCCGGCGAGGTTGACGGGGTGCTGCGCCAGGCGGCGCTCCAGCGACTGGGCCTGCTGCTGCTGGCGCTGCAGCTCCCACAGCTGGTAGTACAGGCCCTCGCGGGCCAGCAGCGCGTCGTGGCGCCCGCGCTCGACGATGCGACCGCCGTCCATCACGATGATCTCGTCGGCGTCGACGACGGTGGACAGGCGGTGCGCAATGATCAGCGAGGTGCGGTCGCGCGCGACGCGCTCCAGCGCGCCCTGGATGGCGCGCTCGGCCTTGGTGTCCAGCGCCGAGGTGGCCTCGTCGAGCACGATGATGGGCGGGTTCTTCAGGAAGGCGCGCGCGATGGCGATGCGCTGCTTCTCGCCGCCGGACAGGCGCGCGCCGCGCTCGCCGACGGGGGTGTCGTAGCCCTCAGGCAGCAGCTGGATGAACTCGTCGGCCTGGGCCGCGCGCGCGGCGGCGACGATCTCCTCGTGCAGCGCGCCGGGCCGGCCGTAGCCGATGTTGTAGGCGATGGTGTCGTTGAACAGCATCGGGTCCTGCGGCACGACGCCGATGGCGTCGCGCAGGCTTTGCTGCGTCACCTCGGTGAGCGGCTGGCCGCCGATGGTCACGCGGCCGGCGCCGGGCTCGTACATGCGCATCAGCAGCCGCGCCAGCGTGGACTTGCCCGAGCCGCTGCTGCCGACGACGGCGCAGGTCTTGCCGTGCGCGATCTCCAGCGAGAAGTCGTGCAGCACGCGGCGTTGCGGCTCGTAGCCGAAGTCGACGTGCTCGAAGCGGATGGTGGTGTCGCCGCGACCGCCGTCCTGCAGCACGCGGGCGCCGGGTGCGTCGACGATGTCGGGCTGCTTGCGCAGCAGCCGGAACAGCGTCTCGGTGTTCAGCAGCGCATCGCGCGTCTCGCGGAACACGAAGCCCAGCGTGTTCAGCGGCAGGAAGACCTGGATCAGATAGGCGTTGACGAGTACCAGGTCGCCGATGCTCATGCGGCCGGCGGCGGTGTCGACGCCGGCCATCAGCATGACGGTGCCCACGCCGATGGCGATGATGCCCGCCTGGCCCAGGTGCAGGGCCGAGAGCGTCTTCTGGCTGGCGACGCTGCCGTCCACCCAGCGTGACAGCACCTCGCGGTAGCGGCCGCGCTCGCCGTTCTCGCGGCCATGGGTCTTGACGGCCTCGTAGTTCAGCAGTGTGTCGACGAGCAGCCCGTGGGCGCGCGTGTCGTGCTCGTTCATGATGCGCTGGCTGGCCACGCGGGCGCGCGTCTGCCAGCCCGTCCAGACGGCATAGGCCAGCATCGTCGCCGCGATGACGAGGACGAACTTGACGCCATAGCCCGCCGAGACGATGACCAGCACGACGAGGAACTCCACCGCCGTCGGCACGACGGTGAAGACGCCGGCGCCGAGCAGGTAGCCGATGCCACCGATGCCGCGCTCGACCTCGCGCACCAGCGCGCCGGTGTTGCGCTGGGCATGGAAGCCCGGGCTCATCGCCAGCAGGTGGCCGAACGCGTTCTCGGAGAAGCCCGCGACGACCTGCTTGCCCACACGCGCGAAGACGAGATCGCGCAGCTCGGTGAACAGCGTGCTCGCGAAGCGCAGCAGCGCATAGCCGGCCAGCAGCCAGAAGGGCACGCGCAGCGCGGCGCTGCCAGGCTCGCGCGACAGACTGTCGACGATGGCCTTGAGCACCGCAGGCACACCGACCGCCGCGAGCTTGGACAGCACCAGCAGCGCCAGCGCAAGCAGCACCGGCTGCCGCCACGGCTGCAGCGCCTCCCACAGGTTGATCAAGGCTTGCTTGCCATCTAGGGGGGTACGTTTTTCTTTCATGGGAGGGTCAGCAACTTCTGCAGCAAAAGCGCCTTCGGCAAACGGCGTGCGTAGTTGCGGCGCTCTCAGCGCCTTGTCCCTTGGAACGTCGCTTGCCTTGACGCCGCATTCACATCGACGGAGCGGTCATGAAGCCACCCTTGAGAGTCGCCATCATCAGCGAGCACGCTTCGCCCCTCGCCCAGCAGGGCAGCGTGGACGCTGGTGGACAGAATGTCTATGTCTCTCACGTCGCCCAGGCGCTGGCCCGCCAGGGCCACCATGTCGACGTGCTGACCCGGCGCGACCAGCGCAGCCTGCCGACGGCCGTGGACGTGCGCCCCGGCGTGCGTGTGCTGCACATCGACGCCGGCCCGGCCCAGTTCGTGCCCAAGGAAGAACTGCTGCCCCACATGCAGGCCTTCGGTGACCAGGCGCTGCGGCTGATGCGCAGCAGCCTCCCGTATGACGTGGTGCACGGCAACTTCTTCATGTCGGGCCTGGTGGGCCTGCGGCTGCAGCGCCAGCTCAACGTGCCGCTGGTGCAGACCTTCCATGCCCTCGGCGCGGTGCGGCGGCTGCACCAGAAGGAGGCCGACAAGTTCCCGGCCGACCGCATCGCGCTGGAGTGCCGCATTGCGCGCGAGGCCGACTGCGTCATCGCCGAATGCCCGCAGGACGCCGAGGACCTGATGCGCCATTGCGGCGCGCCGGCGCACCGCATTGCGCAGGTGCCCTGCGGCGTCGACCTGGCCGAGTTCAAGCCCGGCGGTCGCGCAGCGGCGCGCCAGCGCCTGGGCCTGCCAGAGAACGAGTTCATCGTGCTGCAGCTGGGCCGGCTGGTGCCGCGCAAGGGCGTGGACAACGTCATCCGCGCGGTGGGCCGGCTCGGCGAAGGCCGGCCCTGGCGGCTGCTGGTCGTGGGCGGCGATGCGCGCGAGCCGGACGAGGCCGCCACGCCCGAGATCGGCCGGCTGCGCGCCGTGGCGCGCGAGAGCGGCGCGGCGGAGCGCGTGGTCTTCGTCGGTCGCCGCGACCGCCACGAACTGCACGACTACTACCAGGCGGCCGACGTCTTCGTCACGACGCCCTGGTACGAGCCCTTCGGCATCACGCCGCTGGAGGCCATGGCCTGCGGCACGCCCGTCATCGGCGCGGCGGTCGGCGGCATCCAGCACACCGTGGTGGATGGCCTCACCGGCTTCCTCGTGCCGCCGCACGACCCCGAGACGCTGGCCCAGCGGCTGGACGACCTGCGCTGCATCCCCGAGCTCGGCCGTGCGATGGGCCGCGCCGGCCTGGCGCGCGTGAAGCGCGAGTTCACCTGGGACAGCGTGGCCGTCAAGCTCGCGCGTGTCTATGCGCAGGTGGCGCAGCAGCGCCGCGGCAGCGCCGATCTCGACGTCGGCGGCCTGCGCCTGCTGGCGTCGCGGCCGCGCCTGGCCGGCATGGCGATGGGGCTGCAGACGCTGGGGGCCAAGGGATGACGGGGGCGGCCGTCCCGCCCCCACGCGATCAGCGTTGGCGGGCGGCGCGCCGCGTGCTGCTGGTCCGGCTCGACAACCTCGGCGACGTGCTGATGACGACGCCGGCCTTCGCCGCCGTGCGCGACAGCCTGCCCGCTGCGCACCTGGCGCTGCTGGCCGCGCCGTCGGCCCAGCTGCTGCGGCCCCACCTGCCGCTGCTGGACGAGATCATCGGTTTCCACGCGCCATGGGTGAAGGCCGGCGCGGCAGCGCTCGCCGGCCAACCGCCGGGCGCGGCCGAGCGGGCGCTGCTGCAGTCGCTGCAGGAGGCGAGTTTCGACGCGGCCATCATCTTCACCGTCTGCACCCAGAGCGCGTTGCCGGCGGCGCTGCTGTGCCGGCTGGCCGGCATCCCGCTCGTGCTGGCGCACACGCGCGAGCGCGCCTATGGCCTGCTGAGCGACGAGGTACCCGACCGCGAGCAGGTCGCCACGGGCATGCGGCACGAGGTGCGGCGGCAGCTCGACCTCGTCGCCCGCGTCGGCTTCGTGACGCCGGACGAGCGACTGCGCTTCACCTTGCGCGAGGAGGACAGTGCGGCCGCCCGCGAGCTGCTGCTCGGCGCGGGCGTGGACCCGGCGCGGCCCTATGTGCTGGTGCACCCGGGCGCCAGCGCGGCCTCGCGGCGCTATCCCGCTGCCGCCTATGGCGCCGCGGCGGCCCTGCTGCGGCGGGAGGGCTTGCAGGTGGTGTTCTGCGCCGGCCCGGGCGAGGGCGGCCTGCTGGACGAGGCGGCCACCGCCATGGGCGGCGGCGGCCATGTGCTGGCCCCGCTGCGGCAGCTGGGCACGCTGGCCGCGCTGGTGGCCGGCGCGCGCGTGCTGGTCGGCAACAACAGCGGGCCGGTGCACCTGGCCGCCGCCGTCGGCACGCCGGTCGTCGACCTGTACGCGCTGACCAACCCGCAGCACACGCCCTGGCAGGTGCCCGCGCGCGTGCTCAACCACGACGTGCCCTGCCGCAACTGCCTGAAGAGCGTCTGCGCCGAAGGCCATCACGACTGCCTGCGCCGCGTCGCCCCCGCGCAGGTGGCCGAGGCGGCATGGGCGCTGATGCGGGAGGCCGCATGACAACGGCCGTGGACGAGCGCATCGAACGCATCGTCGTGCTGCGCGCGCTGGTGCTGGGCGACACGCTGTGCGCCGTGCCGGCGCTGCGCGCCATCCGCCGGGCCTGGCCGCGCGCCCGCATCAGCCTGCTGGGCCTGCCGGCCAGCCGCGAGCTGGTGACGCGCTTGAGCTGCGTGGATGAATGGCTGCCGTTCCCGGGCTGGCCCGGCCTGCCCGAGCGCCCGGTTGACCATGCCGCGCTGCCGGGGTTCCTCGCGGCCATGCGCGACGCGCGCTGGGACCTGGCGGTCCAACTGCACGGCAGCGGGCAGATCGTCAACCCGCTGGTGCAGCAGTTCGGCGCGCGGCATGTGGCGGGCTTCCATCCCCCCGGCGGCCCGGTGCCGGCGGGCGGTTTGTTCTGCCCCTGGCCGGAGCAGGGCCACGAGGTGCAGCGGCTGCTGGCGTGGTGCCGCCACGTCGGCCTGCCCGTCGACGACGGTGCGCTGGAGTTCCCGCTGCGCCCCGAGGATGACGCCGCGCTGCGCCTGGCCTGGCCCGCGTGGCCTGGCAGCGCGCCTTATGCCTGCGTGCACGCCGGCGCGCAGCTGCCGTCGCGGCGCTGGCCGCTCACGCGCTTTGCGGCGGTCGCCGAGGCGCTGCACGGCATGGGCCACACGCTGGTGCTGACCGGCGCGCCGTCCGAGCAGGCGCTGGTGGGCGAGCTGTCCGGCCTCCTCACGGCGCGCGGCCTGGCGCATGTCAACCTCGCCGGCCGCACCAGCCTGTGGACGCTGGGCGCACTGCTGCGTGGCGCGCGCGTGCTTGTGTGCAACGACACCGGCGTGTCCCATGTCGCCGCGGCGCTGCGCGTGCCCAGCGTCGTGGTGGCCTGCGGCAGCGAGGTGTCGCGCTGGGCGCCGGCCGACGCGGCGCTGCACCGCGTGCTGGCCAAGCCCGCCCCCTGCCGGCCCTGCGCCCATGCCGACTGCCCCGTGGGCCATGGCTGCGCGCTGGCCCTGACCGTCGAGGAGGTCGTGCAGACGCTGCACCGCCTGCTCGCCACCACCCCGGAGGAGACCCGATGCCCCGCCGCCTGCGCGTCCTGACCTGGCATGTCCACGGCAACTACCTCTACAACCTGACGCAGGTGCCGCATGACTTCTACCTGGTGACCGACCCCGAGCGCTCGCCCGGCCGCGTCGGCCGCGTCGGTGCGCTGCCCTGGGGCGACAACGTCCACGAGGCGCCGGTCGAGCGGATCGAGGACATGGAATTCGACGTCGTGCTCTACCAGCACCGCGTCGGCTGGGAGTCGGACCGGCCGCGCTGGCTGAGCGCCGCGCAACAGCGGCTGCCGCGCATCTACCTGGAGCACGACCCGCCCCAGCAGCACCCCACCAACGAGCGCCACTGGGTGCAGGACCCTGGCGCATTGCTGGTGCATTGCACGCACTTCAACGCGCTGATGTGGGACGCCGGCGAGACGCCCACGCGCGTCATCGAGCACGGCGTGAAGCTCACGTCCAGCGCGCGGTTCGACGGCGAGCAGGCCAGCGGCCTGGTGGTCGTCAACAACCTGGCACGCCGCGGCCGGCGGCTGGGTTGCGACCTCTACCTGGGCCTGCACCAGCATGTGCCGCTGACGCTGGCCGGCATGGGCAGCGAGACGCTGCCCGGCGGCATCGGCGAGGTCTCGCAGCTGGAGCTGCCGCGGCTGATGGCCAGCCACCGCTTCTTCTTCCACCCGGTGCGCTACACCAGCCTGGGGCTGGCCCTCATCGAGGCCATGCTGGTGGGCCAGCCCATCGTGGGCCTGGCCACCACCGAACTCGCCACCGTCATCCGCAGCGGCGACAACGGCTTCATCGACAACCGCCCCGCGGCGCTGGCCGATGTGATGCGCCAACTGCTGGCCGACCCCGGCCTGGCGCGCGACTGGGGCGAGCGCGGACGCCAGCTGGCGCTGCAACGCTTCGGCATCGACCGCTTCGTTGCGGACTGGATGCAGGCATTCCACGAGGTCACGACATGAACGCAGACAACCCAAACACCGTGCTGGTCACCGGCGCCGCCGGTTTCATCGGCAGCCACCTGTGCGAGGCCCTGCTGGCGCGCGGCCACCGCGTGATGGCACTGGATAACCTCAGCACCGGCGACACCGCCCACCTGGAGCGCCTGCTGGGCCACAAGGGCTTCACCTTCCAGAAGCGCGACGTGGGCCTGGAGCCCACGCCCGAGATGTCCCAGGCCGGGCGGGTCTTCAACCTGGCCTGCCCGGCCAGCCCGGCGCACTACCAGCAGGCGCCGGTGGACACCGTGCTGAGCAGCGTGCTGGGCGCCTGGCGGCTGCTGGAGCTGGCCCAGCAGAGCGGCGCGCGGTTGCTGCACACGTCCACCAGCGAGGTCTACGGCGACCCCGAGCAGCACCCGCAGCGCGAGGACTACTGGGGCCACGTGAACCCGAACGGGGCCAGGTCTTGCTACGACGAAGGCAAGCGCTGCGCCGAGGCCATGCTGATGGCCTACCGCCAGCAGCGCGGCGTGGACGTCTGCATGGCGCGCATCTTCAACACCTACGGCCCGCGCCTGAGCCCCGGCGACGGCCGCGTGGTCAGCAACTTCATCGTGCAGGCGCTGCAGGGCGACGACCTGACCATCTACGGCGACGGCCAGCAGACGCGCAGCTTCTGCTACGTGGACGACACGCTGCGCGGCCTGCTGCTGCTGATGGACAGCGGCGAGGTCGGCCCGGTCAACATCGGCAACCCCGGCGAGCACACCATGCTGGAGCTGGCCGAGATGGTGCTGAGGCTCACGGGCAGCCGCTCACGGCTGGTCTTCATGCCGCTGCCGCAGGACGACCCGCGGCGGCGCTGCCCGGACATCTCGCTGGCCAAGTCCATGCTGGGCTGGCAGCCGGAGGTGGAACTGGAGGACGGCCTGCAGCGCACCATCCACCATTTCCGTGGGCTGCTGGGGGCGCGCAGCGTGACGGTGGCTTGATCGCGAGGGTACCGTCATTCGACAGCCGCTGGCTCGCTCTCCGTGTGCCGGTCAGGCTCCGTGGTGCGCAGGGTCTCGTTCAGAACGGAAGTGGCGTAGGTCCCGGCGGGCAAGGAGAACGCGAGCACCAGTTGATCGGCTTGCGGCCATTCCCATGACATGTCCGCCGGGCTCGCCACCAGCGCGCGGCGCTGCTGGTCCAGGCCGGCATGCTCCATGCCGTCGCACAAGGTGGCGTGACGTTCGGCCACGCCGTTCTCCAGGGCCTGCGCCTGATCGGTGGTGGCCACGCGGCCCCGTCCCCACAGCGGCCCGGTGGGCCGGCCCGCCTCGTCCATCACGTCGCCGGGCAGGGCCTTGCCCCACAAGCCCTGCTGGATGNGCCAGCACTTCATTGAAGACGAAGGAGCGCACCGCCGACAGGTAGATGCCCTTCTTCTTCGGGCTGCGCACGCGGATCTCGCGCGCCAGCATGGCGCGGCCCTGCTCGACGTTGCCGCCCTCGAAGCCGAAGCGCTGGGCGCCGAAGTAGTTGGGCACGCCCTGTGACGCCACGGCGTGGAGATTGGCCTCGACGGCCCTCATCGCATCAGGGCCGCCGGTCACGTCGCGCAGCACGATGCGGAACCGGTTGCCCTGCAGGTCACCGGGGCGCAGCTTCTTCACGTGGCGGCTCTGGCTCAGCACCTTGAATTCCGGGTGCTGCAGCTGGGTCAGGTCGGGCGTCTCGCCCTTGGGTAAATAGATGCTGAACCACTGGCGGGTGATCGCGTAGCGGTCCTTCAGGCCGGCATAACCCACATCCCTTTCCTCCACGCCGGCGGCCGCGGCCAGCTGCTGGGCCACGAAGGCGGTGTTGGCACCGTTCTTCTGGACGTCCAGCCAGATGTGCTCGCCCTCACCGGAGGGCAGCTGCAGCGGCAGTTCGGTCACGCTGAAATCCTCGTTGAGGTGTTTCAGCGTGGCGCTGGCGCCGCTGGCCGGATAGGCGTTGGGCCACTGCGGCAAGGTCGTGTATTGAGCGTCGGTCATGAGTGGTCTGGCGGCACCAGCTGTGGGCAGGACAGGCTGCCTGGCCGACCAGCGGCGGTCCGGACGGCGATTCTCTCCGTACCCGCGGGCGTTGACGTCGCGTCAACAGATGCGACGTCGATGAACGCGTTGCGCGACACGGCGCGGCTTGCCTGCGAGGACGTCAATTCACGGAACGGGCCGGGCGCGGAAGTGCGTCGGCGGGGGCAATGACAGCGCAAGGCTGATTGCGGTCCTTCGACATGCGTAGCAGGTCAACGGCTGCCGAGCCACGTCAGCCAGTCGCGCGGCCCATCAGGCAGCTAACGCCCAGACCCCGACAGGAGTAGGGCCGCCACAAAGAACGCGACGGCGCAGTATTTGCTCTGCTTGGCGAATCTGGCGTAAGCGACTTCATTGTTTCGACGATCGTAGTGGTCCGCCACGTAGCTCGCTAAGTGCGCGACCCCGAAAAAAAGCGCCGCACACATGATGTAGGCGCTTATGCCTTTCAAAGTCCCACCGTTGCCTCTTCTGTTGGGCAGGTAGAAGGCCCCCGTGTACAGGCTGTAGCCCATGTACAGCAATCCGACGAGGCACAGGATGACGTACCAAATGCGCTGCGGTGCAGGCACGTCATTTGGCGTCCAGACTTTCGGAGCCCTGAACACGGGTCTCCAGGCGCTGTGATCACCGAAGGATGCATTGCAGCGGGGGCAGACCGAGGCATCTCGCTGCAGGGTCGCATCGCACTGGGGGCAGTGAAACATTTCGCGGTCTGGTGACGGTCTGCGGCCGGGGTACTGGAAAGCAGTCGCTAGCGAACGGCAGTTCCTGGCCGCCAGCGTACATCAGCAAAGGTCGAAAGGAAGGACCGCTCTCGCTGCAAAGCCGCCCGCCGCCGGCGTCCCCGAGGGCCCAGGCCTCCCGCCGGCGCCACGACGAAGTTCACCGGCTCGCTCAACACGGGCTTGTCGATCCGAGGTGAAGCCGGAGGACGGCTTGCCGCACGGCATCCACCATTGCCGCAGCCTCCCGAAGGCATGCAGCGTCACCGTCGCCTGACCGACCAGCACTCGGCCAGCCTGGCGCGCAGTCCCACGCGATGACGCGCTCCACCGCTGCGGCGAGCGCGGCGTGCAGGCTGTCGTGCACGCGGCCCAGCCAGTGCAGGTTGCGCGGCCATGGCGTGTCGGTGGGCGGCGCCGGCGCATCGACCAGCAACTGCTGCCCCGGCCAGCGCGCGGCCAGTTCGCGCAGGCGGTCGGCGCTGCCGGCGGCCGTCGGCGGCGCCCTCAGCCACCAGCGCGGCGCCGTGCCGGTGCGCAGCAGCCCGGCCACCTCCTCGGCTTCGTAGCTGTGCGGCGGCGGCCGTCTCGACGTGGGCGGCGGCCAGCTGGCGGGCAGCGTCGCGCGGGCGCGGCGCAGCAGGTCGCCAGTGGGCGGCCGGTCGCCGTCGGGCTGCAGGATGAGGCCGGTGTCGGCCAGCTCGCGCCACCAGGCCGGGTGGCCGTCGTCGCGCCAGCCGGCCAGCCAGCAGGCCCAGCGGTGGGCGCCGGCCTGTTGCAGCGCGGCGCGCAGCAGCGCGAGTTCGGCGTTCGTCGGCGGCGCGCTCCAGCCGGGGCTGTGGCCGTGCAGCACCAGCAGCTCGGCGCCCGGCGCCACGCCGTGGCAGCGCAGCACCGGCTCGGCGCTGTCGGCGCGCGGTGGCTCCAGCAGGCGCAGCGGGCCCATCGCGGCCAGCGCCTGCAGCAGGGGTTCGCGCGGCGCGGGCCAGTCCTCCCAGGCGCAGGGCAGCAGCACGAGCAGCCCGGGGCGCGTGTCGGCGGGCGTGGGCTCGGCCACGTCGCGCCACTGCCGCAGCGCGCGGGCATAGGGCCGGTTCAGGCTGCGCTCCTGCGGCTGGCGCAGGTGCCACAGGCCGCTGCGGTGCCAGCGCCGCGTGTCGTTCCAGTCGGGCCGGTCCAGCAGCGGGTACAGGCACACGCCCTGCAGCGGCAGGCCCTGGGCGCGGGCGCGTTGTGCCTCGGCGGCGATCTCGTGCAGCCAGGCGGCGCGGCCGACGCCGATGTGGCCGGTCTCGGCGATCACCATCGGCCGCTCGTAGCGCCGCCAAACTTCGCCCAGCAGCTGCGCCAGCGGCCGCCGGCGCGGGTCGCGCAGGTGCCAGGGCAGGCGCTTCTCGCTGGGCACTTCCCACTGGCTGGTGTGATAGTGGTTCAAGCCCACCCAGTCCAGCGCGTCGGGGTGGCCGCCGAGCTGCGGGTCCATGCGGCCGCACAGCATGTCCATCGTCTGCCACTGGTAGCTGGCGATGCGTTCGGCCAGCGCGCGTTGCTCGGCGTCGTCGCCGTCGCAGGGGGCCACGTGCAGCACCGGCTCGATGTGCAGGAAGCGTGCGCCCGGGTCGGCCGCGCGGATGGCCTGCATGCCGGCCAGCGCCGCGCGCACCAGCCGCTGCTTGACCTGGAAGCCGCTGATGCGCGAGTCCTCCAGCGCTGCGGCTTGCTGCACGCCGGCCGGGCCCATGTCGGTCGTCGCGCTGGCGGCCCAGGACAGGAAGCTGATCTCGTTGATCGGCGTGTAAAAGCGCGGCGCGGGCGACAGCGGCGCCAGCACGCGCGCCACCTCGCCGGCAAAGCGGGCGAAGCGCGGGATCAGCGCGTCGTCCAGCAGCGTGAGGTCGGGTGGCACGCCGTAGTGCATCAGCGTCCACAGGATGTGCACGCGCTGGCGCGTGGCGGCCTCGGCCATGCGCACGGCGCGGCTCAGGTCGAAGCTGCCGTCGGCGCGCTCGGCCAGGCGCCAGCCGACGCTCTCGCGCACGCAGCGCAGGCCCAGGCGGCGGGCGGCGCGGTAGTCGGCGTCCAGGCGCTGGTGGTGGCCGGTGGCGGCCACGAGGTCCAGCGCCTCGCCGGCGCCGTTCACGTGGTCGGCGCCTTCGTAGCCGCCCATCCAGAAGGAGGGCAGCGCGCTGCCGTTCATGGCGTGGCGGTTTGTCTGGCGACGAGGTGTTCGACGTGGTCGGCCAGCGCGGCCCAGTCGTCGAAGGCGGCGTCGGGTTCGCGCAGCGGCCCGCGCCGCCACACCGTCTCGCCGCCGCTGCGCAAGAGGAAGCCACCGGCCCCGGCGCGATGGCCGGCCTCGACGTCGTCCAGCGTGTCGCCGACCATCCAGGAGCGCGACAGGTCCAGGCCGAGCGCCCGCGCGGCGCGCGTCAGCATGCCGGGCGCGGGCTTGCGGCAGGGGCAGGTCGGGTTGCCGTCGGCGTCGGGCCCGTGCGGGCACATCTCCACGGCGTCGATGGTGACGCTGAACTCCTGCTGCAACCGTTGCAGCAAGGCTTGCTGCAGCACGTCGAACTGCTCATGCGTGAACAGCCCGCGCGCGATGCCGCTCTGGTTGGTGACGATGACCAGCGCCAGCCCCGCGCGCTGCAGCCGCGCCAGCGCCGCGCCGGCGCCGGGCATGAAGCGCAGCAGCGCGGGGTCGACGTTGTAGTGCACGTCGTGGATCAGCGTGCCGTCCTTGTCGATGAAGAGGCAGGGGCGGCCCTCACTGTGAACTGCCTGCACGTGCCGCGCGCCGGGCCGGGTGGTCAGGGCCACGACGTTTCGCGCATCGGCAATACGGTCAGTTCCGGCACCACCGTGCCTTCGGGCTGCTGCAGCATGTAGCGCACCGCGCACGCGACGTTGATCGGGTCCTGCAGGTTGTTGGCGTCGATGTCCGGGAAGCGGTCGAGCAGGAAGGGTGTCTTCATGCCGCCGGCGACGATGGCACCGACGCGGATGCCCTGGTCGCGCAGCTCGGCATGCAGCGCGTGTGACAGGCCCAGCAGGCCCCACTTGGTGGCGTGATAGGCGCTGGCGTTCGGCCAGGCGCGCTTGGACGCGGTGGACGCGATGTTGACGACATGGCCGCCACCGGTCTGCCTTGCCATCTGCGCGGTGGCGAACTTGATCATCAGCAGCGGCCCCGACAGGTTGGTGTGCAGCACGCGCAGCCAGTCCTCGACGCTGAGCTCGGCCAGCGGCGCGGTGACGTCGACGGCGGCGTTGTTGACGAGGGCGTCCAGCCGGCCGAACTTGTTGACGGCGAGTTCGATGGCGCGCTCGCACTGCGCCGGGTCCGCCACGTCCAGCGGCACGGCGATGGCCTCGATGTCGCGTTCGCCGAGCAGGGCGGCGCAGTCCTGGGCGCGCTGCAGCTCGACGTCGGCCAGCACGACGCGCATGCCGGATTCGCCCAGCACCTGGGCGATGGCGGCCCCCAGGCCGCGGCTGCCGCCGGTGATGAGGGCGACGCGACCCTGCAGGTTGGCGGGCTGCGGGGTGGGGGTGGAGGAGGAGTCAGTCATGTGAACGCTCTGAGGTTGCAGGTTTCAAGAAAAAATGAGGCAGGGCTAGCTTGCGTTCTGGGCGGCATCCCAGGCGCGGGCGCGCAGCTGGGCGGCGGCCATCAGCGAGAAGCATTCATCCCAGATCGGAAAGGCGCCGCTGGCGGCGACGACCAGGCCGTCCAGCCAGACGCTGCCCCACAGCAGCGCGTCGTCGGCATGCAGGCGGTGCGGCTCCAGCAGCTGCAGGCGGCGGCCGTCCATGCGGTGGCGCCAGGACAGGCGGGCCTTGCGGCGGGCGTAGTCGGCGTAGTCGACATCCCAGCGGTCGCGGTCGCCGAAGGAGTGCTCGTACAGGATGCGCGGCTCTTCGCCGTCGGGTTGCGTCGGGTCGAGCACGACCACATGCAGCACGCCGAGGCCGCTGACCTCGGGTGCTGCGAGCTGTGCCGAGATGGCCGGCGCGAGGGCGGTCAGCGCGGCCTTGGCGAGTTCGGCAGTCAGGAAACGGCTGCCGGAGGGTTGTGGCGTCATGGCGGTGGTGGTGGCAGAAGGTGCGGTGCGGGCCGTAGGCAATGAGCGCTCCCGGCCCGGCGGGCACCGGGCTTGCCGGCCGGGCGCGTCGCGACTCTTCACAGGTTCCATGGACAAGCATTCCGACGTGGCAGCCGGTCAGGCGCTGCACGTGCTGGAAGTGGTCGGCAACGCCATCGTGGGTGGCATGGAGACCTGGGTTGAACGGTTCATCGAGCGCATGCCGCCGGAGCGCGTGCGCTTCACGGTGCTGTGCCCGGCAGATGGCGCCTTCGCGCGGCGCCTGCGCGGGCTGGGCATGGAGGTGCTGATCGTGCCGATGGCGGACGACCCGTCGTGGAGCAGCATCCAGATGGCCACGGCGCTGGTGCAGTCGGCGGGCGTTGATTTGCTGCATGCCCATCTGCCGCGGGCGCATGCGCTGGCCGGCATCGTCGGGCGGCTGACGTCGCGC
This sequence comes from Pelomonas sp. Root1444, assembly GCF_001426885.1. Lineage (GTDB taxonomy): Bacteria > Pseudomonadota > Gammaproteobacteria > Burkholderiales > Burkholderiaceae_C > Pelomonas. Next base: position 17,567 of record NZ_LMFP01000032.1, on the reverse strand, counting down.
CCGGTGCTGGCCACGGTGCACGGCCGCCAGCCGACGGTGCTGGACCTCGAGGTGCACCGCGCGGTGCAAAGCCATTTGAGCGTGGTCTGCCGGCCGAGCTACTACAGCGCGCTCGGTCTGGGCGTCAGCCCCGAGTTGCTCAGCTGCGAGACCAATGGTGTCGACACGGCGGTGTTCCGCCCGCAGCGGCCCGCGGCGAGCGCGTTGCGTGACAGCCTGGGCCTGGCGCCTTCGACGGTGCTGGTGGGCTTCGTCGGCCGGCTGTCGCCGGAGAAAGGCCCGGACGTCTTCCTGCGCATGGCGATGCTGCTGCAGGGGCGCCAGCCCGATGCGCATTGCGTCGTCGTCGGCGACGGCCCCATGCAGGCTGAACTGGCGCGGCTGGCCGGGCAATTGGGGCTGCGGCAGACGCATTTCCTGGGCCTGCGCGACGACATGCCGGCGCTCTACAACGAGCTCGATGTCGTCGTGTCCAGCTCGCATTCCGAGGCCATGCCGCTGGCGCTGATGGAAGCGATGGCCTGCGGCCTGCCGCTGGTGGCCACGCGGGTGGGCGGCGTGCCCGACCTGATCGAGCACGGCGAAACGGGCTGGTTGGCCGGGCCGGGCGATTTCAACGACCTGGCCGGCCGCTGCGCCGCGCTGGTGGCGGATGAAGCGCTGCGCCGCCGCATGGGCGCACGTGGGCGGGCGAGGGCGGTCGAGCATTTCGACCTGCAAGCCTGTGTCGACCGTGTCGGCCGCCTGATGCTGCGGCTGGCCGGCTCGCGGGGCGAGCCGGCCTTGCCGGCGCAGGTTGCGGGGGTCAGTGCAACTGCATGAGCTGCTGCTTGCGCTCTTCCATGCGCTGACCCAGTTCGACGAGGTCCAGCCGCGCGGCCTTCTTGGCCTTGGGGAACATCTCGGTCTGTTCCTCCTTGACGTGGTGCTTGACGAACTCGCCCATCACCTTGACCTTGGCGTCGTACTCCTCGCCGCTGGGCTCCTGGTCCTGCACCTGCGCGATCAGGTCCTTGACGGCGGCATGCTCGACATGGGCCTCGGGCACGAGCTCCTTGTCCTTGAGGGCTTCCTTGAAGGCCGGGTAGAAGATCTCTTCCTCCAGCGTCGTGTGCACGGTCAACTCCATGCAGATGGCCGCGACGATCTCCTTCTTGCGCCGGTCCGAGCGGGCCTTCTCGAACTCCTCGAACAGGGCGCTGACCTTCTTGTGGTCCTCCCTGAGCATGGCCACGGCGTCCTTCGGGCGCGGCGTCCGGCGGGGAGCGGTGGAACGGCGGCTCGCGGTGGCGCGGGTGGGTGCTGTGGGCATGGTGTGTCCTTGGTTGCTTGGAAGAGGGGGTGGAGGCGCCAGGCAGACGCAGCGTCGAAACCGTGAATGGCAAACGCCATGCCATTCGCAACCGGAATGGCATGGCGTTCATGGGCCACGGGCTGCGTCATGCGCAGCGGCGCGGCCGGGCGCTCAACCCGTCAGCGCGTCAGCTGCCCTTGCGGCCCTGGCCGGAGCTGCCTTGCTGCTCACGCGAGCTGTCGCGGTCCGAGACCTGCGAGGAGCCGCTGCCACCTTGCTGCTGGCGATTGCCCTGCGAGCCGGCCTGTTCCTGCTGGCGGCTGCTGCGGTTGTCATCGGTGTCCAGGTTGCTGCCCTGCTGGCGTTGGCCAGGGTTGTTGCTGCCGGAGCGATTGCTGTTTGCCATGGATTTCTCCTTGAGGTTGCGGGATGCGGCCGGTCATCGACCGGGCCGCGATGACAAAGTTAGGCCGCGGCCCCGCGTTTCCTGTCGGACAACACCGCGCCCGGGCGCCAGTTTTGTGAAGCGCGCGGCGGCGAGACGGCGGCCCGGCGCCCCACCGGCTCCGGCGCGCCAGCGGCAAATATTGCCGGTAAATCAGTTCAGCGGCGGGAAAAAGCGCCTCAGGTTCTCCAGCGACAGCGGCTTGCGCAGCACGTGGTCGACGCCCGCTGCCATGGCCTCGTTGTGCTCCGCTTCACCGGCGCGGCCGGTAAGTGCGATGAGCACGAGGTCGGAGCCATGGGCGGCGCGCAGGCGCTTGCTCAATTCGCAGCCGTCGAAGTCCGGCAGCCCCAGGTCCAGCAGCGCGCAGACGGGCTGGTACTCATTGACCGCCGTGATGGCGTCCTGTGCGGTGTTGGCCACGCGCACGCTGTAGCCGTCGATCGTGAGCAGTTCGCTCAAGGTCTGGCATGCATCCACATCGTCGTCGACCAGCACGACCCGAAAGTCCTCAGTTCCCATGGCATATCTCCTCTCAGCCGTGCTTGCCGCACCATCGCGCAAGACGTTCCCGAACGCGGTTTCAACACTGCTTGTAACGGGAGGACAGCAAGCCGCATGCCTGCTGACGGACCAGGCCGGCGGCGCAGGCCGGTTTGGTCCTACGCCGGCGTGCGATTTCGGCCGATGGACCGCGCTGCCGTGGCGCGGCAGTCACCTGCCGTATGACGCAAAAAAGCCCGGTCGGCCTTGCGGTCACCGGGCTTGTTGGCCACGCATCGGCCGCCAGAAGGCGGCTGCGGGCTCACTGGAAGTAGCGGGCCTTGGCGCTGGCCTGGCAGCTGTCCTTGGCGTCGCCCGACAGCGTGTCGCAGCGCTCGTTGGCGGCCTTGTAGTCGGCCTTGAGCTTGGCTTCCATCTGGTCGTTCTGGGCGTCGGCGATCTTCTTGTTCGCCTTCAGGTCGGCCTTGGCCTTGTCGTGCGCGGCCTTCGCATCGGCCACGCAGACGTCCTTGGCATTGCCCGACTGGCTGTCGCACATCTCCTTGGCGAGCTTGTACTTGGCTTCGTAGCGCGCCTCCAGGTAGTCGTTGCGGTCCTTGGTGTTGCCGGTGTGCTGGTATTCGAGGTGGGCCAGGGCGACCTTCTCATGACCCTTGGCGCGCTCGACGCAGACGTCCTTGGCATTGCCGGACATGCTGTCGCACTTGTCGCGCTCGGCCTTGAACATCGCCTTGACTTCGTCCTTGGCGGACGAATAGACCGGCTGGGTCAGGTTGGCCGAAGCGGCGCCGGCCAGGCCGGCGAGCACGAGGGCGCACAGCAGGCGCGGGGCTTGGGATCGGGTCATCATCGGTCTCCTTCGGGTTGATGGATTGGCGGCACCTGCAGCGAGGTAGCCCCACCGGTCAGCTTAAGAACGCCACCCGCGACGCCCTGTCAGCAACGCGCTGCTGTGGGCGTCGGACAAGACCGCGGTGCTCTCAGTCCCTGTCCAGCCGTTTGATCGCCGCCGTCAGCGACTGGCGCGTCTTCCAGTACGCCGCCCAGGGGTCCTCGCCGCTGAAGGACAGGTACTCGCGCGCCGTCTGGATGGTCCAGTGCGCGCCGCTCTTCAGCGACGACAGCTGCGCCCAGGCCACCGGCATGGACACGCCCATCCCCGGGCGGGCGCGCGCCGAGAAGGCCGCCGCCGTGGTCTGGCCGTGGCCGTTGCGCAGGTAGTCGATGAAGATCTTGCCGACGCGCCGGCTGCCGCCGCTCTTGGCGACGAAGCGCTGCGGGAGCGTGCGCGCCATGTGCTCGACGGCCGCCTTGGAGAAGGCCTTCACCGCGTCGTCATCGAGCCTGGGCGTCAGCGGCACCACCACATGCAGCCCCTTGCCGCCGCTGGTCTTGAGCCAGCTCTGCAGGCCCAGCTCCTCCAGCAGCGTGTGCATCAGCAGCGCCGCCTCCTGCAGCTGCGCCCAGGTCACACCCTCGCCGGGGTCGAGGTCGAAGATGACGCGGTCGGGCTGGTTGATCTTCTTCGCCGTCGAGTTCCAGGTGTGGAACTCGACGACGTTCATCTGCGTGGCGCTGATCAGGCCCTCCAGGCTGTTGATGGCCAGCAGCGGCGCATGGCCGGGCCAGAGCTCGGCATCGAGGTCGACGACGCCGGGCATCTTGGCCTCCGAGTGCTTCTGGAAGAACAACTCGCCGCTGATGCCTTGCGGCGCGCGCACCAGCGACACCGGCCGCTGGCGCAGGTGCGGCAGCATCCAGTCGGCGACGCTCTCGTAGTAGCGCACCAGGTCGATCTTGCGCAGGCCGGTCGACGGGTCGATGACGCGGTCGGGGTGGGTGATGGCTACACCGGTCTTGCGCGCGGCCGGCGCGGGGGCCGGCGCCGGGGCCGGGGCGGCCTGCTCGCGCGTGATGGACCGGGCCGGCTTGTCGGCGCGCACGCCGCGAAAGCTGGCGTGGCGGATGTGCCCGTCCGGCGTCCATTCGCCGAAGGCCACCTCGACCACCAGCTCCGGCTTGACCCAGCGCTCATTGCCGCTGCGGCGCTTGGACCAGCGGCCCGGCGTGAACTCCGCCGGGTCGAGGGCGGGCTTGTCGGTCTCGAGCGCCACCAGCACGCGGTGCAGCTCGCGGCCCTGGGCTGTGCCCCAGCCGGTGCCGACCGAACCCGCCGAGCGCAGCCGGCCCTCTTCGTGATAGCCCAGCATCAGCGCGCCCACCTCCTTGGGCGAGTTGGTGCGGTCGGTGAAGCCGACGACGACGAACTCCTGGCGGCGCTGGCATTTCAGCTTCAGCCAGGTGTCGCTGCGCCGGCCGACGTAGGGTGAGTCGGCGCGCTTGAGGATGACGCCCTCCAGCCCCAGCCGGCAGGCGGCGGCCAGCACTTCGGTGGGCGTCGACGGCAGCGCGTCGCTGAAGCGGATGCGCTCGGTCGCGCGGCCTTCGAGCAGCTGCTGCAGCGCGGCGCGGCGGCCCGCCAGCGGCACGGCGCGCAGGTCGTAGCGGCCGACGAAGGGCAGGTCGAAGAGGAAGAAGACGATCTCCTGCGTGCGGGCGTTGTCGATGGCGTTCTGCAGGCGGTTGAAGTCGGGCACGCCCTGGTCGTTGAGCACGACGATCTCGCCGTCCAGCCAGCAGGGGCCGAGGTCCAGCGCCTGCAACGCCTCGGCCAGCGGCTTCAGCCGCGCCGTCCAGTCGTTGCCCTGGCGCGTGAGCAGGCGCACCTTGCCGGCGGAGATGCGCGCCAGCAGGCGGTAGCCGTCGAACTTGTTCTCGATGAGCCACTCGCCCTCCGCCGGCGCCGCGGCCGCCAGCGTGGCGAGCTGCGGCGCCAGCGTGTCGGGCAGCGTGGCCTTGACGGCTTTGGACAGGTCCGGGCCGGCCGCTGGGGACGGTGCCGGGGCGGTGGCGCCGCGCGGCTCGCGCTCCTCCACGAGGCCCAGCGGCTTTTCCACGACGCTGTCCGGCAGCGCGGTGATGACGTCGTACTCGGTGCCGGGCCGCGCCCAGGCGTCGCCGCGTTTCTTCAGCAGCAGCCAGTGGTCCTGCTTGAACTGCCCCGGCTTGGAGATGCGCACCAGCTCCCAAAGGCCGGCCAGCTTCTGGCCGTGCAGATGGAAGATCAGCTTGCCCTTCTCCAGCCCCTCGCGAGGGTCACCGACGGGCTCCCAGGTGCCGCGGTCCCAGATGATGACGGTGCCGGCGCCGTAGCTGCCCTTGGGGATGCTGCCCTCGAAGGTGTTGTAGCTGACCGGGTGGTCCTCGACATGGATGGCCATGGCCTTGACGGCCGGGTCGAAGCTGGGGCCCTTGGGCACGGCCCAGCTGAGCATCACGCCGTCCAGCTCCAGCCGGAAGTCGTAGTGCAGCCGCGAGGCCCAGTGCTTCTGGATGACGAAGCCCAGCGCCTTCTTCCGGGACTTGCGCGCCGGTCGGCCCTCGGGCTCGCGGGTCGCGTTGAAATCGCGCTTGGCGTTGTAGCGCGCCAGGGGCGCCTCGTCCTTGAGCTTCATGGCCGTTGGCGCCGGTAGGCGTTCAGGTGGCGCAGCGAGCCTTGGTGGTCGCCCAGCTGCTCCAGCAGCACGCCGAGGTTGTAGTGGGCGTCGGCCAGGCGCGGGTCCAGGGCCAGCGCGCGCTCGTAGGCGGCGACGGCCTGGTGCGGCCGGCCGACGTCTTCCAGTGCCGTGGCGCGGTTGAAGTGCACCAGCGGCGTGGCCTCGCAGTGGTCCAGCGCCTGCTCGTACAGCGCCACGGCCTCTTCGCAGCGCCGCGCCTCGCACAACAGCGCGCCGAGGTTGACGTACGCGGCCGAGCAGCATGGGTCCAGCTTCAGCGCGCGGCGGTAGGCGGCCTCGGCCGCGGCGCTGTCGCTGGCCTCCAGCGCCTGGGCCTGGCGCAGCCATTCGCCGGCAGCGGGTTCGTCAGCCAGCGGCCGCACGGCGGCGGCCTCGTCGTCGTCGAAGGGCAGCAGCGCCTGGCCGGTGTGGGCGTCGATGCGCTGCCGGTCCGGCGTGCGCGCCTCGACGCCGCCGGCATGCGCACGCAGGCGCACGCCGGACAGTGCGCCGGGGGCGAGCGAGTCCTTCACGCGGCGCAGCGCCTGCACCACCTTGCGCGGCGGCACGCCGGCATCGCGCAGCGCCTTGGCGGTGCGCAGCACGACGACGTCCTGGTGGCTGAAGCGCTGGCCGTCGCGCGGCGCCACGACGCCTTGCTCGACCAGGCGGTCCAGGAAGCGTTGGGTGAGGCCGGTCAGGCGCAGCGCCTGCCGCAGCGGGTAGGGCGCATCCAAGCCCATGGCGGCTATTTCTGCGCGCGTCGGCGCGGCGCCGGGGCGGCCTCGGGTTCGGCGTTCACGCGCTTGGCGGCCTTGCGGGCCGGGGCCGGCTTTGGCTTGAGGGCAGTCACGTTGGACGGCTTGGCCTCCTTCGCCTCCTTGGCCGGCTTCTTGCCGCCCAGGCTGGCACGCAGCGCATCCATCAGGTCGATGACCTGGCCGCTGCCCGGCGTGCCGTCCTCCTCGTGCGCAGACGCGACGATCTGCTTGCCCTTGACCTTCTCCTCGATGGCCGCAAGCACGCGGGCCTTCTCGTCGTCCTCGAACTGCGTCGGGTCGAACTCGTCCGCCGCGATCTGCTCGACCAGCTGCAGCGCCAGCTGCAGCTCGGGCTTGGAGACCTCGGCCTGCGGGATGTCGAGGTCCGCCAGGGAGCGCACCTCTTCGGCATAGCGCAGCTGCTGCAGGATGAGGCCGTCCTCGTTGGCACGGATCTGCGCGACGTACTGCTTGGCCTTCCACGCCCACTTGGCCAGCGCGCAGCGGCCGGACTGGCGCAGCGCCTCGGCCAGCAGCGCATAGGGCTTGTCGCCGCGCTTGTCCGGGGCGAGCAGGTAGCTCTTGTCGTAGTACAGCGGGTCGATGGACGCCACCGGCACGAAGCTGACGATCTGGATCACGTGGCTGCTGCCCTCCTCCAGGTTCTTCAGCTCCTGCGGCGTGAACAGCACGAAGCGGTTGTCCTCCACCTCGTAGCCCTTGACCATGTCCTTGCGCTCGACGACGGCGCGGGTGCGCTCGTTGACGTACTGCTGCTTGACGCGCGAGCCGTCCTTGTCGAGGAGGTTGAAGCGGATCTCGGAGCCGGGCTCGGTGGCCGAGTACAGCTTCACAGGCACGTTCACCAGGCCGAAGCTCAGCGACAGCGAGGCGATGGAACGGGCATTGGTGGCCATGGCAGCTCCGTGTGATTTGCGGGCCGAGCGCCGGGCCGCTCCCAAGCCGGCCCGCCTTTGGCGATGCGCTCGCGGCTCGATGCCGCGAGCATCGCCGTCCCCGCGGGGGACCGGCCAGACTCGCCGCGTTCAGCGGGCGAGACTGGACGAGGGGTCAACGGCCTACATCCAGGGAAAGCCGTAATAGTCGTAGACCTTGCGACCGTAGTCATCCGAATAGGTCGGCGCTTCATCCTCCGGATAGCGCGGCGCCTTCTCAAGCTGGGCCTTGTCGACATTGACGACGTAGCCGTCCTTGTCCGTGTCGTACTTCAGCATGTTCCAGGGCAGCGGGTAGCGGTCGGTCCCCATGCCCAGGAAGCCGCCGAATTCCAGCGCCGCGTAGCGCACCTGACCGCTGCGCTTGTCGATGACGAGGTCGTCGATCGAGCCGAGCTTGTCGCCCTGCAGGTTGTAGACATTGGTGCCTTCGACCTTGGATGAGGAGATGGTGGGGTAGGACATCGCGTGCTCCTTCGAGAAGTAATGGGGGCCGCGGCGCGTGGCCGGGCGTGCTGGGATGCACGCTCTTCAATTTGCGCCTAGGACTGCGCCACGGCAGTCGGGGTGGGCGCAGTCCGGCTGTAGGCCGTCGCCGACGATGTCGCGCGGCGGCGCGGGGGCCGTTGTCCCGCGCCGGACCTTCAGGCTTACCCGGCGGTGAAATCCCGGGGCCACAAAGTCGAAACGCTGTTTCATGATCCGCCCGCGATGCGCGGCCGGAGTGCCGCGCCGACCTGACGTCGTTGCGCCTGGCGCGCAGATCGACCGGTAGCGACCTGCAGTCGGCTCCGGTTTCTCTCTCCCCCACCCCTTCGTCGAGCCTTGGCCGCCCGTGTGAGCCTGCCCGACGCCATGCTGCGCGCCGCCCGGGTCGGGCCGGGGCGTGGACGAAACCCAGGAGACAGACGAGATGAACACCCGCATGACCCCACCCCCTGTGCCACCCGTGCTCGGCAAACCCGTGCATGCCGCGCTGTCGCTGCTGTTCGCCGCGTCGGCGGCGCACGCGGTGGACTGGCCCTCGGGCTATTCCAAATGCGCCGACGAAGGCGAGACCTGCAAGGCCGGCACCAGCGTGCGCCCGGTGTCCTTTGGCATCAAGGACCGCTGGGTGATCAAGAACCTCAGCGGCAGCGTCGCCTGCACCGTGGCCACGTTCGGCTCCGACCCTTACCCGGGCACGGCGAAGAAGTGCGCGGTCGGGCCGGTGTCTGCCCCGGCACCTGCCCCGGCACCTGCACCTGCACCCGCACCCGCACCCGCACCCGCACCCGCACCCGCACCCGCACCCGCACCCGCCGGCCACAGCGGCGGCTATGCCGGCCTGGTCACCGGCGGCGGCAGCGTGACGCCCGTCAACGTGGCCACCGCCGCCGAGATGCAGGCCGCCATCAACGCCTACACCGGCACCGGCGGCCTGGTGCTGCGCTACACAGGCCGCTTCGATTTCGGCACCATCACCGACTCCTGCGCGCAATGGCAAAAGCCCGACGGCGCCATCGTAGAGATCAAGAACAAGAGCAACATCACCATCGAAGGCACGAACGACTCGGCGGCGAATTTCGGCCTGGCGATCAAGGCCAATGCGCAGAACATCATCATCCGCAACATGACCATCGGCCTGCTGCCGGGCTCCATCGACGCCATCGGCATCGAAGGGCTGAGCGGCGCCTACCCGGGCTACATCTGGATCGACCACAACACGCTGTTCAGCAGCACCAAGGAGTGCAGCGGCGCGGGCGACCTGGAGTTCGACGGCCTCATCGACAGCAAGGCCGGCGCCCACCACATCACCTACTCCTACAACCACATCCACGACCACCAGAAGGTCGGCCTGATCGGCTCCAGCGACAGCGACGCCAGCGACCGCTTCATCACCTTCCACCACAACCACTACCAGAACGTGAAGTCGCGCCTGCCGCTGCAGCGCGGCGGCTACACGCACCTGTACAACAACCTCTACAGCGGCGTGCTGACCTCCGGGGCGAACATCCGCATGAGCGGCTACTCGCTGATCGAGGGCAACTGGTTCGAGAACGCGCAGAACCCGGTCACCTCGCGCGACAGCCCGGCCATCGGCTACTGGCAGCTGCGCAACAACAACGTGCAGAGCCCGGCCGACTTCTCGCGGTTCGGCATCACCTGGGTGGCCAGCGAATCGTCGCCATCGCGTGACGCGACCGACTGGACCAGCACCGCCACCTTCCCGCTCGGCATTCCCTACACCTACACGGTGCAGGACCCGAGCTGCGTCAAGCAGAACCTGCCGTCGGCGGCGGGTGCAGGCAAGGGGCTGGCCAAGCTGAACTGCTGACACGCACTGGCCGTACATGCCCCGGGCCAAGGGTCGACCCCTGGGCCCGGGCCTCTCGCACGGGCATGAAATGCATTGCGCTCATTCATCGAGTCATTCATTCGACCGAATGGTTTTCATTCGGCCGCTGCGGCAGGTCTGTGCGCCATTTGTGATTGAATCGCGCCATTCCTAAAACCTGTCGTTGGAGACTTGAATGGCGAAATCGTTGCAAGGCCTGCTCAAGCAGATCGAAACACTGCAGAAACAGGCAGACGCCTTGCGTTCGCGTGAGAAGGCCGACGTGGTGGCGCGCATCAAGGAGGCGATCGCCCATTACGACATCACCGCGGACGAGTTGTTCGGCGCCTCGCCGGCCAAGGCGACGCGTCGCCGCGCGGCCACCGCCAAGGTGGCTGGCAAGCGCCGCAAGGCAGCGGCCAGGAAGACGGGTGGCGTTGCCAAGTACACCGACGGCAACGGCCGCACCTGGTCGGGCGTCGGCAAGCGCCCGAACTGGTTCAAGGACGCGCTCGCCGCGGGCAAGCAGCCCGAAGACCTGCTGGTCAATCGCTGACCAGCCGCCGGCTCAGGCCTCGCGGGTCTTGACCTCGATGCGGTGGCCATCGAGGTCGTGGAACATCGCGCCGAAATAGCTCTCGCTGATGTCGGGCCGCGTGCGCGGCGTGAAGATGTCGCGCGCCGCTGCCGCCATGGCGGCCTCATGGGCCGCCGCGACCGCCGCGCGGTCCGGGGCGGCGATGGCGACGTGGGTGCCGCGCGCCGTCACCGGCTCGCCCTCGGGCACGGGGTACAGGAAGAAGCACCATTTCGCTTCGGTGCCGAAGGCGGCCTCGCTGCCGGTGTCCCGCATCAATTGCAGCCCGAGCGGCGCCAGCACGCGGCTGTAGAACGCCACCGAATCGGCATAGCGCGTGGTGCCCAGGGACATGTGATCGATCATCGGCAAGCTCCTTGTTGGTGAGCCGGCCATGCTAGGGACGGGCCTGCGATGAATTGCGGCAAGATGCGCCGCCGCGACGCCGTTTGCCCGCAATCTGCCAACGTCTTCCATGAGTGAGCTGGACCGTTTCGATCGCCAGCTGCTGGCCCTGGTCCAGCAGGACGCGGCGCTGACCGCTGAGCAACTGGCCGAGCGCGTCAGCCTGTCGCCGTCGGCCATCCAGCGCCGGCTGAAGAAGCTGCGCGAGCAGGGGGTCATCCAGCGCCATATCGCCGTGCTCGACGCGGCCCGCATCGGCCGGCCGACGACCTTCATCGCCAGCCTGCAAGTCCAGAGCGAGCGCCCCGAGCTGATGGCCGGGCTGCGCGCCTGGCTGGAAGCCGAGGCGGCCGTGCAGCAGGCCTTCTACGTGACCGGCGAGGCCGACTTCGTGCTGGTCGTCACGGCACCGGACGCGGCCGGCTACGAGGCGCTGATGGCCCGCCTGCTGGCCGCCAATCCGAATGTGCGCCGCTACACGACGCAGGTGGCGATGGGCGTGCTCAAGCGCGGGCTGAGCTTGCCGGTGCCGCCGGGCTGACCGAGCTCAATACCTGCCGCGGGTTGTCAGGTATCGGCGCGCAGACTGCGGTCACGCAATCCGCGCTCACCGCCCCGAAGGCCCCGCATGAACACTGCATCCACACCGCAAGACTTCGACTTCCTCATCGGCCACTGGAAGGTCAGCCACCGGCGCCTGAAGGAGCGCCTGCTCGGCTGCACGGATTGGGAACGCTTCGAGGGCCGCTGCCGCATGTGGCCGCTGCTGGGCGGTCTGGGCAACATCGACGACAACGTGCTGGAACTGCCTACCGGCCCCTACCGCGCCGCGTCGTTGCGCACCTACGACCCGGCGACGCGCCAGTGGGCGATCTGGTGGTTCGACGGCCGCAACCCGCACCGGCCCGACCCGCCGGTCATCGGGGGCTTCGCCGCCGGCGTGGGCGAGTTCCAGTGCGACGACGAGCTGCGCGGCCAGCCCGTGCGCGTGCGCTTCCGCTGGTCGGGCATCACCCCCACGACGGCGCATTGGGCGCAGGCCTTCTCGGCCGATGGCGGCCAGACCTGGGAGACCAACTGGGAGATGGACTTCGAGCGCCTGCCCGAGGCGGCCTGACGCGGCCGTCGGCCGTTGGCAGCCGCATCAGCCGGCATCAACCAGCGTCAACCCGCATCGGCCGCCGAGCCCTGGCGGGCGAACGGCGGCACCCAGGCCAGCAGGGTGCGCACCAGCTGCCTGGCGTCGATGGGCTTGCTGACGTGGGCGTTCATGCCGGCGGCCAGGCAGTCCTGGATGTCGTGCTCCATCGCGCCGGCCGTCATCGCGATGATGGGCAGGCGCGCATGCTCGGGCATGGCGCGGATGAGCAGCGTGGCGCCCACGCCGTCCAGCTGCGGCATCTGGATGTCCATCAGCACGGCGTCGAAGCCGCCCTGCTTGACGCGCTCGACCGCCTCCAGGCCGTTCTCGGCCACCTCGACCTGCAGTTTCATCATGGCCAGGAAGGCGCAGGCCACCTGCTGGTTGACCGGGTTGTCCTCGGCCAGCAGCACGCGCGCGCCATGCAGGGGGTGCATCGCCTCGGCCAGGCCGGCGATGTCGCTGGGCTCGGCCGCGCGCTGCTCGCCGCGTTGCAGGTGCACGATGACATCGAACAGGCGCGAAGGCGTGACCGGCTTGACGAGGACCTTGGTGGCAGCGCGCGTCCCGAGCTCTTCCTCGACCCGGTCGCTGGCGTGCATGCTGCCCATCGCAATGACGGCCGGCGGCGGGGTGCCGCGCTCGGCGGCGATGCGCCGGGCCGCGTCGACGAATTCGGTGCCGGCGGTCTTCCAGTCCAGCAGCAGCAGCTCGTACGGGTGCAGCGGGTCGGCCTGGCGCAGCCGGTACAGCGCCTCGTCGCCGAAGGACGCCACTCCGACCTGGAAGCGCCAGCTCTGCAGCACCTGCTGCAGGATCAGCCGCTCGGTGGGCTGGGCATCGATGACCAGCGTGCGCATGCCGCGGATGCGGTGCAGGTCGATGCGCTCGGCGCCCGGCTTGGCCTTGCCGAAGCGGCAGGTGAAGCTGAAGCAGCTGCCCTGGCCCGGCGTGCTGCTGACCTCGAAGCTGCCGTCCATCAACTCCACCAGCCGCTTGCAGATCGCCAGGCCCAGGCCGGTGCCGCCGTAGCGCCGCGCGGTGGAGGCGTCGGCCTGGCTGAAGACCCCGAACAGGCGGCTGGCCTGCTCGGGCGTCATGCCGATGCCGGTGTCGCGCACGCTGATGCGCAGCCGTACCGCGCCGTCCTGCTCGCCCAGCAGCTCCGCGCGCACGACGATCTCGCCCTTGGGCGTGAACTTGATCGCGTTGCCGACGAGGTTGTTCAGCACCTGCGTGAGCCGCAGGCTGTCGCCGACAAGGCGGTCCGGCAGGTGCTCGTCGAACTCGAACAGCAGGTCCAGCCCCGCCTCCTCGACGCGGGCCGAGAACAGGTGGCCCACGTTCTCGATCAGCTCCTCGGGGCTGAACTCCTCGGCCTCCAGCGTGATCTTGCCGGCCTCGATCTTGGAGTAGTCGAGGATGTCGTTGAGCAGCGCCAGCAGCGCCTTGGACGAGGACTGCACCTTGCCCAGGTAGTCGCGCTGGCGCGGCTCGAGCCGGGTCTCCAGCACCAGGTGGGTGAGGCCGATGATGGCGTTCATCGGCGTGCGGATCTCATGGCTCATGCTGGCCAGGAAGAGGCTCTTGGCGGCGTTGGCTGCCTCGGCCTCGTCGCGCGCGGCGGCGAGCGCTTCGCCCTGGCGATTGCCGGCCTCGTAGGCCTTGAAGAGGCGCGCATACAGCGTGCTGTTTTCCAGCAGCAGCTCCATCAGCACGACCGAGCAGGCCACCAGGCCAAAAATGCGGCCGGCGTAGAAGCCGAGGTCGAAGCGCGCCTCGTTCAGCATCGCCGACAGCGCGATGTCGAACAGCCAGGCCAGGCTGACCACCATCAGCCAGAGGTCCAGCACGGTGTGTGGCCGCTGACGCCACAGCGCGCGCAAGGCCAGCAGGTTGAAGGCCCAGACGCTGCCGACCGTCACGTACATGGCCGTGGCATAGCGGCCCGAGACGAGCAGCGCCGGGAGGGCTTCGTGGCCGAGCGTGGTCAGCGCGACGCACGCGGCACCAACCAGCAGCGTGCCGACGGGCCAGACCGCCGCCGGGATGGTTGCGGCGGGGCGGCGCTTCAGCCACACGTAGAGCAGCACGAAGAGCGGGAAGCCGCCGTGCCACAGCATGTAGAGCCAGACCGTCGTCTGCGTGCCGGCGCCCAGCAGGCCGGTGGCACTGAAGAGGCCAGGAAAGCTCAGCGCATGGGCGGTCGCCATCGCGGCGGTGAAGAGGTAGCCGCAGCCGAGCACGAGCAGCGCCTGCGCGCGCAGGATGCGGTACTGGCCGAACAGCAGCACGGCCGTGATGAGGTCGGTCAGCACCAGGGCCGACTCGTAGATGGGGATGAAGGCCGGCACCGGTGCGAGCTTCAGCTTCGCGAACGGCACCAGCGCCGCGAAGGCGAGGGCCGAGGCCACTGCCACGACGAGGGCATGCCGGCGCTCCCGTGGCCCCGCCGGTTGGTCCAGCAGGAAGGCCGGGCCGCCAGCCGGCGCTGTTTCGGACGCGGCGCCGCGGTCGTGCGGCAGGCTGCGTTCTTGCAAATCGACTCCCGTGGCCCGGCATGGAGCCGGGGCTTGCTAACAGGATAGTCGAACTGCGCATCGGGCCCCTGGCGGGCCTCGGGCGAGGGGGCTGGCGGCGCGGCCGGGCGCCGCCAGCGCCTGCTGCGGCTACTTGGCCGCGTTGACGATCGCGCTGATCAGGCCGGTGTGCACCTGCGCGCCGCTGCTGCGGTCGAACAGACCCATGCTGTGGTTGGCGTTGGGCGAACCGGCGTCCCACCAGACGGGAATGGCGCCATGCGTCCAGGCCGAGCGGGCGACATAGCGCGTCCAGTTGAGGCGGTAGGTGTCGGAACCCGCGAACTCCGTGCGCCGGATGACGCCGAACTCGCCCAGGATGACGGGGATGCCGGCATCGACGAAGCGGGTCTTCATCTTCTGGAACTGCGCGTCGACATAGGCCTCGTTGGCCCAGGTCTCGGTGTTCGCCGCGCTCGTCGCTGCGGCGCCCCATTGCCAGATCGTGCTGTTCTCGTTGAGCGCGAAGTTGTAGGGGTCGTAGAAGTGCACTTCCATCATCAGGCGCTTCGTCGCGGAGTCGCTCGGGATGGTCGCGAAGTTCACCGCATGGTCGATGTTGGTGTTGAAGCCTTGCACGATCAGATGGCGCGCCAGGTTGCCGCCGCCGGTGGCGCGCACCGCGTTGACGAAGGCCTGGTTGAAGCCGTTCTGCACCGTGTAGTACTCGACCGTCGGCGTGCCGTAGTCGCCATCTTTCATGACTTCGTTGGTGCCGGCGAACAGCAGCGTGTCGTCATAGCCCTTGAAGTTGTTCGCGATCTGCGTCCAGAACTTCGTGATGCGGGCATTGGCCATCGACTGGGTTGCATAGGTGGGCTGCATCCAGCCGCCGTCCCAATGGATGTTGATCATGGTGTACAGGCCGGCGTTCTTCGCGTAGTTGACGACCTGCGTGACGCGGCTCATCCAGGTCGCGCTGATGTTGTCGTTGGCGTCGGCGTACTGCTTCCACGACACGGGGATGCGAACGGTCTTGAAACCGGCGGCCTTGACCGCGTTGAACAGCGCCTGTGTCGCGGGCGGGTTGCCCCAGGCGGTCTCGCCGCCGATGGCTTCCAGCGAGTTGCCGAGGTTCCAGCCCGCGCCCATCAGCTTGGACAGCTGCAGGCTGGTCAGGTCGCGCATGCCGGGCACGGTGATGGCGAAGTTCTGCGTCGTCTTGGCGCCGCAGCTGTTCGTGTAGGTGGCCGTGGCCGTGCAGCTGGCCTTGGCGGTGAGGCTCTGCTCGCGGGCCGATCCGGCGCTGCCGCAGCCGCTCCACGCCCAGCTGCCGCCGGAGGTGGGCTGGGGGCCCATGACGAAGGTCGTGCCGGCAGCGATGCTCGCCGACGCGGTGTTCGTCCAGCTGCCGCTGCCGACCTTGATGTAAGGCTTGACGGCGGTGGCGGTGCAGGTCTGCGCGACCGCATGTGGCCCGGCCGCGGCAAGTGCCAGCAGGCACAAGGAAGTCCAGATTTTCGATTTCAAGGTTTGTCTCCTGGTGGGAATTGCGGCGTGGCATCTCATCTCGGATGCCTGCGCCGTCAGCACGGGCGCCGTCCCCCTGGGCAGCGCCTCGATTTCTGGCCCAGGCGGCGCGGTGCCGCCCGGTTGTCAGGTCGCCGCGTCGACGAGCGCCTTGACGATGTCGGGGTAGACCTGTGCGCCGGTCGCCCGGTTGAACAGGCCCATGCTGTGGTTCTCGGTGGCGGCGCCGGCGTCCCAATAGACGGGCACCATGCCGTGGGCCCAGGCGGCGCGCGCGGTGTGGCGGTCCCACGCGAGGCGGTAGGCCTCGGCGCCGGGGTACTCGGTGCGGCGGATGGCGCCGAATTCACCGAGGATGACGGGGATGCCCTTGTCGACGTAGGCCGTCTTCATCTTCTGGAACTGGGCGTCCGTGTAGGCCTCGTTGAACCCGGCCTCGGTCGCCTTGGGGTCGGTCGCACCGGCGCCCCATTGCCAGATCGCGCTCTTGTCGTTGAGCGTGAAGTCGAAGGGGTCGTAGTAGTGCACTTCCATCATCAGCCGCTGCGCGGCCGTGTCTGTGGGCATGACGGCGAAGGCGACGGTGTGGTCGATGTTGGTGTTGAAACCCTGCACGACCAGATTGCGCACCGCGTTGTTGCCGCCGGTGGCGCGCACCGCATTGACGAACTGCTGGTTGAAGCCGTTCTGCACCGCGACGTACTCGGCCTTCGGCGTGCCGTAGTCGTCCGTCACCATGACCTCGTTGGTGCCTGCGAACAGCAGCGTGTCGTCATGGGCCTTGAAGTGATTGGCGATCTGCGTCCAGAACTTCGTGATGCGCGCATTGGCCATCGCCTGGCTGGCGTAGGTGGGCTGCATCCAGCCACCGTCCCAGTGGATGTTGATGATGGCGAACAGGCCGGCGGTCCGGGCGTAGCCGACGACCTCGGCGACGCGCGACATCCAGGCCGCGCCGATGTTGTCCCCGGCGTCGGCGTATTGCTTCCAGGACACGGGGATGCGCACGGTCTTGAAGCCGGCGGCCTTGACGGCGTTCATCAGCGTCTGCGTCGTCGCGGGGTTGCCCCAGGCGGTCTCGCCGCCGATGGCCTCCAGCGCATTGCCGAGGTTCCAGCCCGAGCCCATCAGCTTGGACAGCTGCAGGCTGCTCAGGTCGCGCATGCCGGTCGTTGCCGGTGCCGGTGCGGGCGGCGCTGGTGCGGCAGCCGGTGCTGCCGCTTCGGCGCCGCCGCCACCGCAGCCGGCCAGGGGCAGCAGCGAAAGGAGAGCCGTGCGCCGCTTCATGCGCCCACC
>NZ_LMFP01000032.1:0-196 GCF_001426885.1 Pelomonas sp. Root1444 | reverse complement strand
CTCTGCCAGCTGCTTGGCATCCAGGCTCTTGGGCGAGCCCATCTTCAGGTAGGCCGTGTGCGCGTCGTTGACCTCGTAGCCGGTGCGCTGCTGCGTGAGCTGGTAGCGGCCGGGCGGCAGGTGGCGCAGCTCTACGGTGGCCGTGCCCGCGGCCTGGGCCGGCTGCGGCTTGCCGAAGAAGCTGCGGTTGCTGGCC
>NZ_LMFP01000031.1:3702-3865 GCF_001426885.1 Pelomonas sp. Root1444 | reverse complement strand
GCCCACCGACCACCTGGGCCTGAACATCTACACCGCGACCTATGTGCGCGCCGGCCAGGGCGGCGCCGCGTGGGAGGCGCTGGCGCTGCCGCCGGCCTACCCGCGCGCGGACAGCCCGTGGCTGAACCTGGTGCCGCAGGCCATCTACTGGGCCACGCGCTTC
>NZ_LMFP01000031.1:223-3595 GCF_001426885.1 Pelomonas sp. Root1444 | reverse complement strand
CGTGCATTGCGACTACGAGACGCTGGTGCGCACGCCCAAGCTGTCGGCGCGCTATTACGCCGATGTCGTGCGTGAGAGGCGCATCCTGTGAGCCCCTCGTCCAGTCTCGCCGCGCCGAACGCGGTCGTGCCTGGCCGGTCCCCCGAGGGGACGGCAATGCCCGCGGCGTCGCGCCGCGAGCACATCGTCAAACGCGGGCCGGCTTGCGGGCGGCGCAGCGCCCGGCCCGCAAGCGCAGGCGGGACCTGCCCCCTATATTCCTTCGTCCCGCAGCGGGCCTCCACCCGCCATGCGGTCAACCGAGGACCATCCAGATGACATCCTTTCGCCCCCTGCGCCGCCGCCAACTTTTCGCCGCTGCCGCGTTGCCGGCACTGACCACCGGGTCGCTGGCCGCCACGCCGCAGCGCCGCCAAGCGCCGGGCGCGCTGAGCTACGAAAGCCCCTTCCCGCCCGACTTCGTGTTCGGCGTCGCCGCGGCCTCCGCGCAGATCGAGGGCGCCGCCTTCGAGGATGGCAAGGGTGAATCCGTGTGGGACCGCTTCAGCCGCATCCCCGGCAAGGTGCACGAGGGCCACACGCCCGACGTCGCCTGCGACCACTACCACCGCTTCGACGAGGACTTCGCGCTGATGGCCTCGCTGGGGTTCAAGACCTACCGCCTGTCCATCGCCTGGCCGCGCATCTACCCTAACGGCGACGGCGCGCTCAACCAGAAGGGTCTGGATTTCTATCACCGCCTCTTCGCCAGCATGAAGAAGCACGGCATCGAGCCGTGGGTGACCCTCTTCCACTGGGACCTGCCGCAATCGCTGGAAGACCGCGGCGGCTGGACGTCGCGTGTGACGGTGGACGCCTTCGCCCGCTACGCCGACACCGTCGTCAAGGCCTTCGCCGGCCAGGTGAAGCACTGGATCACGCTCAACGAGATCCTCTGCTTCACCTTGCTGGGCTACGGCACCGGCGGCAAGGCGCCGGGCCGCAAGGAGAGCGACAAGGTCGTCAACCAGACCTATCACCACGCGCTGCTCTGCCACGGCCACGGCGTGCGTGCGGTGCGCAAGTTCGGTGGCGCGGGCGCCGTCGTGGGCCTGACCGACAACTGCGCGGTGTCCGTGCCCGTGACGGAAACGCCGGCCGACATCGCCGCCGCCAGGGCCTGGTTCGTCGACCGGAACGCCCAGGTGCTGGGCGCCATCCACGCCGGCAAGTACACGGCCAACTTCCTGGCGCGCGTGGGCGCCGATGCGCCCGACGTGCAGCCCGGCGACTTCGCGCTGATTAGCCTGCCGACCGACTTCCTGGGCCTGAACATCTACAGCGGCACCTACGTGCGCGCCGGCAGGAACGGCGCCGCTTACGAGGCCCTGCCCCACCCCGTCAACTACCCGCGCGCGGACAGCCCCTGGCTGCGCCTCGTGCCGCAGTCCATCTACTGGGGCACGCGCTTCTGCCATGAGTTGTACGGTCACCAGGCGCTCTACATCACCGAGAACGGCTGCGGCTACGACGAGGAGCCCGTCGTCAACGGCGAGGTGCTGGACCTGCATCGCCGCGACTACCTGCGCAGCCACCTGCGCGAAGCCCACCGCGTCATCGCCGCCGGCGTGCCGCTGAAGGGCTACTTCCTGTGGTCGTTCATCGACAACTACGAATGGGAAGACGGCTACCAGCGCCGCTTCGGCATCGTGCATTGCGATTTCAAGACGCAGGTCCGCACGCCCAAGTTGTCGGCCCGCTATTACGCCGACGTCATCAGGACAAGAAGGATTTTGTGAACGCCAGCACCCTCCACATGGCGCAGTTGGCGCCGACGGCCACCGAGCGCCTGCCCCTGCGCCAGAAGATCGGCTTCGGCCTGGGCTCCATCCTCGACATGTGGGGGCACTGGCTGTACGCCTCGCTGGCCTTCCAGGTCTTCAACATCTTCCTGGGCGTCGCACCGGGGCTGATCTCCACGGTGCAGGCGATCAAGATCGTCATCGACGCCGGCTCCGACGCCCTCTTCGGCTGGCTCTCCGACAACGCCCGCACGAAGTACGGCCGGCGCCGCCCCTTCATCCTCGTCGGCGGCGTGCTGGCCGGCGTCGGCCTGCCGCTGATGTTCGCCGTGGGCCGCGGCTGGACCGACATGCAGTACTTCTGGTTCATGCTGGTCAGCATGATCATCTACGTGCCGGTCATGAGCTGCTTCAACATGCCGTGGGTCAGCCTGGGCGCGGAGATGACGCCCGACTACCACGAGCGCACCAGCGTCATGGCGGTGCGCAACGCCATCCAGAAGGGCCCCGAGCTGGCGATGTTCTTCGCCGCCCAGTTCACGACGCTGTCCTGGTTCCACGACGCCAACGGCAAGCCCGACATCCTGCGCGGCGCCCAGGTCTACACCAGCATCCTCGGCGCCATCATGGTGGCGGTGTCCATCGCCATCTTCCTGCTGGTGCGCGAGCGCTACTACGAGAAGCTGGTGTCGCGCACGCAGACCCATATCCCGCTGGCCGACACGCTGTGGCGCACGCTGCGCTGCGGGCCCTTTCGCACCGTGCTGACGATGTCGCTGGCCTACAGCATCGGCACCGCCATGGTGGGCGCCTTGGGCTACTACGCCACCGTCTACTACGTCTGCAAGGGCGACATCGTCCTGGCGACGAAGTGGAACACCGCCATGGGTCTGGCAGGCATGGCCTTCGGCTTCGCGGGCATTCCGTTCTTCACATGGATTGCGCGCCGCTGGGGCAAGCGCACCGGCCTGGCCGTGGTGCTGTCGCTGGCCATCTGCGCCTTCATCGGCGACTGGTGGCTGTACGACCCGGACATGCCCGCGCTGCAGCTGCTCGCCTGCGGTTTCGTCGCCTTCACCGGCGCCGGCTTCTGGACGCTGTACGCGGCCACCATCGGCGACGTTGTCGACTACGACGAATCCCAGACCGGCCAACGCCGCGAAGGCTCGTTCTCGGCCTGCCAGTCGTGGATCTCCAAGGTCGGCATCGCGCTCGGCGTGGGCGCCTCGGGCTGGATCCTGCAGTTCACCGGCTTCGACGCCACCAAGGAGGGCGCGCAGGCGCCGGAGGCCATCTTCTGGATCCGCATCCTGCTGTCCGGCATCCCCGTCATCGGCCTGGTGCTGGCGCTGATCGCCATCCTGCGCTTCCCGCTGACGGAAGCGCGCATGCTGGAGATCCGCAACAAGCTCGAAGCGACGCGAGGCAAGGTATGACGGTGTCTCGTCGCGCGGCCCTGCAGGCCGCGCTCGCGGGTGCCACCGTGACCCCTGCGCTCGCCTCGCCGCGCTTCGGTATTGGCCTCGAAGGCCAACGCAAGGCGGACCTCGGCAACGGCACCTACCTGAACCCCATCGTCGCCGGCGACCAT
>NZ_LMFP01000031.1:0-178 GCF_001426885.1 Pelomonas sp. Root1444 | reverse complement strand
TCCTTCCAGTCCTACCCGGGCGCCGTCATCTGGCACTCGCAGGACCTGGTGAACTGGACGCCCATCACCGCGGCGCTGACCCGACCCATCGGCACCGTCTGGGCCATGGACCTGGTCAAGCACCAGGGCCGCTTCTTCATCTACATCCCCGTGCTGCAGGACGCCGGCACCGGCATCT
>NZ_LMFP01000030.1:214-3098 GCF_001426885.1 Pelomonas sp. Root1444 | reverse complement strand
CGTGCATTGCGACTACGAGACGCTGGTGCGCACGCCCAAGCTGTCGGCGCGCTATTACGCCGACATCGTCCGTGAGAGGCGCATCCTGTGAACGCCGGCACCCTGCACATGGACCGCGTCGTACCGCCGACCGCCGACCGCCTGCCGATGCGGCAGAAGGTCGGTTTCGGCCTCGGCGCCTTCCTCGACATGTGGGGCCACTGGCTCTACCCGTCGCTGGCCTTCCAGGTCTTCAACATCTTCCTGGGCGTTGCACCCGGCCTGATCTCCACGGTGCAGATGGTCAAGATCTTCATCGACGCCGGGTCGGACGCGGTCTTCGGCTGGATCTCGGACAACACGCGCACGCGCTTCGGGCGCCGGCGGCCATTCATCCTCGTCGGCGGCGTGCTCGCCGGCATCGGCCTGCCGCTGATGTTCGCCGTGGGCAAGGGCTGGACGGAGATGCAGTACTTCATCTTCATGCTGGTCAGCATGGTGATCTACGTGCCCATCATGAGCTGCTTCAACATGCCTTGGGTCAGCCTGGGCTCGGAGATGACGCCCGACTATCACGAGCGCACCACCGTGATGGCGATCCGCAACGCCATCCAGAAGCTGCCCGAGCTGTCGATGTTCTTCGCGGCGCAGTTCACGACGCTGGCGATCTTCAACGATGCCAGCGGCAAGCCCGACATCCTGCGCGGCGCGCAGACCTACTGCGCCATCCTCGGCGCCATCATGGTGGCGGTGTCGATCGCCATCTTCCTGCTGGTGCGCGAGCGCTATTACGAGAAGCTGGTGTCGCGCACGCAGACACACATCCCGTTTGCCGACACGCTGTGGCGCACGCTGCGCTGCAAGCCGTTCCGGCATGTGCTGCTGATGGCCCTGGCCTACGGCATCGGCACGGCGATGGTGAGCGCGCTGGGTTATTACGCGACCATCTACTACGTCTGCCAGGGCGATGTCGTCCAGGGAGCGAAGTGGAACACCGCGATGGGCCTGGCCGGCATGGCCTTCGGCTTCGCGGGCATCCCGTTCTTCACGTGGATCGCGCGCAAGCATGGCAAGCGTGCCGGCCTGGCCACGGTGCTGGTGCTGGCCATGTGCGCCTTCATCGGCGACTGGTGGCTGTACGACCCGGCGCGGCCGTATCTGCAGCTGTTCGCCTGCGGCTTCGTGGCCTTCACGGGCGCGGGGTTCTGGACGTTGTACGGCGCCACCATCGGCGACGTGGTTGACTACGACGAAGCCCAGACCGGCCAGCGCCGCGAGGGCTCGTTCTCCGCCTGTCAGTCGTGGATCACCAAGGTCGGCATCGCTCTCGGTGTGGGCGCGTCGGGCTGGATCCTGCAGTTCACCGGCTTCGACGCCAAGCAGGCCATCCAGACGCCGGAAGCCATCTTCTGGATCCGCCTCCTGCTGTCGGGCATTCCCGTCATCGGCTTGGTGCTGGCGCTGATCGCCATCCTGCGCTTCCCGCTGACCGAGGCACGCATGCTGCAGATCCGTGGGCAGCTTGAATCAACGCGCGGGACGGTATGACGCTTTTGCGCACCCTCCCCGCCACATCAACGACTGAAGTCATGCGCAACTACAAATCTGCATCCAACGGTTTGAACGCACTCTGGTTCGCGTCCTGCCTGGCATTGAGCACCTTTGCCCATGCCGCGGAACCCGCGAACCGGGTCCAGCCTTTCGAATGGAAATCCAGCGAGCCGCTGATCAGACCGCCGGCCGATGCGAAGGACATCTTCGGCGTCAAGGATCCGACCATCGTCCATCACGACGGCCGCTACCACGTCTTCATGACCACGGCCGGGAAGAACGGCTGGGGCATGGCCTACACGAGCTTTGCGAACTGGGAGGACGCCCCCAAGGCCTCGCTCTTCATGCTCGACAAGTCCCCCATCGGGCCCGGCTACCGAGCCGCACCCCAGGTCTTCTACTTCGCGCCGCAGAAGCTCTGGTACCTGATCTACCAGGGCGGAGACCCGCTGTACTCCACGACCAAGGACATTAACGATCCGCAATCCTGGACGGCGCCGCAGCCCTTCTACAAGACCATCCCGGCGAGCGTCAAGGACGCCAAGGGCCAGGCGGCGTGGCTGGACTTCTGGATCATTTGCGACGACAACAAGTGCCATCTCTTCTTCACCGACGACAACGGCAGCTTCTACCGCGGTGAGACGACGGTCGCGCGTTTCCCTCAAGGTTTCTCCGAGCCCGTCATCGCCATGAAGGAGAAGCGCGAGGATCTCTTCGAGGCGAGCAACACCTACAAGATCGCCGGCACCAGCCAGTACTTGACGCTGGTCGAGGCCATGGGCCCCAAAGGCAGGTATTTCCGCGCCTGGACGGCCGATCGGCTGGACGGCCAATGGCAACCCATCCCCGGCAGCAGCATGAACATGTTCGCCGGCGCCGACAACATGAAGTTCGACGGCCGGGTTTGGTCGGAGGGCGCATCGCATGGAGAACTGGTCCGCGCCGGTGTCGACCAGACGCTGACCATAGACCCCTGCAAGCCGCTGCGGTTCCTGTACCAGGGCCTGGACATGGAGAAGGGCAAGCATTACGAGTACATCGAGCTGCCGTATCGACTGGGCCTCATCACGGCCACGGGTCCCAACGCCATCAGCGCCTTGTGCACCAAGTAAACGGCCTGGGGCCGCCACGGTGCGGCCAGCCAGAATGAAAGTCTCAGGAGACCTCGATGTGGACTCGCCGTGCGTTTCCCGCCATCCTTGCCGGCACGGCTGCCGGCTCGCTTTCCATTGCTCGCGCTTCGACGCCGGCATGCGCGCCCGGGTCACATGAGTTCGGCCATGGCCTGGAAGGCCAACGCAAGGCCGACCTGGGCAACGGCACCTACCTGAACCCCATCGTCGCCGGCGACCAC
>NZ_LMFP01000030.1:0-178 GCF_001426885.1 Pelomonas sp. Root1444 | reverse complement strand
TCCTTCCAGTCCTACCCGGGCGCCGTCATCTGGCACTCGCAGGACCTGGTGAACTGGACGCCCGTCACCGCGGCGCTGACCCAACCCATCGGCACCGTCTGGGCCATGGACCTGATCAAGCACCAGGGCCGCTTCTTCATCTACATCCCCGTGCTGCAGGACGCCGGCACCGGCATCT
>NZ_LMFP01000029.1:41249-211465 GCF_001426885.1 Pelomonas sp. Root1444 | reverse complement strand
CTCAGCGAAACCTTCAGCTCTTCGAAAAGGCGCGGTCAATTCCATGAGGCTCAACGTGTTATCAATCGCTGACCAGCGTCGCCTATCTGGGTCAACGTCGCACTAACCGGCTCCCGCATTCGCACTGCAAGCGCTTGATCCGGCAAAGAATTTCGGCGGATTGACTGTTTTTTCATACAGTATTAAATTTGCCGACGAAAGCGGCTCTTGTTACAGGCCCCGCCGGGGCACTTGGCCGCGTTGGAAGGCTAGACATGTTGCCACCGTTCATCGGTACCGAACACGGTCAGCATTCACAGCCGCGGCGGTATGACAGTGCCCCGGATCTGCCGCCGTTGCGGGCCACGCGGCTACTCGATCAGGTTCGCGAGCGCATTCGTACCCTTCACTACAGCCCGCGCACCGAGGATGCCTACCTTCACTGGTGCCGCGCCTTCATTCGCTTTCATGACCGCCGGCACCCCAAGGACATGGGCGGCCCCGAGGTAGAAGCATTCCTGACCCATCTTGCAGCCGACCGCGGGCTGTCGACCTCAAGCCACCGCCAAGCACTGTCTGCCCTGTTGTTTCTGTATTGGAAGGTGCTGGGTCAGACCTTGCCATGGATGCAGGACATCGGGCGGCCTGTGCCCAAGCGGCGCCTGCCTGTTGTGCTTCACCCGGACGAGTTGGCCGCGGTCCTGGGGCAGCTTCAGGGGGTGCATCTGCTGCTGGCGCAGTTGCTGTACGGCACCGGCATGCGCATCACGGAGGGCTTGCAGTTGCGGGTGAAGGACATCGACTTTGCGCAGCGCGCCATCTACGTTCGCCAGGGCAAGGGCGACAAGGACAGGGTGGTCATGCTGCCGCTGACCCTGGTGGCGCCCCTGCGCGTGCAGTTGGGTGTGAGCCGGCAGATCTGGGCTGAGGACGTCCAGGCAGACTGCGCGGGCGTGCAGATGCCCGAAGCGCTGGCCCGCAAGTACCCCAGGGCAGGTGCGAGCTGGGGCTGGTTCTGGGTCTTCCCGCAAGACCACCACGCCGCCGACCCGCGCACCGGTGTGATCCGCCGGCACCATCTCTATCACGAGACCTTCCAGCGCGCATTCAAGCGCGCTGTGCAGGCCGCCGGCATCGCCAAGCCCGCCACGCCACACACGCTGCGCCACTGTTTCGCGACACACCTGCTGCAGTCGGGCAGCGACATCCGCACCGTGCAGGAACTGCTGGGCCACTCCGATGTGGCCACGACGATGATCTACACGCATGTGCTCAAGCTCGGCGGCGGCGCGGTGCGCAGCCCGCTCGACGCGCTCTGAAAAGTCCGTCACTCACCCGGGCAGCCGGCGAGTTTGGGGGACAACCCCAGCTCTGAAACTTGCCTGAATGTGGGTTCGCAAGCTCACCCCAACGGACGCGACGCGTTGTGAGCGCGGCCGCTCAGCCCGGCAGCTTCAGCAACTCGAACGGCCCACGCCCTGACGCCGCGGTAATCAGCCCCAGCACCCGCGCCGGCTCGCTGCCGAGCATGCCCCAGTGGAAACGCCAGCCCCAGTTGCCCCCCAACACGCCTGGCACGTTCATGCGGTGCTCCGAGCCGAGGCCGAGCACGTCCTGCAGCGGGTAGACGGCCATGTTGGCCACCGAGTTGGCGCAGGCGCGGATCATGGCCCAGTGGATGTCGTGCTCGCCGCAGGCGAGGTAGGAGCCGACGAAGGCGCGTTCGCGGGGCTGGGCCTGTGCCCACCAGCCGCGCACCGTGTCGTTGTCGTGCGTGCCGGTGTAGGCCACCGCAGAGCGCGGCCAGTTGTGGGGCAGGAACTCGTGGTCGGCCTCGGCACCGAAGGCGAACTGCAGGATCTTCATGCCGGGGAAGCCGCAGCCGTCGCGCAGCGCGTGCACGTCGTCGGTGATGAAGCCCAGGTCCTCGGCCACGATGGGCAGCGGGCCGAGGGCCTTGCGAATGGCGTCGAACAGCGGCATGCCCGGCCCGGTCTTCCACTCCCCGCGCCTGGCATCGGGGCTGTCGGCGGGGATCTCGTAGTAGCCGGCGAAGCCGCGGAAGTGGTCGATGCGGAAGACGTCGGCCTGGGAGAGCGCTCGCTGGATGCGCGCCGTCCACCAGGCGTAGTTCTCCTCGGCCATGCGGTCCCAGCGGTATAGCGGGTTGCCCCAGCGCTGGCCCAGCGGGCCGAGGTCGTCGGGCGGGCAACCGGCGACGACGGTGGTCAGGAAGTCCTCGTCCAGCTCGTACAGGTCCGGGCGCGACCAGCAATCGGCGCTGTCGTGGGCGACGAAGATGGGCAGGTCGCCCATCAGGTGCACGCCGCGCTCGTTGGCGTAGGCCTTCAGCGCGCCGGCCTGCACGTCGAACTGCCATTGCACGAACTGCCAGAAGGCGATCTCGTCGGCGTAGGTCTTGCGCGCCTCGGCCAGCGCTGCGGGTTCGCGGCGCTTCAGGCTTTCGCGCCATGTCCACCATGGCTGGCCGTTCAGCGGCGAGCGGATGGCCATGAACAAGGCGTAGTCGTCCAGCCAGCTTTGCGCGCCGAGACACCACGCGGCAAAGGCGATGCGGTCGGCGTCGGCGGCGTTCGCGAAGAAGCCCTGGGCCGCTGCGCGCAGCTGCTGCTCACGCCACGGCGTGACGCGGCAGTAGTCGACACGCCCGCCGTCGAAGGCCGGCACGTCGGGTGCGCTCAGCCAGCCTTTGGCCACCAGCGGCTCCAGCGCCACCATCCAGGGGCTGCCGGCAAAGGCGGACACGCCCTGGTAGGGGCTGTCGCCGGGGCCGATGGGCGTGGTCGGCAGCAGCTGCCAGATGGACTGGCCGGCGGATTGCAGCCAGTCGACGAAGCGGTAGGCGTCGGGGCCGAAGTCGCCCATGCCGTGCGGGCCGGGCAGCGAGGTGATGTGCAGCAGCACGCCGGAAGAGCGTTGGTTCAGGTTCATGTCTATGCGTGTCGCAGGACGAGAAGGGAACGGGCCGGCACATGGAGCGGCTGGCCCGGAAGCACGAGCGGCGCGGCGGATTCACCGCTGCTGTCGAGCACCAGCTGCCAGGGCCCGTTGCAGGGCAGGAAGGGCAGCGGCGCCGGGTCGGGGTTGAAGACGATCATCAGGCGCGGTGCGGCAGCATTCGCTTCGCGCAGCTGGGCGCCGAAGGCGCGCTGGCCGGTGTCGTGCCAGTCGTGCGGCGTCATCTCGTGGCCGCTGGGGGCGTACCAGGCGATGCTGGCCTCGCCCGGACCGGCGGCGAACCAGCGCGGGTGGCGCAGCAGCGGCTCCTGCGCACGCAGCGCCAGCAGTTGCGCGACCAGCTCGGTCATGCGGCCGTCGGCACGGTCCCAGTTCAGCCAGGTCGTCGGGTTGTCCTGGCAGTAGGCGTTGTTGTTGCCGCCCTGGCTGTTGGCGATCTCGTCGCCCGCGCACAGCATGGGCGTGCCCTGGGCCAGCAGGGTCGTGGCCAGCAGCGCGCGGCGCACGCGTTCGCGGACGGCGTGGATGGCCGCATCGTCCGTCGGGCCTTCGGTGCCGAAGTTGGCGGCCAGTTCGCCGTCGCGGCCGTCGCGGTTGTCCTCGCCGTTGGCATGGTTGTGCTTGGCGCTGTAGCTCGTCAGGTCGGCCAGCGTGAAGCCGTCATGCACCGCGACGAAGTTGACCGACGCGGTCGGCAGCCGCTGGCCGTGGTGGAAGACGTCGCTGGACGCGGTGAAACGCCGCGCGAACTCGCCGCGGCTGCTGCCGACGCCCAGCCAGTAGCTGCGCACCGTGTCCCGGAACTTGTCGTTCCATTCCAGGAAGCGGCCCGGGAAGCGCCCCACTTGGTAGCCGTCGTAGGCGGCGTCCCAGGGTTCGGCGATGAGGTGAACGCCGGCCAGCACTGGGTCTTGCCGCAACGCGGTGAAGAAGGCGGCGTTCGGGTCGTAGCCGTGTTTCGTGCGGCCCAGCACGGGTGCCAGGTCGAAGCGGAAGCCGTCCACGCCCATCTCGGCGACCCAGTAGCGCAGCGAGTCCAGCACGAACTGCGTCACGCGCGGATGGGCGCAGTTGACGGTGTTGCCGCAGCCGGTCAGGTTCTCGTAGCGGCCCTGGTCGTCGGCGGCGAGGCGGTACCAGGTGGCGTTGTCCAGGCCGCGGAAGGACAGCGTGGGGCCGAACTCGTTGCCTTCGGGCGTGTGGTTGTAGACGACGTCCAGCACCACCTCCAGGCCGGCCTCGTGCAGTGCGTCCACCATCCGGCGGAACTCGGCCGTCACGGCGGTCGGGTCGCCGCGGTGCGACGCGTGCGCCCAGCGCGGGTTGGGGCAGAAGAAGCCCAGCGTGTTGTAGCCCCAGTAGTTGTGCAGGCCGCGCTCGGCCAGGTGCGGTTCGTCGATGCAGTAGTGCACCGGCAGCAGCGACAGCGTCGTCACGCCGAGCCGCTTGAAATGCGCAATGGCGGCCGGGTGGGCCAGGCCGGCGTAGGTGCCGCGCAGGTCCTCCGGCACGGCCGGCAGCAGCTTGGAGAAGCCCTTCACATGGACTTCGTAGAGCACGACGTCGCTCGGCGCGCGGCGCGGCTTGTGGGCGAGCGCATGCGCCACCGGCGGCGGCGCGACGCGTGCCTTCAGCGCCTGCGTTGCGTTGTCACGGTGGTCCAGCGAACGCGGGCCGTCCGGGTGGCCCAGCTCGTAGCCATGGTGCTCGGCGCGCCAGCCGAAGTGGCCGACGATCTCGCGCGCCCACGGGTCCAGCAGCAGCTTGTGCGGGTTGAAGCGGTGGCCTTGCTCGGGCTGGTAAGGACCATGCGCGCGAAGCCCGTAGACGAGGCCCGGACCGACACCCGGAAGGAAGCCATGGAAGACACCGTCGAAGGGGCCATCGAGCGCGTACCGGCGCAGCTCGCGTTGGCCTTCGGCGTCGAAGACACACAGCTCGATGCGGGTGGCGTGCTCGCTGGCGAAGGCGAAGTTGACGCCGCCGTCGCGGGCAAGCGCGCCCAGCGGCTCGTGCCAGCCGGGTTGGAGATCGGGCAAGTGGGCCATGCGTGACTGCTACAGGGAACCGGGTCAGATCGGCACGAAGAACAAGGTGGCCAGCGGCGGCAGGTTGATCGTGATCGACAGCCGCCGCCCATGCGCCGGCTGCGCCTGCACCGGCAGCCCGGCTGCGGCGACGCCATTGCCCATGTTGCTGCCGCCGTAGTAGGCCGAATCGGTGTTCAGCGCTTCCTTCCAGGCCGTCACGCCGTCCGGCACGCCGAGCGAATAGCCCTCGCGCGGCACCGGCGTCATGTTGCAGACCACCACCACCATGCGCCCCGTGCCGTCGCGGCGCACCCAGGCAAAGATGGCGTGCTCGGCGTCATGTGCGCTGATCCATTCGAAGCCGCCGGCCTCGCAGTCCAGCCGGTGCAAGGCCGAGTGTTCGCGGTAGAGCTGGTTGAGGTCGCGCACCAGGCGCTGCATGCCGGCGTGGCGGTCGTCTTCCAGCAGCCCCCAGGGCAGGCCCTCGGCATGGTTCCACTCGTTGCGCTGCGCGAACTCCTGGCCCATGAAGAGCAGCTTCTTGCCCGGGTGCCCCCACATGAAGCCGTAGTAGGCGCGCAGGTTGGCGAACTTCTGCCAGTCGTCGCCGGGCATCTTGGCGAGCATGCTGCCCTTGCCGTGCACGACCTCGTCGTGCGAGATGGGCAGCACGAAGTTCTCGCTGAACGCATAGATCAGGCCGAAGGTCATCTTGTCGTGATGCCAGCGGCGGTTGATCGGGTCCTCCGCCATGTAGCGCAGGGTGTCGTTCATCCAGCCCATGTTCCACTTGTAGTGAAAGCCCAGGCCACCCGTGTACGTCGGGGCAGAGACGCCGGGGAAGCTGGTGCTTTCCTCGGCGACGGTGATGGCGCCTGCGATCTCGCCGACATGCTCGTTCATCTCGCGCAGCATGGAGATGGCCTCGAGGTTTTCGCGGCCGCCGCGGATGTTCGGAATCCACTGGCCTTCGGGCCGCGAGTAGTCGCGGTAGAGCATGCTGGCAACCGCATCGACACGCAGGCCGTCCACGCCCCAGCGTTCGATCCAGTACAGCGCGCTGCCGATCAGGAACTCGCGCACTTCGGTGCGGCCGAAGTTGTAGATCAGCGTGTTCCAGTCGCGGTGGAAGCCTTCCCTGGGGTCGGCGTACTCGTAGAGGCGCGTGCCGTCGAACTCGGCCAGGCCGTGGGCGTCGGTCGGGAAGTGCGCCGGCACCCAGTCCAGCAGCAGGCCCAGGCCCTGCTCGTGGCAGGCCTTCACGAAGCGGGCAAAGCCCTCCGGCGGGCCGAAGCGGGCGCTGGGCGCGTACATGCCCAGCGTCTGGTAGCCCCAGGAACCGTCGAACGGGTGCTCGGTGATGGGCATCAGCTGCAGGTGCGTGAAGCCCATATCGGCCGCGTAGGCGGGCAGGTGTTCGGCCAGTTCGTCCCACGTTGGGAAGTCGCCGGACACGCCGCGGCGCCATGACGCGGGATGCACCTCGTAGACGCTGATGGCCGCCTCGCGCCGGTTGGCCCGCTCGCGCTGGCGCGGCAGCGGCGTGGGCTCCGGCAGGGGCGCCACGATGCTGGCCGTCTCCGGCCGCAGCTGGGTGCGGCGGGCGTAGGGGTCGGCCTTCAGCGGCAGCAGCGCGCCATGGCCGTTGACGATCTCGAACTTGTAGAGATCGCCCTCGGCCGCGTGCGGCACGAAGATCTCCCACACGCCGGCCTGATGGCGCAGCCGCATCGGGTGGCGGCGGCCGTCCCAGTTGTTGAAGCTGCCGACGACGCTGACCCGCCTGGCGTTCGGCGCCCACACGGCGAAGCGCACGCCGCGCACGTCGCCGTGCTGCACGACGTGGGCACCGAGGCTGAGCCAGGGTCGGAAGTTGCGCCCTTCGGCAAAGGCCTTGAGCTCGTCATCCGCGAGCTGCGGATAGAAGGCGTAGGGGTCGGCGTAGATCCCCTCGCCCCCCTCCCCGGCGCCTTCCCAAATCACGGCCAGTCGGTAATCGAAGCGGTGCTTGCGCCGCGGCACCTGGGCCTCGAAGAACCCGGGCCGACGCTGCGCCAGCTCGACCAGTCGCTTGCCGCTGGCGGTGTCCAGCAGCGCCACCGTGGCCGCGCCGGGCAGCAGTGCGCGCACCCAGAGCCGACCGCCGTCGTCCGCATGCAAGCCCAGCCGGGAGAAGGGGTCGGCGTGGCGGCCTGCCAGGAGGGCGTCGAGGTCGGCGTCTGTGATCATCAGTGCACGCCCGGCCGCCCGAAGGGCACTGACGTCCCCACGGGGGGCAGCGAGCGAAGGGAGCGTGGGGGCATCATTTTTTCAGCTGTTCAAACTCTTCACGGACCAGACACGGTCCACGTACTCGGCGATCGTGCGATCGGACGAGAACGGGCCCATGCCGGCGATATTGCGCAAGGCGCGTTCAGCCCAGGCGGCGCAGTCGGCGAACAGCGTGTCGACCTTGGCCTGGGTGGCAACGTAATCGGCGAAATCGGCCATCAGCAGGTAGACGTCGCGGTGCAGCAGGCTGTCGACCAGGGCGCGGTAGCGCTCGGTGTCGCCATTGCTGAACACGCCCGCCGAGATGGCATCGATGACGCGCTTGAGCTGGCGATTCTCTTCGACGTACAG
The DNA here is from genome assembly GCF_001426885.1 of Pelomonas sp. Root1444. Taxonomy (GTDB): domain Bacteria; phylum Pseudomonadota; class Gammaproteobacteria; order Burkholderiales; family Burkholderiaceae_C; genus Pelomonas. Next base: position 203,855 of record NZ_LMFP01000029.1, on the reverse strand, counting down.
GCGCGGGTCGTAGCCCAGCTGCTTGATCTTGGCGACGGCATCCGCGCGCAGGCCGAAGACGAACATGTTCTCCACGCCCATGGCTTCGGCCATCTCGATGTTGGCGCCGTCCCAGGTGCCGATGGTGACGGCGCCGTTCATGCCGAACTTCATGTTGCCGGTGCCCGAGGCCTCGGTGCCGGCGGTCGAGATCTGCTCGGACAGGTCGGCCGCGGGGATGATGCTTTCGGCGAGGGTCACGCCGTAGTTCGGCAGGAACACCAGCTTGAGCTTGTCGCCCACGCGCGGGTCGCTGTTGATGACGCGGGCCACGTCGTGCGCCAGGCGCACGATGCTCTTGGCCGTCTGGTAGGCCGAGGCCGCCTTGCCGGCAATGATGACCGTGCGCGGCACCCAGTTCGCGTCGGGGTTGTCGCGAATCGCCTGGTAGCGCGCGATGACGTGCAGGATGTTCAGCAGCTGGCGCTTGTACTCGTGGATGCGCTTGATCTGGATGTCGAACAGGCTGTCCACGTTGACCGCGAGGCCCAGCTCCCGTCGGATGACAGCCGCCAGCCGCGCCTTGTTGGCGCGCTTGACGGCCAGGAACTCTTCGCCCAGCTCGCGGTTGGAGGCCAGGGTGCTGAGTTCGCCCAGCTCCGCCAGGTTCTTGCGCCAACCTTCGCCAATGCGGCCGTCCAGCAAGCCCGACAGCAGCGGGTTGGCCTGCTCCAGCCAGCGCCGCGGCGTGACGCCGTTGGTGACGTTGTGGAAGCGCTCGGGCCAGATGCGGGCGTAGTCGGCAAAGATGGTTTGCACCATCAACTCGGAGTGCAGCGCGGCCACGCCGTTGACGCGGTGCGACGCCACCAGCGCCAGCGACGCCATGCGCACGCGGCGCTCGCCACCGTGGCTGCCTTCGTCGATCAGCGAGACGCGCGCGGCCAAGGCCTGGTCGCCGGGGAAACGCGCCTGCAGCTCTGCCAGGAAGCGATGGTTGATCTCGTAAATGATCTCGAGATGCCGCGGCAGCAGGTGCTCGAACATGCGCACCGCCCAGGTCTCCAGCGCCTCGGGCATCAAGGTGTGGTTGGTGTAGGCCACCGCCTGGCGCGTGATCTTCCAGGCCTCGTCCCAGCCCAGGCCGTGCTCGTCGATCAGCAGGCGCATCAGCTCGGCGGGCGCCAGGGCCGGATGCGTGTCGTTGAGGTGGATGGCGTTGGCCCTGCCGAGGTTGTGCAGCGAGCCGAACTCGCGCAGGTGGCGCGCGATCAGGTCCTGCAGCGAGGCGCTGACGAGGAAGGCCTCCTGCTTCAGGCGCAGTTCGCGGCCGGCTTCGGTGGAGTCGTCGGGGTAGAGCACCCAGTTCAGCGCATCGGCCAGCACCTGGTGGCGGGCGGCGCGGGCGTAGTCGCCCTCGCAAAAGGGCTTGAAGGCGATGGGCGCCGCCGTGGCCTGCCACTGGCGCAGCGTGGAGACCCGGTCGCTGTGGTGGGCGGGCACGATGAAGTCGTAGGCCTGCGCCTCGATGCTCTCGGCCGGCAGCCAGCGACGCACGCCGGAGGCGTCCACCTCCACACGGCCACCGAAGCCAACGTGAAAACGCAGGTCGTGCCGCGGCAGCTCCCAGGCGGGCGAGTCGCGCGTCCAGTCGTCGGGCTGCTCCAGCTGGCGGCCCTGGCTGATGACCTGCGCGAAGGTGCCGTAGCGGTAGCGCAGGCCGTAGCCGAAGGACGGCAACGCCAGTTCGGCGAACGAGTCCAGGAAGCAGGCGGCCAGGCGGCCGAGGCCGCCGTTGCCCAAAGCCGCATCCGGCTCGCGCTCCAGCACGTCGCCCAGCTCGATGCCCTGCGCTGCCAGCCTAGCCTGCAGCGGCTCGGTCAGCTTCAGCGCCGCGAGTGCGTTGGACAGCGCGCGCCCCATCAGGAATTCCATCGACAGGTAGTGCACGCGGCGCACCGGCGCCTTGTCGCCACGCTGGGCGTCGCGGGCCTGCGTGGCGGCCCAGCGGCGGGCCAGCGTCTCGCGGCAAGCGATGGCCGCAGCGTGCAGCGCCGCCTGCGGCGTGGCGCCATGGCTGGATTGGGACAGCTCGCGTTCATAAGCCACCTCGAAGGCGGCACGCAAGGCCTGGTCTTCGGCGGAGAGGACGGGCGGCTTCTTCATCGCGATGGAGGCCTTGGGGCCGGGCTTGCGTTCAACGGGCATGCGGATTGGAAGGTTCATCAGTGCCAGGCCCCGACGGCGGGGGCAAGAATGCCACTCGACGGCAGCGTTGGCCGAAGTATCGAACAGCTCCGAGCGGTTGTGTAGTTTGACTACAGAGGGAAAACCCGACAGTCATCGCAAGTGATTGATATAAAAAGAATTCAATCAAGAAGCGTTAGAACTTCGCTGTTGTTATCGGCTCATTGCGAATGTATATTGTCTACAAACACGGGCCAATGGCAGAAATTTGCGCCCGACTTGACGAGACAGGCCGTGCAGTCCAGCAACGATGCGCCCGGCGACTGAAAGGTGAGCAGTGGCAGACGTTCGACTGACCGGCGTGGAGAAGGCCTATGGCGACACCCGCATCCTGCATGGCATCGACCTGGAGATCCGCGACGGTGAATTCATGGTCTTCGTCGGCCCGTCGGGCTGTGGCAAGTCGACGTTGTTGCGCTCCATCGCCGGGCTGGAAGAAATCACCGGCGGCGAGCTGAGCATCGGCGGGCGCGTCGTCAACGACGTGCCGCCCAGCGAGCGCGGCATTGCGATGGTGTTCCAGTCGTATGCGCTCTACCCGCACATGAACCTGTTCGACAACATGGCGTTCGGCTTGAAGCTGGCCAAGGTGCCCAAGGCCGAGATCGAGACGGCCGTGCGCGACGCTGCAAAGATCCTGCATATCGAACATCTGCTGGATCGCAAGCCCAAGGACCTGTCCGGCGGCCAGCGCCAGCGCGTCGCCATTGGCCGCGCCATCGTGCGCAAGCCCAACGTCTTCCTGTTCGACGAGCCGCTGTCCAACCTCGACGCCGCCCTGCGCGTGCGCATGCGCTACGAGTTCGCCAAGCTGCACGAGGACCTCAAGACCACCATGATCTATGTGACCCACGACCAGGTGGAGGCCATGACCCTGGCCGACCGCATCGTCGTGCTGTCCGCCGGCAAGGTCGAGCAGGTGGGCTCGCCGCTGGAGCTGTACGAGCATCCGCGCAACCTGTTCGTGGCGGGTTTCATCGGCAGCCCGAAGATGAACTTCATCGCGGGCGAGGTGGCGGCCCTCGGCGCGGGGTACGTGGACGTGAAGCCGGCCGGCAGCGGCGTCGTGCTGCGCACGCTGGTGGACGGCAGCGGTGCCCGGCCCGGCGACCCGGTCACGCTGGGCGTGCGCCCGGAGCACATCCGCCAGGGCGGCGGTCCCGGCAACCAGCTGCAGAGCACGGTTGCCTTCGTGGAATCGCTGGGCGGCGTCACTTTCGCCTACTGCCCCTACCCCGGTCTGGACGAGCCGCTGACCTGCCAGTTCGAGGGCCGCAACGGCTGCGATCGCCTGCGCACCGGCCAGGCGCTGAACCTGCATCTGCCGGCCGAAGCCCTGTATGTCTTCGACGCCGAAGGGCGGGCCCTGCGCCGCCTGGCCGCGCCGGAGCTGGCCGCATGAAGTTCCGAACCCTGTTGGCCGCGGCGGCTTTGGTGGCGGGCCCCGCACTGGCGGAATCGCCGCGCCTGCTCGTCTGGATCAACGGCGACAAGGCCTACAACGGCCTGCAGAAGGTGGGCGACGCGTTCGAGAAGGTCTCGGGCGTCAAGGTCGTCGTGGAGCATCCGGTCGACCCCACCGACAAGTTCCAGCAGGCCGCGGGCGCCGGCAAGGGCCCCGACATCTTCTGCTGGCCGCACGACCGCATCGGCGAATGGGCCAAGGCCGGCCTGCTGACGCCGCTGCGCCCGTCGGCACGGCTCAGGGCCGAGTCCGAGGACACCGCGTGGGCGGCGCTGAGCTACCGCGGCCGCATCTGGGGCTACCCCATCGCCATCGAGACGACCGGCCTCATCTACAACAAGGCGCTGGCGCCGAACCCGCCCGCCACCTGGGACGACGTCATCGCCCTCGACAGGAAGCTCAAGGCGCAGGGCAAGAGCGCCGTGCTCTGGGACTACAACAAGAGCTTCTTCACCTGGCCCATGCTGGCCGGTGCCGGCGGCGTCATCTTCGGCCGTGATGCGCAGGGCGATTTCGACGCCCGCAAGGTCGACGTGAACAACGAGGGCGCGCTGGCCGGGGCGCGAATGCTCGAGCGCCTCGTGAAGGACGGCCACATGCCCAAGGGCGCACGCTACGCCGAGATGGAATCGGCCTTCGCCCGGGGCGAGGTGGCCATGATGATCTCCGGCCCCTGGGCCTGGGACAACGCGAAGAAGGCCAGGATCGACTTCGGCGTGGCGCCCATTCCGGCCGTCGTCGCCGGCAAGCCGAGCCAGAGCTTCGTCGGCGTGCTGGGCTGCATGATCTCCGCGCCGAGCAAGAACAAGGACATCGCCAAGGAGTTCATCGAGAACCACCTGATGCGCCCCGCGGCACTGAAGGTGCTTGATGCCGACGTCGCCCTCGGTGTGCCGGCCAACAAGGCCTTCTATGCCGAGCTGTCGGTCAACCCGCTGATCAAGGCGAGCATGACCAACGCGCGCAACGGCGCGCCCATTCCGAACATCCCCGAGGTGGGTCGCTTCTGGACCGCGATGGACGCGGCGCTGGAGGCCATCACCAACGGACTGCAATCACCGAAGGACGCGCTCGACGGCGCCGCCGCGCGGATGCTGCTGAACAAATGACCGCCTTGCCCTCCTCCCTCGGCCAGGGCGCCTACTCGACGCTGCCCCCCACGTTCACCGAAAAGCTGGGCCGTTGGCTGCGCTGGCCGGCGGTCCTCGCGGCCATCGTTGCCGCGCTCTACCTCGTCTTCGCCATTTACACGACCGGCCAGGCCGCCTGGGCCGCCGGGCTGCTGGTGCTGTTCACGGCCGGCTTCTACGTCTATCTGAGCCGCGACGGCTTCGCCTGGCGCTACCTCTTCCCCGGCATCGCCGGCATGCTGGTGTTCATCGCCTTCCCGCTGGTCTACACGGCGCAGATCGGCTTCACCAACTACTCCAGCACCCACCTGCTCAGCGAGAGCCGCGTGCGCGAGTACCTGCTGGAGCAGCACGATGCCGTCGAGGACCAGGTGCTCGGCTACAGCCTGCATGCCAGCGGCACCGAGTACCGCCTGGCGCTGCAGGCCGAGGGCGAGCCGGCGCCGCGCTGGGTATCCCCGCCCCTGGCACTGCGCGCCGGCAAGGACTTGCGCGTGGACCTTGCAGCCCCGCAGGCGGCCACGACGCACGGCGCCGCCCTGCCCTTGCCCGAGCTGATCAAGCACCGCGACGCGCTGGCCGGGCTGGTGCTGGTGCTGCCCGACAAGACCGAACTGCGCTACCTCGGCCTGCGTGAATTCGGCCCCGTCAAGCCGCAATGGACGGCCAACGACGACGGCAGCCTGACCCGCATGGCCGATGGCGTCGTCTTCAAGCCCAACCGCGACACCGGCTTCTTCGAGTCGGGCAGCGGCGACGTGCTGCAGCCTGGCTTCAAGGCATTCATCGGCGCGGCGAACTACGCCCGCATGCTGTTCGATGCCGAGTTCCGGGGGCCCTTCCTGTCCATCTTCACGTGGACGGTGGTGTTCTCGGCGCTCACGGTCTTCTTCGCCACCGCCATCGGCATGCTGTTCGCCGTGATGCTGAACTGGGAAGGCATGAAGTTCCGCACCACCTACCGCACGCTGCTGTTCCTGCCGTACGCCGTGCCGGGCTTCATCTCCATCCTCGTCTTCAAGGGCTTGTTCAACCAGAACTTCGGCGAGATCAATGCCATCCTCGACGCGCTGTTCGGCGTCAAGCCGGCCTGGTTCGCGGACCCGCTGCTGGCCAAGACCATGCTCGTCATCGTCAACGTCTGGCTGGGTTATCCGTACGTGATGATCCTGTGCTCGGGGCTGTTGAAGTCCATCCCGGCCGACCTGTACGAAGCCTCGGCCCTGGCCGGCGCCAGCCCCGCGACCAACTTCTTCAAGATCACCGCGCCGCTCATCATCAAGCCGCTGGCGCCGCTGCTCGTCAGCGCCTTCGCGTTCAACTTCAACAACTTCGTGCTGATCGCGCTGCTGACCGACGGCCGGCCGGACTTCCTGTCCACCAAGCTGCCGGCGGGCCAGACCGACATCCTCGTCAGCTACACCTACCGCATCGCCTTCCGCGACTCGGGTTCGGACTTCGGGCTGGCGGCAGCGATCTCGACGTTGATCTTCTTCCTCGTGGCGGCGTTGTCGTTGATCAACCTGCGGTTGTCCGCCAAGGCGCAGAAATGAGGACGACGGGTATGGGTTGGGAAGCGCGGCAGCCAAGGGACTTCGTTGCTCCGGCCAGTGGCCTCCGCGCTCGCCAGGCACAAGCAGTCCACTGGGCTGCTTGTGTCCGGGCTCTCTCCCCCGCCCGCTTTGCGGGCTCCTCCTTTACCTTCGTCCCTTGGCCGCCGCACTCCCCAACCTGCACCAGTGGCCTTCTTCGAGAAGGGAACCCGCCGTCGCCGGATCAGGCCGGGTGGGCGGGCTGCGCAGGTAAAGGAATGAATTTGCCGGCCGTTCAGGGCCGGCAAAGAAGGGACACGGAGCAGACCGTCCACCCGGCCTGATCCCCATCCCGACAAAACAGGAGACAAACAAATGGCCATCGTCCTCGGCAAGCAAGCCCGCTGGCGCACCTTCGCAGCTCACGCGGTGATGTGGGCCTTCATCGCCATCACCCTCTTCCCGCTGTTGGCGGTCGTCTCCATCTCGCTGCGCCCCGGCAACTTCGCCACCGGCAGCCTGATCCCGACGGAGATCAGCCTGGAGCACTGGCAGCTGGCGCTCGGCATCCCCTACCAGGCGGCCGACGGCAGCCTGGTGCAGCCGCCCTTCCCCGTGCTGACCTGGCTGTGGAACTCGATCAACGTGGCCACCGCCTCGGCCTTCCTCATCGTGGCCATTTCCACGACCGCCGCCTACGCCTTCGCGCGGCTGAAGTTCTCGTTCAGCAAACCGGTGCTCAACGGCATGCTGCTGCTGCAGATGTTCCCGCCGGTGCTGGCCCTCGTGGCCATCTACGCCATCTTCGAGACCATCGGCACCTACGTGCCGGCCCTCGGCATCGAGACCCACGCCGGCCTGGTGCTGGCCTACCTGGGCGGCATCGCCACGCATGTGTGGACGATCAAGGGCTACTTCGAGACCATCCCGGTCGAGATCGAGGAGAACGCCAAGATCGACGGCGCCACGCACTGGCAGGCCTTCTCGCGCGTGCTGCTGCCGATGGCCGTGCCCATCCTGATGGTGGTCTTCGTGCTGGCCTTCATCGGCACCATCATCGAGTACCCGGTGGCCAGCATCCTGCTGCGTGAGGAAGGCAACCTAACGCTCGCCGTCGGCTCCAAGTATTTCCTGCACGACCAGCGCTTCCTGTGGGGCGACTTCGCGGCGGCGGCCGTGCTGTCGGGCCTGCCGATCACGCTGGTCTTCCTGCTCGCCCAGCGCTGGATCGTCTCCGGCCTGACGGCGGGTGGCGTCAAAGGCTGAAGCTCATGATGAAGACATTCGCGCTGCTCGCAGCGCTGCTTTCGATCGCGCCTCTTTCGCAGGCAGCATGCACCAAGCCGCCGCTGGGCGACGCCACGCTCTACCTGCGCGGCACCATCAACAACTGGGCCGCGCCGGACGAGCAGGCCTTCGAGTACCGTTGCGACGCCTACTACCTGAACCTCAAGGCACAAGGCGCGCACGAGTTCAAGCTCGCCGACGAGGACTGGACGCCCGCCCTCACCTTCGGCGGTGACGCCAAAGGCAACCCGGCTCGCGGCGCGGGCGGCAACCTCAAGCGGCAGTTCTCCGGCGAGCACACGCTGCGCCTGGCCATCGCCGCCGACGGCGCGGCGGCGCTGGACATCGGCCCCCAGACCTTCAAGCCCACGCCGCCCGAGCCCCTCACCGACCGCGCCGCGCTGACCACCCGCTTCGACTCACGCAACGCCGGGTCCAAGTCGCCCTTCGGCGCGCAGCCCAAGGGCCAGGCATTCACCTTCCAGATCGGCAACGACGTCCCCGGCCTGCTTCGCGCCACGCTCGTCATCGAGCGCCGCCGCATGACCGGCAACCAGGAACAGCTCGCCTACGAGCCCCTGGCCCGCATCGCCATGAAGCCCGCGCCGCGCGGCCTGGGCACGGGCTTCTCGGCGAGCTACAGGTTCGACGAGGTGGGCGTCTTCGGCTACTGGTTCGAGATCGAGACCGTCCAAGGCCGGTACGCGCTGCAGAACAACAAGGACGCTGTCTACTGGACGCGCGAAAAGGGCGCCATGGGCCCGGGCACTGTCGAGCGCCTGCCGTCCAACCTGAACCGCGTGCGGCGCTACCGCCAGACGATCTACGCGCCGGACTTCAAGGTGCCGGACTGGGCCCAGGACGTCGTGTACTACTACGTGTTCCCCGAACGCTTCCGCAACGGCGACACCGCCAACGACCCGCGCCCGGGCGGCGGCCGGCCGCAGGACCGCTACCAGGACCGCGACGTCGAGCGGCATGCGACCTGGAACGAGAAACCGTTCAAGCCGAACACCGGCGACGGCTCCGATGCGCTGTTCAACAACGACTTCTTCGGCGGCGACCTGCAAGGCCTTACGACCAAGCTCGACTACATCAAGGGCCTGGGCGCCAACGCGCTGTACCTGACGCCCGTGTTCCGCGCCCCCAGCAACCACAAGTACGATGCAGCCGACTACAAGCAGATCGACCCCGCCTTCGGCACCAACGCCGACTTCGAGCGCCTGTGCACGGAAGCGGCCAAGCGCGGCATCCGCGTCATCCCCGACACGTCGCTCAACCACGTCGGCGCGGACTCGCCCTACTTCAACCGCTTCAACAATTTCCCGGCCGGCGGCGCTTTCGACGGTGGCAGGATCAACCCCGCCTCGCCCTACGCCAGCTGGTTCAAGTTCAAGCCCGAGGAAAAGGAGGCAGACAAGCAATACCAGGGCTGGGCCGGCGTGGCCGACCTGCCGGAGATCGACAAGAGCAGCCCGTCCTTCCGTGCCTACGCCTACCGAGACAGCGACTCGGTGACGAACTACTGGCTGGACCGCGGCGCCGCCGGCTGGCGCATGGACGTGGCCCCCTGGGTGCCCGACGACTTCTGGCGCGAATGGCGGCAGGCGGTGAAGGCCAGGAAGCCCGACGCGCTGACCGTGGCGGAAACGTGGTTCGACGCCAGCAAGTATTTCCTCGGCGACATGTTCGACTCGACGATGAACTACATCTTCCGCAACGCGGTGCTGGACTATGCGGCCGGCAAGAGCGGCCAGCAGATGGCCGCCAACCTGGAGCTGCTGCGCGAGGCCTACCCGCCGCAGGCCTTCCACGCGCTGATGAACCTGCTGTCCACGCACGACCAGCCCCGTGCGCTGCATCACTTCGGCGAAGACCGCGACCTCGCGCTCGCCAAGCAACGCCTGCGCCTGGCCGTCTTCTTCCAGATGACCTACCCCGGCGCGCCGACCATCTACTACGGCGACGAAGTGGGCCTGGGCGGCGGCGACGACCCCTACAACCGCGCGCCCTACCCTTGGGCCGACCAGGGGGGCCGGCCCGACGAGGCACTGCTGGCCGACTTCAAACGCCTGACCCAACTGCGCCACGACCTGCCGGTGCTACGACGCGGCACGCTCACCGCGCCGGTGCACGTCGACGACCACGTCGTCGTGCTCGCCCGCCAGCACGGCAAGACATGGGCCCTCACGGCGACGAACAACAGCAGCGTCGCAAAGACCGTCAGCATCCGGCTGCCATTCGCCGCCACCACGCTGAAGGATGTGCTCGGCGGCGAGGTCATCGCCGTGACGAACGGCGCCATCGAGCTGACCGTGCCGCCATTGTTCGGCCGCGTCCTCGTGGGGCCTTGACGGCCGGCCGCCTCTCGCCCCCCTCAACCCATGCGCAGCAGCCGCTCCGCCTCTTCCCGCCGGGCGTCCTCGATCTCGCGCAGCACGGCCGACAGGTCCACCGCGCCGGGCTTGCGCTCGTAACGGCCGGTCAGCGGCATGTCCGGCACGAGCAGGCCGGCCGCGTAGAGCGCCCAGATCTCCGGGCCGTACTGCGTGGCCAGCAGCGCCGGCGCGTACTGGCCGAAGAAGTTGCGCAGGTTGTTCACGTCGCGGATCAGCATGCGCGGCGCGTGGTTGTTGCCGGCGGCGTCCACGGCCTGCGGCAGGTCGATGATGACGGGGCCGTCCGCGGCCAGCAGCACGTTGAACTCCGACAGGTCGCCGTGGATGACGCCGGCGCAGAGCATGCGCACCACCTCGTCGACCAGCGCCGCATGGTGCTGCAGCGCCTCGGCCGCGGTGAAGCTCAGGTCGTTCAGGCGCGGCGCCGCATCGCCGTGGTCGTCGGCCACCAGTTCCATCAGCAGCACGCCGTCATGGAAGTTGTGCGGCCGCGGCACCCGCACGCCGGCGGCGGCCAGGCGGTAGAGGGCGTCCACCTCGGCGCTCTGCCAGGCGGCCTCCTGCTGCTGGCGGCCATAGGCGGTGCGCTTGGCCATCGCCCGCCCCTGCCGGCTGTTGCGGACCTTGCGGTTCTCGGTGTAGTCGACGGCCTGGCGGAAGCCGCGCTTGTTGGCCTCCTTGTAGACCTTGGCGGCACAGGTCTCGTCGCCGCAGCGCACGACGTAGACGTCGGCCTCCTTGCCGCTCTTCAACTGCCGCACGACGCTGTCGATCAAGCCTTCTCCAATCAATGCCTGCAGGCGCGCGGGTGCTTTCATGGCGCGATTGTCAGGCCCGTGGCTATCGCGCCAGTCGGGCGGACAGCGGCGGCAGCCCGCTGGGCCCGCCGACGAGGCGCTGGTCGTGGCGGTAGTCCTCGTTCGGCTCCACGCGCCAGTCACGCTGGAACTTGCGCGCCAATGCGCGCGCCACTTCGTCGAAGCGCCAGGCCTCCTCGGCATTGCTGTCCAGGTGGTGCACGCCGGGCAGCGGCCGCTCGAGCAGGCCCAGCAACGCCGTGGCGGTGTCCGTCATGAAGGAGCAGGCCGGCGTCCAGGCGCTGCTGGCCGCCACGCGGCCGTCGCGCTTTTGCCAGTCGTCCAGCGTCAACAGCATGTTGTTGCCCGGCCGGGTTTCGTCGATCTGCCAGCCGATGCGCGCGATGACGGGCCGCGCGTTGGCCAGCAGCACGGCGTCCTCGCAAGCCGCCTTGTAGCGGCCGTAGTCGTCCCTGGCGTTGCGCGTGTCGCCCACGTCATGCGGGCCGTCGGGCTGGTGGTCGAAGACCATGACTGTGCTGGTGAACAGGAAGTTCGGGCAGCGCGAGGCCAGCCAGCCGGCAAAGCGCGCCGAGGCCATGCCCAGGTGCGCGATGGCGTCGACCGACTGCGCCGACAGCCAGGCCGCGGACAGCGCTTCGTTGTCGATGTCCACCGCAGCGCGGTCCCAGCCGATGACTTCGTGGCCCGCCGCCCGCGCGGCCTCGGCCAGGCGCGGCGCCAGCGTGCCGTTCAGGCCGGTGATGAGGATCTTCATGCCGGATGCGGCGCTGGCTTGGCGGCGCAATGCTCGGCGACGTAGGCGGCGTGGTCCGGCATGAAAGCCACGCACTTGGCCACGACCTCGCGCACGCCTTCCAGGTACTCGACCGTGTCCGGCTCGTCGCGCAGCTCTGCCAGTGGATGGTGGCGCAGTGGCGTGAGGTTCTGTCCTTCCATGACCTGGATCCAACCGACCTCCGAGAACAACTCGTTGTCACGGCGCACGATGCGGCCATGGCTGCGATAGAGGTCCAGTTTCTCGCGCAGCGTGTCGGGCACGGTCATGTGCGCGCAGGCCTGCCAGAACGCCGAGTCGTCGCGCTGGTTCAGGTGGTAGTGCAGGATGATGAAGTCGCGGATGCGCTCCCAGTGGAAGCGGCTGTGGCGGTTGAACTCTGCGATGTCGGGCGCGCTGAAGCCGCGGTCGGGAAAGAAGTCGAGGAGTTGCTGGACCGCCTGCTGGATCAGGTGGATCGATGTGGATTCCAGCGGCTCCAGGAAGCCACCGGCCAGGCCGATGGCGATGACGTTCTCGTTCCATGCCAGGCGGCGCATGCCGGTGCGAAAGCGGATGGGCCGCGGGTCGGCGAGCGGCTTGCCATCGAGGTGCGCCAGCAGCGTGGCCGCGGCTTCGTCGTCGCTGACGTGCGCGCTGCAATACACATGGCCGTTGCCGATGCGGTGCTGCAGCGGGATGCGCCATTGCCAGCCCGCGCGGTGCGCGGTGGAGCGGGTGTAGGGCGTCAGCGGTTTCACCGATTCAGACGGCACGGCGAGCGCGCGGTCGCAGGGCAGCCAGTGCGTCCAGTCCTCGAAGCCAGTCTGCAGCGTCTGCTCGATCAGCAGGCCGCGAAAGCCCGAGCAGTCGATGAACAGCTCGCCGGCGATGCGCTCGCCGCTTTCGAGCACGACGGCGTCGACATGGCCCGCATGCGCGCCCTCCCCGCGCCGGGTGGCGTGGGTGATCCGGCCTTCGGTGCGCAGCACGCCGCGCGCCTCGCTGAGGCCGCGCAGGTAGCGCGCGTACAGGTGGGCGTCGAAGTGGTAGGCATAGGCGATGTCGGCCAGCGGCGAGTTGCCGAAGTCGGTGCGCGGCGGCATGAACTTGTTCGCCTTGGCCGCCATGCGCGTGATGCAGTACTGCTCCAGCGGCTGCGCCCGGCCCAGCGCCCGCATGCGATGCCAGTACTGCTCGAAGGGCACGCTCCACAGGTCCTGCCCCAGCCGGCCGAAGCCGTGCATGTAGCGGTCACCCACGCGGCCCCAGTCGACGAACTCGATGCCCAGCTTGAAGGTGCCGCCGGTCTCGCGCAGGAACTCGTTCTCATCGATGCCGACCACCCGGTTGAAGCGCTGGATCATCGGGATGGTGGCCTCGCCCACGCCGACGGTGCCGATCTCGTCGGACTCGACGACGCGGATGCGGTAGCGCCCACGCAGCACCGTGGACAAGGCGGCGGCGGTCATCCAGCCGGCAGTGCCGCCGCCGACGATGACGATGTCTTGGAGCAGTGACATGGCAAACGATGAGCTGAGACGGGCGCGCCATGTTGGCACGCCCGCCACGATGTCAAAGACCCCTGCCGGATCACTCCGGCAAGGGTCGTCGCGCAGGCCTCAGGTGAGGGTCAGAACTTGTAGTTCACGCCGAACAGGTAGGTCTTGCCGTACTTGGTGTACTGCTTGGTCTGCGTGATGTCGTTGTTGTAGTACTCGACATAAGGCTCGTTGCCCAGGTTGTTGACCTGGAACAGCAGCGACAGGCCCTTGGCCGCGCCGCTCTGGAACTCATAGCCCAGCTGCAGGTCGGTGACCTTCTCCTTCTTGACGTACTCGAAGGCCCGATCGGCGCCGAAGCCCGTCACCTCGCCGACGAAGCCGTCGCGGATGCGCGTGCTGACACGCGCCGAGAAACCATACTTCTCGTAGTAGGCCGTCAGGTTGTAGGTGTTGGGGGACAAGCCGGGCAGCGGGCGCGAGTCGCCCGGGCCGAACGGCGAGATCTTGCTGTCCACGTAGGCATAGCTCAGCTGCACGCCGAAGCCGTCGAGCACATTGCTCACCATCTGCAGCGGCAGCGACACCGCCAGCTCGGCGCCGGACATGGAGCCGCCCGTGCCGTTGGCCTGGGTCTCGAACAGGCCGTTCGGCGAGGTCGGCGTGATGCCGCTCGTCACCGTCGGGTTGCCGAAGCGCTCGACGAAGTTGATGTTGACCTTCTGCTTGTAGATGTAGGTCTTCAAGTCCTTGTAATAGGCCGCGACGGAGACGTAGCCCTTGTTGCCGAAGTAGAACTCGTACGACAGATCCACCGCATCGGCCTTCCAGGGCTTGAGCGCCGGGTTGCCGCCATCGCCCTTCCATTCGCCGATATCGCCCTTGTCGTTGAGCTTCGTCAGGTCGACGCTGTAGGTGTTGGTGGAGCGCATGTCGTCCATGCGCGGGCGCGTGATCTGGCGGGCGAGGCCGAAGCGCAGGTTCTGGTTGGCGGCCACCTGCCATGTCAGGTTCAGGCTGGGCAGCCAGTCGGTGTACTTGGTGCCGTAGGTGGATGGACTCGTCGTGGCGCCTTGGATGTTGAAGGCGTTGGACCTCTGGTCCGCATGCACCGCCTGCACACCCACGTTGCCACGCAGCGGCAGGCCCATCAGCTCGCCGTCGATGTCGGCCCTGACAAAGGCGGTCGTGATGTCTTCCTTGACCGTCCAGTCCTTGTTGATGATGTCTTTGTTGCCGAGGTTGGGACGCAGGTTGTAGAACTGCGCCGCCGCGGCGCGGCCGTCGTACGAGATGAAGTTGCCCAGGCCCACGTAGCCCAGGCTGTTGGGCGCCAGCAGCATGCCGGCCGGGATGGTCGTTGGTGACGTCTTGAGGTCCAGGAACCACTCCGGCACGTTGCGCGACTTCTCGCGCTGCGTGAAGTTCAGGCCGACCTCGCCGCCGCTGAAGAAAGCCAACTCCTGGGTGACCTTGGCCGACAGGCGGGCGGACTTGATCTCGTCGTCGACCTTCGGATCCTTCAGGTAACCCGCCTGGCCCCAGCCGCCCGAGTCCACCAGCTTGATCAGCGCCGGGTCGGCGTAGTTCAGGCCGGCGGTGATGCTCGGCAAGCCACCGCCGACGGGCAGCACGACCTTGAACGTGTCGGTTGCGCCCTGGCCGCCAGGGCCCGTGCCGGCGTACAGCTCCAAGATGGATTCCTCGCGCTTGGCCTTGGACCAGCTCAGGTCGCCCACCAGAGTCAGCGCCGGGCTGATGACCAGCTTGCTGTTCCAGCCTACCGCCGAGATCGTGTCATCGCGGTCGTTCAGGTCATGGCGCAGCACCGGCTTGACGCCGATGTAGTCACCCTTGGTCAGCACGCCGCCCGTGATGGTGTTGCCGTTGGTGGTGCCACCTTCCACGACCGGGTTGTTCAGGCCCTGCGCACCCCAGGCCAGGCCGGCCTCGAAACCGCGCTGGATGGCATTGCGCTCGTAGGTCGAGTGGTAGACGTCGACCAGCGTCTCGAAGTTCTTGGAGGGCTTCCACTGCAGCACGCCCATCAGGCCGTTGCGCTTTTGCGTGGCCGATTCGTTGCGCAGCTGCACGCCGCCCGGCACGCGGACGTCGACATAGTTGGTGCCGTTGAACGTGCCCGTGAAGCTCGGATAGCCCCAGTTGCGGAAGTAGTTGTTCTGGTTGGGCGAATCTAGCCGCGCATAGCCCAGCGCGATGCCCACGGTGCGGTCGGCGAACTGGTCGATGTACGAGAAGCTGAAGCGGCTGCCCTTGTCGCTGGCGGCGCCCGGGTTCAGGCGGCCGAGCGAGTTCTTCTCGCCCCGCAGGTTGACGGCCATCGTGCGGCCGGCGAAGTTCAGCGGGCGCACCGTCTGCAGGTCGATGGTGCCTGACAGGCCCTGGCCCACCAGCGCCGCGTCGGGCGTCTTGTAGACGGTCACGCCGCTCAGAAGCTCAGAGGGGTACTGGTCGAACTCGGCTGAGCGGTTGTCACCGGTGCTGACCTGCTCACGCCCATTCAGCAGCGTGGTCGCGAACTGCCCGGCCAGGCCGCGGATCTGCACTTCCTGCGCGCGGCCGTTGACGCGCTGCGCCGTCAGGCCGGGCAGGCGGGCGATGGATTCGGCAATGGACGAGTCGGGCAGCTTGCCGATGTCCTCGGCCGAGATGGCCTCCACGATGGAGTCGCTGTTGCGCTTGACCGAGATCGCGGCCTCGATGCCCTTACGGATGCCGGTGACCGTCACCGTTTCGAGCTGTTGGGGCGACGTCTGTGCCGTGGCCGCCGCGGCGGCGATCAGCAGCGTGCAGCCGACGGCCACCGGGCTGATGCGGAAGGACGCGGTGGCATGGGCGCCGCGCTGGTCTGTGTGGTGGGTCATGAATGTCTCCTGTTTATGGATAACCGCTGGACCGCCACGCGCGCCGGGGCCGGCGGCGCACGCAGATGGGTGAGAACCCAACGTCTCGGAGCAGGTTTGTATCAAAACTAGATTTTGAGCCGCACCTGCGTAAACCCTAGAGTTGCATCAAAACGACCCGATTTCAACCAGATACCGCGGGTAAACGCGCATGCATTTCGCTGTGTGGCTTCAGATCCGCCCGAATGGTTCAAGCGGTTTTCTTGGAATGTGTAGCTCAACTACAAGTCACAACAACGCCGCAACGAACTGAGGCCCAGGCCCCATGCCGCACGCGTGGTGCCGCGGGGGTCAGCGCCACATCTGCGGCGCAAGGAACCGGCGCCCATGGCAAAGCACCGCAAGGCCGGCGGGCGCTTGCGGTGCTTGCGGGGGATGCGTCAACGCGGCGGGGCCGGCCCGCCGCGGGTCAGGCGTCGGCCTGCTCCAGCGCCATCGAGGCGCCTGACAGCGCAGCCAGCGTGTCGGTGATCAGGGCGGTCGGTATGCCCGCTAGGAAGGACTGGAAGCGGCCCTTGGCCTCGAAGCGGCGGCGGAACTCCGACTGGAAAAAACGCTCGCCCAGGCGCGGCACGATGCCGCCGCCGATGAAGACGCCGCCGCGGGAACCCAGCGTCAGCGCGACGTTGCCGGCGAAGCCGCCCAGCATGGCGCAGAAGACATCCAGCGTGCGGGAGCAAGCCGCGGATTCGCCGGACAGCCCGTGCGCGACGATCTGCTCGGTCGACAACGCGGCGACGTCCTCGCCCCGACCTGATCCGGCGAGCACCGCGGCCACGGCGCGGCACAACACCGGCATGCCGATGCCCGACAGGAAGCGCTCGGCCGACACATGCGGGAACTCGCGGCGCGCCTGGCTCAGCACGGCGCTCTCGAAGTCATCTGCGGGCGCCAGCGTGACGTGGCCACCCTCGCCCGGCAGCGCCAGCCAGCGCCCCGGCGCCCGCACGACGCCACCGACGCCCAGGCCGGTGCCCGGGCCGATGACGGCCATCACGGTGCCGGTGGCAACCGCCTCGGCTGCTGGCGGCGCCTCGCCCCAGGCGCGCAGCTGGTGCCCCCTGAGCCGCGGCAGCGACAGCGCCTGCGCCTCGAAGTCGTTCAGGCACAGCAGCGTCTGCAGGCCGAGTTCCTGCTGCGTGCCGGCGCGCGAGAAGTTCCAGGCGCCGTTGGTGAGCTCGATGCGGTCGCCGTCCAGTGCTGTCGCCAGCGCGAAGGCGGCACTGCGCGGCGCGGGCTTGCCCGCCTCCTGTGCAGCCAGATAGGCGCGGACAGCAGCGGCAGGCCCGGCATGCGCAGCCACCGGCAGCACGCGCACATCCTCGACCGGCGCACCCGGGCCGGCGACGGTACCGAAGCGCGCGTTGGTGCCGCCGACGTCGGCAACCAGCCAGGGATAAGCGGCGCTCATGCCCGGCACCCCGGCGAGATGGCAGAAAGGGAATGGAAATTCGGGGCGCAGGCTGCTGAGGACACGGGATGGAAAAGTTGAAATTACGGTCGCGGCGGACGGTAGCAAAACTACATGGAATTCACAATACACGCTCACCCAGACCAGCCTTCGTCTGCGCAGGAGGCGCGCCGGAATTCGCTTCGGCAACCGCGTTCACAGGTGGCAAATCAGCCCGGACAGCCCTGTAGTGAAGCTACAGCCACGAGACCCCGCGCGAGGCGCCCGCACGACTGCTGAATAATCGCGATTCGTTTTCAGACCCGGTTTTCCCAAACTCCCACCATGCCCCGTTTCGACAGCCCCCGACTGCTTGCCGATATCGGCGGCACCTATGCCCGCTTCACGCTGGAAACCGGGCCCGGTGATTTCACGCAAACGGCCTCGCTGCGCTGCGCCGACCATGCCGACTTCCATGCCGCCGTGCGCGCCTACCTGCAGTCCTTGAGCTGGCAGGACGGCAGCCCGCAGCAGATCGCCCACGCAGCCATCGCCATCGCCAACCCGGTGGAAGGCGACCGGGTGCGCATGACCAACTACCACTGGCAGTTCTCCATCGACGAGATGCGCCAGCGGCTGGGGCTGGACACGCTGGTCGTCGTCAACGACTTCACCGCCCTGGCCATGGCGCTGCCGCGGCTGGCCGATGTGGACGTGCGTCAGGTGGGCGGCGGCCAGGCGCGCCGGCCCAGCGTCATCGGCCTGCTGGGCGCGGGCACGGGCCTGGGCGTGTCGGGCCTGATCCCCGCCGGCGAAGGCTGGATCGCGCTCGGCACCGAGGGCGGCCACGTCAATTTCGGGCCACGCGACGAGCGCGAGATGGACATCCTGAAGTTCGCGTGGAAGAAGCTGGACCCTGCCTCCAATCACGTGTCCTACGAGCGCCTGATCTCCGGCCCCGGCCTCGAGCTGATCTACCGCGCGCTGGCCGACCGCCACGGCGTGGCCGGCGCCGAGCCGCTGCAGGCACCCGCCATCACGCAGCGCGCGCTGGACGACGGCGACGCGCTGTGCCTGGAGACGCTGGAGGTGTTCTGCGGCCTGCTGGGCACGGCGGCGGCCAACCTGGCGGTGACGCTGGGCTCGCTGGGCGGCATCTACATCGGCGGCGGCATCGTGCCGCGGCTGGGCGAATACTTCGACCGCAGCCCCTTTCGCGAACGCTTCGAGGACAAGGGGCGCTTCCGCGACTACGTGTCGGCCATCCCGACCTTCGTCATCACCGCCGAGAACGCCACGTTCAAGGGCGCGTCGGCCATCCTTGAGAACCAGCTGCGCAACCTGCAGGCCTCGCCCGGCTCGGCCATCCTCGGCCAGATCCGCCGCGCCCGCAGCGAGCTGTCGCCCGCCGAGCTGCGCGTGGCCGACCTGGTGCTGGCCCAGCCGCGCTCGGTGCTGAACGACCCCATCGCGGAGATCGCGCGCGCCGCCGGCGTCAGCCAGCCGACCGTCATCCGCTTCTGCCGGTCCCTCGGCTGCGAGGGCCTGTCCGACTTCAAGCTGCGCCTGGCCTCGGGCCTGACGGGCACCGTGCCGGTGACGCACACGCAGGTCAACACCAACGACTCCATGCTGGAGCTGGGCGCCAAGGTGCTGGGCAACACCGCCAGCGCCATCCTGCAGGTGCGCAGCCACCTGAACCGCGACACCATCGACCGCGCCATCGACATGCTGCTCTCGGCCGGCCGCATCGAGTTCTTTGCGCTGGGCCAGTACGGTGTCGTCGCGCAGGATGCGCAGTTCAAGTTCCTGCGCTTCGGCATGCCCTGCGGCGCCTACACCGACCCACGCCTGCAGCTGCTCGCGGCCGACGTGCTGCGCGAGGGCGACGTGGCCGTCGTCATCAGCAGCGGCGGGCGGCTGCCCGAGCTGCTCGCCGTCGTCGAGAAGGCGCAGGAGCGCGGCGCCAAGGTCGTTGCCATCACGGCCAGCCAGAGCCCGCTGGCGAAGAAGGCCGACGTGACGCTGATCGTCGACCACATCGAGGACATCGCGACGCACCTGCCGATGGTCAGCCGCATCCTGCACCTGCTGGTCATCGACATCCTGGCGGTGGGCGTGGCGATGCGCCGCAATCCCGACAGCATCGCCGCGCTGTCGGGCGGCGAGGATGACGAGAGCAAGTCCACCCGCACCACGGCGCCGGGCATCAGCACGGCCTCGCCACTGGCGCGGCTGACGTCGCACAGCCGTTGAAGCCGGACGTGATGGCAAGCCCTGACCCTCGCATGACTTTCGCCAACCCAGGCTTCACTCAAGACGATGCGCCCGAACAGGCCGCCAGCTGCGGCCTGGCTGTTACCCTTTTTGAGCGATAACGAACCACCGCGCCGTAGCCCGTCACCGGGGCGCAGACCCCGCGAGTCCTGGGAGGGACATGAAAGCCTCATTTCTGAAACGCTGGCGCGTGCGCCTGATCGTCGTCGCCGTGCTTGCCGCAGCCGGCATCGCCTGGCGGGTCACACACCAGCCGCCCCCGCCCCCGCCGCCGCCCACCGGCGTCGTCGCGCTGACCGACATCACGCAGGCCGTGCAGGCCGCCGGCGTGCTGCAGGCCAAGACCAAGGTCGACGTCGGCGCCCAGGTCAGCGGCCAGATCCAGACGCTGCACGTGCAGCTCGGCCAGCAGGTCAAGAAGGGCGAACTGCTCGTCAGCCTGGACCCTGAACTCGCGCGCAGCGACGTCGCCCAGGCCGAGGCCGCGCTGGCGCAGGCCCGCGCCCAGTTGGACAGCAGCAAGGTCGACGCCGAGGCCGCACGCCGCGAGGTCGCGCGCCAGCGCCGGCTGCTGAGCGGCCAGGCCACCGCCGCCATCGAGGCCGAGAAGGCCGAGACGGACCTCGCCAAGATCGAAGCCGCGCTACGCGGCCAGGCCGCCACCGTCGCGCGCTTCGAGGCCGACCTCGACAATCGCAAGCTGCGGCTCTCGTACACGCGCATCACGGCGCCCATGGACGGCACCGTCGTCAACCTGCCGGTGCAGGCCGGCCAGACGGTCATTGCCGTGCAGGTCACGCCGGTCATGCTGACGCTGGCCGACCTCGACACCATCACCGTGCGCGCCAAGGTGCCCGAGGCCGACATCCAGTCCATCCGGCTGGGCCAGACGGCCCGCTTCTCGACGCTGTCCGGCGAGGGCAAGCGCTACGAAGGCAAGCTGCGCGTCATCCAGCCGGTGCCCGAGCGCGCAGGCAACGCAGTGTTCTACAACGTGCTGTTCGACGTGGACAACCGCGACCGCGCGCTGTTCAGCGACATGACGGTGCAGGTCGACATCGAGACCGGCGCCGTCGCCCAGGTGCCGGCCATCCCCATCGTCGCGCTGGGCGAGCGCGGCAAGGACGGCCGCTTCACCGTGCAGGTGCTGAACACCGCGAACAAGCAAGTGCCCAGGCAGGTGAAGGTGGGGCTGCAGGACGGCGCCAAGGTCCAGGTCGTCGAAGGGCTGAAGGCCGGTGAGAAGGTGCTGCTGGCACCGCCGAGTGCGGCGGATGCGGCGGCGTCAGCGGCTAGCAGCTGATGAGTGGCGGACTTGGCAGCTTTGGCTTGGTGGCCAGGCCGGGCGAAATCCCCGCTGGGCCTTGGCGACAACCCAATGCAGCCGTAGGCCAAACCATGCCTCTGATCGAACTCCACAACGTCGCCCGCCACTACCAGCTCGGCGAGATCGACGTCCCTGCCCTCGACGGCGTGAGCCTGGCCATCGAGGCCGGCGAGTTCGTCGCCATCATGGGCCAGTCGGGCTCGGGCAAGAGTACGCTGATGAACGTGCTGGGCTGCCTGGACAACCCGACCAGCGGCCGTTTCCTCATCGGCGGCACCGACGCCGGCACGCTGGGCCCCGACGAGCTGGCCGCGCTGCGACGCGAGCGCTTCGGTTTCATCTTCCAGCGCTACCACCTGCTGCCGCACCTGGATGCGCGCGGCAACGCGGCGCTGCCGGCCGTCTATGCCGGCGTGGGGGTCGGCCCGCGCGGCGAGCGCGCCCGCGCGCTGCTGGAGCGCCTGGGCCTGGGCGAGCGGCTGCATCACCGGCCCAACGAGTTGTCGGGCGGCCAGCAGCAGCGCGTGTCCATCGCGCGCGCGCTGATGAACGGTGGCCAGATCATCCTGGCCGACGAGCCCACCGGCGCGCTGGACTCGGCCTCGGGCGCCGAGATGCTGCGGCTGCTGAAGGAGCTGAACGAGCGCGGCCACACCATCATCCTGGTCACGCACGATGCCGCCGTGGCCGCGCATGCGCGCCGCGTCATCGAGCTGAAGGACGGCAAGGTCGTGGCCGACAACGGCACGCCCGCCGGCCATGTGCCACCCGCCGAGCTGCCCAGCGACGCACCGCCGGTCAAGCAGGGCGGCTGGCTGGGCCGCTGGGTCGTGCAATGGCGCGAGGCCGTTGCCACGGCGCTGCTGGCGCTGCGCAGCAACCGGCTGCGCACGGCGCTGTCGATGCTGGGCATCAGCATCGGCATCGCATCGGTGGTCAGCATCGTCGCGCTGACGACGGCGGCGCGCTCCTCCATCGAGAGCAACGTCGCCAGCATGATGTCCGGCCGCATCCCGGTCTGGGCCGGCAACCCGTCGCTGCCGCCGGGCGTGTCGCCCAAGCCCTTCCGGCCCAACGAGATCGACTCGCTGCGCGCGCTGGACGGTGTGCGCAGCATCACGCTGAACCGGCAGATGCAGCTGACGGCCCAGCACCGCTCGCGCGACGCGACCGTGCAGGCCGTCGCCGGCGACGCCAGCACGCTGAAGGCGCGCAAGCTCAAGCTCGTGCAGGGCCGCTACTTCAGCGTGATGGACTTCGAGGCCCACAGCCAGGTGCTGGTGCTGGACGAGAAGGCGCGCGACGCCTTATTCAAGAAGGGCCAGTCGGCGCTCGGCCAGGTGGTGCTGCTGCAGCTCGGCGGCAGCCAGTTCGCCGGGCAGATGCCGCCGCCGCCCTCGGCCGCCCTGCCCTTCACGGTCATCGGTGTCGCCGCCGCGGACGGCGGCGCCATCAGCTTCAGCGGCGGCATGAGCCAGCTCTACCTGCCCAACACGACGTTTGCCCGCAAGCTTGACGCCCGCGCCGACATCTGGAGCTTCGACGTGCAGCTGGACACCCGCGTGCCGCCGCAGCAGGTGCGCGAGCACATCGTCCACCGCCTGAAGGCCTTGCACGGCCGCGAGGACTTCAGCAGCTTCAACGCCGAAGAGGAGTTCCGCAAGTTCCAGCAGATCACCGGCGCGCTGGCCGCCGTGTTTGCCGGCGTGGGCGCCATCTCGCTGCTGGTGGGCGGCGTGGGCGTCATGAACATCATGCTGGTGTCGGTGTCCGAGCGCACGCGCGAGATCGGCATCCGCATGGCGGTGGGCGCGCGCCAGGGCGACGTGCGATTGCAGTTCCTGATCGAGGCGGTCGTCCTCTGCTGCCTGGGCGGGCTCGTGGGCGTGGGCCTGAGCTGGCTGGCCGCGCAGGGCTTGAATGCGGCGCAGAAGGAGGTCGAAGTGGTCGTCAGCTGGGCAGCGCTGGGCGTGGCATTCGCGGTGTCTAGCCTGGTGGGCCTGGTGTTCGGCACGCTGCCCGCGCGGCGCGCTGCGGCGCTGAGCCCGGTGGACGCGCTCGCTCGGGAATGAACAAGATGAAAACAAGACTGACTTCGATGGCGCTGGCCTCGGCCCTGCTGCTGGCCGGCTGCGCGCTGGGGCCCACGGCCCGGGCGCCCGACGTGCCCGTGCCCGCCGCATGGAGCCTGGCCAGCGGCGACGCCACGCCGGACTGGGCCGGCCTGCTGGACCCGACGCTCGCCGCGCTGCAGGACCGCGCGCTGCAGACCAACCGCGACATCGCGCTGGCGGCGCAGCGCTGGAAGCGCGCGCAGCTGCTGGCCGAGCAGAGCGCACTGCGCTGGATGCCCAGCGCCAGCCTGTCCACCAACGCCAGCCGCCCGCTGGAGACCGAAAGCAACACGCGCAACGTCGATGTCGGCGGCGTGACCATCCCGGTCACCACCTCCACCGGCGTGACGCGCAGCTACGGCGCCAACGTGGGCGTGGGCTACGAGCTCGACCTGTGGGACCGCCTGGCGCAGAACCAGGCCGCGCAGCGCGCCAACGCCGAGGCCGCGCGCACCGACATTGCCGCCGCGCGGCTGCTCATCCGCAGCCAGGTGGCCGAGGCCTACTGGACCTTGGCCGCCATTCGCGCCCGGCAGCCGCTGGCCGAAACCCAGCTCGCGTTGACCCGCGAGACGCTGGAGCTGACCCGCGCCCGCGTGCGCGAAGGCAAGCTGCTGCCCATCGAGCTCGACAAGATCGCCGCCACCGTGCAGGCGGCCGAGAACCGACTGGCCGACCTTGCCGCCGACGCGCTGCTGCAACGCCAGCGCCTGGCCCTGCTGCTGGACGATCCGCTGCCGGGCCCGTTGCCCGAAGCCGCCCTGCCCGCCAGCGAGCCGCCACGCTGGCGCCTGGCCGAGCCCGCCGAGGTGCTGGCCCGCCGGCCCGACGTGCAGCGCGACCGTTTCGGCGTGGACGCGGCACTGGCCCGGCTGCGCGTGAGCGAGGCCGAGCGCTACCCGCGCCTGAGCTTCAATGCCGGCCTGAGCACCGGCGGCTCCCAGTCGCGCGACTGGCTGTCGCAGCCGCTGGCTTCGCTGGGCGCCAACCTGGTCATTCCGACGATCGACTGGCAACGCCTGGCCCTGCAGCGCGACGGCGCCCGCACCGAACTCGACACCGCCGCGCTGACGCTGCGCGACACGCTCCACAAGGCGCTGGCCGACATCGAGGCCCAGCGCATCGAGGCCGAACGCCTGCGCCAGCAGCTCGCTGCCAACGACGGCCGCCTGCGCGAAGCCGTCGAGAACGAACGCCTGGCCACGCTGCGCTACGAGGCCGGCGCGATCGCCCGGGCCGACTGGCTGCAGGCCAGGAGCGCGCGGCTGGACGCCGAGCAGAACCGCATCCAGCTGCGGGCGCAGCAATGGGTGCGGCAGGCGGCGCTGTTCAAGTCGCTAGGTGGTGCGTGAGCGAACGATCTCCAGGCTGCCCCATGACGTCGAACTTCCATCCACGCCGCCGCGCGCTGCTGGCCGCGCTTGCAGGCGCCGCTGTCGCGCCAGCGGCCCTGGCCTTGGCCGGCACGCCGGTGCAGGGCTTCAAAGTCGTGCGCAGCCACCCGCACGACCCCGACGCGTTCACGCAGGGCCTGTTCTTCCACGACGGTTTCCTGTTCGAAGGCACCGGCCTGCACGGCCGCTCGAGCATCCGCAAGGTCGAGATCGAGACCGGCCGCGTGGTGCAGCAGGTGGCGCTGCCGCCCGAGGTGTTCGGTGAAGGCATCACGCGCTGGGGCGACCGCATCATCGGCCTCACGTGGCAGGAGGGCACGGCCTTCGTGCTGGACCTCAAGACCTTCAAGCTGTGGCGCAAGTTCAGCTACCCCGGCGAGGGCTGGGGCCTGACGCACAACGAGCGCGAGCTGATCATGAGCGACGGCACCGCCGAGCTGCGCTTCCTGGACCCGCTGACCTTCAAGGAACTGCGCCGCGTGCGCGTGACGGCAGATGGCCAACCCGTCGACCAGCTCAACGAGCTGGAATGGGTGGAGGGCGAAGTGCTGGCCAACGTCTGGCAGACCGACCGCATTGCCCGCATCGACCCCAGGACCGGCCGCGTGACGGGCTGGATCGACCTGCGCGGCCTGTTGCCGGCCAACCAGCGCACCAACGCCGACGCGGTGCTCAACGGCATTGCCTACGACGCGAAGAAGAAGCGGCTGTTCGTGACCGGCAAGCTGTGGCCAACGCTGTTCGAGATCCAGCTGACCAGGAAATGACGAAGTTCACCTTCCCCAACCCATAGCCCACACACGCATGCCCCATCAGCCTTGGAAGCGCCGCCTTGCCGTCTTGATCGTCCTGGCGACGCTGGGCGCGGGCGCGCAAGCGCTCGAACCCAACTCCAAGCTTCGCGAGATCGCCGCCGCGGATCAGCAGGACAGAGCCGGCCCGATCGACGCCATCGACGACAAAAAGCTGGCCCGTCGGGATGCTGAACGCCGCACCCAGGTCATGCAGTTGCTGGAGCAAGGCGAAGTCCGCGTCGCGGAGGACTACTTCAACGCCGCGACGGTCTTTCATCACGGCGAAACGGCGGAGGACTTCAAGCTGGCCTTCTCGCTGATCAACATCGCTGCAGCGCTTCGCCCCGAGCGCCCAGGCCCCAAGGCAGCAACCTGCTCCGCCTGGGACAGGTTGCTTCTTCGGTCAGGCAAGCCGCAGTGGTATGGAACGCAGTTCGAGCGTTCGGCAAAGACGGGGAAGATGGAACTTTCGGCCGTCGATGAATCTGCCGTGACGGACGCGGACCGGAAGGCGTGCGGACTGCCGACGTTGCAAGAGTTGCGTACCAGCGCCGAACGGTTCAAGTAGCCGCGCAGGAACGATCAGTGGCACACCTCGGTGCCGAAGTCGAACACGATCTCCCAGCCTCCCGCCGGCTTGCGGCGCCAGATCGACTGGAAGCGCGCCGTCACCTTGCCCTCGAGGTCCAACACCGGGCCCGTGGTGCGGGCCAGGTCGCCGCTGGGCAGCACCAGCACCAGGTCGGGCGACCAGCTGAACGGCGGCTTGGGCGCAGTGAGCAGGCCGTTCCAGGCCGCCATGACGGCATCGGGGCCGTGCAGCGGCGCCTTGCCCATCCAGATGGTGTCGGGCGCCAGCAGGCGCCGGAAGCCCGCCACATCGCGCGCGGCAAAGGCCGCCGCAAAAGCCGTCTCGGCAGCGCGTGCCTCTTCCACGCGCCTGGCAATCTCGTCGGCGCCCGGCCAGCCGGCCTGGGCGGTGGCGCTGCCCGCCGCGGCAGGCAGTGTGGCGGCGGCAAGCAGGGCGTGGCGGCGAGTCGTCATCGGCGGTCTCCTGGTTTGGAAGACCGCGAGCATGCCTCGCCATGCTGTCCCTGTCTCAAGTCATCAAAACGCCGCGATGCCCGTCTGTGCCCGGCCCAGGATCAGCGCATGGATGTCGTGCGTGCCCTCGTAGGTGTTGACCACTTCCAGGTTGACCAGATGGCGCGCGATGCCGAACTCGTCGGAGATGCCGTTGCCGCCGAGCATGTCGCGCGCCATGCGGGCGATATCCAGGCTCTTGCCGCAGCTGTTGCGCTTCATGATGGACGTGATCTCCACCGCCGCCGTGCCCTCGTCCTTCATGCGGCCCAGGCGCAGGCAGCCCTGCAGGCCCAGTGTGATCTCGGTCTGCATGTCGGCCAGCTTCTTCTGGATCAGCTGGTTGGCGGCCAGCGGCTTGCCGAACTGCTGGCGGTCCAGCACGTACTGCCGCGCCGTGTGCCAGCAGTCCTCCGCCGCGCCGAGCGCGCCCCAGGCGATGCCGTAGCGCGCGCTGTTCAGGCAGGTGAACGGACCCTTGAGGCCGCGCACGTCGGGAAAGGCGTTCTCCTCGGGGCAGAACACGCGGTCCATGACGATCTCGCCGGTGACGGACGCGCGCAGCCCCACCTTGCCGTGGATGGCCGGCGCGCCCAGGCCCGGCGTGCCCTTGTCCAGCACGAAGCCGCGAATGGCGCCCTCGTCGTCCTTGGCCCAGACGACGAACACGTCGGCGATCGGGCTGTTGGTGATCCACATCTTGCTGCCCGTCAGCTCGTAGCCGCCGGCCACCTTGCGGGCGCGCGTGACCATGGAGCCGGGGTCGGAGCCATGGTTGGGCTCGGTCAGGCCGAAGCAGCCTATCCATTCGCCGCTGGCCAGCTTGGGCAGGTACTTCCGCTTGGTCGCCTCGTTGCCGAACTCGTTGATGGGCACCATGACCAGCGACGACTGCACGCTCATCATCGAGCGGTAGCCCGAGTCGACGCGTTCCACCTCGCGGGCGATCAGGCCGTAGCTGACGTAGTTCAGGCCGGCGCCGCCGTATTCGGCCGGGATGGTCGGGCCCAGCAGGCCCAACTCACCCATCTCGCGGAAGATGCCCACGTCGGTCTTCTCGTTGCGGAAGGCCTCGATGATGCGGGGCTTGAGGCGGTCCTGGCAGTAGGCCGCCGCCGCGTCGCGCACCATGCGCTCGTCGTCGGTGAGCTGCTCGTTCAGCAGCAGCGGGTCGTCCCAGTGAAAGCTTGCCTTTTGGGCCATGGCGGGTCTCCTCTTCAATGCGGGGCGCCGGCAGGGCGCGTATGGCGCCCAGTATTCCCCCGGCTGCGATTCGTGTCCAATTCAAGAAACGACTTCGACGATTCGCAATGCCTATCGAAAACACGAGCCGCTCGCTGGAGTTCCGCCACCTGCGCTACTTCCTCGCCCTGGCCGAGGAACTGCACTACGGCCGCGCGGCCCAGCGCCTGGCCATCTCGCAGCCGCCGCTGTCGGTGGCCATCCAGCAGTTGGAGGCCAGCGTCGGCGCCCGGCTCTTTGACCGCGACAGCAAGGGCGTGCGCCTGACGCCCGCGGGCGCCGCCTTCCGCGCCAGCGCGCAAGCCCTGCTGGACCGCGCCGAGGACGCCTGCGCCCTGGCCCGCGAAGTGCAGGCGGGCGAGGTCGGGCGGCTGCGGCTGGGCTTCGTCGGCTCCACGCTGTTCAACGGTTTGTCGGCCTGGCTGCAGGCCTTTCAGGCCGCCCACCCCAGGGTCGAGGTCGTCGTTGTGGAGTTGAACTCGCAGGACCAGATCGACGCGTTGCTGCAGGAGGACCTGGACCTCGGCCTCGTCCACACCGACCGCCTGCCGCCCGCGCTGGTGGCGCAGCCGCTCTACAGGGAACCCTTCCTCGCCTGCCTGCCGGCCGGCCATCCGCTGGCAGCGCTGGCGGAGATCCCATTGGCGGCCTTGAGCGACCCGCCCTTCATCCTGTTTTCCCGCAAGGGCTCGCCGGACTATCACGCGCGCATCGTCGAGATCTGCCGCCAGCACGGCTTCTACCCGCGGCTGCAGCACGAAGGTCGGCACTGGCTGTCGGTCGTGTCGCTGGTGGCCCAGGGCATGGGCGTGTCCATCGTGCCGGCGGCGTTCCAGCGGGCGGGCATCCAGGGCGCGGTCTTCAGGCCGTTGGCGGAGCAGGTCGACGGCTCGGCCGTGTTCGCCGCGTGGCGAACGGATTCGGCCGGGGTGCTGAGAGAGCGTTTCCTGGCTGCGAGGCCGGCAAGCTGAACTCGGGGAACCCCTTCGATGGCCCTTCGCGTCGAGCAGCCTGTTACAGAGAAACGGGTAAGCCCGATGGTCGAACAAATTGTCCGCGGCTCGAATTAATTCGCCCGACAACGCTGACATCGCCACCGTCGCGGGCATTTCTTCAATCAACGACAACTGGAGACCTATGAAATCACTGCATCGCGTGTTGGGCGCCGCCGTCTTCGCCATGGCGCTGGCCTCTTCCGGCGCGCAGGCCGCCACCTGGGCCGCCTCCTCGCCCGCCACGACCTCCTGCTCGGCGAGCAACCTGTTCGCCAGCTGGAACTACGGCAGCTACAACTTCAACAACGACGTCTGGGGCCCCTGCGGCGGCGTGGCCGTCGGCCCGCAGACCATCTGGGCCAACTCGAATGCCGATTGGGGCGTCTGGTCCGATCAGCCCAACACCGGGGGCATCAAGTCCTATCCGCACATCGGCTACACGGTCAACCGCACCATCAGCTCGCTGTCCACGCTGTCGTCCACCATCTCCGCCACGACGCCGGGCGGCGGCGCCTGGTCATCGACCTTCGACGTCTGGGTGGGCAACAACGCCCACGAGATCATGCTGTGGCTGAACTACACCGGCACCGCGGCCGGCTGCGGCAACGTCAAGCCCATCTCCTACAACTGGAACGCGTCGGGCTGCGCGATCCCCGTGTACACCAACGTGAACGTGGGCGGCGCGACCTGGAACGTCTACCGCGGCCACAACGGCGCCAACATGGTGTATTCCTTCCTGCGCACCACGAAGACGAACAACACGACCATCAACGTGCTGGCCATCCTCAACTACCTGAGGAACCAGGGCTGGATCAGCGACCTCGTCGTCGGCGACGTGCAGTATGGGTTCGAGATCACCTCCTCGTCGGGCGGCATGAACTTCGGATCCAAGAACTTCTCCGTCACGGCGAGGTAAGCCGGGCGGCCCGCGGGCGTGGGAGCCCTGCGGGCCGCTGACGCCGGCGGGGCGGACCTACGGCGCCGCCCATCACCACTGCTGCGGCAAAGGAAGAAAGGGCGCCTGCCAGGGCGAACTTCCGGTGCTCACGCATGTGACCAACGCCACGCGTCGCCGATGTCCGTCGCGCGGCAGTCATCTGCCTGCCCCTGGCGCGTGCTTGAATGACGTTCCCGCGAGCAGGTCGCGCCCAGCGCACAGAGCCCGCCGCAGTCAGGGGCAGCTTGGAGACCACGCATGACCACATTCCGGCAGCAGGCCCGTCGCCTGCTCGTCGCCGCGATCGCGGCCGCCGCCTTCGCCGGCCCCATCACCGCCCACGCCGACATCACCATCGGCCAGACCGCGGGCCACACCGGTACGGTCGCCGCCAGCGTGAAAGAGGCGACCTCGGGCGCGAAGCTGTATTTCGACATCGTCAACGCCACCGGCGGCGTCAACGGCCAGAAGATCACGTTGGTGTCGCTGGACGACAAGTTTGACGCCAAGCTGGCGGTCACCAATGCCAAGCAGTTGATCGACCAGGGCGTGATGGCCCTCTTCCTGAACCGCGGCACGCCGCTGACGCAGGCCGTCATGCCGCTGCTGACGGAGCACAAGATCCCGCTGGTGGGGCCTTCGACGGGTGCGATGGTGCTGCACAAACCCGTGCACCCGTGGCTGTTCAACGTGCGCGCGCCCTACCAGCGCGAGGCCGAGCGGGCCATCGAGCACCTGAGCCTGATCGGCGTGGAGCGCATCGCCATCGTGCAGGTGGACGACACCTTCGGCGAAGACGCCGTGCAGGGCGCGTTCTCCGGCCTCGCCAAGACCAACAAGACGGCCGTGGCCCACGAGAAGTACGACCGCGCCAGGCCAGACTTCGGGCCGCTGATGCCCAAGCTGCTGGCCAAGCAGCCGCAGGCCGTGGTCTTCATCGGCTCGGGCACGGCCGTCGTGCAGGGCATGAAGGCGGTGCGCGCGGCGGGCTCGACGGCGCAGCTGGTGACCTTGTCGAACAACGCGTCGGCCGGCTTCATCAAGGACCTGGGCGATATCGCCTACGGCGTCATCGTCAGCCAGGTGTTCCCGTACGAGCGTTCCATCGCCAAGCCCCTCATCAAAGAGGCGCTGGACGCCGCCCGCGGTGCCGGCATGGAGCTGACGCCGACGGTTGTCGAAGGCTATGTGTCGGCCAAGGTGCTGGTGGAAGGCCTGAAGCGCGCCGGCAAGCTGCCCACGCGCCAGAGCCTGCGCGATGCGCTGGAGAACATGGGCCGCTTCGACCTGGGCGGCATCGAGCTCGGCTACAACGCCAAGGACCACAGCGGCCTGGACTACGTGGACCTGGCCATCGTCGACCAGTCGGGCAAGTTCCGGCGCTGAGGCGCCGCGGCGGTGCGCGTCAGCACCCGGGACGAGTTGACAGGCAGTTGGAATTAACCGACACCACGACCGTCCAGGCAAAGCTATGGTGCCGCCGCCATGCCTACCCCCGCCCCGCCCCGTACCCCGCCCCGGCTCTGGGACATCTCGCCCACCGTCGCGCCTGACGCGCCCATCTTCCCGGGCGACGAACCCTACAGCCTGCGCTGGACGGCCCGGCTGTCGCCCGGCTGCCCGGTCAACCTCAGCGCCATCACGATGTCGCCCCACGTGGGCGCGCATGCGGATGCGCCGTTGCACTACGCCAACGACGCGCCTGCGATCGCCGACGTGCCGCTGGACACCTACCTCGGCCGCTGCCGCGTCATCCACGCCATCGGCGCGGCGCCGCTGGTCACCGTCGCGCACCTGCAGCACGCTGAGCAAGATCTGCCGCCGCGCGTGCTGGTGCGCTGCTGCGAGCGCGCCGACACGGTGTGGAACCCCGCCTTCACCGCCTACGCACCCGAGGCGATTGAGTGGCTGGCCGCGCGCGGCGTGAAGCTCGTCGGCATCGACACGCCCAGCGTGGACCCGGCCGACTCCAAGGCGCTGAGCAGTCACCAGCAGCTGCGCCGCCTGGACCTGCGCGTGCTGGAGAACCTGGTGCTCGACGACGTGCCCGAGGGCGACTACGAACTGATCGCCCTGCCCCTGAAACTCCAAGGCGCCTGTGCCAGCCCGGTGCGCGCCATCCTGAGGGAACTGCAATGACGACAAGAGAACAAGCCGCCGCGCTCGATGCGCGCGACCCCTTGGCCCCGCTGCGCGAGCTGTTCACGCTGCCACCGGGCGTCATCTACCTGGACGGCAATTCGCTGGGCGCGCTGCCGAAGGCGACGCCGGCCCGCATCGCCCGCGCGGTGGAGCAGGAGTGGGGCCAGGGCCTGATCGCAAGCTGGAACAACGCCGGCTGGATCGACCTGCCGCGCCGGCTGGGCGACCGGCTGGCGCCGTGGATAGGCGCGCGGGCGGGCGAAGTGCTGGTGGCGGACTCGACCTCCGTCAACCTCTACAAGGTGCTGCACGCGGCGCTGCAGCTGCAGCAGGGCAAGCGCAAGATCGTCGTCAGCGAGCGCAGCAACTTCCCGACCGACAACTACATCGCGCAAAGCGTCGTGCGCTCGCACGGCGGCGAGCTGATCCTGGCGGACTCGCCCGAGGACATCCCGCCGCTGCTGGACGAACGCTGCGCCGTGCTGATGCTGACGCACGTGAACTACCGCAGCGGCCGCATGCACGACATGCCGCTGCTGACGCGCTGGGCCCACCAGGCCGGCGCGCTGGCCGTGTGGGACCTGGCGCACAGCGCCGGCGCCGTGCCGCTGGACCTGCTCGGGGCCGCGGCGGACTTCGCCATCGGCTGCGGCTACAAGTACCTCAACGGCGGCCCCGGCGCCCCGTCCTTCGTGTGGATGCACCCGCGCCACGAGGGCCAGGTGTGGCAGCCGCTGACCGGCTGGCTGGGCCATGCGGCGCCGTTCGAGTTCTCGCCGGAGTACCGCCCCGCGGCGGGCATCCAGCAATACCAGTGCGGCACGCCGGCGGTGCTGGCCATGACGGGGCTGGACTCGGCGCTGGACGTGTTCGACGAGGCGGCCAAGCTCGGCGGCATGGGCGCGCTGCGGGCCAAGTCGCTGGCGCTGACGGAGGCCTTCATCGCCGAGATCGACGCCCGCGTCCCGACCGCCTGGGTCGCGACGCCACGCGAGGCGGCGTTGCGCGGCTCGCAGGTGTCCGTCGCGCTGCCCAGCGACATCGACAGCTACGCCGTCATGCAGGCGCTGATCAGCCGCGGCGTCATCGGCGACTTCCGCGCCGGCACGCCGGCCCTGCTGCGCTTCGGCTTCACGCCGCTGTACACGCGCTTCGTCGACGTGGTCGATGCGGTCAGCGTGCTGGCCGACGTGCTGGCCACCGAAGCCTGGCGTACCCCTGAATTCCAACGCCGCAGTGCAGTGACATGACCCCAACCGAACACCACGGCGCCCAGCTCGACTTCTCCAAGGACATGAGCTACGGCGACTACCTGCAGCTCGACGCCATCCTGAACGCGCAGAAGCCGCTGTCGCCCGACCACAACGAGATGCTCTTCATCGTGCAGCACCAGACCTCGGAGCTGTGGATGAAGCTGATGCTGCACGAGCTGCACGCCGCCGTCGCCCACGTGGCCGAGGACCGGCTGCCCGAGGCCTTCAAGATGCTGGCCCGTGTGTCGCGCATCATGGAGCAGCTGGTGCACGCCTGGGACGTGCTGGCGACGATGACGCCGCCCGAGTACAGCGCCATCCGGCCCTACCTGGCCAAGAGCAGCGGCTTCCAGAGCGCGCAGTACCGGCGCATCGAATTCATGCTGGGCAACAAGAACGCCGCGATGCTCAAGCCGCACGAGCACCGGGCCGACCTGCTGGCCCAGGTGCAGGCAGCCTACCAATCGCCGTCGCTGTACGACGAGGTGCTCCAGCTGATGGCCCGCCGTGGCATCGCCGTGCCGGCTTCTCACACCGCCCGCGACTGGACCCAGCCCTATGCCGCCGACGAGGGCGTGAAGACCGCCTGGCTGACGGTCTACCGCGAGCCGCAGGCGCACTGGGACCTGTACCAAATGGGCGAGGAACTGGTGGACCTGGAGGACGCCTTCCGGCTCTGGCGCTTCCGCCACGTGACGACCGTGGAGCGCGTCATCGGCTTCAAGCGCGGCACCGGCGGCACGGGCGGCGTGAGCTACCTGCGCAAGATGCTGGACGTGGTGCTGTTCCCCGAACTCTGGGCGCTGCGCACCGAGCTCTAAAGATTGCGGCCTGCATGACCTGGGTCAAGGCGGCGTCGGCCGCGGGCCCTTAGCCTGCGGCGTTTCAGACCCGTCACGGCGGCCGCAATGAATCCCTTCCCGCACATCTCGCAAGAACTCGGCGCCCTGCTGGCGCGCAGCGGGCTCAAGCCGCTCCAGCTCGGCGGGCGCGAGCTGCTGCCCATCGTGCAGGGCGGCATGGGCGTGGGCGTCAGCGCCAAGCGCCTGGCCGGCTCGGTGGCGGCCGCGGGCGGCATGGGCACGCTCAGCTCGGTGGACCTGCGCCACCACCACCCCGACCTGGTCGAGGCCACGCGCGACTGCCGCGCCGGCCCGCAGGCCAAGGCGCGCATCGAGGCCGCCAACCTCGAAGCGCTGGAGCGCGAGATCGCCGGCGCCCGCGAGCGCTCGCAGGGCCGCGGGCTGGTGGCGTTGAATGTGATGCGCGCCGTCAGCGCCTATGCCGACTCGGTGAAGCGCGCACTGGCGGCCGGCGTGGACGCCGTCGTCGTCGGCGCCGGCCTGCCGCTGGACCTGCCCGACCTGGCGCAGGACCACCCCAAGACGCTGCTCATCCCCATCCTCAGCGATGCGCGCGGCGTGCAGCTGGTCGTCAAGAAATGGGAGCGCAAGAAGCGCCTGCCGGACGCCATCGTCATCGAGCACCCGCGCCTGGCCGGCGGCCACCTCGGCGCGGCCCGCATCGCCGACCTGGGCGACCGGCGCTTCGACTTCGACCAGGTGCTGCCGGCCTGCCGCGAGTTCTTCAAGCAGGCGGGGCTGGAGCGCGAGATTCCGCTGATCGCCGCCGGCGGCGTGCGCAGCTTCGAGGACATCCGCCGGCTGCAGGACCTGGGCGCGGCCGGCGTGCAGCTGGGCACGCCCTTCGCCGTGACCACCGAATGCGACGCGCATGCCGAGTTCAAGCGCGTGCTGGCCGAGTCGCGCGACGAGGACATGGTGGAGTTCACCAGCGTGGCCGGCCTGCCCGCGCGTGCCGTGGCCACCACCTGGCTCAAGCACTACCTGAAGCTGGAGCCCAAGCTGCAGGCCGCCGCGCACGTGAAGGCGCGCTGCACCAAGGCCTTCGACTGCCTGGCCCAGTGCGGGCTGCGCGACGGCATCAAGGACTGGGGCCAGTTCTGCATCGACAACCAGCTGGCCGCCGCGCTGCGCGGCGACGTCAAGAAGGGCCTGTTCTTCCGCGGCGCGGGCGCCCTGCCCTTCGGCAGCCAGATCCGCAGCGTGCGCGAGCTGCTGGAGCGCCTGCTGACGTCCACCCCGGCACCGGCCTGAACCCTGCCCTCCGGCAGGGCGGCGCCGGAAACCTAAACTCGTGGCTTCGACTCAGAAAAGGTCCTGGCCATGGACACCCGCACCTCCGAGATCCGCCTGCGCATCGAGCGCCTGCGCGATGCCCTGATAGCCCACGGCGCGCATGCCGTGCTCGTTCCCTCCGCCGACCCGCACCTGTCCGAATACCTGCCCGAACGCTGGCAGGCCCGGCAGTGGCTGTCGGGCTTCACCGGCTCGGTCGGCAGCCTGGTCGTCACGCGCGACCGCGCCGCGCTGTTTGCCGACAGCCGCTACTGGGCGCAGGCCGAGGCCCAGCTCACCGGCAGCGGCATCGTGCTGGAGAAGATGACCTCCGGCGCCTCCACGCAGTACATCGACTGGCTGGCGCAGGAGCTGCAAACCGGCCAGACGCTGGCAGTGGACGGCCAGGTGCTGGGTCTGGCGCTGGCCAACGCACTGCGCGCGGGGCTGGGCCGCAAGGGCATCACGCTGCGCACCGATGTCGACCTGGTCCAGTCCGCCTGGGATGACCGCCCCGGCCTGCCGACCGAACCCGTCTACGAACACCTGCCGCCCCAGGCCGTCGTGGCGCGCGCGGACAAGCTGGCCCGCGTGCGCGCAGCGATGGCGAGCATCGGCGCGACCCACCACCTGGTCTCCACCGTCGACGACGTGGCCTGGCTGCTGAACCTGCGCGGCAGCGACGTGCAGTGCAACCCGGTCTTCATCGCCCACCTGCTGCTGGACGCGCAGGCCGGCCGGCTGTTCATCGCCGAGGGCAAGGTGCCGGCCGATGTGGCGGCCCGCCTGGCCGCCGACGGCATCCAGCTCGCGCGCTACGACCAGGCGGCCCAGGCGCTGGCCGCGCTGCCTGCGGATGCGACGCTGCTGATCGACCCGCGCCGCGTGACGCTGGGCCTGCGCGAGGCCGTGCCTGCCGGCGTGAAGGTCGTGGAGCAGATCAACCCGAGCACGCTGCTGAAGAGCCGCAAGACGCCCGCCGAGGCGGTGTTCATCCGCGAAGCCATGGCCGAGGACGGCGCGGCGATGTGCGAGTTCTATGCCGAGTTCGAGGCGTCGCTGGCCCGCGGCGAGCGCTGGAGCGAGCTGGACGTGGACCGGCGGCTGTCCGCCCAGCGGCGCAAGCGCAAGGGCTTCGTGGGCTTGAGCTTCTCCACCATCGCCGGCTGGATGGCCAACGGCGCCCTGCCGCACTACCACGCCACGCCCGAGTCTTTCGCGCAGATCGAGGGTGACGGACTGCTGCTGATCGACTCCGGCGGCCAGTACCTGGGCGGCACGACCGACATCACGCGCGTGTGGCCCATCGGCACCGTCAACGCGGCACAGAAGCGCGACTACACGCTGGTGCTCAAGGGCACGCTCGCGCTGTCGCGCACGCGCTTCCCGCGCGGCACGCTCAGCCCCATGCTGGACGCCATCGCCCGCGCGCCGCTGTGGGAGCACGGCCTGGACTACGGCCACGGCACGGGCCATGGCGTGGGCTATTTCCTGAACGTGCACGAAGGCCCGCAAAGCATCAGCAAGGCCGTCGCCGAGCCGGCCATGGCGATGGAGCCCGGCATGATCACGTCCATCGAGCCCGGCTTGTACCGGCCGGGGCTGTGGGGCGTGCGCATCGAGAACCTGGTCATGAACGTGGCCGTGGACACGCCGGAGCACAACGCCTTCGGCGAGATGCTGGCGTTCGAGACGCTGACGTTGTGCCCCATCGACACGCGCTGCATCGACCTGGCGCTGATGCGCGAGGACGAGATCGCCTGGCTCAACGAGTACCACGCGACCGTGCGCGAGCGCCTGCAGCCGCGGGTGAGCGGCGCGGCGCTGGCCTGGCTGCTGGAGCGCACCGAGCCGCTGTACGCGGCGTGATCGGCGCGGTCATGCTGGCGCTCGCCGTCACCGCCGGGTCGGCCGTCGAGCACGCCGGCCTCAGCGATGCCTCGGCCGGCATTGCGCTGGACGACCTGCACTTCGTTGTCGCCAACGACGAGCACAACCGCCTCGTGGTGTACCGCCGCGGCCTGCCCGGCGCGCTGCACGAGGTGGATCTGGGCAGCTTCCTCGGCGCCAAGAAGGAAGCCGACATCGAAGGGTCGGCCCGCATCGGCCAGCGCATCTACTGGATCGCCTCGCACGCCCGCAACGCCAAGGGCAAGCTGCGCGAGGACCGGCAGCGCTTCTTCGCAACCGACGTCATCCCCGGCAACGGCACGCCCACCCTGCGGCCAGCCGGCCGGCCGTACACGGGGCTGCTGGCCGACATGATCGCCTCGCCGGCGCTCGCTGCGCTGAAGCTCGGCGAGGCTGCCGAACTCGCGCCCGAACTGGACGGCGGCTTCAACATCGAAGGGCTGGCCGAAGGGCCGCATGGCAGCCTGCTGATCGGCCTGCGCAACCCGCTGCGCCACGGCCGCGCGCTGCTGATCCCGTTGCTGAACCCGGCCGAACTGATCGTCGCCGGCGGCGGCCCGGCGCGCTTCGGGCCGGCCATCGCGCTGGACCTCGGCGGGCTGGGCGTGCGCAGCCTGGAGCGCCTGACGGATGGCAGCTACCTGATCGCGGCCGGTCTGCCGGGCGACGGCGGCAGCTTCCGGCTTTTCCACTGGAGCGGCAGCGCAACGACGCCACCGCAGGGCGTGCCGCTGGACCTGGGCAGCCTGCGCCCCGAAGGCCTGTTCGTATGGCCCGACGGGCGGCTTACGCTGCTCAGCGACGACGGCGCGCAGTTCAAGGAGCTGCCCGAGGCGCAGCAGCGCTTCAGGGCCGTCGAGTTGAGGCGCTAGGCAGCGACCGTCGGCGTAGCCTGCACGGCCGGATAGCGCCACACCAGCGCCGCGCTGGCCAGCAGCTGTGCCAGCACGCCGCAGAACAGCGGCACGGCACTGCCCTCGCCGCCCAGGAAGGGCGCGACCAGCTGCGTGCCCAACGCGCCGGCCGCCAGCAGGGCCAGCACCAGCAAGGCCGTGGCGCGGCCCATCTGCGCGGGCGGCACGGCCAGCGCGTCGACGAAGGTGGCCGGCCCGCGGATGGCGAGCGCGCCGCAGAAGCACATCCAGTACGCCGCCACCGCCGCATAGGGCAGCGGGCCGACCGCCGCGCCCGCCAGCGCCAGCGTGCAGGCCACCACCTGCACCGTGCTGCCCAGCCGCACCACGCGCGCATGGCCCAGCCGCTGGGCCAGCCGCCCGGATTGCGACGCGCCCAGCATGAAGCTGCCCACGCCCAGCACCTGCAGCAGCGCGAACGCCGACGTCCCCAGGCCCAGGGTGTGCTGCAGCAGCTGCGGCGCGCTGGACAGGAAGGTCAGCAGCGCGCCGATGCACAGCGCATGCGACAACGCCAGCCGCACATAGCTGCGGTTGCGCAGGATGCCCACATAGCTCGCATCGTGCGCGAGATTGAGGCCCGGCAACTGGCGCGGTGCGATCTTGACGACCCAGGGCAGCACCAGCAGCGACAACGCCGCGAGCACCCAGAACGTGCCGCGCCAGTCCGTGACGGTGAGCAGCAGCGCGCCCAGCACCGGCCCGGCGGCGGGCACGATGGCCTCGACCATGGAGATGGCGGCGATGCCGCGCACGACGTCGGCGTCCGCCAGCGTGGCGCGCACGACGGTCGGCGCCACGACCGTGGCCGCCGCGGCCGCCACGCCTTGCAGCAGGCGCAGCACCAGCAGCATCTCGATGCCGGGCGCCAGCGCGCAGCCCAGGCTGGTCAGCGCGAGCAGCGCCAGGCCGATCTCCATGCAGCGGCGCGGGCCGAGGCGGTTCAGCAGTTCGCCCCACAGCAACTGGGCGCCGGCCAGGCCTGCGAGGTAGACGGCCACGGTGGCCTGGGCGAGCGAGATGCTGATGCCCATGCCGGTCTGCAGCGCCGGCACGGCGGGCAGGTAGAGGTCCATCGCGGCCATGCTGACGCCGGTCACGAAGGCCAGCGGCAGGATGGTGCGTATGGAGGCGGAGGATGAAGACACGCAGGCGACCCTTTTCACAAAGGGCGCCCTTGAACCAGCGTTCCCACCGAGCGTGGCGGAGGCTCCAGGGCCGTCCGTCGCAGCACCCCTCGGCAGGGACGGCGCCAGCAAGGCAACCGCCCGGCGTGACGCGACGGCCATTCTAGGCAGGGCCGCGGGCTAACGACCTGACTTGCAGGACGCCAGGGTTGTCACGAAGCCGGAATCTGGTGGCGCGGCGGCCACTTGCTCAAGCGCTTGAGTGATTGCCGCCCCGCACTACGCAGCGCGGCGACGCCTGCCTAAGCTGCGCGCGCATTGCCGCCCCCACACCGATTCCAAGGAGACTCGCGCATGCCACAAACCCCACCGTCGAGCGCAGCCGCACGGCTGCCCCGCCTGACCTTGCTGGCGCTGTCCGCCGCGCTGGCCGCCAGCGGTGCCACGGCACAGGAGGCGCTGGAGACCGTCGTCGTGACGGGCTTTCGCGCCAGCCTCGACAGCGCCCTGCAGGCCAAGAAGAACGCCGACGGCATCGTCGATGTCATCAAGGCCGAAGACATCGGCAAGTTCCCCGACGCCAACCTCGCCGAGTCGCTGCAGCGCGTGCCGGGCGTGGCGCTGTCGCGCGGCGACGGCGGCGAAGGCAAGCAGATCACCGTGCGCGGCCTGAACGCCGGCTTCACGCGCGTGCGCATCAATGGCATCGAGGCCATCGCGGCCACCGGCGCGTCGGACATCAACGGCAGCACCAACCGCTCGCGCGCCTTCGACTTCAGCGTCTTCGCGGCCGAGCTGTTCAACAGCCTGGAGGTGCGCAAGACCTCGACGGCCGACGTCGAGGAAGGCTCGCTCGGCGCCACCGTGGATCTGCGCGCCGCGCGGCCGTTCGACTTCGCCGGCCGCACCGCCAGCATCAGCGCGCAGATGAACTACAACACGCTGTCGCGCAAGGCCGCGCCGCGGCTGACCGCCCTGTTCAGCGAGCGCTGGAACACCGATGCGGGCCAGGTCGGCCTGCTGCTGTCTGGCGCCTAT
Source organism: Pelomonas sp. Root1444 (assembly GCF_001426885.1). Lineage (GTDB taxonomy): Bacteria > Pseudomonadota > Gammaproteobacteria > Burkholderiales > Burkholderiaceae_C > Pelomonas. The sequence continues at coordinate 163,739 of NZ_LMFP01000029.1, read as the reverse complement.
TCGCGCCGGCATGCGATGGAGGAAGGCTACGAGGCGGTCGAGTTGCTCAGCGCCAATGCTGACGGCGGCTTCTGCTCGCCATTGGGCTTCACGCCGCAGGCGCCCGCCAACGACGCGGTGCGCGGCGCGAGCGCCACGCACTGCGGCAACAACCTGCCGCGCACCTCCAGCCTGGCGGCCTACAACGACGTCTTCGGCCGCACCGACAACTACGGCGGCACGGTGGCCACGCCGGCGGCAGGCTCGGGCGCCTTCCACCCGCGCATCCCGCGCTACCGCCGCTCGGTGGCCGAGTACGAGCGCACCGGCCTGACGGCGGCGCTGCAATGGCGCCCCAGCGCGCGCACCGAGCTGGCGCTGGACCTGCTGGCCGGCGACTTCAAGAACGACCGTTACGACAACTACATCTCGGCCATCTCCTTCGGCCGCACGCTGGCCGCAGCCAACGGCAAGCCGCAGAGCTCCATCCTGGAGACCTCGTTCAACGGCAATGGCAGCTGGGAGTACGGCAAGTTCAACGGTGTGGACGTGCGCTCCGAAGGGCTGCTGGACGTCAATAACACGGCCTTCCGCCAGCATGTGCTGTCGGGCTCGCACAAGCTCACCGACACGGTCAAGCTGGACTTCATGACCGGCCAGTCGCGCTCGACGCTGGACTCGCCGCGCCGCACGACGGTGCAGTTCGACTCGCCCAACGTCAACGGCTACTCGTTCGACTTCCGCCAGAACCGCAACGTGCCGACGCTGAACTTCGGCGTGGACGTGGCCAACCCGGCCAGCTTCAGCTGGGGCCCGGTGGACGCGGACGGCACGGTGCACGGCCAGTTCGTCACGCGCAAGCTGGAGACCGGCAACACGCTGAAGACGAACGCCATCGGCGCGAGTTGGGACGTCAACGACAACCTGACGCTGCGCACCGGCCTGTCCTCGCGCGACAACGCGTGGACCAACTTCGAGATCAGCGGCGGCCTGCCCAACGGCCTGGCCAACCCGGCGGGGTTCAACATCGCCAGCGTGTCGCGCACGATCAGCGGCTTCGGCCGCGGGTTGGAGGGCTCGGGCTATCCCAGCGAGTGGGTGGCCGTGGACCTGCCGAAGTTCCTGCAGGTGTGGGACATCGAATGCGACTGCGCTGCGGTGCCGGGTTCCACGCTGAACGTGCTGGGCCAGGCCAACCGGCGCGTGTCCGAGCGGATCGACGCGGCCTTCCTGGCGGCCGACTTCAACCACAAGCTGGGCGGCATCCCGCTGCGCGGCAACGTGGGTGTGCGCGTGGCCGACACCAAGGCGCGCGCGGCGGCGCTGGTGAACGCCGGCGGCACGCTGACCGAGGTGTCGTTCACGAAGAAGTACCGCGACACCCTGCCCTCCTTCAACCTGACGGCCGAGCTGCCGCGCAACGTCTTCCTGCGCTTCTCGGCGGCCAAGACGCTGTCGCGGCCGGAGTACGTGGACCTGGCGCCTTCGGCCGCGGTCAACACGAACGCGCAGACGGTCAACATCGGCAACCCGCAGCTGGACCCGATCCGCGCCAAGACCTACGACCTGCAGGCCGAGTGGTACTACGACAAGAACGCGCTGCTGTCGCTGGGCTTCTTCCGCAAGGACATCGAGAGCTACATCCAGAACATCGGCGAGCGCGTGCCCTACAACACGCTGGGCCTGCCCGACGCGCTGCTGACCGGCGGCGGCACCTGCTCCATCACTGGCGGCACGCCGGCCTGCCCGACGCTGCCCAGCAGCGTCGTCACCGTGCGCCGCGCGGTGAACACGCCGGGCGGCCCCATCAACGGCATGGAGCTGAGCCTGCAGGCGCCGTTCAACTTCCTGCCCGGCATCTGGCGCAACTTCGGCCTGCTGGCCAACTACACGCGCGTCAAGTCGACCATCAACTACATCACCCGCACGGCCACGCCGACACTGCCGCAGCTGAGCATGAACGCCAATCTGGTGGGCATGTCGCCCAAGGCCTACAACGTGACGCTGTACTACGAGGACCCGAAGTTCAGCGCCCGCGTGTCGGCCGCACACCGCTCGCAGTACCTGTTCACGGTGCTGGGCGACGTCAACGGGCACGACTTCACGACGGTCGACGCGTCCACCAACATCGACCTGTCGATGTCGTACAACGTGACGCCCCAGCTGCGCATCAGCCTGGAGGCCGCCAACCTGACCGACGAGCCGCTGCGCTACGGTCGCGACTCGCAGCGCGACGACACGCTGCTGTACGCGCACTCGGGCCGCACCTTCGCGCTGGGGGTGAGCTACAAGTTCTGAGCGCCGCCCCGGCGCCATCCCTTAGGCTTGGCGGCCATGGACAAAGTCGAAGTGGCCGTCATCGGCGCTGGCGTCGTGGGCCTTGCCGTCGCGCGTGAACTGGCCGTGCGCGGCCGCGAGGTCGTCGTCATCGAGGCCGCCGGCGCCATCGGCACCGGCATCTCGTCGCGCAACAGCGAGGTCGTGCACGCCGGCCTGTACTACCCGGCCGGCAGCCTGAAGGCGCGGCTGTGCGTGCGCGGCAACCAGCTGCTTTACGACTACTGCGCCGCGCGCGGCATTGCGCACCGCCGCTGCGGCAAGCTGGTCGTCGCGACGCGGGCCGAAGGACTGCCACGGCTGGCGCAGATCGCCGCCAGCGGCGCGGCCAACGGCGTGGACGACCTGCGCCTGCTGGACCGCGCCGAGACGCTGGCGCTGGAGCCGGCACTGAACGCCGCCGGCGCCCTGCTGTCGCCGTCCAGCGGCATCGTCGACAGCCATGGGCTGATGACGGCCCTGCTGGGCGACGCCGAACAGGCCGGCGCGACGCTGGCGCTGGCCAGCCCGGTGACGGGCGGCGCACGCGACGGCGACGGCTGGCGGCTGCATGTCGACGCGGACTACGAGCTGGGCGCGCGCCATGTCGTCAACGCGGCCGGGTTGTTCGCCGCGCAGGTGGCCGAGTCCCTCGGCACGCCGGCGCCGCGGCTGCGTTTTGCGCGCGGCCACTACTTCTCGCTGGCGGGCCGCGCGCCGTTCTCGCGGCTGATCTATCCGCTGCCGGTGGACGGCGGCCTGGGCGTGCACCTGACGCTGGACCTCGGCGGCCAGGCCCGCTTCGGCCCCGACGTGCAATGGCTGCCCGACACCGCCCCCGCGACGCTGGACTACGCCGTCGACCCGGCGCTCGGCCCCGCCTTCGAGGCGGAGGTGCGCGGCTACTGGCCCGCGCTGCCGGCGGGTGCGCTGCAGCCGGCGTACAGCGGCATCCGGCCCAAGCTCAGCGGCCCGGGCGAAGCCGCAGCCGACTTCCGCCTCGACTCCGGCACGCCCGGCCTCGTGCAGCTGTTCGGCATCGAGTCACCGGGGCTGACGGCCGCGCTGGCGCTGGCCGAGGAGGTGGCCGCCCGGCTTTGAGCGGCGCCTCAGATCGCCAGCGCGGCATCGGCCGCGTCGGCCGTAGTCCGCGGCCACAGCGCCAGGCCGCCGCCCAGGCTCCAGGCCTGCTCGTGGCCCAGCCGGCGCAAGGCCTTGGCGGCCAGGGCACTGCGGTTGCCACTGCGGCAGAAGAACACGACCGGCGTCTCGGCCGGCAACGCCATCCAGCGCGTCAGCGCATTGGGCAGGCCCGACAGCGCCACGGCCTCACGGCGCACGGCGGCGCCGAGTTCCGGCGCCTGGCCCAGGCGCTGTTCATAGGGCTCGCGCACGTCGACCAGCAGCAGGTCCGGGTGGCGGCCCAGCAGCGCGCGCAATGCGGCGAGGCTCAGCTCGCTGCACGCGAGAGCGCGGCCGCTGTCCACGCGCGCGCCACAGGCCACCGTCTGGTATTCGGTCAAGGCCAGGTCACGCTCCAGCGCCGCCTTGGCGGCCGCGAAGCCGGCTGCGTCGATGCGGCCGCTGAGCACATCGGCCAGCAGCGGCTGGGCCGCGCACTCGATCGCCAGCGTGCTGCCGAAGCGGTCGTCGTAGTCGTGGCCCGGCAGCAGCAGCACGTGGGGGCCGACGGCCTGCTCCAGGCGGGCCAGCGAGGCGCCGTATTGCAGCGGTGCGCTCTGCTCGAAGTCGCTGCGGCCCAGCGCCCCGGGCATGACGGTGTCGCCGACGAAGGCCAGGCGCACGCCCGTGGCGTCATGCAGCAGGTAGGCGGTCGAGTCCCGCGTGTGACCGGGGACGGCCAGGCGGGTCAGGGTCAACGCGCCCACGTCGATGGCATCGGCGCCGAGCGGCCAGCCCAGCGCATCGACTTCACCGCACGGGCGCTGTACGGCGGCCCACAGAGCGGCGGCGGACGACGCGTGGTCGCCATGGCTGTGGGTATCGAGCACGGCGGCCAGTTCGTAGCCCTGGCAGCCCAGCCACTGGGCCAGGCGCTCGGTCAGTTCCGGCAACGGATCGACGACGACGGCGCGGCGGCTGGCCGAGTCGGCAAGCAGGTAGCAGCAGGCACCGTCGACGACAAAGCGCGTCAGGCCGTCGGCCGGCAACGCCTGGCCGGGAGCGCTCGGGTCCAGGCAGCTTTCGCGCAGCGACTCGCCGCAGACGCGGATGCGGGCGCAGGCCTCGTCGATGAAGGCCGCGTCGGCCACCGGGCCGAAGGACAGCCGCACGGCGGATGCCGTCTGCCAGGCCGGCAGGCCCATGGCCTCCAGCACATAGCTGGGCTGCGCCTTGGCCGCACTGCAGGCCGAGCCGCCGCTGACGCGCAACTCGGCGGCGTCGAACAGGTCCAGCAGCAGCTTGGAGCTGATGCCCGGCACGGCGAAGTTCAGCGTCGTCGGCAGGCACAACTCCGGCGGCGCGTTGAAGACCAGGCCGGGGAAGGCCTGCAGCAGCGCATCGGCCAGGCGGTTGCGGTAGGCAGCCAGCGTCGCGTGGTCGCGGAAGGCGCGGCCCTCCTCCAATGCGGCCAGCACGGCGCCGAGCGCTGCGATGCCCGACATGTTCTCGGTGCCGGACCGCAGCGCGCCTTCCTGCCCACCGCCGGCCAGCAGCGGCGTGAAGGGCGTACCCTCGCGCACATAGAGCAGCCCGATGCCCTTGGGCGCGTAGAGCTTGTGGCCGGAGAACGGCGCGTAGTCGATGCGGCGCTCGGCAAGGCGCAACGGCAGCTTGCCGAGCGCCTGCACGCCGTCGACCATCCATAGCGCGGCGCTGCCGGCGAGGGCGGCCTCGATGCCGTCGAGGTCACTGATGACGCCCGTCTCGTTGTTCGCTGCCATCGTGCAGACCAGGCCGGCGCGCGGCGCATGCTCGCGCAGCCAGGCCAGGTCATGGCGGCCGTCACGGCCGACGGGAATGGCCAGCACCTGCAGGTTCCGGCCCAGCAGCGCGTTCCAGTGCTTGAGCGCCTCGGGCACGGCCTTGTGCTCGGTGGCACCGTAGAGCAGCAGTTCGGGTTGGGTGGGCGCATCTCGCAATGCACCCAGCGCCGACAACACCGCGGTCTGGATGCCCTCGGTCGCGCCGCTCAGGAACAGCAGCTTGCCCGTCGCGGCGCCCAGCACGCGGCGCGCCCGGGCCCGCACGCCGTCCATCAACGCCCGCGCCTTCAGGCCGGTGCTGTGGATGCTGCTGGGGTTGCCGAAGTCCTCCGCCATCGCCGCCATCGCCGCCTCGCGGGCTTGAGGCAGCACGGGCGTGGTGGCGTTCGCGTCGAGATAGATTTCCATGGCGCGAATGTTAGAGGGCGGGACACAAAGAGAAACAGGCGCCCTGGGGCGCCTGTCCGTTGGAACCACGCCGGATGGTCAAGCCATCCGCAGCGGTCCGCAGTCAGCTTCGATCAGAAGTCGCGACGACGACGTGCAGCGACGAAACCGATCACGCCCAGGCCGGCGGCCATCAGCGCGTAGGTCTCGGGTTCCGGCACCGGCAGGGCCGTGGCCGCTGCGGAGATGGAGTAGGCAGCCGGGCCGCTTGCCAGCGCGAAGACCTTGAAGTAGTAATCGCCCGCAGCCAGCGTGTCCACATGCGTTGTGGACGTGGTCGAGAAGTTGTACGACGTCGGGAAGACGGCGACATCGTCGGCATCGCCAACGATGTGGTTCAGGCCGGCGGTGTAGATGCCGTAGGTCGCCGGGGTGATCGCTGCGCTGCCCAGCGAGATCGTCACGTTGCTCTGCAGCCAGGAATCGGCGCTCAGCGTGAACGTGTAGTTGTCATTGATGAGGCCACCGAACGACAGCGAACCGCTGCTGGAGATCAGCGGCGTGAGCGTGCCCAGGGAAGCCGTGACGGCGTGTGCCGAAACGCCACCCAGAACCAGTGCCGAGGCGAAAACGATTGACTTCAACTTCATGGAACTACCCTCCTTTGGATGAAAGACAGTCCAAAGCAACACTCATGCCATAAGCAAAAACCCTTGCGCAGCAAGCAGTTGCAGCGCCGTATGCAAGGCCGGGCCATGAATTTGTAAAGACCGTCGACATCGCCTGGTGCAGCGCCATGGTCGATGATGACTGGCACCAGTCGCTGCATCGCGCGATCAACGCGGCGAGCAGCCCGGGCGCGGTCAGGCCTGAAAAGCAAAAAGGACTTAGAGGCTTTCGCTTCTAAGTCCTTGCAATTACTTGGGGTGGCTGATGGGACTCGAACCCACGACGACAGGAATCACAATCCTGGACTCTACCAACTGAGCTACAGCCACCGCAGAGCCAAAGAGTATAGCGTAGAAATCAGGGCGCGCTTGCGGCAGAGGCTGGCGCATCGACCTTGATGCTCGCCTTGTATTGCGACTTCAGCGCAGCCAGGTAGGCCTGGCCTTCGGCCCGCGCCCAGGCGCTCGCATATTGCTGGGCAGCCCGCTTGTCGTCGATGACGGCAGCGTCGCGCGGCTGCAGCTGGTTGATGCGGGCGACGACGAAACCACCGTCTTCGGCCGGCACGCCGACCACCGCGGGCAGCTTGGACGCATCGGCACCAAGTACGGCTTCGAGCTGGGCACGCGTCAGGCCCTGAGGCTTGGCGCGCGACACGGTCACGGCTGCGGCCAGGCCGGCCGTGTCGGCGGCGTTGGCCTGCAGCGCGGCCAGACGGGCCTCGCCAGCCTTCTTGGCTTCGGCCGTGGCGAGCTTGTGGATCAGTTGTTCACGCACCTTGTCTTTCACGTCGGCCAGCGGCGGCACGCGGGCCGGGTTGTGCTGCACGACGCGGGCGGAAACGAGCTGATTGGGGCCGGTTTCGACAGCTTCGGTATTGCGCTTGTTGCGCAGCGCGTCAGCGCCGAAGACGGCGTCCAGCAGTTTGGCCGAGGCAAGCGGGCCAGCCGCGCCGGGCTGGGCGGTGCGCTGCACGGTGGCGGTCTGGATTTGCAGCTTGAGCTTGTCGGCCACCGGCTGCAGGCTGTCGGACTGCTCGTAGGCAATGTTGCCGAACTGCTCGGCGGCTTCGGCGTAGCGGCGCTGCGCAAGCTGCTTGCGCACCTCGGCCTCGACCTCGGCACGCACCGCCTCGAAGGGCTTCTTCTCGCCGCCGCGCGTGCCGGTCAGCTGGATGATGTGATAGCCGAAGTCGGTCTCGACGACGTTGCTGATCTCGCCCGGCTTCATCGCGTACACGGCGGCGTCGAATTCCTTGACCATCGCGCCGCGGCCGAAGAAGTCGAGGTCGCCGCCGTTGACGGCCGAGCCCTCGTCCTGCGAGTTCTTCTTGGCCAGTTCGGCGAAGGAGCCGGGGTTCTTGCGCACCTGGGCCAGCAGTTCCTCGGCCTTGGCCTTGGCCTTGGCGCGCTCGTCGGCGGAGGCGCTGCGCTCGGCCTTGACGAGGATGTGGCTGGCGCGGCGCTCTTCGGGCACGCCGTAGCGCGAGGCGTTCTCGGCGTAGTACTTGCGCAGGTCTTCTTCGGTGAAGCTGACGTCCTTCTTCAGCGCCTCCAGGTCAAGCACGACGTACTGGATCTGGGCCGACTCGGGCAATTGGAACTTGGCGGCGTTGGCCGGGTCCTTGTAGAAGGCTTCAAGGTCGGCATCGCTCGGATTGAGCTTGGCGGCGAAGTCCTTGACGTCGAAGCGCTGCAACTGCACCTCACGCTGCTGCAGCAGCGCATCGAAGGCCAGTTTGGGCGCACTGGCACCGACGGTGACGGAGCCTTCCACGGGCGTTGTGACCTGGCGCATGGCGTAGTCCTGGCGCAGGCGCTCGAGGAAGATCGACGGCGTCATGCCCTGGGCGGCGAGCATGGCCTTGTTGACCGTGCCGTCGGGGTTGCGCAGGAAGGCGAACTGCGGGTCGTTCCAGAACCGTGCGCTGACCAGCTCGGCGCTGGGCGTGAAGTGCTGGTGCTCGGCAGCCGCGCGCAGCGTGCGCTCGGTGACGAGGCCTTCGAGGGCCTGATGTTTGACCTCGGGCGTGTCCAGCAGCTTGGCGTCGACGCCCGGGCTCTGGCGGCGGATGCGGTCGGCCTGCTCGCGCTGGGCGTTGTCCCATTCCGCCTGCGTGATCTTGCGACCGTCGACGCTGGCGACGCCGGCGTTGGCGCCGCCCATCATGCTGGTGTAGCCCTGCATGCCGACGAAGGCGAAGGACGGCAGGATCAGTATCAGCAGGATGAACTGGAACAGGCGGTTGTGCTGGCGGACGAAATCGAACATCTCGGAAGGCCTTGAGGATCAGATGCGGCGCATGGGCAGCGCCAATCAAACGCAACAAAGGCGAACCAAGGTTCGCCTTCGAGGGAGCCGCATTCTAAGTGCGGGACGACGAGTGCCGTCCGTGGGTGGGATGGTGGGCGCTGACGGGATCGAACCGCCGACAATCTCCGTGTAAGGGAGGTGCTCTACCAACTGAGCTAAGCGCCCGGGGAAACCGGGAAATCTTGGTGCAGGCGAAGTGTCAGTTCACCGCGTCCTTGAGGGCCTTGCCGGGCTTGAACTTGGGCACCTTGGCGGACTTGATCTTGATCGTATCGCCCGTGCGCGGGTTGCGGCCGGCGCGCGCTGCACGTTTGGTGATGCTGAAGGTACCGAAACCCACCAGCGAGACGGTGCCGTTCTTCTTCAGCGTCGTCTTGACGCCGCCGATGACGGCTTCGAGCGCACGGCCCGCAGCGGCCTTGGAGATGTCGGCCTGCTTGGCGATGTGCTCGATCAATTCGGACTTGTTCACTCGTGCCCCCAGATTGGACGATTCGGCGGACTGTGTTGGGCGCTGCACCTGGCCGGGATGCAGAGCGATGCGAAGGGTTGCCGCGTACTGCAGGAAGCGCAGAGGTGTGAAGGACGCCCTTGGGCTCGCGCGGGGAAGCGGATTCTAGACGCGCCTCCGGCCGGATCCGGGGCGGGAAAAGTCCCGATACAACTCGCCGCCCGGCGTGCTCACCGCGCTCGTCTAACGCGCCTTCGCGCGGATCTCGGGCACGGCCTTGCGCAGGTAATAAATCATCGACCAGATCGTCAGCACGACGGCCGCGTAAATGAGCCAGGTGCCCCACTCCTGCGTGTCGATGAAGCCGAAGAGATGGCCGTGGTACAGCAGGAAGGGAATGGCCACCATCTGCGCCGTCGTCTTGAGCTTGCCGACCATGTGCACGGCCACGCTGCGGGAGGCACCGATCTGCGCCATCCATTCGCGCAGCGCCGAGATGGTGATCTCGCGCCCGATGATGACCAGCGCCACGAACGCGTCCACGCGCTGCAGCTTGAGCAGCACCAGCAGGGCCGAGCACACCATCAGCTTGTCGGCCACGGGGTCGAGAAAGGCGCCAAAGGACGAGGTCTGGTTGAGCTTGCGCGCCAGGTAGCCGTCCAGCCAGTCCGTCAACGCGACGACGATGAAGAGCGTCGTGGCGAGCAGGTTCTGGTGCGCGGGCGTCAGGTCCAGGTAGAACACCCCGACGATCAGCGGGATGGCGACGATGCGGGCCCAGGTCAGCAGAGTCGGGAGGGTCAGAAACATGGCGGCGATTGTGCCCCTGCTGTTCAGTCGAGACTGCGCGGCTTGAAGCGGCGGTCCTCATCGAACAGGAAGGTCTCGGTGAACTTCCAGGGCTCCGGCATGCGGCGCACGTCGCCGAAGGGTGCGGCGCGGTGTACGGCGTCGATGGCCATCTGCAGCGTCTCGGGCCCGAACCGCGGCGGGCGCACGACGTGGACCTTGCGTACGCTGCCATCGGACTTCAACTCCACCTCCAGCACGATGACGGTCAGCAGGTGCGAAGGCGCCGGCGTCATGTAGCTGCGCTCGGGGTTGGCCATGACCAGGCGTTCGGCGGCCTGGCGGCGCAGTTCCTCATGCGTGCGCACCGGCTTGGGCGGCGGCATGCCGGGCGGCTTGGGCAGCGTGATGCCGGGCGCCGGCGCGGGCGCGGCAGGTGCGGCCGCCACGACAGGCGCGGGTGCTGGTGCCGGCAGGGGCGCGGGCGCCGGCGCACGCGGGGCGGCGCCGCAACCGGCCAGCGCAGGGGCGATCAGCCACTGCGCGGCGCGCAGCAAACGGTCGATGATGGGCACTCGGTCTCCTCCTCGTTGAACTTCTTCTCCGGCGCCATCTTGCGCCAGCTTGTCGTCAATGCAGTGCTCGGTAGATGTCTTCCGCGAGCTCGCGCGAGATGCCTTTCACGCTGCAGAGCTCATCGACGCTGGCCCCCGCCACGCCCCGCACGCCGCCGAAGCGCTGCAGCAGCTGCGAGCGCTTCTTGGGGCCGACGCCCGGCACGTCCTCCAGCCGCGAGCCACCCGTGCGCGTCGCCGCGCGCTTGGCGCGCATGCCGGTGATCGCGAAACGGTGTGCCTCGTCGCGGATCTGCGCGATCAGCATCAGCGCGGCCGAGTCGCGGCCCAGGTAGACCTTCTCGCGGCCGTCGGCAAAGACCAGTTCCTCCAGGCCCACCTTGCGGCCCTCGCCCTTTTCGACGCCAGCGATGAGGCTCAAGTCCAGGCCGAGTTCCTCGAAGACCTCGCGCGCCATGCTGACCTGGCCACGGCCGCCGTCCACCAGCACCAGGTCCGGCAGGCGGCCGGTACCAAGCTGGGCGGCCTCGGCCATCTTGCTGTAGCGCCGCGTCAGCACCTGGCGCATGGCGGCGTAGTCATCGCCACCGGTGATGCCTTCGATGTTGTAGCGCCGGTACTGGCTGCTCTGCATCTGATGGCCCTCGAAGACGACGCAGCTGGCCATCGTCGCCTCGCCGGCCGTGTGGCTGATGTCGAAGCACTCGACGCGGAATTTGTCGATCTCCGTGACGGACAGGTCCAGCGCGTCCACCAGCGCCCGGGTGCGTGCGTGCTGCGAGCCCTCTTCGGCCAGCAGCCGGGCGAGCGCCAGGTCGGCGCCCTTGACGCACATCTCCAGCCAGATGCGCCGCTGGCCGCGCGGCTGCGCCTGCACCGTGACACGGCTGCCGGCCTGCGTGCCGAGGGCCTCGGCCAGGCTGGCGTCGACCGGCTCGCTGACGACGATGAGGCCGGGCACCGGAGAAGCGATGTAGTGCTGTGCCATGAAGGCCTCCAGCACCTGGCGCTCGGGCGACCGCGCCTCTTCGTCGTCGAGCTGGATGGCCGTCGCGTCGTCGACATGCTTGGGGAAGAAGGCACGGTCGCCAAGATGCCGGCCGCCGCGCACCATCGCCAGGTTCACGCAGGCCTTGCCGCCCTGCACCTTGACGGCCAGGATGTCGACATCGCGTTCACCGCCGGTGGCGCTGCTCTCCTCGATGACCTGTTGCTGCAGCACCTTGGACAGCGCCTGGATCTGGTTGCGCACCTCGGCCGCCAGCTCGTAGTCGAAGCGCTCGGCATAGGCGGTCATCTGCTCCTGCAGCGCCGCCATCACCTCGTCGGTCTCGCCGCGCAGGAAGCGTTCGGCGCTCTGCACGTCGCGGGCGTATGCCGGCGTCTGGCCGATGGGCACGCAGGGTGCGGAGCAGCGCTTGATCTGGTGCAGCAGGCAGGGCCGGCTGCGGTTGTTGAAGACGCTGTCCTCGCAGGTGCGCAGCTTGAAGACCTTCTGCATCAGCTGGATGGACTCCTTCACCGCCCAGGCGCTCGGGAAAGGGCCGAAGTACTTGTGCCGCTTGTCCACCGCGCCGCGGTAGTAGGCCATGCGCGGCCAGGCGTGCGAGGTGATCTTCAGGTAGGGGTAGCTCTTGTCGTCCCGGAACAGGATGTTGAAGCGCGGGTTCAACGTCTTGATCAGGTTGTTCTCGAGCAGCAGCGCCTCGGCCTCGGTGCGCACCACCGTCGTTTCCATGCGCACGATGCGCGAGACCATCAGGCCGATGCGCGTGCCGCCGTGGTTCTTCTGGAAATAGCTGCAGACGCGTCGCTTCAGGTCCTTGGCCTTGCCGACGTAGAGCACCTCGCCCTTGGCGTCGAAGTAGCGATAGACGCCCGGCATCGCCGGCAGCGCATTGACTTCGTTCAGCAGTTTCTCGCGCATCGCGCGCTCGGCGGCTTCGCTGGCCAGGCGCTCGGCCTGGGGGTCGCCGGCGGCATCGGTGGGTGAAAGGGGCGGGCTCGACATCGGCGCGATTTTCGCCTGGGACAATTCCGCGATGCTCTGGGACCTCTTCTGCCGCGTCATCGACAACCACGGCGACCTCGGTGTCTGCTGGCGCTTGGCGCGCGACCTGGCCGCGCGCGGCCAGGACGTACGGCTGTGGGTGGACGACGCCGCGGCGCTGGCGTGGATAGCGCCGCAGCGCCCCGCCGCCATCGAGCTGCGCGATTGGCCGGTGGGCGATGTGGAAGTCCAGCCCGGCGACGTTGTCATCGAAGCCTTCGGCTGCGAACTGCCGCCCGCCTTCGTCGCCCGCATGGCGGCACGCCGACCCGCGCCGCGCTGGGTCAATCTCGAATACCTCAGCGCCGAGGCCTATGTCGAGCGCAGCCACGGCCTGGCCTCGCCGCAGTTCAGCGGCCCCGGCGCGGGGCTGACCAAGCATTTCTTCTACCCCGGCTTCACGCCGCGCACCGGCGGGCTGCTGCGCGAGCCGGGCCTGCTGGAGCGCATCGCCACCTTCGATGGCCCGGCCTGGCTGGCGGCGCGCGGCTGGGCGGCGCGGCCGGGCGAGCGCGTCGTCAGCCTGTTCGTCTATGCCAACCCGAACCTGCCCGGCCTGCTCGACGAACTGGCCCGCGAGCCGACCCTGCTGCTCGCCTGCCCGGGGCCGCTGCAGGCGCTGGCCCGCGAGCGGCCCGGCCTGCGCGTCGTCGCCCTGCCCTACCTGACGCAGGACGACTACGACCGGCTGCTGTGGGCGAGCGACCTCAACCTGGTGCGCGGCGAGGACTCGTTCGTGCGCGCACAGTGGGCCGGCAAGCCCTTCGTCTGGCACATCTATCCGCAGGAAGACGGCGCCCACGCGGCCAAGCTGGAAGCCTTCATCGCGGCGGCCGGCCTGCCCGCCGGCTGGGCGGCCTTCTGGCGCGGCTGGAACGGCATGACCGCCCTGCCCGCCCTGCCGCAGTTGGACCGCGCACATTCCCTCGCCTGGCGTGCTCATTTGGCGCAACAGCCCGATCAGCTGAGCCAGCTTCTCGGCTTCCTTGGGGTTTCCCGCTAGAATGCCGGGCTTTGCCGCGCCACGCCGAAAACATTCTTCTTGCGTTCTGGGAGCCTGGTGCGCTTTTGCCGGCTTCATTGACGCAGGCCGGCTTCAACTACCCACGCAACACCATGAAGATCGCTCAAGAAATTCGCGCCGGCAACGTCATCATGCACGGCAAGGACCCGATGGTCGTGCTGAAGACCGAATACAGCCGCGGTGGCCGCAATGCCGCCACCGTGCGCATGAAGCTCAAGAGCTTGCTGAACAACTCGGGCACCGAAGTCGTCTTCAAGGCCGACGACAAGATGGACCAGATCATCCTGGACAAAAAGGAGTGCACGTACACCTACTTCGCTGACCCGATGTACGTGTTCATGGACAGCGAGTACAACCAGTTCGAGGTCGAGGCCGAGAACATGGGCGACGCCATCCAGTACCTGGAAGACGCGATGCCCTGCGAAGTGGTGTTCTACGACGGCAAGGCCATTTCCGTCGAACTGCCGACGTCGCTGGTGCGCGAAGTCACCTGGACCGAGCCGGCTGTCAAGGGCGACACCTCGGGCAAGGTGCTCAAGCCCGCCAAGATCTCGACTGGTTTCGAAATCCCCGTGCCCATCTTCGTGGCCCAGGGCGACAAGATCGAAATCGACACCCGCACGCACGAGTACCGCAAGCGCGTCTGAGACGAACCTCCCGACGCACAAAGAAAAGCCCGCTTCGAGCGGGCTTTTTGCTTATTCGGCGGTGTCGGACAGGTCGGGGATCTCGACCTCCGGCTCCGCATCGATCTCACTGTCGAAATCGGCGCTGGCCTTCATCGGGATCCAGGGACGGTCCAGCGGACGGTACACGCGGCGCTGCAGGCGCGCCAGGCGGTCGGAGCGCTCGATGGCGTTCATCACCTGATCGGGGGCGATCAGCATGGCAAAGGGATCGGCCAGATGGGCGGTGGTGGACAGCATGGTGGACCTCGTGTGAAGCGATGACTCCACTGTAGGCAGGCCCGACCCGGCGCAATAGTCGGTACAGCGCGCTAGCGGCTGTCAGGCTTTTTCCTACACGCCTGCTTGGACAGGCACTATTTCGCGTTCCCGGCGGCATCGGCGGCGCGCTGGCGCTCCTGGATGACGCGGCGCAGTTCTTTGGCCATCAGGTCGCGGCCGCCACGGGCTGCGAAGTCGGCCGCGGTCAGCTCCTGCTCGTTGGCCGCGCGCGGTTCGGCACCGGCCTTGAGCAGCAGCGGCACGAGGTCGCCATTGCCGTAGCGGGCCGCCATCATCAGCGGCGTCGTGCCGTTGTCGGAGCGCGCATTCAAGTCGGCGCCTTGCGCGATCAGGAAGGCGGCAACGCCGTTGTCCGGGCCGCTGCAGGCGTAGTGCAGCGGCGTCCAGCCGGCGCGGTTGACCGCGGCGCCGCGCTTGACCAGCGCCTGCACGGCCGGCAGCGAACCGCGGATGGCCGCGATCATCAGCGGCGTCTCGCCATCGGCATTGACGGCATCGATGCGCAACTGCGGCGCGCCCAGCAGACTCTCCAGCGCATGCTGGGAGCCCTCGCGCACCGCGGTGAAGAGCGGCGTGCGGCCGCGGGAATCGGTCAGGTTGGGGTCCACGCCCTTCAGCAGCAGCGCCGTGACGGCGCGCGGGTCGTCCAGTTCGGACGCCATGACGAGGTCGTCGATCGGCGTCGCGTGCGCCGAGAGCGCTGCAGCCGCCAGGGCGAAGGTGGCGATCCAGTTTTTCATGCGGCCTCCGGCAGCTTGAAGAGGCGCCGCGTGTTGGCCGTCGTCAGGGCGGCCAGTTCGGGCACCGGCAGGCCCAGTGCATCCGCCACCGCCTTGGCCACATGCGGCACGTAGGCCGGCGAGTTGGTCTTGCCGCGGAAGGGCACGGGCGCGAGATAGGGGCTGTCGGTCTCGATCAGCACGCGGTCCAGCGGCAGCAGCTTCAGCAGGTCGCGCAGGTCCTGCGCGTTCTTGAAGCTGACGATGCCGGAGAAGGAGATGTAGTAGCCGCGCTCGACGGCCGCGAGGGCCACCTCGGCTGTCTCGGTGAAGCAGTGGAAGACGCCGCCCGCCTGCTCGCCACCCTCCTCGTCCAGCACGCGCAGCGTGTCGGCAGCACTGGACCGCGTGTGCACGACCAGCGGCTTGGCCGCCTGCCGGGCCGCACGGATGTGGGTGCGGAAGCGCTCGCGCTGCCATTCCATGTCGTCGACGCTGCGGCCGTTCAGCCGGTAGTAGTCCAGCCCCGTCTCGCCGATAGCGACGACTTTGGGCAGCGCAGCCAGCCGCACCAGCTCGGCCACGTCGGGCTCGCGCATGTCCTCGGTGTCCGGGTGCACGCCGACCGTGGCCCAGAGCTGGCTGTTCTCCAGCGCCAGTGCATGCACGGCCTCGAACTCTTCCATCTGCGTGCAGATGCAGACGGCCTGCTCGACCTGCGCGGCACGCATGTCGGACAGGATGGCGGGCAGGTTGTCCCTCAGCTCGGGGAAGCTGAGGTGGCAATGGGAATCAATGAACATCGATGCGGATTCAGAGCGTCTGCGTCGGCTTGCTGGACGACACCGCCGTGCCGAGGATTTCCTCGATGCGGATGCGGATCAGCCGGGTCTTCTCGTCGCCGGGGAAACGCACGCCCACGCCCTGGGTGCGGCCGCCCGACGCATTGGCCGGCGTCAGCCAAGCGACCTTGCCCGCCACGGGGTAGCGCTGGTTGTCCTCGGGCAGCGCCAGCAGCAGGTAGATGTCCTCGCCGAGCTTGTAGTCGCGCGTGGTCGGCACGAACAGGCCGCCCTCGGTGAAGGCGGGGATGTAGGCCGCGTACAGCGCCGACTTTTCGCGGAAGACCAGCTGGATGACGCTGGGCCGCGCACCGGTGCCCGCAGCGCCGCCCACCGTCGCCACCGGCAGCGAGCCGCTCAGCTGGCTGGGCTGGAATTGCGTGTTCGGGCCTTGCTTGGAGTTGGCGTCGCTCATGTCTGGAGTGTATTCAGCGGACCGCGGCCGTCACCGCGGCCTGTGCTTGCGCCACCAGCGCCTCGATCCACAGCCCGGCGTTCAGCGGGTGGTCGGCATGCCGGGCGGCGCGCCGCAGCTCGGCCTCCCACGCCAGCAGCGGCGCGGCGCGCTTGGGCGAAGGCAGTGCCGCCGGTGCGAAGAACTGCCCCGGCTGGCCATGGCTGCGGCGCACGAGGTCGTGGCACAGGCGCTGCAGCGCGTCGATGACGCGCGGCGGCGCCAGGTCGGACAAGGCCGCCACCTCGCCGCGGGCCACGCGCTTGGGGATGGCCTGCCAGGCGGCGTCCGTCAGGCCGGCCTCGGCCCATTCCAGCGCCTGCTGGGGCCGGCCACCGGTGGCGTCGAGCAGGCCGGCCGCGTCCTTGACGCCCTTGGCCTCCAACCAGGCCAGCGCGGCCGAGCGCTCGGGCAGGGCCAGCGGCAACGGCTGGCAGCGGCTGCGGATGGTGGGCAGCAGGCTGGCGCTGTCATGGCTGGCCAAGGCGAAGCGCAGCAGGCCCGACGGCTCCTCCAGCGTCTTCAGCAGCGCATTGGCCGCAACGCCGTTGAGCGCCTCGGCCGGGAAGATGACCACCACCTTGGCCTTGCCGCGCGCCGACGTGGCCTGGGCGAAGGCAAGCAGGTTGCGCACCGCCTCCACCTTGATCTCGCGGCTGGGCTTGGCCTTGCCGGCCTTGGCGTCGGGCTCCTCGAAGGGCAGGCCCAGCGACTCGCGCGCCGGGGCTTCGAGCGCTTCGGGCAGCAGCATCTGGAAGTCCGGGTGCGTGCCGCTGGCGAACAGCTTGCAGCTCGGGCAGTGGTTGCAGGCCGGCTGGCCGGCCGCGGCGCTTTCGCAAAGCCAGCTCTGGGCCAGCCTGACCGCCAGTTCCAGCTGACCGACCCCGGCCGGCCCCTGCACCAGCAGCGCGTGCGAACGAGCGCGCGCCAGTGCATCAGTCAGCGGCGCCTGCAGCCAGGGAAGGTCGGCGCTCAGCATGTCGGATAACGGCCGGCCAGCACAGCGCGTACGGCGGCGCCCACCTGCTCGACCGTGCCGCTCGCGTCGATGCGAGCGATGCGCTGCGGCGCCTGGGCCGCGCGGGCGGCGTAGCCGGCGCGCACGCGTTCGAAGAAATCAAGGTCCTGCTGCTCGATGCGGTCGGCCTCGCGGGCGCTGGCGCGGCGCGCGGCGGCTTGTTCTGCGGGCAGGTCGAACCACAAGGTCAGCTCGGGCTCGGTGCCTTCCTGCACCCAGTCCGCCAGCGGCTCCAGCACCGACAGCGGCAGGCCGCGGCCGCCGCCCTGGTAGGCGAAGCTGGCATCGGTGAAGCGGTCGCACAGCAGCGTCTTGCCCGCGGCGAGCGCGGGGCGGATGACCGTCTCTATATGGTCCCGGCGCCCGGCGAACATCAGCAGCAGCTCGGTCAGCGAACCCATGGGCTGGTGCAGCACGATGTCGCGCAGCGTCTCGGCCAGCGGTGTACCGCCGGGCTCGCGGCTCAGCTGCACGTCGGCGCCGCGGGCGCGGAACCAGTCGGCCACGGCCTGGATGTGCGTGGACTTGCCGGCACCGTCGATGCCTTCGAAGCTGATGAAACGTCCTGGACTCACTGGCCGCCGCGTTGGTATTTGTTGACCGCGCGATTGTGCGCGGCGAGGTCGTCGCTGAACTCGCTGCTGCCGTCGCCGCGCGAGACGAAGTACAGCGACTTGACCGGCGCCGGGTTCAGCGCCGCCTGCAGCGAGGCCGCGCCGGGCATCGCGATCGGCGTGGGCGGCAGGCCGCCGCGGGTGTAGGTGTTGAACGGCGTGTCGGCCAGCAGGTCACGCTTGCGCAGGTTGCCGTCGAAGGCCTCGCCCAGGCCGTAGATGACGGTCGGGTCGGTCTGCAGCGGCATGCCTGCGCGCAGACGGTTCACGAACACGGCGGCGACGCGACTGCGGTCACTGGGCGTGCCGGTCTCCTTCTCGACGATGGAGGCGAGGATGAGCGCCTCGTCGGCCGACTTCAGCGGCAGGTCGGGCGCACGCTTGCGCCAGGCCTCGGCGAGGCGCTTCTTCATGGCCGCGTGGGCGCGCTTGAGCACCGTCAGGTCGCTGACGCCGCGGCTGTAGGCGTAGGTGTCGGGGAAGAAGCGCCCCTCCGGCGCGACACCGGGCTCGCCGAGGGCGGCCATGACGTCGGCGTCGCTCATCTGCGCCGTCCTCGCCTTCAGCGCCGGCGCAGCGGCCAGCGCGGCCCGCACCTGACGCCAGTTCCAGCCCTCGATGAGGCGCAGCTGCTCCAGCACCTGGTCGCCGCGCACCATCTTGTCGAGCAGCGCCCGCGGCGTGATGCCGGCATGGACCTCATAGCTGCCGGCGCGGATCTGCTTGGCCTGGCCCGACCATTTGAACCATTGGTACAGCGCTCGCGGATCGGCCTGCACGCCAGCGGCGACCCAGGCGCGGGCGACCTCTGCCGGGTTGGTGCCGGGCTCGATGGACAGTTCCACCGACGGTGCGGCCAGGCTCAAAGGGCTGCGCAACCACTGCCACACCGCGCCAGCGGCCAGGATCGCGACCAACAACAACGCGAGCACGGCTCGCAGCAACCACTTCATGCCCTTGCCTGGCGTCCATCAAAAGGGCGCTGATGATAATTGGCCCATGCCTGAACCGACCCAACTCCGACTCAACGACTGGGGCGTGATCCGCGCCCAGGGCGCCGACGCAGCCAGTTTCCTGCACGGCCAGCTGACCCAGGACTTCGCGCTGCTGGACCGCGAGCATGCCCGCCTCGCCGGCTTCTGCACGGCCAAGGGCCGGCTGCTGGCGACGCTGGTGGGCTGGCGCGGCGGTGACGACGAGATCCTGCTGGCACTGCCCGCCGAGACGCTGGCGGCGACGCTGAAGCGGCTGTCGATGTTCGTGCTGCGTGCCAAGTGCAAGCTGACCGACGCGAGCGGCGAGTTTGCGGTGTATGGCCTGCTCGGTTCGTCTCCGGTCGAGGCGTGGACGCTGGTGCGTGACGGCGCCGCCGTGCAGATCGCCTTGCCGGGCGCCGGGCGCGCCTTGCGCGTGCAGCCGCTGGACGCCCCCCCGCCCGCCGGTGCGGCGATGACGCCCGACGACTGGGCCTGGGCCGAGGCCGAGGCCGGCATGGCCTGGGTGCGCGGCGCCACCGTCGAGGCCTTCGTGCCGCAGATGATCAACTTCGAGGTGCTGGGCGGCGTGAGCTTCAAGAAGGGCTGCTACCCCGGCCAGGAGATCGTCGCGCGCAGCCAGTACCGCGGCACGTTGAAGCGCCGGCTGCAGGTGTTCGAGACGGATACCGCGGCCACGGTGGGCCAGGAGATCTTCTACAGCGCCGACCCCGATCAACCCGCGGGTGTCGTGGCCGGCAGTGGCTCGCGCGATGGCCGCACGCTGCTGACGGCGGAGATCAAGCTGGCGGCTCTGGAGAGCGGCAGCCTGCACCTCGGCAGCGCCAGCGGCGCGACGCTGCAACCGCGCGCCCTGCCCTACGAGATCCCGCCGCAGGAATGAGCGTGCAGCTCTACGTCTACTACCGCGTTGCGGACGAGAACGTCGATACAGCCCTCATCGCCTTCCGCAAGGCGCGTGTCGAGGCGCCCATCGAGCTGCTGCACCGCCCCGAGCCCGACGCCGAAGGCCGCTGGACGTGGATGGAGATCTACCCCGAAGGCTGGACCCACCGCGAACCGCAGGTGGCGGCGGCAATGGCACAGTGGCTGGCCAGCGAGCGCAAGGTCGAGCGCTTCGAGATGCTGGGCTAGTCGGTTCGCGGCAGCCAGTAGCCGGGTTGATGCCGGTCCGGCGCAATCGCGAACACGACGACCGCGGCGGACTCGTCCCGGTAGACGACGGTGAACGGAAAGCCCCTGACCTTGGTGCGCCGCGTCGACGCCGGCCCGGGCGCGCCGCCCGCGGGGAAGCGGCGTATCAAATCGAACGACGCCGCGACCGCTTCACGGAAACGCTTGCCGGCACCCTCGCGCTTGCTCTCGTAGTAGGCCGTTTCACGCAGCAACTCGATGCGCGCCTCGTCGCTCAGGCGCAGCGGCTTCAAGGGGCGATTCGGCGGGCTTCGGCCATCACGTCGTCCAGCTCGTGCAGAGCACTCTCGCCCCGCTCGTGGGCCGCGACGCGTCGCTCGATTTCTACGGCCCAGGCTTCATCGCTCGCCAGCGCTGTGGTCGGCTGCAGCGATTCGAGCAGCAGATCGAGCAGCCGCACACGCTCTTCAGGCGACAGGCTACGGCCCTGCGCGGCAAGCTCGGCGACGAGATCAGTCATGGCGGCCTCCGATGGGTATGGACAGATTAGAGCACCCGCACCATCTCCACATGCCCGATGCCTGCCTCCTCGAACGGCTCGCCCCGGCGCTGGAAGCCGGCGCGCAGGTAGAAGTTCTCGGCCGACAGCTGCGCATGCAGCAGCACCTCGCGGTAGCCCTGCCTTCTCGCCTCGGCCATCAGCGCGTCCAGCACCTGGCGGCCGATCCGGGTGCCACGCATCGCGCGCAGCACCGCCATGCGGCCGATCTTGGCGACGCCGGGGACGTGTTCCAGCATGCGGCCGGTCGCCAGCGGCATGCCGAAGCGGTTGCGCGCCAGTGCGTGCAGGCAGCTGGCATCGGCCGCGTCCCATTCCATCTCAGCCGGAATGCCCTGCTCCTCGATGAAGACCTGGCGCCGGATGGCGCCCGCCGCATCGCCCAGTTCGCGCCAATCGCCCACCGCCACGTCGACGACCGGCTGGCCGGCTTCGAAGCCCTGGACGACCTCGCGCAGCGCATCGGGCAGGCGCAGCGGCGTCTGCGCGACGGCGTCGGCGAAGACATAGACCATGTCGGCCTGCACCAGCAGCTGGTCACCACGGAACATCGCCCCTTCGACCTTCATCGAGCTGTTGCCGAACTCGCGGCAACGGATGCCGATGTCCAGGCGGTCGTCATAGCGGGCCGAGCCGAGGTAGTCCAGTGCGGCGCGGCGCACGAAGAGGTCGCCGCCGAGTTGCCTCATCGAGTCGGCATAGGGCAGCGCCAGCGCCCGCCAGTAGCCGCTCATCGCCGTGTCGAGGTAGGTCAGGTAGTGGCCGTTGAAGACGATGCCCTGGGCGTCAATCTCGGCCCAGCGCACGCGCAGCGGCTCGAAGAAGCGGAAGTCTTGGCGTTTCATGGGCGGAGATGTTCCCGGATGGCGCTGGCGCAGAAATCCAGCGCGGCGATGGCCTCAGGCAGGCTGCGGCCCATCTTGATGAAGTCGTGGGTGACGCCGCGCACGAGATCGAGCTGCACCGGCACGCCGGCTGCGCGCAGCACGTCGGCATAGGCCAGGCCTTCGTCGACGAGGGGGTCGGCTTCGGCCAGCAGCACGGCGGCGGGCGCCAGGCCGGCGTGGTCGTCGGCATGCAAGGGCGCGAAGCGCCAGTCGCCACGATGCTGATGGTCGATGTAGTGGCCGAAGAACCACTCGATGCTGCGGGCGTCGAGCAAATAGCCTTCGGCAAAGCGACGGTGCGAATCGTGGCTCATGTGGCTGTCGGTGCCCGGCGTGATGAGCAGCTGCAAGGCCAGCGGCAGGCCTTGCTCGCGGGCGTGGAAGGCGCAGCTGGCGGCCAGCGTGCCGCCGGCGCTGTCGCCACCGACGCCGAGGCGGCTGCCGTCCAGGCCCAGCGTGCCGGCCTGCCCGTGCAGCCAGGCCAGCGCCGCCCAGGCGTCGTCGACGGCGGCGGGGAAGCGGTGCTCAGGCGCCAGCCGGTAGTCCAGCGCCAGCACGGCGGCGCCGCTGCGCAGGCTGAGCTGGCGGCACAGGCTGTCATGCGTCTCGAGGTCGCCGATCGTGAAGCCGCCGCCATGCAGGTAGAGCATCACGGGCAGCCTGTCGCCGCTGGGCGCATACAGCCGCGCGGCGCGGCCTGCCACCTGGAGGTCTTCGACGCGGGCCAGCGGCGCGCGCGGCAGGTCGAGGATCTCGGCGCCCATGCGGTAGGCGATGCGGGCGTCGCGGGGCGTCAGCGTGTGGAACGGCGGCCGCTTGGCGCGCTGGATGCGCGTCAGCAGCTCGGCCATGCGCGGGGTCAGTTTCGGGGCGGTCATCGGGCCCGCATTGTCGGCGGCACCCAGGGGTCGCGCAGGCCGGTCTGGAAGGCGCTTTCGTTCGTCGGCGCCACGCTGCCGGGTTGCTGCGGCGTGCCGGCGCGGTCCACGGCGACAGCGGGCCGGGTGGCCTGCAGCGCCCGGCGCTCGGGGCCGAGGTCGACCGCCGCGTGCAGCGCCAGCGTGCCGGCGTAGAAGGCCTTCATGTCGGCGAGCTGTGCGATGCGCGTCGCGTCGTCGAGGTAGCTCATGTGGCCGCCGGCGTAGTTGCGGATCTTCACGCGGCTGGCGTCGACGCGGGCGAGGTCGGTCTCGGTCAGGTGGAAGGGCGTGGCCAGGTCGTGATAGCCGCTGACCGCCAGCACGCGCAGCCGCGGGTTCTGCGCCAGCGCGGCGGCCAGGTCGGGCAGCGTGTCGGGCAGCGCGCGACCGTTGTGGCTGAAGTCCCAGACGTTGATGGCATTGCTCAGCACGACGTAGGTCGAGGCGTTGCGGTAGCCGAGCTGGTCGCGCAGGTGCGTCGCGATGCCCTGGGCAAAGCTCGCACCGATCCACGTGCTGGACGGGTCGCCTTCGGCGGCCAGGGCGCTGTCGGTGGGCGCCTTCATGCGCCCGTCGTAGCGGCCGAGCAGCTGGCCGGCGAGCAGCCACTGGCGGTAGTCGGTCGCGCCGACGTTGAGCGTGACCTGCCAGCGCGATACCGGCAAGCCGGTCAGGTCGGCCAGCGGCTGCCACAACGCAGGCGCCTGCGCGCCGCTGGTGACGAAGGCCTGCAGCGCCGGGGCGTAGGCGCTGTCGGCATAGGCCCTGGCGCTGGCGGCCCAGGCATCGAGGTCGGTCGGCACGGGCTGCGTCAGCTTATGGAAGGCGCCGACAGCCGCGTAACTGGGCAGATAGCCGCCGCAGCCCGAGCCGTTGGTGATGCCGCAATTGCTGTTGTAGTCCATCGCCGGCGACTGCAGCACCAGGCCGTCTAGCATGACGCCCGCCTCCTGCAGGCGGCGCGCCAGCACCGCCGTGCGCGGGCCACCGTAGCTCTCGCCGAACAGGTACTTGGGTGAGGCGGCGCGGTTGTTGACGGCGAGGTAGCGCTGGATGAAGTCGCGGAACAGCGCGGCGTCGCTGTCCACGCCCCAGAAGCTGCGGTTGGTGAACGGTGCGATGGCCTGCGAGTAGCCCGTGCCGACCGCGTTGATGAAGACCAGGTCGCTTTGGCCCAGCAGGTGCTCGGCGTTGTCCACCATGGGGAAGGGCCGCGCCGCCGTCGTGGCCGGCACGCCGCTGACCAGACGCTTGGGGCCGAAGCTGCCGAGCTGCAGCCACACCGAGGCCGAACCCGGGCCGCCGTTGTAGAAGAAGGTGACCGGGCGCGTGGCGACGTCGGCGCCGGGCAGCGTGTAGGCGACGTAGAAGACCGAGGCCTGGGCCGCGCCGACCGCGTCGCGCGCGATCAGGTGGCCGGCGGTGGCGGTGTAGCTCAGCGTCTGGCCGTTGGCCGTGACGCTCTGCGTGCTGACCGCGGCGGCCTCGACGGCGCCGGGCAGCGATGCATCGGGCGCCGAGGAGTAGACCGTGGTGTCGGTCAGCCCGGGCTGGTTGTCGACCGGCGGCGGTGGCGCCGAGCCCCCGCCCCCGCCTCCGCAGGCCACAAGCACAAGGGACAGCAGCAGGGTCGTGACAGTCGCGCGCATGACTGCCAGTCTAGACACCAGGCCACTACGATGAGGAAAGACATTGCGGAGACAACGCCATGGCCCAGATCCTCTACCTGACCCGCATCGAACTCGAGTTCGGCGCCTGCCGGCTGCTGCCGGCCGAGTGCGAGCGCATCGGCATCCGCCGCCCGCTCGTCATCACCGATGCCGGCGTGCGCGCGGCCGGTGTGCTGGACGAAGCGCTGGCGGCGTTCGCGGTGAAGCCACCGGTCTTCGACCAGACCCCCGCCAACCCGACCGAGGCCGCCGTGCGGCTGGCCGTGCAGGTGGCCAAGGCGTTCGACTGCGACGGGCTGATCGCCGTCGGCGGCGGCTCCAGCATGGACCTGGCCAAGGGCGTGGCCATCGCCGCCACGCACGACGGGCCGCTCAAGCGCTGGGCCACCATCGAGGGCGGCGCCGTCAACATCACGTCCAAGGTGCTGCCCCTCATCGCCGTGCCGACGACGGCGGGCACCGGCAGCGAGGTGGCGCGCGGCGCCATCCTCATCGTCGACGACGGCCGCAAGCTGGGCTTCCACAACTGGGAGCTGCTGCCCAAGGCTGCCATCTGCGACCCGGCGCTGACGCTGAAGCTGCCGCCCGCGCTGACAGCCGCCACCGGCATGGACGCCATCGCGCATTGCATCGAGACCTTCCTCGCGCCGGCCTTCAACCCGCCGGCCGACGGCATCGCGCTGGAAGGCCTGCGCCGCGGCTGGGGCGCCATCGAGCGCGCCACGCGAGACGGCAGCGACCGCGACGCACGCCTGGACATGATGTGCGCCAGCGTGCACGGCGCGATGGCCTTCCAGAAGGGCCTGGGCGCGGTGCATTCGCTGAGCCATTCGCTGGGCGGCCTGAACCCGCGGCTGCACCACGGCACGCTGAACGCCGTCTTCCTGCCCGCCGTCATCCGCTTCAACGCCGAGGCGGACAGCGTGCGGCGCGAGCGGCGCATCGAGCGGCTGGCGCAGGCCATGAACCTGCCCGGCAGCGATGCCGATGCGGTGGCCGACGCGATCACCGCATTGAACGCGCGCCTGGGCCTGCCCGCCGGCCTGGCCGCGATGGGTGTCGGGCGGGAGCTGGACGAACGCATCGTCGAGCACGCGCTGCTGGACCACTGCCACAAGACCAACCCGCGCATCGCCAGCCCCGCGGACTACCACGACCTGCTGGCCGCCTCGCGCTGAGCGTGCGTGCATGGCGCCCGCGTGACGCAAGCCTCAGAAATGCCGTGACACCCCCACCGGCGCCGCCCTAGCATCCGCCGATGCGTTCCGCCATGAGGTGGAACCGACAGGACGGAGGTTATCGATGATCAAGCTCACTATCGGCAAGCGGCTCGCGTTGGGGTTCGCGGTCGTCCTCGTGCTGGCCGCCTGCGTGGTGGTGCTGGCGTCGTGGCGCCTGGCCGCCACCGCGGCTGCGACGCGCCAGATGATGGACGAGCCGCTCACCAAGGAGCGGCTGCTCGCGGACTGGAACCGCAACGTCAACGCGGGCGTGCGCCGCACGCTGGCCATCGCCAAGAGTTCCGACACCTCGCTGGTGGAGCTGTTCAAGGAAGACCAGGAGCAGCTGACCAAGTCGTCGACGGAGCTGCAGGACCGCATCAAGGGCCTGGTTCGCTCGCCCGAGGAGCGCGCGCTGTTCGACGCCATCGGTGCTGCGCGGCAGGTGTTCGTCACGTCGCGCGACGAGATCGGCAAGCTGAAGAAGAACGGCGACGCCGCGGCGGCGGACAAGCTGCTGACCGACGTGTTCATGCCCAGCGCCAAGGACTACCTGGCCCGCATGCAGGCGTTCCTGGACCACCAGCGCCGCAGCATCGATGCGACGGCGCATGAGATCGACGCGGCCAGCGACAGCGGCCGCCTGCTGCTGCTGGGCCTTTGCGTATTGATCCTCGCGTTGGGTGTGGCGGCGGCCTGGTCGATCACGAAGAACATCACCGGCCCGCTGCTGTCGGCCAACGAGCTGGCCGAACGGGTGGCCGACGGCAACCTGGTGCCGTCCGGACAGGGCACACAGGCGCGCGCCGACGAGATCGGCCAGTTGCAGACGACGCTGCGGCGCATGCGCGAGAGCCTGGCCGACACCATCGGCGGCATCCGCGAGGTGGCCGAGTCCATCGGCACGGCGTCCGCCGAGATCGCCAGCGGCAACCAGGACCTGAGCGCGCGCACCGAGAAGGCCGCTTCCAGCCTGCAGCAGACGGCCAGCGCGATGGAGGAACTGACCAGCACCGTGCAGCATTCCGCCGCGTCGGCCGGCCAGGCGAACGCGCTCGCCGTGTCTGCCGCCAACGTGGCGCAGCGCGGCGGCGAGGTGGTCGGCCAGGTGGTGCACACCATGGACGAGATCAATGCCAGCTCGCGCAAGNCGCCGACATCATCGGCGTCATCGACGGCATCGCCTTCCAGACCAACATCCTGGCGCTGAATGCGGCCGTGGAAGCGGCCCGCGCTGGCGAGCAAGGGCGCGGTTTCGCGGTGGTGGCGAGCGAGGTGCGCTCGCTGGCCGGCCGCTCGGCGGACGCGGCCAAGGAGATCAAGAGCCTGATCGGCAGCAGCGTCGAGCGCGTGCAGGCCGGCTCGACGCTGGTGGCCGAGGCGGGCCGCACGATGGAAGAGCTGGTCGGCGCCGTGCAGCGCGTCAAGGACATCATGAGCGAGATCTCGACGGCCACCGCCGAGCAGTCGGACGGCATCGCCCAGGTCAACCTCGCGATCACGCAGCTCGATCAGGTCACGCAGCAGAACGCGGCGCTGGTCGAGGAGTCGACCGCAGCGGCCGAGAGCCTGCGCGAACAGGCGCGCACGCTGACCGGCGCGGTGGGCGCCTTCCGCGTCGCGCAGCGCTGACGGGGCTCAGCTCCCGCCGCCGCAGCCGGAGCCGCCACAGCTGCAACCGGGCGAGCCGCCATCGCAGCTGGCGGCGCCGCCGTCGCTGCTTGAGGTGCCAGCCCAGCCGCCGCTACCGCCATCGTCCGGGCGGCGCATCGCGGCGACCTCCGCCGCACTGAGCAAGCCCAGCGCAGCCAGGCTGGACACGCCCAACGCCGCATGCGGCACGGCATCGCCGCTTGCCCGACCCGCACCGTCGATCGGGCGGTGCACGATGGCGCCACCTTCATGGCCATAGGCCCAGCCCGTGGGCACGCACATCAGCCCGTCGAGGGCGAACAGCAGAGGCAGGCGCCGCGCGACCGGGCTGCCGCCTTCGCTGCGGCAGGCGCCGGCCCAGGTGCGGGCCAGGCATCCGTCCAGCGGCGCGCCCAGGGCCTCGGCCTCGCGGTGTTGGACCGCCTGGCCGAAGTGGCGCTGCTGCCAGGCGTCGAGGCCGGCCGGGTCGGTGCGCAGCCAGACATGCCAGACCGAGTCGGCCGCCTTGCTGGGCAACGCACAAGGGCCTTGCTCGCGCTGCAGCCGGCAGGCTTCGAAGAACTGCGCCAGGCCGATGGTGCAACGCAGCCAGGCGTCGTCGTCGACGGCGAGGCCGGGAAACTCATCGGGCGCCAGTTGCGCCCATGCGGCACAGACGGCTGTCGGGATCTGCGCGGCGGCGCGGGTCGCCGAGGGGCAGCGGGCGCGCAAGGCCTGCCGTTGCCTGCCTTCCCGCCGGTGCGCCCACCAAGCGCCCAGGCGGGTTGCGGGACTGAACTTTGTTGTGGTTGTCGGGTTGTTCATGGCGGCAAGTGTTTGACGCGCGTATGACACGACCGTGACAGACGCAAAAAGGCCCGCCGAGGCGGGCCATAAAAAGTCAGGAGTTGACGCTGACTCTAGTCAACCGTGCTTCGCGTCGAAGAACTGTTCGTCTTCCGTCGAGCCCTTCAACGCCGCGGTGGAGGCGTTGGCCTCGATGGTGGTCGTGACGGCATCGAAGTAGCCGGTGCCGACTTCGCGCTGGTGCTTGACAGCGGTGAAGCCCTTCTCGGCGGCGGCGAACTCCTTCTCCTGCAGTTCGACGAAGGCGCTCATCTGGTGGCGGGCGTAGCCGTGGGCCAGCTCGAACATCGAGTAGTTCAGGCTGTGGAAGCCGGCCAGCGTGATGAACTGGAACTTGTAGCCCAGCGCGCCCAGCTCGCGCTGGAACTTGGCGATGGTGGCGTCGTCCAGGTTCTTCTTCCAGTTGAAAGACGGCGAGCAGTTGTAGGCCAGCAGCTTGCCGGGGAACTTGGCGTGGATGGCGTCGGCGAAGGCCTTGGCGAAGGCCAGGTCGGGCTTGCCGGTCTCGCACCAGATCAGGTCGGCATAGGGCGCGTAGGCCAGGCCGCGGCTGATGGCCTGGTCCAGGCCGTTCTTCGTGCGGTAGAAGCCTTCGACGGTGCGCTCGCCGGTGCAGAAGGGCTTGTCGTTGTCGTCGATGTCGCTGGTGACGAGGTCGCCGGCCTCGGCGTCGGTGCGGGCGACCAACAGCGTGGGCGTGCCCATCACGTCGGCGGCCAGGCGCGCGGCGACGAGCTTGGCGACGGCTTCACGCGTGGGCACCAGCACCTTGCCGCCCATGTGGCCGCACTTCTTGGCGCTGGCCAGTTGGTCCTCGAAGTGCACGCCGGCGGCACCCGCCTCGATCATGGCCTTCATCAGTTCGAAGGCGTTCAGCACGCCACCGAAGCCGGCTTCCGCGTCGGCCACGATGGGGGCGAAGAAATCGATGTCGTCCTTGCCTTCGCTCCACTGGATCTGGTCGGCGCGCTGGAAGGTGGCGTTGATCTTCTTGACGACCTTGGGCACCGAGTCCACCGAGTACAGCGACTGGTCCGGGTACATCTCGCCGTTGCTGTTGGCGTCGCCCGCCACCTGCCAGCCGGACAGGTAGATGGCCTTCAGGCCGGCCTTGACCTGCTGCATGGCCTGGTTGCCGGTCAGCGCACCGAGCGCGTTGACGAAGGGCTCGCTGTTCACCAAGCCCCACAGCTTCTCGGCGCCACGCTTGGCGAGCGTGTGCTCGATTTCGATGGAGCCGCGCAGGCGCACCACGTCGGCGGCGCTGTAGCCGCGGGTGATGCCCTTCCAGCGCGGGTTCTCGGCCCAGTCTTTTTCAAGGGCGGCGATCTGTTGTTCACGGGTGAGGCGAGTCATGGAAGCTCCTGGCTAAACATCGAAAACCGATGACGCAAGACTAAGGGCGGACGTGGAGCTTGTGAACACTCAAGTCTTATACAAGACTAAAAAATTTCTCGTTCAAAAACAATAACTTGGTTTCACATTTTCAAATAGAGAAATTACATTCACCATAATGAGAAATTTTGCGG
This sequence comes from Pelomonas sp. Root1444, assembly GCF_001426885.1. Lineage (GTDB taxonomy): Bacteria > Pseudomonadota > Gammaproteobacteria > Burkholderiales > Burkholderiaceae_C > Pelomonas. The sequence continues at coordinate 134,210 of NZ_LMFP01000029.1, read as the reverse complement.
CGCCGCAGCAATGGTCACTCCCACAATATGGAAAGTGACTTTCGAATCGTGAGAGCCGCTGCTTTCAGAATCACAAGTTCCTCAGACAAGGCACTCGTTCCGATGACCGTCCTACTCACGCCCCGGCTGCGTCTCGAGCCGCTGGAAGACCGCCACTTCGAAGGCTTGCACCGCCTCAACAGCGACCCCGTGGTCATGCGGTACATCACCGGCCGGCCAGACACGCCGGCCGACACGCAGCTGATGATCGACCGCGTCAAGGCTCGATGGGCCGAATTCGGCTATTCGTGGTGGGCCTTCATGCGGCGGGATGACGGCGAGCTGATCGGGACCGGTTGTATCCAGCACCTGAACCGCGACCCGGCCGAACCGCTGGAGACGGGTTGGCGGCTGCGGCAGGACGCCTGGGGACAGGGCTATGCCAGCGAGGCGGCGCGCCACATGGTCGGCTGGGCCTTCCGCACACTCCAGCCGGAGCGCGTCTGCGCCGTCTGCCAACCTGAGAACACCGCGTCGGCCGCCGTCATGGAGAAACTCGGCATGCACTTCACCGGCCTGGGCCGCTGGTACGACATGGACTGCAAGCGCTACGACGTCACGGCCAGCGAATGGGCGGCCAGCCCAGCGCGGGTGCAGGCGGACGCTGAGGCATAGTTCCAGTTTTCAACCACTCACGGAGGACTCGATGGCGAACACAGAACAACGCGGCAACAAGATGACCAAGAAGCCCAAGAAGGACGCCGCCCCCGGCAAGGCCGCGGCCGGCTCGGACCGCCCGGTGGCGCCGATGACGGCCGTCCTGCCCAAGGGCAAGGAAGCCAAGCTGAAGAACAAGTGAGTGGGACCGGGGCTGGCGGTGCCCCTTGTCGTTCGGCCGGCTACAGGCCCCCGACGAAGTAGCGCTTCAACCCCGCCAGCACCATCTCGACGGCAATCGCCGTGAGCACCAGGCCCATCAGCTTCTCGATGGCCGACACGACCGAATCGCCCAGCAGCTTGCGGATGCGGTCGGCCATGACCAGCACGACGCCCGACACCAGCATAGCCACGCTGAGCGCGCCGATCCACTCGTAGATGCGGTCGGGCTGGCGGGAGGCCAGCAGCAGCACCGTCGCCATGGCCGACGGCCCGGCCAGCAGCGGCACGGCGAGCGGGAAGATCAGCGGCTCGCGCCCCGGCTCCAGGCCGTAGGCCGATTCGCCCGAGCCACCGAAGATCATGCGGATGGCGATGATGATCAGGATCACGCCGCCGGCCACCTCCAGCGAGCGCTCCGACAAGTGCATGACGCGCAGGAAGCCTTCGCCCAGGAACATGAAGGCGAACAGCACGCAGAACGCAATGCCCACCTCGCGCATCGCCACGCGCGTGCGGCGCTCTTTGGGCACCGCACGCATGATGGGGATGAAGACGGGCAGGCTGCCGAGCGGGTCGAGCACCAGCAGCAGCAGGATCAGGGCCGAGAGGAAGCTGTGGTCCATCGGCCCTGATTCTCAGCGCAGCGCTCAGAAGCGGTAGTGCGCCCGTGCGAAGTAGGACGCGCCGTTCAGGCCGAACTGCACGCTGTCGTAATAGAAGCCGTTGTCGGTCTCGAGCGGGTCCTGGCGCGTCGGCTTGACGTTGAAGACGTTGTTGCCACCCACGCTGAGCTTGAGGGCCGGCGTGGCCTGCCATGTCATCCCCAGGTCCATCGACGTCTTCGCCTTGTAGTTCAGCGTCATGCCTTCCGTGAAGGCGCCTTGCGTCTGCTTGCCGAAGTGGATGATCTTGGCCTCGCCCGTCCAAGCACCCTGGCTGTACTCGAAGCCCAGCGTCGCCTTGGCGCGGGGGCCGGCCTGCTCGATGAAGAGGCGCTCGCGTGACGACAGCAGCACGTCCTCGTAGCCCTGCAGCGCGGCCGGCGCGTGGATGGCCGTCACCGTCGTGCGGCTGATGTTGAGCGCCAGGAAGGTGCTGAGCTGACCCGCGCCCAGCTTCATGCGGTTGGAGGCGGTCAGGTCCAGGCCACGGGTGCGCGTGTTGATGGAGTTGACGAAGAAGGCCGTCTGCTCGACGCCCAGGCTGTTCAGCAGCGGCGCCAGCGGCGGGTAGTTGTCGGCGGTGAAGCGGCCCGACAGCACGATGCGATCCTTGATGTTGATCTGGTACAGATCGACGGTGACCGACGTGTCGGCACTCGGCTTGACGGTGAGGCCGAGCGTGAAGTTCTTGGACTTCTCCTGCTTGAGCGGCGGCACCCCGGCGGCCTGCGGGATGGCGCTGCCGTTGGGGGCCAGCTTCACCTGCACGGGCTCGCCGCTGATGAAATCGGTGAATGTGGACGAGAAGTAGAGCTGCTGCAGGCTGGGGGCGCGGAAGCCGGTGCTGGCTGCGCCGCGCAGCAGCACTTCCTTGCTCACCTTGTAGCTGCCGGCCAGCTTGGCGGTGGTCTCGGAGCCGAAGTCGCTGTAGTGCTCGGCACGAATGGCGGCATCGACCGTCAGGCTGGGCGTGAAGCTGGCTTCCCAATCGGCGTAGATGGCCTGGCTCTTGCGACTGCGGTTGGTCACGTCGACCGGCTGGAAGCCCGGGAAGCCCTGGCTGCCGGCGATGCCGCCGAAGTTCAGGCCGTCGGCGTCCTGGTAGGAACCCAGCTCGCCGGCGACGATGTCGTACTTCTCCTTGCGGTACTCGGCGCCGAAGGCGATGTTGCTGCCACCGAGCAGTTCGGGGAAGAAGCGGCTGACGTCGAAGTTCGTCGTCGCCTGGCTGAAGCCGAAGCCGCCGGCATCGAAGCTCGTCGGGCTGAGCCCCGCGCCGCCCGCCAGCAGATCCTTGTTGGCAATGGATGCGTTCAGCGTGTTGCTGATGTTGTAGCGCATCTTGTTGGAGCCGTAGGTCTGCGACAGGTCGGTGTCCCAGCCTGCGATAGCCGACTTCCAGCCGATGCTGAAGTAGCGGTCCTCGATCTTGCCGTTGATGAACGGCACGAAGCCGTCCGGGTACATGGCAGCGGAGTTGCGCGACGGCACGTCGCTGGAGCCGACGCCGCCACGCGCCCAGGCGCCGGACGATGCGTCGCGGTTCTGCGCGCCGGCCGTGACGTAGAGCTTGTTCTGTGCCGCCAGTGGAAACTCGCCGTTCAGGTAGACCGTCTTGTTCGTGACCGCCGTGTCGCCAATGGTGCGGGGGCCGACGTTCTCGTCGTTGGGGTCGTTGCGGTTGGAGCGACCGCGGTCCTGCCATTCGCCGGTGATACCGAGCGAGCCGTCGCCCAGCTTGATGCCGCAGTAGGCCGAGGCGAGGTAGTTCTTGCCGTCGCCGGCCGAGTACTGCCCGTAGCCGGCCACGGCCTCACAGCCGGTCCTCTTCTTCAGCTGGATGTTGATGACGCCGGCAATCGCATCCGAGCCGTATTGGGCCGCCGCGCCATCGCGCAGCACCTGCACGTTCTCGATGGCCAGCAGTGGCAGGGAGTTCATGTCCGTGCCGGTCGAGCCACGGTTGCGCGCGCCGAACAGGTTGACCAGCGCCACCGTGTGACGGCGCTTGCCGTTGACCAGCACCAGCGTCTGGTCCGAGCCCAGGCCGCGCAGCGCAGCGGAGTCGATCAGGTCGGCGCCGTCCGCGCCGGTCTGCCGGGTGGAGTTGAACGAGGGCGACAGGTTCTGCAGCGTCTGCGCCAGGTCGAATTGACCACCGCCCTCCGCAGCCTTGCTCATCGAATAGATGTCGACGGGCACCAGCGTGTCGGTGCTGGACGCGGCCGGCAAGGTCTTGCGCGAACCGACCACGGTCACGCGTTCGAGGCTGCTGGCCTCCTGGGCCAGGGCGGCGGCGGTGCCGAACAGGCTCAGCGCGGCGAGCGCAACGGGTAGCAGGCGGGGGGCGGCCATGGGGACTCCGGGAATGGATTTGTGATGGCGGCGGAGTTTGCCCCTGGCAGCACCGGTCCAGAGGGCGGGTGTTGTGGCCCGCCGACAGGTTGAACGAATGATGCCGCGGCGCAAGCGGCGCAAGGCCCAGCCCTCAGCCGCGCGGGTGGTGCTCGGCGTGCAACGCCTTGAGGCGCTCGCGCGCCACATGGGTGTAGATCTGCGTCGTCGACAGGTCGGCATGCCCCAGAAGCAGCTGCACGGCGCGCAGGTCCGCACCATGGTTGAGCAGGTGCGTGGCGAAGGCGTGGCGCAAGGTGTGCGGCGACAGCGGCACCGTGATGCCGGCCGCCAGCGCGTGCCGCTTGATGAGGGTCCAGAACATCTGCCGCGTCATGCCGGCGCCGCGGGCGGTGACGAAGAGGTCGTCGCTGCTCCGGCCGGCCAGGATCTCGGCACGCGCCTCGCGCAGGTAGCGCGCCATCCAGTCGCGCGCATGCTCGCCAAAAGGCACGAGGCGCGCCTTGCCGCCCTTGCCGGTGACGTGCAGCACGCCGTCCTTGAAGGCGACATGCGCGCCCTTGAGCGTGACCAGCTCGCTGACGCGCAGCCCGCTGGCGTACATCAGCTCCAGCATGGCTCGGTCACGCAGGCCCAGCGCGGTGTTCACGTCAGGCGCGGCCAACAGCGCGCTCACCTGCGCCTCGCTGAGCAGCTTGATGTTGCGGTGCCCGGCCTTGCCCGCGGTCAGCTTCAGTGTCGGGTCGGCCGCCACCCGGCCTTCGCGCAACGCCCAGCGGAAGTAGCGCTTGACCGCCGACAAGCGGCGGTTGGCACTGCTCGTCTTGCCCGACGCCTTGGCGACCGCAAGTTCCAGCAGGTCGTGCTCCGTGCAGCTGTCCAGCGGGCGCGGTGCGATCAATATCGCCAGCGCCGTCAGGTCGCGCCGGTAGGCCGCCTGGGTGTTGGCGCTCAGGCCGTCTTCCAGCCAGAGCGCCTCGATGAAGGACTCGATGCAAGGATCAGCAGCCCCGTCACCCATGGCGCGTGTTGCGTTCGGGCCGAGCGCCGGGCCGCTCCCAAGCCGGCCCGCCTTGGCGATGTGCTTGCGGCTTGATGCCGCAAGCATCGCCGTCCCCCCGGGGGCTGAGGCTGGACACATGGCGCCCAGTGGGCGGCATGTGCCTGCCGAAGGGCTGCGGCGCAAGCCGCGGCGCGGTCTGCAAGACCGGCCAAGGTACTCCTTGGACGAGGGGCTCCACTTCAATCAAGTTTCAGCTTCTGCGCCGCCACGACCTTCTTGTAGACATCGAACTCGGCCGCGATCTGCGCCGCGAACTGCTCCGGCGTGTTGGCCACGATCAGCGAGCCGGTGTCTTCAATGCGCTTCTTCACGTCGGGAATCTCGACCGCCTTGCGGACGGCCGCGTTGATCTTGTCGACGATGTCGCGCGGCAGGCCCTTGGGGCCTTGGATGCCGTAATAGGCCATGCGATTGACTGGCTCCAGGCCGACTTCCTTGAAGGTCGGCACGTTGGGCAGCGAGGCCACACGTTGGGGCGCGGCGACGACGATGGGAATGAGCCGGCCGTCCTTGATGAAGGGCAGCGCGGACGGCAGGTTGTCGAAGATCATCGGCACCTGTCCGGCCACCGTGTCGTTCAGCGCCGGGCCGGCGCCGCGGTAGGGGATGTGCAGCACGAAGACGCCGGCCAGCGTCTTGTACAGCTCCATCTGCAGGTGGCCGATGCCGCCGGTGCCCGAGGTCGCGTAGCTGTGCTTGGCGGGGTTCTTCTTGAGCTCGGCGAGAAAGCCCTTGTAGTCCCTGGCCGGGAAGCTCGGATGCACGGCGATGACGTTGGGCGTCGCCGCCACATTGGTGATGGGCGTGAAGTCCGTCAGCGGGTTGTAGGCGATCTTGGGGTTGATGGCCGGGTTGGCCGCCGTCGTCGACACCGTGGCCACGCCCAGCGTGTAGCCGTCCGGTGCGGCTCGGACGATCTCGGCCGCGCCCACCGTGCCGCCCCCGCCGGCCTTGTTCTCGACCACCATGGTCTGCCCCAGGATGCCGTTCATGCGCTCGGAAATGATGCGCGCAATGATGTCGGTGGTGCCGCCGGGTGCGAACGGCACGATCAGGCGGATGGGCTTGTTCGGATAGGCCTGGGCCCAGGCCAGCGGGGTCAGGCCGGAAAGTGCGGCGGCTTGCAGGACGGAACGGCGTTGCATGAGTCGGTCTCCTGTGGTGGGTGGCTGATGCTAGCCCGGCTGGCCGAGCAATCCGGCGCGCAGGTGCGCATCGCTGTTCCTGTCGCCGATGAAGACCTTCAGGAACGCCGTGTAGAAGTCCTGGCCCTCGATCGGCTTGCCCCAGGGCTTGCCGTTGACCATCAGCACGGTGCCGCCCTGGGCGGGCAGGTAGTCGACCACGAGCAGGTCGCCCTTCTTCACCCGGCCCACCTCGCTGATGGCTGCATTGAACTGCTTGACGCGGTCGGCCAGGGCGGCCTGCTCGGCCTCCGTGGTGTTGCGCTGCACGCCCTTGTTGATGGCCTTGACGAACTCCTGCGTCGACACGTCCTTGACGAGCGGGATGACGATGCGCATCTCCAGGCGCTTGGGGCCGGGCTGGGCGTAGATGGCTTCTGGCGTCGTCGCCTTGCGCGGCAGGTAGAGCGCGGCGAGATAGAGCGGGTAGATGGCCACCTGGCGCTTGCCGGTGCCATTCAACGCCAGCGTGCTGCCGCCAAGCTGCAGCGTGTCGGGAAAGTCCTGGCCTTCATAGCGCACGGCCTGCACCGGCAGGGCCGCCGCCAGGGCCAGGGCAAGGACGGCGGCGCGGTGGCGAAAGGGCGAGGTCATTCGATGGCTCCAACAGACAGCGGGCGGGACGATAACGCGCCAGGCTCGTTCGGCGCGGACAAGGCCCAGGCGATGTGTTCCGCCACCAGGTCGTCCGCGCCCTCCCCGGCCCGTAGCAGCGCGGCCCGCAGCGCGGCGTCGTCGCGCGCGCGCAGCGCGTTGCCGGCCGCCACGGCCAGGTTGCGGCGCCAGCGCGCAAAGCCGATGCGACGGATCGCTGAGCCTTCCGTGCGGCGCAGGAACTCGGTTTCGTCCCAAGCCAGCAGCTCGGCAATCGGCGCGCCCGCCATGGCGGGACGCACGTCGAAATCGGCCAGCACGGCGGGCTGCGCGAACTTGTTCCACGGGCAGGCCAGCTGGCAGTCGTCGCAGCCGTACACGCGATTGCCGATCAGCGGCCGCAGCTCCGGCGGAATGGCGCCGTCATGCTCGATGGTGAGGTAAGAAATGCAGCGTCGCGCGTCGACGCGGTACGGCGCGGTGATGGCCCCAGTCGGGCACACGTCGATGCAGGCGCGGCATTCGCCGCAATGCGCGCTGACGGCTTCGGTCAGCGGCAGGTCGAGGTCGATGAACAGCTCGCCGAGAAAGAACATCGACCCGGCGTCGCGGTGGATGTTGAGCGTGTGCTTGCCGCGCCAGCCCAGGCCTGAGCGCGAGGCCAGCTCCACCTCCAGCACGGGCGCCGAGTCGGTGAAGACGCGATGGCCGCGCGGCCCGACTTCGTCCTGCAGGCGTTCGGCCAGCTTCTGCAGCCGCTGGCGCAACACCTTGTGATAGTCGCGGCCACGGGCGTAGACGGAGATTTGCGCCTGCTCGGGGTTCGCCAGGCCCGCCCATTCGACCGCCTGCCAGCCCGGCTCGGTGCCTTGGGGCAGGTAGTCCATGCGCGCCGTGATGACGCGCAGCGTGCCCGGCACCAGCTCGGCGGGCCGCGCACGCTTCAGGCCGTGCGAGGCCATGTAGTGCATGCGGCCGTGGTGGCCCGCGTCCAGCCAGGCCTGCAAGCCGGGTTCGGCGCTGCTGAGGTCCACATCGGCGACGGCGATCTGTGAGAATCCCAACTCACGCGCCCAGCCGCGCAAACGCGCCAACAGCGCGGCGGTATCGACAGTGGACGGGACCTCTTGCATTTGTCTGCGATTTTAGAAACCCAGTTGCTGTGGCCCGAAGAAGCTGCGGCCCAGACCACCGCCGAACGACTCGCGGGGGCGCTGCTCCCCTCCCCTGACGCCGTCATCGAACTGCACGGGCCGCTCGGCGCCGGCAAGACGACCTTCGTGCGCCTGCTGCTGCGCGCGCTCGGCGTGCAGGGCCGCATCAAGAGCCCGAGCTATGCCGTGATGGAAAGCTACGAGCTGCCTGAGTCGGCGGGAGGCGGCAGCGCCAGCCACTTCGACTTCTACCGCTTCGGCGACCCGCGCGAGTGGGAGGATGCCGGCTTTCGCGACGTCTTCGCCGCAGCCGGCCTCAAGCTCTGCGAATGGCCCGAGAAGGCCGCCGGCCAGTTGCCGCCTGCGGACCTGCAGCTCTTCATCGAGCTGATGCCCGACGACAGCCGCCGCGTGCGCGCCCGCGGCGATGCGCGCCTGGTGGGAGCCTTGCAGTGAAGCGCCGCACCTCCCTGGGCCTGCTCGCGCTGCTGCTGAAGGCGCCCGACACGCTGGCCGCCGGCAGCCAGGCCAGCATCGTGGCCGTGCGCGTGTGGCCCGCGACCGACTACACGCGGGTCACCATCGAGTCCGACCGGCCGCTGGCCGCCAAGCACTTCCTGGTCGACTCGCCGCACCGCCTCGTCATCGACATCGACGGCCTGTCGCTGAGCCCGGGGCTGCGCGAGCTGATCGGCAAGGTCAAGGCCGACGACCCCTACATCGCCGGCGTGCGCGTGGGCCAGAACACGCCCACCGTCGTGCGCATCGTGCTCGACCTCAAGCAGGCCGCGGCACCCCAGATCTTCACGCTCGCGCCGGTGGCCGCCTACCAGCACCGCCTGGTGTTCGACCTGCACCCCAAGGTCGAGACCGACCCGCTGGTCACGCTGGTGCAGGACCATGACAAGCCGCCCGCCGCCGCCCGCCGCGCCGAGGCCGCGGCCAGCGCCGTCAACGATGCGCTGGAGGAACTGATCCAGAAGATCGAGCGCCCCGCGCCGCCGGCCGCCGTGCCCGCCCCGCCGCCGGTGGCCGCGGCGCCCAAGCCGGCCCCCGCGCCCGACCCCAAGCCGCCCACCGCGGCGGCCGTGGACCGCCTCATCGTCATCGCGCTGGACCCCGGCCATGGCGGCGAGGACCCCGGCGCCGTCGGCCCCTCCGGCCTGAAGGAAAAGGACGTCGTGCTGGCCGTGGGCCTGAAGCTGCGCGAGCGCCTCCAGACCAACCCCAACATCCGCGTGCTGATGACGCGCGACGCCGACTTCTTCGTGCCGCTGCAGGACCGCGTGCGCAAGGCCCGGCGTGTGCAGGCCGACCTGTTCGTGTCCATCCACGCCGACGCCTTCTTCACGCCACAGGCGCGCGGCGCATCGGTGTTCGTGCTCAGCGATGGCGCCGCGACGAGCGCGGCCGCGCGCTGGATGGCCAACAAGGAGAACGCGGCCGACATGGTCGGCGGCGTCAACGTCGGCGCCGCCACCAAGGACGCCAACGTGCTGCGCGCGCTGCTGGACATGAGCACGACGGCGCAGATCAAGGACAGCCTCAAGCTCGGCGGCGAGGTGCTGGGCCAGATCGGCAAGATCGGCAAGCTGCACAAGCCGCGCGTCGAGCAGGCCGGCTTCGCCGTGCTGAAGGCGCCGGACATCCCCAGCATCCTGGTCGAGACGGCCTTCATCTCCAACCCCGAGGAAGAGAAGAAGCTGCGCGACCCGGACTACCAGGACCGGTTGGTGGATGCGCTGGCATCGGGTATCGCGAAGTATTTTGCGAAGAACCCGCCGATGGCGAGGAAGCGCAGCGCGACGTTGTGACGTCAGACCGTCGTGCGCCAACGCAAGCCGTGAGGCAACGCTGGCGGGCCGAACAGGAAGTGCAGTACGCGCCTGCGGCCCGGTGCAGACGCCTTGGACGAGGCATGCAGCACGAGCGGCCGCATCAGCAACACGTCGCCGGCCAACGCATCCGCAGCCACGGCACCGGGGCGCTCGCGCCACTGTCCCAAGGCGACGTCATTCAGCACACCGGCGCGATGCGAGCGCGGCACCAAACGAAGACCCCCGTCCGCTTCGGTCGCGTCGTCCAGATGCAGCCGAAGCGCGATCATCTGCGCCAACAGCTCCGCCGGAGCCAAGACGAAGTGACGACCGGACTTGATTGACCAACCGCTCAGCGCGGGATGCTCGACACGACTTTCGACAGGGATGGCGAGATCCTGATGCGGCGTCACCAGCCAGTTGCGGTCTGACGACTTCTCGAACAACGTGCACTGCACGGCAACGGCGCCTGCGGGTAGTAGCGGACGCAACTCCGGCAACCCGCGCAGCCACCGGGCGACCGACTGGCACCAGGGCTGATCAAGCAACTCCCGCTGCCCGGCCGTGCCAGGCGGCAGCGCGGTCAGCTCGGCAATCAGCGCTCCACGTTGCTCAGCGCCCAGCAGACCGGGCAGTAAAAGGAATCCTTCTGGGAGGGCATCGTCGTTCGCGACCGGCATGGGCCGGCCTTTTACCACTGGGTTTCAGCAGCACTTCCCGACCCGCGCGCTGTAGCGCGCCGCCTGCCTCTCCCTAAAGAACTCCTCGTAGCTCATCGGCTCACGTTCCGGATGCGTGGCCTGATGGTGGGCCAGGTAGCTGCCGTAGTCCGGCACGCCCACCATCAGGCGCAGGCTCTGCGTCAGGTACCGGCCCGCCTGGGCCAGGTCGCGCATCTCAAGCATGCTGGCCCGACGGCAGCGGTGCGAAGGTGGTTTCCTGCGCCGTGACCTTGCCGTTGCGGCGGGCGGCCCCGATCGCCTTGACGCTGTAGATCAGCACACTGATGACCACGCCCATGAACAGCGCGCACAGCGCGGCATCCAGCCGGTCGTTGAAGACCACGCGCGACATCGCGTCCAGCGTCTTGGCCGGCGCCAGCACCTTGCCCTCGGCGATCGCCGCGGCGTACTTGTCGGCGTGGGCCAGGAAGCCCAGCTTGGGGTCGGCCGAGAAGATCTTCAGCCAGCCGGCCGTCATCGTGCAGACCAGCAGCCAGGCGGCCGGCACGGCCGTGACCCAGGCGTAGCGATCCTTCTTCATCTTGAACAGCACGACGGTGCCCAGCAGCAGCGCCACGGCGGCCAGCATCTGGTTGGCGATGCCGAACAGCGGCCACAGCGTGTTGATGCCGCCGAGAGGATCGACCACGCCCTGGTAGAGGAAATAGCCCCAGGCCGCCACGCACAAACCCGTGGCGATCAGGTTGGCGACCCAGCTCTCCGTGCGCTTGAGCGACGGCACGAAGCTGCCGAGCAGGTCCTGCAGCATGAAGCGGCCGGCGCGGGTGCCGGCGTCCACGGCGGTCAGGATGAACAGCGCCTCGAACAGGATGGCGAAGTGGTACCAGAACGCCATCAGCGCCTTGCCGCCCACCACCTGATGCAGGATCTCGGCCATGCCGACGGCCAGCGTCGGCGCACCGCCGGCACGGGCCAGGATGGTCTTCTCGCCGACGTCCGCGGCCGCCTGCGTCAGCATCTCGGGTGTGACGACGAAGCCCCAGGTCGAGATCGTCTGCGCGACCGTCGCGGCGTCCTTGCCGACCATCGCGGCCGGGCTGTTCATCGCGAAGTAGACGCCCGGCTCGATGCACGAGGCGGCCACCAGCGCCATCACCGCGACGAAGCTCTCGGCCAGCATGCCGCCGTAGCCGATGTAGCGGGCATGGGTCTCGTTCTCCAACAGCTTCGGGCTAGTGCCCGACGAGATCAGCGCGTGGAAGCCCGACACCGCACCGCAGGCGATGGTGATGAACAGGAAGGGGAACAGGCTGCCGGCCCAGACCGGGCCGTTGCCCGCCGCGAACTGCGTCAGCGCCGGCATCTTCAGCGGCGGCGCGACGATGACGATGCCGATGGCCAGCGCGACGATGGTGCCGATCTTCAGGAAGGTGCTGAGGTAGTCGCGCGGCGCCAGCAGCAGCCAGACCGGGATGCAGGCGGCGACGAAGCCGTAGCCGATCAGCAGGCCCACGAGCGTCGTCGGCGCCAGCGTGAAGATGGGCGCGAGCGTCGGGCTTTCGCTGACCGCCTGGCCGCCGAAGATCGCCGCCATCAGCAGGGCGAAGCCGATGACCGACACCTCGCCGATGCGGCCCGGGCGGATGAAGCGCAGGTAGACGCCCATGAACAACGCGACCGGGATGGTCGCCGCCACCGTGAACAGGCCCCAGGGCGAGTCTGCCAGCGCCTTCACGACGATCAGCGCCAGCACGGCCAGGATGATGATCATGATCATGAAGGCGCCGAACAGCGCGATCAGCCCCGGCACCGTGCCCATCTCCTGCTTGACGAGGTCGCCGAGGGACCGGCCGTCGCGTCGCGTGGAAATGAAAAGAACGATGAAGTCCTGCACCGCGCCGGCGAAGACGACGCCGGCCAGGATCCACAGCAGGCCAGGCAGATAGCCCATCTGCGCCGCGAGCACCGGGCCGACCAGCGGGCCGGCGCCGGCGATGGCCGCGAAGTGGTGGCCGTACAGCACGTGCTTGTTGGTGGGCACGTAGTCCAGCCCGTCGTTGTACTTCCAGGCCGGCGTCTGCCGCTTCGGGTCCAGCCCCAGCACCTTGTTCGCGATGAACAGGCTGTAGTAGCGGTAGGCGATGAGGTAGGTGCACAGGGCGGCGGCCACGACCCACAGCGCGCTGATCGTCTCGCCGCGGCTCAGGGCCACGGTCGCGAGTGATGCAGCGCCCAGGATCGCAACGCCCGCCCACGCGAGGTGGCGGCGCAGGTTCATGAGGCTTGTCTCCGTTGCGGCGCGCACGTCGAGAAGAGGCGGCGCTACCGTAAGGGCAGTTTCGGCAACGGCGCTGCGCGGGGCATCGGTCAAGCCACGCGGGCCGGGCGCGCGGCATCACCTAAGGGTCAACCCGAGCCGGCAGCATCGCACGCGCATCACACCCGCTTACGACTGGCCGCGGCCGGCCGTCAACGGCGGCCTGGGCGAGGCGTTGTTCAGGCATCGCAGGCCAGCCGTTTTGGCCTCGTAGGAGGTTCCAAATGCTTCGTCCCATCCTTGCCACCCTGGTTGCCGGTGCCGCGCTGTTCGGCGCTGCGACCGCCCACGCCGAGACGCACTGGTCCATCGGCATCAACCTGCCGCCGGCCGGCGTCGTCGTGTCCAACGCGCCGCGCTACTACGTGCAGGAGCCCGCGCCGGTCTATTACGCTCCGGCGCCGGTGGTCCGGTACGCGCCTGCGCCCGTTTACGCCCCGCGCGACGTCTACTACTACGCGCCCGCACCGCGGGTGGTGTATGAGACCTCCTATCGCGACCGCCGCTGGGAAGGCCGCAACGATCACTGGCACCGCGACCACGGCCGCCGTGATCGCTGGGACCGCGACCATGACGGCTACGGGCCGCAACGCGGGCGCTAAGCCGCTCCGCCCTGGTGCCGCCTGACCTCGTCGGTCAGGCGTTCAACATCCGACAGCTCGAAGGGCTTCAGCAGTGCGCGCACATTGGGGCCGAAGCTGCGCAGGTCATCGCCCATCGGGTAGCCGGATGAAAACACCACCCAGGCCTCGGGCTCGCGCGCCAGGATGATGCGCGCCAAGTCGACGCCGGACATGGCCGGCAAGCTGACGTCGGTCACGACGAGGTCGAAGCGGGCCGGCGCATAGGCGGCCAGCGCCTCTTCGGCCGTGGCGCAAGTCTGGACCTGCAAGCCCTGCTCCTCCAGCAGCCAGGCGATCTGCTCACGCAGGTCGACGTTGTCTTCAACGAACAGCGCCCGCAGTGCGGGCATGGCGTCAGCGGCCTGCGGGGCCGCTGACGGCCTTGCCGCGGCCAGTTCGGCGACCGTGCGGGCCAGCAGGCGCGGCGACGCGGCCTTGTGCAGGAAGCGCTGGAAGCCGGCAGCCAGCGCCGCCTCGCGGTCTGCCGGGCGCACATAGGCGGTGACGGCAGCGGCACCCAGCAGGTCGGGGCCGAGGCCGAGCTCATTGCGGACATGGCGGATCAGGTCGTAGCCGCCCATGCCGGGCATGCCGAGGTCGCTGAGCAGCACATCGAAGGCCTGCCCCTGCAGCTGGACGATCGCGGCTTCGGCGGAGCCGGCGGTGCTGACCTCGGCGCCGCGTTCGGACAGCAGGCGCGCATGGGCTTCCAGCACATCGGCATGGTCGTCCACCAGCAGCACGCGCAGGCCCGTGATGGCGGGCTCCAGGCCATCGTCCTCCGCCTCGGCCGCCTCCTGCGGCAGCCTCGACAGGCCGGCACGTGGGAAGCGCACGCTGAAGACGGCGCCCTGGTTCAGCCCTTCGCTGTGCGCCCAGACCTCGCCGCCATGCAGCTCGACAAGGTTCTTGACGATGGACAACCCCAGCCCCAGGCCACCATGCACGCTGGACGCCGCGTCGTCGGCCTGGCTGAAGCGGTCGAACAGGCGAGGCAGGAAGTCCGGCGCGATGCCCTGGCCATCGTCGCTGACATGCAACTCGACGGCGGTGGGCAGCACCGCCGTCGCCAGCGTGACCACACCGCCGGCGGCCGTGAACTTCATCGCGTTGGTGACGAGATTCATGGCGATCTGTGTCAGCCGGCCGGCGTCGCCGAGGACCTCGGCCGCCTCCGGGGCCAGCCGCAGCTCGATGCTGAGCTGGCGCGCCTGCGCCGTGGGCCGCGCGGTGTCGGCGGCGCAGGCGACGATGCCGTTCAGGTCGACACGCTCGACGTTCATCAGCTGCTTGCCGGCGACGATGCGGCTCATCTCCAGCAGGTCGTCGACCAGCACCGACTGCGCTTGCGCGTTGCGCGCAATGGCCTGGATGCCACGCTTGAGCATGGCCGGTTGCACGCCCGGGTGGGCCAGCACGTTCACCCAGCCGCTGATGGCGGCCAGCGGCGTGCGCAGCTCATGGCTGATGGCGGCGAACAGCTCCTCCTTGGCGCGCGCGGCGTGGTCGGCGGCGCTGCGGGCGGCCTGCTCGGCGGCCAGCAGCTGCTCGCGGCGCAACTGCAGCTCGCGGCGGTCGGTGATGTCGTGGAAGTAGACCGACAGGCCGTCGTGCGCCGGGTAGCAATGGCATTGCAGCCAGCGGTCGGCGGCACCGGGTGCCATGGCCTCGAAGGACACGGCCTGGTCGCCGGCCACCGCACGGTCGAAACCGCTCTCGAACTCGCCGGCGCCGAACACGTCGGTGCGATGCCGCCCGACCAGCTCCTCGGCGCGCCGGCCCAGCAGCCGCGCGCCCTGGTCATTGACGTAGCCGATGCGGCCGTCGGGCTCGACGAGGAGCAGGCCGTCGGTGATGCTGCTCATCATGGCCTGCAGGCGGCGGTCGGCGATGAGGAAGGCCTCGGTGCGCTCGGTGACGCGGCGCTCCAGCGTCTCGTTGAGTTCGCGCAGGCGCTCCTCGGCGCGACGGCGCTCCTCCACCTCGGCCAGCAGCGCCAGGTTGGCGCGCTGGACCTCGCGCGTCTTGCGGTCCAGCTCCGCAAACACCGCCACCTTGGAG
The DNA here is from genome assembly GCF_001426885.1 of Pelomonas sp. Root1444. Taxonomy (GTDB): domain Bacteria; phylum Pseudomonadota; class Gammaproteobacteria; order Burkholderiales; family Burkholderiaceae_C; genus Pelomonas. The sequence continues at coordinate 118,839 of NZ_LMFP01000029.1, read as the reverse complement.
CGCAGCACCGCCGGATTGACCGGCTTGTGCAGGTAGTCGACGGCGCCCGAGCCGTAGCCCTGCAGGCGGTATTGGTCCTGATCGAAGTAGGCCGTCAGGAAGATGATGGGCAGGTGGGCGTTCTTCTTGCGCTCCTTGATCAGCTGCGCCAGCTCGATGCCGTTCATGTCGGGCAACTGGATGTCCAGCACCATGACGGCGAACTCCTGCGCCATCAGCGCCAGCAGCGCCTCGTCGGCGGACAGTGCGCGCACGATGCGGTAGCCGGGGTCGTTGAGCACGCTCTCCAGCACGAGCAGGTTGGCCGGCTCGTCGTCGACGATCAGGATGTTGGTGAGTTCTTCAGAGTCTGTTGACGACATATCAGCAGCTCTCCATGGCGGCTCGCGCGCCGGGCCGCTCCCAAGCCGGCCCGCGTTGGCGATGTGCGTGGGGCTCAACGCCACACGCATCGCCGTCCCCGCGGGGGACCGGCCAAGTTACTCCTTGGACGAGGGGTTCCATCATTTCACCGGTACAGCCACACCCGCATCAGCGACAGCAGCTGCGCGGTGTTGACCGGTTTGGAGATGTAGTCGCTGGCGCCCGCCTCCAGGCATTTCTCACGGTCTCCCTTCATGGCCTTGGCGGTGAGGGCCAGCATCGGCAGGTTGCGGAACTCGACGTGGGAGCGAATCTCGCGCATGGTTTCGTAGCCGTCCATGTCCGGCATCATGATGTCCATCAGCACCAGGTCGAGGTCGGGCGTCTGCTGCACGATCTCGATGGCGGTGCGGCCGCTGGTGGCCGTCAGCACCTGCATGTCCTGGTTCTCCAGCAGCGTCGTCAGCGCGAAGATGTTGCGCGCATCGTCGTCCACCACCAGCACCTTGCGGCCACGCAGCATCTCGGCGGCGCCGTGCAGGCGCTGCAGGATGCCCTGCTTGTCCTGCGGCAGGCCGGTGACGACGCGGTGCAGGAACAGCGCCGTCTCGTCGAGCAGCCGCTCCGGGCTCTGCACGTCCTTCAGCACGACACTCTTGGCGAGCATGCGCAGTTGCTTCTGCTCCGGCTCTGACAGGTCCTTGCCGGTGAAGACGACGACCGGGACGGCCGCCAGCGCCGGGTCGTTGTGCAGTTGCTCCAGCAGCTTGAACCCGCTGACATCGGGCAGGCGCAGGTCCAGCACGATGCAGTCGAAGGTCTGCTCGCGCAGTGCCTGCAGCGCCTCGGCGCCGGTGCCCACGGCATGCAGCTCGATGTCGTCATGGCCCAGCAGCTCGACGATGGCCTGGCGCTCGATGTCGTTGTCCTCGATGACCAGCAGGCGGCGCGTGCGGGACGCCGCGAAATCGCGGATGCGATCCAGCGCCGCCTCCATGCCGTCGCTGGTCGGGGCCTTCACGACATAGGAGAAGGCGCCGTGAGCGAGGCCGTGGTTGCGGTCTTCCTCGGCGACGCTGACGATCTGCACGGGGATGTGGCGGGTGAGCGGGTCGAGCTTGAGCTGGTTGAGCACCGTCCAGCCCAGCATGTCGGGCAGGAAGATGTCCAACGAGATCGCCGTCGGCAGGAAGCGCCGCGCCAGCTCCAGGCCCTGGCCGCCCTTGAGCGCCACGAGGCCCTTGAAGCCGCGGTCCCGCGCCAGGCCCAGCACGATGCGCGCGTAGTGCGGGTCGTCCTCGATGATGAGCAGCACCGAGTCGCCCTCGGCGATGTTGTCGCGGTCGTCGGCGACCTGCGTCTCGCGCACCAGCGGCAGGCTGCCGCGCAGCGGTTCGGCGGGTGGCCGGCTGCTTTCGGACAGCGGCATGCGCGCGCTGTCCGCACCGGCGAAATGCAGCGGCAGGAAGAGCGTGAAGGTGCTGCCGTGGCCGGGCACGCTGGCCAGGCGGATTTCGCCGCCGAGCAGCGCCGCCAGCTCGCGGCTGATGGCCAGGCCCAGGCCCGTGCCGCCGTACTTGCGCGAGGTGCCGGCGTCGGCCTGCTGGAAGGCCTCGAAGATCAGGCGCTGCTTCTCGGGGGCCACGCCGATGCCGGTGTCCTCCACCGCGAAGGCCAGCACGCGCGGCGCCTTGGACAGCACCGGATGCTCGCTGCTCCAGCCCTCCTGCGCCAGGCTGACGCGCAGCTCGACATGACCGTGCGCCGTGAACTTGACGGCGTTGGACAGCAGGTTCTTCAGGATCTGCTGCAGGCGCTTGGCGTCGCTCTCCATGCTGCGCGGCAGGTCGTCGGCGAACATCAGCCGCAGCGGCAGGTTCTTGGCCTCGGCCACGTGGCGGAAGTTGCGGTCGATGCTGTCGCGCAGCGATGCGAACGAGATGTCCTCGATGTCCACCGTGACCGTGCCCGACTCGATCTTGGACAGGTCCAGGATGTCGTTGATCAGGTGCAGCAGGTCCGAGCCCGAGGAGTTGATGTTGCGCGAGAACTCGATCTGCTTCGGGCTGAGGTTGCCGTCGTTGTTGCTGGCCAGCTGCTGGCTCAGGATGAGGATGGAGTTCAGCGGCGTGCGCAGCTCGTGCGACATGTTGGCCAGGAACTCGGACTTGTACTTGGACGTCAGCGCCAGCTCCGCGGCCTGGTCTTCCAGCGCATGGCGGGCCTGCTCGACCTCGGCGTTCTTGCGCTCCACCTCTTCGTTCTGTTCGGCCAGCAGGCGCGCCTTGGTGCCGAGCTGCTCGTTGGTCTCCTGCAGCTCGCTCTGGCGCGACTGCAGCTCCACCGTCAGCTGCTGGGACTGCGCCAGCAGCGCTTCGGTGCGCATGGTCGCCTCGATGGTGTTGAACACCGCGCCGATGCTTTGCGTCAGCAGCTCCAGGAAGGCCAGCGACCCGCTGCCGAACTGCTGCAGCGTGGCCAGTTCGATGACGGCCTTGGTCTGGCCCTCGAACAGCACCGGCAGCACGATGACGCTGACGCGCCGCGCGCTGCCCAGGCTGGATGACACGGCGACGAAGTCCGCCGCCACATCGGCCAGCAGGATGCTGCGCTTCTCCAGCGCGCATTGCCCGACCAGGCCCTCGCCGAGGGCGATGGTGGGCGCCAGCTCCAGCGTGCCCGACTGCGCATAGCTGGCCAGCAGCTGCAGGCGCGAGGGCTGCAGGCCGTCGGCGCCGGGCACCGTGCCGGCCAGGTGGTAGATGGTGCCCTGGTGGGCCTGCACCAGCGGCGCCAGCTCGGCCAGCAGCATCTTGCTGACGGTCTGCAGCTCGCGCTGGCCCTGCAGCATGCCGCTGAAGCGCGCCAGGTTGGTCTTGAGCCAGTCCTGCTCGCGGTTGCGCTCGGTGGTCTCGCGCAGGTTGGAAATCATCGTGTTGATGTTGTCCTTCAGCTCGGACACCTCGCCCTTGGCCTCCACCTGGATGGCGCGCGTCAGGTCGCCCTTGGTCACGGCCGTGGCCACCTCGGCGATGGCGCGCACCTGGGTCGTCAGGTTGGCGGCCAGCAGGTTGACGTTGCCGGTCAGGTCCTTCCATGTGCCCGCCGCGCCGGGCACATGGGCCTGGCCGCCCAGGCGCCCGTCCACGCCCACCTCTCGGGCGACGTTGGTCACCTGTTCGGCGAAGGTGGCCAACGTGTCGGTCATGTTGTTGATGGTGTCGGCCAGCGCGGCCACCTCGCCCTTGGCTTGCACGGTCAGGCGTTGCGTCAGGTTGCCGTTGGCCACGGCGGTCACGACCTTCACGATGCCGCGCACCTGCTCGGTCAGGTTGGAGGCCATGAAGTTGACGTTGTCGGTCAGGTCCTTCCACGTGCCGCCCACGCCCACCACCTTGGCCTGGCCACCCAGCTTGCCTTCGGTCCCCACCTCGCGGGCCACCCGCGTGACCTCGCCGGCAAACGCGTTGAGCTGGTCCACCATCGTGTTGATGGTGTTCTTCAGCTCCAGGATCTCGCCCTTCACGTCCACCGTGATCTTGCGGTTCAGGTCGCCGCGGGCCACGGCCGTGGTCACCTCGGCGATGTTGCGCACCTGGGCCGTGAGGTTGGCGCCCATCGTGTTGACCGAGTCGGTCAGGTCCTTCCAGGTGCCGCCCACGCCCGGCACGACGGCCTGCACGCCGAGGCGCCCTTCCGTGCCCACCTCGCGCGCCACCCGCGTGACCTCGGACGCGAACGAGCGCAGCTGCTCCACCATCGTGTTGATGGTTTCCTTCAGCTGAAGGATTTCGCCGCGCACGTCCACAGTGATCTTCTTGGACAGGTCGCCATTGGCCACCGCGATGGTCACCTCGGCGATGTTGCGCACCTGGTTGGTCAGGTTGCTGGCCATGGAGTTGACGTTGTCGGTCAGGTCCTTCCAGGTGCCGGCCACACCGGGCACCTGCGCCTGGCCGCCGAGCTTGCCTTCGGTGCCCACCTCACGGGCCACGCGGCTCACCTCGGACGCGAAGGCGCCGAGCTGCTCGACCATGGTGTTCATGGTCTGCTTGAGCTGCAGGATCTCGCCCTGCACGTCCACCGTGATCTTGCGGCTGAGGTCGCCGCGGGCGATGGCCGTGGCGACGTCGGCGATGTTGCGCACCTGGCCGGTCAGGTTGGACGCCATCGAGTTGACGTTGTCGGTCAGGTCCTTCCAGGTGCCGGCCACGCCGGGCACCACCGCCTGGCCGCCCAGCTTGCCGTCGGTGCCCACCTCGCGCGCCACCCGCGTCACCTCGGACGCGAAGCCGTTGAGCTGGTCCACCATGGTGTTCAGCGTGTTCTTCAGCGCCAGGATCTCGCCCTTGACCTCCACGGTGATCTTGGACGAGAGGTCGCCGCGCGCGATGGCGGTGGCGACGTCAGCGATGTTGCGCACCTGGTCGGTCAGGTTGGACGCCATGAAGTTGACGTTGTCCGTCAGGTCCTTCCACACGCCGGCCACGCCGGGCACGGCCGCCTGGCCGCCCAGCTTGCCTTCCGTGCCCACCTCGCGGGCCACGCGGCTCACCTCGGACGCGAAGCCGTTGAGCTGGTCCACCATCGTGTTGAGGGTGTTCTTCAGCTCCAGGATCTCCCCCTTCACGTCCACCGTGATCTTCTTGGACAGGTCGCCATTGGCCACCGCCGTCGCGACGTCGGCGATGTTGCGCACCTGGCCCGTCAGGTTGGAGGCCATGGAGTTGACGTTGTCGGTCAGGTCCTTCCACGTGCCGGCAACGCCTGGCACCTGCGCCTGGCCGCCGAGTTTGCCCTCGGTGCCCACCTCGCGTGCCACGCGGCTCACTTCGCCGGCAAAGCCGTTGAGCTGGTCCACCATCGTGTTGATGGTGTTCTTGAGTTCGAGAATTTCGCCACGCACGTCCACCGTGATCTTCTTGGACAGGTCGCCGTTGGCCACGGCCGTCGTCACGTCGGCGATGTTGCGCACCTGTGCCGTCAGGTTGGTGGCCATCGCGTTGACGGAGTCGGTCAGATCCTTCCAGATGCCGGCCACGCCGCGGCCCTGGGCCTGGCCGCCGAGCTTGCCGTCGGTGCCCACCTCGCGGGCCACGCGCGTCACCTCGGACGCGAAGCCGTTCAACTGGTCCACCATCGTGTTGATGGTGTTCTTCAGCTCCAGGATCTCGCCGCGCACGTCCACGGTGATCTTCTTGGACAGGTCGCCGTTGGCCACCGCCGTCGTCACCTCGGCGATGTTGCGCACCTGGCCGGTGAGGTTGGACGCCATGAAGTTGACGTTGTCGGTCAGGTCCTTCCAGGTGCCGGCAACACCCGGCACCTGGGCCTGGCCGCCGAGCTTGCCGTCCGTGCCCACCTCGCGCGCCACGCGGCTGACCTCGCCGGCAAAGCCGTTGAGCTGGTCCACCATCGTGTTCATCGTGTTCTTCAGCGCCAGGATTTCGCCCTTGACCTCCACGGTGATCTTCTTGGACAGGTCGCCGCTGGCCACGGCCGTCGCCACGTCGGCGATGTTGCGCACCTGGTTGGTCAGGTTGGACGCCATCGAGTTCACGTTGTCCGTCAGGTCCTTCCACGTGCCCGCCACGCCCGGCACGGCCGCCTGGCCGCCCAGCTTGCCCTCGGTGCCGACCTCGCGCGCCACGCGGGTCACTTCGGACGAGAAGCCGTTGAGCTGGTCCACCATCGTGTTGATGGTCTCCTTCAGCTCCAGGATCTCGCCCTTCACGTCCACGGTGATCTTGCGCGACAGGTCGCCGCGCGCGACGGCGGTGGTGACGGTGGCGATGTTGCGCACCTGGGCCGTCAGGTTGGTGGCCATCGCGTTGACGGAGTCGGTCAGGTCCTTCCAGGTGCCGGCCACGCCGGGCACGACGGCCTGGCCGCCCAGTCGCCCGTCCGTGCCCACCTCGCGGGCCACGCGCGTCACTTCCGACGCGAAGGAGCGCAGCTGGTCCACCATCGTGTTGGTGGCCTCCTTGAGCTGCAGGATCTCGCCGCGCACGTCCACGGTGATCTTCTTGGACAGGTCGCCGTTGGCCACCGCGATGGTCACGTCGGCGATGTTGCGCACCTGCGCCGTGAGGTTGCCGGCCATCTGGTTGACCGAATCGGTCAGCTCCTTCCAGACGCCGGACACCCCCTTGACCTGCGCCTGCCCGCCCAGCTTGCCTTCGGTGCCGACCTCGCGCGCCACCCGCGTCACCTCGCTGGTAAACACCGACAACTGCTCGATCATGGTGTTGACCAGCCGGGCCGAGCGCAGGAACTCGCCCTTGAGCTCGCGCCCGTCCACCTCCAGCTCCATGGCCTGGCTCAGGTCGCCTTTGGCGACCGCGCCGATGGTGCGCGCGATCTCGGCGGTCGGCCGCACCAGGTCGTCCAGCAGCGTGTTGATGGACTCCACCTTGGCCGCCCAGCCGCCCACCGCCCCTGGCAGCGACATGCGGTGCTTGAGCCGCCCTTCCTTGCCCACCGTGGCGGACAGCCGCGCCACCTCGGCGGCGATGCGCGCTTCCTGCGCCGTGATCTGGTTGAAGGCCGTCGCGATCTGGCCGTCGACGTCGTCCCAGTCATTGGGCAGGCGCACGGAGAAATCGCCATCGCGGAAGGCCGACAGCGCGGCGAGGATCTGCCGCGACCGAGCGGCACCCGCGTCGACGCCTAGCTGGGTCTCCGCCGCCGTGGCGTTGACCGGAACAGTGGAAGAAACGCGCTTGCGCCGAGGTTGCTGCTCGGTGGTGACACCCATGGCCCGCCCATTCCAGAAGTGAAGTGTTTGAATCTATCGGGCCGGGCGTGGGCTGAACCACCCACGCGCGCGCCACGGTTGGAAAAAAGTGCCCGCTTCTAGCATGCACCCCGAGGGCGATCAAGCCCCGCCTGCCCCTTCAGCGCGGTTCGCCGTCGCGGGCATGCTCGACGGCGTACCGGATCAACTCCGCCTGCCCGTCCAGCTCCAGTTTGCGCTTGATGCTCTGGCGGTGGGCCTCCACGGTGCGCACCGACAAGTCCAGCTCGCGCGCGATCTGCTTGCTGGACGCGCCACGGCCGAGGGCCGACAGGATCTCGCTCTCGCGCGGCGTCAGCACCGGCTTCGGGCTCTGGCCGCGGAACAGCCGCCCCGACACCGCGGCACTGAGAAAGGTGCCGCCGGCCGCGACCGCATCGATGGCCGACACGATCTCGGTCGCTGGCGCATCCTTCAGCACGTAGCCGCGCGCACCGGCCTGCAGGGACCGCTGCACGTACTCGGGGTTGTCGTACATGCTGAACATCAGCAGCTTGACGGCCGGCTGCGCGGCCAGCATCTCGGCACCCAGCGCGATGCCGTTGCCGTCCTTCAGCCCCACGTCCATCAGCACCACGTCGGGCGCATTGCTCGCCAGCTGCGCCAGCGCCTCGGCCCGCCCCCCGGCTTCGCCGACGACCTCGAAGCGCGGCACGGCGGCCAGCCGCGCAACCAGCCCTTCGCGCACCATCGGGTGGTCGTCAACAAGCAGGATGCGGATCGGTGTGGTCATGAGGCGGCGCGGGCGAGGTCGACGGACGATAGTTTCACCGTGAGCCGGCTGCCCTTGCCTGGCGAGGTCGCGAGTTGCAGGCGCGCACCCAGCGCATCCGCGCGCTCGCGCATGCTGCGTAGCCCCAGCCCGCGGTCGGCCACGGCCTGGGCGGCATCGGCGTCGAAGCCCTGGCCGTCGTCGACGATCTCCAACGCCAGCCCGCCGTTGCGCTCGAAGTGCAGCATCACGCCCACCGTCGTCGCGCGCGCATGGCGGGCGGCATTGCTCAACGCCTCCTGCGCGATGCGGAACAGCGCCGTCTTCACCGCTTCCGGCAGCTCGACCTCCTCGCCCTCGACCGCCGCCGAGAAATGCGTGCCGCCCGCCGCGTCGAACTCGCCGGCCAGGTGCTGCAGCGCCGCGGGCAGGCCCAGCGTGTCCAGGAGCGCCGGCCGCAGCGCATGCGACAGGTGGCGCACCTCGGCCAGCGTGCTGTTCAGGCGCTTCAACGCCAGCGCCTGCAGCCGCTCGGCGGCCGCGGGCTCGTGCTGGGCCGACTCGATCAGCAGCTTGGTGGCCACCAGCGCCTGGCTGACGCCGTCGTGCAGCTCGCGGGCCAGCCGCGCGCGCTCGTCCTCCTGGCTCTGCACCACCTCGCGGGCCAGCGCGCGCAGCTTGGCCTCGGCGCTGCGGTGCTCGCTGAGGTTGAGCGCCAGCGCACCGGCACTAATGAGCGCCACGCCGAACACCGCCACCGCGCCCACCCACAGCATGGTGGCCGTGATGTTCTGTCGCGCGCCATGCTCCAGCTCGGCCATCGTCGCCTCGATGCCGTCCAGGTACAGGCCGGTGCCCAGCATCCACTGCCACTCCGGCACCGCGACGACATAGCCCAGCTTGGGCGCCAGCTGGCTGCTGGACGGCTTGCGCCACAGGTATTCCACGTAGCCACCGCCGGCCTTGGCCTGGCCGATCAGCTGCTGGATGGTCGGCCGGCCCTGCGGGTCGCGCAGCCCCCACAGGTTCTGGCCGATCAACTCGGGCTGGCGCGAGTGCATCAGCACCCGGCCTTCGAGGTCATAGACGAAGAAATAGCCGTCGGGGCCGTAGTCCAGCGAGGACAGCAGCCGCAGCGCCTGCTGCTGCCCGCCCGCCTGGCCCAGCAGCGGCTTGACGGTGCTGACGGCCAGGTCGACGTAGTGCTTGAGCTCCGTGCGCCGTGCGTCCATGTAGCTGGCGCGCACGAGGGCATGCTCACGCTCGGCCAGCTCGCTTTCCTGCTGGCGCACGGCAAAAGCAATCAGCGCGAGCGACGCGAGCAGCGGCAGCAAGGCCAGCAGGACGAAGCGGCTCCGCAGGGACAGGGCCGCCCAGGCTTTCATCGGTCAGCGCCCCAGCTTGGCGGCTTCAGGCGCCGACTTGCGCTGGATCGGCTTCCAAGCCGCCAACCGCTTCATCACGTCGGCGATCGCGGCATCCAGCTGCGTGTCCTCGCCGCGGTTGACGGCGGCCGGGTCGAGCTCGACGTCGATGTCCGGCGCCACGCCCTCGTTCTCGATGCGCCATTCACCTTCCGGCGTGTAGAAGCGGAAGAAGGGCACGGTCAGGAAGCCGCCGTCGATCAGCGGCGGGTTGGTCGAGATGCCGATCAGCCCGCCCCAGGTGCGCTTGCCGATCAGCGGCCCCAGGCCCACGCGCTTGAAGGCGTAGGGCATGAAGTCGCCGCCCGAGCCGGCATCCTGGTCGATCAGCATGGCCTTGGGGCCGTAGATCGCGCCGCCGGGCGTGTCGAAGACCAGGCCGTCGCGGTCCTTCCAGCTGCCCAGGTAGGGGCGCGCCAGCAGCTCGGTCACGTAGTTGGCCGCCTGGCCGCCGCCGTTCCTGCGGTCGTCGACGATCAGCGCCTGCTTGTCGACCTGCGCGAAGAACATGCGGTTGAAGTGCTCGAAGCCGGAGCCGCCGGTGTCCGGCATGTAGACATAGGCCACCTTGCCGCCCGTCTTCTGCTCCACCTTCCTGCGGTTGCCCTCGATCCAGGCCCAGCGGCGCAGCAGCGCCTCGCTGGCGATGGGCTCGACGACGACGTCGCGGCGGCCGCTGCCCTTGGCGTCCTGGGCAACGCTCAGCACCACCTGCTTGTCGACGGTGTTCTCCAGCAGTGCATAGAGGTTGGTCTTCGCGTCCAGCTCATGGCCGCCAATGGCGAGGATGAAGTCGCCCTCCTTCAGGCCCAGGCCGGGCACCGACAGCGGCGAACGCAGGTTGGGGTTGAGGCGGTCGCCGGCATAGAGCCTCGCGATGCGGTAGCGGCCCTGCTCGACGCTGAAGTCCGCGCCCAGCAGGCCGACGGCTGCTGGCGTTTCCTGGTGCACGTCGCCGCCGCCCACGCGGTTGTGGCCCACCTGCAGCTCGCCGATCATCTGCACCAGCAGGTCGTTCAAGTCCTCGCGGCGCTGCACATGGGCCAGCTGCGGCAGGTAGCGGTCGTAGACGGCCTGCCAGTCCAGGCCGTGCATGCCGGGGTCGTAGAAGAACTCGCGCTCCATCCACCAGGCCTCGTCGAAGATCTGCTTCCACTCGGCCTTCGGGTCGACGCGCGCGCGCAGGCCGGCCAGGTCCAGCGGCTTGCTGTCGCCCTTGTCGTTGGCGTCGCCCACCTCCAGCTTGCCGCCGGCCACGGTCAGCAGCAGCTTCTGGTGGTCTTCGCTGAGTGAGTAGTCGGCGATGCCGGTGCGCAGCAGCTTGGGCTTGCGCTCCTCGAAATCGAAGCGCCACAGCTCCGCCGTCGCGCGCTTTTCGGCCTGCGGCGGCTCGTTGCTGGCGCCGGGCTGCGGGCGCTGCAGGTAGAACAGCGCGCCGTCGGACGCCACGGCCAGGCTGTCGTAGTTGCGCTCGGCCACCGGCAGGGCCACGACGCGGTCGGCCAGGCCGTCCAGGTCCAGCTTGATGGGCTTGACCGGCTCGGGCTTGGGCTTGTCGTCCTTCTTCGCGTCGCCCCCCTTCTTGTCGTCCTTCTTGTCTTCGTCCTTCTTCTCGTCCTTCTTGCCATCCTCGTCACCGGCCTTGGGCGCCAGCGGCGACTTGCCGTCCGCCGCCAGCACCAGCGCATAGATGCCGGCGCGGCGCGGGCGCTCCTGCGTGGACAGGTCCAGGCCCACCTGTCCGGGGCCGGAGTTGATGGAGGCCGTGAAGTAGAGGTAGTCGCCCTTGGCCGAGAAGGTCGGCGTGCCGGCATGGGCCAGGCCGTCGGTCACCGCGTGGTTGCGGCCGGTGGCGATGTCATGCAGCCAGATGCGGCCGAAATAGTTGTCGCCCGAACTCGTGAAGGCCAGCCAGCGGCTGTCCGGCGAGAAGGCGATATCCACGCTGCCGCGGCGCACGTCCGTCGCCACCTTGACGAGCTTGCCGCGCTGCGCGCCCGCCGCGAGGCCCATGCGGTAGAGGTTGAGGTGGTTGTCCTGCAACACCAGCTGGTTGCCGTCCGGCGACCAGTCGGCCAGCGTGAAGTAGGCATCCTTGGGCAGCAGGAAGCGCTCCTTGGCGCCCAGGCCGCTCTGCGCCTGCAGCACCAGCTCGTGGCGCATGCCGGGAGCGTCGGAGATGTAGGCGATGCGCTGGCCGTCGGCGCTCCACAGCGCATCCTTCTCGCGCACGCCGGCGGTCTCGGTCAGGTTGCGCACGCTGCCGTCCTTGACCGGCACCGTGAACACCTCGCCGCGCGCGCTCACCACCACGCGCTTGCCGGTGCTGGACAGGCGCGCCGAGGTCAACGCCTTGCCGGCGTCCTTCCACTGCGGCCGTGCCTGGGGCGCGATGCTGGCGAGCTGGATGTCGAGCACGCGCGGCTCGCCACCGGCCAGCTCGATCTGCTTGATGCGGCCGCCGGCCTCGTAGACCAGCGTCGTGCCGACGGCGTCCACGCTGCGCACGTCCCACTGCGTCTCGCGCGTCAGCTGGCGCAGCGCCTTCGTCGCCGGGTTGAAGGCGAAGAGGTTGGCCGCGCCCTTGGCCTCGGCATCGCGGTCGGAGATGAACACCACCTCGCCGCCCGCCCACACCGGCGCCGAGTCGCTGGCGTTGACGTGCGGGATCTCCTGCCACTGCTGGCTGGCCATGTCCATGATCCACACCGGCGGCGTCGTGCCGCCGCGGCTCTGGCGCCAGCCCGACTCGGCCACATAGGCCGCGCGCCAGGGCCGGAAGGCGAGCTGCTTGCCGTCGGCCGACCAGGCGCCCTCATAGGCCACGGCCTTCATGACCTGCTTTTCGTAGCCACCGTCGACGCTGACCTCGTAGAGCTGGTTGCTGCGGTTGTTCAGCACCTCGCGCGGCGACGCGAACAGCACGCGGCGGCCATCGGGGCTCCAGCCGCTGACGTTGTCGGGCGCTGGGTGCCAGGTGAGGCGCTTGGGCTGGCCGCCGTCCAGCCCGATGACGTAGACATCCACGTTGCCGTCATAGCTGGCCGAGAAGGCGATCTGCTTGCCGTCCGGCGAGAAGCGCGGCAGGAACTCGCTGGCCGCATGGCTGGTCAGGCGGCGGGCGTTGCCGCCGGAGCGGTCGGCCAGCCAGAGGTCTCCGCCATGGATGAAGGCGAGATGTTGCTTGGAAACGGCGGGCTGGCGCAGCATCAGCGTCGGCTCGGCCGCCTGGGCCCAGCTGGAGGTCATCCAGGCCAGGGCCAGCGCGATACGCGGCAGGGTCATCGGGATCTCCGACAGTCACGAAAAGCCCGTGACTCTAGGGCTTCGCGCGCCCTGGTCGAAAAGTCAGCCCGGCTGGCGCTTGAACCTGCTCTTGAGCCCGCCGGCGATGATGACGAAGCCGGGGATGAGGATCATGGCCCAGATGATCTTGTCCAGGTTGGCCTTGACCCAGGGCACGTTGCCGAAGACGTAGCCGATGAGCGTGATGCCGCACACCCACAGCGCACCGCCGGTCACGTCGAAGAAGGTGAACTTGCGCCGCGTCATCTGCGCCACGCCAGCCACGAACGGCGCGAAGGTGCGCAGGAAGGGCATGAAGCGCGCCGCGATCAGCGTGAAGCCGCCGTACTTCTCGTAGAAGGCATGGGCCTTCTCGAAGGCCGCCTTGTTGAAGAAGCGCGAGTTCTCCCACTGGAAGACGCGCGGCCCGAAATGACGCCCGATGGCGTAGTTGCACTGGTTGCCCAGGATGGCCGCGGCGGTCAGCAGGCCCATGGACAGGCCCAGGTCCATCAGCCCCACGCCGCACATCGCGCCGACGACGAACAGCAGCGAATCGCCGGGCAGGAAGGGCATGACGACCACGCCGGTCTCGACAAAGATGATCAGGAACAGCAGCGCATAGACCCAGGCGCCGTAGGCCGTCACGAAGTCGGCGAGGTGGCGGTCCACATGCAGGATGAAGTCGATGAGGAATTGAAGCAGGTCCATGGCGGGGCATTATCCGGGCCGCTCCATGACAGCCGCCGATAATCCCGCCGATGGATTCCCCCCTGCCTGAGGCCCCCGCCCCCCGCGCCATCCGCGAGCTGCCCGACGAGCTGATCAGCCAGATCGCCGCGGGCGAAGTCGTCGAGCGCCCGGCGTCGGTCGTGCGCGAGCTGGTCGACAACGCGCTGGACGCCGGCGCCAGGAACATCCAGGTCAAGCTGATGGCCGGCGGCGTGCGCGCCATCGTCGTGGAGGATGACGGCTGCGGCATCCCGGTCGGGCAGCTGCCCCTGGCGCTGAAACGCCATGCCACCAGCAAGATCGCCAGCCTGACCGACCTCGAATCGGTGGCCACCATGGGTTTCCGCGGCGAGGCGCTGGCGGCCATCGCCTCGGTGTCCGACATGGCGCTGGCCAGCCGCACCGCCGCCGACGCCCACGCGCACCGGCTGGACGCCCGCAGCGGCGAGCTGCAGCCGGCGGCCCGCTCGCGCGGCACCAGCGTGGAGGTGCGCGAGCTGTTCTTCGCCACGCCCGCGCGCCGCAAATTCCTGAAGACCGACGCCACCGAGCTGGCGCATTGCGTGGAGGCGGTGCGCCGCCACGCGCTGGCGCGGCCAGACGTGGGCTTTGCGATCTGGCACGAGGGCAAGCTCGTCGACCAGTGGCGCGCGGCCTCGGCCGAGCAGCGCATCGGCGACGTGCTGGGCGAGGACTTCATCGCCGAGAGCCGCTCCTTCGAGTTCAGCGCCGGCCCGCTCGCGCTGAGCGGCCGCGCCGGCCTGCCCGAGGCCGCCCGCTCGCGCGCCGACCAGCAGTACGTCTGGGTCAACGGCCGCTACGTGCGCGACAAGCTCATCAGCCACGCCATCCGCTCGGCCTACGAGGACGTGCTGCACGGCCAGCGCCAGCCCGCCTACGTGCTCTTCATCGAGATCGCGCCCGAGCTGGTGGACGTGAACGTGCACCCGACCAAGATCGAAGTGCGCTTCCGCGACGGCCGCGCCATCCACCAGAGCGTGCGCCGCGCCTTCGTCGACGCGCTCGCGCAGTCGCGCAGCACCGAGGCGGCGGCGCCGGAGCCGGTGCTGTCGCCGCTGGCCTTCGAGCCGACGATGCCGGCCACGCTCTACGTCGCGGAGCCGCGCCAGAGCTATTCCAGCTACGTGCCGCCGGTGCCGGCCACGGCCGAGCAGGTCAGGCTGTCGCTCGTGGAGCACGAGACGCTGTGGGAGCCGAACAAGGCCGCCCTGCCCTCGCCCGCGGCGGCACCAGCGCCGCGGCTGCCCGACCAGGACTGGCCGCTGGGCCGCGCCATCGCGCAGATCCAGGGCGTCTACATCCTGGCCGAGAACCGCCAGGGCCTGGTCATCGTCGACATGCATGCGGCGCATGAGCGCGTCGTCTACGAGCGCCTGAAGGCCAAGCTCGGCGCCACGCAGATCGAAAGCCAGCCGCTGCTGATCCCGGTCAGCTTCGCCGCCACGGCGGAGGAAGTCGCTGCTGCCGAGCAGCATGCGGCCACGCTGGCCCAGCTGGGGCTGGACGTGGCGCCGCTGTCGGCCCGCACGCTGGCCGTGCGCTCGCGCCCGGCGCTGCTGGCCGCCAGCGACCTCGTCGCGCTGACCCGCGAGCTGCTGGCTGAGATGGCGCAATTCGACGCCAGCTCGGTGCTGGAGCGCGCGCAGCACGAGATCCTCGCCACCATGGCCTGCCACGGCGCCGTGCGCGCCAACCGGCAACTGAACATCGACGAGATGAACGCGCTGCTGCGCGACATGGAAGCGACCGAACGCGCCGACCAGTGCAACCACGGCCGCCCCACCTGGCGCCAGCTCGACATGCGCGAGCTGGACGCCCTTTTCCTCAGAGGCCGTTGAGGCACACACCACATGGCCACGATCACACTGAAGGGCAAACCCAAGCCCGCCGCCAAGACCCGCAACGCGGAGGGCGAGAAGCGCGCGCCGGTGCGCGGCAAGGGCGTCTCCAAGCCGCGGCCGACCTTGTCCAAGGCGCAGGCCGACCGGGCCGAGCGCGAGGCGCAGTTCCAGAAGGCGCAGCAGCAGCGCAACGAGCGCCCCGCCCCACAGCGTGACGAGCGCGCGGCGCGACCCAAGCCTGCCGGCTTCAAGCCCGACCGCCCGCAGCCGCCCAGAGGCGATGCGCCACCGCGCGGCCCACGCGCGCGGCCCGACGAGCGCCCGCCGCAATTCCGCGGCGACGCGCCGCAACGGCCCGAACGTGGCCCGCGCGTCCGCCCCGACGAACGCCCGCCGGCGGATCGCCCGCCGCGCATCGACCAGCGCCGCGTGGCCAATCGCGGGCCGAACTTCGAGCCGCCGCAGCGCCCGCAACAGCGCCACAACCCGGCCCGCGAGGTCGCGCCCGAGGACGGCGAGCGCCTGTCCAAGCGCATGAGCGAGCTGAAAATGGCATCGCGCCGCGAAGCCGACGAGTGGATCGCCGCCGGCTGGGTGCGCGTGAACGGCAAGGTCGCCGTGCTGGGCCAGCGCGTCGGCCCGGACGCCCAGATCGACATCGACCCCGCCGCGCGCCAGCAGCAGGCGCAGCTCGTCACGGTGCTGCTGCACAAGCCCATCGGCTATGTGTCCGGCCAGGCCGAGGACGGCTACCAGCCGGCCGTCGTGCTGTTCCAGCCCGAGAACCGCTGGAAGGAAGACGCCTCGGGCATCAAGCCCAACGCGGGCCACCACCGCAACCTGGCGCCCGCCGGGCGGCTGGACATCGACTCCACCGGCCTGCTGGTGCTGACGCAGGACGGCCGCATCGCACGCGTGCTGATCGGCGACGACTCCGACATCGAGAAGGAATATCTCGTGCGCGTCGAATACGTCGGCCTGCCCGGCGCCGAGCCGGTGCCCGAGGGCACGCTGCCCAACGCGGCGCTGTCGAACAACAAGCTCGCGCTGCTGAACCACGGCCTGGAGCTGGACGGCGAGGCGCTCAAGCCCGCCAAGGTCAGCTGGCAGAACGAGCAGCAGCTGCGCTTCGTGCTGCGCGAGGGCAAGAAGCGCCAGATCCGCCGCATGTGCGAGCTGGTGGGCCTGAAGGTCGTGGGCCTGAAGCGCGTGCGCATCGGCCGTATTCCGCTGGGCAACCTGCCGGTGGGGCAATGGCGCTATCTCGCACCGTGGGAGAAATTTTGACCACCCCCTATCGGCTTCGCCGGCCCCCTCGAGGGGGCGCAGCTGGTGGCCCGGCAAAGCCGGTTCCACGGCTGCCGCTTGGGAAGGCACCACGCCGGCGATGAAGCCTGTCTGTTTGGCCGGCCCCACCGGCTGCGGCAAGACGGCGGCGGCGCTGGCCATCGCCGAGGTGCTGCCGGTGGAGATCATCAGCGTCGACTCGGCGCTGGTGTACCGCGGCATGGACATCGGCACCGCCAAGCCATCGGCCGCCGAACAGGCCGCCGTGCCGCATCACCTGATCGACATCCTCGACCCGCTGGACAGCTACTCCGCCGCCGAGTTCGTGCGCGACACCAAGCGCCTGGCCGCCGAGATCAGCGCGCGCGGCAAGCTGCCGCTGCTGGTGGGCGGCACGATGCTGTACTTCAAGGCGCTGTTCGACGGCCTCTCCGCGCTGCCGCAGGCCGATGCCGGACTGCGCGCCGCCATCGACGCCGAGGCCGCCCAGCGCGGCTGGCCGGCCATGCACGTCGAGCTGGCAAGCCTTGACCCCGCGACCGCCGCACGCCTGGCACCCAACGACAGCCAGCGCATCCAGCGCGCGCTGGAGGTCATCCGCCTGACCGGCCAGCCGCTCAGCGCCCTGCACGCCGCGTCGCGCGACGAGGGGTTGGATTGGCCGCTGTTCTCATTGGAGCCGGCGGACCGCGGCTGGCTGCACGTACGCCTGGCGCAGCGCTTCGAGCAGATGCTGGCCGAGGGACTGGTGGAGGAAGTGAAGGCCCTGCGCGCCCGCGGCGACCTGAGCCTGGCGCTGCCGTCGATGCGCTGCGTCGGCTACCGCCAGACCTGGGAAGCGCTGGACGCGAACCACTTCCAGGACTTGCCCGAGCGCGGCATTGCCGCCACCCGCCAGCTCGCCAAGCGCCAGATCACCTGGCTGCGCAGCATGCCGCAGCGCCGCGTCATCGGCTGCGACGGGCCGCAGCCCGTGGCCGAGCTGCTCGCGGGCCTGCAGCGCCTGCTCGGTTGATTTCCCTTGCTTCGCTTTCAAACCCTGCTAGAGTGATATCACTTTGATTCACTTTTGAGACAGGTCGCACCATGGTCAACCACTCCCCGTCCCGCACCGTCGTGACCGAGAAGCCGGCGCGTTCCGGCAATGGCTATCTGATGGCCGTCGTCGGCCTGGCCCTGGGCGGGCTGGGCGCGTTCGCGCTAACGCGCGGCCTGCCGGCCTACGGCATTCCGCTCGGGCTGGCGGGCCTGTTCGTCATGGCCGGCCTGTACATGCTCAACCCCAACCAGGCCGCCGCGCTGACGCTGTTCGGCGCCTACACCGGCAGCGACCGCGGCGCCGGCCTGCGCTGGGCCAACCCGCTGGCGCTGAAGAAGCGCATCTCCCTGCGCGACCGCAACCTGAACGCCCCCATCCTCAAGGTCAACGACCAGCGCGGCAACCCCATCGAGATCAGCGCCGTGGTCGTCTGGCGGGTGCGCGACACCGCGCAGGCGCTGTTCCAGGTGGACGACTACGAAGCCTATGTGCGCGTGCAGGCCGAGGCCGCCATCCGCCACCTGGCCGCCTGCTATGCCTATGACCATGCGGACGAGGTCGACGGTGGCGAAGTGACGCTGCGCGGCGGCCAGGACGCCGTCGCCCATGCGCTGCGCGCCCAGCTGCAGGCCCGCTTCGACGACGCCGGCGTGGACGTGCTGGACGCCAAGATCAGCCACCTGGCCTATGCGCCCGAGATCGCACAGGTGATGCTGCGCCGCCAGCAGGCCGAGGCCATCGTCGGCGCGCGCGCCAAGATCGTGCAGGGCGCGGTGGGCATGGTGGAGGCGGCGTTGAAAGGCCTGAGCGAGCGCGAGATCGTCACGCTGGACGACGAGCGCCGCGCGTCGATGGTGAGCAACCTGCTCGTGGTGCTGTGCTCCGACCGCGAGACGCAGCCGGTGGTCAACACTGGCACCCTCTATACCTGAGCCCTGATGGCCAGCCCGGACAAGAAGTCCTTCCCGCTGCGCGTCGACCCCGCGCTGTGGGCCGAGGTCGAGCGGCTCGCGGCGGTGGAGCTGCGCAGCGCCAACGCGCAGGCCGAGCTGCTGTTGCGCGAGGCGCTGGGCCGGCGTGGCGTGAAACTTGCCCCACCCAAAGGTCGCGCGACCGTGGCGCGCACCGAACCGGAAACCAAGGAATGAGCCCTCTCAGCGCGCGTGGCCTGGCCAAGTCATACGGCGACGTGGCGGTCTTCTCGGGCATCGACCTCGAGCTCGCACCCGGCGAGATCGTCGCGCTGCTGGGCGAATCGGGCAGCGGCAAGTCCACGCTGCTGAACTGCCTGGCCGGGCTGGACGAGGCCGATGCCGGCTCGATCACGCTGGCCGGCCGCGACCTGCGGCCGCTGGACGACGAGGCGCGGTCGGCGCTGCGCCGCGAGTCCCTGGGCTTCATCTTCCAGGCCTTCCACCTGCTGCCGCACTTGAGCGTGGCGGACAACGTGGCCTTGCCTTTGCGGCTGCTCGGTCAGCGGGACGACGGGCGTGTGGCAGAGATGCTGGCTGCGGTGAACCTGGCAGCCTTGGCGGCTCGCATGCCGCGCCAGCTGTCGGGTGGGCAGTTGCAGCGGGTCGCGATCGCGCGTGCGCTGGTGCACAGGCCCAGGCTGGTGCTGGCGGACGAGCCAACGGGAAACCTCGACGCCCGGCACGCCACCGAAGTGCTGGAGTTGCTGCGACGGTGCACCCACGAGGCAGGGGCGGCATGCCTGCTGGTGACGCATTCGGAGGTGGCCGCACAGGCGGCCGACCGGCGACTGCGCCTGGACGCCGACGGTTTGCATGCAGGCTAACTGTCCCTTGCCCTCAGATCAGAACCGAGACCCATGAAGAAGCTCTTCTCCCTGCTCCTCAACGCCACCCTGGCAACGCTGTGCGCCACCGCATCGGCGCAGCAGGCAGAAACGGTCTGGATTCCGATGCCCGCCGATGCCGGGGCACCCGCGGTCAAGCTCGAGGCCACGCTCTATCGCGCGCCGAACGCCGGCCCGGTACCCGTCGTCATGTTCCATCACGGCTCAAGCGGCGGACCGATCCCGGCCACCTACACGGAGCGTGCTCAAGGACTGGCGAAGTTCCTCCACCAGCGTGGCGTGGCGCTGATCGTGCCGATGCGCGCCGGGCGCGGCCAGTCGGAGGGCGTCGACAACGAACAGCCGTCGGCATGCACCGTGGCGGCGACCCAGGCGGGCATGCGCCATGCAAGCGCCGCGGTCGACGCCACCTTGCAGTGGCTGCGTGCGCAGCCGTGGCCCGACATGTCTCGCGTGGTCATGGCCGGCCACTCGCGCGGCGGCCTGCTGTCGGCGGCCTACGCGGCGGAACACCCGGACGCCGTGCGCGGAAGCATCAATTTTTCAGGCGGGTGGAAGGATGACCGCTGCGGCGACGTCGATGTCAACGCGGTTGCCTTCGAGGCCGCCGGGAAGGCACCGCAGCGCGTCCCATCGCTGTTCCTCTACGCCCGGGGCGACGGCTTCTATGCCGATGCCTCCATGGAGAAATACGCGCGCGTTTTCAGGGACGCCGGCGGCGATGTGACCTTTCGGATGTACGCGTTCGACGACGTGAACGGGCATCTGCTTTTCCGTCGAAAGCAGGCCCTGTGGGAGGCTGATGTGGCTGCCTTCCTGGCGCGGATAGGGCTTGAGGCCGGTGGTGCGCGACAGGCTCCCTGACATGCGCCTCTGGCGCCACCTCACCTGGCCCGCCTGGCGCGACCAACCCGGCCGCGTCCTGCTCGCCATCGTGGCCGTCATGCTCGGCGTCGCCCTCGCCTTCGGCGTGCACCTGCTCAATGGCGCCGCCCTCACCGAATTCGCCCGTGCCGCCCGCGGCGTCAACGGCCAGCCCGACCTGGTGCTGCGCGCCCCGTCCGGCCCGCTGACCGATGCCGACCTCGCCGAGCTGCTCAACCGCCCCGAAGTGGCCGCTGCCAACCCGGTGGTCGAAGCGATGGCGGTGTGGCCCGGACAAACCGGGCGTGACGGGCGGGTGCTGCCCATCCGGCTCATCGGCCTGGACCCGATGGCCCTGCTCGCCGCCGCGAATAACGGCCGGCCGATGGCCGCGGAGCTGACGCCGCAGGTCGACGGCGGCCTGATGGGGCTGCTCGGCGCCAACCTCGTGCACCTGAACGCCGCGGCCCGCAACCACCTCCCGCCCGACGCGACGACGCTGACGCTGCGCCTGGTCCAGCCCGGCAGCACCGAACCGCGCGACATCGAGCTCCAGGTCGGCGGCCGCATTGCCGCCGGCAGCGCGCCGCTGGGCGTGCTGGACATCGCCGACGCCCAGGCCCTGTTCGGCCGGCTGGGCGCGCTGGACCGCATCGATGTGCAGCTCATGCCCGGCGTGGACGCCGCCACCTGGGCCAAGAGCCTGCCGGCGCGCTGGAAGGCCGCGCCGCCCGCCGACGAAGGCGAGCGCCTGTCCGACCTGACGCGCGCCTACCGCGTCAACCTCGGGCTGCTGGCGCTGATGGCCCTCTTCACCGGCAGCTTCCTCGTCTACGCGGTGCTGTCGCTGGCCACCGCGCAGCGGCTGCCGCAGTGGGCGCTGGTGGGCGTGCTGGGCGTGTCGGCCGGCATGCGTTGGCGGCTCATCCTGGTCGAGGGCCTGGTGATCGGCGCCATCGGCACGGCGCTGGGCCTGGCGCTCGGCGTGGGCCTGGCCGCCGGCGCGTTGAAGCTGCTGGGCAGCGACCTGGGCCTGCACGGCGCCAGCGGCTCGTCGACGGACCTGCTGCTGGGCCAGCCGCTGCTGCTGCCGGCGCTGGCCTATGCGGTGCTCGGCCTCGCTGCGGCGTTGCTGGCGGCCTTGGCGCCGGCCGTCACCGTGCGGCGCATCGCGCCGGCCCTCGTGCTCAAGGGCCTGGGCCTGCCGGCCGGCCGCACGCTGCCGGCCTGGGTCGGCCTCGGCCTGCTGGCGCTGGGCGCGGCGCTGGCCTGGCTGCCGCCGGTCTGGGACGGCACGCCGGTGGCCGCCTACCTGTCCATGCTGTGCCTGCTCACGGGCGGGCTGGCGCTGGTGCCGGCCCTCGTGCGCGGCCTGGGCGCGGCGCTGGCGCGGCTGCCGGCGGGTGCGCTGCTGCTGCTGGCCCGCGAGCGCAGCCGCGACCAGGCGACCGAAGCGCGCCGGTCGCTGGCCGGCGTGCTGGTGGCGCTGGCGCTGGCCGTGGCGATGACCGTGATGATCGGCAGCTTCCGCGAGTCGCTGTCGCGCTGGCTGGACGACGCCCTGCCCGCCGACCTGTATGCCCGCAGCGCCTTGCGCGGTGCCGACGGCATGCCCGCGCCGCTGCCGCCGGCGTTGATCGACAAACTGGCCCGCCTGCCCGAGATCGCCCGCACCGCGCCGCAGCGCACCGCGCGGCTGCGCCTCGCACCCGGCGCCGATGCGGTGGCGCTGACGGCGCGTGATGTCGACGCCGGCGGCCTGCCGCTGCTCGATCGCTGGACGGGCCCGGCCGCCGCGGGCGCCGTGGCGGTGTGGGTCAACGAGGCTGCCCGCGACCGGGACCGCCTCGTGCCGGGCCGCGTGTTCCAGGCCGAGCTGATCGACAGCGGCCGGGTCGTGAAGCTGCAGGTGCAAGGCATCTGGCGCGACTATTCGCGCCAGAGCACGGCGTTGTGGGTGGCGCTGCCCGACTACCGGCGCATCAGCGGCGACCCGTCGACCACCGAGACGGCGCTGTGGCTGGCGCCTGGCAGTTCGCTGGACGCCGCGCGCGCCGCCATCAAGCGCCTGGCCGGCGACGACGTCGAGACGGCCGCCGCGGGTGAGCTGCGCACGCTGTCGCTGCAGCTGTTCGACCGCAGCTTCGCCATCACGCTGTGGCTGCAGGCTGTGGCGCTGGCGGTGGGCCTGTTCGGCGTCATCGCCAGCCAGTCGGCCCAGGCGCTGGCGCGCAAGCGCGAGTTCGGGCTGCTGCGCCACCTGGGCCTGTCGCGGCGCGCGTTGATGCGGCTGCTGCTGCTGGAAGCCAGCCTCACCGGCGGCGCCGGCGCGCTGGCCGGGCTGGCGCTGGGGCTGGGCCTGAGCGTCGTGCTGGTCTACGTCGTCAACCCGCAGAGCTTTCACTGGAGCATGGAGCTGAGCCTGCCGGTCGGGCGGCTGGCGGCACTGGTGGGCCTGGCGTTCGCCGCGGCCGTCGGCGCGTCGCTGCTGGCGGGCCGGCGCGCGTTGGCCGCGGACGCCGTGCGCGCCGTCAGGGAGGACTCATGATCAAACGCCGCACGCTGCTGCTCGCCGCGCTGCCGCTGCCGGTGCGGGCGGCGTTGAACTTCCCTGCCGACTTCGGCGCCCACCCGCTGCAGACCATCGAGTGGTGGTACCTCACCGGCCTGCTCGGCGACCGCGACGGTGCGCCGCCGCGCTTCGGCTACCAGCTGACCTTCTTCCGCCTGCCCGGCCCGGCTGCGGGCGACCACCCGAGCGGCCTGGCGGCCAAGCAGTTGCTGCTGGGCCATGTGGCCTTGTCGGACCTCGGCGCCAGGAAGCAGCGCCACGGCCAGCGCCTGCTGCGCGCTCTGCCCGGCACCGTGCAGGCGCGCGTGGGTGACTGCGACCTGAAGCTGCGCGACTGGACGCTGCGGCGCGAAGGCGACGGCTACCGCGCGGCCTTCGGCGGCCCCGGCTTCAACCTGGAGCTGGAACTGGCCACGCCCGACGCGCCGCTGCTGCAGGGCGAGGCCGGCTTCTCGCGCAAGGGCCCGATGCCCGACCAGTACAGCCACTACTACTCGCGCCCGCAGCTGCTGGCCCAGGCCGCGCTGCGCCTGGACGGCGTGCGCCACAGCCTGGCCGGCCGCGCCTGGCTGGACCATGAATGGAGCGACAAGTACGTCGGCGACGCGGCGGGCTGGGACTGGCTGGGCATCAACCTGCACGACGGCCGCGCGCTGACGCTATTCCAACTGCGCCGCCCTGACGGCAGGCGCCACTGGGCCGGCGGCAGCCTGCGCATGCCCGGCGTGGTCGACCGCAGCTTCGCGCCCGAGGAGGTCGGCATGGTGCCGACGCGGCACTGGACCAGCCCGGCCACCGGCGCACGCTGGCCGGTGGAATGGCGGCTGCGCAGCCCCGCCGGCGAGATGCGCCTGGTCGCGGCCTTCGACGCGCAGGAGATCGACGCCCGGCGCAGCAGCGGCCTGGCCTACTGGGAAGGCGCGGCGCGGCTGCTGGACAGCGGCAGCCGCGAGGTCGGCTGGGGCTATCTGGAGCTGACCGGTTATGCGGGCAAGCTGCCGCTGGTCTAATCCGCGGCCCATGCCTTCGCATCACGCACGCCAGCCCACACGACCCACCTTCGGCTGGGACAACCTCGGCGGCCCGCGCGGCAGCGGCCTGCCCGCCGTCGACGACCTGCCCCACACCCGGCTACTCACCAGCGGCCGCGCCGCGTTGTTCGCCGCGATGAAGGCGCTGGCCGTGCAGCCCGGCGACAGCGTGCTGGCGCCGAGCTACCACTGCCCCACGCTGGTGGCGCCGCTGCGCGCGGCGGGTGCCGCGGTGCAGTTCTATCCGCTGGGCGCCGACGGCCTGCCCGCGCTGGACGCGATCACGCCCGCGCCGCGCACGCGGGCCCTCGTCGTGGCCCAGCTGTTCGGCCTGCCGCGGTCCCTCGCCGCCGTGCGCGCCTGGTGCGATGCGCGCGGCATCGCGCTGGTGGAGGACTGCGCGCACAGCTTCTTCGGCCAGGCCGGCGAGCGGCCGGTGGGGCACTGGGGCGATCTGGCGACGGCCAGCGTGTCCAAGTTCTTCCCGGTGGCCGAAGGCGGCCTGCTGGCATCGGCCCGGCCGCTGCCCGCGCAGGCGCTGCAGCCGGCCGGCGCCAAGCAGCAGGTGAAGGCCTGGGTGGACCTGCTGGAGCGCGCCAGCGAACAACACCGGCTGGCGGGCCTGAACGCGCCGCTGCGCGCGCTGTTCCGGCTGAAGAACGGCCCGCCGCGGCCACAGTCGGCCGCCACGCCGCGCGAGATGACCGAGGCCGAGATGATGGCCGACTGCGACCTGGTGCGCAGTGAGCAGGCGCCGCCCGCACTGACGCAGCGCCTCTTCGGCCTGCCGCGCGGGCGCATCGTCGAGCGCCGCCGCGCCCATTACGACACCCTCTACCGCGGCACGCTGGGCCTGCCCGGCGCACGGCCCCTTTTAGGCGCCCTGCCCGCCCAGGCCGCGCCCTATGTGATGCCGCTGTGGGTGGACGACCCCGAGCCGGCCTACGCCGCGCTGCGCGCCGCCGGTTGCGCCGTGTTCCGCTGGGACCGCGTCTGGCCCGGCGTGCCGGCTTTCCACGACGACCACGGCGCGCGCTGGCGCACGCAGGTGCTGCAGCTGCTGTGCCACCAGGACTTGCAGCCGTCCATGCTCGCCCGCACCTGCGAGCTGCTGAAACAGACCCTGACCCGATGAGTTCCAACACCGACCGCCCTGCATCCAAGCACGCCCGCTCGCTCAGCGGCCTCGCCCCCTTCCTGCGGCCGTACCGCGGCCGCATCGTGCTGGCGCTGGTGCTGTTGGTGCTGGCTGCACTGGCGACGCTGGCCTTCCCCATCGCGCTGCGCGGCCTCATCGACGCCGGCTTCGCGGCCAGCAGCGCGGGCGAGCGGCTGATGGCGCTGCGCGAGCACTTCCTGGCGATGTTCGCCGTCGGCGCCGCGCTGGGGCTGTTCTCGGCCTCGCGCTTCTACATGGTCACCTGGCTGGGCGAACGCGTGACGGCCGACCTGCGCAACGCCGTCTACACCCACGTGCTGCGCCAGAGCCCCGAGTTCTTCGAGACCACGCAGACCGGCGAGGTGCTGAGCCGCATCACGACCGACACGACGGTCGTGCAGACGGTCGTCGGCTCCAGCCTGTCCATGGGCCTGCGCAACCTCGTGCTGGGCACGGGCGCGCTGATCATGCTGGTTGCCACCAACCCCTACGTGATGGGCCAGGTGCTGGGCCTGCTGGTGCTCATCGTCGCGCCGGCGCTGTACTTCGGCCGGCGCGTGCGCAAGCTGTCACGCGCCAGCCAGGACCGCGTGGCCGACACCTCGGCCATCGCCGCGGAGGTGCTGAACGCCGTCACCGTGGTGCAGAGCTACACGCAGGAAGGGGCCGAGGCCAGGCGCTTCGCCGCCGCCAGCGAGGCCGCGTTCGACGTCGCCCGCAAGCGCACACGGGTGCGCAGCTTCATGGTGGCCTTCATCATCACCGCCGTGTTCGGCGCCATGCTGTGGGGGCTGTACCAGGGCACGCAGGCCGTCATCGCCGGCAAGATCTCCGCGGGGCACCTGGGCCAGACGGTGGTCTACGTGACGCTGCTGGTCAGCTCGGTCGCCGTGCTGGCCGAGGTGTGGGGCGACGTGCTGCGCGCGGCCGGCGCCACGGAGCGCCTCATCGAGCTGATGGAAGCGCGCTCCCCGGTGGCGGACCCGGCCACGCCGAAATCGCTGACCGTCGCGACGGGTGGCAGCCGTGTGGAGTTCAACCAGGTCCGCTTCCATTACCCCTCACGGCCACTGACCGCCGCGCTGGACGACCTGTCGTTGACCATCGCACCCGGCGAAACGGTCGCCCTCGTCGGCCCCAGCGGGGCCGGCAAGACGACGGTGTTCCAGCTGCTGCTGCGCTTCTACGACCCGCAGTCCGGCCAGATCCGCCTGAACGGCGTGCCCACGCGCGAGCTGAGCCTGGCCGAGCTGCGCGGCAACGTCGGCCTGGTACCGCAGGACAGCGTCATCTTCTCCACCACCGCGATGGAGAACATCCGCTACGGCCGGCCCACCGCCACCGACGACGAGGTCATCGCCGCCGCTCGCGCCGCCTTCGCCGACGACTTCATCCGCGCGCTGCCCGAGGGCTACGCCAGCTTCCTGGGCGAGCGCGGCGTGCGGCTCTCCGGTGGCCAGCGCCAGCGCATCAGCATCGCGAGGGCGATGTTGAAGAACCCGCCGCTGTTGCTGCTGGATGAAGCCACCAGCGCGCTGGATGCGGAGAGCGAACGCGTCGTTCAGGCGGCGTTGGAGGCGGCAATGCAGCACCGCACGACGCTGGTCATTGCGCACCGGCTGGCGACGATCCAGAAGGCGGACCGCATCGTCGTGCTGGACGCGGGACGCATCGTCGACATCGGGCGGCACGACGAGCTGGTAGCGCGCGGCGGGCTGTATGCAAAATTGGCGGCGATGCAGTTTGGGTTGGAGGAGGAAGGGGACAGGTTTGAGAGTTCGCCCTGATCCCCAATAGATCCTGCCCCATTGATCCCCAGCAATCATGCTGTGGAGGGGTGGCCGGTGGCTGATAAGCGATAGAGTTGGCGCATGCAATCAATACCCGCGGCTTCCACCATTGTCAATGTGAGCGCATTCATCGACTGGAATTCTCAGTTACTACTCACGAAGAGGGACAAGGACACGGACCCCGTAGGAACAGCCGATGCTGCATTCAAGCAGACCGTTCGGCGCGTCGCCCGGTGCCTCGCCTCGATCGATGGAAGCCTACGATTTAGGGTCGCGCTGCGGCTTTATCATGGCTGGCACAAGGGGTACGAAGTCACCCCAAATCGCAAGGCGGCGCAGATTACCGTTGCGAAAGCCGACTTTGCTTCCTTATCGCAGCGGCCCAACGTCGTGTTCTCGCCCCTAGTGGAGTTCGGAGACCATCTTCTCGAAGCCTCCGCCTCTCGTCTCCATCGCAAACTCGGCTGCCATTTGTCCGACACAGTGCGACCTCGTTCCAGAGGCGGCTGGGAGGAAAAAATGGTGGATACGGCGCTCGCCTCTGATGTAGTGGTGACTGCCCATCGGGATAAGACACGTTGGATCGTAGTAGTCACTGAGGATGATGATTTCATTCCCCCAGTATATACGGCAGAATTTGCGCTCACAGGCACTAATTCAAGAGCGATGATACTGCAAAAAAATATCAGATCAAGTTTGCTACCATTAGACGGAATTTTGATCAATGGCTAATATTACTCGCGACGAATTGGTTGCTGATCTTGCTCCGTTTAGCGACATCGGTGACAACGCAGTCAAGGCTACCGAACAGAGTGACAAGATATCTCTCAAGCTGACGCGGGAAGGTCGCCCTCTTCGTTTAGTGCTAGACAAAACAAGCGGCAAGGTTCAATGTACCTGGGGTACGACGCCTGCGCGGAATTTCGCGAGCTTATCTGCAGCTTTGGCCTCGGAGTTGTTTTCGAATCTACGGCGTTGGGCGGATTCTCAGCGTGAACTGCTGAAAAGAGAGCTCCCCGGAGCATCAGGTCTGCTTCCGTTTTGCGGCACGACACACAACTCGACCGACATTCGCTCCCTTGACGCAGTCGATGCGCTCCTTGGGAGCGCTGCGCGACCCGATGACGCATCGGAGATCTTGCTAATAGATGGTCCGGCAGGTATCGGCAAGACGAGCTTAATAGAACAACTTGCCCTCTTGCGAGCCGAGGGTTATCGAACAACAGCAAGGCCACTAATACTGCATGTGAAGAGCCGCGGACGAGTGCTGTCCAATCTGCTCGACCTAATGGCATTCAGCTTGCAGACCATCCGTTCGCAGATCACTTATGATCAAATTCCCATCTTAGCCAAGCACGGACTTGTCGTAATCGCAATCGACGGCTTCGACGAACTTGCCGATCCAAACGGTTACGAAATGGCATGGGCTCAACTTGGCGAGCTAGTGACCTTCATACGCGGCAAGGGCTCGCTGATCCTGGCCGGCCGCGACACCTTCATTGGCCGGTCGCGATTGCTGAAAGACGTAC
This sequence comes from Pelomonas sp. Root1444, assembly GCF_001426885.1. Classification (GTDB taxonomy): domain Bacteria; phylum Pseudomonadota; class Gammaproteobacteria; order Burkholderiales; family Burkholderiaceae_C; genus Pelomonas. The sequence goes on along the minus strand of NZ_LMFP01000029.1, from coordinate 90,575 downwards.
CAGCGCTTCGTGAATCTGTGGACATAGTCACCGGTCTTACGCTGAGGACGCCGACAACTGATCAAGCCAAGGAATGGCTCAAAAGGCATAACTGGACTGAAGCAAATTTCGAAATACCTTCGATTTCCGTGCTACTGGAAGCGGATTCCTTCGCTTTACGCCCAGTCTTTCTTCGCATACTGGCCGAACACGTCAAACCGAAGGAACTGAAGGACAAGCACGAGAGGTATCTCACTCCGCTGCTTGTGAATCAAATGATTCGACGCGAGGCCGGCCTATTCGGAAAACCAGTCCAAGCTGTGATGGATCAAGGAGAAAGAGAGAACTTCGTCGGCGAGTTTTTATGTGAGGTGGCTCGGCAAATGGCTGATTCACAGACTGAATCTCTGGATGCAAGTGAGCTGTCTTGGATTGGTGAGGCAAGTCTTAAAGAAGGGTTGCCTGCGGAGGTAACTACGCTTATTAAGAATCGCGCAAGCGTCGTAGCGTTTTTTGTCAATGACGAACGTCCCGGCTTCAAAAAGTTCATGCACTCGTATTTGCTGAGCTATTTTGTGGCCATCGTTTCAATTCGAGCATTGGGTCGCGGGGATGTGCCAAAATTTATTCGGCGCAACTTGCTGGGCGCTGAGTTCTTGAGTGTATTCAGTGATGTAGCTGCAGAGGCCGCCATTTCTGGTCCAGAGCAATTTTCATCATTCTGGGAATGTGCTTCCAACTTGCCGATGGGCTATACCAGCGCAGACCGTGGACTACGGAACGTCGGGGCATTGGTGCTCGCTGCCTTACCATCGGTTCAAAGTCAGTCCTCCATAGAGTTGCGGGAGTTTCAGATTGATGACGCCCTCATTCGTGGCTCGTGTCCTGGCGCGACGCTAACCAACTTCGAAATTAATCAACTTGATGTGCGCGGCGCTGACCTTTCTGAATTGACCTGGATAGGATCGTCAGTTAGTAGCCTGCTCGCCGATGAATCGGCTCGCGTATCACCGTCCTTCCCGTCGCCCACGAAAATTTCGATGGCCAATGGGGCCGAAATAATCGGCACGGAAGAGGTGGCCGCATGGCTCGACGCTCACGGGCGAGACGCGAATGCGACAAACGCGGGAAAACTTGCTTCCTATACGCTTCGCAATAAACCCATTTACACGCTCCTGATGCGTGCAGCGCGGCTTCGGCAGCACTGGCTGCGAGCGGATAACGAGGACTTCCAGGCGAGCAAGATTGTCAATGATTCAGACTGGCCTGTACTCTGCAGAATTCTGATGGAGCATGACTACTTGAAGGAAGAGATCAGACAAGCTTCAGGACGAGCCTCCAAATTCTTTCATATCAAACACCGTGAAAGCATCTTGGCTGAGGATCCAAACGACCTATCGCTGAAAGCCCTTTTCGACGCCCTATCGTGTACTGAATAAGCGATCTGGCCCCGGTCGGCATCGAATCGCAAATCCGAACCTGGGTGACCCCCGAACCGGAACCAAGTCTCAAATCTTAAGCGCGGTAGGTTGGAGTAAGCCTGCGAACTCCAACATTTGGATATCCACCGCACGTAGGTTCGCCGCTCCCCACCAACCTACGAATTCGTACCCATGGTGATATGCGCGTGCAGCGCCGCCCCCGCCTCCAAGCGCAGTAGGAAGGCAGAGTCGGTGCGGCGAGTTAAGCCACCAACTGAACACCGCATCGGCATGCGGCTTGCCCTCCAGGTACTCCACTTCTTATTGGAGACCGACCATGCACAAGCACCTCTTCGTGGCACTGGCCGTCGCCGCCCTGGCCACGACGGCAACCGCGCAGACCGCGACCACTTCGGTGGGGCGCGCAGCGAGCGCCGCAGTGACCCCCGGCGACCAGAACATGGGTCGCAATCCGGAAAACCGCACCGGCGGCTTGATGGGCAACGACACCAACGCGGCCACCGGCTCCACGAGCGTCGGCGGTGCAGCAAAGGCTGCCGTGACCCCTGGCGACCAGAACATGGGCCGCAACCCGGACAACCGCACCGGTGGTTTGATGGGCAACGACTCCAGTGCCGCCGCCGGAGCGACGAACGCCGGCCGCGCCGCCAAGGCCGCCGTGACACCGGGCGACCAGGACATGGGCCGCAATCCGAACAACCGCACCGGCGGCCTGATGGGGGCCAACCGCACCGCGGCCGATGGCACGGCGACCACCACGGCCAACGGGTCTCAAGTGGCGATGCGCGCTCCGCGCCCCGATCGCAACTGACCTGCCGGGCCCAACGGTCTCAGGCGCCGGCGAGCTGCCGGGCGTGCGCACGACAGTCGTGAACGCCTGGCGCTCGCCAATTCCGGGAACGGACGTCGCCCGGTAGGAAGTGCCGCAATGCCTGCCGCCGGCCAGCATTCGCAGCTTTACCTTCGGCCGCTACGGCGTCTGCTTCATTGATGTTGTCCGCGTGTTGCACGCGTCTGGCGATACCCGCGGCTCCTTCGGGCTGTAAAGCCTGTCGGCAGGTCAGTCCAACCCGAGCTGTTCACCGATATGCCCGCGCAGCGCCTCTAGCGACACGGGCTTGGTCAGGAACACGTTGACCCCGGCCTGCAGGCACGCCGCGCGGTGCTCGGCGGTGGCCGAGGCCGATACGGCGATCACCGGCACCCCGCCCAGCTCGGCGTCCTGGCGCAGCCGCCGCGTCGCTTCCACGCCGTCCACCGACGGCATCACGCTGTCCATCACGATCAGGTCCGGCCGGAAGCGCCGCGCCGCCGCCAGCAGTTCGCTGCCGTCGCTGGCCTGCGCCACTTCGAAGCCGGCGTTGGTCAGGAAGTCGCACATCAGCGTGCGGTTGGCCGCCACGTCGTCGACCACCAGCACGCGCCGTGGCGGCCCCGGGTAGCGGGGCACCTCGGCTGTCACTTCAGTTGGCTTCGCAGGTTGGGCCTGCGCCGGCGGCGCCAGCGGCAGCGGCAGCTCCACGCGGAAGCAGGTGCCGCGGCCGGGTTCGCTGCTGACCTGCACCTGCCCGCCCATGTCGTTCACCAGCGCGCGGGTGATGGCCAGGCCCAGCCCGGTGCCGCCGCTGCGGCGCTGCGCGTCGCCCACCTGTTCGAAGGGTTCGAAGATGCGGTCCAGGTCGTCGGGGCGCATGCCCACGCCGGTGTCCTCGACGTCCAGGCGCAGCAGCACCTGTGCCTGGCCCTGGGGCTCGGCGGCCGCGCGCAGCGTGACGGTGCCGGCGTCGGTGAACTTGATGGCGTTGCCCAGTAGGTTGAGCAGCACTTGGCGCAGGCGCCGCTCGTCGGCCAGCACGGCCTCCGGCAGGCCGGCGGCGGCGTCGAACGCGAAGGCCAGTTGCTTCTCGTCGGTCTTCACGCGCATGAGGTTGACCACCGTCTGCAGCAGGTCGCCGAGGTTCACCGGCGCCACGTTCAGCTCGGTGCGGCCGGCCTCGATGCGCGCCAGGTCGAGGATGTCGTTGATCAGCGCGAGCAGGTGCTGGCCGCTTTCGTGGATGGTGTCCAGCCCGCGCGCCTGCCGCTCGGTCAGGCCGCCTTCCATGGTCAGCAGCTGCGCGTAGCCGAGGACGGCGTTGAGCGGGGTGCGCAGTTCGTGGCTCATGCCGGCGAGGAACTGGCTTTTGGCGCGGTTGGCGGCTTCGGCGGCGTGCCGCGCGGCACGCTCGGTCTGCACCATGCCGCGCTTGAGTTCGGCCATCGCGGCGTGGGTGCGGTCCTGGGCGTCGAGTTTGGCCAGGATGGCGCGCACCTGGCCTTCGACGGCGTCCTGGCTGAGCGAGAGCGCGCGGGCGATCTCGGGGTAGGCGTTGCCCTGGGCGATGAAGCGCAGCACGCTGATTTCCGCGGGCGTGAGGGCTTCGTCGGCGACCTGGCCGGCGAGCTCGAAGGAGCCTTCGGAGGGCAGCGCCTTGCGGCCGGCGTGCACGCTGCGGATGGCGTCGAGCAGTTCCTTGTGCAGGGCGTTCTTGAGCAGGTAGCCGCGCGCGCCGGCCTGCAGCGCGCGCTGTGCCTGGGCGTCGCCGGCGTAGGTGGTGAGCACGATGATGCGCGCGTCGGGGAATTCGGCGCGGATGGCGCCGATGGCGTCGAGCCCGCTCATGCCGGGCATCTGCAGGTCCATCAGCGTGACGTCCGGGCGGTGCGCGCGGTATTGCTGGATGGCTTCGCGGCCGTTGGCGGCTTCGGCCACGAGGGCCATGTCGGGCTCGACGGACAACAGGGTTGCGATGCCCTGGCGCACGATGGGGTGGTCGTCGACGCACAGGACCTGGATGCGGGTGAGTGCTGCGGTCATTCGCCGATCTCGCTGGGGGCGAGCCTTTTAGGGAGGAACCAGGCCCGCGTCGGTGCAGGCCGACTGTACGCGCGTGACCCGGGCACGCTGAACTCCACTTCGGCACCGGCGCCGGCGCCGGCGCCGGGGTCGGTGCCGCCGCTGCGCAGCGCGAGTTGGCCGCCGACGAGCGCGGCGCGTTCACGCATGCCGCTGAGCCCGAAGTGGCCTTCCTTCTCGCCGGCGCGCAGCACGTCCGCAGCAATGCCTTTGCCGTCGTCGCGCACGCGCACGAGCAGCTGCCGGGCGTCGTAGCGGATCTCGACGTCGATGCGCCGGGCCTGGGCGTGGTGGAAGGCGTTGCGCAGGGCCTCGCCGGCGATGCGGAAGGTTTCGTCGCGCACCAGCGGGTGCAGCGCCTGCGGCGCGCCATGCACCTGGACGTGGGCGGTGGCGGTGTGGCCGTTCTCGTGGGCGAGGTCTTCGGCGAGGGCTTGCAGGGCTTCGGCGAGGTTGTTGGTTTCCTGGGTGGAGGTGCGCAGGCCGTGCACGGTGTCGCGGCCTTCGGTGATGGCTTCGGCGGCGCGGTCGATGGCGCCGGCGAGAACTTGCTTGGATTCGCGCGGGCGCTCGGGCAGGAGGTTGAACGCAGCCTGGAACTGCAGCAGCAGGCCGTGGAAGTGTTGCAGCAGGGTGTCGTGCAGGTCGCGGGCGATGCGCGTCCGCTCGGCGACACGCGCTTCCAGCCGGGCCTCGAACTGGCGGTGCAGGCGCCGGATGCGCATGTGCAGCCAGAGCTGGAAGCCGCTCCAGGCCAGGCCCAGCAGCACGACTGCGGCGGCGACGCGGAACCAGGGGGTTTGGTAGAAGGCGGGCTCGATGGCGAAAGCGAGCTGCGCGCCTTCTTCGTTCCACACGCCGCTGTTGTTGGCGGCCTTGACGTGGAAGCGGTAGTGGCCGGGCGGCAGGTTGGTGTAGGTGGCCTGACGCCGGTCGACGACCTCCTGCCAGTCGGTGTCGTGGCCTTCGAGGCGGTAGCGGAAGCGCGTGCTCTTGGGGTCGACCAGGCTGAGCGCAGTGAACTCGATGCTGAGGTCGCGGGCGCGCGGTGGCAGGGTCAGGCCGTCGGCGACGGTGTAGGCCTTGTGGTCGGCGACCAGCGTCTCGATGTGGACCGGCGGCGGCAGCGGGTTGATGGGCAGATGGTCGGGGGCGACGACCTGGAGGTCGACGCCCGACACCATCCACAGCTTGCCCTCCGGGCCTTTGGCCACGGGCGGGTTGAAGTAGGCCGGTGAGAAGGCCATCAGGGGCACGCCGTCCGCCGCGCCCATGACCTTCGGGGCGATGCGGTGGCCGCCCGGGTCGGCGATCCAGGCCGCGAGGTCGTCGCGCATCACACGCACCAGCCCGCAGGCCGCATACATCCAAAGCGAGCCGTTGTCGTCCAGCGCCGACCAGTGCACCGTGTTGCACGGCAGGCCGTTGCCGACGGTCAACGTGTCCACGCGGCCGTCCTTGATCCGGCTCAGGCCGCCCTTCTCCGTGGCCGCCCACACGGCGCCGTCGGCATCCAGCCGCAGCCCGGCGACATGGCCGGCACCCAGCCCTTGCGCCGGCAGGTAGGCCGCCTGGACCTTGCCATCCTTGAAATACAGGACGCCGCCGTCCTGCCAGAAGGCCAGCCACAAGCCGCCCGTGCCGTCGGCCAGGATGATCTTGGCCTGCTGCCGGCGGCCCAGCGTGGCCCACGGAATGTTCTCGACGACCTGGCCCTTGCGCAGCCGCACCAGACCGTCATTGGCCGACAGCCAGAGGTTGCCCGCCTCGTCCCCGGTGATGGAGTAGAACTCCCGGCCGGGCACGCCGTTGACGGCGACGAAGCGGTCGGCGGCGAAGTAGGCCAGGCCCCGGCCCGTGCTCACCCAGAGGCGCTTGTCGCTGTCTTCGTACATGGACTGCACCGCCGCAGCGGGCAGCCCGTCGCGCTCCTTGTAGACGGTGGGCCTCGCGTCCTTGCGCCACCGCGCCAGCCCTTCGGCGGTGCCCACCCAGACGCTGCCGTCCGACGTGGCCAGCACGGACTTCGTCGCCCCGCTGGGCAGGCCCTGCAGCGTCGAGATCGTCGTCACCGGCAACTTGCGGAAGCGGTCCACGCCCTTTTCGCTGCCGAACCAGATGTTGCCCTCGCGGTCTTCGAACAGGCTGCAGGCGATGTTGCCCGACAGGCCGTCCGCGCGGTTGAACATGTCGGCCTTGCCGTCTTGCAGATGGACGAGGCCATGAGCCTCGGAGCCCACCCACAGGCCGCCGTCGCGGTCCAGCAGCAGCTTGTTGGCCTTGATCTCTTGGTCGGAAAGCCACTCGCCGGGCCGGGTAGCGCTTCGCATCGGCAAGGGCACGAGCTTGTCGCCCACGACGCGCCTGATCCCGGCACCACGGATGGCGACCAGCAGCTGGCCCCCGGCGGCCGCGCTCAAGTCGCCCACGCGCATGCCGGGTGTCTCGACCCGCTGAGGTGGCCCGGGCTTCCAGCGCCAGAGGCCGGACTCCGCCCCCACCCACAGCGCCCCGGCGCTGTCCTCGGTCAGGCTCCAGACGAACTGGCCGAACCCGCCGTCCGGCTTGACGCACTGGGTCTCCTGCCCCGCGCGAATGGCGCACAGCCGCCCCTCGCTGCCGAGCAGGCCGGCCCAGACCGTGCCTTCACGGTCCTCGAACAACGACGTCACGAAGCCGCCGCCGACCTGCGGGTGGCGGGTCAGCGTCTTGCCGTTCCAGCTCGCCAGGCCGTCGAAGGTGCCGATCCAGAGCGTCCCGTCGCGGGACACCAGCAGGGCATAGGGGTTGTCCGGCAGCGATTGCCCGGCCGGCGGCTGCCAGGGCGTGAACCGCAGCCCGTCGAAGCGGAACATGCCAAATGACCCGCCAAGCCACAGATAGCCGTCCTGGGTCTGCGCCATCGAGAACACCAGGCCCAGCGACGTCCCGTCCCGCGCGGTCCATGAGGTGTGCGCGTATTGCGAGATCTGCGGGGGCGCATCGAGCGCCAGCGCCGGGAGTGCCGGCATGCACAGCGCCGAAACCAGCAGCAGGCCTGGCGCGAGGCGTCTCCTTCTTCGACGGTGGCCACCCAGTTGACTCACAAGCCATCCTTTGCCGCTGGCACGCTGCCAGGGTATCGCGAAACCCGGCCTAGCAAGCCTGGGGCTGGCCCGCCCATCGGGTCCAATGCGGGGCCCGGCGGCGGCAGCCATCCGCCAGCGCCCCGGGGCCCCTGCCCTTCGACCCGACGACCTGCATGAAGAAACTCGCCCTGGCGCTCAGCGCCGCCCTGATGCCCATCGCCACCCCCGCCGAGACGCTGGTCTATGTCGGCACCCAAACCAGCGGCGAGAGCAAGGGCATCTACGTCTCCACCCTCGACGAGACGACCGGCGCGCTGTCGCCGCCGCGGCTGGCCGCTGCCATCGGCAACCCGGGCTTCCTGGCCATGCACCCGAGCAAGCCGCTGGTCTACGCGACCGCCGCCAGCCGCGACGCCGACGGTGCCTGGCAGGAAGAAGTGGCCGCCTTCGCCGTGCAGCCGGACGCCAGCCTGAAGCTGCTCAACACCCAGCCCTCCGGGGGCAACGGCCCCTGCCATGTGTCCATCGACGCCAGCGGGCGCGTGCTGCTGCTGGCCAACTACGGCGGAGGCAACGTCGTGTCCTACCCCATCGGCAGCGACGGCCGCCTGCAGCCGGCGGCCTCGACCGTCCAGCATGAAGGTTCCAGCGTCAACCTGCAGCGCCAGAAGGAACCGCACCCCCACGGCATCTACGCCGACCCGACCCAGACCCGCGCCTACGTGCCCGACCTGGGGCTGGACAAGGTGCTGATCTACCGGCTGGATGCGGCCAGCGGGCGGCTCTCGCCAAACGCGCCCGCCTTCGCCACCACCGAGCCCGGCGGCGGCCCGCGCCACCTGGCCTTCCACCCGAACGGCCGCCACGTCTACGTGAACCTGGAGCTGACCTCCCGCGTGGCCGCCTACCTCCTGGATGCGGCGACCGGCGCGCTGGAGGGCTTCCAGGTGCTGTCCACGCTGCCGCGCGGTGCGCAGGCGGAAGGCAACAGCACCGCCGAAACGCTGGTCCACCCCAACGGCCGGTTCCTCTACGTGTCCAACCGCGGGCACGACAGCATCGCGGTGTTCGCCATCGACCCGCAGGACGGCTCGCTGCGGTTCATCGAGACGACGGGCACCGGCGGTCGCACGCCGCGCAGCTTCGGGATCGTGCCCGGGGGGCGGTTTCTGGTGGCGGCGAATCAGAACGGCGGCAACGTCACCTCGTTTCGCATCGATGCGGAGCGCGGCACGCTGTCACCCGTGGGGAGTGAAGTGGCGATGGATCGGCCGACCCATGTGCGGTTCGTGCGGCGGTAGACCAGGCGACGGGACGGGCCTCGGCGCAGCTCGGCCGTGAGCAGCCGCGCAGCCCGCGCCGGGGGTGGGCGCGTCAATAGAACCACCGCAGCGGCGCCAGCACCGTCTGGGGGAAGAGCACCATCACGAACATCACCGCGAACTGCGCGGCCATGAACGGCAGTACGCCGCGCGTGACCTCGTCCATCTTCATGCGGCCCACGCCCGCCACGACGTTCAGGATCGTGCCCACCGGCGGCGTGACCAGGCCGATGGAGTTGTTGATGATGAACAGCACCCCGAAGTAGACGGGGTCGATGCCGGCGGCCTTGATCAAGGGCATCAGCACCGGCGTCATGATCAGGATGGTGGGCGTCATGTCCATGGCCGTGCCCACGAGCATCACCAATACCATGATGGCGATCAGCAGCAGCGTCTGGTTGCCGAGCAGCGGGCGCAGCAGGTCCACCATCTGCGCCGGCAGGTTGGCCACCGTGATCAACCAGGCCGACACCATGGCCGCGGCCACCAGGAACATCACCACCGCGGTGGTGCGGGCCGCCGTGACGAAGATCCTGTAAAGGGCCTTCAGCGACAGCTCGCGGTAGATCACGGTGGCGACGAAGAGCGCGTAGACGGCGGCCACGACCGCCGCTTCAGTGGGCGTGAACACGCCCATGCGCAGGCCCACCAGGATGAACACCGGCAGCATCAGCGCCCACACCGAGTCGCGTGCCGCCGCCCAGACCTCGGCCCGCGTCCTGCGCTGGGGCAGTGCGAGCGTCTCCTTGCGGCCCACCCACCACCAGGTGAGCGCCAGGCCCACGCCGATCATGATGCCGGGCACGATGCCGGCGATGAACAGCTTGGTGATCGACACGTTGGCGGCCACGCCGAAGATCACGAAGCCGATGCTCGGCGGAATGATGGGGCCGATCACGCCGGACGCCGCGATCAGCCCGCCCGACACCTCCTTCTTGTGCCCGGCCTTGATCATCATCGGCAGCAGCAGCGCCGTGAGCGCGGCGGCGTCCGCCACAGCCGAGCCCGACAGCGCCGACAGCAGGCAGGCCGCGAGGATCACGACGTAGCCCAGCCCACCCTTGACGTGGCCGACGAGCGCGAGCGCGAAGTTGACGATGCGCTGCGACAGCCCGCCGGCGTTCATGATCTCGCCGGCAAGCATGAAGAAGGGCACCGCCAGCAGCGGAAAGCTGTCGGCCCCGTTGATGAAGTTCTGCGCCAGGATCTGCGCGTCGAACAGACCCAGGTGCCACATCAGCGCCACGCCGCTGGCCAGCAGGGCGTAGGCGATGGGAATGCCCAGCGCCATCGCGCCGAGGAGGCTGCCGAGGAAGATGAAGACGGTCATGGCCGTGTGCGGCTGCCGGATGTGGGCGACGAGGCCCGCAGCGACTCCTCGCGCGCCAACTCGGCCTGCAGCGTTTCGAGTTCGGCCTGCTCTTCCGACTCCTTGACCATCACGAGCTCGCTTTCACGCAGCCGGCCGGTCAGCAGGCGCGCGAGCTGCAACAGCAGCAGGAGGCCGGCGCAGAGCGAGAAGACCACGCCCGCGGCGTAGAAGACGGACACCGGCGCCCCGGTCACCGGCGCTGTCACGTCGTGGTTGAGGCGGGCTTGCTGCCAGCTGCCATCGAGGAACAGCCACGTCACGTACAGCATGAGCAGATGGCCCAGCACCATGCAGGCCTTCTTGCCGGCCACCGGCAGGCGCGACACCAGCATGTCGGTGCCCAGGTGCGCACCGTCCTTCATCGCCACCACGGCGCCCATGAAGCACAGCCAGACGAACAGCCAGCGCGAGACTTCCTCGCTGACGGCGATGCCGGAGTTGAAGCCATACCGCAGCACGACATTGCCGAACACCAGCACCACCATCACGGCGAGTGCGGCGGCGACAGCCAAGTCGATCACGCGGCAGAACCGCTCGATGGTGGCGTCTATCACAGCCGCGCTCCCTGCAGCAGGCCGCGTTCGGCCAGGTTGCCGATCAGGGCGCGCAGGCCAAAGCGCCAGGGCGGCGCGGCGTCGCAATGCGTCACCCGGTTCTGCAGGCTGCCCAGCCAGTGGCTGTGGATGGTGACCACGTCACCCAGCTTGTGGGTGAAGCCGCCGCCGGGCTCGTCACGGTCCTCGGTGGGCGCGAAGAGCGTGCCGAGGAACAGCATGAAGCCGTCGGGGTACTGGTGGCTGGCGAGCGTCTGCGCCACCAGGTCGACCGGGTCGCGGCTGATGCTGGCCATGGTGTTGATGCCGCGCAGCGTGAAACCGTCGGGGCCGCTCACCTGCAGGTGCACGGTCTCGCGGCGCAGCTGGTCCAGGCCGAAGTGGTCGTCGAACAGGCGGATGAAGGGGCCGATGGCGCAGGACGCGTTGTTGTCCTTCGCCTTGCCGAGCAGCAGCGCGCTGCGGCCCTCGATGTCGCGCAGGTTGACGTCGTTGCCGAGCGCGGCGCCGACGATGCCACCGCGACTGTTGACGGCCAGCACCACCTCGGGCTCCGGGTTGTTCCAGGCCGAATCGGCGCGGATGCCGATGTCCTGGCCGTGCCCGACGGCCGCCAGCACCGGCGCCTTGGTGAAGACCTCGGCGTCGGGCCCGATGCCGACCTCGAGGTACTGCGACCACAGCTTCTTCTGCTGCAGCAGTGCCTTGAGCGCCTGCGCCTGGGCCGAGCCGGGCCGGATCTCGGACAGGCTGGTGCCGATCAAGGCGGTGACCTGGCTGCGCAGCCCTTGCGCGCGGCTCGCGTCGCCGCCGGCCTGCTCTTCGATCACGCGTTCGATCAGGCTGGCGGCAAAGGTCACGCCGGCGGCCTTCACCACCTGCAGGTCGCAGGGCGCGAGCAGCCAGGGCACGGCCGCGTCGCGGCCACCGGCCTGGCTGTTGGCGAGCAGCGCGTCGACGCTGCACAAGAACTCGCCCTGCACCGAGCGCACGGCGCGCGCCGGCGCGTCGGTCTCGAGCAGCGTGCTCATGGTGGCGAACTGCCGGCTGACATCGAACACGCCCTCGGGGCGCAGCACCACCACGGCGGGCCCGTCCGGCGGGCCGGCGCGCCAGACACGGCCCACCAGCGTGCCGGCCAGGCCGTCGCGCGGCAGCGCGGGGTGCAGGCCATCGGTGCGCTCAGGCATGGCCGTCGTCGTTGCGGTCATCGGGGTGTCCTCGGGCTTTGTCAGCGGGCTCAGTGGTTGTGGCGCGGCGTGCGTTCGGCGATGCGCCGGTACTTCAGGGCGAAGTCCAGCGTGGCGCCATCCACCAGTTGGCCGGTGTGGTTGCGGTACAGCTCTTCCCACGGCGTCTGGCTGGGCGGCACGGGCGGGGGTGGCACCTCGCGCTGTCGGCGCGCGATCTCGTCGCCCGGCACCAGCGCGTCGCAGCGGCCGGCGTGGAGGTCGATGCGGATGACGTCGCCGGTCTGCAGCCAGCTCAGGCCGCCCCCGACTGCGCTTTCGGGCGACACGTTCAGGATCGAGGGGCTGTCGGCGGTGCCCGACTGGCGGCCGTCACCCAGCGTGGGCAGCGCCTGGATGCCGCGCCGGATCAGCGCATCGGGCGGCTGCATGTTCACCACCTCGGCCGAGCCCGGCCAGCCGATGGGCCCGGCGCCGCGCATCACGAGGATGCAACCCTCGTCGATGCCGAGCGTCGGGTCGTTGATGCGCGCGTGGTAGTCGTCGGCGCCATCGAACACGACGGCCCGCACGTCGAACACGCCCTCGTGGCCCGGGCGGTTCAGGTAGCGCTCGCGGAAGCGCTGCGAGATCGCCGAGGTCTTGAGGATGCCGAAGTCGAACAGGTTGCCGCTCAGCACCTTGAAGCCCGCCTGATGCATCAGCGGTGCGTCAAAGGGCCGGATGACCTCGCGGTCGGTGGCCTCGCGGCCCTCGATGTTCTGCGCCACGGTCCGGCCGGTGACGCTGGCGCAGTCGCCATGCAGGCGGCCGGCCTGCTGCAGTTCCCACATCAACGCAGGCACGCCGCCGGCGCGGAAGAACCGCTCGCCGAGGAACTGGCCGGCGGGCTGCATGTTCAACAACAGCGGCAGGTCGTACGCGTGTTCGGCCCAGTCCTGCGGCCGCAGCTCCACGCCGGCGTGGCGGGCCATGGCCATGATGTGCACCTGCGCATTGCTGGAGCCGCCCGCGCACGTGACGAGCGCCAGCGCATTCAGGAAGCTTTCGCGGCTGAGGATGCGCGACGGCCGCAGGTCCTCGAAGGCCATGCCGACGATGCGCCGGCCGGTCTCGTAGGCCATCTGGCCGCGCTCGCGGTAGGGCGCGGGGATGGCGGCGCAGCCCGGCAAGGACAGGCCCAGCACCTCGGCCACCGCGTTCATGGTCGAGGCCGTGCCCATGGTGTTGCAGTGCCCGGCCGAGGGCGCGCTGCTGCAGGCCCGTTGCAGGAACTCTTCCTCGTCGATCTCGCCGGCCGCCAGTTGACGGCGGCTGCGCCAGATCACCGTGCCCGAGCCCGCCAGTTCGCCGCCATGCCAGCCGTCGAGCATGGGCCCGCCCGAGAGCACGATGGCCGGTATGTCCACGGTGCAGGCGGCCATGACGCCGGCCGGCGTGGTCTTGTCGCAGCCGGTGGTCAGCACCACCGCGTCGATGGGGTAGCCGTACAGGATCTCGACCAGCCCCAGGTAGGCCAGGTTGCGGTCGAGCGCGGCGGTGGGGCGGCGGCAGTTCTCGAAGATGGGGTGCACCGGGAATTCCATCGGAATGCCACCGGCGTCGCGAATGCCGTCGCGCACGCGGCGCGCCAGGTCGAGGTGGATGCGGTTGCACGGCGACAGGTCGCTGCCCGTCTGCGCGATGCCAATGATGGGCCGGCCCGAACGCAGCTCTTCGGGCGTCAGGCCGTAGTTCATGAAACGCTCCAGATAGAGCGCCGTCATGTCGGAACGTTGGGCATCGGCGAACCATTCGCGCGAGCGAAAGTGCCGGCCGGATCGGTGGTCCATTTGGGTGGTCGTCTTCGGAGAAGAGGAAAGCGGATGGACGGCGGCGGCACCGCCGCCATGAGACGCGAACTACTTCGGGGCCGCCGTGCCGCCACGCAGCTTGGCCAGTTCGCCATTGAGTTCCGCGGTCGTGTCCTCGCCGAACTCCTTGCTGAACTTGGCCAGCACCGGCTGCAGCTTGCTGCGCATCTTGGCCTGTTCGGCGGCCGGCAGGTCGGTGATCTGCATGCCGGCCTTCTTCAGGTCGGCCAAGGCCGTCTCGGAGAACGCGCGGATGGTCTTGCGCTCGAACAGCGTGGCTTCGCGCGCCGCGTCCTGCACGATCTTCTGCTCCTGCGCCGACAGGCCGTCCCAGGTCTTCTTGGACATCAACAGCACCCAGGCGCTGTACATGTGCCGCGACATCACCATGTGCTTCTGCACCTCGTAGAACTTGCTGGCGAGGATGGTGGCCGCGGGGTTCTCCTGCCCATCCACCGCCCCCTGCTCCATCGCCGTGTACAGCTCGGTGAAGGGCATGGGCGTGGCATTGGCGCCCAGGGCGTTGAAGGTGTCCAGGAACAGCGGGCTCTGGATGACGCGAAGCTTCAGGCCGCTCAAGTCTTCGGCGCGCTGCACCGGGCGGCGCGAGTTGGTGACGTGGCGGAAGCCGTTCTCCCAGAAGCCCAGGCCGATCAGGCCTTTGTCGGGCAGCGTGGCCAGCAGCTTCTGGCCGAAGGGGCCGTCCAACACCGCATCGGCTTCCTTCTCGTTGTTGAAGGTGAAAGGCAGGTTCAGCACGCCGAAGGGCTTGACCAGCGACACCAGCGTGGAGCTGTCGGGGACCGTCATCTCCAGGGTGCCGCCCCGCAGCGCCGAAGTCATGCTGATGTCGTTGCCCAGCGCTCCGCTGGCGTAGACCCGCGCGACCAGCTTGCCACCGCTCTTGGCCGCCAGCTGTTCAGCGAAGAACTTCAGCGCCTTCGCCTGAGGATGGTCTTCGCTGAGACCTATGCCGACCTTGAATGTGTGCTCTTTGATCTGCGCCGCTGCCGGGCCAGCCAGGGCGGCGAGCAGTGCTGCGGCCAGGCCGAGTGATCTGATTTGCATGATGTCTCCATGAATGTGAAGTGGCGCGCTAGAACCTCGCGCCGACCCGCCGACCCTCTGCGGGGCGGTTCTTGGAGCCGGAGGCTAGGTGAGGACCCCGCCCCGGTCCACTGAATTTTTTGGCTAGCATCCATTCCAAATGCTGATGAGTTCAGACCAGCCCCCTGGGAAACCCTTGGCCGCGGCGCAGCTTTCGCGACTGCGTTTCAGGCACCTGCAGTTCCTCGACATCCTGGGAAGGACGCGCAACTTGCGACTGACGGCCGAGCAGATGCACATCACGCAGCCGGCGGCGACCAAGGTGCTCATGGACATCGAGGAGATGCTGGCATCGCGCCTGTTCGATCGCCTGCCGCGGGGCATGCGGCCCAATGAGCTCGGGCTGTTCACCTTGCGTTACGCCCAGGCCGCGTTGGACAGCCACCGCAAGTTCGTCGACGAGTTCAGCACCCTGAAGCAGGGCGGGCATGGCCATTTGACGATAGGCGCCATCTCGGGTTCGGCGGCGCACCTGCTGATTGCCGCGGTCGCGGAGCTCCAGCGCCTGCGTCCGCTTCTCGTGGTGAAGGTGCTGGAGCAGAGCAGCGACCAGCTGATCCTGTGGCTGGCCGAACGCAAGATCGACGTCATGGTCGGCCGTTTCACCGACGCCTCCCAACGCGACCAGTTCCAGTACGAGGAACTCGCCGGTGAAGGACTGCAGATCACCGCCGGCGTTCACCATCCGCTGCGCGGCGTGCAGGCACCGGGGCTGCTGGAACTGTCGCGCTGGCCGTGGATTCTTTATCCGCCGTCCACGGCGCTGCGCAAGGTGTCGGAAGACATCTTCAGCAGCACCGGCCTGTCGCTCACCTCGGGCATCGTCGAAACGCCATCGTTCCTGTTCGCGCTGGAGCTGATGCAGAGCACCGACATGCTGTCGCTACAACCCGCGGCGCTGGTGGAGAAATATGTGCGGCGCGGGCTCCTCACGCGCATCGCCGCGGATGTCCCTGACCGCATGCCCGGCTACGGCCTGATCACGCTGCAAGGCGAGCCTCCCGGCACCGCGGCGCAGGCCTTCATGGAAGTGATCCGCAACCTGGCAGGACAGGCGACCGCCATCGCGTAGGTCGCCGCAGCGACGCCTTTTGCCGGTTTGAGGGGCGGTGGTGCAACACCCCAGGCACGCCGTTCGCCCACGCCCAGGCATGGCAGATCCGCAGAACCAGAAGTGGCCCGATCAGCTTTGGGTCGTCCGGCACGGTCAGAGTGCGGGCAACGTCGCAAGGGACGCTGCAGAGGCCGCCGGCGTGCCGGTCATCGACATCGCCGACCGCGACATGGACGTGCCGTTGTCGGCGCTCGGCGTGGACCAAGCCTGTGCGCTGGGCCGCTGGGTCGGCAGCCTGGCGCCCGAGGCGCGTCCCAACGTCTTCTTGTGCTCCCCTTACATCCGGGCACGGCAAACGATGCAGCATGTCATCGAGGCTGGCCGGCTCTCACTGGAAGACGTGAGCACCGTGGTCGATGAGCGGCTGCGCGAGAAGGAGTTCGGCCTGCTGGACCGCCTCACCCACCGTGGCATCCGCGAGCGTTTCCCGGATCTCTTCGAGCAGCGGCGGCATGTAGGCAAGTTCTATTTCCGCCCTCCGGGCGGCGAAAGCTGGTGCGACGTGATCCTGCGGCTGCGCAGCCTGCTCGACACCGTGACGCGCGAGTACCGCCGGGAGCGGGTGATGGTCATCGCGCACCAGGTGATCGTGAACTGCATGCGCTACCTGATCGAGCGTCTGGACGAAACGCAAGTGCTCGCGATCGATCGCCAGGGTGACGTGCCCAATTGCGGCGTCACGCTCTATGGTTTCGACGCGGCCGCTGGACGCAACGGCAAGCTCAAGCTGCAGAAGGCCAACTTCGTGGTGCCGCTCGAAGTGAGCGGCACACCGGTCACCGCCGAGCCGGATGTGCCGGCTGCCGCCAAGCCATGACGGCCCCGATCGAGCTCGACGATGCCGCGCTGAGGGCTTGGCCGCTTCCCCAACCTTCGCAGGACGACGACAAAGAGGCCCGCGGCCGTGTGCTGGTGATCGCCGGCTCGGCGGAGGTGCCGGGCGCCGCGGTGCTGGCGGGGGAAGCCGCCTTGCGGGCCGGTGCAGGAAAGCTCGTGGTGGGAACGGCCGCGACGGTCGCACTCCTGGTCGCACAGCAACTCCCCGAGGCCAGGGTGGTCGGCCTGCCGGGGGACGATGACGGTGGGCTGCGTGAAGACGGCGTGGAAAGGCTCGACGAGATCCTGGCGCACACGGCATCGGTGCTGGTGGGCCCTGGCATGGCCGCAGGGGCATCGACGGTTCGGTTCGTCGAGGCGCTGTTGGGCCGGCTGAACGGCCAGCCAGTGCTTCTGGATGCCGCCGCGATGGACGTCGTGCGCCAGCCGTCGGAAACCGTATGGCCCTTCAGCCAACATGTGGGGATGACGCCGCACGCGGGTGAGATGGCGTACTTGACCGGGGAGGACAAGGAAGGCGTCGAATCCGATCCCGGCGAACGGGCCAGGATGGCCGCCAGCAGTTGGGGCGCGGCGGTGGCACTCAAGGGCGCCTGCACCTGGCTTGCCGCCCCGGATGGTCGCCTCTGGCGTCATGCTCGCGGCAACCCTGGCCTGGCGACCTCGGGCTCCGGCGACGTGCTGGCCGGCCTCGTTGCCGGACTCATGGCACGCGGCGCCTCCGTCGAGCAGGCGCTTGCCTGGGGCGTGGCGTTGCATGCCCGGGCGGGGGAACGGCTGGCGGCCCGCATGGGCCCTCTGGGCTTCCTCGCGCGCGAGCTGCCGGCGGAGATCCCCGCTCTTTTGGCAACGCGGATCTGAACCGCCACGCCCGTCGAGCCGGCGGCCCGCGGATTGGGTCCATCGGCCGTTGAACCCGACGGCTTACGGACACCCGGAGGCAAACAGCTCCTCCGCCCACGCGGGATAGTCCACGAACGGATTCCGGTTCCCCTGCCGCTCGACGATGCGGCCGTGGCGGCGGATCTCGTCGGCGCTGACGGGATCGGCGCGGTGCCACGCGACCAGCGTGCAGCGCTTGCCGAACAGGTTGCCGCTGGTGCCGACGTTGTCGGCCAGTTCCAGGTTGCCCACGCCTGTTGCGTCGTTGCCCTCGTAGCGGATGGCCATGTAGAACATCATGCGGGCGACGTCGCCCTTCACCGCGGCGCGCGGCTCGAAGCTGTCGGCGTCCGTCAGGTTGCCCGGCGCCTCGGCGATGGGGCTGCCGCCCCAGTCGAAGTCCTTGTTGCCGCGCGTGCTGTTGACGGACACGTCGGCCGGGCGCAGGTGGTGGATGTCGGTGTGCGCCCATTGCCCCTCGTCGGGGAAGCCGTGGCTCTTGGCCCAGACATGCTCGCGGTTCCAGGCGTCGGGGTCGCTGGAATTGGTGGACGCGTTGTACGTCTTGGCCTGGGAACGGCCGGTGTAGATCAGGATGACGTTGGCGGTGTTGGCGGGGTCTTCGTCGGTGTACTTCAGCGCGTCCCACACGGCCGAGTAGCTCATGCGCACGTGGCCGTGTGCGGCCGCCGTGTTGAGCGCGCTGCGCAGCGCCACGCCGGTCTTGCCGATGGCGTTGACGTAGTAGGCGTCGAAGCCCGGCCAGGTGGCGCCACCCGTCGGCGGCTGCGTGAACGACGCCGTCAGCGTGACACCGGCGAAGGCCTGGTAGCCATACAGGCCGATGTAGTAGCTCGTCGCCTGCGGTTGCGCGAAGGTGCATGTCTCCTCGTTGCCGACCACGAGCGGGCGGCAGTCGAAGGCCGACGCGCTGGGCTCGGCGCCGGCACGCACGTAGAGGTCTGCTGCACCGGTGCCGCCGCTGGTGCGCACCGTCAGGTTGGTGGCGCCGGAGGGCACGTCCAGCCGAAAGCGCAGCCAGGCGCCGGCCACGGCGCCCTGGCCGCTGACGGGCACGCCGGGCTGCAGCGTGACGGTGGCCGGCGTGCCGCCGCCGGCGGTGTAGTTGCCCACGAGGCTGACGCCGCTGTAGGCGCGGTAGGCCTGCACGCGGACGTAGTACGTGGCAGCGGTCGGGCTGGCGAAGCTGCAGGTCTCGGCGTTGGTGGCGCTCTCGGAGGCGCAGTCGTTGCTGCTGCTGCTGGTGGCCTGAGCGCCGCGGCGCACGTAGAGGTCGGCGTCGCCCGAGCCGCCGCTGAGCGCGAAGCTGAGCTGCGTGGCGCCGGACGGCACCACCAGCGTGAAGTCGCGCGTCGTGCCGACCGCACCCGCCAGGCTGGTCACGGCCACGCCCTTCGTCAGCGCGGTCTGCGCCTGCACGGCAGGCGCCGCTGATAGGGCGGACACGGCCGCCAGGGTTCCCATCCAAGCCCAAAGACGCATCACGCCACCTCTCGGTTTTTTACGGAGGCGTCAGACTAGCGAGGCACCGTGACCGATGGGTGACTGCGCCGCCACAGTCGGGTTTGCCTGAAGCTGAACTGGGGAACAGCCCGCCGGCCGGGGGCCTCAGGCGCGGCGCCCTCCCCGCCCTCCAAACGGAATGACCCTACAAAACTGAACGGCCATTCAGATTCTTCTTGCCTTTGGCGTCGCGAAAAATAGAATGAACGATCATTCAGTAAAACAACCCGAGGCTTCCCATGCCCAAGCTCCCCTCCCGCTCCCTGCTCGGCATGCCGGCATTCACGCTGCTGACCCTCGTGGTCGCGGTCATCGCCGCGTTCACGTTGAGCGCCTGCAGCCCCGCCGAATCCCAACCCGCCGGTGCGCCGGGCGGCGCACCCCAGGCGGCCAAGGTCGGCGTCGTGACGCTGCAGCCGCAGCGCGTGGAACTGACCGCCGAGCTGGCCGGCCGCACGGTGGCCTTCCAGAACGCCGAGGTGCGGCCGCAGGTGACGGGCATCGTCAAGACGCGCGCCTTCACCGAGGGCAGCGACGTGGGTGCCGGGCAGCTGCTCTACCAGATCGACCCCGCCAGCTACCAGGCCGCGCTGGACAGTGCCAAGGCGACGCTGGCCAAGACCGAAGCCAACGCGACGACCGCCAGGCTGAAGGCCGCCCGCTATGACGAGCTGGCCGGCATCGACGCCGTCAGCAAGCAGCTGCGCGACGACACGCAGGCCGCGCTGAAGCAGGCCCAGGCCGACGTCGCCGCCGCCACCGCCGCCGTGCGCACGGCGCAGATCGACCTGGACCGCACGCGCGTGACCGCACCCATCGCCGGCCGCATCGGCCGCTCGGCGGTGACGCCCGGCGCGCTGGTGACGGCCAACCAGGCCGGCGCGATGGCCACGCTGCAGCAGCTGGACCCGATCTATGTGGACGTGACGCAGACCAGCGCCGAGCTGCTGCGCCTGCAGCGCCAGCTGGCCGACGGCACCCTGCAGCGCGACGCCGCCGGCCACGCGCGCGTGAAGCTGCTGCTGGAGGACGGCAGCACATACGCGCTGGAAGGCAGGCTGCAGTTCAGCGAGCTGCAGGTGGACCCGGCCAGCGGCAGCGTGACGCTGCGTGCGCAGTTCCCCAACCCCAAGCGCCAGCTGCTGCCCGGCATGTACGTGCGCGCCCAGGTGAGAGCGGCGTGCAGGCCGAGGCGCTGCTGGCGCCGCAGGCGGCAGTCTCGCGAGACGCGCGAGGAAACGCGACGGCCATGGTCGTCAGCAAGGACGGCAAGGCCGAGCCCCGCCAGCTGCAGACCGGCGCGGTCGTCAACGGCCAGTGGCTGGTGACCAGTGGGCTGAAGGCCGGTGACCAGCTCATCGTGGACGGCCTGCAGCGCCTGCGCCCGGGCGCGCCCGTGGTTGCCGCCACGCCCGCCGCCATCGCCGCGTCGGCCACCGCCGCACGCTGAACGGGAGCCCCGCACCATGTCCCGCTTCTTCATCGACCGCCCCATCTTCGCGTGGGTGCTGGCCATCGTCGTCATGCTGGCCGGCGCGCTGTCCATCCGCACGCTGCCGGTCTCGCAGTACCCCAGCATCGCGCCGCCGCAGGTCTCCATCAACGCCAGCTACCCCGGCGCCTCCGCCAAGACGCTGGAGGACACCGTCACCCAGGTCATCGAGCAGAAGCTCAAGGGCATCGACGGCCTGACCTACATGTCGTCCACGTCGGACTCGCAGGGCAACGCCAGCATCACGCTGACCTTCGCTGCCGGCACCAACCCCGACACCGCGCAGGTGCAGGTGCAGAACAAGCTGGCCGCGGCCACGCCGCTGCTGCCGCAGGAAGTGCAGCGCCAGGGCGTGCAGGTGGTCAAGTCCACGATCAACTTCCTGATGGTGGTGGGCTTCGTGTCGGAGGACGGCAAGCTCTCGGGCACCGATCTGTCGGACTACGTGTCCACCAGCGTGCTGGACCCGCTGAGCCGCGTGGAAGGCGTGGGCGAGGCGACGCTGTTCGGCGCGCAGTACGCGATGCGCATCTGGCTGAACCCCAACCAGCTCAACCAGCACGGCCTGACCCCGGCCGACGTGACGGCCGCCATCCAGGCGCAGAACGCGCAGGTGTCCGCCGGCCAGCTGGGCGCCGCGCCGGCCAACGTCGGCCAGCAACTCAACGCCACGGTCACGGCGCAGAGCCGGCTGCAGACGCCGGAGCAGTTCCACAACATCGTGCTGAAGACGGCCGTCGACGGCGCGACCGTGCACCTGCGCGACGTGGCCCGCGTGGAGCTGGGCGCGGAGAGCTATGCCACCGTGTCGCGCTACAACGGCAAGCCCGCCGCGGGCCTGGCCGTCAAGCTCGCCACCGGCGCCAACGCACTGGCAACAGCCAAGGCGGTGGAAGCCGAACTGAAGCGCATGGAGCCCTTCATGCCCGCCGGCGTGAAGGCCGTCATCCCCTACGACAGCACGCCCTTCGTCGAGGTGTCCATCCACGAGGTGGTGAAGACGCTGATCGAGGCGGTCGTGCTGGTGTTCCTCGTGATGTACCTCTTCCTGCAGAACTTCCGCGCCACGCTGATCCCGACGATCGCGGTGCCGGTGGTGCTGCTGGGCACCTTCGGCGTGATGGCCTTGGCGGGCTTCTCCATCAACACGCTGACGATGTTCGGCCTGGTGCTGGCCATCGGCCTGCTGGTGGACGACGCCATCGTCGTGGTCGAGAACGTCGAGCGCGTGATGACCGAGGAGGGCCTGTCGCCCAAGGAGGCCACGCGCAAGTCCATGGGCCAGATCACCGGCGCGCTGGTGGGCATCGCCCTGGTGCTGTCGGCCGTGTTCGTGCCGATGGCCTTCTTCGGCGGGTCCACGGGCGTCATCTACCGCCAGTTCTCGATCACCATCGTGTCGGCCATGGTGCTGTCGGTGTTCGTCGCGCTGGTGCTGACGCCGGCGCTGTGCGCCACGCTGCTCAAGCCGGACCACGGCCCGGCCACGCGCGGCTTCTTTGGCGCCTTCAACCGGCGCTTCGACAGCGCCACCACCGGCTACCAGGGCGTGGTCGCCCGCATGATCCGCCGCTGGGGCCGCCACCTGGTGGTGTACGGCGCGCTGGTGCTGGGCATGGCCTGGCTGTTCCTGCGCCTGCCCACGTCCTTCCTGCCCGAGGAAGACCAGGGCATCCTGTTCTCGCAGATCCAGCTGCCCGCCGGCGCTACGCAGACCCGCACGCTGGACGTGGTGCAGCGCGTGGAAAACCACTTCCTGACGAACGAGAAGGACAACGTCGAGTCGGTGTTCGCCGTCACCGGCTTCAGCTTCGCCGGCCGCGGCGAGAACATGGCCATCGGCTTCGTGAAGCTGAAGGACTGGAGCGAGCGCAAGAGCGCCGCGCAGAAGGTGCAGGCCATCGCCGGCCGGGCGATGGGTGCCTTCATGCAGTTCCGCGATGCGTCGGTGTTCGCCTTCGCGCCACCGGCCGTGCTGGAGCTGGGCAATGCCAGCGGCTTTGACATCTACCTGCAAGACCAGGGCGGCGTGGGCCGCGAGGCGCTGGTGGCCGCGCGCAACCAGTTCCTGGGCACGGCCGCCAAGGACCCGACGCTGGTGGCCGTGCGCCCCAACGGCCTGGAGGACGCGCCGCAGCTGCGCCTGGACGTGGACACGGCCAAGGCCGGCGCTCTGGGCATCTCGGTGGCCGACATCAACGGCCTGCTGTCCACCGCCTGGGGCGGCGCCTACGTCAACGACTTCATCGACCGCGGCCGCGTGAAGAAGGTCTACCTGCAGGCCGACGCCACCTACCGCATGCAGCCCGAGGACCTGAACAGCTGGCGCGTGCGCAACGCGTCGGGCCAGATGGTGCCGTTCTCCGCCTTCGGCACGGCGCACTGGGAGCTGGGCTCGCCCCGCCTGGAGCGCTACAACGGCCTGCCCGCGCTGGAAGTGCTGGGCCAGCCGGCACCGGGCCAGAGCTCCGGCGCGGCGATGAAGTCGGTGGAAGCCATCGTCGCCCAGCTGCCGCCCGGCATCGGCGTGAGCTGGACGGGTCTGTCCTACCAGGAGCGGCTGACCGGCGACCAGGCGCCCATGCTGTACGCGATCTCGCTGCTGGTGGTGTTCCTGTGCCTGGCCGCGCTGTACGAGAGCTGGAGCATCCCGTTCTCGGTGATGCTGGTGGTGCCGCTGGGCGTCATCGGCGCGCTGCTGGCCGCCACGGCGCGCGGGCTGTCCAACGACGTGTACTTCCAGGTGGGGCTGCTGACCACCATAGGCCTGTCGGCCAAGAACGCGATCCTGATCGTGGAGTTCGCCAAGGAGCAGATGGAAGCCGGCCGCGACGCCGTCACCGCCACGCTGGAGTCCGTGCGCCTGCGGCTGCGCCCCATCCTGATGACGTCGCTGGCGTTCGCCCTGGGCGTGCTGCCGCTGGCCATCGCCACCGGCGCCGGCTCGGGCAGCCAGAACGCCATCGGCACCGGCGTGCTGGGCGGCATGCTGAGTGCGACGGTGCTGGGCATCTTTTTCGTGCCCGTCTTTTTCATCGCGGTGCAGCGCTGGTTCCCCAAGAAGACTTCCCCGGCGCCCGCCCCCGTGGCTGCGCCGCAAGCCCTGGAGGGCCTGTGACATGACCAAGTTCCTGAGCATCCTCGCCGCCAGCCTGGCGCTCGCCGGCTGCGCCAGCCTGGCGCCCACCTATGAGCGCCCGGCCGCCCCCGTCGCCACGCAATGGCCCGTGCCGCAGGCGACGACGGCCGACGCCAAGGCCGCCGACATCGGCTGGCGCGAGTTCTTCACCGATCCCAAGCTGCAGAAGCTGATCGAGCAGGCCCTGGCCAACAACCGCGACCTGCGCGTGGCGGTGCTGAACGTCGAGCGCGCCCAGGCGCAGTACGGCGTGCAGCAGGCCGACCGGCTGCCCACCGTGGCGGCCGGCGCCGGCCAGACGGCCACGCGCTCGCCGGGCGGCACCATCACCCGCCAGTACACCGCCACGCTCGGCGTCAGCGCCTGGGAGCTGGACCTGTTCGGCCGCGTGAAGAGCCTCAACGACGCGACGCTGCAGCAGTACCTCGCCACCGACGACGCCCGCCGCAGCACGCAGATCAGCCTCATCGCCCAGTTGGCCGGCGCCTACCTGACGCTGGCCGCCGACCAGGAGCGGCACCGCCTGGCCGAGCAGACGCTGCGTGCGCGCCAGGACGGGCTGCGCCTGACGCAGCGGTTGCAGGGCGCGGGCGTGGCCTCCACGCTGGACTTGCGCCAGGCCGAGATTGCCGCCGAGACGGCGCAGACCGACCTCGCCGCGCTGACCTCCCAGGTCGCGCAGGACCGCCATGCGCTGGCGCTGCTGGTGGGCCAGCCGCTGGGCGCCGGGCCATGGCCGGCCGCAGGCACGGACACGCCCGTCACGCAGGCCACCGAGCTGTCGGCCGGCCTGCCCTCCGACGTGTTGCTGGCCCGCCCCGACGTGCTGCAGGCCGAGCGCACGCTGCAGGCCGCCAACGCCAACATCGGCGCGGCGCGCGCGGCGTTCTTCCCGCGCATCAGCCTGACGGCCAGCGCCGGCACGGCGAGCAACGAGCTGGACGGCCTGTTCCGCTCGGGCTCGGGCCTGTGGAGCTTCATGCCGCAGGTGTCGCTGCCCATCTTCGACGCCGGGCGCAACCAGGCCAACCTGAAGACCGCCCAGGTGGACCGCGACATCGCCGTGGCGCAGTACGAGAAGGCCATCCAGAGCGCCTTCCGCGACGTGGCCGACGCGCTGGCGCAGCGCGCGACCATCGGCCAGCAGGTCGAGTCCCAGCAGCGGCTGGTCGCGCAGACGCAGGACGCGCTGCGGCTGGCCGAGGCGCGCTTCCGCCAGGGGCTGGACGACCGCCTCGCCACGCTGGACGCACAGCGCACGCTGTACGGTGCCGAGCAAGGCCTCATCAACGCGCGGCTGGCGCAGCAGGTCAACCGCGTGACGCTGTACAAGGCGCTGGGCGGCGGGCAAGGGAGTGGCCAGGGCAGCAGACAATCCGCGTCGTGACTGTCTCCACCCAACCCTCCGACCGCGCGCTGGCGCGCCGCCAGCAGGTGCTGGACGCCGCCGCCGAATGCTTTCGCCGCCGCGGCTTCCACGCCGCCAGCATGGCCGAGATCGCCAAGACGGCGGGCATGAGCCCCGGCCACATCTACAACCTGTTCGAGAACAAGGACGACATCATCGCGGCCATCGTCGAGCGGGACTGCGAGGAGGTGCTGCAACGCATCGCCGCCTTCCAGCAGGAAGGTGCGCTGCTGCAGAAGATGCTGGGCGACATCGAGCAGGCCATCGACGACCGCAGCCAGGTGGCTGACGCGGCGCTGCAGCTGGAGGTGCTGGCCGAGGCCAGCCGCAACCCCAGGCTGGCCGCGGTGGTGCACCGGACCGAGGCGCTGGTGAACGAGAAGGCCCAGGCGTTGATCCGCCAGAGCCTGGGCGAGCAGGCGGCGAACCAGCTGCCGCCCGAGGAGATCGAAGGCCGCGCCCTGCTGCTGGGCGCCCTCTTCAACGGCCTGACGGCCATGAGCGTGCGCCACGCCGGCATGGCGCAGCGCGTGCCGGCCATCGCCCCGGTCATGCGCCGCATGCTGCGCGTGCTGCTGGCGCCGTAGCGGAGACAATGCCGGGCATGAGCACGATGTCCCGCCCTCCGCAGCAGTACGAAGACTTCATGCGCCACGTGTTCGAGCATGGCGTGCAGAAAAGCGACCGCACCGGCACCGGCACGCGCAGCGTGTTCGGCCACCAGATGCGCTTCGACCTGAGCCAGGGCTTCCCGCTGGTGACGACGAAGAAAGTGCACCTGAAGTCCATCGTGCTGGAGCTGCTGTGGTTCCTGCGCGGTGACAGCAACGTCAAGTGGCTGCAGGAGCGCGGCGTGACGATCTGGAACGAGTGGGCGCGCGCGGACGGCGACCTCGGGCCGGTGTACGGCGTGCAGTGGCGCAGCTGGCCCACGCCCGACGGCGGGCACATCGACCAGATCGCCGACGTGGTGAAGACGCTCAAGTCCAACCCCGACAGCCGCCGCATCATCGTCAGCGCCTGGAACGTGGCCGACCTGCCCAAGATGGCACTGATGCCCTGCCACGCGTTCTTCCAGTTCTACGTCGCGGACGGCAAGCTCAGCTGCCAGCTCTATCAGCGGTCCGCCGACATCTTCCTGGGCGTGCCCTTCAACATCGCGTCCTACGCGCTGCTGACCATGATGCTGGCCCAGCAGTGCGACCTGCAGCTGGGTGACTTCATCTGGACCGGCGGCGACTGCCACATCTACGACAACCACGTGGAGCAGGTGCAGACCCAGCTCGCCCGCGAGCCGCGCCCCTACCCATTGATGACCCTCAAGCGCCGTCCCGCCAGCATCTTCGACTACGAGTACGACGACTTCGAGCTGAGCGGCTACGACCCGCATCCCGCCATCAAGGCGCAGGTGGCCGTATGAGCCGTATCACGCTGGTGGCGGCGGTGGCCAAGGACGGCGCCATCGGCCGCGACAACACGCTACTGTGGCGCCTGCCCGAGGACATCGCCCGTTTCAAGGCGCTGACCTTGGGCAAGCCCGTCATCATGGGTCGCAAGACCTGGGACTCGGTGCCGGCAAAGTTCCGGCCGCTGCCGGGGCGCCGCAACCTGGTCGTCAGCCGCAGCACGACCGAGTTGCCGGGGGCGGAGGTCTTCACGAGCCTGGATGCGGCGCTGGCCGCGTGCCACGAGCCCGAGGTGTGCGTCATCGGCGGTGGCGACATCTACGCCCTTGCCCTGCCCCGCGCGGATCAGCTTGCGCTGACCGAGGTGGACGCCGCCTTCCCCGACGCCGATCGGCACTTCCCCGCCTGGCCACGCGAGCAGTTCACCGAAACCACCCGCGAGCCGCGCACCAGCGCCGACGGCCTGCGCTTCGACTTCGTCGACTACATCCGCAAGCCCCGCTGAACGCGCAGGGCGCGCAGCAGCGCCAGGCCGCGGCTCAGAAGGTCACTTTCACCGACGCCGCGCTGCGCTTGGCCTCGCCGTGGAAGACCGCCTCGATGTTGTTGCCGTCGGGGTCCAGCACGAAGGCGGCGTAGTAGCCGGGGTGGTAGGGCCGCTCGCCGGGCGCGCCATGGTCCCTGCCGCCGCTGGCCAGCGCCGCCTTGTGGAAGGCGTCGACGGTGGCCCGGTCCTTGGCCTGGAAGGCCAGGTGCACGCGCCCCGTCAGCTCGCCCTGCGCGGCCCGGCTCTGGGCCGTGGAGACGAACAGCTCGTCGGCCCAGAAGTAGTCATCGCCGGTGCCGCCGATGGGGATCTCCAGCACCTTGAAGACGGCTTCGTAAAAGCGCTGGCTGGCTGCGAGGTCGCGAACGACGAGCTGGAGGTGATCGATCAGCCGGCCTCGATGCAGTTCCTGGGTTTCCATGCGGGTTCCTGTTCCGGGGGGTGAGAGGAGTGGCGATGTTAGGCAGCGGCCGCGCCGCGGGCAATCCGCGGCGCCAGAATGCCGCATGCAGACCCGCCTCGCCCTCCTTGCCGCCGCCCTGCTGTCCGGCTGCGCGCTGCAGCCCGCGCTGGCGCCGCGGCCACTGGCGCAGGCCGATGCCGCCGTCGAGCGCTTCATCGCCCAGGGCCAGCTGCCCGGCGCCGCGCTGTGGATCGAGCGCGTCGGCCGCGGCAGCCATCACCGTGCCTACGGCCGGCGCGCCGTCGACCCTCAGCCCGAGCCGCTGGACGAAGCCACCGTCTTCGACGCCGCCTCGCTGACCAAGCCGGTCGTCACCGCCACGCTGGTGCAGCTGCTGCGCGAGCAGGGCCGGCTCGACCTGGAGGCGCCGCTGCAGCGCTACCTGCCCGGCTGCGGCGGCGCCGAGAAGGCCCACATCACGCTGCGCCAGCTGCTGACGCACAGCTCGGGCCTGCCCGCCAGCCTGCCCGGCAACGGCGCGGGCGACTGGGCCGGCGCGGCCGACGCGGAGCGCATCGCCTGCGGCCTGCCGCTGGCCGCGGCGCCGGGCACGCTGTTCCGCTACTCGGACGTCAACTTCATCCTGCTCGGCCGCATCGTCGAACGCGCCAGCGGCATGGCCTTGGACCGTCATGCGCAACAGGCCCTGTTCGAGCCGCTGGGCATGGCGGACAGCGGCTATCTGCCACTGCGCCGCATGGACGCGGCACGCATCGCACCGACAGAGCGGCTGCCCGATGGGCGGGTGCTGCGCGGCGACGTGCATGACCCCACGGCGCGCAAGATGGGCGGTGTCGCCGGCCATGCGGGCCTGTTCACGACGACGGCCGACCTCGCCCGCTTTGCCCGCATGCTGCTGGCCGGCGGCGTGGCCGCGGACGGCCGGCGCTTCCTGTCGCCGCAGAGCGTGGCGCTGCTGACGACGCCGCAGTCGCCGCCGGCCCTGGCCGAGCAGCGCGGCATGGGCTGGGACATCGCATCGCCCTTCTCGCGCCCGCGCGGCAGCCTCTACCCGCCCACCAGCTTCGGCCACACCGGCTTCACCGGCTGCGCCTTCTGGCTGGACCCGACGAGCCGCAGCTTCTTCGTGCTGCTGTCCAACCGCGTGCACCCCGGCCTGGGCACGAACGTGCTGCCGCTGTACGGCGAGCTGGGCACGCTGGCGGCGCAGGCGGCCGGTGCCTTCGCGCCGCAACCGCGCTGACCCGGGCTGCACCCTGCCCGCACCGCCATGTCCTTCATCGCCTCCACCCGCGCCTGGGCGCGCCGCCTCAAGCGCGATGCGCTGACGCTGTGGTTCGCGCGCACCGACCCCGCCACGCCGTGGGCCGCCAAGCTGCTGGCCGCGCTGGTGGTGGCCTATGCGCTCAGCCCCATCGACCTGATCCCCGACTTCATTCCGGTGCTGGGCTACCTGGACGACGTGCTGCTGCTGCCGGCGCTGATCTGGCTGGCGCTGCGCCTGCTGCCGCCCGCGGTCGTGCAGGCCTCGCGGGCCCGGGCCGAGCAGTGGATGGCCGAGGCCGGCGCGCGGCCGCGCAGCCTGGTGGGCGGCATCGTCATCGTGCTGGTCTGGCTCGCGCTGGGAACGGCGCTCGGCGTCTGGCTGATGCGGCGCTGAGCTTGTAACCGCGGCCACCTGCGCGCGAAGGCCCGCGATACTGCGGTCCCCTTCGAGGTCAACGCCCATGTCGAAGCCCCAGCCGAGCTCACCCGCCTTCAACGTCCTCGTCGTCGACGACGACCCGGACTCGGCGGAGTCGCTGGCCTTCTGCCTGCAGCAGGACGGCCGCACCGTGCTCTGCGCGACGAGCGGTGAGGAGGCGTTGGCCGTGGCCGAGACCTTCGCGCCTCACCTCGCGCTGGTGGACATCTTCATGCCGCGGGTCGACGGCCATGCGCTGGCCCAGGAGCTGCGCCGGCGCTTCGGCACCGGCATGGTCCTCGTCGCGGTGACGGGCGCCATCCGCAGCGTGGAGACCGGCGCCTTCGATTTCCAGCTCACCAAGCCGGTGGACTTCGGTCAGCTGGAGCAGCTGTGCCGGCTGAGCCAGTCGCAGCGCAGCGCCGCCGCCTGACCGCTGGGCTTGCTCAGCGCAGCGCGCCGTCCACCCACGCCGCCAGCTGGGCTGCCGACATGGCGCCGCTCTGCCGCGCCACCTCGCTGCCGCCCCTGAACAGCAGCGTCGTGGGGATGCTGCGGATCTGCAGCCGCGAGCTGGACGCCGGTGCGGCGTCGCTGTCCACCTTCACGAAGCGGATGTCCGGCCGGGCTGCGGCCAGCTGCTCGAACTGCGGCGCGTAGGACCGGCACGGCCCGCACCAGGCGGCCCAGAAATCCACCAGCACCGGCGCCTCCGTGCCCTGCAGATAACGCCCCAATTCGGCGTCACCCAGCGCCACCGGCTTGCGCGGCGCCACGGCCTGGCCGCATTGGCCGCAGGCGGGGTCGTCCCCCAGGCGTTCATCGGGGACGCGGTTGCGGGTTCCGCAGTGAGGGCAGACGAGCAGCATGGCGGTTCCTGTTCAGCATTCAAGCGGCCGGGCTCGCGGCCCGCTCCAGCGCCGGCATGCCGCGCCGCGAGCCCATGCGCTGGGCGTAGACCCAGGTGAATTCGGCGCCGACGAGGAAGATCTGCGCCGAGTAGTAGACCCACACGAACACCACCGCCACCGAGCCGGCCGCGCCGAAGCCGCTGGCCACGCCGGTCTTGCCGATGTACAGGCCGATGAGGAAGCGCCCGACAGTGAACAGCAGTGCCGTGACGGCCGCGCCCACCCAGACGTCGCCCCAGCCGACCTTGACGCGCGGCATGACCTTGTAGATGAGGGCGAACACCGCCGTCGTCAGCGCGAAGCCCAGCACGACGTTGATGAACTGCGCCAGCACTTCCCAGCCTTCGAACCAGCCGCCCCACCACTTGCCCAGCGCCGAGATGGCCGCACCGGCGACCAGCGACACCACCAGCAGGAAGGCGACGCCGAGGATCATGCCGAAGGACAGCAGCCGCGCGCGCACCAGCGCCCAGATTCCGCTGGTCTTCTGCCGCACTGGCGCACGCCAGATGCGGTCCAGCGCATCCTGCAGTTCGCCGAACACCGTGGTGGCGCCGATCAGCAACACGACGACACCGACGACGGTGCCGAAGGCGCCGGTGCTCGGCTTGCTGAAGCTGGCCAGCATGTCCTGCACGCCCTTGGCCGCCTCGGGGCCCATCAGGCCGGAGATCTGCCCGAAGACCTCGCCACGCACGGCCTCGGTGCCGAACACCAGCCCCGCCAGCGACACGACGATGACCAGCAGCGGCGCCAGTGAGAACACTGTGTAGTACGACAGCGCCGCGCCCATGCTCGGCGCGTAGTCCTCCAGCCAGGCCGAGAGCGAGGCCTTGACCATGTTCCACCAAGTGGCGGCGGACCAGCGCGAGGCCTCGCGCAGCGCGCCTTGGGCGGCGGCGGCCGGTGCATCGTCGGAGGTCGGGGCGCGTGCCATCGCTTCATTCTGGGCAGCCCACCGCTGCTGCCAGCCGGCGTGCAAGCCCTCGCGTTGTAGGCAGCCGCCGACACCGCCGCGTGTGCCAGTTCGCGTAGCCTTGGGCGATGGATTTCGAGCAAAGCCCGCTGGCCGTCGCGCGCCAGCTCATCGGCTGGACGCTGCAGGTCGACGGCGTGGGCGGCGTCATCGTCGAGACCGAGGCCTACGACGCCGACGACCCGGCCTCGCACAGCTTCAGCGGCCGCACCGCCCGCAACGGCGCGATGTTCGGGCCGCCCGGCCACGCCTACGTCTACCTGAGCTACGGCCTGCACTGGTGCCTGAACTTCGTCTGCCGCGAGGCCGGCCATGGCGCGGCGGTGCTGATCCGGGCGCTGCAGCCGACGCACGGCGTGGACGTGATGCGCGCGCGCCGCGGCGTCGAGCCGCTGCGGCTGTTGGCATCGGGGCCCGGCCGGGTGGGCCAGGCGCTGGGCATAGCCCGGTCGTTCGACGCCCTGCCCCTGGACCGGCCGCCCTTCGAGCTGCAGGCCCCGCCCCGCGCCGCAGACATCGCCTGCGGGCCGCGCATCGGCATCAGCAAGGCGGCCGAGCTGCCATGGCGCTTCGGCCTGGCCGGCTCGCCCTACCTGAGCAAGCCGTTGCGCTGACTGCAGCCACCACCCCTCAGGCGAAGCTCAGCACGGCACGCCCCTCGATGCGGCCCTGCCGCAGGCCATCGAAGATCTGGTTGATGTCCTCCAGCCGGTGCGTGCTCGTGCTGGCATGCACCACGCCTTCGGCAGCGAACTGCAGCGCCTCGTTCAAGTCCTGGCGCGTGCCGACGATGGAGCCGCGCACGGTCTTGGCATTCAGCACGACGTCGAAGATGGGCAGCGCGAAATCGCCCGGCGGCAGGCCGACCATGGACATGGTGCCGCGCTTGCGCAGCATGCCCAGCGACTGGGCGAACGACTCGCGCGACACGGCGGTCACCAGCACGCCGTGCACCCCTCGCAGTTCCTTCTGCAACACCTCGACGGGGTTGACCTCCGCCGCGTTCACGCACAGCTCGGCACCGACCTGGGCCGCGAGTTGCAACTTCGCGGCGTCGACGTCGACCGCCACGACGTGAAAGCCCATGGCGCGCGCGTACTGCACCGCCAGGTGCCCCAGCCCGCCGACGCCGACGATGGCGACCCATTGCCCCGGCCGGGCGTCCAGCACCTTCAGGCCCTTGTAGACGGTCACGCCGGCGCACAGGATGGGCGCCAGCGCCTCGAACGAGCGGCCCGCGGGCAGGTGGCCCACATAGGCGGGATCGGCCAGCACGTACTCCGCGAAACTGCCGTTGACGGTGTAGCCGGTCATCTGCTGGCCATCGCACAGCGTCTCCCAGCCGGTCAGGCAATGCTCGCAATGGCCGCAGGCGGTGTGCAGCCACGGCACGCCCACCCGGTCGCCTTCGCGGATGCCCTTGACGCCCGCCCCCACCGCGGCGACGTGGCCGACGCCTTCGTGCCCCGGGATGAACGGCAGCGGCGGCTTGACCGGCCAGTCGCCGTCGGCGGCGTGCAGGTCGGTGTGGCAGACGCCGCAGGCGGCCACCTTGACGAGCACCTGCCCCGGCGGCACCTCGGGCACGGCGACCTCCTCCAGGCACAACGGCTCCCGGTAGGCGCGGACGACTGCGGCTTTCATGGTGGTGGTCATGGGAACTCCTCGAACGGTATGGGTCGCCCTGGCCGCGCGGTGGCGGCGTGGTGGTGCAGGTGCTCAGCCCGAACGGCAGGCAGGCCGGGCAGGTCGCGACGCGTCGATCATCCCGGCCGGCCGGGGCGGGCCCGTTGATGCACATCAACAGGCAGCCCCGCGCCGCGCCTTGACAGCCGTCAAGCCGACGGCCTGCGGCGGTGGTCTCATGGGCCGTTCGCCATTCGGAGGAGATTCATGCTTGAAGGCAGCAGCGCCGGTCTCGGCGGCCTGAGCGACGCCGAGGCCGCCCGGCGCCTGGCGGCCCAGGGTCCCAACGAGATCACGAGCCGCGACAGCCACGGCCTGCTCGGCACGTTGCGCGGGGTGGTCGCGGAGCCGATGTTCCTGCTGCTGGTCGTCGCCGCGGCGATCTACCTGCTGCTGGGCGACCTGGGCGAAGGCCTGCTGCTCGCGTTCTTCGCGGCGGTCACGGTGGGGCTGGTCATCTTCCAGGAGCGGCGCAGCGAGCATGCGCTGGCCGCCCTGCGCGAGCTGGCGGCGCCGCAGGTGCGCGTCGTGCGCGACGGCAACAGCCGTCGCATCCCGGCACGCGAGCTGGTCCCGGGCGACATCTTCCTGGTGGGCGAAGGCGAGCGCGTCGCGGCCGACGGCCTCGTTCGCGAGGCTGCGGGGCTGGAGGTCGACGAGTCGCTGCTCACCGGCGAGTCGGTGCCGGTGCGCAAGCGCGCGTGCGCCGTGCCGGCAGCGCCTGCGGTCGCACCGCCCGGCGGCGAGGATGCACCGCATGTCTACGCCAGCACGCTGGCCGTCAGCGGCCATGCCGTCGTAGAGGTGACGGCCACCGGCCACGCCAGCCAGGTGGGCCGCATCGGCGCGTCGCTGGCCGCCATCGAGACGGAGCCGACGCCGCTGCAGCGCCAGCTGCGGCGGCTGGTGCAGGCCCTGGGCGTGGCGGCCGTCGGGGTCAGCGCGACCGTCATGGTGGGCTACGGCCTGCTGCACGGCGACTGGATGCAGGGCCTGCTGTCGGCCATCGCGCTCGGCATGGCGATGCTGCCGGAAGAGTTTCCGATGGCGCTGACGGTGTTCCTGGCACTTGGCGCGTGGCGGCTGGCGCGCATCCAGGTGCTGACGCGCCGGCCGGCCGTCATCGAGGCGCTGGGCGCGGCCACCGTGCTGTGCGTCGACAAGACCGGCACGCTCACCGAGAACCGCATGCGCCTGCGCCGCCTGGTGACCGCCGCTGCCGACGTGCCCGTGGAGCCGGGCGCCCCCTTGCCCGAGGCGGTGCGCCGGCTGCTGGCATGCGGCATGCTGGCCTCGCGGCGCGGTGGCATCGACCCCATGGACCGCGCGCTGCTCGCCCATGGCGACGCCGCGCTGGCCGGCACCGCGCTCCTGCATGCCGACTGGCGGCTGACGCGCGAATTCCCTCTCAGCCCCGCGCTGCCGGCGATGGCACACGCCTGGACGGACGCCGCGGGGCGGCAGTGCCTGGCCGCCAAGGGCGCACCCGAAGCGGTGCTCGCGCTGTGCCGCCTTGATGCGCAACAGACCGGCCTGCTGCTCACCCAGGTGAAGCACCTCGCCGCGCAAGGCCTGCGCGTGCTCGCCGTCGCCGAGGGCACCGCGCCAGCCGGCGAGGCGGCGGCTGGCAGCCTGCATGACCACCACTTCACGCTGCTCGGCTTCACCGCCTTCGAGGACCCGCTGCGCGCCAGCGTGCCCGCTGCCGTGGCCCAGGCGCGGGCGGCCGGCATCGCCGTCGCGATGATCACCGGCGACCATGCCGCCACGGCCCTGGCCATCGCGCAGCAGGCCGGCATCGAGACCGCCGCCGGGGTGCTGACCGGCGCGGAGGTGCAGCGCATGGACGAGCACGCCCTGGCCGACGCGGTGCGCCGCGTGCGCGTGTTCGCGCGGGTGGCGCCGCAGCAGAAGCTGCAGCTCGTGCAGGCCCTGCGCCGCAACGGCGAGACCGTGGCGATGACGGGCGACGGCGTCAACGACGCGCCCGCGCTGAAGGCCGCGCATATCGGCATCGCCATGGGCGCGCGCGGCACCGACGTCGCGCGCGAAGCGGCCGACCTGGTGCTGCTGGACGAGGACTTCAGCCGCATCGTCGGCGGCGTGCGCATGGGCCGGCGCATCTTCGACAACCTGCGCAACGTCATGGTCTACATCACCGCCATCCATGTGCCGGTCGCCGGCCTGGCGGTGCTGCCGCTGCTGTTCGGCCTGCCGCCGTTGATGCTGCCGGCCCATGTCGTGCTGACCGAGATGGTGATCGACCCGGTGTGCTCGCTGGCCTTCGAGAGTGCGCCCGAAGCGCCCGGCTTGATGCACAGGCCGCCGCGCCGCGCGAGCGAGGGCATCGTCGGCTGGGCCATGCTGTGGCAGGGGCTGGCGCAGGGCGGCAGCCTGCTGGCAGCGACGCTGGCCGTGTACATGGCCGCACTGCAGGCCGGCCGGGATGCCGACACGGCACGCACGCTGGCGGTCATCGGGCTGACGCTGGGCAACCTGCTGCTCGTCGCGGCCAACATGTCGGCGGGCAGCGGCTGGCGCGCGCTGTTCGGCGCGAGCGCACGCGCGTTCTGGGCGGTGGCCGCGGCAGCTGCCGCCGCGTTGGGGCTGGCCGTCGCGCTGCCCGGGGCACGCCGGCTGCTGCATTTCGGCGTGCCGGCTGCAGGCGATCTGGCGCTCGCCCTGGCGGCGGTCGTCGTCGCGGCGGTGGCCGGCGCCGCCCTGGGCAGGCGGCTGCAGCGGGCGACCGATTGATCAGCCCTGGCACGCCGCGGGCGGCGGTTGCCGGCTACCGGATCAGCAGCACCGGCACCCGAGTGCACGCCAGCAGCCGCGCCGACACCGAACCCAGCAGCGCACTCGCAAACGTGCCGTGGCCGTGGGAGCCCATGACCAGCAGGTCGGGTGCTTCCTCGCCGACGATCTCCGTCAGCGTGTCGCCCGGATGGCCGACCGCATGGCGTTCGCGCAGGCGCCAGCCCTGCATGCGGGCGAACTCCCGCACCGGCTTGAGCACCTTCTCGCCCTCGTCGACGTAGTACTGCCGCAGCGTCTCTGCCGGGAGGAAGCGGGCGGCATGCGGCGGCACCGCGGCCGTCACGTTCGCGGCGATGAACTCGTTGTCCTTGCCCACCAGTTCATCGTGGGCCGCGAGATGACCGAGCATGCGCTTGGTGTAGGCGCTGCCATCGACTGCGAGAACGATCCTCATGGGCCACCCCTTGCGCTCAACCGCTGGAGGGCACGATGCTGCGCGCCGCCCCGCGGCCCGACCTTGCGTTTGATCAAGGGAACGCATACCTCCGCGGCGCTTGACGCTGCGCAAGGCGGCCACCAGGGCCCGCCGACACCATGCGACGCATGACGCAACGCCATCTCGACCGCCTGCTCTCCCCGCAATCCGTTGCCGTCTTCGGCGCCTCGGACAAGCCCGGCCGGGTGGGCACCACCGTGTGGCAGAACCTCGTCAGCTTCGAGGGGCCGGCCGCGCCCGTGAACCCGCGGCTGGCGACGCTGGCCGGCGTGCGCTGCTTCGCCGGCGTGGCGGAACTGCCGTTCACGCCCGACCTGGCGGTGCTGTGCACGCCGCCCGACACCATCGCGCCGCTGATCGCCCAGCTGGGCGCGCGCGGCACGCGCGCCGCCATCATCGTCACGGCCGGCCTCACGGCGCAGCAGAAACAGGCCGCGTTGGAGGCCGCGCGGCCGCACACGCTGCGGCTGCTGGGCCCCAATTGCATCGGCCTGCTGAGCCCGCACAGCGGGCTGAACGCCAGCTTCACCCAGGCCAACGCGCTGCCGGGCGAGCTGGCCCTCGTGTCGCAGTCCGGCGCGCTGCTGACCGCGCTGCTGGATTGGGCCAACGCGGAGCGGATCGGCTTCTCGCACCTGGTTTCGCTGGGCGAGCATGTCGACGTCGACTTCGGCGACCTGCTGGACCACCTGGCCACCGACCGGCACACCCGCGCCATCCTGCTGTACATCGAGAGCATCACGGCGCCGCGCAAGTTCATGTCGGCGGCACGCGCTGCGGCGCGCGCCAAGCCGGTCATCGTCGTCAAGGCCGGCCGGGTGCCGGCGGGCATGCGCGCCGCGGCCTCGCACACCGGCGCGCTGGCGGGCGAGGACATCGTCTTCGACGCCGCCATCCGCCGCGCCGGCATGCTGCGGGTCGACACGCTGAACGAGCTCTTCATCGCCGCACAGACGCTGGCGCGCTTTCGCGACAACCCGAGCCGGGACCTGATGGTCATGACCAACGGCGGCGGCGCCGGCGTCATGGTGGCCGACGCCGCCGCCCCGCTCGGCGTGACGCTGGCCCGGCCGGGCGCGGCGCTGATGCGTCGGCTCAACGCCGTGCTGCCGGCCCAGTGGTCGCATGGCAACCCCGTCGACATCATCGGCGACGCACCGGCGCAGCGCTACGTCGACACGCTCAAGGCGCTGTTCGACGCGCCCGAGGCCGGCGCACTGCTGTTCGTGCATGCACCGACGGCCATCGTGCCGAGCGTGGACATCGCGCAGGCCTGCGCGCCGCTCATCGCCGCGCACCGCGGGCGCGTGCTGAGCTGCTGGCTGGGCGGCGACACGGTGGCGCCGGCGCGGCGGCTCTTCGAGCAGGCCGGCATTGCCGGCTACGAGACGCCGGAGGAGGCGGTGCGTGCCTTCTCGCTGATGCAGACCTACCGGCGCAACCAGGCGGTGTTGCGCGAGACGCCCACGGCGACCGCCAATGCCGAGCCGGACCGCGCGCGTGCGCGCCGCATCGTCGAGGCGGCGCTGGAAGCCGGGTCCGAATGGCTGGACGAGATCGACGCCAAGGACCTGCTGGCCGCCTACGGCATCCCGGTGGTGGCGACGCTGCGCGTGCCCGCGTCGCCTGCTGCCGCCGCCGAGGCCGCAGGCCGCATCGACGGGCCGGTGGTGCTGAAGGTGGTGTCCCCCGACATCCTGCACAAGTCCGACGCCGGCGGCGTGCGCCTGGACCTGCGCGGTGCCGAGGCGGTGCGGGCAGCGGCCGAGGACATGCTGGCCCATCTGCGCGCCACGCGCCCGGAGGCCGTCATCCAAGGGTTCAGCGTGCAGGCCATGGCGCAGCGGCCGCATGCCAAGGAGCTGATCGCCGGCGCGCACGTCGATCCCATCTTCGGCCCCGTGCTGCTGTTCGGCCAGGGCGGCACCGCCGTCGAGGTGCTCGGCGACCGCGCCATCGCCCTGCCGCCGCTGAACCGCACGCTGGCGCGCGAGCTGATCGGCCGCACACGCGTGGCCAGGCTGCTGGCGGGCTATCGCGACCATCCGCCCGTGCGCATCGATGCGCTGTGCGACGCATTGATCGCCCTGGCCCAGCTGCTGGCCGACCAGCCCGAAGTCGCCGAACTGGACATCAACCCGCTGTGGGCCGACGAGCATGGCGTGCTGGCGCTGGATGCGCGGGTGCGCCTGTCGTCGCTGGCGCCATCGGGCATGAAGCGCTTCGCCGTGCGGCCCTATCCGGCAGAACTGGTGCGCAGGCTGCACTGGCAAGGGCGCATGCTGCTGATGCGGCCCATCCGCCCGGAGGACGAGGCCCAACACCGCGAGTTCCTGGAGGCTGCCGACCCTGAGGACCTGCGCATGCGCTTCTTCCAGGCGATGCACCCGCTGTCGCACGACGACCTCGCCCGGATGACGCAGATCGACTACGAGCGCGAGATGGCCTTCATCGTCGTCGACGAGCATGCGCAGGACGGCCCGTGCACGCTGGGCGTGGCGCGCCTGGTGCGCGACCCGGACAACGTCGACGCCGAGTTCGCCGTGATGGTGCGCAGCGACCTCAAGCGGCGCGGCCTGGGCCGCCTGCTGATGCAGGCCCTGCTGGACCATGCGCTGGCCAACGGCACGCAACGCCTGGTCGGCCACGTGCTGCGCGAGAACCGCGCCATGCTGGGCCTGCTGAAGACGCTGGGCTTCGCGAGCGAGCCCGACGCGGACGAGCCCGGCGCGATGGTGGTCGCGAGCCGCGCGGTACGCCCGCCGGCTGGAAGCGCCTGAACCGCACCAGCCAAGAAAAACCCTTCGGTCGGCCGAGCCGGCCCGAAGGGTTGAATCCACCCGAGGAGGGAGGAGGAGACAAACAATAACTCGACGTTAACGCGCGCGGCCCGGCCTGACCAATCAAGTTTTCGATCAAAGCCATAACAAAACTGTCATGCGTCATAAGCTGCGGGCCGTCGCGGCACCGGGCGTGCCGGCGGCGGTGCCTCTACATTGCGTAGCCTGAACGCACCCGCCCGCAAGCCCCTTGGACACCGCCCCCTCCCCCACCACGGCACCGCCGGACGTCGGCTTCTGGGAAGCCCTGCGCTTCTGGCTCAAGCTCGGCTTCATCAGCTTCGGCGGCCCGGCCGGGCAGATCGCCATCATGCACACCGAGCTGGTGGAGCGGCGCCGCTGGATCAGCGAGAAGCGCTTCCTGCATGCGCTGAACTACTGCATGCTGCTGCCCGGCCCCGAGGCCCAGCAGCTGGCCACCTACATCGGCTGGCTGATGCACCGCACGCGCGGCGGGCTGGTTGCCGGCGCACTGTTCGTGCTGCCGTCGCTGTTCATCCTGATCGCGCTGTCGTGGGTCTACCTGGCCTACGGCAAGCTGCCGCTGGTGGCCGGCCTGTTCTACGGCCTCAAGCCCGCGGTGACGGCGCTGGTGGTGCACGCCGCCCACCGCATCGGCACGCGGGCGCTGAAAAACGGCTGGCTGTGGGGCATTGCCGCGGCGGCCTTTGCCGGCATCTTTGCGCTGGACCTGCCCTTCCCGTTCATCGTGCTCGGCGCGGCCGCCATCGGCCATTTCGGCGGGCGCTGGGCGCCGGAGGTGTTCGCCGTGGGCGGCGGCCATGGCGCGGCCCAGCGGGGCTACGGGCCCGCGCTCATCGACGACGGCACGCCCACCCCGCGCCACGCCCGCTTCAGCCGCGGCCGGCTGGCGCGGGTCATCGGCATCGGCGCCGGACTTTGGCTGGCCGCCATGGCCGGCCTGGTGGCGACGCAGGGCTTGAACGGCGCCCTGGCCCAGATGGGCTGGTTCTTCACCAAGGCGGCGCTGCTGACCTTCGGCGGCGCCTATGCGGTGCTGCCCTATGTCTACCAGGGCGCCGTCGAGCAGCACCACTGGCTGACCGGCGCGCAGATGATCGACGGCCTGGCGCTGGGCGAGACGACGCCCGGCCCGCTGATCATGGTGGTCGCCTTCGTCGGCTTCGTCGGCGGCTGGACGCGGCAGCTGTTCGGGCCCGATGCGCTCTTCCTGGCCGGCACGGCGGCGGCCTGCGTCGTCACCTTCTTCACCTTCCTGCCGTCGTTCGTCTTCATCCTGGCCGGCGGGCCGCTGATCGAGTCGACCCACGGCAAGCTGAAGTTCACCGCACCGCTGACGGCCATCACGGCCGCGGTCGTCGGGGTCATCCTGAACCTCGCCTTGTTCTTTGCCTGGCATGTGCTGTGGCCCGACGGCTGGGCCGGGCGCTTCGACTGGGCCTCGGCGCTGATCGCCATCGGCGCCGGCGTGGCGCTGTTCCGCTTCAAGCTGGGCGTCATGCCGCTGCTGGCGCTGTGTGCGCTGGTGGGCCTGGCGGTCACCCAGCTGGCGGGGCGCTGACGCCGGCGTCAATTGCGCTGCCGTCCGGGCTCAGGCACGATAGACGCGCTTATGGCACAACGACGTGGTCTCTGAACTCGCCGACCCCGAACGACTGGCGCTGCTTCGCTCGCTGGACCTGCTGCGCCCGCACGAGGACGCGTCGTTCGACCGGGTGACGTCCATCGCCGCACTGGCGACCGGGCGGCCGACGGCGCTGATCACCTTCATCTCGCCGCAGGGCCAGTGGATCGCATCCAAGGTCGGATGGGGCCGCCTGTTCCATCCGCTGTCGGAATCGTTCTGCATCCACGCGCTCGGCAGCGACCAGCTGCTGCAGGTGTGCGACGCGAGCCGCGACCCGCGCTTCCACGACAACCCGCTGGTCACCGGCGATTCGGCGGTGCGGTTCTACGCTGGCCAGCCGCTGGTCTTCGACGGGCACCTGCTGGGCGCCGTGTGCGTGCTCGACAACGAGCCTGGCGAGCTGACGCCGGAACAGGCGGCGCTGCTCAAGCATCTGGCCGACCTCGTGGCCGACCTGCTGCGTGTGCGGCTGGAACGCTCCCAGGCTGAGCAGGAGCGCGCCCGGGGCGCCACGCTGATGGAGGCGCTGGCGCGCTCCGAGGTGACGTTGCGCGAAAGCGAGGAGCGCTACCGGCTGCTGTGGCAGACCACCACCGACGCAGTGCTGATCATCGACGACACCGGCCTCATCCGCTTCGCCAACCCGGCGCTGGAGACG
Source organism: Pelomonas sp. Root1444 (assembly GCF_001426885.1). Lineage (GTDB taxonomy): Bacteria > Pseudomonadota > Gammaproteobacteria > Burkholderiales > Burkholderiaceae_C > Pelomonas. The sequence continues at coordinate 49,402 of NZ_LMFP01000029.1, read as the reverse complement.
GTGTTCGGCCAACGCCCCGCCGACGTCATCGGCCAGCCGCTGGCGGTGGTGCAACCGGAACGGTTGCGCGACGCGCACCTGCGCGGTTTTTCCAGCTACCTGCGCACCGGCCGGCGCAAGCTGGATTGGCGGGCGACGGAGACGGTCGGCCTGCGGGCTGACGGCACGGAGCTGCCGATCGAGGTGGCCTTCAGCGAGCTGGCGGTGGGCGGGCGGCGGCATTTCGCGGCGTTCATCCGCGACCTGTCGGAGCGCAACCGCGCGCAGCTGGCGTTGCGCCACAGCGAGGCGCAGTTCCGTTCGCTGACGGCGCTGTCGTCCGACTGGTACTGGGAGGTCGACGCGGACTTCCGCTACACCTTCATCTCCGACGGCGCCAGCCGCAGCGGCATGCTCGACCCCGGGCAGATGCTCGGCAAGCACCCGTGGGAGGTGCGCACCGGCGCCGACAGCCAGAGCTGGGAGCGGCAGAAGGCCGGGCTGTTGCGCCATGAAGCCTTCCGCGACTTCGAGATGATGCAGACCGGCCCGGACGGCGCGACGCAGGTGCTGCGCATCAGCGGCGAGCCGGTCTTCGACGACAAGGGCGGCTTTGCCGGCTACCGCGGCGTCGGCCGCAACGTCACGCAGGAGCGCCGCGCCGAGGAGGCCCGCCGCGAGCTGGAGGACCACCTGCGCGAGACCCAGAAGCTGGAGGCCATCGGCGTGCTGGCCGGTGGCATCGCGCACGACTTCAACAACATCGTCGCGGGCATCCTCGGCAACACGCAGCTCGCGCTGGGTGACCTCGACCCCGGACATCCGGCGGTCCAGAGCCTGCAGCAGATCCGCAAGGCCGGCCTGCGCGCGCGCGAGATGGTGCAGCAGATCCTGACATTCGCACGGCGCCGGCCCAAGCGACCGGCGCACTGCGAGCTGGGCGAGCTGGTCGACGAGACGATGGGGCTGCTGCGCGCGACCGTTCCCACGTCGGTCAAGATCGAAGCGGTGCTGCCAGGCCGCCCTCTGCGAGTCTTTGCCGATGCGACCCAGGTCGAGCAGGCGCTGATCAACCTGTGCGCCAATGCCTGGCAGGCGATGTCGGGGCGGCCCGGGCACATCGAGATCGCGGCCGAGGAGGTGATGCTGGACGGCGACGCCGCCGACCGCATCGGCAGGCTGCCCGCCGGGCGCTACGTGCACGTGCGGGTGCGCGACGACGGGCCGGGCATGGACGACGCGACCATCAAGCGCGTGTTCGAGCCCTTCTTCACGACCAAGCCCGAGGGCGAAGGCACCGGCCTGGGGCTGTCGGTCGTGCACGGCATCGTGTCGGGGCATGGCGGCGCGGTCACGGTCGACAGCAGCGTCGGCAAGGGCACCACCTTCCACATCTGGCTGCCGGCGGACGACGCCACCCACGTCACCGAACCCGTGCCGCTGGAGGCACGCTCCCCAGACGGCGCCGGCCGGCACGTGATGTACGTGGACGACGATGAGGTGATGATCCTGATGGTGGCCCGGCTGCTGGAACGCACCGGCTACCGGGTGACCGCCTTCGAGCAGGCGGTCGACGCCATCCGCGCCTTCAAGAGCGCGCCGTGGGAGGTCGACGTGGTCGTGACCGACCTGAACATGCCCGGCCTCTCGGGCCTGGACGTGCTGCGCGAGATCAACGCGGTCCGCCCGGGGCTGCCGGTCATCATCGGGTCGGGCAACCTGCCGGCGGAGCTGCTGATGGACGCCGAGGGCGTGGGCGTGCGCGCCACATTCCACAAGCAGAACACGCTGGAAGAGCTGCCCGCGCTGCTCGCAGAAGTCCTGGGCATCTGACCGTGGGACAGGCCGCGCTGTTCGACGACCTCCTGCCTTCGCCACAGGCGCTGCCCGAGGGCCTGGTGTACGAGACCGGCTTCCTGGACGCGGCCGAGGAGGCCGAGCTGATCGGGCTCATCGCCCGAATGCCACTGAAGGAGGCGCAGTACAAGAGCTACACCGCACGGCGGCGCGTCGTCAGCTATGGCGGCAGGTTCGACTACGACACCAACGAGCTGCTGCCCGCCGGCGCGCTCATCGAGGAACTGCACCCGCTGCGCGCGCGCGTGGCCCGCTGGGCCGGCGTCGAGCCGGAAGCACTGGCGCATGTGCTGGTAGCCGAGTACCTGCCGGGCACGCCGCTGGGATGGCACCGCGACGTGCCGGATTTCGAGGCGATCTTCGGCGTCTCGCTGGGCAGCAGCGCGCTGCTGCGCCTGCGGCCTTATCCGCCACTGCGTCCCAGGCGGGAAGACATCGTCAAGCTGCCCGTGGCGCCGCGCTCCATCTATGCGATGCGCGGCACCGCCCGCTGGGCGTGGCAGCACAGCGTCGCGCCGGTGGACGCGACCCGGTGGTCCATCACCTTCAGGACCGCGCGCCGGTGAGCTGCACGTGCGCTGGCCGCGCGCGCCCGGCGTCGCCCAGGTGGAACAGGGGCCCGACATCCAGCGCCAGGTCGATGCCGTCGCGCCATGCCGGCGCCAGCTGCTCGACCGTCGCCGCGCCGTCCGCGGGCGGCGACAGCAGCAAGGCCTCGTCGATGAATGCCAGAAGCCCCTGCGTGGCGGCGTGGCCGCCGAAGTACAGCACCGCCATCGCCCGTGGCGATGACAACCGGTGCGGCACGCGCTTCGTGCACGGCAGCACCAGCGTGGCTGCCCCGGGCTCGCCGCGGCGGATGGCGCGAAAGGCAGCATCGTCGATTCGCACATAGACGGCCGCCTGCGCCACATCCCGGCACAGCAGCACGGCCAAGTCGCGCGGCGACTGCCCCGCCAGCCGACGCAGCTTGGTACTCGCGCTCTTGTCGTCGAGCCGGCATGCGAGCAGGTAGCCCGCCGCAGTCGGCAACACGGCCACGCCGCCCGCACGGATGACCGCCGCGGCATGCATCAGCAGCCGGGGTTGCGGATTGTCCGGGTGGACGGCGTAGCGCAGGAAGCGGCTCATGGGGTTATCGGAAGTGGCGGCACGGCACCGCGGCACCTCCAAGCGCCACGGTGCCCATGCTCGTCAGCGGCGTTGCTGCTGGCCTTGGCCTTCTTCGCGGTTCGAGCCCTCGTTGCGATTGCCCTGCTCACGAGAAGCTTCCTGGCCGCCCTGCCCATCCTGGCGTTGCTGGCCGCCTTGCTGGCCCTGGCGTTGCTGCTCGGCTTGCTGCTGGTTCTGGCCTTCGCGCTGCTGGTTCTCACGCTGCTGGCCTTGCTGCTGCTGGCCGGTGCTCCCTTGCTGGCCGCGTTGGCCTTCCTCGTTGCGGTTTTGCTGAGTCATGTCAATCTCCGTGGGTTATGCCGGCGAAGTGCCGACACCCCCCGGAGGCAAGGCAGGTGCCTGCCTCGCCGCCCGATACCGCAGCGGCCGCGCTGGCAAAGCCGGTCGCGTGACCCTCCCGCTTGCGGCAAGCCTTACGGCTTCAAAACCGTTGAATGCGAGCGGCGTGCCGTCGCCCGCGCGAGCCTGGCCGCCACGCGCGGCAACACCATCGCGCCGACGAACAGCCCGCCCACGACGGTGGTCATCACCATGCCCGACACGTTGAGCATGCCCAGCGCGAACGTGAAGCTCCCCAGCAGCACGGTCGCGAACAGCACGCCCACGAGGCTGCCGCGGCCGCCCTGGATCGCCACGCCGCCCAGGATGACGACCGTGATGGCGTCCAGCTCCCAGCCGAGCGCGAGGTTGGGCCGCGTGCTGCCGATGCGGCCGGTCAGCTGCACGGCGGCCAGCGCCGCCATCAGGCCCGCCACGGTGAACAGCAGCAGCCGGTAGCGCTGCACCGCGATGCCCGAGAAGCGCGCCGCCACGGGGTTGGCGCCGATGGCGTAGATGCGGCGGCCATGCACCGTGCGGTGCTGCAGCAGGATGAACACCGATGCCACGACCAGCATGACGCCGCACTCGATGGGCATGATCAGCCAGGGCCAGCCCACCAGGTCGCCCAGCGTGCCGTTGCCCCACTGGCTCAACCACTCCGGATAGCCGGTGATCGCCTCGTCACCCAGCAGCACCAACGCCAAGCCGCGGTACAGCGACAGGGTGCCGATGGTGACGACGATGGAAGGCAGCTGCCAGCGTGTGACCAGCCAGCCGTTGAAGGTGCCGCAGGCGATGCCGCAACCCAGGGCTGCGCCGACCATGCCGGCCGCGCCGGTGCCGGCCTGCATCGCGTAGCCCATGGACAGTGAGCACAGCGCCATCGTCGCGGCGATGGACAGGTCGATCTCGCCAGCGATGACCAGCAGCGCCATGGCCATCGCGAGCAAGGCCTTCTCGGACATGTGGGTCGTGCTGTCGGCGATGGCATAGGGCGACGCGAAACCGTCGATGCCCAGCCCGAAGCCGACGTAGACGGCGACGATCAGCGCCGCCAGCACCCATTCCCAGGAGCCCCAGGCTTTCATGTGTCACCTCGCCTCGGCAGGATCTGTTGCCCCGGCTGACGCTGCGCGCGCGAGTTCAGCAGCACCGAGACCAGGATGGCGGCGCCGGCGATCGCCTGCTGCCAGAACGGCGACACGTGGATCACCGGCAACGCTGCATTGATGACGCCGATCAACAGCACGCCCATCAGCGCCCCGCCCACCGTGCCGACGCCCCCCGCGATGCTGACGCCACCGATGACGCAGGCCGCGATCACGGTGAGTTCAAAGCCGGCCGCAAGTTCGGTGAAGGCGATCGCATAGCGGCCCACCCACAGCAGACCCGCCAGCCCGGCCAGCGCGCCAGACAGCGTGTAGGCCATGCGGATGCGCCGCGCCACCGGGATGCCCACGACGCGTGCGGCGGCGGGATTGCCGCCGCACGCGTAGAGGTCGCGCCCTTCGCGGCGCCAGCGCAGCAACCACCCGCCGAGCGCCGCCATCGCCGCGGCGAACCACACCAGCAGCGGCAGGCCCAGCAGCTCAGAGCGCGGCAAGGCCTTGATGGCCGCGTGGATGTCCTGGTCGTTGACCCAGGCGCCGCCGCTGACGACGAAGACCGCACCGCGGTAGACCGACATGGTGCCCAGCGTGACGACGATGGCCGGCAGCTCGAAGCGCGTGATCAGCCAGCCGTTGAGCGCGCCCTGCGCCGCACCCAGCGCCAGTGCCAGCACGATCAGCACCGGCGCGCCGGCCCCCGGCCAGAGCTTGCCGGCCAGTGCCACCAGCATGCCCGTCAAGGCCAGGTTGGACGCCACGGACAGGTCGATGCCCCGGGTGAGCAGGACGGGCATCTGACCGATGACCAGGATGGCCAGCAGCGCGGAGTCGTTGGCGATGTCCAGCGCGTTGCGCGGGGTCAGGAACACAGGGGAGCGCCAGCCCACGGCCAGGGCGATCGCCCCGATGATGGCGGCCAGCGCCCATTCGCGGCGCAGCCTCATGCGGCCCTCCCACCCTGCAGCGCCAGGCCGGACGCCGCGGCCACGAGGGCCTCGGCGTCGGCCTCGCCGCGCTGGAACTCGGCCACCTGCCGGCCTTGCCTCATGACCACCACGCGATGCGCCAGGTGCATGACCTCGTGCAGCTCCGAGGACACCAGGATGACCGCCAGGCCCTGCGCCACCAGTTCGGCCACGAGCTGGTAGACCGCCTGCTTGGCGCCGACGTCGATGCCCTTGGTCGGTTCGTCCAGGATGACCACGCGCGGCGCCAAGCCCAGCCACTTGCCGATGATGGCCTTCTGCTGGTTGCCGCCGGACAGGCCCGACAGCGGCGTGTCCTGGCTCGCGGTCCTGATCTTCAGCCGGTCGATCAGTCCTTGCGCGAAGGCGCTCTCGCGAAGCGCGGACAGCCACGGGCCGCGCGAGAACCGGCCCGCCACCGCATGCCGCGGCCCGGCCAGCGCGGCCAGGCTGAGGTTGTGCCGCACCGAAAAGTCGAGGATGCCGCCCTGGCGCTGGCGCTCCTCCGGCACGTAGGCCAGCCCCAGCGCGATCGCGTCGGCCGCATCGCGGATGCGCCGCTCCTGGCCGTCTACCAGAATGCTGCCGCGGGCCAGCGGCTTGAGCCCCATCAGCCCCAGCATGACCTCGCTGCGCCCCGCGCCGACCAGGCCGTAGAAGCCCAGGATCTCGCCGCGCCGCAGCGCGAAGCTGATGCCGTCGAACTCGGTCGGGTGACTGAGGTCGCGCACCTCGAGCACGGTCGCGCCGGGCTGCGTGTCGATGTGCGGATAGACCTGCTCGATGCTGCGCCCCGCCATCAGGCGCAGCAGCTCCGGCTCGCTGGTGTCCTGCATGCGCCCGGCGCCAACCGAGGCGCCGTCGCGCAGCACGACGTAGCTGTCGCAGACCGCGAACAGCTCGTCGAACTTGTGCGAGACGAACAGCACCGCCACGCCGCGATCGAGCAGCCCGCGCACCAGGCCGTAGAAGTCGCGGATCTCGGCCTGCGACAGCGCGGCGGTGGGCTCGTCCAGGATGACGACACGCGCCCGCTGCGACAGCGCCCTCGCGATTTCGACCAGGTGCCGCTGCGCCAGGCTGAGCTGCCGCACCGGCGTCGCGGCGTCGAAACCCGCGCCCACCTCGTCCAGCGCCGCCTGCGCCAGCCGGTTCATCGCGGTCCAGTCCACGACCTGCAGGCCGGCCGGCCCGCGCATGGGCTGCCGGCCGATGAAGATGTTCTCCGCCGCCGTCAGCGCCTCGAACATCACCGTCTCCTGGTGCACGGCCACGATGCCGGCCGCCCGGGCGGCATGCGTGTCGTGCAGGCGCAGCGGCCGGCCGTCCAGCAGCAGTTCGCCGGTGTCGGGCGGGTGAACGCCGGTGAGCACCTTGACCAACGTCGACTTGCCGGCGCCGTTCTCGCCGATCAACGCCAGCGCCCGGCCGGGCCTGAGTTCGAGGTCCACGCCGCGCAGCGCGTGCGTGGGCCCGAAACGTTTGTGGATGCCCCGCAGGCTGAGCACCGCGGCCGGGTCAGAAGAACTTGGCGAACTTGTCGACATTGCCGGCGTCGTAGGTGAACGGCTCGGCCATGACGGCCTCGTTGTTCGCGTCGAGCGTGACCGTGCCGACACGGCCGACGCCTATCCTGGCGCCCTCACCCACCGTCGCCTTGCCGGTGACCAGGCCGTGGGCGATGTAGACGGCGGCGTAGCCCAGGTCGATGGGGTTCCAGATGGCAAAGCTCTTCACCGCCCCGCTGCGGACGTGCCCGGCCATCTCCGACGGCAGCCCCAGCCCGGTGACGAAGACCTGGCCCACCTTCTTCTCGTCCTGCACGGCCTTGGCCGCGGCCGCCACACCGACGGTCGTCGGCGCGACGATCGCCTTCAGCTTGGGATGACTCTTCAGCAGGCCCTGCGCCTCGCGATAGCTCTTGTCGGTCTGGTCGTCGCCATAGACCACGCCGACCAGCTTCAAACCCTGCGCGCCGGGCTGGGCCAGCGCCTTCTTCATCTCGGCGATCCAGAGGTTCTGGTTGGTGGCCTGCGCCGTGGCCGACAGCACGGCGATCTCGCCGCTGTTGCCGATGGCATCGGCCGTCAACGCCACCAGCTTCTGGCCGATCAGCGCATTGGACGATGGCGCGAGATGCACCAGGCGCCCATCCTTGCGCACCGCCGAGTCGAACGACACGACCTTGATGCCGCGCGCCATGGCCTTCTTCAGCACCGGCACCAGCGCGTCGGGGTCGTTGGCGGACACCATGATGGCCTTGACGTTCTGCGCGATCAGCGTGTTGATCACCTCGATCTGCCCCTCGGCCGTGGCCTTGGCCGGGCTGGCGAGGACGATGTCCACGCCGAGCGCCTTGGCCGCCTCGAGCGCGCCCTGGTGTGCGGCGATGAAGAAGCCGTTGCCCGAGCTCTTGCCGACCATCGCGATCTTGTCGGCAGCCCGCGCGGCCTGGGCGGCAAGGCAGGCAACGCCTGCGGCAAGGGCGATCATCAGCGTGCGGCGACGGAGGTTCATGAGGTGTTCCTGGAAAGACATGGCGAAGCGGTGCGCCCATGCCGGGTGCCCAGCCGCAGGCTAGCCGGTGTCGCCGCGCAGATGTGGAGCCCGGCGGGCCTGGACATACAACGAGCACATGTTTGACCGAAATCGGCAGCCTAGGGATGGCCCCGATGCGACGTCTGCCGTGGGGTCGGGCGGCCGCAGAAACGACAAACCCGGCGCAGGGCCGGGTCTGAAGACTTCGAGT
>NZ_LMFP01000029.1:41127-41229 GCF_001426885.1 Pelomonas sp. Root1444 | reverse complement strand
CAGGGTTCGAACCTGCGACCCCTGCCGTGTGAAGGCAGTGCTCTACCGCTGAGCTAACCGCCCGGATTCTGGCGTTGCGTTCTTCAAGGGACCAGGCGAACC
>NZ_LMFP01000029.1:0-41110 GCF_001426885.1 Pelomonas sp. Root1444 | reverse complement strand
CAGGGTTCGAACCTGCGACCCCTGCCGTGTGAAGGCAGTGCTCTACCGCTGAGCTAACCGCCCTTGAAGAAGCATCCGGCTTCCGGGAAGCCAGCGATTATGCCACGGCTTGCGGCTCGATCTTGCGCCACTGGCAGGCACCGCCCGCCGCCTTGTCGAGATCGGCCAGCAGCTGGGCGTGCGCTGCGATCTCGGCCTCACTGGCGCGCAGCACCGGCAGCACGAAGCGACTCAGGTCCACCGCTTCGACCTTGGCATCCATGTCTCCGCCGGCCGAGTCGCCATGCTCATCCATCAGCAGCGCGTCCTGACCGCGCGTCAGGCGGATGTAGACGTCGGCCAGCAGCTCGGCGTCGAGGAGCGCGCCGTGCAGCGTGCGCTTGGAGTTGTCGACCTCCAGGCGGCGGCACAGCGCGTCGAGGGAGTTGGCCTTGCCGGGGAAGAGGTCGCGCGCCATCAGGAGCGTGTCACGCACGCCGGCGACGTGGTCGGTCAGCACGCCGCGGCGCAGGCGCTTGAGCTCGGCATTGATGAAGCCGATGTCGAAGGGCGCGTTGTGGATGACGAGTTCCGCACCGGCCACGAAGCCCAGCAGCTGGTCGACGATCTCGGCGAACTTGGGCTTGTCCGACAGGAAGGCCTCGGTCAGCCCGTGCACCCGCAGCGCGTCCTCGTGGCTGGCGCGCTCGGGGTTGATGTAGAGGTGCAGGTTGTTGCCGGTCAGCTGGCGGTTGACCATCTCGACGCAGCCGATCTCGATGATGCGGTCGCCCTTGTCGGCCTCCAGGCCGGTGGTCTCGGTGTCGAAGAAGATCTGTCTCATACGGGCCTCGCATTGCGCTTGGTCGCCCACGCAAAGATGGCGGCACCGGCCAGGATCATCGGCAGGCTCAGCCACTGGCCCTGGCTCCAGTTCAGCGCGCGCAGGCCGAGGAAGTCGTCCGGTTCGCGGAAGTACTCGGCCATGAAGCGCAGCGCGCCGTAGCCCATCATGAAGACGCCGGAGATCTGGCCCGTGGCGCGCGGCTTGCGCGCATAGAACCACAGGATGATGAACAGCAGCAGGCCTTCGCCGGCTGCCTGGTAGAGCTGGGACGGGTGGCGGGCGATGCCACCGTCGTTGGCCTGCGGGAACACCATCGCCCAAGGCAGATCGGCGGGCGCTGGTCGCCCCCACAGCTCGCCATTGACGAAGTTGCCCAGCCGCACGGCCATGATGCCGGTCGGCACACAGGGCGCGATCAGGTCCGACACCTCGAAGAAGCCGCGCCGGCGCTGGCGCCCGAACAGCCACAGGCCGAACAACACCCCCAGCAGGCCGCCGTGGAAGGACATGCCGCCCTTCCAGACCGCGAAGACCTCGGCGAGGTGGTGGATGTAGTAGTCGGGCTTGTAGAACAGGCAATAGCCCAGCCGCCCGCCCAGCACGACGCCCAGCACGCCGTAGAACAGCACGTCGTCGACGTCCCGCTTCGTCCAGCCCACGGCCGCGTGCTGGGGCATGCGCGCCCGCACGCTGGCCAGCCACAGGAAGAGGCCGAAGGCGATCAGGTAGGTGACGCCGTACCAGTGCACGGCCAGCGGGCCGAGGTTGATGGCGATGGGGTCGAACTGGGGGTGAACCAGCATGGCTCGAAAGGGAAGCAGGAAGCGGCGCGCATCATAGCCAGCGCCTTTTTCTGGCCGGGTTCAGGCGTGGCGGGCCACGTGCTCGACGAAGCGGGCGACGACCGGCGGCGCGTCGGCGCGCCAGACCAGGCTGGTCTCCACCTCGGGCGCCCCGGGCATGGCGCGGTACACGACGCCGGCCCGCTGCAGCCCCTGCAGGCTGGCAGGCACCCAGGCCACGCCGATGGCGGCCGAGACGAGGTTAATGATGGTCTGCATCTGGATGGCCTCCTGTGCCACGCCGGCGCTGCCATGGTGGGCCAGGATGGCGTCGTACAGCGAGGGCGCGACCTCGCGGGGGAAGATGACCAGCGGTGCCGCCAGGCATTGCACATCGCTGGGCGGCTCGTCGCTGCTGGGCAAGGCCAGCACCAGCGGCTCGACGCCGATGGACAGGCGCTCGAAGCCCCCCGGCGCCTGGCCGGGCGTGTGGATGACGAAACCGGCGTCTATGCCGCCAGCGGCGAACTCGTCGAGTTGCACGTCCAGCGTCGCCTCCCGCAGCGCGAGCGCCACCTGGGGGCAGGCCTCGCGGAAGGTCCGCAGCCACAGCGGCAGGCCGCCGAAGCCGACCGTCGACACGAAGGCCAGCCGCAGCCGGCCGGCCACGCCGTCGGCCACGGCGCGCACCTCGGCGGGCAGCGCAGCGGCCTCGGCCAGCAGCTTGGCGGCAGCGGCCTGCAGCGCCGCGCCGGCAGCCGTCAGGCGCACGCTGCGGCTGCTGCGCTCGAAGAGCTGCACGCCCAACTGGGCCTCCAGCTTGCGCACCGCCTGGGTCAGCGGCGGCTGGCTCATGTGCAGGCGCTCGGCGGCGCGGCCGAAGTGCAGCAGCTCGGCCACTGCGAGGAACTGCTGAAGGGGGCGAAGTTCGATCATCGATTCACGCAGCATATTGATTCGGCGTGAACAATATATTTGATAAGCAAAGCGGTGCGCGCCAAACTGCCGGCTTCACGAGGAGACCGCCATGAGCTTCAACCGCCGCAGCAAGAACATCACCGAGGGCGTGGCCCGCGCCCCCAACCGCTCCATGTACTACGGGATGGGCTACCAGGAGAGCGACTTCGGCAAGCCCATGATCGGCATCGCCAACGGCCACTCGACGATCACGCCGTGCAACTCGGGCCTGCAGAAGCTCGCCGACGCCGCCGTCATCGGCCTGAAGGCAGCCGGCGCCAACGCGCAGCTGTTCGGCACGCCGACGATCTCCGACGGCATGGCCATGGGCACCGAGGGCATGAAGTACAGCCTGGTGTCGCGCGAGGTCATTTCCGACTGCGTGGAAACCTGCGTGGGCGGCCAGTGGCTGGACGGCGTCATGGTCATCGGCGGCTGCGACAAGAACATGCCCGGCGGCATGATGGGCATGCTGCGCGCCAACGTGCCGGCCATCTACATCTACGGCGGCACCATCAAGCCCGGCCACTACAAAGGCCAGGATCTCAACATCGTCAGCGTCTTCGAAGCCGTCGGCCAATTTTCAGCCGGCAAGATGAGTGAGGAAGACTTCTGCCAGATCGAGAAGCGTGCCATCCCCGGCAGCGGCTCCTGCGGCGGCATGTACACCGCCAACACGATGAGCTCGGCCTTCGAGGCGCTGGGCATGAGCCTGCCCTACTCGTCCAGCATGTCCAACGTCGAGGACGAGGTGGTCGAGAACACGAAGAAGGCCGCCGTCTACTTGGTCGAGGCGGTCAAGGCGGACCTGAAGCCGCGCGACATCGTCACCAAGAAGGCGATCGAGAACGCGGTCGCCGTCATCATGGCCACGGGCGGCTCGACGAACGCGGTGCTGCACTTCCTGGCCATCGCCCACGCGGCCGAGGTGGACTGGACCATCGACGACTTCGAGCGCATGCGCAAGAAGATCCCCGTGCTGTGCGACCTCAAGCCCAGCGGCCAGTTCCTGGCCGTGGACCTGCACAAGGCGGGCGGCATCCCCGCGGTCATGAAAGAGCTGCTGAAGGCCGGCCTGCTGCATGGCGACTGCATCACCATCACCGGCAAGACGGTGGCCGAGAACCTCGCCAGCGTGCCCGACCTGTCGCCCGAGCAGCCGGTCATCCGACCGGTGTCGCAGCCGATCTACGCCGAGGGCCACCTCGCCATCCTGAAGGGCAACCTGAGCCCAGAGGGCTGCGTCGCCAAGATCACCGGCCTGAAGAACCCGGTCATCACCGGCCCGGCGCGCGTTTTCGACGACGAGCAGAGCGCGCTGGCGGCCATCATGGCCAACAAGATCGTGGCCGGCGACGTGATGGTGCTGCGCTACCTGGGCCCCAAGGGCGGCCCCGGCATGCCGGAGATGCTGGCGCCCACCGGTGCGCTGATCGGCCAGGGCCTGGGCGAGAGCGTGGGCCTGATCACCGACGGCCGCTTCTCGGGCGGCACCTGGGGCATGGTGGTGGGGCATGTGGCGCCGGAGGCCTACGAGGGCGGCGTCATTGCGCTGGTGCAGGAGGGCGACTCGATCACCATCGATGCGCACCAGTTGCTGCTGAACCTCAACGTCAGCGACGACGAACTGGCCAAACGCCGCGCAGCGTGGGTGAAGCCGGCGCCGCGCTACACACGGGGCGTGCTGGCCAAGTTCGCAAAGAACGCGTCCAGCGCGAGTTCCGGGGCGGTGCTCGATCTTTTTGAATAAGGCCCTGTCCAGCCCCGGCCGTTCAGCGCCGTTTCTTGCCACCCGGCCGCGCCTGGCCCAGCCCTTCCATCAGCTGCTCCCGGCGTGCCGCCTTCTTGGCGTCGAGCGCATCCATGGCCTTTTTCTGCGTCATACCGGTCTTGTCCGCGAACCACCACCACAGGGCGGCCAGCGGGAAAGGCGACAGCACGATGACCCAGGCCCAGAAGTCGTCCTGGTTGAACTGGACCCAGCCGCCAAGCCTGAGCACAATGAACAGCACGCCGATCAATACAAACGCCATGCGTCAACTCCTTCGGGTATCTTTGCGTTCACTGTAGTCCAACGACCGGAAAGGTTTGCATGAAATCCCTGATCCTCAGCCTCGCCCTGTTCATTCCTGCCGCCGCCATGGCCAACCAGGAATTGGCCCAGAAGAAGAACTGCATGGCCTGCCATGCGGTGGACAAGAAGCTGGTCGGCCCGGCCTACAAGGACGTGGCCGCCAAGTACGCCAAGGACAAGGATGCCGTGAAGAAGCTGTCCGAGAAAATCGTCAAGGGTGGCGCCGGCGTCTGGGGGCCTGTGCCCATGCCTGCCAACACGCAGGTCAGCCCCGCCGAGGCCGAGACGCTCGCCAAGTGGGTGCTGACGGTCAAGTGAGGCCGACAAGCTCCTGAAGACGGGTCCTGCGGGACCTGTTCTTTTTTACGACGTCGCAACTTCAGGAGCCGCCCCGGGGGCGCCATCCACGTGAAGAACGCAACGTCCGCACAAGGCAGGCAAGCGAACCATGTGCGGCGATGCGGGACGAACGGCCGCGCGCCACGGCGCGGCGGCTCGCGCTCGCGTGGGGCGTCAACCCGGTGCTCTGTCACGACGTGATGAAGGTCACCGCGATGATTGAGTTCCGTTCGCTGCCAGCCTCTTGCGGTTCCGGTGAAGGTCTCATCGATGCGACGCGGATGCGGAATGGCAGTGAAAATTTGCTGCCCGGGGCGGTGCGGACCTAACATCTCTTTGCATGGAGGATCGCTTCACCGGCGCAGGCGGCTTGACGGTCAATACAACCCACCGGACTGGGCATGGCAAGGGGTAAACCGCTGGCGACGTCAAGCAGGCAGCTCGGCCGTTTGCCTGCGTTCGCTTTCGTCATGGCGCTCAGCCCCGCGGCTCAGCTGGCATGGGCGGAGCCTTCATTGCCTGCGATGAACAGCTACGGCCAGCCCCCATTCGTTCCCATAGGGACGGAGCGAACGGCTGGCCTGGCCAGGACCTTCGTCGAGCTGCTCAACCAGGCCCTGGACGGGCGCAAGAAGCTCCACCTCGACAACGTGCCCAGGCGCCGACTGGAGCTGGCGCTGAGCGACCGGGCGTTCTCCGGGGTGGCGCTGTTTCTGGCGCCCGAGTTCCTCGTGCCGGCGGCCCAACAGCTTGGCACATGGTCCGAACCGGTGATGGTTGATGAGAACCTCATCGTCAGTGTGCGTCCTTTGAACGTGTCTTCGCTGGACAACCTGAACGGACTGAAGCTAGGCGGCATTGCAGGCCACGTCTATCGCTTGCTGGGGCCGGCGATCGCGGACGGCAAGGTGTTTCGAGAGGACGCGCAAGATCACATCAGCAACCTGGGCAAGCTCTGCCTCGGACGCGTCGATTTCGTCGTCATCAGCAAATCCGAACTTGCAGGGACACGACCTCACGTCTCATGCCCCGTATCGTTCAGGTCGACGTCATTTCCCGAGCCTCAGGTCGTCGTGCGCCGGGTGCTCGTTCAAATGCTCAACGACGACAGCTCCAAAGAGGTGCTGGACGCCGTGGCCGCCGTGGCCTGCTCACAGCCGTGGATCCAGGCGCTGGCCCAGTACGGGTTGTCGACGGTGGGCTGTCGCAACACGGAGAGGCCTCCCGACCCGTCCCCTGAAAAGGGCCGAAAGGGCCGCCCTCATCCAAAGCAGGTGAAGCGCAGCTGATCACGACCGCCTGATTCAAGCCAACGGGCCTGCACGGGACTGGACTGGCCTCAGGGCGGTTCACGACGTTCAAGGCATCTCGCCAGATCTTCGGGGTGGCCCTGAAAGGGGTGAAACTAACGCCCCGGCGCCACGGATGAGCGCTCGCGATCGCCCAAGTCCATGAGAAAACTGCTGCAGTCCCTGCATGAACGCTTGCCCGGCTGGGCGGCAGACTGGCTCGACACATTGGTGCCGCTGCTGGAAGTGCTGCTCATCAGCCTGGCCGCGTGGCTGGCGATGCGGCTGGCCCGACAGCTGATGCGCCGCGCCAGCCGCACCTACGGCCTGCCCGTCAACTTCGCCACCCTCTTCCTGCGCATCGCAGCCGTGCTGGTCTATGGCAGCGCGCTGCTATGGGCGCTGGAGCGGTTCGGCGTTTCCGGCGCCGTGCTGTGGTCAGCCTTCACCGGCTTCGCCACCGTCGCCGCGGTTGCCTTCTTCGCCGCATGGAGCGTGCTGTCCAACCTGTTCTGCGCGCTGCTGATCTACATCACACGCGCCTTCCGCGTCGGTGACGTCGTGGAACTGCTGGAGCCTGGCGGCACACCCCTCGTCAAAGGAAGGGTCGCGGACATCAACCTCGTCTACACCACGCTGCGCGAAAGCGGCGACGCGAGCAACGGCACCAGCCTGCAGCTACCCAACACCCTGTTCTTCCAACGGGCCTTGCGGCGCTGGCATGGCGAGGCAACGGCGGCGACCGGAGAGGATGACGGCGGATAGGACTGCAGGGAACCAAGATGCGCCGCTTCGGTTTCTACGGTACCGATGCTGGCGAGCTTCAGGTGGCGCCTCCACAGCCCGGAGCGCGGCACCCGCGCCGTGGTCATCTTGCGTGTGCACGACGTACTCGCCGGCGGAAGCCGTGGGTCGCGAAGGATGCTCTCCTGCAGACCGTTTTCTGATCAGGGCTTGGCTTTAAGGAAGCCGTTCACGTCCAGCCAGTGGTGGAACACCGGGAACCAGCCGTTGGCGGTGTTGCCTGGGTAGCCCAGGCCGAAACCGTGGCCGCCGTTCTGGTAGAGGTGGAACTCGACCGGCTTGCCGGCATCGAACCAGGACTTCACCACGCCGAACTGGCCCTTGAACAGGAAGTCGTCGGCCGCAATGGCGGTGAACATGGGCGGGGCGTCCTTGGGCACGTCGACCGGGCCCATGCCGCCGTAGATCGGGGCGATGAAGGCGAGCTTCATGGTCTTGGAGTTCAGCGTGCTGTGCATCGTCAAGCCCGCGCCGGCCGAGAAGCCCATCATGCCCAGGCGCTTGGTGTCCACGCCCCACTCCTTGGCGCGCGACACGATGAGCGCATAGGCCGCCTCGGCGTCGGCGAGCTGGTTGTTCAAGTCGGGCACGACGGCGCGGGGGTTGCCGTCCGTGTTGCTGCTCGCGGCGGTGAACATGCGGTCCATCGACTGCTTGAAGCGGTCGATCGTGTCAGGCGTCGGGTGCAGGCGGTACTTGAGCACGAAAGCCGCGATGCCCTTGTCGGCCAGGGCCTGCGCCACCTTCCAGCCCTCGTTGTTGATGGACAGCCAGCGGAAGCCGCCGCCCGGCGCGACGAGCACCGCCGCGCCATTGCCCTTGCCCGGCGCCGGCAGGTAGGGCGTCAGCGTGGCCGTGGTGACGTTGCGCACCATGGGCTCGCCCCACTGCTTGAACCAGCTCTCGGACGCCGGCTGGTTGTTGACGCCGCCCGTGCCCAGCTTGATCGCGTTGGGCTCGGCGATGGCCGAGAGCGGGTAGATGGTGCCGTCCTGGGCGAAGGCGCCGCCCGTCGTGGCGAGCAGGACGGCGAACAGGGAGGAACGCAGTGATTTCATGGTCACGAGAGATACGGTTCGAGAGGTTTGATCAGCGCGGCAGCGTCAGCGGCCGGGCGAGCGAGAACGTGGTGCTTTCAGCCGGCGCGCCGGTGTCGGGTTGGCCGCCGCCGACGCTGACGCGGTAGCTGCCGGGCATGACCTGACGCACGCCGTCGCGGTCGACAAAGCTGAGGTCGCGGGCGTCGAGGCGCCAGCTCACCTCGCGCCGCTCGCCGGCCTTCAGGTGCAAGCGCTGGAAGCCGCGCAGCGCCAGCTTCGGGGCGCCTTCGAAGCGCGGCGGCGTGAGGTAGAGCTGGGCCACTTCGTCGCCATCGCGCGCGCTGGTGTTGGTGATGGCGGTGCGCACGACGACGCTCGGGGCCGCCTTGCCGTCATCCAGCACCTCCACCTTCACCGGCTCGTAGCGGAAGGTCGAGTAGCTCAGGCCGTGGCCGAAGGGGTAGACCACCGGCTTGTCGAAGAAGCGGTAGGTGCGGCCGGCCATGCGGTAGTCGTCGAAGGGCGGCAGGTCGTCCGCGCTCTTGTAGAACGTGACCGGCAGGCGCCCGGCCGGGTTGGCCGCGCCGGCCAGCACCTGCGCAATGGCCTGTCCACCGCCCTCCCCTGGGTACCACGCCTGAATGACGGCCGCCGCGTTGGCGTGCGCCCACGACAGGTCGATGGCGCTGCCGCTCAGGTTCACCACCACCACCGGCTTGGCCGATTTGGCCACTTCCTGCAGGTAGGCGCGCTGGTCGGCCGGCAGGTCGAGCTTGGTGCGGTCCCCGCCGCTGAAGCCGTCGATCTTGACGGGCATCTCCTCGCCTTCGAGGTCGGAGGTGAGCCCGACGACGGCGACCACCACGTCGGCCTTCGCCGCGGCCGCGCGCAGTTCGGCCACGGGCTGGCGCGACACACGCTTCCAGACCATGCCCGGCGGGGCGCCGACGCCGGATTCGGCTTCGAACTGCAGCGCATAGCGCTCGCCCTTCTTCAGGTCCACCTGCGTCAGCGCGACAGGCTCGGCCCAGCGCGTGGGCTGCCTGGCCAGCACGACGTCGCGCCCGGCGATGCGCACGTGGCCCTTCATGCCGGCCACACCCAGCCGGTAGCTGCCGGTCTCGGGCGCGATGAAGGCGCCCGTCCAGACGGTGCGAACCGTCGTGCCGACCTCGGTGAACTCCTGCGGGCGCGATTCGATCTGCGCAACGGCATGGCTTCCCACGGGCTGGGCCTCGAAGCGACGCTTGCCGATGTCGTTCGGCGAGCCAGCCTGCAGCTTGAAGTAGCTGGCCTTCAGGCCGGCGCTGCCATCGGGCGTGACGAAGACCTGCTGCGGCACCGGGTCACCATCGGTGATGGACGGGCTGAATGGGACGAGCTCCACCTGCGCCGGCGTGAACTGCTCGCGCAGGCCCTCAAACACGGTCAGCGTGGGCCCGGTGTTGCCTGATGAATAGTTGCCGCGCATCACACGGCGCGCGTCCGCCAGCGGGCCGACGACGGCAATACGCGCCGAGCCCTTCAGCGGCAATGCGCCGTCGTTCTTCAGCAGCACGATGCTCTCGACGGCCGAGCGCAACGCCAGCGCGCGGTGCGCCGGCGAGTTGATGGCGCTTCCGGCGGGGAACTGGCGCTCGGCCAGGCCAGGCAGGTCGCCGGCGCGGATGCGGGCCGAGAACAGGCGCACGAGGGCCGTGTCGATGTCGGCCTGGCGGATATAGCCACGCTTCAGCGCTTCCTTGTAGGGCTCGCCGAGGCCGGGCTTGTGCGCCAGCGTCGCGCCGTTGCACTCGTTGTCCACGCCGGCCTTGAGCGCCGCAGCGGCCCCGGCGGCGGCATCGACCGCGTACTTGTGGTTGACGCTGATGTCGACGACCGCGTCGCAGTCCGACACCACATAACCCTTGAACTTCCAATCCTCGCGCAGCGTCTTCACCAGCAGGCTCTGGCTGGCGCATGCCGGTTCGCCGTTGACGCGGTTGTAGGCGCACATGATGGAGCCGGCCTGCGCATCCACCATGGCGGCGCGGAAGGCGGGCAGGTAGGTGTCCTCCAGGTCCTGCGCCGACACCCACACGTCCACCGAATGCCGCGTGGACTCCGGCCCGCTGTGCACCGCGAAGTGCTTGGGGCTGGCAATGACGAGGGGCCGTGCTGCGTCGGGCCCCTGCATGCCGCGCACGTAGGCCTTGCCGAGCTCGGCGGTGAGGAATGGGTCCTCGCCATAGGTTTCCTGGCCGCGGCCCCAGCGGGGGTCGCGGAAGATGTTGATGTTGGGCGACCAGGTGTTCAGCGCACCGCCGATGCGGTTCGGGTTGGGCTTGTGGCGCCCCAGCGCATACACGGCCTGCACCTCGGTGCTGATGCTGGCGGCCACGTCCTGCATCAACTTGTCGTTGAAGCTCGCGGCCAGGCCGACGGGCTGCGGGAAGTTGGTGGTGGCGCCTGGGCCGAAGGCGCCGTGCAGCGACTCGGTCCACCAGTTGTAGGCGGGGATGTTCAGGCGCGGGACGGCCGGCGCGCCGTTGAGCAGTTGTTCCACCTTCTCGTCGAGCGTGAGCTTCGAGACGATCTGGCGGGCCTGGGTGTCGGCATCAGCACCGGCGGCATGCACCATGCCGCTGAACACCATGGCGAGCGCGAGGCAGGCGGTGGGGAGGGACTTCAAACGCGTCTCCGGGAATGTCGTTCGCACATCGAGAGGTCTGCCGGCCCCCAAAGCCCCTTCCCGGCGGAGGCCGGCAGACAAAGGACTAACGCTCAGAAGCGATAGCGAGCACCGATCAGGTAACGGCGGCCCGTTTGAATGGCGGAGATGTGCTGGGTCTTGGTACGGCCGTAGTTGCGGATGTAGCCATCGTTCAAGTTCAGCAAGTCGGCCTGAAGGGTCAGGTTCTTGCCAATCTTGTAGCCGATGGAGGCGTCCACCTGACCATATGCATCGGTGTACCGCGGGTTGTTGCCGTTGTCGTTGGTCGCCGCGAGGAACGCATCACGCCAGTTGTAGGCGGCGCGGATCGACCACTGGTCGTTCTCGAAGAAGCCCACGAGGTTGGCCGAATCGCTGACACCCACCAGAGGGGACTGCACTGCAGTCGTCGCGGTGTTGTTGTTGTACTTCAGGCCACTCCGGACCAAGGTGTAGTTGCCCGAAATGCCGAAGCCACTGTTGCCGAACATGTGCTGGAAGTTGAACTCCAAGCCCTTGATGGTGTCGCCACCGGCATTCGACGGCGTCGTGATGTCGAACACGAGCGGTTGAGCGCCCGGGACGATGCCCTCGATGTTGCCCTTCAGGAAGTTCGGATCAGTGCTGTCGGTGATCGTGACCCCTGGCTGGCCGTTGTAGTTCTGGAAGATGTAGTTGCGGAGCAGCTTGGGGCTGTCGGGGGCAATACCTGCGGCGCGCGCGGCGTTGTAGTACGTGCCGCTGGCGGGCTGGTTCAGGCCCGCGAAGGTCTGCTCAACCACCTTCGTGCTGAAGAAGTCGCTCACCTTCTTGTAGAAGGCGCCCGCTGCCACATAGGACGACTTGGCGTAGTAGTACTCGGCAGACAGGTCGAGGTTCTTGGACTTCAGCGGCTTCAGGGCCGGGTCGCCCGTCGAGCCGGCACCGTGGATGTTGTAGCGTCCCGAGTTCGCGTTCAGAGCAATCCCGCCCAGCATGTCTCCGAAATTCGGACGACCGATGTTGACACCGTAGCTGGCGCGCACCTTGAGGTTGGACGTCAGGTCGGCATCCCAGTCAATGCTCGGCAGCCAATAGGCGTACTTGCCCGTCTTGGTGCCGAACGTGGTGGTAGCGCCAGTCAGCCTCACCTCGTTTTCCGCGTACCACACGGTGCCGTTGTAGGAGGTGACCTGAGAAGACGACGTGATCTTGGTTTGCTCGTAGCGCATACCGACCGACAGGTTCATCGGGATCGATGTGTCGAACGAGTGGTCCCACTGACCATAGGCAGAGGTGGACTTCTCGGTGGTGCGCCAGTCGTTGCCGTTGACGAAGTCCTTGTAAGGCGAGAAGTAGTCTTCCGCCTCTTGCGCGGACAGTGGGTTGCCGGGCGGCAGGGACGTCGGGCGATACGACTGCGCATTCTTGATGGCTTGCGTGCGCAGCTCCTCGAAGTTGGGCACGAAGAACGTGGGGAACTGGCGCGGGTCGCTGCTGCCCGGAATCCGGTTGAAGAAGCTGGGCAGGCTGTACTGCGCCACGGTCATGTTCTTGAACGAGCCCTGAGGACCGATGCCGCCCCAGTCGCCGTGGAAGTTGTTGGAACCCGCCGAACGGTTCTTCAGCTTGGTGAAGCCCAGGCCCACAAGCAGCTTGTCTTCGGCACTCAGCCTGTACGTTCCGCTCAACTGTGCCTGGTCGACATCCTGATCGGAAATGTTGTTTTCGAACTGAGAACCGGTGACCGTGGTCTTGTTCGAGTCGTACGCCAGGTTCTTCGACTCCATGACCGGGAACTTCTGGTCGTAGTACATCGTCGTGTTGCCCTGGTTGAACAGCGCCAGGTCGATGACGTTGCCGGAGCCGTAAGGGCTGTCCGGTCGGGTGCGGGACTTCGACGAATGAGCGTCGAGGTCGACGTTCAGCCTTTCGCTGATCTTCCATGCGGCGTTGAAACCGGTGGAATTCAACTTCGTCTTGTTCGCGAACAGGGCGGCGTACATCGCGTAGTCGTGCGTGTACACCCCAGGCGTCGTGGGATCGTTCCAGGTGGCCGTCTGGATGATCGGATCGGAGACGTCTCCCACCCTGGAGAACGTCGTGGCGGGCGCGCCGAGCAGGGAGCCCGAGAACGATGGACCGAACCAGGAGGAGTTCTCGATGGCCCGGTTCTGGGTGGCGTTGACGGCCAGCGTGTGGTCCAGCGTGAACTTCAGGTCCTTTGAGGGGGCGTACTGCAGGACAAGCTGACCGTTCAGGCGCTCACGGTCCAGGCTGCTCGTGCGGTAGCGCACGTCGTTCGTGTGCGAGGTAAAGCCGCTGGTGGGGAAGTTCTTGAGGCCGTCGAGCGGGCCAGCGAACGAACCGTCTGGATTGGCCGGCTTGGCAAACGCGCCGTTGGGCTGGTTGTAGGGCACGGTCTGCCAGCCGTTGCCGGTGAACGCATTGTTGGAGCCCGAGCTGCGCTTGGAGTAGCTGCCGCTGATCGCGATGCCGATCGTGCGGTTGCCAAAGCTGTCGCTGTAGAGGCCGGAGATCTCGGGCGTGACCTTGTCGCCCGCGATCTCATCCGGCAGGCGGGAGACCGACTGGTCATAGTTGGCCTTGATGCCGATGCTGGCGATGCGTTCGCGCATATCCAGCGGGCGGGCCGTCTTGACATTGATGGTGGCGCCGATGCCGCCCGTCGGCGACGACGCGCGGGCGGTCTTGTACACCTCGAGCGCGGAAATCGCGTCGGACGACAGGTTGGCGAAGTCGAAGGCGCGCCCAGCGCCGTCAGAGGTCGGCATTTGCCGGCCGTTCAGCAGCACCATGTTGAATTGCGGGCCGACGCCGCGAACGGTGACTCGCGAGCCCTCACCGCTCATGTTGCGGTCGATGGACACGCCGGCGATACGCTGCATCGACTCGGCGAGGTTGGTGTCGGGGAACTTGCCGATGTCTTCGGCCACGATGCCGTCGACGAGGCCAGTGGCCTGTCGCTTCAGGTTGGTCGACGATTCAAGGGAACTGCGGATACCCGTCACGACGACGGTTTCCAGCGACTGCTTGGTGTCTTGCGCACGCGCTGCCGTGGTGGCGAACAGCGCTGCCGTCAGGTGGCAGGCAATCGCGATCGGCCTATGGCGGCGTCCGTTCTTGCTTAAACGTCGATATTTGTCAGCGTTCATGATGTCTCCTGGCTATCTGTTGGACTCGGCGGCCTTTTGCGATGCTTTTAGTCGTCGCAACTACCAAGAATGATTGCGCTCTCTTTTTTGTTGCAGAGCGCAACCATCGCGGCGAATCTAATGGACCGCGCCGGGCCTCTTGATAGGGTTAGCCCGCGAAGCTTGACGTTTTTTGGTAACGCTATCTGAGTGGTTACCCCAGGGCCATCGGCCGCCAAAATCCATGCGCGCTGGCGTTTAGACGCCGCGTTATCGCTATCAAATTGGTATCGCTATCATTCATATCGCCGATAGGGGTTGACCCTATTCCTCAGCAGGGCTCGCGCGTCCCGCGCGCCACCCGGGCAACCGACCCAAAGCGGTCGGCAGAATCGACAACATCAAGGCCGCGCCCAACCTGCGCGGGCACTGCGAGGAAGCGATCACGAGAAAGGCCTACCGCCGCGCCGTTCGAGCGGGCCAAACCCAGCGGTAGCACCGCAGGTTCGGAAATGGGTTTAGGGAACGAGCGCCAGAAACGAAGAAACCCGCACTGGGCGGGTTTCGTAAGTCCTTGATTGACAAGGAATTTGGCGGAGAGGGAGGGATTCGAACCCTCGGTACGGGGATACCGTACGCCTGATTTCGAGTCAGGTACATTCGACCACTCTGCCACCTCTCCTGAATCGGTACGCTGTGGTGCGAGTGAAGCCGGCCATTATAGCCAGCTTTTCGCTGCCGCTCAGGGACGCAGCGTGTCGATGCCGCCCATGTAGGGCCGCAGCGCCTCGGGCACTTCGACGCTGCCATCGGCGCGCTGATAGTTTTCCAGCACCGCCACCAGCGTGCGGCCTACCGCCAGGCCGGAGCCGTTCAACGTGTGCACCAGCTCGTTCTTGCCCTGCGCGTTCTTGAATCGCGCCTGCATGCGACGGGCCTGGAAGGCGCCCATGTTCGAGCAGGAGCTGATTTCGCGGTAGGTGTTCTGCGCCGGCAGCCAGACCTCCAGGTCGTAGGTCTTGGTCGCACCGAAACCCATGTCGCCGGTGCACAGCAGCATGGTGCGGTACGGCAGGTTCAGCTTCTGCAGGATGGCTTCGGCATGCCCCGTCATCTCCTCCAGCGCGGCCATGCTGTGCTCAGGCTGCTCGATGCGCACCATCTCGACCTTGTCGAACTGGTGCTGGCGGATCATGCCCCGCGTGTCCCGGCCGGCGGAGCCTGCTTCCGATCGGAAGCAGGGGCTGTGGGCCGTCATCTTGACGGGCAGGTCTTCGGCCTTGAGCACGCTGTCGCGCACGGTGTTGGTCAACGAGATCTCGGATGTCGAGATCAGGTACTGCTCGGCCTGCTCATCGTCGCCGCCCCGCAGAACCCAGAACATGTCTTCCTTGAACTTGGGCAGTTGGCCCGTGCCTTCAAGGATCTCGCGGTTGACGATGTAGGGCGTGTAGCACTCGGTGTAGCCGTGCTCGTTGGTCTGCACGTCCAGCATGAACTGCGCGAGCGCGCGGTGCAGGCGCGCCACCGGGCCGCGCAGGAAGCTGAAGCGCGAGCCCGACAGCTTGGCGCCGGTCTCGAAATCCAGGCCCAGCAGCGCGCCGAGGTCGACGTGGTCCTTGACGTCGAAGTCGAACGTGCGCGGCTGGCCCCAGCGGCGCACTTCGACATTGCCATGTTCATCGGCGCCGGCAGGCACGCTGGCGTCCGGCAGGTTGGGCACACCCATCAGCATGTCGTTGAGCTCGGCCTGGATGGCTTCCAGGCGCTCGGCGCCGGCCTTGAGCTCGTCGGCGATGCCGCCCACTTCGCCCATCAAAGCCGAGGCGTCCTCGCCCTTGCCCTTGGCCATGCCGATCTGCTTGGACAGCGCGTTGCGGCGGGCCTGCAGCTCCTCGGTGCGCGTCTGCACGGCCTTGCGATCGGCTTCGAGTGCCTTGTAGCGCGCCACGTCGAGGAAGGGCTGCGGGTTCTTGCGCGCGTTCAGGCCGTCGATGACGGCATCGAGGTCCTTGCGCAGCTGGGTGATGTCGAGCATGGGAGTAAACCTTCAGGAATCGAATACGAAAGCGGCGCCGAGATCAGGCGCCGCCGGAAGCTGGACGCACCGGCTTCAAGATCGTGACGCGCTCACCTCGGCCATGGACTTGTCGCCCAGGCCCAGCGGCAGCGGGAAGCGCACATGCTCCTCCACGCCCGCCAGGCTGCGCACCGTGGTCGCGCCCAGCTCACGCAGGCGGTGGATGACGGCCTGCACCAGCACGTCGGGGGCGGAAGCGCCAGCCGTCAGGCCCACGCGGGCGCGGCCGTCCAGCCACTCCGCTTTCAAGTCCTCGGCGGAGTCGACCATGTAGCCCGGCGTGCCCAGCCGCTCGGCCAGCTCGCGCAGGCGGTTGCTGTTGGAGCTCGTTGGGCTGCCGACGACGATGACGACGTCCACCTGCGGCGCCAGCACCTTGACGGCGTCCTGACGGTTTTGCGTGGCGTAGCAGATGTCCTGCTTCTTGGGCTCGCGCACCTGGGGAAACACGCGCTTCACCTCGGCCAGGATCTCGGCGGCGTCGTCCACGCTCAACGTCGTCTGCGTGACGACCGCGAGCTTGCTCTGATCGCGCACCTGCACCTTGGACACATCCTCGACGTCCTCGACGAGGAAGATGCCCTCGGACAGCTGGCCCATCGTGCCCTCGACCTCGGGGTGGCCCTTGTGGCCGATCATGATGAACTCATAGCCCTCGCGGTGCAGCTTGGCCACCTCGACGTGGACCTTGGTGACCAGCGGGCAAGTGGCGTCGAACACGTTGAAGCCCCGCGCGGCGGCCTCGCGGCGCACCTCCTGGCTGACGCCATGGGCGCTGAACACCAGCGTCGCGCCGGGCGGCACCTCCGCCAGGTCCTCGATGAAGATGGCGCCGCGCGACTTCAGGTCGTTGACGACATAGGTGTTGTGGACGATCTCATGGCGCACGTAGATGGGCGCGCCGAACTTCACGAGCGCGCGCTCGACGATCTCGATCGCACGGTCGACGCCGGCGCAGAAGCCGCGCGGTTCGGCCAGCAGCACTTCCTGGGGTTGCAAGATGGCGTTCATCACAGCACCCCGATCACTTGGACTTCGAAGCTGACCGGCTGGCCGGCGAGGGGGTGGTTGAAGTCGAACAACAGCGCCTCGTCCCCCAGCTCGCGCACCACGCCGGCATAGCCGCCCTGCCCGTCCGGGCCGGGGAACTGCACCACATCGCCGACCGAATAGACCTCGTCCGGGTCGCCCAGCTGCCGCAGCAGACTCAGCTTCACGCGCTGCAGCAGCTCGGGGTTGCGGTCACCGAAGGCTTCGCCCGCGGCCAGCTCGAAACGCTCGTGTGCCCCCTCGGGCAGGCCGATGAGGCGCGCCTCGATGGCGGGCGACAGCTGGCCGGCGCCCAGCGACAGCGTCGCCGGCTTGTCGTCAAAGGTGTTGACGATGTCGGCGCCGTCCGGGCCCGAGAGCCGGTAGTGCAGCGTGAGGAAGGAGCCGGCCTGGATGGGATTCATTCGGGAGAGGTCAGAGAGCGCTTGGCTAGACTGCCGATTTTATGCCGCTGACCCACCTGCCCCCGGACGCCCGCCCGCGCGAGAAGCTGCTCGCCCGCGGTCCGCAGGCACTGGCCGATGCCGAACTGCTGGCCTTGCTGCTGCGCACCGGCATCCAGGGCACGCCAGTCCTGCAGCTGGCGCAGAGCCTGCTGGACCGCTTCGGCGGCTGGGCCGGGCTGCTGGCGGCCAGCGTGCAAGACCTCGGCAAGGTCAAGGGCCTGGGGCCGGCCAAGCGCGCGGAGATCGCCGCCGTGCTGGAGATCGCGCGGCGCTCGCTGAACCAGCAGCTCGTCGAGAAGTCGACGATGAACGACGTGGACACGGTAAAGACCTACCTGCGCCTGCACCTCGGCAGCTTGGGTCATGAGGTGTTCGCGGTGATGTTCCTCGACGCGCAGCTGCGGCTCATCGCCATGGAAACGCTCTTTCAAGGCTCGCTCACGTCGACGACCGTGCATCCCCGCGAAGTCGTCAAGCGCGCGCTCGCGCTCGGCGCCGGCGCAGCCATCCTGGCGCACAACCATCCCAGCGGCGTCGCCGAGCCGTCCAAGGCGGACGAGCTGCTGACGCGCCAGCTCAGCCAGGCGCTCGCGCTGGTGGACGTGCGCGTCGTGGACCATCTCGTGGTCGGTGCCGGCGGCGTCGTGTCCTTCGCCGAGCGGGGATTGATGTGAGCAAGCCGGAGACGGTACGCAGCCTCGCCGACCTCAAGCCGCTGGCCCGCGAGCTGGCCGCGGCGCGGCTGGCGGCCGAGGTCGAGCGCGAACGCCTCGCCGCAGTGATGCGCCTGGCCGAGCAGGAACGGCGTGTCTTCGAGCTGACCGTCGGCCCGGTGACACCGCTGCGCAGCGTGGACCGCGTGCTGCATGAGCGCGAGCTGCCCGCACCCGAGCCGCGCCAGCGCGAGGCCGACGAGCGCGCCGTGCTGCTGCAGGCACTGTCCGACGAGATCGACGTCGACACGCTGCTGGACACCGACGAGACGCTGAGCTTCCGACGCGAAGGCATCGGCCTGGAGGTCGTGCGCAAGCTGCGCCGCGGCCACTGGGCGCTGCAAGCCCAGTTGGACCTGCACGGCCTGCGCCGCGATGGCGCGCGCGAGGCGCTGGGCCAGTTCATCCAGGACAGCGCGCGGCGCGGCCTGCGCTGCGTGCGCGTGGTGCACGGCAAGGGCCACGGCTCGCCGGGCCGCGAGCCGGTGCTGAAGGGCCGTGTACGCCGCTGGCTGGTGCAGAAGAACGAAGTGTTGGCCTTCGTGCAGGCGCGCGCCAGCGATGGCGGCGCCGGCGCGCTCATCGTGCTCCTCGCCGGAACGCCCTGACAGGCGGCTGACGACGGGCTGGCGCGTCGCGTCGTCGACACGCGGCGCGCATTGACCGTTGCCGCTGCGCGGGAGTAGCCTGGACTCAAGCCGCCGCAGCGCGACACCTGGTTCCCCAACCGCAGCAGAGGAGAGCCCATGAACCTGCCCCACGCCTACGCCGACCGCGCGCCCCAGCCGAAGAACTACTTGGGCATTGGCCTGGTCCTTGCCGTGCATCTGGCCGCGATCTATGCGCTGAGCATCGGGCTGATGAAGCCCGCGCCGAGGGCGCGGGAGGTGACGACGGTGAAGCCTTTGCCGCCCGAAGCGCGGGAGCTGCCGCCGCCGACCGAACCGCCGCGGGCGACCCAGCCGACGCTGCATGAACCACAGCCCATCCTCGTCCCGGTGCCCGTCTTCGAGGTGGCCTC
Organism: Pelomonas sp. Root1444; assembly: GCF_001426885.1. Taxonomy (GTDB): domain Bacteria; phylum Pseudomonadota; class Gammaproteobacteria; order Burkholderiales; family Burkholderiaceae_C; genus Pelomonas. The sequence continues at coordinate 21,863 of NZ_LMFP01000029.1, read as the reverse complement.
GACACAGGAGCCTGCCATTCACACTGCGCCGTCGCGGCCCGAGGCCGGACCGGGGGTGTCGACGGCGTCGACTGGCACCGATGTCGGCCTGTTGCCGGTCGTCCAGCCGCAAATGCACTCGCCCGGGGCGGTCTGCTCGGTCATGCCCAAGCCTGAACTGCCTGCCGTCCACTGGAGCGGCGAAGCCGTGCTGCAGGTGATGGCCACGGTGCGCGGCGGCCGCGTGGTCGGCAGCGACTTCCGTGTGGCGCAAGGGGCCATGGACGGCAAGACGCGGCGAGCGCTGCAGCGCTCGGTGGAGACTGCTCTGGCCGGCTATCAGTGCCAGGGCGACGCGATGTTCCAGCAGGACTTCGCGTTCAGGCTCGACTAGACGTTGCGCATCCAGTCGGCCGTGCCCGCAAAGGACTCGGCCAGCCGGGCGTGCAGGGCCGGGTCGACCCCGGTCTCCTGCATGGCCTGCGCCATGCAGGCCAGCCACTCGTCACGCTCGGCGATGCCGATGCGAAACGGCAGGTGCCGCGCCCGCAGGCGCGGGTGGCCGAAGCGGCTGATGTAGTGGTCAGGCCCGCCCAGCCAGCCGCACAGGAACCAGAACAGCTTGTCGCGCGCGCTGTCCAGGCTGTTGCCATGCGCCGCGCGCAGCCGCGCATAGGCCGGCTCCAGGTCCATCAGGTCGTAGAAGCGGTCGACGAGTTCGCGAACGCGCGCCTCGCCGCCGATCCACTCGAACGCCGTGGCGGACGCCTCAGCCAATGAGCTTCGCCGCCAGGGCCCGGATGGCCTGCGCCGCGTCACAGCCGGGATAGTGCTCCAGCATCAGCTGGCGTTTCAGCACCGCTTGCTTGACGGCCGGATCGGCCTTCACCTCGGCGAAGAGTTCCAGCCGGAACGTCTGCCCCGGCTGCGGGCCGACGAAGCGCTGCAGCACCTGCTGCAGTTGGCCGCAGATCAGCTTGCCTTCGCCGACACGGTTGGCCTGGTTCACGACCAGGCCCACATGGCGGCGTTCCTGCTGGGTGGCCAGCACCTTGATCGTCGCGTAGGCGTCGGTCAGCGAAGTTGGCTCCGGCGTAGCAACGACCAGCACGTCCGTCGCCAGCGAGACCGCGTAGAGGACGACGTCCGAGATGCCGGCGCCGGTGTCTAGCAGCACCCAGTCGAAGCGCGGCTTGACGAGGTCGATGATGTGCAGCAGCTTGTCGCGCACTTCGGGCGTGAGCCGCGAGTACTCGACCATGCCGGAGCCCGCCAGCAGCACGAAGAAGCCGCCGGGCGCAGGCAGGATGGCCTGCTCGAGCGTGGCCTTTTCGGTGAAGACGTCGTGCAGCGTCAGCTTGGGGTGCAGGTTCAGCACCACGTCGAGGTTGGCCAGGCCGAGGTCCGCATCCAGCACCAGCACTTTCTGGCCTTGCGCGGCGAGCGCCGCAGCGAGGTTGGCGGTCACGAAGGTCTTGCCGACGCCGCCCTTGCCGCTCGTGACGGCAACGGTGCGGGCGCTGCCGCGCGTGGCGCGCGGCGGCGACGTGGCGGACGCAGCAGGATCGGGTGCAGTGCTCATGGCGTGTCCTGTTGCAGATCTGAATTCAGGGAAGCGAACAACATGCCCTTTTCTTCGGCGCTGACCAGGGAGTCGATCTGGGGTTCGAGGCAGGCGCGGTTGCGGCCTTCAGCCTTGGCGCGGTAGAGCTGGCGGTCCGCCCGCTCCGTCCACAGCAGCGGCGATGAGCGCACCCACTGCGGCGCAAACGCACCGCCGATGCTGACGGTGACGCCGAGCATCTGGCCGGAACTGATCTCGATGCTGAGTTCGGCAACGCGCTCGCGCACGCGCTGCGCCACGGCCAAGCCCACGTGGGTGGCGCAGTTGGGCAGGATGATGCCGAACTCCTCGCCGCCGACGCGGGCGACCAGATCCATCGGCCGCACGGTCTGCGCAATGGCGCCGGCCACCGCGCGGATGACATGGTCGCCGGCGATATGACCGTGGGTGTCGTTGACGGCCTTGAAGTGGTCGATGTCCAGCATCAGCAGCAGCGCCGCCTCGCCCGAACGCGCCACACGGTCGACCTCGCGGGCCAGGGCCATCTCGAAGCTGCGGCGGTTGACCAGGCCGGTCAGCGCATCCCGGCTCGACAGGTCGCACAGCGCGTCGAGCACGCCCTGCAGCCAGGCAGCGCTGTAGGGCACTTCGTCCGGAAGCGACGCCCCGGCCTGCTGCAGCAGTTGCAGGGCCTGGTCCAGATCGAGCGTTTCAGCGTCGATCAGGTGAAGGGCGGGAAGGCGTTGTTCCAAGGGTCGGTGGCGGACGGGACGGACAGGCGGATTGTGGTTTCGAGTCAGTCTATCAGCGGCCCTCTCTCGAGCCGGTCGTGAAACAGGCACGTTCTGCGCGACCTGTTTGCACTATGCTGGACCGCACCAGGGCTTCAAACGCCCCTGCGGTGCAGAATCGGCACGCCAACGCCAGGACTGCTGCGAGCACCCACAAACCGATTTCCGACATGCCCGCACCCGAACTCGCCCAAGGCACGGATTCCCTCGATCACGAGTTCAGCTTCAGCAAGGCGGACTTCGATCGCGTGCGCGAGCTGATCTACAAGCATGCCGGCATCAGCCTGCATGACGGCAAGCATGCGATGGTCTACAGCCGGCTGTCGCGCCGCCTGCGCGAGACCGGCCACAAGAGCTTCGGCAGCTACCTGCAGTGGCTGGAAGCCTCGTCCAGCGCGGCGGAGTGGCAGGAGTTCGTCAACTGCCTGACGACCAACCTGACCTCATTCTTCCGTGAGGAACATCACTTCCACGCGCTGAAGGACGACCTCAAGCCCTACGTCGGCAAGCCGGTGCGCATCTGGTGCTGCGCGGCGTCGACGGGCGAGGAGCCGTACTCCATCCTGATGACCTGCCACGAAGCGCTCGGCTCCAGCGCTTCGGTGCAACTGGTCGCCAGCGACATCGACACCAATGTGCTGGCCACGGCCAAGCGCGGCGTCTACAACGCCGATTCGCGCGGCCTGGACCCGACGCGGCTGAAGACCTTTTTCATGCGCGGCACCGGGGCCAATTCCGGGAAGATCCGCGTCAAGCCCGAGTTGCAGCGCTGGGTGGAGTTCCGCCCGTTGAACCTGATGGACCAGCAGTGGCAGCTCGGCGACCCCTTTCACATGGTGTTCTGCCGCAACGTCATGATCTATTTCGATGCCCCCACGCAGCGCAAGGTGCTGGAGCGCATCCACCGTGTCATGCGGCCGGGCGGCCTGCTCTTTGTCGGCCATTCGGAGAACTTCACCGAATCGCGCGACCTGTTCAAGCTGCGCGGCAAGACGATTTACGAACGGGTCTGACATGAAACAACCCCCTCGCTCACTCCGTTCATTGCCTCCCGAGGGTGCGACTCAGCGGCTCGGCACGGCCGGGCGCCACTGACATGAGCACGCCACTCGCCTCGGCAGCGGCCGTCGGCCTGGGCAACCAGGCTGCGGTCGCGCGGGTCAACCAGCTCAAGGCCCAGCCGCGTCGGCAGGGGGAGGCGTCCTTCTTCTTCTACGACGCCCACTTCAAGAACGCGGCCGTCAAGATCCTGCCCGGCGAGTATTTCGTCGACACCGAGGACCTGCTCGTCATGACGACGCTGGGCTCGTGCATCGCCGCCTGCCTGTGGGACCGCGTGGCCAAGGTCGGCGGCATGAACCACTTCATGCTGCCCGAAGGCCACGGCGACTCCGGCCGCTACGGCTCCTTCGCGATGGAGCTGCTCATCAACGAGATGATGAAACGCGGCGCCAGCAAGAGCCGCATGGAGGCCAAGATCTTCGGTGGCGGCGCCGTCATCTCCGGCATGAACACGCTCAATGTGGGCGAACGCAACACCAACTTCGTCATCGACTACCTGAAGCTGGAGCGCATTCCCATCGTCTCCAAGGACGTGATGGACGTGTACCCCCGCAAGGTGTGCTTCCTGCCGGCCAGCGGCAAGGCCATGGTCAAGCGCCTGGCGACGACGAATACCGAGGCCCTGGTCCAGCAGGACCGCGCCGCAATCCAGAAGGTGCAGCCCGTTGCCAGCAGCGGCGGCTCCATCGACTTGTTCTGAGAGAAGTAACGATGGCCAAGACCAAGGTCGTGGTGGTGGACGATTCGGCGCTGGTGCGCTCCATCCTGACCGAAATCATCAATCGCCAGGCCGACATGGAATGCATAGGCGCGGCGGCGGACCCGCTGGTTGCGCGAGAGATGATCCGCAACCTCAACCCGGACGTCATCACGCTGGACGTGGAGATGCCGCGCATGGACGGGCTGGATTTCCTGTCGCGCCTGATGCGGCTGCGGCCGATGCCGGTGGTGATGGTGTCCACGCTGACCGAGCGCGGCGCGGAGGTGACGTTGAAGGCGCTGGAGCTGGGCGCCGTCGACTTCGTCGCCAAGCCCAAGATCGGCGTGGCTGACGGCATCCGCCTGCTGGCCCAGGACATCACGGACAAGATCCGCATCGCTTCCAAGGCCCACATCCGCCGCGCGCCGCCGCCGCCTGCCCCCGGCGCCCCCGCACCGGCACCAGCCAAGCCGGTCTCGATGGCCAGCCTGGGCCGCGCCTCGACCGAGAAACTCATCTTCATCGGCGCCTCCACCGGCGGCACCGAAGCGACCAAGGACGTGCTCATCAACCTGCCGGCCGACAGCCCCGCGGTCGTCATCACCCAGCACATGCCCGCGGGCTTCACGCGCAGCTACGCGGCGCGGCTGGATGGCCTCTGCAAGATCCGCGTCAAGGAAGCGCAGGACGGCGAGCGCATCCTGCCCGGCCACGGCTACATCGCGCCGGGCGGCCTGCACCTGACGGTGGAGCGCAGCGGCGCGAACTACATCGCCCGCGTGCAGGAGGGCGAGCCCGTCAACCGCCACAAGCCCTCGGTCGAGGCGCTGTTCCTGTCGGCCGCCAAGGTGGTCGGGCCGAACGCCATCGGCATCATGCTGACTGGCATGGGCGCCGACGGCGCCAGGGCGATGAAGGTCATGAAGGACGCCGGCGCCTACAACTACTGCCAGGACGAGGCGAGCTGCGTCGTCTTCGGCATGCCACGCGAGGCCATCGCGGCCGGCGCGGCGGACGAGGTGCTGCCGCTGAACCAGATCGCCGCCAAGGTGCTGGAGCGGCTGCGCGCGACCTCGGGCCTGTCGCTCAACCGGGTCTGACCCGGCGCTCGGTTCTCAACGCTTTGCCGGGGCCGGTGCATCGGCTTTGGCCAGCAGGGGCGCACCGGACGGCGCGGCCACGCGGTCCGGCGGGAGCACCGGCTTGAACCCGTCCAGCGACTTTGGCGAAGGTGGCACCCAGGCCGTCCGAACGGGCACCGTGGCCTGGGCCGCGACCACGACGCGGGCGGACCGGTCGGCCTTTGCCTCCTTCAACTCCGCGTTCGAATCGGTGAAGGCGTGCGCCGACGTGACGAGCACGAGAACGGCGGCAGACGGTGGGAAAGCAATCCAGCGGGGCAGTGAATTCATGAGGGCTCCTTGAGTGCTGGTTATGCTATTCATCCAACTCGCCGCACAGAAGCGCTGATTTCTTCACTGACTGGTTGGGATGGCTTACCAGGATGACTTCACTCGACCGCTTTCCCCTGCACTACCTGGCCGCCTTCCGCGCCGCGGCCCAGACCGAGAACCTGCGTGCCGCGGCCGAGAGCCTGCACCTGACGCACAGTGCCGTCAGCCAGCAGATCCGCGGCCTGGAGGCGCAGCTCGGCTTCGAGCTGTTCTCGCGCCAGGGCCGGCGGCTGGCGTTGAACCCGGCGGGCCAGGCCTTCCAGCACGGCGTGACGCAGGTCTTCGCCGCATTGCAGGCGGGACTGCTGGCCGCCGCCCAGGCGCACGGCAGCGCGGCGCAGACGCTGCGCGTGACCGCGCTGCCCTCGTTCGCCCAACGCTGGCTGCTGCCGCGCCTGCCGCGCTGGCAGGCTTTGCAGCCCTGCATCACGCTGGACCTGCATTCGTCACAGCAGGTGGTGGACCTGGAGCGCGAAGGCTTCCACATCGGGCTGCGCATCGGCCGGGGGGGCTGGCCAGGGCTGATCTGCGAGCCGCTCTTTCACTCGCCGCACATCGTCGTTGCCGCGCCGCTGCTGGCGCAGCGCCTGGTGGGCGCGGGGCCGGAGTTGCTGGCCCAGCAGCCGCTGATGGGCGATGCGGACTTGTGGCGGATGTGGTTTGCCAAGGTCGGCCACACCGGCGTGGTGCCCACGCCCGTGGCCACCTTCAACGACGCCGCGATGCTGGGGCAGGCTGCCGAACAAGGCATGGGCGTGGCACTGACGCGCGAACTGTTCGCCGCCGACGCGCTGCTGGATGGGCGGCTGGTGCGGCTGTCGGCCCAGGCCATCGACGAGGACGCCACGCGCGACTACCAGGTCGTCTACCCCGAGGCGCTGCGTGACGACCCGGCCGTGCGCACCTTCTGCGACTGGCTGCACGCCGAGGTCGCCGCGGTGCAGCAGCGGCTGAACGAAGCCTCACGGTCGGACTGACGTCCGACCTGCGTCAAAGAAACAGCTGCTGCAGGTCGCTGAGGAAGTCGAAGCCGCGCTCGGTGGGCTGGATGCGCGCCGGGTCCGCGGTCAGCAGGCCGCGGCTGCGTGCGGCCTCCAACCCGGCAGAGATGGCCGACAGCGGCAGGCCGGTGCGTTCCAGGAACTGCGTCAGCGCGACGCCCTCCTTGAGCCGCAGCGCATTCAGCATGAATTCGAAGGGCAGGTCCTTGCGCGCCACCTCGTGTTCGTTGCTGACCTTGTTCGGCTGCGCCATGAAGGCCGCCGGTTCGCGCCAGCGCACCTGGCGCAGCACGCGGTTGGGAAAGCTGAGCTTGCTGTGCGCGCCGGCACCGATGCCGAGGTAGTCGCCGAACTGCCAGTAGTTGAGGTTGTGCGTGCAGCGGTGGCCGTCGCGCGCAAAGGCAGAGACCTCATAACGGGCCAAGCCGGCGGTGCCGGTGCGGGCGCCGATCAGGTCCAGCATGTCGCTGGCCAGGTCCGCATCGGGCAGGCCCGCCGGCGTGCGGGTGGCAAACACCGTGTTGGGCTCGATGGTCAGGTGGTAGATGGACAGGTGCGGCGGCTTGAACGACAACGCCGTGTCGAGCTCTTTCGACAACCCGTCCAGCGTCTGGCCCGGCAGCGCGTACATCAGGTCCAGGTTGAACGTGTCGAAGGCCGCTGCGGCCTCGGCCAGTGCCTCCCGCGCCTGCGAGGCGCTGTGCACGCGGCCCAACTGCTTCAGCTGCGCGTCGTCGAAGCTCTGCACGCCCACGGACAGCCGCGTCACGCCGGCCTGACGGAAGCCCTTGAAACGCTCGCGCTCAAAGGTGCCCGGGTTGGCCTCCAGCGTGATCTCGCAGCCCGCCTCCAGCGGCAGGCGGGCGCGGATGTCCGAGATCAGCTCGGCGATCTGCTCCGGGTTGAACAGGCTGGGCGTGCCGCCGCCGATGAAGACGCTGACGACCGGCCGCCCCCAGACCAGCGGCAGCGCCGCCTCCAGGTCGGCGCGCAAGGCGGCGAGGTAGGCGGCGGCCGTGTCGGGCGCCAGGCCAGACTTCATCTCATGCGAGTTGAAGTCGCAGTAAGGGCATTTGCGTAGGCACCAGGGCAGGTGCACGTACAGGGCGAGCGGCGGCAGCGCGGGCAGTTGCAGCGTGCCCGGGCGCATCAGGTGCAGCAGATCAGCCATGGCGCCGGGCCGTCCCAGGCCATGGATGCGCCCCCGCGGGGGGCAGCCCGCGGGGCGGGCGTGGGGGCTTCATGTCGTCAGCCAAGCCGCCAGACCTCGCGGAACTGGTCGATCAGATCGGTTGCGGCGAGCGCGCGGTGGCTGATCGCGTTCTTCTCGGCCGCGCTCAGGTCGGCCACGGAACGCCCCGCCGCAGGAATGAACATCAGCGGGTCATAGCCGAAGCCGCCTTCGCCGCTGGGCGCGGCCAAGATCTCGCCCGCCCAACGTCCCATCGCGATCAGCGGCTCCGGGTCGTCAGCGCTGCGCACGGCCACCAATGCGCAGACAAAACGGCCGCGGCGGTCGGCCACCCCGGCCAGCTCGCGCAGCAGCCGCTCGTTGTTGGCCGCATCGCTCTTCTCGCCGCCGGCGTCGAGCGCGTAACGCGCCGAGCGAACGCCGGGCGCACCACCCAAGGCTTCGACGCTCAAGCCCGAGTCGTCGGCCAGCGCCGGCAGGCCGCTCAGCCGGGCCGCGTGGCGGGCCTTGGTCAGCGCGTTCTCGACGAAGCTGTCGTAGGGCTCCTCGGCCTCGGGAATGCCCAGGCTGCCTTGCGTGACCAGCGCTATGCCGAGCGGCGTGAACAGCGCCTGCAGCTCGGCAAGCTTCTTGGCGTTGTTCGACGCAAGGACCAGCTTCACGATTTGAGTGCCGCTTGTTGTGCGGCCAGCAACTCGCGGATGCCCTTGTCGGCCAGGTCGACCAACGCGTTCATCTCGTCGCGCGTGAAGACGACGCCTTCGGCCGTGCCCTGCAGCTCCACAAAGCCGCCGCTGCCCGTCATGACGACGTTCATGTCGGTGTCGCAGGCCACGTCCTCGATGTACTCCAGGTCCAGCAGCGGCACGCCGTCGACCATGCCGACCGAGATGGCGGCCACCGCATCCTTGATGGGCGAGCGCGACAGCTTGCTGTCGGCCAGCAGCTTGTTGACGGCGTCCTGGGCCGCGACGAAGGCGCCGGTGATGGCCGCCGTGCGCGTGCCGCCATCGGCCTGCAGCACGTCGCAGTCCAGCGTGATGGTGCGCTCGCCCAGCGCGGCGAGGTCGAACACGGCGCGCAGCGACCGGCCGATGAGGCGCTGGATCTCCTGCGTGCGGCCGCTCTGCTTGCCGCGCGCGGCCTCGCGGTCGCCGCGCGTGTGCGTGGCACGCGGCAGCATGCCGTACTCGGCCGTCACCCAACCCTCGCCCGAGCCGCGCTTGTGCGGCGGCACGCGCTCCTCGACGGAGGCCGTGCACAGCACGCGGGTGCCGCCGAACTCGATCAGCACCGAGCCTTCGGCATGCACGGTGAACCCGCGGGTGATGCGCACCGGGCGCAATTGATTGGCAGCGCGGCCTGCGCTGCGCGTGAAGGTCTTGGTCATGGCGAAAGGAGAGTTAGCGGCGGTTCAGGCCGCGGCCGGATTGGCGGATGACTTCGTTGATCTCGCGCACCGAGCGCTCGATCTCCTCGTCGTCCATGCCGGCGACGAGATCGGCGTCCAGCGCGCCGTGGATGGTGGAGGCGAAGCCGGAGTTGCCGAGGTTCTGCGTCGTGTCGCCACTGGGCTCGCCCTCGCCTTCCCATTCCACGGCCAGGACGGTGACGTTGTCGCTGCGCGCACCGCCGCGGCGCAGCGCCTGCTCGACCAGTTCGGGCACGGCCTCGGCGATGGCCTGCTCCGCCATGTGCTGGACGATCTCGGCGTCCTCCACGCTGCCCCAAAGCCCGTCGGAGCACAGCAGGATGCGATCCGTGGGCTCCATGACGAGCGGGCCCTGGCAGTCCACCATGGGCTTGCCGGGGCTGCCCAGGCAGGTGAAGAGCACGTTGCGGTTGAAGGCTTCGGCACCACGACCGACGCGGCCCAGCGCCTCTTGCAGTTCGGAATAGGAATGGTCGCGCGTGCGGGCGATCAGCTTGCCGTCGCGCACCATGTACAGGCGCGAATCGCCGCAGTGCGCCCACCAGGCCTGGTTGCCTTGCAGGATGCAGGCCACGACCGTGGTGCGCGGCGTGTCCGACAGCCCCTTGCTCTGCGCATAGCGCAGCAGCTGCTGGTGGGCGATGACGATGCTCTCCTGCAGGAAGCGCTGCGGGTTCTCGAGCACCGGCCGGGCGTCCTGTTGGAACAGCGCGGCGAGCGTCTGCAATGCGATCTGCGCCGCGACCTCCCCTTCCGGATGGCCGCCCATGCCGTCGGCCAGCGCGAACAGGCCGGCCTCCCGCGTGAAGCAGTAGCCCATGCGGTCTTCATTGGTCTCGCGGCCGCCGCGACGGCTGACTTGGAAGACGCTGAATCTCAAAGCCAAGGCTCCCGACCGGCCGCCCCTGGGGAGGCTTGCGTCTCCAGGGGGGGCAGCGAACGAATGTGAGCGTGGGGGCTCAAGCTTTTGCTCCGGATTTGAGGTTCTCCAACTGCAGCTTGAGCCGTTCGCTGAAGCTGAGCTTGGTGTAGCGCCTTTCGGTCTCGCGCGCGAGTTCCTTCTGCAACGCGAACACACTCTGCGGGCGGGACAGCGGGTCGAGTGACATGCACCACTCGGTCACTTCGAGCAGGTTGTCGGAGTAGACATTGCGCAGGCGCGACAGGCTCAGCGACAGGCGGTCTTTCTCCAGGCGCTGCGGCGCATCGTTGGGCGGATAGCCCTGCATGCAGGCGTAGATGCAGGCGCCGATGGCGTAGATGTCGGTCCAGGGGCCCAACGAGCCGTCGCGGCGGTACATCTCCGGTGCGGCGAAGCCCGGCGTGTACATCGGGCGGATGAAGTTGCCTTCCTTGCTCAACACCTCGCGCGCGGCGCCGAAGTCCAGCAGCACGGCCTTGTTGTCGTTGGTGATGAAGATGTTGGCCGGCTTGATGTCCAGATGCAGCATCTTGTGCTGGTGGACGATGCGCAGGCCGCGCAGGATCTCGTCGAAGAGGCTGCGGATGGTCGACTCGCGGAAGACCTTGTCGCGCTTCATGTCGCGGGCGGTCACGATGAAGTCCTGCAAGGTGTCACCCTGCAGGTAGTTCATGACCATGTAGACCGTCTCGTTCTCGCGCAGGAAGTTCAGCACCGAGACGACGCTGGGATGGGAGATCTGGGCCAGCGACCGGCCTTCTTCGAAGAAGCTCTTCAAGCCCAGCCGGTACAGCGGCTGCTTCTCGGGCTTGACGCGCGGCGTCAGTTCGCCCGGCGAGCGCTCGGCCAGCGACGAAGGCAGGTATTCCTTCAGTGCGACGAGGTGGTGGTCCGGGTCTTCGGCGAGGTAGACCACGCCAAAACCGCCCGCCGCCAGTCGCTTGATGATCTGGTAGCCCCCAACCACCGTGCCTGCAGGCAAGGGCGCCGGCTTCGGCTTGGACATAATCGCCCTTGAATCTCTTGTTAACGTCTGTTTTGCGAGTGCGAAATGCCAGTCTACAGCATGACCGGGTACGCCAATTCCGTGGCACAACCCCCTAAAGCCGAGGACGGCAGCCACATGATCCAGGCCGCCGTCAGCGTCGAATTGCGCTCGGTGAACGGCCGGTTCCTGGACCTGTCGATGCGCATGCCCGAAGAGCTGCGCGGGCTCGAACCCCAGTTGCGCGACCTGATCGCCGCTCGCTTCAAGCGCGGCAAGATCGAACTGCGCATCAACAGCCAGCGCGAGGCCGATGGCAGCTGGCCGCAGCCCCAGCCTGAACAGCTCAACCGGCTGGCCAACCTGGAAGCGAAGGTGCGCGCCTGGCTGCCGCAGGCTGCGCCGCTGTCCGTCCACGAAGCCTTGAACTGGTGCAAGAGCGGCGGCGGCGCGCCGGTACAGCTCGACGCCGCCACGCTGGAGGCCGCCAAGGCCTGCGTCGAGGGCCTGGCCGAATCCCGCGAGCGCGAGGGCGAGAAGCTCGTCGCCATCCTGAACGAGCGCATCAAGCGGCTGCGCGAGCTGGCCGACGAGGCCGAGCCGCTGCTGCCCGCCGTCGTCGCGCGCCAGCAGCAACGCTTCCTCGAACGCTGGCAGGAAGCGCTGGCGACGACGGGCGCGGCCAGCAGCGTGCCGAAGGAAGCCTTGCAGGAACGCGCCTTGAACGAGGCGGCCGCCTTCGCCATCCGCATCGACGTGGCGGAGGAACTGGGCCGGCTGCGCGCCCACCTCGAGGAGCTGAGCCGCCTGTTGAAGAAAGGCGGCGAGCTCGGCAAGCGGCTGGACTTCCTGATCCAGGAACTGCACCGCGAAGCCAACACGCTCGGCTCCAAATCCGCAGCGCTGGAGCTGACCAACGTCTCGGTCGAGATGAAGGTCGCCATCGAGCAGATGCGCGAGCAGGTGCAGAACATTGAGTAGGTTTTCGGGGCGTCCTAGGACGTCCGCAAAAGCTCAATAACTGACTGATCTATAAGGATTTTCTTGTCCCAGACCGTCCCAGGGCGCCGCAGTGCAGCGCACGCATCCTGTGGGGTTTATTGTGGGGTTTTTTCAGGATGTGGTGCTCTTGGGCCTTTTCCCAGAAAAAAACCCCACAGCTTCATGGAGCAAATGGGACATGGAAACACTGCAACGACGACCACTCACGGATCGTGACCTCAGGGCTTGGCTCGCCGCCGGCCCAACAGACCGCGGCATCGGCGAAGGCCTCACCTTCGTTGCCAGCGCCTCCGCCGCGAGCAAAGGCAAGGCGTCCTGGATCCTTCGTTTTCGGGTCAACGGCCGCCCCCGCGAGAAAGTCCTGGGTCGCTACCCCGAACTTTCCCTAAAGGCAGCACGCGAGCAGGCCCGCAAAGATCGCAGCGAGGTCGAACGCGGGGTCGACGTGGCGGCCGCGAAACAAGCCCAGAAGGCTCGCTTGACCGAAGTCCAGAACGTCCGCGAGCTCAGCGCTCTCTGGCTCTCTCGGTACATCGAGCCGAACTACAAGCATCCGGACGTCGTGGCACGCGTCTTTCGCAAATACATCAATCCGGTCATCGGAATGCTGACCCCTAAGGACGTTCAGCCAACGCACGTAGACCAGGTTCTGCGCCGCATCGTCGCCAGCGGCGCGCCCACCGTAGCGAATGATGCGTTGCGCTACATGGTTCGGATGTTCAAGTTCGCGATGCGCAACCACTGGATCGAACGCAACCCGGCTGCCGACTTCGAGCAGACGGACGCAGGCGGCGCGGAGGCACCGAGGGAGCGTTTTCTGACCCTTGGCGAAATCGAGCAATTGGCGCGCTCGATGCGCTCGACGCAAAATTTCGGCCGAGAGAACGAATTGGCCGTCTGGCTGCTGCTCGCCCTCTGTGTACGCAAGATGGAACTACTGTCCGCGCGCTGGGAGGACTTCGACCTCGACGGAAAGGTCTGGACGCTCGACAAGGAATACACGAAGACGGAAGTGGAGATCGAAATTCCGCTCGCCGATCCGGTCATCGGCTGGTTGAGCGAGGCGCGGGTCCTGGCGTCAGGTCGGCCTTACGTTTTCCCCGCCCGCCGGCTCGTGCGGCGCCGTCTTGGCGAGGCGCGTGTCAATCGCTTCCCGCACGTAGGGCCAGACACGCTGAACGTGGCCCTCAAGCGACTGACAGGCCTGAACATCGCGCATTTCACCGTCCACGACATGCGCCGCACGGCACGTACAAACCTCGCACGGCTTGGCGTCGACCGATTCGTGGCCGAGCGTGCACTGAATCACAAGCTCAAAAGCGTCGAGGGGGTCTACGACCGGCACGACTACTTTGAGCAACGGATGGACGCGTTGTCCGTCTGGGCAGCCACGCTTGCGGCACTGTCATCCGGGCGGAGTGCTGCCGATCTCTTGAAGGATTGCAAGCGGCGCTCAGCCAGCTGATCGCCACATGCAAGAGTGCAGGGGTCGCGAGTTCGAATCCCGCCGTCCTGACATCCGATGCCACGCATATCCGCTATGAAGCAGCCAGGGAACCAACTCGGCAAGCGCGGGCGCCCGTTGTTCACGGACTCGCGGACGCCGCGCAAGCAGGTTGTCGGTGGCAGCTGGCAAGGGAAAAGGGAGGGCGGGAAGAGAGGCAACGCGCAATATCGCGGTGATGAACGCCACCACGGCCTGAATACCTCCTCCCCTCCAGCCCCCTCAGGATGCCACGATCCACGCCACTGGCGCGTGACCGGCCCATCCATCAGCATGCATACCGCAGCTTTGACACACCCCAGGGCACGGCGATAGCTCGACGCTCGAGCCAGCGGACATGCGGCAGCTCAGCCGGCCCACCGCGCATCTCTATATCGGCACCGTTCCGACTCTTGGATCAGTCCTCGCACGAACACGTTTTCCGCTTCAAGGCTGGCGCGGATAGCGTACGAGAAAGTGGCCGCCACCGAAAAGCCGTTTCCTGCGACCAAACCGCTTGGCCCCAGCGTGCCAGGAGGCCTTCAGCGCCACCGATCAACCGCAGCTGAACAATGACGTGAACGTGCTGGTCAGCGGCCGGGTCCAGCTGGTGGACTTAGATGACGGATGCTTTGCTTTGCCGTCGAGTCCGACGGCTGCACGAAGTGTTAAACCGACGCCGAACCGGCGACCGGTTTCGCGCGGGGCTTGCGCGACTTTTTCGATGAAGTCGTCGGCTTCGCAGCAGCTGCGGATTTCGCGACGACCTTCTTCGGTGCCGCTGCCACCTGCGCCATAGGCCTCCTGCGACCGACCTTCGTTGCGACAGCCTCTGGCGCCACAGGTCCAGATGGGCCGATCAGGAACTCCTCGATCGCCTTGCCGGCAGCCAACGCTTGGCGGAGCCAGTCTGGTCGCTTCCCAAAACCGCCCCAGGTGTTGCCCGCACCGTCGGCGTACTTTGGCGCCCTTCTCGATTTCGTCTTCGCCTTCCCCGTGACCTTCACTCGCGTTGCCGCATCCTTTGCACCGAAGATCTGTTCTGGCGTCAGCCCGTACTTCGCAACGTCTTTGCGAATACGGCCTACAACTTCGCGCTGGATCACAGCGGCTTCTTTCTGAAGCCGTTCGATTTGACTCATTATTGTTGCGAGGGACTTGGGCATTGGCGCTCCTGGATGGTTTGAATTCAGCAGTCATCCGCTGTCGGAACAATAGCACTCGACGTTCCGACCAGAACGCATGGGCGCAGAGCGCAGAGAGCAATTTCAATTCAACGGAAGTCTCGGCTGTTGGTTGCCAGCTTGCCCAGCATCGGTGTCAGGTCTTCCAGATGGCCAGCCACGATGTTGCATACGCCGTCTTCGCGCTGCCACCGCCCTTTCACGGCCATCAGACGAGAGTTCAGCATGACGGGCCGCAGGTGCGGCTTCTCCCAGATGCCTCGGTAGACGATCACCTGGATCTCGCCCTCCTCATCTTCGAGCGAGATGAAGATGACCCCGTTTGCGGTTTCGGGCTGCTGCTTGGTCGTCACGATGCCGCATGTCTGTACCTGCCGGCGATCAGGCACGTCCTGCAGTTGTCGGGAAGTCAGCAGCTGCAGATGCTGGAGCTGTTGCAGCTGCGGACGCAACAGCGCCAACGGATGGCTGCGCAATGTCAGCCGCAGGGAGTCATAGTCGAATACCACCTCCTCGCCCTCAGGCGCTGGCGGCAGTTCCAGGAACTCCTCGTGGACCGGTGCGTCCCTCAGCAGCGGCGGCGTCGACCGCAAGGCAGAAGCGGTCCAGACCTGTTGGCGCCGATGGCCGCTCAGGCTGCCAAGTGCATCGCCCGATGCCAACACGGTCATTTGCTGTTGATTGAGCCCGGCACGCCGTGAAAGGTCCGCGGCAGATTCGAACGGTGCCTCGCGCCGCGCGACGCAGATCGCCTCGGCGGATTCCGACTGCAGCCCCTTGATGATCTTGAGGCCGAGTCGCACCGCCATGCCATCGGCCAAGGGCTCCAGCACGCATTCCCAGTCGCTGTACATGACGTCGGGCGGCAGAATGCTGACGCCATTGCGCCGGGCATCCTGCATCAGCTGGCTGGTGCTGTAGAACCCGAGTGGCTGCGCGTTCACCATGCCGGCGAAGAACTCCATCGGATGGTGCCTTTTCAGCCAGCAACTGGCATACACGAGCAAGGCGAAAGAGGCGGCGTGTGACTCGGGGAAACCGTAGGAAGAGAAGCCCTCGATCTGCTTGAAGATCGACTGCGCAAACACCGGGTCGTAGCCACGCTCCGCCATGCCGCTCGTGATCTTCTCGTAGTGCTTGGTCAGGCCGCCCTTGCGCTTCCACGCCGCCATGTCCCGCCGCAGTCCGTCGGCTTCGCCGCCGGTGTAGCCCGCAGCGATCATCGCGACCTGCATGACCTGTTCCTGGAACAGCGGCACGCCGAGGGTGCGCGCCAACGCGACCTCCAGGTCCTTGCTCGGCAGCGTCGCCGGCTCCTTGCCTTGGCGGCGACGCAGGTACGGATGGACCATGTCGCCCTGGATCGGACCCGGCCGCACGATGGCGACCTCGATGACGAGGTCATAGAAGCACCGCGGCTGCAGCCTCGGCACCATCGAGCGCTGCGCCCGGCTCTCGATCTGGAAGACGCCGATGGTCTCGCCCTTGCAGATCATGGCGTAGGTCTCCGGATCCTCCGCCGGGATGTCCTGCATCTCGAAGTCGTATCCCTTGGTCCGGCTGACCAGACTCAGTGTCTTGCGGATCGCGGTCAACATGCCCAGGCCAAGCACGTCCACCTTCATGAGGCCGACCGCGTCCAGATCGTCCTTGTCCCATTGAATGACCGTACGGTCGACCATCGAGGCGTTCTCCACCGGCACCAGACGCGTCAACGGCCCGTTGCTCAGCACAAAGCCCCCCGGGTGCTGCGACATGTGCCGCGGCATGTTCACGATCTGCCGCACCAGCGACAGCAGCTGCCGCACCGCGAGGTCGTCCACGTCGATGCCGACTTCGGTCAGACGCTTGGGGTCGACCTCGCTGCCCTCCCAGTACGGCAGGTTCTCGCTGAGTTTTTCCAGCAGGGGCAGCTCGAACCCCAGCGCCTTGCCGACATCCTTGAGCGCACTCTTGATCCGGTAGGAGATGACGACCGCCGTCAGTGCGGCCCGCTCGCGGCCGTACTTTCCATAGAGGTACTGAATGACCTCCTCCCGCCGTTCGTGCTCGAAGTCGATGTCGATGTCGGGCGGCTCGTTGCGCTCGCGGCTGATGAACCGTTCGAACAGGGTGCTCATGCGCGCCGGGTCGACTTCGGTGATGCCTGTGCAATAGCAAACGACTGAGTTCGCCGCCGATCCCCGGCCCTGGCAGAGGATGTGCTGGCTGCGGGCGAACTGCACGATGTCGGCCACCGTCAGGAAGTAGTGCTCGTAACCCAGCTCGGAGATGAGCGTCAGCTCCCGTTCAATCTGCTCGTTCACCGACGCCGGCACACCGGCCGGCCAGCGCCGGCCGGCGCCTTCATAAGTGATTCGTCGCAGGTGGCTCGCGGGCGTATCGCCTTCCGGCCCCACCTCGTTCGGGTAGTGATAGCGGATCTCATCCAGGCTGAAGGCACAGCGGTCGGCCACCAGGACGGTCTGCGCGATCAGGTCGCCCGGGAAGGTGCGCGCCAGCCGGCCCCGTGTTCGCAGATGCCGTTCCGCGTTGATGTCCAGCGCCTTGCCGCATTCGGTCAGCGGCTTACGCAGCCGCGTCGCCGTCATCACGTCCATCAGCGGCTTGCGGCCCCGCACATGCATGGTCGCGTCGCCCACCGCTACAAGCGGGATCTCGGTCTCGGCGCTGACAGCGCGCAGGCGTTCCAGCCGGATCTCGTCATCGCTGCGGCGCAGTTGGTCCAGCCCCAGCCATGCGCGACCAATGAAATGCGTCAGCAGCCACCGGCCAAGGCGCAGCAGCGCCTCGGGTTTGGCATGGCGCTCCGGACAGGCCACGACCACGCAGTCATCGAGTGTCGAAAGCGTGATGTCGTTCAGCGTCAGCCGATACGTGCCTTTCCTCGCCCCGCGCCGCAGCCGCGAAATGAACTGGCACAGGTTGCCGTAGCCGTTGATGTTGCAAGCCAGCGCCACAAGCGTGAACGCAAGGTCGCCTTGCACCTCGAACTGGCTTCCCACGAGCAGCTTGATGCCCCGCTCCTTCGCTTCCACATGCGCCCGCACGATGCCCGCCACCGAGCACTCGTCAGTGATGGCGATGGCGGCGTAGCCAAGCCGATGCGCACGCTCGACCAGTTCCTGTGGCCAGCTGGCGCCGCGCAGGAAGGAGAAGTTGCTGACACACCGCAGTTCGGCGTAGGGAGGAAGGTCGGCCACGGCAACACCATCAACTCAGGCGTAGATACCGTCCAGATACCAGGCCAGCTCACCGTCATCAAGCTGAGTGCAGAAGATCGACAGGGTGCCGGCAGCTTCCGACTGCGCAACCCAGTAGTCGCGCTGCACGCTGCGGGTCGAGGCCGTGCCGGGCAGGCGATCCCACCACCCGCCTTCCACCAACTCGGGGCCAATCAACAGTTCCAGGCGGCCCTGGTAGTGCGGCCGGTCACCTCGCACCGCCAGACGCAACGGCGATTCCAGCAGGATCGTCGGCGCGGGAAGCTCTGGTACCGCTGCTGCTGGGCGAGGCCGGCGTTTGACGGCCGGCGACCAGTGGACCGCGCACTCGGTGCGGTGGTCGTCCACCAGCATCGGCTTGAGAACGGCCTGCGGCCCGTAGCGCGCGGCCAGGCGTTCCGCCAGCAAGGTCAGCGACTCGCCGCCTCCCAGGCTTTGCGGCAGCAACGACAGGGACTGCTCCGAAACCCGCTCGACATCGCCGGCGACCAAGCGCAATTCGCCGACCGGGGCCAGCAACTCGAGCTTGGCGAGATGCTCCGCCAGCAGGCGCATGAAGTGCTCCAGATCGCGCATGGGTTCGGACGAACGGATGGTGATTTCTCCGCAATCCGCCACATCCTTGGCACGCATCGAGTCATGCACCCAGACCAGCTTGAACCCTTGCGCCCCCATGTGCCGCGAAGCCAGCCAACCGCACATCATCATCAGCAGCGGCCGCGCATAGGTCAACAGCGCCTGCGCGCGGTCCTCGCGAGCGGGCAGCTCGCACCGGACGACGAAGGTCTCCGGGATCTCCTCCCAGCGATGAACCTCCGCCAGGCGGCCATATGCCTGGTCCAGTTCCGCCAGGACCCGGGACCCAAACCGGCGGCTGACGCCATCACGTGGCAGTCGCCGCAACTGGCCCAGCGTGTTGACCCCCATGCGCGTCAGCACCTCGGCGTGCGCTGCAGCAGCGGTGAGCGCCGTCAATGGCAACGGGTCCAGGACCGGTTGGAGCAGCCGATCACCCAGGTCGAACACCCGGCATCGCGCCAGCAAAAGCGCGGCCTTCGCATTGGGCGCCCAGCCGACGTTCGTAACGCCAAGGTCCGGCGCCTCGTCACTGATCCGCGCCTTCAGGGCAGGCAGGCCTTTGAACAACCGCAGGCTCGACTCCACCTCCATGACCACGGCGTCTTCGACCAACGTCACTCGCGGCGTGAACTGCAGGGCCCACAAAGCCAGACCCTTCAGCGCGTCAGCGGTGGCTGGCGGCGCTGGCGAGGGTGTCGGCGATTCGGGCTGGGATCGAGGCGGGATGAGCAGGGCGACCCAGAGCACGTCGGGCCTCCTTGGAAGTAATGAGAACACTGGGAAGCCGCGTGCGCGCCGTCAGGACGTGCTCCAACCCGCCGGGAACAGAGTCGAGCACCAACGGCGACTCCAACGCCGCGCCACGGCGCTTGAGCACCTCCACCTTCAGCTTCCAGTCGAGAAGCGGTGAGGCGAGTAGCCGCAGCGGCGCGGGCGACGGGTCGTGACGGGCCTGGATGGGCCTGATGATGAAGACCGGGCCTTCGCAGCCCTGGGCCAGCACCTGCAGACGGCGCAGCTGCTCAGGCCGCGCCTGGGGCATCCATGCGAGCACAGCGGCGGCGGCATTGGAACGGATGGCCTGTTCAGTGGCCCACAGCCGGTGCGATGGCGCATCGACTTTGACCCACAGCAGGTTGTCCTCGCCGATGCCCAGGTGCCGCAGACCGACCAGGTGGGGCCGCTTGGGATGACCAATGACCACCACAGAGCGGCCTCCGCTCACCAGCGCTCGCAGGCTCGGGCCGATCAGGCGCCATTCGATCAGTGATGGCTGCGACTGCAGCACCTCGATCAGGCAACCACATGGCCAACCACCATCGGTGAGCGCCGCATCCAGCGCCGCAAATCCCGTCGGCACAAAGGCCACGCGGCAGCCGCCCAACTGGTTGCCCCGCCACACCGCGTCCATCAGATCCGGAGGAAGCGCTCCGCCGTGGCGGGCTGCGTTCTGCGCTGGCGCGACCAGATCACCCTCGCCCGGGAATGTCGGGACGGGGCTGGACGGCTCAGGCGCGGCCGTCAAAATCCGTGTTGCTTGGACGAGTTCTGGCATGGGTGGCGTTGATTACTGTTTTTTTATACAGTACACCATCCCGCCAGCTGCCGTCCACCCGCAGATGCGCGTCATCGGCTTTCATGAAGGATCCGACGGCACCCTTTCCCGCGACCCGCTTGCGATTCACACGACCTCAAGGACGCTGTCCCCATGTGCTACTCAGCCCAGATCCGCGCCGATTACCGCGACTACGTCCGTCTGTTCGGCGCGCAGCTGGGGATCAAGGAGTTTGTGAAGGTCTTCTATGGGCGGCAAGACGGCAAGCTCAAGATACCGAAGGCCATGGAAGCGGCGTTCGAACACCAAGCGACGACATCCGAGGAGCTGGAGATCCAGCGGCTGATCGCGTCCTTCAAGACGGAGCGCGTGATGGCGCTGGAAAAGGAACTGTTCGCGCAGCGCAAGCGCCTGGCCGACGCCGAGCGCATCTTGCAGGCAAATCCAAAGCCGCCCAAGAGCGCGCAGGACAGCCTGCGCATCGCTCCGTCGAAGATCTCCAAGGCCCGGCTGGATCTGGACGATTTGCGCAGGACCGAGCCGGCGGACCGGGACTCACGCATCTTCCCCGGCGTGTACGCGCCCGTGATGGTGGTGCGCGACGGCCAGCGCGTCGTGGTGCCCATGCGTTACCAGTGCCGGCCCGCAGGCCGCCCGGCCTCGTACGACTCCGAGTACCCAGGGACTTACAACGCGCGACGCGACAACCTGGAGAGGTTCTGGCGCGGACAGTTCGGCTTCACGCACGGGATCCTGCTGGTGGACACGTTCTACGAGAACGTGAAGCGCCATGACATGGAGCATCGTCCGCTGGCGCCGGACGAGAAGCCGGAGAACGTGATTCTGCAATTCAAGCCAAACCCGCCGGAACTCATGTTGATCGCGTGCCTATGGTCGCACTGGACGAAAGACGGAGAACCCGACCTGCTGTCCTTCGCAGCCATCACGGATGAGCCCCCGCCGGAGGTGCGCGACGCGGGTCATGACCGCATGATCATTCGGATCAAGCCCGAGCACGTCGACGCCTGGCTAAATCCCGATCCGAACAATTTCAAGGCGCTCTACGACATCTTCGATGATCGGACGCCGACGGTTTACGAGCACCGGCTCGCCGCATAGCGGACTGCGGTGGGTGCGGGCATGAGCGCGTTGAAGAAGGGCACGTCAGGCCAGGCCGGCCTAGCCGCCTTTGGCGCCGGCAACGTCGTCTCTCTGGACGGCGGCAGGCGCGTGCGGCTGGACGACCGCGTCGACTTCTGGCCGGGAACGCAGTCCTGGCAAACCGTGGTCGATGGCCCCGACGGCCCTGCCAGCGGAGTCGGTCTCAGCAGCTTGCTCGACTACCTCAAGCGCCTGCGCACAGCTCAAGGGTGTCCCGTCGCGACGCCCCAGGCCCGCCACAGCGACCGCGCGGTGCTCTGCGACCACTGCGGCAGGCACGCCGAACTTCATGACGGGCTGGCGGTCTATCCGGACCGCAAAGACCTCCATGACAGGCAGTTCTGGGTCTGCTGGTTTTGTGACGCCTGGGTGGGTTGCAAGAGCGGCACCGACGAACCATTTGGCGAACTGGCCGACGAAGCGCTGCGTGCGGCGCGGATCGCGGCGCACAAGGCCTTCGACCCCGTCTGGGAGCACGAGCTGATGACCAAGCACGAGGCCTACGACTGGTTGGCGCAGACGCTCGCCATACGTAGGCGTCCGCCGAACACACCTTGACGGTTGCAGCGCGGGGAGCGGTGCAGATTCCCAGC
>NZ_LMFP01000028.1:1096173-1404066 GCF_001426885.1 Pelomonas sp. Root1444 | reverse complement strand
CTTGTCGGCCGTGGTGTTGGTGGCGTTGCGGGCCTGGACGGCCAGTTCACGCATGCGCTGCAGTGAGTCGCCGACCTTGCTCAGGCCGCCTTCGGCCGTCTGGGCCAGCGAGATGCCGTCGTTGGCGTTGCGCACGGCCACGTTCATGCCGCGCACCTGGGCGCTCATGCGCTCGGAGATCGCCAGGCCGGCGGCGTCGTCCTTGGCGGAGTTGACGCGCAGGCCCGAGGACAGGCGCTGCATCGCGACGGAAAGCGTCGCCTGGGAAGTTGCGGTGTTGCGCTGGGCGTTGAGCGACAGCAGGTTGGTATTGATGACCGAGGCCATGATGATTTCCTTTTGCTAGATATACCGGCAAGCCGGCGGACGAAGACTCGAGTGCCCGGGTGCGGCACCCGTGCTGCCTGCTCCGGCACACCGGCTGGTGCGCCTTTGCAGCGACGCCCGACGCCAGTCAACCTTTGAAGCCTGCGCCACTGCATGTGCAAGGGCGCCGGTCATTGGCCTTCTAGCCGGACCACGGAACCGAAGATCAGCACCGTTGCAATGGCTATCGGTGCGGCGCCCCTGTTTCTTTAGTACGTTTTGTCAAGGGCGTGATCTTTTGAATAAAGACCGTTGCAAATGGCTGTTCGTGGGATCGGCCGCCGGCCGGAAAAGCGCGCCGGATTCGCCGGGCTTTTCAACGGATCGACGCCGGGCGCGCTTCCTAAAGTGCAGCTCATCCCGGCCGAACCCTGCGCCGGACCGGAGCCCCGCGATGCGTGCCCAATCTCAAAGTGCCAAGACCACCCAGCGCACCCCGCGCGAAGGCCACCGTCCGGTCGCCGTGCCCAGCAACGATCCCAAGATGCTGCTGGCGCGCGCCCGCAATGCGGCGTTCGCCGAAGCGACCAAGGGCAACCTCGGCGGCGGCCTGGGCCTGCTGTACGACGCGCTGCAGGACGAGCCCATGAGCCACGACCTGCTGTCCGACATGGCGGCGCTGCTGCTGGCGGCCGGCAAGCTGGAGCATGCCGCTGCCTACGCCGAGCGGGCGCTGCAGGTCACCCCGCTGCACGGCCCCAGCCTCTATACGCTGGCCTTTTCGCTCTCCGGCCGCGGCGAGGTCGACCGCGCCATCGGCGTGCTGACGGAACTGCAGCATGGCCTGGGCCGCGACAGCCTGCAGGCGGAGGCGCCCGAACTCGTGCCCGTCGCCATGATCGAGCTGCAGCGCCTGAACCGCGTGCGCAACGGCTGATTCGCCAAGCATTTCACGCCCCGAGGCCCCGGCCAGCGCAAGCTGCCGGGGCCTTCGCTTTGCGCGCTGACGCCTCTGTAGGAATTTGGATGACAAGGGGTTCCGATCAGGGTGACGCCGCGCACGGAGGCCGCCTGATATCGCGAAATAAGCGGGGTCAACACAATCCGTTTCACTGATCCGCAACACCCCTCTACCTCTTCGAAACGGAAGCCGCCATGAACACCGAACAAATGCTCGCCGAGATCCGTGAAGCCAACCTGTCCTACCTGATGCTGGCCCAGAGCCTGATCCGTGCCGACCGCGAGCAGGCCCTGTACCGCCTGGGCATCAGCGAAGACACGGCCACGCTGATCGGCACGCTGAGCCCGGCGCAGATCATGAAGATCGCTTCCGGCAACACGCTGCTGTGCGCCTTCCGCATGAGCGACGACCTGGTGTGGGGCCTGTTGACCAACCACAGCAAGCCGGGTGCGAACGAGAGCGTCAGCCGCCTGCACGCCTCGATCCTGATGGCCGGCCGCCACGAGCACGCCTGATCCAACGTCCGCCGCTGCCTAAAACCTCACAGATTCCGAAAGCCCACCATGCGCGTCAAAAGCATCCTCACCGAAGCCAAGCAGATCGACCGTGCCGTTCAGCTGATTCACTTGGGTGCGCGCCTGCAGGTGCTGGAATCGGAAACCGACCTGTCCTACGAGCGCCTGCTGCGCCTCTATAAAGAAGTGAGCGGCAAGTCGCCGTCCAAGGGCCAGCTGCCCTTCTCGACCGACTGGTTCATGACCTGGCAGCCCAACATCCATGCCAGCCTGTTCCTGAACATCCACGAGTACCTGAACAAGGCTGCCGAGATGGACGAGATCGACACCGTCATCAAGGCGTACCAGCTGTATCAAGAGCAGACGCAGGCCCAGGGCCTGGAAGCCATGTTGTCCGTGACGCGTGCCTGGCGCCTGGTGAAGTTCGTCGATAACGGCATGCTGACGCTGACCAAGTGCTCCAAGTGCAACGGCCAGTTCGTCACCCACCCGCACGAGATGTCGCGCCACTTCGTGTGCGGCCTGTGCAACCCGCCGGCCCGCGCCGGCAAGGGCCGCGCCCAGGGTTCCATCCAGATGCACTGAGCCCCTTGTCGGCACCGCGACAGTTTTCTTGAGCGCGGCGACAGAATTGACGGCCATGAGTCCCGCCGCCCCGCTGCGCCTGGCCCTCGTCGTCATCGCACGCGACGAGGCGCACCACATGGCGCGCCTGCTCGACAGCGTGCGGCCCTGGGTGGACGAGATGCTGGTGCTGGACACCGGTTCGGCCGATGGCACCGCCGCCATCTCAGCGGCTCACGGCGCGCGGGTCGAGCACTTCGCCTGGTGTGACGATTTCGCCGCGGCGCGCAACCGCGCGCTCGATCTGGCCGGCGCCGACTGGCACCTCGTGCTCGACGCCGACGAATGGCTGATCGGCGGCGGCGACGCACTGCAGGCGCTGCGCACGACGCCGCCTGGCTTCGTCGGCGCGCTGGAGCTGCGCGACCGCTTCGACGTTTCATCCGGCATGCACGGCGAGGCCGTCGCCTGGCTCAGCCGCGTGCTGCCCGGCGGCGTGCGCTACGCCGGCCGTGTGCACGAGCAGCCCCAGCACGGCCTGCCGGTGCGTCGCCTGCCGCTGGTGGTCGGCCACGACGGCTACTTGGCCGAGCGCCTGGCGGCCAAGCGCGGCCGCAACCGCAGCCTGCTGGAGCAAGCCCTGGCCGAGACGCCGGGCGACGCCTACCTCTGGTATCAACTGGGCAAGGACTGCGCCGTCTACGACGAGCACCAGGCCGCCGAAGCCGCGTTTGAACGCGCCTGCGCGCTGCCCGCCGCCTGCGCGGCGCCGTGGTGGCTGGACCTGGTGTCGCGGCGGCTCTATGCCTTGAAATGCCTGGGTCGGCATGCCGACGCGATGGATTTTGCGCAGTCGCAAATGGAGGCTGGCGCCGAGTCGCCGGACTTCTTCTTCACGGTCGGCGACCTGCTGCTGGACCTGGCCGCCTCCCAGCCCCGGCAGGCCGCTGAGTTGTTGCCCATGATCGAGTCCGCCTGGCGGCGCTGCCTGGAGCTGGGCGAGCGGCCCGAGCAGGCCGGCGCCGTGGCCGGGCGGGGCAGCTACCTGGCCGCCCACAACCTGGCCCTCGTGCTGGAAGGCACCGGCCGCGACGCCGAGGCCGCCGCCTTGCGCGCCGCCCACCCCCGGCCGTGCTGAAGCGCTGGATCACCGCCTGGCCGCTGTCGGCGCTGCTGGTGTGGCTGGCGGCCTGGCTGACCCACACCGCGCTCCTCGGCCTGGGCCGGGAGGCCGCCGTTGCCGGTGCCGCGCTGGCGGGCGGGTTGCTGGCACTGTTCTATGAGCGCCGCTGGCGGCGGTTGATCGCGGCGCTGGGCTTTCCCGTGTCGGCGCTCGCGCTGGGCTGGCAGTCGGGCGCGCCCGCGCTGCTGTGGCTGCTGCCGCTGCTGCTGCTGTGGTGGCTCTACCCGCGGCGCAGTTGGAGCGAGGCGCCGCTGTTCCCGACGCCGCGCGGCGCGCTCGAGCGACTGCCCGGGTTGGCGCCGCTGCCGCCGGGCGCCCGGGTGTTGGACGCCGGCTGCGGTGTCGGCGACGGGCTGCGTGAATTGCTGCACGCCTATCCCCAGGCCCGCATCGAGGGCGTCGAATGGAGCCGGCCGTTGGCCTGGCTGGCCCGCTGGCGCGCCCGCGGCGCCGTCGTGCGGCAAGGCGACCTCTGGGCCGACGACTGGGCGCCGTTCGCGCTCGTCTATGTCTTTCAGCGGCCTGAGTCCATGCCGCGCGTCTGGGCCAAGGCCTGCGCCGAGATGACCCCACAGGGTTGGCTGGCCAGCCTTGATTTCGCCGTGCCCGACGTGGCGCCGGTGGCGAGCTGGCAGCTGCCGGGCGGCCAGTTCGTGTGGCTTTACCGCCCTGGGCGGTATGCGGCGTCAAAGCCTGCCAATTGATGCTTTCACACCGGGTTCAGCGCGGCATACTTTCTCAAGCCCCCCGGCATCGGGCCGATATGGCCTGAACACCTCCCAACTCCACACCGCATGTTTGTCATCATCGGCTGGGCCGTCTCCATGGTCTGCATCTTCGGCGTGTTCATCGCTCACGGCGGGAACATTGGCGTCATCCTGCACGCCTTGCCGTTCGAGATGATCACCATCTTTGGTGCGGCCATCGGCGCCTTCCTGGCCAACAACCAGATGAAGGTCGTCAAGGCCACGGCCAAGGGCCTGGGCCTGTGCTTCAAGGGCAGCAAGTACAGCAAGGCCCGCTACATGGAGCTGCTGGCCCTGATGTACGACATCCTGCAGAAGGCGCGCAAGGAAGGCCTGATGTCCATCGAAAAGGACGTCGAGGACCCCCACAACAGCCCGCTGTTCCAGAAATACGCGACCGTGGGCAACGACCACCACGTCACCGAATTCATCACCGACTACCTGCGCATGATGGTGTCGGGCAACCTGAACGCCCACGAGATCGAATCGCTGATGGACAGCGAGATCGAGACCCACCACCAGGAAGAGCACGCCGCCGTGGCCGCGCTGCAGCGCCTGGCGGGCGGCCTGCCGGCTTTCGGTATCGTGGCCGCGGTGCTGGGCGTGGTGAACACCATGGGCTCGGTCGGCCAGCCGCCGGCGGTGCTGGGCGGCATGATCGGCTCGGCGCTGGTCGGCACCTTTCTCGGCATCCTGCTGGCCTATGGCTTCGCCGAACCGCTGGCGGGGCTGCTGGAGCAGAAGGTCGAGGACGGCGGCAAGGAATTCCAGTGCATCAAGACCACGCTGCTGGCCAGCATGCAGGGCTACGCCCCGCAGGTGGCCATCGAATTCGGCCGCAAGGTGCTGTTCTCCGGCGACCGCCCGAGCTTCACCGAGCTCGAAGGTCACGTGAAAAAGAAATGACCTGCCTCGTCTTGGTCAGCCAGCCGGCGACAGCCGGCGGCGCTCCTCGTGCGGCAGCCGTCGAACCGGCTTTGCATCGGAGGGAGGGCTTGAATGGCTGGTGATGCCAAAAAGCTCCAGCCCATCATCATCAAGAAGGTGAAGAAGGGCGGCCACGCGGCGCACGGCGGCGCGTGGAAGATCGCCTACGCCGACTTCGTCACGGCCATGATGGCCTTCTTCCTGCTGATGTGGCTGCTCGGCTCCACGACCGAGGGCGACAAGAAAGGCATCGCCGACTTCTTCCAGTCGCCGCTGAAGGTCGCCATGCTTGGCGGCTCGGGCTCGGGCGATTCGTCCAGCGTCATCCGTGGCGGTGGCAAGGACCTCACGCGCGAGACCGGCCAGGTCAAGGAAGGCGAAAGCGCCGCCAAGCGCGCCAGCTACACGCTGCGCGCGCTGAAGGAAGAGCAGCGCAAGGCGGAGAAGTCGCGGCTGGAGCAGCTCAAGACCAAGGTCGAGAACGTGCTGGCCGAGAACCCCAAGCTCGCCGCTCTGGGCGGCCAGATCCGCCTGGACATGACCAAGGAAGGCCTGCGCATCCAGATCGTCGACGAGGGCAACCGGCCGATGTTCGACAGCGGCAGCGCCGTCGTGAAGCCCTACATGCGCGAGCTGCTGCGCGAACTCGGCAGCGTGCTGACCGAGGTGCCCAACCGCCTGACGGTCGAGGGCCATACCGACGCCCAGCCGTTTTCGGCCGGCGACAAGGGCTACAGCAACTGGGAGCTGTCGGCCGACCGCGCGAACGCCTCGCGGCGCGAGCTGGTGGCGGGCGGCCTGTCGGAGGCCCGCATGCTGCGCGTGCAGGGGCTGGCGGCCAGCAAGCTGCTCGATGCGAAAGACCCCAACGGTGCGCTGAACCGGCGCATCAGCATCATCGTGATGAACCGCGACGCCGAGGACGCGGTGCTGAAGAACCTGCCCGACGAGCCCGACGCCGATGCACCGGCCACCGATGGGACCACGCAAGTGCCGCCCACCGGCGTCACGAATGTGCCGGGCACCGGAAAAATGCCGCAAACTGAAGCGTCGGCGCCCGTTCGCTAGAAACTAGACTGCGGGCTGACCTGAAATCCCGCCTGCCCCCCGAGAGAGGATCGCCATGAGCGCTGACATGAAATTCCTGGTTGTCGACGACTTCTCCACCATGCGCCGCATCGTTCGCGGCCTGCTCAAGGAGATCGGCTACAACAACTGCGAAGAGGCCGAAGACGGCGTCGAAGCGCTGAGCATGCTGAAGGGCGCCAAGTTCGACTTCGTCGTCAGCGACATCAACATGCCCAACATGACGGGCTTCCAGTTGCTGAAGGCCATCAAGGAAGACCCCAACCTCAAGCACCTGCCGGTGCTGATGGTCACCGCCGAGGCGCGCAAGGAGGACATCGTCCTGGCCGCCCAGTCCGGTGCCGCGGGCTACATCGTCAAGCCTTTCACCAAGGCGACGCTGGAGGAGAAAGTCCTCAAGATCATGCAGAAGCTGGCCGCTGCGGCCTGACCCGGGAGCACAGCCATGTCGATGGAACAGTTGGCCAAGCTGGCCGCCGGCAACACCGATCCGTTGCTCGTGTCGCCCGAGGTCTTCCAGCAGCTCGGCACCATCACCCGCGTGCTGCATGACACCATGCAGCAGCTCGGCGTGATGCCCAAGCTGCAGCTGGCGACGGACGGCCTGCCCGATGCGCGCAGCCGCCTGAGCTACATCGCCACCAAGACGGCGGCCGCCGCCGAGAAGGTGCTGAACTCGGTCGACGCCGCCAAGGCGGACCATGCCGAGATCTCGGCCGCGACGCGCGCGATGGCCGCCGCCATCGTGGCCGACCCGGTCAAGGCCGTCGCCAGCGGCATGGTGATGAACTTCGTCAAGGAGGTCGAAAGCCGCACTCAGCGCATCGACGGCCACCTGACCGACATCATGATGGCCCAGGACTTCCACGACCTCACCGGTCAGGTCGTCGCCAAGGTCGTCACGCTGGCCAACGACCTGGAAGACAGCCTCGTCAAGCTGCTGGTGCAAGTCGTGCCGCCGGAGCAGCGCGAGAAGGTCGACCCCAGCATCCTGCAGGGCCCGGTCGTGAACCCGACCGGCCGCACCGATGTGGTGGCGGACCAGGGCGAAGTCGACGACCTGCTGGCCAGCCTCGGCTTCTGAGCGTCAGCGCCTCGACAGGGCCGGCCGCTGGGCCGGCCTTTTTCATTCCGCCTGCGCTTCTGGCACCAGTTCCCGTATGGCCTGGTTGAGCTTGTCCATGGTCTGCGGCGTCACCTGCTGCGAGCAGGCCAGGTGGCGCAGCTCGCCGCGCGGCATGTCGGTGAACTCCATGCGCACCAGCGGCAGCGGCGCGAACTCCGGGTCCTTGCGCAGCCAGCCGAGGTCCTCCTCGTCGATGAGCATGTAGTCGACCCGGCGCGCGGCCACCATGCGGGCCAGCTGCAGCGGCGTCAGCTGCGCGCGTACGGCCGGCTTCGCGGCCGTGGCGATGTACTGGTCGAGCTGCTGGCCGTAGGACACGCCGTCCAGCACGCCGGACTGCAGCGTCGCATCCGCGAACAGCTGCGACACCCGCGGCAGTGCGCGGATCTGCGCGACCGCGGCGGCATGGGCCAGCACGACGTGCGGCTTGTCACGGTGGATGGGCAGGGAGAAGCGGGCGAAGGCTTCGCGCTCGGGGTTCTTGTACAGGCCCGGTGAGCACAGCGGCGCCTGGTTGGCCTGCAGGTGCTGCAGCGTGCGGCGTATGGGCACTTCGGCGTAGCGCGCGTCGATGCCGGCGCGCTTGAGCAGCCGGGCCGTGCGCTCCATGAGGAAGCCGGCCGGCTTGCCGCCCTCGGTGTAGCTGTAGGGCGGCTTGTCGCGGTACTCGATGGCCAGCGGCGGCTGGGCCAGGGCCATGCCGGCGCAGCAAGAAGCCATCAGGAGGAGCAGGCGACGCATGGGCTGAGATTAGCCGCAGGCATGCGCCGCCGGCCAGTGCTGCGGCGGCAATCCTGCACACATGGCGGCAGTGCTGCGGCAGGGCGATGAACAGACGGCCAACCACCCCGCTTTTCTCGCTCAAGTTTGGGGAGCCACCTCGAACAATCCGGTCCAAGCCCTGATGGGGCACCCACGCCATGGCCAACCAAGACGCACAAGACCGCAACCTACCCGCCTCGCCCAAGAAGATCCAACGATCGCGGGCGGATGGCCAGGTGCCGCGTTCACGCGACCTGCCGCATTTCGCGATGATGGCCGCGGGCGGCGCGGCACTGGCCGTGGGTGGGCCGCAGATGATCGAGAAGCTGCGCCAGACGCTGGTCACCGGCTTGCACTTCGACGCCAGCCTGCTGGCGCGCCCGGGTTTCATGGGCGAGCGCCTGGCCGAGATGACGCTGGCCTTCGCCCTGGTCGCCGGCCCGATCGCCGCGCTGCTGATGGTGGTTGGCATCGCCAGCAACCTGGCCAGCGGCGGCTGGAACTGGACGATGAAGCCGCTGGTGCCCAAGTTCACCCACCTCAACCCGCTGACCGGCCTGGGCCGGCTGTTCACGGGCCAGGGCCTGGGCACGGCGCTCAAGGCGGTGCTGCTGGCGCTGGTGCTGGGCGTCATTGGCGCCCTGGTGCTGAAGGACCGGCTGGCGGCCTACGTCAGCATCATGTCCGTGCCGCTGCCCTCGGCCCTGGCCTATGCAGGCCAGCAGCTGATGGGCGCGCTGGGCCTGCTGGCCGTCGCGCTGGCGGTGTTTGCCGCCATCGACGTGCCGCTGCAGCGCCAGCTGTGGTTGCGCCGCCTGCGCATGAGCCGCGAAGAGGCCAAGCAGGAGATGAAGGAAGTCGAGGGCAACGTCGAGGTCAAGGCCAAGATGCGCGCCATCATGCGCGAGATGACCAAGCGCCGCATGCTGGCCGCCGTGCCGCAGGCCGACCTGGTGGTCATGAACCCGACCCACTATGCCGTCGCCCTCAAGTACGAGGAAGGCAAGATGGCCGCGCCCAAGGTCGTGGCCAAGGGCGCCGACCTGCTGGCCATGAAGATCCGCGACCTGGCCAAGGAGGGCAAGGTGCCGGTGCTGCAGCAGCCGGTGCTGGCCCGCGCGCTCTACGCCCATGCCAAGGTCGACCAAGAGATCCCCGCCGCGCTGTTCGGCGCCGTGGCCCAGGTGCTGGCCTACGTCTACCAGCTGCGCGCCGCGATGGCGTCGCGCCACGTGGCCCGGCCCGATGTGCCGCACCCCCACGTGCCGCCCGAACTCGATCCGCACAACAAGCCGGGCTGGCAGCCCGAGCCTGACGAGGACTTCGCCGAATGAATCCGTTGATGCACAAGCTGCAGAGCCTGCTGGGCCCGCGCGCCGGCGTCATCGCCGCCCTGGGCGCGCCGATCGCCGTGCTGCTGGTACTGGCCATGATGGTGCTGCCGCTGCCGCCGTTTGCGCTGGACCTGCTGTTCACGTTCAACATCGCGATGGCGGTGATGGTGACGATGGTCGCGGCCAACATGATCCGGCCGCTGGACTTCGCGGCCTTCCCGACCGTGCTGCTTCTCACGACGTTGATGCGCCTGTCGCTGAACGTCGCGTCTACGCGCGTGGTGCTGCTGGAAGGCCACACCGGCACGGGTGCTGCAGGCAAGGTCATCGAGGCGTTCGGCCACTTCCTGATCGGCGGCAACTTCGCGGTCGGCCTGATCGTGTTCGCGATCCTGGTGGTCATCAACTTCATCGTCGTCACCAAGGGCGCGGAGCGCATCGCCGAAGTCGGCGCGCGCTTCACCTTGGACGCCATGCCCGGCAAGCAGATGGCGGTGGACGCCGACCTGAACGCCGGCCTCATCAACGAGGCGGAGGCCAAGCGCCGCCGCGCCGAGCTGGGCGACGAGGCCGACTTCTTCGGCTCCATGGACGGTGCCAGCAAGTTCGTGCGCGGCGACGCGGTGGCGGGCATGCTGATCCTGGCGATCAACATCGTGGGCGGCTTCATCATCGGCGTGGCGCAACACGGCCTCTCGGCCAGCCAGGCCGCCAACAGTTACATCCTGCTGGCCGTGGGTGACGCGCTGGTGGCGCAGATCCCGGCGCTGCTGATCTCGGTCGCAGCGGCCATGGTGGTGTCGCGCGTGGGCACGGACAAGGCCATCGGCAGCCAGATCGGCAAGCAGGTGTTCGGCTCGGCCAAGAGTATCGCCATCACGGCCGGCGTCATCGGCGCCCTGGGCCTGATCCCTGGCATGCCGCACGTCGTCTTCCTGTTGATCGCCGCCGGCCTGGGCTACCTGGCCTACTGGCTGCGCAGCAAGGAACAGGCCGCGGAAGCCGCCAAGGCCGTGAAACCCATCATGCCCAGCAGCGAAGGCGCGGGCGAGGCGAGCTGGGAAGACCTGGTGCCGGTGGACACGCTGGGCCTGGAGGTCGGCTACCGCCTCATCACGCTGGTCGACAAGAGCAAGGAAGGCGACCTGCTCTCGCGCATCAAGGGCGTGCGCCGCAAGTTCGCGCAGGAGGTCGGCTTCCTGCCACCGCCGGTGCACATCCGCGACAACCTGGAGCTGCGCCCCAGCCAGTACCGCCTGTCGCTGCGCGGCGCGGTCGTCGGCGAGGCCGAGGCCTTCCCCGGCATGTGGCTGGCGATCAACCCGGGCCATGCGACGCAGAAGCTCATCGGCACCGCCACCACCGACCCCGCCTTCGGCCTGCCGGCGGTGTGGATCGAGGATCGGCAGCGGGAGATGGCCCAAATGAGCGGGTTTACGGTCGTTGATTGCTCGACCGTCGTGGCCACCCATCTCTCACACTTGATGCAAGTACACGCGGCCAAGCTCCTGGGCCGCGTGGAGACGCAAGCCCTGGTGGAACACCTCACCAAGCAGGCGCCCCAATTGATCGAAGACGTGATTCCGAAAATGGTCAGCATCGCCACACTGCAACGCGTTCTCCAGCTGCTGCTGGAGGAGGGCGTGCACGTCCGCGACATGCGCTCCATCGTCGAATGCCTGGCCGAGCACGCCCCGACGGCGACCGACCCGTCAGAGCTCGCCCGCCGCATCCGCATGCACATCGCCCCGGCCATCGTGCAGCAGATCTACGGCAGCGTGAAGGAGCTCGACGTCATTGCGCTGGAGCCCGAGCTCGAGCGCCTCGTCACGCAAGCCTTGAATTCGCCGCACGGCGCCGCGCTGGACCCGGGTGTCGCCGACACCCTGGCCCGCAGCGCCGCCGAGACGGCACAGAAGCAGGAAGACCGCGGCGTGCCCGCGGCGCTGCTGGTTCCCGACCTGATCCGCGCCCCCATGGCCCGCCTGCTCAAGCGCGCCGCGCCGCGCCTGAAGGTGCTCGGCCACAGCGAGATCCCTGAGACCCACACCATCCGCATCGGCTCCATCATTGGAGGTACAGCATGAACGTTCGCAAATTCACCGCCCGCACATCGCGCGAGGCCCTGGCGCTCGTCAAGCAGGCTTTCGGCGCCGACGCGGTCGTGCTGTCCAACAAGAACGTGCCGGAAGGCGTGGAAGTGCTGGCCATGGCACCGGAAGGCATGGGCCAGATCGAGCAGATGGCCGCCACCGCACCGCGCGCCGCGGCCCGCCCGCAGCCGCCGGCCCAGCCGCAACCGCCGCAACAGCCCCAGCGCGCGCCCTTTGCCGACCGTGCCCGCCAGGAGCCCAGCTTCGGTGCGCCCGAAGTGCAGGGTGACGTCGAGCAGCTGGCCATGAGCACGCTGAGCTTCCAGGACTATGTGCGCGAGCGCGTGCTGCGCCGCCGCCAGGCCGAGCTGACCGGCCAGCCCGACCCGGTCGTCGCACCGGCGTCGGCCCTGCCGCAGCGCCAGCAGCCGCCCGCCGCATCGCTGGACGCCGCCCGCGCCCAGCGCGAACAGCGCGCCGCCCAAGCCATGGCCGCGCTGGCGCCGAAGCGCGCTTCGCATCAGGCTCAGGCGCCCGCTCAGCCCCAGGCCCGGCCGGTGCCGCCGGTGCTGCGCGACGAGATCCGCATTCCCACCGCCACCGCGCAGTCGCGTGCCGTGCCCCAGCTCGGCGACATCGGCGCGGTCGAGCCGCAGCCCCTGCCGGGCCAGCCCACGCAAGTGCAGCGCAGCCAGATGGACATGGCCGCCGAGCTGCGCCAGATGCGCGGCCTGATCGAAGAGCGCTTCTCGTCGCTGGCCTTCATGGAAAAGCTGCAGCGCCAGCCCGTGCAGGCACGCCTGACGCAGAAGCTGCTGGAACTGGGCTTCTCGCCCGCGCTGGTGCGCAAGCTGGCCGAGAGCTGCCCGTCCGATTTCCGCGGCGGCGAAGTGGCTGACGAAACCGCCTGGGCCGCCCACGTGCTGTCGCGCAACCTGCAGACCGACGAGGCCGCCCCGGCCATCGAGGACCGCGGCGGCGTGTTCGCGCTGATCGGCTCCACCGGCGTCGGCAAGACCACGACGACCGCCAAGCTGGCCGCCCACTTCGCCACCAAGTACGGCGCCGGGCAACTGGGCCTGATCACGCTGGACGCCTACCGCATCGGCGCCCACGAGCAGCTGCGCGCCTACGGCCGCATCCTTGGCGTGCCCGTGCACACAGCGCATGACCGCGCCTCGCTGGACGACCTGCTGGACCTGCTGTCCAACAAGAAGCTGGTGCTGATCGACACCGCCGGCATGGCCCAGCGCGACAGCCGCACGCAGGAGCTGCTGGAGATGCTGGCCCACCCCAGCATCAAGAAGCTGCTCGTCATCAACGCCGCCCAGCAGGGCGAGACCATCGAGGACGTCGTCAATGCCTGGAAGGGTGCGGCCTGCGAAGGCGTGGTGCTCAGCAAGATCGACGAAGCCGTCAAGCTGGCCCCGGCGCTGGACACGCTGATCCGCCACAAGCTCAAGGTGCTGGGCGTGGCCAACGGCCAGCGCGTGCCGGAAGACTGGCACCGCCTGCCCAGCGTGGGCCTCGTGCAGCGCGCGCTCAAGGGCGCGGCCTCCGGCGCCTGGCGCATGGACAACACGGATGTGAACCTCATCTTCGCCGGCGCACCGCTGGCCGATGGTGGTCTGCGGGCCGTCCACTGAAGCGGGGCGCGATGCTAGACCAAGCCCACGGCCTGCGCCGCCTCTTCGCCGCCTCCAAGACCCGCTTCGTGCCGGTCGTCAGCAACCCGCGCGTCATGGGCGCCGGTGTGCTGCTGGAAGGCCTGTGCGCCGCCTTCGCGGAGCTGAACCTGCAGACGCTGGTGGTCGACGCTGGCGAGCATTCGCCGCAGCCGTCCGAGCTGGCGCAGGTCGACCTGTCCAACTGCATCGAGCGCCTGTCGCCCAAGGTCTCGTACCTGGCCGCGCGCGGCCTGCCGCTGCGGCATATCAACGCCAATGGCTCGGCCGCCGCCTTCCTGGACGCCGTGGCAGCCGCCGCGCCCGAGGCCGATGTCATCCTGCTGCACGCGCCGGCGGCCGAGCTGGCCCGTGTCGTCGCCCAGCGCGAGGTGCGCCCGCTGCTGCTCGCCGACACCGACCCGCACAGCGTCACCGAAGCCTACGCAGGCATGAAATGGCTCACCCAACGGGCCGGCCTGATGGTCTACAGTCTGCTCATGGCCTGCCACCCCCAGCTGCGCGTGGCCACCCGCATCGCGCAACAGCTTCACTCCTGCGCCGACGGCTTCCTCGGCGCGGTATTGCGCGACTGGGCCTGCCTGGACCCGCGGGCCAACCCGCATGCGCCGCTCCCTCCCGAGCTACGCCACCTGGCCCGTGAGCTGCTGCTCGCCGCTCCCCCGGGTGCGGCCCTCGATGCAGCCTCTGACGCGACCCCGCTGCGCCCGGCGCGCGTGGTGCCCTCACCGTTCCACGCAGCACACTGAACTGTCGGAGTTCACGATGTACACGCCCAAAGGCCGCCTCGACAACAACACGCTGATCAAGCAATACAGCCCGTTGGTCCGACGCCTGGCGCACCAGATGATTGCCAAGCTGCCGGCCAATGTGGAGGTGGACGACCTCATCCAGGTCGGCCTCATCGGCCTGACCGACGCGCTGTCGCGCTTCGATGCCGAGCAGGGCGTGCAGTTCGAGACCTTCGCCACCCAGCGCATCCGCGGCGCCATGCTCGATGAGCTGCGCGGTGGCGACTGGATGAGCCGTGGCACGCGGCGCCAGCAGCGCGAGATCGAAGTCGCGGTGCACAAGGTCGAGCAGCGCCTGGGCCGCGCACCCAAGGAAGAAGAGATCGCCAAGGAAATGGGCCTGCCGCTGGCCGAGTACCAGGAGCTGCTCGGCAAGGTGCGCGGCACCCAGCTCGTCTATCTGGAAGACATGTCCGGCGACGACGGCGACAACGACTACCTCGACCGCCATGTCGCCGACGACAACGCCAACCCCGTCGCACAGCTGCAGGACCATCGCATGCGCGAGGCGCTGGTGGCCGCCATCAAGAACCTGCCCGAGCGCGAGCAGTTCGTGATGAGCATGTATTACGAGCACGACATGAATCTCAAAGAGATTGCGGCCGTGCTCAAGGTCACGGAGTCCCGCGTCTGCCAGCTGCACAGCCAATCCATCGCAAGGTTGCGCGTTAAGCTGCGCGACTGGTAATTCGCTGGGTTGCTGATGTGGCGCCCCAGCCCAGAAGCAGGGGACAAACGCATGTTCGGATGGATCAAGGGCGGGGCCTCGTCTGCCGTCGCGCCAAGCGATGAGCCGGCCCGCCGTGACGACAGCGCTGCACTGAACGTCGTCAAGCGGTTGGCACGCTCCATTTCCACCGTAGGCAAGGATGCCGCCGAAGTGCGCGGCGCGCTGGAAGACACGCAACGCGTGGTGCAGGCCCAGGGGCAGGCCATGCAAGCCCTGGCCCAGCAGCTTGACCAGATCGGTCAGGCGCAGGCGGCCATCGCCACCGCCACCGCCCAGAGTGCTGCCGCCGTGCAGCGCGCGCGCTCGGCGCTGGGCGTCGTCGGCGGCGAGGTCGGCGGCATGGCGGCGACGCTGGCCCAGGTGTCCGACGCGGCGGCCGAAATCACCAAGATCTCGCTGCAGACGCGGCTCGTCGCCTTCAACGCGGCCGTCGAGGCCAAGCACGCGGGCGACGCCGGCCGTGGCTTCGCGGTCGTGGCCGAGGCCGTCAAGGCGCTGGCCGGCCAGGTCGAGGCGTCGTCCAAGGCCATCGTCAACGCCATCGGCAGCCTGCAGGCGCGCATCGACCGCTTCAGCGCCGAGCTGACCGAGAACGCCGGCAAGCCCAGCCAGATCCACGCGGCCTTCCACGAGGTGGAGCAGGATGTGCACCGCATCTCCACCTCCGCGGCCGACAGCGGCCAGCAGATGCAGTTGCTCAACGAGCGCGCGCACGAGCTGGAACGCGAGGTCATGCAGGCCTCGCACGGCCTCAAGGTGGCGTTCGACGGCAGCGACCGCTTCCTGCGCATGTCGGAGGAACTCGTCGAGCAGATCGCCGAGAGCGGCGTGGAGGTCGACGACATGCCCTTCATCCGCGCGGCCCAGCAGGCGGCCGGCGAGATCAGCGAGCTGCTCGAAGCGGCGCTGCGCGACGGTCAGATCAGCCAGAGCGACCTCTTCGACGAGAACTACCGGCCCATCGAGGGCACGAACCCGCAGCAGCACACCACGCGCTTCTGCCAGCTCACCGACCGGCTGTTCCCCAACGTGCAGGAGAAGACGCTGGCCTTCAGCGACAAGATCGTCTTCTGCATCTCGGCCGACCGCAACGGCTACATCGCCACGCACAACCGCAAGTACTGCCAGCCGCAGCGCCCGGGCGACACGGTCTGGAACACGGCCAACAGCCGCTACCGCCGCATCTTCAATGACCGCACGGGCCTCGCGTCCGCGCGCAACACCCGGCCCTTCCTTCTGCAGACCTACCGCCGCGACATGGGCGGCGGCCGGTTCGTGCTGCTGAAGGAAGCCGCGGCGCCCATCGTCGTCAACGGCCGCCACTGGGGCGGCCTGCGCCTGGCGTTCAACTTCTGACCGGCAGCTACTGCACGGTGACGAAGAAGCTCGTGGCGTCCTGCCCGGCCGCCACGGTCGCCCCGTTGCTGGTGATCGAGCTGAACGCACCGCTGAGGCCGCCAGCGGCCTGGATCAGCACGAATTTCTGCCCCCGGGCATAGCTGCCGCTGAAGTTCAGCACCAGGGTGCCGCCCAGCACCGCCGGCCCGGCGACGCTGAGATGGCCGTGGTTGACGCCGGGTGACGTGCCGGCGACGGAGAGCGTGAGCTGGCCGTTCGCGCCCTGGCGGAAGCTGCCGCCCAGCGCCAGTTCATGCTGGCCGCTGGCCAGCGCCAGGGCCGCGTTGTTGACGACGTCGCCCGTGCCCAGCGCGTTCGCACTGCCGGCCCAGGTGGTGCCACCCTCGAGCCGCGTGGCGCCCTTGTAGCTGTTGTTCTGCAGCGTGAGCGCGGCGGCGCCGGTGTGGGCGAGGCTGCCGCTGCCGCTGATGTTGGACAGCGTGATCGCGGTGGCGGTGTTCTGGACGATGAGCTGGCCGTCGTTGACGATGGCATTGCTGGCGGCCCCATTCGGCGACTCGGCCGTCAGCAGGCTGGCGTCGCCGCTGTAGGTGGCCTGCAGGACCGTCGACTTGCCCCGGGTCGCGTTGACGGTGATGTAGTTCAGCGGCACGGGTGTCCCGGTGCCCAGGCGCAGGATGGCGTTGGCGCCGATGGTGGTGGTGCCGTTGTAGTTCTGCGGCTGCGCGAAGGTCACGTCGTTGCCCGGCGTGGCCATGATCGTGACGTTGCCCGTGCCGACCGAGCCTTCCCGGTGCGGGCCACCCCCGCCGCCGGTGATGCCCACGTGCAGCGTGACCGGCCCGTTGTAGTTGAACGCCAGGTTGCCGCTGCGCAGGTTGATGTAGGCGTTCTTCTTGCCGAGCGGCGGGTTGGGGTCGGCCGGCGACGGGGCCGACGGCAGGAAGAAGTTGGCGTGCGTGCCGTCGCCCCATTGGACGGTGCCGGCGCCGCGCTCGATGTTGATGCCCCGGTAGCTGCCGTCGTTGCCGTTGACGTCGTTCGCGCCGCCGCGGTAGATGACCTTGGCGTGGTTCAGGCTGGGGTCGCTCAGGCCCGGGTTGACCAGGTTGGGCTGGTTGTGCGGGCTGTTGTCGGTGTGGCTGTAGACGCCGGCCATGACGATGGTGGACGGGCCGATGGCGTGGAAGTTGATGTCGTTGCCGTAGGCCGCTTCGTAGATGTTCTGCGGCACCGTGACGACGCTGCCGGGCGGGCTCCAGACCAGCCACGAGCCCTCGTTGAGGATGGCCTTGGCGTTGGGGAACGAGGCCGCGACATGGTTGCTGCCGAAGTCGTGCCCCGTGGTCAGCGACAGCACGCCGGTGAAGTCGCTCACCCCACGCGGCGAGTTGCCACCCCAGACACCCGGCAGCTGCACGATGCTGCCGCTGCCACTGATCTGTCCCAGCAGCACGAACTGCGCGCTGCTGAGCGCGATCGTGCCGTCGTTGCGGATGTTGTTGAGGTTGATCTCGCCATTGATGAGGCCCGCCTCGTTCCTGCTGTCCGACGTGGCGATGATGTTGGGCGAGTTGTCGGCAGCGGTGTTGGTGCCGATCTGGAACGTGACGCCGGGGTCGATGGTCAGCACCGGCGGATTGATGCCGGCGACGGTCAGCGCATAGCCCGCACCGGGATAGACCGTCTTCTTGACCACCTGGACCTGCTGCGCCACCGGCAGCGTGAAGGTGCTGGTGCGCGTGATGACCAGCGTGCCCGTGCCGGCAGCCGGCGTCAGGCGCAGCGTGCCCTGGCCGCTGATGACGCCGGTGTAGGTCGTCGTGCCGGCCGGCAGCTTGATGACGGCGGCGCCGGCCAGCGTGATGTCGCGGTTGGCGAGGATGTCCGCCGTGATGTCCCGGGCGGCGGCGGTGGCCGCGAGGCCCGCGGCCTCGGTCGCTGCGGGTGCGGCGCCGGATGCCTCGTCGTGGCCACCCCCGCCACCGCCACAGGCGGTGGTGAGGATGGCGCAGCCGGCCAGCAGGATTTCGCGCCGACCGGCGCCACGATGACTCGACTTCACGGATGCTCCTGGGTGACCGCGGCGGCTGACCGCCCCGCGGCGCGCATGATGCCGGTCAGACCGCCTGCGCCGCTGGCGCGAGATGCAACCGTTCGTTCACCCGCCACCGTTCGTGGCGGATGTCACGGATCACTCCGCGATGCACGCCCGGTTCTTGCCCGTGTGCTTGGCCTCGTACAGCGCCACGTCCGCGCGGTCCAGCGCGGCCTCCAGGGTCTCGCCGGGCCGGTATAGCGTCACGCCGGCCGAGAAGGTGACGAACACGTCCTTGCCCTCGTGGTTGAAGAGGGCGGCCGACAGCGAGCGCTGCAGGCGCACCAGCACGGCCTGGGCTTCGTCCAGCGGCGTGTCGGGCAGCATCAGCACGAACTCCTCGCCGCCGTAGCGCGCCACCATGTCGCCGGGGCGCAGCGACGTCTGGGTGCGCTCGGCCAGCGACTTCAGCGCGATGTCGCCGGCATGGTGGCCCAGGCTGTCGTTGAGCTTCTTGAAGTTGTCGATGTCCAGCAGCGCGAGCGCGATGCGTCGGGTCTCGCGCTCGGCCTTGGCCTGTTCGATGCCGAACGCCTGGATGAGTCCGCGGCGGTTGGCGACCTGCGTGAGCTGGTCGGTGTGGACCTCGCTGGACAGCCGGCGCAGCTCGCCCTCCAGCTCGTCCACGCGCTGCGTCAGCGCGGCGGCGCGGTCGTGCTCCAGCGTCAGCCGTTGCTGCGTCTGCGAGACGAGGCTTTGCACGCTGCGGCTCTCCTCGACCATCTCGCGCACCGTGCCGGCGAGGCTTTCCAGCGAGTCCGCCTGTTCGATGGCGTCGGCGTAGCGGCCCACGTTGTTCTGGAACCGGTCGGTGTGCTGGCCCAGCTCGCCGAGTTCGCTCAGCATGCGCTGGATCAGGCCCTTCAACGCATCGCGCGCCTTGGAGCGCTCGTCGCGCAGCGTGCGCTGGCGTTGGCGCGTGCCGGCCAGCAGCTCGGACACGGTGCGCACGCCACGGCCGGACAGGCCCTGGGCCAGCGTGTTGTTCATGGCCTCGGCCTGGCCCTGCGACCAGGAGTCGTCCTCGGCCAGGTCCACCAGGCTGGCCGACAGCTCGCGGCACAGGCCGCCGAGCGCATCGAACATGTGGCGGCGGTGGTCCAGCAGGTGGCGCGCACGCTGGCACAGCGCGGCCATCTGCGCGGCGCGGTCGGCGCTGGCGCCACCGGCCCGCAGTTCGTCCTGGGCGGCCTCCAGTTCCCGCATCAGCGCATCGGCCGGCGTCGCCTCGGCCTGCGGCGAGCGCAGTGCATGGCGCACGGTGCCGTTGAGTTCGCCGCTGATGTCCAGCCAGTGCGGTGCCGTGTCGGCCGCTGGGGATGCGTCGCGTGTGCCGGTGCGGCTGAGTTCGCCGAAACCGCTGGGTTCACGGAAGCCCGAGTCGGCAAAGGCGCTGTCGGCGAAGAACTGGCTGGGCGTGCCGCCGTCCTCCTCGGTCTCGACGCCGCTGCCGTCGCCGTCCTTGTCCCAGCTCGCGATCAGCTGGCCCAGGCGCTTGACGAGCTTGCCGCTGTCGCTGCGGCCTTGCTCGAGCACGCGCTGGACGCCGTCCTTCTTGCGCGCCAGCGTCCAGTGCTTGCCGCCACGCTCCAGCCCGCGCACGAGGCGCTCGATGGCCTGGGCCAGCGTCTCGGCCTGAGCGGCGGGGCCCGCCACGTCCAGCAGCTTGTCGACCTGGCGTTGCAGTTCGTCCAGCCGCTGCTCGCGCAGCGCCGTCTGCAGCTCCTGGCGGGTGCCGCCTGAGGGCAGGGCCAGGCTGATCAGCTTGGACATCAGCTGCTGCAGGCGTTCCGGCACGGCAGTATTGGCGGCCGGTGCAGCGTCGCCGCCGGCCTCGATCGCGTAGGCGCGGGCGTAGTTCTCGGGCGTGGGTTCCAGGCGCGCCTGGGCCAGGCGCTGCAGCGCAGCCTTGGCGAGTTGCGCCGGGGGCAAGCTGGAAGCCATGGATGTGCCGCGCTAGCGTTGGCCGCGCACGACGTCCTGGCTGCCGTCCGCCTGCGTGATCCAGGGTGCCTTGCGCGGCAGCACGGTCTGGGCG
The DNA here is from genome assembly GCF_001426885.1 of Pelomonas sp. Root1444. Classification (GTDB taxonomy): domain Bacteria; phylum Pseudomonadota; class Gammaproteobacteria; order Burkholderiales; family Burkholderiaceae_C; genus Pelomonas. The sequence goes on along the minus strand of NZ_LMFP01000028.1, from coordinate 1,383,762 downwards.
ATCCAGCGCTCCAGCTCGTCCGCCGGCAAGGCCTTGCTGAACAGGAAGCCCTGCATCAGCGAGCAGCCCAGGCGGTGCAGCACTTCCATCTGCCGCAGCGTCTCCACGCCTTCGGCGATCACCCGCAGGCCGAGCGCGCGGGCCAGCGCGATGATGGCCGTGACGACGGCCGAGCTCTGCGGCGTGATGCCCAGGTCGCGCACGAAGGTGCGGTCGACCTTGACCTCGGAGATGGGCAGCGTGGTCAGGTAGGCGAGGGACGAGTAGCCGGTGCCGAAATCGTCGATGGAGATCTCGACGCCCACTTCGTTCAGACGGTGCAGAGAGGGGATGACGTTCTGCAGGTCCTTCATCAGGTTGTTCTCGGTGATCTCGAGCTGGATCGACCGGTGCGGCACGCCATAGGCGCTGACGCATTGGTGGATGTGCTCGACGAGATCGGTCCGCTCGAACAGCCTGCTAGGGAGATTGACGGCGATGGAGTCGGCGAAGCCGAACTGCAGCGACCACAGCTTGGCCTGGCGGGCGGCTTCCTTCAGTGCCCATTCGGACAGCGGCACGATGAGGCCGGTCTCTTCGGCCAGGGGGATGAAGTCGGCCGGCGGCACCAGCACGTTGCCGCGCTGCCAGCGCATCAGCGCCTCCGCACCCACCATGCGGGCGGCGCGCACGTCGATCTTGGGCTGGTAGTGCAGCACGATCTCGTTGCGCTCCAGCGCCTTGTGCAGCGCGCTTTCCAGCTCCAGCTTCTGCTTGCCGTGGCCGGCCAGCTGCGGCGAGTAGATGGCCGAGGCGTTGCGGCCCTGGCTCTTGACCGCGTACATCGCCACGTCGGAGTTGCGCAGCAGGTCGGCCATGCTCTGGCCGTCGCGCGGGTAGATGGCGATGCCCACGCTGGCCGTGACGAAGCACTCCTGCCCGCCGACGAAGATGGGCTCGCGCAGGGCGTCCAGCACGCGGTCGGCCACGCGCTCGGCGTCGCGCTCATCGGCCACTTCGGGCAGCAGCGCCACGAACTCGTCGCCGCCCAGGCGCCCCACGGCTTCCAGGCCGCGGTGGCTGCGGTTGCCCAGGCCTTCGAGCACGCCTTCCATGATCTGGTCGGAGTGGCGCACGCAGCCACGCAGGCGCTTGCCAACCTCGATCAGCAACTCGTCGCCGGCCGCATGGCCGAGGGTGTCGTTGATGACCTTGAAGCGGTCCAGGTCGATCAGCAGCAGGCCCACCTCGTGGCCGCCGCGGCGTGCGCTCTCGATGGCACGCTCGACGCGCCAGATCAGCTGGCGGCGGTTCGGCAGGCCGGTCAAGGCGTCGAAATGCGCCAGCTGGCGGATGCGGTCCTCGGCCTGGCGGCGGTCGGTCACGTCCTGCAGGATGCCGGTGTAGCCGCTGACGGCGCCCTGTTCGCTGAACTCGGGCTCGGCCTCGATGTGCACGACGCGCTGGCGGCCATCGGGCAGCGTCAGCGGCAGGTCGGTGATGAGGACCGACGTGTGGGCCACGACATCGCGCAGCAGGCGCAGGAAGACATGGCGATCGTCGGACGGCACCATGCGCATGACGCCGATGAAGTCCAGCTTGTCCTGTGGGCCACGGCCGAACACGCGCAGGCCTTCGGCCGAGATCGAGAAGCTGCCGGCCACGCCACGCCGCCACTCGAAGCTGCCCATGCGCGCCAAGTCCTGCGCGCGCGCCAGCTTGGCCTTGCTGCGCTCCAGTTCCAGCCGGGTGCGGGAACTGCGCAGCAGGTAACGCAGGCGGCCGTCCAGCAGGCTCCACTGCGAGGACTTGACGAAGAAGTCGGTCGCGCCGGCCTGGTAGGCGCGGTTGATGGAGGCCTCGTCGTCCAGGCCGGTCAGCATCAGCACCGGCATGGATTCGAAACCCGGCGTGGCGCGCAGCAGCGCGCAGGTTTCGAAACCGTCCAGTTCGGGCATCAGCGCGTCCAGCACGACGACGTCGGGCGCGCGGGTGGACAGCTGGGCCAGCGCCTCGCTGCCACTGTCGGCCTCGGTGACCTCGAAGCCGCGCTCGCGCAGCGCCGCGGCGGTCAGCAGCAGGTTGACCTCGTCGTCATCGACCAGCAGCACGCGCGGGCGCGGTGGCAGGTCGTCGAGCGCTTGACCGGTAGGCAGCATGGGGCTGGGCCTCACAGCAGCGCGGCGAGTGCCGCGCGTACCTGTTGGATGTCTTGGAGCATAGCGTCCAACTGCGCCGAAAGTCCTTCGTCACGGCCCTCGCGGGCCAGCGTCTCGATGTCGCCGCAACGGGCCGACAGGGCTGTCGCGCCGAGGCTGGCGGACGATGACTTCAGCGTGTGGGTGACATGGCGTATCACGGTGAAGTCCGGTGGGTCGGTTTCACGGGCCTGCGCCAGGTCAGGCAGCAAACGGTCCAGTGAGTTGGAAAAGGCAGCGACGACACGCTCCAGCAGCTTGTTGCCGCCGCTCGGGTCGAGCTCGCGCAGGCGACGTATCGCCTCGGGGTCGAGCAGGGCTGCGGGGGAGGGGGCGGTCATGGGTGGCTAGGCACGCGGCATCTGTGCAAATGTATCCCGGCTGGGTGGGTGTGCTAGCGCGAACAAATGCACAGATCCGGCGCTGTCCGCACGATGGTGCATATGCACCAGGCCGGCAAAACCGCTGCCTACAATGCCCAGCATGAACAGCCTCAGCGACGAGAGCGCGCCATCGCGCCGCCTGGAGCGGCGACTGCCGATGCGGCTGCTGGTGCTGGGTCTGGCAGGGGTGGGGCTGCTGATGCTGCTGCTCGGCGCACTGGTCGTGCTGGCCCTGATGCGGGTCTGGGGCGGCGAGGTTGGCCTGGTGCATGCGGCGCTGGTGCTGACGGCATTCTTCACCGGAGTCATGGTGCTCGTCGCCGCAGCGCTCGGCTGGCACGCTGGCGTGCGCCTGACGCGCCAGCGCCTGGCCGAACCCTTGCGCGAGGCGCGCCAGCAACTGCTGATGCAGGCCCAGCTGCAACGTGATTGGCAATGGGCCACCGACGCCCATCACCGCCTGGTGCGCTGGCAGGCGCCGCAGGGCGCGCCGTCGTCCAGCTGGGTGGGCGCAGGTGCCAGCACACAGCTGCTGTGGGAGCGCTTCTCGCCGGCCGCGCAAGCGGCCGAACTGCGTGAGCGCGTGCTGGCCCACCAGCCTTTTGCGGACATGCGGATGGCCGCCGCCGACGGCGAGGCCAGTTGGCGGCTGCGCGGCCTGCCCTGCATCGACTCGCACGGCCACTTCGCCGGCTACGTCGGCACGGCGCGGCCCGATGAAGGCGCGGTGGCCCCCGCAGCGCCCCCGCCGGCGCAGCCTGATCTCGCTGCCGAGCATGAATCCTTCAGCTACACGGTGTCCCACGACTTGCGCGCGCCACTGCGTGTCGTCGAGGGCTTTGCGCGCATCCTGAAGGAGGATTACGGCGGGCGGCTCGATCGTGTCGGCAACGACCACCTGGACCGCGTCATGAGCGCCGCGGCGCGCATGAACAGCATGATCGACGCGCTGCTGTCGCTGAGCCAGCTGTCCACGCGGCCGCTGGCGCGCCAGCCGGTCAACTTGTCGCAGCAGGCCGGCTATGTGATGGAGGAGCTGCGTCGCTCGGCGCCGCAGCGCGAGCTGGTGCTGGAGATCGAGCCCGACCTGATGGTGCAGGGCGACCCCACGCTGCTGCGCATGGTGCTGGAGAACCTGCTGGGCAACGCCTGGAAGTACAGCGCCAAGGCCGACCGCACTGAGATCCGCTTCGGTTGTGTCGAGCAGGACGGCCGGCGGGCCTTCGTCGTGTCGGACAACGGCGCCGGCTTCGACATGCGCTTTGCCGAGCGCCTGTTCGGCGTCTTCCAGCGCCTGCACAGTGTCAGCGACTTCCAGGGCACCGGCGTCGGCCTGGCGCTGGTGCGGCGCATCATCCGGCGCCACGGTGGCGACATCTGGGCCGAGTCGGAGGTGGGCGAGGGCGCCCGCTTTTACTTCACTCTGAATTGAGCGGGCCGAGCGCTGGGCCGCCCGCGTTCAGCGCGGCGCAACTGGACGAGGGCCTACCTCGTCCCCGGCCGAGCCAGCAGTTCCACGGCGTCCACGATGCGCCGTGCCTGTTCCGGCAGGCTGTGGCCGTCGGCCGAGGCCATGCCCATCAGGCGCGCCAGCGCCTCGTCGCGCGGCAGCGAGTAGCGGTGCATCAGCACGCCCACGGCCAGCGCCGTCGGGTCGAGCTGGGCGGGCAACTCGGAGGGCGGGGCCACCGGCGCAGCGGGCGCGGGCGTCGCGGCCGGCGGGGCGGAGCGGGCGAAGGCGGCCTCGACGGCCGGCACGATCTGCGAGATGTCCAGCGGCTTCACGAGATAGGCCACCGCGCCGAGTTCCTTGACCTTGGCGACGGTCGCCTCGTCGGTGAAGGCGGACAGGAACATGAACGGCGTCTGCAGGTATTCGCGCAGGTAGGCGGCCACGTCGAAGCCGGTCAGGCCTTCCATGCGGATGTCGAGCAGGGCGAGCTCGGGGCGGTGCTCGCGGGCGAGCAGGATGGCGTCGTCGCCGTTGTCGGCGTCGATGACCTCGAAACCCGCTTGCGTGAGCCCGTAGCTCAGCGTCGCCAGCACCAGTCGGTCGTCATCGACGACCAGGATCTTGCCCTTGCTCACGTGCCCCTCAGGAAAAACTTGATTTTGTGGCCGGATTGTGAACCACGCTGGGTGGAATCAATTCCAGGCGGCAAACCACGTCGTCGCCGGCCTGCTCCAGGCTCAGGATGGCGCTGCGCCGCGGCAGCAGCGCGCGCACCAGGCCCAGGCCCGACACGCCGCTCTTGACGTTCTGCAGCACGAAGCCCTCGGGCAGGCGGCCCGGGTTGACCATTTCGATGGTCACGCCGGCCGGGTCGCAGATGAGCTGGCAGCGGACCTGGGCGCCGTCACTGTGCTTCAGCGCATTGCCCAGCAGCTCGTTCAAGCTCAGCGCGATGGGGATGGCCTCGGCCTCGGGCAGGCACCAGTCGTCCATCAGCGCGCCGCCCTCGGTGGCCGTCGTGATGACGCGGCCCTGCATGCGCTGCACGGAGCCGACGATGGCGTCGAACACCCGCTTGAGCACCAGCGGGCCGGTCGCGCCGACCTGCAGGCCGTACACCTGTGCGATGGCCTGCACCTGGCCGACGGCCTCCTTCAGCACCGGCGCCACCTCGGGCCGGCGCGCGGCGATCTGCTGCAGCAGCCCGGCGACGCCCTGCAGGTTGTTCTTGATGCGGTGGTGCACCTCGCGCACCAGCAGCTCGCGCTGCGAGATGGCGGCCTGCAGCCGGGCCTGCTCGGCGGCGCGCTGCTCGGTGACGTCGCTGGCCACCATCAGCAGCAGCTCCGGCGTGTCGTTGCCGGCGGCCAGGTGCAGCAGGCGCGCATCCCAGACGCGCGTGGCCGAGCCGGCGGGCATCTGGTACTCGCGCTGCACCACCGTCTGGGACTCCAGCGCCTCGCGCATGTCGGCCACGACCTTGGCGCCCTGTTCGGCGCCGAAGAGTTCGGCCGGCGTGCCGCCGAGCAGCGCGGCCTCGGGCCGGCCGGCCAGCGTCGCCGCGGCTTGGTTGCACTTGACGATGCGCAGGCTCTGCGCCTCGTGCAGCGTGATGGCCAGCGGTGCGCCTTCGATGATGCGGGCCAGCGACGCCTGGGCCAGCCGGCTCTGCGCCTCGGCCTGGCGGCGGCGGTCGATGTCCAGCAGCGCGTAGGTCAGCTGGGTCGCGCCATCCTCGCGCGGCGTCTGCACCGCGTTGCCGATGACCCAGAACTCGCGCCCGTCGCGACCGCGCAGCCGACACTCGAAAACCTCCGCGCCCGGCTCGGCGTGGAAGGCGTGCTCGTCGTCCTCGGGGGCCAGCACGCCCATGGGCTGGCCCTGCACGTCCTCCAGCTCGCAGCCAAACATGCGGCGCGCCGAGCGGTTCATCCATTCGATGCCGCCCGGGCCGACAGTGACGATGCCCACCAGCACCGAGTCCAGCACCGCGCGTTCGCTCTCGGCGCGCAGCAGCAGCGCGTTCTCGGCCTGGGCTTGCGCCGTCACGTCCAGCGTGACGACCGAGGTCGAGCGCCGGCCGCCCGCGAGCAGCCCCGGCGCGACGCGCGTCAGCAGCCAGCGCCGGCCCAGTTCGGGGTGGCGCACCGCGTAGCGCACCTCCACGGCGTCGCCCTTTTTGAGTGCGCGCTGCAGGCGCTCGAACTCGGGCAGGGAGGCGGGCTCGACGATGTCGCGGTTGATGCCCTGCAGCGAGCTGACGGGCTGCTTGGCGCCGTTCTTGAACGGCGAGCCCTTGCGGTGGGACTTGAGCCAGCCGGCCTCGGGCTGGAAGGTGGCGAGGCCCACGGCCGCCGTGTCCATCAGCGCGTCGAGCTGCTGGTGCGCCAGGTCGCGCTCGTGCAGCGTGCTCTGGTCTTCCAGCGTGGCCAGCAGCAGGGCGCGGCCGTCGTGGCGCCACAGGCGCAGCCGCGCCTGCAGCCAGCGCTGGCGGCCCTGGGGGTCGACGAACTCGGCCTCGGTGAGCAGCGGCCCGTCCTGCGCGCGCTGGGCCATCAGCGCGGGCAGCGGCACGCCGCGGTGCCAGCCGAGCAAGGCCTGCAGCAGGTCGGGCAAGTCGTTCAGGTGCCGCGGCGGGCTGGCGCAGAGGGCGTCGAAGGCGGCGTTGTGGCGCAGCAGCGCGCCGCCGACCGCGTCGGCCAGCAGCAGCGGCAGCGGCGACAGCGCCAGCCATTCGGCCAATGGCGGCTCGCCGGGGTCGGCCGCGCTGAGGCGCGCATGCAGCAGCCAGTTGGGGCGCTCGCGCAGCAGGTGCAGCGTCGCGCGCTGCCCGTCGGCAAGCTTGAGGGGCGGCGCCAGCGGCGGCATGAGGCCGGCGTCGATGGCGCGGGCGGCCTCGCGCAGCCAGGTCTCCAGCCGGCTGCCGGCGGCCTGGCGCAGCAGGCGCCAGCCCTCGGCCGCGTCGCCACCCAGCCATTCACGCGCGGCGGGGTTGGCGCGCAGCGCGGTCAGGTCGGCCCGCAGCGTCAGCACCGGGTCGCCGACGAGGTCGAGCAGTGCCGGGGGATGGTGGGCGGGGCCGAACATCAGTTCAACGGCGTCGCGCTCACGGGACGCGGCCGCAGGGGCATGGCGGGGGCAGCATCCCGCTCATTCGAGCTGGGTCGCCTTGTGCAGCGCCCGCAGCACGCAGGCGTTGATCTCGCCGGCGCCGAGCATCAGCGCCTCGGCGCGCTCGCGGTAGTCGAACACGCTCTCGGACTCGATGGCCTGCACCAGCTCCAGGTAGGGCCGGTAGGGGCCGCTCTGCTCCACCAGCGCCTGGCGCACGCGCTCGGGCACCGGGATGGACTGCAGCAGCTTCTCGAACGGTGCCTTGAGCATGTGGTCCAGCAGCGAGAACAGGCCGCAGATGAACATCTCGTCGCGCTGCTCGCGCTCGCTCATGCCCTGGGCCAGCTCCTCCATCAGCACGCCGCGGCGCAGCGCGGCATACATGATGGGGCGCATGCTGTGGTCCTTGCTGGCCGTCGTCAGCAACAGGGCCAGCCAGCGCTTGAGGCGCGCATAGCCCAGCAGCATGATGGCGTGGCGGAAGCTCGACACCTCCACCGGCAACCCGAAGGCGGCGGAGTTCATGTAGCGCAGCAGCTTGAAGGCCAGGCTCGGGTCGCGCTTTAGGGTCTGCTCCAGGCGCTCGACGTCCTCGCCCTCGTCGACGCGCGACATCAGCTCGACGATGACCTGCAGGTCGGTGGCCATTTCGGTCCGGGCGGTGCCGGTGGGCTCGAAGGGGCCGTCCATCGGCCAGCCGATGACGGCGTGCGCCCCGGCCTTGAAAGCCGCGTCGATGGCGTCGCTTCCGCGCATGCCGGCGCAGACGGGCTCCATGCCGGCCGGCGCCGTCTGGCCCGACTCCAGCACCACCCGCTTGAAGACGGCGCCGACCGCGGCCGGCAGTGGCTCGTTGGGCAGGCCCTTGAGCAGGCCGGTGTGGCCCGCGCCCCTGAGCGCGGCGATCGCGGCGGCGTGGTTGGGGTCGGCGGCGATGAAGGCAGGCACCTCGATCTGCGAGGGCTCGGCGGGCGGCTGGGCCAGCAGTGCGGTCAGCAAGGCCTCGCCTTGCGCGCTGATGATGGCCCCGCCCTGCGGGAAGGTGGCGCCGAGCGCGGCGAGCAGCTCGGCATGGTCGACCTTGACGTCCGGCCGCAGCGGCACCAGCGTCAGCCGCGTGCCTGCGATGGCGCGCTGGCGGTCGATGACGGGGGCGTAGCCGAGGGCGATGCCCGGCAGCAGGGCATGGTCGAGGGCGGCGGGGATGTTGTCGGACATGGCGCGGCGCAGGGGCTGGCGGTGAATGCGGCAGTCTGCCACGCCGACCCGGCCCCCAGGGCGGCAAATCGTGACAGGTGCACGCCCGGCGCGCGCCGCGAGACGATCAACCCGAGATGTACTGGAACAGCGACATGCGCTGAACCATCGCGTAGGTCTTGAGCGCCGTGTCGTAGCCGCTCTGCTGGTTCTGGAAGTCCGAGATCGCCTGCACCATGTCGAGGTCTTCGGCAGCGCTCTTCTCCTCGGTGCTGTACTGCTTCAGCGCGGCCAGCCGGGCCTCGGTGCCGTCGAGGTTGTTCAGCCGCTCGCCGACCTGGCTGCGCACGTTCTGCAGGTTGCCCATCACGGCGTCGATGTCGCGCAGGCGGCCGTTGTTGCTTTGCGCGATCTGGGCGCCGCTGCGCAGCGGCGTCTTCAGCTCGGCGACGGCGCGGTCCAGCACGTCGAACACCTTGAGCGAGTTGCTGGCTGGCGCGATGGAGAAGTTGTCGCCGTCCGCCGGCGCGCCGGCGATGCCAACGGCCATGCCGTCGAACTGGATGCTCTGCCCCGGCGTGAACGCGCCGCCGGCCACGCCCGCGCCGGTGTCGGTGTTGGTGACCGCGTAGCTTTGGGCGGGTGCGGTGCCGCTGATGTCGATGCGGTAGTTCTGGCCGGTCAGCAACGGCGGGTTGGTCACGCGGCCGGCATCGATCCAGCCCTTGGAAGGCTGGGTCGGGTCGATGGCGTTGGGATTGGCCTCGGTGACGAAGGTGCCGTTGCCGCTGCGAGCCTCTTCCCAGGCGCTGCGGCCGTCGACCGTGAGCTGGAAGTTGTCGAGATTGCCGGTCTGGATGTTGCCGGCCACGCCGACGTAGGCGACGCCACCGGCCTGGTCCAGGAACGGCGGGCTGGCCGAGCCCTGGCCGGAGAAGACGAAGCCACCGGCGCCGTCCGGCCGGTTGGCGATGGCCAGCAGCTGATCGCGCAGGCCTTGCAGCTTGTTGGCCAGGCCCTTGCGCTCGGCGTCGGAGTAGCTGGCGTTGCCGGCCGAGATCATCGTTTCGCGCGCCTGCTGCAGCAGCTCGTTGGCGTCGCCGAGTGCCGATTCGGCCAGCGTCATGCTGTTGCGGCTGGCTTCCAGCGCGCGCTGGTTGGCTTCGACGCGGCCGATGGAGGCCAGCGCCCGCTCGGCCCGCGCGGCGCCGGTGGGGTCGTCGCTGGCCAGCGCGATGCGCTTGCCGGAGGTGAGCTGCTGCTGGTTGTCCTGCAGCGCGTTCTGGCGCCGCTGCAGGTTGGCGATGGAAGCGTCGAAGAGGTTGGCGGTGGAAAGTCTCATGGGTTGACCTCGGGGGCCTATCGAGCGGCGATGCGCATCAGTTCGTCGAACAGCGCCTGCGCCGTCTGCAACACCTTGGCGGCGGCCTGGTAGTTCTGCTGGAACTGCATCAGCCGCGCCGCTTCCTCGTCCAGGTTGACGCCGGCCTGGCCGGCGCGCGTGGCCTCGGCGTCGGCGGCGACGCTGGTCGACACGCCAGACAGGTAGCCCGCGCTCTGCACGCGCGCGCCGATCTCGCTCATCGTGCTGGCATAGGCGTCGGTGATGGTGGCGCCTGCGGTGATGCTGCCGTCGGGCTGCAGCTGCCGGCCGACGAAGCCCTCGGACTGGATGTTCAGGAAGGCCTTGGCGTTGCCGTTGTTCGTCGCCGTGTAGATCGTCGGGTCCAGCGCGATCCGGTCGCCCTTGCGCGGCACGCCGTTGGTGCGCAGCTCGAAGCCGAGGTCGATGCCGGCCGCCGGCTGGTTGCCGATGGGCTGGCCAGGGCTCCAGATGCCGCTGAGCACGCTGCCGTCCGCCAGCGTCAGCGTGTACTGCAGGTTGGCGGCGTTGGCGGGGTCGGGGTCGCCGAACTCCAGCGTGATGGGCGCGCGGGCCGCGTCGAAGCTGCCGTTGACGGCGTAGACGCTGTCGACGCTGGCGGTGCCGGTGTTGTTGACCGAGGCGGACGCCGTCAGCGGCGACGCCGCGGCCAGGCCGTTCGGGTTGTCGAGCACGCGGCGCATCTCCAGCGCCGCCGAGCCGACCGGCTCGATGAGGAAGCTCTCGCCCACCGCCGGGGCCGAGGGCGCGAAGCTGATCTGGAAGCCGTCCAGCGTGTCGCCGTCGTTGACGGTGCGCACCAGCCCGTCGGACAGCCGCGTCACCTCGTAGCTGCCCGGTGCGCTGGAGGTCAGCTTGTAGCTGCTGGCCTGCAGCTGCCCGGCATTGACGATGCTGGCCTGCACGCCCGAGACGAGGCTGCCGTCGGGGTTGCGCGCGTTGCTGGCGGCCGCCATCACGCGCGGCGCCGCGACGTTGAAGATGTTTCCGCCCTTGCCCGGCGGGTTGGACAGGTTCAGGCCGAGGGCGTTCTGGTCGTTGACGCGCGTGCCGATGGCCGCGGCCAGCTGGCCGAGCATGTTCTTGGCGTCCTGCAGGTCGCTGTTCTGGAAGGCCAGCAGCGCGGCCATGGAGCCGCCGGTCAGCACGCTTTCATCCAGAGCGCGGTTGATATTGCCTTCCTTCAGCGACAACACGGCGCGCTGCGGGTCGTAGCTGTCGGCCGACACCTGCAGCGCCGAGGCCTGGTTGCCCAGCACCAGGCGCTGGCCGCCGCCGATGAAGACGCCGACGGTGTCGTCGTCCGCCGGCAGCGTCGTGACGGCCACGTATTCGCCGAGCTGCGAGATCAGGCGGTCGCGCTGGTCCAGCAGGTCGTTGGGCGTGTGGCCGCTGCCGCGCGTCTTGGAGATCTGGTCGTTGACGTTGGCAATCTGCTGGGCGAGCTGGTTGACGACGGTGACCGAGGCCTTGAGATCGCTGACGACGCCGCTCTGCAGGTCGGTCAGCTGCGCGCCCGCGTTGGCGAAACGCACGGCCATCTCGCTGGCGCGGCCCAGCGCCACCTGGCGGGCCGAGGGATCGCTCGGCCGGCTGGTCACGTCGACCATGGCGTTGAGGAACTGGCTGGCGGCATAGCCCAGGCCTTCGGTGCCGGGCTGGAAGATCTTCTCCATGCGCGACAGCTGCTCGGCGCGCGTCGCATCGGCCGAGGCGGTGGACTTGGAGCTGGCGGCCTCCTTGGTCAGGAACTCGTTGTGCGAGCGCACGACGGTCTGCACGTCCACGCCCTTGCCGAAGAAGCCCGCGCCGGTGTACTGGCCCGGCGAGGTCGTCAGCGTGACCGACTGGCGCGAATAGCCGACCGTGTTCGCATTGGCGATGTTCTGGCCAATGGTCTGCAATGCCGCCTGGTTGGCGAACATCGCGCGGGCGCCGAGGGAAAGCAGGCCGGCCATCTTCTAGGTCCTCAGGCCATCAGCGTGCTTTGGACACGCTGGGTGGTGTGGATGGTCTTGGCGATTTTCTCCGCGTAGGCAGGGTCGGTCGCATAGCCGGCCTGCTGCAGGCCGCGCGCGAAGCCGGCCGCGTTGCCGTTCTGGGCTTGCGCCACGACCTTGGCATAGCGGTCGTTGCTGCCCAGCAGGCGGGCGTAGTCTTTGAAGGCCTCGTCGTAGCTGCCGTAGGCGCGGAACTTGGCCGTCACCTTGACCGCCTGGCCGTTGATGACCTCGGTGGTGCGCACGTCGACGGTCTTGCCCGTCCAGCCGGGCGTGGCCTTGATGCCGAAGATGTTGTGGCTCTTGGTGCCGTCGGTGCCGGTGATCTCGCGCTTGCCCCAGCCGCTCTCGTGCGCGGCCTGCGCGACCATGAAGCTGGCCGGGATGCCGGTGGCCGCGGAGGCCGCCTTGGCCGAGGCGTCGTGCTTCTGGATGAAGCTCTGCACGTGGTTTGGGATGCCCTTGGTGGCCAGCGCCGGCAGCGCCTGGGCCAGCGTCGTCTGGCTGTTCTTCTTGATGTTCTCGGGCGACAGGTCCTGGATGCCCATCTGGCGCTGCAGCTGTTTCTGGATCGCGTCCGACAGCCCGCCGGGCAGGCCGCTCATCTTGCCGGCGAACTGCGTGTCCAGCATCTCGCTGCCAAGCTGCGTGGCGTTGTTGTCCAGCATGCCGCTGGCCAGCGTGGACGCGCGCATGCTCTTCATGACCTCTTGCATGAACAGCGATTCGAACTGCTTGGCCGTCTCGCGGATGCTGGCCTTGGGATCGCGTGCGGCCGAGGCCTTGAGGGCGTCAAGGCTGCCAAGGCTCTGGCCGGAGATGGACTGGAAGGACGAAGACATCAGATCACCTCGAGCTCGGCATTCAAAGCGCCCGCGCTTTTCATCGCCTGCAGGATCGCGAGCAGATCCTGGGGCGTGGCGCCGAGCGAGTTCAGCGCCTTGACGACATCCGACAGGCGCGCACCGGCGGCCAGCTGGATGAGGCTGCCGGGCTCCTGGCGGATGGCGATGTCGGCCTTCTCGGTGACGACCGTCTGGCCGCTGGACAGGGCGTTGGGCTGGCTGATGACGGGCGTGGAGTTGATCGTCACCGACAGGCTGCCGTGTGCCACGGCGCAGGCCGACAGCGTGACGGCCTGGTTCATGACGATGGAGCCGGTGCGGGCATTGATGACGACGCGGGCGGCGGGCGAGGCCATGTCGATGGCGAGGTTCTCGACGTCGGCCAGGAAGCCGACGCGCTCGTCCGGAGTGACGGGGGCGCGCACACGCACCACGCGGCCGTCCAGTGCCTGGGCGGTGCCGTTGCCCTTGGCCTTGTTGATGGCCTGGGCGACGGCACGGGCGGTGGCGAAGTCGCTGCTGTTCAGGTCGAGCTGGATGCTGTCGCCCTGCGCCAGCGGCGTGGGCACGGAGCGCTCGACGAGGGCGCCGCTCGGGATGCGGCCGGCGCTCAGGTGGTTGATCTGCACCTTGGAGCCGCCAGCGGAGGCGCCGGCGCCGCCGACCACCAGGTTGCCCTGGGCGATGGCGTAGACCTGGCCGTCCGCGCCGCGCAGCGGTGTCGCGATCAGCGTGCCGCCGCGCAGGCTCTTGGCATTGCCGATGGACGAGACGTTGATGTCCAGCTGCTGGCCGGGCTGCGCGAAAGGCGGCAGCGAAGCCGTCACCATCACGGCGGCGATGTTGCGCGGCTGCATGGTCACGCCCTGCGGCAGGATGACGCCGAACTGCTGCAGCATGGCCGTCAGGCTCTGGCCGGTGAAAGGCGCCTGGGTCGTCTGGTCGCCGGTGCCGTCCAGCCCCACGACCAGGCCGTAGCCCGTCAACGGGTTGGATCGCACGCCGGCGACGGACGCGACTTCCTTGATGCGGGCGGCTTGCGCCGGTGCAACCGGGGCCAGCACGACGGCCAGGGCGAGGAGGAGGGCTTGCAGGTACTTCACTCGACCGATTCTGCGGATGCTTGAGCCCGTCAAGCCGCTGAAAAGGGCGGGGAGCGCCCGGCTTTTCGAAGCCGTGGGCGGCCGGTCCGGTGGAGGGATGGCATTTTTCACGACTCATTGCGCGTGAACCGCTTGCTCGCAGGGATTCGGCTGGCGCGCCGGCCTGGGGGTTTGCGACGCAACGCGCCAAGAGTCTGGTCACGCTGTAAGGACGGGGCCGCCCGCCCGACCACTGGCCACCTGTGAAGCACTGAGGCGCCCAGTCGGCACAGCGACCCTTTCCATCCCCCACTCTTGGAGACCGAAATGAAGACACGCCTTTCTCTGCTGCCCCTCGTGCTGGCCACGGCCCTGTCCGCCATCGCCCTGCCTGCGACCGCCCAGAACCTGACTCGCGAGCAGGTGAAGATGGACCGCGACAGCTTCTTGGCGCTGATGCGCTGGGACGAGTTGACCGGCATGTGGGTGCTGAAGTCCGGCATGGAGCCGCCCAAGGGCGTCATGTCGCGCGCCGAGGTGCTGGCCATGCGCGACCAGTTCCTGCGCATGAACGTCTACGACGATTCCGTCGGCACCTGGGTGCCGCTGAAGGCGCCGCGCGAGATGAGCACGCTGACGCGCGAGCAGGTCAACATGGAGACGCAGCGCTTCCTGATGATGTACCGCTACGACGAGTCACGTAGCGAGTGGGTCAGCCGCGCACGCTGACCGGGGGCTCAAGCGCCGCCCCCGGTCGGGGCGGGGAGCGCCCCGACAGCGCGCAGCAAGCTCACTGACGCGGCTGCTGCCATGCTGTGATCCCCCAGGCGCGGGCAGGGTTTGCACCACCCTGGGGCATTTGACAGGTTTCGGAATGTGTCAACCGGTAAAGTTTTGTTTGCCGCCTTGACGCCTCGCCTGCCGAAATTTGCCATGCCCCCTCCCTTCGACCCGTTGACCCTGGTCCACGTCGTGTTCTCTTCGCGCATCGCAGGGGGTGAAAGCCACTGCATCGACCTGGCCAACGCGCAGGCCGCGCTGGGGTACCGCGTCCACGTCATTGGCTCGGCCGGCTCGGCAGTCGCCGGCGCCCTGGCCGCGGAGGTGCACTTTCACGGCCTGAAGCTGCCGCTGCTGCGCGGCTGGCGTGTGGCGGCGCTGGCGCGTCGGCTCGGCGCCGACGTCTGCCACGGCCACCTCGGCCCGGCCTGCAAGGCGGTGGCTCACGCCCGCAGCGCCACCCGCATCGGTACGCTGCATGTCGGTTACAAGGCCCACCACCATGCACGGCTGGACGGCCTGGTCTGCGTGAACCGGGCCCAGCAAGATGGGTTGCCCACGGGCGGTGCGCTCGCCAGCGTCATCTACAACTGGGCGCCGGAGCGCGCCCCCGCGGCCACCGCCCGCCCCAGCGACCTGCGCGTGGAGCTGGGCCTGGCGCCGGAACAGCTGCTGGTCGGCAGCGTGGGCCGCCTGCACGCCAGCAAGGGCATGGACTTGCTGATCCAGGGGTTCAAGGCCCACGCGCCGGCCGATGCCGTACTGGCCATCCTGGGCGAGGGGCCGGACGAGTCGCAGCTCAAGGCGCTGGCCGCCGGCGACGCGCGGGTCCGCCTGCTGGGCTACCGCACGGACGTCGACCAGGCGCTGAAATCCTTCGACCTGTTCGTGTCGCCGTCGCGGGAGGAGGCCTTCCCGCTGGCCATCCTGGAAGCCATGCGTGCCGGGCGGCCGGTGTTGTCCACCGCCACGCAGGGCCCGCGGGAGATGCTGGCCGGCCAGCCGGCGCGCCTTGTGGCCGTTGGCGATGCCCAACTGCTGGGCTGCGCCATCGCCGAGGAACTGGCGCGGCTGCGCGCCCTGCCGCCGCAGCAGCGCGGCGTGAGTTACGCGACCGCTGCCTACGATCGCACCAACGCCGTGGCCCGCACGCTGGGCTTCTACCGCGACGTGATGCTTCACCGTGCCGCGCTGTTGCAACACGCAGAGGAACCGGACGAGGCCTACGCCGCCCAGCAGCTCTGATGTTCAAAAGGCCGCGCACCGACTTCTGGCAGGTCGGCATCGTTCCCGTCCCCGTCGCAGACCTGGATGCGCGCACGCTGAGCGCGGCGCGAGACCGCATCACCTGGCTGCCGGACGCCGGCCCCTGGCGCTACCTGGCCGACCCCTTCGGCCTGGTGCGCGCAGACGCGCTGCATGTCTTCGTCGAGGCCTACGACTACCGCGTCAAGCGCGCCACCATCGAGCGCCATGAGTTCACGCTGGCCGACCTGCACTGGCGCGGCCAGGCGACGGTGCTGGACAAGCCCTTCCACCTGTCGTTCCCGCAGGTCTTCGAGCACGACGGCGAGGCCTGGATGGTGCCGGAGAGCTACCAGGCCGGCGAGATCGCCCTCTACCGCGCGGCCGACGCCTCGCTGAACCACTGGGAGCGCGAGTGTGCGCTGCTGACGGGCCTGCCCGGAGCCGACGCCGCGCTGATCGAGCACGGCGGTCGCTGGTGGATGTTCTACACGCTGGTCGGCCCCGGCGCGCGCGACCAGCGCGAGCTGCACATCGCCCATGCTCCCGTGCTGAGGGGCCCCTGGACGCCGTTGGCCGGCAACCCGGTGCGCGTGAACCGCGACGGCGCCCGGCCGGCCGGCCGGCCCTTCGTCGGCCGCGACGGCGTGCTGACGCTGCCGGTGCAGGACAGTTCCACCGGCTACGGCGGCGCCACCCGGCTGTTGCGCTTCCCTCTGCTGACGCCGCAACGCGTGGAGATCGAGGTGGGCATCGAGCGCCTGACCGGCGACCTGGCCAGCGACGGCCACACGGCCGGCCTGCACACCGTCAACGGCTGCGGCGACGCGCTCACGCTGATCGACGTGAAACGCATCGACCGCTCGCGCGGGCGGCAGTGGCTGGACATGAAGCGCCGCTGGAGGCGGCTGACGGGCAGGTAGCCGCGCAGGCGCCACGGCTTGGGTGAATAGGAAGGTGACCGGCGTCACGGCCTGGCCCCATTCGAAACGTCGGTTACGGCGGCTGTTGGCCGGCCGACACGCGCGGGCTCACAGCCGAGCCGTCGAGGTCTACCATCGGCCGCATGAGCCCGCAGCCTTCCCTCAGCGACAGAATCGCCGCGCTGACGGCGGCCCTGGAGTCGCAAGTCATTGCCTGGCGGCGCGACCTGCACGCGCATCCGGAGCTGGGCAACCGCGAGTTCCGCACCGCCTCCATCGTGGCCGAGCACCTGCGGTCGCTGGGCTTCGACGAGGTCAAGACCGGCGTCGCCCACACCGGCGTCGTCGGGCTGCTCAAGGGTGGCAAGCCGGGTGGCGTGGTGGCGCTTCGCGCCGACATGGACGGCCTGCCCGTCACCGAGGAGGTGGAGCTGCCGTTCGCGTCCAAGGCCCGGGCGGTCTGGAACGGCGAGGAGGTGGGCGTCATGCACGCTTGCGGGCACGACTGCCACGTCGCCATCCTGATGGGCGTGGCCAGCATCCTGGCCAGCCTGCGCGCCGACATCCCGGGCAGCATCAAGTTCCTGTTCCAGCCCGCCGAGGAGATGCCGCCCGAAGGCGAGGAGGGCGGCGCGGCGCTGATGATCAAGGAAGGCGCGCTGGAGAACCCGACGCCGCAGGCCATCTTCGGCCTGCATGTCACGTCGCGCCAGCCGGCCGGCGTCATCGGCTACCGGCCGGGGCCGACGATGGCCAGCTCCGACAAGCTCAAGATCACCGTGCAGGGCAAGCAGACGCATGGCGCCGCGCCCTGGCTGGGCATCGACCCCATCGTCACGTCGGCGCAGATCGTGCTGGGGCTGCAGACCATCGTCAGCCGCACGCTGGACCTGAACCGCGAGCCGGCCGTCGTCACCATCGGCGCCATCAAGGGCGGCGTGCGCGAGAACATCATCCCGGACTCGGTGGAGATGCGCGGCACCATCCGCAGCTTCGACGAGGGCATGCGCGACGCCATCCACGAGCGCATCACGACGCTGGCCGAAGGCATCTCCGCGGCGTCGCGCGCGAGTTGCAAGGTGTGCATCACGAAGAACTACCCGGTGACGCGCAACGACCCGGTGCTGACCGAGCAGATGGTGCCCACGCTGACGCGCGTGGCCAGCACCGGCCCGCGGCCGATGGGCATCGAGGTCGTGCCCAAGGCCACCGGCGCGGAGGACTTCTCGTTCTTTCAGCGGCTGATCCCGGGCCTGTTCTTCTTCGTCGGCGTGACGCCGCCGGACATAGAGCCGACCAAGGCGTACTCCAACCACTCGCCGCGCTTCGTCGTGGACGAGCGCGGGCTAGAGGTGGGGGTCAGGGCCTTGGCCAACCTGGCCGTGGACTACCTGGCCAGCAAGGCTTGATCAATTCCGTAGGTTTGGGTGGGCCTTGGGAACCTCAACATGGACATCGCCCGTCAACGGTGGGGTCGTAACCTACCGAGCTACGTCCCGTCGGTCGAGTTCGAGGCAACTGCCATCGACAACACAATGGTCAGGCCGCGACCGTCTGATTGAGCCAACGAGCCTTCGCGAAAGTCGGGGCGATTCAGGGTGCTTCTTGCGAGGCGCCGTGATCACGCAAGCGTCTCAGTTTGGTGAGCGTCTCGGCCGTCTTTTCATCCTTGTCAGGCGAATTCCACAGCCACGTCCTTGATCCCCCGCAGCTGCCTACATGACGATCTTCTGCAATGAAGAAGAGATACGTTTGACCGGGACTCAGGGCAATGTCGTGAACTTCCGACGTGGAGTAAACGTCATCTCGGTTGTCCGCGAGGCGTTTGAAGGACTCTAAAACTACGTACTTGGCACGGTATTTGGCATCGTACCGCCGCTCCTCACCTTCCTTCTTCACCTCGGTGACGCGAACAATCATCACTTCTTGAGCGCGCTGAAATTGTCTCTCCAGGGTCATCGAAATGCACATGGCCGAAGCGATGCCCTGCTGTAGAAATAGAACCAAAGCAACCGCGATGTATTTCATTGGGTGGGCAACGCGTAAATTCAGCCGAGCAGCCAGCGGGGTTGGCGCTGGTCTGCCGCAATGAACGGTAAAACCGCCGCATTGAAGTGCCTCAGACCCGCCTTGCTGACCGGACTTTGCCGAGCAGCGATGCCGGTCGCCGCATCGTAGCCGCGAAGTGTTGACCGGTCCTGGCGGCCAACTGCCGCCCCGCACTGCGCACTGAACCGCGCAATGGCAATGGCTGCACAGAGGGCACTTTTTGAGCGTGCCCGCGCCGCCCGCTCAGCTCGGCGCCAGGTTCAGGAAGAAGCGCGACAGCCAGCCGACCGCGTGAGCATCTGCGGCGGCGCCGCGGCCGCGCTGCTCGATGCGCACATTGGCGACCGACGTCGATGCGACGGCATTGCCCTGGCCGATGGAGCGCGGGTCGACCTGGCCGGAGAAGCGCAGCACGTCGACATTGCGGTTCACGCCGATCTGCTTCTCGCCGCTGATCATCAGGTGCCCGTTGGGCAGCACGGCGGTGACGACTGCCGTGATGGCGCCGGTGAACTCGTTGGTGTTTTGGTTGCTGCCCTTGCCCTTGTTGTCGTTGGCCGACGTCGCCTCGGCGGTCGCGCGGGCGAAGGCCTTGGGCGAGATGCCGGGCACCGCGGCGATGCCGGCCGACAGGCTGCCGGTCTTGCTCAGCTCGCTGGTGCTGGTCTGGGAGGCGGAGACGCGCTCGGTGATGCTGATCGTCAGCGTGTCGCCGACCAGGCGGGCGCGGTGGTCCTCGAACAGCGGGCGGTAGCTGGCGGCCTGGTAGATGCCGCCGTTGGTGGGCGCCATGGGCTGCACCGGCGGCAGGTTAACGACCGGCGTGTGCGCCAGCTCGACCTGGGGCTCGGGGTAGGGCGTGGCGCAGCCGGCGAGCAGGGCGGTGGCGGCAAAGGAGGCAAGGAGGGCGAAGTACTTCATGACGCGTCTCTTCAGATCTGGGCGAGCTTCTGCAGCATCTGGTCCGACGTCTGCACGGCCTTGGAGTTCAGCTCGTAGGCGCGCTGGGTCTGGATCATCTGCACCAGCTCCTCGACGACGTTGACGTTGGAGGTTTCGACGAAGCCCTGCTGCAGCGCGCCGATGCCGTTGTTGTTGGGCGCGCCGGTGTTGGGCGTGCCGCTGGAGGCCGTCTCGGCGAACAGGTTCTGGCCCTTGGGGTCCAGGCCGGCCGGGTTCACGAAGGTGGCGAGCTGCAGCTGGCCCACCGTCTGCGGCGTGGCCTGGCCGGGCAGCGTGACGCTGACGGTGCCGTCGTTGCCGATGGTCAGGCTCTGCGCGTTGTTCGGGATCGTGATGCCGGGCAGCAGCGTGTAGCCGTTGCTGGTGACCATCTGCCCGTTGGCGTTGAGCTGGAAGCTGCCGTCGCGGGTGTAGTTGGTCGTGCCGTCGGGCATCTGGATCTGGAAGAAGCCGTCGCCCTTGATGGCCATGTCCAGGTTGTTGCTGGTCTGCTGCAGGTTGCCCTGCGTGTAGATGCGCGCGGTGGCCACCGGCCGCACGCCCAGGCCGACCTGCAGGCCGGTGGGCAGCGTGGTCTGCTCGGTGCTGTTGGCGCCGCTCTGGCGCATGTTCTGGTAGATCAGGTCCTCGAAGACCGCGTGCGAACGCTTGTAGCCGTTGGTGGCCACGTTGGCGAGGTTGTGGGAGATGTTGTCCAGCTGGGTCTGCTGGGCTTCCATGCCGGTCTTGGCAATCCAGAGCGAGCGCATCATGGCGGTGTTTCCTTAAGTGCTGCCAAGCAGCTTGGCCGATTGCTGGCCCTGGGTCTGGGCGATCTGCAGCAGCTTCATCTGCTGCTCGAATTGGCGGCCCGCGGCGATCATGGCGACCATGGTTTCGACGGGGCTGACGTTGGAGCCTTCCAGCGCGCCGTCCTGCAGGCGCGCGGCGGGGTCGGCCGGGAGGTCGCCCTCGGCGGCGCGGAACAGGCCGTCCTCGCCGCGCGTCAGCGCCTGTGTCGTCTCGGGCGTGACGAGCTTGAGGCGGCCCACCGTCGTCGGGCGCTGGTTGGGCTGCTTGGCGCTGATGGTGCCGTCGCTGCCGATGGCCACCTCGCTGTTGGGCGGCACGTTGATCGGGCCGCCGTCGCCCAGCACTGGCAGGCCGTTGCGCATGACCAGCAGGCCCTCGGCATTCACGTCCAGCGAGCCGGCGCGGGTGTAGGCCTCGGTGCCGTCCAGCCCCTGCACGGCCAGCCAGGACTTGCCCTGCATGGCCACGTCGAGGTTGCGGCCGGTGGGCGTGAGCGGCCCCTGCGCGTCGTTGTAGCCGATGGTGGTTTCCAGCGCGAAGGCGCGCGTGGAGGCGCCGTCGCCGCGCACCGGCACGGCGCGGAAGGCCTGCAGCTCGGCGCGGAAGCCGTTGGTCGTGACGTTGGCGAGGTTGTGCGAGAGCACGTCCTGCCGCTGCATGGCCGCCTTCGCGCCGGCCATCGAGAGGTAGATCATGCGGTCCATCGCCTGTCCTCGCGTTCAGCGGTTAGCGCAGGTTCACGATCGTCTGCAGGACCTGGTCCTGCGTCTTGATCGTCTGCGCATTGGCCTGGTAGGCACGCTGCGCCGTCACCATGTTGACCAGCTCGGCGGTCAGGTCAACGTTGCTTTCTTCAAGCGCGCCCGATTGCAGCGCGCCCATGTTGCCGTCGCCCGGCACGCCCACCACCGCGTCGCCCGAGTTGACGGTGCGGATCCAGACGTTGCCGCCCATGGTCTGCAGGCCCTGCGGGTTGCGGAAGCTGGCGAGCTCGACCTGGCCGGCCGGCTTGCTCTGGCCGTTGGAATAGCGCGCCTGCACGATGCCGTTGTTGGCGACCTGGATGCCGGTCAGCTGGCCCGGGGCATAGCCGTCCTGGGTCAGGTTGGTCACGGCGAAGCTGCTGCCGTTCTCGCTCGCGCCGGTCATGTCCAGCTGGATGTTGGGAATCGCCAGCGTCGTATTGCCGCGGGCGCTGGTGCCGGCCGGGATGTTCATCGAGACTGGCGTGGTCGGGCTGCTCGGCGCGCCGCCGCTGGGCGGGAAGGTGAGCGTCGTGAACGGTGTCGTGGGGTTGCCGAAAGCGTCCATCGCAATGGGGGCGCCGGCCGAGTCGGTGTCGAATGGCGTGCCGTTGGCGGTGGCGTAGACGTTCCAGGTGTCGCTGCCATCTGCGGCGGGGATGGCCTTCTGGAAGTAGAAGGTCACGGCCACGTCCTGGCCCTTGGCGTCGTAGACGGTCATCGACGTCGCGTTGTTGTAGGTCGCGCTGTCCGACAGGTCCAGGCCCGTGCCGGTGCCCCCGGCCGGCGCGGTGGTTTTCAGGCGTGAGTCGAGGTTGAACTCCATCTTCACTTCCGACGTGACTGCAGGCGGGATGCCGCCGGTGGGCAGCTGCAGCGGTTGCGCGGTGCCAGGCTGGATGACACCTGCGCCGTTGGCCGGGTAGCCCATCAGCTTGAGGCCGTCGTTGTTGACGACGAAGCCGTCCTTGCTGACCTTGAACTGGCCGTTGCGGCTGTAGCGGGTGGGGTTCACGCCGTCGCTGACCTGGAAGAAGCCGCCGCCGTTGATGGCGAGGTCCATTGGGTTCTCGGTCGTCGTGATGTTGCCCTGCGTGAACTGCTGGGCCACGGCCTGCAGCGAGGTGCCGATGCCGATCTGGTTCTGCCCCGCGCCGTTCAGCGCGGCCGCGTAGACGTCGGAGAACTCGGCCCGCGAACTCTTGGCGCCGTAGGTGCCGGAGTTGGCGATGTTGTTGCCGATGACGTCGAGGTTCTTGGACGCGGCGTTGAGCCCGGAAAGGCCTTGCTGGAAGCTCATGGGGAGTCCTTGCTGTCGTGCAGGGTGAAGAAGTTCAGTTGACGGCCGAGACCGTCGTGTAGTCGACCGGGCCGAGGCGCTCAAGCTGCAGCTTCAGGCTGCCGCCATCGCTGTAGACGGCCTCGACCTTGTCATGGGCGTAGGTGGTGGACGGCACGGCGGCCGTGCCGTTGGTGGCGGTGATGCGGTACTTGACCTCCGCCCCTTCGGCGGCGAAGGCGCCGGCCTTCCACGTGAAGGTCTGGCGGCCGGAGCCCTGGGCGCCGAGCTGCTGGGTGTCGATGACATTGCCGGCGGCGCCGAGGATCTCCAGCTTGACGTTCTTGGCCGCGCCGTCGAGCTCGTAGCTGCCCTCGGCCTCGCCGCCGACGACCTGGATCTTGTCGCTGGGCACGCTGACCTCGCGGCCCACCAGCGAGATGGACTGCAGCGCCTGCATCTGGCCCAGCTGGCCACCCAGGCTCTTGATGCTGGTGTCCAGCGTCGACAGGCTGGTGACCTGCTGGATCTGCGCCATCTGGCTGGTCACCTGGGCGTTGTCCATCGGGTTGAGCGGGTCCTGGTTGTTCATCTGGGCGACGAGCAGCTTCAGGAAGCGGTCCTGCGTCTCGGCGGCGTTCTTGGCCGAGGTGGTCGGCGTGCCCGTCGTGCTGCCGTTGAGTGCGGTGATGTCCATGGCTCAGTCCTTGTTGGCAAATTGCGGCGCCGCAGGCTGCCGCGACGTCCAGCGGCAGCCGCGGAACCGGCTTTGCCGGGCCGCTGGGTGCGCCCCCTTGAGGGGGAGGCGCGAAGCGCTTCGGGGGTGGGTCATGACTGACCCAGTTGGAGGGTCTTGAGCAGCAGGCTCTTGGCCGTGCTCATCACCTCGATGTTGTTTTGGTAGGAGCGCGAGGCGGAGATCATGTTGACCATCTCCTCCACCGTGTTCACGTTGGAATAGGTCACATAACCCTCGGCATCGGCCTGCGGGTGCTTCGGGTCGTGCACGCGACGGCCAGGCGTCTGGTCTTCGCTGATGTTGGTCACGCGCACGCCGGCGTTGCCGCTGTCGTTGCCCGCGCCCATCAGGGCGGTCTGGAAGACCACTTGCCGCGCCTTGTAGGCCTGGCCGTCCGGACCGGCCACGGTGTCGGCGTTGGCCAGGTTGCTGGCCACCACGTTGAGGCGCTGGCTCTGCGCGCTGACCGCGCTGCCGGCGACATTGAAGATCTGGAACATCGACATGGTCTAGCCCTCCTCAGCCCTGGTTGTGCGACTTCATCGCGTCGAGCTGCGTGCGCACCGAGCCGCTGATGAAGCGCAGGGTGGCTTCGTACTTCACCGAGTTGTCGGCAAAGCTCGCGCGCTCGCGGTCCATGTCGACGCCGTTGCTGTCCAGGCTGGTCTGGGACTGCAGGGCGTACTCCTTGCCGCTCTCGCCCCGTGCACCGGCCAGCGGCGCGATGTGGCCGCGCTGCGTGGTGGCCATGGCGCCGGGCGTGCCGACCTCGCCGGTGGCCTCGCGCAGCGCCTTGGCGAAATTCATTTCGCGCGCCTGGTAGCCCGGCGTGTCGGCATTGGCGATGTTGCTGGCGAGCAGGCGCTGGCGCTCCGCCCGCAGCGTGAGCGCCTGGGTCTGGAAGTTCAGCGTGTCGGTGAGTCGGTTCAACATCTGTGGCCCCTCTTTCGGGGTGGTGAAGCCGGAATGGCTCCTTGCACAAATTGTCTGAACCGGGCCGGAAAACATGAGCGGGAATAGCGGTGGCAAAGCCGGTCAATTCCGATCTAGGGCCGCCCGCGCCGTCTCTAGAGTGACGGCCCATGCTGTGTCGAATTGCGCTCCTGTTGTGCGGTCTGCTGACCGGGCTTGCTGCCCAGGCCCAGACCGTGCTTGAACCCGCCCTCATCGAGCGGGTGCGCCAGCTTGCTGAGACCGCCGCCCGTGCCACGGCACCGTCCGGCACCCGCGTGGCCGTCGAGATCGGCCAGCTGGACGCGCGGCTGCGGCTGGCCCCCTGCCAGCAGGTCCAACCCTATCTGCCGCCCGGCATGTCGGCCTGGGGCCGCAGCCGCATCGGCCTGCGCTGCACCGACGGCGTGGCGCGCTGGAACGTGACGCTGCCGGTGCGCGTGTCGGTTTACGGCCGCGTCGTCGTCGCCAACGCCCCGCTGCCGGCCGGTGTGAATTTGTCTCAAGAACAGCTGGCGATGGCCGATATCGACATCGCGGCCGAACCCGGCGCTGTCTTCACCGACGCTGCGCTGCTGATCGGGCGCACGCTGGCCCGCCCGCTCGCCGCGGCCGAGGCCGTGCGGGCGCCTGCATTGAAGTCGCGCCAATGGTTTGCCGCCGGCGAGACCGTGCAGGTGCGGGTCGCCGGTGAGGGTTTTGCCATCGCCTCCGAGGCGCAGGCCCTCAGCGCTGGCATCGAGGGCCAGGATGTCAGGGTGCGTTTCGAAAGCGGCCGCACCGCCAGCGGCCGGGCCGTCGGCGAGCGCCGCGTGGAGCTGCTGCTGTGAGCAAACTGCCACGAAACGCCGAAGCAGGCCGTAAAAACCTGCCAAATCCCACTCAAGTTCCTAGGCCCGGGGCCGATACAAGGGGAAACTCCCCCTGCAATGCCCCAGCGGGGCCCACCCCGCACCCTGGAGAAGCTCATGAAAATCGGTAACAGCCCTGACGGCAGCGCCAGCCCCACGAAGGCCGAGCAACGCCCGGCCGCCCGCAAGCCGGACGCCGCGGTCACGACCGACACGGTTCGCCAGACCGCATCCGCCCCGGCGCCGAGCGCCCAGGTGGCCATTTCCAGCGCCGCCCAGCTGGCTGCCAATGCCGGTCCCGACGACGGCAGCTTCGATGCCGCCAAGGTCGCCCGCATCACGCAGGCCATCTCCGAGGGCAAGTTCACGGTCAACGCCAATGCGATTGCGGACAAGCTGGTCGCGAATGCGCAAGAATTGCTCAGCGCGCGCGCCAACAAGCACTAATCCGATGACAGCCACCGTCTCGCTCACCGTCCTCAGCCCCGAACTCGAGCAGCCGCTGCTGGCCGTGGAGGCCGCGCTGAATCTCCTGGGCGACGCCCTGGCCCGCCGCGATGCCGCCGCCATCGAGCTGCATTCGGCCGACCTGCACCAACACCTGGCCCGCGCGGTGCAAAGCTTCACCGAAGCCGCCCGCACCGGCGCCGTGCCCGCGGCGCTGCGCAACCGCCTGGTGCGCGCCGGCGGCCTGCTCGCCGCCCAGCGCGAGACGCTCGCCCGCGGCAATGCCTCGCTGGACCGTGCACTGGACGTGCTGATCCCCAGCGAGCCCACCGGCCTCTACGGCGCCGGCGGCAAGGCCGAGCGCCGCAGCGTCGGCGGCAGCTACCAGGCCTGATCCGTCACGCTGAACGAGAAGCCACCTCGCGAGGTGGCTTTTTTGTGCCTGCGCGCGTCAGTTGCGGCCGGCCATGACGCCGCCGTCGACATCCCACACCACGCCCGTGACCCAGCCCGCCTGCTCCGACAACAGGAAGGCGATGACGCTGGCGACATCCTGCGGTTGGCCGACGCGGCCCAGCGGATGGAAGGCGTCGAAGCTGCGCAGCGTCGGCTCCACCTGGTCCCTGGCGAGGAAGCTTTCGTAGATCGGCGTTGCCACGACGGCGGGCGCCACCGCGTTGACGCGGATGCGGTGCGGCGCGAGCTCCATCGCCAGGTGCTGGGTCAGCGCATGCAGGCCTGCCTTGGCCATCGAATAGGCCGACGAAGGCGTGGCCGCGATGGCCTGCCTGGCCCACATCGAGCCGATGTTGACGATGGCGCCCGGGCGCTGGGCCTCCACCCACAGGCGCGCCACGGCCTGGGTGAGGAAGAAGCTGGCACGGTTGAGGGCGTGGTAGGCGTCATAGTCGGCCGGCTCGTGCGCCAGGAAGGGCTTGGGGACGAACACGCCGGCCGCGTTGACGAACAGGTCGACGTCCCGATGCGGGCCATGCAGCGCGTCGGTGACCGTCGCGAAGCCGGCGGGCGTCGTGATGTCGGCCGTGATCGCCGCCAGCCGGTCTGGGGCCGCCACCGCATCGGCCAAGACCTGCAGCTTGGCCGCGCTGCGCCCGACCACCACCACCTGGGCGCCCCGTTCAAGCAGATCAGCCGCCATTTGCGCACCGATGCCGCCACCACCGCCAATGAGCAGGAGCTTGCGGCCTGCGAAGTCATGGGTCATGAAAATCTCCTTCAAACTACCTACCAATTGGTAGGTTTCGCGAGCGGACTGAGCCCGTGACGGCACCCCCGCTCGCGCGGGTGCCCGGGGAATGTCGGGATGGATGGCGGTGGTGCGACCGGCCTAAGTCAATGCCAGCAGAGGTCCAGCATCGCGGTGCCCACGGCGGTCGGGCGCTGGTCGTCCGCCAGGCCGCGGCCCACCACCATCGCGCCTTCCAGAGCGCAGAGGTAGGCCCGAGCGAGTGCCTCGGACTCGGCGCGTGGGCCCAGCCCGCCCTCGCGGCGGCCCAGCGCGAAGCTGTCGCTCAGCCAGCGCAGATTGACGTCGAAGAAGCGTGCCACCTCGTCCCGCACACCTTGCGGCAGGTCATGCGCCTCCGCCCCCAGCATGCCGCAGACGCAGAGCCGGCGCTCGCGCGCAAAGGTGCGGTCGAACAGCTCGGCATACGCCGCCAGCCGGTCACGGGCCCGCGCATGGGCGCCCTCGATGCGCAACAACTCTTCGCGGAAGCGATGCGTGTAGCGCTGCACCACCATGGCGGCCAGATCGGCCTTGGTGGCGAAGTGATGATGCACGCTGGGCTTCTTGATGCCGATCAGCTGCGCCACGTCGTCATACGAGAAGCCGTTGTAGCCTTGCAGCTGCAGCAGGCTCTCGGCGGCATCGACCACCCGTTCCGCGGCGGGGCTCAATTCGGAGAAGTGCTTCATGGCAGACCGGCAAGCCGGCACTGAGGTTCGATGGCATCAATTTACCTACCTATTGGTAGGTTCGTCAAGCGATCGGCCTCAACTCATTTCTGCGTTTCGCATTACCCCGGGGACCCACCGGACTCGCCCGCGTTCAGCAACGCGAGGCTGGGCGAGGGGCTGTTTAGCCTCAGGTGGTGGCCTTGCGGCGCACCGCGTCGAGGTAGGCGTGACCGTCCGGCGGCAGGCCGCTGCGCTGCGAGGCCCAGATCATCTCTCCCAGGGCGTCCATCGCGGTGTGGTGGGCTTCATGGCGCGAATTGCGCTTGGCAGCGAGCAGGTCGATGGCCTGGCGGATGCCTGAGGGCTGGTCGATGGCATGCTGCTCGGTGATCGTCAGGTGCATGGACAGGTGCAGGAAGGGGTTGGTGCGACCTTCCTCCACCGTGTAGACCTTCTCCAGCGCCGCGGCCTCGTCGGCCAGCTCGGCGTGGTATTCCGGGTGCTCCGCGATCCAGTCCGCCGCCAGTGCCTCCATCGGGATCAGCGGCGCGCCGTCGCGCCACTTGCGGTAGGTGGCGCAGAAGAAGCGCCGGACTTCGAGCTGGGACGGGGCAAACATGTCGCGATTGTCTCAGCCTGCTTGTCTCAGCCTGCATGCGGCAGCTGACCGGTCGCCAGTCAGCGAACGGCTCGGCGCGTCAACATCCGAGCGACTGCGCGCGCCTCACCACTTCGGTAAGCAGCGCTGCACGCCCGCTGGTCTGGCGCTTCGGGCGCTGCCCTCACGCCGCCGGTCCTGCGTCCGGCCGATCCCAGCCGGTGCGCTGGGCGCGGCGGTGCGCCTCCTCGGCCTCGCGCTCGGCCGCCATCTGCTGCTCGAACTGCTGGCGGCCCAGCTTGGCGGCGGCGATCAGCGCGTTCTCGTCGCCCTGCAGCGGCACCATGCGGCCGAGCACCTCGATGTTGTGGCGCCGAAAGCGCATGGCCTGGCGTCGCGCGGCATGGGGCTCCATGCCGGTCAGCTCCAGCACGCTGCGCGCGCTCATCAGCGCCGAGTCGAAGGTCTCGCGCTCGATGTGGCGCACGCCGGCTTCATGCAGCTGGTAGTAGTGCTGCACGTTGCGGGCGCGTGCGACGACGGTCAGCTGCGGGAAGTGCTCGCGCGCCAGCTCGGCAATCTCCACGCTCTGGCCGATGTCGTCGATGGCGATGACCAGGATGCGCGCCGTCGCCGCGCCCGCGGTCTTGAGCATGTCCAGCCGCGTCGCGTCGCCGTAGTAAACGGTCCAGCCGAAGCGGCGCAGGCTCTCGATGGCCTCGGAGTCGTGGTCCAGCACGGTGGCCTCGATGCCATTGGAGCGCAGCATGCGGGCGACGACCTGACCGTAGCGGCCGCTGCCGGCAATGATGATGGGCGCGGGCGGCGGGGGTGGCGCCTCGCCGCGCTTCCTGGCAGCGCGGCGCGCGAGCTTCTGTGACATCAGGCGGTCGCCGCCCGTCAGCAGCAGCGGCGTCAGCGCCAGCGACAGCGCGACGGACGCGACCAGCGCCGAGTTCTGCGCCGCGTTGATCATGCCTTCGCTCTGCGCGAGCTGGAACACGACGAAGCCGAACTCGCCGCCTTGGGCCAGCAGGATGACGAAGGCGGGCCGCTCGACCAGCGGAATCTTCATCGCCTTGGCCATCGTGGCCAGCACGAGGATCTTGCAGGCCAGCAGCGCCGTGACCAGCAGCACGACGAGGCCCGGCTGGGCGGCCACGGCCTTCAGGTCCAGACCCATGCCGACGGCGATGAAGAACAGGCCCAGCAGCAGCCCCTTGAAGGGCTCCAGGTCGGTCTCCAGCTCGCGGCGGTACTCGCTCTCGGCGAGCAGCACGCCGGCCAGGAAGGCGCCCAGGGCCATGGACAGGCCGACCAACTGCATCAGCGCCGCGGTCCCCAGCACCAGCAGCAGCGCCGCGGCGGTGAAGATCTCGGGCGTCTTGCTGTGCGCGATCCAGCGCAGCGCCGGGCGCAGCAGCAGGCGGCCGCCGAAGATGATGACGACGATGGCGCCGATGGCCTTGGCCGCCGCCAGCCAGGTCTTGCCGTCGCCGTCGTCATGCGCGCCGCTGACCGCCAGGATGGGCACGAGGGCCAGCACCGGGATGGCGGCGATGTCCTGCAGCAGCGCGACCGACAGGATGCTCTCGCCCGCTGTTGTGCGGCCGAGGTTGCGCTCAGCCATCACGGCCAGCGCGACGGCCGTGGACGACATGGCTAGCCCCAGGCTGACGACGACCGTCAGGCGCCACGGGTAGCCCAGGCACAGCCCCACCACGGCCAGCGCCGCCGCGCAGCCCAGCAGCTGCACGCTGCCCCAGCCGAAGATGGGCCGGCGCATGGCCCACAGCCGCTTGGGCTCCAGTTCCAGGCCGACGAGGAACAGCATCAGCACGACGCCCAGTTCCGCCACCTCGGGGATGGCGGTGGACTCGGGAATCAGCCCCAGCACGGCCGGCCCGATGAGCACGCCGGCGACGAGGTAGCCGAGGATGGAGCCCAGCCGCAGCCAGCGCGCCAGCGGCACGGCCAGCACCGCGGCGGCGAGAAAGACCAGGGGCAGTTGCAGCCAGGCGCCGTGGCTCATTCCGCGGCTCCCAAGGGCGAGAACAACGGCGGCCGCTCGTCCAGCGCCACCGCCTCCTCGTCGCCCACCTCCGGCGCCGCGAGGGCCCGGCACCACTCGGGGTAGTGCAGCAGCCGCTTCACGAACAGTGCGGCATGGGCGGCGATCTCTTCGTCGGTCGCGCGGTGGGCGGCGTGCAGGATCTGGGGCGGCAGGTAGTGCATGCCGCAGGTCTTGGCTGATTGTTCGTAGGGCAGCAGGAAGGCCTCGATGGGGTGGTGGTTGTGGCCGCCCGGCGCATAGGCCTCAGCGCCGCCGCCGGTGGAGCCGACCAGCCAGAAATCCTTGCCGTGCAAGGCCGTGCCGCCGGGGCCGTAGGCCCAGCCCAGGCGCGGCACTTCGTCCAGCCAGAGCTTCTGCAGCGCCGGCATGCTGTACCAGTAGATGGGGTGCAGCATGACGACAAGCCGCGCGGCTTCGAGGGCGCGCTGCTCGGCGTCGATGTGGATGTGGAAGTCCGGGTAGAGGCGGTAGAGGTCGCGCAGCTCCACCCGCCCGGCGGCGGGCGAGGCCCGCAGTGCGTCGAGCACGCTGCGGGTCGCATGGGAGCCGGCCAGGTCGGGGTGGGCGGCGAGGACGAGGATGTCGCGGGGGGTACTGTCAGGCATGGTCGGCTAGGTTACCGTGCCTGCACGACAGCTTTGCCGCAGCCCACCCCATGCGCATCTTCGAGACCCTCGCCGATCTTCAAGCCCTGATCGGCCAGCCCCTGGGCCACAGTGACTGGATCACCGTCGATCAATCCCGCGTCAATGCCTTCGCCGAGGCGACCGAGGACCGCCAGTGGATCCACGTCGACCCCGAGCGCGCCAGAACCGGGCCTTTCGGCGGGCCCATCGTGCACGGCTTCCTGACGCTGTCGCTGATCCCGTATTTCTTCGAGACCGGCTTCTCGGTGCGCGAGACGCGCATGGTCGTCAACTACGGCCTGAACAAGGTGCGCTTCACCGCGCCGGTGCCGGTGGGCAGCCGGCTGCGCGCGGCTTTCAAGCTGCTGGCGCTGGACGACGTGGCGGGCGGCGCGAAGCAGCTGACGGTGGAGGTGGCCATCGAGGCCGAGGGCGCGGCCAAGCCGGTCTGCGTGGCCGAGAGCCTGGCCCGTCATTACCGCTAGACCGGGCGGAGCCGGATAGCATCGCGGCCGTTCTCCACGACCGCACCGCGCCCCATGGCCTCCAGCCTGCTTGTTCTTCTCGACGACATCGCCACCATCCTCGACGACGTGGCGACCATGACCAAGGTCGCCGCCAAGAAGACCGCCGGCGTGCTGGGCGACGACCTGGCGCTGAACGCGCAGCAGGTCACCGGCGTCAACGCCGACCGGGAGTTGCCGGTGGTGTGGGCGGTGGCGCGCGGCTCGCTGCTGAACAAGGCCATCCTCGTGCCGGCGGCGCTGGCGATCGCGGCCTTCGCGCCCTGGGCCATCACGCCGCTGCTGATGATCGGCGGCGCCTTCCTGTGCTTCGAGGGCTTCGAGAAGCTGGCGCACAAGTTCCTGCACAGCGCGGAGGAGGACAAGGCGCACCACGAAGAGCTGGTCAAGGCGATCGCCGACCCGCAGGTGGACATGGCGACCTTCGAGCGCGACAAGGTCAAGGGCGCGGTGCGCACCGACTTCATCCTGTCGGCCGAGATCATCGTGATCTCGCTGGGCACGGTGGCCGGCGCGTCGTTCCAGAGCCAGTTGGCCGTGCTGGTGGTCGTGTCGCTGGTGATGACGGTTGGCGTCTATGGCCTGGTGGCCGGCATCGTGAAGATGGACGACGCGGGCCTGTGGCTGTCCCGGCGCAGCGGTGCGGCAACCCGGGCCGTGGGCCGTGGCCTGCTGGCGGCGGCGCCGCGGCTGATGAAGGCGCTGTCGGTGCTGGGCACCGCCGCGATGTTCCTCGTCGGTGGCGGCATCCTCGTGCACGGCATTGGGCCACTGCACCATGCCATCGTGCATCTGTCCGAAGGCAAGGCCTGGCTGGTGGCGGCGGTGCTGGAGAACGGCGCCAATGCGCTGGTGGGTGTTGCGGCCGGCGCGCTGGTGCTGGCCGGCGTGATGACGGTGCAGAAGCTGCGCGGGAAGTGATCCGAAGAGATCAGTTGGCCGAGTAGGCCAGCCGCACGTAGATCGGCGCAAACGCCTCGGCCTGCGTGATCTCCAGCAGGCGCTCTTTGGCCAACTCCAGCATCGCGATGAAGGTGACGACGAGCACGGCCTGGCCGCGCGTCACGTCGAACAAGGCCTCGAACTCGACGAAGCGCTGACCCTGCAGCCGGCGCAGCACGATGCTCATGTGCTCGCGCACCGACAGCTGCTCGCGGCTGATCTTGTGGTGCTGGTTGAGCTTGGCGCGCTTGAGGATGTCCAGCCAGGCCTCCCGCAGGTCGTTGGTGTCGACATCGGGGAAGCGCGGCGTCAGCGATTGCTCGATGTGGACCTGGGCGCGCAGGAAGTCGCGGCCCAGCTGCGGCAGGCGGTCCAGGCGCGCGGCGGCCAGCTTCATCTGCTCGTACTCAAGCAACCGGCGCACCAGCTCGGCCCGCGGGTCTTCGGCCTCCTTGCCGTCCTCGCTCTTCTTGGGCGGCAGCAGCATGCGCGACTTGATCTCGATCAGCATCGCGGCCATCAGCAGGTACTCGCTGGCCAGCTCCAGGTTGTGGCGGCGGATCTGCTCGACATAGCTCAGGTACTGGCGCGTCACGTCGGCCAGCGGGATGTCGAGGATGTTGAAGTTCTGCTTGCGGATCAGGTACAGCAGCAGGTCCAGCGGGCCCTGGAAGGCTTCGAGGAAGACCTCCAGTGCATCCGGCGGGATGTAGAGGTCCAGCGGCATCTGGAACAGCGGCTCGCCATACAGGCGGGCCACCGCGACCGCATCGACGACCTCGGGCAGCCCCGAGTCGGCGGATGCCGCCTGGCTGGCTTCGTCAGCCACGGCCATCAAGGCTTACTTGCCGGAAGTCTGATAGACGTAGGGCTGCTGGGGCACCTTGGCTTCGTTGAAGCCGGCCTGGGCGCTGCGGTCCTGCTCCTTGTCCCACAGCAGGGCGCGGCCGGCGCGCTGCTCGGCTTCCAGCGTCGGGCGCTGGGCCTTGAGCTGCTCGATGAAGGCGGTGACTTCGGACTTGTAGGGCTTCCAGAACAGCGGCATGGTGGTCTCGCAAACGAATCCGCCGATTTTAGTCGGTGGGTCGGGCGCGCAGCCGGTCGAGGTCGTCGAACGCCGGCACGGCGCCGAGGAAGGCGAGCAGTGCGGCCAAGGGCAGCGTCGCCGCGTAGCCCAGGGCCTTGAAGGCCCAGGCGCCCGTCACGCCGCCCACCGCGAACGCCAGCAGCAGGCCGGCCAGCAGGCGCAGCTTGGCGGCATTGCCTTGCACCGGCGTGCCGCCCAGGCTGTAGAGGAAGCGGCCGATCTCGATGCCGATGTCGGTGACGATGCCGGTCACATGGGTGGTGCGGATCTCGGCGCGCGAGACCTTGGTGATCAGCGCGTTCTGCAGGCCCATCGTGAAGCACAGCACCGCCACGGCCGCCGGGATGAACACCGCCTGCAGGCCCGCCAGCCAGGCGCCCATCAGGCCGAAGACGATCAGGCAGGCGGCTTCCAGCAGCAGCGGCAGCGCGAAGATGCTGTGCGCCTGGCGCTGCCGGCCGAAGTTGACGAGCAGCGAGGTGCAGGCGGCGCCGGCGCCGAAGGCCAGCAGCGCGCCCGCCGCCGTGGCCAGCGCCTGAGGCTGGCCGAGCACGATGCCGTCGGCCGCGGCCGAGACCATGCCGGTCATGTGCGAGGTGTACTGCTGCACGGCCAGGAAGCCGCCGGCATTGGTCGCGCCGGCCACGAAGGCCAACATCCAGCCCAGGTGGGCGTTGCCCTCGGCGGTGCGTTCTATGGCCAGCAGTCGGCGCGCGTAGTCGGTGGGCATGGCGGCTCGGGTCATCAGGCGGCGGAGGCCCCGATTTTGGGGCGGTCCGTCGCGCGCTTCAGCGAACTCGCATGCCTGGCTGGGCACCGTCGTGGGGCTCGAGAACGAAGATGCCGGGGGTGGATTTCTCATCGGCATGGCTGGCAGCAAGGACCATGCCTTCGCTGACGCCGAATTTCATCTTGCGCGGCGCGAGGTTGGCGACCAGCACCGTCAGCTTGCCTTCCAGGTCCTCGGGCCTGTAGGCCGACTTGATGCCGCTGAAGACGTTGCGCATGCGGCCCTCGCCGGCGTCCAGCGTCAGCCGCAGCAGCTTGTCGGAGCCCTCGACGTGCTCCGCCTTGACGATCCTGGCGATGCGCAGGTCGACCTTGGCGAAGTCGTCGATCTTGATTTCGGGGGCGATGTCCTCGCCGCCCGGCACCACCTTGGGCGCTGGCGGCGCTTCGAACAGCTGCTCGACCTTGGCGATGTCGACGCGCTGCATCAGGTGCTGGTAGCCGCCGATCTGGTGGGCGCCCAGCGCGCGGGCGCTGTCGGTCCATTGCAGCGGTTCGATCTTCAGGAAGGCCTCGACGTGTGCGGCCAGTGCCGGCAGTACGGGCTTCAGGTAGATCGTCAGCAGCCGGAAAGCCTCGATGCAGACGCTGCAGACGTCGTGCAGTGCGGCGTCCATGCCGTCCTGCTTGGCCAGCTCCCAGGGCTTGTGCTGGTCGACGAACTCGTTGACCTTGTCGGCCAGCGCCATGATCTCGCGCAGCGCCTTGCCGAATTCGCGCGTCTCGTACAGCTCGGCGATCGCGGCGCTGTGCGCGCGCAGCGTGTCCAGCAGCGTGCGGCCTTCGACGCCGAGGTCGCCGCTCAGCCTGCCGTCGAAGCGCTTGCTCAGGAAGCCGGCGGCGCGCGAAGCGATGTTGATGTACTTGCCGACCAGGTCGCTGTTGACGCGGGCCGCGAAGTCTTCGGGGTTGAAGTCGATGTCCTCGACCTTGGCGTTGAGCTTGGCGGCGATGTAGTAGCGCAGCCATTCGGCGTTCAGGCCGAGGCTGAGGTACTTCAGCGGGTCCAGGCCGGTGCCGCGGCTCTTGCTCATCTTCTCGCCGCCGTTGACGGTCATGAAGCCGTGCACGAAGACGTGGTCGGGCGTCTTGCGCCCGCTGAAGTGCAGCATGGCGGGCCAGAACAGCGTGTGGAAGTAGGTGATGTCCTTGCCGATGAAGTGCACCTGCTCCACCGACGGGTCCGCCATGAAGGCGTCGAAGTCCTTGCCGGTCTTGCCGAAGTAGTTCTTCAGCGACGCGAGGTAGCCGACGGGCGCGTCCAGCCAGACGTAGAAGTACTTGCCCGGCGCGTCGGGGATCTCGATGCCGAAGTAGGGCGCGTCGCGGCTGATGTCCCAGTCGCTGAGCTTGTTGGCGCCGTCCTCGTCGGTCGCGAACCATTCGCGGATCTTGTTCAACACCTCGGACTGCAGGCGGCCGGGCGTCTGCGTCCACTGCTCGAGGAACTCGACGCAGCGCGGGTCGCTCAACTTGAAGAAGAAATGCTCGCTGGTCTTGAGCACCGGCGTCGCGCCGGACAGCACCGAGTACGGGTTCTTCAGCTCGGTGGGCGCGTAGACGGCGCCGCAGACTTCGCAGGAGTCGCCGTACTGGTCCTTCGCACCGCATTTGGGGCATTCGCCCTTGATGAAGCGGTCCGGCAGGAACATCGCCTTGTCGGGGTCGAAGAACTGCTCGATGGTCTTGGTCTCGATCAGCTCGTTGCGGCGCAGCGCGAGGTAGACGGCCTTGGACAACTCGTGGTTCTCCGGCCCGTCGGTCGAATGCCAGTTGTCGAAGCTGATGTGAAAGCCGTCAAGGTACTGCTTGCGGCCCGCCGCTATGGCCGCGACGAAGTCCTGCGGCGTCTTGCCGGCCTTCTCGGCCGCGATCATGATCGGCGCGCCGTGGGCGTCGTCCGCGCAGACGAAGTGCACCTCGGAGCCCGCCATGCGCTGGAAGCGCACCCAGATGTCGGCCTGCGTGTACTCCATGATGTGGCCGATGTGGAAACCGGCGTTCGCATAGGGCAGGGCGGTGGTGACGAAGAGCTGGCGGGGCATGGGCGCGGCGAAACGGGGCTGGCGGACGGTGGGGCGGGCGAAAGCGCGGGCGAAAGGCGGATTCTAGGTTTGCGGCTCGGTGGGGTTGACCGGTTCCGCGGCGGCGTCGCCATCGCCCGCGGGCTCGTCGGGTGACGCCGGGTCATCGGGTTTGCCGCTGAGCTTGCGCTGGCGCTTCTCTTCGGCCTTGCGCTTCTTGGCCAGCTCGCGCTGGCGTTTCTCGTAGCTGTAGTTGGGGGTAGCCAAATGGACTCTCCTTCAAGGGATGGGGCGAGCCCAATGTAGCTTGCGCCGGCACCGTGAGCGCCCCCAAGTTGGAGCCGAAACCTCCACGGCGCATCAAGGATCTCGCTTAAGTCACTGATTCGTAACACTTCCTCAAGCTATCCACCGACTCTGTGGAAAACTTTGTGGAGAACCGCCCTCCATCGCCGCCAAGCCCTTGTGCGATGCGGCTCTGCTTAGGTTGCCCGTTTTTTGAGCAACGGCCGCCTGCCTATATGAATCAACAACTTAGGCGAAGGTCGCCGCGCCAGGCGGCGACGTGGAGGCTCAGGGTCCAAAAGACTTGACGCCTGCCAGAGATGGGGATAAGTCAAGCCGCGGCGAGCGGTTGTCGCAGGTCTGGATGACGGGGAAGCCCGGCTTGTCCCCGCCAACTGTGGACAAGTCTGTGGGCCGGCTGACGACAGCGACGCTAAGTGGTTGATTGGCTGCCGCCGGCGCTGCACTGCCCGTTTTTGAGGCGGTAGCAGCGCGACGCTTGGGGGCTGTCCCCAACCAGGCGGTTCGGACGCGACGGCTAAACTCGCGCCCTTTTGACGAGGCGGCGCGGCAGCAGATGGCGGATTTGACGAGGGACAGCGGTGGGCGCAGGGGCGCCGCACGCGCCGGCACGTTCGAGCTGAAATCGCGCCGCTTCAGCCTGCTGGGCCTGGTGCTGCACAGCGCCGACATGGCCGAGATCGCCGCCGACTGGGCGGCCCGTGCCGGCCAGGGCGGTTTCGAGCATGAACCCGTCGTCGTCGACCTGTCGCTGGTGCCGCGTGCACAGGCTGCCGCGGCCGCGCCGGCCGAAGGCCAGGCGCCGCTGGCGCTCGACGGCCCCGCACCCGTTGACCTGCGTGCCATCGTCCAGATGCTGCGCGCCAGCCAGCTGCAGCCGGTGGCCGTGGCCGGGGCGACGGCGGAGGAACTGGCACTGGCGCACGAACTGGGCCTGGCCGATGCGGCCGACGAGCCCGCCGCCGAGCGAGCCGTGCCTGTGGTGCCTAACGAGACCGTGCGCGAAGTGGTGCGCGAGATCACCGTCGAGAAGATCATCGAAAAACCGGCCGCGCCGGTGCCCACGCTGATCGTCGACAAGCCGCTGCGCTCGGGCCAGCAGGTCTATGCCAAGGGCGGCGACCTGGTGGTCCTGGCGGTGGTCAGCCACGGCGCCGAGGTCATTGCGGACGGCAGCATCCACATCTACGCGCCGCTGCGCGGCAAGGCGATCGCCGGTGCGCGCGGCGACACCGCGGCGCGCATCTACACGCAAAGCCTCGAAGCCGAGCTGCTGGCGATCGCCGGCATCTACCGCACCGCCGAGAACCCGCTGCCCGCCGATGTGGCAGGCAAGCCGGCCCAGGTCTATCTACACGGCGAGAAGCTGCTGCTGCAGCCGCTGCAGGCATGAATCAAGAAGCAAGGAAAGAGCGAATGACCAAGATCGTCGTTGTCACCTCGGGCAAGGGCGGGGTCGGCAAGACCACCACCAGCGCGAGCTTCGCCACCGGCCTCGCGATGCGCGGCTTCAAGACCTGCGTCATCGACTTCGACGTCGGCCTGCGCAACCTCGACCTCATCATGGGCGTCGAGCGCCGCGTGGTGTACGACCTGATCAACGTCGTCAACGAAGAGATCAAGCTCACGCAGGCCCTCATCAAGGACAAGCAGCTCGACAAGCTCTACATCCTGGCCGCGTCTCAAACGCGCGACAAGGATGCGCTGAAGCAAGAGGGCGTGGAGCGCGTGCTGGAAGAGCTCAAGGCGATGGAGTTCGACTACATCGTCTGCGACTCGCCGGCCGGCATCGAGACCGGCGCGCTGATGGCCATGCACTACGCCGACGAAGCGCTGGTCGTCACCAACCCCGAGGTCTCCTCGGTGCGCGACAGCGATCGCATCCTCGGCATGCTGTCCAGCAAGACCAAGCGTGCCATCGAGGGCGGCGAGCCGGTCAAGGAGCATCTGCTCATCACGCGCTACAACCCGAATCGCGTCGAGGGCGGCCAGATGCTGAGCCTGGACGACATCCACGAGATCCTGCGCACGCCGCTGATCGGCGTCATCCCCGAGAGCGAGAGCGTGCTGCAGGCCTCCAACCAGGGCACGCCGGCCATCCATCTGCAGGGCACCGACGTGGCCGAGGCCTACAAGGACGTCGTCGCCCGCTTCCTCGGCGAGGACAAGCCCATGCGCTTCACCGAAGCCGTGAAGCCGAGCTGGTTCAAGCGCGTCTTCGGCGGCAAGTGAAGGGGGCCTTGCAATGGGATTCCTGAACTTCTTCCTCGGCGAAAAGAAGAGCTCGGCCAGCGTCGCCAAGGAGCGGCTGCAGCTCATCCTCGCGCACGAGCGCAATGGCCGCAGCAGCAGCCCCGACTACCTGCCGCAACTGCAGCGCGAGCTGGTGGCCGTCATCAGCAAGTACGTGTCCATCAACCCCGACGACATCAAGGTGCACATGGAGCGCCAGGGCGACCTGGAGGTGCTGGAAGTGAAGATCGAACTCCCGGAGCCCGGCGGCCGCTAAGCCGATGGCCTGCCGGCGCGGGCTTGCTCGCGCCGCATGAACAGGTACAGGCTCTCCACCTTGGCGCGAGCCCACGGCGTCTTGCGCAGGAACTTCAGGCTCGACGCCACGCTGGGGTCGATGCGAAAGCACTTGATGTCGATGCGCTGGCCGAGCTCGGCCCAGCCGAAATAGGCGACCAGCTCGGTCACGATGGCCTCGAGCGTGAGGCCGTGCAGGGGATCCTTGGCGCCGTTCATTCGTGGGTGAACTGGTCGGAGTTCTTGCCCTTGAACTGGGCGTAGTAGCGCTTGATCGCGGCCATGTCGGCGTCCACGTCGCCGGTCGGCCTGAACAGCGGGCCCAGGCCGACGAGCTTGCGCGGATAGTCCATGTGCGCCATGACGATGGGCAGCTTGGCCGTGACGGCGATCCAGTAGAAGCCCGTCTTCCAGTAGATGGTCTTGCTGCGCGTGCCCTCGGGCGGCACGATGAGCTGCACCGGGCCGTCGGCATTCACCAGCGCCTCGGCCGAAGCCGCCACCAGGTTGTTGGACTTGCTGCGGTCCACCGGGATGCCGCCCAGCCAGCGCATCAGGCCGCCGAACGGGAACTTGAAGATCGATGCCTTGCCGATCCAGTAGGGCGTGAGTCGCAAGGCAAACGACGCGAACAGCGTGTAGGGCAGGTCCCAGTTGCTGGTGTGCGGCGCGGCGATGAAGACGCTTTTGCGTGCCTCGGGTGGCAGTTCGCCCTGGACGGTCCAGCCGGCGAGCTTGAGCCAGGCCAGTGACACGCCGCGCAGCACGGTGCTGAGGCCGGGTGTCGTGAAGATGGTGCGGTGCATGGCCGCGATTGTCCCGTCGAGCGGGCCTGCCTCAAACTGAGGCAACGCAAGAAAAGCCTTGTTGCGCCAAGCACTTGTCGCTTTCGCCCGCAGGCTGTTCACGGCCTTGTCCACAGGCGCTGTGGATGGCGGTATGCCGCCCATGCCTTCGTTCGTGCAGTCTGTCGCAAGCCGATTGGTGCGGCCGGGGCCGGCCGCGAAGCTGCGCGCCGTCACTTCTTCAGGCTCGCACCATGCGCCATCCACAGATTCCCGTCGCCGTCCTGCTGGCCTTGCTGATGGGTTCGGCCCAGGCCGGGCAGCCTGCCACGCCCGCCGCCATGGCCGCCTACGCGGACCAGCTGCTCGACGAGCAGAAGATCGCCCGCGACGGCCCCGGTGTCACCGTGCTCGTCGCCCGCGGCGAGCAGCTGCTCTACAAGGGCGCACGCGGCATGGCCAGCATCGAACTGGGCGTGCCCATGCAGCCCGACCAGCTGATGCGCATCGGCTCGGTCACCAAGCAGTTCGCGGCCGCGGCGCTGCTCAAGCAGATCGACGCGGGCCAGGCGCGGTTCGACGACCCGCTGTCCAAGTACCTGCCCGACTATCCCAACGGCAGCAAGATCACGCTGCTGCAACTGCTCAACCACACCTCCGGCGTGAAGAGCTACACCGGCATCCCGGGCTACATGCGCAACCAGATCCGGCGCGACTTGAGCACGGCGGAACTGATCAATGAATTCAAGGACCAGCCGGTCGACTTCGCGCCGGGCGAGAAATGGGCCTACAACAACTCCGGCTACGTGTTGCTGGGGGCCGTCGTGGAGGCCATCGCTGGCAAGCCCTGGCACCAGAGCATCGACGAGCTGCTGCTCAAACCCGCGCGGATCACGAGCGTCCACTACCAGGCCAGCGACAAGCTGTTCCAGGGCATGGCCCAGGGCTACACGCTCAACGGCCAGCGCGAGGTGGCGCCTGCCGGCCTGCTGAGCATGACCCAGCCGCATGCGGCCGGCGCGCTGATCGCGAACACCGAAGGCCTGTGGCGCTGGAACCAGGCGCTGCATGGCGGCAAGCTCATCAGCCAGGCGAGCTACCAGCGCATGACCACACCGGAAGGTCCTGCCAAGGCGCATCACTATGGCTTTGGCATCGGCACTGACGTGCTGCGCGACCAGCTCGTGCTGGCTCACAACGGCGGCATCCACGGTTTTGGGTCGCTGCTGAACTACCTGCCCAAGAGCCAGATCACCATTGTCATTCTGCGCAACAGCGACGCCCCCGGCTTCGCGACGGGCCTGGTGGCGCGCAAGCTTGCGGCCTTTGCCATCGGCGAGCCCTTCGCCGAGCACAAGCCCGTGGCGGTGCCGGTCGAGCAGCTCGCGGGCGCCGAGGGCGTCTATACCCGCGAGGACAAGCGGTCGCGCACGCTGCGGTTGAAGGACGGCGTTCTGCAAAGCCAGCGTGCCGGCGGCGCCGCCGCGGCGCTGATCCCGCTCGGGCAGGACCACTTCGCTTTCCCTGATTCCATCAACGAGCTGCGGCTTGAACGTGCGGCCGACGGCAAGGTCGCCGGCATGCGGGTGTTCAACAACGGCGAGAAGGAGGGCGAGCGTTGGACGCGCAGCGGCGAGCTACCGCCCGAGCCCGCCTTCATCACGCTCGACCCGGCGCAAATGCAGGCTTTGGTGGGCGACTACAGCTCGCCGCAGTTTTCCATCAAGGTCTTCATCGACGACAAAGGCCGCCTGCAGGGTCAGGCGCCAGGCCAGCCGGCGTTTGAACTGATGGCCGCCTCCGCTCGCCAAATCCATGTGCCGCAGGTCGCGGCGCAGCTGGACTTCAGCCCCGAGGAGGGCAAGGCCGCCTCGGTGACGCTGAACCAGGGCGGCAACAAGCTCGTGATGACGAGGAAGTGATGGCTCAGGCCCGTTGCAGCGTCACATCGCTGCGCGGGCAGGCAACGCAGGGCAGGATGCAGCCCTCGGCCTTCTCCTCGGCCGAGAGCCCCGGCCAAGGGATGCTGTGCTCGATGCGCCCCTCGATCAGATGTGAAAGGCAGGTGCGGCAGGTGCCGTTGCGGCACGACCAGGGCAGGGCGAGCCCGGCCGCCAGGCCGGCGAGCAGCAGGGGCTGGTCGGCGGCACAGTCGAAAATGGCACCTTGCGGCTCCAGCCGCACCTTGAATCTTGCCGATGACATCGCCCCATCTTGCCAGCCCCTCGCTGGCCGCCCGCTATCTGGCCGGTTATCCGCCCGAACTGATCGCCCAGGCCGACGCCATGTACCGTGAAGGCCGCCTGGCCGACCACCTGGCACGGCGCTACGCCGAGCTGCACGAGGTGCGCAGCGACACGGCGCTGTTCGACTACGTGCAGGCGCTCAAGGCCCGCCACCTGCGCAACGCGCCGCCGCTGAACTTCGTCGGCTACGACGCCAAGCTGCGCGTGCTGCAGCAGGCGCTGGGCACCCACACCCGCCGCACCCAGGTCCAGGGTGCCAAGCTCAAGACCCGCCGCGAGATCCGCGTGGCCACGCTGTTCAAGGAGGCGCCGGCCGCGCTGCTGCACATGATCGTCGTGCACGAGCTGGCGCACCTCCGCGAGCTGGAGCACAACAAGGCCTTCTACCAGCTGTGCCAGCACATGGAGCCGGACTATTTCCAGCTCGAGTTCGACCTGCGGCTCTATCTCATGGCCATGGAGCACCCGCAGTGATCCTGTTGGCGCCCATGGAGGGCCTGCTCGACCACATCCTGCGCGACGTGCTCACGCGCGTGGGCGGCGTCGACCGCTGCGTGTCCGAGTTCATCCGCGTGACCGACCAGTTGCTGCCCAAGCGCGTGTTCACGCGCATCGTGCCGGAGCTGAGGAACGGCGGCCGCACGGCGGCGGGTGTGCCGGTGCATCCGCAGCTGCTGGGCTCCGACGTGAACTGCCTGGCCGAGAACGCCGGGCGGCTGGCGGAGCTCAAGCCTGAGGGGATCGACCTCAACTTCGGCTGCCCGGCCAAGTGCGTGAACCGCCACCGCGGCGGCGCGGTGCTGCTGGACGAGCCGGAGCTGATCCACGAGATCGTGTCCGCCGTGCGCCGCGCGGTGCCGCCCGAGGTGATGGTGTCGGCCAAGATGCGCCTGGGCTACATGGATGACAGCCGCACGCTGGACGTGGCGCGTGCCATCCACGCGGCCGGCGCTCACGAGATCGTCGTGCATGCCCGCACCAAGGCCGATGGCTACAAGCCGCCGGCCTACTGGGAGCGCATCGCCGCCGTGCGCGAGGCCGTGCCCATCACCCTCATCGCCAACGGCGAGATCTGGACGGTGGAGCACGCCCAACTGGCGCGCGAGCGCAGCGGCTGCGAGCACCTGATGCTGGGCCGCGGCATGGTGGCCGACCCGGGCCTGGCCTTGCGCGTTGCGGGCCAGCGCAGCACGCCCCTGCCGTGGGGCGAGCTGCTGCCGTTGATGCAGGTCTTCTTCGACCAGGTCCGCGGCCATGTCGCTGCCAGGCACCAGGGCGGGCGGCTCAAGCAGTGGCTGCACTACCTGAAGCGCGCCTATCCCGAGGCCGAGGCGGCCTATGCCGAGCTGCGCACCGTCAATGCGGCCGACGAGCTGGCGGCGCGATTGTTCGGTCAGTCCAGCGACACCTTGGCGCGCCGCACGACCTCGGCGTACTTGGCCGACTCGGCCGCGATGAAGGCGGTGAACTGCTCGCGCGTGGTGGGGAACGGGTCGTAGCCCAGCGTGACGTAGCGCTCGCGGATGTCGGGCTCGGCCAGCGCGGCCTGGATGTCCTGGTGCAGCTTGTCGGTCACCGCCTTGGGCAGGCCGCGCGGCGCGGCGATGCTCGTCCAGCC
Organism: Pelomonas sp. Root1444; assembly: GCF_001426885.1. GTDB lineage: Bacteria > Pseudomonadota > Gammaproteobacteria > Burkholderiales > Burkholderiaceae_C > Pelomonas. The sequence goes on along the minus strand of NZ_LMFP01000028.1, from coordinate 1,340,297 downwards.
GCTGATCTCGTAGCCCTCCGGGCCGCGCGACTCGAACACCGTCGGCACGTCCGGAAACGCCGGCTGGCGCGTGGGCGCCGTGATGGCGATGAACTTCAGCTTGCCCGCGCGCTGCAGCGCACCTGCCGTGGCCATGGTGCCGAGTGCGAACTTCAGCTCGCCGCTGGCCACACCGCTGTAGAGCAGCGAGGTCTCCTTGTAGACGACGTGCTGCATCTGCGTGCCGCTCATGGCCTCCAGCAGGGCCGTGCCCAGGTGCACCGGGTTGCCGACCGACCAGGAGCCGTAGTTCAGCTGGCCGGGGTGGGCGCGCGCATCGTCCAGGATGTCGCCGACCGTCTTGTAAGGGCTGTTGGCCGCCACGGTGACGAAGAAATAGGCGCGGAACAACGGCGCCAGCGGCTCGAAGTCGCGCGCCGGGTCGTAGGGCAGCTTCTTGAACAAATGCGAATAGGCCGCCAGGTGGACGTTGTCCAGCTGGATCAGGTCGGTGCCGTCCGTGGCGCCGCGCTTGAAGGCGTCGATGGCGATGAAGCCGTTGGCACCGGGACGGTTCTCGACGATGACCGGCTGGCCCCAGCGGCGCTGCAGCTTCTCGGCCACCAGGCGCAGCACCGTCTCCGGCCCCGAGCCCGGCGGGAAGGGCGTGAGGATGCGCACCGGCTTGGTCGGGAAGTCCGCGGCGCAGGCCGGGCCGGCCAGCGCGAACGCGGCCAGCCCCGCCGCCAGGCGGCCCAGCGCGTCACGGCGCGGCAACTTTGTCTCCAGCATCGTCGTCTCCATGGGGTGTTGGTCCTGATTCAGTCGATGTAGCGCAGCCCCGCCTTCGCGAGCGGCTCGCGCATCTTGTACATGTCCAGCCCCAGCACGCCGGAGGCCAGGGTCTCGCGCTTGGCGCCTTCGAGGGCTTCGCGGGCGGCCGCGGCCTCCAGCGTCTGCGCGGCGCGAGCGGCCGGCACGCAGACGACGCCGTCGTCGTCCGCGACGATGACATCGCCCGGCGTCACCCAGGCGCCGGCGCAGACGACGGGGATGTTGACCGAGCCCAGCGTGGCCTTGATCGTGCCCTTGGATGAGACGTAGCGGCTCCACACCGGGAAGCCCATCTCGCCCAGCGTCTTCACGTCGCGCACGCCGGCGTCGATGACCAGGGCGCGCGCGCCGCGGGCCTGGAAGGACGTGGCCAGCAGGTCGCCGAAATAGCCGTCGCTGCACTCGGCCGTCACCGCCGCGACGACGATGTCGCCGGGTCGGATCTGCTCCGCTGCGACATGCATCATCCAGTTGTCGCCCGGCTGCAGCAGTACCGTGACGGCCGTGCCCGACACCTGCGCGCCGCTGTAGATCGGCCGCATGTAGGGCTTCATCAGGCCGACACGGCCCATGGCCTCGTGCACGGTGGCCGAGCCATAACGGGCCAAGCCATCGGCGGCGCCTCGCTCGGCGCGGGAGATGTTGCGGTAGACGACGCCCAGTTCGTACATCTCAGAGCCCCTTGGCTTTAAGTTGCGCATCCAGGCGCGGGAAGACGCGGCGGGCATTGCCCTCGTAGACCTGGTAGCGCTCCTCGTCCGTGAGATTGGCGGTGGCCTCGATGTAGCGCTTGGTGTCGTCGTAGTGGTGGCCGGTCTCCGGGTCCACGCCGCGCACGGCGCCGATCATCTCGCTGGCGAACAGGATGTTCTTCACCGGGATCACCTTGGTCAGCAGGTCGATGCCGGGCTGGTGGTACACGCAGGTGTCGAAGAAGATGTTGTTCAACAGGTGATCCTGCAGCAGCGGCTTCTTCAGCTCCTGCGCCAGCCCGCGAAAGCGCCCCCAGTGGTAGGGCACGGCGCCGCCGCCGTGCGGGATCAGGAACTTCAGCGTCGGGAAGTCCTTGAACAGGTCGCTGGTCAGGCACTGCATGAAGGCCGTCGTGTCGGCGTTCAGGTAGTGCGCGCCGGTGGTGTGGAAGCAGGCGTTGCAGCTGGTCGACACATGGATCATGGCCGGGATGTCGTACTCGACCATCTTCTCGTAGACGGGGTACCAGTGCCGGTCCGACAGCGGCGGCGCGGTCCAGTGGCCGCCGGACGGGTCGGGGTTCAGGTTCAGGCCCACGTTGCCGTACTGCTCCACGCACTTGACCAGCTCGGGGATGCAGGTCGCCGGGTCCACGCCGGGCGACTGCGGCAGCATGGCCGCAGGCACGAAGTGCTCGGGGAAGAGCTGGGCGACGCGGTGGCAGAGTTCGTTGCAGATGGCGGCCCAGGCGGCCGAGGTCTGGAAGTCGCCGATGTGGTGGGCCATGAAGCTGGCGCGCGGGCTGAAGATGGTCAGGTCCGAACCGCGCTGCCTCATCAGCTTGAGCTGGTTGGTCGCTATGGTCTCGCGGATCTCGTCGTCGCTGATCTTCAGGTCGGCGGGCGAGGGCGCTCGCGTCGGGTCCTTCAGGCCGGCGATCTGCAGGTCGCGCCAGGCGCCCAGAGCGGCCGGGGCCGTCGTGTAGTGGCCGTGGACGTCGATGATCATGGCTTGGTCTTTCTGATGAATTGGGCGGCGGGTGCGTCCATGTCATGGGCGCGCTTCAGCGCGGCGGTGCCGGCCTGGGTCAGGAAATCCAGCAGCGCCTGCGCCTCATCGGGCTGGGCGCTGCGCGTGCCGACGGCGCCGGCGAAAGTGGTGACGATCTCCAGCCCGGGCGGCATGCCGCCGAGCAGCGTCAGGCCCGGCAGGCCCTGCAGTTCGCTGAATTGCTGGAAGCCGATCTCCGCCTCGCCGGCGGCGACCAGCTGGCCCACGGGCACGCCCGGCCGGGCCTGGACGAGGCGGCCTTTCAACGTGTCGGCCAGGCCCCAGCGCTCGAAGACCTGCAGCAGCGCGCGGCCGCTGGGGCCGGTGGAGTAGCCGATGCTGCGTGCGGCCAGCAGGCAGCGGCGCAGCGCGGCCTCGCTGCTCACGTCGGGCGGCGGCGTGCCGTCACGCACGGCAATGGCCACGCGCGAATCGGCCACCGGCCGCGGCGCGTGCACCAGGCCCTGCGCCGCCAGCGCGGCGAGCGCGTCGTCGGCCAGCACGACGACGTCGAAGGCCTCGCCTGCCTGCACGCGCTTCGCTGCGTCAACGCCGCCGACCGACTCCAGCCTCACGGCGGCGCCGCCGGCCTGCTCGTGCGCCCGCGCCAGCGCGGCCAGCAGCGGCTGGGTGGCCATGGACGACAGCAGCGTGATCTCGGCGCGGGGCATGGGGCGGGCGGAAAGGAACTGCCCGCATTCTTCTGAGCCGCAACCAGCCCAACAAGTTCTGGCTGGCGCTAGCTGCTATTCACTACCGGCATGGTGAAGCTGCCGGTGCCCAGCCGTCGTGGAGGTCAGCCCGGCTGCTTGGTGATGCGCAGGTAGGGCTTGGGCGCCTTCCAGCCCCGCGGGAACAGCGTCTTCGCGTCCTCGTCGCTGACCGAGCCGGCGATGATGACGTCGTCGCCCTGCTGCCAGTTCGCCGGCGTGGCGACCTTGTGCTTGGCGGTCAGCTGGATGCTGTCCAGCACGCGCAGGATCTCGTCGAAGTTGCGGCCCGTCGTCATCGGATAGGTCAGCATCAGCTTGATGCGCTTGTCCGGCCCGACGATGAAGACCGAGCGCACGGTGGCGTTGGTCGCCGCGGTACGGCCCTCGGACGTGCCCTCGATGTCGGCCGGCAGCATGTTGTAGAGCTTGGCGACCTTCAAATCGTGGTCGCCGATCATGGGGTACCTGGGCAGGTGGCCCTGGGTCTCCTCGATGTCCAGGGCCCACTTGTGGTGGTTCTCGACCGGGTCCACCGACAGCCCGATCAACTTGGCATGGCGCTTGGTGAATTCAGGCTCGATCTTGGCCATGTAGCCCAGCTCGGTCGTGCACACCGGCGTGAAGTCCTTGGGGTGCGAGAACAGCACGGCCCAGCTGTCGCCGATCCAGTCGTGGAACCTGATCTCGCCTTGCGTGGTCTGGGCGGTGAAGTCGGGGGCGATGTCGTTGATGCGCAGGGACATGGTGGCTCTCCTTGGGGCGGGGGGATGAATGATAGGAAGGTAGCAAGCGCCTCGCGTGAATGTGCTTGCTTGAAAAGCTTCTAAGCCAGGCTGGGCACTTCGGCGACGACGGCGGCCCAGATCTGCGGCCCCGCGGCGCTGCGCGCAATGGGCAGCAACCGCCCCCACTGGGCCGGCGTGCACACTGTCTTGAGCGAGTGCACGAAGACGCGCGTGGCGCCGGCGGGCGAGTTCTTGGTGCTGCCGAAGGCCGCCAGCGAGGCCACGCCGTGGGCGATGAAGGCATCGAACCCGCCGTGGGCCATGCCGGCCGACACGCACCACTCGGCGAACAGGCCGGCCTTGCCTTCCTGGGGCAGGCGGGCGACGAGGGGCATCATGACGTCCTCCTCGTGCAGCAGGTGGGCCTCGGCGCAGGCGCGGTATGGGCCCCAGGCGGCGCGCAGCGCGGCGGCGCCCTGGGGGAGGGCCCGAGTCACGGCATCCTGCAGCTGGTGCTCGTCGACATGCTCGGCGCGGAACAGCGCGGCGTTGACGGCACCGTCGAAGTACAGGTCAAGCATGTTCGTGATGCCGCCGCCGGCACCGTCGACGCCGTCCTCCATGGCGGCATGCACGGCGATGGCGCCGACATAGCCCTGCCAGGCGCTGGCAAAGCCGGCCACGTCGCCGGCCTCGACCAGCGGTGCCAGCACCTTGGCGAGGTCGTTGCGCAGCACCTCGTGGTAGTTGCGCATGACGGCGGGGACGGAGACTTCGGGTTCGGTCATGACGGGCTCCTTGATGGGGTGAGCGAATGCTCGCGGCAGCGGCCATCGAACGGTTGTTCAACGTTGTTAAAGCTGACGCCGCCAGGGCTTAAGCTGCCGGCCCGTGAGACACCCATGACCGGCGCCGCCCCCTCATCCCCCACCGGCCCCGCGCTGCGGTTCGGCGCTGGCGGCCGCTTCGAGCTGCGGCCGGCCGAGCACCGCCTGCTGGTGGATGGCGCGCCCAGCGCGCTGGGCGGGCGGGCGCTGGACCTGCTCTTCGCGCTGACCGAGCGCCCAGGCGAGCTGCGCACCAAGGGCGAATTGATCGAGCGCGTCTGGCCCGGCCTCGTCGTCGAGGAGGGCAATCTGCGCGTGCAGGTCAACGGCCTGCGCCGCCTGCTCGGCGAGGACAGCATCGCCACCGTGCCGGGGCGCGGCTACCGCTTCACGGCGGCCCTGCACGACGAAGCCGCAGCGCCGGCCCGGGCGCCGGTGGCCCCTTCGTCGAAGGCGCTGTTCGGCCGCGATGCCGACCTCGCCCGGCTGCAGGCCGCGCTGGCCGGCACGGGCTGCGTCACGCTGGTCGGCACGGCCGGCGTCGGCAAGAGCAGCCTGGCCCGTGTCGCCGCGGCGGGCCGGCAAGGCGGTGGCGCCTGGGTCGACCTGGCCACGCTGACGCAGGAGGCGCAGGTCGCCGAGGCCATCGCCCGCGCCCTCGGCGGCCAGCTGGGCGGGGGCGACCCGCTGCCCCAGGTGCTGGAGCTGCTGCCCGCGCACGGCGAGCCCTTGCTGGTGCTGGACAACGCCGAGCACCTGGCCGCCGGCTGCGCGCGCTGGGCCGCCGAACTGGAGAGCCGCCTGACGCTGCTCGTCACCAGCCAGCTGCCACTGGGCGTGCCGGGCGAGCGCCTGCTGCGCCTGGAGCCGCTGCCGGTGGGCGACGGTGTCGACGGCCGCGACGCCGGCGAGGGCGCACTGGCGCTGCTGGTCGCCCGCATCCGCGCCGTGGACGCTCGCTTCGATGTGTCCGCCAGGTCGCTGCCCCTGCTCGCCGCGCTGTGCCGCCAGCTCGACGGCCTGCCGCTGGCGCTGGAACTGGCCGCCGCGCGCGTGCCGCTGATGGGCCTGCAGGCGGTGCACGACGCGCTGGCCGAGCGTTTCGCGCTGCTGTCGCGGGGCCGGCGCGATTCGCCGGCGCGACACCGCAACCTGCTGGACGCGCTGGACTGGAGCTACGGCCTGCTGGCGCCTGCCGAGCAGAGCCTCTTCCGCGCGCTGGGCGTGTTTGCGGGCGGCTTCACGCTGGAGCTGGCCGCCACGCTGAGCGGCGACGAGCACGTCAGCCGCTGGGACATCGTCGACGGGCTGGCCGCGCTGGTGGAGCGGTCCCTGGTGAGCGTCAACGGCGAGGACCCGCCGCGCTACCGGCTGCTGGAGACCATGCGTGCCCATGCGCTGGCCAAGCTCGGCGACGACGAGCGCCATTCCGCGCGGCGCCGCCACGCCGCCGCGGTGCTGGCGCTGATCACCCCGAGCGATGACGCGCAGCTCTGGCTGGCCGACATGGAGAACGTGCGCGAGGCCTTCCTGTGGGCGCGCGCCAACGACCTGGCCACGGCCGCGCAGATCGGCGCCCGCGCGGCCCGCGTCATGGTCTTCACCGTCTGGCGTCATGAAGTGACGGACTGGCTGCTGTCGCTGCAACCCGCCATCGAGGCGCACGGCGGCGGCCTGCCGCCTCAGGTGCGGGCGCTGTTCTGGTCCATGACGGCCTATCTGCTGGGCATCCGCGTCGACCCCCGCGCCGTGGCCGCAGCCCGCCTGGCCGTGGCGCTGTGGCGGCCGCTGGGCAACCCGACCGAGCTGCAGATCGCCGCCGCCCATTGGGTGCGCGCCTTCACCGAACCGGTGCCGGAGCTGGACGAGGCCTGTGCGCTGCTCAGCCAGCTCACCGACGGCGACGACACGCCGCAGGCCCAGCTGCGCCTGAACGGGGCACTGGCCGTCGCGGCGCGCATCCGCGGCGATACCCAGGCCCTGCTGGCCTGCATGGAGCGCGAGCAGCTCGCCGCACGCGAACTCGGCCTGCAGCAGCGCGTGCAGGTGGCCGAGAACAACATCTGCCTCACGCTGGTGCGGCTGGGCCGGTTTGCCGAGGGCGCCGAGCGCACGCGGGCGCTGCTGCAAAGCATCGACCCCGACGGCAGCGGCCGCAATGGCAGCCTGCCGTGGGTGCTGAACGCGCTCGTCGAAGCGCTGGTCGGCCTCGGCCGGCTGGACGAGGCCGCGGCGCTGGTGCCGCGTTCACTGGCCGCCGGCCGACGCTTCGGCACGACGGTGGCGTGGCTGGGCATCCTGCCGCTGCTGGCGGAGCAGCGCCGCGTCGAGGCCGCCGGCCGGCTGGCCGGCTATGTGCGCCGACTCTGGACGGCCAACGACACGGCGCTGGACCCGCGCGAGCTGCAGGCGCTCACCTGCGCCACCGAGGCCGCTCAAGCCCTGCTGGGCCGCGACCTTGCCGCCGCGCTGGCCGCCGAGGGGCGCGGCCTGAGCGACGAAGCGGCCGCGGCACTGGCCGGCGCCTGACGCGGCGGCCGCGCGTCGCGCGGCTAGCATGTCGGCGATGAAGATCCTCATGACCTTGCTGGCCTGCGCCTGCGCCACGAGCGCCGCCCTGGCCCAGCCCCCCGCGCTCAGCCTCGAACGCATCACCGCCGACCCTCCGCTCGCCGGCCGCCTGCCGCGCCAGGCGGAGGTGTCGCCGGGCGGGCAGTGGGTGAGCTTTCTGCGACCGTCGCAGGCCGACAGCGAAGTGCTGGAACTGTGGGCCCAGCCCGCGGCCGGCGGCGCGCCGCGCAAGCTGGTCGCCGCGGCCGACCTGCTGGGCGGCGCCGAGCAGAAGCTCAGCGAAGCCGAGAAGATGGCGCTGGAGCGCCAGCGCATCAACCAGCGCGGCATCACCGGCTACCAGTGGTGCGGCAGCGACGACAGCGCGCTGCTGTTCCCGCTCTCGGGCGACCTCTACCTGGTGCGCCTGGCGGCGGACGGCGTACGGGCCACCCGGCTGGCGCTGGAGGGCGGCGCGCCCAAGCTGGAGCCGCGCTGCGCGCCCGACGGCCGGAGCCTGGCCTATGTGCAGGGCGGCAACCTCTTCGTGCTGCCGCTGACTGCGGGTGCCAAGCCGCGCCCGTTGACGGCCGATGGCAGCGAGACGCTCAGCTGGGGCGTGGCCGAATTCATCGCCGCCGAGGAGTTGTCGCGCCAGCGCGGCTACTGGTGGAGCAAGGACGGCAAGTCGCTGCTGGCCCTGCGCGTGGACGAGGCCGGCGTCGGCTTGAAGACCCGCGCGCAGATCTACGCCGACCGCACCGCCATGACCCAGCAGCGCTACCCCGCGGCCGGCGCGGCGAACGCCAAGGTCAGCGCCTTCGTCATCGACGCATCGACCGGCCGGCAGCGCGCGCTGCCACTGCCGGCCAGCGCCGAGTACATCGCCCGGGCCGGCTGGTTTGCCGACGGCACGCCCTGGCTGCAGTGGCTCACGCGCGACCAGACACGCCTCACGCTGACCGAGTTCAAGGCGGGCGCCGGGCGCGACATCACCGTCGAGACCGACCCCGCCTGGGTGGAGGTGCATGACGACCTCATCGAGACGCCGCGCGGCCTGCTCTGGTCCAGCGAGGCCAGTGGCCGCCGCCAGCTCGTGCTGGTCGACCGCGCCAGCGGCGCGCGCACGCCGCTGACGCAGTTGCCCGAGGCGGTGGACCAGGCGGTCTGCGCCAATGCGCAGAACGTGGTCTTCACCGCCGCCGGCGACCGCGGCAAGAGCCAGGAGCTGTACAGCGCGCCGCTGGCCGGCGGCGCGGCGCAGATGCTGCCGGGCGCGGCCAACCGGCAATGGCGCACCGCCAAGGCCGACAGCGCCTGCGCCCGCCTGCTCGTCACCCGCGCCGCCTGGGGCCAGCCGTCGCGGCTGGAGCTGCGCAGCCTGGGCCAGGACGGCGCCATCGCGCTGGCCGGCGACGCGCCCGACCCGCAGCTGCGCCAGTACACCAACCTGCCGCTGGCGCTGGACCTCACCGCCGCCGACGGCCGCACGCCGCTGAACGCCTTCTTCTTCGCCGCCCAGGACGGTCGCCCGGGCAAGCACCCCGTCATCGTGCTGGCCTATGGCGGCCCCGGCACCGCCACGGTGACCTGGGGCTGGGGCCGCGACATGCCGCTGATCGCCTACTGGCAGCAGCGCGGCTACGGCGTGCTGATGCTGGACACGCGCGGCATGGCCCACCGCGACCGCGACCTCACGCGGGCGCATCACCAGGCCTTCGGCAAGGTCGAGGTCGACGACCTGTTCGCCGCCGTGCGCCAACTGCCCGGCCGTGTGCCGGGCGTGGACGCGGCGCGCATCGGCTTCTTCGGCTGGAGCTACGGTGGCTTCCTGGGTGCGCGCGCGGTGTTGGACGCCGACACGCCCTTCGCCGCCGCCGTCGCGGTGGCGCCGGTGACCGATTGGACGCTTTATGACACCGCCTACACGGAGCGTTATCTCGGCATGCCCCAGGATGGGAAGGCGGCGACGTATGCGAGTGCCAACCTGCCGTCGCGCGCCGGCCTGTTGAGCAAGCCGCTGCTGCTCGTGCACGGCACGGCGGACGACAACGTGCTGTTCGAGCACACGCTGCGCCTCGTGGAAGCCCTGCAGACCGCCGGCAAGACCTTCGACCTGCAGATCTACCCCGGCAAGGCCCACGGCATCGCCGGCCGTGCGGCCCGGCTGCACCTCTATCGCACGATGGACGCCTTCTTCGACCGGCACCTGAAGGCCGCGCCATGACGCTGGTCTATTCCACCGACGTCGGCCGTGTCTGCCCCGGCTGCGGCCAGCCGCAGGCGCAGTGCACCTGCAAGGCCAAGGTGCGCCCGGCGGGCGACGGCATCGTGCGCGTGCGCCGCGAGACGGCCGGCCGCAAGGGCAAGGGCGTCACCGCCGTGCACGGCCTGCCGCTGGACGACGCGGCGCTGGCGGCGCTGGCCAAGCAGCTCAAGGCCGCCTGCGGGAGCGGCGGCACGGCCAAGGACGGCGTCATCGAGATCCAGGGCGACCATCTCGACAAGGTCGTCGCCTGGCTGCAGGCGCGGCCCGAAGGCTGGGCGGTCAAGCGCGCTGGTGGCTGACCCACCCGGCGGCCCGGTAAGTCGCCGGTAATGCCGCCCGCTGGACGATGCAGCTCCGATCTGTTCTGGAGCTTTCGTGAAGAACCTCGTTGCCTTTGCCTGCACCACCCTCATGGCTGCATTGATCCCCACCACCTCCTGGTCGCAGCAGAGCGCGCCGGGCGGCGCCGCGCCCGAGACGTCCCGCTGGGCCGTGGGGTTGGGCGCCTCGTCCCGCCAGCTCGCCTACGCGGGCGTGGAGCGCAAGAACCGGGCGATACCGCTGCTCTATTTCGAGAACCGCTGGTTGCGCTTCGCTGGTGTGGGCGCCGAGATCAAGCTGCTGAACCCGGGCTTCGGCGAGGCGCAGCGCGTGACCGGCGGCCTGCGCGTCAAGTACGAGGACGAGGGTTTCGAGGCGGACGATGCCCCGCGGCTTGCCGGCATGGATGAACGCAAGGCCAGCATCTGGGGCGGGGCCACCGCCACCTGGCACAACCCGGTGGCGCAGCTGAGCGCGGAATGGGTGGCCGACCTGTCCGGCCACAGCAAAGGGCAGAAGCTGCTGCTCCAGGCGGAGCGCCGCTTCGGCTGGGGCAGCGTCAGCCTCACGCCGCGCGTGCAACTGCAGTGGCTCGACCGGAAGTACGTCGACTACTACTTCGGCGTGCGCGCCCATGAGGCGACGCTGGCCCGGCCCGCCCATGCCGGCCAAGCCGCGATGGCGCTGGAAGCCGGCGTGCGCGTGGACTACGCGCTCACCGCCAGACATGCTGTCTTCCTGGACGTGAGCGGCACGCGCCTGCCCGGCGAGATCACGCTCAGCCCCCTCGTCGACCGCAAGACCACCTCCCGCGCCGCCATCGGCTACCTCTACCGCTTCTGAGCCCATGAACCGCATCGCCCTCGTGGAAGACCATGCCCGCCTGGCCGAACTGGTGCGCCAGGCGCTGCAGGCGGCCGGCATCCCGACCGACGTCTTCCATTCGATGGAGACGGCTTGGGGCGCGATGCGCGACATCCCCTACGGCGCCCTGGTCATCGACCGCGGGCTGCCGGATGGCGACGGGCTGACGCTGGTGAAGCGGCTGCGCGCTGCCAACCTGGCCACGCCCTGCCTGATGCTCACCGCCCGCGATGCGCTGCATGACCGTGTGGAGGGCCTGGATTCGGGCGCGGACGACTACCTCGCCAAGCCCTTTCCGATGGAAGAACTGGTGGCGCGGACGCGGGCGCTGATGCGCCGGCCGGCACAGCTGCTGGCCGACCTGCCGAGCTGGGGAGACATCCAGCTCCACCGGGGCGAGGGGCGGTTGTCCTGTGGCCCGGAGTCGGTGACGCTGGCGCCTGCCGAGCTGCAGATCATGCTGAGCCTGATGCAGCACGCCGGCCGCACGCTGCGTCGCAGCGCGCTGGAGGCGGCAGCCTGGGGCCTGTCCGAGGCGGTCACCCCCAATGCGCTGGATGTCGCCCTGCACCGGCTGCGGCGCAAGCTGCTCGCCGTGGGTTCACGGCTGCAGATCGCGAACGTCAGGAATCACGGCTATGCGCTTCGGGACAACTAGCCTGCGCCGGCGCTTGCTCTGGGTGTTCATCGCCGGCGTGGCGCTGAGCGCCGGCCTCGTGGCACTGGGCGTGCTGGTGTTGGCGGAGCCGTTCAACCAGTACATGCTGCGCAGCGGCGTCCAGAGCTATGCCGAGGCCATCGCCCACAAGGTGCGGTTCGACGCCCAGGGCCGCCCCGTCGGCCTGGACGACCAGATCGGCCCCTGGCTCTTCGACAGCCTGAGCCAGGAGGTCATGCTGCGCATCGTCGACGAGGAGGGACGCGTCGGCTTCGCGCCGGATCCCCGGCCGCAGCCGCAACCTTTGGCGCCGGGCGGCGAACGCTTCGACCCGGACCGGCGCCACTTCGTGGTGACCCGCGACGGCGTCGCCATGCACGCCGCCACCGTCCCGCTGGAGCACTCGGGACGGCGCTGGTACGCCCAGTTCGCGGCCAGCGACCGCCTCGTGCTGCGCATGCGCAATTCGGTCGGCCTGCCCGCGCTGCGCCAGGGCATCCTGGCGACCTGCGCCGTCTTCCTGCTGGTCTTCCTGATCACCATCCACGTCACGCTGCGGCGTGCGCTGGCGCCGTTGAGCGCCGCCTCGGCGGCCGCGCGGCGCATCACGCCGAGGACGCTGGACGAGCGGCTGGACGAGGCCGTGCAGCCGATCGAGATCCGCCCCATGGTGCAGGCCTTCAACGCGGCGCTGGACCGCCTGCAGCACGGCTTCCAGGTCCAGCAGGCATTCCTGGCCAGCGCCGCGCACGAGCTCAAGACGCCGCTGGCGCTCATCCGCGTGCAGGTGGAGATGGGGCCTGACGACGAGCGGCGGCGCTTCCTGCTGGCGGACGTGGACCGCATGGCGCGCCAGGTGCAGCAATTGCTGATGCTGGCGGAAGTCAGCGAGCCGCAGAACTACCGCATCGAACCCATAGACCCGCGCGCGACGGTGCAGGAGGCCTTCGACTTCATGGCCCGCGTGGCCGGGCGTTACGGCGTCCATCTCGGCCTGCGCATCGAGGACGACGTGCGCCAGTGGATGGCCGACCGCGGGGCGCTGTTCACGCTGCTGAAGAACCTGCTGGAGAACGCCATCCAGCACAGCCCTGCCGGCGGCGTGGTCGCGCTGACGGTGAGGCCCGGCGGCTTCCAGGTGAGCGATGAAGGCCCGGGCGTCAAGCCCGAGCACCTGGGGCGGATCTTCGAGCGCTTCTGGCGTGCCCCCGGCGGCAGCGGCGAGGGGGCGGGCCTGGGGCTGGCCATCTGCGCCGAGATCGCGACGGCGCATGCATGGCGCATGCAGGCGCGCTCGCCCGGCTGCGGGCTGGAGGTCACGGTCCATGTCGGCGAAGCCGCCCCGCGCAGCGCGGTCTGTGGCGAGGGCGAGGGGCAGGTCCCCGCCCCGACGGCGCGCGCCGCCTGACGGGTCTGCGGTCGGCCGCAGCGCTGCTATTGGCCGGTCAGTTGGGAGGCAGGCCCTGGCGGGAGCGTTCCCGCGCCATGTAGTTGTTGTGCGCCAGGTCGCGCTCGCGCTGCTGGCGGGCTTCTCGGGTCTCCCAGTCGCCGCAGCTGAAGTACGAGCCGCTGAACAACCAGCCGGTGAGGCTGGAGCCATCGACCGCGCGCGCCTCGCCACCGGTGCAGACCATGGCGGCCTTGGAGCTGCTTTCCTGCATCAGCACCTCCTGCACCAGCATCGACCGCGACAGCAGCACCGTGGCCGGCATGGCCAGCGCCAGCGCCACGCCGCCGGCGACGACGCCCTTGGCCCAGCGCGGCAGGCCCTCGGCGGCGGCGGGTGTCGGCGCAAGCGGGCGCTCGGCCGCGCGCGGGACCGCCGCCTGCGCCACCGGGCGCGCCACCGTGCGGTCCGTGCCGGACAGCAGCCGCCGGCGCGCCGAGGTGGGCGGGTCGATGGGTTGCGTGGCCGGGAAGGAGTCGGGCGTGGTGGGCATGCGAGCAGGGCGTTAGGCGCGGCGCGAATGCTAGTGAGCGGGGCGGCGCGCAACGGTGACCAAATGCAAGCCACGGCCGGTTGCGGCGCCGCGGCGAGAAGGAAGTCACAGCCTCGACAATCGGGTGATGACCGATCAAGCCTTTTCCACCCTGCCGCTGAGCCCCGCCATGCTGGCCAACCTCGACCAGCTGGGCTACGCGCAGATGACGCCCATCCAGGCCGCCAGCCTGCCGCTGGCCCTCGCCGGCCGCGATGTCATCGGCGAGGCGCAGACCGGCTCCGGCAAGACGGCCGCCTTCGCCATCGCGCTGCTGCACCGGCTGGACGCCACCCTGGCGCGCGTGCAGGCGCTGGTGCTGTGCCCCACGCGCGAGCTGGCCGAGCAGGTCACGCAGGAGATCCGCCGCCTGGCGCGCGCGGCCGACAACATCAAGGTGCTGAGCCTGTGCGGCGGCAGCCCGATGAAGCCGCAGATGGAGAGCCTGTCCTGCGGCGCCCACATCGCCGTCGGCACGCCCGGCCGCCTCATCGACCACCTGGAGCGCGACACGCTGGACCTGTCGGCACTCAATACGCTGGTGCTGGACGAGGCGGACCGCATGCTGGACATGGGCTTCCTGGACGACATCAAGACCATTGCCAAGCGGGCGCCTGCCAACCGGCAGACGCTGCTGTTCTCCGCCACCTTCCCCGAGGGCGTGACCGAGATCGCCGCGAAGTTCATGCGCGAACCCCAGACCGTCAAGGTGGCGGGTTCGGCCAGTGCCGCCGCATCCACCATCCGCCAGATCGCCTTCGAGGTGACGGACGACCAGCGCCTGGATGCCGTGCCGCGCCTGCTGCGCGCCTTTCGTCCGGAATCGACCATCGCCTTCTGCAACACCAAGCAGCAATGCCGCGACCTGGAGGCCGTGCTGGCCGCGCAGGGCTTCATCGCGCTGGCGCTGCACGGCGACCTGGAGCAGCGCGACCGCGACCAGGTGCTGATCCAGTTCGCCAACCGCAGCGCCTCCGTGCTGGTGGCCACTGACGTGGCCGCGCGCGGCCTGGACATCGCCAACCTGGCCTGCGTCATCAATGTCGACATCAGCGCCGACGTCGAGCAGCACGTGCACCGCATCGGCCGCACGGGCCGGGCGGGGGCCGAAGGCCTGGCGCTGAGCCTGGCCAGCCTGGACGAGATGGGCCGTATCGGCCGCATCGAGCAGCTGCAGGGCGAGGAATTCAAGTGGCAGCCGCTGGACGGCCAGCAGGATGCGCCCGGCGGCCCGCTGTTGCCGGCCATGGACACGCTGCAGATCCTCGGCGGCCGCAAGGAGAAGATCCGCCCCGGCGACATCCTCGGCGCGCTGACCGGCGAGGCCGGCTTTGCCGGTGCGCAGATCGGCAAGATCAATGTCACTGACTTCCACAGTTATGTGGCGGTGCAGCGTGACATCGCCGCCGAGGCGGTGCGGCGCCTGTCGGTCGGCAAGCTCAAGGGCCGCAAAGTCAAGGTGAGAAGGCTGGCCGACCTCGCCGACTGAAGGCCGACGTGGGCAGCCGCGCGCCGGCCGTCTAACGCCACGATTCACCGTATGACGTCTTCCGGGACGCCCTGGCCGGGGCTACATTGACCCCGTGTCTTCTGGGGTTCCACTCATGCTGCAAAGACGCGGCCTGTTGATGGGAATGGCGGCGCTCGGGACAGGACCGGCCTGGGCGCAGGATCTCGTCGTCACGCTGCGGGCGCCCGACAGCACGAAGGATGCGCGCAACAGCTATGTGCGCGACGCCGTCCAGCTGGCGCTGGACAAGACGCGCGCCAGCGACGGCTCCTACCGGCTGCAGCTGTCGGTGCCGATGAACAAGCGCCGTGCCTTGCTGGAGGCGGCCAGCCAGACGGCATCGAACTTCCTCGTCGTCACGGGGCCGGAGGCGGGGCGGGCTGCGGGCTTGGCGCCGGTGCTCTTTCCCATCCACCTGGGCGTGAACGGCTACCGCGTCTGCTTCGTGCATGCGCCGCGCCAGGCGGCCGTGCGCGCCGCCGGCAGCCTGGAGGCGGTGGCGCGGCTGCGCCATGTGCAGGGGCGCGACTGGCCGGACGTGGCCATCCTGCGCGCCAACGGCTTTGCGGTCACCGAGGTCAACAGCTACGAGTCGTTGTTCCAGCTCGTCGAAGTGGGCCGCGCCGACCTGTTCTGCCGCAGCGTGCTGGAGGTCGGCGAGGAACTGCGCGCCCATGCCGGCGTGGCGGGCCTGGCGCTGGACGACAGCCTGCTGCTGGCCTACGAGCTGCCGCAATATCTCTACACCCACCCGGCCAACAAGGCGGCCATCGACCGCATCGCCCGCGGCCTGCGCCGGGCCTTCGCCGACGGCTCGCTGCAGGCCCTGCTGCGCCGCTACCTGCAGCCGTCGCTGGCCGCGCTGAAGCTACCGCAGCGGCGTCTGTTCACGCTGGTGACGCCGCCGGCCGCCGTCGTCGAGATGAACGACAAGCCCTTTCAAATCGACCCCCGCCGCATCGAGCCGTGACATCTTGGCGCCGCACCCGCTGGTTGCGGGGGTGAGCGGCGGCGGGCGCGACCTTTTCACGCGCAAGCCCCCGAGACGGCGCCTAGTCTGCTTGCAAGACGAGGTGCCCCATGAACTCACGCCCCATGCCCTTGAGCGACGACTACGAACTGCGGTTCGAATCCCTGTTCCAGGCCGGCCGCGCGCTGGCCTTCCCCTGCAATGCGCAGGGCGGGGTCAGCCTGGATGCGCTCAGCGACCGGGCGCGGCAGAACTACCTGTTCGCCCGCGCGGTGGTGGGGCGGGAGTACGCGATGCCGATCGTGCTGCGGTGTGGCGGGGCGAGGGATTGATGCTGCTGGCACGCCCGCTGTGGCGAGCGCAGCCGCTTGCGAAAATGGCGTCTCGCCCGAAGCGATCAGTGCATGAACGACGAACCGCAGCAGCCCCGCCGCATTCTGCACATGCTCTCGCAAGCGTGCGGCACGGCGATTGCGAGCCTGGCGATCACGTTGCTGTCCAGTTGCGTCCCACGGACAGTCGAGCTCGTCTATCCAGGCTCAACGGACTGCCACAGCGGCTGCCAATTCGTTGCAGGTGGATGGCCGTTTGCCTACGTCGTCGACGCTCACGGTTTGTCGCCAAGCGGGTCGGCCGACCTTCTCGGCGCGGTGTTAGGCAACGACCTGTTGCGGGTGGATCAGCTGCTGATGACGCTGGTCTTCTGGGCTGGCGTCCACCTTGCCTTGACGTTCGCGCGTCGAAGACGAAGCATGGCCAAGGCGGCTTAGCGAAATGCGTCGGTCTGCTCGCGTCACGACATGGTCAACAAGCGTAGACCGCCTCACTTCGCAAAGCTGTCCTTCAAACCCGTGATCTTGTTGAACACCGGCCGGTCGGCGCGGTGGTCGACGCGATCGGTGACGAAATAGCCGTGGCGCTCGAACTGCCAGCGCTGGTCCGCCGCAGCGCCGGCCAGTGAGGGCTCGACGAAGCCCTGCACGACGCGCAGGGAATTCGGGTTCAGGAACTCGATGAAGTCGCGGCCGCCGGCGTCCGGCTGGGCTTCGGCGAACAGCCGCTCGTACAGGCGCACTTCGGCCGCGACGGCTTCGTGCGCGCCCACCCAGCCGATGACGCCCTTGACCTTGACCGAGTCCGCGCCCGGCGTGCCACTCTTGGTGTCCGGGACGACCGTGGCCAGCACGGCGGTGACCTTGCCGTCGGCGTCCTTCTCGGCGCCGGTGCACTCGATGACGTAGCCGGCCTTCAGCCGCACCTTGTTGCCCGGGAAGAGCCTGAAGTAGCCCTTGACCGGCGTCTCCATGAAGTCCTCGGCCTCGATCCACAGCTCGGGGCCGAAGCTGAAGCGGCGCAGACCCAGCTCGGGCTTGTGCGGATGCGCCGCGACTTCGCAGGGCTCGCGGTGGTCGACGCTGCCGAAGACCTCGGCGTAATTCGTCAGCTTCAGCTTGAGCGGCTGCAGCACGGCGAAGGCACGCGGCGCCTGGGGCTCCAGGTCGGCGCGCAGCGCCTGGTCGAGCACGGTGTCGTCGATCCAGGCGTTCTGCTTGCTGGCGCCCGTGGCCTCGACCATCGCGCGGAGGCTCTCGGGCGTGAAGCCGCGGCGGCGCAGGCCCACCAGCGTCGGCATGCGCGGGTCATCCCAGCCGCTGACGTGTTTCTCTTCCACCAGCTGGCGCAGCTTGCGCTTGCTGGTGACGACGTAGTTCAGGTTCAGGCGGCCGAACTCGATCTGCTGCGGCAGGGGGCGGGCGAGCAGGCCGAGGTCGGCGAGCTGGTTGAGCAGCCAGTCGTAGAAGGGCCGCTGGTCCTCGAACTCCAGCGTGCAGATGCTGTGCGTGATGCGCTCCAGCGCGTCCTCGATGGGGTGCGCGTAGGTGTACATCGGGTAGATGCACCACTTCGCTCCGGTCGCGTGGTGTTCCGCATGCTTGATGCGGTAGAGCGTCGGGTCGCGCAGGTTGATGTTGGGCGAGTCCATGGCTATCTTGGCGCGCAGCACCATCGCGCCGTCGGCGTGCTGGCCGTCGCGCATTTCCCGGAACCGCGCCAGGTTCTCGGCCGGCGTGCGGCCGCGGAAGGGGCTGTCGACGCCGGGCCGGCCGAAGTCGCCGCGGTTGGCGCGCATTTCATCGGCGCTTTGCTCATCCACATAGGCGTGGCCGGCGTTGATGAGCGCCTCGGCGGCGGCGTACATGAAGTCGAAGTAGCTGCTGGCCTCGAACAGGTTGTCGCCCCAGCTCCAGCCCAGCCACTGCACCATCTCCTTGATGGCGTTGACGTACTCCAGCTCCTCCTTCTCGGGATTGGTGTCGTCGAAGCGCAGGTGGCAGGCGCCGCCGTAGTCGCGCGCCAGGCCGAAGTTCAGGCAGATGCTCTTGGCATGGCCGATGTGCAGGTAGCCGTTGGGCTCGGGCGGGAAGCGGGTGCGGATGCGCGCCTCGTCCAGCGGCCCGGCGGCATGGTGGGCCGCGTCGCCCGGCGTGCCGGCGAAGTGGCGGCCGGCAAAGGTGCCGGTCTCGAGGTCGTGCTCGATGCGCTGGCGCAGGAAGTTCGTCGCGGGGGCAGCGGGTGCGGCGGGGTGGCTCATCGTCGGCTCTGGAAATGGAGGCGGGCCGTGTTCCAGGCCCGCGATGCCGGCGATTCTAAGGACGCACCCGTTCCAGACGCAGTGGCAGCCGTGCATGGGCCATACCGATGCTGATCCAGACCGCGACGCTGAAGTACGACGTCATCCACACCACCTCGCTGCGCCAGTGCGCCCAGTCGTGGGAGACATGCCAGCGGCTGGCAGCGTCCGCCACGCCGGCCGCCAGCGTCGCGTAGGGCCGGCCGGCCGCCTGGTCGGCCACCCAACGCGCCCAGTACATGGGCACGTCGATGAAGAACATGTAGGCCGCATACAGCAGGCCGGCCGTGATGCCCAGGGCCAGCCAGCGCCGGCCCTTGGCCGTGGCCCGGGGCCACAACGCGAACAGGGCCAGCACGCTGAGCACGGCGGCCGCGCCCCAGAGCGTCTCCTCGACGACATGGCCGATGTTGCGTGTCGTCAGCACGGCGTACCAGGAATTGACCTCGGCGATCACGATCAGCGGCACCACCGCGCCGGCCACCCGCAGGCTGAATCGGCTGCCGGTCGCCAGCGCGCCGCCGCGCAGCAGCAGCGCCCATTGCGCGGCGAAGCTCAGCTCGGCGATCGTCGCCACCGTCCGGCCGACGAGCACGCTGGACGCCCAGGAGTCCACCATGACGACGCGCGGCACGTCGAACACCGGCAGGAAGCTGCGATAACCGCAGCCCAGCACATACAGCGCCGACAGCAGCAGTTGCAGGCGCTGGTGCGGCCAGGTCGTGCCATCGGGCCGGTGGCGGTGCAGCCAGGCGGTGGAGGCCGTCCAGGCGATCAGGTTGAGGCCGGCGATGGCGCACAGCAGGTGCCACCAGGTCAATGTGTTCGCGTCGGTCATGGCGGGTTCATGTTTTGCGTGGCCGGCCGGTCTTGACCGGCTCCAGCCGGTCCAGCGCCGCGGCCAGGGACGCCGCGTCCAGCAAGGCGAGTGCCTGCAGGCCGGCGCGCAGCAGTTCGCTCTTCTTGGCTTCGCGCTTCACGTCGTGCAGGCGCAGCTTGAGCTCGGCGATCAGCGCGTAGTCGGCCGCGGGCATGGTGAAGCCGTCGCGCACGAGCTTGGCGCGCTGGGGTGGGGCGGGTTTGCGGTCGTGGGGCATGGCGATGAAAACCGTTTATACGGTTTTCATCGCGCCGCTTCTACCGTGGCGCTGCAGACGATGCGGCCGGGTGGCCCGCCGTCAGCGCCGGCGGCTGCCGCCGCCCAGGATGCTGCCCAGCACACCGCGGATGATCTCCCGGCCCACGGCCGAGCCGATGCTGCGCACGGCCGACTTGGCCGCGGTCTCCGCCAGGCCCGGATGGCGGCCGCCGCGCGGGCCGGTGGTGCCGAAGAGCACGTCCTTGAGGCTGTCCATCATGCCGCCGCCGGCCTCGGCCGGGGCAGGCGCTGCAGGGCCACCCTTGAACACGCCGCCGGCTTCCGCGGCCATGCCGCCGCCGGCCGGCGCGGCGTGCTGGCTGGCCAGTTTCTCGTAGGCCGATTCGCGGTCCAGCTGCTTCTCGTAGACACCGGCCACCAGCGAGTTGGCCCGCAGCGCCTGTCGTTGCACCGGCGAGATCGGCCCGATCTGGCTGCCCGGCGGCAGCACGAAGACGCGCTCGGTGACGCTGGGCCGGCCCTTCTCGTCGAGCAGGCTCACCAGCGCCTCGCCGACCGCCAGCTCGGTGATGGCGGTCGCGATGTCCAGCCCCGGCTTGGCGCGCATCGTGTCGGCCGCGCTCTTGACGGCCTTCTGGTCGCGCGGCGTGAACGCGCGCAGCGCATGCTGCACGCGGTTGCCGAGCTGGCCCAGCACCGCGTCGGGGATGTCCAGCGGGTTCTGCGTCACGAAATAGACGCCCACGCCCTTGGAGCGCACCAGGCGCACGACCAGCTCGATGCGCTCGACCAGCGCGTCAGGCGCATCCTTGAACAGCAGGTGGGCCTCGTCGAAGAAGAACACCAGCTTCGGGTTGTCCAGGTCGCCGACCTCGGGCAGGGTCTCGAACAGCTCGGAGAGCATCCACAGCAGGAAGGTGGCGTACAGCCGCGGCGCGTTCATCAGCTTGTCGGCGGCCAGCACGTTGATGACACCCAGGCCGCCCTCGGTCTGCATGAAGTCGGCGATGTTCAACATCGGTTCGCCGAAGAACTTGTCGCCGCCCTGGGCCTCGATCTGCAGCAGGCCGCGCTGGATGGCGCCCACGCTGGCGGCGGAGACATTGCCGTACTGCGTCGTGAAGGTGCTGGCGTTGTCGCCCACGTATTGCAGCATCGCGCGCAGGTCCTTCAGGTCCAGCAGCAGCAGGCCGTTGTCGTCGGCGATCTTGAACACCATCTGCAGCACGCCGGCCTGCGTCTCGTTGAGCGCCAGCATGCGGGCCAGCAGCAGGGGGCCCATGTCGGACACGGTCGCCCGCACGGGGTGGCCCTGCTCGCCGAAGACGTCCCACAGCGTGGTGGGGCAGGCCAGCTTCTCGGGCGGGGCTATGCCGCGGTCCTTCAGCGTGGCCAGCAGCTTCTCGCTGGGGTTGCCCGGCTGGCTGATGCCGGTCAGGTCGCCCTTCACGTCGGCCATGAAGACGGGTACCCCCAGCTGGGAAAAGCTCTCCGCCAGCTTCTGCAGGCTGATGGTCTTGCCGGTGCCGGTGGCACCGGTGATGAGGCCGTGGCGGTTGGCCAGCGCGGGCAGCAGCAGGCACTCGATGTCGCCGTGGCGAGCCAGAAGGATGGGGTCGATAGTCATGGCGTGGGCGGTAGAGCGAGGGGCGTCCTCTAAAATCACAGGCTATTCAACGATAAACGGACCGCTGCAACGGCGGTTCCCCAGGAGCCAATACATGGCCGGTCATTCCAAATGGGCCAACATCCAGCATCGCAAAGGCCGCCAGGACGAGAAGCGCGGCAAGATCTGGACACGCATCATCCGTGAGATCACGGTCGCCGCGCGCCAGGGTGGTCCCGACATCAAGGACAACCCGCGACTGCGGCTGGCCGTCGACAAGGCCAAGGCCGCCAACATGCCGGCCGACCGCATCAAATACAACATCGACAAGGCCAGCGGCAACATCGATGGCCTGACCTACGAGGAAATCCGCTACGAGGGCTACGGCATCGGCGGCGCGGCCATCATGATCGACACGATGACGGACAACCGCGTGCGCACCGTGGCGGAAGTGCGCCACGCCTTCAGCAAGTATGGCGGCAACATGGGCACGGACGGCTCGGTGGCCTTCCAGTTCAAGCACTGCGGCCAGTTGCTGTTCGCGCCGGACGCGTCGGAAGACAAGGTCATGGAAGTGGCGCTGGACGCCGGCGCGGAGGATGTCATCACCGGCGACGACGGCGCCATCGAGGTGCTGACCTCGCCCGCCGACTACGAAATCGTCAAGGCCGCGCTGGAAGCCGCCGGGCTGGTGCCGGAGCTGTCCGAAGTGACGATGCGCGCCGAGAACACCATCGAGCTGACGGGCGAGGACGCCGAACGCATGCAGAAACTGCTGGACGTCATCGAGGATCTCGACGACACCCAGGCGGTCTATCACAACGCTGAGCTGAATTGATGCGAGTTCTAGTCATTGGCAACGGCGGCCGCGAGCACGCGCTGGCCTGGAAGCTGGCCCAGGCCGAGCGCGTCAGCCAGGTTTACGTGGCCCCCGGCAACGGCGGCACCGCGCGCGACGAGCGCCTGCAGAACGTGCCCCTCACCGACGTCAAGGCGCTGGCCGACTTCGCCGTCGAGCAGAAGATCACGCTGACCGTCGTGGGCCCCGAGGCGGCACTGGCCATCGGCGTCGTCGACGAGTTCCGCTCGCGCGGCCTGCGCATCTTCGGCCCCACCAAGGCCGCGGCCCAGCTGGAAAGCTCCAAGGCCTTCGCCAAGGACTTCATGAAGCGCCACGGCATCCCGACGGCGGCCTACGAGACCTTCACCGACCCGGCCGCGGCGCATGCCTATGTCGACGGCCGCGGCGCACCCATCGTCATCAAGGCCGACGGCCTGGCGGCGGGCAAGGGCGTCGTCGTCGCGATGACGCTGGCCGAAGCGCACGAGGCGATCTCGTGGATCCTGGAGGACAACAAGCTCGGCGTGACCCACAACGCCGGCGCGGATGGGCTGGCAGTGCCGCGCGTCGTCATCGAAGACTTCCTGGCCGGCGAGGAGGCCAGCTTCATCGTCGTCTGCGACGGCAAGCACGTGGTGTCGCTGGCCACCAGCCAGGACCACAAGCGCCTGCTCGACGGCGACGAGGGCCCCAACACCGGCGGCATGGGTGCCTATTCGCCCGCGCCGGTGGTCACGCCCAACGTGCATGCCAAGGTCATGCACGAGATCATCCAGCCGACCATCGCCGGCATGGCCCGCGACGGCCATCCGTTCACCGGCTTCCTGTATGCCGGGCTGATGATCGACGAGCACGGCCAGCCGCGTACCGTCGAGTTCAACACCCGCATGGGCGACCCCGAGACGCAGCCCATCATGATGCGCATGAAGAGCGACCTCTTCGAGCTGCTGATGCACGCCACCGACGGCACGCTCGACCAGGTCGAGCTGCAATGGGACCGCCGCGTGGCGCTGGGCGTCGTGCTGGCCGCCGAGGGCTACCCGCTGAACCCGCGCAAGGGCGACGTCATCACCGGCCTGCCCGATGACGAAGACGAGGCGATGGTCTTCCACGCCGGCACGGCCACCGTCGACGGGCAATTGCAGACCAGTGGCGGCCGCGTGTTGTGCGTCACCGCGCTGGGCGAGTCGGTCCGCACGGCGGCGCAGCGCGTCTACGAGATCGCCTCCGGCATCCAGTTTGCCGGCCGGCAGTACCGCAGCGACATCGGCCATCGGGCCCTCAAGCGTTGAGTACCCAAGCCGTCCGCGACTACCTGCTCGACCTGCAGCAGCGCATCGTCAGCGCGCTCGAAGGGGTCGACGGCAATGCCTTCCTGGGCGACGGCTGGACGCGCGAGCCTGGCGGCCGGCTGGAAGGCGACGGCCTGTCGCGCCTCATCGAGGGCGGCGCGGTGTTCGAACGCGGCGGCGTCAACTTCTCGCACGTGAAGGGCCGCGTGCTGCCGCCCTCGGCCACCCAGCACCGTCCGGAGCTGGCCGGCGCGCCGTTCGAGGCGATGGGCGTGTCGCTGGTGATCCACCCGCACAACCCGTTCGTGCCCACGGTGCACATGAACGTGCGCATGTTCGCGGCGCTGCCGGCCGACGCCCCGGCCGTGACCTGGTTCGGCGGCGGCATGGACTTGACGCCCTACTACGGCTACGAACGCGACGCCCAGCATTTCCACCGCACCTGCCGCGATGCGCTGCTGCCGCACGGCGCCGACCTGCATCCGAAGTTCAAGACCTGGTGCGACGACTATTTCTTCCTGAAGCACCGCCAGGAGCCGCGCGGCATCGGCGGCATCTTCTTCGATGACTACGCGGACGGTGGCTTCGATGGCGGCTTCGCGTTGATCCGCTCGGTCGGCGATGCGTTCCTGGCGGCCTACCTGCCCATCGTCGAGCGCCGTCAGGGCTATGCCTACGGCGAGCGCGAGCGCGATTTCCAGGCCTATCGCCGCGGCCGCTATGTCGAGTTCAACCTCGTCTGGGACCGCGGCACGCTGTTCGGGCTGCAGTCCGGCGGGCGCACCGAGTCCATCCTGATGTCCATGCCGCCGCAGGTGAAATGGCGCTACGACTGGGCGCCCGAGGCCGGCACGCCGGAGGCGCGGCTGTACAGCGACTTCCTGCGTCCGCGCGACTGGGCCGACGAAACCCCAACGGCACTCTGGCTTTGAAGCTCGCACTCTTCGGCGGCAGTTTCGACCCGCCCCACCTCGGCCACCTGGCCTTCGCCCGCTTCGCGCTGCAGGCGCTGGCGCCGGACCGCCTGTTGTGGCTGCCCGCCGGGCGCCAGTGGCAGAAGCCCGACCAGATGATGGCCGCGCCCCGGCACCGCGTGAACATGCTCGAACGCCTGACGGCGGGCGAGCCGCGCTTCGCCGTCGACGAGCGCGAGCTGCACCGCCGCGGCCCCAGCTTCACGTCCGACACGCTGCGGGAGTTCGCCGCGGAGCACCCCGGTGCGGAGTTGATGTTCCTCATCGGCCAGGACCAGTACGCGCGGCTGCCGACCTGGTACCGCGTCGAGATCGTCACGGAACTGGCGACACTGGTGGTCGTGCCGCGCGCCGGCGAAGCCGTCGTCACGCCGCCGGGCCTCGGTGCGCACCGCCTGCAGGTGCTGCAGATGCCCGACGTCCCCCTTTCATCCACCGCCGTGCGCCAAGCCATTGCGCGCGGCGAAGACGTCGGCCCCATGGTGGGCGCCGAAGTCGCGAGCTATATTGCCTCGCACCGCCTTTACGAGAAGAAGCCCTGAATGGACATTCGCAAGCTGCAACGAGCCATCGTCGATGGTCTCGAGGACGTCAAGGCCCAGAACATCGTCGTGTTCAACACGGAGCACCTGTCGCCGCTGTTCGAGCGCGTCATCATTGCCTCCGGCACCAGCAACCGCCAGACGAAGGCGCTCGCCTCCAGCGTGCGCGAGGCGGTCAAGGGCCGCGGCATGCAGGTCATGCGCACGGAGGGCGAGGACAACGGTGAATGGATCATCGTGGACTGCGGCGCGGCCGTCGTCCATGTGATGCAGCCGGCCATTCGCGACTACTACCACCTCGAAGAGATCTGGGGCGACAAGCCTGTCAAGCTCAAGCTGGGCAGCAGCGAGACCAAGCTGGTGAAGGCCTCCGAGGAACCCGCCGCTGCACCGGTCAAGACCGCGCGCAAGGGCACGGCGTCCAAGCCGATCACCGCCAAGCCTGCGGCAAAACCCACCGCCAAGCCGGCCTCCAACAAGGCCGTGCCTTCGGCCGCCGCCAAGAAGGCGGTGGCGAAGAAGGCGGCGGTGGGCACCCAGGCGCCCAAGAAAGGCGTGACCCGCAGCACGGGCGTGAAGGCGGCCGCGCCGGTCAAGACCTTGAAGGTCGGCGCGGGCCAGGGCGTGGGCAAGGCAGCGGCGGCCAAGCGCGCTGCGCCGACCAAGTCGGCTGCCAAGACGGCGGCCAAGGCCGCACCCCGCGCCTCCGCCAAATCCGCCGGCCGCGCAGCGCCCAAGAAGGGCTGATGCGGCTTCTGCTCGTCGCGGTGGGCCAGCGCCAGCCGGCCTGGGCCGACACGGCGTATGAAGACTTCGCCAAGCGCTTCCCGCCCGAGCTGAAGCTGGAGCTGAAGGCCGTCAAGGCGGAGACCCGCGGCAGCAAGACCGCCGAGCAGCTGATGGCGGCGGAGGCGGCGCGCATCGAGGCCGCCTTGCCCAAGGGCGTGCGCCGCATCGTCCTCGACGAGCGCGGCGAGCGCCGCACCTCGGTGCAGCTGGCCGAACGCCTCAAGCTCTGGATGGGCGAGGGCCGCGACGCGGCGCTGATCATCGGCGGGCCCGACGGGCTGCATCCCGGGCTCAAGGCCACGGCCGACGAAACGCTGCGCCTGTCCGACCTGACGTTGCCCCATGCCTTCGCCCGCGTGCTGCTGGCCGAGGGGCTGTACCGCGCCTGGACCGTGACGACCGGCCATCCCTACCACCGCGAATGAGCGCATCCCTCTACCTCGCGTCCCAAAGCCCGCGCCGCAGCCAGCTGCTGAGCCAGATCGGCGTGCGCCATGAACTGCTGCTGCCCGGCGCCGACGAGGATGCCGAGGCGCTGGAGGCCGTGCAGGCCGGCGAGCTGCCGGAAGCCTATTGCGCCCGCGTCACCGCGGCCAAGCTGGACGCGGCCGCGGCCCGCCTCGGCGCCCGTGGCCTGCCACCTGCGCCCATCCTGTGTGCCGACACGACGGTCGCCGTCGACGACCTGATTCTGGGCAAGCCCGAGGACGATGCCGACGCACGCCGCATGCTCGCGCTGCTGTCCGGCCGCAGCCACCGCGTCATCACCGCCGTCGCCGTCGCCGTGGCCGGCGGTGGCGGCCGCGCCGCTGCGCTGAGCGTCTCGCAGGTCGAGTTCGCGCCGCTCAGCGGCGCGCAGATCGACCGCTACGTCGCCAGCCGCGAGCCGTTCGGCAAGGCCGGCGCCTATGCCATCCAGAGCCAGGCGGCGGCCTGGATCGTGAAGATTGCCGGCAGCTACTCGGGCATCATGGGGTTGCCCCTATTTGAGACGGCGACACTGCTCGAACAATTCGGGTTCGAGTTCTGACGGTTGCGCGCATGGCCGCGTGCAACCGTCAGCATTCAAAGGTTCGCGATGGAAGACATCCTGATCAACTGGTCACCGCAGGAGACGCGGGTGGCGGTGGTCGAGAACGGCGCCGTGCAGGAGCTGCACGTCGAACGCACGTTGGAACGGGGCCTGGTCGGCAACGTCTATCTCGGCAAGGTCGTGCGCGTGCTGCCCGGCATGCAGTCCGCCTTCATCGACATCGGCCTGGAGCGTGCCGCCTTCCTGCACGTGGCGGATCTGCACAGCGCCTCCCAGTTCGGCCATGGCCGGCACCAGGGCACCCATGGCCCGGACGCGCCGCCCACGCCCATCGAGCGCCTGGTCTTCGAGGGCCAGCCGCTGACCGTGCAGGTCATCAAGGACCCCATCGGCACCAAGGGCGCGCGCCTGTCCAGCCAGATCAGCATTGCCGGCCGCATGCTGGTCTATCTGCCGCAGGACGAGCACATCGGCATCAGCCAGAAGATCGGCTCGCCCGAGGCGCGCGAGGCGCTGCGCGCCCGCATGCAGGCGCTGGTGGGCAAGGCGGAGGAGGGCGGCGGTGGCGGCTTCATCCTGCGCACCAATGCCGAAGATGCGACTGACGAGGAGCTGGCCGCCGACATCGCCTACCTGCGCAAGACCTGGCAGCAGATCCGCGCCAAGGCGCTGACGACGCCGTCCGCCAGCCTGTTGCACCAGGACCTCAGCCTCGTCGAACGCGTGCTGCGCGACCTGGCCAGCGAGCGCACCGGGGCCATCCGCATCGACTCGCGCATGCAGTACGAGGTGCTGCGCGAATTCGGCGAGACCTTCATGCCGGCGGCGACCGCCAAGCTGGAGCATTACCGCGGCGAGCGCCCGATCTTCGACCTGTGCAATGTTGACGCCGAGATCGCCCGCGCGCTGGCGCGCAAGGTGGAGCTGAAGTCCGGCGGCTCGCTGGTCTTCGACCAGACCGAGGCGATGACGACCATCGACGTCAACACCGGCGGTTTCGTCGGCGCCAAGAACTTCGACGACACCATCTTCAAGACCAACCTCGAAGCCGCCGGCTCGATTGCCCGCCAGCTGCGCCTGCGCAACCTGGGCGGCATCATCATCGTGGACTTCATCGACATGACCCGCGAGGAGCACAAGGCCGCCGTGCTCGCCGAGTTCAAGAAGCAGCTCAGCCGCGACCGCACCAAGGTCACCGTCGGCGGCTTCACGCAGCTCGGCCTGGTCGAGATGACGCGCAAACGCACGCGCGAGTCGCTGGCCCGCATGCTGTGCGAGCCCTGCCCGACCTGCGAGGGCCGCGGTCAGGTGAAGACGGCGCGCTCGGTCTGCTACGACATCCTGCGCGAGATCCTGCGCGAGGCGCGCCAGTTCTCGCCGCGCGAGTTCCGCGTCGTCGCGGCCGCCAATGTCGTCGAGATGATGCTGGACGAAGAGAGCGCCCACCTGGCCGGCCTGTCCGACTTCATCGGCAAGCCGATCTCGCTGACGGCCGAGCCCACCAACCAGACCGAGCACTACGACATCGTGCTGCTCTGAGCGCGCCGCCGCGGCACGCGGCCTTGTCTGACGTTACAAGTTGCGCGGCTGCGGCAGAATCGCGCGCCATGCTCGCATCCGTTTCTCGTCGCCGCAGTCTTGCGGCGCTTGCCGCCTTCGGTACCGGCCCCGCACTCGCCCAGTTGCGCATCGACATCGCCGGCGTCGGCGGCACCCGCGTGCCGGTCGCCATCGTCGACTTTCGCGACGAGTCCAAATCGCCCCAGCCTATCGCTGCCATCGTGCGCGCCGACCTGGAGCGCAGCGGCCAGTTCCGCAGCGTCGACGCGCCCCCGGGCCTGCACGAGAACGCGTCGCCCGTCTTCGCCGACTGGCGCGCCCGCCAGGCCGACGCGCTGGCCGCCGGCTCGGTCAGCCGCCTGGCCGACGGCAGGCTGGACATCCGCTTCAAGCTGTGGGACGTCGTCAAGGGCAGCGAGATCGTCGGCGAGGCCCATGCGGTGCTGCCCGAGGACGCGCGGCTTGCGGCTCACCGCATCGCGGACACGATCTACCAGAAGCTCACCGGCGAGCGCGGCGTCTTCGCCACCCGCATGGCCTATGTCACCAAGGCCGGCCGACGTTTCAGCCTCGTCATCGCGGATGCCGACGGCGAGGGCGCCAAGGTCGCGCTGACCAGCCCCGAGCCCATCATTTCGCCTGCATGGGCACCGAACGGTCGCGAGCTGGCCTATGTGTCGTTCGAGAGCGGCAAGGCCACCGTGCGCATCCAGGACGTGCAGACCGGCGGCCGCCGCGTGCTGGCCGATTTCAAGGGCACGAACAGCGCGCCGGCCTGGTCACCCGACGGTTCGCAGCTGGCGCTGAGCCTGTCGCGCGACGGCGGCACCCAGCTCTTCGTCATCAACCGCGACGGCTCGGGCCTGCGCCGCATCGCACAGAGCAGCGCCATCGACACCGAGGCCTGCTACTCGCCCGACGGCAGCAAGATCTACTTCGTCAGCGACCGGGGCGGCGGCCCCCAGGTCTACCGCATGCCCGCGGGCGGCGGCGCCGCCGAGCGCGTGACCTTCGGCGGCAACTACAACATCAGCCCGGCCATCAGCCCCGACGGCCGCACGCTGGCCTACATCAGCCGCGTCGGCGGCGCTTTCCGTCTCAGCGTGATGGACCTCGGCACCGGCCAGTCCCACCAGATCAGCGAAGCCAGCGACGACGAGAGTCCGTCCTTCGCGCCCAATGGCAAGCTCATCGTCTATGCCAGCCGCGCCGGCGGCAAGGAAGTGCTGATGACCACCACGCTGGACGGCAAGATCAAGACGCCGCTGCTTGTCACATTGGCAGAGGTTCGTGAACCCACTTGGGGTCCCTTTACCCGTCAGTAACTTGACAACGGGCACCATGTTGGACAATCACACGCCTCTTTCCCCCTGCCCCATCTCGTTGTGGAGACCATTCGAATGAAACTGACCCGCTTTGCGCTCCCCCTGATCGCCGCCGCCGCACTGGCTGGCTGCAGCTCCGCCGTCAAGCTGGACGAGCCCGCGCCGGTCGAGACCCGCACGACGACGCCGCCCGCGAACACCGCTTCGCAGGGCTCGACGACGCCCGCCGCCGAGTCGCGCGTCGCAACCGTCGACCTGAACGCCCAATACACCGAGCAGGTCCGCGACAAGCGCGTCGTCTACTTCGACTTCGACAGCGACGTCGTCAAGGAGGAGTACCGCCCGCTGATCGACCTGCACGCCAAGCGCCTGAACAACAACAAGCGCCTGGCCCTGACGCTGGAAGGCCACACCGACGAGCGCGGCGGCCGCGAGTACAACCTGGCCCTGGGCCAGCGCCGTGCCGAAGCCGTCGCCAAGTCGCTGACGCTGCTGGGCGTCGGCGGTGCCCAGGTCGAAGCCGTGAGCTTCGGCAAGGAGCGCCCGGCCGCGCAAGGCAGCGGCGAAGAAGCCTGGGCCAAGAACCGCCGCGTCGAGCTCAAGGACAAGTGACAGTGAGCGGCGTTCTGCGTTTGACGCTCGTGGCGCTCGCCACGAGCGCCGCCTTCCTGCAGCCCGCGCAAGCGGGCCTGTTTGAGGACGACGAGGCCCGCAAGGCCATCATCGAACTGCGTACCAAAGTACAGGCCAACGAGGACGCCGCCAAGCAGCGCGCCGAGCAGCTCAATGCGCTGGTCCAGGACCAGCTCCAGCCGCTGCGCCGCAGCATGCTGGACCTGAACAGCCAGATCGAAGCGCTGCGCGCCGAGGTCGCCAAGCTGCGCGGCACCAACGAGCAGCTGGCGCGCGACCTCGCCGACACCCAGCGCAAGCTGACGGACCAGTCCCAGTCGGTCGAGGCGCGCCTGAAGCCTCTCGAACCGCAGAAGGTCAGCCTCGACGGCCGCGAGTTCCAGGTCAACCCGGACGAACGCAACCAGTACGAAGCCGCCATTGGCCTCGTGCGCCGAGGTGATTTCACCGAGGCGGTCGCCGCGCTCAACGCCTTCCTGAAGCGCTACCCGGCCAGCGGCTACACCGACTCGGTGCGCTTCTGGCTCGGCAATGCGCAGTACGGCAAGCGGGATTACAAGGACGCGATCGCCACCTTCAAGGCCTTCGTTGCCGGCAACCCCGGCCATCCGCGCGCCGGAGAGGCTCTGCTGGCGCTGGCGAACTGCCAGATCGAGCTGAAGGACAACAAGGCGGCACGTCGCAGCCTTGAAGAGCTGATCAAAGGCTACCCAGGCACGGAAGCGGCCCAGGCCGGCAAAGAGCGTCTTGCAGCGCTGAAGTGATGACGGATCAGCTCGATGCTGATCTGGAGCGCCGCTTCGGCGGCCTGCGCCGCCTGCATGGTGAGGCTGCCTACCTTCGCCTGCGAGCGGCACGTTTCGCGGTCGTGGGCCTGGGCGGCGTCGGCTCCTGGGCCGTTGAGGCGCTGGCGCGTAGCGGCGTCGCGGCGCTGACGCTCATCGACCTGGACCAAGTCTCCGAATCCAACATCAACCGCCAGATCCAGGCGTTAGGCTCCACCGTCGGCATGGCCAAGGCCGAGGCGCTGCGCCAGCGCATCGCCGACATTCATCCCGGCTGCGCGGTGCGCGTCATCGAGGAATTCGTCGAGCCCGACAACTGGCCGGCGCTGATCAACGGCACCGAGTTCGACGGCCTCATCGACTGCTGCGACCAGGTCCGTGCCAAGGCGACGCTGGCCGCCTGGGCACGCGAGCAGCGCCTGCCCTTCGTCACGGTCGGCGCCGCGGGTGGCAAGCGCGAGCCGCACCGCGTGCAGCTCGACGATCTCCACGCGACGACCCATGACCCGCTGCTGGCCTCGCTGCGCCAGCGACTTCGCAAGCATCACGGGGCACCACGCAGTGGTGCGATGGGCTTGGCCTGCGTCTATTCGCGTGAACCGGTACATCTGCCTGAGCAGGCCGAGGGCGCGGCCTGCGATGTCGACGGCAGCCTGAACTGCCATGGCTACGGTTCCAGCGTCACCGTCACGGCGACGTTCGGGCTCTGTGCCGCCGCCGAGCTGCAGCGCCTGCACTTGGCGCGGTCGATTTCGTGACGACGAAATTCCTGAAGATTCTTGCGGAGCCCTCAAAAACCTGCCTATAATGGCAGGCTCTGCTTGACGCGGGATGTTAGCTCA
Organism: Pelomonas sp. Root1444; assembly: GCF_001426885.1. GTDB lineage: Bacteria > Pseudomonadota > Gammaproteobacteria > Burkholderiales > Burkholderiaceae_C > Pelomonas. Next base: position 1,308,402 of record NZ_LMFP01000028.1, on the reverse strand, counting down.
GTCGGTAGAGCAGCGGACTTTTAATCCGTTGGTCGCAGGTTCGAATCCTGCACATCCCACCAGGTTTTTCAGCGCTGATTCGACGGAATCCACGCTACAATCATTGGCTCAGCAAGGCTTGCCAAGCTGAATCAGGGCTCTTAGCTCAGTTGGTAGAGCAGCGGACTCTTAATCCGTAGGTCGAGTGTTCGAGTCACTCAGGGCCCACCAAATTTAAGAAGCAATCAAGCACTTAGCGCGGCAGCCTAAGTGCTTTTTGCTTTTTGCTCTGCAGTTCGATGTCCTCGTTACGGCAGCAGCGGCCTGATGCTCCCCGCCAGGCTGCCCGGCGGATAACTGTCGTTGAACAGTTGCCACACGCGGCCCGAGCGGGCGGACTGGGTCAATGCGGTGCGCAGTGCGCGGCGGTCGGTGTCGGTCAGGCTGTGGCGCGACAGGTAAAGGCCGCTTTCAGACCACCCGAGCTCCTCCAGTGCCTCGACCCGCACCTGTTTGATCAGCGGCGCGAAGTCTGCGTCCTTGGTCAAGGTACCGATGAAGATGTTTGCCGTCATGACGCTCGCCTGTGCGAGCCCCTGGCGAAGGGCGCGGGCGACGCCGGCCGCGTCGGGCTCCTCGACGAGCCGGCGCTGCGCGCGCAGCGTCGCGATCGCCTGGTCGTAGGCGGTGCCGAAGGTGAAGCCCCGCACGACGGCGAGCTTGTAGTGCCGCAACGCCAGCAACTCGGCCAGCGAAGGCGGTGCCTTGCCGGGCGACAGCGTGATGAGGCTGGCGCGCACCTGCACGAGCGGGACGAACTCGCCGTCGGCATCCCGCCCGGGCGACGCGGACGCCGGCACCAGGACGTCGGCCTGCCCGGACTCGAACATCTTCTGCACCCGCGCCCGCGGCATGCGCTGGATGCGGAACTCGCAGCCGATGGCCGCGCCCAGTTCGTTCAGCAGCGTCGGGTAGATGCCACTGCTGCGCTCACCGTCGAAGCTGACGCTCAGGCCGACGGGGGCCATTGGCGCCTCGATGATCCGCGAGCAGCCGGCCTGCGTGGCGCCGGCCGCCATCACGCCCAAGACCCACCAGCCCGCGCGCGCTTTTGCGTTCATATCCCTGGGTGCGGAGATTCGTCGCGCCGATTGTGAGGCCGTGTGGCGCGCCGCTCCAGTGCGTCGAAAACGAGCTGCATGGCCACCGCCAGCACCGCGGCGGGCAGGGCGCCCGCCAGCATCAGTGCCGTGTCGTTGACGGCGAGGCCCGCGACGATGCGCTCGCCGAGGCCGCCCGCGCCGACGAAGGCCGCGACGGTGGCGGTGCCGACGTTGGTGACGGCTGCCGTCTTCACACCCGCCATCAGCGTCGGCAGCGCCAGCGGCAGTTCGATGGCACGCAGCGTCTGGCCTGGCGTCAGGCCCAGTGCCAGCGCCGCCTGGGGCAGCCCGGCCGGCACGCCCTGCAGGCCGGCGTGCGTGTTGCGGACGATGGGCAGCAGCGCGTAGACGAACAGCGCCAGCAGCGCCGGCACGAAGCCGATGCGGCCGAAGAGGGCGATCAGGAAGGCCAGCAAGGCCAGTGAGGGCAGGGTCTGCAGCAGGCCGACGACGGCCATCAGCGGGCCGGCCAGCCGCGGCAGCCGGTAGGCTGCGATGCCCAACGGCACGGCCAGCGCCACCGCGAGTGCCAGCGAGCCGAGCACCAACGCCAGGTGCTGCGCGAGCAGCGTGGCCAGGTCCGGCGCCAGCAGCCGCGCGGTGAAGCCCTGGGGTGGCGCCGCGGCAGCGGTCGGGACCGACGACTGCAGGAAGCCTCGCGCCACATCGGCGAACGGCCGGCCTTCCAGCTCGGCCGCCGCGTTGAGCTGGATCATGCGGGCTTCGGACAGCCGGCCCGCCAGCCCCTGCAGCGGCCCGTCGTCGACGCCCGCGCGCATCAGCAGCACCGCGTCGTAGCGCGGGAAGAAGCGGCGGTCATCACGCAGCACGCGCACCGCCTGCCGCGCAAGTTGCGCATCGGTCGTGTAGACGTCGATGAGGTCGACCTGGCCGCCAGCCAGTGCCTGGTAGGCCAGGCCATGGTCCAGGCCGTTGCCGGGCTTCAGCGTCAGGCCGTAAGCATGCTGCAGCGCGGGCCAACCGTCGGCACGGGCGATGAATTCATGCGACAGGCCCGGCCTGAGCGCCGTTGTGCCCTGCGGCGCCTTGGCCGCCAGCTCGGAGATCGTCGCGATACCCAGCCGCGCCGCGTCGGCCTCCCGCATCGCCAGCGCATAGCTGTTGTTGAAGCCCAGCGGGATGGCGGCCTTCAGACCCAGCGGCTTCAGCCAGGCGTTGATCTGCGCCAGCGGCGCCTGCGCATCCTCGAGCGACTCGCGCTTGAGCAACTCGCGCACGATGGTGCCGGTGTATTCGGGATAGAGATCGATCTGCCCCTGCTGCAGCGCAGTGGCCAGGATGGCCGTGTTGCCCAGCCCCTGGCGGTGCACGGCCGGCACGCCTTGAGCGGCCAGCGTCTGGCTGACGATTTCGCCGAGCAGGTAGCTCTCGGTGAAGCGCTTGGAGCCGACTTTCAGTGGCTCGGCATGCAGATTGCCCTGAAACCACATTGCCCAGGTGGCGAGAAGGAGTTGTAACAGCCGAGCCGTCATGCCAGTGATGGTATGTAAGTAGGAAGCTTCCTACGCTGTTGCCGCCCCATCTCTGAATGCAACCTGGCGTTTCGAGAACTAAAGTTGAAATCCCCCCAGAACGAAGGAGTCCCCTGATGTCCCGCGCCACCGATCTTCTTTTGCGTCAGCATCGGGACAGCCTGGGCGCACACCTGCGCCAGTGCCGCAACCTGTCGGACCGCAGCCAGCGTGCACTGTGTTCGTTGGAGGCCATCGATGCGGCCGTCGGCCACCGCCTGTTCACGACCGTCATTCTTGGCAGCGTCGCCATGGCAATTTTCCTGACCCTTACCGCCTGACGCGTAAGGCTGACCGAGTCGAGCGGCCCTGCGGGGCCGCTCTTCTTTTGCCGGTCGCCTTTTTTTCAAACCAGGGCCGGCTCGTCCCGCGGCGCCAGCGCACGGTCGGTGGCCGGCACCCACAGTTTCAGCTCACCCGGCGCGTCGGCCAGCACCAGCGTGGTGCCGGGCGCCAGCAGGCGGTAGCCCGCCGGCACCTTGGCATTCGCCGTGGCGCGCTGCACCAGCACCTCGACGCGCCGCCCGCCCGTCTCCAGGCGCACGCGCGCCTGGGACCAGTGCGGCGGCAGGCAGGGCTGCACGGTCAACCGCCCGTGGCTCAGGCGCACGCCGCAGAGCGATTCCACCGCCGCGCGCAGCAACCAGCCGGCCGCGCCGGTGTACCAGCTCCAGCCGCCGCGGCCGGCGTGAGGCTGGGCGGTCTCGATGTCGCCCGCCACGGCAAACGGCTCCAGGCCATAGGTCGCGCCGTGCGCACCGCGGTGCGCCGGGCTGATCGCCGTGAACGCCGCCCAGGCGTGCTCGGCCTGGCCCAGCCGGGCGCTGGCCATCAGCGCCCAGACGGCGGCATGGTTGTACTGGCCGCCGTTCTCGCGCACGCCGCCCGGGTAGGCCTGGATGTAGCCCGCTTCGGGCCGGTGGTCCTTCAACGGTGGCCACAGCAGCCGCAGCAGGTGGGCGTCGCGGTCGTGCAGCTCCTGCCAGGCGCTGTCCAGTGCACGCGCGGCGCGCTCGGGCTGGGCGGCGCCGGTCAGTACGGCCCAGGCCTGCACGATGAGGTCGATGCGGCATTCGCTGGCGGTGTGCGTGCCCAGCACGCTGCCGTCGTCGAACCAGCCGCGGCGGTACCAGTCGCCGTCCCAGGCGTTGGCGTCCAGCGCGGCAGAGAGCTGCCGGCGGGCCTCGCGCCAGCGTTCGGCGCGGGCCGCTTCGCCGCGGGCCAGTGCCATCGGCACCAGCGCGTCGATGACGGCGCACAGGAAGAAGCCCATCCATACCGACTCGCCACGCCCCTCGGCGCCGACGCGGTTCATGCCGTCGTTCCAGTCGCCGGTGCCGAACAGCGGCAGCCCGTGCGCGCCCACCGGCAGGCTGACGTCGATGGACCGCGCGGCATGTTCGTACAGGCTGGCCGTCTCGGCGCTGATGGCGGGCGTCTCGTAGATGTCCTCCGCCCCTTCGGGCACGGCGCGGCCTTCGATGAAGGGCAGTTGCTCGTCGGCCAGCCTGGTGTCCCCCGTGCGCTCGGTGTAGAGCGCCAGCGCCAGCGCCAGCCACAGCCGGTCGTCGGCGAAATGCGTGCGCACGCCCGCGCCGGCCGGCTCGTGCCACCAGTGCTGCACGTCGCCCTGCGGGAACTGGCGCCGCGCATGGCGGCGGATCTGTTCGGCCAGCCGCTCGGGCGCGTGTTGCACCAGCGCCATCGCGTCCTGCAGCTGGTCGCGGAAGCCGAACGCACCGCCGGCTTGGTAGAAGCCTGCGCGGCCCCAGATGCGGCAGCCCAGCACCTGGGCCGGCAGCCAGTGGTTGACGAGGGCGTCGAAGCCCGCATCCGGCGTGGCCACCTGCACCGGCGCGCTCAGGCTCCGCCATACCTGGCGCTGCGCAGCCAGGCGCAGCAGCGGGTCGACCTGCCAGGCCGCGCGCGCCTGCTCGCGGGCGGCGGCCAGGTTGGGCGCATGGCCCAGCAGCACGGTGCAGTGCCAGGCGTGCCCGGCTTCCAGGCGCAGCGGCACGGCCAGCAGCGCGGCCGGGTCGGTGCCCGGGCCGGCCTGGCCGTCCAGCGCATGCGGCATGACGAGGCGGCCCTCGTTGTCGAACAGCAGGCGGCGGTCGCCGCTGGCCTCGACGGCCGCATTCCAGATGCGCGGCGGGTTCAGGTCGGCGGCGAAGCCGGCTTCCTGCGGCCACGGCCACAGCGCGTGGTCGTCGCCAAGCTCGGGCACCTGGTCGGCCGTCACGTCACCGCCGCGCGTCGGGCGCAGCGCCATCCAGGCCGTCTGGCCGCCGAAGCCGTTGAGGCCGTCCGCCTGCGTCGCCAGCGCCAGCAGCGGCGCGTCGGCCTGCGCACTGGCCGGCACGTCCAGCCGCGTCACGACGCTGCGGCGCGCGCTGCTGTCCATGCCCATCTGCCATTGCGCCGCGGCCAGCAGGCGCAGGCGCCGCGGCGCGGTGCCGGGCGCGGCATGCAGCTCGACCTGGCATTGGCGCACGGCCGCCTGGGCGTCCACCGTCCAGCGCAGGCGCACGACCAGCCCAGGCAGCGCGAAGGCCATGGCCGTCGCGCCGGGCAGGTGCGCCACCGATTGGCGGGCGCTGGCGCGGCCCAACAGCCAGGCCAAGCCGCTGTCCAGGCAATGCAGGATCAGCCATTCGCCCGGCGAGTCCAGCAGCGCGTCGTTGGACCAGGGCGTGACCTGGTGCAGCCGGCTGTTGCCCGCCCAGGCCATGCCGGCGCCGCGCTCGGACACCTGGCAGCCGAAGGCCTCGTTGGCGATGACGTTGACCCAGGGCCGCGGCGGCTGGTGGCGCGGCGCCAGCGTGAAGCTGCAGGCACCGCTGGCGGCGTCGAAGTCATGCGGCGGCTGCACGGTGCCGGGCTCGGCCGGCCGCCACAGCACATGGCTGGCGCCCGCGGCGCGGCGTGCCTTGGCGGCCTGCTCGTGCGGCGCGGCGATGCGTTCGAGCTGCTGCGCCAGCGGCCGGCCGTCGGCGAACCAGCGCACGCGCGCCAGCAGGTTCAGCGCAAAGCGCGTGTCGTCCTGCACGACGCTGTCTGACAGCACGTGCAGGCGCGCGCGGCCGCGCTGCTGCTGCTCGGCCAGCGAGCGCAGCGCGCGCGACACCGGCGCCAGGTAGGACGCCGGCTCGGCGTCTAGCACGACGATGTCCACCGACAGCGGGCTGTTCTGCGCCTGCAGCAGCGCGCAGAGCTCGCGCACCATCAGCACGCCGGTCGTGTCTGCGACGCGGATCAGGATGATGGGTGCATCGCCCGACACGCCATGGCGCCACAGCGCATCGCGCTGGAAGCTGCCCTCCAGTGCCGGCACGCCTTCGCGCGCGGCCTGCGAGGTCAGCAGCGTCTGCAATGCCAGCCCCGCGCGCCAGGCGCCCGGCGCGAGACCCGCGCCCTGCGTGCGCACACCGGCCATCGTGTGGGCCAGCATCAGCGTGCGCTCGCGCAGCGCGGGCTGGGCCAGCTTGTCCAGCAGGTGGGTCAGCGTCTGCGCCTCGGGCGCGGCGGCGGTGGCCAGCGTCAGCGTCACGCGCGCGCCGGGCGGCAGCGTCAGCGCGAAATGCAGCAGCGAGATCGGGTCGTTGCCGGTGTCCAGCGCGCCGGCCTCGTCGTGCAGGCCGGGCACGTTGCCGGCCAGCAAGGCCTTGGCGTCGGCGCGGGCGATCGCGCCGCCCGGCTGCCCGGGCCGGCCGCCGCGCGCCAGCCAGGCGGCGCGGTCCGCGCCCGCCTGCAGCCGCTCCAGGCGCGCGCCGCCTTCCAGCTCCTGGCCGACCAGCGCATGCACCGCATGCACGCCCGCCTCCTTGTGGCCGCGCGGCAGGCGCTCCCAGTACAGGGCACGCTTGTCGGGCTGCCAGCCCACCTTCAAAAAGAGCTTGCCGAAGGCCGGGTGGGCCAGGTCGGCGCGCGCGGGCGCCAGCACCGGCTCGAAGCTGGACACCAGCGCCACGCGGCGCTCGCGGTCGGACAGGTTGCGCAGCGTGATGCGGCGCAGCTCGACGTCGTCCTCCACCGCCACCCACACCTCGGTGTGCGCCTGCAGCTGCTCGCCCTCGGCGTTGAACTGCGCGCTGGCCGGGTGCAGCCGCGCGCTGTAGCGCCATTGCGGGCCGGGCGTGGGCCGCAGCGTGAGCGATCGCCAGGGGCTGACCTCGGGCTCGCCGCGCCAGCTGCCCTCGGTGTTGGCCGGCCAGGGCGTGTCCAGGTCGCGCAGGTGCAGGTGGTGGCCGAGCAGATCCTGGGCGAGGTCGTCATGCCAGCGGCTGATGAGGATCTGCTGGCCCGGTTCGCCGAACAGCAGCGTGCCGCCGCCGTGCTCGCGCAGCATGGCGCTGAGCCTGCCGTGGCCCAGCCATGAGGTGCCGGGCAGGGCGCGGCCGCGGGTGTCGGGCACGACGAGCGAGACGTGGACGCGGCGCGGCGCGGCACGCGTGGGCGTGGCGGGCGGCTCCTTCAGCGGCGGCACCTCGTGCGGCGCGCGCTCGTGCAGCAGCCAGCGCACCGCGGACAGCCGCGGCTCGGCGTCGGCCCAGCGCTGCGGCGCGCCGCCGCACAGCACCTCGGTCAGCGCGATCAACGACATGCCGTGGTGGTGGCTCATCGTCGTGGCGATGCGCTGCAGGCGCGGGCCGCTGCGGCGGGGTTCCTCGGCCTCGCCGGTGGCCTCCGGCTGGCGGCTGGCCGTGTAGTCCAGCGCCTCCATGAAGCCCAGCTCATGGCGCGCGCCCAGCGCCTGCAGGTGGCGCAGGTTGGCCACTGCCGCGCGCGGCATGACCATGGTCGCCATCAGCGTGGCATAGGGCGCGATGACGACCTCCTCGGGCGGCGTGTCGCGCAGCGCGAGCGCGGCGTTGCCCTGCGGGCCGTACTGGTAGGCCAGGCTCTCGTCGCGCTTGGCATAGGCGCTTTCGGACACGCCCCAGGGCAGGCCTTTGGCGCGGCCGGCGCGGATCTGCTCCATCACCGTGGCGCGCGCCGCGTCCGCCAGCGCACTGCCGGCCGGCTCGTCCAGCACCAGCGACGGCATCAGCATCTCGAACATCGAGCCCGACCAGCTCTTCAGCCCCGTCACCTGGCCGCGCGAGAAGAACGGCCGGCCCAGGGCGCCCCAGTGCGAGGCCGGCAGGTCGCCCTTGGCGATGGCCACCAGGCTGGCCAGGCGCGCCTCGGACGCCAGCAGGTCGTAGTGGTTCTGGTCGAGCCGCTCGTCGCCATGCTCGGCGCCCGGCGTGGCGATGGCGCCGATGTGCAGCAGGCGGCGCTGCGGGTCGTACAGCCAGCGGAAGTCGTGCGCCAGCGCCATCTCGCGGGCGCGGGCGGCCACGCGGTCCAGCGCCTCGGCGACCTCGGGCGGCGGCGGCATGCCGTCGCCACCTCGGGCGAAGCCCTCGCAGGCCGCCGCGACCACCAGCAGGTGCGCGCACAGGTTGCCGCTGTCGACGGCCGACACGTAGGGCGGCTCCAGCACGGCCAGCCGCTGCGTGTCGATCCAGTTGTAGAAATGGCCGCGGTGGCGGGGCAGCTTGTCCAGCGTGTCCAGCGTGCGCGTGACGCGCTCGGCCAGGCCCACGTCGTGCAGCCAGCCGAACTCCCGCGCGCAGCAGGCCGACAGCAGGTACAGGCCGATGTTGGTGGGCGACGTGCGGTGGGCGACGGCGACGTCGGGGTCGAACTGCACGTTGTCGGGCGGCAGGTCGTTGTCGTCCTTGGTGACCCAGCGTTCGAACCAGCGCCAGGTGTCGCGGGCGACGCTCAGCAGGTAGTGACGGTCATCGTCGGCGATGGCCTCGCGGCGCGGCCGCGCGCGCGGCCGGCTGGCCAGGCCTATCCACAGCGGCGACAGCACCCAGGCCAGCAGCAGCGGCAGCGCAATGTCCCACGCCACGGCCAGGCCGAGGAAATCGGCGTTGACCAGCAGCGTGGCCAGCACGCCGGCAGAGATCGTCAGGCGGCGGTGCTGGCGCCACAGCGGCAGCCAGTCGGTGCGGGCCGCGGCCTCCGCTGCGTCCGCCGTCGTCCACTCCAGCAGGCCGCGGCGGCTGACGCGCTGGCGCCAGAGCGCGCGACCGATGGCGTCGAGCTGCAGCCAGGTCATGGCGGGCAGCATGGCCAGGTGCCAGAGCGTGCCCGCGACGGCGCGGCCCAGCTCGATGGCGGCCTGGCGGTAGAAGCGCGGCAGCGAGATGCGGTCGCGCGTCGGCGCGCAGGCGGCGAGCGCGCCCATCAGCGGCCCGGCGCCGAACGCCGCCGCGACGGCTGCGAGCGCCCAGCCAGGCCGCAGGCCGAGGCCCAACCACGACATGACCAGCAGCAGCAGCGAGGCCGGCGCCACCAGGCTGCGGCGCAGGTTGTCCAGCATCTTCCAGACGTGGATGGCGCGCAGGCCCCAACGGCGCGGGTGGGCGATGAAGGGCAGCAGCTGCCAGTCGCCCCGCGTCCAGCGGTGGATGCGCGAGGCGGCCACGTCGGCATGCATGGGCGCGGACTCGACCAGCGTCACGTCGCTGACGCCGGCGCAGCGCATCAGCGAGCCTTCCAGCAGGTCGTGGCTGAGCACCTGGCCCTCCGGCAGGCGGTGGGCCAGCACCTGCGCGGCGGCCTGCACGTCGATCAGGCCCTTGCCGGCGGCGCTGCCTTCGTCGAACAGGTCCTGGTAGACCTCGGAGCTGGCCGTGCTGTACGGGTCCAGCCCGGGCTGGCCGGCGAACAGGCTGTGGAACCAGGTGCCGTGCACCGTGGAGCTGCCCGCGGCGGTGGCCAGCGGCGTGGCGATGCGCGGCTGCAGCATGCCGTGGCCGTGCACGACCGTGACGGCGCCGCCCGGGCCGGCCGCGACGCGCGGCCGGTTCAACGGATGCGCGGCGATGGCCACCAACTCGCGCAGCGCGCCCGGCGGCAGCGCGGTGTCGCTGTCCAGCGTGACGATGTGGCGGATGCCCGGCGCGGGTGTAGACAGCGCGCCCAGGTCGATGAAGCGGTCGGGCAGGGCATCCGGTGGCGAGCCGGCCAGCAGCGCCACCAGCGCCTCGGTCTTGCCGCGCTTGCGCTCCCAGCCGATCCAGCGCTGCTCGGTCTCGCTCCAGCGGCGCTCGCGGTGCAGCAGCAGGAAGCGCGGCAGCCCGCCGCAGGCCTGGCCGTAGCGCTGGTTCAGCGTCTCGATGCCGGCGCGCGCCTGGGCGATCAGCGCCCCATCCTCGGCCAGGTGCTCGGTCTTGGCGTCGCCGAAATCGCTCAGCAGCGCGAACTGCGCCTCGGCCTCCAGGTTGGCCAAGTGGTGGCGCTCCAGCTGCGCCAGCAGCGTCGCGATGCTCTTCGGCCGCGTCAGCATGCAGGGAATGATGACCAGCGTGCGCGACGTGGGCGGTATGCCCTCGGGCCAGGCGAGCCGCGGCAGCCGCAGCGGCGGCGCGCATTCGCTGATCAGCCGGTTGGCCAGCGCGACCAGCGCCTCGCTGGCCGGCAGCAGCGCCAGCAGGGCCGCGGCGACGGCCATCGGCCAGGCCGCGTCGGCGGGCAGGCCCAGCGCGAGCAGCAGGCCCATGGCCGCGCCGCCCAGCACGGCCAGGCTGGACAGATAGATGAAGGCGCGGTGGCGCAGCAGCGCTGCCGTCGCGCGCTCGGGCCACAGCTCGCGGACGCGCAGCTCCTGCAGCAGCTGCGGCCGGCCGCGGCCGGTCAGCCAGTGCAGCGGTGCGCGCTCGGCGGCGTCCGCCGGCCAGGCCGGGTCGCTGCACAGCAGGCGCAGCACCTGGGCGACATCGGACTCGGCCAGGCCGTGGCGCGCGGCCAGGGCCTCGATGGCGTGCACCGCGCGGTCCTGCGTGCTCTCGTGCTCCTGCCCGTAGATGTCGATGCGCCCCAGCGCCTTCAGCGCCGGGTGCACGGTCTCGAACAGCCCTGCCCAGTCGGCCGCGCCGAGCCGGCGCAGGCTGCCGATGGCGTTGCGGATGCTCTGGTGGTCGGCGGCGCTTTCGTTCTGCTCGGCGGCTTGCGCGGCGACGACGTCCGGCAGCAGCTCGTTGATCCAGTGGCGGGCCGCGGCCCAGGCCGAGTCGGGCGCGTCGCCTTCCTCGGGGCGGGCGAGCGAGCGGTCCACCAGACGCTCGTGCAGCCGCACGGCCAGCGCAATCAGCGCCGGGTCGCGCGGCCAGCCGGCCTGCCATTCGGCCAGCTGGCGCTGCACGGCCGGCGCATCGAGCTGCGGCATGGCCTCGAAAAGCCGCTGTGCGGCGCGCCGCGCCAGATGACGCCAGGCGGCGCGCTCGGCCAGGCGGCGCAGGTTCTCGACGAGCACGACGCGCAGCGTCGATGGCAGCGCCCACAGCTCGCGCAGCGTCAGCGCATGCGTCTCATGGTGGCCGGCCAGGAAATGACGCATCAGCGCCATGTCCAGCGAGCTGTCGGCATGCGACACCCAGGCCCACGCCACGCCGTAGACGCGTGGCAGGCCCTGCAGCGGCTCGTCGGCCAGCCGGGGCAGGCGTTGGAAGTAGCTGCGCGGCAGGTCGTGCAGCACCTCGTCGAGCTGCTGCTGCAGCAGCCGCGCGTTGTCCAGCAGCCAGGCGTGGGCGGGGTCGGTGTCGGCCTGCAGGCCTTCTTCTGACAGCACCTCCAGCGCGGCACTCCACACCAGCAGGTTGCCCTTGAGCCGGGGGAAGAAAGGCCGCGGCTTGCGGCTGTCGTCGTCCACGCGCTGGGCGGCGGCGAGGCTGCGCCCATGCTCGGCGAAGCGTTCGGCACCGAACTGCACCGCGCGCACGGCCGGCGCCGCCGCCTCCGGGCCTGCCGCAACACGCAGGAATGCCGAGGTTGCGCCCGTGGGTGTCAGATCCTGCGGCGGCGGGGCGGGGGGAGCGGGAGGCGAGTCGACCATGGCCGCACTGTCCCCGCGTGCGCGTAGGAGCGGGGCCGGCATTCGTGCCGTGTGGATGTCAGTGCAGTCCTACAGTTTGTGCGATCTGTTGCAAACTCTTCACCATGCGGGATTTGATGCGTTTTGCCGTCAGATTGACCTGCAGCCTTTCACTTCTGGACGTCGCCGCCTCCGCCAGGACAGCCGTCAGCCCTGCGTCCTGAGACGCTCCGCCAACGCCGCATACTCGGGCGCCACTTTGGCCGGCGTGGCATCGGTAAGGTGGGCGCGCAGGACACGCCTGAGCGTCTCGGGCTGCGGCGTCAGCGGCCCGGCGAAACGCACGTGCGCGTCGTCGGCGATCAGCAGCGTGGGGAAGGTCTCGATGTCCAGGTCGCCGACCAGCTCGGCCTCGTCCTCGATGTCGATCCAGCGCACGCGTAAATCCGGCTCCGGCAACCCGGCGCAGGCGGCTTCGAAGATCTGCTGGTAGGACTCACAGGTGCGGCACCAGGCCGCGCAGAGGCAGGCGACGTGAACGGTCATGGGCCGGCATGGTGCCATGCCGGTCGCGGACGCCGCCGCGGGCGCCTGGATTGCCCCCCGAACCGGCCGTGGCGGCGCGGCGGGCAAGGGCCTGCGCAAGCCCGGTCCAGTCATGTTTCACCCTGGGGAGTTCATGCTTTGGCGCTGAGCACTGAACGGCGCGCTGCGTTGGGCTCATGATGGCGCCTGCACAGCCCACCACGCACATGCCGCCATCGCCCGGATCCGCCGCCGCCTCGCCCCTCTTCGTGGTGTTCAACCCCGCGGCGGGGTCCAGCGCGGAGGAGGAGCTGGCGCCGGCCGTGGAAGCCGCCTGCGCCGCCGCGGGCCGCCGCTGCGAGCTGCTTCCCGTCGCCCACCCCCGCGGCCTGGCCGACGCGGCACGTGAGGCGGTGCGGCGCGCGCACGCGGCCGGCGGCACGGTGGTCGCGGCCGGCGGCGACGGCACGATCAATGGCGTGGCGCAGCAGGTGCTCGGCAGTGGTTGCCGCTTCGGCGTGCTGCCGCGCGGCACCTTCAACTACTTCGCGCGCACGCACGGCATACCGCCCGACCTGCCCGGCGCCTTGCGCGTGCTGCTGGCCGAGGAGGCAATGCCCGTGCAGGTGGGCCTGCTCAACGAGAGGGTCTTCCTCGTCAACGCCAGCCTGGGCCTCTATCCGCGCTTGCTGGAAGACCGCGAGGCCTGGAAATCTCAGCTGGGCCGCAGCCGGCTGGTCGCGTTCGGTGCCGGCATCAAGACGCTGCTGAGCGGCCACCGCAGCCTGCGCCTGACGATAGAGCTGCAGGGCCAGTCGCGGCAGGTGCGCACGCCGACGCTGTTCGTCGGCAACAACGCGCTGCAGATGGAGCAGGTGGGCCTGCCCCAGGCGCGCGCCATCGACGCCGGCCACCTCGCCGGCGTGATGCTCAAGCCCGTGGGGCGCGCGTCCTTGCTGGCCCTGCTGGCGCGCGGTGCCTTCGGCCAGCTCGGCGAGGCCGACCAGGTGATCCACTTCGCCTTCCGGCGCCTCACCGTGACGGCCGGCGCCTTCGGCTCGCGGCACATCAAGGTCGCCACCGACGGCGAGGTGTTGCGCATGCCGCTGCCGCTGCGCTTCGAGGTGGCGCCGCAGCCGCTGATGCTGGTCCGGCCGCCCGGCCTGGCCCAGGAGCGGCGCGAAGCCCGCGGCGCGGGCACCGAAGGGGAGGTGGCGGCATGACGGTGGTGCTGCAGGTCTCAGACCCTCATTTCGGCACCGAGCAGCCGCAGGCGATGGCGGCGCTGCAGCGGCTGAGCGCCGAGCTGCGCCCTGACCTGCTGCTGGTCACCGGCGACATCACGCAGCGCGCCCGCGCCGAGCAGTTCGCCCGCGCGAAGGCTTGCTTCGAGCAGCTCGGCGTGCTGGCGTGGCTGGTCATTCCCGGCAACCACGACATCCCGCTGTTCAACGTCTGCGCGCGTGCCTTCAACCCGTACGGCCGCTACGCCAGCGCCTTCGGCGAAGCGCTGGAAGGCAGCTTCGAACGCGACGACCTGCTCGTCATCGCCATCAACACGACGCGGCGCTACCGCCACAAGCACGGCGAGGTGTCGGCCGGGCAGATCGAACGCGTGGCGCAGCAGCTGGCCTTCGCGCGACCGGGGCAGCTGCGCGTCGTCGCCGTGCACCAGCCGGTGGCCGTGCCGACGAGCGACACCCAGAACCTGCTGCGCGGCCACGCGGTGGCGGTGCGCCGCTGGGCCGCGGCGGGGGCCGACCTCATCATCGGTGGCCACATCCACCTGCCCTATGTCGTCCCGCTGCGCTCGCGCTGGCCGGACCTGCCGCGCCAGGTCTGGGCCGTGCAGGCGGGCACGGCGCTGAGCAGCCGCGTGCGCGGCGGCATCGCCAACTCGGTCAACGTGATCCGCACCGGGCCGGGCCGCAGCGCGGTGGTGGAGCGCTGGGATGTGGACCGGGCGGTCGGCGTCTTCCGGCGGGTCAGCGCGACGCTGATCGAGCCCGGTCCCTAGCCTCCCGCCGGCTGGCCGACGATCTGCCGCAGCACCCGCTCCTCCAGCTCGGCAAAGCCGGCCGCGGTGCGGGAACGCGGGCGGGGCAGGGCGACGCCGGCGTCCAGCGCGATGCCGCCGCGGTCGATCAGCAGCACGCGGTCCGCCAGCGCCACCGCCTCGGCGACGTCGTGCGTGACCAGCAGCGCCGTGAAGCCGTGGCGGCGCCACAGCTGCTCGATCAGGCGGTGCATCTCCAGCCGGGTCAGCGCGTCCAGCGCGCCCAGCGGCTCGTCCAGCAGCAGCAGGCGCGGCCGGTGCACGAGGGCGCGGGCCAGCGCGACACGCTGGCGCTGGCCGCCGGACAGCGTGGCCGGCCAGTCACCGCCGCGGCCGGCGAGGCCGACCTGCGCGAGCGCTTCCATCGCGCGGTCCTTCGCGCCCCGGCCTTCGAGGCCCAGGGCCACGTTGTCGACGACGCGCTTCCACGGCAGCAGGCGGGCGTCCTGGAACATCAGCCGGCGCTCGTGCGCGGCGCCGGCCTCGACGCGGCCCGCGCTCGGTGCGTCCAGCCCGGCGATGAGGCGCAGCAGCGTGCTCTTGCCGCAGCCGCTGCGGCCCACCAGGGCGACGAACTCGCCGGGCGCGACCTGCAGGTCCAGGTCTTGCAGCACATGGCGGGTGCCGAAGGACTTGTCGACGCCGCGCAGCGCCAGTGCCAGGCCGCGCGAGCCGTCCCGCGCCGGCGCGCTGTCGATCACCGGCTCACGCGGCAACACAGGGGTGTCGAACTCGGTCAGCCACATGGTCATGCTCCTTCTTGCGCATAGCCGCGGTGCCAGGGCAGCCATGCGCGCTCCATCCAGCGCGCCGCGACGTCGGCCAGCTTGCCCAGCAGCGCGTAGAGCAGGATGCCGACGAGCACGATGTCGGTCTGCAGGAACTCGCGTGCATTCATCGTTAGGTAGCCGATGCCGGCCTGCGCGGACAGCGTCTCCGCGACGATGAGCAGCACCCACATCAGCCCGAGCGAGAAGCGCAGGCCGACGAGGATGGACGGCAGCGCACCGGGCAGGATGACCTGCCTGTACAGCTGCCAGCCCGACAGGCCGTAGCTGCGCGCCATCTCGATGAGATCGCGGTCGACGCCGCGGATGCCGTGGAAGGTGTTCAGGTAGACCGGGAAGAACACGCCCACCGCCACCAGCACCAGCTTGGCGGTCTCGTCGATGCCGAACCACAGGATGACCAGCGGGATCAGTGCGAGGGCCGGGATGTTGCGCAGCATCTGCAGCGTGGTGTCGAGCAGCGCTTCGGCCTGGCGCCAGGTGCCGGTCAGCAGGCCCAGCGCCAGGCCCAGGCCGCCGCCGATGGCCAGTGCCGAGAACGCGCGCGCCGTGCTGACGGCCACGTGGTGCGCCAGTTCGCCCGAGCGCAGCAGCTGCCAGAACGCCGCCAGCACGGCGGCCGGCTCGGGCAGGATGCGGGCGGACAGCAGGCCGCTGCGCGAGGCCACCTCCCAGGCGATGAGGATGGCCGCGGGCAGCAGCCAGGGAATCAGGCGCTGGCGCATGGTCAGCTCGCGGAGACTGCCTTGGGGGCGTAGTGGTTGGCGACGACTTCGCCGAACGGCCCGGTCAGCGCCGGCGCACTGAGCTTCTCGCGCACGTCCAGCGGCAGCAACGGGAACACCAGTTCGGCAAAGCGGTGCGCCTCGTCCAGGTGCGGGTAGCCGCTCAGGATGAAGTACTCCAGGCCCAGCGCGGCATAGGCCTGAATGCGGTCCGCCACCTGCTGTGGGTTGCCGACGAGGGCCGTGCCGGCGCCGCCGCGCACCAGGCCCACGCCGGCCCAGAGGTTGGGCGCGATCTCCAGCCCCTGGCGCACGTCGGCCTTGTTGAACTGGCCGCCGTGCAGCTCGGCCATGCGGCGCTGGCCGACGGAGTCCATCGACTTGAAGCGTGCCTGCGCGGCGGCGACGGTGGCTTCGTCCAACTGCGACAGCAGCTCGCCGGCAGCGCGCCACGCCTCGTCCTCGGTCTCGCGCACGATGACATGCAGCCGGATGCCGTAGCGCAGCTGCCGGCCATGCGCGGCGGCGCGCTCGCGCACGTCGGCCAGCTTCTTCTCCACCTCGGCGGGTGGCTCGCCCCAGGTCAGGTAGGTGTCCACCTGCGCCGCCGCCAGCTCGTGCGCGGGGGCGGACGAGCCGCCGAAGAACACGGGCGGGTAGGGCTTGTTGATGGGCGGATAGAGCACCTTGCCGGCCTTCACGCTGAGGTGCTGGCCGTCGAAGTCGAAGCCCTCGCCGTCGTGGGAGCGAGCCAGCAGCTCGCGCCAGATGCGGATGAACTCGGCCGACTGTTCGTAGCGTGCGCTGTGGTCCAGGAACTGCCCGTCGCCGGCCAGCTCCTCGGCGTCACCGCCCGTGACGAGGTTGACGAGCAGGCGCCCGCCCGAGAGACGGTCGAGCGTGGCGGCCATACGCGCGCTTTGCGATGGCGCGACGAGGCCCGGCCGCAGCGCGACGAGGAACTTCAAGCGCCGCGTGGCGTCGATGAGGCTGGCCGCGACGATCCATGAGTCCTCGCACGAGCGGCCGGTGGGCAGCAGCACGCCTTCGTAGCCGAGGCTGTCGGCGGCGATGGCGATCTGCTTGAAGTAGGCATGGTCGGCCACGCGCGCGCCGCGCGAGCTGCCGAGGTAGCGGCTGTCGCCGTGGGTGGGGATGAACCAGAAGATCTTCATGGGAATGCTTCCTTAGGCCTTGCCGATGGGCGTGGCGATCGCGTCGGCGACGCGGATGCTGCGGGGGATGAGGCCCAGCTCGGTGAACGAGTCGGCCACCAGTTGCTGCTCCTTGACGATGTCCGCCGTGAGCGGCCCCACCGGCGCGGCGCCGCGTCGCTCGACCATGCGATAGACCGTCGCCAGCGGCAGGCCGGCAAACTCGGCGTAGCGCTGCACCGCGTCGCGCCGCTCGGCGCGGGCCCGCGTGTCGGTGTCGGTCAGCGCCTGGAACAGCGTCTTCAGCAGCGCGGTGTCGCGGCTCAGCGCACGGGAGGCCAGGTAGAAGGTGTTGTTGCTGGTCAGCCCGCGGCTGGTGGCCAGCGCGCGCAGCTCGCCGGTCACTTCGGCGGCCGCGTAGTACGGGTCCCACACGGCCCAGGCGTCGACCGAGCCGCGCTCGAAGGCGGCACGCGCGTCGGCCGGCGGCAGGTAGACGGGCTGGATGTCGGCCCAGGCCAGGCCGGCTTTCTTCACGGCGCGCACGGTCAGGAAGTGGGCGCTGCTGCCTTTCTGCAGGGCGACGCGGCGGCCCTTGAGGTCGGCCAGCGTCCTGAGCGGCGAATCGGGCTTGACGAGCACGGCCGAGCTGTCCGGCTTGGGCGGCTCGGCGCCGACATAGACGACGTCCTTGCCCGCGGCCTGCGCGAACACGGGCGGCGCGTCGCCGGTGGCGCCGAGGTCCACGCTGCCCAGCGCCAGCGCCTCGAGCAGCTGCGGGCCGGCGGGGAACTCGGTCCACTGAATCTTGGTGCCGGGCAGGCGCTGCTCCAGCAGGCCGTAGCTCTTCAGCAGCGCGAGGTTGAGGGAGCCTTTCTGGAAGCCAATCCGCAGGTGCTGCAGCTGCGGCGCCCCTTGCGCACGCACCCACAGCGAGGCGGTCGTCGCGAGGATGGCGACGGCGGCGCGCCGCGTCGTCTGTGCGCTCATCTGGACGCCTCCGCCAGCTTGGCCGTGCCCGGCAACGCGTCCGCCACGCGGATGGGCTTGGGGATCAGCCCGAGCGTGTGGAAGCTGTCGGCGATCTTCTGCTGCTCGGCCGCCACGGCGGGCGTCAGCGGCTTCACGCCGAACTGGTAGCGCGCCAGGCTCTTCTCGACGACCTCGGCTTCCAGCCCCTGCAGCGGTGCGATGACGGCGGCGGCCGCCTTGATGTTGGCCTTCAGGTACGCAGCCTGGGCCTGCGTGTCCTCGAACAGCGCCTGGATGACCTGCGGCTGCTTCTCGGCATAGCCGCGCTCGGCCAGGTAGTAGGCGTAGTTGTTGACGATGCCCCGACCGTCGGCGAGCTGCCTGGCGCCGCTCTGCTTCTCGACGGCGGCGAGGAACGGGTCCCAGATCACCCACGCATCCACCGCGCCGCGCTCGAAGGCCGCGCGCGCATCGGCCGGCGCCAGGTAGACGGGCTGGACGTCGCCGAACTTCAGGCCCTGCTTCTCCAGCGCCTTGACGAGCAAATAGTGGACGTTGCTGCCCTTGTTCAGCGCGACCTTCCGGCCCTTCAGTTCCGCCACCGACTTGAGCGGCGAATCCTTGGGCACGACGATGGCTTCCGCCTCCGGCGCGGCCGGGTCGTGGCCGATGTAGACGAAGCGCGCACCGGCAGCCTGCGCGAAGATGGGCGGCGCCTCGCCGACGAAGCCCACGTCGACCGCGCCGACGTTCAGGCCTTCGAGCAGTTGCGGGCCGGCGGGGAACTCGACCCATTTGACGGCCACCCCCAGCGGGGCCAGGCGCTTTTCCAGCGAGCCGCTGGATTTCTGCAGCGTCAGCAGGCTGGCGGATTTCTGGAAGCCGATCCTCAGCGTGTGGGGCGGCGTGGCCTGCGCCGAGGCGTGCAGGCCGATGGCGGCCAGCAGCAGCGGCGCGGTCCAGCGAAGCAATGAGCGGTAGAGCATGTGATGTCCTGCGAAAAAGATCCCGGCGCTCGGGTGCACCCGATCCGCGCCCGAGCGCCGGGATGAATCGCCGATCCCGTGCGGGTGGCGAGGAGACAAGGGGTGGTGGGCTGCTTCAGCGCCGACAGCTGAGCTCGGCGTCGATGCGCATTCGCGCGGCGGGCACGAGGGGTTCCAGCGCGCGGTCCAGCCGCGCCAGCAGGTCGGGTTCGGGCACGTAGCCGCCCGCCTCATGGCGCTGCAGCTGCGCGTCGGTGGCGAAGACGCCGTCCAGCACATGGCGTGCGCCCAGCGCCGAAAGCACCGGCTTGAGCGCGTAGTCCAGCGCCAGCAGGTGCGCCGTGCTGCCACCCGTGGCCAGCGGCAGCACGGTCTTGCCGCGCAGCGCGTCGGGCGGGAGCAGGTCCAGGAAGACCTTCAGCAGGCCGGAATAGGCGGCCTTGTAGATGGGCGTGCCGACGATGACGAGGCTGGCCGCGCCGACGGCGTCGACCGCCTGGGCGATGGCCGCATCCGTGGTGTCCGCGCCGAGCAGGGCCGCGGCCGGCAGCCCGCGCAGGGTGATGTGCTCGCTGCGCGTGGCCACGCCTTCAAGGCGGGTCAGCGCGAACTGCGTCAACCAGGCGGATCGCGAGCGTTCGCTGGGACTGCCGGAGATGCTGGTGATGTGCATGGGTGGCCTGTGCGTGTTCAGGCCACAACGATAGGGAGCGTCGCTTCCTCGCGGAACGAAGGAAAGCGGCGTTGCTTATGTGCAGAGCGAGGGTGGGGCGCGGGCGTGCGCGTCAGGACCCGGCGCTGGACTCGGGCGGCGGCTCGCCAGGCTCGAGGTCCTTGATCTCCTTGTTCGCGGCACGCGGGCCGGTCGCCGGGGTGGCCCGCGTCGTCGGGGCAGAGGGCGTGGTGCGCGGGTGCTGCTCCAGCGTGCCGCCGGGGGCGTCGGTCGGGTTCTGCTGGCGGGCCTCGGCCCCGGCGTCGCCGGCCTGGTCGTCAGGTGAGGGTTTCGCGGCTTCTTCGGGGCGCGCGCTCTGGCCCACGTGGCGCAAGGGGTTGTTCATGGCGGTTCCTTCGGTGATGGACCGGCATGCGGGGCAACTGGCGTGCCCACACTGAAAAGCGTCAGCGAGGCAAGCTGGCGCGCAGGCCGTTCAGCGTCGGCGGCGACCAGGGCAGCGCCGAGCTGAACGCCGCGGCAAGGCGCGGGCCGAACAGCGGGCTGGCCGCCACGAGCAACAGCACCTGGCCGTGCTGGTCCACGCCGCGGATGTGGCCGCCTTCGGCATCGAACACCCAGCCGGCGACCTGCGGGGGCTGGCACGCCTGGGGCGCCTGGAGTGCCTGGCGATGGGCCGGAGCGAACCCCACCGACGTCGGGCTGCCGCCGTTCACAGCACTGTCCTGCGAACGTCGATCTCGGTGCCCTCCCAGGCCTCCTCGTCGGCCACGGGCAGGATGACCCGGTGCTGCGCATCGTCGCTGGCCCAGGCGCTGAGCTGCCTGAGGGTGACACGCAGCACGTTGGCGCCCTGCTGGCGCACGGTGTCGGGGGTGGGCGGGTTGGTTTGGGTCTGCATGGCGGTCTCCGATGTCGGTGACCGCAGTCTCGGCAAGCGCCGGCCGCGAAGGTATCGCCCTTAGGTGGGATCGAGGGGGGAGGAGCGGGGGATGCGCGGGGTGGCATCCCCCGTCGTATCCCCCTTAAGAGGGATGGACGTCCGTCTTGCTTGGGGAGTTAGAAGTCAGCCACCTTGCCCCAGGACGACTCGTTGAACCGCGCGGGGTTGAACGGCGCGGGGTCGAAGATGGGCCGCGAACCGGTCACCAGGTCGGCGATCAGGTGGCCTGCGCCGGGGCCGATGCCGAAACCGTGTCCCGAGAAGCCCGCGGCCAGGATGAAGCCGGGCATCTGCGGCAGCTCCCCGATACCCGGCACACCGTCGGGCGTGCTGTCGATGTAGCCGGCCCAGGTGCTGGCGATGCGGGCGTCGCGGAGCGCCGGCAACAAGTCGATGGCGCGGCGGTGGGTTTCGCGAACGCCGGCTGGGTCGGGCTTCGGGTCGAGGATCCGCGCGCGTTCCATGGGCGTGGGTGCGTCCAGCTTCCAGCGCGCGCGGGTTTCGTGGCCCCAGCGCAGGCCTTCCAGGCCGCCGGGGAACACGTTGCGCCAGCGCTTGGCGAACATCGGGATGAACTGCGGCGCGAAGCGCATCAGTTGCGGCGTGGGGTCGACGCGCCCCCGCCCGCTGATCGCCAGGACGTAGTGGCCGTCGGGCCGCCGGGTGACGGCGACGCGCGGGCCGGCGAGGGCGTCGGGCAGGCGCTGCTGCACCGGTGCCAGGCGCACGATGGATTGGCGCACCGTGGCAACCGGGAAGCGCACGCCGAGCTGGTTGCAGAACGACGACGCCCATGCGCCGCCCGCGAGCACCGCGGTGCGGGTCTTGATGGTCCCGGCCTCCGTCACGACGCCGCTGACGCGGCCGCCTTCGAGCTCGATGCCGCGGGCCGCGCAGTTCTGGTGGACGCTGCCGCCGAGCTTGACGAGCGCGGCGGCCACCGCGGGTGCCGCCCTGGCCGGGTCGGCCGTGCCGTCGCTGGGGGAGAAGACGCCGCCTTTCCAGCTGCGGCCGGTCGCCTGGCCCCGCTCCGAGGCCTCGCGGCCGCTGAGCATGTGGGTGGTCACGCCCGCGGTCTTGGCCAGCTCGCGCCAATGGGCCCAGTCGGAGATCTGCGCTTCGTCATCGCTCAGGTACAGCAAGCCGCAGCGCTTGAAGCCCGTGTCCTCGCCGGTCTCGGCGGCAAACTGGTCCCACAGTTCGAGGCTCCTGGTGGCCATCGGCAGTTCGCGGGCGTCGCGGTTCTGCTGGCGGCACCAGCCCCAGTTGCGGCTCGACTGCTCGGCGCCGATGCGGCCCTTCTCGACCAGGGCGACCGACAGGCCGCGCCGCGCCAGGTAGTAGGCGGTGAACACACCGATGATGCCGCCGCCGATGACGACGACGTCGGCGCTGGCCGGCGGTTGGGGCGAGGTCTCGATGAAGCGCAAGGGCTGGGACATGTGGGTCTCGACGGCGGTTTCAGGCGGGGACGGTTTGCACCACGTAGAACTTCGCGACATGGTTGCGGCTCTCCCAGCCGACGGGGGCGCCCTGCGGCACGAAGAGCGCATCGCCGGCCCCTGCCGACAACACGCTGCCGTCGGGGCTTGCGAACTGCACGTTGCCAGCAAGCAGGTGCATGAACTCGTTGAGGGGATGCGGGCGGACGATGCGGTGGTAGGGCGTCGAGTCCCAGGTGCCGGCCTTGTACTGCGTCTGCGCGTCGGTGAAGACGTTGTCACTGCGGCAGGCCGGGGCCGGGCCCAGCAGGGTTTGTGCCGGTGGCGGGTTGGACGGCTGGAGGTCGGCGTCGGCCCGCAACGGCGTGACGCCGGGCGCCGACGGCTCGCCACTGGCGGCCGCGCAGGACACGAACCGCGTGCCCGCGCCGGCCTGCATGCGCAGCGCGGTGCCCCGCGCGATGACCGCGCCGGCGTGTGGGCCGATGACCACCGGCGCCGTGCCGGCCGCCGTCAGCGTCAGCGCGCCCGCCACGACGACGAGGGTCTCGGTGTGAGGAAAGCACGCCACGTCGATGTCACCGCTGAAGGCGACCCGGGCGGCGATCATCGAACCGGGGCCCTCCCAGGCGATCTCGCGAGACGCCGCGAACGGATCGTCCCTGCCGAACGCCCCCGGGCGGAAGGTCGTCGAAAGCGGGGCACCGTCGGCGCGGTGCAGCAGCAGGGCTGCGGTCATGCGTGCTCCTCGTTCATGGCGCCAAGAATGGCCTTGGTTTCCAGGTATTCCTGCAAGCCTTCGACGCCGTACTCGCGGCCGTTGCCGGAGCGCTTGTAGCCGCCGAACGGGGCGTGCGGGTTCCAGGCCGGATGGTTGATGTGCACCTGTCCCGAGCGGATGCGGGCCGCGACGGCGCGCGCGGCGGCCGGGTCGCGGCCCTGCACATGGGCGCCCAGGCCGTAGACCGTGTCGTTGGCGATCGCCACGGCCTCGTCCACGCTGTCGCAGGCCATGATGGACAGCACCGGCCCGAAGATTTCCTCCTGCGCGATGCGCATGTGCGGCTGCACGTCCGAGAAGATGGTGGGGCGCACGTAAAAGCCCCGCTCCAGGCCAGCCGGCCGGCCGGGGCCGCCACAGACGAGGCGGGCGCCTTCGGCGATGCCGGCCTCGATCATGTCCTGCACGCGCTGGAACTGCGCGCGGTTCGCGACGGGGCCGTGCGTGGTCTGCGGCAGGCGCGGGTCGCCCACGACCAGGGCCGCGGCCGCTTCGGCGGCGAGCCGCTCCACCTCCGCGAGGCGCTCGCGCGGCACGATCATGCGCGTCGGGGCGCTGCAGGATTGGCCGACGTTGCGGAAGGCCGCGGCCACGCCCAGCGGTATGGCGCGCGGCAGGTCCGCGTCGGGCAGCACGATGTTGGGCGACTTGCCGCCCAGCTCCTGCGCGACCCGCTTGACGGTCGGCGCGGCCGCCTGGGCCACCAGCACGCCGGCGCGCGTCGAGCCGGTGATCGAGATCATGTCCACATCCGCGTGCGATGCCAGCGCGGCGCCCACCTCGGGGCCTTCGCCGTTCACCAGGTTGAACACGCCCGCGGGCACGCCGGCATCGCGCATCACCTCGGCGAACAGCAGCGCGCTCAGCGGCGACAGTTCGCTGGGCTTGAGCACGACCGTGCAGCCCGCCGCCAGCGCGGGGCCGACCTTGGCGGTGACCTGGTACAGCGGCCAGTTCCAGGGGGTGATCAGCCCGCACACGCCGATGGGCTCGCGCACGATGACAACGCCTTCGCGGCGGACGACAAACGGGTGGCTCTGCAGCACGTCCCGCGCCACGCGGATGTGCTCGGCCGCGACCGGCACCTGCATGCTGCGCGCCATGCCGATGGCCGCGCCCATCTCCAGCGAGATGGCCTGCGCGAACAGCTCCGCGCGCTCCAGGATCAGGGCGTGCACGCGGTCGAGCAGCATGGCGCGGGTTTCGACGGCAATGACGGACCAAGTGGTGAAGGCCTGTCGGGCCGCGGCCACAGCGGCGTCGACGTCCTGCGCATTGCCCAGTGCGATCTCCGCGACGGCTTGCTCCGTCGACGGGTCGATGACGGCGCTGCGGGCCCGGCCCGCCGGGGCACGCCACTCGCCGCCGATGAAGACGCGATCCAGGTGGCCAGCGTTCGTGAGACGCTCGATGACGGGGTGCATTCGGTGTGTCCTTTGGGGCCTGACAAGGCGTACGAAAGTAGACATGAAGGCCGGCATGAGGCGGTGCCGGATGCGCGCCGGTCTTCGCAAGATTCTTTCGTGCTGGCCCCTCGGAACAGCGAACGCTGCTGTCGATGCCTGCGGCCACTGACCTAAGCTCGCGCCATGCGCGACGAACCCATGCCCGCCATCTCGACCACGACGGAACGCATCGCGGTCGATGACCTGATGCCCGAGCTGGTCGCCCTGCGCCGCGACCTGCATGCCCACCCGGAGCTGGCCTTCCAGGAGCGCCGCACCGCCGGCATCGTCGCGGCGGCGCTGCGCCTGCTCGGCCTCGACGTGCACGAAGGCCTGGGCGGCACCGGCGTCGTCGGCACGCTGCGCCACGGCAGCAGCAGCCGCACCGTCGGGCTGCGCGCTGACATGGACGCGCTGCCGATGGCCGAGCAATCACGCCTGGGCCACGCCAGCCGCCATGCCGGCGCGCACCACGGTTGCGGCCACGACGGCCACACCGCCATGCTGCTCGGCGCCGCGCGCCACCTGGCACGCACCCGGCAGTTCGACGGCACGGTGCACTTCATCTTCCAGCCGGCCGAGGAAGGGCAGGGCGGTGCGCGCGTGATGGTGGAGCAGGGCCTGTTCGAGCGCTTCCCCTGCGACGCGGTCTACGCGCTGCACAACTGGCCCGACCTGCCGCTGGGCCAGGCGCAGACGCGCCCCGGCCCCATCATGGCGGCGGCGGACCGCTTCGACATCACGCTGCGCGGCCGCGGTGGCCACGCCGCCCAGCCGCACCACACGCCCGACGCGCTGCTGGCCGCGAGTCAACTGGTCGTACAGCTCAACACCATCGTCTCGCGCCGCATCGATCCTGCGGATTCGGCGGTACTTTCAGTCACCAGGCTCGAGGGCGGCCAGAGCCACAACGTGCTGCCGGCCGAAGCCCGCATCACCGGCACCGTGCGCAGCTTCGACGCGGCGGTGCAGGACCGCATCGAGGCCGCGCTGCGCGACGCGGCGGCCGGCGTGGCGCTCAGCCACGGCCTGGAGGTCGACGTCATCTACACCCGCTACTACCCGCCCACCATCAACACGCCGCCCGAGGCCGCGCTCGCACTGGCCGCCGCGGCCGATGCCGGCCTGCAGGCCACGGAGGCGGCGAGGCCGGCCTTCACCAGCGAGGACTTCGCCTTCATGCTGCGCGAGCGGCCGGGCGCCTACTTGTGGCTGGGCCAAGGCGGCGAACGGCCCCTGCACCACCCTTGCTATGACTTCAACGACGAAGCGCTGCCTCACGGCGTGCGCTGGTTCTGCGCGGTGGTGGAGCGGGTGTTGCGGATCGGGGCGTGACCGTCCCGGCTCCGGAGTTTTCGCAGTCGAATGGTGGCCGCGCCCTCGCCGACGCGCTTCAGGGCCCCAGGCGGGCGTCGCGCCTGAGTGCCTGAGGCGGCTTGCCGAAGCCCCGCATGAATGCCTCGCGAAGATGGCGCCGGTCGCGAAAGCCCGTCTCGCGCGCCACCACCTCCAGCGGGTGGCGGCTGCGCTCGATCATCAAGCGCGCCGCCTCCACGCGCAGGCGCTCCACCGCCTTGGCGGGCGATTGGCCGGTCTCGGCCGTGAACACCCGGCTGAACTGGCGCGGGCTGAGGTTCGCGGCCGCAGCGAGTTCTTCCACGCCCAGCGACTGCGCCAGGTGGTGGCGTGCGTACTCCAGCGCCCGCGCGATGCGGTCCGAGCGCGGCGCCAGATTCAGCATCTCCGAATGCTGCGACTGGCCGCCCGAACGGCGCTGATGCATGACCAGCCGGTGCGCCACCGCGCGCGCCACGTCGTCGCCCAGGTCCTTCTCGACGAGGCCGAGCGCCAGATCCAGTTCCGCCGTCATGCCGGCCGAGGTCCAGATCGGGTCATCGGCGATGAAGATGCGGTCCGGCTCGACCTGGACGTCGGGATGGCGCTGCTGCAGTGCGTCCGCATAGGCCCAGTGCGTCGTCGCGCGTCGCCCCGCCAGCAAGCCGGCCTCGGCCAGTACGAAGGCGCCGGTGCACAGCCCCACGGTCCGACGTGCCCGAGCGCTGCACTTTCGCAGCGCATGCAGCAGCTCGGACGGTGAGGAGCTGGCAAGCGGGTCGATCACGCCGACCACCATCCAGGTGTCTGCTGTGCTGCGTGCGGTGAAGGGCAGCGCCTGCAGGGCCGTGCCCAGCGATGCCTTCACGCTGCCACCGGGCATCGAGTGGCAAGTGACCTCGTAGAAAGGCTCGCCCGCCACGACGTTGGCGAATTCGAAGACCGCCTGCGTGGCCAGCGCCATCACCTGGAAGCCGGCCGGCAGGACGTAGCCAATCTTGTGCATGGGCGGGCTCCGGATCGCGTGACATAAAACATGACTATATGCGTCATTTACGCCATGCGCTAGACGGCGCAACATGCGCTCCATCGCAACCCCGCAACGGAGCACCACCATGACGCAGACGAACCCGGGCACCGCCCTCATCACCGGAGCCTCCTCCGGCATCGGCGCCCTCTACGCCGACCGCCTGGCACGGCGCGGCTACGACCTCATCCTCGTCGCCCGCAGCCGCGAGCGTTTGAACCCGCTGGCTGCGGACATCAGCAGCCGCCACGGCCGCGCGATGGAGGTCTTCCCCGCCGACCTGAACGATCCGGTGGCGCTGCGCAGCGTGGAGAACAAGCTCAAGCGCGATGCCAGCATCACCCTGCTGGTCAACAACGCCGGCATCGGCACGCACACGTCGCTGCTGGAGAGCGACGTGGACCAGATGGCGCGCATGATCGACCTCAACGTCACGGCGCTGACCCGGCTGAGCTACGCCGCGGTGCCCGGCTTCGTGGCACGCGGCAACGGTGCGTTGATCAACATCGCCTCCGTCGCGGCCGTCTCGCCGGAAGCCTTGAACGGCGTGTATGGCGGCAGCAAGGCTTTCGTGCTGGCCTTCAGCCAATCGCTGCAACACGAGCTTGCGGCCAAGGGCGTGCGGGTGCAAGCGGTGCTGCCGGGTGCGACGGCCACCGAGTTCTGGGCACGCGGCGGCCTTCCCGTGGAGCACCTGCCGGCGCAGATCGTGATGCGTGCCGAAGACCTGGTCGACGCCGCCTTGCAGGGCTTCGAGCGCGGCGAGTCGGTGACGCTGCCTGCGCTGCATGACGGCGCCCTCTGGGATGCCTTTGAGGGCGCGCGCAAGGCGATGGCGCCCCACCTGTCGAGCAACGAAGTGGCATCGCGCTACCAGCCCTTGCGCTGAGTGCCCGCATCGCATCCACGCCCCCCAAAAAACTCAAGGAAACCATCGTGCCGCTGACCAGCAACAACTCTCTTTCCACAATCAAGATCCCCGGGACCGAGGAACACTTTCTCGATCCGCGCGGATCAAACGAAGCCAGCCCCGGGCGTTTGCGCTATCTCTCGGGCGGAAAGGGGCCAGCGTTGGTCCTGCTGCACACCGTTCGCACCCAGGCCGAGCACTTCCGCCACCTCATCCCGCTGGTCCTGGAGCGGTACACGGTGTATGCCCTCGACCTCCCTGGCATGGGCTACTCGCAGATCGTGCCGGGCGCGTCCTATGAGGAGCCGGCCATGCGCGAGGCGGTCAAGAGCCTCATCACCCGACTCGACCTGCGCGACGTGACGCTGCTCGGCGAGTCGATGGGCGCGACGCTGGCCCTCACCACCGCGGCCGATCTGCCCGAGCGGGTGCGGCGTGTCGTGGCGATCAATGCCTATGACTACGCGGGCGGCATCAAGCGGTCCAGCCTGCTGGCCCGGTTCGTCGTGACCGGCGCGCTGGCGCCGGTGGTCGGCGAGACCATCGCCAGCGTCCAACCCAAGCCGATCGTGCGTGCCGTGCTCCGTGGCGGTCTTGGCGACACGTCCGCCCTGCGCGATGACTACGTCGATGAGCTGTTGAAGGTCGGACGTCGGCCGGGCTATCCGGTCGTCGCCCGCGCGGTGTACGGCAACCTGCCCAGCCTCATCGCGGCACGCGCCCGCTACCCCGAGGTCCGCGCACCCGTTCATCTCATCTACGGAGAGACGGATTGGTCGCGACCCTCGGACCGGCAAGCCAACAAGCAGATCCTCCCCGCGGCCGAGTTCGTCCAGGTGCCTAGCGCCGGCCACTTCATCGTCCTCGAACGGCCGGACGTGGCTGCCAAGGTGTTGAACGACACGCTGTCGCCAGCGCGAGCAGTTGAATACGCTTGAGCAAACCGCTGGTTGCAAAACACTGCTGAGCACCAAGTCGGTTGAGGCGATCTCGACCGACCTGGTCGATTTCAGGTCGTGGTGAAGGTTCGCCCCCCGCCACTCAAGCCTTCACTTCAACCACCTGCTCGAAGCCGCCGAAGATCATGCGTTTGCCGTCGAAGGGCACGGGCGGGTTGCCGGGGGTGGACGGGTCCATGCGCGGGTCTTCCATCATCTTCTTCATGCCGGCGTCGCGCGTGGCCTTGTCGGGCCATTCGACCCACGAGAAGGCCACCGTCTCCTCGGCCGTGGCCTGGACGGCGCGGCGGAAGTCGGTGACTTTGCCGTCCGGGACATCGTCGCCCCAACCTTCGATCACGCGGGTGGCGCCCAGCTCGATGAACATCGCGTCGAAGTGGCGCGCGTGCTCGATGAACTTCTGCTTGTTGGCGGTGGGAACCGCGATCACAAAACCGTCGATGTATGACATGTCTTCACTCCTGTCCGGTTGAATGCACGGAGCGCCCTCGGGGCACCCGTATCCCATCGACGAACGACGGGACGCCAAATCGACATGGCCTGCCCGGCCGCCGCGGCGCCCTGAGCGTAGGCGCCTGGCACGGTTGACGCCAGCCTCCCCTGGCTGGCAGACTCGCGCCCTTCATCAACCAGCCCAGGAGAAGACCATGGAACAAGCGGATCGTGTCGCCCTTCTCGTGTCCGGCTGCCTGCGTGCCCCTCTGAGCGCCCTTCGCGCCTGAGCCTGCGTTCACCGCGGGTCCATTGATCGCCGCACCAGTCGCGGCCGGCTTCCCACCTGATTGCGCCACGCGCCAGCGCGCGTGGACAGGTTCGCGCTCGCGCGGACGAAGCCAACCCTCAATGGATTCCCATGATCGACATCGAATTCGAGACGCTGCAGGCGCTCGGGCTCACACAAGCCATCGCGGCGCGCGCCGCGCAACTGAGCGTGCCCGGGCCGGACATGCGCCTCGCGCGCATCACCGAATCGCAGCGCGACTGCTTCACGCTGCATGACGGCCGCTCCGAACTGCTGGCCCGTGCACTGCCCAGGCTGGTGCAGCAACTGCAGGCCATCGCGGAGCCGCTGACCATCGGCGACTGGGTCGGCATGCAGGCCGACGCGCACGGCCAGGCCTGGATCGTCGAGCGCGTCCAACCCGTCACGCAGATTGCGCGCCGTGCCAACGACGGGCGCCGCCAGCCGCTTGCCAGCAACGTCGATGCGGCGCTGCTGGTGATGGGGCTGGATGCGGACTTCAACGCGCGCCGCATGGAGCGCTACATCGCCATGGTGCGGGCCTGCGACGTGGCGCCGGTCGTCGTGCTCACCAAGCGCGACATTGCGCCGGATGCGCCGGCGCGCATTGCGGAGATGTACGGCCGCCTGCCCGCCACCGTGCCGGTGCTGCCGGTGAACGCGCTGTCGCGGCAGACCTGCGCCGAGCTCGGCCCCTGGCTGCATGCGGGGCAGACGCTGGTGCTGCTCGGCTCTTCGGGCGCCGGCAAGTCGACGCTGATCAACACGCTGGCCGACGCCGGCCAGTCCACGGGCGCGGTGCGCAAGGGTGACGGCCGCGGCCGCCACACGACCACGGCGCGCTCGCTGCACCGCTGTGCGCACGGCGGCTGCATCATCGACACGCCGGGCCTGCGCACCTTCAGGCCCGACGCGGACGCGCGCACGCTGGCGGCGTCGTTCGAGGATGTGCAGTCGCTCGCGCAGCACTGCCGGTTCCGCGATTGCCGGCACGAGGGCGAGCCCGGGTGCGCCGTGCTGGCTCACGTGGACGGGGATCGGCTCGACAACTACAAGAAGCTGATGCGCGACGCCCAACGCGGCGAACTGACCGCACTGGAACGCATCGAGCTGAGAGCCAAGTGGAAGGCCATCGGCAAGGCGGGCAGCCAACGTGCCCGGGAGAAGAAGGGCTGAGAGGTTGAGCGTGCAACCCGGCGTCGGGAGCGCCGTTTGCTGGCAAGGCGGCCGTTGTGAAACCCAGGAGGCCCTCCATGAACCAACCCGCACAGCAACAAGACCTGCCCGGCAAGACCGCCCCGATGCGCCCGCAGCCGGACCATGGCGAGCACAGCTACAAGGGCAGCGGCAAGCTCGCCGGCAAGGCGGCCATCATCACCGGCGGCGATTCCGGCATTGGCCGCGCGGTGGCCATCGCCTATGCGCGCGAAGGCGCGGACGTGCTGATCGCCTATCTCGAATCGCATGACGACGCCCAGGAGACGCGCCGCTGGGTGGAGGCCGCAGGCCGTCGCTGCGTGCTGATGGCCGGCGACATCGTCGATGCGGAGCATTGCAAGGCCATCGTGCGCCGCGCCGTCGAAGCATTCGGCCGGCTGGACATCCTCGTCAACAACGCCGCCTTCCAGATGTCACGCGAGTCGCTCGACGAGATCTCCGACGACGAATGGCGGCGCACCTTCGATGTCAACATCCATGCGCAGTTCTATCTCGCGAAGGCGGCGCTGCCGCATCTGAAGCCGGGGTCGTCCATCCTCAACACGACGTCGATCACGTCCGACAAGCCGCCCAAGGAGCTCATCCCCTACTCGGCGACCAAGGCGGCGATCGCCAACTTCACCGCCAGCCTCGGCCAGTTGCTCGCCGAGCAGGGCATCCGCGTCAACTCGGTCGCGCCCGGCCCGATCTGGACGCCGCTGATCCCCGCGACGATGCCGCCGGAGAAGGTCGAGAAGTTCGGCAACGAGGTGCCGATGAAGCGCCCCGGCCAGCCGCGCGAAGTGGCGCCGCTGTTCGTCTTCCTCGCGTCGGACGAGGCGAGCTATATCACGGGGGCGCGGTACGCCGTGACAGGCGGCGCGCCGTTGCTGTAGCGAGGCCTGCTCAGAACGAGTGCGTCATGCCCGCGCCGTAGACTTCTTTCGTGCCCGTGCCCAGGATGCGCTTGGAGGCCAGGTCCGCATACACCGTGGTGCGCTTGGAGAAGCTGTAGCCGGCGCTCACCGAAACCATCTTGCGCTGCTTCACGCCGTCGATGTCCGCCTGGCCCCAGCCGGCCTTCAGCGTCGTGGCGCCCATCACATAGACGGCGCCCAGCGTCGTCACCTTGGCCTTGGAGCCGGCCAGCGTTTCGCTGACGTTGTACACGCCCATCAGCGACAGCATGCCGAAGGCGGCGCGCACGCCGGCCACGGTCTCGGTGGCGCCGGCGCTGTTCTTGCCGCTGCCCAGCATCATGCGCAGCTTGCCGTCGTTGTAGAGCAGCGTGGCGGCGCGCGTCTTCGCCACGGCGCCTGCGGGCGACTCGGGCGAGGCGCTGACATGCAGTGAGACGTTGGCGAACTTCGGCGAGTCGTAGAAGACGGCATTGGCCACGCGGCCCGAGCCGCCGCCGGTGGGGTCGGCGGAGTAGTTCCAGTGCCACAGGTCCCAGGCCGGCGACACGATGCGGTCGTAGTTGCTCCAGGCGTCGAAGGCCCAGTCGTGCGCCTGGATGGCGTCCAGCGCGCGTCCGAGGCGCAGCGCGCCGAAGCCGCCCTTGAGGCCGACGGTCGACTCGCCGTGCCAGAACGGCCTGCCGGTGCCGGCCTCGGGCGCGCCGGTGTCTGCGTCGAAACGGTGGCGCAGGCGGAAGGTCGCGGCCAGGCCGTCGCCGAGATCCTCGGTGCCGGCGAACTCCAGGTGGCTGCGCTGGATGGTGCCGACGTTGGTGCGGCCGGCTGTGTCGCGGAACACGCCCATGTCCACGCTGCCGCTGATCACGACATTGGATTGCGCATGGGCGAAGCCGCCGCCGAGCAGGGCGCAGGCGGCGAGCAGGGGGCGAAAGCGTGTGGACGGTGTCATGGATACCCTCGGTGGATTGGCAGACTGTTGGAATGCGCGCAGCGCCTGGTGCGCCTTGCGATGCATGCTGTGATGCCGGGTCATTGCAGCATCGGCACGGCGGCGTAGCGTCTCGAAACACCGGCCCGGCGCGGCACAAGCTGCGGTTGTTGGCCGGCTGCTCGGCAGCCTTTGCGGCGCTGCGGTCAGCCCCGGCCGCGCAGCTATTCCATGCCGTCTGGCGGCTCCATTCGGCGCGTTGTGCTGCGACATGCGGCCACGCCTTGAACGCCGATGGGCAGCTCGCCGCAGCATGCAGCGCGCGCTGCTCATTCCGCCGTCGGCGCGCTCAGCCGCGGAGGCGGCAATCAGGCAGAGGCCGCACGAAGCCGCGGTGATCTCGTCATCACGACGAGTGACCTCACGCGGTGGTGAGGGCCGCGCGCTGCGCGCTCACCGCTCCTCGGGGAACAGCTTGTCGATGGGGCAGTGCGTCTTGATGAAGGGCGACTTGATGACGATGTAGCTGAAGTACTTCTCGATGCCGATGTTGCGCTCGAGCAGGCCTTCGATGATCTGCTGGTAGTGGTTGACGCCCCGGGTGATGAAGCGCAGCAGGTAGTCGTAGCCGCCGCTGACGAGGTGGCACTCGAGGATCTCGTCCACGCCCCGGATGGCCGCCTCGAAGCGCATGAAGTCCTCGCGGTGGTGGTCCGACAGCGTGATCTCGGTGAACACCGTCAGCGTGTCGCCCAGCTTCTCGAGCCGCAGGCGCGCGCCGTAGCCCGTGATGTAGCCGGCCTGCTCCAGCCGCTTGACGCGGATCAGGCAGGGGCTGGGCGACAAGCCCACGGCGTCGGCCAGGTCGACGTTCGTGATGCGACCGTTCTGTTGCAGCTGCGCCAGGATGCGCAGGTCCAGGCGGTCGAGTTTCAGGGCTTCGGGCATGTCGTCGTGGGCGATGTGGCAGTTGCCGCGGATTCTCAGTCGGCGAGCGCGGCCCGCACATCGGGCCAAGCCAGTGCTTCGTCCAGCACCTTCCTGACGCGTGCGAACAATTGCTCGACATCCCCGTGCGTGTAGGTCAGGGCGGGCGCGAAGCCCAGCACGCCGTCGCCGAAGCAGCGGAACACGACACCGTTGCGGTAGGCCGATGCGAACAGGCGTTCGGCCAGGCCGGATACGGCCCCGAAGCCGCGCTTCGTGGCCTTGCTGCTGACCAGCTCCAGCGCGCCGAGCAGGCCGCGGCAACGTGCGTCGCCCACCAGCGGATGCAATCGCAGCCCGTCGAGCGCCGCGGCAAAGGCCGGTGCCACGCGCTGCGCATTGGCGATCACGCCGCCTTCGGTGTACAGGCGCAGCACCTCCAGCGCCACCGCCGCGCTGACGGGATGTGCAGAGTAGGTGGCGCCATGCCCGACGGGCACGCCGGCCGGCGCGGCGTCGGCGATGCCGGCATAGACCTTCTCCGACAGCATGGTGGCACCCATGGGCAGGTAGCCGGATGTCAGGCCCTTGGCGAGTGTCATCAGGTCGGGCTCGACCCCCTCGGCGTCGCAGGCGAACATGGGCCCGGTGCGTCCGAAGCCGGTGATCACCTCGTCGACGACGAACAGGATGTCCAGCTCACGCGCCGCATCCCGCATGGCCTTCAGCCAGCCGACCGGCGGCACGATGACACCGCCGGAGCCCTGCACGGGCTCGCAGAAGAACGCGGCCACGTTGTCGGCACCCAGCTCCGCGACCTTGGCGCGCAGCGACGCCACCGAGGCGGCGATCAGCGCCTGTGCATCGCCGCCCTGCGGGTGGCGGTAAGGGTTGGGGGAGGGGATGTAGTGCTGGGTGGGTAAGGGCAGGTCGAAGCCGCGGTGGAACACCGGCAGTGCCGTCAGGCCCGCGCCGGTGGACGAGGAGCCGTGGTAGCCGCGCTCCTGCGAGATGAAGTGCTTCTTGGCCGGCCGGCCGACGGCATTCCAGTACTGCACGATGAAGCGCGCCGCGGCGTCGACCGCCTCGGAGCCGCCGAGCGTGAGATAGGCGCGCGTCAGCGAAGGCGGCGTGATGTCGACGAGCTTGGCGGCCAGGCGGATGGCGGGCTCGCTGGCGAAGTCGAAGTAGCCGGTGGCATATGGCAGCTTGTGCAACTGCTCGGTGGCCGCGCGCACGACGCTCTCCTGGCCATAGCCGACGTTCACGCACCACAGGCCGGCGAAGCCGTCGAGCAGCTCATGGCCGCTGGCGTCCTTCAGCCAGGGGCCGCGCGCCTCGGTCAGGATCAGGGGGCCACGCTCCTCATGCTGGCGCCAGTTGGTCACGGGATGGACGAGGTGGGCGCGGTCGAGGCGGACCAGGGCGTCGGTATCTGCAGAGCGGGCGGCTGGGTTCATGGCAGGTGGTGAAAGCTTGGCTTCGATGGCTTCCAATTTAGGTGCCGGTGCCCTGGAAGTGGTGCCGGAATCGGGCTGCGCGTGAGCCGTTGCTGCGGTTGTGCTGCGGCTTTCCGCAGATCGTGCTGCGTTGTCTGGTGGGCATGCGAGTCAGCGCTTCGATCTGCGATCGCCGCCCGCGGCTCGATGCCGCAAGCATCGCCGTCCCCCCCGGGGGACCGACTGGGCTTGCCCGCGTCCAGCGCGGCGAGGCCGGGCGAGGGGCTTGCTAATACCCGCGCTGCCGGTCGACAAGGCCGACCAGCGGCTCGCCACGCTCGAAGCGGCGCAGGTTGTCGATCACCGCGCGCGCCGCGCTGACCGGCTGCGTCATGCTGGCGATGTGCGGCGTGATGCGCACGTGCGGATGCGACCACAGCGCATGCGCGGGCGGCAGCGGCTCGGGGTCGGTCACGTCGAGCACGGCCTCGGTGAGTTGCCCGGCGTCCAGTGCGCTCAGCAGGTCCGCCGCGATCAGTTGCGGCCCGCGGCCCACATGCACGAGGGCGGCGCCGCGCGGCAGGCGTTGCAGCAGCGCGGCATTCAGGAACCCGCGTGTCTCGTCCGTCAGCGGCAGCAGGCACACCAGGATGTCGCTGCGGGCGAGGAACTCGCCGAGTTCGTCAGTGCCGGCCAGCACGCGCACGCCATCGACGACACGGCGCGAGCGACTCCAGCCGGCGCAGTCGAAGCCGAAAGCGGCGAGCTGCGTCAGCACCGCCTGGCCGAGCGAGCCCAGGCCCAGCACGCCCACGCGGCGCTCAGCCGCCGTCCTGACCGGCAGCGGGCTCCATGCGCCGCGTTGCTGCGCGCGCCGGTACGCCGGCATGTCGCGGTGCAGGTCCAGCACGGCATGGGTGACGTACTCGACCATCCCGCGCGTGATGCCCGGTTCGATCATGCGCACCACCGGCAGCTCGCGGGGCAGCGCGAAGAGGTCGAACTGGTCGACGCCGGCGCCGGACGAGAACAGCAGCTTCAGTTGCGGAAAGCGGTCGGCCAGGTCGTTCGGCGGCTCCCAGGCGGCGAGGTAGTGCACGCGCGCCGGGTCGCCGATGTCGGGCCACAGCCGGAAATCGATCTGCGGCGCCTCGCGGCGGAATACCTCGGCCCATTGCCGGCCGCGCACCAGGTCGGCCTTGTAGACGAAGGTGCTGGCCATCAGCCCAGCGCCTGCGTGACGACGGCGAACAGCTGCGTGGGCGGTGCGGTCACCAGCGCCGGCCCACGCAGCATCGTCGTCGGTGCGTCGACGCGCAGCAGGCCCAGGCTCTCCAGCCACTCGGCCAGGCCGGTGTCGAAGTCGATGTCGATGCGCGTGAAGCGCCCGGCGTTGAGGCCGGAGAGGTGCGCGATCAGCGCCTGCGCGCCGGTCACGTCGGGCGCCACCACGGGTCCGATCGCGTGGCCGCGGCCGAAGCGGCGCAGCATCGCGAAGCCGCGGGCCACGTCGTCCTGCGTCAGCACGACGGCGGCCTCGGCCTGCTCGAACAGCTCCTGGATGAGGGCGTCGCGGCGCATGCCGCGCGCCTGTTCGTCGAGTGCCTGCAGCGTCTGCAGGTCGCTCTGGCCCGCCGGCCGCAACCGCCAGCCCGGCGCCAGCGCGATGGGCGGGGAGGCCTGGGCGATGCCCTGGTGCTGGCGCAACTCGCCGGTGCGCACGAAGCCCAGCCGCTCGTACAGGCCGCGCCCGTCGGCCGTGGCGTGCAGCAGCACGGTACTGTCCTCCAGCCCTTCGAGCACTGCGCTCATCAACCGGTGGCCGATGCGCCGCCCCTGGCAGGCCGGCGCGACGACGACCAAGCCGACCGTGGCGTGCCGCGGCCCCCAATGCCAGCGCATCGCCGTGCCGACGACTTCGCCGTCCCGCTCGGCCACCACGCCCTGGCCGTGGCGCAGGGCCTGATCCCATTCGGCGGGGCGGTGCGGCCAGCGCTGCTCCGCGGTCAGGGCCTGTGCGGCCCCGAGGTCTGATTCGGTCATCGGGCGCAAGGTCACGCCGTCGGATGCCGGTGCATGCATCGCACCCATAAACACGTTCTCCCAGTCATGTGGCGTGGCCATCTTGGTCGTTTTCAGGCCCATGCGCCAGCCGCGAAACAGCCTGCGGCGCAATTCGCAAGCTTGCGCCGCCGGGGGCTGCAGCTTCGCGATTTCCGCGCTGTGCGGGGGCTCCGAACAGGCACATATGCCGCGGGTGGGCGCCTACCATTTTTCGCACAGCCTTGGAGGAACCCGGAGATGCTGCAGTTCGAACCCGAAGCCCGTCAGACGCCATGTGGCGGCATTGCGCCGGGCCACATGAAAAGCGCGGTGCCTGGCGCCAAGTCAGCCGCGACCGAGCCGTGCACTGATCGACTTTGGGGCCTTCCGGCGTGCATCACGCACACCTTGCGTGCGCACGGCACGGCATGCCGCGCGGCCCTGCTCAAACCGCAGTTTGCTCGCGTCAAGGCCTGCAAAACACGATCGCCCAGCGGCACCCCCATGCTGCAATGACAGCCAGATGACAGCCCCACCACGGAGAGACGACATCATGAAATTCCGCCCCAAGTACATCACCTTCGACTGCTATGGCACGCTGACGCGCTTCCGCATGGGGGAGGTCACGCGTGAGATCTTTGCCGACCGCGTGCCGGCCGACCGCATGGAGCAGTTCATCGCCGACTTCACGGCCTACCGCTTCGACGAAGTGCTGGGCGACTGGCAGCCGTACGACGTGGTGCTGAAGAACGCGGTGCGCCGGCTGTGCAAGAAATGGCAGCTGCAATACCTCGACGCCGAGGCGCAGCGCTACGTCGATGCGGTGCCCACCTGGGGGCCGCACGACGACGTGCCCGCCGGCCTGGCCAAGGTGGCCAAGGAGATACCGCTGGTCATCCTGTCCAACGCGATGGACCACCAGATCCAGACCAACGTCGCCATGCTCGGCGCGCCGTTCCACCGGGTCTACACCGCCCAGCAGGCACAGGCGTACAAGCCGCGGCTGAAGGCGTTCGAGTACATGATCGATTCGCTGGGCTGCAACCCGGAGGACCTGCTGCACGTGTCCTCCAGCCTGCGCTACGACCTGATGTCGGCCGACGACATCGGCATCGTCGACAAGGTCTTCGTCAACCGCGGCCATGGCCCGGGCAACCCGGCCTACCGCTATGTCGAGATCCAGGACATCGGCGGCCTGCCGGGCGTCGTGGGCCTCTGAACGGCAGCGCGCCATGAAACTCGAGTCGTACTGGACTGCCTCGACGCCCGCGTTCACGCCGACGGCGCAGGCGCTGCCGGCGCAGTGCGATGTCGCCATCGTGGGCGCCGGCTTCACGGGGCTGTCGGCAGCGCTGGCGCTGGCGCGGCGCGGCGCTTCAGTCGTCGTGCTGGAGGCCGGCGAGCGCGTCGCCGCCGAGGCGTCCGGTCGCAACGGCGGCCATGTCAACAACGGGCTGGCGGTGGACTATGCCGAGGTGGCCGCCAAGGTGGGCGTGGCGCAGGCGCGATCCTGGTACCACGCCTACGACGCGGCGGTCGACGCCGTCGAGCGCATCGTGCGCGACGAGGCCATCGACTGCGATTTCGTGCGCAACGGCAAGCTCAAGCTCGCCACGCGCACGGCGCACCTGGACGCGCTCAAGCGCAGCGCAGACCGGCTGCGCCGCGACCAGGTCGACACGGACATCGAGATCCTGGACGCGTCGCAGGTGCACGCCGAGGTGGACAGCGAGGGCTTCCAGGGCGGGTTGCTCTACAAGCGCAGCGGCCAGATGCACATGGGGCGCTTTGCGCATGGCCTGGCGCAGGCCGCGCAACGGCAGGGCGCGCAGATCCACGTCGGCACCTGCGTCAGCCAGCTCAAGCGCATCGGCAAAGGCCAGGCCCATCACGTGCAGACCAGCCGCGGCAGCGTGAAGGCGGCGCAGGTGCTGCTCGGCACCGGCGCGGCACGCCATGGCGGCTACGGCACGTTCGGCTGGCTGCGCCGGCGCATCGTGCCGATCGGCAGCTTCATCGTCGTCACCGAGCCCCTGGGCGAGCAGCGTGCTCAGGCGCTGCTGCGCGAGCGCCGCACCTACGTGACGATCGCCAACATCCACCACTACTTCCGCCTCACGCCGGACCACCGCCTGGTGTTCGGCGGCCGGGCGCGCTTCGCGATCTCCAGCCCGACCTCGGATGCCAAGAGCGGCGGCGTGTTGAGTGCCGCGCTGGCGCAGGTGTTCCCCAGCCTGGCCGGCGTGCGCATCGACTACTGCTGGGGCGGCCTCGTCGACATGACGCAGGACCGCCTGCCGCATGCCGGCGAGCGCGACGGCCTCTTCTATTCGATGGGCTACAGCGGCCATGGCACGCAGATGTCGGTGCTGATGGGCGAGCGCATGGCGGCGGTGATGGCGGGCGACCGCGAGGCCAACCCCTGGCGCGGGCGCAACTGGCCAGCCATCGCCGGGCATTTCGGGCCGCCGTGGTTCCTGCCTGCGGTCGGGCTGTACTACCGCCTCAAGGACAGCCTCGCCTGAGGCCGCCCATCCCCTCTTTTTCAAGACAACACGAGGAGCGAGACCATGACTGAACGCAATGCGCTTGAGGCCCTCATCGGCCCCCATGAAAGCCAGCGGTTGATGACGGCGTTGCAACGCGGCGCGAGCCGGCGCGACGTGCTGGCGATGTTGACGGCGGGCGGCATGCAGGCCGTGCTGGCCGGCAGCCTGGCGGGCACCGCGCTGTCGGCACATGCCCAGACGCCCAAGCGCGGCGGCAAGATCCGCGTGGCCGGCGCAACCGCGGCGGCGACCGACACGCTGGACCCGGCCAAGCAGTCGAACCAGACCGACTACTCGCGCTGCAACATGATCTACAACGGGCTGACGTCGCTGGACGCCAGCCTCACGCCGCAGCCCGCGCTGGCCGAGTCCTTCGCCACCAAGGACGCCAAGACCTGGGTCTTCACGCTGCGCCAGGGCGTGCAGTTCCACGACGGCAAGGCGCTCACGCCGGCCGACGTGGTCTATTCGCTGTCGCGCCACAAGGACCCGGCCACCGCGTCCAAGGCCAAGGCGCTGGCCGATCAGATCGAGAGCGTGAAGGCCAGCGGCGCCAACGAGGTCACGGTCACGCTGGTGGCGCCGAATGCGGACCTGCCTGTCATCCTCGGCACCTTCCACTTCCACATCGTCAAGGACGGCACGACCGACTTCAACGCCGGCATCGGCACGGGCCCCTTCAAGCTCAAGGAGTTCAAGCCGGGCGTGCGCTCGGTGGTCGTGCGCAACGGCAACTACTGGAAGCCGGGCAGGCCGTACCTCGACGAGATCGAGTTCATCGGCATCGGCGACGAGAGCGCGCGCGTCAACGCGCTGCTGTCCGGCGGCATGGACCTGGTCGGCGTGGTCAACCCGCGCTCGCTCGCGCGCATCACCAGCACGCCGGGCTATGCGGTGTTCAAGACGCAGTCGGGCCAGTACTCCGACCTGATCATGCGCAAGGACATGGGCCCGGGCGCCAACTCCGACTTCGCCCTCGCGATGAAGCACATGTTCGACCGCGAGCAGATGAAGAAGACGATTGCGCTGGACCAGGCCGTGATCGGCAACGACCAGCCCATCGACCCCACCAACCGCTTCCATTTCGCCGGCCTGCCGCAGCGGCAGTTCGACCTGGACAAGGCCAAGTTCCACCTGCAGAAGTCCGGCGTCACCGGCGCGGTGCCCATCGTCGCCTCGCCGGCCGCGCTCAACTCCGTCGAGATGGCGCTGGTGCTGCAGCAGACTGCGCAGCGCATCGGCCTGGCGCTGGAGGTCAAGCGCATGCCGGCCGATGGCTACTGGTCCAACCACTGGCTCAACAGCGCGGTCGGCTTCGGCAACGTCAACCCGCGACCGAGCGCCGACATCCTGTTGACGCAGTTCTTCAAGTCCGACGCCACCTGGAACGAGTCGCGCTGGAAGAACCCCCAGTTCGACCAGCTGCTGCTTGCCGCGCGCGCCGAGACCGACACGGCCAGGCGCAAGCAGATGTATGCCGACATGCAGACGCTGATCCACCAGGAAGCCGGCATCGGCATCCCGTTGTTCATGGCCAGCCTGGACGCGCACAGCACGAAGCTCAAGGGCCTGTCGCCCATCCCGCTCGGTGGGCTCATGGGCTACAACTTCGCCGAGAACGTCTGGCTCGAATGAGCCGCGTTGGAAGCACTCGCGGCGCGCCTCCGGACGGCGCGCGTTCCCTGGCCAGCGTGTCGTGAACCGAGGTAGGTCGCCATGTTGAATCGCGCCATCGTTGTCTTGCTCGCCCAGCGCATCGCGCTGGCGCTGCTGTCGCTGCTCGCCGTCTCGGTGGTCGTGTTCGCCGTCACGGCCGTCCTGCCCGGTGATGCGGCGCAGGAACAGCTTGGCCAGGAGGCCACGCCCGAGGCGCTCGCCGCATTGCGGGCCCAGATGGGCCTGAACGTGCCGGCGCCCGAGCGCTATCTGCGGTGGCTGGCCGGCATGCTGCGCGGCGAGCTCGGCACATCGGCCACGACGCAGCTGCCGGTGGGCGAGCTGATCGCAAGCCGGCTGCCCAACTCGCTGCTGCTGGCGGCCGTGACGGCGCTGTTCTCCGTGCCCATTGCGCTGTCGCTGGGCATCTCGGCGGCCGTGTGGCGCGGCTCATGGTTCGACCGGGTCGCCTCGGCCGGCGCAGTCGCGGTCGTCTCGGTGCCCGAGTTCCTGGTGGCGACGCTGGCGGTGCTGGTTTTCGCGGTCCAGCTGCGCTGGCTGCCGGCGCTGTCATACGTCAACGACATCGAGTCGCTCGGCCAGATGCTGCGCGCCTTCGCGATGCCGGTGCTGACGCTGTGCTGCGTGATCGTCGCGCAGATGATGCGCATGACGCGCGCCGCAGTGATCGACCAGCTCGAGGCGCCCTACATCGAGATGGTGCGCCTGAAGGGGGCGTCGCCGCTGCGCATGGTGCTGGCCCATGCGCTGCCGAACGCGGTAGGCCCGATCGCCAATGCCGTGGCCTTGAGCCTGTCCTACCTGCTCGGCGGCGTGATCATCGTCGAGACCATCTTCAACTACCCCGGCATCGCCAAGCTGATGGTGGACGGCGTCTCGCAGCGCGACATGCCGCTGGTGCAGGCCTGCGCGATGCTGTTCTGCGCCGCCTACCTGATCCTCGTCACGGCGGCCGACATCTGCGGCATCGTCGCCAACCCACGGCTGCGCCATCGCTGAGGAGACACCGATGACTACCGTATCCACTTCAGGCACCTTCCCCCGCTCGGCGCCACGGGGCCGTGGCAGCTGGCTCGCGCAATTCGGCGTCGTGGGCGTGGCGGGGCTGCTGGTGCTCGCCTTCTGGGTGCTCGCCGCGGCGTTCGGCCCAGCGCTGCTGTCGCGCAGCGGCGCATCCGGCGGCGGCGAGGTGTTCGCGCCGATGAGTGCGGCGCATTGGCTGGGCACCGACTACCTGGGCCGCGACATGCTGGCCCGCGTCATCGAGGGCGCGCGCTACACCGTCGGCGTCGCACTGGTCGCGACGCTGCTGGCCAGTGGCACCGGCACGCTGCTGGCGCTGCTGGCGGCCGCCAGCGGCCGCTGGACCGACGCGGCGCTCAGCCGTGGCCTGGACACGCTGACGGCCATTCCCGGCAAGATGCTCGCGCTGCTGATGGTGGCCGGCTTCGGTTCATCCATCGGCATGCTCGTCGTCACCGCGGCCATCATCTACGTGCCGGGCGCCTACCGCATGGCGCGCTCGCTGGCGATCAACATCAACGCGCTGGACTACGTGACCGTTGCACGCACCCGCGGCGAAGGCACGCTGTACGTGATGCTGCGCGAGATCCTGCCCAACATCGCCGGGCCCATGCTGGCCGACCTGGGCCTGCGCTTCGTCTACATCGTGCTGCTGCTGGCGTCCTTGAGCTTCCTCGGCCTGGGCGTGCAGCCCCCGTCGGCCGACTGGGGCTCTCTGGTGCGCGAGAACATCGGCGCGCTGGCCGATGGCGGGGCTTCTGTGGTGGTGCCCTCGATGGCCATCGCGAGCCTCACCATCGCGGTCAACCTGGTCATCGACAACCTGCCGGGCCGCGCGGCCCGCGAACGCGGAGCACGGTAATGGGCAGCCCTGTTGTTGTGGAAGGCCTGTGCGTCAGTGCAGGCGACGCCAAGTTGGTCGATCAGCTGAGCTTCTCGATCCAGCCGGGCGAGGTGCTCGCACTGATCGGCGAGTCGGGTTCCGGCAAGACGACCACCGCGTTGGCGCTGATGGGCTACGCCCGCCGTGGCTGCCGCATCTCGGGTGGCAGCGTGCGCGTCGGCGATGTCGACGTGCTGGCGTTGAAGCCGCGCCAGCTGCGCGCGCTGCGCGGCCGCACGGTGGCCTACATCGCGCAGAGCGCGGCGGCGTCGTTCAACCCCTCCCGCTGCATCCTCGACCAGGTCGTGGAGCCGGCCGTGCTGCACGGCAAGCTGCGGCGGGCCGAGGCGGAGCTGAAGGCGATCGCGCTGTTCCGCGAGCTGGCACTGCCCGAGCCCGAGTTGATCGGCTCGCGCTACCCGCATCAAGTCTCGGGTGGGCAGCTGCAGCGGCTGATGGCGGCGATGGCGCTCATCACCGACCCTGAAGTCGTGATCCTGGATGAACCCACCACCGCGCTGGACGTGACCACGCAGATCGAGGTGCTGCGCGCCTTCCGGCGCGTGGTGCGCGAGCGGCAGGTGACGGCGGTCTACGTCAGCCATGACCTGGCGGTCGTGGCGCAGATGGCCGACCGCATCCTGGTGCTGCGCGACGGCTGCATGCGCGAGCTGAGCACGACGGAGCGCCTGCTCACGGCGCCGCAGCATGAGTACACCAAGAGCCTGCTCGCCGCGGCGCGGCCGGCGCCACGCGCGCAGGCGCCGCTGGCCGACGATGCCGAGCCGCTGCTGCGCCTGCGCGGCCTGTCCGCCGGCTACGGCCCGCGCGGCGCCGACGGGCAGCCCGCGATCCCCATCCTCGGCGACATCGACCTGGAGCTGAAGCGCGGCCAGGCGATCGGCGTGATCGGTGAGTCGGGGTCGGGCAAGACGACGCTGGCGCGCGCGGTCGCCGGGTTGCTGGCGCCTTGCGCGGGCACGATGGAGTTCCGCGGCCAGGCGCTCAAGCCCCGGCTGGCGGACCGCACGCGCGACGAACTGCGGCGGATCCAGATCGTCTTCCAGTCGGCCGACACGGCGCTGAACCCCTCGCAGACCATCGAGCGCATCCTGGCGCGGCCGCTGCAGTTCTACAAAGGCCTCAGCGGCGCCGCGCTGCAGCGGCGCATCGAGGAGCTGCTGGACCTCGTGCAGCTGCCAAGGTCGCTGGCCAAGCGCCTGCCGGCCGGCCTCTCGGGCGGGCAGAAGCAGCGCGTCAGCCTGGCCCGCGCGCTGGCCGCGGAGCCGGACCTGATCCTGTGCGACGAGGTCACGTCGGCGCTGGACACGGTGGTCGGCGCGGCCGTGCTGGACCTGATGGCGCAGTTGCGCCGCGACCTCGGCGTGTCCTACCTCTTCATCAGCCACGACCTGCACACGGTGCGCGCCGTCTGCGACGAGATCGTCGTCATGCAGCACGGCCGCAAGCTGACGCAGGTCGCGCGGCGCGACTTCGACCGCGGCCCGCACCACCCCTATTACGAACAGCTCGCCCGCGCGGTGCCCGAGCTGCGGCGCGGCTGGCTCGACGAGCTGGACGCGCAGCGGCCGGCCCCCGTGCTGCGTGCCGTCTGACACCTCACCAGGAGACCCCATGACGACCCCGACTTTTCGCATCGCCGCCATTCCCGGCGATGGCATCGGCAAGGAAGTGATGCCCGAAGGGCTGCGCGTGCTGCATGCCGCCGCCAGGCGCTTCGGCCTGGCATTGGACGT
Source organism: Pelomonas sp. Root1444 (assembly GCF_001426885.1). Lineage (GTDB taxonomy): Bacteria > Pseudomonadota > Gammaproteobacteria > Burkholderiales > Burkholderiaceae_C > Pelomonas. Next base: position 1,264,050 of record NZ_LMFP01000028.1, on the reverse strand, counting down.
GCGCGAGATCCCGTGGGCCAGCTGCGACTGGCACGCGCAGCACGGCCAGATGATGCCGGACGACTGGAAAGAGCAGCTCAGCGGCGTGGACGCGATCTTCTTCGGCGCGGTCGGCTGGCCGGCGACCGTGCCCGACCACGTCTCGCTGTGGGGTTCGCTGCTGAAGTTCCGGCGCCAGTTCGACCAGTACATCAACCTGCGTCCCGTGCGCCTGTTCGAAGGCGTGCCGTGCCCGCTGGCCGGCCGCAAGCCGGGCGACATCGACTATCTCGTCGTGCGCGAGAACACCGAGGGCGAGTACACCGCGCTCGGCGGCGTGATGTACGAGGGCACCGACCGCGAGATCGTCATCCAGGAGTCCGTGTTCTCTCGCCACGGCGCCGACCGTGTGCTGCGCTTCGCCTTCGAGGCGGCGCGCTCCCGCCCGCGCAAGCACCTGACGCTGGCCACCAAGAGCAACGGCATCGCGATCAGCATGCCGTGGTGGGACGGCCGCGCCGACGCGGTGGGCCGCGACTTCCCGGACGTGAGCCTGGACAAGCAGCACATCGACATCCTGAGCGCGCGCTTCGTGCTGCAGCCGCAGCGCTTCGACGTCGTGGTGGCCAGCAACCTGTTCGGCGACATCCTGTCCGACCTCGGGCCGGCCACCACCGGCACGATCGGCCTGGCGCCGTCGGCCAACCTCAACCCCGAGCGCAAGTTCCCGTCGCTGTTCGAGCCGGTGCACGGGTCGGCGCCGGACATCTACGGCAAGAACATCGCCAACCCGATCGCCATGATCTGGTCCGGCGCGCTGATGCTGGACTTCCTCACCGAAGGGCAGGGCGCCGGCCGTGCCGCGCACGACGCCATCGTCAAGGCCATCGAGACGGTGCTGGCGCAAGGCCCGCGCACGCCGGACCTTGGCGGCAACGCGTCGACCACGGCGCTCGGCCAGGCCATCGCCGGACTCGTCGAGGCCGGCTGAAACCGTTCGAGACGATCGCATCCACCCCATCCAACCCGCAGCCCACCGCCATGTCCCTCACCTTGCAACGCGATGACCTCCTGCCCGGACGCAACCTGATCGGCGCCTGGTGCGACGCCAGCGACGGCCGGCGCTTCAACGTCAACGACCCGGCCACCGATGTCGTGTTCGCGACCGTGCCCGACAGTGGCGCCGCTGATGCGCGCGCGGCCGTCGACGCCGCGCACGCTGCCTTTGCCACATGGCGCGCCGTACCGGCCAAGCAGCGCGCTCTGATCCTCAAGCGGTGGAACGACCTGATCCTGGCCCACCAGGAAGACCTCGGCCGGCTGATCTCGCGCGAGCAGGGCAAGCCGCTCGCCGAGGGTCGCGGCGAGGTGGCCTACGCGGCAAGCTATGTCGAGTGGTTCGCCGAGGAGGCGACGCGCGCCAACGGTGAGGTCATCCCCGCCCCGGTGCCGGGGCGCCGCATGTTCGCGCTGAAGGAGCCGGTCGGCGTGGTCGCCGCGATCACGCCCTGGAACTTCCCCGCGGCGATGATCGCCCGCAAGATCGCCCCCGCGCTGGCTGCCGGCTGCACCGTGGTCTGCAAGCCGGCCGAGGACACGCCGCTGACCTCGCTGGCGCTGGTCAAGCTGGCGGAGGAGGCCGGCGTCCCGGCGGGCGTGCTGAACATCGTGACCGCTTCGCGTGAACGCACGCCCGAGGTTGTCGACGTCTGGCTCGACGACCCCCGCGTGCGCAAGATCACCTTCACCGGCTCTACGCCCGTGGGCAAGCATCTGGCGCGCCGCGCCGCCGACACGCTCAAGCGGCTCTCGCTGGAGCTGGGTGGCAACGCGCCCTTCATCGTCTTCGAGGACGCCGACCTTGACGCCGCTGTCGACGGCCTGATGGTGGCCAAGTTCCGCAATGGCGGGCAGACCTGCGTGAGCCCGAACCGCGTGTTCGTGCAATCGCGGGTGCACGATGCCTTCGTCGAGAAGCTGGCAGCCCGCATCGCGGCCCTGAAGGTCGGCCCGGCCAGCGACCCGGTCTCGCAGATCGGGCCGATGATCAATGCCAGGGCCGTCGAGAAGATCGAGCGCCATGTGCAGGACGCCGTCGCGCGCGGCGCGACCAAGTTGGTCGGCGGCGCAAGGCTGCCCGCCCTCGGCCCGAACTACTTCGCGCCGACGCTGCTCATCGGTGCCGACGGCGCCATGGCCTGCGCCTGCGAGGAAACCTTCGGGCCGCTCGTCGCCATCGCGCGCTTCGAGACCGAAACCGATGTGGTCCGCGCGGCGAACGACACGCCCTTCGGCCTGGCAGGCTATTTCTATGCCACCGACGTGCGGCGCATCTGGCGCATGGCCGAGGCCTTGCAGACCGGCCTGGTGGGCGTCAACGAAGGCGCGCTCGCCGCCGAGGCTGCGCCCTTCGGCGGCGTCAAGGAATCAGGCTACGGGCGCGAGGGCTCGGTGCACGGCCTGGACGACTACATGCACCTGAAGTACGTGTGCCAAGGGCAGCTGTGAAGCCGTCCGTCACAGAAAGAAAGGCGCAGATCTCAGACTCGTCCAGAAGGCGTCGACGCACTGGGTCGATGCGGACATCAAGCGCGCTTGCGCGTCGATGCTGTTCCTGAAGTTTGCTGAGGCCTGCGCCCGGGAAGAAATTTAAGCCGGCGACGATGGGCGGTACGTAGGACTGCGTCGCTCGCGACGGTCAGACGTGTCTTGGAAAAGCGCCCAGATGGTCCTCCGGCGGGAACCATGAATCGGGCTGTAGGCCGCATGGATGCTAGCTTTGGCTAACAGGGGTTGAGGTTCGTTCCCCCATTTGTTCCCCCGGCGAAGCAGCGGTGGGCTGTAGTCGTATCAGTGCAGTCGGTCAGCCACACCGATGGCGCGACGCTCTGTCACGACTCGGTAGCCCTCAAACTGCCGCGGCACCGTCCCGGCGGCACGCCAATACGAAGGATCGACAAGAACCCGAATGAAAGGTCCGGACGCGTCAAAGAACGCCATGGTGTTGACCAGCCCTGGCGCATCCGAGAACCGCTTCTGTAGATGCCGTGCAGCATCCTCGACAGAGATGTTCATGCGTTGAGTCCTGACACTAGTTGTGCGCCCAGGGCGTCGAGAGTCGGACCAATGGGAAGAATCAGCGTCAATTTACCACCCGGGGCGCTTGCGTCGTTTAGCCCGGCAATAACGATGCCCACCGCATGACGGTTCCCGGCAACGTCGACCGTTGTGACCAGCGATCCCGAGTCGCCGCTATCGGAAAACAGTTCCCCCAGTCCCACGACAGCGAACACCGGGTCGAAGTACACACTCCCGGTGAAGTTGTACAACGGTGCTGAGTACGCCACGGGAAAAGCTCCGTTGAGCTGAGAGACAACAACACCCCGGGTGTGACCGGTCGTTCGCCCGACCTTCTCGACGTTCATGCCTCCTACTGGCATTTGCCAGGTGGCTGGAGTGTCATAGGCGGTCCCTTGCCAGGATGTCACCACGTCAGCGTCGATGATCTTGAAAAGCGCCGCGTCTCGGTTATCCATCGCCTGGATGTTGTCCACGGTGCCCGGCACCATGGGCAGCGCCCGCGCGTGTAGCCCCAAGGTGAAAGGGTTCAAGCTGTTTGGAAGGACGTCAAAGATGCCTGGAGCGACGATCGGGAGCCCTATAGGAGCGTGGCTGCAACTCGCCGAAACGTGGTTATTTGATAGACCGTAGATCTCCCCGGCTGCGTCCCTGACAAGGCAGCCGAGGGTGCCCGCGTCCCTGGCGTTTCCTACGGAGATCGACGACCCGCAGGCGAATACATCTCGGCCATGAACCTGGCTGTGGCGGATCGTGTAGGAAGGGCCTGCGAACGGTGCGGCGGGCTCGACCCCTCCGACCGGAGTTTGATGACCTTGCCTGTACCGAATCATCACGTCGTCAATTCGATTCGGCAATAGAGCCCGCAGCTTTCGACTAACTGGCAAGGCTCTGCGGGTAAAGACGTCAATCGCATGATCACCATCGCTGAATCCAACGGTGACGACGTGGCGCGTACGAAGCGCGTTCTTTCCGGCATCGGTTACCGGATCAATCTGCGCCGCAACGGCAGGTGCAAGGGGCGCGGGAAGTGAGCCAGTGAAGCCCATAAGACCCTCGAACATGGCCCATTGGCTAAACGCTTCTGCAGCTTGACGCGGCTCCATCTTCCACCCTGTCTTGTAAGTTTCTGTGTCGCATATCCTGACAGGCTCTAAGGTGGTGGCTTAACTGGTTTTCCCCGAGCTCATCAGCTCGGCAGTAGCCGCTGCCTCGTTACGCACTACGCGTCAGGCCAAGTCGATGCGCCGTCGGAAACTCCGGACAACCCGGCTGGCTCCCTGCGGGGATTGCGGGCTTTGACAACCTGCAGCCGTTGCGACTGTTGCGGAACTAGTCATGTGGCACGCATCGCGCGCGCGTACTGCGCAGCAATAGGCTTGCGGCTCACCAGCGCGTCAGGCCGCCGGGGAAGTGCTTGGCCACGAACGCCGCCAGGGCGTTGTCCCGCCGCTCCTCGCACTCGATGATGATCGCCGTCAGCCGGTCTCGCGTGGTCTGGTGCATCCCCTTGGGTCGCATCCACCCTTCGCCGCCCAGGCGCCGCTCCGCCTTTTGCTGTTTGCGCCAACTTCTGCCGACCTCGTCGTCGCTCTGGCTGCCGTAGGTCACCCGGCCGCAGTGCCGGCAGATGAAGCCAGCGGCGCTGCGCAGGAACAGCACACCCACGCGGCGCCGGCAGCGAGGGCAGGCGAACCAAGAGCGCGAGCCGCCGAAATTGCAGGCGGTCTGCAGCTCAGCGATGAACTGATGGACCGAGCGGCCGTCGACGGTGAAGTTCAGCGCCACCGCCTGGCCTTCGCCGCGATAGCCGATGCTCGCCGTCCGTTCGCCCGAGTCCGCGTTCCACCAGCTCCAGGTGCCGGTCCTTCCCGGACTGAACAGGCCTTCCCTTGCCCATCGGCCCGCCTCAATGCGCCGGCAGTGCTCAGCCTTGACGTGCGACGCCGGCCGGCCTGCGCCGCTTCTACTCCCGCCCTTGCCCATGTCTAGGCTTCTTCACTGAAACCGAAATCAATAAGCAAGTTTGATCAACTCGGAACGGCATAGGAGGGCCAGCTCTCACCCTCCATAGCCCCCGCCCGGCCCGTCGCCGAGTGATCGGGAACCCATCGCCGCAAGCTGGTTGATGGCGTTGCCCCAGATACCTCCTCGCGCGGCGTGATACCCCGCGTTGGCGTCACCTTGAGAAGTGATGAGGCTGGTTAGCGCGTTCGTCGTGGACGTGCCAGCGCTAGCCGTACCGCCAGTAGCCGTCTGGCCAAGTCCGGCGATGTTCTCCAGCCTTCGCAAACGCTCCTGCTTGCGTTGGTAGGCGGAGTTGTACCCGGTCGACGCGTAGTCAGTGCCGAAGCGCGTGGCGGCCTTGAGCGCAGCGCCTGAGACGCGCCCGCCGCCCGCAGCGATGCGCTGACCGAGCGCACGCTGCCCCTGCTGCATGCCGAACTGATAGCCAGGATCTGACATGACGTCAGCCGTCGTAGTCGGTTTGTCCATGTCCTCGACCAGCGTCGTCAACGCCGTCTTGCCAGCGTCGCGCCACGGAGCAAAGTCCTCGCGGGTCTGGTCGTATTGCCGGCGCTGCTCAGCCATCCCTGTGTCGGTCGCGGCCTGCTGAGCGTTCACAGCCTTTTTAGCTGCGCTGCTTTGAACGGCGCTGGACGCCAGAGTGCCAACTGCCATGATTGCGGCGCCCCACGGCATCTCAGCCCCCCTTCAACGACGTGCCGAGCGCCGTCAAGAGGCGGCTTCGCATGTTGGCTGTCTCATCATGAGCGACGGGGTTCAAGTCGCCACCTACGCTTCTGGCGTAGGCCTCTTCGATGCGATGTTCAGCGAGACCAGCAAAGTCCTTGTTGCTGGCGAAGTGTTCGAGCAGGGCAAGCACGGCGGCCTCCAGCATCGCGACGGCGCCGCCATGCGCGGAGACCGTCTCGGCCATGACCTTCAGTGTTTCTTCAACTCGCTCAGTGTCCATTTCGACTCCAGGTGGTGGTTGTCATACGGCAAGCGTGGCCTGCGCGAACCCCTCGACTTCTGACCGGCGATACATCTGCCGACCGTCGACGCGAACGGGACGCAGGCCGAGGGCTCCGCCGGTGCGGACTGCTGCGCGCGCGGCCTCCTCAAGCAGATGATGCGCAGCCTCACGGGGCGTGAGAAGTTGGGCGCGATCTTCAGTGGGAGAAGTTGGCTTCATAGCAGTCGGCGTTAGGTGTCATTGAACGGCACGCGCATCAAGGAAAGTAGATTCCCGGTGAAATAGCGGTCGTGTAGACGCTCATCCCCTCAGCTTCCCGGCTTCTTGCTGGCAAGGTCGGTCGGGAGCTTCCACCGGTAACGCGAGCCCGCCGGGAGTGACGGGGGCCGCCATGGCTGTGCAAGGATGGCCGCCGCTCCGGTGATGACCAAAAGGTCAATCAAGTTTTGCCGGTTGCGCCCGGGACAAAGTTCTTCCCCAATCTCCAATGCGGCGAGTGCCGCTGGGCCGGGGCACCAATCGATTCGCGGGCCCTTTGTGATCTTGGGCATCTGCAGGCTCACTCGTGGCGGGCAGTCTTGTTGCGCCGGTTCTTGATGGCGCCCAGGCCGGCCGCCACCAGCGCGCAGGCCGTCTGCTTGGCCAACTGGGGCCGAGGTTCTGGCGTGGGGTCGAACTCACCCGTCACCGGGTTAAACAGTCGCGCGTCCATCTCGCCGTCGCGCTCGCGGGTGTTCTCGGGCTCGCCGTCGCTGTCGTCATCGGCCCTGTCCCCTTGCTCAGCATCCGCGTTGAACTCACCTGCAGATGGTGTCTCTAGATGGTGTCCGCCAGACGGAACAGGGAGAGGGGTCAAAACAGGGCTGATAGTTCCGTCAGACGGACAAGGGGTGGGGGTCTCTGTTCCGTGAGACGGACCTATGGAAGCCTTCCCTATTCCGTGAGACGGACTAAGGACCGCGTTTTTTGACGGGGCCTGGACGCGATATGCGCCGCGCACGAAGGTCGCCGCCGCACCTGGGTCATACCCCGGGTGCCGGTCGAGCGTCTGCCAAGTCACGGCGAACCAGCTCGCGCGGTTTGGTCGATGGCCTTGGACCGTCTGATGGATCAGCCCGGCATCCATTAGCTCGCGCTTGGCCCGGTCGATGACATCGGCCGATTTCCAGCCACGAAGGGCCAGGTGCGCGCGGCTGCACAGCAATCGGCCATTGTTGTCGGAGACGAACTGGCGGGCGATGTCCAACAGCAGCGACCGTGCGGTGTGGCTCAGCCGCAGGTAGGCGGGACTGTCCATCACGGACCATGGCAGCGCGATGAACGCTCCCGGGTCGCGTCCCGAGTTGCCCTTGCGGCCACCGCCCCGCCCGTTAGCCATGACCGACCCAGTTGGCGGGAGCGCCGCCGAGTTGGGCCAGCACGCCGGCCGCGTCCTCCACCGTGGCGACGGGGCGGCAGTAGCCCCAGCGCTCCACCAGCAACGTCGAATCGGCGAGCTGATGCAGGGCATAGCCGCGCAACGCGAACAGGGCCTGGAGCGTGGCGAGCTGCTTTGACTGAGGCGGCTGTCCAGCGCAAGGCGCTGACGGGCCAGGTCCAGTGTGCGCCTCGGCGGTTGCGAACTGGCTCACGACGCACCCCGCACCCAAAGGTAGTCGGCCACGCGATGCTGATCGCCGCCCTCGTACTCGATGACAGTCCACAGCGTCTGGATTTCATGCCCCTCCTCGCGCAGCTCTTGGACCCGCGCGGCGGGGTGCAGGATGTCGAGGCCTGCACGCGCCTCAGCAGTTGAGATGCGGCGAATCTGCTCGAAGGCGGTTTGAAGCCGCTGCCGCTGCGTCGATGCGCTGATGCCGGCGACGTTGGCGCGGATCTTCTGCAGGGCGGCCAGTTTCTCGGGGTCGAGACGGTGATTGGTCATCGTCATTCCCCTTGCGTCTGAATCCAGGCGTCGCACTTCAGCAGCTTCAAGTGTGCGCAGCTCTCGGGGCGCTTGGGAGTGCAGCTCATTGCGCAGCCCCTCTCAAGGCCATCCAAGCTCGGATGTCTTCCACCCGCCAAGCAGTAACCCGCTCAGATAGTTTGACTGGCCTCGGGAACTCGCCCGTTTTGACCTTTCGCCACAGCGTGGCGCTGCTGAATGGGACCAGTGTCGGGACTAATTGCGCTTGGCGAACGTAGCCCGTCGCGGGCAATTCGCCATAGGGGCGGGGTGCTTGTGCCATGTCGTTATCCCAAATGGGAGGTAATGAGACGGCACGACTCTCGACGGCTAGCCTCGAAGTGTCTTGGCTAGATGTTGGCCGGATGTTGGCTTCGGCCTTTTTAAGTTGTTGGGCGCCGAGCCTCTCAGTCCCTCACGGAAACGGGTTCACGGTGATCAGCCTAGGCGCGGCGGTGCGATTGTCAGGCGTGGGCGTGTTGGCTGGCGAGCGCCGGTGTCAGGCCTTGACCGCCAGCGGCCAGGCAGAGGTAGCTTGGCTGGCAGTCGTCCCGCGTCAGGTTGAACGGGCGGCAGAAGAACGTGTGCTCATGCCCCTTGAGCTGGATCACGTAGCCGTACATGTAGCTGATGCGCTGTCCTGTCGCTTTGACGTAGGGGCCGTCATCGGCCCGAACCGAGTACAGGCGATAGCCCTCAATGATCTTTGCTTCCCGTCCATACTCGTCCTCGTTGTCAAAGTACAGGCATTCGTCGCCGACGGCGAATCGTGCGGTTGAGCCGTCGAGACGCCGCTTCAGCTCCTCGATGCCCGGGTCATCCCACAGGCCTCGACGCTCCGCGCGCTGCAGTTCGGTGGCAAGGTTTCGAGCGAGGCAGCCGTAGGCCATCGGCAAGCCGCGCGGGAGTTCGCGGTCCAATTGCATCGCCCGAGCGTCGTCGAGCAGCTTCTGCGCCTCGTCGATTGCCACGACATAGACGCCGGTTGCGCCGTTGACGATGCGAAACGCGTGGTCCAGCCGAAGCGCTGGGAAGACATTGCGGCGCTTGTACTCGCGCTCCAGCACGGGAGAGATGCGGACTTCAACGCCTTCACCCGCGTCGTCGTGGTAGCTGGGCTTAGGCATCACTCGCCCTCCCGGCCAACCGTTGCAGCGGCGGTTACCGCCAGCCGTGGCAGCCCTCCCGCCGAGTCGTGGGGATGGTTCGCCGGCCTGCGTGCAGCAGCACCGGCTACAGTCTTCGTAGCCATGATCACCTCTCCTGTAGGTGGGTTGTGGTCAGGGCTTGCTCGGTGTTCCACCACCTTGCAGGCCCGCTTTGTCTCAGAACCGCTGAGGCGCCGGTCGTCTATCTCTCGGGCTCCTTCGCCTTGTCGATGCGATCCCGCACCCACTCTGGCCCCCCCAGGCGCCGCAGCTTGTCCTTTTGCGGTTCGGTCATGCGGATCGTTACAGGCACTGTTGGCGTGCCTTCTGAAAGAGCCGGACGACCACGGCGCACAAGAGGTTTGGGCTTTATCACCATCGGAATAATGTAGGCGTTTAATAGCCGAGTTACAACGTGCGCACGGTAGGACTAACCCGCCAATAGGTGTCACACGATCACAAGCGCCGTTCGGCAAGAATGCGCGGCCTGCAAGGGGTGTGGGCTGGAGCCGCCTTCTATGCCCATGGACCCGTTCCAGGCTTTCGCCATTCAACGCCGCGCTGACTTTCGACGGATCGCCCGCCAGACCGAAGGCGAGCACACAGCCGAGGACGTAGAGAACCAGGCCTGGCTTATCGCCGCGAGCATTGCGGCGAAGCGCGGCTATGCAGTCAATTTCAGCCTCCGCATCGACCAGGAGCTGGTTCTTGCCTGGCTCCACAACGAGCTGGTCAAGTACGCCGACAAGCAAGTCCGCTACGCAGTCAAGCTGGACAGGGACTGGGACACCGACGATGCGGCTGAGAGAGCCGACAGTCTGGCCCATCTCTTGGCAGCGCCGGCCATCACCGACCCGGCGGTACAACTGCTCCAGCGCGAGGAGGTCTCAAGCTTTCTGGTGCTGGCCCGACACAGCTACTCCCAGGCAGCCGCATACGGAATCCTCCTCGACCGGTTCAACCACGATCCGACCGAACTGGCGACGTACCTATGCATCGTGACCAGCACGTTGTACGACCGCCTCCGCTGGTGCACCGCGTGGATCGAGTGGCAATCGAGCCTTTTCGACGGCATCCAGGTGGTCCCCTTCGACTTTGAGCCAACGAAGGCGCGCCTACTGCGTCCGAGGCTGCACTCAGCCGAACCGGTCGCTGATGCTCAGCTCGCTTGGCCGTTCTCGTTCATGCTGCCTTGAACTCGATCACCTTGGCGCCGGCCTTGAGCTGGTCCAGATAGTCCGCCCATGCCTTCATCAGCGCCCGGCGCTGCTCCATGAACTCGGCACGGTCATAGGCCATGCCCAGCGGGCCGGCCTTGCCGTGCGCCAACTGGGCCTCGATGACGTCGGGCGACACGCCGGGCAGCCGCTCGACGATGAGCGTGCGGGCCATGGCGCGAAAGCCGTGGGCGCTCATCTGCTCGCGGGCGAAGCCCATGCCCAGCAGAGCGCCCGCAATGGTGTTCTCGCTCATGCAGCGGCCTTCGCCCCGATTGCTGGGAAACACGAAGCGCCCGTGGCCGGTGAGCGACTGCACGTCCTTCAGTAGCTCGACCGCACGCGGCGCCAGCGGCACGAAGTGCGGCCGGCCGTTGATCTTGCCGGCCTTGACACGCTTCATCGAGTCGGCAGGGATCGTCAGCATGGCGGCGTCCAGGTCGATCCAGGCCCACTCCATGGCCCGGACATTGCCAGGCCGCTGGAAGATCAGCGCCGACAGCTCCAACGCGGCGCGCGTCGCCGGCTGGCCGGCGTAGCCCTCGATGGCGCGCAGCAGCTCGCCGACGCGAACCGGCTCGACCAGGGCCGCAGCGTGGCGCACTGTGTGGTGCTTGAACGCGCCTTTCAGGTCAGCGGCCGGATTGGCGATGGTCTTGCCGGACTGGATGCCGTAGCGGAACACCTGGCCGGCGAACTCGCACAGGTCGCGCACCAGCTGCGTCGCGCCGCGCGCCTCAACACGGCGCAGCGTCGACAGCAGCACCGGCGCCGTGACCTCGGCCAGGGGCAGGCTGCCGACCCATGGGAACAGATCCTTCTCGCAGCAGCGCAGCCACTGCCTGGCGTGCGTGGCGCTCCAGCCCTCGGCCTTGGCTGCGTGGTACTCACGGGCGACGGCCTCAAAGGTGACGGCTGCTGATGCCGTTTTGATCGCCTTTGCGATCTGGCGCGCCTGGACCGGATCAGCGCCTTGCTCGCGTGTCTTGCGGGCGGCGTCGCGCCCGTCGCGGGCTTCCTTGAGGCTGACGGCCGGGTAGCTCCCCAGCGCCAGCCGCTTCTCCTTGCCGCCGAACCGGTACTTCGCGAACCAGCGCTTCGAGCCGTTGGCGGCCACCTCCAGGTAAAGGCCGCCTGAATCTGCAAAACGGGCGCGCGGCTTGTTGGCGGGGCAGGTGGCGTTGCGGCAGGCGCGGTCAGTGAGCATGGAACGTCCTTGGGGGAACAAGCGGCCCCGAGGAGGGGGGTAGATGCGCTCTGTTCCCCTGAATGTTCCCCCTGTTCCCCCGCGCTGTAAAGCGCCATCGTGCGACGACGTGACATGAAAAAGCGCCCAGAACCTCGATGGATGCTGGGCGCTTGATGTGATTTGAGTTCTTGTGCAACTCTGAGATGGTCCCTCCGGCGGGAATCGAACCCACATTTGCCGCTTAGGAGGCGGCCGTTCTATCCATTGAACTACGGAGAGCAGCGCAGCGCCGGGCGTGGCGCCCCGCGAGGGCGCGAATTCTCGCATGTCATGCCGGCATCGCGAGGGGCACGGGGCGACAGCATTTCTGGCTATCGCTGCCATTGGGAGGATTGCTTTGCCCGTCGAAGGAGGCCACTTCTAGACTGCCCTGGCACTGCGGACAACCATTGGAGGCAACGATGTCCACCGAATCCAGATGCCCGTTCACGGGCAGCACGGGCAACCCCCACAAGCACACCTCGGCCGGCAGCAAGGGCAACCGCGACTGGTGGCCCAACCAGCTGAACGTGGCCATCCTGCACCAGCACTCGCCGCGCGCCAACCCGATGGGCGCGGCCTTCAACTACACAGATGCGTTCAAGTCGCTCGACCTCGATGCCGTCATCCACGACCTGCATGCGCTGATGACCGACTCGCAGGACTGGTGGCCGGCGGACTACGGCCACTACGGCCCCTTCTTCATCCGCATGGCCTGGCATGCCGCCGGCACCTACCGCACGGCCGACGGCCGCGGCGGCGCGGGCACCGGCGCACAGCGCTTCGCGCCGCTGAACAGCTGGCCCGACAACGGCAACCTCGACAAGGCGCGCCGGCTGCTGTGGCCCATCAAGCAGAAGTACGGCAGCAAGATCTCCTGGGCCGACCTGATCGTGCTGACCGGCAACGTCGCGCTCGAATCGATGGGCTTCAAGACCTTCGGTTTCGCAGGCGGCCGTGCCGACATCTGGGAGCCCGAGGTCGACATCTACTGGGGCCCCGAGAGCACCTGGCTGGGCGACGAGCGCTACAGCGGCGAGCGCGAACTCGCCAACCCGCTGGCCGCCGTGCAGATGGGGCTGATCTACGTGAACCCCGAAGGCCCCAACGGCAACCCGGACCCGCTCGCCTCGGCGCGCGACATCCGCGCCACCTTCGCCCGCATGGCGATGGACGACGAGGAGACGGTGGCGCTGGTGGCTGGCGGCCACACCTTCGGCAAGGCGCATGGCGCGGGCGATCCCAAGCACGTCGGCCCCGAGCCCGAGGGCGCGGACATCATCGAGCAGGGCCTGGGCTGGTCCAGCAGCTACGAGACGGGCGTCGCGGGTCATGTCATCACCAGCGGCCTGGAGGGCGCCTGGAAGCCCAACCCGACGACGTGGGACAACGGCTACTTCGAGACGCTGTTCGGCTTCGAGTGGGAGCTGACCAAGAGCCCCGCCGGCGCCCACCAATGGCGGCCCAAGGACGGCGCGGGGGCCGACGCGGTCGTGGACGCACACGACCCGAGCAAGCGCCATGCGCCGATGATGTCCACCGCCGACCTGGCGCTGCGCATGGACCCGGCCTACGAGAAGATCTCGCGCCGCTTCCTCCAGAACCCGCAGCAGTTCGCCGACGCCTTCGCGCGTGCCTGGTTCAAGCTGACCCACCGCGACATGGGCCCGATCGCGCGCTACCTCGGCCCGCTGGTACCCCAGGAAGAGCTGCTCTGGCAGGACCGCGTGCCGGCGGTCGACCATCCGCTGGTGGACGACCAGGACGTGGCCGCGCTGAAGGCGCAGGTGCTGGCGTCCGGCTTGAGCATCCCGGAGCTGGTCTCCACCGCCTGGGCCTCGGCCTCGACCTTCCGCGGCAGTGACAAGCGCGGCGGCGCCAACGGCGCGCGCATCCGCCTGGCGCCGCAGAAGGACTGGGCCGTCAACGAGCCGGCGCGGCTGGCCAAGGTGCTCGCCAAGCTCGAAGCCGTCCAGCAGGACTTCAACGGTACGCAGGCCGGCGGCAAGAAGGTCTCGCTGGCCGACCTCATCGTGCTGGCCGGCGGCGCCGCCATCGAAGCCGCCGCCAAGCAGGCCGGCGCGGACATCCAGGTGCCCTTCGCACCGGGCCGCACGGACGCGTCGCAGGCGCAGACCGACGTCGAGGCCTTCGCCGTGCTGGAACCGGTGGCCGACGGCTTCCGCAATTACCTCAAGCCGGGCGTGGACGGCGCCGTCGCCGCCGAGCTGCTGCTGGACAAGGCCCACCTGCTCAACCTCAGCGCGCCGGAGATGACGGCGCTGATCGGCGGGCTGCGCGTGCTGGACACCAACTTCGGGCAATCCAGCCTGGGCGTGCTGACGACCCGACCCGGCGCGTTGACGCAGGACTTCTTCGTCAACCTGCTGGACATGCGCACCAAGTGGCGCCGCTCCGAGAGCCAACCCGAGGTCATCGAAGGCTGCGACCGCGGCACCGGTCAGGTGAAGTGGACGGCCAGCGTGGTGGACCTGGTGTTCGGCTCCAACTCGCAGCTGCGCGCGATCGCCGAAGCGCTGGGTGCCAGCGACGCGAACGCGGCCTTCCTGCGCGACTTCGTCGCCGCCTGGGTCAAGGTGATGAACGCCGACCGCTACGACCTGCGTTGAAGGGGGAGGGGACGGGCGCCAGAATGCCCGTCTCCCAGCTTCATCCAGGACGCTTCAATGACCACCCATCAAGGCAGCTGCCACTGCGGCCGCGTGACGTTCGAAGTCGATGGCGAGATCGACTCGGCGCTCTCCTGCAACTGCTCCATCTGCCAGCGCAAGGGCTCGCTGCTGTGGTTCGTGCCGCGCACCAGCCTGCGCCTGTCGACGCCCGAGAGCGACCTGGCCAGCTACACCTTCAACAAGCATGTCATCCAGCACCGCTTCTGCCCCACCTGCGGCATCCACCCGTACGGCGAGGGCAAGGCGCCCAATGGCGACGCGATGGCGGCGGTCAACATCCGCTGCATCGAGGGCATCGACCTGGCGGCGGTGCCGGTGCATCACTTCGACGGTCGGTCAAAGTAAGGAAGTCAGGCGCTCAGGGCGCTGGGCCGGTTGCAGCGGCCTTGGCCCAGCGGGTGATGGCTGCACGCAGGCGGCGCCTGGCTGCGTCATCGAGCGGCATGCCGGCCAGCCGGGCCAGCGCGTCGTCCGCCAGCACGTGGCCGTGTTGCAGCAGCGCGATGCAGAACGCCCGGTCCTTGTCGCGGCCCGCGGCCGCCTTGGACAGGAAGAGGTCGGTCAGGTCCAGGCAATAGCCCACGCGGCCCTCGGTCGCGGCGGTCTGCACGCGGTGAACGCGTTGCAACCAGCCTTCGGGCAGGATGGCCGTCTCGGGGCCGACGCCTTGGGCGTAGTAGCCGTAGGTTTCGTGGAACGACGAACCTTCGCCCAGTGCGCCGTCGATCATGTCGGCGAGGTCCGGCGCCGCCAGCGGGTAGATGTCGGCTTCGGCGGACATCGTGAAGACGGCGGCGGGATTCGGAATGGCCCCCAGGATGGACTGGCTGCCGACGATGACGAACTCGTACTGATCCGTGACCGCGGCGCTGGCGCGGATCAGATGCTCAAGTTCGTCGCGCGTCATCGTGGCTCCGCCGCTGCGCCGAGGGCGACGCCGTCCTTCAGAAGGCGCACCTCGGCAAGCACACGCTCGCGCGCGGCAGCGGGCAACACGGTGGTCAAGGGCGAGGCCTGCCGCAACTCCTGGGCGCGCCGCGTGCGGCCCAGCACCTTGCGCCAGCTTTGCCGTTGCAGGATGTCCTGCCACTCCCGCCACAGGCTCGCGCTGCGCGAGGGCGCGGCGTCCAGCCAGCGCGATAGCGTTGCCCTGGCCTGATCCAGCAGCTCGGGCTGAGCGCGCACGAGGCGCACCGCTTCTTCGTGCAGCGCCAGGCTTTGCAGATCTTGCACGTCGTGGCGCGATGCATCGGCCATGACGTTGACCTGCACGACGGGCCGCGCGCGAAGGGAGCGCGCCGCAGCCGACGTCGCCGGCGCGGGCTGCAGGGCATCCCCTGCCAGCAATGCCAGTTCGCCGCTGATGCCGAGCACCGACATGACGCGCAGATAGGTGCCCAGGGACGGCCCCGGGTCGCCAGCCTCGATCGCCGCCAACGTCGTCCGGGAGATGCCCACGCGCCGCGCCATCTCGACGGCGCTCAGCTTCTGGGCCTTGCGCAGCCGCTGCAGCCGCTCGCCGAACTGCAGCAGCAGCTGGCGCTCAAGCACGCTGGTGCGGGTTTCGTTCATTTGTTCAGAATTCTAGTCAACTGCGGTTGAATTGACCATTTTTATGAACATCAATCCCACTTCCACTGCCAGATCAGGTCGAGCGCGTTGTCATCGCCGCCCTGGGCGCGAAGCGTGAAGCGCTGGGCTATGCGGTAGATGAGTTGCCACGAGCCCGTCGTCGCGTTCAGGCTGCGCTCATAGCCCACGTACCAGCGCCGCGAGATCTGTTTGCCGAGGCGGACGATGGTGGACTTGGTGTCGTCGTCGCTCTGCGACAGCGACAGCTCGTCCAGCCCCAGCTGGCGCAGCGCCTTGCCGGTGGCGCCTTCGCCTTCGCCGCTGAGCAGGGCGACGGCGGCGCGTTGCAGCAGCGCCGTGTCGGTGCGGCCCAGGCCATCGGGCTCGCGGCCGAGCAGCAGCCAGGAGAGCTTGTCGGTGTCGCTCATGTCCGGCTCGGAGTACAGGCTGACGCGCGGCGCCAGCGCCGTGCCGCCGACATGCACGCCGACGAGGATGTCGAGGTTGGGCCGCACGGCCAGGAGGTCCAGCGCGGGGTTGTCCAGCGAACCGGTAAAGCTGATGTCGCCGCGCTCGATGTCCAGCTTCTGGCCGTAGGCCGCGTACTGGCCGCCGTCGGCGTCGAGCTTGCCGGTCACGCGCAGCGGGCCATTGTCCTTTTGCGTGATCTGCAGCTGGCCGCGCAGCGTCGTCGCCAGGCCGCGGCCGCGCACCTTGAAGTCACGGCCGAAGTCCAGAGCGACATTGACCGCCGTGTTGCGCACGGCCTTCGGCGCGGGTGGCGCGGCCGGCCCGGCACTGCGCGCACCGCGCACCACGGTCACGTCGTCGCCCAGCGTCGGCGCGTCGGCGCGTGTGAAGTCGAACAGGCCCTCGTCGGCGCGCAGCTTGCCGGCCAGCTGCAGGCCCTTGTCGTCGAGGTCCAGCGTGGCGTCGCCGCTGGCGACGATGCGGCGGTCCACGCGTGACAGCACGCGCAGCTTGTCGGCCTTCATCTCGATGTGGGCGGTGGGCTTGCCACCGAACTCGGCCCGGCCCGTGGCACGCAGCCAGCCGTCGCCGCCGCGCGCCTCCAGCTTCGTCAGCTCGGCTCGCTGGCCGTTGAGCGCCAGCGTGAAGCGGCCCTCGGTGAAGTCCACGCCATAGAGCAGATGGCGCAGCGCCAGGCCGTCGCCGTCCACCGTGCCGACGAGGTCGGGGGCCCCGGCGCGCCCGGCCAGCTGCACCGTGGCGCCGACGCGCCCGGCCAGGCGCCAGCCCGCGGGCACCCAGCTGCCCCAGTTGCCGAGCTGGGCGACATTGGCCTGCAGCACCCCCTGCACCGGCGTCTGCGCGTTGGGCCACAGCCCCGTGGGCCGCAGCGCCAGCGCGCCGCCGAAGCTGCCCAGCTCGCTGCCGGCCAGGCCCTGCGCAAACTGCCAGAGACCGTCGCGCACGTTGACCGCCAGGCGCAGGTCGGTCAGGCCCAGCGGGCGCGAGCCGAACTCGTCGGTCACGCGCAGGTCGCCGCTCTTGCGTTCGATCAGCAGCTCTGCCGTCAGCCGCTCGTTGAACAGCACGTTGGCGTGGCCGGTCACGCGCAGGTCGCCGCTCCAGCCGAAGTCGGGCTGCCAGCGCGCCAGCAGCGGCGCGGCCGCCAGGTCCTCGAGCTGCAGCTGCGCGCGCATCTCGGGCTTGTCGCCGCCTTGCCAGCTCAGCGCCTGCCAGCGCACGAAGGCGCCGCCCACTTCGGCGCGGCCGGGTTCGGCGACGACGCGCAGCCCCGGCCCCACCTTCAGCGCCACGCCGCTGGCGGCCAGCACGGCGGGCGTGTTGGGCCGCAGCGGCGCCACGTCCAGCCTGGCGATGCGGCCGGCCCAGGCCTGGCCGTCCCAGCCGCCTTGCGCCTGGAGGGTGGCGCCGATGTTCAGGTCTTGCTCCGGCGCGGGCCGCGCGCGGCCGGCGAGCTGGGCCTTGACCTCGTGCGCGCTGCGCCGGCCCTGCAGGTCGACCTTGGCGGTCTTGATGTCGGCACGCGGATGGCGCACGCCGCTCGCCTCCAGCGCGAGGGTGAGCGGCCCGTCGCCGTCGGCGCCCGGCAGCGGCAGGGCCCAGCGGCCGCGCGCATTGGCGAGCGTCGCGCCTTGGGCGCTCACCGCGGTGAGGGCGAGTCGGCCGCTGCCGCCGATGCGCCAGGGTGACGACGCGGCCTTGCCGCGAGCCAGCTGCACCTCGCCCTCGCCCTCGGCCTGGCCGGCCACGGCGCCCTGGTCGAACAGCGCCAGCAGCGGGTTCAGCTCGGCCAGCCTGGGCGCCTGCAGTTTCCATTGCGCCGTGACGGCCGTCGTGCGCGCCTCGCCCCTGGCCTCGGCCCGGTTGCTGCCCAGCCGCGCGTCGGCGTCGAAGGCCGCGGCGTCCGTCGCGCGTGCGCGCTTGACGCTGAACTGCCCTTGCAGCGGCAGCCCGCCGAATTGGCTGGGCAGCAGCTTGGCGTCGGCCGTGCCGGTGGCGTTGTCCGGGCCGCTGCCGCGCACGTCCAGCCGCGCGTCGGCGTTGAGCTTCGTGGCCGGCAACCGGGCCCAGGCCGAGCCGGGTTCGCCGCGCCACAGCAGGCGCGGGTCGAACTGGCGCAGCTTGGCATCCAGCTTGGCGGCGACGTTCTTGGCGCCTGCCTCGACGCGGCCGCTGGCCTGCAGTTCGGCGTCGCCACTGGTCAGCCGTGCTTCCTCGATCTGCCAGCTGCTGCCCTGGTCGTGCAGGCGGCCTTGTGCGCGCGCCTGCATGCGCAGCGGGCGCTCCTGCAGCGTGCCGCGCAAGTCCAGCCTGGCGGCCAAGGGCTGGCCCGCGCCGCCGCCCGCGAGGGTGAGCGGGCCGTCCAGCCGCGCCGGCGTGGCGCGGGCGTCCAGCGCCTCGGGGCGCAGGCCTTGAACGCGGGCCTCCAGCTGCCAGCGGCCATCGGCCTCGCGCTGGCCCTTGCCCTGCACGCGGCCGCCGCCGTTCAGTTCGGCGTCCAGCGCCGTCAGGCGCAGGCTGGTGAGCTGGTCGGGCCGGCCGGCCAGCGCGAGGGCCAGGCGCTTGACGGGCAGGGCGCCCTGGTCCCAGCGGCCGGCCGCGTCGTTGCGCAGGTCGGCCTGCAGCGTGGCCTCGGCATCGCGGGCCGGTGCATCAAGCTTGGCCGTGCCGGTCAGCGCCGTGCGCGGCAAGCCGGGGGCGAGGGCGGCCAGCGCCGCGAGGTCGAACCTGTCGGCCTGCAGGTTCAATCTGTTGAGCGGCCACGGCGCGAAGGGCTGGATCTCGCCTTGGGCCTTCAGCGTCTGCTTGGCCGCCTCCAGCTCGGCCTTGGCGGCCAGCTTGGCCAGCGGCCCGCGCGCGGCGGCCACGGCCAGCCAGGGCAGGTCGGTGGCCTCGTTCTGCTGCACCGACAGCCTGGCCTCGGTCTGCATGGGCGCGGCGCTCTCGACCGTGGCCTCGCCGGCCAGCAGCAGGTGCTGCCAACGCGCGCCGGTCAACTTGACGTGGTGCGTGCCGCGGCGCGGCAGGTTGACCTCGGCGACGAGGTTCTGCAGCGGCGCCTGGGTCGGCGACCAGCTCAGGCTGGCGATGTGCATCTTGGCGATGCGCACGCCCAGCGGCAGCGACAGGTCGGGCGGCACGACGGTGGGCGCAGTGCTGGGCTGCGTGCGGATGAGCACCTCGTCGACCGACAGCGTGGACGCCAGCAGCACGCCCTGGCTGGGGCTCACGCCCAGGCCCGACCAGCGCAGGCCGCGCAGCTCGGCCGTGCCGCCGGCCCAGGTGAGCAGCAGGCGCCTGGCGCGGAAGTCGCCCATCAGCGAGCCCTCGGGCGCCTCGATCTGCACGCCGGGCAGGTGGGCCATCAGCCAGGCGCCACCGGACGGCCGTTGCAGCAGCCAGGCGATGAAGGCCGCGGCCGCGACGACGAGCGCCGTCACTGCGATCAGGACGTTACGCAGGATGCGCAGGGAGCGTCTCACAGCGTGATCCCGACGCTAAAGTGGAGCCGCCACTTGCCGGTCTCCTGCGCCCGCGCGAAGTCCACGCGCAGCGGGCCGACCGGGCTGCGCCAGCGCACGCCGGCGCCATAGCCGACGACGGGGCGGAAGTCCTGCCAGCGCGAGGCCGCGTTGCCGGCGTCGACGAAGACGGCGCCCCACAGGCTGGGGAAGCTGGCGAGGATGGGCCGCGCCACCTCGACGCTGCCGGTCGCCATCACGCGGCCGCCGACCGTCAACCCGTCGCGGACCGGCCCGAGGCTGCGATAGGCATAGCCGCGCACGGATTCGTCGCCGCCGGCCAGGAACAGCAGCTTCTCCGGCACGCCCACCTGCTCGCGCGCCACGACCTGGGCCACCTCGGCGCGCGCTGAGCCGAACCAGCCGCCGAAGGGCTTGTAGACGCCCAGCTTGAACTGCATGCGGCCGAACGGCCCGCTGTCTTCACTGCCGCCGCCGCGCGCGTAGCCCAGGCCCACGAGGGCGAGCGCCTGATGGCCGTCGGTGGGCAGCAGGTTGCTGTCCAGGCGGCGGCGTATCCACTGCTGGTTGACGGAGACGGCGAGGTTGGTGTGGACCTCGCTGCCGGCCGTCTCACGCGCGCGCAGCAGCTCGACATAGCTCAGCCGCTCGTCCTGCGCGGCCTCGTAGAGCCGGCCCAGGCGCAGGCCGAGGTTCTGCGCGATGGTGTCGCCACTGCGGTCCTGCTCGAACTGCAGCGACGCGAGGTTGCGCTTCAGGTCGGGCTGGGGGTGGGAGCTGAGCTCCAGCTCCAGGCCGCGCAGGTCGCGGCTGAGCTGCACCTTGGAGCGCGCCCGCACGGGCAGGTCGAAGGGCCGGCGGTGCAGGTGCTCCACGCTGATGCTCTGGCCGTTGTTGGCGTGGTAGCCGACGGCGACCGTGGCCTGCTGCAGCGACGACTCGGTCAGCGTGACCAGCACGGGGCTGCTGCCGTCGGCCTCGACCGTCTCCGGCTGCAGCTGTACGCGCACCGCGTCGAACAGCTGGGTCTTGGCCAGGCGTTCCTGGAAGTCGGCCAGCTGCTGCTCGGTGTAGGCGTCGCCGCGGCTGAAGCCGGTCAGGCGCTCGACGGACTCGCGCGTCTGGCGCTTCAGGCCCTCGATGCGCAGCGCGCCGAACTTGGCGCGGTTGCCGCTGGCCACGACGAGGCGCAGCTCGGCCGTCTGCGTGTCGGGGTCGACGCGGGCGTTGGTCTCGGCCCAGCGCGCCAGCGGGTAGCCGCCGGCGCGGGCGCGCAGCAGCAGGTCGTTCTTGCCGCTGGCCCATTGCGCCTGCGTGAAGGTATCGCCCTCGCGCAGCGGCCAGGCGCGGCGCAGGCTCTCGCGCAGCGCCTTGGCGTCGTCTTCGGCCATGCCTTCCTGGAAGTCGATGGCGACGCTGGCCACGCGCGTGCGCGGCCCGGGCGTGACATGCAGGCGCACCTCCGACGCATTGCCCGGATCGCGCTCGACGGTGGCCGTGGCGTTGAAATAGCCCTCGGTCTCCAGCAGCGTCTGGGCCTGTGCCGGCGCAGCCGCGGCCAGGCGGGCCAGCTCGACGCGACTCAGCGCCGCCTCGCTGGCACGGTAGCGGGCGATGTCCAGGTGCTGGGCCAGCAGGTTGCGCAGGCGGTTGTCGCGCGTGTCGTCGTCGACGCGGATGTCCAGGCTGTAGACGGCGGGCGCATCGGCCGGCACGTCGGGGACGGGGACGGGCGGCGGTGTCGGCGCCTTCGTGGCGCAGCCACCCAGTGCCGCCGCGAGCAGCAGCGCAAGCAGGCGCTTCATTTGCTGAGCAGCCGCATCGCGCCTTCAAGGCCGGAGAGCGTCAGCGGGAACATGCGCTGCTGCACCAGCTGCTGGATCAACGCGATGCTCTGCCGGTACTGCCAGACGCCCTGGGGCTCGGGGTTGATCCAGGCGTACTTGGGGAAGGCGTGGGTGAGCCGCTGGATCCATTCCGCGCCGGGCTCGTCGTTGTTGTATTCGACGCTGCCGCCGGCCTGCAGGATCTCGTAGGGGCTCATCGTCGCGTCGCCGACGAAGATCAGCTTGTAGTCGCGGTTGTACTTGCGGATCAGGTCGAAGGTGTTGAGCTTCTCTGCAAAGCGGCGGCGGTTGTTCTTCCAGACGAAGTCGTAGACGCAGTTGTGGAAGTAATAGAACTCCAGGTGCTTGAACTCGGTCTTGGCGGCGCTGAAGAGTTCTTCCACGCGATGCACGTGCTCGTCCATCGTGCCGCCCACGTCCATCAGCAGCAGCACCTTGACCTTGTTGTGGCGCTCGGGCTGCATGCGGATGTCGAGCATGCCGGCATTCGCCGCGGTGCCGTGGATGGTGCCGTCCAGGTCCAGCTCCAGCTCCGAGCCCTCGCGCGCAAAGCGGCGCAGGCGGCGCAGCGCCACCTTGATGTTGCGCGTGCCGAGTTCCAGCGAGTCGTCGTAGTCACGGTAGGCGCGCTGTTCCCAGACCTTGACCGCGCTCTTGTTGCCGCCTGAGCCGCCGATGCGGATGCCTTGCGGGTTGTAGCCCGAGTTGCCGAAGGGGCTGGTGCCGCCGGTGCCTATCCAGCGGTTGCCGCCTTCATGGCGCTCCTTTTGCTCCTCGAAGCGCTTCTTGAGCGTCTCCATCAGCTCGTCCCAGCCCATCTTCTCGATGGCGGCTTTCTGCTCGGGCGTGAGCTGCAGCTCGAGGTTCTTCTTCAGCCACTCCAGCGGCACCTCGGCCGTGAAGTCGGTCAGCATCTCGACGCCCTTGAAGTAGGCGGCGAAGGCGCGGTCGAACTTGTCGAACTGGGTCTCGTCCTTGACGAGGCTGGTGCGGGCCAGGTGATAGAAGTCGTCGATGCTGGCCACGCCGCCGTTGTCGGGGCCGCCGATGACGCCGGCCTGCAGCGCCTCCAGCAGCGTCAGGTACTCGGGCACGGTCACCTTGAGCTTGGCGGCGCGCAGCGTGTAGAAAAACTGGATCAGCATGGGCGCGTCATGGGCGTACTGCGGGGGCGAAACGATTATGCAGGTGCTGCCTGCGTGTCCATGTAGGCGGCGAGGCGTTCCGCGGGCGATCAGCCGCCGGGCCGGCCGTACAGGTCGCCGAAGAAGCTGCCCGGCAGCCAGCGCGGCCGTTCGGGCTGCTGGCCCAGCTCGGTCAGCAGTTCCGATTGCAGCGTCGCGAAGCGCTGCATGGCACGCCAGTGGAAGGGCTGGGCGAGGTCGTCGCCGGGCTGGTGGTAGCGCTGGCGGCGGAAGTCGCGCATCAGCGCGTTGCCGTCCTCGCCGGCGTCGAAGGAGGCGCCGCCCGGCCCGAGGATGACGGCCGGGATGCCCTGCCGCACGAAGCTGTACTGGTCGGAGCGCGTGAAGCGGCTCTGCTCGGGCTGGGGGTCGGGCGCCGTCTGCAGGCCGAGCCGGCCCGCGGCGCGGCCCACCGCAGCCCCCAGCGTGGAGTGCTCCGCCCCGAGCGCGACGACCTCCTTGAAGTCGTGCAGCAGGATGGGCATGTCGATGTTGACCGCCGCTGCCAGCGCCGCCGCCGGTACGGGCGGGTGGCGGGCGAAATAGGTCGAGCCCAGATAGCCCTTCTCCTCGCCGGTGAGCGCCACGAAGAGCACCGAGCGATCCAGCGGCGCGGGCCTGGGCGCCTGCAGTCGCGCCACCTCGATCAGCGTGGCGATGCCCACGGCGTTGTCCATCGCGCCAGGGTAGACGACGTCACCGTGCTTGCCGAGATGGTCCAGATGGGCGCTCAGCACGATGAACTCGCGCTTGAGCCGCGGGTGGCGGCCCTCGATGAGGCCCCCGACGTTGTGGCTGCACGCTTGGCCGTGGACACTGTCGCGCACCAGGCGCGCGTCCAGGCCCAGGGCGCCGTGCGGCAGCGGCCGGCCGGCTTCGACGTCGGCCACCAGTTCGGCGTAGCCGCGGCCGAGGCCGACCAGCAGCCTGGGCGCGGCCTGCACGCTGACCGTCGCCACCGCCAGCATGCCGGGGACCTCGCTGCCGCCGCGGCCATCGGTGGCCTGCCAGTCCATGGCCGTGCTGTCCGCGTACTGCCGCGCCAGGTGGAAGGGCGCGACGATCTCGCTGCGCGGCGTGGCCAGCGTGACGAGGCCGATGGCGCCGTGGCGCGCCGCCAGCTCCTGCTTGGTGCGGGCATTGCCGAAGTGGGCGCCTTCCTCGTTCGGCATGCCCGGCGGCCGGCCCGACAGCACGACGACGATGCGGCCCTTGACGTCCAGCCCGGCGTAGTCGTCCAGGCCGAAGCGTGGCGCCGTGATGCCGTAGCCGGCGAAGACGAGCGGCGCGCTGACGTCGCTGTGCGTGGACCGCATGTCGGCGCGGGTGCTGAACTCGTCGAGCCAGGCCAGGCGCTCCCAGCGGCCATCGCGGCACAGCTCGAACACGGGCGACGGTGCGGCCAGCCGGCTGGTCTTCAACGGCACCGCCTGCGCGTAGCTGCCGCCGTCACCCAGCGGCTTCAGGCCGAGCTGCGCGAACTGGCTGGCCACGTAAGCGGCGGCAAGGTCGAAGCCGCGCGTGCCGGTTTCGCGGCCTTCGAGCAAGGGGTCCGCAAGGAAGCGCAGATGGGCCTGCAGCCGCGCCAGGTCGGCGCGCGCCGGCTCGGCGCGCGCGAACGAGGGCAGGGCCGCGGATGCGGCGAGCGCTTGCAGCAGGTGGCGGCGCTGCATCGTCAGCGCGCAGGGCCTTTGACGACGTGCTTGTCCAGCCAGGCGAAGAATTCGCCATACCAGAGCCGGCTGTTGTGCGGCTTCAGGATCCAGTGGTTCTCATCGGGGAACCACACCAGGCGCGACGGCACGCCCAGCGATTTCAGCGTGTTGTAGTAGGCCAGGCCCTGCGCGTCGGGCACGCGGTAGTCCAGCGCGCCGTGCATGACGAGGGTGGGCGTCGTGAAGTGGCGGGCGAAGGCGTGCGGGCTCTGCGCGGCGACCTTCTGCGGGTCGTCCCAGTAGGCGGCGCCCAGCTCCTTGCGGTGCCAGCTGTAGGCGTCGTCGGCGTACATGGCCTGCCAGTCGTAGCAGCCGGCGTGGCAGACATAGGCCTGGTAGCGGCCGGGCGCCACGTGGCCGTTCATCCACGCGACCATGTAGCCGCCGTAGCTGCCGCCGGTGGCGACGATGCGCTTGCCGTCGACCCAGCGCTGTTTCAGCAGCCAGTCCGTGCCGGCCTCGACATCCTGCAGCTCGTACTCGCCCCAGCGGCCGGTGATGCAGTCCAGGAACTCGTGACCGAAGCTGGAGGAGCCGTGGTAGTTGACGCAGGCGACCACGTAGCCCTGCGCTGCGAAGGCCTGGTGGTTCCAGCGCCAATGCCAACTGTCGCCGAAGGCGGTGTGCGGGCCGCCGTGGATCACATGCATGACTGCGTGCTTCTTCTTGGCGTCGAAGCCGGGCGGGTAGGTCAGCCACATCTGCACGGCGTCGCCGCGCGCGCCGGTGATCGTCACTTCCTCGTGGCGGCCGAAGGCGTGGGCGGCAAGGCGCTCGTCGTTCAGCGCCTCGATGCGGCGCACGGCCTCGCCGTCCAGCACCGACAGCCGCGGCGGGAACTGCATGCCGTCGTGGTTGACGACAGTGAAGCCCGACGCCTGCGCGAAGCTGCCGACGTGGCCACCTTCGAAGACGATGTCGGCCTGGCGGTCGCCGAGCGCGAACTGCCACAGGTGCCGGCGGCCGCGGTCCTCGGCGGCGAACAGCACATGCTGGTCGTCCTCGGCCCAGTGCAGCGGCGCGGCCACTTCATGGTCCCAGTCGCCGCTGAACACGGCCCAGTGGCCGCGCTGGTCCAGCACGGCCAGGCGATCCGGCTGGTTGTGGCCCAGCGCCTGGTGGCTGGCCAGGAAGGCGAGGTGGGCGCCGGAATGGCTGTAGCGCGGCGCGGCGAAATGCCAGTCCGCATCCTGCAGCAGCGTGTCGACGCGGCGCGTCCGCACGTCGACCTCGGCCAGCGCGAAGCGGCCGTCCAGCTTCTTCTCGGCGCCGGGGTCGAAGGCGAAGGCGATGCGCCGGCCGTCGGGCGCGATGTCGAAGGTGTTGGCATCCGGCTCGGCGCGGTTCAGCTCCCAGGCGGTGCCCTCGAACAGGTCGCGCGCCTTGCCGGTGGCCACATCCATCACATGCAGGTGCGGCACGCGGCCCATGGGGATGTGATGGTCCCAGAAGCGGTAGAGGGCCTCGTCCGTCACGTAGGCCGTTTCCTTGCGGGCCTTGAAGTCCTTCAGCGCCTCGGCCTGCGCCGCGGCCTTGCGGTCGGGCCACACCCAGGACACGAAGGCGATGCGGCGGCCGTCGGGGAACCACTTGAAGGCCTCGACGCCGGTCGGCACGCTGCCCACGCGCCGTGCCTCGCCACCGTCCGGGGCGATGACGTAGAGCTGGGCCTCGTCGTCCTTGACGCCGGCCTGCTCACGCTTGGCCGTGAAGGCGATCAGGTCGCCGCGCGGGCTCCACTGCGGGTTGCCGTCCTTCTCGCCCGCCTCGGTCAGGCGCCGCGGCGCGCCGCCCAGCGTCGAGAACAGCCACAGGCTGCTCTGCGCCTTGTTGTTCGCCATCGAGTGGCGGGTGACGCCGGCCACGGCCTGGGCGCCGTCGGGGCTGAGGCTGGGTTCGCCGATGCGATCCAAGGCCCAGAGTGCATCAACATCAAAGGCCTTGGCTTTGCTCATGGTCTCTGTCGGATCAGTTGCCAATTCAGGTGGGCCTTGACCTCGGGCCACTCGCCGACGGTCAGGCTGTACATCACGGTGTCACGCACCGTGCCGTCGCGGCGCAGCGCGTGGTGGCGCAGCACGCCGTCGCGCTTGGCGCCCAGGCGCTCGATGGCGCGCTGCGACGCGTGGTTGAAGTTGTCGGTGCGCCAGCCGACGAGTTGGGCGCCCAGCGTCTCGAACGCGTGCGTCAGCAGCAGCAGCTTGGCCGTCGTGTTGACGGCACTGCGCTGCACGCGCTGGGCATACCAGGTGTAGCCGATCTCGACGCGAGCTATTGAACTGACGATGTCGTGATAGCTGGTCGAGCCCAGCACCTCGCCGCTCGCGGCGTCCAGCACCACGAAGGGCAGGCGGTGGCCGGCGGCCTGGCCCGCCAGCGCGGTCTCGACATAGGTGCGTGTCTCGGCGGGCGCGGGCACGCTGGTGAAGCGCAGGTTCCACAGCTCGCCGTCGGCGGCGGCAGCCTGCAGGCCGGGCACATGGTCGAGGGACAGGGGCTCGAGGCGGATGGGCCCGGCGCTGAGGGTGACGGGCTCGATCGGACGCAGTGCCTGGCTCAAGGCTTGTCCTTCAGCATCAGCCGGCGTGCCACCCAGCGCCCGACGCCGCAGCCGACGACGATGAGCACCAGGGCGCCCATCTGCTGCACGTTCCAGTCGTCGCTGGCGATGAAGTCGATGCCGAACTGCCGGCCCAGCCACCAGCCCGCGAGGGCGCCGCCGACGAAGCCGATGGCATCGGCCAGTCCTTCGCGCATCGCGCGGTCGAAATCCTGTGCCATCAGCGGTTGTTCTTCTGCATGAACACGAGCTTCTCGAACAGGGTCAGGTCCTGTTCGTTCTTCAGCAGCGCGCCCACCAGCGGCGGGATGCTGACCTTCTCGTCCTTGGACTGCAGCGCATCAACGGGCACGTCTTCGGCGACCAGCAGCTTGAGCCAGTCGATCAGCTCCGACGTGCTGGGCTTTTTCTTCAGGCCCGGCAGGTTGCGCACGTCGTAGAAGTTCTTCAGCGCCGCGGTCAGCAGGTCCTTCTTGAGCGTCGGGAAGTGCACGTCGACGATCTTCTGCATCGTCGCGGCGTCGGGGAACTTGATGTAGTGGAAGAAACAGCGGCGCAGGAAGGCGTCGGGCAGTTCCTTCTCGTTGTTGCTGGTGATGAACACCAGCGGCCGGTGCCTGGCCTTGATGAGCTGCCGCGTCTCGTAGACGTAGAACTCCATGCGGTCGATCTCGCGCAGCAGGTCGTTCGGGAACTCGATGTCGGCCTTGTCGATCTCGTCGATCAGCAGCACGACGGGCTGGTCTGCCTCGAAGGCCTGCCACAGCACGCCCTTGACGATGTAGTTCTCGATGTGGCGCACGCGGTCGCTGCCCTCGATGCCGGCGAGCTGGCTGTCGCGCAGCCGGCTGACGGCGTCGTATTCGTACAGGCCCTGCTGCGCCTTGGTCGTGCTCTTGATGTGCCATTGCAGCAGCGGCATGCCCAGCGCACTGGCGACCTCTTCGGCCAGCATGGTCTTGCCGGTGCCGGGCTCGCCCTTAATGAGCAGCGGGCGCTGCAGCTTGGCCGCGGCATTGACCGCGAGCATCAGGTCGGCCGTGGCGACGTACTGGTCGGAACCTGCAAATTTCATGGGGAAAACCGGGGCAAAACCCGGACTGAAAGGGGGCCAGGCCAGTATAGGAGGCCTCCTATAATCGCCGCCGCTCAAGACACGACACCCCTCGGGACCATGAAAAAACTGCTGCAGATCTCGCTCGCCCTGGCCACGGCCTTCGGTGCTTTCAGCGCCCAGGCCCAGGATGTGAAAGCCGGCGAGAAGAAGATTGCGATGTGCATCGGCTGCCACGGCATCGTGGGCTACCAGGCCAGCTTCCCCGAGATCCACAAGGTGCCGATGATCTCCGGCCAGAACGCCAAGTACATCGTCGCTGCGCTGCAGGCCTATGCCAAGGGCGACCGCAAGCACCCGACGATGCACGGCATCGCCGCCTCGCTGACCGAGCAGGACATGGCCGACGTGGCCGCCTTCTACGAGCAGCAGGCCAAGTTGCCCGCCGTGCCCGAGAGCGTGCCAGCGGCCCCGGCCAACGTGGCCGAGCTGCTCACCAAGGGCGCCTGCGTGTCCTGCCACGGCGCCAACTTCAGCAAGCCCATCGACCCGAGCTACCCCAAGATCGCCGGCCAGCATGCGGACTACCTGACCGTCGCATTGAAGTCCTACAAGACCGAGCGCAACAACAACGTGGGCCGTTCCAACGGCGTCATGGCGGGCCAGGTCAAGCAGTTCAGCAACGCCGAGCTGAAGGCCATCGCCAAGTACATCAGCACGCTGCCGTCCGAACTGGCCACCGTGCCGCAACCCAAGTTCCGCTGATCCCGGCCCCGCGCTGACGACAAGCCGCCTTCGAGGCGGCTTTTTGTTGGCTGTTTCACGGGAATCGTGCAAGGCGGCATGGCGGCGGCGACCGGGCACGGACATACTGCGCTCACACGGACGCCGCTGTCATGTTGAAGAAGATCGGGACCGCCGATGTGAGGCTGGGGATGTTCCTCCAATCGCTGGAAGGCGCTTGGTTGTCACATCCCTTTTGGAAGACCCGGTTCGTGCTGACCGACGCGGCAGACCTAGCGGCCTTGCAGGCCAGCGGAGTGCCGGCGGTGTGGATCGACGTCAGCAAGGGGGGCGATATCCCGGTCGCCGAGGCTTCCGAGCCGGTCCCGGCTGTGGCAGGGCAGGCCCCCGTCCCCGCCGCCTCGATCCCTCCGGCCGCGCCGGCCCCGCGGCCGCCGCGGGCCACCATCGAGGACGAACTCGATCATGCGGCACAGGTGCTGGGCCGCGCCAAAGGGGCGGTCATCGCGCTGTTCGGCGAGGCCCGCCTCGGCAGGGCCGTCGACAGCGAGGTCTGCCTGCCCATCGTCGACGAGGTGACGTCCTCGCTGGCACGCAACCCATCCGCTTTCGTCAGCCTGGCACGGCTCAAGGACAAGGACGACTACACCTACCTCCATTCGGTGGCGGTGTGTGGCCTGATGGTGGTCCTGGCCCGCCACATGGGCATGCCCGACGAGGAGGTGCGCGAAGCCGGCCTGGCCGGCCTGCTGCATGACGTCGGCAAGATGCAGATGCCGCTGGAGGTGCTGAACAAGCCAGGCGCGCTGACGGACGCCGAGTTCAACGTGATGCGCAGCCACCCGGAACGCGGCTGGGAGCTGCTCAAGGACGGCGCCCGGGTGCCGGCCTCGGCGCTGGACGTCTGCCTGCACCACCACGAGAAGATGGATGGCTCGGGCTACCCCCGCAAGCTTCAGGGCGACCAGATCAGCCGCTTCGCGCGCATGGGCGCGGTCTGCGACGTGTACGACGCCATCACGTCCACGCGGCCCTACAAGAACGCCTGGGACCCCGCCGGCTCGCTGCAACGCATGTCGCAATGGCGAGGGCATTTCGACCCGGTCATCTTCCAGTCCTTCGTGAAGAGCATCGGCATCTATCCGACGGGCACGCTGGTGCGCCTGCAATCGGGGCGCCTGGCCGTCGTGGTCGAGCAGAACCCCACCTCGCTGATCGCCCCGCGTGTCAAGGTCTTCTACTCCACCAAGGCCGGCATGCCCATCCCGGTGCAGGCGGTGGACCTCGGCGCGCCGGGCGCGACGGACCGCATCGCCGGCCGCGAGCCGCCGGAGAACTGGGGCTTCACCCACCTCGAAGAGCTCTGGAACCCGAACGGCAAACGGTAACCAAAGGGCTTTGCGAGGCCTCCTAAACTGCCCCGTCTGGCAGTTGGGAGATTGGCAATGAAGCGATGGATTGGGATGGCCCTCGTGGCGCTGGCGGGGTTGGCACAGGGCGCTTCCGCGCAGACGCTGCGCTGGGCCAGCCAGGCCGACCCCCAGACCATGGACCCGCACTCGCAGAACGAGACGGTGACCAACATGGTCAACGCCGAGATCTATGAGCGCCTGACCAGCCGCGACGCGAAGCTGGCACTCGTGCCGGGCCTTGCCGAGCAGTGGACGCAGACCGGCCCGCTGACCTGGCGCTTCAAGCTGCGTGCCGGCGTCAGGTTCCACGATGGCACGCCGCTGACGGCCGACGATGTGGTCTTCTCCATCCAGCGCGCCAAGGAGCCGACGTCGCAGATCGCCGTCTACGCGAACGCGGTCGGGGTTCCCAAGCGCGTGGACGACCTGACGGTCGACTTCCAGCTGGCGACCTTCAACCCCATCTTCCTGCAGCACATCGACCAGCTCTGGATCATGAGCCGCAAGTGGGCCGAGACGCACCGCGTGACCAAGCCGCTGGATTTCAAGAACAAGGAAGAGAGCTTCGCCGCGACGCACGCCAACGGCACCGGCCCGTTCATGCTGGTCACCCGCCAACCTGGCATCAAGACGGTGCTCAAGCGCAACCCCAACTGGTGGAACAAGTTCGTGGGCAATGTGCAGGAGGTCGTGTTCACGCCCATCACGAGCGACGCGACGCGGCTGGCCGCGCTGGTCTCGGGCGAGGTGGACTTCGTGCACGACCCCGCCCCGCGCGACGTCGCGCGCCTGCGCAACACGGCCGGCGTGAAGATCATCGACGGCCCCGAGAACCGGCTCGTCTTCATCGGCATGGACCAGGCGCGCGACAAGCTGCTGTACGCCAATGTGCCGGGCGGCAAGAACCCCTTCAAGGACCTGCGCGTGCGCCGCGCGCTCTACCAGGCCATCGACGTCGAGGCGCTGAAGTCCAAGCTGATGAGCGGCATGTCCGTCCCCACCGGTGGGCTGACGCCGTCGAGCAACGCGGCCTTCGACGACCCGGCGCTGGAAATGCGCCTGCCCCACGACCTGGCCGCCGCCCGCAAGCTGATGGCCGAGGCCGGCTTTGCCGATGGCTTCGAGGTGACGCTGGACTGCCCGAACAACCGCTACATCAACGACGAGCAGATCTGCTCGGCGCTGGCCGCGATGTGGGCGCAGCTGAAGGTGAAGGTCAAGGTCAACGCGATGCCGCGCGTGCAGTACTTCCCCAAGCTGGAGAAGCTCGACACCAGCCTCTACATGTACGGCTGGGGCGGCAGCATCACCGATGCCGAAACCATCCTGACGCCGCTGTACCGCAACCGCGGCGACAAGGGCGTGGGCAACTACAACTACGGCAACTTCCGCAATGACAAGGCCGACGCGCTGGCCGCGCAGAGCAGCATCGAGCCGGATCCAAAAAAGCGCGAGCAGCAGATCCGCGGTGCGCTGGCCGCGTTGCGCGAGGACGTCAACGTCATCCCGCTGCACCGCCAGATCATTCCCTGGGCGGCGCGGGCCAACGTCACGGCGGTGCACCGCCCCGACAACTGGCTGGAGCTTGCCTGGGTGCAGGTCAAGTAGCGGCGCCGGCTTGGCGCTTCGCATGATCAATTGGCGGAGGCTGTGAGATTCGAACTCACGGGCCGTTTGACCGGCCGACGGTTTTCAAGACCGTTGGGTTAAACCGCTCCCCCAAGCCTCCGAAGGGTGCGCATTCTACGAGCCCGGCGCCTGCGCCTGTTCGCACTGCACCTGGATGATCTCCCGCCGGTTGCCGTCGACACGCGCGGCAGTCAGCTGGCCGCCCCAGATGCAGCCGGTGTCCAAGCCCAGCAGCATCGGCTGGTCCAGCAGCCCCAGCGTCGACCAGTGGCCGAAAGCGATGGGCGTGTCGGCCGTGCGCCGCCCGGGCGCGTCGAACCAGGGCATGAGGCCCTCGGGTGCAGCGCGGGCGCCGTCCTTGGTCTTGAAGTCCATCGTGCCGTCCGCGGCGCAAAAGCGCAGCCGCGTCAGCACGTTGACCGTGAAGCGCAGCCGCTCGACGCCGGCGAGGTCGGGTGACCAGCGCACGGGCTCGTTGCCGTACATGACGTGCAGGAAGTCGCTCAGTGCGGGGCCGCGCAGCACAGCCTCGACCTCCGCGGCCGCGGCCAGCGTGTCGTCACGACTCCATTGCGGCACCACGCCCGCGTGCACCATCAGCCAGCCGGTCTCGAAGACGGCCAGGCGCTGGTGCCTCAGCCAATCGAGCAGCGCGTCGCGGTCGGCGGCGTGGAGGACGGGCGCGAGCGTGTCGCTGCGGTGCACGCGCCGCGCGCCATGGGCCACCGCGAGCAGGTGCAGGTCGTGGTTGCCCAGCAGGCAGGTCGCCGCGTTGCCCAGGCCCTGCAGCCGCCGCAACGTCGCCAGCGACTCAGGGCCGCGGTTGACGAGGTCGCCCAGCAGCCAGAGCCGGTCGCGCGAGGGGGAAAAGTCCAGACGTTGCAGCAGCCGCTCCAGCGCGTCGCAGCAGCCTTGCAGATCGCCGATCAGGTAGTTCATGCGTTGAGTTGGGCGCCGTGGGCGGCGTTCAGGCGTCGGGCCGTCGGCGTCTGGCGGGGATGGGTCGGGGCAATGGCCCGATTGTTCCTTCTCCGGATGTTGCGGCGCGGGCCGCGCGGCCACAGGGAATGTGCGATGGGCGCCGTCATGGCCATCTGCTAGTCTCCCGGGCTTCGTTTTAGACGTTGCGCCGCCTCGGGCTCCCTGGCGTGGCGCCATTGATGGATACCGCACTCGTTCTCTTCCTGATCCTGCTCAACGGCCTGTTTGCAATGTCGGAGATGGCCCTGACGGCAAGCCGCAAGGCGCGGCTGCAGGTGATGGTGGAGGGCGGCGAGAGCGGCGCGCAGGCGGCGATGGACCTGCACGACAACCCCACCAAGTTCCTGTCGACCGTGCAGATCGGCATCACCGGCATCGGCGTGCTGAACGGCATCGTCGGCGACGCGGCCTTCTCCGGCCCACTGTCGCAATGGCTGAGCCGCAGCTTCGGGCTGAACCCGGAGGCGACGCAGATCGCCGCGACGGCGATGGTCGTCATCATCATCACGCTGCTGACCATCGTCTTCGGCGAGCTGGTGCCCAAGCGCGTCGGGCAGATCTACCCGGAGACCGTGGCCCGCCTCGTCGCGCCGCCGATGAACGTCATCTCCACCGCGACGCGGCCGCTGGTGAAGCTGCTGAGCTTCTCGACCGAGGCGACGCTCGGGCTGCTGGGCCTGCGCAACCGGGGTCAGCGCGGCGTGACGGAAGAAGAGATCGCCGCCAGCCTGGAAGAGGGCCTGGACGCAGGCGTCATCGAGCAGCATGAGCACCAGATGGTGCGCAATGTGTTCCGGCTGGATGAGCGCCAGGTCGGCTCGATGATGATCCCGCGCACCGAGATCGCCTGGCTGGAAGTGGACGCGACGCCGGCCGAGGTGCTGGCCGTGCTGCGAGAGCATGGCTTCAGCCGCTATCCCGTATGCCGCGGCGGCCTGACCGAGGTGCTGGGCGTGGCCAATGCGCCGGCGCTGCTGGCCGGCATGCTCGAAGGCCTGCCGCTGGACCTGACGGCGGGCCTGGAGCCACCGCTGTTCGTGCCCGAGACGCTGTCGGGCATGGAGCTGCTGGAACATTTCCGCGTGTCGGACGCGCCGCTCGTCTTCGTCGTCGATGAGTATGGCGAGGTGCAGGGCGTGATCGCCGTGCGCGACGTGCTGGAAGCCATTGCCGGGGAGTTCAATGCCCCGAGCGACGGCGATGCCTGGGCGGTGCAACGCGAGGACGGGAGCTGGCTAATCGACGGCCTGATCCCCGTGCCCGAGTTGAAGGACCGCCTGGCGCTGAAGGAACTGCCCGAGGAGGACCGTGGCCGCTACAACACCCTGGCCGGCATGATCATGCTGCTGCTGGGGCGCTTGCCGCGCACGACCGATGTGGTGGAGTGGGACGCGTGGAGATTCGAGGTCGTGGACCTCGACGGCAAGCGTGTAGACAAAGTGCTGGTCAGTCGTCTGGCCGAACCTGGAGAGAGAGAAACATGAGCAACCCCCCGATGTACGGCGAACTGCTGCCGCTGGACCGTGAAATCCACAAGAACCTGAAGCTGGACACCGAACTGGCCGCGGTGACCCGCGTGGCCGACCAGAACTCGGTCTTCCTGGCCGCCGTCGAGTTCGGCGATGCCTGCAAGGAGTTCCCCATCGTCTTCGTGCGCGCCGGCGAGCCGGGCGCGGACGGCAAGGCGCCGGTGGCACCGCTGGCCGTGCTGGGCCTGAAGCCGGGTTCCAACCTCTACGTCGAGGGCGACAAGTGGACCGGCAACTACGTGCCGGCCTATGTGCGCCGCTACCCGTTCGCGATGGCCCGCCTGGACGGCAACGTCAACAACCTGGCCGTCTGCTACGACAGCAAGTGGGCCGGCTTCAACGACACGACCGGCGAGCCGCTGTTCAAGGACGGCCAGCCGACCGAGTTCCTGGTCAACGCCAAGAACTTCCTCGAGAACTTCGAGCAGGAGTCCGAGCGCACCCGCCTGATCTGCAACCTGCTCGTCGAGATGGACCTGCTGCAGGACATGCGTTTCGAGGCGACGCTGCCGAATGGCGAGAAGCTGGACGTCGAGGGCTTCCTGGCCCTGGACGAAAAGAAGTACGCCGAGTTGCCGGACGACAAGGTGCTGCAACTGCACCGCAATGGCCTCATCGCGATGATCGAGATGCATCGCCTGTCGATGACCAACATGAACCGCCTGGCGGCGCGCTACGCGACCGTCTGAGCCCTGCGGCTGCGCACGCAAAGGCCACGCGATGCGCGGCCTTTTTCTTGGCCGTCGCGCCGCTCGAAGCCAGGGGCGGCGCCGGCTTGTTCACTCATTCTGGGGGGCGGGTAAACCCAAGCTGCCCGGGAAATCACTTGTATCGGGCTGTGAGCCATGGGGAAAAGTCACGTGCGAATGCCTAGACTTCGCCGCTTCGGTGCGTTGGGCGCCAAGGACGTAGTGTGATGATCCCTAGCTTCAAAGAGAGCCGCCGCACGCCGCTGAATCCCTTCGGCGGCCCGCCGTTGGAATTGAACAGCGACTTCGGAGAGTTGGAGGGCGAGGCCCTCGGGCTGGTGGAGCGGCGCTACGCCGACCGTGGCCTGGCCGTGGCACGTGAGCGCTTCAGCAGCCGCAACGAGGCGGGCGACGTGGTCTGCACCGCGCGCGACGGGGAGAAGATCGTGGGCACGCTGACCGTGCGCTTCGATGGTGCGGACGGGCTGAAAGCCGACCTTCTCTTCGCGGCCGAACTGGCCGAATGGCGTTCCACCGGTGTCACGCTCTGCGAGTTCGGCAGCCTGGCGGTGGACAAGCATTCCCATGACCCACGGCGCGTGCTGGCGCAGGTCTTCCACCTCGGCTACCTGCATGCCCATCGCCGTGCGCGTTGCGAGCGCCTCATCATCGAGGTCAACCCGCGGCACGTCGCGTTCTATCGCCGCTGGCTCGGCCTGCTGCCGTACACGACGGCGCGCCACAACCCGCGCGTCAACGCACCGGCGGTGCTGATGAGCGTGGACTTCGCCACGGTGCGCGAACAGATCGCGCTGTGGGGCGGTCGGCCGGAGCTGCTGGTCTCGGCGCGCAGCCTCTATCCACTGGCGTGGGACGAGGCGACGGAAGCTGCCATGCTGGCCAAGATTGCCTGACTAGGCGGGTTATTTCATGCGGCGCGATGATGCGCCGCGCACAAAAAAGGGGCCCCGCAAAGGGCCCCTTGGCTTTGGCGAGACGGTCGATCAGAAATCGTAGGACGCGCGCACGTAGTAGGCGCGGCCGATCGGGCTCGTGTAGCGTGGGTCGTAGCCGGCCTGGAAGACTTGCGTCTGGTAGCTCAGCGGCGGATCGCGGTCGGTCAGGTTGTGAACGCCCAGCGTCAGCGTGGCGCCCTTCATCGGCCGCCACGAGCCGAACAGGTCCATCGTCGCGTAGTTGCTGACGTGGTTGGTCGGGTCGGAATCGATGTAGCCTGACTTGTAGTGCAGCGTCGCACCCGCCGTGAAGGCATCCTTGGCCCAGACGCCGGTCAGCGTGTGCTGCCAGCGGAACACCGGGCCTGCGCCGGAGTAGACGCCGACGTTCTGGTTCCACGGGCCGTCGCGGAAGTCCTGGTACTCGTACTTGGTGACGTAGGTGCTGTTCAGGCCGAAAGTGAACGTGCCGACAGCCGAGGGCAGGCGGTAGTTGGCCGTGATGTCCACGCCGTTGGTGTTGGTGCCGCCGAGGTTCTGCTGGCGCACGTCCACGTAGCCGCAGTTGGCGCCCGGGCACTGGTTGCCGTTGCTGGACAGCTGGTTGCTGCCGTTGCGGTGGAAGTACTGGCTGAACAGCGCGTAGTTGGCGGCGTCGAACAGCGAGTCGTCACCGACGACGCCGATCTGGTTCTTCAGGCGCAGCCACCAGAAGTCCAGGCCGACGCTCAGGTCGGTCGTGGGTTGAACCATGAGGCCCAGCGTCGCGTTCTTGCTCTTCTCAGGTTCGAGCTTCAGATTGCCGCCATTGAGCACCATGAACTGGTTGTTGCACACCGAATTGGGACCGGTACCGTCTCCACCCGGGCACAGCAGCGGGTCGGCCACGTTGCCGGAATTGGTGTAGGTCTGGGCTGCATTCAGCTCATACAGCGACGGTGCGCGGAAGCCCGTCGAATAGGAGCCACGCACCAGCACCTGCTTGCTCGGTTGGAAGCGGAAGCCGATCTTCGGATTGGTGGTGTTGCCGAAGTCGTTGTACTTGTCGTAGCGCACCGCCGCAGTGATGTCGAGCGACGCCAACAGCGGCACGTTCAACTCGGCGTACGCCGCGGAGACCTTGCGCGAGCCTGCGCTGTAGGTGGCGGGATCGATGCCGGTCGAGTCGATGACGACCGCTGCGTAGCCCGGGTTGGCCTGCTGGGTGAACTTCTCCTTGCGGAACTCGGTGCCGATGGCGACGGCCGACTGACGGCCCGCGCCGAACCAGTCGCCGATCTCGCGGCTGGCGCGCGCGTCGATGTTGGTCGTCGTGCCCTTGGCGTACATGATCAGGCCGCTCGCGCCGGCCTGGTCGAGCAGCGCCTGGCCCTGGGCGCTCTGTGCGCCGAAGGGATTGATCACACCGGTCAGCACGCCTTCATAGATCATCGGGCCGTTGGCGTAGCCGCTGGTCAGCTTCTCGTCGACCTTGTTCTGGTTGTGGCTCACGCCCACGGCGTAGTCCCAGCCGGCGACGGTGCCTTCCAGCGACAGCGTGAAGCGCTGCTGCGTGTTGGTGTTGCTGTCGCCACGCTGGCCATTGGGCATGTCGCGCCAGCGGGCAATCACGTAGCCCGGCTGCACCAGGGCGCCGCCTTCGCTGACGGTCGTGCCGGCCAGCCCGTCAGACTGATCGGCCGCCATGCCGTTGAAGGTCGGGCTCAGCGCGGGGTTGGTCGGGAAGTAGGGGTTGGGCGTGCCATCGGGGCGCAGGCGGTTCATCGGCAGGAAGCCGAACGGCACCGGCGCGATCAGCGTCTTCACGTTGCTGCGCGTGATGAAGTACTCCGCGCCCAGCGTGTGGTCGCTTCCCAGCTTCACGTCGCCCTTGATCATGCCGGACGCGCGCTCGGTCTTCGGGATGTAGTCCACGAAGTTGGACGTCGTCATCGAGCAGGAGGTGCCGTCGCCGCCTGGAACGATGAAGGTGCCGTTCGTGCAGGCGGGGGCGGCGGGGTTGTACCAAACGTTCGGGTCTTGGTAGTAGTTGGCCGGCGAGGGCGAGCCGGAGATGCCGCCCGCGTAGCGGGTATTGAACGGCCGCTGCGAGCCGGTGATGCGGTCCTGCTTCTGGAAGTCGACGAAGCCGAAGACGTTGAAGCCCTGGGTCTCCAGGTCGCCGAAGCCGAAGCCGGCGTTGGCGTTCTGCGACTTGCCGCCTGCGTGTTGGGGAATTTCGGCCCCCACCGACACCGTGCCGCCCTGGTAGTCCTTGCGGGTGATGAAGTTGATGACGCCGCCGATGGCATCCGTGCCGTACAGCGCGGAGGCACCGTCCCGCAGCACCTCGATGCGGTCGATGGCGGCCATCGGGATCATGTTCAGGTCGGGCGCGGAGCCGTCGAACGCGTTGTTCGCGATGCGCCGCCCGTTCAGGAGGACGAGCGTCTTGTTGGCGCCGACGCCGCGCAGGTCGGCAAACGAGGCGCCGCCGGTGGACGCGCCCACGGCTTGGCTGGTGCCCAGGCTGGTCTGGCTGGCCGTCAGCGTGCTGAGGATCTGTTCGACCGTCGTCAGGCCTTGCTGCTTGATGTCCTTCATCCGGAACACCGTGATCGGCACGGCCGTTTCGGCGTCCAGGCGCTTGATCGCCGAGCCGGTCACCGTCACGCGCTCGATCTGCTGCGGCTCCGGGTTGGCCGGCGCCTGCTGCGCCCAAGCGCTGAAACCGCCAACGGTCAAGACGACCGCGGCGGCGATTTTGGTTTGCTTATGCATTACTGCTCCAGGAAAGGTCGGCAATGGGGGGTGGTTGCCAAGAAGGTCAGCCGCGAGAGCGCCGGATCGAGCGCAGGCTGGTGTTCAAATTTTCCGGGGCCGTAGAAAAACGCGATTCCTGGGGAATACCCGTATTTGGGCAAAAAGGCGTCGCCGGCGAGGGTGCGGTTTGGAGGTTAGGGTGTTGATTTACAACGACTTTATGAGCGCCGTGACCTCGGCGTACCGACGCCGTACGCTGCGTTTTGCCAACTGGCAAAATAAATTCACAATACTTGACGCAAGAGAAATATTACTTAGCGTTTGAAGACCAAGCGGATGGGCGTGCTTGGTGATGGCTGGACAATTTCGCTGAATTCGATATTTGCAAATATTCCAGCCGCCTGAATTGCAAAAATAGTTTGCGATAGGTTGCCGAAAGAATCCTTGCTGCGGCCTTGCGGGCCACCCATCAATCCGGCCGTTGATGGCCTAGCCGCTGCGACAACACTTGGGCCGCCTCCCTCAACGCCAGCGCCAACGTGCCGTCCGGCGCCGTGTCGAAGCTGGCGCTCGGGCCGATGGCCGTCAGCGCCAGCACCAGCCGGCCGGCGGCATCGAACACCGGTGCCGCGGCGGCACTGACGCCCGCGACGACGCCGTCCCGCGAGGTCGCGAGGCCAGCTTCGCGCACCGCTGCCGTGGCGCGGGCGTCGGGAAGGGGTTCGGCCAACAAGGCCGCATCGTCGGACCGCCAAGTGGCAAACAAGCGGCCGGACGCCGTCCCTGCCAGGCTCATCACCGTGCCGTGCCGCATGCTGATGTGCACCGGTGCCGGCCCCTCCGCCACGCGCACGATGGTCGGGCCACGCGTGCCCCAGACCGCGATTGCCACCGTATGCCCCAGCCGCAGCGCCAGGTCCTCGATGACAGGCGTGGCCAGCCGCACCGGGTCGTACTGCTGCAGGCTGATCAGCCCCAATTGCAGCGCCAATGGCCCCAGGCCGTAAGGGCCGGCGCCGTCCGCCTGCTCGACCAAGCCGAGCTTGATGAAGCTCACCAGATAGGGATGCGCCTTGGCCGGCGTCATGCCCGCTTCGCGCGCAAGGTCCTTCAAGGCCATCGGCCGGCCGTGGTGGGCCAGCGCCAGCAGCAGTTGTCCACCGACTTCGATGCTCTGGATGCCGCGCGGGGCCTTGGCGTCTTTCATGCAGAAAATTCTATATTGGTGAATTCATTTGGATTAGGCTAAATTTCAGACTTGCCGTTGGAGACCCGCATGACGACCCAGAAAGCCTTTGCCTCCCAAGCCGACCTCGAGGAAAAGAAGGTCACGTTCGAGCGCCTGTCCGAGCACGCCTGGGCGTACACCGCCGAGGGCGACCCGAACACCGGCATCGTCATCGGCCGTGACGCGGTCATGGTGGTCGACACGCAGGCCACGCCGGTCATGGCGGCCGATGTGATCCGCCGCATCCGCGAGGTGACGGCCGCGCCGATCAAGTACGTGCTGCTCAGCCATTACCACGCGGTGCGCGTGCTGGGCGCCTCCGCGTTCAAGGCCGAGGGCCTGGAGCAGGTCATTGCCAGCGAGGCGACGCTGGCGCTCATCCAGGAGCGCGGCGAACAGGACAAGGCCAGCGAGATCGGCCGCTTCCCGCGCCTGTTCCGCAACGTCGAATCGGTGCCGCCGGGGCTGACCTGGCCGATGCTGACCTTCAGCGGCCGCCTGACGCTGGACCTGGGCGGCGTGAAGGTCGAGATGTTCTCGCCCGGCCGCGGGCACACGGCGGGCGACACGGTGGCCTGGCTGCCCGAGGAGCGCGTGCTGTTCAGCGGCGACCTGGTCGAGTTTGACGCGACGCCGTACTGCGGTGACGCCCACTTCACCGACTGGCCGGCGACGCTGGACGCCATCGCGGCGCTGGGCGCCCAGGCGCTGGTGCCCGGCCGCGGACCGGCGCTGAAGGGCGCGGAGCAGGTCGCCGCGGGCCTGGGCGGCACCCGCGCCTTCGTCAGCGAGTTGTATGCGGCCGTGCGGGCGGGCGTGCAGGCCGGTGAGGAATTGAAATCGGTCTACCAGCGCACCATCGCCGCGCTGCGTCCGAAGTACGGGCACTGGGTGATCTTCGACCACTGCATGCCGTTCGACGTGACGCGTGCGTATGACGAAGCCGGCGGCACCGCGCACCCGCGCATCTGGACCGCCGAGCGCGACGTGGAGATGTGGAAGGCCCTCGAGGGAGCGTGATCCCGTGGACCTGCCGCGCTACCCCTACCACCAGACGCTGGAACAGCGCTCCGGCCAGCCGCAGCGCCGGCCCGTCGTCATCGTCGGCGCCGGCCCGGTCGGGCTGACGCTGGCGCTGGACCTGGCCAGGCGCGACGTGCCGGTCGTCGTCATCGATGACAGCGACCGCATCGGCGAGGGCTCGCGTGCGGTCTGCTGGGCCAAGAAGACGCTGGAGGTGTTCGACCGTCTCGGCGTCGGCGAGGCCATCGCGCGCGAGGGCGTGCGCTGGCAGCGCGGCCGCGTGTTCCACGGCGAGCGCGAGGCCTACGCCTTCGACCTGCTGCCCGAGGCCCATCACAAGATGCCGGCGATGGTGAACCTGCAGCAGGACCAGGTCGAGGCGCGCCTGGTGCGCGCCGCGCAACTGGACGGGCGCATCGAACTGCGCGGCCGGCACGAGCTGATCGGGCTGGAGCAGGACGGCGACGGCGTGACGCTGACCGTGCGCACGCCGGATGGCTTGTTCGACATGCGCGCCGACTGGGTCGTGGGTTGCGACGGCGCGCGCAGCCCGACGC
Organism: Pelomonas sp. Root1444; assembly: GCF_001426885.1. Taxonomy (GTDB): domain Bacteria; phylum Pseudomonadota; class Gammaproteobacteria; order Burkholderiales; family Burkholderiaceae_C; genus Pelomonas. The sequence goes on along the minus strand of NZ_LMFP01000028.1, from coordinate 1,222,386 downwards.
GCAGCCTGCTGGGCCTGAGTTTCCAGGGCCAGGTTTTCGAGGACCGCTTCCTCATCGCCGACGTGCGCCTCGCGCCCGGCGTGCGGCCGCGCGGGCTGGACCCGGCCCGGCCGGAGCGCTGGTTCTGGTTCGACCCGCCCTTTCACCGCGGCCAGTCGGTGCTGCTGCATGCGCAGGCCGACGGCTTGTGGCGCATCGACTTCCAGTTGGGGCGCGATGCCGATATCGAGGCCGAGCGCGACGTGGCGCGCATCCAGGCGCGCGTCGCCGCCATGCTGGACAGCGACGGCTTCGAGCTGGTGTGGTCGTCCATCTACCAGTTCTGCTGCCGCCGCGCCGAGCGCTTTCGCGTCGGGCGCGTGCTGCTCGCGGGCGACGCGGCCCACCAGGTCTCGCCCTTCGGCGCGCGGGGCGCCAACAGCGGCGTGCAGGATGCCGACAACCTCGGCTGGAAGCTGGCCGCGGTGCTGCGCGGGGAGGGGAGCGACGCGCTGCTGGACGCCTACGAGTTCGAGCGCATCGAGGCCGCCGACGACAACATCGGCCACTCGACACGTGCCACCGATTTCATCAGCCCTAAGAGCGCGCTGAGCCGGCGCTTTCGCCGCGCGGCGCTGGACCTCGCGGCCCGCACCGAATTCGCCAAGCCGCTGGTCAACAGCGGGCGGTTGTCGCTGCCGAGCGCGCATGTCGACTCACCGCTCAGCACGCCCGACGCGGACCCGTGGGCCGGCGGCCCCGGCCCGGGCTGCCCGGCGCCCGATGCGCCGCTCGACGGCGGCGGCTGGCTCAGCGAGCGCTTGCGCGGCGGCTTCGCGTTGCTGGCCTTCGGCTGGCCGGTGAACGTCGAGCGCCTGCCGGTCATCACGCTGCCGGGCGAAGGCCTGGCCGCGACGCGCTACGGCGCGAGGCCGGGCAGCGTGGTCTTGTTGCGCCCCGACGGCGTCGTCGCCGCGCGCTGGCACCGCTTCGATGCCGATGCGGTGAGTGCGGCGCTGCTGCGTGCCCATGGGAGACCCAATGAGTAAATTGAACCTGACCCCAAATTTCGGGCCGAACCCATCTGAAGGGGCGGACGCCTTCTACGCCGAGCTGATCGCCGCCCAGGCCGGCCTGAGCGACGAGGCGGCGGCCGACTGGCTCACGCGGCTGACGCTCATCTTGTGCAACCACATCGGCGACCGCGAAGTGCTCACGCAAGCCTTCGCGTTGGCCCACGAACACCATGACTGACCTCCACTACCTGACCGGCTTCGGCAACCAACACAGCTGCGAGGCCGTGCCCGGCGCGCTGCCCATCGGCCGAAACAGCCCGCAGCGCGCGCCGCATGGGCTGTACGCCGAGCTGCTGTCCGGCAGCGCCTTCACCGCGCCGCGCGCCGACAACCAGCGCACCTGGATGTACCGCCGCCGGCCATCGGTCGTCGTCGGTGGCTACGCACCGCTGGCGCATGCGCATTGGAAGAGCGGCGCCGCCGAAGGCGACTGCGCTTCGCCCGACCCGCTGCGCTGGGGGCCGACGCCGCTGCAGGGCGATGGCGATTTCGTCGACGGGCTGCGCAGCTACGCCGTCAACGGCGAGGTGGGCATCCAGGGCATGGCCGCGCTGGCCTATGTCGCGCACCGATCCATGGGCCGGCGCGCGCTCGTCAATGCCGACGCCGAGATGCTGCTGGTGCCGCAACAGGGCCGCCTGCTCGTCACGACCGAGCTGGGCCGCCTCGAAGTCGCGCCTGGCTCCATCGCGCTGCTGCCGCGCGGCCTGGCGTTCAAGGTCGACCCGCTGGACGTGCCCGCCCGCGGCTACGTCTGCGAGAACCATGGCGCGGCCTTGCGCCTGCCCGAGCTGGGCCCCATCGGCTCCAACGGCCTGGCCAACCCGCGGGACTTCGAGGCGCCCGTGGCGTGGTTTGAAACGGAGGAGGGCGCCTACGAGATCGTCAAGCGCTATGGCGGCAAGCTCTGGCGCGCCACGCAGGCCCACAGCCCTTTCAACGTCGTCGCCTGGCATGGCAACCTCGCGCCCTACCGCTACGACACGGCGCGCTTCATGACGATCAACACCGTCAGCTTCGACCACCCCGACCCCAGCATCTTCACGGTGCTGACCAGCCCGAGCGACACGCCCGGCTGGGCTAACGTCGACTTCGTCATCTTCCCGCCGCGCTGGATGGTGGCCGAGGACACCTTCCGCCCGCCCTGGTACCACCGCAACGTGATGAGCGAGTTCATGGGCCTGGTGCTGGGCCAGTACGACGCCAAGCCCGAGGGCTTCAAGCCCGGTGGCGCCAGCCTGCACAACAGCCACGTGCCGCACGGCCCCGACACCGAGGCCTTTGACAAGGCCAGCGGCGCGGAGCTGACGCCGCACAAGCTGGACCAGACGCTGGCCTTCATGTTCGAGACGCGTTGGCCGTTGAAGCCCACGAGCTGGGCGCTCAAGGGCGCACCGCTGGAGACGACCTATGCCAGCTGCTGGCAAGGCCTGAAGGACGAATTCAAAGCATGAGCATGATCGACCACACCCACGACGCCGCGGCCTGCTCCTGGGTTGCCTCGGCCAACGACCCGGCCACCGATTTCCCGCTGCAGAACCTGCCGTTCTGTTCCTTCCGCCGTGCCGGCACGCTGGAGCCTTTCCGTATCGGCGTGGGCATTGGCGACCAGATCCTGGACCTGACCGGCTGGGGCATCACCGACCTGAATGCGCTGATGGCCCGCTCCAGCAGCGAGCGGCGGGCACTGCGCCACCGTCTCTTCGACACGCTGAAGGTCGGTGCGCCCGAGCTGGAACTCGTGCCGCAGGCCGCCGCGGAATACACCGTGCCCTGCCGCATCGGCGACTACACCGACTTCTACACCGGCATCCACCACGCCCGCGCCATCGGCAAGCTGTTCCGCCCGGACAACCCGTTATTGCCCAACTACCAATGGGTGCCCATCGGCTACCACGGCCGCAGCAGCTCCATCGTGGTCAGCGGCACGCCGCTGCGCCGCCCCAAGGGCCAGGTCAAGCCGCCGGACGCCGACATGCCGGTCTTCAAGCCCAGTGCGCGCATCGACTGCGAACTGGAGCTGGGCCTGTTCGTCGGCCCCGGCAATGCGCTGGGCGAGCCCTTCGGCATCGACGAGGCCGACGAGCACGCCTTCGGCCTGACGCTGCTCAACGACTGGTCGGCCCGGGACATCCAGCCCTGGGAGTACCAGCCGCTAGGCCCCTTCCTCGCGAAAAATTTCGGCACGACCATCTCGCCGTGGATCGTCACGATGGAGGCGTTGGAGCCCTTCCGCATCCCGTTCATGCGGCCCGTGGGCGACCCGCAGCCGCTGCCCTATCTGGACTCGCCGGCCCACCGTGCGGGCGCTGCCTACGACATCGAGCTGGAGATCTGGTTCAAGACGCCGGGCATGGCCGAGCCGACCCGCCTGTCGCGCTCCAACCTGCGCCACGCCTACTGGTCGCTCGCGCAGATGCTGACCCACCACGCCAGCAACGGCTGCAACCTGCAGCCCGGCGACCTGCTGGGCACCGGCACCCTCAGCGGCCCCGAGCCGGAGGAAGCCGGCTCGCTGCTGGAATTGACCGGTGGCGGGAAGCAGCCTCTCACGCTGCCGAACGGCGAGCAGCGCACCTTCATGCAGGACGGCGACCAGCTCGGCCTGCGCGCCTTTGCGGAGAAACCCGGATACCGCCGCATCGGCTTCGGCGCCTGCGACGGCGTCATCCTGCCGGCCCGCTGAGGCCACAAAGCGGGGCGTGGCTGGCTCGTTTTTGTGCGCCAGCGGAATGTTGCGGTACACCAAAGGTGCGACGCGCACCTTTACGGGCTCAGGGTGATCCAGAAACGTGCGGCCGGCGGCGGCCGCGCAGGGATGTGACGAAGTGCACGGAGCTGGCACGAGGCTTGCGCTCCTGGCTTCGGCTGTACGACCCCCTCACATCCAACCCGGAGGACTCCCGATGCTTCGCCGTTCCGCACTTGCCCTGGCCACCGCCGCCGCCCTGCTTCCCCACGCCGCCTTTGCCGCCGACACCATCAAGGTCGGCGTGCTGCATTCGCTGTCCGGCACCATGGCCATCTCCGAGACGGTGTTGAAGGACACCGTGCTGATGGCCATCGACGAGATCAACGCCAAGGGCGGCCTGCTCGGCAAGAAGCTGGAGCCGGTCGTCGTCGACCCGGCCTCCAACTGGCCGCTGTTCGCCGAGAAGGCCAAGCAGCTCATCTCGCAGGACAAGGTCGCCGTCGTGTTCGGCTGCTGGACGTCGGTCAGCCGCAAGTCGGTGCTGCCGGTGTTCGAGCAGACCAACTCGCTGCTGTTCTACCCGGTGCAGTACGAGGGCGAAGAGCTGAGCAAGAACGTGTTCTACACGGGTGCCGCGCCCAACCAGCAGGCCATCCCCGCCGTCGAGTACCTGATGAGCAAGGACGGCGGCGGCGCCAAGCGCTTCGTGCTGCTGGGCACCGACTACGTCTATCCGCGCACGACCAACAAGATCCTGCGCGCCTTCCTGAAGAGCAAGGGCATCCCCGACGCCGACATCATGGAGGACTACACCCCCTTCGGCCACGCGGACTACCAGAGCATCATCGCCAAGATCAAGAAGTTTGCCGCCGAGGGCAAGAAGACGGCCGTCGTGTCGACCATCAACGGCGACTCCAACGTGCCCTTCTACAAGGAGCTGGGCAACCAGGGCCTGAAGGCGACGGACGTGCCGGTCGTGGCCTTCTCCGTGGGTGAGGAAGAGCTGCGCGGCGTGGACACCAAGCCGCTGCAGGGCCACCTGGCCGCATGGAACTACTTCATGTCCATCAAGGCGCCGGCCAACGACGCCTTCATCAAGAAGTGGAGCGACTACGCCAAGGCCAAGGGCATCGCCGGTCACAAGGACAAGCCGCTGACCAACGACCCGATGGAAGCCACCTACATCGGCATCAACATGTGGGCCCAGGCGGTCAAGAAGGCCGGCAGCACCGACACCGACAAGGTCATCGCCGCCATGGCCGGCCAGACCTTCACGGCGCCGTCGGGCATCACGTCCAAGATGGACGAGAAGAACCACCACCTGCACAAGTCGGTCTTCATCGGCGAAGTGAAGGCGGACGGCCAGTTCAACGTGGTGTGGAAGACGCCCGGCCCGGTCAAGGCCCAGCCGTGGAGCCCCTACATCCCCGAGAACAAGGGCAAGAAGGACGAACCGACGAAGTAAGCCGCGGCGAAGCTGCGGCGCCCCCGAGAGGGGGCGACACCGTCCGTCCGGCCTAGCCGGGTCGGGCGGTGCTTGTCGGAGGAGCGCACGTGCATGGCACGGCGTTGATTTGTGTTCGTCTGGATCTTCATGATCAAACGACTTTTGTTGGGATGTCTGCTCGCGTTGAGCGGCTGGTCGGCTTGGGCATTGCCGCCCGAGCTGGCCAATCGCATCGCCGCAGGCGACAGCGACGACCGCGTGGCGGCGTTGCAGCAGGCGCTCGCGGCGGGTGATGAATCGCTCGGGCCGTTCCTGCGCGCGCTGCAGGACGGCCGTGTGCGGGTCAAAGGTGGACAGGCGCTCGTCATCGCCGAAGGTGCGACAGCGCCTGCCGACACCGAAGAGCCGATGCTGAACAACCGCATGCGACGCGAGATCGACTCCGCGCTGGCGGGGCTGGACTTGCTGTCCACCGACCGGGCGACACGCGCCAAGGCGTTGGGCACTTTGCGTGATGACGCGGATGCGTCCAAACTGCCGCTGCTGGAGAAGGCGCTCGCCGCAGAGACCGATGCCGAACTGCGCGCCAACCTCGGTGCGCTGGTGGCCGGCGCCAAGCTCTCGTCCACCGACGCGGCGCAACGTCGCGCAGCCGCGACCGAACTGGCCGGCAGTGCCGACCCTGCCACGCGCGCCCTGCTGCTGGAGCGCATGGGCGGCGAGACCGACGATGCAGCCAAGGCCGAGATGCGCAAGGCCATCGACGCCATCGGCGACCGCCTCGCCTGGGGCGAGCGCGCGCAACTGCTGTTCTCCGGCCTGAGCCTCGGCTCTGTGCTCTTGCTTGTCGCGTTGGGCCTGGCCATCACCTACGGCCTGATGGGCGTCATCAACATGGCGCACGGCGAGCTGCTGATGGTCGGCGCCTACGCCACCTACTGTGTGCAGCAGGCCTTCCGTGCCTGGGCGCCCGGGGCCTTCGACTACTACCTCTGGGTCGCGCTGCCGGCCAGCTTCCTGGCCGCCGCCCTCGTCGGCGCGGCGATGGAGCGCACCGTCATCCGCTGGCTCTACGGCCGGCCGCTGGAGACGCTGCTGGCCACCTGGGGCATCTCGCTGGTGCTGATGCAGGCGGTGCGCTCGCTGTTCGGGGCGCAGAACGTCGCGGTGGAGAACCCCACGTGGCTGTCCGGCGGCTGGGCGCTGCTGCCCAACCTGACGCTGCCCTACAACCGCCTGGCCATCCTCGGCTTCGCGGCCCTGGTGCTGGTCGGCATGGCGCTGCTGCTCGCCAGGACGCGCCTGGGCCTGATGGTGCGCGGCGTCACGCAAAACCGCCGCATGGCCGCCTGCGTGGGCGTCAACACGGCCAAGGTCGACACCATGGCCTTCGCACTCGGCTCGGGCATCGCGGGCCTGGCCGGCTGTGCCTTGAGCCAGATCGGCAACGTCGGCCCCGACCTCGGCCAGAGCTACATCGTCGACGCCTTCATGGTGGTCGTGCTCGGCGGCGTCGGCCAACTGGCCGGCACCGTCTACGCCGGCCTGGGCCTGGGCGTGCTGTCCAAGTTGCTCGAAGGCTGGCAGGGCGCCGTGCTCGCCAAGATCGCGCTGCTGCTGCTGCTCGTCCTCGTCATCCAGAAGAAGCCGCAAGGCCTGTTCGCACTCAAAGGCCGGAGCGTCGAATGAAGCGCACCGCACTCATCGCCATCGCCATCGCGATCACGCTGCTGCTTGTGCCGCTGCTGCACCTGGCCTTCCCGCCCGGCCATGCGCTGCACCTCAGCGAGTTCTACGTGGGCCTGCTCGGCAAGTTCCTGTGCTTCGCCATCTGCGCGCTGGCGCTGGACCTGATCTGGGGCTTCGGCGGCATCCTGTCGCTGGGCCACGGGCTGTTCTTCGCGCTCGGCGGCTACGGCATGGGCATGTACCTGATGCGCCAGATCGGCCGCGAAGGGCAGTACCAGTCGGACTTGCCGGACTTCATGGTGTTCCTGAACTGGAAGGAGCTGCCCTGGCACTGGGGCTTAAGCGACTCGCTGGTCGGCCAGATCATCCTGGCGCTCGCGGTACCCGGCCTGCTGGCCGCGGTGTTCGGCTACTTCGCGTTCCGCTCGCGCATCCAGGGCGTGTATTTCTCCATCATCACGCAGGCGCTCACGGTGGCCGCCATGCTGCTGTTCTTCCGCAACGAGACGGGCTTCGGCGGCAACAACGGCTTCACCGACTTCAAGCGCATCGCCGGCATGCCGCTGAACACGCCGGGCATGAAGGTCGGCCTGTGCGTGGCCAGCGGCCTGGCATTGATCGCCTGCTACCTCGTCGCCCGTGCGCTGACGCAAAGCCGCTGGGGCCGCATCCTGCAGGCCATCCGCGATGCCGAGGGCCGCGTGCGCTTCCTCGGCTACGACCCGGTGGCCTTCAAGCTCAGCGCCTATGTCATCTCCGCGGTGATGTGCGCGCTGGCCGGCGCGCTGTACGTGCCGCAGGTCGGCATCATCAACCCCGGCGAAATGAGCCCGGCCGCCAGCATCGAGATGGCCATCTGGGCGGCGGTCGGCGGCCGCGGCACGTTGATCGGGCCGGTGATCGGCGCCTTCTTCGTCAACGGCACCAAGTCGGTCTTCACGGCCGTGTGGCCGGAAGGCTGGCTCTACGTGCTGGGCGCGCTCTTCATCGCGGTGACGCTGTTCCTGCCGCAAGGCCTGATGGGCCTGGCGAAGAGGTTCAAGAAATGACTCCGGAACTCCTCGAAGCGGGCGCAGAAGCCCACGCCCGCGCGCTGACCCGCATCGCGACCTCGGGCGAGCCCGTCTTCAACCAGGGTGTGGCCCTGTACGTCGAAGACCTCAAGGTCGCTTTCGACGGTTTCCAGGCGCTCGGTGGCCTGAGCTTCACGGTCGGCGTGGGCGAACTGCGCTGCGTCATCGGCCCCAACGGCGCCGGCAAGACGACCACGATGGACTGCATCACCGGCAAGACCCGGCCCGACAGCGGCCGCATCTACTTCGGCAGCAACCTCGACCTGCGCACGATGAACGAGCAGCAGATCGCGCGCGCCGGCATCGGCCGCAAGTTCCAGAAGCCGACGGTGTTCGAGGCGCTGACGGTGGCCGAGAACCTGGAGCTGGCGCTGGCCGGCGACCGCCGCGCGCGTTTCGCGATGCGGGCGAAGTTGAGTGGGGAACAGCGCGACCGCCTCGGCGAACTGTTGAAGACCGTGCACCTGGCCGACGAGCGCGAGCGCGTCGCCGGCCTGCTGAGCCACGGCCAGAAGCAGTGGCTGGAGATCGGCATGCTGCTGGCGCAGGACCCCAAGCTGCTGCTGCTGGACGAGCCCGTCGCCGGCATGACCGACGAGGAGACCGAGCGCACGGCGGAGCTGTTCCTGAGCCTGGAAGGGCAGCATTCGCTGGTCGTCGTCGAGCACGACATGAACTTCGTCGCGGCGCTGGCCGGCGCGCACCGCACGGTCACGGTGCTGCATGAGGGCAAGACGCTGGCCGAAGGGACGATGGCCACTGTGCAGTCCGACGAGAAAGTGATCGAGGTGTACCTTGGCCGATGAAATTCTCCGGGTCGCCGAACTGCACCAGCACTACGGCGGCTCCAACATCCTGCGCGGCCTGAGCTTCGACCTGAGGCCGGGCGAGATCACCGTCGTGCTGGGCCGCAACGGCGTCGGCAAGACGACGCTGCTGAAGAGCCTGATGGGCGTCGTGCCCATCACGTCCGGCGCCATCACACTGGCCGGCGAGAACATCAACAAGCTGCGCACCCATCAGCGCGTGCGCGCCGGCCTCGGCTACGTGCCGCAAGGCCGCGAGATCTTCGGACGCCTCACGGTCATGGAGAACCTGCAGATGGGCCTGTCCAGCCAGCCTGCCGGCACGCCGCTGGCCAAGGAGCTGTTCGAGCTGTTCCCCGTGCTGGACAAGATGCGCGGCCGCCGCGGCGGCGACCTCTCCGGCGGCCAGCAGCAGCAGCTCGCCATCGCCCGCGCGCTGGCGCCCGGGCCGAAGGTGCTGCTGCTGGACGAACCGACCGAAGGCATCCAGCCCAACGTCATCCAGGACATCGGCCGCGTCATCAAGCATCTGGCCCACGACAAGGGTTTGTCGGTCGTGCTCGTCGAGCAGTTCTACGACTTCGCCGAAGAGCTGGCGGATCAATACCTGCTGATGCAACGCGGCGAGATCGTCATGCGCGGGCGGGGCAAGGACATGGCGGCCGACGGCGTGCGGGAGCGGCTGGCGATCTGACGCCGGCTCGGCTCACACGGGCGGCCGGTTCCCAAGGGTTCGCTCGATGAACGGCATCATCAATGCGACAGCCTCCGCGGCGTGGGTCTCAAGCAGCAGATGGCCCGCGTCCAGCACATGCGCTTGCATCCGCGGCAGCGCACGGATCCAGGACAGCACCTCCGTGAGGTCGAAGTAGATGTCGTGCCGCCCCCAGACCATCAGCGCCGGCGGCTGCCAGTGCTCAAGGTACTTCGCCACCGCGTGGAAGCGCGAGGCGTAGTTGCCGTAGTCCGCGATCAATGCCCGCTGCGTGCGCATGTGGCCTGGGCGGTTCATGGTCCGCCAGTCCTCTTCCCAATGTTCGGCAGGGATGCGTCGGGCCACCTCGGGGGGGACGCCCGAGATGTACGTGTTGCGGGTGCCTTCCAACGTCAGATGCGCGGTGGCGGCCACCTCGTTCTTCGCGCTCGGGTGCGCCCAGTAGGCCTGCGTCGCGGACCAGCCCGGCCCCCAGCCTGACCGGTGCGCGTTGGCGTTCTGCACGATGAGGCCCAGCACCTGCTCGGGCGCCTGCATGGCGATCTGCAGACCGACCGGGGCGCCCCAGTCGTGCAGGTAGATGAAGCGCGGCCCGATGGCGAGCCTGTCCAGCAGCTCGAAGATGGCCTGGCCGAGATGCGCAAAGGAAACGACCGGCAGCGCATCGGACTCACCACACCCCGGCAGGTCGGGCGCGACGACGTGGGCGACCCGGGCCAGCGCGGGCATCACCTGCTGGAACATGCGGGCAGCGTTCGGCGTGCCGTGCAGCAGCAGCAGGCAGGGCTTGGACGCTTCGCCGGCCGTGAGGTAGGACAAGCCGGTGCCGCCCGAGAGGCGCAACCGGTGCCGGCGTACTCGCGCGGTGTCCCGTACCGCCATGGCCATCGCCAACGGCTCGGCCCGTACGCAGCGCCAGCCTCAGGCGCCCGCGGCCTCCATCCACAACACCGCAAACCACCGGTTCGCATCCGTCCACACCTTGCCCGGCTTGAACCCCGCCCTTGCCGCCAGCGCCTGGAAGCCTTCGACCGTGTACTTGTGCGAGTGCTCCGTGTGCAGCGTCTCGCCCTCGTTGAAGACGTAGACCTCGCCGCCCAGTTGCAGTTCCAGCGGCCGCGTCGCGCGCAGGTGCATCTCGATGCGCCGGTAAGCCGGGTTGTAGAACGCCAGGTGCTGAAAGCCGTCCGTGGGGAACTCGGCGCCGAGTTCGTTGCGTGCCCGCTCCAGCAGGTTCATGTTGAAGGCCGCCGTCACGCCCTCCGCGTCGTTGTACGCCGCATGCAGCACGGCCTCGTCCTTCACAAGGTCGATGCCGATCAGCAGGCCGCCGCCGGTCAGCTCCGCCGCGGCCAAGCGCAGGAAGGCGTCGGCCTCGCTCGGCGTGAAGTTGCCGATGCTGGAGCCGGGGAAGAAGCCGACACGCCGGCTGCCGCGCGCGCAAGGCGGCAGCGTGTGCTGGCGTGTGAAGTCCGCCACCAGCGGCTGGATGGCCAGGCCGGGGTAGTCGGCTGCCAGGCCATCGCACGCCGACAACAGATGGGCGCCCGAGATGTCCACCGGCACGAACTGCACGCTGTCGCGCGGCATGGCGTCCAGCAGCAGGCGCACCTTGCGCAGCGCGCCGGCGCCGTACTCGACGAGCTGCACCTGCCCGCCCATCTGCGCCACCATGTCGTCGGCGTGCGTCTGCAGCAGCGCCAGCTCGGTGCGCGTCGGGTAGTACTCGGGCAGCTCGCAGATGCGCTCGAACAGCTTGGAACCCGTCTCGTCGTAGAAGTACTTGGGCGAGATGGCCTTGGGCGTGCGGCCGAGCGCGGCATGCAGATCGTCGGCGAACTGCTCGTTGTCGGCCGTAGCGCGGGGCTTGCGCCATTCGATACCTGGTTTCATCGTGCGAGCCTCACTCCGCTGAATTGCCAGCGCGCGGCCGGCGGAAAGAAATTGCGATAAGTCGGCCGAGCATGGCCGGGCGGCGTCGCCAGGCTGCCGCCGCGCAGCACCTGCTGGCCGACCATGAACTTGCCGTTGTACTCACCGACCGCGCCGGCGGCCGGCTTGAAGCCGGGGTAGGGCGCATAGCTGGAACGCGTCCATTGCCAGGCCTGGTCCGCGGCCTGCGCGAAGGCTGGCAAGCCGCATGCCGCCTCCCATTCGAACTCGGTCGGCAGCCGCGCGCCGGCCCATTCGGCATAGGCGCAGGCTTCGTAGAAGCTGAGCTGCATGACGGGCGCATCCGCATCCAGCGGCTGCACGCCGTGCAGGCCGAAGACGCGGCCGTCCTCCAGCCAGTAAGCCGGGCGCTGCCAGCCCTGCGCCTGCACCGCGGCCCAGCCATCGGACAGCCACAGCAGCGGTTCGCGGTAGCCGCCGGCGTCGATGAAGTCGGCGTACTCGCCGCAGGTGACGAGACGGTTGCTGATCTCGAAGGGCGCGAGCAGCGCCTGGTGGCGTGGCCCTTCGTTGTCGAAGGCGAAGCCGTTGCCGTCGTGGCCGATGCTCACGATGCCGCCCGGGTGCTTCAGCCAGGCCTGCTCTGGCGCAGCGGCCTTGGGCGGCGGCGCCGCGTCATAGGCCGGCAGCAGCGGGTTGCAGGAAAAGGCATGCAGGATGTCCGTGAGCAGCAGCTCCTGGTGCTGCTGCTCGTGGTGGCAGCCCAGCTCGATCAGCGTGCGTGATTCGGCGGGCGCATGGGGCAGCAGGTCGGCCAGGGCTGCATCGACATGGGCGCGGTAGGCCTTCACTTCCGTCAGCGACGGCCGGCTCAACAAGCCGCGCTGCGGTCGCGCATGCCGTGGGCCCAGGCTCTCGTAATAGGAATTGAAGAGCCGCGGCCAGCGTTCGTCGAAGACGCAGTAGCCGCGCAGATAGGGCGTCAGCACCATCGTCTCGAAGAACCAGGTGGTGTGGGCCAGGTGCCATTTCGCGGGGCTGGCATCGGGCATGGACTGCAGCTGCGCGTCCTCATCGGACAGAGGCGCGGCCAGGGCCAGCGTGTGGGCGCGAGTGGCCCGGAGCAGGTCGGTCAACATGGGGTGGAACCGTAGCGCAATCTGCTGCCAACGGTATGTCAGTGCAGGGCCACTGGCTGTAGGACGGCATCCCTAGGGTGGCACCCGTCCGCTTTCCACCCGGGGCCGCGACGTCGGACGCTGCTCGGAACCCTCAGCGGCTGCGTGCCAGCATGGCCGTGATCGGCAGCGCGACGAGCAGGCCCAGGGCAATGCCGGCGCCGTCCGCGAGCAGGTCGGCCCAGTCGCCCTCGCGCGGCGGCAGGAAGCTCTGCGCGATCTCGATGGCGCCGCCGAAGGCCAGCAATGCCAGCGCCAGCCAGGCCCAATCGCGCGGCCGTGGCCACAGCGCCCACACGCTGACGAAGCCCAGCGCGGCGAAGGCCATGGCGTGGTTGGCCTTGTCCCAGCCGGTGTCGACGGTCCTGGGCGGGGCCGGCGACAGGGCGAGCCAGAGGATGACAGCGACCAGCAGCGCAAGCAGCGCGCGCCACAGGGCGCGCTGGCGAATGAACAGATTCAATAGAGCGTCGGGCATGGGGGCGGCATTGTGGCGTGCCCGCATGTCACGCCAGGGACAAGACCGGCGGGCGGGCGCTGCCTAGAATCGAACGATCGTTCTATTTCACCCGCCTTCACCGCATTGAGGTCTCGCCCATGACAGCCCACTACGAAGTCCGCGGCCCCGTCGCCGTGATCACGCTGGACAACCCGCCGGTCAATGGGCTGGGTTTCGCCACCCGCGCCGCCGTTGCGGCCGGCGTGGAGCGTGCCGAAGCCGACCCGGCCGTCACGGCCCTGGTCATCACCGGCGCCGGCAAGGCCTTCTCGGGCGGTGCGGACATCAAGGAGTTCGGCTCGCCCAAGGCGCTGGCCGAGCCCAACCTGCTGAGCCTGATCGCGCTGGTGGAGGCCTGCAGCAAGCCGGTGGTCGCGGCCATCCACACCGTCTGCATGGGCGGCGGCCTGGAGCTGGCGCTGGGCTGCCATTACCGCGTGGCGCAGAGCGGCACCAAGGTCGCGCTGCCGGAAGTGAAGCTGGGCCTGCTGCCCGGTGCCGGCGGCACGCAGCGCCTGCCGCGCGCGCTCGGCGTGGAGCCCGCGCTGAACATGATCGTCAGCGGCGAGCCGGTGGAGGCGCAGATGCTGGCCATGGTCCCGGGCCAGAAGCTGTTCGACAAGATCGTCGATGCCGACGTGCTGGACGCGGCCGTCAAGTTCGCCGAAGAGGTGTCGGAGAAGCGGCCCTGCCCCAAGGTGCGCGACCTCAAGGCGCGCCACCCCAACGCCGAGGCCTACCTGCAGTTCGCCCGCAACATGGTGGGCGGCATGAGCAAGAACTTCCCGGCACCGCTGCGCTGCCTGGAGACCGTGGCCAACGCCGTCAACATGAAGTTCGACGACGGCATGCGTGCCGAGCGCGAGGGCTTCATGGCGCTGATGATGACGCCCGAATCCAAGGCGCTGCGCCACTTGTTCTTCGCCGAGCGCGTGGCCAGCAAGATCGCCGACGTGCCGGAGGACACGCCGCTGCGCACCGTCGCCAAGGTGGGCGTCATCGGCGCCGGCACGATGGGCGGCGGCATCTCGATGAACTTCCTGAACGCGGGCCTGCCGGTCACCATCCTGGAGACCAAGCAGGAAGCGCTGGACCGCGGCGTCGCGACGATCAGGAAGAACTACGAGTCCCAGGTCAAGAAGGGCAAGCTCAAGGAAGACAAGTACGCCCAGCGCATGGCGCTGCTGAGCACCACGCTGAACTACGCCGACCTGAAGGATTGCGACCTCATCATCGAAGCGGTGTTCGAGGAGATCGGTGTCAAGGAAGCGGTGTTCAAGCAGCTGGACGAGGTCGCCAAGCCCGGTGCCATCCTGGCGTCCAACACCTCGACGCTGGACGTTGACAAGATCGCGTCGTTCACCAAGCGGCCGCAGGACGTGGTGGGCATGCACTTCTTCAGCCCGGCCAACGTGATGAAGCTGCTGGAGGTCGTGCGCGGCAAGGCGACGGCCAAGGACGTGCTGGCCACGGTGATGGCCATTGGCAAGAAGATCAAGAAGACGGCGGTGGTGTCCGGCGTCTGCGACGGTTTCATCGGCAACCGCATGATCGAGCAGTACAGCCGCCAGGCCGGCTTCCTGCTGGATGAAGGCTGCACGCCGCAACAGGTCGACAAGGCGGTCGAGAAGTTCGGCTTCGCGATGGGCCCGTTCCGCATGGGCGACCTGGCCGGCAACGACATCGGCTGGGCCATCCGCAAGCGCCGTTATGTCGACAAGCCGGGCATGAAGTACTCCGCCAGCTCCGACCGCCTGTGCGAACTCGGTCGTTTCGGCCAGAAGACCGGCGCAGGCTGGTACGACTACCAAGCCGGCAAGCGGGACGCCATCCCGTCTCCCGTCGTCGACGAGTTGCTGAAGAAGCACCGCGAGTCCATCGGTGCCAAGACACGTGACATCAGCGACGAGGAGATCGTGCATCGCCTGGTGTTCGCGCTCGTCAACGAGGCCGCGCACCTGCTGGAAGAAGGCATCGCCCAGCGTGCTTCCGACGTGGACATGGTCTATCTCACCGGCTACGGCTTCCCGATCTGGCGCGGCGGCCCGATGTGCTACGCCGACACCGTGGGCCTCTTCAACGTCGTGCAGGCGATGAAGCGCTTTGCCAAGAACCCGATGGACGACGGTGCGTTCTGGACGCCCGCTCCCTTGCTTGCTCGCCTCGTGGCTGAAGGCAAGAGCTTCACGTAATCAATCTGATGGATTGCGTGCCAGACCGATCGAGCGAAGCGAGTAGCTCTGGCACCAACTGACTAGGAAAAAAGATGAGCAACGCACTGATCGTCTCCACCGCCCGCACGCCGCTGACCAAGAGCTGGAAGGGCGCGTTCAACATGACCCATGGCGCCACGCTGGGTGGCCATGCCGTCAAGGCCGCCGTCGAGCGCGCGGGCATCGAAGCCGGTGCCATCGAAGACGTGCTGATGGGTTGCGCCAACCCCGAGGGGGCCACCGGCGCCAACATCGCGCGCCAGATCGCGCTGAAGGCCGGCCTGCCGGTCACGGTGAGCGGCGTCACCATCAACCGCTTCTGCTCCAGCGGGCTGCAGACCATTGCGATGGCCGCGCAGCGCATCATCGCGGGCGAGGGCGATGTCTACATCGCCGGCGGTGTGGAAAGCATCTCCTGCGTGCAGCAGGAAATGAACAAGCACATGCTGACCGACCCGGCGCTGCTGAAGATCAAGCCCGAGATCTACTGGAGCATGCTGCAGACCGCCGAGAACGTGGCCAAGCGCTACAACATCTCGCGCGAGCGCATGGACCACTACGGCGCCGGCAGCCAGCAGAAGGCGTGCGCCGCGCAGGCCGCCGGCCTGTTCAACGACGAAATGATCTCGGTGACGACGACGATGGGCGTGGCCGACAAGGTCATGGGCCTGATGAGCAAAGAGGTCACCGTCAGCGCCGACGAAGGCCTGCGCGATGGCACGACCTTCGAGAGCATCAAGGACCTGCGCACGGCGCTGCCGGGCGGCGTCATCAGTGCCGGCAATGCCAGCCAGTTCAGCGACGGCGCGGGCGCCTGTGCGCTGGTCAGCGAGCAGTACGCGTCCACGCACAGCTTGAAGCCCATCGGCCGCTTTCTCGGCTTTGCGGTGGCCGGCTGCGAGCCCGACGAGATGGGCATTGGCCCCGTCTTCGCGGTGCCCAAGGTGCTGAAGAAGCTGGGCCTGACGGTGGCCGACATCGACCTGTGGGAGCTGAACGAAGCCTTCGCCGTGCAGGTGCTGTACTGCGCCGACACGCTGGGCATCCCGATGGACAAGCTCAACGTCAATGGCGGCGCCATCGCCGTCGGCCACCCGTATGGCGTGTCGGGCCAGCGGCTGACGGGCCATGCCCTCATCGAAGGCAAGCGTCGTGGTGCCAAGCGCGTCTGCGTGACGATGTGCATCGGCGGCGGCATGGGCGCGGCGGGCGTGTTCGAAGTGCTCTGATGAGCGTCACTCCAGAGGTCTTCCTGGCGATGGGTCGCGAGATCCTCGCCAAGCAGCCGTTCAGTGTGCTGCTCGGCGCGGAACTGGCAGACCTGTCGCCCGGCAAGGTCGATCTGCAACTGGCGCTCAAGCCTGAGCATCTGCAGCAACACGGCTTTGCCCATGGCGGTCTCGTCAGCTACCTGGCCGACAACGCGCTGACCTTTGCCGGCGGCACGGCGATGCAGGTGCCGGTCGTGACGTCGGAGTTCAAGATCAACTACGTGCGTCCCGCGGTGGGCGAGCGCCTCGTTGCGCGCGCCACGGCGGATGCCGTCAGCAAGACGCAGGCGGTGTGCCGCTGCGAGGTGTTTGCCGTCAAGGACGGTGCCGAGAAGCTGTGCGCGTTGGCGCAAGGCACCATCGTTCGACTCGCCCAGGATTGACCCGTGCGTGAGACTCTCGACTTCCTCTTGTTCGACTGGCTGAAGGCCGCCGACCTGACCGCGCGCGAGCGCTTCGCCGAGCACTCGACGGAGACCTTCGCCGCCGTGCTCGACACCTGCGAGCGCATCGCCCGCGACAAGTTCGCGCCGTTCAACCGCCTGGCCGACACGCAGGAGCCTCATTTCGACGGCGAGCGCGTGCACCTGCCGCAGGCCACGCACGACGCGACGCTCGCGTATGCCGAGTCCGGCATGCTGGCCGCGGCGCAGGACTACGAGTTCGGCGGCATGCAGCTGCCCTGCGTCATCGAGATGGCGGGCAACGCCTTCTTCAGCAAGGCCAGCGTGGCCATGGGCGGCTACGCGATGCTGACGTCGGGCAACGCCAGCCTGCTGATGGCGCATGGCACGCCGCTGCAGCGCGAGGTCTTCGCGAAGAACGAGTTCGCCGGCCGCTGGTTCGGCACGATGTGCCTCTCCGAGCCGCAGGCCGGCTCGTCGTTGTCCGACGTGGCGACGCGCGCCGAGCTGGAGGACGAGGCCGATGCCCTAGGCCCGCGCTACCGGCTGACGGGCCACAAGATGTGGATCTCCGGCGGCGAGCACGAGATCACCGAGAACATCGTCCATCTGGTGCTGGCCAAGGTGCCAGGGCCGGACGGCAAACCGATCCCCGGCACCAAGGGCATCTCCCTGTTCATCTGCCCGAAGTGGCTGGTCAACGAACGCGCCGAGCTGACCGGCGAGCGCAACGACATCGTGCTGGCCGGCCTGAACCACAAGCTCGGCTACCGCGGCACGACCAACTGCCTTCTGAATCTGGGCGAGAAGGGCCAGGGCGCCGTCGGCTATCTCGTCGGCAAGGTCGGCGACGGCCTGCGTTGCATGTTCCACATGATGAACGAGGCACGCATCGGCGTCGGGCTTGGCGCGGTGATGCTGGGTTATGCGGGCTATGAGGCCAGCCTCGAGTACGCCAAGCAACGCCCGCAGGGGCGGCCGATGACGGCGGCCGGCAAGGATTCGGCAAGCCCCCAGCGGCCCATCATCGAACACGCCGACGTGCGCCGCATGCTGCTGGCGCAGAAGAGTTATGTCGAAGGCGGCCTGGCGCTGGAGCTGTACTGCGCGCGCCTGGTCGATGAGTTGCACACCGGTGACAACGCGGCCGAAGCTCAGGCCGTGCTGGACGTGCTGATCCCCATCGCCAAGAGCTGGCCCAGCGAGTGGTGCCTGGAGGCCAACTCGCTGGCCATCCAGGTGCTGGGCGGCTATGGCTACACGCGCGACTTTCCCGTCGAACAGTACTGGCGCGACCAGCGGCTGAACATGATCCACGAGGGCACGCACGGCATCCAGGCGCTGGACCTGCTGGGCCGCAAGGTGGTGCAGCAGGGCGGGGCGTCCCTGGCGGCGCTGGCCGCGCGCATCCAGCAGACCATCGAGCACGCCATCCAGACCGACTGGGCGCCTCAGGCCAACCAGCTGGCCGCCGCGCTGGCGCAGGTGGGTGGCGCCACCAAGAAGGCGTGGAGCACCGGCGAGCCCGAGGAGGCGCTGGCGAATGCCGTGCCCTACATGCAGGCCTTCGGCCACACGGTGCTGGCCTGGCTGTGGCTGGACGTGGCGCTCAGCGTCGACGGCACCAGCGACTTCGCGCAGGGCAAGCGTGCCGCGGCGCGCTACTTCTTCGCCTACGAGCTGCCCAAGATCGGCGCCTGGCTGGACGTCGTCGCACGCCGCGAGCCGCTGTGCCGCGACATCAAGGCCGAATACTTCTGAACCGGAGACATGAGATGACGAGCAAAGTCCAAGACCTCTTCGACCTGAGCGGCCAGGTGGCCCTGGTCACCGGCGGCTCGCGCGGCCTGGGGCTGCAGATCGCCGAGGCGCTGGGCGATGCCGGCGCCAAGGTCATGCTGACCTCGCGCAAGGCGGCCGACCTGGAGGAAGCCGCGGCCCACCTGCAGGCGCGCGGCATCGACACGCGCTGGATCGCCGCCGATGCGTCCAAGCCCGAGGAGGCGCAGCGCGTCGTCACCGAGACGATGGAGCGCATGGGCCGCATCGACATCCTCGTCAACAACGCCGGCGCCACCTGGGGCGCGCCAGCCGAAGAGCATCCCATCGAAGCCTGGGACAAGGTCATGGACCTGAACATCCGCAGCCTGTTCGTGTTCGCGCAGGCGGTGGCCAAGGCCAGCATGATCCCGCGCAGGTCGGGCCGCATCATCAACGTCGCGTCCATCGCCGGCCTGTCGGGCAACTCGGGCGCGATGCGCACCATCGCCTACAACACCAGCAAGGGCGCGGCCGTCAACTTCACGCGCGCGCTGGCCGGCGAGTGGGGCCAGTACGGCATCACCGTCAACGCGCTGGCGCCAGGCTTCTTCCCGAGCAAGATGACCAAGGGGCTGCTCGCCAGCATCGGCGAGGAGAAGCTGGCCGCGCACGCGC
Source organism: Pelomonas sp. Root1444 (assembly GCF_001426885.1). Lineage (GTDB taxonomy): Bacteria > Pseudomonadota > Gammaproteobacteria > Burkholderiales > Burkholderiaceae_C > Pelomonas. Next base: position 1,203,015 of record NZ_LMFP01000028.1, on the reverse strand, counting down.
CGCTGAACCGGCTGGGCGACGACGAGGACCTGAAGGGCGCGGCACTGCTGTTCGCATCCAAGGCCGGCAAGCACATCACCGGTCAGATCCTGGCGGTGGATGGCGGCGTCAGCGCCGTGCACGGGGGATGATCGACGGATGGAATTCCCCGTCTCCATCCCCTTCGTCCAGCAACTGGGCTTCACCCTGCACGCCATCGGCGACGGCGAGGCCGAACTGCGGCTGACCGTCACCGATCAGCACCTGAACTCCTGGCGCGTGGCGCATGGTGGCGTCGTCATGACGCTGCTGGACGTGGCCATGGCCCACGCCGCGCGCAGCGTGAACCGCCACCAGCCGGACCTCGGCCCGGGCGTCGTCACCGTCGAGATGAAGACCAGCTTCATGCGCCCGGGCGAGGGCGAGCTGCGGGCGGTGGGCAAGCTGCTGCACCGCTCCACGACGATGGCCTTCTGCGAGGGCTCGGTGTTCGGCGCGGACGGCAAGCTCTGCGCCCACGCGACTGGCACGTTCAAGTACTTGAAGGCGCTGCCGACGCAGGGCCGCAAGCTCAAGCCGCTGGGCGGCGAGGGCGATTAGCTTCCCCCCGCATCGCTCTCGGGTTTGAGCGAAGTTATTGAAACGCCGTTCCGATAACGGGCACAATCGCGCCTGCGCCAGCACCTCTCCTGGGTGCACGGTTGGCCAGGTCGCTCAGCCGGGACCATGCAGTCCCGCCCTTCTTGGGGTTGTCGCCTGGCATGACGGCCCGCGCTTGAGGCCCTCTGGTCCGAGCCGCGCCATCTTCGCCCCATTCCGCTCAGCCCCGAAAGCCACCCGCCATGAAGATCGCCCTCATCATCGAGAACAGCCAGGCCGCCAAGTCCGAGATCGTGCACAGCGCGCTCAAGACCGTCGTCGAACCGCTGGGCCACAGCGTCCACCACTACGGCATGTACACGCCGGAGGACAAGGCCTCGCTCACCTATGTCATGAACGGCCTGCTGGCCGGCATCCTGCTGAACTCCAAGGCCGCCGACTTCGTCGTCACCGGCTGTGGCACCGGCATGGGCTCCATGCTGGCCTGCAATTCCATGCCCGGTGTGTTCTGCGGCCTGGTCATCGACCCGACCGACGCCTTCCTGTTCGGCCAGATCAACGACGGCAACTGCCTGTCCATGCCCTATGCCAAGGGCTTCGGCTGGGCCGCCGAGCTGAACCTGCAGGACTGCTACCGCAAGCTGTTCGAGAACGAGCGTGGCGTCGGCTACCCGAAGGAGCGCGCCGCCATCATGGCCAAGAACCGCGGCATCCTGAAGGACCTGAAGGCCGCCTCCTGCAAGGACATGCTGACCACGCTGAAGGCCGTCGACCAGGAGCTGCTGAAGGCCGCCGTCTCGGGCGAGAAGTTCCAGGACCTGTTCTTCACGAACTGCCAGGACGACGCCATCGCCGCGCACATCAAAAGCGTGCTGAAGAGCTGATCCCGGTCGCGACGGTCTCGCGGGCTGCGAGACTGTCGCGATGCCTGCCGCTCCTCCCCATCTCACGCTGCGCACGCTGACGCGCGGCGATGGCCTGCTGGGCCTGCGCCCGCACGGTGCCCTTGGCCCACGCGGTGAACAGGTGACGGTGGCCACGCTGGCGCGGCGGGATGCCGACGCCGAGCAGGCGCTGCAGAAGCTGGGCCTCATCGCCCTCGACCCCGCGCTGCTGCAATGGCGCGGTGCGCCGCCCCCGCTCGGTGGCGAATCCCTCTGGACGCTGGTCCAGGAAGAGTTCTTCGGCGATTTCCATGCCGAGAAGGTGCCCGAGCTGCAGGCCCTGGGCTGGCAGGTCACGACCGAGCCCGGCTTTGCCCACCACAGCCAGTTCGTCGACGGCTGGCAGCTGAGCCTCAACGAAGCAGCGCCCGAAGTGCCCAAGCCCGGCCGCCGTGTCGAAGGCCTGGGGCTGGAGCGGCGCACCGGCGCCTGGCTGGTCAGCCTCGGCATGGAGGTGGACGGGCAGCAGCTCGACCTCGCGCCGCTGATCGCCAACCTGCTGCGCCGCGACAAGCGCTGGCTGGACGCCGTGACCATCGCGGCCATCGAGGACGACGCCCTCGTCTCGCTGCGCGCCCCGGGCGGCCGGCGCTATCACGCGCCGGCCGCGCCACTGAAGGCCATCATGCTGGCGCTGCTGGACCTGCTCAAGCCGGTGCAACTGGAGAAGGGCGAACCGCTGCGCCTGAGCGACTGGGACGCCGACCGCATCCGCTGCATCGAGGAGGAGTCGCGCGGCCACTGGCAGATCCACGGCGACGCCGGCCTGAAGGCGCTGGGCCGGCGCCTGCTGGCGGCCGGCGCGCCGTCGTCGCTGCCGCAGCCCGCCGGTCTCGGCCTCATGCTGCGGCCCTACCAGCTGCACGGCCTGGCCTGGTTGCAATACCTGCGCGAGCAGGGCCTGGCCGGCATCCTGGCCGACGACATGGGCCTGGGCAAGACGGCGCAGGCGCTGGCGCACATCTGGGCCGAGAAGCAGGGCGGCCGGCTGGACCGGCCGGCGCTCGTCATCGTGCCCACTTCGCTGCTGTTCAACTGGCAGCAGGAGGCCGCACGCATCGCGCCGGGCCTCAGGCTGGTGACCTGGCACGGCGCCGGCCGTGCCGCCGTCGACCTGGCTGACGCCGATGTCGTGCTGACCACGTACCCGCTCGTCTGGCGCGACCTGCGCGCGCTGTCGGCCCAGCCCTGGCACCTGCTGATCCTCGACGAGGCGCAGGCCGTCAAGAACGCGCAGGCCCGCGCCGGCCGCGCGCTGCGTCGCCTGGACGCGCGCCACCGCCTGGCGCTGACCGGCACGCCGCTGGAGAACCACCTCGGCGAGCTGTGGTCGCTGTTCGACCTGCTGATGCCCGGCTTCCTCGGCGACTCGCGCACGTTCGCGCGCCACTGGCGCAAGCCCATCGAGGTCAACCGCGATGGCCCGCGCGCCCGGCTGCTGGCGGCACGCGTGCGGCCTTTCATCCTGCGGCGCATGAAGACCGAGGTCGCGGCCGAGCTGCCGCCGCTGACCGAGCTGGTCAAGCGCGTGCCGCTGGTCGGGCAGCAGAAGCAGCTGTACGAGAGCGTGCGCGTCGCGGCCGACCACATGGTGCGGCGCATCCTGGCGCGGGACGGCTTCAGTGCCACCAGCCTCATCAGCGTGCTCGACGCGATGCTCAAGCTGCGTCAGGTCTGCTGCGACCCGCTGCTGCTCAAGGGTGTGCAGGTACCGCCCGGCGTGGAGCGCGCCAAGCTGGCCTGGCTGCGCGAGCACCTGCCCGATTTCGTCGCGCAGGGCCGGCGGGTGCTGGTGTTCTCGCAGTTCACCGAGATGCTCGACCTGATCACCGCTGAACTGGATCGCATGCAGCTGCCGCACCTGCGGCTGACCGGCCAGACGGCGGCGTCGGCGCGGGGCGAGGTGGTGCGCCGCTACCAAGCCCGCGAGGTGCCCATCCTCCTTGCCAGCCTGAAGGCCGGCGGCGTGGGCCTGAACCTGACCGCCGCCGACACCGTCATCCACGTCGACCCGTGGTGGAACCCGGCCGTGCAAGCCCAGGCCAGCGCGCGCGCCCATCGCATCGGCCAGGACCAGCCCGTCTTCGTCTACCAGGTGGTCGCACAAGGCAGCATCGAGGAGCGCATGCTGGAGCTGCAGGCGCGCAAGCAGGCGCTGGCCGACGGCCTGCTCGGGCGCGACGACGGCGCAGCCTTGAGCAAGTTCAGCGCAACGGAGCTGAACCTGCTGCTGGCGCCGCTGGAGGCCGCCGAGCTGCCCGACGAAGCCGTCGTTCAGCAGCGTCAGTAGCCCTTGGTTTCCTGGGGCAGCAGGCCCGCCAGGGTGCGAAGGCGCGCGCGCTGCTCGTCCTTCATCAGCCGGCCGTTCGCGACGTGGCGGACGATCCAGGGCAGCGGCTTGATGCGGCCGCCCGCTGCCATGGCCAGCACGCAGGCCTTGGCGCATTTCTCGAACAGCTCGGCATTGAGGGCCAAGCGCGCGCCCGTCATGCCCAGCACCAGGGGCTGGTCGTCCAGCATCAGCACGTTGGTGCCGCCGCGCAGCGCATGGGCCAGGTCTGCGGTGCCGCGGACGGGCGATGGCATCGCGCCGAGATGCCGGACCTGCTCGTCGAACACCCCGGCCAGGGTGCCGCCGAAGTCGGCAAGCCGCAGGCCGAAATCGCCGCCGCCCGTTGCGACGGCACACACGTCGTGGCGCTCCGCGTAGGCCGCCGCATGCAGTCCGTCGCCGTCCACCGCCAGGCGTTGCGGCTCGGCGTCGGTCGCGGTGCCGAACCACATCGCGGCCGTGCCCGGGATGCGCAGCGACAGGCTGGGCGCGGGACCGCCCAGCAGGCGCTTGACGCACAGGCGCCCGCGCACATCGCACCACTGGATCTTCAGCGCTTGTTCCGTATCCATCGGCGTTCAGACCAGCGCGAACACGTCGTCGAAGCGGTTGAGCGCGTCGTCGATGACATCGTCGGTGTCGGCCAGGCTGGTGTAGATGCGGCTGCCGGCCAGCGTCACCAGACCGTGGGCGGTGTAGGCGGCGCCCATCTCCTCCATCATGTGCTTGCGGCGCCTGGCTTCGTCCTTGACCTTGAGCAGCTTCCACAGGCTGCTGGTGTCCAGCAGCAGCACGCCCGCGGTTTGCAGGTGCACGATGGAGCCCATGTTGTAGGCCACGTAGGGCAGCTTGCGGCGCTGGATGATCTCGTCCAGCCCGGCCCGCAGGCGGTCGCCGGCCCGGCCTGCGACGACGGCGGCGTTGCTGCGGTCGGCCTCCTGCAGCGCGTGGTAGCCCGCCACGCAGGACAGCGGGTTGGCCGACAAGGTTCCGCCGACGAAGGCGCGCCGCGAGGTCGTGCCGATGCCGCCGACCAGCGCCATCATGATGTCCTTCCTGCCACCGATGGCGCCGGCCATCGGGTAGCCGCCGGTCAGGCATTTGCCCAGCACGGTGATGTCCGGCGTGACGCCGAAATACGCCTGCGCGCCGCCCATGCCGACGCGAAAGCCGGTCACCACCTCGTCGAAGATCAGCAGCGCGCCGAACTCGTCGCACAGCGCGCGCACCTGGCGGTTGTAGCCCGGGTGTACCGGCCGCGTGCCGCTCTCGGGGCCCAGCGGCTCCAGCAGCACGGCCGCGGTGCCGCCGCGCAGGCGGTTGAGCCGCAGCGTGCGGCGCAGCGCGTCGAGGTCGTTGGGCAGGCACTCCTGCGTATGGCCGGTGGCGCCGCGCGGGATGCCGGTGGCCTCCATACGGCCGGTGTTCGGCAGGCGCATGCCGTAGACGAGCTGGTCGCTCCAGCCGTGGTACGCGCCGCCGACCTTGATGATCCATTTGCGGCGGGTGTAGGTGCGCGCCAGCCGCACGGCGCCCATCACCGCCTCGGTGCCCGAGCCCAGCAGCCGCAGCATCTCCACACCCGGCATGTGCCGGCAGACGAGCTCGGCCAGCTTGACCTCGTACTCGTGCAGCAGCCCGGTCACCGGGCCGCAGCGGTCGATCAGCTCATGCACCTTCTGCCGCACGGCGGGGTGGTTGCTGCCCAGCAGCGTGGGGCCGCCGGCCTGCAGGAAGTCGATGTAGCGGTTGCCGTCGATGTCGGTCAGGTGGGCGCCCTCGGCCTGCACCACGGCCAGCGGGAAGGGGTGGTTGAAAGCCAGGTTGTGCTGCACGCCGCCGGGGATCACGGCCTTGGCCTGCTCGGCCAGCCGCCGGGAGCCGCTGCACTTCTCGTCGAAGTAGCGCATGACCTGCGGCATCGCATCGGCGCGGATGGGGCGCATCGGCTGTGCCACCAGCTCGGCGAAGCGGCGGTAGAGGGCGTCGACGTCGGGCCATGCGGAGATGCCGCTGCGCGGTGCGGTGGCCGCGGTGTGGGCGGAGGCGAGGTTGCTCATGGCGGATTGCGAAGTGTCAGGAAGGGGTGCGGCGCTGCAGCGCGTCCAGGACGCGCTGCAGCGCCGGGGCCGCGGCGGCATCGGCCGCAGCGCGCGCAGCGATGCGCGCGCGCAGACGGGCACTGGCCAGCTGCTCCAGGTCCTCGACCGCCTGCAGGGCGGCGGCGCTGTCGCGCCCGCAGCACAGGATGCCGTGGTTGCGCATCAGGTAGGCGTTGACGTCCGGCGCGACCTGCCGGGCCAGCTTGGCGGAGAGCCAGGCGCTGCCCGACGGCGCGTAGCCGGCCACCGGCACGCGTGCGCCCAGCGAGGCGCGCAGTTCGGGCGGCACGGCCAGCTCGCGGCCGAGCAGCGCACAGGCGCTGGCCACCGGCTGGTGGGTGTGGATGCTGCAGCCCACGTCGGGGCGCGCGCGCAGCAAGCGGGCATGCAGCGAGGCCTCCACCGTGGGCGCCTGGTCGCCGTCCACCTTGGCCAGGTCTGTCAGGCGCAGCACGCAGACGTCCGCCGGCCCCATCGCGAAGTAGTCCATCGCCGACGGCGTGACGGCCACGTGCTGCGCATCGATGCGCAGCATGATGTTGCCGCCCGTGCCGGCGAAATGGCCGCGGCGCGACAGCACCAGGCAGAGCTCGACGACATGGGCGCGCGGTGCTTCGAAGTTCATGGAGCGCTCGCCCGCGGCGCGTTGAGGCGGTGGTACAGCGGGGCCAGCCGGGTGCGCACCTCCTTGAAGTCGGCGAACTTGTCGCCGTACAGGCGCCGCAGCGCTTGCGAAGGCTCGAAGACGCGGCGCACGCGGCGCAGCCGCGTCAGCTCGTCGAAGCGCAGTGCGCCAATGCCCACGCCGGCGATGAAGGCGGCGCCGATGGCATTGGCCTGGATGGGGCTCTCGACCTGGCGGATGGGCTGGCCGGTGACGTCGGCCATGATCTGGCACCACACGGCGCTTTGCGCGCCGCCGCCCACGGCCGTGACGGTGCCGGGGTCGCGGCCCAGCAGCTTGGCGAAGGGCTCCATCATCCAGCGCGTGTTCAGCGCCACGCCTTCGAGCACGGCGCGGAAGATGTCCTCGCGCGAATGCTCCAGCGACAGGTTGAGCAGCCCGGCGCGCAGTCGCGGGTCGTCGACGGGCGTGCGTTCGCCGAACAGCCACGGCGTGTAGATCAACCCGCGCGCGCCGGGCGGCACGCGCGCGGCGATCTGGTTGAGCAGGTCGTAGACGGCGGGATGCTCCTCGTCGCTGGCCAGCTCGTCGGGGTGGTAGAGGATGCGGTCGCGCAGGAAGGACAGGTTGGCGCCGGCCGTGGACTGCAGCGCCATCGCCAGGTAGCGCCCGTCGACGGCGCAGGGCACGGCGGCGATCTTGCGCCGGATGTCCGTCTTCATGAACGGCACATGCGCGCCCAGCCATGACGACGTGCCGAGGTAGAGGTGCGATTCGAAGTCAGCGACGGCGGCACCGACGGCCACGGCCGAGTTGTCCACCGCACCTGCCACGACCGGCGTGCTGGCGCGCAGGCCGAGCGCCTGGGCCACCGCCGGCAGCAGCGTGCCGATGATGTCGGTGGACTTGACGATGTCGGGCAGCTTGTCCGCGTCGACACCCAGCAGCCGGATCAGCGCCGCGTCGTAGCGCACATGATTCACGTCGCGGTTGTCCGTCACCCAGGCCGTGAGGATGGAGTCCTGCGTCGCGCAGGTGCGGCCGCACAGGCGCAGGTTCATGTAGTCCAGCGCATTGAGGAACTTGTGCGTGCGCTCGTACAGCGCCGGCGCCTCGTCGCGCACCCAGGCGATGTGGCCGGCCAGGTCGCGGCCGGTGCTGGACGGCGCGCCGCCGGTCAGCCGCAGCCAGCGCCACAGCTTGAGCGGCCCGTAGCCCTCGACGTTGACGAAGGCGCCGCGCGCCCGGCGCGCGATGGCCGCCGCGCCGCGCGCGTCCAGCCAGCTGATCGCGCGGCCGATGGCCTGGCCGGCTCGGTCGACGCAGACGGTGACCTCGGTCTGCGTGGAGCAGCAGACGGCCACCACGCGGCCGCGGCGCGGCGCGTCGGTGGCCAGCAACTCGCCGGCAGCGCCCAGGAAGGCCTGCCACCAGTCCAGTGGCTCCTGCTCGGCCATGGCGCCCTGGGCATGCAGCGCGACCGGGCGGAAGGCCCAGGCCAGCACGCTGCCGTCCAGCGCCACCAGGGCGCATTTGCAGCCCGACGTGCCGAGGTCGACCGCCAGGACCAGCCGCTCGTCTCGCTCTGGGAGCATCAGAACTTTCGCGACACGGAGACGATGAAGCGGTTGCCGTCGGTGGCGCGCAGCTGGTCGCCGTCGACGGCGATGAAGAGCTCGCGCACCTTGGTGCGGGTCGTCACCCACTCGGCGTTCCACTCGAAGCCCCAGTGCTTGTGCGTGAGGCCGATCGAGTAGTCGCTGAAGTTCGCCTCCGCGAAGTTCTTCACCTTCTGGTAGCCGGCGTGCAGGTTCAGCGTCGTCGTCGGCGAGAGTGAGTGCCTGTAGCCCAGGTCCAGCAGCCAGGTGCCGCGCGAGCCGTGGTCGCCGCGCGCGTAGCACGCCAGCGCGGCCGTCGGGTCGGTGCTCAGCGCCAGCATCGTGCCGCAGACCCCGCCGGTGTTCGCGCCGCGGTAGGTCTTGGAGAGGACGTGGAGGATGCGGCCCTCCAGCGCGCCGTAGCCGACCTCCAGCACCGCGAAGGCCGAGTCGTACTTGGTGCGGCGGAAATCGGCCGGCGCACCCGCTTCGAGGTCGATCGCATGCGGGGCCTCGAACTTGGCACCGGGAAAAATCTCGGCGGCGAGCCCGACGCCGAAATGCCAGCCGTCCGGGTCGCCGAAGCGGTAGCCGCCGCCCAGCAGCAGGTCGTAGCCGTCGCTGTCGAGGAAGACCTTCTTGCTGACGGTGTTGATCTCGATGAGGCCGATCAGCCCACTCTCGTGCGCGGCCTGGACCGACAGCTTCACGGCCGGCCGGTTCATCGAGTCGGACACGCCGCGCGTGCGCAGGTCGGACAGCAGCTTGACCTCGGTGTCGATGGCGAAGCTCGCCGTGTCGGCCGCGCAGGCCGGCATCGCTGCGGCGGCGGCGATGAGCAGGGCGATGGAGCTCTTCGGGTGCATGAGGCGGGCCTTTCTGAGGCAGGTGGCGGGTATGGGAGGACCGGGGAATCAGCGCTTGCAGACCGGCGACGCGGGCAGGGCGGTGACGCGCCGGAGCTGCTCCGTCTGGCCGAGGATCTCGGTGCCGATGTAGGCGCGGATGTGCAGGTCTCCCGACTTCACGCGCAGCGCGCCCTTGTATTTCTTGCCGTCGCGCGGGTCGAACACCCAGCCGTCGCGCCAGGCCTCGTTCTCGTAGCGCTCCAGGCGGGCGATCTGCACGCCGCAGGTGTCGTTGGGCTGCCCGGCGTCCTTGTCCCAGACGATGTGGCCGCACAGGGCGCCGGGCTTGTCGGCGCAGGCCTTGAACTCGATGACGGCGTCCTTCTCGGCTGTCAGCCACTGCCCCTTGGCATCGTCAGGGCTGGCGGCGAACGCCGGCAGTGCCAGTGCCCAGGCGAGCAGGGGAACGAGGCGATGGGGGCGTGGCATGGTCGTGGCTTCCCGTTGATTGGATAGTCATAGCTACTGTATAGCGATGACTATCGTTTCTCAAGAAGCCAGTCTCGGGACAAACCCGCGAGGCGCTGCCGGCTGGGCCGCGCGGGTGGGCGCGTCAGGCGGCCCGTGCCAGCGTGCGCCTTGCAGACGCCGATGCGACCAGCGCCAGCGCGGCGGCTGCGGCGAAGGCCGCGCTGACCATCGGCACCGCGGCGGCGCTCTCGCCCTCGACGACGAACGACGCCACGAGCGGCCCGAAGGCGATGCCGAACAGCTGTGCAGCCGGCACCAGCGAGGCTACGCGGCCGCTGCCGTCGGCATCGAACGCCAGGCCCATCTGGTAGGGCGCGATGAAGAGCCAGACGAAGGCGAATGCGGCGCACAGCGCGGCAAACTGCCATGTGCCACCGCTGGGTGTGCGCGACACGGCCAGCGCGATGGCCGCCAGCAGCGCCGAGCCGGCGAGGAGCGTGGGCCACGCGTGCAGCCGGCGCACCAGCGCGGACCCGGCGCAGCCGCCCACGATCTGCATGCCAAGTGCCGCGGCGATCAGGGTCTGGATGTCCTTGGCTTCGAAGCCGGCGTCCTTGCCCAGCGGCTCGAGATAGGCCCACAGCGAGCCCAGCGTGGCCATCTGCAGGAACACGGTGAGCAGCGGCAGCCCGGTCTGCCGCGACCAGCGAAAGCCCGTCTGCGCCGGCGCTGCCAGTGGCTGCAGGCCGCGCGGCATGGCGCGAGCGAGCAGCAGCGGCAGCAGCATCAGCGCGGCGACGACCTGGAAGGCACCCTGCCAGCCCAGCGTCGGGATGACCCAGCGCGCCAACGCCAGGCCGGTCAAGGCCTGGACGGCGGTCTGCACGACGAAGAACACGCCCGCCAGGCGGGCCGGGTTGGCGCAGCGCACGATGACCGCCGTGGTCGCCCACACGAGCAGGCCCTCCGCCAGCCCCGCGGCTGCGCGCACCAGCGCGAAGCCGAGGTCGCCGCTGACCCGGGGCGTCAGTGCGTCCAGCGCCAACGCACACAGAGTGGCCATGGCGGTCACGGTGCGCAGGTGTTTCAGGGGCCGCGCGAGGTCGCCCAGCAGCACGCCGATGCCGAGCGCGACGATCTCCGCCATCGCGACCAGCCCGACGCCCTCCAGCGTCACCTGCCGGGCCTCCACCAGCTCGCCGAGCAAAATCGGCTGCAGCCCCAGGACCAGCAGCGCGGCCGAGCCGGCCAGCAGTGCGGTCACCATTTCGGCGACGGAGATCTCCGTCTTCAGTGTTTGCGTGTGCAATGCAGGCCCCTTGGGGTGGCGTTGCTAAAGTATAGTGATGACTATCGTCTTGAGATCGCCCTTGTCCCTCAGGGAATGCCCGGTATGACCCGCAACGCCACCGCCAAGCCTTCGCGTCGACGCACGCAGCATTCGCTGGAACCCAAGGCCCAGCCGGTGCAGCAACGCGCTGCCGACACCCTCGAGCGCATCCTGGAGGCCGCGGCGCAGACCTTGTCGGATGTCGGCATCGAACGCCTGTCGACCAACCTCGTCTGTGAGCGCGCCGGGTTGACCCCGCCGGCGCTGTATCGCTATTTCCCGAACAAGTACGCGCTGTTGTCGGAGCTGGGGCAGCGGCTGATGCAGCGCCAGAACGAATGCGTCGGGCGCTGGATGACCGAGGAGGTGCTGGCGGGCGGCGTGGCGACGCTGGAGCCGGCGCTCGCAGGCGTGCTGCTCGACACCTACGAGGTCACGCGCGAGACCGAAGGCGGCGTGTGGATCATGCGTGCGATGCGCGCGGTGCCGGCGCTCCAGGAGGTGCGCCTGGCGTCGCACACGGCCGTCACCGAGGCCCAGATGAAGCTGCTGGTGCGCGCGCTGCCGGGGGCCGACAAGCCCGAGCTGCGCCTGGCCAGCCGGGTCGTCGTCGAGCTGGTGTATGCGGCCGTGGAGATGCTGTTCGACGAGGCGATGGACGCCAAGGCCGTCGCGCGCGTTGTGGCCGGCATGTTGAGCAGCCATCTCGAACGCGTGCCCAAGGCGCAGCCCGCGCGGGGCCGGCGCAAGGGCGCGGCTGAGGGCGCCTGACATCGCCGCTGGCTTGCGCGCCGTCAAGGCCGCGCGGCTGAACTCCGCGCATGCTGAGCGCACCTGTGGTCGAGGGCATGGCGCCCGTCGCAGGCGACGCACATGGCCAAGAAATTTCCCATCAAGCCTGCCAACCCCGAGCGCATCTGCTGGGGCTGCGACAGGTACTGCCCATCGGATGCGCTCCAGTGCGGCAACGGCACGCTGGCGACGCCGCATCCGTCGGAGCTGTTCGGCGATGACTGGATGGACTGGGGCCTGGATGCGCGAGCCGCGGCCGTGCCCGACGCCGCTGTGGGCGAGACCGCGCCGGAACAGGAACAGGCTTAGGCGGTTTCCTGCAGTGCCTCCGGCACGATGGCCGGCCGGCGCAGCACCGGGCGGACCATGAACACGCCGGGGTCGCGGCCGTAGTCCAGCAGCAGGCAGCGCACTCGCGCCTGCCAGAGCGTTCCCAGCTCCGCTTCTTCCACCGCGCTGGCCTTGCCGGCGGCGACCTTGGCCATCAGCGGCTCGATGGCCGGTGCGGCAGCCACCTTGGATGGCTCGGCGCCCACGTCCACGGCGGCGCGGGTGTCCTTGCGGGTGAAGCGCAGCAAGGCCAGCAGGTCGGGCCGGTAGCGCATCAGGCCGGCGCGGCCGAAGCGGCCGCCCAGGCCCTTGAAGCCGGTGCTGCCGGCCGCACCAGTCAGCATCTGCACCACCATCGCGATGACGCCGTTGTTGCCATGGCGCGCATCGTCACGGAACTCCACCTGCAGCCCGCCGCGCTGCGGCAGCGAATCGGGGTAGAGGTGTTCCAGTGCCAGATAGGTCATCCAGTAGGCCGACGCGACCGTCGGGCAGGCGTGGCCCGCGAGACGCACCGCATCGGCGAAGCCGTACTCGAGCACACCGTCCCGGGCTGCGCCGAGCACGCGAGCGAGCGGGTCCTGCACGCGCAGCCGCGGGATTTCGTCGAAGTAGGGCGGTAGTTGCATGGTTGTAGGTGGGGATGGCTGTCAGATGACCTTGGAGAAGCGGTGCCTGTCCTTGGCCTGCTGCAGGTGCTTGTCGAACACCATCGCGATGGCGCGGATGAGGAACCAGCCGGCGGTGGTGACTTGGATGGCGCGCTGCTGCAGCTGCACCAGGCCGGCGTCGACCATGCCCTGCAGCGCGGCCAGCTCGCGTTCGAAATACTGCGGCACGGCGATGCCGTGTGCCCGCTCGATGGGCTCGAACTCGAGGCGCCCCTGGCACATCAGCGCCATGATGACGTCGCGGCGCAGCGCGTCGTCGGGGTCGAGCGCGTAGCCGCGCACCACAGGCAGCCGGCCTTCGTCGAGCATTTCGTAGTACTCGGGCAGCGTCTTGGCGTTTTGGTAATAGGCAGCGCCGACGCGGCCGATGGACGACACGCCGAGCGCCACCAGGTCGCAGTCGGGCTGCGTGCTGTAGCCCTGGAAGTTGCGGTGCAGACGGCCTGCGCGCTTGGCGACCGCCAGCGAGTCGTCGGGCAGCGCGAAGTGGTCCATGCCGATGTAGTCGTAGCCGCGCGCCAGGAAGCCGGTGATGGCGTCGCCCAGCATCGCGATGCGGTTGCCCGGTGCGGGCAGGTCGGTGTCATGGATGCGCCGCTGCGGCTTGAAGCGCTCGGGCAGGTGGGCGTAGGCGTAGAGCGCGATGCGGCCGGGGCGCAGCTCGCCGATCTGCTGCACCGTGCGCGCAAAGCTCTCGGGCGTCTGCTTGGGCAGGCCGTAGATGAGATCGGCATTGATGGAGACGTAGCCGAGCTCGCGGGCGCTTTGCATCAGGTCGCGCACCATCTCGAAGGACTGCACGCGGTGCACCGCCTGCTGCACCTCGGCGTCGAAGTCCTGCACGCCGAAGCTGAGCCGGTTGAAGCCGAGGGTGCGGAAATGCGCCAGCCGTGCCGGCGTGACGGTGCGCGGGTCGACCTCGATCGAAACCTCGGAATCGGGCGTGAGCTGGAAGCTCGTGCCGATCGCATGCATCACGCGGGTGAGTTCATCGTCGGACAGGAAGGTGGGCGAGCCGCCGCCGAAGTGCAGCTGCGAGACCGGGCGCCCGGCGCCGAGCGACTTCACCACCAGGGCGAGCTCGGCCTCCAGGTAGTCCAGGTACTGGGCCGCGCGCTCATGGTGCTTGGTGATGATCTTGTTGCAGCCGCAGTAGTAGCAGAGCTGCTCGCAGAATGGGATGTGCACGTACAGCGACAGCGGGGCGGCGGAGCTGCCGCTGCTCAGCTGCGTGAGGACCGTCAGCGTGTCCTGCGGCCCGAAGTTCTCGGCGAAGCGGTCTGCCGTGGGGTAGGAGGTGTAGCGCGGGCCGGGGGTGTCGAACTGACGCAGGAAGTCCTCGGTGAGCAGGGTGCGGACATCGGCGAGGGAGGCGGTGTTGGCAGGCATGCGTCATGGTCCCGAAAGCGGCGGGCTGCGGGCTTGACCTCGGTCAAGGCAGGCGCCTAACCCAGCACCGCAACGAAGCCCCATGGGCTTTTTGTCATGGCGACCGACGCGATCCAGGCGACGACGGCCAGCGCGCCCGTCCATGCCGCGGCACGCACCGCCAGCGGCCGGCCCGGGCGCAGCGCGACGACGCCGAGCGCCACATAGACGACCAGCCCCAGCAGCTTGGCAAGCAGCCAGGGCGCGCGGTCCGGCGTCAGGCGCAGCGTCCACGCCAGCATCAGCGCCGACAGCAGCAGCACCGAATCCACCAGGTGGGGCAGCGTCCGGGCCGCGCGGCTGCGCACCCAGGAGGCGCCCGCCAGCGACGCCGCGCCGCGGATGAAGAAGCCGGTGATCGACAGCGCGACGGCCGTCTGGTGGACCAGCTTGAGCGTGAGGTAGTCCATGGCTCAACCCGGCCGGCCGTCGATGCGGGGCCGCGACAGCACCGGCCAGTAGCGGATGGCATAGAGCCCGAAGCCGGCCGACCACAGCACGGCCGACGCCATCACGGCATGCAGCATCAGCGTGGGCGCCACGAGCGGCACGGCCACGCGCACGACGGCCGACAGCAACACCAGCACGTAGCAGGCCGTCTCGTAGCGGTCGGCGCGCAGTGGCCGCCCGGTGTGGCCGCGGGCGGTGCGGGTCATCATGCCGATGATGAGCCCGCCCACCGCGCCGACCGTCAGCGCATGGGTGGCCGCGCTGGAGGGCACCTGGCCGAGTTCGCCGAGGCCGCGCAGCAGCAGGTGGACGGGCACCCAGGCATAGGCCAGCTGCAGCACCCAGACCAGCGGGGCGCGCAGCGTCTTCCACGGCTGCCACAGCGCCCAGCGCCAAGCATGGGCGACGAACGCCACCGCGGCGATGGCCGCCACCGGCCAGCCTTGCAGGCCGATCACGTCGACGGCGAGCAGTGCCAGCACGGCGCCCAGCGCGGTTTTCTCGACGCGGGGCTGCCGGGTCGCGTTCGTGCCGGGGACGCCGTTGTTGGTGAACATGGGGATGACGCGACCGCCCATCACCGCGAGGATGAAGAGCATCACGTCCAGCGCGACGCGGATGCCGGGCCACGCGTGCGCGGCAAGCAGGCCGAGCTGCGAGAGGTGGATGAAGGCGGCGGCCAGCGCGAGCAGCGCCAGCAGGCCGACGAAGAAGTAGTTGCGCTTGTTCTGCGCCTTGACGAACGGGATGGCCAGCGCGATGGCGGCGGCGAGCGGGAAGGCGACGTTGGCCACGGCCGCGGCGACGCCGTACGGCGTCAGCACCAGCACGCGGGCGGCGAGCCACAGGCCCGCGAGCAGCGCGAGCTTCCAGCCCTTCGGCGTCGGCAGGCCGGTCCAGTTCTGGCCGGCGGTGAAGAGGAAGCCGACGACCACGGCCAGCGTGAAGCCGAACAGCATCTCGTGGGCGTGCCACAGCGGGCCGGCCAGGTAGGGCTGGCTCAGAATGCCGGAGAACTGCAGCGCCCACAGCGGGATCGACAGCGCACCGAAGAGGCTGGCCAGCAGGTAGAAGGGGCGAAAACCGAGTGCGAACAGCGCAAAGCCCTGCGGCGCGCGCCGGGGTGGTTCCTGGATGTTCAGCAGCGTTGCCATGGGGCACTCAAGCGATGGCGGTGGCGACTTGCGGCCGATGGATATGCAGGATGCCCGCGAGCTCGCGAGGATTGCGGGTGATGTCGGCCAGCGTGTAGCGGTCGAGCACCGCATAGAAGGCCTTGACGGCTTCGGCGAGCACGCCCTTGAGCCGGCAGCAGCTGACGATGGCGCAGCTGCTCTCCTCCTGGGCGAAGCACTCGGCCGGCGCCGCCTGGCCCTCGGTGTCGCGGACGACATGGCCGACGCAGATCTCGCTGGCTGCCTTGGCCAGCACCAGGCCGCCGCCCTTGCCACGCGTGGTCGCGACCCAGCCGCGCTTGCCCAGGTGGTGGACGACCTTGGTCAGGTGGTTTTCCTTGATGTCGAAGGCGCGGCAGATCTCGGCGATGGTGGCGCGGCGGTCCGGGTCCGCGGCCAGGTAGATGAGCACGCGCAGGCTGTAGTCGGTGAATGCAGTGAGCTTCATGTGATCTCCAACCAGAAGGAAGGGGAGGGCGCGAGCCCTCCCGATCGTGTCAACGTTCGGCCGCTGCGGGAATCGCCCCGACCGGTGCCGCCTTGCTCGACGTGCGGCGCAGCAGGTGGATCGCGTAGACGGCGAGCAGCACGCTGCCGGCCGCGAACACGATGTCACCCGGAACGCGCAGCCACACGAAAGTCTCCATCACCTTGGAGTGGATGACTTCCGGCGAGCGCGCGTACCACAGGCCGGTCGTGATGGCGTGGTAGGCCTGGTAGATGCCCGAGGGCAGCAGCGACATGAAGACCATCATCGCCAGACCGATGTTCAAACTCCAGAAGGCGGGCTTCAGGAACTTGTCGGCATGCAGCGCCCGGTCGTACAGGCCGCGCAGGCAGAACAGCATCAGGCCGATGCCCAGCATGCCGTACACGCCGAAGAGGGCGGCGTGGCCGTGGGCGGCCGTCATGTTCAGGCCCTGCACGTAGTACAGCGAGGCCGGCGGGTTGATGGCGAAGCCGAGCAGCCCGGCGCCGACGGTGTTCCAGAAACCGACCGCGACGAAGGACATGATGACCCACTTGTAGGCACCCAGCCAGGCGACGTTCTTCGAGCGGCGATAGGTCTGCAGGGCTTCCAGGCCGATCAACGTCAGCGGCACCACTTCGAGGGCCGAGAACACGGCGCCCACGGCGATCACCGAGGTGGGCGTGCCGGTCCAGTACAGGTGGTGCAGCGTGCCGAGGATGCCGCCGAACAGGAACACGATGGTCTCCGCCACGATGGCTCGGTTGGCGGACGCCGCGCGCACCAGGCCCAGGTTGGTGAAGATGAGGGCGACGACGGCGGTGGCGAACACCTCGAAGAAGCCTTCCACCCACAGGTGCACCAGCCACCAGCGCCAGTACTCGATCATCGAGTAGTGGGTGTGCTGGCCCCAGGTCAGCGAGCTGGCGTAGAAGCCGCCGATGCAGGTCGCCGACAGGAACACCATGGCGATCAGGCCGCGGGTTTCCGACGGCTTCTTCAGGGCCGGCCACAGCGCGCGGCCGAGCAGGAAGACCCAGAACAGCAGGCCGACGAAGAGCAGGATCTGCCAGAAGCGGCCCATGCTCGTGAACTCCAGGCCCTGGTTGCCGAACCAGAAGCTGAAGTCGACGCCGCGGTGCTGCAGCGTGCCCAGCCAGCCGGTGACGGTGGAGCCCAGCACCACGACGATGAGGGCCCAGAACAGCGCGTCCACGCCGAGCTTCTGCAGCTTGGGTTCGCGGCCCGAGAGCAGCGGCGCCACGTACAGGCCCGTCGCCAGCCAGGCGGTGGCGATCCAGAAGATGCCGATCTGCGTGTGGACCGTGCGGCTGACCGTGTAGGGCAGCACCTGCGCGAGCGGCAGGCCGAAGAAGGACTGGCCCTCGACGGCGTAGTGCGCCGTGACGATGCCCATGCCGATCTGCAGCAGCATCAGCGCGATGACGATGAAGAAGTACTTGCGTGTGGCCTTCATCGACGGCGTCGCCTTGGCGCCGAGCAGCGGGTCGGCCTTGGGCACCTGGGCGGTCTCTTCGTGCGAGTCGCCCTTGTGCAGCCACAGCATGGCGGCGATGCCGGCCAGCAGCAGGATGATGCTGACCATCGACCACATGGCGGCCGAGGTCGACATGGTGTTGCCCACCAGCGGCTCGTGCGGCCAGTTGCTGGTGTAGGACAGGCCGGCTTCATTCGGCCGGTCCGTGGTGGCGGCCCAGGCCGACCAGAAGAAGAACGCGGTCAGCGCCTGGCGGTGCGCCTTGTCCGGCAAGGTGCCCTCGGTCATGGCGTAGTGGTCGCGCAACTGGGCGAGCTTGGGGTCGGTGCCGAACAGGCCTTCATAGTGCGAGGCGACCTCGCGGATGGCCTGGGCGCGCGCGGGCGTGACCGTCACCGTGCCGTTGCTGTCGTCATAGGTGTTGCGGCGCATCTCGGTGCGCACGCCGGCCGCGACGGCGGCCTTGTCGCTGTCGCTGAGGGTACCGGCGCGCTGCTGCTCGGCCGTGCGCAGGGACTGCAGCGTGACGGCCTCGCGGTGCAGCCAGTCGGCCGACCAGTCCGGCGCGACGTAACTCCCGTGGCCCCAGACGGTGCCCAACTGCTGGCCGCCCGCGGCCATCCAGGCCTGCTGACCCAGCTGGATCTGCTCGCCGGTGTAGAGCACGTCCCCGTCGGCCGTCACGACCTGCTTGGGGATGGGCGGCGCAAAGAGATAGATCTGGTAGCCCAGGTAGCCCAGGCAGCCAAATGACAGGACGAAGATGAGGCCCAGCCAGCGCCAGAGCCTGTGTGTCGACTTCATGATGCTTCCTAAAGTGGTTCAGTTGTTCAGGCGCCGCCGCATGAGCCGCAGCACTGCCCGTTCCCATGGCCGGTGGCCAGCCTGGTGATGCGCACCCGCCAGACCTCGGGCCCGACCTCGACATAGTCCCAGGCGAACTTGCCCGGCACCTGCTCCTGGAACTGGAAGTACAGCGGGCGGGGGTCGTGGTCGTTCACCAGCTCCATCGCCTGGTTGGCGGCAAGGCTGCGGAACATCGTGAAGATCGTCGGGTGTCGCTCACGCGGCGCGATGGTGCGCACGTCGAGGGTCGGAAAGGCTGCTTGGACGGACATGGGTGCCTCCTGGCGGTTAAAGCTTCATTTGTGATGCATCTATTGTGGAAACCCGGTGTTCACTCGGGTTTGATTTGCATCAACCTGGAGGTGGGTGCGCAGCACTGCGGCGGCGTTCGGTAGGCGCTGTCTGTGCCGCGGCGGGCGCGCGCGGCGCGGGGGTGCCTAGGCGCTCGGCGCCTGGGGGTCCAGGTCGTCGAAGACGACCGGCACGCCTGCGGCAGCAGCGATCTGGGCCGCGTCCAGCGTGCCGACGTGAGGCACGATCAGCCCGTCATAGAGCCGGCCCAGCAACTGGAAGGTGGGAGCGTCGAGCGACGGCCCGGGCAGCAGTTCAGAAGCCAGCAGCCGCGTCACATGCGCGCCCCGGTCTTGCAATTCGGCTTCCACCATGCACAAGGGTGCGTCCCGATGCGTCACGACGCGGGCGAACAAGCGCCCACGCGCTGCCGGGGACAGGGGTTGGACGAAGTGATCGGCGGCGTTTGACACGCGCCCTAGCGTAGAGGCGCGTGCCGTGGCGGGGTTGATGTGGCGCAAACGCAGACGCCGCAGCGGCGGCAGCGCGGGCGGTTGCCTGCCTGAATTGCCGCAAGCCATACTCCCGCACGCCGGCATCCAGCGCGCGATGGAGGGGCGCGATGTCGGTGACGCCGCCACCCGCGGCCCTTCCATACAGCCCCTGAGGAGAAGGCCTTGAACACGTTGAACAACCTGAGGATCGGCACCCGGTTGATCGGAGGCTTCGCCCTCGTCATCGGCCTGCTGATTGCAATGGCAGTGATCGGCATCACGCGCGTCAATGCGGTCGATGACAACGCCGAGGTCATCCTGCACGACCGCTTCGTCAAGGTGGCGCAGGCTCAAACGATAGAGAACGAGGTCAACAAACAGCTGCGCGCGATGCGCACCGCGCTCATCGTCACGGAGCCTGCGCTGGTCGAGAGGGAACTGGCCAAGATCGAGACCTCGCTGCCAGTGGTGAACCAGGCCATCGAGAAGCTCGTTGCCACGGTGCACAGCGACCGCGGCAAGGCGGCGCTGAGGGACCTTGTCGATAGCCGCGCCAAGTTCAATGAAAAAGAGGCCGTGCTGCTCGCGCATCTCAAGGCAGGCAAGGTCGACGACGCGCGCAAGGAGCTCGTCGTCGACATCCTGCCCGCGCAGGATGTCTACCTGCACGCGGTGGAGGCGTTCGTGAAGTCCCAGACCGACAGCATGGAACAGTTCGGCGCCGAAGCGGCGGAGATGGCAGCGAGCGCCAAGCGGCTCATCGTGGCGCTGTCGGTCCTGGCCGTGCTGATCGCCGCCGCGGTGGCCTACATGCTGACCCGTTCGATCACCCGGCCGATTGCTGAGGCCGTGCACATGGCGCAGACCGTTGCGTCGGGCGACCTGACGACCGTCATCGAGGTGAAAAGCCGCGACGAGACCGGCCAGCTGCTGACGGCGCTCAAGGCCATGAACGAGAGCCTGACGCGTATCGTTCACCAGGTGCGACAGAGCAGCGAGTCCATCGCGACGGGCGCGACGCAGGTCGCGACCGGCAGCGCCGATCTGTCCCAGCGGACCGAAGAGCAGGCCTCCAATCTGGAGGAGACGGCGGCGTCCATGGAGGAGCTGACGACGACCGTGCAGCGCAGCGCCGACTCGGCCCGCGCCGCGACGTCGCTGGCCGCATCGGCCAGCGCGGTCGCGACCAAGGGCGGCGCCGTGGTCGCGCAGGTCGTGTCCACCATGGGCGACATCACTGCGAGCTCCAGGAAGATTGCCAGCATCACCGGCGTCATCGACGGCATTGCCTTCCAGACCAACATCTTGGCCTTGAACGCCGCAGTGGAAGCGGCTCGCGCGGGCGAACTGGGGCGGGGGTTCGCCGTCGTGGCAGGCGAGGTGCGCGCGCTGGCCCAGCGCGCCGCCACGGCGGCCAAGGAGATCAACGGCCTGGTGGGGGAAAGCCTGAGCCGGGTCGAAGCTGGCGGCGGGCTGGTGGCAGAGGCCGGGTCGACGATGGACAGCATCGTGACGCACGTGCAGCAGGTCGCCCAGCTGATCGCCGAGATCGGCACGGCGTCGGATCAACAGAGCATCGGCATCGGCGAGATCAGCAACGCCGTCGGCATCCTGGACCAGGTCACGCAGCAGAACGCCGCGCTGGTCGAGGAATCGGCCGCCGCGGCGGACAGCCTGAGCCAGCAAGCCCACCGGCTGACCGAGGTCGTGGGCGCCTTCAAGCTGCCGGTGGTCAGGTAGGGGCGCCGCCCAAAGGAAAAAGGACTTAGGAGCTTTCGCTTCTAAGTCCTTGATTTCTCTTCTTATTTTTGGTCGGGACGGCGGGATTCGAACTCGCGACCCCTTGCACCCCATGCAAGTGCGCTACCAGGCTGCGCTACGCCCCGACTGAGCCAAGCAGTATAGACCAGAAATTGGGAGCTCAGCTCAGCAAGCTGGCGCGAATCGCAAGAAGTTCGGCCCGGATCTGATCGAGGGACGTCAAAGGCTCCATCGCCAGCACCGGCAGCGTGAGCGATGCTTCGGCCGCTTTCAGCGGCTGGGCATGCAAGACGGCGTGGCGGGGCGCCGGCAGATGGGGCGGTACCGCAGCGATATCGGGACCGTCGCCATCGTCCACTGAATCCAGCGCCTGGGCGGCCTCGGCCTCGTCGCGGAAATTCTGCGCCGCGGCCTGCGGCAGGCCCTCGCTGAGCTGGTTGCGCGCGCCGCTGATCGTGAAGCCCTGGTCATAGAGCAGGTCGCGGATGCGGCGGATCAGCAAGACTTCATGGTGCTGGTAGTAGCGCCGGTTGCCGCGCCGCTTCATGGGCTTGAGTTGGGTGAACTCCTGCTCCCAGTAGCGCAGCACATAGGGCTTCACGCCGCACAGGTCGCTGACCTCACCGATGGTGAAGTAGCGTTTGGCGGGGATGGCGGGAAGCGCCTTTTCCATTGCAAATCAACAAGTTCGCGAGGGGAGGGCAGACTCTACTCGAAGTCTTCCCCCGCGGGCGCATCGCCTTGCACCACCCCCTTGAGTTTGTGGGAGGCGTGAAAAGTCACGACGTTGCGGGCCTTGATGGGAATGGATTCGCCGGTGCGCGGGTTGCGCCCCGGGCGCGGCGCCTTGCGGCGGATGTTGAAGTTGCCGAAGCCGGAAAGCTTCACGTCCTGGCCCTTGACGAGGCTGTCGTGCAGGATGTCGAAGAAGGCCTCGACCATGTCCTTGGACTCGCGCTTGTTCAGGCCCAGCTTGTCGAACAGCAGTTCGGCCAGTTCCGCCTTGGTCAGCGTGGGCGTCTCCAGGCTGCCGATGACGACCGCTGCGGCTTCTTTCTTGACGTCGTTCGCGTCCATGATTTGTTCCTCCTCCTGAGGGTCAGCCGCGCAGGCGGGCGCCGAGTTGGCTGCTGGCTGCCGCAACGATGGTCGCCACGGCCGCGTCGATGCGTTCGTCGGTCAGCGTGGCTTCGTCGTCGAGCAATTCCAGGCGCACGGCCAGGCTGCGTTCGTCGGCCTGCAGGTCGGTCGCGGCGCCGGCTGCGGGCTTGAAGACGTCGAACAGTTTGGCGGAGCGCAGCAGTGCGCCGCCCGCGTGCGTGATGGCGGTCATCAGCGCGTCGTGGGGGATGCCGTCCTTGACGACCAGCGCCAGGTCGCGCTGCACGGCCTGCTGGCGCGGCAGGGGCTGGCCTTGCGGCAGCGTGCGGGTCAGCGCAGCGTCAAGATCCAGCTCGAACACGACAGGGGCGCCGCCGCTGATTTCGTAGGCCTGGCGCCAGCGCGGATGCAGTTCGCCGACGACGCCGATCGGTGTGCCATTCAGGCTGATGCGCGCGCTGCGGCCCGGATGCAGCGCCGGGTGCTCGGCGGCTTCGAAGACCAGCGTTTGCGGTGCAAACAGGGCTTCCAGGTCGCCCTTCACGTCGAAGAAGTCGACGGCGCGGTCGCGCTGGCTCCATTGCTGCTGGTCGGCAGGGCCCCACGCCAGGCCGCCCAAGCGCAGCGGCTGCTCGATGCCGGCGACCGAAAGCGGACCGTTGGTGATGTTGGCATCGCGCTTGAACACGCGGCCCAGCTCGAACACCCGCACGCGCGTCGCGCGGCGGGTTTGGTTGTGGCGCAGCACCTGCACGAGGCTGCCGATGAGGCTGGTGCGCATCACCGACAGCGGCGCGGCGATGGGGTTCAGCAGCTTGATTGGATTCGCTTCTCCAGCCAGCTCGCGCTCCCAGCGTTCCTCGACGAAGCTGAAGTTGATCGTCTCGAAGTAATCGCGCGCGGCCACGGCGCGGCGCAGCGCGTGCGTGGACTGTCGGCTCTCCGAGCGCGTGCGGCCCACGATGGGTGCCAGCGGCGCGGTCGATGGCAGCGTCGGGTAGCCCAGCACGCGGATGATTTCCTCGATGAGGTCTTCCTCGATGAGGATGTCGAAGCGCCAGCTCGGCGGGGTCACCGTGATCACGCCGTCGGCGGCAGTGAACGGCAGCCCCAGGCGCGTGAACACGCCTTCGCATTGCGCCTGCGTCACCGGCATGCCGATGACCTTGGCTGCACGCGCGACGCGCAGTGCGACCGGCTTGCGCACCGGCACGTTTGGCGCCTGGTCGTCCATCGGGCCGACCTGCGTTTGCGCCGTGCCGCAGATGTCGACGATCAGCTGCGTGATGCGTTCGATGTGCTCGACGGTTTGCGACGCATCGACACCGCGCTCGAAGCGGTGGCCGGCGTCGGTGGAGAAGTTGTAGCGGCGTCCGCGGCCCATGACGGCCTCCGGCCACCAGAACGCGGCTTCGACATAGACGTTGCGCGTGTCGTCGGACACGGCGGTGTGGTCGCCGCCCATGATGCCGGCGAGGGATTCCACCTCGCGCGCGTCCGAGATGACGCCGACCTTTTCGTCGAGGGGAACAGTGTTGCCGTTGAGCAGCTTGAGCTGTTCGCACGCCTTGCCCCAGCGCACGACGAGTCCGCCGCTGATCTTGTCGAGGTCGAAGATGTGCGACGGGCGGCCGTACTCGAACATCACGTAGTTGGAGATGTCCACAAGGGCCGTCACCGAACGCTGGCCGCAGCGCTCCAGGCGCTGGACCATCCAGGCGGGCGTCTTGGCTTTCGTGTCGATGCCCTTGACGATGCGGCCCGAGAAACGGCCGCAGAGGTCGGTGGCTTCGACGCGCACCGGCAGCTTGTCGTCCGTCGTCGGCTTGACGGCCGGGAACTCTGCCTTCAGCAGCGGTGCGCCGGTCAAGGCGGCCACTTCGCGGGCGACGCCGAAGACGCTCAGGCCGTGGCCGAGGTTGGGAGTCAGCTTCAGCGTGAACAGCGTGTCGTCGAGGTTCAGGTGTTTGCGAATGTCTGCGCCGATGACGGCGTCGGACGACAGCTCCAGCAGGCCGCCATGGTCTTCGCTGAGCTTGAGCTCGCGGGCCGAGCACAGCATGCCGAAGCTCTCCACGCCGCGCAGCTTGCCGACGCCGATCTTGAAGTGCTTGCCGTCCTCACCGGGCGGCAGCTCGGCGCCGACCGTCGCCAGCGGCACCTTGAGGCCGACGCGCGCGTTGGGCGCGCCGCAGACGATCTGCAGAGGTTCGGTGCCACCCGCGTTGACCTTGCAGACGCGCAGCTTGTCGGCGTTGGGGTGTTGTTCGGCTTCGATGATTTCAGCGACGACGATGCCGTGGAAGGGCGGTGCGACGGCGCGCAGCTCTTCGACCTCCATGCCGGACATGGTCAGCAGCTCGGCGAGCTGCGTGGTGTTGAGCGGCGGATTGCAGAACTCGCGCAGCCAGGACTCGGGGAATTGCATAGCTCTTGTCGAATTACTTGAACTGCGAGAGGAAGCGGAGGTCGCCGTCGAAGAAGGCGCGCAGGTCGTTGACGCCATAGCGCAGCATGGCCAGGCGGTCGATGCCCGAGCCGAAGGCGAAGCCGATGTAGCGCTCCGGGTCCAGGCCCATGTTGCGGATGACCTGCGGGTGCACCTGGCCGGAGCCCGACACCTCCAGCCAGCGGCCCTTCAACGGTCCGCTCTCGAACATGATGTCGATCTCGGCGCTGGGTTCGGTGAAAGGGAAATAGCTGGGGCGAAAGCGCAGCTGCAGCTGGTCGGTCTCGAAGAAGGCGGTGATGAAGTTCAGGTAGACCGCCTTCAGGTCCTTGAACGAGATGTTCTCGCCAACCCACAGGCCTTCAACCTGGTGGAACATCGGCGAGTGGGTGGCATCGCTGTCGACGCGGTAGGTGCGGCCCGGCGCGATGACGCGGATCTGGGGCATCGTGTCCTGCCCCGCGTAGCGCTTGGCATGGGCCTGCGCGTAGCGGATCTGCATCGGGCTGGTGTGCGGGCGCAGGTTCAGCCAGGCGCCGTTCTCGTCCTTCATGTCGACGTAGAACGTGTCCTGCATCGAGCGGGCGGGGTGGTTCTCGGGGTTGTTGAGCGCCGAGAAGCTGTACCAGTCGGTCTCGATCTCGGGGCCGTCGGCCACGTCGAAGCCCATCGAGCCGAAGATGGCCTCGATGCGCTCCATGGCGCGTGTGATCGGATGCAAGCCGCCTGTGCCGCGCTGCCGGCCGGGCAAGGTCACGTCCAGCGCTTCGGCCTTGAGCTGCTTTTCCAACTCGGCAGCCGCCAGCGCATCGCGGCGGGCAGTCAGGGCGGCCTCGATGCCGACCTTGAGCTGGTTGATCTCGGCGCCGCGGGTCTTCTTCTCCTCGATGCTGAGAGCGCCCAGGCCCTTCATCAGTTCGGTCACGCGGCCTGACTTGCCGAGGAAGCGCGCCTTGGCGTTTTCGAGTTCGGCTGGCGTCGGTGCGGCGGCGAAATCGCTTCGGGCCGCATCAAGAAGAGCGTCGAGATCAGACATTCGGAATTCGAAATGAGAAAGGGCCGACCCTGGTGGGCCGGCCCTGAAAGTTTGCGTGCCCCGACGTGAGTCGAGGCGAATCGCAATCAGGCGAGCGCGGCCTTCACCTTGGCGAAGATGCTGGCAAAGCCAGCCGGGTCGTTGACGGCCAGATCGGCGAGAACCTTGCGGTCGATCTCGATCTGGGCCTTCTTCAGACCCGCCACGAACTTGCTGTAGGACAGACCCAGACCACGCGATGCAGCGTTGATACGGGCGATCCAGAGCTGACGGAAAACGCGCTTCTTGGTACGGCGGTCACGGTAGGCGTATTGGCCCGCCTTCATCACCGCCTGCTTGGCGATGCGGAAGACGTTCTTACGACGACCCCGGAAGCCCTTGGCCAGAGCCAAGACCTTCTTGTGACGGGCACGAGCGGTTACACCACGTTTGACGCGAGGCATGTGTTTCTCCTTGAGTCAGTGATGAATTACAGGCCAGCAAAGGGCAGCATCTGAGCGATGTGACCCATGTTGGTTTCGTGCACGGTGACGGCGCCGCGGAGCTGGCGCTTGTTCTTCGTGGTCTTCTTGGTCAGGATGTGGCGCTTGAACGCCTGACCGCGCTTGACGGTGCCACCCGGACGAACGCGAAAACGTTTTTTCGCGCTGCTCTTGGTCTTCATTTTGGGCATGGGGATGCTCCTTCTAAGTGTGTCCCTGGGGCGATGCCGGTGAGCCCGGCATGCTTGTTGGCCTCAGGAGACTTGTGAACTGGCCGGCGACCAAACCGACCAGTCAAACCTGTTGCGGTCTCAGCGCTTTTTCGGCGCCAGGACCATGATCATCTGCCGACCTTCGAGCTTCGGCATGTTCTCGACGATCGCCACGTCGGCCAGTTCATCGCGGATCCGCTCCAGCAGGCGCATGCCGATGTCCTGGTGGGTGATTTCACGGCCTCGGTAGCGCAGCGTGACCTTGCCCTTGTCACCGTCTTCAGCGATGAAGCGGCGCAGATTGCGCATCTTGATCTGGTAGTCGCCTTCGTCCGTGCCCGGACGGAATTTGACTTCCTTGATTTCGATGATCTTCTGCTTGGACTTGGCTTCAGCAGCGCGCTTTTGTTCCTGGTACTTGAACTTGCCGTAGTCCATCAGCCGGCAGACCGGCGGATTGGCGGTGGCGGAGATCTCGACCAGGTCCACATCCATTTCGCCCGCCATACGCAGGGCTTCCTGGATGCTGACGACCCCGATGGGTTCGTTTTCGGGGCCGTTCAGACGGACTTCAGGGGCCATGATTTCGCGGTTCAACCGGTGCTTGCGCTCCGGAATCGCACGACGGTCGGCAAACGTAGCGATGGTGTAGACCTTTCAACGGGCCCCAAGGCGAGGAGCCCAAACAAAACAAATCGCGCCCGGACGGCTTGTCAGACCTTGTTCGCGATGTCTGCACAGACTCTCGAGAGGAAGTCTTGCAAAGGCATCACGCCCAGATCCTGATTGCCACGGGCGCGTACCGCAACGCTGCCATTCGCCTTTTCCTTGTCGCCTACGACGAGGATGTACGGCAGCTTTTGCATGGAATGCTGGCGGATTTTATAGGTGATCTTCTCGTTGCGCAAATCGGCCTGGGCCCTAACCCCTTGTTTTTGCAGCGATTTCACAATTTCAGACACGTAATCGGCCTGGGAATCGGTGATGTTGGCCACCACGACCTGCGTCGGCGCGAGCCAGACGGGCAGCGCGCCGGCGTGCTGTTCGATCAGGATGCCGATGAAACGCTCCAGGCTGCCCACGATGGCGCGGTGCAGTATGACCGGGTGCTTGTGCTGGCCATCCTCGTCGACGAACTCGGCGCCCAGGCGGCCCGGCATCGAGAAGTCGACCTGCATCGTGCCGCACTGCCACTGACGGCCCAGCGCGTCCTTGAGCGTGTATTCGATCTTGGGGCCGTAGAAGGCGCCGTCGCCAGGTGCGACCTCGAACTCGACGCCGGAGGCGCGCAGGCTTTCCATCAGCGCATGCTCGGCCTTGTCCCAGACCTCGTCCGAACCGATGCGGGCGTCCGGGCGCGTCGCCACCTTGTAAATGATATCGGTGAAGCCGAAGTCCTTGTAGACCTTCTGCAGCAGCGCCGTGTAGGCGACGCATTCCGGCAGGATCTGGTCTTCGGTGCAGAAGATGTGCCCGTCGTCCTGCGTGAAGCCGCGCACCCGCATGATGCCGTGCAGACCGCCCGTGGGCTCGTTGCGGTGGCACTGGCCGAACTCGCCGTAGCGCAGCGGCAGGTCGCGGTAGCTCTTGACGCCCTGCTTGAAGATCAGGATGTGACCGGGACAGTTCATCGGCTTGAGCGCGTAGTCGCGCTTCTCCGACTCCGTCGTGAACATGTTGTCCTTGTACTTCTCCCAGTGGCCCGAGGCTTCCCACAGCGTGCGGTCCAGCAGCTGCGGGCCCTTGACCTCCTGGTAGCCGTTGTCGCGGTAGACGCGGCGCATGTACTGCTCCACCTCCTGCCAGACTGTCCAGCCCTTGGGGTGCCAGAAGACGACGCCCGGGGCGTGCTCGTCGATGTGGAAGAGGTCCAGCTCCTTGCCGAGCTTGCGGTGGTCGCGCTTCTCGGCCTCCTCCAGCATCGTCAGGTACTTCTGCAGGTCGTCCTTGGTGGCCCAGGCCGTGCCGTAGATGCGCTGCAGTTGCTCATTGCGGTGGTCGCCGCGCCAATAGGCGCCGGCCACCTTCATCAGCTTGAAGTGCTTGAGCTTGCCGGTGCTGGGCACGTGTGGACCGCGGCAGAGGTCCTCGAAGGCGCCTTCCGCGTACAGCGACACGTCTTGGTCGGCCGGGATGCTTTCGATGATCTCCGCCTTGTAGGCCTCGCCCATGGCCTTGAAATGCGCCACGGCCTCGTCGCGCGGCAGCACGCGGCGCACGACCTTCTCATCCTTTTTCGCGAGCTCCGTCATCTTGGCCTCGATGGCGGCCAGGTCGTCCGGCGTGAAGGGGCGCTTGTAGGCGAAGTCGTAATAGAAGCCGTTCTCGATGACCGGGCCGATGGTCACCTGCGCGTCGGGGTAGAGCGACTTGACGGCATAGGCCAGCAAGTGGGCCGTCGAGTGGCGGATCAGCTCCAGGCCGTCGGCATCCTTCTCGGTAACGATGGCGACCTGGGCGTCGTGGGCTATGACGTGGCTAAGGTCGACGACCTTGCCGTCCACCTTGCCGCCTAAAGCGGCCTTGGCCAGGCCGGCGCCGATGCTGGCGGCAACGTCGCCAACGGTCAGCGCGGCGGGGTATTCACGGCGCGAGCCGTCGGGGAGTTGAATCGAGATCATGGGTGCTCCGGGAGCGAAAACAAAAAAGCGCGGCCACTTGCCGCGCTTGATTGGTGAAGTCCGAAAAGGACTGGCGTGACGAGCCGCGGCCGACTAGTTACCGGTGGTGCCGGTGAAGGTGGTCGTAGTTCGCGGTGTCATAACCAGGGTGCCTTTCTCGCTCTTGTTAAAGGAGTCTTGAGGGGTGGAGCGCGGATTCTAAAGCGGCAGCGCTGAAATCGAGTCGCGCTGCGCCAACGCGACGAACTCATCGGCCAGTCGCTGGCTTTCGCCCACGGCGACGCGCCAGCGGCGGCGGCGTTCGCCGGCGTCCAGCTTGATGAAGTCGTTGCGGTCGGGCAGCTTGCTGCCCGGCAACCGGTCGATCCACTCGGGCGACGGGCACAGCAGCACGACGTTGTCGAGGAACACGGTCGAGCGGTGGCGGTGCTTGAGCGCCTTGTCCAGCCAGCCCGGGACGACCTGGCGCTGGAAATGCGGATAGAGCACCAACGGCGCGTGCGCTTGCTGCAGCGCCCGGTAGTCCAGGTGCAGGTGGTAGTCGGTGATGCCGCCATCCCAGTAGGCACCCCGCGGCGCGCCGGGCAGGTCATGCTGGGCTTGCAGCCAGAAAGGGATGGAGCAGCTCGCCAGCAGCGCGCCGCGGAGGTTGGCGCGCGACAGGTGCACCTCGCGGCTGGTGAAGTCGTTGAGCTTCAGCGGCAGGCGGTCGCGCGGGTCGGAGAAGACGACGCGCTCCAGGAAGCGGCCCAGCAGCGGGCGCGACACGGCATTGGCCGCGAAGGCGCCGAGGTAGCCCAGCGGGGTGCGCAGCCTGCCCTCGCGCGCGAGCAGCCCGGCGCGACCTCGCGACGTGACGACGTGCAGCCGCCAACGCGGATGCGCCAGCACCTCGGTCTCGCGGCCTTCGAAGATCTCGGCCAGGATCTCTCCGAAGCGCCGGCTGACCCCTTCCGGCCGCGGTCGCTTCTCGCCGGGCAGCACGTCGTACTCCTGCGTCACGTAAGCCTCGGCCATCGTGTCGAACGCCGCGGTGACGTCGCGGTGGGCCAGTGCAGCGGTGGCCATGCGCCACGCGCCGATGCTGGCGCCGACGAGGTGCACGGTCTGGCGGCTTTGCGGCAGCCAGTCGCCGAAGACATAGCGGTCCAGCCCGTTGAGGATCAGCCCCTTCGGACCGCCGGCAGCGGCAGGTATCAACCCGACGTCGTCGGCGCGCAGGCCGCGCTCCGCCAGCCGCGCTTTCGCGGCGGGGCCGGCAAAGACCTGCAGGGCGCCCGAGCTCATGCTTGGAAGATAGCGGGGATCAGAACTTGTGTTCCCAGTTCACGGCCCACCACGGCACGGGGTCACGGCGGTTCAGGTTGTAGTCGGGCGTGTCGATGATGACGACGCGCGTGCCCTGCTTGGGCTGGAACAGGCCGTTGACGCTGACGCGCACGCTGTCCTGCTTGCCGACCTGCATCGCCGCGAAGGCGTCCAGCGAGCGCGCGGCCAGCGAGGTCTGGCTCTGCAGCACGCTTTGTCGGACGTCGAACTCGGGTGCGATCTGGGCGCTGAAGCCCATGCTGACCGGCAGGCTCTTCATGCGGTAGTCGGCACCGAAGTTGAACTGCCAGGGCTGCTGGCCTTCCAGGCGGTTGTCGGGGCCGGGAATGTCCGCGACCGTGGACCGGTAGAGATTCAGCGACGCACGCAGGTTGAGGTTGGTGCTGGGCTCGAAGAGGCTGGGGAACAGTTCGCTGGCGCGGCCCTTGACCTCCATCTCCAGGCCCTGGGTCGTGGCCTTGCTGAGATTGACCTGGGTGATGACGTAGCGCTGCGTGTCCGCATAGTCCACCGTCATCAGCCGCGGGCGGTCGGTGCGGATCAGGTTGGTGATGCGGCGGTGGAAGACGCCGACCGAGATGAGGCCGCCTGCCGGCAGGTACTTCTCGTAGGCCACGTCCAGCCCGGTGGCCAGCTCAGGCTTGAGCTGCGGGTTGCCGATGCGGTCGGGGCCGAGTTCGGTGTTGATGCGGGCGTTGGGCCCGCGCACCTCGTAGTCGGTGTTGACGGTCGGCCGGGCAATCAGCTGCTGCACGTCGGCCGCCTTGTAGCTGCGCGTGAGGCTGGCGCGCACGAGGTCGCGGCCCTTGGGGTCGGGCTTGAAGTTCAGGTGGAGCAGCGGTGTCGTCACCTTGCTGGTGCTCTCGAACTGGCTGGCCTGGCCTTCGCTTGCCGTCTGGATCTGCTCGTGGCGCACGCCGGCGTAGGCCGACCACTGGTTGTTGATCTCCCACTCGTCCTGCACGTAAACGGCCGAGCGCGTGATCGTCGCGTTGAAGGGCTGGCCTTCGACGCCGGTCAGCAGATCCTCCCACTTCGCTTCGGTCCCCTTGCGGTAGTCGAACTGCCGCGTGCTGCGGATCTCGTCGCGGGTGCGGCGTTCGAGCTCGGCGCCGGTCGTGATGGTGTGAGCCTCGCCAGCGTACTGGCTGTACTTGCCCGACAGCGTCGCATTGCGGTTGCGGTTGTCGCCCGACGTGACGCGGTCAATGGCCGGGGTGCCGTCCTTGTTGCGGCCGAAGAACTCGAAGTTGAAGTCCGCACCGCCGCTGCCGACGCCAGCGCGCAGCTCGATGCGGCGGTCTTCGCCGAAGCGGTTGTTGTATTGCAGGTTGAGGCGCTGGGCCTGGAAGGTGCCGCGGTTACGGGTGTTGTCGAGCAGGCTCGGCGGGATCACGCTCTTGCTCGGCTTGCTCTGGTCCTCGAACACCACGTCGGTGGTGTTCTCCCCCTCGCTGCGGAAGCGGTTCTGCACGAAGAAGCCCTGCACCGACAGCGTCTCGTCGTCGCCCAGTTTCCAGTTCAGGCGCGGTGACATGTTGAAGCCGTGGCCGAACGAGCGGTCGCGGCCCTCGTTGCGCAGGCCGGTGAGGCCCTTGTCACGCACGCGGTCTCCGCTGCTCTCGTTGACGAAGTTCCACTGGTTGATCGAGATCGGCAGCACGAAGCCGAGGCCGCCGACGATGCGGTCGCCATACGTGAAGCCGGCATTGAGGACCGGCTTCTCGCTGGCATAGGCCATTCCCACGCGCAGGTCCTTCTGCACGACCCGTGGCGCGTCCTTCAGGATGATGTTCAGCGTGCCGGCGATGGCTTGCGCGCTCTGGTCGGCGGTCGGGGCCTTGCTGACCTCCAGGCGCTCGACCTGCGCGGGGTTCAGGTTGTCGAGGCTGAACCCCGGCGGCGCGGGCTCGCCGTTGACCAGGATCTGCGTGTAGGCACCGCCCAGGCCCCGCATGCGCAGCTGGCCGCCGGAGACGTTGATGCCCGGCAGGCGCTTGAGCACGTCGGACAGCTGCGTGTCGCCGTACTTGTCCAGCTCGTCGCGGCCGTAGAGCTGCTTGGCCACCGGCTGGCGGCGGCGCAGGTCGGTGTCGGTCTGTTGGCGCGTCACCGACACGCGCTCGAGCTGCTGGTTGCCCGGCGTGGGCGTGGCGGCAGCGCGGTCGACCTCCTGCTGAGCCAGAGCCAGGACGGGGCTGAGCAGAAGCAACGAGGCGAGGGCGGGGGTTTTCAAGAGGAACTCCGGGGTTTCGAGGCGGCGCGGAACATAGCCGCGCGCGGGACGCACCGCAGCGACGCTGCGACCATCTGCAGATTCAGGGGCGCCAATCGACGGCCCGTGGTGCGGGCCGTGATGATCGCAGCGGCGTGTGACGATGTCGAAGGTCAGCGCTTGAGCTTGGCGAAGGCCGCGGCCATCGCGCCGCCGGCGGCAGGTTGTGGATCGCGCGAGCCGTTGCCAGGGCGCTCATTGCGGGCGGCCGGGCGGAAGCTGTTGTCCTGCTTGGGCCCGCGCGGCGCCTGCGCGTCCAGCTTCATCGTCAGCGAGATGCGCTGGCGCGCCAGGTCCACCTCCAGCACCTTGACCTTGACGATGTCGCCCGTCTTGACCACCTCACGCGCGTCGCTGACGAACTTGTTGGACAACTGGCTGACGTGGATCAGGCCGTCCTGGTGCACGCCCAGGTCGACGAAGGCGCCGAACTGCGCCACGTTGCTGACGGTGCCTTCGAGCAGCATGCCGGGCTGCAAGTCCTTCACGTCCTCGACGCCGTCGTTGAAGCGCGCGACCTTGAAGTCCGGGCGTGGGTCGCGGCCGGGTTTCTCCAGCTCGGCCAGCACGTCCTTGACGGTGATGAGGCCGAACTTCTCGTCGGCCAGCAGCTCGGGCTTGAGCGTGCGCAACACCTCGCTGCGGCCGACCACGTCGGTGGCCGGGCGCTTCAGCAGCGCCAGTGCCTTCTCGACCAGCGGGTAGGTCTCGGGGTGCACGCCGCTGAAGTCCAGCGGGTTGTCGCCGCCGCGGATGCGCAGGAAGCCGGCCGCTTGTTCAAACGTCTTGGGGCCCAGGCCGGTCACGTCCAGCAACTGCTGGCGGTTGCGGAAGGCGCCGTGGGCATCGCGCCAGCGCACGATGCTGCTGGCCACCGAGGCCGACAGGCCGGACACGCGGGCCAGCAGCGCCTGCGATGCGGTGTTCAGGTCCACGCCGACCTTGTTCACGCAGTCCTCGACGACGGCGTCCAGCGCGCGGGCCATCTCGCTCTGGTTGACGTCGTGCTGGTACTGGCCGACGCCGATGCTCTTGGGGTCGATCTTGACCAGTTCGGCCAGCGGGTCCTGCAGGCGACGGGCGATGGAGACGGCGCCGCGCAGGCTCACGTCGAGATCAGGCAGCTCCCTGGACGCGAACTCACTCGCCGAATAGACCGAAGCACCGGCCTCGCTGACGACGACCCGCTCGATCTGCACGTTCGCATCCAGCGCCTGCAGCTTCTTGATCAGCTCGCCGGCCAGCTTGTCGGTCTCGCGGCTGGCCGTGCCGTTGCCGATGGCGATCAGGTTCACGCCGTGCGTGGCGCACAGCTTGGCCAGCGTGTGCAGGGCGCCGTCCCAATCGCGGCGGGGCTCGTGGGGATAGACGGTCGCCGTGTCCAGCACGCGGCCGGTGTCGCTGACGACCGCCACTTTCACGCCGGTGCGGATGCCCGGGTCCAGTCCCATGACGACGCGCTTGCCGGCCGGTGCCGCCAGCAGCAGGTCGCGCAGGTTCTCGGCAAACACCTTGATGGCGGTGGCCTCGGCCGCCTCGCGCAGGCGGGCGAACAGGTCGCGCTCCAGCGTCAGGCTGAGCTTGACCTTCCAGGTCCAGGCGATCGTCTTGCGGATCAGCGCGTCGCCGGAGCGGTTGGCATGGCGCCAGCCCAGATGGCTCGCGATGCGGCCTTCGGCCGGCGTCGGCTGGCCGGCAACGACCTCTTCGTCCAGCACCAGCTTTGCATCCAGCAGCTCCAGCGTGCGGCCGCGGAAGACGGCCAGCGCGCGGTGCGACGGCACGGTCCTGATCGGTTCGGCATAGTCGAAGTAGTCGCGGAACTTGGCGTGGTCCGGTGTGTCGGGGCTCTTGCCGTCCATCAGCTTGCTCTGGAACAGGCCCTCGGCCCACAGCCACTCGCGCAGCTTGCCCACCAGCACGGCGTCCTCGGCCCAGCGCTCGCTGAGCAGGTCGCGCACACCGTCCAGCACCGCATGAGCATCGGCAAAGCCGGCCTCGGCGTTGACGAAGCTGGCCGCTTCATCGAGCGGCACCAGCGACGGGTCGGCGAACAGCTTGTCGGCGAGCGGCTCCAGCCCGGCCTCGCGGGCGATCAGCCCCTTGGTGCGGCGCTTGACCTTGTAGGGCAGGTAGAGGTCTTCGAGTTCCTGCTTGGTCGGGGCGGCCTTGATGGCAGCCTCCAGCTCCGGCGTCAGCTTGCCCTGTTCGGCAATGCTCTTGAGCACCGCCTCGCGCCGGTCGGCCAGCTCGCGCAGGTAGGCCACGCGGGCATCCAGCTCGCGCAGTTGGATGTCGTCGAGGCCGTCGGTGGCCTCCTTGCGGTAGCGGGCGATGAAGGGCACTGTGGCCCCGCCGTCCAGCAGCTCGACGGCGGCCTGCACCTGGGCGGGCCTGACCTTGAGTTCGGCGGCGATCTGGGAAACGATCAAGTGGTCCAAAACGGGCTCGGGAAGCGACGACAAAGCCCGCGAGTTTCCCATGAGCCCGGCCGGCCAGGCCGGCTCTTCTACACGCTCAGACCGGGCGGCGGTGCAGGCGCGACAAAGCGCCGTCTCAGTAGGCGTCGAGGCCGGCCCCGGGCATAGAGCGCACGGTAGCCGTCCTCGGTGCCTTCCGCGAGTGAGCCGACCGCTGCCACGGCCAGGTAGGCGATCGAGTACAGCAGCGCGGAGGAGACGGCGCCCGAGAACGTGCTGTCCGGATTCACGGGATCGCCGGCCGACGCGGCCGTGCCCATGCTCGTGGGCGTGACGTGTGCGGCCGCGGCGGCGGACTTGCTGCCGATGGATTGGGTGTCCAGCACGTGGGCCGTCAGCTCGCCACCTCGGGGCAGCAGGTGGAACAGCTCCTGCGTGCTGTCCTTGTCACCGATCAACGTGCTGGCGGACACCTGGTTGGCGGCGAGGTGCCATTGCCCGATGTCCGTGGCCTGGAATCCGCCCGGAAGCGTCGGGAGGCCGGCGAAGGGAACCTGGCCGAACGCTGCGCCAGCATGCAGCAGGCCGAGGGCCATGGCGAGGGAGGTGCTGAGAGCCGTGCGGGCCATGCAGGGGGACAACAACCGACGAGGGAAGACAGGGAAAGCAGGCGCCCTCAGCAGCGGCTGCGGCGCCCGACCCGCAGGCCGAGCAGGCCTGCGATCAGCAGCAGGGCTGAGGCCGGCTCTGGCACCGCCGAGATGGCGTTGAAGGGCACGGTCGCACCGCCGCCCACGGACACGCCGGTGATCTCCATCGTGTGCGAGAAGTCGGCGAAGCCGCCGTTCTGCGCCCCGGTGAACAGGAAGACCGTCATGCCGTAGTAGTAGCGGCCACAGGCCGGCGAGAACGGCGTGTCGCAATCGATGCGCGTGCCCTGGGCGGACACGTGCAGCGTGGTGTCGACATCCAGCGCGGTATGCATCGTGTCGCTCTGCGCGGCGAAGACGTCGAGATGCGTTTGCGTGCTGGAGTGCGCCGAGATCAGCTCCTGCAGCAAGGGATCTCCACCCACCTCGAAGGCGCCGAGGCCGGCCTTCTGCAGGAAGGTGTAGGAGCCGGCGGCCGTGTAGTTGGCCTGGGTGCCGAGCGCCAGCGCGGTGACGGCGGCGCCCGAACGGTCGGCGCCCAGCGAGCGGGCGCCTGTGGTGCCCATGTGGCCGTCGAGCTTCAGGTCGAAGGTGATCGTCGTGTCCTGGTCGAGCACCGCCCAATAGGCCACCGTGGCATGGCCCACCGCGATGCTGCCGGTGCTCATGGGTTCGAGCGGCGCGCCCGCGGATGCCGACGCGCCGGCGCTGAACGCACCCACGCGAGCAAAGCTGGACGCCAGCTTGCCGCCGGACACCTGGGAATCATCGGCGCTGCGGCTCAGCAGGGCCGGAGTAGGAAAGTACTCGGTGCTGCCGCTCTGGCGCAGGGCACCGTCGATCAGCGTGCCGGCCATCACACCGTTGCTGAGGACGAACCACTGGTTGAGCTCCATCCCGTACAGGTTGGACGGGTTGGGTGCGCCCAGGGTCGGCGGCGTGACGAGGGAGACGGCGGAAGCCGGACCATGGGCCAGTGAAGCAGCCACGCCGAGGGCCAGCGTGGAAAGGCGCAGGAGGTTCATTTTCTTTGAAGTGGTGATGACAGCGCCGCGCAGTCTAGAAGTGCGCGCAACGCGTTCTTCACACTTCGGGCCTACGGCTTAGGGGCCTCGCTCGGACTCATTGCAACAGTGTGTGACGGCGGCCTACCCAACGCAGCAGCCCCAGGGCCGCCGCCCGGCCGCTGGCGAAGCTGGCCGTCAACAGATAGCCGCCTGTCGGCGCTTCCCAGTCGAGCATCTCGCCAGCGCAGAAGATGCCGGGCAGGGCGGTCAGCATGAGGCCCTCGTCCATCGCCTCGAAGCGCACGCCCCCGGCGGTGCTGATTGCCTCGGCGACCGGTCGCGCTGCGTGCAGATCCAGCGCCAGGCACTTGAGGGCGGCGGCCAGCGCAGCGGGGTCGTGCATCTGCTCGCGGGTCAGCAGTTCGTGCAGCAGGCCGAGCTTGAGCGGGCTCAGGTGCAGGCGGCTCTTCAGGTGGGAAGACAGTGAGCGGCTGCCGCGCGGGTGCTTCACTTCGGCGAACACGCGCTCCGCCGTGAGCTGGGGCAGCAGGTCCAGGTGCAGGGTGGCGCTTCCCGTGCGGTCGATC
This sequence comes from Pelomonas sp. Root1444, assembly GCF_001426885.1. Taxonomy (GTDB): domain Bacteria; phylum Pseudomonadota; class Gammaproteobacteria; order Burkholderiales; family Burkholderiaceae_C; genus Pelomonas. Next base: position 1,165,812 of record NZ_LMFP01000028.1, on the reverse strand, counting down.
TGCTCGCGCAGGTGGCGGCTGGCCGCGTAGACGAGCGAGCCTTCGAGGCCGGTGGCAGTGATCACGAATTCGCCCGGGCGGCTCGCAAAACCTGCTGTGCCCAGCGCCACGGGCTTGACGGGCTGGCCGGCGAATTCGCTGGCGAAGCGTTCGCTCCAGCCGGGGCCTTGCGGGTGAGCCGCGGTCGGGCCGACGTCGAAGCCGCAGTTGGCGGCCCGCAGCGGCGCGATGTCGACTCCCCGGGCGCTGAGCCACCCGGCCCAGGCGCCGTCCGAGCCGAGTTGCGGCCACGAGGCGCCGCCCAGCGCCAGCAGCGTGGCGTGCGGCGTGACGAGGCGCTCGCCGTCAGGCGTCTCGAAGCGCAGCGCTGCCAGGCCCGTGTCAGCGGTCCAGCCGGTCCAGCGATGGCGCATCGCGAACTTGACGCCGGCCGCGCGGAGGCGGTGCAGCCAGGCGCGCAACAGCGGCGCGGCCTTCAGGTCTTTTGGAAACACGCGGCCCGACGTGCCGACGAAGGTCTCGACGCCCAGGCCTGCGGCCCAGGCGCGCAGCGCCTCGCCGTCGAAGCTGCGCAGCAGCGGCTCGATCTGCGCAGCGCGCTCGCCGAAGCGGCCGACGAAGGGCTCGAACGGCTCGGAATGGGTCAGGTTGAGGCCGCCCTTGCCGGCCAGCAGGAACTTGCGGCCGATGCTGGGCTTGGCGTCGAAAACGGTGACCGCGTGGCCTGCGGTGGCCAGCACCGCGGCCGCCATCAGGCCGGCAGGGCCGCCGCCGATGACGGCGATGGAAATCGGGGAACTCATGCCCCGATTGTCCCTGGCTCAGTCGGCGCGCAGCTTGGCGCGCAGCCCGGCGCCGATCTCCGGCTTGTCGGCAAACGGGTCGGTGGGGTTGCGTTGCAGCATCACGTCTTCCAGGCGCGTCTGCACGCCAGCCAGGGCCTGGGGGTGGCTGAAGATGTAGAACTTGTCGTGGTCGATGGCGTCGAACACCATGGCCGCCACGTCCGCGGCAGTCAGCTTGCCGGAGGACACGGCCTTGTCGGTCTGTGCCTGGGAGATCAGCTGGCTCTTCGTCGGCTTGCCCGCGGCAAATTCGCCGGGGCGGTTGCGGTGGCTCTGGTTGATGCCGGTGGGCACGAAGAAGGGGCACAGCACCGAGGCGTGAACCTGGTCGGTGACGAGGGACAGGTCTTGGTACAGCGTCTCGGTCAGCGACACGACGGCGTGCTTGGAGACGTTGTAGACACCCATGTTGGGCGGGTTCAGCATGCCGGCCATCGAGGCGGTGTTGACGATATGACCCGAGTAGCCTGGGTCGGCCTTGGCGGCTGCGAGCATCATGGGCGTGAACAGGCGCACGCCGTGCACGACGCCCATCAGGTTGACGCCCAGCACCCATTCCCAGTCGCTGAGGGCGTTCTCCCAGATCAGGCCGCCCGAGCCGACGCCGGCGTTGTTGAAGACGAAGTGCGGCGCGCCGAAGCGCTGCTGCACGGCCGCGGCCAGCGCCTCCATCTGATCGGCCTTGGCGACGTCGACAACGCGGGACAGCACCTCGACACTCGTGAACTCGGCGGCGGCCTTCTCCAGCGCATCGGCCTGCACGTCGACGAGGACGAGGTTCATGCCGCGTTGCGCGGCGAGCCGGGCGGTTTCCAGGCCGAAGCCGGAGCCGGCGCCGGTGATGACGGCGGTCTTCTTGCTCATGTCTCTTCCTTTCGCATCTCGATGTGCGGGATGCCGTCTTCCATGTAGGGCGCGCCGACGGGCCGGAACCCGAAGCCGGCGTAGAAGCGCTCCAGGTGCGCCTGGGCATGCAACGTGACCGCGACGCCGGGCCACAGCCGCGCGCATTGCGCCACGGCCTCGGTCATCAGCGCGCGGCCGACGCCGCCGCTGCGCGCGGTGGGTGCGGCGACGACCCGGCCGATGAGGGCGTCGGGCGCCTTCAGGCCGGGCGGCAGCAGCCGCGCATAGGCCTTGAGCGCGCCGTCGTCTTCGCCGTGGCCCTGCAGGTGCAGCGTTTTCGGATCGAGGCCGTCGATGTCAAGGAACACGCACTGCTGCTCGACGACGAAGACCTCGGAGCGCAGCGCCAGCAGGTCGTAGAGCTGCTGCGCGCTCAGCTCGCTGAACGGCAAACAGGTCCAGCGCATCAGTTCAGTTTGACGAGCTGCTTGCCGAAGTTCTTGCCCTTGAGCAGGCCCATGAAGGCCTCGGGCGCGCTGGCGATGCCCTGCGCCACCGACTCGCGGTACTTGAGCTTGCCGGTGGCGACCAGCGTGCCCAGTTCCTTCAGCGCCTCGGGCCACACGTCCATGTGCTCGGAGACGATGAAGCCCTCGACCTTCATGCGGTTGACGAGGATGAGCTGCGGCGCGGCCATCGGGATGGGCTGGCCGTCGTAGCCGGAGATCATGCCGCACATGGCGACGCGGCTGAAGGCGTTGGCACGCAGCAGCACGGCGTCCAGGATCATGCCGCCGACGTTCTCGAAGTAGCCGTCGATGCCGTTCGGGCAGGCGGCCTTCAGGGCGACCGACAGCGATTTGACGTCGGGGTGCTGCTTGTAGTCGATGCAGGCGTCGAAGCCCAGCTCCTCGACGACGTAGCGGCACTTGTCCGCCCCGCCGGCCAGGCCCACGGCGCGGGCGCCGCGCGCCTTGGCCAGTTGGCCCACGACCGAGCCGACCGCGCCGCTGGCGGCGCTGACGACGACCGTCTCGCCGGCCTTGGGGTTGATGATCTTCACGAGGCCGTACCAGGCCGTCACGCCGGGCATGCCGACGGGGCCGAGGTAGGCGGACAGCGGGACGTGGGTGGTGTCGACCTTCTGCAGCACGCCGCGCTGGCTGGCGTCCACCGTCAGGTACTCCTGCCAGCCACCCATGCCGACGACCTTGTCGCCCACGGCGAAATGGGGGTTCCTGGACTCGACGACCTCGCCGACGGTGCCGCCGATCATGACCTCGTCCAGCGGCTGCGAAGCCGCGTAGCTCTTGCTGTCGTTCATGCGGCCGCGCATGTACGGGTCGAGGCTGAGGAAGTGGTTGCGCACGCGCACCTGGCCGTCGGCCAGCGGCGCGAGGACGGCTTCGACGAGGCGGAAGTTGTCGGGCGTGACCTCGCCCTTGGGGCGGGAGGCGAGGACGATCTGGCGGTTGATTGGGCTCATTGGGGAGGCTGCCTGTTCACATGACAGCCGCCATTGAAGCACCCCGGCTGGGAGCCCCGCGTCCCAGGGGCGACAACGGTTTCGCCTGGGAAGCCGTCGTCAGGCTTCGGCAAAGAACCGGCTCGGCGGCATGCCCACCGTGCGGGTCACCATCGCGGTGAAGGCGCTGGCGCTGGCGTAGCCCAGCTCGGCGGCGATGTGGCTCATCGGCCGGCCGCGCGCCGCCAGCGTCAGCGCGTGGGCCAGCAGCAGCTGCAACCGCCATTGCGCGAAGCTGGTGCCCAGCTGCTCGCGGAACAACCGGCTCAGCGTGCGCGCGCTGGCGCCGGCCTCCGCGGCCCAGTCCTCCAGGCCTGCATGACGGCCCGGCTCGCGCAGCATGGCCTCGCACAGGCGGCGCAGCCGCACGTCGCGGGGCAGGGCCACGCCCAGGGCCAGCGGGCGGGCGCGTTGCAGCTCGATGAGGGCGAGTCGCTCGATGCCGCGGCGGCGCTCGGTGTCCGCGGCCGTTTCGGGCGGAGCCGGGTCGGGGGTCGAGGGCAGGGCCAGCACCAGCTCACGCAGCAGCGCCGACACCTCCAGCACGCGGCCCACCTGCCAGGCGTCGCCGTCGAGCAGCTCCGGGCCGAGGTAAAGGGTGCGCAGGTCGCACTGCTCGATGGCCGTCACCGCGTGGACGATGCCGGGCGGGATCCACACGGCGCGTGACGGCGGCACGATGTAGGTGGACGCCTCGGTGTTCACGCGCACGGCGCCCGTGACCGAGAAGACCAGCTGCGCCCAGTCATGCCGGTGCGGCTGGATGTCCGCCAGGTGCTCCAGCAGGCGTGCCTTGGCGCGCAGCGGGCGCTCGGGCGTGGGTGCGAAGCGCTCGGGCGAGAAGGCGGGAAAGCTCTGGCGGCCGGCCATGGCGGGATTTCGATAGAACTTGACGAACCATCGTAACCGCGCCGATCCGCCGCTGCCTAGAGTGGGGGCATGGACACCGCCCTCGCTTCCTCACCCGATGCCGGCCAGCAGCGCCGCAGCGACATCACGACCATCTCCACCATCGGCGTTGCGCACGGCACCTCGCACTTCTTCCACATGCTGCTGCCGCCGCTGTTCCCGGCCTTCATCCAGGCCTTCGGCCTGAGCTACTCGGAACTGGGCCTGCTGGTGACGACCTTCTTCGTCATCTCCGGCGCGGGCCAGGCGCTGGCGGGCTTCCTCGTCGACCGCATCGGCGCGCGGCCGGTGCTGTTCGCGGCGCTGGCGAGCTTCTTCCTTGCGTCGGTGGCGGCGGGGCTGGCCCAGGGCTTTGGCGGGCTGATGCTGGCCGCGGCGCTGGCCGGCGTCGGCAACGCTCCTTTTCACCCGGCCGACTTCACCATCCTCAACAAGCGCGTCTCCCAGCCGCGCCTGGGCCACGCCTTCTCGGTGCATGGCATCAGCGGCAACCTCGGCTGGGCGCTCGCGCCGGTGTTCTCGCTGACCATCCTGCAGGCCACGGGCAACTGGCGTTTTGCCTACCTGGGCACGGCGCTGGTGGCGCTGGCCGTCATGGGCCTGTTGTTCTGGCAGCGTGCCGCCCTCGACGACCGCCAGGGCTCCTGGGGCCACGCCAAGCCGGTGGCCGGCGCGAAGCCCGAGCATCCGATGGCCTTCCTGAAGCTGCCGTCGGTGTGGCTGTGCTTCTCGTTCTTCTTCTGGACGACGGCGGCGCTGTCGGCCATCCAGAGCTTTGCCAGCCCGGCGCTGAACCAGATCTACGGCCTGCCGCTGGCGCTGACGGCCTATGTCGTCACCGGCTACATGCTGGCCGGCGCGGCCGGCATGGTTTGCGGCGGCTTCCTGGTGGCCCGGGCCGAGCGCCTGGAGCGCACCATCGCCTTTGCCATGGCCTTCGCCGCGGCGCTGCTGCTGCTGGTGGCCACCGGCTGGCTGCCCGGCGGGCTGGCCGCGGTGGTCGCCGCGCTGGCCGGTTTCGGCACCGGCCTGGCCGGCCCGTCGCGCGACATGCTGATCAAGCGCGCCTCGCCACCGGGCGCGACCGGTCGGGTCTACGGCACGGTGTATTCGGGGCTGGACATCGGCTTCGCGGTGGCTGCGCCGGTGTTCGGCGCCATCCTCGATCATGGTTTGCCACGCGCGGTCTTTGCCGGGTCGGCAGCCGCGCTGCTGATGGGGATCGCGTCGGCCGGGCTGGTGGGGCTGGGGTTGAGCCGCAGGGCATCGGCCGCGGTGCCGGCCTGACGCCACGGCGCCGCTGCCGGGCGCTTGCCCCCACTTACCATGCGCGACACCGCCCGCCCTCGGGTCGAACCGTCGCGCCATGAACTTCAAGAGTTTCGTCACCTCGCCGCGCCTTGAGCACAACGCCTTCCTGGCGTTGCTGGTCGCCGTCACGCTGGCCTTCGTGTGGATCCTGCAGCCCTTCGGCGGCGCGGTGTTCTGGGGGGCGGTGATCGCGATCGTCTTCGCGCCCATCCAGATGAGGTTGTTGCGCCGGTGGCCGCGGCGGCCCACGCTGGCGGCGCTGGCGACGCTGTCGCTGGTCGTGCTGCTGGTGGTGCTGCCGCTGACGCTGCTGACCGGCATGTTGGTGAAGGAAGGGGCGGCGCTGTACCAGCGCGTGCAGTCCGGCGAGACCAACTTCGTGCGCTATTTCGAGCAGGTCGTCTCGGTGCTGCCGGCCTGGCTGCACGACCTGCTGGAGCATTTCGGGCTGACCGATCTCAAGGAACTGCAGGCGCGCATCACCGATGCCGTCGGCCGCGGCAGCCAGATGATCGCGACCTACGTCTACAGCGTCGGCCAGAACGCGTTGGACGTCGTCGTCGGCTTCTTCGTCATGCTGTACCTGGCGTTCTTCCTGCTGCGCGACGGCGCCAGCCTGACCCGGCGCATCCGTGCCGCGGTGCCCCTGGAGCCGGAGCACCGCCGCCAGCTGGCGGAGAAGTTCATCACCGTCATCCGGGCCACCGTCAAGGGCAACATCCTGGTCGCGGCCGCGCAGGGGGCGCTGGGCGGCCTGGCGTTCTGGTTCTTCGGCATCCAGGGCGCGTTGCTGTGGGCCGTGCTGATGGGCTTCCTGTCGCTGCTGCCGGCCATCGGCGCGGCGCTGATCTGGCTGCCGGTGGCCCTCTATTTCCTTGTGACGGGCGCCATCTGGCAGGGCGTGACGCTGATCCTCTACGGCGTGCTGGTCATCGGCCTCGTCGACAACGTGCTGCGCCCCATCCTCGTTGGCAAAGACACGCAGATGCCCGACTACCTGGTGCTGATCTCGACCATCGGTGGCATGGCTATCTTTGGCATCAATGGCTTCGTCATCGGCCCGGTCATCGCGGCGATGTTCATGGCAGTGTGGGACCTGTTTGCCACCGCGCGCGAAGAGGCGCTGACGACGCCGCCACCGCCCGAAGGCAAGGGGCCGGGCGGCTAAAGTCTGCACATGACTAGACAACCCACCCCCTCACGCCTGGCCGGCCACAAGCTGGTCGAGGCGCTGATTGCCCAGGGCGTCGACACCGCCTTCGGCGTGCCTGGCGAAAGCTACCTCGCGGTGCTCGACGGCTTCCACGAGTACGCCGACCAGATCCGCTTCATCGCCTGCCGCCAGGAGGGCGGCGCGGCCTTCATGGCCGAGGCGCAGGGCAAGCTGACAGGCCGCCCCGGCATCTGCTTCGTCACACGCGGCCCGGGCGCGACGAACGCCAGCATCGGCCTGCACACCGCCTTCCAAGATTCGACGCCGATGATCCTGTTCATCGGCCAGGTCGCCAGCGACCAGCGCGACCGCGAGGCCTTCCAGGAGGTCGACTACCGCCAGATGTTCGGCCCAGGCACGCTGGGCATGGCCAAGTGGGTGGGCGAGGTGCATGACGCCGAGCGGCTGCCCGAGTACGTCGCGCGCGCCTTCCACACCGCCATGCAGGGGCGCCCCGGGCCGGTCGTGCTGGTGCTGCCCGAGGACATGCTGACCAAGCCCATCACGGCGCCCGTCGTCGCGCCCGCGCGACCGGCCGAGGCCGCGCCGACGCCCACCGCCCTGGCCGAACTGCGCGAGCGCCTGGCCGCGGCGAAGCAGCCGCTGGTCATCGCCGGTGGTGGCGGCTGGACGGCCGAGGCGACCGCTGCGCTGCAGACCTTTGCCGAAGCCTGGCAACTGCCCGTCGGCTGCGCCTTCCGCTTCCAGGACCTGTTCGACAACGCGCACCCGAACTACGCCGGCGACGTCGGCATCGGCATCAATCCCAGGCTGGCGGCGCGCGTGAAGGCCGCGGACCTGATCCTCGCCATCGGTCCGCGGCTGGGCGAGATGACGACCGGCGGCTACACGCTGCTGCAGGCGCCAAGGCCGGCGCAGCAGCTCATCCACATCCATGCCGGCGCCGAGGAGCTGGGCCGGGTCTACACCGGCGAGCTGCTCATTAACGCGAGCATGAGCCAGGCCGCGCCCGCGCTCGCCGGCCTGACGCCGCCGGCCGACATCGCCTGGCGCGACTGGACCGCCGCGGCCCATGCCGACTACGAGGCCAACCTGGTGCCCACGCCCGTGGCGCCGCTGGACATGGCCGAGGTCATCCGCCTCATCGATGCCAAGCTGCCCGAGGGCACGATCTTCACCAACGGCGCCGGCAACTACAGCGGCTGGCTGCACCGCTTCCACCGCTACACGGCGCTGCACCGCTTCGGCAGGACGCAGCTGGCGCCGACCTCCGGCGCGATGGGCTACGGCGTGCCCGCTGCCGTCGCCGCCGCGCTGCTGCAGGACGAGCGCTGGGTCGTGAACATCGCCGGCGATGGCGACTTCCTGATGACCGGCCAGGAGCTGGCCACGGCCACCGGCTATGGCGCGAAGAAGCTGCTCGTGATCGTCGTCGACAACGGCACCTACGGCACCATCCGCATGCACCAGGAGCGCGAGTACCCCGGCCGCGTGTCGGGCAGCGACCTGTTCAACCCCGACTTCGCCAAGCTGGCCGAAGCCTTCGGCTTCGCGGCGCTGTACGCCGAGAACACCGGGCAGGTCGGCCCGGCGCTGGACGCCGCCATCGCCGCGGGCAAGCCGGCGTTGCTGCACCTGCGCCTGTCGTCGGACGTGTCCACCTCGCGCTCGACGCTGACCGCCATCCGCGAAGCGGCGCAAAAGGCTCACCATGCTTGAGCTTGAACTGCGCGGCGAGTACATCGAGCTCGACAAGCTGCTCAAGGCCGTGGGCCTGGTCGAAAGCGGCGGCCGCGCCCGCGTGCTCATCGCGGCCGGCGAGGTCAGGGTGGACGGGCAGGTCGAGCTGCGCAAGACCGCCAAGATGCGCGCCGGCCAGGTCGTCGAGTTCGGCGGCCAGCAGGTGCGCGTGCTGGCCCGTGCCGGCGGCTGAAGCCGTCCACCGCAGTCCTGGTGCAGACCCGCCCCCTCAGTCGCGTGGGTTCAGGGATTGCCCGGCGTTGACCGCCCAACGCAAAAACGAAACACTGTTCCAACTGCTCGCTGAGCCGATACCGCCGACCGGTCACCGCCGGGTGGCCGGGGTGCCGACAGCCGATGCAGCGCGGTGCGCCTGCTGCGCCCGCTCCCTCTCCTGACGCCCAAGCGAGCCGGTGCCGCGCGGGCCGATGCCTCCTCTCGGCCTGCTGCCGATTCCCCGTCCCTGAAGCTGATGCGCTGCGCGCCTGACCCCTGACGGGCCAGGTGCCGGGTGGGCCTGCGCCCGCCCGCGGCCGGCGCATCGCAGGGGGCGGCATGCACACACCACACATCGCGCGCCACAAGAGCGCGCCCAGGAGACATGCCATGACTTCACGCAAGCCCAGGCTGGGCCTGCTGGCTTCGTCCATCTCGCTCGGCCTGCTGGCCTGCGGGGGCGGCCAGGAGAACGCCGCGACCTTCGCCACCGCGCAGCAGTCCAGCGAGCAGGCCGGTGCCGGCCGCCTCGATGCGACGGGCACCGCCACCGCCGAGACCGCGACCGCCAAGGCATTGGCCGTGCGCGACCCGCGGCCCATCGCGCCGGCGCCCGCGCCCGTCATCGACGCGCTGAGCCTGACCGACCCGGGCGCGCCGCTGCTGTTCGACACCGGCACGCGCAGCTATGCCGCACCGACCACCCTCAGCGGCCTGCACAACCCGGCCAACTACCGCGCCGCGCCGCAGCTGCCGGCCTGGCAGTTCGCCACCGTGGACCCGACCAATGGACAGCTGAGCTTCGAGCGCGAGACCGCGCCCGACATCGGCTGGCACGGCCAGTCGCGCAAGGGCAAGGTGCGCGTCACCGGCGGCGCGTCGGCCGCTGGCCACCGCGTCTACACCGTGTTCAACAAGGAGCAGCTGCTGGCCGCGCTGCGCGAGGCGAAGAACGAGCCCAAGATCATCCGCATCGTCGGCCACATCGACTTCCGCTGGCGTGACGGCAACACGGTTTTCGAGGAGTACACGGGCTTCCTGGACCAGAAGAACGGCGGCTCCTTCTCCATCCCGTCCAACACGACGTTGGTGGGCATCAACGACAGCAACGGCCGCCCGGCGCGCATCACCGGCACGCAGATCCTCATCGGCATCGAGGCCGCGCTGGCGCCCGGCGGCAGCCCCGAGGCCGACTTCAAGAACTGGGTGGCCGCCGGCAAGGACCCCGAGCTGTACCCGACCTGGACGCGCAACATCATCCTGCGCAACCTCGCGATCGATACGCCCTGGGACGTGAACCCCGAGGACAGCGGCAACGCCTACATGGACGGCATCGCCATCACGCGGGCGCAGCAGGTGTGGATCGACCACGTCACGATCAGCGACGGCGACACACCCGACTCGCTGGCCAGCGACACGCGCCACGACGGCGCGCTGGACATCATCCGCGGCAGCGACTACGTGACGGTGTCCCACAGCGTCTTCACCAAGCACCACAAGACCACGCTGGTGGGCAACGGCGACGCCGGCCGCGCCTGGAGCGACGCCGGCCGCCTGCACGTGACGATGACCGGCAACTGGTGGGACCACCCGTACAGCCGGCTGCCGCTGGTGCGATTCGGCCAGCTGCACCTCTACAACAACCTGCTCAGCGGCAGCACGACGACGGACGACGTCGACAGGAAGTTCGCCTCCGGCCTGGACGTGCGCTACCAGTCCGACGTGATCTCGGAGAACAACTTCTACGAGTTCACCGGCCTGAAGCCGCGCGAGGTCTGCGGCAAGCTGGCCGGCGGCAGGGACGCCATCAGCTTCCGCAGCTCGGGCCATCGCTTCATCAGCGACAAGGGCGACGACGGCAAGCCGATGACGGGTGCCGTGGACGTGCAACTGCAGGGCTGCGAAGGCCTGCCGGTCCAGCAGAACTGGGTGCCGCCCTATGCCTACACGCTGCGCAGCGCGGATGCCACGCGCGGCGCCGTGCAGCAGTCGGCCGGTGCCGGCCGGCTGGGCCTGTATGCCGTCGCCGGCCCCGTGCCCGCGCCGCTGCCCAGCTCGCCCGCGCCCAGCCCGGCGCCCACGCCAAGCCCCTCGCCAAGCCCCAGTCCCTCGCCCAGCCCGGCCCCAGCGCCCAACCCCGGCACGGCCTGCACCGCCACGCTGCCCTGCGGAGACGGCAGTGGCGAGCTGACGCTGAGCAGCGCGGTCACCGCTGCCGTGCCGGCCGCGAGCTACGCGCAGGCCACGGGCACCTACACGCTGTCGGGTGCGGGCGTCATCAACACCGGCAGCCCTTATGCCTTCAACTTCAAGTACACGGCGCTCACGGGTGACTTCACCTTCACGGCCCGCGTCGTCGCGCAGGGCGGCAGCGCCGACTCTGCCCGCGCCGGCGTGGTGGCGGCCGACGCGCTGACGGGCACGCCGGTCTATGCCTGGACGGCGCGCTATGCCTCCACCGGCGAGATCCGCGCGGCCATCAACGCCAACAACAAGTCCAACCTGGCCGGCTTCTCCAGCTCGACGCCGCCGGTGTGGGTGCGTGTGCAGCGGCGCGGCAACGCGCTGTATTCGGCCGCGTCCACCGACGGCATCACCTGGGCCGAGAAGACCAACGTCAGCGTGACGGTGCCCAGCCTGTACGTCGGCCTGGCGCTTTCGTCCGGCAGCAACAGCACGGCCGTCACGGCCGATTTCGACAACGTCAGCATCGTCGGCGGCGGCCGGTGATCGAGGAAACCCCAACCATGAAATTCCGACTCCGACCCCTGGCCGCGCTGCTGCTGGGCCTCATCGCCGGCACGGCACAGGCCGGCGCGACCGACGAGGTCGCCTACGCCTCGCTCGGCGGCGCCACCGTCAGCTTCACCGAGCTGGCCGCCAACGCGTTTGACAGCGTCCTCATCGATGGCCTGCTGAGCAGCGGTGGCGTCCAGTTCGGCGAGCGCTTCGCCGGCCAGGAACTGGCCGTCGCCAAGGCGCCGCGGCCGGGCGAGGTGGCGCAGGACTGGTTCGACGACCTCAGCTTCGGCAGCCCCACGGCGGGCCTGGCGCTGCTGGCCGGCGCGGCCGGCGCCAACCTGGGCGCCTACCACTATGGCGACGCCGATGGCGCCGCGCTGTTCGGCATGGGCCCGCTGGCCGGCGCCGCCGACGGCTTCGGCGCCATCTCCGCCCGCTTCGCCTCGCCGGTGTCGGCGCTGGGGCTGCAGCTGCGCGACGCCGATGGCGGCGCGGTCACGCTGAGCCTGTTCCGCGCCGACGGCAGCCTCGTCGAGGCCGTGGACCTGGGCGGCCGCAGCGATGGCCGCTATGCCTTCGCCCGCACGGGCGGCGCGGCCGACATCGCCGGCTTCACGCTGACGAACCGCGACAGCTACTACGGCGTGTCCATCGACAACCTCGTGCTCGTCGCCGCCCCGGTGCCCGAGCCGGCGAGCGCGCTGCTGCTCGTGCCCGGCCTGCTGGCCGTGGCCGCCATGGCGCGCCGCCGCAACCGCTGATCCCCCACCACAACCACACGGAGACATCCCATGAAACGCATCCTGACCCTGACCGCCCTCGCTGCCACCACCCTTGCCGCCCAGGCCGCCGGCACCGCGCTGACCCAGACCGACTTCGCCTTCACCGGCGTGAACGGCAACACGACGGTGGGCGGCTGGTCCTTCGTCAGCTTCGTCGACATCGCGGCGGGCACGACCATCTACTTCACCGACACGAACGTGCTGCAGACGACGCCGGCGGCCGGCGTGTTCTCGACGACGGCCGAGACGTTCTGGTCGTGGACGGCCGCCGCCGATGTCAGCGCGGGCACCTCCGTCGCGCTGCGTGGGACGGGCGTCAGCGGCCAATACGCCGCCAAGTCCGGCGCTGCGGGCGGCACGGCCAATGGCGTCGTCACCAATCTGAATGGCGCGTCGTCCAACATTTCCAGCGGTGGAGACATCCTCTACGCCTTCCAAGCCGCGTCCTACGCCACCAACTACCAGCCGTCGGCCATCACCTTCCTGGGCGCCATCTCCAACCGCGGCACCTACACCACCTCCGACAACCCGATGGCCGCCACCGGCCTGAGCGGCATCCAGCTGCGCGAGTACAAGGTCGGTGCCGACGCGACGCGCTACACCCAGTTCACTGCCCAGGTCACGACGAACGATGCACCGTTCGCTTCGATGGCCGAGCTGAAGACGGCGCTGGCCTCGAACGCGAACTGGACCACCATCGCCGCCTCCAACACCACGCCCATCGTGTCGGACGTGCTGGCCGTCGCGGCCGTGCCGGAGCCCGAGAGCTACGCGCTGATGCTGGCCGGCCTGGCGGTCGTCGGCGGGATCGCGCGGCGCCGCCTTCAGCGGTAACGCGCCAGCACGCGCTCCACGCTGCCGTCGCTGACGAGGCGGTCCAGCACCTGGGCCACCTCGGCGAACGGCACGCCGGAGCGCGCCGAGAAGGCACAGCGCGCGTCGAAGCGGTCGATGACCCAGGCGGTGCGCACCGGCGCATCCGGCTGGCCGCGCAGGAAGTACTGCAGCGAGGTCTTCTCCACCAGCGCGTAGCGCACGCGGCCGGCCGCAAGCGCGCGCAGGTTGGCGGCCATGCTGGGCTGGTCCGCGCGTTTGAGCCTCTTCTCCAGCAGTTGCTCGACGCGCGGATAGCGATAGCCCTGCACCGTGCCGACCGGCGTGCCGGCCAGCTCGTCCAGGCTCTTCAGCGCCGGCGCGTCGGCATGGGCGGCAACGAGGCTGGCGTCGGGAATCAGGCCGCGCGTCCAGCGGAAATCACCCTGCAGCCACTGCGGCAGCACGAAGCAGACCGCGTCGGCCTCGCCCGCCGTCAGGGCGGCGCTGACCCGCGAGGCCGGCAGCGGCACGAAGCTGACCGGCCGGCCCAGGCCCGTGGCGATCAGGGTGCCCAGGTCCTTGGCGATGCCGCCGACGAGCTGTTCGCCGGCGTCGAACTCGGCGATGGGCAGGGTGTTGCTGGTCGCGGCGACGAAGCGCAGCGGTGGGGCGGCGGCAGGCTGCGCCGTGGCCGCGCCGGTGAGCACGGCGGCCAGCAGCGGCGCTGCCAGCGGTTTCACGGCCTCAGCAGCTCCAGCAGCCGGTCGAGCCCACCTTCGTTGATGGCGATGCGAGCCTGCTCGCGCACCTTGGGCTTGGCACGGTAGGCCACCGACAGGCCGGCCGCGCCCATCATCGGCAGGTCGTTGGCGCCGTCGCCGACGGCGATCGCCTGGTCCGGGCGGCAGCCGATGGCCGCGCAGCTCTGCAGCAGCATCAGGCGCTTTTGCTCGCCGTCGCAGATGTCGCCCCAGTCCTGCATGACGACCCGGCCGGTGAGGGCACCGTCCTCGATCTCCAGCTCGTTGCTGCGCACGAAGTCCATGCCCAGCTCGGCCGCGACGAAGCGCGTGAAGAAGGTGAAGCCGCCGGACACCAGCACGAGCTTGAGGCCCGCGGCCTTGAGCGCTGCACAGAGTTCGCGCGCACCGGGGTTGAACGTCAGGCGCTCGGCCAGCACCCGGTCCAGCACGCCGGCCGGCACGCCGGCCAGCAGCGCCAGGCGACGGCGCAGGCTGTCCTTGAAGTCGGTGATCTCGCCGCGCATGGCGGCCTCGGTGATGGCGGCGACCTGCTCGCCCTTGCCGGCCAGCGCGGCGATCTCGTCGATGCACTCGATGCTGATCAGCGTCGAATCCATGTCGAAGGCGGCGAGCTTGAAGTGGGAGAGCGGCGGCAGCGCCGGGCCGTCGCGCAGGACGAGGGCGTCAGAGGCAAGGAGGGTCACGAGGTCGGGATGAAGCGGGCGGTCGATGTCCCGGATTATCCCGTTGTGTTCAGCGGCGAAGCCGGCCGTCGCGCCGCCCTGTCGGCGCCGGCTGAGACGGGCCTGAGACGCTGGCGCTGCAAAGTGCCTGGGCCCGCCTGGCGCCCAGGCACCCTGATGCGAAAGACCGCCCATGCCACGCCTTGCCCTGCTGCCCGCCGCCGCCCTGGTGCTCGCCTTTGCCGCCCCTGCAGAGAGCGCCGCCGCGAGCGCCGGCCTGAACCTGCTGATCGGCGACTTCAACGCCGCCGACTGGACGCTGCTGGCCATCACCGACGAGGGGCCGGCGGAAGCCGCCATGGTCATCGACGCCAACCTGGGCAACCCCGGGTCGCATTGGGTCATCAGCTACTCGACGCCACGGGGCGGCGGCGTGTCGAGCTCGGTGAACCGGCTCGGCGCCTTCTACACGGCGGCGGCGTACGACCCGGCCGTGTCCGGCGGGCTGCTGTCTCTGGCGTTCAGCGCCGACATCAAGGGGCTGTCCAGCAGCTTTGCCTTCGACTCACTGGGCCAGATCCGCCCGGCCCTGCTGCAGGACGGCGTGACCTACACCGTCATCGGCAGCGACTTCGTGGGCAGCAAGGCGCAGATCGGCACCTACCTGTCGCGCCGGTGGTCCTTCGAGGCCACGGCGGCGGACTGGGTGCCGGCCGTGGCGGGCTCCGCCCAGCGCCCCGACTTCAGTGCCGGCGCGGCGCCGATCTACGCCGGCTTTCGCTATGCGCTCGGCACCAGCTGCAGCAGCGCAAGCGGCTGTGCCGGCGCCAGCGCATTCCTCAGCCTCGACAACTTCTCGGCCACGCTGACGCCGGTGGCCGCGGCGGTGCCCGAGCCGTCGACCTGGCTGTTGTGGATGGCGGGCGTCGGCCTGGCCTGGCTGCGCCGTCGCGCTTGACCGGCCGGGGCGTCGCGGCACACTGCGCGCCATGCTGAAGCTGCTGGGAGTGCCGGCCTGGCAGGCCGAGGGGGCCGATCGTCCGCTGCCCACCACGCTGCCGGGCTGCCTGCTCATCCACCTGGCCTGCGCGGGCCACTGGGTGGAGCGCGGCCAACTCGCGGCGCTGTTCTGGCCCGATGCCGAGCGTGAGCAGGCACGCCACCACCTGCGCGTCAACCTGCACCGGCTGCGCCAGTGGCTGGACGGCATCGGGCAGGGGGACGCGTTGCTGGCCGAGCGCCAGCGCATCTGCCTGACCCTGCCGGGCGACCTGGCGCTGCTGGAGCAGGCCTGCCTTGAAGCGGATGGCGCTGCATTGCTGGCGCGGCCGGCGGCGGCCTGGCTGCAAGGCTTCCGGTCGGACGGCCTGGACACGTTCTGGGACTGGGCCGATCGCCATGGCGCGCGGCTGCAGCGCCGCTGGGACGACGCCGCCCGCCGCGCGCTGCAACGCGCCGGCAGCGCGGCTTGGCGGGCGCCGCTGCGGGCGCTGCTGGACGACGGCCCGGCGCCGCGGCAGACCGACGACGACGCGCTGTGCGGCCGGGCCGAATGGCTGGGCCGCGTCCGCCGCGAGACAGCGCCCGCGCTGGTGCTGCTGGGCGAGGCCGGCGTCGGCAAGACCAGCGTGCTGAAAGCCGCTTTCCCCGGTGCCCCCGTGCTGCAAGGCCGCGAAGGCCTGGCGCAGATGCCCTACCGGCCGATCGTCGAGCTGCTGCTGCCGCGGCTGGACGTGCTGCGTGCGCTGCTGCGCCAGCCCGAGCGTGGGCTGGCCGCTTACCGGCTGGACCTGGCGCGGCTGCTGCCCGAGCTCGCCGTCGACGAGCCGCTGCCGCCGCTCGACGCCTTGAGCGCCCGCGCCCGGCTGCTGGAAGGCCTGGCCCGCGTGCTGGAGGCGCTGGGGCCGCTGCTGCTGGTGGACGACCTGCAGTGGGTGGATGCAGCCAGCCTGGAGCTGCTGGCGCTGCTGAGCCACCGCGGCAGGCTGCGCTGGCGCGGCGCGGCGCGGGGCGAAGAGCTGCCGGCCGATCACCGCCAGTGGCTGGCTCGGCAGCAGGACCTGCGCTGCCTGCCGCTGCCCGGGCTGGCGCTGGAGGCGGTGCAGCTGCTGCTGGGCCGCGCCGGCCAGGACGCTGCCGACGCGCCCGCGCTGCTGGCGGCGAGCCACGGCAATGCCTTCGTGCTGGGCGAGCTGCTGCGCGCGCGGGCCGACGGCGTGGCCGTGTCGCCGCGCGTGCACGAATTGCTGCTGCGGCGCTGGCAAGCCCTGAGCGCCGCGGCGCGTGGCCTGATCGGCGCTGCTGCCATGCTGGCCCGGCCGCTGCCGCTGGCGGTGCTGGGCCATGTGGCCGCGGTGCCGGACGCCGAGCTGCTGACCGCGGCCCGGCAGGCCCTGGAGGCCGCACTGTTGCGCGAGGAGCCCGACGGCGCGCTGCAATGCCGGCACGACCTGGTGCGCGAGGCGGTGCTGGCCGTGCTGCCGGCGTTCGAGGCGCAGTCGCTGCGCCAGCGGGCCGCGCTGGCGCTGGGCGCGCGACCGGAAGGGGCCGCCGAGCCGCTGGCCGTGGCCGCGTTGTGGCAGGCGGCCGGCGAGACGCAGACGGCGCTGGCCTGGCTGCACCGCGGCGCGGCGCAGCAGAAGCTGCGCGGCCGCTACGAGGAGGCGCAGGCGCTGTGGCAGCGCATCGCGGCCGAGTCGCGCGAGCCGGCGCTGGCCTTGCAGGCGCGGCTCAGCCTGGCCGAATGCGCGCTGCTGCACGACCTGCCGGCCGGCCGCCAGGCGCTGCAGCAGGTGCTGGCGCTGGCCGGTGCGGTGGCCGACCCGGCGCAGCGCGAGCAGATCGAGGGCCAGGCGCTGGCCGGCCTGGTCGACAACGCGGTGTTCTCCGGCGACCTGGCCGCCGCCGCCGCGCTGGCCGAGCGGCTGCGGCCGCTGCTGCCGCGCCTGCCGCTGGCCGAGCGCTGCAATGCCTGCGAGGTGCTGATCGAGCTGGCCATGCGCGAGCCCGACATCCCCGCCGCCTGGGCGCTGCTGGGGCAGCTGCGCCAGCTGGCGCCGGCACGGCCCACGCTGCTGAGCTACGAGGGGCAGATCCACTGGTTCGGCGGCCAGGTGCGCGCCGCGCGCGACGCCTTCGAGCTGCTGCTGGCGCGCCACCCGGACTACTGCCGCGGCCTGACGATAGAGAGCGACCTGGGCGTCATGCTGCAGGCGCTGGGCGACCTGCCGCGCGCAGAAGCGATGGCGCGGCGCAGCCTGCAGAGCTGGCAGGGCGTGGCGCACACGGAAACGCTGTCGCTCTTGATGCTGGGCCTCACGCTGACCAGCGCCGGCCGCTACGGCGAGGCGCGCGGCGTGCTGGACCAGGCGCTGGCCCTGGGCCGCGCGCAGGGCTCGGCGCTGTTCGAGGCCGAGGCGCTGACGCGGCGCGCGCGGCTGTACTGGCAGAGCGGCTGCATCGAGCTGGCCGAGGCCGACCTGGCCGCTGCCGAACCGCTGTTGGCGGGCAGCCGCGACCCGCTGCGCGTATCGCACCTGTCCTGGCTGCGCGGCCTCGTGCGCGAGGCCCGCGGCCTGCCGCCCGACCCGGCGCTGGCGGCGCGCGTGCGGGCGCTGCTGCCGCGCAGCCACCATCCGCTGTTGCTGATCCGCCTGGCGCGGCTGGATGGGTTGGCCGGCGACGTGGCGGCCGCGGCGCGCCAGGTCGCCATCGCACGGGACGCCGGCCTGCTGGAGCCGCTGGCCGAAGGGTTGCTGCTGCAGGCGAGCGGCCTGCCCGCGCAAGAGGCGCGGCCGCTGCTGCTGGAGGCCGTGGAGCTGGCGCAGCGCCAGGGCTTCGTCGAGCTGCTGGGCCGTGCCGACGCCGCGCTGGCGTCGACCGGTCGCTAGCGGCGGCGCCGGGCCGCCAGCAAGGCGAGGCCGCCGACCAGCAGCGCGGCGCTGGCGGGTTCCGGCACCGGGGCCGTCACGAGGCTGAGCTGGAAATAGGCATCGGCGCCCACATGCAGCGCGCGCATGTCAACGTTGACCATGTGGTCCCCGAACGTGACGCGGGAGGCGTCCAGGCCGGCGATGTTGGTCGAGAGCTGCACGCCGGTGATGGCCGTGTCGTCGCCGTAGAGGGACGTGAACTGGAACCGGTTGTGCTGCACGTCCATGAAGTCCGCGCCGCCGCCCACGTAGGCGTAGCGGATGGCGTTCTCGCTGAAGTCCAGGCTCTGCGTCGGCGCGGTCAGCACGTTGCAGAGGTCGGCGCTGCTCGAGCAGGTCAGCTCGACACCGGCGCCCACCACGACCTTGTCGAGCGTGTTCACGGTCTGCGACCCGTCGACGAAGTGGTAATGCACGTTCACGGTGGAATCGAGCAGGCCAGCGGCACTGGCCAAGGTGGGCAGCAGCGCAGCCAGGGCGAGAAGCTTTTTCATGAGAGGGGGTCTCCAACGAGTTGTGGCGGCACTCTAGGCAGCCGCCACCGCGCCCGCAGTCCCTAGTTCGGTTGAATTGGTTTCCCGAGTAACCGCAAAACCTCTCTCACCGCCTGGGCGCGGTCCTGCGGGTTGCTGAGAACCTTTTCAATGCGCAACTTCTCGTTACCTACAAGCTTGATGTTGCGGTTCTTCTGCACCAGCTCGATCACGCGCAGCGGGTCGATGGGTGCGTCCTTGTGGAAGTTGATGTTGATCAGCGCCGGGGCCGCGTCGATCTTGCTGACGCCGTAAGGCCTGGCCAGCACGCGCAGGCGGTGCGTGTCGAACAGCGTCTGGCCTTGCGTGGGCAGCTTGCCGAAGCGGTCGGTGACTTCCTCGAGCATCGCGTCGATCTGCTCGTTCTTCTCTGCCGTGGCCAGCCGCTTGTAGAGCGACAGCCGCACCTGCACGTCGCCGCAGTAGGCGTCGGGCAGCAGCGCCGGTGCGTGCAGGTTGATCTCGGTGGTCGCGGCGAAGGGCGACAGCAGGTCCGGCTCGCGGCCGGCCTTCAGCGACCGCACGGCCTCGGCCAGCATGTCGTTGTAGAGCTGGAAGCCCACCTCCATCATGTTGCCGCTCTGGTTCTCGCCCAGCATCTCGCCGGCGCCGCGAATCTCCAGGTCGTGCATGGCCAGGTAGAAGCCCGAGCCCAGTTCCTCCATCGCCTGGATGGCGTCCAGCCGCTGCAGCGCCTGCTTGGTCAGGCCTTGCAGGTCCGGCACCATCAGGTAGGCGTAGGCCTGGTGGTGCGAACGGCCGACGCGGCCGCGCAGCTGGTGCAACTGCGCCAGGCCGAACTTGTCGGCGCGGCTGATGACGATGGTGTTGGCGCTCGGCACGTCGATGCCGGTCTCGATGATGGTGGAGCACAGCAGCAGGTTGTGCTTGCCGGCCACGAACTCGCGCATGACGCGCTCCAGCTCGCGCTCGGGCATCTGGCCGTGCGCCACGATGATGCGCGCCTCGGGCACCAGCTCTTCGAGCTTCTGGCGCCGGTTCTCGATGGTCTCGACCTCGTTGTGCAGGAAGTAGACCTGGCCGCCGCGCTTCAACTCGCGCAGCACCGCCTCGCGGATGGTGCCGCTGCTCTCGGCGCGCACGAAGGTCTTGATGGCCAGGCGGCGTTGCGGCGCGGTGGCGATCACGCTCAGGTCGCGCAGGCCTTCCAGCGCCATGCCCAAGGTTCTCGGGATCGGTGTGGCGGTGAGGGTCAACACGTCGACCTCGGCGCGCATCGCCTTCATCGCCTCCTTGTGGCGCACGCCGAAGCGGTGCTCCTCGTCGATGACCAAGAGGCCAAGGCGGTTGAACTTGACCTCCGCTGAGAGCAGCTTGTGCGTGCCGACGACGATGTCGATGGAGCCGTCGGCGATGCCCTCCATCGCCGCCTTGATCTCCTTGGCCGAGCGGAAGCGGCTCATCTCGGCGACCTTGACCGGCCAGGCGCCGAAGCGGTCCGAGATGTTCTGGAAATGCTGCTCGGCCAGCAGCGTGGTGGGTGCCAGGATGGCGACCTGCTTGCCGCCCATCACCGCGACAAAGGCCGCGCGCAGCGCCACCTCGGTCTTGCCGAAGCCCACGTCGCCGCAGACCAGGCGGTCCATGGGCTTGGGCGAAATCATGTCCTGGATGACCGCGTGGATGGCGGCGCGCTGGTCGGGCGTTTCCTCGAAGCCGAAGGACGCGGCAAAGGCCTCGTAGTCCTGGCCCGAGTAGCGGAAGGCATGGCCCTCGCGGGCGGCGCGGCGGGCGTAGAGGTTCAGCAGTTCGGCGGCCGTGTCGCGCACCTGCTCGGCGGCCTTGCGCTTGGCCTTTTCCCACTGGCCCGAGCCCAGCTTGTGCAGCGGTGCTTCCTCGGGCGACACGCCGGTGTAGCGGCCGATCAGGTGCAGCTGCGCCACCGGCACGTAGAGCGTGGCCTTGTCGGCGTACTCCAGGTGCAGGAACTCGGAGCTGCCGTCGCCCACGTCGATGTTGATGAGGCCCTGGTAGCGCCCGATGCCGTGGTTGATGTGCACGACCGGGTCGCCCACCTTCAGCTCCGACAAGTCCTTGATCAGCGCGTTGACGTCGCTGACCTGCTCCTGCTTGCGGCGGCGGCGCGTCGTCGGCGTCGTCGCGAAGAGTTCGGTCTCGGTGAACAGTTGCAGCGGGTGCTGCGCGTCGGTCCAGAAGAAGCCCTCGGCCAGCGGTGCCGCGGCGATCGCGTACTTCTCGTCGCTGGCCTGGAACTCCGCCAGGCTCTTCACCAGCGGCGGGTCGATCTTGTGGTCGCGCAACTGCTCCAGCAGGCTCTCGCGCCGGCCTTCGCTTTCGGCCAGCAGCAGCACGCGGTGCGGCGTGCTCTGCAGATGCTGGTACAGGCGCGCCAACGGCTCCTGCGCGCCGCGCTCGACGCTGATGTCCGGCAGCGGCCGCGCGAACTCGACCGGGTCCGACCCTCGCACCGACAGCACCGCATGCGGCTTGGTGAGGCCGAAGAAGTCCTCCGCCGTGAGGAAGATCTCCTGGGGCGGCAGCAGCGGCCGCTCGGGGTCGTGCTGCAGGAAGCGGTGGCGTTCCTTGGTGTCGGTCCAGAAGCGCTGGATGGCCTCGTCCACCTCGCCGTGCAGCGCCAGGCCGGCCTCGGCGCCCAGGTAGTCGAAGACCGTGGCCGTCTGCTCGAAGAAGATGGGCAGGTAGTACTCGATGCCGCCCGAGGCCATGCCGTCGCCGATGTCGCGGTAGATGCGCGACTTGGTCGGGTCGCCGTCCATCTTCTCGCGCCAGCGCTCGCGGAACTTCTTGCGCGCCGCGTCGTCCATCGGGAACTCGCGGCCCGGCAGCAGGCGCACGTCGGGCACCGGGTACAGGCTGCGCTGCGTGTCGGGGTCGAAGGTGCGGATGGAGTCCACCTCGTCGCCGAACAGGTCCACGCGGTAGGGCACGGCCGAGCCCATCGGGAACAGGTCGATGAGGCCGCCGCGCACGGCGTACTCGCCGGGCTGCACGACCTGGCTGACGTTCGTGTAGCCGGCCAGCGTGAGCTGCGAACGCAGCGAGGCCTCGTCCAGCCTGGCTTTCAGCTTGAAGTTGAAGGTGGTGCCGGCGAGGAAGCTCGGCGGCGCCAGCCGCGTCAGCGCCGTCGACGCCGGCATCAGCACGACGTCGATGGTCTTGCTCTTGCTGGCCTGCAGCAGCTCCCACAGCGTGGCCAGCCGTTCGGAGATCAGGTCCTGGTGCGGGCTGAAGCTGTCATAGGGCAGCGTCTCCCAGTCCGGGAACACGGCCACCTTCAGCTCGGGCGCGAAGAACTTCAGCTCGTCTTCCAGCCGCTGCGTGTCGCCCGGTTCGGCGGTGAAGATGGCGGCCATGCGCCCGGCGTCGCGCTGCTGCTGCACGAAGCGCGCGAGCAGCAGGGCGTCGGCGGAACCGACGGGGCGGGGGTGGGTGAACTTCTTGCCGGGCTGGATGGCCGGCAGCGAGGGCAGATTCATCGGGGCCTACAAACGACGACAGCCCCGGGGCGGGGCTGACGGAATTCTAGGGAACCCGTGCCCTTTGGCCTGCGCGCGGGGTCATGGCTAGCATCGCGGCACTGCCCATCGGAGATTTCATGCGCCGCCGCCACGCCATCAGCCTGCTCGCGACCTCACTGTCCCTGTCATTGCCCGCCTTCGCCGCCCCCACCGAGAGCCAGCGCTTTCACCGGTGGCTGGACGCCCAGTGGGAGCTGACGCTGCAGCGCCAGCCCATCCTCGCCACGTCTCTCGGCGACCCGCGCTACAACGACCGCCTCATCGACACCACGACCGCCGCCTACCGCGCCCAGGCCCGGCGCGAGCTGCAGGCGCAGATCAAGGCGCTGGCCGGTTTCGACAGGCGCAAGCTCGACCCCAAGGACCGCGTGTCCTACAGCATCCTCAAGCTCGACCTGGAGCAGAACCTGGCCGGCGAGCGTTTTCCGGAGTGGATGCAGCCCATCAGCCAGATCGGCGGGCTGCCCAGCTTCCTGGCCCAGATGGGCACGGGCCAGTCCATCCAGCCCTTCAAGACGACCAAGGACTACGACGACTGGCTCAAGCGGCTGGCGCTGGCCGTGCCGGTGTTCGACGGCAGCATTGCCAACATGCGCGCGGGCCTGAAGGCCGGCGTCACGCAGCCGCGTGCCGTCATGGACAAGGTGCTGCCGCAGCTGACGGCGCTGGCGGTGAGCGAGCCCGAGAAGAGCCTGTTCTGGGGGCCGATCAAGGACTTCCCCGAAGCCGTGCCGGCCGCCGACCGCGAGCGCATCACGGCGCGGATGCGCCAGCTGCTTTCCACCCAGGTGCTGCCGGCCTACGGCCGCCTGCTGGCCTTCGTGCGCGACGAGTACATGCCGCGGGCGCGGGCCAGCACGGCCTGGTCCGCGCTGCCCGACGGCAAGGCCTGGTACGCCCACCGCGTGCAGCAGTCCACCACCGTCGCGCTCACGCCCGACGAGATCCACGACATCGGGCTGAAGGAGGTGGCGCGCATCCTCGGCGAGATGGAGGGCGTGCGAAAGCAGGTGGGCTTCCAGGGCGACCTGAAGGCCTTCTTCAAGCACCTGCAGGACGACCCGAAGTACTACTACACCAAACCCGAGGACCTGCTGGCCGGCTACCGCGAGCTGCAGAAGAAGATCAACGGCCTGACACCCAAGCTGTTCGACATCGCGCCCAAGGCGGACTACGAGGTGCGCGAGGTCGAGGCCTTCCGCGCCGAGAGCGCCGCGGGTGCGTCCTACCAGGGCCCGTCGGCCGATGGCTCACGCGCCGGCGTGTTCTACGTCAACACCTTCAACCTGAAGGCCCAGCCCATCTTCGGCATGGAGACGCTGTCGCTGCACGAGGCCTCGCCCGGCCACCATTTCCAGGTCTCCATCGCGCAGGAAGACGCCAACCTGCCCAAGTTCCGCCGCTTCGGTTCGTTCTACGTCGCCTATGTCGAAGGCTGGGCGCTCTACGCCGAAAGCCTGGGCAAGGAGCTGGGCCTGTTCACCGACCCCTACCAGTGGTACGGGCGCCTGTCGGACGAGCAGCTGCGCGCGATGCGGCTGGTGGTGGACACCGGCCTGCACCACAAGGGCTGGACGCGCGAACGCGCGATCCAGTACATGCTGGACAACTCCTCCATGGCGGAGAGCGACGTGGTGTCGGAAGTCGAGCGCTACATCGTCTGGCCCGGCCAGGCGCTCGGCTACAAGATCGGGCAGCTGGAGATCAGCAAGCTGCGCGCCGAGGCCGAAGCCGCGCTCGGCGCGAAGTTCGACGTCAAGGGCTTCCACCGCGTCGTGCTGACGGCCGGGCAGGTGCCGCTGCCGGTGCTGCGGGAGCTGGTGCAGGAGTGGGTGGCGGCCAGCCGCTGAGCGCCGTCCGTCGCCGCCGGCTGCACCCTGTCCGGGCCGTCGGCCGGTGCGTCGCCCGCGGGTCGTGCTTGCCGTCCGCTATTCCGTAGGCTGCGGCTCATCCATCGAGGAGATCGTGATGAGCCAACGCATGTCGCGCCGTGTCGCAGCCGGATTGTGGTGGGGCTGCCTGGCGGCCTCGCCCGCCTGGGCGGACGACGCCAAGGCTTTCAGCATCGGGCTGCAAGGCAGCGGGCACGCCACGCTGGCCGACGTCGGCCTGCCCGGCTACCCAGGCGCCATGCCCAACGGCGAAAGCCATGGCGATACGCCCGCGGCGTCGTTCGGTGCGTGGGCTGGCTCCTTCGGCCTGCGCATCAACGTGATGAAGTTCCAGGTCGCCGACTCGCCGGCCCGCGTCGCCGCGTTCTACGCCAGGGCGTTGGGCAGGCATGGTGCGGTGCTGGATTGCCGCGAGCCGGCCGCCCGCGTGAAGCCACCCAAGGATTCGGACAAGCTCAGCTGCGACGAGGGCGTGCCGCCGGCCGGCGAATACGAGTTCCGCGCCGGCACTGCCAGGCAGTTCCGCGTCGTGCATGTCAGCCCGCAAGGCGATGGCGGTGCGCGCTTCGAGCTGGCGCGAATCGTTCTCGGAAACTAGGAACGCACGCGCGCCTGTCAGTCCTTGCCGCCGTCCAGCAGCGCGTCGCGCAACGGCTTGTCGGCCGGCGAGTCGCCGAACCAGATGCGCAGCACCAGCGTGAAGAACTCGTCGTCGCCGACCGGCTCGCCCTGCGCCTGGCCCTGGATGTAGAACTGCGTGCCCTTGCCGGGGACGAAGTCCATCGCGAAGGTGTCGCCCGGCATCAGCTTGGGCTTGCCCGAGAAGATTTCGATGAGCCGCGTCGTCGCCAGCGTGTGTCGGGTCAGTTGGGCGGCGGGCGTGTTGTCGCTGATGCCGCGCAGGAAGAGGCGGCCAAGGTCGGTGCCCGGCAGCTCGCGCAATGCGATGAACTGCAGCCGCTTCGCGCCAGGCAGCGCCAGCAGCTCCGCCGGCGTGCCCACGCGCTTGGTGGTGTACAGCCCCATGTCGTAGGCCTTGAAGACCAGCCGCACCCGCGTGCCCTTGCCGTTGAGCTGCAACGCGCTGCCGCCCACCTGCGCCGCGGGCTCGAACTTGTTGACGGTGGGCGCGGCCTCGGCCTGCAGGCACAGGGCGGTGCCGGCCATCACGAGTGCCATGCGCGCGCGCTGGGCCAGCGTCTGAAATTGGGTCATCTCTCCTCCGAATGGATGTGTTCTCACACCGGCCGGGGCCGATGCGGTGCCGCATTCTGCGGTTGGAATCGCCAGCACCCATCGCCATTCGACAGGTGAGGCTGCGGATATCAGGCGTGAATCCTCACCACCCGCGCCGGCCGGCCGACGGCTTCGCGGGCGCGCAGCTGGCCGCAGCCGCCTTCGACGTCCTGGCCGGCCGAGTCGCGCAGCTTGGTCAGCACGCCGCGGCGCGACAGCTCGGCGGCGATGGCGCGGGCGCGCTCCCAGCTCGGCCGCGTGAAGCCCAGGCCCGGCACCTCGTTGTACGGGATCATGTTCAGCAGCCCGTAGCGGCCATGCAGCAGCCGCACGATGCCGTCCAGCTCGGCTTCGTCGTCATTGACGCCCTCCAGCAGCGTCCACTGGTACTGCACCGGATAGCCGCTGGCGCGGGCGTAGGCCTCGGCGGCTTCGACCAGTTGCTCGGGCGTCAGCCGCGGCGCGCGCGGCAGCAGCTGTTCGCGCTTGGCGGCATCGGTCGTGTGGAGCGACAGCGCCAGCGCCGGCTTCACGCGCGCGGCCTGCAGGGCCGCGAAGGCGCGCTCGTCGCCGACGGTGGAGAACACCAGCTGCTTGTGCGCGAAGCCGCCCTCGGTGCCCAGCAGCTCGATGGCGTCCAGCACATTGGCGAGGTTGTGCGAGGGCTCGCCCATGCCCATGAAGACGACCTTGCGCAGCGCCGCCCGCTTGCGCCGCGCCAGCACCACCTGGGCCACGATCTCGGCGCTGCCGACCTGGCGTATCAGGCCGTCCACGCCCGTCATGCAGAACCGGCAGCCCACCGCGCAGCCGACCTGGCTGGACACGCAGACGCCTTCGCGCGGCAGCAGCACCGTCTCAACCGTCTGGCCGTCGGCCAGCCCCAGCAGCAGCCGCGCCGACGTGCCGTCGCCGCCGGCATGCTCGCTGCGCAGCTGGACGAGGCCGTCCAGCTCCGCCATCAGCCCCGGCAGCGCCGCCATGACGGCCTTGGGCAGCCAGCCCTGCAGCGGCTGCTTGCCGGCATCCAGCGGCAGCGCGCGCACCCAGTGGCGCAGCACGCGGCTTTCATGGGCGGGATTGGCGCCGAGCGCGCTCAGGCGCTGGCGGAGGTCGGCAATCAGCATGGGAACGGAGGTGACAGCAGCGCCGGGATTGTCGACGCTATGCTGGCCCACGCCTTTTGACGAGGAGACGCCCGTGATGCCCTATTGCGCCCCGGAGGAATGGGCCGCCCGCTGCGACCTGGCGGCGCTGTACCGCCTGGCCGCGCTGCACGGCTGGGACGACCTCATCTTCACGCACATCTCCGCCCGCGTGCCCGGCCCCGAGCACCACTTCCTCATCAACCCCTACGGGATGATGTTCGAGGAGATCACGGCCAGCAGCCTCGTGAAGGTCGACGAGGCCGGCGAGAAGGTCGCACCCAGCGACCACGGCGTCAACCCGGCCGGCTTCATCATCCACAGCGCCGTGCACGAGGCGCGCGAGGACGCGAAGTTCGTCATGCACCTGCACACGGTGGCCGGCGTGGCGGTCAGCGCGCAGCGCGAGGGCCTGCTGCCTATCTCGCAGCACAGCCTGTTCCCGCTCGCCAGCCTGAGCTATCACGACTACGAAGGCGTGGCGCTGAATCCCGACGAGAAGGCCCGCCTGGTCGCCGACCTCGGCCGCGCCTCGCTGATGCTGCTGCGCAACCACGGCCTGCTGACGCTGGGCCACAGCGCCGCGGACACCTTCCTGAAGATGTTCATGCTGCAGCGCGCCTGCGAGATCCAGATCGCCGCGCAGGCCGGCGGCGGTGAGCTGATCCGCATCCCGCCGCAGATCCTTGCGGGCATCCGCGCGCAAAGCGACAAGGTCATGCGCGGCTCGGGCGCGGAGCTGGCCTGGCCCGGCCTGCTGCGGCGGCTCAGGCGTCAGAACCCCGGGCACGACGCCTGAGAATGCCGGGGATGACGAATCCCCGCTTTTTCGCCCTCGTCCCCGCTGCCGGCGTCGGCGAGCGCTCCGGCGCCGGCATGCCCAAGCAGTACGTCGAGATCGCCGGCCGGCCGATGCTGGCGCACACGCTGGCCGCGCTGGCCGAGGTGCCGCGGCTGGCGCAGACGCTGGTGGTGCTGTCGCCCGACGATGAACGCTTCGAGGCTGCGCTGCCGGGCTATGCAGGCTGGGTGGCCCGCGTGGGGGGCGCCAGCCGCGCGGAAAGCGTGCTGGGCGGCCTGGCCGAACTCCGCCGCCGCGGTGCGGCCGACGACGACTGGGTGCTGGTGCACGACGCCGCCCGCTGCCTGCTGCGGCCCGAGTGGGTCGATGCGCTGATCGACGCCTGCCAGCACGACGCCGTCGGCGGCCTGCTGGCCCAACCCATCGCCGACACGCTGAAGGCCGGCGATGCCGGGGGGCGCGTCACCGCGACGGTGGACCGTCGCGACAAATGGGCCGCGCAGACGCCGCAGATGTTCCGCGCAGGCCTGGTCCAGCGCGCACTGGCTGCGCTGGGCGCTGCCGCGACCGACGAAGCCAGTGCGGTCGAAGCGTTGGGCCTCGCGCCGCGCCTGGTGCGCACGTCGATGGGCAACTTCAAGGTGACATGGCCGGAAGACTTCGAGCTGGCGCGCCGCCTTCTTGAGAACAAATAGATTTGTGTATTTTCCGTGGTTTGCTACATTCTATGAATGCCGAAGCAATCCAGCGCGCTGCAATCCATGCCCCCCGCGGTGCTTGCGCAGTTGCGCACCCTGGGCGATCACCTGGCCGTGGCGCGCAAGCGCCGGCTGGCATCGCGCAGGGCGTGGGCCGAGCGCGTCGGCGTGACAGAGCCCACGCTGGCGCGCATGGAAAAGGGCGACCCGTCGGTATCGATGGCGGCCTATGCGACGGCACTGTGGTTGATCGGCCGCTCGGCGGCGCTCGCTGAACTCGCTGCCCCCGTGCATGACCTCGGCGCGCTCGAGAGCGAGGTGAGGGCGGCGCAGGCGCGCGCGGTCCGCAAGCCCGCCTCGCTCAGCGCACGCCTGCAGCGTGGCGACGAGGAGGGCGGATGAGCGCTCCCGCCGGGCCGCCCCGTCCGCCTGGCGGGGCTCACCCGGTGAACGCCCCTTACGTGCCCTCCGCCACGCTCTTCCTCTGGTGGCTCGGCCAGCCGGCGCAGCCGCGCTGGGTGGGCACGCTGGCGATGGTGCAGGCGAGCAAGGGCGTGTCGCTGCGCTACGCGCCGTCCTGGCTGCGTCACGGCTTTGCGCTGAGCGAGGACCTGCCCCTGCTCGACCAGGAATGGCTGCCCGAGCAGCGTGAAGCCGTCGCTGGCGCGGTGGATGACGCCCGGCCGGACCGCTGGGGCGAGCGGGTCATCCGGTTCATAGACAAGCCGCCGCGGCTGGCGTTGCTGGACTACCTGTTCTTTGCGGGCGACGAGCGCTTTGGCGCGCTCGGCGTGTCCACGTCGCCCGACGTCTACATGCCGCGCCCGTTCGGCCCGCTGCCGGCGCTGGGGGACCTCGCCACCATCGACGAACTGGTGCGGCAGGTGCAGGCCGGCCAGCCGGTGCAGCCAGCCCTGCAGCGCCTCATCGCGCCTGGCGCCACGCTGGGCGGCGCGCGACCCAAGGCGCTCATCTCACTGGACGGCCACCCCTGGGTGCTGAAGTTCTCCGAGCTGGGCGAAGCGCTCGACATGCCGCTGATCGAGCACGCGACGATGACCCTTGCGGCCAAGGCGGGCATCACCCCTGCCGAAACCCGCCCGCTGCCGTTGCCAGGCGGACGACATGCGGTGGCAGTGCGTCGCTTCGACCGGGCG
Organism: Pelomonas sp. Root1444; assembly: GCF_001426885.1. Classification (GTDB taxonomy): domain Bacteria; phylum Pseudomonadota; class Gammaproteobacteria; order Burkholderiales; family Burkholderiaceae_C; genus Pelomonas. Next base: position 1,136,564 of record NZ_LMFP01000028.1, on the reverse strand, counting down.
CCAGGGCAGCGCGTTCACGCGCTGTCCGCATTCGTCGCGCTGCGTGCGGCGGGCGAGGCCATGGGCTATCCGGAGCTCGCGCAACTGTTGCGGCGGCGCGGCGCGCTGGCCGAGGGTCGCAGCACCGCGGACCGACGTGAACTGTTCCGCCGCATGGTGTTCAACATCCTCATCGACAACACCGATGACCACGAGAAGAACCACGCGCTGCTGATGAACGATGCCGGTGACTACCTGCTGTCGCCCGCATTCGACGTGCTGCCCTCAGGCCAGGCGCTGGGCTACCAGCAGATGCGCGTGGGCCGCGACATGGCGGACTCGACGCTCGCCAACGCAATGTCCGAGGCCGCGGCCTTCGGGCTCAAGGTCAAGGAGGCTGCGGCCGAGGCGCGGCGCGTGGCGGCGGTGGTGGACGGCTGGCAGGCGCATTTCCGCGCCGCAGGGGTCCGCGCAGGCGACGTGGCGCTGCTGGCCGAGCAGATCGACCGCGAGCACCTGCGGCAACAGCGGCAGGTGGCGGCCTGACCTCAAGCGCGTGGGCGCTCCCGCGGCCAAGCGGCTACCAGCTCGGCCCCAGCAGCAGGTAGGCCGCCGTCTCGCCCTGGCGCGTCGTGCCCAGCGCCAGGTAGAACGGCCCGAAGCGCGTGTCCACGCTCAGGAAGCCGCTGGCGGCCTGCTTCCAGCCGCTGCGCGGCACGTTGGCGAACTTCAGGCCCGCGCCGTCGCCGACCGCGCCGGCCTCCAGCGAGAAGCCGATGCGCACCGCGCCGCCCAGGCCCACCGGCATCTCGCCGATGCGCCGCGCCATGACGACGCGGGCGAGCACCATGTTCTCGCCGACCAGCGAACCGTCCGGCGTGCCCGACAGGCGCAGGTAGCCGCCCAGCGAGCGCGCCTGGCCGCGCTCGGCGTGCGCGAACTCGCCGTACAGCTGGCCGGCCCATTCGCCCAGGCGGAAGGCCGTCAGCCCCAGCAAGGAGGCGTTGATGACGCTGCCCTCGCCGCGCGGGTGCAGCCATTCGATGCGCGCCGTCGTCCACTGGCCGCGGCTGGGGAAGGCCAGCGAGTCCAGCGTGTCGGTGTGCAGTTCCAGGTATTGCTGGCCATACGTCTGCGAGCGCCGGCCGTTGGTGGGGCTGACGGGCAGCACGACCTCGTCGCTGGCGCGCAGCTGGCCGACGCCGAAGCGCAGGTCGCCCAGGCCGGCGACGCGGTGGCCCAGTTCGAGCTGGGCGCTGGTCAGGCTGCTGGACAGGCGCAGCGCGCGCTGGCCCTGGTTGAAGACGTCGTTGTTGCCGGCCTCGTAGCCGAGCTTGGCGCTGGCGAACCAGCGCGAGCCCGGCCCCAGCGGCTGGTAGAACTCGGTGTTGAGGCCGCGCGTGGAGCCGATGCGCGCGACGCTGCGCAGCTCGGCGCCCCAGCGGTTGAGCCAGTTGGCCACGTGCATGGCGACCAGCGAGTAGCTGTTGGCGTCGGCGAAGTTGCTGTACAGCTCCAGCCCCAGGCGCACGCGGCTGGCGGCCCAGTCGGCCTCGGTGAGGCGGAACTCGACGCTGCGCCTGCCGTCGCGGTCGTCGATCTCGGTCTCGATGCGCTCGAAGTCGCCCGTGCCCTCCAGCTGCTCGACGGCGCGGTTCAGCTCGTTGCGCGCCACCGGCGTGCCGGGCGGCAGGGCCAGCTCGGCCTTGAGCGCCTCGGCGTTCAGGCGCCGCGTGCCGCTGATCGTCAACTCGGCCAGCGGCAGCGCGGGCAGCGCGGACTCCGGCGGCGCGAGGCGGCGCGACTGAATGGCAGCCTGGGCGGCCGGCGAAGCCAGCGCGGCCAGGCGCTCGCCGGCGGCCAGCGCCGCGCGTCGGCCGGTGGCCATGGCCTCGTCGGCGCGGTAGAAGTCCATGAAACCCATGCCGGGCAGGTCGGGGTCGATGATGATGTCCCGCGGGCGCAGCTCGCGCAGCGAGCGCTGCACGTTCTGCTCGGTCAGGATCTGCAGCATCTGGTTGGCCACCATGACGGCGCTGGTGATCTCGCCGTCTTCCAGCAGCGGCGTGCCGACGTTGACGGCAATGATGATGTCGGCGCCGAGCTGGCGCGCGATGTCCACCGGCAGGTTGCGCACCAGGCCGCCGTCCACCAGCGGCCTGCCGTTGACGCGCAGCGGCGCGAACACGCCGGGCACGGCCATCGACGCGCGCAGCGCGAGGAACAGCGGCGTGTCGGCCTGGTCCAGCATGGCGCCGGAGAGCAGGTCGGTGGCAACGGCGCGGAACGGGATGGGCAGCTTGCGCAGCGGTTCCTCGGCCATGGCCGCGGGCAGCAGCGACGACAGCGTGGCCTCCAGCTGGCCGTTGCCGGCCGCGCCGCCGGGCAGCATGGCGCCGCGCTGCAGGTTGAAGCCGAACTCGATGCGCGAGGGCAGGCGCTCGTCGTCCTCGCGGCGGCGGATGGACAGCCGGTCGCGCGCCGGGCGGTCGGCCAGGATGGCGTTCCAGGCGGCGCTCTTCACCAGCGCCTCCAGCTCGTCGACGCTGCGGCCGGAGGCGTAGGCGCCGCCGACGACCGCGCCCATGCTGGTGCCGACGATGAGGTCCACCGGCACCTGCATCTCCTCCAGCACGCGCAGCACGCCGATGTGGGCCAGGCCACGCGCGCCGCCGCCGGACAGGACGACGCCGATCTTGGGGCGGGGCGCTTGGGCGAGGGCGGCCTGGGCGATGGCCAGCAGGCAAAGGAGGGCGAGGCGTTTCATGGCGGGCCGCACCATAGCAGCGTCCAACGACAATCACGGCATGAACCCGCTGCCTCTTCTAAGAATCGGCGAGGGCTGGGACACGCACCAGCTCGTCACCGGCCGCCCGCTCATCCTCGGCGGCGTCACGATCCCGCACACGCACGGCCTGCTGGGCCACTCCGACGCCGACGCGCTGGCCCATGCCATCACCGATGCGCTGCTGGGCGCGGCGGCCCTGGGCGACATCGGCAAGCTGTTTCCCGACACGGCCGCCGAGTTCAAGGGCGCGGACTCGATGGTGCTGCTGGCCGAGGCCTGCCGCCGCGTGCGCGCGGCCGGCTGGCAGATCGTCAACGTGGACAGCACCATCGTCGCCCAGGCGCCCAAGATGGCACCGCACATCGCGGCGATGCGCGATCGCCTAGCCGAGGCGCTCGGCGTGGAGGCGGGCCGCGTCAACGTGAAGGCCAAGACGGCCGAGAAGATGGGCCCGGTGGGCGAGGGCAGGGCCATCGAGGCGCGGGCGGTCTGCCTGCTGGCCGGGGCATAGCAGGCGTCCCGCATCCCGTTCGTGGGCGCCGAAAAGGGCGGTTCATGACCGGTTTATCCCAGGGAGAGACGCGCCGGCCCGCGGGTAACATCGGCCGCATTCCCGACGACCGTTTTCCAATCATTTCGCCCGGTTCGGTACCGCCGGCGTGCCGAGTGAGAGGGTGAGATCCGATGCATGCGTGAATCCATCCTGCTGTTCCTGCGCGCAAATCGGCGTCACCTCGCCGACTTGGCCTTGGCGAGCCTGGGGGTCAATGCTTTCACGCTGGCGTTGCCGTTGTTCTCGATGCTGGTCTACGACAAGGCGGTCGGCAACGAGCTGCACGAGACGCTGTGGGCGCTGGCGCTGGGCATGGGGCTGCTGTTCGCGCTGGAGCTGGTGCTGAGGCTGTCGCGCGTGCTGCTCGTTGAGCATGCCGGCGCGCGCTGGGACATGCACCTGGACGAGCGCCTGTTGCGCGGCGTGCTGGCCGCACCGGCTTCGCGCCCGCTGGCCGTGGGCACGCTGCTGTCGCGCTACCGCGAGCTGTCGGCCTCGCGCGAGGTGTTGTCGGCCCAGTTCCTGCTGCCGCTGGCCGACCTGCCGTTCGCGCTGCTGTTCGCGGTCGTGCTGGCCGTCATCGCCGGGCCGCTGGTGCTGATCCCGCTGGGCACCGGCGCGCTGCTGCTGCTCGTGGGCGGGGTGCTGCAGGCGGCCGCCTCGCGGCGCTCGCAAGTGGCGGTGCAGGCGTCGGCCACCAAGTTCTCCTGGCTGGCGGACGTGCTGCTGGCGCGTGAAAGCATCATGTCCGCGGCCGGCGCGCGCGTGGCCGAGCGCGGCCTGCGCGAGCCCTCGGCCATCGCCGCGCGGGCGGCGTCGCGGGCGCGGGTCTGGCAGCAGGTCAGCCAGCAGCTGCTGCCGCTGGGCATGTCGGCCTGCACGGTGGCGACGCTGGTGGCCGGCGTCTACCGCATCGAGGCGCAGGCGCTGAGCATCGGCGGGCTGATCTCCACGGCGATGCTGGGCGGGCGCCTGGTCAGCTCGATGTGCATGGTCACGCCGGTCGTGCTGCGCTGGCAGGAGTTCATGCGCGCGCTGCGCGAGCTGGGCCAGGCCGTGGCGCTGGACGCCGCCGCGCTGACCGAGCGCGAGGCCGGCGGGCCGCTGGGCGCCGCCGCGGCCGAGGGCGTGCGCCTGGCCGGCGTGGGCTTCGCCTACCCCGGCCGGCCGCCGGTGCTGGCCGAGTTGACCGTGACGCTCAGGCCGGGCGAGCTGGTCGCCGTGGTGGGCAGCTCGGGCGCGGGCAAGTCCACGCTGCTGCGCCTGCTGGCCGGCCACCTCGCGCCGACCGAGGGGCAGTTCGCGATCGGCGGTCGCGTCGTCGCCGACGACCTGACGCGGCGCTGGCTGGCCGGCGCGGTGGCCTACAAGCCGCAGGAGCCGGGCTTCCTGGCCGGCCGGTTGCTCGACGTTGTCGCGCCCGGCGAGGGCACTCGGCGCGAGGCCGAGCTGCTGCACGCGTTGCGCGTGGCCGGCCTGGGGCCGCAGCTGGATCGCGGCGAGCTGGGCTTGAACACCGAGCTGGGCCCCAACGGCGCCGGCCTGTCCGGCGGGCAGCGCCAGATGCTGGCGCTGGCGCGCGTGTTGCACCAACCGTCGGACCTCGTGCTGCTGGACGAGCCCACGCTGGGCCTGGACCGGCAGGCCCAGGATGGCCTGCTGACAGCGTTGCCGGCTTGGCGGGACGGGCGCTGCGTCGTCGTCGCCACGCACAGCGCCGAGCTGATCCAGATCTGCGACCGCGTGCTGGTGCTGGAGCGCGGCCGCCTCGTCGCCGACGCGCCGCCGCAGCGCCTGCTGGCCCCCGGTGCCGTGGCCACGCCGCGCCGCCCGGCCGCGGCCGGCCCCACGTCTGCCTGAAGGAATGCGATCCATGTCTTTGCCCTTGCGTCGCTGGAGCGGGTCGGTCCTGCTCTGCCTGGCGCCCGCCTGGGCCGCCGCGCAGGCGGAGCCGCCGGCCGTGGCCGCATCCGCCCCGGCCGCCGAGGCCGCGCGGCCGCGCGTCGCCAGCCTGCAGCAACTGCTGGGCATGCCGCCGGTGCTGGCCCTGAGCGGCAACGGCCCGGCGCTGTCGCTGGGCGACGCGCTGCAGCTGGCCTGGCAGAACAGCCCCGAGGTGGCCGCCGCGCGCTTTCGCTCGGAGAGCTTCGACTACACCCGCAAGGCCGCGCGCGGCGCGCTGCTGCCGCGGCTGGAGGCGCGCTTCGCCGTGGGCCGCGGCCATTTCGAGACGCCCGACCGCAAGGACAACCTGGGCCGCGCCGACCATTCCGCCGTGCTGAGCCAGGCGCTGGTCGACGAGACCGCGCGCCACGAATGGACGCGCCAGGAGCTGCTGGCCGCCTCCGCCGAGGTGCAGCTGGCCGGCGTCGAGTCGCAGACGCTGCTGGACACCGGCACGGCCTGGTTCGCGGTGCTGCAGCAGCGCGTCGGCGTCGAGCTGGGCCACACTTACGAGGCCTCGCTGAACGAGCTGCTGCGCTACATCAGCGACCGTGTGGCGGCCGGCGGCGCCAGCCCCGCCGAGCGCGAGCGCATCACCGCGCGCGTGGCCAACGTGCGCTCCGGCCTGGCCGATTCGCGCGCGGCGCTGGCGGCGGCGCTGCGTAACTTCCAGCGCCTGTCTTCGGTGGCGCCCTTCGGCCTGGCGCTGGACGCGCCCCTGGACCTCTACCTGCCCGCCGACGCCGACGCCGCGATGACCGAGGCCGAGGCCGGCAACGCCGAGATGCAGTCGTCGCGGCTGGAGCAGCAGGCGGCCGAGGCCGAGCGCCGCAGCAACCGCTCGGCCTTCCTGCCGCGCCTGGCCGTCGAGCTGACGCATTCGCAGAACCGCAACGCCGCCGGCACCGAGGCGCAGCAGCGCGACAGCAAGGCGATGCTGGTGCTGACCGTGCCGCTGGCCAACGGCGGCGCCGACTACGCCCGCATGCGCGCCACCGAGGCCCGCCGCAACGAGCTGGAGGCGCGCGGCGAAGGCGTGCGCCGCCGCGTGCTGCAGGACCTGGAGACCAGCTACGCCAACCTGCGCGCGGCGACCGAGCGCTACGCGTCCGTGCGCGACGAGCTGGAGGCCAACCGCAAGGTCGTCGACGCCTTCCGCGCCCAGCTCACCGGCGGCAACCGTCAGCTGCTGGACGTGCTGGACGCCTACCAGCGCCTGCACCAGAGCCGCCTGGACGTGGTGCAGGTCGTCGTCAGCGCCGCGCAGAACGAGTGGCGCATCGCCCACCTGACCGGCGCGCTGCGCCAGGTCGTCGCGAGGTAAGCCATGGCAGGCGGCGGCAGCAAGAACGGGGACTACTGGCCGGGCTTCGTGGACGCGCTGACCAACGTGGTCATCGCGATGGTCTTCGTCATCGTCGTGCTGGCGATCGCGTTGAGCTTCTCGGCGCAGATGCTGGCCAAGCGCATGGCGGCCAAGATCGCCGAGCAGCAGGCCGAGCTGGGCCGGGCGCGGGCCGCGATCGCCGCGCCGGCCGCCGAGAAGGAGCGCCTGCCCGCAGGCGCGCCGCTGATCGAGTCCCAGGCGCCGCAGCGCACCCGCATCGCCGTGGCCGGCAACGAGGCCGCGCTGGCCGCCAGTGCGGCGTCCGCCAAGGTCAAGCCCGCGGAGCGCTTCCTGCAGCTGGACTTCGCGCCGGGCGCGCTGACCGTCGACGCGGCGGCCGCCAAGGCGCTGGCCGGTGCGCTGCAGCCGCTGAAGCAGCGCCTGGCCGAATCGCCGTCGGCGCGGCTGGAGATCGTCGCGGTCGGCCCCGAGATCCACCTCAGCGAGAACCAGCGCGCCGCGTTCATCCGCGCGATGGCAGTGCGCAACGAGCTGCTGGGCCAGGGCATCGCTGGCGACCGCCTCGTCACCCGCATCGACATGAAGGCCAGCGCCGCGGCGCCGGCCGTCGCGGTGCGGCTGGGGGACAAGCCATGACCGCGCCGCCCACCGCAGCCGCGGCGCCGGTGGACCTGCTGCTGTCCTGCTTCGACAGCACGCTGGGCCAGGGCCGCCGCCTGCGCCGGCCGCGGGCGCTGATCTATGCAGTGTCGGGCCTGACGCTGGCGCTGCTGGTGTGGACGGCGCTCGCCCGGGTGGACCTCGTCGTGCACACGCAGGGCCGCATCGTGCCCTCGGGCCGGCAGCAGCTGGTGCAGCACCTGGAGGGCGGCATCCTGTCCAAGGTGTTCGTGCACGAGGGCGACGCGGTGACCGCCGGCCAGCCGCTGGTGGCGGTGTCGGACCTGCAGGCCAGCTCCTCGCGCGGCGAGAAGGGCGCGCGCATGTCCGGCCTGGCGGCCCGCGTGGCGCGGCTGGACGCCGAGGCCAGCGGCGCTGCGCGCTTCCAGCCGCCGGCGGGCACGTCGGCCAGCGACCCCGCCGTGCAGGCCGAGTCCGAGGCCTTCGCGGCGCGCGCGGCCAAGCTGGCGCAGACGACCCGCGTGCTGCAGGAGCAGGCCACGCAGCGCCGCCAGGAGGCGGCCGAGGCGAGCGCGCGTGTCAAGGGCCTGCGCGCCGAGCTGGACGTGGCGCGCTCGCAGCTCAGCCTGGTGCAGAACATGGTGGCCCGCAACGCCGGCTCGCAGAGCGAGCTGCTGGACGCGCGTGGCCGCGTCGAGCGACTGACGACCCAGATCGCCGAGACCGAGGCCTCGTTGCCGCGGCTGGCGGCCGCCGCCGCCGAGCTGACGGCCCGGCAGGCCGAGACGGTGGCGCAGTTCCGCAGCGAGGCGCGCACGGCGCTGTCCGACGCGCGCGTGGAGCAGCGCCGGCTGGAGCAGGACATCAAGACCGAGGACGACCGCGTGCGCCGCACGGTGCTGACGGCGCCGGTGTCGGGTGTCGTCAACAAGCTGGCCAGCAACACGGTCGGCGGCGTCGTGAAGCCGGGCGAGACCTTGCTGGAGCTGACGCCGCAGGACGACGCGCTGGTCATCGAGACCCGCGCATCGCCGGCCGAGCGCGGCACGCTGCGCGTGGGCCTGCCGACGCGGGTCAAGGTGGCGGCGTTCGACTACACGTCCTACGGCACGCTGGACGCGCGCGTCACCGAGATCAGCGCGGACAGCCTCGTCGACGAGCGCGGCGAGCGTTACTTCCGCGTCATGGCCGCCGTGGACCCGGCCAGCGTGCGGCGCTTCGGCCAGCCGCTGGGCCCCGGCATGAGCGTCAGCGCCGACGTCGTCACCGGCCAGCGCACCGTCCTGCAGTACCTGCTGTCGCCCATCCGCGGCCTCGCCGACACCGCCTTGCGCGACCGTAAATGAACTCGAGGGACCGGAGATGAATTTCAAAGCCAACCGCAGAGACATAGAGACACAGGGGATCCACGGAGCGCGCTTCCGCGTGGCTGCGTGCCTCTCGGGTCGCATTTCCGCATCGGCCCAGGGATCCATGCCATGAATGCTCCCCACACCGCCACCGTGTCCGAGCCGCTGCCGCCGCGCGGGCCGCGGTCGCCGCATGAGCATGGCATCGGCGCGCGGCATGTCTTCTTCGTCGCGCTGCCGCTGCTGGCCATGCTGGCCGGCGCCGCGTCGATGTGGCACTTCGTGTCCTTCGCGGTCATGTCCAACCCCATCCTCAACGGCATCATCATTGCCGTGCTGTGCTGGGGCATGTGGACGATGGTGGGCCACCTGGTGGAGCTGTTCGGCGAGGACCGGGTCTTCCGCGCCGGCATGCGCTGGCTGCATGACGGCGACGCCAGCGGCGAGCAGCACCCGCGCCTGGGCCCGCCGGCCTTCGTGACCGGCATGCTGGACCGGCTGCAGAAGCTGGGCCTGGGCCACCAGGTCTACATCCACAGCTCAGCCATGGAGCCCGAGATCGAGGCGCTGGAGCAGTACCTCAACAAGCGCCAGGAGCTGAGCCAGTTCCTCGTCGGCCTGATGGTCGGCCTGGGCCTGCTGGGCACCTTCGTGGGCCTGCTGGAGACGCTGGTCGAGACCTCGGGCCTGATCGCCACCATCGCCAAGAGCGCCGGCGGCGGCGGCGACATCGAGGGCGAGTTCGCCAAGATCGTCGGCGGCCTGCAGAAGCCACTGTCGGCCATGGGCACGGCGTTCTCGGCGTCGATGTTCGGCCTGGTGGGCTCCATCGTGCTGGGCTTCCAGATGGTGGCCGTGCGCAAGGCCGCGACCGACCTCGTCGAGACCGTGCGCGGCCAGGTGCTGTCGCTGGCCGAGAAGAGCAGCGTCAACGAGAACGTGGAGATCAGCGAGCGCTTCCTCGCCACGTTGCTGGCCGACATCCTGGAGCAGCACCGCGCGTCCACGACCGGCCTGGCGGACGTCGTCTCGCGGCTGGACATGCTGGTGCCGCAGGTGGCGCAGATGGCCGGCGCGACGGCCAAGCTCACCCAGCGGCTGCACAGCCAGGAGGACGTGCTGGAGCGCACGACGGCGACCGTCGGCGGTGTCGGCGAGGTGGTGCCGGCGATGGCCAGGCTGGCCTCCGCCGCCGAGGGCATGCTGCAGGAAAGCGGCGCGTCCAACGCGCGTGTCGGCCGCATGCTGGACTTCCTGCCCGCGCAGGAGGCGCTGGTGGGCGACGTGCGCCTGGCGCTGAGCCGCGTCGAGAACCTGGAGCGCGAGATCGCCTCGCTGACGACCGCCAACCAGGGCCTGAAGGACGAGGTGATGCAGCAGGCGGCGCTGGTCAAGCGCATGGACTCGACGCTGTGGAACCTGGAGAAGGACCAGCTGCGCGACGCGCTGTCCGACGGCAAGGGGCCGCGTTCGTGAGCGCCACGCCGGGCCGCCCCGAGCAAGCTCGCTCCCGCTCGGCGCGAGAGGCCGCAGGCCGAAGGGTGCACCCATGAAAGCGCGCATGGACCAGGTGCGCGCCGCGGCGGGCGGGCAGCTGGCGCTGCCCTCGGTGCCGCGCGTGGTGCGCCGCCTCATCAGCCAGCTGCGCGACCCCGGCGCGTCGGTGAGCGATGTGGTCGACGAGCTGGAGCAGGAGCCGCAGCTCGCCGCGCGCACGCTGCGCATCGCCAACTCGCCCTATTACTGCGGCCGGCGCAGCCTCGCCAGCCTGAAGGACGCCGTCGCCATCGTCGGCACCGACACGCTGCGCACGCTGGTCATCAGCGGCGGGCTGGAGGCCGTGTTCGTGGCCGTGCCGGGCGTGAACCTGCGCCAGTTCTGGCTGGACGCGACGCTCACCGCCAAGGCCGCGCGCAGCCTGGCGCGGCTGGCCGGCGCGGATGCCGAGGCGGCCTTCCTGGCCGGCCTGCTGCACAACGTGGGCCACCTGATCCTGTGCCAGGCGTTTGCCGGCACGCTGCCCGCGCGGCTGGCCGGCGCGCGCTCGGTGCGCGGCGCGGAACTCGCGGCCCTGGAGCGCGCGGCCTGCGGCATGGACCATGCGCAGGTCGGCGCGGCCTGGCTGGACGAGCTGGGCTTCCCGGCCAGCGTGGTCGATGCCGTCGCCCACCACCTCGATGCCGGGCCGGCGGCCGGCACGCTGGCGCCGCTGCTGGCCCTGGCCACGCAGGTCGCGGCGGCCATCGAGGCTGGCGACAACGCGCAGCGGGCGCTGCTCAAGCTGGACGCCGGCCTGCTGGCCGCGGCCTCGCTGGTGGCCGAGAACCTGGACGCGCGCTTCGGCCCGCAGTACGAACAGATCGCCGCCGGGGGCGAGCCATGAGCATCGGCAGCGCCACGCGGCGGGCCGGCCTGGCCGTGGCGGTCGGCTTCGCGTTGTCCGCCGTGATCAACCTGTGGCTGCTGCGTGCGACGCTGACCGCGGGCCAGCTGGGCTGGCTGGCGCTGGTGCACGCGCTGGCCGCGGCGGCGACGCTGGCGGCCCTGGTGCTGCTGTCGCGCTGGTGGCTGCGCGGCGGCGAGCCGCTGATGGCGCAGCTCGACGCCGCCGGGCAGGGGCGCATCACCGAGCGCGTGCAGGACGGCCCGGTCGAATGGGCGCCGATGTCGCGCGCCATCAACGTCGCGCTGACCCGCATCAAGGCGCAGCTGGACGACCGTGACCACCGTTTGGGCGAACTGCATGCCGAGCTGTCGGTGGACCCGGTGACCCAGCTGTCGGCGCGTGCGCAGTTCATGGACCGGCTCGCCACGCTGCTGCACGAGCCGGCAGACGCCGTCGGCGGCATCGCGCTGCTGCGCATCGACGACCTGGCCGGCCTGAACCAGCGCGCCGGCCGCGAGCGCGCCGACGAGCTGCTCAAGCAGGTGGCCACGCTGCTGCGCACGCGCGCGCCGCGGCTGGTCGACGCCGGTGGCGTGATCGCGCGGCTCAATGGCGCCGACTTCGGCGTGCTGATGCCCTGCGTGCAGGCCGAGGCGCTGAACGCCTGGACGCGCGAGCTGTCCGAGGCGCTGCACGGCCTCAAGCAGCGCGAGCTGACGGACCGGCCGCGCGTCGGCTGGCTGGCGGCGGGCGTCTTCCATGGCGGCGAGACGATAGGCGCCGTGATGTCACGCATCGATCACGCGCTGCAGACCGGCGAAGGCGGCGACGCGCCGTGGATGATGGCGCGCGTCACGCGCTCCGGCCCGGCGGTGTCGCTGGCGCAGTGGCGCAGCCTCATCGACGAGGCGTTGCTCACCGGCCGCGTGGACCTGCAGCTGTCGCCCGTCACGACGCTTGACGGGATCACCACGCAACAGCTGGCGCAGGTGCGGCTGCAGAACGCCGAGGGCCGCGCCTTCGGTGCCGACGAGGTGCTGCCCTCGGCGCTGCGCACCGCGCGCATCGCCGACATCGACCTGCGCGTGGCCGAGCTGGCGCTGGCCCGCATCGCCGGGCATGAGCAGGCGCGGGAAGAGATCGCGATCCGCGTGTCGGCGCGCTCGGCCGAGCGGCCCACCTTCGTCAGCCGGTTCGAGGAGGCGTTGGCCGGCGTGGGCCCGCTGGCGCAGCGGCTGTGGGTGGAGTTCGACATCGACGGCGAACGCAACGTGGCCAGCGTGCTGGGGCCGCTGACGACGATGCTGCAGCGCCGTGGCGTGCATATTGGGCTGCGACGCGTGGTTACACCGCCCGAAGACCTGGCGCTGCTGCGCCGCCTTGGCGTAGGCTACTTGCGCCTGGGGCCGGCGTTGGGCGCCGACCTGGCTGGCGATGGCAGTGCGGGCAAGCGCCGCCTGCTGCAATTGATGGTGGAGCTGGGGGCGGCTGAGGGTTTGCGCGTGCTGGCCGGCGAGGCCGCCAGCGATTCGGATGCCCAGCTGCTGCGCAGGGTCGGCATCCCCTGCGCCTCGCCCGCCGAATCGCCGCCGACGCGCTGACACGGAGTAAGCAAACGATGGACAACGTCCCGGGCAAAGTCGTCATTCACGCCCCATCGAGCGACGCGACCATCAAGCTGGCGCTGTCGCGCGCGGCCGTCACCAAGGTGCAGGTGGCCGGCGTGGACCTGGTGCTGGTCATGTCCGATGGCACCCAGCACGTGCTGCAGGGCGCCGCATTGCGCGCGCTGGCCGACCCGGACTTCAAGCTGCAGTTCCAGGACGGCGCCATCGAGGCGTCCGCGCTGATCACCCAGGCCGGGCCGGTCAACATCACCGACACGCTGCTGCGCACCATCGAGAAGAACACGACGGACGAGGCATCGGCGCCGTCCGAGCGCGAGAGCAGCAGCGAGATGCCGCCGCCGCCAAGGCCGCTGGAGAGCGGCATGGTGTCGGGCACGGCGTCCGGCGAAGGCAGGTCCGCGGCCGAGTTCCACGACGAGGCCCGGCCGTTCACGCTGGTCATCCAGGTCGCGCCGGCACCGGCCGGTGGCCCCCCCGGCGGCCCACCGCCCCCACCGCCCGCCGGGCCCACGCTGACTGTGACCGGCCAGTTCCACAACGTCACCGGCCAGGAGGTCGGCACGACGACCACCGGCGCCACCATCACCGGCTCCGGCGGCTCGACCGAATCGGCCACCGACCTGTCGCCGGCCGCCCAGGCCTCGCCCGAGGTCATCACCGGCACGGCGGGCGACGACGTCATCAGCGGCGACGGCGGCCAGGGCATGGGCGCCGGCTGGGCGCGGCAGTTCGAGATCACGCTGTCGGCCAGGACCGCGCCCATCGTCAAGTCCCTCGTCATCAGCGGCCTGCCGGACGGCTTCGAGGTGGTGGGCGCCACCAAGGGCGCCACCGGCTGGGAGCTGCCGCTGCCGACCGACCCGACCGCCACCACGACGCACTTCAGCGTCATGGTGCGCTACCCGGTCCTGTCGGACACCGCCGGCGGCAGCCCGACGACCTTCGACCTCGTCGTCACGGCCTCGGCCGACGTGGGCGGCACCGTGCTGGAGGGCAAGCTGACGCTGCCGGCCATCGTGCGCGACGTCGCCAGCGCGGCGGACATGACCTACGCCGACGCCTCCGGCCGGGACGGCGTGGTGTTCCCGGCCTACGGCCTGGGCGACCTCATCGACGCCGGCGGCGGCAACGACACGGTCAACGGCCTGATCGGCGCGGACCGCATCTTCGGCGGCGCTGGCGCCGACAAGCTCGACGGCGGCGCCGGCAACGACTGGCTGGTGGGCGGCGAGGGCGCCGACAAGCTCACCGGCGGCAGCGGCGGCGACACGGCCAGCTACGAGGGCTCGCCCTTGGGTATCGGCGTGGACCTGGCCGCCGGCACCGCCAGCGGCGGCGACGCCGACGGCGACACGCTGGACGGCATCGAGAACCTCAGCGGCAGCGGCGGCGCCGACACGCTGCGCGGCGACGCCACTGCCAATCGCCTGGACGGCAGCGCCGGCAACGACCTGCTCGAAGGCCGCGGCGGCGCCGACGTGCTGGTGGGCGGCGCCGGCAACGACACGGCCGTCTACGCCGGCTCGTCGGCCGGCGTCACCGTCGACCTGGCCGCCGGCACCGGCAAGGGTGGCGATGCCGAGGGCGACACGCTGACGCTGACCGAGAACGTCACCGGCTCCGACCATGACGACACGCTGCGCGGCGACGCGCTGGCCAACGTGTTGCAGGGCGGCACGGGCGCCGACGTGCTGGAAGGCCGGGCCGGCGCGGACACGCTGCGCGGTGGTGGCGGCAACGACACGGCGACCTACGCCAGCTCCACGGCGGGCGTGAACGTGAGCCTGGGCACCGGCCAAGGCAGCGGCGGCGACGCCACCGGCGACCGGCTGGAGGACATCGAAAACCTGACCGGCTCCGCCGAGGACGACCTGCTGATCGGCGATGCCGGCGACAACCGGCTGGACGGCGGCACTGGCGACGACGAATTGGAAGGCGGCGAGGGCGCCGACGCGCTGGTCGGCGGCGACGGCCGCGACACCGCCAGCTACCTGGACGCCCAGGCCGGCGTCACCGCCAACCTGGCCAACGCCGCGCTGAACACCGGCGAGGCCTTGGGCGACAGCTACCAGTCCATCGAGAACCTGGCCGGCTCCGAGAACGACGACATCCTGATCGGCGACGGCTTCGACAACGTCCTGGTCGGCAACCCGGGCAACGACAGCCTGCAGGGCGGGGCGGGCGACGACCTGCTGGTGGGCGGCGCGGGTGCCGACCAGTTCGATGGCGGTGACGGCACGGACACGGCCAGTTATGCCGATTCGCAGGAAGGCGTGAAGGTCGACCTCAGCGGCGCCACGCCCAGCACGGGCGGCGACGCCGCGGGCGACACGCTGGCCAACGTCGAGAACCTGACCGGCTCGCGTTTCTCCGACCGGCTGGTGGGCGACGCCGGCGCCAACGTGCTGGACGGCGGCCGCGGCGCCGACGTGCTGACCGGCGGCACCGGCGCCGACACGCTGGTGGGCGGCGACGGCTCCGACACGGCCGACTACAGCACCTCTACGGTCGCGGTGCAGATCAACCTGACCACCGGCGTCGTGACCGGCGGCGACGCGACCGGCGACAGCTTCCAGTCCATCGAGAACCTGGCCGGCGGCAGCGGCGACGACTTGCTGACCGGCGAGGCCAGCGCCAACCGGTTGACCGGCAACGCCGGCAACGACACGCTGGTGGGCCTGGCCGGCAACGACGCGCTGGACGGTGGCGACGGCGACGACCTGCTGGACGGCGGCACCGGTGCCGACGTGCTCGCAGGTGGCGCGGGCACCGACACGGCCACCTACGCGGCATCCGCCCAGGGCGTGCAGGTCAACCTCGCCACCGGCATCGGCCAGCGCGGCGACGCCGAGGGCGACCGGCTGGCCGGCATCGAGAACCTGACCGGCTCCGACCGGGACGACCAGCTGACCGGCACGGCCGGCGTGAACAGATTGGTGGGCGGCGCGGGCGATGACGTGCTGGACGGCGGCGACGCGGGCGACGTGCTGGACGGCGGCGACGGCAACGACACCGCCAGCTATGCCAGCGCGACGGCGGGCGTCGGCGCCAGCCTGTCGGCCCCCAGCACCAACACCGGCGCAGCGGCGGGCGACAGCTACGCGTCCATCGAGAACCTGGCCGGCTCCAATTACAACGACGCGCTGGTGGGCGACGGCAACGTCAACGTCATCAGCGGCGGCGACGGCGACGACGCGATCGAGGGCCGCGGCGGCGCCGACGTGATCCACGGCGGGCTGGGCAACGACACGGTCAGCTACGCCACCTCCGGCGCGGCCGTGCAGGTGGACCTGGTGACCGGCATCGGCAACGGCGGCGACGCGCAGGGCAACCTGCTCGACGGCGTGGAGAACCTCGTCGGCTCCAACTTCGCCGACACGCTCAAGGGCGACGCCGGCGACAACCGCCTGGACGGTGGCAACGGCGACGACCTGCTGGACGGCGGCGCGGGCGCGGACCAGCTCATCGGCGGCGCCGGCAACGACACGGCCACCTACGCAGGCGCGACGGCCGGCGTGAAGGCCAGCCTCGTCAATGCGGCCAACAACGCGGGCGACGCGGCCGGCGACAGCTTCACCAGCGTCGAGAACCTGACCGGCTCGGCCTTCGACGACACGCTGGAAGGCGATGCCGGCATCAACAAGCTGCTGGGCGGCGCGGGCGACGACGTGCTGATCGGCGGCGCGGGCGCGGACCAACTCGTCGGCGGCGCAGGCAGCGACACGGCGAGCTACGCCAGTGCGCTGGCCGGCCTCACCGTCAGCCTGGCCGACACGACGCTGAACACCGGCGATGCGGCCGGCGACAGCTTCGATGCCATCGAGAACCTGACCGGCTCGGGCCTGGACGACGTGCTGATCGGCACGGCCGCGGCCAACCGGATCGACGGCGGCGCGGGCAACGACCTGCTGGAAGGCGGCGCGGGCGCGGACGCGCTGGTCGGCGGCGCCGGCCTTGATACGGCCACCTACGCGGCGTCCAGCGCCGCGGTGACGGTGAGCCTGTCCACCGGCCGCGGCAGTGGCGGCGATGCCCAGGGCGACACGCTGGCCGGCATCGAGAACCTGACCGGCAGCGCCTTCGACGATGTGCTGACCGGCGCGGCCGGCGCCAACGTGCTGGCCGGCGGCGCGGGCAACGACACGTACAACGTAGACGACTCCGCAGACCTCGTCGTCGAGGCGGCCGGTGAGGGCATCGACAGCGTCAACGCGTCGGTCAGTTATGTCCTGTCCGCCAACGTCGAGAACCTGGCGCTGACCGGCAGCGCCGACATCGACGCCACCGGCAACGCGCTGGACAACCAGCTGACCGGCAACGCCGGCAACAACCTGCTGGACGGCGGCGCGGGCAGCGACCGCATGGCCGGCGGCGCGGGCGACGACAGCTACGTGGTGGACTCGGCGGGCGACGTCGTCACCGAGAACGTCGGCGAAGGCACGGACACCGTGCGCTCGGCCGTCAGCTACGCGCTGGGCGCCAATGTCGAGAACCTGGTGCTGACGGGCGCCGGTAGCAACAGCGCCACCGGCAATGCGCTGGATAACGTCATCACCGGCAACAGCGGCAACAACCTCATCGACGGCGGCGCGGGCGCCGACACCATGGCCGGCGGCGCGGGCGACGACACCTACGTCGTCGACAACCTTGGCGACACCGCCACCGAGAACGCCGGCGAGGGTACGGACCTCGTGCGCGCCAGCGTCAGCTTCGTGCTGGGCAGCAACGTCGAGCACCTGACGCTGCTGGGTGCGGCCAACATCGACGGCACCGGCAATGCGCTGAACAACATCCTGCTCGGCAACGCCGGCAACAACCTGCTCGACGGCAAGGCCGGCGCCGACCAGATGGCCGGCGGCGCGGGCGACGACACCTACGTCGTCGACAACGCGGGCGACCAGATCATCGAGCAGACCAACGAAGGCACGGACGGCGTCAGGGCGTCCATCAGCTGGGTGCTGGGCGACAACCTGGAGAACCTGGCGCTGCTGGGTGCCGGCAACATCGACGCCACCGGCAACGCGGTGGACAACGTCATCACCGGCAATGCCGGCGCCAACCTGATCGACGGCAAGGGCGGTGCGGACACGATGGCCGGCGGCGCGGGCGACGACACCTACATCGTCGACAACACCGCCGACGTCGTCACCGAGGAGACCAACGCCGGCTACGACACGGTGCGAGCGAGCGTCAGCACCACGCTGTCGGCCAACGTCGAGGAGCTGCAGCTCACCGGCAGCGTCAACATCAGCGGCACCGGCAACGAGCTGGACAACCGCATCGTCGGCAACAGCGGCGCCAACCTGATCGATGGCGGCGCGGGCGCCGACGCGATGCTGGGCGGCGCGGGTGACGACACCTACATCGTCGACGACGCGGGCGACACCGTCACGGAAAGCGCCGGTGGCGGCACCGACCTCGTGCGCAGCGGCGTGAGCTTTGTGCTGGGCGCCAACATCGAGAACCTGACGCTGACCGGCACCGCGCCCATCAACGCGACCGGCAACGACCTCGACAACGTGCTGACCGGCAACAGCGGCAACAACGTGCTGGACGGTGGCGCGGGCACCGACACGATGATCGGCGGCGCGGGCAACGACAGCTACGTGGTCGACAACGCCGGCGACGTCATCACCGAGAACGCGTCGGAGGGCCTGGACACCGTTCGCGCCGGCTTCAGCTACGTGCTGGGTGCCAACCTCGAGAACCTGGTGCTGACCGGCAGCGGCGACCTGTCCGGTACGGGCAATGCGCTGGACAACCAGCTCACCGGCAACAGCGGCAACAACCTGCTGGACGGCGGCGCGGGAGCCGACGCGATGGCCGGCGGCGCGGGCAACGACACCTACCTCGTCGACAACGCGGGCGACACGGTTACCGAGAACGCCGGCGAAGGCATCGACCTCGTGCAGGCGGGCGTGAGCTTCCACCTCGGCGCCAACCTCGAGAACCTGACGCTGACGGGCAGCGCCAACATCGACGGCACCGGCAACACGCAGGCCAACGTCATCACCGGCAACGCCGGCAGCAACGTGCTGGACGGCGGTGCGGGCGCGGACGTGTTGGTGGGCGGCGCCGGCGACGACACCTACGTGGTGGACAACGCCGGCGACAGCATCGCCGAGCAAGCGGGCGAGGGCGCCGACCTGGTAAGGAGCTCGGTCAGCTGGACGCTCGGGTCCAACGTCGAGAACCTGACGCTGACCGGCGGCAACGACATCGACGGCAGCGGCAACGCCGCCAACAACGCGCTGCTGGGGAACGGCGGCAACAACGTGCTGGACGGCAAGGCTGGCGCCGACCAGATGGCCGGCGGCGTGGGCGACGACACCTACGTCGTCGACAACGCGGGCGACACCGTCACCGAGAACGCCGGCGAAGGCAACGACAGCGTGCGCTCAGGTCTGAGCTACACGCTGGGCGCCAACGTCGAGAACCTGGCGTTGACTGGCAGCGGCGACCTGAACGCCACCGGCAATGAGTTGGACAACGTGCTGGCCGGCAACGCCGGCAACAACATGCTGGACGGCAAGGCCGGCGCCGACCAAATGGCCGGCGGCGCGGGCGACGACACCTATCTCGTCGACAACGCGGGCGACACCGTCACGGAGGCGGTGGCCGAGGGCGTCGACCTGGTGTCTTCGAGCGTCAGCTTCCGCCTCGCCGAGAACGTGGAGGACCTGGTGCTGACGGGCAGCGCCAGCATCAACGCGACCGGCAACTCCGGCGCCAACCGCCTGACCGGCAACACCGGCGACAACGTGCTGGACGGCGGCGGCGCAGCCGATCAGATGGCCGGCGGGCTGGGCGACGACAGCTACGTCGTCGACAACCCCGGCGACACGGTCGCCGAGAACGCCGGCGAGGGCACGGACACCATCCGCTCGTCGGTCACGCTGGCGCTGCCGGCCCACGTCGAGAACCTGGTGTTGACCGGCAGCGCCGACATCGACGCCACCGGCAACGGGCTGGACAACACCCTCACCGGCAACGCCGGCAGCAACCTGATCGACGGCGCTGGCGGCGCGGACCGCATGGCCGGCGGTGCCGGCAACGACAGCTACATCGTCGACAACGCGGGCGACACGGTCACCGAGGCCGTCGGCGAAGGCATCGACACGGTCCGCAGCGGCGTGAGCTTCACGCTCGGCGCCAACGTCGAGAACCTGGTGCTGACCGGCAGTGGCGACCTGAACGGCACCGGCAACGAACTGGACAACGCCCTCACCGGCAACGCCGGCAACAACCGCCTGGACGGCGCTGCCGGGGCCGACGCGATGGCCGGCGGCGCGGGCGACGACACGTTCGTCGTCGACAACGGCGGCGACACGGTGACCGAGAACGCCAGCGAAGGCACCGACACCGTGCTGGCCTCGGCCAGCCACGCGCTGGCGGCCAACGTCGAGAACCTGACGCTGACCGGCAGCGCCAGCATCAACGGCACCGGCAACGAACTCACCAACGCCATCGTCGGCAACAACGGCAACAACGTGCTCGACGGCGGCGCGGGCGTCGACGTGATGACGGGCGGCCTGGGCAACGACACCTACGTCGTCGACAACCTCGGCGACAACATCGTCGAGAACGCCGGCGAAGGCAGCGACACCGTGCGCAGCGGCCTGACGTGGACGCTGGGCGCCAACCTCGAGAACCTGGTGCTGACCGGCAGCGCCGCCATCGACGGCACCGGCAACGCGCTGGCCAACGCCATCACCGGCAACGCCGGCAACAACCAGCTGGACGGCGGCGCGGGCGCCGACGCGCTGGCCGGCGGCGCCGGCAACGACATCTACCTCATCGACAACGCCGCCGACACCATCGTCGAGAACGGCGGCGAAGGCACCGACACCGCCATCGCGGTGGTCAGCTATGCGCTGTCCGCCAACGTCGAGCGCCTGGTGCTGGATGAGAGCGGCGGTGCCATCGACGGCACCGGCAATGCGCAGTCCAATGTCATCACCGGCAACACCAGCGACAACGTGCTGGACGGCGGCGCCGGTGCCGACACGCTGACCGGCGGCGCCGGCAACGACACCTACGCCGTCGACAACCTGGGCGACACGCTGGTGGAGGTGAGCGGCCAGGGCAGCGACACGGTGCGCGCGGCCATCAGCTGGACGCTGGCGACGAACTTCGAGAACCTGGTGCTGACCGGCACGTCGACCATAGACGGCAGCGGCAACGCGGTGGCCAACAGCCTGACCGGCAACGTGGCGGCCAACACGCTGGATGGCGGCGCGGGTGCCGACACCATGGCCGGCGGCGGCGGCGACGACACCTACGTCGTCGACAACGCGGGCGACCTCGTGCTGGAGAACGCCGACGAGGGCACGGACACCGTGCGTTCGTCGCTCAACCTGACGCTGGCGGCCAACGTCGAGAACCTGGTGCTGACGGGCAGCGCCGACCTCACCGGCACCGGCAACACGCTGGACAACCAGATCACCGGCAACGCCGGCAACAACACGCTGGATGGCGGCGCGGGCGCCGACACGCTGGCCGGCGCTGCCGGCGACGACAGCTACATCGTCGACAACCCGGGCGACCTCGTCGTCGAAAACGTGGGCGAGGGCAACGACACCGTGCTGGCCTCGGCCAGCCACGTGCTGGAAGCCAACATCGAGAGTCTCACGCTCACCGGCAACGCCAACATCGACGGCACCGGCAACGACCTGGCCAACACCGTCACCGGCAATGCCGCCAACAACGTGCTCGACGGCGGCGCCGGCGCCGACGTGCTGGCTGGCGGCCTGGGCAGCGACACCTATGTCGTCGACAACGCGGGCGACAGCGTGGTCGAAGCCCCCGGCGCCGGTACCGACACCGTGCGCGCATCGCTGAGCTGGACGCTGGGCACCGACGTCGAGAACCTGGTGCTGACCGGCAGCGCCAACTTCACCGGCACCGGCAACGACCTGGACAACCAGATCACCGGCAACACCGGCGACAACACGCTGGACGGCGGGCTGGGCGCCGACACGATGGCCGGCGGCGTGGGCAACGACACCTACCTCGTCGACAACGCGGGCGACATCGTCAACGAGCGCGCCAGCGAGGGCACGGACACCGTACGCGCCAGCGTGAGCCACGCGCTGGCGGGCAATGTCGAGAACCTGGTGCTGCTGGGTGCCGCCGCCATCGACGGCACCGGCAACCTGCTGGACAACGTCCTGACCGGCAACGATGGCGCCAACGCGCTGTCCGGCGGCGGCGGCAACGACACGCTGGACGGTGGCGCCGGCAACGACACCCTGAGCGGTGGCACCGGCGACGACACCTACCTGGTCAACGACGCGGGCGATACGGTGGTGGAGAACGCCAGCGAAGGCACGGACACTGTGCTCGCCTCGGTCAGCCACACGCTGGCGGCCCACGTCGAGAACCTCACGCTGACCGGCACCGCCGCCATCGACGGCACCGGCAATGCGCTGGACAACACACTCGTCGGCAACGGTGCGGACAACACGCTGGACGGCGGCGCGGGCGTCGACACGCTCGCCGGCGGGGCCGGCAACGATACCTATCTCGTCGACGACGCGAACGACGCCGTCGCCGAGAACGCCGGCGCCGGCACCGACACCGTGCGCTCGACGGTGACCTACACGCTGGCGGCCAACGTCGAGAACCTGGTGCTGCTGGGCAGCCTGGCGATCAACGGCACGGGCAACGCGCTGGACAACGTCCTGACCGGCAACGTGGCGGCCAACGTGCTCGCCGGCGGCGCCGGCAACGACACCTACGTCGTCGACAACGCGGCCGACGTGGTCACCGAGGCGGCCAACCAGGGCACGGACACCGTGCAGGCGTCACTCAACTGGACCTTGGCGGCCAACGTCGAGAACCTGGTGCTGACGGGTAGCGCTGCGATCAACGGCACGGGCAACACGCTCGCCAACGCCCTCACCGGCAACAGCGGCGACAACGTGCTGGATGGCGGGGCCGGCAACGACACGCTGGCCGGCGGGGCCGGCAACGACACCTACGTCGTCGACGGCAGTGGCGACGTCATCGCCGAGAACGTCGGCGAAGGCGCCGACACCGTGCAGTCGTCGGTGAGCTGGACGCTGGGCAGCAACCTGGAGAACCTGGTGCTGACGGGCAGCGCCAACATCAACGGCACCGGCAACACGCTGGCCAACAGCATCACCGGCAACGCCGGCATCAACGTCATCGACGGCGGCGCAGGCGCCGACACGATGGCCGGCGGCGCGAACAGCGACGTGTACATCGTCGACGACGCGGGCGATGCCATCGTCGAGGCCGCGAGCGCCGGCTGGGACACCGTGCGTGCGGCCGTCACGTACACGCTGCCCGTGAACGTGGAGACGCTGGTGCTGACCGGCACGTCGGCCATCAACGGCACCGGCAACAGCGGCGACAACGTGCTCATCGGCAACACCGCGGCCAACACGCTGACCGGCCTGGCCGGCAACGACGTGCTGGACGGCGGCAGCGGCGCCGACACGATGGTGGGCGGCACCGGCAACGACACCTACGCCGTCGACAACGCCGGCGACGTGGTGACGGAGAACGCCGCCGAAGGCACCGACACCGTGGTCTCGTCGCTCACCTACACGATCAGCGCCAACGTCGAGAACCTGGCGCTGTCGGGCAGCAGCGCCATCAGCGGGACCGGCAACACCGGCGACAACCTGCTGGTCGGCAACACCGCGGCCAACACGCTGACCGCGCTGGGCGGCAACGACACCCTCAACGGCATGACCGGCAACGACACGATGGTGGGCGGCACCGGCAACGACACCTACTGGGTCGACAGCGCCGGCGACGTCGTCACCGAGAACGCCGCCGAAGGCACCGACACCGCGATCGGCCTGGCGAGCGTGACCCTGGCCGCCAACGTCGAGAACGGCGCGCTGCGCGACGGCGTCAAGCTCGACGGCCAGCTGCAGCAGTACCTCACGCTGCCCAGCGTGACGGTGGGCGGCGACATGACGATGCAGGCCTGGGTCAACCTGGCGGGCAACCAGGGCAACTGGTCGCGCCTGTTCGACATCGCCGGCCAGTCCAACAACAACGTGCTCGTGGCCTTCAACGGCACGACGGTGGTGGTGCAGGACTACGTCGGCACGACCTTCGGCGGCGGCCTGAACGCGACCACGTCCATCGGCACCGGCTGGCACCAGATCAGCCTCACCATTGACGCGCAGGGCAGCAGCGCGCTCTACGTCGACGGCGTCGTGCGCTCGTCCGGCACGCTCGGCGTGCCGCTGGACGTGGCGCGCCAGTTCTTCGTCGGTAAATCCGGCTGGTCGGCCGACCCCTACCCGACCATGGTGGTCAACGACGTGCGCATCTGGGACCGCGCGCTCACGCAGGCCGAGGTGCTGGCCGGCATGACCATGCACTCGCTCACCGGCACCGAGAGCGGCTTGGTCGCCTACCAGCCGCTCAACGGCACGCTGGCCAGCGGCATCAGCGGCGGCGGCACAGCCACGTTCAGCGGCATGACCTACGGCAGCACGCTGAAGTACGGCGGCAACTTCGACCTGACGGGCGGCTACGCCGACCACAACCTCACCGGCAACGGCGCGGCCAACACGTTGACCGGCAATGGCGGCAACAACGCACTGGACGGCGGCGCCGGCGCCGACACGATGGCCGGCGGCGCGGGCGACGACAGCTACGTGGTCGACAACACCAGCGACGTCGTCACCGAGGCGGCCAACGCCGGCTGGGACAGCGTCAGCGCCTCGGTCACCTACACCGCGCCGGCGAACGTGGAGCGCCTGGTGCTGACCGGCAGCAGCGCCCTCAACGCCACCGGCGGCACGACGGCCGTGCGCATCGAAGGCAACAGCGGCGCCAACACCCTCAACGGCGCCAGCGCGGGCTCCTGGCTGTTCGGCGGCGGCGGCGCCGACGCCCTCACCGGCGGCGCCGGCAACGACGTGCTTGTCTCGCAGGCCTCGCCACAACTGGGCCTGAAGGGCGAGTACTACAACAACACCACGACCAGCGGCGCGCCGGTGCTGACGCGCTACGAGGCGGTGGACTTCCGGACCGACGGCAGCGCGGCGCCCGGCGTCGTCAACGGCGACAACTATTCGGTCAAGTGGACCGGCAACCTGCTGGCGCCGGCCTATGGCAACTACCAGTTCCAGTTCTTCGTCGACGACAGCTCGACGCTGACCATCAACGGCGCGACGGTGCTGACGCAGGCGTCCTACACGGGCTCGAACTCGGCCATCGCGAACGTCACGCTGCAGGCCGGCTACAACAGCATCCAGATGACGCTGGCCGAAGGCGGTGGCACGTCCGGCGCCATGCTCTACTGGCGGACGCCCAACGACGTGTCGATGAGCATCATTCCGCTCAACGCGCTGTCCTCGGGCACGGCCGCGGCCGATGCGAGCGCCGACACGCTGACGGGCGCCGCCGGCAACGACCTGCTGATGGGCGGCAGCGGCGCCGACACCCTGGCCGGCGGCATCGGCAACGACACCTACCTCGTCGACAACGCCGGCGACACCGTGACCGAGGCCAGCGGCGAAGGCACCGACACCGTGCAGTCCTCCATCACATGGACGCTGGGTGCCAACGTCGAGAACCTCGTGCTGTCCGGCGCGGCGGCGATCAACGGCACCGGCAACACGCTGGTGAACTCGCTCATCGGCAACGCGGCTGCCAACGTGCTGGACGGCGGCGCCGGTGCCGACACGATGACAGGCGGTGCTGGCGACGACACCTACGTCGTCGACGACGCTGGCGACGTGAGCGTCGAGAACGCGAGCGAAGGCACCGACACCGTCCAGGCCTCGGTGACCTTCACGTTGGCCGCCAACGTCGAGAACCTGGTGCTCACCGGCGTCGCCGCGCTCGACGGCACCGGCAACGCGCTGGACAACACCCTCACAGGCAACAGCGCCGCGAACACGCTGACCGGCGGCGCGGGCAACGACACATTGAGCGGCGGTGCTGGAGCCGACACGATGCTGGGCGGTACCGGCAACGACGGCTATACCGTCGACGACGCCGGCGACGCCGTCACCGAGAACGCGGGCGAGGGCACCGACACCGTTCAAGCCTCGCTCAGCTGGACGCTCGGCGCCAACGTCGAGAACCTCGTGCTGACCGGCGCCTCGGCGATCAACGGCACCGGCAACGCGCTGGCCAACGCCGTCACCGGCAACGCCGGCGCCAACGTGCTCGATGGCGGTGCGGGCGCCGACACGCTGGCCGGCGGCCTGGGCAACGACACCTACGTCGTCGACAACCCGGGCGACGTCGTCACCGAGAACAGCGGCGAGGGCACGGACACCGTCCAGGCCTCGGTCGGCTGGACGCTTGGCGCGAATGTCGAACATCTGGTGCTGACCGGTGCCGCGGCGATCAACGGCACGGGCAACGCGCTGGACAACACGATCACCGGCAATGTCGGCGACAACATGCTCGACGGCGGTGCCGGCGCCGACACGATGAGCGGTGGCGACGGCAACGACAGCTACGTCGTCGACAACGCCGCCGACTCCGTCGTGGAAGCGGCCAACGGCGGCACCGACGGCGTGCAGTCATCGGTCTCGCACACGCTGTCCGCCAACGTCGAGAACCTCACGCTGACCGGTGGCGGTGCGATCAACGGCAGCGGCAATGCGCTGGACAACCTCATCACCGGCAACGGCGCGACCAACACGCTCGATGGCGGCGATGGCAACGACACGCTCATGGGCGGCGGCGGCGCCGACGCATTGCAGGGCGGCAATGGCGACGACACGCTGATCGCCGCGTCACCCGCCGACCTGGCCTCGGCCCACGGCGGCGCCGGCACCGACCTGCTGAAGTTCATCACCGTCGGCGCGAGTTTCGACGTCGCCTCGCTGGTCAACGTGGCCCAGGACATCGAGGTGCTGGACCTGCGCAACGGCAGCGCTGGCGGCATCGACCTGTCCAGCCTCGGCCTCACCAGCATCACGGACGCCAACCATGCGCTGACGATCAAGCTCGACAGCGGCGACGTCATCAACGTCGCCGCCGACACGCAACTGCAACAGCTCTCGACCGGCACCGACGTCTATGGCAACGCATTGACCGACTACGCGGTGATGCAGCAGCAGGGCGCGGACTGGGTGCAGACGGCCACGCTGCATGCCGTCGTCGGCGCGGGCGGCTGACCCGCAGGCAGGCCGCCCGCTGCAGACAGGCAACAAAAAAGCACCGGGCGTTGCCGCCGGGTGCTTCCTGTTCCTACCGAATTTGGTAGGCGCGATTGGATTCGAACCAACGACCCCCACCATGTCAAGGTGGTGCTCTAACCAACTGAGCTACGCGCCTGAAGAGCTGCGCACTATAGCAGAAGTTTTTCGGGTCACTTGCGACGCGCGGAACGCACGCCGGAAATGGCGCAGAGCTCGCGCAACA
The DNA here is from genome assembly GCF_001426885.1 of Pelomonas sp. Root1444. Lineage (GTDB taxonomy): Bacteria > Pseudomonadota > Gammaproteobacteria > Burkholderiales > Burkholderiaceae_C > Pelomonas. The sequence continues at coordinate 1,109,592 of NZ_LMFP01000028.1, read as the reverse complement.
CCTTGGCCAGCTTGGTGGCGTCCGACAGCTCCAGCGTGAAGCTCATCCAGGCCGTGTCGCCGCCGCCGGCCTTGGGTTTGACGGCGCCCGGCTTGAGCGACTGCGTGTTCACCGCGACGACGTTCATCTTCTCCTTGGCGAAGATTTCCAGCACGTCGCGCAGCAGGCCCTGCCGGTCGCCGGCTTCGACCAGCACGTCGACCGGGTAGACCGGCGCGCCCTTGCCGACGCTCTCGCCGCCGCCCCAGGCCACCGCGATGACGCGCTCCGGCGAGCGGCGCTTCATCTCGGCGAGGTTGCTGCAGTCGCTGCGGTGGATGGCCACGCCCTTGCCGCGCGTGACGAAGCCCTGGATGGCGTCGGGCGGCGCGGGCCGGCAGCAGCGTGACAGCGTCGTCAGCAGCGAGTCGATGCCGACGACCAGCACGCCGCCGCGCCCGCCCGTGCCCACGCTGCTGGCGCTGCGCGTGTGGCGCTGCGCCAGCAGCTCGTCCTCGTCGGCGACCGGCTCGGGCGGGCGCAACAGCAGCTCGATGTTGCGCAGCGAATACTCGTCCTTGCCGACCACCTCGAACAGCGCATCGGCACCCTTGAAGCCCAGGCGCGAGGCCAGCTCGTCGAGCTTGAGCGCCGTCTTGCCTTCGCGCTGCAGCAGCTTCTCGACCAGCTCACGGCCCTTGGCCACGGTCGCCGCCTGCTGCTGCGCGTTGAACCAGGCGCGCACCTTGGCGCGCGAGCGCTGGCTCTGCAGGTAGCCCAGCTCGGGGTTGAGCCAGTCCAGCGACGGCCCACCCTCCTTGGCCGCCACGATCTCCACCGTCTGGCCGCTTTGCAGCGGCGTGTTCAGCGGCAGCATCTGGCCGTCGATGCGGGCGCCGCGGCAGCGATGGCCGAGGTCGGTGTGCACGGCGTAGGCGAAGTCCACCGGCGTCGCACCGGCCGCCAGCTCGACGATGGTGGCCTGCGGCGTGAAGACGTAGATGCGGTCGCTGAACCCGTCATCGCCCGTGCCGCCGTCGCCTTGCGCGGTGTCGCGCTCCCAGGCCAGCAGCTGGTTGAGCACGGCCTTGCGGGCGCGGGCGACCTGCTCCTCGAACTCGCCAGCTGCACTGACACCGGCGTAGCCGCGCGCGCCCGCCTCCTTGTAGGCCCAGTGCGCGGCCACGCCGTGCTCAGCGTGGTCGTGCATCTCGCGCGTGCGGATCTGCACCTCCATCGCGCGGCCGTCGGCGCCCAGCACGACGGTGTGCAGCGACTGGTAGCCGTTGGGCTTGGGCTTGGCGATGTAGTCGTCGAACTCGCCCGGCACGGGCGTGCAGACCTCGTGCAGCCGTGCCAGCGCCGCATAGCAGTCGGCCACGCTCGCGACGATGACACGCAGCGCCCGCAAGTCGAAGACGCGGTCCAGCGCCAAGGCCTTGCCCTGCATCTTCTTGTGGATGCTGTAGAGGTGCTTGGGGCGGCCCTGCACCTCGGCGGCGATGCCTTGCGCGTAGAGGTCGGCCTGCAGGGCCGCGCGCGCGGCCTCGATGCGCTGCTCGCGCTCGACACGCGTCTCGTGCAAGGCCTTGGCCAGCGCCTTGTAGCTGTCGGGCTCGCGAAAGCGGAAGGCCAGGTCCTCCAGCTCCCACTTGATCTGCCAGATGCCCAGCCGGTTGGCCAGCGGCGCGAACACGGCCTGCGATTCGTCGGCCAGCTCGCGCGGGCAGGGCTGCTTGCTGGCGGCGTACCAGCGCAGCGTCTGCAGCCGCGAGGCCAGGCGCAGCATGACCACGCGCAGGTCGCGCGAAAACGCCAGCAGCATCTTGCGCACGCGCTCGGTCTGCTCGGCGCGGATGTCGGCGCGGCGGTCGGTCTGCACCTTGGCATCGCGCGCCGCGCGCTGCAGCTGCACGAGGCGGCGCGTGTGCGTGACCAGGCTGGCGTAGCTGTCGCCGAAGGCCTTGGCGACCACCTCTTCGGGCTTGTTCAGGAAGTCGCCCGCATAGACGAGGTAGGCGGCGGCCTGCAGCTCCTGGGCAGCGCCCACGGCGTGCAGGATCGCGGCGACGCCGTCGGCGTGTGCCAGCGCGTTCTCGCCCGTATCGAGCTGCTCCGCGGCCAGCAGCGGCTCGGCGAAGGCGCGCGCGCGGACGACTTCGGCGTTGGAATGTGCCGCACCGGCGTCGAGCAGCGCGACGATGGGCGCGGTCGCAGCGCCCTCGGACATCGAGCCGGTCTTCATGTGCTGAGGAAGTCCCTCACGATGGCGATCTGGTCGTCGTGGATCAGGGTCGGTGCATGGCCGACGCCGGGCAGCTCCACGAGCCGGGCGTTCGGCCCGCGCTGCGTCATGGCGCGCGCCGTCTCGCTGCTGAGCAGGTCCGACTCGGCGCCGCGGATCAGCAGCGTGGGGCAGCGCAGCGCGTCATAGGCCGACCACAGCGCCGCCTCGCCGGCCGCGGCGACTTCGGGCGTGATGGCGGCGAAGGGCAGGGCGATGGCGGGGTCGTAGTGCAGCTTCCAGCCCTTGCCGTCCTCTTCGCGGAACAGCGGCGCGGACAGCGCCCGCCATTCCTCGTCGGTGTGCGGGCCGAAGCCCGGCGCGATGCTGCGCAGGTAGGCCGCGCCCTCTTCCAGCGACGCGAAGCGCGGCGCCTTGCCCAGGTAGGCACCAATGCGCTGCAAGGCCTCGAACTGGATGCTCGGCCCGACATCGTTGAGTACCAGCCGGCGGATGGGGCAGGGCACGCCTTCCGGCCGCGGCAGCGCGGCCAGGCCCAGGCCGATCAAGCCGCCCATGGAGGTGCCGACCCAGTCAACCTGCTCGACGTCGAGCCGCGCGAGCAGTGCCACCATGTCGGACACGTACGCAGGGATCTGGTAGCCGCTGGGCTGGCGCAGCCAGTCGGAGCGGCCGCGGCCGACGACATCGGGGCAGACGACGCGCCAGCGTGCGCTCATGACGCGCGCGAGCGCGTCGAAATCGCGCCCCTGACGCGACAGGCCGTGCACGCAGACCAGCACCGGCGCGTCCGCACTCGGGCCCGCCCACTCCCAGTACGCCATCCGGTGCAGGCCGGTGGCGTCCAGGCAGGTCACAAATTTCAAGCGGGGTTCGGTCATGATGGTGTCCTTCTCGAATTCATCGTAGCAACCAGCAAGGACTCTTCCATGTTGAAAGGCAAAACCGCCCTCGTCACCGGCTCCACCAGCGGCATCGGGCTGGGCATCGCCCTGGCGCTGGCGCGCCAGGGCGCCCATGTGATCCTGAACGGCTTCGGCGACGTCGAAGGCCCGAAGGCCGAGGTCGCGGCGCTCGGCGTCAAGGTCGGCTATCACGGCGCCGACATGAGCAAACCCGACGACATCGCGGCCATGGTGGCCTATGCGGACGCCGAGTTCGGCGGCATCGACATCCTGGTCAACAACGCCGGCATCCAGCATGTGGCGAAGGTCGAGGACTTCCCGGTCGAGAAATGGGACGCCATCATTGCCATCAACCTCAGCTCGGCCTTCCACACGACACGGCTGGCGCTGCCGGGCATGCTCAAGAAGGGCTGGGGCCGCATCGTCAACATCGCCTCCACCCACGGCCTGGTCGCATCCGCGCAGAAGTCCGCCTATGTCGCGGCCAAGCACGGCCTGGTCGGCTTCACGAAGAGCATCGCACTGGAGACGGCGACGACGCCGGTCACCGTCAACGCCGTCTGCCCGGGTTGGGTGCTGACGCCGCTGGTGCAGAAGCAGGTCGATGCGCTGGCCGCGAAGGACGGCGTGGACAACGAAGAGGCCAAGCGCCGGCTGCTGACCGAGAAGCAGCCTTCGCTGCAGTTCACGACGCCGGACGAGCTGGGCGCGCTGACGGTCTTCCTGTGCTCGGACGCCGCGATCAACGTGCGGGGCCAGGCCTGGGCGATGGACGGCGGCTGGACCGCCGTCTGACGTTGACTTGGGGCGCCCGCCGAGCCCAGGGCGTCATTTCGTGAGCTGTACCGAGCCGCTGACGTTCACCGTCACCGTGGCCTTGCCGGCTTCGGTCGGGAGTGCCGCGTCGGCCATCTCTGCTTTCATGCGCATGGCCAGCATGGGCCGCGGCGCGCCGGCGCCCTCATCGCTGGCGATGTTGACGTCGCCGACGACATAGCCGCCGTAGCCGAACAGCTTGGCGTAATCCGCCGCCTTGGCGCGGTAGCGGGCGATGGCCTGGGCGGTGATGTCCGACTCGGCCTTCTCGCGCGATTCGCGCGACAGGCTGTAGCCGACGCGGGCGATGCTCAGCGTGTTGATGCGACCGGCCAGTTGCGCGATGGCCGCCGTGTCGCGGCCTTCGACCTGCAGCTCCGCGCTGCCTTGCCAGCCATTGATCTTGCCGGTCTTGGGGTCATGCCGCGGGTAGAGCGAGAAGCCGCCGGTCTGCACGTCGACCTGGCCCGGCTTGGCGACCTTGCGAGCCTCGGCAAGCGCGGCATCCAGCGCCTGTTTCAGCGCACCCTGCACGGCGGCGGCCTCGGGGCCTTCACGTGTGGTCGAGAAGCTGATGCCCAGCACGTCGCGCGTGACCTCGGCGGTGGCGCTGGCCGACAGGCTCAGCCGCTCGCGCGGCGCATCGGCGGCCTGCGCCGCAGCGCACAGCGACAGGGAAAGGACGGAAAGACCAACGGCGAATGCACGCATAAGACTCCTTCAAGAACAACAGTTCAGCTTAGCGGCCCAGATCGCAACGATCTGTAACCCATGCCTGCTGTCCTACAAGCCGGGGTTTCAAACCTGAACACAATGGCGCTGTTACAAATTCAGGAACCGCGATGAACAGCACCGCGAACCCGCGCCAGAACCGAATCCTTGTCGTCGATGACGACGCCCGCATCCGTGACCTCCTGCGCCGCTATCTGACCCAGGAAGGCTTCGACGTCCTGCTGGCCGAAGACAGCCGGGCATTGAACAAGCAGCTGACGCGCGAGACCGTGGATCTCATCGTGCTGGACTTGATGCTGCCGGGCGAGGACGGTCTGACCGTCTGCCGCCGCCTGCGTGCAGCCAACGACCAGACGCCCATCATCATGCTGACGGCCAAGGTGGAGGACGTGGACCGCATCGTCGGCCTGGAGGTCGGCGCCGACGACTACCTCGCCAAGCCCTTCAACCCGCGTGAGCTGCTGGCCCGCATCAATGCCGTGCTGCGCCGCCGCCCGCCGCCCGAGGCCCCGGGCGCGCCGAGCAAGGAGCCGATGACGGTGACTTTCGGCCCGTTCGAATTCGACCTGGCGCTGCGCCGGCTGACCAAGAACGGTGAACAGCTGCCGCTGACGACCGGCGAGTTCTCGATGCTCAAGACGCTGGTGCGCCACCCGCGCCAGCCGTTGTCGCGCGACAAGCTGGCGCAACTGGCCCGCGGCCGCGAGTTCGAGCCGTTCGACCGCAGCCTGGACGTGCAGATCTCGCGCCTGCGCAAGATGCTGGAGGCCGACCCGGCGCAGCCGCGCTACATCCAGACCGTCTGGGGCGTGGGCTATGTCTTCGTTCCCGACGAGAACAGCTGACCGGCAGCCATCCCGGGAACGCAATCACCGAGGCACTGAGACAGCCCGGATGGGAGTTATCTCGGTGGCTCCGGGCCTCAGTGGTTGCATCCGAATCTAGTACATGGCCCGTCCTCATCTCGCGCTCAACCTCTTCTGGCGCACCTTTGCCTGGCTGGCGCTGCTCCTGGCCGGCGCAGTGCTGGCCTGGCAGCAGACCTTCAAGGCGCTGGAGGCCGAGCCACGGGCGCTGGAGGCGGCCGAGCAACTGGCCGGCCTCGTCAAGCTCAGCCGCATCGCGCTGGAGCACACCGACCCGATCAACCGCGTGGCCGTCATCACGTCGATGTCGCGCGGCGACACGGTGCAGGTGCGCGTCGCGGAGACCAGTGACCGCTGGCTGCCCTACGACACCAGCCCCTTCGCCAAGAAGCTCGCGGCCGAACTGGCGCATACGCTGGGGCCGGACACCGTCATTGCGCGCAGCGTCAACGATCGGTCGGGCCTCTGGGTGCGCTACATCGTCGGTGAGGACGCCTTCTGGCTGCGCACCAGCGCGACGCCGCTGTCCGTCTCGCTGACCACCAACTGGTGGTGGGTGCTGATCGCGCTGCTGGCCACCGTGGTGGGCTCGGCGCTGATCGCGCGCCTCATCAACCAGCCGCTGCGCGAGCTGGCCGACGCGGCCGGGCGCATCCGTGACGGCGAATATGACTCGCGCCTGGACGAGACGACGATGACCAGCGAGATCCGCGAGGTCAACATGGGCTTCAACCGCATGGCCCGCGAGCTGGCCAAGCTGGAGGAGGACCGCGCCGTCATGCTGGCCGGCATCTCGCACGACCTGCGCACGCCGCTGGCGCGGCTGCGGCTGGAGACGGAGATGAGCGTCAGCGACGAGCAGGCCCGTCATTTCATGGCGCAGGACATCGACCAGTTGGATGCCATCATCAGCAAGTTCATGGACTATGCGCGGCCCAACGAGACCCAGCTGCGCGAGACGCGGCTGAGCGACGTCGTCGAGCGCGAGGTGCAGGGCTTCCGCGACCCGGACCAGATCCGCTTCCGCGTGCAGGTCAGTTCAGCGTTGAAGGTGTTCGTCGACGACACGGAGCTGGGCCGCGTGCTGCTCAACCTGTTCGAGAACGCGCGCCGCTACGGCCACCAGCCGGGCGAGCCGGCGCGCGTGGACGTCAGCGCGACACGCCAGGGCGCCTGGGTGGAACTGCGTGTGCGCGACCATGGCCCTGGCGTGCCGCCCGACCGCCTGGCGCGCCTGACGACGCCGTTCTACCGTGGCGACGCGGCGCGCACCGCAGCCAGCGGCGCGGGCCTGGGCCTGGCCATCGTCGAGAAGTCCGTCCAGCGCCTGGGCGGCCAGCTGTCCATCAGCAACGCCGAGGGCGGCGGGCTCATCACGGTGTTGAAGCTGCAAGCTGGGTGATGCTGCCCCCTCGCCCAGACTCGCATCGCTGGACGCGAGCGAGTCTGGTCGGTCCCCTTGGTGAACGACGATGCTTGCGGCATCGAGCCTCAAGCATCGCCAGCGCGGGCCGGCTTGGGAGCGGCCCGGCGCTCGGCCCGGAGGGGGCCCGGCCGCGCTCGCGTCGGCGCCTCGTTTAAGTACAAACCCGCTCACGCTCCCCGTTATTGTTATCGCTATCATTAATTGATACGCATAACAATCTGGAGACGACGTGAGCGTGTCGAATCGACTCGGAACTGCCGTGTGGAGCATGGCCGTCGGCGTGGCGCTGCTGGTTGCCGGGTGCGCGCTGCGGCCGGGCGAGACGCCACCTGACACCGGCCGCTGGGTGGCCGCTTGGGGCAGCGCCCAGCTGGACCAGCGGGCCCCGGCCGCGGGCGAGGCCAGCGGGGGCAAGCCGGTGCCGGCTGTCTGGCAGCAGCCGCTGCGGGAGGCCACGGTGCGCCAGGTGGTGCGTGTGACTGCGGCGGGCCGGGCGGTGCGCGTGCGGCTGAGCAATGCCTTCGGCCGGGAACCGCTGGAGGTCGGCGCGGCCAGCGTGGCGATGGTCCAGCCGGCGACGGACGGTGCGGCAGCGCCCGTGCTGCAGGCCGGCAGCCTGCGCGCGTTGACCTTCGGCGGGCGCCGCGACCTGATCCTTGCGCCCGGCGCGGAGGCCTGGAGCGACCCGGTGGAAATGGCGGTGCCGCGGCTGGCCGACCTGGCGGTGCAGACCTACCTGCGCGCCGAGCCTGCCATCGCGACGGTGCACCCGGGCTCGCGCATCAGCAGTTGGGCGGTGGCGGGCAACCAGGCCGATGTGGCCCGGTGGCCCGAGGCGGCCGCACGCGACGGCTGGTGGCATCTGGCGGCGGTGGATGTGAGGGTCGCGGCGCCCCAGCCCGTGCTGGTCGCCATCGGCGACTCCATCACCGACGGCTACGGCGTGGCGCCGGGCAGTTACCAGCGCTGGACGGACATGCTGGCCCGGCGCCTGGTTGCCGCAGCGCGCGATGCGGCCGTGGTGAACACGGGCATTGGCGGCAACCGGCTGTTGCGCGACGGCCTGGGCCCGCATGTGTTGTCGCGCTTCGACCGCGACGTGCTGGACCGCACCGGTGCCACCCATGCCGTGGTGATGATCGGTGTGAACGACCTCGGCATCAGCCATCGTGGCCGGGCGACGACGCCGGAGTCTCGCGCCGCCTTGCTGGGCGAGTTGAAGGCTGGCTTTGACGCGATGGCGCGGCGCGCCCGCGAGCGCGGTGTCTGCCTGATGGTCGGCACCGTGATGCCTTACGGCGGCAGCGGCTACTACCAGCCCAAGCCCGAGAACGAGGCGGACCGGCAGGCGCTCAACGACTGGATACGGCAGGCCGGCTTCGACGCCGTGCTGGACTTCGACGCGCTGGCGCGCGACCCCGCCCGCCCCACGCACCTGCGCGCCGAACTCGACGCCGACGGCCTGCATCCGTCGATGGCCGGCTACCGCGCGATGGCGGATGCATTCCCGCTGGCGTTTCTCGACCGCCGCTGCGGCCAGGGAGGCGCCGCCTCGGCCGCGGCAATGCCGGCCACGTTCGACAACCCGGTCATCAGCGGATTCGCCTCCGACCCCAGCGTCTGCCGGGCCGGCGAGGATTTCTATCTCGTCACCAGCACCTTCGAGTACCTGCCCGGCCTGCCGGTCTATCACAGCCGCGACCTGGTGCATTGGCGCCTCGTCGGCAACGCCTTGTCGCGCGAGAGCCAGATCAGCTTCGTCGGCCGCAAGAGCTCCAAGGCCATCTTCGCGCCCACCATCCGCTGCGAGGCCGGCCGCTTCTACATCGTGACCACCGATGTCGAGGGCATCGGCAACTTCTTCATCACCGCCAGCGACCCGGCCGGCGAATGGTCCGACCCGGTGCGGCTGCCGGAGCCGGTCTTCGGCATGGACCCGTCGTTCTTCTTCGATGACGACGGCACCGTCTACTACACGCGCCATGGCGGCGGCCGCGACGGCGGTGTCTACCAGGCCCGTGTCGACCTGAAGACCGGCCGCTTGCTGGAGGAGCCGCGGCTGGTGTGGAAAGGCATGGGCGGCATCTGGCCCGAAGGACCGCACCTGTACAAGCGCAACGGCTGGTACTACCTGATGATCGCCGAGGGTGGCACGTCGTACGACCACCGCATCACGATGGCGCGCTCGCGCTCGCCGTGGGGCCCGTTCGAGCCGCACCCGGACAACCCCGTGCTGACGCACCGCAACCTGCCCGACCATCCCTTCCAGGCGCTGGGCCATGCGGACCTGGTGACCACGCCGCAGGGTCAGTGGTGGGCCACGCTGCTGGCCATCCGGCCGCAAGCCGCCGACGGCGGGCGCCACCACCACATCGGCCGGGAGACGCTGTTGGCACCGGTGCGCTGGCGTGCGGACGGCTGGCCCGAGTTCGGCCAGAACCGCATGCTGGCGCAGCCCCAGCCGACGCGCGGCCTGCCCGGTTGGGCGCCCTGGCCGCAGCCGCCGGTGCGCGAGACCTTCGCCCCCGACCGCAAGCTGCCGCCGCACTGGGCCTTCCTGCGCACCTTCGCGAAAGAGCGCTGGTCGCTGACCGCCCGCCCGGGCCAGTTGCGGCTCATCGGTGGCCGCACCGGGCTGGACGCCATCGGCACGCCGGCCTTCATGGGGCGGCGCCAGGAGCGCCTGAACCAGCGTTTTGCCACGCAGCTGGACTTCAACCCGACGGATGCCCGCGATGCCGCCGGCCTGGCGCTGCGGATGAACGAATCCCACCATGCGTTGCTGCGCCTGACGGGCGGGCCCGCGCGGCGCGTCGAATGCCTGCAGCAGCTGAACGGCCAGCCGCGCGTGCTCGCCAGCGCCGCCGTGCCGCCCGGCCCGATGCAACTGCAGGTGCTGGCCGAGCCCAGCCAGTACACGCTGGCCTGGCGCCGGGCAAACCACGGGCGCGACTGGCAGCCGCTGTGCCGCATTCCGACGCACCAGCTCTCCACCGAGACCTCGACCGGCTTCACCGGCGTCTACCTGGGTCTCTTCGCCTTCAGCGCGACAGCGGCGCCCGCGGTGGCGGACTTCGCGTGGGTCGATTTCGAGCCCCTGGGGCCTTGACGCCGGGCCGCCGGGCGCGATGCGACGGCGGCGGTGAAACAGCGTTTTAGGCATCAAAGCCACAGCCGTTTCGCGCCTCGGGAAAACCATGGCTCTGCACAGAATCGGCAGGGCTAGACTGAAATGATTGCGTTAACAATTTCTGTTTGATAACCAATATTTGAGCCAGGCTGCCGCCGTCGCAGCGCATACAGCAAAAGGCCCGCCAGGGCCAAAACAGGAGAGAGACATGAGTGGAGTTTCGATGGGCGCTGGGCAGCGCCGCATGGCCCGGGCACGTGACGTGTTCGCTACCACGGCGCTCGCCGCGATGATCGGCCACGCCTATGCGCAGACCCCTGTCGCACCCGCCGCCGCGGCTTCGGCCCCGCAGGCCAGGGCCAACACGCTGGACACCGTGACCGTCACCGGCTATCGCAGCTCGCTGGCCAATTCGGCCCGTGAGAAGCGCGAGGACGTGGGCCTGAGCGAGACCGTGTTCGCCGAGGACATCGGCAAGTTCCCCGATGCCAGCATCGCCGACTCGCTGTCCCGCGTCCCCGGCGTGCGCGTGAACCGCGCCACCATCGACGGCGAGGGCATGAACATCTCCATCCGCGGCATGGGCGCCAACTTCACCCGCGTGCTGCTGAACGGCGCGCCGATGGCGTCGGCCTCGGCCGGCTCCTGGGGCGGCAACATCAGCGCCAACCGTGAGGTCGACATGGACTTCCTGCCGTCGGAGCTGTTCCGCAGCGCGACGGTCTACAAGAGCCAGCGCGCCAGCATCCTGGAAGGCGGCATCGCCGGCACGGTCGACATGCGCAGCGTGCGGCCTTTCGACAAGCAGGGCTTCCGCTCGGCCTTCACGCTCAGCGGCAACTACCGCGAGACGGTGGGCAAGCTGAGCGATACCGGCTCGGCGCTGGTCAGCAACACCTGGCGCTCCAGCACCTTCGGCGAGTTCGGCGCCCTCGTCGGCGCGGCCTGGGGCCACACCAAGTACAGGACCACCGGCTTCCAGACGGTGGACATGCGCAACTTCCAGCTCAAGTCCTTCCAGGCGCTGGCCAGCGACAACCCCAACAACACCGGCGGCGGCTCGCAGTCCACGCCCGACACGGTGCCGTCCGGCCTGGCGCTGGCCGACCTGCCGGCCTTCGCCCGCCCCATCCTCGTGCCCGGCGCGCAGATCAACCGCGACATGCTGCTGGCGCTGAACCCGGGCGCCAACATCAAGCAGATCGACAACGCGCTGATGGGCCGCCTGGGCCGCCACCTGAACTACGAAGGCGAGCGCGAGCGCGCCAGCGGCGTGGTCAGCCTGCAGTGGCGCCCCAACGAGAAGTGGGACCTCTACCTCGACATGATGGCCGCCGAGAAGTCCAACAAGATGACCTACAACGCGATGAACGCCGGCACCCGTGCGAACACGCCCATCCCCATCGGCATGGAGTTCGACCGCAGCGACTGCACCAGCGGCTGCGTGCTGACCAAGGCCACCTTCGCCAACACCTTCTGGTCGCTGGAGTTCCGGCCGATGGAGGAGAAGACCAAGTTCTGGAGCTTCAACCCCGGATTCGAGCTGCGCCCCAACGACGACTGGACGATAGACGCGCACTTCAACATGACCTACAGCGACTTCTACCGTGACATGCCCACGGTGCTGCTGGCCACGCGCTCGCCCAACTCCGTCATCACCTACGACAACTCGCGCACCGGCGAGCTGCCGATCTACGGCAGCAACCTCAACATCAACGACCCGACCAACTTCGGCTGGTACCAGGCCGGGCAGGGCCTGTCGGGCCTGCGCATGGACCTCTACGACCGCCGCAACACGACCGATGGTGGCCGCCTGAACGTGAAGTGGGGCGACGAGAAGTTCAACGTCAAGGCCGGCGTGGCGCGCGACGACATCGAGCGCCGCTACCGCAGCTACGGCGTGGCCGACGCCTGGATGAACGTCGCCTGCGGCGGCAACATGAACTACCGCTTCTTCCAGCCCAACACGCAGCTGCAGTCGCCCGGCTGCGACGGCCGCACCACCACCGGCGCGGTGCCCGCGACGGCCTACCCGGGCTTCGGCACCGGCTCGACCGCCGGCGCGCCGGCGCTGGCCTACCTGGGTTCCGTCGTCCCCAACTCACGGGTGCCCGAGTACGCGATGGCCTCCAACCAGGGCTTCATCACCGTCAACTGGGACAAGTTCGCGAAGGACACCGACTACCAGTATTTCCGCGACAACATCCGCAAGGGCTTCAACAATGGCAGCGGCGGCTACATCCGCGAGGTGGTCGACGCGGCCTATGCCGAGGTCAGCGGCGTGCTGCGCCCCTTCAACCGCACGCTGCGCTACAACGCCGGCCTGCGCTTCACCGACACGCTGCAGACCATCGGCGAGGTGACCGCCCAGGCCGACCCGCGCAATGCCACGCTGACCAACGGCGGCCTGTACGACAACACCGGCGTGTGGGCCTACGAGTCCATCAAGTACACCAACCTGCTGCCCTCGTTCACGCTGGCCTACAACCTGATGCCGGACCTGATCGCCCGCGCGTCGGCGTCCAAGTCCATGACGCGCGCCAACCCGGCCGACCTGCGCCAGACGCGCGTTTCCATCGGCGACCAGGGCGCTCGCCAGGGCAACCTGACCAATCCCAGCCTCAAGCCCTTCAAGGCCAACAATTTCGACCTGGCGCTGGAGTACTACATGAGCCGTGAGGCCTATGTGGCAGTCAGCGGCTTCGGCAAGGACTTGACGGGCCGCCCGGCCTCGCGCCTGCGGACCTACACGCTGGCCCAGCTCGATGCGATCTACGGCACCATCGGCCTGACGGACGCGCAGCAGCAGGCGGTCAACGCCAGCGGCGGCCGCGACAAGCACCTGGTGGAGATCACCGAGCCGATCAACATCGCCGACAAGCTCAAGGTGCGCGGTGTGGAGCTCACCTGGCAGCAGCCGCTGGACATGCTGCCGGTCAAGGGCTTCGGCTTCACGGCCAACTACACCTACACCAAGCAGACCGACTCGCTGCCCAACGCGCTCCCCGTGGCCGGCGTGCCGCCGCGCACCAACAACCTGACCGTCTACTACGAGCGCAACGGCCTGAGCTTCCGCGTGTCGCGCCAGTACGCCTCGGAACACATCGTCAACGCCAGCGTCGGCCTGTCCTCGCCTGGCACGTACATGTGGACGACGGCGCGCACCCAGATCGACGCCTCGGCCGGCATCAACCTGAAGCAGGCCTTCGGCTTCCAGTACGACACCAGCATCAACCTGAGCGTGTGGAACGCCACCGACGCGATCAGCCGCACCTATGTGCAATTCCCCGGTGCGGTGTTCGACGAGTACAAGCCGGGCC
>NZ_LMFP01000028.1:991215-1096167 GCF_001426885.1 Pelomonas sp. Root1444 | reverse complement strand
GGGGCGGGCCCGCATACTGCGGGCCCGCGAAGGTGCTCCACGGACGGCTCCTGGCTCGACGGCGCCACCTTGGCATGCCCAGGCGGTTCACCGCTGAGCCCGCCGTCGTCAACAAGCACTCAGGAGACGCTCGATGCCCCGCAACCCGTGGCGCGCCGCCGCAGGCCTGGCCCTGCTGTTGATGGCCGCACTGCCCGCCGCCGCCCAACGGCTGCTGCCCGACCGGGCCCATGAGCAGCTGTCGCCGCGCGAGCGCATCGACCTAGAGACCGGCTGGCGCTTCCAGCGTGGCGACCCGGCCGGCGCCACGGCGCGGCTGATGTACGACCTGCGGCCCGAGGTCGTGCAGTCGGCCGACGGCAAGGTGGCCGACGCCCAGCCCGAGGAAGCCCAGCGGGCCAAGGGCCCGCGCGACGGCGTGCTCAAGCCTTGGGTGCTGCCCAGCGCCAACGCCTTCATCAAGGACCCGGCCCGCCGCCACGTCCGCCCGCCAGGGCACCCGGGCGGCGACCTGCCCATCGTGCAGGCCGGCTTCGACGACAGCGGCTGGCGCGCCGTCACGCTGCCGCACGACTGGGCCATCGAGGGGCCCTTCCTGGAGACCGGCCCCTATGGCGGCATGGGGCGGCTGCAGACCTGGGGCCCCGTCTGGTACCGCAGGAAGCTCGACATCACGGCCGCCGACCGCGGGCGCGCGATCTTTCTGGATGTGGACGGCGCGATGTCGTACGCCACGGTCTGGCTCAACGGCAAGCTGGTCGGCGGCTGGCCCTATGGCTACACATCATTCCGGCTGGACCTGACGCCCTACGTCCAGCCCGGCGGCGTGAACCAGTTGGCCATCCGGCTGGACAACCCGCCGGAGTCCGCCCGCTGGTATCCCGGCGCGGGGCTGTACCGCAAGGTCTGGCTGACCAAGACCGATCCCGTCCACGTTGCGCACTGGGGCACCCAGGTGCGCACGCCGCAGGTCTCCGCTGAACAGGCCACCGTGGCGCTGGAAGTCCGTGTCGACAACGGCGGGCGCAGCGACGCCCGCGTGGACGTGGCGACCGAGTTCTTTGCGCTGGACGTCGAAGGCCGCCGTCACGGCGGCGCGGTGGCGCGCATCAGCCGGGCGGGCCTCGTCGTGCCGGCGTGCGGGCAGCGCGTGGCGGCCGGCGCAGCCCGCATCGCCAAGCCGCGCTTGTGGGGGCCCAGGCCGCAGCAGCAGCCCCACCGCTATGTGGCCGTCACGCGGGTGAAGCGCGACGGCCGGGTGGTGGACCGCTACGAGACCCGCTTCGGCATCCGCTCGCTGCGCTTCGACCCCGACACCGGCCTGCACGTGAACGGCCAGCCGGTGCGGCTGAACGGCGTCAACAACCATCACGACCTGGGCGTGCTGGGCGCGGCGTTCAACGTGCGCGCCGCCGAGCGGCAGCTGGAGATCCTGCAGGCCATGGGCGCCAATGCGCTGCGCATGGCGCACAACCCGCCGGCGACCGAACTGCTGGAGCTGGCCGACCGCATGGGCTTCCTGGTCGTCGACGAGATCTTCGATTCCTGGGAGCGCAAGAAGACGCCGCTGGACTTCCACCTCGTCTTCCCGGACTGGCACGAGCCCGACCTGCGCGCCATGCTGCGCCGCGACCGCAACCACCCGTCGGTGATCCTGTGGAGCATCGGCAACGAGGTGGGCGAGCAGTACACCGGCACCGACGGCGCGGCGGTGGCGCGCCGCCTGCACGAGATCGCCCGCGAGGAGGACCCGACGCGGCCCACGACGATGGCGATGAACTACGCCAAGTCCGACATGCCGCTGCCCGCCGAGGTTGACGTCATCGGCCTGAACTATCAGGGCGAGGGCATACGCCAGGACCCGGAGTTCGAGGGCACGGACCGCATCCGCACCCCGCCGCAGTACCCGCTGTTCCACGCGAAGTTCCCGGACAAGCTCATCCTCAGCAGTGAGACGGCCTCCGCCTTCAGCAGCCGCGGCGTTTACCTCTTCCCGGTCACACCGGCGAACAGCGCCATCACCCGCGACGGCCGCGGCGGCGACTCGGCAAGCCGTCAGGTCAGCGCCTACGAGCTGCATGCGGTGGACTTCGGCGCCTCCGCCGACAAGGTGTTCGCGGCGCTGGACCGCCATCCTTATGTGGCGGGCGAGTTCGTGTGGACCGGCTTCGACTACCTCGGCGAGCCCACGCCCTACTACGCCTCGCGCAGCTCCTACTCCGGCATCGTGGACCTTGCCGGCTTCCCCAAGGACCGCTACTGGCTGTACCAGTCGCGCTGGCGGCCCGGGCTGCCGATGGCCCACCTGCTCCCGCACTGGACCTGGCCCGAGCGCGTTGGACAGGTCACGCCGGTGCACGCCTTCACCAGCGGGGACGAGGCGGAGCTGTTCCTCAACGGCCGATCCCTGGGGCGGCGCAAGAAGGGACCGCTGGAGTACCGCCTGCGCTGGGACGACGTGGTGTACGAGCCCGGCGAACTCAAGCTGGTGGCCTACCGGCATGGCCAGCCCTGGGCGACGGCGAGCGTCGCGACGGCGGGCGAGGCCAGCCAGCTCGCGCTGGCTGCGGACCGTGCCGATATCGCCGCTGATGGCAGCGACCTGAGCTTCGTCACCGTGCGCATCGCCGACGCGGCGGGCAGCACGGTGCCCCGCGCCGCGCCGCGCGTGCGCTTCAGCGTCGACGGCCCGGGCGAGATCGTCGCCACCGACAACGGCGACGCCACCAGCTTCGAGCCCTTTGTGGCCACCAGCCGCCGGACGTTCAGCGGGCAGGCCCTGGTCATCGTGCGTGGCCGCCGCGGCGAGGCGGGTGCGTTCAAGCTGCGCGCCGAAGCCGACGGCCTGGCGCCCGCCGAGCTGACGTTGCGCAGCCGCTGAAGCCTTACTCCGGGTAGCGCTTGCCCTGCGACGGCAGCGCCCAGTCGTCGCTGCGAAACGGCGCGGCGGGCAGGCCGTCGCCGGCCACGAGGTTGGACTCGCTCGGGTTGTCGACCCAGGCATAGCGTGCCGCCACCGGCACGGGCACGTCAGGGCTGCTCAGCACCACATGGTCGCCGTCGATGCGTGCCTGCGCCGCGAAAAAGCGGCGGTCGGCACCGGACAGCGCAAAGCCGTGCAAGGCCTCGCCGGCCCGGGCTGTGCGCAGCCCGCCGGCCGTGGCGCTGAACTGCAGCCACAGTTCCTTGCCCCTGACCTCGCTGCGCGCAAGGCGGGGGCCGCTGGCCGGCGCTTCGCGCAGCCCCATGTCGTGCAGGGCCAGTGCTGCCAGGCGGTCACCCAGCGTGCGCTTGTTGCGCGGGTGGATGTCGTTGGCGTCGCCCACGTCGATGGCGACAGCCATGCCGGTGTGGGGCAGCTTGAGCGCTTGCGCCTGCGCGTCGCGCAGTTCGGCCCAGCCGCCTTCGCCCAGCCGGTTGTCCTGCAGCGGCAGGAAGGACGCCAGCTGCACGAAGAGGAAGGGCAGTTGCGGCTGCTGGAATTGACCACGCCAGTCCTGGATCAAGCGCTGGAAGCCGCCCGCGTACGCCGCCGCCCGGCCGGTGTTGCTCTCGCCCTGGTACCAGAGCACGCCGCGCAAAGGCAGGCCTTGCAGCGGCGCGATCAGGCCGTTGTGCGCCAGCGTCGGCGCGTCGTTCGCGGTGGGTTCCGTGGCCACCCGCGGCTCGGCCACGCGCGCGCGCCAGGTGCCGGCCAGCGGCACCGCGCCGGCGGGCGTGTCCAGGCGCATCGCTGCGGCGTCGCCGTGGAAGCCCCCGCCACCGCCGGTGTCGGTGATGCGCACCGCGATCCAGTTGGCACCGGCCCTCAGCAGCCCCGGCGCGACCTCATAGCGGCGCGATCGTTCGTAGCCGCACTGGCCGCCCACGCGCTGGCCGTTGACCCAGACCTCGTCGCAGTCGTCCACTTTGGCCAGGTGCAGGCTGGCCGCGCCGGCCGCCTGGCTCGGGCTCATCTCGATGCGCCGGCGCATCCAGACGATGCCGTCGAGATCGGCAAGCCCCTGGCTTTCCCAGACCTGTGGCGCCTGCAGCGTCGGCCAGTCGGCGTCGATGTCGATGTCGATGTCGCCGGCTTCCGACCAGCGGCGCGTATCCACGCCCGTCCAGGGCAGCCCGGGCTGCCAGCGCTGCAACCGCGCTTCGATCTGCTGACGGCGCAATCGAGTGAACTGGTTCACGTCGGCCGGCAGTGCGCGCACCGCGCCGGCCAGTTCGGGGTCAGCCAGCGCGGCGTCCTGGCGCACCCAGGTCTCCAGATGGGAACCGCCCCAGGCGGTGTTGACGAGACCGATGGGCACGCCCTGCGCAAGCTGCATCCGGCGCGCGAAGTGATAGCCCACCGCGCTGAAGCTGCCCACCTTGCCCGCTTCCGCGACCGCCCAGTCGGCCGGCGCAATGTCGGCCTGTGGCTGCAGGCTGGCTCGCAGCGGGACGCGCAGATGCCGCAGCTGCGGGTTCTGCGGGCTGCCGTCTTCCTGCGGGCCGGTGTCGGTGGCCGACAGCGGCCATTCCATGTTGGACTGGCCGCCCAGCAGCCAGACGTCGCCGACCAGCACGTCCTTCAGCTCGATGCGCTGGTCGCCGGCAACGATCAGCCGGTGCGGGCCACCCGCCGGCAGCGCCGCGAGCCGCACGGCCCAGCGGCCGTCGGCCGGCACGCGCACGCTGGCCTGGCGCCCGGCCAGTTGCACGGCGAGCGTCTGCCCGGGCGTCGCCCATCCCCACAGGCGGATGGGCTGCTCGCGCTGCAACACCATGTGCTCGCCGAAGATGTTCGCGAGCCGCACCTCGGCCTGCGTGCTGGTGGCGGCCAGGGCCAGTGCCAGCGGCAGCAGCCAGCGGCGCGGTCCAAGGGGCGAGGAAGGCGCAGCGGTCATCAAATTGGTCCGGGTGCAGTGCTCGATGGCTTCGAGCGCACGGCGCGCCTCGGACGCCGTCGAGGCGGGGGTCATGAGCCTATGAGGCCCGGGGCGGCCCGCGCCAGCGGACCGGTGTGCAGTCAGACAGCGCCGGCGCTGCGTTCAAGACGCCAGCGGTTGCGGCTGCGGCTCGGCGGCACGCGCGGCCTCCATCGGCGTGATGTTCTGGGCCAGCTGCCCCTTAGGGCCCTGCACGAGGTCGAACTGCACCTGGCTGCCCTGCTTCAGCGTCCGGAAACCTTCCATCTGGATCGCCGAGAAATGAGCGAAGACGTCATCGCCGCCGGCGTCCGGCTCGATGAATCCAAAGCCCTTGGCATCGTTGAACCACTTGACTTTGCCCAGCGCCATCATGTTGTCTCCATTTTCTGTGGCACCTCCAGGGGAGGCGGAGGCAGATTCTGGTGACGTGAACAATGGCGTCAATTCGGGACCTTCCCGGCCGGGTTGACCCGGGGGCGCTTGCAATTCCGCGCAGCGGCGCCAATTGCCGACGGTCGCGGGGATTGCTGGCCCTCCCGAGGGAAATACCCCCGTCGATAGAATCCCGACATGCCTGTGCTCCCCGTCTTTTCAACGCAAAACCAGTCGGTTCCGCCGCCGCCCGTGCCTCCTGTGAAGCCGGGCCGCGACGAGGGCGACGGGGCGGTGGTCGTCGAGCGCCAGACGCAGAAAACCGAGCCTCCGCGGCTCTACCAGGTCCTGCTGCTGAACGACGATTTCACCCCGATGGAGTTTGTTGTCATGGTTCTGCAGGAATTTTTCCGGCATGACCTCGATACGGCGACGCAGATCATGCTCAAAATCCACCACGAGGGTCGCGGGGTCTGCGGTGTCTTTACCAAGGACGTCGCCGCGACCAAGGTGGAGCTGGTGTTGGCCGCCTCACGGCGTGCCGGCCACCCCCTGCAGTGCATTATGGAGGCCGCATGATTGCGCAAGAGCTTGAAGTCAGTTTGCACATGGCGTTTGTCGAAGCACGCCAGCAGCGGCACGAATTCATCACCGTCGAGCACCTGCTGCTCGCGCTGCTCGACAACCCCAGCGCCGCGGAGGTGCTGCGCGCCTGTGCGGCCAACCTGGACGACCTGCGCAAGAGCCTGACGCAGTTCATCAAGGAAAACACGCCCATGGTGGGCGGCAGCGACGAGGTGGACACCCAGCCGACGCTGGGCTTCCAGCGCGTCATCCAGCGCGCCATCATGCACGTGCAGAGCACGGGCAGCGGCAAGAAGGAAGTGACCGGCGCCAACGTGCTCGTCGCCATCTTCGGCGAGAAGGATTCGCACGCCGTCTACTACCTGCACCAGCAGGGCGTCACGCGCCTGGACGTCGTCAACTTCATCGCCCACGGCATCAAGAAGACCGACCCCGAGCCGCCCAAGGCGCCGGAAGGGCAGGGCCAGGCCCAGGAGGGTGAGCGCGAGGAAGGCGAGGGTGGCAATGCCAAGGCGTCGCCGCTGGAGCAGTTCACGCAGAACCTGAACCAGCAGGCCAAGGACGGCAAGATCGACCCGCTGATCGGCCGCGAGTCCGAGGTCGAGCGCGTCGTGCAGGTGCTGTGCCGCCGCCGCAAGAACAACCCGCTGCTGGTGGGCGAGGCCGGTGTCGGCAAGACGGCCATCGCCGAGGGCCTGGCCTGGCGGATCACCGAAGGCGAAGTGCCCGAAGTGCTGGCCGATTCCGTCGTCTACTCGCTGGACATGGGCGCGCTGCTGGCAGGCACCAAGTACCGCGGCGATTTCGAGCAGCGCCTGAAGGCGGTGCTGAAGGCGTTGAAGGACCAGCCACATGCCATCCTCTTCATCGACGAGATCCACACGCTGATCGGCGCCGGCGCGGCGTCGGGCGGCACGCTGGACGCGAGCAACCTGCTCAAGCCGGCGCTGTCCAGCGGCGCGATGAAGTGCATCGGTGCGACCACCTTCACCGAGTACCGCGGCATCTTCGAGAAGGACGCGGCGCTGAGCCGGCGCTTCCAGAAGATCGACGTGGCCGAGCCGTCGGTGGAGCAGACCATCGAGATCCTCAAGGGCCTCAAGAGCCGCTTCGAGGAGCACCACTCGGTCAAGTACGCGCTGGGCGCGCTGCAGGCAGCGGCGGAGCTGTCGGCCAAGTACATCAACGACCGCCACCTGCCGGACAAGGCCATCGACGTCATCGACGAGGCCGGTGCCGCGCAGCGCATCCTGCCCAAGAGCAAGCAGAAGAAGACCATCACGCGCGTGGAGGTCGAGGACATCGTCGCCAAGATCGCGCGCATCCCGCCCGCGTCCGTCAACAGCGACGACCGCAGCAAGCTCAAGACGCTGGACCGCGACCTGAAGAGCGTCGTGTTCGGCCAGGACCCGGCCGTCGATGCGCTGGCCGCCGCCATCAAGATGGCGCGCTCGGGCCTGGGCCGGCCGGACAAGCCGGTGGGCTCGTTCCTGTTCAGCGGCCCCACGGGCGTCGGCAAGACCGAAGTGGCCAAGCAGCTCGCCTACATCCTGGGCATCGAACTGATCCGCTTCGACATGTCGGAGTACATGGAGCGCCACGCCGTCAGCCGCCTGATCGGTGCGCCTCCGGGCTATGTCGGTTTCGACCAGGGCGGCCTGCTGACCGAGGCCGTCACGAAGAAGCCGCACGCGGTGCTGCTGCTGGACGAGATCGAGAAGGCGCACCCGGATGTCTTCAACGTGCTGCTGCAGGTCATGGACCACGGCACGCTGACGGACAACAACGGGCGCAAGGCCGACTTCCGCAACGTCATCATCATCATGACGACGAACGCGGGCGCCGAGGCGCTGAACAAGGCCACCATCGGCTTCACCAACTCGCGCCAGCAGGGCGACGAGATGGCCGACATCAAGCGCCTGTTCACGCCCGAGTTCCGCAACCGCCTGGACGCCATCGTGTCCTTCCGCCCGCTGGACGAGGAAATCATCCTGCGCGTGGTCGACAAGTTCCTGCTGCAACTGGAAAGCCAGCTGCAGGAGAAGAAGGTCGAGGTCAGCTTCTCCGACGCGCTGCGCAAGCATCTCGCCAAGAAGGGGTTCGACCCGCTGATGGGCGCGCGGCCGATGCAGCGCCTCATCCAGGACACCATCCGCCGCGCGCTGGCCGACGAGCTGCTGTTCGGCAAGCTGGTCGATGGCGGCCGCCTGGGTGTGGACGTGGACGAGAAGGGCGAGACGGTGCTGGACATCCAGCCGACGCCGCCCAAGCCCAGCAAGGACGGCAAGCCCAAGGCGGAGCCGGCGACGGCCTGAGCGGCCGGTTCAATCGCAGAAGGGACGCCTCGGCGTCCCTTTTTCGTTCAGCCGGCCGGGTCCTGTCTGAAGAAGCCGGCCAGCAATTCGTACATCGCGGGCTCCTCGGCGCGCATCGCGGCCGGCGCGACGAAGAAAGCCTCCACCGCCACCGCGAAGAACTCCTCCACGGCCTCGGCGCCGTAGGGGTCGATCAGCGTGTCCTCGCCGGCATCGATGCGCCCGCAGAATTTCTCCCACTCGGCGTCGATCACCTCGATCCAGCGCTCGCGCGCGGCGGAGTCCAGCGGCGGCACGCCGTCGGCCAGGCCGTCGCGCATGTCGATGACGTGGGCGAACTCGTGGATGACGACGTTGAAGACCTCGTCGGTGCCGAACGCGGCCGGGTCGTTGCTGACCGCGATGGCGTTCCAGGCGAGCATCAGCGGCCCGCCCTCCATCGCCTCGCCGGCCAGTTCCTCGTCGTACTCGTGGACGATGCCGTCCTCGTCCTCGTAGCGCCGCTGCGCGACGACTTCACCCTCGTGCATGACGATGCCGACGAAGCCGTCGTACCAGCTCAAGCCCAGCCGTAGCACCGGCAGGCAGGCCTGGGCCGCTACGGCCACCGCGACCTCGTCGGTGACCTCGAAGCCGCCGACGCCGTGGAACTCCTTGGCCGACAGGAAGAGGCTGGACAGGCGGCGCAGCTCCGCCAGATCGTCATCGCTGCGCTGGCTGAGGAAGGGATAGCGCAGCAGCGTCAGCTGCCACAGCGCATCGGGAATCGCGTGGCGGCGTGCGGCGCGCTCCTCGCGCCAGTGCCGCAGGGCCTTCAGCATCACAACGGCAGCCGTTGCAGGCCGGCGGCGGACAGGCGGATGACGTCGCCGCGTGGCGGCGTCGCGTCCAGGTCCCAGTCGGACAGCACGACGCGCCGCAATCCACCGCCGAGGTCATGCTCGGCAGGCCGGTGGGTGTGGCCGTGGATCATGGTCGTCGCGCCCGCCTCGCACAGCAGCGCACGGCAGGCTTGGGCATCCAGGTCGGTGGCCATCAGCTGCGCCGCCTGGGCCGCCCGGCTGCCTTCGCGCATCTGCCGTCCCAGCGCCTGGCGGGCGGTCAGCGGCTGGGCCAGCACCTGCGCCTGCCATGCGGGCGAGCGCACCTGGCGGCGAAAGGCATGGTAGGCGGTGTCGTCCAGGCATTGCGCATCGCCATGCGCCAGCAGCCAGCGCTGGCCGAAGGCGTCGAGCACGGTGGGGTCGGGCAGGGCGGCCATGCCCGCGTCGGCCAGCAGGGCTGGGCCGACGAGGAAGTCGCGGTTGCCGGGCATGAAGAACAGCGCCACGCGCTGCGAGGCTTCGCGCAGCAGCCGCACGACGCCCGCCTCGAAGGGCTCGCCGCGCGCGTCGTCACCGACCCAGACCTCGAAGATGTCGCCCAGCAGCAGCACCGCTTGTGCGGGCGTCTCGGCCAGATGACGCGCCAGCCGTTCAAGCGTGGCGGGCGTGTCCGGCCCCAGGTGCAGGTCCGAGAGCAGGTCGACCTGCTCCCAGCTGGCCGGGGCCGTCAGCGTGTGGATCAAACTTCGACGGCTTTCTGGATGACGACGGCCTCGACCGGCACGTCGTCATGGAAGCCGGAGCGGCTGGTCTTGACCTTCTCGATCTTGTCGACGACGTCCTGGCCCTCGACGACCTTGCCGAACACGGCATAGCCCCAGCCGGAAGGCGATTCCGACTTGAAGTCCAGGAAGCCGTTGTTGGTCGTGTTGATGAAGAACTGCGCGGTGGCGGAGTGGGGCGCATTGGTGCGCGCCATCGCCAGCGTGTAGTGGGCGTTCTTGACGCCGTTGTTGGCCTCGTTCTGGATGGGCGCGTCGGTGGGCTTTTGCTTCATGCCCTCTTCGAAGCCGCCGCCCTGGATCATGAAGCCCTTGATGACGCGGTGGAACACCGTGCCGTCGTAGTGGCCCTTGCGGACGTAGTTCAGGAAGTTGGCGACGGACAGCGGCGCCTTCTCGA
Organism: Pelomonas sp. Root1444; assembly: GCF_001426885.1. Taxonomy (GTDB): domain Bacteria; phylum Pseudomonadota; class Gammaproteobacteria; order Burkholderiales; family Burkholderiaceae_C; genus Pelomonas. The sequence goes on along the minus strand of NZ_LMFP01000028.1, from coordinate 1,085,985 downwards.
CATCCAGTTCGATGAGGATGTCGCCGTGGTTGGTGGTGAGTTTGACTTGGCTCATTTTTTGACAGGCTCGACGAGAGCCTTGGTGATGAAGATGGGCTTGACCGGGAAATGCTGGTGGATGCCGTTGGGTGCGATCTCTGCGGCGCGGATCTTGTCGACGACGTCCATGCCCTCGACGACCTGGCCGAAGACGGCATAGCCGCTGGCCGGATTGCCCGGGTCGCCGTCGAGCCGGACGTTGTCGGCGACGTTGATGAAGAACTGCGAGGTGGCCGAGTGCGGATGGTCGGTGCGCGCCATCGCGACGCTGCCGCGCACGTTGGACAGGCCGTTGTGCGATTCGAGCGGGATCGGCGCCTTGGTGGGGCGTTGGTTGAGCTTGGCGTCGTAGCCGCCGGTTTGGATCATGAAGCCGTCGATGACGCGGTGGAAGAGCACGCCGTTGTAGTGGCCGGCCTTCACGTACTGCACGAAGTTGGCGGCCGACTTGGGCGCCTTGGCGGCGTCGAGCTCGATGCGGATGTCGCCCTCTGTCGTCTGCAGCTTGACCGTCTGGGCCGCGGCGGCGCTTGCGGCCAGCAGGCCGGCGAGGAGGAAGGAGATCGTCTTCGTCATGATGGGGTGTGGAGGGTCAGCGGGAGCGCAGGTCGCGGGTCAGTGCCAGCGTGCGAGTGATCTTGCCGGCCAGTGCATCGGTCGGCGCGACGGCGGCCTTCTGCGCGCGCTGGTAGGCGCGCAGCGCCAGCCGCAGCAGCACATCGCCGAGATTCTCCTGCGCCTGGGCGTGTTCGGGTTGCAGGCGCAATGCCTGCTCCAACGCAGCCTGGGCCTCGTCCAGCTCGCCGGCGGCGGCGTGCAGCACGGCGAGGTTGTTGTAGGGGTCGGCCAGGTCGGGAAAGTCCTGCGTGAGCCGGGTGAAGATGGCGCGCGCCTTCTCGCGTTCGCCCAGCTCCATGCGCATGACGCCGAGCGCGAAGCGCAACTGCAGGTCCTCCGGCGTGCGGGTCAGCGCCTGTTCGACCTGTTCGACAGCCTGGGTCTTCTGGCCGGCCAGCCACAGGCGCTGAGCGCTGGCGAGGTCTTCGGCGCGGGCCGGCACCGAGGCCAGGGCAAGCAGCAGCACAAGGGCAGGGAGGGGCAGGCGCATGAGGGTTGTCGCGGGGGCGGCAGAAAAGGCGGCTTGGGGGTCGGCCGCTATACTGATTTCATTCTATGAGCCCCGCCTGGCCGCCCCCGGTGCGGGGCTTCTTGTTGGTGGCTCCTAGGGGGTCGCCCCTCGCTTTCTGTCCCATGTCCCTGCGCGTCCACAACTCCCTCAGCCGCACCCTCGAAGACTTTCAGCCGCTTGTGCCGGGCCAGGTGCGCATGTACGTGTGCGGCATCACCGTCTACGACCTGTGCCACATGGGGCACCTGCGCATGAACATGGCGTTCGACGTCATTTACCGCTGGCTGCGCGCCAGTGGTTATGGCGTCACCTACGTGCGCAACGTGACGGACATCGACGACAAGATCATCAAGCGCGCCGTCGAGCGCGGCATCACGATCCGCCAGCTCACCGAAGAGATGACGGCCGCGATGCACGAGGACTTCGCCGCCGTGGGGCTGCTGCGCCCCGACCACGAGCCACGCGCGACCGAATACGTGCCGCAGATGCTGTCGCTGATCGGGCGCCTTGAAGAACGCGGCCTGGCCTACCGGGCCGAGGGCGGCGACGTGAACTACGCCGTGCGCAAGTTCGATGGCTACGGCAAATTGAGCGGCAAGAGCATCGACGACCTGCGCGCCGGCGAGCGCGTGGCGGTGGACGACGGCAAGCTGGACCCGCTGGATTTCGTGCTTTGGAAGGCCGCCAAGGCCGAGGAGCCGGCCGACGCCAAGTGGCCCGCACCCTTCGGCGAGGGCCGCCCCGGCTGGCACATCGAGTGCTCGGCGATGAGCTGCGCGCTGCTCGGCGAAAGCTTCGACATCCACGGCGGCGGCACCGACTTGCAGTTCCCGCACCATGAGAACGAGATCGCGCAGAGCGAGGGCGCCGGCTACGACTTTGCGAAGTACTGGCTGCACAACGGCTTCCTGAACGTCGACGGCGAGAAGATGTCCAAGAGCCTGGGCAACTTCTTCACCATCCGCGACGTGCTGAAGAAGTTCGACGGCGAGACGTTGCGCTTCTTCATGCTGCGCACGCACTACCGCCGGCCGTTCAATTTCAGCGACGCCCATCTGGAAGACGCGCGCACCGCGCTGGCGCGCCTGTACACGGCGCTTGACGCCGTCCCGCCGGCTGACGTCACCATCGACTGGACCGAGCCCAGCGCCGCCGCCTTCAAGACGGCCATGGACGAGGACTTCGGCACGCCCGGCGCCATCGCCGTGCTGTTCGACCTCGTCAACGAGGTCAACCGCGACCGTTCGCCGCAGCGTGCCGGTCTGCTGAAGGCGCTGGCCGGCGTGCTGGGCATCCTGCAGCAGGTGCCGCGCGCCTACTTGCAAGGCGGGTCGGACGACAGTGCCTGGATCGAGGAACGCATCGCGGCGCGCGCCGCGGCCAAGGCCGCCAAGGACTTTGCCGGTGCCGACGCCATCCGCGCCGAACTGGCGGCCCAAGGCATCACGCTGAAGGACGGTGCCGGCGGCACGACCTGGGTCAAAAGCTGATGGCCACCAAGACGCCCGTCGAGGTCACGCCGGACTATTGGGACGAGGCCTGCAAGCACCTGGCCAAGCGGGACCGGGTCATGAAGAAGCTCATCCCGCAGTTCGGCGAGGCTCGCCTGCAGACGCGCGGCGACGCCTTCGCCACGCTGGCCCGCTCCATCGTCGGGCAGCAGATCTCGGTCAAGGCCGCGCAGTCCGTCTGGACCCGCTGGACCACGCTGATGCCCAAGCTCCAGCCCGCGGCCGTGCTGGCGCTGGGTGTGGAGGAGCAACGCGCGGCCGGCCTGTCCGCCCGCAAGGTGGAATACCTGGGCGACCTTGCCAAGCACTTCGATGCGGGCCAGGTCCACGTGCGTCAATGGGCGCAGATGGACGACGAAGCCATCATCGAGGAGCTGGTCGCCATCCGCGGCATTGGCCGCTGGACGGCCGAGATGTTCCTGATCTTCCACCTGATGCGCCCCAATGTGATGCCGCTGGATGACATCGGCCTGCTGAAGGGCATCAGCCAGAACTATTTCTCCGGCGAGCCCGTGTCGCGCGCCGAGGCACGCGAAGTTGGCGACGCCTGGGCACCTTTCCGCTCGGTAGCGGTTTGGTACATTTGGCGCAGCCTCGATCCGCTACCTGTGGACTACTGATGAGCAAAAAACACTTTCTGGAATTCGAGCAGCCCATCGCGGAGCTTGAAACCAAGATCGAAGAGCTGCGCTACGTGCAAAGCGAGTCGGCCGTCGACATCTCCGAAGAGATCGACCGCCTCTCCAAGAAAAGCCAGCAGCTGACCAAAGAGGTCTACGCCAGCGTGGCGCCGTGGCAGGTCTACCAGATCGCCCGTCACCCGCAGCGCCCGCAGACGCTGGACTACTGCTCGGAAGTCTTCACCGAGTTCCAGGAGCTGCACGGCGACCGCCATTTCGCGGACGACGCGGCCATCGTCGGCGGCCTTGCGCGCTTCAACGGCCAGGCCTGCATGGTCATCGGCCACCAGCGCGGCAGCGACGCCAAGGAGCGCACGCTGCGCAACTTCGGCATGCCGCGCCCCGAGGGCTACCGCAAGGCGCTGCGCCTGCTGAAACTGGCCGAGAAGTTCGGCCTGCCGGTCTTCACCTTCATCGACACCATGGGCGCCTACCCCGGCATCGGTGCCGAGGAGCGCAGCCAGAGCGAGGCCATCGGCCGCAACATCCTCGAGATGGCGCAGCTCGAGGTGCCCATCATCGCCACCGTCATCGGCGAAGGCGGCTCCGGCGGCGCCCTGGCCATCGGCGTGGCCGATCAGGTGCTGATGCTGCAGTTCGCGGCCTACTCCGTCATCTCGCCAGAGGGCTGCGCGTCCATCCTGTGGAAGAGCAGCGAGCGCGCCTCCGACGCGGCCGAAGCGCTGGGCATCACCGCGCACCGCCTGAAGGCGCTGGGCCTGATCGACAAGATCGTCAGCGAGCCGGTGGGCGGCGCGCATCGCGACGCCAAGCAGATGGCGTCCAACCTGAAGCGCGCGCTGTCCGACGCGCTGCGCCAGGTCAGCGACCTCAAGACGCGCGAGCTGCTGGACCGCCGCTACGAGCGCGTCCAGGCCTATGGCCGCTTCAGCGACACCAAGAACCGCTGAACCTGAACGGGTCGCGGTCGCCTTCAGCGGCGGCCTCGATTCCACCGCGCTGCTGCACGTCGCCGCCCGTTCGGGCGCGCGCGTGCTCGCCTGCCACGTTCACCATGGGTTGCAACCCCAGGCCGACGACTGGGCCGCGCACTGCGAGCGCGTCGCCCTCGAGTTCGGTGCCGAATTCGCCTGCGAGCGGCTGACCGGCGCGCCCGCGTGTGGCGAGAGCGTCGAAGCCTGGGCCCGCGCCGGTCGGCATCACGCGCTGCACGACATGGCGACGGCGGCCGGTGCCGACCTGCTGCTGCTGGCCCATCACCGCCGCGACCAGGCCGAGACCTTCCTGCTGCAGGCCTTGCGCGGCGCCGGCACCGCCGGCCTGGCCGGCATGCCGCGTGCGCAGTGGCGCGAAGGCGTCTGCTGGGCGCGGCCGTGGCTGGACCAACCCCGCGAGGCCATCCTCGCCTACGCCGAGCAATACGGGCTGCGCTGGATCGAAGACCCGAGCAATGGCGACGCCCGCTATGCACGCAACCGGCTGCGCCAGACCTTGTGGCCCGCTTTCCCCACGGCGGAGGCCGGCCTCGCGCAGGCGGCGCGTTGGGCGCAGCAGGCCAACGAACTGGCCGAGGAGGTCGCCGCGGCCGACCTCGCCACGCTGTCTGGCCCCGAGCGCCTGAACCTGGCGGCGCTCGCCCGGCTGTCACCCGCCCGCGCCAGCAACGCCTTGCGCGCCTGGCTGGCGCGGCACACGGCCGCGCCGGCCAGCCTCGTCGGGCGCCTGTTGTCCGAATGGCGGCCGGGCGGGACGCTGAGCTGGCCGGCACCAGGCGGCGCGTTGCACGCCTATCGCGACGGGTTGTTCTGGGCCGAGGCGCCCGGCCACGCGCCGGCACCTGCCGAGATCGACCTCGGCCGGCCTGGACGCTTTCCACAGCCGGGTTGGCGCGGCAGCTGGCTCGTCGAGGCGGCCACGCCCGGCATCGCGCCCGACCGCCTGGCACGCCTGGTGCAACGCAGCCGCGCGGGCGCCGAGCAGTTCCAGCGCGCGCCCGGCTCGTCGCCACGCAGCCTGAAGAAGGCCTGCCAGGAGGCCGGCCTGCCGCCCTGGCGACGCGGCGGGCCGCTGCTCTTCGACGCGGATGGGCAGCTCGTGGCTATCGCCGGCCTGGGCATGGATGCGCGTGCCTTCGCCGCAAAAGATGCGCCGCAGCTTGCTGTGCGCTGGCTGGAGGACGCAGCCTTGCCGCAGAGCGAAGGCGACGGCCAGGGCGGCGCATAAAATCGGGGGTTTGCGAGCATGCCGTCCCGGCGTCTCACCTTCAGCCTTCGCTCAAACACATGGCTCTGATCGTCCACAAATACGGCGGTACCTCGATGGGGTCCACCGATCGCATCCGCAACGTGGCCAAGCGCGTCGCCAAATGGGCTCGCGCAGGCCACCAGATGGTGGTCGTGCCTTCGGCGATGAGCGGGGAGACCAACCGCCTGCTGGGGTTGGCCAAGGAGTTGTCGCCGGGCAGCCAGACCCCCGCCGTGATGCGCGAGATGGACGCGATCGCCGCCACCGGGGAGCAGGTCTCGGTGGGCCTGCTGGCCATCGCGCTGCAGGCCGAAGGCATGGAAGCGGTCAGTTATGCCGGCTGGCAGGTGCCGGTGGCGACCGATTCCTCGTACACCAAGGCACGTATCGAAAGCATCGACGATACCCGCGTGCGTGCTGACCTGGCAGCCGGCAAGGTGGTCGTCATCACCGGCTTCCAGGGCATCGACCCGGTGGGCAACGTCACGACGCTGGGCCGTGGCGGCTCGGACACCTCGGCCGTCGCCATCGCCGCGGCGATGAAGGCCGACGAGTGCCTGATCTACACCGACGTGGACGGCGTCTACACGACCGACCCGCGCATCGTCCCCGAGGCGCGCCGCCTGCACACCATCAGCTTCGAAGAGATGCTGGAGATGGCGTCGCTGGGCTCCAAGATCCTGCAGATCCGCTCGGTGGAGTTCGCTGGCAAGTACCGCGTGCCGCTGCGCGTGCTGTCCAGCTTCACGCCCTGGGACATCGACATCAACGAGGAAGCCAAGTCCGGCACCCTGATCAGTTTTGAAGAGGACGAAAAAATGGAACAAGCCGTCGTGTCGGGCATTGCCTTCAACCGTGACGAGGCCAAGGTGACGCTGCTGGGCGTGCCCGACAAGCCCGGCATCGCCTTCCAGATCCTCGGCCCGGTCGCCGAGGCCAACATCGACATCGACGTCATCATCCAGAACGTCTCGCACGACGGCAAGACCGACTTCTCGTTCACCGTGCACCGCAACGACTATGCGCGCACGATGGACCTGCTGCAGAACACCGTCGGCCCGGCGACCAACGCCGCCAAGGTCGTCGGCGACCCGAAGATCTGCAAGGTGTCCATCGTCGGCATCGGCATGCGCTCGCATGTCGGTGTGGCCAGCAAGATGTTCCGGGCGCTGAGCGAGGAGGGCATCAACATCCAGATGATCTCCACGAGCGAGATCAAGACCAGCGTCGTCATCGACGAGAAGTACATGGAACTGGCCGTGCGCGCGCTGCACAAGGCCTTTGACCTGGACCAGGAAGCGGCGACAGCAGCCTGATTTCTGCGAGGATCACTGCCGCGCTGATATAGAATGCGTGGCTGTGCTGGAGTCGTGACCGAGTGGCCGAAGGTGCTCCCCTGCTAAGGGAGTATGTGGGCAAAACCTGCATCGAGGGTTCGAATCCCTCCGACTCCGCCAAAGCACAAGCAAATACGGGCCCTCGCGGCCCGTTTTTTTTTGTCCCTCCAGCTCCACTTCGGCGCTGTGCAAAGCCTCGTCGACGAGGTTGCTCGCCCCAGCGTCAGCGGGCTTCTATCGCGCTGCGGTCTTCAATGCAGCGTCGATCACCTCTACGAACACCCTGTCCGCTGCGATGCAGCGCAAGGACCTGAGTTCCCGTCGGGTGGTGCGCTTGCAGGTGAGCAGTTCCAGCAGGCGCGGGCGATCAACTGTTTGAGCAAACCCGGCGATCAGCTCGGTGCCGAAGCCGTCCCAGCATGCGGCCAGGCTGGCAACGGCGCCCGGCAGGCCGTCGGGCCAGGTGATCGGCTCTGCGGCGCTCAATTGGGTGAACAACGCGCGCACGGCCCGAACGGCGCGGCGGGGGTCTTGCGGGGTGTGGGAAGCCAGGCCGTGCAGCAAGCACGTCGTCAGCGGCGCCACCGAACTCCACGGGTCCCGTCCCAGCGCCTCGCAGGCGTTGCGGGCGACCATGGTTTCCAGCGTGGCCACCGCCACGGTCTGCCAGGCATCCAGGTCGTGATGTTCCAGATGCTCGACGAGGGGCAGCAGTTCGTCCCAGCTGTGATCGTCGGCGGTCGCCAGCAGTGCGGTGGCCCTTTGCAGCGAGCAGTCGCTCGACGACGGGGCCGGCTTGGGAAGGCGGATCGTCATGTCACTCCGACAACGTCTGCCGCAGGTCGAAGCTCAGTTCGGCCGTCGCCGGCTGCTCGCGAGGCAGCGGCTGGAACTTCCATTGGGCCACGGCCTGGATGGCATGGGGGTTGAGGTAGGGGTTGGAGCTCTTCACGACTTCGGGCTGCGTGACGCTGCCATCGGGCTGCACGACGAAGCGCACCACCACGCCGCCCTTTTTCTGGCGCCTGAGGATCGTCACCGGGAACGCCGGTTCGACCTGGTGCACCAGGACCAGCGGAGGCTCTTCCTCCTCCTGGGCCGGCGCGGCGGCAGCGGCCTTTGGCGGTAGGGGCACGGGCGGCAGCGGCAGCGATGGCGCGCTTGCTGCCTGGGTGTTCGGTGGCATCGCGGCGGCACTGGGCGGGGACTCAGCCGCCGGCGCGGGTGCGGCTTCGGCGACGGCCGCGGGTTTGCGCTGGGCGGGAGCGGCTCGCTCGGGGGGCTTGCTGGTCGAGACCACGGTGCCGGCCGCCGGCTTTCCCGCCGGGGCTTGCGTGGGCGCCGGCGCGGCGGGTTCAGGAGCGGCGGCGGGGCCGATCCGCTTGGCCGTGGCGCCGTCGCGAAGGATCCGCATGAGGACCTTGTCGCCCTCCTGGCGGGCGCGCTCGGCGGCCGGGGCGAATCGGGGGTCGGCCGCCGCAGGGGCCTGCGCCATGGCGGCCTGCATGCCGCCGCCTGCGCACAAGAGCATGACGCCGCAGAGGCGGCGCTGCAGCGTGGCGAAGTGCGATGGATTCATGTGGACTTTCGCGGCGGTCGAAAGGCCGGCGCGCGGCACCTGCCTTTCTCCCCCATCTCGTTCAGAAGAACTTGTAGTTGACGGAGACGTGCAGGCTGCGGCGCTGCGCGTCCTCGACCGAAGGGGTGACGTCTATGGCCCTGCGGTCGACCGCCATTGCGCGGTTGAACACGTTGCTGACGTAGGCGCTCAACGTCAGGTTGCGAACGCCGCTGTAGCTGAAGAAGTAGTCGGTGCGCACATAGGCCGGCAGGCGGCAGGCGCCGGACGAGAGCTGTCGCGCGGCGCAGCCCTGCGCGTCCCAGCCGCTGTCGTAGTAGTCACCCTGCAGCGACGTGCCGCTGCGGTAGCTCAGCTTCAGGCCGTTGAGGACGGCACCGGTGGTGAGCGCGCCGCTGAAGCTGGCACTCACGCGGGAATAGCCGTACCGGCCAGCCAGGTTGTCGCCATAGCCGCCGCGCGCCGTGCTGTAGGCCTGGAACCGGTTGAGCCAGGTGCCCATCAGGTTGAGCTCCAGGTCGCCGACGGGCGTGTCGACGCTGGTCTTCACGCCGAAGTCCACCCCGTCGGTGCGGGTGCGGGAGGTGTTCTCGAACCGGTTCTCCACTTTCAGCAGCTGCCCCACCGTGATGCCGTACTGCTGCCGCAGTTGCACGGTGTTGAAGACCGGGTCTTGGCTCAGCGGTGCGCGCTGGACCGCCACGCCGGGCGGCAACTGACCCTCCTGCTCCAGCAGTTGGCTGGTGCCCGTGAACCGGATCTCGTTCTTGCGGCTCAGGCTCCAGTAGTCCAGCGTGACGCTGGTGCGTTGCATGGGTTCGAACAGCGTGCCGAACGAGTAGCCACGCGAGACCTCCGGCTTCAGGGACGGGTTGTTCCTGATCACGCTCACCGCATTGGCGTCGCATTGGGCGAGAGCCCGCTCGGCGAGCGCCTTGAGGCCGGCCCGGGCCGGGTCGCCGGCGGGCAGGGCCGCAGCCTGTGCGGTCAGGTCGTCGGCGTAACTTTGGCCGCCGGGGCAGCGCTTCGGGTCCTGGATGCCGCTCTCGAAGGCGGTTTTGGTCGAGGTCCCGGCTTCCACCAGGTTGGGTGCGCGGAAGCCGCTTTCGGCGGTGCCGCGCAGCAGCAGGTCCTGCGTGGGCTGGTAGCGCAGGCCGATCTTGGGCGAGAGGTGGGCGCCGAAACCGGGGAACTTGTCGATGCGCGCGGCCACCTGGGCGTTCAGCGTCTGCACGACCGGGATGTCCAGCTCGCCGAAGACGGCGCCGAAGGTCCGCGAGGCACGGGTCTGCGCGTAGGCGTAGCCCACGATGTCGCCGTTCTGCACGTTGTCGGTGGGCGTGATGACCGAGCGCTCATGGCGCAGGTCGTATCCCGCGGCGAAGCTCATCGGGCCGGCCGGCAGCTGGGCCAGCTCGCCGGAGATCTTGCCGTCCAGAGCCGTCTGGGTGAGCTTGCCGGTGGAACCCAGCGTCGGGAACAGCGCGTCGATCACCGCCTGGCTGTTGCGCTTGCCCAGCCGGTAGCCGTTGGAGATGTTGAAGAAGTCCGGGTCGATGGCCGATGTCCGGTCGCTGAGGTCGGTCGTCCCGCCGATGGTCTGGCGGAACCCGCTGTTGCTGAAGGCAATGCCCTGCGCACGTTGCGACGCCTTGGAGCCGAGGAAGGCCACCGAGGTTTCCCAGTCATAGCCGCCAGCGCTGCCCCGCAGGCCGGTGACCAGGCGGTAGTTGCTGGCGGATGCCGTCTGGCCGGCCTTGACGTCGGCGAAGCGGTAGGCCAGCGCGGCGTAGTCACCGGTGTCGTTCAGCGGATGCGTCGGCGGCAGCATGAAGAACGAGAACGACTGCGCGGTGCCCGTCCTGGGGTCGGCCCAGCTCGTCGCGGGGTCGAGGCTGTCGTAGAGCGCCTGGTACCACAGGTAGTCTGTCTTCGTGCGCGCCCACAAGAGCTCGGCGAAGCCCTCGACGCCCGGTGCGATCGCGGCCTTGGCCGAGATCAACAGATTGGTGCGGTTGGCCGCGGGCTGGGCTTCGAAGCCCTTGTAACGGTCATACCAGCACAGGCCGTCGATCGTCAGGCTGGCATCGCATCCGGACACCGCGTGCCAGTTGGTGGTGTTGGCCGGTGCGATGTTGCCGGGGAAGCTGTAGAACGACAGTTGCTCGTTGCCTTGCGGCAGGGTGTTGCGCCAGCCCTCGCTGACGCGGTCGACCACGTCGCGCCAGACCACCGGGTCGCGGCGGTAGTGCTGCACCGATGCGGTCACGTTGAAGCCGTCGGTGTCGAAGTCGCCGATGCCGGCCGTGGCATGGAAGCCGCGTTCGCCGAAGGAGCGGCTGTTCAGCGACCGCCCCATGTCTGCCCCGGCCTCGAAGCCCTGGTAGTTCTGGCGCGTGATGATGTTGACCACGCCGGCCACGGCGTCGGAGCCATAGACCGCCGAGGCGCCGCTTTTCAGGATTTCGATGCGTTCGATCGCATCGAGCGGCAGCGTGTCGATGTTGGTGAAGAACTGGGCGAAGTCCGCCAGGCCGAACGGCGCGACACGGCGGCCGTTGAGCAGCACGAGGGTCGACTGCTGGTCGAGGTGGCGCAGTGCGGTGGACGTGGCGCCGCTGGCGAACGCGGTGCTGCCGCCGACGTCGGTCAGGGAGTCCGTGGTCCAGGGCAGCGATTGCAGAAAGCCGGCCAGCGTCGTGGCGCCGGAGCGCTCGATGTCGGCGCGCCGCAGGACGGTCACGGGGTCGGATGTCTCCACATCGATGCGCTTGATGTTCGAGCCGGTCACGACGACGCGGTGCAGGGGCTGGGGCGGGGCGTCTTCGGATGCGGCTGCGGGCAGCGCAGCGGCCAGCGCGGCGATGGCTGCCGCGATGTGGGACATGCGGTGAACGTTCATGGGTGTCCTGGCTTGGGTGGAAGGCCTGCCGTAACAGGCCGGTCGGCGATAGCCCAGGACGATGCGTGAGGCCGGGCAGGAAGTCATGACCGACTTCTTGCGTGTTCATGAACAGGCGGGGCATGCCTGCGTTTTTGCGCGCGGGCCGTGCCAACCGCGCCAACTGCGTGGCAATGCGGCGCCGGCCCGTGGAGCCGGCCCGTCGAGCCGGTGGCGAGATGGCGCGGTGCGGTCGAGCGCCCGGGCGGCTGTCACGCCGCGTCGACGGTCGCGGCGCTGATCGGCACGTGCAGGTGAACGTGGGTGCCCTGGCCCGGCTGGCTCTCAATCCGCAGGGTGCCACCCATCAGCTGCGCCCGCTCCTCCATCGAGAGCAACCCGAAGCCCCGCGAGGGACGATCGGTCTCGAAGCCAACGCCGTCGTCGTCGATGCGCAGGTCCCAACCCTTGTCATTGCATTGCAGCTGGAGGTGGACATGCGTCGCGCGGGCGTGGCGGGCGATGTTGTTGAGGGACTCCTGGGCCACGCGGAAGACCATGGTCTTCACCTCGGGGTTCAGCGCGCGCACCTGCGGGTCGACGGCCGCCTCGCAGGTGACGCCGGACATGCGCTGGTATTCGGCGGCCAGCCATTGCAGGGCAGGGGCCAGGCCGCCGTCCAGCGCCGGCGGCCGCAGGTCCATGACCAGCTGGCGCATGCTGGTGGTGAGCATGTCCACGCGGTCGCGCATTCGCTCCCATTGGCCCGAGTCCGGCGACTGCCCCGCTTCGGCGCGCGTCTTCAGCACCGACATCTCCATGCGCATGGCGACCAGCTGCTGGCCCAGTTCGTCGTGCAGCTCGCGGGCGACGCGCTTGCGCTCTTCCTCCAGCGACAGGGCGTTGTGCGCGCCCAGCTCGCGCAGCGCCTGGCGCGACGCCTCGAGCTGCTCGGTGCGCTGCTGCAGCTCCTGCGTGCGCTGAGCCACCTGCTCGCGCAGCAAGGCGGCGCGGCGCACGAGCCATTGCGTGCGCAGGCGCAGCACGCCCCACAACGCCAACAGCACGCCCACGGCAACGGCGGCGCGGAAGGGCGCGGTCTCGTACCAGGCCGGCTCGACATGCAGCGGCCAGCGTTGCGTGGCCCATTCGCCGCCGTGGTTCCGTGCGCGGACCTCAAAACTGTAGTGGCCAGGCGGGATGTTGTTGTAGCGCGCGATCCGCGACTCGGTGGGCGCGTCCGTCCAGGCCTGTTCCAGCCCGGCCAGGCGGTAGGCGTAGCGCACCTGTTCAGGGGCCGAATAGTCGAGCAGCGCGAAGCTCATCTGGACCGAGCGCGTGGAAGGCCCCAGCCGGATCTCGCCGGTGGACGGCTGCCCTTCACTGACGGCGGTGAGCACCAGCGGGGCCTTGTAGGTCCACGGTTGGTATCGAGCCGGGTGGACGACGGTCAGCCCCTTCCCACCGAAGAGCAGGTCGCCCTCGGTGGTGGTGGCGACCGCTCCCGCGACGTGGGCCTGCAGGCCCACGCCATCGGTCTGCCGCAGCGGCGTGACCTTGAGCGAGTCGGCATCGATGCGCGCGAGGCCGGTGTCCGTGCTGACCCAGGCGTTGCCCTGCGCGTCGAGCGCCACGGCATTCGCCGCGTTGTCCGTGATGCCCTCCTTGTGCCCGACGCAGCGAACCGACCCCTGCGCACCCTGGCGCCCCGGCTCGACCCGGCAGGCGCCGCCGCCGTAGATGCTCACCCAAAGGCGGCCGCGGCCGTCTTTGGCGATGGCGCTGATCCATCCGCTGGACAGGCCCGCACGCCCGGGGGGTGTTTCCGGCCAGGGCTGGTCCATCACGCCGCTGCTGGGGCGGTAGCGAAACAGACCTTGTGTCGTGCCGACCAGGAGTTCGTCTTCGGACTCGCAGAGGAGCCAGTTGACGCGGTGGTTGGCCACGACCCGCTTGGCGGCGGGCTTGCGTGCTGTCAGCTCGAGGTAGTTCAGGCCGTTGTTGCCGCCAATCCACAACCGGCCGCCCACCGTGCAGAGCGCCGTGAACCGGGCAGTCGCCATTTGGGGCGCCTCCTGCAACTCGACACGGCTGCCGTCGGCGCTTGCCACGTACAAGGCGTTCGTTGCGCCGATGAAGACGCGTCCGTCGGGACCTTCGATCATTGCGAGGATGGCGTCCTCTGGCAACGCGTGGCGGGGGCGCCCCTTCTGCGTCGGCAGGCGACGGATTGTTCTGCGGTCGGGCGCAATGATGGAGACGCCGCCGCGCAGCGCACTCACCCACACGCTGCCATCGGCACGGGCGAGGATGGTCTGGACCAGCGTGGCCGCACCGCCGGCCTGATATTCGCCGCCCGCGTACCAGGTGGACACGGCCTGCTGCGCGGGGTTCGTCGCGGCGAGCGACTCGACGCCACCGACCCACATCAAACCGCCACGGTCACGAAAGAGCAGCCAGCTGGCATCCGCAGCAATGCCGGCCGGGTCCGGGCGCAGGCGCCGGGTGGACAGCGTCGCGATGTCCGCCGCCACGATGCCTTTGGTCGTGCCCAGCCAGATTTCGCCGTTGCCGGCGTCGGCCATGCCGATCACTTGCTCGAGGTGAGCCTGGCCGCCGCGTTCATCCAGCAGGCGATGGACGACGCCGGTCGCCGGCTCCCGCACGAACACGCCCGCGGTGAGGGTGCCGATCCACAACCGGCCGGTGCTGTCTTCGATCAGGCTGAGCAAGTCCTCCGCGGGGCGGTCTCCGGCCGGCAGCGGCACCAACTCGAAGAAGCGCGCACCGGCGCGCAGGACGAAAAGCCCGTAGGACATCGCGGCCCAGAGGTCGCCGCGCCGGTCCAGCAGCAATGCCGCCGGATCGATGTTCTGCGGCAAGCCAAGCGGAATACCGTGCTCTGCATCCTGCTGCACCCGCCCGGTGGCCAGCTCCAGCCGGTTCAACCCCTGATCGGTGCCCACCCACAGTCCGCCTTGGCGGTCTGCCGCCATCGCGGTGACCTGCGACCCGCTCAAACCTTGCGGACCTGCCGTGATGGCCTTGATGGCGCCCGTTCGCGGATCCAGGCGCAGCAGGCCGTTGCCGAATGTACCGATCCATAGCAGGCCTGAGTCGTCTTCGTACAGCGCCGTGACGTTGGCGGAACGCAGGTCGTCGCGCTTGGCCAGGTCGCCGAAGTCGCGCTGGAACTGATGGCCGTCCCACCGCACCAGGCCGGTCTGCGTGCCGATCCACATCATCCCGCTGCGGTCCTGCAGCATCGCCGTCGGGGCGAGCCCGGCGGGCAGGGTGGCGCGGCGGAAGACGGGTGTGGCGCTCTTCTCCCACGCACTCGCCGCCCACAGGCAGTTGCATCCCAGCACCCATACCAGCGCCCAGGCCACGCTGCCCAGCCGTCGCCAGAGCATCGCCGTGGCTGGCATGAGTCGGTGTTCGGCCTCAGCCCTGCTCGCCGACCAGCAGCGCATGGCCGCCCCTTGGAATGTAGTGTTTCATCGTCTGAAGGACGCGGCCCCTGTCGCTGCCAGGTTTGTAGATTAAAATCGACAATCATATTCCAGCCGCGTCGCTTGCGCCGACGACGAATCGCCATGAACAAAGATGCCGACGTGAACCGGGTTTCTGCAAATGCATCAGCGGGCCGCGTCCGCGTGCTGATCGCTGACGATCACGCGTTGGTGCGTGAAGGTCTGCGCAAGGTGCTCGAACTGGACGCCGCAATCGCACTGGCCGGCGAGGCCGCTTCGGCGTCCGAGACGCTGTCGCGATTGGAGCAAGGCGGGGTGGACCTGGTGCTGCTGGACCTGCTGATGCCGGGCTGCACCGACGTCGACCTGATCGAGCGCATCGTGAAGGCGCACCCACAGCTTCCCGTGCTCGTGCTCACCATGCACGCGGATCCCCACATCGCGCGCAGGGCGCTGGAAGCCGGCGCGCGCGGTTACCTCACCAAGGACATCTCCACGGAGTTGCTGATCGAGGCCGTGCACCAGGTGGCCGCGGGCCGCAGCTATGTCGACCCCACCCTGAGTGCGGCGCTGATCCGTCCGCAGACCGAAGTGCCCCAACCGCTGGAACAGTTGTCTGCGCGGGAGCGCCAGGTGCTCGTGGCCCTCGTGCAGGGCAGGGCGCTGATCGACATCGCGGCGGAACTCAATGTGGCGCCCAACACCGTCAGCACCTACAAGTCGCGGTTGATGGAAAAGCTCGGGCAAAGCAGCCTGAGCGACCTCGTGCGCTATTCCATCCGGCACGGACTGGCCGGCTGAAAAGCGCAGGTCGTGGGCTGTAGTGTTTAGGCGACTTCACTCGCAGGGCTCGAACCCGTGTTGAGCTGAATCGCCGCAACATCAGGCGCGCCGTAGGGATTCGTCGACGGCAGCGTTGCGTTTAGATCGCGCTCCGGAGCGTCGCCGCTGTGCTGCAACAACTTCATGGCAGCAGCGCGAAGCACTACGCGTCGGAGACATCTCGTGATGTAGTGTTTCATCGTCTCAAGTGGCTGCGCCCCTTCTTGAGAGATTTGTAGATTAAAATCGACGCATTAGGTATTCAAACGTGAGCGTCGCACTGGCGGCGTCGTGCTGGGCCCGGCGTGAAACGAGTCATCCCCCGTCGATCGACAGACCGAATCCGCGTGCTGATCGCGGACGACCACGCGCTCGTGCGCGAAGGGCTGCGCAAGGTGTTCGAGCTCGACGACGCGATCCAGTTGGCGGGCGACGCGGCCACGGCCTGCGAGACGCTCTTCGAACTGCGGCGGGGCCGGGTGGATGTGGTGGTGCTGGACCTGTCCATGCCCGGCTGCACCGACGTCGATCTGATTGAGCGGATCGTGGAGGCTTACCCGACGCTCGCGGTTCTCGTGCTCACCATGTACGCGGATCCTTACATTGCCCGCCGGGCGCTGGACGCAGGCGCGATCGGCTATCTCACGAAGGACATCTCCATCGACCTGCTCATCGAGGCGGTGCATGAGGTGGCTGCTGGCCGCAGCTATGTGGATCCAACCCTGCGTGCGGCGCTGGGTTGTCTGCAGGCCAACGCACCACAAACGCTGGAGCAGCTGTCGGCGCGGGAGCGTCAGGTGCTGTTGGCGCTGGTGCGCGGCAAGGCGTTGATCGACATCGCGGCCGATCTGAACGTGGCACCCAACACCGTCAGCACCTACAAGTCCCGCTTGATGGAAAAGCTCGGGCAGGGCAGTCTCAGCGACCTCGTGCGCTATTCCATCCGGCACGGCTTGGCGGGTTGATGCTGCTGTCGACGTGCAGCGGCAGGCTCATTTGTTGTAGTGCTTAATCGACAAACGCAGAAATCCGTGAACTAAGTCATTCCGCGACTCGACCTCCGTAGTGGTGTTTGATGTAGAGTTTCAACTACAGCAAACGAGCAACCGCTACACGGAGGTTCACGATGTTTTCGGTCACTGACCACATCCCCGCGAGAGGGGGCTCGGACAAGCAGTTCGCGCCAGGCCGATCTCAGCTTGCGCTCCAAGACCACCCGCGCGTGGTGGCCCATCACTTCAGCGGCCGTGAAGTTCGGCCGGCCAGTCGTGAGGTGGTCGTCGACGGGACGAAGCGCAAGCTCCAGCCGCGTGCGTTCGACCTCCTGGTCTACCTGATCGAACACCGCCATCGCGTGCTGTCCATCGACGAGTTGCTGGATGCCGTCTGGCGTGACCGCGATGTGCAGGTCTGCTCGCTGGCGACCGCCATCGCGCGCATACGTGCTGTCCTTGGCGCCGGGGCCTCAGGCGATGAAGTGATCATCCAGACCCACCACCGGGTGGGCTATCGCTTCGTTGCCGTGCTGGAGTGCGACGCTCGCGTCGCCTGGTGAGGCGCATGTGAAGGCGCACGAGGCAAGCGCGATGGGTGCGCCAGCCAACGGGGCATCCCATCTGGATGGCATCGAGGATCGGTTCCGGCACGAGATCGACCATCACGGCCTGCGCACCGCATGGCTCGCCGAACGCGTGGCCCGCACGCTCGGCCTCGATGCCGGCAACGTCCAGGCGGTGACCGAAGCGGCGAACCTGCACGACGTCGGCAAACGTTTCGTCGAAGACGCCGTGCTCTACAAGCCGGGGCGGCTGGATGCGAAGGAACGCCACGACATGGAAATGCATGTCGTCTTCGGCGCCTGGTCGTTGATGTCGAACGAGAGGTCGCGGCCGCGCCTGGCCGCACAGGTGGCGCTGCTCCATCACGAATGGTGGAACGGCCTGGGGTATCCCTTCGGCATCTCCGGCGATGCGATCCCGCTCGCTGCGCGTATCACCGCCGTCGCCGACGTGTTCGATGCGCTGAGCCAGGAGCGTTGCTACAAGCCGGCCTGGCCTCGCGACCAAGTCATGGCGTATCTGAGCGCGCAGCGCGGCCGTCAGTTCGACCCGCAGTGTGCCGAAGCGATGCACGACGTGGCCGAGCGCCTGCCTGCCAACTGGCATCTGCATGCGCTGTCTGCCGAACGACCTTTCCTGCCGGCTGCATCGCCGGGTGTCGTCTCGTTGCCGCCGCATGCGGCGTTGCTGCGCCGCCCGCGTGCGTCGGACTTGTCCGTCGCGTTGCACGGCGCGTAGCCCCGGGCCTGTGGATCACCTTGGAAGCACCCGCAAATCATGGCGCTTGTGATGAACCCGATTGACCGCTTGTTGCTGCTTGTGGGGCGCGTAGCCCACGGGCATGGCCTGTTTCTGCCTTCCACGCAGGGGCTGCCGACACTGCGGGACGTGATGGCCATGCCCTACGGGCGCGGACAGCCTGCAATGGAACACCCCGGCCCGTCGTCCGCCGCTGGCCGCGAGCGCTGGGATCCGAATGCGCGTGCGTCCAAGCCCGGGCTTTGGAGGAATGCGGCAAAACGCGTGGCCGCCTGGGCCCGAATTCGCCCGCGAGTTGAGGAAGCGCCTGCGAAGGCAGCGCCCCGCGCGCCGGCACGGCGCGGGCGGTCGCAGCGCCGAGTCAAAGCGCTGTTGACGGCGCCCTTTCGATGGGTCGCGCACGTCGTCTGCCTGGACGTCAAGCTGAAGCGCGAGGGCAGGACCCTGCACATTCTGCTGGCCGCTCGCCCGCCCGCCATCAAGAAGCCATCGGGCCTGGACAAAGCCATCGCCGAGGCCGCGCCGCTGAGGCGTGCACTCAAGCAGTTCCTCGATCTGCACCCGATGACACGGAAGATGCTGCGACACCTGGGCTATCTCGAGCGTGCATTGGGAACGCAAGGGGTGAAGGCCTTTGCAGAGGTGCCTGTCGAAGTCCTGGAGGTTTCGCTGGAGCAGTTGGAGTCGATCGTCACCAACTGGTCCGACCGTGATCTCGCGGAGCTCCGTTCGAAATTGGCCGTGGCGGTCAAGGATCGCTTGCAGGATCAGTTCGGCACCGATGGCCAACGGTCTGACTTCGCGACGGCGTCCCGCCTGATGGTTGGAGACATTCCGCACTCCGAGTTCGTCGAACTGGAACGCCAGTACCAGGGCCTGGTTTCACAAGAAACCATCCAGGCGGCACTCGATGCGATCAGGACGCCGGCACTTGATGAACCGGCAGCAGTGCCGGGCGACTGCACCGCCGGCGAGCCATTTCCCATTCGAGAGGCCGAATGGGCGAGTCACGAAGCGAAGCAGGCGAAGCCTGCTGCGCTGCGCCGCGCGCCATGAAGTTCCCGCGCCTGTCGGCAGCTCGAACTGAATGAGCTTTTGCAATCGACGCCACTAGACGCCACCCGACGCCACCCCATTCCGAGTCTTCGCCATGCATAACACCGCCACACAGCACTGCCCCGCTGCCACTGCCAGAGGCTTCACGCTGATCGAAGTCATGATCACCGTCGTCATCATCTGCATCCTCGCCGCGGTGGCGATGCCGCAATACAAGGACTACGTGACGCGCAGCCGCCTGGCCGATGCGGTCACCGGGTTGGCCACGATGCGGGCACAGATGGAGCGGTACTACCAGGACAACCGCACCTACGCGAACAGTGGCAGCTTCGTCTCGCCATGCAAAAGCGGCGGCGAGGCGGGCCGCAGCTTCGGCGACTTCGTCATCAGCTGCACCGGCAAGCTCAACGACCAGGAGTTCACCTTGCAGGCGAAGGGCGGCGGCCCGGTGAAGGGCTTCACCTACACCATCAATCAGCAAGATGTCCGCGCGACCAAGGAGCTGCCGCCCAATTGGGGTTCGCGCTGCGACAGCAAATGGATCACGAAGAAGGGTGACTCGTGCTGAGCCGCCATCGCGTTGCTGGTTTCGGCCTGATCGAGTTGATGGTGGCGGTCAGCATCCTGGCCATCCTCGGCGCGGTGGCGATGCCCAACTTCGCCACCTGGATCAGGAACTCCCGCATGCGCACGGTGGCTGAAGCACTGCAGGCGGGTGTCCGGCTCGCGCAGGCGGAAGCGCAGCGTCGCTCGCAAACTGTCGTGTTCTTCCTCACCAACAGCAAGGCCTGCACGACGGAATCGACAGCCGCTGCAGATGGCAGCTTTTGGCAGATCTTGGTCGTGCCGGACCCGCTGCAGAGCGACGACGAGGCGGAGGTGGTGCAGTGCGGCGTGTTGACCGACGTGTCGTCCGGCGTCAGCCTGAGTTCCCGAACCACGGCGTTGTGCTTCGGTGGAGACGGGCGACAGACGACACAGGCCGATCCGGCAGGCATCGGCATCTCCTGCACCGCCGGCCGGGCCCGCTTCGACGTGGCACCGAGCGTCCAAGGTCCGGAGAACCGGCCGTTGCGCCTCCTGGTCACGCTGGCCGGGGCGATCCGGCTGTGCGACCCCGGCAAGGACTCGCGCGCACCTGACGGATGCCCCCGTTCATGAAGCCGCCGAACGCTTCCAATCGCGGCTTCTCGTTGATCGAGATGATGGTCGGCCTGCTGATCATCTCGTTCGGTCTGCTCGGGCTCATCTCCATGCAATTCCGCGCGGTGCAGGCCTCCGTCGGCACGGAGGACTCCCAGCGCGCCGTGCTGCTCGCCAATGAGATGGCAGCGGCCATGTTCAACGCGAACACGGTGAATGTCGGCAAGGACGCGGTGAATGCATGGGCATCGCGCGTTGCTGAAAAAAGCGCGCAAGGCGTGCCGAACGGCGTCGGCGTCGTCACCGTGGTCAATGCCTCGACGGCGCGCATCACGGTGAGCTGGACGCCCGTGAACGCGCGCGGCGAGGCCAACGACACGCACAAGTACTCGACCGACGTGGTGATTCCATGATGCACCGCCGCATGACGGTTTCTCGCGGCTTTTCCTTGCCGGAGCTGATGGTGGCGATGGTCATCGGCCTCGTCCTGATGCTTGCCGTGACCACCATGGTGGCCCGCCAGGAGTCGGTTCGCCGCGGGGTCACGTCGGGCAACGACTTGACCGGCAACGCGGCCTACGCGTCCTATTTGCTGGACCGCGAGATGCGGAGCGCGGGCGCGGGTTTCAGCCAGGCGGTGGCGCAGAGCTATGGCTGCGCGGTGCGCGTCTCGCTGGACAGCGCGCAGCTGCTGCCGGCGACGAAGCCGTTTCCCGCGCCGTTCGCCGCGGTGCCCACAGACTACCGCCTCGCACCGCTGATCGCCTTCGCCGGTGCGGGTGCCCATGGCTCCGATGTGATCGCCGTCGCTGCGGGCAACTCGGCGCTGAGTGAAGCGGCCCTGCCGGTCGTGCCGAGATCCGCGGCGCCGGGTGAGCTCAAGCTGTCCAACACGCTCGGCATGCGGGCTGGCGACCTGCTGCTGCTGTCCCAGGCGGGTACCGGCTGCATGGTCCAGCAGCTGGGCAACAACTTCACGGGCGGCCCCACGCAGCGGGCAACCCTGGGCGGTCGTTATGCGGCCGACACGATAGACGGGCTGACCATCACTCAGTTCTCGACCAAGCCCTTCGTATTCGTCCTGGGCAATGTCGTGGGCAACCAGCCGCGGTTCCAACTGCTGGGCATCGACGCCGATGACACCCTGGTTTCCTACGACCTTCTGCAGCTCCGCTCCGAGGGCGTCCAGCCCTTGGCCGAGGGCGTGGTGGACATGCGGGCGCTGTACGGCGTCGACATGGCGCGCGGCGGTCAGGACCAGGTGACCGAATGGGTCGCGCCGACGGCCTCGGGCTTCACCGCGGCAGCGCTGACGGACGGCACGGCCGTTGCGCGCGAGAACCTGCGGCACATCCTGGCGGTCCGCGTCGCCTTGGTGCTGCGCAGTGACCTGGTGGAGAAGACCGACGTCACAGCCGGAAAGTTGACGCTCTTCAGCGACCTGCCTGACGCCGTGCATCAGACCTACACCGTGCCGGCAGGCTCCGCGAATCAACGCTACCGCGTCGTCGAGTTCACGGTGCCGCTGCGCAATGTCCGGGATGCCCGCTGATGAAACACGCCACTCCTGCCCACGGCACACCTGGCCGCCAGGCACAACGCGGCATCGTGCTCGTATTCGCCTTGATCACCTTGGTGATCCTGTTGATCGGCGCTGTCGCGATCTCACGCTCGATCAGCGCGAGCCAGTTCATCACCGGCAACCTGGGTTTCAAGCGCGACCTGGCCCATCAGGGCGAGCGCGCCTTGCAGGCAGCGATGGCGGCCGTACGGAACGGCCCGCTGGCGGATGTGGCGGCACGCAATGACGACCTGAAAAGTGCCAACTACAAGGCCACGCTGCTGCCCACCAATGCGCAAGGCATTCCGAAGGCGCTGTTGTCGGATGAGGAGTTCAGCAAAGTGGGGTCGGCGGATCGCGACATCCAGATCGACGACATGAGCGTGAAGGTCCGCTACGTGGTGGACCGCCTGGCAGCAGCGACGGGCGGCTGCGGACCCACCCATTGCGCGATGGCGAATGAAACGGTTTTCGGCGGCGGGTCCAGCGAATGGATCAATTCGCAAGGCAACAGCGGCGCGACCAAGGAACCCAATCCGGGCGCCGCGCCGCAGCAACCTGTCTATCGGATCACCGTGCGTGTGAGCGGGCCGCGAAGAACGCTGTCCTTCTTCCAGTCCACGTTCACCACCAACTAGTTCGCCAGTGCCGGCGTATCGAGATCGTTCATGAAAGCAGTCCGCCTTGTCAGCATCCCGGGCGTGGCCTTCGTGGCCAGCCTGATGATGGTCGCCGCAACGGCACCCGCTCAAGTGCCGTTGGCCGATCAGCCCGTCTTCTCGGCGGTCAGCGTCCCGGGCAACCTTGCACTGGCGCTTTCGGTCGAGTACCCGACGGCGATCAGCGTGGCCCATCCGTCGCGCACCTATTCGCCGGCCAACACCTACATCGGCTATTTCGACCCGATGAAGTGCTATGCCTATCGCTACACGGACGGTGCCGGTCTCGACAACTACTTCTATCCCGCCGCGCGGACGATGACGCGCACCTGTTCCGGCCTCTGGAGCGGCAACTACCTGAACTGGGCGTCGATGCAGACGATCGACCCGTTCCGCTGGGCGCTCACGGGTGGCTTTCGCGTGATCGACACGCCCACGTTGACGGTGCTCGAGAAGGCATGGGGGACGAACCAGGGGGACACGCGGAACTTCCCCGACAGCAGCGTTGCCGGCAGCGCGACGCTCGCGGGCGCGACGCCGTTCTCCACAGCCTCCGGCATTGCCACGCGGATCTGGTCGTTGGGCAACAGGATGCGTTTCATGACGTCGTCATCGGGCGCTCCGGTGCCCGACTACAGCGCCGCGGCGACGGCGTACGACCCGCGCGCGAACTACCAGCACGGCACGCTCTACGAGGTTTTCGTGCGCGTGAAGGTTTGCGACGCCTCGGAGTCCGTCGAGAACCTGGAGAGCAATTGCAGCCAGTACGGCACCGGCTCTTACAAGCCCACCGGGCTGCTGCAGCAGTACGCGGACAAGATCCGCTACAGCGCTTTCGGCTACCTCAACTCGGCGAGCGTGAACCGGGACGGCGGCGTGCTGCGCGCGCGCCAGAAGTTCATCGGGCCGAAGATGCCGGTGCCAGGCGGGCTGCCCGTGGCCAATGAGAACGCCGAGTGGGATGCCGGCACCGGTGTGATGTTCAGGAACCCCGATGCCGCAGACGCCGCCGCGACCAACACGGAGTTTGGCGTCGCCGTGGCCGACAGCGGCGTGATGAACTACCTGAACAAGTTCGGCGAGATCACGCCCGGCGCCTACAAGTACTTCGACCCGGTGAGCGAGCTGTACTACGGCGTGCAACGCTATTTGCGCAACATGGGCAACGTCCCGGCCTGGACCGCGATGGACGGCGCCGACACGGCCACCCGCAAGGGTTGGGTCGACGGCTTCCCGGTGATCACGTCGTGGAAGGAGAAGGACCCGATCCAGTACTCATGCCAGCGCAACTTCATCCTGGGCATCGGCGACGCCAACACCCACGCCGATCGCAACCTGCCCGGCGCGTCGGGCGCGTCGGAGCCGGCGCAGCCGCCTCAGGTTTCGAGCGATACCGCCGTCAACGCAACGGACTGGACGAACCAGGTGGGCGCACTGCAAGGCCTTGGCGATGCGCTCGGATCGGTCCAGAACTACAACGGCTGCTGCAGCAACAACGGCGCGTTGATGGCCGGCCTCGCGTACTGGGCCAACACGAACGACATACGGCCTGATCTGGAGGGCGACCAGACCATCAAGACCTACTGGCTGGACGTCCTCGAGTTCCAGCGGTTCAAGTCCAACAACCAGTTCTACCTGGCGGCGAAGTACGGTGGCTTCTCCGCACCCAGTTCCTTCTTCGCATCCGCCGCGACAAAGGCGCAGTTCGACACCAACAAGTCGTGGTGGGCCACCACCGGCGACACCATGCCCGATGGCGCCCCCCGCCCCGACAACTACTTCACGGCGGCGCGCGCCGACCAGATGGTGGCCGGGCTGACCAAGACCTTCTCCAGCATCGCGTCCCAGCTCAACGCCTATTCGACGGCGTTCGCGACCGCCATGCCGCAGGTGTCGGCGCTGGGCGTGGCCGCCTATGCGACCAAGTACGACGCCAAGGCGTGGACCGGCGAACTGATCGCCAGCAACGCCACCTTCGACCCCGAGACCGGCACGCCCGACCAGGCCACGCGTTGGAAATTCTCGGAGGTCCTGGCGAAGCAGGCCGCCGGCACCGGCTGGGACACCGGCCGCAACATCGTCACCTACAACGCTGACCGGAAAAAGCGAGTCGGCGTGCCCTTCCGCAAGGACGACATTTCCGCCGACCAGCGCCGCGCGCTGGATACCGCCTACGAAAGCGGCAATGACGCGGACAACTACCTGAACTACCTGCGCGGCGAACGCACGCATGAACGCTCGTCCGCGGCCTCGGGATCCACCCGCGCCTACCGCGACCGGGCCAACCTGGTGGGCGACATCGTCAACGCGAAGGCACGGCCGGTCGGCCCGCCGGCCGCGCCTTACTCCAGCGCCAACAACCCCGGCTACGACGACTTCAAGGCGAAGTACGCCGACCGCACGCCGATGGTGTACATCGGCACCAACGCAGGCATGCTGCATGCCATCGACGGCAGCCTGAGCGGCGACAACGCAGGCAGGGAGGTGTGGGCCTATGTGCCTGGGGCCGCCTTCAACGGCGCCACTGCGAGGCCCAGCGTCGATGGCCTGGCGTCCTTCGGCAATCCGGACTTCGTGCACCATTACCTGCTCGATGCGAGCCCCCTGGCCATCGATGTCGACCTGGGCCGCACGCCCGGCGGCAGCGGCACCGACTGGCGCACGCTGCTGATCGGCGGGCTGGGCAAGGGCGGCAAGGCCCTCTACGCCCTCGACATCACCGACCCGGCGTCCGTCACGAACGAGGCGACGGCCGCCCAGAAGGTCATGTGGGAGTTCACCGACCCGCACCTGGGCTACACCTACGGCCAGCCCATGGTCGTCAAGACGCGCAAGTACGGTTGGGTCGTGGTGGTGGGCTCGGGTTACAACAACAACGGCGGTCAGGGCTACTTCTTCTTCATCAACCCCCGCACGGGTGCGTTGCTGGAGAAGGTGGCCGCGCCCTGTGGCAACTGCTCGAGCAACAACCAGGCGGGTCTCGCGCACGTGAACGCCTTCGTGCTGGACCTGACCGATGGCCTCGCCGACGCGGTCTATGGCGGCGACCTGATGGGCAACGTGTGGCGCCTGGACGTGACGGGGTCGGACGACTATCCCAAGGCGGTCAGGTTCGCCACGCTCGTCGACTCGGACGGCAAGGCCCTGCCCATCACCACCAAACCGCTGCCCGTCGTGCAACCGGACACCAACCGGCGCTACATCACGGTGGGTACCGGCCGGCTGCTGGACGCCACCGACCTGAGCAACAAGCAGGCGCAGCGGTTCTTCGCGATCATCGACGGCACGAACGCGCAGTTCAGCAACGACGGCAGCGTCCCTGGCACCCAGTCGGACCTGCCGCCCGGCATCACCTTCCCGCTGACGGTGTCCAACATGCTGCAGCTGACCGATCTTGGCAAGGAGATCATGTTGGACCTGCGGACGCAACTGGGCTGGTACGTCGACCTGGGCGTGTCCGCCGGCGGGCCTGGCTGGCGCGTGCTGACGGACCCGACCTCGTTCTACGGCACCGTGGCGTTCGCGGCCACATCGCCCAGCACGGCGGACGTCTGCTCGCCCAACGGCAGCAGCCGCGTGTATGTCATCGACCTGGGCAAGGGGCGCTGTGCACTGAAGAGCGGCGGGTCGGCATGCCATGTGACCATCGACAGCCCCGTCAATGACCTGCAGTACTACAGCGTCAACGTGAAAGGAGTGGGCAAATCGCAGCTGCTGGCGGGCAACACGGGTCGTGGATGCGTGGGCGGCGAATGCAACATAGAGACGCTCAGCCCGGAAGGCCTCGGTCTGAAGCGCATGAACTGGCGCGAGATCCAGGTCAGCAAGTGAGTGTCCGGCCTGCAGGGCCGTTGGCGTCGGCAGTCGCCAGCGGCGCCGCCGCGCATCTTTCTGACGAATCTCGGCATCCCGTCGGTGGGTGCGCACCGTCGTTCATACACTTCGGCACCTCGCCGGTCGCCGCCTTCGCTGGCCCCGGTCTTTCACCTCCGTCGGGATGCTCTTATGCGACGTCTGCTCCCCGCCTGGCTGGCATGCGCCGCGCTTGCCGCCGCTGCCCAAGGCGTTCAGCCCATCTCGCCGCGCTTCAACGCCGACCCCTCGCCGCACTATTTCAAGACGCCGGCCGGCGGTGCCTTCTTCGTGTACGCGACGGACGACGCCTCCAACTCGGGCCGGTACTGGGATTCCACCAGCTGGCGGCTCTTCACCTCGCCCGACCTAAAGGCTTGGACGGACGCCGGCGTGCCGCTGGACGTCACGGTGTTCAAGTGGGCACGCCCCGATGCCAAGGCCTGGGCGCCCGAAGCTGCGTTTCGCGATGGCAAGTACTTCTTCTATGCGCCGGTCGGCGGAGACAAGATCGGCGTGGCCGTGTCGGACCAGCCTGAGCGCGGCTTCGTCGACGCGCGCACCGACGCCCTGGTGGACAAGGCTCGCGACGCCAACGCGGGCGACGAGCCGATCGACCCGGCCGTGTTCGTCGACAAGGACGGACAAGCCTATTTGTACTTCGGCACCCGCGCGCCCAAGGTCGTCAAGCTCAAGCGCGACATGGCGAGCCTCGACGGCCCGATCCAGGATGTCCAGGTCGCGGGGCTGCTCAAAGCCGACAAGAAGTACGGCGAGGCACCGTTCCTGCACGAGCGCCAGGGCGTGTACTACTTCAGCTTCTCGACCGGCTGGCCGGGGCAGATCGTGTACGCCACGGGCAGTTCACCGCTGGGCCCGTTCACCTACCGCGGCGTGGTGATCGACTACCTGAAGATCTCCACCAACCACCAGGCCATCCTGGCACACGAGGGCGAGAACTTCATCTTCTATCACGACGCCTTGCTGCCGGGCGGCGGCAGCCATCGCCGGTCGATCACCATCGCGCCGCTGGCATACGACGCCGATGGCGGCATCCGTCAGATCGTTTTGAGCCCTGCCCAGATCGGCAAGCGCTGACCGGATCTACGGGCCGAGCGCCGGGCCGCTCCCCTTGGGGACCGGCCAGGTGTGCGCCCGTTCAGCGCGGCGCGACTGGACGAGGGGCTCACGCATACCGGGTCGCACGGCCTTCGCGCACGAAGGCCCAGAGCTGCAGGCGGAGGCGGCGTGCAGTCTCGATCGCCAGGCTGCTGGGCGCCGACATGCACGCCAGCAGGCCGATGCCTGCCATCGCCGTCTTGTGCACCAACTCGTAGCTGGCGCGGCTGGACATCAGCACGAAGCCGTCGCGCAGGTCGGCATCGCGGCGGGCGAGGGCGCCGGTCAGCTTGTCCAGTGCGTTATGCCGGCCGATGTCCTCGCGCGCCAGGACCAGCTCGCCGCTGGGCCGGCACCAGGCCGCGCCGTGCAGCCCGCCGCAGCGGGCGTTCAGCGGCTGGGCGGTGGGCAGCGCGGCCAGAGCCCTGTCAAGGGCACCCGCGGCCAGCACCGGTGCCGTGACGGCAGCGGGCTGCAATGCGCCGAACTGCGCGAGGCTCTCCAGGCCGCACAGGCCGCAGCCGGTGCGGCCGGCCAGCGTGCGGCGGCGCGCCCTCAGGCGCTGCTCGCAGGCAGCCGTCACCGTCAGCGCCAGCTCGATCCCTTCGGGCCGGGGCTCGATCTCGACGCCGAGCAACTCGTGCCGCGATGTGAACCAGCCCTCGGCGAGGCCGAAGCCGAGCGCGAAGTCCTGCAAGTCCGTCGGGCTGGCCAGCATGACGGCCTGGGAGACGCCATTGACCGTCAGCGCGACGGGCAGTTCGACGGCGACATCTTCATCGGCCAGCGCATTCAGGGGCCTGAGCGCTTGCAGGGCGTCTTGGGACATGGGCGGCGATGATAAGAGCGGCAGCGGGCTGCCCCTGCGAGCCGCTCAGGCCGGGACTTCCTCTCCCAGGGCGCGCCGCAGCGCCATCGCCGCATGCGGCGCGCGCTCCTTGGCGCCGCTGATGAAGTACATGAAGACGTCGCGCGGCGCACATGCCTCGGTCGTTGCGGCCGGCGCCGGCTCGATGCGCGGCAGGCCATCGGGCTCACCGCCCGCGGCCCAGGTGCGGGCGGCTTCGGCCAGCGGCGGGAAGACCTCGGGCTTGCAGCCGAGCGGCTCGTCGGGGTGGGTGCGCATGATGCGTGTGTAGACGAAGCCGCCCGTCGCCTCGGCGATGGGCGGGTAGTCGTCGGACTCGGTGAACACCGTGGCGGCCTTGTACTGGCGCGCCAGCGCGAGGTACTCGGGGCATTGGAAGCTCGCATGCCGCACGTCCAGCGCATGGCGCAGCGGCAGACCGTCGATTTCGCCTGGCAACAGGTCGAGAAAGGCGGTGAGGTCGGCGGCGTCGAAGCGGTGCGAGGGCGCGAGCTGCCAAACGATGGGACCGAGCTTGTCACCCAGCTCGGCGATACCGCTGTGGATGAAGCGCTGGATCGAATCGGCACCGTCGGCCAGCACGCGGCGCTGCGTCGCAAAGCGGATCGCCTTCAGCGAGAACATGAAACCGTCGGGCGTGTCCTTGCGCCATTTGGCGAAGGTCGCGGGCTTCTGCGCACCGTAGTAGGTGCTGTTGATCTCGATGGCCGTCAGACGGCGGCTGGCGTACTCCAGCTCCCGCGCTTGCGGCCAGCCCTTGGGGTAGAAGTTGTCGCGCCAGGGCTCGAAATTCCAGCCACCGATGCCGACCCTGATCGTTCCTGCGCTCACGCCGTCTCCTGGCTGACTGCAAAAAATCAGTCTATCGGCGCGGTTTGGGTGGCGCAAGCTGCTCGGCCAGGAAGGGCTCCAGCAGCTGCAGCATCTCGCCATGGTTGGCGGTGAGGCTGTAGCCGTGCCCTTCGCCGTACTTGGCCAGCCACAGCGGCGGGTTGCCGGCGCTTTGGAGGGCACTGCGCATCAGCTCGGCCTGCTCCAGCGGCGTGCGCGGGTCGTCGACGCCGGCATAGATCATCACCTTGGCCTTGATGCGTGCGGCCTGGTGGCGCGGCGACACGGCGTCCAGCGCCTCGCGCTGCTTCACCGGGTCACCCACCATGTCGATCCAGAACTCGAGCGCGTCCTTGTCGCGGGACACGTCGCTCCAGCCGGAGCTCAGCAGCCGCGTGATGTCGCTGACGGGAAAGCCCGCCACGGCGCAGCGGTAGCGGTCCGGTGTGCGGGCCACGGCCATCAGGCTGGCATACCCGCCGTAGCTGCTGCCCATGATGCACAGCCGTTGGGGGTCGACGTCGCCGCGCTGGATCAGCGCGTCCAGCGCGTCGTCCAGGTCGTCCTGCATCGCCAGCCCCATCTGGCCGCGCGCCGAGTGCAGGAAGCGCTTGCCGAAACCGGTGCTGCCGCGAAAGCTCGGCAGCAACACCTGGTAGCCACGCGAGGCCAGCCAGCGCGCCATGGCCATGTCGCCGCCGGCATCGCCCCAGACGGCGCCGCGCGCCCAGGGCCCGCCGTGCACCAGCACGACGGTGGGCAGCGGCGTGCCGGCGGCGGCCAGCGGGGGCCGCAGCACATGGCTGGGCAGGGCCAGGCCGTCGCGGCTGCGCGGGGTCAGGCCGCGTGTGGCGGGCACGCGCCGCGGGTCGAGGTCGGGGCGTAAGTTCAGCACCGGGTTGAGGGCGCCGCTGCGGCTGTCCATCAGGTACCAGGTGGCGCGCCCGGTGTCGGTGCGGGAGCTGACGAACACCTGCGGCGAGTTGGAGAACTGCAGCGCGTTGACGCGGCCGGGCAAGGCCTCGTCGACCAGCGCCTGCAGCTTCTGGCGGCGTGCGTCCATCCAGGCGAAGAGCGGCCGCGCGGCGTCGATGCGCACGCCCAGCAGCTCGCCGCTGCTTTCGTCGCGCAGCAGCTCGCCCTGCTCATCCCCCAACGCATCGACCGCGACGTCGTACTGCGGGTGTTCGATCATCGTGTCGCCCCACCGGGCCGTCGCCGGGTCGTACTCGCGCAGCGCCACGGTGTCCCGGCCTTCGTTGGTGGCCACCAGCAGCTTGCCGTCGGCCTCGACGCTGAGCGGGCGCCGGATGTCGTCGCGCGTGGCGCTGTAGCGCCACAGCTCGCGCCAGCGGCCGTCGGCCTCGCGGTAGTGCACCACGCGCTCGGTGGATTGCGCGACATCGCTGATCGCAATGCGCGGCTGGGCATGCGTGTCCAGCACCCAGTCGCGCGTGCGGGCCGGGCGCTCGCGGGTCAGCAGCTGGCGCTTGCCGGTGGCGGCGTTGACCCGGTAGAGGTCGACGCTGTCCTTGTCCACGTCGTTGCAGGCCGCGATGAACTCCGGCTCGCTGCCGGGCAGCGTCTGCAGCGGCCGCATCCAGGTGTAGCGGCGCAGGCCGCTGGCCAGCCAGTCGTTGACGGTGGCGTGCAGCTTGCGTTGCTGCTGCCCGTCGACGCTGGTCATGAACAGGCCGCCCTGGCGGAACATCGTCTTGCGGCTCTGGCCCCGCTGGGCCAGCGTGTAGACGAGATGCTCACCGCCCACCCAGCGCGGGGCGGCGATGTCGGCGTCGGTGAAGCGCAGGTGCGAGACGTACTGGCTGCGCGCCAGGTCGAAGATGCTCAGCGCCATGCGCCCCTCGCGAGCGGCCAGCAGCGCCAGGTAGCGGCCGTCGGGCGAGAGCCGTGGCTCCGCGAAGGCGACGCCGCCAAACGCTTCATCCGCCGTCAGCGGCTTGAGCGCTTGCGGGGCGTCCGGGGTTTGCGCGGCCGCGTGCTGGGCGCACAGCGTGGCCGCCAACAGCAGCAGCGGCGCGAGGAAGGACGAACGCATTTCTTGACAGCGAGGGGTGGGACATCCGGCTCTGCGGCCGCTCGACAAATGAAAAAGCCAGCACGCGCTGGGCGGTGCTG
This sequence comes from Pelomonas sp. Root1444, assembly GCF_001426885.1. Taxonomy (GTDB): domain Bacteria; phylum Pseudomonadota; class Gammaproteobacteria; order Burkholderiales; family Burkholderiaceae_C; genus Pelomonas. Next base: position 1,054,786 of record NZ_LMFP01000028.1, on the reverse strand, counting down.
GCTTGTGGCTTGCGCGGCGCAGTCTACATGCCGGCGTAGTTGGGCCCGCCGCCGCCCTCGGGCGTCACCCAGACGATGTTCTGCGTCGGGTCCTTGATGTCGCAGGTCTTGCAATGCACGCAGTTCTGCGCGTTGATCTGCAGCCGTTCGCCGCCGCCGGCCTCGTTGGGCACGAACTCGTAGACACCGGCCGGGCAGTAGCGGGCCTCGGGGCCGGCGTATTTGGCAAGGTTGACCTGCACGGGGATGGCGTTGTTCTTCAGCGTCAGGTGCGCCGGCTGGTTCTCTTCGTGGTTGGTGTTGGAGATGAACACCGACGACAGGCGATCGAAGGTCAGCTTGCCGTCGGGCTTGGGGTAGGTGATGGGCGTGCACTCGGCGGCCGGGCGCAGCGAGGCGCTGTCGGCCTTGTGGTTGTGCAGCGTCCACGGCGGGCTCTTGATGCCCAGCTTGGGCAGCAGCCACTGCTCGATGCCGGTCATCAGCTGGCCGGTGGTCTTGCCCTTCTTGAACCACAGCTTGAAGTTGCGCGTTTGCTGCAGCTCTTCGTTCAGCCAGCTCTTCTCGAAGGCCTCGGGGTAGGCGGCCAGCTCGTCCTGGGCGCGGCCGGCGTCCAGCGCGGGGGCCAGGGCCTCCGCGGCCAGCATGCCGCTCTTGATGGCGGCGTGGCTGCCCTTGATGCGGGCGGCGTTCAGGTAGCCGGCATCGCAGCCGATCAGGCAGCCGCCGGGGAAGACGGTCTTGGGCAGGGCCTGCGGCGTGCCGTTGTTGATGGCGCGCGCGCCGTAGCCGATGCGCTTGCCGCCTTCGATGTGGGCGCGGATGGCCGGGTGGGCCTTCCAGCGCTGCATCTCCTCGAAGGGGCTCAGGTAGGGGTTGTCGTAGTCCAGGCCGATGACGAAGCCCAGCGTGACCTTGTTGTCAGCCAGGTGGTACAGGAAGCCGCCGCCGAAGGTGTCGCCTTCCATCGGCCAGCCGGCGGTGTGCACCACCTTGCCCGGCTGCGCCTTGTCGGCGGGGATCTCCCACAGCTCCTTGATGCCGATGGCATAGGTCTGCGTGTCCTTGCCTTGGGTCAGCTTGAACTTCTCCAGCAGCTGCTTGCCCAGGTGGCCGCGTGCGCCTTCGGCAAACACGGTGTATTTGCCCAGCAACTCCATGCCCAGCTGGAAGTGGTCGGTCGGCTCGCCGTCCTTGCCCAGGCCCATGTTGCCGGTGGCCACGCCCTTGACGCGGCCCTGCTCGTCGTAGAGCACCTCGGCGGCCGCGAAGCCCGGGAAGATCTCGACGCCCAGCGCCTCGGCTTGGCTGGCCATCCACTTGACGACGTCGGACAGGCTGATGACGTAGCAGCCGTCGTTGTGGAAGTTGCGCGGCACGACCCAGTCGGGCGTGCGGTTGCTGCCGGTCTCGGACAGGAACAGCACGTCGTCGCCGGTCACGGCCTGGTTCAGTGGTGCGCCGAGCTCCTTCCAGTTCGCGAACAGCTCGGTCATGGCGCGCGGGTCCATCACCGCGCCGGACAGGATGTGGGCGCCGGGCTCCGAACCCTTCTCGAGCACGACCACATTGGCATCGGGCTTAACCTGCTTCAGGCGGATGGCCGTGGCCAAGCCGGCGGGGCCGCCGCCGACGACGACCACGTCGTACTCCATGGACTCGCGGGGTCCGAACTGGGCCAGGATTTCTTCGGATGTCATGCAGGTCTCCGGTAACTTGAATTGCGCGCGATTCTAGAGAGGGTGGATGGCAAATCGAACGACCGTGCTTTTTTAGGGCGGCCAGCCTAGCCCGGTAGGATCGGTGCAACCCACTCACAAGGCAGTCTCATGAGTTACTCCATCAACCTTGAAGGCCGTGTGGCCCTCATCACCGGCGCGTCCAGCGGCCTGGGCGCGCAGTTCGCCCGCACACTAAGCAAGGCGGGTGCCTGCGTGGTGCTGGCCGGCCGGCGCATCGAACGCCTGAAGGACTTGCGCGCCGAGATCGAAGGCAGTGGCGGCGATGCCCATGTGGTGCAGCTGGACGTGACCGACGTGGCCAGCATCAAGGCCGCCGTGGCCCATGCCGAGACCGAGGTCGGCACGCTGGACATCCTCATCAACAACTCCGGCGTGTCGACCACGCAGCGCCTCACCGACGTCACCGAGAACGACTACGACTACGTGATGGACACCAACACGCGTGGCGCCTTCTTCGTCGCGCAGGAGGTGGGCAAGCGCATGCTGGCCCGCGCGCGCGGCTCGGCGCCCGGCACTTTCATCGGCGGGCGCATCGTCAACGTCGCCTCCATGGCCGGCCTGCGCGTGCTGGGCCAGATCGGCGTCTATGCGATGAGCAAGGCCGCCGTCATCCACATGACGCGCGCGATGGCGCTGGAATGGGGGCGCTACGGCATCAACGTCAACGCGATCTGCCCCGGCTACATCGACACCGAGATCAACCACCACCACTGGGGCACCGAGCAGGGCCAGAAACTCATCGACATGCTGCCCAGGAAGCGCGTGGGCCAGCCGCAGGACCTCGACACGGCGCTGCTGATGCTGTGCGCCAACGAGAGCCACTTCATCAATGGCGCGGTGATCCAGGCCGACGACGGATTTGGTGTTTGATGAGCCGTCGAGACCTGACCCCGCTGGAAGCCCGCGTCCTGGCCGTCCTCGTCGAGAAGGAAAGCACCGTGCCGGACAGCTACCCGCTGTCGGCCAACGCATTGACGTCGGGATGCAACCAGAAGACGGCGCGCGACCCGGTCATGGACGTCAGCGAAGCCGAGGTGCTGGCCACCGTGGAGGAGCTGAAGGCGCTGCACCTCGTCAACACGGTCAGCGGCAGCCGCGTGGTGCGCTACGAGCACAACTTTGCGCGCGGCATGGGCGTCCCTGGTGCGGCCATGGCGCTGCTGACGCAGCTGATGCTGCGCGGCCCGCAGACGGCCGCTGAGCTGCGCCAGAACACCGAGCGCCTGCACCGCTTCGCCGATGTCTCGTCGGTTGAAGGCTTCCTCGAAGAACTCGCGGCGCGCGAGCCGGCGATGGCCATCAAGCTGCCCAAGGCCCCCGGTGCCCGCGAGGCGCGCTGGGCGCACCTGCTGTGCGGGCCGGTCGCGTCCGTCGAGCAGGCAGCCGCGGTGGCCGCGCCGCGCGACGAGGAAGTGGCCTTGCTGCGCGCGGAGGTCGCCGCGCTGCGCAGCCTCGTCAACCGCATCGCGGCCGAGCTGGGCATCGCGCCATGAGGTATGCCGTCCCGGCCGGGAAGAAGCTCACCTACGAGTGCCGCATCCCGATGCGCTGGGGCGACATGGACGCGATGGGGCACATCAACAACACGCTGTACTTCCGCTACCTGGAGATCGCCCGTGTCGACTGGCTGACGAGCATCGGTGCCGGGCCCAACCCGGGCGGGCAGGGGCCGGTCATCGTCAACGCCTTCTGCAACTTCTACCGCCAGCTGAAGGCGCCGGGCGAGGTGCTGGCCAGGCACTACGTCAGCGACCCGGGCCGCACCAGCTTCGAGACCTGGATCACGCTGGAGCGGGTGGACCAACCCGGCGTCATCTACGCCGAGGGCGGCGCGACGACGCTGTGGTTCGATGCCGAGACCGACAAGGCCATCGCCTTGCCGGACTGGGTGAGGGCGCTGGTTACTTGAACGCGTACTTCGCGCTGACGTAGACGTAGCGGCCGCGCGGATCGGTGTAGCTCGGGTCGTAGCCGGACAGGAAGAAGTAGGCTTGCTGCGAGAACGGCGGCGACTTGTCGAACAGGTTCTGCACGCCGGCACGCAGCGTCAGCGACTTGGTCACGTCCCAGCCGCCGGACAGGTTCCACAGCGAATAGGCGCCCACCTTGATGTCCGGCTTGCCGATGATGTGCTGGTCGTCGTAGCCCTGCAGATAGCTGTTGGACACGGTTGCCGAGAAGGGGCCGTGCTCCCAGTCGAGGCTGAGCGAGTGGCGCCAGCGCTGCACGACGCCGTCATTGATGAAGACGCCGAGGTTGCTGACGAAGGGGTCGCCGTCGCCGGTCTGCTGCTTGGACTTCAGCGTCAGCGTGCCGTTCAGGCGCAGGCCGAACTGGCCGAAGCCGGTCTTCAGGTTGGTCAGCGACACGCCGAGGTCCACGCCGGAGATGCGCTGCTTGCCCCGGTTCTCTTTGACGAGGTCGATGGCCTCGATGACGTTGTCTTCGTCACGGTGCACGAGGCCGCCGTACTTGGCCAGGTTGCCCAGGATCACGTCCACGCCCAGCGTGCTGATCAGGTTGGTCTTCTCGATGTTCCAGTAGTCGACGTTCAGGCTGACGCCGCGCCGCGGCTCGAAGACGGCGCCCAGCGAGAACTGGCGCGACTTCTCGGGCTTGAGCTTGGCATTGCTGTAGTTCAGCGTGGTCCAGATGTCCGAGCAGTCGGTGGGTGTGTTCTCCGGATCGGCCGCCAGGCAGACCGGGTCGACCAGCGTGGCCGAGGAGCCCTGGGTGAGCGGGCGGTACAGATCGGACAGGCTGGGCGCCCGGAAGCCCTTGCCCACCGACGCGCGCAGCAGCAGTTCGGGCATCGGCACGTACTTCAGGCCGACCTTCGGGCTGGCCGCGCCCCCGCTGACCTGATAGTGCTCATAGCGCAGCGCCGCCTGCAGTTCGAGCTGCTTGGTGACCGGCGCACTGATCTCGCCGAAGGCTGCACTGACCTTGCGCGACTTGCCGAAGTCAGAGTCCGGGCCTTGTGAGGATTCGCCCAGGATGAGGTCCTGCTTCAGCGCATCGGACTGGTGGTAGTTCTGCTTCTCGCGTCGCAGCTCGCCGCCGAAGGCGACAGCCAGATCGCCGCCGGCGAGCTGTGCGAGCGCCTTGGTGGCCTTGAAGTCCAGCGCATCCATCGTGCCGGTGGCGCGGCGCACTTCGCCGCGGATCTGCGCTTTTTCATACAGCGCAAGGCCAGCGGCGTTGGAGGGGCCGAAGGCATTGAGCGTGCCGTCGGCAAAGCCGTCCAGGATCATCTGCTCGTTCAGATAGCCACGGTGGTCGCGGTCCGAAACTGTGCTGGTGCTGTGGTTCAACGCCCATTCATAGTCCCAACCGCCCAGCAGGCCGTTGGTGCCCAGCAGGAAGCGTTTGGTGCTGGACACCAACTCGCTGGTCCGCAGGCCGGCCTCGGCCAGTCGGGTACGCACGGTGATGATGCGTTCCTCATCGTCCGCGTCGAGGCTGTTCAGCGCGCTGCCGGCAAAGGCCGGCACGCGAGACACATCCATGTCCGCATCGACGCGGTTGGGCGTGCCGGTGTAGAGCGTTCTGGCCCGCGCCAGCGACACCTCGGCGAAGGCTTGATGGCCACCGCCCAGATTGAACACACCCCGGGCGACGGCGCTGCTCTTGTTCGACTTCGGATACAGCTCGATGTCGCGCATGTAGTCAAACGTGCAGCCGTCCGCGCCGCCGATGCCATCGGGCAGGTAGAGGTTGGCCGGCGGGTTGCAGCCGTTCGCGGCGGCCGGATTGACGGTCTTCGAGTCGATCACGGTCTTGCCGTTGGACTTGTAGCCTTCTTCGATCAGCGTGTCGCGTTGATAGTTCGACAGCCGGATATTGCCTGGGAAGCTGGCGCTGGACAGCAGGTCCGGCAGCCGGCCAGGAATGTCCAGTTCCTTGATGAACTTTCGGCGCGACGCGTTCAGGCTGGTCGTCTTCTGCACGTCCAGCACAGCCATGACGTTGAAGCCGTCGCGGGCGTACTCGCCGAATCCACCCGCCAGCGTGGCCGAGCGCTTGTTGCCGCCGCCCTCGGTGGTGTTGCCGGCCAGCGCATTGATCTCGACGCCGGAGAAATCCTTGCGCGTGATGAAGTTGATGACGCCGCCGATGGCGTCGGACCCGTAAAGCGACGAGGCGCCGTCCAGCAGGATTTCGACGCGCTGGATGGCGGCGGCCGGGATGCTGTTCAGGTCCACGCCGGCCGCGTCGCCGGGCGACGCGAAGTTGGCCATGCGCCGGCCGTTCAGCAGCACCAGCGTGGACGACACGCCCAGGCCGCGCAGGTTGGCGCCGTTGAAGCCCATCTGGTCACGAAAGCCACCGTAGGCGACGCTGCCGCCGTCGGTCAGGTTGTTGGCGCTGGCGCTGAGACGGGCGATCAGCTCGGCCGCTGTCGTCACACCCGCCTTGTCGATCTCCCCGCGCGTGATGACCTGGACGGGCAGCGCCGTCTCGCCCTCGATGCGCTTGATCGCCGTGCCGGTGACCTCGACGCGCTCCAGCGTCGACTGGGCCTGGGCGGCATGCGCCAGTGCGAGCATGGCCGCAGCGGCGGCGATGCGGGAAGGACGGAGGGCTTTCATCAACGGATCTCCCGGAGTGGTTCGGCGCAGTCTAGGCACGGCGGCACTGGCTGCCTGTCCCACGACGGCGGGATCGTCTCGCGCACGCCACGCTGCATGTCGTTAGAACTAGGGGCGAATCCGTCTTCGGCGCTCTGTCATCATGCGCGCAGTCTGACCAAGGAGGGGTGTACGCATGAGGGCATGGATCTGGGCCGGTGTGGCGGCGATGGCATGGGCCATGGGCGCGCAGGCGGCTCCCCCGACGGCGGTTGCCGCGAGCACGCCGCAGGCCAAGGCGGCCAAGCCCGCCACGACACCGCGCCCGGCGGCACCGGCTGCGGCGCCTGCCAAGCCGGCGCAGGGCGAGTCGCCATTGCTGCCGCCGGTGGACCCCGAACCCGCCATCCGCGGCTATGCCGTGCCCATCGGCGGCGCGCTGAAGGCGGACAACGACGAGGTCTGGCAGCGCATCGTGCAGCTGGCCGGCGGCAAGGGTGCACGCTTCGTTGTTTTCGGCACCGCCAGCGAGGACCCCGAAGCCAGCGCCAAACAGGTCGTTGACCTGCTGCAGCGCCGCGGCGCCGTCGCCGAAGCCCTGCCCGTGGCTCCCAAGTTCCTGTGGGTGGACCTGAACAAGGTCGTGCGCGACCCGTCGCTGATCGCCAAGGTGAAGGCCGCCAAGGGCATCTTCTTCACCGGTGGCACGCAGGAACGCATCGTCGACGTGCTGCAGCCCGGCGGCCAGAGCACGCCCATGCTGGAGGCGATCTGGGATGTCTACCGCAAGGGCGGTGTCGTCGCCGGCACGTCGGCCGGCGCGGCCATCATGAGCACCGTGATGTTCCGTGACGCACCCAGCGTCATCAATGTCCTGAAGGGGCGCTTCGCCGACGGCAAGCAGGTCGACCGGGGCCTGGGTTTCGTCGGCCCGCACCTGTTCGTGGACCAGCACTTCCTGAAGCGCGGCCGCTTCGGCCGCATGATCCCGCTGATGATGGCCAAGGGCTACAAGCTGGGCCTGGGCGTGGACGAGAACACCGCGGCCATCATCCGCGGCGACGAGATCGAGGTCATCGGCGACCGCGGGGCCATGATCGTCGACCTGACCGAGGCGCGCAGCGACAGCACGCTCGGCGCCTTCAACGTGCAGGGCGCGCGCCTGTCCTACCTGGAGCATGGTGACCGCTATCACATGCGTGCGCGCTCGACGACGCCTTCGGCGCCGAAGCTGCGCGGCGAGGTGCACGACGCCGAGTCGCCCAACTTCAAGCCCTACTACACCGACGACGTCTTCCACCTCGACATGCTCGGCGACTCGACCGTCTCGGGCGCGATGAGCCGCCTCATCGACAGCGTGCAAAAGGAGGTCAAGGGCCTGGCGTTCGACGTGCTGCCGCGCACCAACGACCCGCTGGCCGAGCTGGGCTTCCTATTCCGCCTGTACAAGGGCTCGGACTCGATGGGCTGGAGCACCGAGGAATTCGGTGGCGAGCAGTTCACCGTCACCAACCTCTTGCTGGACATCACGCCGGTGCGCCTGCCGATGCCGCTGTACGGCGGCTGGTCGCCGCCGCGACCGGCTGCCGCCACCGCCCCGTCGCCCACCCCGCCGCCCGCTTCCTCGCCGCGGTGAACGCCGCGCTGGCTTCGTTTGTCGCGAGCGTTGCTTTTCCGCGAGGCCGCCCGGTTGTCGAACCCGGGCCAGCCCTGCCAAGATGACAAGCCTGTGACTCCTGACGCCCGGCGGCCGTGCCGGGCCTGCGCACCATCTTGCAAACGCCTTCCCACGCCGGCACTGTCATCGTCATCGGCGGTGCGCTGAAACCCGGCAGCGACGCTGTCTGGCAGCGCATCGTCGACGAAGCCGGTGGCGCGCAGGCGCCCATCGCCGTCTTCCCGACGGCGGCCTACGATCCCGAGCGCGCCGGCGCCCAGATCGTCGCCGCGTTGAACCGCTGCGGCGCGCGCGCCGAGATCGTGCCGATCGCGCCGCACCTTGCCGGCGTCGACCTGCAGGCGACGCTGCACGACCCCGCCGTGATCGCCCGCGTCGCCGCATGCAAGGCGGTGTTCTTCTCCGGCGGCGCCCAGGAGTACCTCGTCGACACGCTGCAGCCCGACGGCCGGCCGACGGCGATGCTGGACGCGATCCGTGCCGTCTTCGCGGCCGGTGGCGTCATTGCCGGCACAAGCGCGGGTGCGGCCGTCATGAGCCGGGTGATGTTCCGCGACGCGATGGACAACCTGGCCGTGCTGAAGGGCCTGTGGCGCGCCGGCCAAGAGTACGACCGCGGCTTCGGTTTCGTCGACGCCGCGCTGCTGGTGGACCAGCATTTCCTCAAGCGCGGCCGCATCGGCCGGATGCTGCCGGCCATGCAGGCGCTCGGCTATCGGCTGGGCCTGGGCGTGGACGAGAACGCCGCCGTCGTCATCCAGGGTGCGCAGCTGGAGGTCATCGGCGGCAGCGGTGCCGTGCTGGTCGACCTCGGCGAAGCGACGCACGATGCGGCGCTCCCGGCCTTCAACCTGCGCGGCGCGCGGCTGTCGTACCTGGAGCCTGGCGACCGCCATGACCTCGCCAGCGGCGAGACCACGCCAGCGCCGCACAAGCTGCGCGAGCCGCGGCTGGATCCGGCCGCACCGGGCTTCCAGCCCGGCCAGCAGTCCGATCGCTATTTCCTCGACATCCTCGGCGACGGCTGCATCCTCTGCGCCATGACGCAGCTGCTGGATGGCCCCGCCCCCGAGGTGCGCGGCCTCGCCTTCCGGGCCAACCCCCGCCCCGGCGAGCTCGCGCCGGACATCGGTTTCGAGTTCCGCCTGCACCGCGGCCCTGGGCTCTGCGGTTGGCGCAGCGGGGGCGTGGCCGGTGAGGGCTACACGGTGCTGGGCGCGCGCCTGGACGTGGTTCCCGTCCGCGTGGCCAGCCCGCTGTTCACGCCGCTGGCCGCCGAGCCGCCGCGCTGATGCCTCGCGCCTGGCGTACTCCTATGATCGGCAGGGTCCCGCGGGCACCGTGCCTGAATCCCATGAAGGAGACCACATGAAGAAGATCATCCTTGCCGCGACGGCGCTGCTGCTCGCCGGCGCCGCTCAGGCCACCGACGTGGGCGTGTCCGTCCAGGTCGGCCAGCCCGGTTTCTATGGCCGCATCGACATCGGCAACGTCGCGCCGCCGCCCGTCGTGGTGGCGCAGCCGGTCTGGGTGCAGCGTCGGCCCGTGCATGTCGAGCCCGTCTACATGCGCATCCCGCCCGGCCACCAGAAGAACTGGGCCAAGCATTGCGCGAAGTACAACGCCTGCGGCGTGCCGGTCTACTTCGTGCGCGAGGACTGGTACCAGGAGCGCTACAGCGGGCAGGGCGGCGATGGCCATGGCCACGACAAGGGACATGGCAAGGATAAGGACAAGGGCAAGGGGCACGGCAAAGGCAAGGGCCACGACTGACGTGGGGCTTGAGGCCGCGACACAATCGCGGCCATGGCTGAACTCGACACCCGACCCGAAGGTTTCCAGCGCGTCAGCGCCGCGCTCGCGGCGCGCGCCCACCCCCACCGCCCGCTGTGGCTGGACGTGGCGGCCCGCACCGCCCAGGAGGCCGCCGACGCGCTCGGCGTGACGCTGGGCCAGATCGCCAAGTCCGTCGTCTTCCGGCGCAAGGCTGATGACGCGGCCGTGCTCGTCATCACCTCGGGCGACAGGCGCGTCGACGAGGCCAAGCTCAAGCCCCATACCGGCGCCCTGGGCCGCGCCGATGCCGACTTCGTCAAGGCGCGCACGGGCTTCTCCATCGGCGGCGTGTCGCCCGCCGGCTTCGCGCCGGCCGACGGTGCGCCGCCGCCGCAGCTCTTCATCGACCGCGAGCTGTTCCGCTTCGACATCATCTGGGCCGCCGCCGGGCACCCCAACGGCGTGTTCAAGCTGACCCCTGGCGAACTGGAGACGCTCACGGGCGCGCCGGTGATCGACGTCGTGCAGGGCTGACGGCGATGGTGGCGTCTCCGTGCACTAACGTCTGCCAGATGGACAACGCCAGCGGCTGGTGCCGTGGCTGCGCGCGCACGCTGGGCGAGATCGCCGGCTGGGGCGGCGCGCCCGAAGCGGTGCAGCGCCACATCCTCGACCAGTTGCCGCCGCGCCGCATCGAACTGCAGCGCCGCGGCCTCTGGCTCGGCCCCGCATTCGTCACGACCCTTGACCCATGAAGCAGCTGACCTTTTATTTCGACCCCATCTCGCCCTATGCGGCCCTGGCCTTCGAGGCGCTGCCCGAGGCGCTCGCCGGGCACAGCGTGGAGGTGGTCTACCGCCCCATCCTGTTCGCGGCGCTGCTGCAGGCGCTGGGGCAGAAGGGCCCGGCCGAGATCGAAAGCAAGCGGCGCTGGACCTTCCGCCAGGTGGCCTGGCTGGCGCACACGCAAGGCATCGTGCTCGACCCGCCGGCCCAGCATCCCTTCAACCCGCTGCCGCTGCTGCGCCTGGCCTGGGCCTGCGCGGCGCCGCAGGGGCAGCCGGGCGACACGCCGGGACGCTGGGTCGCCGAGCAACTGTTCCATCACGTCTGGCGCGGCGCCGGGGCAGACGCGAACGATGCGGCGCGCCTGGCTGCGCTGACCGAGCGTCTGGCCCCTGCGCAGGACCCGGCCAGCGAGGCCGTCAAGCAGCGGCTGCGCAGCGAAACCGAGGCGGCGCTGGCGCTGGGTGTCTTCGGCGTGCCGACCATCGAGCTCGATGGCCGCCTGTTCTGGGGCCAGGACGCGCTGCCGATGCTGCGTGCGTCGCTGGAGGGTGACCCGTGGTTCCGCAGCGGCGTCTGGGAAGAGGCCGGGCGCCCCCGGCCCGGTGTCTCGCGCAAGCACTGATCCGCGTCAATCCCACCCTCACAAACAGACTCGGGATTTACCCGGCAAGGGCTTCAGTTCCCGCATTGAGAAATGCGAACTGCGGGTTCGTACGGAGTTTGTCAGCCTCGATTCAGACTCGCGTCAGAACACGGTCAGAGGGGCTGTGAATAGTCCGGCCCAAGGACAGCTCCGACGTGGGGTGGTCCGACTAACGGAGACTTTTCATGGCAACTGCGACTTCCACGGCCGCGACGCCGATGACCAAAGAGGAGAAGAAGGTCATCTTCGCCTCCTCGCTGGGCACGGTGTTCGAGTGGTACGACTTCTATCTCTACGGCTCGCTGGCGGCCATCATCGCCAAGCAGTTCTTCGCCGGCCTGGAACCGGGCGCCGCGTTCATCGCGTCGCTGATGGCCTTCGCCGCAGGCTTCATCGTGCGCCCCTTCGGCGCGCTGGTGTTCGGCCGCCTGGGCGACATGATCGGCCGCAAGTACACCTTCCTGGTCACCATCCTGATCATGGGCTTGTCGACCTTCATCGTCGGCATCCTGCCCACCTACGCCACCATCGGCGCTGCAGCCCCGGTCATCCTGATCGGCCTGCGCCTGCTGCAGGGCCTGGCCCTGGGCGGTGAGTACGGCGGCGCGGCCACCTACGTGGCCGAGCACGCGCCGCACGGCAAGCGCGGCGCCTACACCTCGTGGATCCAGACGACCGCGACGCTGGGCCTGTTCCTGTCGCTGATGGTCATCCTCGGCGTGCGCACCTCGCTGGGCGAGAAGGAATTCGGCGAGTGGGGCTGGCGCATTCCGTTCATCGTCTCCATCCTGCTGCTGGGCATCTCGGTGTGGATTCGTTTGAGCATGAACGAATCGCCCGCCTTCCAGAAGATGAAGGCCGAGGGCAAGACCTCCAAGGCGCCGCTGTCCGAGTCCTTCGGCCAGTGGAAGAACCTGAAGATCGTGCTGCTGGCCCTCTTCGGCCTGGTTGCCGGTCAGGGCGTGGTCTGGTACACGGGCCAGTTCTACGCGCTGTTCTTCCTGACCTCGGTCCTCAAGGTCGAAGCCGCCAGCGCCAACATCTGGATCGCGATCGCACTGCTGCTGGGCACGCCGTTCTTCGTCATCTTCGGCACGCTGTCCGACAAGATCGGTCGCAAGCCCATCATCATGGCCGGCCTGCTCCTGGCTGCCGTCACGTACTTCCCGCTGTTCAAGGCGCTGACCGGCGCGGCCAACCCGGACCTGGCCCGCGCGCAGGAAACCTCCAAGGTCACGCTGAGCACCAACATGGCCAACTGCTCCTTCCAGGGCAGCCCGACGGCGCGTGAGGTCGACTTCACCAGCGCCTGCGACATCGCCAAGCGTGCGTTGGCCCAGTCGTCGGCGAGCTCTGAAACGGTCGAGGCACCGGCCGGTTCGCCGACCATCGTGCGCGTCGGCGACAAGGAAATCGCCGTCCCGACCGCCAGCAAGCTGACCGAGCACAAGTTCGACGAAGCGTCCACGAAGGCCATCGCGGCCTTCAAGAAGGAACTGGGCGAGGCGATGAAGGCCGCCGGCTACCCGGCCAAGGCCGACATGGCCAAGGCCAACGTGCCGATGGTCATTGCCATCCTGTTCGTGCTGGTGCTGTACGTGACCATGGTCTACGGCCCGATCGCAGCCATGCTGGTCGAGCTGTTCCCGACCCGCATCCGCTACACCTCGATGAGCCTGCCGTACCACATCGGCAACGGCTGGTTCGGCGGCATGCTGCCCTCCATCACGTTCGCGATGGTGGCCCAGAACGGCAACATCTATCACGGCCTGTGGTACCCGATCGTCATCGCCATGATGACCTTCGTCATCGGCGTGCTGTTCGTGCGCGAGACCAAGGACGTGGACATCTACGCCAAGGACTGAAGCTTTCAACCCGGGTCGCGCGGTAAGCACGCCGCGTGGCCAGGTCGTTGAATCAAGGCCGGCGCAAGCCGGCCTTTTTTCTTGCCCGGGAAGCCTCTGCTTGTCGATTGCAACCGCCCCTGCGACGATGCCGTGGATGCCCAAGTCCAAAGCTTCCCCCGGGTCCGCCGACGGCAGCGCCAGCGAACAGCGGCGGCTGCAGATGGTCGACATCGCGCGCCTGGCCGGCGTGTCCGTCTCCACCGTGTCGCGGGCGCTGAACGGCAGCGAACTCGTCAATGCCGAGACCCGCCAGCGCGTGGCCGAGCTGGCCCGCTCCCTGAACTACTCGATCAACTTCGGCGCGCGCAACCTGCGCCTGCAGGAGAACAAGACGGTCGCCGTCGTCGTGCCGTTCGATGCCAAGTCGCGCCAGCACATCTCCGACCCGTTCTTCCTGTCCATCGTCGGCTCCATCGCCGACGCGCTGACCGACCGCGGCTACGACATGCTGCTCTCGCGCGTCGATGCCGAGCACCTGGACCTGGCCTCGCACTGGTTCGACTCGGGCAAGGCCATCGGCGTCGTGCTGATCGGCCAGTGGCGCCACCACGACCAGCTCAACGAAATGGCCGCGCGCAAGCTGCCGCTGGTGGTGTGGGGCGGCGAGATGCCGCAGCAGCTCTACTGCAGCGTGGGCGGCGACAACGTGCTCGGCGGCACGCTCGCCACGCGCCATCTGCTGCAGATGGGGCGGCGGCGCATTGCCTTCGTCGGCGATGCCCACCTGCCCGAGGTCTGGCTGCGCCGCCAGGGCTATGCCCAGGCGCTGCGCGAGGCCGGCATGCCGGTGGACCCGGCGCTGGAGCTGGCCGCGCCTTTCGAGCCCGGCGTCGCGACCGGCATCGTGCGTGAGTTCTGCGCCGCGCAGCGGGGCTTCGACGGCGTCGTCTGCTGCAGCGACGTGCTGGCCCTGCTGACCATCCAGGCGCTGCGCGGCATCGGGCGCAGCGTGCCGGGCGACGTGGCCGTCATCGGCTACGACGACATGCCGCTGGCCGCCTACTGCGAGCCGCCGCTGACGACGGTGCACCAGCCCGTCGCGGAAGCGGGCGCCGAGCTGGTCGAGGCGCTGCTGGGCCAACTGCGCGGCGAGCGCGCCGGGCCGCGCACGATGCCGGTCCATCTCACGCTGCGCGACAGCGCCCCCGCGACCGCATCCTGAAGGGCGGCTTTCCCGCCGACGGGTCTCCGCTGCGGCGCGAGGGCGTCACTGCCGATCGTTTCCACAAGTTCTCAATTGAACCTGTTTCCTTATGCTCGTCTACGCGTTTCTACTGAATTGCAATCGATTGCAATCGCGACGGCGGCAGCGCAGAATGACGGCATGGAACGGCGGACACCTCGCCGTGTCCGCCCAGCCTCCCAGAAGGCTTCCGAGACCAACAACCAGGAGACACCATGTCCAGCTCCCTCGCCGCGCGCGCCCTGCGCCGTCCTTCGTCCCATCCGCTGGCAGCCGCCATCGCCCTCGCGTTGATGGGTGTGGGCGCGCAGGCTCAGCAAGCCGCCGAGGCGGGCGACGGCCTCAAGCTCGATGCCGTCGTCGTCACCGGCAGCTCCTCGGCCAAGTCCAAGATGCGCTCCAGCGTCGCCATCTCGACCATCGAGAGCGAAGGCGTGGCGGCCGTCACCGCGGCCAGCTCCACCGACCTGCTGCGCGGCGTGCCGGGCATCCGCGCTGAGGCCAGCGGCGGTGAGTCCAACGCCAACGTCGCCGTGCGCGGCATCCCCGTCTCGGCCGGTGGCGCGCGCTACATCCAGTTCCAGGAAGACGGCCTGCCGGTGCTGCAGTTCGGCGACATCGCCTTCGCCACGCCCGACACCTGGATGCGCGCCGACGCCGGCTTCGAGCGCCTGGAGGTGGTGCGCGGCGGCTCGGCCGCGCTGCTGGCCACCGGTGCGCCCGGCGGCATCATCAATTTCATCAGCAAGACCGGCGTGGAGGAGGGCGGCTCCCTCCAGCTGACCAAGGGGCTGGACTTCGACCAGACCCGCGTCGACATCGGCTATGGCGGCCGCCTGGCGCCCAAGACGCGCTTCTTCATCGGCGGCTTCTACCGTGTCGGCGACGGTGGCCGCAAGGGCGCGGACGGCACCGAGAACGGGGGCCAGATCCGCGGCAACGTCACGTTCGAACTGGCGGGCAAGAGCTATGTGCGCTTCAGCTTCAAGCATCTGGACGACCACAGCCCGACCTTCATGCCCACGCCGGTGCGCTATGTGAACGGCGGCATCCAGGAGATTCCCGGCCTGGACCCGCGCCGCACGGCCTTCTACAACGCCGCCTGGCCGCTGGACAACACGCTGACCCACACCAACGGCCGCGCCACCAGCAACGTCCGCGACGGCCTGGCGGCCAAGAGCGATGCCTTCGGCGCGGAGGTGGACCTGGACGCCGGCGGCGGCTTCCGGCTGCAGAACAAGTTCTCGTGGAGCAAGAACTCCGGCCGCTTCATCGGCATCTTCCCGGGCGATGACGTGGCCGCCGCGCCGGCCGGCACGACGATCGCGACCGGTCCCGATGCCGGCACCGCCTACACCGGCAACAAGTTCACTGCCGTGGTCTTCAACACCAAGGTCGACAACGCCGGCCTGATGGCCAATGACCTGAAGTTCTCGCGTGACTTCACGCTCGGCACCGGCGCCAAGCTCAGCGCCGTCGCGGGCCTCTACACCTCGGTGCAGAAGCTGGACCTGACGTGGAACTTCAACCAGTACTCGCTGTCGGCCCAGCAAGACGGTGCGCGCGTGCTGAACGTGCCCGGCGTCGTCAATGGCTCGCCCGGCTTCGGCGGCTGCTGCAGCAACACGCAGGACAGCAAGTACACGACCAACGCGCCGTATCTGGTGCTGAACCTCGAGTCCGGCGCGCTGTCGGCGGACATCGGCGTGCGCCGCGACAACCAGAAGGCCAGCGGCGCCTACTACCAGTCCAACGCAGGGCTCGCCTACGACCTCACCAAGCCCAACGTCATCGATTACGACTTCGGCCGCACGTCCTACTCGCTCGGCGGCAACTACGCGCTCAGCAAGGACTTGTCGCTGTTCGCCCGCTACTCCGACGGCGCCGCCTACAACGCCGACCGCATCACCTTCTTCAACAACCCCGACCTCGTCAACGGCAAGAGCCCGACCATCCCGACCAACAAGGTCAAGCAGGCGGAGATGGGCGTGAAGATCCGCGGCAACGGCATGAGCCTGTTCGCGACGCTCTTCCATGCCAAGACCGACGAGGTCAACGTCGACGTCACGACCCAGCCCATCGTGGCCAAGGCCAACAGCTACCGCAGCAAGGGCCTGGAGCTGGAAGGCTCGGCGCGTATCGGCGTCTTCAACGTGCTCGGCGGCCTGACCTATACCGATGCCAAGCAGGCCGACGGCCGCGCGCCCAAGCGCCAGGCCAAGCTGGTCTACCAGCTCACGCCCACGGCCAACATCGGCGATGCGCTGACGGTGGGCGTCGGCATCGTCGGCACCACCAAGAGCCAGGACGACGGCCCGACCGGCCCGCTGACGATCACGCTGCCCGCCTACACCGTCGTCAACGCGTTCGCGAGCTATGCGATCACCGACCGCGCGACGCTCTCGCTGGCCGCCAATAACCTCTTCAACGAGCTGGCCTACACCGAGAGCAACGACGGCCGCGGCGCTGCGCGCGCCTACACCGGCCGCACCGTCAAAGCTTCGCTGCGCTACAGCTTCTGATGGCACCCATCCTGGTCCTGGGCGAAGCCCTCGTGGATGAGTTCCACGACGGCCACGTCGCCGGCGGCGCGCCCTTCAACGTCGCGCGTTCGCTCGCGGTGCTGGCCGTGCCGGTGCGTTTCGTCAGCCGCATCGGCGCGAAAGACGCGGCCGGCCGCCTGCTGCTGGACAGTGCGGCTCGCTTCGGGCTGGCGGTCGACGGCATCCAGCGCGACGCGGCCCATGCGACCGGCCGCGTCAGCGTGCGTGAAGAGGCCGGCAGCCACCGCTTCGAGATCCATGCCGACGCGGCCTGGGACCACATCGAGGCGTCGGCCGGCCATGACACAGGCATCGTCTACTTCGGCAGCCTCGCGCAGCGCCATGCGGCGTCGCGCGCGGCCATCCGTGCCACCGTCAAGCGGGCGCCGGGGCCGCGGTTCCTCGATCTCAACCTGCGCCCCGGCACCGACACGCCCGAGCTGGCCGCCGAATCGCTGATGCTGGCCGATTGGGTCAAGCTCAACGAGGACGAGCTGGGCAGCCTGCTGGCCTGGTTCGAGCCGACGCTGCCGGCGCTGATGGCGCGTTTTGCGCTGCAGGGCGTGGTGCTGACGCGCGGCGCGGCGGGATGCGCGCTGCACGGCGAACACGGACGGCTGCTGGCCGAGGCGCCGGGCGTTGCACAGCCGGGCTTCGTCGACAGCGTCGGCGCCGGTGATGCCTTCACGGCCATGCTGCTGGGCGGCATGGCGCTGGGCCGTGACCCGGGTGCGACGCTGCGGCTGGCCAACCGCTATGCCGCGATGATCTGCGGCGTGCGCGGGCCACTGCCTGCGGACCCCGCAACGCTGGCGCCGTGGCGCGAGGCGCTGCACGCGCTGCCCGCGGAGGACCGAGCATGAACAAGCCCCACCTGTCCTTCACGCAGGTCGTGAACATGAATGTCGGCTTCCTCGGCATCCAGTTCAGCTTCGGCCTGCAGCAGGCCAACATGAGCCCGATCTACCAGATGCTGGGCGCCGACGGCAAGGACCTGCCCTACCTGTGGCTGGCTGGGCCCATCACCGGCCTGCTGGTGCAACCCCTCATCGGCGCGATGAGCGACCGCACGACGCACCGCTGGGGCCGGCGCACGCCGTACTTCCTTATCGGCGCACTGTTGTGTTCGCTGGGCCTGCTGGCCATGCCGTTCAGCCCGGCGCTGTGGTTCGCCGCCGGCCTGCTGTGGATCCTGGACGCCGCCAACAACGTGACGATGGAGCCTTACCGCGCCTACGTCAGCGACCGGCTGCGGCCGGAGCAGCACGCCAGCGGCTTCCTCACGCAGGCCTCGTTCACGGGCCTGGCGCAGACGCTGGCCTACCTGACGCCCAGCCTGCTCGTCTTCTTCGGCATGAACAAGGACGCGCTGGGCGCCAACGGCATCCCGGTCGTCACGACGCTGGCCTTCGTCATCGGTGCGCTGCTGTCGTTCACGACGGTGTGGTGGTCCATCCGCAAGGTGCCCGAGCTGCCGCTGCCGGCCGAGGAAGTCGCGCGTCTGCGTGCGCTGCCGCATGGGTTCGTTCCGGCTCTCGTCGAGATCTGGGCGGCGCTGCGAGAGATGCCGCCCACGATGCGGCGGCTGTGGTGGATGGCGCTGTGCCAGTGGTACGGAATGATGTGCTACTGGATCTACATCGTGCCCACGCTGGCGGCGACCATGTTCGGCACCGACGACCCGAAGAGCAGCGGCTTCCGCGACGCGGCGCTGCTGAACGGCCAGGTCGGCGGCTTCTACAACGCCGTGGCCTTCGTCGCCGCCTTCGCGATGGTGCCGTTCACGAAGCGGCTCGGCGCCAAGTGGGTCCATGCCTTTGCGCTCGCCTGCGCGGCGGCCGGCATGTGGGCGTTGCCCGGCATCACCGACAAGGCCTGGCTGTTCCTGCCCATGGTCGGCATCGGCCTGGCCTGGGGTTCCATCATGGGCAACCCCTATGTGCTGCTGGCCGGCAGCATTCCGCCCGAGCGCGCCGGCGTCTACATGGGCATCTTCAACATGTTCATCGTCATCCCGATGCTGATTCAGGCGGTCACGCTGCCGCTGTTCTACGACAGCCTGCTGGGCGGCCGGCCCGAGAACGTCATCCGCCTGGCCGGCGTGCTGCTCGCCGTCGCTGCCGTCTGTGTGCTGCGGGTACGACCCGCTCAATCATGAAGAACCAAGTCCAACTCATCACCTATGTCGACCGCCTCGGTGGCCGGCGCGACGGCGCTGACCTCGCGCGGCTCAAGGCCCTGCTCTGCGACCCCGCCTCTCCGCTGGGCGGCGTGTTCGGCGGCGTGCACCTGCTGCCCTTCTTCCACGCCATCGACGGCGCCGATGCCGGCTTCGACCCCATCGATCACACGCAAGTCGACCCGCGCCTGGGCGACTGGCGCGACATCAAGGCGCTGACCGATGGCCTGGACGTGATGGCCGACGTCATCGTCAACCACATGTCCAGCGAATCGCCGCAGTTCCTCGACTACGCCGAGAGGGGCGAGGCGTCGGCCTATGCCGGCTTGTTCCTGACGCTGGACGCCGTGTTCCCGAACGGCGCCACCGAGCGGGACCTGCTGACCGTCTACCGCCCGCGCCCCGGCCTGCCGCTGACCTGCGCCACGCTGAAGTCCGGCGAGCGGCGCATCCTGTGGACCACCTTCACCGCCGCGCAGATCGACATCGCCGTGCGCCACCCGCAGGGCCGCGCCTATCTTGCCGGCATCCTGCGCACCTTCGCCGCCCACGGCATCCGCATGGTGCGGCTGGACGCCGTCGGCTACGCCATCAAGAAGGCCGGCGCCAGCTGCTTCATGATGCCCGAGACCTTCGACTTCATCGCCGAGTTCGCCCAGGAGGCGAGGGCGCTGGGCATCGAGGTGCTGGTCGAGATCCACGCCTATTACCAGCGCCAGATCGAGATCGCGCGCCAGGTCGACTGGGTCTACGACTTCGCGCTGCCACCGCTGGTGCTGCACGCCTTCAACTTCCACACCGCCGCGGCGCTCAAGCGCTGGATCGCCGTGCGCCCGACGAACGCGCTGACCGTGCTCGACACGCATGACGGCATCGGCATCATCGACATCGGCGCCGACGCCAGCGACCGCGCGGCCCACCCCGGCCTCGTGCCGCCCGAGGAGCTGGACGCGCTCGTCGAACGCATCCACGTGGCCAGCGGCGGCGAGAGCCGCAAGGCCACCGGCGCCGCGGCCAGCAACCTCGACCTCTACCAGGTCAACTGCACGTTCTTCGACGCCATGGGCCGCGACGAGACGGCCTACCTGCTGGCGCGCGCCATCCAGTTCTTCCTGCCCGGCGTGCCGCAGGTCTACTACGTCGGCCTGCTGGCGGGCGGCAACGACATGGACTTGCTGGCGCAGACGCAGGTCGGCCGCGACATCAACCGCCACTTCTACGGCGAGGACGAGATCGCCCGCGACTGCGAGCGCCCGGTCGTGCGCCGTCTCATCGAGCTGATCCGGCTGCGCAACCGCCACCCGGCCTTCGGCGGCGACTTCCATGTCGAGCCCAGCGGCACGGACGAGCTGCATTTGCGCTGGCAGCAGGCCAGCGAATGGGCGGCCCTGCACATCAACTTCCGCGACCTTGCCCATGCCTTGAGCTACAGCGGCGAGGGCGGCAGCCGGGAGATCTTCGCCTTCAGTTGAGCGTCAGCCTTGCCCCCCAGAATGCGCCGCAGTTCAAACCTGTGGAGACAGAGCATGTGGAAGTTGATCGTCGGCTTTATCGCCTTTGCCGCGCTGGCGCTGTACGTGCTGACCAAGAGCGGCGGCAACATCGACCTGAGTGGCGAGAAGCACGACGTGGCTGCCGGCGCCCATGAGCCGGCCGCGTCCGCCGCCGTCACGGCCGCTGCCTCTGCGATTGCAGAAGCCGCTTCCGCCCCGGCCTCCGGCGCGTCTCAGTAAGTCGTCGCCGCGTCGCCGCCGACGCGTTGCGGTGCCACCCGTGGCAGGCGCATCAGCATCTGGGTGCCCTGGCCCGGCGTCGAACGCACCTCGATCTGCCCGCCCAGCACGTTCGTCACGATGCTGTGCACGATGTGCATGCCCAGGCCCGAGCCGCCGGTGCCGAGCTTGGTCGTGAAGAAGGGGTCGAAGATGCGGCGCCGCACCGACTCCTCCATGCCGCGGCCGTCGTCGCTGACGCTCAGTTCGGCCTCGGTCTCGTTCAACGGCGCGCAGCGCACCGTCACGCGGCCCCGCTCGGCGCCCTCGAAGCCGTGTAGCAGCGCGTTCATCAGCAGGTTGGTCAGCACCTGGCCCAGCGCGCCGGGGTAGCTGTTCATCGCCAGGCCGTGGCACAGGTCCGTCTCGATGACGAAGGGCGTGTGCTTGAAGCTGGGCTCCACCATCACCAGCACGTCCTCCACGACCTTGCCGAGGTCGAAGTCGCGTCGCAGGTCGGCGGTCTGGTCGATGGCCACCTGCTTGAAGTCGCGCACCAGGTCGGCGGCCTTCTGCACGTTGCGCTGCAGGATGTCCTGGCCGCGGCGCGTGTCGCGGGCCAGTTCCTCCAGCGTGCTGCGGCGCATCGGCACGCTGCCGGCCAGCATGGCCTCCAGCTGCTTGTAGCGGTCCTCCAGCGCCGACACCACGGTCAGTGCATTGCCCAGCGGGGTGTTCAGCTCGTGCGCCACGCCGGCCACCAGCCGGCCCAGCGACGCCAGCTTTTCCGACTCCACCAGCTCGCGTTGCGCCGTCTGCAGCGTCTGCAGCGCCTCGGACAGTTCGGCATTGCTGGCCGTCAGCTCGGCGGTGCGCTGGGCCACGGTCTCTTCGAGGTTGAGGTTGTGCTGGCGCAGCGCCTCGAACGCCGACAGCAGCGCCTGGCGCATGCGCTCCATCGCGACGCCCACGCGTGCGATCTCGTCGGCGCCGCCGACACGCAGCGGCTGCTCCAGCCGTCCGGCCGCCAGCGCCTCGGCCGCGCTGGTCAGCTCGGTCATCGGGCGCAGCACGTAGCGCTGCAGCACCCAGACCATCAGCACCAGCGACAGCGTCAGCGTGAGGCCGCTGCGCCACACGGTGCGCCACACCTCGTCCCGCCGGGCCTGCAGCAGCGGGGCTGCGCTCATGCTGACCGTCAGCTTGGCGATCTCACGGCCGTCGCGCTGGATGGCGCGCGTCTGGCTCAGCGTCAGCGCGGCCTCGCCGGCTTCCTGTTCGCGTTCGTAGGACAGGAAGGGCGCCGACGACGCCGGCTCGACCACCTTGACCGCGACGAAGCGCGGGTCGTCGACCTGGGCGCGCACCATCGGGTCGGCCAGGTCGGGCGACACCTGCCAGACCGGCTCCGCCAGCGACAGCGACATGATCTCGCTCGTGCGGGTCAGGTCGCGTCGAAGGTCTTCCATCGCCGTCTCGCGCGTCCGCTGGCCGTCGTAGAGCAGCACCGCGGTCGTCGGCAGCAGCAGGCCCAGCAGCAGTGCCAGCACGATGGCGAAGGTCAGCGAATTGCGCTGCCAGCCGAACAGGCGTGGCAGCGTCGCGGTGCGGGCGACGGGAGGGGGTGGGGCGGGGCTTTCCGGCATGGGCGTTGCGCGCGGCGCAGCGCGGCGGGCGGCAGCAGTGTAGGTCCGGCAAAGCGGTCTAAATGCGCGTTCGGACGGGGTGACGCCCGGGTTTTTCCTGGGTCGGCGGGGCTGCTGCCGGCGGGGAGCCTGGCCCCACAATCCGCGGCCTGACAAGCGCCCCCCGCGCGCATGGCCTGGAGAAAAACAGTGAAGCGTTGGCTTGGCCTGGCGGCATGGTTCGCCGCATGCATCGGTATGGACGGCGCGCTCGCGCAGGGCGCATTGCGCATCGGCATGGTGGCCGGCTTCTCGGGCCCCGTCGCCAGCGTCGTGCAGGAGAGCGCCGACGGCGCGCGGCTGTACTTCGACTCGGTGAATGCCCAGGGTGGCATCAAGGGCCAGCACATCGAGCTCGTCACGCAGGACGACAAGTACGACAACGCAACGGCCGTGGCGCAGGCCAAGTCCCTCGCCAGCCAGGGCGTGCTGGCACTGATGCTCAGCCGCGGCACCGGCCCCACCGAGGCCATGCTGCCGGTGCTGAAGGACAACAAGCTGCCGCTCATCGCGCCGGCCACCGGCGCCATCGACCTGCACGAGCCGGTGCAACCCTGGGTCTACCACCTGCGTGCCACCTACCAGCGCGAGGCCGAGCGTGCGGTCAAGCACCTGGCCGGCATCGGCGTCAGGCGCATCACCATCGTGCAGGTCAACGACCCGTTCGGCAACGACGCCGGCAAGGGCGCCATCAAGGGCCTGGACGACGTCAAGCTGCGTGCGCTGTCGCATCTGCGCTTCGACCGCAACAAGCCCGACCTGGCGCCCACCATGCAGGCCATCAGCAAGGCGGGCATCGAGGCCGTCGTGCTGATCGGCCCGGGCTACGCCGTCGTCGAAGGCGTCCACGCGCTGCGCGCGGCGGGCTCCACGGCCCATGTCGCGACGCTGTCCAACAACGCCTCGGCCGATTTCGTGAAGGCGCTGGGCGAGCATGCCCGCGGCGTCATCGTCACGCAGCTGTTTCCCTACGAGCGCTCGACTGCCAACCTGATGGTGCGCGAGGCGCTGAGCCTGGCCAAGGCCGCCGGTCGCAACGAGCTGACGCCGGCCCACATCGAAGGCTTCGCCGCGGCCAAGCTGGTCGTCGAGGCGCTCAAGCGCGCCGGCAAGGACATCACGCGCGACAGCTTCGCCAAGGCGCTGGACGGCGCGCGCATCGACCTCGGCGGCCTGCAGGTGCACTACGCCGAGAAGGACCACTCGGGCCTGGAGTACACCGACGTGTCCATCGTCGGTGAGGACGGCAAGTTCAGGCGCTGATCGCGCGATGATGCGGCGTGCTGCGCACTGGCGCAGTCAAGTCGAGGAGTCGTTATGGATCTGGGATTGAAGGGCCGCTGGGCGCTGGTCTGCGCGGCGAGCAAGGGTCTGGGGCGCGGCTGCGCCGACGCGCTGGTGGGCGAGGGCGTCAACGTGGTCATCACGGCGCGCGGCGAGGCCGACCTGCTTGCCACGGCCGATGCGCTGCGGGCGCTGAACCCGGCGGTCGAGGTGCGCAGCGTGGCCGGCGACATCGCCACACCCGAGGGCCGTGCTGCCGCGCTGGCCGCCTGCCCGCAGGTCGACATCCTCGTCAACAACGCCGGCGGCCCCCCGCCCGGCGACTTCCGTGACTGGGAGCGCGAGCAGTGGATCGCGGCATTGGACGCCAACATGCTCGCGCCCATCGCGCTGATCAAGGCCACGGTCGATGCGATGGCCGCGCGCCGCTTTGGCCGCATCGTCAACATCACCTCCGGTGCGGTGAAGGCGCCTATCGATGTGCTGGGCCTGTCCAACGGCGCGCGCTCCGGGTTGACCGGCTTCGTCGCCGGCCTGGCCCGGCAGCCGCGGCTGGCTGGCGCCAACGTGACCATCAACAACCTGCTGCCCGGCGCCTTCGACACCGACCGCCTGAAGAAGACGATGGTCGCGGGTGCGGCCAAGTCCGGCGCCAGCGTGGAAGAGATCGCCGCCAAGCGCCGCGCGGCCATCCCCGCGCAACGCTTCGGCACGGCGGCGGAGTTCGGCGCACTCTGCGCGATGCTGTGCAGCGCCCAGGCCGGCTACCTGACCGGCCAGAGCATCCTGCTCGACGGCGGCAGCTACCCGGGGACGTTCTGATGGCCTGGCTGAAGCGCATCGCTGCGGGTCTGTTGCTGCTGGTGCTGCTGATCGCGCTGGCGCTCTGGCTGGCGTTGCGCGGCAGCTTGGCGCAGCTGGACGGGGAGCGTGCCGTGGCGTCGCTGAGCGCCCCGGCCGACTTGCAGCGCGACGCGCGCGGCTACCTGACCGTCGCGGCCGAGAACCGCCTCGACGCCGCGCAGGCGCTGGGCTTCGTGCATGCGCAGGAGCGCTTCTTCCAGATGGACCTGATGCGCCGCAACGCAGCGGGCGAGCTGTCGGCGCTGGTCGGCGCCAAGGCCTTGCCGCTGGACAAGCAGCGCCGCGTGCATCGCTTCCGCCATCGCGCCGAGGCCGGCGTCGGCATGCTGCCGGCCGACCAGCGCGCGCTGCTGGACGCCTATGTGAGCGGCGTCAACGCCGGCCTGGCGGCACTGTCCAGCCGCCCGCCCGAGTACCTGTTGCTGCGCCAGCAGCCCAAGCCCTGGGTCGCGGCCGACACGGTCCTGGTCGCCTACGGCATGTACCTGGACCTGCAGGGCGCGCAGGGGCGTGATGACATCGCCATGGGCCTGCTGCACGAGAGCGTGCCGGCCGACTGGTACGCCTTCCTCACCCAGCACAGCGCCGACTGGCAGGCCGCGCTGGATGACAGCCGCATGAGCACCGTGCCCGTGCCGCCCAGCCCGCTGCCAGGGGCCTTGCGCGCGACCCAGACGGCCTGCAGCGACTGCAGCCTCCAGGACGCCCGCGACATCGGCAGCAACAACTTCGCCGTGGCGGCTGCGCATGGCAGCGAGGGCCGTGCCATCGTGGCCGATGACATGCACCTCGGCCTGCGCTCGCCGGGCACCTGGTTCAAGGCGCGCCTGAAGTGGAAGGACGCCGCCGGCCCGCACGACATCGCCGGCGTGACGCTGCCCGGCGCGCCACTGCTGGTCGTTGGCAGCAACGGCCATGTGGCATGGGGCTTCACCAACACCACGTCGGACTGGGCCGATGTCGTCACGTTGAAGCTCAACGCGGCCGGCACCCACTACCTGGCGGGCGGCGCCGAGAGGCCGCTGAAGCGCAGCGTCGAGCGCATCGAGGTGGCGGGCGAGGCGGCCGTCGACCACGAGGTGCTCGAAAGCGAATGGGGCCCGGTCATGGCGCAGAAGGCGCCAGCGGGGCATGCCCATGTGCTGCGCTGGGTGGCGCACGACCCCGAAGGCATGAACCTGCGCCTGATGCACATGGAGACGGCCACGCGCATCGACGCGGCCGTGGAGACCGCTGCCGGTGCCGGCATGCCGGCGCAGAACCTGGTCGTGGGCGACAGTACGGGCCGCATCGCCTGGACCGTCTGCGGCGCCATCCCCAGGCGCGTCGGCGGCGAGGACATCGACCGCCCGCAGGACTGGAGCGACGGGCGACCACGCTGGCAGGGCTATCTGGCGCCGGCCGAGCAGCCCCGGCTGGTCGACCCCGCCGATGGGCGGCTCTGGACGGCCAACGCGCGCATGGTCGGCGGCGAGGCGATGAAGGTCGTGGGCAACGGCGGCTGGGACCTGGGCGCCCGCGGCATGCAGATCCGCGACGGCCTGCGTGCGCATGAGCGCTTCGACGAAGCCGGCCTGCATGCCATCCAGCTCGACCACCGCGCGCTCATGCTGCGACGCTGGCGCCAACTGCTGCTGGAAAAGGTGCTGACGCCCGAGTTCGTCGCCGCGAACGGCCTGGCGGACTACAGGGCCGAGGTCGACAGGAGTGCCGGGGCCGCCCGGCCCGATGCGGTGGGCTATCTGCTGGTGCGCACCTTCCGCGAACAGGTGCTCAAGCAAATCTTCGCGCCGCTCGCCGGCCTGCTCGAGGCCCAGGGCCTGAAGCTGCGCGACCTGAAGATGGCGCCCGAGACGCCCGGCTGGGCGCTCATCCAGGCGGCTCGCACGGACACCCTGCCCGCGACCCACAAGAGCTGGCCCGAACTGCTGCAGCGCGCCGTGCTGGACAGCCGCAAGGAACTGCTCGACAAGCACGGCAGCCTCGCCGCCGCGACCTGGGGCGCCGACAACGGCACCAGCATGCGCCACCCCTTGAGCGCCGCCGTGCCTCTGCTGGCCGGCTGGCTGGACCAGGCCTCGCAAGGCATGGCCGGCGACAGCCACATGCCGCGCGTGCACAACCACGGCCACGGCCAGAGCCAGCGCATGGTCGTCGCCCCCGGCCACGAGGAGCGCGGCATCCTCGTCATCCCTGGCGGCCAGAGCGGCCACCCGATGTCGCCCTTCTACCGCAGCGACCACGCCGCCTGGCTGGCCGGCGAGGCGCTGCCCTTCCTGCCTGCCGAGACCCGGCACCGCCTGGTGCTGCGACCCTGATACAGGCGACCCTGCTTGTGTGGTCTGGGGATGCGGCGACCACCGAGCGCTGGGCAAAATCGCCGGTCCGCTTGATCCGAGGAACGACATGAAGAAGACCTTGTACGCGCTGGCGCTGGCCGGCCTCACGACGGCCGCCCAGGCGCAGGACGCCGGCTCGAACGTGGAAAAATGCGCCAAGAAGCTCGGTGCCATGGCCGTCGTCGAGCCCCAGTACGGCTGGGGTCACCTGTCGCAATACGGCCTGGGTTCGCCCGGCGCGCTGCTGCGCATGATGGTGCAGCAGTCCGGCTGCTTCGATGTCGTGGAGCGCGGTCAGGCCTTGCAGAACCTGCAGCAGGAGCGCTCGCTGGCCGCTGGCGGCGAGATGCGCCAGGATTCCAACGTCGGCAAGGGCCAGATGCAGGCGGCGGACTTCGTCATGACGCCCAACGTGCAGGTCAGCGGCGGCAACACCGGCGGCATCGGTGGCAGCCTGCACGGCCTGCTGGGCGGCAAGCTCGGCGCGCTCAGCTCCATCGCCGGCGGGCTGAAGTTCAAGGAGGCCGCCACCAGCCTGCTGGTGTCCGACGTGCGCTCCAGCATCCAGGTCGCCGCGGCCGAGGGCAAGGCCACCAAGACCGACTTCTCCGTCAGCGGCTGGGGCTACGGCGGCGGCGTGCTCGGCAACATGAACGGCTACACCAGCACGCCCGAAGGCAAGCTGATCGCCGCCAGCCTGCTCGACAACTACAACAAGATCGTGCTGACCATCCGCGACCAGGGCAGCCTGGTGCGCACCAGCAGCGCCTCCGGCCAGGCCAACGCGGCCGCATCCACCCAGGCCGGCGCGCCGGTGGTGGCGGGCCAGATGCTGGCGCCCAAGATCTCCAACGTGAAGGCCTATGCCGCGCCGTCGCGCGACAGCAAGGTCGTCGCCACCTTGAACCGCAACGACGAGCTGGTGGCCACCGGCGAGACGCAGGACGGGTTCGTCAAGGTGGACGCCGCCAACTTCAGCGGCTGGGTGCAACGCACGCTCGTCACCTCGCTGGGCAACTGAATGAAGGTCGCCCTGATCACGGGCGCCGGTTCCGGCATCGGCCGTGCCGTCGCCCGCGCATTGGCGGCCGACGGCTGGGCGCTCGCGCTGATGGGCCGCCGCGAGCCGGCCTTGCGCGAGACCCTGCCGGACGCCCTCGCGCTGCCCGCCGACGTCACCGACGAAGCCCAGGTCGACGTCGCCTTCGCGCGATTGCGCGAGCGTTTCGGCCGGCTGGACCTGCTGTTCAACAACGCCGGCATCGGTGCGCCGCCGGTGCCCATCGACGAGCTGACGGTGGCGCAGTGGCGGGCGGTGGTCGACACCAACCTGACCGGCAGCTTCCTCTGCGCCCGCGCCGCGTTCGCACTGATGAAATCGCAGTCGCCGCGCGGCGGCCGCATCATCAACAACGGCTCCATCTCCGCCCACGCACCGCGGCCGTTCTCGGCGCCGTACACCTCCACCAAACACGCGATCACCGGCCTGACCAAGGCGCTCAGCCTCGACGGCCGCGCCTTCGACATTGCGGCTGGCCAGATCGACATCGGCAACGCCGCGACCGAAATGACCGAGAAGATGACCCGCGGCGTGCCGCAGGCCAACGGCCAGATGGCCGTCGAGCCGCGCATGGACGTCGAGGACGTCGCCCGCGCCGTCGTCTACATGGCCGGCCTGCCGCTGTCGGCCAATGTGCAGACAATGACGGTGATGGCGACGAACATGCCTTTCGTCGGCCGCGGCTGAGCCGGTTCAGAATGCGGGCATGCGCCTGTTCCGTACGCTCGTCCGCCTGCTGATCCTGATCTCGGGGGCCGTCATCGGCCTCGTGTTCTTCCTGTTGGCCGTGGTGGCCTTTGCCGTCATCCTGATCGGCAGCCTGTTGACTGGCCGCAAGCCCGATCTGCAGTTCCGCATGAACCAGAACCCGTGGGCGCGGCACCGTCCTGCGGCGCACGGCGCCGACGATGTGGTCGACATCGAGGTGCGCGAGGTTGCGGAAGTTACGGACCCGGCGCGGCTGCCGCTGCAGCCCCCGACCCAGCGCTAGGCTTCTTCAGTTCGACGACGCCGTACCAGGTGCGCGCCGATGCGCGGCTGTTGTCGCTGTCGGTCATGACGGCCATCGAGACCAGCGGGCCTGGCGCCTCGCCGAAGGCGAGGCGGAAGTCGGCGGCCAGGTCGCGGCGGTGGTCGCGCCAGCGGTGCAGTTCGCCGGGGCCCGAGTCAACGACGATCTTGCGGATGCGATCGCTGCGCGGGTTGACGACGACGGTGCCCACCGGCAGCTTGCTGTCCCAGACGTACATCAGCGTCGCATAGGGCGGCACCTCGCCGGTCAGCGCCTGGGCCAGCTCGAACTTCATGCGCGTGCGCAGCGACAGTTTGTCGATGTCGCCGCCGAAACCGAAGATGACGCGGGCCACCGCGTCCTCGCGGTCGATGTCGGCGACGCTGGCGTTGGGGATCAGCCCCTGCGCCCACCACGAGAAGCTCACTTCACCGACATCGGCCAGGGCCGGCTCCACGCGCTTGCGCCAGATGCTGGCCGAGCGCTCCGACGCGGCCTCCAGCGCCGGGCGGCCGTCCTTCTCGGTCCAGCTGTAGCGGGTCGGCGTCTTGCCGGGCAGCGCCATGGGCTGCCAGCCGTCGGCAGCGTGTGGGGGCGGGGCGGTGGTGGCGCAGCCGGCCAGCAGCGCGAGGGCGCAGAGATTCAGCAGTTGGCGGTGCATCACCAGGTCTTGCGTTGCAGTTCTTCGAGGATCTCCCCGTATATGCGGTATCGGCTGGCGCTGATCAAGCCTGAATCGACCGCGGCGCGCACGCCGCAGCCCGGTTCGTGAATATGTGAACAGTTGGCGAAGCGGCAGTCGGCGTGCTGGCGCAGGTCGGGCATGAAGCGCCACAGCTCGGCGGCGGCGATCTGGCGCAGGCCGAACTCCTGGAAGCCGGGCGAGTCGATCAGCGCGGTGGTGCGCGTGTCGTCCGTCCAGTACCACTGCGTCGTCGTGGTCGTGTGGCGGCCGGAGTTGAGCGCCTGTGAAATCTCGCCGACCTGGGCCTGGGCGTTCTTGACCAGCAGGTTGATCAGCGTGCTCTTGCCCGTGCCGCTTGGGCCCAGCACGAAGGTGCGCTGACCGGCCAGCCAGGGGTCCAGCGTCGCGCGCGAGCCCTCGCGGTCGGCTTTCAACGCGACCTCGAACATCTGCAGGCCCATCGTGCGGTAGGGCGCCAGGCGCTCGCGTGCTGAATCGGTGCCGGGCAGGTCGGTCTTGTTCAACGCGATGGCCATGCGGATGCCGGCGGCCTCCGCCGCAATCAGCGCCCGGGCCAGTTGCGACTCGCTGAACACCGGCTCGACGGCCACCAGCACCAGCATCTGGTCCAGGTTGGCCGCAAAGCTCTTGGTCTTCCATTCGTCCTGCCGGAACAGCAGGTTGCGGCGCGGCTCGACGGCTTCGATGACGCCTTCATCACCGGACTCGGCGAAGCGCACCTGGTCGCCCACCACGGCCTCGCTCTTCTTGCCGCGCGGGTGGCAGACGAAGCGGTGCCCGTCGGCGTCCTCGACGATGTAGTGGCGGCCATGGCCGCGCACGACCAAACCGAGGTCCAGCGCCTGGAATTTGCTCATTCGCCCGACGCTTCGGGCAGGGCGCTCACTTGTGCGGCACAGATGGCATCGTTGAGCGTCAGCCCGCCGCGCGAATGCGTGGAATAGCTGACGGTGCAGGCGTCATAGCCGACCAGCATCTCGGGGTGGTGGTCCTGGGCGTGCGCGATCTCGGCGACCGCGTCGACGAAGGCCATGGTCTGGTAGAAGTTCGCAAAGCCGAAGCGGCGCGCGATCAGCTTGTTCTCCGGGTCCGGCTGCCAGCCAGGCAGGGCAGCGAGCACGCGCTTGCGTGTGTCGGCGTCCAGCAGCGGGGCCTTGGGGTCGCATTGGGCAAGCAGAAGGTCGTTCATGTGGCGAGCGCGGCAAGCCTCTCAGCGGCCGGTGGGTGCGAGTAGTAGAAGCGCGCGTAGACCGGGTCGGGCGTCAGCGTGCCGGCGTTGTCCTCGTGCAGCTTCAGCAGCGCCGACGACAGCGCGGCGGCGCTGGCCTGCGCGCGGGCATAGGCATCGGCCTGGAACTCGTCGCGGCGCGAGAAGTGGCTGGCCAGCGGCGTCACGAAGAAGCCGAACACCGGGCCGGCGAGCAGGAACAGGATCAGCGCCAGCGCGTCATTCGGTGCACCGAGGTTGGGCTGCACACCCAGCCCCAGGTAGAAGGCCGGTTGTTGCGCCAGCCAGCCCAGCAGCGCGAAGCCGGCCAGGCTCAGCGCGAAGGTCAGCACGATGCGCTTGGTGATGTGCTTGTGCTTGAAGTGCCCCAGCTCGTGGGCCAGCACGGCCTCGACCTCGCCGCCGTTGAGCTTGGTCAGCAGCGTGTCGAAGAAGACGACGCGCTTGGCCGGGCCGAAGCCGCTGAAGTAGGCATTGCCGTGCGCCGAGCGGCGGCTGCCGTCCATGACGAACAGGCCCTTGGCCGCAAAGCCGCAGCGCGCCATCAGCTGCTCCACGCGCTCTTTCAGCGCGGCGTCGGTGAGAGGCTCGAACTTGTTGAAAAGCGGCGCGATGACGGTGGGATACAGCACCATGACGAGCAGCTGGAAAGCCATCCATACGCCCCAGGCCCACAGCCACCAGCGCGGGCCAGCGGCGCCCATCAGCCACAGGATGAGGGCCACGATGGGCAGCCCCAGGACGACGCCCACCGCCAGGCCCTTGGCCATGTCGGCGAAATACAGCCCCAGCGTCGTGCGGTTGAAGCCGAACGCCTGCTCGATGCGGAAGGTCGACCACAGCTCCCAGGGCAGATCGAGCAGCGAGCCGACCAGCACGAAGGCGGCAATGAGGCCGAGCTGGTAGCCCATGGCCTGCCAGCCTTCGGGCAGTGCGCCGCTCCATGCCAGCATCCAGCCGTTGAGCACGTTCAGCCCGCCCAGCAGCGTCCAGCCCAGCAGCACGGCGGCGTTGAAGGCCAGCGCCAGCAGGCCGAAGCGGCTGCGGGCGATGGTGTAGTCGGCGGCTTTTTGGTGCGCCGCGAGCGTCACGCTGCCGGCAAAGGCGGCGGGAACCTGGCCGCGGTGTGCGGCGACATGGCGGACCTGGCGCGACGACAGCCAGAACTTGACGAGCAACGAGGCCGCGAGCGCGACGGCGAAAGCCAGGGACAACAGCGTGGGGGACATAGGCCCCAAGTTTAGGCTGCGACAATTTGCGGTCATCTGCTGACAACCAAGCCCACCATGTCCGACACCCTCGCCATCAGCGACAGCAACCTGATCTGGATCGACCTCGAAATGACGGGGCTCTACCCGGACACCGACCGCATCATCGAGATCGCCGTCGTCGTCACCGACCCGATGCTGGCCAAGCGCGTCGAAGGCCCGGTCTTCGCCATCCACCAGAGCGACGCGACACTTGACGCGATGGATGCCTGGAACAAGGGCACGCACGGCCGCAGCGGCCTGATCGACCGCGTGAAGGCCTCGACCATCTCCGAGGCCGACGCCGTCGCCCAGACCATCGCCTTCCTGAAGCAATACGTGCCCAAGGGCAAGAGCCCCATGTGCGGCAACAGCATCTGCCAGGACCGCCGCTTCCTCGCCAACTACATGCCGGAACTGGAAAGCTTCTTCCACTACCGCAACCTCGACGTGTCCACGCTGAAGGAACTCGCCAAGCGCTGGAAGCCGGCGGCGCTGGAGGGCTTCAAGAAGGCCCAGGCGCACACGGCGCTGGCGGACATCCACGAGTCCATCGACGAGCTGGTGCATTACCGCACTCACTTGCTGGCCGTCTGATTGATCCACGCCGCCTTCGATTTCCCGCGCCATCCGCTTGCCCGCGAAGACGGGGAGCGATTGCGCGGTGTCTGGCATGAGGCGCCGGCGCGCTGGCTGAGGGCCGCGCGGCACGAGGAGGTTAGGGCGGCCATTGCCGAGGCCGAGGCCGCCGCCCGTGCCGGCGCCTGGGTGCTGGGCGGCCTGCGCTACGAGGCTGCCGCAGCCTTCGACGCGGCGCTGGCAACGCATGAGGCAACCGCAACCGCGCCGCTGGCCGAGTTCGCGGTGTACGACAAGGCGCCCGAGCCCTGGCCGGACCAGGCGCCGGCCCACACCGGCTTGCTGGATTGGCACGATCCGGCGCCGGATGCAAACGCCGCCATCGAGCGCATCCGCGGCTACATCCGCGACGGCGACTGCTACCAGGTCAACCTGACGGCGCGGCTGCGCGCCGCAGCGGGCGCGTTGGACCCGGCGCAACTCTTCCTCGCTCTGCACGCCAGCCAGCCCGGCGGCTTCAGCCTGTTCCTGCTTGATGCGCAGACCCGGGCCGGCGCGGCCAGCGTGTCGCCCGAACTTTTCTTCGACTGGCGGCCGGTGCCCGGCGCGCACACCAGCTGGCTGCTGGCCGCCCAGCCCATGAAGGGCACGGCGCCGCGTGGCCGCGACCGCGTCGACGACGAGGCTGCCCAGGCCCACCTGCGCACCAGCGAGAAGGAGCGCGCCGAGAACCTGATGATCGTGGACCTGCTGCGCAATGACCTCAGCCGCGTGGCGCAGCTGGGCACCGTGCGCGTGCCGCGGCTGTTCGAGCTGCATGCGCTGCCGACGGTCTGGCAGATGACCTCCACCGTGACGGCCGTCAGTCGCGCCGGCCTGACGCTGGCGGACGCCTTCGCGGCGCTTTTCCCCTGCGGCTCGGTGACCGGCGCGCCCAAGGTCCGGGCGATGCAGATCATCCGCGAGCTGGAGCCCACGGCGCGGGGCTGGTACTGCGGCGCGCTGGGGCTGATCCAGCCCGGCGGCGTGGCGACGTTCAACGTGCCCATCCGCACGGTCGAGTTCGGCGACGGCCAGTTGACTTGCGGCATCGGCAGTGCCATCACGCTGGACAGCGAGCCGGCCGCCGAGATCGCCGAGTGGCGCGCCAAGTCGCGCTTCCTGGCCCGCGCCGAGGCGCCGGTGCAGGCGCTGGAGACGCTGCGGTTGCAGGACGGTGTCGCGCTGCGCGGCGATGCGCACCTCGCGCGCATGCAACGCACGGCGCGGCACTTCGGCCTGCGCTTGTCGCTGACCGAGGCCCGCACCTATCTGCAGGCCGTGGCCGCGGCCTGCCCGGACGGCGTCTGGCGCCTGCGCCTGACCTGCGACGCCGCGGGCCGCCTCTCGCACACGCTTGCCGCCTTCACGCCGACCGCCGAGCCGGTGCGCCTCGCCCTGGCCGACCGGCCCATCGTCACGCGTGGCCCGCGCGCCGAGTTCCTTGCCCACAAGACCACCCGGCGTGAGCTGTATGCCGGCTTCGCCAAGCCGGCCGACGCCTTCGACGTGATCCTCTGGAACGAGGCCGGCGAGCTGACCGAATGCAGCTTCGGCAACCTCGCCGTGCAGCTGAGCGGCCAATGGCTGACGCCGCCGCTGGCCAGCGGCCTGCTGCCCGGTGTGCTGCGCGCCGAGCTGCTGGCACAGGGGCGTGTCAAGGAAGCGCGGCTGACGCGCGACGACCTCGCCCGCGCCGAGGGCCTGGCCTTCTTCAACAGCCTGCGCGGCTGGCTGCCGGCCGAGATCTAGGCGCCCCCGTCCCCAGTGTTGGGGAGGCGCAGCAGCAAGTCGAGCGGGTTCAATGGCCTTCCATTCCGAAGGAGGAGAACCCCATGGCCGGCTACCTGATCCAGACCGATGGCCGCCCGCTGGCGGACGTGCAACGCCAGCTGCGCAAGTACCTGCCAGGGTTGGACGTGCGGCTGTTCCCGGTCGGGCCGGACCGCGCGCTGCTGCGCGGCCACCTGCTGGAGGCGCTGCAGCGCGAATACCAGTCGCCGCCCGAGGTCTGGCTGACGGTGCTGGGCATCCAGTCGCCGCAGCTGCTGCGCGACGACGAGATCCCGGCGCTGCTGCACACCCGCGATGCCCAGGCGCTGCCGGCGCTGCAGCCGCCCACGCCGGCGCCGGTCGGTGCGCTGGACTGGCATCTGGACATGGTGCGCGCGCCGGCCGCCTGGGCGCGGCTCGGCGGGCCGGACCAGATCGCCTGGGGGCCCACGCTGGTCGCGCAGCTGGACACCGGCTACACCCAGCACCCGGCCTTCGGCTTCGTGGCGGGCGGGACGAGCTGGGTGGACGTCGCCCGCGCCATGACCGACGTGCCGGGCGCGCCCAACGGCGGCAACCAATTCCTGCCGGTGGAGCCCGGCGGCGGGTTGGACCCGATGGCGGGTTTCAACGCCGGCCATGGCACGCGCATCGGCGCCACCATCAGCGGGCACGACAAGGCGGCCGGCGGCCGCGCCTACTACGGCGTCGCGCCGCGCGTGCCGCACCTGCCCATCCGCATCACCGACTCGGTCTGGATCAACCATGCGCAGCGCCAGTTCGCGCGCGGGCTGGACTACGCCGTCGGCCATGGCGCCGGCGTCGTCAACGTCAGCCTGGGCATCTTCCTGGGCACCGTCGTGCCCGAGCTGAAGCGGGCGCTGAACCGCGCCTACGACGCGGGCGTCATCGTCGTTTGCGCGGCCGGCAACTACGTCGACCCGGTCGTCGCGCCGGCGCGGCTGTCGCGCACGGTGGCCGTGGCCGGCGTGACGGCCACGGCGCAGCCCTGGGCCGGCAGCAGCTTCGGCGTCGAGGTGGATTTCAGCGCGCCGGCCGCCGACCTGCGCCGCGCCGACCCGCAGTCGACCAGCAAGTTCCGCTATGCCGGCGGCGGCGACGGCACGTCCTACGCCACCGCCATCACGACCGGCGCGGCGGCGCTGTGGCTGACGCACCGGCGCGCCGACATCGCCGCCGCCTATGCGCAGCCGGCCCAGGCCTGGTGCGTGGCCGAGGCGTTCCGCGTGCTGGCCCGGCAGACGGCGCGGGTGCCCGACGGCGCCTGGCAGCCCGGCGCGTTCGGCAGCGGCATCCTCGACATCGACGCGCTGCTGGCCGCGCCATTGCCGCCCGTTGCCGCGTTGACGGCGGCCGCGCCGGCCTAGCTATTGAGCCCGCTGGCGCAAGGCCCGCATCAGCGCTATGGCGTCCGCGTTCGGCCGCGCGGGCAGCTTGGTGTAGACCGAGCTGTCGGGCGTGCGCGCCATCAGGCGCTGCGTGACGAGGTCGCGGCGCAGCGTGCAGTAGTCGCCGAAGCCGTGCCAGGCCGTCAGGATCTGGTTGACCTCGCGCTCGCGGTACGGCCGCTTGGCGTCGAAGCGCATCCACAGCCCCCACAGCGCCAGCAGTTGAAGCGAGCGCTTGGCCGGCAGGCGCTGCAGGCGGCCCTGCGTGTCGAAGAGGTTGAGCGTGCGGCGCACGATGTCGCTGTGTGGCGCGGCAACCGGCATCGGGGCCGTGGGTGGCGAGGGCGGGCGCGCCTGCAGCGTCTGCAGGTTGCGATGCCCGGCCGCGCGGGCCAGCATGTTCAGCAGCGTCTGGTGGCCGGGCGGCTGCGGCGACTCATGCTTGAGCAACTGCGCGCGCAGCGACTTGGCGACGGTGGACAGGTCGTCCACGACGAGGGGCAGGGATTCACGGGGCACGGTGGCACTCCATGCGCACGCCAACGGTGATGAGGCTGGGCTTGCCGGCTTGCAGCCAGGGCGCACGCGCAGAGGTCACGTGAACGAAGGCGGTTGCTGTATCGCTACAGGGCAGGTTCAGCTCACGGCGTGCACCGTGCGGCAAGGCCTGGGTGTTCTGCCGACCCGGGCCGCGAGTGTGCCAGAGCGCACGGCCCACCTTCAAGAGGTGGTTTGGTGAAAACCCTGAGCCATGCTACAGTCGCGGCTTCGCCTGGAGGCACTCCAGGTGTTCCACGTCTCCTCTGACCTCGTTCGATCAGTCGCACTCAAGCGCGCATCGAACTCCGAACACGGATCGGTCGGCGGCGATGAAGCCGTCGCTATGACTGACTGTTCCCCCGCGCCGCACCCGGGCTGCTGTAACAAGCCCGAGCCGCACGACGCGAGCTGATCTATCTCCCAGCGACTTGACGATGACCCGAAGGGCTCTGATGCCCCTCGGCGCTGCGCCTTTGCGTGCGCGGCGTGAATGACAACGAAAGAACGAGATGAGTTTCGATACCCTGGGCCTGAGCGAAGTTGTGCTGAAGGCCGTGAAAGATTCCGGCTACGAGAATGCCACCGACGTGCAGACGCTCGCCATCCCCGCAGCCATCGCCAACAAGGACCTGATGGTCTCGGCGCGCACCGGCTCGGGCAAGACCGCCGCCTTCATCCTGCCGGCCCTCGAGAAGATCCTGGCCGCGCGTGGCGACGACAGCAAGCGTCGTGAGAAGGGCAAGATCTACGGCCCCAAGATCCTGGTGCTGGCGCCCACCCGCGAGCTGGCCATGCAGGTCAGCAAGGCCGCGCAGACGTACGGCCGCTTCATCCCCGGCCTGAAGGTCGCGACGGTGCTGGGCGGCATGCCCTACCCGCTGCAGATCCGCCAGCTGACCGGCCCGCTGGACATCCTGATCGCCACACCCGGCCGCCTGATCGACCACATCCAGTCCGGCAAGTGCGTGCTGGCCAATGTTGAGATGCTGGTGCTGGACGAAGCCGATCGCATGCTGGACATGGGCTTCATCGACGACATCTCGATGATCGCCAGCCACACGCCGGCCGAGCGCCAGACGGTGATGTTCAGCGCCACGTTCGCCGGCCACGTCGGCCGCCTGGCGCAGGACCTGTTGAAGGAGCCGCAGCGCATCGAGGTGGCCAACCACACCGACACGCACGAGAACATCGAGCAGCGCCTGCACTGGGCCGACAACCCCCACCACAAGGACCAGCTGCTGGAGTCCATCCTGGCGCTGCCCGAGATGGAGCAGGCCGTGGTCTTCACCAGCACCCAGCGCGATGCCGACTGGCTGGCCGAGCGCCTGGCCGAGATCGGCCACTCGGTCGCCCCGCTGCACGGCGCCATGCCGCAAGGCAAGCGCAACCGCGTGCTGATGGGCCTGCGTCGCGGCGACGTGCGTGTGCTGGTCGCCACCGACGTGGCCGCCCGCGGCATCGACGTGCCGACCATCAGCCACGTCATCAACTACGGCCTGCCGATGAAGGCCGAGGACTATGTGCACCGCATCGGCCGCACCGGCCGCGCCGGCCGCCAGGGCCTCGCCATCACGCTGGGCCTGCGTGACGACGTGTCGATGATCCGCCGCATCCAGCAGTTCACGACGCAGACGATTCCCGTGCAGCAGATCGCCGGCCTGGAGCCCAAGACGCAGGAGCCGCGCATCTTCCCGCCGCGCCCGGCGGGCAGCTTCGACGACCGCGGCCCGCGTGGCCACTTCGGCGGCGGCCGCCCCGGTTTCGGCAACAAGCCTTTCCGTCGTGAAGACGGCGGCCGGCCGTTCCAGGGCGGTGGCAAGCCTTTCGGCCAGGACCGTGGTTTCGCGCCGCGCCAGGACGGCTTCCAGCCGCGCCAGGACGAGCGTGGTTTCGCGCCGCGTGATGACCGCGGCTTCCAGCCGCGCGACGAGCGCAGCTTCGCGTCCCGCCAGGACGACCGTGGCTTCCAGCCGCGTGGCGACCGCCCCTTCAACGCGGGTGGCAAGCCGGCGTTCGGCGGCAAGCCGGGTTTTGGCGGCGGTGACCGTCCGGCCTTCGGCGGCGAGCGCCGCGGCCCGGCCGGCCCGCGCAAGGGCGGCTTCGGTCGCTGATCAGCGCGCACTGCGCCTTTGACGAAGCGGGCCTCGGCCCGCTTTTTTCATGCCCGCACGGCGCCCTTCACCAGCGCGTGCATCGCGGCCAGCAGCACGTCGGTGGCCTCTTCCGGGGCCAGCAGGCCGGTGCTGACGAAGGCGCCGTTGACGAGCAGCGCCAGCTGCGCGGCCAGGGCGTCCGGCGCGTGCGCGCCCAGCCGCACGGCGATGGCCGCGAGACGGGCGCGCAACGCCTGCATGTGCTGGCGTGCGACCTCGCGGGCCGGATGGTCCTGCTCGGCGAACTCGGCGGCCACGTTGATCTGCGGGCAGCCGCGGTAGTTGGCGCGGCCCAGGCGTTCGCCGATCCAGCGCATGTGCGCTTCGAGCTCGGCCAACGCATCACCCGCGTGCTCGGCGGCGACCCGGTCCCAGGTGGCCCAGAAGTCGACGTCCTCGCGCGCCAGGAAAGCGACGATCAAGTCGTCCTTGGTGCGGAAGTGGCGGTACAGGCTGCTCTTGGCCACCGCCGCCCGCTCGACGACGAGGTCGACGCCGACAGCCCTGGCGCCTTGCTTGTAGAACAGTTCCGAAGCGACGCTGAGGATGCGCTCGCGTACGTCGGTGGCTTCAGGGGGTGTCGGGGCGGAAAGTGTCGTCATGGTGATCTGGGCCGAATCGGAAGTTGACACGATACAGACCATTCTGTATCGTTCAAAGAACAGACAGGTCTGTCTCATTTCGAAAGGATGATCATGAGCAAGCATTCCGGCACGGCAAACAGGGGTCAGGCGATCGCCGTCTACGGCGCGGGCGGGCATACCGGGCGCTTCGTCGTCAACGAGGCGCTGCGCCGCGGCTTGGCGGTGGTGGCCATCGGGCGGGACGCGTCCCGGCTGCCGGCCGGCGTGCCGGCGCGCGTGGCGGCGATCGACGATGCCGCCGCGCTGGACGCGGCGCTGGCAGGGTGCGGCGTCGTCATCAACTGCGCCGGCCCCTTCCTGGACACGGCGGCGCCGGTCATCGAGGCGGCGCTGCGGGCGGGTTGCGGCTATGTCGACGTGACGGCCGAACAGGCCAGCGCGCAGGCCGTCTTCGAGCGCTTCGACGCCCAGGCGCGCGAAGCGGGCGTGGCCGTGGTCCCGGCGGCCGGCTTCTACGGCGGGCTGGCCGACCTGCTGGCGAGCGCGCTGGCGGCCGACGGCCCGGTGGACGACCTGAGCGTCGCCATCGCGCTGGACCACTGGTGGCCGACCGAGGGCACGCGCAAGACCGGCGAGCGCAACCAGGTGCCGCGCGTGGTGCTGCAGGACGGCCAGCTCGTGCGCATGGCCACGCCCGCGGCCGAACGCGACTGGGCGTTCGGCACCGGGCACGGGCTGCAGACCATGGTCGAGCTGCCGTTCAGCGAAATCATCACCATCGCCCGCCACCTGGGCGTGCGCAACCTGCGCTCCTGGCTGACGCTGGCGTCGCTGCAGCAGATCCGCGACGCCAACACGCCGCCGCCCGAAGCCAGCGACGCGCAGGGGCGGTCGGCACAGCGCTTCGAGATGGTCGTGCAGGCCGGCGAGGGCGCGGGCGCCCGGCGCGCCGTCGCCCGTGGGCAGGACATCTATGCGGTGTCGGCACCGCTGGTGGTGGAGGCGGCCGAGCGCATGCTGCAGCCCTCCTTCAGCCGCAGCGGCGCGCTGGCGCTGGGCGAGGCCTTCGACGCGAAGGACTTCCTGAAGGCGCTCGCGGCGCGGGACCTCCAGCTGCAGCTGGGCTGAAACCTCAGCGGGCTTCGCGCAGGAAGGGCTGCAGCCAGCGCATCTGCGGCTTGTCCTTGCCGTCGGCGCCCGGCTCCAGCGACAGGAAGTAGTCGCCCCAGGTCGGGCCGCCGGCCCACCACAGCCAGCCGGCCCAGACGTCGGCGTTGGCCTGCAGGTGTATGAGCGCGCCGTTCACGGCCTGCTCGCAGACAGCATTGGCGCCGCCCCCCAGCTCACCCAGGATGGCGCGCTTCTTGTTGGCCTTCAGCCAGGCGGTGAAGCGCTGCAGGCGCTCGACGCCGATGCTGGGGCTGACGCATGCCGCGTTCGTGCCCGAGCCGTCCTTGTCGAAGTACTGGTGCACCTCGAACACCATGTGGTCCAGCGGGTCGCGCACGCGGCCCATGACCTCGGCGTTGGGCGTGCCGTACCACTTGCTCTCGAACCAGCTCCAGGCGCCGGTGTAGCCGTTGCCGGGCAGCGTGATGAGGTTCTTCGCGCCGGTGGCGCGGATGGCGTCCACGGCGGCCTGTGCGGCGTCGGCCCAGGTTTCGGTGGGCATGTTGCGCGGCTCGTTGACGAGGCCGAATTGGACCTTGGGGTTGTCCTTGAACTGCAGCGCCAGGCGGCGCCAGAAATCCGCGAAGGCGGCGATGGGCACCTCGGGCTTGCCGACGTGCACCTCCTTGTAGGCGGCGTAGTTGTGCGGGTCCAGCAGCACGTGCAGGCCGCGCGCGGTCGTGCCGTCGACGAACTCGCGCAGGCGGCCCAGC
Source organism: Pelomonas sp. Root1444 (assembly GCF_001426885.1). Lineage (GTDB taxonomy): Bacteria > Pseudomonadota > Gammaproteobacteria > Burkholderiales > Burkholderiaceae_C > Pelomonas. The sequence goes on along the minus strand of NZ_LMFP01000028.1, from coordinate 1,013,678 downwards.
TCGGTCGCGTCCAGCTCGCCCATCAGCGTGGGTTGCAGGCGCTCCCAGCGGAAGCCGATGCGCATCAGGTTCATGCCCTTGGCCTGGTAGTAGGCCGTGCTGGCCACGCTCGGGTAGACATAGTCCTTGCCGTAGACGCCGGGGAAGGGCAGCTTCTCGCCCCATTCGGCGCTGGACAGGCTGATGCCGCGCCATTCGAGCGGCGCGGCGTGGGCGGTGGCGGCGGCCAGCAGCAGCGTGGCGAGGATGGTTTTTCTCATGTCGTCTCCTGGGCGGGTGGCTGCACGCCGAGCGCGGCGAGCACGTCCTGGCAGGCACCCATGGTGTGGTAATCCGTCTTGCCGGCGGGGCTCTTCTCGTCGGTGAGCTTGCGGTTGTCGGGCGCGAGGATGCGGTACCAGGCGCCGTGCTCGTGGTCGACGAAATGCTGCCAGGCGTAGGCCCACAGCCGGTCGTACCACTGCCAGTAGGCGTCGTCGCCGGTACGCACGGCGAGCCAGGCAGCGGCGGCCAGGCTTTCGGCCTGAACCCAGAAATACTTGTCGGCGTCGCACACCTCGCCGCCGGGCGCGAAGCCGTAGACCAGGCCCCCGTGGGTATCGTCCCAGCCGTGGCGCATGGCCGTGTCGAAGAAGTGGCGGGCCGTCGTGACCAGCCAACCCGGCGCCGCGTCGCCCAGGCGCCGCTCCAGCATCAGCAGCAGCTTGGCCCATTCGGTCAGGTGGCCGGTCTGGAAACCCCAGGGCCGGAAGATGTTGGTCTTATCGTCGCGGTTGTAGTCCCAGTCGGGCGTCCAGTCGGTGTTGTAGTGCTCCCAGACCAGGCCGCCGGCCTGCAGCGCCTGGCGCTGGGTGATGGAAGTGGCGAGGGTCAACGCACGGTCGAGGTAGCGTGGCTCGCCGGTGGCGGCGTGGGCGGCCAGCATGGCCTCGCAGGCGTGCATGTTGGCGTTCTGGCCGCGGTAGGGACCGACCTGCCAGTCCGGTGTCGCCTCGTCGGCGTACAGGCCATGGGCGGGTTCCCAGAAGCGCTGCTCCATCAGCGCGAAGGTGGCGGCGATGCCTTCCTTCGCGCCAGCCACGCCGGCTTGCGCCGCATGCGAGTTCGCCAGCAGCACGAAGGCCAGGCCGTAGCAGTGGTTGGTGCCGTCCAGCACGGTGGCACGGCCGTCCTGCCAGTCCAGCACCCAGGCGTAGCCGCCTTGCGGCTGGGCGTGGGCCTGGTTGACGAAAGCCAGCGCATGCGCCACGTCGCCCACCGGGCCGCCGAACCAGCGCCAGGCCAGCGCATGGTTGAAGACGAAGCGCGTGCTGCTGACGAGATGCCGGGTGCGGCGGTCGTAGACGGTGCCGTCGTCCTTGAAGAACTGGAAGCAGCCGCCGGTCTCGTCCTTGACGCGTGGTGCGTAGAACGCCAGCGTGTGGCGCATGTGGGCCCACAGCGCCTCGGGGCGGCGCATGTCGGGAGTGTTCATTTCAATACCTCCGCTTGCAGGAATGCAGTCAGCTCGTCGGCCATCTGCGCATGCACGTCGATGCGCGGGTGGGCCCAGGCAAAGGCCTGGAAGCGGTAGCTCCAGACCTTGGCGTCGCCTTCGCCGCGCAGCGTCTGCACGGTGCGCTGCACGGCATGCGGGATGGCCGGCTGCTCCTGCGGCGCCGACATGCCGCCCATCAGCAGCACCAGCCTGGCCTGCGGGTAGCGGGCGCGCAGCTGGCGCACGAAGCCGAGGTAGCGCGGGCCGAAGTCCGCCGCGATGGCCTGGCCCTTGGACGCCGGAAAGCCGTGGTCGTTCTGGCCGAGGTTGAGCAGCACCACGTCGGGCGCGCGCGGGTCGGGTGGCGCCACCGCTGCATCCAGACGCGGTGCGAAGCGGTTCCAGACCTGGGGCATCAGCAGTTGGTCCCAGGTCGCCGTGATGCCGATGCCGCTGACGGCGATGCCGACATAGTCCGCGCCCAGCCGGGCGGCCGTCAGTGCGCCGTAGGCCCGGGTGCCGTCGTGGGTGGAAAGGTCGGCGTACTGGTCTTCGCCGATGTCGCCGTTGCAGGCACCGGCGGTGATCGAGTCGCCGTAGAACTCGAACTTCAGCGCGCGCGCAGGTGGCGGGTCGAGCAACTGGCCGCCTTCGGCCAGGCGCAGGCCGAGGAAGAGGGCCTCGGCCTGCGAGGCCTCGGTGCGCTTGACCAGGCGCAGCTCGTGCGTGCCGGTCTTCAGAGGCAAACGCCACTCGGCAGGCCCGTCGCCGCGCAGCGCCAGGGCGTGGCGCCGGCCATCGACCTCGACGGTGAAATGGTTGATGCCGCCGCGCGCGGGCGCCAGGCGCAGCGCAAGCCGGTCACCGGTGAAGCGGGCGCGCATTTCGCTGCCGCTCCAGGCCATCAGCCTGGCCCCGGGCGCCGTGCCGATGCGGCCGGTCCAGCGCAGCCTGGGGTCGTCCGCCGGGATGAGCCCTGTCGCGGCCGACAGTGGCGCGCGTACGAAGTCGCTCGGGTGGAGTTCGGGCGGGAAGATGCCGGCCGACATGACGGCCAGCAGGCTCGCGGGGCGGCCGCTGCCGGCCCATTCGTCGCGCTTGACGCGCACATGCAGCAGGTGGGCGCCGGGCTCCAGGTCGCGGCCGACGACGGTGTAATGCCAGCCGAGGTAGCCCGTGCGCTCCGGCACCTGGCCGCGCAGCGTGACGACGGGGCCGTCGTCCACCCAGGCTTCGAGGTTGCGGTAGTGCTCGCTCTCGGCATGGAAGACGGCGACCTCGCGGCCCCAGACGAGGAAATGCGCCTCGGCGCCATCGGCCGTGCTGACCCAGCCGGGCAGCTGGCCGGTCCATTCCGGGTGCGCCTCGCCGCCGCGCTCGAAGCCGCGTTGCTGGTAGGGCTTGAGCGTGTCGCCGGCGAGCATCCTCGTGAACTCATGCGCGCGGCCGAACAGCGGCTCGGGCAGCGGCGTCGCCACGGCCGGGCCGCGCGCGGCGGCGCGCAGCGCATCGCCCAGCGCCTGCGCGATGCGCTGGTGTCCGGTGCCGTTCGGGTGCACCGGCTCGGCGTCGTAGATCGCGGCCCAGCGGTCCTGGCCGGCGTCGACGCGGGCCTGCATCCAGCGGCCGAAGTCCAGCGCCGTCAGGCCGTAGCGGGCCGCCAGCTGCAGCTGCACGTCGACCGCGTCGCGCGCCTGGTTGCCTTGCTGCGTGAGGCCCAGCACGACGACGGCGGGCGGCTTCCTGGCGCCGAGCAGCCGGCGCAGCATGGCCTCGTAGCTGCTGCCGCGCACGGCCGGGTCCAGCCACTGGTCGTTGACGCCGAACTCGACGACGACGAGGTCGGGCGCCTTGTCCAGCACCTGCGCCTGCAGGCGCTGCACGCCGGCGGCCGAGTCGGTGCCGCTGACGCCGGCGTTGACCAGCTTGACCTTGGGGCCAAGCGACCTGGCCAGCAGCGCGGCCCAGCCCTGCTCGCGCGGCGGCTGGGCGGCATAGCCGGTCGTGATGGAGCCGCCGATGGTCGCCAGCGTGATGGCCTCGCCGGCTTCCAGCCTTTGCATGACGGCCTGCAGCCGCGCGTCCGTCGTGGCGGTCGATGCGGCGCTGGCCAGCGTCAGGGGCAGGGCCAAGGCGAATCCTTTCATCCAGTGCTTCATGTTGCGGGGGCCAGGCGCTCGATCATTTCGAGCCCGGCGCGGACGTGGTGGTAGGGGCACTCCCAGGGGCCGGCCTTGGGCACGCTGTCCAGCGGCCGGCCCTGGGGGTCGAGGGTCTTGAACCAGTCGCCGCCCGCGCGGTCGACATGATGCCGGTCGATGTAGCGCCAGGCGCGCCAGGCGGCTTGGGCGTGGCGCGGGTCGCCGCCCCACTGCCAGGCGTCCCAGAAGCCGACGACGGCCTCGGCCTGGCACCACCAGTGGCGGCGCTCGTCGGTCACGCTGCCGTCGAAGCGGCCCTCGCCCAGCACGCTGCCGTCCGGGGCCACGCCGCGCGCCAGCACCGCGTCGGCCACCTGCACGGCCAGCGTGCGGGTGCGCGCCTGCAGGGCCGCATCGGCCAGCACGTCGGCCGCGCGCACCAGCAGCCAGGCGGTCTCGATGTCGTGGCCCCAGGAGACGTCGGGCGTCAGCACGCGCCAGTCGGCGCTGAAGTACAGGCCGAAACAGGCCTGGCCGGGCAGCCAGATCCTGTCGAGGAAAAGCGCCAGCAGCTCGCGCAGCCGCGCCTCGACGGCGGGCACGCGGTGGTGGCGCAGCAGCTCGGTCAGCGCCTCCAGCACGTGCAGCATCGTGTTCATGGTCTTGGGCGCGGGCGGCTCCTTGTCGGACAGGCGGGCGCTGGCCAGCGGGCGCCAGTCGCGCATGCGGCCTTCCCAGCAGCCACCGTCCGCCGGGTCGAAGGCATGGGCCTGCAGCAGCTCGAAGAAGCCGAGCGCCTGGCGCAGCGCCGGCGAATCGTCCTTCGCCTGCCATGCGTGGCAGGCGCACAGCGCGTAGATCGCAAAGGCCTGCGCGTAGGTCTGCTTGTGGGTCTGCAGCGGCCGGCCGTCGCCGTCGACGGACCAGAACACGCCGCCGTCGACCGGGTCGATCAGCGCCTGGTTGAGCCAGGCCCAGGCGCGGTGCGCGGCGCGCCCGCCTTCGGCGGTGGCGCCCAGGCGGTGCTGGGCGCTGGCGAAGGCCCACAGCAGCCGCGTGCCGAGCACGGCGCTGCGCGGCGCCTCGCGCGGCTGGCCGTCATTGCCGCGCGCGCCGAGCACGCGGCCTTCGGCGTCGAAGATCTGGCGCTGCCACCAGGGCAGCACGTTCAAGGTCAGTTCGTCGCGCCAGCGCGCGGCCCATTGCGAGCGCGGCTCGGCCTGGTTGAAGTCGGGAATCTCTGGATGCATGCGAAGGGATCAGCCCTTGGTGGCGCCGGCACCGAGGCCGGCCACGAACTGGCGCTGGAAGATCAGGAAAAGCACCACGGCCGGCAGCGACGCGAGCAGCGATCCCGCCATCAGCACGGCGGCCGACTGCGGGTTGAAGCTGAGGTCGGCGGCCATCTTGCCGAGTTGCAGGGGCAGGGTCAGCGTGGCGGCGTCGTGCACGACCAGCAGCGGCCACAGGAAGTTGTTCCATTCGGCCACCGCCACGGGAATGGCGATGGCGGCCAGTGCCGGCCGCAGCAGCGGCAGCACGACGCTCCACCAGATCCGCAGCGTGCCGGCACCGTCCAGCGTGGCGGCGGCGACGAGTTCGTCCGGCACCGACAGCATGGCCTGGCGGAAGTAGAAGACGACGAAGGCCTTGGCCAGGCCCGGCACCAGCAGCGCGGCGTAGCTGTTGATCCAGCCCAGCTGCGCGACGGTGACGAAGTTGGGCACGATGGTCACCTCCCACGGCACCATCATCGACACCAGCAGCAGGCGGAACAGCCAGCGGCTGCCCGGGAAGGGCCGCTTGGTCAGCACGAAGGCGACCAGCGACGCGGCCAGCAGGCTGACCGCCGTGACGACGACGGTGACGAGCAGGCTGTTGGCATAAAAGCGCAGGAAGCCATGGCCCTCGACGGACACCTGCAGGATGCCGGCCAGCTTGTCGGGGTCGGCCGTCGTGCCGGCCCAGTCGGGGTTGAAGAAGTTGCGCCATGTCGGCGCGTCGGGCAGCAGCGTGGGAGGCTGGCGCAGCAGCTCGCCCACCGTCTTGAAGGCGCCGATGGCCATCCAGTAGTAGGGCAGCAGCATGGCCGGCACCAGCAGCCACAGCGGCGCGCGCAGCAGGGTGCGCCATTTCATCGCCGTTCCTCCTTGCCAATGAAGCGCAGGTTCAACCAGGTCAGGCCGAACAGCAGCGTCGTCATCACCCAGGCCGCGGCCGACGCCAGGCCCAGGTCGAGTTGGCGGAAGCCCCGGTCGAACAGGTAGGTGACCAGCATCAGCGCCGAGTCCAGCGGGCCGCCCAGGGTGTCCACGGCGCCGTAGAGCAGGTAGGGCTCGTAGAAGACCTGGAAGCTCGCCACCATGCCGGTCACGCTGACGTAGACCAGCGTCGGCCGCAGGTTGGGCAGCGTGATGTGCAGCAGCTGCTGCCAGCGCGAGGCGCCGTCCAGCCGCGCCGCCTGGTACAGCTCCTGCGGAATCGCGCGCAGGCCGGCGACGAAGATGATGAGGTTGTAGCCCAGCACCGACCAGACGCCGACCAGCACCAGCACCGGCATCGTCCATTGCGGGTCGCCGAGAAAGCGCGCCGGCTCCAGGCCCAGGGCGGCGCGGAGGCTGTTGAAGAAGCCGTAGGCCTCGGAGTTGGCCAGCCACTTCCAGGCCGAGATGGCGCCCACGCCGCCGGCGACCGCGGGCAGGAAGAAGGCGACGCGCACGCACTGGTGCAGGCGCGAGTTGCTGCCGAAATTCAGCGCCAGCACCAGGCCCAGCACGACGGCGATGACCGACACCGAGGCCATGTAGGTGGCGGTGTTGCCGAGCGCCTGCCAGAAGCGCTCGTCGGCAAACAGCTCGGCGTAGTTGCGCGTGCCGACCCAGGCCGGGTCGTCGGTGGCGTGATAGTCGGTGAAGCTCAGCCAGGCCGAGCGCAGCACGGGCCAGACGCCGAACAGGCCGAAGAGCGCGAAGAAGGGCGCGACCAGCAACATGTCGCGACCATGGCGGCGCCAGGTCGGCCTCATTGGCCTCATCGCTGCTTCCCCTGCACGGCGAGCGCGCGGTTCATGACGGCCGCCGCGCGGCTCAGTTCGGCCTGCGGGTCGGCGCCGGCCAGCACGACGCGCTGCACGGCGCGGGTCACGATGTAGTCCTGCCGCATCCAGGCCGGGCAGGGCGGCGGGCCTTCGGCATCGGCGAGCTGGTCCAGCAAGGCCTGGCGGTGGGGCAGGGGCAGCGCGGCGATCTGGTCCTGCCGGCCGGATGGCAGCCACATGCCGCCGTACTGCAGGGCGGCCTCGGCCATGCGGCGCGTGGTCTCGGGCTGATAGAGGCTGCGCATGAAGTCCAGCGCCAGCGCGCGGTTGGGCGAGAAGCGCATGACGGCCAGCACCGTGCCGCCCAGCACCGCCGTGCGTTTGCCGGTCGGGCCGACGGGGAGCGGCGCGGCGGCCCATTTGCCGACCAGGCCCTTGTGCGTCATGTCCAGGCGCGACAGCAGCCAGGTGCCGGATTGCATCAGCCCGTAGGCACCGCTCTCCAGGCCGCCGTCGGCATCCGGCCAGCCGTCGGTCGGGGCCTTCAGCTCGCGGTACAGGCGCGCGTAGTAGGTCAGCGCGCGCACGGCCTCGGGGCTGTCGATGACGGCGCGGCTGCAGGTGGCGTCGTACACCGCGCCGCCGGCCTGGCGCAGGTAGGGGTAGAAGCCCAGCCAGCTGGTGTTGCCCCATTGCTGCGCGTAGCCGTGGCCTTGCGCGCGCAACACCTGGGCGGTGGTGATGAAGCCGTCCCAGGTGGCCGGGGCTTCGCGCAGCAGATCGCTGCGGTAGTACTGCAGCTGCACGTGCATGTCGAACGGCGCGCCGTGCAACGCGCCGTCGGGCCGGCGGATGGCGGCCAGCGCGCCGGGGTTGGCGTGCCGTTCCAGCTCGCGCGCCAGTTCGGGGGCGGCCTGGTTCAGGTCGACGAGGGCACCCTTGGCGCCGAGCGAGATCGCGTAGGAGGTGCTGCCGGTGATCAGGTCGGGCCCGCGCCGGCTGGCCAGCGCGGCCGAGTACTTGGTCATCGCATCGGCCCAGGGCACGTCGCGCACCTCGACGGTGACGTCGGGGTGGCGGGCGCGGTAGGCCTCGACGGCCGGCTGCATCAGGCGCGGCGTCTTGTCGTCGCCCACCATCCAGATCACCAGATGCGCGGCCAGCGCCGGGCCGCAGCCTGCGGCCAGCAGCAGCGGAATGGCGAGCTTCAGGGATGCAGGGCTCACGGCGACCAGGGATACGCGCTTGATGTTTAGTAAACGACAGGGATTATCCGCAGATTGCCGGCTGCGGCAATGCCGATCGGCGGCGTTGTTTCATCGGTGCTATCCCTGATCGTGTCCGATCTGTCGGAGAAACAGAATGCGCAACAAATTCATGTTTAGCGGCGCCACCGGCGGGCCGCTGAGGATCTCAGCGCAGTGATTCCCGAACGTTTGATCGACCTTCACGACGGCTGGCAACTGGCCGAGGCGCCGCATGGCGCGGACTGGCCGGCGCTGGCTGCGCTGCCGCAGGACGCCTGGCTGCCGGCCGCCGTGCCCGGCTCCGCCCATGGCGCCTTGCTGGCGGCGGGGCGCGTGCCCGACCCCTTCTATGGCCGCAACGAGACGCAGCTGCGCTGGGTCGGCGAGCGCAGCTGGGCCTGGAGGCTCGGCTTCGACGTGGGCGAGCTGGCGTCGCACGAGGAGCTGGTCTTCGAGGGCCTGGACACTTACTGCACCGCCTGGCTCAACGGCGTGCGGCTGTTCGAATCCGACAACATGTTCGTGCCGCGCCGCGTGGACGTGCGTGAACTGCTCAAGCCCGGTCGCAACGAGCTGCTGCTGCGCTTCGACCCGCCGCTGGCCCGCGCCCGCGAGCCCGAGGCCGTCCACGGTAAGCGCCAGCTCTGGAATGGCGACAGCGCGCGCCTGTATGCCCGCAAGGCGCAATACCACTTTGGCTGGGACTGGGGCCCGGAGCTGCTCGTCAGCGGCCCCTGGCGGCCGGTGCGCCGGCACAGCTGGGCGGCGCGCATCGCCGATGTGCATTGCCGCAGCGAGGTCGACGTGGCTGCGCGGCACGCGACGCTTCAGGTCGCGGTCGAGATCGTGGGCGCCGGCCAGCAACTGAGCATCGAACTGCTGGACCCGGAGGGCCGCAGCGTCGCGGCGCAGACGGTCGCGGCCGGTGTGGCGCAGGCCCGGCTGGACGTGGTCGACGCGCGGCTGTGGTGGCCGCTGGGCCTGGGCGCGCAGCCGCTTTACACGCTGGTCGTGCGCGTGCTGGACGGCACGCAGGTGCTGGCCGAGCAGCGCCAGCGCATCGGCCTGCGCACGCTGCGCCTGGTGCAGGAGCCGGTGCAGGGCGAGGCGGGCAGCAGCTTCCATTTCGAGGTCAACGGCCAGGCGCTGTTTGCCGGCGGGGCCAACTGGATTCCGGACGACAGCCTGCTGGAGCGCATCACGCCGGCGCGCTACCGCGAGCGCATTGCGCAGGCGGCGGCCGCGAACATGAACATGCTGCGCGTCTGGGGCGGCGGCATCTACGAGCACGAGGCCTTCTACGAGGCCTGCGACGAACTGGGCATCCTCGTCTGGCAGGACTTCATGTTCGCCTGCGGCCTGTATCCGGCGCATGCCGGGTTCCAGGCCAGCGTGCGCGCCGAGGCGCAGGCGGCCGTCAAGCGGCTGCGCCACCACGCCTGCCTCGCGCTCTGGTGCGGCAACAACGAGGACTACATGCTGGCCGAGTCGGTGGGCCTGGCTGGCCCCGGCGTGCCGGCCGAGCGCTTCGAGGCGCGCGCCATCTACGAGGGCCTGCTGCCCGAGGTCTGCGCAGCGCTGGACCCGGACCGCGCCTACTGGCCTGGCAGCCCGTGGACGCCGGGCGACGCGAAGTCCTCCGACGTGACCGTCGGCGACCGCCACAGCTGGGAGGTCTGGCACCAGCAGATGCTGCCCTACCAAAGCTATGGCCAGGTGCAGGCGCGCTTCGTCAGCGAGTTCGGCATGCAGTCGCACCCGTCGCTGGCCTTGTTCGAGTCGGTGCTGCCCGAGGAGGAGCGCTTCCCCGAGAGCCGCACCGTGCAGTGGCACAACAAGGCCGGCTCGGCCAGCGGGCCGGACGGGCACCGCCGCCTGGCCGTCTACCTGGCCGACAACCTGCGCGTCGGACCGACGCTGGCCGAGCATGTCTACGCGACGCAGTTCGTACAGGCCGAGGCCATGCGCGTGGCCTACCAGGACTTCCGCCGCCGCTGGCAGCAGCCCGGCGCACGCGCCGTGGGTGGCGCGCTGGTCTGGCAGCTCAACGACTGCTGGCCGGTGACGAGCTGGGCGTTGATCGATTCGGCCGGCACCGTCAAGCCGGCCTGGCATGCGGTGCGCCGCGCGATGGCGCCGCTGGCGGTGGCTGTGCGGTTGGAGGCGGGGCAGGCCCGGCTCGCCGTCATGAACGGCGCGCTCGCCGCGCAGGCGGTGGTGCTGCAACTGCGCGTGTTCGCGATGGACGGGCGGGAGCTCGCCGACGGCCGCATGGCGCGCGACGTGCCGGCGTCGACGTCGGTCGAGGCGACGCTGGCGCTGCCGGTGGTCGACGAGCCGGTCGTTGCCGAGCTGCGTGCACTGGACCCAGACGGCCGCGAACTCGCACGCGACTGCGCCTGGACCGAGCCCTTCAAGTTCTACCGCCTCGGCGGCGCCCGCATCGTCATAGAGCGCAGCGGTGCCGGCCTGTCCCTGAGCACCGACCGGCCCGTCAAGGGCCTGTGGCTGCAGGCGGACGGCGCCGTGCTGGCCGACAACTTCATCGATCTCGTTCCCGGGGCGCCGCGGCGCATCGGCGCGGCAGGGCGGCTGCCAGAGGCATTGCAGGTTGTGGCATTGGATGAGCCGAGTCGCATGGCGTGGCTATAGCAAGGAGGTGTGACAAATCCATGAATGCCCCAATACCTGAAGGGGTGGCATTCGTTAGCGTTATCAGAAAGGTTGCGGCGCCAAGCCCGCGGCCACCGAACGAGGCCTGAAAGGGCCCGTGATTCCCACCGAAGAGGAGCAACGAGGATGAGACATTTCAAAAGGACAACGTTGTCCCTGGCAGCGCTGCAGGCCGTGATGGTCTGGTCGGCGCCCGCCATGGCACAGACGGCAGCGCCCCCGGCGGCGGCCGCCTCGGGAGCCGCTGGCGGCGCCCAACAGTTGGAGACTGTCATCGTCTCGGGGCAGCGCGCTGCCCTGCAGTCGGCGCAGAAGATCAAACAGAACGCCGATGAGATCGTCGACTCCATCGTCGCCGACGACATCGGCAAACTGCCGGACCGCTCCGTCAGCGAGGTGCTGCAGCGCATCGTCGGCGTGACGATGGACCGCGTGATGGCGCGTGGTGACCCGGGCCGGTACTCGGTCGAAGGTTCCGGCGTGCTCATCCGCGGCCTGACCTACGTGTCGTCGCAGCTCAACGGGCGTGAGAGCTTCTCGGCCAACGGCGGGCGCGGCCTGAGCTTCGAGGACGTGCCGCCCGAGCTGATGGCCGGCGTCGACGTCTACAAGAACCCCTCGGCCGAGCAGATCGAAGGCGCCATCGGCGGCCTGGTGAACCTGCGCACGGCGCTGCCGTTCGACTACAACGGCTTCAAGAGCGCGCTGGGCGTTTCGATGACGAAGAACCAGCTGGCGGACAGCAGCAAGCCGACGGTGTCGGGCTTGCTGTCCAACACCTGGAATACCGACATCGGCAAGGTCGGCCTGCTCTTGCACGTGGCGAACTCCAAGAGCAACACGCGCACCGACGGCATGTTCGTCGACCCGTACTTCCTCGCCGTCGAACGCTGGCCGGGCAAGACCGACGGCGACAACAACAACTACTACCGTGCGTTGCCGGGCAACCACTGGTTCCCGAAGGCGCTGGGCTGGCGCACGCTGGCTTACGACCGCAAGCGCCAGGGCACCTACCTCGCCGGCCAGTGGAAGAAGGACAACCTGGAGGCGTCGCTGACGCACTTCCGGTCCAAGTACAACTTCTACTGGGATGAAAGCTCCATCGACAGCCAGGCCGATCCGTACACGTCCCTCGTGTCGGCCGACGCCACGTGGGGCAGCAACGGCGCGCTGCTGACCGGCACGATCACCGATCCGGGCCACAACGGCATCCCGTTCAATGCCAACACGCGCTTCTCCAAGCGCAATTCGCAGACCAAGGAAACCGCGTTCAACCTGGTCTGGACGCCGACGCCCGCGCTGCGCATTGCCAACGACTTCCAGTTCATCGAGTCGACCACCAACGCCATCGACTCCACGGTCGCCACCGGCATCAACATGCCCAAGGAAACCGTGGACTTCTCGGGCGGCATGCCGCGGCTGATCCTGGACGACACGGACCGGGCCTACCTGGCCGACCCGTCCAAGTACTACTGGGGCTTCACGATGGAGCACCTGGACAAGAGCCGGGCGACCCAGAAGGCCTGGAAGGGCGACGTGAAGTACTCGTTCGACCATCCGGTGCTGCACGACATCCGCGTGGGCCTGCGGCTGACGGACCGGGACACCAACAACCAGGTGAGCAACCCCAGCTACAACTGGAAGGCCGTGACCCAGAGCTGGCAGTCCGCGGAGTTCGATCCGGGCGCGCGCGACCAGAGCTGGGACTGGCACCCGATCCGGTCGCTGGCCTACCTGTCCCGCTTCGGTGGTGAGACGCAGGTCAAGCAGTTCAACAACTTCATGAACGGCAAGAACCAGGTCGCTTCGCTGGTGCTGCCGAAGATGGCCGTGGCGGCGAACTACCCGGATTCCTACGCCACGCTGCACAGCTACTACAACACGCTGTGCACGGAGTACGCGCTGCAGAAGAACCCGGCGGCCACGCCCAACTGCCCAGCCTCATGGACGCCGATTCCGTTCGACGAGAGCTCGCCCAACAGCAACAAGCAGCACGAGAAGACCAAGACGATCTACACGCAGTTGCGCTTCGGCTTCGACGAGTGGAACGTGCCGGTCGATGGCAACGTGGGCTTGCGCGTGGTGGAGACGGACTACGTCACGACGGGCTACAAGTCGCTGACCTACACCGCCACCAACGTGCCGTCCGGCGCGCTGCAGGGCACCATCCCCGCGTTCACGAGCTTCCTGGAGCCCATTGCGCTGGAGAACAAGTACACCAATGTGCTGCCGAGCCTGAACCTGCGCTGGAAGCTCAACGACAAGATGCAGCTCCGCTTCGCGTTCGCCAAGGCGGTCGCCCGGCCGGACTTCAGCGACCTGCAGCCCAACCTGCAGCTGCTGGCCGGTTCGGCCAACCTGCGCACGGTGGTCACCCCGGCCACGGGCACCACGCCAGAGACGCGCACGGTGTTCATCGACGACCTGCGCAACCGAGGTTCGGCGCTGGGCAACCCGATGCTCAAGCCGGTCAAGTCGGACCAGTTCGACCTGTCGGCCGAGTGGTACCTGGACAAGGCCAGCTCGGTCACGGTGGCGGCCTTCAACAAGCGGCTCAAGGACGTGATCGTCAACCAGACGGACATCGTCCAGGCCGCCGACACGACGGGCAAGTCCTATGACTTCGCCTACTCGACGAAGGTCAACGGCGCCAAGGGCTGGGCGCGTGGCGTGGAACTGGCCGTGCAGCACTACTTCAACGGGCTGCCGGGCTTGCTGGCCGGCCTGGGAGTGCAGGCCAACTTCACCTACGTGGACAGCCGGCAAACGCGCTACAACTCCGTGGCTTCGGAATGGTGCAGCAGCACGGCGGATGGGACCAACCTGAACCTGTTCGTCAACGGCTGTGACACGAACGCCCAGTCCTACGGCGCGCTGCCGCTGCCCAACCTGTCGCGCAAGGCCTACAACCTGGCGCTGCTGTACGACCACGGCCCGATCTCGGCGCGCGTGGCCTACGCATGGCGCGGCAAGTACCTCAATGGCGTGGCCTTCCCGGACAACACCGGCCCGAACCAGACCAACGGCCTGAATGCCAACCCGGACAGCCCGCAGTTCGGACGCAACAACATGCCGCTGGGCCTGCCCATCTGGACGGCTGATTTCGGCCAGCTCGACCTGGGCGTGCAGTACCGGTTCACGGACAAGCTGACGTTTGCGTTCGAAGGGCAGAACCTGACCGACTCGGTCTACAAGCAGCTCATGCAGCAGCACATCGGCATGATGGGCCGCAGCTGGTTCGCCTCGGGCCCGCGCTACACCGTGTCGGCACGTCTGACGTACTGATGGACAGCCGGGTTTATCCCGGCCGCACACGGGCCTGGCGCTGCGGCGCCGGGCCTTTTTTTTGGGTTAGTGTGCACAGACAGAAATCAGCGCCCGGCACAGGGCGCCACCCGGAGAGACAGCGCATGAGTGACGACCAAGCCATCCGCCGCGTCGTGATTGTGGGCGGCGGCACGGCGGGTTGGATGACGGCGGCACCGCTGGGCCAGCTGATGGGCCGCGGCGAGCATGCGGCCCGCTGCGAGATCGTGCTGGTCGAGTCGCCCGAGATCGGCACCGTGGGCGTCGGCGAGGCCACGCTGCCCACCATCCGCTACTACAACCGCACGCTGGAACTCGACAACGCCGAGTTCATCCGCAAGACCCAGGCGACGTTCAAGCTGGGCATCGAGTTCAAGGACTGGGGCCACCTCGGCAACCACTTCTTCCACGGCTTCGGCGAGTTCGGCCCGGCCATCCTGAACCGCTCGTCGGTCATGCACTGGCTGCGCCTGCACCATCTCGGCGGCATGGACAGCCACGAGGAATGGTCCACCGCCACCGTGATGGCGCGGCGCAACCGCTTCGTGCCTCCCGAGGGCGACCTGCCTTCGGCCGCCAACGCCTATTCCTACGCCTTCCATTTCGACGCGGGCCTGTATGCGGCCTTCCTGCGCGAGTACGCGATGGCGCGCGGCGTCAAGCGCGAGGAGGGCACCATCGTCGACGTGTCCGTGCGGCCCGGCGACGGCTTCGTGACGGCGGTGACGCTGGCCGACGGCCGGCGCATCGAGGGCGACCTGTTCATCGACTGCTCGGGCTTTCGCGCGCTGCTGATCGAGGGCGTTTGCAAGGCCGGCTATCACGACTGGACGCACTGGCTGCCCTGCGACAGCGCCCAGGCCGTGCCCTGCGACAAGGTGGCACCGCTGACGCCGTACACCACGTCCACGGCGCGCAGCGCGGGCTGGCAATGGCGCATCCCGCTGCAGCACCGCACCGGCAACGGCCACGTGTACTGCAGCGCCTACACCAGCGACCAGGAGGCCGGTCAGGTGCTGATGCGCAACCTGGATGGCGCCGCACAAGCGGACCCGCGGCAGCTGCGCTTCAAGACAGGCATGCGCAAGAAGGCCTGGGACAGGAACGTCGTCGCCATCGGCCTGTCGTCGGGTTTCCTGGAGCCGCTGGAGTCCACCAGCATCCAGCTCATCATGGACGGCGTCGGTCGCCTGATCGAACTATTCCCCGACCGCCGCTGCGATGTCCATCTCGCGGCCGAGTACAACCGCCGCATGGCGCGGCAGTACGAGTCCATCCGCGACTTCATCGTGCTGCACTACAAGCTGACGAAGCGCGACGACAGCGAGTTCTGGCGCTACTGCGCCGCCATGTCCATTCCGGACGACCTGAAGCACCAGATCGAGATCTTCCGGCGCAGCGGGCGGGTGGCCATCCTGGACCCCGACAGCTTCGCCGAACCCTCCTGGGTGTCGCTGTTCCTGGGCCTGGGCTGCTGGCCGCAGCGCCACGACCCGCTGCTCGCTCAGGTCGACGAGCAGGCGCTGCGCACGCACTTCGAGCGCCTGCGCGCGGCCATCTCCGGGACCGTGGACGACATGCCCGACCATGGTGCCTTCATCGAAAAACACCTTCGCGCTGCGCCCATGGAGATGGTCAAGTGATGAACAACGATCAAGCCATCCGCCGCATCGTCATCGTCGGTGGCGGCAGCGCCGGCTGGATGACCGCCGCGCCGCTCAGCCAGGTGTTCGGCACACAGCCGGGCGGGAGCGCCAACCCGGTGGGCTGCGAGATCGTGCTGGTCGAGTCGGCCGACATCGGCACCGTGGGTGTCGGCGAGGCCACGTTGCCCAGCATTCGCCACTACAACGACGCGCTCGAGTTGGATAACGCCGAGTTCATGCGCAAGACCCAGGCGAGCTTCAAGCTGGGCATCGAGTTCAAGGACTGGGGCCATGTCGGCAACCGCTTCTTCCACGGCTTCGGCGGCTTCGGGCCACCCATCCTCAACCGCTCGTCGGTGGCGCACTGGATGCGGTTGAACCGCGCGGGCGGCATGCCCAGCTACGAGGAATGGTCGACCGCGACCGTGATGGCGCAGCGCGACCGCTTCGTGCCGCCCGAGGGCGGTCCGCCGTCGGCCGCCAACGCGTATTCCTATGCCTTCCACTTCGACGCCGGCCTGTACGCGAACTTCCTGCGCGACTACGCGCTGGCACGTGGCGTGAAGCGCGAGGAGGGCACCATCGTCGACGTGTCGCTGCGACCCGGCGACGGTTTCGTGACGGCGGTGACGCTGGCTGACGGCCGGCGCATCGAGGGCGATTTGTTCATCGACTGCTCGGGCTTTCGCGCGCTGCTGATCGAAGGTGTCATGAAGGCCGGGTATCACGACTGGACGCACTGGCTACCCTGCGACAGCGCCCAGGCCGTGCCCTGCGACAAGGTGCTGCCGCTGACACCGTACACGACGTCCACGGCGCGCAGCGCGGGCTGGCAGTGGCGCATCCCGCTGCAGCACCGCACCGGCAACGGCCATGTCTACTGCAGCAGCTACATCAGCGACGAGGAAGCCGGCCGGGTGCTGATGCAGAACCTGGACGGGGCACCGCAGGGCGACCCGCGCCAGCTGCGCTTCAAGACCGGCATGCGCAAGCGCATCTGGGAGAAGAACGTCGTGTCCGTCGGCCTGTCGTCGGGCTTCCTGGAGCCGCTGGAATCGACCAGCCTGTCGCTCGTCATCCACGGGGTCAGTGCCCTGGTTGAACTGTTCCCGGACCGCCAGTGCGAGCCGCATCTGGTGGACGAATACAACCGCCGCATGACGCGGCAGTACGAGTCCATCCGCGACTTCATCATCCTGCACTACAAGCAGACCGAGCGCGACGACAGCGAGCTCTGGCGCTACTGCGCGGCCATGCCCATCCCGGACACGCTGGCCCACCAGATCGACAATTTCCGCCGCAACGGCCGCGTCGTCATCCTGGACCGGGACAGCTTCGGCGAGGACTCCTGGTACTCGCTCTACCTGGGTCTGGGCATGAAGCCCGAAGCGCTGGACCCGCTGCTGGCGCAGGTGGACGAGCAGCCACTGCGCGAGCACTTCAAGCGCCTGCACATGGCCATCTCGAAGACGGTGGAAGGCATGCCCGACCACGCGGCCTATCTGAGCCGCCTGGTGGGCACACGCTGAAGCTCAGCGCCCCGCGCGTTCCCGCAGGAAATCCGCATACGCCAGCGCACTGCGCTTGAGCGTGCGCTGCTGCGTCTGGAAGTCCACATGCACGAGGCCGAAGCGGCGCTCGTAGCCGAAGGCCCATTCGAAGTTGTCCATGAGCGACCAGATGAAGTAGCCCCGCACATCCACGCCGTTGGCCATCGCGCGCGAGCAGGCCGCGAAATGGCGCTTGATGTAGGACTGGCGCTGCACGTCGTCCACCACGCCAACGTTGACGCTGTCGTCGCTGGACATGCCGTTCTCGGTGACGTAGAGCGGTGGCAGGTTGGGGTAGTCGCGCTTGAAGGCTTCGAACAGGTCCTGCAGGCCTTGCGGGTAGACCTCCCAGTCCATCGTCGTGCGCTCGACATCGGGGTGGCGCACCCAGTCGATGGTGTCCGGCCCCTTGGAGCGCAGCACGGCGCGGCTGTAGAAGTTGATGCCGAGGTAGTCGATGGGGCGCTGGATGACGGCCATGTCGCCGTCCAGCACCAGCGGCTCGCAGCCTTTCCACAGCCGCCACAGGTCGGCCGGGTATTCGCCCTTGAGCAGCGGGTCCAGCACCCAGCGGTTCTGGAAGGTCTCGAAGAGGGACGCCGCATCGCGGTCCGCTGCCGAATCGGTGTCGGCATAGCCCGGTGCGCAGTTGGCGACGATGCCGTGCAGCGCGTTCGGGTCGTTGGCGCGCAGCGCCGGCAGCGCCAGGCCGTGGCCCAGCAGCAGGTGGTGCATGGCTTGCGCGGCCCAGCGGTGGCTCTTGAGGCCGGGCGCATGGTGGCCGTCGCCGTAGCCCAGGTAGGCGGAGCACCATGGCTCGTTGTGCGTCGTCCAGGCGGCCACGCGGCCGCCGCCCAGCTCGCGGCTCATCAGGTCGGCGTAGTCGGCGAAGCGGTAGGCCGTGTCGCGGTTCAGCCAGCCGCCGCGGTCTTCCAGGTGCTGGGGCAGGTCCCAGTGGTACAGCGTGACGAAGGCCTTGATGCCGCGCTGCCCCAGCCCGTCGAGCAGGCGCTTGTAGAAGTCGATGCCCTTCGCGTTGGGCTGGCCGGCCTGGCCCATCACGCGCG
This sequence comes from Pelomonas sp. Root1444, assembly GCF_001426885.1. Classification (GTDB taxonomy): domain Bacteria; phylum Pseudomonadota; class Gammaproteobacteria; order Burkholderiales; family Burkholderiaceae_C; genus Pelomonas. The sequence goes on along the minus strand of NZ_LMFP01000028.1, from coordinate 995,534 downwards.
GCCAGGCGATGGAGAAGCGGTAGGCGTCCACGCCCAGGCGCTGGAGGATGTCGAGGTCTTCCTCGAAGCGGTGGTAGTGGTCGCAGGCCACGTCGCCGTTCTCGCCGCGCAGCACCTTGCCGGGCGTGGCGCAGAAGCGGTCCCAGATCGATTCGAGCCGGCCGTCTTCATGCGCGGCGCCCTCGATCTGGTAGGACGAGGTGCCGGCGCCGAAGAGGAAGTCGCGCCGGTGCATGGGCGAGCCCGCGGGCGGGGCGACGAGGTCGGCGAGCGAGGCGGCGGTGGAGGTGGTCAAGGCCATGTCGTGAGGTTGGAGAGTCAAGGGGAGGGCGGCAGCGCCTGCAGTGCGTCGCGCCAGGGGGCCAGCGCTTGCGGGCTGGCGGGCAAGGGGCCGCGCAGGCCGCAGATGAAGGAGGCGTAGCGGTTCGCCAGCGCCAGCGTGGCGGGCAGGTCGCGCTGCCGGGCCAGGCCGGCGAGCAGCATCGCGGTGAAGGCGTCGCCCGCGCCGACGGTGTCGACGAGTTGCGGCTGCGGTTCGCCCGGCCCGTGGGCCAGCCGCTCGCCGCCCGGGCCGTACAGGCGCCAGCCCGCGGCGCCGCAGGTCAGCACCAGCCGCTGCAGTGCGAAGCGACCCATCAGCGCGGCCACCTGGGCGGCCTCGTCCTCGCCGGCGTCGAACCACCCGGCCAGCCGGGCCAGTTCCTCGTCGTTGACCTTGACCCAGTCGGCCAGCATCAGCGACTCGCCGGCGAGCTGCGGCGTGTCGGTGCCCGGGCGCAGGTTCAGGTCCAGCAGGCGCAGCCCGCCAAAGGGCTTGGCCAGGGCGCGCAGCGCGGCGCGCGAGACGGCGTGGCGCTGGGCCAGGCTGCCGAAGTAGAGGAACGAAGCGCCGGCGGCCGCAAGCGCGGCGTGGGCGGGGCGAACGTCGAGGTGGTCCCATGCCGCATCGGCGTGGATCTCGAAACTGTGCCCGCCACCGGCCCGCTCATGGACGCTGACGCGGCCGGTCGCGTGGCCGGTGTCGCGCTGCAGGCCTTGCTCGGCCAAGCCGTAGCGGCGCGCGCTTTCCAGCACGAAGCGGCCGGCGGCGTCGTCGGCGCCGATGCGGCTGACAAACAGCGGCGGCACGCCGAGCGCCGACAGCGAGCGCGCGACATTGAAGGGCGCGCCGCCGGCCACCGGGCCGTCATGGAACTCGTCCACCAGGGCTTCGCCCAGGACGGCGATGGAACAGGGAGGCATCGGAACTGGGAGTGCAAAAAGTCGTGGCAACAATAAATGTTTAGTGAACAATCGGCAAGCAGGACGATCCCGCATGCAGGTGGGCGGTGGCGGCCGAGGCCGCTGCAACGGGGTGCTGCGCGGGTGGCCCATGGCGGCGAGGCACAATCGCGCCGGTTTTTTGAAGCTAAACAACAGCGGAGTGCGGGCAGATGGCCGACAAGCGTGGCGTGACGATTCGTGAGCTGGCCCAGGCGGCCGGCGTGTCCATCGGCACCGTCTCGCGCGCGCTGAAAGGCCAGCCGGGCTTGTCGGAACAGACGCGCGGCCAGGTGCTCGAGATTGCCCAGCAGCTGGGCTACGACGTCGGCAAGCTGCGCACCGGGAAGCCGCGCCGCATGCTGTTCCTCTACAGCCGGCATGTCGGCTCGCTGGCCAGCAACCCGTTCTATTCCTACGTGCTGCACGGTGCCGAGACCGCCTGCCGCGAGGCCGGCGTGCCACTCAGCTTGATGTCTGTGCAGGCCGGCGAGGACATCGCCGGGCTGGTGCGCCGCCACGAGGTCGATGCCTTGCTCGGCGTGGGCTACTTCGCTGCCGAGGCGATGGAGGCCATCCGCCGCTGCGAGCTGCCGCTTGTGCTGGTGGACCACTTCTATCCCGGCGTGCGCTGCGTCAACGACGACAACCAGCTGGGTGCCTGGCTGGCCACCAAGCACCTGCTCGACGGTGGTGCCCAGCGCGTGGCAGCCATCTTCGGCCCGATGACCCACTATTCGGTGTCGCTGCGGGCCAAGGGCTTCAGGCGGGCGCTTTTCGAGGCCGGCCGCCTTTTCGACCCCGACTACGAGGTCACGCTGGACCCGGCGCTGGAGTACCGCGATGCCGGCCGCGACGCGATGCAGCGGCTGCTCGCGCTGCCCGAGCGGCCCGACGCCGTGTTCGCCTACAACGACTCGACGGCGATCTTCGGCATCGAGGTCTGCCGCGAGCACGGCCTGCGCGTGCCGGAGGACATCCGCTTCATCGGCTATGACGACATCGAGGAGGCGGTGCACAGCAAGCCGCCGCTGTCCACCGTCAAGATGGACAAGGAGGCCCTCGGCCTGGTGGCCGCCCGGGCGTTGATCGAGGGCGACATCGAGCCGAGCGAAGCCTCGCTGCCGGTGGAGCTCGTCATCCGGGAGAGCTCGCGCGCTGCCACGTCCGCGCCCACCGCACCGGCGCGTAAAGCCAGGCGCTGAACCGGCCGGGGTGGCCGCATAGGTGTTTGCACCGCCTGCGGGTCGGGCGTGTGTCGAACAAAATCTCTCTGTTTACTAAAACATCGCATTCAGCGATCGAGGAGACAGAGTGATTGCCGATCCCGATGGGGCCGCCCCGCCTTTGATGCCTCGTCCGGGGGCCGCCGCTGCGGCGCCCACGCCAGCCGGCACTGCCGCGGCCGACCGCGTGCCTATGTCGCAGAAGGTCGGCTTCGGCCTTGGCTCCTTCCACGACATGTGGGGCCACTGGCTCTACCAGTCCCTGGTCTTCCACGTCTTCAACATCGGCCTGGGCGTGGCGCCGCAGCTGATCTCGATGGCCATGGGCATCAAGATCTTTGCGGACGCGGTGTCCGACGCAATGTTCGGCTGGATCTCCGACAACACCCGCAGCCGCTGGGGGCGCCGGCGCCCCTTCATCCTCGTCGGCGGCATCCTGACCGGCATCGGCCTGCCGCTGCTGTTCGCCGTCGGGCGGGGCTGGAGCGATACCGAGTACTTCATCTTCCTGCTCGTCTCGACCTGCCTCTACGCGCCGGTCATGAGCTGCTTCGCGATGCCCTGGAACAGCCTGGGTGCCGAACTCACGCCGGGCTACCACGAGCGCACGCGCGTGATGTCCATCAAGAACGCGATCCAGAAGATTCCCGAGCTGGGCATGTTCGTCGCCGCGCAGTTCACGACGCTCTACTTCTTCCACGACGCCAGCGGCAAGCCCGACATCCTGCTGGGTGCCCAGGTCTACACCGCCATCCTGGGCGGCATCCTGGTGGTGCTGGCCATCGTCATCTTCTCGCTGACGCGCGAGCGCTACTACGAGAGCTTCGTCGCCCAAAGCCGCCAGCGCGTGCCGTTCAAGGACACGCTGTACCGCACGCTGAAGAACAAGCCCTTCCGGCTGATGCTGGGCACTATGCTGACCTACAACATGGCCACGGCCATGGTGGGCCTGTTGGGCTACTACGCGACCGTCTACTACGTCTGCGGCGGCGACGTCGTGGCGGCCACGAAATGGAACTCGCTGATGGGCGTGGCCGGCCTCGTAAGCGGCCTCGTCGGCATCGCCTTCGCGGGCTGGGTGGCCAAGGCTTACGGCAAGCGCAATGCGCTGATGACCGTGCTGTGGCTGGGCATCGTTGCCTTCATCGGCGACTGGTTCTTCTACAACCCACAGCTGCCCTGGCTGCAGCTGTTCGCCAGCGGCGGCGTGGCCTTCATCGGCGCCGGTTTCTGGACCATCTACGGCTCGGCCATGGCTGATGTCATCGACCACGACGAACTCGCCACCGGTCAGCGCCGCGAGGGCTCGTTCGCGGCCTGCGGTTCGTGGATCAGCAAGGTCGGCCTGGCCATGGGCAACAGCGCCTCGGGCTGGGTGCTGGCTTTCACGGGCTTCAACGCCAAGCTGCCCGTGCAGGGCGAAGACGCCATCTTCCTGATCCGTCTCTGCCTCTCGGGCATCCCCATCGTGGGGCTGCTGATCGCGCTGGTCGTCGTGTCGCGCTACTTCCTGACCGAGAAGCGCATGCATGAAATCCGCGCTGAGCTTGAAGCCCGGCGCGGCGCCGTCTGACCCGTTACCAGGAGATCCCCATGACCTCGATCTGGTTGCGCCGCGCATTGCTGGCGCTGTCCACCTGCCTGTTCGCCGCCGGGGCCTCGGCCGCCGGCCACGAGACCCTCAAGCTCGACGCCCCCAAGCCCAACCTCGCGCCCACGCCGCCGATGGGCTGGAACTCGTGGAACAAGTTCGCCTGCAACGTCAGCGAGCAGCTGATCCGCCAGCAGGCGGACGCGATGGTGGCCTCCGGCATGAAGGCCGCCGGCTACACC
>NZ_LMFP01000028.1:991047-991147 GCF_001426885.1 Pelomonas sp. Root1444 | reverse complement strand
GGCCGACCCGGAGCGCTTCCCCAGCGGCATCAAGGCGCTGGCCGACTACGTGCACAGCAAGGGGCTGAAGTTCGGCCTGTACTCCGACGCCGGCTCGCTC
>NZ_LMFP01000028.1:895748-991025 GCF_001426885.1 Pelomonas sp. Root1444 | reverse complement strand
GAGTTCCAGGACGCCCGCCAGTACGCCAAGTGGGGCGTGGACTACCTGAAGTACGACTGGTGCTACACCGGCCCGCGCAACCCCGAGGCGGCCTACACCATCATGGCCAAGGCGCTGCGCGAGTCGGGCCGCGACATCGTGCTGTCCATCTGCGAATGGGGCAACAGCCAGCCGGGCCGCTGGGCACCGGCCATCGGCCACCTGTGGCGCACCACCGGCGACATCTGGGACGGCTGGAAGGGCAAGAAAGAATGGTCCCACGGCCTGCTGGACATCATCGACATGAACGCCGAGCTGTGGAGCGAGTCCGCCCCCAACGGCTGGAACGACCCCGACATGCTGGAGGTCGGTAACGGCGGCATGACGGCGACCGAGTACGAGAGCCACTTCTCCATCTGGGCCATGCTTGCCGCGCCGCTGATCGCCGGCAACGACCTGTCCAAGATGGACGCCGACACGAAGCGCATCCTGACCAATGCCGAGGTCATCAAGGTCGACCAGGACCCGCTGGGCCGCCAGGGCCGCCGCGTCTGGCGCGAGGGCGACCTCGAGATCTGGGTGCGCCCGCTGCAGGGCGGTGACCGTGCCGCCGTGCTGTTCAACCGCGGCGACAAGCCCGCCGAAATGGCCGTGAGCTGGGAGCAGCTCCAGCTGCCGCCCAAGCTCAAGGCCGATGTGCTGGACCTCTGGTCGGGCAAGAAGGCCAAGGCCGTCGCCGGCCGCCATGGCGGCACCGTGGCCCCTCACGGCGTGCTGATGTTCCGGGTTTCGCCGGGCGTCCAGTAAGCCGCAGCTCGGGCTTCACAATGCGCCGACAAGCCGGCGCCCGCCGTGCAGCCCGTTCAGAAGACTTCATGCCCGACCAGCCCAAACGCATCGCCCTCCTGGCCCATTTGACGAAGGCGCGATGAGCGGCCAAGGCACGCTCACCCAGTGGGACGACGCCAAGGGCTATGGCTTCATCACGCCCGACGGCGGCGGCCCCAAGCTCTTCGTTCACGTCAAGGCCTTCGGCCTCAGGCCGCAGCGACCCTTCGTGGGCGAGCGAGTCAGCTACCGCGAAGGCCGGGACGCGCAGGGCAAGCGCCGGGCGCTGGGCGTGCGCAGCCTGACGCCGCGCGCCGCGCCGCCGGCTGCGGCGCGTGACGACGGCCGGGTGCTGCTGATCATTCCGGCCTTCGCCGCCTTCGTGCTGGCCTGCCACCTGGCCTGGGGCGTGCCGAACTGGTTCTGGGGCGCGTACTCGGCGATGAGCACGGCGACCTTCATCGTCTTTTGGCTGGACAAGCGTGCCGCCCAAAAGCAAGGCGACGGCGGCGACTGGCGCGTCGCCGAGAACACGCTGCATGCGCTGTCGCTGGCCTGCGGCTGGCCGGGCGCGCTGCTGGCCCGACACCTGCTGCGCCACAAGAGCGTCAAGCAGAAGTTCCGGCGCATCTACTGGTTGACGGTGGTCGTCAACATCGCGGCGTTCATCGTCTTTTTCACGCCGCTGCTGAAAAGCTGAAGTCGCCGAGGCCCTGGATGGACAGTGTCCCGCGGGCCGGTCCGGCAAGGGGATGCAACCCGCCCCAGGCCCCGGTCGTCACGACGGTGCCGGCCGGCAGCGTGCGGTCGTTGCGCGTCGCATGGCGCACCCAGGCTGGCAACACGCCCGCCGGGTCTGCCAGCGAATGCCCGCCGCGCCGCACGACATCCGGCTGGCCGGCCAGGGTCAGGCGCCATTCGAGGCGGCCCCAGTCCAGCGCCCGGTAAGGCTGCCAGGCGCCCAGCAGCAACCCGGCGTTGGACTGGTGGTCGGCCATGCGCAGCAACGCCGGCGCGTCCAGGCCTTCGGCCCAGCGCGAGGCGACCAGCTCGACGCCGATGCACATCGCCTCGGGCGAACCGTCGGCGCCGACGCGCAGCGCCACCTCGGCCTCGACACCCAGCAGCGCGGTGCCCGCGACCGGGTTCACCGGTGAATGGCTGAACGGCCCCTGCGCGCCGGCAGCGCCGGATTTCCATCGGTCGAATTGCCAGCCCAGCGCGGCGGCCACGCCCTCCTGCACGGCGTAGGCATCGGCCTCGTCGCGCACCGCGCCGGCCCAGTCGGCGGCTTGCAGCCGCGTGCCGTTCCGGTGGCAGTTCGCAAGGGCCTGGATCAGAGCTTCGGTCATGGGTGTGAGTGCTGCGGCTCGGGTCGCGGTGTGACCGGACCTTAAGATGAAAGTGCGTCGGGCCGTCGGCCCGCGAGCACTGTAAACACGGCGGCGCGGAGCGCGCGCGACATCATTCTTTCTGGAAGCAGCATGGCACTGAAGTTGGGCTTGGTAGGTATCGGCAAGATCGCTCGCGATCAACACATTCCGGCGCTCGTCGCCGACCCGCGTTTCGAACTCGTGGCCTGCGCCAGCCGTAACGCTCGCGTGGAGGGCGTGGCCAGCTTCGCGAGTGTGGAAGCCATGCTTGCGGAGATGCCGGCGCTGGATGCCATCTCCATCTGCACGCCGCCGAATGCGCACTTCGAGGCGGCCCTTGCCGCGCTGCGCGCCGGCAAGCACGTGATGCTGGAAAAGCCGCCCGCCGCGACGACCCGGCAGATCGCCCTGCTGCAGGCCGAGGCCGCGCGGCACGGCCGCACGCTGTTCCAGACCTGGCATTCGCGCTTCGGCGCGGGCGTGGACGCGGCGCGCGACTGGCTGCGCGGGCGCACGCTCACTGGCGGCACCATCACCTGGAAGGAAGATGTGTATGAATGGCACCCCGGCCAGCAATGGATCTGGGATGCCGGCGGCCTGGGCGTCTTCGACCCGGGCATCAATGCGCTGTCCGTGCTGACCGAGGTGCTCGCCGAGGAGGCCTTCGTGCACAAGGCCGTGCTGGAGTTCCCCGAGAACCAGCAGGCGCCCATCGCCGCCCACCTGGACCTGCGCACCGAGGCCGGCGTCACGGTGAAGGCGGAGTTCGACTTCCGCCAGAAGGGGGAGCAGATCTGGGACGTCGAACTGGTCACGACAACCGGCCGCCTGCGCCTGTCCCAGGGCGGCGGCGTGCTGGAGATCGACGGCCGGCCGGTGGCGGCCGATGCGGCGCTGGCGGGCGAGTACCCGCGCCTGTACGCGCGCTTCGCCGAGTTGTGCGCGGCGGGTCAATCGGAGGTCGACTGGCGGCCGTTCCAGCTCGTGGCGGACGCCTTCCTGATCGGCGAGCGCCGCACCGTGGCGCCGCATCAGGTCTGAGCCCGATCTGGACCGGGCTGAACGAGCGCGTTCAGCCCTGCTTCGCTCTCCGCCTCACGGCTGCTTGACGTAGCCGGGTTGGTCGTCCTTGCCGGCGGCCCACAGGATGCCGCGCGTGACGAGGTCGAGGTAGCGTGCGTCGGCGACGGTGGCCGTGTGGTGGCCGAGGGAGGTGCTGAACACGCGCGTCTTCTTTGGGCCGAACTCGTGGGTCCATACGACGGCCGCCTCGACGGTTTGCGCCTCTTCGGTCATCGTGCCGTCGGGCTGCCGCTTGCTCTGCTTGACGACCTGCTTGCCCGTGGCGAGTACCTTGCCGTCGAGGATCTGGACGTTGTTGTAGAGCTCCTCGTTGACGGTGGTCCAGTCGCCGAGCGTGCGCGTGATCGGGTGGTCCCGGTTCACGAAGCTGATCGCGATGGGCTCATGCGGCCCGTGGCCGGTCGACTGCAGGCCGATGTACTCGTACCAGTGGGCGTTCTCGGCGCCGCGGGCCACCGGCTGCCCGTAGTCGCCGAAGCGGTAGCTGTGCATCGCGCAGTGCAGGTTGACACCGGGGATGCCGTCCAGGTGGGGCTTCAGGACGCCTTGGAACACGGCGGGGTCGCGCAGGTCGCCCACGCATTCGTCGTGGATGACCACGTCGTAGCCCCGCGCGTAGCCAGGGTTGCGGAAGATGGCCAGCGGCGGGCTGCCGGTGGTGTTGGCGGAATGGACCTGGTCCACGACGATGTGTGCCCGCGCCTCGATGCCTGATTTCAGGACGTCCTTCTGCACGCCGTACTCGTGGCAGCACCCGCCGGTGATGAGCAGGGCACGCAGGGGCTTGGGCGTGTCGGCGGCGAACGCGGGGAGGGCGACGAGCGCAACGGTCAATGCAAGCGAGCGACAGGCGTTCATGGGCGATGCGGGGATGAGGAATCGATGCATCGGCCTCATGTCGCAAGTGGGGATCGCTGTTGAGCCGCGCAGGCCGAATCTAGCACCCTGCGGTCAGCCGAACCGGAAGCTCGACGCCGTCACGCCGCCCATGAAATCGGTCTCGTGGTAGTTGCAGCTCGCCGCATCGCCTTCGGCCGCGCCGGCGGCCACCATCAGCGGCAGCAGGTGCTCCTCGCGCGGGTGGGCGATGCGCGCGGCCGGTGCCAGCGCCCAGGCCAGCAGCCGCTCGGCGCGGCCGGCCGGTGAGGGCAGGGCGGACTGCAGCCAGCCGTCGAAGGCCGCCGAGGGCTCGCGCCCCGACAGGCCGTACAGGCGCAGGTTGTGGAAGCTGAAGCCGCTGCCCAGGATCAGCACGCCCTCGTCGCGCAGCGGCGCCAGCGCGCGGCCCAGCGCCAGGTGCTCCGCCGGCTCCAGCCCGCGCTTGAGCGACAGCTGCACGACCGGCACGTCCGCCTGCGGGAACATCGGCGCCAGCGTGCAGAAGGCGCCGTGGTCGAAGCCGCGCTGGCTGTCGCGCGCGGCGGGCAGGCCGGCGGCCTCGATGAGCGCGACGACGCGCTCGGCCAGCGCCGGGTCGCCCGGCGCCGGGTAGACGACTTCATACGTGTGCGGCGGGAAGCCGCCGTAGTCGTAGAGCATGCCCGGCGCGGGCGCGTCCATCACCGTGAAGGCGGTTTCCTCCCAATGCGCGGAGATCATCAGGATGGCCTTGGGCTTCTCCGGCAGCGTGGCCGGCAACGCCCGCAGCGACGCTTCGAGCTTGGCATGCGCCCGGCGGTAGTCGCCGTCCATGAAGGGCCAGGGCCCGCCGCCGTGGGAGAGGAAGAAGGTGGGCAGGCGTGTAGTCATGCCCACAAGACTACGCCCGCAGGCTGCGGGCGCGTTTCAGTCGGCTTGAGCCCGGCATTCGCAAAAGTCGAACGCCGGTGCCAGGCCGGTGCTCAGCTGCGCCGGCGGCGGCCGGCGGCCAGTGCGGCGCCGCCCGCCACGGTCAGCAGCGCCAGGCTGGCCGGCTCGGGCAGGCGGCCCGGGTCGGTGCCGATGGACGTGTCGTTGGCCAGGCGCCAGTTCAGGATGTCGTGGTTCTGCAGGCCTGCGCCCGTCGCCGCGGTGAAGCCCACGTAGGCCTCGTTGACGGTCAGGTTGCTGGCGATGTCGAGGCTGTAGTCGGTGATCAGCTGCAGCAGCGCCAGCCCCTCCTGCTGCACGCTCACGTTGAGCTTCTGTGACGTGCCGTCGTAGTTGATGAAGGCCGTCCAGACCTTGCCGTTGCTCATGCAACCGTCGTTCAGGTAGGAGTTGTCGAACAGATGGCAGTACGACACGCCGTAGGGGCTGCTCACCGGTGAGCTGGCCAGCGAGCCGTTGATGTCCAGCCCGACATGGTTGCTGGCGCCTGTTTCACCGTTGTCGAAAGTGTCGAACTCGATCGCCACGCTGTTGGCCACGCCGTAGTAGCCCATGCCGCCGCCCGAGCCGCCGAGGCCGGTGTTCGTCTTGGCCAGCACAAAGGTGAAGCCGTCGGCGGGGTCGATGCCTGCCGCCTGGCTCATGCGGAACTGGAACGTGGTGCTGAAGGTGGCCCCGGCACCCAGTGCGATGGCCGCGGTGCTGTAGCCGGCACCGGCGCCGCCGCTGGCGGGCGTCACCCGCAGTTCGCCAGCCGCGGTGTCAGCGGCCGAGCCGACGCAGGTCAGCGTCGAGCCGCAGGCGCCGGTGAAGCTGCTGTAGTCGATGACCAGTGCAGCGTGGGCCTGGGGCGCAGCTGCAGCGAGTGCCAGGGCAGCGGCGGCGAGCAAGGAACGGCGTGCCATGTCTTCTCCTCAAGTTGTGGACAACGGCAACGCAACTTCGATGCCACGGCGGCGCCGTATGGGGGCGGCGCGGTGCCGGCCGCGACAAAGGCAAGCTTTTTGTCAAAGCCGTCGACACCCTAGTTCGTCACCCGGCCGGGCGATCCGGGCGGCCGTCGATAATCCGCGCCCCATGTCCGACCCCCGCGCCACCCCCACCTCCAGCCTGGACGACTCGCCACGCTCCCCCGACGAGTTCTTCCGCGACGGCGGCGGGCCGGTGGACTCGCTGCTGTGGTGGCAGCTGGAGCGCCACGAGGCGCTGCTGGCCGCGCAGCGCGCGCTGTTCGGCGGCGAGGCGGCGTGGGTCAGGCTGCGCGTCTGGGTGTTCCTGGAGCTGATGGGGCTGCCGGCCGCCCGCCTGGCCCGCGACGACCTGAACCGGCATTTCCACCATGTGCGCGAGGACGCGCTCGAAACCGCGCTCAAGCGCCTGCGCGACGCCGGCCTGCTGCACTGGGACGCGTCCACGCAGACCTACGCCATCACGCCGCTGGCGCAGTCGGTGGTGGCCATGCTGCAGCCGCTGACGGCCGACGCCGCGGGCCCCGACGACGACCTCGCCGCGCTGCTGGCCGGCGTGGCCGGCGCGCACCAGCTGGGCCTGCTGGAGCCGCAGCAGCTCAACATGCTGCAGGCGCAGCTGCAGCGGCTGCGTGCGGAGTTCGCCGATGCGATGGCCAGCGGCAGCGAGTTCGAGCTGCGCCGCGCCAACGCGCGCTTCGAGCGCTCGATGATGCTGGTGGACAAGGCCAGCGACGCCGTCAAGGCCATCATCGAGCAGGCCCAGGCCAGCGGCCATGCGCGGCTGGAGCGGCTGGCCCGGGAGCTGGCCAGCGCCCAGGCCGGCCTGCTGGTCATGGCCAGCCAGTTCAACCGCGCGCTGCAGCAGGCCGACCGCCAGCGCGTGACGCTGGGCTCCACCGGCGTGACGACGACCGACCTGCGCCAGTGGCTGCAGCGCGTGCCCCAGCTGGAAGCCCTGTTGGGCGACGCGCTGTCCACCGGCGTGCAGCCCGTGGTGGTGGCCGCGCAGGAGCTGGTGGACGGCGCGGAGGCCGAGTTCGAGCGCGATCGCCCCAAGCCCGCCGACGCCGCCGGCCTGCCCGCGGCCCAGACCGCGCCCGACGGCCGCCTGGAGGTGCTGAGCCTGCCGCCCGAACTGGGCGCGCTGCAGGTGCTGCTGGACGGCTGGACGGCCGAGGGCCGCGGCAGCCAGCCCGTGGCGCCGGCCGTGCTGGGCGGCAGCTATGCCTCCGCCGCCTACCGCGCGCAGCTGCTGCCGCTGCTGGGCGACCCGCAGGCGCGCCACCTCAAGGGCGCCACCGGCGACATGGCCCGCCAGCCCTGGCGCGTGCGCTGGAGCGCCGAGCAGGGCGAGATCGATGACCGCTTCGTGGCCTGGATGAGCCGCGGTGACCTTTTGAGCGAACCTGAATGAACGCACTCGACGACGCTGCAAGCCTCTCGGCCCAGCTGCTGGCGCGCCGCTGGCTGCCGCGCACCCATCCCCTGGTCAAGCGCGCGCTGATCGATGCCGACCTGTGGGCCGCCGTCGGCACGCGCCTGGCCGGCGTGGGCCTGCGCCTGGTGGACAACGTCTACGCCGAGCATGTCAGCGTCGCGTTGTTGCGGCCGGCCGAGAGCGCCGTGTTCGGCGAGTCGGGCCTGGCCGCCAACAACAACCTGGAGCTGCCGCGCGACGGCGTGTCGCTGCTCGTGGTGCTGTGGAGCCTGATCATCCTGCCCAAGCGCCAGCGCCAGCTGAACCGCGCCGATGCCGACGGCGACAAGCAGGGCGAGATGTTCGCCGCCGACAAGCCGCTGCCCGCCGCCGCCAGCGTGTCGCCCGCGCTGAGCTACCGCAGCCTGCTGGCCGACTTCGGCGACCAGCTCGGCAAGAAGGTGCGGCTGGACGGCAACCTCAAGCTGCTGGAGCGCCACGGCTTCATCACGCGCCGCGGCGAGGACATCGCCGAAGGCCCGCTGCTGGACCTGCTGCTGGACTACGACCAGCTCGCGCCGCGCATCCTGGACGGCGCGCTGGCCGACGTGCTGGCCCGGGCGACCGATGCCGTGGCCGCGCCGGCGCTGGCCGCCATCCAGGCCGCCCGCCAAGAACAAGACGAACCGCCGAGCGAGGACTGATGTTCCACCTGCAAACCCTGGAACTGCTGCACTGGGACTACTGCCAGCGCGTCACGCTGCCGCTGGACGGCAACATCATCACCATCGCCGGCCCCAACGGCTCGGGCAAGACCACGCTGCTGGACGCGCTGCGCACGCTGCTGGGCCTGGAGTGCTCGGGCGGCCGCACCTTCCGCACCTACGCGCGGCATGCCAACGCCGAGACGGCCTGGCTGCGTGCGCTGGTGGACAACCGCCCGCGCGGCCGGCAGAACAGCAGCCGGCCGTTCGCGTCGTCGCTGATCTACACCGACCAGGTCACGCTGGCCTGCCGCATCGAGCGCCAGGGCGGCGACTGGGTGCGCCGCTACCTCATCGTCGAAGGCGCCGTCGAGATCGAGAAGCTGGCCGAGAAGGGCGAGCGCGAGTGGCTGGGCATCGAGGCCTGGCGAAGGCGGCTTGAGGCGGCTGGCCTGACGCGCGCCATCGGCCGCGTGCTGGCGCTGGAGCAGGGCCAGACCGACCGGCTCTGCGAGCTGAGCCCGAAGGAGCTGCTGCGCCTGGTGTTCGAGGTGTTCGGCGACCAGGAAGTGCTGGACCGCTACGAACAGGCCCGCTCGCACCAGCAGCAGCTGGCCAAGGAGGTGCAGGCGGCCGAAGGCGAGCTGGCCCGCACGCAGGCGCAGCTGAGCGAGCTGGCCAACCGCGTCACCAGCCACCGCCAGTGGCAACTCAAGATCGCCGAGCGCGAGCGCCTGGCGACCGAGGTGCTGCCCGTCATGCAATGGAGCGAGGCCCGCGAGCGGCTGGCGCGCGACGGCCGCGATCTGCACCGTTCGCGGCTGTTCGCGGCGGCCGATGCGCGGGCGCTGTCGGCCAAGCGCGCCGGCCTGCACCAGCTGTTCGCCGAGCATGAGGCGACCAAGGCGCGGCTGGCGGCGCTGGAGGTGGAGCGCCGCGAGGCCCGCGCCGCCTTCGACACCGCCCGCGAGGCCGAGAAGCCGGTCGAGCAGACCGTCAAGCGCGAGGACGAGCTGCGCGCCCTGGCCGACGTCGAGGCCGATGCCGCCGCGCTGGCCGCCCGCACGCAGGCGCTGGCCGCCGACAAGGACCGGCTGCGCGGCGAGTACACGCGCGCCGACGACAAGCTGCGCCATGTGCAGGGGCTGCTGGCCGAGCTGAAGGACAAGCGCCTGCCGCCGCCGCCGCCCGAGGTGGCGCCGCTGCGCCGCGCGCTGGACGAGGCCGGCATCGCCCACCACGTCGTGGCCGACAGCATCGACATCGCCGACGAGCGCTGGCGCGAGGCGGCCGAGGGCGTGCTGCGCGGCTCGCGCTGGGTGGTCGTGCTGAAAAGCAGGAGCGACGAGGCGCGCGCCTTCGGCATCGCGTCGCGCCTGAAGTACCGGCATTACGTCGTCTCCGACGCGGCGCCCGTGCCGCAGGCGCGGCCCGGCTCGCTGCTGGCCGCGCTGAAGGTCAGCGCGCCGCTGCCGACCTGGCTGGCCCGCCAGCTCGACGGCATCCGCTGCGTCGCCAGTACCGAGGAGGGCTCCGGCACCGGCGGCGAATGGATCACGCCCGATGCCTACTACCGCGACGGCCGCGGCGGCCGCAGCGTGGCCATCCCGGCGTCCGACCACCAGTTCGGCGCCAACGCGGTGGCCGGGCGCCGCGCGTCGCTGGAGGGCGAGCTGGCCCGCATCGACGCCGAGCTGACCCGCGTCGCCAAGGCGCAGGCCGAGGTGGACCGCCAGCTCAAGGACGCGCAGCGCGCCGCCCAGGGCCACAAGGCGGCGGTCGAGCTGAGCGAGCGCGCCGACGAGTTTGCGGAATGCCGCGCGCGGCTGCCGGTGTTGAAGCAGGCGCGCGCCGAGGCCGCCACGCGCATGACGACGGTCGAGGCCGAGCACGACCGGCTGCTGAAGGCCTCCGGCGTGCACGAGCAGAACTACGAGCGCGCCCAGAAGGAGCTGGCCGAAGGTGAGGCCCACCAGGCCCGCACCAAGCGCGACCACGCCGAGCGCCGCAAGGCGCTGCACGAAGCCGCCGGCGCCTCGCGCGAGGCGCGCGCCAAGTTCCCGCCGCGCTGGACCACGTCCATCGTGCTGGCCGCGCTGCGCAACGATTTCGAGAATGCACGCCAGGCGCAGCTGCGCGCCGACCAGGTGGACAAGGAACTGGCCAACGGCGTGTGGGAGACCGACGCCACCGTCGTCGACCGCCACACCCGCATGACGCTGCAGGTGCAGGAGCAGGACAGCCAGCTCAGCGACCGCCGCGCCAGCAACGCGATGGCCGCCACGGCGGCGAGCAACGCCCGCGAGCGCTACATCGACGTGCTGCGCGCCACCGTGCGCCGCTACAAGAAGAATGTCGCAGAGCTGGGCGAGCTGGCCGGCGTGGCCGCCGAGGCGCAGCTGCCCCACCTGGACAACGACGACACCGTGCTGGCCCAGGCCGGCCTGCATGTGAAGTTCAACTTCGACGGCAAGGGCGAGGTGGGCCTGAACGACGGCGAGGCCTCGGGCGGCCAGCAGGTGCTCAAGAGCCTGATCCTGCTCGTCGGCCTGATGAAGGACGACGAGACGCCCGGCGGCTTCGTCTTCATCGACGAGCCCTTCGCCCACCTGGACGTGCGCAACATCCAGCTCGTCGGCCACTTCCTGCGCAGCACGCGCGCGCAGTACCTGCTGACGACGCCCATCACGCACAACGTCGAGGTCTTCGAGCCCAGCGAGATCACGCTGGTGACGAGCAAGAAGCCGCGTGGCGAACGCTGGGCACCGCCGATCGCGGTGCTGGCGCGCCGGCCGGAGGTCAGCGAGTACGCCTGATGGACTGGCGCGCTCGCTCGGGGGATCGGTCCAGGCAGGAGCTGGAGGCCGCCGCGCCCACCTGGCCGGGCGCGCTGCCGCGGCTGAAGGACGACGAGCAGCCCTTGCTGCTCGACTGGCTGCGCGGCAGCGCCGCCACGCGCAAGTGGCAGGGCCTGCTGGAAGCGGCGGGGCCGGATCGCATCGAGCTGGCGCACCGGCTGTCCGACCTGGCGCTGAAGGCGGGGCTGTGCACGCGCAAGGAGCGCTTCGAGAAGGGGCGCTGGCGGCCGGTGGAGCTGTGCTGGGTCGAACTGGAGCGCCTGCAGGCGGCGCTGGGCCTGCCCACTCGCAGCGACCGCGATGCCCGCCGTGCGGCGCTGGCGCAGCGCCTGGACGCGCTGATGGCCGACGACCTCGTCGGCGAGGCCGCGCAGGCGCTGGCGGAGTCGCGCATGGCCGTCGGCCCGGCCGAAGCCCGCGCCGCGCTGCTGCAAGCGCTGGTCGGCTGGGTGGGCGAGGGCGCCGAAGGCCTGCGCCGCGATTTCGCGCTGCGGCTGGGCCACACCAAGGCCATCGGCGACGGCGAATGGCAATGGCTGGAGCGCCATTTCGACCTGCCGGCGCTGGGCATCGGTGCGTTCGCGCCGACCTTGACGCTGGCGGGCGACCTGTCCCTCGTCTGGCCCGATACGCGCCGCGCGGACCTTGGCGCACTGGCCTTCGCGACGCTGCCGGTGCCCTCGCTGCTGACGCTGCAGCGCGTGGACACGCCGCCCGCGCGCTGGTGGCTGATCGAGAACCGCGCCAGCTTCGAGAAGCAGGCGGCGCGCCGTGTGCCAGGCGATGCGCTGGTGTGGATTGCCGGCCGCCCGACGCGGGCCTGGGCACAGGCCGTCTCGCACCTGCTGGCGCTGGCGCCCGCGCCGGCAGCGGTCAGCGCGGATGCCGACCCCGCCGGTATCGAGATCGCGCTGGCCGCCGCAGCGCCCCTCGAGGCCTGCGGCCTGCCGTGGGCGGCCACCGCGATGGAGCCCGAGCGGCTGGCCGGCACCGGCCGCCAGCCGCTGGGCCGCTATGACCGGCAGGTGCTGGAGCGGCTTACGGTACGCGAGCTTCCGCCCGCGCTGGCGGCGCTTCGCGATGCGCTCGCCGAAGGCGGGTTCAAGGCCGAACAGGAGGGCTGGCTGTGACGGACTGGGACTACCCATCGCCCTTCACGCTGGCGCTGACGCCCCAACCGAGCGACATCGACGGCCTGGACCACACCAACAATGCCGTCTACGTGCGCTGGTGCGAGCAGGCCGGCTGGGCGCACTCCGAGGCGCTGGGGCTGTCGCTGGCCGACTACCGCCGCCTGGACCGCGCGATGGCCATCCGCGAGGGGCATTACGAGTACCTGCTGCCGTCCTTCGAAGGCGAGGCGCTGGTGCTGGGCACCTGGCTGACGGCCAGCGACGGCAGGCTGACGATGGAGCGGCGCTTTCAGCTGCGCCGCGCGAGCGACGGCGTCACGCTGGTGCGCGGCCGCTGGGCACTGGTCTGCATCGAGATCAGCAGCGGCAAGCCGCGGCGCATGCCGGCGGCGTTCCTCGACATCTACGACAAGGCCGTGGTGACTCTCACGGGGTGATATACGTTTCGTATACGAAGCGTATATAGTCCGCGGCATGGGAATCGTCAAAATCTCCGATCCGATGCACGAGAGCCTGCGCGTTGCGAGCCAGGCCTTGTCGCGCTCCATCAACGCCCAGGCCGAGCACTGGATGCGCATCGGCATGCTCGCCGAACTGCATCCGCAGCTGAGCCACAGCGAGATCTGCCAGCTGCTGATCCGCGCCGAGCACGAGGGCGGGCTGGACCTGGCGCGCCTGGCCGGCTGGGCTCAAGCGCCCAAGGCCAAAGGAGCGCGGGCATGAAGAGCATCAAGCTGCGCACGCCCGCCGAGGTGGCCAAGGCCCGCGAGGCCGGGCACCTGATCGCCGAGGTGCTGGCGATGCTCAAGCCTCACGTCGTGCCGGGCGTGACCACCGAGGAACTGGACGACCTCTGCCGCGACTACATCGTCAACGAGCTGAAGTGCATCCCGTCCAATGTCGGCTACCACGGCTATCCGAAAACGGCCTGCATCTCGCCCAACCACGTCGTCTGCCACGGCATCCCGTCGAAGGACAAGCGGCTGAAGAAGGGCGACATCGTCAACGTGGACGTGACGCTCACGAAGGACGGCTGGTTCGGCGACAGCAGCCGCATGTTCATCGTCGGCGAGGCCAATGTGCTGGCGCGCCGGCTGGTGACGACGACCTACGAGGCGCTGCGCGCCGGCATCCGTGAGGTGCGCCCGGGTGCGACGTTAGGCGACGTGGGCCATGCCATCCAGAAGGTGGCGCATGCGGCCGGCTTCAGCGTCGTGCGCGAGTACGGCGGGCACGGCATCGGCGACATCTACCACGACGAGCCACACGTCAACCACTTCGGCCGCCCGGGCGAGGGCCTGAAGCTGCAGGAGGGCATGATCTTCACCATCGAGCCCATGATCAACGCGGGCGGCGCGGGCATCCGCGAGCTGAACGACGGCTGGACGGTGGTGACGCGCGACCATTCGCTATCGGCGCAGTGGGAACACATGGTGACCGTGACGGCCGACGGCTTCGAGATCCTGACGCCGTGGCCGGACGGCCTGGGCGACTACCCAGCCATCGACTGAAGCCCGATAGCGGTAAGTCCGAGCGCGCGACGCGGTTGCCTCGAGCCTGCTCTAGTTTCGCGCATGAGTCACGCGATAGCCCGCCACGCCGTGCAGCTCATGCAGCCGGTCGGTGAAGCGGCACAGCGTCTGGCCCTTGAAGTTCTGCTTGGCGGTGCAGACGAAGCGCCACTCCTCGTGGTCGCCCTGCTTCTCGATGCTCAGCGAGCCAGGCGCGAAGCGGTAGCCCAGGCCGTCGGCGAACTCGGCCAGCTCGGCCTGCGTGAAGCGCCGGCCCGGTTCGCCGCGCAGCGTCACCGCGATGGCGGGGTGGGAGGGCAGCCGGCTCTCCAGCTTGGCGCCCCACATCATCAGCGTCGCGCACAGCAGCGTCAGCGTGACGGCCGCGAAGTAAAAGCCCATGCCCAGCACGATGCCGACGGCCGAGGCGGCCCACATCGAGGCCGCCGTCGTCAGCCCCGAGATGTTCATGCCCTCGCGCATGATGACGCCGGCGCACAGGAAGCCGATGGCCGTCACCACGCCCTGGATCACGCGTGTGGGGTCGATGAACTGCGGCAGCGAGCCGCCTGCCATGTGGCCGCCGAACCATTGATCGGGGTAGCCGACGAGGATGGTCACGGCGCAGGACGCCATGCAGACCAGCGCGTAGGTGCGCATGCCCGCCGCGCGGCCGTGGTAGGCCCGCTCGTAGCCGAGCAGCAGGCCCAGCACCATGGCGCCCACGAGATGCATCAGCATCAGCACGTTGGCGGCCCATTGGCTGTCGGTCCAGTAGCGCATCAGATGATCGGCATCGAGCATGGGCATGACCGGTGGCGGGGCGACCCTGCCCCGCAGCCACGCTAACCCAGCCGTTCGCGGGCCGCCAGAGGGAAGGCCGCGCGTCGCGAGGCGCGCGAATGAGCGGGCTGGCGCCAGCTTCCCGGCCGGGCTGCGTGTTGCACGATCGTTGCCCAGCGCGGTGCGTGCCGTGGCGTCCAAGCCGGAAACCTGTTCGGCCATCTCCGTCACTGTCGTGCCCGAGCCGGGCACCTGGGCGTGGACTGGTCGGGCTGGGCCTGCGCGCCCGCCGCAGCCGCTGAATCGACACTGGCCTCAGGCCAGCGCCGCCGTCCGCTCCACCAGCACGCAGCGCACCCACTTGCGTGCGGTGATCTGCGCGGTCTGCGCCAGCAGGAATTCCTCGGCCTCGGAGTTGGAGGTCTCGAACTCGAAGCCGCCGAGCTGCACGATCTTGCTCAGCGGCCGACTCCAGACGCGGCGCACCGAAGCGCTGAAGAGCGGCACGCCCTCGTCCTCACCGAGCAGCAGGCGCAGCTCGTAGTGCTGGGCGTCCAGCGGCGGCTCGGCCGCCATGAGGATCTGCAAACCGTCCTCGCTGAGGTTGACGACGACGCCGCCACGCGACTCGGACAGGCTCTCGGGCTTGATGACCCAGACGGGCAGTTGCTCGTGCTCGGCCGGCACGAGGAAGAACTCGACGCGGGGGGAACGGCGTTGGTCGATCGACATGGTGTGAGCTGCTGCGTGAGGAGGCCGGATCACAGCATCCGCGAATGACAGGCGCTTGTCAGCAACAGCCCCGTCGCCTGAATTGGCTTCGGGTTTGACAGCAAGCTGTCGATGGCCCAGCTAGCCCGCGGCGTCGGTGCCAGGCGGCACCGGCTTGGCCATCAGGCCGGGGTCCAGGCTGGCATCGGCCGGGTAGGCGCCGAAGCCCACCATCACCCGTTGCGGCGCGTCATCGCGGCGCGCATCCAGGGTCTCGCGCTCGACGACGAGCCGGTTGAGGCGGTTCATCAGCTGGGCGCCCTCGCGCTGGGCGGTCGAGCAGATCAGCTGCGCTGATTCCTCGCTGAGGTGGTGGCCGTAGACGACATGAAAGCCGAAGCCCGGCACAGGCCGCTCTTGCACGTAGACGCGCTCGAAGCCGTTCAACAAGTCAGAGACCATCTCGCCGAGCAGCAGCCCGGTGCCCGTGGCGCCCTCGACCACGCCCGTGGAGCGGCGCTGCACGGGCCGCACGCGGTCCTGTTCGTCCAGCACGACAAAGCCCTTGCGCAGCCATTCGTCCAGCAGCGAGCGGGCACGGATGTCCTTGTTGACGCGCTCCACCAGCGCCTCGAACGAGCGCGTGCCGCCCTGGCGCTGGGTGCGTGGCAGCGGCAGCATGTTGCCGTCGGCGTCCATGAAGTCCAGCGACGACGACCAGGCGTCCAGCACCAGCCGTTCGATGTTCGGCCTCGGATTGGGGGGCGTGTCGGCGCTCTCGCGCAGCGCCCGCACGTCGCGGCGCGGCAGGCCGGTCAGCAGCGTGATGCGGCTGTCCGAATTGGGCTTGCCCTTGACGGGCTCGAACTCCGAGGCGACGTCGAAGTACACCGAGCGCACCAACTTGCAGAAGGCCTGGTAGGTGATGCCGCTGCCGATGGCGATGCGCACCAGGCGGCGGAGCAGGTAGCGGAGCAGCGGGGAAAAGTCGAAGTTCATGAGGCGGCAAGCGGAGGCTGGCGCGGGACCGGCCAGCCTCCATTCTCGGGCCGCGTCGGCCCGCCGCTTGCCGTGTCCCGGCGTCAGAGCTCGTGGCGAACGCTCAGGGACAACATCCGCCCTGCTGGTGAGTACCAGTAGCGGTTGCCAAGGGGAAGGGTCGGCGTGAACGGCATGCCGGCATTGGTTGCGTTGAGCAACGTGCTGCGCAGCGTCCAGGCCTTGCTGGGCCTGTAGGCCAGGGTCAGGTCCAACGTGTCGTAGCTGCCGACGTCGCAGACGCCGAGGAAGCGCGCGCCGGTGCAGGCCTGGTTCGCCACCGTGGCCCGGTAGCCGGAGAGGTGGCGGAACGTCGCGCCCAGGTCCCAGGGGCCCGGCGACCAGCCGAAACCGGTCGTGCTGCGCAGGCGGGGCATGCCCAGGTTGCCCGTGTTGACGACCCAAGGCTGGTCGTCGGTGTCGACGCCACGCCAGCGGTCCAGGTAGGTGGCTTCCACGGTGACACGCAGGGGCGCGGTGCCTGGCAGTGGGAGCGAGCCGCGCAGCGACACGTCGACGCCGCGCACTTGGGTGCGGCCCTGGTTCAGGTAGGCCTGGTCGACGGTCGTGATGCGGCCGGGAATGGACTGGCCCGGGATGCTCACGGTGTCTGCCGGGCTGCGATGCACACGTCCGGCATACAGCGGGCTGGTGTCGTCCTCATGGTCGACGACGGTCTGCGGATCGACGAAGACGATCTCGTTGCGACGGCGAACGTCCCAGTAGTCGACGGTCATCGAGAACTCGCTCACCGGCTCGTAGACGAAGCCCAGGCCGTAGCTCGCAGAGCGCTCCGGCTTCAGGTCGCGGCTGGCCTTGATGGCGCCGCTGTTGCGGTAGCCGTCGCAGTCGATCTTGAAGTCGCCGCAGCGCTTGGGATCGAAGTTGACGTAGGAGAACAGCGGCACGTCGGACTTGCCGGATTCGCTCAGGGACGGCGCGCGGAAGCCCTGCGACAGGCTGGCCCGCGCCTTGAAGGTCGGCACCGGGGCCCAGGCGACACCCAGCTTGGGCGTGACCGAGGAGCCATAGTCGGAGTAGTGGTCGCCGCGCAGGGCGACCTGGGCCTGCAATGACTTCAGCAGCGGCAGCTCGACCTCACCGAACGTCGACATGACGTTGCGGCTGCCGCGGGTGCGGCCGGCGACCTGCAGGTACACCTGGCCGCCGAAGATGCGGTCGTCGGGGTTGTAGACCCGCTCCTCGTGACGCACTTCGGCGCCCGCAGCCACGTTGATCGGGCCTCCGGGCAATGCGCCGACCTGGCCGCTGACCTTGGCGTCGACCATGGTGAATGCGGTGCGGCCGTGGTCGACTGGGTTGATGCGCAACTGGTCGGCCGTGACCGAACCGGCCTTGGGGTTCTCGAAGTTGTAGGTGCCGTTCTGCACCGCATCGCGCAGCACCGGCAGGCTCACACGGTTCACGTACGACACGTCGGCGGTGTCGCGGGCGTGCATCACGCCGGTTTCCCAGTCCCAATCCTTGTAGGTGCCGCGCAGGCCGACCAGCAATCGGGCCGTGTTGTTCGTGACGTGGATGCCTTGCTTGCCGACATCGGAGAACAGGTAGGTGATGCCGGCCGGCTGTCCGGTGAAGGGGTTGTTCGGATGGCCTTCGGGCAGGAACTGCGGGACGTAGGACACGCCGCCGTCACGCCCGTTGGGCGTGGCGCCATTGCCGCTGCCGAAGGGGACGGGCCAGTCGCTCTGCTTGTTGGTCAGCCGGGTGAGCGACAGCTCGCCGAACAGCGAGGCGCTTTCGCCCAGCGTCATCTCCCCGTGGGTGAACAGCGTCCCGCGCTGGGTGGGCGATACGTACTGGATGTCTTTCCACGAGCTGTAGCCGCAGAGGTTCAGCGCCGGCGTGAAGGTGCTGTTGAACGCCCAGCGGTTGTCGCTGGGGCAGTTGGCCGAGGCCCGGCCGGTGCGGGTGGCGGCGTTGGATGCGCCCGTTGCCGGGTCGATGCTCACGCCGCCGTAGTAGTTGGGCGTGGGCGTGTACCGGCTGTTGAAGGGTTGGGCCGTGTAGTAGAAGCTGTTGTCGTGGTGGCGCGCATCGACGACGCGGTCCACGACGTCGGCCAACATGACTTCGTCGCGGTGGTTGACGTCGACGGTGGCCACCCAGTTCCAGCCGTCACGGCGCAGGTTGCCGCGGCCGGTCGTCAGGGCTGCCCACTGGTTGCCGAAGCCGCCCTTCACGCTGGAGCGCAACTGGGCTTCGACCTCCGTGCTCTCGTAGTCGTCGCGCAGGATGATGTTGACGACACCCGCCATGGCGTCCGAACCGTAGATGGCGGAGGCGCCGTCCTTGAGCACTTCGATGCGCTTGATCGCCGTGCGCGGGATGGCGTCCACGTTCACGAAGTTCGTCAGGCCGTTGTTGATGTCCGGCACGCTGTAGGGCGCCAGCCGGCGGCCGTTGATCAGGATCAGCGTCGCCGTTGGGCCCAGGCTGCGCAGCGAAACGCCCGAGGCCCCGTACGCGAAGCTGCCGAACGAGGCCGTGTCGGTCATGCCGCCGGCGCCGTTGGCGGTCAGCGACTGCAGGACCTCGGTCACCGACATGTTGCCGCTGCGACGGATCTCCTCGGCCGTGATCACCTGCACCGGCAGCGCGCTTTCCAGGTCGACACGGCGGATGTGTGAGCCGGTGACGTTGATCCGCTCCAGCTGGGTTGGCTCAGGCGTGTTGCTCTGAGCGGTTTGAGCCTGCGCCTGAGCCTGAGCCGCGGCGCAGCAAAGGGTGGCCGCCAGGGCCAAGCCGTGCCGGCGGTGCCGGTGCCAAGAGTTCTGATTCATGCAACCTCCGCGCCGACGGCGCTTGGGGTGGAAGCCCGGTCGCTACCCCAGAGACCGTTTTGTGAAACAAGCTTTCCACTTGGTGATTAAGTGTGAGACAAGATGTCCACATGAGTGAGGCGTTGAAAACCCTTGGGTGACGCAGGCTTCGTGCAGGGCGGGCTTTTCGGCGAGGGCTTTCGGCCGGCGGCGGATGCCCGGATAGAGGCTTCGGCGCGGGAAGTCATGACCGGGCCTGGTCTCAGGTGTGATGGATTTCACATTTGCGGTCGCGGCTCATTTCATGTCGGCGCGGCCGCAGCGAAAGGCCAGATCGCAACCTCTTCGTGTGATACGAAATGTCCACGTTGTAGATTTGCGACCCGCTCATCAGGCAGGCCACGGAGGGCCTGCGCGCGTTGGTTACGTGGAATGAGCTGGCTGCGCAGAGCCTGCCCTCGCAGCTCCCAGGCACGAGCGACCCGTGTGTCCGCGACGGTCATGGCTCGCATGCCGGCGTTGGTGAACAGGTCGCCGATGCCGGCGGGCTGCCCCGAGAAGGGGTTGGTCGGCCGGCTCAGCGAGCGCTCATCGAACGCCGTGATGCCGCTGCCGGTCGCGATCACGCCGCGGCTGAACAGGAAGGTTCGCCGAGTGGGCGACAGCTGCTGGATGCGGCGGGTTGAAGGTGCTGTTGAACGCCCAGCGGTCGTCGCTCGGGCAGTGGGGCGAGGACTGGCCGCTGCGCAGGCTGGCATTGGACGCGCCCGTCTGCGCGTCGAAGGACAGTCGTCGTGGTTGGGCGCGGGAGTGAACCGGTTGTTGCCCTCCCGGCGCTGTAGTTTGGTGGTGACTTTGCTGCCGTGGCTGCGCGCCACGGCCGGCTCATGCCACGCGAGCGTGCGTCAGACCGCCAGCAGTTCGACCTCGAACAGCAGCGTCGCGTTCGGCGGGATGACCCCGCCCGCGCCGTGGGCGCCATACCCCAACTCGGGCGGCAGCACCAGCATGCGCGTGCCGCCGACCTTCATGCCCTGCACGCCCTCGTCCCAGCCCTGGATCACTTCGCCGCCGCCCAGGCGGAACTTGAACGGCTGGCCGCGGTCCTTGCTGGAGTCGAATTTCTTGCCGCGCATGCCGTCCTTGTAGAGCCAGCCGGTGTAGTGCACCGACACGCGCTGGCCCTTGGCGGCCTCGGCACCTTCGCCGACGACGCGGTCCTCGAACTGCAGGCCACTGGAGGTGGTGTGCAGGTTGAGGTCGACCTCCTCGGGGCCGCCGGCCAGGCCGAGCAGCTCGACCTCGAAGCACAGCGTTGCGTTCGGCGGGATGACGCCGCCCGCGCCGCGCGCGCCGTAGCCGAGGTTGGCCGGGATGATCAGCGTGCGCTTGCCGCCGATCTTCATGCCCTGCACGCCCTCGTCCCAGCCCTTGATGACCATGCCGGCGCCCAGCTCGAACTCGAACGGATCGCCGCGGTCCAGGCTGGAATCGAACTTGGTCGTCCTGGCGCCATCGACCCAGAGCCAGCCGGTGTAGTGGACGGTGACGTCATGGCCTGCCTGGGCCTGCTTGCCGTCGCCTTCGACGCTGTCATCGAACTGCAGGCCGCTGGGCGTGGTATTCATGGGGAATCCTTGAGTTGCGCAAAGACGGAATTGTCGCCGCTCGGGGCATTGCCCTGCCCGCGTGGTGCCGATGGACGCCTATCAACGCAGCGCGGTCAGCGCAGTCCATTGCAACAGGATGGCGGCCAGCACCTCCCGAGTGGTCGATGCGCTGGCTTGCGGCGTTAGCCCCAATCGCCCGGCGGCCTCCTGCAACCGCGCCACCGGGTGGTCCAGGTCGAGCGCCGCCGCCCCGTTCTGCTTGGACAGCTTGTGCCCGTCCGCCGCCAGCACCAGCGGCGTGTGCAGGTAGCGCGGCGTCGGCAGGCCCAGCGCCCGCTGCAGCGCGATCTGGCGCGGCGTGTTGTCGGCGAGGTCTTCGCCGCGGACGACGTCGGTGATGCCTTGCTCGGCGTCGTCGACGACCACGGCCAGCTGATAGGCCCACAGGCCGTCGGCGCGTTTCAGCACGAAGTCGCCAACCTCGGTGGCGAGGTCCTGCGATTGCGGGCCCAGGCGCCGGTCCTGCCAGGCTATGCGGCCTTCGGCGCGAAAGCGCCAGGCGCGGATGGGGCGGCCATTCGTGCCGTTGCGGCAGGTGCCGGGGTAGACCAGTTCACCGTGCCTGGGCCGCGGGCCGGCCGCCGCGGCAATCTCGGCGCGGGTGCAGGCGCAGCCATAGGCGCGGCCCGACGCGATGAGGCGGTCGAGCGCGGCCTGGTAGCGGTCGTCGCGGCGCGATTGCCAGACGGGTGGTTCATCGGGCAGCAGGCCCAGCGCCGCGAGCTGGCCGAGGATCACTTCATCCGTCCCCGGCGGGCAGCGCGGGCCGTCGACGTCCTCGATGCGCACCAGCCATTGCCCGCCGTGGGCGCGGGCGTCCAGCCAGCTTGCCAGCGCGGCGACCAGCGAGCCGGCGTGCAGCGGGCCGGTGGGGGAGGGGGCGAATCGGCCGCGGTACCCAGCCATCAGAGCAGCAGCCCTTCGTGCTGTTCCAGCAGCGCCTTGCGCGTCGTCTCGCTGCGCAGCCGGTCGAGCCACCAGGCCAGTGCTTTGCCCGGCGCATGCCCGGTGTCCCGCCAGGCGTAGTTCATCTTGCCGGCACGGCGGCCCTCGTAGGTGGCCTTGCGCACGAGGCGGCCCGCGTCGACATGGCGCCTGACCATCGGAGCCGGCACCGAGCCGCAGCCCAGCCCGCGCAGCAGGGCCTCGACCTTGGTGGCGAGCGTCGGCACGGTCAGCACGTCCTGGCCCGGCAGGACACCCACCGTCATGGGCGCAAGCAGCCGGGCGCTGTCGGCCACGGCGACGATGCGGTGCTCGGCGATCTGGCCGGCGCTGAGCGGCTCGGGCAGGTCGGCCAGCGGGTGGTGCGGGGCCACGCAGAAGGCGAACTCCAGTTCACCGGCGGCTTCGCAATGGATGCTGCTGCTGGGCAGCTGCTGCGCCGGCACGCCGATGGCCAGGTCGGCCTGGCCATGCAGCAGGGCCTCCCAGGTGCCGGCCAGCACCTCCACGCGCAGCTTCAGGCGGGTCGGCGGCGGGCCGCCCCCGTCGATGCGCTCGGCGTAAAAGGCTTCCATCAGGTCGAAGAGGGCGCGGCGGGCAATGGCGTCGTCGATGACCAGCGTCAACTCGCTCTCCCAGCCGGTGGCGATGCGGCGCACGCGGTTGGCCACCGCGTCCAACTCCTGCAACAGGCGCCGGCCTTCGACCAGCAGTTCCTGGCCGGCCGCGGTCAGCACGGCCTGGCGCGAGCTGCGGTCGAAGAGCAGCACGTCGAGCGCATCTTCGAGCTGGCGCACGGAGTAGGTCAGCGCCGAGGGCACGCGGCCGATCTCGCGCGCCGCCGCGGCGAAGCTGCCGGTGCGGGCGATGGTGTCCATCATGGACAGGGCTTCGGGGGTCAGCGCGCGGCGCTTGTCCTGGGCATGGCTCATGCGTTCAGTCTATTTGAATGGTGTCCTCAGAGCCCCTTGTCGATGGCGATCAGCCCGGCTCCTACATTGACTCCATAGCAACCCAGGAGCCCAGCATGCAAACGCAACTGATCAAGTCCAGCGACCGCGGCTATGCCGATCACGGCTGGCTGAAGTCCTTCCACAGCTTTTCGTTCGCCGACTATTACGACCCGGCGCGCATGGGCTTCGGTGCGCTGCGCGTCATCAACGAGGACAAGGTGGCGCCGGGCAAGGGCTTCGGCACGCACGGCCATCGCGACATGGAGATCATCAGCTACGTGCTCTCCGGCGAGCTGGCGCACAAGGACAGCATGGGCAACGGCGAGGCCGGCGGGGCGAATGCCGGCGTCATCCGCCCGGGTGACGTGCAGCGCATGAGCGCGGGGACGGGCGTCATGCACAGCGAGTTCAACCATGCGAAGGACCGGACGACGCACTTCCTGCAGATCTGGATCCAGCCCGACCACCGCGGCATCGCGCCGAGCTACGAGCAAAAGCACTTCGACGCCGCTTCCAAGCGCGGCAAGCTGCGCCTGGTGGCCGCCAACGACGGCGCGGACGGCGCGGTGACCATCCATGCCGATGCGCGGCTGTATGCCGGCCTGTTCGACGGCGAGGAAGCGGCCGAGCTGGCACTGGCCCCCGGCCGCCTGGCCTACGTGCATGTCGTGCGCGGCGCGCTGAGCGTGAACGGGCAAGACCTGACGGCGGGTGATGCCTTGCAAGTTCGTGAAGCATCGCGCCTTGCGTTGAACGCCGGCCATGATGCCGAAGTCCTCGTCTTTGACCTCGCAGCTTGAATCTCCAACCCTCCCACCAAGGAAACCACATGAGCAAGATCGTCGTTATTTACCACTCCGGCTACGGCCACACCAAGAAGGTCGCCGAGGCGGTGGCCGGCAGCGCCGGCGCGCAGCTGATGCCCATCGATGCCGAAGGCAACATCTCGGAAGCCGACTGGGCCACGCTGGCCGCGGCCGACGCCATCATCTTCGGCACGCCGACCTACATGGGCGGACCGAGCTGGCAGTTCAAGAAGTTTGCCGACGCCAGCAGCAAGCCCTGGTACGCGCAGGTCTGGAAGGACAAGATCGCCGCCGGCTTCACCAACTCCGCCACGCTCAATGGCGACAAGCAGGGCACCATCCTGTACCTGCAAACGCTGAGCCAGCAGCACGGCATGATCTGGGTCGGCATGGGCCTGAAGGCGCCCAACCACAAGGCTGCCACGCGCGACGACGTCAACAACCTGGGCGGTTACGCCGGGCTGATCACGCAGACGCCCAGCGACGCCTCGGCCGAGGAGATGGTGCCGGGCGACATCGCCACCGCCAAGCACTTCGGCGAGCGCGTGAAGGCGGTGGTGGACCGCTGGGCGAAGTCGGCCTAAATCAAACCTGCATCGCGCGCGCTGGCTCCCGGGAAGACGGCGGCCAGCTGCGCGTCGTTCAGGCCGTACATGCGCCTGAACAGGCCACCGAGCAGCGAGCGGTATTCGTTGAGCACCGGATAGTCTCGGTTTTGGAACAGCGTGGCGGCCTTGACCTCCACCTGCTCGCCAGCCACGCGGCCGCCCTTCACGCCGCCGCCCAGCACCCAGTAGGCGCTGCCGTGGCCGTGGTCAGTGCCGCGGTTGCCGTTCTCGCGGAACGTGCGGCCGAACTCGCTGACCACCACCACCACGGTGTTCTGCCACTGCGGCCCCATCTCGTCGGCGAACAGCGCCAGGCCGCGGCCCAGCTCGCCGAGCTTGGTGGCCAGCTGGCCGGTGGCGCCGCCTTCGCCCACGTGGGTGTCCCAGCCGCCCACATCGATGAAGCCCAGCGTCACGCGCTCGCGCATCAGCCGCGCGACGCGGCGCGCCTCCAGTGCGAAGCCCTTGGTCGCGATGGCGCCGCGGCTGGCGGCCTCCATCTCGCCGGCCATCTCGCGCGAGACCTCCTCGCGCACCTCGAAGCCGCCACTCACCACGCCGTGCAGCCGCGTGTTGGCGTACATGCCGGCAATGACCTGGGCCTGGGCTGCATTGATGCCCGGCTTGCCGAGTTCACGCAGCGCCTGGTTGGCCACGGGCAGGTCGCCGCGCAGGATCAGCGGCACCTGGTCGGTGAAGGCCATCGCCTCCAGCCTTGAACCGGTGACCGTGCCCGCGCCGAGCACGCCGGCCAGGCGGTTCATGAAGCCGCTGCGGAAGTCGCGTGAGCCTTCGTCAGGCTGACCCAGCTCGATATGGTCCTGCGTCTCGAAATGGCTGCGCGAGGTGTCGTTGCTGCCGGCGAACGGCACGAAGGCCGCCTGGCCCTTGAGCCACAGCGGGTGGATGCTGTCCGCGACGGCCGGCGCCAGGCCCCAGTGGGCGTCCAGCGGCAACGCGGCCGCCTTGCCGATGGCGATGTTGGGGCGCGCCTCGTAGTAGAACGACGATGAGGTCGGCACCAGCAGGTTGGCCGCGTCGTAGGCGCCGCGCAGGAAGACGACGAGCAGGCGCGGCGCGTCGGGCGCGGCGGCCCAGAGCTGCGGCGGCAGCATGCTGCCGAGGCCTAGCTGGAGCAGGTTGCGGCGTTTCATCGGTTCACCTGTACATGAAGTCTGGCGAGGCCAGCAGGTAGGTGTTCCATTCCTGCGGCGAGGTGGCTGCGCTGAGCGCCTGCTGCGTGGCCGCGGTCAGGCGCGGCGCAATGCCCTGGTAGTACAGCGGCTGCGCCAGCTGCGGGAAGGCCGGCCGGTCCTTGGGCTCGCCTTCCACCTTGAACAGCCCGGCGCTGCCGCTGCCAATTGCACGGGCGATTTCGAAGCGCGTCGTCATCTGGCCCGGGCCGGCCCAGGCGCTTTCGTCAAGCGGGTAGCCGTCGGGCGTCTGGCGGTTGTAGGGCGCCTGGCCCAGGCGGTACAGCCAGCCGATCATCGGGCCGGTGTTGAGCACCACCTTGTCGGCATAGGCCAGTCGCACGGCGGAGACGACGTAGTGCGTCGGGTCCTTGAACTTGCGGCCCAGCGACGCCTCGAACTCCGGCGAACCGACCATTGCGCGCAGCACCTCGGCGATGCGGCCGCCGCTCTGCCGCCAGCGCTCGGCCATGCGCTCGACGAGCGCGGGCGGCGGCTCGTCGGCGACGAAATACCGGGCCAGCTTGCGCGAGACGAAGCGCGCGGTGCTGGGGTGCGTGGCCAGCAGGTCCAGCACCTGGTCCAGCTCGGCTTCGCCCTGGCCTTTGACGGTGATGCCGAGCAAGGTCTTGTCGCCGAAGTCGTGCCGGGCCGGGTTGAACTCCATCAGGCCGGCCCGGTGGTACTGGGCCTCGTGCGCGGGTTTGAGCTTGGGCTTGATGTCGGTCAGGTTCACGCCCAGGCCGGTCAGCACGCGCGCCAGTTCCTGCACGTCGCGCTGGCTGTAGCCGCCGCCCACGCCCAGCGTGTGCAGCTCCAGCAGCTCGCGCGCGTAGTTCTCGTTGATGCGGTTGGCGGCGTTCTGCTCGTTGTCGAGATAGCGCAGCATGGCCGGGTGGTGCGCCGTGTAGCCGAGCAGGTCACGGAAAGTGCCGAGCGAGCGCTCGCGCAGCCCCTGCTCGTAGTCGCCCACCATGACGCGCAGGTTGCCCTTGAACTGGTGGACGTTGAAATGGTTGAACCAGAACCAGGTCATCTGCTCCTGGACCTGATTGGGCGTGTAGAGGGCGTTCAGCAGCGCGCGGGCCGAGGCTTCGCGGGCGAGTTTGGTGAGCGCCTGCTGATAGGCCTTCTGCGCCTCTGCCTTGGCCATGTCGTCGGTCAGCGCATCGGCGGCCTTGCGCTGGGCTTCCATCTGCTGCACGAGAGGCAGCAGCGGCTGCTGGGCGATGGAGAGGGCGTCCATCTGCGCCTGTGCGGGAGCTGGCAATGCCGCTGGGCCGGCGGGTTTGAGCTGGGCCTCCAGCCAGGCCTCGCGGCCCCTGCTGCGGACGGCGTCGAGGTCGGCGCTGCTGGCGCCCCATGTGAGACGGTCCAGCCAGAGGGCATCCTGTGCCGGCGTGTGCGAAGGTGCCCTGGCGCTGGGTGCGGCGGCGCAGCCTATGAGGCCGAGGACGAAGGCGGTGCAGAGGGCGAAATGACGCATGGCGGCCTCATGATGAGGCCGCCGGATGCCCGCTGTCGAGATGCCAGCGGCCAGCGCAACAAGACTTCACATGCTGTCGTGGCTGTCGTGCCTTCGTCGGGCCGAGCGCCGGGCCGCCCCAAGCCGGCCCGTCTGGCGATGTGCTTGCGGCTCGACGCCGCAAGCATCGCTGTCCCCACGGGGGACCGACCAAGGTATTCGCTTGGACGAGGGGTTACTACTTCGCGCCGGGCGCGTAGATCTGGTCGAACACGCCGCCGTCGTCGAAATGCGTCTTCTGCGCTTGACGCCAGGTGCCGAACAACTCGTCGATGGTGAACAGCTTCACCGGCGCGAACTGCTTGGCGTACTTGGCGGCCACCTTGGGGTCACGCGGGCGGTAGTAGTTCCTTGCCGCGATCTCCTGGCCTTCGGGCGTGTAGAGATATTCCAGATAGGCCTGCGCGGCCTTGCGCGTGCCGCGCTTGTCGACCACCTTGTCGACGACCGCCACCGGGGGCTCGGCCAGGATGGAGACGCTCGGCGTGACGATCTCGAACTTCTCCGGGCCGAGTTCCTTGACGGCGAGGTAGGCCTCGTTCTCCCACGCGATCAGCACGTCGCCGATGCCGCGCTCCACGAAGGTCGTCGTGGAGCCGCGCGCGCCGGAGTCCAGCACCTTGGTGTTCGCATAGATGCGCTTGACGAAGTCCTTGGCCGACGCCGGCGTGCCGCCGTTCTTCAGCGCATAGCCCCAGGCGGCGAGGTAGTTCCAGCGTGCACCGCCGCTGGTCTTGGGGTTGGGCGTGATGACCTCGACGCCCGAGCGTGCCAGGTCCGGCCAGTTGGCGATGCGCTTGGGGTTGCCCTTGCGCACCAGGAACACGATGGTCGACGTGTAGGGGCTGGCGTTGTGCGGCAGGCGCTTCTGCCAGTCCTGCGGCAGCAGGCCCTTGTCCGCCAGCGCGTCCACGTCGTAGCCCAGCGCCAAGGTGACGACGTCGGCCTCCAGGCCGTCGATGACCGAGCGCGCCTGCTTGCCCGAGCCGCCGTGCGAGGCCTTGACGCTGACGGCTTCGCCGGTCTTGGCCTTCCACTGTGCCGTGAAGGCCTTGTTGAAGTCCTGATAGAGCTCGCGCGTGGGGTCGTACGAGACGTTGAGCAGGGAGGTCTGGGCCAGCGCGCCGCTGGCGGCGATGGCGAGGGTGAGTGCGGTGAGAAGTTGGCGCATGAGGTTCGAGTTAGGGGGTGAGGCGGCTCACTCTAGGGAGGCGGTGGCGTGCGGGCAAAGAAGAAGTGCGAGCAAGCTCATGCGGCTTTCGACCAGGCGAGCACCGGCTCGCGGGCCGCATCCTGCACCGCGGCCGGCTCGTGGCGCGCCGCGTCGACGACCTCGCGCTTGAGCGGCGAGGCAAAGGTCTGGATGAACTCGTAGACGTAGTCGCGCAGGTAGGCGCTGCGCCGCACGGCCAGGCGCGTCATGTTGTCGGCGAACAGCTGACGCGCATCGATGGCGCGCAGGTGGCGGTCGCGCTCCTCGTCGAACGCGATGGCTGCGACGATGCCGACGCCCAGGCCCAGCTCCACGTAGGTCTTGATGACGTCGGCGTCCATCGCACTCAGCACGATGTGCGGCTGCAGCTGCGCGTTCGCAAAGGCCTCGTCGATGTGCGAGCGGCCGGTGTAGCCGGGCTCGTAGGTGATGATGGGGAACTGCGCCAGCCGGGCCAGCGTGAGCGGGCCGTCCAGCAGCGGATGCTCGGGCGGCACGACGACGGAATGCGTCCAGCGGTAGCAGGGCAGGGCGACCAGCTCCGGGTACTGCGCCAGGGCTTCGGTGGCGATGCCGACATCCGCCTCGCCGTCGAGCAGCAGGCGTGCGATCTGCTGCGGCGAGCCCTGCTGCAGGTGCAGGCTCACGTCGGGGTGATGGGCGCGGAAGTCGCGCACGGCGGGTGGCAGTGCATAGCGCGCCTGGCTGTGCGTGGCGGCGATGCGCAGGCGGCCGCTGCCGGCCTGGGCGAAGTCGTCGGCCGCGCGCTTCAGATTCTCGGCCTCCTGCAGCAGGCGCTCCACGACCGGCAGCACCTGCTCGCCCGGCTCCGTCAGACCGGTGAGGCGCTTGCCGACACGCACGAAGAGCTCGATGCCTAGCTCCTCTTCCAGCTCACGGATCTGCCGGCTCACGCCGGGCTGTGAGGTGTGCAGGGCCTGCGCGACTTCGGTCAGGTTGAAGCCGCGGCGCTGGGCCTCGCGGACGGAGCGTAGTTGCTGGAAATTCATGCGGCGCGATTCTGCGAACTGCGCGTGCATCTGTCGTCGAACGATTCGCCATATCGTTATGCACTTCCTTGGCGTGCCCGGCGCGGCGGTCGCGTCTAAAGTCGGCCATCCCTCCAAGGAGCATGTGCATGAAGCAGCCCATTCCGCCCCAGGCCTGGCCGTTGTTCGACCGCTATGTGCATGGCGACCTCAGCCGCCGCGGCTTCCTGGAGCAGGCGGCCGCCTTCGCTGGTGGCCCGGCCGGTGCGGCGGCGCTGCTCGCCGCGCTGAGCCCGGACTTCGCCGCGGCCCAGCAGGTCAAGCCCGACGACCCGCGCCTGCTCACGCGCCGCCAGGCTTTCGAATCGCCCCAGGGCAACGGCCAGGTGCAGGGTTACCTTGCCAAGCCGGTGGACGCCGCCGGCAAGCTGCCGGCCGTGCTCGTCGTGCACGAGAACCGTGGGTTGAACCCGCACATCGAGGACATCACGCGCCGCGTCGCGCTGGCCGGCTACGTGGCCTATGCGCCCGACGCACTGGCGCCGCTGGGCGGCTACCCCGGCGACGAGGACAAGGCGCGCGAGCTGTTCGGCAAGCTCGACCCTGCCAAGGCGCGCGCCGACATCGTGGCCGCCGCGCGTGGCCTGCTGGCGGCGCCGGACGGCAACGGCAAGCTGGGTGTCGTCGGCTTTTGCTGGGGCGGCACGCTGGCCAACCATGTCGCCACGCAAGTCCCCCAGCTGGCCGTGGCCGTGCCGTTCTACGGCGGCGCGCCGGCGGCGGAGGACGTGCCGCGCATCAAGGCGCGGCTGCTGTTGCACCACGCGGGCAATGACGAGCGCGTCAACGCGAGCTGGCCGGGCTACGAGGCCGCGCTGAAGGCGGCCGGCGTGCGCTACGAGCAGTTCACCTATGCCGGCACTCAGCACGGCTTCAACAACGACACGACGCCGCGCTACGACCCGGTCTCGGCCCAGCTGGCCTGGGACCGGACGCTGGCGGTGTTCAAAGCGACGTTGACTTAGCGCCGGTTCACTGCGTCGCGCGGAAGCGAGCGTGCCGAGACCGCTGAATGCGGCTAGGACGAAATAGCGAACTGACGGCGGAAGCCGCCCGGTGTGCATCCTTCAATGCCGCGAAAGAACTTGGTGAAGTTGGTCGCCTCGTCAAAGCCGAGCCGCTGCGCGATGGCGGAAATCGGCATCTCGGTGTGCACGAGCAGGCGCTTGGCTTCCAGCGCAAGGCGGGAGGCGATAAAGGCCTTCGCACCAACGCCAACCGCCGCACTGCAGATGCGAGTGAGCGTCTTCTCGGAACATCCCATGGCCTGTGCGTAGCGCGAAACGTGATGCCACTGATGCACCTTCTCGTCCAGAAGCCGTTTGAAAAGGCGGAAGCGGTCCGGCGCGTCGGACGATGTTCCGGCGGACGGCTGTTGCACCGCGTTGAAGATGTGCAGCCGCGTCACGAGCGTTGCCAGTTCGCTCTGGAGCAGCCAGTTCAGCAGCGGTTGCCGGGCGTCGAGCGCGCACTCGCCCTCCAGCCGCGCGAGCGTGTCGGCCAGGAACCGGCCCGTCGACCGGTCCAGACGCAGATGGCCGGGAAGCGCGTCGATCAGCTCAGGCATCTGCAGGCGTTCCTCGTCTTGCGAAGCCCGCAGAAGCTGGGGTCGGAACAGCAGGATATCGGCGTCCCAACGGCTTCCCGGGCCGAAGCGGTGAACCTGTCCCGGTCGAATGGTCAGCAGCGATCCGGCGCCACACTCGATGTGACTGAAGTCCACCACGGCGCGGCATTTGCCGCGCCTGACGTGCACGAACATGTGAAAGTCGTAGCGGTGGTGGCGCTCTAGGTGGGCTCGGGACACCCTGCGTCTGAGATCCGACATCGAGAAGACCTCGAGATCCCGCGTGCTTCCGGACGAGGGCTGGTATTTGACCTCCTCGATATCGATGGGGCTCGTACCGTGCGGCATCGATTCACTGTCCGATATTCACCATTTGGAAACCGACCTTGATCGTGTTGAACGCGCCGGCAACTCGAACAATACGGGAACGCGGGCACCGGGCGCCACCATGCCCCTGCGCCCATCCCGACAGGCAGTCCGAGGTGACCGATGCAAAGCACAAACCGACAGTTCATGGCCCGCTTCGTGGAATTCATCAACACCGCGGCCCCACAGCTCGCCACGGAGTTGGTTTCTCCTGACGCCGTGTTCCACGTGCCAGGGCGCGCCGAGCCCGTGCACGGGCCGCAGGGCTATCTGGAGATCATCGGGATGATGCGCGGCGGATTCCCCGACATCCAGTGGACGCTTGAGGAAACCGTCATCGAGGGTGATGTCATCGCGGCGCGATTCACGATGCGCGGGACGCACCGCGGGGCCTTCTTCGGCGTGCCTCCCACCGGCAAGGCGATTGCTGTGCAAGCGCTGAACATCTATCGGCTCTCGGCCGGGAAGATCATCTCCGAAGTGGGGCAACCTGACCTGCTTGGGCTGATGCAGCAGATCGGCGGGTTGCCGCGTTCCTGAACACTCGCGAGGCGCTCGCGTGTGATGTGTCACTCCTCCAAGGCGACCACCATCACGGCCTTGGCAGGCACCTTGATCGACAGCTTGCCGCCCGCGGCACGTGCGCTGAACGCCGCCGGCTTGATGACCTGCGGGTTCTGGAACGTGTTGTGCGCGTCCATCGCGGCCGAGGTCAGCACCTTGCCGGCTGCACCGTTGACCTTCGTGCCGCTGACGTTGACGGCGACATCGACCGCCTTGTGCGGGTCGGTGTTGACCAGCGACAGGTAGACCTTGCCGTCCTTGGCGCGGGCCGCAGAAGCGCTCACGCCAGGAATGGTCGTGGTGCCGAGCGTGTAGCTGGTGTTGTCGGCGATGGCCAGCGGCAGCGACTTGGCATCCTGGAACGGCGCATACATCTGGAACGTGTAGTACGTCGGGGTCAGGACCATCTTCTCCTTGTCCGTCAGGATCATCGCCTGCAGGACGTTGACCATCTGCGCGATGGTGGTCAGCGTGACCCGCTCGGCGTGCTCATGGAAGATGTGGAAGTTCAGCGCCGCCACGAGCGCGTCGCGCAGGGAGTTCTGCTGGAACAGCGCGCTTCTGGCGCCCGCTTCGTCATACCAGGTGCCCCACTCGTCGACCATCAGTCCGATCTTCTTCTCGGGGTCGCTCTTGTCCAGCACGGCCACGTGGTCCTTGATCAGCTGATCCATCTTCAAGGTGTTGGCCAGCGTCGAGATCCACTCGCCTTCCTTGAAGCCGAGGTCCTTGCCCTTGACTTCCCAGTTGCCGGTCGGGACGGTGTACTGGTGGACGGTGATGCCGATCGTGCGGCCCTTCAGTTCCTTGCTCAGGACCTGGGTCCACGCCGTGTCGAAGCCGCTGCCGCCGCTGGCGATCATCTTCGGCCGGGACTTCTCAGGCGCCCACAGGAAGTGCTCGTAGTTGCTGTACAGGTTCGCGTAGTAGTCGGGCTTCATGTTGCCGCCGCAGCCCCACAACTCATTGCCGATGCCGAAGTAGGCGACCTTCCACGGTTTCTCGCGCCCGTTCAGAGCGCGCAGCCTGGCCAGCGGCGAGCCACCTTCCGCAGTCATGTACTGGACCCAGTCGGCCATCTCCTGCACGCTGCCGGTACCGACGTTGCCGTTGACGTAGGCGTCGGCGCCGATCATCTCGATCAGGTCGAAGAACTCGTGGGTGCCGACGGCGTTGATCTCTTCGATGTGGCTGCCGTAGATGTTGCTCGGGCGCTTGTCCTGCGGGCCGATGCCGTCGCGCCAGTGGTAGGTGTCGGCGAAGCAGCCGCCCGGCCAGCGCACCAGCGGCACATGGAGTTCCTTGAGTGCGCCGACGACGTCATTGCGCCAGCCCCGGGTGTTGGGGATGCTGGACTTCGTGCCGACCCACATGCCTTCGTAGACGCCGGTGCCGAGGTGTTCGGCGAACTGGCCGTACACGTACTTGCTGATGACCGGGCCGGGTTTGCCGGCATCGATGTTGATGCTGACCGGGGTGGCGGCAAAAGCCGGTGCCGTGATCAGGCCGAGGACGGCGAGGGTGTGTTTGATGGTGTTCACTGGGGTCGTCTATTCAAGCGCGGTGCAGGTGGAGGAAGGCGGCATGCGGTCGCGCCTTGTCAGCGCGGGTCTTCCGTGCCTTGCCCGACTCGGTAGTAATCGAAGTCGACACGGCCGCCAGCGGTCTGTGTCGAGTAATAGAAGAGGCCGAAGCGGTAGCCCATGAAGTGCGGGAAGGTGTACTTCAAGCTAGAGGGACGACCGATCGGGGTCCAGGTCTTGCCGTCGAGGCTGTAGGAGAACCGGGCGACTTCGGGCGCGGGCTCGAATTCGCAGTCGACCTTGAGGTGCACGGTCTTGCCAGCGAGGGGGATGGACGCGATCTCTTCGGGCTTGTCGGTTTCGGCGCTCACCTTGACGAGCGACCTCGCACCGTCGTTCATCTTCACGCCCACGAAACCGTACTGCCGCTGGAAAGCGGCCAGGCCGGCCCAGTCGCCGTCCTTCATGCCGCTCACGTCGATGCGGGTGGTGGCCGAACTGCGCGGGCCGAAGGTGCGCTGGGTGAGGGTGTTGCGGGCCTCGAGCAGTGTGGGAACGGTCCGGCTGGTGGTGAGGCTCAGGTGGCC
Organism: Pelomonas sp. Root1444; assembly: GCF_001426885.1. Lineage (GTDB taxonomy): Bacteria > Pseudomonadota > Gammaproteobacteria > Burkholderiales > Burkholderiaceae_C > Pelomonas. The sequence continues at coordinate 957,475 of NZ_LMFP01000028.1, read as the reverse complement.
CGGGCGCTTGGTGAGCGACCAGTCACGTGGCTCGGGGTTGTGATTCCATTGCCAGGCCAGGGGCAGGTCGGGGTCGCCGGGCCGGCGGTCGAATTCGTCGGAGGCGACGATGCCGGAGGCGCCCGAGACACCTTGTGCACCGGCGGGGATGTCCAGTGTCATGGGGACTTTGCCGTCTTTGCCGAGCACGGGCCAGCCGTCCTTCCACGTCACGGGCACGAGGTAGGGGATGCGGCCGACGGCGGCGTTGTCCTTGAAGAGATAGGCGTACCACTTGCCTTCTGGCGTGTCGATGAGGCCGCCCTGAGCGATGCCGCGGTCATCGAGCGCGATGCGGCCCTCGTAGGGGCCGTCGATGGTGTCGGCGCGGTGGATGGTCACGGTGCGCGCCCAGCGGCTACCCGGCGAGGCGATGTTGAAGAGGTAGTAGCGACCGTGGGCCTTGAAAAGCTGCGAGCCCTCGCCCTTGAGCCCGCCCTGATCGGCGCCGAAAAGGGCGTTGACGTTTTCGACGATGACCTTGTTCACGCCGCCGGGCTTGAGGCCGGAGAGATCGGGCTTCATCTCGGTGAGCATGATGCGACCGCCCCCGTAAACCATGTAGACGCGACCGTCGTCGTCGAAGAACAGGCTGTGGTCTCCCAGCAGCGGCTCGAAGCTCGTCTCCTTCCACGGGCCCCGTTCCGGATCGCGCGTGGTGTAGATGTGGGTGCGCCCCGTATTCGCGGCGAACGTCGAGGCATGGAACACGCCATCGTGGTAGCGCAGGCTGCTGGCCCAGGAGCCTTCACCGTAGGCGTTCTTGCCGTTGTCGAGGCGGAGGGCGTCGTTGTCGGCAAGGGTCTGGTAGGCGTAGGAGGCCATGCGCCAGTTCACCAGGTCCGTCGACTTCATGATCGGCAGGCCCGGGCTCATGTGCATCGTCGTGCTGCTCATGTAGTAGGTCTTGCCGACACGGATGATGGCGATGTCCGGGACGTCGGCCCAGATGAGGGGGTTGTGGGCAGGAGCGGCCTGCGCTGCCTCTGCTGCCGGAGCGGCCTGAGACGCGGCCGAGAGCACGACGGCTATCAGGAAGCAGGAAAGCGGGCGGTTCATGAGACCGCCTGAGGGGCGGCGCAGGCTGCCAGTGTGTTTGTCCATGTTTTGTCTCTGGAGTAGTTATGCGAGGCACGGCGGCGCCGGCCAAGCCTGACGGCCGGCGGCCGTCTCAGCCCGCTCAGCGCGCGTAGAGCGCGTAGAGCGCGAACGCGAAGTCGGCGGGGCGGCCGCTCTCCCGGTCCTTCAGCGGACGGTCATCGAGGCTGGCCTCGCCGTCGGCATAGACGTCGCTGCGGCTGGCGCGCAGGTTGATCGTGAGCGCGTCTTTCTCGCCCTGCAGCGCCAGCGCGTAGCGGCGACCGGACTTCAGCACGACCGGCGGATGGGCGCCGAAATCAAAGCTCAGCAGCCCGGCGCCTTGCGGCCGGTAGGCGATGGCCAGGCCCTGGCCTTCACCGAGCAGTTCGGTGCCGGCCTCCACGTCACGCAGCGACAGCCGCAGCGAGCGCGTGGCGTCCGTGCCGTGGCCGTCGCCGGCGTACAGGCTGAGCCGGCCCAGCGGGATGTCGGCGCGCGGCACGAAGGTCTGCACCAGCCGGCTGGCGCCGCCGCCGTCGCGGTGGAAGCCCACGGGTTCAGGGGTCTGCTCGAAGGGCCGGGTGACCGAGGCCAGCGCCGGGCTGCCGGGCCAGGTTTCGGGATAGCCCTGGGCGAACTGCTGCACCGCCACACGTGGGTCGGAGCGGCCCGGGTCCGGCAGCGCGGGCACCTTGCCGACGGGCGGCTGCGCGGGCGTGCTGACACCCGCCTCGGTCTGCGTGACGGGCCACATGCGACCGTCGGCGTCGTAGTGGAGGTACTCCATCGTGACGGAGCGGCGGTTGCCGTTGCCGGTCTGGCCGTCGGTCAGCGTCACCGAACCGTTGTGATAGAAAAGGTAGGACTGGCCCTTGAAGTCGTCCAGGATGCCGGCGTGAATGGTGAAGCTGTTCTTCGTCGGGCCGGTCAGCACGCCCTGGTAGGTCCAAGGGCCGCGCGGGCTGGGCGCGGTGGCGTAGGACAGGTGCTCCCAGACGTTCTGGTGTGCCATGGACGCATACGTCATGTAGTACGTGCCCTTGCGCTTGGACAGCCACGGCCCCTCGGTGTAGTTGGGCAGCGCGATCTTCTCGATGGGCCCGTCCAGCTCGGTCATGTTGGCCGTGAGCTTGGCCAGGTAGAGCACCGGGTTGCCCCAGGCCAGCCAGGCGGTGCCGTCGTCGTCGATGAGGACGGTCGGGTCGATGTCGTTCCAGTTGTAGGGGCCCGGCGTCATGGCGTCGGTCACCAGTGCCGAGCCGCGCGCATCCTTGAACGGGCCCAGCGGGTTGTCGGCCACCGCCACGGCGATGGCCTTGCCGGGGTGGGTGTTGTCGTGCTGCACGGTGGCGTAGAAGTAGAAGCGGCCGTTGCGCTGCACCACCTGCGCGGCCCAGGCATCGCCCACCGCCCACTTGAAGTCGGTGGGCTTCATGAAGGCGCCGTGCGAAGTCCAGGTGCGCAGGTCCTTGGACGAATAAGCCAGCCATTCCTTCATGAGGAAGAAGTCGTCGCCCTTGGCTTCGTCGCGGCCGACATAGAGGTAGACCGTGTCGCCCACGCGCAGCGGCGCGGGGTCGGCGGTGAAGCGGTCGCGCAGCACCGGATTGGCGCCAGGCGCCGGCTCGGCAGCCGACACGGCTGTGCAAGCGAGGACGGCCCAGCAAAGGGTGACGCGGTGCAGCAGGGGGGCGAGGCGCATGACTGGCTGTGAACCTTCGATAGGTTGTTGGTGGCACCCGGTGTGGTCCAGGCAACCCACTGCAAACGACGGGGAGCCGCGGGACCACGTGGTTATCAACGCGGGCGGTCTGACCAGTTTACTTGCGTCAGTGAGGTATGACTTCAGGTGGTCCTACCAATTCCAATCGGCAACCGACTGCTGCATGCTGGCTGGGCGTCAGCTGAAAACAAGTCCATTTGAAAGGTCGATCGTCATGCGGCATGGGTCCAAATCCACCGGAGTTGCCTTGTCCGGGCTGGGGTTGTGCATGGTTGCGGCGCTGATCGCGCACATTGCGCCGGCCTCTGCGATGAACCGGGACGGTGCGGCGGGTAGCGCGCCCAAGGGCCTGTCGACCGCCACCTGGACGCCCGACAACGGCAACGGCACCTTCACCAACCCGTTGTTCTATGACGAGTTCTCCGATCCGGACCTGATCCGCGTCGACGACTGGTTCTACCTGACCGGCACGACCATGCACACCATGCCGGGCGTGCCGATCCTGCGTTCCAAGGACCTGATCAACTGGGAGTTCGTTGCCTACGCGATGGACAAGCTCGACCTCGGCCCGGCCTTCCGGCTGGAGGGCGGCAACCACATCTATGGCCAGGGCATCTGGGCGCCGTCCTTCCGCTATCACAGGGGCAAGTTCTACATCTTCACCAACGTCAACGGCCAGGCGACCCAGATGTTCACGGCCACCGATCCGAAGGGGCCGTGGACACGCACGCCGATGAAGCGCAGCTTCCACGACCTGTCTGTCCTGTTCGATGACGATGGCAAGGCGTATGTGGTCTGGGATCACCAAGAGATGCGCCTGGCCCAGCTGACGGAGGACTTGACCGACATCGTGCCGGGCACCGAGCGCGTCCTGTTCGCCAAGGACGCCGGCATGGGCGAGGGCGCGCACTTCTACAAGATCGACGGCAAGTACTACATCATCAGCGCCAACTACGCGGGCGGCTTCCGCATGCCGGCGGCGCGGGCGGATCATGTGCTGGGGCCCTACGAGGTCCACCAGGCGATCAGCTTGCACGAGGACTTCGGCATGGCGTCCAGCAAGCGCCTGGGCACGCCCAAGCCGCCATTCGAGACCTGGGGGCCCGACCCCGCCGCCAAGCACAGCCTGGCGTTGCACCAGGGCGGCATCGTCCAGACACCTGCGGGCGAGTGGTGGGGCTTTTCAATGATGGACTTCAATGCCGTCGGCCGCCTGCTCAGCCTGTCCCCGATCACCTGGAAGGATGGCTGGCCCTACTTCGGACTGCCGGGCAACCTGACGCGCACGCCGCGAACCTGGGTGAAGCCCAAGACCGCCACACCGCAGCCGGTGCGCGTGCCGTTTCAGCGCAGTGACGATTTCTCGGCGCCGCGCCTGCAGCCGCTGTGGCAGTGGAACCACGTCCCGGTCGACGGCAAGTGGTCGTTGTCGGAACGCCCGGGTTTCCTGCGGCTGCACGCGCTGCCGGCGACCTCGTTCTACGACGCTCGCAACACGCTGACGCAACGGGCCATCGGGCCGACGTCCACGCCGACCGTGCTGCTGGACGCGTCGCACCTGAAGCCCGGCGACACGGCCGGCCTGGGGCTGCTCAATCTGCCGTATGCGACCGTGGGCGTCGAAAGAAACGCCGACGGACTCAACGTCGTCTTTCATGACCAGCGCCTGGACCAGCGGGTGCGGGTGAAGATCAACGGCACGCGCATCTGGCTTCGGGCCGACTGCGACTTCCTCACCGAGCGGGCGCGCTTCAGCCATTCGTCCGACGGCGCCACCTTCACGCCCATCGGCAACGAGGTCGAGCTGCTCTACCAGACCTTCACCTTCCAGGGCGTTCGCTACGGCTTGTTCAACTACAGCACGACCGGCGCCGAGGGCGGGTTTGCCGATTTCGACAGCATCGACGTGCATCAGCCGCATCCGCGCGGCCTGATGCGGCCCATTCCCTATGGCCGATCAATCCAGCTGGCGTCGTTTCGCGCGACGACCGGTTTGGCGGCCGGCGGCGGGCGCCTGGCTTCGGGCGTGCCGACGCGGTTCGAGGTCGTTGACCGCCGGTTGGGCCGCGTCGCCCTGCGATCGGGCGGCCGCTATGTCACGGTCGACCAGGACGGCGATGTGACGCTTGGGGCCGGCCGGCCCGGCACGGCGCAAACCTTCCAATGGATCGAAACCCCGACGGGCGAACTGGTGCTGATGTCATTGGCCAACCACCGCTTCCTGCGCATCGATCCGCAGACCAAGGAGATCAAGGTCGACAGCCCCGGCCCCATGCCGGACGACAGCGACGGTGCGCGCTTCATCTGGTCGCAGTGAAGGGGCGCGCCGGGCGATGCAGTTGGCACAGCCGGCACTCAAACGGCGAATGCCCATTCGCTGAACTCGGCATGGCGCGGCCGCTGTTCGGCGGCCGCGCGTGCGCGCGCTGCCTCGACCCAGCTCTTGGCCACCGGCAGCGGCCCGAAGCCGGCCTCGGCGTTGATGTGGCCCACGGCGCCGAGGTTGCTGTAGCTGGCGCCCCAGCGGTGCGCCCATCGCGCGGCGCTGGCGGCGCTCATCCAGGGGTCGTTGCTGCTGGCGATCAGGCGCGAGCGCCGCGGCAGGCGGTGGTGGGGCAGGGACTCGGCAATGCCGAACTTGTCGGGCTCGGCGGGTGCCACGAAGAGAGCCTCGCGGATCGGCGAGTCGGGATGGTCGTCCAGGTGACGGGCCAGCGCCAGGCAACCAAAGCTGTGGGCCACCGCCAGCCATTCACCCTTGCCGGCCACTTCCAGGGTGCGCTGGATGCGCTCGGCCCAGCGTTCCAGTGCAGGCTTGCTCGGGTCTCGCTGGGTCACGCGTCGGGCGTCGCGGTACTGGCCCTGCAGCCAGCTCTGCCAATGCGCCGGGCCGCTGTCGTGCAGGCCCGGGATGATGAGGATGCGCGGGGCCTTGTAGCTCATTGGTGCACCCTCCGCTTCGCGGGCCCCTCCGGGAGGGACGCGAGCGCCTCTTCGGGCGGCCGTGCGATCGCGCTCATGGCGTCGTCACAGCGTCGCAATCGACACCTCGGTCGACTTGACCAGCGCCACGACCTCGCGGCCGACCTCCAGGCCCAGGTCCTTGACCGAGCGCGTCGTGATGACGGACGTGACGATGTCGCCGTTGCGGGTGATGACGTCGACTTCGGACACGACCGAGCCTTCGATGATTTCCTTGATGGTGCCGCGGAACTGGTTGCGCACGTTGATGGCGGTGATGCTCATGGAGACTCCTGGATGGGGAGCCCTCAGTGTGCGCAACGCCGTGACGTCAGGGAACGAATGCTTGCGCAGCAGCGCATGCGCAAAGCGTCTATCAGATTCCCGCGCCAGCCTCGAACAGACTCAGCTTGGCCGCACTCAGCTTCACCCGCTGCCCACCCCGCAACTGCAGCGCCTCCGCCTGGTCTCGCGTCAGCTCCGCTTCGAGCGGCTGCCCATCCGGCCCGATCAGCTCGACCCGTGCGCTGGCGCCGAACGACAGCACCCGTTCCACAGTTGCGGCCAAGCCGGGCGCCGACTCGTCCGTCTCGATCTGCAGCTCATGCGGCCGCGCATAGGCCTGGAATTCACCCTCGCCGTGCGCGCCCGGCAGCTGGTGCTCGCCCATGTGCAGCACGCCGCCGCGCGCATGGCCCACGAAGCGGTTGACCGCACCCAGGAAGCCGTAGACGAACGGCGTCGCCGGGCGCTCGTAGACCTCCTGCGGTGTGCCGACCTGCTCCACGCGGCCATGGTCCATCAGCACGATGCGGTCTGCCACCTCCAGCGCCTCGTCCTGGTCGTGCGTGACGAAGATGCTGGTGATGTGCAGCTCGTCGTGCAGGCGGCGCAGCCAGCGGCGCAGCTCCTTGCGCACCTTGGCGTCCAGCGCGCCGAAGGGCTCGTCCAGCAGCAGCACGCGCGGCTCGACGGCCAGCGCGCGGGCGAGCGCGATGCGCTGGCGCTGGCCGCCCGAAAGCTGCGGCGGGAAGCGGTCGCCCAGCCAATCGAGCTGTACCAGCTTGAGCAGCTCGGTGACGCGCTTCTTGATGTCGGCCTCGCTGGGCCTTTGCTTGCGCGGCTTCACGCGCAGGCCGAAGGCGACGTTGTCGAACACGGTCATGTGGCGGAACAGCGCGTAGTGCTGGAACACGAAGCCGACCTGGCGCTCGCGCACATGCGTGTCCGACGCGTCCTGGCCGTCCAGCAGCACGCGCCCTGCGTCAGCCTGCTCCAGGCCGGCAATGATGCGCAGCAGCGTGGTCTTGCCGCAGCCCGACGGGCCCAGCAGCGCGACCAGTTCGCCGGTGGGGAAGTCCAGCGACACGTCGCCGAGCGCGGTGAAGTTGCCAAAGCTCTTGTGGATGTTCTGAACCTGGATGCCCATCTCATTCTTCCCGGGTCGTCGACTGGCTGGCACGCCATTCGATGAATTGCTTGATCACCAGCGTCACCAGCGCCAGCAGCGCCAGCAGCGACGCGACGGCGAAGGCCGCGGCGAACTGGTATTCGTTGTAGAGGATCTCGACGTGCAGCGGCAGTGTGTTCGTCAGGCCGCGGATGTGGCCCGACACGACCGACACCGCGCCGAACTCGCCCATCGCGCGCGCATTGCAGAGGATGACGCCGTACAGCAGGCCCCACTTGATGTTGGGCAGCGTGACGCGGCGGAAGGTCTGCCAGCCGCTGGCGCCGAGCACGATCGCGGCCTCTTCTTCGTCGCGGCCTTGCGCCTGCATCAGCGGGATCAGCTCGCGCGCGACGAACGGGAAGGTCACGAACACGGTGGCCAGCACGATGCCCGGCACGGCGAAGATGATCTTCACGTCGTGCTCTTGAAGCCACGGCCCGAACCAGCCCTGCGCGCCGAAGATCAGCACGTACATCAGGCCGGCCACGACCGGCGAGACCGAGAAGGGCAGGTCGATCAGCGTGATGAGGATCTGCTTGCCACGGAACTCGTGCTTGGCGATCAGCCAGGATGCGCACAGGCCGAACACCAGGTTCAGCGGCACGGCGATGGCGGCCGCGATCAGCGTGAGCTTGATGGCCGAGAAGGTCTCCTCGTCGGCCAAGGACGCGAAGTAGACCTCCCAGCCCTTGCGCAGCGCCTCGGTGAACACGGCGACCAGCGGCAGCACGAGGAAGATGGCGAAGAAGCCCAGGCCCAGCGCCAGCAGCGTGAAGCGGACGGCCGGTGATTCACGCGTGGCGGGGTTGTCCTGGTACTTGGCGCGGGCGCGGGGCGGTGCGATGTGCAATGCGGTGCTCATCGCGCCTCCCGCCGGGCCGCCCCAAGGCGGGCTGCACGCCCCCTCGGAGGACGGAGAGCGAAGCGAACGTGGGGGCTCATCATTTCCGGCCTCCCCGCTGCGAACTCCAGGCCTGCAGGCCGTTGATGACGAGCAGCAGCACGAAGCTGGCGATGAGCATGACGGCCGCGATGGCCGTGGCGCCGACGTAGTCGTACTGCTCCAGCTTGGCGATGATCATCAGCGGCGTGATCTCACTGACCATGGGGATGTTGCCGGCGATGAAGATGACTGAGCCGTACTCGCCCACGGCGCGCGCGAAGGCCAGCGCGAAGCCGGTCAGCAGCGCCGGCAGCAGCGTCGGCAGCACCACGTAGCGGAAGGTCGTCCAGCGTTGCGCGCCGAGCGACGCGGCGGCCTCCTCCAGCTCGGTCTCCATGTCCTCCAGCACTGGCTGCACGGTACGCACGATGAAGGGCAGGCCGATGAAGATCAGTGCCAGCAGCACGCCCAGCGGCGTGAAGGCGATCTTCACGCCCTCGGGGCCGAACAGCGGCGCCAGCAGCCCGCCCGGTGCGAACAGCGAGCCGACCCAGCCGTTGGGCGCATACAGGGCGGTCAGCGCGATGCCGGCCACGGCGGTGGGCAGCGCGAAGGGCAGGTCGATGAGCGCGTCGACCAGCTTCTTGCCCGGGAACTCGTAGCGCACGATGCACCAGGCCAGGATGAGGCCGAAGAAGAGGTTGATGAAGGCGGCGATCAGCGAGGCGCCGAAGCTGAGCTTGTACGAAGCCATCACGCGCGGCGACGTGGCGGCCGCCCAGAAGGCTTCGAGGCCGTGGCCCGAGGACTTCAGGAACACGGCAGCCAGCGGGATCAGCACGATCAGCGACAGGTAGAACAGCGTGAAGCCCAGCGTCGGTGCGAAACCGGGCAGGACGCGTCGTCGTAAGGACAGAGCCATGGGGTGATGTTGGTTTTGTTTCTCGGGCCGAGCGCCGGGCCGCTCCCAAGCCGGCCCGTCTGGCGATGTGCGACCGGCAGGCGCGCCCGCGTTCAGCGCGGCGCGACTGGGCGAGGGGTTCTCACATCAGCGCTTGATCGAAGCCATCACCTGATCGAACGTGCCGCCGTCGGCAAAGTGCGTCTTGCTGACCTTGGCCCAGCCGCCCAGCGTCTGGTCGACGGTGAACAGCTTGATGTTGGCGAAGCGCTGCTGATGCTTCTTGAAGACGGCCGGGTCGCGCGGGCGGAAGTTGTTCTTCGCGATGATCTCCTGGGCTTCCGGGCTCCAGTGGAAGTCGAGGTAGGCCTTGGCCAGCGCGGCCGTGCCCTTCTTGGCTGCGACCTTGTCGACGATGGCCACGGGTGCATCGGTCTCGATGGAGATGCTGGGGTTGACCTGCTCGAAGTTGCCCTTGCCGAACTCGTTCTCGATCAGCTCGACCTCTGCTTCGAAGGTCACGAGCACGTCCCCGATGCCGCGCTGCGTGAACGTGGTCGTCGCGCCGCGGCCGCCACCGTCCAGCACCGGCACGTTGGCGAGCACCTTGCCGACCAGTTCCCTGGCTTGCGCGTCGGTGCCGCCGGTGGCCAGCACGCTGCCCCAGATGGCGAGGTAGCTGTAGCGGCCGTTGCCCGTGACCTTGGGGTTGGGCAGGATGACCTGCACGCCGGGGCGGGCGAGGTCCGCCCAGTCCTTGATGCCCTTGGGGTTGCCCTTGCGGACGAGGAAGGTCATCGTGGACGAGTACGGGGCCGCGCCGTTCGGGAAGCGGCTGCGCCAGTCGGCCGGCGTCAGGCCGCTCGCGGCGAGCTGGTCCACGTCGGTGGCCTGGTTCATCGTCACGACGTCGGCCTCCAGCCCGCCGATGACGGCGCCGATCTGCTTGCTGGAGCCGCCATGGCTCTGGTTGACGCTGACGGCCTGCCCCTTGGCCTTCTGCGCGGCGACGAAGGCCGGATTGATCTGCTTGTAGAGCTCGCGGGCAACGTCGTAGGAGACGTTCAGCAGCGTCGGGTCGGCGGCAAACGCGGGCAGGGCGGCGGTGGCGGCGACCAGTGCAAGGACCGCACGGCGGGTGGGCAGAAGGAAGGGCATGGCAGGGCCAGTCGAATGAACGAAAGGCGTGAGGGTGCCCAAAGTCGCTTATTCGCGGAAGGACAGTTTTCTTATTTCCTTATTCGGTCCGGGGCATTGCCCTGCGGCGGGCTTGGTAACCTCATGAGCATGCCGTTTGCCCTGACCGATGCCCCCGCCGCGCCCGCCGAGGCCACGCGCCGGCTGGCGCTGCTGCTGGAGAGCACCGGCGAGGGCATTTTCGGCATCGACATGGCCGGCTGCTGCACCTTCGTCAACCGCGCCGCCTGCGAAGCGCTGGGTTGGCGCGTCGACGAGGTGCTGGGCCGCAACATGCACGAACTCATCCACCACTCGCGGCAGGACGGTGCCCACTACCCCGAGTGCGACTGCCCGATCTTCAACGCCTTCCGCCGCGGCGAGCCCTGCCGCATCGACGACGAGGTGCTGTGGCGGGCCGATGGCAGCCTCTTCCCGGCCGAGTATTCGAGCTATCCGGTCATCGAGGGCGGCGAGGTGCAGGGGGCCGTCGTCACCTTCGTCGACATCTCCGCCCGCCGCCAGGCCGAGGCGCTGCTGCGCGCCAGCCACGACGAACTGGAGCAGCGCGTGGCCGAGCGCACGGCCGAGCTGCGCGAGCTGGCCCACCACCTGGAGGCCATGCGCGAGACCGAGCGCAAGCGCATCGCCCGTGAGATCCACGACGAACTCGGCTCGCTGCTCGTCGCGCTGAAGATGGACATCGACTGGCTGGCCCGCCGCGTGGGCGACCCCGCGCAGCGCGAGCCCATGGTGGACAAATGCCAGCGCATGGGCGGCCTCGTGGACACGGCCGTGGACGCCGTCGGCCGCATCATCACGGACCTGCGCCCCAGCATCCTCGACCACCAGGGCCTGTGGGCCGCGCTGGAGTGGCAGGCGCAGGAGTTCCAGCTCGCCGGCAGCGACGAGCGCGAGGTGGTCTTCAGGATGCACGTCGCGGCGGACGTGGTGCCGCCGGAAGGGGGCCTGGCCATCGCGGTGTTCCGCATCTTCCAGGAGGTGCTGTCCAACGTGGCGCGGCATGCTCACGCCCGCCACGTCGACATCCGCATCGACGTGGATGCGCCGCCCGCACCGGTGCTCTACCTGCAGGTGCGCGACGACGGCATCGGCGCGGCGCCCGAAGCGCTCAACGATGCCCGCAGCTACGGCGTGCTGGGGATGCGCGAGCGCGCGGCGCATTTCGGCGGGCGGGTGGGCATCGAGAGCTTCCCGGGCCGCGGGACGACGGTGCGGATCGTCATGCCGCTGGAGGCCTCGCCGTGATCCGCGTGTTGATCTGCGACGACCACCTCATCGTCCGCCAGGGCATCAAGCAGGTGCTGGCCGAGGCCGAGGACGTGAGCGTCGTCGGCGAGGCGGCCAACGGGCCGGACGCCATCCAACAGGCACGGGCGGGCGGCGTGGACGTCGTGCTGCTCGACATCGCCATGCCGCAGCGTGACGGGCTGGACATCCTCAAGGCGCTGAAGTCGGAGTTCCCCAAGCTGCCGGTGCTGATGCTGTCCACCTACCCCGACCGGCAGTACGCCGTGCGCAGCCTCAAGCTCGGCGCGGCCGGCTACCTGAACAAGAGCGCGGACAGCGAGCAGATGATCGACGCGGTGCGCAGCGTGGCCCGCGGCCGGCTCTTCATCACGCCCAGCGTGGCCGAGCTGCTCGCGGGCGCCGTGGGCGCGGGCGGGCGGCCGCTGGACGACGACAAGCCGCTGCACGAGCGGTTGTCGCACCGCGAACACCAGGTCTTCCAGCTGCTCGCTGCCGGCCGCAGCGTCGGCGAGATCGCCGAGCAGCTGGTGCTGTCGCCCAACACCGTTTCGACCTACCGGGCCCGGGTGCTGGAGAAGATCGGCGTGCGCAACGACGTGGAGCTGGCGCTGTTCGCCGTGCGCATGGCGCAGTTGGGATAGGCCACCCAAAATCAAAACCTTGTTTCATTTTGGCGCTACATTGCCGGCCGCATGCATCACCGCGCCAGCCGGCGCACAGAAAGAACGCCATGAGTGCCACCCAGCAGATCGCCGAAGCCTTCACCACCGCCCGCGCCGCTGGCCGCGCCATCGACGCCTATCCCGGCACGCCGCCCGCCACACTGGCCGAGGCCTATGCCATCCAGGCTGCGGCCATCGCGCGCTGGTCCGAAGCCGTGGCCGGCTGGAAGGTCGCCCGCGTCAACCCGGCCTTCGCCGCGCAGTTTCCCGAAGAGCGGCTGATCGGCCCCGCGTTCGCTCGCAACGTCCATCGCGTCGCGCAGGGCGGTACGGCGCAATGCCCCGTGTTCGAAGGCGGCCTCGCGGCCGTCGAGGCGGAGGTCGTCATCGTCGTCGCGGCCGATTCGCCAGCGGGCAAGAGCGACTGGACGGCGGAGTCCGTCATCCCGCTCGTGAAGTCCATGCACATCGGCGTCGAAGTCGCCAGCAGCCCGCTCGCCACGCTGAACGACATCGGCCCGGGGGCGGTCATCTCCGACTTCGGCAACAACTGGGGCGTCGTCGTAGGCCCTGAGATCGCCAACTGGCGCGAGCTGGAGACGATCGCCGTCGAGACCTTCATCGACGGCCGGTCGGTCGGCACCGGCAAGGTCGCCATCCAACCCGGCCCGCTGGGCGCACTGGCGTTCACGCTGAACAAGCGTGCGCAGCAGGGACAGACGCTGAAGGCCGGCGACGTCATTTCCACCGGCATGATCACCGGCGTGCACGACATCCGCATCGGCCAGCAGTCGCGGCACGTGTTCGGCGGCGTCGGCGAGGTGCAGGTGCAGATCACCAAGGCGACGGCCACCGGCGCCTGACGCTCGACGGCGGCGCCGTCACTCGATCTTCTTCATCGCCCGCTGCACGGCCAGCTCCGCCACCTGGCGGCCCAGCGCCAAGCCGTGCTCGTCGGCCGTGCGGGTGTGGATGCCGGCCCAGATGCGGGCGTTCTCGATCTCGATCGCGGCCTGCGAGAAGCTGGTGAAGTGGCGCGTCAGTGCGCCTGCGAAGGTGGCGGTGAAGGGCACGGCATCGGTGCCGAACAGCAGTTGCAGCGAGCGCGACCAGGCGCCCGACGTCACCGAATGCCCGGAGACGTAGTCCGGATGCGGCGGCGTGTTGATCAGCGGCTCCCACGACGGGTCGGGGTTGCGGGACGCGGCCCGGATCGCCGTCAGCGGACGCCAGGTGCCGAGCTTGCGCTTGACCTCCCAGCCGGTGATCAGCGCGTCCATCGCGGCCATGTTGATGACGGCGAAGATGCGTGCGTTCTCCGGCATCGTGGTGGCTTTGGCGGCCGCGCCGGCGCGCGCGGCGGCGTTCCACATCTGGCCGCCGTTCAGCAGCGTGAAGATCGCCGCGGCGGTCTGGTCGGCCGTCCGCTCGGTGGAGTAGCGTCCGCCCAGCCGGCGCACTTCGTCCAGCTCCTTGAGGTACTGCGGGCTGTCCACGGCCAACGGGCCGGGCACGGTCACCTCGGTCGACGACTTCACGAAGAACGGCTTGACCTCGGCCCATGCGACCGACGCGAACGTGCCCATCGATGGCGGCGCGGGCTGCCAGCTGCCGGGCGTTCCCGGCGGGGTGTAGGCGACGCGCGCATTCCAGCCATCGCCGCTGCGCATGGCGATGCACTGCTCGGCCACCCGGCGGCCCAGCGCGCTGCCGGCGCTCTTGGCACCTTCGTCGGACAGCTTGGCCAGCGAGGCCTGCAGCGCTGTGTCGAGCGCCGGCTTCTGCTGCGGGTAGATCGACAGCAGCACCGCATGCGCCGCAGCGGCCGCGGCGGCCTCAGCCGACGCCCCGGCCGGCGCGGTGGGTGCGGGCTTCATGTAGGCCTCGTGCGTGCGCGTGACCGCGTTGACGGCGTCGAACATCGCGACATGCGTCAGCGCCAGCGCGCGTATCTCGATCGGCGGCGGGCTGGACTGCGTCAGGCTCAGGGCGGTGACGTTCCAGTCCGTCACGACGTCGGCGCGGGCGCTGTGCAGAGCAGGAAGCAGCGCTGCGGCCAGGGCCCATACTGGGAGGGAAAGCTTCATGGCGGCTCCTTCGCGGCCGTTCGACCGCAAGACTGCGCCCGTCACTCTCGCGGTCGCGAGCGTCGATTCAAAGCCCCATGGCGAGGGGGCGCCGTCATCAATCGCGAGGACGAGAGACGCTGCGGAGACGGAGCGCGACAGTCCCGCTGCGGCTCAGACCGCCGCCGTCGCCAGCCGCTGCGGCAGCCTCATGAACGTCAGGGCGCAGAGGAAAGAGCCGATGCCCATCGCGAAGGCGCCGACGAACAGCCACGTGTAGCTGGACGTCGAGTCGTAGATCAAGCCGCCCAGCACGGGCCCCAGCGCCATGCCGATGCTGCTGGCCATGGTGGTGCCGCCGATCACGGTGCCCATCATGCGCAGCGGGAAGTTCTCGCGCGCGATCACCGCGAACAGCGGCATCACGCCCGCGTAGGTGAAGCCGAACAGCGCGGCCACGGCGTAGAAGCTGCCCAGCTCGCGCGCCTGCACATAGCCCAGCACGACGATGGCCTGGGCCAGCAGCGCCAGCACCAGCGTGCGCGCCGCGCCGAAGCGGTCGCCCAGCAGCCCGAACACGAGGCGCCCGCCCATGCCGGCCAGCCCCTCCAGGCTGTAGATGGACACGGCCGCCATCAGCGGGATGCCGCAGGTGACGGCATAGCTCACCGTGTGGAAGATGGGCCCCGAGTGGGTGGCGCAGGTCAGAAAACTCGTCAGCACCAGGATCAGGAAGGGCGCCGAGCGCAGGGCCTGGCCGACGGTCATGCCCGGTTGGTGCGACGCGCCGGCATCGTCTGCGGTGGCGGCCTGGGCCAACGCGGGCGGGCGGCGCACCAGCAGCGCTGCGGGCAACATGATGCCGGCCACCACCGCCGCGATGATCTGCAGCACCGTGCGCCAGTCGTGCGTCTGCACCAGCCAGGCGGCCAGCGGCGACATGGTCAGCGGCGCCATGCCCATGCCCGCCGACACCAGCGACACGGCCAGGCTGCGCCGCGTGTCGAACCAGCCTGTCACGCAAGCCATCAACGGCGCAAAGATCGCCGCCGCAGCCAGACCGACGACCGCGCCGAACAGCAGCTGGAAGGCCAGCAGCGACGTCGCAACGCTCGCCAGTGCCAGGCCCGCGGTGAGCAGCAGCGAGCCCGCGATGAGCACGGCGCGCGGCCCGACGCGGTCCGACAGCGCGCCCCAGGCCATGCTGCCGACCGCCATCGCCGCGAAGGCGATGGTCATCGCGGCGGAGATGCCGGTGGTGGACCAGCCCGTGTCCAGCGCAATGGGCCGCAGCAGCACGGGCAGCGAGAACAGCGCGCCGATGACCACGCAGCCGAGCAGGCCGCCGACGGCGACGATGACCCAGCGGTAGTGGGCGCGCAGGGTGTTTGTCCAGGAAGGCATGACGGATCCTCATGTCGTGGCGCGGCGAGACGGTTCCGCCGCTTCACGATGAAGACGAACGACGGCGTGCCGGATCGACAGCGGCAGCGTTGCTCTGCTGCTTGTTCGGGTTTTGCCGAAGTTCTGGAGATCGCCCGCCCTGGCTGCGGTTCAGTGGGTAGGTTGGGGTGGAGGAACTGAACCCCAACTGATGCGGTAGGTATGAACGTGTTGGGGTTCGCCTTGCTCACCCCAACCTACGGGCTTTGGAGGCGGCCAACTACTCGGGCTTTGGAGGCGCCTAATCGCCCAGCAGCCCGCCGCGTACGTGTGTGCCAGCGCCCCCGATGCCGAGGTTGTTGGCTTCACCTAGCTCGGACGTAGTCAGCGAGGGCATGCCAAAGCCGCCTGTTCGGAACATGTCACCTAGCGTCCATATGGCCCCGCTTTCAAGGCGTTTGCGGCGCTCGGCCTCCACTTCCGCCTTGAAGTCCTGAGCAGCCAAGCCCTCGAGAAGCATTGAGCCTGCGGTCCAAAGCAGCTTCCTGAAGGTGAGAGAGACTGACCCCGGGTCGCTCCAAAGGAACTGCACCTTCTCCTCGATTTCCTTCGGCACCTGCAGGGCCTCTTTGACCAGCTTGGTGCGCTGCGCTTCCTCCAACGAAAGTGCGAACTTCTCGAGGGTGCGCTCGATGTTCTGGACGTGGTGGGCAAACGTGTTGCGGACGTTAGCGAGCGCTTGAAATGCGGTGCGCTCCGTCTTCGCAAGGATGCCCAGGTCCACCGCTAGATTCAGCTTGCCTGCCCGCCCCTCAAGGCCCAACCGGGCGCAGTGCTCAGCCAGGATCGGGTTGTGAGCGTGCGCGGCGATAACTGCGCCTAGAGCGGCCTCCAATACAACAACAAGCTTGATCGCGAATTCCCAGTCGGTCCCGCCGTCACGAAGGCTCGTGTAGTAGCCCTGAGGCAGACCCAACTTGCGCTCGATGCGAGTCAGCTGCAGCACCGAGTTGGCTTCAATCTGCGCCAGCGTCGCTTCGTGTTCTTCGCTTGTAGGCATGCTCGTAGG
Source organism: Pelomonas sp. Root1444 (assembly GCF_001426885.1). GTDB lineage: Bacteria > Pseudomonadota > Gammaproteobacteria > Burkholderiales > Burkholderiaceae_C > Pelomonas. Next base: position 940,807 of record NZ_LMFP01000028.1, on the reverse strand, counting down.
CCGCTGGGCGGCTTCCTCTGTCGGGCACTCTAGCCGACAAGCCTGCCAGCATGCGGTCGACAACGACCGTCGGACTATTGCTGTGAGTACCGGCCATGCCGTCGCATACCAGTAGACGACCGCTTCTGCTGCAAGTGGCCGACATGCACACATGTAGCGTCCGGTGCGGAGTCGCCGCCGAGCAACGAATGTTCAGGTTTTCCCTCGTAGTTCCACCCCTACAGAAACTCGCCGCCCACCACGATTCCGCGACGGCCCGCCCGTTCCTAGAGTCGCTCCCATCCTGAGGAGCACTCGATGACCCACGATCCCTACGACGCCGACCGACCCCTGCTGATGCGTTGCGCCTGCGGCCAGCACGCCAGCGCGGCCGACCACGTCGCCGCCGAACTACGCGCCCGCAGCGAGTCCGCCGACTTCGAAGCCGAGTCGGCCAGCTTTGTCGAAGCCACGCTGGTGAAGGCGCTGTTCCCGCAGGACGCGCTGCGCCGCCGCTTCCTGAGGGCTGTCGGCCGCAACACCGCGATGGCGGCCATCGGCAGCATGTTGCCGCTGGCCAGTCTGCAGGCGATGGCGCAGGACACCAAAGGCGCGCTGGAGAAGAAGGACCTGAAGATCGGCTTCATCCCCATCACCTGCGCCACGCCGCTGATCATGGCCCACCCGTTGGGCTTCTATGCCAAGCAGGGGCTGAACGTGGAGGTCGTGAAGACGGCGGGCTGGGCGCTCATCCGCGACAAGATGATCAACAAGGAGTACGACGCCACGCACTTCCTGTCGCCGATGCCGCTGGCCATCAGCCTGGGTCTGGGCGCACCGGCCACGGCGATGAACGTGGCCACCATCCAGAACACCAACGGCCAGGCCATCACGCTCAGCGTCAAGCACAAAGACAAGCGCGACCCGGCGACGTGGAAGGGCTTCAAGTTCGCCGTGCCCTTCGAGTATTCGATGCACAACTTCCTGCTGCGCTACTACGTGGCGGAAGCGGGGCTGGACCCGGACCGCGACATCCAGATCCGCGTGGTGCCGCCGCCCGAGATGGTGGCCAACCTGCGCGCCGGCAACATCGACGGCTTCCTCGGCCCGGACCCGTTCAACCAGCGCGCGGTGTTCGAGGAGGTGGGCTTCATCCACCTGCTCACCAAGGAGCTGTGGGACGACCACCCCTGCTGCGCTTTCGGCACCAGCACGGCCTTCACCCAGCAGAACCCCAACACCTTCATCGCGCTGTACCGCGCCGTGCTGACGGCCGCCGCGATGGCGCGCCAGGCCAAGAACCGTGAGCTGATCGCCAAGGTCATCGCGCCGCAGGCCTACCTGAACCAGCCGGAGACCGTCATCGCCCAGGTGCTGACCGGCAAGTTCGCCGACGGCCTGGGCAATGTGAAGGTCGTGCCCGACCGCGCCGACTTCGACCCCATGCCCTGGCAGAGCATGGCCGTGTGGATCCTGAGCCAGATGAAGCGCTGGGGCTATGTGAAGGGCGACGTGAACTACAAGCAGATCGCCGAGAAAGTCTTCCTGCTGACGGACGCGAAGAAGCAGATGAAGGCGCTGGACCTGGCCGTGCCGGACGACAAGGCCGGCGGCTATCCGAAGTTCAAGGTCATGGGCAAGGAGTTCGATCCGGCCAAGGCCGATGCCTATGTCAACAGCTTTGCGATCAAGCGGGCCTGACATGCAACGCTCGTTGAACTTCCGCGCCGGCCTGCTGTCGCTGCTGCTGCTCGGCTGCCTGCTCGGCCTGTGGCATCTCGCCACGCTGGGCGGCATGCAGGCTGCGGCGTCAGCGGCCATGACGCCCGAGCAGATCGAGTACGCCAAGCTGATGGGCAAGCCCTTCGACGCGACGCCGGTGGCCGCGAAGAGCGGCTTCCCGACGCTGGCAGTGATGGGCCGCACGGTGGTGCACCACCTGTCCGAGCCCTTCTACGACCGCGGTCCCAACGACAAGGGCATCGGCCTGCAGCTGGCCTACTCGCTGGGCCGCGTGGGGCTGGGCTATCTGCTGGCGGCGCTGGTGGCCATCCCGCTGGGCTTTGTCATCGGCATGAGCCCGCTGGTCTACAAGGCGCTGGACCCGTTCATCCAGGTGCTCAAGCCCATCTCGCCGCTGGCCTGGATGCCGCTGGCGCTCTACACGATCAAGGACTCGGCGGCGAGCGGCATCTTCGTCATCTTCATCTGCAGCCTGTGGCCCATGCTGATCAACACGGCCTTCGGCGTGGCCGGCGTGCGGCGCGAGTGGCTGAACGTGGCGCGCACGCTGGAGGTGAGCCCCATCCGCCGCGCCTTCGAGGTCATCCTGCCGGCCGCGGCGCCCACCATCCTGACGGGCATGCGCATCAGCATGGGCATCGCCTGGCTGGTCATCGTCGCCGCCGAGATGCTGGTGGGCGGCACGGGCATCGGCTATTTCGTCTGGAACGAGTGGAACAACCTCAGCCTGCCCAACGTCATCTTCGCCATCCTCGTCATCGGCCTCGTGGGCATGGCGCTGGACCTGCTCTTCGCCCGCGCGCAGAAGGCCGTCACCTATGTCGACTGAACTCGTGCAAGTGCAAGGCCTGGCCAAGCGCTATGGCGACGCGACCGTCTTCGACAACGTCAACTTCACGCTGACCGAGGGCGAGTTCGTCTGCATCATCGGCCACAGCGGCTGCGGCAAGACGACCATCCTCAACGTGCTGGCCGGCCTGGAGCAGGCGAGCGACGGCCATGTCTTCATGGCCCAGCGCGAGGTGAATGCGCCAGGGCTGGAGCGCGGCGTCGTCTTCCAGGGCCACGCGTTGATGCCCTGGCTCACGGTGCGCCAGAACATCGCGTTCGCGGTGCGCAGCAAGTGGCCGGACTGGAAGCGTGCCGAGGTCGACGCGCAGGTGGAGAAGTACGTCGCCCTCGTGGGCCTGACACCCGCGCTGGACAAGAAGCCCAGCCAGCTCTCCGGCGGCATGAAGCAGCGCGTGGGCATCGCGCGCGCCTTCGCCATCGAGCCGCGCATGTTGCTGCTGGACGAGCCTTTCGGCGCGCTGGACGCGCTGACGCGCGGCACCATCCAGGACGAGCTGCTGAAGATCTGCGCCGCCACGCGCCAGACCGTCTTCATGATCACGCACGACGTGGACGAAGCGATTCTTCTCGCCGACCGCATCCTGCTGATGGCCAACGGCCCGCAGGCGCGCGTGGCGGAGATCGTCGTCAACACGATGAGCCGTGACCGCCAGCGCGCCACGCTGCACCACGACCCGCAGTACTACCGCATCCGCAACCACCTCGTCGACTTCCTCGTCGAGCGCAGCGCGACCTTGTCCCACGGCCGCGCCCCGGAGCATCCACCCGAAGTGCGCCCCGGCTTGCCGGAGCCCGCCGAAGTCATTCCCCTCGACACCCACCCCGCCATCCACAGGAGCACCGCATGAGCCGCCTCGAAGTCACCGAAAAAATCATCGCCACCAAGGTTGCCAAGGGCATCAAGTGGGCCGACGTCGCCGCCGACATCGGCCTCAGCAAGGAATGGGTCACGGCCGGCTGCCTGGGCCAGATGACCTTCAACGACGAGCAGGCCGCCAAGCTGGCCAAGACCTTCGACCTGACCGAAGCCGAGGCGCAGTGGCTCAAGGTCGTGCCCTACAAGGGCAGCCTGCCGACCAGCGTGCCGACCGACCCGCTGATCTACCGCTTCTACGAGCTGATCAGCGTCTACGGCACGACCTTCAAGGAGCTGATCCATGAAGAGTTCGGCGACGGCATCATGAGCGCCATCGACTTCAAGATGGACCTGCAGCGCGAGCCCAACGCAGCCGGCGACCGCGTCAGCATCGTCATGAGCGGCAAGTTCCTGCCCTACAAGACGTACTGATTGGCCCACCCCCTACCGGCTTCGCCGGCCCCCTTCGAGGGGGCGCCGCTGGTGGCCTGGCAGAGCCAGATCCACGGCGGCCGCTGGATGAGTCGCTTCACTCCGTGAAGCTCAATGGAGCAGGCCATGCGCCCACCCTTGCCACCGTTTTCCCTTGAGTCCGCGACGCAGAAAGTGCGCCTCGCCGAGGACGCTTGGAACAGCCGCGACCCCGACCGCGTCGTCGGCGTCTACACGGACGACACGGTTTGGCGCAACCGCGCCGAATTCCCGGTCGGCCGCGAGCAGGTACATGCGCTGCTGACGCGCAAGTGGGCGCGCGAGCTGGACTACCGGCTCATCAAGGAGCTGTGGGCCTTCACCGGCAACCGCATCGCCGTGCGCTTCGCCTACGAGTGGCACGACGACTCGGGCCACTGGTTCCGCAGCTATGGCAACGAGAACTGGGAGTTCACCGACGAGGGCCTGATGCGGCGGCGCTTTGCCAGCATCAACGACCTGCCCATCGCCGAGTCGGCGCGGCTGTTCTTCTGGCCGCTGGGCCGGAGGCCGGACGAGCATCCGAGCCTGAGTGACCTGGGGCTCTAGGCGCGCACCGCCAGCATCACTGCATACGCCTTGAACACGGCCGTCGCCTGCTGGCCGACGGTCAGGCCCAGTCCATCTACCGCGTCGCTGGTCACGCTCGCGGTCACGACCGTGCCGCCCGGCAAGGTCAGGCCCACCAGCGACGACACCGCGCCGCGCTCCACGCGCGACACGGTGCCGGCCAGCTGGTTGCGCGCCGACAGGCGATAGCCACCAAAGTCCGTCACCAGCACGACCTCGCTGGACTTGACGAGCGCCAGCGCCTGCTGGCCGGTGCTGACTTCGAGTTCGTGCGCAGCCTCGGTCGTCAGCGAGGCCGTGACCTGCTGGCCGCCGTCCAGCGCGACACGCACCGTCGTCGTCGACGGGCCGGCGTGTACGGCCGAGATGCGGCCCAGGAACTGGTTGCGGGCGGTGGTCTTCATGCTCATCCTTTTCAGCAGCGCATCGAGCGCCGGTTGCGTGGCCAGCCAGGCGGCCTGTTCGTGCAGGAAGGCGGCGTGCCGGGCTTGAAGTTCTCGCCAGGCGGCCAGCAGCGCGTCGCCCTCGGCCGTCAGCCGCGTGCCGCCACCGCCGGCGCCGCCGGTGGCCTTGTCGACCAGCGGCGCATGCGTCAGCGCGGCCGCCGCGTCCAGCACCAGCCAGGCGCCCTTGTAGCTGTAGCCAGCGGTGCGCGCGGCCTTCTGCAGCGAGCCGGTCAGCGCCAGCGCGGCCAGCAGGTCAAAGAAGCGCCCGTCCAGCCGGCCGCCCAGGCGCAGCTCGCCCTGCAGCAGCGGGTGGTCCTGCGTGCTCACCCGACCTGCTCCAGCGCCGCGGCGAGATCCGGGTCATCGACACGCAGCCGGCGCTGCAGGCCGCCGCCGTCGAGTATGAAGACCTCTTCGGCAAGCGCCTTCACGTCCTCGGCGTCGTGGCTCACGATGAGGGCCGGGATGCCCAGCCGTCGCCGCAGTTCGCGCAACTCCTCGCGCAGCTGGCGGCGCAGCGTCGTGTGCAGTGCGGCGAAGGGCTCGTCCAGCAACAGCACCTGCGGCTTGCAGGCCAGCGCCCGCGCCAGCGCCACGCGCTGCTGCTGGCCGCCGGACAGCGTGGCCGGCTTGCTGCGCGCCAGGCCGGCCAGGCCGAAGGACTCGATCAGTTCGTCCACCCGCGCTGCGTCCGCGGGCGTGAGGCGGCGCCACCAGTCCGTCAAGCCGAAGGCGATGTTGTCGCGCACGCTGAGGTGCGGGAAGAGGGCGTAATGCTGGAACAGGTAGCCGATGCCGCGGGCCTGGGGCGGCAGGTCGATGCCGGCGGCCGTGTCCAGCAGCACGCGGCCGCCCAGCATCACATGGCCGGCCCGCACCGGCAGCAGCCCGGCCATGGCCTGCAGCGTCAGCGACTTGCCGGCGCCCGACGGGCCGTACAGCGCGACGAAGGGCGCGTCGGACTCGAAGGCGATGTCGAGGTCGAAGCGGCGGCGGGCGTCGCTGACCGAGAGCTTGAGCGCAATGTCGATCAAGGTCTGTCGAAGCCGTGCTTGGCGAGGATGCCCTGCGCCTCGGCAGCGCCGAGGAAGGCGACGAAGTCGCGCGCCAGCGCCGCCTGCCTGCTGTCGGCCACCACGGCCGCCGGGTAGCTGACCGGCGCATGCCCGGCCACCGTCATCGCGATGCCGACCTTGCCCCTGGCCAGCTCGGCGTCGGTGCGGTAGACGAAGCCGGCTTCGACCTCGCCGCGCGACACATAGTCCAGCACCTGGCGCACGTTGTCGGCGAACACCAGCTTGGGTTGCAGGCCGGCCCAGAGCCGCGCGTTCTCCAGCGCCTGCTGCGTGTAGCGCCCCACCGGCACGGACGCCGGTTTGCCGATGGCGATGCGCTTCACGCCGGCACCGGCCAGGTCGCGCATGCTTGCGACGGCGCCGCCGGGCGGCGTGACCAGCACCAGCGAGTTCGCCGCGAAATCGCGCCGCGTGCCGGCCGCGACGAGCTTCTGCGCGGCGGCACGGTCCATGGTCTCCTGGTCGGCGCTGGCGAACACGTCCACCGGCGCGCCTTGGGCGATCTGCTGCAGCAGCACGCCGGAGGCGGCGAAGTTGAAGCGCACGGTCGCACCGGGCCTCGCGGCTTCGAAGCGCGGGGCGATGGCCTTGAAGGCGTCCGTCAGGCTGGCGGCGGCCGAAACGGTCAGCTGCTGGGCAGACGCCAGCCAGGGCAGGGCGGTGAGGAGCAGCAGCAGGCGTTTCATGACGGCGCGCGTTGCAGGTAGCGGTTGGACAGCAGCAGGATGGCGACCGAGACGGCCGACACGATGAGGGCGAGCATCAGCGCCAGGTCGTCGCGGCCGGCCTGCACCGCGTCGTAGATGGCCATGGAGGCCGTCTGCGTCTGGCCGGGGATGGAGCCCGCCACCATCAGCGACGCGCCGAACTCGCCCATCGCGCGGGCGAAGGCCAGCAGCGTGCCGGCCAGGATGCCCGGCCAGGCCAGTGGCAGCGTCACGCGCAGGAAGGTGCTCCAGCCCGACTGGCGCAGCGTGCGCGCGGCGGCCTCCAGGCTGCGGTCCACCTGGGCGAAGGCGCTGCTGGCGCCCTTGAGCACCAGCGGCAGGGCCACCAGCGTGGACGCGACGACGGCGCCATGCCAGTTGAAGATCAGCGTGTAGTCGAAATGCTCGCGCAGCCAGCCGCCCAAAGCGCTGCGCCGGCCTGCCAGCACCAGCAGGCCGTAGCCCAGCACGGTGGGCGGCAGCACCAGCGGCAGCATGCAGACGGCCTCCAGCAGGCCGCGCCCCGGCAGCTTCGTGCGCGCGAACACCCAGCCCAGCGCCACGCCCAGCGCGAGGGCCAGCAGCGTCGCCACGCCGGCGACGCGCAGCGTCAGCAGCAGCGGCGCGGCGTCGAACTGGCGCCAGAGGTCGGTAGGCATGGATGCGTAATGTATCCAACTACATCGCGATGGGCGGCGGCCGGCGCGGAGAAGCGGGCGGCTCTATGCTGGCGGTCCCGCCTATGGACCTGATCACCGAACTCTTCTCCCGCCACGGCCTGCTTGCCGTGGCCGTGGCCGTGCTGCTGCACCAGCTCGGCGCGCCGCTGCCGTCCACGCCGCTGCTGTTGCTGCTGGGCGCGGAGTCGGCCTCGCGCGACGGCTTCGCGCTGCGCGCCTTCGGCACGGTCACCGGTGCGGCAATGGTGGCCAACGCGCTGTGGTTCTGGGCCGGCCGGCGCCTCGGGCGGCGCGTGCTGGCGGCGCTGTGCCGCATCTCCATCTCGCCGGACAGCTGCGTGCGCCAGAACGAGGTCAGCTTTGCCCGTAGGGGCGTCTTGACCTTGCTCATCGCCAAGTTCGTGCCGGGCCTGTCCATGCTGGCGCCGCCGCTGGCCGGAGCCCTGGGCATGTCGACGGGCCGCTTTCTCGCGTGGAACCTGCTTGGCTCCGCCCTCTGGACCGGCGCGGGGTTGGCGGCCGGCTGGGCCTTCCATGCGCAGATCGACGCGTTGCTGCGCGAGCTGAGCCAGCTGGGCAGCGCCGCCATCGCCCTTGGTGTGGCGGTGGTGGCGGCTTATCTTGGCTGGCGGCTGTGGCGCCGCTCGGCCGTGCGGCGCGAACTGAACCGTCTGGAGCGCCTGGACCCGGCCGAAGTGGCCGCGCTGCGCCAGCAGGGGTGCCAGGTCATCTTCGTCGACGTGCGCGGCGGCCCGCGCGACAGCCGCCTCCCCGGTGCGCGCCATCTGGACCTTGGCGCCCTGGGTGGGCCGGCGGTGGCCGGCTGGCCGCCCGAGGCCGAGTTCGTCACCTACTGCGCCTGCCCCAACGACGTGTCTGCCGCCCGCGCCGCGCAGTGGCTGAAGGCGCAGGGCTACCAGGCGCGCGTGCTGCGCGGTGGCATCGACGCCTGGCAGCAGGCGGGGTTGTCGCTGGAAGCCGTGTAGCTGGCGCCGCTGTGATCGGCTGGTTGCGTCGAATAAGTGTTAACCCTATAATCGGGTTTACCCTAGTGAGACGGAGGGCCACGAGCCCGAACCCAAGACCATGACCCTGATCCACAACTTCTTCCTGTCCCTGCGCCATGCGCTGAGCGTCGACACGCAAATCGACGTCGAGGAGCGTTACCTCGCCGCCGCAGCGGACCACGCCGACCTGGAGCGCCGCATCGCCGCCCAGTCGCACGACCACCTGTCGGCTGCGGCCATGAACATCGGCCGCTGAACCCTGCGACGCCAAGCGCCACCGACGGCCCCGCGAGGGGCCGTTTGCTTTTGGGGCCGGTTCGCCAGGCACGCGTCAGCACTGTCCGACAGCCGCTCAGCACCGCAGCCGATGCCGCCATGCGCGGCCAGGACCGAGAGTAGCGGTAACCATCCACACCCCGGCTGAGAAAGGACCTCGACATGAACCGCATCACCACCTCACGCCTCCCGCTCCTCGGTGTACTGGCACTGGCCGCTTCGCTGGCCGCCTGCAGCAAGCAGGATGACCGCACCGCCGGCCAGAAGCTGGACGGCGCCATCGCCGAAGCCAAGCAGGCCGGCGCCGAGGCCAAGACCGATGCCAGCCGGGCAGCCGATTCCGCCGAAGTGAAGATGAAGGAGGCCGCCAACGCGACTTCCGAGGCGGTGACCGACGCAGCCATCGTCACCAAGATCAACGCCGCGCTGGTGGCCGACGACCAACTCAAGGCGCTCAAGATCGACGTGAAGGCGCAGGACGGCCGCGTGACGCTCACCGGCACCGCGCCCGACGCCAGCTCGCAGCAGCGCGCGACGACGCTGGCCAATGCGGTCGACGGTGTGCGCTCCGTGGACAACCAGCTCGTGGTGGCCCGCAATGGCTGAGCAGCGCACGCCCCTGAAGCTGGATGAAGCCGGGCTGAACGCCGCCCGCAGCGACCTGGACGACGGTGCCGTCACGCCCGCCTATGGGCTTTGGCGCGACGACATCGTCGGCCTGCTTAACGGCGCGCTGGCGACCGAGCTGACCTGCGTGTTGCGCTACCGGCGCCATCACTTCATGGCCAACGGCCTGGAGTCGCCCACCATTGCCGAGGAGTTCCTCGTCCACGCGAATGCGGAGCTGTCGCATGCCGACCGCCTGGCACAGCGCATCGTGCAACTCGGCGGCGAGCCGGACTTTAATCCGGCCGGCCTGCTGGAGCGCAGCCACGCCGAGTACGACGCCGTCAATGACCTGAAGGGCATGATCCGCTCCAACCTGATTGCCGAGCGGGTGGCCGTCGAGACCTACCGCCAGATGATCAAGCTGGTGGCCGACAAGGACTCCACGACGCGCCGCCTGCTGGAGGACATCCTCGCCGACGAGGAAGAGCATGCCGACGAGCTCAAGGACTGGATGACCCGGGCCTGAGCGCCCGCACAAGGGGACCGCCATGAGAATCTTTGCGAAGCGTCACCGCGCCGACGGCTGGCCCGACCATCCGCAGGAGCCGCTGCAGACCGCCGAACTGCACCCCGCCGCCGCCGCGCCGCGGCCGCGGCTGATCAAGCGCGTGGAGCCGCACCGCTCGTCGGGGATAGCCGGTTGGCTGCTGGCCCTCGGCCTGGGTGCGGTCATCGCCATCGTGGCGGTGATCGCGATGCAGGACCCGCGCAGCGTCGGCACGCAGCTGGACGACGCGGTCGCCAGCGTGCGCAACCTCGGCAGCGAGGCCGAGCGCAGCGTGGCCGACTCCCAGAACGCCGCCGTCCAGGCCTCGCGCAACGTGGTGGACGGCGTCAGCGCGGCCATCGACGACACCGGCATCAGTGCCAAGGTGAAGGCCGCGCTGGCCGTCGACCCGGCGCTGAGCGCCTCGCGCATCGACGTGCAGACCGACAACGGCGTCGTCCGCTTGTCCGGCCCCGCGCCCGACGCCGCAGCCAAGGAGCGGGCCACGGTGCTGGCCGCCGCGCCGCAGGGCGTGCGTGCGGTCGACAACCGCCTGACACTGCCGCAGCCGGTGGCCAATGTCGTCGCCGTGGCCGGCGCCGCGTCGCAGCCGGCCCAGCCACAGTAACGTCTGGATTGAACGGGCCCCCGCGGCCTGGAATTTTTTCGCGCTTTCACGGCGCAACTTGTAAGCCCCGGCATTCCCGGGGCTGAAGTGCCTGTTTCACACTTGGAATCGGCGGGCCTCGCCTTGATCATGCTGGGCATACCTACAGCAGCGAAGCCACCCGCCACCATGGACAGCGCCAGCAAGACGCCCACCCCCGGAGTCCGCCAGAAGATCCTCATCGCCACCGCCGCCCTGGCCGTGTCGCTGCTGGTCTGGATGGGCATCTCCCAGCTGCAGGACCGCGCCGCCGCTGAAGCGCAGGCCCGCAAGAATCCGACCGCGCTGGCCTTCGAGCGTGCCGCCGAGCAGTGGCTGGCGCATCCGCGCGAGGCCTCCGAGTTCGAGCGCGCCGTGCAGGCGCGCGAGGTCGCTGCCGTCGGTGTCGACGGCTACCTCGTCCTCTACACGGACCGCAAGGGCCAGCAGTTCAGCACCCGCATGATCGACTGCGGCCTCAACTGCAAGAACGAGCTGGGCTCGCGCCTGGGCGAGCTGAGCGTGGCGCAGGGCTTTGCGCTGACCAACGTCGACGTCGATGCACGCACCGCCGGGCAGCGCCTCACGCAGAACATCGACCGGGCCATCGCGGCCCTGGCGCCGCTGCTGGCCTTCGTCGCCATCGGCGGCGCGCTCGTCTACTTCCACCTGCGCGGCTCGCTGGGCCAGCGCACCCGCCTGGCCGAGAAGCCCAAGACCCGCTTCGACGACGTCATCGGCGCCGACGAGGCCAAGAAGGCGCTCAAGCGCGTCGCCGCCTTCATGAAGGACCCCAAGCACTACGCCGGAGTGGGCGCCAAGGCGCCGCGCGGCGTGCTGCTCGACGGCCCGCCCGGCACCGGCAAGACCTTGCTCGCCAAGGCGCTGGCGGGCGAGTGCGGCGCCAACTTCATCAGCGTGGATGGCTCCTACTTCAGCTCCATGTTCTACGGCGCCGGCATCGGCAAGGTCAAAGAGCTCTTCAAGCGCGCCCGCGAATGCGCGCCCTGCATCGTCTTCATCGACGAGATCGACGGCATCGGCAAGCGCAGCAACGGCAAGGAGGCCGGCACGGGAGGCGGTGAGCAGGAGCAGAACCGCATCATCAACCGCCTGCTGGTGGAGATGGACGGCTTCTCGTCGCTGGAGAACGTCGTCATCGTCGGCGCCACCAACCACGTCGACAACATCGACGAGGCCATGCGCCGCCCCGGCCGCTTCGACCTGGTCGTGCGCACCTCGCTGCCCACTTCGCCGGAGCGCGAGCAGCTGTTCGGCCTCTACCTCGGCCAGGTCAAGGCCGCGCCCGGCATGGAGCTGGCGTCCATCGCCCGCACGGCCACCGGCATGTCGCCCGCCGACATCGCCAATTGCGTGAACCGCGCCGCCGCCTATGCGGCCGAGGCGGGCGAGGACCTGGTCAGCCAGGAGCGCGTCTACCAGTCGCTGGAGACCCACCAGCTCGGTGGCGAGGTGACCAACACCAAGGACATCATCACGCCCGAGACGCTGCGCCGCATCGCCTTCCACGAGTCCGGCCATGCGCTGGTGGCCCATGTGCTGGAGGCCGGCAGCGTCGAGCGCGTCAGCATCGAGCCGCGCGGCCCGGCGCTGGGCGTGACCTACGTGACCCGCACGCACGAGGAGCCGCTGTACGGTGAGCGCGAGCTGCTCTCGCGCCTGGCCATGATGCTGGCTGGCCGCGAGGCCGAGCTGATCGCCTTCGGCAATGCCTCCTCCGGCGCCACCGACGACCTCAAGCGTGCCTCGGAGCTGGCGACGTCGATGGTCGGCTCCATGGGCTTCGGCAAGACCTTCGGCCTGCTCAGCATGGCCGGCGTGCCGCGTGAGCTGATCGGGCCTGACGTGCAGAAGTCGCTGCTCGACGAAGCGCGCGCGCTGCTGGAAAGCGCGCAGGCCGAATGCCGCCGCGTGCTGGAAGACAAGCGCGACCGGCTCAACGCGCTGACCGAGCTGCTGCTCGGCGAAGAGACCGTCAGCGGCGCGCCGCTGAAGCGCGTGCTGTCGGGCGAGCCGGCCTGAGGGGCCAGCCCTCCGCGGCGCCGCTCAGCGCGGCCCCAGCCCACACGCTGCGGCCAGCGAGACGCCGGCCAGCCAGGCGCTGGTCGCCAGCATCAGCAGCACCGGCCGCCACCCGGCGCTGGCCAGGCGCAGGAACGAGGTCTTCATGCCCAGCCCGGCCACGCCCAGCATCAGGCAGGCGCGCGAGGCCACGTTGAGCGGTTCCTGCAACAGGTGCAGGCAGCCCAGCGAGTTGAGCGCGGCGAGCGCGACGAACAGCCACAGGAAGCCCGGCACCAGGCCGCGCAGCCGCAGCATCAGCGCGGGTGGCTGCTGGCCGGCCTGGCCCGGCGCACGGCAGGCGAGCGACACGCCCAGCACCACCACGACCAGCAGGCTCACGCGCAGCAGCTTCACGAGCGAGGCGGTGTCGCCGGCCGCCGGCGAGATGGCGTAGCCGGCCACGATCACCTGGGCCACGTCGTGGATGCTGCCGCCGATGAAGAGCCCGGCGCCGGCCGCCGACAGGTGCAGCTGCCGCGCGATCAGCGGGTAGGCCACCATCGCCGCCGTCGACAGCAGCGTGGCCATCACCGCCACCACCAGGCCGTGCTGCTCGGTCGGTGTCTCGCCGTCGCGCGCCCGCGGCAGCACCGCCGCGATGGCCAGCGCCGCGGAGGCGCCGCAGATGGCCGTGGCCCCGCCCGCCAGCACGCCCAGCATCCAGGGCAGGCGCAGCGCCTTGGCCAGCCACCAGCCGCAGGCCAGCGTGCTCGCCACCGCCCCCAGCACGACCAGCACCGTCGGCCAGCCCAGGCCCGCCACCTGCTCCCAGGTGATGCGAGCGCCCAGCAGGCCCACGCCGAGGCGCAGCAGCGTGCGGCTGCAGAACTCCACGCCGGCGGCGGTGCGGTCCTCGGGGCTCTGGCAGTGCAGGGCGGTGCCGAACAGCAGCGCGTACAGCATGGGCGGCCCCTGGTGCAGCGCGGCCACGAACGAGGCGGCCAGCGCGATCAGCACGCAGGTGGCCCAGCCCGGCCAGACGCGCCGCAGGGCCTGGCCCTGGGCGTCGAAGAAGGCGGCGCGGGCCAGCATCCCAGGCTATTTTTCGACGAAGGCGCGCTCGATGACGAAGTGCCCCGGGTGGCTCATGTTCCCCTCGGCCATGCCCATGTCGTCGAACAAAGCGCGCGTGTCGCGCAGCATCTCCGGGCTGCCGCACAGCATGAAACGGTCGTTCGCCACGCACAGCGGCGGCAGGCCGATGTCCTGAGCGAGCTTGCCGCTTTGCATCAGGGTCGGGATGCGGCCCTGGTTGCGGAAGGGCTCGCGCGTGACGGTGGGGTAGTAGATGAGCTTGTCGCGCACCTCGTCGCCGAAGTACTCGTTGTCGGGCAGCTCGCGGGTGATGACTTCTTCGTAGGCCAGCTCCGCCACCTGGCGGCAGCCGTGCACGAGGATGACCTTCTCGTACTGCTCGTACACCTCCGGGTCGCGCACCATGGCCATGAAGGGCGCCACGCCCGTGCCGGTGGCCAGCAGGTAGAGGTGGCGGCCGGGCAGCAGGTTCTGCGTCAGCAGCGTGCCCGAGGCCTTGCGGCCGATCTGCAGCGTGTCGCCCGGCCGGATGTGCTGCAGCCGCGACGTGAGCGGGCCGTCGGGCACCTTGATGCTGAGGAACTCCAGCGTCTCCTCCCAATGCGGGCTGACGACGCTGTAGGCCCGCAGCAGCGGCTTGCCGTCCACCATCAGGCCCAGCATCGTGAACTGGCCGCTCTGGAAGCGAAAGCCCGGGTCGCGGGTGCAGGTGAAGGAGAACTGGCGGTCGGTCCAGTGGCGGACGTCCAGCACCTGGGCGTCGAAGAGGTTGCTCATGCGCAAGGCTCCAAGGCAAGTTGGTGGAGATAGGGCCAGGGATAGATGCCGCGGTCATGGCCGTCGCTGAACACCAGCTGCACGCCCATCTCGCCGACGGGGTGGATGGCGGTCAGCGCGGTGCCGGCGGGCACGGCCGTCGGGCGGCCGTCGCGGCGGCGTTGTTCGCAGGCGGCACATTTGCAGGCCGCCCTCAGGCCCGCGGCCGTGAGGCGCGCCTCGCGGCCATCGGCCCAGGCCAGCGACAGCGCGCCGCTGGCCTGGTGCCACACGATCTCGGTCGGCGCGGCCATCACACCAGCTGCCCCACGCCGCGTGGGCCCACCTCGGCGCACAGGCCAGCCAGGCCGCCGTCGCTGAGCTCGCCGCCCATCGCCGCGATGCTCTCCTCGCGGATCAGGCCCTTGATCTGCCGCACCATGGCGGCGAACTCGGGCGTGGCGGTCATCTCGGGCGTGCGCGGCCGCGGCAGCGGCACGGCCAGCTCCGCCTTGATGCGGCCGGGGCGCGCCGTCATCACGTAAATGCGGTCCGACAGGAACACCGCCTCGTCGATGTCGTGCGTGATGAACAGCACCGAGATGCGCAGGCGCTGCCACATGTTGGTCAGGATCTCCTGCATGACGACGCGGGTCTGCGAGTCCAGCGCGCCGAAGGGCTCGTCCATCAGCAGCACCTGCGGGCTGGTGGCCAGCGCGCGCACGATGCCCACGCGCTGCTTCATGCCGCCGGAGAGCTGGTCGGGGTAGTGGTTCTCGAACGACAGCAGGCCGGCCAGTCCGAGCAGCGTGCGTGCCTGCGCCTCGCGTTCGCTGGCCGACGCGCCCTTCATGCGCAGCCCGAACTCCACGTTCGCGCGCACCGTCATCCACGGGAACAGCGAGTACTGCTGGAACACCACGCCGCGGTCGGACCCCGGGCCGGTGATGGGCTGGCCGTCCAGCAGCACCTGGCCGCTGCTGGGCTTCAGGAACCCGGCCACCGCGTTCAGCAGCGTCGACTTGCCGCAACCCGAGGGCCCGATGAGCGACACGAACTCGCCCGGCCGCACATGCACGTTGGCCGCGCGCACCGCTTCGAACTCCTGGCCCTTGGTGTGGAAGCGGATGTGCACGTCGCGCACGTCGACGCGGCCGTGGGATGCAACGGTCTTGTCCATGTCGGGTCTCCGGTGAGTGAGGGGGTGCATGCGATGCTTGAGTTTTTCGGGCCGAGCGCCGGGCCGCTCCCAAGCCGGCCCGCCTTGGCGATGTGCATGCGGCTCGATGCCGCGTGCATCGCCGTCCCCTCGGGGGACCGGCCAAGGTACGCCTTGGACGAGGGGCTTCATGAATGCCAGGGCATGGCGAGCTTGGCCAGCAGCCGGATGGCGCCGCTGCACAGCAGGCCCAGCACGCCGATGGTGATCATGCCGAGGGCGATCTCGGCATAGCTGATCAGCGAATAGGCCTCCCAGGTGAAATAGCCGATGCCGAACTGGCCCGAGATCATCTCGGCCGCGATCAGCGACACCCAGGCCACGCCCATGCCCACCGCCAGGCCGGTGAAGATGTGCGGCAGCGCGCCGGGCAGCACCACGTGCCGCAGCAGGCTGGCCTCGCCCGCGCCCAGCGTGCGGGCCGCGCGCAGCAGCACCGGGTCGATGGCCTCGACGCCATGCACGGTGTTGAGCAGGATGGGGAAGAAGGCGCCGAGGAAGGTGATGAAGACGATGCTCACCTCGTTGTCGGGCCACAGCATGATGGACATCGGCACCCAGGCGATCGCCGGGATGGGGCGGAACACCTCCATCGCCGGCATCACCAGCCCGCGCACGCTGCGGTAGCGGCCGACCAGCACGCCCAGGCCCACGCCGGTCACGGTCGCCACCAGGAAGCCCAGCAGGATGCGCCGCACGCTGATGCCGATGTTGGTGGCGAACTTCGGGCTGCTATTGACCTCGACCACCTTCTCCAGCACCTGCGCCGGCGTGGGGATGTTGTTGAAGCGGATGTAGGCGTCGAGCTTGTACTGCGTGGCGAGCTGCCAGAAGAGCAGCACGCTGGCGATGGACAGCGCGCCCATCAGCAGGGTGGCGCCGCGGCCCTGCCAGAAGCGGCGCCAGCGGCCGGGCGCGGCCGCCTGCGGTGTTGGCAGGGGCAGGGGCGTCACGCCCTGGCCGACATGGGCCGGCGGGACCGTCTTGGGGGGCGGTTGCGTGGCCGCCGCGGTGGGCGGCGGCGCGAAGGTGTCGATGCGGTGCAGGGCGGTCATGGCGGTCACTTCGTGCTGGCCGTGCCGGAGGCAACGACGGTGGCGGTGGCCTGGCCCAGCGCTTCCGCGTAGGTGGCGAGCCTGGCGTTGGTCTTGGCGGCGTAGGCCTCGGCGTCCTTCTTCAACAGGAAGGGCACGGCCAGCGGCGCCTTTGGGTTGCTGGCGTCCATCGCGTAGAAGGCCTTGTCGGCGACGACCTTGATGCCCAGCGCCTTGTCGTACAGGTAGGCCACCTTGACGGTCTTGCCCGCCGCCTCGTACTGCTTCACGCCGGCCAGCAGGCAGGCGGGCGAGCTGGCCACGACGATCTCGCCGCTGGCCAGCCAGATCTCGCCGGCCTCCTTGGGCCGCGTGACCGGTAGCTTGCAGATGGGGTCGTTGCCGGCGATGTCGTAGTTGGCCAGCGTCTGCTTCTGCGCCTCGTAGTCCTGGCCGCGCTGCTTGAAGGCCTCGCGCAGATAGCTCTCGTTGACCCAGGCGGCGACGTCGAACTCCTTCACGCGGCCGAGCTTGGACAAAACGCCGTGGGCGATTTTGATGGTTTCGACCCAGCGCGGCTTGATGCTCGGGTCCAGCGTGTGGATGCCGCCCGGGCCGAGGAAGAGGTAGACCACCTCCTTCTCGATCTTGGTCCAGGCCTCGATCTTGGCGGCGGCGAGCTTGGGGTCCTTGCGCACCCAGTCGTTGGCCTCCATCAGCGCCTTGATGTAGGCGACGACGGCTTCGGGGTACTTGTCGGCGAACTCCTTGCGCACGACGACGCCGTGGAAGGTCGGGATCTTGGTCTGCGCGCCGTCGAAGATCTTGCGGGCGAAGCCGCGCTGCGGCAGCAGGTCGGCGAAGGGCACGAAGTCGCCGTGCGCGTCGATCTTCCTTTCCTGCAGGTTGGTCGTGCCGACCTCGGGGCTCTGGCTGACGAGGTTCCAGTAGTCCGCCGGCCAGCCGCGCTCCTGCATGGCCTGCAGCATCATGCCGTGCGCGGCGGAGCCGAAGGGCACCGACACCGTCTTACCCTTGAGGTCGGCCAGCTCGTAGTAGGGGCTGTCCTTGTGCACCACCACGCCGTTGCCCGAGCCGAAGGCGTTGTAGGCGATGACGGCGACGAGCTGCGTCTCGTTGCCCTTGTTCTGCTGGCCGGTGGCGCCGTTCACCAGCAGCGGGTAGTCGCCCATCATGCCGATCTGCAGCTTGCCGGCGACCATGCCGTTGGTAATGGGCGGGCCGGAGGTGAAGTTCTGCCAGTCGAGCTTCCACTCGATGTTGGCGTACTTGCCCGTCCTGGGCAGGTGCTTCTCCAGCAGCTTGAGCTCCTTGAGCACGACGCCGCCGGTGACGGTGTTGGTGGTGGTGTTCTGCGTGCCGATGCCTATCGTCACCACCTCCTTGGCGGCGTGGGCGGGCAGGAGAGTCATGCCGAGCGCGAGGCCGGTCAGGCATCGCAGGATGGCGGCGGGAACATTCGAGAGCGTGGCAATCCTCATCTCAATCTCCTGGGCTGTCGGGTCACATTCACGAAAGCCGCTGCGCAGCGGCTTCCACCGGTCGTCAAACCTGTTCGGCGCTTTCGGTCAGCAGCGCGCGCTTGTCCGGCTGGTTGGCCCAGTGCTCGGCATCGGGCAGCGGGTCCTGCGCGGCGGTGATGAGCGGCCATTGGGCGGCCAGGCGACGGTTCAGCTCGACGTACTCGCGCTGTTCGGGTGGCAGGTCCTTCTCGTCGAAGATGGCCTCGACGGGGCACTCGGGCACGCAGACGCCGCAGTCGATGCAGGCGGCCGGGTCGATGACGAGAAAGTCCGGGCCTTCGTGGAAGCACTCCACGGGGCAGACCGCGACGCAGTCGGTGTACTTGCAGCGGATGCAAGCCTCGGTGACGACGAAACTCATGCGGCGCCTCCATTCATTTGAATCGTGGTGAGCGCCAGCTTGGACAGCTTGCGCACGTCCGGGTCGGGGTCGCGCAGCGTGCGCTCCAGTGGCGTGATGGCGCGCGGGTCGCCGATCTCGCCCAGCGCGATGACGGCCTCCTTGCGCAGGTTGCTGACCGGGTGGATCAGCGCCTCCACCAGCGCCATGACGCCGTCGCGCGCCTTCAGCTTGCCCAGGCTGCGGGCGGCCTTCACGCGCACCTGCCAGTACTCGTCGTCCATGGCACGCACGAGGTTGGGCACGCCCAGCGCCGAGCCGGTCTTGGCAAAGGTCGTGGCCGCTTCCTCCCGCACCTGCCACTCGGGATCGGCGAGGGCGCGGCTCAGCGCCGGATGCACGCTGACCTCGGCATCGTTGGCAAAGCTCAGCGCGCCCACCGCGACGCGGCGCACCTCGGCGTCGGTGTCGTGCGCGGCGACCTCGGTCAGCGCGGAGATGGCCTGGGGCTTCTTCAGGTAGCCCAGCACGCTGACGGCTGCGCGGCGCACCTTGGCGTCCGCATGTGCCAGCGCCGCCAGGGCCGGGTCGAAGGCGGCATCCACGCGCAGCGCCTTCACGGCCTGCAGCGCGGCCGCCTGCACCTCGGGGTCGGCGTCGCCCAGGTAGGGCAGCAGCGCGCTGGCGGAGGCCGGGTCCTTCAGCTCGGCCAGCGTGTAGGCGACGGCCGCGCGCACGTCGGCGTCCTCGTCCTTCAGCAGCGGCGCCAGGGCGGCCAGCACCTCGGGCTCCTCGAAGCCTTCGAGCGCCTTGGCGGCTTCCAGCCGCACGGTGGCATCGGCGTCCGACAGCGCTTCGACGAGCAGCGGCGCGATGTCGTCTTCCTCGTCGGTGTAGGGCAGGTCGATGACGGCGATGCGGCGCACGCCGGCATCGGGGTTGCGCAGCCGTTCATGGATGGTGGCCATCGCGTTCACCTCACGAGATAAGGGATGTCGACGCGCACGGCGCCGGTGGGGCAGTCCTTCTCGCAGGGCATGCAGTACCAGCATTCATCGAACTTCATGAACGCCTTGTTCTTGGTCAGGTCGATGGCCAGCACGTCGAGCGGGCAGACGTCGACGCAGACGGTGCAGCCCTTGTCGGCGATGCATTTGTCCTCATCGATGACGACGGGGGCCTGGGTGCGGGTGATGGCGATGGTCATGGCGGTTTCTCCGTTAGGCGGCTGCAGGTGTTGCCACGCGCAGCCGCTGGTAGGCGGACTTCTCTTCCTCGTTCAGCTCCACGACGTAGGGCTCCACGGCGCGCTTGCGGAACACCGCGTTGCCGTTGGCGTCGCTCGTCACGTTGGTGTGGCAGAACCAGTCGGCGTCGTTCTTCTCGGGGTGGTCCACACGAAGGTGGTACAGGCCCCAGCGGCTCTCGGTGCGGTAGAGCGAGGCGCGGGCGGCCAGCTCGGCGCAGTCGCGGATGGTGTGGGCCTCCATGGCCCGCATCAGCTCGTGCGGGTCGGCGGCGCCCATGTGCTGCAGGTCCTCGCGGATCTCGTCGAAGCGCTGCAGGCCGATCTCCATCTTGCGGGTGACCTTGGGCGGCTGCAGGTAGTCGTTGACGATGCGGCGCGTCTTGTATTCGACCTGGAAGGGCGTGAGGCCCTCGGTCTTGCCCAGCGGCGCGTAGACGCGGGCCTTCTCCTTCTCGATCTGGCCGGCGTCGAAGCTGGGCGAGGCGATGCCTGACACATAGTCCGCCGCGTTCTCGCCGCAGAACTTGCCGTAGACGAAGGCGCCCAGCATGTAGTTGTGCGGGATGCTGGCGCAGTCGCCCGCCGCGTACAGGCCGGGGATGGAGCATTCGCCGCGCTCGTTGGTCCAGATGCCCGAGGCGCTGTGGCCGCTGCAGAAGCCGATCTCCGAGATGTGCATCTCGATCATCTGCTTGCGGTAGTCGGTGCCGCGGCCTTCGTGGAAGCGGCCGCGGCTGGGCCGCTCGTTGGTGTGCAGGATGTGCTCGATCTCGCTGATCGTTTCTTCAGCCAGGTGGTCGAGCTTCAGGAACACCGGGCCGCGGCCGCCTTCGAGTTCGTTGAAGAACTCCATCATCATCTGGCCGCTCCAGTAGTCGCACTCGATGAAGCGCTGGCCGGCGTTGTTGGACGTGTAGCCACCGAAGGGCCCGGTCACGTAGGCGCAGGCCGGGCCGTTGTAGTCCTTGATCAGCGGGTTGATCTGGAAGCACTCGAGGTTGGTCAGCTCGGCGCCTGCGTGATAGGCCATCACATGGCCCTCGCCACAGTTGGTCGGGTTCTCGTAGGTGCCGAACAGATAGCCGCTGGCCGGCAGGCCGAGACGCCCGGCAGCGCCCGTGCAGATGACCACGGCCTTGGCCTTGATGACGTGGAAGTCCGCCGTGCGGCAGTCGAAGCCCATGACGCCGGAAATCTCGCCGTCGGGCCCCGTCAGCAGCCGCGTCGCGACGACGCGGTTGGTGATCTCCACGCGCGCCCGCTTGAGCTGCCGGTACAGCACCCGCTTCATGTGGTGCCCCTCGGGCATGGGCAGCACATAGCTGCCCAGGTGATGGACCTTGCGCACCGAGTAGTCGCCGGTCTCGTCCTTCTCGAACTTGATGCCCCAGCGGTCCAGCTCCTCGATCATCGGGAAGCTGTTGGCCGCGTAGGCATAGACACCCTTCTGGTCGACGATGCCGTCGTTGGCGACGGTGATCTCCTTGGTGTACTGCTCGGGCGTGGCATGGCCGGGGATGACGGCGTTGTTCAGGCCGTCCATGCCCATGCTGATGGCGCCGCTGCGCTTGACGTTGGCCTTGTCCAGCACCAGCACGCGCAGCTTGGGGTTCTTTTCCTTGGCCTTCACCGCGGCCATGGGGCCGCCGGTGCCGCCGCCGACGATGACGATGTCGTATTCGTGTTCGATCGTTTCCATGTCGCTTTCCTCAAGAGGCTCGTTCTGAGACGGGAACGCGATCGACCCTGACCTTGTACTGGAAGGCGTCGCCGCGGTAATAGAGGTGTTCGTAGTCGATGGGCGCGCCATCGGCCGTGTGCGTGGTGCGCTCGATGAAGAGCACCGGTGAGCCGGCCTCCACCTTGAGCTGCGCGGCCAGCGTCTCGTCGGCCAGCGTCGAGCCGATCTGCAGCTCGGCGTGGCCGAGGGCCAGGCCGTAGTCGTTCTCGAGGATGACGAAGATGTCGCGCGCGGCGAGGTCTTCCTTGGCCAGGCGCTGGCCGATGGCCGCAGGCACCCAGGTCACATCCAGCGAGATCGGCTCGCGGTTCAGGAAGCGCAGGCGCTGCAGCTCCGTGACCTTGCCGCGCTTGGGGCATTGCAGCTTCTCCGCCACCTGCGCCGACGGCGTCACCGTCTTGATGGCCAGCACGCGGGCGAAGGTCTCGTAGCCCATCTGCCGCATCGCCTCGCCGAAACCCTGCAGGCGGCCCAGGTCCTGGAAGGCCTTGGGCTTGGACACGAAGCTGCCCTTGCCATGGATGCGGAAGATCAGGCCCTCGTTCTGCAGGTCGTTGAGCGCCTGGCGCACCGTGATGCGGCTCACGCCGAACGCGGCCATCATGTCGGCCTCCGACGGCATCTGCTGATGCGGCTGGTAGCTGCCGTCGAGGATGCGTGCGCGCAGGATCTCCTTGATCTGCGTGTACAGCGGCAGCGGTGACGACAGCTTGATGCGTTGAGCGCCGTCCGCCTCGGGGGCGGTCACCAGCGTCAGCGGTTTCGCAGCTGCAAGAGCGCCTTTGCTCATGGCCATCCAACTCGTTATGACAAGTCAGCATGAGCAGGAGCCGTGCCAGCCTTTTCGAACACCGCCCGGGCGCCGCTGCAGCGCTGGCCGGGCCCGCGTGCCAGGGCCGTTGACGCCTGGCGTAGCGGGGCAGGTCGGCGCGCGTGCGGCGTCGTGGCCGAAGCTGCAGAGACGCGCCCGCGGCATGCACCGAAGAAGGGTTGATGCGCTTTATCGAGCCATTTCCCGCGCGTTTGCGGTGCCACGCCGTGCACCACGCCATGCCGTTCGGACGCGGCTCGGCCGCACGCCAGCGATGCGCAATCCGTGTCATTGCCGACGTTTTCCCGCCGTTTGGCCCAGCCAAGGCGCACTCAGGTTTGCGCTCAGCCGCCAGAATCGTTCGGACGACGGCATGTCGGCGCCCGCCCGCGGCGCATCGAGCCCGCCCATCCGCTCAGGCCGGCATGCCCACTTCGAAGCCATGACCATGCGAAGCGAGCCCATCCCTGCCTCAACCCCGACCGACGCTGCTGCGGTGGTCGAGCAGTTGCCCGTCGGCATCTTCCGCACGGACGCGACCGGCCGCTTCATCTTCGTGAACCCGGCGTTCTGCCGGCTCAAGGCCATGCCGGCGGAACAGATCCTGGGCAGGACCGCCGCGGAAATCGCCGAGCGCGAGTCGGCCGACGCCGCCTCGCCGTGGCGCCCGGAGTTCGCCGCGCAAGCCGCGGTGCAGCACGCGTCCATCATGCAGACCGGCCAGACCATCGAGCGGGAGGAAGCCTGGCCCGCTGCCGGTACGGGCGGCGCGCAGCGGCACGTCCTGGTGGTCCAGTCGGCGGTGCTCGGGCCGGGCGACAGGCCTGTCGGCAGCCAGGGCATCCTGTTCGACATCAGCCAGCGCCGCCAGGCCGACCAGGCGCTGGCTCAAGAGCGTGAACTGCTCCGCAACCTGCTGGACCACTCGCCCGACCACATCTACTTCAAGGACCTCGACTCGCGTTTCATCAAGTCCAGCGCCGGCCAGGCGCGCCAGTTCGGCATGCCGACCCCCGACGGGCTGGTGGGCAAGTCGGATTTCGACGTTTTCTCCGAGGAGCATGCCCGCCCGGCCTTCGAGGACGAGCAGGAAGTCATCCGCACCGGCGTGCCGATGATCGGCAAGGTGGAGAAGGAAACCTGGATCGACGGGCGGCCGGACACTTGGTGCCTGACGACGAAGTTGCCGTTGCGCGACCGCGACGGCAACATCATCGGCACCTTCGGCATCACCAAGGACATCACCGAGCTGAAAGCCGCGGAGCGGGAGATCGCCGTCGTGCACAAGCAGCTGGTCGAGGCATCGCGCCTGGCCGGCATGGCCGAGATCGCGACCAACGTGCTGCACAACGTGGGCAACGTGCTGAACAGCGTCAACATTGCCGCCGGCATGGTCGGTGACCGGTTGCGCAACTCCAAGCTCAAGGGCCTGGAGCGCGCCGTCGGCTTGATCGACGAACACGCCGGCGACCTGGGCGACTACCTGACGCAGGACCCCCGAGGCAAGCTGCTGCCCACCTACCTGCGCGACCTGGCGCAAGCGCTGCGCGCCGAGCAGGTGGCGATGGCCGACGAGCTCGCGACCCTTGCGAAAAGTGTCGACCACATCAAGGAAGTGATCGCGACGCAGCAGTCATACGCCGGTGCGTCATGCGTGGTCGAGGCCGTCAACGTCGGCGAGCTGCTGGATGACGCGCTGCGCATGAACGCCGGCGCACTGACCCGCCACAAGGTCGAGGTCGTGAAGACGCTGGTCGATCTGCCGGCGCTGATGCTCGACCGCCATCGCATGCTGCAGATCCTGGTGAACCTGATCAGCAACGCGAAGCAGGCGCTGAACGGCTTGAGCGACCGCGAGCCCTGCATCAGGCTGCACGCCATGCTGGCCGGCGAGGCGCCGGCGCGGGTCTTGCGCATCAGCGTCTCCGACAACGGCGAAGGCATCGAGGCGCAGAACCTGACGCGGATCTTCTCGCACGGCTTCACGACGCGCCGCAACGGCCATGGCTTCGGCCTGCACAGCTGCGTGCTGGCCGCACAGGAAATGGGCGGCGTCCTGCACGTGCACAGCGAGGGCGCCGACCTGGGCGCGACGTTCACGCTCGACGTGCCGATCGAGGCCGCGGAGGGTCAACGATGAACACCGCCACGAACCGGCGCATCCTGCTCGTCGATGACATGCCGGCGATCCATGACGACTTCCGCAAGATCCTCGCGCCCGCCGCGGCGCCGGCAGACGCGCTCGACGCGGTCGAGGCCGCGCTGTTCGGCGACGCACCGAAGGCCGCGCCGCTGAGCTTCGAGATCGACTCGGCTTACCAGGGCCAGGAAGGGCTGGCCCTGGTGGAGGCTGCGCTGAGCGCCGGCCAGCCCTATGCGATGGCCTTCGTCGACATGCGCATGCCGCCCGGCTGGGACGGCGTGCAGACGATAGAGCGGCTGTGGCAGGC
This sequence comes from Pelomonas sp. Root1444, assembly GCF_001426885.1. Classification (GTDB taxonomy): domain Bacteria; phylum Pseudomonadota; class Gammaproteobacteria; order Burkholderiales; family Burkholderiaceae_C; genus Pelomonas. The sequence goes on along the minus strand of NZ_LMFP01000028.1, from coordinate 916,078 downwards.
CGACGCGCGTTTGCAGGTCGTCATCTGTACCGCCTTCGCCGACCATTCGTGGAACGAGGTGCTGGAGCGCCTGGACGTGCGCGACCGGCTGCTGATCCTGAAAAAGCCCTTCGATGCGATCGAGGTGCACCAGCTCGCCAGCACCTTGACGGCCAAGTGGCAGACGACGCATGACGCGGCGGTCCAGCTCAACGCGCTGGAGGAAGCGGTGCGGGAACGCACCCGCGAGATCACGCAGGCGATGCAGACGCTGCAGGCGGAGATCGGCGAACGCAAGCACCTGCAGGGCCAGCTGGTGCAGGCCGAGAAGCTCGCCTCCATCGGCCAACTCGCGGCGGGCGTCGCGCACGAGATCAACAACCCCATCGGCTACATCTTCTCGAACTTCGGCACGCTCGAAGGCTATCTCGCCAAGCTGTTAGAGATGCTGTCCGCCTACGAGCGGGCCGAGCCGGGCGTGAACCCTCCCGAGGTCGCCGGCCAGCTGCGCGACCTGCGCGAACAGGTGGAGCTGCAGTTCCTGAAGGAGGACATCCCGGAGCTGATGCGCGAGTCCAAGCAGGGCATCGCGCGGGTCCGGCAGATCGTGCAGGATCTGAAGGACTTCTCCCGCGTCGATTCGGCGCAGGACTTCGAGTGGGCCAACCTGCACCGCGGCATCGACTCCACACTCAACATCGTCGCCAGCGAGATCAGGTACAAGGCCGACGTCGTCAAGGAGTACGGCGACATCCCCGACATCGAATGCCTGCCGTCGCAGCTCAACCAGGTCGTGATGAACCTGGTCGTCAACGCGGCGCATGCGATGGGCGATGCGCGGGGGCGCATCGTCATCCGCACCGGTACCGAAGGCGAGCAGGTCTGGCTGGAGGTGGCCGACGACGGCTCGGGCATCCCGCCCGACACGCTGGCGCGCATCTTCGAACCCTTCTTCACGACCAAGCCGGTCGGCAAGGGCACGGGCCTGGGGCTGTCGCTGTCGTACGGCATCGTGCAGAAGCACCAGGGCCGCATCGAGGTGGACAGCGTGGTCGGCCGCGGCACCACCTTCCGCGTGACGTTGCCGATCCGCCGCCCGGCGGTTGAGGGTGCGGCGGCGCCGGTTTCCGGCTGAGTCACCCAGCCCGTCGCTCGCATCGCGCCTTGAAGGCGCCGCAGGTCATCGGCTGCCCACCGTGCGCTGGCGGACAGACCGCGCGCGCTGAGAGGCCCAGAGTCGATCGCACAGCGCGCTGCTGCGGGGTCACTCCCCCGCGCAGCGCCCTGGGTCGCCGGCCTGCCCGGCGTTTGCCGCCCGCGCGGCTTGACCCGAGGAACCCCCCATGAACTCCACCCTCTTCGCAGCCGCCAGCTGCGTTCTCCTGCTCAATGCCTGCGGCTCGGCACCCAAGGCGCCGCCGCAGCTTGCCGTCGCCGAAGCCGCCGTGCAGCGGGCCAGCACGCCCGCGACGATGGCCGATGCGCCGGCTGAACTGCGTGTGGCCACCGACAAGCTCGCCGCAGCCCGCGCTGCCGTGACCGCGGGCGACGCCACCCGCGCCCGCCTGCTCTCCGAGCAGGCCGAGGTCGACGCCCGCGTGGCCGAGCTGCATGCGGACAGCGTGCGCTCGGGCAAGGCCGCCAAGGAATCGCAAGCCGCCGCCCGCGCGCTCGCCGAAGAAATCCAGCGCAAGCCCACGGCCCCGTGACCGAACGGCTACCCAACAGCTCCGAACACTTTGAAAGACCTCCCATGAACACCCGATTCCACCGAACCCCCTTGATGGGCGCCATCGCCGCCGCCGGCCTGGCGCTGCTGGCGGCCTGCTCATCCACGCCGATCCAGAACAGTGCGCTGGATCATGCCCGCAGCCGGCTCAATGCCGCGCAGGCGCAGCCGGAGACCGTGAAGATGGCCGCCGAGGAGCTGGCCCGCGCCCGCGAGGCCCTGCGCCGCGGTGACCAGGCATTGATCAATGGCGACGACACGGCCCAGGTGAACCACCTGGCCTACCTGGCGCTGCAGCAGGTCGTGATCGCCGAGGAGACGGCGACGAGCCGCAACGCCCAGGCGGTGGTGGCCGGTGCCGGCGCGGAGCGCGACCGCATGCGGCTGGCGCTGCGCACCCGTGAAGCCGACCTGGCACAGGCCCAGAAGACGGCCGCCGAGCAGGCCTCGGCGATGAAGAGCGTGCAACTGGCGCAGGCCGAGGCTGCCACGCAGGCCGAGCGTGAGCGCGTGGCCCGGCGCGATTCGAAGGTCAGCGATCTCGAATCTCAGCTGCGGGACATGAACGCACGCCAGACGGACCGCGGCACGGTCGTCACGCTCGGGGATGTGCTCTTCGACACCGGTGCCTCGAACCTGCGCCCCGCCGGCCAGCGCAGCATGGCGCAGTTGGCCGATTTCATGAAGCGCCATCCGGACCGGCGCGCGTCCATCGAGGGCTACACGGACAGCACCGGCAACGCGGGCGCCAATCAGACGCTGTCGGACCGCCGCGCGCATTCGGTGATGTCGGCGCTCATGCAGCTGGGCGTGTTGGGCGGGCAGCTCAGCACCTCGGGATTCGGCGAGGAGCGCCCGGTGGCCGGCAACGACACCGCGGGCGGACGGCAGATGAACCGCCGCGTGGAGGTCGTGTTCGCCCATCAGGCCGGGGATCCCGTGCCGAAGTGACCCGCGCCCGGCGCCGCTGACCGATTGCCGGGCGGGCAGGGCGCTGTTTGCGCCGTGTAACAGCTTATGTGCGCTATCGAACACACGGGCCGGCGTGCCGTGGCTAGAGTGGCCCTTTCGCTCAGCCACGCAAGGGACCGATGCCCGCACCGACCGATGCCCAATCACCCCGCAGCAACCGCCTGCTGGCGGCCTTGCCGGCGGACGAATGGGCGCGCTGGGCCGGCCAGCTCGAGAGCGCGCCGCTGCAGCTGGGGCAGGTGCTGTACGAATCCGGCCGGCCGCAAAGCCATGTGTACTTCCCCACCACGGCCATCGTGTCGTTGCTCTATGTGCTGGAGGACGGCGGATCGGCCGAGATCGCGGTGGTGGGCTACGAGGGCGTCGTCGGCGTGTCGCTGTTCATGGGCGGTGAAACGACACCCAGCCGCGCGGTCGTGCAGAGCGCGGGCGGGTGCTTCCGGCTCAGCGCCGCCGCCATCAAGGCCGAGTTCAACCGCTATGGGGTGGGCATGCACCTGCTGCTGCGCTACACCCAGGCGCTGCTGACCCAGATGTCGCAGACGGCCGTCTGCAACCGCCACCACCTGCTGGAGCAGCAGCTGTGCCGCTGGCTGTTGCTGAGCCTGGACCGCATCAGCGGCGACGAGCTGGTGATGACGCAGGAGCTGATCGCCAACATGCTCGGGGTGCGGCGCGAAGGCGTCACCGAGGCGGCGCTCAAGCTGCAGAAGCTCGGCCTGATCGACTACGCGCGCGGGCACATCACCGTCATCGACCGCGCCGGGCTCGAGAAGCGCAGCTGCGAGTGCTATGGCGTCGTCAAGGACGAGTACGACCGGCTGCTAAATCGCCCGTTGCCGCTGCCGCACGCGCATTGACGCTGCCAGGGTTCGTTAGCGCACAGCGCTGCCGGCGGGGTGCTCCCAGACTGGCGCATGACCGTCAACCACCTGCTAGCCCACCTGCCTGCGGTCGAGCAGCGGCGGCTGTTGAAGCGGTGCAACCCGGTGGCCTTGCGCAGCGGCGAGCAGATCGCGCTGCAGGATGCGCCGATGCGCGCGCTGCTGTTCCCGGTGCGGGGCTGCCTGGCTCTCTTGACGCCGCTGGACGCCCACCCGTTGCTGCAGGTCGGCATGGTGGGCAGCGAAGGCGTGCTGGGCGCGCAAGTGGCGTTGGGCATGCCCGCCAGCCCGGTGACGGTGGTCGTGCAGCAGGACGGCCAGGCATGGAGCATGCCGGCCGAGGTGCTGCGGCATGAACCGGCCGGTGGCGCGGGGCTGCGACGCCTGCTGATGCGCTATGTGCTGGTGCAGTTGCGCCAGGCGGCCACGGCCGCGGCCTGCCTGCACTTCCACGCGCTGCAAGAACGGCTCGCACGCTGGTTGCTGATGGGGCAGGACCGGGCCGCGGGCAATGGCTTTGCCGTCACGCAGGAAACGATGGCGCACCTGCTGGGCGTGCGGCGTGTCGGCGTCACGGTGGCGGCGGGCAGCCTGCAAGCCGCCGGCCTGATCCACTATCACCGCGGCTGGGTGACGGTCAGCGACCGCAGCGGCCTGGAAGCGGCGGCCTGCGCCTGCTACGCGCAGGACCGCGCGAGCTACCGGCTGGGCATGCAGTTTGCGCCACATGCCTTCGACGAGGGCGGCGAAGCGCGCTGAGGCGATCTCCGGTCAGCCGCCCTGGATCGGCATGAGCACCGTGTCGATGACGTGGATCACGCCGTTGGCGGCCTGGACGTCGGGCTGGACGATGCACACCGCGTTCACCCGCGGGCCGTGCGCGCTGTGCATGACCAGGTCCTCGCCCTGCAGCGACTTGAAGGTGGCCGGCTCTTCGCCCGGCGCGGCTGCCCTGACGCGCCGGGGCACCAGGTGCAGCCTCAAGATGGCGGTCAGCCTGGCCTTGCCTTCGGGCTTGAACAGGTCGGCCCGCAGCGCCTCGGCGAGCTTGCCGAAGGCGAGGTCGTTGGGCGCGAACACCGTGTGAGGCCCTGCCGCATGGAAGGGGCTGGCCAGGCCGGTCGCCTTGATGGCCGCAATGAGGTCGTTGAAGTGGCCGGCGCCATGGAGCGTCTGCATCAGCGTGCGGCTGGGTGCCGCCGCTGCCTGGCCCGGCGGCGGGGTGCCGGGCGTCACGGAGGTGGTGGCGGCGAGGTAGGCGGAGGTCATGTGCGCTTTCGTGGACGTGTTCTTCAAGCCCAGCAGCCCGGGCGCTGGCAATTGGCGTGCAACACCACCTCGCAGTCGCGGTGGATGGAGGCGGCATCCTGGTAGACCGGGCTGCACTTGACCTGCTCGCGTGTCAGCGTCACGTGGATCTGCTGCGCGGCCCAGTCGATGCGGTCGACCCAGGGCAGGCCGACCAGCACCTTGCGCCCGCCCGGCCACCAGCTTTGCGTGTGGACGACGAGGTAGCGGATCGCCCAGCTCTCATCGTCGAAGATCAGGTCCGCCACCTCGCCGATGCGTTGGTCGACGGCCTGCACCTCGAAGCCGTCCATCTGCCCGCTGCTGCGCAACCGCATGTCCGCAGGGTATGCGCCGCCGGCACCTCGATCGGCATTGGGCGGCGGTGCAACCGACGGATACGGCGTGGCGCCCAGCGCCCACAGCCCGCCGCCGTCCCAGTAGGCGGGGTAGTGGTAGTGGCGCTGGAACTCATCCTCCTGCTGCCGCGAGAGCGGCTGGCCGATGTCCAGCGCAGGGCTGGTGCGCACCAGCCGGCGCGTCAGCGCGATGTCGATCACGCGGTCCCGCCGCAAGGGCTGCTTGATCGAGTAGGGCGAGATCAACACATCGCGTTCTGCCAGCCACGTGCCGGCATCCACCACCAGGTAGCGGATGACCCAGCGCCGGTCGTCGAACAGCAGGTCCTCGACGGGGCCGATGTCGCCGTCCACCGCCTTCACGCGGGCGGTGACGGCTTGGCTGACGCTGGTGAACATACAAGGCTCCTGGGATGCAGGCGGATGGTGACGCGGCCCTCCGCTTGCGTCGGTGCGGTTGCGCACGTCCAAGAGCAGGTCAAGCGCGATCAGTTCATTGCGCTTCTTCCATCTCGGCCAGCAGCTCTTCCTTGCGCTGGGCCATCTCCTCGCCGAGCGCTTCGACGTCGAGGTCGCTCTTCTTGATCTTCGGGAACATTTCGCCTTCTTCTTCCTTGACGTGATGGTCGATGTACTCGCCCAGCACTTTCACCTTGGCGTCGTACAGCGGGTCTTCGGGAGCGGATTGCATGATCTGCGCCATCAAATCCTTGGCGCAGGCGTGCTCCACGTCGGCCTCGTCGACGAGGTCCTCGTCATCCTCCAGCACGTCGCGCGCGGCGGGGTAGAACAGCTCTTCCTCGACGGTGGCGTGCACGGTGAGCTTGGTGCAGATCTCCAGCGCGAGCTGCTGCTTCTCTTCGTCGTCGCCCTCGGCTTCGACCAGTTGCTCATAGGCCTTGAACAGCGCCTTGACCTCCTTGTGGTCGGCGGTCAGCAGTTGGATGGCGTCGGTTGACGCGGTGGTCTTGGGGGTGTTGGCCATGGTGTTGTCCTTCGCCCGGCGGTTGCCGGGCCGTTGCGAGGTGCTTCGCGGTTGCGGTGGATGGGCGTTGGCCGCGTTGGCCCGCCGGTATACGGTCAGTTGGCGTCGTCGGCGTGCTGCTGGCCCGGCGTTTCCAGGGTGTCACCCTGTCCGGACTGCCGCTGTTGCTGGCCCTGGTCTTGCGATGGATTGCTGTTCATGTCGAACTTTCATATGCCGGTTATCCGGTGAAGGTCACGAGGCAATGCGGGTACCCGCTTGCATGCCTGACGTGTAAAGCCCCGGTGCGCCTGGCGTGAGGGGCCATTCGCGAGGGCGCATCGCCCCTTGGGCCCCAGCAGCAACCGGCAAAAACGGCCGACCGCGGCGGCGGCTTTCGCCGTGCTTGCCGGTGCCCCGCGTGCTCAGCCGTGCTCGGGCCCGGTCTGATGCAACGCGAAGAAGCTGTAGCAGCCTCCGCCTGCGCGTTTGCTGCGGTACATGGCCTGGTCGGCGCAGTCGACCAACTGCTCGACGTTGTCCGCGTCGTCGGGATACACGGCGATACCGATGCTGGCGGCGACGCGCACGGGCTTGCCGCCCGCGTCAGCGATCTGGCTCAACGCGTCCATCAGCTTTTGCGCCACCAGCCCGGGGTTGGCCGCGTCGGCGATCTCCGGCAGCAGCACGATGAACTCGTCGCCGCCCAGGCGGCAGACCGTGTCGATCTGGCGCACGCAGCCGACCAGGCACCGGCTGACCGCGCGCAACACCTCGTCGCCGACCGTGTGGCCGTGCTTGTCGTTGATCTGCTTGAAGCTGTCCAGGTCCATGAAGAGCAGGGCGAGCCGCCCGTCGTTGCGCCTGGCCTGGGTGAGGCTCTGCGAGAAGCGGTCGAGCAGCAGCAGCCGGTTGGGCAGGCTGGTCAGCGCGTCCAGTTCACTGGAGCGGGTCAGTTCCGCCACCAGCAGCGCGGTGGATTCGGCCATGTCGCGCGACCGCATGGCATCCACTACCAGTTGCTCGTTCGCTTCGAGCAACTGATGCAGGTGGTGGCCGCTGAGCTGCCGCTGGGCCTCGGCCAGGTCGGCCAGCACGTGGGCCAGCTCCGCACGCGCGGCCGCAGTCTGGGCACGCAACGCGGCCAGTTCCGCTTGCACTTGTCGCGCATCGCGTGGTTCGGAAGCCGTGGCCATACAGCATCCCTGCTCGTTGACTGCCGTTCGCAGCGTGGCTCAGCCGCCGCGGGCGGGAGAGGCCGGGGCGCGTGTCGCCGGGCGACCGCCCAGCAAGCCTTCCTGTTCGGCAAGCATCGTGCCCAGTTCGATGCCGTCGTCGCCGATGCGGTATTCGCGCAACTCGTCGGAGTGGCGGCTGTCGCGCACCTTCACGACGGCCAGCACGCGCCGCAGCCGGCTTTGCACCTCGATGTAGCGCTGCACGATGATGGCGTCCGTCATGAACGCCGTGCCGTAGGGGCTGAAGCGCAGGTCGGTGTAACGGTCCTCCAGCTCGGAAGTCATCAGCACCGTCACGCCCAGCCCGGTCAGCGACATCACCAGCCGCAGCAGCGACTCGCGGAAGTCCTCCTTGAAGGACGGCCCAAGCGCCAGCTCGAAGCCCGACAGCGAGTCGATGACGACGCGGCTGGCGCTGAGCCTGCGGATCTCGGCGACGAGCAACTGCATGACCTCCTCGATGGACACGTCGGCCGCATGGCTCTCGACCACGCCGACGCGGTCGTCCGCAATGGCTTGCGCCAGCGTGCTGCTGTGTACGCGGTTGGGCCGGCGCTCGAACGCGGCGATCACGCCGGTCTCGCCATTGCGCACACCGGCGTCCAGGAAGGCCGCGGCCAGGATGCTCTTGCCCGAGCCCGACGGCCCCGCCACCAGCAGCGAGTAGCCGCGCGGCAGGCCGCCGTCCATCATCTCGTCCAGCCCTCGGACACCCATGGAGGCCCGCGGGACCTTGCCTCCGTCCTTGGCCGGTGGCGCGGCGGCCGGCGTCGGCACGAAGATGTGCAGCCCGTCCCTGCTGATGCGGAACGGGTGCAGCCCCGGCAGCGACGGCTGGCCGCGCATCTTCATGATCTCCATCTTGCGCACCATGGAGTTGCGCTGCACGCTCTGGCGCATCCAGATCAGGCCGTCGGCCACGGTGAACACCGGGTTGGCGTCCGTGTCGGTGAAGTACTCGCCGATCAGGAAGGTCGTGGCCTGCCAGCTCGTCATCAGCATGCCGAGCTGCTGCATGAAGCGTTGCAGGTGGTTGTGCGCGTTGCCGCCGCCGTCCGTGGCCAGCACGACGGAGCGGAACGAATCGACGAAGACCAGCGCAGGCTCGTGCCGGGCGACCTCCTCGGTGATGCGCGCCAGCACGTGGTCCAGGTCGCCCGCCATCGCCTCCTCGCAGAGGTTGACGAAGTGCACGCTGCGGTTCACGGCCGCCGCGTCGAAGAAGGCGAACTGCTGCTGGTAGCGCAGCATCTTCAGCGGCGGCTCGCCCAGCACGGTGAAGTACAGCGCCGGCCGTGCCTCGGTGGCCAGCGAGAACATGAGCTGGTGCGCCAGCGTCGTCTTGCCGCAGCCCGGCTGGCCGGCGATGAGGTTGAACGAGAACTCGGGCAGGCCGCCACCCAGCAGGTCGTCCAGCCCGGGCACGCCCGTCGACAGGCTGTTGATCTTCACTTTGGATGTCATGGGCTAGGGTCCTGCTCCGGAGGAGCGCTCGAAGGGGGCGACCAGGCGGCTTGCAGCAGGCGTTCGCTCAGCCGCGCGCCGATCAGGGTGGTGAGCAGCTCGCGAAAGGTCGTGAACAGTTCGCTGCCGACCTCCATGGCAACGGCGGGCGGCTGTGCGGCGAAGAGCGTGGCCAGGTCGGCTGTGTCGTCCGTCGCGTCGGCGCGCTCCACCTTGAGCGGCGCGAGCCATGGATGGCGAGCGGCGGTGAGGTGCAGCGTGCGCCTGAACAAGGCCGCCACGCCGCGGCGGCCGACCACCGCTTGCAGGGCGGACGTGACGTCCGACCACATGCCGACGATCGCGTCGGCAATCTCGCGGGAGTCGGCGTCCTCAGCCACGCGTTGGGCCAGAGGAGCCGTGCATCGGCTGCTCTCTCGGCTATCCATGGACGGGGGCATCAGAGCGGAAGAGCGGAGGAGTGTAGGCCTCGGCAGGCGCGCCGCGCGCCGGCCTGCGTGCCCGCCTCCCCCCGCGAAAAACATGATTGCAAGCGTCTCACTGGATCCGCCCTGTGCAGCTGCGGTGCTCGGCCCGGTCGGTTGAAGGGCGGGCGTGCGCGGTCGACCAAGCAGCCGAATGGTCGAACCCAGCATCGATCGATTCGAGATCCCTGTCGGTGCGGTAGCGCACATGGGCCACTTGAACCGCGCCCGCCGTGGGAAATTCGTCCGCGAGGGGTGAATCGTCCGGGCAGGCCCGTGACATGACGAGAGCGCCCGTGGCGAGCGTGGTGCCCGTCGCCATGGCGGTGCGCTGGTAGGGCTCCTTCAAGAAGGCTGCCCGCCGTGCCGGACCAGGCGCTTCTGGAAGCCCGTGATGGTGACCGTCACCGTGACCGGCTGCTGGCTGCGGTTCTTCCAGAACCAGCCATGCGTTCCAGCGAATGGTGCGATGAAAGTGCCGGCGCCCTGGCGCTGCCCGGCGTCGATGTCGTAGCTGGTGTACTCGTCCTTGGAGCCGGGCCGCTCGCCGTGCAGGTCCACGGCCACGTCGGCACTCGCGGACCACTGGAAGACCATGCCCTGGCCGGCGTCCAGTTCGGCCTGGACCTCGGCGCCCTTGCCCGGGGCCAGCGTCACCGTCACGGTCTCGGTGCGCGGTGCCAGCCCACTCGGCTTGACTGCCTGGGCATCGAAGCTTTGGCCGGGCTGCTTGCCGAACACGGCCTCGGCCTTGGCGGCCAGCGCGGCGTTGTCCCGCGGGTCGGCGGCCCGGAGCGGCGTGCCGGCAGCCAACAGCAGGCTCACGGCGATCATACGTTGCGTTTTCATGGCGACCTTTACTTGATGGTGAAGCGCAGGGTCGAGGTCTTGGCTTCGACGTTGTTCAGCACGGCGACAACCTTGGCGCCAGGGGCGATCTTCACGCCGGTGGCGCTAGAACGCTTCCTGTGTGCCGGCTGCGGGCTCGTCGTCCCTTAACAGCCGTGCCAAGGGCCGCTCGCCCACCAGCCAGAACACGACCGGCGTGAGCACCGTGTCCAACAACGTGGAGCTGACCAGGCCGCCGAAGATGACCACGGCCACCGGATGCAGGATCTCCTTGCCCGGCTCGTCGCCGGCCAGCAGCAGCGGGGTCAGCGCGAAGGCCGCCACCAGCGCCGTCATCAGCACGGGCGTGAGCCGCTCCAGCGAGCCGCGCACGATCATGGGCTGGCCGAAGCGTTCGCCCTCGAGCCGGCACAGGTTGACGTAGTGGCTGACCTTGAGGATGCCGTTGCGCGTGGCGATGCCGGCCAGCGTGATGAAGCCCACCATCGTCGCCACCGACAGCGTCACGCCGGCCACCCACATCGCGATGACGGCGCCTATCAGCGCCAGCGGGATGTTGGCCATGATGACGCCGGCCAGCACGGCCGAGCGGTAGCGCGTGTAGAGCACCAGGAACATCAGCGCCAGCGACACCGTCGACAGGCCGACGATGAGCTGCGTGGCCTGCTCCTGTGCCTGGAACTGGCCCTCCAGGCTGACGAAGGCGCCCGTAGGCAAGGCGGTCCTGGCGATGACCTGGCGGACGTCGCCGATGACGCGGCCCATGTCGCGGCCGTCCGTGTTGGCGTAGACGACGATGCGCCGCCGGCCGTTCTCGCGGCCGATCTGGTTGGGGCCGTCGGCCTCTTCCACCGTCGCGATGCTGGACAGCGGCAGCCGCCCGGACGGCGTGTCGATCAGCATGCGTGCCAGGTCCTGCGGGCCGCGACGGTCGTCCGGCAGGCGCAGCACCAGGTCGTAGCGGCGCTGGCCGTCGACGATCTGCGCGCCGTGGGAACCATCGGTGAGCGCCTGCAGCACGCGCACCGCCTCACCCGGGGACAGCCCCGCCTGCGCCACCTTGCGCTGGTCCAGCCGCACGGCGATCTGCGGGATCAGCACCTGCTTCTCGACGGTGAGGTCGACGAGGCCCGGCACGCCGCTCAGGCCTGCGCGCATCTGCTCGCCCAGGCCGCGCAGCGTGTCGGTGTCGTCGCCATAGATCTTCACGGCGACCTGGGAGCGCACGCCGGACAGCAGGTGGTCCAGCCGGTGCGAGATCGGCTGGCCAATGGCGACCTGGGCGGGCAGCGAGGCGAGCTGGGCGCGGATGCGGGCCATCACGGCGTCGCGGGCTATGGGTCTGCCGTCGCGCCGCAGGTCCACGTCGATCTCCGACGAATGCACGCCCTCTGCGTGTTCATCCAGCTCCGCACGGCCGGTGCGGCGGCCCACCTGCGTCACCTCGGGCACCTGCGCGATCAGCGTCTCGGCCAGCGCGCCCATGCGGTTGGCCTCCGCCAGTGACGTGCCGGGGTTGAACATCAACGACAGCACCAGCGAGCCCTCGTTGAACGCCGGCAGGAAGGCGCGTGGGAAGAAAGGCACGCTGGCCGCGGCCGCCGCAACGGCGACCGCGGCCGTGCCGATCAACAGCTTCGCGTGCGGGAAAGACCACGCCAGCACCCGTTCGTCCCAGCGCTTGAGCCGCGTGACCAGCGGGCTGTCGCCATGCGTCAGCCGCTTCATGCGGGGCAGCAGGAAGGCGCTCAGCACCGGCGTGACGGTCATGGACACCAGCATCGACGCCAGGATGGACACGATGTAGGCGATGCCCAGCGGCGTGAACAGCCGCCCCTCGATGCCCGGCAGCGCGAACAGCGGCACGAACACGAGGACGACGATCAGCGTCGCGTAGACGATGCCGGTGCGCACCTCCACGCTGGCGGCCCGCACGACCTCCAGCACCGGCTTAGGCTCGGCCAGCGCGCGGTTCTCGCGCAGGCGACGCTGGATGTTCTCGACGTCCACCACCGCGTCATCCACCAGTTCGCCGACGGCGATCGCCAGGCCGCCCAGCGTCATCACGTTGATGGACTGGTCGAGCAGGCGGAACACCAGCGCCGTGACCGCCAGCGACAGTGGGATGGCGACCAGCGAGATCAGCGTCGTGCGCAGCGACAGCAGGAAGGCGAACAGCACGATGGCCACCATGACGGCGCCATCACGCAGCGCGCCGGTGACATTGCCGATCGAGGCCTCGATGAAGTCCGCCTGGCGGAACAGCACCTTGGGGGCGCTCAGGCCCTTGGGCAGCCCGGCCTTCAGCCCGGCCAGGGCGGTCTCGATCTGCCGCGTGAGTTGCACCGTGTCGGCGGCGGGCTGCTTCTGCACGCTGACGATGACGGCGGGCGCGCCCTTGTAGCCGGCATCGCCGCGCTTGAGTCCGGCCGCGAAGCGCACGCTGGCGACCTGCTCCAGCAGCACCGCACGGCCCTCCTTCCAGGCGACGGCAATGCCTTGCAGGTCCTCGGTGCGGTGGGTGCGGCCGAGGTGGCGGATGAGGTACTCGCGGCTGTTCAGGTCGATGAAGCCGCCACCGGCATTGCTGGCAAAGCTTCGCAGGGCCTGCTCGACCTGCGTGAGCGACACGCCCAGCTGGGCCATGCGCACCGTGTCGGGCTCCACGCGCAAGGTGCGCACCTCGCCGCCGATGGGGATGACCTGCGCCACGCCGTGGATGGCCAGCAGACGGGGCCGCAGCACGAAGTCGGCGTACTCGCGGGCCTGCATCGCGTTCGCCTCGTCCCCCAACGGCAGCGCGATCAGCATCACCTCACCCATGATGGACGAGACCGGCCCCATCGCCGGCGTGATGTCGCCCGGCAGCTGGCCGCGCAGCTGCGCCAGCCGCTCGGCCACCTGCTGCCGGTTGCGATGGACGTCGGTGCCCCAGTCGAACTCGGCGTAGACGATGGACAGGCCGACGCCTGAGGTCGAGCGCACGCGCGTGATGCCCGGCATGCCGTTGAGTGCCGTCTCGATGGGGAAGGTGACCAGCTGCTCCACCTCCTCGGGCGCCATGCCGCCGGCCTCGGCCAGCACGGTGACCTGCGGCTTGTTCAGGTCGGGGAAGACATCGACGGGCGTTCGCCACGCGGTCAGGCCGCCATAGGCCATCAGCAGCGCGGCGATGGCCAGCACGAAGAGCCGGTTGCGCAGGCTGGTGTGGACGATCCAGTTGAACATGGCCGGCCCTTCAGCGGATCTGCGCGATCAGCGCGGCGCCCTGCACGACGACGCGGTTGTCCGCCGCGAGGCCGCGCGTGACGAGCACGGTCTTGGCGTCCAGCGGCGTTACCTGCACCGGCTGTGGCAGGTAGCGCTCGGCGCCCGTCTTGATCCACACGACGGCCTCGTTGACGGGGCTGCGCACGACGGCGTCGGCCGGCAGCACGATGCCCTTGGCGCGGTCCTTCAGCGCGACGATGACGCTGACCGTCTGGCCGACTGCGAGCGGCGCTGCCATGTCGGCCCGGGCGCGGAAGCTCAAGGGCAGGGTGCCGTCGCGCAGCGTGCGGGGCACGCCGGCCAGCTGCAGCTTCACGCCTTCGACACCCGCCAGCGCCGCGCCGGCGATGCGTAGGCCCAGCGTGAGGTCAACCGCCTGCGCTTCGATCATCAGCCGCGCGGGGTCGACGATGTCGACCAGCACGTCGCGCGCGTCGATCACCTGGCCGGCCATCAGCTCGGAGCGGGCGATGACGCCCGACACGGGCGCGCGCAGCGGCTCGCGCTGGTCCAGGCTGGCAGCGATGCTGCGTTCGCGCGCGGCCAGGGACTGGGCCTCCAGCCGCGCCGCGTCGATCTCCTTGCGCGGCACCGTGCCTTCCAGGCCTTCGAGGCGCTTCAGGCGCTGCTCGGCGAGCTGGCGGCCGGCGCGCAGCTCGGCGCGCTGCGCCTCCTGGTTGGCCTGCGCGAACGGCTCGGCATGGTGGTGCAGCCAAGCCAGCACGTCGCCCTTGCGCACCGCCTGGCCGGGCACCGGCAAGCCGTTGGGGCCGGGCTCGATGCGGCCGCCGTGGCTGGCCTGCACCCGCCCGCTGGCGTTGGGGTCCTGCACGACGCGGCCGGGCAGTTCCAGCGTCGCGGCGGCTTCGGTCTCGGGCGCGAGCCGCGTGCGGATGCCCATGCGGCGCTGGGCGATCTTGGGCACGTTGACGCTGCCGTCGGGCAGGCGCAGGAGGCCCGAGGCGTGGGCCGGCCCGGCCTGGTCGAGGTGTTCGCCGTCGGGGCCGTGGGCGCCCGGGCCGGCCAGGCCGGCGGTCGTGGCGAGCAGCAGGCCGAGCGTGAGCAGCGGGCGCTTCATGCCTGGCCTCCGTGCCAGGTCTTGGCGCCCTTGCGGCGGCGCCAGGCGGCGAGGGCCACCAGGACCGCCGCGACGACGCCCAGGCCGATCCACAACTTGCGGGAACCGCTGGTGTGCTCATGGCCGCGGTCGGCGGCGCCGGCATGGTCGTGCGCGTGCGGCGCTTCGGCGGCGGCTTGCGCCTGTTCGGCCGTCACCTTCAGCGTGGCGTCCAGCAGGTCGGACTGGTTGCCGTGGATGACGGTGATGACCACGGCGTGGTCGCCAGGCTTGCCGAGCAACTTCAGCATGGCCTCGTCGGCCACGGCGTAGTCGCCGATGTCTTCATGAAAGGGCGCCTTGGCCTTGAGGCCACCCGACTCGACCTCGACGCGCGCATTCAGCACCGGCTCGTTGGTGGCGAAGCGGTCGATCAGCATCGAGAACTCGCCACCACTCAGCGTGGCGACCAGCTCGAACTGTTCGCTCTTGGCCTCGATGCGGGGGCGGCTGCCGCCGGGCGCTGGGGTGGTCGCCGGGCCGTCGAGGTGCTCGCCGTTGGGACCGTGGGCGCCCGGGCCGGCCGCGGCGCCAAGGCTGAAGGTGGCCGCAAGCAGCGCCGTGGCCAGGCCGCGCAGCAGGGAGATCGGGATGGTCATGGGAGGAATCCTTGGGCTTGTTGGAGCCGCGCCTGGGCAAGGTGCAGCTGGGCGTGCTGGCGTTCACTGGCGGCTTCGGCCTGTGCGGCGGCGCCGAGCGCGCGCAGCAGTTCAGGCAGCGGCGACTCGCCGGCCCTGAAGGCCTTGTCGATGTGGGCGGCGCGCTGGCGCAGCAGCGCGGCGCGCTGGGCCTCCAGGTTGGCCTGGGCCTGCGCGGCCTGGACTTGGCTGCGCGCCAGTTCCAGTTCGGCCGCGAGGCGGTCGCGGGTGCGCTGCTGCTGGGTCAGCGCCAGGTCGACCTCGGACAGCGCCGCCGCGATGCGCGGCTGGGCATGCGCCTGCGTGCCGAAGGGCAGGCGCAACGCGACGCCGACGCTGTTCTGCGTGGGATTGCCCTGGCCAGGGCGCTCCTGGCGCAGGTTGACGCCCAGTTCCGGCCCATCGCCCCGCTGGGCTTGCGCGAGGGCCAGCTTGCGCTGGGCGCGCTCGACAGCCCGCGCGGCGAGCTGCAGTTCCGGGTGTGCAGCGCTGAGATCGAAGGTGGCCGCCGTGGCCGCAGGTCGAGCCTGGGGCGAGACGGCCAGGCCCGTCAGCAGCTGCCACTGCGCCTGCTGTGCGCGCAACTTCTGCTGCGCGTCGGCCGCCAGTGCCTGGCTCGCCAGCCATTCGGCGCGGGCGGCCATGGCATCGGCGGGCGCGAGGTCGCCGGCCTGGACGCGGCGGTCGACGTCCTCGGCCAGGCGGCCGAGCAACTCGCCCTGCAGCGCGGCGAGGCGCTGTTCGGCCTCGAGGGCGGTCCATTGGCCGAGCGCTTCGCGCACCTGGCCGGCCACATGCAGGCGCGCGGCCTGCTCGGCGGCGGCGCTCCAGTCCAGCTCGGCCTGGGCGGCCTGGCCCGCGGTGGCACGGGCACCGAGGCGCCACAGCGGGAGCGCGATGCCGACCTCGGTTTCGCGCTGGCCGTCAGCGGCGTTGCCGCGACCTTCACGCTGTGACAGCTGCAGCGCTGGCGGCGCAGCGAGCCAGCTGCCGGCGACGGCCTGGTCGGCGCGCGCCTGGCGCTGCCGGCCTTGCGCCTGCGTGGCCTCGACGGAGCGCTGCCAGGCGGCTTCGACGGCCTGGGCCAGCGTAGGGCGGGTTGCTGCAGACGCCGCGGTGGTTGAAGCGGGCTGCGCCTGGGCGACACAGCCGAGCGCGCTGGCAGCGAGGGCGCTGCCGGCGAGCCATGGAACGAGCCATGGGTGGGATTTCACGAGGGTCCTGATGCGAAAGGAGCGGCGACCCGCCTGACGCCAGCGCAGCGCAGGTCAGGCAGAAGACGCCGCCGCCGGGAAGCGACAAGCGGCCGCGCGTCACGCGCAGGCCGCGGCGGCGATCAGGACAGGGCTTTGGGTGGCCGCTCGGGGCCGGCCAAGCAGGGCGGCGGCGGGGGTGTCGCCGCGGTCTGCACCAGCATCGCGGGCGGCAGTTGCAGCAGGCTCAGGTTCATGCAGCTCATCAGCACCGGCGCGTGGACGCCGCAGTCGCTGGCCAGGTGCTGGGCCGATGTGAGCGACTGGTCCTCGTGGACGCCGTCCGCAGCGCCGACCTCGTCGTGATGGTGGCCCTGGCCCTCGAAGTGCATCAGCGCATGGCCTTGCTCTTCATCGTCCGCCATCACGGCGGCAATGCCCGCATGCGCCAGCGCTTGCCAGCACATGCACAGCATCAGGATGAAGTTCGTGAGGCCACGCCGCATGAACGTCAGTTTAGCGGAGCGATCGTTCGAGGCGCATCGGCGCGGCCATGACGGCCATGTCTCGTCCGGGGAGACGAGGCTCAGTTCGCCGGCTTTGCGATGACCCTCACCTCGCTGAGTGCGGCCGGGTGTGCGGCCGTCACCGTGGGGAAGCGAATGCGCAGGAAGGCCGCTGTGAGGGGTTTGTCGAACAGCGCGAAGTCGTAGTTCTTGCGCCCGCCCTTGGCTTGGTGAACTTGCTGCCAGGTGGTGGAGTCCTTGCTGATCTCAACGACAAAGTCGGGGCCGCCCTCACCGGGCACAGCCAATGACAGCCAGTGCAGGGCGTAGACGTTCTCAAGGTGGACGAGCCAGAACGCACTGCCGTCGACGGGGTCGGCCTGCCACGAGGTCTGCTCCTGATCGTCGTTGGCCTTCGGGCCTTCGTGGCCAGGCTGCGCGCTGCTGACGGCCGTGGGCCGGTTGATGGTCACGTTGACCGGGTCGCCCGGGAAGGCGATGCGCGTGAACGGCGGGTGGTTGACGACGGGCTGGTCGGGCGCCAGGGGCGACTGGCCCGGCACGAAGCGCTCCGCCCCGGTCGTCGTGATGGTGATGCGCGCCGGCTTGAGGCCGGGCGACGTCGCCTCGATGACGGTCTCGCCAGCGAAGTACGACCGGAAGCTGATCGCGGCCTGGCCGTCGCGGATGGCGACCGGCGACTTGCTGCTGAAAGCGATGCTGCGCCCGGTGGGGAACTTGCCTGGGCCGCTGACGATGGTCAGCGTCACGTCCGGCGAGTTGCTCAGCGCCCGGCCGGTCCCGTCCTGCACGGTGACGACGAGATGGATGTCGTCCAGCCCCTGCGTGCCGCGGATGACGGTCTGGCTGGCGGCCAGTTGCAGCTGCGCAGGCTTGCCGTCCACCGGCCAGGCGGGCGGTGGCACGCCGGCGTAGGTGTGGCGGTACCAGTGGTACTGGCGCTTGGGCAGGCGGAAGTAGTCGACGAAGCCCATGGCGCCGAACTCGATGGAAGCGATGGAGCCGTGGTCGAAGGCGCACCACAGCGCCTCGCCCGAGCGCCAGGGGTAGCGCCACGAGTAGGGACGCGGGTTGGCCTGCTGGTCCGGCGTGTCGGGCATCAGGCCGAAGCCGGGCTCATAGGCACCGGGGCGGTCCACCATCGTCGAGCCGTATTCCGACACGACCGAGGGCACGCCGGGGTTCAGGAACAGCGTCGCGCCGTCGCCGTTGTAGCCC
Source organism: Pelomonas sp. Root1444 (assembly GCF_001426885.1). Lineage (GTDB taxonomy): Bacteria > Pseudomonadota > Gammaproteobacteria > Burkholderiales > Burkholderiaceae_C > Pelomonas. The sequence goes on along the minus strand of NZ_LMFP01000028.1, from coordinate 897,926 downwards.
GCCACGTCGCCCAGCTTGTCGATCTCGCCGCGCTGCGCACCGCCGATGGCGACCGGCCGTGTCGGGTCGATGCGGTGGAAGAAGGCCACCTCGCGTTTGAGGAAGTCCCGCATCGCCCCCATCGCCTCGCCCTGGGTGAAGAAGGGCTCGTTGCTGGCGCTCCAGATGACGATGGACGGGTGGTTGCGGTGGATGCGCACCATTTCCTCGACCTGTCGCAGCACGCTGGCCTCGAACTCGGGACGGTCCGCCGGGTCGGGCGGGTAGGCGCTGGACAGCCAGCTGCCGTCCGCACCGAAGCCGCCGATGCCCCAGAAGGGCGCTTCGGACCAGAACAGCATGCCCAGCTCGTCGGTCGCCTTCGAGAAGGCCGGCGAATGCGGGTAGTGCGAGCCGCGGATGAAGTTGAAGCCGGCGTCCTTGACCATCTTCACGTCGCGCCTCGCGGCGCCGTCGGTCACACCGTCGCCCCAGCCGGCCTGGTCCTGGTGGACGTTGGCGCCGATCATGTAGAGGTGCTTGCCGTTCAGGAAGAAACCCTTGTCGGCGGTGAACTTGACCGTGCGGATGCCGAAGGGCGTCTCGAAGCGGTCGACTGCCCGGCCGTTCACGAAAAGGCGGCTGACCATCTTGTAGAGGTAGGGCTGTCCGGGCGACCACAGCCGCGGCGAGGGGATGGCGGGCAGGGTCTGGTCGTAGTCGAGCTTGCCCGCGGCGGGCACGGTCTGCTCGCTGCGATGCTGCGCCACGCGCTGGCCGGCGGCGTCCAGCACTTCGGACACCACGGCGACCTTGGCCGGCGCGGGGCGGCCGTTGAGCACCTCGGTCTGCACGCGCACGGTGGCCCGCTCGTCGGACACCTGCGGCGTGGTCACGAAGGTGCCGTACCAGGCCACGTGCACAGGATCGGTGATGACCAGGCGCACGTTGCGGTAGATGCCGCCCGAGAACACGTGCTCGCCGGCGCGTGGTGCGACGCGGGCGTTCCACTCGTTGTTGACGTGCACGGCCAGCAGGTTGCGGCCGGTCTTCACATGCGATGTGATGTCGACGCTGAAGCCGGTGTAGCCGCCGACGTGGCGACCGGCCTGCTTGCCGTTGACCCAGATGACGGCGTCCTGGAAGACACCGTCAAACTCCAACGTGATGCGCTTGCCCTGCGCGCTGGTGGGCAGTTCGAGGTTCCTGCGATACCAGCCATGACCCACGTAGAAGCCGGTGCCCAGAAAGTAAGGCTCCGAGAACGAGTGGGGCAGGTCGGCGCGCCGCCATTGCGAGGTGTCGTGTTCCGCCGCGTGCGCACCGGCCGGGTTGCCGAGGGTAAAGAGCCAGTCGCGGTTGATGGGTTCGCTGCTGCGCGGAACCGCGCTGGCGATGCTGGCGAGTAAGCCCAGGCACAGGGCCACTGCGAGGTGAAAAAGCCGTTTCATGTCGACGTCCTTGGCCTGGGCTGCACAATCAACGCTGCGGCGTGACCCGCACCATGATCACGCCATGCGGGGCGACCTTGCCGCCGTAGCTGCCGCTGACGCCCTTCGTGACCTTCTTGCTCCACAGGTCTTTCACGTCGGCCTTCTGTTCGGTAGCCAGGCCCAGGCGGTCCCACTTCAGCTTCATGTCGGCCGGCGTCTTGCCGCGGTTGAACAGCACGGCCGCGAACTCACCACCCTGCAGCGGCCGCACCCAGACTTCGAGGTCACCTTCCTTCAGCATCCGGCGCCCTTGCTTGCCCAGCGGATCCTGGTCCACGGCGATGACGTCCTTGTTGGTCAGGATGCGCACGGTGTCGGCGTCCATCCTGGACAGGTCGTTGCCGGCGATCAGCGGTGCCGCGAGCATGGCCCACAGCGAGAAGTGGCTCTCGTATTCCGTCGTCGTCATGCCGCCGTTGCCGACTTCCAGCATGTCGGGGTCGTTCCAGCCGTTGGGGCCGGCATGGGCGGCGCGCTCGACCTGCATGTCGAGGATGTTGGTCATGCCGTGCGACCAGTCCTTCTGGCCTTCCCAGGCGTCGTAGATGTCGCCGGTGGTGCGCCACAGGTGGCCGGTCGTCGGGCCCCAGCGCTCGGGATTGGCGGTTCCCCATTCGCAGATGGACAGCACGATGTCCCGGCCCGACTCGCGCAGCGCCTTGGCCATGATGGTGTAGGCGGCTTCGGCGTTGCGCGTGCCGGTGTG
>NZ_LMFP01000028.1:895598-895698 GCF_001426885.1 Pelomonas sp. Root1444 | reverse complement strand
CTTGGCGTACTGGCGGGCGTCCTGGAACTCATGCCCGGCGCTGCCGGGGCGGCCGCCGCAGGTCAGCGACCCGGCGTCGGAGTACAGGCCGAACTTCAGG
>NZ_LMFP01000028.1:419947-895538 GCF_001426885.1 Pelomonas sp. Root1444 | reverse complement strand
GTCGGCCTGGATGTTGCCGTCGGCGTCGCGGCTCTTCTGCCAGCAGTCGTCGATGACGATGTACTGGTAGCCGGCGTCCTTCATGCCGGAGGCGGCCATCGCGTCGGCCTGCTGGCGGATCAACTGCTCGCTGACGTTGCAGGCGAACTTGTTCCAGGAGTTCCAGCCCATCGGCGGCGTGGGCGCCAGGTTGGGCTTGGCGGCGTCGAGCTTGAGCGTCTCGTGGGCGTGGGCGGGTGCGGCGGCAAGGCAGCCGAGCAGGGCGAGTGCCTGCGCAGCATGTCGGAACAGCGGATGCATGGAAATTTCCTGTCGAGAGGTGAGGGAAAGTGTTGGCGGTTCAGCGACCGTAGCGCCGATTGGCGGATTCCAGCGGCCAGTCATCGGTGCGCAGCGGCGGCAGCGGCAGGCCGTCGCCGCCGACGACGTTGGCCTCGCTGGCGTTGTTGACCCAGGCATAGCGTGCCGCCACGGGCGCCGGCACGGCGGGGCTGCGCAGCACGATGCGGTCACCGTCGAGGCGCGCCTCGGCGGGCTGCCAGCGGCGGTCGGCACCGGCCACGTAGAAGCCGCGCACCGGCTCGCCACTGCGGGCCGTGCGCAGGCCGCCGACGGTGGTGTCGAAGCGCAGCTCGAATTCAGCACCCCTGGCTTGCTGGCCGACCAGGCGCGGGCCCGTGGCCGGCGCGGCGCGCAGGCCCAGCTCGTGCATCGCGAGTCCCGCCAGGCGCTGGCCGACGGTGCGCTTGTTGCGCGGGTGGATGTCGACCGTGTCGCCGATGTCGATGGCCGTGGCCATGCCGGTGTGGGGCAGGCTCAGCGCCGCGGCCTGGCTGGCGCGCAGCTCGGCCCAGCCGTTGCCGTCGGGCCGGTTGTCCGCCATCGGCAGCCAGGACGCCAGCTGCACGAAGAAGAAGGGCAGCTTGGGATCGGCGAACTGGGCGCGCCAGTCCTGGATCAGGCGCTTGAAGCCATCGGCATAGGCCGCCGCGCGCCCGGCGTTCTCTTCGCCCTGGTACCAGAGCACGCCCTTCACGGACAGGCCCTGCAGCGGCGCGACCAGGCCGTTGTGGCCCAGCGTCGGCGCATCGTTGGCGACCGGGCCGGCCGGCATCGCGATCTTCTCGACGCGCGCGCGCCACGTGCCGGCCAGCGAGACCGCGCCGGCCGCCGTGTCCAGCCGCAGGTCGGCGGCCTCGCCGTGGATGCCGCCGCCGCCGGCGTTGTCGGTCACGCGCACGGCGATCCAATTCGCGCCGGCCTTGAGCAGGCCCGCAGGCAGCGTGTAGCGGCGCGGCAGCTCCCAGCCGCACTGGCCACCGACCTTCTGGCCGTTGACCCAGACCTCGTCGCAGTCGTCCACCTTGGCGAGGTGCAGCGTGGCGGCGCCGGCCGCTTGCGCGGCGGTCAGCTCGACGCGCTTGCGCATCCAGACCACGCCGTCCACGTCGTACAGGCCCTGGCCTTCCCAGTTGCCGGGGGCCTTCAGCGTCGGCCACTTGCCATCGATGTCGGCAGCGGCCGACCATCCCGAGGCATCCACGCCGTCCAGCGGCAGGCCTGGCTGCCAGGCGGCGATGCGCGGCAGCATGCGCTGGGCCAGCACGGCGCCGAAGGACGCGTTCTCGGCGGGCAGCTTGTTGACGAAGGGCGCCAGGTCGGGGTCGCGCAGCGCGGCCTCGCGGCTCATCCAGGTCTCCAGCATGGAGCCGCCCCAGGCGGTGTTGATGAGGCCGATGGGCACGCCCTGCACGGCCTGCATCTGCTTGGCGAAGTGATAGCCGACGGCGCTGAACCCACCGACGCTGCCGGGCTCGGCAACCACCCAGGAGGCCGGTGCGATATCGGCCTCGACCTTGACGCTGGCGCGGTGCGGCACGCGCAGGTGGCGCAGCTGCGCGTTCTGCGGCGAGGCCACTTCCTGCGGGCCGGTGTCGGTGTCGGCCAGCACCCATTCCATGTTGGACTGCCCGCCCAGCAGCCAGACGTCGCCGATCAGGATGTCGTTCAGCACGACGGTCTTGTCGCCCGTGACAACGAGACGGTGCGGGCCGCCAGCCGGCAGCGCCGCCAACTGCGCGCGCCAGCGGCCGTCGGCACCGACACGCGCCGTGGCCTTGCGCCCGGCGAGGTCAACGGTCAACGTCTGGCCGGGCGTGGCCTGGCCCCAGAGGTTCAGCGGGCGGTCGCGCTGCAGCACCATGTGCTCGCCGAAGACCTCGGACAGGCGCACTTCGGCCTGGGCGGTGGCGGCCAGCAGGGCCAGCATGAGGGGCAGGGCTTTCATTTTCATTGGGTTCGTTCTCGTCTTTCGGTTCTTCATCTCAGTGTTGCGGTTCCAGCAGTTCCACGCCCAGCGCCTCCAGCTTCAGGCTGCCTTCCCAGCGCTGGCCGCCGAGCACGCCTTTCATCGCGCCGGAGATGGGAACCTCCACTGGCGACCAGTTGGTGTTGACGTAAAGCGTGCGGCCCTCGACGACGCGCGCAAACACGCCGTCGGGCGTCTTCGGCCCCGGTTCGAGCCCCAAGCTCGCGTAGAGCGAGCGCAGCAGCGGCTTCATGAGCTGCGGCTGCGCCGGGGTGGCGAGGTAGATGGCGCGGCCCTTGCCGAACCGGTTGACCGTGATCGCAGGCGGCGTGCCGTCGAAGTTGCTGAAGCGGCTCAGCACTTCGGCAGTGGAGGGTTCCAGCAGCTCGTAGTGCTCGATCGTGCTCTTGACCTCCTCGTCACCGATCTTCAACGTGCCCGCCGCTTGGCCGAACTCGTTGGTGCGCAGGCCGAAGACGTCCGTCAGGCCGCCGGGCAGCGGTGTGGCGTGCCATAGGTTGTTGTCGTTCACCTTGGCCGACTGCGCCGTCATGATGACCGTGCCGCCATCGGCGACGAACTTGCGCACCGCCTCGGTCGAGGCCTTGTCCAGCAGGTACATGCCCGGCAGGACGATGAGGCGGTAGCGGCTCAGGTCCTCGTAGGACAGCTTGATGACGGCGACGTCGATGTTGTCCTTGAGCAGCGGCTCGAAGGCGCCCAGGGCCTGCTTCTGGTAGTGCGTCTTCAGGTAATCGCGCGAGCTGTTGGCCGGGCCGTTGGCGCTGTGGGCGGCGACGTTGTCGAAGGAGTAGGCGATGGCCACCTTGGGCTCGACCTTGCGTGGGAAGCCGAGCTTCTCCAGCTTGGCGTAGTCGCTGGCGATGCGGGCCCATTCAGCCAGCTTCCACGAGGGCCGGTCGTCATGGTCGAGCAGACCCATCAGCACCTGCTCCTCACCGCCGAGATGGCTGTTGAAGGTCCACGCCAGTGCCGCCTGGCCGCCCATCAGCAGCACGAAATGCGACCACATGCGCGACCAGCCCTTGCTGCCGTAGTGGCCCGGGCCGCCGGCAGTGAACTCGTTGAACCAGGTCGGCGTCGTCATGCCGGCCTTGATGAGGGCGGCCTCCCAGCCGCCGTTGACCGGGTCGCCGGCATAGAAGCCCATGGCGCCGTAGGTGGTGTGCTGGCGGTAGCTGCCGTGGAAGTCGAAGCCCTTGCGGCCCGACCAGCTCCAGTAGTTGGACAGCGTGGGCTTGTCCGGCGTGTTCTTGCGACGCACGGCCTCCAGGTCGTCGAGCGTCGCAATGGTGATGTCCGACCAGAAACGTCGCAGGTCCAGGTAGCGCTCCGCCGGGCCGGGGCCGTCGGCATAGGGCAGGCGCACCTCGTCCCAGGTGCCGATGCGGCGCGACCAGCGCTGCGTCGCCCAGGCCTTGTTCAACGCGTCGATGCTGCCGTAGCGCTTCTTCAGCCATTCGACGAAGCGCTTGCGGTCGCCCTCGGAGTAGGAGATGTAGCCGTTGCCGATCTCGTTGTCATAGCCCACGGCCAGCAGCGCGGGGTGCTTGGCGTAGCGCTTGGTCAGCGTGTCGGCCATGCGCCGGGCCAGGCGCCGGTAGTCGGGGTCGCCGATGTTGTCCATGTAGCGCTCGGCCGGCGCCAGGCGGGTGCCGGCCTGGTTGACGATGTCGACGGGGTATTTGTGGTGCAGCCACATCGGGGCCGGGATGCCGGGGATGTCGAGGATGACCTTGATGCCGGCGGCCTGCATCTCGTTCATCACCGCGTCGAAGTGCTTGAACTCGAACTTGCCCTCGGTGGGCTCGAAGTAGTCCCAGGACAGGTCGCCCACGCGCACGACCTTGAAGCCGGACTGCTTCATCAGCGCGACGTCGCGCTTGACCTGCTCCAGCGTGCGGTCCACGGGCTGGTAGCAGGTGCCGGCGAACAGCTGGCCGGGGCCGGGCCAGTCGGGATGGCCTTCGGCGCTCTGGGCCAGGGCGGGGTTGAGCGCTGCCAGGGCCAGCGTGCAGGCGATGAGGCTTCTCTTCAGTTTCATGTTCGGGTTGGATCGATGGGTTTCAGGCCAGCCTCGCCTCGGTGGCGCGGTCGGTGCAGACGACATCCTGCGGCGGTGCCATCGCGCTGGCCGCGGCCGACCCGGCAAGGGCCGCTTGCAGGGCCTTGCGCCGGGAGAGCGGCTTGTCGGGCATCGGATTCATCGGATCGCCTGTCGTCAAAGCTTGGGCACTGCGAAACGGACCGTGGCGGCTTGGCCCTGGTAGGGCACGGTGCGGGTCTGCTCGGCCTGACCGGGTGACGCCATCAGGCGCACCTGCAGCTCGCGGCGGCCGGCCATGCCGGGGTAGCGGCCCTGGCGGACGCCGATGTGCAGCGTGCGGCTCGCATCGTCCCAGCGCAAGGCGGTGGTGGCGCGCTCGCCGCGTTCGTAGCGGTAGGTCTCGCCGTCGTCCTCGTAGAGGGTGAAGCGGCCATCGGCGCCCGGGTAGACGCGGATCTCCCAGGGCGCATCGAGGCTCTGGCCGGTGTGTTCCACCACCGGCCCCAGCGGCACCAGGGACCCGGCGCGCACGAACAGCGGGAACTGGTCCAGGGCGTAGTCACGTGTGACGCTGCCGCCGCCGGTGTGCCGCTGGCCGGTCCAGAAATCGAACCAGTCGCAGCCGGCCGGCAGCAGCGTCGCCTGGCGCTGGTCGAGCTTGGGTTGGGCGGCGGCCAGCTCGCGCAGCTGGCTGGGCGTGCGCCAGGCCAGGCGCAGCACCCGACCGCCGCCGGCCTGGAAGAAGTCGATGCGCAGCTTCAACACCTGGCCTTCGCGCAGCGTCAGGCGGTGCCCGTTGAAACGCGCGCCGCCGACGACCCAGTCGTCGACGACGAGCTGGTCGTCCAGCCACAGCCGGAAGCCGTCGTCGCCCTCGACGCCGATCTCGTGCTCGCCACTTTCCATGGCGATGAGCTGGCCGGTCCAGCGTGCCGAGAAACTGTCCAGGTTGGCGAGGCCCGGCGGGATGCTGCCCAGCGGTGGGTTGGGCCAGGTGTGCTCGATCACCGTGTCGACGGTGCTGCTGGCCGGCTTCTCGAAGGCCTTGCCTTCGAAATACGCCAGCACCAGGCCGGGCTGGCCGTCCGGCGTGCGCAACTGCGTGGGCGGCACCGTCTCAGGCCGGGGCAACTCCGCATGGAACATCGCCCGTGTGATCGGCTGCACCAGGAAGGCCGGGCCGAACATGTAGGTGTCGTCCAGCTTGCGCAGCGCCGGCTGGTCGGGGAAGTCCATGGCCAGGCCGCGCATCATGATGTAGCCCTCCTGCGTGCTGCGCCAGGCCAGGCTGTAGATGTAGGGCAGCAGCTGGTAGCGCAGACGGGCGGCGCTCAGCAGCGAGCCGTAGACCGCCGGGTCCAGCGTCTTGAACAGATAGGGCTCACGCTCGACGCTGGTGCCGTGGATGCGGTAGACCGGGTTGAAGATGCCGAACTGGTTCCAGCGGGCATAGAGCTCGCGCCACGCCGGGTTGCGCTCGCCGCCGGCGTGGTTGACGAAGAAGCCGCCCGTGTCCTGCGACCAGTAGGGCAGGCCGGCCATGCCGACGTTCAGGCCGCCGGCGATCTGCTGGCGCAGCGCGGCCCAGGAGGCCGTCGTGTCGCCGGACCAGGGCAGGGCGGCGTAGCGCTGCTGCCCGGCCCAGGCCGAACGCGTCAGCGTCAGCGCGCGCTTGGCCGTCGGGCCGGCGGCGCGCTGGCCTTCGTAGACGCCGCGCGTGGTCACGAGGCTGTAGACGTTGAGGTAGCGCGTGAAGTCGCCCAGCGCATTGCGGCCCAGCCGCTTGATGTCGGCCTCGACCTCGCCGGGGTCGTGCGCGGCGCCGCCGACCTCGACCTCGGTGCCGTCCATCCACAGCGCATCGACGCCGACGTCGAGCAGGCCCTTCTTCGTGTGCTTGAAGTAGATGCGGCGGCCCTCGGGACTGAAGGCGTCATAGATGCGGGCCTTCTTGGAGATCCAGTGCAGCGGCTCGAAGCGCAGGCCCTTGGCGTCCAGTTCGCGGGCCAGCGCCGTGTCGTTGCCGACGCCGGGCCAGATGGAGGCCATCAGCTTGCACTGCAGCGGGCCGTGCAGCTCGCGCGTCATCGCGGCGGGGTCGGGGAAGCGTTCGGCGTCCCAGACCATGCCGCTCCATCGGCCGTCCCACACCCCGTTCTTCTCGCCGCCCCAGTACTGCCAGTCCTGCACGATGTAGTCGAGCGGGAAGTGCTCGGCACGGAAGTGCCGCACGACGTCCAGCAGCTGCTGCTGCGTGTGATAGCGCTCCTTGCTCATGAAGAGGCCGAAGGCGGCCTTGGGGAACATCGGCGCCGCGCCGGTGAGCTGGCGGTAGCCGGCCATCACGGCGTCCATGTCGTCCCCGGCGACGAGGTAGTAGTCCGCTCCGGCGGGCGCGCTCTCGGCACGGAAGGTGGCGCCCTCGGGCCGGTCGCTGAAGTTCATCTTCGAGTAGACGTCCCACAGCAGCCCCCAACGGCGCGTCGAGACCATGAAGGGCACGACGATGCCGATGTTGGTCTGCACCATCAGCACCTCGCGTCCGCGGTAGTCCATGTAGGGCTGGTTGTACTGGCCCAGGCCGTACAGCGATTCGTCGGGCGTCAGCGTGAAGGTCTGCGTCAGCGCGTAGCTCGGGCTGCCGCTGATCTCGACGCGCTGCAACTCGGTGGGCGCCGTGGCGCGCTCGCGCGTCAGCAGCCGGCCGTCGGCGGTGAAGAAGGCCAGCGCGCCGCTGCGCTTGTCCACCGTCACGCGCAGGCCGGCGCCGGCCAGCGTGAGCTGGTCGTTGGCGTCCTGCACGTCGAAGGCGACGGCCTGCGGCCTGGCCACGACGACCAGGCTGGGCTGGGCGGTGTGCGCCTGGCCCAGGTGGGCTGCCACGCGCACCAGGCCCGGGCCGTAGAACAGCACGCTCTTGGTCAGCCCGGCGACGCGGAACAGCAGGCCCTCGGCCACGCGCCGCCAGGCGAAGCCATCGGCCGGCCCGTCCAGCGGGAGGGCGCGGAGTTGGCCTGCGGCGTCCAGGGCCGAGGGCGAGGAGGAAGGATGGCCAGCGGGTGCTGCCAGCGCGCCTGCCGAGGCGCAGGCCATCAGGCCGAAGAGGTCACGGCGTTTCATTCACGAGTCTCCAGATGCATCACGGTTCGACCGAAGGCCGGCAGCTCGGCGCGGCCGCTGACCTGCAGCAACAGCTTCTGCCCCGGGGCGCGCACGCCGGTGCCTGCGGTCACCGGCTGGCCACCGCCGACCCACAGCGCCACCGGCCCGGGTTCCACGACGCGCCGCCCGTCGGCCTGCACCACGCTGAGCGCCTTGGCGTCCAGCGCGAAGCTGAGCCGGCGCGATTCGCCGGCGCGCAGCGCGACGCGCTGGAAGGCCACCAGCGTGCGTTCCGGCGCCATGGCACCGGTACGGCGGGCATAGACCTGCACCACCTCGGCGGCGTCGCGCGGGCTGTCGTTCTTCAGCAGCACGCTCAGTTGAGCGCCCTGCCCGGCGCTCACGCGGCTGCGTTGCAGCTTGGCCTGCGTGTAGCCGAAGTGCGCATAGCTGAGGCCATGGCCGAACGGGAACTCCGCCTCGCCCTTGAACCAGCGGTAGGTGCGACCCTGCATGCCGTAGTCCTTGAACGGCGGCAGCTGGTCGGCCGAGCGGTAGAAGGTCAGCGGCAGCCGGCCGGACGGGCTGAAGTCGCCGGCCAGCAGTTCGGCCACGGCCTGGCCACCTTCGCCGCCGGGATACCAGGCCTGCACGATGGCGGGCAGCTTCTGCGTGACGCCACCGAAGGCCATCGGGCTGCCGCTGAAGTTCACCACCACCAGCGGGCGGCCCAGCGAGGCCAGGCGCTCCAGCAGCGCCAGCTGCGGCGCGGGCAGGTCGATGCGGGTGCGGTCGCCGCCGGCAAAGCCCGGGGCCATCACCGTCATCTCTTCGCCCTCGAGTTCCCAGGTCAGGCCGCTGGCGAACACCACCACGTCGGCCTCGCGGGCAGCGGCCAGCGCGGCCTCGTCGTTCGCGCCAGGGCGGCTCCATTGCAGGCGTTGCTCGCCCTCCCAGCCGGTCTGCATCGCCTCCACGCGCACGGCGTAAGTCTGGCCGGCCTTCAGCGTCGCGCCGCGCTTGGCCGTGGGCCAGGCGATGTCCCACAGGTCCACCACCAGCTCGCCGTCGATCCAGATGCGGTAGCCGTTGTTGCCCTTGAGCCGCAGCACGTGCTCGCCGCTTTCACCGGCGCGCAGGAAGCCGCTCCAGCGTGCCGATTCCTTGCGGTCGTAGCGCTCCGGCCAGCCCCATTTGAAGACGCCCTGCTGTGTCACCGCCGACGACGTCGGCGAGCCCTCGAGCTTGAGGTTGGCGAATCGCTCGAAGTTCAGCCCGGCGCGGCTGCAGGCGGCGTCGGCGCACAGGCTGGCTGCCGGCACGTCCTCCAGCGGCGGCGCCACCCAGCCGGTGCCTTCGACGAAGTCGATGCGTGCTCGCGGGTAGCGCGCCTTCAGGCCCGCCAGCAGCGTGACGGGCTTGGACGGCGTGCCGTTGTAGTTGCCCACCAGCGCGTCCACGCTGTCGGCGTTGGGGCCGATGACGGCGATGCGCTTGGGCGCAGCCCTCAGCGGCAGCAGGCCGTCGTTCTTCAGCAGCACCAGCGAGCGGCGGGCCGTCTCGAGGTTGAGGGCGCGGTGCGCAGGCGTGTCGAAGTCGCGGGCGGTGATCTCGGGGAAGGGGCGCTGCCCCGCGGGAGCCAGCAGCCCCAGACGCAGCCGCACGTCGAACAGGCGGTGCAGCGCGCGGTCCAGTTCCGCTTCGCTGAGCAGGCCCTTCTGCACGGCGGCCACGGTCGTGGCGGGCTGGGCGGTCGGGTTGCTGCCGAAGTCGCAGATCAGGTCGGTGCCGGCGCGCACGGTCAGGGCCACGGCCTCCTCGGGTGTCTTCACATGCTTGTGCGCCCAGTCCATGTGGATGTCGGCCACGGCGCCGCAGTCGGACACCACATGGCCCTGGAACTTCCACTCGTCGCGCAGGTAGTGCTGCAGCAGCAGCTCGCTGGCGCAGGCGGGCACGCCGTCCACGGCGTTGTAGGCGCACATGACCGACTCGGCCCGGCCTTCGGTGACGGCCGCATGGAAAGCCGGCAGATAGGTGTCCACGAGGTCGCGGGGCGACACATGGACGTCCTCCTTGTGGCGGTCGGCTTCGGGGCCACTGTGCACGGCCAGGTGCTTGACGGCGGCCGACACGCGGGGCTGGTTCGCATCCGGCCCCTGCAGGCCCTGGATGAAGGCCACGCCCATGCGCGAGGTCAGCAGCGGGTCTTCGCCGAAGGTCTCCTGGCCGCGGCCCCAGCGGGGATCGCGAAAGATGTTGACGTTGGGCGACCACACCGTCAGGCCGCGGTAGATGCCCGACGAGCCGTCCGCACCGACCGTGTTCAGGAACTTGGCGCGGAACTCAGTGCTGACGACGTCGCCGACGCGCTTCGCCAGCGGCGTGTCCCAGGTCGCGGCAAGGCCGATGGCCTGCGGAAAGACAGTGGCGATGTCGGCACGCGCCACGCCATGCAGGCCCTCGCTCCACCAGTTGTAGGCGGGGACCTGCAGGCGCGGGATGGCCGGCGACTCGTGCTGCAGCTGGCTGGCCTTCTCGGCTAGCGTCATCTGCGCCACGAGGGCACGGGCCTGCTGCATGGATGGGCTTGCCGACGCGGCTGTCAAGCCGCTGGCCAGCGACAGCGTCAGGAGACTCGCCAGAAGGTGGCGCGCAGTTTTCCCTGCGGGCCGAGCGCCGGGCCGCTCCCAAGCCGGCCCGCGCTGGCGATGTGCTCGCGGCTGGATGCCGCGAGCATCGCCGTCCCCTAGGGGGACCGACCAGACTCGCTCGCGTTCAGCGACGCGAGGATGGGCGAGGGGCTTCATTTCGCAGGCTGCAGCGTCATCAGCGTGATGTCGTTGCTGCGCATGGGCACGGTGAACTTGAACAGGCCGTCCTTGCCGACCTTGACGGTGCGCTTCACCTCGGGCACGTCGCGCGTCAGCGACTGCAGCTTGGCGAGCTGTTCGGCGCTCAGGTCCTTGGGCGCGCCCATTTCGAGATAGGCGGTGTAGGCGTCGTTGGTCTTGTGGCCGGTGCGGTGCAGCGCCAGCTGGTAGTTGCCGGGCTTGAGGTTGCGCAGCGCCAGCTTGACCGGCTGCGCCGGGCCGTTGGGCACCGGCTTGCCGAAGAAGGTGCCGTTGCTGTTCTGGCCCTGGTCGGGGTGCTGCCAGTCCCAGGCGAGCACGGCGGTCTTGTCGCCGTCCACCGCCGCCAGCACCTTGTCGTCGGTGCTCGGGATCTCGTTGCCGCGCAGCGCGTTGAGGTATTTGTAGGCGAACCAGCTCGGCTTGCGCACGCCGTCGCGCGTCATGAGGCCGAAGCCGCCGTGGAAGGCGGCGCTCGGCGGGCCCGGCTCCTCGAAGAGGTCGCTGTAGGTCCAGTAGCTCATGGCCTGGGCGTAGCCGCGCGTGCCGACCAGCTTGTTGAGCATCCACGGCGCGCTGACATGGCTGTCATGCACCTTGTCACGCGGGTTGTAGCTGGTGCTCCATTCGGTGATGTAGAGCGGGATGCCGGGGAAGGGCGAGGCCTCGATCTCCTGGCGGTTGCGGCGCACGTCGCCAATGATGGAATTGGGGTCGGTGGCCAGGATGCGGTCGGACTTGCCGAACTCGTCGAGGAAGCCCTCGGTCACGCCATAGGTGTGCGTGGTGACGAAGTCCACCGGCACGCCGTTGCCCTTGGCAAAGGCCAGGAACTCAGGCACCCAGGCCGCGCCGGCGGTGGACGGGCCTCCCACCTTCAGCGTGGGGTCGATCTTCTTGATCGTGCGCGCGGTGTTCACATACAGATCGAAGTAGGCCTTCTGGTCGGCGTTCTCCCAGAAGTCCTTCAGGTTGGGTTCGTTCCACACCTCGAACGGCCACTTGCGCACCTCGTCGATGCCGTAGCGCTGGATCAGGTGGCGCACGAAGGCGTCGATCAGCTCGGCCCAGGGGCCCAGCTGCGGATGCGAGGTGTTGCCCTTCCAGTAGAAGATGGTCAGCGGCGAGGTCCGCATGACGGTAGGCGTGAAGCCCAGCTCGATGAAGGGCTTGATGCCGCGCGCCAGCATGGCGTCGTAGAGCTTGTCGATGGCCGTCCAGTCGAAGACGAGCTTGTCGCCGTCCTTCTTCACCGTGCCGTAGGTGTCGTGGAAGATGTCGTGGAAGCGCAGGTAGCGAAAGCCCAGCTCGTCCACTGCGGTCTTGAGTTGCGCGAGGTTCTCGGGCCGGCCGGTGGTGCCGGGATAGTCGGCGCCGACGGCCAGGTCGAAGAAGCGGTCCATGGGCTTGTTGGCCGCCGCGAGGTCCAGAGCGACCTGGCGGGGCGCGGGCGGTGTGGCATCGGAGGGCGCGGTTAAGCCAAGGGACAACAGGGCCACCGCGAGCGGGCGCAGGATGAGTGGAGACATAGACGGTGAGCAGTCGGTTTCAGTTGCTGTACAGCAGGCCCCGGCCGGTGCCGCTGACGTAGATACGCCCGTAGACGCTGTGATCGGCCGCCATCACGCCGATGCCGCCGAACTGGTGGGCGTCGTCGTTGAAGCGCGTCCAGGTGGCGCCGGCATCGTTGGAAAGCCAGACGCCCCAGACGCCGTTCCTCACACCCACCACGTAGACCGCCGCCGTGTAGGTGGCGCCCGGCGCCGCCTTGCCCAAGGCGATCAGGCTGGCGCCCGATGCGCCGTTGGCGGACGCGAAACCTGCGATCTTCGTCCAGCTGGTGCCGGAGTCGACCGAGTGGTGCACGGTGTTGCCGTCCGCCACCCAGAGGTCGCCTTCCACGTTGGGGTTGACCGCCATGAAGGTGGACCCGTAGGCGTCGGAAGCCATCTTGGCCGACGCCATGCCCGGGCTTGCCGTGAACGTCTTGCCGCCATTCGTCGAGATGTAGACGATGGACGGCAGGTTGCTCCACGTGGCGCCGCCCGAGTCATAGGCATAGACCTTGTTCGGGTTCTGACGGTCGGCGACCAGCAGATAGCCACGACTCCAGCCACCGGCGCCAATGGTCGCCAGAGGCGGCAGGTTGGTGGCGACCCAGCTCGCGCCGTTGTTCGTGCTGTAGGACGGCACCGAGTTGGACGGGGCCCAGACCAGGTTGTTCCGGGACGTCACCACAAGGCTGCCGCCCTGGTTCTGCTGCGCGCCTGCAGGCAGGCTGGAGAAGAAGGACCAGGTCTTGCCCGCGTCGCCCGACCAGTAGCCTTTGACCTTGGCGTCGCCGTTGGTCATGCCGAAGCCGGCGATGTAGTTCGGTTCGGTCCAGGCCATGTCGGCCGAGTAGCCATTGCTCCAGCCGAGACCGGGGCCGAGCGTCGGCGGCTTCGTGAGGTCGGTTTGGACCCACAGGCCGACGTCGCCCGCGCTGTTGACGAAGTTGTACGACGCACCAGCGGGCGGCGTGACGAGGGCCAGGGTTGCGGTTTCCTCGAGGCCGGCGACCGTGCCTTTCCAGGTCGGTTTCGCTGCGGAAGCGTTCGTGGTCTCGATGATGCCGCCGCCGTGCACGTGCAGGATGTGGTCGGGGTTGGACGGGTCGATCTCGATGTCGTCGACCCAGCCGGACGCAGTCTCGCCGGAGGTGCCGACCTCGATCTCGCGCCAGGACTTGCCGGCATCGTCAGACAGCTGCACGATCTCGCCGCCGCCCCAGGAGTTGCTGACGCCCAGCGCGATGCGCGTGGTGGCGCCGCTGCCGGAGACCGACACGCTGCCGATGCCGTAGCTCGTCCACTGCGTCGGGTCTTCACTCTTGAGCAGCGTCCAGGTGCTGCCGTCGAACTTGTAGAGGCGGCCCGGGCCACCAGCGCCAGGGCCGGCGGCGGCGGTGAAGCCGACATAGAACATGCCGTCGGCAGCGCGCACCATGTGCGGGATGTACATGCCGGTGACCGGGGTGGGCACGGCGCTCCAGGTTGCACCGGCGTCGGTGGACCGGTACAGGCTGGACGTCAGGTTGGCTGCACTGACGTAGTCGGGCGAGATGGCGGCATAGATGGTGGGGGTGGCCGTACCGCTGCCCTTGGTGCCGGTGTCGAAGACGACCACGGAAACGCCATTCCCATAACCCTGTGCGGTCGTCATCTGGACCGAGGAGAGCGAGGTCACCTGGGTCCAGGTCTTTGCAGAGTCGGTGCTCTTCCAGAGGCCGGCGAGGCGTGAGCCGAAGTACAGGGTCGTGGGCTTGTTGGGGTCCACCGCGAGGCGCTCACCCATGGCTCGGCCGGGGTTGTTGCCGCCCATCGCGAAGGGCACGTCAACGTGAGTCCAGTTGTCGCCCCGGTCGCTGGACATATACATCCGGGCATTGCCCTCGAAGGTGTACATGCCGGCGGCCATGTAGACGAGCCGGTCGTCGTTGGGGTCGACGGCCAGGCTCTCGATGCCATGGAAGCGGTTTTCTCCGCCGCCGAAGCCGATGCCGTCGGTGATGGGCGTCCAGGACGAAGTGGCTTGGTTCCAGCGGTAGGCGCCGCCGATGTCGGTGCGGGCGTACAGCAGGTTGCTGGTGGTCGGATGGAAGACGAGGCCGGTGACGTAGCCGCCGCCGCCGAACTTCACGCTCTTCCAGGAGGTGGCTGGAGCGGGCGCAGGCGCGGGCGCAGGTGCGGGGGCCGGTGCCGGCGCGGGTGCGGGTGCGGGTGCGGGTGCGGGTGCGGGTGCAGGGGCCGGACCGGAAATCGGAGGAGGAGCAGGAGCTGGCGTATCGCCGCTGCCGCCGCCGCCGCATCCCGCAACCAGGGTCGCGCCGACGATGGAAAGAACGGTGAGTTGTGTGCTGTATTTCATGGAGATAGCCGTGGTTCGGTTCATGGATCTCGGAGTGCTGTGGGATGGCGCCCGAGAACTCTTCTTGTTGTGACAATGACTCGCGCAAGCGGCCTGCAGCTGTTCGAAGGCCGGAGCTCTAGGAGAGGCCTGTCGAACGGTTGCGAGCAGCGAGCAGATGGCTGCAAAGTGCTGCGTCGGCGGTGATGGGATCGCGCGCTTTGAGGGCCTGAAAGATCGCCTCGTGTTCAATCAGGGCCGCTCGCCAGCTGGTCAGGCCCTCATCGCAAACGTGACGCGATGGGATCGCGCTGTGAAACCTGTCGAACAGCGTCGCTACGACACCGATAAGGGCGTCGCAGCCTCCCATCTCGGCAATGCTCAGATGGAATTGCCGGTCTGCCGCGAGCGGGGGCCGACCACGGTCGAGATCCTCGCGCATCCCCTGTAACGCGGCGCCGACGCGCAGAAGGCCCGGCTGGCTGACGCGGCTCGCCGCGAGCGTGATGATGGCGCGCTCCAACACGACGCGCGCTTGGATGAGTTCCGCAGGGGACCGGCCGAGCCGCGGCTGAACGGCATTTCCCTTGTCCACTCCGCAGACGTAGGCACCCGAACTTGCGCGGATCTCGACTTCGCCTTCGAATTCAAGAGCGACCAGCGCTTCCCGCACGACTTGGCGGGATACACCGAACTGCTGAGCCATCTCCCGCTCGGGAGGCAGCCGCGCTCCGGGTCTGATTCGATCCATGTCGATCAACGCACGGATTTGTGCTGCGACCAGACGGTATTGGCGGGGCGGATCGGCGCTTTGATCAGAGTGCAGCATGGCTGGTTGCGTCCCCGTGGGTCATGGGGCCGGCGTCGGCTCCAGCACCACTGCTGCGCCGCCGGCCGCGGCCAGCGCCAGGCTGAGCACGTCCTTGTTCGTCACCATGCGCTGCGTGCGGCGCACTTCGCGGACCTCTTCACCGTCCTGCCAGACCGTGGCCTTCCAGCGCCCAGGGGGCAGGAAGCCGAGCGACACCTTCTCGGTGCGGGCCTGCTCGCTTGTCATTGCGCCGAGGTACCAGGTCTTGCCGCGGCGGCGCGCCAGCACGATGTCCTCGCCGGGTTCGCCGGAGATGAAGCGCGTTTCGTCCCAGGCGGTGGGCACGCGCTTGATGAAATCGAAGCCGGCCTCGCCGCGGTAGTTGGCGGGGTCGTCGGAGACCATCTGCAGCGGGCTGTCGTAGACGACGTACATGGCCAGCGCCTGGCCGCGCGTGGTCTGGGTCTGCGGCATGACGGCGCGGATCTCGTAGGTGGCCGGCGTCGCGTTGCGGAAGCCGCCGGGCGTGTAGTCCATCGGCCCCGTGAGCATGCGCGTGTAGGGCAGCATCAAGTTGTGCCGCGGCGTGACACGCCGGTCCATCTTGTTCCACTCGGCACCCAGCACCCCTTCCTGTGTGATGTAGTTGGGATAGGTGCGCTGCAGGCCGGCCGGCACGTAGGCGCCGTGCATGTCCAGCAGCATCTGGCGCTTGGCCGTGGCCTCGGCGACACGCTCGTAGAACTTGACGATGTCCTGGTCGTCGCGGTTCATGAAGTCGACCTTGATGCCCTTGATGCCCCAGCGCGCATAGGTGTCGAGCACCTCGTCCATGCGCGGGTCCAGGTGCTGCCAGTGGACCCACAACAGCAGGCCCACGCCTTTATCGGCCGCGTAGCGCGCCAGGGCAGGCATGTCGATGCCGTCGGCGGCACGGGCGATGTCGGTCGTCGGCAGCGGGTCGCAGCAGGGGCCGGCACCGAAGGACCAGCCGGCATCGATCAGGTGGTAGGCGAAGCCGGACTCGGCCGCGAAATCGATGAAGCGCTTGTAGGCGGCCAGGTCGGGCTTGACGCCTTCCAGCGGGCCCGACCACCAGTCCCATGACGTCTTGCCGGGCTTGACCCAGCTGAAGTCGCCGGCCGGCGCCGGGTTGAGATTGCCGACCAGTTGCGAAGGGATCAGGTCGCCGGCGCGGTCGGCCATCATGACGGCGCGCCAGGCGGTCGTCAGCCCGCCCGTCGAAACGAAGGCGGGGCCCTGGCGCCCCGGCACGCCGGACAGCTGCAGGCGCAGCGCCTCGCCCTCGCGGCGGAACGACGCCCCGGTGTAGCCCTGCAGGTGGGCCTGCGTGATGGCGTAGTGGGTGCGGCCCGACGGGGTGGCGCAGACCACGGGCATGTCGAAGGCGGCATCGGCCTTGAGCTCGGAGACGCGATGGCGTTCGAACTGCGCCTCGTGACCACCGTCGACCGGCGTCAGCAGGCAGGACGCGTCGCCCGCCGGCACGAAGGCCGTGCGCTCGCTGCGCAGCTTGACCGGCTCCGTGCCGTCGAGGCGGTAGCGGAAGGCGACGCCGTCGTCATAGGCACGGACGTCCATGAAGACGCGGCGGCGCGGACCGGCGGCTTCGCGGAAGGCCAGCGTCGTGCCGGCGTAGTGGTCGCGCGCCGTGGCGGCCTTGGTGGCGACGAGTGGAATGACGCGGTCTTCCTTCGTGTCCTGGCGCGATTCCAGCCTCAGCAGGCCGAAGGCGGGCTGGCCGTCCAGTTCCAGGCCGAGGGGCGAGGGCGCGATGACGGTCTCGCCCTTGCGGACGATGCTGAAGCTGCTGGCATCGTCGGCGATGCGCAGGCTGATGCTGCCGTTGGGCGAGGCGATGACGAGGTCGGCGGCCTGGGCGCCGGAGGCGGCCAAGGCGAGGAGGGCGGCGGCGATGCGGGTGGTCTTGTGCATGTTCGGGGTGTCTTGCGGTTTCTTCGTCTTCAGACCAGACCGGTGCCGCGGATCTTCACGGCCACGGCCGGTGCGCCGGCAAGGCCTTCGGGCAGCTTGACCTCCAGGCCACGGCGGGTGCGCTTGAAGCTCAGGCTGTCACCCGAGCCGAGGGCCACGATGCTGTCGATGGAGCCGGGTGCGACGGCCGATTCCTCGGCCAGGGTCTGGATGCGCATGACGCCGTCCTTGGGCCAGCCCAGGGCGATGGCGTAGAGGGCGCCGCCCTTGGCCGTGAAGCGGATGTCGTCGGGCGTCATCGGCTGGGAATTGCCTTCGCTGAACATGCCGCCGCTGACGCGCGTGGGGCCTTCGCCGTAGACGCGCCAGGGTCGTGTGCCGTGGATGGCCTCGCCGTTGCGCGCCATCCAGACGCCGATGTCCTCGACGATCTTGCGCTCGTCCGCGTCGATGCTGCCGTCGCCGCGCACCGGCACCGACAGCAGCAGGTTGCCGTTCTTGGAGACGATGTCGCAGAGGCGGTGGATGACGGTGCCGGCCGGCTTGTAGTGGTGGCCCTCGAAGATGCCGCGGTTGTAGTGCCAGTCGCCGATGCAGGTGTCGGTCTGCCAGGGCAGGGGCTCGATGCCTTCGCGAAAGCCGCGCTCCACGTCCTCGACGAGGCCGGGGCGGCGCTCGGGCGGCAGCACCTTGGCGTTGATGACGGCTTCCAGGCGGCCGTCGTTCCAGGCCATGCTGGCGTTGTAGTAGTGGGCCGCGATGTCCAGGCCGGCCTGGCCCAGCGGCAGGCCGGAGTTGTCGAAGTAGACGAGGTCGGGCTTGTAGCTGTCGATCAGGTCGCGGCAGCGCAGGAACCACTGGCGCGTGAAGGCCGGGTTCTGCAGCGGCGCCTTCTCGTCCCAGTAGCGGTCGTTCTCCTCGTGCCAGGCGTTGGCGGAGCGCGCGGTGCGAAAGCCGTCGGGGATGACGATGTTGCGGCCGCCGTAGAGATCCTGGGGGTCCAGGTCTTCCCACCACTTGCCCTTGCCGTCGGCCTTGCTCAGGCGGAAGGCGTCGTAGCGCTGGCCAGCGCGCGGGCCTTCGGCGTCGTAGCCGTAGGCGGTCTGGAACCAGTGCCAGGCATGAGCCGAGTGGTTACTGACACCGAAGCGCAGGCCGCGGGCGCGGGCTGCCTTGGCCCAGCCGGCGATCAGGTCGCGCTTGGGGCCGACGCGCACGCTGTTCCAGGCGTGGTACTTGGAGTTGTAGTTGTCGAAGTTGTCGTGATGGTTGGCCAGGGCGACGAAGTATTTGGCGCCGGCCTTGGCGTAGAGGTCGAGCAGGGCTTCCGGGTCCCAGTTCTCGGCCTTCCAGCGGTTGTTCATCTCCATGAAGCCGACGTCGGCCGGGTGGCCATAGGTCTTCAGGTGGTGCTCGTACTGCCAGTTGCCCTGGATGTACATGCTGCGGGCATACCAGTCGCCCATCTCCGGCACGCATTGCGCGCTCCAGTGCGCCCAGATGCCGAACTTGGCGTCGCGGAACCAGTCGGGCGTGCGGTAGCCGTCGACGAGGGAGTCCCAGGTGGGCTGGAAGGGCGCGGGTGCGGCCTGGGCGACGGTCAGTCCGGTGGCGCCTGCGGTGGCGGCCGCGGCGCTGAGGAAGGAGCGGCGGGTCCAGGGGGCGACGGATTTTGAATTCATGTCGGTCATGAAGGAGAAATGCGCGGGAGGCCATTGCCTCCCGCGCTGGAGAGAAGTGCGGGCGCCGAGCCCGCTGTTCACAAGGGTGTTAGCGGGCCATCACTTGGTGGCGTTGACGATGGTGCTGATCTCGTCGGGCGTCTTCACCGCGCCGGTGTTGCGGTCGATCATCTCGCCCGTATCCCACCACATCGGCACCAGGCCGTGCAGCCAGGCCGAGCGCGTGACGTACTGGGCCCAGGCCTTGCGGTAGGGCGGCATGCCCGGATAGTTCGGCTTGTTGTAGGCGCCGTACTCACCCACGAGGACCGGCACGCCCTGGTCGATGAAGCGCGTCTTCATCTTCTGGAACTCGGCGTCCACATAGGGCTCGTTGGCCCAGGTCTCGCGGTTGGGGTCGGTCGCGGAGGCGCCCCACTGCCACTGGTTGCTCTTGTCGTTGATCGTGAAGTTGTACGGGTCGTAGTAGTGGATCTCGAAGAACAGGCGATTGGCGATGGTGTCGGTGGGCAGCACCGCAGAGGCGTAGGAGATGTCGATGTTGGTCTCGTAGGCCTGGGCGACGAGATGGCGCTTGGCGTTGTTGCCGCCGGTGGCGCGTACCGCGTTCACGAACGCCTGGTTGTAGCCGTTCTGGACGTTCAGCCACTCGGGGTCCTTGGGCGCGCCCCAGACCGTGTTCTCCTTGCCGATCTCGTTCATGGCGGCGAACAGCAGGTAGTCGTCGTAGTCCTTGAAGTTGTTGGCGATCTGCGTCCACAGCTTGGTCAATCGGGCGTTGTTGGCCGGTTGGGCGGCATAGGTGGTGTTGTTCAACCAGCCGCCTTCATGGTGCAGGTTCAACACGACGTACAGGCCGGCGTTGCGCGCGTACTTGACGACCTGCGTGACGCGCGCCATCCATATCGGGTCGATGTTGTCGTTGGCGTCGACGTGCGGTGTCCAGGTGACCGGCAGGCGGATGCTCTTGAAGCCGGCGTTCTTGATGCCGTTCATCAGCGCCTGGTTGATCAGCGGCTGGCCCCAGGAGGTTTCGGTCGGTGTCGCGTCCAGCGTGTTGCCTATATTCCAGCCCGGCGACATCTCCTTGGACATCTGCATGCTGGTAATGTTGCGCATGGCGCCGGCGACAGCGATCGTGAACGACTGCAGCGTCTTGGCACCGCAGGCATTGGTGTAGGTCGCCGTGGCCGTGCAGGCGGCAGTCGGGGTGATGGTCTGCTCGCGCGAAGCGCCCACGGTGCCGCAGCCGTTCCAGCTCCACATGCCCCCGGAGATGGGCTGCGGGCCGAGGATGGCCGATTGGCCCGAGGGGACGGAAGCCGAGGCGGTCTGCGTCCAGGTGCCGCCGACGTTGATATAGGGCGTCACGGCCGTCGGCGTGCAGCCGCTGCCGCGCGTGGCCGTGGCCGAGCCGGAGTTGTAGCTGCCGGAGGCGGTCGTGAACTTGATCCAGTACCAGTAGGGCGTGCCGGTGTTGGCGGAGCCGTCGCCATAGCTGGTGGACGCCTTGTCGACGATGGCGATGCGGCTGCGGCCGGTGGGATTGGAATCCGTGTCGCGATAGACCTCCAGCGACTTGACGGCGCCGCTGACGGTCCAGTTCAGCTGGATGTTGTTGGCGGTGCCGTTGGCAGTCACGCAGACGGTGGCGCCGCCGCCGCTGCCGCAGTTCTGGGCCTGGGCGGCCGTGCCCGCGCCGGCACCGAGGGCCAGCAGCAGGGTGGATAACAGCAGTCTCATGGTTGTACCTTTCCAAGTGAAGGGCTCGGCCGGTTGTCTCCCCCGGAACGAGCGTTATGTGTGGCCGGCCCAGGGACTGAGCGCGGCCTCCTCGATAGCGCTTGACTTGAGCCGAAGGGCCGGCGCCAGGACTTGCGCACCAGCCCCTCGAGCCATGCGCTAGTTGCTGTAAAGGATGCCGCGACCGTTGCCGCTGACGTAGAGGCGGCCGTAGATGTTCTGGTCGGCCGCGATCACGCCGATGCCGGCGTAGCGGGTCGAGTCGTCGTTGATGCGGGTCCAGTTGGCCCCCGCGTCGTCAGAGCGCCAGACGCCCCAGACGCCGTTGATCGTGCCCACCACGTAGACCGCTGCCGAGTACGACGAACCGGGCGCCGGCTTGCCGAGCGCGATGGCGCTGGCGCCCTGCACGACAGGCCATTGCCAGGTCTGGCGGTCGCCCCAGATCGAGTCGAACTGGCTGAACTTCGTCCAGGTCGCGCCCGAGTCCACCGAACGGTAGATCGTGTTGCCATCGGCCAGCCAGAGGTGGCCTTCGGCATTGGGGTTGACCGCCAGCGACGTGAACCCGAAGGGGTTGGCGCGCAGGTTGGCGTTCACGGAACCCTGGCTCAGCGTGAAGTTCTGGCCGCCGTCGGTCGACACGTAGACCTTGCCCTGCGGACCCCACCATTGGCCTCCCGAGTCGTAGGCATAAACCTTGTTCGGGTTCTTGCGGTCGGCCACGACGCGGTAGGCGCGGTTGGCGTTGATGTTCGACAGCGCCGGCAGGTTGGTCGACGTCCAGCTGGCGCCGTTGTTGGTGGTGTACGAGGGCACGGCGTTCGTCGGCGCCCAAATGGCGCGGTTGCGGGCCGGGACGGCAATGTTCGCTTCGGTGCCTGCGCCGGCGGCGGCGCCGTTGGGCAGCGTCGCGAATGCCGACCAGGTCCTGCCGCCGTCGCCCGACCAGTGGCCCCGCCCGGCGTTGGTGGCGTGCGAGTAGCTGACGGCCGCGATGTACTGCGGGTCGGACCAGGCCATGTCGGCCGCGTTGCCGTTGATGCGGTCACCACCCGTGGTCAGCGTCGGCTTCTGCGTCAGGTTGGTGTAGACCCAGGTGCCGATGTCGCCGGCGCTGTCGACCAGTGTGTAGGTCGCGCCGGCCGGCGGCGTTGCAATGCCCAGCGTGGCGGTCTCCTCCAGGCCGTCGACGCGCTCGGTCCAGCTCGGTGTGGTCGAGGAGGCGTTGCGCGTTTCCCAGATGCCGCCGCCGTGCACGTGCAGCACGCGCTCGCTGTTGAACGGGTCGATCTCGACATCGTCGATCCAGCCCGAGAAGCCGTCGCTGGCCGGCGAGTGCGGCATGGCGGCGGCGATCTCCTGCCAGGTCAGGCCGGCGTTGTTGGAGAGCTGCACGACCTGCTGGCCGCTGTAGTTGCCCCAGGAGTTGGTCACGCCCAGTGCGACGCGCGTGGTCGAGCCGCTGCCCGAGACCGACAGGCCGCCGTAGCCGAAGCTCGTCCACTGCGTCGGGTCGACGCTGGCAAGCGGGGTCCAGGTCGTGCCGTTGAACTTGTAGAGCCGGCCAGGTCCGTTGGCGCCCGGGCCCGAGCCCTGGGTGAACGCCACGTAGAACATGCCGTCGGCCGCGCGCACCATGTGCGGGATGTGGTAGCCGGTGACCGGCGTGGACACCGGGCTCCACGATGTGCCGCCGTTGGTGGAGCGGTAGAGGTTGGAGGTCAGGCCGGCGGCGCTGGCGTAGTCGGGCGCGATGGCCGCGTAGATGGTCTGCGTGGCGTTGCCCGAGCCGCGGGTGCCGGTGTCGTAGACGACCACGCCGACGCCCTTGATGTTGCCGCCGGCGGCGCTGATCTGGTCGGCCGTCATCTTGACCGAGGACAGCGAGGTCACCTGGCTCCAGGTGTTGCCGGAATCCGTGCTCTTCCAGAGGCCGGCCGTGCGCGAGCCGTAGAACAGCGTGGACGGCTTGTTGGGGTCGACCATCAGCCGCTCGCCGATGGCGCGGCCGGCGTTGTTGGAGCCGGCCGAGAAGGGCAGGTTGACTGCGGTCCAGCTGCTGCCGCGGTTGCTGGACTTGTACAGCCGGGCGGTGGCGTCTGCCGAGTTGGACAGGCCCGTCACCATGTAGACCAGCTGGTCGTTGTTGGGATCCAGCGCGATGCTCTCGGCGCCCTGGAAGAAGCTCTCGGACGGGCCGAAGCCATCGGTGAGCGGCACCCAGGTCTTGTTGGACTCGTTCCAGCGGTAGGCACCACCGATGTCGGTGCGGGCGTACAGCACGTCACGGCTGGTGGGGTGGAAGATCAGGCCGGTGACATAGCCGCCGCCGCCCCATTTCACGTTGCTCCAGGTGCCGGACTTGATGGCGAAGGCCTGCGTCGTCTTGGCGCCGCAGCTGTTGGTGTAGGTCGCGGTGGCCGTGCATGACGCCGTCGGCGAGATCGTCTGTTCACGCGAGGTGCCGGAGGTGCCGCAGCCGCTCCAGCTCCACGAGCCGCCGGACGTCGGCTGCGGGCCGAGGATGGCCCAGTCGCCGACCTTGACGGTGGCCGAGCTTGTCTGCTGCCAGGAGCCGCCGTTGACCAGCACATAAGGCTTGATGGCCGTCGGCGTGCAGGTCTGCGCGAGCGCAGCCGAACCGGCCATCATGGCCAGCATCAAGGTTCCCAACTTCAGTCTCATGTTCTACCTTTCAGTGGAAGGTGCCCGGCCGGTTGTCTCCTCCGATCTCGGGCGTTATGGAGAGGCGGCTCAGTGCCTGGGCTCGACCTCGGTGACAACGATGGACTTGGGCGGCAATTTCAGCCGCGCCGCGGAGAAGCGCTCGAGGCATGCGAGCGGCCCATGGACTGGGCCGTGACGGCGGTGATACGGCAGCGTCGCCACCGAACGCCGTGGGTCGCATGAAGTGGGCTTGCCGCCCGGCAGCGGCCGGGCGGCAAGCATGGGCGGCAGGGGCACGGGCTCAAGAGAAGACCCGACAAAAGCCTGTCGTGCCCTGATCTCAGAACTCGTAGCTGCCCGTCAGGTTGTAGCTGCGGCCGGGGAAGTTCCAGGACGAGCCCATGAAGCCCGGGGCCTGCAGGTTCGTGCGGCGAACTGTCACGTTGTTCAGGTTCGTCACGCTGAGCGCCAGGTTGAGCTTGTCCGTGAAGCTGTACGACACGCCACCGTCCAACTGGCCGAAGGCCTCCTGGTACTGAGGCAGTCCCCACCACGTGTCCCGGCAGGCGCCACCACGGCAGGCCGTCTGGCGCGTCGGATCGGCGCTCGTGCCGTTCTGCCCGTTCGGGCTGTTGTCGTTGCCGACGTTCTTCAGCACGCGGCTCGTCCAGTTGTAGGCCAGACGGGCCGAGAAGCCGTAGCGGTCGTAGCGCAGCGCGAAGTTGGCGGCGTTCTTGACCACGCCCGGCACCGGCAAGGAACCCAAAGGCACGCCGTTGGTGTCGCAACCGTAGACCTTGATCGCGTCGTCGGTGAGGGTGTTGTAAGCGGGGCAGTACTTCGTCTGGGCGTCGCGGTAGAACTTCTGCTTGCTGCCGATGTAGGTGTAGTTGGCCGACACGCCGAACCCCTTGGCCCAGTCCGGCAACACGGCTTTCAGGAAGTCGAAGTGGTCGAGGTAGGTCTCCGCATTCAGCTCGATGCCGCTCAGCCGGGCGCTCGCAGCGTTGCGCGGGCCGGTGATGACGAAGATCTTCGGATTGCCCGCCAGGCTGTCGTAGGCGCGGGTGTAGGTGGAGTTGTAGACCAGGTCCTTCACATCCTTGTAGAACAACGTCGCCGTGAGCGTCTGGCCGCTGCGCGGGTACCACTCGAGGGCAAGGTCGAAGTTGTTCGACTGCAGGGGCTTGAGTTTCGCGTTGCCGTTGTTCTTGCCGGTGTAGTTGACCAGCTGGTTGGCGGTGTCGACCGTCTGCGCCAGCGTCACGGCTTCCTGCACCTTGTCGAAGCCGGGGCGGTAGATGCTCTTGGCCATGCCGATGCGGCCGATGACCTTGTTGTCGCCCGTCAGGTTGAACTTCAGGTTCATGGAAGGCAGCGCGTCGACGTGGCTCGCTTTGACATCCAGGGGGTCGTTGATGTTGCCGAAACGCGGGAGATCCGGCGGCGTGTTGTTGTCGTATGTGTGGGTGAACGACGTGAAGCCGTGGGAGGCGCGGCCGGTGTAGATCAAGCGAACGCCGACGTTGCCTTCCACCGGCACCTGCCAGTCGTCGAAGCCGAAGCGCAGATTGCCGTAGACGGCGTGGGTGCGCTCAGCAACGTTGCTGATCTTGAACGGATTCAGCCCGTAGTACAGGTTGGTGTCGAAGGTGTAGTCCGCCGCGTTGGGATCGCACGTCGGGACCGTCGCGGTGTTGGTCGGATTCTTTGTGTTCCAGTCATTCGCCCACTTCTGGGAATCCAGGCATTGCTGGAAACGCACGTCGTGAAGCAGCTTGGCGTAGGTGGCGGGATCCTTGATGCCGGCATAGGTGGGGAAGACCACGCTCGGCGGCTGGTTGCCGCCGAAGGGCGCGTAGTTGTAGATCTCCGTCGGGGCGGCGCCGCCGTAGCGCGGGTCGCTCAGGTAGCCGAAATTGGCGCGCGACTGCCAGGAATTGTTGGGGTCGTCGTTCTTGATGTTGGGCAACTGGCCGGCCGTGCCCGTCTGGCGCACCTGCCACGGGATGGCAACCGACTGCCAGCCCACGCTCGCGTCCACGTTCTGCGTCTGTCCGCCGAAGACCGCCTGTTCGCGCACCGAGGTGCGGTATGTGGTACGCAGGCCGAAGGCGAAGTCGCGCAGCACCGGATGTTCGAACGTGCGCTTCGCGTCGACCTTCCAGGCGTACAGGTTGGCGTCACCCTTGAGCCGACCGGGCATCACCGACAGCCAGTAGTAGTTGCCGGGGTCGGCCAGGAAGTCCCGCGTCTTCTGGTCGAAACCCATCTGCACCGGCGCATTGCCGTTGGTCGTGATGTCCATGCTCGGCATGAAGGTGGCCGTCTGCACTTCCTCACCACGGGTGCGGAAGGACGACTTCACCCACTGCAGGTCGTTCTGCACGGCCCAGTTTTCATTGATGGCCCACTTGAAGTTCCAGGCCAGTTCACTGGTGGTGCTGCGGTGCTCGGTGAACGCGCGGCTGGTGCCCATGCTCAGGCCGCCGTCGGCGAACTGGTTCGCGCCCTTGCCGCCATACGACCAGTTGATGGTCCCGTCAGGGTACGTGGGCAGCCGCAACGGATAGCTGTAGTGGCCCGACACCACCACGCCGCGGTCGTCGACCACCGGCCTCTCGATGAGGACGTTGTAGGGCGAGGCGTTGTAGTTCGGGTCGGAGAAGCTGGGATAGATGTTGGAGCCGGTGTTCTCGTCCCGGCCTTTGGAAATGAAGGCCGTCAGCGACGACTGCATGTCGTTCTTCTTCCACTGCAGTGCGCCATACAAGCCCCTGCGGTCCGTGGTCCCGACGTTCTGGCCCCAGTTGGCCGCGCCCGGTGCCCACACCGTCTGGCCGGGGATCACGTCGGTGCGGGGGAAGTAGGGCTGCAGCTCCAGCTTCTGCTGTTCGTAGGTCGAGTGGTTCAGAGCCACGTCGACCAGCGCGCCCCATTGGCCCGAGTCAGTGTCCCATCGGGTCGAATAGATGGCCGAGAGCGCTGGCGCCGCCTTCTTCGTCTTTTGCTCGTAGTTGCTGCCGAACCTGACGACGCTCTTGGTGCCGTTGAAGTTGAAGGGCAGGTGAGTGCGCAGGTCCACCTGGCCGCTGACGCCGCCTTCGATCCTTTCGGCCGACGGGTTCTTGTAGACGTCCACGGCTGCCATCAGTTCGGACGGCACCGCGCTCCAGCTCAGGTCGCGACCCGGCCAGCCGGCGGAGAACAGTTCGCGTCCATTGAGCGTGGACGATCCCCACGACAGGCCACGCACGTTGATGCGGTCGTCACTGCCTTCGGAGAAGTGCTTGGGGTCGTTGTTGGTCGAGCGCAGGCGCTCGATCGTCACGCCGACGATGCGCTGCAGCACTTCGGTGATGGACTTGTCGGGCAGCTTGCCTGCCTCGTCGGCAACGACCGAGTCGACGATCTCCTCGGAGTTCTGCTTGATCTTCTGCGCGCTCTGCAGCGCGGCACGCGTGCCCTTGACGACCACGGTCTCGAGCGATTGGGGCTTCTTGTCCTCGGCCGGCTGAGCCTGCGCCAGCGCGGCACCGCCGACGCTCAGCAGCGCGAGCTGAATGACGCCGCGGTGGATAGCTGTGGTTCGAAACTGTCTCATGGATGTGTCTCTGTTGATCGTTGTATTGCGTCCGAGGGGCCGTCACTGCACAGTGATCGGGCCGAAGACGGTGATGCCGGTGCTCAGCGTGTAGGCCGCATCTTTCGGATCGGTGGGCACGGAGCCGTCGGCATTGGGCGTCGGCCGGGTGGTGTTCAGGCCGTTCGGCGCGAACTGCAGTGCGCGGATGCCGTAAGTCCTGATTTCCTTGAGCGCAGCGGCCTTCGATTCAGCCGAGACGCCCCAGTCGAACATCCAGCCCTCGGTCTGGGGCAAATCGGCGCTTTCGCACTTGTCCGTCACGGCGAAGTCCTTGAACGGAAGCACGTAGCCCGCAGGTGCCGCAGAGGTTGGCAGCACGTGCGTCGATACCGTCACGTAGCAGTCGGAGCCATCGGACTTCTTCAGCAGGTGATTGGTCTTGACGCGGACGAAAACGCCGCCCTTCCCGTCGAACAGCGTCTGGTTCATGTTCAGCGTGACGAACAGCGACTCCTCGGTCTTCACGTCGAAGGGCAGAGCCTCGAACGTGGAACCGTTTTGCTTCATCGGCGCGCCGATCTCGAAGGTGTAGTACGACCAGCCGAAGTCGCCCTTCCAGTTGGGGTTGTTCGACGGCTTGATGTCGAAGCTGAAGGTCGCGGAGAAGGGGGTCACCGAGAGATTGCAGTACGACGGCGTCACCGCACCACACCAGGAGGCATCCGGGAACCCGCCGTTGGAGTCGATCCCACCCAGCTCCGCGGTGCGACTCGTGGTCGCGTTGAAGCCGGACGCGAAGAATCGCGGGCCGACGTTCACGGTGAGCGTTTCGGAAGCGCCGTTTGCCCCGGACATGCTCAATGTGCAAAGACCATCGGCAGTCAGCTGAAGAGAAGTGCCGGAGACCGAGCACACCGCGGGCGCGGTGCTTGAATAGGTCAGTGCGCTGCCGCTCGCGTCAACTGCGGCAAGCGCGATCGTTTGGGTCTTGTTCTGCCTTTGGACCACCATCGGGGGGATCGGTCCGACTGCGATTGCCGCGACTCCCCCTTCGAGCGCGGCGTAGTGGTCATTTGCCGGCGCCGTCACGCCCAGCATGCAGAGCCCGGCGCCCGAGGCCGTCAAGGTCTTGCCGCTGACCGTGCAAACGGTTGGCGTGGTGGACGTGTACGTCGCCGCGATCCCGGCCGAGGTCGTGGCCGACAGCTCCACGTTCGCGCTGCTCGCCCGCACCATCACAGCGAGTGGCACGATCGGCAGCTGGGGGTGCTTCAGCACCGTGAACAACTGATCGGCATCGTCCGCGGCGGCCCACTGGACGCCGTCATCGGTTTTTCCGCCCGCTTGACTGGCGATGACGCGGCACTCGCCCGCCTTCACCAACGTGAGTTGATCACCCGACACGGTGCAGAAGTCCGGCGTGGACGACTTGAAGCTCACCGCCAGGCCCGACGTCGTGGTGGCCGACAGCGTCTTCACCTGCTCCAGTTCGCCGCCGCCGGGATATTTGAAGGTGATGAACTGCTGGCGCCCGCCCGCGTTCGCCCCTTCACCGCCGCCGCCGCAGGCGGCCAACATTGCGCACGCCGCCAAAAGCGTCAACTTGCCGGCATGTGGAACCCATTTTTTCGTCACGATGTCTCTCCTCGTTCTCTGGTGAGCTGAGTGTTTTTCCCGGGAGGTGTTGTTCCGCACCCCACGCCACTCCGCAATGTGGAATATTGATATACCGAGATATCATCTAATTGGTCAGGCCAAAGCGCATCGGTAGAAACGCCACGCTGACCAGTTTCGAATCATTGAAGGGTTCTTGTTATGCGAAGTCGGTCTCTGCGTCGCGTGGTCATCGTGGGCGGCGGCAGCGCGGGCTGGATCACCGCCGCGCCCCTGGCCCGCATGCTCTGCGGGCCGGACGGGCCTGACCACTGTGAGGTCGTGCTGGTCGAGTCGGAGGAGATCGGTACGGTGGGCGTGGGTGAAGCCACGCTGCCGACCATCCGCTTCTACAACCAGTTGCTGGGCATCGACGAAACCGATTTCGTCCGTGCCACGCAGGCGAGCTTCAAGCTGGGCATCGAGTTCTGCGACTGGGGGCGCATCGGCCACCGCTTCTTCCACGGCTTTGGAGGCTTCGGTCCGCCCATCCACAACAGGCCGCTGTGGTCCTACTGGCTGCGCCTGCGCGAGCGGGATCCTGGCATCGAATCCTATGAGGACTGGTCCACCGCCACGGTCATGGCGCGTGCGCTGCGATTCACACCGCCGCAGCCGGGTGAACCTTCACCTGCGAACGCATTCGACTACGCCTACCACTTCGACGCGGCACTCTATGGCCGCTACCTGCGTGATTACGCGGTTCGACATGGCGCGCAACGCGTCGTCGGCACCATCGTCGGCGTGAAGACCTCGGAGCAGAACGGCTTCGTCGAGGCACTGCATCTGAGCGACGGCCGCCGCGTGGAAGGCGATCTCTTCATCGACTGCTCGGGCTTCCGCGCGCTACTCATCGGGGGCGCGATGAAGTCCCCTTACGAGGACTGGAGCCACTGGCTGCCTTGCGACCGGGCGTTGGCCGTTCCATGCGAACGCACCGACCCGATGACGCCCTACACCACCTCGACCGCCCGCTCGGCGGGCTGGCAGTGGCGCATCCCGTTGCAGCACCGCACCGGCAACGGGCTGGTCTACTGCAGCAGCCATCTCAGCGACGGTGAGGCTGCGCAAACCTTGCTGGCGAACCTGGACGGCAAGCCGCTGGACGATCCCAGGCCGCAGCGCTTCACAGCCGGCCGCCGCAAGCGGGCGTGGACCAAGAACGTCGTGGCCATCGGCCTGTCCGCTGGATTCCTGGAACCGCTGGAGTCCACCAGCATCCAGTTCATCATGGACAGCGTCGGCCGACTGACCGCGCTTCTACCGGACCGTGATTTCGCCCCTTCACTGGCCGAGGAGTTCAATCGGCAGATGGCATATCGCTATGAATCGGTCCGCGACTTCATCGTCCTGCACTACAAGCTCGGCGAGCGGCGCGACAGCGAGTTCTGGCGCTATTGCGCTGACATGAGCATTCCGGACGTCCTGGCGCACCAGCTCGAGTTGTTCCGGGAGACCGGCCGCGTGGCCATCATCGACCCGGAGGGCTTTGCGGAGCCGTCCTGGGCGTCTCTGATGCTGGGATTGGGGCTCACGCCGCGCCGGCGCGACCCCTATGTCGACCTGGTCGACCTCGACAGTGTCAAGCGGCACTTGGCAACCGTCCGAAGCGCCATCCGCCGCACCACGCAAGCCATGCCGTTGCATGCGGAGGTGCTGTCGCGAATTGCAGGTGGTTGAAGCCGCACAGGCCTTCGGCGGCGCAACCGGCCGAATCGGAGATCCGGCGTGCATGGGAACGAATGGAACAGCTGCACATTGCCGCTGCGGCTGCCTGCGGATTGCGCACCGCAAGGACGCGCAGGATCGCCTCGTGCTCAGCGCAGCCGCGAGCCGGGCCCTCGCGGGCTCGACCCGTTCAAGATAGCGTCGCAGTCGGTGGGATCGAGTGCGTTCCCGGGCGTCGGTCAGGCAATGGTCAGGCGAGCCCGACGTGGCGAGGCCAACGTCTTGCCCAGCACGACCTCGGTCGGCAGCACGACATGGCTCGGCACAGTCTCGTCGCCTCGATTGCGCGCCTCGATCCGCTGCACAAGCACCTCGACGGCGCGCCGTCCCATTTCATGCAGCGGCTGGTGCACTGTGGCCATTTGCACTGAGCGTGCCATCCAGCTGTTGTCATAGCCGACGACGGACACTTCCTCGGGCACGCGGACGCCTCGCATTCGCAGCGCCTCGATGCAGCCGAAGGCGATGGCGTCGTTGCCTCCGAAAACGGCCTCGGGGAGTTGCTCACCGCTGTGAACCTGCAGCCAATGCTGCATCGCTTCACGGCCACCCTCGACAGTCAGCGGTGCACGAACCACGTGGCCTTCAGGAGGCGCCACACCTGCTTCGGCAAAAGCACGCAGGTAGCCGTCCACTCGTCGAGTCGCCCCGGAGTACTGGGGTGGTCCGCCGACATGCAGGATGCGTCGGTGTCCGATCTCGAGCAGGTGGCGCACCATCTCGTATGCGCCAATTTCGTTGTCCGATTCAATGTTCACCACGCGGTAAACGGGTTGCTCGGCATGCACGGACACCATGGGTGTGTGTTTTGGCGACCACTTCGCGCCGTCATCTGGCAGCCGTGGGGCCAACAGGATCAGTCCATCAACGCGGCCGTCGCACAGCGTCGGTATGCGGCTGGGGGCGTCACGCCAGTCCTTCAAGGTGAAGACGGCAGTTGTCAATCCGGCTGCCGTCGCGCCCTGAATGACGCCACTGAACAACTCCAGGAAGTAGAGGTTAGGCTCTTCTCCCAGAAAGTTGGTGACGACGCCTACCGCATCAGTCCGCTGATGCGCGAGCGCGAGAGCAGTGGCGTTCGGCCGATATCCCAACTGCCCTGCAACGGCCAACACGCGATCCCGCGTTTCGGCCGAAACGCGCACCGAGCCGCGCTGTCCACCGTTGAGTGCGCCCGAGGCTGCCATCCTGGAAACCCCTGCTTCGCGGGCGACATCGGCAAGCGTCGGAGCACTGCTGCGTCGGCGTCCCTCCGCGGCGGGTTCGGTGGAGTCTTTCGGGCGATCTGGGGCCACAGAGTTCTAAGCGACAGGGGCAGAACGCCACTTCTTGAGGGCGGCGCACTTTAGCACTCCCCCTGAAACGCATTGCGAAACGATCGGGCGCCAGGCGGCGATCAGACTGCTCGAGACGACCGGCTCATTGGCCACTTCTGGCGAACCGCAGGCTGGCCTGCACAGGAGCGTCGGAAGCGTTCCCGGCGGGACTTCGACGTGAGGGATGTTCTTTTCGGTGCACGAACTTGGACGTGAACTTGGACATCCCCATCCAAGTTGGCGATGCAAAAGAAAAGGCCTTGAAGATCAAGGCCTTGGGTATCGAGTGGTGGAGAGGAGGAGGATCGAACTCCCGACCTCCGCATTGCGAACGCGGCGCTCTCCCAGCTGAGCTACCCCCCCACGCGAGCTAAAAAGTATAGCGCGCCGTGCGCATGCTGCGCCGGTACCGAGCCGCTACAGGCCGGCGCCGATCAGCGCGCGCGCGGCTTCGGTCATGCAGGCCGGCGAGCCGTCGGGCAGCGTGATTTCGCGTGCCTGGGCCAGCGCCGGGAAGTGGCCGCGCAGCGAGCGCTCGTAGCCCGGGTCGTAATGCTCGCGCATCAGCTCGGCGAAGACGCCGGCCCAGTCGCCGGCGCGGGCGCGGGCCTGCCAGTCTTCGACGCGGGCGCGGCCGCGCAGTTCGACGAGGCCGTCCAGTGCGCGGCAGAAGCCGTCGGGGTCGGCGCCGAAGTGGCTGTAGTCCTGGAGCAGCAGTGTCACGCGCGCCTGCTCCGGCATGGTGATCCAGACGCAGGCGCTGCGCTCGCCGCGCATCGCGTCGAGCAGGTTGGCGGGTATGGCGATGCGGCCGATCTTGCGGCTCTCACTCTCGACGATGACGGGCCGGGCGTCGTCCAGGCCGCGCAGCGCCGACCACAGCCTGCTGTCGAAGGCCTTTTGGCTGGGCTGCGGCGCGTCGGGCAGGGCGCCCAGCACGGAGCCGCGGTGGGCGGCCAGGGCTTCGAGGTCGAGCACCTGTGCGCCTTCGGCGGCGAGCGCATGCAGCAGCCGCGTCTTGCCGCTGCCGGTGCGGCCGCACAGCACGCGCCAATCGAAGCGGGCGGGCCAGGCGGCGAGGTCGTCGCGCACCTGGGCGCGGTAGGCCTTGTAGCCACCGATGAGCTGGCGCGAGCGAAAGCCGATCTGGCCCAGGAACCAATGCATGGCGCCCGAGCGCTGGCCGCCGCGCCAGCAGTAGACCAGGGGACGCCAGGTCTTGGGGTAGGCGACGGCGCTGGTCTCGATGTGGCGGGCGATGTTGCGTGCGACCAGGGCCGAGCCGAGCTTGCGCGCCTCGAAGGGCGAGGTGGCGTAGAGCAGCCCCACGTCGTGGCGCTCCTGGTCGTCGAGCACCGGCCAGTTCAGTGCGCCGGGCATGTGGTCTTCCGCGAACTCGGCGGGCGAGCGCACGTCGATGAGGGCGTCGAAGCGGTCCAGCTCCGCAACCGCATCGCCGATGGTCGTGGTGTAGCTCATGCGGGCAGCGAGACCGCGTCCAGCAGTTCGCTCTCGATCTGCAGCTGGGCCTTGTTCTGCTGCAGCGCCGCGCCGTCGACCAGGAAGGTGTCTTCCACGCGCTCGCCCAGCGTCGAGATCTTGGCGAGTTGCAGGTTGATGCCGTGGCGCGCCAGCACGCGGGCGATGGCGTAGAGCAGGCCGGCGCGGTCGCTGGTGGAGATGGTCAGCAGCCAGGCGGTGGCGCGCTCGTCGGGGCGCAGCGAGATGCGCGGCGTGTAGGGGAAGCTCTTCACGCGGCGCGACAGGCGGCCGCGCCGCGGCTCGGGCAACGGGCCGCCGGCCTGCAGCGCGCTGCCGAGCTTCTGCTCGACCAGCGGCACGAGGTCGCGGTGATGCACATCGGCTTCGGGGCGGATGACCTGGAAGGTGTCCAGCGCATAGCCCTTGCGCGTGGTGTGTACCTTGGCGTCAAGGATGCTGAAGCCGGCGGTGTCGAAGTAGCCGCAGATGCGGGCGAACAGGTCCGGCTGGTCCGGCGCGTAGACCAGCACCTGCAGGCCTTCGCCGATGGGCGAGGGGCGAGCGCGCACGACGGGCACCTGCGTTTCGACGTGGCGCCACAAAGAGCGCGCATGCCAGGCCAGCTCGGCGCCGTCGTGCCGCGCGAAGTAGCTGACCGCCAGCGTCTTCCACAGCGGCTCCTCGGTGCCGGGCAGCTGCGAATGCAGCGCCAGGTCTTGCCGGGCCTCCTGCTTGCGGGCCTCGATCTCCGCGTCTACGTTGATCCGGGCGCCGCCTAGCGCACGCAGCGTGATGCGGTAGAGGTCTTCCAGCAGCTTGCCCTTCCAAGCATTCCAGACCTTGGGGCTGGTGCCGCGGATGTCGGCCACCGTCAGCAGGTACAGCGCCGTGAGCCGCCGTGCGTCGCCCACCTTGGCGGCAAATGCGGCAATGACTTCAGGGTCGGAGAGGTCTTCCTTCTGCGCGACGCGCGACATCGTCAGATGGTGCTCGACGAGGAAGACGCACAGCGCGGTGTCCTCGGCGTTCAGGCCGTGCTGGCGGCAGAAGCGCCTGACCTCGACGGCGCCGAGCTCCGAGTGGTCGCCGCCGCGGCCCTTGGCCACGTCGTGGAAGAGGGCGGCGATGTAGAGCAGCTCGGGCGCGTCGAATTGCGCGGCGAGCTGCGAGCAGAACGGGTACTCGTGCGCGTGCTCCGGGATGAAGAAGCGCCGCACGTTGCGCAGCACCATCAGGATGTGCTGGTCCACCGTGTAGACATGGAACAGGTCGTGCTGCATCTGTCCAACGATGGAGCGGAACACCCACAGGTAGCGGCCCAGCACCGACGTCTGATTCATCAGCCGGAAGGCGTGCGTCTGGCCCTCGGGCTCGCGCAGCATGGTGATGAAGGTCTCGCGGTTGACCGGGTCGCGCCGCCACGCGGCATCCATCAGGCCGCGGGCGTTGTAGAGCGCCCGCAGCGTGCGCGCGGACAGCCCCTTGATGCCCGGCGTCTGTTGGTAGACCAGGAAGGTGCGCAGGATGGCGTGCGGGTCGCGCTGGTAGAGGTCGTCGCTGGCCACCTCAAGCATGCGGCCGCGGTCGAGGAAGTCCGGCTGGCCGTCCAGCGGGCGCAGCAGGCCTTGCTGCGAGCCGTTGATCTGCTCTTCCAGGTTCAGCAGCAGGATCTGGTGCAACTGCGTGACGGCCTTGGCCGCCCAGTAGTAACGGCGCATCAGCACTTCGGACGCACGCTGCGCCCCCGTGCCTTGGAAACCGAAGCTTTCGGCGACGGCGGTCTGCAGGTCGAAGACGAGACGGTCCTCCCGCCGGCCGGCGACGGCGTGCAGGCGGGCTCGGATCAAGCGCAGCTGGCCCTCGTTGCGCTGCAGCTGGCGGCTCTCGAACGGCGTGATCAGGCCGCGCTGGGCCAGGGCCTTCCAGGTCTTGCCCAGGCCCGCGGCGCTCGCGATCCAGATCAGCATCTGCAGGTCGCGCAGGCCGCCGGGGCTTTCCTTGCAGTTGGGTTCCAGCGCGTAGGGCGTGTCGTCGAACTTGGTGTGGCGCTGCAGGCTCTCCAGCGTCTTGGCGCGGAAGAAGGCCTTGGGGTCCATGGCCTGCATGAAGCGCTTGGCCATCTGCTTGAACAGCTTGGCGTCGCCGGCCAGCAGGCGGGCCTCGAGCAGCGCGGTCTGGATGGTCACGTCGCCCTGCGACTCGCTGAGGCATTCCCCCAGCGTGCGCACCGACGAGCCGATCTCAAGGCCGACGTCCCAGCAGGCCGTGATGAAGGCCTCGATGGCGGCCTTGACCGCGCCGGGGACGTGCGCCTCGACGCCGTCGGGCAGCAGCACGAGGACATCGACATCGGAGTGGGGATACAGCTCGCCGCGGCCATAGCCGCCGACGGCCGCGAGGCAGGCGCCCTCGGGCATGCCGGCCTGCGCCCACAGCGCGCGCAGCGTCTCGTCGACATGGCGGGCAAGCCGGCGCAGCAGCGTCTGCGCGCTGGCCTGGGTCGGGCGCTCGGCGAGGAAGCCGTCGATGAGCGCCTGCTTCCCGGCCTTGAACTGCTGGCGGAGGTCGGCGAGCGTCGCCACGTCAGGCCGTGGCAGCGGCTGCCTGCGTGATGAAGGCCGGCGGCGGCGGGCTGCCGGCGGACAGCGTCATGACCTCGTAGCCGGCATCGGTGACGAGGATGGTGTGCTCCCACTGCGCCGACAGCGACCGGTCCTTGGTGACGATGGTCCAGCCGTCGCCCATCTCGCGGATCTCGCGGCGGCCCGCGTTGATCATGGGCTCGATGGTGAACATCATGCCGGGCACCAGCTCGTCCAGCGTGCCGGGGCGGCCGTAGTGAAGCACCTGCGGCTCTTCGTGGAAGACGCGGCCGATGCCATGGCCGCAGAACTCGCGCACGATGGAGAAGCCGGCGTTCTCGGCGAAGGTCTGGATGGCGTGGCCGATGTCGCCCAGGCGCGCGCCGGGCTTGACCTTGGCGATGCCCTTCCACATGGCTTCGTACGTGAAGGCGCACAGCCGCTTGGCGGCGATGGAGCCCTCGCCGACGACGAACATGCGGCTGGTGTCGCCATGCCAGCCGTCCTTGATGACGGTGACGTCGATGTTGACGATGTCGCCGTTCTTCAGCGCCTTGTCGTTGGGGATGCCGTGGCAAACCTGGTGATTGACCGACGTGCAGATCGACTTGGGGTAGGGGATGTAGCCCGGCGGGCAGTAGTTCAGCGGGGCGGGGATGCCCTGCTGCACGTGGACGATGTGGTCGTGGGCGAGCTTGTCGAGCTCGTTGGTCGTGATGCCCGGCTTGACGTGGGGCGTCAGCATGTCCAGGACTTCGGACGCCAGGCGTCCGGCGATGCGCATGCCTTCGACGTCGGCAGCAGTCTTGATGGTGATGGCCATCGCGGAATTATCCCAGCAGGGCCAGCGTCAGTCTTTCCAGATGTCCATGCCCATGTACGCGGTGGCCAGCACGATCACGCCGAAGGCAATGCGGTACCAGGCGAAGACCTTGAAGTCGTGGCTGGACACATAGCGGATCAGCCAGCGGATGCACAGCAGTGCGCTGATGAAGGCGAACACCAGGCCCACGGCGAACATCGGCGCGTCCTCCCAGGCCAGGGCGTCACGTTGCTTGAGCACCGAGTACGCGCCGGCGCCCATCAGCGTCGGGATGCCCAGGTAGAAGCTGAACTCGGTCGCTGCCTTGCGCGACATGCCCAGCACCAGGCCGCCGATGATGGTGGCGCCCGAGCGGCTGGTGCCGGGGATCATGGCCAGGCACTGCAGCAGGCCGACCTTGAGCGCGTCCAGCGGGCCCATGTCGTCCACGGTCTGCACGCGCGGCTGGTGGCCGCCGTCGTGCAGGCGGCGGTTGCGGCCCTCCACCCACAGGATGATGAAGCCACCGATGATGAAGGCCAGCGCCACCGGCACGGGGTGGAACAGATGGGCCTTGATGAACTTGCCGAAGGCCAGGCCCAGCACCACGGCCGGCAGGAAGGCGATCAGCACATTGAGCGCGAAGCGCTGCGCCTGCGGCTCATGCGTGATGCCCTTGACGGTGCGCGCCAGGCGCTCGCGGTACTCCCAGACCACGGCGAACATCGCGCCGGTCTGCACGGCGATCTCGAAGACCTTGGCCTTCTCGCCGACGAAGTTCAGCAGCGAGCCGGCGAGGATCAGGTGCCCCGTGGACGAGATCGGCAGGAATTCGGTCAGCCCCTCGACGATGCCCATGACGGCGGCTTTGATCAGCAGGATGACATCCACGTAACGGCTCCGGAAGGCAGACGAATGCAAAAAAGGCGGCGCAGTGTAGTGGGGTGCCCGCGAGCCGAACTTGCCGCGCCCTGACCCCGGGGCTACATTACTGACCCTCGGGTCATTAACTCAGCCAGCTTGGCCACCGCCGCCCCCCGTCAACGCCGCAAGGACGCCCGCCCGCAGGAGCTGCTGGACGCGGCACTGGCGCTCTTTGTCGAGAAGGGCTTCGCCGCCACGCGCAGCGAGGAGGTGGCCGCCCGCGCCGGCGTCGCCAAGGGCACGCTCTACCGCTACTACCCCAGCAAGGACGAGCTGTTCAAGGCGATGGTGCGCGAGAACCTCGCGGTGCACATCGCCGAGTCCGCCGCCCAGGCTGCCCAGTACGACGGCCCGATCGCCGACCTGCTGGTCGAGATGATGCGGGCCTGGTGGGCCAAGGTCGGCCAGGGCAATGCGGGCGTCGTCTGCTCGCTGGTGATGACCGAGGCGCGCCATTTCCCCGAGCTGGCCCGGTTCTACGTCGACGAGGTCATCACACCGTCGCAGAACCTGCTGGGCGGGCTCATCGAGCGCGGCATCCGCGCCGGTGAATTCCGCGCCGTGCCGGTGGAGGCGACGGTGCATCTGCTCATCGCGCCGCTGCTGCACATGATGTTGCACGAGCACTCGTTCGGCGACCACG
The DNA here is from genome assembly GCF_001426885.1 of Pelomonas sp. Root1444. Taxonomy (GTDB): domain Bacteria; phylum Pseudomonadota; class Gammaproteobacteria; order Burkholderiales; family Burkholderiaceae_C; genus Pelomonas. The sequence continues at coordinate 857,742 of NZ_LMFP01000028.1, read as the reverse complement.
ACGTCTGCCCCCACACCATGAGCCCCATGGAGCTGCTGGACGCGCAGATGTCGATGCTGCTGCACGGTCTGCTGGCCACGCCAAGCTGACCCCTACAATTTTTGGCTTTCAGTCCGCCGACCCGTGCTCCCGGAGAACAAGATGAATCTCGAACAAGCCCGCTTCAACATGATCGAGCAGCAGATCCGCCCCTGGGACGTGCTCGACCCCAGCGTGCTGGAATTGCTGCATGTCGTGCACCGCGAGGACTTCGTGCCCGAGGCGCACCGCCACCAGGCGTTTGTCGACATCGAGCTGCCGCTGACCGCCACGCGGCGCATGCTGGCGCCCAAGGTCGAGGCACGGCTACTGCAGGAGCTCAAGGTCCAGCGCCATGAGAAGGTGCTGGAGATCGGCGCCGCCACGGGTCACCTCGCCGCGCTGCTGGGCCACAAGGCGCAGCGCGTCATCGCGCTGGAGGCCGATGCCGGCCTGGCCGCCCAGGCCGCTGCCAACCTCAAGCGTGCCGGCGTGCTCAACGTCACCGTGCTCAACCAGGACGGCGCGGCCGGCCTGGCTGCCGAGGAGCCCTTCGACGTCATCCTGCTGTCCGGCTCGGTCGCCGCGGTGCCGCAGGCGCTGTTGAACCAGCTCAAGGTCGGCGGCCGCCTGGCGGCCATCGTCGGCGGTGAGCCGGTCATGCGCGCGCAACTTGTCACCCGCACCGGCGCGAACGATTTCAGCTCGGTCGTGCTGTTCGACACCGTGGCCGGGCGCCTGCCCGGCTTTGCGGAAGCACCTGCCTTCAGCTTCTAGCGCGCATGCAGCCCGTCGCCATAAAACGCTGCTTGCCGGCCCCGGGGGCGCAGGTCGTCGCATGGCTTCAGTCACCGGCGGGCTTTGCGTCTATAACCCCGGCCGCTGCTTAATTCACTGCTCCAGCCAAGGAATCCCATGCCCTTCGTCCCAGCCCGACGCCTGATCCTGCAACCGCTGGCCCTGGCCGCCTGCCTTTTGTTCGGCGGCGCGGCCCAGGCCCAGAGCCTGCAAGAGCTGTACGACGCCGCACGGGCCTATGACGCCACCTACCTCGCCACCAAGGCCAGTGCGGACGCCGCCGCGGCGCGCGCAGCGCAGGCCGAGGCGCTGATCAAGCCCTCCTTCGGCCTGTCGGCCTCGGGCACGCAGGCGCGCAACGACCCCCCCAGCGGCCAGGCCATCAACAGCCGCACGCTGACCGCCGGCCTGCAAGGCAAATACTCGGTCTACAACGCAGCCAACCTGCCCACCATCGACCGTGCCCGCCGCGGCTTCGAGGTGGCCCAGGCCGACCTGGAGAGCGCCGAGCAGGACCTCATCGTCCGCCTGGCCGCGGCCTATTTCGACGTGCTGGCGGCGAAGGACGCGCTGACCACCTCGCAGGCCAACAAGGCCGCCATCTCGGAGCAACTGGCCTCGGCCAAGCGCAACTTCGAAGTCGGCACGGCCACCATCACCGACACGCGTGAAGCCCAGGCCCGCTACGACCTGGCTGTGGCGCAGGAACTGGCCGCGGACAACGACCTGCGCGTCAAGCGTGTGACGCTGGACCAGTTCGTCGGCCGGGTCGGCGTCGAACCCAAGTCGCTGGCCACCCCGGTGGCGCTGCCGGCCCTGCCGAGCAACAACGTCGAGACCTGGGTCGCCACTGGCGACGAACAGCACCCGGCCGTGCGCCGTGCGCGCCTGGGCCTGGAAGTGGCCCAGCTCGACACCCAGATCGCGCGCGCCGGCAACCAGCCGACCGTCGACCTCAACGGCACGCTCGGCGCCCAGAACCTGCACAACAACCTCAACGGCATCGCCGCGCAGTCCTCCGGCGTGGGCACCGGCAAGACCGCCAGCGTCGGCCTGACGCTGAGCTACCCGCTGTACACCGGCGGGCTCACGCAGAACCGCATCCGCGAAACGCTGGTGTTGGAAGAGAAGGCCCGCAACGACCTCGACTTCGCGCGCCGCAGCGTCGCCGAGGCCACGCGCCGCGCCTTCTTCGGCGTGCAGTCGCTGAAGGCCCAGGTCAGCGCCTACGAGGCCGCCGAGTCGTCCACCAAGCTGGCGCTGGAAGCCACGCAGCTCGGCTACAAGGTCGGCGTGCGCGTCAACCTCGATGTGCTGAACGCCCAGACCCAGCTCTACACGACCCAGCGCGACCTGGCCAAGGCCCGCTACGACGTCGTCGTCAACAGCCTGCGGCTGCGCCAGGCGTCGGGCCAGCTGCGCCCCGAGGACCTGAGCGCCGTCAACTCGCTGCTGGCCCGCTGAAGCACGCCGCGCCCCGCATCAAGCCTCGCTGCGGCGAGGCTTTCTTTTGGCCGTCATGGGCAGGGGCTCAGTCTGCACCTGCGACAACGGCTTGAGCGGCGCATGTTCGCGCAGCGCGCGCAGGATGATGGCCGTGGACGTCGGCGCCTGCTGGCAGAAGCGCTGCAGCACCGCCTTCAGGTGCGCCACGTCGCGCACGGCGATCTCCAGGATCCAGCTGTCCTCGCCCGTCACGTCGTACGCCGTCATGACCTCGGGACTGGTTTCCAGCACACGCAGCATCAGCGTTTCATCCATGGACTCGATACGGATGACCGCCCGGATCGCATAGCCCAGCTTGCCGGCATCGACGACCGCGCGGTAGCCACGGATCACGCCGCCGTCCTCCAGCTTGCGCACCCGCTCCGTCACGGCCGGCTGGCTGAGGTGCACGCGCCGCCCCAGCTCCGCCATGGTCAGGCGCGCGTCCGCCTGCAGCTCGGCGAGGATGCGGTGGTCGTGGTGGTCAAGGTCGATGGCCATGTAAGTTGCCGTTGGCGGCATGAAAGTTCCGTAGATCCTAAGGCGAAGGCAAACATCAACCTTTAAAAGCCCATGTTGGGCGGGCGGCGGAATTCCTACGATGCCGGCCATGAACACGACGACGTTGCCGCTCAAGAACGCTTCGGGCCTGAGCCCCAAGCTGATGCTCTGCCTGGCCGCCACCTGGCTGGTCTGGGGCTCCACCTACCTGGCCATCAAGATCGCCCTGGTCAGCCTGCCGCCCTTCTTCCAGATGGGCAGCCGCTTCCTGGTCGCCGGCGTGCTGCTGGCCGGGTGGATGCGTTGGCGCGGCGCGCCCTGGCCGAGCCGGCGGCAATGGCTGCATGCCGTCGCCGTCGGTGGGCTGATGCTGGGCGGGGGCATGGGCGGCACGGCGACGGCCGAGCAGACCGTGGGCTCGGGCCTCGTGGTCGCCTTCATCGCCGTGATGCCGCTGATGATTGCCGGCCTCAACCTGTTCTGGGGCGAGAAGCCGACGCGGCTGGAGTCGCTCGGCATCGCCTTCGGCCTGGTCGGTGTGCTGCTGCTGACGCAAGGGCAGGGCTTCGGTGCCTCGCCGGCCGGCCTGGTCGCCATCAGCGTCGCTTGCGCGAGCTGGGCGGTGGGTAGCGTGCTGTCCCAGCGCAGCCTGCCGCTGGCGCCGGGCGCGATGGGCTTTGCGAGCGAGATGCTGGCTGGCGGTGCGCTGCTGATGGGCCTGAGCCTCGTCAGCGGCGAGACGCTGCCCTCCAGCATCGAGCCGCAGGCGCTGTGGGCCTGGGCTTACCTCGTGGTCTTCGGCTCGCTGGTGGCCTTCAATGCCTACATGGTGCTGCTGGCCGAAGCGTCGGCCGGCCTGGCGTCCAGCTACTCCTTCGTCAACCCGGTCATCGCGATGCTGCTGGGCGTGACGCTGGCCGGCGAGCACATCAGCGGCCACGAATGGCTGGCGGCGGGCGTGGTGCTGGTCGGCGTCGTGCTGCTGCTCATGGGGCGGGCAAGGCGTTGACGGGGATGCGCAGGTAGCTGATGCCGTTGGCCTCGGCCGGCGGCAATTGGCCGGCGCGGATGTTGACCTGCAGGGCCGGCAGCATCAGCGCCGGCACGCCCAGCGTCGCGTCGCGGGCCCGGCGCATCGCGACGAACTCGGCCTCGCCGATGCCGTCGCGCACGTGTATGTTGGCGGCGCGCTGTTCGCTCACGGTTGTCTGCCAGCGCGCTTCGCGGCCGTTGGGGTAGTCGTGGCAGACGAAGACCCGCGTCGCAGGTGGCAGTGCCAGCAGACGCTGCATGGAACGGTAGAGCTGGCGCGCGTCGCCGCCGGGGAAGTCGGCGCGAGCACTGCCGAGGTCGGGCATGAAAAGGGTGTCGCCGACGAAGACCGCGTCCTCCAGTCGATAGGCCAGGTCGGCCGGCGTGTGGCCGGGCACGAGCAGCGCGGTGACCTCGACTGAGCCGATGGACAGCCGCTCGCCATCGCGCAGCAGGCGGTCGAAGCCGTCGTCGACGATGGGTTGGTTGAAGAGCCGCGAGAAGGTGGCCTGCACCTCGCGGATGGGCTCGCCGATCGCGACGAGGCCGCCCGCCTGCTGCTTGAGGTACGGCGCGGCGGAGAGATGGTCGGCATGGGCGTGCGTCTCCAGGATCCACTGCAGGCTCAACTGCTGCTCGCGCAAATGGGCCAGCAACAGGTCGGCCGATCGCGTGGATGTGCGGCCGGCGGCTGCGTCGCAGTCCAGCACCGGGTCGATGACGGCGGCCTCGCGCGTGCCTGGGTCGTGGACGACATAGCTGACCGTGCCGGTGGTCGGGTCGTGAAAGCCTTGGATGACGGCGGGCATGGCAGCGTGCGGCGTGGCGAGGCTTTCAGTATATCGATAGATATAATGTTTGGCATGCCACGATCCCTCGCCCTCGACGCCCAGGCCCTGCGCGCGGCCGCGGGTGAGGCCGTGGCTGCGCTGAAAGCCTTGGGGAACCCCGAGCGGCTGCTGCTGCTGTGCCAGATGTCTCAAGGCGAGGTCTGCGTCGGCGACCTGGAGGTGTTGCTGGACATCCACCAGCCCACGCTGTCGCAGCAACTCGGCGTGCTGCGCCGCGAGGGCATGGTGGCCACGCGGCGCGACGGCAAGAAGATCTTCTACAGCATTGCCGACCCGCGGCTGCTGGCGCTGCTGCGCACGCTCTACAAGCTGTACTGCCCGAAGGAGGGCCCATGAACGTGGACTGGCATGCCTTTACGCCGGAGCCTGCGCTGGCCGGCGGGCTGCTCATCGGCCTTGCCGCTGCGGTGCTCGTGCGGTTTGCCGGCCGCATTGCGGGCATCAGCGGCATCGTCGGCGGGCTGCTTCGCCCAGTGACCGGAGACCGCGCCTGGCGGCTCGCCTTTCTCGCCGGTCTCTTGGGTGCGCCATGGGTCTACGGGCTGCTCGCCGGGCCGCTGCAGCCGCGCATCGACGCGGGCTGGGGCACGCTGCTTGCGGCCGGGCTGCTGGTGGGCATCGGCACCCGCTACGGCGCGGGCTGCACCAGCGGCCACGGCGTCTGCGGGTTGTCGCGGCTGTCGCCGCGTTCGGCGGTGGCTACCGCGGTGTTCATGGCAGCCGGCTTCGCGACGGTCTTCGTGTGGAGGCACCTGCTGTGAAGGCCATCGTCATCGCCGCGCTGGCCGGCCTGATCTTCGGCCTCGGGCTGATCGTGTCGGGCATGGTGTTCCCGGCCAAGGTGCTGGGCTTCCTGGACCTGGCGGGCGCCTGGGACCCGTCGCTGACCTTGGTCATGGCGGGCGCGATCGCGGTGGGCCTGCCGGCGTTCGCGTGGGCGCGGCGGGCAGGGGTGCGGCTGCCGGGCGCGACGCGCATCGACCGTCGCCTTGTCGGCGGCAGCCTGCTGTTCGGCATCGGCTGGGGGCTGGCGGGCCTGTGCCCCGGCCCGGCGCTGGTCGTGCTGGGCATGGGCGACCCCAAGGCCCTGGGTTTCGTCGCGGCGATGCTGGCCGGCATGGCGCTGTTCGAGCTGCTGGAGCGCCGATCCATGGCGCGCTGAGGCCACGCCCAAAGAGGCATCAAAATCCGCGCCCATGCTGTTCCTGCTCTCGCCTGCCAAGTCGCTCGACTACGACACGCCCACGCCGCCCGAACTGGCGCCGTCCCTGACCCGGCCGCAGTTCCTGGCCGACACCGCTGCCCTCATCGACATCCTGCGCACCAAGACCGTGGCCGACGTGCGCGCGCTGATGGACCTGTCCGAACCCCTGGCCCAGCTCAACGTCGAGCGGTACCAGGCTTGGCGCCCGCGCTTCACCGATCACAACAGCAAGCCGGCGGTGCTGGCGTTCAACGGCGACGTCTACGACGGCCTGGACGCGAAGACGCTCAGTGCCGACGACCTGGCCTGGGCGCAACAGCATGTGCGCATGCTGTCGGGCCTGTACGGCATCCTGCGGCCTCTCGACCGCATGCAGCCCTACAGGCTGGAGATGGGCACGCGGCTGGCCACGCCGGCCGGCGCCAATCTCTACGACTGGTGGGGCGACCGCCTGGCCCTGCACCTGAACAAGCTGGCTTCAGGCCAGAAGGCGCCGGTCATCGTCAACCTCGCGTCGCAGGAGTATTTCCGCGCGGCCGACCGCAAGGCGCTCAAGCCTCGCGTCGTCGATTGCCAGTTCGAGGATTGGAAGAACGGTGACTACAAGATCATCAGCTTCTTCGCCAAGCGCGCCCGCGGGCTGATGGCGCGCTACGCGATCCAGAATCGCCTCGAGACGCCCGAAGGCCTCAAGGGTTTCGATCTCGACGGCTACCGCCTCGCGCCCGAGGCGTCATCACCTGAACGACTCGTTTTCCGCCGCAAGTCATGAGCCAACAAGTCATCACCCCCGAACTGTGTGCGTGGATCTCCGAGCAGTCCCGCGCCGGCCATGCGTCCGAGAGCATCCTGGCTGCCATGCTGGGCAGCGGCTGGGACGAGACCATCGCCCGCCAGGCCCTGGCGCGCACGCTGGGTCAGGCGCCCGCACTCACCGCGCCACCCGGTGCCACGCCGGGCCTGCCCGAGCCAGACCTCAGCCGCTTCACACCGACCATCGATGCCGGCGACCGCCAGGTCAAGGTGGTGATGGCGCTGCGCCAGCCGCGTGTCGTGGTCTTCGGCGACCTGCTCTCCGAGGCGGAGTGCGACGGCATCATGAGCATCGCCGGCAAGCGCCTGGCGCGCTCCGAGACGGTGGCGACCGGTGGTGACGGCAGCGAGGTGAATGCCGCGCGCACCAGCGACGGCATGTTCTTCGAGCGTGGCGAGACCGAGCTGATCCACACCATCGAGGCGCGCATCGCCAAGCTGCTGCGCTGGCCGCTGGACCACGGCGAGGGCCTGCAGGTGCTGCGCTACCGCCCGGGCGCCGAGTACCAACCGCACTACGACTACTTCGACCCCGCGCACGTCAGCACGCCCAACATCCTCAAGCGCGGCGGCCAGCGCGTCGGCACGCTGGTCATCTACCTGAACACGCCGCTCGCCGGCGGCTCGACCATCTTCCCGGACATCGGCCTGGACGTCGCGCCCGTCAAGGGCAACGCCGTGTTCTTCAGCTACGACCGGCCGCACCCGGCCACGCAGACGCTGCATGGCGGCTCGCCCGTCATCGAGGGCGAGAAGTGGGTGGCGACCAAGTGGCTGCGCCAGGCCGTGTTCAACTGATCAGGCGGTGGCCGCGATAAGGGCCACCATCGTCAGCGCCACGCCGGCCAGCAGCAGGAAGTACAGCGCGCTGAGCAGCAGGCCGCGCCAGATCGCGCCCCACCAGCCCAGGCCGTAGACGCGCTGCATGGCGGCCAGGCCATGGCCGAACACGGCAAACATCATCAGCCCCTCCAGGCCGGCCGCCATCGCCAGCAGCAGCGCCAGGAACCAGACGCTGTGGCTGTGCAGCGAGAACACGAAGTGCTCGGCATAGCGGCGGCCGCTGCCGGCGAACGTCAGCAACAGCAGGGCCGCGAAGATGGGCTGCATGGCCAGCATCCCGTAAGGGGCGACGGCCTTGCCGCGCGCCTTCCACTGCTCGAAGGTGATGCTCTCGGCCTTGTTGACGAACTGGGTCAGCCAGCGTTCGAAGGCGCTGCAGGTCTCTGGGCGGGCCAGGTCGCACTCGCCGAACTTGGTGCTGACCGACACGCCCCCGGCGCCGCTGGCGCCCTTGGCCATGGCCTCGGCCGCGGCGGCGGTTTCGGCGGGCGTCGCGTTCGGCTTCACCCGCAGCCGCACCGGCTTGCCGGCCTCGGCGATGGCGGCCGGGTCGGCTTCCACGACCTGTGTCGGCCCCTGCGGCAGCAGCGCCCAGCCGACGAAGAAGATGAAGCTCGCGCTCAGGTAGACCCGCAGCGGCAGCACGTAGCGGCGCCGTTGGCCGTGGAAATAGGCATTCGTCAGGTGGCCCGGCAGGCAGACCAGCGCCCACAGCGTGCGCCACAGCGGGCCGTCGAAGGCGACGTAGTGGCCCAGGTACTCGGTGAACATCTCGCGCACCGAGGGCGGGTGCAGGTCGGTCTCCTGGCCGCAATGGCCGCAGTACACCGGGCGCGGCGTCGCCAGCGTGAAGTGGCAGTTGCGGCAGTAGGGCAGTTCGGGCGCGTGGTGCGTCTTGGAGCTCATGCGGACAGGAGTTTGTGGATCAGCTCGGGCGTGCTGCCCGCCTGGTATTTCTTCATCAGCCGGCCGCGGTAGATGTCGACGGTGCGCGGGCTCACGCCCAGGCGCCGGCCGATCAGCTTGCTGGTCTGCCCCTCGACGAGCAGCGCCGCGATCTCGCGCTCGCGCGGGGTCAGGTCGGCCGAGATCTGGCGCCGGGCCGACAAGTCCTCGAAGCTCCAGATGCCGCGGGCATGCGGGTCGGCTGGGTCCAGCGCGCGGCCGGTCACGTGGCACCAGAACAGCTCCCCGCTGCCCAGCCGGCGCATGACGCGGTCGTCGGCGTAGTGGCCTTGGGCGTCCAGGCTGGCGACGATGCGTGCGCCGGTGCGCTCGAACTCCGCGGCGCTGGGGTAGAGGACGGCGAAGCTCTGGCCGACGAGCTGCTCGCGCGTGGCCCCGAACATCTGCAGCACGCGCTCGTTGCAGTCGACGATCTGGCGCTGGGCCGACAGCACGAGGCCTATGGGGGCCAGCTGGAAGGCGCTGCGGTAATCGAGGGCGGCGGGTTCCACTTAGGCGAATTCGCGTAATCGACTTCGGAAGGGGCGCGATAGTACCCTTGCGGCCGTTGCCAACCGCAGGAGAACAACGGCATGAACAAGGTGTACCCGAGCGCTGAAGCAGCGCTGCGCGGCGTCGTCAAGGACGGGCAGATGCTCGCGGTCGGCGGCTTCGGCCTGTGCGGCATCCCCGAGGCGCTGATCGCCGCGCTGCGCGACAGCGGCGTCAAGGACCTGACGGTCATCTCCAACAACGCCGGCGTGGACGGCTTCGGCCTGGGCCAGCTGCTGGTCACGCGCCAGATCAGGAAGATGATCTCCAGCTACGTGGGCGAGAACAAGGAGTTCGAACGCCAGTACCTGGCGGGCGAGCTGGAGCTGGAGTTCACGCCGCAGGGCACGCTGGCCGAGAAGCTGCGCGCCGGTGGCGCCGGCATCCCGGCCTTCTTCGTGCGCACCGGCGTCGGCACGCTGATCGCCGAAGGCAAGGAGTCGCGCGAGTTCGACGGCCAGACCTACATCCTCGAGAAGGCCCTGGTGCCGGACGTGGCGCTGGTCAAGGCTTACAAGGCCGACAAGAGCGGCAACCTGGTGTTCCGCCGCACCGCGCGCAACTTCAACCCGGCCGCGGCGATGGCGGGGCAGCTGACGGTGGTGGAGGTGGAGCACCTCGTGGAAACGGGCGAGATCGACCCGGACGATGTGCACCTGCCAGGCATCTACGTGCACCGCATCGTCGTCAACGCCAACCCCGAGAAGCGCATCGAGAAGATGACCTTGTCGCCCAAGAAGGAGAGCTGACATGGCCTGGACCCAAGACCAGATGGCCGCCCGCGCGGCCCAGGAGCTGGAAGACGGCTTCTATGTGAACCTCGGCATCGGCATCCCGACGCTGGTGGCCAACCATGTGCCGGCGACCAAGGAAGTCTGGCTGCAGAGCGAAAACGGCATGCTCGGCATCGGCCCCTTCCCGACGGAAGACCAGGTCGACGCCGACCTGATCAATGCCGGCAAGCAGACCGTCACGACGCTGCCCGGCAGCAGCATCTTCGGCAGCCACGACAGCTTCGCGATGATCCGCGCCGGCAAGATCAACCTCAGCATCCTGGGCGCCATGCAGGTCAGCGGCAGCGGTGACCTGGCCAACTGGATGATCCCCGGCAAGATGGTCAAGGGCATGGGCGGCGCGATGGACCTGGTGGCCGGCGTCAAGCGCGTCATCGTGCTGATGGAGCATGTCGCCAAGAAGAAGGACGGCACCGAGGACCTCAAGATCATCCCCGCCTGCACGTTGCCGCTGACGGGCGTGGGCGTCGTGGACCGCATCATCACGGACCTGGGCGTGTTCGACGTCGTGCCCGAAGGCATCAAGCTCGTCGAGTTGGCGGAGGGCGTGACACGCGAGTTCGCGCAGAGCAAGACCGGGGTTCCCCTGCTCTGAGGTGTTTCTCTCGGTAAGCGGCAGGGCGTTTGTCACGCCGCTGCCGTGACGGGTGCGCCGAGGGGCGCGAGGTTGGAGATCATCCGGCCCGCCACCTCTCGGATGCCCCATGCCTGACCTGCTCGACGCTCCTGCCGCCGCTGCCGACTCTCTTTCGCCACTCACCCCGGCCACCGCGGCGCTGGCCGCCGCCGCGCTGCTGAGCGCCTGTGGCGGCGGCGGAGGAGGGGGCAGCGATCCCGGCCCCGGCTCGACGCCCGCCGCGTCGCCACCCCCGCCGCCGCCGCCCGCGCCGCCCACCGATGCGGAGGCTGCGCGCTTCCTCGCCCAGGCCGGCTTCGCCGCCACCACCGCTGACATCGCCACCGTCAAGGCCAGCGGTTATGCCGCCTGGCTGGATGCGCAATTCGCCCTGCCAGTCACCGCGGGTCATTTCGACTGGATGGTGGAGCGCGGCTATGCGGTGGAGGCCAACCGCAACAGCTTCGCCGGGCTGGACAACACGCTGTGGCGCAAGTTCATGTCCGCGCCCGACACGCTTCGCCAGCGCGTCGTGCTGGCGCTGTCGGAGATCTTCGTCGTCTCGATGAGCGGCATGTCCGTGCAGTGGCGCGGGTTGATGGGTGCCGCCTATGTGGACCTGCTGGAGCAGCATGCCTTCGGCAACTACCGGGAGCTGCTGCAGGCGGTGACGCTGTCGCCCGCCATGGGCGTGTATCTCGCCATGCGCGGCAACCAGAAGGAGGACACCCGCACCGGCCGCGTGCCCGACGAGAACTACGCCCGCGAGGTGATGCAGCTGTTCAGCATCGGCCTGGTGCAGCTCAATGCCGACGGCGCGCCCAAGCTCGGCAGCGACGGCAAGCCGCTGGAGACCTACACCCAGGCCCAGAACACCGAGCTGGCCCGCGTCTTCACCGGCTGGGACTACGACGGCGTGAGCAGCACCGACCCGGCCTATGTGCGCAAAGCCATGGTCAACAACCCGGCCCGCTTCGCCACCGGCGCGAAGAAGGTGCTGGACGTGGACATCCCCGCCACCGCCGACGGCGCCGCCGCGATGAAGACGGCGATGGACACCTTGGCGAATCATCCAAACGTCGGGCCTTTTATCGGCCGGCAGCTGATCCAGCGGCTGGTCGCGTCGCACCCCAGCCCGGCCTACGTCGCCCGCGTCGCGGCCGTGTGGGCCAACAACGGCGCCGGCGTGCGCGGCGACCTGAAGGCCGTCGTCCGCGCCGTGCTGCTGGATGCCGAGGCCAGGACGGTGTCGACCGCCCCCTCCGCCGGCAAGCTGCGCGAGCCGGTGCAGCGGCTGCTGCAATGGGGGCGCAGCTTCAATGCCGCGTCGCCCACCGGCGTCTGGAACATCGGCGACACCACCAACCCCGCCACGCGGCTGGGCCAGAGCCCGCTGCGCAGCGGCTCGGTGTTCAACTTCTTCCGCCCCGGCTACGTGCCGCCGGGCTCCACGCTGGGCAGCAACGCCGTCACGGCGCCCGAGTTCCAGCTGTGCAACGAGAGCACGGTCGCGGGTTATCTCAACTTCCTGCAGACGGCCATTGCCAACGGCATCGGCGAGGTCAAGGCCGGCTACACCGCCGAGCTGGCGCAGGCCGCCGACGCGCCGGCGCTGGTCGCCGACCTGGCGCTGCGGCTGGGCGGCGGCGGCATCTCGGCCGAGACCCAGGCCACCATCGCCACGGCGGTCGCCACCATCAACGCCGGCACCGACGCCGGCAAGCTCAACCGTGTGCAGGCCAGCATCCTGATGCTGATGGCCTGCCCCGAATACCTGGTGCAGAAATGACCCACCCCCTACGCGCTTCGCGCGCCCCCTCAAGGGGGCACTGCCAGTGGCCTGGCAGAGCCAGTTCCACGGCAGTCGCTGGATTTTCGTTGGATATGCGGCCAAGCGTATGTCGTTTGGCCCGAGGAGTGTTCTTGTGCGTGTGAACAAACTCCCCGCACTGCAGCGCCGCGAGTTCCTGCGCCGCGCGTCCGCCCTCAGCATGGCCGGCACGGCCGCGCCCTGGGCGCTGTCGCTCGCCGGCATCGGCGAAGCGGCCGCCGCCACGGCGCCGGGCGACTACAAGGCGCTGGTCTGCGTCTTCCTGTACGGCGGCAACGACTACGGCAACACGCTGGTGCCCTATGACGCGGCCAGTCACGCGGCCTACGCCGGCATCCGCGAGGCCCTGGCCACGCCGCGCGACGCGCTGGCCGCCACGGCGCTGCCTGTGGGCGAGGGCGGCCGCCAGATGGCGCTGGCACCGCAGCTCGGCAAGCTCAAGGGCCTGTGGGATGCCGGCCAGCTGGCCGTGCAACTCAACGTCGGCACGCTGGTGCAGCCGACGACGCTGGCGCAGTACAAGGCCAGGAGCGTGCCGCTGCCACCCAAGCTGTTCTCGCACAACGACCAGCAGTCCGTCTGGCAGGCCAGCTCGCCCGAGGGCGCCATCTCCGGCTGGGGCGGGCGGCTGGGCGACCTCTTCATGGGCGGCAACGGCACGTCCACCTTCACCTGCATCAACGTGTCGGGCAACGCCGTCTACATGGCCGGCAAGCAGGCGGTGCAGTACCAGGTGTCGACCAACGGCGCGGTCGCCGTCAACGGCATCACCAAGCCGCTGTACGGCTCGCAAGCCTGCGCCACTGCGCTGCGTTCGCTGATCACGGCCGACCGCACGCATTGGATGGAGGCCGAGCTGAACCGCGTCGTCAAGCGCTCGGTGGACGCGCAGACCACGCTGAGCACCGCGCTCGCCGGCGTGCCGGCCTTCGCCACGCCGTTCGACACGGCGGCGCTGTCCAGCCAGCTGTCCATGGTGGCCAAGCTGATCGCCGCGCGCCAGGGCCTGGGCGCGACGCGGCAGGTCTACTTCGTCTCCATCGGCGGCTTCGACCTGCACGACCAGCTCGTCACCCAGCACCCGCTGCTGCTGGCACAGGTCAACGACGCGCTGGCGAGCTTCCATGCCGCGACGGTGGAGCTGGGCGTCGCCAACCAGGTGACCACCTTCACCGCCAGCGACTTCGGCCGCACGCTGACGAGCAACGGCGACGGCAGCGACCACGGCTGGGGCAGCCACCACTTCGTCATGGGCGGCGCGGTCAAGGGCGGGCGCTTCTACGGCACGCTGCCATCCGTCAGCGTCAACGGGCCGGACGACGTCGGCCAAGGGCGGTTGCTACCCACCACGTCGGTGGACCAGCTCGCGGCCACGCTGGCGACCTGGATGGGCGTGTCGGCCACCGACCTGCCGCTGGTGCTGCCGCAGATTGCCAACTACACGCAGCGGGACTTGGGATACTTTTGAGGGAGGGGTGCTGCCTAAGATGGCGCATGCATTCGACGATTCCCCTGATTGCCGCGCTGCTGGCCTCTGCCGGCGCATTCGCCCAACCCGTCGAGCAGCCTGAGGCTGCCACCACCCGCACCGCCAAGACCGTCGGCCTGACCCAGCCGGCGCAGCGCTTCGCCGTCACGGCGGCCAACCCACTGGCCGCGCAGGCCGGCATGGAGATCCTGCGCGCCGGCGGCTCGGCGCTGGACACCGCCGTCGCCGTGCAGGCCGTGCTGGGCCTCGTCGAGCCGCAGTCCAGCGGCATTGCCGGCGGCGCCTTCCTGCTGCACTGGGACGGCCGCCAGGTGCAGGCCTACGACGGCCGCGAGACGGCGCCCGCCGCCGCCACGCCGGAGATGTTCCTCAAGCCCGACGGCAAGCCGCTGGCCATGCGCGACGCGATCATGAGCGGCCTGTCCACCGGCGCGCCCGGCGTGCTGGCCATGCTGGCCGAGGGCCACAAGGCACACGGCCAGCTGCCCTGGGCGCGCCTCTTCGAGCCGGCCATCCGGCTGGCCGAGCAAGGCTTTGCGATCAGCCCGCGGCTGTTCGAGCTGGCGTCGGCCGAGACCGCGCTGCGCAACGACCCGCAGGCCGGCCCCTATCTCTTCGGCGCGGACGGTGCGCCCAAGCCCGTCGGCACCGTGCTGAAGAACCCGGCCTACGCCGCCGTGCTGCGCGGCATCGCCAAACAGGGCGCCGCCGGCTTCTACAAGGGTGCCGTGGCCGAAGACATCGTGCGGCGCGTGAAGGGCCATGCGCGGCCCGGCCTGCTCACCACCGCCGACCTGGCCGGCTACAAGCCCGTCGTGCGGCCGCCGCTGTGCAATGAATGGCGCAGTTATCGCGTCTGCGGCTTCGGCCCGCCGACCTCGGGCCACCTGACGCTGATGCAGATCCTGGGCCTGCTCGACACCCAGCCCAGGGCCGTCGCGGCGCGCGGCATCTCCGCCGACTGGATGCATGCCTACGCGGAGTCGGCCAAGCTGGCGTTCGCCGACCGCGCCCAGTTCATCGGCGACCCGGCCTTCGTGGCCGCGCCCGGCGGTGACTGGCTCAACCTGCTTGCGCCGGCCTACCTGAAGGACCGTGGCGCGCTGATCGGCGAGCGCGCGATGGCCACCGCCACCGCGGGCGAGCCCGGCATCCGCCAGGCGCTGGCGCCGCAGGCCGAGCAAGCCGAGCACGGCACCAGCCAGGTCAGCGTCGTCGATGCCCAGGGCCGCGCCGTGTCGATGACGACCAGCATCGAGGCGGCCTTCGGCAACCGCGTCATGAGCGACGGCGGCACCGGGTTGCCGGGCGGCTTCATGCTGAACAACCAGCTGACCGACTTCTCGCTGAACCCGGTGGGCGCCGATGGCAAGCCTGTGGCCAACCGCGTGGAGGCCGGCAAGCGCCCGCGCTCCAGCATGGCGCCCACGTTGGTGTTCGACCGCGCGGGGCAGCTCGTCATGGTGGCGGGCTCGCCGGGCGGGCCGGTGATCATCCATTACGTCGCCAAGGTCATCACCGGCGCGCTGGCCTGGGGTCTGCCGGTGCAGCAGGCGGTGGACCTGCCGAACTTCGGGCACTTCAACAGCGGCTCGCTGATCGTCGAACGCGGCGCGTTGACGGCCGGCCAGTTGGCCGACCTGCGCGCGCGCGGCCACGCCGTCGTCGAGACCGACCTGACCAGCGGCCTGCAGGTGCTGTTGCGCACCAAGGCCGGCTGGGTGGGCGGTGCGGACCCGCGCCGGGAAGGCGTCGTGCTCGGCGAATAAGGGGGCCGACTGCCGTTCATCGGACAGATGGCGCCTTGTCCGACAGACGGCGCTCGAACTCCCCGCCTAGGCTGATGGATCACCAGCTCAGGGGGCGCGCCATGGCCGATGAAAGTGGATGTCTGTCACGCCGGGACGTGCTCATTGCGAGCGCTGGCACGGCCGCGATGACGGCGGCCGACGCGGCCGAGCCGGCGCAGGCCCTGGCCCCGCTGCCGCCCACGATGGGCCGAGTGACGCTGGAGGTCAACGGCAAGCCGCACACCGTCGATGTGGACACGCGCACCACGCTGCTGGACCTGCTGCGCGAACAGCTGCAGCTGACCGGCACCAAGAAGGGTTGCGACCACGGCCAGTGCGGCGCCTGCACGGTGCTGCTGGACGGCCGGCGCATCAACAGTTGCCTGATGCTGGCCGTGATGGCGCCGGGCGCCAAGGTGACCACCATCGAGGGCCTGGGCGCGCCCGGCCGCCTGCACCCACTGCAGGCCGCCTTCGTCGCCAAGGACGGCTACCAGTGCGGCTACTGCACGCCGGGGCAGATCTGTTCGGCCGTGGGCATGCTGGACGAACTGCAGCGCGGCATGCCCAGCCACGCGACGCCCGACCTGGCCATCAGGCCATTGCTGTCCGCCGACGAACTGCGCGAACGCATGAGCGGCAACCTCTGCCGCTGCGGCGCCTACTCCAACATCGCCGAGGCCATCACCTCGGTGGCTGGAGGTGCCGCATGAAAGCCTTCAGTTTCGAGCGCGCCCGCACGCCGGCCGAGGCCGCGGCCGCCGTGGCGCAACGGCCGGATGCGCGCTTCATCGCCGGCGGCACCAACCTGCTGGACCTGATGAAGCTGCAGATCGAGGCGCCCACCCACCTCGTCGACGTCAACGCGCTGGGCCTGGACCGCATCGAGGACAGCAAGGAGGGGGGCCTGCGCATCGGCGCACTGGTGCGCAACAGCGACCTGGCCGCCGACGCCACCGTGAAGCGCGACTACCCCGTGCTGTCGCGCGCGTTGCTGGCCGGCGCCTCCGGCCAGCTGCGCAACCGGGCGACGACGGCGGGCAACCTGCTGCAGCGCACCCGCTGCCCCTATTTCTACGACACCGCCCAGCCTTGCAACAAGCGCCAGCCAGGCAGCGGCTGCAGCGCCCTGCACGGCCAGTCGCGCTCGCTCGCCGTCATCGGCGCAAGCCACGCCTGCATCGCCACCCACCCCAGCGACATGGCCGTCGCCATGCGCGTGCTGGACGCCCAGGTCGAGACCGTCAAACCGGATGGGCAGACCCGCCGCATCGCCATCGCCGACTTCCACAAGCTGCCTGGCGACACGCCGCACGTCGAGCATGCGCTGGGGCACGGCGAGCTGATTACCGCGGTGCTGTTGCCCGCGCCGGTGGCGGGCGTGCACGTCTATCGGAAGGTGCGGGACCGCGCGTCGTACGCGTTCGCGCTGGTGTCGGTCGCGGCCATCGTGCAGCCGGGCGGCACGGGTCGCGTCGCCTTCGGCGGCCTGGCGCCCAAGCCCTGGCGCGTCGAGGCGGCCGAGGCCTTGCTCGCCAAGGGCGCCCGGGCCTTCACCGCCCAGGCCCTGGCGGGCGCCAAGCCGACCGAAGACAACGCCTTCAAGCTGCCGCTGGCCGAGCGCACGCTGGCCGGCATCCTCCAATCCGCGCAGGCAGCATCATGAGATTCGACCAACCCGCCACCACCAACCCCATCGACCAGGGCCGCGTGGTCGGCCGTGCCACGCCGCGCATCGACGGGCCGCTGAAGACGACGGGCACCGCGCCCTATGCCTACGAACGCCACGATGTGGCGCCGGCACCAGCCATCGGCTATGTCGTCGGCGCCGGCATCGCCAAGGGCCGGGTCGCGTCCATGGACCTGGCCGCCGCGCGCAAGGCGCCGGGCGTGCTCACCATCGTCACGGCACGCAACGCCGGCAAGCTCGGCAAGTCGGACAAGAACACGGCCAAGTTGCTCGGCGGCCCGCAGGTCGACCACTACCACCAGGCGCTGGCCCTCGTCGTCGCCGAGACCTTCGAGCAGGCGCGTGCCGCCGCGGCGTTGATCGGCATCCGGTATGAAACGGCGCCGGGCCGCTTCGACCTGGCCGCCGCCAAGCTGCATGCGCCGCTGGCCAAGGACGACGGCATGGGCGGCAAGTCGCAGACCCACGTCGGCGATTTCCAAGGCGCCTTCGCCAAGGCACCGGTGCAGCTGGACGCCACCTACACGACGCCCGACCAGGGCCACGCGATGATGGAGCCGCATGCGACGCTGGCCACTTGGGAGGGCCGCAAGCTGACGGTGTGGACTGCCAACCAGATGGTGGGCTGGGCCGTCGACGACCTGGCCGCCACGCTGGGCATCCCGAAGGAGAACGTGAGCGTGAAGTCGCCCTACATCGGCGGCGGCTTCGGCGGCAAGCTGTTCCTGCGCGCGGACGTGCTGCTCGCCGCGCTGGGCGCGCGTGCGGTGAACCGGCCCGTCAAGATCGCGCTGACGCGGCCGCTGATGTTCAACAACACGACGCACCGGCCCGCCACCATCCAGCGCATCCGCATCGGCGCGGGCAAGGACGGCCGCATCGCGGCGATCGGGCACGAGAGCTGGTCGGGCGACCTGCCCGGCGGCAAGCCCGAGACGGCCGTCGCACAGACGCGGCTGCTCTACGCCGGCGAGCACCGGCTGACCGCCATGCGCCTGGCCGTGCTGGACCTGCCCGAGGGCAACGCCATGCGCGCGCCGGGCGAGGCGCCCGGCATGATGGCGCTGGAGATCGCGATGGACGAGATGGCCGAGAAGCTGGGCCTGGACCCGATCGAGTTCCGGCTGCGCAACGACACCCAGGTCGACCCCGAGAAGCCGCAGCGGCCCTTCTCGCAACGCCGCCTGGCCGATTGCTTCAAGCTCGGTGCCGAGCGCTTTGGCTGGAGCAAGCGCAACGCCAAACCGGCCCAGGTGCGCGATGGCCGCTGGATGGTCGGGTTGGGGGTGGCGGCGGCCTTTCGCAACAACATCGTCATGAAGTCCAAGGCACGCGTGCGGCTGGACGGCGAAGGCCGCGTCGTCGTCGAGACCGACATGACCGACATCGGCACCGGCAGCTACACCGTCATTGCGCAGACGGCCGCCGAGACCATGGGCGTGCCGCTGGAGCGGGTGCGCGTGCTGCTGGGTGATTCGGACTACCCCGTCTCCTGCGGCTCGGGCGGGCAATGGGGCGGCAACAGCTCATGCGCCGGGGTCTATGCGGCGTGCATGAAGCTGCGCGGCATGGTGGCCCAGAAGGCCGGCCTGGGCGATGACGCAACGTTTGTCGACGGTGAGGTGCGCGGCGGCGGAAAGTCCGTGCCGCTGGAGTCCTTCTCCGGCCTCGTCGCCGAGGACGGCATGGAGTACGGCGACCTGGACAAGCGCTACCAGCAGTCCACCTTCGGCGCGCATTTCGTCGAGGCGGCGGTGGACGCCTTCACCGGCGAGGTCCGCGTGCGGCGCATGCTGGCCGTCTGCGCGGCCGGGCGCATCCTCAACCCGGTTTCGGCGCGCAGCCAGGTCATCGGCGCGATGACGATGGGGGTGGGTGCGGCGTTGATGGAGGAACTGCACGTCGACAAGCGCCGCGGCTTCTTCGTCAACCATGACCTGGCGGGGTATGAGGTGCCGGTGCATGCGGACATTCCGCACCAGGATGTGGTGTTCCTGGACGAGGTCGACCCGGTGTCGTCGCCATTGAAGGCGAAGGGGGTGGGTGAGTTGGGCATCTGCGGCGTGGCGGCCGCGGTGGCGAATGCGGTCTACAACGCGACGGGGGTGCGGGTTCGCGAGTACCCGATCACGCTGGACAAGCTGTTGAAGGGGTTGCCGCCGGTGGCTTGAAGTTGCTGTTGCTGAGTGACGCGCACGGCCGGCAGCACCACGCTCAGCGCTTCGTCAACACCACCAACCCCAGCGCGCCCAACCCCGCAAACAGCAGCCCGCTCCAAACCTCATACGGCAACCCGAGCAGCCGATACCCCGCCGCCTCCGCACAGTTGGCCGTGATCATGAACACCGACGGCCACAGCTCCTCCAGCCCCAGGGCCGTCACGATCTTGTCCGCCAGGCCCATCGCGCAACTCGCGCTCTGCGAGGCCACCTCGTGCTGGAAGACCGCCGCCGTCAGCCCCGCCGCGCACAGCATCAGCACCGCGACCAAAGCCGCCTGGCGCAGCGAGCGTTGCGCCTGCATCAACCAGCCGAGCAGCGAGAACGCACCGATCAACAGGAACAGGCCACGCTGCAGCACGCACCAGGGGCAGGGCTTGACGCCGAACTGGTGCTGGGCGATCAACGCGACGCCGACGGCGGCGAAGCTCGCCAAGGCCATGCCGGCCAGCGCGCGGGCCGGCAGCTTCGAAGGCTTGATGAAGAACATCAATCAGCGATCTCCGCGATCAGCTCGATCTCGACACACGCACCCAGCGGGATCTGCGCCACGCCGAAGGCGCTGCGCGCATGCTTGCCGGCGTCGCCCAGCACCGTGGCCAGCAGCTCGGAGCAGCCGTTGGTGACGAGGTGCTGCTCCGTGTAGTCGGGCGTGCTGTTCACGAGGCTCATCACCTTGACGATGCGCACCACCTTGCCGAGGTCGCCGGTGGCGGCCTGCAGCGTGCCCAGCAGGTCGATGGCGACGGCGCGGGCGGCGGCCTGGCCGGTGGCGGTGTCGACATCCTTGCCGAGCTGGCCGACCCAGGGCTTGCCGTCCTTCTTGGCGATGTGGCCGGACAGGAACACCAGGTTGCCGGTGCGCATGAAGGGCAGGTAGGCCGCAGCCGGCACGGCCACGGGGGGCAGCGTGATGCCGAGTTCGGCAAGCTTGGCTTGGATGGCGGAAGAGCTCATGGGGGAAGCGCGCTGGCGCGAGAAAAAAACCGCGGCATGCTACACCCCGCCCCCCAACGACCGGGGGCGGGGAGGGGCATTGACGCAGCGGCGCTGGGGCGCTCGGGAGCTGGTGGCGATGGGGCTGGCCTGGCTGGTGGGGCTGGCGCTGCTGCATGGCTGTGCCCGACTGCCCACCGCCGCGGCGTACGCGGTGCTGGCCTTTGCCGCGGGGCTGCTCTTCGTGCTGCGGCGCCACCACTGGCTGGCACCGGTGGGCTGTGTCGCGGTGCTGGCCTTCACGCAGGCCGCGCTGCGCGCCGAATGGCGGCTCACGCCCGAACTGCACCCCGCGTGGGAAGGCCGCGACCTGGTGCTGACGGGGCGCGTCGATTCGCTGCCCATCGCCGTTACCGGCCAGGGCGGGGTGCCGGGCTGGCGTTTCGAGTTCGCGGTCGAGGCCGTCGGCCCGACGGGTACGGCCCTGCCGCCCGAGGTGCCGCGGCGGCTGATGCTGCTGGTGTACGACGGCGCTCCCGTCACGGCCGGCGAGCGCTGGCGCTTCACCGCAAGGCTCAAGCGCGCCCACGGCCTGGCCAACCCGGGCGGCTTCGATGTGGAGCTGTGGCTGTTCGAGCAGGGCCTGCGCGCCAGCGGCGTGGTGCGTGCCTCGCAGCGCCTGCAGGCCGCGCCGTGGTGGGAGATCGACGCCGCCCGCCAGCGCCTGCGCGCGGCCATCCGCGCGCATGTGCCGGACCCCGGCATGGCTGGAGTCATCGCGGCGCTGAGCCTGGGCGACCAGAACGCGATCGCGCACAGCGACTGGGCGCTGTTCCGCGACACCGGGATAGCGCATCTTCTGAGCGTGTCCGGGCTGCATGTCACGTTGTTCGCATGGCTCGCGGCCGCCCTCGTCGCGTCGCTGTGGCGGCGCAGCGGCCGGCTCTGCCTGCGCCTGCCCGCGCCGACGGCGGCACGCTGGGTCGGCGTGCTGGCCGCGCTGGGCTATGCGCTTTTCTCCGGCTGGGGCGTGCCGGCCCAGCGCACGGTGCTGATGCTCGCGGCCGTGGCCGGCCTGCAAACACTGGGCCTGCGCTGGCCCTGGCCGCTGGTGCTGCTGGCCGCCGCGGTGGTGGTCACGGCGGTCGACCCGTGGGCGCTGATGCAGCCCGGCTTCTGGCTGTCCTTCGGCGCCGTGGCGCTGCTGATGGCGGCCGGCGCCGAGCACGCGCAGGGCTGGCGTCCACGGCTCACGGCCGCCTTGCGAACCCAGGCCATCGCCACCGTCGGCCTGGCGCCGCTGAGCCTGGTGTGCTTTGCGCAGCTGTCGCTGGTGGGGCTGCTGGCCAACCTGCTGGCCATCCCGCTGATCAGCTTCGTCATCACGCCGCTGGCGCTGCTGGGCGGCGCCATGCCACCGCTGTGGGCGCTCGCGGCCTGGCTGGTGGGGCTGCTGATGGGCTGGCTGAAGCTGCTGACGGCGTTGCCCGGCGCGGTGTGGTGGCTGCCGGCCGCGCCGCTGTGGTCGCAGGGCCTGGCGCTGCTGGGCGCCGTGTTGATCGGCATGCGCCTGCCCTGGCGGTTGCGGCTGGCGGGCCTGGCCATGATGCTGCCGCTGCTGTGGCCGGCCGTGACGCGACCGCCGGCGGGCGAGTTCGAGCTGCTGGCGCCCGACATCGGCCAGGGCAACGCGGTGTTGATCCGCACCCGAGAGCATGCCCTGCTCTTCGACACCGGTCCGGTCTATGCGCCCGGCGCTGATGCCGGCGAACGGGTGCTGCTGCCGCTGTTGCGCTCGCTGGGCGTGAGGCGGCTCGACATGCTGATGCTGAGCCACCGCGACAGCGACCATGTCGGCGGCGCCGCGACACTGCTGCAGGCGCTGCCGGTGGGCGAACTGCGCAGTTCCCTGGAGCCTGGCCACGCGTTGCTGCGCGCCGGGCCGGCCGAGGTGCGCTGCGAGGCCGGCCAGGGCTGGACGTGGGACGGTGTGCGCTTCGACGTGCTGCACCCGACAGCGGCGCATTTCGAGGCGGGGCTCAAGTCCAACGACCTGTCCTGCGTGCTGCGCATCACGGCGGTCTCGGGCCGGCGCGCGCTGCTGGCCGGCGACCTGGAGGCCGAGCAGGAGCGCGCGCTGGTGCGCCGCGAAGCTGACCTCCGCGCCGACGTGCTGCTGGTGCCGCACCACGGCAGCAAGACGTCGTCGAGCACCGAGCTGCTCGCCGCCGTGCGGCCGGCCATCGGCGTCGTGCAGGCCGGCTACCGCAGCCGTTTCGGCCACCCCGCGCCGCCAGTGCTGGCGCGCTATCAGGCCGCGGGCATCGCCATCGTCACCAGCGCTGGCTGCGGCGCGTGGCGCTGGCAGAGCGACACCGCCGGCGCCGCCTGCGAGCGTGACCGCCGGCGCCGCTACTGGCAGGACCGCAGCCCCGCTCCCAGCGGCGTGGAAGGCCCGCCGCTTGACGATGCGGCAGCGGTCGACACCGAGCTGGCCTTCTGAGACTGCGCCTGCCACACTCGGCCGGCCGTCAATCGAAGGAAATCGCATGAAGCGCCTGCAAACCTGGGCCCGTCGCACCGTCTCGTTGAGCCTTTTGTGCGTGAGCTTCGCCGCCCTGGCCGGGGGCGGCAGCGCGGGCAGCGGCGCCAAGGCGACCGCCGGCAGCAAGGACTACGACCTCTATCGCAGCGGCAGTGCGGCCGATGCGCTGCCGCCGCAGCCGGCCAGCAACCAGCTGGTGCTGATGGGCGGTGGCCTCGACGTGGACGATGCCTTCCGCGCCATGATCGCCAAGGCCCGCGGCGGCACGGCCGCCAAGGTGGACGTCGTCATCCTGCGCACCTCGGGCGCCGACGGCTACAACGCCTACCTGATGGCGATGGACGGCGTCGACTCGGTCGAGTCCATCGTGCTGAAGACGCGCGCCGGCGCCAGCGCGCCCGAGGTGCTGGACCTCGTCGCCCGTGCCGACGTGCTGTTCATCGCCGGTGGCGACCAATCGACCTACATCGCCCAGTGGGCCGGCACGCCGCTGGAGGCGGCGATGAAGGCCGCCGTCGCGCGCCGCGTGCCTTTCGGCGGCACCAGCGCCGGCCTCGCCGTGCTGGGCCAGTTCGACTACTCCGGCGCCAACCAGTCGGTCTCCTCAGCCGAGGCGCTGGCCAACCCCTACGACCGCAACGTGACGCTGGACCGCAGCTTCCTGAACGCATTGCCGTTGATGGCCGGCGTCATCACCGACGCCCACCTGGTCGCGCGTGACCGCATGGGCCGCCTCGTCACCTTCCTGGCGAGGCTTTCGGCCGATGGCTGGGCCGGCTGGCAGGCGCTGCGCGCCGTCGGCGTGGACGAGCAGACGGCCGTGGTCGCCGATGGCGACATCGCCACCGTCATGGGCAATGACGACGGCCAGGGCGGCCGCACCGGCCGCGCCTACTTCGTCAAGCCGACAGTGGCGCCGACGACGGTGCAGGCGAAGAAGCCGCTGACCTTCCGCAACCTGCAGGTCGAGAAGCGTGTGGCCGGCGGCCAGTACAACCTGGCGACCTGGCCGACCGTGTCGCCGTACTTCATCTCGGTGGAGGCGGGCGTGCTGCTGCCCAACCCCTACTGAGAGTGGCCCTGGCGTCAGTGGAAGGGGCTGATCTCGTCGGCCGCGCCGTCGAAGAACTCTTCCGGGAAGCGCTGCTGCAGCAGCGCGTCCAGCGCGTGGATCTGCCCCGCCAGCGTCGCGCCGGACAGCCCCAGCTCCTGGAGCGCGGTGCGGCAGCGGGGGCCGATCTCGCCGTCCATGTTGCCGATGTCGTGGCCCAGCCGGATCAGCGCCGACTGCACATAGGCCTGCGACTCGGTGCCCTTGAACTTGTCGTGCTGCAGGCCCACCGAGATGATGGCGCTGGCCGCCATCGCCGCGGCCGGCTTGGCGAAGTTGCTGGCCTTGCCGGCCGAGTAGTAGTCATGCACGAGTTGATGGCTGCCGCGGCGCTCGAAATGCCAGCACTCGGACGTCTTGGGGTTGGGCGTGGCGATGATGGGCACGATGCCCCACGGCCTGGCCAGTTCCCAGAAGGCGTCCAGGCTCACCGCGATGGCGGAGAGGTCGACATCGAAGGCGCGGCCCGACTCGTGCATGCTGCCCCCCGGGGCCGGGCTGAAGGCGCTCTTCTTGCCGCTGGTGAAATCGAGATGGGCCTGCAGCTGCATGTCGTAGCTGCGGAACAGGTCCGACAGCACCAGCCGGCCGCCGAAGGGCTTGAGCGACTCGCGCACGCCGTACAGCCCTTTCTTCAGGTCCGGCGTGGCACGGGCCATGCGCTCCGGCATGGGTACGGGCGCACCGTTGACCTTGTAGATGGACATCACCAGAGGTTTGACGAGGATGGCGGGCATGGCGGCTCCAGGCGGGTTGCGGGCTCGCGTCGATGGCGTACCCCCCGCAACTTGACGCCGATCCGGCGCGCCGCGCATCCGCCGTTTTGAGGAACTGGCCGCTAGCCTGGCGGTTGGCGCAGTGCGGCCTTCACGGCCTCGCCCAGCTCGATGACGGCCAGCGCGTAGTAGGCCGACCAGTTGTAGCGCGTCACCACCCAGAAGTTCTCCGTGCCCAGCACCACCGTGGGTGGCTCGCCGCCGTTGTGCAGCTCGATGACGGCCAGCGGCCCGACATGGTTGCGCGCGGCGCCCGTGGGTTCGGCGCCGGCGGCCAACAGTTCGGCGACGCTGAAAGTGGGCTTGATGTCCGGCGCCAGCAGCCGCGCACGCTCGGCCGGGTCGACCGGCAGCGTGACGCCGTAGTGTGTGGGCTGGCCGGGCTTCCAGCCGAACTCGGCCAGGTAGTGGGCGATGCTACCGATCGCGTCCGCCGGGCTGGCGAGCAGGTTGATGTGGCCGTCGCCGTCGAAGTCGACGGCGTACTTGCGCCAGCTGCCGGGCATGAACTGCGGCCAGCCGAGCGCGCCGGCATAGCTGCCGCGCACGTCCGTGGGGTCCAGGCCCTGCTCGCGCGTGAGCCTGAGGAACTCGGCCAGCTCGCTGCGGAAGAAGGCCTGGCGGTCGGCGGCGCGCGGGTGGGCGGCGGGGAAGTCGAAGGCCAGCGTGGCCAGCGCGTCCAGCACCTTGAAGCCGCCGGTGATGCGGCCATAGAAGGTCTCGACGCCAAGGATGCCCATGATGACCTCGGCCGGCACGCCGTACTGGCGCTCGGCCTTGGCGAGCGCCGCCTCGTGCTCGGCCCAGAAGGCGACACCGGCCTCGATGCGTTTGGGCTCGATGAAGCGGTCGCGGTAGGCGTTCCAGTTCTTGGCGGTCTGCGTCGTGGCCGGCAGGATCAGCTGCCTGACCTTGGGCAGGTTGCTCGCGGCAGCCAGCTGCCGGTGCAGTTGAGCGGCGTCCCAGCCCTCGGCGGCGGCGAGGTCGTTGGCGAAGGCGACGAGGGCTGGGCGGGTGCCCAGCGGCTTGGGCGGCGGCTCGCGCTTGGGCTTGGCCTGCACCTGGGCCACGAGGCCGAGGGACAGGGCCAGGCCGGCGCAGAAATGCGGGATGAGGCGGATGCGTGTCACGGCAACAGCATACGGGCCGCGTCGGCCCGGGGCGTTCAGCTGTAGTTGAACTCGAATTCCTGCTCGAAGGTGTGCTCGCCCTTGCATTGATAGCCGGCCAGCGCGCGCAGGATCACGGCGCGGAAGTAGTCCATGAACTTGGAGGCAGGTGGGCGCGATGACATCGTCTCGAAGTCAACGGTCTCCACGACGCCCCCGCGCGTCCTGACCACCGCCCGGATGCGCACATTGCCCGACCATTGAAGGGTGCCGACCTGGGGCTTTTCCATGTGCGCGCAGTGCAATTGCTGGACATCGAGCGCCGGCAGCGGCGCCCCGTTGCGTCCCTTGTCCTCACGGGTGAACTTCATGCCCTCGGGCGGTTTCTCGGGCAGCTGCATCACGTCCTTGCGCGCTGCATCGTTGAACTCTCGCTGGCGCGCCAGGGCTTCGTTCACCAGCGTCTGCGTCAGGCGGTTGCCGGCCAGCGCTTCACGCAGGGCCGGCGTGGCGTTGGGGCATTGCGCCAGCCAGAGCCGCTTGGCCGCGGCCTCGTCGGCTTCGGCGCCGCCTTGCTGCAGCAGGGCCATCACTTCGCCGACGGCTGCCGCATTCGTCTTCAACAGGTGGCTCATGCGCCGCAGATACGGCGGCAACAGCACATAGCGCTCGCGTGTCAGCGTGCCGGGCTGGCAAGCCACCAACGTCAGCGTCGGGGCGAAACTGGCGACGATCCAGGCCGTGGCACCGGCCGCGTCGGGTTGGTTGACGCGGAGCTTCACGCTGGGGTCGGCCAGCAGCGCCTGCACGACCAGCGGGTAGCCGCCCGCCGCAGCCAGCATCAACGGGGTGCGGCCACGCTGGTCGATGTCGGTCAGTGACAGGTGACCTTCGGCGCTGCGGACGAGGGCCGCGATCTCGTCCGCCGCGGCGCGTTCTGCGTCTTCGGGCGTCTTGTCGGGCTTGCCGCTCTCAAGAATGCGGCGAACTTCGACGTCCAGGTCCTCGATCAACTGCCGCGGTGTCCTGGCGGTTTGCGCCTGCGCGGTTTGATGAAGCGCGGCGAGCAGCGCCAGCAGCAGGGCGCCGACGCATTGCAATGGGCGTAAGGGCATTTGCGTCAATCGACCTTGAATTGAAATACCTGCTCGAAGACGTGGTCGCCTTCGCATTGGTAGGCGGCCAACGCTTGCACGACGGCACTGCGGAAGTACTGCGCGACGTGCGGATTCGGCGTACCGGACGAGATCACTTCGAAGTCGACCGCCTCAACGACGCCGGCGCGGGTGGCGATCACGGTCTTGAACGTCAGCTCACCCGACCAGGGCATGGCGCCACGCAACGGCGGCGCAGGCGTGCGAATACACCGGAGCTGGCCAGCGGTGCGCGGCTTGCCCTCGCGAAGCTGCACGAACTTCATGCTGTCAGGCGGAGTCTGCGGTATGCCGGCCACGCCCTCGCGCAGCGCCTTGCTGAAGCGGGACTGGCGGCTCACGGCGTCGTCCACGAGCGTCTTCAGCACCTCATCGCTCGCCAGCGCCTGCTGCAGTTCTGTTGGCGTGTTCGGACAGCGGGCCAGCCAGGCGCGTCGGGCGCCTTCGGGGTCGGGCCGTGCGCCGGCGTCTTCCAGCAGGCGCACGATGCCGGCCAACGGCGAATCCTTGGGCTTCAGCAGTGCCGACATCCGCAGCAGGTAGGGCCGCAGCAGCGGGTATCGGTCCAGCGTCAGGTTGCCGGGTTGACAAGAGGCTAGCGTCAGTGCGGGCGCAATGGTGGCATGCATCCAGGCCGTCTGGCCGGCCGCGTCTTTCGTGTTGACGAGCGCCTTGACGATGGGATCGTCCAGCAAGGCCTTCACCACGAGCGGATAGGCGCCACTTGCGGCCAGCATCAGTGGCGTGCGGCCTTGGTCGTCGCCGTCGATGAGTGCCTCGTCGCCGGGCGAGCGCCTGGCCCATGCGGTGATCTGCTCGGCGACGGCGCGCTCGGCGTCGGCAGGCGTCCGGTCGTTGCGGGGTTTCTCCAGCAGCTGTCGTGTCTCGACACCGAGGCGGTCGATGAGCTGCCGGGGCGTCTGCGGGGGCTCAGCATGGGCGGCCTGAGCGGCGCACTGCGCCAGCAGGACGGTCATCATCGGCAGGAAGACGCGCATCGATAAGCGGGCGGAGGTTTCGCGACGGCGCGCAGTGTCACCCGAATTGGACGGTCAGGGCCTGAGCATGCGGGCCGCTTGGTGAAATTCACGCCAGGCCGGTGCTGGTGCATCTGCCGCATAGCGTGAGCGCTCCAGCCGCTCCAGCCACTGCGCCGCGGGTTCGGCCTTCTGGCCATGCTGATGTCGCAGCGTGCGCGCCCAGGCGGCCGGGCTCGCATGCGCGGGCAATGTCACCCCCGCGCGGGCGAGCAGCGCCAGGATGCGCGCCCGCTGCCGGCTCCAGGCGTCGTGCGGGCGGCTGCTCCAGCGTATCCACGCGGCCGACGCAATGGCAAGCGCGAGGATGACGCCGGCCAGGGCCTGGCCGAGGGCGGCCCACTCGGGGCGCTCGAAGCCGAGCTTTTTCAGCAGGTCGAACTGGTTCTGGCGCGAGTAGTTCAGCACCAGCTGCTGCCAGCGGTTGTTGACGGTCTCCCAGCCGTTGCGCAGCGCCCGCCACAGCGTCGGGTTGAGCTGGCCGAAGACCCCCGGCGACGGCTGCAGCGCCTGGCCCTGCGTAACGCGGTTGGGCGCCACCGCGGCGGTCGGGTCGCTGCGCACCCAGCCGCGGCCGTCGACCCAGTACTCGGCCCAGGCGTGGGCGTTGGCGTTGCGCACGACGAGGTAGCCGTCCTGCGCCTCGGGGTCCCAGCCCTGGAAGCCCGTGACGATGCGCGCCGGCACGCCCATGCCGCGCATCAGCACGACGAAGGCCGAAGCGAAGTGCTCGCAGAAGCCCAGGCGCCGGTCCAGCCAGAACTCGTCGATGACGTGGGGCGACTCCTCGCCGTAGCGGCCGGGCGAGAGGGTGTAGATGAACTCGTTGTTGCGCACGTGCGCCAGCAGCGCGGCGGCCAGCGCCTCGGCGCGCGGCCCCGGTGCCAGGTCGGCAAAGCGCGGCTGACCGGCCAGCTCGCGGGCCCAGGCGAGCGTGCGCGGGTTGCCACCCGCGGGCAGCTCGAGGTTGCTTTGCTGCTGGATGCGGTTCAGGCGCAGGCCAGCCTGCCAGCTCATGTGGGCGCTGGTCTCAAGCCGCAGCCGTTCGGTGATGGGCCGCGGCGACAGCCATTGCAGCTCGGGCCCGCGCGTGAGCGTCAGGTCGGGCAACGGCAGGTCGGTGCCTGGCCCGCCCGGGCTCATCTCCAGCAGCGGCAGCACGGGGATGCGCAGCGGTTCCAGCGTCAGCTCATAGCGCAGCGCCGGGCCGCTGAGGGCCAGGTCGTCGAGGCCGCGCAGCCAGCTCTGGCTGACACGGGGGTCGGGCACGCGCCAGGTCTTGCCGTCGAAGCGGCTCAGCACCGGGCCGCGGAAGTAGCGCTGGTCGGGCGGCGGCGCCGCGCTGCCGTCGAGGAAGCGCAGGCGCAGCGCGATGCTGTCGTCGTTGGCGATCTCGTTCATCGCGCCGAACTCCAGCTGGTTGGACAGCCCGGTGCGGCCGATGGCCTCGGTGGGCACGCCCCACAGCGGCGCGATGCGCGGGAACAGCACGAACAGCAGCACCATGACCGGCAGGCCCAGCGCCGTCGTGCTGGCCGCGCGCCGCGCGGCGATGGCGATGCTGGGCACGCCGGTGGGCATCTGCGCCAGCACGACGGCGGCCAGCAGCCCCCACAGCGACAGCAGCGCGCCGATGGCCGTCAGCAGCGACTGCGAGTACAGGAACTGCGTCAGCACGAGGAAGAAGCCGAGGAAGAACACGACGAAGGCGTCGCGGCGCGCGCGCAGCTCCAGCGTCTTGAGCGCCATCAGCATGACCAGCAGCGTGATGCCGGCCTCGCGGCCGACCAGCGTGCGGTAGGTCAGCCACGTCAGCGACGCATAGAGGGCGACGATGGCCACCAGCCACCAGCGGCTGGGCAGCGGCCTCTGGCGCCAGGCCAGCTGCGCCCGCCAGCCCAGCACGATGGCCGTCAGCGCCGTGCTCCACCAGGGCAGGTGGCCGGCATGCGGCGCCATCACGGCGGTGATGACGCCGAGCAGGAAGAAGCTGTCGCGGGTGTCGCGCGGCAGGCGTTCCCACCAGGCCTGGATCGCGTTCATCCGACGTGCCCCGCGAGGAGTTCCAGGCAGGCCTGGCGGTGCGCCGCGCCGAGCGACGGCGCCAGCTCGCGGCCGGCCAGGCGCAGGCCAAAGGGCTGGCCGCTGCGCTCCGCGGCCAGCACCCAGGCGGTCAGGCGGGACAGCCGCGCCTCCACGTCGCGGCCCTGGGTGTCGCGCCAGTCCAGCCAGAGGTCCTTAGCCAGCGGCGCCTCGGTTTCGCGCACCCACAGCGGCAGGCCCTGGTCCAGCGCCAGCGCGGACTTGCGCCACAGGATCTGCTTCATCGAGTCGCCGCGGCGGTAGCTGCGCACGCCGGAGAAGTCGGTGCCGCTGGCGGACTGGCGGGTCGACGCGGCCTCGCCCGCGCCGGCCTCGGCCTGGGCGGGGAAGGGCGCCAGTACCTCTTCGGGCCGTGGGTAGACCCAGACGCGGCTGGCGGGCCGCCAGTAGCTCCAGGCGCGGAAGAAGCCGAGCGGGAAGCGCGTCGTGACGACCAGGCGTGGCAGCTCGCGCAGGCCGCGCTGGAGCGCCGGCAGCCGCAGCTTCAGCACCGCATGGCCCAGCGCCGGCACGTCGACCCAGGCGGGCTCCGTCGGGCCGCCGTCGAGCTGCGCGCTGACGGCAATGCCGAAGCGGGCGCTGCCGGTGTTGTGCAGCCGCAGCTCCAGCGTGAACTCGTCGCCGGCATGCACGCCCTCGGGGGCCTTCAAGTCCATCTGCAGGCCGCGCAGGTTGGCGTGCGTCGTGTGCATGGACGCCAGACCCGCGCCGGTCAGCGCGAAGGTGAGGGCGTAGCCCAGGCTCAGCTGTTCGTTGATGCTTGCCAGCAGCAGCACGCCCAGCGTGCCGCAGAACGCCAGGCCGGCCACTGTGGGGACGATGTAGACGTTGCGCTGCGTGGTCTGGTGGGTGTCGGCCGGCGGTTGGCGGGCCTGCCACCAGGCTTGCCAGCGGGAACGGATTGCAGGGAGGACGGCCATGGCCGAAAGAATAGAGCGTGAAGCGCGCCGGCCGGGCTATGGCGGCGAGACGCGCTGCAGAAACTGTGGCGGCGTGACCCTCGGCAGGCGCAGGGCGTGGGCTGCCGTGAAGTTGCGCAGGCCGCCCCACAGCGCCTCGTCGCCGATGAGCACGCACCGATGCTTGGCACGCGTGACGGCCACGTTCAGCAGGTTGGGCTTGCCGGCGGCCCACTGCGCCGCGCCGATGCTGCGTGCGTCGCAGCCCAGCACCAGCCACACGATGCTCTCTTCCTTGCCCTGGAAGGTGTGCACGGTGCCGATGCGCTCCTTGCACCAGTGGCGCAGCTCGGCGGCCGTGGGCGGCTGGACCTGACCGCCCGCGGCCTTCACCCAGAGGTCCCGCTCCTTCAAACGGTGGACCAGCGCCTGCTTGATGCGCTTGAACGGCGAGATGACGTAGATCGGCGGCGGCTTGCCGGTGCGGGTGAACAGCGCCAGCACCGCCTGCTGGACCAGGTCGACCTGGGCCTCCACCACCTGCTTGTCGCTTGCCGGGCCGGGCGCATGCACCCAGGCGCTGGGGCCGGTGTCCAGGCTGTCGCCGGGTGGCAGGCGCGCGCGGGGATCGCCCGGCGCGAAGAAGATCATCTTGCCGTCGTAGGCGATGTCGTTGGCGATGGAGAACATCGGGTCCACGCAGCGCCGGTGCACGCGCAAGGGACAGCCTATCCATTGCCGGCGGTCGTCCGCGCCCACCCAGGCGCCGATCGGGTTGGCTTCGTCGGCGAGCTTCTGCACGGAAACGCGGTGGGGCGACACGTCCATGTCGGCCGGCAGGCGGCTGGTCTTCTCGAGGGCTTCGAGCAGCTTGATCGGGACCGTGAAGACCGGCTCGATCTGCAGAGGGTCGCCAACGACCACGGCGCGCCGGGCCCGCCACAGTGCGCCCACGGCGGCCTGCGGCACGGCCTGGCCGGCCTCGTCGATGAACAGCCAGCCCAGCGAGTCCGCGCCGAGGTGCCGGAACTGGCGGGCAAACGACGCAAAGGTGCTCGACACCACCGGGACGAGCATGAACAGGCTGCGCCACAGCGTGAGCGCCGCGTCGCCCGGCCCCTGCAGGCGCCTGCCGTCCAGCAGGTGGCACAGCGCGACGATGTTGGCGCCGAAGCCGGCGCCGGTCTTCAGGACCTCCGCGAGCCAGGCCTCGTGCAGCTGCAACGCGGCGACGAAGAGGGCCGAGCGCTGCTCGTTGACGAGCGCGCTGTGCCACAGGCCCTGGATCTGCCAGCGGTCGTACTCCAGCTCGTCGAGGTGCGGCGGTTCAGCCGCCTGGGGGAACTGCTTGGCCAGTTCTTCCCGTTGCCGCACCGCGCCCGCCCATTCCCGCTCGCGGGCGGCCAATGCGGCTTCGGCCTGGACGGCGGCGGACTCGGCCTGCGCGAGCAAGCGCTTCGCCGCAGTCCTCGTCGGCTCCACCTCGTAGCGGCGGCGGATCCACCGGCCTTGCTCCTGCCGGTTGGCCGCCAGCTCCGCAGCGTGCGCGCGCTGGGCCTTGCGATCGCGCAGCCGCGCCCACCAGCCCGGCCGGCTTTTCTCGATCAGCGCCTCTTCGGCCTGCAGCAGCTCAAGCTGCCGCTGGCTCAAGGCCCATTCCTCGTCGAGGCGCGCAAATTCCTGCTCGGCGGCCTCCACGGCATGGGTGGCGGCGGCCAGTGCGTCGACCGCCGTGGCGATGAAGGATGCCTGCGTGACGCCCGCCAGCCGGTGCTGCAGGCCGGCGTACTGCTCGAGCCTGGCCAGCGTCTCCCTGCAGGAATCGTCCGCCGCGGTGAAGGCCCGTTTCGCCTCGGCGAAGCTCGGCCCCGAATACGCGGCGCGCCAATGCCAGATGGATTGATGGCGCGCAGGGTCGTAGCCCTTGGGCGGCTTCTCATTGGGCTTGGGGCCCGCGAAGCGGAGCCCGCGGACGAATGCGTCACGGTTGCGCTTGTTGCCCAGCGCACAGGCGACCAGGCCCCAGCTGTTGTCGTCCGATGCCCTCGGAAGCTCGTAGGCGCCCTTGCTGTTGCGCTCGAAGAGGTTGCGGGCCACGGGCTGCAGGTAGCTCACCCTGGCCTGGCCCGACGCATCGCGCCAACCCGCTTCGCCGGCCGGGGCCGGCTTGCCCAGCGACTTGTTCCTGGGAAGATCCCTGGAGATGTTCTCCACGGCGGCGTTGTTCGACGACGCCACCACCATCTCGAAGCCGATCAGCTCGTCCTTCAGGACAGCGACCGTGCAGTCCGGCACGCCCTCGAACGACACCGTGGCACGGTCGCGCTGAAAGGCATCGGCCGCCGTGCCGCACCGGCCCAAGGCCCGCGCGCGCCGGACGACGTTCTCGGCGACGAGGTCGCGCAGCAATGTCGTCTTGCCTGTGCCCGGTGGGCCGTTCACCGAGAGGATGCCGCCGCGATCCAGGCGCTCCAAGACGCTGTTGATGGCGAACTGCTGCATCAGGCTCATCGCATGCGCCGGGTTGTCGGGCCAATGGCCGGCATTGAGATGCCGTGGCCGCAGCCGCTCGGCCAGCTCGCGCCGGCCGGCCGCCTGATACAGGTCCAGCCGGGCGGCCTCGGCGCCGGGCGTCAGGTAGGTGCGCAGCGCGGCGCCGGCGGTGCCCCGCTCGATCGACGCGATGGCGCGGGCGATGTCGTCGGCGAAGAAGCTGTTGAGGATGCTGATCTCGGTGTCGCCCGCCGCCTCGCCGTCGTCGTCCTCGTCCTCCCCCTCCGCCGTGCTGCCGACCTTCGGCGGGCCCTTCGCGGCATCGGCTGCCGGCTTGGCCTTGTCCTCGACGCTCTTCGCGCGCACGACCACCACCGGCGCCCTGGCATCGTCAGCCGCCGGCTCATGGCCGGACCAGGCCACGGTGATCCGCAGCAGCGCGAGCAGCTCTGCGGCGCTCAACGGCGGCGAGTCCTGGCCCGCAGCGTCGGGAGACCGGGGCAAGGACGCGCGGAAGCTCCGCACGTCGCGTTTCAGCGCTTCCAGGTCGGCCCTGAAGGCGTCGAAGTCCAGCCCGCCCAGCCCGTGCCGGGCGATCCGTCCGAGCGCCCACGGCACGGTGGACACGGCCAGGTCGTCGAGCAAAGGCGAGCCGTCGGCACTGACCCGAATGCTGGCGCTGCAGGTCAAACCTTCCAGCTCGCCGCGCTCGTCCTGGTCGAAGGCTTCCGACGGGCTCAGGCTCGCGCTGATGACGCGGCGCGTCACGTCGGCCAGCTCCGCCTTGTCGAACACGCCGAGATAGACGTCGAAGCCGCTGAGCTTGCGCCCCTCAGGCACCGGCGCCGACCACAAGGCCTGCGGCGAGAGCGCCGCGAGTTGCGCCGCCGACAGCGGCCGCACGCTCCACTCGGCGTCCTTGTCCTCCAGCACCTGCCGCTGCAGGTCGTACGGGATGAAGAACTCGACCTTGTGCCAATAGCCCAGGATGCCGACGTGCCGCGACGGCGACGCGCCATGAAACTGTTCTTTCAACCGCTGCTCCCTTCCGTCCTCGCGCCGCCGATCGGGCATCGGCGCTTGCGTGGAGTCCGGAAGTTAGCTTAACGCGCGGCGGCGGAGGCCTCCCGGCCGTCAGGGCGCCGCGCCGCTGCCTGTGTTGGCGTACTCGGCCAGCCGGCGGTTGCCGGCGCTGCCGTAGTTGACCTTGTTGCTGGCGTTCCAGTCGGCCCAGGGCGCGGTCTTCTTGATGTGGCCGCCCAGCGCCACCTCGCGCACGATCATCTGCCCCGTGGTCGAGCCGTTCTGCGGCCACTGGCGGGCGAACGACACGCTGTTGCTGCCGCCGGTGGTCGTGAACGAGCCGCCCTTGAACAGGAAGCCCTTGTTCGCCAGCACATGGCTGGGCGCGGCGATGACGCCGGTGCTGGTGCGCGCGTTCGTGTAGCGGATCTCGCAGGCGTCGAACACGGCCGTCATGTCGCCGAAGATGAAGTCGACGTCGCCCTGGATGAAGCTGTTGCGCACGTAGGTGCGCTTGGCCGAACCGGCCAGCCACAGCGTGTCCTGGTTGCCGAGCAGGCGCACGGTGTCGAGCTGCACCTGGTCGCCGCCGTTGTTCAGGTAGGCCACGGCCTGGTGCTGGCCGTTGGCCGCCGCGTTGTTCTCGCCGTAGGTGTTCTGGATGGTCAGGTTCTTGATCTGCAACTGGCTCGCGTAGCTGACCACGGTCGCCGTGCAGTTGGTGCCCAGCGTGCTGCGGCCGCCGCAGTCGTTGTAGTAGCCGCTGACGCGGCTGGGCGCACCGCTGCCGAAGTCGGCCGTGTTGCCCACCGCGGCCTTGAACGCCGAGCCGGTCATCGCGTAGTGCGCGCCGAGCTGCAGCACCACGCCGGTCTGGCTGTCGCCGTAGACGGTGAGCGGCACGCCGGAGGGAATGACGACCAGACCCGTGTAGGTGCCGGCCTTGATCTGGATGTACTTGCGCGTGGTGCCGCCGGCGGCGATGGCTGCGTTCACGGCGGCCTGCACGGTGCGGTACGGGCCGCTGGGGCTGACCACGTAGTCGCCGGTGCTCTTGGTGCCCACCGTGCCGGGGCTCCAGCTGCCGAGGAAGGTGGCCAGCGTGTAGCTGCCTTGCTCCGCCGACGACAGCTGCGGGCGCGTGGCCGTGGACGTGGCGGACCAGGCCGGCAGCGCGGCGGATGCGGCGGCGGCCAGGGCCAGCTTGATCACGGCGGAGGGGTGGATTGCAGTCATGACCAGGTGTCTCGTGGGTGGTATGCGGGGCCCGGAACCGGGGCGACACATGCACCGACGTGCTGCGCGGCATGGCGCAGTGGCTGACGTGCAAACATGCCTGGCGATGGAGACGGCCAGGCGGGCGCGATTCTGCAAGTCGCCTGGCCGCCGAGGCACTATGGGTTTCCCCGGTGTGCGTCGTGCGGACGCTCGCCGATGCTGCGCGCCGTGATGCGACGCGCCGCAATCCTGGCCACGCTCGGCGGCCTTGCCGTGGCCGTGCTGCGGCCGACCGCGCCCGCGGACGCCCCGCTGGCAGGCCGCCCCGAGCAGCCGGCCATTGCTGCCGCGCTGCCGCGGGCTGAGGCACTCGCGGCGCCGTATCCGCCTGCGGTGCCAGTCGCGGCGGCGGTCGCGCCGGCGGGCGTCACGGTCGAGCTGTGCGGGACCGGGCGCATGCCGTTGCGCGGTGCGGGCAGCGTCAGCGGCGGCGATGCCTTCGACGACTTGCCCGACCCCGTGGGCCGCCTCGCGTTGCAGGAGCTGCAGGAGCGGCTGCTGCGCGTGCTGGCCGCTGGCGATGCCCGCCAGCGCGTGGCCGCATGGCTGCTGCGCCAGCCCGCGGTGGCCGACCCGGCGGCACAAGCCGCATGGGCCGCCGCCCTGCTGGCCGAAGCCCGTGCCGGTGGCGACGCGCAGGCGCTGCGCTGGGCGGTGGCGGCCTGCGGCCACACCGACGACGCCGCGCGCTGCCGGCGCGAGCTGGCCCTGGCACGGGTGCAGGCCGAACCCGACAACGGCTTGCACTGGCTCGAATGGGCGCACGAGGCGTCGAGCGCGTCAGAACAAGGCGAGGCCTGGCAAGGCGTATTGCGCGCGCACCGCTGGCACGAGCATCCCGGCGGCCTCACGGCCGTGACGCAACAGGCGCTGGCGGCCATGCAGCCGGTGGCGCCCGCCTACCTGCGCGCCCGGCTTGCGCGCGAGACGCTGGGTCGCGACACCGCCGAAGCGCCCGCCGGACAGGTCTGGCTGGAGCAGCAGTGCGGCCCAGGCCATGCCGACTGCGCGCCCCTGGCCGAACGCATGGCCGGCACGGCCGATTCCGCGGCGCTGTTGACGCAGGCCGCGGTGCTGGGCCGGCAGGCCGGCTGGGCCGAGGCACGCGTGCAGGCGCTGACGGCGGCCACGCAGGTCTTTCATGCCCAGTTGCCGAGCTGGCCCGAGGCCGAGCGGGCGGTGCTGGCCTGCAGCGGCGCCGAACCCCCACTGGCGCATGTGCAGGCCGTGGCGCGGCGCGGCGAAGTGCCGCGCGTGCGCTGAATTGCCGGCGGGTGCCCTGCTCAGCCCCTGAAGCGGTACTGTTCCAGGGATGCCGCCTTCATCGTGATCGAGAAGCCCGGCGCTGCGGGCGGCATGTAGGCCGCGCCGCGCACGACGCAGGGGTCGACGAAGTGCTCGTGCAGATGGTCCACGTACTCGATGACGCGGCCATCCCGCGTGCCGGCGATGCACAGGTAGTCGATCATGGACAGGTGCTGCACGTACTCGCACAACCCCACGCCGCCGGCGTGCGGGCACACCGGCAGGCCCAGCTTGGCGGCCATCAGCATGACGGCCAGGATCTCGTTGACGCCGCCCAGCCGGCAACTGTCGATCTGCACCACGTCGATGGCGCCACGCATCATGAACTGCTTGAACAGGATGCGGTTCTGGCACATCTCGCCGGTGGCGACCTGCATGGGCAGGACGGCCTGCCGGATGGCGCGGTGGCCTTCGACATCGTCGGGGCTGGTCGGTTCCTCGATGAACCAGGGCTTGGCAAAGGCCAGGTCCTTCAGCCAGTCGATGGCGACGGGCACGTCCCACACCTGGTTGGCGTCGATCATCAGCTTGCGGTCCGGCCCCAGCACCTCGCGGGCGATGCGCAGTCGGCGGATGTCGTCCTCGCGATCACGGCCGACCTTCAGCTTGACGTGGTTGAAGCCGGCGTCCACGGCCTCCTGGCAGAGCCGGCGCAGCTTGTCGTCCGGATAGCCCAGCCAGCCGGCGGACGTCGTGTAGCAGGGGTAGCCCTCGCGCTCCAGCGTGGCCAGGCGCTCGGCCTTGCCCTCGGCGGCGCGGGTCAGCAATGCCAGCGCTTCGTCGGGCGTGATGCAGTCGGTGATGTAGCGGAAGTCGATGCAGCGCACGAGTTCTGCGGGGCTCATGTCGGCCACCAGGCGCCACACCGGCTTGCCCTCGGCCTTGGCCCACAGGTCCCACACCGCGTTGACGACGGCGCCCGTGGCCAGGTGGATGGCGCCCTTGTCGGGGCCGATCCAGCGCAACTGGCTGTCCGACGTGACGTGACGCCAGAAGCGGCCCATGTCGGCGGCGATCCAGCTCAGCTCCAGGCCGACGACGAGATGCCGCATGGCCTCGATGGCCTTGCAGCAGATGTCGTTGCCGCGGCCGATGGTGAAGGTCAGGCCGTGGCCTTCGAGGCCGGGCTGGTCGGTCTCCAGGATGACGTAGGCGGCCGAGTAGTCGGGGTCGGGGTTCATCGCGTCCGAGCCGTCGAGGTGCTGGGACGTGGGGAAGCGCACGTCGACCGTGCGCAGATTGGTGATGCGTGTCATGCGGCAACCGTCTTCTGGGTCTGGACCCCCAGGCCCTCGATGCCCAGGCGCATGGTCTGACCCGGCTTGAGATAGAGCGGTGGCTTCTGACCCAGGCCGACGCCGGGCGGCGTGCCGGTGGAGATGATGTCGCCGGGCTGCAGGCTCATGAACTTGCTCAGGTAGCTGACGATCTGCGCCACGTTGAACACCATCGTGCGCGTGTTGCCGTTCTGGAAGCGTCGGCCGTCGACCTCGAGCCAGAGGTTGAGCTGCTGCGGGTCGGCGACCTCGTCGGCCGTGACCAGCCAGGGGCCGATGGGGCCGAAGGTGTCGCAGCCCTTGCCCTTGTCCCACTGCGTGCCGCGCTCCAGCTGCCATTCGCGCTCGGACACGTCGTTGACGACGCAGTAGCCGGCCACGTGCTGCATCGCGTCGGCTTCCTCGATGTAGCGCCCGCCCTGGCCGATGACCACGCCGAGCTCCACTTCCCAGTCGGTCTTGACCGAGCCGCGCGGGATCTGCACGTCGTCGTCCGGGCCGCAGATGGCGCTGGTCCATTTGGCGAAGACGACCGGCTCGGTCGGCACCGGCAGGCCGGACTCGGCGGCGTGGTCGGCGTAATTCAGGCCGATGCAGATGAACTTGCCGACGCGGCCGACGCAGGGGCCGACGCGCAGATCCTGCTGGGGCGTGCCGTCGACCAGCGGCAGCGTGTCGATGTCGATGCCGCGCAGCCGTTCTAGGCCGGCGGGCGTGATCACGTCGCCGGCGATGTCATCGACGAGGGCCGAGAGGTCGCGCACGCGGCCTTGCGCGTCGAGCAGGCCGGGACGTTCGTGGCCCGGGGAGCCGTAGCGGAGGAGTTTCATGATGGTGGTTCCTTAGTCGTAGAGAACTGCGGCGATCTTGGGGTCGCGCAGGTTGGTCTTGTCGTACCAGTAGTAGCCGGTATCGATGGCCTTGGGCAGGGCCTCGCCCTTTAGCGCCTTCACGGCGGCCTCGACGGTGCGGTAGCCGATGCCCACCGGGTTCTGCGTGATGGCGCCCGCCATGGCGCCGCTGGCGATGGCGTCCTTCTGCTGCTTGCCTGAATCGAAGCCCACGACGACCACGCCGCTGCGCTTCATCTCGCGCACCGCGTTGACGACACCGATGGCCGAGCCCTCGTTGGTGCCGAACAGTGCCTTCAGCTTGGGGTTGCCTTGCAGGATGGACTTGGCGACCTCGGTGGACTTGAGGTGGTCGCCACCGCCGTATTGCACGGTGACGACGCGCACCTTGGGATAGGCGGCCTTGAGCCGGTTGACGAAGCCTTCGACGCGCTCGATGCCCGTGCGGCTGGTCTGGTCATGGCCCACCACGGCCACCTCGCCTTCGCCGCCGATCAGCGCGGCCAGCTTGTCGGCGGCCAGTGCGGCGGCGGCGCGGTTGTCCGTGGACGCGGTGGCCAGCGGGATGTCACTGTCCACGCCCGAGTCGAAGGCGATGACGGGGATCTTTGCCGCGTGCGCCTTGCGCAGCAGCGGGATGGTGGCCTTGCTGTCCAGCGCGGCGATCGCGATGGCCTGTGGCTTCTTGGCAAGGGCACCGGCCAGCATGTCGATCTGCTTGTCCACCATGGCCTCGCTCTCGGGCCCTTCAAACGTCACGCGCACCTTGTAGTCCTTGGCGGCCTGCTCGGCGCCGGACTTCACGGCCTGCCAGAACTGGTGCTGGAAGCCTTTGGAGATGAGGGGGATGTAGACCGTGGGTTGCTGCGCTTGCGACGCGGTGGCGGCGAGCAGGGCGGCGGTCAGCAGGAGGCGGCGGCGCATGGGTTTGTCTCTTGTCGGTGTTACTGAGGCTGCTTCAGCGGCGGCGAGGCGGTGAAGGACTTCATCAGGTAGACGTAGTCGTGGCCGAACTCGCGGCCGCTGATGAGGTCGCCCACGCGCGCATCACCTCGGGGAACGGCCAGCTGCGTGTTGGCCGCACAGGTGGGGGGCGGCGGGGGTGCGTTGCCTGTGGAGCGGCTGGTGCAGTTCCAGGCCGTGCCGCCTTCCAGGGCCTGCAGATCGACGTGCACCGTGCCTTCGCCCACGTAGGTGCCCATGGGCCGCACGTTGGGCATCCATTCGATGGGCTCGCGCCGGCTGTGGAAGTTACCGCCGAGCACGATGACGCGAGCGTTCTGGCGCATCAGCGCGTTCAGGCTGAGGCCGGCGGCCTTCTCGTAGTCGGCCTGATCGGGGTAGCTGCCGGTGGGCTGGTGGTGATGCAGCTTCAAAGCCCCTGCGGCCTCCTGGGCCTGCAGCCATTGGTGAAGTTGCCACATGGCCTGCGAGGCGCGGCCGTCCTGGCTCTTCCACTGCCAGCTGTCGGGTTGGCGAGCGTCCTCGGGCATCTCCAGTGACACGGCCAAGCTGGTCGGCTTGGCGGCGATGGCGCTCTGCACGAGGCATTGCACGAGCTGCGGCACTTCCTGGGTGCCGTGGGCTTCGCCAAGGTAGAGATGCTCGAACGATGCCAACTTCTTGAACCCGGCATCGTCTGGGCAGGCGGCCGCGACCAGGGTCGGCAGCAAAGCAAGCAGCAGAAGCGTTCTCATCGGTTCAGTCCTTTCCGCGCCGCAGGATGTCGACATAGACGGCCAGGACGATGATCACACCCGTCACCGCCGTCTGCCACTCCTGCGTCACGTTGAGGATGCGCAGGCCGTTGGCCAGCACGCTCATGATGAAGGCACCGATCAGCGTGCCCAGGACGGATCCACGGCCGCCGACCAACGAAGTGCCGCCGATGACGACGGCGGCGATGGCGTCCAGCTCGTAGCCCTGGCCCAGCGCCGGC
This sequence comes from Pelomonas sp. Root1444, assembly GCF_001426885.1. GTDB lineage: Bacteria > Pseudomonadota > Gammaproteobacteria > Burkholderiales > Burkholderiaceae_C > Pelomonas. The sequence continues at coordinate 816,435 of NZ_LMFP01000028.1, read as the reverse complement.
TGCGCGGAGTTCAGCCGCGACGCGATCAGCAGGCCTGCGATGCCGCAGATGGCACCGCCCACGGCGTACACCGCCACCTTCCAGCGCTTCACCTGCAGGCCCGACAGCCGCGCGGCTTCCTCGTTGCTGCCGAGCGCGAAGGCATAGCGGCCGAACAGCGTCTGGCTCAAAAGCCAGCTTGCGACTATGGCAACGGCGAAGAGGATGAGCACCGAGTTCGGAATGGGCAGGGCGGGCAGCACGTTGGCGAGCAGCGAGTCCTGCGCGATGGCTTCGAAGCCCGGCGTGTCCAGGAAGTAGATCGGCTTGCTGCCCGAGATGACGAGGGCCAGGCCCTTGAGCAGCATCATCATGCCCAGCGTGGCGATGAAGGGCGGCACGCGCAACTGCGCGACGAGCCAGCCGGACAGCCCGCCGCAGGCCGCACCGCAGGCAATCGCCGCGAGGATGCCCAGCGGCAAAGGCATGCCCCAGTTCGTCAGCACCACGCCGGTGACGACGGCGCAGAAGGTCATCAGGCAGCCCACCGACAGGTCGATGCCGCCACTGACGATGACCAGCGTGCAGGCGATGGCGAGCACGCCGTTAACGGCCGTGGCCTGCAGGATGCTGACGAGGTTGTCGGTCTGCAGGAAGTTGTCCGACATGAGGCTGAACACGACCATCAGCGCGACGAGGCCGGCGAAGGCGAGCAGCCTTTGCAGTGCGGCGGGAGAGAAGGGGAGGGTTGTCATGCGGGTTCGGTCTCGCGGCGCGTGGCCAGGGCCATCAACGCTTCCTGCGTGGCCTCTGCAGCGCTCAGTTCACCGCTGATGCGGCCCTCGCACATGACGAGGATGCGGTGGGCCAGGCCGAGCAGCTCGGGCAGCTCGGAGGAAATGACGATGAGCGCCTTGCCGGCGGCGGCCAGCTCGCGCAGTAGGCGATGGATCTCGGCCTTGGCGCCGACATCGATGCCGCGCGTGGGCTCGTCGACGATGAGGATGTCGCAGTCGCGCAGCAGCCATTTGGCCAGCGCGATCTTCTGCTGGTTGCCACCGGACAGGCGCGCCACCGTCTGGCCCAGCGACGGCGTCTTGATGCCCAGGCGCTGGACGAAGGCCTGCGCTGCGCTCTGGCCGGCACGGCGGTCGATATGGCCTAACGCGCCGGTGAAGCGGGCCAGGCTGGGCATCAGCAGGTTGGCCTCCACGTCCAGCCCCGTCGCCAGGCCCAGGCCCTTGCGGTCTTCGGACAGGTAGGCGATGCCGTGCCGCACCGCATCGGCGGGGCTGCGGATGTCGGCGGGCTTGCCGTTGACGAGCACGTCGCCGCCGTCGCGCCGGTCGCCGCCGTCGCGCCGGTCGGCACCGAAGACGAGTCGGGCCAGCTCCGTACGGCCGGCGCCCATCAGCCCCGCCAGGCCCAGGATCTCGCCACGGCGCAGCGTGAAGGACGCCTCCCGCACGGCGCGGCCGCGGCTCAAGCGCCGGGCCTCCAGCACCACGGGCGCGGCGCTCAGGTCGGGCGCGGCGTGTGCGGTCTGCTGCAGCTCGCGGCCCACCATCAGGCGGATCAGCTCGTCCATCTCTGCGCCGGCCATGTCCTGCGTGGCGATGAGCCGGCCGTCGCGCAGCACGGTGACGCGGTCGGCGATGCGGCGCAGCTCGTCCATCTTGTGCGAGATGTAGACGATGCCCACGCCCTCGGCGCGCACCTGGCGCACCACGCGGAACAGCTCTTCGACCTCTTCGGGGTTCAGCGCCGCGGTCGGCTCGTCCATGATGAGGACGCGGGCCTTCAGCGACAGCGCCTTGGCGATCTCCACCATCTGTTGCTGGGCCACGCTCAGGGTGCCGACGGCGCGGCGCGGGTCCAGCGACAGGCCCAGGCGCTCGAAGATCACCTGTGTGTCGGCGAGCTGGCGGGTGTGGTCCAGCCGCCAGCCGGTGCGCCGGCGCTCGCGGCCGATGAACACATTGGCCGCCGCGCTGAGGTCCGGCATCAGCTGCAGCTCCTGGTGGATGAGCGCAATGCCAAGGTCCTGCGCCTCGCGCGGGCTGCTCAGGCGCACGGGTTTGCCGTCGAGCAGGATCTCGCCGGTGTCGGCCGCGTGCACGCCGGCCAGGATCTTCATCAGCGTGGACTTGCCGGCGCCGTTCTCGCCCATCAGCGCATGCACCTCGCCGGCCTGCAGGTCGAAGTCGATGCCTTGCAGCACGGTCACGCCGCCGAAAGCCTTGCCCAGGCCGCGGGCTTCGAGCAGGTTCATGGGGCCGGGTGCGGCTGCTTGTCGGTTCGCGCCGTCAGATCGTCACGCCGCCATCGACGCAGACCGCCTGGCCGGTGATGAAGCGCGAGGCATCGCTGAGCAGGAAGACGACCAGCGGTGCGATGTCGTCCACGGTGGCGAGCCGCCCCATGGGCTGGCGGGCGATGAAGTCCTTCTCGGCCTGCACCGGGTCGGCCGCGGCGGCGATGCGCCCGCGCAGCGAGGGCGTGTCCACCGTGCCGGGGCACAGCGCATTGCAGCGCAGGCCCTGCTTGACGAAGTCGGCCGCGACCGCCTTGGTCAGGCCGATGACGGCGGCCTTGGTGGTGCAGTAGGCGAATCGGTTCGGAAAGCCCTTGATCGACGACGCCATCGACGCCATGTTCAGCACCGCGGCGCCAGCGCCAGTGCGTTGGCTTTCGGCCAGCATGCCGGGCAGGAAGGCGCGCAGCGTGCGCAGCATGCTCTTCACGTTGAGGTCCATGCTGAAGTCCCAGGCCGCCTCGTCGCAGTCCAGCACGCTGCCGTGGTGCACGAAGCCGGCGCAGTTGAAGAGGCCGTGCAGCGGCGGCAGCTCGGCAGCCAGCGCGTTGACGGCCGCGGTGTCGCGCACGTCCAGCAGCGCGGTGCGCAGCCGGGCGCCAGCGCCGGCTTCGGTCACCAGCGTTTGCAGGCCTTCGGCCTGCACGTCGGTGGCGATGACGTCGGCACCGGCGGCCAGGCAGGCGAGGGCGCTGGCCCGGCCTATGCCTTGCGCTGCGGCGGTGAGCAGGATGGTTTTGCCGGTGAGGCCGGCAGAGGAGGGGGGTGTCAGCGTTGTCACGGGGCAAGTCTAAGATGACCAGCCGAATTGGCCTTACCGGGTAAACCCCATCGGGGCTGATTCTAGTTATTGGTAAGGCCAGTGCCGCCAGAATGAAAGCATGCTCGAACACCTGAAACCCGCTGACAGCCGGCGCCTTTATCACCAGATTGCCGATCAGCTGCGCGAATTGATCCGCAATGGCAGCTTCGACATCGGCAGCCGGCTGCCGCCGGAGCGCGAGCTGGCCCATCAACTCGGCGTGTCGCGGCCGTCGGTGCGCGAGGCGTTGATCGCGCTGGAGATCGCTGGCTGCGTGGAGGTCCGCATGGGCGCGGGCATTTTCGTGCGCGGCACGGGGGACGCGGCGGCGACGGCCGGCCTGGGCGAAAGCCCGCTGGAGCTGATGCGGGCCCGCATCGTCGTGGAGGGCGGGCTCGTCACCCAGGCCTGCGCGCGCGCCACGCCTGCGGGGCTGGCAGCGGTGCGCGAGGCGCTCAACGCGATGCGCGACGCGATGGCCGCCGGCCGGCCCGGGCTGGATGCTGACCGGCGCTTCCACCTCGCCGTGGCGGCCATGGCCGGCAACTCGGTGCTGGAGCGGCTGGTGGGCGAGCTTTTCAACGGCCGCTACAGCCCGATGTCGCTGCAGCTCAGCGCCTTCGCCGACACGCACCAGAACTGGCACGAGGCGCTGCGTGAGCACGAGCGCATCCTCCAGGCTCTGGAGGCGCACGACACGCTGGCTGCCGAGACGGCGATGCGCTCGCACCTGCTGAATGCGCAGGAGCGCTGGGCGGGCGACGCGCTCGCCAGCTGAGCAGGGGCTCAGGGCAGCGGTATGGCCTCGATCATGGCCCGCACCTGCTCGCGCGCACCGCGGCCCGCGCCGGCACGGGGCTGCAGGCGGTGGGCGATGGTCTGCGGCAGGATGGCCTGGATGTCGTCGGGCGAGACGTAGTCGCGCCCCTGCAGCAGGGCCCGCGCACGGCCGGCGCGCAGCACTGCCAAGCCGGCGCGCGGTGACAGGCCTTCGACGAACCACTGCCCCGAGCGCGTTGCGGCGATGAGGGCCTGCAGGTAGTCCAGCAGCGGCGGCGCGGCGTGGATGGCCTTCACGGCGGCCTGGGCCTCCAGCAGTTCTGCCGGCGTCATGACCGCCTTCAGCACGCGCAGTTGCTCGCGGCTGTCCTGGCCGGTCAGCAGTTCGCGCTCGGCGGCGGCGTCGGGGTAGCCCAGCGAGATGCACATCAGGAAGCGGTCCAGCTGCGACTCCGGCAGCGGGAAGGTGCCCAATTGCTCGCTGGGGTTCTGCGTCGCGATGACGAAGAAGGGCGCAGGCAGCGGGTGGCTGATGCCCTCGATGCTGACCTGGTGCTCCTCCATCGCCTCCAGCAGCGCGCTCTGCGTCTTGGGGCCGGCGCGGTTGATCTCATCGGCCAGCAGCACCTGCGCGAACACCGGGCCGGGGTGGAAGGCGAAGCCGTTCTTCTCGCGCTCATAGACGGACACGCCGAGCAGGTCGCTGGGCAGCAGGTCGGCCGTGAACTGCAGGCGCGAGAACTTCAGGCCCAGCGAGATGGCCAGCGCATGCGCCAGCGTGGTCTTGCCGACGCCGGGCAGGTCTTCGATGAGCAGGTGGCCGCCCGCGATCAGGCAGGCCAGCGAATCGGCGATCTGCGCCGGCTTGCCCTTGATGACCGTGCTAATCTGGTTTTGCAGGGACTGCAGTTGCCCCGCGAGCGTTCGTGATTGCGTTGTCGTCATGGGCGCGACCATATCAAGAGACATGCCCACCGCCTACTTCAATCCCCCCGAGTGCCGCCGCCATGACATGGGCGAAGGCCACCCCGAGTGCCCCGACCGCCTGGCGGCCATCGATGACTGGCTGATCGCCTCGGGCGTCGCGCCCGCGCTGGAATACGTTGACGCCGCGGCGGTCGACCTGAAGGACGTGGAGCTTGCCCACACGCACGGCTATGTCGCGGAGATCGGTGCCCTGTTGCGCGACTGCGAGGCCAAGGGCGAGCGGCGCGCCGTCGACCCCGACACGCTAGCCAACGCCCACACCTGGCGGGCCGCGCTGCATGCCGCGGGCGCGGCGGTGCAGGCGACGGACCTCGTCATCGACGGCCGCGCCGACAACGCCTTCTGCTCAGTTCGCCCGCCCGGCCACCACGCGACGCGCGACCAGAGCATGGGCTTTTGCTTCTTCAACAATGTGGCCATCGCAGCCCGCCATGCGCTGGACCGCCGCGGCCTCAAGCGCGTGGCCATCGTCGACTTCGACGTGCACCACGGCAACGGCACCGAGGACATCATTGCCGGCGACGACCGCGTGCTGATGGTCAGCCTGTTCCAGCATCCGCTCTATCCGTACAGCGGTGCGGTCCCGAAGGGGACCAACATGGTCAACGTGCCGCTGCCGGCCTACACGCGTGGCGCCGAGGTGCGCGAGATCGTCGAGGCCATGTGGCTGCCGGCGCTGGAGCGCTTCAAGCCGCAGATGATCTTCATCTCGGCCGGCTTCGACGCCCACCGCGACGACGACCTGGGCCAGCTCGGCCTGGTCGAGGCCGACTACGAGTGGCTGACGCTCAAGATCAAGGACGTGGCCGACCGTCACGCCCAGGGCCGCATCGTGTCGGTGCTGGAGGGCGGCTACAACCTGCACGCGCTGGCGCGCAGCGTGGGCGTGCACCTGCGCGTGCTGGCCGACCTTTGAACCTCGTTGCCTGCCCGCGGCCGCCGGCCCGCCGCGGCCCGTGTCTCTTATGAATCCGATGCATCAACCTTTGAGCCTGAACGAACTGCGGGCCTTGCTCGGCCGTGTCTTCAGCATGGACGCGCTGGCCGAATGGGGCCTGCTGCTGGGCTGCCTGGCGCTGGCGGCCCTGCTGAGCTGGGCGCTGTCGCGGGCCGTCACCCGCCGCGGGAACAGCGTGCTGTTCGGCGAGCGCGTGCTGGACGGCGCGCTCTTCCCGTTGCTGGCGCTGGCGCTGGCATTCGGTGTGCGCCGGCTGCTTCCGCTGTGGGGGCTGGCGCCGGCGCTGTTCAAGCTGGCGCTGCCGGTGCTGGTGTCGTTGGCTGTCATCCGCGTCATCGCGCGGGTGCTGGCCGCCGCGTGGCCCAACTCCGCACCGATACGGCTGGTCGAGCGCATCGGCTCCTGGGCCGTCTGGCTGGGCGCGGTGCTGTGGATCACCGGCCTGCTGCCCGTCATCCTGGATGAGCTGGACGACATCGGCTGGAAGTTCGGCACCGTCAAGCTGACGTTGCGAAACCTCATCGAGGGTGGCCTGACGGCGGCGCTGGTGCTGGTGGTGGCCCTGTGGATCTCGGCTGCCATCGAGTCGCGGCTGCTGCGGCGGGAGTCGATGGACCTGTCCATGCGCAAGATCGCGGCCAGCGCCATCCGCGCGCTGCTGCTTTTCGTGGGCCTGCTGTTCGCGCTGTCCGCGGCCGGCATCGACCTGACGGCGCTCGGCGTGCTGGGCGGTGCGCTGGGCGTGGGCCTGGGCTTCGGCCTGCAGAAGCTGGCGGCCAACTACGTCAGCGGCTTCGTCATCCTGGCCGAGCGGAGCCTGCGCATCGGCGACATGGTGAAGGTCGACGGTTTCGAGGGCCGCGTGACCGACATCAAGACGCGCTACACGGTGATCCGCTCGCTGGGCGGCAAGGAAGCCATCGTGCCCAACGAGATGCTGATCACCCAGCGCGTCGAGAACTCGTCGCTGGCCGACCCGCGCGTGCTGCTGTCCACCATCGTGCAGGTGGATTACGACTGCGACGTGGACGTCGTCATGAAGACGCTGACGGAGGCGCTCGCCAAGGTGCCGCGCGTGTTGAGCGACCCCGGCCCTGCGGTGCAGCTGACCCGCTTCGCCGACAGCGGGCTGGAGCTGACCGTGCACTTCTGGATCATGGACCCCGAGAACGGCAGCGGCGGCGTGCGCTCCGACGTGAACCTGGCGATCTTGCAGACGCTCAAGCGGCTGGGGGTCGATATTCCCTATCCGCAGCAGGTGCAGCGCCAGCCGAGGTCGACACAGGCCGCGTCGGGGAGCCCGCTGGCGCCGTGATCGCTCAGAAGTCGGCGTCCAGCACGACCCGGTAACGTGCCTTGCCGCTGCGCAGGTGGTCCAGCGCGTCGTTGACGCGGCTCATCGGGAAGCGTTCCACCTGCGGCAGGATCTGGTGCCGCGCCGAGAACTGCAGCATCGTCGCCAGCACCGACGGCGGCGGCGTGGGCGAGGCGGACAGGCCCTTCTGCCAGCTCAGCAGGCCGCCGCTCTTGACGCTCAGTGCATCGGTCACGACGCCCACCAGATGCATGCGGCCCTTGGGTGCCAACGTGCCGATCAGCGCGTCCCAGTTCAATGCGGCGCCAACGGTGATGAGCAGGAAGTCCAGGCTGCCCGCTGCGGCCTTCAGCTCGGCCTTGTCGACGCTGGACAGCGTCCTGTGGGCGCCGAGTGCCAGCGCTTCGTCGCGCTTGGAGGGCGACGACGTGAAGGCCGTCACCTCGCAGCCCCAGGCGCGCGCGAACTTGACGGCGATGTGACCCAGGCCGCCGATGCCGACGACGCCGACGCGATCCGTCGGCTTGATGGCGTGCAGCACGAAGGGCAGGAACACCGTGCCGCCGCCGCACATCAGCGGGCCGGCGGCGGCGGGGTCGAGCGCGTCGGGCAGCGGGATGGCCCAGCTCCAGTGGGCACGCAGGCGGTCGGCGAAGCCGCCGTGGCGGCCGATCAGCGTCGGCTGGCGTTGGCCGCACAGGTGCTGCTCACCGCCGAGGCAGAAGTTGCAATGCGTGCAGCTGCCGCTGTGCCAGCCCACGCCGACGCGCTGGCCGATCTGCCGGCCCTTGGCATGTGGGCCAAGGGCCGTGATGCGGCCGACGACCTCGTGGCCGGGGACGACGGGATAGCTGGCCGGGAACCACTCGCTGTCGATCATGGCCAGGTCGGAGTGGCAGATGCCGCAGTGCTCGACGGTGATCTCGACGTCCTCGTCGCCCAGCGGGCCGGGGTCGAATTCGAACGGCTGCAACGGGCCGCCGGCGGTGTGGGCAGCGTAGGCGCGGATGTTGGGCATGAGGGGTCCTACTGAAGCGGATGGGTCTTGAAAAATTGCCAGATCTCGTGGGTCGCGTCGATCTCGGCGCGGGGCCAGACGTGGCCCATGCCGTCGATGCGCAGCAGCCGCACCTCGGCGCCGCTGGCGCAGCCCGCATAGCGGACGATGTGTGCCGGCCACGGTGGGTCTTGCTGCATCAGCTTGGGCTCGCAGCGGTTGTGTGATGCCCAGCCGGCCAGGGCCTCGGGCACGCTCTCCACCCATTCGGCACCGCGGTCGCCGTGGCCTTCGTACGGGTTGGTCGTGTCCGCCAGGCCATGCACGGTGAGCACCGGCACCGCGCGGCCGGGGCAGGGCCCCGTCCAGCGCAACCCGCCCACGGGCGCGATCGACGCGATGCGGTGGTTCAGCCGGCAGCCGAGCAGCGATGACATGCGACCACCGCCCGAGAAGCCGGTGGCATGGACGCGAGCCGGGTCGATGCAGGTGCGCGCGGCGACGTGGTCGATGACGTCGGACACGTACTGCACGTCGTCGGCGCGGCCGTTCGTGACCGGGACGTTCCAGCGCGCGTCCTCGGCCTGCAGCGAGGCGACCGCGAAGCCCTCGCGTGCCGCCAGCGCCTCCATGCCGCTGGTCTTGGCCTGACCCGCGGCATTGCCGCCCGAGCCGTGCAGGTCCAGCACCAGCGGTAATTGCGCCCGGCCCGCGACGGCGGCCGGTACGAAGAGTCGATAGCTGCGCGTTCGGCCGCCCGAGGTCAGCTCGCGCGTCTCGCCGGGCACCGGTGCGAGCGTGCAGGCGGTGGGCGGTGTTTCAGCTCTTGCCTGTGGCGCCAGCGCGCACAGCGCGAACAGGACGGCGATGACAGCAAACGGGCGCACGTGGAGTCCCTCCGAAGCGCGGCAGCTTACCGCCGGTCGTTCGTGGGCCGGCGTCAGGCGACGTCGTGGCCGTAGATGATGAAGCCGTCGTGGCGCGCCAGCTTGTCGTACAGCGCGCGGGCGGTGGCGTTGGTGGTGTGCGTCTGCCAGTAGACGCGCCGGCCGCCGGCCTGGCGCACGGCCGCGTAGACGGCCTCGATCAGCGCGCGCCCCACGCCGCGGCCGCGCGATTCGGGTGTCGTGAACAGGTCCTGCAGGTAGCAGGTCGGCTCGATGCGCGTCGTGCTGCGGTGGAAGAGGAAGTGCACCAGGCCCAGCAACCGGCCGTCGTCACCGACCGCGACGAGCGCGTGAAGCGGCTCGTAGGCGTCGAAGAAGCGCGCCCACGTCATGTCGGTGATGGCGGCCGGCAGCGCGGTCTCACCTGCGCGGCCGTAGAAGGCGTTGTAGCCGTCCCAGAGCGGCTGCCAGGCGGCGCGGTCGTTGGTTTGGAGAGGGCGGACTTGGATCATGTCGGGTGGTCGTGATGACCACCCGATTGTGCGGGGCTCAGGCGGTGGCGACGGGGATGCTGACGGCCTTGCCCGAGGCGATCCGCTGCTTCCACTCGGCCGGGCCGGTGATGTGGGCGCTGGTGCCGTTGGCATCGACCGCCACGGTGACGGGCATGTCGACGACGTCGAACTCGTAGATGGCTTCCATGCCCAGGTCCTCGAAGCCGACGACCTTGGCGCCCTTGATGGCCTTGCTGACGAGATAGGCGGAACCGCCCACGGCCATCAGGTAGGCGCTCTTGTGGTTCTTGATCGATTCGATGGCGACCGGGCCGCGCTCGGCCTTGCCCACCATGGCGATCAGGCCGGTCTTGGCCAGCATCATGTCGGTGAACTTGTCCATGCGCGTCGCGGTGGTGGGGCCGGCCGGGCCGACGACCTCGTCGCGCACCGGGTCCACCGGGCCGACGTAGTAGATGACGCGGTTGGTGAAGTCCACGGGCAACTGTTCGCCCTTGGCCAGCATGTCCTGGATGCGCTTGTGGGCGGCGTCGCGGCCGGTCAGCATCTTGCCGTTCAGCAGCAGCGTGTCGCCGGGCTTCCAACTCGCGACTTCAGCCGGTGTCAGCGCATTGAGGTCGACGCGCTTGCTCTTGTTGTAGTCGGGCGCCCAGTGCACATCGGGCCACAGGTCCAGGCTCGGTGCCTCGAGGTAGCTGGGGCCGCTGCCGTCCAGCACGAAGTGCGCATGGCGCGTGGCCGCGCAGTTCGGGATCATCGCGATGGGCTTGCTGGCGGCGTGGGTCGGGAAGGTCTTGATCTTCACGTCCAGCACGGTCGTCAGGCCGCCCAGGCCCTGCGCGCCGATGCCCAAGGCGTTGACCTTCTCGTACAGCTCGATGCGCAGCTCTTCGAGCTTGTTCTGCGGGCCGCGCTGCAGCAGCTCGTACATGTCGATGTCTTCCATCAGCGCTTGCTTGGCCAGCAGGGCGGCCTTCTCGGCCGTGCCGCCGACGCCGATGCCCAGCATGCCCGGCGGGCACCAGCCGGCGCCCATGGTCGGCACGGTCTTCAGCACCCAGTCGACGATGTCGTCGCTGGGGTTGAGCATGTAGACCTTGCTCTTGTTCTCCGAGCCGCCGCCCTTGGCCGCGACGATGACGTCCACCGTGTTGCCGGGCACCACCTCCATCTGCACGACGGCGGGTGTGTTGTCCTTGGTGTTCTTGCGGGCAAAGATGGGGTCGTCCAGCACGGACGCGCGCAGCTTGTTGTCGGGGTTGAGATAACCCTGGCGCACGCCTTCGTTGATGGCGTCCTCGATGCTGCCGCTAAAGCCCTCCCAGCGCACGTCCATGCCGATCTTCAGGAAGACGTTGACGATGCCGGTGTCCTGGCAGATGGGCCGGCGGCCTTCCGCGCACATGCGGCTGTTGGTGAGGATCTGGGCGATCGCGTCCTTGGCCGCGGGCGAGGCCTCGCTCTCGTAGGCGCGGGCCAGGTGGGCGATGTAGTCGGCCGGGTGGTAGTACGAGATGTACTGCAGGGCGGCGCTAACGCTGTCGATGAGGTCTTGCTGGCGGATGGTGGTCATGTGGCGAAGCAGGCGGGATTCGGGCGGGCGGAATTATCGATGGGCTCAGGGATGGCCGGGGTTCTCGTGCTGGCTATGCTGAAAGCCAACCCGTCCTTCGTGAGAACCGTCATGAGCAGCAGCACCCGCATCGAGCGCGACACTTTCGGCCCCATCGAGGTGCCGGCCGACAGGCTATGGGGCGCGCAGACGCAGCGCTCGCTGCAGAACTTCGACATCTCCGGCGAGCGCCAGGCGCCGGAACTGATCCGCGCGCTGGCGCGGGTCAAGCGGGCATCGGCGGTCATCAACCAGGCGCTGGGCCTGCAGGACGCGAAGAAGACCGAGGCCATCGTGGCGGCGGCGGACGAGGTCATCAGCGGCCTGCATGTGGACGAGTTCCCGCTCGTGGTCTGGCAGACGGGCTCGGGCACGCAGACCAACATGAACGTCAACGAGGTGCTGGCCAACCGCGCCAGCGAGCTGCTGGGTGGCGAACGCGGGGAAGGGCGCCTGGTGCACCCCAACGACGACGTGAACCGCAGCCAGAGCAGCAACGACGTCTTCCCGACCGCCATGCACGTGGCGGCGGTGCAGGCGCTGCAGGAGCGCCTGCTGCCACCGCTGCAGGCCTTGCGCACGACGCTGCAGCAAAAGGCCGAGGCCTATGACGACATCGTCAAGATCGGCCGCACGCACCTGCAGGACGCGACGCCGCTGACGCTGGGGCAGGAGATCTCCGGCTGGGTCGCGCAGCTGGCGCACGGCGAGCGTCACGTGCTGGCCGCCCTGCCGCATCTGTACGAACTGGCGCTGGGCGGCACGGCGGTGGGCACGGGGCTGAACGCCCCCAAGGGCTATGCCGAAGCTGTCGCTGCCGAGCTGGCGCGGCTCACGGGCCATCCGTTCGTGACGGCACCGAACAAGTTCGAGGCGATGGCGTCCTGCGACGCCCTCGTGCACGCCCACGGCGCGCTGAAGACGCTGGCCGCCAGCCTGACCAAGATCGCCAACGACGTGCGCTGGCTGGCCAGCGGCCCGCGCAGTGGCATCGGCGAGATCAGCATCCCGGAGAACGAGCCAGGCTCGTCCATCATGCCGGGCAAGGTCAACCCAACGCAGAGCGAGGCGGTGACGATGCTGGCCGCGCAGGTCATGGGCAACGACGTGGCCATCAACATCGGCGGCGCGTCGGGCAACTTCGAGCTGAACGTGTTCCGCCCCATGGTCATGCACAACTTTTTGCAGAGCGTGCGGCTGCTGGCGGACGGCATGGCCAGCTTCAACAGGCATTGCGCCGCGGGCATCGAGCCCAACGAGGCGCGCATCGCCGAGCTTGTGGAGCGCTCGCTGATGCTTGTGACGGCGCTGAACCCCCACATCGGCTATGACAAGGCCGCGCAGATTGCCAAGAAGGCCCACAAGGACGGCAGCAGCCTGCGCGAGGCGGCGCTGGCGCTGGGCCATGTGACGGCCGAGCAGTTCGATGCGTGGGTGGTGCCGGGGCAGATGGTCGGGCGCTGAGGGCGCCGCTGCCCTAGTGCTTGCCGTGATCGGCCGAGGCCAGCAGCTTGTCCGTGTAGGCAATCGCCATCGCCGACAGCAGGAAGGCGACGTGGATGATGGTCTGCCACATCAGCGTCTGCTCCTTGTAGTTGTCGGCATTGATGAAGGTCTTCAGCAGGTGGATGGAGCTGATGCCGATGATGGCCGTGGCCAGCTTGACCTTCAGCACCGAGGCGTTGACGTGGCTCAGCCACTCGGGCTGGTCGGGGTGGCCGTCCAGGTCCATGCGTGACACGAAGGTCTCGTAGCCGCCGACGATGACCATGATCAGCAGGTTGGAGATCATCACCACGTCGATCAGGCCGAGCACGACCAACATCAGGATGGTCTCGTTGAGCTTGCCCAGGGCCTCGCCCTTGTAGCCAATGCTCTTGACCAGGATTTCCAGCGCATGCTGATCGCCGAACGCCGCCTCGATCAAATGCACCAGCTCGGTCCAGAACTGGAAGACATAGACGGCTTGCGCCAGGATCAAACCCAGGTAGAGCGGCAACTGCAGCCAGCGGCTGGCAAAAATCAGGCGGGGCAGGGGGCGAAGCTGGGGATCGTTGGGCATGTAGGGAGACCGAGCAGAATTGGTGGAAATTCTAGGCGGCGTGAGTGACTGCTCGGCGTCAGGGCATCGTCAGTCGTCCCAAGCACAGTCCGCGCCAAGCAACATCAGGAGACAAGCCATGAGTACGCTGAACACCTACGCGCCCAGCCCCGAGTGGGTGGCCAATGCCCACGTGAAGGGGGAGGCCGGCTACGCGGCACTGGTGGCCGAGGCCGACAAGGACTACGCCGGCTATTGGGCCCGCCTGGCGCGCGAACTGCTGAGCTGGCAGACGCCGTTCACCAAGACGCTGAATGACAGCGACGCACCCTTCTTCAAGTGGTTCGAGGACGGCAAGCTCAATGTCTCCTACAACTGCCTGGACCGCCATGTGGAGGCCGGCAAGGGCGACAAGACGGCGCTGATCTTCGAGGCCGACGACGGCACCGTGACCCGCGTCACCTATGCCGAGCTGCTGGCCAAGGTCTGCCAGCTGGCCAACGCGCTGAAGGGCCGCGGCATCCAGAAGGGCGACCGCGTCGTCATCTACATGCCCATGTCGGTCGAGGGTGTGGTGGCGATGCAGGCCTGCGCCCGCATTGGCGCGACGCACTCTGTCGTCTTCGGCGGCTTCTCGGCCCAGAGCCTGCGCGACCGCGTGCAGGATGCCGGCGCGGTCGCGCTGATCTGCGCCGACGAGCAGATGCGCGGCGGCAAGGCACTGGCGCTGAAGGCCATCGTCGACGAGGCGCTGGAAGGCGGCGCCTGCCCGACGCTGAAGGACGTCATCGTCTACAAGCGCACCGGCGGCAACGTCAGCTGGATGGACGGTCGCGATGTGTGGCTGCATGACCTGATGTCGGCCGAGTCGACGAGCTGCACGCCCGAGTGGGTCGAGGCCGAGCACCCGCTGTTCCTGCTCTACACCTCCGGCTCCACCGGCAAGCCCAAGGGCGTGCAGCACAGCACCGGCGGCTACCTGCTGCACGCGGCGCTGACGACCAAGTGGACCTTCGACCTGAAGGACGACGACATCTTCTGGTGCACGGCCGACATCGGCTGGGTCACCGGCCACACCTACATCACCTACGGCCCGCTGGCACTGGGCGGCACGGAGATCGTCTTCGAGGGCGTGCCCACCTACCCGGACGCCGGTCGCTTCTGGCAGATGATCCAGAAGCACAAGGTCACGATCTTCTACACGGCGCCGACGGCGATCCGCTCGCTGATCAAGGCCGCCGAGAGCAACGAGGCCGTGCACCCCAAGCGCTACGACCTGAGCAGCCTGCGCCTGTTGGGCTCGGTGGGCGAGCCCATCAACCCGGCCGCCTGGGAGTGGTACCACGAGCATGTGGGCGGCAAGCGCTGCCCGATCGTCGACACGTTCTGGCAGACCGAGACCGGCGGCCACATGATCACGCCGCTGCCGGGCGTGACGACGCTGGTGCCGGGCTCCTGCACGCTGCCTTTCCCGGGCATCACGGCGGCCATCGTCGACGAGACCGGCAACGACGTTCCCAACGGCCAGGGTGGCATCCTGGTCGTCAAGAAACCGTGGCCCTCGATGATCCGCACGATCTACGGCGACCCGGAGCGTTTCAAGAAGAGCTACTACCCGCCCGAGCTCAAGGGTTACTACCTGGCCGGCGACGGTGCCATCCGTGACGCCGAGACGGGCTACTTCACCATCACCGGCCGCATCGACGACGTGCTGAACGTGTCGGGCCACCGCATGGGCACGATGGAGATCGAGTCGGCGCTGGTCAGCTGCACCGAGCTGGTGGCCGAGGCGGCGGTCGTGGGCCGCCCGGACGACACCACCGGCGAGGCCATCTGCGCCTTCGTCGTGCTCAAGCGCCCGCGTCCCAGCGGCGACGAGGCCAAGGCGATTGCCAAGCAGCTGCGCGACCACGTGGCCAAGGAGATCGGCCCCATCGCCAAGCCCAAGGACATCCGCTTCGGCGACAACCTCCCCAAGACGCGTTCGGGCAAGATCATGCGGCGTCTGCTGCGTTCGGTCGCCAAGGGCGAGTCGGTGACGCAGGACACGTCGACCTTGGAGAACCCGGCCATCCTGGAACAGTTGGGCCAGGCTTACTAGCCTGGACCGGCTGTTCCAGGCCGCGTGCAGCGCAGCCGGAGGCCGGAGCGATCCTTGGCAATTGCGTCAGGCCTGTAACGGCAGGCGCTCTGCCAAGGCCTGCCCGAGACCCGATGCCAGTCAGCTCAGCCCTGACTGGCATTTTTTTGCGCGGATGTCTGCGGGCGGTGCCGCCGGGAAGGAGCGATCGGGCCTCGCATGGCAACCGCCGTGGCGCACCGCCTTGCGCCCGTGTTCGCGTGAGAAATCTCATGAACGACATGTGCCGGGTGTATCGGTCTGTGAGAGTGGGGGCCTGCCGGGGCATGCGTCCCTAGACTCGCGGCTCGCGCGCTGGGCGCTGAAGAGGCAGACATGGTCCCGACCGTTGAGACACGACGCAACCCGTCGCTGAACACCTTTGCATGCCCGTCGTTGGCGCTGGACAGCGGCTTCGGTGGTTTGGAGGGCGACGCCCTCGAACTCGTCGAGCGCCGCTACGCCGACCGTGGGCTGCGTGTCACGCGCGAGCGCTACAACAGCCGCGATCAGGACGGCGACATCGTCTGCACGGCGCGCGATGGCGACGACATCGTCGGCACGTTGTCCGTGCGTTTCGACGGCGGCGGGGGCCTGCATGCCGACCTGCTGTTCGCCGCGGAGCTGGCCGATTGGCGCGCCGATGGCGTCAGGCTCTGCGAGTTCGGTGGCCTTGCCGTCGACAAGCATTCCCACGACCCCAGGCGCGTGCTGGCCCAGATCTTTCACCTCGGCTACCTGCACGCCCACCGGCGCGCCGGGTGCGACCGCCTGGTGATCGAGGTCAATCCCCGTCACGTGCCGTTCTACCGGCGCTGCCTCGGCCTGGTGCCGCACACGGCCGCGCGTCACAACCCGCGCGTCAAGGCGCCCGCAGTGTTGATGAGCATCGATTTCGCCACCGTGCGCGAGCAGATCGCGCTGTGGGGCGGTCGGCCCGAGTCACTTGGCTCGGCGCGCAGCCTTTATCCGCTGGCCTGGGACGAGGCGACGGAGACGACGATGCTGGCCCAACTGCCTGGCTGGCGCGCGAACTGAGGGTCATTTCGCGCGCTCCAGCCTTTCATCGGCTCATCAGACCAGGCCCTGCTTGGACGCCAGCACGGCCGCTTCGGCGCGGCTGCTGACGTTGAGCTTCTTGTAGATGCTCTTGATGTGGTCGTTGACCGTGAACCACTTGATGCCCATCAGGTTCGCGATCTCCTTGATCGTGAAACCCTTGCTCAGGTAGGTCAGCACTTCGCTTTCGCGCGGCGTCAGGCGCTCCCATTCGGGCGGCGGGTCCAGCGCCACGCCGCGGCTGTTGCTGAAGGGCGCGTGAGAGGAGGACAGCGAGCCGAAGCCCGAATTCAGCGGCATGGTGCCGCTGTCACTCGACGCGGGGCGGAAGTGCGACAGCAGCCGACGCGCAATGGCGGGCGACAGCGGCGGCTGGCCGCGCACGATGCGCTGGAGTTCTTCCACCAGCACTTCGAAGCGGTCTTCCTTGAGCAGATAGCCGTCCGCGCCGCACTGCAGCGCCGGGAAGAGGTGGTCGTCGTCGGAGTACAGCGTCGTGACGATCTTGATGGCCGCGGAGCCGGTGAGTTCGGCGAGGAACTCCATGCCGTTGCCGTCGGGCAGTTCAAGGTCGACGAGGATGAGCTTGAAGCCGCTTTCCGGCGCGCCACCCGCGAACTTGCCAACTTGGCGGCGTGCGTTCTCGAGATCGCCGACCTCGGTGATCTCCATCGCGTCGCTGAAGCTCTCTCGCACCACGCGGCAAAGGAAGCTGCGTGCAACGGGGTTGTCTTCGATGATGAGGACTTTGACGGTCATGGCGGGAGAGGCGCGGCGGCTGTCGATTTGACGGACGAATGTAGCGCACCATCCTGGACGTAACGGGACGAGACTGCGGGGGGGCACGCCCCCGTTTCAGGCTTCACGGTTGGTAAGAACTACCTTGCCCACCACCTCGCGTGCCGCCATGCGCGCGAAGGCTGCGGGCAATTCCTCCATGGGCAGCACGCGATCCAGCACCGGCTTGATCCTTCCCTCGGCATACCAGCCGGCCAACTGCCCCAGCATCTTGGCGTTGCGGGCCGGCTCGCGCTTGGCGAATTCGCCCCAGAACACACCGACCAACGAGGCGCCTTTCAATAACGCCAGATTCAGCGGCAGCGCCGGAATGGCGCCTTGTGCGAAGCCGATGACCAGGTAGCGACCACGCCAGGCGATGGAGCGGAAGGCGGCCTCGGCGAGGTCGCCGCCGACCGGGTCGTAGACGACGTCCGGACCCTTGCCCTGTGTGAGCGTCTTCAACTCGTCGCGGAGGTTCTGCGTCGCGTAGTTGATGGTGGCATCAGCACCCAGGGACTTGCAGGCGTTGCACTTGGCGTCGCTGCCCGCGGCTGCGATGACGCGGGCGCCAGCGGCCTTGGCGATCTGCAGGGCGGCCGTGCCGACACCGCCTGCCGCACCGAGGATGAGCACCGTCTCGCCGGCCTGCAGCGCAGCGCGGTCCATCAGCGCGTGATGGCTGGTTGCGTACGTGCAGATGAACGCGGCGGCGTCCTCGAAACTGAATGCATCGGGAAGCGGCATGGCCAGCATGGCCGGGATACAGACCTCGGTGGCGAAGCCACCCAGTCCGCCGAAGGCCGCGACACGCTGGCCGACGGCAAAGCCGTTCACACCCTCGGCGACCTCGGTGACGACGCCGGAGAACTCCGTGCCGGGCACGAACGGCAGAGGCGGCTTCATCTGGTACTTGTTCTGCACGATGAGCAGGTCGGGGAAGTTCAGGCTGGCCGCCTTGATCTGCACGCGGATCTGACCGGCGCCCAAGGCCGGCGCCGGTTCCTCGCGCCACTGCAAAGCTTCCACCCCCACCGGGTTTTCGCAGACCCATGCCTTCATCGTCGTCTCCTCGTTATTGAAGCGGCCATGATAGGAATCAAGGGGGTTACACCCGGTCTCACAGGTGACGCCCTCCCTACAATCCACACCCATGCGCATCCTCATTTCCAACGACGACGGCTACCTCGCTCCGGGCCTCGCCGCCCTCGTTAAAGCTTGCGAAGGTTTGGGCGAGATCGACGTCATCGCCCCCGAGCAGAACGCCAGCGGCACCTCCAATTCACTGACGCTGAACCGGCCGCTGAATGTGTACCGTGCCGCCAACGGATTCCGTTACGTCAGCGGCACGCCGTCCGATGGCGTGCACCTGGCCCTGACGGGCCTGCTGGGCTACCGGCCCGACTTGGTGCTCTCGGGCATCAACAACGGCGCCAACATGGGCGACGACACGCTCTACTCGGGCACCGTCGCCGCCGCCACCGAGGGCTACCTGTTCGGCATCCCGTCCATCGCCTTCTCGCAGGCCGAAAAGGGCTGGGGCGAGTTGGAGGCCGCGGCGCGCCTGGCCCGCAGCCTGGTGGAGCAGGTCATCGCCGGCGGCCTGGGCCAGGGCTTCCTGCTCAACGTCAACATCCCCAACCGGCCCGATGCCGACACGCTGCCGCGCCGCATCACGCGCCTGGGCCGGCGCCATGCCAGCGAAGGCATCATCGAGCAGGTCAACCCGCGTGGCGAGACCATCTACTGGATTGGCCCGGCCGGCGACGCCCGCGAGGCCGGCGAAGGCACGGATTTCCATGCGACGTCCAACGGCCAGGTCTCCATCACACCACTGCAGGTCGACCTGACCGACCACGCGCACCTGGGTGACTGGCGCCAGCGACTCCAGCTTCCATGAGCGTCAAGCGCTTCCCGGCGTCGCTGAAGTCAGGCATCGCGCCGCAGCGCGAGCTTTTGATGCCGCAGCGCCATCTGCACCAGGCCACCGTCGATGCGGCGCGGCTGGCGCGGCCCAGCGGCACCGGCCTGGACAGCGGGGCAGTGCGCCAGCGCATGGTGGGGCGGCTGCGCGCCGAGGGCAAGTTCGACGAGCGTGTGCTGGCCGCGATGGCCACGGTGCCCCGCCACGAGTTCGTCGACAGCGCGCTGGCAGCGCAGGCGTATGAAGACACGGCCCTGCCCATCGGCCATGGCCAGACCATCTCCAAGCCCTCCGTCGTGGCCCACATGTTGGGCCTCTTGATGGCGGGCAGCGGGGCGCGCCAGCGTGGCTCGCTGGGGCGGGTGCTGGAGATCGGCACCGGCTGCGGCTACCAGGCCGCGGTCATCGCGATGCTGGCGCGGCATCTCACGTCGATCGAGCGCCTGCAGGGCCTGCACGACAAGGCCAAGCTGAATCTGCAGCGCATCGTGCTGCCGCGCGCGCCGCGGCTGATCTGGGGTGACGGCCGCATCGGCCATGCCGCCAGCGGGCCTTTCGACAGCATCATCGCCGCAGCGGGCGGCGAGGACATTCCGCCCGCCTGGACGGAGCAATTGGCGCCGGGCGGCCGGCTGGTTGCGCCCACCGCGGCAGGCAGTCGCGGCCAGGTGCTGGTGGTGCTCGATCACGTCATCGACGGGGGCGTCAGCCGCTGGCTGCGCAGCGAGCACGAGGCCGTGCTGTTCGTCCCCCTAAAATCTGGCGTTGTCTGACGGGGCCGCAGGCGCACCGCGCCACACAATCGGGGCGGCCTTTCAACGTGGATCAGCCACACGATGCCCACTAGCTTGCGCCTAATTTTCGTCACCGTCACCACCTCGCTGCTGCTCAGCGCCTGCGGCACGTCGCTGCATCAGGCCCCCGTCGAGGATCGCAATCCCCAACCGCCCAAATCTGCCGCGCCAGCGCCGGCCGCAGCGTCTTCAGCGCCTGCGGTGGCCGAGGCCAAGCCGCTGCCGGGCATCGAAAACGCAGGCAAGCCCGGCTACTACACCGTCAAGCCCGGCGACGCGTTGATCCGCATTGCGCTGGACAACGGACAGACCTGGCGCGATGTGGCCAAGTGGAACAACCTCGACAACCCGAACCGCATCGAGGTCGGCCAGGTGCTGCGCATCCTGCCGCCAGGCGTTGATGCGAGCGCCGTGACGGCCAAGCCGATCGCGAGCGCGGCCAAGGTGGAGACCCGGCCGCTGGAGGCCAAGCCGCCGGGTGCCTCGGCGAGCGCCGCATCGCAACCTGCGCCAACCGCGGCACCGGCCAAGGAGTCGCCGAAGGAAGCGACGACCGACGACGACAACCTCGCCTGGGGTTGGCCCGTGACGCATCCCGTCACGGCGGGTTTTGACGAGCAGCGCAACAAGGGCCTGGACTTCGCCGGCAAGCCGGGCGACCCGGTGCTGGCTGTCGCCGATGGTCGCGTTGTTTACGCAGGTTCAGGCTTGCGCGGCTACGGCAACTTGGTCATCATCAAGCACAACAACACCTACCTGACGGCGTATGCCCACAACCGGGCGATGCTGGTCGAGCAGGATCAAGTCGTACGCAAAGGTCAGAGGATTGCCGAGATGGGTTCCACCGAGAGCGACACCGTGAAGCTGCACTTCGAAGTGCGCAAGCTCGGCAAACCCGTCGACCCGGCCAAGCTGCTGCCGTCGCGCTGAGAGCGCCCACGGCACATCCTCCTAACGGGCCAGCCACACGCCATGAAACGCGCTGCGCCCAAGACCAACGGCCATGACGGCGTGGCCCACGAGCCGGGCGTGCTGCTGTCGGCCATGAATGGCGGCGGCGCGGATGCCGAGCCCGGCCCCGAGGCGCCCGATGAAGACGTCCAGGTCCTGCGCAGCACGGGCGGGGAGGTGGAGCTGGGCAATGCGCTGCAGGCCTATCTGCGCGACATCCGCCGCACGCCGCTGCTGACGCCGCAGCAGGAGTTCGACACTGCACAGGCCGCGCGCGCGGGCGATTTCGACGCCCGCCAGGCCATGATCGAACACAACCTGCGCTTGGTCGTCAGCATTGCCAAGAACTATCTGGGCCGCGGGTTGCCGATGAGCGACCTCATCGAGGAAGGCAACCTCGGCCTGATGCACGCGATCAGCAAGTTCGAGCCGGAGAGAGGCTTCCGCTTCTCGACCTATTCGAGCTGGTGGATCCGCCAAAGCATCGAGCGCGCGCTGATGCACCAGGCCCGCCTCGTGCGCCTGCCGGTGCATATCGTGCGTGAGCTCAACCAGGTGCTGAAGGCGCGTCGCGCGCTGGAGGCGCTGCAAAGCGCCAGTGGCGCCGAGGGCCGCGTGCGGGCCGAGGACATCGCCCAGGCGCTGGGTCGGCCGGTCGACGAGGTGGCGGAGCTGCTGGCTTATGCCGAGCTGCCGAGTTCGCTGGATTCGCCGGTGGACCGCAACGGCGAGGGCGGCGAGTCGATGTTGGACCTCGTCGCCGACGACCAGGCCATCGACCCGATGGGCCTGCGCCTGTCGCATGAGGTCGAGCTGCTGCTGCAGCATGGCCTGGCGAGCCTGAACGATCGCGAGCGGGAGGTGCTGGCCGGTCGCTACGGCCTGTCGGATCGCGAGCCCGAGACGCTGGACGTGCTGGCCATCCGCTTGAAGCTGACGCGTGAGCGCATCCGCCAGATCCAGATCGAGGCGCTGGCGAAGTTGAAGCGCAACATGATGCGGCACGGCGTGGATCGGGACTCGATCTTCTGACGGGCTCTGGCCTGCCGGGATAATCCCGGCCCTATGACTCAGACAACGGATTGGCTCAAGGTCGAGAGCATCGAACTTGAGGCGCAGGGCGTGGCGCACAACGCCGAGGGCAAGGTGGTTTTCATCGACGGTGCCTTGCCAGGCGAGATCGTGAAGGCGCAGATCTCCCGCCGCAAGAACAACTGGGAGCAGGGCCAGCTCACCGACATCAAGAAGGAAAGCCCGCTGCGCGTGACGCCGGGCTGCCCGCATTTCGGCCTGCATGCCGGCGCCTGCGGCGGCTGCAAGATGCAACACCTGCATGCCGGCGCTCAAGTGGCCGTCAAGCAGCGCGTTGTCGAGGACAACCTCTGGCATCTCGGCAAGGTCAAGCCCGAGGTGATGCTGCGGCCCATCGAGGGCCCGACCTGGGGTTATCGGTACCGCGCGCGCTTCTCGGTGCGCTACGTCCAGAAGAAGGGCGTCGTGCTGATCGGCTTTCACGAGCGCAAGAGCCGCTACGTGGCCGACATGCAGGTCTGCAAGGTCGTGCCCAAGGTGGTCAGCGACCTGCTGATGCCGATGCGCGCGCTCATCATGGGCATGGCCGAGCGCGACCGGCTGCCGCAGATCGAACTGGCCATGGGCGACGAGGTCATCGCGTTGGTGCTGCGCCACCTGAACCCGCTGCCGGACGGTGACCTCGCGCTGCTGCGCGAGTTTGCTGCGAAGCACGGCGTGCAGTGGTGGCTGCAGCCCAAGGGGCCCGACACCGTCAGGCTGCTGGACGAAGGTGGCCCGCAGCTCGCCTACCGGCTGCCCGAGTTCGGCGTGACGATGCCGTTCAAGCCGACCGACTTCACGCAGGTCAATCCGCACATCAACGCGTCGCTTGTCGGCCGCGCGCTGCGCTTGCTGGCGGTCCAGCCGGGCGAGCGCGTCATCGACTGGTTCTGTGGCCTGGGCAACTTCACGTTGCCGCTTGCGACGCAGGCGCGCGAGGTGCTGGGCGTCGAGGGCAGCGAGACGCTGGTGCAGCGCTCGCGCGAGAACGCGGCGGCCAATGGCCTGGCGCACAAGACGAGCTTCGTCACGCGCAACTTGTTCGACATGACACCGGAGCTGCTGGCGGCCGATGGCGTCGCGGACCGCTGGCTCATCGACCCGCCGCGCGAAGGCGCTTTCGCGCTGGCCAAGGCGGTGGCCGACATCGCCCAGGACCCGTCGCTCGCACCGGGCTGGACGCCGCCCAAACGCATCGTCTACGTCAGCTGCAATCCGGCGACGCTGGCCCGCGACGCGGGCCTGCTCGTCAACGTGGCGGGCTACCGCTGCACGGCGGCGAGCGCCGTCAACATGTTCCCGCACACGGCCCACGTCGAGAGCATCGCCGTCTTCGACCGCTGAGCGGCCTGCGCAACCGGGCCACGCGCTGCGCCCGTCCGGTCTGCAGACAGCTGGCGCACGTCTCCGCGTAAGTCCGGGGTGCCGGCTGCGACAAGGTCGACAAAATAGATAAACAGAGTTGTTTAGCTCTGTTTATCTACAACATCGACCGGAGACAACGGCATGCTCGACCGATCCCATCTCGCCCGTCTGCTGAGCCTGAGCTGGCTCGCGCTCTGTCTTGCGGTGCCCGCGCCGGCCCTGGCCCAGGCCGATGCAGCGCCCGCACTGAAGCGTGGCGTCAACATCGTCGGCTACGACCCGCTGTGGACGGAGCCCGCCAAGGCGCGCTTCCAGCCCCGCCACATGCAGGCCATCCGTGACGGTGGGTTCGACCATGTGCGGCTCAACCTGCACGCTTTCGCCCATATGGATGGCGAGCAACGGTTGTCCGCGCAGTGGCTGAAGACGCTGGACGAGCTGGTGGACGC
This sequence comes from Pelomonas sp. Root1444, assembly GCF_001426885.1. Taxonomy (GTDB): domain Bacteria; phylum Pseudomonadota; class Gammaproteobacteria; order Burkholderiales; family Burkholderiaceae_C; genus Pelomonas. Next base: position 792,736 of record NZ_LMFP01000028.1, on the reverse strand, counting down.
CGGCCTGAAGGCGGGCCTGCAGGTCATCCTGGACGAGCACAACTTCAACGAATGCGCGAAGCCGGCGGACATCGACGCCTGCCGCGTGCGGCTGAAAGCGTTCTGGCGCCAGATTGCGACGCGCTACAAAAGCGCGCCGGACGCGGTGGTGTTCGAGATCCTGAACGAGCCCAACGGCGCCGCCGACGCGGTCTGGAACGACATGCTGGCCGAGAACCTGGCCATCATCCGCGAGTCCAACCCGACGCGCCGCGTCGTCGTCGGGCCGAAGTTCTGGAATTCCCTGGACCGCCTGGACAGCCTGCGCCTGCCCGAAGGAGACCGGCGCCTCATCGTCACGTTCCACTACTACACGCCGATGGAGTTCACCCACCAGGGCGCATCGTGGACGCCGCAGTTCCAGAAGCTGTCGGGCGTGACCTGGGGCAGCATCGCCGATCGCGAGAAGCTCCAGAAGGACATGGATCGCGTCAAGGCCTGGGCGGACAAGGCGGGCCGGCCCATCCTGATGGGCGAGTTCGGAGCGCTGGAAAGCGCCGGCATGGCGCAGCGCGTGGTCTGGACGTCAGCGGTGGCGGGCGCCGCTGAGTCGCGCGGCTTCGGCTGGTCCTACTGGCAGTTCGACTCCGACTTCGTGCTGTGGGACATGAAGGCCGACGGCTGGGTCAAGCCCATCCATGGCGCGCTGGTGCCGGAGAAGGCCGCGGCCGCTGCGCCCGCCGCATCGGCTGCCGCACGGCAGAGCGACCCGGCGCTGGACTACCTCATCAACACGCCACGCGTGACGACCTGGTCGGTCTACGGCGACGGCCAGTCCAGCCAGCAGGTGCCGTGCGCGGCAACCGGCAAGGTTTGCCTGCGCATCGCGCTGGCATCGAGCAAGCCCAACGTCTGGGACATCGGCGCCGTCGCACCGCTGCAGGGCAGCATCTCCAAGGGCGACAAACTGCAGGTTGTCGCCTGGGCGCGGCTGGACACCGAGGACGCCAAGGCCCAGGTCGTCGTGCCCATGCTGCTCCAGGTGGGCGCGCCGCCCTACACGGCGGTGGTGTCCGGTTCCGTGACGCTGACCAGCAAACTCGAGGCCATCGCCATCGGCGGCGTGGCAGCGGAGAGCTTCGCAGGCGGCACGGTCAACCTGGCGCTGCAACTGGGCCAGGTCGGCCAGCCTGTCGTGCTCAGCGCACCCTTCGTGCTGAAGAATTACAAGCCGCAGTAGGCGGCTGCCGCCGAAAAGAAAGGCGGCCGAGGCCGCCTTTTTCATGGTGGTTGGCCTTGCTCAGTCGCGGTCACCGCCGAAGATGCCGAGCAGCGACAGCAGGCTCTGGAACACGTTGTAGATGTCCAGGTAGATGGCCAGCGTCGCACTGATGTAGTTGGTCTCGCCGCCGTCGATGACGCGCTTGATGTCGTACAGCATGAAGGCCGAGAACACGCCCAGCGCCAGCACCAGGATGGTCAGCATCAGCGCCGACGACTGCAGGAAGATGTTGGCGATGCCGGCCACCATCAGGATGACGGCGCCGACGAGCAGGAACTTGCCCATCGAGGACAGGTCGCGCTTGATGACGGTGGCCAGGCTGGCCATCGTGAAGAACACCACCGCGGTGCCGCCGAAGGCCGTCATGACCAGCGAGGTGCCGTTCTTGTAGCCCAGCACGTGGCCGACCAGGCGCGACAGCATCAGGCCCATGAAGAAGGTGAAGCCGAGCAGGGCGGCGACGCCGACGGCGCTGCCCTTCGTTTTCTCGACGACGAACATCAGCCCGAAGGCGCCAACGAAGAAGACCAGCGCGCTCATGCCCGGGCTCATGGTGGCGAACAGGCCGGTCGCGACGCCGATCCAAGCGCCCAGCACCGTGGGTACGAGGGACAGGGCCAGCAGCCAGTAGGTGTTGCGCAGCACGCGCTGACGGTCGGCAGCAAGGCCCGCACTGGCATAGCCGTATTGGGTTTGCAGGCTTTCGTTCATGGCGATCCTCCGAAGGACGAATGGGAAACTGGCGCCGATTCTAGGCCGGTGCCGGGCAGCTACATTGGGATTCCCTCCTCGAAAGCAAGACCATGAAACAGCAACTCCAACTCGAATTCGCCGACGTCAAGCGCATTGCTGCGGCTGCCGAGGCTCACGCCCAGAGCAAGGGCTGGGCGGTGACGATTGCCATCGTCGATGCGGGCGGCCATCTGCTGTCGCTGCAGCGGCTCGACGGTGCTTCTCCCAGTTCGGCTTTATTTGCGCCCGCCAAGGCGCACACCGCGGCACTGGGCCGGCGTGAGTCCAAGGTGTACGAAGACATGATCAACGGCGGTCGCCAGTCCTTCCTCAGCGTGCCCGGCATGCATGGCCTGCTGGAGGGCGGCGTGCCGATCCTGGTGGATGGCCAGTGCGTCGGTGCGGTGGGTGTGAGCGGCGTCAAGTCCAGCGAAGACGCCGAGATCGCCAAGGCGGGCATCGCGGCACTTTGAGCCGTCACGAGCCGGTCACGAAGCCTCGGTACTAACCCCAGTCGGCTATACTCGATGGGTTTACCTGAACCCCATCGCTGCCCGGCGCCAAACCCCTCGGTTTCTTCAAGTTGATCCGTCTTCAGACGGGTTGATGCTGGGCACGCGCCCCACTTGCGGAGACCTTTGTGCTGGCTGACCTGCTCCACCCCCCTCAAGCAATCCTGGCATTGGCGGATGGGACGGTGTTCCGAGGCCAGTCCATCGGCGCGACCGGCCAGACCGTCGGCGAAGTGGTGTTCAACACCGCGCTGACCGGCTACCAGGAAATCCTCACCGACCCCAGCTACTGCAAGCAGATCGTCACGCTGACGTATCCGCACATCGGCAGCTACGGCATCAGCGAAGAGGACGTCGAGGCGAGCAAGGTCTTCGCCGCCGGCCTGGTCATCAAGGACCTGCCGCTGCGTGCGTCCAACTTCCGCTCCGGCAAGACGCTCGACGCCTACTTGCGTGACCAGGGCACGGTGGCCATCGCCGGCCTGGACACCCGCCGCCTGACGCGCGTACTGCGCACGAAGGGTGCACAGAACGGCTGCATCCTGGCACTGCCCGCGGGCCAGGCCCTGACGCAGGCGGACATCGACGAAGCGGTCGCCCAAGCGAAGGCCGCGCCGTCGATGGCGGGCCTTGACCTGGCCAAGGTCGTCAGCCGCACCGAGAGCGAAGCCTGGACGCAGACCGAGTGGAAGCTCGGCAGCGGCTACGGCGAGCAGACGACGCCGAAGTACCACGTCGTCGCCTACGACTTCGGCGTCAAGAGCAACATCCTGCGCATGCTGGCCGAGCGGGGCTGCAAGGTCACCGTCGTGCCGGCGCAGACGCCTGCCAGCGCAGTGTTCGACCTGGAGCCGGACGGCGTGTTCCTGTCCAACGGCCCCGGCGATCCGGAACCCTGCGACTACGCCATCAAGGCCACGGCCCAGTTGATCGAATCCGGCATCCCGGTCTTCGGCATCTGCCTGGGCCACCAGATCCTGGCGCTGGCCTCGGGCGCCAAGACCTTCAAGATGAAGTTCGGCCACCATGGTGCCAACCACCCGGTGAAGGACCTGGACAGCGGCCGGGTCGGCATCACCAGCCAGAACCACGGCTTCGCGGTCGACCCCGAGACGCTGCCGGCCCAGCTGCGCGCCACGCACATCAGCCTGTTCGACGGCACGCTGCAGGGCATCGCCCGCACCGACAAGCCGGCCTTCAGCTTCCAGGGCCACCCGGAAGCCAGCCCCGGCCCGCACGACATCGCCTACCTGTTCGATCGCTTCATCGGATTGATGGCCAAGGCCTGAGGACGCGCAGATGTTCGGCATCACCGACCTCGGCACCTTCCTGGCGGCTGCGATCTTCATCATCCTGCTGCCGGGGCCCAACTCGCTGTACGTGCTGTCCGTCGCCGCCCAACGCGGCGTGCGTGCCGGCTACACGGCGGCGTGCGGCGTGTTCGTGGGCGACACGGTGCTGATGACGGCCGCGGCCGCGGGCGGCGCGTCGCTGCTGATGGCCAGCCCGCAGATCTTTTTCGTCGTGAAGATGGTCGGCGCCGTCTACCTGGGCTGGATCGGCCTGCAACTGCTGCGCGGCGCGGTGAGCAGCTGGCGCGGTGATGCCAAGGCCGACGCGGCGCCGCGCGCCGTCGACGCGAGTCAGCCCTTCCGCAAGGCGCTGGTCGTCAGCCTGCTGAACCCCAAGGCCATCGCCTTCCTGCTGTCCTTCTTCATCCAGTTCGTCGATCCGGCCTACCCGCATCCCGCGCTGACCTTCCTGATCCTGGGTTCCATCATCCAGGGCTTCAGCTTCCTCTATCTCTCGACGCTGATCTTTGCCGGCGCCCGCCTCGCAGCGGCCTTCCGCGCGCGGCGTCGACTCTCCGGCGCCGCCAATGCCGGCGTCGGTGCACTTTTCGTTGGGTTCGGGGCCAAGCTGGCCACGGCCACGCTCTAAGCAGACTCGCAAGCCATGCCAAAACGTACAGACCTCAAGAGCATCCTCATCATCGGCGCCGGCCCGATCATCATCGGCCAGGCCTGCGAGTTCGACTACTCCGGCGCCCAGGCCTGCAAGGCGCTGCGCGAGGAGGGCTACAAGGTCATCCTGGTCAACAGCAACCCGGCGACCATCATGACGGACCCGGACACGGCGGACGTCACCTATATCGAGCCCATCACCTGGCAGGTGGTCGAGAAGATCATCGCGAAGGAGCGCCCGGACGCGGTGCTGCCGACCATGGGCGGCCAGACCGCGCTGAACTGCGCGCTGGACCTGCACAAGCATGGTGTGCTGGCCAAGTACGGCGTCGAGATGATCGGCGCCAACGAGACGGCCATCGAGAAGGCCGAGGACCGCCTGAAGTTCAAGGACGCGATGACCAAGATCGGCCTGGACTCGGCCAAGTCGGGCATCGCGCACACGCTGGAAGAAGCCTGGGCCGTGCAGAAGCGCATCCACGCCGAGATCGGCGGTGCCGGCTTCCCGATGGTCATCCGCCCGAGCTTCACGCTCGGCGGCTCCGGCGGCGGCATTGCCTACAACCCGGAAGAATTCGAGACCATCTGCAAGCGCGGCCTGGACCTGTCGCCGACCAACGAGCTGCTCATCGAAGAGAGCCTGATCGGCTGGAAGGAGTACGAGATGGAAGTCGTCCGCGACAAAGCGGACAACTGCATCATCGTCTGCTCCATCGAGAACCTGGACCCGATGGGCATTCACACCGGTGACTCCATCACCGTGGCGCCGTCACAGACGTTGTCGGACAAGGAATACCAGCTGCTGCGCAACGCGTCCCTCGCCGTGCTGCGCGAGATCGGCGTGGATACCGGCGGCTCCAACGTGCAGTTCTCGATCAACCCGAAGAACGGCCGCATGATCGTCATCGAGATGAACCCGCGCGTGTCGCGTTCGTCGGCGCTGGCATCCAAGGCCACCGGCTTCCCCATCGCCAAGGTCGCGGCCAAGCTGGCCGTCGGCTACACGCTGGACGAGCTGAAGAACGACATCACCGGCGGCGCCACGCCGGCGAGCTTCGAGCCCAGCATCGACTACGTCGTCACCAAGATCCCGCGCTTCGCCTTCGAGAAGTTCCCGATGGCCGACTCGCGCCTGACGACGCAGATGAAGTCCGTTGGCGAGGTGATGGCCATGGGCCGCACCTTCCAGGAGTCGTTCCAGAAGGCGCTGCGCGGCCTGGAGACCGGCATCGACGGCCTGACCGAGCGCTCGACCGACCGCGAGGAGATCGTGCAGGAGATCGGCGAAGCCGGCCCCGAGCGCATCCTGTTCCTGGCCGACGCCTTCCGCATCGGCATGACGCTGGACGAGATCTACGAAGAAACGGCAGTGGACCCGTGGTTCCTCGCGCAGATCGAGCAACTGATCCAGATCGAAGGCGACCTGAAGGGGCGCAGCATCGAGTCCATCACCGAGGCAGAACTGCGCCTGCTGAAGAGCAAGGGCTTCTCGGACAAGCGCCTGGCCAAGCTGCTGGCCACCCACCAGCATGCCGTGCGCGAGCGCCGCCATGCGCTGAACGTGCGGCCGGTCTACAAGCGCGTGGACACCTGCGCCGCCGAGTTCGCCACGCAGACCGCCTACATGTACTCGACCTACGAGGGCGCTTTCGTTGGTGATCAGGCCGAGTGCGAGGCCAACCCGACGGACAAGAAGAAGATCATGGTGCTGGGCGGTGGCCCGAACCGCATCGGCCAGGGCATCGAGTTCGACTACTGCTGCGTGCACGCCGCGCTCGCCATGCGCGAGGACGGCTACGAGACCATCATGGTCAACTGCAACCCCGAGACCGTGTCGACCGACTACGACACGTCGGACCGCCTCTACTTCGAGTCGGTCACGCTGGAAGATGTGCTCGAGATCGTCGACAAGGAAAAGCCGGTCGGCGTCATCGTGCAGTACGGCGGCCAGACGCCGCTGAAGCTGGCGCTGGACCTGGAGCGTGCCGGCGTACCCATCATCGGCACGACGCCTGATTCCATCGACATCGCCGAGGACCGCGAGCGCTTCCAGAAGCTGCTGCACGCGCTCGGCCTGCGCCAGCCACCCAACCGCACCGCGCGTACCGAGGAGCAGGCCGTCACGCTGGCCAACGAGATCGGCTATCCGCTGGTCGTGCGCCCCAGCTACGTGCTCGGCGGCCGCGCGATGGAGATCGTGCACGGCGACAAGGACCTGGAGCGTTACATGCGCGAGGCCGTGCGCGTCAGCGAAAAGTCGCCCGTGCTGCTGGACCGCTTCCTGGAAGACGCGGTCGAGGTCGACGTCGACTGCATCGCCGACGCGGCGGGCGACGTGATGATCGGCGGCATCATGGAGCACATCGAGGCGGCGGGCATCCACAGCGGCGACTCGGCCTGCTCGCTGCCGCCCTACACGCTGGCGGCCGACCTGCAGGACGAACTGCGCCGCCAGACCGCCGCGATGGCCAAGGCGCTGAAGGTCGTCGGCCTGATGAACGTGCAGTTCGCCATCCAGGGCGACGTGACCGCCGGCCTCGCGGCCTGCACGGTCTACGTGCTGGAAGTGAACCCGCGCGCCTCGCGCACGGTGCCCTACGTGAGCAAGGCCACCGGCCAGCAGCTCGCCAAGATCGCCGCGCGCTGCATGGCCGGCCAGAAGCTGCAGGACCAGCGCGACCGCAAGGGCCGCGTGCCGGCCGAGGTCATCCCGCCGTACTTCAGCGTCAAGGAAGCCGTCTTCCCGTTCAACAAGTTCCCGGGCGTGGACCCCATCCTCAGCCCCGAGATGCGTTCGACGGGTGAGGTGATGGGCGCCGCCCGCACCTTTGGCGAGGCGATGCTGAAGAGCCAGATCGGCGCCGGCTCGCGCCTGCCGCGCCAGGGCAACGTGCTCATCACCGTGAAGAACAACGACAAGGCCCGAGCGGTCGCCATCGCCAAGGACCTGCACGCGCTGGGCTTCGGCATCGTCGCGACGCGCGGCACGGCCGCCGCCATCACGGAAGCCGGCGTGCCGGTCAAGCTGATCAACAAGATCAAGGACGGCCGCCCGCACATCGTCGACGCGCTCAAGGGTGGCGACATCCAGCTCGTCTTCACGACGGTGGACGAGACCCGCACGGCAATAGCCGACAGCCGCTACATCCGCCAGGCGGCATTGGCCAGCCGCGTGACCTACTACACGACGATGGCCGGCTGCGAAGCCGCGGTCGAAGGCATGAAGCACCGTGACGGCCTGACCGTGCAATCCCTGCAGGAACTGCACGCCGAGCTGGCTTAAACTACAGGCCATCGATTCCGCCGCAGCAGCCCGACCGGGCCGCAGCGGCGGAACTCTTTTTGCCTATCGAGTTTTGACATGACGACCATTCCCCTGACCAAGCGCGGCGCCGAGGCGCTCAAGGCCGAGCTGCACCGCCTCAAGACCGTCGAGCGTCACGCCGTCGTCCAGGCCATTGCCGAGGCGCGCGCCCAGGGTGACCTGAGCGAGAACGCCGAGTACGACGCTGCCAAGGACAAGCAGGGCTTCATCGAAGGCCGCATCCTCGAGATCGAAGGCAAGCTCGCCGCGGCGCAGATCATCGACCCGTCGACGCTGGATGCCGGTGGCCGCGTGGTCTTCGGCGCGACGGTGGACCTCGAGGAAGAGGCCAGCGGCACCGAGGTGACCTACCAGATCACCGGCGACGACGAGGCCGACATCAAACTGGGCCGCATTTCCGTCGGTTCGCCCATCGCGCGCGCGCTGATCGGCAAGGAAGCCGGCGATGTGGCGGAAGTCCAGGCGCCCGGCGGTATCAAGCGCTACGAGATCGTCGAAGTCCGCTACGAGTGATGTTGGCCCGCGTTCAGGCGCTGCTGGCCGCCCTGTGGGGCGGCTTTTTGCTGTGTGTGGCCTTCGGCGCCGCGCCCAGCGCCTTCGCGGTGCTGGAGCGGGCGCAGGCCGGCGCGCTGGTCGCGCGGCTGTTCAACATCGACGCCCAGGTCAGCCTCGCGGCAGCGCTGATCCTGATGCTGCTGGAGCGCCGCCGCCAGCGTGATGCCGCCGAAGCGGGTGCCGCGGGTGGCATCTTCTCCGCGGCACTGCTGCTGCCGGCCGTGGCGTTGTTCTGCACCATTGCCGGCTACTACGGCCTGCAGCCCTTGATGGCACAGGCGCGGACCGGGGCGGGCGTGGCCTCGTTCGCGGCGCTGCACGGCGCCTCGCTGGCCTTCTTCGCGGTCAAGGGCCTGGCCGTGCTGGCCCTGGCCTGGCGCCTTACTCCGCCGCGTTCTTCTTGACGCTGACCATGCGGCGCTTCTTGGCGCGCTTGATCTCGCCGCCCTGGGTCACGCGCTGGTTGCCCATGACCTTGACCTTGTTCACCTGGGGGCGGCCATTGCCGCTCTTGGAGAACTTGACGATCTTGACGACGCGCGGACCGGGCATGGTGTCGCTGCGCTCGGCGGCGGCTTTTTCCGGGATCGGGCGCCACAGCACCAGCAGCTTGCCGATGTGCTGGATGGGCGCGGCATTCAGCTCGTCGCAGAGCTGGGCGAACATGGCTTCGCGGGCCGTGCGGTCGTCGCCCAGCACCCGCACCTTGATCAGGCCGTGCGCATTGAGCGCGGCATCGGTTTCCTTGACGACGGCGGGGGTGAGGCCGTCGCCGCCGATCATCACGACCGGGTCGAGATGGTGAGCATCGGCGCGCTTGTCCTTGCGCTGGGCAGGAGTCAGGTTGATTTGGGGCATCTGCCTATTATCGTTTCCGCATGAAAACTCAGACCAAAAGCAAAAAGCTCAACAAGGCGTGGTTGAACAACCATGTGTCGGATCCCTATGTGCAGCAGGCGCAGAAAGACGGTTATCGGTCTCGCGCGGCTTACAAGCTCAAGGAGATCGACGAAGAGCTGAAGCTGATCCGCCCGGGCCAGGTCGTCGTCGACCTCGGGGCGACGCCGGGGGCCTGGAGCCAGTACCTGCGCCGCAAGTTCGCACCCAAGGAGGCGGGGCAGGGCGGCGCGGCAGTGGGGCAGCTGAACGGCTCCATCATCGCGCTGGACCTGCTGGAGTTCGAGCCCATCGAGGGCGTGCATTTCATCCAGGGCGACTTTCATGACGAAGCCGTCTACGCGCAGCTCGAAGCGGCGCTCGCCGGCCGGCCGGTGGATGTGGTGGTGTCGGACATGGCGCCCAACCTGTCGGGCATTGCTTCCACCGATGCCGCCCGCATCTCCGGCCTGGTGGAACTGGCGGTGGACTTTGCCGGTCAGCACCTCAAACCCGACGGCGCGCTGGTTGCCAAGGTCTTCCATGGCAGTGGTTACAACGAGCTCGTCCAGCTGTTCCGGGAGCGCTTCAAAACCGTCAAGACGGTCAAGCCCAAGGCCTCGCGGATACGGTCTTCCGAGACATTCTTGGTCGGCCTCGGGCTGAAACACCCCTGATTACAGGGTCGGACCCCTTGCCGACCCTAAAATCGCCCCCACTGTCCTGAAACCCGCGCTGGGCCATCAGGGCCAAGGAGTCGTAGTGAACAATCAATGGTTTTCGAAGTTCGCCGTCTGGATCGTGATCGCCCTCGTGCTGTTCACGGTCGTCAAGCAGTTCGGTGGAGCGACGGCGCCGGGCAATCAGATCGGTTACTCGGAGTTCCTGGATGAGGTGCAGGCGCGCCGCATCAAGCAGGTCACGCTGACCGAAGGCGGCGCCAGCGGCGCCGAGATCATGGCCGAGACGACCGACGGCAAGAAGCTGCGCGTCACCGCCACCTACCTCGACCGCGGCCTCATCGGCGACCTGCGCAACAACGGCATCAAGTTCGACGTCAAGCCGCGCGAGGAGCAGAGCTTCCTGATCAGCATGCTGATCAACTGGACGCCGATGCTGCTGCTGATCGGCGTCTGGGTCTACTTCATGCGTCAGATGCAAGGCGGCGGCAAGGGCGGGGCGTTCAGCTTCGGCAAATCCAAGGCCCGCATGCTGGACGAAGCCAACAACACCATCACCTTCGCCGATGTCGCCGGTTGCGACGAAGCCAAGGAAGAGGTGAAGGAACTGGTCGACTTCCTGAAGGACCCGCAGAAGTTCCAGAAGCTGGGCGGCCGCATCCCGCGTGGCGTGCTGATGGTCGGCCCTCCCGGCACCGGCAAGACGCTGCTGGCCAAGTCCATCGCCGGCGAGGCGAAGGTGCCCTTCTTCACGATCTCGGGTTCCGACTTCGTCGAGATGTTCGTCGGCGTCGGCGCGGCGCGCGTGCGTGACATGTTCGAGCAGGCCAAGAAGAGCGCCCCCTGCATCATCTTCATCGACGAAATCGACGCGGTCGGCCGCCATCGCGGGGCCGGCCTGGGCGGTGGCAACGACGAGCGCGAGCAGACGCTGAACCAGATGCTGGTCGAGATGGACGGCTTCGAGACCAATCTCGGCGTCATCGTCATCGCGGCGACCAACCGCCCGGACATCCTCGACCCGGCCCTGCTGCGCCCCGGTCGCTTCGACCGCCAGGTCTACGTGACGCTGCCGGACATCCGCGGCCGCGAGCAGATCCTGAACGTGCACATGCGCAAGGTGCCCATCGCCCAGGACGTCAACGCGTCCATCCTGGCCCGCGGCACGCCCGGCATGAGCGGCGCGGACCTGGCCAACCTGGTGAACGAGGCGGCGCTGTTCGCGGCGCGCCGCGGTGGTCGGCTGGTCGAGATGATCGACTTCGAGCGCGCCAAGGACAAGCTCTACATGGGCCCCGAGCGCAAGAGCATGGTCATGACCGAGGACGAGAAGCGCGCCACCGCGTATCACGAGTCCGGCCACGCCATCGTCGCGGAGATGCTGGAAGGCACCGATCCGGTCCACAAGGTCACCGTGATGCCGCGCGGCCGCGCGCTGGGCGTGACCTGGCAGCTGCCCGAGCGCGACCAGTACAGCAAGTACTACAAGCAGATGCTCAACGAGATCAGCATCCTGTTCGGCGGCCGCGTCGCTGAGGAACTGTTCCTGAAGGACATCTCCACCGGTGCGTCCAATGACTACGAGCGTGCGACCCGCATCGCCCGCGACATGGTCACCCGCTACGGCATGAGCAATGTGCTGGGCCCCATGGTGTATGCCGAGAACGAGGGCGAGGTCTTCCTCGGCCGCAGCATGACCAAGACGGCCAACATCAGCGAGAGCACGCAGCAGAAGGTGGATGCCGAGATGCGCCGCATCCTCGACGAGCAGTACGCCGCCGCCAAGAACATCCTGGAAGTCAACCGCGACAAGGTTGAGGCGATGACCGACGCGCTGATGAAATGGGAAACCATCGACCGCGACCAGGTGCTGGACATCATGGCCGGCCGTCCGCCGCGTGCGCCGGACGACAAGCCGTCGACGCCCAGCGGCCCCGCTGGTGGCACGCCCCCGGTCAGCACCGACGGCGCACCGGCCGCAGCCTGATCCTCACCCAACCGACGGGCCCGGCTTCCACCGGGCCCTTTTTTATGCACTGGCAGACCCGCCGCTTCCGCATCGACCTGGGCAGCCCCCGGGTGATGGCCATCGTCAATGTGACCCCCGACTCCTTCTCGGACGGTGGCCGGCATGACGACACACGCGCGGCCATCGCGCATTGCGAGCGCCTGGTGGCAGAGGGCGCAGACATCCTGGACATCGGCGGCGAATCCACGCGCCCGGGCGCGCCGCGCCTCGACGCTGACGCCGAATGGGCGCGCATCGCCGGCGTCCTCGCCGCTGCCGTGACGCTCGGCGTGCCCGTCTCGGTCGACACCTACAAGCCGGAGATCATGCGGCGCGCGCTGGACGCCGGCGCGGACATCGTGAACGACGTGCAGGCCCTGCAGATGCCCGGCGCGCTGGCGGCCGTCGCGGGCAGCGGCGCGGGCGTCTGCCTGATGCACATGCGCGGCGAGCCGGCGTCCATGATGGACCTGGCGGTCTATGACGACGTCGTCGCCGAGGTCGGCGCCTTCCTGGCGCAGCGCGCCCAGGCGGCGCGGGGCTCGGGCATCCCGGCCGATGCCATCGCGCTGGACCCCGGCTACGGCTTCGCCAAGAACGCCGGGCACAACCTGCGCTTGCTGGCCGGCCAGCAGCGGCTGACCGGGCTGGGGTACCCGCTGTTGGTGGGCTGGTCCCGCAAGCGCACGCTGGGCGACATCACCGGCCGGCCGGTGGACCAGCGCCTGGCCGCCAGCCTGGCCGCGGCGCTGCGGGCCGTCAGCTCGGGCGCCAACGTGCTGCGTGTGCACGATGTCGCCGCGACGGTGGACGCCCTCAAGGTCTGGGCTGCCGTCGATGCGGCGAAAATCGCGTCCATCGAATAAAGGAAGAGTTCAATGGGCCGCAAGTATTTTGGAACCGACGGCATCCGAGGCACGGTCGGCCAGGCGCCAATCACACCGGACTTCATGCTGCGCCTGGGCCATGCCGTCGGCCGCGTGCTGCGCAAGGCCGGCAACCGCCCGACCGTGCTGATCGGCAAGGACACGCGCATTTCCGGCTACATGATCGAGTCGGCGCTGGAAGCCGGCTTCGCCTCTGCCGGCGTCAACGTCCTGCTGACCGGCCCACTGCCCACGCCCGGCGTGGCCTACCTGACGCGTGCGCTGCGCCTGGACCTCGGTGTCGTCATCAGCGCCTCGCACAACCCCTTTGCCGACAACGGCATCAAGTTCTTCTCCGCCAAGGGTGAAAAGCTGCCCGACGCCTGGGAGCTGGCGGTCGAGGCCGCGCTGGACGAGGAACCCCAATGGGTGGACTCCGCCAGCCTGGGCCGCGCCAAGCGCCTGGAGGATGCACGCGGCCGCTACATCGAGTTCTGCAAGAACAGCTTTGGCTCCGACCTGACGCTCAAGGGCCTGAAGATCGTCGTCGATGCGGCCCATGGCGCGGCCTATCACGTCGCTCCGGACGTCTTCCACGAGCTGGGCGCCGAGGTCGTCGCGATCGGCTGCAAGCCGGATGGCTTCAACATCAACGCCGGTTTCGGCGCCACCTCGCCTGGCGCGCTCGTCGAGGCCGTCAAGGCCAACGGCGCCGACTACGGCATCGCACTGGACGGCGACGCCGACCGCTTGCAGCTGGTGGACGCCAGTGGCCGCCTCTACAACGGCGACGAGCTGCTCTATGCGATGGTCACCGACCGCCTCAGCCAGGGCCTGCGCGTGCCCGGCGCGGTCGGCACGCTGATGACGAACATGGCCGTGGAGCTGGCGTTGCGCTCGCGCGATGTCGAGTTCGTACGCGCCAAGGTTGGCGACCGCTACGTGCTGGAGGAACTGGCTGCGCGCGGCTGGCAGCTGGGCGGCGAGGGTTCGGGCCACCTGCTGGCGCTGGACAAGCACACCACCGGCGACGGCATCGTCAGCGCGTTGCTGGTGCTGCAGTCCGTCTGCCGCAGCGGGCGCAGCCTCGCCGAACAGCTGCAGGGCGTCGACATGTTCCCGCAGACGCTGATCAATGTGCGCCTCGCCGCCGGCCAGGACTGGAAAGGCAGCACCCGCCTGGCTGAGGAGCAGGCCGCCGTCATTGCCGAACTGGGCAACAAGGGCAGGGTGCTGATCCGTGCCTCGGGTACCGAGCCGTTGCTGCGCATCATGGTGGAGGCGTCGGATGCCGCACAGGCCCAGCGCTGCGCGCAGCGCCTGGTGGACGCGATCGCCGCCTGAGGCTGGTCGCACACGATTCAAGCCGCCCGAGGGCGGCTTTTTCGTGGCCGGTCGACGTTGAAGGCCAACATGACGCCGCCGTGAATCACAGATGACGTTGTCACAAAGCCCTTCCAACGCCTTCACAGAGCGTGTTGGGCGCGCTCCAATGCCCGGATGCGAGACGGCGGTGGTCACGCGGACGTCACATTCGATCCCTAGGATGCCGCTCATTGTCAAAACCGCTTGCGGAAGGTGTCTCAGATGAACTTTGTCCAGGTCAGCAGGTCCCTCGCCCTCGTTGCCACCATGGCTGGTCTTTCCAGCGCCCAGTTGGCCCATGCCCAGGACGTGACCGGCGCCGGCGCCACCTTCCCCGCGCCCATCTACGCCAAATGGGCCGATGCCTACAACAAGGCCAGCGGCGCCCGCATCAACTACCAGTCGGTCGGCTCCGGCGCCGGCATCCGCCAGATCAAGGCGAAGACGGTCGACTTCGGCGCCTCCGACATGCCGCTGAAGGACGAAGAGCTGGCCAAGGATGGCCTGGTGCAGTTCCCCACCGTCATCGGCGGCGTCGTGCCGGTCGTCAACATCAAGGGCATCGCCCCGGGCCAGATCAAGCTGACCGGCGCCGTGCTGGCCGACATCTACCTCGGCAAGATCACCAAGTGGAACGACGCGGCCCTCACGGCGTTGAACCCTGGCGTCCCGCTGCCTGACGCCGCCATCGCCCCGGTGGCCCGCGCCGACGGCTCGGGCACAACCTTCATCTTCACCAACTACCTCTCCAAGGTCAGCGAGGACTGGAAGAGCAAGGTGGGCGAGGGCACGACGGTCAAGTGGCTGGCTGGCACGGCCGGCAAGGGCAACGAGGGCGTCGCCGCCTTCGTGCAGCGCCTGCCCAATGCCATCGGCTACGTCGAGTACGCCTATGTGAAGCAGAACAAGATGACCTATGTCCAGCTGAAGAACAAGGACGGCCAGTGGGTCAACCCCAGCGACGACGCCTTCAAGGCCGCCGCGGCCGGTGCCGACTGGGCCAAGAGCTTCTACCAGATCACCACCGACCAGCCCGGCAAGGCCGCCTGGCCGCTGACCAACCCGACCTACATCCTGATGTTCAAGTCGCAGGACAAGGCCGCTCAGGCCAGCGCCGCGCTGAAGTTCTTCGACTGGGCCTACGCCAATGGCGACAAGATGGCCGACGACCTCGATTACGTGCCGCTGCCCGACAGCGTGAAGAACCTGGTGCGCAAGCAGTGGGCCGACCAGATCAAGGACACGGCCGGCAAGCCGGTCGCCTTCAAGTGAACCCAGGGCGCTGACCGCATGGCCCGGCATCGCCGGGCTTTGCCTTTGTCGCCGCGCCCTCTCTTCTGACCCGTCCTTCCGGAGGTTCCTTGGCAGCCATCCTTCCCGCCGGTGATGCCGGCATCGACCGAAGCCAACCGCAGACCGCGCCGATGAGCCCCAAGCCCCAGCGCCGCCGCGTCGCCCCCTGGGCCGACGCGCTGTTCGCCGCCCTGTCACAGGGGGCGGCCTGGCTGACGCTGGCGCTGATGGCCGGCATCATCGGCTCGCTCATCATCGGCGCCACGCCGGCCCTCAAGGCATTCGGCCTCGGTTTCCTGACCAGTGCGGAATGGGACCCGGTGCAGGAGAAGTTCGGCGGCCTGGTGATGATCTACGGCACGCTGGCCAGTTCGTTCATCGCGCTGGTCATCGCCGTGCCGGTCAGCTTCGGCATCGCCATCTTCCTGACCGAGCTGTCGCCCAGCTGGTTGAAGCGCCCGCTGGGCATCGCCATCGAGCTGCTGGCCGCCGTGCCCTCCATCGTCTACGGCATGTGGGGCCTGCTCGTGTTCGGCCCCATCCTCGCCACCTTCGTGCAGCAGCCGCTGCAGGCGCTGTTCGGCAGCGTGCCTTATCTCGGCGCGCTGTTCTCCGGCCCGCCGGTGGGCATTGGCATCCTGTCGGCCGGCATCATCCTGGCAATCATGATCATTCCCTTCATCGCCTCGGTGATGCGCGACGTCTTTGAAGTCACGCCGCCGATGCTGAAGGAAAGCGCCTACGGCCTGGGCGCGACGACCTGGGAGGTCGTCTCCAAGGTGGTGCTGCCCTACACCAAGACCGGCGTGGTCGGCGGCATCATGCTGGGCCTCGGGCGGGCGCTGGGCGAGACGATGGCGGTCACCTTCGTCATCGGCAACATGAACCAACTCAACTCGCTGTCGGTCTTCGAAGCGGCCAACAGCATCACGTCGACGCTGGCCAACGAGTTCGCCGAAGCCGGCGAAGGCCTGCACCAGGCCTCGCTGATGTACCTCGGCCTGGTGCTCTTCCTGATCACCTTCGTCGTGCTGACGATCTCCAAGCTGCTGCTGCTGCGCCTCAAGCGCAATGAAGGAGCACGTTCATGAGTGCCGCCCTCGACGCCCGCCGCCTGGCGATGCACAAGAAGCGCAAGCGCACCAATGCCGTCGCGCTGACGCTGTCCCTCGGCGCCATGGCTTTCGGCGTGTTCTGGCTGATCTGGATCCTGTTCGAGACCATCTACCTCGGCATCGGCGGCCTCAACCTGGCCACCTTCACCGAGATGACGCCGCCGCCGCAGGGCGAGGGCGGCGGCCTGGCGAACGCCATCTTCGGCAGCTTCGTCATGGTGGGCCTGGCCACGCTGGTGGGTACGCCCGTGGGCATCCTGGCCGGCGTCTACCTGGCCGAGTACGGCCAAAAGACCTGGCTGGGCGGCGCGGTGCGCTTCATCAACGACATCCTGTTGTCGGCGCCCTCCATCGTCGTGGGCCTGTTCGTCTACGCCGTCGTCGTCGCGAAGATGCACACCTTCTCCGGCCTGGCCGGCTCGCTGGCGCTGGCGCTGCTGGTCATCCCGGTCGTCATTCGAACGACCGAGAACATGCTCACGCTGGTGCCCAACGCGCTGCGCGAGGCGGCCTACGCGCTGGGCACGCCCAAGTGGAAGGTCATCCTGACCGTCACGCTGAAGGCGGCCCGTGCCGGCGTCATCACCGGCATCCTGCTGGCGCTGGCCCGCGTGTCGGGCGAGACCGCGCCGCTGCTGTTCACGGCGCTGTCCAACCAGTTCTGGACCAGCGACGTCAGCGCCCCCATGGCGAGCCTGCCGGTGACGATCTTCAAGTTCGCGATGAGCCCCTACGAAAACTGGCAGAAGCTGGCCTGGGCCGGCGTCTTCCTGATCACCATGGGCGTGCTGCTGCTGAACATCCTGGCCCGCGTGCTCTTCAAGAACAAACACTAAGGACCCGATCTCATGGACGCCAAGATCGAAACCCCGTTGAGCGAGCGCGCCAAGCTCTCGGTGCGCAACCTGAACTTCTTCTACGGCAGCTTCCACGCGCTGAAGAACATCAACCTCGACATTCCCCAGAACAAGGTCACCGCCTTCATCGGCCCGTCGGGCTGCGGCAAGAGCACCTTGCTGCGCACGCTGAACCGCATGTTCGAGCTCTACCCCGAGCAGCGCGCCGAAGGCCAGATCCTGCTGGACGGCGAGGACATCCTCTCCAGCAAGGACGATGTCTCGCTGATCCGCGCCAAGGTCGGCATGGTCTTCCAGAAGCCCACGCCGTTCCCGATGTCCATCTACGACAACATCGCCTTCGGCGTGAAGCTGTTCGAGACGCTGCCGCGCGTGGAGATGGACGAGCGCGTCGAGTGGGCGCTGAAGAAGGCCGCGCTGTGGACCGAGGTGAAGGACAAGCTCAACCAGAGCGGCTCGGGCCTCTCCGGCGGGCAACAGCAACGCCTGTGCATCGCACGCGGCATCGCCATCAAGCCCGAGGTGCTGCTGCTCGACGAGCCCTGCTCGGCGCTGGACCCGATCTCCACCGGCAAGATCGAAGAACTGATCCACGAGCTCAAGAGCGACTACACGGTCGCCATCGTGACCCACAACATGCAGCAGGCGGCGCGCTGCTCCGACTACACGGCCTACATGTACCTGGGCGACCTGATCGAGTTTGGCCCCACGGCCGAGCTCTTCATGAAGCCCAAGCGCAAGGACACCGAGGACTACATCACCGGCCGCTTCGGCTGATCCAGGAGAACGGAATGGTCGACAAGCATCTCTCCACCCAATTCGATGCCGAACTGAGCGGCATCTCGACCCGCGTGCTGGAAATGGGCGGTCTCGTCGAGGCCCAGGTGGCCCAGGCGGTGCAGGCCCTCAGCGACTTCAGCCCCGAGTCGGCCGACGAAGTGCTGGCCCGCGAGGGCCGCGTCAACACGATGGAAATCGAGATCGACCGCGATCTCTCGACCATCATCGCGCGCCGCCAGCCCACGGCCCGCGACCTGCGCCTGCTGATCGCCATCAGCAAGAGCATCGCCAACCTCGAGCGCGTCGGCGACGAGGCCGCGCGCATCGCCCGCACCGTGCAGCGCCTGGTCGCCAGCGGCGTCTCCAGCCGCCTGCGCGTGCCGATGTCCGACCTCAGCTTCGAGGCCGAGCTGGCCACCGGCCAGCTGCGCAAGGCGCTGGACGCCTTCGCGCGGCTTGACGTCGAGCGGGCGCTGGACGTGCTCAAGCACGACGACGAGATCGACAAGGAGTTCGACGGCCTGCTGCGCAAGCTCATCACCTACATGATGGAAGACCCGCGCACCATCTCCTCGTCCATCGACCTGGTCTTCGTCGCCAAGGCCATCGAGCGCGTCGGCGACCATGCCAAGAACCTGGCCGAGGTCGTCATCTACGTGGTCAAGGGGACCGACGTCCGGCACAACTCGCCGGAAACCGTCGAAACCATGGTCCGCTGAACGGGAGCGAGCGAATGAGTCGAATCCTGGTGGTGGAAGACGAATCGGCGATCGCCGAGCTGATCTCCATCAATCTGCGTCACGCCGGCTTCGAGGTCACGCTGGCGGCCAGCGCGAACGCGGCCCAGTATGAAGTGGACCGTGTGCTGCCCGATCTCGTCGTGCTGGACTGGATGCTGCCCGGCCAGAGCGGCGTGGCGCTGGCGCGCCAGTGGCGCGGCGCGGCACGCACCAAAGAGCTGCCCATCATCATGCTGACGGCCCGCGCCGAGGAGGGCGACAAGATCGCCGGCCTGGATGCCGGCGCCGACGACTACATCACCAAGCCGTTCTCGACCAACGAGCTGCTCGCGCGCATCCGCGCGGTGCTGCGCCGCAAGGCGCCCGAGGCGCTGGACAGCGCGGTCGAGGTCGGCCCGCTGCTGCTTGACCCGGGCACGCGCCGTGTCAGCCGCGATGGCATGGAGGTCAAGCTCGGCCCCACCGAGTTCCGGCTGCTGCATTTCCTGATGACGCATCCCGAGCGCGTGCACAGCCGCTCGCAGCTGCTGGACCGCGTCTGGGGCGACCATGTCTTCATCGAAGAGCGCACCATCGACGTTCACGTCAAGCGGCTGCGCGAGGCGCTGGAGCGCGTGCAATGCGCCCGCATGATCGAGACCGTCCGCGGGGCCGGTTACCGCCTGACCCAGCAGAGCAGCGCGCTCTCGGCCTGAGCCGGGTCCGCAGTACATGACCTGGCTGCTGTCTCGACTGCTGAAGGCCTTCGGCGCTGTACTTTTCGGGTTCGTCGTCGGTGTGGTGGTGCGCAAGCTCACGGGCGCCGACGGCCTGGGCCTGGCCCTGGGTATTGCCAGCGGCGTCAGCGTCGTGCTGCTGGTCGACGTGGTGCGCGGCAACCGGCTGCTGACCTGGTTGCGCGGCAACCAGCTCGACAACGCGCCGCGCGACACCGGGCTGTGGGGCGAGCTGGGCTACCGCGTCGAGCGCGCCATGCGCGACCGCGACCGCGCTGTGGCCCGCGGCCGGCTGGAGCTGGACCAGTTCCTGTCCGCCATCGAGGCCTCGCCCAACGGTGTGCTGATGCTAGACTCGCACGAGCAGATCGTCTGGTGCAACCGTGTCGCGGCCGATCATTTCTCGCTGGACCCGCAACGCGACCTGCGCCAGCGCATCACCAACCTCGTGCGCGCGCCGGCCTTCGTGGCCTACCTGCAGGCTGGGCGTTTCGACGAACCCTTGGTGCTGGGCACCGGCCGGGCGCCAAGCACGCTGTCCATCGTCGTGCGCGAGTACGGCGAGGGCATGCGCCTGGTGCTGTCGCTGGACATCACCGAGCGCGTGCGCTCGGAGGCCATGCGGCGCGACTTCGTCGCCAACGTCTCGCACGAGATCCGCACGCCGCTGACCGTGCTGGCCGGTTTCATCGAGACGATGCATTCCCTGCCGCTGACGGCGGTCGAGCGCGAGCGCGTGCTGGTGCTGATGACCCAGCAGACGCAGCGCATGCAGACGCTGGTCGCCGACCTGCTGACGCTGGCCCAGCTCGAAGGCAGCCCGCGCCCGGCGCCCGACCGATGGACCAGCCTCGACGGCCTGCTGCTGCGCATCGCCGCCGATGCCGAGGCGCTGTCCGCCGGCCGCCACCGGCTGCGCCTCAAGCCCGCCACCGGCGTCGAGCTGGCCGGCATCGAGAGCGAATTGCTCAGCGCCATCGCCAACCTCGTCACCAATGCCGTGCGCTACACGCCGGACGGCGGCGAGGTGGAGGTGGCCTGGCGGCAACTGGAAGACGGCAGCGGCGAGCTGACCGTCATCGACACCGGCCTGGGCATCGCGCGCGAGCACATCCCGCGGCTGACCGAGCGCTTCTACCGCGTCGACGGCAGCCGCTCGCGCGAAACCGGTGGCACGGGCCTGGGCCTGTCCATCGTCAAGCACGTCATGCAGCGCCATGGCGGCGAGCTCATGATCCAGAGCGAGGTCGGCAAGGGCTCGCGCTTCCGCCTCGTCTTCCCTGCTGCGCGCGTGCGCCAGGCCAGCGATTCAGCGCTGGGCGACGAGGCCGCCTTCAACGCGGCCGCGCTGTCGGATCACTGACGCCTGAGCAGCACCAGGCCGGCGCTGCCGCTGCGGTCGGTCGGGCGCTTGACCTGTGCAACCACCTGCCAGCCGCGCGGCGCGGGTTGGCCCGCGCTGATGACAGCGTGTGTGCAGGGCGTGGTGCCGAGCGACCCGCGGCCCTGCACCTGCCAGCCGCCATGCCATTCCAGCGCGGCCAGCGTAGGCAGGCTCTGGCCCGGCGCCGCCAGGCAGCGCACGTCGCCAGGCATGCGCGCCTCCAGGCGCGACACCAGCGGCGCCAGGCTGCGGGCGTAGTCCAGCGGCGGCAGCAGCAGGCTCATGACCAGCAGCCAGCCCAGCGACACCCCGCCGGCGGGCAGCGCCAGGCTCTTCCACAGGGCATGGCGATGCCGCGCGGTGCGCCAGCGCACGAGGGCCAGCCAGGCGGTGGTCGCGGCGACAGCGAACACCAGGGCGACCAAGCTGAACTGCGGCTCGAAGCCCTCGGCCAGCCGGCGCAGGTTGGCCAGCGGCCGGGGCGGCCAGCCGGTGTGCATGGACAGGTAGTAGAGCCAGAAGAACAGCGCTGCGGCACTGAAGAAGAACACCGAGAACCAGTCCACGGCCGCCGCGAAACCACGGCTCAGCGTCGGCAGCGCGAACGCCGCCAGGATGGCCAGCGACGGCAGGGCCAGCAGCAGCGCGCGGTCTGCGCCGTCCATCGCGATGCAGGCCACCAGCGGCACCAGCAGCGCGATCGACGGGACGGTGATGTGGCGCCGCAAGCCGTGGCGCCGCCAGCGCCACAGCGTCCACAGCGCCAGCGGCCCGGCCGGCCAGCAGAACCAGGCCAGCAGGCTCAACAGCGAAGCGGCGTCGATGCTCGCATGCACGCGCCACGCCCAGCCATGGAAGGCCCAGGCGGCCAGCAAGGCCATTGCCAGCGAGCCCAGCAGCCAGATGCGCTGCGCCTTCGCCTCGGCATAGCTGGAGCGGTGGTTCAGCAAAACGCCCAGCAGGCCCAGCGCACAGGCGACTGCCGGCGCGTCGCTGGCCGCCAGCACCGGCAGGGCCACCAACACCGCCAGCCGCGAGCGCCTGCGGCGAAAGGGCGCGGCGGCCAGGCCGTAGAGGTAGACGGACACGGCGAGCAGCTGCAGCAGCTCCGGTGTCGTCTCGTGGCCCAGCTGCAGCAGGCCCAGGGAGGCCATCAGCGCCAGCAGCGCACCATCGGCGAGCGCACGCGCGTAGTCCACCGCCTGGGCCTCGCCGCCGAAGGCGAACGCCACCGGCTGAGCGGCCTCGGTGCGGGCGAGGTGGAAGCTGGCATACCAGACCGCGACGAACACACCGGCCAGCACCAGCGCATAGGGCAGCCGGGCGGCGACGGGGGCGTCCAGGAAAGGCAAGGCCTTGATGGCCAGCGCGCCCAGCCAGTAGGGCAGGGGGCCGCCCTCGGCCGGGATGCCGGCGATGGCCGGCTGCCACCACGGCGCGCGGCCGTCGGCGATGCTGGCCATGAAGCCGAAGGCCGTCAGGTCGGCATTGCGCCACGGCGCGCGGCCGAAGATGCCGGGCAGCAGGTAGGCCGCGCACAGCAGCAGCAGCGCCAGGCGCGGCAGGCGCTCGACACCGCGCTCGGCGACGATGGCAGGGGTGGGGAGATTCACGCGGGAAAGTTCGATCGGACGGCCGGCATGATGCCGCAGAACCGGTGGCAAGGCCCCGGGCCACCAATGACAAAGGGCAGCCTAGGCTGCCCTTGCGTACCCAGCGGCGCGAGCCGCCGTGCCAATTACTTCTTGATGCCGACGCGGAACTTGTTGCGGAACTTCTCGACGCGACCGCCCAGGTTGTCCACGCTCTTTTGCGTGCCGGTATAGAAGGGGTGCGATTCGCTGGTGGTTTCCAGCTTCACCAGCGGCAGCTTCTTGCCGTCCAGCTCGATCATTTCCTTGGTCTGGACGGTGGAACGCGTCACGAACTGGAAACCGTTGGACTGGTCGACGAAGACGACGTCGCGGTAGTTGGGGTGAATGCCTTCTTTCATGGGAACCTCTTGGCTAGGTCGGGAGCCACGCCGGCCAGGTTTGGCGGGCGCACTTTCCGGGGTGTCTGGGCGGAAAACCCGCGATTCTAGCGCGCTTCCCGGCGGTTTGGCTAGTTGGGGCCGGGAAGGGTCAGCCGCCGCGCCGCATCATGTCGAAGAAGTCCAGGTTGTTCTTCGACGCCTTCATCTTGTCGAGGATGAACTCCATCGCCTCGATTTCGTCCATGTTGTAGAGCAGCTTGCGCAGGATCCAGCTCTTTTGCAGGATCTCGGGCTTGAGCAGCAGCTCTTCACGGCGCGTGCCGGACTTGTTGATCAGGATGGACGGGTAGACGCGCTTCTCGGCCATGCGGCGATCGAGGTGGATTTCGCAGTTGCCGGTGCCCTTGAATTCTTCGTAGATCACCTCGTCCATCTTGGAGCCGGTGTCGATCAGCGCGGTGCCGATGATGGTCAGCGAGCCGCCTTCCTCGATGTTGCGCGCCGCGCCGAAGAAGCGCTTGGGGCGCTGCAGCGCGTTGGCGTCCACGCCGCCGGTCAGCACCTTGCCGGAGCTGGGCAGCACGTTGTTGTAGGCGCGGGCCAGGCGGGTGATCGAGTCCAACAGGATGATCACGTCCTTCTTCAGCTCCACCAGGCGCTTGGCGCGCTCGATGACCATCTCGGCCACCTGCACGTGGCGGGCGGCGGGCTCGTCGAAGGTGGAGCTGATGACCTCGCCGCGCACGGTGCGGATCATCTCGGTCACTTCCTCGGGGCGCTCGTCGACGAGCAACACGATGAGGTGGCAGTCCGGATGGTTGGCCACCAGCGCGTGCGCCAGGCTCTTCATCATCTCGGTCTTGCCCGTCTTGGGCTGCGACACGATCAGGGCGCGCTGGCCTTTGCCGATGGGGGCGATCAGGTCGACGATGCGGCCGGTGATGTTCTCTTCGCCTTTGAAGTTCTCACGTTCGAGACGGAACTGTTCCTTCGGGAACAGCGGCGTCAGGTTCTCGAACATGATCTTGTTCTTGCTCTCCTCGGGCGTCTGGTTGTTGACGCGGTCGACCTTGACCAGGGCGAAGTAGCGCTCGCCGTCCTTGGGCACGCGCACTTCGCCTTCCACCAGGTCACCGGTGTGCAGGTTGAAGCGGCGGATCTGGCTGGGCGACAGGTAGATGTCGTCGGTCGACGCCATGTAGCTGGCCTCGATGGAGCGCAGGAAGCCGAAGCCGTCCGGCAACACCTCGAGGACGCCATCGCCGAAGACCTGCTCGCCCGCCTTGGCGCGCTTCTTCATGATGGCGAACATCAGCTCCTGCTTGCGCAGGCGCGTGACGTTGTCGATCTCCAGCTCTTCGCCCATCTGGATGAGGGCGGAGACGTGGAGCGCTTTGAGTTCGGAAAGATGCATGGGTGAGTACCCGTCAGGGGTCGCAGCGCCAGCCAAGGCACAACGACGATTCCACGGCCGCCCCGGAACAGGACCGAATGTCTATCGCTCCAACGACGAGCGACGCGATTCGACAACTAACTCAGTGGAGGGAGGGGGAGCCGAGTCCACGCTGGCTAAGTTCCTTGGAACTCGGGGCGTGTTGGCTTTCGCTGCTGCGGCGCGGCGCCGGGAGGCGCGGGGAGCACCGCAGCAGTTGGGCGCGATTATAGGTTCGCGTCGAGGAAGGCGGTCAACTGGGCCTTGGAGAGGGCACCCACCTTGGTGGCGGCCAGCTGGCCGTCCTTGAACAGCATCAGCGTCGGGATGCCGCGGATGCCGAACTTGGCGGGCACTTCGCGGTTCTCGTCGACGTTCATCTTGGCGACCTGCAGCTTGTCACCGTAGCCGGTGGCGACTTCGTCCAGGATGGGCGCGATCATCTTGCAGGGGCCGCACCATTCGGCCCAGTAGTCCACCAGCACCGGCTTGCCGGACTGGATCACGTCGGCGTCGAAGGACGCGTCGGAAACATGCTTGATCAATTCGCTGCTCATGGGAGGATTCCTTGGCCTGAAAGGGTTGGCGGTCGCCGCGAAGGCACCGTCCGAGTAGGCAAAATCATTGTGACATAGCAGTTTTGCCCGGACGGTCGCGAGGGTGACCGAAGCGGTGGCAGGCAAAGAACGTCAGGGCGGGAGGCCCGCTTTACAAGTGCTGCAATCCTTGAAGCTGGGCCTCGTCCCCGGTGAAGACATCGACGCCTTCTGGCGCCGCGTGGCGGGTGCCTGCGCGGACTGGCTGGCCGGGCAGGGGGCCAGCCCGCGCGACGCCGTGCTGCTGCTGCCGTTCGCCCAGCACCTGGCGCCGGCCCGACGGGCCTTCCTGGCGCGCGGTGGCTGGCAGCCGGTGCTGGCGACGACGCGCAGTCTCGCCTCGGCCCTCGGGCCATCGCCTCTGGCCCAGCCGGGGCAGATCAGCGGCGACGCGCCGGTGGATGCCCTCGCCGCGGACGCGCTGATCGCCCAGCAGAGCTGGGCCCAGGGCTTGAAACGCGAGGACCCGCGCGCCTACCGCCTGGCCCTGGCCCGCCTCGTCGAGACGGCCCATGCCTTCACCCGCGCCGCCGGCCAGCAGGACCCGGCCGCGCGTGGCGCCTGGTTCGAAGCCGCACGCCAGCACCTCACCGACGACCCGGTCGGCGGCACCGAACGGGCGCTGGCGCTGGTGGCCCTGGCCTGGGCGGCGTCCGACGACCGCACGCCGGCCACCGACGCGCTGTTCCGCCACCGCCCCAACGCCTGGATCGCATTGCAGGCCGGCGGCCCCGATCCGCTGGCCCAAGCGCTGCTGGCGGGCGGCGATGTGCCGGCCCTGTGGCTGGACACCGACCTCGACCTGGACCAACTGGCCGAGCCGGTCGCCCATGTCGAAGAGGCCTTGTGCGCCGATTTCGAAACGCTGGCGCAGGCCAGCGCGGTCGCCGTGCTGCAGCACCTGGCCGCCGGCCGCGCACCGGTGGCGCTGATCGCCCAGGACCGCGTCGTCGTGCGCCGCGTGCGGGCGCTGCTGTCCCGCCAAGGCCTGCCGATGCATGACGAAACCGGCTGGACGTTGGCAACCACGCCGGCCGCGTCGACGCTGATGGCGCTGCTGCGCGCAGCGCTGGGCGGCGGCGCGGTGGACGATTGGCTGGCCTGGCTCAAGCTCAGCGCCGAGCCGTCGGCGGCGCTGGATGCGCTGGAGGCCCTGTGCCGGCGCCGCCGCATCCGCCGCGCCGAGGTGCTGGACGCGATGGACAAGCTGCCGGCGCGGGCGCTGTGGCAGGCGCGGCGGCAGGCACTCGCGCCGCTGGCCGGCGGCGGGCGGCGGTCGCTGCTGCAGTGGCTGTTCGACCTGAAACGCGCCCTCGGCCCCGAGCCGCTCGCGGGCCTGGAAGGCGGCGCCGGCGTGTTGGAGGCGCTCTGGCTGTCGCGCAACCCCTGGCCGGGGAGTGCGCACGAGGCGGTGCTGAGCGATGCGAGGCTCGATGGCGCGGGCTTTCTGGCCTGGGTCGGCGAGGTGCTCGAGGCGGGCCAGTACGTGCCCGAGGACGCTGGCCAGGCGCCGGTCGTCATCACGCCGCTGGTGCGGGCGATGCTGCGGCCCTTCGGCGCGCTGGTGCTGCCGGGTGCCGACGCAGACACGCTGGGCCGCGGCGGCCGCGGCTTGAGCCTACTCAGCGAGGCCGACGCCGCCGCATTGGGCCTGCCGACGCAGGCCCGGCAGCGCGAGGCCGAGGCCCAGGCCTTTGCGCAGGCGCTGCGTGCGCCGGTGCTGACCCTGCTGCGCTGCACCCGCGCCGGCGCCGAGCCGCTACCCGCCAGCCCGCTGATCGAACGCCTGGCCGTCGCCGCGCGTCGCGCCGGGCGCGAATCGCCGCTGCGCCACTGGGTCGACGATCGCCTGCCGCAAAGCATCACGCCGCAACCCCTGCCCCGCGCAAGCGTGGCCGCCGCGCGGCTGCCGGCGGCCCTCAGCGCCAGCGCCGTCGAGTCGCTGCGCCGCTGCCCCTACCAGTTCTTCAGCCGGCATCTGCTGGGCCTGCAGGAGGCCGACGAGCTGGAGGCCGAGCCCGAAAAGCGCGACTACGGCACCTGGCTGCACGCGGTGCTGCACCGCTTCCACACCGCACGCCAGCCGGGCGACGCGACGGCCCAGCTGCGCGCCGCCGCCGCGGCGGAAAGCCTCGGCCTGGACGAGGCCGACTTCCTGCCGTGGCAGGCCAGCTTCGAGCGCCTGCTGCCACGCTATGTCGACTGGCTGGCGGCCGCGGAAGCCCAAGGCCAGGCCTTCAGCGAAGGCGAGCTGGATCGGCAATGCCGTCCCTTCGATGGCGCGCTGGCCGACCTGGTGCTGCGTGGGCGCATCGACCGCGTCGACACGACGGCCGAAGGCAAGCGCCTGCTGCTGGACTACAAGACCGGCAGCGTCAAGGGCCTGAAGGATCGCGTCGCCGAGCCTTTGGAAGACACGCAGATGGCCGTCTACGCGCTGTTGATGGATGCGACGCCCGATCTTGCCGCCGCATACCTGGCGTTGGACGACCCGGGTGGCGTCGTCGCCGTCGAGCATCCCGATGTCGCGGCGACCGCGGGCCAGCTCAGGGAAGGCCTGCAGTCGGACCTGCTGCTGATGCTGCAAGGCGCGCCGCTGCCTGCACTGGGGGAGGGCAGCGCCTGCGAGTTCTGCGAGGCCCGCGGGCTGTGCCGCAAGGACGACTGGTCATGAGCGCCTATGCCTACTACGCCGATGGCGCCCTGGTTCCGCGTGAGCGCTTTTACGCGCTGGCCTGCGACCCCGCCCGCAGCGCTGTCGTCGAGGCCTGCGCCGGTGCAGGCAAGACCTGGATGCTGGTCTCGCGCATCCTGCGCGCGCTGCTGGCGGGCGCGGCGCCGCAGGAGATCGTTGCCATCACCTTCACGCGCAAGGCCGCCGGCGAGATGCGCGAGCGGCTGCAGGAATGGCTGGCCGGATTCGCCGCCGCGGGCGAGGCCCAACGCGTGGCCGAGCTGGTCGCCCGCGGCATGGCCCAGCCGGTGGCGCGCGCCGCCGCACCGCGCTTGGCCGCGTTGCAGGACGAGCTGCTGCGCGGCGGGCGGCCGGTGGAGATACGCACCTTCCATGGCTGGTTCTCGCAGCTGCTGCGCGCGGCGCCCCTGTCGGTGCTGCAGGGCGAAGGCCTGTCGGCCGACCTGCAGCTCGTCGAGGACGAGTCGGAGCTGATGCCCCAGCTCTGGCGGCGCTTCCATGCCCGCGTGCTGGCGGACGCGGAGCTGGCCGCGGCCTTCCAGGCGCTGACCGAGACGCGCGGCCGGCACAACCTGCGTGAATGGCTGCTGGCGGCCTTCAACAAGCGCGTCGAGCTGCGGCTGGCCGCGCGTGCCGGCGTGCTGGAGGGCAGCATGCCGGACGTGGGCGAGCCGCTGGCCCCGCTGGCCGCCCTGCGCCCCGGCTTGGCTTCATTGGCCGTCCAGCTGGGCTGCGCCAAGGGCGCGAAGGCGCGCGACGCGGCGACATGCATCGAGCAGGCGCTGGCACTCGCCGACGAGGCGGCCTTCCCCGCGCTGTGGGCGGCGCTCTTCACCAAGACCGGCACCGCCAAGAAGGGCCTGGGCGACTCGGCCGCGCAGCTCGACGCCTGCGCCGCGCTGGAGGCCATCGCGGCCAACATCGCCCAGCACGAGGCGGCCATCGAGCATGGGCGCATGGCCCGGCTGGCCGAGGTGCTGGTCGGTGAATTCGAGGCGCTCAAGCGCGAGCGCGGCCTGGTCGACATGAACGACCTGGAGCGCGGCGCGCTGGCACTGCTGTCCAAGCCGGAGCTGGCCGGCTGGGTGCAGCAGCGGCTGGATGCGCGCGTGCGCCATCTGCTCATCGACGAGTTCCAGGACACCAGCCCGCTGCAATGGCAGGCCCTGCACGGCTGGCTCAGCGCCTATGCCGGCGCGGGGGGCGGCCAGATCTCGGTCTTCATCGTCGGCGATCCCAAGCAGAGCATCTACCGCTTCCGTCGGGCGGAGCCGCGCGTGTTCGCCGCCGCGGGCGAGTTCGTGCGCGAGGGCCTGGCAGGTGTCGGCCTCGCCTGCGATCACACGCGGCGCAACGCGCCCGAGGTGCTGGCCGCCGTCAACGCGGCCTTCGAGGCGCAGATGCCCGGCTTCAGGCCGCACACGACGGAGCAGGGCTCCGATGACGCGGCCGGGCTGTTCTCGCTGGACGGTGACCTGGCCGAGGCCGATGCGGCCGAAGCGCGGGATGCCGGACGTTGGCGGCCCAGCCTGACCGAGGCCAAGGTGGAGGCCGAGGTGGCCCGCCGTGCGCCGGAATGCCAGCGCGTGGCGAGCGCCATCCGCGCGCTGCTGGCCGATGAAGGCTTGCGGCCGCGCGACATCTTCGTGCTGGCGCGCAAGCGCGAGCCGTTGCGCCAGATGGCCCAGGCGCTGCTGGCCGCCGGCGTGCCACATGTCGCGCCGGAGGACAACCGCCTGGCCGACCTGCCCGACGCGCAGGACCTGATCGCGCTGCTGGATGCGCTGGCCTCGCCCGGCCACACGCTGTCGCTGGCCCGCGCGTTGCGCAGCCCGCTTTTCGGCGTCGACGAGGCCGACCTGCTGCAACTGGCCGAGGCCGCCGGCACGGCCATCTGGCTGGGCACCGCGCCGCGCGAACGCCGCAGCTGGTGGGACGCGCTGGCCGACATCGCCAACCCCAGCCCGGCGTTGGCCCGTGCTCGCACGCTGCTGGTCGCCTGGCGCGAGGCGGCCATGCGTTGCACGCCGCACGAGCTGCTGGACCGCATCGTCCATGAAGGCGAGCTGCTGCCGCGCCTGATCGCCGCCGCGCCGCCGTCCGAGGCGCCGAACCGGCTGCGCACCGTCAACGCGCTGCTGCAGGCCGCGCTGGAGCTGGACGGTGGGCGCTTCGCCGAGCTCTATGGTTTCGTGCGCGCGCTGAAGGCCCGCTCGCCCAAGCTCGCACCGGCGCCGGCCGACGACGCGGTGCAACTGCTGACCGTGCACGGCGCCAAGGGGCTGGAGGCCGAGGTCGTCATCCTGCTGGACGCCGATGCCGCGCCGCCGCGCGCCGAGACGCTGGCGCTGGCCTGCGACTGGCCGGTGGCCGCACCGGCGCCGGCGCGGCTGGCCTTCCTGGTCTCCGAACGCCGCCCGCCGCCCGCCTTGAAGCCGCTGGTCGAAGCCGAGCAAACGCTGCGCGAGCGCGAGGAGCTGAACGCGCTGTATGTGGCAATGACGCGCGCGCGGCGCCGGCTCATCGTCAGCCGCACGCCGCCCAGGCGGGGCGCGTCGGATGCGAGCTGGTGGGCGCGGCTGGCGCCGCTGGCGCTGCCCCTGGTGTCGGCCGCGGCGGGCGACGAGATGCCGCTCGCGCTGGCACCGCCGGTGCACCTGCCGTTGCCCATCTGGCAGGCGCCCCCCGTGCAGCCGCGCTACGGTGCAGCCGACGACGCGGCCAACGCCAACCTCGGCGAGGCCCTGCACCGCGTGCTGGAATGGGCCAGTGCCGCCGGCCAGACCCAGCCGCTGGCCGTGCTGGTCGCGGCATCGGGCCAGGCCTTCGGCCTCGATGCCGCCGCGCGCGAGCGCCTGGCCAGCGCCGCCGATGCCATCCTGCACAGCCCCGATTGCCGCCTCTTCTTCGACCCTGCGCGGCTGCGCTGGGCGGGCAACGAGGTTGCGATCAACGCCGCGGGCGAGGACCGCCGCATCGACCGCCTCGTGCAACTGGACGACGGCACCTGGTGGGTGTTGGACTACAAGCTCGGCGCCTCGCCCGAGCGCGAGCCGACCTACATCGAGCAGATGCGCAGCTACGTTGCGGCAGTCCAGAACCTGCAGCCTGGCGAGCCGGTGAAGGCCGCCTTGATCAGCGGCACCGGGCGCTTCATTTCTGTCAGCTAGAATGGCCGGCTTGATCGGGGCGTAGCGCAGCCTGGTAGCGCATCTGCTTTGGGAGCAGAGGGTCGCGAGTTCGAATCCCGCCGCCCCGACCAAACCTACTCATCCAGCCGCCATGGCGTTCGCCCTGGCGGCTGGATTCATTTCCGGGCCTCGCTTTCCTCACCTTCGCCCGCCTTCGCCTCACCTAGACTCCGCGCCGGCGGAGGGAGGCCGCATCGATGGAGGAATCGCAACGACGCCGCAGCGCACGTCTGCGCTGCGCCGCCGGCATCTTGCTTTGGACGGTCAGCGTGCTCGCCCATGCCGCCCCGCATTTGGCAGCCGAACCCGCAGCCAGATCAGCGTCGCCAGCCGAAGTCGCCGCATCGCTGGCGCGTGGCGCCGCCTGGATCTGGCCCGACAGCAACGGCCCCCATCGCCCACGCACCACGTCGGCCGCCCCTGCTTATCGTGACGCCGCGGTGCTGGTCGAGTCGCTGGTGCTGCGCGGCGTCCGCGTCGAACGCGGCGGCCGCACCCAGCCCTTGGCCCTGCCGGTCGGCGTGCGCCTGATGCCCGTCGTGCATGTCGAGTCCGCCGCCGACGCACCCGACGACTTCACGCCCGCGCAGCGCGCCGCCGTCCTCGCGGCCGTGCGCCGCCATGGCCAGCGGGCCGCCGGCCTGCTGCAGCTCGACTTCGAGGCGCCGCCGCGCCAGCGCGAGGCCTACCGCGCACTCGTTGCCGCCGCGCGCGCCGCATTGCCCGCCGGCGTGCGCCTGAGCGTGACGGCGCTCGCGCATTGGTGCACGCAGGGCGACTGGCTGGACCGCCTGAGCGTCGACGAGGTCGTGCCGATGCTCTATCGCCTCGGGCCGCACGCCCAGGACTGGCGCCGGCGCTTCGAACGCGGCGACGCCAGCCTGGCGCGCCGCTGCCGCGGCCCCGCCCTGGGCTTTGCCACCAACGACCCGCCATCACCCGTGCTGCTGGCCCGCGCAGCGCGTCCTTACTGGTTCGACGAGACCGCCTGGTCGAACCCGTCCCGTCCTCCTTCCCACCTGATTCCATGAAGAAAAAGATGAGCTTGCCGCTGCGCCGGCTGGGCTGCGCCCTGGCTGCCCTGGCGCTGATGCCCTCGGGCCACGCCGCGCCAACCGATGACACCGACCTGCCCGAGACCCTGCGCCGTGGCTACGTGGGCCCCATCGTCGGCCCCGCCAACGACGGCGCCTACGCGCGCGGTACGCTCGGGCTGATCCGGCCGAGCTATGGCCGTGCGTCGCTTTACGTGGCCTGGCGCGTCATGCACCTGCCCGTCGGTGCCGTCGCCAAGGAGAGCCACGAACGCAAGGGCAGCTGGCTCGAGGGCAGCGCCGTGTCTCAAACGGGCGCCGACGAGATCGACGCCTGGCTCGCCGCCCGTGGCGCGCTGCAGCAGCGCGCTCCGGCCGTGCGCCCGGACTACTTCCGCCCGGGCAAGCTGACAGTGGCGGGTGCGGGCGAAATCGACACCGTCGAGGGGCAGTGCGGCCCGGACGCCTTTGCGTTCGCGACGCGCACGCTGCGCGAACTCGTGGCCGATGCGTCATTGAAGGCGGCCGACCGCCTGGCGTGGATCGCCGGCCAGGACGCCGTCTTCGCACGCTGCACCTGGGCGCCCGGCAAGACGGCGGCGCCGCCGCTGCCCGCCTTGTTGCCCGCCAGCGCGCCGGCCCGGCTGAAGGCGCTCAACGCCTACCAGCGCGCCGCAGCGCTCTTCTACGGTGATGACTACGTCGCCGCGCGCCAGGCCTTCGATGCCATCGCCGCCGTACCGGACCATCCGATGCGCCCCTGGGCCACGCTGGGTGCATTGCGCAGCCTGGTCCGCGACGCGGTGCGCGACGCCGACTGGGACGCCGCCGTGGCGGACGCATGGACAAAGCGCCAGCTGCGTGGCGCCGAATTCAGCGCCGCCGTCGCCGAGCCGGCAGTCCGCCACCGCGCCCGCGCCGATGCCGCGCTGACCGAGATCAGCGCCCGCGCCCAGGCGGCCGCGGCCGACGCAGCGCTCGCGCCGGTTCAAGCGGCCATCGGCTACACGCTGCGGCGGGCGCTGCTGCAGCTCGGGCCCATGGCGCCGCTGCGCCTGGCGATGGAGAAGCTCGACCGCGTCGAAGACAACCCCTATGCGATGGGCACGCTGGACCTGTTCCAGCAGCTCTATCCGCAGGTCGCACCCGACCGTCCGCTGGGTGAACTCGCCGCCGTGCTGCGCCGGCATGCATGGTTCGACTTCATCGCCACGGTGCAGGCCTGCAGCGATGCGCCCAAGGCCGCGGATGCCGCGGCCTGCGATGCCGAGCATGGCCATGCCCTCGCGCGCTGGCAGGAGAGCAAGGACAACGCCTGGCTGCTCGCAGCCTTGATGACGGCCCGCCAGCCGGCGGCGAAAGACCTGCCGGCTGCCGAAGCGGCGCGCGCCGTGGCCGCCGGGCGGCCCGAGTGGGCCAGCCTGCAGTTCTATGCAGCCCGCGTGCTGCGCGCGCAAGGCCGTGGCGTGGATGCCCGCGCCGCGGTGGAAGCGGTGGCCGCCTCGCGGGTCGTACACAGGCGTGACCGGGCGCTGCTGGAGGCCGACGAGCCCGGCCTCGCTCGCCAGCCCGCGGTCACCGAGGCGCAGGTGCGGGCCGAGTACGACCGCTTCGTCGCCCTCGGGTCGACGGAGTACCGGGTCAGGCACCTGCTGGTACAGACGCGCGAACTGGCCCACGCGGCGCTGGCCCGCATCCGCGGCGGCGAGCCCTTCGAGGCCGTGGCGGCAGCGGTCTCGGCGGACTCCGGCTCGCGTGCGAAGGGCGGGGACCTCGGGTGGAGCCTGCCGGTGTACTTTGCCCCGCCCTTCGCCGACGCGGTCAAGCGCCTGGCGCCGCGCGGCCTCAGCGAGTCGCCCGTGCAGACGCAGTTCGGCTGGCATGTCATCGAGGTCAGCGAGGTGCGGCCGCGCCTCGTGCCGCCCTTCGAGCAGGTGAAGGCACGCATCCATGAGGGGTTGGAGCGACGGGCCGGCCAGGGGCAGAAATAGCCGGCCAGCGCCGCGCCGAAAGGCAGTGATAATTGCCGTTCGCCCACCCGCCGCCGGCCGCAAGCCGCGGCGGGTTTGTTTTTTGTGAGGCCCCGCGACCCTGGGGCATCTCCCGAAGGCCGACCGCTCGGTCGGCCGAGACAATAGCGGCACCTTCGCTGCAACACTGGGCCGGCCACAAGCCAGGTCCGAGATTTCATGGCCATCCAACACCTGACCGACGAGCAGATCGCCACCTGGACCCGCGCCCAAAAGGACGAGTGGTGGTTCAAGAACGTCTTCCGCGGCGACATGGCCCAGCTGACGCTGCGCTCCGGCCTCACGGGCTTCCTGCTTGGCGGCATCCTGTCGGCCACGGGCCTGTACATCGGCGCGAAGACCGGCATCTCGCTGGGCGTCGGCCTGACGTCGGTGATCCTCGCCTTCGCGCTGTTCCGCGCGCTGCACTCGGCGGGCCTGGCGCAGGACTACACCATCCTCGAAAACAACTGCACGCAGTCCATCGCGACGGCGTCCGGCTACGTGACGACGGCGCTGATCTCCAGCCTGCCGGCCTACATGTTGGTGACCGGCCATGTGCCGAAGTGGTGGCACATCGCGGTGTGGATGTTCCTGGTCGCATTGATCGGCGTGCTGCTGGCCTTCCCGCTGAAGCGCCGCTTCATCAACGAAGACCAGGCGCCCTTCCCGGAAGGCCGCGCCTGCGGTGTCGTGCTGGATTCGCTGTACCACGGCAAGGGCAGCGAGGGCATGTTCAAGGCCAAGCTGCTGGGCTGGGTCGGCGCGGGCGCGGCCTTGCTGCAAGCCATCTGCGGCGAAGGCTGGATGAAGCTGGTGCAGTTCAAGCTGCTGGCGATGGACAAATGGGCCGGCATGGCCGAACCCTGGCACCTGCACGACCGCATTGACGACTACTACTACGCCTGGGCCGTCAAGGCGCACGGCTTCATCCCGAGCATCCTCGGCACCGACTTCCGCACGCTGGGCCTGCGCGTCGTCGTGGACGCGGCGCTGATCGGCACAGGCGGCCTGATGGGCCTGGCCGTGGCCGCCAGCTGCTTCGTCGGCGTCATCGTCAACTTCGTGATCCTGGCGCCGCTGATGATCCAGGCCGGCGACATCGCGCCGCGCCTGGGGCCCAACGGCGTGCTGATCCCGCTGAACCGCGTCGAGATCGTCAACCAGTGGTCGCTGTGGTGGGGCGTGACGATGATGGTCGTCGGTGCGCTGGTGTCGCTGCTGGCCAAGCCCGAGATCTTCACCAGCGCATTCAAGCGCAAGACGCCGGCTGCCAAGGCCGATGCCAACAGCGACCTCCTCAAGGACATCGAGGTGCCGCTGTGGATCTCCTGGGTCGGCGTGCCCATCGTCAGCCTGTTGGGCTGCTACGTGACGCATGCCTTCTTCGGCGTGCCGCTGTGGCTGTCCATCGTGTCGCTGCCGTTGATCTTCGTGCTGACGGTGATCTGCACCAACTCGATGGCGCTGACGTCGTGGACACCCACAGGCTCGCTGTCCAAGATCACGCAGTTCACGATGGGCGCGCTGGACCGCACCAACCCCGGCTCCAACCTGCTACCGGCCGGCATGACCGCCGAGGTCGCATCCAACGCCGCCAACCTGCTGTCCGACATCAAACCGGGCTACATGCTGGGTGGCAAGCCGCGCCACCAGGCGATCGGCCACGTCATCGGCAACCTCGCTGGCGTGCTGGCCAGCGTGCCGCTGTTCTTCCTGCTGTTCGTCAAGACCGACGCCAACGGCGTGTCCACCGTGGCCAACATGGTGTCCGACCAGTTCGGCTTCCCCGCCGCGCTGCAGTGGAAGGGCGTGGCCGACATCATCGCCAAGGGCCTGACGAGCCTACCGACGTCGGCGTTGATCTCCATGGCCGTCGCCGCCGTCGCTGCCATCGTCATCGAGGGCATGCGCATCGCCACCAAGGGCCGTTCGGGCCTGTCGGCGGTGGCCATCGGCCTGGGCGTCACGCTGCCGCCGCAAGCCACCTTCACGATGTTTGTCGGCGCGCTGCTGTTCTTCTACATGGGCCGCCGCCACAAGCAGCCCGGCACGCGCGGCCATCGCATCTGGGTCGAAGGCATGGAGCCCATCTGCGCCGGCCTGATCTCCGGGGCTGCATTGATGGGCATCGGCGACGCCATCATCAACGTGCTCATCTGATAATCACGCGTTCTGTCTGCCCGTAGCTCAACTGGATAGAGCAGCTGCCTTCTAAGCAGCAGGTCGGGGGTTCGAGTCCCTCCGGGCAGGCCACATCACTGGGCAAGGAGCCTGGGCCGTTCAAGCGGCCCAGGCTTTTTTGTCTCAATCGAACGCGCGGGCACGCTGTAAAGCAATGTGATTGGCATCTAGTCCTACAAGCGCATGCGAAACGCCAGGCTACATTGCCCTCGGGCTTCGGCCCCCTGCTGTTCCTCCCTGAGCAGGCGTCTACCGTGACAGCGGAAGACGGTTTGAACCCCAGCCGGATGGCTGGGGTTTCTTTTTTTGTGCGCTCCGCTGGGCCGGTGGCCTGACGGCGTGACAGAGCGGTGTCGACCCTGCTAGTCTGCCGGCCGCCAAGGGTGGCGTAGCGGAGCGGGCATGGCGGAGTTGACGGTCAACGGCAAGCGGATGCAGTACGAGGCGGAAGCCGACACGCCGCTGCTCTGGGTGCTGCGCGAGCAGCTGGGCCTGACGGGCACCAAGTACGGCTGCGGGGTGGCGCAGTGCGGGGCCTGCACCGTCCACATCGACGGCGCGCCCGTGCGCAGCTGCGTGATGCCGGCCTCGGCGCTGACGCCCACCCAGAAGGTGACCACCATCGAGGGCCTGGCGCCGAACGCCTCGCACCCGCTGCAGAAGGCCTGGGATGCGCTCGACGTGCCGCAGTGCGGCTTCTGCCAGAGCGGCATGCTGATGGCCGCCGCGGCGCTGCTGAAGGCCAAGCCCAAGCCCACCGACGCCGACATTGATGCAGCGATGACCAACATCTGCCGCTGCGGCACCTACAACCGCGTGCGCGCCGCCATCCACCTCGCCGCCGGCCAGGTGCAGCGCAAGCAGATCCCCATCGTCATCGACGGAGCCAAAGCATGAGCGCCGCCGTTCTGAATCGGCGCGGTTTCCTGCATGCCACCTCGGCGGCGGCCGGTGGGTTGATGGTCGGCTTCCATGTGCCTGGCCTCGCGCAAACGGCGGCTGCCGACACGCCGGAGCTGAACGCCTGGGTGCAGGTCCTCCCGGACGAGACCGTCGTCATCCGCATCGCGCGCTCGGAGATGGGGCAGGGCACGCTGACCGGCCTGGCCCAGCTGGTGGCCGAGGAGCTGGAGTGCGACTGGACGCGCGTGAAGACCGAGTACCCGACGCCTGGCCAGAACCTCGCCCGCAACCGCGCCTGGGGCAGCATGAGCACCGGCGGCAGCCGCGGTGTGCGCGAGTCGCACGAGTACGTGCGCAAGGGCGGCGCGCTGGCGCGGGCGCTGCTGATCCAGGCAGCGGCCAACCAGTGGGATGTGCCGGTGGTGGCGTGCACGACGGCTGCGGGCTGGGTCCAGCACGCGGGCAAGCGGCTGAGCTACGGCCAGCTCGCCGCCGAGGCTGCCAAGCTCGCGGCCCCCGCCGACATCCAGCTCAAGCCCGTCAAGGACTGGCAGCTGGCCGGCCGCCCGATGAAGCGGCTGGACACCAAGCCGAAGCTCGACGGCTCGCAGGTCTACGGCATGGACCTGCCACTGCCCGGCATGCTGAACGCGGCCATCAAGGACTGTCCGGTCTTTGGCGGCAAGCTGAAAAGCTTCGATGCCACCGAGGTGGAGAAGCGGCCGGGTGTGAAGAAGGTCGTCAAGGTGGGCGACTCGGCCGTGGCGGTCGTCGCGGACACCTGGTGGCGCGCCAAGACCGCGCTGGATGCACTGGCCATCGTTTGGGACGAGGGCGCCAATGCCACGCAGAACAGCGTCGACACGGCGGCCACGCTGAAGGCCGGGCTGGACGCCGCCGATGCGGCCGTGGGCAGCAGCCAGGGCGATGCCCGCACGGCGCTGGCCAGTGCGGCGAGGACGGTCGAGGCGATCTACAGCTACCCGCACCAGAACCACGCCACGATGGAGGTGATGAACGCGACCGCCCTCATCACGGCTGCAACGCCCGGGACGCCCGAGCGTTGCGAGGTCTGGACGCCGACGCAGAACGGCGAAGCGGCGTTGGCCGCCGCGGCCGAGGCCTCGGGGCTGCCGCCGTCGCAATGCGAGGTCTACAAGCTGCACCTGGGCGGCGGCTTCGGGCGGCGCGGCGCCGTGCACGACTGGGTGCGCCAGGCGGTGGCCATCGCCAAGGAGCTGCCCGGCACGCCGGTCAAGCTGATCTGGAGCCGCGAGGAAGACATGACGCATGGCCGCTACCACCCGGTCACGCAGTGCAAGCTGACGGCGGGCCTGGACGCGGCCGGCAAGCTCACCGCGCTGCATATGCGCATCTCGGGCCAGAGCATCGTCGCGGGCATCTTTCCGCAGAACATCAGGGACGGGAAGGACCCCGCCGTCTTCCAGGGCCTGAACGCCAGCGGCGCGGAAGGCGTGCTCGGCTATGCGGTGCCCCACCTGCTCATCGACCATGCGATGCGCAACCCGACGGTGCCGCCGGGCTTCTGGCGCGGCGTGAACCTGAACCAGAACGCGGTCTACCTGGAATGCTTCATCGACGAGGTGGCCCACGCCGCCAAGCGCGACCCGCTGGAGCTGCGCCGCGAGTTGCTGGCCGGCTCGCCCAAGCACCTCGCCGTGCTGAACGCGGTGGCGGCCAAGGCCGGCTGGGGCAAGCCCAGAGCCAAGGGTCGGTCCCTGGGCCTCGCGCAGATCATGGGCTTCGGCAGTTATGTGGCGGCCTGCGCGGAGGTGTCGGTCAGCAAGGCGGGTGAGCTGAAGATCCACCGCATCGTCGCCGCCACCGACCCTGGCCATGCCGTCAACCCGCAGCAGATCGCGGCTCAAGTGGAGGGCAGCTTCGTCTACGGCCTGTCGGCGGCGCTGTTCGGCGAGATCACGGTCAAGGAAGGCCGTGTCGAGCAGCAGAACTTCGACACCTACCCGGTCATGAAGATGGAACACATGCCGGCCGTCGAGACGATCTGCATGCCGTCGGGCGGCTTCTGGGGCGGCGTCGGCGAACCGACCATCGCGGTCGCGGCACCGGCGGTGCTGAATGCCATCTTCGCCGCGACCGGCAAGCGCATCCGCGACCTGCCGCTGGCCAGGCACAAGCTCGCCTGATGCGCGCGTGGCCGGCCCTGCTGCTCGTCGCAGCCAGCGCTCATGCAGGCGACGTGGAGCGCGGCCGGGCGCTGGTGGCCGACCGCACGCAGACGCTTTGCCTGCTGTGCCATGCGCTGACCGCCGCGGGCGATGCCAACCAGGGTAACCTCGCGCCACCGCTCGCCGGCATCGCGACGCGACTGGATGCGAAGGACCTGCGCGATCGCATCGCCGACATGCGCCGCTTCAACCCGGCCACCGTCATGCCGCCGTTCCGCTCGACGGCAGGCTTGCGCGACGTGGCGCCGGCCTGGGCCGGCAAGCCGGCGCTGAC
Source organism: Pelomonas sp. Root1444 (assembly GCF_001426885.1). Classification (GTDB taxonomy): domain Bacteria; phylum Pseudomonadota; class Gammaproteobacteria; order Burkholderiales; family Burkholderiaceae_C; genus Pelomonas. Next base: position 753,204 of record NZ_LMFP01000028.1, on the reverse strand, counting down.
CGAGCAGCAGCTCGACGACATCGTGGCCTACCTCGGCACGCTGGCGAAATGAAACGGCGCGAATTCATCGTCGCGAGCGCGGTGTTCGCGGCGCTGCCCGAGGCGCAGGCCAGCGACGACGCGATGCGGGCGGCCATCCGCGCCTGGGCCGGCCGTGAGCCCCAAGTCCAAGGAAACGGCGCGTTGAAGATCGAGATCGCCGAGCTGGTGGAGAACGGCAACGCGGTGCCGGTGCGCGTCGTCGCCATCGAACCGGTCACCGGCCTCGCGCTGTTCACGCCACTGAACCCTGAGCCCGAGGTCGTGCATGTCGCCTTCAGCACCGCCAGCGGCAAGCCGGAGTTCAGCACCCGCATGCGCCTGGCGCGCAGCCAGCGCATCGTGGCGGTGGCCCAAGCGGCCGATGGGCGCTGCTGGCAGACGGGTGTCGAGGTCGTCGTGACGCTCGCCGCCTGCGTGGAGCCCTGAGCCATGACGCGCCCACGCTCGCTTCGCGCACTGTCCCCCGCGGCGGACAGCGCGCTCTTGGCGCGATCCGGCGGGCGCTGATGGTCACGCGCGCCGTCATCACGCTGCCCACGGTCATCGTGGCGGGCGAGCCCTTCGAGGTGCGCGCCACTGTCGCCCACGCGATGGAGACCGGCTACCGCACCAGCGACGGCGGCGCTCGCCTGTCGCGGGACATCGTGCGGCGCTTCGAATGCCGGCTCGATGGTGAACTAGTCTTCGCGGCCGACCTGTTCGCCGCGATCTCGGCCAACCCCTATCTCGCCTTCTGGCTGCGCGCCAGCAAGTCCGGCGAGCTCGCCTTCAGCTGGCGCGGCGACAACGGCTTCGAACACCGCGAGACGCGCCCGCTCACGGTCACATGAAAGCCGCGCTGCTGCTTCTCGCCGTCGCGCTGGCGGCCCATGCCGACGAGCGCCGCTCCGGCCGCGACACCATGAGCCCGGCGCTGCGCACACTGCAGGCCGACGACGCCCAGCACCCCGCGCAGCTCGCGTTGGCCCTGGGCCGTGAGCAGTGGCGCGCCGGCCCCAAGGCCTGCGCCAGCTGCCATGGTGAGCCCGAGACCTTGCGCGGTGCCGCCGCGCGCTACCCGGCCTGGGACAACGGTCTTGTCGATCTGCCCGCCCGCATACAGCGCTGCCGCGTGCGGCACCAGCAGCAGCCGGCGTGGGCGCCCGAGGCCGAGCCGCTGCTGGCGCTGTCGGCCCTCGTCGCGCAGCAGTCGCGCGGCCTGCCGTTGCAGCCGCCGCGTGGCCCAGAGCTGGACGCGGCGGCCAAGCGCGGCGAGCGTCTCTACACGACCCGCATCGGCGCGCTCAACCTGTCGTGCGCGCAGTGCCACGACGAGCGTGCCGGCCTGCGCCTGGGCGGCAGCCTGATCCCGCAAGCGCATGTCGACGACTATCCGGTCTATCGCCTGGAGTGGCAGTCGTTGGGCAGCCTGCAGCGCCGCCTGCGCGGCTGCCTGAACGGTGTGCGCGCCAAGGTGTGGGACTGGGACAGCGCCGAGCTGCTGGCGCTGGAGGTGCACCTCGCACGCCGCTCGGCCGGCATGGCGATGCAGCCGCCCGGCGTGCGCCCTTGACGCCTTCAAGTCAGTCGCTTCCGCCCAGGTCCATGACCGCTGTCTCAAGCTGCTGATCGAGCACGCCGCTCGGTCGCCGCTGCCTGGGACCTTGAACTCCGCCTCAGCGCTGTTGCGCCTGCCGCTGGCCGAACAGCGCTTCCCGCGCCTTCTCGTCCGTCAACGGCTTGCGCGCCCGCGCCAGCACCTCGACACCGCGCTGCACCGCCGGGCGCTTGGCGATCTCGTCGAACCAGCCGCGCAGGTGCGGGTAGTCGCCCATCTCCACGCCCTGGTTCTTCCAGGAGCGCAGCCAGGGGAAGACGGCGATGTCGGCGATGCTGTAGTCGCGCCCGCCGAGATAGGTCGAATGCGCGAGGCGCTTGTTGATGACCGAGTACAGGCGCCTGGCCTCGTTGGTGTAGCGGTCGATCGCGTAGTCGATCTTCTCGGGAGCATAGATGCGGAAGTGATGCGCCTGCCCGAGCATCGGTCCGACGCCGCCCATCTGGAACATCAACCACTGCAGCACCTCGTATTTGCCGCGCACGTCGGTGGGCAGCAGCTTGCCGGTCTTGCCGGCGAGGTAGAGCAGGATGGCGCCGCTCTCGAACAGCGAGATCGGCGCGCCGTCGGGCCCGTCGGGATCGGTGATGGCCGGGATCTTGTTGTTGGGGCTGATCGCGAGGAAGTCCGGCGCGAACTGGTCGCCGGCGCCGATGTCCACGGGATGCACCCGGTACGCAAGGCTGCACTCCTCCAGCATGATGTGCACCTTGTGCCCATTAGGTGTAGGCCATGAATACACTTCGATCATTCGTCGCCTCCATCCGGTGCGCCGCAGCGTAGACCCCATTCTCAGACTTCTCACGACTCATGGTGGTAAAGCAGGTCAAGCACTGGCTCGTGACGCGCGCCAACGCAGCACGCTGGCGTCCGATCCAGGAATGGGCCGAGGCGCGCGGCGCCGAGTTCACGCTGACACGGGACGGCCTAGGCTTCCAGATTGATCAACCCACGGCCCAGCCCGGCCGGCTGCGCATCGAATGGGGCGTGTCGCAACGCAGCTATCTGCCCGGCTTCGAATTGCGCATGCGCTGCGAGATGGGGCTGCACCAAGACCTGCAACTGATGGTGTTGTGCCGCGCGCTGATGGAGAACCTCGAGCGCGCCGTGTTCGAGGCCTACACCGACACGCTCAAGACCCGCGTCGACACCGACACGCCCGAGGAGATGCGCTGGCTGGTGATGTTTCCGAAGTTCAACAACGCGACCTCACAGATCGTGCGCCAGCGCTACGGCATCGTCGGCGTGACGAAGGACCTGGCCGGCGCCTGGATCGACGGTGAACTCAGCGAGGCACTGGCGCAGGCGAGCCAGGACCTGCTGCCCGAGGGCCATCCCTTCGTGCTGATGAGCATGCGCGGCAACCTCTACCTGCGCACCGAGATGGCCGAGGCCGACCTGCCCAGGCTGCAAGCGCTGGTGCGCCTGCTGGAGATCGCCGCGCGCGAGGCGCTGCGCGTGGCTGCGCGGCTGTCGGACAACGGTGTCTGGCCGACCACCACCTCGATCGCCTGGACACCGTCCACCCGCCCGGGGGACGCGAGTTAGGCCTTCTGCGCGAAGCTCCAGGCCAGTTGCGACAGCGGCCTGGCGCTTGCCGCCGTCTCCCTGGCCTGCGAGCTAGAGGCCGTGCCGTCCTCGACGCGCTTGGCGATGCCCTGCACGATGGCCGCGATGCGGAACATGTTGTAGGCCATGTAGAAGTTCCAGTCGGCCATGACGGCCTCGACATCCGCGCGCCCTGTGCGCTCGCAATAGCGCTGCACATACTCGCGCTCGCCCGGGATGCCCAGCTCGACGAGGTCCTTGCCGCCCAGGCCGCGCGCAGCGCCCGAGGTCTGGATGTGCCAGCTCATGCAGTGGTAGCTGAAGTCCGCCAGCGGATGGCCCAGCGTCGACAGCTCCCAGTCCAGCACCGCGATGATGCGTGGCTCCGTGGGGTGGAAGACGACGTTGTCCATGCGGTAGTCGCCATGCACGATGCTGATCTCGCGCTCGTCACGCGCGGTTGCGGGGATGTGTGCCGGCAGCCAGGCCAGCAGCGCGTCCATCGCCGCGTTGGGCTCGGTGACCGAGGCGAGGTACTGCTTGCTCCAGCGGCCGATCTGGCGCTCGAAGTAGTTGCCCGGCTTGCCGTAGTGCGCCAAACCGGCAGCGTTGAAATCGACCTGGTGCAGCGCCGCGATGACGCGGTTCATCTCGTCGTAGTGCGCGCGCCGTTCGGCCTGCGTCATGCCCGGCAGGCTCTGGTCCCACAGCACCCGGCCCGGCATGAATTCCATGACGTAGAAGGCGCGACCGATGACGGCCTCGTCCTCGCACAGCGCCCGCATCGCCGGCACCGGCACGTCGGTGCCGGCCAGCGCGCCCATGACCTGGAACTCGCGCTCGATGGCATGCGCCGACGGCAGCAGCTTGGCCACCGGCGCCGGCTTGCTGCGCATCACGTACTTGGCGGCCGGTGTCGTCAGCAGATAGGTCGGGTTGGACTGGCCACCCTTGAACTGCTCGATGTCCAGCGGCCCGGCAAAGCCGTCGACATGCACGCGCAGCCAGGCTTCCAGCGCCGCAGTGTCAAGCGGCTGGGCGAGGGGGCGGGTGCCGGTGAATGCTTCCATGGATGTCGTTCTCTGGGGCGCAAACTCATCCATTGTGAGAGCCGGCCGCCGCGCGCCGTGTCGCGGCAGCGTCAGCGGGCGGCGGCGGCGAGCAGCTTGTCGCGGCTCAGCACGACCAGGCGCGTCGGCTCCACGCGCACCGCGCCTTCGCGCTCGAAGGCCTTCAGCTCCTGGTTGACGCGCTGGCGCGAGGCACCAAGCAGCTGGGCCAGGTCTTCCTGCGCGAGCTGCAGGCCGATGCGGATCTCGTCGCCTTCCTGCACGCCGTAGGAGCGCGCCAGCAGCAGCACCTGCTTGGCCAGGCGCGCGGCCAGCGGCCGGGTGTTGAGGTCCTCGATCATGTCGAACATCAGGCGCAGGCGGCGGCAGTTCAGGCGCAGCAACGCGTCATACAGCTCAGAGTGCGCCTGCAGCAGGGCGCGGAAGTCGGCCTTGCGCACGCACAGCAGCGTGGTCTCGCCATGCGCATAGGCATCGTGCGTGCGCGGCAGGCCGTCGAAAAGGGCGATGTCGCCGAACCAGGTGCCGGGCTCGACATAGGTCAGCGAGATCTGCTTGCCGGCCAGCGACACCGAGCTGACGCGCACCGCGCCCTTGGCGACCGCGCTCCATTCCTCGGCGGGCTCGCCGCGGTGGGACAGCATGGTCTCGTCGGGCAGGCGGCGCACGTAGGCGCGCTGCAGGATGTCGTTGCGCAGCGGCTCGGACAGCCTGGAAAACCAGGGGCCCTGGTCGATCTGCTGCCGTTCGGCGGGGGTGAGGCTGAGTGCATTCATGGCGTGGGCGGCATTGTGCCGCTCGCCGCCGCACTGGCCGCGCATATCCCCATGCTAGAGTGATCCGCGCAGTCACAACCCCTCTCTCAACCGCATCTCTAGCCGCCCGCCGTCAATGCCCTTCACGGCCCTGCGCCCGACGTTGCTGGGTGCCTTCACTCCCGCCTTGGCTCTGCTGCTTGGCCTGGCGTCTTCCGGCGCCGACGCCCTCGGACTGGGCCGGCCGCAGGTCCACTCCGCGCTCGGCAAGCCGCTGGATGCCAGCGTGCCGCTGACCCTGGCCGACGGCGAACAGCTGACGGACGCTTGTGTGCGCGGCGAGGTGACCGCGGGCGAGGCCCGCGTGCCGGCCGGCTTGTTGCAGCTGCGGCTGGAGGGCGACGCCGGCCAACGGCGCATCCGGGTGCAAAGCCTGGTACCCATCGACGAGCCGGCCTTGCGCATCACGCTGGCGCTGGGCTGCCCGCTGCGGTTGACCCGCGAGTTCAGTGCCTTCGTCGACCCGCCGGCCAATGCGGCGGCGGTGTCGATGCCGGCACCTGTGCCTGCGCCGCCGCAGGCGGCCGAGCCTGCATCTCGCCAGCTCGCCGAGGCCAGCCCGCCGCCCGCGCCGGCCGCCAAGCCCCGGGCGCGCCCGAAGCCGCGTGCGACGGGGCCGCGTCTGGTCTTGGAGCGGCCCGAGGTGCTCGTGGCCGAAGCGCCGCGCCCGGCCAAGCCGGCCGCCAGCGCGCCCGAGTTGGAGTTGACGCCGGAGCTCGAAGCCCAGATCGCGCAGCTCGAGCAGACCGTCGCCCGGTTGCGCGCCGATATCGAGGCGCGCCAGCAGGCGGAAGCTGCTGCGGCCGCAATCCCTCCCGCAGCTGCGCCGTCCCAGGCCGTGCTGCCGCCCGCCCCGGTGCAGGCCACGCGGGCTTCGCCCTACCGTGACCCGATGACCTGGCTGCTGACGCTGGGGCTGAGCCTGCTGGCCGGCGCGGCGGCCTTTTACTTCAGCGGCTGGCGTGACCAGCGGGCCCGCCGCGAGCTGGCCTACTGGCGTGCCTTGCACGCGGCAGAAGGCGCCGGCGTGCCGCCCCCGCAGCAGCCCGTGTCCCCCGGCATGGCGCCACCGGTGGTGGGCAACGCTGCGGTGCTGCCCGACGAGGGCCAGCACCAGATCACGCGGCCGCAGCCGCGGCCCTTGCCCTGGCCGCCCGGGTCTCCGCCGCCCGTTGCGCCAGCGCCGTTGTCCATGCAGGCGACGCAGCCCTTGCCGGTCCAGGCGACGCCGCTGCCGTCCGACGAACTCACGGTGGCCGACGAATTGCTGGACCTGCAGCAGCAGGTCGACTTCCTGCAACTGCTCGGCCAGCATGAGGCCGCCGCCGACCTGCTGGCGACGCAGGTGGCGCGGGGCGGTGGCGGCGCCATGCCTTATCTGCTGCTAATGGAAATCTGCCAGCAGCGCAGCGAGCCCGACGTGTTTGCCGAACTCGCCAAGCAGTTTGAACAGCAGCTGCGCACGATGGCGCCGCAGTGGACCCAGAGCCTGACGCGCGGCCGCGGCCTGGATGCCAGCCCCAGCGTCATTGCGCACCTGCAGGTCGTCTGGTCCGACCCGGCGTCGGCGATGCACATGCTGCAGGAGCTGCTGGCGCGCGGCGCCGGCCCCGGCACGCCGCATTTCGAGCTGCCGGCCTACCGGGACCTGCTGATGCTCTACAGCGTCGCGCGCGACCTTTTCGAGGCCGGGCTGCGCAGCGACGAGGTGGACCTGATGCTGCCGATCGATTGAGCTTCGGCACCTGGCCCAGCCGGGCTACATGCCGAAGTCTGTGGCGTCGCCGTTCATCGCTTTTTCGATGAGCTTGCGGCTCAGGCGCTCCGACAGCAGCTCGGCAAAGCTGTACACGTAGTTGCGCAGGTAGGCGCCGCGCTTGAAGGCGATGCGGGTGACATTGCTGCCGAGCAGCGAGCCCAGGGGTCGGGCGACGAGGTCGCTGCCTGGCGGCTCCTCGCGCATCGCCATCTCGGCGACGATGCCCACGCCCATGCCGAGCCGCACGTAGGTCTTGATGACGTCGGAGTCGATCGCTTCGAGCACGACGTTGGGCGTGAGGTGACGCGCGGCGAACGCCTTGTCGATGCGGGTGCGGCCGGTGAAGCTGGGGTGGTAGGACACCAGCGGCTCGGAGGCGATCTGCTCGAGGCTGACGCGTTCGACGCTGGCCAGGGGATGGTCGCGCGGCACGACCATGACGTGCTGCCACTCGTAGCAGGGCAGGGTGACCAGCTCGGGATACTGGGCCAGCGATTCGGTCGCGAGCCCCAGGTCGGCGCTCTCGTCGAGCAGCATCCGGGCGACCTGGTCGGGGCTGCCCTGGTGCAGGCTGATGCGCAGCTGCGGCAGGTTCTTGCGCAGCTGGGCCACCGGCGCGGGCAGCACGTAGCGGGCCTGCGTGTGCGTCGTCGCGATGGAGAAGGTGCCGCTGTCCTGGCGCGAATACTCCTCGCCGATGCGCTTGAGGTTGCCGACCTCGCGCAGGATGATCTCGATGCAGGCCAGTACCTGCAAGCCCGGTTCGGTGATGCGGCGCAGCCGCTTGCCATGGCGCGAGAAGATGTCGACGCCGAGCTCCTCCTCCAGCTCGAGGATGGCCTTGGAGACGCCCGGTTGCGACGTGAACAGCGCCTTGGCCGTCTCGGTCAGGTTGAGGTTGCGGCGGGCGGCTTCCTGGACGAAGCGGAACTGATGCAGATTCATTCGAGGACGGCCAGGCAGGCCAGGCTGATCGCTTGGAGCACGGCTTCCTGCTCGCCGAGCGGCGCATGCAGCAGCCACTCGATGGCGTCGCCATGCTGTTCGCGCAGGCGGTCCAGCAGCACGGGCACGTCGCGCCTGACGTGGCCGCCGGTGCCGAGGAAGAGGGGTAACACGTGCACGCGCGTGCAGCCGGCGGCGGCAAGCTGGGCGGCGGCCTCGTCCATGTCGGGCGACATGAACTCGAGAAAGGCCATCGCCAGCGGCGTGTCGGGCCGCGCGGCGCGCAGGCGCTGCGTCACGATCTCGAAAGGCCGTGCCCAGGCAGGGTCACGGGCGCCATGGGCGAACAGCAGCAGGCCTTCGGTCATCGGTATCTCACCAGCCAAGTGAAGGCCGCCATCGACAGGCCCAGGTAGATCAGGCTGGGCGTCGCCGCGACGGCCCAGGGTGTCCAGTCCTTCAGCAGGCCGAGGTGGCCCGCCACGTTGTTCAGCAGCACGAAGCTGATGCCCAGCATGATGCCGCCGAAGACCTTGATGCTGATGCCGCCCGAGCGGCCATGCAGGTAGGCGAAGGGCAGGGCCAGCGCGACCATGACGAAACAGGCGAACGGGTAGAAGGCCTTGCGCCAGAACTGGATGTTGTGCGCCTGGGCCGACTGCTCCTGCGCGGACAGATGTTCGGTGTAGCGGTAGAGCTCCAGCGTCGACATCGACATCGCCGGCAGCACGGCCGCGGCGATGACGCCGGCATGCAGGGAGCTTTGCCAGTCCAGCTTGTCGAGCTGCTGCTCGCTGACGACGATCTCGCCCACCGAGCCGGCCGCCGTGGCCGCGCCGGGGTTCCAGACGGTGCGCCGGACGGCCTGCAGATGCCAGACGCCCTGGCCGTCGACATCCACCTTGCCGGCCTCGGTGCGCGACATCAGCCGGCCCTCGGGGTCGAATTCATAGATGCGGACGTCCTCCAGCTCGCCGCTGGTGCCGACGCGGCCGACCTTGACCGAGTAGCTGCGCTCCTGGCCGTCGACGGTCTGGTGGTCCTTGAGCCAGGCGCCACGCTGTGGTGCGTTGGCGCTGCGGCTGAAGCGGGCGCGCATGTCGTCGCCGTGGCGCTCGAACTGGGGCGCGACGTAGTCGCCGATGACGAAGGTCATCACCGCGAACACGGCAGCCAGACCGGCGAGCAGGCTCAGCGCCCGCGCCGGGCCCAGGCCGCCGGTGCGCAGGATGGTGAACTCGCTGCTCTGGGCCAGGCGGGCCAGGGCCATGATCGAGCCGATCAACACGGCGATGGGGAAGAGCTCGTAGAAATGGCCGGGCAGGTCCATCACCGCAAGCAGCGCGGCCTGGGCGCCGCCGGCACCGATGCGCGTCATGCGGTCCAGCTCGTCCACGAAATCGATGAAGAAGAACAGCGACAGGAAGGCCAGCGCGACGAGCACGACCGAGCCGGCGATGTCCTTGTAGAGCAGGCGGCGGACGGTCCTCATGCGGGCGCTCCCGTCAGGCGGCGCCGCAGGCCGAAGCGGTTGGCGTTGTCGCGCAGCCAGATGATGGCCAGCGACAGCACCAGCGCGCTGCCGTGGACGCTGAGCAGCGCGCGTGCCAGCGAGGTGCGGCCGTTGCCGACCCAGGACTGCGACAGGTTGATCAGGTTGAAGTAGACGATGAAGGCCAGCAGCGCAAAGAGCAGGTTCCAGTTGTTGGCACGGCGCGGGTTGGACGCCGCCAGCCCCACGCCCAGCAAGGCCATGTTGATGCCGCCGAGGATCATGCCCAGGCGCCAGGCCAGCTCGCCCTGGTTTTTGGGCGTCGGCAGGCGCAGCAGGTCCAGCGTCGCCATCGCCTTGGGCGGCAACTGGTTGGCGTTGGCCAGCACCTGGGTGTCGGTCAGCACCTTGTACTGCTCGAAGCGCGCCAGGCTCTTCTCGCCGGTCTTGAGCTGCGTCTCGTTGCGCTGGCCATGGTCCAGCACGAGGAAGCGGTCGTCGCCGTCCATCTGCAGGTGGCCGCGTGACGAGGTCGTCACGGACTCACGGTCGTTCTGGTTGGCCAGGATGAAGACGTTGCGGCCGGTTGCGGGGTCCTCGCCACGCTCGATGAAGAAGACGCGGCTGCCGTCGCGCGAGCTCTGGAACTGGCCGGGTGCCACCCGCGACAGGTCGCTGCGCTTCTGGTAGCGGTCGCGCAGCTCGGCGCTGTTCTGGTTGCCCCAGGGCCAAACGACGAGTTCCAACACGACGACGGCCAGCAGGATGGGCCAGGCCATGCGCAGCACCGGCCGCACGAAGCGCGACAGCGGGATGCCGCTGGCAAACCAGATCGTCATCTCGGACTCGCGGTAGGAGCGCCCCAGCGTGATGACGACGGCGATGAAGAGCGACAGGATCAGCATGGTCGCCAGGTGGGCGATGGTCGCGTAGCCCATCAGCAGCACGACGTCCTGCGGCGCGACATTGCCGCCAGCCGCCTGGCCCAACGTGCGGATCAGCGTCGACGTCAGCATGATGGTCAGCATGACCACCAGCGTGACGCCGAAGCTCTTGGCCAACTCTGACCGCGTGGACGAATCGAATAACATCAAACGCACTTCTATCTACTTCTGGTCATTATGGACTTCAAGGTTCAAACCACAGAGCTGAACGCACTCGCTACCGCGGGCACGGATGCGCTCATCGTGGTGCTGGGCGGCGACTCGCTGCCCCAAGGTCTGGATGCGGTCGTCGCAAAACACGCGCAGGCCGCGATCAAGCTCGGTGACTTCGCGCTCAAGGCCGGCCAGGCGCTGACGCTGACGCATCCCGACGGCTTGAAGGCGGCGCGCCTGGTGCTTGCCGCCAGCGGCAAGACCTCGCTGGCGGCCGCGCGGGCGGCACTGTCGGCCGGACTGGCGCAAATCAAGTCGCGCGGCGTGGCCAACGCCGCCGTCGTGTTTGCCGGCTTTGACGCCGGGCTGGCCGAGTCGCTGGCCGAGCAGGCGGCGCTCGCCGGCAGCGACGCGGTCTACCTCTACCGCCACACCAAACCCAGTGCACCTGCGGCGCCCAAGCTGGCGCGGTTGACCCTGCTGGTGGACAAGGCGGCGCAGAAGGCGGTCAAGGCCGGCCTGGCGCGCGGTGAAGCGATCGCGGCCGGCGTCGAGCTGGCGCGCGAATGCGCCAACCGCCCCGGCAACCACGCGACGCCAACCTACCTCGGCCAGGTGGTTCAGGAGTTGGGCAAGACCCACGGCCTGAAGGTGGAGGTGCTGGACCGCAAGGCCGTCGAGAAGCTCGGCATGGGCAGCTTCCTGGCTGTGGCCCAAGGCTCGGACGAGCCGCTGCGCTTCATCGTCGCTCGCTACGAAGGCGCGGCCAAGACGGTCGCGCCTGTCGTGCTGGTCGGCAAGGGCATCACCTTCGACACCGGCGGCATCTCGCTGAAGCCGGGTGCCGAGATGGACGAGATGAAGTTCGACATGGGCGGCGCGGCCAGCGTCATCGGCACGCTGCGCGCGGTGGCCGAGTTGAAGCCCAGGCTCAACCTCGTCATGATCGTCGCCGCCTGCGAGAACATGCCCAGCGGCCGCGCGGTCAAGCCCGGTGACGTGGTCACGTCGATGTCGGGCCAGACCATAGAGATCCTGAACACCGACGCCGAGGGCCGTCTCATCCTCTGCGATGCGCTGACCTATGCGGAGCGCTTCAAGCCGGCGGTCGTCGTCGACGTCGCGACGCTGACCGGTGCCTGCGTCATCGCGCTCGGCGGCGTGCGCAGCGGCATGTATGCCAGCGACGATGAACTGGCAGCCTCCCTGACTGCGGCCGGAGATGCCGCGCTCGACCCCTGCTGGCGCATGCCGCTCGACGACGACTACGCCGAAGGCCTGAAAAGCAACTTCGCCGACGTGGCCAACATCGCCGGCCGCGCGGGCGGTTCCATCACGGCGGCCAAGTTCTTGCAGCGCTTCGCGGGCAAGTACCGCTGGGGCCATCTCGACATCGCCGGCACGGCCTGGAAGGGCGGCGGCGCCAAGGGCGCGACCGGCCGGCCCGTCGGCCTGCTGACGCACTTCGTGCTGAGCCAGGCCAAGTAGGCGTGGCGGTTCAGGTCAGCTTCTACAGCGACGCGGCAGACCCGCTGCATTTCGCGTGCCGGCTGATCCGACGCGCCCTGGCGTCCGGCAAGCCGGTCGGCGTCTGCGTGCCGCCAGCCGAGGCGGCACGGCTGGATCAACTGCTGTGGAGCTTCGATGCGGCCGAGTTCATTCCCCATCGGCGCTGGGATGGCACGACGCCACCCGCGCCGGGCGAGGTGCTGTTGGTCGACGAGGCCGCGCAACTGCCCCACCGCGGGCTGCTGCTGAACCTCGGCGATCCGATGCCGAGTGACGCTACCGCATTCGAGCGGGTGCTCGAGGTCATCGGAAGCGACCCCGCGCGCGTTCAGGCAGGGCGTGCGCGTTACCGCGTCTACCAACAGTCCGGTGCCAAGCTGGACCACTTCTCTGCGGCCGGTTGACAACTTTGCGTCCACGCTTTCCCGAATGAGAGCCCCCCGGATTTCGGGTATGTTCATTTGGTTGAAAACTCAACGGTTGTTTGTTTTTCTTTCTCTTCCAAACTGGAGTTGATCCATGCAAGTCAAGTTGAATGTGGTAGTGGGTGCAGTCGCTGCGCTGCTCAGCGGTGCCGCAGTGTCCCAGGACATGGTGGTCAAGATCGGTCACGTCGGCCCGACCAGCGGCCAGATCGCTCACCTGGGCAAGGACAACGAACTCGGCGCCCGCCTGGCCATCGAGGACCTGAACGCCAAGGGCCTGAGCATCGGGGGCAAGAAGGTCAAGTTCGAACTGCTCGCTGAAGACGACGCCGGTGATCCGAAGCAAGGCACGGCTGCCGCCCAGAAGCTGGTCGACGCCAAGGTCAATGGCGTCGTGGGTCACCTGAATTCGGGCACTTCCATCCCCGCCTCCAAGGTTTACAGCGATGCCGGCATCCCCCAGATCTCGCCGTCGGCCACCAATCCGAAGTTCACCCGCAACGGCTATAAGACCACCTTCCGCGTCGTCGCTGACGATGTGCACCTGGGTGGCACGCTGGGCAAGTACTCGGTCGCACAACTGAAGGGCAAGTCCATCGCCGTCATCGACGACCGCACCGCTTACGGCCAGGGCGTTGCCGACGAGTTCGAGAAGGGCGTCAAGGGCGCCGGCGGCAAGGTCGTCGGCCGCGAGTTCACCAACGACAAGGCCACGGACTTCACCGCCATCCTGACCTCCCTGAAGAGCAAGAAGCCCGACGTCGTGTTCTTTGGCGGCATGGACGCCGTCGCCGGCCCGATGCTGCGCCAGATGAAGCAGCTCGGCATCGAGGCCAAGTTCATGGGCGGCGACGGCATCTGCACGGGCGAGCTGCCCAAGCTGGCCGCTGGCACCATGGGTGACGGCCAAGTCGTCTGCGCCGAAGCCGGCGGTGTCGAAGGCGAAGCGAAGAAGTCCATGGACGACTTCCGGGCCAAGTTCAAGTCCAAGTTCAACGTCGACGTGCAGATTTACGCGCCGTACGTCTATGACGCGGTCAATGTGCTGGCTGCCGCGATGGTCAAGGCCGGTTCCGCCGAACCCGCCAAGTACCTGCCGGTGCTTGCCAAGACGGCCGGCTACAAGGGCGTCACGGGCACCATCACCTTCGACGAGAAGGGTGACATCAAGAATGGCGCGCTGACCCTCTACACGTACAAGGGCGGTGCCCGCGAACAGATCGCCGTCGTGCGCTGATCGCCACGGTTCGCTGCAACGCCCGCCATTCGGCGGGCGTTTTTTGTTTTTGGATGCCAATTGAATTAGGCATAAATGGCCGGAAAATGAAATTGACCCGCGGAGGCGCGAATCGAAAATAAAAGCGCGGCGTCAATAATCGGCCGTGCAATATTCACGTCCGCGCCGACCACGGCCGCGATGAGGTGCGGCGGGACGTGCCCATCGAGCGGGTTTCGTTGGATTTCAAAGAAAGGCTCGTGCACTTCGCACGCTTTGCCCTGGCATGTCACCGGCGTGTCGCTGACTTTCGGGTCTACTGCCGGCCGGTTGTGAAAATGACCGTCAGCGCCGGCTTCGGAAGTCGCTGTTGGGCGAGGCAGATTCAAGGGTCATGCACCCTCTAAACGGGGGGCTTTCAAGCCCAGGGGCCGAAGGCATGATGCCGGCGCGATCAAGGCCGGGTCAGCATTGTTCATGGCGGATTTGTGTCCTCCCGAACAGGCAGCCGGCCCCGCGGTCTCAACCGACCCATGGTGACCAGACCGGCGGTGGACAAGGCGATGTGGCGGGCGGCCTCTGCGCCAGATGAACGGAGTATCGAAACTGATTCGAATTTCGTTGATCGGATTGAAATGCGGAAAAAGCGCCAGGCACAAGTGATCGGGGGATGTCAATGATTCGAATATTCAACCATTACCTGCACAAGCAGACCCTGCTTCAGGTCTTCTTTGACCTTGGGCTCATCGTTTTTGCCGTCATCGCCGTCGTGCTGAGCCAAGGCGAGGCCGCGCAAACCGTGTTGCCGTTTGCTGCCTCGCATGGTCTCTCCCTGGCTGGCTGCATGTTCGTCATCAACTCCGCCACGGGCTTCTATCAGCACGTGCACAACCGTTCCATCACCGAGTCCTGCGCCCGCGCGCTCTTCGGGCTGCTGTTCGGTCTGCCGCTGGCCTACGCGATCTTCAGCCTGGTGCCTTCGGACACCAGCCATCGCGACCTGCTGACCCTGGTCGCAATGGCCGCCGTTGCTGCCGTCATGGTGCATCGCGTGTATGCGGCGCATTCCGGCACCCAGGCCCGCCTGCGCAGCCGCATCCTCATTTTCGGCACGGGGCCGGCTGCACGCACGGTCGCCAACACGTTGCGGGCTTCCGACCCGCTGGCGCAGATCGTCGGCTACTACGCCGGCCCGAACGAGGAGCAGCACGAGGTGCCGGCCGCGGAGATCATCAACGACGGCGCCAACCTGACCGAGGCGGCACTCCGGCACAACGTGGACGAGATCGTGGTGGCCTTGAGTGAGCGCCGCGGCGGCAGCATGCCACTGCGCCAGTTGCTCGACTGCAAGCTGTCGGGCGTGCGTGTCGTCGACATCGCGACGCATTTCGAGAAGACGCTGGCCCAAATCAACATCAAGCATGTCAACGCCGGCTGGCTGGTCTTCGGCGATGGCTTCAGTCAGGGCATGGCGCGCGCGGCGGTCAAGCGCGTGTGCGACGTGATATTCGCAGCCTTGATCCTGGCCGTCTCCTGGCCCGTCATGCTGGCCACGGCCTTGTTGATCCGCCTTGAATCGCGCGGCCCGGTGCTGTACCGCCAGGAGCGCATCGGTTTGAACGGCGTGCCCTTCAAGGTCATCAAGTTCCGCAGCATGCGCACCGATGCGGAGAAGGATGGCAAACCGCGCTGGGCAACCAAGAACGATGACCGTGTCACCCGCGTGGGGCGCTTCATTCGCAAGGTGCGCATCGACGAATTGCCGCAGCTCTTCAATGTGCTGGGCGGTGAGATGAGCATGGTGGGCCCGCGCCCGGAGCGCCAGTTCTTCGTGGACGAGCTGACCACCAAGATCCCGTACTACGCGGTGCGGCACAGCGTGAAGCCGGGCGTGACGGGCTGGGCCCAGGTGCGCTACGAATACGGCTCCACGATCGAGGACTCGGTCGAGAAGCTGCAGTACGACCTCTACTACGTCAAGAACCACTCCCTCTTCCTTGATCTTTTGATCATGCTGGAGACCGTGGCCGTCGTGCTGACCGGCAAGGGCGCCCGCTGACGGTGCCGTCTCGGCGTAAGCGCCGATGCCGCGGGCGGGTGGGGCATGCTTGAATCTCCCATGCCCCGAGCCGAAATGGACTCCGTTTCAGGTGCCTTGCTGCAGGCGCTGGTCCCCTTTGCATCCTTGAGCACCCTGGGCGACGTGATCTGCTGCGCAGCCTATGGGCTGTTCGCGATCTTCTTCGCGCAGCGCCTGCTGCGGGGCCGCTTGCCTGTGACGGCGCTGGCCCTGGTATTCCTGGCGGCGCTGGCGACCAGTGCGGTCTGGGCCGGTGTCGCGCTGCTCGATGGGCTGAGGCATTGGTCCGACCATCTGCCAGCCTGGGTCGTGCTCAGTATCGACCTGCTGCGCTTCGCGCTCTGGTTCGCCTTCCTGGCGATGCTGCTGCCGCCAGCGCGCGGAGGGGGCGGGCTGGGTTGGGTGCGCCCGGTGGCCAGCATGGCGGTGCTCGGCCAACTGGCGCTGATCTGGGTCAGTGAGGGCGAAGCGCCCGGCAACATGACTCGACCGCTGGCTTTCGGCGCACTCATCCTGGCGGTGATCGGTCTGGTGCTCGTCGAGCAAATGTTGCGCAACTCGACGGCGGATGCGCGCTGGAATGCCAAGCCGGTCTGCCTGGGGCTTGGCGGCATTTTTGTCTTTGATCTTTTCATCGGCTCACAGGCAGCGCTGTTCCAGAACTTCGACGGCGACGCGGTCAGCGTGCGCTCCCTCGTGCATGCGGCTGCGGTGCCATTGCTCTTCGTCGCATCGCGTCGGCAGGGCGACTGGCTGGGCAAGCTGCATGTGTCGCGCGCGGCGGTCTTCCATTCCGCCGCGTTGCTGCTGGTCGGTGCCTATTTGCTGATGGTTGCTGGCGTGGGCTATTACGTGCGCTACACCGGCGGCCATTGGGGACGGGCGCTGTCGGTGGCGCTGGTCTTCGTCGCGCTGGTGGCGCTTGCGCTGCTGGTCGCGTCGGGCTCGATACGCGCCCGGTTGCGGGTCTACATCAGCAAGAATTTCTTCAGCTATCGCTACGACTACCGTGAGGAGTGGCTGCGCTTCACGCAGCTGCTGTCGAGCAGCGCCGAGCCGCAGCACACGGCGGAAACGGTGGTGCGGGCCCTAGCCAACCTGGTGGAGAGCCCCAGTGGCATGTTGTGGCTGCAGCGTGCCGCGGATGCCGATTTCATCCAGGCTGCGCGCTGGAACCTGCCGGCCCAGCCGGGCAGCGAGCCGCGGGACGGCACGCTGGCCACGTTCTGGCGCGAGCGTGCCTGGATCATCGACGTGGATGAGTGGCGCGAGCGGCGCGAGGCCTATCCGGGGCTGGAGCTGCCCGCCTGGCTGTCGGACGAGCCGCGCAGCTGGCTCATCGTGCCGTTGCTGGTGCGCGAGGCATTGATTGGCTTTGCGGTACTGGGCCGGCCGCGCACGGTCGTTGAACTGAACTGGGAGGTGCGCGACCTGCTGCGCACCGCAGCCAGCCAGGCCTCCGGCTATCTGGCGCAGGCACAGGCGACCGAGGCGCTGCTGGAGGCTCGCAAGTTCGACGCCTTCAACCGCATGTCCGCCTTTGTCGTGCACGACTTGAAGAACATCGTCACGCAGTTGTCGCTGATGATGAAAAACGCCAAGCGTCTGCGCGACAACCCGGAGTTCCAGCAGGACATGCTGGACACCGTCGAGAACTCGCTGGAGAAGATGCGCCAGCTGATGCTGCAGCTTCGGGAAGGCGACAAGCCCCATGGCGTCACCAGCGGCGTCGACCTCGAGCAGATCGCCAGGCGCCTGGCGGTGGCGGCATCGAGCAAGGGCAGGGCACTGGAACTGGAACTGCAGCCCGGCGTCAGCACCCGTGGCCACGCCGAGCGCGTCGAGCGCGTGCTGGGGCATGTCGTCCAGAACGCCTTCGATGCCACGCCGGCCAGTGGCAGCGTGCGCCTAACGCTCGATGCCCAGGGCAGCCAAGCCCGCGTTCGAGTGCAGGACAGCGGCTGCGGCATGAGCGAGGATTTCATACAGAATCGGCTATTCAAGCCGTTCGAGACCACCAAGGCCAGCGGCATGGGCATCGGTGCCCACGAGAGCTATCAATACGTGCAGGAATTGGGAGGCAAGATCAGCGTGCAAAGCGAATTGAACCGGGGCACCACGGTGACCCTGCTGCTG
Source organism: Pelomonas sp. Root1444 (assembly GCF_001426885.1). GTDB lineage: Bacteria > Pseudomonadota > Gammaproteobacteria > Burkholderiales > Burkholderiaceae_C > Pelomonas. The sequence continues at coordinate 735,473 of NZ_LMFP01000028.1, read as the reverse complement.
CCCTTGTTCCACGCCCAGGCCGATGCGCCGCGGGCTGCGCTCGAGGTTCGATGAGCACGCCCCGCCACGCGCCGTTGCTGATCGTCGAGGACGATTTGGCGCTGCAGAAGCAGCTCAAGTGGTCGCTGGATCGCTTCGAGTCGGTCACGGCAGACGACGTCGCCAGTGCCGTGTTGCAGTTCCGCCGCCATAACCCTGCCGTCGTGACGATGGATCTCGGTTTGCCGCCCGACCGGGACTCGGTCTCGGAAGGCTTCAAATGCCTTGAGAAGCTGCTCGAACTCGACCCCGGCGCCAAGGTCATCGTGCTGACCGGCCAGAACGACCAAGAGAACGCGCTGCGCGCCATTCGCATGGGGGCTTACGACTTCCTCGCCAAGCCTGTCGATCCGGACGTGCTGGCGCTCACGGTGGAGCGTGCGTACCGGCTCTACGAGCTGCAACAGGAGAACCGCCGCCTGCAGATGCAGCAAAGCAGCGACGTGTTCTCGGGGCTCGTCACGCGCGACCCGGGCATGCAGCGCGTGTGCCGCATGATCGAGAAGGTCGCGCCGAGCGACGCCACCGTGCTGCTGCTCGGCGAGAGCGGCACCGGCAAGGAGGTGCTGGCCCAGGGCCTGCACGATGCGTCCAAGCGCAAGGGCCGCTTCGTCGCGATCAACTGCGCCGCCATCCCCGAGACCCTGCTGGAGAGCGAGCTCTTCGGATACGAGAAAGGCGCCTTCACCGGCGCCAACAAATCGACGCTGGGCAAGATCGAGACGGCCAACGGCGGCACGCTGATGCTCGATGAGATCGGCGACCTTCCTATGCCGCTGCAGGCCAAGCTGCTGCGCTTCCTGCAGGAGCGGGTCATCGAACGGGTCGGCGGCCGGCAGGAGATTCCCATCGATGTGCGCGTCGTCGGTGCGACCCACCAGGACCTCAAGGCCCGCATCGCCGATGGCCGGTTCCGCGAAGACCTGTTCTACCGTCTCGCCGAAATCGTCGTCGACATTCCACCGTTGCGCGACCGCGTGGGTGATCCGGTGCTGCTGTCGCACGCCTTCGCGCGGCGCTTCGCGACCGACATGCGCCGCCCCGTGCCGACGCTTGCCGACGACGCCGTGCGCGCGCTGGAAACCCACCGCTGGCCCGGCAATGTGCGCGAGCTCCAGAACATCCTCAAGCGCGCAGTGATCATGGCCGAGGAGGATCGCATCACGGCGGCTGACCTTGGCCTGCGCGCTGCGCCGGAGGCTGGTGGCGATGCGACGACGCTGGACCTGCGCACGGTGCGCGAGAGCGCGGAGCGCCAGGCCGTGCTCACGGCGCTGGCTCGCACCGACGGCAACATCGTGCGTGCAGCTGAATTGCTCGGTGTCAGCCGGCCCACTCTTTACGACTTGATGAGTCGCTTGCAGATCAAATCATGAGCAATATTTCCAAGTCGACCCTGCTGGTCTGCGCCTTGGCGGCTTCCGTCGCATTGACGGCTTGTTCCGGCAAAAGTCCGGCCCAGTTGCTGGCGTCCGGCAAGGCGTCGATGCAGAAGAGGGACTTCAACGCCGCGACCATCGAATTCAAGAATGTGTTGCAGCAGGACGCGACGAACGCTGAGGCGCGGTTCCTGCTCGGCAAAAGCCTGTTCGAGATGGGGCGTCCGTCCGAAGCGCTGGTCGAGCTTGGCAAGGCTCGGGAGGCCGGTTATCCGGTTGGCGAGCTGGCGCCCATGGTCGGTGCGGCCATGATGCTGCGTGGCGAGGCTGACAAGTTCATCGCGGAATACGCTGCGGCAGAGGTGTCTGAGCCCAAGGCCAAAGCCGAGGTGAAGGCGGCATTGGCGACGGCCTATGGCGTGAAGGGCAAGTACCAGCAGTCCCGTGAGGCGGCTGAGGCTGCCTTGCAGGCCGATCCAGGCAATGTCACGGCACAGCTGCTGATCGCGCAATTGCTGCGCGTTGCTGGTGATTACGCGGGCGCGATGGCGCAGATCGAACGGACGATTCAAACCGCCCCGAAATCTGGTGCGCCCTGGTTGGCCAAAGCGGAGCAATTGGTCCAGACCAACGGGGACGCGACCAGCGCTGTCGCGGCCTATCGTGAAGCGCTTCGGCTGATGCCCGACAACCTGCGGGCGCATCTGGGGCTGATCCAGGAGCTGATCCGCCAGCGCGATTTTGACGGCGCACAGCGTCAACTGGCGCTGCTGGAAAAGCTGCAGCCCAAAGGCTTGCAAGGACGTTACTTCGCGACGATGTTGGCTTATGAGCGTCGCGACCTGAAGACGGCATTCGAGTCGGCGCAGGAATTGCTGCGGGTCGCGCCAGACAACGCGCGCTTCCTTCAGCTCGCGGGCGCGATCGAGTACGAGCGCGGCAGCTATCTCCAGGCGATCGCCCATTTGGGCAAGGCCTTGCCCAGCTCCCCCTCGCCCGTCGCGGTGCGCGTGTTGATGAGCCGCGCCCAGCTGCGGGCCGGCGACCCGGCGAAGGCATTGAGCTTCCTGCAGCCCCTGCTCGATGGCGACCGTAGGGCGCCGGCTGAGGTCTATTCGCTGGCTGCGGACTGCTATTTGCAGCAGAACGATGGCGAGGCTGCAAAGAAGATGTACGCCAAAGCCGTCGAGCTCAACCCGGACGACGCGCGCGGGCGGACGGTGCTGGCTTTGTCGCAGCTGAACGAAGGGCGTTCCGAGCAGGGCATGGCCGACTTGAAGTCGATCGCCGGTTCGACCGCGGGTGGCGAGGCAGAGGTCGCGATGATCACCGCCCATATCCAAGGCAACCGCCTGGATGAGGCGCTGACTGTCATCGACGCTCTGGAACGCAAGCAGGCGGACAAGCCTCTGGCGCCGTATTTCCGCGGGCGCGTCCAACAACTGCAGGGGCAACGCGACAAAGCGCGCGCGTCCTTTGAACAGGCGGTCGCGCGTCAGGCCTCCTATGCGCCGGCCGTCACCGCACTGGCCCTGCTCGACCTGGATGACGGCAAGCCAGCCAACGCCGCCGCCCGCTACGAAAAGCTGGTCGCGGCGGCACCTCAGGACGTGGGCGCGCGGCTCGGGCTGGTTGCCGCTCGCGCGCGTGCAGGCGCGAAGCCGGAGGAAGTACGCAACCAGCTCGAAGAGGCCGTCAAGCTCTTCCCGGAATCCGATTTGCCGCGTCTCACGTTGGTGGGCACGCTGCTGGATCGCGGGGATTTCAATGCGGCGCTGAAGGCGGCCCAGGATGGCGTGGCGCGGTTTCCCAAGAGCGCCGGACTGATACAGGCGCAAGGGTTGGCTGAGCTTGCGCTGGGCAGCCACAACCAGGCCGCCCAGTCCTTCTCCAAGGCGGCCGCGCTGCAGCCGAACTCGGTCGACCCGCTGATGCACATGGCCAATGTGCAGATGGCTCGCAAGGACATGCCCGCCGCGATCGCCCAACTGCGAAAGGTGCTGGCCATGAAGCCGGACCACCTGCCCGCGCAAGCGCGGCTGGTGACGCTGCTTGCCCGTTCAGGCAAAGCCGACGAAGCCATGAGCGTGGCCAAGAACGTGCAGAAGCAGCTGCCCAACGAACCCAGCGGCTGGCTTCTCGAAGGCGACCTGTTGGCGATGAAGGGCAACCGGACCGGCGCCGTCGTGGCGCTCAAGACCGCGTTTGCCAAGCGCGCGTCCGACGAGACAGCCATCAAGCTCCACAACGCGCTGATGGCCGCGAGCCAGACGGCAGAGGCCGACAAGCTTGGTGCCGACTGGTTGGCGAAGCGGCCCCAATCGCCGGCATTCAACTTCTATCTGGGCGAGCAGTCCATCGGCCGTCGCGACTACGAACGTGCCGAACAGTACTACCGCACGGTGATGGCGACGCAGCCCGACAATGCCGTCGTGCTGAACAACCTCGCATGGCTGCTTCACCGGTCCGGCAAGCCGGGGGCGCTGGAGATGGGCGAGAAGGCATTGGCCCTGGCGCCCGATTCCGAGGCGGTGCTAGACACGGTGGCCGAGATCCACGCTGGCGCCGGGCGGATGGACAAGGCGCTCACGCTGCAAAAGCGTGCCGTGGAGCGCAGTCCGGCCATGCCGGTGCTGCGCCTGCACCTGGCGCAGTACTTGATCAAGAATGGGCATAAGAGCGAGGCGCGCGCAGAGCTGGACCGCTTGACTGCCATGGGCAGCGGCTTTGCAGCTCAGGAAGAAGTGCAGAAACTGCTAGCCTCTCTCTAACCCATCAATCGAGCGGCGAGCTACTTTCACGAGCCAATCTGATGCAGATCAAGCAAGCGAGCCTCCGCAAGCGGATGCACCAGGGACTCAGGACGGTCTTTTCCTGGCTCCCTCGGGACGTTCGCTTCAGCATCTTTCGGGAGATGATCGATTGCGATCCGGCGCCGGACCCGCGCCTGGAGCTGAAGGTCGCAGAGACCCAGCAAGACCTCGAGGACTGCTTCCGGATCTTGCACGACGCCTACGTCGCCAGCGGCTTCATGAAGCCGTCGCCCTCGAGCCTGCGCGTCACCATCTATCACGCATTGCCGACGACGACGACGTTGTGCGCGAAGTATGACGGCCGGGTCGTCGGGACGATGTCGATGATCCGGGAAGGCGTCTTCGGCTTCCCACTGCAGTCGGCGTTCGACCTGACCGACGTTCGCGCGAGGCAGGGGCAGATTGCCGAGATCTCCGCGCTGGCGGTGCACCCGGACTTTCGCAAAACGGGTGGCGCAATCCTGTTCCCGTTGATGAAGTTCATGTACGAGTACTGCACGCGGTATTTCGATACGCGGCACCTCGTCATCGCGGTCAACCCGAACAAGATCGAGTTGTACGAATCGCTGTTGTTCTTCGAGCGCCTGCAGGAGTCGGTCGTCGACAGGTACGACTTTGCCAACGGCGCGCCGGCGGTGGGCGCCACGCTCGACCTTCCTGTGGCGAAGGAGATCTTTCGCCGTGTCTACGGCCGCCGCAAGCCGCGCAAGAACCTGCACGACTATTTCGTCAACCTGCGGCTGCCGAACATCCGACTGCCACACCGACGCTACTTCACCACCAATGACCCGGTGCTGACGCCGGCGACGCTGGACTACTTCTTCAATCAGCGGACCGATGTCTTTCGGGAGCTGGATGACAGGAAACGAGCGTTGTTGTGGTCCATCTACGACCAGCCGGAGTTCCGTACCGTGCTTCCGATGCTGGTCGGCACGGATGAGTCCTGGCAATCGATGCGGCGCCACCAGCGCTTTTCGCTGCGTTGCCCGGCCGAATTGCAGATCAAGACCGATGGTGACGAGCGGTTGGTGGTCATCACCGTCATCGAGATTTCACTGTCCGGCTTTCAAGCCCAGTCGCAGCTCGACATCCCGGTGGGCAGCCATGGCATCGCGCGCGTGGAACTCGGGGCGGAGGACCGTGCGACGCTGCCCGTGACGGTCACGCGCCGTCATGGCCATGGTCAGTTTTATGGCTTCCGCCTTGAGGAGGTCAATGACGTCTGGCGCAACTGCGTCAGCGCACTGGAAACCAGCCACGTCGCCACGGAACTGTGAACCCAATGAATCGCCGATGGGTTGGCATCTTCGTTGTGGCGATTGCAGCATGGGGCCCTGTCGTCGCCGACCCGCTGCCTGACCTGATCGCCAAGGCGAAGCCGTCGGTCGTGCTGGTGGGAAGTTACGGCCTCCTGGACAGCCCGCGCTTTGGCTTCAGGGGCACAGGGTTCGTTGTTGGCGATGGCCGTACCGTCGTGACCAACGCGCATGTCCTGCCACCAGAGATCACGGGCCGGGTGGACCGACGGCTCGCAGTCCAGGTGTGGAGCCCGCAGAGTCAATGGCAGATGCGGGAGGCTCGGCTGCTGGTCAGCAATCCGTTTCGCGATCTGGCGTTGCTGCATATCGACGGTCCGCCGCTGCCTCCGTTGGCTTTGGCCCGCGATGAACCGCGCGAGGGGCTCGCGATTGCGTTGATGGGTTTTCCGCTTGGCGGCGCGCTCGGTTTCACCCATGTCACGCACAAGGGAATCATCGCTGCCCGAACCGGCATAGCGGTCGCGGCCAACAACTATCAAGGGCTCAATGAGCGCAGCGTGCGGCAGTTGCGGGAGGGGGCTTTTGAAGTGCTGCAACTGGACGCCAACGCCTACCCTGGCAACAGCGGCGGCCCGGTGTTCAGCATTGATGACGGGGTCGTGGTGGGCGTCGTCAACATGGTGGTCGTGAAGGGCACCAAGGAGGCTGCGCTGGGAGCAGCCAGCGGCATCAGCTATGCAATCCCGGCTCACGAGATCAAGGCGCTGCTCGACAAGCTACCGGTGTTACCGGCGTCGGGCTCTTGAGATCGGCCTGGCAGGCTGTCGAGATTTCTTACACCGGGCCGCCGACCTAACCTTGCTGTTGACGGTTTTTTCTTTGTTTTCAACGGGTTGGCGCTGTTCTTCGGAGTTGGCACGATGCTTGCGAACTGTTCGTCGACCCCATTCAATGTCAACCATCAGGAGCACACCATCATGTTGACCATGAAGCAAACTTTGAAGGCCGCTGTCGCCGCAATCGGCGTGGCTGGCGCAATGTCTGCCAACGCATTCGTCGTCGGTGGCATCGACTTCGGCTCGGCGCTTAACCTGAGCCACCTCGAGACGGCCACGATGGCCCAGACCTTCATCAACGGCAACGGCCAGACGGCTATGTCGTACGGTTCGGTGTCGACCGTCAACGGCAGCAACAGCTACTGCGCTGGCGGCGGTTCCTGCGGTCTGTACTACGTCGCCTCGTTCGGCAACTCGCAGAACTTCACCGGCGGCTACGTTGAGTTCACGACGGCGACCATCTCGGTGTTCTACACGAACACCAACGTGAATCTGCTGACCCAGAATTCCGTTCAGAACCTTGCCACCATCCAGGCGATGACCCCCTGGCTGACGTTGACCGGCCACAACAACCTCGGCGGTGGTGCGGCTCCGAACGCTGTGCTGAACGGCACCGGTTCGTTCTCCGGCCAAGTTCTGAACGGTTTCGGTGGCGGTCTGTTTGACGTCTCCGTCGCAGGCCCGGGCGTGGCTGCAGTTGCTGCCGCCTTCAACACCAACACGGTGGCCGACGCCGCAACCGGCTTCGCCGACGTGCAGTTGACCTCCTCCTTCAGCAACTTCGTTCTGAACGCCAACGACGAAGCCGCCGGCCTGGCTGCTGGTTGCAAGACCGGTACGGCTGCTGCAGGTGCATGGTGCTATCAAGGCACGACCAACCTGCGCGGCACGCTCCAGCCGCTGCCTGAGCCGGCTTCGCTGGCCCTGGTTGGCCTGGGCCTCGGCGTCGCCGGTGTCCTGAGCCGTCGTCGTCGCACGGTGTCGAAGTAAGCAACTCACTTTCCGCCGCTTTGCCGCGGCGGGAGTTCAAAAGCGCCCTTGTAGGGCGCTTTTTCATTTCTGGTTTTGCCGGCGGTCAAAGGCGCAAACCGGTGCTTATGCAGCGGCCACGGGCAGCCGAACTGCTGGCCGCGCTACTCAGCGGTCTTGCGGGTGCCGGCCGGCATATCGTCCAGGCGCGATCAGATCCAGCGGGTCCAAGGCTTGGCGCAAGCGTGAAGCCACGCTGGCGTTCTCGGTCTGCCTTGCCAGGTGAGCGGCTTGGCTCTGGACATGCAGACGATAGGGATAAAAGCCCAGCCGTCGTCCGGCCTCAATGAGGTGTTCAAGACCCGTACTGGCGGCGGTTGAAGCAGTGCTGTCGCCCTTGTCGAAGAGCAGTGGCACAGTGCTGTCAAACAGTCGGTCGCCTTGGCTGGTCAACGTGATCAGCGGCTCCATGCCCAAACGCGGAAGCTCGTGCCGCGCGAAGTTGACGAAACGTCTGACGTCCGCGGGACGCATCGGAATCAACGGTGCATACCAAAGCAAGCCGCAGCCATCTGCCGCCGGGTTGCGACCGGCCGCCGGCTGGGGCAGCCGTGCACGCCAATACGCCAGCGGCAGGGCGGTTTCATTGGGCCGGCCCTGAACCAGTTCCAGCGAGGAATTGAGCGTCGTTGCACTGCGCCCCAGCCGCTCCCCCATGCCGCCGGGCAGGCGGCGGGCCAATGCGGTGAGCCACCCGGCCTGTCGAGGCGACAGGAAGAGCAGCCGGCTACCGACTCCCTTGAACGCGCGGCGAATCTCTTTCTGCGCAGCGGCGACGACACTGCGTCGGCCATAGAGGGTGGCAAACCCCGTCCATGGGGCGATCTGATACGCGCGCCCCAGTTGCTCGACCAGGTCCGGCGGCATCAGCCCGTGCGCGTCCAGTTGGCTGGCATCGGGGTAGGGTGCCGTCATGGCCAGCACCCGGTGCCTGTTCATCAGATTGACGCCACCCAGCGTTCCCGGCAACTCAACGAGCAACCGCCTCACCCTTTGTACGGCCGCTTCCAGCAGCTTGTCGTCCGCCAGACTGAACAGGCAGACCTTGGCGCATTGCGGTCGCCGCACCAGGACGATGCTCATCTTCGTGACGATGCCAAAGCCGCTCTGTGAAAACAGGCCGGTGAAATAAGGGCCGATCCCCCACTTGAACAGCCGAGCAAGTTCCGGGCTGCCAGCTTCGGCGAGTGCGCTGCGATGGATGCTGCCATCGGCAAGCACGGCTTCCAGGTCGGTGACGGCCGAGAAATGGTCGGCATGCGGTGTGATGCCATAGCCGCGTTCCAGCGCATTGGCCAGCACGCTGCAGTTCGGCCCGGCGCCAGTCACCGGGACCATGTAGTCGTGGCCGCCACGGTCCAGGAAGTCGGCGAGCATGCCTTGGGTCACGCCGGGCTCCACCGTCACCACGCCGAGCTCGGGATCGAAATCCACGATGGCCTGCAACGCGCCGAGATCGATGAGTGTCACGCAGTCCGAGGTAGGCAGCGCGCTGCCATAGCCCCAGTTGTTTCCCGTACTGATGGGATGCACTGCGAGGCGGAACTCCGCGGCGATGCGCATCAGTCCAGGCAACTGAGTCGCTGCAGCCACCCGAAGCACAGCGGCGGGCCGCTGTGGGCTATCGCTGGTGTCCTGGCAATAGCGTTGCGGGATGGCTCCATCCGTCAGCACGTTCTCGGCGCCGAGGAGCTGACGCCAGGCGTCCAGGGCGGGCAGTGGAGGTCTTGGCATGGCGTCCTTCGATCAGCGGGGTGCGCGGCCCATCTTTCGGTGAACATTGTCATTCACTCGCGGGGTCCCGGGGCGGCGACTCGGCATGCCTATGGCATCATGTTCTGCTCACTTGCGCCTGCCGGCGGCGGCGCTGGATGCAGGCCGGCCGTCGCCGCCCTAGAACCCAATGGAGTTGCCCTTGAAGCGCTTTGTCTCTTCGATGATCCGTGCCCTGTCTGCCAACCACCTGATCGATGGCAAGCGTCTGCTGATCGCCAGCGCCGCGCTGTGGTTGTCGGCCTGCTCTTTGATGCAGTCAAACAACACACCAGCGCCGGCACAAGTGGCGACCGACGACTACAGCTACGTCATCGGCGCCGGTGACAACCTCAACATCATGGTTTGGCGCAATCCGGAGCTGTCGATGTCGGTGCCGGTGCGTCCCGACGGCAAGATCGCTGCCCCGTTGGTTGATGAGATGCTGGTGCATGGCAAAACCTCGGTACAGGTGGCGCGGGAGATCGAGAAAGCGCTCGGCAAGTATGTGCGCGACCCGGTCGTCACTGTCATCGTGACGAGCTTCGTCGGCCCGTACAGCGAGCAGATCCGCGTCGTCGGCGAGGCGGCCAAGCCGCAATTCCTGCCCTACAAGCAGAAGATGACGGTGCTCGACGTGATGATCGCCGTCGGCGGCCTGACCGATTTCGCGGCTGGCAACAGCGCGACCATCCTGCGCACGGCCGAGGGCAACAAGCAGTATTCGGTGCGGCTGAAGGACCTGATCAAGCGCGGCGACGTGTCGGCCAATGTCGAAATGCGGCCTGGCGACATCCTGATCATTCCGCAGAGCCTGTTCTGAAATTGAGGGCGGCGGCCGCGAGGCGCCTCTCTCCCCTGATCGATACAACCGAGACTGTTCCCGATGGAAGTTCTCATTGCCCAGCTGCTGATCATTGTTCGGCGGATGTGGAAGTACCGCTGGGTCGGTCTGGTCGTCGCGTGGGTGACGGGGCTGGTCGGCGCCGTTGTCGTGTTCGTGCTGCCGGATCGCTACGAGGCCAGCGCCCGCATCTACGTGGACACGCAGTCCATCCTGAAGCCGTTGATGTCCGGCCTCGCCGTGCAGCCCAACGTCGAGCAGCAGGTGACGATGTTGAGCCGCACCTTGATCAGCCGGCCCAATGTCGAGAAGCTGGTCCGCATGGCCGACCTGGACCTGAAGAACCAGTCCAAGGCCCAGCAGGAAGCCACCATCGAGACGGTGACGAGCAACCTCTCCATCCAGAGCAGCGGCCGCGACAACCTCTACATCCTCGGCTACCGGGACAGCGACCCCGAGACCGCCAAGCGTGTCGTGCAATCCCTGGTGTCCATCTTCGTGGAGTCCAGCTTGGGGGCTACGCGCAAAGACACGTCGACGGCGACGACCTTCATCAACGAGCAGATCAAGAACTACGAGAACAAGCTGGAAGAAGCGGAGACGCGTCTGAAGGAATTCCGGCTGAAGAATCTGTCGAACATGGCCGGCGACGGCAAGGATTCGGCGGCGCATATTTCCGAGATCAGCGCCCAGCTTGAACGGGCCCGCCTGGAATACCGCGAGGCAGTCAACGCCCGTGATGCGGCCAAGGCCCAGCTGGATGCCGAGAAGACGCGCGGCGGCCAGAGCACGCAGCAGAGCCTGATGCAGGAAGCCAATGCGGCCGTGTCGACGCCCGAACTCGATGGGCGCCTGGCCGAGTACCGGCGCAATCTGGACTCCCTGCTGCAGCGTTTCACCGATCAACACCCCGACATCATCTCGACGCGCAAGCTCATCAAGGATCTGGAAGAGCAGCGCAAGCGTGAGATCGCGGAATTGCGCAAGGCGGCCGCAGCGATGCCGATGGTGGGCATGGGCCAGGGCGGTGGCGGTAGCCCCGCGTCGCAGGAGCTGGTACGGATCCTGGCCACCACCGAAGTCCAGGTCGCGTCACTGCGTGCACGGGTGGACGAGTATTCCAGCCGCTATGCACAGGCGATGGCCGCGCTGAAGACGGCACCGCAGATCGAAGCCGAAGCGGCTCAGCTCAACCGCGACTACGCCATCCAGAAGAAGAACTACGAGGATCTGGTGCAGCGGCGCGAGCAGGCTTCGATGTCGGGCGAACTGGACGTTGCTTCGGGCGTGGCCGACTTCCGTGTCATCGACCCGCCGCGCGCCAACCCCAAGCCGGTCGCGCCCAACCGCCTGCTGCTGCTGGCCGGGTCGATGGCCGCGGCGCTGGGCATCGGCCTTTTCACGACCTTCGCGGCCAGCCAGCTGCGGCCGGTCTTCCATGATGCCGACGACCTGCGCACGCGTGTGGAACTGCCCATTCTGGGCGTCGTAACCCGCCTGGTGACCGATGCCGACCGGGTTCGGCAACGCGTCGACCTGATCCGCTTCTCCGCGGGCGCGGGTGGGTTGTTGGTGATGTTTGCCGTCGCATTGACGGTCTTGGCCGTGCAACTGAGCCGGCAGGTGATCTGACATGACCAGCTTGATCGAACAGGCCGCACAGCGGCTAGAGCAACTGCGCCAAGCCGGCGTGGTGCTGCCGGGAGACGAGCAGATCGTGTCTGCCGCTCAGCCGGCTGCCACGCCGCTACCCACCGCTGCTGCCGGGGTGCCTGCCGCCCCTGCATCCGCCGACGCCCCGCGCCCGGTTGGCATCTCGCTGGTTGATGATGGCCCCCATCCGTCGTCCAAGCGCGTCGAGCTCGATGTGGTGGCGCTGGCCGCCCAGGGTTTCCTGATGCCGCACATGCCGCGCTCGCAGACGGGCGACCAGTACCGCGTCATCAAGCGGCCGCTGATCAAGAACGCGATGGGCAAGGGCGCTGCGACCATCAACCACGCCAACCTGCTGATGGTGACCAGCGCGCTGGCCGGCGAGGGCAAGAGTTTCACGTCCATCAACCTGGCGCTCAGCATCGCGGCCGAGTTGGACAACACCGTCATGCTGGTGGATGCCGACGTGGCGCGCCCGTCGGTGCTGCGCATGCTGGGCCTCCCCCAGGGCCCAGGCCTGCTCGACGTGCTGGAGGAGCGTGTCGACATGTCCGAGGTGCTGCTGCGCACCAATGTCGAGAAGCTGACCATCTTGCCCAGCGGCACGCCGCACCCGCGGGCCACGGAACTGCTCGCCAGCGATGCGATGAGCCATTTGCTGGACAACATGGCCAAGCGCTACCCCGACCGCATCATCATCTTCGACTCGCCGCCGTTGCTGCTGACAACGGAGTCCCGCGTGCTCGCCTCGCACATGGGTCAGATCATCATCGTCGTCCATGCAGAGAAGACGGCGCAGAGCGCCGTGCAGCAGGCGCTGGCCACCATCGAGAGCTGCCCGGTCAAGATGATGCTGCTCAACCAGGCCAGCCCGAATGCCGCCGGCGGTTATGGCTACGGGTACGGCTACGGTTACGGATATGGCTACGGCTATGGATATGGCAGCAATGACTCGGCGCAGAGCTGAGCCGCGCTGTCTTGCCTTTGCCGCCGCCGCCTGGGCGATGGCCGCGCATGCCCAGCAAGGCCTGACCGCTGCTCCGGCCGGGAGCATGATCGTCCAGCCTCGCATCGGCGTGATGCAGACCTGGACAGACAACCTGCGCCTTCAGGAACACGACAAGGATGCAGCGTTGATCACGACGCTGTCGCCGGGCATCCGCATCCTCAGCAACAGCGGTTCGTTGCGCGGCAGCGTGGACTACACGTTGAACGGCATCGCTTACCTGAAGAGCGACCAGCCGGCGCGGTTCCAGAACTCGCTGGTTGCCAATGCCCAGGCCGAGTTGATCAGCCGCACGCTGTTCGTCGACATGCGGGCCAACATCGGCCAGCAAAACGCGTCAGCCTTCGGTCAGCAGAGCGCGCCGACGCTGGGCTCGCAGGGCGCGGTGAACAACCTGGCCAACCAAAACCAGCATGAAACCGGCACGCTTGCGATAGCGCCGTCGCTGCGCGGCATGTTGGGCGGCGTGGCCACCTACGACCTGCGCAGCGAGTTCACACGCACCGAGGCGCGCGGCACCAGCCTCGGCGACAGCCGCGGCAGCAGTGGCACGCTGCGCATTGACCAGTGGAATGCGGGCATGCTCGGCTGGTGGCTACAGGCCAACACTCAGCAGGTCAAGCCCAAGACCGCGCGGTCCAACCGCAGCGAAACCTTGAAGGCCGGCGTGAACTACCGCCCCGACCCGGACTGGTTTTTCACGCTCGATGCCGGCCGGGAGCGCAACGACTTCCTGGGTTCTGGCACGCAGGACGGCCCGACTGGCGGCGTCACCGCGGAATGGACGCCCACGCCGCGCACCCGGATGGGCGCCAACTGGCAGTACCACGACTACGGCAACAGCCATGGCCTGACCTTCGAGCACCGCATGGCACGCTCGGTCTGGCGTTTTGCCGACATGTCGACGACGACGCTCGGCAACACCGGCGCGCCCGGTGGGGTGCGCACCTATTACGACCAGTTCTTCCTGCTGTTTGCTTCGGTGGAGCCCGATCCTGTCCAGCGCGATATCCGCGTGCGGCAAGAACTTCAACGGCAAGGCCTGTCGCCGGATGCGCCATTGGCCAACGGGTTCCTGTCGACCGGTCCGAGCCGGCTGCGCAGCCAGCAACTCGGCGTCACGCTGCAAGGCGTGCGAAGCAGCCTGTCCGCGCAGCTCAGTCGTTCAATCACGCGGCGTCTGGGCAGCAACCTGAACCAGGGCGATCTCGCCAACACCTCGCGCGTCGAGCAGCGGTCCTATGCACTGACCGCCAGTCACCAGCTGACGCCGCTGTCGGGCGTCTCGCTGACCGCCTCGCGCCAGGAATCCACGGGCGATTTCGCCAACCAGGCCATCCAGCTGACCAGCTGGATCGCCAGCTGGAATGCCCGGCTGGGGCCGCGCCTCAATGGGCAGCTCGGCGCGCGTCACAGCCGCTTCGAAGGCGCCGCGCCGTACACCGAGAATGCGGTCTACGCCAATCTGACCCAACTGTTCTGACATGAAACGACTCCCACGCTCGCACTGCTCGCTGCCCCCCAAGCGGGCGCGTCGGTGTTTCCGGGCGGCCGGGGACCACTGACATGTACGAAGCCTTCTACGGCTTGAGCAGCAAGCCTTTCCAGCTCAGCCCTGACCCGAACTTCTACTACGGCAGCAAGCAGCATCGCCGGGCCAAGGCCTACCTGGACTACGGCGTGCTGCGCAATGACGGCTTCATCGTCATCACCGGCGAGATCGGCGCCGGCAAGACGACGCTGCTGCGCGGCCTGCTGGACAGCCTGAACCGCAGCAACGTCGTCATCGGCAACGTCGTGACGACCCAGCTCGACGCCGAGGACACGCTGCGCATGGTCGGCGCGGCCTTCGGCGTGCGCGTCAAGGACGCACCCAAGTCCGAGCTGCTGATGACGCTGGAGGCCTTCTTCGTCAACCAGGTCACGCAGGGCAAGCGTTGCCTGTTGATCGTGGACGAGGCGCAGAACCTGACGGCACGCGCGGTCGAGGAACTGCGCATGCTGTCGAACTTCCAGTTCAGCAACCAGTCGCTGCTGCAGACCTTTCTCGTCGGCCAGCCGGAATTCCGCAGCATCCTGCAGAAGCCGGAGATGGAGCAGTTCCGCCAGCGTGTTGCGGCCACCTGCCACATCGGCCCGCTGGACGAGGACGAGACCCAGCGCTACATGGAGCACCGCCTGAAATGCGCGGGCTCCACCGGCAAGCCGACCTTCGACCACGACGCCTTTCCGGCCATCCACAAGGCCAGCAACGGCATCCCGCGGCGCATCAACCGGCTGTGCGACCGACTGCTGCTGCTGGGCTTCATGCAGGGCCGCTCGCACCTGACGCTGGCGGACGTGAAGGAGGTGCTGCGCGACATCGCGCAGGAGAGTGAGGCGCCGCGCAACAGCGACCTCGGTGCGCTGGACAGTGCGCCCTCCAAGCTCCCGGACAGCCGTCCCGGCGCGCTCGACAGCGCGCCTGGCGCGCTTGACGTGTCGCGACTGAAGATGAGCCTCGCCGAGGTGGACGGTCTGTCCAGCGAGATCGCCGCCCTCAGCGCCGACCATCACACCGACCGCCTGCAGCGCCTGGAGCGCAGCATGATGCGCTTGGAGCGCATCAACCTGCAGACGCTGGCCCTGCTGCAGAAGCTGGTCGACGCGGTCAAGCAGCATTGAAATCCAACGAGATCGCCATGCTGATGCCCACCCAGACCCCGGCCCTGCGCAATGCGATGAGCATCGACGTGGAGGACTACTTCCAGGTTTCGGCTTTCGCGCCCTACATCCGCCGCGACGACTGGAACGGCCTGGAGTGCCGCGTCGAGCGCAACATCGACCGCATCCTGGCGCTGCTGGCCGAGAAGAACGTGCGCGCCACCTTCTTCACGCTGGGCTGGATCGCCGAGCGCTATCCGCAGGTCGTCAAGGCCATCGTCGCCGGTGGCCACGAACTGGCCAGCCACGGCTACGGCCATGAACGCGCCAGCGACCTGAGCCCCGCTGCCTTCCTCCAAGACATCGCCAGCGCCAAGAAGCTGCTGGAGGACCTCGGCGGCGTGCCGGTCGTCGGCTACCGCGCGCCGAGCTTCTCCATCGGCAAGGCCAACCTCTGGGCCTTCGACGTGCTGCGCGACGCGGGCTATCGCTACTCCAGCAGCGTCTATCCCATCGCCCACGACCACTACGGAATGCCCGATTCGCCGCGCTTCGCCTACCCGGTGCGCGAGGGGCTGCTGGAGATCCCCGTGACCACGCTGCGCGTCGGCTCGCGCAACCTGCCGAGCAGCGGCGGCGGCTACTTCCGGTTGCTGCCCTATGCGCTGTCGCGCTGGATGATCCGCCGCGTCAACGAGACCGATGGCGAGCCGGCGGTCTTCTACTTCCACCCCTGGGAGATCGACAGCGAGCAGCCGCGCATCGCCGGCATTGACGCCAAGACGCGCTTCCGCCACTACGTCAACATCCCGCGCACCCATGACCGCATCGCCCGCCTGCTGGGCGACTTCCGCTGGGGCCGGATGGATGAAATCTTCCTCGGCCGCGAGGCCAGCCCGCGCGCGAACGCGCCCTCGCTGAGCCCGGCCTGAATGACCAGCCCTCTTCGCATTGCGCGCCTGGCCGCGCAAGACCAAGCCTTGTCCGCGCGCTGGGACGCCTTCGTGCTGGCCCACCCGCAGGCGACCTTCTTCCACCGCAGCGGCTGGCTGCGCGTCATCGAACGCAGCTTCGGACATCGCGGCTTCTTCCTGTACGCCGAGCGTGACGGCGTCATCGAAGGCGTGCTGCCGCTGGCGGAGGTCAAGAGCCGGCTGTTCGGCCACTCGGTGGCCAGCCTGCCGTTCGCGGTCTACGGCGGCGTGGCCGCGCTGAACGACGAGGCGGCGGCGGCCCTCGAAGTCGAGGCCGAGAAGATCGCCAGAGGGCAGGGCGCCGAGCATCTCGAGTACCGCAA
The DNA here is from genome assembly GCF_001426885.1 of Pelomonas sp. Root1444. GTDB lineage: Bacteria > Pseudomonadota > Gammaproteobacteria > Burkholderiales > Burkholderiaceae_C > Pelomonas. The sequence goes on along the minus strand of NZ_LMFP01000028.1, from coordinate 718,923 downwards.
CCTCGGCGCCACGCGGCACGCCGACTGGCCGCGCCAGGACCTCTATGTCACCTTCCGCAAGGAAATCCTGCCTGATGAAGAAGCCAACATGCTGGCCATCCCGCGCAAGCAGCGGGCCATGGTGCGCAAGGGCATCAAGAACGAGCTGAAGGCGGAGGTCGACGCGGGCGTCGACCGCTTCTTCGACCTCTATGCCGACAACGTGCACCGGCACGGCACGCCGGCGATGCCGAAGAAGTACTTCCAGGCTTTGCTTGACGAATTCGGTGCGGACGCCGAGGTACTGACCGTGACCGGCCCGGATGGCAAGCCGCTGTCCTCCGTGCTGAGCTTCTACTTCCGCGACGAGGTGCTGCCCTACTACGCCGGCGACGACGAGGCCGCGCGCGACCTGGCCGCCAACGACTTCAAGTACTGGGAGCTGATGCGCCGTGCCTGTGCGCGCGGCCTGAAGGTCTTCGACTACGGCCGCAGCAAGCAGGGCACGGGCTCGTTCTCGTTCAAGAAGAACTGGGGCTTCGAGCCCCAGCCGCTGAGCTACGAATACCGCCTCTTCAAGCGCGACGCGATCCCCCAGAACAACCCGAACAACCCGAAATACCAGCTGCTGATCAAGACCTGGCGCAAGCTGCCCATCGGTGTCGCGAACTGGCTCGGGCCCTTCATCGTGAAGAACCTCGGCTGAGAAGGCGGGTCAATTGAAGATGCCCCCACGCTCACTTCGTTCGCTGCCCCCCCGAGGGGGCGCGTCAGCGCTTTCGGGCGGCCGTGCGGCGCTGACATGAAGGTCCTCTACCTCGTCCACCGCCTGCCTTACCCGCCCAACAAGGGCGACAAGGTGCGCTCCTACCACCTGCTCAAGCATCTGGCGGCGCGGCACGAGGTGCATCTCGGCAGCTTCATCGACGACCCCGACGACGAACAGCATCTGCCGCGCGTGCGCGAGCTGTGCGCCGGCCTGCACGTGGCCAGGCTGCACCCACGCACCGCCAAGCTGCTGAGCCTGCGCGGCCTGGCAAGCGGCGAGCCCTTGAGCCTGCCCTACTACCGCGACGCCGGCCTGCAGGCCTGGGTGGACGAGACGGCCGCCCGCGTGGGCTTTGATGCCGTGGTCGTATTCAGCGGCGTGATGGCCCAGTACACGCGTGGCCTGAAGGGCGTGAAGACGCTGGTGGATTTCGTCGACGTGGACTCCGCCAAGTGGCGCGACTACGCGCCCGAGCATGCGTGGCCGATGTCCTGGCTCTACCGGCGCGAGTTCACCAAGCTGCTGGGCTTCGAACAGCGCGTCGCGCGCGAGGCCGAATGCAGCTTCTTCGTGACCGACAACGAGGTCGCGCTGTTCCGCGAGCTCAGCCCCGGCCAGCCGTTGCGCCTGGCGGCCCTGGGCAACGGCGTCGATGCCGACGTCTTCGCGCCCGACCCTGCGCGGGCCAGCCCCTTCGCAGCTGGCGAGCTGCCACTGGTCTTCACCGGCGCGATGGACTACTGGCCCAACATCGATGCGGTGACCTGGTTCGCCACCGACATGCTGCCAACGCTGCGCGAGCGCTTCCCGGCGCTGCGCTTTCACATCGTCGGCCGCAGCCCCGCGCCGGCCGTGCGCGCGCTCGCTGGCGATGCCGTCAACGTGACGGGCACCGTGCCCGACGTGCGGCCTTACCTGCAACATGCGGCCGCCGTCGTCGCGCCGCTGCGCCTTGCGCGCGGCATCCAGAACAAGGTGCTGGAGGCCATGGCCATGGCACGGCCGGTCGTTGCCGCCGGCAGCTGCGTCAAGGCGATCACGGCCGATGCCTTGCCGGGCCTGCTGCCTGCCGACGCTGCGGCCGGTTATGTCGAGCATGTCGCCGCCTGGCTGGCCGATCCTGCTGCTGCCGACATGGCGGGCCGCGGCGCGCGCGACTTCGTGCTCGGCGCCTACAGCTGGGACGCGCACCTGGCCGGGCTGGACCGCCATTTGGAGGCTGCATGATCGACCTGCCCCGGCCCTGGAGACTGCCGCTGCTCGGCCTGGCGCTCGCCTGGGGGCTGCTTGCGGCCCTCTACTGGGACACCGGCGCCGCCATGGTGGTCATCTGGAACCGCTCGGAAACTTTTGCCCACGCCTGGGTGGTGCCACCCATCTCGGCCTGGCTGGTCTGGCGCCGGCGCGCGGACCTGGCCGTGCTGGTGCCCCGGCCCGCGTTGCGCTGGCTTTGGCTGATGCTGCCCTTGGGCCTGCTGTGGCTGCTGGGCGACCTCGCGGCCGCCAACGCGGCGACGCAGTTCGCGCTGATGGGGATGATCGCCGTCATGGTGCCGGCGGTGCTCGGCACGGAGGCGGCGCGGCGCATCGCCTTCCCGCTCGGCTTCCTGTTTTTCGCGGTGCCCTTCGGCGATTTCCTGACGCCCTGGTTGATCGACCGCACCGCCGACTTCACGGTGCTGGCCTTGCGCGTCACCGGCATCCCGGTGTTCCGGGAAGGGAACCAGTTCGTCATTCCCACCGGCTCCTGGTCGGTCGTGCAGGCCTGCAGCGGCATCCGCTACCTGATGGCCTCGTTGATGGTCGGCACGTTGTTCGCGTACCTGAACTACCGCAGCTACCGCAAGCGCTGGGCCTTCGTCGGCGTCGCCATCGTCACACCACTGATCGCGAACTGGCTGCGCGCCTACATGATCGTCATGCTCGGCCACCTGTCGGGCAACACGCTGGCGGTCGGGGTGGACCACATCATCTACGGCTGGGTCTTCTTCGGCCTCATCATGCTGGCCATGTTCATGATCGGCGCACGCTGGTCCGACCCCGATCCCGACGCGCAGCCCGCGCCGGCCAACGCGGCCACGCAGCCGGCGTCCGCCGCACGCTGGTCCGGCGCCGTGCTGGCCGCGATGCTGCTGCTGGCGCTGCCGCAGGTGCTGCGCTCCCAGGCCCAGGGTGCAGCGGCTCAGGGTCAGCCCATGCTGGCAGCGCCCGTGCTGCCGGGCTGGCGCTGGCAGGACGAGCCGATGACCAGCTGGCACCCGCACTTCCAGAACCCGGCCGGCGTGCTGCACGGCCGCTTCGAGCCCGAGGCGGGCGGCCCGGCCATCGGTGTCTACGTGGGCTACTACCGCGACCAGCGCTATGGCCGCCAGCTCGTCACGTCGGTGAACCGGCTGGTCAATGACGGGGCCGACCAGGACTGGTCGCAGACGGCCGGCGGGCGGGCGACGCTCGACGCGCCCGGCGCGCCGCCGGCCTGGCTGACCGCTGAACTGCGCGGGCAGGCCCTGGGCACCATCAGCGGCGACGGCAGCAGCGCGCCGCGCCTGCGCGTCTGGCAGACCTACTGGATCAACGGCCGCCCCTTCATCAGCGATTGGCAGGCCAAGCTCTACGGTGCCTGCATGGGCCTGCTGGGGCAGGGCGACGATGCCGCCGTCGTGCTGGTCTATGCCGACAAGGCCACGGTCGGGGCCGACGACGCGCGGCTGCGTGAGTTCCTGCGTACGAACTGGGCCCCGCTGGACACCGCTTTGCGTGGGGTCCGCGACCGCGGCGCCGTGCACAAGCAGTGACAATCACGCGCCTTCAAGACATCACAGCAACGAGAAAACGACCATGAGCACGCTCGCAGTCATCGGCCTCGGCTACGTGGGCCTGCCCCTGGTGGTGGAGTTCGGCAAGCACACCCGAACCATCGGTTTCGACATCGCCCGGCATAAGGTCGAGGCCTGCCAGCGCGGCACCGACCCGAGCCGCGAGCTGACCAACGAGGAAGTGCAGGCCGCCAAGCATGCCGTCTATACGGACGACCCCAAGATGCTGGCCGAGGCCGACCTCATCATCGTCGCCGTGCCCACGCCGGTCGACGAGGCCCACATCCCGGACTTTCGCCCGCTGATCGGCTCCTCCACCAGCGTCGGCCGCCACATGAAGAAGGGCGCCATCGTCGTCTACGAGAGCACCGTCTACCCCGGCGCCACCGAGGAGGTCTGCATCCCGGTGCTGGAGCGCGAATCCGGCATGAAGTGGAAGCAGGATTTCTTCGTCGGCTACAGCCCCGAGCGCATCAACCCGGGCGACAAGGAACACACGCTGACCAAGATCCTGAAGATCGTCTCCGGCGACACGCCCGAGACGCTGGACACGGTCGCCAAGGTCTACGAGATGATCGTCGAGCCCGGCGTGCACCGCGCCTCCAGCATCAAGGCCGCCGAGGCTGCCAAAGTCATCGAGAACACGCAGCGCGACCTCAACATCGCACTGATGAACGAGCTGTCCATCATCTTCGACAAGCTCGGCATCGACACGACCGAGGTGCTCGAAGCCGCCGGCACCAAGTGGAACTTCCTGAAGTTCAAGCCGGGCCTCGTCGGCGGCCACTGCATCGGCGTGGACCCCTACTACCTGACGCACAAGGCCGACATGCTGGGCTACCACCCGCAGGTCATCCTGGCCGGCCGGCGCATCAACGACGGCATGGGCAAGTTCATCGCCGAGCAGACGATCAAGCACATGATCGCCAGCGGCAGCTACATCAAGGGCGCCCGCGTCAACGTGCTGGGCCTGACCTTCAAGGAGAACTGCGGCGACCTGCGCAACTCCAAGGTCATCGACATCATCAACGAGCTCAAGACCTACGGCGTCGAGGTCTTCGTGACCGACGCGCAGGCCGAGGCCGAAGAGGCGATGCATGAGTACGGCGTGCGCCTGATGCCCTTCGACGACCTGCCGCGCGCCGATGCCATCGTGGCGGCGGTGTCGCACCGCGAGTACGCCAACCTGTCGGTCGAGGAGATCGGCAAGAAGCTGGTCAAGGGTGGCGCCTTCATCGACGTGAAGGCGGCATTCGACGCAGCGGCGCTGCAGGACGCGGGCTTCCGCCTCTGGCGCCTGTGACCGCTGCGGGCGAGGACCAGCGCCCGCTGGTCGTCCACCTGCTGCACCGCTTCGACACCGGCGGGCTGGAGAACGGCGTCGTCAACGTCATCAACCACCTGCCAGCCTTCCGGCATGCCGTGGTGGCGGTGACCGAGATCACCGCGTTCAAGGAGCGCGTCAAGGCGCCGGGCACGCAGTTCATCGCGCTCCACAAGCCGCCGGGGCAGGGCTTCTGGCTCTACCCGCGCGTCTACCGGCTGCTGCTCGAGCTGTGCCCGGCCGTCGTGCACACGCGCAACCTCGGCGCGATGGAGTTCCAGCTGCCGGCCTGGGCCGCGCGCGTGCCGCTGCGCGTGCACAGCGAGCATGGCTGGGACACCAACGACCTGGGCGGCGTCAGCCGCGCCAACCAGCGCCTGCGCCGCGTCTACGGCGTGGGCACCCATCGTTTCGTCGCGCTGTCCAGGGCGATCGAGTCCTACCTGACCGGCCCGGTCGGTTTCGCGCAGGACCGCGTGCTGCGCATCTGCAACGGCGTCGACACGCAGCGCTTCGCACCCGCCACGGCCGCGCCCGCGGCCTGGCCCTATCGGCGCGGCGAGCATCTCGTCATCGGCGCGGTGGGCCGCATGCAGGCCGTGAAGGACCCGCTCAACCTCGTCGACGCCTTCCTGCGCCTGCGCGCGCTGTGCCCTGCCGCCTGGCCGCGGCTGCGCCTGGTGATGCTTGGTGGCGGCCCGCTGCTGGAGGCGGCGCGCGAGCGCCTGGCCCAGGCCGGCGCGGCCGATCAGGCCTGGCTGCCGGGCGACCGCAGCGACGTGGCCCAGCTGTTGCCGCACTTCGACATCTTCGCCTTGCCCTCGCAGGCCGAGGGCATCAGCAACACGCTGCTGGAGGCCATGGCCTGCGGCTGCGCGCCGGTCGCCACCGACGTGGGCGGCAACCCGGAGCTGGTGGAGGACGGTGCCAACGGGCTGCTCGTGCCGCCGCAGGACAGCGCGGCATTGGCCGCCGCGCTCGCCCGCCTCATCGGCGACGTGGCGCTGCGCCAGCGGCTGGCCGAGGCGTCGCTGGCCCGCGTGCGCAGCCAGTTCAGCCTCGACGGCATGATGGCCGCCTACGGCGCCTTGTACGCGTCCGCGGCGCGCGGCCGCAGCTCGTAGGCCGGGAAACCGCCCGCGTCGACCGGGCCGCTGATCGCATAGCGCGCCGCCAGGTGTTCGCGCAGCTTGGCGCGCGGCAGGCCGGCCAGCGCCACCTGCATGACGGGCCCGCGCCAATCCTCGTCATCCAGCGCGCGGAAGACCAGCACACGCCCGCCGCGCGCGAACGCCGCGGCCACCCTCTCGTCCAGCCTGGCCAGCAATGCGCCCACGTCGGCCTTGGTCTCGTTCATCTGCACGATGTCGATGTTGAAGCGCTCGACGCCGGGCGTATCGAACAGGCTGCTGTCCGGCTCACCGGGGTAGGCGGCAAAGCCGATGTAGAGCCCCTGTGGACCGAGAGCGGCCTGCAGCGCCTGCTGGCGCTCGGCGAGTGCGAAGCGCGCCTTGGGGATGCCGTAGCCGGCGAGGTTCACGACCAGCAGCACCGGCAGCGCGACGCCCAGCAGCAGCACGTCCAGCCAGCGCTGGCGCAGTTGCAGCGCCAGCAGCGTGACCGGCAGCGTGAACTGGAACCAGTGCTCGGGGTCGTTGAGGTTGTAGTAATACGAGAAAGCCGCCGCGCCCAGCACGAAGGCCCAGGGCGACAGCAGGCCGGGCTCGCGGTTGCGCAGCGCCTGGCGCGCACCGACGACGGCGATGGCCAGCAGCAGGCCGCCGATCAGCGCCGCCAGCAAGGCCTGGCCCAGCAGCGACGGCAGCACGGCCTGGACGTCCGGCAGCCAGCCCCACATCCAGGCACGGCCCAGCGTGCCCAGCGACGGCAGGAAGGCGAAGTTGTTGATCAGGCTGAAGGCGAAGCGCAGCGGCATCTCCTTCCAGGAGACCAGCCAGTTCTGCAAGGCCTGCTTTTCCTTCAGGCCGCCCAGCGTGAAGCCCAGCAGGTCCTGCGCCTGCGTCGTGCCGGTCTGGCGCGCCATCCCGTAGGCCGCCAGCAGCAGCGCGAAGCCGACGACGGCCAGCGTCAGCGCATAGGGCAGCAGATGGCGGATCGCCTTGACGAGGCCTTGCCGGCGCGCGCCGCGGATCAGCATGAACAGCGCCAGCAGCAGCGCCTGCGGCAGTACGCTGACGAGCAGGTTCACGCCCACCGCCGACCAGGCGGCGCTGGCGATCATGTCGCGCTGGCCCGATTCGCCGGCCGCCTCGGCCCGCTCCCAGCGCATCGCGTGGTGCAGCGCCAGCGCCAGCGCCGGGAACACCATCAGCTTGATGTGCGCCGTCGGGCCCAGCGTGATCAGGTTGAAGCTGACGGCGACGAAGGCAACGGCGGCGACGCTCTTCAGCACCGCATGGCCGGCCTCGCGCAGCGTCGCGAAGAACACGGCACAGCCGATCGCCACCGAGATGACGTTGATGGCCTCCAGTGTGTGGTTGACGCCGAGCACGCCGCCGCTGGCGCGGTAAAGCAGCATGGCCAGCGGCTGCATCCACAAGTGGCCCAGGTCCCAGAAGAAGCTGTTGGCGCCCAGTTCGTGCCAGTAGCGATCGACGTCGTCGACCTTCAGCGCCGAGCACAGCAGCGCGTAGGCGATGGCGACGGCGATGCCGACCGCGGCGACGTGCAGCGGCCGGGCGCGATCGAGCACAGCCCTCATGGCTGGCCCCAGTGGCCGGTGATGGCCTCGACATGGAAACGCGGCCGCTGCTTGCTGGCCTCGTAGACCTTGGCGAGGTACTCGCCGATGACGCCCAGGCTCAGCAGCTGGATGCCGCCGAGCAGGTACATCGGGATCACGGTGGACGCCCAGCCGGGCAGGGCCACCTCGGTGAACAGCCGGACGAACAGCGCCCACAGGCCCAGCGCCACGCTGATCACCGACACGAAGGCGCCCAGGCCGGTGATGGCCCGCAGCGGCGCGGCCGAGAACGACGTGACGCCGCGCCAGGCCAGGCTGAGCATCTTGGACAGCGGGTATTTGGACTCGCCGGCAAAGCGCTCGGCGCGGTCGAAGGCGACGACGCTGCTGCGATAGCCCAGCTGCGGGATCATGCCGCGCAGGAACAGATGGGTCTCGCCATAGCTGCGCAGGGCTTCCAGCGGGCGGCGGCCCATCAGGCGGTAGTCGGCATGGTTGAAGACGACCTCCACGCCCATCGCCGCCAGCACCTTGTAGTAGCCCTCGGCCGTGAAGCGCTTGAAGAAGGTGTCGGTGTCGCGGCGGCGGCGCACGGCGTAGACGAGTTCGTCACCGTTGCGGAAGGCGCGGATCATGTCCGGGATGATGGACAGGTCGTCCTGCAGGTCCGCGTCCAGGCTGATCAGTGCGTCGCCGCCCACCGACATCAGCCCGCACAACAGCGCGTTCTGGTGGCCGCGGTTGCGGCTGAGCTTGATGCCGCAGGCGTCGCCGCGCTCGCGGGCCAGCGTCTCGATGAGCGCCCAGGTGCCGTCGCGGCTGCCGTCGTCGATGTAGTAGGCCGAACTGGCCGGCGCGATCAGCCCTGCAGCCTTCAGCTCGCCCAGCAGCGTGCCCAGGCGGCTGGCGGTCTCGCGCAGCACCGCTTCCTCGTTGTAGCAGGGCAGCACGAAGTTGACGACCGGCGGGGCGCCGGTGGCCCAGCTGGCGCGGGGGAAGCGGGTGGGGTCGATCAGTTCCATGGTGGGACGTCGGTCAAGGTCTGCGGAACACCCAGAGGCGGCTGAGCATGAAATTGCTGGCCAGCACACCGGCCGTGGCGATCAGCTGGCCCAGCACGGGATGCAGGCCCAACGCCAGCGCAATGCGCAGCAGGCCGGCGTTCAACGCGCAGCCCAGCGCCACCATGGCGGCGAAGCGCAGCTGCTGCGAACGGCTGCCGGCGTGGCTGCCCTGGGCGGCGAAGGTCAGACGGGCGTTGGCCCAGTAGTTGAAGGCGGCGCTGATCAGGAAGCCCACGGTCGAGGCCGCCACCAGCGGCAGCCAGCCCGCCAGCACGAAACCGGCCGTCAGCAGGTACTGCAACAGCGTGGCGAGCACGCCGACGGACAGGAAGGAGAACAGCTGGGCGATCAAGGGGAGGGCCGGCAGGGCGGTGGGAGGCGCCGAAGTATCGGCGTTGCCGTGCGACCGCAACCCCCGCGGCTTGCAGGCCCTTCATCCCCCGGACAGGGGGTGAACCCGTGCGCCACGTCACGCACGGCGGCGTCATGGCCGGGCGGCGCCACCAAGCTCGGTAAGAATCCGCCTTTCCCCGCGCCGGGCCGGCATGGGGCTTCTCCAATGACTGGAACCAGGTCCACCCATGTGCGGCATCACCGGATTGTTCGATACCCGCGGCCAGCGCCTGCCCGAGCGCGAGCGCCTGCACCGGATGAACGAGTCCCAGCACCACCGCGGGCCGGACGAAGGTGACCTGCACATCGAGCCCGGCGTGGGCTTCGGCCACCGGCGCCTGTCGGTCATCGACATCGCGACCGGCCAGCAGCCCATCTTCAACGACGACAAGTCGGTGGCGCTGGTCTTCAACGGCGAGGTCTACAACTACCTCGAGCTGATGGACGAGCTGCGCGGCCACGGCTACGTGTTCCGCACCAAGAGCGACTCCGAAGCCATCGTGCGCGCCTGGGAGCACTGGGGCGAGGACTGCGTGCACCACCTGCGCGGCATGTTTGCGTTCATGGTCCACGACCGCAAGCGCGACTGCCTGTTCATGGCCCGCGACCGCCTGGGCGTGAAGCCGCTGCACTATGCGATGACCGAGGACGGCTGGCTGCTGTTCGGCTCCGAGCTGAAGAGCCTGATGGCCCACGGCGGCCTGCGCCAGGAGATGGACCCACGCGCCGTGGAGGCTTATTTCGCGCTGGGCTATGTCCCCGACCCCTGGACCATCTACCGCCACGCGCAGAAGCTGGCCCCTGGCCACCGCCTGCTCGTCAAGCGCGGCCAGCCGCTGGGCGAGCCGCAGCGGTACTGGGACGTCAAGTTCACGCTCGACGCCAAGATCGGCGAGGAGGAGGCCGCCGAGGAGTTGCGCCGGCGCCTCTCCGAGTCCGTCAAGCTGCGCCTGAAGGCCGAGGTGCCGCTGGGCGCCTTCCTGTCGGGCGGTGTCGACTCCAGCGCCGTCGTCGCGGCGATGGCGCAACTGGACGACCAGCCGGTAAACACCTGCTCCATCGGTTTCGACGATCCCAAGTTCAACGAGACCCAGTTCGCGCAGCAGGTGGCGGACCGCTACCGCACCAACCACCGGGTGGAGGTCGTCAACAGCGACGACTTCGGCCTGGTCGACCTGCTGGCGCACCTGTACGACGAGCCCTATGCCGACTCGTCCGCCATCCCGACTTATCGCGTCTGCGAGCTGGCCCGCAAGCATGTCACCGTGGCCTTGAGCGGCGATGGCGGCGACGAGAGCCTGGGCGGGTACCGCCGCTACAAGATGCACATGATGGAAGAGCGCATGCGCAGTGCCTTCCCGCTGGCGCTGCGCCGCGGCGTGTTCGGCCCGCTGGCGAAGCTTTATCCGAAGGCCGACTGGGCGCCGCGCGTGTTCCGCGCCAAGACCACCTTCCAGGCCATCGCCCGCAACTCGGTCGACGCCTACTTCAACACCATGGGCCTGGTGCGCGACCCGCTGCGCAACGAGCTCTTCAGCGACGCCTTCAAGCGCGACCTGCAGGGCTGGCACGCCAGCGAGGTCTTCCACCACCACGCCCGCCGCGCCAACACCGACGACCCGCTGGCGCTGATCCAGTACCTGGACATTCACACCTACCTGCCCGGCGACATCAACACCAAGGTCGACCGCGCCAGCATGGCCCACAGCCTGGAAGTGCGCGAGCCGCTGATGGACCACAAGCTCGTCGAATGGGTGGCCACGCTGCCGTCGGACCTCAAGCTGCGCGGCCAGGAGGGGAAGTACCTCTTCAAGAAGGCGCTGGAGCCGATGCTGCCGCACGACGTGCTCTACCGGCCCAAGATGGGCTTCGCCGTGCCACTGGCGCGCTGGCTGCGCGGTCCGCTGCGCGAGCAGACCCGCCAGGCGCTGCAGCAGGGCGCTCTGGCGCAGACCGGCTGGTTCAACCAGAGCACCATCGCCCGCCTGCTGGACCAGCACGAGCGCGGCGTGATGGACCACGCCCAGCCGCTGTGGGTGCTGCTCATGTTCGACGCCTTCCTGCGCAATGCGGGCCTGGGCACCGCCACGGCGCGCGCCGCTGCTTGATTTCGACAAGGACAACAAGATGAAGGTTTCGGTTTTCGGCCTCGGCTACGTCGGCGCGGTGTCATGCGCCTGCCTGCCCGAACTCGGCCACGAGGTGGTGGGCGTGGACATCAACCCGCTCAAGGTCGAACTGATCGCCTCCGGCCAGTCCCCCGTCGTGGAGGAGGGCATCGAGGAATTGATCGGCGCCGCCGTCAAGGCCGGCAAGCTGACGGCCACGCGCGACGTCGCTGCCGCGGTGCGCGACACCGAGATCTCGCTGATTTCCGTCGCCACGCCGTCGCTGCCCAACTACATGCCTGACCTGACCGCGCTGGACGCCGTCGTCGGCCAGATCGGCGCCGAGATCGCCAAGAAGGACGGCCCGCACACGCTGGTCATCCGCAGCACCGTGGCACCCGGCACGACGCGCGCGCGCATCGCGCCGCTGCTGGAGAAGGCCGCCGGCCGCAAGATCGGTGACCGGCTGTCGCTGGTCTTCAATCCCGAGTTCCTGCGCGAGGGCTCGTCGGTGGCGGACTTCCACAACCCGCCGCAGACCATCGTCGGCAGCCTGGACGAGGCCGGCGTCGAGGTCATGAAGCGTCTGTACACCGGCGTGCCGGGCAACTTCGTCGCGGCCGACGTGGGTGTGGCCGAGTCGGTCAAGTACCTGTGCAACGTCTTCCATGCGCTGAAGATCGTGTTCGCCAACGAGGCCGGCGCGGTGCTGAAGGAGACGGGGCTGGACTCGCGCGACGTGCTGGAGCTGTTCTGCCGCGACACCCAGCTCAACATCTCCAAGGCCTACCTGCGCCCCGGCTTCGCCTTCGGTGGCTCCTGCCTGCCCAAGGAGGTCAAGGGCTTCCTGACCATCGCCCGCGAGCGCGGCGTCGACATTCCCGTGCTGGGCTCGCTGCTGGACAGCAACGACGCCCACATCGGCCGCGCCTACGAGCTGATCGCCGCCGCCGGCCGCAAGCCGGTCGCACTGTTCGGCCTGGCCTTCAAGCCGGGCACCGACGACCTGCGCGACTCGCCGCTGGTCGTGCTGGCCGAGAAGCTGCTGGGCAAGGGGTTCGACCTCGCCATCTACGACAAGTTCGTCAAGATCGCGCGGCTGCTGGGCAAGAACAAGGAATACATCGACCGCGAGATTCCCCATCTCGACAAGCTGCTGCACGAGACGCCTGATGCGGCCCTGGCGCGTGCCGAGGTCGTGGTCGTGGGTCATGCGGACGCCGAGACGCGCCGACGCATCATCGCGATTGCCAAGCACGCGCGTGTCGTGGACTTGAACGGTTATGCCGACCTGCGTGACGCTGGCTTCGCGCAGTACGAGGGCATCTGCTGGTGAGCCGACCCGAGCGCCCCCTGAAGGTCGCGTTCATCTCGCCGGTCTTCCTGTTCCCGGCCGACGCCGGCGGCAAGATCCGCACGGGCAACATCCTGCGCGGGCTCAAGGAAAGCAGGCTGTTCGACATCACGCTGCTGTCGCCGGCCACACCGGAGCAGCAGCGCGAATGGCAGGGTGAACTGGACCGTCAGTGCGACCGCTTCGTCGGCTGGGCACCGAGCGCGCCGCGCCCGCGCTGGCAGCGCGCACCGGACCTGCTGTCGTCACTGCCCATCAATGTCGTCGCGGACCGCACGCCGGCCGCGGTCGCCGCCGTTGAAAAGGCCTTGGCGGCCGAGCGTTTCGACGTGGTCGTCTTCGACTTCGTCCACGCCGCAGTGCTGCGTCCCGACAACCTCAACGGCGCGACGGTCTGCTTCACGCACAACGTCGAAGCCGAGATCTTCGAGCGCCATGCCAAGACGGCGGCGAGTGCACCGCTGCGCTGGCTGTGGGCCTCGCAGGCCGCCAAGATGCGCCGCTTCGAGCGCGAGGCGCTGGCGCGTTTCACACGCGTCGTTGCCGTGTCGGAGCGCGACGCGAAGAAGTTCGCCGCCGAGGGCCTGATGACGGCCCGCGCCATACCGACGGGCGTCGACCTCGATTTTTTCTCCTGGCAGGCGCCGGCCGATGGCGCGCCGGTCGTCGTCTTCACCGGCTCGATGGACTGGGAAGCCAACGTCGACGGCATCCGCTTCTACATCGAGGAGGTCTGGCCGCGTGTGCGCGCCCAGGTGCCGAACGCGCAACTGCGCGTCGTCGGCAAGAACCCGCCGCAGTCGCTGGTGCAGCGCAACGTGCCCGGCGTGAGCTTCACTGGCTTCGTCGACGACGTGCGTGACCATGCGCGCGACGCGCAGGCCTTCGTCATCCCGCTGCGCGTGGGCGGCGGCACGCGCATCAAGGCCTTCGAGGCCATGGCCATGGGCCTCCCGGTCGTGTCGACCACCATCGGCATCGAGGGCCTGGATGTGGACCATGGCACCCACTTCTTGCGCGCCGATGGCGCCGAGTCGCTGGCCGATGCGACGCTGAAGCTGATCGCCGACGGTGCGCTTCGCCTGAAGCTGTCACGCGCCGCGCGCGGTCTGGTGGAAGACCGCTTCGGCCACCGCGTGGCGGCCGACGTGTTCGGCCGCATCCTCATCGAAGCCGTCGAGGCTGCGAAGTGAGGGTGCTGAAGGTCCTGACTTTCTCGACGCTGTTCCCCAGCAGCGTGCGGCCCAGCCACGGCATCTTCGTCGAGACGCGGCTGCGCGAACTGCTGAAGAGCGGCCGCGTCGAGTCGCGCGTCGTCGCGCCGGTGCCCTGGTTCCCCTCCACGAACCCGCGCTGGGGCGAGTACGCGAAATTCGCCGCCACCCCGGCGCGCGAGCAGCGCAACGGCATCGATGTGCTGCATCCGCGCTACCTGCTGGCTCCGAAGGTGGGCATGACGTCGGCGCCTTTGACGCTGGCCCTAGGCGCGAAGGCGGCGGTGCGAAAGCTGATCGACGAGGGCTTCGACTTCGACCTCATCGACGCGCACTACTACTACCCCGACGGCGTCGCCGCCGCGCTGCTGGCCAAGTGGTTCGACAAGCCGCTGACCATCACCGCCCGCGGCACCGACCTGAACCTGATCCCGCAATACCCGCTGCCCAGACGCATGATCGAGTGGGCCGCCCGGCGCGCCGCCGGCTCCATCGGCGTCTGCGCCGCGCTGATGGACGTGCTGCGCGGCTGGGGCCATGACCCGGCCAGGCTGCACACGTTGCGCAACGGCGTGGACCTGGAGCGCTTCCGGCCGCTGCCTCAGGACCAGATGCGCGCCGAGCTGGGCATCGGCGGCGACCCGTTGCTGCTGTCGGTGGGGCATCTGATCGAACGCAAGGGCCACCATGTCGCCATCGAGGCACTGGCCGCGCTGGCCCGCCAGCGGCCCGGCGCCCGCCTCGTCATCATCGGCGAGGGCGAGGAGCGCGCAGCGCTGACGGCGCTGGCCGCGCGGCTTGGCGTGGCCGACAGGGTACGGCTGACCGGCTCGCTGCCCAACACCGAGCTGCTGAAGTGGTACAGCGCCGCCGACGTGCTGCTGCTGTGCTCCAGCCGCGAGGGCTGGGCCAACGTGCTGCTCGAGTCCATGGCCTGCGGCACGCCGGTCGTGGCCACCGACATCTGGGGCACGCCCGAGGTCGTCGCCGCGCCGCAGGCGGGGCGGCTGGTGGCCGAACGCACGGGCGCGGCTTTCGCATTGGGCATCGAGAGCCTGCTGGGCGCGGGCGTCGACCGGGCCGCCACGCGCAGCTACGCCGAAGGCTTCAGCTGGCAGGCGACGACGGAGGGGCAGCTGGACCTGTTCCACGCCATCCGGCGGGAGGCTGCCCATGCGTGATCTCGCGCTGCTCGCCATCCTCGTCTGGATCATCGTCCAGGCCTTCAAGCGGCCGTGGATCGGCATCCTCGGGTGGACCTGGCTCAGCATCATGAACCCGCACCAGCTGACCTGGTCGCTGCGCACGATGCCTTTCGCAGCTGCCATCGGCGGCGCGACGCTGATCGGGCTCTTCATCACCAAGGACAGGCGTGACTATTCGCTCAGCCGCGAGAGCATCACGTTGATGATCTTCATGGCGTGGATGTGCATCACGCTGCCGTTCTCGATGATCTTCGACGAAGCCTTCGAGCTCTGGAAGCGGGTCATGAAGATCGACCTGATGATCCTGGTGGCCATCGTGCTGCTGCACAGCAAGCGCCACATGATGCTGCTGACCTGGGTGCTGGTCTTCTCGATCGGCTTCTTCGGCGTCAAGGGCGGTGCGTTCACGCTGCTGACCGGCGGCAGCTACAAGGTCTGGGGGCCGGAGAGCACTTACATCGAAGGCAACAACGAGATTGCGCTGGCGGTCGTCATCGTCATTCCGTTGATGCGCTTCCTGCAGATGCAGATGCAGGCCAAGTGGGCCAAGACGACGATGACCGTCTGCATGGTGCTGATGGCGATGGCGGCGCTGGGCAGCCACTCGCGCGGCGCGTTGCTTGCCATTGCGGCGATGGCGCTGGTGCTGTGGTGGCGCAGCAAGAACAAGCTGATCGGCGCCCTCGTCATGGTGGTGGTCGCCGCGGCGTTGCTGTCGGTCATGCCGGCGGAGTGGTGGGATCGCATGAACACCATCAAGACCTACCAGCAGGACGAGTCGGCGATGGGCCGGATCAATGCCTGGTGGATGGCCTGGAACCTGGCCAAGTCCAACTTCTTCGGCGGCGGGTTCTTCATCTGGACCGGCAGCATCTTCTCCATCTATGCCCCCGACCCCAACGACGTGCATGCGGCGCACAGCATCTACTTCATGGTGCTGGGCGAACAGGGCTTCGTCGGCCTGTTCCTGTACCTGACGCTGTTCACCATGGTCTTCTTCACGGCCGGCACGCTGCGCATCAAGGGCCGGGCCCAGCCGCAGACGCAGTGGCTGTCCGACCTCGGCGGCATGCTGCAGGTCAGCCTGGCCGGCTATGCGGTGGGCGGCGCCTTCCTGAGCCTCAGCTACTGGGACCTGCCCTACAACGTGCTGATCCTGGCCGTCGTCGGCAAGCGCTGGCTGGACCGCAAGGATTGGCTGCGCGAGAAGGAGGAGCCGGTCATCTACTGGCCGGCGTTCCTGAAGAAGCGCTTCGAGAAAAAGAATCGCGTGCCCAACCTGTGATGAAACCGCTCTTCAGCCTCCTGTCCCCGGCTGGCCCGGGCGCACGCCTGACCGTGCTGATCTTCCACCGCGTGCTGCGCCAGCCCGACCCGCTGTTTCCCGACGAGGTCGATGCGGCCCGCTTCGACGAGCTGCTGGGCTGGGCCAGGTCCTGGTTCAACGTGCTGCCGCTGGACACGGCGATCCGCCAGCTGCACGACGGCAGCCTGCCCGCGCGCGCCGCGGCGCTGAGCTTCGACGACGGCTATGCCGACAACCACGACGTGGCGCTGCCGCTGCTGCAAAAGCATGGCCTGCCGTGCAGCTTCTTCGTCGCCACCGGCTTCCTCGACGGCGGCCGCATGTGGAACGACACGCTGATCGAATCGGTGCGGCTGAGCCAACTGCCGGCGCTGGACCTGCGCGGCCTCGTCGATGGGCGCGGCGAGGACCTCGGCCAGCATGTGCTTGGGGATGACACCGGCCGCCGCGCGGCGCTGGGCCGCTTGATCGAGCGGGTCAAGTACCTGCCGCCGGAGCCGCGTGTGGCCTGCGTCGACGCCATTGCCGCACGCGCCGAGGTGACGCCACCCGGCGACCTCATGATGAGCAGCGGCCAGGTGCGCGCGCTGCGTGCCGCGGGCATGCAGATCGGCGCCCACACCGTCAGCCATCCCATCCTGGCCAAGCTCGATGCGCAGCGGGCGGCGGACGAGATCGGCCGCAGCCGCGACGTGCTGCAGTCGCTGCTGGGTGAGCGCGTGGGGCTGTTCGCCTACCCGAACGGCAAGCCCGGCACCGACTACCTGCCGGACGTGCACCCGGCCATCGTGCGCGAGCTGGGCTTCGATGCTGCGGTGTCGACGCGCTGGGCCGCCGCGCGGCGCACGGACGACGTTTTCCAGATCCCGCGCTTCACGCCCTGGGACCGCAGCCGCCTGAAGTTCGGCATGAGGCTGGCGCGCAACCTGATGGGCTGATGCCGTTTGGTGCGGCTCGGGCGGCGAACTGCCGACAATGCCGCCCAGAATCGACAGCTCACTGGTGAACCGCATGCAACAGTCCCGCCCCCCCGTCGCCGGCCACCCGGTCCGCTTTGCGCTGATCGGCTGTGGCCGCATCGCCCAGAACCACATGGAGGCGATCAAGAAGCACGCCGAGCGCGCCGAACTGGTGGCCGTGTGCGATGTCGACCCCGCGGCGCTGCAAGTCGCCGTCGCCAAGACGGGCGCGCGGGGCTTCGCTTCGCTGACCGAGCTGCTCGCCGCCAAGGCTGAGCTTGGCGTCGACTGCATCGTGTTGGCCACCCCCAGCGGCCTGCATCCCCGCCAGGTCATCGAGACGGCCCGGGCCGGCCTCGACGTCATGACCGAGAAGCCCATGGCCACCCGCTGGCAGGATGGTCTCGACATGGTCAAGGCCTGCGACGACGCCGGCGTGCGCCTGTTCGTCGTCAAGCAGAACCGTCGCAACCCGACGCTGCAGCTGCTCAAGCGCGCGATGAGCGAGGGCCGCTTCGGCCGCCTGTACAACGTCGCCGTCAACGTCTTCTGGACCCGTCCGCAGGCCTACTACGACAGCGCCGAGTGGCGCGGCACCTGGGAGTTCGACGGCGGCGCCTTCATGAACCAAGCCAGCCATTACGTCGACCTGCTCGACTGGATCTGTGGCCCGGTCGAGAGCGTCATGGCCTACACCGGCACGCTGGCGCGCAACATCGAGGTGGAGGACAGCGGCGTGGCCGCGCTGAAGTGGCGCAACGGCGCGATGGGCACCGTCAACGTCAGCATGCTGACCTATCCCAGGAACCTCGAAGGCTCCATCACGCTGCTGGGCGAGAAGGGCTCGGTGCGCGTCGGCGGCCTGGCGGTCAACGAGATCCAGCATTGGGAGTTCGACGCCCCGCACGAGATGGATGGGCTGATTCAGGACGCCAGCTACCAGACCACTTCGGTCTACGGCTTCGGCCATCCGCTGTACTACGACAACGTCATCCGGACGCTGCGCGGTGAATCGCATGCGGAGACCGACGGCCGCGAGGGCCTGAAGTCGCTGGAGCTGCTGATCGCGATGTACATGAGCGCGCGCGATGGCAAGCGCATCAACCTGCCGCTGAATTACTGACATGCCCCCACGCTCACTTCGTTCATTGCACCCTGCGGGGGCGCTCGCGCCCTCGGGGCGGCCCGGCGGGCGCGACTGATGGCCACCACCATCCATCCCTCGGCCATCGTCGACGACGGCGCCCAGCTCGGCGATGGCTGCCGCGTCTGGCACTTCGTGCACATCAGCGCCGGTGCGCGCATCGGCGCCAGGTGCTCCTTCGGCCAGAACGTCTATGTCGGCAACGACGTGCGCATCGGCGACAACGTCAAGATCCAGAACAACGTCTCCGTCTACGACGCCGTGACGCTGGAGGACGACGTCTTCTGCGGCCCGAGCATGGTGTTCACCAACGTCTACAACCCGCGCTCGGCCGTCACGCGCAAGGACGAATACCGCCGCACGCTCGTGAAGCAGGGCGCCACGCTGGGCGCCAACTCGACCATCGTCTGCGGCACCACCATCGGCCGCCACGCCTTCATCGGCGCGGGCGCCGTCATCAACCGCGACGTGCCCGACTTCGCGTTGATGGTGGGCGTGCCGGCTCGGCAGATCGGCTGGATGAGCCGCTTCGGCGAGCGGCTGGCGCTGCCCGTCAGCAGCCCGCAGCCGATCGACATCACCTGCCCGAACACCGGCGACCGATACCGCCTCGTCGACGACCAATTGAGCCTGATCTGATGGACTTCATCGACCTCAAGAGCCAGTACGCGGCGCTGCGCGACAACATCAACGCCCGCATCCAGGCGGTGCTCGACCATGGCCAGTACATCCTCGGCCCCGAGGTCAAGGAGATGGAGGCCGCGCTCAACGCCTACACCGGTGCCAGGCACTGCATCAGCGTCGCCAGCGGCACCGAGGCCCTGCTGATCTGCCTGATGGCGCTGGACCTGCAGCCGGGCGACGAGGTCATCACCAGCCCCTTCACCTTCGCGGCCACGGCCGAGATGATCGTGCTGGCCGGCGGCGTGCCTGTCTTCGTCGACATCGAGCCCGACACGGCCAACATCGACGCAACGCTGATCGAAGCCGCCATCACGGCCCGCACCAAGGCCATCATGCCGGTGAGCCTGTACGGGCAGGTGGCGGACATGGACGCGATCAACGCCATCGCCGGCCAGCACGGCCTGACCGTCATCGAGGACGCCGCGCAGAGCTTTGGTGCCAGCTACAAGGGCAAGAAGAGCTGCAATCTCTCCACCTTCGGCTGCACCAGCTTCTTCCCGAGCAAGCCGCTGGGCTGCTACGGCGACGGCGGTGCCATCTTCACGAACGACGACCAGCTCGCCCAGGCCTGCCGCGAGATCCGCACCCACGGCCAGAGCCAGCGCTACCTGCACACGCGCATCGGCGTGGGTGGCCGCATGGACACGCTGCAATGCGCCGTCGTGCTGGGCAAGCTCGACCGCTTCGAATGGGAAGTGAGCCGCCGGCTGGCGCTGGGCGAGGCCTATCGCGCCAAGTTGCACGCCGCGATCCCCGGCCTGCAACTGCTCGCCGTGCGCGACGACCGCGATTGCGTTTGGGCGCAGTACACAGTCTTCGTCGACGACCGTGAGGCGGTGCAGGGCAAGCTCAAGGCGGCCGGCATCCCGACGGCCGTGCACTACCCGCGGCCCTTGCACCACCAGCCGGCCTACGCCAGGTACGGCCGGCCCGAGGACTGCCCGAACAGCATCGATACCGCCCGGCGGGTGTTGAGCCTGCCGATGAGCGCCGACCTCACGGACGCGCAGCAGGACCAGGTCGTCGGCGCACTGGCTCAGGCGCTGGGCTGATTCCCGCGGCCCGGCCGGCGCGCTTCAGCCCAGCCGGTAGTCCGGTGCATGCCGGCGCAGCCACTGCTCCAGCATCATCAGGATCCACACCATCTCGCCGTAGTAGCCGGCGTGTTCCTTCAGGCGGTGATTGAGCAGGCTGTCGACGAACTCGGCGCGCACGATGCCGCGCGCGGCCACGCCGCGCAGTGATTCGGCCGCCAGGGCGTTCAACGCAGCATCCTTGACGGCCCAGGGGCCGAAGGGCAGGCCGAAACCGTGCTTCTTCTTCGTCAGGATCTCGTCGGGCAGGAAGCCGCGCAGCGCCTCCTTGAAGAACCAGCGCAGCTTCAGGCCCTTGAGCTTGTAGCTGGTGGGCAGCTTCAGCGAGAAGTCCAGCAGGCGGGTGTCCAGCAGCGGAAAGCCGACGTCGACGCCGGCCAGCGCCGTCGTGCCGACGACCTTGGGCAGGTCGTTCTCGGCCAGCGTGTAGCGCCAGTCGAAGGCCAGCATCTGGTTGACGAGGCTGGCGTCGTGCGGGCCGGCCGCCCAGGTGGCGCGCTGGTGCTGGCGCGGCGCGCCGGTGTCCACGGCGGCCAGGAAGGCCGGCGTCAACACCTCGGCCATGCCCAGCCGGTCCAGCAGGTTGTAGCTCTGCATGCGGTCGGGCATGGGCACGCGGGCCTGCTTGATGTAGCTGGTGCCCTTCTTCAGCAGCGGGATGTTGCCGGTGACCGGGTTGACGAACAGCGGGTTGAGCACGCCGGCGCGCAGCGGCGACGGGATCTGGCTGTAGACGTGGAAGACGCGTTCCTTGGCGTAGCGCACGTTGCCGCCGAAGAGCTCGTCGCCGCCATCGCCGGCCAGCATGCGCGTGTAGCCGTCGTCGTGCGCCTTGCGTGCGCAGTAGAAGGCCGGCACGGCGGACGAATTGCCGAACGGCTGGTCGTAGTGGGCCGCGACATCGGGGATGGCCGCGACCAGGTCGGCCGGCGTCACGTAGTACTCGTGGTGGTCCGCGCCGAAGGCCTTGGCCGCGATGCGCGCATAGGCCATCTCGTCATAGCCCTCGGCCTCGAAGCCGATGGAATAGCTCGCCGGTGCCTGGCCGGTGGCCTCGCGCAGCAGGCCCGCGACCGTGGAGCTGTCGGTGCCGCCGGAGAGGAAGCAGGCCGTCTTGCCGTCGCCCGTCAGGCGGTCCTTCACGGCGGCACGCAGGATGCCGCGGAACTCGTCGCGCAGCGCATCGAAGTTGGGGGCGGGCTGCTCGTCGAAGCGCGCGGTCCAGTAGGGCGCGACGGTCAGCTGGCCGTTCTGGAACAGCGCATAGTGCGCCGGCGGCAGGCGGTGGATGCCCGCATAGATGGTGCGCGGCGACGGGATGCAGTGGTGGAAGAGGTAGTCGAAGATGGCCTGGTTGTCGAGCTCGCGGATGCCGAGCTGGCGGGCCAGCGCGTCGGCGCGCGTGGCGTAGTGCAGCCGGCCGTCGCGCACCGCGTAGCACAGGCTGTGCACGGCGAAGCGGTCCACGGCGAGGTAGGTGCCGCCGCCAGGCAGGTCCAGCGCCACGGCGAACTCTCCGCCCACATCGGCCGCGCACGCCGCACCGCGCGCGGCATGGGCCTGCTGCCAGGCGGCCAGGGCATCGGCAGCCGGCGCGGCAAAGCGAGGTGAGCCGGAGGCGAAGGGCGTGTCGGGCGGCAGGGCGTGGGCTTGCATGCGGGCTCTTGGGATCAGGACGCGGGATTGTCTGCGGGAAGGGCAGGGGGTGTTCGCAGCGCGCGCAACCGCCGCCAGGTGTTGCCGACCGCCTGGCGCAAGAGGCCGTACAGGCCACGCGGCGTGGCCGGGTCGTAGGCGATCAGGCCGAAGCGCTCGCGGCGGTGGCTCATCCAGGTCTTCTTGTAGGCGTCGTCGCCGATCAGGTAGTCCACCTCGGCGACCTTGTCGCGATCGATGGCCTCCTCGAGCAGCAGGGCCGTGACCAGCGTGCCCGGCGCGATGGCCTTGAAGGCCTCGTCATAGGCCACCTTGTAGATATGGGCTCGGCCGGCGTTGACGATCCACAGCTGGGCGGCGATGGGCTTGTCGCCGATCCAGGCCACGCCCAGGCGCAGCCAGCCGCGGCGGGCGCAGAGCCGGATCAGCCCGGGGATGAAATCGACGTAGGGTTCGGGCACCTTCCAGCTGGCGTCGTAGACCGCCTGGTAGGCCGCGATGCCGCGCTCCATGTCGGCTTCGTCGCGGATGATCTCCAGCCGGCCACCGTCCTCGGCCGCCAGCCGCTTGGTCATGCGCTTGATGGTGCTGCGCAACTGGCCGCTGCGGTTTTTCAGGTAGCCGGCCCAGTCGCCCTCGACTTGCAGATACCAGTTGCCGAAGGCGAAGTACGCGTGTGGCCGCAGGCCGGCCAGGCGCAGCGCCTCGCGCAGCAGCTCGAACTCGCGCGTCGCCGGGTCCATCGGCCAGAAGCGATAGGCCGGCGCGCCGTGCTCGCGCCGCAGCGCCAGCACCAGCGGCAGCAGGTCCTCGGGCGCGAGGTCGTCCTCCAGCGCGGGCGAGTACAGCGTCGTGTAGTAGTTGGCCAGCGCGCCGACCTCGGTGTTGGACTCGCCCTGCTGCTTGGCGATGGGCAGCACCGCGAGCGTGCGGCCCTGACGGCGCAGGACATGGAAGCTGGTCTGCGAAGCGTCGCGAAAGACGGTGTCGCACAAGAGCCCGAACCAGTCGGCGCCAAACTCCACATAGGCCTGCTCGCGGCGTCGCAACAGGGCCAGCGCATCCTCAGGCAGCTCGCGCGGGTGGGCGAACCGCTCCACCGTCGCGCCGCTGCGTTGAGCCATCGCCGTGACGTCGAGCGGCCGCTCCTGCCCACGGCGCTTCCAGCTGCGCCCGCCGCGCCTGAGCAGCTCGTAGAACCAGGGCAGCCCACGATGCCGGTAGACGCTCACATGGTTGATCCAGCGCTGCGATGTCGACCATGCCAGCAGGTCGGCCTCGGCATCGGTGTAGAACTCGACGACCCCGCCGGGCGTGCGCTTGAACAGGTCCTCCAGCGTGCGCAGCAGCAGGATGCGACCCGGTGCGAAGCGCTCGAAATTCTCGTCGAAGGCCGTCTTGAGCATCACGGTCATCCCGCCACGGGACAGCATCATGCGTGAAGCCAGCAAGTCTTCGCCGAGCCAGAGCTCGTACACCATGGCCTCGCCGCGCTCCGCGAAGCAGCGCATGACGTCGGCGTAGAAGCGGCCCTGGGCGTTGTCGCTGCGCACGGCGGTACCCTTGCGGCCCTTCCAGCCACGGCTCTCGAGCGCTGCATAGCGATCGACGGCCGCGGCCATGAGTTCGGGCGCTGTGATGACGTCCACCCGCTCGCGGCCGCCTTCGGATTGCAGGCGACGCAGATAGCGGCGCATGTTCTGCATCAGCTTGCGCGGACGCTGCGCCAGGTAGTCGTCGAAGCCCCCGGCCAGGCTGACGCTCATCGTCAGCGCATGGGGCATGACATGGGCGCCTTGGCCGCGGAGATCGCCAAAGCGCGGGTCGTTGCACAACAGGTCGAGTTGCGTGGCGTAGGCCGGCAGCAGTTTCAGCAGATGCTTTGCCGGCGTGGATTGCGTCATCAATGCCGGTGCGATCTGGGCCTGCATGGGCAGGAAGCTGGACCAAATCCCCAGGCCCCTGTTCTGCCTTTTCAGCAGCGTCATCGCTTGCGGCCGGGCGCCCCCTTGCGAAGCCGTGCACAGGTGGAGGCCGGGCTCGCCGAAATGGCGTAACAGCGCGTCGACAAAGCCGGCGTCCAGCAGCGGATGGCCGCCGAAAAGCCGTTCGTTCAATGCGTCCCAGTCGTCCCGGTGCCGCCCGAGCCCCTGGGCGGGGTCGAGAGGTTCGCAGGCCCATGAGGGCAAGCCGGGCAGGGCGGTGGAGGAAGGCATCGGCCGGTCGTGGTCAGCTCAGCGGGACGCGTTGATCTTTGCGGCCAGCACTTCAAGGTAGGCCCGTCCCCATCGGCGGTTCGGCTCCAGATGATTGCCTTCGGCCCACTCGTTCCAAGACTTCACGAACAGGAAGTTGTCTTCCCTGTCCCGTCCGCGCCACAGCGCGAGTGCGCGGTCCAGGGCGGCGCCGAACTTTTGCGGTGTCGAGTTCTCCAGCACGACACCGCGCGCGCCGCTGCGCGGCGTGTTGTCCCAGTTGGGCAGCACGCACGGAATGGCCTGTGGTGAGGCGCGCTCCGGCAACAGGTAGGGTTGCATGGCTTCGTAGTCGAACACCGACGGCCGGCCCAGTGCGTCCAGGATGCGGTTGCGGATCTTCTGCAGGGGCTGCGACCAGGGCGTCCAGGCACGCCGACGCATGAAGCTGGGCTTGAGGATGAAGGCGTCGAAACCGTGAGCCCTGGCGTCCCAGAAGGGATCGCGATGTTCGGCGAGGACATAGAGGCCCGGCAGGCCCGCCTCCTCGGCCAGCCGCCGCCAATGAGCGATGAAGGCAACCGGATCGGGCAGGTCGTCGGGGGCGTAAACCATGAATACCGGTTTGCCCTTCACGCGCAGATAGCGCGGGTCGCGGAACGCCGACAACAGCGTCTCGAAATGCGCCTTCTCGTCATCGACGCCGGGATAGAGCTGCTCGGCGAGAACCTGCTTGTCCAGCCCGTGCCAGGCGCCCGACCAGGTCTGGTTGGCCCAACAGACCATGAACGGGAAATCCGGCTTGCCGCATGCCAGCACGTCATTCAGCGGCCGCTCAAGCAGGCGCCGACCGTTGCCGAACCAGTAGTGGTAGTAGCAGAAGGCTGTGACCGAATAGGCCTTGGCGAGTTCCGCCTGCGCCTCGCGCGCTTCGGGCACCCGCAGGTCGTAGAGGCCCAGCTCGGACGGGAGATTCGGTTGGTGGTGCCCACGGTACAGCGGCTTGGCCTTGGTGACATTGGTCCACTCGGTGAACCCGGGCTCCCACCACTCATCGTTCTCCTTGATGGGATGGTATTGGGGCAGGTAGAGCGCAATGACCTCGGGTTTCATGGCTGTCAGGGCATTCGGGGGGTGGTGTCAGAGACCGGCCGGCTTGCGCCTCAGCCTCTTCAATTCAGCGGAGATCGGGTGCTTGAAGGCGACGGCGAGGCCCAGGCAGGCGAGCCCGCCGCTGGCGACGGCGACCCCAAGATTGAGCACGAGCGGCAGTTGCAGCCATTCGGCAAGGGAACGGCCCAGCAGCGTGGCCACGGCTGCGCCGACGGCCATCGCGGCGGTGGGCCCCATGCTGCGCACGATCTCGTAGGTCGAGATGCCGCAGACCGCTTTGGCTGCTCTGGCGAGCAGCAGCAGTCGCACGGTGTGCGCAATGACGGACAGCGCCGCGGCGGCGATGAGGCTGTGCATCGCGCCGATGAGCAGGCAGGTCGCCAACGTGGCGCCGAACACCAGGTTGACGCGCAGTTGCGCGCCCATGGCGCCGTAGGCAGTCAATACCGGCGTGCACAGCATGAACGGTGCATAGATCAGGCCCTGGACGGCCCCGATCTGCAGGATGGGGACCGCCTCCACCCAGTTCGGGCCGAAAAGCAGCAGGATGATCTCGTGCGCGCAAATGCCCATCACGCCGAAGAACAGCCACTGCACGGCTGCAATCTGCAGCGTGACGCGCCGGTAGTCCTCGGCGATCTCACGGCCGCTGTGGCGAGCCCGTGCCATCAGCGGGGAGGCGACGCTGACGACGGCCGATGCGAAGAAGGTGTAGAAGCCGGCGTTCAGGCTGTTGGACTTGCTCAGAATGCCGCTGCTGTGGAAGCCGAGCATGCCGCTGATGATGAAGTCGTCGGCACGCGTGGAAACGCCTTCGACGATGCGCGACATCGTGTTCTTGCCGCCAAATTGCAGCACCTGGCGCAAGTTGCGAAAGCTCGGCCGCATGCGGGCCGCCTGGGGTTGGAGCAGCATCAGCAGCACGAAGGTCGCCACGATGCTGGCGACGGAGCCCCAGGCAGGGCTGGTATAGCTGAGACCGTTGAGTGCACAGAGGATGGTGACGGCTGCGCCGACCAAAGCGGAACCCGCCTGTATCACGAAGACGATGTCGAACTTCAGCGCCTTGACCAGCAGGGCCATGGTGGTGGCGCCCAGGGGCAACAGCATGAAGTTCAGGCAGAGGATGTGCATCACCCGGGCGACGCCCGGCTCGTTGTACAGCGCAGCCAGCGGATAGGCGGCCAGTGCGATGACGACGGCGATGATCCACGCGACGGCGACCGTCACCGTGAACGCAGCGCGTATCTTCTCCGGCGTCAGCTCTTTCTGGCTGACGAGATAGTCGCCAATGCCGAACTCGCGCACGATGGCGCCGATGGCGACCGCGGTCGCGGCCAGCGAGAAGATGCCGGTCTCCTGGGGCGTCAGCAGGCGCGCCAGGATGACGGACGTGCCCAGTTGCAGCGCGAACGAGAAATAGCGCTGTGCGAACGCGAACAGGACGGCACGGCGAGCGGATGGCTGCGCAGGGGGAGCTAGGGGCGCCATCGTCAGCCGTTCAGCCCGGCGGCATGCAAGGCCGCGCCGGCGATGCCCGTCCATTGCCAGGACTCGCAGGCAAGCCGGTTGTTCTGGCCTTGGGCGGACAGGTGCGGGCTTTGCGCCGCCGCGAGCATTGCGCTGGTCAGCGCTTTGACGTCGCCCGGGGGGTAGGTGAAGTTGTTCTCTTCACCCAGCGTCTCGCCGATGCACCCCAGGCGCGGGCCGACGACCGGGCGGCCAAAGCTCATGCCCAGCACCGCCACCCCGGAATTCAAGCCGGCGGTGTGGCTGAGCACCACGCAGTCGGCAGCGTTCATGTAGACCTGGATGCGGTCGGAGTCGATGGAGCGACCATGGATGAGCAGCTTGCGGTCCGTGCGTTTGCGCCAGGCGAGCCGGAGGCGCTCACGCCATGCGCCTGGCCCCGTCGGCGCGTTGTAGAGGCCGGCGACAAGAAGGAATTTGCCGGGCAGTTCAAGCTGGTCAAACGCGGACAGCAGGAGGTCCAGCCCCTTGTAGCCGCGGATCTGACCGAACTGCAGGAACACGCGGGCCTCTGCCGGAATGCCGAGTTCCCTCCGGGCGTCCGCCCGGCTGATCGCATTGGGATAGGAGAAATAGTGCCCATGCGCCTGGACGAACTGCCGCACGCGCGGCGGAACCTCATAGCGGGCCGCGACGGCCTTGATGGAGCAGTTGCAGTGGTGATGAACGGCGTCGACCGAGTCGATGACGGTCCGGTAGACGTGGGCATCGACGGTGGCGTCGGCCACGTCATGCGGCACGAGGTTGTGCACCGTCCACACCATGGGCACGCCGGCCTGGCGCAGCGTCTGGAGGCGCATCAGGAAGTGTTGCGCGCGCGCGGCCAAGGTGCCCTCGCCCCGCCAGCGATAGAACTCCTCGGGCCAATGGAGATGCAGGAGGTCTGGCCGCAGATTGCCTTCCAGAAGATTCTCGGGGCCATAGATCGGCGTCCAGCCCAACTCGGCATAGGCGCGGCCCAGTTCGCGGATGTAGATGTTGCCGCTGGCCTGGTGGGGGAGGAGGACCACCGGCATTTCAATAGACGTTCTGGCGCTTCTGCGAGCGTGCCTGCACCCATGCCGGATAGGCCGCGGGCCGCAGCTTCGACATCCAGCGGCTCGCGATGGTTCCCCATGCGCGCCAGATGCGCAACTCGCGCAGGAAGCGGGTTGCCGGGCTCTCTCCGCGTGCTGGCGCGATGAGCCAGGCCAGCATGTCCTGCACCAATTGCCTGTACAGCCAGACCGGCACCCACGCGAAGTGGCGGATGCCCGCTTGCATGTCCTGCCACGGCGAGATCCCGGCCTTGAGCGACCAGCGCCTGAAATAGCGCTTGGTCAACAGGTGCGGGTCCACGGGCGCCTTGACGACCCAGTTGGGTTCATAGACGACGTGCACGCCGCGCCGCATGCAGCGCTGGCCGAACTCATAGTCCATGTGCCGGAAATGCGTCTCCGAGAAACCGCCCACGAGATCGAACAGCTCGGCCCGGGCCGCCATGTTCGAGCCCGCCGGCGCATAGGTGGCATCGGGGTGGTCCAGCCGCGTGTCGCCGAGGTCCACGCCGGCCAGGATGGCGCTCATGTTGCGGTGGAACCAGACCGGCGCACCGGTCGGCGGCCAATCCAGAAGCGTCTTGCCGCCCACCAGCATCACGGTCGGGTCCGCGAAGAACTCGGCGGACTGTCGACACCAGTGCACGGGGAACAAGATGTCGTCGTCAGAGAACAGCAGCAGGTTGCAGCCCAGCGAGCGAGCGAACGCGATGCCGCTGTTCAGCGCGAACTGCTTGCCTTGCCGGCCCTCGAACAGGTAGTGAAGACGGCCGACGGGCCACGACGCTTGGGCGGCCTCCACCGTCTGCCGCGTCGCGTCGCTCGAGTTGTTGTCCATCACGATGAACTCGACGTCCGTGCCCGCCGGCAGCTGCTGTTCGCGCAACGACTTCAGCGTCACACCGAGGCTCGCGGCGCGGTTCCAGGTGCAGATGATGACGGCGATGTGCAAGGGCATTGGCGGGATGGTTCAAGGGGCCCGGGATGCCGCGTTGCGCGAGCAAATCCATGGAGGGCACCGCCCGGTCGGGGCCCGGCAGTGTAGTGCGCGGGCCCTCCTCCAGAGGGGGCATGCGTACCCCGCGATTGAGCAGGTCGTCACGCCGATTGCCCCTCGGCCGCCGATATGATCGCGCCCGACCCGACGGTCGGCGGTGGAGCGGACTGCCATCGACGCTTTGCGATCTCAGCCGATGAGACCGCCACCTCCTGTCCACACTCTCGATTCCACAAGATGCCTTTGCTCGATGCGCGTCCGTCGCGTTGCCTGATCACGGGTGCCACCGGCTTCATCGGTTCCCGCCTGCGAGAGCGGTTTGAAGCCCAAGGCCAGCAGGGCCATGTCGCCCTCGTCAGAAGCGCTGCAGCGGCCGCACAGCTGCTGGCCCAGGGCCGTCAGGCCGCCGTGGCGGACCTGCTGCAGCCGGCCGCAGTGGCACAAGGGCTTCAAGGCTGTGATGCCGTCATCCACCTGGCCCATGGTGACCGCGGTCCTCAGGCGACCCGGAACCTGGTGCAAGCCGCCGTAGCGCAGGGGGTGCGCCGGTTCGTGCACATCAGCACGATGTCCGTTCACGGGCCGGCACCTGGCATCGAGGCGGCGCGGGAGGAGACGGCGCGCATCGGCCGTTACGGCAACGAGTATTCCGACTCCAAGGCTGAGCAGGAGGAGATCGTTCAGGCGGCCATCGACCGGGGCGACCTGCGGGCGGTGATCCTGCGGCCGACCGTCGTCTATGGCCTCGGGGGGCATTTCGAGCTGCAGGTCATCCAGCAGGCCCGCGCGGGTGAGGTGACGATGTTTGACGACGGCGCGGGTGTCTGCAACGTGGTCTACGTCGACGATGTCTGCGACGCCATCGACGCGGCCTTGGTGAGTCAGGATGCCTTGGGGCAGGCGATGTTCATCAACGCCGACCGCGCCGTGAGCTGGGGCGAGTTCATCCGCCGCTTCGCCGCCATGGTGGAGCCGCCGCCGCGCCTCAAGAGCCTGTCGTCTGCCGAGGCCAAGCGTTACTGGGCCGAGCACCCGCCCGAGCCCCTCGGCGGCCTGCACAAGCGCCTGCTGCGCAAGCTCAAGCGCCTGGGCGGCTGGCGGCCACCGGTGGCGCCCTGGCCGCCGGAGGGGCGCGTGCTTCGCGAGACCTTCCCGATCACGTTTTCGAACGACAAGGCCAAGCGCCTGCTGGGCTGGGCGCCGCGTGTCGACTTTGAACAAGGTGTGATGCTGACGCATGAATGGCTGCGGGCAGCCGGCCACTTGAGCCGATGAAGCCGAAGGCGGTCATCGTCGGCGCCGGTCTGGGCGGCTGCATGTTGGCCCATGGGCTGCTCGATTCCCACGACGTCGTCATCATCGAGCGCGGCGCGGCCGCGGTGGACGGGCGCTACCCGGTGGTCGACGTCGGGCTGCCTGCCGTCACCGATCCGCACTTCGGCGCGGGCCTGGGCGGCTCCACGCAGCTCTGGCACAACGGCCTCATCGAGATCGACGAAGAGATCTTCGCGGCCCATTGGCCCTTTCCGAAGTCGGCGCTGGACCCGTACTACGACCAGGCTTTCGCGCTCTTGTCCGGCACCAGCCTCACGCGGGTCCGTGAGGCGATCGGCAAACTGCGCCAGCGCTATCGCGACATCGGCCTGCCGGACGGGTTGCTGCAGGGGCTGTACTACCCGCAGTGGCCGCGCAATGTGTGGGAGGCGCTGCAGCTGCAGGGGCGCGTGGAGGTCGTGCGCGCCGACGTTGTCGACTTCCAACTTGACGAGTCGGACGGCATCGCCAGCCTGACCGTTGCCGACGGCGAACTGCGCCGCCAGATCCCCGGTGATGTCTTCGTGCTTGCTGCCGGGGGGCTGTCCTCACCGGTGCTTCTGCAAAAGCTCGCGGCGCGCCGTCAGCTGCCCGCGTTGCGGCATGCGGGCGCCCACTACGAGGACCATCCCATGGGCTTCGTGGGCGAGGTGGAGGTCACGGTGCCGCTCTATCGGCTCTGGAATTACCGCGTGCCGGGCACGGACGGCAACCTGCGTCTGCCCCTGGTCGTCAAGCGGGCCGGGCTGCACATGTCCTTCCAGCTGCGGCCAGCCGCCAACTACTACCGCAACAGCCGCCGCGAGCGTGTGGGCAGCGTGTTGAACGACTTGCGCCGCAACCCGTGGAATCCATGGCGCTACTTGCAGCTTTTCAAGCACTGGGACGACGTGCTTGACATCCTGTCCTTCAAGTTCGGCATCCGCCTTCCCACGCGCCACTACACCTTGCTGTTGTGCGCGCAGATGCCGACGGCGCCAGAGCTTTCAATCTGGGGCGAGCAGGACAGTGCCAACGGCAGCGAACGGCGGCTGCGTCGCTGGCACCTGAGCGATGACTTCCGGCGCGACCTCGACGCCTCCGTCCAGGACGTGCTGGCCTGGCTGGCGCCGGTCACCAGGCGTGCGCGCGTCTTCGCCGAGTGGCAGAACGGCCTGAGCAGCGCCGCCCACCATTCCGGCACGGCGAGGCTGTCGACAGACGCCGACGCCGGCGTCTGTGATGCCGATGCCCGGGTCCATGGGCTTCGCAATTTGTTTGTCTGCGACGGTTCGCTCATCCCTTCGAGCGGCATTGCCAACACCGGCCTGACGATCGCGGCCTTGGCTTTGCGCCTCGCCGCACACCTGCGCCGCCGTCCGTACCGAACCCCGGAAGAATCCCGTCCATGAACGTGCATGTCGGAATGGTCGCCCGCACCTTGAACGTGCCGCATCTGCGCGGCACCGGGCGCTACGTGCAAGAGATCCTGCGCAACACGCGCCCGGCGGACGGCATCAGCTGGACCGCCTATGGGCACAACCCTTCCCAGCCATTTCGCGTGCCCGAGCCGTTGCTGGGCAACAGCGAGGTCTTCGACTTCCGCGGCGATCGCTTTCACCTCTGGGAGCAGCTCGGACTGCCGCTGAAGCTGCGCGGCTCCGGGGTGCAACTGCTGCACTGCGCCGAGAACACCGCGCCGATCTGGCAGCCCGTGCCGACCATCGTGACCATTCACGACACGGTGCCCTGGGAGGAGGAAACACACGGCCTGTTCCACCACTACATGCACGACGTGCAAAGCCTCGCTTTCAGGCGTTGCGCGGCGGTCATCACCATCAGTGAATCCTCGCGCCGGGACATCGCCGCGCGTTGGCCGTTCCTGGCCGACCGGCTGACCATCGTGCCCCACGGCATCGCGGACGAGTTCTTCAGCGATGTACGCGTGCCGCTGCCAGGTGCGCTGCAGCAGGCGCTCGGCAGTTCGCCCTATCTGCTCTACCTGGGCGGCGCCCAGCAGCGCAAGCGTTTCGACTGGGCACTCGAACTGCTGGCCCGCTGCGGCCGCGACGACCTTCACCTGGTCGGCTGTGGTTTTGGCGCCGGTACGCTGCCGCTGGACCGCATCCCGGAATCGCTGCGTGGTCGCGTTCACTTCACGCCTTTCCTGCAGGACAGCGAGCTCGTGACCCTGTACCGAGGGGCCAGGGCGGCCATCTACCCGACGCTGTATGAAGGCTTCGGCTTCCCTGCCGTCGAAGCGCAGGCTGCCGGAACGCCCGTCCTTTTCAGCCCGGTCAGCAGCCTGGTCGACCTGGTGGGGCCACTGGCATGGACGAACGCGCCGCTGGATTTCGACGCCTGGTTGGCGTCATTGCAGGAGGTGCTGTCGTTGCCGGACGCCGCCCGTGCCGCGCGCGCGGAGCAAGGTGTCGCCTGGGCGCGGCGCTTCTCCTGGCGCACTAGCGTGGAAGGCCATCTGGCGGTCTATCGCGATGTGCTGGAGCGCACGGCGCGCCGCTGACCGCCCCCCGACCGTCGCGCTCAGTGGTTCGGCACCAAGCGCCGGAACAATGACTTGCCGAACTTGTTCAGCGTCCGCGTGCGGTAGGGGCCGCGGATGAGCAGCTGCGCAAAGGTCTTGAGCCCCAGGCCAAGATCGCCTCTGGCGCAATGCGCGTCGGCGAAGTTGCACCAGCCGCGGTGCTGGAAGTTCTGCAACGCCTCGCGGTCGATGTCATGCCCCGGTGGGGCGCTCATGCCGAAGCGGCGGATCAGCTCTGCGCGCATCAACTCGGTGCTGTTGACACGCGGAATGCGGCGCGACAGCGAGACCGCATGTTGACGGTACAGCACGAAAGGTTCGGCCAGGCGAACGAAGCGGTGCTGGGTGCTTGCCCGCACGAGGTACTCCCAGTCGTCGGTCTGCTGGTCGTTCGTCAGGAACCCGCCCATGCGGTCCCAGGCGCTGCGGCGCCAGACCACCGACGAGGGCAGGGCATGGTTGTCCAGGATGAGGCGCGGGTAGATCCAGCCGGACAACGCCTCGTCGATGCGACCGCTGCGCGTCGAGCTGAAGAAATCCGGCCGTGGCTCGCCGTGCCAGACCTGGAACGCGGTGTAGCAGAAGTCGTGATCGGGTCGCGCTTGCAAGGCCTCCAGCTGCAGGCGCAGCTTCTCGGGGTGCCAGAGGTCGTCGGCATCCAGCAGCGCGACGAACTCGGAGTCCACCTCCGTCATGCCGCGATTGCGTGATCGGGACATGCCGCGGTTCTCTTGCGAGATGACGCGCACGCGGGGGTCGTCGAGCGCTGCGTTGGCGGCCGTCGCGTCGCGCGACCCGTCGTCGATGACGGTGACCTGCAGGTCACCAGCGGTCTGGTTCAGGGCTGAGCGGACCGTGTCTGCAATGAAGGCTTCGGCGTTGTAGGCAGGAACGACGATGTTGACGCGCGGCATGGAAGGGGATTCAGGGAGGTGTCTGCGAGGCGGCCGGGGCAGCGGATGCCGCTGCGTCCGCAGCGTCCGCGGGCAGCGGCTCTTTCCAACGGCCCGCCGAAGTCAATCGGTCACGCAACTCCGTGCGACGCATGCCGAGGGCCATGGCGCGATGGGCTTGCGCCAAGGCCTTGTCGTACAACTTCATGTCGAAATACAGCAGCCCCGCGTTGAAGTGCGTCAGGGGGTTGTCCTCGGCCTGCTGCACGACGTAGTCCAGGAACTTCAGCGCTTCCTCGATGCGGTTGCGCCGCGCCAGGAAGCTCACGTACAGCATGCGAAAAACCAGGTCGTCCGGCGCGAAAGCCATGCCACGAGCGAAATAGCACTCGACGGTCATGTCGGTGCCAAAAGCAGGATCGGCCTTCTCCTTGGCAGCCAGGCGCTCGACGGTGTAGATCGCCCGTGGGTGGTTGGGAAAGACAGCCAGCGTGTAGCCAATGTCGTTGCCGAAGGGGCCCGTGGCGCCCTTGGTCAACGTTTCGACGCCGCGGGTGAAGTGGGCGTTCTCCACGAGCGCGCGCTGCGACGGGTGCGCGGTCCGGTAGTCGAACGGGCCATATTGGTTGTGTGTCTCGCCGCAGCCGGGCGGGGCCGGCGCACGGTTCGGTTGCGCGGCCAGCGGCAGTGCAGCCAATGCCAGCGCCACCGCTGCGGCGCTTGCCGGCCAGCGCCGCAGCGCGAGCTTCATGTTCGAGGTGCTAGGCATCGTGTCCTCAACCAGTCCAAACAGATGCGGCATTGGGCGTCCTGATCCTCGAGCGTCGAAAACGTGTGATCGGCCGTCGGCATCTCGTGCAGGACCAGAGTCGGTCGTGCCAGCAAGCCCTGCCAAGCCGGCGAAGACCCGGCCCAGCCGGCGAATTCGCGCGCAGTGTAGTCATCCCCACTCAACACCAGCAGCGCCGGCCCGTCGAAGCCGCGCAGGCCGGCGGCCATGCGGTCCTGGAAGCTGCGCGAGTCCGCCGTCTTGCTGCCGGCCCCGCGGGCCAGGCGTAGGTTGCTGCCCAGCGTGCGCAGCGCGGTCGTGCCGACGCCGCCGCTCAGCAGCTTGAGCCAGAACTCCTTCTCGCGCAGGCGGCGCCAGTAGTAGTGCTTCACGTGCGTCTGGGCCAGGCTCGCCGCCGAGCGGGCCCAGGGGTTCAGCAGGGCGATGCCCGCAACGCGTGGGTCGCGGGTCGAGTCCAGATAGAGCAGGGCGGCCGAAGCCGCATCGCACAGGCCCCACAGGGCCACGCGCTTCAGCGCGGGGCGGGCCGCCAGCAGGGCGGTGATGGCGGCCGCGATGTCGGCATCCACGCCGAGGAAGTCGCGCGCCTCGCCGGGGCTGTCACCCATGCCGCGGTAGTCGAAGCGCAGCGCCGCGAACCCGTTGGCGGCCAGGTGACGGGCCAGCAGGGTGAACTGGCGGTGGCTGCCGACCCGGTACTGCGGGCCGCCGACGATGATGAGCACGCCGACCTCGGCCGGCGTGCCGTCCGGCTCCGCCAGGATGCCGACCAGCGGCTCTCCTTCGCAGGTGAAGCTCAACACCGACTCGTTCACGACAGCGCCTCCACCGTCCGGGCGATCAGCGCCGGTGCGAGTTCGATCTCGCTGGTGGCCCAGAAGCCCGGGCCTTGGACGATCTGCGCCTGCACGGACCAGCCGGCGTCCTGCCACGCCTTGACGGCCTGTTCATTGACGGGTGTCAGCGTTGCGTCCTCGCGGGTGCTGACCTCCAGCCATTCGACCCGGCCAGCCGTGCCGGCGGGCGCGAGCTTCGCGGCTTCCAACCCTGCGGCGAGCGACGGGCCCAGCCGGTAGCCGGCGATCTCGACCGGGCGGCCGGCGGCCAGCTCGGCCTTCATCTGGTCCATCAACCCCTTGCTGGCGCCGCTGGCCATCTCGGCCGCCAGCTTCAGGCGCAGGAACTGCTGCAGCGCGAGCTTGCCGTTCGTCATCGGTTGCCAGAACAGATGGTTCACCGGCCGGCCCCAGTCGGCGGCGGCCAGCAGGCAGCCGGCGCGCAGGCCCCAGAGCCAAAGGGGTGCGCCGGGCACGCGACGGTCCAGTTCGGCCAGGCCCAGCCGCACGTCGGCCTGCCAGTCGGCCCAGCCGGCGTCGCCGAAGTCGGCGGATGAATCGCCGCAGCCGCGCAGGTCGATCTGCAGCACCGCATGCCCGGCCTCGGCGAGCGCGCGACAGGCCAGGGCGGCCAAGCGGCGCGACTTGTTCATCTCCTCGGCGAACGGGTGCAGGTAGAGCAGCTTGCCGCGCGGCGCGCCCTGAAACGCGGAGGATGGGGCGTGGAACAGGCAAAGCCGCTGCTCGCCGCCGGCGGCGGGCAGGAAGAAGACGTCGGGGTGAGAGGTCAACCCTGGCGGGCGGCGACGAAGTCCGCCAGCGAGCCCACGGTGGCAAAGGTGTCGCCGTCGATGTCGTCATCGTCGACGACGATGCCCAGCTGCTCCTCCATCGCGGTGATCAGGCTGACCACGGCCATCGAGTCCAGCTCGGGCAGGGCGCCGAGCAGGGCGGTGTCGCGGGTGAAGGTCTGGGCGCGGCCGTTCAGGCTCAGCACGTCGTCGAGAAGCCGCAGCACATGGCTGAGGACTTGGTCTTTGTCCATTGAGGGGGCCCGTCTAGCCTTGAAAATGCAGCCGCGCAGTTTAGCGGGCGGCCCCCTCGGCTCCGGGGAGCGCACCCCTTGGCCTCGGGGGCGCGTGCGATACTTTTTTCCCGCTTCTTGCCCTCCTTCCGGCCGCGCTTCATGCCCGAATCGACCCTGTTGAACGAGTTGGTGGCCGTTGCCGCCGAGCGCACGCCGGATGCCCCGGCCCTGACCTACGGCGCGGTAACGCTGAGCTACGGCGAGCTGGACGCGGCGGTGCGCGGCTTTGCCAGCGGCCTGATGCAGCTGGGCCTGGCCCGCGGCGAGCGCGTGGCGATCTACCTGGAAAAGCGCTTCGAGACGGTGGTCGCCAGCTTCGGCGCGCCTGCGGCTGGCGGCGTGTTCGTGCCGCTGAACCCGCTGCTCAAGCCCGAGCAGGT
This sequence comes from Pelomonas sp. Root1444, assembly GCF_001426885.1. Lineage (GTDB taxonomy): Bacteria > Pseudomonadota > Gammaproteobacteria > Burkholderiales > Burkholderiaceae_C > Pelomonas. The sequence continues at coordinate 682,454 of NZ_LMFP01000028.1, read as the reverse complement.
CGGCTTCATCCTGCAGGACTGCGACGTGCGCGTGCTGGTCACTTCGCCCGAGCGCCTGGCGCAACTGGGCGACGTGCTGACGCAGTGCCCGTCGCTGCGCCATGTGGTGCTGACCAGCGGCATCGGCTCGGCCCCGGTGCCGGTGCACGACTGGGCTGCGCTGCTGGCCGCGCCCGCCCGCGCCGGCCACCGCGTCATCGATACCGACATGACGGCCATCCTCTACACCTCGGGCTCGACCGGCCGGCCCAAGGGCGTCGTGCTGTCCCACCGCAACATGGTGGCCGGCGGCAAGAGCGTGGCGAGCTACCTGGACAACCGCGCCAGCGACACACTGTTGGCGGCGCTGCCGCTGTCCTTCGATGCCGGCTTCAGCCAGCTGACCACCGCCTTCCACAGCGGCGCCCGCGTCGTGCTGCTGAACTACCTGCTGCCCAAGGACGTGCTCAAGGCCATGGAGCGCGAGAAGGTGACCGGGCTGACCGCCGTGCCGCCGCTGTACATCCAGCTGACGCAGCTGGAATGGCCCGCCGCCATCGACGCCCACCTGCGCTACTTCGCCAACACCGGCGGGCGCATGCCGCGCGCGACGCTGGACCTGCTGCGCGCCAAGGCGCCGTCGGCCAAGCCCTTCCTGATGTACGGCCTGACCGAAGCCTTCCGCTCGACCTACCTGCCGCCCGAGGAGGTCGACCGCAGGCCGGACTCCATCGGCAAGGCGATTCCCAACGCCGAGATCCTCGTGCTGCGCGAGGACGGCAGCGAATGCGCACCCGACGAGCCGGGCGAGCTGGTGCACCGCGGTGCCCTCGTCGGCCTGGGCTACTGGAACGACGCCGAGAAGACGGCCGAGCGCTACAAGCCGCTGCCTGTCGTGGGATCAGGCGTCGGCGGCCGCGAGAGCGGGCTGCAGCTGCCCGAGTTCGCGGTGTTCTCGGGCGACACGGTGAAGCGCGATGCCGAAGGCTTCCTGTACTTCGTCGGCCGCCGCGACGAGATGATGAAGACCTCGGGCTACCGTGTGAGCCCCACCGAGGTCGAGGAAGTGTTGTACGCGACCGGGCTGGTCGGCGAGTGCGTGGCCTTCGGTGTCGACCATGACACGCTGGGCCAGGCCATCCAGGTCATCGCGACACCACCGGAAGGCGCGGCCGAGCTGGACACCGCGGCGCTGCTGGCCGCCTGCAAGGCGCGCATGCCGGCCTACATGGTGCCGCACGGCATCGCCGTCCGCAGCGGCCCGCTGCCGCGCAACCCCAACGGCAAGATCGACCGCAAGACCCTCTCGACCGACTGGGTCGAACGCCAAGCCGCATGACCGAACAAGCCCCTCCCAAGCGTGTGCTCGAGCACGCTCCCGTGCTCTTTCCCCGCGACGCCAACGGCGAGCTGCTGGTCGGCGGCCAGCGCCTGTCGGTGCTGGCCGAGCGGGTCGGCCAGACGCCGTTCTATGCCTATGACCGCGGGCTGCTGCAACGCCGCGTCGCCGAGTTGCGCGCGGCGCTGCCGCAAGGCATCGAGCTGCACTACGCGATGAAGGCCAACCCGATGCCGGCGCTGGTGCAGCTGATGGCCGGGCTGGTGGACGGCATCGACGTGGCCTCGGCGGGCGAGCTGCAGGTGGCGCTGAACGCTGGGGCCGACCCGCACGAGATCAGCTTTGCCGGCCCGGGCAAACGCGACATCGAGCTGGGCCAGGCGGTCGCGGCGGGTGTGCTGGTCAACGTGGAATCGGTGCGTGAACTGGCGCCGCTGGCGCGCGCCTCCCAGCGCCTGGGCCTGCCGGCCCGCGTCGCGCTGCGCGTGAACCCCGACTTCGAGCTGAAGGGCTCGGGCATGCGCATGAGCGGCGGCCCGAAGCAGTTCGGCATCGATGCCGAGGCGCTGCCCGAGGTGCTGGCCGAGGTCGGCCGCCTGGGCGGCGACGGTATCGCCTTCGAGGGCTTCCACCTGTTCGCCGGCTCGCAGAACCTCAAGGCCGAGGCGATCTGCGAGGCGCAGCAGAAGAGCTACGAGCTGGCGCTGCGGCTGGCCGAGGCGGCGCCTTCGCCGGTCAAGTTCCTGAACCTGGGCGGCGGCTTCGGCATTCCCTACTTCCCCGGCGAGACGCGGCTGGACCTGGCGCCCATCGCCGACAACCTCGCGGCGCTGCAGGCCCGCGCCAAGGCCGACCTGCCGCAGGCCAAGCTGGTCATCGAACTGGGCCGTTACTTCGTCGGCGAGGCGGGCGTCTATGTCAGCCGCGTGGTCGACCGCAAGGTCTCGCGCGGCCAGGTTTTCCTGGTGGCGGATGGCGGGCTGCACCACCACCTGTCGGCGTCCGGCAACTTCGGGCAGGTGCTGCGCAAGAACTACCCGGCGTCAGTCGAGCCGCAGGGCCGCAAGGAGTCGGCGACGGAGGCTGCCAGTGTCGTCGGCCCGCTGTGCACACCGCTGGACCTGCTGGCCGACCGCATGGACATGGCGCGCGGCGAGATCGGTGACCTGGCGGTCGTCTACCAGAGCGGTGCCTACGGTCGCAGCGCCAGCCCCGAAGGTTTCCTGGGCCACCCGGCGGTCGCTGAAGTGCTGGTTTAAGGGGCGTCTGCCCAGACGCCGTTCTGCAGGATCTGGTGCGGCCGGAAGCCGGCCTTGTAGGCCATCTTGGGGCTCTCCGCGATCCAGTAGCCCAGGTAGAGGTGGCTGAGCTTGAGTTCGCGCGCCTGGCTGATCTGCCACAGCACGCCGTAGGTGCCGAAGCTGCCTTCGACGTCCGGGTCGTAGAAGGTGTAGACCGCCGACAGGCCGTCGCTGAGGATGTCGAGGATGGACACCATGCGCAGTGGGGTGCTGCCGTCCGGCATGGGCTCGCGGAACTCGACGAGGCGGGAGTTGATGCGGGATTGCAGCAGGAACTGGGTGTACTGGTCGACGCTGTCGTGGTCCATGCCGCCGCCGCTGTGCCGCCCGGCCTGGTAGCGCAGGTAGAGCGCGTAGTGCTCGGGCGAATAGCCCAGGCGCATGACCTTGGCCTGCAGGTGGCGGTGGGCCTTCCACGCCCGTTTCTGGCTGCGGTTGGGCTCGAAACGGCCGACCGGCACGCGCAGCGCGATGCAGGCTTGGCATTGGTCGCAGTAGGGGCGGTAGGTGAACAAGCCGCTGCGGCGAAAGCCCGCGGCGACCAGGTTGGAATAGGCGTCGGCGTGGATCAGGTGGCTGGGCGTCGCCACCTGCGAGCGCGCCTGGCGGCCTGCCACGTAGCTGCACGGGTAGGCGGCCGTGGCATAGAACTGGATCTGCGCGAGGGGCAGTTCTTTGGGGTGGGTCACGTTGGGTTCAGCAGCCGGTGCCAGTAGGCCGGATGATAGGTCCAGGGCCCCGGCGTGGCTTCGCCTGCATGGGCGGCCAGGTGGGCTTCGAACACGCTTCGGGGCACTTCCGCGGCGCCCAGCGAGGCCAGGTGGCGGGTGTTCTGCTGGCAGTCGATCCACGGGATGCCGAATTCGCGGCACAGGCAGACCAGCGCGCACAGCGCGATCTTGGAGGCGTCCGTGCGGCGCATGAACATCGATTCGCCGTAGAACATGCGCCCGAGGTTGACGCCGTACAGGCCGCCGACGAGCTCGCCGTCCACCCAAGTCTCGACGCTGTGCATGGCCGGCCAGGCCAGGTAGGCCGCCTGCAGCTCCGGCACGATCCAGGTGCCCGCCTGTCCTTCGCGCGGCGCGCTGGCGCAGGCGCGCAGCACGGCGTCGCGGTCGTGGTCGACGCGGATCTCGCAGCCCGGCGTGGCGGCAAAGCGCTGCACCGCCTTGCGCAGCGAGCGCGACAGCTTGAAGCCGGTCGTCTTCAGCACCATGCGCGGGTCGGGCGCCCACCACAGCGGCGGCTGGCCGGGGCCGTACCAGGGGAAGATGCCGCGGCTGTAGGCCGCCTGCAGGCGTTCGGGGGTCAGCGTGCCACCCGCAGCGAGCAGCCCCGGCGCGTCGGTCTCGGGACCGAGCGCGCGGTGGCTCGGCGGGAAGTCCAGGGAGTCCTCGTCCAGCCAGTCGATCATGGCGACATGGTAAGTTGGCGGCCATGATCACCGTCTACGGCATCCCCAACTGCGACACCGTCAAGCGCGCCCGCGCCTGGCTGGCCGACCAAGGCCTGCAAACCACCTTTCACGACTTCAAGAAGCAGGGCGTCCCGGCCGCCGAGCTGCCCGCCTGGCTGCAGGCCTTCGGCCGCGACAAGCTCGTCAACCGCGCCGGCACGACCTGGCGCAAGCTCGGCGACGCGGCCAAGGCCGGCGTCGTCGACGACGCTTCCGCCACGGCGCTGATGCTGGCCGAGCCCAGCGTCATCAAGCGACCCGTCGTGCGCTGGGCGGACGGCAGCTTGACGCTGGGTTTCACGCCCGAGGTGTTCGCCGCCAAGCAAGGAGCGCGCTGATGTTCACCGGCATCGTCCAGGGCGTCGCCCGTGTTGAATCCATCGACGCCCGCGAGGGCTTGCACACGCTGGCGCTGAAGCTGCCGGCCGGCTTCGACGCGGACCTGGCCATCGGCGCCAGCGTCTCCTGCGACGGCGTCTGCCTGACCGTCACCGGGCGGCCGGCGCCGGACACCGCGCTGTTCGACGTGATGGCGCAGACGCTGAACCTGACGACGTTGGGCGCGCTGAAGGTGGGCTCCGGCCTGAACGTCGAGCGCGCGGCGAGGGAGGGCGTCGAGATCGGCGGCCACCCGCTGTCGGGCCATGTCGACGTGTCCGCCCGCATCGCCGAGATCCGCAAGCCCGACAACAACCATGTCATCCGCTTCGCCGTGCCGGCGCCGTGGATGCGCTATGTGTTTGCCAAGGGCTACATCGGCGTCAACGGCTGCAGCTTGACCGTGGCCGAGGCCCGGCGCGAGCGCGACGGCTCGGGCTGGTTCGAGGTCTGGCTCATCCCCGAGACGCTGCGCATGACGACCTTTGGCGACAAGGCGGTGGGCGACGCCATCCACATCGAGATCGATCGCAGCACGCAGGTCGTCGTCGACACCGTGCGCGACGCGCTGGACGAGAAGCTGGGCCCGCTGCTGCCGGTGCTGGAAGCGATCGCGCGGGAGCGCGGCATCGACCTGACCCAGCTTGCCATCGGCAAGTCTTGATGCTTTCTTGATGCCCTTCGCCTCGATCTTGTCGAGGCGTTGAGGGCGCGGTTTCCAGAATGGCCTCCATCGCAATGGAGGTGTTCATGGACATCGTGTTTCTGGGTCTGGGCGCGGCACTCGCGCTGCTGACGGGGCTCGCGGCCTGGGGCTGCGAGCGTTTGGCGAGGCGCAAGCCATGACCGGCTTCGAACTCGCCGCCGGCGTGCTCGTCGTCGGGCTGGTGGGCTACCTGTTCTGGGCGCTGCTGTTCCCGGAGGACTTGTCATGAGCAGCGCTGCCTGGGGCCAACTGATCGCCTTCCTGGCGGTGCTGCTCGCGCTGGCCTGGCCGGTGTCGCGCTGGATCCACGCCGTCATGGAGGGCCGCGTCGCGCCGTTGCAGCGCCTGGAGCGCCCACTGCTGCGCCTGGCCGGCGTGGACGGTGGCGAGCAAGGCTGGCTGCGCTACGCCCTCGGCCTGCTGCTTTTCAATGCGCTCGGCGTCGTCGCCGTCTACGCGCTGCAGCGCCTGCAGCATCTGCTGCCGCTGAACCCGCAAGGCTTTGCCGCCGTGTCGCCCGACTCGGCCTTCAACACCGCCATCAGCTTCGTCACCAACACCAACTGGCAGGGCTACGGTGGCGAGACGACGATGAGCCACCTCACGCAGATGCTGGCGCTGACGGTGCAGAACTTCCTGTCCGCCGCCACCGGCATCGCCGTCGTCATGGCGTTGCTGCGCGGCTTTGCGCGCCATGGCGGGGACTCGACGCCCCCAGGCCAGGGACAAGCCCTGGCCACCCCCCGAGGGGGTCAAGGAAGCTTGGGGCGGCCCGGCGCTTCCTTGGCCATCGGCAACGTCTGGGCCGACCTGACCCGCGCGACGCTGTGGGTGCTGTTGCCGCTGGCCCTCGTCTTCGCCATCGCGCTGGCGGGCCTGGGCGTCGTGCAGACGCTGGAGGCCAGCCGCCATGTCGTCACGCTGGAAGGCCAGGGTCAGACGCTGTCCGTCGGGCCGGTCGCGTCCCAGCTGGCGATCAAGATGCTGGGCACCAATGGCGGCGGCTTCTTCAACGCCAACTCGGCCCATCCGTTCGAGAACCCCAGCGCGCTGACGAACGCGCTGCAGATGCTGTCCATCTTCCTGATCCCCGCGGCGCTGTGCTTCGTCATGGGCCGGCAGGTGGGCGACATGCGCCAGGGCTGGGCGGTGCTGGGCGCGATGACGGCGATCTTCGTCGTCGCCGTCGTCGTGGCGACCGGCGCCGAGCAGGCCGGCAACCCGCGGCTGGCGGCGCTGGGCGTGGACGCCACCGCCAGCGCCACCCAGCCGGGCGGCAACATGGAAGGCAAGGAGGCGCGCTTCGGCATCGAGGCCTCGTCGCTGTTCGCCGTCATCACGACGGCCGCGAGCTGCGGCGCCGTCAACGCGATGCACGACAGCTTCACGCCGCTGGGCGGCGCGGTGCCGCTGGTCATGATGCAGCTCGGCGAGGTGGTCTTCGGCGGCGTCGGCGCGGGCCTGTACGGCATGCTGGTGTTCGCGATGCTGGCCGTGTTCGTGGCCGGCCTGATGATCGGCCGCACGCCCGAGTACCTCGGCAAGAAGATCGAGGTGGCGGAGATGAAGATGATGTCCCTGGCCATCCTGCTGACGCCGCTGGCCGTGCTGGTCGGCACGGCGCTGGCGGTGCTGGTGGAGCCCGGCAGGGCGGGCATCTCGGCGCCCGGCGCACACGGCTTCAGCCAGGTGCTGTACGCGCTGTCCTCGGCCGGCAACAACAACGGCAGCGCCTTCGCCGGCCTGTCGGCCAACACGCCCTTCTACAACGTGCTGATCGGCCTGGTGATCTGGATCGGCCGCTTCGGCGTCATCGTGCCGGTGCTGGCGATGGCCGGCTCGCTGGCGGCCAAGAAGCGCCTCGCCGCCGGCGAGGGCACGCTGCCCACGCACGGGCCGCTCTTCATCGCGCTGCTGATCGGCGTGGTGATGCTGGTGGGCTTGCTGAACTATGTGCCCGCCCTGGCCCTGGGCCCGGTCGTCGAGCACCTGATCCTGTGGAGCGCGGCATGAATCGCACCTTCTCCTTGTTCGACCCGCGGCTGGCCCGCCAGGCGCTGGGTGAGTCCGTCGCCAAGCTGGACCCGCGCGTGCAGCTGCGCAACCCGGTGATGTTCGTCGTCTACCTGGGCAGCGCGTTCACGACGGCCCTGGCCATCGCGCGGCCGGGTGGCTTCACCATCGCCGTCACGCTGTGGCTGTGGTTCACGGTGCTGTTCGCCAACTTCGCCGAGGCGCTGGCCGAAGGGCGCAGCAAGGCCCAGGCGGCGTCGCTGCGCGGGCTCAAGAAAGAGACCTGGGCCAAGGTGCTGGACGACTGGCAGGCCCGCGCCCCGCGCGACGCGCTGAGGTGGCACCCGCGCGAGGCCGGCACGCTGCGCAAGGGCGAGGTCGTGCTCATCGAAGCCGGCGACGTCGTGCCCGCGGACGCCGAGGTCGTCGACGGCGTCGCGTCGGTCGACGAGAGCGCCATCACGGGTGAATCCGCACCCGTCATCCGCGAGTCCGGCGGCGACTTCTCGGCGCTGACCGGCGGCACGCGCGTGCTGTCCGACTGGGTCGTGGCCCGCGTGGCCGTCAACCCGGGCGAGACCTTCGTCGACCGCATGATCGCGATGGTCGAGAACGCCAAGCGCAAGAAGACGCCCAACGAGATCGCGCTGACCATCCTGCTGGTGGCGCTGACGCTGGTGTTCCTCGGCGTCGTCGCGACGCTGCTGCCGTTCTCGCAGTTCAGCGTGGCCGTCGCCGGCTCCGGCGAGCCGGTGGGCCTGGTCGTGCTCGTCGCGCTGCTGGTCTGCCTGATCCCCACCACCATCGCCGGCCTGCTGTCGGCCGTGGGCGTGGCGGGCATGAGCCGCATGCTGCAGGCCAACGTCATCGCCACCTCTGGCCGCGCCGTGGAGGCCGCGGGCGACGTGGACGTGCTGCTGCTGGACAAGACCGGCACCATCACGCTGGGCAACCGCCAGGCCGACGCCTTCTGGCCGCTGGACGGCACGTCGGAGGCGCAGCTGGCCGACGCCGCGCGCCTGGCCTCGCTGGCCGACGAGACGCCCGAGGGCCGCAGCATCGTGGCGCTGGCCGATCGCAAGTTCGGCGCGGCACCGGCCGGCGAGCGCGGCGAGTTCGTGCCCTTCACGGCGCAGACGCGCATGAGCGGCGTGGACTTCGGCACGCGCCGCATCCGCAAGGGCGCCGGCAGCGCGGTGCGCGCGCACATCGAGGCGCTGGGCGGCCGCTGGCCGGCCGGCGTGCAGGCCTTGGTCGACGAAGCGGCCCGCCGCGGCAGCACGCCGCTGGTGGTCGCGGACGACGCGCACATCCTCGGCGTCGTCGAGCTGAAGGACATCGTCAAGCCGGGCATCAAGGAGCGCTTCGTGCAGCTGCGCCGCATGGGCATCAAGACCGTCATGGTCACCGGCGACAACCGGCTCACGGCCGCGGCCATCGCGGCGGAGGCCGGCGTGGACGACTTCCTCGCCGAGGCCACGCCCGAGGCCAAGCTGGCGCTGATCCGCGAGCACCAGTCGCAGGGCCGGCTGGTGGCCATGACCGGCGACGGCACCAACGACGCGCCGGCGCTGGCCCAGGCCGACGTGGCCGTCGCGATGAACACCGGCACCCAGGCCGCCAAGGAGGCCGGCAACATGGTGGACCTCGACAGCAACCCGACCAAGCTCATCGAGGTCGTCGAGACGGGCAAGCAGATGCTGATGACGCGCGGGTCGCTGACGACCTTCAGCATCGCCAACGACCTGGCCAAGTACTTCGCCGTGCTGCCGGCAGCCTTCGTGTCGACCTACCCGCAGCTGGCGGCGCTGAACGTCATGCGGCTGGGCAGCCCCAACTCGGCCATCCTCTCCGCCGTCATCTTCAACGCGCTGATCATCGTCGTGCTGATCCCGCTGGCGCTCAAGGGCGTGCGCTACCGCGCCATCGGCGCCGCCGCGCTGCTGCGCCGCAACCTGGCGGTCTACGGCCTGGGCGGCGTCATCGCGCCCTTCATCGGCATCAAGGCCATCGACCTGTTGCTGGTGGCCCTCCACCTCGCTTGAGGCAACCATGAACACCCAACTCCGCCCCGCGCTGACGCTCTTCGTGCTGCTCAGCCTCATCACCGGCCTGGCCTACCCGCTGGCCGTCACCGGCATCGCGCAGACGCTGTTCCCGCGCCAGGCCAACGGCAGCCTCGTCGAACGCAATGGCCAGCCCGTCGGCTCCGGGTTGATCGGCCAGGCCTTCACCGACCCCGGCCATTTCTGGAGCCGCCCGTCCGCCACGGCGCCCACGCCCTACAACGCGGCCAACTCCGGCGGCTCCAACCTCGCGCCGACGGCACCGGCGCTGGCCGAGGCCGTGCAGGCCCGCATCGCGGCGCTGCGCGCGGCCGACCCCGGCAACACCGCACCGGTGCCGGTGGACCTCGTCACCGCCTCGGCCAGCGGCCTGGACCCGCACATCAGCCGCGCCGCCGCCGACTATCAGGCGGCCCGCGTGGCCCGCGCGCGCGGCCTGCCGGTGCCGGCGGTGAGCGCCCTCGTCGCCCAGCACACCGAGGGCCGCTGGCTGGGCTTCGTCGGCGAGCCGCGCGTCAACGTGCTGGCGCTGAACCTCGCGCTGGAGGGCCTCGCCAGGTGATGGCGGCATGCGAGGATGGCGCGATGTCCCTGCACCGCCCGACGTCGCCATGCTGATCAACAGTGCCGTATACGACGATGGCCGCGTCGTCGCCGAACCGGATCTGGACGACTTGTCCGAGGCGCTGCAGGCGCAGTCCGGCTTCGTCTGGATCGCGCTGCGCGACCCCACCGACGACGAGCTGACCCGCCTGCAGCACGAGCTGGACCTGCCGCCGCTGGCCGTGGAGGACGCCCGCAAGGGCCACCAGCGGCCCAAGCTGGAGGAGTACGGCGAGATCCTGTTCGCGGCGATGCACCTGCTGGAGGCCGGGCCGGACGGCGGCCTCGAAGTCGGCGAGGTGCACGTCTTCGTCGGCGCGCGCTTCGTCGTGTCGGTGCGGCACCGCAGCACGCAGGGCTTCCTGGGCGTGCGCGGCCGCTCCGAGCGCGAGCCGGAGTTGCTGCGCCAGGGGCCGGGCTTCGTCTTCTATGCGCTGATGGACGCGGTGGTGGATCGCTACTTCCCGCTCATCGACGCCATCGAGGCCGAGCTGGAGCAGCTGGAGGCGACCATGTTCCAGCCGCGCCAGGACCGCCAGGCCGTCGTGCAACGCCTGTTCGGCCTGAAGCAGCGCCTGGCCACGCTGCGCCACGCCGTCACGCCGCTGCTGGACGTGGCGGGCAAGCTGCACGGCGGCCGCGTGCCGGTGGTGTGCAAGGCCATGCAGGACTATTTCCGCGACGTCTACGACCATCTGGTGCGCATCCAGGCCAGCATCGACGCCGCGCGCGAAACCATCATCGCGGCCACCCAGGTCAACCTGACGCTGGTCACGCTGGACGAATCCCTGGTCACCAAGCGCCTCGCCGCCTGGGCGGCCATCTTCGCGGCGTCCACCGCGCTGGCCGGCATCTGGGGCATGAACTTCGAGAAGATGCCCGAGCTGAAATGGGCCTTCGGTTACCCGATGGCGCTGGGCGTGATCCTGCTGGTCAGCGGCGCGCTGTACTGGCGCTTCAAGCGCCTGGGCTGGCTATGAACCTAGACCCGGCAGTCGGACACGCCCGCTTGTCTGGCGCTGCAGGCCGCTGGCGGCGTTGCTCCTCCTTGTGGGCACAAGCCCACTGCGTCGCCACGCCTTGCCTGCGGCCCGCCTCGCCAGCCCCTCGGACGCGCCCAACTGCCGGATCTAGGTTGTGACCGAGACCCGCCCCGACCCCGACGCGCTGCTGGCCCAACTGCAGCGCGACGAAGCCGCCGCCCAGCGTGGTCGGCTGAAGATCTTCTTCGGCGCCAATGCCGGCGTCGGCAAGACCTTCGCGATGCTGGCCGCCGCGCATGCGGCGCAGCGCCAGGGCAAGGCGGTGCGGGTCGGCGTCGTCGAGACCCATGGCCGTGCCGACACCGAGGCCGTCGCCCGCGACCTGCCGCGGCTGCCGCTGAACGACATCGCTCACAAGGGCCAGACGCTGCGCGAGTTCGACCTCGACGCCGCGCTCGCCTGGGGCCGCGGGCAGCCGGGCGGCGTGCTGCTGCTGGACGAGCTGGCCCACAGCAACGCGCCCGGCTCGCGCCATGCCAAGCGCTGGCAGGACGCGCAGGAGCTGCGCGAGGCCGGTGTCGAGGTCTGGACGACGCTGAACGTGCAGCACCTGGAAAGCCTGAACGACATCGTCGGCGGCATCACCGGCATCCGTGTCTGGGAGACGCTGCCGGACAAGGTCTTCGACGAGGCCGACGAGGTGGTCGTCGTCGACCTGCCGCCCGACGAGCTGCTGCAGCGCCTGAAGGAGGGCAAGGTCTACCTGCCGCAGCAGGCGGAGCGGGCGGCGAAGAACTTCTTCCGCAAGGGCAACCTGCTGGCGCTGCGCGAGCTGGCGCTGCGCCGCACGGCCGACCGCGTGGACGACCAGATGCAGGCCTACCGGCGCGAGCACACGGCGCTGGGCCAGAGTGCGGTCTGGCCCAACCGCGAATCGCTGCTGGCCTGCGTCGGCCCGGGTGCGGCCAGCGACAAGGTCGTGCGCAGTGCGGCGCGCTTGGCCCAGCAGCTGGGCCTGGACTGGCATGCCGTGCATGTGGAAACAGCGCAGGGCCTGGGCGAGGCCGCCCGGCAGCGCGTGCAGCGCACGCTGGCGCTGGCGCAGTCGCTGGGCGCGCGCACGGCGCTGCTCTCCGCCCCCGAGGTGGCCGCGGCGCTGGTGGGCTATGCACGCGAGCACAACCTGGCCCGCCTCGTCGTCGGCCGGCGCGAGCGTGCCTGGCGCTGGCCGGGCCGGCGCACGCTGGCCGAGGCGCTGAGCCATCTCGCCGAGGAGATGGATGTGCTGCAGGTGGCGCTGCCGACCCACTCCCGGCAGCCCAAGCCGGCGCCGCCGCGCGGCCATGGCCTGTTCGCGGCCCAGGCATTGCGCGGCTATGCGGCCGCGCTGGCCGGCACGCTGCTGGTGACGGCGGCCGGCAACGAGCTGCTGCGCTTCATGGCGCCCACCAACATCGCCATGCTCTACCTGCTCAACGTCGTCGGCGTCGCGCTGCGCTTCGGCCGCGCGCCGGCGGCGCTGACGGCGCTGCTGGGCGTGGCGGCTTTCGACTTCGTCTTCGTCGAGCCGCGCTGGTCGTTCGTCGTCGGCGACGCGCAATACCTCGTCACATTTGCCGTGCTGCTGCTCGTGGGGCTGGTCATCGGCCAGCTCGCGGCGGGCCTGCAGGCGCAGGCGCGTGCCGCACGGGAGGGCGAGCGGCGGGTGCGCGGGCTGTACGCGATGTCGCGCGACCTGGGTGCGGCGCTGGTGGCCGAGCAGGTGGCCGAGATCGCGACGCGCTTCCTGAGCGCCGAGTTCGGCGCGGCGTCGGCCGTGCTGGTGCCGCCGCTCGGCGCCACGGCGGGGCGCGAGGTGCTGGCCGTGTTGCCCGGCGCCAGTGCCCGGCCTGACCTCGGCGTCGCCCAATGGGCCTTCGACCACGGCCAGCCGGCCGGGCAGGGCACCGACACACTGCCGGCCAGCCCCTGCCTGATGCTGCCGCTGACTGCGCCGATGCGCGTGCGCGGCGTGCTGGCGGTCGACGGCCAGGTCGGCGGCAGGAAGCGGCGCTGGTCGCCCGAGGCGCGCGGGCTGCTGGACACCTGCGCGGCGCTGCTGGCCATCTCGCTGGAGCGCATCCACTACATCGAGGTGGCGCAGCACAGCACGCTGCAGATCGAGTCCGAGCGGCTGCGCAACTCGCTGCTGACGGCCATCTCGCACGACCTGCGCACGCCGCTGGCCGCGCTGGTGGGGCTGGCCGATGCGCTGCGCCTCACGCCGCTGGACCCGCCGCAGGCCGATGTCGCCGACGCGATGCGCCGCTCCGCGCTGCGCATGAGCGCCCTGGTGAGCAACCTGCTCGACATGGCGCGGCTGCAGTCCGGCACCGTGCAGTTGAACCGCCACTGGTTGCCGCTGCAGGAGGTCGTCGGCAGCGCGCTGGCCAGCCTGGACGAGGTGCTGGCCGGCCGCGAGGTGGTGGTGGAGCTGCCGCCCGAGCTGCCGCTCGTCGAGCTGGATGCGGTGCTCATCGAGCGCGTGCTCGTCAACCTGCTGGAGAACGCGGCCAAGTACGCGGGTGGTGCGATCCGCATTGACGCGCGCACGGCCGGCCGGCATGTCGAGATCGACGTGAGCGACGCCGGCCCCGGCTTCCCGCCCGGCCGCGAGGCCCGGCTGTTCGACAAGTTCGAGCGCGGCGACCGCGAGAGCGCCACGCCGGGCGTGGGCCTGGGGCTGGCCATCTGCAAAGCCATCGTCGAGGCGCATGGCGGCCGCATCAGCGCCCACAATGCCGCGACGGGCGGCGCTTGTGTGCGCGTCGAGCTTCCGCTCGGTCAGCCACCGCAGGAGAAACCGGAGTGAGCGCCGCACGCGTGTTGATGATCGAGGACGAGCCGGAGATCCGCCGCTTCGTCCGCATGGCGCTGCAGAGCGAGGGCCTGGAGGTCTTCGAGGCGGCGACGCTGGCGCGCGGCCTCATCGACGCCGCCACGCGCCGGCCTGAGCTGGTCGTGCTGGACCTGGGCCTGCCGGACGGCGACGGGCTGGACTTCATCCGAGAGTTCCGCGGCTGGTCGCAGGCGCCCGTGCTCGTGCTGTCGGCCCGCGAGGGCGAGGAGCGCAAGGTGCAGGCACTGGATGCCGGCGCCGACGACTACCTCGTCAAGCCCTTCGGCGTGGCCGAGCTGCTGGCGCGTGTGCGCGTGCAGCTGCGCCGCTTCAGTCGTGGAGGTAGCGCCGGCAACGATGCCGATCCCGTGCTGCGCTTCGGCACCATCGCCATGGACCGCGCGTTGCGCACCGTGACCCGCGATGGCGTGGAACTGCACCTCACGCCCATCGAGTACCGCCTGCTGCAGGAGCTGGGCCACGCGCCGGGCCGCGTGCTGACCCACCAGCACCTGCTCAAGGCGGTCTGGGGCCCGGGCCATGCCGAGGACGTGCATTACGTGCGCGTGCACATGGCCAACCTGCGCAAGAAGATCGAGGCCGACCCCAACCGGCCGCAATGGCTGGTGACCGAGGCCGGCGTGGGCTACCGGCTCAAGACATGAACCCCGAGGACCTGCTCAAGCTCGTGACGACCGAGATGCCCTTTGGCAAGCACCAGGGCATGCTGATCGCCGACCTGCCGGGCAACTACCTGCACTGGTTTGCGCGCGAGGGCTTCCCCAAGGGCGAGATCGGACGGCTGCTGGCCCTCATGCAGGAGATGGACCACAACGGCCTGCGGGATTTGCTGAGGCCGCTGCGGGGCGGCGTCCGCAGCCGCGGCTGACCGCGCTGCGGGACACTGGCTTCGCGGCGCCGGGCTCCACCGGATCGTGACACTGGCGCAACGCCTCAGCCATGAATGCAACTGCAACTCCCCGCCTCCTCCTGGCCCGCCCCCGGCCCGGCGTGGGTTTGCTGATGCTGCTGAGCGGCACGATCTGGGCCGGCGCCGCATCCTGTGCCGAAGAACTGCCGCGCTCAGCCGCCTGCCGCACGGCGCTACAGGCGCTGGAGCGCGCCGAGGACGCCATCGCCGACACGGCCGCCGCGGCGTCCGCGCCGCGGGCCGGCACCGAGCGCCAGCGCGCCGTCGCCGCGCGCCTGCAGCCTTTGCGGCAACGCGTGGCCGATGCCTGCCTGGGCGGCCTGACGACATCGCCGCCGCCGTCGCAGCGCACCTGGATCGCGCCCGCGCCGTCGCAGGCCATCGCGCCGCCGCCCCGCGTGCGAGCGCCGGCACCCATCCCCGAACCGCTGCCGCTGCCACGCGTCGAAGCGCCCATCACCATCAGCAACTGCAATGCCGCCACCTGCGTGGGCAGCGACGGCTCCACGCTGACCCGCGTGGGCCCCAATCTCGTCGGGCCGCGCGGGGCCTGCACGGTGCAGGGTGTCTTCCTGCGCTGCCCTTGAAGGCGGGGCGTCAGCGCCGCTTCAACCGCGCCGCCACTCGGGCGGGGTTTCGTTGGTGACGTCCACCGCCCGCGCCCGTTCGGGGTCCAGCTCGCGCACTTCCAGCGTCAGCCCGAAAGCCAGGCAGGGGTTGTGCGAGGCCAGCTCGGCCGCTTCCTCCAGGCTCGACGCGACGATGAACCAGTAGCCGCCGACGATTTCCTTGGTCTCGGCGAACGGCCCGTCGGTGACCAGTTGGTGGGCGACGACCTTGCCCGCCGCGGCCAGCCGGCTGCCGGGCTTCATGCGGCCGCTGGCCAGGTGACCCTCGTACCAGACGTAGAACTGGTCGATGGCGCGCTGGACGTCTTCGCGGCTGGCGCGCTCGTCCCACTGGCCGCGCGAGATGACGAGGTAGTCGTGCTGGGGCTGATCCATGGGCGGGATGCTATCGGGCCGCGTGCACGTCACAAATGGGGCTGGCGTTTCGTCATGGGAGGATCGACCCAAAGGCCTGCCATGACCATGACCGACGACCCGACCCCCGCGGCGCGCGCCCGCCGCTTCGACAGCGACCACGCCCGGCGCCTGCGCGCGCTGGCCTACCGCATGCTGGGCTCGCGCGCCGAGGCCGAGGACATCGTGCAGGAGGCCTGGCTGCGCTGGGCCGAGGTGGACGAGGCCACCGTCGAGCATGCCGGCGCCTTCCTGTCGCGCCTGGTGACCAACCTGTGCCTGGACAAGCTGCGCTCCGCCGCGCACCAGCGCGAGCAGTACGTGGGCGTCTGGCTGCCCGAGCCGCTGCTGGAGGACGAAGCGCTGTTCGGCTGGGCGCCCGGCCCGGAGAAGCAGGCCGAGTTCGCGCAGGACGTGTCCATCGCCTTCATGCTGGCGCTGGAGCGGCTGTCGCCGCTGGAGCGCGCGGCCTTCCTGCTGCATGACGTGTTCGACCTGGACTACGAAGAGATCGCCCGCCACCTCGACCGCAGCGAGGCCACCTGCCGGCAGCTCATCAGCCGCGCGCGCAAGAACGTCAAGGCCGACTACGCGCGCCGCGAGGTGGCCCGGGAGGAGGGCGAGCGGCTCGTGGCGGCCTTCATGGACGCGGTGCGCAGCCACGACGTTTCGGGCCTGGCCCAGCTGCTGGCCGAGGATGCCGTGCTGCTGGCCGATGGCGGCGGCAAGGTCGCCGCGGTGCCCCGCCCGCTGCATGGCGGCGAGCTGATCGCGCGCACCTTCATCGGCTTCGCGCAGCTGCCCACCAGCCGCGGCTGGCGCCTCGTGCCGGCGACGGTCAACGGCCTGCCGGGCCTGCTCGTCATCGACGGCGCCGGCGGCGACCGCCTGGTGCAGACCATCGCCTTGGCGCCGGCCCGGGCCCCGGGCCGGGTCGGCGCCGTCTACATCCAGCGCAACCCCGACAAGTTGCGCGCCATCGAGCAGCGCCAGCCCGCCTGATGTCACAACCCGACGGGCTCTCCCGTCTTGAGGATGTGGCCGCCACGATCTGCCGGCCCACCTCAACCTCAACAAGGAACGACGATGAACACGCATTCCCAACGCCTGGACTACAGCCGCCATTCCGGTGACCTCTTCAAGAAGTACCTCGACTTCAGCATGGCCTTCAAGATGGATGAAGGCCTGGCCCTGCTGGTGGACATCCGCGCCTCGCAGCTCAACGGCTGCGCCTTCTGCCTGGACATGCACGTCAAACAGGCCAAGGTGCATGGCGAGCGCGAACTGCGCCTGCACCATGTGGCCATCTGGCGCGAATCGCCGCTGTTCACGCCCAAGGAACGCGCCGCGCTGGCGTGGACCGAGGCGCTGACGCGCATCGCGGCTGACGGCGTATCCGATGCCGTCTTCACCGAGGTGCGCGAGCAGTTCTCCGAAGCCGAGTTGACCGAGCTGACCTGGCGCGTCGCCGCCATCAACGGCTGGAACCGCCTGAACGTGGCCTTCCGCACCGAGCCTGGGTCCAAGGACAAGCTGCTCGGGTTGGAGAAGGCGGGCCTGGCCTGAGGCAACTGCTGCGGATGCGCCTGGGGTGTTGCCTCCCAGCAGCAGCCGCATCGCCGACGCCGGCCCCGCGCCGGCGAATGGCCTGGACCCGCAGACCGAAGACCTGAGGGCCGCCCGGGCCTGCCAATGTCCGCTCACCCCGCGCCCGCGGCGATTGACCGTTCGCTGACCGCGGCCTGATGCGGGCCTGACCGCAGGGGCAGGGGGGCCCGCCGCCGCGCGCACGGCCGGCATCAGGGTGCGCGATTGCGCCTATGCGTCGCGGCCGCTGTTCGTACCGCGAGCCAGGCCGCCGGCACCTCGCTAGGTTTTTTCCCCTACTTAGTTCGACCGTCGACCAATCTAAGATGGCACTGAGCGGTAAGACCGCTTCTATTTTTAGCCGTTGATTCAACGCTGAATCACTGGTTCATTAATCGTCGAATCGTGACGTGATGCTGCCGGCATACCTGTATCGACCACAGGTGCGACGGCTCCCTTGATGCTCATTCCACGAATCGACTCCTGTGCACACAACTACCGCACCTCACTGAAAGTTCCCACAGCCATGCGCCTGGCCAGACTGCTCCAACAAACCGCTTTTTGCTGCACGGCCATCGCTTGCGCCGCCGCTTTGGCCGGCGAACCGGCGCCCGGCGCCAATCCGGTGCTGCGCGACCGCTTCACCGCCGACCCCGCGCCGCTGGTCGTCGGTGACACCGTCTACCTCCACGTTGGCCGCGACGAGGCCAAAGGCAACGACTTCTTCCTGATGAAGGAGTGGCTGGCCTATTCGTCCAAGGACCTGCGTCACTGGACCGCGCACGGCACCTTCATGAAGCCCACGGACTTCAAGTGGGCGGTGAGCGATGCCTGGGCCGGGCAGGTGGTGCAGCGCAACGGCCGTTTCTACTTCTACGCCACCGTGCAGCACGACAACACGCAGTACGGCAAGGCCATCGGCGTGGCGGTGGCCGACAGCCCGCTGGGGCCGTTCAAGGATGCGCGCGGCTCGGCGCTGATCACCGATGCGTCCACGCCCAGCCCTTACGGTTGGAGCGACATCGACCCCACCGTCTTCATCGACGACGACGGCACCGCCTGGCTGGCCTGGGGCAACCCGGTGCTCTACCTGGCCAAGCTCAAAGCCAGCATGACCGAGCTGGACGGCCCCATCGAGAAGATCGCGCTGCCCAACTACACCGAGGGACCGTGGCTGTCCAAGCGCAAGGGGACGTACTACATGACCTATGCGTCCATGGCGCATCAGGGTCTCTTTGAACACCTGTCCTATGCCACCGCGCCCAGCCCGCGCGGCCCCTGGACCTACCAGGGCCTGCTGACCGGCGCGGTGCCGAACAGTTTCACCATCCACGCGGGCGTCATCGACGACTTCAAGGGCCAGTCCTATCTCGTTTATCACAATGCCGCGCTGACGCTGAACGGCGAGGCCGGCGCCACGTCCCGCCGCTCCGTCGCGATGGAGTACCTCCACTACGACGCCGACGGCCGCATGTGGCCCGTCACGCAGACCGAGGCCGGCATCAGCAAGCCGCCCCAACCGCCCGCCGGCAAGGTGCCGGCGCTGCCGGACCCGGGCCGCTCCGACCCGCGCGTGGCCGTGCAGCAGTTCGCCCAGGGCTATCCCGAAAGCTGGCCGGGCACCCCGGCGCTGGCTTCGGTCACCCGGCCTTTCGAGCAGACCCCCGAGCCCATCGGCTTCAACCGCGACGGCGGCTCGACCCGCCTGACGCAGTCCTTCGTGCCGCGTGCCGACATCCCACTGGGCCGGCTCAGCCTGTACGCCGGCGACGGCCACGGCACCGACGCCACGCGCAGCCTGCGCCTGTCGTTGCGCGACGTGGAGGCGGGCACCGAACTGCTCGGCGCCGGCGAGGGCCTGGCCATCGCCTACCGGCCGCAAGGCGCCGGGCTGCTGAGCTTCGACTTCAGCGCCCATCCGTCCGTCGTGCTGAAGGCCGGTCGCCGCTACGCGCTGGCGCTGCAGGGCCAGAAGGACGCGCTGACGATCAACCTGCGCGCCAGCCGCAGCGATGTGTATGCCGACGGCGAGGCGACCCTTGACGACCGACCGCTGAAGGACAAGGAGAGCGGCCGCCCGGCGGATTTCGCATTCGCGCTGTACGCGCGTCAGGCGCGCTGAGCCGGCCACCGTCCCCATTCCTGATTCGCAATGACCAGCTCCGCAGACAAGACATGGACAAACGCCCTGAAAGCCCGAGACGCCCTTCCACCCGTCTCTTTTTCCTGCTGATGACCCTCGTGCTCTCCGTTGCGTCTCAGGCGGTTCCGGCGGCAGAGGTCGCGCAGACGGCACAGGCGGCACCTGCGCACAACCCGCTGATCTGGGCCGACGTGCCGGACATCGCGGTCATCCGGGTAGGCAAGACCTACTACATGAGCAGCACGACGATGCACATGAGCCCGGGCCTGCCGATCATGAAGTCGACGGACCTCGTCAACTGGCGCATGGCGTCCTACGCCTACGAAACCCTCGTCGACAACGACGCCATGCGCCTGGACAACGGCAAGAACGCCTACGCCGCCGGCTCCTGGGCCAGCAGCCTGCGCTACCACAACGGGGTGTTCCATGCCTCGACCTTCTCGTACACGAGCGGACGCACCCACATCTACACCACGCGCGATCCGGAGCGCGGCCCGTGGAAGGAGACGAGCTTCGAGCCCGCGCTGCATGACCACAGCTTGTTCTTCGACGACGACGGTCGCGTCTACATGGTCCACGGCGGCGGGCGCATCACGCTCACCGAGCTGAAGCCCGACCTCACCGGCATCAAGCCCGGCGGCGTGAACAAGGTGCTCATCGAGAACGTCAACACCATCTTCGGCACCGACCTGGGCGGGCTCAACGGCGAGGGCTCGCATCTTTCCAAGATCAACGGTCGCTACTACTTCTTCAACATCGCCTCCCCCGCAAGCCGCTGGGCGCCCACCGTCATCGCCCACCGCGCCGACTGCATCGACGGGCCCTACGAGAGTCGCATCGTGCTCGATGACCGCGGCATCGCCCAGGGCGGCCTCGTCGATACGCCCGACGGCAAGTGGTACGCCTATCTCTTCAAGGGCAACGGCGCCGTCGGTCGCATCCCTTACCTCGTGCCCGTAACCTGGAAGGATGGCTGGCCCGTGTTCGGCGAGAACGGCAAGGTGCCCATGACGCTCGACATTCCGGCCGGCGGGCAGGGCGTCTCCGGCGCCTCCGGCATCGTCGCCTCCGACGAATTCAACCGCCAGCCCGGCGACGCCGCCCTGCCGCTGGCCTGGCAATGGAATCACAACCCGAGGCCCGAGGATTGGTCGCTCAGCAAGCGCCCAGGCCACCTGAGCCTCGTCACCAGCCGGGTCGTCGCCACCTTGCCGGAGGCCACGAACACCCTCACCCAGCGCACCTTCGGCCCTGCCAGTTCCGCCACCACAAGCCTCGATGTGAGCGGCATGAAGGACGGCGATGTGGCCGGCCTCACCGTCTTCCAGAAGCTGTACGGTTTTGTCGGCGTCAGGATGACCGGCGGCGTCCGGTCGCTCGTCATGGTGAGCGCCGATTCCGATAAGCCCGAGGAGATCGCGGCCATTCCCCTCGCTGGCAACACCGTTCACCTCAAGGTCGAAAGCGAATTCGAGCCCGCGCCCGAGGTCGCTCGCTTCTCCTACAGCCTCGACGGCAAGACCTGGACCCCCATCGGACGCCCTTCGCGCCTGACCTATTCCTACCCAACGCACTTCATGGGCTATCGCTACGGCCTTTTCTTCTATTCGACCAAGACCGCTGGAGGGCGCGTGGACTTTGACTACTACCGCATCGGGCTATCCGGCGGCTCCCGCTGATCTTCGCCGTGCGCCTCACCCACAACACATTCCAGCAGCCGCGGGCCGTCGTGCCGGCACCGTTCTCCGCGAATCCCGGCCCGCAAGGCCTGGTGCTGGAGCTGCCATCTCAATCTGTCGGGGAGTTGTCGGGATGTAAGCCCATGCACTGAGCTGCGTCCTTCCATAACGCTCGAGACCGGAGGAGACAACCGGCCGAGCACTTTCACCTTGAAAGGTAGAACATGAGAACCTTGATACCAGCACTGCTGCTCGCCTTCGGCGCGAGCGCAGGGAGCCTCGCGCAGGCGCAAAGCTGCGGCAGCGGCGGCGGCGCCACCGTCTGCCTGAGCGCCAGCGGCTCGGCCAACGACAACCAGCTCAACTGGACCGTGAGCGGCAACGTCTCGCGCCTGGAGGTCTACCGCGACACCGACGCCGACCCCGCCGGCCGCACCCGCATCGCCGTGCCAGCCACCAGCGCCAGAAGCTACGCCGACGCCTCCGCCAACACCGGCACGTCCTACTGGTACTGGGTCAAGTTCACGACCAGTGCCGGCAGCTACAACTCCGGCTCGGCCAGCGCCATACGCGGCTCCAGCTGCGCGCCGACGGCCGTCACGCCCTACATCAGCGCCAACGGCTCCTGGACGCAGACCTCGTCGGCCACAGTCACCGCTGGCAACTCGGCCATCCTCGGCCCGCAGCCGACGACCGGCGGCTCGTGGGGCTGGAGCGGCTGTGGCACGTCAGGCTCGGCACGCGAGCAGACCATCACGCCCGCGGCCAGCTGCACGGCCACCGCCACCTACACCAACAGTTGCGGCGCCAAGACCACCCAGGCGTTTGCGATCACCGTGCCCAGCGCGCAGACCCAAGTCTTTCCGAATCCCGGTATCAACCTCGGAAACACCCTCGAAGCATTCTGGCCAGGAGCGGCGGCGCCGACCAAGGCACTGATCGACTCCATCAGGGACAGGGGGTTCAAGACCCTGCGCATACCCGTTGCGTGGGATTTCCATTCCACCAACGGAACGATCGATCCCGCGTTCATGGCCCAGGTCAAGCAGACGGTCGACTGGGCCCTCGCCGCCGGCCTGTACGTCATCATCAACGACCACTATGACCTGGGCTGGTTCGAACGCAACGGCTTCAATTCCTACGACCCTGCGATCAATGCCAAGTTGATCAACATGTGGACCCAGGTTGCGAACACCTTCAAATGGTATGACAGCGACAAATTGGCCTTCGCTGTCGCCAACGAACCTGACGCACCAACCCAGGCGAAGACCGATGTGCTCTACCAATATCAGCAGAATTGGATCAACGCGATGCGCGCCAACGGCGGCGGCAATGCTGTTCGCTGGCTGATCGTCCAAGGGCCGAACACCAATATCGATAACACGATCAATTTTGGAAAGAATCTACCTACGGATCCGGCGAATAAGCGGATGGTTGAAGTGCACCTTTATGACCCCTTTGATTTCACCTTGATGGATACAGATGAGTCGTGGGGGACTTGGACCGCCTTCTGGGGATACAACTACAAGGTGAGCAACCAGTGGACAAATCGCAATGTCAAGGCGGGCAGTGACGAAAGCCTCATCGATATTCAGCTCGCCAAGATGAAGTATTTCACGGACCGCGGCATCCCCGTGCTGATCGGCGAATATCGCGCAGGAGTAAAGCCAGCGAGCCTCGGCCTGACCGGCTCATACAAGGACCAGAACTACCGGTCAACCACGCACTGGAACAAGTATGTGCAAAACAAGATCGCCAGCCTCGGGTTCAGTGGCACCGGCTGGGTCATCCAACAGGACCTCTTCAACAACACGACCGGTGAAGTCCTGGACTGGAACATGCTTGGCTCCATGCTTGGCACTTCCGAGATTGGTCCGATTTCGGGTCTGTAATTCCTTGTGAGTTTGTCCGAAGGTCCGCCGCATGGCGGGCCTTTTTTTGAATTTCTGGCCGATTCCATACGCATCTACACAGCGGCACCCTCCAATGAGCACATCCCTTTCCCTTCCCCGAGGCGTTGTCAGCCTCGCGGCGACGCTCCTTTCACTCGGCCTGTGCGCGGCGACCCCTGCGGCCACGCCCGCCGCTCGTGTGGTGACGCTGGACCGCGCTGCGGCGACCCAGCCCATGGACCGCTTCTTCGACCTCTCGGTCGGTGCGGACTACCCGGGCACCACCGGCCGCCCCGAGAACCTCGCCCAGCTCAAGACGGCTGCCGACGAGCTGGGCTTTCGCTACGTGCGCTTCCACGACATCTTTCACGACGTCTACGGCACGGTGAAGAAGGACGGCGACAAGCTGGTGTTCGACTGGACCGGCATCGACAAGCTGTACGACGGCATGCTGGCCAGCGGCGTCAAGCCCTTCATCGAGCTGGGCTTCACGCCCGCCGTGATGAAGACCTCCGACCTGAAGGTCTTCTACTGGAAGGGCAACACCTCGCACCCGCAGCCGGGACCCTGGATGGAGTTGATCGACGCCTTCGCGCGCCACCTCATCCAGCGCTACGGCATCGACGAAGTGCGCAAGTGGCCGTTCGAAGTGTGGAACGAGCCCAACCTCGACGGCTTCTGGGAGAAGGCCGACCAGAAGGCCTATTTCGAGCTGTACGCCAACACCGCGCGCACGCTCAAGAAGGTGGACGCCGGGCTGAAGGTCGGCGGCCCCGCGACGGCCGGCGCTTTCTGGGTGCCCGAGTTGCTGGCCTATGCCAAACAGGAAGGCGTGCCGGTCGACTTCGTCACCACCCACACCTACGGCGTCACGGAAGGCTACCTCGACGAGTTCGGCAAGTCGGACCGCATCCTGGACCCCAACCCCGACGCCATCGTCGGCGACGTGCGCCGCAATCGCAAAGAGATCGAAGCTTCGCCGTTCCCCGGCCTTCCGCTGTACCTCACCGAGTGGAGCACCAGCTACAACCCGTACGACAAGGTGCACGACAGCTACATCAGCGCACCGTGGATCCTGACCAAGCTGCGCGCCACACGCGGCTATGCGCAGGCGATGAGCTACTGGACCTACAGCGACCTGTTCGAGGAGCCGGGCCCTCCGCCCCGCGCCTTCCATGGCGGCTTTGGCCTCATGACACGCGATGGCCTGCGCAAGACCACTTGGTTCGCCTACAAGTACCTCAACGCGCTGCGCGGCAATGAGATCCCGAGCGCGGACGACAAGGTGCTGGCTGCGGTCGACGGCGACAAGACGGCCGTCGTGGCATGGGACTGGCAGCATCCTGATCAAAAGAGCATCAGCAACGGCGTGTTCTTCGCCAAGCCGGTGCCCAACGGCCCGGCGCCAGGGGTCAAGCTCGCGCTGCGCAACCTGAAGCCCGGCGCCTACCGGCTCGAGCTGCGCCGCGCCGGCTACAAGGCCAACGACGCCTATACCGCCTACCTCGAGATGGGTTCGCCCATCAACCTCGATGCGGCGCAGCTTGCCAAGCTGCAGTCACTGACCCGCGACCTTCCCGAAGTAAAGCGCACCGTCAACATCGGCAAGGACGGCCTGCTGAACTTCACTGTGCCCATGCGCAGCAACGACGTCACCTTGCTGACGCTGGACCCCATCAAGCGCTGAGCCGCCGAAATTCGGAACTTTCATGACCTACTCGAGCACCTTCATGTCCGACTTCATCCGCGGCCTCGCGGCCACTGGTCCTCAAGCGGCAGAGGATGGGTTCTTCGTCCAAGACGTCGCCAGTTTCCCGGGCGCTCTTGCTATTTCCGATGATGCTGATTGCCACTGCGACGAAAGTCCGGGTCGAGTCGGTTATCGATGCCCGGTGGAAGCTGTCCCGCTGCCCACCGAACGTCGGCTTGGCGGCCTGGACCGGTCCTTGGCGGGACACCGGTAAACGGCAGCAATCGCTGCAAAGCAGCCCTCGCCGGCGCCTGTCGTCCGCGCCGCCCTTGCAGCGCCGCTAGCATCGCCGCACGCCTACGGGGAGCTTTGCCATGCTGGAGGTCCAAGTCGTCCGAACCCTGTCCGTAGAGACAGATGCCACAGTGGGCCACCTCAGCGCTGCCAGCGGTTTGGTTCAGGTGGGGTGGCGGTTGTTTGTCGTCGCCGATGACGAGCACACGCTGGCCTTGTTTGACTTGGCGGGCGAGCGCCCCGGCCGGCTGCACCGCCTCTTCGACGGCGAACTGCCCGACAAGCCGAAGGCGCGCAAGGCCGCCAAGCCGGATCTGGAGGCGCTGGCCCATTTGCCGCCTTGGCCGGGCTGTCCGTACGGCGCTCTGTTGGCCGTAGGTTCAGGGTCGCGACCGCAGCGCCAGCGCGCGGCCCTGCTGGCTTTCGACGAGCCGGGTGAACTCCAGGGCGCCGCCCGCGAGATCGACCTCTCGCCCTTGTATGCGCCGCTGCAGGCCCGGCACGAGCAACTGAACATCGAAGGCGCCTTTGTGACCGCCGGCCGCTTCTGCCTGCTGCAGCGGGGCAACCAGGCCAGCCCGGTCAATCTGCTGATCAGCCACGACTGGCCGGCGATCCAGGCCTGGCTGGACGGCACCGCACCGGCGCCGCAGCCGGTCTCCAGCACGCCGCTCGACCTCGGCGACATTGACGGGGTGCCGTTGTGCTTCACCGATGGCGCGGCGCTGCCGGACGGCGGATGGGTGTTCTGCGCGGCGGCGGAGGCCACGGAGGACAGCTATCTGGACGGCCCCTGCCGCGGGTCGGCCGTCGGCGTCGTGGCGGCGGACGGGCGCTTGCTGGGCGTGTGGCCGCTGTCCCTGCGCTGCAAGGCCGAGGGCATCGCGATGACCGTGGCGAACGGCGCGCTGCAACTGCTGCTGGTGACCGACCCGGACGACCGCGACGCGCCGGCCTTGCTGCTGTCGGCGAGCCTGCCGGACCCGCGCGCTTGACTAGGATGAGTCGCACCTGACGCCACGCCTCCCACCATGACCGCCAAGAACGCCTTCGTCGCCGCCACGC
The DNA here is from genome assembly GCF_001426885.1 of Pelomonas sp. Root1444. Classification (GTDB taxonomy): domain Bacteria; phylum Pseudomonadota; class Gammaproteobacteria; order Burkholderiales; family Burkholderiaceae_C; genus Pelomonas. The sequence continues at coordinate 656,446 of NZ_LMFP01000028.1, read as the reverse complement.
TCGCCGTAGCCAGCCTCGGGGCCTTTGCCCAACTGCAGCCCGTCGACACGGCCGACCCCGTCGCCCCGCTTGTCAACCAGCTGGACCTGGACAAGTACAAGGCCACCATCAAGGGCCTGACGCAGTTCGGCGACCGGCGCCAGGGCACGGCGCGCAACCGGGCGGCGCTGGACTGGATCGAGGCGCAGCTGAAGCGCTACGGCTGCACGAACACCGAGCGGCTGCGCTATGACTTCACCGAGCCGGCCAAGCGCGGGCCGGTGCAGTTGCAGCCGCTGCGGGCCGGCGGCCCGGCGGCGCAGGCGGCGGCACGCTGTTCGGCAGGCGCGCGCCCATCGGCGTGAACACCGACCCCATGGCCCAGCCCGACGAGAAGCTGCGCGCGCTGAACAGCGAGCAGACGCCGCTGGGCACGGGCCCGCGCGAGAGCCTCTATTGCACGAAGGTGGGCGCCACCCGGCCCGACGAGATGGTCATCGTGTCGGCCCACATGGACGGCATCGGTTACGGCGAGGCGGCCAACGACGATGGATCGGGCACGGCGCTGGTGATGGAGCTGGCGCGGGTCTTCAACGCGCCGGGCGTGGCGACGGAGCGGTCCATCCGCTTCATCCTCTGGAACAACGAGGAGAGCGGGCTGAACGGCGCCCATGCCTATGTGGCCCAGCGCAAGGACTTGCAGGGCATCGATTCGCCCAAGGGGTCAGGGCTTTACCCGGAGCCGAAGTGGCTGGCCGTGATCCAGCACGACATGCTGCTGTTCGACGACGGCATGCCGGTGCCCAAGCTGGACGCCGCGGGCAAGCCGGTGCTCGATGCGCGTGGCCAGCCAGTCTACACGGCGCCGTCGGCCCAGCGCGCCGAAGCGGACGTGAACATCGAATTCCAGGTCAACTCGAAGCAGACCGATGCCTCCGCCAAGCTGGCGTGGGCGCTGCGCGCGGCCAACGAGAAGTACGCGACGGACTACCCGGTGGCCGTGGGCAACCGCATGACCAACACCGACTCGGTGCCTTTCATGGACCATGCACCCGCCGTCTCCGTGCGCGAGAGCGAGCGGGGCATGCAGATCGGCGCCGGCTGGAACCCGCACTGGCACCAGCCCACCGACGTGTACGCGACCTACTCGGACAAGGACTTCCTGCTCGGCCTGAATGCCGCGCAGACCACGCTGGCCGCCGTGGCCCAGCTGACCGGTGCGCGAGGCAAGCCCTGACCCCCTGGGACCTGCGCAGTAGTTCACGAACTGCGCACCACGCTCCCGTGTTTTCCCGCATTCGCGGGGATGTGGGTAAGTTTCACCTCGATACAGTTGCGTTCACTGCGCGGGGCCAAGGCTTCATGCGCAGACAACAGATGACGCGGGGCTAGTCAGGCCCACCGCGCACACAGGGGGAGCAAGGCCATTGGAACGTTGCGTCCATTGGCCGTTCAAGGGTCCACCTGGGTGGGCTTTTTTCAAATCCCGATGTCGTGCGGACATGCCGGTGACTGCTGCTCAACGCAGCGTTGCCGCAGCCCGTCGCGGTGTCCTGTTGCCGACCGCCTGCTGACTGCTGCCCCGTGGAAACAAACACTGCTCTCGCCCCCTTCTATGCCGAGGCGCCCGCCCTGGTGCGCGAACCCGCCGCCCGTGACGTCGCCGACCTGCTCGTCGAAGCGCTGGAGGCGCTGGGCGTGGAATACGTCTTCGGCGTGCCCGGCGGCGCCATCGAGCCGCTGTACAACGCCCTGGCCCGCAGCGGCCGGCGCGGCGGCCCGCGCGCCGTCGTGGCCCGCAACGAGCAGGGTGCCGCGTACATGGCCGACGGCTATGCCCGCGAGACCGGCAAGATCGGCGTGTGCATCGCCACCTCGGGGCCGGGCGCCACCAATCTGATCACCGGCGTCGCCTGCGCCTACGACAACAACGTGCCCATGCTGGTCATCACCGGCCAGCCGCCGATCAAGAACTTCGGCAAGGGCGCACTGCAGGAGTCCAGCTGCACGGGCATCAACACGATGGCGATGTTCCGCCCGTGCACGCGCTACAACTCGCTGGTCTCGCATGCCGAGCAGCTGCCCACCAAGCTGTTCAACGCGCTGATGCAGGCGCAGCGCGCCCCCAGCGGGCCCAGCCACCTGTCCATTCCCGTGGACATCATGCGCGCCCCAGTTTCCAGCGACATGGAAACCCCAGATTTCGCCGGTTTGCTGCGCCGCGCGCCGGCGCTGGTGGACCTGCCCGCCGTGCGCGAGCTGGCGCGCCTGCTGTTCTCGGCCCGTTCGCCGGTCTGGCTGGTCGGCGATGGCTGCGGCGAGGCTGCCAACGAACTGATGCAGCTGGTGCAGCGCACCGACGGCACGTTCATCACCACGCCCGATGGCAAGGGCTTCGTCAACCCGCGCCACCCGCGCTTTCGCGGCGTGTTCGGCTTCGGCGGCCATGCCAGCGCCGCCGAGCTGCTGTCCAGCGAGCCGGATCTCGTCATCGCCCTCGGCACGGGTTTCGGCGAGTTCAACAGCGGCGGCTGGTCCACCGCGCTGCTGAACAGCCGCCTCGTGCATGTGGACGACAGTGACGAGAACCTGATGCGCTCGCCGACGGCGCGGCTGCATGTGCGCGGCCACATCAAGTCGGTGTGCGAGCAGTTGGTCTCGCTGCTGGCCTCGCCGAAGGACGCGGCGCTGCTGCCCTTCCTGCATCCGCAGGCCGGCCGCCAGGCCTATGAAGCCATGGTCGACAACGTGCAAGCCGTGCGCAGCGACAGCGCGCCGGTGAAGCCGCAGCGCCTGCTCGCGACGCTGGGCGAGCGCTGCCCGCCGCAGACCCGCTTCGTAGCGGACGCCGGCAACAGCGCCGCGTGGGCGGTGCACTACCTCGCGCCGAACGAGCAGCGCAGCGGCCGTGCGGCCGGCGGCAGCGAGCGGCCCGCCGGCAAGGAGCGGCGTACGCGCAACTCCAGCTGGCTGCGCGTGACGATGGACTTCGCGCCCATGGGCTGGGCCATCGGCTCGGCCGTCGGCATCGCGATGGCCAACCGCCGCTGCCCGGTCGTCTGCCTGACCGGCGACGGCAGCTACCTGATGAACGGCCAGGAGATCACCGTCGCCGCCGAGCTCGGCCTGCCGGTGCTGTACGTCGTGTTGAACGACGGGGCGCTGGGCATGGTCAAGCACGGCCAGCGGCTGGCCGGCGCCGAGCCCATCGGCTTCGAGCTGCCCAAGGTCGACTTCGCGATGATGGCCGCCGCCATGGGCATCCCCGGCCATGTGATCCGTTCGTCGCAGGACCTGGACGCGCTGGATTTCAGCGCGCTGCTGTCGCGCCGCGGGCCGACGCTGCTGGACGTGCGCATCGATGGCGAGGAAGTGCCGCCGATGAACCTGCGCATGAAGACGCTGGGGACGGCGCAATGAGCGCGCCGCAGCGGCTGCACACGCGCATCTGGCAGGAAGAACCCGAGCCCGACAACGCCTTCGCGGCGCGGGCCGCGTTCTGCCATGGCTACGACGTCTATGGCGAAATGCTGGGCCGGGTGCGCTGGACGGAAATGCTCTTCCTGCTGTTCAGCGGTGAGGCGCCGTGGCCCGAGCAGACCGAGTTGCTGGAAACGCTGGCCGTGGCGCTGGCCAACCCGGGGCCGCGCGACCCCGCCGTGCAGGCGGCCATGGCCAGCAGCACCGGCGGCGCACCGGCCGCGGCGGCGCTGATGGCCGCGTTGTCGGTCGGCGCCGGCCGCCAGGGCGGCGCGCGCGATGTGTTCGACGCGATGACGGGCTGGGTCGAATGCGGCATGGAGCTTGCGGCCTGGCAGGCGCGTCTGGCCGATGCCGCCCCGCAGCGGCTGGAGATCTGGCCGTCGAGCGACCGCGCAGCCGGCTTCGACCCGCACGGGCGCCGCACGTCCGGCATCGTGCTGCAGGCGCTCGACCAGCTGGCCGCGCACCCGTTGGCGCAGCGCCTGCGCTGGCTGGCGGAACACCGCACGGCGCTGGAGGCCACTGCCGGCCTGCCGCTGGCCATGACCAGCGTCGCCGCCGCGGCCCTGGCCGACCTGGGTTTCAACCCCGAGCAGGGCGAGATGCTGCACCTGCTGCTGCGCCTGCCCGGCGCGGCCGCGCACGCACTGGAGCAGCGGGCCCTGGGCTACAAGCGCTTTCCATTCCCGCCGGTCGATTTGCAGGACGACCCGGGCAACCGGGCAGTGGCGGCGTGAGCGCGGCCGCCCGGCCGCTCGAAGGGCGCGCTCGCGTCCCTCTTGGAGGGACCCGCGAAGCGGAGGGTGCCCCATTGAGTGCGGCCGCCCGGCCGCCCGAAGGGCGCGCTCGCGTCCGCGAAACGGAGGGTGCCCGAGTGGACGGGCCGGAGGCGCTCGCGGCCCAGGCCGACGTGCTGCGCACGCGCGTGGGCGCCTGCTGGCCCGGCACGCGGGCCGTCTTCCGCGGGCAGGACTTGCACCGCGACCTGGACGGCATCAGCTGGATGGGCTTGTACGTCTTCGGCATCACGGGGCGCCGCTTCGCGGCCAATGAGCTGCGCGTGCTGGAGGGCATCTGGACGATGACCAGCTATCCCGACACGCGGCTGTGGAACAACCGCGTCGCGGCGTTGGCGGCGAACGCGCGCAGTCCCTCGGTGCTGGGCCTGTCGGCCGCCATCGCGACAACCGAGGCCGGCGTGTTCGGCGGCGGGCCGGGGCTGCAGTCCATCGACTTCTTCCTGCGTGCGGGCGAGAAGCTGCGCTCCGGCGAATCGGCCGAGGCCATCGTCGCGGCCGAGCTGCTCGCCGGCCGGCGCATCCTCGGCTTCGGCCGCCCCATCCACGCCACCGACGAGCGCCTGCCACCGCTGATGCGCCTGGTCGAGCGCGAGGGGCTGGACCGGGGCCTGCACTACCGGCTGGCCTTCGACGTCGAGCAGGCGCTGCTCCGGCGCAAGCCCTTCCTGAAGCTCAACTTCGCCGGCCTCACCGCGGCGCTAGCGGCCGACCTGGGCTTCACGGCGCGGCAGTACCAGCTCTACAACATCCTCAAGACCTTGGCCGGCATGCCGCCCTGCATCGTCGAAGCCGCGGAGAAACCCGAAGGCACGCTGATGCCCATGGCTTGCGAGAACGTGAGGTATGAGGGGCATGCACCCCGCAGTTGGTCGGGAAGACGGCTTGGCCCCATCTCATAATCGCGGCCCCGAAACCCCCTTCAGCAGGTGCCGTATGCCGCGTGGTTCTGCAGGTCTTGTGGGTCTGGCCGCCGCACTGGCCCTGTCGCCGGGCCTGGCGGTGTCGCAGACCGATGAAGACGAACTGGCGCTGGCCTATGGCGACCAGCGCTCGGTGAGCATCGCCGCGGGCAGCCGCCAGTCGCTGCGCCAGGCGCCGGCGGTGGCCAGCGTCATCACGGCCGAGGCCATCAGCGCGATGGGCGCCGTCGACCTGGACGAGGTGCTCGCCTCGGTGCCCGGCCTGCATGTCGGTCGCTCGGCCAACCAGTACATGCCGCTGTACGTCTTCCGCGGCATCTACAGCCAGTTCACGGCGCAGGTGCTGCTGCTGCAGAACGGCGTGCCGATGACCACGCTGTTCGTCGGCAACAAGGGCAATGTCTGGGCCGGTTATCCGGTCGAGCACATCGCGCGCATCGAGGTCATCCGCGGCCCCGGCTCGGCGCTGTACGGTGCGGACGCCTTTGCCGGCGTCATCAACATCATCACCAAGACCGGTGCCGACACGCCCGGCACGCGCGTCGGCCTGCGCGGCGGTTCGTTCAAGAGCCGCGACGCCTGGGTGCTGCATAGTGGCAAGCTCGGGCCGCTGGATGTCTCGGCCTACCTGCGCGTGGGCAGCACCGACGGCGCCCGCAGCCTGATCGACAAGGATGCGGCCCAGCCCGCGGTGACGCACGCCCCGGGCCCGATCAACGTTGGCCATGACGCCGTCGACGCCAACCTGGAGCTGGGCAACGGCGCCTGGCGGGCGCGGCTGGGCTACAAGCTGCGCGGCGACGTCGGTACCGGTGCCGGCGTCGCGTCGGCGCTGGACCCCACCGGCAAGGGGCGCAGCGAGCGCACCCACGCCGACCTGTCCTGGACCGAGCCGCAGGTCACTTCAGACTGGGGCGTGGGCCTGCAGGCCAGCTTCCTGCACTACGCCGAGACCGCCACCACGAACTACGTGCTGCTGCCGCCGGGCACGGTGCTCGGCCCGGGCAATGTCTTCACCGACGGCCTGATCGGCGGGCCCAACAAGTGGGAGCGGCAGCTGCGCCTGTCGGGCTATGCCACCTACTCGGGCCTGGCGGGCCACAGCATCCGCCTGGGCGTGGGCCATGACGACCTCGACCTCTACAAGACCACCGAGTACAAGAACTTCAACCCCAACTTCAGCCGCATCGGCACTGGCTCCTGGGCCGACGTGACGGACTTCTCCGGCACGGCGCTGAAGTTCATGCTGCCGCAGCAGCGCAAGGTGGACTACCTGTACGCGCAGGACGAATGGCGCTTCCACCCCGACTGGATCCTCACGGCCGGCGTGCGCCGCGACCACTACTCGGACTTCGGCGCGACCACCAACCCGCGCCTGGCGCTGGTGTGGAGCGCCGCCTACGACCTGACCGTGAAGCTCATGCATGGCCGCGCCTTCCGGGCGCCGTCCTTCAACGAGCAATACAGCATCAACAACCCGGTGGTTGGCGGCAACCCGGCCATCAAGCCCGAGACCATCCGCACCACCGAGGCCGCGCTGGCCTGGGCGCCGGCCGACAGCCTGCAGCTGAACCTGACGCTGTTCCGCTACGCGATGCGCGACATCATCCGCGGCGCGCCCAACCCGGCCGCGCCGCCCGCCAACCTGATCCAGAACCGTGGTGGCCAGGACGGCCGCGGCGCGGAACTGGAAGTCGTCTGGGACGCATCGCGCAGCCTTCGCATTTCGGGCAACTACGCTTTCCAGCGCTCGGTGGACCAGGACACGCGGCTGGACGCCGGCTATGCGCCGCACCACCACGCCTACCTGCAGGCCGACTGGGCTGCGGTGCGGGGCGCCACGCTCTCCGGCCAGCTCAACCATGTCGCCGGGCGCCACCGGCCCGCGGGTGATGCGCGTGCCCCGGTCAAGGACTACACGACGCTGGATCTCGCGGCCCGCACCCGGCTGGGCGCCTCGGACTGGGAGCTCTCGGTGATGCTGCGCAATGTCTTCGATGCCGATGCGCGCGAACCCAGCCTTGCGGGCGGCGGCATCGTCAACGACCTGCCCGTGGCGCCCCGCGCCGGCTACGTGCAGGCGCAGTACCGCTATTGAGGGGCTGAGCTCTTCGAGGCAAGGCCTGGCCCTTCCATAATCCCGCCCTTCCGTCCTGACCCAGCTGTTCAGCGCATTCCCCTTGATTGACTTCCCCGCACCCGCCACACGCCGCGCCGTGTTGCGCCAGGCTTTCGGCGGTGCCGTGGCGATGGCCGGGGCAGGTGCGGGCGCTGCCGAACTGGGGCGTTCGCTGGCGGTCGTCTACCCGGAGCTGGGCGAACCCTTCCGCCAGGTCTTCGCCACCATCATCGAAGGCATCGAGGACAAGCTCGGCGGCGCAGTCACCAGCCTGGCGGTCGCCAACAGCGCCGACCCGGCGCGGGTGGCCGAAGACATCCGCCGCCGCGACCTCCAGGTGCTCATCGGCCTGGGCCGAGGCGGCATGCGCATCGCCACGGCGCTGGCGGGCGAACTGGCGGTGCTGGTGGGCTGCGTGGTCTCGGTGCAGGAGTCGGAGGCGCGCAGCTTCCCCGTGCACACGCTGGCGCCCGACCCGGGCCTGCTGCTCGCGCGGCTCAAGCGCCTGCGGCCGTCGACGCGGCGCGTGCACGTCGTCTACGACCCCAAGCTGAACGCCTGGCTCGTGAAGCTGGCGCGCGAGGCCGCCCGCATCGAAGGTCTGGAGCTGCTGGCCCAGGAGGCCGCCGACCCGTCCGGCGCGTTGCGCGCCTACTCGCAGCTGTTGGCGGCGGCCGACCCCGCGCGCGACGCGGTGTGGCTGCCGCAGGACCCGACGACGGTGGACGACAACGCCGTGCTGCCGCTGGTGCTGAGGGAGGGCTGGAACCGCAACATCGCCGTCTTCTCCAGCCATGTGGCCCACGTGCGGCGCGGCGCGCTGTTCTCGCTCTACCCTGACAACCGCGAACTCGGCCGCACGCTCGCCACCGCGGCCCAGCGGCTGGCGGCCGCACCGAAGACCACCGCGGCCGGGGTGTTGCCGTTGCGCCAGGCGCTCGCCGCCATCAACATCCGCACCGCCGCGCACCTGGGGCTGGACGTGGCCGCTGCGCAGTCCGGGTTCGACCTGGTCTACCCCTCCAACTGAGTCCCAGCTTGACGCAACCCTTGCCACTCGACAGCCAGCCGCCCGCCGTCCTGCGGGACGCCTCCGCAGGCCAGCGCCCGGGCGCGCGCCGGCCCTGGCCGCTGCGCGTGTACGCGCGCTGGCTGCACGAGGCCTCCTTCCGGCGCCACCTCAGCGTGGCCGTCGCGCTGGGTGCGCTGTGCCTGGCGCTGCTAATGGCCGCCGTCAACGCCTGGCAGGGCGGCCGCCAGGTGCGCGCCATGTTGATGGAGCAGGGCGGCCGCATCGCCGCCAACCTGGCCGCCAACAGCTCGCTGGCACTGCTGTACGCCGCCGCCGACAACGCCGAGGAGGCCGTGCGGTCCACGCTGGCCTTCCCGGACGTCATGGGCATAGAGATCCGCGATACCAGCGGCCGCCTGCTGCTGGCGCTGGGCCCTGGCGGCGACAAGCTGCCGGCCGCCGCGGCGCGGGGGCGCGCGGCCAGCGAGCCCTGGCTGGACCTGGAGACCGAGGACAGCTGGGCCTTCGCGGCGCCGGTGTGGACGCGGCCCGAGCCGTCGCCCTTCGACGTCACGCTGCAGCCCGCGCAGCAGCTGGGCCAGGTGCGCATCATCCTGAGCAAGGCGACGCTGCACCGCACGCAGGCGTCGCTGTTCATCGCCAACTTCGGCATGGCGCTGCTGTTCGCGGCGCTGTTCCTGTTCTTGGTGCGCTTCCTGGCGCTGCGCCTGACGCGGCCACTGGCGGCGCTGTCGCAGGCGATGGAGAAGGTGGAGGCGGGCGACAGCGACGCGCGCGCACCGGCCGGCGGCCCGCGCGACATCGCCGCGATGGCCGACACCTTCAACCGCATGCTGGCCGTGCTGCAGGAGCGCGAGGCCGAGCTGGGCGCCCACCGCGACCACCTCGAGGAGCTGGTGCGCGCGCGCACGCTGGAGCTCATCGAGGCCAAGGAGCGCGCCGAGGTGGCCAGCCGCGCCAAGAGCCAGTTCCTCGCGCGCATGAGCCACGAATTGCGCACGCCGCTGAACGCGGTGATGGGCTATGCGCAGATCCTCAAGATGGACGAGGCCGTGACGGCCAAGCAGCGCAATGGCCTGGACATCATCCACAGCAGCGGCCAGCACCTGCTGACCCTCATCGTCGACATCCTCGACCTGTCGCGCATCGAGGCTGGCAAGGGTGAGTTGCGCATCGTGCCGGTGGACCTGGTGACGCGACTGAACGCCGTCGCCGACATCGTGCGCGTCATGGCTGTGGACAAGCAGATCACGCTGGCCGTGGAGCTCGATCCGCGCCTGCCGCCGGTCGTGCTGGCCGACGAGAAGCGGCTCAGCCAGATCCTGCTGAACCTGCTGGGCAATGCAGTCAAGTTCACGCAGCTCGGCGGCGTGACGCTGCGCGCGCTGGCCTTGCCATCGGCCGAGACGCTGGCCGGCCATGTGCTGCTGCGCTTCGAGGTGGAGGACAGCGGCGTTGGCATCGCCGAGGACCAGGTCGAGCGGCTGTTCGAACCGTTCGAGCAGGCCGGCAGTGCCGACCAGCGCGTCGCCGGCACCGGCCTGGGCCTGGCCATCAGCCGCCAGTTGGTGCGCATGATGGGCGGCGAGATCCGGCTGGAAACGCGGCTGGGCGAAGGCAGCCGGTTCTGGTTCGAGATCAGCGTGCCGGTGCCCACGGCTCTGAGCTGAAGGCGGTTTCCTACACGCTCAAGCGCCGCAGCGCACCGCCGGCGCGCCCAAGGGCCTACAACCCGCGCGCCGCGCCGGGCGCACAGTCATCTCCACGCTGTCGTCACTTTCCGTGGAGGTCGCGATGTCACAACTTCAGAACAAACCCCGCCTTGCCGAGATGGACCAGCCCGATGCGTTCGGCGCTGCCGCGCAGTCGTCCGCCCAAGCCACCCATCTGCTGCACTTCGAGCCGTTGACCGCCGGGGATGCCGGTCTGGACGTGCCCTGCGACCCGCAAGGCCGTGTCGGTCTGGATGCGCTCGGCGACAAGCTGCGCAACGATTACTTCTTCGCCCGGACGTTGATCGGCCGCCTGTTCGCCGCGCCGACGGTGCGCCACGTGGCGCGCGCAACGGCAAGGGCCTGAGCGCCGGAGCCTGCTACCGCTTGAACGGTTAGGCCTTGTCCTACGCCAGGTTTGCGGTGCGCCCGACGGCGGCCGCGTGCAATGCGCTGGAGGATGCGCCCCATGTCCATGAACTCCATTCCCTTGATGCCGGTGTCCGCTGACGACACCGTCGACGCCGAACTCGATGTGCGCCTCAGCACGCCCTCGACGCTGGTGGTTGGCGCCAGCCTCGAAGTCGAGGCGGCCGACGCCAGCGGGCCTCGCACGCTGGACCTGGCGCTGGTGATCCCGCGCTCCAAATGCCAGGGCGAACGCCCGCGCCTGACCGCGCTGCTGGACGCCGCCCGCGCCGCAGTGGCACGTGCGACGCGCGCCGGCACGCAGCCGCTGGCCTGCCTGCCGCGCCGCGTCGTCACGCTGGTGGCTGGCCGGCCGTATCTGATCCCCGTCTTCGACGCTGCTTAGACATCGTCCTGGTTGAGCCGCAGCGCCCGCGCCAGCGGCGCCAGCGTCGGCCCCTGGATCAGCAGCGACAGCAGCACGACCAGGAAGGCCACGTCGAACAGCCGCCACGCCCCAGGGATGCCGGCCAGCACCGGATACGCGGCCAGCACGATGGGCACGGCACCGCGCAGGCCCGACCAGGCGACGAAGCACTGCGCGCGCCAGCTGAAGCCCAGCGGTGCCAGGCACAGCACGACGGCCGCCGGCCGCGCCAGCAGCATCAGCCCGGCGGCGATGGCCAGCCCGGGCACGACCAGCTGCCAGACCTCGTGCGGCGTGACCAGCAGGCCCAGCAACAGGAAGAGGACGGCCTGCGCCAGCCAGGTGTAGCCGTTCAGTCCGGGCAGGCTCAGCACCGCCACCCGCTCGGCGCGGTGGCGTACCAGCAGGCCTGCGATGTAGACCGCCAGGAAGCCCGAGCCGCCGAGGCGATTGGTGGCGGCAAACAGCAGCAGGCCGAGCGCCGCCATCAGCAGCGCGGCCAGGCCGTCATGGTCGTCCTCGATGGGCAGGCGCTTCACCCAGGCGGCGGTCAGGCAGCCGCCGGCCACGCCGATCAGCGCGCCCAGGCCCAGCTGCTGGCCCAGCAACGGCATCAGCACCGCCAGGCCTGAAGCCGCCTCGCCGCCCTGGCCGCCGCGCGGCGCCATCCAGGCGATCAGGCCGAGCGTCAGCACCATGGCCATCGGGTCGTTCATGCCCGACTCGACCTCGATGGTGGCGGCCAGGCGCTGCTCCAGCTTGAGCTTGCTGGCGCTGAACTGCGCGAACACGGCCGCCGCATCGGTCGACGACACGGCCGCGCCGAGCAGCAGGCCTTGTGCCCACGGCACGTCCAGCACGACGCGGGCAAGCGCGGCAACCATGCAGGCCGTGGCGGCCACGCCCACCGTGGCCAGCAGCCCGGCGGGCAGCATGCCGTCGCGCACCATCACCCAGCGCGTGCGCAGGCCGCCGTCGAAGAGGATGAGGGCCAGCGCCAGATTGCCGACGTGCACGGCCAGCGTGTAGTTGTCGAAGGGCAGGCCGAGCGGGCCGTCCACGCCGGCCAGCATGCCGACGACCATGAAGACCAGCAGGTGCGACAGGCCGAAGCGGTGGCTGTAGAGCGCGCCGGCGATGGCGATGAGCACCAGCGCGGCGACGGCGGCCGTGAGCAGGTCGGCCGCCCCGTGGCCCATGGATCAGCCTGCCGCAGGCACGGGGCCGCGGCCGCCCTGGGGCTGCGCGGTCGGTGGCGAGTGCGCCGCCTGGGGCTGCAGGCCGCCCACGAGGTTCAAGGTCTGCGTCGGGAAGGCGAAGCGGATGCCGCGCTGCTGCAGCGCCTGCATCAGCGCGAGGTTCAATGCCTGCTGGCGGTCCATGTAGACGTCGTAGTCCGGGTCCTGGACACGGTAGACGACCTCGAAGTTCAGCGAGCTTTCGCCGAAGCCCTTGAAGTGGGCGCGGACGAATTCCAGCTTGGGGTCGGCCTCGATCAGTTCCTTCACCAGTGGCGGCACCGCGGCCACCTGCTCGGCCGGCGTGTCGTAGGTGACGCCGAAGGCGAACAGCACGCGGCGCGTCTGCAGCCGCTTGAAGTTGGCCACCGTGCGCTTGAGCAGTTCGGCGTTGGACATGACGATCTGCTCGCCGCCCAGGCTGCGGATGCGGGTGGTCTTGAGGCCCACGCGCTCGACCGTGCCAGTCACGTCGCCGACGGTGATGGAGTCGCCCACCTCGAACGGCTTGTCCACCGCGATCGCCAGCGACGCGAACAGGTCGCCGAGGATGTTCTGCACCGCCAGCGCGACGGCGATGCCGCCGATGCCCAGGCTGGCGACGAAGGCGGTGATGTTGACGCCCATGTTGGACAGCACCGCCAGCACGATGACGACCCACAGCGCACCGCGCAGGCCCCAGCCGAGCAGGGTGGCGGTGGCGGACACCGCGCCGCCACTGGCATGGTGCTGCCGCTGCTGGGCTGCCAGCAGCAGCGCGACCGCCTGCTGGCCCCACAGGCCGATCTGCAGTGCGACGACGGCGAACCACAGCTGGGACACGCGACCGTGCCAGCGCTCGTCCAGCGGCAGCATGTTCAAGCCCACCAGCACGCCCACCACCCAGATCAGCGCCGGGTTGGTTTGCTCAAGCACGCGCACCAGGCCGTCGTCGGCGGAGGTGCGAGTGCGCTGCGCGAGCACGCGCAGGCGTTGGGCGGACAGCTTCAGGCCGGCCTTGAGCACGAGGATGGTGAGAAGGCCGGCCAGCACCGCCGGTGCGGCATCGGTCCAGTCCACGTCGGGCCAGGCCGCGGCCGCGCGGTTCACAAACTCATTCCAGGTCATCGCGACAGGCGCCAAATCGACATTCGAAGACGGTAGGTGCGCACCGCGCGGCCGTCTGTCAGCCGGCGGCCCGTCGGGCTTGTGGGCCTGGGCTGACAGCAGGAGCTGCCCGGTCCCGCAGGCGCAGGCAGGGGCGCTCCACGGCATGGTGCAGGGCCGCGCCGACGAGGACGATGGCCGCCGCGTACACGGCGAACAACGCCAGCCCCTGCACCGGCAACATCGGCGCCAGCCATTCGTGCACGGCGTGCATGGCGAGCTTGTGGCTGAGGTAGAGGCTGTACGAGACGGCCGCCACCCAGCCGGCGCCCGGCACCCGCCAGCGCCCCAGCCAGCCGCGGGGTGCCGTGGCCGACAGCACCAGCAACCCCAAGCCCAGCGAAAGCAGCGGCCAGCCCACCGCGTTGGCCAGCAGGCCGGTGCGATCGCGGAACAGCCACAAGGCCAGGCCGGCGGTGGCGAGGCCGCCCATCAGCAACCACGTCGAGCGGGCCTGCAGCCGCGCCCACAGCGCCGGCCGGTAGACGCGCAGCGCGGCCAGCACCACGCCCGCCAGCAGGCCGTCGAGCCGCATCCAGGTCGGGTAGTAGATGTCCTCGACGAACCAGTTGCGCGGCGGATTCAACGCGTCATCGCGCAGCCACACGCCGGTGCGCAGCGCGATGCCCAGCATCACCAGGCCACCGCACAGGCCGATGAAGCGCGCGGCGGAGGGCCGGCGGGTGAACCACCAGGCCACCAGGGGAAAGAGCAGGTAGAAGTGCTCTTCCACGCACAGCGACCAGGCATGCGAGAAGGCCTGGTTGTGGCTGTAGTCGATCAGCAGGTTCAGCGTGAAGGTGGCGAACTGCCACCCGGCCTCCAGCCCCGGCGCCTCGCGCAGCACCGGGAAGGCGGCGTAGACCGCCAGCACCACGGCGAAGGCGGGCAGGATGCGCCAGGCCCGGCGCTGGTAGAAGTCGCGCAGCGACAGCCGCTCGCCGCGCTGCAGCGTGCGCAGCAGCTGCGAGCCGATCAGGAAACCGCTGAGCACGAAGAAGATGTCCACGCCGGCCCAGCCGAAGCGCGACAGCCAGGCGAAGCCCGGCCCCAGGCCACCGACGAGAAAGGCGTGGAAGAGCATCACCCAGGCGATGGCGATGCTGCGCAGCAGATCCAGCCCGGGAAAGTGGTGTCGCATGCGGTGCGTGAAGGCAAGCCGGCCCGGATGAGCCGGGCCGGCGCGTTGAAGGGGAACGGCCGCGCTTCAGGCGGCGAGCAACTGCCGCAGCACAAACGGCAGGATGCCGCCGTGCCGGTAGTAGTCGACCTCGATGGCGGTGTCGATGCGCAGCGTCAGTGGCACCGACCGTGTCGTGCCGTCGGGCCGCGTGATCGTCATCGTCGCATCGCCTTGCGGCTTGATGTCGTCCGCCAGCGCGATGTCGACGGTCTCGTGGCCGGTCAGGCCCAGGGCCTCCCAGCTCATGCCGCCCTTGAACTGCAGCGGCAGCACGCCCATGCCGATCAGGTTGCTGCGGTGGATGCGCTCGAAGCTCTTGGCGATGACGGCCTTGATGCCGAGCAACTGCGTGCCCTTGGCGGCCCAGTCGCGGCTGGAGCCGGTGCCGTACTCCTCGCCCGCGAAGATGACGGTCGGCGTGCCTTCGCGGATGTAGTCCATAGCGGCGTCGTAGATGGTGGTCTTGACGCCGTCCTTCAGCGTGTAGCCGCCTTCCTCGCGCGAGCCGTCGGCGCGGGCCGGCAGCATCAGGTTCTTCACACGCACGTTGGCGAAGGTGCCGCGCACCATCACCTCGTGGTTGCCGCGGCGGGCGCCGTAGGAGTTGAAGTCCAGCTTGCCGACCCCGTTGGCCAGCAGGTACTGGCCGGCCGGCGTCGTCTCGCGGAAGGAGCCGGCGGGGCTGATGTGGTCGGTGGTGATGGAGTCGCCGAACAGCGCCATGACCTTGGCGCCCTTGACGCCAGACACCAGCGTCTTGGGTGCCATCGTGAAGCCGTCGAAGAAAGGCGGCTGCGCGATGTAGGTGCTCTTGGGCCAGGTGTAGACCTGGCCCTGGACGCCCCTGATCGCGTCCCACAGCTTGCCCGGCTGGGTGGCGACCTTGTCGTAGTTGGCCTTGAAGGCCTCGCCGTCCATCGCGTACTTCATCAGCGCATGGATCTCGTCGCTGCTGGGCCAGATGTCGCCGAGGTAGACCGGCCGGCCCTTGTGCCCCGAGCCGACGGGCTCGGTCATCAGGTCGCGCGTCACGGTGCCGGCGATCGCGTAGGCCACGACCAGCGGCGGGCTGGCCAGGAAGTTGGCCTTCAGATTGGGATGGATGCGGGCCTCGAAGTTGCGGTTGCCCGACAACACCGCCGCGCAGACGAGGTCGTTGTCCTGGATGACCTTGTTCAGCTCGGCCGTCAGGTCGCCCGCATTGCCGATGCAGGTCGTGCACCCGTAGGCGGCGACGTTGAAGCCCAGCTTCTCCAGATAGGGCAGCAGGCCGGCCTTCTGCAGGTATTCGGTGACGATGCGCGAGCCGGGGGCCAGCGAGGTCTTGATGTGTGGCTGTACCTTCAACCCCGCCTCCACGGCCTTCTTGGCCAGCAGGCCGGCGGCCAGCAGCACGCCGGGGTTGCTGGTGTTGGTGCAGGAGGTGATGGCGGCGATCAGCACGTCGCCGTTCCTGACCGGCAGGCCGGACTCGGTCGTGAAGGTCTGCGCGAGCTTGTCTGCCGGCTGGTTGAAGCCGTTGTCGGCCGTTGGCTTGCTGAACAGCTCGGCGAATTTGGCCGACAAGTCGTTGATGGCGATGCGGTCCTGCGGGCGCTTCGGCCCGGCGAGGCTGGGCACCACGGTGCCGAGGTCCAGCGTGACGACGGCCGTGTAGTCGATGTCGCCGGCCTTGGGCACGCCGAACATCTGCTGCGCGCGCCAGTAGGCCTCGAAGGCGTCGATCTCGGCCTTGCTGCGCCCGGTGCCGCGGAAGTAGTCGACCGTCTTGTCGTCGACCGGGAAGAAGCCCATCGTCGCGCCGTACTCGGGCGCCATGTTGCCGATGGTGGCGCGGTCGGGCAGGGCGAGGCTGGCGGTGCCCTCGCCGAAGAACTCGACGAACTTGCCGACCACCTTGTGCTTGCGCAGGATCTCGGTGACCGTGAGCACCAGGTCGGTGGCCGTCACGCCTTCGCGCAGCTGGCCCGTCAGCTCGAAGCCAACGACGTCGGGCGTCAGGAAGTACACCGGCTGGCCCAGCATGCCGGCCTCGGCCTCGATGCCGCCCACGCCCCAGGCGACGACGCCGATGCCGTTGATCATGGTCGTGTGGCTGTCGGTGCCGACCAGGCTGTCCGGGTAGTAGACGCCGTCCTTGCCCTTGTGCACGCCGCGCGCCAGGTACTCCAGGTTGACCTGGTGGACGATGCCGAAGCCCGGCGGCACGACACCGAAGGTGTCGAAGGCCTGCATGCCCCATTTCATGAACTCGTAGCGCTCGCGGTTGCGCGAGAACTCCAGCTTCATGTTCAGGTCCAGCGCCTTGTTGGTGCCGTAGTGGTCGATCATGACGCTGTGGTCGACGACCAGGTCCACCGGCACCAGGGGCTCGATGGTCTTGGGGTCCTTGCCCAGCGCGGCCGCCACGTTGCGCATCGCCGCCAGGTCGGCCAGCAGCGGCACGCCGGTGAAGTCCTGCAACACCACGCGCGCCACGACGAACGGGATCTCGTCGACCCGTGCCGCGTTGGGCTGCCAGTTCGCCAGCTCCCGCACATGCTCGGCCGTCACCTTCTTGCCGTCGCAGTTGCGCAGCACGCTCTCCAGCACGATGCGCAGGGAGATGGGCATGCGCGCGACGTTCGGGTAGGTCTCGGCCAGCTTGGGCAGGGAAAAGAACTGGCCGGACTTGCTGGCGGCGATCCTGAACTCGGCCCGGGTGTCGGCAAACGCATGAGCTGCGGGTTTCGGCATGGTTACTCCTTTACGATCCCGGGCCATTCTGGCGAGCTTGTTGTGACTTGTGTGAAATCCGGCCATAGGACCGGGCCATGACGGCCCCGTCCGCTCGCCCCCGCCTCTTTCCGCTGACCTGGCCGCTGCTGCTCGAGCTGCTGCTGGGCATCGGCATCGGCATCATCGGCACGGCGCTGGCGGCCCGGTTGTCGGACGACAGCGGCGCGGCGTTCGGCCTCGCCAACCAGGTCTTCGCGGCCATCTTCGTGCTGTTCCGCGTCATCGGCGCGGGCGTCAGCGTGGCCGTCACGCAGGCGCTGGGCGCCGGCCGGCGCGACCAGGCGGACGCGGTCGCCCGCGCGGTCGTCGGTGCCAGCACCTGGCTGGGCGCGGGCGGCGCCATGATGGCGCTGCTGGCGGCGGGACCGCTGCTTCAGCTGGTGAACGCGCCGCCGGAGGTCGCGCCGCTGGCCCGCGTGCTGCTGCAGACGCTGGCGCCGGCGCTGCTGATCGACGCGATGAACGCGTCCATGTCCAGCGTCATGCGCGCCCACCTGCGCAGCCGCGAGGCGCTGGCGGTGGTGGTCGTCATCCAGGTCGTCACGCTGGCCGTCGCGCTGCTGGCCATGCCCTACCTGGGCCTGCCCGGCTACGCGCTGGCCTGCCTGTTGGGCCGCGGCACCGGCCTGGCGCTGCACATCGTGCTGTGGCGCAGCCGGCTGAACCTGCGGCTGCGCGGCTCGGACTGGTGGCGGCTGAAGCGCGCACCGCTGGCCACGGTGCTGCACATCGGCATCCCCGGCGCGGCCGAGAACATCTCCTGGCGCCTGGCCTTCATGATCAGCCTGGCAGCCGTCGCCCAACTGGGTGCGCTGGCGCTGGCCACGCATGCCTACACGACGCAGCTGCTGCACTTGATCCTGATCTTCGGTCTGGCCATCGCTTTCGCGGTCGAGATCCTGGTCGGGCACATGGTCGGTGCCGGCGCGCTGCATGCGGCCCACAAACTGGTGCGCAGGTCGCTGGGGCTGGGCGTGGTCGTCGCGCTGGTGGTGTCCGGCGGCTTTGCGCTGGCCGGGCCCTGGCTGCTGAAGAAGTTCACGTCCGACCCGCGCATCATCGAACTCGGCTGCACGCTGCTGTGGTGGACGGTGGTGGTGGAGCCGGGCCGCGTCTTCAACATGGTCGTCATCAACGCGCTGCGGGCCACGGGCGACGCGCGCTATCCCGTCATCGCCGGCTCGGCGTCCATGGCCATCGTGCTGGCCGGCGGCAGCTGGTTCCTGGGCGTCTACCTGGGCTGGGGCCTGGTTGGCGTGTGGATTGCTTATGCCGCTGATGAATGGATCCGGGGCCTTTTGATGTGGCGCCGTTGGGCGACACTCGGCTGGCTTCCCCACGCCCGGGCGGCGCACCGTCGGTTGCGGCACGCCAGGGCAGGGTGAATCCGTATTTTTCTGGTCAGTAGAACTTGAGGGATGTTTTCTACAATGCGCCCCTTTCGCCCAGCCCCACGCCACCCCATGAAGTTCACTTCGTCTCGCCTCTCCCTGGCCCTGATGCTCGCCTGCGGTGCAGCCCAGGCGCAGCAGCCCGCGGTGATCTTCGACATGGGCGGCAAGTTCGACAAATCCTTCAACCAGGCCGGCTACCAGGGCGCCGAGCAGTGGAAGAAGGAGACGGGCAAGACCTATCTCGAGTTCGAGATCAGCAACGACACCCAGCGCGTGCAGGCCATCCGCCGCATGGCCGAGCGTGGCGCCAGCCCCATCATCAGCATCGGCTTCGCGCAAGCCTCGGCGCTGCAGCAGGTGGCCAAGGACTTCCCCAAGACCCAGTTCGCCATCATCGACGCCAAGGTGGACCTGCCCAACGTGCAGTCGCTGCTGTTCAAGGAGCATGAAGGCAGCTACGTCGTCGGCGCTTTTGCCGCGCTGGTCTCTAAGACCGGCAAGGTCGGCTTCGTCGGCGGCATGGACATCCCGCTGATCCGCAAGTTCCAGTGCGGCTACGAGCAGGGCGCCAAGGCGACCAACCCGAAGATCGAGGTGTTCTCCAACATGACGGGCACCACGTCCACCGCCTGGAACGACCCGACCCGCGGCGGCGAGCTGGCCAAGGCGCAGTTCGCCAAGGGCTCGGACGTGGTCTTCGCCGCCGCCGGCGGCACCGGTGTGGGCGTCTACCAGGCCGCCAAGGACGCCGGCAAGCTCGCCATCGGCGTGGACAGCAACCAGAACCACCTGCAGCCCGGCACCATGCTGACCTCCATGGTCAAGCGTGTGGACGTGGCCGTCTACAACGTGCTGAAGGGCTGGAAGCCCGGCGTCAGCGTGCTGGGCCTGAAGGAAGGCGGCGTGGACTACGCCGTCGACGACCACAACGCCAAGCTGCTGAACCCGGCGCTGAAGGCCAAGGTCGACGCCGTCAAGGCCGACATCATTGCCGGCAAGGTCAAGGTGGCCGACTACATGGCCGACAACGCCTGCAAGTTCTGACCCGGTCGTGAGCACGCCCGCCGTTCGCCTGCAGGCGATCTCCAAGCGCTTCGGCGCCGTGCAAGCCAACCGCGAGGTGTCTTTCGACATTGCTGCGGGCAGCGTCCATGGTCTCGTCGGCGAGAACGGCGCCGGCAAAAGCACGCTGATGGCCATCCTGTACGGCTACTACCACGCCGACGCGGGGACGATCGAGATCGACGGCCAGCCGGCGCACATCGCCAACTCGCAGCAGGCGATTGCCCTGGGCATCGGCATGGTGCACCAGCACTTCATGCTGGTCGACACGCTGACCTGCCTGGAGAACATCATGCTGGGCGCGGAAGGTGGCTTTTTTCTGAGCGCCTCCAAGGCCAAGGTCAGGGCGAAGCTGGTCGCGCTGATGCAGGAAACCGGGCTGCACGTGCAGCTCGATGCCTTGGTCAGCGACCTGCCCGTCGGCGAGCTGCAGCGGCTGGAGATCCTGAAGGCCCTGTACCGCGGCGCCAGGATCCTCATACTCGACGAACCGACGGCCGTGCTCACCCCGCAGGAGACCGACCAGCTCTTCGTCACGCTGCGCAAGCTCAAGGAGCGCGGCACGACGCTGATCCTCATCACGCACAAGCTCCGCGAAGTCATGAGCCTGTGCAGCGCCGTCACGGTGATGCGCGCGGGGCAGGTCGTCGAGACGCGGCCCATCGCCGGGTGGAGCGAGGAGGCGCTGGCCGAATCCATGGTCGGTCGCAAGGTCACGCTGGGCCGGCCCGAGGGGCTGGAAGTGCATGCCGGCGAAGTGCGCCTGCACGCGGCCAACCTGAGCCTCAAGCACGCCAACGGCGTGCCGGCGCTGAAGGACGTGAGCCTGACGCTGAAGGCCGGCGAGATCGTCGGCGTGGCCGGCGTGTCGGGCAACGGGCAGAGCGAGCTGCTGGAAGTGCTGTCGGGCCTGCGCGCGCCCGAGGGCGGCCGCATGCAGCTGGGCGGCAAGGCCTTCACGCCCGATGCCTGGCTGGATACCGCGCAAGCCCGGCCGCTGCGCCTGGCCCATGTCCCTGAAGACCGTCACGCGGTGGGCCTGGTCATGAGCTTCCCTGCCTGGGAGTCCGCCGTGCTGGGCTACCAGAACCTGCCCAAGTACCGCAAGGGCGCGGCCATGAACCATGCCGCGATGCGCGACGCGACGAAGCAGATGCAGGAGCGTTTCGACGTGCGTCCGCGCGACGAGAACCTGGGTTCGAGCAAGTTCTCCGGCGGCAACCAGCAGAAGCTCATCCTCGCCCGCGAGATCGGCGAGCAGCCGACCGTGCTGCTGGTGGGCCAGCCCACGCGCGGCGTCGACATTGGCGCCATCGAATTCATCCATGGCCAGCTGCGCGCGCTGCGCGACGCCGGCTGCGCGGTGCTGCTGGTCAGCAGCGAGCTGGACGAGATCCTGGCGCTGGCCGACCGCGTGGTCGTCATGAACTGCGGCCGCATCACGGGCGAGCTGGCCATCGAAGACTGCGACGAGAAGCGCCTGGGCCTGTTGATGGCCGCCCAAGAAGAAAGGGCGGCTGCATGAAGCGAGCCGAGCGCTGGGCCGCTCCCGAGCCGGCTCGCATCCCCTCGGGGGATCGACTGCGGTACACCGCGGGCGAGGGGCAGACATGACTCAACCCCTGACTCTCCCCCGTTGGATCGACGTCGGCCTGCTGCCGCTGTGGAACCTGGCGGTCGCACTGGTCGTGGCCGGCCTGGTCGTCATGGTCATCGGCCACAGCCCCTGGCAGGCGCTGACGGTGCTGTTGAACGGCGCCCTGGGCAGCGTGCGCGGCCTGGGCTATTCGCTGTACTACGCAACGACCTTCATCTTCACCGGCCTCGCGGTCGCGGTGGCCATCCATGCCGGCCTGTTCAACATCGGCGGCGAGGGCCAGGCGACGCTGGGCGGCGTGGGCGTGGCGTTGATGGCGCTGTGGCTGGGCGCCAAGCTGCCGGCGGCCGTCATGCTGCCGTTGTTGGTCATTGCCGCCGCGCTGTTCGGCATGCTGTGGGCGGCGCTGCCGGCCTACCTGCAGGCCTGGCGCGGCAGCCACATCGTCATCACGACGATCATGTTCAATTTCCTCGGCGCGGCGCTGAACGCCTACCTGCTGGTGAACTGGCTGCGCCCCGCGGGCAGCATGTCGGTGGAGTCCGCCGAGTTTTCCGAGAGCGCCCGCATGCCGGCGCTGCACCAGATCGCTGCGGCGCTGGGCTATGAGCTGCCGTCGTCGCCGCTGAACCTCAGCCTGGTCCTGGCGCTGGTCGCCTGCGTGGCGGTGGGCTGGTTCCTGTGGAAGAGTGCGGCCGGCTACGCGGTGCGCGCGGTCGGCAGCGCGCCGCGCGCCGCGCACTACGCCGGCATCCGCCCGCGGTCGCAGGTCATGCTGGCGATGGCCATCTCCGGCGCGCTGGCCGGCATGGTGGGCATCAACGAGATCTCCGGCGTGCAGGGCAAGCTGACGCTGGACTTCGTCGCGGGCGCCGGCTTCACCGGCATCGCCGTGTCGCTGATGGGCCGCAACCACCCGGTCGGCATCGTGCTCGCGTCGCTGTTGTTCGGCGTGCTGTACCAGGGCGGTGTCGAGGTGTCGTTCGAACTGCAAGGCTTCAGCCGCGAGATGGTCGTCACGGCCCAGGGCCTGATCGTGCTGTTCTCCGGCGCGATGGCCACGGTCAGCGCGCCGCTGTTCGCGCGCCTCTACGCTGCCATCAAGGGAGGCCGCTGATGGATGAAGTCCTGATCGCCTCGGTGCTCGCGTCCACGCTGCGTGTCAGCGCCCCGCTGCTGCTGTGCGCGATGGCGGGCGTGCTGTCCGAGCGCGCCGGCGTTGTCGACCTGGGCCTGGAAGGCAAGATGCTGTTCGCCGCCTTCGCCGCCGCGGCGACGGCGTCGGTCACGCACTCCACCGCCTACGGCCTGATGGCCGCCGTCGCCGTCGCCTGTGCGGCGTCCATGGTGCATGGCTTTGCCTGCGTGACGAATCGCGGCGACCAGGTCGTCTCGGGCGTCGCGCTCAACATGATCGCCGCCGGCCTCACCGTCGTGCTGGGCATCGCCTGGTTCCAGCAGGGTGGGCAGACGCCGCCCATCGAGCCCGACGTGCGCCTGACGGCGCTGGCCAAGGGCTTCGCCGAGCCGCAGCCGGGCCACTGGTTCGCGTCGGTGTTCGGCCATGGCTTCCTGAGCCACAACGTGCTGGTCTACGTCGCCTTCCTGATGGTCGCGGCGGTGTGGTTCTTCCTGGAGCGCACCCGCCCGGGCCTGCGCCTGCGCGCCGTCGGCGAGAACCCGGCGATGGTCGAAGCCGCCGGCATGTCCGTGCAAGCCCTGCGTTACCGGGCGCTGCTGATGAACGGCGTGCTGTGCGGCCTGGCGGGCTCCTACCTGACGCTGGCGCAGAACGCCTCGTTCTCCCCCAACATGACGGCCGGCCGCGGCTTCATCGCGCTGGCCGCGATGATCTTCGGCAAGTGGAAGCCGCTGCCCACCATGGGCGCCTGCCTGTTGTTCGGCTTCCTGGACGCGGTGGCCATCCGCATGCAGGGCGTGGCGTTGCCTGGCATCGGCGAGGTGCCCGTGCAGCTGATCCAGGCGTTGCCCTACATCTTGACGGTCGTGCTGCTCGCTGGCTTCATTGGCTCTGCGATCGCGCCCAAGGCGCTGGGCAAGCCCTACGTGAAGGAGCGCTGAAGTGGAACTCTCCCAAGACCTGCTGGACCGCCTGCTCGCCGAGTCGCTGCGTGCGCGCGAGTTCTCGCATTCGCCGTACTCCAAGTACAAGGTCGGCGTCGCCATCCTCGACGAGCAGGGCCGCATCCACATCGGCGCCAACATGGAGAACGCGTCCTACCCGCAGGGCTGGTGCGCCGAACCCTCGGCGCTGACGGCCATGATCATGGCCGGCGGCAAGCAAGCCAAGGTGGCGCTGGTGACCGGCCCCGGCCCGGACATCATCACCCCCTGCGGCGGCTGCCGACAGAAGCTGCGCGAGTTCTCCGTGCCCGAAGAGCTCGTCATCATCGCCGGCGATCCTGGCGGCATCCGCCAGCGCTGGACCCTGGCCGAACTGCTCCCCCACAGCTTCGGACCGGCTCACTTGAACATCTGAGGTCTTCCATGATCGATCACAAAACCCTCGACGTCGCGATCGCCGCGAGCGTCGAGAAGCTGCAATCCCTGTTCGGCAACGCCCCCGAAGTCGCCGTCGTCCTCGGCTCCGGCTGGGCCGGCGCGGTCAGCCATGTGCAGGACGCGAAGAACCTGCCCTACACCGAGCTGCCGGCCTTCCCGCAGCCCAAGGTCGAAGGCCACGTCAACGAGATCGTGGTCGGCAGGATCGGCGAACAGCGCGTCATCTTCCTGCGCGGCCGCGCGCACACGTACGAGACTGGCGACTGCACCGGCATGGCCGGCGCGCTGCGTTCGCTCAAGCGCTGGGGCGTGAAGTTGCTGGTGCAGACCAACGCCTCCGGCTCGCTGCGCGGCCACATGCCGCCCGGCAGCCTGATGCTGATCGCCGACCACATCAACGCGCCGCAGCGCAGCCCGCTGGTGGGCGAGCAGGGCAGCCACCGCTTCGTCGACATGGTCAACGCCTACGACGCCGACCTGCGCCACCACGCGTTGGCGCTGGCCAAGCGCGAGAACCTGATGCTGGGCGAGGGCACCTACTGCTGGGCGCTGGGCCCGCAGTTCGAGACCGCCGCCGAGATCCGCATGTTCGCCGCCTGGGGCGCAGACGCCGTCGGCATGAGCACCGTGCCCGAGACCATCCTGGCCCGCCACGCCGGTCTCAAGGTGATGGGCATTGCGCTGATGACCAACATGGCCGCGGGCCTGTCCGCCGAGGCGCTGACGCATGACCTGACGCTGAAGCAGGCACAGATGTCCGGCGAGCGCGCGTCCGCCTTCCTGGCCGCGCTGGTGAGCAGCTTCGCCGGCGTCGAGCTATGACCGCCGATCCCAACGTCGACATGCGGGCCGCGGCGCGCACCGCGCTGGCCTGCCTGGACCTGACCAGCCTGAACGACGCCGACACCGCCGCCGACATCGACGCGCTGTGCCGCCGCGCGCAGACGCCGCACGGCCCCGTGGCCGCCGTCTGCGTCTGGCCGCGCTTTGTCGCCCAGGCCCGCGCGGCACTGCCGCCAGCGATCAAGGTCGCCGCCGTCGCCAACTTCCCGGGTGGTGCGCTGGACCTGCAACATGCGCTGGCCGACGTGGCCGAGATCGCGCAGGCGGGTGGCGACGAGGTCGACGTGGTGCTGCCCTGGCGCGCGCTGCTGGCCGGCCAGGTCACCGAGGTCGCCGAGTTCCTGTCCGAGGTCCGCTTCGCCAGCCGGCCGCTGACGTTGAAGGTCATCATCGAATCCGGCGAGCTGGCCACGGCCGAGCGCATCGCCGAGGCGACGCGCCTGGCCCTCGCGGCGGGCGCCGACTTCGTCAAGACCAGCACTGGCAAGACCAAGATCGGTGCGACACCGGCGGCTGCGGCCACGATGCTGAAGGAGATCGCCGCCAGCGGCCTGTCCGCCGCCGGCTTCAAGGCCTCGGGTGGCGTGCGCTCCGTCGCGGACGCCGCCGGCTACATCGCCCAGACCGAGGCGGTACTGGGCGCCGCCGCCCTGAACCCGCAGCGCCTGCGCTTTGGCGCCAGCGGCCTGCTCACCGACATCGAATCCGTTCTCTCCGGCGCCGAGTCCGTCGCAACGACCTCGGCGTATTGACCATGCTTGCCCAAGAAATCATCCGCGCCAAGCGCGACGGCCAGGCGCTGAATGAAGCGCAGATCCACCACTTCGTCCGCGGCCTGGTCGACAACTCCTGGAGCGAAGGCCAGGTCGCCGCACTCGGCATGGCCGTGTTCCTGCGCGGCATGGGCCGCGACGAGGCGGTGCTGCTGACGCGCGCGATGATGAATTCCGGCCGCGTCATGCGCTGGCCCGACATGCCCGGCCCGGTGCTGGACAAGCACAGCAGCGGCGGCGTGGGCGACAAGGTCAGCCTGATGCTGGCGCCCATGGTCGCCGCGTGCGGCGGCTACGTGCCGATGATTGCCGGCCGTGGCCTGGGCCACACCGGTGGCACGGTCGACAAGCTGGAAGCCATCCCCGGCTACACGACGACGCCCGACCCCGCGAAGTTCGACCAGATCGTCCGCACGCTGGGCTGCGCCATCATCGGTCAGACGGCCGACCTGGCCCCCGCCGACAAGCGCTTCTACGCGACGCGCGACGTGACGGCCACGGTGGAGAGCGTGCCGCTGATCACCGCCAGCATCCTGTCCAAGAAGCTCGCCGCCGGCCTCGAAGGCCTGGCCATGGACATCAAGTGCGGCAATGGCGCCTTTGCGTCCACGCCAGAGTTCGCCCGGGAACTGGCCGAGAGCATCGTCGCGGTCGCCGGCGGCGCGGGCCTGAAGACCCGCGCGTTGATCACCGACATGAACCAGATCCTCGGCACCGATGTCGGCAACTCGCTGGAGGTCATCGAGACCATCCGCTACCTGAAGGGCGAGCACCGCGAGCCGCGCCTGCACGAGGTGACGTTGGCGCTTTGCGCCGAGATGCTGGTGTTGGGCAATCTTGCTGCCGACACGGCCGCCGCACGCCTGAAGCTGCAGGCCGCGCTGGACTCCGGCGCTGCCGCCGAGAAGTTCGCCAGGATGGTCGTCGCGCTCGGCGGCCCGGCCGACCTGATGGAGCGCCCCAACGCTTACCTGACCGCTGCGCCGGTCGTGAAGCCGGTGGCCGCGCCGCGCGCCGGCGTCGTCACGACCATGTCCACCCGCGACCTGGGCGTAGCCATCGTCGAGCTGGGCGGCGGCCGCCGCAAGGCTGGCGATGCCATCGACATGCGCGTCGGCTTCTCCGAAGTGAAGCCCGTGGGCACGCGCGTCGCCGTGGGCGAGCCGCTGGCACTGATCCACGCGGCCGATGACGCCGCTGCCGACCGCGCCATCGCGTCGTATCTCGCCGCCTGCACGCTGGGCGATGCCGACGTGGCTGCAACGCCCATGGTCATGGCCGAGGTGGGTTGATGAGCCAGGAGCAAGACCAGCCGCCGGTGGATCCGCCACGTAGGGCGATCAAGAGCTTCGTCACGCGTGCCGGCCGCATGGGCACCGGCCAGATCAAGGCGCTGGCCGAACTGGGCCCGAGGTTTGTCCTGCCGTACAAGCCCGAGCGCATCGATGCCGAAGCGGTGTTCTGCCGCAAGGCGCCGCTGGTGCTGGAGATCGGCTTCGGCATGGGCGGCGCCACCGCCGAGATCGCGGCCACGTTGCCCGACCACGACTTCATCGGCTGCGAGGTGCATGAGCCCGGCGTCGGCGCGCTGCTCAAGCTCATCGACGAGAAGCAGCTCACCAACATCCGCATCGTCCAGCACGACGCGGTCGAAGTGCTGCGCGACATGATCGGCCCCGACCTGCTCGCCGGCGTGCACATCTTCTTCCCCGACCCCTGGCACAAGAAGCGCCACAACAAGCGCCGCCTGATCCAGCCTGAGTTCGTCGCCAAGCTGGTGCAGCACCTGGCGCCCGATGGCTACCTGCACTGTGCGACGGATTGGCAGCCCTATGCCGAGCAGATGCTGGAAGTGCTGTCAGCCGAGCCCCAGCTTCACAACACCGCGGCCGGCTATGCTGACAAGCCCGCCTATCGGCCGCTGACCAAGTTCGAGGCCCGCGGCCTGCGGTTGGGACACGGCGTCTGGGACCTGGTGTTCCGGCGCAGGGCCTGACTCCGTCGGTCCCGCAATCCGCGCATTTCCACTCCACTGCCAATTCGTCTCATGTCTGCACTGCTACGTTCGTTTGCCGTCGTTTCGCTGATCGCCATCGGCTCGGCTGCCCAAGCCGCCAGCTACCAGATCCCCGAGAACATCGGCTACAAGGATGTCACCATCATCCCGAGCAACATCGTCGAGGAGTGCAAGGAACTGGGGCGTCAGCTGTCCGGCTCGCTCGCGGCGGAGCTGACCAAGTCCGGCGCCGAAGTGCAGCGAGTGGCCACGCTGGACGCAGCCGCCGGCCCGGTCATCGACATCAAGATCAGCAACATGGTGAGCGCGGGCAACGCCTTCATCGGCCATCGCAAGTCGGCCAGCGTCTGGGTGGAGCTTCGCCAGGGTAGCGAGGTGCTGGGCGCCAAGGGTTTCACGCGCGACACAATGGGCGGCGCGTTCGCTGGCTTCAAGGGCTCCTGCACGGTGCTGGAGCGTGCGGTGCTGGTGCTCGGCAAGGACGTGGCCCAGTGGACCCAGTCCATCCCGCTGCGCACCGGCGCCACAGCCCCCGCCCCGGCAGCCAGCGCGCCCTGACACCCGCAACGCGATGAACGCCATGCCCGACCCGTCCTCAAGCCCGGTGCGAGGCAAGCATGTGCTGCTGGCCATGAGCGGCGGCATCGCAGGCTACAAGATCGCCGAGCTGACGCGGCTGCTCGTGAAGGGCGGCGCGACGGTGCAGGTCATGATGACCGAGGCGGCCGAGCAGTTCATCACCGCGGTGACCATGCAGGCGTTGTCCGGCCGGCCGGTCTACACCAGCCAGTGGGATGCGCGGCCCGACAACAACATGGCCCACATCAACCTCAGCCGCGAGGCCGACGTGATGCTGGTCGCGCCGGCCAGCGCCGACGCCATCGCCGCGCTCGCGCAGGGCAGGGCGGACGACCTCATCAGCCTGACCGCGCTGGCGCGCCGCATCCATGAATGCCCGCTGCTGGTCGTGCCCGCCATGAACCGCGAGATGTGGGCACACCCGGCCACGCAGCGCAACGTCGCGCAGATCACTGCGGACGGCGCCACCATCGTCGGCCCGGCCAACGGCGACCAGGCCTGCGGCGAGATCGGCGACGGCCGCATGCTGGAGGCGCAGCAGATCTTCGACGACGTCGAGGCTTTCCTGGCGCCCAAGACCTTGCGCGGCAAGAAGCTCCTCATCACCGCCGGGCCGACCTTCGAGCCCATCGATCCGGTGCGCGGCATCACCAACCACAGCAGCGGCAAGATGGGCTTCGCCATCGCGCGCGCTGCCGCCGAGGCGGGCGCCGAGGTCACGCTGGTCGCGGGCCCGGTGCACCTGCCGACGCCGCGCGGCGTGCAGCGCATCGACGTGCAGTCGGCCCAGCAGATGCATGACGCCGTGCTGCCGCTGGCGGCCCACCAGCACGCGTTCATCGCCACGGCGGCCGTCGCCGACTGGCGCCCGGCGCAGGCTCACGAACACAAGCTGAAGAAGGCCGAAGGCGGCGCGACGGCGCCCACCATCGCGATGGCCGAGAACCCCGACATCCTCGCGGCGGTCGCCGGGCTGCCGCGGCCGCCCTACTGCGTCGGCTTCGCCGCGGAAAGCGAAAAGCTCGCCGAACATGCCGACGCCAAGCGCCGCCGCAAAGGCATCCCGCTGATCGTGGCCAACCTGGGCCCGGCCACCTTCGGCCGCGACGACAACGCGCTGCTGCTCATCGACGAGCAGGGCCGGCGCGAGCTGCCTGAAGCGGGCGGCCGGGCCGACAAGCTCACCCTTGCGCGCGAGCTGATCAAAGAACTCTCCCAACGACTCTGATGACCCCGATTGACCTGCAAGTGCTCGACGCCCGCATGGCCGAGCAGATTCCCGCCTACGCGACCCCCGGCAGCGCCGGCCTGGACCTGCGCGCCTGCCTGGACGAAGCGATCACGCTGGCCGCCGGCCAGACGACGCTGATCCCGACGGGCCTGGCCGTTCACATCGCCGACCCGGGCCTGGCGGCCATCATCCTGCCGCGCTCGGGCCTGGGCCATAAGCACGGCATCGTGCTGGGCAACCTCGTGGGCCTCATCGACAGCGACTACCAGGGCCAGCTGATGGTCAGTTGCTGGAACCGCGGCCAGGCCGAGTTCACCATCCAGCCCTTCGAGCGCATCGCGCAGCTGGTCATCGTGCCGGTGGTGCAGGCCCAATTCCGCCGCGTCGACAGCTTCGATGCCTCGGAGCGCGGCGCGGGCGGCTTCGGCTCCACCGGCAAGGGCTGATGAAGCAACGGGCGCCATGGGTGCCCGTTTCTAAGCTCAGTGGATCGGTTCGTCCGGCGGCGCGCCGGTCTGCACCATGAAGATGGGTTCGCCGACAGAGCCGGCCTGAACCTCTTGCTCGGTGGCCGGGCGAACGTCCAGCAGCGTCAGGTGCATGCGCAGGCCGATGCCGGCCAGCGGATGGTTGCCGTCCAGCACGACGTGTTCCGGGTAGACCTCGGTGACCGTGTAGACCGCGTCGGGCATGCCCTCGGTGACGGCCCCTTCGGGCAGGCCTTCGAACTGCATGCCGGGCTCGACATCCGACGGGAACAGCCCGCGCGCCTCGAAGCAGACGAGGTTGGAGTCGTAGTCGCCAAAGGCCTCCTCGGGCTGCAGCGCGAGGTCGGTCTCGAAGCCGACCTCCTGGCCCTCCAGCGCGGCCTCGACCTTGGCGAACAAGTCCTCCCCGCCATGCAGGAATTCCATCGGCTCGGCCAGCTCGTCGATGAGCTGGCCCTGGGCATCTTCGAGTCTCCAACGCAGGGAGACGACACAGGGGCGGGTCACTTGCATGAAGTGATTTTCGCACGCAGCCCTCGGCACAATGGCCGCATGCAGATCGACCTCCCGACCCCCGTCCTCGCCGGCCTCAGCCCCGCGCAGTTCATGCGCAAGCACTGGCAGAAGAAGCCGCTCCTGGTGCGCCAGGCCTTTGCCGGCATCCAGCCACCGGCCTCGTTCAAGCAACTGGCCGCGCTGGCGGCGCGTGACGATGTCGAAAGCCGGCTGGTCACCGCGTTCGGCGACGACTGGAAGCTAAAGCACGGCCCCATCACCCGCCTGCCGGCGATGATCAAGCCCGGCTGGACCCTGCTGGTGCAGGGACTGGACCAGCATCTCGCCGAGGCGCGCGCGCTGCTAGACCAGTTCCGCTTCGCACCCGATGCACGGCTGGACGACCTGATGCTCTCGGTCGCCAGCGATGGCGGCGGTGTCGGGCCGCATTTCGACTCCTACGACGTCTTCCTGATCCAGCTTGCCGGGCAGCGCCGTTGGCGCATCGGGGCCCAGCGCGACGCGGTGCTGCGCGACGACGTGCCGCTGAAGATCATTGCCAACTTCAAGCCCGAGCAGGAGTTCGTTCTGGAGGCGGGCGACATGCTCTACCTGCCACCCCGCTGGGCACACGATGGCGTCGCGGTCGGGCCGGGCTGCATGACGGGCTCGGTCGGCTTTCGTGCATCCACAGCCGACGGCCTGGCCGCCGATCTGCTGCCGCGGCTGTTCGACGAGATCGACGCGACAGGCAAGCTCTACGCCGACCCGCGCCAGGAGGCGGTCACCGAACCGGCCCGCGTGCCGACGGCGTTGCTCGACTTTGCAAGGCGCGCGGTCGAGGCCGCGGTGCAGCGCCCGCAGGCGCTGGAGCGGGCGCTGGGCGAGGCGCTGACGGAGCCCAAGGCGAACGTCTGGTTCGAGCCCGGCGAGCCGCTGCCGCCAGGGCAGGGCGCAGCGCTGGATCGCCGCAGCCGCATGCTTTATGACACCGCCCACATCTTCCTGAACGGGGAGAGCTTTCGCGCCGGCGGCCGGGACGCCGCGCTGATGCGCAGCCTGGCCGATAAGCGCCGCCTCAGTGCCGGCGAGGTCGAACGCCTGTCGGCACAGGCGCGCGAACTGCTGGATCAATGGACCGAGGACGGCTGGGTGCAGCCGCAAGCCGCATGAATGCGCAGACCTTTGCTGGACGGGCGGACTTCCAGCGCCTGCTCGTCGAGGCGCTTGAGTGGAGCAGCGCGCGGGGCTGCCGCGAATTGCACGCGTGGGACGCGAGCTTCGTCGACTGGCCGCTGTCGGACGCGACGGTGCTGGCGGCCCTGAAGGCCTGGGCCGGGCAGGGCCGCCAGCTGCGTCTGCTGGCGCTGCAATACGACGACCTCGCGCGCCGCCACCCCCTTTTCGTGCGCTGGCGCCGCGACTATGCGCACTGTGTGACCGCGCGTGCCGTCGAGTCCGAGGTGCGGCTGGAGGCGGCGCCCGAAAGCTTGTTGCTTGTCAGCGGCGGCGACATGCCGCTGACGCTGCGCCTTTTCGACCGCAACCTGTGGCGTGGTGAAGTGAGCGTCGACGCGGCGCAGCGGCAGCATGGGTTGGAATGGTTTGATGCCCTCGCGCAACGGTCCTGCGAATCATTCGCACCCACGACATTGGGCTTGTGAGGTTTGTGATGTTTTCACTGCTGGTAGCCCTATAATCGTCGGCTAGGCGGGGGAAGCGCTCGAGGTTTTCCGCGTCTTGTTCTGTCGGGGTCGCCCGTTGGTGCAATCAAAGGTACCGGCGCTCGACCCCAAAGTTATGGTGTGCACCGTCGTTTAAACGTTTGAGGACAAGTATGAATAAGTCGATCCTGTTGGCTTCCCTGCTGGCTGCTGTTGCTCTGACCGCTTGCAGCAAGAAGGAAGAACCCAAGGTTGAGGCCCCGGCTGCTGTCGTGACCCCGGCCCCGGCACCCGAGGCTGCCTCGGCTGCTGCCAGCGCTGTTGACGCCGCCGCTTCGGCCGTCGACGCTGCCTCGGCTGCTTCGAAGTAATCACTTCGTCCCCGCGGAAAAAGCCGTCGCTGCTCAGGCAGCGGCGGCTTTTTTCTTTTCCGCAACGGAGTCGGACGCCGGCGGCTTCAAATACAAAACTTTGCGTTGGCTGGGTTCCGGCTTCAGCCGACGTTCAGCCAGTCGAAACCCAAGGCTGGGTCGGCGACCCGAATATCGTCCGGTAGGCGCCCCAGTGCACCGGCCAGTGCCGCGCGGGCCAGTTCCGGCGCGTTATTGCGCTCGCTCAAATGCGCGGCGACGACAGTGCCCAGCGCCGCATGTCGGCAGCGCCCCAGCAGGTCGGCCGCCGCCTCGTTGGACAAATGGCCGTGCGTGCCCAGGATGCGCCGCTGCAATGAAGGTGGGTAGGGCCCGGCGCGCAGCATCGCCTCGTCGTGGTTGCTCTCCAGCAACAGGGCCGCGCAACGTTGCAGCGCCTGCGCCACGGCGACCGGGGCGCTGCCCAGGTCCGTGACGACGCCCAACCGCACGGCGCCATCGGTCAGGCACAACTGCAGCGGCTCGTGGGCGTCATGCGGCACGGCGAAAGGCTGCAACTCCATGTCGCCCAGTGCGATCGCCTCGCCACTGCGGGCCAGATGCAGCAAGCCGGCGTCGAAATCTTCTCGGCCGACGGCGCGCCAGGTGCCGCGGCTGGTGATCAGCGGGATGCGGTGACGGCGTGCAAACGCGAGCGAGCAGCCGACATGGTCGCCGTGCTCATGGGTGATGAAGATGGCGTCGACGTCGACCGGCGTGCAGCCGACCCGCGCCAGGCGCCGCGTCAGCTCGCGTTCACTGAAGCCCGCATCGATGAGGACGCGGGTGGTCGTGATGCCCTGGCTGGCCTCGACCAGCGTCGAATTGCCGCCGCTGCCGCTGCCGAGGCTGCTGAAGCGCATCACGGCAGTCGCCCTGTGCCTGGGAAGACCTTATTTCAGGTCGTCCATCAGCAGCGACAGGATGCGCTTGGCGTTGTCGTCGGTGACGGCCTGGCCCCGCTCGTCCAGGACGCGCACTGTGCTCTTCTCACCCTCGGCCTTGACCGACACGCGATAGCGCGCTGGTGCCGTCGCCTTGGCGCCGAACAGGCGCTGGAAGAAGTTGGGCTCGTCCTTGCCGGCTTGCTCCGGGTCGGCATAGCGCAGGTAGAACAGGCCGGCGGCGCGGTCACGGTCTTCGATGGTGAAGCCATGGCGGTCCAGCGACAGACCCACCCGGCGCCAGGCGCGATCGAAGCCGTCGTTGACGCTGAGGCTGTCGGGCACTTCGGACAGCGCGCGGCGCGGGCGCAAGGCTTCTCCGCCGACGGCCAGCGGCGAAGGCTTGGCGGCCGGTGCGGCGGCGGGCGCTTGGGCGACGACGGCCTTGGCCGCGTCTGCCTGGCCGCCAAGCTTGAGCATCAGGCGCGACAGCATCTCGGCTTCCAGCGACGGGTCGCTCGGGCGGTTCTGCCAGGAGGTCGAGTCACGGCTTTGCGAGGTGTAGACCTCCTGCATGCCGCGGTGGCTGATGAAGATGTCGGTGCCGTTGGCGCTGCGCTCGATGCGGGTGCGGTACATGTCGCGCTCGCCGGTCGAGTACAGGCCGTCGAAGACCTTGCCGATGGTCTGGCGGATGATGTCCTGCGGCAGCTTGGCGCGGTTCTCGGCCCAGTTGGTTTCCATCACGCCGACGTCCGGCTGGTCCTTGATGACCTCGAGCCCGCGCTCCTGCCAGAAGCTGCGCAGTTGCGGCCAGAGCTGCTCGGGCGTGGCCGAGGTGTGCAGCCAGCGCTCGGTGCCGCTGCGCTCGAGGCGGACATCACCCGCCGCGTTCGGGGCGACGCTGTTGGCAGTCATCGACTGGCCGCCCGCCGTGGCCGTGGGCTTGGTGGCGGACAGCGCCGAGGCGGTGATGGAGCCGCCTTGCACCTGGGCGCGGTTGTCCTTGGCGAGCTGCGTCAGGTCGGGCGGAACGTCCAGCCCCTGGGTCTGGCGCGAGGCGGCCTTGTAGTCGACCTTGTCGTTCGAGAAGATGCCGTCGAAGGTGCCGCAGCCGGCGAGCGACAGGACGAAGGCCGTGCAGGCCAGGCGGGTCGCCGTGGGGCGAAGCGATCGAATCGGGCGAATCGGCAGAAGGGACGTCACGCTGGAAATCTCCGAGGGAACAGGTTGCCCGGCTAGGGCAGCGGCGCATTAGACCAGAGGACTCAGAGCAATCCGGCTTCGACCATCGCCTGGCCGACGTTGGCCTGTCCAGCGGCCGTCAGCGGCGTGATCGGCAGGCGCACCGCGGCGCCGCAGCGGCCCAGGCGGGACAGCGCCCACTTGGCCGGGCCGGGGCTGGGCTCGCTGAACAGCTGCTTGTGCAGGCCGAGCAGCTTGAGGTGGATCTTGCGGGCCTCGACGGCATTGCCTTCGATGGCCAGGCGGCACAGCTCGGCCATCTCGCGCGGCGCGACGTTGGCCGTCACGCTGACGTTGCCGTGGCCGCCCAGCAGCATCAGCGCGACCGCCGTGCCGTCGTCGCCGGAGTAGATGTGGAAGCCGGCCGCCGCGTGCTTGATGAGGAAGGCGGCGCGTTCGATGTTGCCGGTTGCTTCCTTGATGCCGAAGACGCCGGGCAGGCTGGCGCAGCGCAGCGCGGTCTCGGGCGCCATATCGGCCACCGTCCGGCCGGGCACGTTGTAGAGCATCATGGGGATGTCCACGGCCTCGGCGATCGCCTTGAAGTGCTGGTAAATGCCTTCTTGCGAGGGCTTGTTGTAGTAGGGCACGACGGACAGCGTGCAGTCTGCGCCCACCGATTTGGCATAGCGGCTCAGCTCGATGGCCTCGGCGGTGGAATTGGCGCCGGTGCCGGCCAGGATGGGGATGCGGCCCTTGGCATGCTCGACCGCGACACGGATGATTTCGCGGTTCTCCTCCATGCTGACCGTGGGCGACTCGCCGGTGGTGCCGACGACGCCGACGCAGGCCGTGCCTTCCTCGACATGCCAGTCGATCAGGCGGCGCAGGGCCGGGTAGTCGATGCTGCCGTCCTCGTTCATGGGCGTGACGAGGGCGACGATGCTGCCGAGGATGGGCTTCATGGTGAAAGAGGCTGAGTGAATCGAGCGATTTTAGGCCGCCGTCGGCGGACGGATGGCCGCAACGCGCTGGACGAAGCGCGGGTTGACTCCGCCTTCGAACAGGTCTTCGTAAGCCACGATGCGCCATTCACCGAAGACGCGCAGCAACTCGCCCCGCCGCAGCAGGAAGTCCGGCCGCGACGGGCGGCCGATGGTCTGCTGGCCATCGGCGAAGGTTTCCCAGATCAGCCAGCCGCCGGGCTTGACCGCGCAGCGGATCGCGTCGAACAGCGGGCGCCAGAGGTAGTTGCAGACGACGACCAGGTCGAACTGGCGACCGTCGAGGGGCCAGGGCCCGTTCTCGATGTCGGCGTCGACGATCTCGGCCAGCGCGCGCAGCGGTGCGGTGGCGTCGGTGTCGCGGTCGACGCCGGTGACGCGCCAGCCCGCCTCGGCCAGCCAGCGCAGGTTGCGGCCGGAGCCGCAGGCAACGTCCAGCGCCCTCGCGGGCGGGCTGGGCGCGAAGCGCTGCAGCCAGGCTGAAGGCGTGCCGGTCATCCGAAACAGGCCCAGATCTGCTCGCTGAGCTGGATCATGACCGCCGGGTGGCGGTAGGCCAGCACCGTGGCTGCGAGCGCGGCGACGGCCAGCGCCGGCCAGATCCAGCGGCGCGGCTTCATGCCGGCTGCGCTCCTCTCGGGATAGGTGCCTCGCGCACCGGCAGGTTGGCCAGCATGGCCATGATGCCCAGCGCGATGGCCAGCCACCAGACGACGTCGTAGCTGCCGGTCGCGTCGTAGAGCTTGCCGCCCAGCCAGACGCCCAGGAAGCTGCCCACCTGATGGCTCAGGAAGACGAAGCCGCCCAGCATGGACAGGTGCTGGGCGCCGAAGATCTGCGCGACGACGGCGTTCGTCGGCGGCACGGTGGACAGCCACAGGAAGCCGATGACGGCGGCGAAGACGTAGACGCTGAGCGGCGTCAGCGGCACCCAGATGAAGAGGGCGATGGCCACCGCACGCAGGCCGTAGATGGCCGACAGCAGGTAGCGCTTGGGGAAGCGCTGGCCCAGCATGCCGGCGGCGTAGGTGCCGAAGATGTTGAACAGGCCGATCAGCATCAACGCGCCGGTGGAAACCTCGATGCCCAGGCCGTGATCCTTCAGGTAGCTGGGCAGGTGCACGCCGATGAAGACGACCTGGAAGCCGCAGACGAAGTAGCCCAGCATCAGCAGCTGGAAGCTGCGGTAGCCGAAGGCCTCGCGCAGCGCCTGGGCGATGCTCTGGTGCGCGCCGCTGAAGGGCGCCACGTGCCGCTCGCGCACGCCCATCGCCAGCGGCACGATCAGCAGCGCGGCGCCGGCCAGCAGGTACAGCGCGCCCTGCCAGCCGAGGTGGCTGATCAGCCAGGTCTCGATGGGGATCATGACGAACTGGCCGAACGAGCCCGCGGCCGCTGCGACGCCGAAGGCCCACGAGCGCTTCTCGGGCGACACGGTGCGGCCCAGCACGCCGTAGATGACGGCGTAGGTCGAGCCCGACTGGGCGATGCCGATCAGCACGCCGGCGCCGAGCGTGAAGCTCAGCGGGTGGCTGGTGACGGCCATCAGCAGCAGGCCCAGCGCATAAGCGACGCCGCCGCCGATCAACACCTTCCAGGCACCGAAGCGATCGGCCAGCATGCCGGCAACCGGGCCGGCGATGCCCCAGGAGAGGTTCTGCACCGCCATCGCGAAGGAGAAGGTCTCGCGCGTCCAGCCTCGCTCCGTGATGATGGGCTGCAGCCAGAAGCCGAAGCCGTGGCGTATGCCCATCGACAGCGTGACGATCATGGCGCCGCACAGCAGGACCTGCTGGACGGACAGGCCGGCGGAGGCGGGGCGGGCGGTGTTCATCGGGCGACTGTAATCAGCGCCGCTTGGCCTTGCTGGGCGCCTTGCTTTGGGCCTTGGCCTTGCCGGTCTTCTTCTTCGCGGCGGCCTTCTTGGGCGGGTCGGCCGTCGAGGTGCTGGCCTGCGAGCTGGACGCGGCGACCTCGGCCAGGCGGGTCAGCAGCCGGCCCTGCTTGACGCGCAGCTGCGGCATGTCGACCTGGGCAAGGTCGGCGATGGGGTCGCCGCCCAGCACCAGGAAGCTGGCCTCGCAGCCAGGCTCGAAGCAGCCGAGCCTGCGGTTCGGGAACAGGGCGCGCGGCGTGTCCTGCGTGGCCAGGCGCAGCAGCGTCGTGCGGTCCAGCCCGAGTTCGTCCAGCGAGCGCAGCTCGGCGCGGGCGGTGCCGATGAAGACGTCGGAGCCGATGAGCAATTGCACGCCGGCCGCCTGCAGCCGCGCGAGGTTGGCCTTCTGCACCTCACGCAGGGCGGCCAGCGGCCCGGCGTCCAGCTTGAACAGGGCGGTGGCGGCGGTCGTCGTGATGACGGCGGTGCGCTGGCGGGCGGCCCGGGCGGCGGCGGCCTCGCTCAGGGCGAAGCGTTCCGGGGACTCGTCCAGCGTGTTGGCGTAGCCGGGTAGGTGAGCAATGACGTCGGCGCCGGCGGCCAGCGCCGCTTCGAAGTCGGCCGCCGACTCGGCATGGGCGACGACGCGCTTGCCGTCGGCATGGGCCAGCCGCGTCAGCGCGGCGGCGGTCTCAGGGTTGAGGCCCAGCCGGCCGAAGTGCTGGGGCTGGCCGCGCAGCTCCGGGCGTTCGCTGTGCGCCAGCACGATGCGCAGCCAGGTGCCGCCGCGCGCCTTGATGGCGCGCCACTGCTGGGCGGCCTGTTCGGGGCTGTCGATGAGGACGATCTGCTGCTGCGCCGCGGCCGCCGCGGGCGTGGGCTCGGGCAGCACGGCGGCCAGCGGGTAGCCGTCGCTGGAGGTGATGCAGGCGGTGACGAAGCTGACGTCCGGCGCGGCCGGCGTGGCGGCCAGCGGCTTGACCTCGGCGACGCCGGCCGGGTCGCCGCACAGCATGGCGGCGTAGAACACGCCTTCGTCGAGGTAGGCCTGCGCAAACTGCCCCCAGCCCCAGGCCGTCTGCAGGTTGTGGTTGTGGGCCTCGGCCAGCGGGTTGATCAGCACCTGCTGGCCGCGCAGGTCCATTTTGCGGTTGACCTTGGCCGGCTTCTTGGCGACGAAGACGCCGTTCTCGACGTACAGGTTGCCGCGCTGGATGGCCCGGCCGTCGAACCAGCGGGCGTTCTTCAGCTCCCAGGACAGCGGGTCGCTGGCCTGGTAGGGCTGAGGTGGGGGCGGGGTCTGGGCCTGCGCGAGTCCGCAGGCGAGCAGCAGGAAGGCGGTCAGGAATCTCAAGCGGGCAATCTCGAAGGAGCTCGGCATCCAGGGGGCCGCGAATCCTAGCCGGAGCGCCTCCATAGAATCGCGCCCCTATGTCGAGCCGTCCGTCTTCCAATCCGTCCCAGTCGCCTGCCGCTTATGGCGAAGCCTCCATCCGTGTCCTGAAGGGGCTGGAGCCCGTCAAGCAGCGGCCGGGCATGTACACCCGCACCGAGAACCCGCTGCACATCATCCAGGAGGTCATCGACAACGCCGCCGACGAGGCGCTCGGCGGTTTCGGCAAGCGCATCGACGTGACCCTGCATGTCGACGGCTCGGTGTCCATCGCCGACGACGGCCGCGGCATCCCGTTCGGCCTGCACCCGGATGAAGGCGTGCCGGTCGTCGAGATCGTCTTCACGCGGCTGCATGCCGGTGGCAAGTTCGACAAGGGCTCGGGCGGCGCCTACAGCTTCTCGGGCGGCCTGCACGGCGTGGGCGTGTCCGTCACCAATGCGCTGGCCAAGCGGTTGGAAGTGGCCGTCTGGCGCGACAAGCAGGTGGCCGGCATCGCCTTCGAGCACGGCGACGTGAAGCAGCAGGTCGTCACCCGTCCGGCCGCCAGCGGCGACCGCAAGCAGGGCACCACGGTGCGCGTCTGGCCCGAGGCCAAGTACTTCGAAAGCGCCGAGCTGCCGCGTCACGAACTGGTTCATCTGTTGCGTTCCAAGGCCGTGCTGATGCCGGGCGTGACAGTGACGCTGAAGGTCGAGAAGACCAACGAGACGACGACCTGGCTGTACAAGGCCGGCCTGCGTGACTACCTGGCGCAGTCGCTGAACAGCGACCCGCTGATCCCGCTGTTCGAGGGCGAGGGCTTCGCCACCGCCGGCGAGAGCGAGAACTTCGCCGAAGGCGAGGGTGCCGCCTGGTGCGTGGCCTTCACGGAGGACGGCGCGCCGCTGCGCGAGAGCTATGTGAACCTGATCCCGACGGTGGCGGGCGGCACGCACGAATCCGGCCTGAAGGACGGCCTGTTCGGCGCGGTCAAGGGCTTCATCGAGATGCATTCGCTGCTGCCCAAGGGCGTGAAGCTCATGCCCGACGACGTGTTCTCGCGCGCCAGCTTCGTGCTGTCCGCCAAGGTTTTGGACCCGCAGTTCCAGGGCCAGACCAAGGAGCGGCTGAACTCGCGCGACGCGCTGCGGCTGGTGTCGGCCTATGTGAAGCCGGCCTTCGAGCTGTGGCTGAACCACCATGTGGAGCACGGCAAGAAGCTGGCCGAGCTGGTCATCAAGCAGGCACAAACCCGGCAACGCGCCAGCCAGAAGGTTGAAAAACGAAAAGGCTCCGGCGTGGCCGTGCTGCCGGGCAAGCTGACCGACTGCGAGAGCCGCGACCTGCTGCACAACGAGGTCTTCCTCGTCGAGGGCGACTCCGCCGGCGGCAGCGCCAAGATGGGCCGCGACAAGGAGACGCAGGCCATCCTGCCGCTGCGCGGCAAGGTGCTGAACGCCTGGGAGGTCGAGCGCGACCTGCTGTTCAAGAACAACGAGATCCACGACATCTCGGTGGCGCTGGGCGTGGACCCGCACGGCCCCAACGACAGCCCGGACCTCTCCGGCCTGCGCTACGGCAAGGTCTGCATCCTGTCGGACGCCGACGTGGACGGCTCGCACATCCAGGTACTGTTGCTCACGCTGTTCTTCCGCCATTTCCCCAAGCTGGTGGAGACCGGCCACGTGTTCGTCGCCCGCCCGCCGCTGTACCGTGTCGACGCGCCGGCGCGCGGCAAGAAGCCCGCCGCCAAGCTCTACGCGCTGGACGACGGCGAGCTGACGGCGACGCTGGACAAGCTGCGCAAGGAAGGCGCCCGCGAGGGCTCCTGGAGCATCAGCCGCTTCAAGGGCCTGGGCGAGATGAATGCCGAGCAGCTGTGGGACACCACGCTGAACCCCGAGACGCGCCGCCTGTCGCGCGTCGAATACGGCCAGCTCGACTTCGCCGCCACGGTGGAGGCCTTCAACAAGCTGATGGGCAAGGGCGAGGCCGCGTCGCGCCGCGAGCTGATGGAGCTGCACGGCGACTCCGTCGAGGTCGACGTCTGACGCGCCTGATCCCGCCCCAGGCTAGGGGGCGGGGCTTCCCTCTGTTGACGCGGCCCGGCGGGGCGAAGAATGGCTTCACCTCAAAACAGGAGCTGCCATGCGTCAGTCCTCAATCCCCCGCTGCCTTGCCGCCCTTTGCCTGAGCGCCGCCGTGTCGTCGGCCTTCGCCGGGAAGGATGAAGTCCAGCTCATCGTCGGCCACAAGGCCAACAGCGGCGGCGCGGTGCGCGCCGAAGTCAGCCGCGGCGGCGGCCGTGTCGTCGAGGACTTGTCGGAGATCGACGCCCTCGTCGTCACGATGCCACGCGGTGCGGCCAAGGCCCTGGCCGCCCATGCCAAGGTGGACTTCGTCGACGCGCCGGTCCAGCGCCATGTGCTCGGCACCCGCGGCGTGCGGGCCGCCGGCTCCCAGGCCCAGGTGCAGCCCTACGGCATTGCGATGGTGCAGGCCGACCAGCTCTCCGACGCCCAATCGGGCAACCGGCGCCTGTGCATCGTCGATTCGGGCGTCGACGGCAGGCATGAAGACCTGGCCGGCGTGCCGATGACGGGCGAGAACTTCACCAAGTCGGGCGCGTGGAACACCGACGAGAACTCGCACGGC
Source organism: Pelomonas sp. Root1444 (assembly GCF_001426885.1). GTDB lineage: Bacteria > Pseudomonadota > Gammaproteobacteria > Burkholderiales > Burkholderiaceae_C > Pelomonas. The sequence goes on along the minus strand of NZ_LMFP01000028.1, from coordinate 615,165 downwards.
ACCCATGTCGCCGGCACGATCGCCGCGCTGAACAACGCGGTCGGCGTGCTCGGCGTCGCGCCCTCCGGCCGCCTCGGCCTGCATATCGCCAAGGTGTTCGACGCCAGCGGCAGCGCCAGCGACGCCGTCATCGCCCGGGCGATGTTGAACTGCGGGCGCAACGGCGCCAACGTCATCAGCATGTCGCTGGGCGGATCGGTGGGCAGCCGCGTCGAGGCGCGCGCGGTGGCGCGGCTGGCCAAGCAGGGCATCCTGCTCGTCGCTGCGGCGGGCAACGACGGCGACAACACGGTGTCCTATCCGGCCGGCTTCCCGGAGGTCGTGTCCGTCGCCGCGGTCGACTCGAACAAGCTGGTCGCCGATTTCTCGCAGTTCAACGCCGACGTCGAGATCGCCGCACCCGGCGTGGGCGTGCTGTCCACCGTGCCGGCCTTCAGCCAGACCGGCGCGTCGCTGAACGTGGGCGGCAGCGCCGTCACCGTGCAAGCCATGGACGGCTCGCCGCGCGTCGGCGCCAGCGGCGCGTTGGCCGACTTCGGCCTGGGCGACGCGGCCACGCCCGGCAGCATGAGCGGCAAGGTCTGCCTGATCCAGCGCGGCAGCATCAGCTTCGCCGAGAAGGTGGTGAACTGCCAGAACAGTGGCGGCGTCGGCGCGGTCGTCTACAACAACACCACCGGCGAGCTGGCCGGCACGCTGGGCGAGACGGTGACGGCCATACCGTCCGTCGGCGCCACGCAGGCCGATGGCGCGGCCATGCTGGGCCAACTGGGCCAGAGCGCCAGCGTCGCGGTCTTCGGCCTGCCGGACCTCTACGCGGCCTACAACGGCACCTCGATGGCGACGCCCCATGTGTCGGCGGTGGCGGCGCTGGTCTGGAGCCTGCACCCGGGCTGCACGGCGCCGCAGCTGCGCGCGTCGTTGAACAAGAGCGCCGCCGACCTTGGCGCCGTGGGTCGCGACGACCACTACGGCAACGGCCTCGTGCAGGCCAAGGCGGCGCACGACCGCATCGCCAGCCTCGGCTGCGGCAACTGAGGGCGGGGCGCCCGGCGGGGCGCGGTTCAAAGCGTTGCACAATCCCGCGCCTGATGAACGCCCCGGACCTGCGCCCTTCACCTGCGACCCCCGATGCCCGAGGCGCGGCAGGCTGCACGGCGGCGCGCTGCGCATGAGCCTGCGCCTGCGTCCGACCATGCTGTCCGACCTCGACTGGGTCGTGTCGGTCGAGCGCGACGGCGCCAACCTGCCGTTCATCACGCCCTGGGAGCGGCCGCAGCATGAAGGCGCCATCCGCTTTCCGGACTCGCGGCACTTCATCCTCGAGGAAGGCGATGCGCTGGAGCGCATCGGCTTCGTCATCCTGCAGGGCTGCCGCAACCCCAACGGCTCGGTCGAGCTGAAGCGGCTGGTGCTGCAGCCCAAGGGCCGCGGGCTGGGGCGCTCGGCGGTGCGGCAGCTGAAGGCGATGGCCTTCACGCAGCTCAAGGCACACCGCTTCTGGCTGGACGTGAAGGCCTTGAACAGGCGTGCCTTCGAGCTGTATCGCAGCGAAGGCTTCGTCGAAGAAGGCTGCCTGCGTGAAAGCGTGCGCCTGGCCATCGACGGCGCCGACGGCTACGACTCGCTGATCGTCATGTCGCTGCTGGACCGCGAATACCAGGCCCGCGTGGCGCTGGGGCTGGAGGTCGCATGAGGGCGTTGCTGCTCCTGCTGCTCGTGTTCGCGCTGCCCGCGCGGGCCGAGCTGTGGGGCTTTGTCGATGCCGGCGGCGTCGCGCACTTCGCGCCGCGCCAGCTCGATGCGCGCTACACACCCGTGCTGGGCGGGGTCGGCATGCAGCGCGTGCCGGGCAAGGCCGACGCCGGGCTGGCGCTGCTGAACTGGCTGGACATCGCACCCGAAGTGAAGGCCGTGCAGCCCTGGCTGCGCGAGGCCGCCGCCCAGCATGGCGTGGACGCCGATCTGTTGAAGGCCATCATCGCCGTCGAGTCCGGCTACCAGCGCAATGCCGTCTCGCCTCGTGGCGCTACCGGCCTGATGCAGATCACCCCTGAGACGGCCAGCCGCTACGCGACGCCGGCCGACGCCGCGCGGCTCATCGAGCCGCGCATCAACATCCACACCGGTGCACGCATGCTGGCCGACCTGCTGCGCCGCTTCGGCCGCATCGATGCGGCGCTGGCCGCCTGGAATGCCGGTGAGGGCGCGGTGCGCCGCGCCGGCAACCGCGTGCCCGACATCGAAGAAACCCAGGCCCATGTGCAACTCGTCCTCGAGCTGTACTGGGCCTTGCTGCAGCAGGGCCAGCCGGCCCGCGCGCAGCGACTGACCCTGCACCCATGAGTTCCCAGACCACCATCGATTTTTCCGGCCCCACCGACGGCGGCGACGACAGCAACGCGCTGACGCTGGCCGCCTATGCCCAGCAGGCTTATCTCGAATACGCGCTCAGCGTCGTCAAGGGCCGCGCGCTGCCCTCCTATGCCGACGGGCAGAAACCCGTGCAGCGCCGCATCCTGTACTCCATGCACCGGCTGGGCCTGGGCTGGAGCGGCAACTCGGGCGCCAAGCCGGTCAAGGGCGCCAAGGTCGTCGGGGACGTGCTGGGCAGCTTTCACCCGCACGGCGACCAGTCGGTCTACGACGCGCTGGTGCGCATGGCGCAGGACTTCTCGCTGCGCTACCCGCTGATCGACGGACACGGCAATTTCGGCAGCCGCGACGGCGACGGCGCCGCGGCGATGCGCTACACCGAAGCGCGCCTGGCCCCGATCGCCCGTCTCGTGCTCGACGAGATCGACGAAGGCACGGTGGACTTCCGTCCCAACTACGACGGCACGACGCAGGAGCCGGTCGAGCTGCCCGCGCGCCTGCCCTTTGTGCTGCTGAACGGCGCGAGCGGCATCGCCGTGGGCCTGGCGACCGAGATTCCCAGCCACAACCTGCGCGAGGTCGCGGCCGCGGCCGTCGCATTGTTGAAGGACGACAAGCTGGCCGACGATGCGCTGTTCGAGCTGCTGCCCGGCCCGGATTTCCCGGGAGGCGGCCAGCTCATCAGCGCGCCGGAAGAAATCCGCGCGGCCTACGTCTCGGGCCGCGGCAGCCTCAAGCTGCGGGCGCGCTGGAAGATCGAGGACCTGGCCCGCGGCCAGTGGCAGCTGGTCATCACCGAGCTGCCGCACGGCACCAGCGCACAGAAAGTGCTGGAAGAGATCGAGGAGTTGTCCAACCCCAAGGTCAAGGCCGGCAAGAAGACGCTGACGGCCGAGCAGTTGCAACTCAAGGCCAGCCTGCTGGCCGTGCTGGACGGCGTGCGCGACGAGTCCAGCAAGGACGCGGCCGTGCGCATCGTCTTCGAGCCCAAGAGCCGCACCGTCGAACAACAGGACCTGATCAATGCGCTGCTGGCCCACACCAGCCTGGAGAGCAGCGCGCCGGTCAACCTGACCATGATCGGCGACGACGGCCGGCCGACGCAGAAGAGCCTGCGCGAGGTGCTGGTCGAATGGGTGGGCTTCCGCCAGACGACGGTGCGCCGCCGTACCGAGCACCGCCTGGCCCACGTCAACGACCGCATCCACGTGCTGGAGGGCCGGCAGCTGGTGCTGCTGAACATCGACGAGGTGATCCGGATCATCCGGGAGTCGGACGAGCCCAAGGCGGCGCTGATCGCACGCTTCAACCTCAGCGACCGGCAGGCTGAGGACATCCTCGAAATCCGGCTGCGCCAGTTGGCGCGCCTGGAGGCCATCAAGATCGAACAGGAGCTTTCCAAGCTGCGCGACGAGCGCGCCAAGCTGGAAGACATCCTGGGCTCGGCGGCGGCGTTGCGCCGCACGGTCATCAAGGAGATCGAGGCCGACGCCAAGCAGTACGGCGATGACCGCCGGACGTTGATCCAGGCCGACAAGCGCGTCGTCGCGGAGGTCAAGATCATCGACGAGCCGGTCACCGTCGTCGTCAGCCAGAAGGGCTGGGTGCGGGCGCTCAAGGGGCACGAGGTCGACGTCGGCGCGCAGACGTTCAAGGCCGGCGACGGCCTGTGGGGCGCCTTCCGTTGCCGCAGCGTCGACCCGCTCATCGTCGTCGGCAGCAACGGCCGGGTGTACTCGGTGCCCGTGTCGACGCTGCCCGGCGGCCGCGGCGACGGCCAGCCCATCACGACCATGATCGAACTGGAAAGCGGCACGCAGATCGCCCACTACGTCGCCGCCGCGCCTGCGCAGCGCCTGGTGTTTGCGGGCAGCACCGGCTACGGCTTCATCGCCCAGGTCGGTGACCTTGTGGGGCGCCAGAAGGCCGGCAAGACCTTCCTCGCGCTGGACGACGGCGAGACTCCGCTGCTGGCGGCGGTGCCCGGCGACGCGGTCGCACTGCAACTCGGCGCCCTGAGCGCGCAAGGCCGGCTGCTGAGCTTCCCGCTCGATGAACTCAAGCATCAGCCCAAGGGCGGCAAGGGCCTGATGCTGATGGATCTCGAAGCCAAGGACAGCTTGCTGTCCATCGCCTGCTTCACGACGCAGCTGCGGGTCCACGGCAGCGGCCGTGGCGCCAAGCCACGCGAAGAAATGCTGAAGAACCAGTCGCTTGCTGCCTACGCCGGCAAGCGGGCGCGCAAGGGCAAGGCTGTCGAGGGCTTGCAGAAGGTGCTGCGGCTCGCGATCGACTGAATCACGAAGTTGGTGACAAGCAGCGCCTTGCTGGTGCAGTTCTGACAAGGCCGGGGCATGTCCTTACAAGAAGGTACAAGTAAATGAGGAGACACCCCTAGGGCGAAGGGTGTTCGAGACTTCCTACCGTTTGGTTGCACTGCACAATAGTTTCCGGCGGTTGTGCTTGACCGTCACAAGTCAGGAGCTACACACATGAAACTGAAAATCGTTGCCGCCACCGTCGCGGCATTTACCGCACTAAGCAGCCAAGCTGCTTCGTGGGACTGGGGCACGCATGACTCCTTCGAGTCTGCTTCGACTGCCGTCGCTGCTGGCGCGGTCTTCGACACATACTCGTTCTCGCTGGGCACTGCTTCCAGCGTGGAAAGCGGCGTGCTGGGCTTTGGCGGCATCATCGGTGGCGCCTACAGCCTGTATTCGTACGGCGCTGACAACACGTTCGGTACGGCTGACGACGTCGGCATCGGTGCCTGGACCTTTGGCGGCACCAACACGGTGACCCTGGGCGCTGGCAGCTACTACTACACCGTCCTGGGCGGCGCCACCAAGGCGACCAACTACCTCATCGGCTCGCAAGTCACCGCTGTGCCGGAACCCGAGACCTATGCCCTCCTGGGCGCCGGCCTCGGCATCATCGGTTTCGTCGCTTCGCGCCGCCGCCGCGACTTCTGATCGACGTTGACACGCGGGATCTCACGATCCCGTGCGAAGTGAATCTCTCCATCTCGCCCTGGTGCCACAAGCCCCAGGGCGTTTTCTTAGCCCGGGTCAGTCGCCCATGCCGGGGAACAGGCGGCTGGGGAATACCATGCTGTGGCCGGCGCGGACGACGCGGCCGTCCTTGAAGTAGACGTTGAAGCGCAGGCCGTAGCCCGTCTGGTCGGGCTCCACGGTCCAGTCCCAGACATCCTCGCCGCTTTGGCGGAAGAAGACGCGGCTGCGCTCCGTGCCCAGGATGCGGCTGACCTGCTCGGGCGTCATGCCAGGCTCGATGCGGGCGCGGCTGGCAGCGGACAGGCCGTCTTCGATGGCGACCAGGCGGTCGTCCGCCGTGAGGCGCACCATGTAGCAGTGCCGCCCCATAAGCTGGGTGGAATATTCCAGCGTGCGGCCGCCGTCGGCTTCCGGCCAGACCCGCTTGGGCTGGCCGTACAGGGCAATGACGTGCTCGCTGCGGCTGACGCCGGGTTGCAGGCGGGCGTCGCGGTCCGGGGTGGCGCAGCCGGCCAGCAGCGCGGCGCTGAGGGCGAGGGTGGTGAGAAGGCGCATGGCCACTCGGGGCAAATTCAGCGCCTGGCCAGCGCCCTGGCGCAATCGCCGACCAGGGCCGGGCCCTTGTAGATGAGCCCGGTGTAGACCTGCACGAGGTTCGCGCCCGCTTCGATCTTGGCGCGTGCATCCGCACCGCTCATCACGCCGCCCACGCCGATGATGGGATAGTCGGCCGGCAGCGCCGCGCGCAGCAGGCGGATGACGCGGTTGCTGGCCTCGAAGACCGGCGCGCCGGACAGGCCGCCGGCCTCACCGGCATGGGCCAGGCCCTGCACCTTGTCGCGCGCGATGGTCGTGTTGGTGGCGATGACGCCATCGATGCCGTTGGCCTGCAGCGTCCGCGCGATGACGCCGACCTGGTCTTCCTCCAGGTCCGGTGCGATCTTGACGAACATCGGCACGCGCCGGCCGGCCTGTGCTTCGAGGTGCTGCTTGCGCCGTTGCAGCGTGCCGAGCAGCGCGTCCAGCGCGGCGTCGCTCTGCAGCGCCCGCAGGTTCTTGGTGTTGGGGCTGGAAATGTTGACGGTGATGTAGTCGGCATGAGGGAACACGCCCTCCAGGCCGAGCAGGTAGTCGTCGCCGGCGTTCTCGATGGGCGTGGCGGCGTTCTTGCCGATGTTCAGGCCCAGGATGCCGCCGGCCTTGCGGAAGCTTTGGGCACGCTTCACGTTGGCGATGAAGCTCTGCAGCCCCTCGTTGTTGAAGCCCAGCCGGTTGATCAGCGCGTTGGCCTCGGGCAGGCGGAACATGCGCGGCTTGTCGTTGCCGGGCTGGCCCTTGGGTGTCACGGTGCCCACTTCGATGAAGCCGAAGCCCATCGCGCCCAGGCCGTCGATGCAGTGGCCGTTCTTGTCCAGGCCGGCAGCCAGGCCGACGCGGTTGGGAAAGCGCAGGCCAGCGACGGTCACCGGGTCGCTCACGCGCTCGCCACACCACAGCGCCTGCAGCGGCGTGTTCTGCAGCTTGGCGATGCTGTTCAGCGTCAGCTCGTGGGCGTGCTCGGCGTCCAGGCCGAAGAGGAAGGGGCGGGCAAGGGCGTAGGGGATCAGCGGCATAGCCCGCGATTCTCTCAGCCGGTGCCGCCCTCACGTCGCAGGCGGCATGTCGCGGCCGGTTTCGCACTCGCCGCGCTCGCGGCGCGCGCGGCCGCCGGCAAGCGGTGAAAATGGCGGGCTTCCTGGAGCCTGCATGATGAAACCTTTGGACGACCCCCACCACGACCGCGAAGCCGGCTCCCGCGATGAGACGCGCGACACCACACGCACCGATGACACCCGCATCGGCGCCGTCCGCGCGCTGATCAGCCCGGCGCTGCTGCTCGAAGAGCTGCCCATTCCCGACGCGACCTTGGAGCTCGTCGAGCGCGCCCGCCAGGAGATCAGCGCCATCCTGCACGGCAGGGACGACCGGCTGCTGGTCATCGTCGGGCCGTGCTCCATCCACGACCACGACCAGGCGATGGACTACGCCCGGCTGCTGAAGGCTGCGCGTGATGAGCTCAGCCGCGACCTGCTGGTCGTCATGCGCGTGTACTTCGAGAAGCCGCGCACGACGGTGGGCTGGAAGGGCTACATCAACGACCCGCGGCTGGACGGCAGCTTCCACATGAACGAGGGCCTGCGCCTGGCGCGCCAGCTGCTGCTGGACGTCAACGCCCTGGGCCTGCCGGCCGGCACCGAGTTCCTGGACCTGCTGTCGCCGCAGTACATCTCCGACCTGATCGCCTGGGGCGCCATCGGCGCGCGCACGACCGAGAGCCAGAGCCACCGCCAGCTGGCCTCGGGCCTCTCCTGCCCGGTCGGCTTCAAGAACGGCACCGACGGCGGCATCAAGGTCGCCAGCGACGCGGTGCTGGCCGCCAGCTCGCCGCATGCCTTCATGGGCATGACCAAGATGGGCACGGCCGCCATCTTCGAGACGCGCGGCAACGAGGACTGCCACGTCATCCTGCGCGGCGGCAAGGCGCCCAATTACGACGCCGCCTCGGTCAACGCGGCCTGCGGCGCGCTGAAGGCCTCGGGCCTGCGGGAGCAGGTCATGGTGGACTTCTCGCACGCCAATTCCAGCAAGAAGTACGAGCGCCAGGTCGAGGTTGGCCGCGACGTGGCCGGCCAGATCGCGGGCGGCGACGCACGCATCACCGGCGTCATGATCGAGAGCCACCTGCAGCCGGGCCGGCAAGACCTGGCCGAGGGCCAGACCCGCGCCGACCTCAAGCCCGGTGTGTCCATCACCGATGCCTGCCTGGGCTGGGCCCAGACCGAGCCGCTGCTGCGTGAACTGGCCGCCGCCGTGCAGAAGCGTCGCGGCTGAAGGCGCTTGCCACTGCCTCACCCGGCCATCCCCGAAAATCCCGGCCATGAACCAAGACCAGCTCAAACAACTCGTCGGCCGCGCAGCACTTGACTACGTCAGCCCCGGCCAGGTCCTCGGCGTCGGCACCGGCTCCACGGTGGACTGCTTCATCGACGCGCTGGCCGCCAGCGGCATCGCTGTGGCGGGCGCCGTGTCCAGCTCGGAGCGCTCGACGCAGCGCCTCGCCAGGCACGGCATCCCCGTGCTGGACGCCAGCGAGGTGACCGGCCTGACCGTCTACATCGACGGCGCGGACGAGATCGACGCCAACGGCTTCATGATCAAGGGCGGCGGCGCCGCGCTGACGCGTGAGAAGATCGTCGCCGACCTGGCCGAGCGCTTCGTCTGCATCGCCGACGAATCCAAGCTCGTGCCGGCATTGGGCAAGTTCCCGCTGCCGGTCGAGATCATCCCGATGGCCGCGGCGCAGCTGACGCGCCGCTTCGCCGCACTCGGTGGCTCCGCCACGCTGCGCGCCGGCGTCGTCACCGACAACGGCGGCCACATCCTCGACGTGACCGGCCTCGTCATCACCGACCCGCTGGCCTTCGAGACCGAGGTCAACCAATGGCCCGGCGTCGTCACGGTCGGCGTGTTCGCCCGCCACAAGGCGCAGGTCTGCCTGCTCGGTGGCGCTGGCGGTGTGAAGACACTGACGTTTTGACGCCAGCTCGCCGGCCGCCGCCCCGGCTTGGCTTCGATGCCGCGGCGCACGAGCGCCATCACTGGTGGCGTGCGTCGCTGCTGAAGCTTGCGGTGTGCGGCGGCGTGAGCGCGCTGCTGTGGTGGATCGGCGGCTGGGCCGGGCTGCTCGTCAGCCTGATGCTGTGGGCACGCGTGCTGGCGTCGGAGCTGATGGCGCTGGGCGAAACCGCCTGGCTGGCGCTGCGCTGGCTCGCGTTCCGTCCCGTGCAGGGCCGCTTCTACCAATTCAAGGGGCATCGCATCCGTGTGCTGGAGGACGGTGTCGAACGGCAGCGCTGGCTCGCCCTCGAAGACCTGGCCACGGCGCTCGGCGCGCCCGTTCCGGCCAGCCTGCTGCGCCGCCGCCGGGCCGACGCGTTGCGCGCGGAGCGCGATGGCGTCTATGGCCTGGACGACACCGTGCTGGCGTGGTTGCGCGAGCAGCGCAATGAGCGCGCCGGCCGACTGGCGCTGTGGGTGGAACGCGACGTGTGGTATCCGGCCCGCGGCCGCAAGGCCAGCTACACCGAAGGAGCGCCGACCGGCGCGCCTGCGGACGACTGAGCGAGCGGGCCGAGGCCGCAAAAAGAAAGCCGGGCAATGCCCGGCTTGCAGCTGCGCCTTGTGGCGGTCAGAAGGTTTCCCAATCCCCATCGGCCTCGGCGGCCGGGGCGGGTGCGGGGCGCGGCGTGGGTGCTGGCGCGGGTGTTGGCTTGGCCTGGGCGGCCGGGCGGGGTGCGGGCGGCGTGCTGGCGGGCTTGGCCAGGGACTTGGGAGCGGCCGGCGGCTTGGGCGTCGCCATCGGCTTGAACGTCACGGCAGGGGCCGGGGCCGGGCGGTGCGTTGCACCACCGAGCTTGAACACGCTGATGGCCTCCGCCATGCGCGCCGACTGCTCGCGCAGGCTCTCGGCAGCGGCGGCCGATTCCTCCACCAGTGCGGCGTTCTGCTGCGTCATCTGGTCGAGCTGGACGACCGAGCCGTTGACGACGCCGATGCCTTCGCTCTGCTCGCGGGCGGCGGCGCTGATCTCGCCAATGATGTCGGTCACGCGCTGCACGCTGGCGACGATCTCCGTCATCGTCGCGCCCGCGGCCTGCACCTGCTGGGTGCCGGAGTCCACGCGCTCGACGCTGGCGCTGATCAGGCTCTTGATCTCCTTGGCCGCCTCGGCGCTGCGCTGGGCCAGCAGCCGCACTTCGCCGGCCACCACCGCGAAGCCGCGGCCCTGTTCACCGGCACGCGCGGCTTCCACCGCAGCGTTCAGCGCCAGGATGTTGGTCTGGAAGGCGATGCCGTCGATGGTGCCGATGATCTCGTTGATCTTGCGCGAGCTGTGGCTGATCTGGTCCATCGTCGCGACGACCTGGGACACCGCCTCGCCGCCGCGCTGCGCCACCGCGGCGGCCGAGCTGGCGAGCTGGTTGGCCGTCATCGCTGCGTCGGCCGTCTGCTTGACGGTGCCGGTCAGCTCCGACATCGACGAGGCGGCGTTCTGCAGGTTGCTGGCGGTCTGCTCGGTGCGCTGGCTCAGGTCCAGGTTGCCGGTGGCGATCTCGGCGCTGGCGGTGCCGATGCTGTCGGCGGCGCCGCGCACCTCGCCGATGAGCTTCTGCAGCGAGCGCTGCGTGCCGTCGAGCGCGGTCAGCAAACGGCCGACCTCGTCGCTGCCGCCGTTGGGAATGGGGTGGGTCAGGTCGAAGCGGGCCAGCGCCTCGGCGGCCTCGGTGGCGGCGTGCAGGCTGCCGCCCGAGCCGCCGCCGGCCAGCAGCGCGTACAAGCCCACCAGCCAGGTCAGCACGAGGCTGCCGATCAGCCAGGTCTTGGCGGAGCCGGCGTTGTCGCCGAGGCCGGAAAGCGCCATGCCGGCCCCTAACGTCACCACGCCGAGCACGATGCCCAGTGCCACTTTCAGCCGTTGCGGGCCGCTGCCAGAACCGAACATGTTGTCGTCTCCATCGCAAAAAACGCCGGTCGATCCGGCAACACCGCGCAGTGTGCCGGTGCCGCTCGCACCACGACCGCATGATGAGCGGGGCAAACCGGCAATAGTTGGGCGAACCTCTTCAGGCCCCGCTCCGGCGTTGCCGGCGCAATGCAAAGCGTAGCGGATCGACGGCATCCAGCAGTTCCGCCTCCAGGGGCCGGGGGCTGCCCACGGCGAGCGCTGCCGCGAGCCGGCCCGCCAGCGCCGCCCAGCCGATGCCGCGCGACGCGAAGGCCGTGCAGACGACCAGGCCCGGCCGGCGCGGCTGCAGGCGCAGCTGCTCGGCACGCGGGCCGGGCGCGGCCAGCCCGCCGATCAGCGGCAGGCGGTCGGCGGCGATGAGGCGCCAGCCGACGCGGCCGGCCAGCGGTGCCTGCGGCGCGGCAGCGAGGCCGGCCAGGCGCGCATAACGCATCAGGTTGCCGGACTGGTCGGCCTCGCGCAGCGCACGGTCCAGGTCGCCGTCCTGCGCGGTCGCGCCGCACCACACGCCGCCGCGGCCGTCAGCGATCGCATAGCCGTCGCCGGCGATCGGGAGGCCGGGGCACCAGGGCGCGTCGGCCAGGTGGCTGAGCTGGCCGCGTTGCACGACGAGGTCGCCGGCCAGCTCGCCCAGCAGCGGCAGCTGGCCGTGGCCGCCGGCCAGCACGACGAGGGCGGCTTCGTCGATGACGCCGCCGGCAGCATCGAGCAACTGCCAGCCGCCGGGCGCCTCGCGCAGCGCGGCCACGGGCGTGGCCATCCGCAGCGTGGCGCCGCTCGCGGCCAGCATGGCGCGCGTGTAGGCCGCCGGGTCCAGGGCGCCGCCACCGGGATAGAACCAGGCCGGATGCCTGAGGTCCGTGTCGGCCATCCGTGAGGCCTCGTCGGCCGACAAGGCCTGCACGTAGCCGGGCACGCCTTGCATCGTGGAAAGCGGCAACCGCGTCTCCAGCCTCAGCAGGCCGCGTTGGTGCGGCAGGCCCAGCTCGGCCAGCAGACCTTGGGTGGCCAGCGCGGCGGCGCGGTTGAAGCGGGCATGCGGGCCATCGTCGGGGTTGACCGTGCCGTGGAAGAGGCCGGCCGGGTTGCCCGAGCTGGCCTGCGCCGGGCCGGGCAGGGCGTCGACGACCGTGCAGGCCAGGCCCTGGCGCGACAGCGCCAGCGCGCAGGCCGCGCCCGCCAGGCCCGCGCCCAGGATGACGGCGCGCTTCGCGGCCGGCGCCAGCGGCTCGCGGGCCGCCGGTCGCTGCGGCTGGTGGCGCGGCGCGAAGCGGGCGACCGTCATCTCCGGCTTGTCGGCAAAACCTGGCGCCAGCTCGACCTCGAAGCCCAGCGACGCCAGCGCCCGGCGCATCGGGCGGTTGATGCTCCAGGTGGCCGCCGTCGTGCCGGGCACCGCGTGGCGGGCGAGGCTCTTCAGCAGCCACTCGTCCCACAGCTCGGGGTTGCGCTGCGGCGCGAAGCCATCGAGATAGATCGCATCGGCCTGCAGCACCAGCTCACGCAGCAATTCGCGCGCGTCACCCAGGCCCAGCAGCAGCTCCACGTGGCCGCCCTCGAAGCTCAGCGTGTGCAGCCCGGGCGTCAACGGTGGCCAGCGCTCGATCAATTGAGCAGCCAGCTCGGGCAAGGCGCTCGCCGCGTGCGCACGGGCCAGGTCGTCGCCGCGCAGGGGGTGCTTCTCGACGCTGACGAAGACGAGCCGCTCGCAGCGTGCCGGGTCTTGCCGCCAGGCGTCCCAGGTGGCGAGGAAGTTGTTGCCCAGGCCGAAGCCCGTCTCCAGCACGACGAAGCGCTCGCGACCCTGCCAGCGGCCCGGCAGCCTGTTGCCGGCCACGAAGACATGGCGGGCCTGCGACAGCGCGCCGGCGCGGGCGTGATAGATGTCGCCGAAGTCGGGCGCGAACGGCGGCGCATCGTCCTGGAACACGACGCGGGCCGGGGTGATCGGAGCGCGCGTCATCAGCGGGCCCCAGCCAGCACGGTCGCCAGGCCCACGCCCACCGCCAGCGGAAGCGCCAGCGCAGGCACCACATAGCGCGCAAAGCCCCAACCCCCGGCGGATACGGCCGTGATGCCGCGCGTGGCGCTGTTGCAGGCAAAGGCCAGCAGCAGACCTTGCAGCACCTGGGCCGCGCTGATGCTGCCCGCCGCCTGCAGGCCAGCCAGCGAGGCGATGGGGGCATGCACGTCGGCCAGGGCGGTCAGGGCCACGGCGCCATAGAGGCCCGAGGTGCCGAAATGCTCGCGCGCCCAGCTGACCGCCACGGCGACAGCGCTGAGCATCAGCGACAGCAGCAGCGCCTCGCGCAACCGCAGCGGGCCGCGCCGGCCGTCCGGGCTGGCGGCGGCCTGCGCCGCGTGTTCGAGCCGGTGCGAACGCCGCGCCAGCAACCAGCCCAGGCCGCCGCACAGCACCATGCCCAGCAGCGACACCGGCAGCACCGTCATGGCGGCCTGGGGCGCCATCGCGAAAAGCATCACCTGCGCCTGCAGCCAGGTGGCGCAGGTGGACATCACGGCGCCGGCCGCGCAAGCCAGCGTCAGCCCCGGCTGGGTGCGCGACCGTGCGCCCATGGCGGCGATGGTGGCGGTGCTGGACACCAGCCCCGACAACAGGCCCGACAGCGCCAGCCCCGCCTGCGGCCCGGCCAGCCGCAGCGCGACATGGCCCACCGCCTGCAGCACCAGCAGCAGCAACATCAGGCCCAGCAGCGAATGCGCCTTCATGCCCGCAGCCAGGGCAGCGGCTCTTGCGGCATCAACGGCAGCACCACCAGCGCCAGTGCGCCGAGCAGCAGGCCGTCGTGCAACTCCTCCTCGCGCAGCACCTGCGTGGCAAAGCGGTGCAGACGCGTGCGCGCGGCGAGCAGCGCCGTCATCACGATGGCGGCGGGCGAGCCGAGCAGCGGGGCCGTCACGCACAGCGCACCGATCAGGTAGGTCACCAGCAGCGCGACCTCGGTCGTCAGCCCGCGGCCCGGGCCGCGGCTGCGCAGGTAGGCCATCGCCGCCAGCGCCGTGATGGCCAGCGCGCCGACCGGGACGAGGCCGGGCACGTCCAGCGCCTGCGCCAGCGCACCGCTCATCGCGGCCAGCGTGAAGGTGCGCAGGCCGGCGGGCTCGCGGTGCGTGCCGCGGCGTTTGTGGCGCTCCCGCTCCAGCCCGATCAGCAAGCCACTGCCGAGCGCTGCGGCCAGCCCGAAGAGCAGCCCGCTGGAGACGCCGAATGCCTGGCCGGGGTCCGCCATCACCAGGCGACGGTCTCGCCATGCTGCGGCACGCGCACCGGCCAGCCGAGCTCGTCCTGGATGCGGCCGCGCAGTGTGTCCGCGGCGGCCGGCTCGCCGTGCACGACATAGACCTGTTCGGGCGCGCGCGGCAGGGCGCGCAGCCACTGCAGCAGACCGTCCGCATCGGCATGGCCGGACAGGCCGTCGAGATGGCTGATCTCGGCATTCACCGGCACCCAGCGGCCGCGGATCTTGATCTCGCGCTCGCCCGCCACCATGCGCGCGCCGCGCGTGCCGCCGGCCTGGAAGCCCGGGAAGGCGATGTGGTGGCGGGCCTGCGGCGCCAGCGTCTCGATGTAGTTCAACACCCGCCCACCAGTGGCCATGCCGCTGGCGGAGATGACCACGGCGGGCCGGGCCCGCGGCGCGGCCAGGCTTGCCGCGAGCTTGAGGCTCTGGGCCTGCTTGGTCACGTAGCGCACGTGGTCGGTCAGGCCGCGTGCCTCGTTGGCGGAGATGCGCAGCAGCCGCGCATGCTTGAGCGTTAGTTCGGTGGCCTGCTCGGCCATCGGGCTGTCCAGCCAGATCTGCACGTCCAGCGGCAGCTCGCCGGCATGGCGCAGGCGTTGCAGCAGCAACAGGAGGGCCTGCGCGCGGCCGACGGCGAAGCTGGGCAGCAGCACCGAGCCGCCGCGCTTGAAGGTGTTGCGCAGGATCTGCCCGAGGCGGGCCTGGGCGTCCTCCGCGGGGTGCAGGCGGTTGCCGTAGGTCGACTCGATGACCACCACGTCGGCCGCCGGCGGCACCTGCGGCGCGGGCATCAGCAGGTCGCCCGCGCGCCCGACGTCGCCCGAGAACAGCAGCGAGCGGCCGCCCTGGCTGACGTGGATGGAGCTGGCGCCCAGCAGGTGGCCGGCCGGTGTGAAGCGGATGTCGGTGGCGCCTAGCTTCAGGCGGCCATCGCGAGGCAGGGTGACGAACTGCTTCAGCGTCGCCTCGGCCTCGCGCACGCTGTACAGCGGCAGTGCCTTGTCGTGGCGGCTGGAGCCGTCGCGGTTGGCGCGGCGGGCGTCTTCCTCCTGCAGGTGGGCGCTGTCGCGCAGCAGCACGTCGCACAGGTCGCGCGTGGCGCTGGTGGCGTAGATGGGGCCGTGAAAGCCCTGGCGGCGCAGCGCGGGCAGGTAGCCGCAATGGTCCAGGTGGGCGTGCGACAGCAGCACCGCGTCCAGCTGCGTGGCCGGCGCGCCCAGCGGGCCCCAGTTGCGCTCGCGCAGCGCCTTGTAGCCCTGGAACAGGCCGGCATCCAGAAGCAGGCGTTGCTCGCCCAGCGTCAGCAGGTGGCGCGAGCCGGTGACGGTGTCGGCGGCGCCGAGGAAGGTCAGTTTCATGGGGCGCCCCAGGTTGGCATGGAGGCCGATTCGAGCACTTCGACCGGCCCGCGCGCTTGCGCCAGCGCAAGCCGCATGGCGCGGGCGCCGTGGCGATGCCTGGGCGTCATGTGCTGGCCGCCACGTCGGCGTCCCGCAGCAATGCGTCGCAGGCCTGCGCCAGCCGCTGCCTCAGCCGCAGCTGCACGTCGGCCGCGTCGCCCCGCAAGGCAGCGACCCAGTCAGATGCGCCGAGCGCGGCCTGCACCTGTGCGGACGGCAGCCGCAGCCCGAGCTGCGCCAGCCACACGCCCAGAACCTCGCCGGCCAGCAGCGGCGCGGCGTCCGCCAGCTCGATGTGCAGCGAGGTCGTGCGCCGGCCCTGGCGCCGGTTCAGCCAGTCGGTGAGCCCGCTGCCCGCGACGCCGCCCGCCACGGCGCCGATCAGTGCGCCGGCGCCCAGCGTCAGCCCGCCGGCGGCGAGGTCGGCGCCCAGGCCCGTGGCGGCACCGGCGATGGCGCCACCCAGCACTGAATTGCGCACCACCGGACGGGGGCGCACGACCTGGTGCGGCCAGCGGTCACCGCTGGACGGCGCGCTGCCGGTGGCGGCGTCGTGCCCGTAGAGCTGTTGCAGCTTCCCGGTCAGCACCTGCAGCTGCTGCGCCACCGCCTTTTGCAATTGAGCCTGGGGCTCGGTGTCGGCCGGCAGATGCACCGGCTGCAGGCACAGGGTGGCCAGGGCCTGCGCCATGACCTGCTGGGCCTGGCCTTCGCGCTCGCGCAGCGGCGCCTCCCAGGCCTCGAGCAGGCGCTGCCAGGCCGGCTGCCTGGCGGGCGGCCACAGCGGGCCCAGCGCGCGCAACTGGCGGCGCTGCGCCGGCCAGCCGGGCGTGGCGGCGGGCAGGCTGTCGGCCGCCACGCAGACGTCGAACACGGGCGTGGGGGCAGGGCTTGCGCCCAGCAGGGCCAGCGCGCGGGCGGGCCAGGGGGCGGGTGCGGTCTGCGGGGCGGTGTCGGCCAGCGTCACCAGCAGGCGGTCACCTTCGGGGCTGGACAGCCGTTCACCGGTCTCGCCCAGCAGGCTGCCGGCCAGGCGGCGCTGCGGGTCCACCACCAGCAGGCGCAGGTCGCTGGGGCCGCTGCCCACCGGCAGGGGCAGGGCGCGCGCCAGCCGCCCGCTGCGCAGGCCCGCGCGCAGCACCAGCAGCAGGCGCGGCAGTGCGACCAGCGCCACCGTGGCCGCCAGCAGGTGCAGCCAGTCGGCCGCGAGCGCCTTCGCACCTTGCAGCGCGCCGTGGCGCAGCGGGGCGACGTCGGGCACCGCCAGGCCGGTGAGCCAGGCGGCGGGTGCCAGCAGCACATCGGCCAGGCGTTGCACCCGGGCCGCGTCGAGGTAGGTGCTTTCCCAGCCGATCAGGATCTCCAGGCCGAGCGCGCGCAGGTACAGCCCGGCGATGAGGCCCAGGTTCAGCCCCAGCAGGCCGAGGTGCCACAGGAGCGTGGCGCGCGCCGCCTGCAGCGGGGCACTGAGCCGCAGCCAATGCGCCAGCGCCTGGCCGGCGCGGCCCCGGGTGCCGGGCGTCAGCCGGCGCGTCCACAGCCGCAGCGCGAGGCTCTCCCTGGCTGGATGGCGAGGCCTTCTGAAAGCCAGCGCCAGCAGCACGGCGTAGGCCACCACCTGCAGGGCCAGCACGCCCCACAGCGGCAACGCCAGCAGGTTCAGCTGCTGGCCGCCCAGCCGGTCCATGCCCAGGCCCAGCGCCAGGCCCACCGCCAGCGCGGCCCAGGCCCAGCTGCCCGACCACAGGCGCCGCGCCAGCAGCTCCGACAGGCGGTCGTCGCGCTCGCCCAGGCGCTGCGCGGCGTGGCGCGCGCGTGCCAGGCGGAAGTCCCCCGCGCCCTCGGCCCGCGCCTGCTGCGTGGCCCAGCGGGCGTCGTCCGCCGACCACAGCGCGCCCACGTCATGGCTTTCAGCCCAGTCGAGCAGGGCTACGCGCCGGGCTACGTCCTCGGCCACTGCCAGTTCAGGTTCGGATCCCAACGACTCAGTCCTCCAGCAACGCCGCCAACGCCGCCGCGTCCAGGGGGCTGGCCTGTTCGTGGCCGTCCAGCATGCCCTCCGCCAGGCCGCGCTTGTCGCGGTGCAGTTCGATGATGCGCTCCTCCACCGAGCCGGCCGTGACCAGCCGGTAGACGGTCACCGGCCGCTGTTGGCCCATGCGGTGGGCGCGACCGCTGGCCTGGTCTTCCGCGGCGGGGTTCCACCACGGGTCGACGATCAGCACGTAGTCGGCCGCGGTGAGGTTCAGGCCGAAGCCGCCGGCCTTCAGGCTGATCAGGAAGACGTCACCCCCGTCCGCTCCCCCGCGCTGGAAGGCGGCCACGCGCCTGGTGCGCTCGGCCTGCGGCGTGCTGCCGTCCAGGCGCTGGAAGGCCAGGCCCATCTGCGTGATGCGCTCGGCCAGCAGGTCCAGGTAGTCGGTGAACTGGCTGAACACCAGCGCCTTGTGACCGCCGTCCACCAGCTCACGCACGATGTGCTCGAACTCGGCCATCTTGCTGCCCACCAGGCCCAGCTCGGGCGACACCAGGCGCGGGTCGCAGGCGGCGCGGCGCAGCCGCATCAGCTCGGCCAGCACCTGCATGGGCGCGGCGCGCTCGTTGCCCGCCGCGGCGGCAGCCACGGCGGCCTGGGCGTCGCGGCGCAGGGCTTCGAGGAAGTGGCGCTCCTGCTCGGTGGGCTCCACGCGGTGGACGATCTCGGTGCGCGGGGGCAGGTCTTGCAGCACCTGGGCCTTGGTACGCCGAAGCAGGAAGGGCGCCACCAGACGGCGCAGCCGCGCGCGGGCGGCTGCGTCCTGCTGGCGCTCGATGGGGCCGACAAAGCGCTCGTTGAACTGCTGCGGCGTGCCCAGCAGCCCGGGGTTGATCAGGTTCATGACCGACCACAGGTCGGCCAGCCGGTTCTCGACCGGCGTGCCCGAGAGGGCCAGGCGGAAGTCGGCGTCGAACTCGGCCACCGACTTGGCGCGCTTGGTGGCGGCGTTCTTCAGCGCCTGGGCTTCGTCCAGCACCAGCGTGGCCCAGCGGCGCGTGGCGAAGCGCTCGGCGTCGATCTGCGCCAGCGCGTAGCTGGCCACGATGACGTCGCCCGGGCCGGCCGCCGCCAGCAGCGCGGCGCGGTCCGCGGCTTCGCTGTAGACATGGCATATCAGCGTGGGCGCGAACGTGGCGCATTCGGTCTGCCAGTTGCCGCACACCGAGGTGGGCGTCAGCACCAGCGCCGGGCCGTCGTCGGCGCGGTCGATCAGCACGGCAAGCGTCTGCACGGTCTTGCCCAGGCCCATGTCGTCGGCCAGGCAGGCGCCGAAGCCGGCCGCGGCCAGGCGGCGCATCCAGGCATGGCCCTCGGCCTGGTAGCTGCGCAGCTCGGCCTTCAGCGTGGCGGGCGGCCGGGGCTGCAGCGCGGCCGCGTCGGCGAGCCGGGCCAGGCGCTCGCGCCAGGGCTTGTCGCCGCTGAGCTGCGTGCCGGCCAGGCCGTGCTCCAGCCAGGCGGCGCCGGCCTGGGGCAGCTGCAGTTCACCCTTCTTGACCTGCGCCAGCGCACCCAGGTCGCGCAGCTGCTGGCGCAGTTGCTCGGACAGGGCCAGGTATTGCCCCTCGGCCATGCGCACGAAGCGGCTGCGGCTGTCGCGTGCCAGGGCCAGCAGCTCCTGCAGGCCCAGCACGCGGCCTTCGTCCACCTTGGCTTCGCCGGTCAGCCCCAGCCAGTCGCGGCCGCTGCTGACCTGGATCTGCACCGCCGCGCCTTCCAGCGGCAGCACGCGCAGCGGCTTGCCCTTGGGCCAGTCGAGCGCGGCGATGGCCGGCAGCGCGGGCAGGCGTTCGACGGCGGCCAGCGCCTGCTCGGGGTCGGCCACCTGCCAGGGCTGGTCGGCCGGCAGCTCGGGGTCGAGGAAGGGCAGGGCGTCCAGCACGGCCTGGCGGTGCGCGGCCTCCTGCGCCAGGTCGCGCTCGGTCGTCAGGCTCACGCCTTCGTGCAGGCACATCAGCCGCGCGCGGCCGGCACCCGGCGTGACGGCCGGGCCGAAATGGCCGAAGGGCTGGGCCACCAATTGCAGTTGCAGGCCCTCGCGGTCGGGCGTCAGGCGGGCGTGCAGGCGGCTGTCGCCCGCCACACGTTCACCGGCTTCGGCGTCGCTGTGCAGCTGGAAATGGCCCGTCAGCACCTGCAGTGCACCGGCCAGCTCCTGCGTCGCCGACGCGGGTACGCGCCAGCCCTGCGCGACCAGCTCGGCCACCCGGCGCTGCGTCGGCGTGATGCGGATCAGCCGCGCGCGGCCCGGGCCTTCGCGCAGCACGCGCTGGCCGTTGCGGCGCTCGCGCTCGGCCTCGGCCTGGGCGCCGAAGAGGGCGCCGGCATGGGCCGGTTCGGCGGCGACCAGCGGTGGATGCAGGTGGAACTCGAAGGCTGCGTCGGCCTCGGCGCCCACGCGTCGCACCTCCAGCTCGGGCAGGCCGTCGCTCAGCTCCACCCACTGGCCCGGTGCGTCGGCGAACATCAGGTGCGGGTGGCCCACCAGCGCGACCAGCGCCTGGCTCACGTCCAGCCGCAGGTCGTGCACGCCGGCCCAGGCGTCGCGCTCGATGTGGCGCAGCACCAGGTTGTCGCGGCTGCGCTGCGCGCCCTGCTTCTTCAGCTTGGCCAAGGTCACGGCCTTGAACTTGACGAGGCCGCGCGCGCTGGTGCTCATCTCCAGCGGCTCCAGCGTGTGGACACGGCCGGCGGCGTCGAGCTTCAGCTGCCAGGCCAGCTCGGGCTTGGTGGCAGCGCCGGCCGGCTTGCCGTCGTCGCTGAGGGCGGCTATTGCGGCGAGCGCGTCCTGCCAGGCCTGGCGCGGCTGGCCGAGGTAGTTGGCGACGCGGGTCGGCCCGGCGCCGCCCAGCTCCAGCCGCTGCAAGGCTGCGCGCAGATGGTCGGCCAGCAGTGCTTGATCCGGGCCGAGGTTGGCGAGCAGTTCTTGAGCGAGCGGGGCCGTCCAGCCCGGCGCGGGCTTGCCCAGCCAGGCGGCGAGCAGCAGGCGGTCCGCCGGTGCGGCGTCGCCCGGCGCACGGTGCTGGAAGGCGGCTTCGAGCCAGCTGTCCTCGCCCAGCTTGACGCCGATGCCGTGCGCCCACAGCCCCCAGGCCTCGTAGGCCGTGGGGCTGCGGCTGCCGGACTCGGCGATGGCGTACTTGCGCGCCTGCGCCCAGGCCTTGGGGTCGTCCTGGGCCAGCAGGCTCAGCAGGTAGAGCCGCGCGGTGTGCAGCGACAGTGCGTTGCGGCGGCTGCGGCTGGCGGTGTGGATGGCCTTGATGGCGGCCTCGAAGCCCGCGCTGGCCTCAGCCCAGCGACCGGCGACGAGCGCGCGCGTGGCGGCCAGCAGCGTGACGCCGGGACCCGCCAGGCCGTGCAGATGCTGCTCGGCGCTGTCCAGCTGCAAGGCCAGCATGTCGGCCTCGGCGAGGCGGGCGCGCATCGGGATGCCCAGCGGGCGGGTGCCGGTCTGCAGCCAGGTGCGCAGTTCGGTGCGAATGGCGTGGCCGGCGGGCAGGATGTCCAGCAATTGGCCCAGCAGGCTGTCGCGCAGTTCGGCGTCGATCTGGCCCAGCAGCCCGGGGCACCAGGGGTCGACCAGCGCCTGCACGGCCAGCATCGGGGAACTCAGCTCCTGCAAGCGGGTGCCGAGCAACTCGTGGAACTCCGTCGCCGGCATGCCCGAATAGATCATCAGACGCAGCACCGTGCGCATGTCCTCGGGGCCGCGGAAGTTGACCCAGCCGATCGGGTCCTGCCAGTCGCCGCGGCCGGCACCCAGCAGCCACAGGCGCTGGCGCCAGTAGCGCGCGGCGCCGGGGGCGGCGAGCAGGGTCTGCAGGCGCTCGACATGATCGGCGAGCGCGACGCGCGTGCCCTTGCCCATCAGCGCCTCGGCACGACCCTGCGCCACCAGCGCCTGCAGGCCGTCGCGCACGCTGTAGTGGTCGAACGGCTCGCCGTCGGCGCGCTCGCGGCCCGTCATGGACAGCCATTGCAGTGCGGCGTTGATGCTGGCGGTGCCGCCCAGCAGCAGCATCGTGTCGAGCAGCGTCTGCAGGTCGGCCTCTGGCAACGCGGCGGCAGCGCCGGTCAGCTGAGGCCGCTGGAACTTCTTGATCTCTTCGATCTTGCGCAGCATTTCCTGCGCGGTGACGACGCTGCCATCGGGCAGGTCGAACTTGAGCGAGCTGTCGAACTTGGAACGTGCCATGGCGCGGAATTAGATCAGCCAGGAAAAACGGCCTGCCCCGCGAGGGACAGGCCGTGCAGGCGATGCGTGGGCGATCAGCGCTTGGGCTGGGTCAGCCGCGGGCCGTTGTTGTGGCGCGGCGCGCTGCCATCGCCGCGGCTGGGCTGGCTGGAGGCCGAGCGCGGCGCGTGCTGCGCGTGCGGCTTGGCGGCCGTCTTGGCACCGCCAACGCCGGTGTGGGCACCACCGGGCTTGCCCGCATGACCACTGGGGCGAGCACCGTCGCGCGAACCGCCGCGGCTTTCGCCACCGCGGCCACCGCCGCCGCCGTGACCACCCCGGCCGCCGCGGCCGTTGGCACCGGCCGGCGGGTTGGGGTTGCGGCCCCGGCTGCCGTTCGGGTTCAGCACGGTGCGGCCCAGCACGATGGGCTCGGCGCGCTCGTTGGGATCAGGGGCGAAGCCGGGCACGATCTCCTTGGGGATCTCGCGCTTGATGAGCTTCTCGATGTCGCGCAGGAAGCCGTTCTCGTCCACGCAGACCAGGCTGACCGCCTCGCCCTGGGCGCCGGCACGGCCCGTGCGGCCGATGCGGTGGACGTAGTCCTCCGGCACGTTGGGCAGCTCGAAGTTGACGACGTGGGGCAGCTGGTCGATGTCGATGCCGCGGGCGGCGATGTCGGTCGCCACCAGGCAGGTCAGGTCGCCGCTCTTGAAGTCGGCCAGCGCCTTGGTGCGGGCACCCTGGCTCTTGTTGCCGTGGATGGCCATGGCGCTGATGCCCTGGTCGTTCAGGTAGTCCGTCAGGCGGTTGGCGCCATGCTTCATGCGCGTGAAGATCAGCACCTGGTGCCAGGGCTCGCCACCGTGGCCACCCTTGATCAGGTGGGCCAGCAGTTCCTTCTTGCGCTCGCGACCGACCGGATGCACCTTCTGCGCGATGGCGTCGTTGGTCTGGTTGCGGCGGGCCACCTCGATCAGCGCCGGGGCGTTGAGCAGGCGGTCGGCGAGGTTCTTGATCTCGTCGCTGAAGGTCGCGCTGAACAGCAGCGACTGCTTCTTGGCGGGCAGCAGGGCCAACACCTTCTTGATGTCGTGCACGAAGCCCATGTCCAGCATGCGGTCGGCTTCGTCGAGCACCAGGATCTGCACCTGGCTCAGGTCCAGCGTGCCTTGCTGGGCGTGGTCCAGCAGGCGGCCGGGCGTGGCGACGAGGATGTCGACGCCGTCGCGCAGCTTGTTGATCTGCGGCTGCATGCCGACGCCGCCGAACATGACCATGCTCTTGAGCGGCAGGTACTTGCCGTAGGTCTGTACGCTTTCCTCGACCTGGGCGGCGAGTTCGCGGGTGGGCGTCAGGACCAGGGCGCGGATGGCGATCTTGCCGCGCTTGTTGAGCAGCTTCTCGCCGGTGGCGAGGCGGTGCAGCAGTGGCAGCGTGAAGCCGGCGGTCTTGCCGGTGCCGGTCTGCGCGCCGGCCATGAGGTCACCACCGTTCAAGACGGCGGGAATGGCCTGGGCCTGGATGGGGGTGGGGGTGGTGTAGCCAGCGTCGGCAATGGCCTTGAGCAGCGGCGCTGCCAGGCCGAGGGAATCGAAACTCATTCGGTAAGGGGAGTGAGCACGCCTGGTCGCATCGCCTGCCGCGCCGCGGAGAGCGGCGCCAGTCTTCGGGCAGGGCGGGCAGCGTGCAGGGGCTGAAAAGAGAACGCCGCGCAAGACTGAGAAGCGCGGCGGATGTCGGCATTCTACTTGGCAGAAACCTTCACCCAGTCCACGCTGAGCCAATTGGCCGGGGAATGCGGCACGCTGATGCCGGCTTTCATGGCCCAGGGGATGACTTGCCGGTGCAGCGGGATGAGGTTGACCTGCTCGCGGTAGGCCTGCAGCGCAGCCTTCACGAGGGCCTGGCGCTTGGCCGGATCGGTCTCGATGCTGGACGCGGCGGCCAGCGCGTCGCCCTTGTCGTTGACGATGCCGCTGTAGTTGCCCACACCCACGCCCTGCTCGCCGCGGTTGCGCAGCACGGGCGTCAACATGACCTCGGCGTCCACGGTGCCGCCGCCCCAGCCGGCGAGATACAGGCTGGTGTCGAACTTCTCGACCTTGGGGAAGAAGAGGGTGCGGGTCATCGCGTTGACGCGCACCTTGACCTTGAGCTGGGCCCACATGCTGGCGACGGCGATGCAGAGCTTCTCGTCGTTGATGTAGCGGTTGTTGGGGCAGTCCATCGTCACCTCGAAGCCGTCGGGGTAGCCGGCCTCCACCATGAGCTTCCTCGCAGCGGCAAGGTCGAAGGGCAGGCGGGTTTCCAGCGCGGGGTCGTTGTAGCTGCCGATCGCCGACGGGGTCAGCGCACCGGTGGGCACGGCGTAGCCCGCCATCAGCTTGGTCTTGATGGCCTCGATGTCGATGGCCTGGTAGAGCGCGCGGCGCACGCGCACTTCCTTGAACGGGTTCTTGCCACCCGGTGCCCGTCCGTACAACAGCGAGTCGCGCGTCTGGTCCATGCCGATGAAGACCAGCCGGTTCTCCGTGCCGTCGACGACCTTGAGCCCGGCCGAGCGGCGCAGGCGTTCGATGTCGCGCGAGGGCGGGTCCAGCACCAGGTCGACCTCACCGGTGATCAGCGCGGCCGTGCGCGTCGCGTCGTTGCCGATGGGCACGAAGGTGAACTCCTGCACGTTGCCCTGGTCGGCTGCCGTCCTGCCCCACCAGGCGGGGTTGCGCTTGTAGGTGGTCTTCACGCCGGGCTCACGGCTGACCAGCATGAACGGCCCGGTGCCGTTGGTGTGCAGGTTGGCGTAGTTGTCTTCCTTCTCCTTGAAGTTCAACGGCCGGGTGACCTTGTGCGCCTCGCACCAGCGCTTGTTCATGACCATCAGGTTGATCAGGTGCTCGGCAAAGATGGGGTTGGGCTTGGTGAGCGTGAACTCCACCGTCAGCGGGTCGACGGCCTTGGGCATGCCCACCGCGTTGGCATAGACGCGGAACGGCGAGTTCGCATCGCGCAGCCGCTGCATCGAGAACACCACGTCCTCGGCACTGAACGGGCTGCCGTCGTGGAACTTGACGCCGGCACGCAGCTTCACGCGCCACAGCAGCGGGTTCACCTGCGTCCATTCGGTGGCGAGCGACGGCCCCAGGCTCTGGTCCCGCATGCGCCGCACCAGGTACTCGTAGACCTGGTTGTTCAGCGAGTTGGTCATCAACTCGTTCTGTGAATGCGGGTCCAGCGTCTGCAGGTCGCCCTGGGCGGTCCAGCGCAGGGTCTGGGCCTGGGTCAAACTGGTGGCGAGTACAAGCAGGGCGGCGAAAAGACGGTGCATCTGACGTCCTGAAATGCGGGCTCGGCGACAATAGCAGGCAATGCAGGCCTCTCCCGGGGCCTGCCGCCATTTCAGCCTCACAGGATTCGCCCATGGCCCAGTACGTCTTCAGCATGAACCGCGTCAACAAGACGGTTCCCCCCAAGCGCCACATCCTCAAGGACATCTCGCTGAGCTTCTTCCCCGGCGCCAAGATCGGCGTGCTGGGCGTGAACGGCTCGGGCAAGTCGACCCTGCTGAAGATCATGGCCGGCGTCGACAAGGAGTACGAAGGCGAGGCCGTGCCGATGCCCGGCATCAAGATCGGCTACCTGGAGCAGGAGCCGCGCCTGAACCCCGACCAGACCGTGCGCGAAGCGGTGGAAGAGGGCATCGGCGGCGTGCTGGCCGCCAAGAAGCGCCTGGATGAGGTCTATGCCGCCTATGCCGAGCCTGACGCCGATTTCGACGCGCTGGCCGCCGAGCAGGGCGAGCTGGAAGCCATCATCGCCGCCGCCGGCTCCGAGAACACCGACCTGCAGCTGGAACTGGCTGCCGACGCGCTGAACCTGCCGCCCTGGGACGCTGTCATCGGCGTGCTGTCCGGCGGCGAGAAGCGCCGTGTCGCGCTGTGCCGCCTGCTGCTGTCCAAGCCCGACATGCTGCTGCTGGACGAACCCACCAACCACTTGGACGCCGAGTCGGTCGAGTGGTTGGAGCAGTTCCTGCAGCGCTTCCCCGGCACCGTGGTGGCCATCACCCACGATCGCTACTTCCTGGACAACGCCGCCGAGTGGATTCTCGAACTCGACCGCGGCCACGGCATCCCGTGGAAGGGCAACTACTCCGACTGGCTGGACCAGAAGGAAAAGCGCCTGGAGACCGAGCAGAAGTCCGAAGACGCGCGCATGAAGGCGATGAAGGAGGAACTGAAGTGGGTTCGCTCCAACGCCAAGGGCCGCCAGGCCAAGAGCAAGGCGCGCCTGGCCCGCTTCGAGGAACTGAGCGACGTCGAGTACCAGCAGCGCAACGTGACCAACGAGATCTTCATCCCCGTGGCCGAGCGCCTGGGCAATGAGGTCATCGAGTTCGAGAACGTCAGCAAGAGCTTCGGCGACCGCGTGCTGATCGACAACCTGTCGTTCAAGGTGCCGGCAGGCGCCATCGTCGGCATCATCGGCCCCAACGGCGCCGGCAAGTCGACGCTGTTCCGCATGCTGCAGGGCGTGGAGCAGCCGGACAGCGGCACGGTCAAGATCGGCAAGACGGCCAAGATGGCCTTCGTCGACCAGAGCCGCGAGAGCATGGAAGCCGACAAGACCGTGTGGCAGGACGTCTCCGGCGGCCTGGACAACATCACGGTCGGCAAGTTCGTCATGCCCAGCCGCGCCTACCTGGGCCGCTTCAACTTCAAGGGCAACGACCAGCAGAAGCTCGTCGGCTCGCTGTCCGGCGGTGAGCGCGGCCGCCTGCACCTGGCCAAGACGCTGGCCCAGGGCGGCAACGTGCTGATGCTGGACGAACCGTCCAACGACCTGGACGTGGAAACCCTGCGCGCGCTGGAAGAGGCGCTGCTGGAGTTCGCCGGCTCGGCCATGGTCATCAGCCATGACCGCTGGTTCCTGGACCGCATCTGCACGCACATCCTGGCCTGCGAGGGCAACTCGCAGTGGTTCTTCTACGACGGCAACTTCCACGAGTACGAAGCCGACAAGAAAAAGCGCCTGGGCGAGGAAGGTGCGCGGCCGAAGCGCATGCGCTTCAAGCCGATCAAGTGATTGCTGGGGGCGGACAACGGGACACAGTTCTTTACCCCGGCCCCAAAGACCGCTCACAGGCGGCCTGGAAGATGACCTCACTTCCTCTTCTTCCAGGAGACCCGTGATGAAAGCCTTCCAGATCCAGAACCTGTTGCGCGCCGGCACCGTGGCCGCTGCGCTGGCCATCGGCGGTGCCGCCGCCCATGCGCAACCGGCTGGCCATGGCGAGCACCATCGCGGCGGCTCGGCCATGATGGCGCCCGGCGGCATGTTCGGCGGCCACATTGAACACATGCTGGACGTCGTCAATGCGACCGACGCACAACGCAGCCAGATCGAGGCCATCTTCAAGGCCGCGCGCCAGGACCTCGCCGGCCAGCGCGAAGCCGGCATGAAGCTGCACCAGCAGATGGCCACGCTGTTCACGGCCACCAACATCGACGCCGCGGCCATCGAGTCCGTGCGGGCCCAGATGAGCGCCCAGCATGAGGCCGCCTCCAAGCGCCTCAGCCAGGCCAGCATCGAGGCGGCCCGCGTGCTGACGCCCGAGCAGCGCGCCAAGATCGCCGAGGTCATGAAGAAGCGCCAGGCCCGCCGCGCAGCCCACAAGCCCGGTTGATTGGCCCACAGCGAGGAGTTCTGCGATGCTTGAGCCTCGAACCTCCGGCGCGGAACTGCGCCGGCCCTTGATTTCTTCGCTCGCCCCCTTGATGAGTAGTGCTCGACTGCTGTTGATCGATGACGATGCCCGCCTGACCGGCATGGTGGGCGACTACCTGCGCGCCGCGGGCTTCGAGGTCAGCACCGCCGGCAGCCTGGCGCAGGCGCGTGAGGCGCTGGCGCACGGCCGCTTCGAGCTGCTGGTGCTGGACCTGATGCTGCCCGACGGCGACGGCCTGGACTTCTGCCGCTGGCTGCGCGGCGACCCGCGCTGGCGCCACCAGCCGGTGCTGATGCTGTCGGCCCGCGGCGAGCCCATGGACCGCATCCTGGGCCTGGAACTGGGCGCCGACGACTACCTCGCCAAGCCCTTCGAGCCGCGCGAGCTGCAGGCCCGCATCAAGGCCCTGCTGCGCCGCCTGGAGCCCAAGCTGGACGGCGACGAGGTGCTGCGCTTCGGCCGGCTTGAGATCGACCTCGCGGCCCGCGTGGCGCGGCTGGACGGCAAGATCTGCGACCTGACCAGCCACCAGTTCGACCTCCTCGTCGTGCTGGCGCAAAGCCCGGGCCGGGTGCTGAGCCGCGACCAGATCATGGACGCGCTCAAGGGCCACCCGCTGGAGGCTTTCGACCGCTCCATCGACGTGCACATCTCGCGCATCCGCGCCGTCATCGAGGACGACCCCAAGAACCCGCGCCGCGTGCTGACCGTGCGCGGGGCCGGCTATGTCTTTGCCCGCAAGCAGGACGCCGACGCCGACGTCGCATGACATCCCTGGCTTGAAGTCACTCTACGTCCGCATCTACCTGACGCTGGTTGCGCTGCTGCTGGCCTTTGCCTTCGGCTCGGCGTGGCTGTTCCAGCGCCACATCGAGCAGGAGCGCGGCAATGTGGAGCTGGCGGCCGGGGAGCGGCTGAACGCGATGGCCGGCCTGCTCAAGCTCGCGCTGCCGCCCGCCACGGCGCCGCGTGCCGAGCAGGCGGCCGTCTTCGCCGACTGGGGCCAGCGGCTGCGCATGCCGCTCGCGCTGGAGGACGTCGACGGCAAGCGCATCGCCACCACGCAGATGTTCCAGCGCCGCTCTGACGACCCCGGCGCCATCATCGTCAGCGCCAACCTGGGCGACGGCCGCAGCCTGGAGATGGTGCGCACCGTGCGTCCGCCCACGGCGCAGGCCGGCGCTTCGGGCCCCATCGGCGCTGGCGGCCCCAACGCCCGCCCGCCACGGTCGGACGAAGGGCCGTGGACCGGCCCGTGGCTGCATCGCCCGGTGTCGCCGGGCGCGCCGGCCGTGTCCACCCTGGCCATCGTGCTGGTGTTGCTGTTCATCGGCGTCGCCGTGGGGGCCTATCCAGTGGTGCGCCGCCTGACGCGCCGGCTGGAATCGCTCAAGCGCGGCGTCGAGCAGTTCGGCGCCGGCCAGCTGGGACACCGCGTCGACGACAGTGGCCGCGACGAGGTGGCCGCGCTGGCCACCAGCTTCAACCAGGCTGCCGACCGCATCGAGACGCTGCTGCGCTCGCACCAGACGCTGCTGGCCAACGCCAGCCACGAGCTGCGCTCGCCGCTGGCGCGGCTGAAGATGGCTTTCGCGATGCTGGACGAAGCCGCGCCTGCGCAGCGGGACAAACTGGCGCGCGAGATCGACGTCAACATCGCCGAGCTCGATGCCCTGGTCGAGGAGGTGCTGCTGGCCAGCCGCCTGGAGGCCGGCAGCGCGGTCGGCGAGACGCATGCCGTGGACCTGCTGGCCCTCGGCGCCGAGGAGGCGGCCCGTGCCGAGGTGGCCTTCGAGCCCGAGAGCGATTCGGCCCGCGTGGACGGCCAGGAGCGGCTGCTGCGCCGCGCGCTGCGCAACCTGCTGGACAACGCGCGCCGCTACGGCGGGCCGGAGGTGGAGCTGGTGCTGCGCCCGGTCGCCGGCGGCCATGAACTCGTCGTCGCCGACCGCGGCCCGGGGGTGCCGGCCGAACTGCGCGAGCGCATCTTCGAGCCGTTCTACCGCCTGCCCGGACACGCCGAGATGGCCGGCGGTGTCGGCCTGGGCCTGAGCCTCGTCAAGCAGATCGCCGAGCGCCACGGTGGCAGCGTGCGCTGCCTGCCGCGCGAGGGCGGCGGGAGCCGCTTCGTGCTCTTTCTACCGGCTGCGAAGCCCTGACCGCAAAGCGTCAACAGGTCCTTAGGCGATCTCTTGATCCAGCACACCGGTGGCAGGCAGCCGATGCGGTGGTGAGGCAGGTGCCGGCCGTGGGGCGACTTCAGGCTGGCAGGGCATCGCTCCTAGTCGTCACTTGGCAATTCGATGCCCTTCAGCAAATGCCGCATCGATTCGTCGACATCACGGCTGCGCACCCGCTGCCTGCGCCCTCCGGAGGCGAGCTCCCCTACGATCGACAGCAACGCCTCGACGTCATAGGGCTTGGACAGGAACGCGTCGTAGTCGCCGAACGACTTCTGTACGACCTCCTCACTGGTGCCGCTCATGAACAAGAACGGGATGTCGGCCCAATTCGAGTTCTGGCGGATCATCGTCCCGAGTTCGCCGCCGGTCATGTGGGGCATCATGAAATCGGAGACGATCACCGCAGGGCGCTCACCACTGAGTGTTTGGAGTGCATCGCGACCGTTGGAGGCCGATGTAACGCGGTAGCCGTGCGCTTCGAGGATCAGCTGCAGCACTTCCGCTGCGCCGTACTCGTCCTCCACGATCAGAATGAGCTGCATCTGCGGTGGCTCCTCTAGCCGTTGTGCTTCGCATCGAGGCGATCAACCCCGCAACGGGATGACGGTCGCTTCGCCATGTCGGCCTCTCATCTTGCGTACGGCCAGTTGCCTGGACGCCCCCACATCGCGCGGCGCCTCGAGTACCAGTACGTTGTCGAACAGGGCTGCGAGGCCTGGGGCAAGCGGCGTGCCGCTCGCCAGGCTGATCTCCGCGGGGTCGAGCGTAAACAACGCCGTGACGGCGCGCCGACGCAGTTCCATCAGCAACCGCCCCAAGAAACGATAGCCTCGATCCTGGAACGCACGCGTGTCGGCCAGAGCCGCCACGCTGTCCAATACCAGCCGCCTCGCTCTCGCCTCGTCCACCAGGCGCAGGATCTTGTGCCCCATCTCGTCCAGCGACTCATCGGACTGGCCAAGGGTCTCGATGCGAAGCCCGCCGCACTGCGATGCCCTCTCGAGGCCGATGTCGAACCGCCCAGCCAGGTGACAGGCACCTGCCTTCGTCTCCGGTGCCGCGATCAACAGCAGCCCCGGCGCTTCAGGCGTCGATGCGGCGGCGAAGCGGTATCCCATGAGCGTCTTGCCCGATCCACTTTCGCCGGTGACGAGCGAATTGCTTCCCTCCCAGACCCCTCGCCCCCCCAATGCAGCGTCGATCTCGTGAATGCCCAGCGGGACGCTGCCCGCGTCAGCGAGTTCGCCGTGCAGCAAGGGCATGCTCTCCAGCCGAGGAAAGAATTGCAGGCCTTCGTTGGTGATGCAGAAGGAATGCTGCCCGCGCACGACCTCGCTGCCGCGAAACTTCCTGACTTGGACGAGGCGCTCCGCCCGGCCCTTGAACAGTTGGTCCTCGAACGAGAAGATGCCATCGACCATCGTCTGTTCGGCGCTGAGCGCGTTGCCGCGACCCGTGGTCAATACCAGGCAGGTGCAGCTCATCGCCGTGACCAGGCTTTGCAGTTCGTGGACGAACTGGCGAACGCCTTCGTCGATACCCTGCGCACTGACGACCAGCCCGTCGACGACGAGCAAGGTGGCGCCGCTTCGGGCCAGCTCGCTGCGCAGGAGACTCAGCACCCCCTTGAGGCCCTCGTTCTCCAGTTCCCGATACCCGCTCACATAGAACACGAAGGCGTTGACCGCTGCCTTGCGAAAAAAGGTCTGATGGCTCATGTGCTGCACCATGCGTGCATGCGACTCGGCGAGCATGGTCACGTAGAGCGTCTTGTGGCCGGCACTGGCGTGGTTGTACGCCATCTGGTTGGCCAGCGTCGTCTTGCCAACGCCGGGGGGTCCTTCAAGGATATAGACCCCGCCTTCGAACAGACCGCCGCGCAGGATGTCGTCCAGACCCGCAACGGTCGATGGAAACCTATTCATGAGATACGCCTGACATCAGAAAAGTAGATGCTCGACCTGACCGATTTGCCGCGTGCCGCGGAACCCGGTTCGCTGCCGTTCATGTGCTGCAAATTCTAGAAATGATCGAGAACTGGGCGATGAGCTTGCGTTCAGAAACGTTTGGGCGCGGCCGTTTGCGCGCCTTCAAGGCGCAGACAAGTTTCACGCCTAGCGGTTCTCGTTGAAAACGCGCTTGAGCAACAGGCTCAACAACAGCGCCGCGGCGATCAGACCCGCCGTGGCCGCCTGCCAGAAGCCCACTGCGCCGACGCCGCTGCCGCCGAAGGCGAGGAAGTAGCCGCCGCCTATGCCCAGCCCCCACAGCGCGATGACGTAGATGACCATCGGCAGCGTGGCCACCTGGTAGGCGCGCAGCACATAGGCCGCCACCGTCTGCAGCGCATCGCCGAGGTGGAAGAACCACACCCACACCAGCAGCGGCAGCGCGGCTGCGGCGGCCTCGGGGTTGGACGTGTACAGCGCCACGATGGACTCGCGCGCCAGCGCGACGACGGCGCCCACGGCCGCCGCCACCAGCGCCGCGAGCACCATCGCATGCCGGCCGACGGTGCGCGCCTCGCGCTTCTGGTCGGCGCCCAGGTGCTGGGCCACCAGCGTGCCGGCGGCGGTGGCCAGCGCCAGCGCGATCATGAACATCATCGCGACGAGGTTGACGGCGATCTGGTGGCCGGCCACCGGCGTCGCGCCCAGGCGGGCGATGAAGAAGGCCATGAAGGTGAAGCCCGTCACCTCCACCAGGATGGAGCCGCCCATCGGCAGGCCCAGGCGCACCAGGCCCAGCAGCTCGCGCCACTGCGGGCGGGTGTGCCACAGGTGCGGGATGCGGAAGGGCGTGTAGAAGGCATCGCGCCTCAGCACGGCCTGGGCGACGAGCGCCTGGGCCGTCATCGCGATCGCCGTGGCCCAGCCGCAGCCAGCGACGCCCATGGCCGGGATGGGGCCCCAGCCGAATACGAGCAATGCATTCAGCGGCACCTTGGCGGCCAGGCCGGTCAGTTGCATCGCCATCACGGCCTTGGGCCGGCTGACGGAGGTCGAGAAGCCGCGGAAGGCCGTGAACAGCAGGGCGGCCGGCAAGGCGAAGGCTTCCGGCCGGGTGTAGGCCTGCACCTTCGCGGCCTGCGCCGCGTCGAGCTGGGCCAGCCAGATGAACGGATCGGGGAACCACAGCGCCAGGCAGCCGGGCACGCACAGCAGCAAGGCCAGCCATTGCGCCTGCACGAAGCTGCGGCCCGCACCGGGTCGGTCATCCGCGCCGAACTGACGGCCGGCGATGGGCCCGACGGCGAGCACGACGCCCATCAGCCCGACAAAGATGGTCACGTAGGCCGCGGAGCCGACGGCCAGCGCTGCAAGGTCCTGCGCGCCCACGCGGCCCATCATCAGCGTGTCGACCGTGCTGAACATCATCACAGCCAGCTGGCCGACGAGCACCGGCCAGGCCTGCGGCACCAGACGGCGCACGCTGTCGGTGAAACGGATGCGTGTCATGTCTGACCCTCGGCCGACGGGTACGTCGGCAGGTCCCCCGAGGGGGCGGCCCGGCGCTCGGCCCGCGTCATCGCGCTGCCCTCTCCGCATAGCGGTTGAAGCGCCAGGCCGTGCCCTCGAAGCTGATGCGGTGCCAGACGGCGCGCTTCTCGAACGGGCCGAGCGCCGGCCATTGCTGCACCTCGTCGAAGCTGCGCCCGCAGCCCTTGCAGATGGGGTCGCCCTGGGCGGTGGAGCAGATGGCGATGCAGGGCGAATCGGGCGTGGTTTCGTACCAGGCCAGCCAGGCGCTCAGCGCCGCGTCGCTCAGCAGATCGACGTCCAGCTCGCTGGCCCGCTGCCAGGCCAGCAGCGCGTAGGCCTCGGCCAGCGCGCGCACCTCGGGCGCGGCGCTGATGCCGTCGGGCGACGGCGAACGCTCGCGCCACCAGTTGATGGCGGCTTCGAGGTCCGTGACATGGATCTTTTCCGGACTCAAGCGACCAGCCCCATTGCGCCACGCACCTCGCGCAGCGTCTTGCGTGCAACGGCGCGGGCGCGCTCGGTGCCGACCTCCAGCGTCCACCGCACCTGCTGCGGGTCCAGTGCCGCGGCACGTTCGCGCCAGGGCGCCTGCTCGCGCTGGATGGCCTCGACCAGCGGCTGCTTGCAGTCCAGGCAGCCGATGCTGGCTGTGCGGCAGCCGGTGTCGCAGGTGGCGCGCGTGGCGGCGTCGGTGTAGATCTGGTGCAGCGGCCAGACGGGGCAGCGCGCCGGGTCGCCGGGGTCCGTGCGGCGCACGCGCTGTGGGTCGGTCGGCATCGTGCGGATCTTGGCGGCCGTGTCCTCCGGCGAGTCGCGCATCGCGATCGCGTTGCCCAGGCTCTTGCTCATCTTCTGGCCGTCGAGGCCCGGCACGCGGGCGGTCTCGGTCAGCAGGGCCTGCGGCTCCACGAACACCGGCTGGTACAAGCGGTTGAAGCGCCGGCCCACCTCGCGGGTGACTTCGACGTGCGCGGCCTGGTCCTCGCCCACCGGCACGCCGGCGGGCTTGTAGAGCAGGATGTCGGCGGCCTGCAGCAGCGGGTAGCCGAGGAAGCCGTAGGTGGCCAGCTCGGGGTCGGCGGCCACCTGGTCCTTGTAGCTGGGCATGCGTGCCAGCCAGCTCGACGGCGTGCACATGGCCAGCAGCGTGAACAGCTCGGCGTGCTCGGGCATGCGGCTTTGCAGGAAGAGGGTGCAGCGCTCGGGATCGATGCCGGCGGCCAGCCAGTCGGTGACCATGTCGTAGACATGGCGGGTCAGCGTGTCGCGGTCGGGATGGGACGTCGTCAGCGCATGCCAGTCGGCGACGAAGAAGAAGCAGTCGTGCGAGTCCTGCAGGCCCACCCAGTTCTTGAGGGCGCCATGGAAGTGGCCGAGGTGCAGGGCGCCGGTGGGGCGCATGCCCGAGAGGGCGCGCGGGCGGGTGAGGGCGGGTGTCGGCATGGGGCGCGGATTGTCGTTCAAGGCACTTGGACCTGCCGGTCGCCATGGGCGCGGGTTCTACACTGCCGGCCCATGGAACATGACCCCCACGCGCCCACACTTCCTGTGGCCACTGCCCCCCGAGGGGGCGTTCTTCATCGTGGGGCGGCCCGGCGATGAAGAGACTGGTGATTCTGATTTCGGGGCGGGGCTCCAACATGGAGGCCATCGTGAAGGCCTGCAAGGCCGAGGGCTGGCCGGCCGAGGTGGCTGCCGTCATCAGCAACCGGCCCGACGCCGCCGGCCTGCAGTTCGCTGCCGAGCATGGCATCGCCACCGCCGTGGTCGACCACAAGGCCTATGCCAGCCGCGAGGAATTCGACGCCGAACTGGCCCGCGTCATCGACGGTTTCTCGCCCGACCTGGTCGTGCTGGCCGGCTTCATGCGCATCCTGACGCCCGGCTTCACGGCCCGCTATGCGCGCCGCATGCTCAACATCCACCCGTCGCTGCTGCCGGCCTTCACCGGCCTGCACACGCACGAACGGGCCATAGCGATGGGCTGCAAGATCGCCGGCGTGACGGTGCATTTCGTGACCGCCGAGCTGGACCACGGCGCCATCGTCATCCAGGCCGCCGTGCCGGTGCTGCCGAGCGACGATGCCAAGGCCCTGTCGGCCCGCGTGCTGACGGCCGAGCACCGCATCTACCCGCAGGCGGTGCGCTGGTTCGCGGAAGGCGCGCTGGTGTGGGAGGGCGAGGTCGTCCGCCACCGCGACGGTGCGCCGCAGCAGCTGTTCGTCAGCTGACCAAGCTGGCCAGGATGTTGACCGTCAATGCCAGCACGCCGGTGTTGAAGATGAAGGCCAGCAGTGCCTGAGCCAGCACCAGGCGGCGCATCGCCCGCGAACTGACGCTGACGTCCGATGTCTGCGAGGTCGCGGCCACGGTGATCGAGAAGTACAGGAAGTCGCCATAGTCCGGCGGCCCGTCGTCGCCCGGGAACTCCAGTCCGTGCGCCGCCTTGCCCTCGCCGTGATACAGGCTCGCGTAGGCGATGCCGAACTCCACCGGCAGCAGCAGCCAGGAGCTGCAGACCGTGGCGATTGCGAACGCCAGGGGCAAGCCGCCGGCGGCATGGGCCTGGCGCGCGCTGCCCAGCTCCAGCGCGATGGCGCCGAAGCTCGCGAGCGCGCCGCTGACGGCCAGCAGCAGCATGACGGGCAGCCCTTCAGCAAGGCGGCTGGCGCGCTCCTGCACGTTCACCGAGCCGGCGCGGCCCAGCATCATCCACAGCGCCAGTGGCAGGTAGATCCACAGCGTGAGGTCCCAGCCCAGCAGCAGCCGTGTCGTCGTCGGCAGGTCGCCGGGCCACAGGGCGGCGAGCGCGCTGCCGGCGAGGATGGCCGACAGCAGACGGGGGCGCAGGCGCAGCTGGGTCCAGAGGTTCATCTTGGGATAATGCGGCGATGCATCCTAATGCCCTCCTGGAGCTGTGCGCCGAGCTGATCGCCGCCGTCAACAAGCTCGACGCGCCGGCCGACGCGACCGTCTCGGCCTTCTTCCGCCAACACAAGAACCTCGGCCAGCGCGAACGCGCCAGCCTTGCCGAAACCGTCTATGCGTTGCTGCGTGAGCGGCTCAAGTTCCAGAACCTGGCCCAGAGCGGCAGCGGCCCGATGCCGCGCCGCCTGGCGATCCTGGCCTGGCGCGGCAGCGACAGCTTCCTGCGCGGCGCGCTGAGCCCGGCCGAGCAGCAATGGCTGGCCCAGGTGCAGGCCATCGCGCCGGACAGCTTGGCGCCCAAGTTGCGCCACAACCTGCCCGACTGGCTGGCCGAGCCGCTGCTGGCGCGCCTGGGCGAGGAAGAATTCTGGAAGCTGGCCGGCGCGCTGAACGAGGCGGCACCGCTGGACCTGCGCGTCAACACGCTCAAGCTCAAGCGCGAGGAAGCCCAGGCACAGCTGGCCGCCGTGGGCATCGAGGCGCAGCCGACGCCGTATTCGCCGCTGGGCCTGCGCGTGCATGGCAAGCCTGCGCTGAACAAGCTGGATCTGTTCACCAGCGGCGCGGTCGAGGTGCAGGACGAGGGCAGCCAGCTGCTGGCGCTGCTGCTGGCGCCCAGGCGCGGCGAGATGGTCGTCGACTTCTGCGCTGGCGCAGGCGGCAAGACGCTGGCCTTGGGGGCCGCGATGCGCAACACCGGCCGGCTTTATGCCTTCGACGTGTCGGGCCACCGGCTCGACGCGCTGAAACCCCGCCTGGCGCGCAGCGGCCTGTCCAACGTCTACCCGGCCCAGATCGCCCATGAGCGCGACGACCGCATCAAGCGCCTGGCCGGCAAGATCGACCGCGTGCTGGTCGACGCGCCGTGCTCGGGCCTGGGCACGCTGCGCCGCAACCCCGACCTGAAATGGCGCCAGTCGCCCCAGGCCGTGAGCGAGCTGCAGGCCAAGCAGCGTGCCATCCTGGCCAGCGCCGCGCGTCTCGTGAAGCCGGGCGGTCGCCTGGTCTACGCCACCTGCAGCCTGCTGGACGCCGAGAACGAAGTGATCACCGCCGAGTTTGCCGCCGCCCACGGCGACTTCAGGCCGCTGGCCGCGGATGAGGCGCTCGCCAAGTCGCAGGTGGAGCGCAGCAGCGAGCTTGTGGAAAACGGTGCATTGCGGTTGTGGCCGCACCGGCATGCCACCGACGGCTTTTTCGCCGTTGCGTGGGAGCGCGCGGCTTGACCGGCGTCAAGGAACGCGTCGCATCACACGCCTACGCGCGAATGCGGTGCGCGGAACCCCTTGATTTTGGGGGCGTTCCTCTACAATCGAACTTCCTTTGCATGGCCGTTCCGGCCGGGGTCTTGGACGCATGAACGACATCTTGAACGCGCTGATCGACTGGGTAGGCTCCGGCCTGCTGGGTTTCAGCTTCTGGCAACTTGTGATCTACACGCTGGTTGTGACCCACATCACGATCGCTGCGGTCACGATCTTCCTGCATCGCTGCCAGGCTCACCGCGCGCTCGACCTCGGTCCTATCCCGTCGCATTTCTTCCGCTTCTGGCTGTGGCTGACGACCGGCATGGTCACCCGTGAATGGGTGGCCATCCACCGCAAGCACCACGCCAAGTGCGAAACCGAGGAAGACCCGCACAGCCCGCAGACCCGCGGCCTGAAGAAGGTGCTGGCCGAGGGCGCCGAGCTGTATCGCGCCGAGGCCAAGAATGCCGAGACCATTGCGAAGTACAGCCGCGGCACCCCCGACGACTGGATCGAGCGCAACCTGTACACCCGCTACAGCTGGCAGGGCGTGGCGCTGATGCTCATCATCAACGTCACCCTGTTCGGCGCCGCTGGTGCAACGATCTGGGCCATCCAGATGGCCTGGATTCCCATCTGGGCGGCCGGCGTCATCAACGGCATTGGCCACTACTGGGGTTATCGCAACTTCGAAGCGCCTGATGCGTCGACCAACCTGACGCCCTGGACGCTGATCGTTGGCGGCGAAGAGCTGCACAACAACCACCACACCTACCCCACGTCGGCGAAGTTTTCGGTCAAGCCGTACGAGTTCGACATCGGCTGGATGTACATCCGCGGCCTGGAGATGCTGGGCATGGCCAAGGTCCGCAAGACGGCGCCCAAGCTGAGCCTGGGCGAGATCAAGCCGGCTGACGCCCGCACGCTGGAAGCGCTGATTGCCAACCGCTACGAGGTCATGGCCACCTACGCGCGAGGCCTGAAGGCGGCATGCGCGGCCGAACTGGCCAAGATCCAGGCCGAAAGCGGCAAGCACTCCGAGCGTTTTGCGCAGTTCAAGCAGGCCCAACGCTGGCTGCACCGCGACGAAGACCGGATTCCGCCGGCCGTGCATGGCGACCTGGCGCATGCCCGGGCCGCGAGCCCGGTCATCGACAAACTGGTGACCATGCGCGAGGAACTGCGCCAGATGTGGACGCGTACCAATGTCTCGGCCGAGCAACTGGTTGCCGACCTGCAGGCCTGGTGCCGCCGCGCCGAGGAAAGTGGCATCGCCGAGCTGCAAGCCTTCTCGATGCGCCTGCGCGCCGCTCACGCCTGAGCGAGGTTTCGCCGGTGTAAAGGGCGCCCCTGCGTGGCGCCCTTTTTTTTTGTCTGGCCTAGACTTGGTGCACGCAGTCGCTGAATCAGGAGGCATGCCATGAAACACCACTGGATTGCTCTGGGCCTGCTGGCCCTCGCTGCCACCGCGCGTGCCGACGTGCAGGTGAATTTCGTCCAACCCGAGAAGTTCTCGGACATCAAGGACAACCACGGCTTCAAGCAGATGGATCTGTTGAAGGACATCGAAGCCCACCTCGTCCAGCAGGCTGGCAAGCGCCTGCCGGGCAAGGAGGTGCGCATCGACGTGACCGACTTGGACCTGGCCGGTGAGGTTGAACCCTTCGGCCGCCGCATGGAGTGGCTGCGCGTGATGCGCACGGTCACGCTGCCTTACATCGCCTTCAACTACGAAGTGCGCGAGGGCGGCAAGGTGGTGCAGCAGGGCGAGGTCAAACTGCGCGACATGAACTACCAAGACGGTTTCAACAACTATTCCAGCAGCGACTCGCTGCGCTACGAGAAGCAGATGATCGACCGCTGGTTCAAGGACGAGTTCAGCCCGAAGGTCGCCACGGCGCGCTGATTGGGCGCCACAACGACAAAACCCGCCAGCGTTGCCGCTTGGCGGGTTTTGTTTTGGCTGAAGCGCAAGCGGTGTGAGCCGCTGGCGATCACTTCAGCTTGATTTCCTTGTACAGGACATGCTTGCGCGCCTTGGGATCGAACTTCATGAATTCGAGCTTTTCGGGCGTGGTCTTCTTGTTCTTGTTCGTCGTGTAGAAGTGGCCGGTGCCCGCAGTGGACTCCAGCTTGATCTTTTCGCGGCCGCCTTTGGATGCCATGGTCGTATTCCTTCAGTAGTCAGTGAATGACGATCAGAGCTCGCCTTACAGCTCACCCTTAGCGCGCAGATCGGCGATGACTTGGTCGATGCCGACCTTGTCGATCAAACGCAGAGCGGCGTTCGTGATGCGCAGGCGCACCCAACGGTTTTCCGATTCCACCCAGAAACGGCGGTATTGCAGGTTCGGCAGGAACCGACGCTTGGTTTTGTTGTTGGCGTGGGAAACATTGTTCCCGACCATGGGCTTCTTGCCCGTGACTTGACAGACGCGTGCCATTGACGCTTCTCCGGTTTGACTTCGCTGACCAGCCGTCCTCGCGGACGGCCCTTTGACCGCAAATGCCTGCTAAACCCAAGCCGGTTGACGTATCAACCAGTCAGGCGCGGTCCATCCAGCAGGCAAGCCCGCGAGTATAGCGGCAAACCCACAGGTCGTCCATGGACGAGCGCCCGCGGCGCGGCTCAGCCGTTCTCCTGCTCGAGGAAGCGCTGCGCGTCCAGGGCTGCCATGCAGCCGGTGCCGGCACTGGTGATGGCCTGGCGATAGACGTGATCCTGCACGTCGCCGGCCGCGAACACACCGGGCACGCTGGTCATCGTCGCGAAACCGTTCAGGCCGCTCCTGGTCAAGATGTAGCCGTCCTTCATCTCCAGCTGGCCCTGGAAGATGTCGGTGTTGGGGTGATGACCGATGGCGATGAAGCAGCCATGCACGGGAATCTCGACCTTGCTGCCGTCCTGCACGTTCAACGTGCGCACGCCGGTCACGCCGGAGGCGTCGCCCAGTACCTCGTCGAGTTGCTGGAACAGGTGCAGCTTGATCTTGCCCGCGGCCGCCTTCTCCATCAGCTTGTCCACCAGGATGGGCTCGGCGCGGAACTTGTCCCGGCGGTGGATCAGGTGAACAGTGCTGGCGATGTTGGACAGGTAGAGCGCCTCCTCGACTGCGGTGTTGCCGCCGCCGACGACGCAGACTTCCTGGCCGCGATAGAAGAACCCGTCGCAGGTCGCGCAACCGCTGACCCCGCGGCCCATGAACGACTGCTCCGACTCCAGCCCGAGGTATTTGGCCGAGGCGCCGGTGGCGATGATGAGTGCGTCACAGGTGTACGTGCCGCTGTCGCCCACCAGCGTGAAGGGGCGCTTGGAAAAGTCGACCTTGTTGATGTGGTCGAAGACGATCTGCGTCTGGAAGCGCTCGGCATGCTGCAGGAAGCGCTGCATCAACTCGGGGCCTTGCACGCCCATCACATCGGCGGGCCAGTTGTCGACCTCGGTGGTGGTCATGAGCTGACCCCCTTGGGCCATGCCGGTAATCAGCGTAGGCTTGAGATTGGCGCGTGCGGCATAGATGGCAGCGGTGTAGCCGGCGGGGCCCGAGCCGAGGATGAGCAGGCCGTGGTGTTGGATGGATGCGGTCATGGCGGAGGAGGTGAGGGCGGCGGGACGTCTCGCAAGGGCGTCGGGCTGAGCACTTAGGGGTGAAAACCCCGGCCTAACCCGATGCGGCGAACCCTGCCGCGTGTGCACAATGCACGCCATTTTAGGCAGGCGCCTTTTCGGCCGCCGGCCTGGGGCTCAAACCTGGAGAGTGCATATGGCGATGATTTCCAACCTGGACCTGATCCGGCGCGTTCCGTTGTTCTCGATGCTGACCACCGACCAGGCCCAGTCCATCGCCGACAGCGTCGTCAAGCGCCGCTTCAAGCGTGGTGAACTGATCGTCGAGCAGGGCACCAAGTCCAACGCGCTATTCATCCTGTTGAACGGCCGAGCCCGTGTGTTGACGGCCGACCACCGTGGCCGCGAGGTCATCCTCGCCGTGCTGCAGTCGGGCGACTACGTCGGCGAGATGAGCCTCATCGACAACGAGCCGCACTCGGCCACCGTACGCGCCGAGGTGCAGACCGACATGCTGGTGCTGGGCCGGCTGGAGTTCGCGCGCTGCCTGCCCGAAAGCAGCAGCCTGTCGTACGGCATCCTGCGCGGGCTTGTTGCGCGGCTGCGCAACGCCGACCGCCAGATCGAGTCGCTCGCCCTGCTGGACGTCTACGGCCGCGTCGCGCGCACGCTGCTGGACATGTCCGAGGACGAGAAGGGCATCAAGCTCATCCGCGGCAAGGTCTCGCGCCAGGACATGGCCAAGGTCGTCGGCGCGTCGCGCGAGATGGTCAGCCGGGTCATGAAGGACCTGGAGGAGCGCGGCGTCATCGAA
Source organism: Pelomonas sp. Root1444 (assembly GCF_001426885.1). Lineage (GTDB taxonomy): Bacteria > Pseudomonadota > Gammaproteobacteria > Burkholderiales > Burkholderiaceae_C > Pelomonas. The sequence continues at coordinate 573,387 of NZ_LMFP01000028.1, read as the reverse complement.
ACGCTTGAGAACGGTTCGGTGGTCATCAAGGAACGGCTGACCCACGATTGACGGTGACAATGCGGGGATGAGTTTTCCCCTCGGTTCCCTGCTGGGCGGCGATGAGACCGCCGGCGAACCCGCTGCCGCCAAACCTGCCCGCCGACAGGCGCCCAAACCCGCGGCCCCGCCGCCGTCCGCTGCCTCGCGGCTGTTGCGCACGCCGCTATGGTTGGCCTTGACGGCCCTGCTGTTAGCCCTGCTCGTGCTTGCCATGACCACGCATGACCTGCGCGATGCCGCCTTCAGCACCAGCGGCCAGCGCGACCTCGTCGGCAACCGCGTCGGCAGCTTCGGTGCGTGGCTGTCGGACGGGCTACTGTTCCTGTTCGGCTTCTCCGCCTGGTGGCTGCCGCTGCTGGCGCTGCGTGGCTGGTTGCGCGGCCTGGCCGGCGTGTTGCGACATGACGTGCTGCCGGCGCCACGCTGGAGCCAGCGGGCACGCTGGTGGGCCGGCCTCGTGCTGCTGATCGGCGCGAGCTGCGCGCTGGAGTGGAGCCGCCTCTACGCCCTAGAGCCGCGCCTGCCGGGGCATGCGGGCGGCCTCGTTGGCTACACGCTCGGGCCGCTGGGCATGAAGGGCCTGGGCTTTGCCGGTTCCGGCGTCGTTTGGATCGTGCTGCTGCTGACCGGCTTGTCGTGGGCGTTCCGCTTCTCGTGGGGCCATCTGGCCGAGCGCATCGGCGAGCGCATCGAAGAGTTGCGCGAGAAACGCATCGAAAAGCGCGAGATCAAGGCGGACCAGAAGGCCGGCGAGCAGGCCGTCAAGGAGCGTGAGCACGAGGTCGAGGTGGAGCGCCAGATCGAGCGCCAGTGGGAGCAGGGCGGGGCGGAGCACGCGCCCCTGGTCATCGAGGCGCCCGTCGTCGAGGTGCCGCAGTCCACGCGCGTGGCCAAAGAGCGCCAGCAGACGCTGTTCATCGATGCGGGTGACGCCAAGCTCCCGCAGGTCGACCTGCTGGATGCCGCGCCTGGCCGACAGGAGACGGTCACGCCCGAGTCGCTGGAGATGACCAGCCGTCTCATCGAGAAGAAGCTGCGCGATTTCGGCGTGGAAGTGCATGTCGTCGCTGCGTCGCCCGGGCCGGTCATCACGCGCTACGAGATCGAGCCGGCCACCGGCGTGAAGGGCTCGCAGATCGTCGGGCTGGCCAAAGACCTGGCGCGCTCACTCAGCCTCGTGTCCATCCGCGTCGTCGAGACCATTCCCGGCAAGAACTACATGGCGCTGGAGCTGCCCAATGCGCGCCGCCAGACCATCCGCTTGTCGGAGATCCTCGGCTCGCAGGTCTATGCTGACGCCGCATCCCAGCTGACCATGGGCCTGGGCAAGGACATCATCGGCCTGCCCGTCGTGGCTGACCTCGCCAAGATGCCGCACTGCCTGGTGGCCGGCACGACCGGTTCGGGCAAGTCGGTGGGCATCAACGCGATGATCCTCAGCCTGCTCTACAAAGCCGAGGCCCGCGACGTCCGTCTCATCCTCATCGACCCCAAGATGCTGGAGATGAGCGTCTACGAGGGCATCCCGCACCTGCTGGCGCCGGTCGTGACGGACATGAAGCAGGCCGGCAATGCGTTGAACTGGTGTGTCGGCGAGATGGAGCGGCGCTACAAGCTCATGTCCAAGATGGGCGTGCGCAACCTCGCCGGCTACAACAAAAAGATAGCCGAGTCCGAGGCCAACGGCATCAGCATCCCCAACCCGTTTAGCCTGACGCCCGAGGAACCCGAGCCCCTGCAAAAGCTGCCCTTCATCGTCGTCGTCATCGACGAACTGGCCGACCTGATGATGGTGGTCGGCAAGAAGATCGAGGAACTGATCGCGCGGCTGGCGCAGAAGGCGCGGGCGGCGGGCATCCATCTGATCCTGGCCACGCAGCGACCGTCGGTGGACGTCATCACCGGCCTCATCAAGGCCAACATCCCGACACGGCTGTCCTTCCAGGTCAGCTCCAAGATCGACAGTCGCACCATCCTCGACCAGATGGGCGCCGAGGCGCTACTGGGCATGGGCGACATGCTCTACATGCCCTCCGGCACCGGCCTGCCCATCCGCGTGCACGGCGCCTTTGTCAGCGACGACGAGGTCCACCGCGTTGTGGAGTACATCAAGTCCCAGGGTGAACCGAATTACATCGAAGGCATTCTCGAAGGCGGCGTACTCGACGACATGGGCGGCGAGGCACCTGCGCCCGGCGAAGCGGCCGGCGAGGCCGACCCGATGTACGACCAGGCCGTGGCCATCGTGCTGCAGCACCGCAAGGCGTCCATCTCGCTGGTGCAGCGACACCTGCGCATCGGCTACAACCGCGCCGCGCGGCTGCTGGAGCAGATGGAAAAGTCCGGTCTCGTCGGCGCCCTGGCCTCCAACGGCAGCCGCGAGTTGATTATTCCGAAACGAGACGAATGAAGCGCATCCTCCTCAGCCTGACGCTGCTGATCGCCAGCGTCGCCCATGCCGACGCGGTCGACGCGCTGCGCGATTTCGGCCGCGACGTGAAGAGCGGCAAGGCCAACTTCACGCAGACGGTCACGTCGCCGGATGGCAAGCGCAAGAAGGTGTCGTCCGGCTCGTTCGAGTTCCAGCGGCCCAACCAGTTCCGCTTTGCGTACGCCAAGCCGTTCGAGCAGGTCATCGTCGCGGATGGGCAGAAGGTCTGGATCTACGACGCCGACCTCAACCAGGCCAGCTCCCGCAAGCTGGCCGATGCTTTGGGTGCCACGCCTGCCGCGCTGCTCGCGGGCGCCAACCTGGAGCGTGACTTCACGTTGAAGGCGCAGCCCAGCGACGGCGGCCTGGATTGGGTGCTGGCCGTGCCCAAGCAGGCCGATGCCAAGCAGGCTGAGTCCACCATCCAGTCCCTCAAGCTCGGCTTCAAGGGCAAGGAGCTCGCCGCGATGGAGATCGTCGACGCCTTCGGTCAGCGCTCGCGGCTGGACTTCAGCGCCGTGCAGACCAACGTGCCCGTCGCGGCCGAGCGCTTCCAGTTCAAGCTGCCGGCCGGGGCCGATCTCATCGAGCAATGACGGATCTGTTCGCCGCCGAGCCGCCTGCCCAGCCGCTGGCCGAGCGGCTGCGGCCCAAGACGCTGGACGAGGTCATCGGCCAGCGCCACCTGCTGGGCCCCGGCATGCCGCTGCGCACGGCCTTCGAGGCCGGGCGGCTGCAAAGCATGATCCTGTGGGGCCCGCCGGGCGTCGGCAAGACGACCCTGGCGCGGCTGGTGGCGGGCGCCTTCGATGCGCAGTTCATCGCCATCTCGGCGGTGCTGGGCGGGGTGAAGGACATCCGCGAGGCCGTGGACCGCGCGCAGATCGCCGCGCAGCAGGGCCGGCGCACGGTGGTCTTCGTCGACGAGGTGCACCGCTTCAACAAGGCCCAGCAGGACGCCTTCCTGCCGCATGTCGAATCGGGCCTGTTCACCTTCATCGGCGCGACGACCGAGAACCCCAGCTTCGAGGTCAACTCGGCCTTGCTGTCGCGCGCCCAGGTGCAGGTGCTCAAGAGCCTGGACGCGCAGGAGCTGCAGCAGCTCATCGCCCGCGGCGCCGCCGAGCTGGGCATCGAGCCGCCGACCCAGCAGGCCGCCGACCGCCTCATCGGCTATGCGGACGGCGATGCCCGCCGGCTCCTGAACGCCCTTGAATCAGCCGCCGCACTGGCCGGCGGCGCCCGCATCGACGAGGGGTTGCTGGAACGCACCTTGGGCGAGCAGTTGCGCCGTTATGACAAGGGCGGCGACCAGTTCTACGACGTCATCAGCGCCCTGCACAAGTCGGTGCGCGGCAGTAACCCGGACGCGTCGCTGTACTGGTTCGTGCGCATGGTGGACGGCGGCGTCGACGCCCGCTACATCGCGCGCCGCCTCATCCGCATGGCCAGCGAGGACATCGGCCTGGCCGACCCGCGCGCGCTGCGCATCACGCTGGATGCGGCCGAGACCTACGAGCGGCTGGGTTCGCCCGAGGGCGAGCTGGCGCTGGCCGAGGCCGTCGTCTACCTGGCCATCGCGCCCAAATCCAACGCCGTCTACAAGGCCTTCAACGCGGTCAAGGCCTTCGTCAAGCAGGACCAGTCCCGCCCGGTGCCGGTGCACCTGCGCAATGCACCGACCAAGCTGATGAAGGAGCTGGGCTACGGCAAGGCCTATCGTTATGCGCATGACGAGCCGGGCGGCTACGCTGCCGGCGAGCAATACCTGCCCGACGGCCTGGAGCACCAGCGCTGGTACGAGCCGGTGCCGCGCGGGATGGAGCTGCGCATTGCAGACAAGCTGGCCGAACTTCGCCGGCTGGACGATGAAGCGGCTGCTGAGAGCTAGCGCGACAGCCTGCGCTGGCTTGGCGCTTTGCTTCGGCACGGCTCAGGCGGCCGATGGCCCCACGCTCACGCGCGTGCGGGACACCGGCGTCATCGTCATCGGCTACCGCCCGGCCTCGTTGCCGTTCTCCTATCTGGACGCCCAGTTGCGCCCCACCGGCTACACGGTCGAGCTGTGCGACCGCGTCGTCGCCGCCGTGCGCGAGAAGCTGCAACTGCCCGACCTGGAGGTGCGCCGCGTCGAGGTGGCTTCGGCCACGCGCATGCCGCTGGTCATCAACGGCACGCTGGACATGGAGTGCGGCATCACCACGCACACGGCCGAGCGGGCGCGCAGCCAGGCCTTCTCGCTGACCATCTTCGTCGCCGAGAGCCGGCTGTTGACGCGCACGGCCAGGCGCGTGCAGAGGCTGTCGGACCTGCGCGGCCAACTGGTCGCGTCCACCATCGGCACGACCAGCATCCAGCACCTGGCCAAGGTCAATGACGAGCAGGCGCTGGGCATACGCATCCTGGGCGGGCTGGACGACCCCGAAGGCTTCCAGCTGCTGCGCAGCGGCCGCGCCGCGGCCTTTCTGATGGACGACGTGCTGCTGCGCGCCTTGCTGGCCCAGCAGGGGCCGGGCGCGGACGACTACCGCATCTCCGACACCGCGATGACGGTGGAGCCTTACGCTATCGGCCTGCGCAAGGGCGACCCGCAGTTCAAGGCGCTGGTGGATGAGGTGCTGGCGGGCCTGTACCACAGCGGCGAGATCCACGCCATCTACCGCCGCTGGTTCGAGTCGCCGCTGCCGTCCCAGGGCCTGAACCTGAAGCTGCCGATGAGCGCGGCCTTCCGCCGCGTGATCGCGAACCCGACGGATTCGCCGGACCCGGAGCGTTATCGCTGATTCAGCGCCGGCTGGCGTAGACGAACAGGCCTTCCAGGCCTGTGAGGACTGCGAACGCAATCCCCAGGGGCAGGAACGAATGGTCCTGCAGGGACCAGTAAAGGGCCAAACCCGCGCCGCCAAACGCCAAGCCATGGGCGATGACGCCCACCACGGCGGTGTTCAAAGGGTTGCCGGACTTCTCAGGCGCGAACTTCATGAGCGGCCTCCTGACTCGCAAATCTAGCGGAAGTCGTCCAGCACGATGCCGTGTCGGTGCAGCTTGTCGTACAGCGTCTTGCGGGGCGTGCCCAGCAGCTCCATCGCCGCGGGCACCTTGCCCTGCGCGCGGCGCAGGGCCTGCTCGATCAGCGTTTTCTCAACGAGGTCCATCTGCCGGGCCAGGTTGAGCGCCGGCACGGCCTGCAGTGCGGCTTGCGGGTCGAGGTCGTCCAGCGCCAGCACGAAGCGGTCGGCCGCATTGCGGATCTCGCGTACGTTGCCGGGCCAGTCGTGGGCCATCAGCTCGCGCAGCTTCTCGGGTGTCAGCTCGGGCGCGGCGCGCTCGTAGCGGGCGCAGGCCTGGGCGACGAAGTGCTCGAACAGCAGCGGGATGTCCTCGCGGCGCTCGCGCAGCGGCGGCAGGTTCAGCGTGGCGATGTTCAGGCGGTAGTAGAGGTCGCTGCGGAACTCGCCCTTGGCTGCCTGCTCCTTCAGGTCCGACTTGCTGGCCGCGATGAAGCGCACGTTGATGGGCAGCTCCTCGTTCGAGCCAAGGCGTTCCACGCGCCGCTCCTGCAGCACACGCAGCAGCTTGATCTGCAGCGCGATGGGCATGGTCTCGATCTCGTCGAGCAGCAGCGTGCCGCCGTTGGCGTGCTCGATCTTGCCGATGCGGCGCTTGGCGGCCGACGTGAACGAGCCCGGCTCGTGGCCGAACAGCTCGCTCTCGAACAGCGCCTCCGGGAGTCCACCGCAGTTGATGGCGACGAAATGCCGGTCACGCCGCCCGCTCTGGTCGTGCAGGCAGCGGGCCACCAGCTCCTTGCCGGTGCCGGTCTCGCCGACGATGAGCACGTCGGCCGACGTGCCGGCGAGGTTCAGCACCTGGCGGCGCAGCTGCTGCATGGCGGGCGATTGGCCGAGCAGTGCCGCTTCGATGCCACTGGCGCGCTGCAATTGCGCGCGCAGCTCGTCGGCCGAGTGGCGCAGCGTGCGCAGGTCCAGCGCGCGGCGGGCCACGTCCAGCAGGCGCTCCGGTGCAAAGGGCTTCTCGATGAAGTCGTAGGCGCCGGCGCGCATGGACTGCACGGCCATCGCGACGTCGCCATGGGCGGTGATGAGGATGGTGGGGATGCCCGGGTCCGTCGCCTGCACACGCGCCAGCAGCGCGCGGCCGTCCATGCCGGGCAGGCGCACGTCGGTGATGACGACGATGGGTGCGCCGGGCTGGATGTGGGGCAGGGCTTCTTCTGCGCTGCGGCAGGGGACGACGGCGAGGCCCTCCAGTTCCAGCGTCTGGGTCAGGCTGACCCGCACCGGCAGGTCGTCCTCGACGAACACGACCTTGTAGCCTTCAAACATCATGGGTCTCCGGTACGGCGGTCCAGCTCTCGACGGCGAGGTCGAACTCGAAACTCATGCCCTGCGCGAGCTTCTCGGCACGCAGCGTGCCGCCGAACTCATGCACGATCTTGGCCGAAATGACCAGGCCGAGCCCCAGGCCCTCGCCGGCCGGCTTGGTCGTGAAGAAGGGCTCGAAGAGGCGGGCCAGGTCCGCCTCGCCGACGCCAGGGCCGCAGTCCTGCACTTGCACCAGCACGCGCTGGCCCGCGTCCTGTGCGACGGCGCGCACGCGCAGCCGCCGCTCGGCCTCGTGCTGCATCGCGTCGATGGCGTTGCCGAACAGGTTGACCAGCACCTGCTCCAGCCGGTTGGCCTCGGCGCGCACGCGCAGGCCGGGCGGCAGGTCGATCTCGGTGGCCAGGCCCAGCGCCCGGCTGCGGTGCTCCAGCAGCAGCAGCGCGTTGCGCACGCAGTCCAGCAGCGATACCGCGCTGGTGACCTGCTCGTCGGCCTTGCGGGCGAAGCTCTTGAGCTGCCGCGTGATCTGGCTCATGCGCTCGACCATGTCGTCCATGATCTGCAGGTTGGCCGCCACCGCATCTTGACGGCCGGCCTCCAGCAGGCGCATGGAATTGCGCGCCAGCGCACGCAGCGCGGTCAGCGGCTGATTGACCTCGTGTGAGAGCCCGGCCGACATCTGGCCCAGCACCGCCAGCTTGCTGGCCTGCAACAGCTCGCCCTCGGTCTGCAGGCGCTGGGCGATCTGGGTCTTGAGCGCGTCGTTGGTTTGACGCAGCTCGGCGGTGCGGCTGTCGACCAGTTGCTCCAGTTGCGCATGGGCCTGGCGCAGGTCGGCCTGCGCCTGGGTGAGCTGGCGCAGGGCGCGCCGCCGGGATGACAGGTGCAGCACCAGCAGGCCCACGCTCGCACCGAAGGCCGCACCGCCCCAGGCCGCCAGCTGCGCGCGCTGGCGCACCTCGGTCAGGTCCGACAGCGCCACCAGGCGCAGCCCGAGCGGCACGATCTGGCGCTGCTGGGCCAGCATGGTCTTCGCCCCTGGCAGCGGCAGCTTGACCTGCAGGCCCTGGTGCACCTCCAGCGACGCGGGCAGGTCGAGGTCCGGGCCGATGGCCTGCGGGTAGCGGGCGCTGGCCTGCAGGGCCTGGCGGCGCGACGGGTCGGCATGGTCGAGCACCGCGTACTTCAGGGCCTGCACCGAGCTCATGATGACCACGTCCTGGTCGTCGGCGACGAGGATGCGTTCACCCTGCGAGCGCAGCCCGAGGTCCAGCCAGGTCGCCTCCAGCGGCGCAAGGTTGAAGCGCACGACGATGACGCCCGCCGCCTGGCTGGCCTGGCGCATCGGGTGCAGCAGGTAGAAGTCGGTGCTGCCGGTGTTGGGGTCGGCGGCGAAGAAGTGGCTGCGGCCCTGGGCAAGCGCCTCGGGCAGGCGGGCCGGCGGGGCCAGCGGCTCGCTGGCGGACAAGACCTGGCCCTGCGGCGTGGCGAAGAAGATCTGGTGCGTGCCCGCGCGCACGTTGACGCGGGCCAGCATGTGGCTGGCGGCACGGCGGCGCTCGGGATCGTCGGGGGCCTGCATCAGCGCCTGCAGCGTCGGCGCGATAGCCAGCAGGCTGGGCAGCGAGGCATGCCGCCCCAGTTCGGCGGCGAGGTTGGAGGCGTACAGCTCCAGCCGCTCGGTGCTCAGCGCCGACAGCTGCTCACGGCCACTGCGTTCACTGAGGCGGTGCGCGAGCACGAAGCCCAGCACCATCAGCAGGCCGGTCAGGAAGAGATGAAAGCCCGGCCGGCCCAGCAGACGGAGCAGGCGCAGCGCGCGTGGGCGGAGGGATTCGGGCACAACCATGGCAGCGGGGCCGTGTAGTGTGCCCACGCCGGGCACGCGTGGGCAGGGCTTGCGGCGGTTTTTTCAGCGCTGGCGGAGAACCGCTCGCGGCGCGTGCGGTTTGTGCGGATTTCCGCCCAGCCGGCGGCGGCTGACACTCGTGAAATCCGACCTTGACCCGCTGCCCGGGACGGATCGAACACCAGGCGGCTACATGCGGTCGGTGAATACCCTTGAAACGCCGCTGGTTTTTGTGTTTTGGCACGAGGGTTGCGATTCACCCCGGGTCGCGTGGCGCATGCTGCGCCCTACAAACTTGTCTGGAGCCCTCATGGAGACTCTGATTCAACAGATCATCAACGGCCTGGTGCTCGGGAGCATGTATGCCCTGGTCGCCCTGGGCTACACGATGGTCTACGGCATCATCAACCTCATCAATTTCGCCCACGGCGAGATCCTGATGGTCGGCGCCATGGTCAGCTGGACGGTCGTCACGCTGCTGGCCGATTCCGGCATCCCCGGCTGGCTGCTGATGCTGATCGGCCTGGCAGCCGCCATCGTCATCTGCGCGACGCTGAACTACGCGGTCGAGAAGATCGCCTACCGGCCGCTGCGCAACGCGCCGCGTCTGGCGCCGCTGATCACCGCGATGGGCATGTCGCTGCTGCTGCAGGTGCTGGCGATGATCATCTGGAAGCCCAACCCCAAGCCCTTCCCGCTGCTGCTGCCGACGACGCCGTTCGACCTCGGTGGCCCGGTCATCACGGTCACGCAGTGCCTGATCCTGGGCCTGACGGTCTGCATCCTGGCCGGCCTGATGTACCTCGTGAACTTCACCAAGCTGGGCCGCGCGATGCGCGCCACGGCCGAGAACCCGCGCGTGGCCGGCCTGATGGGTGTGAAGCCCGACTTCATCATCTCCACCACCTTCGTCATCGGCGCCGCGCTGGCGGCCGTGGCCGGCCTGATGTGGGCTGCCAACTACGGCACCGTGCAGCACACGATGGGCTTCATGCCCGGGCTGAAGGCCTTCACGGCCGCGGTGCTGGGCGGCATCGGCAACCTGGCCGGCGCCGTCGTGGGTGGCGTGCTGCTGGGCCTCATCGAGGCCATCGGCGCGGGCTATCTCGGCGACCTGACCGGCGGTGTGCTGGGCAGCCACTACGCCGACATCTTCGCCTTCGTCGCCCTCATCCTTGTGCTGACGCTGCGCCCCTCGGGCCTGCTCGGCGAGCGTGTTGCTGATCGCGCCTGACGGAGGAACGCCATGCAAACCAAGAAACTCGTCACCTTCCTGATCGCGGCCGTGGGCCTGCTTGTCGTGCCGCTGTTCGCGCAGCAGTTCGGCAACGGCCCGGTGCGCATCATCGACCTGGCCCTGCTGTACGTGCTGCTGGCCCTGGGCCTGAACATCGTGGTCGGCTATGCCGGCCTGCTGGACCTGGGCTACGTCGCCTTCTACGCCGTCGGCTCCTACCTGTTCGCGCTGATGGCCAGCCCCCACCTCAGCGAGAACTTCGAGGCCTTCCGGGCGGCTTTCCCGACCGGGCTGCACTCGCCGCTGTGGATCGTCATCCCGCTGGCGGCCGGCGTCGCGGCGCTGTTCGGCGTCGCGCTCGGTGCGCCGACGCTGAAGCTGCGCGGCGACTACCTTGCCATCGTGACGCTGGGCTTCGGCGAAATCATCCGCGTGTTCCTGAACAACCTGGAGTACCCGGTCAACGTCACCAACGGTCCGCGCGGCATCGGCCAGATCGATTCCTTCCGCTTCTTCGGCATCGACCTCGGCAAGCCGCTGCAGATCGGCGACTACACGCTGCCGTCGGTGACGCTGTACTACTACCTCTTCCTCGCCCTGGTGGTGGCCAGCGTCATCATCTGCTACCGGCTCGAGCAGTCACGCATCGGCCGCGCCTGGATGGCCATCCGCGAGGACGAGATTGCCGCCAAGGCGATGGGCATCAACACCCGCAACCTGAAGCTGCTGGCCTTCGGCATGGGTGCCACCTTCGGCGGTGTCGCCGGTGCGATGTTCGCGAGCTTCCAGGGCTTCGTGTCGCCGGAGTCCTTCAGCCTGCAGGAGTCGGTCATGATCGTCGCGATGGTGGTGCTGGGCGGCATCGGCCACATCCCCGGCGTCATCCTGGGCGCGCTGATGCTGGCGGCCCTGCCCGAGGTGCTGCGCTACGTCGCGGGCGACATCCAGCAGCTGACCGACGGCCGCATCGACGCGTCCATCCTGCGCCAGCTGCTGGTGGCGCTGGCCATGATCACCATCATGCTGATCCGTCCGCGCGGCCTGTGGCCGGCGCCGGAACACGGCAAGGCCGCTCCGGCCCCCGCGAAGTGAGGAAGGCACCATGACCACCCACGACAACATCGTTCTCAACGTCAGCGGCGCGTCCAAGCGCTTCGGCGGCGTCCAGGCCCTGTCCGACGTCGGCATCCAGATCCAGCGCGGCCAGGTCTACGGACTGATCGGCCCCAACGGTGCCGGCAAGACGACCTTCTTCAACGTCCTCACCGGCCTGTACACGCCCGACGGCGGCAGCTTCTCGCTGGGCGGCACGCCCTACACGCCGCAGGCCGTGCACCAGGTCGCCAAGGCCGGCATCGCGCGCACCTTCCAGAACATCCGCCTCTTCGCCGACATGACGGCGCTTGAGAACGTGATGGTGGGTCGCCACATCCGCACCAAGTCCGGCCTGATCGGCGCGGTGCTGCGCACGCCCAAGTTCAAGGCCGAGGAAGCCGCCATCGCTGCGCGCTCCCAGGAGCTGCTGGACTACGTCGGCATCGGCAAGTACGCGGAGTACAAGGCGCGCACGCTGAGCTATGGGGACCAGCGCCGCCTGGAGATCGCGCGGGCCCTGGCCACCGACCCGCAGCTCATCGCGCTCGACGAGCCCGCGGCCGGCATGAACGCGACCGAGAAGGTCGTGCTGCGCGAGCTGATCGACCGCATCCGCAACGATGGCCGCACCATCCTGCTCATCGAGCACGACGTGAAGCTGGTCATGGGCCTGTGCGACCGCGTGACGGTGCTGGACTACGGCAAGCAGATCGCCGAAGGCACGCCGTACGAAGTGCAGCGCAACGAGAAGGTGATCGAGGCCTACCTCGGCGCCGGCCACAAGAACCACTGAGAGGGACGACGAACATGGCACAAACCCTTCTCAAAGTCAGCGGCCTGAAGGTCGCCTACGGCGGCATCCAGGCCGTCAAGGGCGTCAGCTTCGAGGTGCGCGAGGGCGAACTGGTGTCGCTGATCGGCGCCAACGGCGCCGGCAAGACGACCACGCTGAAGGCCATCACCGGCCTGCAGCCCGTGGCCGCCGGCAGCGTCGAATACCTGGGGCGGGCCATCAAGGGCCAGGGCGCCTGGGACCTGGCCAAGCAAGGCCTGGTCATGGTGCCCGAGGGCCGCGGCACCTTCACCCGCATGACCATCACCGAGAACCTGCTGATGGGCGCCTACAACCGCAAGGATGGCGAGATCCAGGCCGACATCGACAAGGTCTTCGGCCTCTTCCCGCGCCTCAAGGAGCGCGCCAAGCAGCTGGCCGGCACGATGTCCGGCGGCGAGCAGCAGATGCTGGCCATGGGCCGTGCGCTGATGGCACGCCCCAAGGTGCTGCTGCTGGACGAGCCCTCCATGGGCCTGTCGCCCATCATGGTCGACAAGATCTTCGAAGTCGTGAACGACATCCACAAGCAGGGCGTGACGGTGCTGCTCGTCGAGCAGAACGCCAGCCGCGCGCTGCAGCTGGCCAACCGCGGCTACGTGATGGAGTCCGGCGAGGTGACGATGGACGGCGAGGGCCAGGCGCTGCTCAACGACCCCAAGGTGCGCGCGGCCTACCTCGGCGAGTAGCCGGCACGCCGGCTTGGATGAACGAACGCCTGGCGATGCCAGGCGTTCGTGTTTGCGGTGTGGGTCAGACGGCTGTCACGTCCGTCCCGCCGGCCGCTACGCGCACGCGCTGGATGCTGGCCACCGGCGGCGTCGGCGCGAGAGGCGGGCGGCAAATCGCGCGCCCGCCGGGCTCGCGCCGCTCAGCCTTGCCGGACGAGCTTGGAGCGTGCCCAGTCGTCGGCCACGCGGGCCGGCGTCGAGTCGGCCTTCTGCACGCGTTGCAGCAACTCCTCGACGCGCTCGGCGATCTTGCCGACCTCGGCCATGACGGCCGCTTCCTCGCCTTCGCCGCGGTACTCGCGGGCGACGCTGATGATGCCGCCGGCGTTCACCAGGTAGTCGGGCAGGTAGCAGATGCCACGGCGCTGCAGCGCGTCGCCGTCGGCCGCCGTGGCCAACTGGTTGTTGGCGGCGCCAGCGATGAGCTTGGCGCGAATGGCCGGCACGGTCTGCTCGTTCAGCGAGGCCCCGAGGGCGCAGGGCGCCAGCACGTCGACGTCGGCGGCGAGGATGTCGGCCACGCTCGCCGGCGCTGCACCGAACTGCGCGACCGCGCGTTCGACCTTGCCCGCGTCCACGTCAGCCACCACCAGCCGGGCGCCGGCGTTGTGCAGGAACTCCGCCAGGTGCCAGCCCACGGCACCCAGGCCTTGCAGCGCAACGCGCACGCCGTCCAGCGACGGGCGGCCGAGCACCAGGCGGGCGCCGGCCTGGATGGCCACGAACACGCCCCAGGCCGTCTTGGGGCTGGGGTCGCCACCGAACGCGCCTTCGCGCGGGATGCCGCTCACATAGGACGTCACGGCCTGCATGCCGCGCATGTCCGCGGTGGTCGTGCCGACGTCCTCGGCGGTGATGTAGGCGCCTTGCAGCGACTGCACGGCGCGGCCGAAGGCGGCGAACAGGGCGGGGCGGTCGAAGCTGCCCTCAGGCTTCAGGATGACCGCCTTGCCGCCGCCGAACGGCAGGTCGGCCAGCGCGTTCTTCAGGCTCATGCCCTGCGACAGCCGCAGCGCGTCGTTCAGCGCGGCGAGTTCGGAGTCGTAGTGCCAGAGGCGGCAGCCGCCGAAGGCCGGGCCGCGCGCGGTGCTGTGCACGGCGAGGATGGCCTTGAGGCCGGTGGCCGGGTCGGTGGCGAGCAGCACGCGCTCGTGGGCGGCCTGCTCGGGCAGGCCGAAGAGGGAGGTGGGGTTCATGCGTCGGGCGCTTGGTGAGCGCGGCAGTTGGAAAAACGGCCGCGCTTGTGGCGCGGCCGTCCGTGAGTTTATCGGCCGGCGGCCCTTTCAGCCTTCCCGCGGGCCCTGGAATGCGCCGCTGCGCAACGTGATGACCAGCGTGTCGCGCCAGCCGCGCTGGGCGACGTCCAGGGGCTGGATGGGCGTCGTCTCGTGAATGAGGCGCTGGTCGTCGAGCAGCAGCGTCGTCCAGGGCTGGGTCATCGTGAAGCGCTGCCCGGCCGGCCCGGCGGCTTCGAAGACGCGCGACTCACCACCCTTTATGTTGTGGCGCCCCACCATCAGCACGGCCACCAGGTCGACGCCGTCGCGGTGCGCGCCCTCGGGCGTCGGCCGGCCGATGCCGTCGCTGGTGTCGATGCGGAACGGGTGCGCTTCGATGAACCAGGCCTGCTCGCCGCGCAATGCCGAAGTGACCCGCGCCAGGTTCAGCAGCAGGGCCGACCACACCGGCGAGGCCACCATGGCCTGCTCCAGCGGCACATACCAGCGCTGCAGGCCACCGTGCAGTGCGTTGTAGTCCAGCGGCTGCCAGTGGGCGCGGTGGGGTGCCAGCGTCAGCGTGCCGCCGTCGGCGATGAAGCAGCCGTGGCGGCGGAAGCGGTAGCGCCCGCCGTCGCGCAGGTAGCCATCGGGCGGCAGGTCGTCCCAGCAGGGCTTGAGCGCGTCCAGCGCCGCGGCGGACACGCCCAGCACGCCGAGAGCGGCCGGTGCGAGCACGGCCTTGCCGTCACGCTTGAGCGAGCCGACGAGGTCGGCCGGGTCGGTCCAGGGCGGCTCGAACATGTTCACGTCAGGCTTTGCCGTGCTTGTCTGCCTCGGACGTGAAAGCGTCGGCGTAGAACTCTTCCGCGGGCAGCTTGCAATGCTCGACGAAGTCCTTCTGCGCCGAGTCCACCATGATGGGCGCGCCACAGGCATAGACCTGGTGACCGCTCATGTCCGGCAGGTCCGCCATGACGGCGCGGTGGACGAAGCCGGTGCGCCCCGTCCAGCCCGCGTCGGGCTCGGACAGCACGGGCACGTAGGTCAGCTCCGCGCATTCGGCGGCGAGCTGTGCCGCCCAGTCGTTCAGGTAGAGATCGGCCTGCTTGCGCGCACCCCAGTACAGCACCATCGGCCGCTTGGACTCGATATGGCGGGCGCGCTCGACGATGGCCTTGATGGGCGCGAAGCCCGTGCCGCTGGCCAGCAGAACGATGGGCTTGTCGCTGTCCTCGCGCAGGAAGAAGCTGCCGAACGGCCCCTCCATGCGCAGGATGTCCTTCTCCTTCAGCGCACCGAACACATGGTCCGTGAACTTGCCACCGGGCATGTGGCGGATGTGCAGCTCGATCTGGCCCGGCAGGCTGTGCGGCGCATTGGCCATCGAGTAGCTGCGGCGCGAGCCGTCGCGCAGGATGAACTCGACATACTGGCCGGCGCGGAACTGGAAGTTCTGGTTGGCGGCGAGCTGCATCGTCAACACGGCCACGTCAGGCGCGGGCTTGAGGATGGCCGACACGCGGGTGGGCAGCTTCAGCACCGGGAACTCGCCGGCGCCGGGCACCGTGCGGGCCTCGACGACGCAATCGGTCTGGGGCCGCGCGCAGCAGGTCAGTACGAACCCCGCGGCTTCTTCCTCGGCCGACAGGGCCTTGGGCTGGTGGTTGCCGTGGATGACGGCGCCTTCCAGCAGCTTGCTCTTGCACGAGCCGCAGGCGCCGTCCTTGCAGCCGTAGGGCAGGCCCACGCCATTGCGGATGGCGGCGGCGAGCAAGGTGTCGTCGCCCTCGGTCTGGTAGACGCGGCCGGCGGGCTGGATGGTGATCTGATGGGACATGGGGCTTCAAAAAGCAGCGGCCCCGCTGAGGAGTCCGGGGCCGTAGACTGCCCGCCATTTTGCCCGACCCCTGCATGTCCTCCAGATTGCTGATCATTGGCTGCGGCGACGTCGGCCTGCGTGTGCTGCGTGCGCTGGCCGGCCGCTGGCGCGTGTTCGCGCTGACGTCGACACCGGCGCGTGCGGCCGAGCTTCGCTCCGCGGGTGCCGTGCCGCTGCTGGGCAACCTCGACGAGCCGGCCACGCTGGGCCGGTTGGCGAGCGTGGCGGACCGCGTGCTGCACCTGGCGCCACCGGCTCGCGACGGCGAGTCCGACGTCCGCACGCGGCAGCTGCTGGCCGCATTGGCGCGCCGGCCGCCGCACGCCCTGGTGTACGTCAGCACGACCGGCGTCTACGGCGACTGCGGCGGGGTGCTGGTCGACGAGACGCGGGCGCTGAACCCCGCCACCGACCGTGCCCGCCGCCGTGTCGACGCCGAGATGCAACTGCGCGCCTTCGGCCGCCGCCACGGCACGCAGGTGAGCCTGCTGCGCGTGCCGGGCATCTACGCCCGCGACCGCGAGGGCGGCCATCCGCGCGAGCGCCTGGCGCGCGGCACGCCGGTGCTGCGGCGCGAGGACGATGTCTTCACCAACCACATCCACGCCGACGACCTGGCCCGTGCCTGCGTGCTCGCGCTGTTGCGCGGTCTGCCGCAGCGCGCGGTGAACGTCTGCGACGACAGCGAGCTGCTGATGGGCGACTACTTCGACCTGGCTGCGGACCTCGCCGGCCTGCCGCGCCCGGAGCGCATCACGCGCACGGAAGCGGCCGAACGCATGAGCGCGATGCAGCTGAGCTTCTGGAGCGAGTCGCGCCGGCTGGTCAACGCGCGGCTCAAGCGCGAGTTGCGCCTGAAGCTGCTTTATCCGACGCCGCGCGAAGGCCTCTAACCGCGCCGGCGCGGCGAGCGCCAGCTGCGGATCAGCAGCCAGGCGCCCAGCATGCCGCCCAGGTGGGCGAAATGGGCGACGCCGCTGGCGCCGTTGAAGCCGAGGATCAGTTCCAGCCCGCCGAAGATGGCGACGAAGTACTTGGCCTTCATCGGGATGGGCGGAATCAACGGCACGATGATGCGGTTGGGGAACAGCATGCCGAAGGACAGCAGCAGGCCGAAGATCGCGCCCGACGCACCCACTGTCGGCGAGCGTGAGCCGATCACGAACGTGAAGATCAACTGCACGACGGCGGCCGTCAGCGTGCTGGCCACCAGGATCTGCGTGTAGCGCTTCGGGCCCCAGACGCGTTCCAGCTCACCGCCGAACATCCACAGGCCCAGCATGTTGAACAGCAGGTGCGTGAAGCTGCCGTGCAGGAAGGCATAGGTGAGCACTTGCCAGGGCATGAAGACCCCGGAGTTCAGCGGCCACAGCTCGAACCAGGGCGCCAGGCCGGGCAGGAGTTCGAAGAGGCAGAAGAAGCCGACGCAAGCCAGCAGGAAGGCTTTGGTAACCGGAGGCAGCGGGGGCATGGGGGTGGGGCGGTGCGCGGTGAGGGCGCATACACCGGAAGGGCCGGTGCTTACCGTTTTGAGTATGCCAGCACAAGCCGGCTGCTGTTTCGCCTGGTGCCCGGGGCCGGACTCGAACCGGCACACCTTGCGGCGGGGGATTTTGAGTCCCCTGCGTCTACCGATTTCGCCACCCGGGCCCGTCGGAAACAGCTGCTCGCTTGTTGCAGCGAGGGGCTGGATTATGCACTCGCCAAGGCTGAGGTTTGGCGGTCGCTGCCACAATCGGCCGCCATGAGCTACCCGACCCTCGAAGACGTCATTGGCGCAACGCCCCTCGTGCGCCTGCAACGCCTGCCTGGCGCCGATGCGCGCGGCAACGTCATCCTCGCCAAACTGGAGGGCAACAACCCGGCCGGCTCAGTGAAGGACCGCCCCGCCATCAGCATGATCAAGCGTGCCGAGGAGCGCGGCGAGATCAAGCCGGGCGACACGTTGATCGAGGCGACTTCGGGCAACACCGGCATCGCGCTCGCCATGGCTGCGGCCATCCGCGGCTACCGCATGGTGCTGATCATGCCCGAGGACCTGTCCATCGAACGCGCGCAGACGATGAAGGCCTTTGGCGCCGAACTCATCCTGACGCCCAAGACCGGTGGCATGGAGTACGCCCGCGACCTGGCGGAACAGATGGCCGGCGAAGGCAAGGGCCGCGTGCTCGACCAGTTCGCCAACGCCGACAACCCGCGGGTGCACTACGAGACCACCGGCCCGGAGCTGTGGCGGGACACGAACGGGCGCATCACCCATTTCGTCAGCGCCATGGGCACGACCGGCACCATCACCGGCGTGTCGCGCTACCTCAAGGAGAAGAACCCGGCGGTGCGCATCGTCGGTGCCCAACCGGCCGAGGGCTCGCGCATCCCCGGCATCCGCAAATGGCCCGAGGCCTACCTGCCCAAGATCTATGACCCGAGCGGCGTGGACGAGCTGGTGCTGGTGAGCCAGAGCGACGCCGAGGACATGGCGCGGCGCCTCGCCCGCGAGGAAGGCCTGTTTGCCGGCATCTCCGCGGCGGGCGCCTGCTGGGTGGCGCTGCAGATCGCGCGCAACGTCGAGAACGCGACCATCGCCTTCATCGTCTGCGACCGCGGCGACCGCTATCTGTCGACAGGCGTGTTCCCTGCATGAGCCCCACCCGGCCGCTCGAAGACGCTTGCTCCTTCCTTGGGGGCCAGCACGACGCGCGACGGGGGCGCCAATGAAGCCTTATCGCTTCTGCCCGGATTGCGCCACGGAACTTGCGCTAATCACGGTGGCCGAGGACGGTGGTGAGAAGGAGCGCCTGCGCTGCCCCTCCTGCGGCTTCACGCACTGGAACAACCCGACGCCGGTGGTGGCGGCGGTCATCGAATGCACCGACCGCGACGGCCAGGTGCTGCTGGCCCGCAATGCCGCGTGGCCCGGGCGCTTCTTTGGGCTGATCACCGGTTTCCTGGAGGCGGGTGAGTCGCCAGAGGACGGCATCCGCCGTGAGATCGGCGAGGAGACGTCGCTGGCGGTCGATAGCCTGGATCTGCTTGGCGTCTGGGACTTCCAGCGCATGAACCAGGTCATCATTGCCTATCACGCGCAGGCGCGCGGCGAGATCCGGCTGTCTCCGGAGCTGGTCGAGTACAAGCTGATAGCGCCCGAAGACGTGCGCTGCTGGCCTCAGGGCACGGGTCAGGCGCTGGCGACCTGGCTGCGCGCCAAGGGCATAGAGCCGCAGTGGTTGGACCTCAAGAAAGAATGAAGCGATGGACGTGCAAAGAGAACTCGACACGCGGGGCCTGAACTGCCCGCTGCCCATCCTGAAGGCCAAGAAGGCCCTGGCTGAAATGCTCAGCGGCGAGCTGCTGCGGGTGGTGTCGACCGACCCGGGCTCGATGCGCGACTTCCAGGCCTTCGCGCGCCAGACCGGCAACGAACTCGTCGACCAGCAGAGCGCTGCCGACGAGTTCATCCACGTGCTGCGCCGGCGCTGAAGCTCGGTCCGTTGGCGGCAGAGCCGCTCGCGACGCCCGGGCGGTCTTTGCCGCCAAGCCTCAGATATCCAGGCCCTGCAGGAATTCCTTGAAGCCGGGGCCCAGCTGCGGGTGGCTCAAGGCCAGCTCGACGTTGGCCTGCAGGAAGCCCTCCTTGCTGCCGCAGTCGTAGCGCTTGCCTTCGTAGCGGTAGGCAAACACCTTCTCTCGGCGCAGCAGGCCGGCGATGCCGTCGGTCAGCTGGATCTCGCCGCCCACGCCGCGCGGCTGGTTGGCGATTTCGTGGAACACGCCGGCCGTCAGGATGTAGCGGCCGGCCACACCCAGGCGCGAGGGCGCGTCTTCGGGGGCGGGTTTCTCGACGATGCGGGTCACGTCCATCAGGTTCTCGTTGACCTGCGTGCCCGCCACGATGCCGTAGCGCCGCGTGTGCTCGGCAGGCACTTCCTGCACGGCCAGGATGGATGCGCGCCAGTCGGCGAACTGCTCGACCATCTGCTTCAGGATGCCGCGGCCGGGCGTCGGGCCGACCATCAGGTCATCGGCCAGCAGCACGGCGAACGGCTCGTTGCCGACCAGGCGCTGGCCGCACAACACCGCGTGGCCGAGGCCCAGGGCCTGGGCCTGACGCACGTAGATGCATTGCATGTCATCCGGCTTGACGCTGCGCACCACGTCCAGCAGCTCCTGCTTGCCGGAGTTCTCCAGCGCCACCTCGAGCTCGAACGTCATGTCGAAATGGTCTTCGATCGGGCGCTTGTGGCGGCCGGTGACGAAGATCATCTCGCGCACGCCGGCCTCGTAGGCTTCCTCGACCGCGTACTGGATCAGCGGCTTGTCGACGACAGGCAGCATCTCCTTGGGCTGTGCCTTGGTCGCCGGCAGGAAGCGCGTGCCTAGACCTGCGACCGGGAAGATCGCTTTGGTGATCGGGGATCTGGGCGAGGAGGCCATGGGTACACTGGTTGGACAAGGGCGCGGCGATTGTGTCACGCGGGTTGTGACGGTTATGACCCTTGAGTTGGGCACAAAGAGAGCATGAGCGTCCTGATATTGGAACCGCTGGAAGCCGATGTCGTGCAGTGGCTGGCCGAGCGGCACGACGCACGTTTCGCGCCCGAACTCGTCAGCGACTTCCGCGGCCTGGTGGACGCGCTGCAGGATGCCCGTGCGCTGGTGGCGCCGCCCGAGGTGCGCATCGATGCCGAGCTGGTGCATTGCGCGCCGATGCTGCGTGCCATCGGCCGGGCCAGCGGCGGGGCCGAGAACATCGATGTCGAAGCCTGCCGCAAGGCCGGCGTGGACGTGGTGCGCTCGCAAACATCCACCGCCAGCGCCGAGGCCGAGTTCGCCATCGGTGCGTTGCTGAGCCTGCTGCGGCGCGTGCCCATCGAGGGCAGCGACGGCCTCAAGGTGGGCCGGGAGCTGGGCTGCTCGACCATCGGCCTGCTGGGCTTGGTGCCGGCGGCGCGCGTGATGGCGCAGCTGCTGCAGGCCTTCGGCACGCGGGTCATCGGCTATGACCCGTCGCGGCACCCCAGCGACGCGACCTGGGCGCGCTGGGGCATCGAGGCCGTCAGCCTGGCTGAC
This sequence comes from Pelomonas sp. Root1444, assembly GCF_001426885.1. Taxonomy (GTDB): domain Bacteria; phylum Pseudomonadota; class Gammaproteobacteria; order Burkholderiales; family Burkholderiaceae_C; genus Pelomonas. Next base: position 552,658 of record NZ_LMFP01000028.1, on the reverse strand, counting down.
CTGATGGAGCACAGCGACGGCCTGGTGCTGATGCTGCCTTACTTCGGCCGCTACCGCGGCCTCGTCGGCGAGCGCCAGCTCGAAGTCGGTCGGGCCGGGCAGGTGCTGGTCGGGTTGACGCAGTCGGGGCTGGTGGATGAAGCGGCACTGGCGCTGGCGCTGCGCAATGGCCGGCTGCGCGCCGCCTGGTTCGACTGCATGGAGCCGGGTTGGCTGGAAGCGGGCCGGCCGCTGCACGGCATCGGCTCGCTGCAGGTGACACCGCGCCTGGCCGGCACGACGCGTGAATCGCGGGTGCGCGCCGCCTGGGCGGTGGCGCGGGCCATCGACGGCCTGCTGTTGCCGCCGGCCACGCGCAGCCCGATCGCCGCGCCGACCGTCGACTTTTACTGAGCCGGCAGTCGGGCCAACTGCTCGCGCAGGCGGGCCACGGTCTCCTTGAAACCGGCCACGCGGGCGCGCTCCTGCTCGACGACGGCCGCCGGCGCCCGGGCCACGAAGCTTTCGTTGCCCAGCTTGGCCTCCGCCTTGACGATTTCGCCTTCCAGGCGCGTGGCCTCCTTCGTCAGGCGGGCGCGTTCGGCCTCGACATCGATCTCGACCTTGAGCGCCAGCTTGGCGGCTCCGTGCACCAGCACCGGCGAGGTCGCGCTCTGCCTGGCGAACTCGGCCTCGTTGGCAATCAGCTCGACGCTGCTCAGCTTGGCGAGCACCTTCAGCACCGCGGCCGCCTCGGCGAGGAAGCTCAGGTCGCCGCCCACCAGCAGCGGCACGCGCTCGGCGGGGCTGAGTGCCATCTCGCTGCGCAGGCTGCGCGTCGTGCCGACGACGTCCTTGAGCTGGGCCATCCAGGCGTCGGCGCCAGCATCGATGCGCTCCAGCTGCGCCATCGGATAGGACGCCTGGCCGATCAGGTCGGTCGCCTTGCGGCCCGCCACCGGGGCGACGGTCTGCCACAGCTCCTCGGTGATGAAGGGTGCGATCGGGTGCAGCAGCCGCAGCGTGGTTTCCAGCACGCGGATCAGCGTGCGGCGCGTGGCGCGCTGCTGTGCTTCGTCACCGGTCTGGATCTGCACCTTGGCGATCTCCAGGTACCAGTCGCAGTACTCATCCCAGACGAAGCTGTAGATGGCGTTGGCGACGTTGTCGAGCCGGTACTCGGCAAAGCCCTGCGCGACAGCGGCTTCCACGCGCTGCAGCTCGCTGACGATCCAACGGTCGGCCTGGCTGAACTTGTTGTGGCCCGGTGGGCAGTGGCCTTCGGCGTGCATCAGGCCGCAGTCCTGGCCTTCGGTGTTCATCAGCACGAAGCGCGTCGCGTTCCAGAGCTTGTTGCAGAAGTTGCGGTAGCCCTCACAGCGCTTGGTATCGAAGTTGATGTTGCGGCCCAGGCTCGCGTAGCTCGCCATCGTGAAGCGCAGCGCATCGGCGCCGTAGGCCGGCATGCCTTCGGGGAATTCCTTCTTCACGCGGGCGGCGACCTTGGGCGCCGTCTCGGGCTTGCGCAGGCCGGTGGTGGACTTCTGGATCAGCGTGTCGAGGTCGACGCCCTGGATCAGGTCCACCGGGTCCAGCACATTGCCCTCGCTCTTGCTCATCTTCTGGCCCTGCGAGTCGCGCACCAGGCCGTGGATGTAGACGTCCTTGAAGGGCACCTTGCCGGTGAAGTGCGTCGTCATCATGATCATCCGGGCGACCCAGAAGAAGATGATGTCGTAGCCGGTCACGAGCACGGAAGAGGGCAGGAACAGCTCCTGCTCCAGCGTCTTCTCAGGCCAGCCGAGCGTGGAGAACGGCACCAGCGCCGACGAGTACCAGGTGTCCAGCACATCCGGGTCGCGGGTCAGCTCGCCGAGGTAACCAGCGGCCTTGGCGCGGGCCTGCGCTTCGTCCTCGCTGCGCGCGACGAACAGCTCGCCGCCCGTGCCGTACCAGGCCGGGATCTGGTGGCCCCACCACAGCTGGCGCGAGATGCACCAGTCCTGCAGGTTGCCCATCCAGTGGTTGTAGGTGTTGACCCACTGCTCGGGGTGGAACTTCACGGCGCCGGTCTCGACGGCGGCGATGGCCTTGTCGGCAATGCTCTTGCCATCGGCGCTGGGCTTGGTGACGGCGACGAACCACTGGTCCGTCAGCATGGGCTCGATGACCTGGCCGGTGCGCTCGCAGCGGGGCACCTGCAGCTTGTGCTTCTTGACCTCGACCAGCAGGCCCTGCGCCTCCAGGTCGGCCACGACGCGTTTGCGGGCGACGAAGCGGTCCAGGCCGCGGTAGGCCTCGGGCGCGTTGTCGTTGATCCTGGCCTGCAGGTCCAGCACCGCGATCATGGGCAGGTTGTGGCGCTGGCCGACGGCGTAGTCGTTGGTGTCGTGGGCCGGCGTGACCTTGACGACGCCGGTGCCGAACTCGCGGTCCACGTAGTCGTCGGCGATGACCGGGATCTCGCGGTCGGTCAGCGGCAGCTTGACGAGCTTGCCGATCAGCGCCGCGTAACGCTCGTCTTCGGGGTGCACCATGACGGCGACGTCGCCCAGCATGGTTTCCGGGCGCGTGGTGGCCACGACCACCGAGCCCGAGCCATCCGCGAGCGGATAGCGGATGTGCCACAGAGAGCCGTCTTCTTCTTCGGACGACACCTCCAGGTCCGACACGGCGGACTGCAGCACCGGGTCCCAGCTCACCAGTCGCTTGCCGCGGTAGATCAGGCCCTCCTCGTACAGCCGCACGAAGGTCTCGACGACGACGCCCGAGAGCTTCTCGTCCATCGTGAAGTACTCATGGCCCCAGCTCACCGAGTCGCCCAGGCGGCGCATCTGGCCGGTGATGGTGTTGCCGCTCTCCTGCTTCCAGTCCCACACCCGCGCGACGAAGTTCTTGCGGCCCAGGTCGTGGCGGTTCTGGCCCGCCGCCTGCAGCTGGCGCTCCACGACGATCTGCGTGGCGATGCCGGCGTGGTCGGTGCCGGGCACCCACAGCGTGTTGTGACCCTTCATGCGGTGGTAGCGCGTCAGCGAGTCCATCACCGTCTGGTTGAAGGCGTGGCCCATGTGCAGCGTGCCCGTCACATTGGGCGGCGGCAGCTGGATGCTGAAAGACGGCTTGGCCGGGTCCAGCGTCGGCGCGTACAGGCCGGCGGCTTCCCACTTGGGGCCCCAGTGGGCTTCCAGGGCGGCGGGTTCGAAGGACTTGGCAAGTTCGGTCACGGGGGCGATCTCGGCTGGCGCTCCGTGAGCACGGAGCTTGTCGTCAGGGGCAGGGAATCGGCGATTTTAGAGGCGCCCCTTCAGGGTCGATACAAAACGAAACCCGGCGATACCGCGTGGAGATGCTCTCGGAGGGCCCCGCCGGAATCATGAGCGCCATCCCAACCGCCGACCCACGGAGCACCGCCATGAACTTCTTTCGTCGCTGGCACGCCCACCACGAATTCCGCCACCACTTCAGCCACGGCCATCATGGCCATCATCTCGGCCGCCATGCCGACGGCTTTGCCCATCTCCTCCTGGCCCGGGTCGGCGCCAAGCTGGACCTGGACGACGAGCAGCGCCGCCGTTTTGCCGCCTGGATCGAGCAGATCCAGCAGCAGCGCGACGCGCTGAAGAGCGCTGCGCGCGGCCCCGAGCTGGCCGGTTTGATGGCCGGCGAGCAGTTCCCCCGCGAGCCGGCCTCGCAGCTGCTGCAGGCGCGGCTGGACGCGTTGCGCGCCGCCGGCCCGGGCCTGGTCAACGCCTTCGCCGACTTCTTCGATGCGCTGGACACCGAACAGCGCCAGGCGCTGCGCTTCATGATGCGGCGCTTCGACGGCGCGCGGCACCGCCACGCGGACTGAGGGGCAGCGGGCACAATGATTCGCCTCCATGCGACGACTGCTGCTGATTGACGACGACGAAGCGCTGGCCGGGCCGCTGGCGCAGTACCTGGCCCGCTTCGACCTGCAACTCGAAGCCGTCACCCGCCCCAGCCAGGCGCTGGCGCGCCTGGGCACCGAACGCTTCGACGCGCTGATCCTGGACGGCATGCTGCCCGAGATGGACGGCTTCGAGTTCTGCAAGCGGCTGCGCGCCGGCGGCGAGCCTTGGCGCGACATGCCCGTGCTGATGCTGACCGCGCGCGGCGACCTGACCGACCGGGTCGTTGGCCTGGAGCTGGGCGCGGACGACTACCTGCCCAAACCCTTCGAGCCGCGCGAGCTGGCCGCAAGGTTGCAAACCATCCTGCGCCGCACACGGCTGGCGCCGGTGGCCGCTCCCGCCGCGCCGCAGCCCTCGACGCGGCTTTGCTTCGACGGCCTGGAGATCGATACCGCGCGCCGCGAAGTGCGCTGCGCGAACGGCCTGGTCGAGCTGACCGGCACCGAGTACGAACTGCTGCTGATGCTGGCCCGCGAGCCGGGCAAGGTGTTCTCGCGCGACGACATCCTGAACCGGTTGCGCGGCCAGGAGGCCGAGCTGTTCACGCGCGCGGTCGACATCCTCGTGAGCCGCCTGCGTCGCAAGCTGGAGCCGGTGCAGGCGCTGAAGACGCTGCGCAATGCGGGCTACTGCTTTGCGTTGCCCGAGAAGCGATGAGGCACCACCCCTACGACCACCGCTGGCGCGAGCACTGGGAGCGCAAGCAGAAGAAGCGCATGCAACGCATGAAGCGCATGCGGCGCGACCAGCTGTACCGCTGGCGCGTGCACCACCGCTGGCACCAGCGCTGGCACCGCCACCACGCGCGGTTCAAGTATTCGCTGGGCGCGCGGCTGATCGGCGTCTTCCTGGTGCTGGCCCTCGTGAGCAGCGTCATCCTGTGGAACTCCCGCGAGAGTTCCTATGGCGTGCTGTGGGCCGTGCCTGCGCTGCTGCTGGTCACGGGCTGCGCCTTCGGCGTGATCCGCCACATGGTCCAGCCCCTGCATGCGCTGGCCCTGGGCGCCGAAGCCTTCCGGCGCGGCGAGTTCTCGCACCGCGTGCCCGTCGTGCATGGCGACGAGATCGGTGACCTGGCGATGCGCTTCAACCAGATGGCCGCCGACATCCAGGCCATGCTCGACGGCAAGCGCGCGCTGCTGCTGGCCATCAGCCATGAGCTGCGCAGCCCCTTGACGCGGGCGCGCCTGCATGCCGAGATGGTTGGCGAAGGCCCCTCGCGCGATGCGCTGCTGGACGAGCTGGCGCAGATGCGCGACCTCATCACGGCGCTGCTGGAGAGCGAGCGGCTGGGCAGCGGGCACAGCGCGTTGCAGCTGAGCGATTGCGACCTGGCCGAGCTGGCTCGTGAGCAGGCCGGGCCGGGGGTCGAGCTGCAGATCGAGCCCGGCCTGCCGACCCTGAAGCTGGACCGGCTGCGCGTGCAGCTGCTGCTGCGCAACCTGGTGCACAACGCGCTGCGCCACAACGATGCGTCGCGTGGGGCGGTGCAGCTCCGCCTGGCGCGCGCCGGTGAAGGCGTGCGGCTGACGGTGCGCGACTTCGGCCCCGGCGTGCCGGCCGAGTCGCTGCGTCAGCTGGGCCAGCCCTTTTACCGGCCCGACGCGGCGCGCACGCGTGGGGAGGGTGGTGGGGGCCTGGGGTTGTGCCTGTGTCGCCTGGTGGCCGAAGCGCACGGCGGCCGGCTGGAAATGCGCAACGCAGGACCTGGCTTCGAAGCGTCGGTGCGCTTCAGCTGAAGGCCCGGCAGTCGGTCGAACCAGGGACCTCGCTAGGCGTGAGGCGCTCTGCAGGTGATCACATGAACAGATGTTCGCCCGCGTTCTCGCCACCCAGGATCACGTAGTTGACCTTCTTCAGATCGGTCAACTGCGTACCACCGGCATAGGAGATCGAACTCTGCAGGTCCTCCTGCATCTCGCGCAGCGTGTCGCTCAGCTTGCCCTTGACAGGCTCCAGGATGCGTTTGCCCTCCACATGGCGGTACTCGCCCTTGTTGAAGTCCGATGCCGAGCCGTAGTACTCCTTGTAGCGCCTGCCGTCGACCTCGACCGTCGTGCCAGGCGATTCCTCATGGCCGGCGAACAGGGAGCCGATCATGACCATGGCCGCCCCGAAGCGCACGCTCTTGGCGATGTCGCCGTGATGGCGGATGCCGCCGTCGGCCACGATGGGCTTGGTGGCCACGCGTGAGCACCACTTCAGCGCCGACAGCTGCCAACCGCCGGTGCCGAAGCCCGTCTTGAGGCGCGTGATGCAGACCTTGCCCGGGCCGACGCCAACCTTCGTGGCGTCGGCGCCCCAGTTCTCCAGGTCGATGACGCCCTCGGGCGTGCCGACATTGCCAGCGATGACGAAGGCCTCGGGCAGCTTGTGCTTGATGTGGCCGATCATGCGCTGCACGCTTTCGGCATGGCCGTGGGCGATGTCGATGGTCAGGTAGTCGGCGCCCACGCCTTCGGCAGCCAGGCGGTCGACGAGGTCGAAGTCCGCAGCCTTCACGCCGACGCTCAGGGAGACCAGCAGCCCCTTGTCGCGCATGGACCGGGCATAGGCCAGGCTGTCCAGGTCGAAGCGGTGCATCACGTAGAAATAGCCCTCGCGGGCCAGCATCTCGGTGATGGGCTCGTCCACCACGGTCTTCATGTTGGCGGGCACCACCGGCAGGCGGAAGCGGTGCGGGCCGAACTGCACCGAAGTGTCGCAGTCCGAGCGGCTCTCCACGCGGCATTTGCGCGGCAGCAGCAGGATGTTGTCGTAGTCGAAGATTTCCATGTCAGTGGTGTTCACAGTTGCGGCGCGCGTTAGGCAGTGCGCGACCTGGGCTGCGAGCGCTTGACTTGCTTCGGCATGAGGGCAGGGCGCCCTCGACGGCCGGGGAGGCCGTCGCGTTGCAGGCTAACTTCGCTTGCGAAGTTAAGGCGCAACGCGCCGGGCCGAAGACAAAATTTGGGCCCGGTGATTGATTCTACGCGGCCGCGTGGTCAGTGGTGGTTGAAGATCCGGCGGTGGATGCGCCGCGTCGTCTGCCACACGACCAGCAGCACGATGGGAATCGCCACGCCAGCGGCCAGTTCCGGGCTGAACGGCAGCCAGCCCTCGGCCTTCAGCGCCTTGGCGCCGTACAGCAGCAGGCTGACGACGTAGTAGGTGATGGCCGCCAGCGACAGGCCCTCGACGGTCGCCTGCATGCGCAGCTGGGTGCGCTGGCCTTCGCCCAGTTGGGCCAGCAGTTGCTGGTTCTGTGCTTCGGTGGCGATATCCACTCTTGTGCGCAGCAGCGCGCTGGCGCGCGAGATGCGCTGTGACAGGCCGGCCAGGCGCTGCGCCGTCGCGTTGACCGTCGCGATCGCGGGCGAGAGCCGGCGCTGCATGAACTCGCCCAGCGTCTGCGTGCCGGCCACCTTGCCTTCGTGCAGCTCTTCGAGGCGCTGCTCGACGATGGCCTGGTAGGCCTGGGTCGCGGCAAAGCGGTACTGATGTTCGGCCGTGGCGTGCTCGATGCGCGCGGCCGTCGAAATGAGGTCATCGAGCAGCTCCGCCTCCGATGCGCCGCGCTGCTCCAGCCGTGCGGTGATGTCGGCCAGCGTCGCTTCCACGTCCGCCAGCGTCGTGCCGAGCGACTTGGCTGCCGGCAGGCCGCGCAGGGCCATCAGCCGGTAGGTTTCCAGTTCAAGCAGGCGCTGGCAGATGCGGCCGGCGCGGGTCTCGGGAGTGCCCGGCTCGGCCAGCACGACGATGTGCTCAAAGCCGGTGGCGCGCAAGCAGAAGTCGGTGACCACCAGCGAATGCCCGCCCATGGTGGAGGCGACGGTGGCATGCGCACCGAACCAGGCCTGTGCTTCGGCCAGCGCGCCGGCGGCGAAGGTCAGCGGCCGTTCCAGCATGACGAGCTTGATGGCCGCAAACGTGCGGCCGGGGATGCCGCCCAGCCAGTCCGCGGCGATGCGCAGCGCCAGGTTGTCCAGGGTCTGCGCGCTGGGCTCGGCGTCGGCCGGCAACGGCTGCACGACCGAATAGCGGGTGAACTCGGCGTGGCGCTCCCACTTCAGCGAGAACTCGCCGCAGCGCAGGCGCAGGAAATTGGCATTCAGCGCCGCCTCAGCCAGCTCCTGCTGGCCCGGCAGCCGCCGCAGGTGGGCGTGCTCGTCGGCGCGGGTGATGCCGGTGTTGAGCACGGCGACGTAGACGATGACGGCAGGCAGCCGCACGCGCGCCGGCGGCCGCGCATGCACCTCGTTGTGCAAGGCCAGGCGCAAGGCGTCGTCGGGAGGAAGGAGGCTGTCTTCGTGCATGGGCCCAGGCTAGTGCGTAGAAGTGCCCACAGGCGGCCTCGATAAGATTCCAGGCTTCGTACTTCAGCAGGCGGCGGCTTCCGTCTTCAATATGCAAGCTTCATTCCCGGCCGTGGTCATCAGCGGCACCGGCCTGTACCGCCCGCCCCATGTCATCACCAACACCGAACTGGTCGAGGCCTTCAACCGCTACGCCGACCTGCAGAACGCGCAGCATGCAGAGGCCATCGCCGCTGGCGAACGCAAGGCGCTGACGCATTCCAGCGTCGAGTTCATCGAGAAGGCGTCGGGCATCAAGCAGCGCTACGTCATCGAGAAGGAGGGCGTGCTGGACCCGACCCGCATGTACCCGTGCTTCACACCGCGGGGCGATGACGAAATCTCGCTGATGGCCGAGATCGCGGTGGACGCCGCACGCCAAGCGCTGAGTGCCGCCGGCAAGACCGGCGCGGACATCGACGCGGTGCTGTGCTCCAGCGCCAACATGCAGCGCGCCTACCCCGCCATGGCCGTCGAGATCCAGCAGGCATTGGGCGCGGGCGGCTACGGCTTCGACATGAACGTGGCCTGCTCGTCGGCGACCTTTGCGCTGGAGCAGGCCTTCAACGCGGTGCGCAGCGGGGCATCCAAGTGCGTGCTGGTCGTGAACCCGGAGATCACCTCCGCCCATCTCGAATGGCGCGACCGCGACTGCCATTTCATCTTCGGCGACGTCTGCACGGCCGTCATCGTCGAGCGCGCGGACACGGCCACCGGCGACGACCAGTGGGAGATCCTCGGCACCCAGCTGGCCACGCAGTTCAGCAGCAACATCCGCAACAACTTCGGATTCATGAACCGCGCCGAAGACCGCGATCCCGATGCGCGTGACCTGACGTTCTATCAGGAGGGCCGCAAGGTCTTCAAGGAAGTGGTGCCCATGGCCGCGGCCCACATCGAAGCCCACCTCGGCAAGCTGGGCCTCGCCCCCACGCAGGTCCGCCGCTACTGGCTGCACCAAGCCAACCAGGGCATGAACCAGTTCGTCATCAAGAAGCTGGTGGGCGCGGACGCCGGCAGCGAGGTCGCGCCGCTGATCCTGGACGAGTACGCCAACACGGCCTCGGCCGGTTCCATCATCGCCTTCCACCACCATCATGCGGATCTGAAGGCGGGCGATACGGGCGTCATTTGCTCCTTCGGCGCCGGCTATTCCATCGGCAGCGTGGTCGTCAAGAAGCGCTGAACGCTCAGAAGCGCAGCGACAGCCCCACGGTCCACGCCCAGTCCGGGGTGGTGCGGTTCAGGCCGCGGAAGACGGCGGTGTCGAGCTGGGCGTCATTGCCGAGCTGCCACGCCAGCCCCGTGCCGGCGGTGACGACGTTGCCGCCATTGCGCGCTGCGGCGAGCTGCTGGCCGGCGATCTCGACAAAGCCGTGCAGCTTCTCGCCCAGCGGCAGCCCCAGGCTGGCAGACAGCAGCGCGGCGGTGTAGCGACGATCGGCGTCGTTGCGGGCTGTGACGACGCCCGCCATGGTCCCCAGCGAGACGCCCGAGGGCAGCTCCCATTGCGCCAGGAAGCTCAGCGCGGGCCGCAGGCCGTGTCCCTTGAACGGCCCGCTGCCGGTGGGTGTCTGCGCCTCCAGCAGCCAGCCCAGGCCCGGGCTGGCCTCGTCGCCGCCCTGCACCTGCCACTTGAAGCCGACCGACAGGTCGCCGCGACCGCTGGCCGGTGGGGCGCTCTGGCGCAATGCGCCGTCTGTCTCCAGCCGCAGCTCGATGCTATGGCCGACGCCCAGCCGCAGCAGCGTGGGCGTCGAGCGCAGCCGTGACGACGCGTCGCGCTGCCAAGCGCCGCTGGTCTCGATCTGCAGGCGGCCCACGGCCATCACGTCCGGGCCGTTGGTGAAATCGGGCCGGTCGGGCGAGATCGCGTCGTCGTCGGCCCGGGTCGATGTGCAGGCGATGAGCAGAAGGAGCGACGCGACCCATCTCATGCGAGCCACTCTAGCGCTGCGCTATCGTGGCAGCCATGTCTTCCCTTTCATTTTTCTGGCACGACTACGAAACCTTCGGCCGCGTGCCGCGGCGTGACCGCCCGGCGCAGTTCGCCGGCCTGCGCACCGACGCCGAGCTCAACGAGATCGGCGAGCCGCTGATGCTGTATTGCCAGCCCGCGCCGGACTACCTGCCCGACCCCGAGTCCTGCCTGCTGACCGGCATCCTGCCGCAGCACTGCCTGGAGAGGGGCGTGCCGGAGCATGAGTTCGCCGCCAGCATCGAGACCGTGCTGGCGTTGCCCGGCACCATCGGCGTGGGCTACAACAGCATCCGCTTCGACGACGAGGTCACGCGCCATCTGTTCTGGCGCAACCTCATCGATCCCTATGCCCGCGAATGGCAGAACGGCTGCGGCCGCTGGGACCTGCTGGACGTCGTGCGCTGCGCCTATGCATTGCGGCCCGACGGCATGGTGTGGCCCAAGCACGAGGACGGCCGCCCCAGCTTCAAGCTGGAGCACCTGACCGCTGCCAACGGCATCGGCCACGAGGCCGCACACGATGCGCTGTCCGATGTGCGCGCCACCGTTGCGCTGGCCCGCAAGCTGCGTCAGGCGCAGCCCAAGCTGTGGGACTTCTGCTTGAAGCTGCGCGGCAAGCAGGCCGTCTGGGACGAGATTGCGAGCGCCCAGAGCCAGGGCAAGCCCTTCCTGCACATCTCCGGCATGTACGGCCCGGAGCGCGGCTGCATCGCGCTGGTCTGGCCGTTGGCGCCGCACCCGACGAACAAGAACGAGCTGATCGTCTGGGACTGCGCCGTCTCGCCCGAGGAGCTGTTGACGCTGGATGCGGCGTCCATCCGCGAGCGCATGTTCACCAGGCAGGAGGCGCTTCCTGAAGGCGTGACGAGGCTGCCGATCAAGACCATCCACGTCAACAAGAGCCCCATCGTCATCGGCAACCTGAAGACGTTGCAACCCGCCATGGCCGAGCGCTGGGGCCATGACCTGCAAGCCCAACTCGCCAGCGCGGGGTTGCTGGCAGAGAAGGGCCGGCTGCTGGACGGCCTGTGGGGCGACGTGTTCCAGCGCGAGCCGTTCGCGCCGGCCGACGTGGATGAGGACCTGTACGGCGGCTTCATCGGCAACGAGGACCGCCGCGCGCTGAACCGGGTTCGTGCCACGCCACCGGAGCAGCTCGCCGAACGCGCGGCGCAGGGCAAGCTGGCCTTCCAGGACGCGCGACTGGACGAACTGGTCTTCCGCTGGCGCGCGCGCAACTTTCCTTCGACGCTGTCGCCCGACGAAGCCGAGCGCTGGCAGTCCCACCGGGACGCGCGGTTGCACCGGGGGGAGGGTGGCGCGCAGACGCTGGCGGCGTTCATGGAGCGCATCGACGCGCTCGGCGAATCGGCGGACGAACGCGGCGAAGAGGTCCTGTCGGCGCTCTATGACTACGCCGAGCTGATTGCGCCGTAGGCCGTGATCTGCCGCATGGTTTAAAGGACCGAGTCCTGCGATAGTCGGGCTCGGAAAGAGCCCAGGAGACCCTCATGAGCACCGCCGCAACCGCCCCCACCGAAGACGCTACCGCCGCCCGCCTGCGTGCGCTGCTGGTGCGTGCGCCGACGGCCGCCGCCTTCGTGTCCGGCCAGCGCTTCCAGGTCGTCAGCGAAGAGTTCAACCACCTGTTCGGCTTCGGGGACGACAGCGACCTGGTCGGCCAGGCCACCCGCATCGTCCACACCACCGACCTCGCCCATACCGCGCTGAGCGAGCGCGCCGCCGCGGCATTCGCGGCCGGCCAGCCGCTGGACGAGGAGATCGAGTACGTCAAGCGTGACGGCCATCGCTTCTGGGGCCGCCTGCAGGCGACGCCGGTGCACTGGGACGCCCCGGCCGCCGAAGCGCTGTGGATCGTCGAGGACGTCACCGCGGCCCGCGCCCAGCGCCTGCAGCCGACCTGGACGGCCAAGCACGACAGCATCACCGAGTTGGCCAACCGCCGCGAGTTCGAGCGTCGCCTCGGCGAACACGTCGGCAGCCGCCGCAACGAGCCGGTGTCGGTGCTGTGGCTGGACGTGGACAAGTTCGGCGACGTCATCCAGGGCATGGGCGCGGAGGTGGGCGATCATTTCCTGTACGGCCTGGGCCAGTTGCTGATCAGCAAGGTGCGCGCCTCCGACCTGGTCGCGCGGCTGGAGGAAGACCATTTCGCCATCCTGCTGCCCGATTGCGACCACCACTATGCGCAGATCATTGCCGAGAAGATCCGCGCCGCCGTGGCCGCCTACCGGCTGCACTGGGGCCTGCACCGCACGCGCGTGAAGGCGTCGCTGGGCGTCGTGCAGATCCACGCCACGTTGACCACGGTGGACACCGTGCTGGGTGCCGCTGCGCTGGCCTGCACGGAGGCCAAGGCAGCGGGTGGTGACAGCGTCCGGGTGTTCGTCTCCGAGGGCGGTTTCGAGGAACTGGCGGGCTGATTTCACGATCGCGCGGCCTCCGATGCCCGGAAATGCGGGGTTTTCCACCGAATGTTCTAAAGTTCAGTTCAGCCCTGCCGATGTAGCGGCCATAGCGCTTGAAAACTGAGTCCCCATGAACGTCGCCATGTCCACCGCCCTGTCCGGCATCTCGTCCGCGAACGAGCGCCTGCGCGCGTCGGCGGCCAACATTGCCAACCTGGCCAGCAGCAACCAGGCCCGCCCCAGCGTCGAGCTGGCCAATGTCGACAAGGTGCCGGAGCGCGAGATCAACCCGGCCAACGAGGTGGTCGAGCAGCAGTCGGCGGCCTACGCCTTCGTCGCGAACCTGAAGGTGCTGCAGACGCAGCTCAACACGACCGGCGCGCTGCTGGACATCAAGGCCTGAGCGGGCCGCCCCTCACGCTGAAAGCGGCCTTGGGCCGCTTTTTTATTTTTTCACCCCGTTTGCCAAGCGGCTCCGTACAAGCAGAGGTCCCACCTTTGCGAAGGATCTGCCATGAGTTCACCGCGTCGCCGCGCCGCCTTGCTCCGTCAGGCGGATGGCATAGCGCGCCGGGCAGGCCGGGCCTGAAGCGGCGCCCTTCATTGGGGTACTAGGCGATGGCAACACCGCTGTCGCGCTCGATCAGCTGCATGTCGAGCAGCGCCTTCTGCGGCGTGGCAGCGCAGCCGGTGTGCAGGGCGGCCAGGCCCGTGAGCGCGGCCAGTTGGCCCAACGCTGCGTTGCTGAAAGCCGTCAAGCAGGCTGACCCGACGGCGGCGCGCACGGCGTTGCAAGCGGGCGCCTCCCCGCAACTGCGCGATGGGCAAGGCCGCACCGTCCTGATGCTGGCCGCGCGCAATGGGGCGCGCGAAGTGGTCGAACTGCTGCTCGCTGCCGGCGCCCCCCGGTCGGACCGTGACCCCGCTGGCTGGACCGCTGCTGCCCACGCCGAGGCCCGGGGCCATGGCGAGCTCGTCGACATCTTGCGTTAGGCGGCAAGCAACAAAAAGCCCGCCGGGCTTGCGCACGGCGGGCTGGCGGCGAAGCCGGTTCAGGCTCAGCAGGCCGGAGCCGTGACCTTGGCCGTCTCCGCGTACTCCTCGATCTGGTCGAAGTTCAGGTACTTGTAGACGCTGGCGGTGTCCTTGTTGATGATGCCCATCGCCTCGTGGTACTCCTGCACCGTCGGGATGTGGCCCAGTTTGGACGCGATGGCGGCCAGCTCGGCGGACGCCAGGAACACGTTGGTGTTCTTGCCCAGGCGGTTGGGGAAGTTGCGGGTCGACGTGGATACCACGGTCGCGCCTTCGCGCACCTGGGCCTGGTTGCCCATGCACAGGCTGCAGCCCGGCATTTCGGTGCGCGCACCGGCCGTGCCGAAGGCGGCGTAGTGGCCTTCCTTGATCAGCTCGCTCTGGTCCATCTTGGTGGGCGGGGCCACCCACAGCTTGACCGGGATGTCGCGCTGGCCGCCCAGCAGCTTGGCCGCGGCGCGGAAGTGGCCGATGTTGGTCATGCACGAGCCGATGAAGGCCTCGTCGATCTTGGTGCCGGCCACGTCGGACAGGAACTTGGCGTCGTCCGGATCGTTCGGGCAGCAGAGGATGGGCTCCTTGATGTCGGCCAGGTCGATCTCGATGACGGCGGCGTACTCGGCGTCCTTGTCGGCTTCGAGCAGCTCGGGCTTGGCCAGCCAGGCCTCGACCTTCTCGATGCGGCGCTGCAGCGTCTTCGCATCGGCATAGCCGTCGGCGATCATGTTCTTCATCAGCACGACGTTGCTGGTCAAGTACTCCTTGATCGGCTCCGGATTGAGCTTGATCGTGCACCCGGCGGCCGAGCGCTCGGCGGAGGCGTCGGAGAGCTCGAAGGCTTGCTCGACCTTCAGGTCCGGCAGGCCTTCGATCTCGAGGATGCGGCCCGAGAACACGTTCTTCTTGCCGGCCTTCGCGACGGTCAGCAGGCCGGCCTTGATGGCGTACAACGGGATGGCGTGCACGAGGTCGCGCAGCGTCACGCCGGGCTGCATCTCGCCCTTGAAGCGCACGAGCACCGATTCAGGCATGTCCAGCGGCATCACGCCGGTAGCCGCGCCGAAGGCCACCAGGCCCGAGCCGGCGGGGAAGGAGATGCCGATGGGGAAGCGCGTGTGCGAGTCGCCGCCGGTGCCGACCGTGTCGGGCAGCAGCAGGCGGTTCAGCCAGCTGTGGATGACGCCGTCGCCCGGGCGCAGCGACACGCCGCCGCGGTTGCTGATGAAGGCGGGCAGTTCCCGGTGGGTCTTCACGTCCACCGGCTTGGGGTAGGCCGCGGTGTGGCAGAAGGACTGCATGACCAGATCGGCCGAGAAGCCCAGGCAGGCCAGGTCCTTCAGCTCGTCGCGGGTCATCGGGCCGGTCGTGTCCTGCGAGCCGACGGTCGTCATCTTGGGCTCGCAGTAGGTGCCGGGGCGCACCCCCAGGCCCTCGGGCAGGCCGACGGCACGGCCCACCATTTTCTGAGCCAGCGTGAAGCCAGCCTTGGTTTCGGCGGGCGGCGAGGGCAGGCGGAACAGCGTGGAGGCGGGCAGGCCCAGGAACTCGCGCGCCTTGGCCGTCAGCGAGCGGCCGATGATGAGGTTGATGCGGCCGCCGGCGCGCACTTCGTCGAACAGCACGTCGCTCTTGAGCTTGAACTCGGCGACCGTCTCGCCGTTCTTCACCAGCTTGCCGTCGTAGGGCAGCACGTCGATGACGTCGCCCATCTCGAGCTTGCTGACGTCCACTTCGATCGGCAGCGAGCCGGAGTCTTCCTGCGTGTTGAAGAAGATCGGTGCGATCTTGCCGCCCAGCGTGACGCCGCCGAAGCGCTTGTTCGGCACGAACGGGATGTCCTGGCCCGTGGCCCAGATGACGGAGTTCGTCGCCGACTTGCGCGAGGAGCCGGTGCCCACCACGTCGCCCACGTAGGCCACGAGGTTGCCCTTCTTCTTCAGATCCTCGATGAATTGCATCGGGCCGCGCTTGCCGTCTTCCTCAGGGCTAAAGGCCGCGTCGGGACGCGTGTTCTTCAGCATCGCCAGGTAGTGCAGCGGGATGTCCGGGCGGCTCCAGGCGTCGGGGGCGGGCGACAGGTCATCGGTGTTGGTCTCGCCGGGCACCTTGAAGACGGTGACGGTGATCTTCTTCTCGACCTCGGGGCGCGAGGTGAACCACTCGGCGTTGGCCCACGACTGCATCACTTCCTGCGCCTTGACGTTGCCGGCCTTGGCCTTGGCGGCGACGTCGTTGAAGAAGTCGAACATCAGCAGCGTCTTCTTCAGGCCTTCCGCGGCCACGCCGGCCACTTCGGCGTCGTCCAGCAGTTCGATCAGCGGATGCACGTTGTAGCCGCCCACCATGGTGCCCAGCAGCTCCGTGGCCTTGGCCTTGGAGATGAGGCCCACGCTGAGGTCGCCATGCGCCACGGCGGCGAGGAACGAGGCCTTCACCTTGGCGGCGTCGTCCACACCCGGGGGCACGCGGTGGGTCAGCAGGTCCAGCAGGAAGGCGTCCTCACCCGCCGGCGGGGTCTTGATCAGCTCGATCAGCTCGGCGACCTGCTTGGCATCCAGCGGAAGGGGCGGGATGCCGAGGGCGGCGCGCTCGGCGGCGTGTTGGCGGTAGGCGGTGAGCATGTGGTTCTCCAGTTGAAATCAAGCCCCAGGCACGATGACCTTGAGGCCCTTGAAATAGTCGCGAAAGAAGCCCTGGTCGCGCGTGATCAGCGCCTGGCACTGCAGCAGAGCGTGGGCGCCGATCAGGAAGTCAGGGACGGTGCGTGGGCCGGCCGGAACCTGGCCCGCGGCCTTGCGGCGCTCCTTGTAGCGGCGCTGCATTTCGCCCGCGCGCACGGAAGCGCGGGACTCGATCGGGGAATAGACGATACCGACGCCTTCGAGCGCGTCCAGCAGCTCGGCGCCGAAGCCGAGGCCCGAGACGACTTCGCTGAGCACCACGTCGCAGGCGACGACCGGGCCACGCGACAGCGCCTGGCGCAGGCAGTCTTCGGCGGCTTCGGCCCCGGTGTCGCCACCCAGCAGGTCGATGAGGACGGAGGAGTCGATGGCGATCACGGCTCCACCGGATCGCCGGGCGCGCGGCCGCGCAATTCGCGCATGACGTCGTCGGTGGTGACGCCCTCGGGCAGCTTGAAGCGCCCGCGCAGCTTGGCCAGCGCGTCGTCGACGTTCTTGCGCAGGATGATGCGCCCGCCGTCCAGCTCGACCTTGAGCGTCGTGCCCTTGGTCAGGCCGAGGGCGTCCCTCACGGCTTTGGGCAGCGTGATCTGCCCGCGCTCGGCAACAGTGGCTTCCATGGGCGCCTCCAGCGGCTGAGCGCCACTGGCAGGCGGCGGCTCAGGTATGCATCAGAAAGTATGCATGCATTCTACATACCGAAGCCGGTTGCTTTCAAGCCGCAGGGCTACTTGCCGGCCATCGGTGTGATGCCCAGGCTGTTGCGCGCCGATTCGGCGGCTTCGGCCTCGGGGTCGTGGAGCTTGGCGGCCTTCGCAGCTTCCATCAGCTTGACCTGCTCGGGGTGGACGCAGTCGTCCAGCAGGCGCTGGCCGATCTTGGTGTCCAGCAGCATGGACTTGTTGGCGATCTGGATCATCAGCGTGCGGCCGGTCACGTCTTCCAGACGCAGCGCGCCGGTGGACGACAGCACCGGCTTCATCGTGAAGCGGTGCTTCTGCCAGAGCACGTCGATGTAGCCGGCTGCCTTGGAATGCTTCTCGATGAGCACGCTCTCGTTGAACTCGCAGGCGTAGTTGCCCAGATAGGCGCGCTCGGAGGCGGCGACCTGCGCCTCGTCGGCGTCGACCAGCACGGGCTCGGGCGGCGGCGCCGGTGTCTTCTTCGCCGCCGTCTTGGGCGCGCTCTTGGCGGCTGAAGGCTTGGCGCCAACCGGCTTGGCCGCCGCGGGCTTGGCGGGGGCCGGCTTGGCCGCAGGCGCCTGGGCCAGGGCGGGCAGGGCGGCGCAGAGGATCAGGGCGGCGGCGCTGCCGCGAAGGGAGTGAAACAGCATCTGGTGAGAGCGGGTGGGAAGGTGGATGGGGCCGCGCATGATGGCCGCGCCTCGGCGAGGCATGCGTGAGCAGATGTAGGGATTGTCGGACGCATCGGGCGCCCCCCTGGCTCCGTGCTTTACCCGATGGATACGGGGAAAAACGCCGATCGCGCCTCCGCGGGCAGCGCGCGGCCCGTGCGTTCTGCGCGTTCGAGCAAGGTCCAGAAAAAGCGAAAACTGGCGCGGTCGTGCAATCGGTCACGGAAGGAAATCGGCGCCCACTGAGCCGCCTGCGCGGCCAGCAGCAGCTCGGCCGCCTCGGCGACCTCGTCGGCCGCCGGCGCGAAGGCCTCGACGATGGGCCGGATCTGGTCGGGGTGGATGCTCCACATGCGCGTGTAGCCGAACTCGCGGGCGGCGCGGCGGGCGGCGGCGGCCAAGCGTTCGCTGTCGCGGAGCTCCGTGACGACGCAGTGCGAGGGCGTCTTGCCGAAGGCATGGGCCGCCGCGGCGATCTCCAGCTTGGCGCGCACGACGAGCGGATGCTCAAACTGGCCCGGTAGCTCCATCGCCGCCTTGGGGATGGCGCCGCCGTGCGCCGAGACGAAATCCATCAGGCCGAAGGACAGCGACTCGATGCGCGGATGTGCGGCGATGCGGAACACCTCGCGCAGCGCGCCGTGGGTTTCGACGAGCACCTGCAGCGGCAGCTTGGGCGCGCCGTGGCGGGCGCACGCCGCGTCGATCGTGGCCGCGGCACGGTCCACGTCGTCGAAGCTCTCTGGCTTGGGAATCATCAGGTAGGCCAGGCTCGGGCCGGCCTTCCCAATCAGCGTGTCGACGTCGGCCTCGAAGGCGTCGTGGCCAAAGGGATGCACGCGCGCGCCGACGCGGCCGAAGCGGTTGGCCGCGCTGGTCGCCAGCTCGGCGATCAGCAGCGCGTGCTCGGCCTCGCCGCCGACCGGCGCGCCGTCCTCGGCGTCCAGCGTGATGTCGAAGACGGGGCCCAGCTCGGCCTGCAGCGCCAGGCTCTTGCGCATGCGCGCTTCGACGCCGCAGTAGTGGTCGACGACAGGCAGTGCGGCGCGCGGCGTTTCATGGCCGAACAAGGCCGCGCGGGGATGGAGGAGGGCGGTCATTGCGGCACTGTAACGAAGGCGGGTGCCGTGCAATTCGTACTGGGCGTTCTGGTCTCGGCGTGACACGATGGAAGGCACAACGACAACTGGAGACGTGCTTGTTCCAGCTTCAATCCCTCAGCTGCTCCCGCCGCCTGGCCTTGCAGACCTTCGGCGCCGTCCTCGGCGTGCTGCTGGTTGCCGGCTTCCTGTTGTTCTCGGAACGCGCGCTCATCATGAATGAGCGCCAGCAGGCGGTGCGCCAGGCGGTGGAGGCCGCGCATGGTGTCGTCGCGCATTTCCATTCGCAGGTCGCCGCCGGCAAGCTGGCCGACGAGGACGCCAAGAAAGCGGCCCTCGCGGCCGTGAAGACGCTGCGCTACAGCGGCAACGAGTACTTCTGGATCAACGACAACACGCCGGTCATGGTGATGCATCCCATGAAGCCGGAGCTGGACGGCAAGCCGCTGTCGGCCAGCAAGGACCCGACAGGCAAGGCACTGTTCGTCGAGATGGTCAACATCGTCAAGGCGCAGGGCGCGGGCTTCATCCCCTACATGTGGCCCAAGCCCGGCAGCGAGCAGCCGGTGCCGAAGGAGTCGTACGTAAAGGGTTTCGCGCCCTGGGGCTGGATCATCGGCTCGGGCGTCTATGTCGACACCGTCAACCAGGCGATCTGGCAGCGCGTCTGGCAGGTGGGCCTGGGCGTGCTCGTCCTCGTCGGCGCGCTGCTGGCCCTGGGGCTGGCCATCACGCGCAGCATCACGCGCCAGCTCGGCGGCGAACCGGCCGCGGTCAACGCGATCACGCACCGGTTGGCCGAGGGCGACCTGGGCGTCGAGATCGACCTGCAGCCGGGCGACACGGCCAGCGTCATGCAAGGCGTCAAGGCCATGCGCGACAGCATGGCGAGCATCGTGCAGCAGGTGCGCGACGGCTCGGAGTCGGTGGCCAACGCCAGCTCCGAGATCGCCAGCGGCAACCAGGACCTGAGCGCTCGCACCGAAAGCCAGGCCAGCGCGCTGCAGCAGACGGCCGCATCGATGGACGAGCTGGGTGCGACGGTGCGCAACAACGTCGACAACGCGCAGCAGGCCAACCAGCTGGCGCAGAACGCATCGCACGTCGCGGTCGAGGGCGGCCAGGTCGTCAAGCAGGTCGTCGAGACGATGAAGGGCATCAACGACAGCTCGCGCCGCATCGGCGACATCATCTCGGTCATCGACGGCATCGCCTTCCAGACCAACATCCTGGCGCTGAACGCGGCCGTGGAGGCGGCGCGCGCCGGCGAGCAGGGGCGGGGCTTCGCGGTGGTGGCCGGTGAGGTGCGATTGCTGGCCGGTCGCAGCGCCGAGGCGGCGCGCGAGATCAAGCAGCTGATCACGCAGAGCATGGAACGCGTCGACCGCGGCAACACGCTGGTCAACCAGGCCGGGGAGACGATGGACAAGGTCGTCAGCAGCATCCAGCGCGTGACCGACATCATGGGTGAGATCAGCTCGTCCAGCGCCGAGCAGAGCTCCGGCGTGTCGCAGGTCGGCGCGGCGGTCACGCAGATGGACCAGGCCACGCAGCAGAACGCCGCGATGGTCGAGCAGATGGCCGCCGCGGCAGACGGCCTGAAGGTGCAGGCCCAGCAGCTGGTGGCGACGGTGTCGACCTTCCGCCTGCCGGCCACGCGCTGAGTCGCGCCGCAACGAAAAAGGCCTCCCGAGGGAGGCCTGCTTTCTTGCCGAGGCGGTTTACAGCAGGTGCTTGACGCCGTCCTGCTCGTCCGTCAGTTCCTTCAGCGTCTTGTTGATGCATTCCTGCGAGAACTCGTCGATGGTGATGCCTTCGACGATCTTGTACTCGCCGCCTTCGCAGGTGACCGGGTAGCCGAACATGACGTCCTTGGGGATGCCGTATTCGCCGTTGGACGGGATGCCCATCGTGACCCACTTGCCGTTGGTGCCCAGAGCCCAGTCGCGCATGTGGTCGATGGCGGCGTTGGCGGCCGAGGCGGCCGACGACAGGCCACGGGCGGCAATGATGGCCGCGCCGCGCTTGCCGACGGTCGGCAGGAAGGTCTCGCGGTTCCACTGCTCGTCGTTGATCAGCGCCTTGACCGACTGGCCATCGATGGTGGCGTTACGGTAGTCGGCATACATCGTCGGCGAGTGGTTGCCCCAGACGGCCAGCTTCTCGATGGAGGCCACCGGCTTGCCGGTCTTCGCGGCCAACTGCGAGGCGGCGCGGTTGTGGTCCAGGCGCAGCATGGCGGTGAAGTTCTTGCGCGGCAGGTCCGGCGCCGACTTCATCGCGATGTAGGCGTTGGTGTTGGCGGGGTTGCCGACGACCAGCACCTTGACGTTGCGCGAGGCGACGGCGTTCAGCGCCTTGCCCTGGGTCGTGAAGATGGCACCGTTGACGGCCAGCAGTTCGGCGCGTTCCATGCCCGGGCCGCGGGGGCGCGAGCCCACCAGCAGTGCGTAGTCGGTGTCCTTGAAGGCGCTCATCGGGTCGCTGTGGGCTTCGACGCCGGCCAGCAGCGGGAAGGCGCAGTCTTCGAGCTCCATGATCACGCCCTTCAGCGCGTTCTGGGCCTTCTCGTCCGGGATCTCCAGCAGCTGCAGGATGACGGGCTGGTCCTTGCCCAGCATCTCGCCGGAGGCGATGCGGAACAGCAGGGCGTAGCCGATCTGGCCAGCAGCGCCGGTGACGGCGACGCGAACGGGTTTCTTGCTCATGGAGGTCTCCGGGGACAGTTGATAAAGCTGACGTCGAGGGGCGCCAAGCGCGCCGCCTGAAGGCGGGCAAGTGTACGGGCATACCCTGTGCTGCAATGCGCGCATGCCCCCAACCAAGCCAAGGCCGCCCGCCCCGCTGTACGAGCAGATCCGCCAGTTGATCGTCGCCGCGCTTGCCGCGGGCGAGTGGCGGCCCGGGGAGGCGCTGCCCAGCGAGGCCGCGCTGGCCGAGCGCTTCCACGCCAGCCCCGGCACCGTGCGGCGCGCGCTCGACGAGCTGACGGCGGCGCATGTCGTCGAGCGGCGCCAGGGCCGCGGGACGTTCGTGGCGACGCACACGGCGCCGCGCGACGCCTATCGCTTCCTGCGCCTCGTGGCCGACGACGGTGCCAGCGGCTTCACCCGTGAGCTGGTGCACTGCCGCCGTGCCCGTGCGACGGCCGAGACGGCCCGGGCCTTGCAGTTGCGCACTTCGGAGCCGGTGATCGAGGTCAGGCGCCTGCTGCTGCGCCGCAACCGGCCCGTCGTGCTGGACGACCTGTGGCTGCCGGAGCGGCATTTCGAGGGTCTGAACGGCGCGCTGATCGACACCTATGCCGGCACGCTGTACGCGCTTTTCGAGGAGCGTTTTGCCGTGCACATGGTGCGCGCCGAGGAGAAGCTGCGGGCGGTTGCCGCCAGTGCGGAAGCGGCCGCGTTGCTGGCGGTGGCGACGAGCGAACCCCTGCTCAGCGTCGAGCGCGTGGCCTACACCTACGGCGATCGACCGGTCGAATTGCGCCGCGGCCTCTACCACACGCACGCGGATCACTACCGCAATGACTTGAACTGAATCTGACAATGCCGCAGTGCAGCAACCGCGAAGGTTGTCCTGTGTCTCTGCCCTAGAATCTTTCGGTTTCACATTGATTACGGGCACGACCATGACGGACAGCGTCAAGAAAAGACCGGTCTACACCAATATTCACGTCACGCAGATCGTCAGCTACCGCCTTCCGCCGGCCGGCATCGTCTCCATCCTGCATCGGATCAGCGGCTTCGTGTTGTTCGCGTTGCTGCCGTTCGTGATCTGGATGCTGGACAACAGCCTGCGCACGGAAATCTCCTTCGAAGGCTTCACCAACGTCTTCGTTGCGGGTGTCGGCGTCATCCCCGGCTGGTTCGTCAAGCTCGTCACGCTGGGTTTGATCTGGGCGTACCTGGCGCACTTCATCGCGGGTGTGCGCCACCTGTGGATGGATGCGACGCACAGCGTCAGCAAGGCCCAAGGCCACAGCTCGGCCCTGATCACGCTGGTGCTCAGCACGCTGCTGACGCTGCTGCTCGGTGCCAAGCTCTTCGGCCTGTACTGAGCTCCTGAGGACAACAACAATGAGTACTTTCGGTTCCAAGCGCATCGTCGTCGGTGCGCATTACGGCCTGCGTGACTGGCTCGCGCAGCGCATCACGGCCGTACTGATGGCCCTCTTCACGGTCGTGCTGCTCGCCCAGGTGCTGATGCCCGGCGAGCTCGGCTACGACCGCTGGGCAGCGATCTTCTCCACGCAGTGGATGAAGTTGCTGACCTTCGTCACCATCCTGGCACTCGCGTATCACGCCTGGGTCGGCGTGCGCGACATCTGGATGGACTATGTGAAACCCGTGGGCGTGCGTCTGACGCTGCAGGTGTTCACCATCGTTTGGCTTGTGGGTTGCGCTGGCTGGGCGATCCAGGTTTTGTGGAGACTCTGATGGCGCAGCTCGCGACCCGTAAGTTTGATGTGGTGATCGTCGGGGCCGGTGGCTCCGGCATGCGCGCCTCGCTGCAACTGGCGCTGGCCGGCCTGAACGTGGCCGTGCTGTCCAAGGTCTTCCCCACCCGCTCGCACACCGTGGCCGCGCAGGGCGGCATCGGCGCGTCCCTGGGCAATATGTCCGAGGACAACTGGCACTACCACTTCTTCGACACCGTCAAGGGTTCGGACTGGCTGGGCGACCAGGACGCCATCGAGTTCATGTGCCGCGAGGCGCCCAAGGTCGTCTACGAGCTCGAGCACTTCGGCATGCCGTTCGATCGCAATGCCGACGGCACCATCTATCAGCGCCCCTTTGGCGGCCACACCGCCAACTACGGCGAGAAGCCCGTGCAGCGCGCCTGCGCGGCGGCCGACCGCACCGGTCACGCGCTGCTGCACACGCTGTACCAGCAGAACGTCAAGGCGCGCACGCAGTTCTTCGTCGAGTGGATGGCGCTGGACATCATCCGCGACGCCGAGGGCGATGCCGTCGGCGTGACCGCGCTGGAGATGGAGACCGGCGAGGTCCACATCCTGCACGCCAAGACCGTGCTGCTGGCCACCGGCGGCGCGGGCCGCATCTTCGCGGCCTCCACCAACGCCTTCATCAACACCGGTGACGGCCTGGGCATGGCGGCGCGTGCCGGCATTCCGCTGGAAGACATGGAGTTCTGGCAATTCCACCCCACCGGCGTGGCCGGCGCGGGCGTGCTGCTGACCGAAGGCTGCCGCGGCGAAGGCGCGATCCTGCGCAACAGCAACGGCGAGCGCTTCATGGAGCGCTATGCCCCGACGCTGAAGGACCTGGCCCCGCGCGACTTCGTGTCCCGCTCCATGGACCAGGAAATCAAGGAAGGTCGCGGCTGCGGTCCCAACAAGGACTACGTGCTGCTGGACATGACCCACCTGGGCGCCGAGACCATCGCCAAGCGACTGCCGTCGGTGCTGGAGATCGGCCACAACTTCGCCAACGTCGACATCACGAAGGAACCGATCCCGGTGGTGCCGACCATCCACTACCAGATGGGCGGCATTCCGACCAACGTGCACGGCCAGGTCGTCATCCCGAAGAACGGCAAGCACAACGACGTCATCAACGGCCTGTACGCCGTCGGCGAGTGCTCCTGCGTGTCGGTGCACGGCGCCAACCGCCTGGGTACCAACTCGCTGCTGGACCTGATCGTGTTCGGCCGCGCCGCGGGCAACCACATCGTCGACTTCAACCTGAAGACGAAGTCCCACAAGGACCTGCCCAAGGACGCCGCCGACAAGACGCTGGCCCGCCTGGCGCGCCTGGACTCGGCCACCAACGGCGAGTACTCGCAGGACGTCGCCAACGACATCCGTGCCGCCATGCAGCAGCACGCCGGCGTGTTCCGCACGCAGGCGTCGATGGACGAAGGCGTGGCCAAGATCAAGGAGATCGCCAAGCGTGTCGGCTCCATCGGCCTGAAGGACAAGTCCAAGGTCTTCAACACGGCCCGCGTCGAGGCGCTGGAAGTCGAGAACCTCATCGAAGCCGCGCAGGCCACGATGATCTCGGCCGCCGCCCGCCCCGAAAGCCGTGGCGCCCATGCGCACAACGACTACCCGAACCGCGACGACGCGAACTGGATGAAGCACACGCTGTGGTACTCCGAAGGCAACCGCCTGGACTACAAGCCCGTCAATCTCCAGCCGCTGACCGTCGAGTCCGTGCCTCCCAAGGTCCGTACGTTCTGAAGACCTTGCGGGACAGACCGCCCGAGCGAAGCGAGTAGCTCTGTCCCCAACTGACTAGGACTGATTCATGAAGCGCACTTTCCAGATCTACCGCTACGACCCCGACAAGGACGCCAAGCCCTACATGCAGACCCTCAAGGTCGAGCTGGACGGCCATGAGCGCATGCTGCTCGACGCCCTGGTCAAGCTGAAGGCCGTCGACCCGACGCTGTCCTTCCGCCGCTCCTGCCGCGAAGGCGTCTGCGGCTCGGACGCGATGAACATCAACGGCAAGAACGGTCTGGCCTGCCTGACCAACATGCTGACGCTGCCGGGTGTCATCACCCTGAAGCCGCTGCCGGGCCTGCCCGTCGTGCGCGACCTCATCGTCGACATGACGCAGTTCTTCAAGCAGTACCACTCCATCAAGCCCTACCTCGTCAACGACAACCCGCCGCCCGACAAGGAGCGCCTGCAGTCGCCCGTCGAGCGGGAGGAGCTGGACGGCCTGTACGAGTGCATCCTGTGCGCGAGCTGCTCGACGAGCTGCCCGAGCTTCTGGTGGAACCCCGACAAGTTCGTTGGCCCGGCCGGCCTGCTGCAGGCCTATCGCTTCATCGCCGACAGCCGCGACGAAGCGACCGCCGAGCGCCTGGACAACCTCGAGGACCCGTACCGCCTGTTCCGCTGCCACACCATCATGAACTGCGTGGATGTCTGCCCCAAGGGCCTGAACCCCACGAAGGCCATCGGCAAGATCAAAGAGTTGATGGTTCGTCGCGCGGTCTGAAGACGATGAGTGAAGTGGCTTCGATGATCGACGAACGTGCGCTGTCCAAGCTGCGCTGGCGCTGCCGCCGGGGCCTGCTGGAGAACGACATCCTCATCGAGCGCTTCTTCAATCGCCACCCCGACGGCATCAGCGTCAGCCTCGCTGACGGCATGACCATGCTGATGGACTTGTCCGACAACGACCTTTTGGATCTGTTACTGCGCCGCAAGGAACCCAGTGGTGAAATCGACACCGCTGCGGTGCGCGAGGTTCTCGCCGAGCTGCGTACCTGACTCCCGTTTTTCAAAGCCTCTCAAAGGACCGCCCCCATGACCCCGTCCGACGTGAAAGCCACCCTGTCGTTCTCCGACGGCAGCCCCTCGATGGACCTGCCGCTCTACAAGGGCACGATCGGCCCGGATGTCATCGACATCCGCAAGCTCTACGCCCAGACCGGCAAGTTCACCTACGACCCCGGCTTCCTGTCGACGGCGTCGTGCAACTCGACCATCACCTACATCGACGGCGACAAGGGCGAGCTGCTGTACCGCGGCTACCCCATCGAGCAGCTCGCGGTGAACTGCGACTACCTCGAGACCTGCTACCTGCTGCTCTACGGAGAACTGCCGAACGTCGCCGAGAAGGCCAACTTCGAAGACCGTGTGATGCACCACACCATGGTCAACGAGCAGATGCAGTTCTTCCTGCGCGGCTTCCGCCGTGACGCCCACCCGATGGCCGTCATGACGGGCCTGGTGGGCGCGATGTCGGCCTTCTATCACGACAGCACCGACATCAATAACCCCGAGCACCGCGAGATCGCGGCGATCCGCCTGATCGCCAAGATGCCCACGCTCGTGGCCATGGCCTACAAGTACACCATCGGCCAGCCCTACATCTACCCGAAGAACGACCTCAGCTACGCCGGCAACTTCATGCGCATGATGTTTGCCACGCCCTGCGAGGACTACAAGCCCAACGACGTGCTCGTGCGCGCGATGGACCGCATCTTCACGCTGCACGCCGACCACGAGCAGAACGCGTCGACCTCGACCGTGCGCCTGTGCGGCTCGTCGGGCACCAACCCGTTCGCGGCCATCGCGGCCGGCGTGGCCTGCCTGTGGGGCCCCGCGCACGGCGGCGCCAACGAGGCCTGCCTGAACATGCTGGGCGACATCCAGAAGCAGGGCGGCGTGGCCCGCATCGGCGACTTCATCGGCAAGGTCAAGGACAAGAACTCCGGCGTCAAGCTGATGGGCTTCGGCCACCGCGTCTACAAGAACTACGACCCGCGCGCCAAGCTGATGCGCGAGACCTGCCACGAGGTGCTCAACGAGCTGGGCCTGCAGAACGACCCGCTGTTCGAGCTGGCCATGAAGCTGGAGAAGATCGCTCTGGAAGACGAGTACTTCGTCGCCCGCAAGCTCTACCCGAACGTCGACTTCTACTCGGGCATCGTGCAGCGCGCCATCGGCATCCCGGTGCCGCTGTTCACGGCCATCTTCGCGCTGGCCCGTACGGTCGGCTGGATCGCCCAGCTCAATGAGATGATCGGCGACCCCGAGTACAAGATCGGCCGCCCGCGCCAGCTGTTCGTCGGCGCCAGCCCGCGGGACGTCAAGCCCATCGCCCAGCGTTGATGGCTGTTTGATCGGCCCTCGCCTCACGCGAACCCCTCGGCGCCCCCGAGGGGTTCTTTCATTTCGGAGACCCTGACCGCCCATGGCCACCGCCCCTCAGATCCTCGTCCTCGGCAGCGTCAACCGCGACCTCATCGTGCACGCGCCGCGGCTGCCGCAGCCCGGCGAGACGTTGAGGGGCCAGCGCTTCGGCTCCTGCCTGGGTGGCAAGGGTGCGAACCAGGCCGTGGCGGCTGCGCGCCTCGGCGCACGCGTGGCGCTCGCCGCGCGCGTCGGCCTGATGGAGAACGGCGCGGCGATGGTCGAGCAGCTGAAGGGCGAGGGCGTCGACATCCGTGCCATCACCCAGCCCGCCGACGAGGTGCCCGGCGTGGCGCTGATCGTCGTCGGCGCCGAGGACGCCGAGAACCAGATCGTCACCGTCGCCGGTTCCAACGGCACGCTGCCGCTGGCGCAGGTCGAGGCGCTGGAGCTGGACGGCCTGCGCTGGCTGGTGGCCCAGCAGGAGCTGCCGCTGGAGAGCATCGCGCGCGCGTTCGAGCGCGCCCGCGCGGCGGGGGTCAAGACGGTGTTGAACGCCGCCCCTTTCCGCCCCGGCAGCGAGAGCCTGCTGCCGCTGGTCGATCTGCTGGTCGTCAACGCCCTGGAAGCGCAGGCGCTGGTGGCCACCTTGGGCGGCGCGGCGGACCAGCCGCGCGCCCTGGCCGAGGCCTTGCGCGCCCAGGGCCCGGCCGCCGTGCTGGTGTCCCTCGGGGCCGAGGGCCTGTGCTGGGTGGACGCCGACGGCGTGCAGCATGTCCCGGCGCGATCGGTCAAGGCGGTCGATACGGTCGGTGCCGGCGATACGCTCGTCGGCGCGCTGCTGACCGCACTGGCCGAAGGTCAGCCGGTGGCCCAGGCGCTCGCCTTCGCCCAGGCGGCGGCAGCCCTCGCCGTGTCGCGCCCCGGCGTGCAGGACGCGATGCCGCGCCGTCATGAAGTCGAGCAACTGCTCGCGCAGAGAATCTGAATCCCCAGGAGAACTAGATGCCCCAAACCCTGCTGCTGCCGCGCTGGCTGCTGGCCATGAAGGCCGGCGAAGAGACGCTGGAGAACCATGCACTGCTGATCGACGGCGAGCGCATCGCTGCGGTCGGCCCGCGCGAGGCGCTGCTGGCGCAGTACCCGCAGGCGACACGCGTCGAGCTGCCCGAGCAGATCCTCATCCCCGGCCTCATCAACGGCCATGCGCACTCCGCCATGACGCTGCTGCGCGGCGTCGCCGACGACGTGCCGCTGATGGATTGGCTGCAGAACCACATCTGGCCGCTGGAGAAGAAGTGGGTCAGCGAGGAATGGACCTACCTCGGCTCCAAGCTGGCGGCGGCCGAAGGCCTGCGCAGCGGCACGACCTACATCAACGACATGTACTTCTTCCCGACCGCGATGGCCCGCGCCGCGGTGGACTCGGGCGTGCGTGCGGCCGTGTCGATGAACGTCATCGACTTCCCGACCGGCTATGCGTCGGGACCCGACGACTACATCGCCAAGGGCATCGCCGCCTACGAGCAGTACAAGGGCGAGAAGCTGCTCGACTGGACCAGCGCGCCGCATGCGCCGTACACGGTGTCCGACGAGACCTTCATCAAGCTGCGTGACCTGGCCGAAAAGCTGGACATCCAGATGCACTGCCACATCCACGAGACGGCCGGTGAGGTCGAGGACGGCATCAAGGCGCATGGCGTGCGCCCCATCGCGCGGCTGGACAAGCTGGGCCTGTTCAGCGGGCGCATGATCGCCGTGCACATGGTCCACCTCGACGAGGCCGAGATCGAGCTGATGGCCAGGAAGGGCGTGCATCTGGTGCACAACCCCAATTCCAATCTCAAGCTCGCCTCGGGCGTGATGCCGTTGAAAGCGCTGGAGACGGCGGGCGTCAACACCATCCTCGGCACCGACGGCGCGGCGTCCAACAACCGCCTGGACATGTTCGGCGAGATCCGCTCCGCCGCGCTGCTGGCCAAGGGCATCACCGGCGATCCGACGGTGGCCACCGCGCGCACGGCGTTGGAGATGGCGACGATCCGCGCCGCCAAGGCCATGGGCCGAGGCGACGACCTGGGCTCGCTGGAAGTCGGCAAGCTGGCCGACGTCGTCGCCGTGTCGCTGGACAGTCTCGAGTGCCAGCCGGTCTACAACGCCGCGGCGCAGCTCGTCTATGTGGCGGGCCGCGAGCAGGTCAGCAACGTGTGGGTCGGCGGCCGCCAGGTGCTGCGCGACCGCCAGCCGACCACCATCGACGTGCCGGCGCTGCTGGCCGAGGTGCGCGACGTCGTCGGTCGCATGCAGGCGACCGCTTGATGCCATGACTTCCGCGTGGAACCAGCACGGCCATTTCCGCCTGACATGGCGGGGTGAGGTGCTGGTCCTGTGCCTGGAGGGCACCTGGAACGAGGTTGCGGCCCAGCGGCTGCGCGAGGAGGGCGGCCGCCTGGCCCGCGCGCATGCCGGCCGGCCCTGGGGCCTGCTCAGCGACACCGCCGCCTGGGAGGGCGCGACGCCGGAAGCGCTCGACGGCATCTGGGCCTTCTTCGAGGACGCGCTGGCCCATGGCCTCGTCGCCGCGGCCACGGTCATCCCCGACAGCTTCCAGGCCCTCATCATCCGGCCCATGGCGGCTCGCGCCGCTGCGATGACCAACTTCCATGGCTGCGCCAGCGTTGCCGAGGCCGAGGCCTGGCTGCGGTCGCGCGGCCTCAGCTTCGGCTCGGCCTGACTGCGTCAGAACTGCATCCGCGCGCCCACGCGGTACTGCCGGCCCAGCACGTCGTACAGGAATGGATTGATGCCGTAGCCCGTGCCCGTCTGCGGCGCGGCAACGGGGTCCACGTTGGTCAGGTTGTCGACCTTGAAGTAGACCGTCAGGTTCTTGTTGAGCTTGTACGAGCCGCCGATGTCCCAGTAGAACGCGCCCTTCATCTGGTTGTTCAGGATGGTGGGGCGCGTGAGTGTGGAGACGGGACAGTTGGTCTGGCACTCGATGTACTCGTTGCTGTAGACGCCGTCGCTGATCCAGCGCTGGGAGACGGTGAAGCTGGCCGTGTCGGTGTCCCAGGATTGCGAAAACTGGCCCTTCCACTTCGGTGTGTTGCCGAGGTTGACGCCGGCAGCCTCGGTCGGGATGGTGCCGACCACGCCGGAGTTGGTCACGAAGCTCCTGGTGTAGGTGGCCAGCCCGCGCAGCGTGATCTTGCCGGGCAGACCCATGCCGAGATCGAACCTATAGACGCCTTCCAGATCGAAGCCCTTGTTGCGCATGGACGCGAGGTTGAAAGCCTGCACGGTCACGTACTTGGTCGCGCTGACGAGGTCCATCGCGGCGCAGATCTCCTGGTTGCCCGCCACGCACAGGTCCACCTCCTGCTGCGTGGTGAGCGAGGAGATGACGTCGTTGACCTTGATGTCGAAATAGTCGACGGAGGCGCTGAAGCCCGGCGCCCACTTCGGCTGCGCCAGCACGACGCCCAGCGTGGTGTTGCGGGCGATCTCGGGGCGCAGTTTGGTGTTGCCGATGGTGCGTTGCTGCACCGTCAGCGTGGTGCCCTGGTAGTTGACGGTGTTGTTGACGACCACCGGCGCGGCGAAGAGTTCGCTCAGGTTGGGCGCGCGCACGTCCTGGGACGTGACGGCGCGCAGGCGCAGGCCGTCCACGCCGGTCTTCCAGGTCGAGCCAGCCTTCCAGCTGTCGACGCTGCCGGAGGTGCTGTAGCGGGTGTGGCGGCCGGCGACGTTGAAGTTGGCCTCGCCCAGGCTTGCGGACTTGAACAGCGGCAGGTTGAGCTCGATGAAGCCTTCCTTCACGTGGTACGCGCCCACGGCATTGTGGTAGTTGCCGGCATACCAGTTGTTGCCGACGCTGGTGTTCAGCAGCGGGTCGGCCGGGTACTCCGGCGTGTTGGGGCTGGCCGCCGAAACGCCATTGCCGTAAGGATCGCCGGTGACGTGGTATTGCTCCCGGCGCGCTTCCGCGCCGAAGGCCAGCGCCACCGGGCCCGCCCACAGCGAGAACGGCTCGCCGTTGACGGCGAAGCTGGCGACGGACTGGCGCTGGCGGGAATGCTGGCGCGGCCCGTTGGCCGGTTCGATGTAGGCCATCGCCGCCGGGTCGGCCGGCACGTCGCCGAGGATGTTGAGCGGCACGCAGCCCGACGCGACGGCCACCGGGTTGCGGCAGATGATGGTGTTGCCGGGGCCGCGGATGGCGTCGATGGCGGCGTTGTAGCGCGCGTTGAGCGACATGTTGGCGACGCGGATGTCGATGGTGTTCTGGCCATGCGCCGCGTACGCGTCGTACGTCCAGGCCTTGCCGAGCGCATTGAACTTGCCGTTGGCACCCAGCACCGCGCGCAGCTGCGTGCGCACCGGGTTGACCTCGATGTCCTTCGGGAAGTTGGCGTTGGAGGTGCCGAACTTGAAGCTGGTGATGCCGTTCGCCGCACAGGCCGTCTGGATGGACGCGGGCACGAACGGGTTGTCGCACTGGATGGTCAGGTTGTCGTTCTTGGCCGCGCCCGGGTTGGGTGTGAAGCGCGAGTCGACCTTGGCGTAGTTGAGGCTGAAGAACAGCTCATGGTCGTCGTTGAGCTCGTAGCTGCCGCGCGTGTAGGCCACCTGGCGTGCCATGTTCATGCCCAGGGTCGTACCGCCGCCGACCGTGCCGCTCAGGTCGCCGCCGACGCAGAAGGGCGTGATGCACCCGGTGACGGTGCCGGTGCCGGTGGGCACGCCTCCCGAGCCGTACTGGAACTGGAAGGGCGCGCCATCCTTGCCGAAGGCCGTGCCCTGCAGCGGGCCGTTGGTGATGAGGCCGTACTTGGCGTACTGGAATTGCTGGGCGTTCTCGATGGCGATGTATTGCGGCTTGCCGTCCGTCGTTTGCGCGATCGGGCGCACCTGGAAGGCGGGGTTCCTGAACCACGTCCGGCCGTTGGCGCCCGCGCCGCCGAAGCGGGGGGAGGGCACGCCCTTTTCACGGCTGTACTCGGCGCTGGCGACCAGGTGCGCGCGGCCGTCGAGGAAGCCGCGGCCCCAAGCCGCTTGCAGCGTGGCGTTGCGGTCGTCGTGGTAGTTGGTTTCGCCAGCCTCGACGTTGGCCTTGAAGCCGCTGAAGCGCTTGTCGGTGATGAAGTTCACCACGCCGCCGACGGCGTCCGAGCCATAGGACGCCGACGCGCCGCCGGTCACCACGTCCACCTGCTTGATGAGCAGCTGCGGAAACTGGCTGACGTCGGTCACGCCGGTCACATTGGCACCGACGACGCGCTGGCCATCCAGCAGCGTCAGTGTGCGGATGGGCCCGAGGCCGCGCAGGCTCAGCGAGCTCAGGCCCTGGATGCCGCTGCTGGTGCTGTTGGTGCTGGTGGTGCGGCCGGTGCTCCCTTGCAGCGCGGGCAGTTCGGCGAGCGCGTTGAAGAGGTTGGGCTTGGCGACCTTCTCCAGGTCCGCGGCCACCATGCGGGTGGTCGGCGTGGGCTGCGTGAAGCCGCGTGCGGAGATGCGCGAGCCCGAGACGACGACGGGGCTGAGCACGTTCGAGCCGCTGGCACCGGCAGGTTCCGCATCGGCGGCGGGCGCGGCCTCCTGGGCATGGGCGGCCAGCGCGAAGCTGGCGCAGGCGCCGAGGGCGGCGATATGGATCAGGGTGCGGTGGCCGGGGGTGGGCATGGTGTCTCCTTGTCTTGTCGCTGGCAGTTGGATAGCGCTATCCGTGGCGGTTAAAAAAATGGGGTCAGCCACCTTTTTGCCGCCGGCAAGCGCCGCCGATCGACCCGCTCGAACTGCCTCTGGACGAGGCCGGTTCATATTGGGATTGCGCTATCCTAGGGGCCGATCCACCCCCTCGGTATGGGGGATAACATGTAGCCATGCCCCCTAGCAAGCCGGTTTCCGACCCGCCAGTTCGACGTGCCCGCGCGACCGGCAGGGTCACGTTGGCGGACGTGGCGCAGGCGGCGGGCGTCAGCCCGATCACCGTGTCCCGGGCGCTGCGCGGTGAGCGCTCGGTGGCCCAGGAACTGTGTGAGCGCGTCCAGGCGGCCGCCACCGCGCTCGGCTACGTGCCCGACCCCGCCGCCCGCGCGCTGGCCTCCAGCCGCAGCTCCCATGTGGCGGTGCTGATCCCGAAGCTGAGCAACACGCTGTTCGTCGAGTTGCTGGACGCGGTGCAGAACAGCCTGGTGCCGGCCGGCTATCAGACGCTGATCGGCGTGACCCACTACGACGCCGGCGAAGAAGAGGCCGTGCTGCGCAGCTTCCTAGCCCACCGCCCGGCCGGCCTCATCGTCACCGGCCGCGACCGCAGCCCGGCGGCGGCGGCGCTGATCGAGGGCAGCGGCGTGCCCTGCGTGCATGTGATGGAGGTGGAGGTCGAGCCGGGCAGCCATAGCGTGGGCTTTTCGCAGCGGGAGGCCGGCCGGGCCATCACGCAGCACCTGCTGGACTGCGGGCGGCGTCAGATCGCCTATGTCGCCGCCCAGCTCGACCCGCGCACGCTGGAGCGTGGCGAGGGCTATGCCCAGGCGCTGGCGCAGGCGGGTCTGGCAGACCGCGTGAACAAGGTGCTGAGTGCCGAGCCGTCGTCGATGGCGCTGGGCGCCGCGATGCTGGAGCGCGTGCTCCGCGAGGCGCCGGACACGGACGCCATCTTCTTCTGCAACGACGACCTGGCGCAGGGCGCCCTGCTGGCCGCGCTGCGCCTGGGTGTGGCAGTACCGGGGCGCGTGGCGGTGGCCGGCTTCAACGACCTGCCGGGCAGCGACCAGATGGTGCCGCCGCTGACCACGGTAGCCACGCCGCGCCGCGAGATCGGCGAGCAGGCGGCACACATGCTGATGAAGCTGATGCGCGGCCAGCCGGTGGAGCAGCCCAACCTGGACCTCGGCTTCCAGGTCGTTAGACGCGCGTCAGCTTAGTTCCACATCCAGGCGGTACTCGCGGCCGGCTTCGATGTGGCGCACGAGGCCATCGGGCAAGGGCTGCCCGTCCAGCAGCACGCGGGCCGTGCCGGTGCGGCGCACCTGCAGCTTGAAGCGTGCACCGCGGAACTCCCGCTCGGCTTGGAGGTGGTTCCAGTGGGATGGCAACTGGGGCCTCACGAGCAGGCCGCCGGCATGCCCGCGCAGCCCGCACAGGCCTTCGATGATGCTGCGGTAGGCCCAGGCCGCCGTGCCGGTGTTGAAGAGCTGGCTGGAGCGGCCGGCCGTGCGCGGGTACTCGCGGTGAGCGCCGCGGTAGTAGTTGGGAATGAACACGGGCAGCTGGCCGCGCTGCAGGATGTCGGCCTCGTCCGGCCCAGGGATCATGCGGCGCAGCGCGTGCCAGGCGCGGTCGCTTTCACCCGTGTCGTAGAGGGCATGGACGTAGAAGCTGGCCGCGTGGTTGTAGACGGCGCCGTTCTCGGCGGAGCCCGGGTGCTTCTGCGTGACGCGCCCGACGTCGTCGCGCATGCCGGCGTAGGGCGGAGCGAACATGGCCACGCCGTGCGGGGTGTCGAGCTGTGCCTCGATGGCGGCGAGCATCTTCTCGCGTTGCGCCGCGCTGGCAGCGCCGCTGAGCATGGCCCACGATTGCGGGTTGAGGTAGATGCGGCCTTCGGCATCGCTGCTGACGCCGAAGACGACGTTGTCGTCGGTGATGCCGCGCGCAAACCACTGGCCGTCCCACAGGTGGCGGTTAGCCGCGTCGTTGAGCTCCTGCGCCGCGGCGCGCCAACGCAGCGCCGCAGCGGCCCGACCGGCGTCCTCGCACATGCCGGCCCACAGCTTCATCGCATAGGCGGCCGCCACCGTCAGCCAGCCCGACACGCCGCGACCCTTGTAGCCCACCATGTTCATCGGGTCGCACCAGTCGCCCTGGGCGATGAAGTTCAGGCCGCGTGCGTCCCGGTCCTGATGCAGCCACGCCATGGCGGCGTCCAGCCGCTCGGCAACGGTGAGCCCGTTCACGGCGACATCCAGCAGCGCGAAGTCCCCGGTCTCGTCCAGGTAGGCCTGCAGGCACACCGGCAGCCACACGCAATGGTCGGTGTGCGGCACCTGGTTGATGTACTTCAGCTCGGCGCCCTCGACCAGCAGGATGCCGTCCGGCATGGCGCCGTTGGCGGCTTGCTGGCCCAGTGCATGCAGCAGCGCGCCGCGCGTGACGGCCGGCGCGATGTAGGCCATGCCCAGGTTGTCCTGCAGGTAGTTGCGCGTCTGCGGGTCGGTGCTGAGGCGGTTGACATCGCCATGATAGAAGACCTGACGCGGCAGCCAGTGGTTGACGAAGCGGTCGAAATCGGCATCGGGCGTCTCGATGCGCAGGCAGCCGCGGCCGCCGTCGATGTAGTCGGCATAGGCCCGGCGCGTGCGGGCGAAGCCGGCTTCGCCGAGGTAGCTGTCGCGCACCTGGGCGATCTCGGCGTCATCCAGCGCGGGGCCGAACAGGAAGCGCCAGGTCTCGCGCTGGTTGGGCTGCAGCTCGACCCGGTACTGCACGCACGCGGCGGGTGTCTCGTAGCGGGCGTCGCCACCGGCCAGGCGCTCGCCCTGCAGCGCGCTCGGGCGGTGCAGGCCGCCTTCGCCTTCGAACGCGGCCTGGCTGGCCTCCCAGGCGTCGGGCGTGCGTTCGCAGAGGAAATAGGTCTTGTCCTTGAGCTGCCGGTTCTTGAAGTAGTCCGCCACCTTCTGGTAGGGCGTCACGCTGCTGGCCACGATGCCGCCGAGGTCGGCGCGCCATTCGGCGGACTGGTTCATCCACGACATGTAGCCGATGGGGAAGTAGGGCACGACGCTGAGGCGCCGCGCGCGGCCCGAGAGGTTGGTGACGCGCAGCTCCCACAGCTCGACGACGTCGTCGGTCGGCAGGCCTAACGACATCTCCACGCGCAGGCCGAGGTGCTCCACCGTCCAGCTCAGGTCATGGCGGCCGGCGACGAAACTGAAGGCCTCGACCGGCGCGCGCACCGGCTCGTAAGGCGCCGAGAACAGCTCGCCAGTGTCCTCGTCCTTCACATAGACGAAGCGGCCGGGGTGGTGGGCGTAGTAGGCGTGCTCCGGCTGCATGAAGGTCTTGGCCTCCAGGTTGGGCGCATGCGCGTACTTGGCCGGCTCGGGCTGCATGAACTGCGCGGTGGCATAGCCGCGGCAGGTCACCTGGATCATCATGCGGCGGTTCCACAGGAAGCCGCCGGCCTGGGGCATCGCGGTCGGGCTGGTGAGTTCGCAGCGCGCACCGCCGTCGAGAGGGTGGAGCATGGTCAGGGCGAAGGGAGGGAGGACTTGCGCGCTGCCAGATCGGCCTGGATGCGCGCCATGGTCGGGTTGTCCAGCGTGTAGAACACCATGATGACGGCGGCCAGCAGCGTGAAGCCGGCCGGGATCAAGGACATCAGCCAGACGATGCCGGCCTGCGACTCGGCCGACTGGGCGGCGTTGGGCACATAACCCAGCGCCGTGAACAGCGTGCCGATGACGGCGACCGCGACGGCGGTGCCGAGCTTTTGCGCGAAGGAACTGGCGGCGAAGGTCATGCCCGTGGCGCGGCGGCCGTTGCGCCATTCGTTGTAGTCCGCCGAGTCGGCCAGCATGGAAAAAGACAGCGGCGACTTCGGGCCCAGCGTCAGGCCCAGCG
Organism: Pelomonas sp. Root1444; assembly: GCF_001426885.1. Lineage (GTDB taxonomy): Bacteria > Pseudomonadota > Gammaproteobacteria > Burkholderiales > Burkholderiaceae_C > Pelomonas. The sequence goes on along the minus strand of NZ_LMFP01000028.1, from coordinate 515,589 downwards.
CGACCTGCAGCACGTACATCAGCACGATCTGGTCGGCGTCGACGAACAGGAAGGCCGTCGACAGCACGGTGGAGGCCAGCATCAACGCGATCAGCAGCTTGCGCTTGTCGATGAAGCGCGTGAGCAGCGGCGTGCAGGCCGTGCCCGCAGCGGCGGCCAGCAGGTACGCCGGCATGAAGGTGGCCAGCAGCTCGGGCCGGTTGACGACGTACTTGAAGTAGTACGCCGCACTGGTCATGCGCAGCGTGATGCTCAGCATGATGATGAGTGCGAGGAAGAACAGCAGGATCCAGGGCAGGTTGCTGCGCAGATCGGCAATGTCCTGGCGCACGCTGGACGGCGCCGCCTGCACCGGCTGCACGCGCTCGGTCGTCGCGCTGAAGGTGATGGCGAAGATCACGGCGGCGGCGACGCCCCAGAACACCATGGTCAGCGTCCAGCCCAGCGCCGCGTCGCCACCGCCCAACCAGGCGACCAGCCGCGGCGACGCGGCGGTGACGATGGTGCCGCCCGCGAAGCCGGCGACGAAGCGCGACGCATTGATCGCATTGCGCTCCCGCGCGTCGCCCGAGATCACACCCGACAAGGCGCTGTAGGGCAGGTTGACGCCGGTGTAGATCGTCATCAGCAGCAGGTAGGTCACATAGGCCCAGACCAGCTTGCCGGTGGGCCCGAAGTCGGGCGTGGAATACGTCAGCACGCCGATGACGGCCAGCGGCAGCGGCATGAAGAGTAGGTAGGGCCGGAACTTGCCCCAGCGCGTCTGCGTGCGGTCGGCGAAGGCGCCGATCATGGGGTCGGTGAAGGCATTGAAGATCTTGACGACGAACAGCATGGTCGCGGCCGCGCCTGCGGTAATGCCGAACACGTCGGTGTAGAAGATCAGCAGGAAGGTCGAGATGTTGGTCCAGTAGAAGTTGAACCCCATGTCGCCCAGGCCGTAGCCGACGATCTCGCGCTGGGTCAGCTTGCTCGTTGGCATCGTTACGGCCCGTCGCGCGGTCAGCGCGGCGCCTCGGTTTGCGGCTGCGCCAGCCAGGTGCAGACCGAGGCGGCGAGTTCGTCCAGCGGTTGCATCGCGTCGAGCCGCAGCACGTCCGGCTCGCCCATCGGCGGCTCCAGCGTCTCGAACTGGCTGTCGATCAGGCTGGCGGCAAAGAAGTGCGCGGCGCGCGCCGACACGCGCCGGCTGGCGTCGGCCTTGTCGATGTGCAGGAAGGCGAAGCGCAAGCCCGCCGAGGCCCCGCGCAGCTGGTCGCGGTATGCGCGCTTGAGTGCCGAGCAGGCGGCCACCGCGCCGGGCTGCTGGCGCAACTGCTCGCACAAGCTGGCCAGCCAGCTGGCGCGGTCGCCATCGGTCAGCGGTTCGCCCTGGGCCATCTTGCGGCGGTTGGACTCGCTGTGGAACAGGTCGCCCTCCAGCCAGGCGCGCCCCAGCCTCTGGGCCACGGCGGCCGCCAGCGTCGATTTGCCGCTGCCCGCGACGCCCATGACGATGAGGGAAGCAGGGGCGGGCTGGGTCATGGGCGGAGTCAAGCGGGGCGGTCGCGGATGGGTTGGACAGCGCTATCCTATTCTCAAAACCGCGCCTGTCGGTCCGTACTTTCCCGCCGACGCTGGGATGCGCCATGTGAACCGAAGCCGGCGTGGTGGAGCGCCTCAGTAGAATCCCGGGCGCCGCACGCCGTCCCTTGCTCCGGGACGGTGCCTCCCGAGAACCGCGTGCCCCGTGCCGCGCCCAGCCTCCTTCGGACTCCATGGCCCTGACCCCGCATCTGACCCATTTCGAGGGCGGCAACGCTCTTTCCGATTTCCGCGCCCGGGCCTTGCTGGCCAGGCTGCAAGAGGTCAGTGCCCGCATCACCGGCATCAGCGCGCGCGCGGTGCACTGGGTCTGGACGGAGGCGCCGCTGGACGCCGAGGCCCGCGAGCGCTTTGCCGCGCTGCTGACCTATGGCGAGCCGGCGGCCGCCGGTGCCGAAGGCGCGCTGGTCGTCGTCACGCCGCGTTTCGGCACGGTCAGCCCCTGGGCGTCCAAGGCCACTGACATCGCCCGCAACTGCGGCCTGTCGCTCAAGCGCGTCGAGCGCGTCGTCGAGTACCGCATCGCGACAAAGACGGGCCTGCTCGGCGGGGCCAAGCCGCTCAGCGCCGACGAGCTGAACGCCTGCGCCGCGCTGCTGCATGACCGCATGACCGAGTCGGCCTGCTTCAGCCGCGAGGACACCGCCCATCTGTTCGACGAGCGCACCGCCCAGCCGCTGGCGCATGTGGACGTGCTGGGCGCCGGCCGCGCGGCGCTGGAGAAGGCCAACGCCGAGTTCGGCCTGGCGCTGTCGGCCGACGAGATCGACTACCTGGAAACCAACTTCAAGAAGCTCGGCCGCAACCCCAGCGATGTCGAGCTGATGATGTTCGCGCAGGCCAACAGCGAGCACTGCCGGCACAAGATCTTCAATGCGAGCTTCACGGTGGACGGCGAGGCGCAGCCACTGAGCCTGTTCGGCATGATCCGCAACACCGAGAAGCTGCATCCGCAGCACACGGTCATCGCCTACTCGGACAACGCGGCCGTCATGGAGGGCCACGCCATCGAGCGCTGGATGCCGGCGCCGCAGCCGGGCGCGGCCTATGTGGCCCGCCCTGAGCAGGCGCAGGTGCTGATGAAGGTGGAGACGCACAACCACCCGACCGCCATCTCGCCCTTCCCGGGCGCGTCCACCGGCGCGGGCGGCGAGATCCGCGACGAAGGCGCCACCGGCCGCGGCTCCAAGCCCAAGGCGGGTCTGACGGGCTTCTCGGTGTCCAACCTGCACCTGCCCGGCCTTGCCGAACCCTGGGAACAACACCCGGTCGGCAAGCCGGCCCACATCGCCTCGGCGCTGCAGATCATGATCGAAGGCCCGCTGGGCGGCGCGGCCTTCAACAACGAGTTCGGCCGGCCCAACCTGGCCGGCTATTTCCGCGTCTTCGAGCAGACCGTCGCCGGCCTGCGCCGCGGCTATCACAAGCCCATCATGATCGCCGGCGGCCTGGGCACGATCCGCTCCGACCTGACGAAGAAGATCGAGTTCCCGGCCGGCACGCTGCTGATCCAGCTCGGCGGCCCCGGCATGCGTATCGGCATGGGCGGCGGCGCCGCGTCGTCGATGGCGGCGGGCACGAACACGGCCGACCTGGACTTCGACTCCGTGCAGCGTGGTAATCCGGAGATCGAGCGTCGCGCGCAGGAGGTCATCAACCACTGCTGGGGCCTCGGGCAAGAGAACCCGGTGCTGGCCATCCACGACGTCGGCGCGGGCGGCATCTCCAACGCCTTCCCCGAGCTGGTGAACGACGCCGGCCGCGGCGCGCGGTTTGATTTGCGCAAGGTGCCGCTGGAGGAGTCGGGCCTGGCGCCCAAGGAGATCTGGTGCAACGAGAGCCAGGAGCGCTACGTGCTGGCCATCGCACCGGAAAGCCTGGACCAGTTCGCCGCGCTGTGCGAACGCGAGCGCTGCCCGTTCGCCGTCGTCGGCGTGACGACCGAGGAGCGTGAGCTCAAGCTCGCCGATGGCGACGATTTCCCCATAGCCATGCCGATGGACGTGCTGCTCGGCAAGCCGCCCAAGACGCAGCGCAACGTGACCCGCGTGGCGCGCGACGGCGGCACGCTGGACCTGACGGGCGTGAAGCTGGAAGAGGCGGCGTTGAACGTGCTGCGCCACCCGACCGTGGCCAACAAGCGCTTCCTCGTCACCATCGGCGACCGCACCGTGGGCGGCCTGAACCACCGCGACCAGATGGTGGGCCCCTGGCAGGTGCCGGTGGCGGACTGCGCCGTCACGCTGGCCGACTTCAAGGGCTTTGCCGGCGAAGCGATGAGCATGGGCGAGCGCACGCCGCTGGCCGCCGTCAACGCACCCGCCTCGGGCCGCATGGCCGTGGCCGAGGCCATCACGAATCTTCTCGCCGCGCCGTTCGAGCTGCCGCGCGTGAAGCTCAGCGCCAACTGGATGGCGGCCTGCGGTGAGGCGGGTGAAGACGCAGCGCTGTTCGACACGGTGAAGGCGGTGGGCATGGAGCTGTGCCCGGCGCTGGGCATCTCCATCCCGGTCGGCAAGGACTCGTTGTCCATGCGCACCAAGTGGGATGCGAACCAGGTCACCGCGCCGGTATCGCTGATCGTCACCGCCTTCGCCAGCATCGCCGACGTGCGCGGCACGCTGACGCCCGAGTGGCAGCGCGAGGACTCGTGCGCCATCCTCGTCGACCTGGGCCAGGGCCAGCACCGCCTGGGCGGCTCCATCCTGACGCAGACGCTGAACCAGTTCGGCAGCGACGTGCCCGACCTGGACGACCCGCAGCTGCTGGTGTCGCTGGTCAACGCGATCAACGAACTGCGCGCCGCGGGCAAGCTGCTGGCCTACCACGACCGCTCCGACGGCGGCCTGTGGGCGGCGGCCTGCGAGATGGCCTTCGCCGGCCAGACCGGCCTGAGCCTCAACGTGGACATGCTGGTCACCGAAGGCGACGGCATCAGCGACAGCCGCGCCGACATGGGCGACTCCAAGAACTGGGCAGCCCAGGTCGGCGCCCGCCGCGAGGAGCTGACGCTGCGCGCGCTGTTCGCCGAGGAACTGGGCGCGCTGATCCAGGTGCGCGCGGCCGACCGCGATGCCGTCATGCAGGTGCTGCGTGCCCATGGCTTGTCCAAGCATTCGCATGTCGTCGCCAAGCCGAACGCGACGCGGCAGATGGAAGTCTGGCGCGATGCGAAGAAGGTCTTCGGCGCCGACCTGACGACGCTGCAGCAGGCCTGGGACGAGGTGAGCTGGCGCATCGCGCAACTGCGCGACAACCCCGCTTGTGCCGACGCCGAACACGCGGCGGCCGGCAAGGCCGACGACCCCGGCCTGCACGTGCACCTGACGTTCGCACCCGAGGCGCCCTTCGTGGCCACCGGCGCGAAGCCGAAGGTGGCCATCCTGCGCGAGCAGGGCGTCAACTCGCATGTCGAGATGGCCTATGCAATGTCGCTGGGCGGCTTCGACAGCTTCGACGTGCACATGAGCGACCTGCAGCGCGGCGCGGTCAAGCTGGACGGCTTCGCGGCCTTCGTCGCCTGCGGCGGCTTCAGCTACGGCGACACGCTGGGCGCTGGCGAAGGCTGGGCGCGCAGCATCATGTTCAACCCGGTGCTGACCGAGCAGTTCCGCGCCTTCTTCTCGCGCTCCGACACGCTGGCGCTGGGCGTCTGCAACGGCTGCCAGATGCTGGCGGCGCTGGCGCCCATCATCCCGGGCGCCGAGGCCTGGCCGCGCTTCACGCGCAACCAGAGCGAGCAGTACGAGGCACGGCTGTCGCTGGTGGAAGTGCTGGCCTCGCCCAGCGTGTTCTTCCAGGGCATGGCCGGCAGCCGGTTGCCGATCGCCGTTGCGCACGGCGAGGGTTTCGCCAACTTCGCGCGCCAGGGCGATGCGGCCAAGGTCATCCCCGCCATGCGCTTCGTCGACCACCACGGCCAGGCGACGGAGGCCTATCCGTTCAACCCGAACGGCAGCCCTGGTGGGTTGACTTCGGTGACGACGCCGGATGGCCGCTTCACCGCGCTGATGCCCCACCCGGAGCGTGTGTTCCGCAACGTGCAGATGAGCTGGACCTCGGGCGACCGCGCCCAGCACAGCCCGTGGCTGCGCATGTTCCAGAACGCCCGCAAGGCGCTCGGTTAAGCAGCGTCGACTTCGAGCAGCAGCCGGTCGAGGCCCTCTTCGGTGCCCCGGCGGCGCTGCTCGATGTCCATGTGACCGTCGAGGTAGGCCAGCTGCTCGGTCAGCTTGATGGTGGATCCGGCCGCCGTGTCCGCGAACTCCACCGTGACCAGCGAGGTCGACAGGGCCTTGCCGTTCGCAGCCATCGAGTAGGCGAACACGATGCGCGCGTTGGCCACGATGTCCAGGAACACCTTGTCGACGGCGAGCCTCGTGCCGTCGGGCAACTGGCTGCGGTAGATCTCGAAGCCGCCAGGGCGGAAGTCCATGCTGAACTCGGTGGCGTTCGTCGCTGCGTGGCAGTCGTTCCAGCGCAGCTTGGTCGCCGGGTCGGCCCAGGCGGCGAACACGCGAGCGGCGGAGGCCTTGAAAGAGCGCTCCAGCACGAAGCTGGTGTGGGTGGCGGAGGTCGCGGTCATGCCTTGTTGTCCTGTTCTGCGAGCAGCGCGTCGAGCGCGTCGAACTGCCGGTGCCACATCGCCTTGCGTTCGGCCACCCAGGCCTCCAGCCCGTTGAAGGCCTCCGGCGCGATGCGGTAGGTGCGCACGCGGCCCGCCTTGTCGGATTCGACCAAGCCGCCAGCCTCCAGCACGGCCAGGTGCTTCAGCGCCGAGGGCAGGCGAAGAGACAGCGGCCTGGCAAGGTCGGACACCGACGCCGGCCCGCGCGCCAGCTGGTCCACCATCGCGCGGCGGTTGCCGTCGGCCAGCGCGGCGAAGAGGCCGTCGAGCCGCTCAGTCGGCGAGGAAGCGTGCGGGGAGGGCATGGCGCAGCGGGTAGTACTGGAAGACCGGGCGGGCCTCGACGATGCAGCGCCACACCGACGGGCGGGCGAGCAGGCGCTCGAAGTAGGCGGCGAGCCGCGTGTGTTCGGGCGAGAACGGCCGCACGATGGCGGCGTAGAACAGCGCCGGGGCGGCAGCGCAATCGGCCATGCTGAAGGCCTCGCCGGCTGCCCAGGCGCGGCTGCCCAGGCGGCTTTCGATGAGGTCGTAGGCCAGCCCCAGGTCGTTGACGGTGCCGCTCAGCGTGGCCGCATCGCGCTCGGCCTCGGGGCGCAGCTGTTGGGCGATGAAGCGCTGCATGGGCGTCATCACATGCAGGTCGAACACGCGGTCCCAGAGGCGCACCTCCAGCCGCGCGTCGGCATCCTCGGGTAGCAGCCGCAGCGGGCCGGGATGGTGGTGGTCCAGGTACTCGATCTGTATCGAGGTCTCGGGCACCACGCGCTCACCGTCGACCAGCAGCGGGATCTTGGCCGTGGGCCACAGCGCCGCGTAGGCGGCGCGTTCCCCGGGGTCGCCGAGATTGACCGTGCGGGCCTGGAAGGGCGTGCCGTTCTCGTACAGCGCGATCAAGACCTTCCAGCAGTAGGAGGACAGCGGGTGGTAGTAAAGCGTCAAGGTCATGTGCAGCTCTTCAGTTTCCGATTCGGCGAAGTGTACGGAAACTTTCCACAAAAGGAAACTGTTCGGGCAAAACAAAGGCGGGCCAGGCCCGCCTTGCGAAGCGTCGCGCGGTGCTTCAGTCCTGCACCACCGCCGCCGCCTGCAGCCGCTTGTTCACCCGCAGGGCCAGCAGCGTGCAGACGACGCCCGACAGCAGGTAGACGCTGACCGAGCCCAGCCCGAAGCGCGAGGACAGGAACAGCACGACCACCGGTGCGAAGGCCGCGCCGAGCAGCCAGGCCATGTCGGCCGTCAACGCCGCGCCGGTGTATCGGAAGTGCGGCAGGAAGTTGGACGTCACCGAGCCGGCGGACTGGCCGTAGGACAGGCCCAGCAGCACGAAGCCGATCAGGATGAAGGCCGCCTGGCCGGGCTTGCCACCGCCCAACATCAGCGGGGCGAACAGCGCGAACACGCCGATGGCGATGGCCAGCGTGCCCAGGAAGCTGCGGCGGCCCATCCGGTCGGCGATCAGGCCGGACATCGGCATGGCAACCGCGGCGAAGGCGGCACCCAGCAGTTCCATCTTCATGAAGTCCTCGACGCCCTGGTCGGAGAACAGGGCCACCCAGGACAGCGGGAACACCGTCACGAGATGGAAAAGCGCATAGCTGGCCAGCGCGGCAAAGGCACCGATGACGATGTGCTGGCCCTGGGCCGGCAGCAGCTCGCTCAGGTGCGCCGGGTCCAGTTCATGCTCCTCCATGCGCTTCTCGTACTCATGCGTGACGACCAGGCGCAGGCGGGCGAACAGCGCGACGACGTTGATCGCGAAGGCCGTGAAGAAGGGGAAGCGCCAGCCCCAGGACAGGAAATCCTTGGCATCCAGGCTGCTGTAGACGTACAGGAACACGCCCGAGGCCACGAAGAAGCCCAGCGGCGCGCCGAGCTGGCCCAGCATGGCGTACCAGCCGCGGCGGTCCGGCGGGGCGTTCAAGGCGAGCAGCGAGGGCAGGCCGTCCCATGAGCCGCCCAGCGCCAGCCCCTGGCCGATCCGGCACAGCGTCAGCAACAGAATGGCCGTGCTGCCCGCCTCGGTGAAGCTGGGCAGCAGCCCCATGGCGACCGTGGAGCTGCCGAGCAGGAACAGGGCGGCGGTCAGCTTGGTCGAGCGGCTGAAGCGACGCTGGATCTCCATGCCGATCAGCGTGCCCAGCGGCCGCACGACGAAGGCCAGCGCGAACACCAGGAAGGCGTACAGGGTGCCGGTCAGCGGTTCCACGAACGGGAAAAACACCTTCGGGAAGACCAGCACAGAGGCGATGCCGAAGACGAAGAAGTCGAAATACTCCGAGGCCCGGCCGATGATGACGCCGACGGCGATGTCGCCGGGCGCGAGATCTTCGTCGGTGCGCGTCGTGAACGGGCCGGATTGCGGGGTCTGGAAGGTACTGCTTGCGCTTGCCATTTCGGGCTTGTCTCCGTCGGTGACTAGGACAAAATGTCCAATCGTTGATTTGGCTCAATCAACTTACATTCCCGTTCCACGTGCAAGATCGTTAACCCTTGCGCGCCACTCAGGATGTACCCCAACAAGTCTCTCCCTTCTCGCGTCCTGGCTTTGTCAGCCAGCTTCGCTTTGTGCGGCTGTGATTGGGTGGTGATGAAGCCCCACGGCGACATCGCGCAGCAGCAGGCGCAGCTCATCGTCACCTCCACGCTGCTGATGCTGCTGATCATCGTGCCGGTGATCGCGCTGACGCTGTTCTTTGCCTACCGTTACCGGCAGTCCAACGCCGAGGCGACGTATGCGCCGGACTGGGACCATTCCACCCGGCTCGAGCTCGTCATCTGGGGCGCGCCGCTGCTGATCATCATCGCGCTGGGCGCGATCACCTGGATCAGCACGCACAAGCTGGACCCCTTCCGCCCGCTGGACCGCATCGCCGCTGACAGGCCGCTGCCGGCCGACGTCAAGCCGCTGGAGGTCTACGCCGTCTCCATGGACTGGAAGTGGCTGTTCATTTACCCGGAGCAGGGCATCGCGACCGTCAACGAGATGGCCGCGCCGGTGGATCGCCCGATCCACTTCCGCTTCACGTCGACGTCGGTGATGAACACCTTCTACGTGCCTGCGCTGGCCGGCATGATCTACACCATGCCCGGCATGGAGACCCAACTGCACGCGGTCATCAACAAGCCCGGCGTCTATGACGGCCTGTCGGCCAACTACAGCGGCGCCGGCTTCTCGGACATGCGCTTCAAGTTCCATGGCCTCTCCAGCGAGGAGTTCGAGCGCTGGGTCGCCGCGGGCAAGGGCGCCGGCAACACGCTGACTCGTGCCGATTACCTGAAGCTCGAACAGCCCAGCGCCAAGGAGCCGGTGCGCCGTTTCGCCAGCGTCGAGCCGGGCCTGTGGGGTGCCATCGTCGACCGCTGCGTCGACGGCAAGAAGATGTGCGCCAGCCAGATGATGGCCATCGACGCCGCCGGTGGTGCCGGCAAGGGCGGGCTGGCCAGCACGATGCGCAGTGCCTGGCGCGATGCCGGAGGCGCCCAGCGCGAGCGCATCGTCGTTGCCGCGCTCTGCACGCCGACCAATCCGCTGGGTCTGCCCGTTGAGGTCGAAGCCGGCCAAGCGGCCGCCACGCTGAAGAACTGAGTCCGCCGATGTCCAATGCCGTAGTTGCGCAGCACCAGGCTGCCAGTCAGCTTCACCCCGTCCTGGGCCGTCTCGGCTGGGACGCGATTCCGCTGCACGAACCCATCCTGCTCGCGACCTTCGTGGCCGTCGTGCTGGGCGGCGTGTTCGTGTTCGCCCTGATCACCAAGTTCCGCCTGTGGGGCCATCTGTGGCGCGACTGGATCACCAGCATCGACCACAAGAAGATCGGCATCATGTACGTCATCCTCGGCGTGGTGATGCTGCTGCGCGGCTTCGCCGACGCGATCATGATGCGCGCCCACCAGGCCATGGCCTTCGGCGACAACGCCGGCTTCCTGCCGCCGCACCACTACGACCAGATCTTCACGGCGCACGGCGTCATCATGATTTTCTTCGTCGCCATGCCGCTGGTGACGGGCTTCATGAACTACGTCGTGCCGCTGCAGATCGGCGCCCGCGACGTGGCCTTCCCGTTCCTGAACAACTTCAGCTTCTGGATGACCGCCGGCGGCGCCGGGCTGATCATGGCCTCGCTGTTCATCGGCGAGTTCGCCAAGACCGGCTGGCTGGCCTATCCGCCGCTGTCCGGCATCCTGGCCAGCCCGGACGTGGGGGTGGACTACTACCTCTGGGCGCTGCAGATCGCAGGGGTGGGCACGACGCTGTCCGGCATCAACCTGATCGCCACCATCATCAAGATGCGTGCGCCCGGCATGACCATGATGAAGATGCCCGTCTTCACCTGGACGTCGCTGTGCACCAACGTGCTGATCGTCGCCACCTTCCCGGTGCTGGCCGCGACGCTGGCGCTGCTGACCGCCGACCGCTACCTCGGCACCAACTTCTTCACCAACGACCTCGGCGGCAACGCCATGCTTTACGTGAACCTGATCTGGATCTGGGGCCACCCCGAGGTCTACATCCTGGTGCTGCCGGTGTTCGGCATCTTCTCCGAGGTGGTGTCCACCTTCAGCCGCAAGAAGCTGTTCGGCTACGCCTCCATGGTGTATGCGACGGTCGTCATCACCATCCTGTCGTACCTGGTGTGGCTGCACCACTTCTTCACGATGGGCTCCGGCGCCAGCGTCAACAGCTTCTTCGGCATCACGACGATGATCATCTCGATCCCGACGGGCGCCAAGATCTTCAACTGGCTGTTCACGATGTACCGCGGCCGCATCCAGTTCGAGGTGCCGATGCTGTGGACCGTGGGCTTCATGGTCACCTTCACGATCGGCGGCATGACCGGCGTGCTGCTGGCCGTGCCGGCGGCGGACTTCGTGCTGCACAACAGCCTGTTCCTGATCGCCCACTTCCACAACGTCATCATCGGCGGCGTCGTGTTCGGCCTGTTCGCCGGCATCAACTACTGGTTCCCCAAGGCCTTCGGCTTCCGCCTGGACGCCTTCTGGGGCAAGGTCTCGTTCTGGTGCTGGTTCATCGGCTTCTGGGTCGCGTTCGCGCCGCTGTACGTGCTGGGCCTGATGGGCGTGACCCGCCGCGTCAGCCACTTCGACGACCCGTCGCTGCAGATCTGGTTCGTCATCGCCGCAGTCGGCGCCGGCATCATCGCTTTGGGCATCGCGGCCTTCCTGGTCCAGATCGCCGTCAGCGTGCTGCGCCGCAAGCAGCTGCGCGACGTGACCGGCGACATCTGGGGCGGCCGCACGCTGGAGTGGTCCACGGCCTCGCCGCCGCCGGACTACAACTTCGCCTTCACGCCCATCGCCCACGAGATGGACGCCTGGTACGACATGAAGAAACGCGGCGCCGAGCGTCCGCTGAAGGGCTTCGTGTCCATCCACATGCCGAAGAACACCGGCGCCGGTTTCATCATCGCGATGCTGGCCACGGTGATGGGCTTCGCGCTGGTCTGGCAGATGTACTGGGTCGCCGGCCTGACGTTCGCCGCTACCGTCATCGCGGCCATCGTGCACACCTTCAACTACGACCGCGACTACCACATCCCAGCCGAGGCTGTGACGCGCGCCGAAGACGAGCGCACCCGCGTGCTCGCCGCCGCAGCCTGACCGGAGCACCGACATGACTGCAAGCATGACCGCTCCCTCGAACGGCGCCCCGGTCGCTGCCACCGTTTTCTACGACACCGGCGACCACCATCCGCCCGGCAGCACCATGCTGGGCTTCTGGCTCTACCTGATGAGCGACTGCCTCATCTTCGCCGTGCTGTTCGCCGTCTACGCCGTGCTGGGCCGCAGCTACGCGGCCGGCCCCTCGGGCGCCGACCTGTTCGACCTGCCGCTGGTGGCCGCCAACACCGCGCTGCTGCTGTTCTCGTCCATCACCTACGGCTTCGCGATGATCGGCATGCAGGCGCGCCGCAAGGGCCAGGTGCTGGCGTGGCTGGCCATCACGGGCCTGTTCGGCCTGGGCTTCCTGGGCATCGAGCTCTACGAGTTCCACCACCTCATCCACGAGGGCGCCGGCCCGCAGCGCAGCGCCTTCCTGTCCAGCTTCTTCACGCTGGTCGGCACGCACGGCCTGCACGTCACCTTCGGCTGCGTCTGGCTCGTCACGCTGATGGTGCAGGTGCAAAAGCTCGGCCTCACGCCCGCCAACCGCCGCCGCCTGATGTGCCTGTCGATGTTCTGGCACTTCCTGGACGTCGTCTGGATCGGCGTCTTCACCTTCGTCTACCTGATGGGAGTGCTGTGATGGCTGCCCACAACCACGACAACCACGCCCACGACGATCACCTGGACGGCGAGGAAGACTTCCACGTCAGCTACAAGGGCTACGCGACCGGCTTCATCCTGTCCGTCATCCTGACCGCCATCCCGTTCTGGCTGGTCATGGCCAAGGTGCTGCCCAGCCCCAAGATGACCGGCTTCGTCATCCTCGGCTTCGCGGCGGTGCAGATGGTCGTGCACATGATTTACTTCCTGCACATGAACGCCAAGGTCGAGGGCGGCTGGTCCATGCTGGCGCTGCTGTTCACGGTGGCCCTGGTCGTCATCATGCTGGCCGGCTCGGTCTGGGTCATGTACCACATGAACACCAACATGATGCCCACGCCCGATCCTGCGGCCATGCGCAACATGCCCTGATCGGGTATGGGCCGCGCCGCACGAATTGCGCTGATCGTTGGCGCGGCGCTGGCCAGCCTGGGTTTCCTGGCGCTGACCTGCTGGCAGGTCCAACGCCTCAGCTGGAAGCTCGATCTCATCGAACGCGTCGAGGCGCGGCTGAAGGCGGAGCCCGTCGCTCCTCCGGCGGTTTCCACCGAGGTCACGAAGGCCGACGAATACCGCCGGCTGCGCCTGCGTGGCCAATTCGAGCCGCGCGAGGTGCTGGTGCAGGCCACCACCGAACTCGGCGGCGGCTACTGGGTCATCGCACCGCTGCGTCTGGACGACGGCCGCACCGTCCTCGTCAACCGCGGCTTCGTGCCGCCGGAGCAGCGCGCGCCTGAACTGCACGCGGCGCCTGCCGGCACCGTCGAGCTGACCGGCCTGCTGCGGCTGTCCGAGCCTGGCGGCGGCCCGCTGCGGCAGAACATGCCCGCCGAGGGGCGTTGGTATTCGCGCGACGTGGCCGGCATTGCGGCCCAGCTCGCGCTCACCGGCCCGGTCGCCCCGTTCTTCGTCGACGAGTCCGCCGACGCCGCCCAGCCGCGCCGCTGGCCGCGCCCCGGGCTGACGGTGCTGCGCTTCACCAACAATCACGCCGTCTACGCCGCCACCTGGCTGGCGCTTGCGGCCATGGCCGCAGTCGCGGCCGGCTACCTGGTGCGCGAGGAACGCCGCCGGAGCCCCTCCCATTGATGCCTGACCTCACGCTCACGCCGGCGCCGCCGGAGCCCGTGGCCGCCGCGCCGGAGCGTCGCGCGGGCCGCGCCAATGTGCGCCAGCTGATCGAGCTGCGCTGGCTGGCCGTCGTCGGCCAGCTCGCCACGGTGCTGGTGGTGCACCAGGTGTTCGACATCGCGCTGCCCTGGGCCGAGATGCTCGGCCTGCTCGGCATCCTCATCGCGTTCAACCTGTTCAGCCTGTGGCGCAACCGGCTGGCGAAGCCGGTGTCGCAGGTCGAGCTGTGCATCGCGCTGCTCGTCGACGTCGGCGTGTTGACCGGCCAGCTCTATCTCGCGGGCGGCAGCGACAACCCCTTCATCTACCTCTACCTGCTGCAGGTGGCCGTCGCGTCGGTGCTGCTGCGGCCAGGCTACCTGTGGGCCATCGTGCTGAGCACGCTGACCGGCTTCGTCGTGCTCACGCAATGGCACCGGCCGCTGCTGCTGGACCCGTCGGCGCCCACGACGCTGTCGCCCAACTACCTCGGCGGCCTGCTGCTGTGCTTCGTGCTGAACGTGGCTCTGCTGACCGTGTTCATCGTGCGCATCAACCGCAACCTGCGCCAGCGTGATGCCGAGCTGGCCGAGCTGCGCCAACGCGCCGCCGAGGAGGTGCACATCGTGCGCATGGGCCTGCTCGCCAGCGGCGCCGCGCACGAGCTGGGCACGCCGCTGGCCACGCTCAGCGTCATCCTCGGCGACTGGGCCCACATGGCGCCGTTTGCCGGCGAGCCCGAGCTGCGCGAGGAGATCGAGGAGATGCAGCGCCAGATCCTGCGCTGCAAGGCCATCGTCACCGGCATCCTGATGTCGGCCGGCGAGATGCGTGGCGAGGCGCCGCGGCTGACGGCGCTGCAGGCCTTCATCGACGGCCTGGCGCGGCACTGGCGCGCCGCACACCCAGGCGTCGAACTGGTGCTGCGCAGCGAAGGCCTGCCCGACGTGGAGATCATCTCGGACAGCGCGCTGCAACAGGTCGTCGGCAACCTGCTAGACAACGCCGCCGAGGCCGCGCCGGGCACGTTGCTCACCTTGGTTGCGACCTGCCCGGACGAGGAGACGCTCTCCCTGAGCGTGCTCGACGAAGGTCCCGGCTTCGATGCCGAGCGGCTCAAGCACTTCGGCGAGCCGTACCAGAGCAGCAAGGGTCAACCCGGCCGCGGCATGGGCCTGTTCCTGTCCGTCAACGTCGCGCGCACATTGGGCGGGCGGCTGGAGGCGCGCAACCGCAACGAGAACGGTGAGCGCAGCGGCGCCGAGGTCGTGCTGACGCTGCCGCTGGCCTCACTGCTGCCGCGACAATCCCTCCCCGATGCCGACCGTTGACGAAGACCGCCTCCTGCTGATCGTCGAGGACGATGACAGCTTTGCCCGCACGCTGAGCCGCTCCTTCGAGCGCCGCGGCTGGCGCGTGCTGCGCGCCACCGGCCTGGACGACATGAAGGCCCTGCTCGATGAGCTGCCCGAGGACGAGGAACTGGGCCACGCCGTCGTCGACCTCAAGCTCGCCGGCGGCGCCTCCGGCCTGGCCTGCGTGCAGGCGTTGCACGGCTGGGACCCCGAAGTGCTGATCGTCGTGCTGACCGGCTACGCCAGCATCGCCACCGCCGTGGAGGCGATCAAGCTCGGCGCCTGCCACTACCTCGCCAAACCGGCCAACACCGACGACATCGAGGCCGCGTTCGCGCGCAAGCAGGGCGACGCCGAGGTCGAGGTGACCCAGCGCCAGACCGCATCCATCAAGACGCTGGAGTGGGAGCGCATCCATGAGGTGCTGGCCGAGACCGACTTCAACATCAGCGAGACCGCCCGGCGCCTGGGCATGCACCGGCGCACGCTGGCGCGCAAGCTCGAGAAGCAGCGTATCAAGTAGCGCTGACAGGCCGCCTGCCTATGGCACCAAAGCGGCGAATGCGCTGGACGCCGACTTCGACCTGAACGTCACCCCCGCTTCGGCACGATGGAAGCTCACATGGCGCAGCGACACCAATGGCTCGCCTTTGCCCACCACGTGCGCGTTGCGGCAATCCACCAGCGTGACGGAGCCGCTGCCCACCACCTTCAGTGAGTCGCCCAGCCGGATGATCGCCGCCGTGTCTTCGTCGATGCCCATGCCGATGAGGCCGCCGTGCCGGCTGGACAGATCCATCAGTCGGGCCAGTCGCCGACGCTGCGAGAAGTGCTGGTCGATGACGACACCAGGCAGGAAAGCCAGCCCCCTCGGGAGCGGGTCGTCGGACAGGTCGAGCAGGGTGGCGCTCTCCTCGCTGGCATCGCCGCCTGGCATCCACACGCCGAGAATGGAGGCGCCGGCGCTGGTCCCCGCGACCACGAGCCCGTCGTCGCGCTGCCGACGCAGGAGGACACGGTGGGTGGAGGTGCCATGCAGCAGCCCGGCCAGGCGTTCCTGATCGCCGCCGGTCACGAACAGCAGGTGCAGCTTGGCAAGTTGCTCCAGCCGCTTCGGGCACTCCGCGTCCGCACGGGAACGGATATCCACCCAGCACACGTCGGCGCCGAGCCCTTCGAACGCCTCGCGATACGTCTGCCACAAGCGCGACGGCTCGCGACTGGCGGCCGTCAGGACACCGACGGACGGTCTTGGGCCACCCTCCGCGGCTGCAAGCGCTGCCTTCAGGACCTCCTTCCCGTGAGTCCTGTCTTCATTGCCGCCTATGGCGACGAGGGCGCCGCTGCGGCGTGCGTCATTCGTTGTTTGCATGTCGTGCTGATGTCGGTCGATGAGCCAGTGACATGGCAATCGAAATGCCAGCAAGCAAGGCACGGCGCCGGCAGAGGGCGTCGCGCCGTCGCTGGCTCAGAGCCGCGCCAGCAATTCGTAGGAGCGCCGCCGCAGCGCATGGTCGTGCACGGCGCAGGCGACGATGAACTCATCCGCCTGCGTGCGCTCGCGCGTGGCGGCCAAACCGGCACGCACCGTCTGCGGCGAGCCCACGACGGACTCGCTCAGCATGCGCTCCACCTGCATGCGCTCGGCCGGTGACCACAGCGCTTCCATGCTGGGCACCGGCTCGGGCAGCTTGCCGCGCCGGCCACGCACCATGCCGAGGAAGCGCTGCTGTGCCGACGTGAACAGGAATTGCGCCTCTTCGTCGGTCGGCGCGACGACGACGTTCAGCCCCACCATCGCATGCGGCTTCGGGTGGCGGGCGCTGGGCTTGTAGGTGGCGCGGTAGACCTGCAGCGCCTGCATCAGCATCTCCGGCGCGAAGTGCGACGCGAACGCGAACGGCAGGCCGAGGTAGGCGGCGAGCTGGGCGCTGTAGAGGCTGGAGCCCAGCAGCCAGATGGGCACCCCGGTGCCCTGGCCCGGCACGGCGCGCACGGCGGCGTCGTTGCTCACCGGCCCGAGATAGCCCTGCAGCTCCAGCACGTCATTCGGAAAGGCGTCTTCGCCCGTGGACTCCAGGCTGCGGCGCAGCGCGCGCATCGTCGGGCGGTCGGTGCCGGGCGCGCGGCCCAGGCCCAGGTCGATGCGGCCGGGGAACAGCTCGGCCAGCGTGCCGAACTGCTCGGCAATCGTCAGCGGCGCATGGTTGGGCAGCATGATGCCGCCCGCGCCGACGCGGATGCGCGTGGCCGCCGCCGCCAGCTGGCCGATCAGCACGGCGGTGGCCGAGCTGGCCACGCCCTCCATGTTGTGGTGTTCGGCGACCCAGTAGCGCGTGTAGCCCAGCGTATCGGCCAGCCGCACGAGGTCCAGGCTGTTCAGCAGCGCTTCGCGGGTGGTGGCGCCTTCGACGACGGGCGCCAGGTCGAGGATGGAAAGCGGGGGCAGGGCGGTCATGTGGCTATCTTGCCGGCCGGCGCTTGGCCCCGTCAGCCCGGGGGCTTGCGCAGATGTGATTGCAGCCAGGGCAGGAGGCGTGCCCGGTACGCGGCGGTGTCGTAGTCGTGCAGGTCCACGTGCGCGGCGCCCTGCACCGCCCACAAGGCCTTGGGTTCGGGCGCGGCGGCGAAAAGCTGCTCGGTCTCCGGCCAGCGGGTGTGCAGGTCCTCGGTGCCGGAGGCCACCAGCAGCGGGGCACGCACGCCCGGCATGGCGGCGATGGGACGCAGGTCCTGCACGCCGAACTCCAGCCGCAGCGGGATCTGCATCAGCAGCAGCGGCGCCACCCACACGCCCGCGCCGCCCAGCCGCATGGCGAGGCGGTCCTGCACGGCGTCGGTGATGGTCGGGTAGACGGACTCCAGCACCAGCGCATCCAGCTCCGGCTGGCGGTCGGCAACCAGCAGTGCTGCGCCGCCGAGCGACACGCCGATGGCGCCGATCTTCTCGCCCGGCAGCCGTGCGCGCAGCCAGGCCAACGCCGCCTGCGCACCCGGCGCCTCGCGACGGCCGAAGGTGATGCGGTCACCGCTGCTTTCGCCATGCGAGGGCAGGTCCACCAGCAGGCTGGCGATGCCCTCCTGCTGCAGCCAGCGGGCGCGCGCCAGCATCTGCAGCCGGTTGCCACGCACGCCGTGCAACAGCAGCACGGCGCCTTCGCCGGCGCGGCCGGGCAGGAACCAGCCGCTGACCTGCCGGCCGTCGCCGTAGGCCATGTGCACGACCTCGGCTTGAAGACCGGCAGGCGGCGGGCCGATGCGTGCGTGCGCCGGCCGCGTCAGCAGTTCGCCGGCTGCCAGGCTCAGCAGCAGCGTGCCGGCGGCGAGCGCAAGGCCGGTGAAGAGGAGTCGTCGCATGCCCGCATGATCGCCCGGGCCGGCGCAGCGCCCCGGGGGCTCAGAGGGTCAGCACCGCACGCACCAGCTGCGGGCCGTCGGGATGCGCCTGCAGCCTCGCGCCCAACTCGCGCATCAGCGCCAGCATGCGGCGGTTCTCCGCCAGCACCTCGCCGTACAGCCGCTGCACGCCCTGGCGTCGCGCCTCCCTGGCGAGATGGGCGACGAGCCGGCGCCCCAGCCCGCGGCCCTGCCAGTCGTCGGCGACGGCGAGCGCGAATTCGGCCGTTGCCGGCTCGGCCGGGTCGCGCACATAGCGCGCGTCGGCAACGACCGGCCGGCCCGGCGCTTCGGCCTCGACCACCCAGGCGCGGTGCAGCCGCTGGTCGACATCGGTCAGCAGCTTCAGCAGCGCCGGGCTCAGCTCGCGCAGGCCGAAGTGGAAGCGCTGATGGCGCGAATCCAGCGACAGCCCGTTGAAGAAGGCCTTCTCGGCGCCGACGTCGCCGGGGCGCAGCTGGCGCAGGTGGGCGATGCGGCCGCCGGCCAGGGCCCAGCGCTCGCTGTCGAGCGCAGCGTCGGGAGCGGCGGTCTGCGGGGCGAGCAGCCGGTTCATGCGCGGGCCTCAACGGGTCTCAGGTCCAGCACGGCGGGGCCGCTCAGCGCACTGACCGTGACCGCCTCGCTGCTGCGTACGGTGAAACCCTGGCCCGGCTCCAGGATGATGTCCCGCGCGTCGTGGTCGATGGTGACCCATAGCGTGCCGCTGGCGCTGGACAGGTGGGTTGCACGCGCGCCGGCCAGGCGCGAGGTCTGGCCCCGTTGCAGCAGCATGCGGGTGTGGGCAGTGGCGGTCAGCATGGTGTGCTCCTGTCGGGCCAGGGTGGCATGCCGGGTTGGCATGCTTGCGTTGGGGCCGTCTGGCGCGGATAGTGGCGCTTCGGTCGCGAGCCGACAAACGATCATTCGGAAGGCTTCGCATTCCGCCAGCGCATGTCAACCAAACCCTTCGACCGACTTCCGCCGCTGCAGTTGCTGGCTGCCTTCGAGGCCGCAGCGCGGCACCTGAGCTTCACGCAGGCGGCCGCGGAGCGCTTCGTCACCCAGTCGGCCATGAGCCGGCAGATGCGTGCGCTGGAGGAGGAGCTGGGCGTCACGCTGTTCGAGCGCCGTCACC
The DNA here is from genome assembly GCF_001426885.1 of Pelomonas sp. Root1444. Taxonomy (GTDB): domain Bacteria; phylum Pseudomonadota; class Gammaproteobacteria; order Burkholderiales; family Burkholderiaceae_C; genus Pelomonas. The sequence goes on along the minus strand of NZ_LMFP01000028.1, from coordinate 496,112 downwards.
GCGCGCTGGCGCTCACGGAGGATGGCCAGCGGCTGTATTCGGCCTGCGCGGCTGCGCTGAACACGCTGCGCGTGGCCGTGCGCACGGTGCGCGAGCCGCATCAGCGCCAGGTGCTGGCGTTGACGACGACGCCCGGCTTCGCCTCGCTGTGGCTGATCCCGCGGCTGACGGCCTTCACACGCGCCAATCCGGGCATCGACGTGCGCCTGGACGCGGGCCTGGGCAACCGCAACCTTGCCAGCGAGGGCTTCGACCTCGCCATCCGCTACAGCCCCGTCGGCGCGGCGCAGGGCCGGCAGCTGTTTGCTGAATCCATGCTGCCCGTCTGCAGCCCGCGCCTGGTTGGCGAGCTGGACCTGCCGCTGCGCGAGCCGCCCGACCTGGCGCGCCACACACTGCTGCACTTGGCCATGGACGGCGACAGCGCCGGCATGCCCGCCGAGTGGGAGCCGTGGCTCAGCGCCTGGGGGCTGAGCGACCTGCGGCCGGCGGCGCGGCTGAGCTTTTCGAGCTATTCGGAGGCCATTGCCGCCGCCGTGGCGGGCCAGGGCGTGGCCTTGGGGCGGCGCCCGCTGGTGGACGCGCTGCTGGCCAGCGGCCAGCTCGTCACGCCCTTCGACGCCGGCATCGAGTCCGCGCGCGCCTACCGGCTCATCGTCGACCCGGCGGCCAGGTCGCGGCAGGCGGTGAAGGCCTTCGAGCGCTGGCTGATCGAAGCAGCCGCCAACCCCGGCTGACCGGCCTACCCGGCCAAGCCGGCGTACACCTGCTGCACGTCTTCGTTGTCGTCCAGCGCGGTGAGAAAGCTCTCCACCTCTTCCAGCTGCTCGGCGCTGAGGCTCGCCGGGTCGATGGGATTCTTGGGCCGGTAGCCCAGCTTGGCGCTCAGCACGGTGAAGCCTTGCGCGGGCAGGGCACGGCTGACGAGGTCGAGGTCGGTCGGGTCGGTCAGGAAGACGGTGACGCCGTCCTCATCCGCTGGCAGCAGGTCCTGCGCGCCGGCCTCGATGGCGGCGGTGTCGGCATCGGCGCCGGGCGTCGCGGCCTCGGCTTCGATCAGGCCGAGGTGGTCGAAGTCCCAGCTCACCGAGCCCGGCGTGCCTTGCTGCCCCTTGCGGAACAGCACGCGCATGTCCGACGCGGCGCGGTTCACGTTGTCCGTCAGCACCTCCACCATCACCGGCACGCGGTGCGGCGCAAAGCCTTCGTAGATGACCTGCTCGAAGTGCACGGTCTCGCCGGTCAGCCCGGCACCCTTCTTGATGGCGCGGTCCAGCGTCTCCTTGGGCATGGACACCTTGCGCGCCTGCTCCACCACCAGCCGCAGCTTCGCGTTGTCCTTGGGGTCAGCGCCGCCGCGCGCGGCAATCATGATGTCCTTGGCCAGCTTGCCAAACAGCCGGCCCTTGGCATTGGCGGCGATGTCTTTGTGCTTGGCTTTCCATTGCGCGCCCATGGGGTGTCGTCCTGTTTTGTCGAGTGAGCCCAGCGCGGATGTGGCGTCCTGGGCAGGGGCACTACTTTACGGGCTGGGTGCTTGCCCGATCGGCCTTGCAGCCCCAAGAGGGCACGAGCTTTTCTTCGCCCTGGCGAAGCCCCCCGATGTGCTGGATGTGTTGCCCATATCTCGGGTCAGAGCGTGGAATGACGATCAACGCATGACCCACCGCGCCGTCCTCGGTTTCCGCTCTGAGCATGAGCAACAGCTCACCGCCCTCTCCCAATCGGGCTGCGCCAATGAAAGCGGGGCAGCGGTCGATGTCGACAGGCTGCGGGGGCGCAATTGCAGTGCAACCCTGAAGGGTTGCTGTTGCGGCAAACACAGCGAGCCGCAGCGAAACGATCTTCATGGGTGTGGTTGGCAGGTGGGCGGAGGCAGGCCGAGGGATTCGGTCCTGGGCCGGATTCTTAGTCGGAACTCCCCAAAGTCGCCGCCACCTTCCTCGTCTGCCCCGCCCGCCAGACCGTTAACGTCACCTTCTCCCCGATCTGCCGCGTCTCCAGCAGCGACAGCATGTCGTCCAGGTCCGCCACAGCGACGCCGTCGACGGCGGTGATGACGTCCCCCTGCACGATGCGCCCGCTGCGATCGCGGCCGAAGGGTTTCAAGCCGGCCGCGGCGGCGGGGCTGCCGTCCGCTACGTTGACCAGCAGCACGCCCTTGGGCGCGCCCAGCGCCTTGGCGAGGTTCTCAGGCCCCGACGTCACGCCCAGCGCCGGCCGGATGAAGCGGCCGTCGCGGATCAGCCGCGGCACGATGCGGTTGACCTCGTCGACGGGAATCGCAAAGCCGATGCCCGCGCTGCCGCCGCTCGGGCTGTAGATCGCCGTGTTGACACCGATCAGCCGCCCCGCCGAATCCAGCAGCGGCCCGCCCGAGTTGCCGGGGTTGATCGCCGCGTCGGTCTGGATCGCGCCCTTGATCGTGCGCCGCGTGACCGACTCGATCTCGCGGTTCAGTGCCGAGACGATGCCGGTCGTCAACGTCTGGTCCAGGCCGAAGGGGTTGCCGATGGCGTAGACCTTCTGGCCCACCTGCAGCTCGCGGCTGGTGCCCACCGAGATCGCCGGCATCTTGTCGCGCGGCGCCTCGATGCGCAGCACGGCGATGTCGCGGTCGGGGAAGGCGCCGACCAGCTTGGCCGGGTAGCTGCTCTGGTCGTTCAGCGTGACGGTGGCGCGGTCGGCGCCCTGGATGACGTGGAAGTTGGTGACGATGTGGCCGGCGTCGTCCCAGACGAAGCCGGTGCCGGTGCCGCTGGGCTGCTCGCTGGTGCGCAGCGAGAAGAAATCTCTTTGCACGGCCAGCGTCGTGATGTGCACCACCGACGGGCTGACGCGTTTGAAGACACCGATGTTGTTCATCTCCTCGGCGTCCAGCGCGCCGCGGGCGCTGACGGCGCGGGGCTGCGCAGCCTTGTCTTGGGCCTTGGTCTGGGCACAGACGCAGCCGGTGCTGAACAATGCGAGGAGTGTCAGGGTGAGCAGTCGCTTGGACATGGTGGAGCAAGCAGCGGTTTCGGATGGGCCGCATTTTCAGTGGAGAGCGGAGGCCGGCAATGAAGCATGTGGGTTTGAGCCTGGGACTGTGCCTGGCGCTGTCCAGCGCCTGGGCGCAGCAGGTCTGGAAATGCGAGACGGAGGGCCGGGTGCGCTTCAGCGACAAGCCCTGCCCGGGCAGCGGGCAACCGGTGTCCGAGCGCAGCTTGCAGCCCAACGTGGTGGACGGCATCAAGCCCGAAACGGTGCGCGCTGCGCTCGGCGCGTCGGCGGCGTCCGCAGTGGATGCGCCAGCGCAGGCGCCGGTGGGCAACGTCTGCCCGGGCGACGATGAGATCCGCGGCATGGAGACACGCGGCAACTCGACGACGCTGGGCGACGAGGAGCGGCAGTTCCTGCAGGACGAGGTGCGCCGCGCCTGGCAGTGCCGCAAGGGACAGGGCCGCTACACCGACGCCGACTGGGCCATCAGCCGCCAGGCGCAGGCGCGGCAGACCAACACCGGCGATCGTGACCGCCGCGACGCCCGGCTGCGCGCCGAGGCCATGCACAGCGCCGCCGATCCCGACGAGGGCGACCGCATCGCCCGGCGGCGCATCGCGGAGGAGCGGCTGCGCCAGCGTCAGCAGCAGCAGCTACTGCCGCAGGGCTTCGTGCAGCGCGGCAACCCCAGGGGCCAGAATGCGGCCTCTTCGCCGACTCCCTGACGCGCCATGCCCGCGGCCGCCGCCGACACGCTGCAACGTTCCGACCGCCTCGACGCACTGCGTGGCCTGGCCATCGTCTGGATGGCGGCCTTCCATTTCGGGTTCGACCTGAACCACTTCGGCTGGATCCGCCAGGACTTCTACCGCGACCCGGTCTGGACCTGGCAGCGCACCTGCATCGTCAGCCTCTTTCTGTTCTGCGCCGGTGCCGGCCAGGCGCTGGCGGTCATGGGCGGGCAGGGCGCGGGCCGATTCTGGCGGCGCTGGGCCCAGGTGGCCGGCTGTGCGCTGCTGGTGTCGGCCGGTTCCTGGTTCATGTTCCCCGACAGCTGGATCAGCTTCGGTGTGCTGCACGGCATCGCGGTGATGTTGTTGCTGCTGCGCCTGGGCCTGGCGCGGCTGCCGAATGGCGTGCTGCTGTTGCTGGCAGTGCTGGCGATTGCCGCGCCGCAGCTGGTGCAGCACCCGCTGTTCGACACGCACTGGACCAACTGGGTCGGCCTGGTCACGCACAAGCCCGTCACCGAAGACTACGTGCCCGTGCTGCCCTGGCTGGGCGCCATGCTGCTGGGCTTCGTCACGACGCGTGCGTGGCCGCGGCTCTGGCAGGGCGGCGCACCGCGCCCGCTGGCCGTGCTGGGGCGCTGGTCGCTGAGTTTCTACATGGTCCACCAGCCGGTGCTGATCGGCACGCTGGTGGCGGTTCAATCCTTGCGTTGAAGGCATGTGATGAAAAAAATGCTCGTGGCCGTGCTCGGCCTGGTTGTCTCGCTGGCGGCGCACGCAGCGCCCTTCGTCTGGCCCAACGGCGCGCAGGCGGCTGTCACGCTGGGCTACGACGACGCACTGGACAGCCAGCTCGACCACGCCATCCCGGCACTCAACCAGCGCGGCCTGCGCGCGAGCTTCTACATCCCCATCAACGGCCCGACGCTGCCGGCCCGCCAGCACGAATGGAAGGCCGCCGCCGCCGCGGGGCATGAGCTGGGCAACCACAGCCTCTTCCATGGCTGCTCGGCCAAGGGCCCGGGGCGCGAATGGGTGCTGCCGCACCGCGACCTGGAGCGCCAGACGCCGGCCCAGGTGCAGGAGCAGGTCATTGCGGCCAACACCTGGCTGCAGAGCCTGGACGGCAAGACCCGGCGCACCTTCACGCCCCCCTGCCTGGACCTGAAGGCCGGCGGCCAGGACTTCGTGACGGCGCTGCGGCCGCACTTCGTCGCCTACCGGGCGGCCAATCCGGCGATGGTCACCGACGTGGCCGCGCTCGACCCCTATGCCGTGCCGGTGTACTTCGTCGAAGGCTGGACGGGCGAGCAGCTGATTGCCCTGGTCGAGAAGGCGGCCACCCAGCGCGCGATGGTGCATCTGCTGTTCCACGGCGTGGGCGCCGAGCACCTGAGCGTGAGCCGTGAGGCGCACGACGCGCTGCTGGACCACCTGGCGAAGAACAAGGCGCGGCTTTGGACCGACACGATGGTCAACGTCATGGAGAACGCGCGCGCGCAAGCCGGCCGTTGAAGCGATGCGCCGACAATGGCGGCCATGAGTTCCCCCAAGTCCGTCCTGTTCGGCTTCCACGCCGTCACCGTCCGCCTCAAGACCCATCCCGCCTCGGTCGCCGAGGTGCATTTCGACCCATCCCGGCGCGACCAGCGCATGCGCAGCTTCGTCGAGCGTGCCAAGGAGGCCGGCGCCAAGCTGGTGGAGAGCAGCGACGAGCGGTTGACCCAGCTGGCCGGCAGCCCGCGGCATCAAGGTGTCGTCGCGCGCGTGGCGGCCATCGCCCAGCCGCACTCGCTGGACGACGTGCTGGATGCCGTGGAGGGCCCGCCCCTGGTGCTGGTGCTCGACGGCGTGACCGACCCGCACAATCTCGGCGCCTGCCTGCGCGTGGCCGATGGCGCCGGTGCGCATGCCGTCGTCGCGCCCAAGGACCGCGCGGTGGGCCTGAACGCCACGGTCGCCAAGGTCGCCAGCGGCGCGGCCGAGACCGTGCCCTACCTGATGGTCACCAACCTGGCACGGACCTTGAATGAGCTGAAGGAGCGCGACATCTGGGTCGTCGGCACGTCCGACCAGGCGGAGCGCTCGATCTACGACCTCGACCTGAAGCGCCCGATTGCCTTCGTGCTGGGCGCCGAAGGCGAGGGCATGCGCCAGCTGACGGCGAAGACCTGCGACGAACTGGTGCGCATCCCGATGGCCGGCGCCGTCGAGAGCCTGAACGTGTCGGTGGCCTCGGGGGTGTGCCTGTACGAGGTGCTCAGGCAGCGCAGTCGATAATTCTGACTGTCTAGAAAAAAAGGAAGTCCACCATGGCCGTCATCGAAGTCACGCACCCCCTCGTCAAGCACAAGATCGGCCTGATGCGCGAGGCCGACATCTCGACGAAGAAGTTCCGTGAGTTGACGGGTGAGGTGGCGCGGCTGCTCTGCTACGAGGCGACGGCCGACTTCCCGCTCGAGAAGGTCCACATCGAATGCTGGAGCGGCCCGGCCGAGGTCGACCAGATCGCCGGCCGCAAGGTCACCGTCGTGCCCATCCTGCGCGCCGGCCTGGGCATGCTGGACGGCGTGCTGGACATCCTGCCCAATGCCAAGGTCTCGGTCGTGGGCCTCGCGCGCGACCACGAGACGCTCAAGCCGGTGAACTACTTCGACAAGTTCGTCGGCAACCTCGAAGAACGCACGGCGCTGATCATCGACCCGATGCTGGCCACGGCCGGCAGCATGATCGCCACGGTCGACCTGCTGAAGGCGCGCGGCTGCCGTGACGTGCGCGCGCTGGTGCTGGTGGCCGCGCCCGAGGGCGTGAAGGCGCTGGAAAGCGCCCACCCCGACGTGCGCTGCTGGACAGCGGCCATCGACAGCCACTTGAACGACGTTGGCTACATCATTCCTGGCCTGGGCGACGCGGGCGACAAGATCTTCGGAACCACGCAAGGCTAGTCCTTCAGCCCAGCACCTCGCGTAGCGCACGGCGCAGCAGCGCGAGGCCTTCTTCCATCTCGGCCGCAGTGATGTTCAGCGCCGGCATCAGCCGCAGCAGGTGAGGGCGGGGCGCGTTCAGCAGCAGGCCCACCGGCGCCAGCGCCTGGGCTGCGGCGACCACCTCGGCCGCCTGGTCCGAGGCCAGCACCAGCGCCCGCAGCAGGCCGACGCCGCGCTCGCCCACCAGGCCGTGGTCCTGCACGATGGCCTGCAGGCCGTCGGACAGCTGTGCGGCGCGGGCCCGCACACCGGCGAGGAAGTCGCTGCGGCAGACCTCGTTCACCACGGCCAGGCCGACGGTGGCCATCAGCGGGTTGCCGCAGAAGGTGCCGCCCTGGTCGCCCGGCTCAAAGCAGTTGAAGTCCTCCTTGCACAGCAGGGCCGCCAACGGCACGCCGCCGCCCAGCCCCTTGGCCAGCGTCATCACGTCGGGCTCGATGCCGAAGTGTTCATATGCAAAGGCACGGCCGCAGCGTCCGATGCCGGTCTGCACCTCGTCGGCGATCAGCAGCACGCCGCGTTCCGCCGTCAGCGCGCGCAACTCGCGCACGAAGCCCGGGTCGGCAACGACGACGCCCGCCTCCCCCTGCACGAACTCGATCATCACGGCCGCGGTGCGCGGCGACATCGCGCGCTCCACTGACGCGATGTCGTTGAGACGCGCCTTCGTGAAGCCCGTGGGCATGGGCGGGTAGATCTCGCCCCAGCCCGGCTTGCCCGAGGCACTCATCATGGCCAGCGTGCGGCCATGGAAGGCCTGCTCGAAGCCGATGACTTCGTGCGCGCCGCCGCGCCTGCGGCTGCCCCAGCGCCGCGCGAGCTTCACCGCGGCCTCGTTGGCCTCGGCGCCGGAGCTGGCCAGGAAGACGCGGTCGAAGCAGCTGAGTTCCACCAGCCGCCCGGCCAGGTCCAGCAGCGGCCGGTTGTAGTAGGCGGGGCTGGGGTTCAGCAGCCGCTGCGACTGCTCGAGCAGCGCCTGCGTGATCAGCGCCGGGCTGTGGCCGAGGCTGTTGACGGCCCAGCCCTGCACGAGGTCCAGGTGGCGCTTGCCGCCTTCGTCGGTGAGCCAGGCGCCCTGGCCCTCGATGAAGACCGTGTTCGGCCGGTGGGTGATGGTGAGGAGGGCGTGTCCGGGGTCGCTCATGGCGCGTCCTGCGTTATCGAAGGGCGCCAGTTTGTGGCGGGCGGACAATGACCGCCATGACGCAGTTCCCTCCTTTTCTGCCATGACCTGCCGCATCGCCTTCGTCGTTTTCCACGACTTCCAGCAGTTCGACCTGGCCGGGCCCATGGCGGTGTTCGAGGTCGCCCGCCTAGCGAAGCCGGGCAGCTACGACTGGCGGCTGGTGGCGAGTGCGCCGCCCGCCGTGCGCAGTTCGGCGGGCGTGGCCTGGCCGGCGCAGGGGCTGCCGCGCCGCCTGGGCGACCTGGACCTCGTCATGGTGATCGGCGGCGACGGCGTGGATGCGGCCTGCGGCGATGCCCGCCTCATCGGCTGGCTGCAGCGGGCCGGCCGCTCGGGGGCACGCATCGCCAGCATCTGCAGTGGCAGCCTGGTGCTGGCGGCGGCAGGCCTGCTGGACGACCGCACGGCGACGACGCACTGGTCGCGCGGCCGCCAGTTCGCCACCGACTTCCCCGCCGTCCGGCTGCAGCCCGACCGCATCTACGTGCGCGAGCCCGCCGTGCGCGCGCAGCAGCGGCCCGAGATCTGGACGAGCGCCGGCATGACGGCGGGCATCGACCTGTGCCTGGCGCTGCTGGCCCACGACCATGGCGAGGAGATCGCGCGCGAGGCCGCACGCCAGCTGGTGGTGGAGCGGCGCCGGCCGGGTGGCCAGTCGCAGTTCTCGCCGTTGCTGGACCTGCAGCGTCCGGACGGCCGCTTCGGCGCGTTGCTGGACGACGTGCGCCGCGACCTGCAGCGCGACCACCGCGTGGAAGAGTTGGCGGCCCAGGCCTGCATGAGCCCGCGGCACTTTGCGCGCTGCTTTCGCGCCGAGACGGGCGCCACGCCGGCGCAGGCCGTGGAGCGCCTGCGGGTGGAGGCGGCCCGGGCGGCGCTGGAGGGCGGTGCGGCCTCGGTGCTGCGGGTGTCGCTGGACTGCGGCTTCGGCAACACCGAGCGCATGCGCCGGGCCTTCCTGCGGCTGCTGGGGCGGCCCCCCACGGCCTTCCGACCCGGCGGCGGCAAGGCGGCGTGAAATTTCACCCGGCGCGCGATGATCCCTGGCGACCGGCCCTTGCGTCAGTAACGGCAGGCAAGCCAATCCCTGGCGAGCCACCGACTTGATCCAAGGAGCCCGTCATGGCCACACTTTCCACCCCCACCATCACCCTCGGCGCCACCAACAGCGGCAAGCGCGACGTGACCGTCGCCGGCACGATGAACTTCGACGCCAGCGACGTCGGCCGCACCTACCGGCTGGAGATCAAGCTCTACGGCGAAGACCTCTCGGGCGACAACCTGCCCTCGGGCGACAGCGGCGCGGACGACCTCATCAGCACCTACATGTGGCCCGTCGGCGGCCTGCTGATCCGCCCCTACAAGGCCGTCACGGTGCTGGCGGCCGGCACCGTCAACTTCTCCGAGAAGCGCGCCATCGACACCAGCAAGCTGGACGAGGACGCCGGCACGGTGGTCGTCGGCTGGGCCGACATCAACACGCCCATCATCATGCCGCGCTCCGACGAGGTCTATGCGCAGGTGACGCTGAGCGCCGCACCGGTCACCAAGCGCTCGACGACCGTGCAGGCCGGCCTCGGCGTCTGATCAGACGAAGCCCAAGGCACCCGCGACACCGCCGGCCAGCACCATCCAGACGAGGCCCAGCCTCGTCTTCAGCGTCAGCACGATGGTGGCGACGATGAGCGCCAGCGCCCCCCAGCGGTGTTCGTCGGCACGCAGGAAGGGCAGGGCGAGCAGCCAGCCGGTGGCGATGATGAGGCCCAGCGTCAGCGGCATCAGGCCGGCCGAGAAGGCGCGGATGCCGATGTGGCCGCGGTGGTCGCGCATCCAGCGCGTGGCCGTCAGCGTCAGCACGGTGGACGGCAGCATGATGCCCGCCATGGCCGCGGCGGCGCCGGCCAGGCCGGCGACGTTGAAGCCCAGCACCGCGACGAAGAGGATGTTGGGGCCGGGGGCGGCCTGCGCCAGCGCGACGGAGGAGGTGAAGCTGGTGTCCGTCAGCCAGCCGGTCTTGTCGACCAGGAAGCGGTGCATCTCCGGCACCGTCGAGATCGCGCCGCCGATGGACAGCAGCGACAGCGTCAGGAAGTGCAGGAAGAGGCTGCCGAGGTCGACGGGCGTCGTCATGACCGCAGCCTCCACCAGGCCACCGCCATGCCGCCACCGCCGAGCAGCGCCAGCACGCCGACCAGCGGCCAGCGCAGCAGACCGATCAGCACGAAGGCCGCGACCGCCAGTGCAATGGACAGCGTGCGGCCCATCGGGTTGGTCATCAGCGCGGGCAGCAGCTTGATGCCGGTGGCCAGGATGAGCCCGGCCGACACGGCACCCATGCCGCGCAGGGCATTCACCGCCACCGGATGGCTGGCCAGCTCGCCGTAGACGATGGCCAGCACGAGCACGATGACGGCCGGCGCGGCCAGCATGCCGCCCAGCGCCGCCAGCGCGCCGCGCAGGCCGAAGAAGCGGTCGCCGATCATCATCGACAGGTTGACCACGTTGGGCCCCGGCAGCACCTGGGCGATGGCCAGCGTCTCGACGAACTCTTCCTTGCTCATCCAGCCCAGCCGCTCCACCAGCTCGCGCTGGGCCACCGCCAGCACGCCGCCGAAGCCTTGCAGCGCCAGCCGCGTGAACGCGATGAAAAGCGCGGTAAGGGAGGCCGGACCGTTCAACGCAGGACCTTCAACGCGTCCGGGTTGACGATGTTGGTCGGCTGGAGGTTGATGAAGTTCAGCACGTTGTCGAAGGCGGCGTCGAAGTAGAGCTCGTAGCTGTCCTGCTCCACATAGCCGATGTGCGGCGTGCAGACGGCGTTCTCCAGCCGCAGCAGCGGGTGGCCCTGCAGGATGGGCTCGCTCTCGAACACGTCGATGGCCGCCATGCCGGGGCGGCCGCGGTTCAGCGCCGAGACCAGCGCGCCTTCGGTGAGCAGCTCGGCCCGCGAGGAGTTCACGAACAGCGCCGTCGGCTTCATGTGCGCGAGGTCCTCCGACGTGACGATGCCGCGCGTCGCCTCGCACAGGCGCAGGTGCACGGACAGCACGTCCGATTCGGCAAAGAAGGCCTCGCGGCTGGGCGCGGCGCCGTAGCCGTCGGCTTCCGCCTTCAGGCGCGAGGCCTCGCTGCCCCACACCATGATCTGCATGCCGAAGGCGCGGCCGTAGCCCGCGACGAGCTGACCGATCTTGCCGTAGCCCCAGATGCCCAGCGTCTTGCCCTTGAGCACCATGCCGACGCCGAAGTTGGCCGGCATGGATGCCGCCTTCAGCCCCGCCTGCTGCCAGGCGCCGTGCTTGAGGTTGCCGATGTACTGCGGCAGCCGGCGCATGGAGGCCATGATCAGCGCCCATGTCAGCTCGGCGGGCGCCACCGGGCTGCCGACGCCCTCGGCCACCGCGATGCCCAGCCGCGTGCAGGCGTCGACGTCGATGTGGCTGCCGACGCGGCCGGTCTGGGAAATGAGCTTGAGCTTGGGGAGCTTCTCGAGCAGCTGACGCGGGAAGGCGGTGCGCTCGCGGATCAGCACCAGCACCTCGGCATCGCGCAGCCGTACGGACAACTGGCCGATGCCCTTGACCGTGTTCGTGAAGACCTTGGCGTTCAGCGGCTCCAGCTTGGCGGCGCAGCGCAGCTTGCGCACGGCGTCCTGGTAGTCATCGAGGATGATCACATTCATGGCCGGAACATTGTGCCCTCGGCCTGCGCAGGGCTAAGGCCCGCTGGCTACCATCGGTTTCCCTCAAGGAGACCCGAGATGCCCCAGATTTCCCTGCACGCCGCGAGCGCGCCGGCCTTCGCCAAGATGCTGTCCAACATGCTGAACTGGCTGGACGCCGCCAAGGCCTATGCCGAGGCGCGCAAGTTCCCGACCGACAACTACCTCACGTTGCGCCTGGCGCCGGACATGTTGCCGTTTGCCAAGCAGATCCAGATCGCCAGCGACGCCGCCAAGGGCTGCGTGGCCCGCCTGGCCGGCCAGGAGATCCCGAAGTACGAGGACAACGAAGCCACGCTGGACGAGCTGGCCGAGCGCATCCGCAAGACGCGCGACTTCGTCCTCTCGGTGCCGGAAGCGGCCTTCGAAGGCGGCGAAGGCCGCGAGATCACCATCCCGCGCCGCACCGGCGAGCCGCTGAAATTCGACGGCCTGACCTACCTCAACCATTTCGCGCTGCCCAACTTCTACTTCCACGCGACGACGACTTACGCCTTGTTGCGCCACGCGGGCGTGCCGCTGGGCAAGGGCGACTACCTGGGCGGCTGACGGCACCGCCTCCAGGGTTCCCCCCTGGTTTGAACCTGCCAGGGTGGGAATTGCTGCGCAAACGGCGGCCTGTTCGCTGCACCTCCCGGGCAGGTACGGCTTGAGAATGTCCGGACGATCCGCTCAGTGCCGCCGTACGCCGTATGGACATGTCCACGCCCACCTCTACCCAGACCCAAGCCATCGCCCAAGTGGAGCAATGGCTGGCGTCGGCGCGTGGCGGCCAGATGGAACTGCCCCAGCTCATGGATGCGGCCACCAAGCTGCAGGGCGCCGGCCTGGCGGCCGCGGCGGCGCTGCTGTACCAGAACTGGGTGGCCAACACGCCGTCGCCGTTCCGGCATGTGGGCTGCTTCAACTGGGGCGCCATCCTGGGCGACATGGGCCGCCATGCCGAGGCCGAGCACGCCTACCGCATGGCGCTGACCATGGCGCCGGACTTCGCCCAGGCGCGCCTGAACCTGGGCCACCAGGTGGAGCACCAGGGCCGCACGGAAGAAGCGCTGGCGCTCTGGCGCAGCGTCTATGACACCCCGGAGGCCGCCAGCCTGGGCGCCGAGCCGGTGCCCTTGCTGCTGCATGCGCTGAACAACGCCGCCCGGCTGTTGGAGCAACTCAAGCGCTACGACGAATCCGAAGCGCTGATGCGCCGCTCGCTGCTGCTGAGCCCGCGCCAGGGCGACGTGGCGCAGCATTACGTGCACATCCGCCAGAAGCAATGCGCCTGGCCGGTGTACGACACCTTCGGCGACGTGACGCACAACCACCTGCTGATGAGCACCTCGCTGCTGGGCATGCTGGACGAAAGCGACGACCCGGCGCTGCAGCTGTTGACGGCCCAGCGTTTCGTGCACGAGAAGGTGGCCAAGGTCACCACGCCGCCTCTTCACCAGGTCCACAAGCGCGACGGCAAGATCAAGATCGGCTACCTCTCCGGCGACCTGTGCATGCATGCCGTGGGCCTGCTGACCGCCGAGCTGTACGAGCTGCACGACCGCGAGAAGTTCGAGGTCCACGCCTTCTGCTGGAGCCGGGAGGACGGCACGCCGCTGCGCGCCCGCATCAAGGGCGCGCTGGACAGCCTCACGCCCATCGGTGCCATGGGCGACCGACAGGCGGCCGGCCTGATCGCCGCGGCGGGCATCGATGTGCTGGTGGACCTGCAGGGCCTGACCAGCGGCGCCCGCCCCAACATCCTGGCGCACCGGCCCGCGCCCATCCAGGTCAGCTACCTGGGCCTGCCGGCGACGTCCGCGCTGCCTGGCGTGGACTGGATCCTGGCCGACCGCTTCGTGATGCCGCCCGAGGCGCTGCCGTATCACACCGAGAAGCCCATCTACCTGCCCAATTGCTACCAGGTCAGCGACCGCCAGCGCGTGGCCAATGCCGCGCCCACGCGGGCGGAGGCCGGGCTGCCGGAAGACGGCTTCGTCTTCTGCGCGTTCAACAACAACCACAAGATGAGCGAGCCCGTCTGGCGTTGCTGGATGCGCATCCTGCGTCAGGTGCCGGGCAGCGTGCTGTGGCTGCTGGCCGACAACCCGTTCGCCAAGGCCAACCTCACGCGCGTGGCGGGCGAGGAGGGCATCACACCGGAGCGCCTGGTGTTCGCGCCGCGGGCGCTGCCGGCCGACTACCTGGCCCGCTTCCAGCTGGCCGACCTATTCCTGGACACCTTCCCGTACAACGCCGGCACCACCGCCAGCGACTGCCTGTGGATGGGCACGCCCATCCTGACCCGCTCGGGCCGGACCTACATCTCGCGCATGGCCGGCAGCCTGCTGACGGCCGTGGGCCTGCCGGATCTGATCACGACGACTATTCGAGAGTACGAGCAGCGCGCGGTGCAGATCGGCAACCAGCCGGCGCGTGCGGCGTCTTACAAGCGTTACTTGGCCGAGCATGGCCGAAGCTCGCCGCTGTTTGACATCCCGGCCACGGTGCGCGATATAGAGCGTGAGTTCGAGCGCCTGGCGCTCGATGCCCGTCACAAAGCCTGATGCCGCGCCAGCACGACCCCTTCTTCGACGGCCAGCCGCAGGCGCCGGGCCTGCGCCTGGCCGCCAATGGCGAGCCGCCAGCGCCGCCGGACCCGCTGGAGAACCTCGCCAACCAGCCCGCCGGCGACCCGCTGCTGCAGGCGCTGGCCTGGCTGACGCGCCACCACGGCAAGCCGCGTTCGCCCGAGTCGCTGCGCGCCGGAGCGCCGGTGGAAGGGGTGCTGACGCCCGACAGCGCCATCCGCGTCATGCGCGAGGCGGGCTACAACGCCGGCCTGCTGCGCAAGCGCATCGACGAGATCCACGACCTGCTGCTGCCGGCCGTGCTGCTGCTCAACGGCGGCGACGCCTGCGTGCTGGTGCGCCGGCTGGGCGATGGCCGCAACGAGGTCGTCTTCCCCGGTCCGGAGGCCGCGGCCGTGCCTGCGACCACGGCCGAGCTGGAGCCCGAGTACAGCGGTTTCATGCTGGCGGTGTCGCCGCAGCAGCAGTCGCAGGCGCACACGCGCAACCCGGCCGACGAGCAGATCCTGCGCCCCGCCGGCGAGCACTGGCTGTGGGGCACGCTCAAGCGTTTCGTGCCGTACTACCGCTCCGCCATGGTCGCGGCGATGCTCAGCAACGTGCTGATGCTGGTCTCCGGCGTCGTCACGTCGGTCATCTACGACAAGGTGATCCCGCACCAGGCCATCGTCACGCTGTGGGCGCTGGCCGTGGGCGCCGGCATCGCGCTGCTGTTCGACCTGTTCTCGCGCCAGCTGCGCGCGCATCTGATCGACCTGGCCGGCCGCAAGGCCGACATGATCATCGGCGCCAAGCTGTTCCGCCAGACGCTGGGCGTGCGCATGGAGCACAAGCCCGGTTCCGCGGGTTCCTACGCCCACCACCTGGCGCAGATCGAGATCGTGCGCGAGTTCTTCGCGTCCGCCACCATGTCGGTACTGTCGGACCTGCCGTTCGTGGTGCTGTTCGTCGCGATGACCTTCATCATCGGCGGCCCGCTGGGCTGGGTACTGGTGATCGCGATCCCGGTGATCCTGGTGATGACCTACGCCATCCAGGGCTACCTGCGCCGGGCCACGCGCACCAACATGACCGAGATGGCCGACCTGCAGGGCACGCTGGTCGAGGCCATCGAGGGCCTGGAAGACCTGAAGACCTCGGGCGCCGAAGGCCGGTTCCTGCGCCGCTACGAGACCAGCACCGCCATTGCCGCCGAATCGGCCATGCGGGCGCGCAACATGTCGAGCTGGAGCTCCAACATCTCCATGACGATGCAGCAAAGCATCAGCCTGGTGATGCTGGTGTGGGGCGTCTACCTGATCCAGGACGGCCTGATCACGTCGGGCGCGCTGATCGGCTCGGTGATGTTCGCCGGCCGCGCGCTGATGCCGCTGGGCAGCCTCGTCAGCCTCGCCACCCGCTACCAGGGCGCACGTGCGGCCATGCTGTCGCTGGACCGCATGATGCAGGCGCCGACCGAGCGCGACAGCGGCCGCAACTACGTGCCGCTGAACCAGTTCACCGGCCGGCTGGGCCTGCACGACGTGGGCTTCAGCTACCCCGCCGTGGGCGACGCGGCCGCGCCCAAGATCCTGAAGAACGTCACGCTGAAGCTGGAGCCGGGCGAGCGCGTCGCCATCCTGGGGCGCATCGGCAGCGGCAAGTCCACCATCCTGCGCCTGCTCGCCGGCCTGTACCAGCCGACCGAGGGCATGGTGGACGTGGACGGCATCGACCTGCGCCAGCTGGACCCGGCCGAGTTCCGCTCGCACGTGGGCTTCGTGTCGCAGGACCCGCGGCTGTTCCACGGCACGCTGCGCGACAACGTGCTGATGGGCCGCGCGCACATCGATGCCGCACGCCTGGTGGAAGTGGCCCGCCTGACCGGGCTGGACCGCGTCATCGCCGGGCACCCGCAGGGCTGGGACCTGCCGGTGGGCGAGTCCGGGGGGCTGCTCTCCGGCGGGCAGCGCCAGCTCGTCGCGCTGGCGCGCAGCCTCGTCACCCGGCCGCAGATCCTGCTGATGGACGAACCCACCAGCTCGATGGACGCGCAAAGCGAGATGGCCTTCCTGCGCCAGCTGCGCGACGCGGCGGGCAGCTGCACGCTGGTCGTCGTGACGCACCGGCCGGCGGTGCTGGAGCTGGTGTCCCGCGTCATCGTCGTCGACGGCGGCCGCATGGTGCTGGACGGCCCGCGCGACCAGGTGCTTGCCGCACTGTCCGGCGTGCGACCCGCGCAGCCGCAGGCGGCCGCAGCGGCCGAGGCCAGCAACCTGCACATGCACCCGTCGGCCCAGCCGGTGCAGCGCTCCGCGTCCGTTTGACATGAATCTGCGCCCATGCTCGCCGTACTCGCCGCCCCCCGAGGGCGCGCGTCAGTGCCTTGGTACGGCCGGGCGCCACTGACATGGCCAGCAACGACAAGATCGCCCTGAGCCGGCAGGAAAGCGTGTTCGTCACCGGGCTGGAAAGCGCCCAGATCGACGAGCCGCTGCCGCGCGCCACCTGGGTGCTGTACCTGCTGCTGGCGGCCGTCACGACGGCCATCGTCTGGGCGTCGCTGGCGCATGTGGACGAGGTGACGCGCAGCGACGGCCGCATCGTGCCGGACGGCCGCGAGCAGGTCATCGCGAGCCTGGACAGCGGCATCCTGCGCGAGCTGTACGTGCGCGAAGGCCAGGAGGTCCAGACCGGCCAGGAGCTGGCGCAACTGGACCCCACCCGTGTCGAGGCGTCGCAGAACGAGGGGCAGGCCAAGCGCGTCGCCTTGAAGGCCCAGGCGGCCCGGCTGGCTGCCGAGGCCGGCGCGCGTGCGCTGAAGTTCCCGCCCGAGGTGCTCGCGGTGCCCAGCCTTGTGGAAGCCGAAACCGAAGCGTTCGATGCGCGCCGCCGGTTGCTGGACGAGGCCGTCGCTGCCATCGGCCGCAGCGCCGGGTTGCTGGCCCGTGAGCAGCGCCTTGCGCAGGACATGTCGTCCAGGGGGCTGATGTCCGACGTCGAGGTGATGCGCCTGAACCGTCAGGTCAATGAGCTGCAGCAGCAGCGCAACGAGCGCATCAGCCGCTTCCGCCAGGAGGCCAGCAGCGAACTCGTCCGCGTGCAGAACGAGCTGACGCAGCTCGACGAACAAATGGTGGTGCGCCAGGACGCCATGCAGCGCACCGTGCTGAAGTCACCCGTGCACGGCGTGGTGAAGAACATCCGCGTCAACACCGTGGGCGGCGTGGTGACGACGGGGGCACCGGTGATGGAGATCTCGCCGATCGGCCCGCGCGTGCTGGTGGAGGCGCGCATCAAGCCCAAGGACATCGGCTTCCTTCGCGTCGGCCAGACGGCCGAGATCCGGCTGAACGGCTACGACTTCAACGTCTACGGCGGGCTGGAAGGCAAGATCGAGTACATCAGCCCCGACGCCATGGGCGAGACCGAGAAGAGCAACGACGGCACCTACTACCGCGTGCTGGTCTCCGCCGACCGCAACAACACGCAGTTCAAGGGCAAGCCGCTGCCGGTGATTCCGGGCATGCAGGCCACGGTCGACATCCGCACGGGCGACCGTTCGGTGCTCAGCTACCTGCTGCGGCCGATGATGAAGTCACGCGAAGCGCTGCGCGAGCGGTGATCCGGCGGTAAAGGCCGCCCGGCAGCCCGCTTTTCCGGGCTTTGCCACCGGGGGTGCGATGGTCTAGTGACGAGGCCATGCTGTACCCCCTCCGCCCCCTCCTCATCTGCGGCCTCGCCGCCACGTTGGTCGTCCAGAGCCCCGTTGCGCTGGCACAGGCGCGCGCGTCCAAGCCCGCCACGCCGCCCGCGGCGCCGGCCGCCGAGGCACCGGCCGCGCAGGGCCGTTGCAACGAGGACGATGCCGGCCTGTCGCGCATGGGCCGTGACATGACGGCACTCGATACCAACAGCGCCGACCCGCGCGCCGCGCTGCAGTCGCTGGTGGACCTGACGTTGTCGCGCAGCAAGGGGCTGGGTGCCGTGCGCCTGCTGGCCGATGCGGCCCGTTCGGACATCGAGGAAACACGTGCGCTGGGCATGCCCACCGCCTCGCTGAACATCGGCGTCAACGGCATCCACCAGTCGCTCGGTTCGGTGGGCGCCGCTCGCGCGCAGGTCGGCGCCACGCTGAGCGCCGGCATGCCGGTGTGGGATGCCGGGCGCATCGCCAAGCTGACCGACTGGCGCAAGGAGCTGGCCGAAGTGGCCGCCCAGGGCCAGCGCAGCGCCGAGGAACAGCTGTCGCTGACGGTCGTCACCACGGCGCTGGACCGCAGCCGCTACGTGCTGCAGGGCCAGGTCTACGCGCAGTACGTGCGCAAGATGGCCTGCCTGGTGGATGCATTGGAGATCATCACCAAGGCCGACCGCGGCCGCGCCAGCGAGCTGGTGCAGGCGCAGAAGAGCCTGCAGCAGGCCGACCTGTCGCTGGAGCAGACGATGTCGGCCCTGCGCCAGACCGAGGTGCGCATGAAGCGCCTGGTGGGCGAGCCGCTGCCGCCGGCCATCGGCATGTCGGCGGCGCTGTCGGTGCTGCCGGACCTGGAGCAGATGAAGAGCGACATCCTGCTGGGCGCCGACGTGGCGCAGGCGGAGGCGCAGGCCCGGTCGCAGCGCAACTTCGCGGAGTCGGTCATCGCCGGCCAGAAGCCCACGGTCAACGTGACCGGCAGCGCCAGCGCGCTGTATCGCACCGGCGCGCTGCCCGGGGAGGCGCGCTCCACCGATGTGGGCGCGGGCGTGTCCGTCACCATCCCCATCCTGCAGCCGGGTGCGCAGGCTCAGGCCAATGCCGCCGTGCAGCGCTACCGCGCGACGGTGATGCAACGCGACGAAACCATAGAGGCCAAGCGTTATCGCCTGCTGGAGATGAACGAAATGGGCTCGTCGGCGCTGGACCGCGCGCGCCGCATCGTCGAGATCCTGCGCAACAGCGACCGTGTGCGCGCCTCTACGCTGCAGCAGTGGCAGCAACTGGGTCGCCGCTCGCTGTTCGACGTGATGGGCGCCGAGAGCGACTACTACTCGATGCGCATCGCCCACGTGAACGCCTTGTTCGACGCGCAGCAGATCGCCGCCATGATGTGGTCGATGGGCCGCGGCGTCGTCACGCCGTTGCGCTGACCTACCGCCCGGCCTTGCGGGCGCGCGGCCATCCGGCCGGCGATTTGAGCGGTTTCCCGCCCCGTGCTCGCTGTGACCTGGCCTCTTTTTTGAGGTCTACTGCGGGCTTGTACTCCTCCAGAGAAGGACTCGCATGCTCCCGAACGCCCCGGCGCCGATCGCCAAGCTCCTGACGATGATGGAGAGCTCGGCCCGTTTCGCGCGGGAGAGCGTGCGCCGGGCGGCTGCGGAGTTCGGGCCGGCCTGGGAGGCCGACTTCTCGGCCATGCTGCAGAACTTCTACGGCAGCGATGCGGCACTGCAGGACGCGGTCAAGGGCTATGCGGCCTTCGTGATGGACTCCATGCGGCGCCAGAAGCGCTTCGAGCAGGAGCTGAGCTACCCGGCCAAGACCTACGCCGAAGCCGCCGCCGAGGTCTACTACAACGACGACTACATGCGTCGCCAGTACCTGCCGGGCCTGCTGCTGTCCCACTACCTGTGGACGCACCACTACCAGCAGATCGAGTACTTCAAGGGCTTCTTCCTGCCGTGGCTGCAGCGCCAGGGCGTCGAGGAGTTCGCCGAGGTCGGCGTGGGCACCGGCATCTACTCGCGTCTGGCGCTGCAGGCCCTGCCGAACCTGCGCGGCACGGGCCTGGACATCAGCCCCCTGTCACTGGAGTTCACCAGCGCCCACGTGGGCAGCTTCGGCTTCGGCCCGCGCTACGCGCTGCGCCAACAAAACATTCTCGAAGGCGACAGCCCCGAGCAGTACCGCGCGGTCATCTGCGTGGAGGTGCTCGAGCATCTGGAGGATCCCGTCGCCTTCCTCATCGGCTTGAAGAAGCTGACGGCGCCGGGCGGCCGGCTGTTCGTCACGGCGGCGCTGAACGCGGCGCATGCCGACCACATCTACCTGTACGGCAAGCCCGAGGAGGTCGTCGCTCAGGTGGAGGCCGCAGGGCTGCACCTGGAGCACAGCTTCTTCGCCAACGCCTATGCGCCGGCCAAGCCCGGGCTGCCCGTGCCGGGCGCGCTGGCGATGGTGCTGACCGTGAAACGCTGACATGCCTGCGCTGACGCTGAACGGCGAGTTCGTCGACCTGGTGCCGTTGACGCCCGAACATGCCGCGCTCACGTTCGGCTGGCGCCAGAGCCAGCGCGCCGCCAACCTGAACCGCGGTGCGGCGACCGTGGCGCAGCAGGCTGCGTGGATCGCCGGGCGGCCCGAGGCCGAGTACAACTTCGTCATCCGCCTGAAGGACGGCCGCGAGGTCGGCATGGTGTCCGTCACCGGCATCGACACCGAGCACAGCCACTGCGAGCCGGGCCGCTTCCTGATCGGCGACGAGGAGGCGGTGCGCGGCATCCCGGCAGCCGTCGAGGCGATGAAGCTGGTGTACGAACTGGTGTTCGACCGGCTGGGTCTGCAGCGCATCTACGGCACCGTGGCGTCGGACAACACGCTGATGATCAAGTGGCAGAAGTTCCTCGGCATGAAGGAAGAGGGCCGCATGCGCCGCCACTACTTCATCAACGGCCATTTCCAGGACGCCGTGTGGATGGGCATGCTGGTGGACGAGTACCGCACGCAGGCGCTGCCGCGCATGAATTCGCTGATTGCCGCGGGCCGCAAGGCCGCGGCTTGGAAACCCAAGGACTGAAGAGATGACGAACTCCCAAGAAGCCGCCGTGCTGGAAGCGATCTACCAGGCGCTGCGCACGCTCAACGAAGAGCGCGCCGCCGACGAGCAGATCGCCATCGGCCCCGACACCTGCCTGTTCGGCGAAGGCTCGGCGCTGGATTCGCTGTCGCTGGTGTCCGTCATCGTCGACCTGGAGACCGCCGTGTCCGACCAGTTCGGCAAGCCCATCAGCCTGACCGACGACAAGGCCATGAGCCGCGACCCGGTGCCGTTCACCGACGTGACGGCGCTGAAGACCTACATCCTGGAGCTGCTGGCCTGATGCGCTACGCCGGCAAGATCGTCCTCGTGACCGGCGCGCGCCGCGGCGTCGGGCGGCTGCTGGCCGAGCATTTCCTGAAGGAGGGCGCCCAGGTCATCGGCTTCAGCCGCCATGCCGACGACGACCTCGCCGCCGAGGGCTACACGCCCATCGCGGTGGACGTGGGCGATGCCGATTCGGTCGCCCGCGGCTTCGAGCAGGTGCGCAAGACCTTCGGCCGCGTCGACATCGTCGTCAACAACGCCGCCGTGCTGACCTCCCAGTACTCGATGATCATGCCGCCCGCCGCCGCCCGCGGCATGCTGGAGACCAACCTGTTCGGGACCTTCCTGGTGTCGCGCGAGGCCGCCAAGCTGATGCGCAAGGGCAAGTGGGGCCGCATCATCAACATCGGCTCCATGGCCGCCAGCCTGGAGCCCATCGGCGACTCCGTCTACGCGGCCACCAAGGCGGCCGTGGCGACGCTGGCCAACGTGATGGCCAAGGAGTTCGCGCCGTTGAACATTACCTGCAACACGCTGGGCATCACCGCCATCGAGACCGACATGCTGGGCCAGCTGCCGCGCGACAAGGTCGACGCCGTCATTGCCGGCCTGCCCATGCCGCGCTACGCGACGGCGGACGACATCTTCAACGTCGTGGACTTCTTCGCCAGCGAGCGCAGCAGCTACATCACGGCGCAGACCGTCTTCCTCGGCGGGGTGAACTGAAGTGAAAGTGAGCCCCTCGCCCGGCCTTGCCCTGCTGAACGCAGGCAAGTCCCGTCGGTCCCCCGGGTGGACGGCGATGCTTGCGGCGTCGAGCCGCAAGCACATCGCCAGACGGGCCGGCTTGGGAGCGGCCCGTCGCTCGGCCCGAAACACTGCTTTCATGCGTCGCGGGTGCTGCGTACGCGGAATGGATAACTGACATGAGCAAGTCCGTGGTCGAGACCCTGCTCGGTGGCGCGCTGAAGCGCATCACCAACCACGAGCTGCACTCGAACACCTACCTGCTGGCCGACCCGCAGCAGTCGGGCGCCTGCGTCGTCGTCGACCCCGGCCTGGACCGCGAACGCGTCGAGGCGGCCATCGCCGACAGCGGCTGGACGCCCATGGCGGTGCTGTGCACGCACGGTCACTTCGATCATGTCGGCAGCACGGCGGCGCTGCAGGAGCGCTTCGGCGTGCCGGTCTACCTGCGCGCGCAGGACCAGAAGACCGCCAAGCTGTCCAACTTCCTGATGGCGGCCTTCAAAATCAAGGCACGCATCGCGCTGCCCGAGTTCACGCTGCTGGCCGACGACGGCGCCAGCGTGGACGTGGCCGGCCGCCACTTCACCTTCCACGCGCTGCCGGGTCACACACCCGGCAGTGCCGGCATCGAGGTGGACGGCCTGCTGTTCTCCGGCGACTCGCTCTATGCGCGCCGCACGGCGCTGTCCAAGCTGCCGGGCGAAGACCACGACCAACTGCGCGCCTCGCTGAAGGCCCTGTTCGCCTGGATTCCGGGCGACACGCTGGTGCTGCCGGGCCACGGCGGCACGGCGACCATCGATCAGATCCACGCCGGCAATGAAGAGCTTCGCGCCTTCATGGCCGCTGCCGTCCCCGCTTGAACATGCTGAATCCCCACCTGCCTGCCGTCTCCATCATCGGCGTCGGCCATCACCTGCCGGCACAGTTCGAGGACAACGAGAGCCTGTGCCGCAACCTGGACGTGACGCCCGAGTGGATCGTCGAGAAAACCGGCATCGAGCGCCGCTACATCGCCGCACCCGACGACACGGCCTGGGGCTACTCGGTGGCCGCCGCGCGCCAGGCGCTGGAGATGGCCGGTGTCACGCCGGAGCAGCTCGGCCTCATCATCTGCTGCACCTTCTCGGGCGACTACCAGTTCCCGCCGCTGTCTGCCAAGGTCGCGCAGCAGCTGGGCGCCAAGAGCGCGCAAATCTACGACCTGCAGGCCAACTGCTCGGGCTTCGTCGCCGGGCTGACGGCCGCGACCGACCGCATGCGCGTGGACCCGTCGGTCGGTCATGCGCTGGTCATCGGCGTCGAGTTCTGCAGCCGCTACATCGACCGCACCGATGCCAACACCGCCATCTACCTGAGCGATGGCGCCGGTGCCGCGGTGCTGGGCCCGGCCGAGGCGGGGCAGGGCATCCAGGCTTCGGCCTTCCACACCGACGCGTCCAACTA
The DNA here is from genome assembly GCF_001426885.1 of Pelomonas sp. Root1444. Classification (GTDB taxonomy): domain Bacteria; phylum Pseudomonadota; class Gammaproteobacteria; order Burkholderiales; family Burkholderiaceae_C; genus Pelomonas. The sequence continues at coordinate 472,693 of NZ_LMFP01000028.1, read as the reverse complement.
CGAAGCCGTGCGCCTGCGCGGCGGCGGTGCCGCGCATGCCAACAACGGTCGCGCGTTCGATGCGGCGGTGGATCTGATGGAGATGAACGGCATCGCCACCTGGAAACAGGCCATCACGCACCTGCCGCCCACCATCCGCCGCGCCTGCGAGAAGGCCGGCGTGGACGTGAAGTCGCTGGACTTCATGGTCTTCCACCAGGCCAACCTGCGGCTCATCGAGTACCTCGTGCGCAAGATGGGCCTGGGGCTGGACAAGACGTACACGAACGTGGCCACCGTGGGCAACAGCGGCTCGGCGTCGCTGGCCATCGCCCTCAGCGAGGCGGTGCGCAAGGGCCTGATCAAGAACGGCGACCTCGTCGCGCTGGCCGGCGTCGGCGCCGGCTTCAACTTTGCCGCCAGCGTGTGGCGCTGGACGCTTGGAGCCGCACGATGAGCGTGTTCGCCGATTTCGAGGCGGTCAAGGAAGGCGACGCCGAGTCGCTGACCAAGACCATCACCGAGGCCGACATCCGCCGCTTCGTTGAGCTGACGGGCGACGACAACCCGCTGCACGTCGACGCCGACTACGCGGCCGAGACCTCGTTCAAGGAGATCGTCGTCCACGGCATGCTGGGCGCGTCCTTCATCTCGACGGTGATCGGCACCAAGCTGCCCGGCCCGGGCGCGCTGTGGGTGTCGCAGGCGATGGACTTCAACCTGCCGGTGCGCCTGGGCGACACGCTGACGGTGACCTGCACGGTGCTGAAGAAGCACCCGCGCGACCGGCTGCTGGAGCTGGACACGCGCATCACCAACCAGCACGGCCAGGTCGTGCTGTCCGGCGGCGGCAAGGTCAAGCTGCTGGAGCCGCCCAAGCCCAAGGCCGAAGCCCCTCAGGCCAAGCTGAAGGTGGCCATCGTGACCGGCGGCGCGGGCGGCATCGGCCGCGCGATCTGCGAGAAGCTGGCGGCGGACGGCCATGCGGTGGTCGTCAACTACCGCTCGGGCGCCGAGAAGGCGCAGGCCGTGGTGGCGCGCATCACGGAGGCCGGCGGCCGTGCCGTGGCCGTGCAGGCCGACGCGGCCGAGGAGGCGGGGGCGGCCCGGCTGGTGCAGGAAGCGGTGAAGCGCTTCGGCGGCGTGACGGTGCTCGTCAATGCGGCGTCGCCGCGCATCGTGGCGCGCAACGTCGACGAACTGGCCTGGAGCGAGGTGCAGCAGCAACTGGACGTGCAGCTCAAGAGCGCGCTGCTGATGATCCAGGCCTGCAAGCCCGCCATGGTGGCGGCCGGTGGTGGCCGCGTGATCTCCATCGGCTCGCAGTCCTGGGACGGGACGCCGGTGGCGGGCTGGACGGCCTACGCGCTGGCCAAGGGCGCGCTGTCCACACTGACACGCTACCTGGCCGCGGAACTTGGCCCCCAGGGCATCACCGTCAACCTCGTGTCGCCGGGCATGACGAACACCGCCTTCATCTCCAACGTGTCCGAGAAGCAGCAGCTGATGGCCGCGCGCCAGACGCCGCTGCGGCGCCTGGCCGAGCCCGAGGACACGGCCGGCGCCGTGGCCTACCTGGCGTCCGAGCAGGCCGCCTACGTGACGGGCCAGAACCTGCGCGTCAACGGCGGAGGCTCGATGGCATGGTGATGAGCGATGCCGACGCGCTGGCGACGCTGGGCCGTGCCGACGCGCCCATGGTGGAGGTGCTGCAGGCGCTGAAAGTGCTGGACGGCAGCACGGCCGGGTTCCGCACCTTGCGCGTGGGCATCGCCGCCAACGTCACGGTCGACCTGCTGGGCACCTACCTGCGCCGCCATGCCTACGCTGCCGGCGTGCGGCTGCAGGTGGACAAGGGCAACTACGACGACCTCGTCGGCGACGCGCAAACGCATGCGGCCGCGGGCGTGGATCTGCTGGTCATCCTGCCGTTCTTCGACAACCTGCAGCCGGGCTGGGAAACGCAGCTCGAGACGCTGGACGCCGACGCCCGCGCCGCCGCGCAGGCCGACTACCTGAACCGCCTGGAGCTGGCGCTGCAGGCCGCCGAGGCCGTGCCGCAGGTGCTGCTGTTCACCGGCCACCTGATGAACCCGGCCGTGGGCGCGCGCAGCCCGCAGCAGGCGGCGCTGGACGCCTTCAACGACGGCCTGGCCGACGCGGCCGCGCGCCATCCGCAGGTGAAGCGGGTCGAGACCGCCGGCCTGCTGGCCCGCTTCGGCGCGCGTCATGCGTTCGACGCGCGCTTCTATTTCCGCGGCAAGGCGCCGTACACGGCGGGCTTCGTGGATCAGCTGGCGCAGGCCGCTGCCGCCGCCACGCGCCGCTTCGGCACGCAGTTCCACAAGGTACTGGCACTGGACTGCGACAACAGCCTGTGGGGCGGCATCGTCGGCGAGGACGGCCCGGACGGCATCAAGCTGGACCGCTACAGCTACCCCGGCAACATCTTCTGGACCGTGCAGCAGCAGTTCAAGGCGATGGAGGCTGGAGGAGCGCTGCTGTGCCTGAACAGCAAGAACAACCCGGCCGACGTGGACGAGGTGCTGGCCAACCATCCGCACATGGTGCTGCGCGACGCGCAGCTGGTGGCCAAGAAGGTGAACTGGACCGACAAGCCCAGCAACCTGCGTGCGCTGGCCGCCGAGCTGAACCTGGGCCTGGACAGCTTCGTGTTCATCGACGACTCCGCCTTCGAGGTCGAAGCGGTGCGCGAGCAACTGCCGCAGGTGCGCGTGTTCCAGGTGCCCAAGGCCTTGCAGGACTACCCGGCCCTGGTGCGCGACGAGATCGCGCCGCTCTTCACCGCCGGTGGCGTCAGCGCCGAGAGCAAGGGCAAGACGCAGCAGTACCGCGCATTGGCCCAGGCAGCCGAGGCGCGTGCCGGCTTTGCGAACCAAGAAGACTACCTGCGCTCGCTGGGCCTGACCGTCACGCTGCAGCGCGATGCCCAGGCGCAGCTGGCGCGCATCACCGAGCTGATGGCCAAGTCCAACCAGTTCAACCTGACAACCGAGCGGCTGCAGGCCGGGGACGTGGCCGCGCTGATGGCACGGCCGGACGCCACGGTCTATTCGTTCTCGGTCAGCGACCGCCTGGCCGAGCATGGCCTGACCGGGGTGCTCATCACCGAGGACGACACCGAGGACGCGGCCGCCGTGCGGGTGCATTCCTTCCTGATGAGCTGCCGTGTCATCGGCCGCGGCATCGAGTTCGCCGTGTGGCGCGCCGTGGTGGCCGATGCGCTGGCGCGTGGAAAGCAGCGGCTGAAGGCGGCTTATCGCCCGACCGCCAAGAATGCCCAGGTGGCAGACTTCTACGATCGACTGGGCTTGAGCCTGTCCTCCGAGGCAGGCGATGGCACTCGTTTCTACATGGCCGAGCTCGCCACCGTGCAGCTCGCCGAAAGTGCATGGGTGGAGTTGCGCAATGGTTGACAAGGCGTTGGTGAAGCAGGTGATGGCCTCGGTGCTGGAGGTCGATGAGGCCGCCATCGGCGACGACGCCAGCATGGACAACGTGCAGGGCTGGGATTCGCTCAAGCAGATGAACCTCGTGCTCGCGCTGGAGGAGAGCTTCGGCGTGACCATCCCCGACGAGGACGCGGGCAACGCCACGTCGTTCAAGCTGATCTGCCTGGTCCTAGAAGAGCAGCTCGCCTGACCATGCAATGGCTGCTCGACCGATTCGCCGCGGCTGATCCGTCGCTGAAGGCCTTCGTCCACAAGGGCCAGGTCTTCACCTACGGCCAGATGTCGGCGCGCATCGCCGAGTGCACAGCCGAGCTGCGGGAACGCGGCGTCAAGGCGGGCCACACGGTCGTCGTGCTGGCCGACTACGCGCCCGACGTGTTCTGCATGATCCTCGCGTTGGCCTCGCTGAAAGCGCTGGTCGTGCCGATGACGCGCGGCTCGGTCATCGAGGAGGGCGAGGCGCTGTCCATCTCCGGCTGCGACCATGCGATCGACTTCGCGCCGGATGGCCTGAGCTGGACGTTGAAGGCGCATGAAGTGCCCGTCAGCAACCCCATGCTCGACGAGTTCCGCGCCACCGGCAAGGCGGGGCTGATCCTGTTCTCGTCGGGCTCCACCGGCAAGCCCAAGGGCATGCTGCACGACTTCGAGCGCGTGATGGACAAGTTCCGCGTGCAGCGCGCGCCGGTCGTGGCCATCCCCTTCCTGATGCTGGACCACTTCGGCGGCATCAACACCATCCTCGCGATCACGGCCAGCCTCGGCACCGTGGTGACCGCCGAGGACCGCGCCATCGCGACGATCTGCGCGGCCATCCAGAACCACAAGGTCGAGCTGCTGCCCACCACGCCGTCGTTCCTGACGCTGCTGGCCGCGACCGACCTGGCCCAGCGCTACGACCTGTCGTCGCTCAAGCGCATCACCTACGGCACCGAGACCATGCCGCAGGCGACGCTGGACCGCATCCGCGCGCGCTTCCCTGGGGTGGAACTGCAGCAGACCTACGGGCTGTCGGAAGTCGGCGTGCTGCGCTCGCAGTCGCGGCCCGACGGCTCGCTGTGGGTGCGCATCGGTGGCTCCGGCTTCGAGACGCAGGTGCGCGACGGCATCCTGTGGATACGCTCCGACTACCGCATGGTGGGCTATCTGAACGCACCCTCGGGCTTCGATGCCGACGGCTGGTTCAACACGCAGGACCGCGTCGAGGTCGATGGCGACTACTTCCGCATCCTGGGCCGCGTGACGGACCTCATCAACGTCGGCGGCCAGAAGGTCTACCCGGCCGAGGTGGAGGACGTGATCCTGGCACAACCCAACATCGCCGACGTGGTGGTGGTGGGCGAGAAGCACGCGCTGCTGGGGCAGATCGTGGTCGCCAGGATCGCCTTGCACGAGCCCGAGCCGCTGGCCGACCTGCGGCTGCGCATCCGCAAGGCCTGCCTGGCCAAGTTGACGGCCTACAAGGTGCCGGCCAAGGTCGAGATGCTGGACCAGGCCATCTACTCGGCGCGTTTCAAGAAGATGCGGCGGTGAACCGGCGTTAATCCGGTGCGGACAGGGGCGCGCCCGGCCCACAATCCGTGGGAAACAGAGGATGCCCCCCCTATGTCCATCGACAACTGCAAGATTCTTGACCTGCCCAAGATCCAAGACCCGCGCGGCAACCTGACCTTCATCGAAGGCGGGGTCCATGTCCCGTTCGACATCCAGCGCGTCTACTACCTCTACGACGTGCCCGGCGGCTCCGAGCGGGGCGGGCATGCGCACAAGGAGCTGCACCAGTACATCGTCGCGATGTCGGGCAGCTTCGACGTCGTGCTCGACGACGGCAAGGACAAGAAGCGCGTCCACCTTAACCGCTCGTACCACGGCCTGTACGTCTGCCCCATGATCTGGCGCGAGCTGGACAACTTCTCCTCCGGTGCCGTCTGCATGGTGCTGGCGTCCAACCGCTACAGCGAGGACGACTACTACCGCGACTATGCCGAGTTCATGCGCGCGAGGTGGAGCAAGTGAGCGTGCCGGTGAGCCTTCCGTTCCTGGACCTCAAGCGCCTGAATGCCGCGCACGACGAGGCCATCCGGGCCGGCATCGCCCGCGTCATCGACTCCGGCTGGTACATCCTCGGCGAGGAGGTCGCCGCCTTCGAGCGCGAGTTCGCCGCCTATTGCGAGGCCAGGCACTGCATCGGTGTGGCCGACGGCCTGGACGCGCTGGCGCTGATCCTGAAGGCTTATGGCATTGGCGAGGGCGACGAAGTGCTCGTGCCCTCCAACACCTTCATCGCCACCTGGCTGGCCGTCAGCCAGGCCGGCGCGACGCCGGTGCCGGTGGAGCCCGACCCGCGCACCCACAACATCGACCCGGCCAGGCTTGAAGCCGCCATCACGCCGCGCACGAAGGCCATCATGCCGGTGCACCTGTACGGCCAGCCGGCCGACATGGCACCGTTGCTGGACGTGGCCCGCCGCAACGGCCTGAAGGTCATCGAGGACGCCGCGCAAGCCCACGGCGCCCGCTACCGCGGCCGGCGCGTTGGCAGCCTGGGCGACGCGGCTGGCTTCAGCTTCTACCCCGGCAAGAACCTGGGTGCGATGGGCGACGGCGGCGCCATCACGACGAACGACGACGCCCTGGCCGCCACGCTGCGCATGCTGCGCAACTACGGCTCCAGCATCAAGTACAAGCATGAGATGGCCGGCGTGAACTCCCGGCTCGACGAGATGCAGGCCGCCGTGCTGCGCGCCAAGCTGCCGTCGCTGGACGCCGACAACGCCGCCCGCCGTCGCATCGCCGCGGCCTACCTCGATGCGCTCAAGGGCCTGCCGCTGCAGCTGCCGCAGGTGGCCGACGGCGCCGAGCCCGTGTGGCACCTGATGGTCATCGGCACCGACAAGCGCTCGGCCGTCCAGGCCGCGCTGACCGCGGCCGGCATCGGCCACCTCGTGCACTACCCCATCGCCTGCCATCAGCAGCAGGCCTACGCCGGCCAGGCGTGGCCGCCGCTGCCCATCGCCGAGGCGCTGCAGCACCAGGTGCTCAGCCTGCCCATCGCGCCCTACATGAGCACGGACGACGTGGCCCGCGTAGCGGCGGTCGTCCGGCAGGCTCTTTCCTGACGCCATGCGGTTCACCACGCTCGTTCCGGCCTACAAGCCCAAGTACCTCATCGAGTTGCTGGCGGCGCTGCGCCATCAGACCGTCAAGCCCGCCAAGGTCATCATTTCCGACGACAGCCCGGACCAGGCCTTCATCGCCGCGCTGCGCGACACGCCGCTGGGCCAGATGGTTGCGGACCTGAACCTGGAAGTCGTGCCCGGCCCGCGCACCGGCGCGTACGACAACTTCCGCGCGCTGCTCCAGCGTTATGCCGGCCAGACCGAGCTGTTCCACCTGCTGCTGGACGACGACATTCCTTACCCCACCTTCTACGAGCGCCACCTGGTGGCGCACGAGCAGGGGCGCATGGCCTGCGCCGTCAGCCGCCGCTGGACGGCCACGGAGTCCGGCCTGCCCACGCGCGACCTGCCGGTGCCGGCGGCGGTGGCCACGCATCCGCAGCGCATGCTGTCGCTGGACGCGCCGCTGCTGTTCGCGCACACGGCGGGGCTCAGCGGCAACTGGCTGGGCGAGTTCTCGAACGCCACCTTCCGAGCCGACATGGCCGCGCTGCTGGACGACCCCAGCCTCGATGGCGTCTGCTTCACGGGCCTCGAAGACCTGGGCGCCTTCCTGAAGGCCAGCCTGCTCGCGCCGCTGGGCTACATCAACGAGCACCTGGGCTTCTTCCGCACCAGTGCCGCGCAGCATTCCGCCGACCCCATGGGCCGGCCGATGAAGCTGGCGCACCTGGCCTACATCGCGTTGACGCTGTCGGGCCGGCGGCTGGGCCAGCTGGACGCGAAGGCGGCGCAGGCCAACCTGGCGCGGCTGTGCCCGCTCATCGTGGAGCGCTATGGCGCGCAGGCCGACATGGCCGGCATGTGCGCCGTGATGCCGGCGCTGGCCGCGGGCGGCGAGACTGCCGAGGCCGACTTCCTGGCCTTGTGGCATGTCTACAGCGGCGCCGCGGCGCGCCGCGCATTGCCGCCGCTGGCGTGAGGGCAGGGCAGATGGCTGACGGCGAACAACGGCTGAGCGAGTTCCTGCAGGCCGAGCGTGTGCTGGCCGAGGCCAACCACCAGCGCCTGGCCGCGCTGTACGACCGGCCGTTCGAGACGCTGTCCAAGGATCAGGTCGCCATCACCGGCGCCGACGGCTGGCAGTTCATCAGCAACGGCAGCAACCACTGGGAGCAGCAGTACCTGGGCCAGCTGCGCCTGGCGCCGCCGGCCATCGCCGAGTGGCAGCAGGTGTTCGAGCGGCGGCTGGCCGCCTCTAGCGCCATCGGCGCGCGCTTCGCGCACCTGGTGGTGCCGGAGAAGCAATCCATCTTCCCCGAGGCGCGCTGGCCCAACGGCGTGGCCGTCGTGGGCGAGCGGCCCGTGCAGCAGCTGATGGCGGCCGTGCCGCAAGGCCTGGTCTATCCGCTGGAGCAGTTGCGCGCCGAGTCCTGGCGCGCCGAGCTGGCCTTCCGCGGCAACAGCCACTGGTGCGCCAGCGGCAGCTGGTTCGGCTTCGCGGCGCTGATGGCGCGCGTGTGGCCGGAGCGCCGCTTCGACTTCACCCACGTGCCGCTGGGCCGCGCCTGGTGGCGGCACGACCTGCTGCTGAAGTACATCGACGAGGTCTGCCACGAGAGCGTCATCAGCATCACGCGGCGCGCACCGCCGGTGTACGACAACCGGCTGCTGGCCACCACGGGCGGCCATGTCGGCAACCACTTCGTGTTGCAGAACCCCGCGGCGCCGTACCAGGAGGCGGTCGTCTTGTTCGGCGACAGCTACTCCTACGACATCGGCTTTGCCGACCTGCTCGCGGCCTTCTTCGGCCAAGTGCACTTCGTGTGGAACACGATGGTCGACTTCCGCTACTGCCAGAGCGTGAAGGCCAGCCTCGTGCTGGTGCAGAGCGCCGAGCGCTACCTGGTGCGGCCGCACCCGCTGGACCTGATGCCTCTGTGAACACCGCCATGAAAATCTGCCTGGTCCAGTACAACCCCTTCCACCCCAAGGTGGGCATCCTCGATGCGTACAACGAGGTGGTCGAGTCCTACCACTGGGGCTTCCTGGCGCTGGGCTACCAGGCCGAGCGGCGCATCAACCACTTCGACCCCGAGGCGCTGAACCTCGTGTTCGGGTTCCAGATCCCGCTGCAGCTGGGGCTGATCAACAGCTTCCCGGACAACACCATCTTCTTCAACATGGAGCGCTACGCGCACCGCGACCTCGCCGGCACGGCCGCCGAGCACGTGGCGCGCAAATACCGCATCTGGGACTACAGCGCCTCCAACGTGGCCGCGTGGAACGCGCTGAACCCGCGCGTGCCGGCGTACCACGCGCTGACGGCGTATGCGCCCAACCTGGAGAAGGTGCCCAAGGGCGTGGCGCAGGACATCGACGTCCTCTACTACGGCAACATCACGCCCGACCGCTTCGAGGCGCTGCACCAGGTGGCCGGCCTGCGGCCCGACCTGACGGGGCTGTCCGTCATGACGGTGTGCAACGTGTGGGGCAAGCAGCGCGACGAGCTCATCGCGCGCTCCAAGGTCGTCGTCAACTTCTCGCGCGGCACCATCTTCGAGATCGTGCGCGTGTCCTACCTGATGGCCAACTGCAAGGCCGTCGTCTGCGACTACAGCGACGGGCTGGAGATCGAGCCCGACCTGCGCGCCGCGCTGAACTTCGTCAAGACGGCCGAGATCCGCGCGGCCTGCGAAGCCCTGGTGGCCGACGATGCGGCTCGTGAGGGATATGCGCGCCAGGGTTACGACCTGATCCGCCAGCGCGACATCCGCGACGTGATCCAGCGCGGCCTGAGCTGAGGTCGCCGGCTCCCCGTACAAAGAGCGGCGTCCGTCCGGACAACTCGACGAGTTCAGCGAGGCTCGGAAGCGATCAGGCGACCGAGGTGCAGCGAAGGCGGGCGTCACAGTCCGGCCTGCGCGCCTCCAATACGATCCGCCGGTCCTCCATCGGCAAAGGCCCAGCCCGTGCGACGCTTCGGCATCACGATCATCCTCACTCTTGCGGCCACCACTCATGCGGGTGCTCAGGAATGCGAGCGAACCTGCAACACGCAGGCCCAGCCCTTGCACGCCCAGGACGGCAAGCCATGACCCCGATTCAGCAATGGCACGCCACCCGCAGCCTGCGCCTGCTGCTGCAGACGCTGCGCGACATGATGGTCTCGATGGGGCCGCTGCTGCTGCTCGGTGGAGGCCTGCTGGTAGCGGCCTACTGGTGGCTGGATCCGCAGCCGCCGCGCCAGGTCAGGCTGGCCACCGGCCCGGCCGGAAGTGCCTACGCCGCCTTCGGCGAGGGCTATGCGAAGGCGCTGGCGCGCGAGCGCATCCAGGTGGAGTTGATCGCCAGCGAAGGCGCGCTGGACGACCTGGCCCATCTGCGTGCAGGCACGGCCGATGTGGGCTTCGTACGCGGCGGCATGGCCGATCCGGCGGCCGATACCGAGGCCGGCATCGTCTCGCTCGGCAGCCTGTTCTACGAGCCGATCTGGATCTTCTACCGCCGCGATCTCGCCATCGCGCGCCGCCAGCCCGGCGGCGAGCTGCAGCGCCTGGACCAGCTGCGCGGCCTGCGCGTCAACGTGGATCAGGACGGCAGTGGTGTGCCGCAGATCGTCGAGAAGCTGCTGGCGCTGAACCGGCTGAAGACTACCGATCTGCGGCTGTCCAATCTGGCGCCCGACGCCGCCGGTGAGGCGCTGCGCCAGGGGCGGCTGGACGCCGCGGTGCTGATCTCGGCGCCGCAGTCCGGCCTGATCCGCGCGCTGCTGCGCGACCCGGCCATTGCGCTGATGGCCTTCGAGCAGAACGAGGCCTATTCGCGCCACCTGCCTTTCCTGGCCACCGTGAGTTTGCCGCGCGGCGTGGTGGACTTGGCGGCCGATTTGCCGCCGCACGACGTGCCGTTGCTCGCCACCACCACCGCACTGCTGGCGCGCGAGCAGACGCACCCTGCGCTGCGCCAGCTGTTTGCGCAGGCGGCCCTGAGTCAGCACAGTGAGGCCGGCTGGTTCAATGGCGCGCGCGACTTCCCCAATACCCGCACCAGCGAACTGCCGGTCAGCGCCGAGGGCGACCGCGCGATCAACGGCACGCCACCGGCGTGGGCGCGCTACCTGCCCTTCTGGGCCGGCAATCTGCTGGAACGCATGTGGCTGGTGGTCGGCGGCCTCCTGGTGCTGATGCTGCCGCTGTCGCGCGTGGTGCCGCCGCTCTACACCTTCCGCGTGCGCTCGCGCGTGTTCCGCTGGTATGCACGGCTGCGCGAGGTCGAAGCAAAGCTGGAAACCGGCGCGGGCGAGCGCGAGGCGCTGCTCGACGAGCTGGACGAGCTGGACCGCGTCACGCACCGCATTGCGGTGCCGCTGTCCTATGCCGAAGAGCTCTACGCGCTGCGCAACAACATCTATGCGGTGCGCAAGCGCCTGATGGCGCGGTCCCGGCCAACAGACAGACTGACTGATTAGTTGTAGTTCCGCAGGACGCTATTTACCTCGTTGGCTCAGCCGTGAGGCTGGCGGCTGGCGGCTGGCGGCTCGTGGTCGGTGGCGGAGTGAGGGTTGTGAAAGGCTGCATGCCAGCGCGGCGGAGAGCCCCCAAAGAGAACAGCCAGTCGCCCCTAGCGAGGCGGCTGGCTGTCCGTTGGGCGGCCCTTGCGGGCCGGGTGTGCACCGTCAGATCAGGGGCATCTGGCGGTTGTTCTCCTCCTCGTCGAGGGACTTCAGGCGCAGCTGCAGCAACTCGGGCGTTCCGGCCGCCGGGGCTGCCGGCACTGGGGCACCCGCGGCTGACCCGCCGAGCAGCGCCGCCTCCGGCTGGGCGAGCAGGTCGCCGAGCTTGACGTCGGCGGCCGGGCTGCCGTCCTTGTTCTTCGCGAACCAGACGTCGCCGAGCTGGTGGACCGCGCCATCCGCAGTCGTGTAGCTCGACAGCAGGCCGACCACGTTGCCGTTGTTGACCTCGCTCGTCTGGCTGGCGTTGAGGTTCATCTCGATGATGCCCAGGTCGACCAGCGACTTCAGCTCGCCCGCATCGGTCTTGCCGTCGTGGTTGGCGTCCACCCACACGCGCAGCTGGTTGAACTGCTCGTCTGCCGTGGTGAGCTTGTGGTCGTGGTTGCCGTCCAGGCTGGCCAGGGCGGCGAAGCCGTCCGCGGCGCGCTTGCCGTCATTCATCACGAAGCCCGCGCCGAACAGCTCGCTGCCGTTGTTGATGCTGCCGTCCGCGTTGCGGTCCAGGGCCAGCAGGCCGTCGCCGCCACCCACCCAGCCCCACTGCTGCGCGTTGCCGGTGCCGTTCAGGTCGAACACCACGCCGTCGGAGGCATGCAGGGTCTCGATGCCGTTGCCGTTCAGGTCCAGCACCAGCGGCGTGGAGTACATCCGGGCGTCGGCCTGGGCGTTGCTGAGCGCCTGCACCTGCTCGGAGGTCATGGCCAGGGTCTGGCTCATGTCCATCGCGGCCAGGTCCTGGGTTTCGAAGCCCTGGATCTGCTGTGTCGTGAAGGCCTGGATCTGCTCCGTCGTCAGGCCGGCGATGGCGCTGGTCGAGAAGGCGATCATGTCCTGCGTGTCGATGGCCTGGATCTGCGCCGTGGAGAACGCCGCCAGCTGCGTCGACGTCAGGGCCGCGAAGTGTTGGGTGTCCAGCGCCTGCACGCTTTCCGTTGCCAGCGCGTTCAGCTGGGCGGTGCTCAGCGCATGCAGTTGCACGGTGGTCAACACATGGATGTCGGCGGTTTCCATCGTCGACATCTGGCTGGTCGTCAGCGCGGCGATCTGGCCGGTGGACAGCGCGCGGATCTGCAGGCTGTCGAGGGCGTTCAGGTCATCGCTGACGAGGCCACCGATCTGCTGCGTGGTCAGCGAGATCACCTGCTGGGTGCTCAGCGCGCCGATCTGGTCGGAATCCAGCGCCTCGATCTGCGCCGTGCTCAAGGCACGCAGGGACGAGGTGTTCAGCGCACGCAGGTCCTCCGTTTCGATGGCCTGGATCTGCTCGGTCGTCAGGCCCTGCACCTGGCGCGAGCTCAGTGCGGCGAACTGGCTGGTTTCCAGCACGTCGATGTTCGCGGTGGACAGGGCGCCCAGCTGCGAGGAGCCCAGCACGGTGATCTGCGCGGTGCTCAGCGCGGCGACATCGGCGCTGTCCATCGTGGAGACCTGTGCAGTGGACAGGGCGTTGATCTGCGCGGTGTTGAGCGCGCGGATCTGGGCCGTCTCCAGCGCGTTCAGGTCTTCGCTGGCCAGGCCGGCGACCTGTTGGGTCGTCAGCGATGCCACCTGGCCCGTGCTCAGCCCGGCGATCTGGGCGGAGCCCAGCGCGTCGACCTGCGCCGTGGTCAGGGCGCGCAGCGCCGAGGTGTTCATCGCACGCAGGTCCTGCGTCTCCAGCGCGGCGACCTGGTCGGTCGTCAGGCCGGCGATCTGGCGGGAGTTCAGCGCAGCGACCTGGTTGGTTTCCAGCGCGGCGATGTTGGCGGTGGCCAGCGCACCCAGCTGCGACGAACCCAGCGCGCCGATCTGGCTGGTGCTCAGCGCGGCGACATCGGCACTTTCCATCGTCGAGACCTGGGCCGTCGACAGGGCGGCGATCTGCGCGCTGTTCAGCGCACGGAACTGGGCCGTGTCGAGGGCATTCAGGTCATCGCTGGCGAGGCCGGCGACCTGGCTGGTCGTCAGCGATGCCACCTGGCCGGTGCTCAGCGCGCCGATCTGGGCCGAGCCCAGGGCATCCAGCTGCGCGGTGCTGAGCGAGCGCAGGGCAGAGGTGTTCATCGCACGCAGGTCTTGCGTGTCCAGCGCGGCGACCTGGTCGGTCGTCAGCCCGGCGACCTGGCGCGAGTTCAGCGCGGCGACCTGGTTGGTTTCCAGCGCGGCGATGTTGGCCGTGGCCAGCGCGCCGAGCTGCGAGGAACCGAGCGCGTTGATCTGAACGGTGCTCAGGGCTGCGACGTCGGCGCTCTCCAGCGTGGAGACCTGGGCCGTCGACAGCGCGGCGATCTGCGCGGTGTTCAGCGCACGGAACTGGGCGCTGTCCAGCGCGTTCAGGTCATCGCTGACGAGACCGGCAACCTGGCCGGTGGTCAGCGAGGCGACCTGTTGCGTGCTCAGTGCGCCGATCTGGGCGGAGCCCAGGGCTTCCAGCTGCGCGGTGCTCAGGGAGCGCAGCGCGGCGGTGTTCATGGCACGCAGGTCTTGCGTATCCAGCGCGGCGACCTGATCGGTGCCCAGCGCCGTGACCTGGCGCGAGCTCAGGGCGGCGACCTGGTTGGTCTCCAGCGCGGCGATGTTGGCGGTGCTCAGTGCGCCGAGCTGGGTGGAGCTCAGCGAGGCGATCTGCGCGGTGCTCAGCGCGGCGACGTCGGCGCTGTCCATCGTGGAGACCTGGCTCGTGGTCAGGGCGTTGATCTGCGCGGTGGTCAGGGCGCGGATCTGCGCGCTGTCCAGTGCGTTCAGGTCGTCGCTGACCAGGCTGGCCACCTGGGCGGTCAGCAAGGTTGCGACCTGCGCCGTGCCGAGCGCACCGATCTGGGCGGAACCCAGAGCCTCGAGCTGAGCGGTGCTCAGGGCGCGCACAGCGGCGGTGTTGAGCGCACGCACATCCTGTGTCTCGATGGCGCCGATCTGGTCGGTGCTCAGGCCCGCGACCTGGCGCGAGTTCAGCGTCGCGACCTGGTTGGTTTCCAGCGCGGCGATGTTGGCCGTGCTCAGGGCACCGAGCTGCGAGGAGCTCAGCGCGCCGATCTGGCTGGTGGCCAGCGCGGCGACGGCGGCGCTTTCCATCGTGGAGACCTGGGCGGTCGTCAGCGCAGCGATCTGGGCACTGCCCAGGGCGCGGATCTGTGCCGAGCCCAGCGCATTCAGGTCTTCACTGGCCAGGCCGACGATCTGCGGCTGGGTGGTCAGCGAGGCGACCTGCTGCGTGCTCAGCGCGCCGATCTGGGCCGAACCCAGGGCTTCGATCTGGGCCGTGGTCAAGGCGCGCAGGGCGGCCGTGCCCAGTGCACGCAGGTCCTGCGTCTCGATCGCGGCAATCTGATCGGTCGTGAGGCCGGCCACCTGGCGCGAGCTCAGTGCGGCGACCTGGTTGGTTTCCAGCGCGGCGATGTTGGCCGTGGCCAGCGCGCCAAGCTGCGACGAACCGAGGGCGCCGATCTGGCCGGTGCTCAAGGCGGCGACGTCGGCGCTGTCCATCGTCGAGACCTGCGCGGTGGTCAGCGCGCCGATCTGCGCGGTGTTCAGCGCGCGGACCTGGCTGCTGTCCAGCGCATTGAGGTCATCACTGACCAGGCCAGCGACTTGGGCCNGGTCAGCGAGGCCACCTGCTGCGTGCTCAGCGCGCCGATCTGGGCCGAGCCCAGGGCTTCCAGCTGCGCGGTGCTCAGCGAGCGCAGCGCGGCGGTGTTCATCGCCCGCAGGTCTTGCGTTTCGAGTGCGGCGATCTGGTCTGTGCCCAGCGCCGTGACCTGGCGCGAGCTCAGTGCGGCGACCTGGTTGGTTTCAAGGGCGGCGATGTTGGCTGTGGCCAGGGCTGCCAGCTGTGACGAACCGAGGGCGTTGATCTGGGCGGTGCTCAGCGCGGCAACGTCGGCGCTGTCCATGGTGGAGACCTGCGCGGTGGTCAGCGCGCCGATCTGCGCGGTGTTCAACGCACGGATCTGGGCGCTGTCCAGCGCGTTCAGGTCTTCGCTGGCCAGGCCGACGATCTGCGGCTGGGTGGTCAGCGAGGCGACCTGTTGCGTGCTCAGCGCGCCGATCTGGGCGGAGCCCAGGGCTTCGATCTGGGCGGTGGTCAAGGCGCGCAGGGCGGCCGTGCCCATCGCGCGCAGGTCCTGCGTCTCGATCGCGGCAATCTGGTCGGTCGTGAGGCCGGCCACCTGGCGCGAGCTCAGCGCGGCGACCTGGTTGGTCTCCAGCGCGGCGATGTTGGCCGTGGCCAGCGCGCCGAGCTGCGAGGAACCGAGGGCGCCGATCTGGCCGGTGCTCAGCGCGGCGACGTCGGCGCTGTCCATCGTCGAGACCTGGGCGGTCGTCAGCGCGGCGATCTGGGCGCTGTTCAGCGCACGGAACTGGGCCGTGTCGAGGGCGTTCAGGTCTTCGCTGGCCAGGCCGGCGACTTGAGCCGTGGTCAGCGAGGCCACCTGCTGCGTGCTCAGTGCGCCGATCTGGGCGGAGCCCAGGGCTTCCAGCTGCGCAGTGCTCAGCGCGCGCAGGGCGGCGGTGTTCATCGCCCGCAGGTCTTGCGTCTCCAGGGCGGAGACCTGGTCGGTGCCCAGCGCCGTGACCTGACGCGAGCTCAGGGCGGCGACCTGGTTGGTTTCAAGGGCCGCAATGTTGGCGGTGGCCAAAGCGCCCAGTTGCGACGAACCCAGCGCGTTGATCTGGCCGGTGCTCAGGGCGGCAACGTCGGCGCTCTCCATCGTGGAGACCTGGCCGGTCGTCAGTGCGCCGATTTGCGCCGTGTTCAGGGCGCGGACCTGGGCGCTGTCCAGCGCGTTCAGGTCTTCGCTGACGAGGCCGGCCACCTGGCCGGTGGTCAGCGAGGCGACCTGTTGCGTGCTCAGCGCGCCGACCTGGGCGGAGCCCAAGGCTTCAAGCTGTGCGGTGCTCAGGGCGCGCAGGGCGGCCGTGTTCATGGCACGCAGGTCTTGCGTGTCGAAGGCGCCGACTTGGTCGGTACCCAGCGCCGTGACCTGGCGCGAGCTCAGGGCGGCGACCTGGTTGGTTTCAAGGGCGCCGATGTTGGCGGTGCTCAGCGCGCCCAGCTGCGAGGAGCCCAGCGATGCGACCTGCGCGGTGCTCAGCGCTGCGACGTCAGCGCTCTCCATCGTGGAGACCTGGCCGGTCGTCAGTGCGCTGATCTGGGCGGTGTTCAGCGCGCGGATCTGGGCGCTGTCCAGCGCGTTCAGGTCTTCGCTGACCAGGCCGGCGACTTGTTGTGTCGTCAGCGAGGCGACCTGGCCGGTGCTCAGCGCGCCGACCTGGGCCGAGCCCAGCGACTCGAGCTGAGCGGTGCTCAGCGCGCGCAGGGCGGACGTGTTCATCGCACGCAGGTCCTGCGTCTCGAGGGCGCCGACCTGGTCGGTGCTCAGGCCTGCGACCTGGCGCGAGTTCAGCGAGGCGACCTGGCTGGTTTCCAGCGCGGCGACGTTGGCGGTGCTCAGGGCACCCAGCTGCGTGGAGCTGAGCGCGCCCATCTGTGCGGTGCTCAGCGCGGCCACGCCGGCGCTTTCCATCGTCGAGATCTGTGCGCTGGTCAGGGCGGCGACCTGGGCCGTGTTCAAGGCGCGGATCTGGGCCGAGCCCAGCGCGTTCAAGTCTTCACTGGCCAGGCCGACGATCTGCGGCTGGGTGGTCAGCGAGGCGACCTGCTGGGTGCTCAGCGCGCCGATCTGGGCGGAGCCCAGGGCTTCGATCTGGGCCGTGGTCAGCGCACGCAGGGCGGCAGTGCCCATTGCACGCAGGTCCTGCGTTTCGATCGCGGCGACCTGGTCGGTCGTGAGACCCGTGACCTGGCGGGAACTCAGCGCGGCCACCTGGGCGGTTTCCAGCGCGGCGATGTTGGCCGTGGCCAGCGCGCCGATCTGGTTGGAGGCGAGGGCGCCCACCTGGCCGGTGCTCAGTGCGGCGACGTCGGCGCTCTCCATCGTGGAGACCTGGCCGGTCGTCAGTGCGCCGATCTGGGCGGTGTTGAGGGCGCGGAATTGGGCGGTGTCCAGCGCGTTCAAGTCGTCGCTGACGAGGCCGGCCACCTGGCCGGTGGTCAGCGCGGCGACCTGGCTGGTGCTCAGTGCGCCGATCTGGGCCGAACCCAGGGCTTCCAGCTGCGCGGTGCTCAGCGCGCGCAGCGCGGCGGTGTTCATCGCACGCAGGTCTTGCGTGTCGAGGGCGCCGACCTGGTCGGTACCCAGCGCCGTGACCTGGCGCGAGCTCAGTGCGGCGACCTGGTTGGTTTCAAGGGCGCCGATGTTGGCCGTGGCCAGCGCGCCCAGCTGGGACGAGCCCAGCGAGGCGATCTGGGCGGTGCTCAGCGCGGCGACGTCGGCGCTGTCCATCGTGGACACCTGGCCGGTCGTCAGCGCGCCGATCTGGGCGGTGTTCAGGGCGCGTACCTGGGCGCTGTCCAGCGCGTTCAGGTCTTCACTGCTGAGGCCGGCCACCTGGCCGGTGGTCAGCGAGGCGACTTGGCTGGTGCTCAGCGCGCCGATCTGGGCCGAGCCCAGTGCGTCCAGCTGTGCAGTGCTCAGGGCGCGCAGCGCAGCGGTGTTCATGGCACGCAGGTCTTGCGTGTCGAAGGCGCCGACCTGGTCGGTACCCAGCGCCGTGACCTGGCGCGAGCTCAGCGCGGCGACCTGGTTGGTTTCCAGCGCGGCGATGTTGGCGGTGGCCAAAGCGCCCAGCTGGGATGAACCCAGCGCATTGATCTGGCCGGTGCTCAGCGCGGCAACGTCGGCGCTGTCCATCGTGGAGACCTGGCCGGTCGTCAGCGCGGCGATCTGGGCGGTGTTCAGCGCACGGACCTGGGCGCTGTCCAGCGCGTTCAGGTCGTCGCTGCTGAGGCCGGCCACCTGGCCGGTGGTCAGCGAGGCCACCTGCTGCGTGCTCAGCGCGCCGATCTGGGCCGAGCCGAGCGCGTCGATCTGGGCAGTGCCCAGGGCGCGCAGGGCGGCGGTGTTCATGGCCCGCAGGTCTTGCGTGTCGAGGGCGCCGATCTGGTCGGTGCCCAGTGCCGTGACCTGGCGCGAGCTCAGTGCGGCAACCTGGTTGGTCTCCAGCGCGCCGATGTTGGCCGTGGCCAAAGCGCCCAGCTGCGACGAACCGAGGGCGCCGATCTGGCCGGTGCTCAGTGCGGCGACATCCGCGCTGTCCATCGTGGAGACCTGGCCGGTCGTCAACGCGGCGATCTGGGCGGTGTTCAGCGCGCGGACCTGGGCGCTGTCCAGCGCGTTCAGGTCGTCGCTGCTGAGGCCGGCCACTTGGCCGGTGGTCAGCGAGGCCACCTGCTGCGTGCTCAGCGCGCCGATCTGGGCGGAGCCCAGGGCTTCCAGCTGCGCGGTGCTCAGCGCGCGCAGGGCGGCGGTGTTCATCGCGCGCAGGTCTTGCGTGTCGAAGGCGCCGACCTGGTCGGTGCCGAGCGCCGTGACCTGGCGGGAGTTCAACGCGGCGACCTGGTTGGTCTCCAGCGCGGCGATGTTGGCCGTGGCCAGTGCGCCCAGCTGTGCCGAGCCGATGGCGCCGATCTGGCCGGTGCTCAGGGCGGCAACGTCCGCGCTCTCCATCGTGGAGACCTGGCTGGTCGACAGCGCGCCGATCTGGGCGGTGTTCAGTGCGCGGACCTGGGCGCTGTCCAGCGCGTTCAGGTCTTCACTGGTGAGGCCGGCGACTTGGCCGNGGTCAGCGAGGCCACCTGCTGCGTGCTCAGCGCGCCGATCTGGGCCGAGCCCAGGGCTTCCAGTTGCGCGGTGCTCAGCGCGCGCAGGGCGGCGGTGTTCATGGCACGCAGGTCTTGCGTGTCGAGGGCGGCGACCTGGTCGGTGCCCAGCGCCGTGACCTGGCGCGAGCTCAGCGCGGCGACCTGGTTGGTCTCCAGCGCGCCGATGTTGGCCGTGGCCAGAGCGCCCAGCTGCGACGAGCTGAGAGCCGCCACCTGGGCGGTGCTCAGCGCGGCGACGTCGGCGCTGTCCATCGTGGAGACCTGTGCGGTGGTCAGCGCGCCGATCTGGGCGCTGTTCAGCGCACGGACCTGGGCGTTGTCCAGCGCGTTCAGGTCTTCGCTGACCAGGCCGGCGACTTGTTGTGTCGTCAGCGAGGCGACCTGGCTGGTGCTCAGCGCACCGATCTGCGCGGAGCCCAGGGCTTCGAGCTGCGCAGTGCTCAGCGCGCGCAGGGCGGCGGTATGCATCGCGCGCAGGTCTTGCGTCTCCAGAGCGCCGATCTGGTCGGTGCTCAGGCCGGCGACCTGGCGGGAATTCAGCGCGGCGACCTGGTTGGTTTCGAGCGCGGCGATGTTGGCGGTGGCCAGAGCGCCCACTTGCGAGGAACCGAGCGCAGCGATCTGCGCGGTGCTCAGCGCGGCGACGTCGGCGCTGTCCATCGTCGAGACTTGCGCGGTCGTCAGCGTGGCGATCTGGGCCGTGCCGAGCGCGCGGATCTGCGCCGTGTCCAGCGCGTTCAGGTCGTCGCTGGTCAGGCTGTTGACCTGCACGGTCGTCAGCGAGCCGACCTGGTTGGTGCTCATGGCGCCAATCTGCGCCGAGCCCAGCGCTTCGAGCTGCGCTGTGTTCAGCGTGCGCACGGCGCTGGTGGTCAGCGCGCGCAAGTCCTGGCTTTCGATCACACCCATCTGCGCGGTCGTGAAGTTCGTCACGGCGCGCGTGGACAACGACGCGAATTGCGATGTCGTCAGGGCCTGGAACTGGTCCGTGGAGAAGGCGAGCCAATCCTCACTCGTCAGTCGCGACAAGTTGCTTGTCGAGAGAGCCGCGATCTGTGCGGTGGTGAGATTGGTAATCAGTGAAGCCATCGTCTGCTCCTGGAGCGGAATCGTTTAAGTGCGCGTGCTGGAGTGGCGCTGCGCCTGCCAGCACGCCCGCATAACGAGGTCGTCATGCGGGCATGGAACAGGTGCTTGGAGCCTTCCCTCAGCCTTCAGTCGATTTTCGGACGCGGGTTTCAAAACTTGAGGGGATGTAACTCGCGCAGACTCGACAGTTCGTGCCGGAATGCTAGAAAAATGGCCGCGCGACGATCAGTGCATAAGCAAGGTCATTCCCCCTGACCTCGCAGCCCATTGGCTGAAGCGTGACTTCAGACCAGGGGCGACTCCGGCGGCGCCGCAGCGGCAAGGCCGTTCTGGAAGTGCCCGCGCAATTGAGCGGATGCCAATTCCGGTTGCCGTTGCAGCAGCGCCTGCATGAGTGCGCGGTGTTCGCGAAGCGACTCTTCCAACCGGCCCTGCTTGAACAGCGAGTGATGGCGGTTGAGCTTCATGACGCGACGCAGGTCGGTCACGATCTGCAGCCGCCAGCGGTTGCCATCGATCTCCAGCAGCCGCATGTGAAATCGTTCATTCGCGGCGAAGAACGCGTCGCGCTCGCCCACCTGCGATTCCAGCGCGTCGTGCAACTGCTGCAGTTCCTGCAACTCGTTTTCGGTCGCATGCGCCGCAACTTGAGCGGCCGCGTCGCTTTCAAGCAGGGCAAGCAGCTGATAGGCCTCGCGCACGTCGCGCTCGGACATTTCGGTGACGTAGGCGCCGCGCCGCACCTTCATCGTCACCAGGCCCTCGGCGGCCAGCACCTTCAGCGCCTCGCGCAACGGCGTGCGGCTGATGCCGAACTCGGCGCACAGCTTCTGCTCGTCGATCCAGCTGCCTGGCTCCAAGGCGCGGGCAAAGATCTGCTGGCGCAGACGCTCGGCCACCTCTTGATAGAGGGCGCGCGGCGCAAGCGAGGGCGGGGCAGTCATGCGAGGCGAGTGTAGAGGCAATCTGAATTCATAATTATGAATAACGGCTCGGCTAAGATGCCGCGCAGTCACAGGAGAGATTCGATGTCGGACGCCAGCCGCGCGGGGGACGCCCCCGAGTTCAAGACTGCCACGCTGGAGCAGTGGGCTGCAGCGGCCGCCAAGTCGGCGCCGGGCGGCGACATCGCTGCCTTGAACTGGGTCACGCCCGAGGGCCTGACCGTCAAGCCGCTGTACACGGCCGCTGATGTCACCGGTCTGCCGTATACCGACACGCTGCCCGGCTTCGAGCCCTTCCTGCGCGGCCCGCAGGCGACGATGTACGCCGCCCGCCCCTGGACCATCCGCCAGTACGCCGGCTTCTCCACCGCCGAGGAAAGCAACGCCTTCTATAGAAAGGCGCTCGCTGCCGGTGGGCAGGGCGTGTCGGTCGCTTTCGACCTGGCCACCCACCGCGGCTACGACAGCGACCACCCGCGCGTGACGGGCGACGTCGGCAAGGCGGGCGTGGCCATCGACTCGGTGGAGGACATGAAGATCCTGTTCGACGGCATCCCGCTGGACAAGGTGTCGGTGAGCATGACGATGAACGGCGCCGTGCTGCCGGTGCTGGCCGGCTACGTCGTGGCGGCGGAAGAGCAGGGCGTGGGCCAGCAGCAGCTGGCCGGGACCATCCAGAACGACATCCTCAAGGAGTTCATGGTCCGCAACACCTACATCTACCCGCCCGAGCCGTCGATGCGCATCGTCGGCGACATCATCGAGTACACGGCGCGGGAGATGCCAAAGTTCAACTCCATCAGCATCTCCGGCTATCACATGCAGGAGGCAGGCGCCAACCAGGCGCTGGAGCTGGCCTTCACGCTGGCCGACGGCCAGGAGTACGTGAAGACGGCCATGGCCAAGGGGCTGAGCGTCGACGACTTCGCGCCGCGGCTGAGCTTCTTCTGGGCCATCGGGATGAACTTCTATCTCGAGATCGCCAAGATGCGCGCGGCGCGGCTGCTGTGGTGCCGCATCATGAAGGGCTTCGGCGCCAAGTCGCCCAAGAGCCTGATGCTGCGCACCCACTGCCAGACCTCGGGATGGAGCCTGACCGCACAAGACCCGTACAACAACGTCGTGCGCACCACCATCGAAGCCATGGCCGCCGTCTTCGGCGGCACGCAGAGCCTGCACACCAACTCGCTGGACGAAGCCATCGCGCTGCCCACCGAGTTCAGTGCCCGCATCGCGCGCAACACGCAGCTCATCATCCAGGAAGAGACCCACATCACCAGCGTCGTCGACCCCTGGGCCGGCAGCTACATGATGGAGAAGCTGACGCAGGACATGGCCGACAAGGCCTGGGCCATCATCGAAGAGGTGAACGCCCAGGGCGGCATGATCAAGGCGGTGGACTCGGGCTGGGCCAAGCTCAAGATCGAGGCCAGCGCGGCCGAGAAGCAGGCGCGCATCGACTCGGGCCAGGACGTCATCGTCGGCGTCAACAAGTACAAGCTGGCCAAGGAAGATCCCATCGACATCCTCGACGTGGACAACGTCAAGGTGCGCGAGGGCCAGATCGAGCGCCTGAAACGCATCAAGGCTACGCGCGACACGGCTGCCGTGCAGGCGGCGCTGACCTTGCTGACGCAGGCCGCCGAGACGGGCGAGGGCAACCTGCTCGACCTGGCCATCCGGGCCATGCGCCTGCGTGCGACGGTGGGCGAGGTGAGCGACGCGCTGGAAGCCGTCTTCGGCCGCCACCGCGCCGACACGCACAAGGTCAGCGGCGTCTATGCCGCGGCCTACGACTCGGCCGAAGGCTGGGCCAGGCTGCAAGGCGAGATTGCCGCCTTCGGTGACGAGCAGGGCCGCCGCCCGCGCGTGATGATCGCCAAGCTGGGCCAGGATGGCCACGACCGCGGCGCCAAGGTCGTCGCCACGGCCTTTGCCGACCTCGGCTTCGACGTCGACATCGGCCCGCTGTTCCAGACCCCCGAGGAATGCGCCCGCCAGGCCATCGAGAACGACGTGCACGCGGTGGGCATCTCCACGCTGGCGGCCGGCCACAAGACGCTGGTGCCGGCCATCATCGAGGAGCTGAAAAGGCAGGGCGCCGACGACATCATCGTGTTCGTCGGCGGTGTCATACCGGCGCAGGACTACGACATGCTGTACGCGGTGGGCGTGAAGGGCATCTACGGCCCGGGCACGCCCATCCCGGCGAGCGCCAAGGGCGTGCTGGAGGCGATCAAGGCGCAAGTGTCTGGAGTGGCTGCTTGAGCCTGGCCGCGCCATTGCAGGCCGGCGACCGCCGCGCGCTGGCCAAGGCCATCACGCTGATCGAGTCCACCCGGGCCGACCACCGCGAGCAGGCCGACGGGTTGCTGACCGCGTTGATGCCGGCCACCGGCGGCGCGCTGCGGCTGGGCATCTCGGGCGTGCCGGGCGTGGGCAAGAGCACCTTCATCGAAGCCTTCGGCCTGTTCCTGCTGGCGCACGGCCATCGCGTGGCGGTGCTGACGGTGGACCCCTCCAGCACGCTGTCCGGCGGCGCCATCCTGGGCGACAAGACGCGCATGGAGAAGCTGTCCATGGACCAGCGCGCCTTCATCCGTCCCAGCCCCAGCAGCGGCACGCTGGGCGGCGTGGCCGAGAAGACGCGCGAGGCCATGCTGCTGTGCGAGGCGGCGGGCTACGACGTCGTCATCGTCGAGACCGTCGGCGTGGGCCAGAGCGAAACGGCCGTGGCCGGCATGACCGACCTCTACCTGCTGCTGCAGCTGCCCAATGCGGGCGACGACCTGCAGGCGATCAAGAAGGGCGTCATGGAGCTGGCCGACCTCGTCGTCATCAACAAGGCCGACCTCGACGACCAGGCGGCCACGCGCGCGCAGGCGCTGATCACCTCCGCGCTGCGGCTGCTGCCCGTGCACGCGCATGCCCGGCAGCGCGTGCTCAAGGTCAGCGCATTGAAGTCCGACGGCATCGCGCCGGTGTGGGACGCGCTGGCTGCGCTGCGCAGCGAACGTGAGGCCAGCGGCGCCTGGGCGGCCCGGCGCCGCGAACAGTCCCTGGCCTGGATGTGGGAGCGCATCCAGGCCGGCCTGCGCCAGGCCTTCGTCGCCCACCCCGCCGTCCATGCCCGGCTCGATGCCGCGACCACCGCGGTGCGCGAGGGCCGCACCCCCGCATCCACCGCCGCGCGCCAACTGCTCGCGGCCTTTCAATCCAGGAGCGCCGAATGATCACGGGCCTGAATCACATCAACCTGCGCGCGCCGGCCGAGCTGCTGGCCACGCTGCGCGACTTCTACCGCGACGTGCTGGGCCTGACGGTCGGCCCGCGGCCCGCCTTCGACAGCGACGGTTACTGGCTCTACGCTGGTGGCCACCCCATCGTGCACCTGTCCACGCAGCGCGCCCACGAGCCGGTGCGCGGCCCGGTCGATCCGGCGAGACCGACGACGTACGACCACACCGCCTTCTTTGGCAGCGACTACAAGGCGATGGCCGCCCACCTTGCCACCCAGGGCGTGACCTTCCACGAGGTGCGCTCGGACATCACGCGCCAGCACCAGTTCTTCCTCCAAGACCCCGCCGGCAACGGCGTGGAAATCAACTTCCCGTTTGAGGCCTGAGCCCATGCACGACATCCTGCAAGCACTCGAAGCCAAGCGCGCCAGGGCGCGGCTGGGCGGCGGCGAAAAGCGCATTGCCGCCCAGCACGCCAAGGGCAAGCTGACCGCGCGCGAACGGCTGGAGCTGCTGTTCGACGAGGGCAGCTTCGAGGAATGGGACATGTTCGTCGAGCACCGCTGCGTGGACTTCGGCATGCAGGACAACAAGATCCCCGGCGACGGCGTCGTCACGGGCTACGGCATGATCAACGGCCGGCTGGCGTTCGCGTTCAGCCAGGACTTCACCGTCTTCGGTGGCGCGCTCTCCGAGGCCCATGCCGAGAAGATCTGCAAGGTGATGGACCAGGCCATGAAGGTCGGCGCCCCGGTCATCGGCCTGAACGACTCGGGCGGCGCGCGCATCCAGGAGGGTGTGGCCAGCCTGGGCGGCTATGCCGACGTGTTCCAGCGCAACGTGATGGCCTCCGGCGTGATCCCGCAGATCAGCCTGATCATGGGTCCCTGTGCCGGCGGCGCGGTGTACTCGCCGGCCATGACGGACTTCATCTTCATGGTGCGCGACAGCAGCTACATGTTCGTCACCGGCCCCGAGGTCGTGAAGACCGTGACGCACGAGGAGGTGACGGCCGAGGAACTGGGCGGCGCCACGACACACAACTGCAAGAGCGGCGTGGCCGACCTGTCGTTCGAGAACGATGTGGAGGCGCTGCTGATGCTGCGCCGCTTCTTCAACTACCTGCCGCTGTCCAACCGCGAGAAGGCGCCGTGCCGCCCGAGTGGCGACCCGGCCGCGCGTGTGGACTACTCGCTGGACACGCTAGTCCCCGAGAACGCGAACAAGCCCTACGACATCAAGGAGCTGATCCTCAAGGTCGTGGACGACGGCGACTTCTTCGAGCTGCAGCCCGACTATGCAAAGAACATCGTCACGGGCTTCGCGCGCATGGAGGGCCAGACGGTCGGCATCGTCGCCAACCAGCCGCTGGTGCTGGCCGGCTGCCTGGACATCAAGAGCAGCATCAAGGCCGCGCGCTTCGTGCGCTTCTGCGATGCATTCAGCATCCCGGTCCTCACCTTCGTCGACGTACCCGGCTTCATGCCCGGCACCTCGCAGGAGTACGGCGGCATCATCAAGCACGGCGCCAAGCTGCTCTACGCGTACGCCGAGGCCACGGTGCCCAAGATCACCGTCATCACCCGCAAGGCTTACGGCGGCGCCTACGACGTGATGGCCTCCAAGCACCTGCGCGGCGATGTCAATTTCGCCTGGCCCAACGCCGAGATCGCGGTGATGGGCGCCAAGGGCGCGGTGGAGATCATCTTCCGCGAGGACAAGGGCGATCCGGCCAAGCTTGCAGCGAAGGAGGCCGAGTACAAGGCCCGCTTCGCCAACCCCTTCATCGCCGGCAGCCGCGGCTTCATCGACGACGTCATCCAGCCGCACGAGACGAGGAAGCGCATCTGCCGCAGCCTGTCGATGCTGAAGGACAAGAAGCTGGAGAACCCGTGGCGCAAGCACGGGAACATCCCGCTGTGAGCAAGGCCAGCTGCGCGGCGGAGGCCAGGCGCCTCACCGACATCCCCAACATCGGCAAAGCCATGGCGGCCGACCTGGTGGGACTGGGCATCACCACGCCCGCGGACGTGAAGCGCATGGATCCGATGAAGGCCTACGACCGCCTGCGCGACGCCATGGGCCAGCGCCACGATCCCTGCGTGCTCGACACCTTCATGGCCGCGCACGACTTCATGAACGGCGGGCCAGGCCAGCCGTGGTGGCATTTCACCGAGCAGCGCAAAAAGCTGCTGGGTTCCAAGACATAACGAGGCACTGCATGTTCACCAAGATCCTGATCGCCAACCGGGGTGAAATCGCGTGCCGGGTCATCGCCACGGCGAAGAAGATGGGCATCGCCACGGTCGCCGTCTATTCCGAAGCCGACAAGGATGCCCGCCACGTCGATCTGGCCGACGAGGCCGTGCTGCTGGGCCCGGCGCCGTCGCGCGAGAGCTACCTGGTGGCCGACAAGATCATTGCCGCGG
The DNA here is from genome assembly GCF_001426885.1 of Pelomonas sp. Root1444. GTDB lineage: Bacteria > Pseudomonadota > Gammaproteobacteria > Burkholderiales > Burkholderiaceae_C > Pelomonas. The sequence continues at coordinate 445,981 of NZ_LMFP01000028.1, read as the reverse complement.
CCAAAAGCACCGGCGCGCAAGCCATCCATCCCGGCTACGGCTTCCTCAGCGAGAACGAGGCCTTCGCGCGCCGCGTGGAGGAAGAGGGCCTGGTCTTCATCGGACCCAAGCACGGCAGCATCGCGGCGATGGGCGACAAGATCGCGTCCAAGAAGCTGGCCACTGCCGCGGGCGTCAACACCATCCCCGGCCACAACGAGCCCATCCTCTCGGCCGACGAGGCCGTCGGCATCGCCGCGCGCATCGGCTACCCGGTGATGATCAAGGCCAGCGCCGGTGGCGGCGGCAAGGGCCTGCGGGTGGCCTTCAACGACAAGGAAGCCTTCGAGGGCTTCACGTCCTGCCGCAACGAGGCACGCAACAGCTTCGGCGACGACCGCGTCTTCATCGAGAAGTTCGTCGAGGAGCCGCGCCACATCGAGATCCAGGTGCTCGGCGACGCGCAAGGCCATGTCGTCTACCTGTGGGAGCGCGAGTGCTCCATCCAGCGCCGCCACCAGAAGGTCATCGAGGAGGCGCCGTCGCCCTTCATCAGCGAGGCCACGCGCCGCGCGATGGGCGAGCAGGCCGTGGCGCTGGCCAAGGCGGTCAACTACCAGAGCGCCGGCACGGTGGAGTTCGTCGTCGGCAAGGACCAGGGGTTCTATTTCCTGGAGATGAACACGCGGCTGCAGGTGGAGCACCCGGTCACCGAATGCATCACGGGGCTGGACCTGGTCGAGCAGATGATCCGCGTCGCCGCGGGCGAGCCGCTGGCCTTCACGCAGGCCGACATCAGGCGGGACGGCTGGGCCATCGAGTGCCGCATCAACGCCGAAGACCCGTTCCGCAACTTCCTGCCCTCCACCGGGCGCTTGGTGCGTTATCAGCCACCCGAGGCGACGATGCAGCAGGCGGAGGCCAGCCGCTTCGGCGTGCGTGTCGACACCGGCGTCTACGAAGGCGGCGAGATCCCGATGTTCTACGACTCGATGATCGCCAAGCTCATCGTGCACGGGAAGGACCGCGTTGATGCCATCGCCAAGATGCGCGAGGCGCTGAACGGCTTCGTCATCCGCGGCGTCTCCAGCAACATCCCCTTCCAGGCGGCGCTGCTGGCGCACCCCGACTTCGCCACCGGCAACTTCAACACCGGCTTCATCGCCCAGCATTACGCCGCGGGTTTCAAGTCCGACGACGTGCCGCATGCCGACCCGCTGTTCCTGGTCGCGCTGGCCGGCTTCATCCGCCGCAAGGCGCGCGAGCGCGAGGCCGGCATCAGCGGCCAGCTGCGCGGCCACGAGGTACAGATCGAGCACGACTACGTCGCAGTGGTGAACCTGGGCGGCGGGCAGGCCGAACGTCATGCACTGCACATCAGCGAGTTCGCCGGCGCGCTGGGCGAGGCGCGCGTGCAGGTCGGCGGCAAGGACTACCGCATCGTCTCCAACTCGCGGCTGAACGACGTGCGCATCACCGGCACTGTCAACGGTCTGGCCTTCACGGCCCAGGCCGAGCGCGGCACGGCCAGGAACCCGCTGGCCTACCGCATCCAGCACGGCGGCCGCTCCGTCGAGCTGACCGTGCTGAGCCCGCGCGCCGCCGAGCTGCAGGCGCTGATGCCGTATAAGGCGCCGCCCGACACCTCCAAGCTGCTGCTGTCGCCGATGCCGGGCTTGCTGGTGCACCTGGCCGCCCAGGCCGGCCAGACCGTGCAGGCCGGCGAACGGCTGGCCGTCATCGAGGCGATGAAGATGGAGAACATCCTCAGCGCACAGCAGGACGTGGTGGTGGCCGAGGTGCTGGCCAAGCCGGGCGAAAGCCTGTCGGTGGACCAGCCGATTCTTCGCTTTGCCTGAGGCCGGCGTCGCCATCGTCGGTGCGGGCGTCGCGGGCGCGGCGGCGGCCATCCGGCTGGCCGAGCGCGGCGTGCCGGTCGATTTGTACGAGGCGGTGCCCGAGCCGAGGCCGATCGGTGCCGGCCTGCTGCTGCAGCCGACGGGGCAGCGCGTGCTCGCGGCGATGGGCCTGCTCGACGAAGCGCTGGCCCTGGGCACGCGCGTGGACCGGCTGTTCGGCGACACGCCGTCCGGGCGGGCCGTCCTCGACATGAGCTACCGGCGGTTCCATCCCGAGGCCTATGGCCTGGGCATCCAGCGCGGCGCGTTGATGGGCATGCTGTGGCGCCGCCTGCGCGAGCTGGGCGTGCGCTGGCATTGCGGCGCGGCGGCGCAGGGCTTCGAGCAGGACGCCGATGGCGTCACGCTGCGGCTGGCGCACCGCGAGCCCGCCCGCCATGCGGCACTCATCCTCGCCAACGGCAGCTTCTCCAGGCTGCGCGAAGGCATGAGGGTCGCGCAGCATGGGCGGCCCTTTCCTTGGGGTGCGGTGTGGACCGTGCTGCCGGCGCCGCCCGGCTTTCCGCAGATCGAGCTGCGCCAGCGCTTCCGCTCGGCCTCGCAGATGATCGGCCTGATGCCCGTCGGCAAGGCGCACGCGGAGGACGCCGAGCGCGGCATCAACCTGTTCTGGAGCCTGCCGCTGGCCGAACTCGACGGCTGGCAGGAACGTACCGGGCTCGATCGGCTGAAGCAGCAGATGGCGACCTTGTTCCCCGAGGTCTCGCCGCTGCTGACGGGCTTGCGCGACAGCACGCAGCTGCGTGAGGCGCGCTATGCCGACGTCTGGATGTCGCGCTGGCATGACGGCCGTGTGCTGGCCATCGGCGACTGCGCGCACGGCATGAGCCCGCAGCTGGGGCAGGGCGCCAACATGGCGCTGATCGACGCGCATGAACTGGCCTGCGAGGCGGCGGGCGACTGGCCGGGCGTCTTCGAGCGCTACAGCCGGCGCCGTCGCGCGCACCTGCGCTTCTACGGCCAAGCCAGCAAGAGGCTGACGCCGATGTTCCAGTCACACGCCGTCGTCGCGCCCTGGCTGCGCGACCGCTTCTTCGGCTGGGGCGGGCGCCTGCCCTACATCCATCAACAATCCATCGCCACCCTGGCCGGCGTGAAGACCGGCTGGCTGTGGGGGCGGCTCAAACTGTGACGACGACCATGAGCGAAACCCGACCCTTCCGCGTCCTGGGCCTGCAGCAGATCGCCATCGGCGGCCTGGACAAGGCAAGGCTGCGCCACCTGTGGGTGGACCTGCTCGGCGTGCCGGTGACCGGCAACTTCGTCAGCGAACGCGAGAACGTCGACGAGGACATCTGCACGCTGGGGCAAGGCGCCCATGCGGTGGAGGTGGACCTGATGCAGCCGCTGGACCCCAACCGGAAGCCTGCCGTCCACGCCACGCCGCTCAACCACATCGGGCTGTGGGTGGACGATCTGCCCGCGGCGGTGCGGTGGCTGGAGCAGCAAGGGCTGCGCTTCGCACCGGGCGGCATCCGCCGTGGCGCGGCCGGCCATGACATCTGCTTCGTTCACCCCAAGGGCAACGACCAGTTCCCGTTCGGCGGCGAGGGCGTGCTCATCGAGCTCGTCCAGGCACCGCCTGCAGTGATCGATGCGTTAGGGTTTTCAGCCGGCTGAGCGCCGTTCGCTCCCTTCGTCACCGTAGTGCCGGGGATTGGCGAATTACTCGCCGCAGTGCAAGATGGAGCCGTGACCTGGTCACCTGCTTGCATGGTAGGCCGGTTGCTTGCACCGCCACCCGGCGGGTCGTTGGCAGGGTTCATGGGAGGAGAGCGATGGCGACGCGTACCTACTACGAGCAGTCACGCGCGGAGGTGCGCCCGTTCGTGCCGGCCGGTTGCCTTCGCGTGCTGGAGATTGGTTGCTCCGAAGGCCGGTTCATGGCCGGGCTCAAGGCCGAGCGCGCGGGCATCTATGCGGTCGGCGTCGAGCCGTTTGCGGACGCAGCGAGCAAGGCCGCCAGCGTGTTCGACCGGCTCGTCCAGGCGCCCGTCGAGGCGGCGCTGGACCTCCTCGGCGACGAGGCGCCGTTTGATTGCGTCGTCGCCAATGACGTGCTCGAGCATCTGGTCGACCCGTGGAACGTGCTGCAGCGCATCTGCCGCCACCTGGCGCCCGACGGTTGCGTGGTGGCGTCGCTGCCCAACATCCGCCATTGGCCGACGCTGAACGCCTTGTTTCTGGGCGGCCGCTGGGACTACGCGGAATGCGGCGTCCTCGACCGCACCCATCTGCGCTTCTTCACACGCAGCAGCCTACCGGAGTTGTTCGACCGGGCCGGCCTGGCGCTGACGACCTGCGCCGGCATCAATGCCGCAGAGCTGCCGTGGAAGATCGCCCTGCTGAACCGGGTGCTCTCGGGTCGGTTCGACGACACCCGGTACCAGCAGTTCGTGTGCGTGGCGCACCGCGCACAACCCAGGCCGACCGTGCAGTGAGGCGCTCCGTGGGCATGCGCGGTCGCTGAACTGCTCACGCGCCAGGTGTGCGGCCAACTTCGCGGCCTGACCCCCACCCGCCGGCTTGCCCGCTGGCGAAGCGCTGCTTGTGGAATCGCCGCTTCTGCGAAGCGGCACCCCTGCGTAATCTGCGTGCAGCAAAACTTGCGCGTGCTGCGCTGGGCCCACCGGCCCGTGGCACACCGGGAGGCGGGGCGGCCACAAGCGACCTCGTGGATTCGGTCGCAAGGCTTTGCCTGATGCGCGCCAGAATGCCGGCTTCCCCAGCCGCTGCCGTCGATGCGCCTGCTTCCTGCCCTCTCCGCCCTGTTCGCCCTGCTGCTGCCCACGTTCGCGCAGGCCTGGGGCAACCACACCCCCATGTGCTACCGCGCTTTCGAGCGCATGCCTGAGGTCGCGGGTGCCGCAGCCGTGAAGGCCGAGCCGCTGGACGATTTCCTGCGCGATCAGGAGGCCGCCATCGCGCGCGAACTGGATGCGCAGGAGACCTCGGCTCGCGAGCAGCTGAAAGGCCATGCGCCGCGCCCTGACGCGCTGCGCTTTGTCGCAGGCACCAAGCGCAGCGATGCCGACCGCCGTGCCGCCTTCCTGCGTGCGCTGCGCCTGTCGCCGCACACCAGGCTCGCGCTCTACGTGCAGGTCGACCCGCGTGAACCGGAGGTGCCCGGGCAGGCCATCGACATGAATCAGGTCAGCGCCGTCACGCCCAGCAAGGGGGCAACCCAGCGCTTCGTCGCCTTGCAGCCCGGCGAGGCGGTCGCGCCGCTGGCCGTGCTGGCCTCGGCCTGCGACGAGCCCGACTACGGGCACGACCTGAACCTGTTCGACGACAACCCCGGCAGCCCGTCGAACCCGCCATACGGCTTCGGCAAGCAGCCCTTCGGCAACCCGGCCGTCGCCATCGGCTCGCAGGCGCCCTTCCACATGGGCTTCTTCCACCAGGGCGCCATCTTCAACACGCTGGCGCCCAGCTTCGCGCGCACCTTCACTGAACTGCGCGTGCGGCAGTACGGTGGTCTCGCCGTGCTGGCCTGGCAGACCGGCCATGCCTACTGGGGCTGGCGCTTTGCCGGCCTGGCGCTGCACCATGTCGAGGACCTGACCCAGCCCTATCACGCCAGCGCGGCGCCCGGCGCGACGCTGGGCCACATGATGTGGGTCAACCTCAAGGCGCAGCTCGGCGCGCCGGCGGACCGGCAAGGCCTGGTCGTGCTGCAGAGCAACCGGCATTTCGTGCTGGAGCGCTTCCAGACGAACTGGATCATCGAGAACGCCCGCCAGCGCCGTGACGGGCCGCTGGAGGCCGCGCTGCGCGATACCGGCCAGGATGGGCGCTATCCGGCGTGGGGCTCCGACTATGTGCGCGAGGTCGTGGCTGCCGAGGCGTTCGCGGCGGGGCCTGCGACGGACGCGGCGGTCGTCGTCGGCGCGCCCGCGAAATTTGTCACTGACCCCAATTTCGATTTCGCCGCCAACGAGGCCACGCTCGGGCCGGAGCTCGCGCGTGGCATGCAGGGGCAGCGCGACGCGCTGCAGGCGCGCCTGGCCGAACTGCTCGGCCACTTCGGCGCCCACAGCCGCAACACCTTGCGAGGGCTGCTGAAACAGGCGGGATAGTGGGCCGTTGAAATTCGTCTTCGACGAAGACGAAGTCGCTTTTTGGCGCAGAATCGCGTTCTTCACGAAGGCTATGCTGGAGCGAGAGACAAACATGCGCCACGACCTCACCACCCTCAATCTTGTGCTGGCCATCGAGCAGACCCGCTCGATCACCCGCGGTGCCGCCCAAGAGCACCTGGCGCTGGCGGCAGCCAGCAAGCGCCTCTCGGACCTGGAAAGCCGCCTCGGCGTGCAGCTCTTCGAGCGGCGCGCGCGGGGTGTCGAACCGACCGAGGCGGGGCGGGCATTGGTGCGTCACATCCGTTCGCTGCACGCCTCGCTCTATGCACTCGAAACCGAGGTCATGGAGTTCTCGCGCGGCATCAAGGGCCACCTGCGCATCGCGTCCAACACCAGCGCGATCGCCGAATGCCTGCCGCCTTACCTGGTCGAGTTCTCGCAGGCGCACGGCCAGATCCGCATCAGCCTGGAAGACCTGACCAGCGGCGAAGTGCAAGCCGCCGTGGCCGAGGGCAGGGCGGACGTGGGCATCTTCACGGCACCGGTGCTGGACAACCGCGTGCAGACCTGGGTCTTCGCGCGCGGTCGCCTCGCTGCGCTTGTGCCGCTCAAGCATCCGCTGGCAGCCCGCGAGGCCGTCAGCTTCGACGACCTGCTGGGCTACGACCTCATCGGCCTGCATGCCGGCGCCAGCGCCCAGGAACTGATGCGCGAACAGGCCGCCGCGCGCGGCCAGACGCTCAACGCGCGCCTGCAGGTGCGCGGCTTCGACGGCATCGCCCAGCTCGTCGAGTCGGGGCTGGGCGTGGCCGTCCTTCCTGAACAACCTGCCGAGCGCTTCACCCGCGTCTTCGGCGTGCGCGCGCTGCGACTTGAAGAGTCGTGGGCCGAGCGCGACTATTACCTGGGTGTGCTGCGTCAACAGCGCTTGCCCACCGTGGTGCAACGCTTCGTGGACACCCTGATTCCTCGAGAGAAGCAATGACCTCCCGTACCCTTTACGACAAGCTCTGGGACGAGCACGTCGTGCACACCGAACCGGATGGCACGGCCCTGCTCTACATCGACCGCCATCTCGTGCACGAGGTGACCAGCCCGCAGGCCTTCGAAGGTCTGGACCTGGCCGGCCGCAAGGTCTGGCGCCTCAGCGCCAACCTGGCCGTCAGCGACCACAACGTGCCGACGACCGACCGCTCGCAAGGCATCGCCGACCCGGTCTCCAAGCTGCAGGTCGACACGCTGGACGCCAACTGCGACCGCGTCGGCATCACGCAGTTCAAGATGAACGACAAGCGCCAGGGCATCGTGCACGTCATCGGCCCCGAGCAGGGCGCGACGCTGCCCGGCATGACCGTCGTCTGCGGCGACAGCCACACGTCCACGCACGGCGCGTTCGGCGCGCTGGCACACGGCATCGGCACCAGCGAGGTCGAGCATGTGCTAGCCACGCAGACGCTGTCGGCCAAGAAGGCCAAGAACCTGCTCGTCAAGGTCGAGGGCAAGCTGCCCGCCGGCTGTGGCGCCAAGGACATCGTGCTGGCCATCATCGGCAGGATCGGCACCGCGGGCGGCAACGGCTACACCATCGAGTTCGCGGGCGCGGCCATCCGCTCACTCTCGATGGAAGGTCGCATGACGGTCTGCAACATGGCCATCGAAGCCGGCGCCCGCGCGGGCCTGATCGGCGTGGACGACACGACGATCAACTACGTCAAGGGCCGCCCCTTCTCGCCCACCGGTGTGGAGTGGGACCAGGCCGTCGCCTACTGGCGCACGCTGCACTCCGACCCCGGCGCCCACTTCGACAAGGTCGTCGAGATCGACGCCGCGCAGATCCGCCCGCAAGTGACCTGGGGCACCTCGCCCGAGATGGTGCTGTCCATCGAGGACCGCGTGCCGGACCCGGACAAGGAGAAGGACGCCGTCAAGCGCGGCGCCATCGAGCGCGCGCTGACCTACATGGCGCTGGAGCCCAACAAGGCCATCAGCGACATCCATGTCGACAAGGTCTTCATCGGCTCCTGCACCAACAGCCGCATCGAAGACATGCGCGAGGCTGCGGCCGTCGTGAAGCGCGTGGGCGGCCGGCTGGCCAAGAACATCAAACTGGCCCTTGTCGTGCCGGGCTCCGGCCTCGTCAAGGCGCAGGCCGAGGCCGAAGGCCTGGATCAGGTCTTCAAGGCTGCGGGCTTCGAGTGGCGCGAGCCGGGCTGCTCGATGTGCCTGGCGATGAACGCGGACCGGCTGGAGCCGGGCGAGCGCTGCGCCTCCACCAGCAACCGCAACTTCGAAGGCCGCCAGGGCGCCGGTGGGCGCACCCACCTGGTCAGCCCGGCGATGGCGGCTGCGGCCGCGATGACCGGCCATTTCGTTGACGTGAGGACGCTGGCCTGACATGGACAAGTTCACCATCCACAAAGGGCTGGTCGCGCCCATGGACCGCGACAACGTCGACACCGACGCGATCATCCCCAAGCAGTTCCTGAAGTCGATCAAGCGCAGTGGCTTCGGCCCCAACCTGTTCGACGAATGGCGCTACCTGGACCACGGCGAGCCCGGCCAGGACCCGGCCAGCCGCAAGCCCAACCCCGACTTCGTGCTGAACCAGCCGCGCTACGCCGGTGCCAGCGTGCTGATCGCTCGCCAGAACTTCGGCTGCGGCTCCAGCCGTGAGCACGCGCCCTGGGCGCTGCAGCAGTACGGCTTTCGCGCCATCCTGGCGCCGAGCTTCGCCGACATCTTCTTCAACAACTGCTTCAAGAACGGCCTGCTGCCCATCGTCTTGCCGGAGAGCGCCATTGCACGCCTGTTCGACGAGGTCTACGCCTTCCCGGGCTACCAGCTCACGGTCGACCTGCCGCGCCAGGTCATCGTGAAGCCCGATGGCGCCGAACTACCCTTCGACATCGAGCCCTTCCGCAAGGAATGCCTGATCGGCGGCCTCGACGAGATCGGCCTGACGCTGCAGCACACCGACAAGATCCGCGCCTACGAGGCCGCCCGCATTGCTGCGAAGCCCTGGCTCAACAACCGAGTGATTTAGACCACCCCCTACGCGCTGACGCGCGCCCCCTCAAGGGGGCACTGCCAGTAGCCCGGCAAAGCCGGTTCCACGGCAGTCGCTGGGTTGGGAGTGGTTGTGTGGAGAGATTGAGATGACGATCAAGAAAATTGCAGTACTGCCGGGCGACGGCATTGGCCCCGAAATCATGGCCGAAGCGGTCAAGGTGCTGAACGCGCTGGATCTGCCTTTGCAGCTCGACTGGGCCGACGTCGGCGGCAAGGCCTTCGAGACCAGCGGCCACCCGCTGCCGCCCGCCACGCTGAAACTGGCCCAGGAAGCCGATGCCGTGCTGTTCGGCGCCGTCGGCGACTGGAAGTACGACAAGCTGGAGCGCTCGCTGCGCCCCGAGCAGGCCATCCTGGGCCTGCGCAAGGCCCTAGGCCTGTTCGCCAACTTCCGCCCGGCCATCTGCTACGAGCAGCTGACGCACGCCTCGTCGCTGAAGCCCGAACTCGTCGCAGGCCTCGACATCCTGCTGATCCGCGAGCTGACCGGCGACATCTATTTCGGCCAGCCGCGCGGCCGCCGCACGGCGGTGGACGGCCACTTCCCCGGCGCCGACGAAGCCTTCGACACGATGCGCTACTCGCGCCCTGAGATCGAGCGCATCGCCCACGTCGCCTTCCGGGCTGCGCAGAAGCGCAACAAGCGCCTGACCAGCGTCGACAAGGCCAACGTGCTGGAGACCTCGCAGTTCTGGAAGGACATCGTCACCGAAGTCCACGCCCAGTACCCGGACGTCGAGCTGGACCACATGTACGTCGACAACGCCGCCATGCAGCTCGTCAAGGCGCCCAAGAAGTTCGACGTCGTCGTGACTGGCAACATGTTCGGCGACATCCTGTCGGATGAGGCCGCGATGCTGACCGGCTCCATCGGCATGCTGCCGTCCGCCTCGTTGGACGCCAACAACAAGGGCCTCTACGAGCCCAGCCATGGCAGTGCGCCGGACATCGCGGGCAAGGGAATCGCCAATCCGCTGGCTACAATCCTGTCCGCCGCCATGATGCTCAAGTTCTCCCTCAACCAGCCAGCCGCCGCCGCTCGTATCGAAGCCGCGGTGGAATCGGTGCTGGCCCAGGGCTTGCGCACCGCCGACATCTGGAGTGAAGGCACCTCGAAGGTCACGACCCGCGAGATGGGCGACGCTGTCGTCAAAGCCATCACGACCACCAAAACCATTAAGAGCTAAAGCTCCGTCTCGTCTCGCCCCTCCAAACCCGGCGAACGAGCCGGGGCCCGAAGTGGATGGGGTTTGGTGACAGTACGAAAGGATTTGATGATGACGACCTTGGTAGGCCTCGTAGGCTGGCGCGGCATGGTGGGCTCGGTGCTCATGGAACGCATGACCGCCGAGCGCGATTTCGATCTGATCGAGCCGCTGTTCTTCTCGACCTCCAACGCCGGTGGTGCCGCTCCGGCCCAGGCCAAGAACGAGAAGTCGCTGCAAAACGCCTTCGACATCGAACAGCTCAAGCGCTGCGACATCATCATCACCGCCCAAGGCGGCGACTACACGACCGAGGTCTATCCCAAGCTGCGCGCCGCGGGCTGGACGGGCCACTGGATCGACGCCGCCTCCACGCTGCGCATGGCGGATGACGCCGTCATCATCCTGGACCCCGTCAACCGCCCGGTCATCGACCAGGCGCTGAGCAACGGCGGCAGGAACTGGATCGGCGGCAACTGCACCGTCAGCTGCATGCTGATGGGCGTGGGTGCGCTGTACAAGGCGGGCCTCGTCGAGTGGATGTCCACGCAGACCTATCAAGCCGCTTCCGGCGGCGGCGCGCAGCACATGCGCGAACTGCTGACGCAGTACGGCACGCTCAACGCCGCCGTCAAGCCGCTGCTGGACGACCCCAAGAGTGCCATCCTGGAGATCGACCGCCAGGTCATCGCCAAGCAGCGTTCGCTTTCCGCGGACGAGACCGCCAACTTCGGCGTGCCGCTGGGCGGTTCCTTGATCCCCTGGATCGACAAGGACCTGGGCAACGGCATGTCCAAGGAAGAGTGGAAGGGCATGGCCGAGACCAACAAGATCCTCGGTTCGGGTGCCATTCCCGTCGACGGCTTCTGCGTGCGCGTCGGCGCGATGCGCTGCCACAGCCAGGCCCTGACCTTCAAGCTCAAGAAGGATGTGCCGCTGGCCGATATCGAAGCCATGATCGCCGCGGACAACGACTGGGTGAAGGTCGTGCCGAATACGCGCGAAGCGACGATTCGTGACCTCACGCCCGTGGCCGTCACCGGCACGATGACCATTCCCGTCGGCCGCCTGCGCAAGCTGGCGATGGGGCCTGAGTACCTCGGCGCCTTCACGATCGGCGATCAATTGCTGTGGGGTGCGGCCGAGCCGCTGCGCCGCATGCTGCGCATCCTGCTTGAGCGTTGATTTGCTTACGGTCTTTTACGCCTTGACCTAGGGTTCACCCTGGCGTCGATATTGAAACCAAGCGACACATCAGGTACCCCTTGAGCATTTCAACGTATATGCTTGATACCGTTGTGTTTTTGATTCGAGACTCGACGAGGCCATGACGTGCAAACCAGCGTGCAGACCAGGTTCGTGCGGCGCGTGCTGAAGATCGAGACAGGCGGGGCCCATTGCCCCGCCTTGTTGCTTGGGGGAATGCATTGAAAGACCACATCCGCGACGCATCCGGGGGCGTTCGGCCGACCGGCTTCAACCGCCACCATCTCGCACTGGCTGCCGCGCTGCTGGCAGCCAGTGCGAGCGTGCAGGCGCTGGGGTTGGGCAAGCTGAACGTGCAATCGGCCCTTGGCGAGACCATGCGCGCCGAGATCGACGTCACCAGCCTGACGGCCGAGGAAGCCGCGACGCTGAAAGTGCGCGTTGCGCCGGCCGAGTCATATCGCGCCAGTGGCGTCGAGTACAACCCGGTGCTGACCTCGACCCAGGTCCAGGTCGCACGCCAGAACGGCCGCACGGTATTGCGCGTCAGCAGCGACCGCGCCATTCAGGAGCCGTTCGTCGACGTGATCCTTGAGCTGACCTGGTCGAGCGGCCGTCTGGTACGTGAATACACGCTGCTGTTCGACCCGCCCAGCCTGCCCAAGCCTGCGCCTGTCATCACCGCACCGCCGGCCGTGGCTGCGGCACCGGCAACTTCCGCCTCCAGCGAGGCTGTGCCCGCGCCGGCGCCGGCCGTGACGACCGCCTTGCCGCGCACCCCTTCTGCGTCGGCACCGGCTCCCATCGTCGTGGCGCGTCCACCGGTCGCTGCGCCGGCGCCAGTGCGCCCACCGGTCGCCGCCGCGGCCTCCGAATACCGCGTCCGCGCCGGCGATTCGCTGTCCAAGGTGGCTGCGCGCACGCAGGTTGGCGGCATCTCGCTGGACCAGATGCTGGTCGGCCTGTTCCGCAACAACCCCGACGCCTTCATCGACGGCAACATGAACCTGCTGAAGTCGGGGGCCGTGTTGCAGGTGCCCTCGAGCGAGACGCTGGCCAATGTGTCCGCGCCGGAAGCGCGCCGCGTCATCCTGGCCCAGAGCGCGGACTTTTCCGCCTACCGCCAGCGTCTTGCATCCGCCGCGCCGACGCTGCAGAACAACGAAAGCGAACGCCAGTCCAAGGGGCAGGTGCAGGCGGCTGTCGAGGACCGCAAGCCCGCTGCCGCACCGACGCCGGACAAGCTCACGCTCAGCAAGGCCAGCGGTGTCGCCGCCAGTGCGAACGAGGCCAAGCTGTCGAAGGACGCCGAGAAGAAGGACGCCGCCGCCCGCGTGGCCGAGCTGACGCGCAATGTGGAAGAGCTCAAGAAGCTCTCCAGCGCCGCCAAGCCGGCTGCGGACGGGGCGGCCTCTGCGGGCACGTCCGCTCCCGTGGTGTCGACGTTGCCCGCGCCCGTCGTGGCCGACGCAGCCTCCGCCTCCCGCCCCGCGCCGGCACCCGTCGTCGCCGACGCCAGCTCTGCGGCATCTCGCCCGCAGGCGCGTGCCAGTGCACCGTTGGCGCCGCCGCCGCCGGCGGTCGAGCCGCCAAGCTTCATCGACCAGTTGCTGGACAGCCCGGTCGTGCTGCCGCTGGCCGGGGTGCTGGTCGCCGTGCTGGGCGGGCTGGGTCTGTACCGCCTGCGTTCGCGCCGCCCCGCGCATGCGGCCGAAACCGGCTTCCATGAAAGCCGCCTGCAGCCCGACTCCTTCTTCGGCGGCACCGGTGGCCAGCGTGTCGACACGCGCGACGCGCAGAACAGCGGCCAGTCGTCGATGAGCTATTCGCTCAGCCAGCTCGATGCCATCGGCGATGTCGACCCGGTTGCAGAGGCCGACGTCTACCTGGCCTATGGCCGCGACCTGCAGGCCGAGGAAATCCTGAAGGAAGCCCTGCGCGCCAACCCGACGCGCCTGGCCATCCGCCTGAAGCTGCTGGAGGTCTACGCCAAGCGCCGTGACACCAAGGGCTTCGAGCAACTGGCCGTGCAGCTCTATGCCGAAACCAAGGGCAGCGGCGAGGACTGGGCCAAGGCCCAGGAGCTGGGCCGCGGCATCGACCCCGACAACCCGCTCTACCAGCCTGGCGGCGCGCCGGCACATGTCGAGGATGGCCCCGAACTGCGGCCCGAGCCGATGAATGCCAGCACGCTGCCGCAGACGGCATTGCCCAGCGGAGCGACCGCCGCAGCGGCTGCGGCGGTGGCGCATCTCGGTACCGATGCGATGTCGCGCGGCGGCCCGGACACCGGGCCGGTCAGTGGCTTCGACCTGGCCCTGGACCTTGACCTCGACGCACCGGAACCCGTCTCGCCGACGGCCATGGCGGCGACCCAGGCCATGCCGGCCTCGGTGGAGCAAGCGCCGCTGACGATGGACTTCGACATCTCCGGCCGTGGCGCGCGCACCGCGCCGCCAGCGCCTGACTTGAACTTCGACCTCAGCAGCCTGGGCAACCTGCCGTCCAGCCCGGCGCCGGCGCCGGCATCAACCGCGCTGCCCGGCCTGGATTTCGACTTCGGCGAACCGCCCCAGCCGGGTGACACGCATCCGGACCACCTCGCCGACGCGCTCGACGCACTGGGCGACGACGAGGGTGACCCGCTGCTGCGCCAGCTGGAGCTGGCTGACGAGTTCCGCCAGATCGGCGATACCGAAGGCGCCCGCGAGGTGTTGCAGGAGCTGATCCAGCGGTCCAGCGGCACGCTGCGCGACCGTGCGCAGGCGATGCTGAACGATCTGCGGTAAAGCACTGCCGCGATACTCCGACGCCCGGCCTGGCCGGGCGTTTTTCTTTGTCGAGGACCGATGAGAGTTGCATTGGGCGTGAGCTACCGCGGCGGCGGCTACAACGGCTGGCAGAGCCAGCCCGACGGCCGCACCGTGCAGGACGCGTTGGAGAAAGGCCTGTCCGCCTTCGCGGCCCAGCCCATCCGCACAGTCTGCGCCGGCCGCACCGATGCGGGCGTGCACGGCATCAACCAGGTCATCCACTTCGACACCGAAGTCGAGCGCGAGCCGTTTTCCTGGGTGCGCGGCAGCAACCGCTACCTGCCGCCCGACATCGCGATCCAGTGGTGCCGCTTCCCGGGCGATGCCTTCCACGCGCGCAACGCCGCACGCGGGCGGCGCTATGCGTACTTGTTGCTCGAATCGGCGGTGCGCCCGGCCATCGAAGCGGGCCAGTGTGGCTGGATCTTCCGGCCTCTCGACCAGACGGCGCTGGAGGCCGCCGCCGAGCGACTGATCGGCGAGCACGACTTCTCGTCGTTCCGCTCATCCGAATGCCAGGCCGCGTCGCCAGTGAAGACGCTGCGCGAGATCAAAGTGCAGCGCCGTGGTGCCTACTGGCGCTTCGAGTTCGAGGCCAGTGCCTTCCTGCATCACATGGTGCGCAACCTGATGGGCTGCCTGCTTGCGGTGGGCAGCGGCACGCGCTCGGCCGACTGGGTGTCGGAGGTGCTTGCCGCACGCGACCGCAAGGTGGCGGCGCCCACCTTTGCCCCCGACGGCCTTTATTTCCTCGGCCCGACCTACGATGCGGCGCTCGACATCCCGCGCGAAGTCGCGGCACTGAACTGGCTCCCATGACCCGAATCAAGATCTGCGGCCTGACCCGCGAAGCCGACGTGGAAGCGGCCGTCGCGGCCGGTGCCGATGCCATCGGCTTCGTCTTCTACGCCAAGAGCCCACGTGCCGTGACACCGGAGCGGGCGAGGGCGCTGGCCCGGTTGCTGCCGCCCTTCGTGACGCCGGTGGGGCTGTTCGTCAACGCGACGGACGCCGAACTGCGGGCCGGCCTCGATGCGCTGCCCAACATGCTGGTGCAGTTCCACGGCGACGAGACGCCCGCCGACTGTGACCGGGTCAAGCGCCCTTATCTGCGCGCGGCCCGGATGTCGCCCGGGGTCGATTTGCTAGACTTCGCCACTCAATTTCCCAACGCCCAGGCCCTGCTGCTCGACGCCCATGTCGACGGCTACGGCGGCGGCGGCAAGGTCTTCGATTGGTCACTCATTCCTCCAAGCGTCAGCTCTCGCCTCGTTTTGTCTGGTGGGTTGAATGCAGCAAACGTCGCCGATGGCATCGCCAGGGTGCGGCCCTGGGCCGTTGATGTGAGTTCCGGCGTGGAGGTGTCCAAGGGCATCAAGAGCGCCGACCTGATCCATGAGTTCTGCCGCGCCGTGAAGCGCGCCGATGCAGAACCGACCTGACAGAGGAAAGCCATGTTTGAGTACGACCAGCCCGATGCGACCGGGCATTTCCGCCATTCCGGTGCGCCCACCTATGGCGGCAGCTTCGTCTCCGAGACCCTCGTCCACGCGCTGGACCAGCTCAAGGACGCCTACGCACACTATCGCAACGACCCTGAGTTCATCGCCGAGTTCCAGAAGGAGCTCAAGCACTTCGTCGGCCGCCCCAGCCCGATCTATCACGCTGAACGCCTGAGCCGCGAGCTGGGCGGCGCGCAGATCTACCTGAAGCGCGAGGACCTCAATCACACCGGCGCGCACAAGATCAACAACGTCATCGGCCAGGCGCTGCTGGCCAAGCGCATGGGCAAGCCGCGCGTCATCGCCGAGACCGGTGCCGGCCAGCATGGCGTGGCCACCGCGACGATCTGCGCCCGCTACGGCCTGGAATGCGTCGTCTACATGGGCAGCGAGGACGTCAAGCGCCAAAGCCCCAACGTCTACCGCATGAAGCTGCTCGGCGCGACCGTCGTGCCGGTGGAGTCCGGCAGCAAGACGCTGAAGGACGCGCTCAATGAGGCGATGCGCGACTGGGTCACCAACGTCGAGAACACCTTCTACATCATCGGCACCGTGGCCGGCCCGCATCCCTACCCGATGATGGTGCGCGACTTCCAGCGCGTCATCGGCCTGGAGTGCCTGGAGCAGATGCCCGAGCTGGCCGGCCGCCAGCCGGACGCCGTCATCGCCTGCGTGGGCGGTGGCTCCAACGCCATCGGCATCTTCCACCCCTACATCCCGCACGAGAACGTTCGGCTCATCGGCGTCGAGGCCGAAGGGCAGGGCGTCGCGAGCGGCAAGCATGCCGCCACACTGACCGCCGGCAGCCCCGGCGTGCTGCATGGCAACCGCACCTACCTGCTGCAGGACGAGGACGGCCAGATCATCGAGACGCACTCCATCTCGGCCGGCCTGGACTATCCCGGCGTCGGCCCGGAGCATGCCCACTTGAAGGACATCGGCCGCGCCGAGTACGTCGGCATCACCGATGCCGACGCGCTGTCGGCCTTCCACCGCCTGTGCCGCACGGAAGGGATCATCCCGGCGCTCGAATCCAGCCACGCGGTCGCCTATGCGATCAAGCTCGCGCCGACGCTGGGTCAGGACAAGGTGCTGCTGATCAACCTCAGCGGCCGTGGCGACAAGGACATCGGCACCGTCGCCGACCTGTCCGGCGCCGCCTATTTCGACCGCCCGTCGCAAGCCGGCGAGAAGGTCAAGCAATGAGCCGCATCAAGACCACCTTCGACCAGCTCAAGGCCGAGGGTCGCAAGGCGCTGATCCCCTTCGTCACCGCCGGTGATCCCTACCCGACCGAGACCGTCGACCTGCTGCTGGCCATGGCCGAGGCCGGTGCCGACGTCATCGAGCTGGGTGTGCCGTTCTCCGACCCGATGGCCGACGGCCCCGTCATCCAGCGTGCCGGCGAGCGGGCTCTGAAGCACGGCATCGGCCTGCGCCATGTGCTGGGCTTCGTGCGCGAGTTCCGCGCCCGCAACGACAAGACGCCGATGGTGCTGATGGGCTACGCCAACCCCGTCGAACGCTACGGCCTGGACGCCTTCGTGGCGGACGCCAAGGACGCCGGCGTCGACGGCATCCTCATCGTCGACTACCCGCCCGAGGAGTGCGAGGACTTCGCCGCCAAGCTGCGCGCCGCCGACATGGACGCGATCTTCCTGCTCGCGCCCACCTCCACCGAGGCGCGCATGGCGCAGGTCGGCAAGCTCGCCAGCGGCTACGTCTACTACGTGTCGCTGAAGGGCGTGACCGGCGCGGGTCACCTCAACACCGCGGCCGTCGCCGAAGCCGTGCCTCGCATCAAACAACACGTCAGCACGCCGGTGGGCGTGGGCTTCGGTATCCGCGACGGCGCGACGGCCCGCGCCGTGGCCGATGTGTCCGACGCCGTCGTCATCGGCTCCAAGCTGGTCGAACTGCTGGAGCGCCAGCCGGCCGATAATGTCGCTTCCACCGGCGCCGCGTTCATCCGTGACATCCGCGCCGCACTCGACAAGAAGGATTGACGCATGAGTTGGCTCGACAAACTGCTCCCGCCCAAGATCCAGCAAGGCGACCCCGCCGACCGTCGCACAGTCCCGGAAGGCCTGTGGATCAAGTGCCCGAGCTGCGAGACGGTGCTCTACAAGACCGACCTGGAGCAGAACATCAACGTCTGCCCCAAGTGCTCGCACCACCACCGCATCAACGCCCGCGCGCGGCTGGACGCCTTCCTCGACGGTGAAGGCCGCTACGAGATCGGCCAGGAAGTGCTGCCGGTCGACGCGCTGAAGTTCAAGGACAGCAAGAAGTACCCCGACCGCCTGAAGGAAGCGCTGGAGAACACCGGCGAGACCGACGCGCTGGTCGTCATGGGCGGCGCCGTCATGAGCGTGCCGGTCGTCGCGGCCTGCTTCGAGTTCGACTTCATGGGCGGCTCCATGGGTTCCGTCGTCGGCGAGCGCTTCGTGCGCGGCGTCGAGACGGCCATCGAGCAGAAGACGCCCTTCATCTGCTTCACCGCCACCGGCGGCGCGCGCATGCAGGAAGGCCTGCTGTCGCTGATGCAGATGGCCAAGACCAATGCGTCGCTGACGCGCCTGGCCAAGGCCAAACTGCCCTACATCAGCGTGCTGACCGACCCGACGATGGGCGGCGTGTCCGCCAGCTTCGCCTTCGTCGGCGACATCGTGCTGGCCGAGCCCAAGGCGCTGATCGGCTTTGCCGGCCCGCGCGTCATCGAGAACACCGTGCGCGAGAAGCTGCCCCCGGGCTTCCAGCGCGCCGAGTTCCTGATGGAGAAGGGCGCCATCGACATGATCGTGGACCGCCGCCAGCTGCGCGAGACCATCGCCCGACAACTCGCAATGCTGCAGCGCCAGAGCGCGGACGCCGTCGCCTGAACGCCGCCCGCAACGTTCCGAGCCAGGCCCCAGCGCCTGGCTTTTGTTTTTAGTGATCCGCCATGACGCTTGACGACTGGCTCGCCCACTGCGAGCGACTGCATCCCAAGACCATCGACATGACGCTGGATCGTGTCGCGACGGTGAAGCAGCGGCTGGGCATCGCCTTCGACTGCCCGACCATCGTCGTCGCCGGCACCAACGGCAAGGGCTCGACCTGCGCGATGCTGGAATCCATCGCGCTGCACGCCGGTTACCGCGTGGGGCTCTACATCAAGCCGCATCTGGTGCACTTCCAGGAGCGCTGCCGCGTCGGCGGGGCGCCGGTGACGGCCGAGTCGCTGGAGCCGCATTTCGAAGCCGTCGAGGCCGCGCGCGGCGACATCACGCTGACCTACTTCGAGTTCACGACGCTGGCCATCATGCGCCGGCTGCAGCACGAGCCGCTGGACCTCGTCATCCTTGAGGTGGGCCTGGGCGGCCGCCTGGATGCCGTTAACGTCATCGACGCCGACTGCGCCGTCATCACCAGCATCGACCTCGACCACACCGAGTTCCTCGGTGCCGACCGCGAAAGCGTCGGCCGCGAGAAGGCCGGCATCATGCGCACCGGCCGGCCGGTCGTCGTCAGCGACCCCATGCCGCCGTCCTCGCTGGCCGAGCGGGCCACCGAGATCGACGCCGACCTGCGCCAGCTCGGCCGCGACTTCACGTTCAGCGGCGACCGCACGCAGTGGCAATGGGCCGGCCGCAACAAGCGCTTCTCCGGCATGGCCTACCCCGCGCTCCGCGGCGTGAACCAGTTGCTGAATGCCTCCGGCGTGCTGGCCGCTTTCGAAGCGCTGGCGGACCGCCTGCCGATCAGCGCGCAGGCCGTGCGAACCGGGCTCGCGCTGGTCGAGTTGCCCGGTCGCTTCCAGGTGCTGGCCGGCCAACCCGCCGTCGTGCTGGACGTCGCTCACAACCCGCACGCGGTCGCCGCGCTGGCCCAGAACCTGGACCAGATGGGCTTCTTCCCGCGCACGCATGCCGTCTTCGGCGCGATGGCGGACAAGGACCTGGGCGGCATCCTGGGCCGGATCGCGCCGCTGGTGGACGCCTGGCACTTCACCGACCTGCCCATCCCGCGGGCCGCGACCGCCGTGCAACTGCAGGCGGCGTTTCTCGCCGCGGGGCTGAAGACACCGCCCGGCGTCGAGACCCACACCCATGCCAATCCCCTCGACGCCCTGCATGCCGCGGCGGCCGCGGCGACCGCGGCCGATAGAATCCTCGTCTTCGGTTCCTTCTACACCGTGGGCGGGGTGCTCCAGCAGGGCCTGCCCCGGGTGACGGCCGGCGCCGCCGAGCCCAAACCTCCCACCCTCCACTGAAGTCAGACGCCGCCGATGGGCCTGTTTTCCTTCCTCAAGCGCGATGACGCCGCCACCGCGGCGGCGCCCAAGAAGTCGGCCAAGTCCGGCGCCAAGGCCAGCGCGGCCGACGACGTGCAGGCGTTGCGCATCCGCGCGCGGCGCCGCCTCATCGGTGCGGCCGTGCTGGTCGCGGCCGGCGTGGTGGGCTTCCCGCTGATCTTCGAGACCCAGCCGCGGCCGATTCCGGTCGACCTGCCCATCGACATCCCGCGCAAGGACACCGCGCCGCCGCTGACCGTGCCGACCCGCGAGCCGCTGGCGCAGCAGGCCGAGCCCGCCCCGGCGCCCGAGCCTGCGCCCGTTGTCGCCACGCCGGCGCTGGTCGAATCGAAGGTGGCGGAAAAGCCGGTCGAAAAACCCGTGGAGAAGCCGCCGGTCAAGGTGGCCGAGAAGCCGGCGGACAGGCCTGCTGATAAGCCGGTCGACAAACCCAAGCCGCCTGCCAACGACGGTGCGCGCGCTCAGGCGCTGCTGGAAGGCAAGGACACCACGTCCGCCACTGCCGGCGCGCGCTACATCGTCCAGGTCGGTGCCTATGGCGAAAGCAAGGCTGCGCAGGAGATGCGCGCCAAGGTCGAGAAGCTCGGGTTGAAGACCTACGCCCAGGCGGTCGACACGGCGGACGGCCGCCGCATCCGCGTGCGCCTGGGCCCGTTCGCGAGCCGCGACGAAGCCGAGCGCGCGTCTGCCAAGCTCAAGGGCGCGGGCCTGCCCGGCGCCATCCTGACGCTCTGAGGCCACCCATGGACGTTGCACTGAGCTGGGTCGACCTCGCATTGGCAGTGATGCTGCTGCTGTCGATCGGCATCGGTCTGTGGCGCGGCCTGGTGTTCGAGGTGATGTCGCTGGCCGGTTGGGTCGTGGCTTATTTCGCCGCGCCGCCGCTGGCACCGGTCGTCGCCGAACTGCTGCCCGCCTCGATGACGAGCAAGTTCGGCCCCACCGTCTTCCATGTGGTCACGCTGGCCATCGCCTTCTTCTTCGTGCTGCTGGTGTGGAGCCTGGGGACGCGCCTCGTCAAGGCGCTCATCCACGCCACGCCGCTGTCGGTGGTGGACCGCCTCGGCGGCGCCGGCTTCGGCGCGTTGCGCGGCATCTTCATCGCGCTGCTGCTGGTGCTGGTCATCGGCGCCTCGCCGCTGGCCGAATCCAGCACCTGGCAGGCCTCGCGCGCCGCGCCGGTGCTGGCCGGCGTGCTGCGCGACGCCGCGCCGCTGCTGCCCGAACCCGTTGCCCGTTTTGTTTCCCGCTCGATGACCCCATCTGAAGCGGACGCTACTGATTAAGGACTCGCCATGTGCGGCATCGTCGGCGCTCTCGCTGCCTCTCCCGTCAACCAGTTGCTCTACGACGCGCTGCTGCTGCTGCAGCACCGTGGCCAGGACGCCGCCGGCATCGTCACGATGCAGGGCCAGAAGTGCTTCATGCACAAGGCCCGCGGCATGGTGCGCGACGTTTTCCGCACGCGCAACATGCGCGCGCTGCCGGGCACCATCGGCCTTGGCCAGGTGCGCTATCCCACCGCCGGCAACGCCTACAGCGAGGAGGAGGCCCAGCCCTTCTACGTGAACGCGCCCTTCGGCATCGTGCTCGTGCACAACGGCAACCTGACGAACGCGCTGGCGCTGAAGGACGAGTTGTTCGACATCGACCGCCGCCACATCAACACCGAGAGCGACACCGAGGTGCTGATCAACGTGCTGGCCCACGAGCTGGAGTTGGCCGCGCGCGACCTGCCGCTGACGCCCAAGGAGATCTTCTCCGCCGTGCGCGCCGTGCAGAAGCGCATCAAGGGCAGCTACGCCGTCATCGCGCTGATCGCCGGCCAGGGCCTGCTGGCCTTCCGCGACCCGTTTGGCATCCGCCCGCTGTGCTTCGGCCGCTCGGCCAGCGGCGAGTTCATGGTGGCGAGCGAGAGCGTCGCCCTCGAAGGCACGGGTCACCAACTGGAGCGCGACGTGGCGCCCGGCGAGGCGCTCTTCATCGACATGACCGGCAAACTGCACACCGAGCAGTGCAACGAGCAGCCAACGCTGAACCCCTGCATGTTCGAGTTCGTCTACCTCGCGCGGCCGGACTCGGTGATGGACGGCATCTCGGTCTACCAGGCGCGCCTGAACATGGGCGAGACGCTGGCGCAACGCGTCATCTCGACGATGCCGCCGAGCGACATCGACGTGGTCATCCCCATCCCCGAAAGCAGCCGCCCGTCGGCCATGCAGCTGGCACATCGCATCGGCAAGCCCTACCGCGAAGGCTTCGTGAAGAACCGCTATGTCGGCCGCACCTTCATCATGCCGGGGCAGGGCGCGCGCAAGAAGAGCGTGCGCCAGAAGCTCAATGCCATCGGCCTGGAGTTCAAGGGCCGCAACGTGCTGCTGGTGGATGACTCCATCGTGCGCGGCACGACCTCCAAGGAGATCGTGCAAATGGCCCGCGAGGCCGGCGCGCGCAAGGTCTATCTCGCCTCCGCCGCGCCGCCGGTGCGCTATCCCAACGTCTACGGCATCGACATGCCCACCAAGGAAGAGCTCATCGCGCATAACCGCTCGATCGAGGAGATCCGCGAGTACATCGGCGCCGACGCGCTGATCTACCAGGACGTGGACGCGATGAAGCGCGTCGTCGCCGCGCTGCGCCCAGGGCTCGCCGGCTTCGAGGCCAGCTGCTTCGACGGCCACTACGTGACCGGCGACGTCAGCCTTGCGGACTTCGAAGCCATGCGCGAGCAGCGCGCCAGCCAGCCCAGCGACGAGGAGGCCGACGCCCGCGGCCGCCTAGCCCTGCAAAGCGGCGGGGAGGGCTGAGCGCATGAGCGACCCATCTGGCCAAGACAACAGCCGCCGCACCCTGCCCGAAGGCCTGCGCCGCGAAACGCTGGCCGTCCGCACGGGGCTGCCGCGCAGCCAGCACGGCGAGCATTCCGAAGGGCTGTTCCTCACCACGGCCTACGTGCAGGCCGACGCAGAGACCTCGGCGCGCAAGTTCGCGAACTCCGAGGACTTCACCTACTCGCGCACCAGCAACCCCACCGTGCGCAGCCTCGAGGCGCGCATGGCCGCGCTGGAAGGCACCGAAGCCGCGATCGCAACGTCGACCGGCATGAGCGCCATCCTGCTGCTCGGCATGGGCCTGCTGAAGGCGGGTGACCACGTCATCTGTTCGCGCTCCGTCTTCGGCTCGACGATCAACCTGTTCGCCAAGGAATTCGGCAAGTTCGGCGTCGAGACCAGCTTCGTCTCGCAGACCGACCTGGCCGAATGGCGCGCGGCCATCAAGCCGACGACCAAGCTGTTCTTCGCCGAGACGCCGACCAACCCGTTGACCGAGATCTGCGACATCCGTGCATTGGCCGACCTCGCGCATGGCGCCGGTGCCATCCTGGCCGTCGACAACACCTACTCGACGCCGGCCCTGCAGCGCCCCACGGAGATGGGGGCCGACATCGTCATGCACTCGGCCACCAAATACATGGACGGCCAGGGCCGCGTGATGGCGGGCGCCCTCTGCGGGCCCAACAAGTTCATCCGCGACATCTTCGGCCCCGTGCTGCGCACGGTCGGCATGACGCTGGCGCCCTTCAACGCCTGGGTGGTGCTGAAGGGCTTGGAGACGATGGCCCTGCGCATGAAGGCGCAGAGCGAACAGGCGCTGGCTGTCGCGCGCTGGCTCGAGGCGCGGCCCGAGGTCGCCCGCGTGTACTACCCCGGCCTGGCTTCGCATCCGCAGCATGAGTTGGCGATGCGCCAGCAAAGCGGGCAGGGCGGCGCGGTGCTGTCCTTCGATCTCAAGGCCGACGCCGCAGACGCCGCACGCGCTGCCGCCTTCCATGTCATCGACAGCACGCGCGTCGTTTCCATCGCCACGAACCTGGGCGACACCAAGACCATCATCACCCACCCCGCGACCACCTCGCACGGCCGTCTCACCGAGGCGCAGCGCCAGGCCGCGGGCATCGGCCAGGGCCTGATCCGCCTGGCCGTCGGCCTTGAGCATGTCGACGACATCTGCGACGACCTGGCTCGCGGCCTTTCCACCTTGAGATCCTGATGAGTTCCACTTTCGACAAGGTGCGTACGCGCATCGCGCCATCGCCGACCGGCTTCCTGCACCTGGGCACGGCTCGCACGGCGCTCTACTCCTGGGCCTACGCCCGCCACCACGGCGGTGAGTTCGTGCTGCGCATCGAGGACACCGACGTCGCCCGCTCCAGCCAGGATTCGGTCGACCAGATCATTGCCGCAATGAACTGGCTGGGCCTGGGCTACGACGAGGGCCCGATCTACCAGATGCAGCGCCTGGACCGCTACCAGGCCGTCGTTGAGCAGTTGATCGCCGAAGGCAAGGCCTATCGTTGCTATGCGACGCCTGAAGACCTGGAAGCCATGCGCGAGGCCCAGCGCGCGCGCGGCGAGAAGACCCTCTACGACCGCCGCTGGCGCCCCGAGCCCGGCAAGACGCTGCCGGCCCCGCCGGAGGGCGTGAAGCCTGTTATCCGCTTTGCCAACCCTGTCGACGGCGACGTGACCTGGGACGATCTCGTCAAAGGCCCGATCACGATCAACAACCGCGAAATCGACGACCTCATCATCGTGCGCCAGGACGGTGTGCCCACCTACAACTTCGCCGTCGTGGTGGACGATTGGGACATGCGCATCAGCCACGTCTTCCGTGGTGACGAACATGTCAACAACACACCCTGGCAGATCAACATCTTCAAAGCGCTGGAGGCACCGCTGCCGTCTTTCGGCCACCTGCCCATCATCCTGGGCGACGACGGCCTGAAGCTCTCCAAGCGGCGTGGTGCCGTCAGCGTGATGGACTACGCCGCCAACGGCTATCTGCCCGAGGGCATGCTGAACTACCTGGCCCGCCTGGGCTGGAGCCATGGTGACGACGAACTGTTCTCGGCCGGACAGATGGTGAGCTGGTTCGATGGCAGTCACCTGTCCAAGAGCCCGGCCCAGTGGGATCCGGCCAAGCTCGACTGGGTCAACGGCCATTACGTGAAACACATCGACGAGGCGCGGTTGGCAGACTTGGTCGTCGCGCAATTGACCCGCCGGGGCATCGTCGTGGGTGTCGACGAAGTCCAGCCCAAGGTTGGCCTGTTCAAGGACCGTTGCTCAACCGTCGCAGCCCTGGCCGACTGGTTGGTGATGTACTTCAGTCCCGTCAGCCCGTCGGCCGATGATCTGGCAGCGCATGTCACGGATGCCGTCCGTCCCGCGCTCAAAGCGTTGGCTGAGCGCCTGGCTGCGTTGACCGATTGGAACAAGGCCGCCATGCAGCAGGCCTTGAAGGAAACCCTTTCGGCCAGCGGGCTGAAGATGCCGCAACTCGCGGTGCCGGTGCGGGTTCTGGTGTGCGGTCGTGCTCAGACTCCCTCACTGGATGAAGTGCTCGAGCACTTCGATAAGAAAAAAGTTCTCGAACGCTTGCAAGGGGCCTGAAATTCGTCATATACTCTTGGTCTCGCTTGAACAGCGCTGCAAACGAAGCGATCGGTAGTCAAGTCGATGCGAAAGCAAAGATGAAACTGCAAATCAAAACGGGGGTATAGCTCAGCTGGGAGAGCGCTTGCATGGCATGCAAGAGGTCAGCGGTTCGATCCCGCTTACCTCCACCATTCAAACCATCAGGTTTATTGGCGGCGCGCAGTTCAAGTTGCGAAGGATTANAGAGGCCTAGGACACCACCCTTTCACGGTGATTACAGGGGTTCGAATCCCCTAGGGGACGCCAAGTTTGATGAGCTTGGCAATCGTTGACGATTTCGATCGGAAGGCGGTTGCGAATTCATCCCACGCGGAGTGGTAGTTCAGTTGGTTAGAATACCGGCCTGTCACGCCGGGGGTCGCGGGTTCGAGCCCCGTCCACTCCGCCAAGGATTCCGTCGGGTTTCCCGATAAAGAGCGGCCAATTTATTGGCCGTTTGCTTTTTGAGTTTGAATTGCGATTTT
>NZ_LMFP01000028.1:363124-419942 GCF_001426885.1 Pelomonas sp. Root1444 | reverse complement strand
AGAGGCCTAGGACACCACCCTTTCACGGTGATTACAGGGGTTCGAATCCCCTAGGGGACGCCAGTTTTAATGCGCTTGCGAATATCGTCGATATTCAATATCGCATGCCACGCGGAGTGGTAGTTCAGTTGGTTAGAATACCGGCCTGTCACGCCGGGGGTCGCGGGTTCGAGCCCCGTCCACTCCGCCAAAAATAACAATGCGCCGAAGCCCTTGCGGGTTTCGGCGCATTGTTATTTGGGCTTCTTGGTGATCAGGAGACGCCACGAGCCGGCGTAGGGGCGGTGCCCGCGGCATCGCTGCCACCACTCCCATGGGTGGCCTGTGACGTTGGCGCGGGCCGCGGCTCCTGCGGCGTCGTGCGGGCGGCATCGCTCGGTGCGCGCTTGCCGCTGACGACAAGCCGCGCCAGCTTGACGACTTCGCTGGCCTGTGCGGGCAGCCCTCCGGCCACCAAACCTAGCGCCAAGCAGAGGCTCATCCATCCCTTAAGCAATCGCGACATTTCCGGCTCCAGCCTTGCAAACGGCAAGGCACACGTTGCAGTGTTCGAGAAGCCATCGCATAGCACCAGCGTCAAGCGACGAATTGGGCTTTCTCAGGGATGAATTGCAGTCGGCGGATCGCCATCGATAGATGGCGGCGCAAAAAGCAAAACGGGCCCCAATGGGCCCGGTCATGCTTGGCGGAGAGGGCGGGATTCGAACCCGCGGTGGGCTGTTAACCCACACACGCTTTCCAGGCGTGCGACTTAAACCGCTCATCCACCTCTCCAGCAGCCCGCCATCATAACCCATAGCCGCAGGCTCAGGACGACAAACTCGGCGTTTGACCGCGGCCAGCACGTTGCGAGGCCAGAGCGGCTCGCCAATTGAGCTGGTGCACGATGTTGTTCAAGTGCAGCATCCGCCGTGAACGAGCGAGGGTATGGCCGTCGCCGTCGATCAGCGCCACGTTACAGAGGATGTTCATCGGATCGAACAGGGCAACGACATCAGGCTGGATCTCAGTCCACTCCCAAGCGATCTGGATGGGTTCACCCCCATCGCTCGTAGCCCAGACCTCCTGACCACAGCGCAGGCCAGAACGTGCGTTGTCCACTCGCACGCTGCTGCCGATTTGCCGCAGCTCATGGGTCACCAATTCAAACTCGTTTACAGTCTTCACGACCGTCTCGCACGCCATCAGTTGCCACGCAGCCATCTGCATTCGGTTTCTCCAGTCAATTGGATGGTTCGCAGTTTGCGTTTGTTGGCGCTGCGCTGCGCCTACCAACCCTTGTAGCGCCCGGTGCTTGGATGAATCTCCAGCGGTACGAACAAGTCAGTCAAGCCTCAGATCTCACGACATTTCGGCAGGGGCTGATCGACTTCGCGAACGATCTGGATTTCGGCCTCGTCGTCGGGGTGCTGGCCATCGAACACCGTGGACCGGGCGCGAAGCCCGAATACATCGCGGTCGGCAACACGCCCGAAGCCTTTCTGGAAACGTCCAGGGACAACAGCCTTGCCAAGCGTGATCCCGTCCATCAGCGCCTGACCCATCTCACGAAGCCGCTGATCTACGACCAGGCCTTCTACGTCGAGGCTGGGGCAGGGGAGCTGTGGGAGATGTATGCGCCGTTCGGCTACCGGACCGGTATCGCGGTCGGGGTTCAGATGCCCGGCTATCGCCGACTGCTGCTTGGGGTGGACAGGGAGGCGCCTCTGCCGACCGATTCGATCAAGCTGAATCGGATGATCGCCGACCTGCAGTTGCTCGCCGTTCATGCTCAGGATGCCGCAGCGCGACTGCTGTTGTCTAAAAACCCGGCCCAGCCTGAGGCTCGCCTCCCGCCGCGGCAGTTGGAGATCCTGAAATTGACGATGGAGGGCAAGAGCGCCTGGGTTGTCGGGAGTTTGCTGGGCATCAGCGAGAACACCGTCAACTACCACATGAAGCAGTTGTTCAAGCTGCTTGATGTCTCAACCAAGCACCAGGCGGTGCTCAAGGCGATGGAGCTCGGACTCCTCTAACGTCGCGCATCCGCGCTCCGGACTACCAGGGTTTGTAGTTCCCCATCGCGCGTCGCCACCCCAAACTGCGCGTCATCTCAACGCTGCTTTGTGGATGACGCAAATGGAAAACTTCTCCTTCTGGCAAGTTGTCGCGGAACTGCTGGGCTTCCCTGTTACGGGCAGCTGATAGTCGAAAGATCACCAGGAAAAGCGACTCCTCCATCGCTTTCGTTCGGCGCCCCCCGAACGTCTTGCACCCGCGACCGCCCTGACTCAGGGCCCTCGCGGGTTTTTTTTGGGGGTGGCCGGTTCAGGCGCGGCTGCCGCCTTTGAGCAAGGCCATCGCCGTGCCAATCAGGCCGCCGACTTCGCTCATGTTGCCCGGCACGATCATCGTGTTGTTCTTCTGTGCGAGCTGGGCATAGGCGTCGACAGCCTTTTCCGCGACCTTGAGCTGCACGGCCTGCTCACCGCCCGGCTGCTGAATCGCGGCCGCAATGCGGCCGATGGCATCTGCCGTCGCCACGGCCACGGCGCTGATGGCGGCCGCTTCGCCCTGGGCCTTGTTGATCTCTGCCTGCTTCTCGCCCTCCGATCGGGCAATCGCTGCTTCACGCTCGCCGGTCGCGATGTTGATCTGCTCCTGGCGCCGGCCTTCGGAGGCGGCGATCAGCGCACGCTTCTCGCGCTCGGCGGTGATCTGCGCCTGCATGGAATGCAGGATGGCCGGCGGCGGTGTCAGGTCCTTGATTTCGTAGCGCAGCACCTTGACGCCCCAGTTCAGCGCTGCCTCGTCGAGTGCTTCGACGACGGAGGTGTTGATGAGCGCGCGTTCCTCGAAGGTGCGGTCCAACTCCATGCGGCCGATGACCGAGCGCAGCGTAGTCTGGGCCAACTGGGTGATGGCGACGATGTAGTTGCTGGAGCCGTAGCTGGCTCGCATCGCGTCCGTGACCTGGAAGTAGAGGATGCCGTCGACCGTCAGCTGCGTGTTGTCCTTGGTGATGCACACCTGGCTGGGCACGTCGAGCGGGATCTCCTTCAGCGAATGCTTGTAGGCCAGCCGGTCGACAAAGGGCACCAGGAAGTTCAGGCCCGGTGTCAGCGTCGCGTGGTACTTGCCCAGCCGCTCGACGACCCAGGCGTTCTGCTGCGGCACGACCTTGACCGCGCGGATGATGAAAATGATGGCGACGACGAGGACAACGAGGGCGATCTCAAATCCCATGAAGGGTCTCCTGAAGGTCAGTGGATGGGGTCAACGGTCCAGCAGCAGGCAGCTGCCTTCGACGGCACGGATCACATGCCGGCCGCGCTCCGCCGGTGCGCTGCCGATGAAGCGCGCTTGCCAGGTGGCGCCGCGGTATTGCACCTGTGCGCGTCCATCGGCCGACCAGGCGTCCACCTGGACGCTCTGGCCGATGTCGAGGTTGACGTCGGGGTTGCTCGCCGCCGGTGCTGCCCTGGGTGCCATGCCACGTTGCCGATGCCATGCCGCGACGGCTGCGCCGCCGATGACGGCTGCGACCAGCATTTGCGACGTCAGCGCAAGACCGAAATGAGCCGCCAAGGCGCCCGCCGCTGCACCCACGGCCAGCATCAGCAGATAGAAGGTGCCAGTGGCCAGCTCGACTGCAATCAGCACGCCCGCCACGATCCACCAGACGGTGGCCCAGTTCCAATCCATCTTGCCTCCCGGGGATTTGTTGTCGGGGCAGTTTAGATCGCGGCAGCGGTGGTGACGACGCTGTCGAAACACGCTGCGGCCCTACACTTCGCCGCTTCGATTTTTGATGCCCGCCCGCTGGAGGCCGTGATGATCCGTTTTCACTTTCCCATCGTCATCATCGACGAGGACTACCGCTCCGAGAACACCTCGGGCCTGGGCATTCGCGCGCTGGCCGAGGCCATCCAGAAGGAGGGCATGGAGGTGCTCGGCGTGACGAGCTACGGTGACTTGTCGCAGTTCGCCCAGCAACAGAGCCGTGCCTCGGCCTTCATCCTGTCCATCGACGACGAGGAGTTCACTGCCGGTCCCGAGGTGGATCCGGTCGTGCTGAACCTGCGCAAGTTCATCGAAGAGATCCGCCTGCGCAACCCCGACATCCCGATCTACGTCTACGGCGAGACACGCACCAGCCAGCATTTGCCTAACGACGTGCTGCGTGAACTGCATGGTTTCATCCACATGTTCGAGGACACGCCGGAGTTCGTGGCCCGCCACATCATCCGCGAGGCCAAGAGCTACCTCGACGGCCTGGCACCGCCGTTTTTCAAGGCGCTGATGGACTACGCCCAGGACGGCTCCTACTCGTGGCACTGCCCGGGCCATTCGGGTGGCGTGGCTTTCCTGAAGAGCCCGGTCGGCCAGATGTTCCACCAGTTCTTCGGCGAGAACATGCTGCGCGCCGACGTGTGCAACGCCGTCGAGGAACTCGGCCAACTGCTGGACCACACCGGCCCCGTGGCCGCGAGCGAGAAGAATGCGGCACGCATCTTCAACGCGGACCACTGCTTCTTCGTCACCAACGGCACGTCCACGTCCAACAAGATGGTGTGGCACCACACCGTGGCGCCGGGCGATGTGGTCGTCATCGACCGCAACTGCCACAAGAGCAACCTGCACGCCATCATCATGTGCGGCGCGATCCCCGTCTTCATGACGCCGACGCGCAATCACTACGGCATCATCGGCCCCATCCCGGAGAGCGAATTCAGCCCCGAGGCCATCCGCGCCAAGATCGCGGCCAACCCGCTGCTCGCGCATGTGGATCCGCAGACGGTCCGGCCCGCCATCGTCACGCTGACGCAGAGCACCTATGACGGCGTGCTCTACAACACCGAGACCATCAAGAACAAGCTCGACGGCTACATCCCGACGCTGCACTTCGACGAGGCCTGGCTGCCGCACGCGGCCTTCCACGATTTCTACGGCCAGTTCCATGCGATGGGCAAGAACCGCGTGCGGCCGGTCGAGGCGATGGTCTACGCGACGCAGTCCACGCACAAGCTGCTGGCCGGCATCTCGCAGGCGTCGCAGGTGCTGGTGCAGGATTCGCAGACGGTCAAGCTCGACAAGCACCTCTTCAACGAGGCCTACCTGATGCACACGTCCACGTCGCCGCAGTACTCGATCATCGCGAGCTGCGACGTGGCGGCCGCCATGATGGAGCCCCCCGGCGGCACGGCGCTGGTCGAAGAAAGCATCCGCGAGTCGCTGGACTTCCGCCGCGCGATGCGCAAGGTCCAGGGGGACTACGGCGACGACTGGTGGTTCAAGGTCTGGGGGCCGGACTTCCTGCGTACCGAAGAAGGCAACACGCCGGTGTCTGCGGACTGGATGCTGCATGCCGATGAGGACTGGCACGGCTTCGGCGGTCTCGCCGAAGGCTTCAACATGCTGGACCCCATCAAGTCCACCATCATCACGCCCGGGCTGGACATGGGAGGGCGCTTCGCGTCGACCGGCATCCCGGCGTCCGTCGTCACCAAGTTCCTGGTCGAGCATGGCGTGGTCGTCGAGAAGACCGGCCTGTACTCGTTCTTCATCATGTTCACGATCGGCATCACCAAGGGCCGCTGGAACACGCTGCTGACGGCGCTGCAGCAGTTCAAGGACGACTACGACAAGAACGCGCCGCTGTGGCGCATCCTGCCGGAGTTCGTCGCGCAGTTCCCCAAGTACGAACGCATGGGCCTGCGCGACCTGTGCCAGGCCATACACCAAGCCTATGCCGAGGGCGACATTGCCCGCCTGACGACGGACATGTACCTGTCCAACCTGCAGCCGGCGATGACGCCGACGGACGCCTATGCGCACATCGCGCAGCGCAAGACCGAGCGCGTCGGCATCGACGACCTGGAAGGTCGCATCACCACCTCGCTGCTGACGCCTTATCCGCCGGGCATCCCGCTGCTGGTCCCGGGCGAGCGTTTCAACAAAAAGATCGTCGACTACCTGAAGTTCACGCGCAGTTTCAACGCCAAGTTCCCCGGCTTCGCGACCGACGTGCACGGCCTCGTGCATGAGGTCGAAGAGGACACGGGCCGTGGGTACTACTACGTCGACTGCGTGAAGGCCTGAAGTCGCTGCCCAGTCGAGCTGGCTGTTACAGAGTAAGCGGCGCACGCCTAGAACTAGGGTGTCGACAGGCATGACATCGAAGCGGCGCAGCACGCCCCCAAATCTGGGGTGCGCCGCCAGCCGGTTCGGAAACGCAATCTAGATCAGTGGTTTACAGGAGTTAGGGGGCGGAGTTGGCATGGACTATGCGCCATGCAGCACGTCAGCAACTGCCCTGGAGATACTGATGAAATCGACTTACAAAGTTCTGGCTGCCGCGGCCGCCCTGGCGCTGTCCGCCGCGGGCCAGGCAGTGCCGGTTGCGTTGACGCAACTGACGGGCGTCACCGGTGGCACCATCGCCGGCACGGCCGTCTACAAGGCGGACCTGTCGACCATCGGACTGGCCAGCATCCTGTCCATCGGCATTCGTGACAACAGCAGCATGCTGGGCGGCGCTGGCGGTCAGTTCTCCGGCTTCGACCTCGATGCCATCAAGCTGTCGACAACCGATTGTGCGGATGCGGCTTGCGCGGCGGCGGCGGTCGGTCTGGCGGTGTTCGACTTCACGTCGGGCACCATCTTCGCGCCGGGCACCCAGCGCCTGCCGGCCGACCCCAAGCTTTTCGGCACTGACGGGTCTGGCAGTGCTGTCGACAACAGCATTGCGAGATTGGGACTGTTCGACGGGGAGTCCACGACAGTCACCCCCGATGGCTTCCTCAGCATGGGCGACAACGGCGCGATCGACTTCAACCTGACCGCTGCCACGTCGACCGCAGGCTTGTTCCTGTACATCGGCGAGGTCGGAGACAACGGCGAGGTCGCCGCTGGTTCCATCCTCGTACGCGACACGACCTCGGTGCCGGAGCCGGCCGGCCTGGCGCTGTTCGGCTTGGCCGCCGCCGGCTTGGCCCGCCTGCGCCGCCGTTGCTGAGCCCGGGGACGGGTGGAGCCCTCAGGGCTCCATTGCCATCGCGGTGTGGCTGAATCCGCCATCCACGTAGGTGATTTCAGCGCTGATGCCGGCGGCGAGGTCGGACAGCAGGAAGGCGGCGGTGTTGCCGACGTCCTCGATCGTCACGTTGCGGCGGATCGGTGCCTGGGCTGCGAACTGGCCCAACAGCTTGCCGAAGTCCTTGATGCCCGAGGCGGCCAGCGTCTTGATCGGGCCGGCAGAGATGCCGTTGACCCGCACGCCCTTGCTGCCGAGTGCCTGCGCCAGGTAGCGCACGCTGGCTTCCAGGCTCGCCTTGGCCAGGCCCATGGTGTTGTAGTTGGGTACGACGCGGATGGCGCCGAGGTAGCTGAGTGTCAGAAGCGCGGCGCCGGGGCGCAGCCGTGGCGCCGCCAGTTTGGCCATGGCTGGGAAGCTGTAGGCCGAAATATCGTGGGCGATGCGGAAGTTCTCGCGCGTCATGCCTTCGAGAAAATTGCCGGCAATCGCCTCGCGCGGCGCAAACCCGATCGAATGAACGAAACCGTCAAACTCGGGCCAGACCTCGCCGAGTTGATTGAACAACGCTTCGAGTTGGTCGTCGCTGGTGACATCGCAGTCGTAGACCAGGCTGGAACCGAACTCCGCAGCGAACTCGCTGATGCGCTCCTTGAAGCGTTCGCCTTGGTAGCTGAAAGCCAGTTCGGCGCCTTCGCGGTGGCAGGCCTTGGCAATGCCGTAGGCGATCGAGCGGTTGGACAGCACGCCCGTGATCAGCAGTCGCTTGCCGGCGAGAAAGCCCATTCTTGTCTCCTGTGAGGTCTCAAACAGCCTCAGATTCTGGCACGCGCGGCAGCCGGCGACTTGCCGGCATGGGACTTGCACAGTACAATCCGCGCTTCACCAGAAACGAGGCTAGCCCTCGCGGGCCCCGGACGATATCCCCCGGAGCTGGCTTTGGTGAACGAGTTGGGCGGATTCATCCAGCCCATTTTTTTTGCTTTTTCGATTTTCCTTAGCCCCGAAATCCCCTTCCCTGCATGAGTTGGCAAACCACTGTGGAAACGACCGTGACCGGCCTGGGTTACGAACTCGTGGACTGCGAGCGCAGTGCCAGTGGTGGGACGCTGCGCGTGACGATCGACAAGCTGGAAGCGCAAGCGGATGCCGGCGAGTTGATCAATGTGGATGACTGCGAGAAGGTCACCCGCCAGCTGCAGTATGTGCTGGAGGTCGAGGGTTTGGAATATTCCCGGCTTGAGGTGTCTTCGCCGGGACTGGATCGGCCCTTGAAGAAGGCCGCGCATTACGCGCGCTTCGCCGGCCAGGAGATTGACATCACGCTGAAGCTGCCCTTCCAGGGGCGCAAGAAATACCGCGGCGTCGTCAGCGCGCAGCCGCAAGCCGAGAACGACCAGGCCTGGCGCCTGGTGCTTGACGATGGTGAGCACGAGCAGGCGCTGGACTTCACGCTGGACGAGGTGCGCGAGGCGCGCCTGGTGCCGGTGATCAGCTTCAAGGGGCGCGGCGGCGAGCCGGCGCCGGACCGCAAGCCAGGCCAGCGTGGCGTCATCAAGCCGAAAAAAGCAGCAGCTAAGAAACATGCGGGCGAGCCCACCCAGGCGGCGCCCGGCCAAGACAAGGTTGATGGAGGTCTCAAGCAATGAACCGCGAAATGTTGATGCTGGTGGATGCGATCTCGCGCGAAAAGAGCGTGGAACGCGATGTCGTGTTCGGTGCGGTCGAAGCCGCGCTGGCCTCGGCCACCAAGAAGATTTACGGCGCCGAGGCCGACATCCGCGTCAGCGTCGATCGCGACTCCGGCGAGTACGAGACCTTCCGTCGCTGGCATGTCGTGCCGAACGAGGCCGGCCTGCAGAACGCCGACGCCGAGATCCTGCTGTTCGAAGCCCAGGAGCAGATCGCCGACATCGAGGTCGATGACCATATCGAGGAGCCGGTCGAGTCCGTGCCCATCGGCCGCATCGGCGCGCAGGCCGCCAAGCAGGTCATCCTGCAAAAGATCCGCGACGCCGAGCGCGAGCAGTTGCTGAACGACTTCATGTCACGCGGCGAGAAGATCTTCGTCGGCACGGTCAAGCGCCTGGACAAGGGCGACATCATTGTCGAGAGCGGCCGCGTCGAAGGCCGCCTGAAGCGCAGCGAGATGATCTCGAAAGAGAACCTGCGCACCGGTGACCGCGTGCGCGCCGTCATCCTTGGCGTGGACCCGACCCAGCGTGGCCCGCAGATCATGCTGTCGCGTTCCAGCCCGGAGTTCATGAAGGAACTCTTCGCGCAGGAAGTGCCCGAGATCGAGCAAGGCCTGCTGGAGATCAAGAGCTGCGCCCGTGACAGCGGCTCGCGCGCCAAGATCGCCGTCGTCAGCCATGACCGCCGTGTCGACCCGATCGGCACCTGCGTGGGTGTGCGCGGTTCGCGCGTCAACGGCGTGACGACCGAGCTGGCCGGCGAGCGCGTCGACATCGTGCTGTGGAGCGAAGACCCGGCCCAGTTCGTCATCGGCGCGCTGGCACCGGCCAACGTGCAGTCGATCGTGGTGGACGAAGAGCGCCATGCAATGGATGTCGTCGTCGACGAGGAAAACCTCGCCATCGCCATCGGCCGCGGCGGCCAGAACGTGCGCCTGGCGTCCGAGCTGACCGGCTGGCGCATCAACATCATGTCGGCCGAAGAATCGGCCGCCAAGCACGAGCAGGAAGCCGAGAGCGTTCGCAAGCTCTTCGTCGAGAAGCTCGACGTGGATGCGGAAGTCGCCGACATCCTCATCGCCGAAGGCTTCACCAGCCTGGAGGAAGTCGCCTACGTGCCGATGCAGGAAATGCTCGAGATCGAGGCGTTCGACGAGGACACCGTCAACGAGCTGCGCACCCGTGCCAAGGACGCGCTGCTGACGATGGAAATCGCCCGCGAAGAGAAGGTCGAGGAGGTGTCGCAAGACCTTCGTGACCTGGAAGGCATCACGCCCGAGCTGCTGAGCAAGCTGGCCGAGGGCGGCATCAACACCCGCGACGACCTGGCCGACCTGGCTGTGGACGAATTGGTCGATTTGGCCGGACTGGGCGAGGACAGCGCACGTGCGCTGATCATGAAGGCCCGTGAACACTGGTTCAACGATTGATCGATTTCCACACGCCGCGCCGCACTGAAAGCAATTTGAAGGATCCCCACATGGCCGTGACTACCGTCGCCCAATTCGCCGCCGAGCTGAGCAAGCCGGCGGGCACGCTGCTGGAGCAGCTGCAAGCCGCGGGCGTCAAGAAGTCTTCCGTCGACGACTCGCTTTCCGAGTCCGACAAGGAACGCCTGCTCGACCACCTGCGCTCTTCGCACGGCACTGCCGGCACCGAGCGCAAGAAGATCACGCTCGTCAAGAAGTCGACCACGGAGATCAAGCAAGCCGATGCCAGTGGCAAGGCCCGCACGATCCAGGTCCAGGTCAAGAAGACGCGCACCTTCGTCAAGCGTGACGACGCCACGGACGAGTCCGGCAGCGGCCAGGACGAAGCCGACCTGATCCGCCGCGAGGAAGAAGCGCAGGCCCAGGCCGCCGCACTGCGTCAGCAGGAAGAGGAACTGGCCGTCAAGGTCAAGGCCCGTGAAGACGCCGAGCGCGCCGCCCGCGAGGCTGCCGAGGCGCGCCGTGCCGAGGAGCAGGCCGCCGCTGAAGCCGCCGCCGCTGCACAAGCCGCTGCCGCCGCGGCCGCTCAGGCCGCCGCTGAAGCGGCCAAGCCGGCGCAGGTCGCTGAAGCGCGCCAGCGCAGCTCCGCCGCCGCCTCCGCGGAAGCTGCCGCGATCAACAAGGCCGCCGCCTCCCGGCGCGCCAAGTCCGCACCGGTCGAGGCGCCCGCGCCTGAGCCCGTTGCCGCTGCGCCGGTTGAGGCGCCCGCGCCGGTCATCGCTGCCGCGCCGGTCGAGCCGCCCAAGCCCGCGCTGCGCGTGGTCAAGGCCGTCGATGCCGCTGCCGAAGAGAAGCAGAAGCAGGACGACCTCGTCCGCCGCCGCAAGGCCGCCGAGGCCGAGGCCGCCGCCATCCGCGCGATGATGAACGCGCCCAAGAAGGTGATGGTCGCGGCCAAGAAGGAAGAGCCCAAGCCGGCCGAACCGGCAGCGGGCATCAAGGGCACCATCCACAAGAAGGTCGGCGCGCCTGGCGCACCGGCTGCGCCGGGCAGCACGACCGCCAAGCCGGGCGACAAGAAGTCGGTCAAGTCCGAGAAGCTGTCGTCCAGTTGGGCCGATGACGCCGCCAAGAAGCGTGGCCTCAAGACCATCGGTGCCGGCACGGCTGGTGCACCCGGTCGCGGCGCGGGCGCCAACTGGCGCGCACCGGCTCGCGGCGGTGCCGGTGGCCGTCGCGGCGGCGACCGCGGTGGCAATGGACAGTCCAACTTCCAGGCGCCGGTCGAGATGCAGGCGCAAGAGGTCCACGTCCCCGAGACCATCTCGGTGGCCGACCTCGCGCACAAGATGTCGGTCAAGGCTGCCGAGGTCATCAAGCATCTGATGAAGCTGGGCCAGATGGTCACCATCAACCAGCAGCTGGACCAGGAAACGGCCATGATCGTGGTCGAGGAAATGGGCCACAAGGCGTTCGCCGCCAAGCTGGACGACCCTGACGCCTTCCTGGAAGAAGAGGGCACCGCCGAGCAGCAGCACGAGTCGCTGCCGCGTGCGCCGGTCGTCACCGTCATGGGCCACGTCGACCACGGCAAGACCTCTCTGCTGGACTACATCCGCCGCAGCCGCGTCGCGGCCGGCGAAGCAGGCGGCATCACGCAGCACATCGGCGCTTATCACGTCGAGACGCCGCGCGGCATGATCACCTTCCTGGACACCCCGGGTCACGCAGCGTTCACGCAGATGCGGGCTCGCGGCGCCAAGGCGACGGACATCGTCATCCTGGTCTGCGCCGCCGATGACGGCGTCATGCCGCAGACCAAGGAAGCCATCCACCACGCGAAGGCTGCAGGCGTGCCCATCGTGGTCGCGATGACCAAGATCGACAAGCCCGATGCCAACGCCGAGCGCGTGAAGAGCGAGCTGGTGGCCGAGCAGGTCGTGCCGGAAGAATTCGGCGGCGATGCGCCGTTCATCGGCGTCTCGTCCAAGACCGGCCAGGGCATCGACGAGCTGCTGGAGCAGGTGCTGCTGCAGGCCGAAGTGCTGGAGCTGAAGGCGCCGGTCGAGTCCATGGCCAAGGGCCTGGTCATCGAAGCCAAGCTGGACAAGGGCCGCGGCCCGGTGGCGACGGTGCTGGTGCAGAGCGGCACGCTCAAGCGCGGCGACGTCGTGCTGGCGGGTTCCACCTTCGGCCGCGTGCGCGCCATGCTCGACGAGGACGGCAAGCCGACCACCGAGGCTGGCCCGTCCATCCCGGTCGAGATCCAGGGCCTGACCGAAGTGCCGCAGGCCGGCGACGAGTTCATGGTGCTGTCCGACGAGCGCCGTGCGCGTGAAGTCGCCACCTTCCGTTCGGGCAAGTACCGCGACGTGAAGCTGGCCAAGCAGCAGGCCGCCAAGCTGGAGAACATGTTCAGCGAAATGGGTGCCGGCGACGTGCAGACGCTGCCGCTCATCATCAAGTCCG
This sequence comes from Pelomonas sp. Root1444, assembly GCF_001426885.1. Lineage (GTDB taxonomy): Bacteria > Pseudomonadota > Gammaproteobacteria > Burkholderiales > Burkholderiaceae_C > Pelomonas. The sequence continues at coordinate 407,334 of NZ_LMFP01000028.1, read as the reverse complement.
ACGTGCAGGGTTCGCAGGAGGCGCTGGCCGCCTCGCTGCTCAAGCTCAGCAACGCCGAGGTCAAGGTCCAGATCGTCCATGCGGCGGTCGGTGGCATCAGCGAAAGCGACGTCAACCTCGCCATCGCGTCCAAGGCGGTCATCATCGGCTTCAACGTGCGCGCCGACGCCGGTGCGCGCAAGCTGGCCGAAGGTAACGCCGTCGATCTGCGTTACTACAGCATCATTTACGACGCTGTGGATGACGTGACCAAGGCGATGTCCGGCATGCTGGCGCCTGAGCAGCGCGAGGAAGCACTGGGCACGGCCGAGATCCGTGTCGTGTTCGTCGCCTCCAAGATCGGCACGGTGGCCGGCTCCATGGTCACCAGCGGCCTGGTCCGCCGTGGTGCGCGCTTCCGCTTGCTGCGTGACAACACCGTCATCTACACGGGTGAGGTGGACTCGGTGCGTCGCGAGAAGGATGACGTGCGCGAAGTCAAGGAAGGCTTCGAGTGCGGTATCAAGCTCAAGAACTACAGCGACATCAAGGAAGGTGATCAGCTCGAATTCTTCGAAATCAAGGAAGTGGCCCGCACGCTCTGACAGCCTGCTCCTCGGGTTTACCCCGCAGACCCCGCCCAAAAGGGGCGGGGTTTGTCCTTTGTTGGCTGTCCGCGCGTGAACCGCGCAAACAGCCCGATCGGAAACCGCCATGAGACACAAACGCGCCATCCCCAATCGCAGCTTTCGCGTCGCCGACCAGATCCAGCGTGATCTGTCGGAGCTGATCCGCGAGCTGAAGGATCCGCGCATCGGCATGGCGACGATCAATGCGATCGAGGTCACGCCGGACTACGCGCACGCCAAGGTGTTCTTCTCGGTGCTGATCGGCGACCCCGCCGAGACGCAGGAAGCGCTGAACGAGGCCGCAGGTTTCCTGCGCAACGGCCTGTTCAAGCGCCTGCAGATCCACACCGTGCCGACGCTGCACTTCCGGTTCGACCGCACCATCGAGCGCGCGGCGGAACTGAGTGCGCTGATCAACAAGGCCAACGCGACGCGCGCGCTGGAAGACGAGGAACCGAATGACTGAGGCCGTCATCGCGGCGGCCCAGCCGTCTCGCGCCCAGGACGACAAGCGCTCGCTTCGCGTGCGGGTGCAGCGCCGCGCGCTGCACGGCGTGTTGTTGCTCGACAAGCCGCTGGGCTTGTCGAGCAACGACGCGCTGCAAAAGGCCAAGTGGCTGCTGCGCGCCGAGAAGGCCGGTCACACCGGCACGCTGGACCCGCTGGCCACCGGCCTGCTGCCGCTGTGCTTCGGTGCGGCCACCAAGTTCAGCCAGCTCAGCCTGGACGCCGACAAGCGCTACCTCGCGACGCTGGCCCTGGGCGTCCGCACGACCACCGGCGACGCCGAGGGCGATGTGCTGGAACGGCACGACGCCGGCCACATCACGCCCGAGCAGATCGCCGCCGCCTGCGCCGCCTTCGCCGGCGAGATCGACCAGATGCCGCCGATGTACTCGGCGCTCAAGCATGAAGGCAAGGCGCTGTACGAGTACGCACGTGCCGGCATCGAGATCGAGCGCAAGAGCCGCCGCGTGACGATTCATGCCATCGACATCGTCAGCATGCAGGCTGGCACCGTGACGCTCGACGTCCGCTGCACCAAAGGCACCTACATCCGCACGCTGGCCGAAGACATCGGCGCGAAGCTGGGTGTCGGCGCCTCGCTGGCGGCGCTGCGCCGCACCGGCTCCGGCAGCCTGACGCTGGAAGGCAGCATCACGCTGGCGGCGCTCGAAGCGATGCCGGAAGCGCAGCGCGCCGCGTTGCTCACCTCACCCGATCGCCTGCTGGCCGAGGCGCCCGAGCTGCGCCTGCCCGCACAAGAGGCCGCCCGTTTCCTGTCCGGGCTGCGCCGCCGTGTCGACGCGCCCGACGCCGGGCGGGTGCGCGTCTACGGCCCCGAGCCACGCGCCTTCCTCGGCAGTGCCCACATCACCTCTGGCGAATTGATCGCCGACCGCCTGTTGACCCCGCCGGAGGTCCAGGCTCTGCTCTCCGCCTGAACCGGTTTTTTTTAGAAGCAAGTCCCATGACCACCCCGATCCGCAACATTGCCATCATTGCCCACGTCGACCATGGCAAAACCACCATGGTGGACCAGCTGCTGCGCCAGAGCGGCACCTTCGCCGACCATGAAAAGGTCGTCGACACCGTGATGGACAGCAATGCCATCGAACGCGAGCGCGGCATCACCATCCTGGCCAAGAACTGCGCCGTGTCGTGGGGTGGCACGCACATCAACATCGTCGACACGCCCGGACACGCGGACTTCGGCGGCGAAGTGGAGCGAGCGCTGTCCATGGTCGACGGCGTCGTGCTGCTCATCGACGCCCAGGAAGGCCCGATGCCGCAGACGCGCTTCGTCACCAAGAAGGCGCTGGCCCTGGGCCTCAAGCCCATCGTCGTCGTCAACAAGGTCGACAAGCCGGGCGCCAAGCCCGACGCCGTCATCAACGCCGCCTTCGACCTGTTCGACAAGCTCGGCGCCACCGACGAGCAGCTGGACTTCCCGGTCGTGTACGCCTCCGGCATCAACGGCTGGACCTCCCTGACCGAAGGCGCGCCCGGCGAGCAGTGGGGCCCCGACATGTCGGCCCTTTTCGACACCATCCTCAAGCACGTGCCGCCGCAATCCGGCGACCCGGCCGCGCCGCTGCAGCTGCAGATCTCGGCGCTGGACTTCTCCACCTTCGTCGGCCGCATCGGCGTCGGCCGCATCAGCCAGGGCACGATCAAGCCCGGCATGCAGGTCGCCGTCATGGAAGGCCCCGACGGCAAGAGCGTCAACGGCCGCATCAACCAGGTGCTGACCTTCCACGGCCTGGACCGCGTGCAGGTCACCGATGCGGGTCCCGGCGAGATCGTGCTGATCAACGGCATCGAGGACATCGGCATCGGCGTCACTGTGACCAGCGTGACCGACCCGGCCCCGCTGCCGATGCTGAAGGTCGACGAGCCGACGCTGACGATGAACTTCTGCGTCAACACCAGCCCGCTGGCCGGCCGCGAAGGCAAGTACGTCACCAGCCGCCAGATCTGGGACCGCCTGCAGAAGGAACTGCAGCACAACGTGGCCCTGCGCGTGAAGGAGACCGACGAGGACGGCATCTTCGAGGTCTGCGGCCGGGGCGAACTGCACCTGACCATCCTGCTGGAAAACATGCGCCGCGAAGGCTACGAGCTGGCCGTGTCCAAGCCGCGCGTGATGTTCAAGGACGTCAACGGCGAGAAGCACGAGCCGATGGAGCTGGTGACGGCCGATGTCGAAGAAGTCCACCAGGGCGGCGTCATGCAGGCGCTGGGCCTGCGCAAGGGCGAGATGCTGAACATGGAGCCGGACGGCCACGGCCGCGTGCGCCTGGAGTACCGCATTCCTGCGCGGGGCCTGATCGGCTTCAGCAACGAGTTCATGAACCTGACCCGCGGCTCGGGCCTGATTTCGTCGATCTTCGATGGCTACGAGGCCCACAAGGGTGAGATCGGCGGCCGCAAGAACGGCGTGCTGATCTCCATGGACGACGGCGAGATCTTCACCTACGCGCTGGGCAAGCTGGACGATCGCGGCCGCATGTTCGTGAAGCCCAACGACCCGGTGTACGAGGGCATGATCGTCGGTATCCACAGCCGCGACAACGACCTCGTCGTCAACGCGACGCGCACCAAGCAGCTGACCAACTTCCGCGTGAGCGGCAAGGAAGACGCGATCAAGATCACGCCGCCGATCGACCTGACGCTGGAGTACGGCGTGGACTTCATCGACGACGACGAGCTGGTCGAGATCACGCCGAAGTCTGTCCGGCTGCGCAAGCGCCACTTGTCGGAGAACGAACGCAAGCGTGCATCGCGCGCTTAGGCGTGCGAAGCACGCTCGCGTTCCGCGGGAACGTTGAGCTCCCCCCGTCCCCTCCGCGAGGGGGCTCTAGCCAGTTGATTGCCCGCGCCCCTTTTCAGGGGCGCTCGTTCATGAGCCACCGTAGCGCCGTCTTGTTGATGCTGCTGGTCACGCTGATGTGGAGTTCGGCGGGCGTCGTCACGCGGCATCTGGATGCGGCGCGCGGCTTCGAGATCACGTTTTGGCGCAGCGCGTTCAATGCGCTGGCCCTCGTGGCGATCCTTGGCGTCATGCGGGGCAGGGCACTGCTGGGCAGCCTCAAGGGCCTGGCGGTCTGGGCCTCGGGTTTGTGCTGGGCCGTCATGTTCACGGCCTTCATGGTGGCGCTGTCGCTGACGACGGTGGCCAACGTGCTGGTCACGATGTCGCTGTCGCCGTTGTTCACGGCCATATTCGCGCGGGTCTTCCTGCACCAGCCGGTCCCGGTGCGGACCTGGGCGGCGATCGCCGTGGCGGGTACCGGCATCGCCTGGATGTTCAGCGGCCAGATCGGCGGGCCGCTGCTGGGCGTTGTGATCGCGCTCGGCGTGCCGCTGGCCGCTGCCAGCAACTGGTGCCTATTGCAGAAAGTCGGCCGCGGCGGCGACATGCTGCCCGCTGTGCTCATCGGCGCGCTGCTATCGATGGCCGCCACGTTGCCGCTGGCTTGGCCGCTGCAGGCCAGTGCGCACGACCTCGGCTTGCTCGCCTTTCTCGGCGTCTTCCAGCTCGCCGTGCCCTGCCTGCTGGCGGTGCGCCTCGCGCGCGAGCTGCCCAGCCATGAGATCGCGCTGCTGGGTCAGGCGGAAACGCTGCTCGGCGTGCTGTGGGCCTGGCTCTTTGCGGGCGAACACCCAGGCGGCGCGGCGCTGATTGGCGGTAGCCTTGTGCTCGTTGCACTGATCGCCAACGAGGCGCTGGCACCTCCCTCCGTCAAATCCGTCCTGAAGAACGCATGAACGACCTGATCCCGCCCTTGGTCTCCGACGGCCACATCCTGGCCGAGGTCAATGGCTGCCTGGGCCTCATCACGCTCAACCGTCCGCAGGCGCTGAACGCGCTGTCGCTGGCCATGATCCGTGACATCACGGCGCTGCTGACGCACTGGGCGCGGCGCCCCGAGATACAGGCGGTGGCCGTGCTCGGTGCCGGCCGCGAAGGCAAGCCGCCGGCCTTCTGCGCGGGCGGCGACATCCGCTTCTTTCACCAGGCCGCGCATGCGGGCGACCCGGCACTGGCCGATTTCTTCACCGAGGAATACCGCCTCAACCACCTGATCCACGCCTACCCCAAGCCCTACATCGCGTTGATGGACGGCATCGTCATGGGCGGCGGCATGGGCATCAGCCAGGGCGCCAAGCTGCGCGTGCTCAGTGAGCGCTCCAAGCTCGCCATGCCCGAGACCGGCATCGGCCTGTTTCCCGATGTCGGCGGCGGCTGGTTCCTGGCGCAATGCCCCGGCCACGTCGGTGAATGGCTTGCGTTGACCGGGCATCCCATTGCCGCCGGCGACGCCATCGAATGGGGCCTCGGCGATGTCTTCGTGCGCGCCGAGCAGTGGCCGGCCTTGGTCGAGGACCTGCGCCACGACGCCCAGCCCAGCGCCGAGCATGTGGTCGCGACCGTCATGGAACGCGCCGACCTCGCCCCGGTGTCTGCCCCCAAGGCGACCACCGATCGCATCGACCGCCATTTCGGCCTGCCCAGCGTGGCGGCCATCCTCGACTCGCTGGCGCGGGCTGACGACGACTGGGCGCGGCAGACGCATGCGACGCTGTGCCAGCGCTCGCCGACGATGATGGCCGTGACGCTGGAACTGGTGCGCCGCGGCCGCAAGCTCAGCCTGGCCGACGACCTGCGCCTGGAGCGCGACCTCGTGCACCACGCCTTCCACCTGCGTGGCGCGGCGCGCAGCGAGACGGTGGAGGGCATACGCGCGCTGGCCATCGACAAGGACCATGCGCCGCGCTGGAACCCGGCCACGGTCGCTGAAGTCGACCCCGCCGAAGTGGCCGCCTTCTTCACCAGCCCGTGGCCGGCGGCGGAGCATCCGCTCAAGGATCTGGCGTGAGCGCTACAAGCGCATCGTTGGCGCTGGGGGCGCAGTCGCATCCGGGCGGCGTGCTTGCGACCACCCGTTTCAACCCTGGGCTTCAGGGCATGCGCGGCGTCGCGATCCTGCTGGTGTTGCTGAACCACGCCGCCGTACCGGGGTTTGGCGGAGGTTATGTCGGTGTCGACGTTTTCTTCGTCATTTCGGGTTATCTCATTGGCGGACTGCTGCTGAGAGAACTGGAGACGAAGAGCGGGCTCGACTTGTGGGCGTTCTACGCGCGCCGTGTGCGACGTCTGTTGCCTGCCGCGGCGCTGGTGTTGGCGGTCACCGTGGTGGGCATCCGCTTGCTGTACGCACCGCAGGAGCAAGACGAGTTGTTGTCGTCAGCGCGTGCCGCGGCGCTCTATGCAGGGAACCTTTGGTTTGCCAGTCGACCGACGGATTACTTCGGCGGGCATACCGAGGCCAACCCGGCCTTGCATCTTTGGTCCCTCGCAGTGGAAGAGCAGTTCTATCTCTTCTGGCCTTTGCTGATGCTCTTGGCCGTACGCCTTTTCCGTGGCACGCCGCGGGCGGTGACCGGTGGGTTGCTTCTCGTCCTCGGCGGCCTCAGCTTTGCGGCCTGCGTGGTCGTCTCACTGATCAACTTCAAGTACACCTTCTTCCTCACGCCGTTCCGGATCTGGGAATTCGCCGTCGGCATGGCGATCTCCGTCTGGCCGGGCCTGGCGGCTCGCTGGAGCGGCCGGGCGGTTGCTGCCATGGGCTGGGTCGCCGTGGGCACGCTGTGTGCGGTTTCGCTGCTGTTTGACGGCCGCATGCGGTTCCCCGGTTTCTGGGCGGCATTCCCGGTTGCTGCCGCTGCCCTGTTGCTCGTCGTCGTCCAGCATGGCCGGCAGTCCATGGTTGGCAGGCTGCTGCAGTCCAGTGGCATCCGCCAGTTGGGCGATTGCTCGTACTCCGTCTACCTCTGGCATTGGCCGGTGTTGATCGGCGCGGCCGTGATCGTGCCGGAGCCCGCGGCGTGGATGACGGTCTGCCTGCTCGCGCTGTCCGTCGGCTTGGGGTGGTTGTCATACCGCTTCGTCGAGCAGCCTTTCATGCATGCCCTGTTCCCGGCCCTCTCCGCGCGCCAGGTCGTCCTGGCCGGGCTCGGCCTGTGCGTGGCCGTCGCTGCGGGTGCCCAATTTACGCGCAAGTTCATCCATGTGGGGCCAGAACAGGAGCGCTTCGAACGCGCCGCCCGCTGGGACCTCACGGAGGCAACCGGTTGCCTGACGCTCGCGGACGCCGTTGACCAACCTGCATGCGAATACGGGGCCGACCAGCCCACGGCGACGGTGGTCCTGTTTGGCGATTCCCACGCCTCGCAGTGGTTCGTCCCCTTGCAGCAATTGGCGTTGAAGCATCAATTGCGGCTGGTGGTATTGACGAAATCGGCCTGCCCGTCGGTTGACGTCCCGGTCGCGGTCTACACGACGCTCGGTGACTATCGCGAATGCACCCTCTGGCGCGATCGCATGCTTCAGCGCATCGAGGCCATGCGGCCCGCGGTGGTGGTCATGGCGAGTTCCTCGGGCTACAGCATCGAGCCGGGCCGTTGGCAAGCCGGGCTGGACCGAACGGTGATGCGGTTGCAGCGTGCAGGCGTCCAGGTGGGCTATTTGAAGGACATCCCGTTCCCCGGCTTCAACGTGCCTGGATGCCATGCGCGTGCGGCCTGGCGCTCGTGGTCCATCGGCGGTGCCTGCACCTACCGGGCCGATGATGAGGAGGCGCGCATTGCGCCACTGGCGACCGCGGAAGAGGCCGTTCTGATGCGCCGTGGCGCAACATTCATCAACCTGTCCCGCGCGATTTGCAACGAGCCGGTGTGCAGGACCGCGCGTGATGGGCTGGTCATGTTCAAGGACCGGAACCACTTGACGGAAGAGTTTGCGCTCAGCCTGGCGCCGGACCTCGAGAAGCCGCTGCTCCAACTGTTGAAGCAGAGCGCTGCAACCAGACAAGCTTCGCCGTCGTAGCCGGGCCTTCGTCCCCGCCGTATTCCGCAGGGCGCGGCCTCAGCGGCCACCCGCCGGTCGGATATCCGCCTTCAACGCCTGCCGCATCCACCCCAGCGCCTGGTCGCGCTGCTCGGGTGATTCAGCCGCCGTGCAGTCGCTGGGTACCCACAGGTCGTAGCCGCGCACATAGGCGTCCATCGCCGTGCACATGACGCAGTAGTCGGTGGCCAGCCCGGCGATGACCAGCTTGCGCGCGCCAAGCTGCTGCAGCAGCAACTCCAACGGCGTGGCGTGAAAGCCCGAATGCCGCGGCTTCAACACCATCAGGTCACCCTTTCCGGGCGGCAGCTGGCGCACCAGGCCGGCCGAGGTGCCCCGCTGATGGCGACAATGAGCCACCAGCGTGCGGAAGTCCGAGCGCCACTGGCCGAAGTTGTCGTTGACGTAGATGACGCGCTCCCCCGCCGCATCGAAGCGTTTCTTCAGCGCCGCGGTGGCGCGTGCGGCCTCCAGCGCCCAGGGGGCCAGCGCCTCGGCGCCGACGAACTGCAGCGGGTTGATGAAGTCGACCAGCAGCAGCACGCGCCGCGACGGCGCCAGCTCCTCGTTGTTGGCGACCGGCGTGGCGCCTGCGCGGCGGTGGGCCCGGGCTGCCATCGCTCAGCGCTCGGCCTGTGGAAAAAGCTGCGGCAAGGTCGGGTGTGCGGTCATGGTGGCTTTCCTCTTTGCACGGTACGCCGCCCGCCGGCAAGCGCGGTTCCCGCCGGGCACAATGGCGGGCGCAGGGCCGATGGATGGCGAATGTGGGATGAATTTCGATACTGAACAAGAACTTCGCGCCGGCTTCTCGCCCTGGCGCCTGTCGGTCGCGCCGATGATGGATTGGACGGACCGGCATTGCCGCTATCTGCACCGCCTCATCACCCGCCGCACGCTGCTCTATACCGAGATGGTGACGACCGGCGCCTTGCTGCACGGCGACCAGGCCCGCCACCTCGACTTCAACGCCGAGGAGCACCCGGTCGCGCTGCAACTAGGCGGCAGCGAACCGGCCGACCTGGCCGCCTGCGCGAAGCTGGCCGAGCGCTGGGGCTACGACGAGGTCAACCTGAACTGCGGCTGCCCCAGCGAGCGGGTGCAGAAGGGGGCGTTCGGCGCCTGCCTGATGGCCGAGCCGCAGCTGGTGGCGGACTGCGTGAAGGCGATGCGCGACGCGACGGCGCTGCCCGTCACCGTCAAGCACCGCATCGGCATCGACAAGATTGAAAGCTACGAGTTCGTGCGCGATTTCGTCGGCACGGTGGCCGAGGCCGGTTGCGAGGTCTTCATCGTGCATGCCCGCAACGCCTGGCTGCAAGGCCTCTCGCCCAAGGAGAACCGCGAGATCCCGCCGCTGCGCTATGCGCTGGTCGCGCAGCTCAAGCGCGAGTTCCCGCAGCTGACCATCGCCATCAACGGCGGCCTGAAGAACGCCGACGAGATCGCCGAGCAGCTCACGCAGGTTGACGGCGTCATGGTCGGCCGCGAGGCCTACCACGAGCCCTGGAGCATGGCGCAGTGGGACTCGCGCTTCTTCGGCCAGCCCGACCCCGCCAGCTCGCGCGAGCAGGTGGAAGCCGCCTGGCTGGACTACCTCGACCGTGTGCACGCCAGCGGCCGCTCCTGGGCGCATGCGATGCGCCATGCGCTGGGCCTGTGGAACGGCACGCCGGGCGCGCGTCGCTGGCGCCAGGTCTGGAGCGACCATCGCCTGAAGACGCTGCCGCCGCGCGAGGTCGCGAAGCAGGCGACCGCGGCCCGCGTGTCGGGCCTCGCCGTCACCGCCTGAGCCATGACGACCGGCCGGCGGGCCGGCATCCGCGAGCATCGGGCGATGCATGCGCTGTTCCTGCTCGTGTTCGCCCTGCTGTGCGGCGCCGCCCAGGCCCAGCAGACGCTGGCGCCCGGCGTCGTCCTCGTGCCCGGCGGTTTCGAGGCCGGTCGCCAGCCCGACGGCAACAGCCTGTTGCTGCAAGGCGAGGGCGGCGGCTGGCTGCTGATCGACAGCGGCCGCCACCGCGCCCACACCGAAGCCGCGCTCGCGGCCGCCGGCGGCGACGTGCGCGCGGTGCTGAACACGCACTGGCATCTGGACCATCTCGGCGGCAATGCCTGGCTGCGGGCGCAGCGGCCCGGCGTGCAGGTCTGGGCCTCGGCGGCGGTCCGCCAGGCGCTGGCGCCCGATGGCTGGCTGGACCGTTACCGCCGCCAGCTCGTCGAGGCCCTGCCATCGGCGGCGCCCGCGCAGGCCGCCGTCATGCGAGTGGATGTCGAGCTGCTGGGCCAGCCCGATGCACTGCGCCCCGACCACGAGGTCATATCGGCCTCCGCGCTGACGCTAGCCGGCCGCCCGCTTCAAGTGGGCGTGGAGACGGCGGTCAGCGGCGGCGACCTGTGGGTGCTGGACCGCGCGAGCGGCACGCTGGCCGCCGGCGACCTCGTCACGCTGCCCGTGCCCTTCCTCGACACCGCCTGCCCGCCGGCCTGGCGTGAGGCGCTGGCGCGGTTGTCGGCCCAGCCCTTCCAACGCCTGGTGCCGGGCCACGGCCCGGTCATGAGCCGGGCCGATTTCGAACGCTGGCGCGGCGGCTTCGAAGCCCTGCTGGACTGCGCCGGCCAGGGCCTGCACCCGGCCGCCTGCGCCGCCGTCTGGCGCACGCACGCCGCGCCCTGGCTGGACGAGGCCGGCCAAGCCCGCGCGGGCAGCATGGTTGGCTACTATTTCAAGACCCTGCTGCAAGCCCCGCCCGAGCAACGTGAACGATTCTGTCGACGCCCCTGAAGCCGCCATCCCGCCCGGCGAGCCGCTGTGGAGCCACAGCTTCGACACGGCGCTGGGCCGCTGCGGCGTGGTGTGGAGCGAGCGCGGCATCGTCGCGTCGCTGCTGCCGGACGCCAGCCCGGCACGACTGGCGCGCCGCCATCCCACGGCGCAGCTCGTGACCGGGCTGCCGCCGGAGATCGCCCGTGCCGTCGACGGCATCCGCGCGCTGCTGGCCGGCGAAGTGCGCGACCTCAGCGACATCCAACTCGACGAGCGCGGCATCCCCGAGTTCCGCCGCCAGGTGCATGCGCTGACGCGGGCCATCCCGCCCGGCCAGACGCGCACCTACGGCGAGATCGCCGCGGCGCTGGGCCAGCCGGGCGCTGCGCGCGCCGTCGGTCGGGCCGAGGGCGACAACCCGTTCCCGCCCATCGTGCCCTGCCACCGCGTGATGGGCGTTGGCGGCGAGCCGACCGGGTTCTCTGCGCCCGGCGGCGTCGAGACCAAGCGCCGCATGCTGCTGATCGAGGCGCGCGCCGCCGGGCAGCTCGCGGGCGACCAGCAGCCGCTTTTCTAGTCAGCCGGGACAGCGCTGCTCGATTCGCTCGGGCGGTCTGTCCTGCAACTTCTTCAGACCTCGCGACAATCGCGCATGTCCTTCGCATCCCTGGGCCTCACGCCCGCCCTGCTGCGTGCCGTGCGCGCGCTGGGCTATCACGCGCCGACCGCCATCCAGTCGGCCGCGCTGCCGCCCATCCTGGCCGGCTCCGACGTGCTTGCGCTTGCGCAGACCGGCTCTGGCAAGACGGCCGCCTTCGCGCTGCCGCTGCTGCAGCGGCTGGTCGCGTCGCCACCCCGGCCGGGGCCGCGCGCGCTGGTGCTGGCGCCCACCCGCGAGCTGGCCGCGCAGACGGCCGAACTGCTGCGCGAACTGGCTGCCACGCTGCTGCACCGGCCGAAGGTCGCGCTCGCCTTCGGCGGCGTGTCCATCAACCCGCAGCTGATGGCGTTGCGCGGCGGTTGCGACGTGATGGTGGCCACGCCGGGGCGGTTGCTGGACTTGCTGGACCACAACGGCCTGCAGCTCTCCGGCGTGCAATGCCTGGTGCTCGACGAGGCCGACCGGCTGCTCAGCCAGGGCTTCGCCGATGAACTGCAGCGCGTGCTGGCGCTGCTGCCGGCGCAGCGCCAGTCGCTGCTGTTCTCCGCCACCTTTGAACCCGCCGTGCAGGCGCTGGCCGCGCAGCTGCTGCACGACCCGGTGCACATCACGATCGAGGAGGCGCCGCCGCAGATCACGCAGCGTGCCATCCAGCTCGACCGTGCCCAACGCCTGCCGGCCCTGCGGCAACTGCTCCGCGACGCCGCCTGGCCCCGGGCGCTGGTGTTCGTCGCCAGCCGCTACACGGCCGAGCTGGTGTCGGACAAGTTGTTCGCCCATGGCTTCAAGGCCGGTGTGCTGCATGGCGAGCTGAGCCAGGGCGCGCGGCGCGACGTGCTGGAAGCGCTGAAGGCCGGCAGGGTCGAAGTGCTGGTGGCCACCGACGTCGCCGCCCGCGGTCTGCACATCGATGCGCTGGACGCCGTCATCAACTACGAGCTGCCGCGCTCGGCGGCCGACTACGTGCACCGCATCGGCCGCACCGGCCGCGCGGGCGCGCCAGGGACGGCCGTCAGCTTCATCTGCGCGGACAGCGCCGAGAACGCCGAGAGCCATTTCCGCCTGATCGAGAAACGCCAGGGCCAGCGCGTGCCGCGTGAGCGGCTGGCCGGCTTCGAACCCACTGCCGTGGCCACGGAGGCCCAGGCCGCAGGCGGCATCAAGAGCACGACGCGCAAGAGCAAGAAGGACAAGCTGCGTGAGGCCGCGGCCCGCGCAGGAGGGGCCGGCGATGGGCATTGAGATCGAACGCAAGTTCCTCGCCACGGGCGACGGCTGGCGCCTGCAGGCCGCGACGCAGACACGCTTCAGCCAGGGCTACCTCAGCCGCGACCCGGCGCGCACGGTGCGCATCCGCATCGCGGGCGACGTGGCCTTCCTGACGATCAAGGGCCTCACGCGGGGTGCGACGCGGGCCGAATTCGAGTACCCCGTGCCGCTGGCCGACGCGCAGGCGCTGCTGACGATGTGCGACGGACCCGTGGTCGAGAAGGTCCGCCACCTGTGCCCGCATGCGGGCATGACGTGGGAGGTTGACGAGTTCCTCGGCGCCAATGCCGGCCTGGTGCTGGCCGAGATCGAGCTCGAATCCGAGGGCCAGTCCTTCGTCCCTCCAGCCTGGCTGGGCGCCGAGGTCACGGGCGATGGCCGCTACGTCAACGCCAACCTGGCGGTTCGGCCGTTCACGAGCTGGGTTGCCCCGAGCGGCGCATCCGGCGGAGCAGAAACTGGTTCCTGATCTGCAGCAGACGTGCCAAGCCCTTGACCCCGCGCATCGCTCTCGCTGACCGCCTTCCTACACCGCGGATATGCGATGCAATCCTGTACTCCACGGCCGCAAGCCGCAGCCCTCCATCGGGCGGCCATCGCTGCGGTGCCCATCACACTGCCCCGGCGCTAGGCCTGCGATTGCTGGCGGTGGCGCCACATTGAAGCGCTCATGCACGCGGCCCGGCCCGGGCAATGCACCGGAGTCATGCGCCTTCTGAAGGCACGAATGCCGGATCGGTATTCGTGCCGGTGCGTTTCTCGCATCTACTCGCGCTGGTTTCTTTACAACCAGAGGAGAACCCTGCATGAAGCCCATGACCTTAGGCCTGCGCGCCGCCTGCGCCGCGCTGCTGGCGGCGAGCGCCTTCGCCGGCTTGCCGGCGCTGGCCCAGCCGGCCAAACCCACCGTGGTGATCGTCGCCACCGGCGGCACCATCGCCGGTGCCGGCGCCTCGGCGCTGAACAGCGCCACCTACCAGGCCGCCAAGGTGCCGGTGGACAAGCTGATCGCCGGCGTGCCCGAGCTGGCCAGCGTGGCCAATGTGCGCGGCGAGCAAGCTTTCCAGATCGCCTCCGAGAGCTTCACCAACGACAAGCTGGTGGCCCTGGGCAAGCGCGTCTCCACGCTGCTGAAGGACCCGGAAGTGGGCGGCGTGGTCGTCACCCATGGCACCGACACGCTGGAGGAGACGGCCTACTTCCTGAACCTGGTGATCAAGAACGACAAGCCCATCGTGGTGGTCGGCTCAATGCGGCCGGGCAGCGCGATGTCGGCCGACGGCATGCTGAACCTGTACAACGCGGTGGTGGTGGCGGCTTCGCCCAGCGCCAAGGGCAAGGGCGTGCTGGTCACCATGGCCGACGACATCCTGTCCGGCCGTGACGCAGCCAAGCGGGTGAACATCAAGACCAGCGCCTTTGGCAGCCAATGGGGGCCGCTGGGCCTGGTGGTGGAGGGCAAGACCTTCTGGTTCCGCAGCCTGGCCAAGCGCCACACCGTCAACTCCGAGTTCGACATCGACACCATCGACGCGCTGCCGGACGTGTCCATCGTCTACGGCTCCGGCAGCATGAACATGGCGCTGTACGACGCGGCGGCCACGCCGGGCGTCAAGGCCATCATCAACGCCGGCACGGGCAATGGCTCGGTGCCCAACTACGCGGTGGACAAGCTCAAGTCCATCCGCGACAAGGGCGTGCTGGTCATCCGCTCCAGCCGCGTGGCCGACGGCATCGTGCTGCGCAACGCCGAACAGCCCGACGACAAGTACGACTGGGTGGTGGCCCACGACCTGAACCCCCAGAAGGCCAAGATCCTGGCCGCCGTGGCTCTGACCAAGCCCCAGACCACCGCTGAGCTGCAGCGGATCTTCTGGGAATATTGATCGACGACGACGCTGAGCAAGCCCTCGCGCACAGCGCATCCCTGCGCTGGACGTGGCGGCGTTGCAGGCGCCGCCTGGCGTCTCACCAGGGTGGTGACTCGCTGAGGGCTTCTTCCGGCACGTTGGCGGGCAGGGCGACCGGTGCGGGTGCAGCGCCGCCGGCAGCGGCGAAGTCGTGCTCGCCGCCGAGCCCCTCGATCAGCGCCGGGATCAGCCCGCCCAGCTCGCCGGTGGCCAGGGCCATGTCGGCGTCGAAGGCCTCGTCGCCGCTCGCCTCGGACCGGCCCTCGAAGGCGAGGTCCAGGAAGCTGATCTTCTTGATCGCGAACCCTTCGGTCAGCGTGAAGGCGACGCGATCCTTCCAGCTCAGCGCCAGGCGAGTCGGCATCTTGCCGCTGGTCAGGTGGGCGCGCACCTCGTCGATGTCCAGCGGGTGGCGGGCGTAACGCACGACGGGTTTTTCGTCGTCGCTGCCCTTGAGCTCGCACTCGCGCTCGATCTGGAAGCCCTCGGGCGTCACGCCGTCCAGCAGCCAGGCGGCCATGCAGGCAGCGGGGCTTTCAGCCGTCTGCACCAACTGCAGCGATAAACCCGGGCTGGCCTGGATGAGCAGCGTGACGACCTCGTCCGCGCGGCTGCTGGAGCCGGCGTCGACGAACAGCAGGCCTTGCGCGGGCGCGATCCACACCTGCGTCGCCGAGGTCTTGGTGAAGGCGCGCGGCAGCAGCTCGTGCTGGGCCTGCTCCTTCAGTTCCTTCTTGGCCTTCTTGCCAGGCTTGCGCCCGGTGGTCGCCTCGATGTGCTCGGCCAGTTCGTCCACGCGCTCCTGCACGACGGAGGAGGGCAGCAGGCGCTGCTCGCGCTTGAGCTTGACCAGCCAGTGGCCGTCGACCACTTCGACGAGCGGCGCGTGCTCGATGCCGCGCGGCGGCGTCCAGCCGACGGCCAGCGGCTGCGTCGGCGCGCAGGGCAGGAAGGTTTCCTTGGCGAGCTGTTCGGCCAGCAGTTTGGCGTCGGCCGTCCAGCCTTCGCCGATGCGGTAGGTGATGAGATTCTTGAACACGGGAAAACAAGCTCCAGAGAAACGCGAAGCCCGCCAGCGGCGGGCTTTCAGGGTGCTGGGGCGGATTGTCTCAGGCTTGCCGGCGGCGCCATGTCAGCAACGCGGCAGCACCCGCCAGCCACAGCGCCCAGGTGGCCGGCTCGGGGATGGCTTCCACCGTGATCGCCTGCATGGTGCCGGTGAAGTTGCCCTCGGCCACGAAGCTCAGGCCGGTGACGAAGCCGGTCACGTCGAAGGCATTGACGTTGGCCGAGGCCTCGATGCCGCGGATCTGGAAGCGGTCCACCCCCGCCGCGAAGCCATGGGCCGTGAAATCGAAGCTGGTGCCCGCAGCGATGGCATCGGCGCTCTTCTGCCAGGCGCCGCCATCCCAGGTCCAGACCTCGTACAGCCCGTCGCCGACATTGCTGGCCACCTGCACGGCCTTGAAGTTGGGGTCGGTCCCGCCGATGGCGTAGCTGAAGCCGGTGGCAACGACCGGGTCGATGAAGGTGATGTGCTCGGGGCCCACATCGGCCACGTTGAAGCTGTAGACGGGGCCGGCGAGCAGGCCGCTGGTGGTGGGGACGGGCTTCATCGTGGGCAGAGCGATGTTGCCGACGCCGGCCGGCAGCGTGGCCGGATTGATGGGAGTGAAATCGAAGTACGAGCTGGACCGCGAATCCACCGTGCCGGCGAAGGTGCCGCCGCTGCGCGTGTGCGCGAGATCGATGCTGATGGCGTAGCTCGTGCCGTACTGCAGCACGCCCTCGGGCAGCATGAAGCCGGGGCTGCTCAACACGGGGCTTTGCCAGATGAGGTTGGCCTGCTGGAAGCTGTAGTCGGCGCCGGCGCGCGATTCGACAGTGATGGGGTGGCTGGTGTCCTGCACGCGGACGCGCATCTGGTTGATGCCGTCTGGCGTGCTGGTCGGCAGTGTCCAGCTGATGGTGGGCGTGAGGCCCGCACCGCTGACCGTCATGGACGCCACGAAGGGCATGGCGCCCACGTTGCCCAGCGTGGGCGTGGTGAGGTTGATGGCACCGCTGAAATTGGCGTTCGTCGACAGCAGCAGCCGCCAGTTGCCGGTCAGTGCGGGGTCATAGGGCCTCGACGCATAGTACTGATGCGGCAGCAGCGTCCAGTCACGCTCGAACAGGCGCTGCTTGAGCCAGTCGGGGTCGCTCGCGAAGGAGTCGCAAACCTTGCCTGATGGGCAGATGCCCGACGTGCCGTAGACATAGGCCGACGGCGTGTCGGCCGGTGGCTTCACGTTCTGTATGCCCCAGACGATCAGGTCGCCAGTGGCATGGTTGCCGCTGTTGGCGCTGTTGTTCTGTCGCAGGTAGAACGGCGCTTCGGCGGTGGGTGTGGCGGCCAGCACTTGGGACGCAGCGACCAAGGCGACCAGGAGGGGCAGGGCGAGGCGGCGGTTCATCATCGCGGGGCTCCCGAAAGGTGGAAGCCAGGCTAGCGGCCGATGGGGGCCAGGCGCATCCCCATTGCTGTGGAGGCCGGGGCTCAGGCCGGCTCGGCCATCACTTGCCGCAATATCTGCTCGAACACCTCGACCGACTGCCCGCCCTGGATCAGGTGGCGCTGGTTGACGATGATCGCCGGCACGGCGTGTATGCCCTGTGCCTGTACCTCGCGCTCGGCCGCCGCCACCTCGGCCGCGTAGCGGTCGCCCGCCAGCAGCTCGCGCGCCTCGGTCTCCGGCAGGCCGGCGGCGGTGGCGACGTCCAGCAGCACGGCGGGGTCGGACACATCGCGGCCCTCGGTGAAGTAGGCCTTCAGCAGCGACACCTTGAGCGTGCGCTGCACGGCGGCGCCGAAGGCTTCATCGGCCCAGTGCAGCAGGCGGTGGGCGTCGCGGGTGTTGTAGATGCGGCTGCGCGCCGCCATGCTGAAGGTGAAGCCCAGCGCCGCGCCGCGCTCGCGGATGGCCTGGCGGGTGCCGGCGAGCTGGGCCGGGCTGGCGCCGTACTTCTCGGCCAGGTGCTCCTCGATGTCCTGGCCCTGCGGCCCCATGCCGGGGTTCAGCTCGAAGGGATGAAAGTGCAGGTCCAGCGTCAGTCCGGGGATGCGGGCGGCGGCGGCCTCGAGGGAGTACAGGCCAATGGCGCACCACGGGCAGACGACGTCGGAGATGAAATCGATACGCATGCGCGGCATTTTCACGGCCGCCGAGAAGCCCCGTCCCAGCAGGGTGGCGGGAAGCGTGATGGGGTTGCGGCTTGCGGCTGGCGAAGGCCGTGACGCAGCGGGGCATCGCACCAATAATGGGCCAAGCAGTCGCCGATGCCATGTTGTCCCTGACCACACCCCGACCCGCCCGCCGCAAACGCGAACTGCTTGCGGGCCTGACCGCCGCGGTCCTGGCAGCGGGCAGCTGGGCTGGCGAGGCCGACACCGCTGCCGGCGGCACCGGCTTGCGCATGAGCGGGTTCGGCAGCCTGGGGCTGAGCCGCGTCGACGCGCCGGCTGGCTGGGGCTACCGCCGTGAATTGACCCAAGGCGGCAGCGACGCGAGTTGGCGGCCCGACGTCGACACCCGGTTGGGCGTGCAGGTGAACTACAGCCTGGGCAGCCGGTTCGAGCTGGTCGCGCAGGTCATTGCGAAGAAGCGCGGCACGTATGCGAGCGACGGCGACGCGCTGGAGTGGGCCTATGCGGCCTACCGTCCAAATGCCGACTGGACGCTGCGCGCGGGCCGCGTCAACCTCGACGCCTTCCTGATGGCCGACTACCGCAACGTCGGCTATGGCTTCATGGCGGCGCGGCCGCCGGTCGAGCTGTACGCCATGCTGCCGACGTCGCTGGACGGCGCCGACCTCGCGCGCGGCTGGTCCCATGGCGATGCGCACTGGCGCGCCAAGCTGATGGTCGGCACCGCCCAGATCGGCGACTTCCATACCGCCGAGCCCGGCCGCGTGCGTGATGTCGTCGGCCTCATGCTGTCGCGCGAAGAGGACGGGCTGCTGCTGCGCGGCAGCGCGTCGCGCACCCGCATCGAGCTGGCCATGGGCGGTTTGCAGCCCGCCGTCGACGCGCTGGGCCAGCTCAGCGCCTTGCCCATCCCGGTGGTGGCCGACCAGGCCAGGCAGCTGCGCGCCCGCCTCGGTGTGGCTGACATCTGGGCCACGTTCCTGGAGCTGGGGCTGCGCCATGAAATGGGGAACTGGCAGTGGAGCGCTGAGCTCGTGCGCATGTCGGCCGCGCCGTTGATCAAGCAGTCGTCGGCCTATGCGACCGTCGGCTACCGACTGGGCGACTGGACGCCCTACATCGCCCACGGCCGCACGCGCGACGCCATGCCGGTGACGCCGGTGCCGGCCTGGGCTGCCGCTCTGACGCCGGTGCTCGGCCCCGCCGCCGCGGCCCAGTCGCAGATGCTGGGGGTGGTGATCACGGACGCGGTCAACCGCTCGCGCGTGCACCAGTCCGGCTGGTCGCTGGGGGCCCGCTGGGATTTGCATCCGCAGGCGGCACTCAAGCTGCAATGGGACCGCATCCGCGTCGATGCCGGCGGCCCCGGCTTGTGGACCGGCGCCGACGGCTCGGCCGCCAAAGCGAACGTCGCGACGGCGGTCGTGGACTTCATCTTCTGACGCCATGGGCCTGGGCAAAATCTTCCTGCTCGCCCTGCTGGCCTGCGCCTTGCCGGCGCGGGCGGACTTCTACGTCGTCGTCCACGCCAGCAACGCGCAACGCGCGCTCACGCAGAAGGAAGCCGTCGATCTCTTCATGGGCCGCACCAGGGCGTTCACGAACGGCGAGTTCGCGCTGGTGTTCGACCTGCCACGTGACAACCCGCGCCGCGCGGCCTTCTACCAGGCGCTGACGGGCATGAGCGTGGCCCAGGTCAACAGCTACTGGGCGCGGCTGATGTTCTCCGGCCAGAGCGCGCCGCCGCAGGCGCTGCCGGACGAGACCGCCATGGCGGGCATCCTGCGGCGCAACCCGAGCGCGCTGGGCTGGCTCAGCAGGGAGCCGACCGACGCGGGCCTGCGCACGGTGCTGGTCCTCAAAGAGCCTCCCGCCCCATGAGCCAGGCCCCCCGCGTGCGCGGTGCGGACAGCCTGCAGCTGCGTTTCATGCTGCTCGTGTTCGTCTGTGCCACGCTGCTGGCGGTCGTCGCGGCCACCGTCGCCTACCAGCTCGGCCAGGCGCGCGCCCTGGCCAGCGGCCGCAGCAGCGTCGAGGCACTGGCGGCGGCCGTCGACAAGACGCTGGCCATCGGCGCCTATGCGAACGACGCGGTGCTGCTGCAGGAGGTGGCGGGCGGCTTGGCGCGCAACGAGCTCGTCGACGAGGTGGAGGTGGTGGCCGCTGATGGCCGCGACCTGGCCCGGGTGCGTCGCGCGGGCGCCTTGGAGCGCAGCGACGCGACGCTGGTGACGCGCCCGCTGGTGTCGCCGTTCGATGCCAGCGAGCGGCTGGGGCAGTTGCGCATCCACCTGAACGACGCCAAGGTGCAGGCCGACGCCGACCGCGAGGCGTACACGCTGGCGGCCGTGATGGCCGGCCAGGCGGCGTTGCTGGCCGTGGTGCTGTATCTGCTGGCCGCGCGCATGGTGTCACGGCCCATCGTGCGGCTGGCCAGCGCGCTGCGGCGCATGACGCCCGGCTCCGGCGAACGGCTGGAGGTGCCCGAGGGGCATGCGGACGACGAGATCGGCGTGCTGATCGCCGGCGCCAACACCTTGCTGGAGGCCAACGAGCGCCAGCTTCAGACCGAGCGCCGCCTGCGCGCCGAGGTCGAGGCGATGGAGGCGCAGTACCGCCAGATCTTCGACTCCAGCAGCGCCGGCATCTTCGTGCTCGACGAGGGCGGCCGCCTCATCAACGGCAACCCGACGGTGTCGCGTGTGGTGGGCCTGTCGATGGACGAGCTGCGCACCCTCAGCGTGGACGACTTCATCGCCCGCGTCTTCAACCGGCCGGAGCAGGTGCGGCAGATGATCGACGAGGCTACGGCCCGTGGCGAGACGGTGTCGGCCGACCTGGAGCTGGTGCAGCTGGGCGAAGTCAGGCGCTGGGTGCATTGCCTCATCTCCGTGCAGCAGGTGGACGGCCAGACGGTCGAGGGCGTCATCTACGACATCACCGAGCGCAAGAGCAACGAGAACGCCGTGCGCCACCGTGCCGAGCATGACGCGCTGACGCAGCTGAAGAACCGCGCGGCGGGCCAGGCGACGCTGGAGCGCTTCGTCACCGAGACGCAGGCGCGCAACGCGGCGCTGTCGGTGGCGTGCGTAGACCTGGACGGCTTCAAGCAGATCAACGATGCCCACGGCCACGCCTGCGGGGACGAGGTGCTGGTGGCCAGCGCGGAGCGCATGCGCAGGGCGGTGCGGCGCTCGTCGGACCTCATCGCGCGCCTGGGTGGCGATGAGTTCCTCGTCGCGCTGCGCGACGTGGGGCCGGGCGACAACGTGCTGGGCCAGGTGATGCGCGACCTCGTCGACAGCCTGTCCCAGCCGATCACGCTGTCCAGCGGCCGGGTCGTCAGCGTCGGCGTGAGCATCGGCGTGGCCTGCCTGCCGCTGCATGGCAGCGAGCCGCTGCGCCTGGTGCGCATCGCCGACGAGGCGCTTTATCACGTCAAGCGAAACGGGAAATCGGCTTTTGCGCTAGCGTTGCCAGGGTTGGACCCTCCGCAACTCACGCTTGGCCTGCATGACCGACCCGACGCCTGACTACACCCCGCCCCAGGTCTGGACCTGGAATCGCAACAACGGCGGCCAGTTCGCCAGCATCAACCGACCCGTGGCGGGTGCCACGCACGACAAGCCGCTGCCCGTCGGCCGCCATCCGCTGCAGCTGTATTCGCTGGGCACGCCCAACGGCATCAAGGTGACCGTGATGCTGGAGGAGCTGCTGGCCCTCGGCCACGTAGGCGCCGAGTACGACGCCTGGCTGATCCGCATCAACGAGGGCGAGCAGTTCGGCAGCGGCTTCGTCGCGGCCAACCCGAACTCCAAGATCCCGGCGCTCGTCGACCGCAGTGGCCCGGAGCCGGTGCGGGTGTTCGAGTCGGGCGCCATCCTCGTCTACCTCGCCGAGAAGTTCGGTGGTGCCTTCCTGCCGACGGGCGGGGCGGAGCGTGCCGAGTGCTTGAGCTGGCTGTTCTGGCAGATGGGCAGCGCGCCCTTCCTGGGCGGCGGCTTCGGGCACTTCTATGCCTATGCGCCGACCAAGCAGGAATACCCCATCGACCGCTACGCGATGGAGGTCAAGCGCCAGCTCGACGTGCTGGACCGGCTGCTGGCGGAGCGGCCCTACCTGGCCGGCGGGCATTACACGATCGCCGACATGGCCGCCTGGCCCTGGTATGGCGCACTGGCCAAGGGCCAGCTCTATGGCGCTGGCGAGTTCCTGTCGGTCCACGAGTACCGTCACGTGATCCGCTGGGCCGACGAGATCGCCCAGCGCCCGGCCGCACAGCGCGGCCGCAAGGTCAACCGCACCTGGGGCGAGCCGAGCAGCCAGCTGCACGAGCGCCATGACGCCAGCGACTTCGACACGAAGACGCAGGACAAGGTCGCCTCGTGATCACCCTCTACGACTGCGCCACCGCCCCCAGCCCGCGCCGCGCGCGCATCTTCCTGGCCGAGAAGGGCGTGCCGCATGAAACGGTGCAGGTGGACCTGCGCAGCGGCGAGCAGCTGGGCGAGGCGTTCCGGCGCATCAACCCGCACTGCACGGTGCCGGCGCTGGTGACGGACGAAGGGCCGGTATTGACCGACAACGCCGCCATCGCCGCCTACATCGAGGCGCGCTTCCCGCAGCCGCCGCTGCTGGGTCGCACCCCGCTGGACAAGGCCGATGTCGCCAGCTGGCAGTCGCGCATCGAGTTCGACGGCCTGCTGGCGATTGCCGAGGCCTTTCGCAACAGCAGCCCGGCGATGGCGAATCGGGCGCTGACCGGGCCGGTCGACTATGCGCAGATCCCCGAACTCGCCCAGCGCGGCCTGGCCCGCGTGAAGTTGTTTTTCGCGACGCTGGATGCGCACCTGGCGGGGCGGGACTTCATCGCGGCCGGGCAGTTCAGCATCGCCGACATCACGGCCGTCGTGGCGGTGGATTTCGCGCGCGTCGTGAAGGTCAAGCCGGGTGACGAGCACCCGCACCTCGTGCGTTGGCGCGAGGCCATGCAGGCACGCGGCACGATGGGCTAACGGGCGGTGTGAGCGGCCTTTTCCAGCGCGACGATGGCGTCCAGCAGGTAGGGCTTGTCGCGCTCGAAGAAGCTCTTGTCGATGTTGGTGTTGGGCACGTGGAAGACCTTCAGCCGCTTGTTCTTCAACAGCTTCAGGCTGTCGCCGAAGACGCGGTTGAAGAGCCGGTCCAGCTGGCCGTTGGCATGGGCCTTCTTCAGACCGTAGGTCAGTCGCTCGGCCAGTCGTGGCTGGTCCTTGGCGACGAAGAAGTACATAGGCATGTAGGTGTAGACCGCGAAGTTGTCGACAACGCGCAGGTCGGGATAGGCGTGCTGCTGCGCGCGCAGCTCCGGCTCGACCTCGTAGACGCCGCGCATCAACAGCTGGAAGCGCCCGGAGTGCAGCATCGGGATCAGCGTGGCGTGCGCGCCGCCGTAGACCACCTTGAAGCCGTTGTCCTCCAGGATCCTGGCGGTGGACCAGCCGGGACCCTGGCCGATGCTGAGCGCCTTCAGATCGTTGACGGTCCTGACCGATTCGAGCAACGGCAGGTCGCCCTGGCGGCCGAGGAAGAACCGGAAGCTGGCCAGCCCGCGCATGATGGGCACGCGCACCGGCAGGGCGCCGTCCAGCCATTCCTGGGTCGGCATGGCGACGGCGACGGACAGGCCGCCGCCTTTCTCCAGCTGCAGCAGCTGGCGGCGGATGACGGTCTCCTCGCGCTGCTGGACGACGCGGTAGGGGCCGTACCGGTCGCGCGACAGCTCCAGCGCGATGGTCAGCAGCTGGTCGGCGTAGACGCGGTGCGGCGCCTCGCGCTCCATGTAGGGAATCGTGACGACCTGCGTTGCAGGCGCCGTCTCTTCGGCGACGGCCGGCAGCATGGCCGCCAGCATCAGCAGCGCCGGGAACAGTCTCATCGGCTCAAAGTTGGCGGTCGCTGGGCCGTGCCAGGTAGAACCATTCGGTGCCGGGCAGGGACTTCACGTTCGGGAACACGATGCGACCCTCGCTGGGCGCCAGCACGGGCTCGCCGCTGGCGCGGGTGCCGATGCGCTGGCCCTTCTCGATGGCGTCGAAGCTGGCCCATTCGCGCTCGAAGCTGTCGCCCATGTCCTCGCGGTCGATGACGTCGTAGAGCTGCAGCAGCTCGGGCGGCTGCGCCGGGCGGTGCGGTTCGACGGCGATTTCATCGAGCATGCCCAGGAACACCAACGCACGCAGGATGGCCAGCCGTGCGACCTCGGGGCCGTTGGGATCCAGGTGCTGGCCGCATTCCAGCGTGATGGCCCAGCCACCGGTGGAGCGCATGTACTCGGTGGTGCCGACGCCGTAATGCGGGTCGGAGATCAGCGCGGCGCGGCGCGAGCCGTCGTGCACGCGCTGCTGGCGGCGCTGCAGGCCTAAGGCGTAGGTGGACAGCCAGCCCTCGACGATGCGGCCTACCCCCAGGCGTGCGGCCAGCGCCGATTCGGTCGCCTCCTGCGAGAAGGGCTCCAGCTCGCCGCTGTTGTCGCGTGGGCCGATCATCGCGAAGGCGGGGCCCTGGCCCTGGAAGCTGTGCAGGTCGAGGATGCCGTCGTGCTGGGCGATCAGCGGGCACAGCACGCGGGCGATGCGGTCCTCGAAGTCGTGCGCGATGACGGGCGGGCGCAGGTTGCGGTTGAGGTTGCGGTCGCCTTCGCGGCGGTTCAGCTGGTGGGCCAGCGGGTTGACGATGGGCACCAGCGTCAACGTGCCGCGCCGCAGCGCCAGCTCGCCGGCGTCGAGCTGGCGAATGATCTCGGCCATGGCTTTCGTGCCGTGGATCTCGTTGCCATGCACCGCACCGGTGACGAGCACCCTGGGGCCGGGCTGCAGGCCGGCGAACTGGTGGACACGGAGGTGGGTGGGCTGGCTGGACATGTGGATCAGGGCGTGAACAGGACGGAAGACGACAGCGGCTGGTCGGCAGGGAAGACGCGTCGCGGCAGCTCGGCGATGGGTTGGCCGGCGCGGTAGGTGACGAAGCGGTAGAGCGTGGCGAAGGCGAAGTCGGGCGGCGTCGCGCCGGCGCCCAGCACCAGCTCGCCGCCGCGGCGCACGGCGTCGGCCAGGAAGGCGGGCAGGCGCAGGTGGTAAGGGTTGCGCGCGATCTCGCCAGCGTGGCGCTCCAGCGCGGCGATCAGCCGGGCCGTGTCGGCGATGCTGGTCTGCACCAGCGCGTTCGGTGCCGGCTGCGTGGCCCAGAACTCGGTGTGGGCCAGCACCGTGTCCAGCCGCGCTGCGGCGATCGCTTCGACGACAAGGCGGTGCACGCCGCGGTGGCTGGGGTTGTCGTCCAGCGCATGCGGTGCCAGCACGAGTCCTGGGCGGTGCTTGGCCAGCAGCGCGGCGATGGCTTCGACATGGACCTGCCACAGCCGCGGCAGGCGCTCGGCGGTGTCGGCGCGCACGTCGGACAGGCCGTCCTCGCCGACGCGGATGCAATCGAAGCCCAGCACCGTGCAGGCGTCCTGCAGTTCGGCCCAGCGCGACGCGCGGCGGACCGGGTTACTGCCCAGCGTCACGGCAACGTTGCTGACGCGCCAGCCGGCCTCCTGGCGCAGCCGCAGCGGCAGCGCGCCGACGATGCATTCATCGTCGGGGTGGGGCGCGAAGATCAGGCAGTGGCCCTGTTGCGCCTCCGGCGCGGGCGCCGTGTGGCGGTCGGGCGGGCCGCCCAGCAGGGCGGCGAAACGGCTGAGGTGCTCGCGCCAGCGCGTGAGATCGGCTTCCAGGGACATGGGCGTCATCCTACCGAGAGGCCGACGGAGACGGCCATGTCGCCAGCAGCACACCCGATAAGGCCAGGCCATAGGCCAGGGCCTGCATGGCCGACAGCCGCTCGCCCAGCAGCAGCCCGACCAGCGCCGTGCTGACGGGCAGGAAGACCATGAAGACGCCCGCCTTCGCCGCTGGCAGGCGCTCAAGCCCGGCCATCCACAGCCAGACGGTGATGATGCTGGCCACGGCCGAGTAGTAGCCCAGCAGCGCCCAGTCCAGCACGCCGGGGGCGCCGAAGTCGAAGCTGGCGGCCTGCCAGATCGCCAGCGGCGACACGAGCACCAGGCCCCACAGGTTGATCAGCGCGCTGATGCGCTGGGGCCCGAGGCCGGCCGTCAGCTTCTTGCCGATGACGACATAGCAGCCCTCGCAGAACACGGCCGCGATCAGCAGCAGGGCGCCCAGCAGCGTGGTTTCGGCGCCGCCTTGCTTGCCGGTGGCCACCAGCGCGATGCCACCGACCGCGCAGCCGATGCCGGCCAGCACGCGGCGGCTCAGCTGCTCCTTCAGGAACAGCCAGCTCAACAGCGCGACCGCGGCCGGAATGCCCGCCAGGATGACGCCCGCGACGACGGCCGAACTCTGCTTGAGCCCAAACAGCATGCAGATCGAGAACAGGAAGTTGCCGAGGAAGGATTCGAGGAACAGCAGCCAGCGCGCGCGCGCATCGAGTGGCGCTTCGTGCGCCGGCTTCTTCAGCCACGGCAGCATCAGCACGGCCGCGAAGCCGAAGCGCAGGCCGGCGAGCAGGAAGACGGGAAAGGCCGCGACCAGCAGCTTGGACAGGCCGACGTAGCTGCCGACCAGGCTGGTGCTGGCCGTCAGCAGCAGGTAGGCGCGCCAGGGAATGGGAGGCATGAGCCGTGGTCTTTCAACCGCAGGCCGAGCACCGGGCCGCTCCCAGCCGGCCGGCGTTCAGCCGGTGCAAGGATGGGCGGCTAGTCAATAGACAACGCGATGAACTGCGTGAACTGCGCCGGATTGAAGTTGTTGTCGGAAACCAGCACCAACGTGCGCTTGCCGTCGACGACCGGGCCGAAGGTGATGCCCTCGACGTTGTCCAGCGCCAGCACGCTGCCGTCGTCGTTGCGCAGCGTGGAAAGGTCGAGCAGCAGCGTGCGCTTGACGGGCACGACGTCGCGGCCCTTGATGGTGGGCCAGCCGGACACGTCGGTCGCACCGCGCGTGTCGATGCGGTAGAGCCGGATGGTGTTGCTGGTGGGCTGCCGCGTGTGGGCCGCGACGCCGGGCGTGTCGGCACCGACGGCGTAGGCGCGCTCGATGACGATGAACTCGGTACCCGACAGGGCCAGCATGTCGGGTACGCCGTTGGTCGAGAAGTCGCCCGGGCGTGCCGGTGCGAAGGGCACGGGGCCGACCTCGTAGATGTACTCGGCGCCGGGTTTGCCCGTGTCGAGGTCGAACGACAGCATGCGGGCGCGGCTGCCGCGGCCGACCGCCGCGGGCGGGCTGTCCTGGGCCAGGCCGTTCTCGGCCATGGTCCACAGCGTCTGGCCGTCCGGTGTGATGGCCACGCTCTCGAAGGCGAGGTTGTTGTAGACGCCCGTGTCGCCAGCCGCGAGGCCACCGGCGCTGCCCGAGGGGTTGAAGTAGGCCGGCACCGCGAACTCGCCGGCCGGCTTGCCGTCGGGCTGCATGCGCCGCATCGTCGGGTTCTGGGTCGATGCGGAGGTGCGCTGGCCCTCGTTGCTCCAGTAGATGAGGTTGCGCTTGGCGTCCAGGCGCAGGCTCTCGGGGTCGACCTGGTTGCGGCCGAAAGGCTGGCCGTCGAGGTCGAGCATGGTCGTCATGTCGACCCAGCCGACCCCGGCGTCGCCCGGGTCGGCACTGCGGCGGAACTTGCTGATGTCCAGCGTCAGCTCGTAGAAACGCGCCGGCCCGCGGTCGCTGCGGTCATCGCAAATGGCCAGATAGTGGCCGTTAGAGGCCACGTAGTCGATGCTGGACAGGCCGCCCAGGAGCAGGCCGCGAAAGCTCGCGCCGGTGGGCACGATCTGCTGGCCGATGTAGGTGAGAGTTTGGGCGAGGCCGGGCAGGGCGGCCAGCGTCAGGCTGGCGGCCAGGGCGTACTTGGCGTACCGGCCAGGCCGGGTGAAGGGAGCGAACAACGTCATCGAGGTCCTTGGCGGCGGCGGGCCGCGGCGGGCGCGCAGTCTAGTGCAGCGGTTTCAGGCCGCCCTGCGCAGCGCGCCGCGCAGCGTGTCGATGATGCGTTCGATATGCGCGCTTTCGATGATCAGCGGCGGCGACAGCGCGATGGTGTCGCCGGTGGTGCGGATCAGCAGGCCCTTGTCCCAGCAGTCCAGGAAGATGTTGAAGGCGCGCTTGGCCGGCTCGCCGGGCAGGGGCTTGAGCTCGATGCCGCCGACCAGGCCGATGTTGCGCACGTCGATGACGTTGGGCTCCTCGCGTAGCGAGTGCAAGGCCTTGGCGAACTCGTCCTGCATCCGGGCTGCACGTGTCAGCAGGCCGTCGTCGGCATAGGTGTCCAGCGTGGCGATGCCGGCGGCGCAGGCCAGCGGATGCGCGGAGTAGGTGTAGCCGTGGAAGAACTCGATCAGGTGCTCGGGCCCGGTCATGAAGGCATCGTGGATCTTCTGCAGCGCGAACACCGCGCCCATGGGCACGCAGCCGTTGGTGATGCCCTTGGCCACCGTCATCAGGTCGGGCGTGACGCCGAAGGTCTGCGCGCCGAACGGGTTGCCGGTGCGGCCGAAGCCGGTGATGACCTCGTCGAAGATCAGCAGGATGCCGTGCTTGTCGCAGATGTCGCGCAGGCGCTGCAGGTAGCCCTGGGGCGGGATCAGCACGCCGGTGGAGCCGGCGACGGGTTCGACGATGACGGCGGCGATGGTCGATGCGTCATGCAGCGCGACGAGGCGCTCCAGGTCGTCGGCGAAATCGGCGCCGTGCTGGGGGATGCCGACCGAGAACGCGTTGCGTACCGGGTCATGGGTGTGGCGGATGTGGTCGACACCGGCCAGCAGGCTGCCGAACATCTTGCGGTTGGCGACCATGCCGCCGACCGAGATGCCGCCGAAGTTGACGCCGTGGTAGCCGCGCTCGCGCCCGATGAGGCGGGTGCGCGCGCCTTCGCCGCGCACGCGGTGGTAGGCGATGGCCATCTTCAGCGCGGTCTCGACGGATTCCGAGCCGGAGTTGGTGAAGAAGACGCGGTTCATGCCGGCGGGCGCGATGGCCGCCAGCCGTTCGGCCAGTTCGAAGGCCTTGGGATGGGCCATCTGGAAGGGCGGCGCAAAGTCCAGCTCGGCCGCCTGGTCCTGGATGGCCTTGACGATCTTCGGCCGGTTGTGGCCGGCGTTCACGCACCACAGGCCGGCGATGCCGTCGAGCACCTCGCGGCCCTTGTCGTCGCGGAAGAACATGCCGTCGGCCTGGGTCAACAGGCGCGGTGCCTGCTTGAACTGGCGGTTGGCCGTGAACGGCATCCAGTAGGCGTCAAGCTTGGAAACGTCAGCGCTCATGCGGGGCTCCTCGGAAGCAACGCCAAAGTCTAGAGCGAGTTTGACGGGGTGGTCAGAATTTGGCGGTGGCCAAGGGTTCTCACTAGGGGCGCTTCATGGCGCGGTCAGTGCGGCCAGCTCCGCCTCGTCGAAGCCGGCGGCGCGGCGGGCTTCGAGGTTGAACGGCGCGCGCAGCTTGGGCGCCCGGTAACGCGTCGTCAGCTCGGCATAGGTCGTGATCGGGTCCAGGCCGCGTTGCTGGCAGACGAAGCGGTACCAGCGGTTGCCGGCCGCCACGTGGCCGATCTCGTCACTCAGGATGACGTCGAGGATCTCGCCCGCACGATGGTCGCCGGCGCCGACCAGCTTGGCGCGGACGGCGGGCGAGGCGTCCAGCCCGCGCGCCTCCAGCGTGCGCGGCACCAGCGCGATGCGGGCCAGCAGGTCTTGCCGGGTGCGCTCGGCCATGTCCCACAGCGCGTTGTGGGCGTCGAAGTCGCCGTAGTCGAAGCCCAGGCTCAAGAGGTGGTCACGCAGCAGCGTGAAGTGCTTGGCCTCCTCCTGCGCGATGCGCAGCCAGTCGCGGTAGAAGGCCTCCGGCATGCCGGCGAAGCGCCAGCAGATGTCCAGCGCCAGGTCGATGGCGTTGAGCTCGATGTGGGCGATGGCATGCACCAGCGCGGCGATGCCGGCGGGTGTGCGCATCGACGGCGGTTTGAGCTTGATGTGCTCGACCATCCGCGGCCGCGCGGGGCGGCCGGGGATGCCGGCAGGCTCTGCGATGACGGCGGTCGTGTCGATCGGCAAGGTGGCAGCGAGCGCCAGCGTGGCCGCGGCCTTGGCGGGCGCTTCGGCCATCAACAAAGGGCCGAGCGTGGTCAGGCGGAGTTCGGACATCGACCGGATTCTAAAATTCACCGTTTTGACGGGGAGGGCCCGCGATGGCGATCTACCAGCTCGACGAGCACATTCCCGACGTGGCGGAGTCCGCGTGGGTGGCCGACAGCGCCGAGGTCATCGGCCGCGTGACTCTTGGGCAGGACGTCAGCGTCTGGTTCAACGCCGTGCTGCGTGGCGACAGCGACACGCTGACGATCGGCGCCGGCAGCAACATCCAGGACGGCTCGGTGCTGCATGCCGACCATGGCTCTCCGCTGGTCATCGGCCAGCACGTGACGGTGGGCCACCAGGTCATGCTGCACGGCTGCACGGTGGGTGACGAAAGCCTCATCGGCATTGGGGCCGTGGTCTTGAATGGCGCCCGCATCGGCCGCAACTGCATCGTCGGCGCCGGCGCGCTGGTGACCGAAGGCAAGGAGTTCCCCGACGGCAGCCTCATCGTCGGCGCGCCGGCCAAGGTCGTGCGCCAGCTCAACGAGGCGCAGATCGCCGGCCTGAAGGCCAGCGCGGCCCATTACGTCAACAACGGCCGCCGCTATCGCGAAGGCCTGAAAAGAATCCGATGAGTGAATTGCACAAGTTCCTGTTCGACGGCCTGCCGGTGCGCGGCATGCTGGTGCGCCTGACCGATGCCTGGCGTGAGGTGCTGAGCCGCCGCGAACCCGGGCAGGAATACCCGCCGGAGCTTCGCGACATGCTCGGCGAGATGAGTGCCGCGGCCGTGCTGATGCAGGCCAACATCAAGTTCAACGGCGCGCTGGTGCTGCAGGTGATGGGCGACGGCCCTGTGAAGCTGGCGGTGGCCGAGGCGCAGCCTGACCTGGCGTTCCGCGCCACGGCCAAGTGCATTGGCGCGGTGGAGCCCGGAGCGACGCTGGAGGCCATGGTCAACCTGCGTGGCCAGGGCCGCTGCGCGATCACGCTGGACCCGAAGGACAAGTTCCCCGGCCAGCAGCC
Organism: Pelomonas sp. Root1444; assembly: GCF_001426885.1. Taxonomy (GTDB): domain Bacteria; phylum Pseudomonadota; class Gammaproteobacteria; order Burkholderiales; family Burkholderiaceae_C; genus Pelomonas. The sequence goes on along the minus strand of NZ_LMFP01000028.1, from coordinate 376,377 downwards.
CTATCAGGGCGTCGTGCCCCTGCACGGCGACCAGCGCGAGCCGCTGCAGAAGATGAGCGAAGTGCTGGAGCACTACATGCTGCAGTCCGAGCAGCTGGACACCAAGCTGGTGCTCGCCGCCAACGGCGACATCGCCGCCGGCCTGCTGATCCAGCGCTTGCCGGTCGAGGGTGAGGGCAACCTGGAAGGCAGAAGCGGCGCCGGGCCGTCCCAAGCCGCGGAGCGCCCCCTCGGGGGGCAGCCGGCTTTGCCGGCGTGGGGGCAGCGTTCCAGCAATGAGGACGACATCGGCCTGTCCGACGCCTTCAACCGCATCAGCATCCTCGCGGCCACGCTGACGGCCGAAGAGTTGCTGACGCTGGACGCCGACACCGTGCTGCGCCGCCTGTTCTGGGAGGAGACGGTGACGCGCTTCGAACCGCAGGCGCCGTGCTTCGCCTGCACCTGCTCGCGCGAACGCGTGGGCCAGATGCTGCGCGGCCTGGGGCGCGAGGAGGCCGACAGCGTGCTCGCCGAACGTGGCGAGATCGAGATCGGTTGCGACTTCTGCGGCCGGCATTACCGGTTCGACGCCGTGGATGTGGGCGCGCTGTTCGCGCCGGGCGGCGCGCAGGCACGCCCCGACGGCAGCCTGCAGTAGCCGGGGCGCAACGCGGGCCTCATGCGTTCTGAGGATGAGGCGGCCCCTGCTGCTTGACGTCGCCCCGCCGAGCTGAGACTTTGTCGGCTGGCCTTGTGTGCAAGGGCCAGGAGTGAGCGATGGCGGACTCCAAGGGCGGCTTCGGCGGTTTCCCATGGGCAAGCGCGGCGGTGCTGGTGGCTTTCGTGGCCAGTACGCAGCTGGTGCCGCATGCCTTCGAGCCGCTGCGCCCGCCCGAGAAGCCGCGCGCCCAGGCGCCGGTCGATTCGGAACTGGAGGTCAACGCGCGCCTCTGGGAAGACCCGTTTGCCGCATTGCGCCGTTACGAGGCCGAGCGGGCCGACCGCTGCGAGCGCTTCCGCAAGCAGGCGAGCCGCGAGGTGGACGTGGACTGCCGCGACGGCGTGGCCGAGGCGCGCAACCCGCGCAACATGCTGGCCAAGCTGGACCGTGACCACGACCAACGGCTGGACGACACGCTGCTGGTGCTGGGCCTTCTGCCCGGCGCGGATTTCGTCGGTGCGGAGGAGGCGCGCCGGCGCGTGCGCTACGCGGCGCTGGCCGGGCTGCTGGCCAAGGACTACGTGCCGGACAACGCCGAGCGGCTCAGCCTGCTGGAGTTCGACCTGTTGAACCCGGCGCCGGCAGTGCCGGCCAAGACACCGCCGGCCCCGGCCAGCGCCGCTTCGGCCGCAGCCAAGGCCAAGGCGCCCTTCGTGGTGCCGTACGAGCTGCTGACGCTGCGCACCGGCCACCGCGACAGGCCCGGCCGGGCTGGGCATGGCGGCCGCTATGCCCAGGTGGCCGTGCTGTGGGTGGACGAGAACTCGCTGCCCAACCGCAAGCTGGACGCGCTGGCGCTGCTGGTGCAGCAGCTGATGGGCAGCAAGGCGCGCGTCAATGCCAGCTTCAAGGGCAGCTCCAGCAGCGAGGCGGACGACGGCCTGCCCAGCCTGGCCGTCATCGGCCCCTCGTCCACCGATGCGCTGCGCCTGGCCCTGTCCGACCTGCGCTGCGCGGCCGACCGCTACAACATGCCCGCAAGCAGCGCCGTCGCCACCGCGGCAGCGACGGCGCTGCGCTGCGCCAGCCTCGGCAACCAGGGCGGGCCGGCGCTGGAAGCCGAGGTGCTGGAGGGCTACCGGCTGCTGTCCGGCGCGGAGTTCTACAACTCGGCCTCCACGGCACCCAACCGCATGCTGGCCGAGCTGAACCGTCAGGACCTGGACGCCTTCATCACCGAACAGTTCAACCGCATCACGGGCGACCAGCGCCAGGTGGCGCTGCAGCGCACGGTGGGCAACGATGGCGACCTGATCCGCAAGCTGGACGCCGAGATCCGGCTGCGCCTGCCGCATGACAGCAAGCGCCGCGTCGTCGTGGTGGCGGAGCGCGATTCCCTCTATGCCCAGTCGCTGGTGGCCGAGCTGAAGCACCGCCTGGGGGGCGACGAGAAGGGGCTGTTGCTGGAGGTGGTGTATTTCTTCCGCGGCATCGACGGCGTGACTTCGCGGGAAATCCAGGCCGCCGCGGGGACGGCCGGCAAGACGGCGCCGACGCTGGAATGGCCCGAGAGCCGCGACCAGCTCGACTACCTGCGCCGGCTGGGCGCCGACCTCAAGCGCAGCGAGACCAACCCGCAGCTCCCGCCCATCGGCGCCATCGGCATCTTCGCCAACGACGTGCACGACAAGCTGCTGGTGCTGCAGGCCCTGCACGAGGACTTCTCGGACAAGATGTTCTTCACGACGGACATGGACGCGCGCTACCTGCACCCGCGCACGCAGGCCTTCACGCGCAACCTGGTCGTCGCGAGCAGCCTGCCGCTGGCTTTCTACCCGCCGCCGCCCTCGACCACGACGGACAAGGGGGAGGGGCCGGTCAACCTGCAGGCCGGCACGCCGCCGCTGCGCGACATCTACCAGACCAGCACCTATGCCGCCGCGCGCCGCGCGGGCTGCCGCGACGAGGGCTGCAAGCAGCGCGAGCGCGCGGCGCTGGACCAGGCGCTGCAGAACACCTCGCTGTACGAGATCGGGCGCAGCAACGCCGTGCCCTTGGCCGGCTATGCGCTGGACGCCCGCCCGCCGGTCAACAGCGCGGGGCGCATCTTCGTGGCGGTGCTGATGATCGGGCTGACGGGCACGATGCTGCTGGTCTGGCCGTCCACGCCCGCCATCCGCCAGGCGCGGCGCGTCTTCCTGCGCGAGCCGACGATGAACAACCAGCCGCAGATGGACATGACGGCCATCGTGCTGGTGGCTTTGCATGCGGGCCTGTTCTCGTACGTGCTGGCCAGCCTGATCGAGTTCGTGCTGCCCAGCCGGCTCGACTTCATCCATGCGCTGCTGCTGGCCAGCCTGGCCGCCTTCGGCGCGTTGCTGGCGGTGCTGCCGGCCCTGCTGTCGGCACGGCGCGAGCAGCCGCTGCCGCCCGACCAGCCCGCGGGTGTGGACCGCCTGCACCTGGTCGTGCTGCTGATGGTGGCGGGCGTGTGGCTGTGGCTGGCCTGGCCGGCCGCGGGCTGGCGTGGCAGCGTCAACTGCAGCACCTGCGAGCCGGTGACGTGGCTGGAGGGCGTCAGCGCCTGGCCTTCGCACCTCATCCATCTGCTGGCCTTGTTCGCCATCTTCTGGACGCTGGACTGGGCCTGGGCCTGCACGCTGCAGCTGCTGCGCGATGACTCCGACTGGCTGCGCCTGCCGCGCCCGGTGCCACGGCCGGTCGTGCGCAGCACCGTGCGGGAGCTGGTGCGCGGCTGGTTCGAGCAGATCAGCGTGCTGTTCTGGAAACCCGGCGTGGGCTTCAGCTGCGACTTCGCCCAGCTGTGGCAGGAGTACGGCGAACGCGGCGAGGCGCGGCCGCGCGCGGCGCGCACGCTGGTGTGGTTCGTACTGACCATCGGGCTGGTCGGCCTGATGTTCCTGGGTTTGTCGGAAGGCCAGATCCCCGAAGTGCCGGTGCGCGGCGACGAGCACCGCCAGATCGTCAAGGCCACGCTCTACGTGATCCTGCTGATGCTGCCGCTGCTCATCGTCGCCGTGGCCGATGCGACCGTGCTGCTGCTGCGTTTCGTGCGCCACCTGAACGCGGGCCGCAGCTTCTACCCGGACGCGACCATCGAGATGTTCGCCAAGTCCCTCGGCGAGGAGCACCAGGCGCTGTGGTCGCAGCGCTTCAACGCCCGGCCCGAGGAACGAACCAAGGACGGCGGCGGCTTCGCGATGCACACGCTGCTGGACGACTGGATCGACGTGCAGGTGGTGGCGCAGCGCAGCGCGCCGGTCGCGCGCCTGGTCATCGGGCCATTCGTCGTGCTGGCGCTGCTGGTCGTGGCGCGCAGCCGGCTGTTCGACAACTGGGCGCTGACGCCGGCCATCGCGGTGGGCGTGAGCTTCTATGTCGTCGCGCTGATCGGCCTGACCGTCATGCTCAAGCGCTCGGCCGAGCACACGCGCCGGCGGGCCCTGGAATCCATGCAGGCAGACCTGCGCTGGATGGCCGGCAGCGGCAAGCCCATGAGCGACCTCGTCGAGCCCTTCAAGCGCCTGATCACCCAGGTGGAGAACAACCAGAAGGGCGCGTTCGCGCCGTTCTTCGACCAGCCGCTGCTCAAGGCCATGCTGGTGCCGCTGGGCGGCGCCGGCGGCACCCAGCTGTTCGACTACCTGCTGCTGGGGCGTTGAAGCGCGCGGACCGCCGTCGCCCGGCGTTCGTCATCGCTGCCGGCGATGTCGATCCAGCGGATGCCGCTGGCCGACAGCGCCGCCCGCAGCCGCGCATCGAAGGCGGCCCGCACACCGGGGCCGTCGCGCAGGAAGCCATCGGCCTGCCAGGGCAGGTCGGGTGCGCACAGCAGCGTCAGCTCGCAGCGGCGCTGGAACGCCAGTGCACCGGCCAGCAGCGCGTCGTCGTTGAAGTAATGCTGGCTGCACAGTGCCGTGATCAGCGGCGTCGTGTCGCAGATGACGAGGTCGTGTTGCCGCGATGCCGCCTCGATGCGCGCGGCCTGCTCAGCGGCGATGTGGGCCTGCTCATGCCGCAGCGGCGTGCGGCCATGGGCGTCGCACCACTCGCGCAGGTATTCCGTGACGAGGCCGGCGTTGAACTCGGCGGCCAACGCTTCGGCCAGCGTGGACTTGCCGGTGCACTCCGCGCCGAGCAGCGCGATCAAGCGGCCCAAGCCTGCCTCCACGCGCGCCAGCCGATGACGCTCATCGGAATGAAGCCGGCATACAGGATGACCGTCAGCCAGTAGCCCTTGAACCCGAACAGCACGACGCTGACCGCGTTGACGACGATCCAGGTCGGCCAGTTCTCCTCGTACTTGCGCGCCAGCAGCCATTGGCCCAGCAGGCTGGCGACGGTCGGGAAGGCGTCCCAGTAGGGCAGGGGGCTGTCGGTGACACGGTCCAGGAAGAGCCCCAGCAGCGGCCACGCCGCCAGCGTCAGCAGCACGGGCCGGGCGAGGCCTTGCCAGCCCAGCCGGCGCACCTTCAGCGCCTCGCCCTCGCGGGTGCGGCCGAAGCGCCATTGCCACCAGCCCCAGACGGCCAATGCGGCAAAGACGAGCTGCAGCGCCGCCTCGCCATACAGCTGGCCGTCCCAGAAGAGGGCGAAGTACATCAGCGAACTGACGAGGGCCAGCGGCCAGGCCAGCAGCTTCACCCGCATGTTGCAGACGACCATCCAGACGGCCAGCACGAAGGCGACCAGTTCCAGCCAGGAGATCGGGCTGCCGAAGGCGGTGAAGGCCGGCGCCAGCAGCGCCGCCCAGGCCTGGGCCAGCATCAGCGCTGGCCAGCCGCCGAGGCCGCAGGTGGGGCTGCAGGTGCGGCGAGTGGCACGAAGACCTCGTCCGGCTTGATCATGCCGAGCTCGAAGCGGGCCTTCTCTTCCACCATCTCCAGGCCTTCGCGCAGGTCGCGCAGCTCGGCCTGCAGCTGGTTGTTGCGGGCGCGCGCCTCGTCGTTCTCGGCGCGCGCGGCGGCCACTTCCTCCCGGAGGTGGGCCACGTACGGAAGACTGCCCCGGCCCACCCACAGTTGGGCCTGGATGGCGATCAGGAAGACCGCCAGGACCAGGGCAAGCGCCTTCAAAGGCTTACTTCAGGTTGTAGAAGGCGGCACGGCCGGGGTACACGGCCACGTCGCCCAGGTCTTCCTCGATGCGCAGCAGCTGGTTGTACTTGGCCATACGGTCCGAGCGCGACAGCGAGCCGGTCTTGATCTGGCCGGCGTTCAGGCCGACGGCAATGTCGGAGATCGTGCTGTCCTCGGTCTCGCCCGAGCGGTGCGAGATGACGGCCGTGTAGCCGGCGCGCTTGGCCATCTCGATGGCGGCGAAGGTCTCGGTGAGCGTGCCGATCTGGTTGATCTTGATCAGGATGGAGTTGGCGATGCCCTTCTCGATGCCTTCCTTCAGGATCTTGGTGTTGGTGACGAACAGGTCGTCGCCGACGATCTGCACGTTCTTGCCCAGGCGGTCGGTCAGGATCTTCCAGCCGTCCCAGTCGCCTTCGGCCATGCCGTCTTCGATGGAGATGATGGGGTACTTGTCGACCCAGGTGGCCAGCATGTCGGTCCACTCCTGCGACGACAGCTGGATGCCGCCTTCGCCTTCGAGCACGTACTTGCCGTCCTTGTAGAACTCGCTGGCGGCGCAGTCCAGGCCGATGGCGATCTGCGAGCCGGCCATGTAGCCGGCCTTGTCGATGGCCTGCAGGATCAGCTGGATGGCGGCCTCATGGCTCTCGACGCTCGGCGCGAAACCGCCTTCGTCGCCCACGGCGGTGGAGATGCCCTTGTCGTGCAGGATCTTCTTCAGCGCGTGGAAGACTTCGGCGCCCCAGCGCAGCGCTTCGCGGAACGACGGCGCGCCCACGGGGATGATCATCAGCTCCTGCAGGTCCAGCGAGTTGTTCGCATGGGCGCCGCCGTTGATGACGTTCATCATCGGCACCGGCAGTTGGTTGCCGTTCATGCCGCCGAAATAGCGGTACAGCGGCAGGCCCGATTCTTCAGCCGCTGCGCGGGCGACGGCCATGGAGACCGCCAGCATCGCGTTGGCGCCCAGGCGGCTCTTGTTCTCGGTGCCGTCGAGGTCGATCAGCGTCTTGTCCAGGAAAGCCTGCTCGGCGGCATCCAGGCCCAGCACGGCCTCGGAGATCTCGGTGTTGATGTGCTCGACGGCGCGCAGCACGCCCTTGCCGAGGTAGCGGCCCTTGTCGCCGTCGCGCAGCTCGATGGCTTCGCGCGAACCGGTGGAGGCACCCGACGGCACGGCCGCGCGGCCCATGACGCCCGATTCCAGCAGGACGTCGCATTCGACGGTGGGATTGCCGCGGCTGTCGAGGATTTCTCGGCCGACGATGTCAACGATGGCGCTCATTCAGTGTCTCCAGGGAAGTGAAAAATTCGGGCGGGCGCAAGTGTGCCAAGTGGGTGTTACCGCGTCACATCAATCGGCAGGATCAGACACCTTCGATCAACACCATGCGCATGACGGCAATGCCCTCGCGGGCTTCGCGCGCGGCGCCGTACTCCGGCGAGTCGTAGAAGGCCTGGGCGGCTTCAGCAGTCGGGAACTTCAGCAGCACAACGCGCTCGGGTGTCCAGTCGCCTTCGAGCACGGTCGTCTTGCCGCCGCGCACCAGCACCTCGGCGCCGTGCTCCTTCATGGCGAGCGTCGACAGGCGCCGATAGTCCTCGTATTGCTCGGGGTTGGTGACTTTGACGTTGGCGAGGATGTAGGCGGCCATGGCTCTCAGCAGGAGAAGTCGTTCTCAAGCAGCGGCTGCTGCTTGACGACGCGGTCCAGCGCCACCAGTTGCTCCAGCAGCGTCTTCATGTGCCTGAGCGGCACCGCATTCGGGCCGTCGCTGAAGGCTTCGGCAGGGTTCGGGTGCGTCTCCATGAACAGGCCCGCCACGCCGACGCCGACACCGGCCCGGGCCAGCACCGGCACCATCTCGCGCGCGCCGCCGCTGGAGCCGCCCAGGCCGCCGGGCTTCTGCACCGAATGGGTGACGTCGAACACCACCGGCGCGCCGCTGTTGCGCATCTCGGCCAGGCTGGTCATGTCGGCCACGAGGTTGTTGTAGCCGAAGCTGACGCCGCGTTCGCAGGCCAGGAAGCGGTCCTCCGACAGGCCCACCTCGTGTGCGGCGGCGCGGGCCTTGTCGATGACGTTCTTCATGTCCCAGGGCGCGAGGAACTGGCCCTTCTTGATGTTGACCGGCTTGCCGCTTTGGGCGACGGCGCGGATGAAGTCCGTCTGGCGGCACAGGAAGGCCGGTGTCTGCAGCACGTCGACGACGCTGGCGACCTCGGCCACCTGGGTGGTGTCGTGCACGTCGGTCAGCACCGGCAAGCCGGTCTGGCGGCGCACCTCGTCGAGGATCTTCAGGCCGGCTTCCATGCCGACGCCGCGCTTGGTGGTGCCGGACGAGCGGTTGGCCTTGTCGAACGAGCCTTTGTAGATCAGGGGAATGCCAAGCGTCGTGCACGCCTCTTTCAACAGGCCAGCGACGTCGAGCGACATCTGCAGGCCCTCGATCGAGCAGGTGCCGGCGATCAGGAAAAACGGCTTGTCGATGCCGACGTCGAATCCGCAGAGCTTCATGACGATTGACCTCAGGCCTTCTTGTGGCCCAGCGCGGCCTTGATGAAGGCCGTGAACAACGGGTGGCCGCCCCAGGGCGTGGACTTGAACTCGGGATGGAACTGCACGCCGACGAACCAGGGATGCACCTCGCGCGGCAGCTCGACCATCTCGGTCAGCTTCTCGCGTTGGGTGATGGCCGAGATGACGAGACCGGCTTCCTGCAGGCGGTCCAGGTAGTGTTCGTTCGCCTCGTAGCGGTGGCGGTGGCGCTCGGTGACCACCTTGCCGTAGATGTCCGAAGCCAGCGTACCGGGCTTGACGTCGGAGCTCTGGGCACCCAAGCGCATGGTGCCGCCGAGGTCGCTCTTCTCGTCGCGCTTCTGGATGCTGCCGTCGGCGTCCTGCCACTCGTCGATCAGCGCGATGACGGGGTGCGGCGTCTCGGGGTCGAACTCTGTGGAGTTGGCGCCTTCCAGGCCGGCCAGGTGGCGGGCCACCTCGATGGTCGCCACCTGCATGCCCAGGCAGATGCCCAGGTAGGGCAGCTTGTGCTCGCGGGCGTACTGGGCGGCCAGGATCTTGCCCTCTACGCCGCGCTTGCCGAAGCCGCCGGGGACGAGGATGGCGTCGAACTTGCCGAGGCTGTCGACCGTCTCGGGCGTCAGCGTCTCGCTGTCGACGTACTCGATCTTCACGCCGGCGTGGTTGTGGATGCCGGCGTGGCGCAACGCCTCGTTGAGCGACTTGTACGAGTCCGACAGGTCGGTGTACTTGCCGCACATGGCGATGGTGACCTCGGTCTTGGGGTTCTCGACCTCGTAGACCAGCGTGTCCCAGCGTTTCAGGTCGGCGCTCTTGGTGTTGAGCTGCAGCTTGGTGCAGATGAGCTGGTCCAGCCCCTGCTCGTGCAGCAGGCGCGGCACCTTGTAGATGGTGTTCACGTCCCACATCGAGATCACGCCGTACTCCGCGACGTTGGTGAACAGCGAGATCTTCTCGCGCTCATCGTCGGGGATGCGGCGGTCGGCGCGGCACAGCAGCGCGTCGGGTTGGATGCCGATCTCGCGCAGCTTCTGCACGGTGTGCTGCGTCGGCTTGGTCTTGAGCTCGCCCGCGGCAGCGATCCACGGCACGTAAGTCAGGTGCACGTAGGCCGTGTTCGTCGGGCCGGCCCGCAGGCTCATCTGGCGCACGGCCTCCAGGAAGGGCAGGGACTCGATGTCGCCCACCGTGCCGCCGATCTCGACGATCGCCACATCGACGCCTTCGGCGCCGCGCTTGATGAATTCCTGGATCTCGTTGGTGATGTGCGGGATGACCTGCACCGTCTTGCCGAGATAGTCGCCGCGGCGTTCCTTCTCCAGCACGGTCTTGTAGATCTGGCCGGTGGTGAAGTTGTTGGCCTTCTTCATCCGCGTCGTGATGAAGCGTTCGTAGTGGCCGAGGTCGAGGTCGGTTTCGGCGCCGTCGTCGGTGACGAAGACTTCACCGTGCTGGAAGGGCGACATCGTGCCGGGGTCGACGTTGATGTAGGGGTCCAGCTTGATCAGGGTGACTTTGAGGCCGCGCGATTCGAGGATGGCAGCCAGGGAGGCCGACGCGATGCCCTTGCCCAAGGAGGACACCACACCGCCGGTGACGAAGACGTATTTGGTCATGTCTTGCAGCACGCCAGAACAGCATGCTGTGGTGGGAAATTGCGATTGTAGATTGATAGCCCTCGGGCTGGCTTCGGGCCCCGGCGCTCGCCGCGGTCAGCTCAACAAGTCGAGCACCAGCTCTGCCGTTTCGTCCGGCTTCTCGAACGGGAAGAGGTGTGAGCCTTCCATCCAGCGCCAGTTGTCGCCGGCAAGCCTCTTGGACGCCGCAGCGCCCGCCTGGCGCAGCTCGGCCGACCGTGTGCCGCCGACGAAGGCCACCGGGCATTGCGGCGGCCGCAGGCGCAGCAGCAGCGGCAGGTGGTGGGGCAGCGTACGGTAGATGTGCGCTTCCACGTCCCGCGTGAAGCGCAAGCGCACCTGGCCGTCGGCCTCCTCGAAGCCGGCTTCGATGTAGTCGGCCAACACGCGTGGGTCCCAACGGGCGAACAATTTCTTGGCTGAAAAATGCTTGTAGACCGCCTCGCGGTCCGGCCAGAGGTGGCGGCGCTCGCGAGCGATCTTGGACGGGCCGTAGCGGTGGATCAGCCCCGTGGTCTTTGCCACCGCGACGGCGGCGGCCTTCCAGCCGGTGACGACTGGCGAGTCCAGCATGACGAGCCGCGACACCAGTTCCGGCCGCCGGCAGGTCGCCAGCAGGCTCACCATGCCGCCCAGCGAATGGCCGACCAGCGCGACCTGCCCCTGCGGCTTCACCTCGGTGTCGATGAAATGCAGCAGCTGGTCGCGCAGCTTGCGCCAATCGCCGGTGACCGGAAAGCGCGGGTCATGCCCGAAGCGGTCCAGCGCCTCGACGCGCCAGCCCGCCGCGCGCCAGCGCTCGAACAGCACCCGGTAGCAGCCGGCGGGGTAGCTGTTGGCGTGGGAGAAGACAAGGACTCTTTCGCTCATGGCTTGGCCAGCTTCTTCAGCTTGTAGAGCGCCTCCAGGGCCTCGCGCGGCGACAGGGCGTCGGGGTCGATGCCGTCCAGCGCGGCCACCAGCTCGCTCGGCTCGGGCAGCGGCGGCGGGGCCGGCGGCGCGGCGAACAGATCGAACTGGTCGTCAGCCGCGTTCTGCCGCGCCTCCAGCGCCTCCAGCGTGGCGCGCGCCTGCCGCACCAGGCTGGCCGGCATGCCCGCCAGCTTGGCCACCTGCACGCCGTAGCTGCGGCTGGCGGGGCCGGCCTGCAGCTCGTGCAGGAAGACGATGTCCTCGCCGCTCTCCACGGCCGACACATGCCAGTTCTGCGCCATCGAGTGCTTGGCCGGGAACTCGGTCAGCTCGAAGTAGTGGGTCGCGAACAGCGTGAAGGCACGCGTCTTGTCGTGCAGGTGGCTGGCGATGGCGCTGGCCAGCGCGAGCCCGTCGAAGGTCGACGTCCCCCGCCCGATCTCGTCCATCAGCACCAGCGACTGGTCGGTCGCCGAATGCAGGATGGCCGCACCCTCGGTCATCTCCAGCATGAAGGTGGACTGCGCGTTGGCCAGGTCGTCGGCCGCGCCGATGCGGGTGTGGATGGCGTCCATGTGCCCCAGCCGGCAGCGCGTGGCCGGCACGTAGGAGCCGATCGCGGCCAGCAGCGCGATCAGCGCGACCTGGCGCATGAAGGTGCTCTTGCCGCCCATGTTGGGGCCGGTGATGACCAGCATGCGCGTGCGCGCGTCCAGCCGGCAGTCGTTGGGCATGAACTCCGCGCCGCCGGTCTCCGCCAGGCGCGCCTGCACGACCGGGTGGCGGCCGGCCTCGATCTCCAGGCAGGGCTGCGCCACGAACTCGGGCCGGCACCAGTTCAGCGTGACGGCGCGCTCGGCCAGCGCAGCCAATGCGTCCAGCCCGGCCAGCGTGCGGCCCAGCGCCGTCAATGGTTCCAAGCGGCTGATGAGGGCATCGATGACCTGCTCGTAAAGCAGCTTCTCGCGCGCCAGCGCCCGCTCGTTGGCGGACAGCGCCTTGTCCTCGAAGGCCTTCAGCTCGGGCGTGATGTAGCGCTCGGCGTTCTTCAGCGTCTGGCGGCGCTGGTAGTCCATCGGCACCTTGTCGACCTGGCCCTGCGTGACCTCGATGTAGAAGCCGTGCACCCGGTTGAACTGGACGCGCAGGTTGGCGATGCCGGTGCGGGCGCGCTCGCGGGTTTCGAGGTCCAGCAGGAAGCCGTCGCAGTTCTGCTGGATGCCGCGCAGCTCGTCCAGCTCGGCGTCGAAGCCGTCGGCGATGACGCCGCCATCGCGCGCCAGGATGGCCGGCTCCAGCGCGATGGCTCGTTCCAGCAGTTCGAGGATGTCGCTGGGCGGCGTCAGCGTCGCATCACGCAGCGCGGCGGGCGTCACGGCGCGCAGCTGCGGCAGCACCTGCAGCGTCGCACGCAGGCCCGTCAGTTCACGTGGCCGCACCTGGCGCAGCGCGATGCGGGCGGAGATGCGCTCCACGTCGCTGACCGACTTCAGCGCCTCGCGCAGCGGCTCGAAGCCTTCCGCGTGCAGGGCCGCAATCGCGTCGTGCCGCGCCGTCGCTTCGGCGCGATCGCGCTTGGGGTGCAGCAGCCACTGCCGCAGCGTGCGGCTGCCCATGCCGCTCTTGCAGGTGTCCAGCAGCGAGAACAGCGTCGGGCTGGCCTCGCCGCGCAGTGTCTGCACCAGCTCCAGGTTGCGTTGCGTGGCGGGCGGCAGGTCCAGCAGGTCGCTGGCGCGCTGCACGCGCAGCGAGCGCACGTGGGACAGCGCGCGGCCCTGCGTGTGCTCGGCAAAGGCCAGCAGTGCGCTGCCCGCGGCATGGGCCAAGGTGAGCTCATGCGCATTGAAGCCCTGCAGGCTGGCGACGGCCAGTTGTTCGCACAGCTTGCGGTTCCCCAACGCGCCGTCGAACTGCCAACTCGGCCGGTTCGTGACCGGGAAGCGCGCCTTCATGACGCCCGCCGGCTGCTGCTCTCGGTTGACCAGCACCTCGGCGGGCGACAGGCGCGCCAGCCAGGCGGGCAACTCCATGTCGCTGCACTCGGCCAGGCCGATCTCGCCCTGGGTCAACGACAGCCACGCCAGCCCGTGCCTGCGGCCGTGGCCGGAGACGGCCAGCAGCACGGCGTCCTGCTTGTCGGCCAGCAGTTCGGTGTCTGTGATGGTGCCCGGAGTGACGACGCGCACCACCTTGCGTTCCACCGGCCCCTTGCTCGCGCCGACCTCGCCGACCTGCTCGGCAATCGCGACCGCTTCACCCAGCTTGATGAGCTTGGCGAGATAACTCTCCAGCGCGTGCACCGGCACACCGGCCATGACGACCGGCTGGCCGGCGCTCTGGCCGCGCTGCGTCAGCGTGATGTCCAGCAGCGCGTTGCACTTGCGCGCGTCGTCGTAGAAGACCTCGTAGAAGTCGCC
>NZ_LMFP01000028.1:214759-363042 GCF_001426885.1 Pelomonas sp. Root1444 | reverse complement strand
CTCATCATGGGTGTATGGGCGCTGAAGTCAGCGGTCTGGGTCATCGGCGTCGGAGCAAAAAGCAAAGCCCCCCGGCGGAGGGCTTCAGAATGGGCCGCAGTTTAAGCGGCGGCCTTTGCCGCCCGAGGGAGTCGACGATGAACAAGGCGCTGCTGGCTGGTCTGTTGCTGGCCGGTCTGACCGGCGGGTTTGCCGATGCGGCCGAGCCTTCTGCGTGCACGCGGCTGGCCGATGAAGCCAGTCGGGCGCCGCCGGCCACATGGGCTCAGGCGGATCCGCTGTCGGCCTGGATCAAGCCGTCCCAGCCCGCCAAGCCGTCGCCCACCGTTGCCGCGCTGGCCAACGACGCCCGCTGGCGCAGCCTGCTTGGCGCCTCCGAGTCGCAACCCATGGGGGTGCAGCAACTGGGCGGCGCGCCGGTCTACCTGATCGACGAGTTCGCTGGCACGGCGCATTGCCAGTCCCTGGTGCTGGTGGAAGCCCAGCCCGGCAGACCGCCACGGCAGCTGAAGCCGCCGTTCGACTTGGAGCGCCTGAACCTGTGTACGACGCAGTCGGCTGCGTTTGCCCGCGTGCTGGGGCAGCCGGCCTTCGTCGTGGGCGGCGCGCCGTCCGTGACCAGCCCCGATCTCCACTACCGCATCGCCACGTGGACCGGACAGGGCTGGGGACAGCGCTGCAGTGTCAAGCTGCGTCGGCACACCGCCATGACCGTGGCGCAGCGCTTCTGCCCGCCGGGTAGCGAGGTCTGCGACGCAGGGGAGCCGGTTGCGCGGCGGCTGGCGCAGGCGTACGAGGCCGCGCGTCTTGCCGGCCGGCCCCTGGACGCACAGGGCTTTGACGGCGGCGCTCGGCCGGATGCGGCGGTGGCTGCCGCGCTCAAGCCGCTGCTGGCCGAGCCCGGCGCCATCGGCGACATGAATCCGCCTTTCCCGTTGTTCGGTGCCGACGAGAAGGGGCTGGACCCCATGCTCACCGGCTTCTCCAACGCCGACCTACGCGTGCTCCCGGTTCGGGTAGGGGCGCGCTGGTGGCTGGCGGTCGTGGGCCGGGCCGGCGTGGGTTGGCGCGAAGGCGATGCGTTGCTGGTGGCGCTGTTTGCGCCGCCGGGGCGAGCGGCCGACGGCGTGGCGTCGTACCAGTTCCGCATCGGCCCCACGGGCATGCGCGACGCGGTGAGCGCCGACGAGCCGCACTAGGAAAGCGAAAGGCCCGCAGGTGCGGGCCTTCGGCGCTTGGGGAGTCAGAGACTCGGCGATCAGTCTTCCGACTTGAACACCAGCTTGACTTCATGCGTCTGGGTGGCGCCGGTGCCTTCGAACTTCCACTGGCTCAGGGCTTCGGTGGCGGCGCGGTCGAAGACGCGCTTGGGCTCGGCCTCGACGATGTCCACGGTGGCGACCTTGCCGTCGCCGCCGATGTTCAGCTTGGCGCGCACGCTGCCGGCGCTGATGTTCTTCTTGATGGCCTCGTTCGGGTACTCGGGGGCGACCTTCTTCAGGACCTTGGCATCGGCATGGGCCAGCGAAGCAGCGGCGACCAGGGCGAGGGCGAGGGCGGAGCGAGCGAGCATCTGCATCTTTCGGGTTTGTTGGCGTGGGTCGGGGGATTGCGGCGTTAGGCCGCGTTGCAGCGCATTCTTGCCAACCGATCCCCCACAGGTAAGGGGTTCGGCCGTGCACAAGTCACGCTGTCGGGGGTGGGTTCTCCCGAGGACGCGGCCTGCGTCAACTCCGTCACGGCCGGAAACGACGAAGCCCTCGCGAGGAGGGCTTCGTTACGTGCAAACGCGGCAGGTCAGAGCGGTGCGTCGCTGGCCTTGTCGTCCTTCTTGATGCGCACCGCGGCGCGCTTCTTGACGACGGGAGCGGCTGCGGCCTCGGGCGCGGCCGTGGGCTCCGATGCGGGCGCCGTGGCCGCTTCTTCGTCCTTGATGACGCGCGTGTAGGGCGCCAGCGTCGTCACGAGCTGGCCGTAGATCTTGGGGTTGCCGGCAACGACCTCGCGCTGGTGCAGGAAGTCGGCCTCGCCGGTGAAGTTGCCGATAAGGCCGCCCGCCTCGGTGACGATCAGCGAGCCGGCCGCCACGTCCCAGGGTTGCAGGCCGGTCTCGAAGAAGGCGTCGTAGTAGCCGGCCGCGACGTAGCAGAGGTCGAGTGCCGCGGCGCCCGGGCGGCGCAGGCCGGCGCATTGCTGCATGACTTCCTCGAACATCTTCACGTAGCGCTTGAAGTTGTCGCCGCGGCGGAAGGGGAAGCCGGTGCCGATCAGCGCGTCGCTCATGCGGGTGCGCTTGGACACGCGCAGGCGGCGGTCGTTCAGGAAGGCGCCGCGGCCCTTGGTGGCGTAGAAGAGGTCGTTGCGGGTCGGGTCGTAGACGACGGCCTGCTGCACGACACCGCGGTGGGCCAGCGCGATGGACACGCAGTACATCGGCAGGCCGTGGATGAAGTTGGTGGTGCCGTCCAGCGGATCGATGATCCAGACGAACTCGGAATGCTTGGCGCCGCGGGTGCGGCCGGACTCTTCGGCGAGGATGCCGTGGTCGGGGTAGGCGCCCAGCAGCGTCTCGATGATCACCCCTTCTGCGGCGTGGTCGACCTCGGTGACGAAGTCGTTCGGGCTCTTGGTGTTGATGCGCAGAGCTTCGAGGTCCAGCGAGGCGCGGTTGATGAGGGCGCCAGCCGCACGCGCCGCCTTGATGGCGACATTGAGCATGGGATGGTGGGACGTTTGCAGCATGCGTGGCACTCGCTGGGAAGAAGGGGCTGACAGGAGGAAAGAGCGGCGGGTGACTGGAAGCCAGGCCCGGATAATCGCGCGATTCTAGCCAAGGGGTCTGCTAGCGCTACGGCAATGGGTCGCGTTGTGAGCAGAATGGCCGCAGGCAAGGCGCGAACCGCAGCCGGGTTGGACACCCGGCGAGGATTTGCAACGCCGCATGCGGCCATTCTGCTCACAACCCTCCGGGAAGGCCCGCCGCCACGCGCCACTCGTTGTTGCGTCGCTTGCCCGCACGCCTAGACTGGCCCGCGGCGGCGGGTCTTCGCGACCCATTGCCGTAGCGCTAACAGACCCCAACCAGTGCAAACCCGTGGAATCCACACGCTTCATCCTCATCCACACCAGCCATGCCGGCAACGTCGGCGCGACGGCGCGGGCGATGAAGGTGATGGGCTTCCATGACTTGGTGCTCGTGGCACCGCGTTTCGCCGACGTGCTCTGCCATGAGGAAGCCATCGCCATGGCCAGCGGCGCGGCCGACATCCTGGCGCGCGCCCGTGTCGTCGCCACGCTGGCCGAGGCGCTCGATGGCGTGGACTTCGCCTGTGCCACCGCGATGACGCCGCGCGACTTCGGCCCGCCCACGCGCGAGCCGCGTGCGCTGTTCGCCGAGCTGGCCGCCCGCGAGGCCGCCCCGCGCCTGGCACTGGTGTTCGGCTCCGAGCGCTACGGCATGAGCAACGAGGACGTCTACCGCTGCCACGCGGTGCTGAGCATCCCCACGCACCCGGACTACGGCTCGTTGAACCTCGCCCAGGCGGTGCAACTGCTGGCCTACGACCTGCGCCAGGCCGTCGGCGGCTTCGACGTGCAGCCGCGCACGCCCGACCCCGAACGCGCCGACGCCCGCGCCGTGCAAGGCCTGCTCGACCACCTGCAGGCCGCGCTCACCGACATCGGCTACCTCGATCCCGCCGCGCCCAGGAAACTGATGCCGCGCCTGAACCAGCTCTTCAACCGCGCCGGCCTGACGAACGAAGAGATCCACATCCTGCGCGGCATCGCGCGGCAGATGAGCAAGACCGTAGTCCCAGCAGGCTCAAAGTAGCCCCACCTACACTGGCCGGCCTTTCTCCCCCGGCAGCACCATGTTCCAGCGCCTGCGCGAAGACATCGCCCTCATCCTCGAACGCGACCCGGCCGCCCGGTCGACGTGGGAGGTGCTGACCTGTTATCCGGGCCTGCATGCGCTGATGTTCCATCGCCGCGCGAACTGGCTCTGGCATCACGGCTTCAAGTGGCTGGCGCGCTGGCTGTCGCACTGGAGCCGCTGGCTGACCGGCATCGAGATCCATCCCGGCGCCAAGATCGGCCGCAAGGTCTTCATCGACCATGGCATGGGCATCGTCATCGGCGAGATGGCCGAGATCGGCGAGGGCTGCACCATCTACCAGGGCGTGACGCTCGGCGGCACGTCGCTCGTGAAGGGTGCCAAGCGCCATCCGACGCTGGGCCCGGGCGTCATCGTTGGCGCCAACGCCTGCGTGCTCGGCGGCTTTACCGTCGGCGCTGGCGCGCGCATCGGCTCGGGCGCGGTTGTCACGAAGCCGGTGCCCGCGGGCGCGACGGCCGTCGGCAACCCGGCCCGCGTCATCGAAGCGGCCAGCGAGCGCGCGCGCGAGGAGGCCGCCGCCAAGATGGGCTTCTCCGCCTACGGCGTGACGCAGGGCGACGACCCGGTGGCCCTGGCCATGCGCGGCCTCATCGACAGCGCCTCCGGCCATGAGCACCAGATCGCGCTGCTGTGGGGCGCCGTCTGCAAGCTCTCCGCGCAGCTGGGCAAGCCGGTCGGCGACTGCGTGCCCTGCGACGCGCAGCGCGACGAGACCTTCGACGCGGCGGAGATGAACCGGCTCGTCAAGTGAGCTGGGGCGCGGCGCGGCAGAAATAAGCCTGCCGCCCAGCGCGGCTTCACGCCGAAGCCGGGCCTGGCGTGGATGAGAATCGCCGGTTCCGGGCCGGACAGCCCACCCCTCATGCCCCGACGTGCGCCTGCGCGAGTTCCGACTGCAGCTTCTCCTTGCCTGGCGTTTCACGCTCGGTCTCGCGTTGGTTGCCGGCGTCGCGCAGGCCGCGCCCGAGCCGCGCCATGAGCGCCTGGCGGACATCGCCTTCCAGCACATCAGCCAGGACCGGGGCCTGCCCAATGCCATTGCGACGGCGCTCGCCGAAGACGGCCAGGGCTTCCTGTGGATAGGCAGCCCCGGCGGCCTGTCGCGCTGGGACGGCTACCGCTTCCGCGTCTACCAGGCTGACCCGCAGCGCGAGGGCGCCTTGCCCGACAACTACGTGCAGGCGCTGCATGGCGATGCGCGCGGCCGGTTGTGGGTGGGCACGACGTCGGCCGGCCTGCTGCGCCATGACCCGGCGACCGACCGCTTCGTGCGCTACGAGGTTGGCGGCGAGCGCGGGCTCAGCCATGTCAGCGTGCGCCAGGTGCTGGACGATGGCGAGGGCGGTCTCTGGATCGTCACCGACGCCGGGCTGGACCGCCTGGACCCGGCCAGCGGCCGCATCGAGCACGCCAGCCGCACCTGGGCGATGGCCGCCGGCGCGCAGGTGCGCGTGCTGCTGCGCGACCGTCGCGGCACGCTCTGGCTGGGCAGCGCCGCGGGCCTGTTCCGGCGCGAGCCTGGCGCATCCAGGCTGGACCCCGTGCCGCTGCGCGGCGGCACGACGGTGCAGCCCGAGGTGCTGAAACAGGACAGCGCCGGGCGCATCTGGGTCGGCAGCCTGCAGCATGGCGTCTTCGTGCTGCCCGACGAGGGCCGGGCGCCAGCCTCGCCAGTGCGCGAGCGCGCCATGCACGACGGCATGGACCTGCTGGCGGACAGCCAGATCGCCGGCATCGCCGAGGTGCAGCCCGGCGAGGTGTGGGTGGCGACGCAGAGCCAGGGCCTGGTCGCCGTCGACCTGGCGCAGGGCCAGACGCGCCGTATCCGCCATGTGCCGGCCTGGCCGATGAGCCTGGCCGACAACGCGCTGCGCGGCCTGTACCGCGACCGCGCCGGGCTGATCTGGGTGGCGACCAACCGCGGCCTGAGCCGCCACGACCCGCGCCAGAGCGGCGTGCTGACGCGCTTCGGCGTGACGCCCGACGGCGGCGACGCGCTGGATGCACGCTTCGTCAGCACCGAGATCAGCTGGATACAGCCGCGGCCCGATGGCGGCCTGTGGCTGGGCACGCACAAGAGCGGCATCGACATCCTGGATGCCTCCGGCGCCCGCGTCGGCGCGCTGCGGCCCGACGCCGGCCGGCCCGAGGCGGCGCTGCCGGCCGACATCGTGCTGGCGATGGCGCCGGCCCCGGATGGCGGGCTTTTCATCGGCACCAAGCGGGGCCTGTTCCGTGCCGATGCGGCCGGGCGGCGCGTGAGCCGCGTGACGCTGGCCGGACGCGACCCGGCGGCGTCGGTGTGGGCGCTGCTGGCCGACGGCGAGCAGCTGTGGGTCGGCGGTCAGGCCGATGGGCTGTGGCGGCTGGACCTGCGCAGCGGCCGCAGCGAAGCCTTCACGCCGGTCGCGCCGGGCCTGAGCGACCAACGCATCACCGTGCTGGCCCGCGACGCGCGCGCACCGGGCGTGCTGTGGGCCGGCACCCGGCATGGGCTGAACCGCATCGACCTGGCCAGCCGCGCCGTCGCGCAGTGGCTGCCGGGGCCGGTGCAGGCCGGTTCGCTGTCGGCGGGCTTCATCACCGCGCTGCTGACGGACGACCGCGGCCGGCTCTGGATCGGCAGCTATGGCGGCGGCATCGACGTGCTGCCGGGCCCCGGCGGCGGCGCCCTGCAACGCGTGGGCCCGGCCCAGGGCCTGCCGGACAGCACCGTCAACGCATTGCTGCAGGACCTGCAGGGCCGCATCTGGGCGAGCACCGACAACGGCCTGGCGCGCGTCGATGCGCAGACGCTGGAGGTGATGGCGCTGCGGCGGGCGGAGGGCGTCGTCTTCCCGACCTACTGGACCGGCTCGGCGGCGCGCACGGCGCGTGGGGAACTGCTGTTCGGCGGGGCCGGCGGCATGACCGTCGTGCAGCCGGAGAAGCTGCAGGCCTGGGCCTACCGGCCCAGCGTCCTCGTCACCGACGTGAAACTGGGCGGCCAACCGCTGCCGGTCGACCCCGCCGCGGCCGCGCTGACCGTGGCGCCCGAGGCCAACAGCCTGGCCGTCGAGTTCTCGTCGACCGACTTCTCGGCCCCCGAGCGCAACCGCTATGCCTTCAAGCTGGAGGGCTATGACGCCGACTGGGTGGCGACCGATGCATCGCGCCGGCTCGCGGCCTACGCCAACCTGCCGCCGGGCGACTACCGGCTGCGCCTGCGCGCCTCCAACCGCGACGGCCAGTGGGGCGAGCGCGAGCTGGCGCTGCCCGTCCGCGTGCTGCCGGCCTGGCACCAGACCTGGTGGTTCCGCGCCGCTGTGGCGCTGTCGCTGGCGCTGCTGATGCTGGCCGCGGTGCGCTTGCGCACGCGGCTGCTGCACCGGCGCCAGCGTGAACTGGAGAGCAAGGTGCGCGAGCGCACGGCCGAACTGGAGGCGCTGCACCGCACGCTGGAGGAGAAGTCCGCCGCGCTGCAGATGAGCAGCGTCACCGACCCGCTGACCGGCCTGCACAACCGCCGTTTCCTGGCCGACCACATCGAGCAGGACCTCGCCGCCAGCCTGCGCCGTGCCCAGGAGACGCTGGCCGCCGGCGGCCAGCCGCTGGACACGGACAGCGTGTTCCTGCTGCTGGACGTCGACGCCTTCAAGCGCATCAACGACCGCCACGGCCATGCGGGCGGCGACGCGGTGCTGGTGCAGTTCGGCGCGCGGCTGCGCTCGGTCCTGCGCGAGTCCGACTACCTGGTGCGCTGGGGCGGCGAGGAGTTCCTGGCCGTGGCCCGCGACACCGACCGCGTGCGGGCCGAGGAGCTGGCCGAGCGCATGCGCGCCGTCATCGCCGCCACGCCTTTCGAGCTGGACGACGGCGCCCGCATCGACGTCAGTTGTTCCATCGGCTTCGCCTGCGTGCCCTTCGAGCTGGAGCGGCCGATGGCGCGCAGCTGGCAGCAGGTCGTCAACCTGGCGGACCTGGGCCTGTATGCCGCCAAGCGCTCTGGCCGCAATGCCTGGGTCGGGGTGCACACCGCCTCGGGCCGCGGCGCCGTCGGCCAGCGCGTGGTCGGTGGCTTCGGCCTCAGCAGCAACCGTTCGCTGGACGACGTGGCGGCGGCCATCGCAACGCCGGCCGAGCCAGGCGCGCTGGTCGATTAGGCGGTCGGCGGGCGCTGTGCGCTCTTGGGCCGGAAGGCCTTGCAGACCTCGTCGCGCGTTTCGAGATACGGCCCGCCGATCAGGTCGACGCAGTAGGGCACGGCCGCGAAGATGCCGCTGGCCTTCTCGTGGCCCGCCAGCGTCTCGGCGATGGCCTTGGGCTGGCCGGGCAGGTTGATGATCAGCGCCTTGCCGCGGATGACGGCGACCTGGCGCGACAGGATGGCCGTCGGCACGAAATGCAGCGAGATCTGGCGCATCTGCTCGCCGAAACCCGGCATCTCGCGGTCGGCCACGGCCAGCGTCGCCTCGGGCGTCACGTCGCGCGGCGCCGGGCCGGTGCCGCCGGTGGTCAGCACGAGGTCGCAGTGCTCGGCGTCGACCAGCTCGACCAGCGCCGCCGAGATGCCGGCCTGCTCGTCGGGGATGAGGCGGGGCACGAACTCGACGGGGTTCAGCAGCGCGCTCGTCAGCCAGTCCTTCAGGGCCGGCAGGCCCTTGTCCTCGTAGACGCCGGTGGACGCGCGGTCGCTGATCGAGACGATGCCGATGCGGACCGGGTCACTCATCGGCCGCCACCTCGCTGGCCTTGATGAACTGGAACAGCTCACGGAAGGCGCGGCCGCTGCGCTTCTCGGGCTCGTTGGCCGCGTCCTTGCGTGCGGCGCGCACGAGGTTGCGCAACTGCTGGATGTCCACGTCGGCATGCTGGCCGAGGAACTCCTGCAGCGCGTCGTCGCTGGCCAGCAGGCGCTCGCGCCAGCGCTCGGACTGGTGCAGCCGCAGGCTGTCCTGCGCATGGCCGAGCTTGAAGGCGGCGACCGCCTCGCGCACCGGCTCGGGGTCGATCTTGCGCATCAGCTTGCCGATGTACTGCATCTGGCGGCGCTTGCCCTCGAAGTTGGTGATCTTCTTGGCGTGGCGCAGCGCGTCGTAGAGGATCTCCGGCAGGGCCAGCGGCTCCCAGCGCGACTCGGGCAGGGCGAGCAGGTCTTCGCCGAGTTTCTGCAGCGCGGTCATGTCGCGCTTGAGCTGCGACTTGCTCGGGCGGTCGAAGTCGTCGTCGGGATCGAGGTCGGGGGTGTTTTCTTGCATCTGTGGCCGGGTTCGGGCGAGTCTTATCATTGTCGCCCACCCCGATTTCCAGGCGCCGGCCCGACCGGCGCTTTGTGTTCATGCCTCAAGCCCAAGACGGTTTCGCCTACAGCCCCGAACAGTTCCAGCAGTGGATAGAGGATGCGCTTGCCGAGGCGAAGAAACTCGGCGCCAGCGACGCCGGGGCCGAGGTGTCCGAAGGCTGCGGCCTGTCGGTGTCAGCGCGGCTGGGCAAGCTGGAGAACGTCGAGCGCAACCGCGACAAGTCGCTCGGCATCTCGGTCTACCTGGGCCAGCGCCGCGGCAATGCCAGCACGTCGGACTTCTCGCCGCAGGCCATCCGCGACACGGTGCGCGCGGCCTACGACATCGCTCGCTTCACGGCCGAGGACGAATTCGCCGGCCTGCCCGACGAGGCCGATCTCGCGCTGGACCCCGCGGCGCGGCCCGAGCTGGATCTGTTCCATCCCTGGGCCATTGACGCCGCGGCCGCAGCCGAGATCGCGCTGCGCTGCGAAGCGGCGGCGCTGGGCGTCGACAAGCGCATCACCAACAGCGAGGGCGCTGCCGTGTCGGCGCAGCAGTCGCACTTCTGGATGGGCAACACGCGCGGCTTCCGCGGCGGCTACGCCAGCTCGCGGCATTCGCTGTCGGTCGCGCCGATCGCCGGCCGCGGCAACGACATGCAGCGCGACGCCTGGTACAGCTCCATGCGCGACGCCGCCGACCTGGCCACGCCCGAGACCGTGGGCCGCTATGCGGCCGAGCGCGCACTGTCGCGGCTGAAGGCGCGCAAGGTCGCGACCGCCGAGGTGCCGGTGCTGTTCGAGAGCACGGTGGCCATCGGCCTGCTGGGCGCGCTGGTGCAGGCCACCAGCGGCGGCGCGCTGTATCGGCGCACCACCTTCCTGCTCGACAGCCTGGGCAAGCCGGT
Source organism: Pelomonas sp. Root1444 (assembly GCF_001426885.1). GTDB lineage: Bacteria > Pseudomonadota > Gammaproteobacteria > Burkholderiales > Burkholderiaceae_C > Pelomonas. The sequence goes on along the minus strand of NZ_LMFP01000028.1, from coordinate 352,973 downwards.
CATGGCGCCGCACATCGACATCGCGGAGGACCCGCACGTGGCCAAGGGCAAGGGCAGCTCACCCTTCGACGAGGAGGGCGTCGTGACGCGGGCGCGCTCGGTCGTCGACGGCGGTGTGCTGCAGGGCTACTTCCTCGCGAGCTATTCGGCGCGCAAGCTCGGCATGAAGACGACCGGCCATGCCGGCGGCTCGCACAACCTGCGCATGACCAGCCGCGCCACGGCGCCCGGCGACGATCTGCCGACGATGATCCGGCGCCTGGGGACCGGGCTGCTCGTCACCGAGCTGATGGGGCAGGGCGTGAACTACGTGACCGGCGACTATTCGCGCGGCGCCAGCGGCTACTGGGTCCAGAACGGCGAGATCGTCTACCCGGTGCACGAGGTCACCATCGCCGGCAACTTGAAAGACATGCTGCAGCGCATTGTCGGCATCGGCGCGGACGAGTACACGATGGGCACCAAGACCGTCGGCTCGGTGTTGGTCACCGGCATGAAACTCGCGGGGAATTAAGGCCCTCGTCCGGCCTCACGCCGGCTGAATGCCCGGGAGTCCAGCCGGTCCCGCGAGGGGACGGCGATGCTTGCGGCATTGAGCCGCAAGCACATCGCCTCACGGGCCGGCTTGGGAGCGGCCCGGCGCTCGGCCCAACGCGAATCGCAGCGCCGGGGTAAATCCGGTCGGGAGGGCGATGCGGTCTCCCTAGAATCGCCCGGTTTTTCCTCTTAAGCAAACCGAAATCAGGAGACACCCATGTCCATGGAACGCCGTTCCTTCGTGCGTCAGGCCGGCCTTGCCGGTGTGCTGGCCGCAGGCGCTGCCCCCGCCATCGTGCAGGCGCAGGCGCAGGTGCGCTGGCGGCTCGCCTCCAGCTTCCCGAAGTCGCTGGACACCATCTTCGGCGCGGCCGACGTGTTCGCGAAGAAGGTCTCCGAGATGACCGGCGGCAAGTTCCAGATCGCCGTGCACGCCGGCGGTGAGATCGTGCCGGCGCTGCAAGTCGTCGACGCGGTGCAGAACGCCACCGTGGAGATCGCGCACACGGCCCCCTACTACTTCTTCGGCAAGGACGAGACCTTCGCGCTGGGCTGCGCCATTCCCTTCGGGCTGAACAGCCGCCAGATGACGGCGTGGATGGTCGAGGGCAACGGCCTGAAGCTGATGCGCGAATTCTATCGCGGCTACAACATCATCAGCTTCCCCGGCGGCAACACCGGTGCGCAGATGGGCGGCTGGTACCGCAAGGAGATCAAGAGCATCGCCGACATGAAGGGCCTGAAGATCCGCATCGGCGGCTTCGCGGGCCGCGTCGTCGAACGCATGGGCGCCGTGCCGCAGCAGATCGCCGGCGGCGAGATCTACTCGGCGCTGGAGAAGGGCACCATCGACGCCGCCGAGTGGGTCGGCCCCTATGACGACCAGAAGCTGGGCTTCAACAAGGTCGCGCCGAACTACTACTACCCCGGCTGGTGGGAAGGCGGCCCGCAGCTGGACTTCTTCATCAACACCAAGGCCTATGACTCGTTGTCGGCCGAGTACAAGGCGGTCGTCGAGGCGGCTTCGGCGCTCGCCCATGTCGAGATGCAGGCCCGCTACGACGCCAAGAACCCGGCGGCGCTGAAGCAGCTGGTCGGCTCGGGCACCAAGCTGTTCCGCTTCCCCAAGGACGTGATGGACGCGGCATTCAAGGAGTCCATGGCCATCTACGCCGAGCTGTCGGCCAAGAACCCGAACTGGAAGAAGGTCTACGAGGACTACGCCAACTTCCGCCGCGACCAGAACCTGTGGTTCCGCTTCGCCGAGGCCGGTTTCGACGACTTCATGCAGTCGCAGAAGCTCTGAGCGTCGCCTGCGCGTCCCGTCAAACAAAAGCCCCGCGTCGCGGGGCTTTTTCATGGGCGCTCGATGCGCCTACTTCTTGGTGGCGTCCTGCTCGAGCGCACGCCGCACGGCGTCGCCGTCGTCCTCTGCCGTGCTGGCGGCGGATGCGGCCGGCTCGGGCGCGAACAGCTTGTTTGCATCGTCCGAACTCATCTCGGCGGGCTTGTCCTGGCCGCCCATCTGCTGCAGCAGCTCGGACGCCTGGTTCATGTCGACGGCCTTTTCCTTGTCGAGGAAGGCAGTCACCGTCTGCGGGAAGAAGATGACGATGGCGACCAGGATGAGCTGCATGACCACCCAGGGGATGGAGCCCAGGTAGATGTCGCTGGACAGCACCTTCCTGGGGATGGAGCCGTTCTTGAACAGCGTGTCCGAGATGCCGCGCAGGTAGAAGAGCGCGAAGCCGAACGGCGGGTGCATGAAGCTGGTCTGCATGTTCACGCACAGCATGACGCCGAACCAGACCAGGTCGATGCCCATCTTGTCGGCCACCGGCCCGAGCAAGGGCAGGATGATGAAGGCGATCTCGAAGAAGTCGAGGAAGAAGGCCAGGAAGAAGATGAACAGGTTGACGACGATGAGGAAGCCGATCTGGCCGCCCGGCAGGTCGCTCAGCATGTGCTCGATCCAGCGCCCGCCCTCGACGCCCTGGAACACCAGCGAGAAGGTGCGCGAGCCGATCAGGATGAAGACCACCATCGCCGTGATGCGCATGGTGCCGAGCATGGTGTCCTTGATCAGCGGCCAGTTCAGGCGCCGGTGCATGCCGGCCAGGATGAAGGCGCCGACCGCGCCCATCGCGCCCGCCTCGGTCGGCGTACAGATGGCCGTGTTGATGCCCGGCAGGCCGCCCATGGAGCCGAGCACGGCGAAGATCAGCACGGCCGACGGGATGATGCCGCGCAGGCACTTCTTCCACAGCGCCCAGCCCTGCAGCGTGCGAGCTTCCTTGGGCACGCCCGGTACGTGGTGCGGCTTCACGCGGCTCAGGACGAAGGTGTAGAGCGCGAAGATCAGCACCTGCAGGATGGACGGCCCCCAGGCGCCCTTGTACATGTCGCCGACCGAACGGCCCAACTGATCGGCCAGCACGACCAGCACGAGCGACGGCGGCACCAGCTGCGTGATCGTGCCCGACGCGGCCAGCACGCCGGTCGCGTAGCGCATGTTGTAGCCGTAGCGCATCATCACGGGCAGCGAGATCATCGCCATCGCGATGACCTGGCCCGCCACGGTGCCGGTGATGGCGCCGAGGATGAAGCCGACGATGATGACCGAGTAGCCCAGGCCGCCGCGCACGGGGCCGAAGAGCTGGCCCATGGAGTCCAGCATGTCTTCCGCGAGGCCGCATTTCTCCAGCAGCGCGCCCATCAGCGTGAAGAAGGGGATGGCCAGCAGCAGGTCGTTGGACAGGATGCCGAAGACGTTCTGCGGCAGCGCGCTCATGAACTCCGGCGGGAACCAGCCCTGGCTGACCGCGAAGAAGCCGCAGGCCAGCCCCAACGCCGCCAGCGAGAAGGCGACGGGAAACCCAATCAGCATGACCGCGATCAGCCCCGCGAACATCAGCGGCGGGAAGCTCTCCATCGAGATCATTGCAGCGGCCTCTCGTAGTGAATGTCCATGTCGAAGCGGTGCGCGAGCCAGGCCACGCGCTTGATGATCTCGGCCACGCCTTGCAGCGTGACAAGGCCGAAGCCCAGCGGCAGCACCAGCACCACCGGCCAGCGGATCAGACCGCCCGCGTTGCTGGACACCTCACCCGTCGTCAGCAGCTTGGCCCAGTAGCCCGCCAGCCCCAGGCTGGCCACCGAGTCCCCGGCGCTCATGCCGGTGCTGAGTTTGACGATGAACAGGTTCCAGGACAGCCAAGCCATGTAGACCATGACAGGCAGCAGGAAGGCGACCAGGCCGAACAGGTCGACATACACCTTGCCGTGGCCGGTGAGGCGGCTGTAGACCAGGTCCACGCGCACATGCTCATTGAGCCGGAGCACCTGAGACGCGCCCAGCATCACGCAAGCCGCGAAGAGGTACCACTGGATCTCGAGGAAGGCGTTGGAGCTGTAGTCGAAGCCGTAGCGGATGACCGCGTTCGCGGCACTGATGAAGCACGACAGCAGCACCGCCCAGGCGGCAAGCTTGCCGAAGCGGTCGTTGAGGCCGTCGATGCACCTCGCCAGGGAGAGCAGGGCGTTCATGGGGCTGGGTATGAAGGAAGCAAAGCGGCCGCCAATGTAGCGACCGCCTGAGGGGCGACGGCTTCATTCAGCCGTCGTTCAGGGAAAGCCCCGAGCGGGTTCAGCCGAGTTGCTGCGCCTGCACGAACAGCCGCGTCGAGCGCGCACCGGAGCGGCAGAAGACCAGCAGCGGCCGGGGCAGCTCTTCCAGCAACTGCGCAAATGCCGCGATCTCCTGCGGCGACTGGTAGCCCCCGGCGACCGGCAGGTGGCGGTACTGGAGGCCCGCGGATTCCGCGGCCGCTTGGATGGCCTCGGAGGTCGGCTGGTCGGGGCCGTGCTCGAAATCTGGCCGGTTGTTGACGACGCTCTTGAAGCCCATCGCGGCGGCTTCAGCCATCGCTTCGGGGGTCAGCTGGGGGGCCACGCAGATGTCGGGCGTCAGCGCTTGCAGGGGCAGGCTCATGGCAGTCTCCTACTTGGCCAGCGCGGCCTTGACCGCGGCCGACACCGTGCTCATCTCCGCGACGCCACCGAGGGCGGCCTTGGCGGCGGCCATGACCTTGCCCATGTCGCCGGGGCCGCTGGCGCCCAGCTCGGCAACGATGGCGGCAACCTTCTCGGCCACGGCCTCGGCGGACAGGCGCTCCGGCAGATAGACCTGCAGCACGGCCAGCTCCGCGGTCTCCTTGGCGACGAGGTCGTCGCGCCCGGCGGCGGCGAACTGGCTGATCGAGTCCTTGCGTTGCTTGATGAGCTTGTCGACGATGGCGACGAGGGCGGTGTCGTCCACGACGACGCGCTCGTCCACTTCCTTCTGCTTCACGGCGGCCAGCAGGCCACGGATGGTCAGCAGACGGTCGCTCTCCTTGGCGCGCATGGCGGCCTTCATGTCTTCGGTGATGCGGTCCTTGAGGCTCATGGGGAAATCCGGTTCAAAAAGACAAAAACCCGCAACAGCGTCCTGTGGCGGGTCTTGGGTTCAACCGGAGCTGCGTTGAAACAGGCTCCGGGTCGCGTCAGAGACGATCAGTACAACTTCTTGGGCAGCTGCATGCTGCGCACGCGCTTGTAGTGACGCTTGACGGCCGCGGCCTTCTTGCGCTTGCGCTCGGCAGTGGGCTTCTCGTAGAACTCGCGGGCACGGAGTTCGGTCAGCAGGCCCAGCTTTTCGATGGTGCGCTTGAAGCGGCGCAGGGCGACGTCGAACGGTTCGTTTTCCTTGACGCGGATGGTGGTCATTTAATTCCTTCGGATTGCGCTCGGTGTTCGCGGCTGAGGTTCAGCAGCAGGTTCCGGATTACTGCATCGCCTTGGAGTAGCTACAGCGAATCGATGCGCGGGGTTTGCCAGCAAAGCCGGGGATTGTAGCCAGAAAATCAAGCACTTGCCAAGATTTGCTCAGGCTTGCGTTGAGGCGGCCGCCATTGCCAGTGCGCAGGCCGCCGCGCTGGCCCAGGCCCACTGGAAGTTGTAGCCACCCAGCCAGCCGGTCACGTCGACGACCTCGCCGATGAAATACAGGCCCGGGATGCGTTTGCTCTCCAGCGTCTGCGAACTCAAGTCCTTGGTGCTGACGCCACCGCGCATGACCTCGGCCTTGCGCCAACCCTCGTCGCCGCTGGGCATCAGTTCCCAACCGTGCACGCTGCGGCCCAGGCGTTGCAGGTCGGCGTCGCGGCACTCAGGCAGCGGGCGGGCGGCGTCCAGGCCGGCGCGTTCCAGCCACGCAGCCGCCAGCCGCTGCGGCAGACGGGACGCGAGTTCATTGCCGAGTTGCCGGCGCGACACCGCCTTGGCTGCGATCAGTTCCTGGTCGAGCTGCAGCTCCGGTGCGAGATTGATCTGCAGCGGCTGGTCGCTGGCCGTGCGGTAGCTGGAGATCTGCAGGATGGCGGGGCCGCTCAAGCCGCGGTGCGTGAACAGCAAATCCTCCAGGAAGCGCCCGCGCGCCTTGCCGCTGCCGCAGGACACCTCGACGGGCAGCGACAGCCCGGCCAGCGCTGCGAACGGCGCCCAGGTGGCGGCGTCGAAGGTCAGCGGCACGAGGGCCGGACGCGGCTCGACGATGGCGTGCTCGAAGCGTTGAGCCAGGCGCAGGCCCCAGTCGCTGGCGCCGATCTTGGGCACCGGCAGCCCGCCCGTCGCGACGACGACGCGTGGCGTGCGCAGCTGGCCGTTGCCGGTGTCCAGCTCGAAGCCTTCGCCGGCGCGGCGTACGTCTGCCACCGTGCAGGGCTGCCAGCGCGTCACGCCGCCGGCCTCGCACTCGTGCACCAGCATCCGGATGATCTGCTCGGCGGAGTCGTCGCAGAACAGCTGGCCCTTGTGCTTCTCGTGGAAGGCGATGCCGTGGCGCTGCACCAGCTTGATGAAGTCCTGTGGCGTGTAGCGGGCCAGCGCCGAGCGGCAGAACGCGGGGTTCTCGGACAGGAAGTTGGTGGGCCCGGCCTCGCGGTTCGTGAAATTGCACCGCCCGCCGCCGGAGATACGGATTTTTTCAGCCAGCCGCGGCGCGTGGTCGATGAGCAGCACGCGCAGGCCTCGCTGGCCCGCAAGGCCCGCGCAGAACAGGCCCGCCGCGCCCGCGCCGACCACCACCGCATCGAATGCCTGCATATCCCTCCCATGAATCGGGCGGCATTGTCGCGGGTGACGCTATTGAAACTCGGTAGGATGCACAGCACTTGATCCAGGGGGCTTCTAGGGGGGAGGCCCGATTTGTGGGGTGGTCTGGCCTTGCTGGCCGAGTTCACGCCCCACTACAGTCCTTCGACAGATGGACGGCCCGGTTCCCCACCGTTGGCATGCGATCGCATCACAAGACCGACCCATGGACATGACCGCCGATTCCACCGCGATGCAGCCTGGCAGCCTGGCGCATTGGCTTGTCGGCCATGCCGAGCTGGGCAATGAAACGCTGGCCGGCCTCGTCGCGTTGATTGAGCCGTTGGGCAATCAGGCGGCGATCAAGGCTGCGGCGAATGGCCGTTATGTGTTCGCGAGCGCCGGCCTGGCGCAGATGTTCGAGCGTCCCGAGGTCGTGGGCCACACCGACGCCGAACTGCTGAAGCCTGACGAGACCACCGCTCTGCGCCGCGTCGAGCAGACGGTCATGGCGCAGCGCCACCCGGTCGTGTCGGAGCACAAGCTCGAGATCAACGGGCGCCGTCGCGAGTTCAGCGTCACGCGGCTGGCGCTGGGGCAGGACTTCCTGCTGTCGGTCTGGCACGAGCGCACCGAGGAGCGCCATCGTGAGTCACATCTGCAGCGCGCGCTGGCGCAGATCGAGCAGCAGCAGGGCGCCATCGAGCAGATCCGCCGCGAGCTGCAGCAGGGCTCTGGCCGCGACGATGTCTCCGGCCTGTACATGCGCCCGCAGTTCGACGACCAGTTGCTGCGAGAAATCGACCTGTCCTCGCGCGAGCATCGCGAGTTCGCCCTGGTCGTCATCGCGCTGGACGCATCGCCGGCCATCGCCGGCCTGGGCGACGAGGCCCAGCAGCGCCTGCTGGAGGGTATCGGCCGCATGCTGCGCGCCAACACGCGGGCGATGGACGCGGCGTGCCGCATCGGCGCGCAGCGCTTTGCGGTGCTGCTCTCAGGCGTCGGCCTGGCCACGGCGCATGCGCGCATGGAGCAGCTGCGGCGCCAGTGCGCGGCGCAGATCGTCGTGTTGAACGGCCGGGATCTCGGCCTGTCGATCTCTATGGGCGTGTCCAGCTTCCCGCACACCGCCTCGCGCCAGGACGAGCTGATGACCGCCAGCGAGGCTGCCGTGCACGAAGCCCAGCGCCGCGGCGGCAACCAGGTCGTGCTGGCGTCCATCGCTTTCGGCTAAAGCTCACTCAGGCCCTTCCAGAGCATGTAGGCGGCGAGCGCGAAGAGCAGCGTCGCGAAGACCTTCTTCAGCTGCGCGACGTTCATGGCATGTGCCGCGCGAGCCCCGAGCGGTGCCATCGTCACGCTGGCCGCCGCGATCAGCGCGAGTGCCGGCAGGTAAAGGTAGCCAAAGGCACCTGGCAGCGCCGCCTCCATGCCCCAGCCGCCGATGACATAGCCCAGCGTGTTGGCCACAGCGATCGGAAAGCCGAGCGCCGCGCTGGTGGCCACGGCCAGATGCACCGGCACATTGCACCAGACCATGAAGGGCACGCTGACAAAGCCGCCACCCGCGCCCACCAGGCCGGACAGCAGGCCGATGCCGGCACCCGCGCCGAACTGGCCGCCCGGGCCAGGCATCTGGCGGCTCGCCGCCGGGCGCTTGTTGCGCAGCATCTGCCAGCCCGAGAAGCTGACGAAGGCGGCGAACACCAGCGCCAGCCAGGCGCCTTTGAGCAGCGCGAACAAGCCGGCGCCGGCCAGCAACCCGCCCGCCAGGATGCCCGGCGCCAGGCCCTTGACCAAGTCCCAGCGAACGGCGCCGCGCTGGTGATGGGCGCGCACGCTGGACAGCGAGGTGAACATGATGGTCGCCATCGACGTCGCGATGGCCATCTTGACCGCCAGGCCCGGCGCGACGCCGCGCTGGCCGAGGATGAAGGTCAGGACGGGCACCATCAGCATGCCGCCGCCGATGCCGAGCAGCCCTGCCAGGAAGCCGCCGACCAGCCCGAGCGCGAGCAATTCGGCGATGAGGGTGGCCGTCATGCCGCGCGCAGCCGCTTCAGCACCGCCTGCCACTCGGCCGGCGTGACCGGCGTGATCGACAGCCGGTTGCCGCGCTGCAGCACCTGCATGGACGACAGTTCGGGCGCCTCGCGCATTTCCTTCAGGCTCAGCAGTCGCGTCGTCTCGCGCCAGCGCACGTCCACGTGCAGCCAGCGCGGCGCGTCGGGCTTGGACTTCGGGTCGAAGTAGGGGCTGCCGGCGTCGAACTGCGTGGCGTCCGGATAGGCGGCGCTGCAGACCTCGGCCAGGCCGGCGATGCCCGGCTCGGGGCAGGACGAGTGGTAGAACAGCACGCCGTCGCCTAACCGCATGTCGTCGCGCATGAAGTTGCGCGCCTGGTAGTTGCGCACGCCGGTCCAGGGCAGGGTGCCGGCCCGCTCCAGATCGAGGATCGAGGCCTCGTCGGGCTCGGACTTCATCAGCCAGTAGTTCATGGGCCGATGCTAAGTGCGAAGAGGGTGTCCACCGCGATCCTGGGGGCCGAGATCCTGAACACCCAGGGGTAATCAGGTGGGCGAGGTCAGCCGGACTTCGGGTTCATCTGACGCGAGACGATCACGCCCGTCCGGCATTTTCCAAGCCCTTGCTCATAGAGCATCGGATGAAGGAAATAAAGCCCCGGGGAAAGCGATGGACAGGGTGGATTCTAAAAGCTTGCGGGATGTCCCGCACGGCTCGAAGGTCTGAAAGGGGTAACCGGTTGGCTAGGATGCGCGGGGTATCGCAATAGACGGCAAAGCCGCAGGGAGGAAGTTCGGATGGATCAAGCCGATTTCGTGCACATGGTGCGCATGAGCGAGCAGGCCAGCGCGCAGGACAGCCGCGCCTACCGCCGCAGCGTGGCGGCGTTCGCGGCGCTGGGCTATGCGTGGGTGATGGGTTGCCTGGTGCTGGCAGGCGGGCTGATCGCCTGGCTGTTGCCGCAACTGCTGCACGGACGCTTTCGCTTCGGGCTGTTGTGGGGGCTGGTGGCCGCCTTGGGGTTGCTGTGGGCCAGCCTGCGCGCGCTCTGGGTGCGCTTTGATGCGCCGGAAGGCGTGGCCGTCACGGCGCGTGAGGCGCCGGCGCTGTTCGAGGCGCTGGAACGCATCCGCAAGAAGATCCGCGGGCCGGCCATCCATGCGGTCTACCTGGACGGCGAGTTCAATGCCAGCATCCGCCAGACGCCGCGCTGGGGGCTGCTGGGCGGGGCGGTGAACACGCTCACCATCGGCCTGCCGCTGCTGATGGCGCTGGACCGGCAGCGGCTGCTCGCCGTGCTCACGCATGAGTACGGTCACCTGCGCGGCGACCACGGGCGCTTCGCGGCCTGGATCTATCGCACGCGCTTGTCCTGGCTGCGCCTGCACGACAGCATGCGTCAGGACGAAAGCGTCGCCTCGGCAGCGACGCAGGCCTTCCTGAACTGGTACTTCCCGCGCTTCGCGGCCAAGACGTTCGCGCTGGCGCGCCAGGACGAGTACGAGGCCGACGGCATCGCCGGCCGCCTGCTGGGGGCCGAGGTGGCCGCGGCGGCGCTGGTGGAGATCGAGGTCAAGGGGGCCTGGCTGCAGCAGCGGTTCTGGGCCGGCCATTGGCGCACGGCGGCCACGGCCGCGCTGCCGGCGGGCCCCTTCCAGGCCATGCGCGTGCAACTGACCGAGGCACCGGAGGCCGGCTTCGCCCGCGAGGCGCTGCGCCAGGCGCTCGCACGCGTCAGCAACCTGGCGGACACCCACCCCAGCCTGCGTGATCGCGTGGCCTCGCTTGGTGGGCAGGCGGTGCTGCCGGAGTGGTCGCGGCGGGGCTGCCTGTCGCTGCTGGGCGATGGGGCCGAGCGCTGGATGGGGCACTTCGACAAGCAATGGTGCAAGGACAACGCCAACGGCTGGAAGCAGCATCACGCATGGCTGGGACGGGTCCGGGAGCGGGTGCAGGCGCTCAAGGTTGCGCGTGCGACTAGCAACGCGAACGAACTGGTCGAGGAGGCGTCGCTGCGCCGCCTGCTCGACCCGAATGCCGACCTGCGGCCGCTGTACGAACAGGCCTTGCAGCGCAGCGCCGAGCATCCGGCCGCGCTGCAGGGCCTGGCGCAGACGCTCGCGGACGGCGATCGCGCCGCCCGCTTGCAGGCCTTGCAACGCCTGTGGGACGCGGGCCAGGACTACCGCTGGTGGGCGGCGCGCCACGCGGTCGAGGAACTGGAGACATCGCGCCCGGGCTTGGTACACGATGCGGCGGCGCTCAAGCTCTGGCGCGAGCGTCGCAAGCAGGCCGAGGAAGGAGAAGAGCGGGCCTGGGAGGAGCTGCGGCAGACGCCGTACTTCAGCCAGGTCGGCCGGCATGACCTGTCGTCGTTTGAGTTGGGCGAGGTGCAGGCCGAGCTCACGCGGTGCAAGCCGGTGGTGCGCGCGTGGCTGGTCTGCAAGATGCTGCGCGAGTTCCCCAGGCGGCGGGCTTATCTCGCGTTCGTGGAGCTGCCGGGCATGTCGGACGAGGACCGGTTCGAGCTGTGCCGTTGGCTGGAGGGCAACCTCAGCCTGCCCGGGCCGGTGCTGGTGCTCTGGGCGGGTGAGTCGCCCACGCTGGAGGAGATCCGTCGCGGCGCTTTCGAGCCGATCTATCCGCTGCTCAATGCCTAGAGCAGTTGCCCGTCGTGTCCAAGCGCTTCGTCCAGGCGCTTGATGAGGGTGTCGACCTCGGGGGATGACACGGACGATGCCGGTGCGGCGACCTCGCGAGGTACGTCGGCCAGCTGGTAGGCGAGGTTCAACGCGGCCAGCACGGCGATGCGCTCGCGCGCCTTGACCTTGCCGGCGTCGCGGATGGCGCTCATTTCCCGGTCCACCTGCGCGACGGCGGCGGTCAGCGCGGCCTCGCCGCCCTCGGGGCAGCCGAGCAGGTAGCTCTGGCCCATGATGGTCACTTCCATCTGTTTCATGGCAGCTCTTCCTTGGACGCGTCGACCGGCAGCCGCTCCAGCAGCGCATCGACACGCGCACGCGCCGCGTTCAGCCTTGAGCGCAAACTGTCGCGCTCCTGGGTGATGGCAGTGAGCTGCACCTGCAGCAGCAGGTTGGTGCGCAGGATTTCGTCGTGACGCACGAGCAGGCGCTCAACGCGGTCGGTCAGGTCGGTCAGGCTGGCCATGGAGGGGCTCGGGATCAGGCGGAGGCCGATTTTAGGTGGCGGCCGTGGTCGCATTCGTCGATGACGGCACAAACGTTGCACAGCGGCTTGCGCGCCTGGCAGACATAGCGGCCGTGCAGGATGAGCCAGTGGTGCGCATCGACCAGGTAGGCCTCGGGGACGCGGTCCAGCAGGCCCAGCTCCACGGCCAGCGGCGTCTTGCCCGGCGCCAGGCCGGTGCGGTTGCTGACGCGGAAGATGTGGGTGTCGACGGCCATCGTCGGCTCGCCGAAGGCGACGTTGAGCACGACATTGGCGGTCTTGCGGCCGACGCCGGGCAGCGCTTCCAGCTCGGTCCGCGAGCGCGGCACCTCGCCGCCGTGCTGCTCGATGAGGATCTGGCAGGTCTGCAGCAGGTGCCTGGCCTTGCTGCGGTACAGGCCGATGGTCTTGATGTACGACTCGAGACCCTCGGTGCCGAGGGCCAGGATCTGCGCCGGCGTGTTCGCGACGGCGAACAGCCGCCGGGTGGCCTTGTTGACGCCCACGTCGGTGGCTTGCGCCGACAGCAGCACGGCGGTCAGCAGTTCGAAGACGCTGGCGAACTCCAGCTCGGTTTGCGGCGCCGGGTTGGCGGCTTTCAGGGTGGCGAAGAAACGTTCGACTTGGGCACCGTTCATGCCGGCATTGTCGGCCGCCTTCAACCCCGCTTGGCCCGCGCCCGGGACAGGGCCGCCTCGATGACGGCGCGCTTGCGGTCCAGCAGCGCGGGGTCGGTGATGGCGGACGCCGCGGCGACATCGGCCAGCTTGGCTTCGGCCTTGGCCATCAGGCGGGCATCGTTCTCCTCGGCCTCGCGATGGCGGCGGAACTGGCGGAAGACGTAGCGCTCGCGGGCCTCGGCGGCCTGGGGCTGGCTCCAGGCGGCCCAGCCGGTCGTGGTCGTGACCTCGGGCATGGAGATGCAATCGACCGGGCAGGCGGGCACACAGAGCTCGCAGCCGGTGCATTGGGCAGCGACGACGACATGCATCGCCTTCGGCGCGCCGACGATGCAGTCCGCCGGGCAGACCTTGATGCACAGCGTGCAGCCGATGCACCAGGCTTCGTCGATGACGGCGACGCCCCGCGTGGCCTCGACACCGTTGGCGGGGTTCAGAGGCAGGACCGGGCGGCCGGTGATCGCCGCGAGCCGCGCGACGCCCTCGGCGCCGCCGGGCGGGCATTGGTTGATCTCCGCTTCAGCCGTGGCGACGGCGTCGGCGTAGCCGCGGCAGTCCGGGTAGCCGCAGCGGGTGCATTGGGTCTGCGGCAGGGCGGCGTCGATCAGCGCGGCGAGGTTCACGCTTTGCGGCGTGCGCGGGGTGCCGGGGCCGCGGCCTTGGCGGTCTTCTTCAGCGGCGCGGCTTCATATTTGGCGATGAAATCGCGCACCTGCGGGTAGACGTTGTCGCGCCAGCGGCGGCCCGAGAAGATGCCGTAGTGGCCGGCGCCAATGGCGTCGTAGTGGAACTGGTGCTGCCTGGGCACGCCGGAGCAGATGTCGTGGGCCGCCTTGGTCTGGCCGGCGCCGGAGATGTCGTCCAGTTCGCCTTCGACCGTCAGCAGCGCGGTGGTCGTGATGTCCTGCGGGCGCACCAACTGGCCGTCGACCTCCCAGGTGCCGTTGACCAGCGCGAAGTCCTGGAACACGGTCTTGATGGTGTCAAGGTAGTACTCGGCCGGCATGTCGAGCACGGCGTTGTACTCGTCGTAGAAGCGGCGGTGGGCCTCGGCGCCTTCGTCGTCGCCACGCACCAGGTCTAGGAAATAGTCGTAATGCGAGGAGAGGTGGCGGTCCGGGTTCATCGCGACGAAGCCGGTGTGCTGCAGGAAACCCGGGTAGACCGCGCGGCCGGCGCCGGGGAAGTTGGTCGGCACGCGGTAGATGACGTTGGTCTCGAACCAGCTGTAGCTGCGGTTCATGGCCAGGTTGTTGACGGCCGTCGGACTCTTGCGGGCATCGATGGGGCCGCCCATCATGGTCATGCTGCGCGGCGTCGGCTCGCCGCGGCTGGCCATCAGTGAGATGGCAGCCAGCACCGGCACGGTGGGCTGGCAGACCGAGATGACGTGGCTGTCGGCACCGCCGACGTGGCGGATGAACTCCTGCACGTAGGCGATGTAGTCGTCCAGGTGGAAGGCGCCGACTTCCAGCGGCACCATGCGGGCATCGGTCCAGTCGGTGATGTAGACCTTGTGCGTCTTCAGCAGTTGCTTGACGGTTTCACGCAGCAGCGTGCTGTGGTGGCCGGACAGCGGCGCCACGACCAGGACCGTGGGCTGGTCCTTCATCCGCGACAAAACCGCCAGGTCGTCCGTGTAGCGCTTGAAGCGCAGCAGGCGACAGAAGGGCTTTTCCAGCGCGACCAGCTCCTGCACGGCGACATCGACGCCGTCGACCTCGACAGACTTGATGTCGAACTCGGGCTTCTCGTAGTCCTTGGCCAGTCGGTGCGCGAGATCCAGGCCGGCGGACAGGCGCTGGGCCATGGGCGTGTGCGCGAAAGGCGACAGCGGATGGCTGTAAAGCTTGGCCGACGCGGCGGCAAACTCCGAGAAGGGGCTGAGCAGGGCGCGCTGGGTTTCGAAGAGCTGATACAGCATGGCGAGCCTTGGACGAGGGACAGGAATGGCCCAATGGTGCCAGAAAACGCTGTCTTCTTTGTGCGCTGCAGCATGCGCAGTGGCGGTCAAACCGCCAATCCTGCGCATTCGTGGCTGACGTCAACCCTTCAGCACGGCCGCCATCGCGGCGGCGACGGTCGGCAGATTCCCTTCGTTCAACGCCGCGACGCAGATGCGGCCGGAGTCGACGCCATAGACGCCGAACTCGCCCCGCAGGCGCTGCATCTGGGCGGCGGACAGGCCCGAATAGCTGAACATGCCGAGCTGCTCGGTGACGAAGCCAAGGTCTTGCGTGACCCCAGCGCTCTTCAGCGCGGCGACCAGCGCGCCGCGCATCGCCTTGATGCGAGTGCGCATGCCGGCCAGTTCGTCCTCCCACAGCGCACGCAACTTGTCGTCTGACAGCACTTGCGCCACGACCTGGGCGCCGTGCGTCGGCGGGTTGGAGTAGTTGGTGCGGATCATGATCTTCAGCTGCGACAGCACGCGCGCCGCCTCTTCATCGCCGCTGCAGACCACGCTCAGCGCGCCGACGCGTTCGCCGTACAGCGAGAAGCTCTTGGAGAAGCTGGTCGACACGAAGAAGCCGACGCCGGCGGCCAGGAACTGGCGCACGGCCTCGCCGTCTTCCTTCAGGCCGAAGCCGAAGCCTTGGTAGGCCATGTCGAGGAAGGGCGTCAGGCCCTTGGCCTTGACGGCGGCGACGACCTCGCACCATTGCGCGGCCGTGATGTCGTAGCCGGTCGGGTTGTGGCAGCAGGCGTGCAGCACGACGACGGTGCCCGCCGGGGCGGCGTTCAGCGCGGCCAGCATGCCGTCGAAGTTGATGCCCTTGCGCTGGGCGTCATAGTACGGGTAGGTCTCGACGGTGAAGCCGGCCTGCGTGAACAGCGCGCGGTGGTTCTCCCAGCTCGGGTCGGAGATCAGCACCTTGGAGCCGGGGTTGAGCTGCTTCAGGAAATCGGCGCCGATCTTCAGCGCACCGGTGCCGCCCAGCGCCTGCACGGTGGCGACATTCTTCAATTCACTGCCGAACACCAGCTTCTGCACCGCCTTGTCGTAGACGGCGATGCCGTCGATGGGCAGGTAGCCGCGCGGCTTGGGAGCGGCAGCCATGGCGGCCTCGGCTTCGCGCACGCACTTCAGCAGCGGCAGCTTGCCGGCTTCGTCGTAGTAGACGCCGACGCCGAGGTTGACCTTGCCCGGCCGGGTGTCGGCGTTGAACTGCTCGTTCAGGCCGAGGATGGGGTCACGGGGAGCGAGGGCGACATCGGCGAATAGCGACTGGGACATGACGGGATTCCTGAAAGGACGTTGGCAGGAGGGGGAGGGCGAGGGATTGGGGTCTGCGCTAACCTGCCGTGTTTCGCAGCGCAGCAATTTTGCCCCGTGAACCCTGGGAATCCCTCATGCAGAAAGCCTTGAACGCCATGCCTGGCTCGGAAAGCGACTCGGAGGAGCGCAAGGGCGAATTCGTCAGCTTCGAAGGCTCGCCGTTCCAGCTGTTCCAGCCGTTCCCGCCAGCGGGCGACCAGCCGACCGCCATCGCCCAGTTGGTCGAAGGCATCAACGACGGCCTCAGCTACCAGACGCTGCTGGGCGTGACGGGCTCAGGCAAGACCTTCACGATGGCCAACGTCATCGCCCGCCTCGGCCGGCCGGCCATCATCTTTGCGCCCAACAAGACGCTGGCCGCGCAGCTGTACAGCGAGTTCCGGGACTTCTTTCCGAACAATGCGGTCGAATACTTCGTCAGCTATTACGACTACTACCAGCCCGAGGCCTACGTGCCCCAGCGCGACCTGTTCATCGAGAAGGACAGCGCGATCAACGAGCACATCGAGCAGCTGCGCCTGTCCTGTACCAAGAGCCTGTTGGAACGCCGCGACGTGGTCATCGTCGCGTCGGTGTCGGCCATCTACGGCATTGGCAGCCCGAGCGATTACCACCAGATGGTGATGACGCTGCGGGTGGGCGACAAGCTGGGCCAGCGCGACGTCATCGCCCATCTCATCCGCATGCAGTACACGCGCAACGAGATGGAGTTCACCCGTGGGCATTTCCGCGTGCGCGGCGACACCATCGACGTGTTTCCGGCGGAGCACTCGGAGCTGGCCATCCGCATCGAGCTCTTCGACGACGAAATCGAGGCGCTGTCGCTGTTCGACCCGCTGACGGGCCACATCCGCCAGAAGATCCCGCGCTTCACCGTCTACCCGAGCAGCCACTACGTGACGCCGCGCGACCGCGTGCTGTCGGCCGCCGAAGCGATCAAGGAGGAGCTGCGCGAG
The DNA here is from genome assembly GCF_001426885.1 of Pelomonas sp. Root1444. GTDB lineage: Bacteria > Pseudomonadota > Gammaproteobacteria > Burkholderiales > Burkholderiaceae_C > Pelomonas. Next base: position 336,174 of record NZ_LMFP01000028.1, on the reverse strand, counting down.
CGCGTCGCCTTCTTCGTCAAGGAAGGCAAGCTCGTCGAGGCGCAACGCATCGAGCAGCGCACCCGCTTCGACCTCGAGATGCTCAACGAGGTGGGGCATTGCAAGGGCATCGAGAACTACACGCGCCATCTGTCAGGCGCCCAGCCGGGCGACCCGCCGCCGACGCTGGTGGACTACCTGCCGCCCGACGCCCTGATGTTCCTGGACGAGAGCCATGTGCTGATCGGCCAGTTCGGCGGCATGTACAACGGCGACCGGGCGCGCAAGACGACGCTGGTGGAGTACGGCTTCCGCCTGCCGTCGGCGCTGGACAACCGGCCGCTGAAGTTCGCCGAGTTCGAGCGCAAGATGCGCCAGGCGGTATTCGTCTCGGCGACGCCGGCGCAGTACGAGCAGGACAACGCGGGGCAGGTGGTCGAGCAGGTCGTGCGGCCGACCGGCCTGGTCGACCCCACCGTCGAAGTGCGGCCGGCCACGCACCAGGTTGACGACGTGCTTCAGGAGATCCGCCTGCGCGTGGAGGTCAACGAGCGCGTGCTGATCACCACGCTGACCAAGCGCATGGCCGAGCAGCTGACCGACTACCTGAGCGACAACGGCGTGAAGGTGCGATACCTGCACTCGGACGTGGACACGGTGGAGCGCGTCGAGATCCTGCGTGACCTGCGCCTGGGCGCTTTCGACGTGCTGGTGGGCATCAACCTGCTGCGCGAAGGGCTGGACATTCCGGAGGTGTCACTGGTTGCCATCCTGGACGCCGACAAAGAAGGATTCCTGCGCGCCGAGCGCAGCCTGATCCAGACGATCGGCCGGGCGGCGCGCAACCTGAACGGCAAGGCCATCCTCTACGCCGACCGCATCACCGAGTCGATGAAGAAGGCGATCGGCGAGACCGAGCGGCGCCGTGCCAAGCAGATCGCCTTCAACGAGGCCAACGGCATCACGCCGCGCAGCGTGCAAAAACGCATCAAGGACCTCATCGACGGCGTGTATTCGGCGGAATCGGGCCGCGACGACGCCAAGTTGCTGGCGGCGGCCAAGGTCGAGGACTTGTCGGAGAAGGATCTGGCCAAACGTATTGCCCAGCTCGAAAAGCAGATGCTGGAGCATGCCCGCAACCTGGAGTTCGAACAGGCCGCGCGCCTGCGAGACCAGTTGGCCCAGTTGCGCGAGCAGGCCTTTGGCGCCCGGGTGCACGACAACATCGTCCCGCTGGACAACGCCCGCAAGGCCGGCTCGCCGCGCTGACGCTGCTGCGGCGCAGCAAAAAGGCCTGTTGAAACTGGGGCTACCCGCCCCCACCCTGGGAGGTGGGGCAATAGTCGAGTAAAATCATCGGAAATGATTCAGTCGGCTATTGTCCCGGTCATCCCGGGTTAACCCCGAATCCATTGACCTGGACAAATCGGGTTCAGGCATTCTCGCAAAGGAGTTTCGTATGCGTCTCACCACCAAAGGCCGCTTTGCCGTCACCGCGATGCTGGACTTGGCGCTGCGCGAGAATACCGGCCCGGTCGCCCTGGCGGCCATCAGCCAGCGGCAGCAGATCTCCCTGTCCTACCTGGAGCAGCTGTTCGGCAAGCTTCGCCGCCATGAACTGGTGGAAAGCACCCGCGGCCCGGGCGGCGGCTACTCGCTGGGCCGCAAGGCCGAGGACATCACGGTCGCCGACATCATCGTCGCCGTGGACGAGGCGCTGGACGCCACCGGCTGCGGCGGCAAGGAAAATTGCATGGGCGAGGACAGCGGCCGCTGCATCACCCATGAACTCTGGACCAACCTGAACGCCAAGATGATCGAGTACCTGGACTCCGTCTCCCTGCGCAAGCTTGCCGATGAGCAGCTCGCCAAGGGCTTCGAGGTCGAGGCGGCGCCGGTCAAGCGCGCGATCTCGTCGCAGCCGGTGCTCAAGCCGATCCGCGTGACGGCACCGAACTCGGTGTTCGCGCTGGGTGGCGCGTTCACCAAGTAAGTCAAAAGAACTCAAAGAAGCAGTCGTTCCATGGACATGACCCCGCACTTCCCGATCTACCTCGATTACGGCGCCACGACGCCGTGCGACCCCCGCGTGGTGGACGCAATGATTCCCTGGTTGCGCGAGCACTTCGGCAACCCGGCATCGCGCAGCCACGCCTGGGGTTGGGAAGCGGAAGAGGCGGTCGAGAAGGCGCGCGTGCAGGTCGCCGAGCTGATCGGCGCCGACCCGCGCGAGATCGTCTGGACGTCTGGGGCCACCGAGTCCAACAACCTCGCACTGAAAGGCGCCGCGCAGTTCTACAAGACGCGCGGCAAGCACCTCATCACCGTGAAGACCGAGCACAAGGCGGTGCTCGACACCATGCGCGAGCTGGAGCGGCAGGGCTTCGAGGTGACCTACCTCGACGTGCTGGAGAACGGCCTCGTCGACCTGGAAGCCTTCAAGGCCGCGCTGCGCCCGGACACCATCCTGGCCTCGGTCATGTACGTGAACAACGAGATCGGCGTCATCCAGGACGTCGTCGCGCTGGGCAACCTGTGTCGCGAGCGCGGCATCATCTTCCACGTCGACGCGGCCCAGGCCACCGGCAAGGTCGAGATCGACCTGGCCAAGCTGCCCATCGACCTGATGAGCCTGGCCTCGCACAAGACCTACGGCCCGAAGGGCATCGGTGCGCTTTACGTGCGCCGCAAGCCGCGCGTTCGCCTGGAAGCGCAGATGCACGGCGGCGGGCACGAACGTGGCATGCGTTCCGGCACGCTGCCGGTGCACCAGATCGTCGGCATGGGCGAGGCCTTCCGCATCGCCCGTGAGGAGATGGGCACGGAGAGCGAACGCATCCGCGCGCTGCACAACAAGCTCATCCAGGGCCTGTCGGGCATCGAGCAGACCTTCATCAACGGCGACCTCGAGCAGCGCGTGCCGCACAACCTGAACATCTCGTTCAACTATGTCGAGGGCGAGTCCCTGATCATGGGCGTGAAGGGCCTGGCGGTGTCGTCCGGCTCGGCCTGCACGTCGGCCAGCCTGGAGCCCAGCTATGTGCTGCGTGCGCTCGGCCGCAGCGACGAACTGGCGCACAGCTCGTTGCGCATGACGATCGGCCGCTTCACGACCGAAGAGGAAATCGACTACGCGATCAGCGTGCTGACCGACCGCGTGGCCAAGCTGCGCGAACTGTCCCCGCTTTGGGACATGTACAAGGACGGCATCGACATCTCGACCATCCAGTGGGCTGCCCACTGATCATCGTCGACACAGGAGAACACCATGGCATACAGCGAAAAGGTCGTTGACCACTACGAGAACCCCCGCAACGTCGGCAAGTTCGACAACAGCGATGACGTTGGCACCGGCATGGTCGGCGCGCCCGCCTGCGGCGACGTGATGAAACTGCAGATCAAGGTCAACCCGGCGACCGGCCTCATCGAGGACGCCAAGTTCAAGACCTATGGCTGCGGCTCGGCCATCGCCTCCAGCTCGCTCGTGACCGAATGGGTCAAGGGCAAGAGCCTGGACGAGGCGCTGACGATCAAGAACACCCAGATCGCCGAAGAGCTGGCGCTGCCGCCGGTCAAGATCCACTGCTCCATCCTGGCCGAAGACGCCATCAAGGCAGCCGTGGACGACTACCGCGCCAAGCACGCCAATTAAGCCCATGTCGGTCACCCTCACCGAAGCCGCGGCCCGCCACGTCAAGCGCTACATCGCCAAACGCGGCAAAGGCGTCGGCGTGCGCCTGGGCGTGAAGACGACCGGCTGCTCGGGCCTGGCCTACAAGCTGGAGTACGCCGACGACGTGGCGCCCGAGGACGTGGTTTTCGAGGGCCATGAGGTCAAGATCCTCATCGACCCCAAGAGCCTGCCCTACCTCGACGGCACGGAGCTGGACTTTGTCCGCGAAGGCCTGAACGAAGGCTTCAAGTTCCGCAACCCGCGTGAGAAGGACCGCTGCGGCTGCGGCGAGTCTTTCCGGGTGTGACCGCCATTGAATCGAGCCTGGGCGCGGTGCAGACCGCGCCTTTTTCATTCCCGCCATGCGCCTGACCGACAACGATTTCCAGCTCTTCGGCCTGCCTGAAACGCAGGCCCAGCAGCGCGCCGATATCGACGCGCGCTGGAAGGCGCTGCAGGCCGAGGTGCACCCCGATCGCTTCGCGGCCGAGGGCGCCGCCGCCCAGCGCGTGGCCATGCAGTGGGCGATGCGCGTCAACGAGGGCTACCAGCGCCTGAAGGATCCGCTCAGGCGCGCCGCCTACCTGTGTGAGCTGCGCGGCGTGCCGGTGCAGGCCGAGAACAACACGCAGATGCCGACGGCCTTCCTGATGCAGCAGATGGAATGGCGCGAGGCACTCGACGCCGCCAGCAGCGAAGGCGAGCTGGAAGCCCTGGATGCCGAAGCTGCACAAGCCGAAACCGCCGCGCTGGCCCGGGCCCAGCGTCTGCTCGACGACAACAACGACGCGCCGGCCGCCGCCGCGCAGGTGAGGGCGCTGATGTTCATCCAGCGATTCCGCGCCGATATCGACCAGCGCCTTGCAGCGCTCGACGCCTGATGGCCCTTCTTCAAATCTCCGAACCGGGCGCATCGCCCGACCCGCACCAGCGCCGCATCGCCGTCGGCATCGACCTCGGCACGACGCATTCCCTCGTCGCGGCTGTGCGCCACGGTGTGGCCGAATGCCTGCCCGACGAGCAAGGCCGCGTGATCCTGCCGTCCGCCGTGCGCTACCTGCCCGGAGGCCGCCGCCAGATCGGTGCCGACGCGCTCGCCGCGCAGGCTGAGGACCCCGAGAACACCATCGTCTCGGTCAAGCGCTTCATGGGTCGCAGCCTGGCCGACGTGGCCAGCCGCGAGCAGCTGCCCTACCGGTTCGAGGACCGCCCCGGCATGCTGGCCATCGCGACGCGCGACGGCGTGAAGAGCCCCGTCGAGGTGTCCGCCGAAATCCTGGCCACGCTGCGCTTCCGCGCCGAGGACAGCTTTGCCGACGACTTGTTCGGCGCCGTCATCACGGTGCCGGCGTACTTCGACGACGCCCAGCGTCAGGCCACCAAGGACGCCGCGGAACTGGCTGGCCTCAAGGTGCTGCGCCTCATCAACGAACCCACCGCCGCAGCCATCGCCTATGGCCTGGACAACGCCAGCGAAGGTCTCTACGCCGTCTATGACCTCGGCGGCGGCACTTTCGACATTTCGCTGCTGCGCCGGACGCGCGGCGTGTTCGAAGTGGTGGCCACGGGCGGCGACGCGGCCCTGGGCGGTGACGACTTCGATCGTGCACTGGCCGACTGGGCGCTCGCGGGCCGCGCCGTCGAATCTGCGCACGACAAGCGCGCCGTCCTCGTCGCCGCGCGCGCGGCCAAGGAAGCGCTGTCGGATGTCGAGTCGACGGAGCTGGTGGCTGCACTGGACGCGGGCGAACTCCGCGTGGCGGTCACGCGTGCCCAGTTCGAAGCGCTGGCTCAGCCACTGATCGCCAAGACGCTGTCGTCCGTCAAGCGAGTGCTGCGCGACGCCAAGGTCAAGGCGGCCGACGTGCACGGTGCCGTCATGGTGGGTGGCTCCACACGCATGCCGGTCGTGCGCCATGCGGTGAGCGAGCTGTTCGGCCGCGAGGTGCTGACCAACCTGAACCCCGACGAAGTCGTCGCGCTGGGCGCGGCCATCCAGGCCAACCAGCTCGCCGGCAACGCGGCCGATGGCGAGATCCTGCTGCTGGACGTGATCCCGCTGTCGCTGGGGCTGGAAACGATGGGTGGCCTGGTCGAGCGCGTCATCGAGCGCAATTCGACCATCCCCGTCGCCAAGGCGCAGGACTTCACCACCTTCAAGGACGGCCAGACGGCCATGGCCATCCACGTGGTGCAAGGCGAGCGCGAGCTGGTCAGCGAATGCCGGTCGCTCGCACGCTTCGAGCTGCGCGGCATCCCGGCCATGGTGGCCGGTGCGGCGCGCATCCGCGTCAGCTTCCAGGTCGACGCGGACGGATTGCTCAGCGTGTCGGCCGAGGAGCTGACATCGGGTGTGCAGGCGGCCGTCACCGTGAAGCCCAGCTACGGCCTCGGCGACGACGAGATCGCCAACATGCTGAAAGACGGCTTCTCCAGCGCCGAGGGCGACATGGCCGCCCGCAAGCTGCGCGAGGCCAGGGTCGAAGCCGAACGCATGGTGCTCGCCACGCGCAGTGCGCTGGCCGCCGACGGCGACTTGCTGCCTGAAGCCGAGCGAGAGGCGCTGGAGGCCCGCCTATCGGCCCTGGCCGCCATGAGCGGCGATGCCGACGCCATCGATGCCGCCGTGAAGGCGCTCGCCGAGGCGACCGAAGGCTTTGCAGCCGAGCGCATGAACCGCTCGATCGCCCGCGCGCTGACCGGCCGCAATGTCTCGGCTCTCTGAAAGAACCCCATGCCCGTCATCAAGATCCTCCCGCACGCCGAGTACTGCCCCGACGGCGCCAGCATCACCGCGGCGCCCGGCACGTCGATCTGCGAAGCGCTGCTGGACAACGACATCCATATCGAGCATGCCTGTGACCAGGTCTGCGCCTGCACGACGTGCCACGTCATCGTGCGCGAGGGCGGCCGCTCCCTTTCCGAGATGGAAGAGGACGAGGAAGACATGCTGGACCGCGCCTGGGGGCTGGAGCCCGACTCGCGCCTGTCCTGTCAGGCGCTGCTGCGCCAGCAGGACGTCACGGTCGAGATTCCCAAGTACTCGATCAACCACGCCAAGGAAGGCAAGTGAGTTCGGGCCAGCGCATCCTGGGTTTCGAGTCGTCCTGCGACGAGACCGGGGTGGCGCTCGTCGAGGTGACGGGCGATGCGCCGCCGAGGCTGCTGGCGCAGGCGCTGCACAGCCAGATTTCCATGCACCAGGCCTATGGCGGTGTCGTGCCCGAACTGGCCTCGCGCGACCACGTGCGCCGCGTGCTGCCGCTGGCGCGCGAGGTGCTGTCGCAGGCGCGGCTGTCGCTGCGTGATGTCGACCTGATTGCCTACACGCAAGGGCCCGGCCTGGCGGGCGCGCTGCTCGTCGGCGCCGGTGTGGCCGTCTCGCTCGCCGCTGCGCTGGATGTGCCGGCGCTGCCGATCCATCACCTCGAAGGGCACCTGCTGTCGCCCTTCCTCTCGATCGATCCACCGGAGTTCCCCTTCGTCGCGCTGCTGGTCAGTGGCGGCCACACGCAGTTGATGCGCGTGGACGACGTCGGCAGCTACGAGATGCTCGGCGAGACCATCGATGACGCCGCAGGAGAGGCCTTCGACAAGAGTGCCAAGCTGCTCGGCCTGCCGTACCCCGGCGGCCCGCACCTGGCGCGCATGGCCGAGTTCGGCAACCCCGAGGCCTTCGCATTGCCGCGCCCGCTGCTGCACAGCGGCAGGCCGGATTTCAGCTTTGCCGGCCTGAAGACGGCGGTGCTGACCCAGGTGAAGAAGATCGGCGACTCCCCTTGTGAGCAGACCAAGGCCGACCTCGCCGCGTCCACGCAGGCGGCGATCGTCGAGGTGCTGGTGAAGAAGTCGTTGCTGGCGCTCAAGGCCACGGGGCTGAAGCGCCTCGTCGTTGCCGGTGGCGTGGGCGCGAACGCCCGGCTGCGCGAACAGTTGAACGCCGCCTGCGAGAAACGGAGCGTGCGCGTGCACTACCCCCAGTTGTCCTTGTGCACCGACAACGGCGCCATGATCGCGATGGCCGCCGCGCTGCGTGTGCAGCGCGGCCTGACGCCTCCGGGCGAGGGCGGCGGCTTTGCCGTGCGCCCGCGATGGGAGCTGGGTGCGGCTTAGAGCACGGTCAGCTGGCCGCCGTTCTCGGCGACGCGCTTGACCAGGTTCAGCGTCAGCACACCGTTCTCGAAGCGGGCCTCGGACTGGCCTTGGTCGATCTCGGTCGGCAGCGCGAAGCTGCGGGCGTAGCGGGCGGCACGGCGCTCGCGGTAGAGCAGGCGCGAGCCGTCGGTCGGTGCGGCTTCCTCGGTGGCGGTTTCGATGCCGACACGGCGGCCTTCGATGCAGACCTTGACGGCCTCCTTGGCGACGCCGGGCATGTCCACGGTGACGCGGTAGCCCTTGTCGTCTTCGCTGACGTCCAGGGCCGGCGTGCGGGCGGCGTCGGCATCGACGTCAAACTGCCGCAGGACTCGGGCGACGTGGCGGGGGTGGGTCAGATAGAACATGGTGAAACTCCGTTGGTTGCGCTGCTGAACCAGTCGGGAGCAGCACCCGATGACCGAGAGATAGGGCAGTGCGTAAGCGCTTCAAGAGCGGTTGTGCGCCGGCACAAGAGAACTCACGCATTTGCAGGGTGGCGCGTTTGAGGCCCTTGAAACCGGCCCGAATTGCCGCACTTGCGCCGGTCCGTGGCGAGGAGAGGGCGGAGGTGAAGGCGGGCGGTGATGCTGGCTACGCTATACTCCGCGGCTTTTGCGCTTCATGGTGCAGAAGAAGCGTCTGGCGAAAAGCCGGGCGGCACAGCACGGCTCGGGGTGGTTTCCCCCGTGTCCGCAAGTCAACCCCGGAAACCGTCTGCGGCAGCGCTTGTAGTGCGTCTCGCCCGGCCGGACTTCCGAAACCTTTTTGGAAAACACAATGTCCGTCGCCGATCTGAACAAGGCCGAAATCGTCAAGGCCAATGCCCGCAGCGCCAATGACACCGGCAGCCCCGAAGTCCAAGTCGCCCTGCTGACCGCTCGCATCAACGAGCTGACCCCCCACTTCAAGACCCACGCCAAGGACCACCACGGCCGCCGTGGTCTGCTGAAGATGGTCAACACCCGCAAGAGCCTGCTGGCCTACCTGAAGCGCGTCGACTCCAGCCGTTATGTCGCGCTGATCGCCAAGCTGGGCCTGCGCAAGTAATTCACCGATTCCGACACGGAGCCTGTCTGGTCCTCAAGCCCAGTACAGGCTCTTTGTCCATCTGCCGGAACCGAGCTGACGTGGTGTCGGATCATTCCAAGACGGTTTGCCTGAACCGCCCTGGAATGGCATCTGGACCAAACCCAGTCTCGTTCCCGGTTCCCCCGGGTGCCGCCGCACCCACAACAACCAGGAGATGAGCATGTCCATGTTCAACAAGGTCACGAAGTCCTTCCAATGGGGCCGCCACCAAGTCGTGCTGGAAACGGGTGAAGTTGCCCGCCAGTCCAGTGGTGCCGTCCTCGTCAACATCGAAGGCACCGTCGTGCTGGCCACCGTGGTCGCCAAGACCGAAGCCAAGGCCGGCCAGGACTTCTTCCCGCTGACCGTCGATTACCTCGAGAAGACCTACGCCGCCGGCAAGATCCCCGGCAGCTTCTTCAAGCGCGAGGGCCGCCCCTCCGAGCACGAGACACTGACCAGCCGCCTGATCGACCGCCCGATCCGCCCGCTGTTCCCGGAAGGCTTCTTCAATGAAGTCCAGGTCGTCATCCACGTGGTGAGCCTGAACCCCGAAGTGCAGGCCGACATCGCCGCAATGATCGGCACCTCCGCCGCGCTGGCCATCTCCGGCATCCCGTTCAACGGCCCGATCGGCGCCGCCCGCGTGGGCTACGTCAATGGCGAGTACGTGCTGAACCCGAGCAAGTCCGAGCTGGTCAACAGCAAGATGGACCTGGTCGTCGCCGGCACGCAAGCCGCCGTGCTGATGGTCGAGTCCGAGGCCTCTGGCCTGTCGGAAGAAGTGATGCTCGGCGCCGTCGTCTACGGTCACGATCAAGGCAACGTCGCCATCGCCGCGATCAACGAGCTGGTGCGTGACGCCGGCAAGCCGGCCTGGAACTGGACCGCGCCTGCCAAGGACGAAGCCTTCATCGCCAAGGTCAACGCGCTGGCCGAGGGCCCTCTGCGCGAGGCCTACCAGATCCGCTCCAAGCAGGCCCGTACGCAAGCCTGCCGCGGCGTGACCGCCAGCGTGTTCGCCGCGCTGAAGGGCGAGGGCGTCGAGTTCGACAAGGTCGAGGTCGAAGGCCTGCTGTTCGAGATCGAAGCCCGCATCGTGCGCAGCCAGATCCTGGCCGGCGAGCCGCGCATCGACGGCCGCGACACCCGCACCGTGCGCCCCATCGAGATCCGCAACGGCATCCTGCCGCGTACCCACGGCTCGGCGCTGTTCACGCGCGGCGAGACGCAGGCGCTGGTCATCGCCACGCTGGGCACCGACCGTGACGCGCAGCGCATCGATGCGCTGGACGGCGAGTTCGAAGACCGCTTCATGATGCACTACAACATGCCCCCCTTCGCCACCGGCGAGACGGGCCGTGTGGGCAGCCCCAAGCGCCGCGAAATCGGCCACGGCCGCCTCGCCAAGCGCGCGCTGATCGCCGCGCTGCCGAGCAAGGAAGACTTCCCCTACTCGCTGCGTGTGGTCTCCGAAATCACCGAGTCCAACGGCTCGTCGTCGATGGCTTCCGTCTGCGGCGGCTGCCTGGCGCTGATGGACGCCGGCGTGCCGATGAAGGCCCACGTGGCCGGCATCGCCATGGGCCTCATCAAGGACGCCAACCGCTTCGCCGTGCTGACCGACATCCTGGGTGACGAAGATCACCTGGGCGACATGGACTTCAAGGTGGCCGGCACGACGACCGGCATCACCGCCCTGCAGATGGACATCAAGATCCAGGGCATCACCAAGGAAATCATGCAGGTCGCGCTGGCGCAAGCCAAGGAAGCCCGCCTGCACATCCTGGGCAAGATGGTCGAAGCCATGGGCACGGCCAACACCGAGGTGTCGCAGTTCGCGCCGCGCCTGTACACGATGAAGATCAACCCGGAGAAGATCCGTGATGTCATCGGCAAGGGCGGCTCGACCATCCGCGCGCTGACCGAAGAAACCGGCACGACCATCGACATCGGCGAAGACGGCACCATCACGATCGCCTCGACCGACGCCGACAAGGCCGAGCTTGCCAAGAAGCGCATCCAGGAAATCACGGCCGAAGTTGAAGTGGGCAAGGTCTACGAAGGTCCGATCGTCAAGATCCTGGACTTCGGCGCGCTCGTGAACCTGCTGCCTGGCAAGGACGGCCTGCTGCACATCAGCCAGATCGCCCACCAGCGCGTCGAGAAGGTGACCGACTTCCTGCAGGAAGGTCAGGTCGTCAAGGTCAAAGTGCTTGAGACCGACGAGAAGGGTCGCATCAAGCTGTCGATGAAGGCGCTGATCGACCGTCCTGAGCGCGAAGCTGCGCCGGTGGCTCCGGCCGCTGACAGCACGCCGCCCGCCGCGGAGTAATCGCCCAAGCGATGAAAGCCATCGCGATCACCCGCCCCGGCGGGCCTGAAGTGCTGGAGCTGGCTGAAAGGCCAGACCCGGTCGCGGGCCCGGGTGAGTGCCTGATCCGCGTTGCAGCTTCGGGCATCAACCGCCCGGATGTGCTGCAGCGCAAGGGCGCCTACCCGCCGCCGCCGGGTGCGAGCGAGCTGCCGGGGCTGGAGGTCGCGGGCGAGATCGTCGCCGGCGATGCCGATGCGCTGGTCGCGCATGGTTTCAAACTGGGCGACAAGGTCTGCGCGCTGGTCAACGGTGGCGGCTATGCCGAGCTGTGCACAGCGCCGGTCGGGCAGTGCCTGCCGGTGCCGCAGGGCTGGACGCTGACGCAGGCGGCGACCCTGCCGGAAACCTGCTTCACCGTCTGGGCCAACGTGTTCGATCGCGCAGGTCTTCAGGCTGGCGAGACGCTGTTGATCCACGGCGGCGGCAGCGGCATCGGCGTGACCGCCATCCAGCTCGCCAAGGCGCTGGGCGCCCGCGTGCTGGTGACGGTAGGCGCCGCCGACAAGGCGGAGGCGTGCAAGGCGCTGGGGGCCGATCTCGCGATCAACTACCGCGAGCAGGACTTCGTCGCTGAAGCGAAGGCTGCCACCGGCGGACGCGGTGTCGACGTGATCCTGGATATGGTGGCCGGTGACTACATCGGCCGCGGCGTGCAGGCGCTGGCTGAAGATGGCCGGCTCGCGCTGATCGCGGTGCAGGGCGGCGTGAAGTCGGAGATCGACGCCGGACTGGTGCTGCGCAAGCGGCTGACCATCACGGGCTCGACACTGCGCCCGCGCTCCGCCGCTTTCAAGGCGGGCATCGCGCGGTCGCTGCGCGACAAGGTCTGGCCGCTGATCGATGCCGGCAGGATCAAGCCGGTGGTCTACCGCGAGCTGCCTGCCGTCCAGGCGGCCGAAGCGCATGCGCTGATGGAATCGAACCAGCACATCGGCAAGATCGTGCTGAACTGGTGATGGAGCTGAGATGAGAAGAAAACTCGTCGTGGGCAACTGGAAGATGCATGGCAGCCGCGCTGCAAATGCCCAGCTGCTGGCCGGCCTGAAGGAGGCCGGCCCCTGGAACGCCGACGTCGCCGTCTGCGTGCCTTTCCCCTACATCGCCGAGACGGCCCTCGCGCTGACCGGCACGAGCATCGCCTACGGTGCGCAGGATTGCTCCTCGCACGAGCAGGGCGCCTTCACCGGCGAGGTCTCGAGCGCGATGCTGGCCGACATCGGCTGCCGTTACGCCATCGTGGGCCACTCGGAGCGGCGTGCCTACCATGCGGAGAGCGATCAGCTCGTCGCCGACAAGGCCAAGGCTGCATTGGCCCATGGCGTGACGCCGATCGTCTGTGTTGGTGAAACCCGCGCCGAGCGCGAGGCCGGCCAGACGGAAGCCGTCGTCAAGCGCCAACTCGCGGCGGTCATTCACACGCTCGGCCATTGCTGCGGCGAGATGGTCGTCGCCTACGAGCCCGTCTGGGCGATTGGCACCGGCTTGACGGCCACGCCGGCCGAGGCGCAGGCCGTGCACGCGGTGCTTCGCGCTCAACTGCATGCAGCGACGGACCGTTCCGGCGTCATGCGCATCCTCTACGGCGGCAGCGTGAAGGCTGACAACGCGGCCGAGCTGTTTTCGCAGCCTGACATCGATGGTGGTCTGATTGGCGGCGCCTCATTGAAGGTGGCCGACTTCGCGGCCATCTGCCTGGCCGCGGCCCACTGAGTTTTCCGGCGCCGGCCAATGAGGGCCGGCGTCACAAGAGTTTTGATGGAGTGTTTGGAATGCAGTTCTTTGCGAATCTGGTGTTGATCGTTCAATTGCTGTCGGCGCTGGCGATCATCGGTCTGGTGCTGGTGCAGCACGGCAAGGGTGCCGACATGGGCGCTTCCTTCGGCAGTGGCGCCTCCGGCAGCCTGTTCGGCGCAACCGGAAGCGCCAATTTCCTGTCGCGCACGACGGCCGTCGCTGCGACGCTGTTCTTCGGCTGCACGCTGGGCCTGGCCTTCCTGTCCAACGGCCGAACGTCCGCTTCGACCGGCGCCGATACCGCGCTGGACCGCGCGCCCATCACCGCCCCGGCTCCGGCCGCGTCGGGTGCTGCCGCCATCCCGGGCGCCGTGCTGGCACCGGCCGCGCCGGCCTCTGCTGCGGCGTCGGCAGCGGCGAACTGAAGCCGGGCTGAAAGCTCGCTTCTTTGGCCGAGAGCTGTCACTTTCGGTATAGAATGCGAGGCTGTCTGGCAAGCAATCCCTCCCAGGTTGCCAGGCGCATTTGAATACTGCCGTCGTGGTGAAATTGGTAGACACGCTATCTTGAGGGGGTAGTGGCGAAAGCTGTGCGAGTTCGAGTCTCGCCGACGGCACCAGAACATAGGCTAGGATCCCCGTCGCTTGTGGCGGGCCAGCCAAAGCGGCCTGTCGCGAAGATCAGCCGGTTTGAAACCGTGCTGATCCAAGCTGGGTTCAAGGCGGGCGCGATCCGCGAGCGACATCATTCGATTCGCTGGTGGCGCGCCTGTTTGCTTTTGTGGTCGGCTGGTACAGCGGCTGCGTTGACGAAGACGTTTTAGTCGACCAGAGAAGGCGCAAATGAATCTCGATCAATACTTGCCCGTCATCCTCTTCATCTTGGTTGGCGCAGTGGTCGGGATTGCTCCCCAGATCCTGGGCGCACTGCTCGGTCCGAACCGGCCCGACGCGGCGAAGAACTCCCCCTACGAATGCGGCTTCGAGGCGTTTGAAGACGCGCGCATGAAATTCGACGTGCGCTACTACCTCGTCGCCATCCTGTTCATTCTTTTCGACCTGGAAATTGCCTTCCTGTTCCCTTGGGCCGTGGCGCTCAAGGAAATCGGCGCGACGGGCTTCTGGGCGATGATGATCTTCCTCGGCATTCTGGTCGTCGGCTTTGCCTACGAATGGAAAAAAGGCGCCCTGGATTGGGAATAAGAAGCGCCACGCCACACACGCTGGGAATTCGAAATGGGTATTGAAGGCGTCCTGAAAGAGGGCTTTGTCACGACCTCGGTCGACAAGCTCATCAACTGGTCCAAGACCGGCTCCCTCTGGCCGATGACCTTCGGCCTGGCCTGTTGCGCCGTGGAAATGATGCATGCGGGCGCGGCCCGCTACGACATCGACCGCTTCGGCATGCTGTTCCGTCCGAGCCCGCGCCAGTCCGACCTGATGATCGTGGCCGGCACGCTGTGCAACAAGATGGCGCCGGCCTTGCGCAAGGTCTACGACCAGATGGCCGAGCCGCGCTGGGTGCTCTCGATGGGCTCCTGCGCCAACGGCGGCGGCTACTACCACTACAGCTACTCCGTCGTGCGCGGCTGCGACCGCATCGTGCCGGTGGACGTCTACGTGCCCGGCTGCCCGCCGACGGCCGAGGCGCTGCTGTACGGCATCCTGCAGTTGCAGGCCAAGATCCGCCGCGAAAACACCATTGCCCGCTGAGTGCCAAGGTATGAGCCTGAATCTCGAAACCCTGGCCCAGCAAATTGGCGCCGTCCTCGGTGATCGCGTCGTCGATCTGAAGAACGCGCTGGGTGAACTGACGCTGACTGTGCGCGCCGCCGACTACCTCGACGTGGCGACCACGCTGCGTGACCACCCCGAGCTGAAGCTCGAGCAGTTGATCGACCTGTGCGGCGTCGACTACAGCGACTTCGGCAACGGCGGCTACGAAGGCCCGCGCTACGCGATCGTCAGCCACCTGCTTTCGATCACCAAGAACTGGCGCCTGCGCCTGAAGGTGTTTGCCACCGACGACGACTTCCCCAGCGTGGCGTCGGTCACACCGGTGTGGAGCTCGGCCAACTGGTTCGAGCGCGAGGCCTTCGACATGTACGGTGTCATCTTTGATGGCCATGACGATCTGCGCCGCATCCTGACCGACTATGGCTTCATCGGCCACCCGATGCGCAAGGACTTCCCGGTGTCGGGCCATGTCGAGATGCGCTACGACGCTGAGCAGAAGCGTGTCATCTACCAGCCGGTGACCATCGAGCCGCGCGAGATCACGCCGCGCATCATTCGCGAAGACAAGTACGGCGGCCTTTGAGTCTGTAAGCCATGGCAGAAATCAAGAACTACACGCTGAACTTCGGTCCCCAGCATCCGGCCGCCCACGGCGTGCTGCGCCTGGTGCTCGAGCTGGACGGCGAAGTCATTCAGCGCGCCGACCCGCATATCGGCCTGCTGCACCGCGCGACCGAGAAGCTCGCCGAGCAGAAGACCTACATCCAGTCGCTGCCCTACATGGACCGCCTCGACTACGTGTCGATGATGTCCAACGAGCATGCCTACTGCCTGGCCATCGAGAAGATGCTCGGCCTGGAAGTGCCTATCCGCGCCCAGTACATCCGCGTGATGTTCGGCGAGCTGACCCGCATCCTGAACCACCTGCTGTGGCTGGGCGCGCACGGCCTGGACTGCGGCGCGATGAACATCCTCATCTACTGCTTCCGCGAGCGTGAGGACATCTTCGACATGTACGAGGCGGTGTCGGGTGCGCGCATGCACGCGGCCTACTTCCGTCCGGGCGGCGTCTACCGCGACCTGCCGGGTAGCATGCCGCAGTACCAAGTCAGCAAGATCAAGAACGCGAAGACCATCGCGCAGCTCAATGAGAACCGCAGCGGCTCGCTGCTGGATTTCATCGAGGACTTCTGCAAGCGCTTCCCGAAGAACGTCGACGATTACGAGACGCTGTTGACGGACAACCGCATCTGGAAGCAGCGCACCGTCGGCATCGGCGTCGTCTCGCCGGAGCGTGCGCTGAACCTGGGCTTCTCCGGCCCGATGCTGCGCGGCTCCGGCATCGCCTGGGACCTGCGCAAGAAGCAGCCTTACGACGTCTACGACCGCATGGACTTCGACGTGCCCATCGGCACCAACGGCGACACCTATGACCGCTATGTCGTGCGCGTCGAGGAAATGCGCCAGTCCTGCCGCATCGTCGAGCAGTGCGTGGCCTGGCTCAAGGCCAACCAGGGCCCGGTCATCACGGACAACCACAAGGTGGCGCCGCCTTCGCGCGTGGACATGAAGTCCAGCATGGAAGAGCTGATCCACCACTTCAAGCTTTTCACCGAAGGCTTCCACGTGCCCGAAGGCGAGGCCTATGCAGCCGTCGAGCACCCCAAGGGCGAGTTCGGCATCTACATGGTCAGCGATGGCGCCAACAAGCCCTATCGCCTCAAGATCCGCGCGCCCGGCTTCCCGCACCTCGCGGCACTCGACGAGATGGGCCGCGGTCACATGATCGCGGACGCCGTCGCCATCATCGGCACCATGGACATCGTGTTCGGCGAGATTGATCGATGAGCTACCAACTCTCTGACGCCACCCGCGCGCGTTTTGACCGCGAGGTCGCCAAGTACCCCTTCGAGCAGCGCCAATCCGCCGTGATGGCCTGCCTGGCCATCGTGCAGCAGGAAGAAGGCTTCGTGCCGCGCGCCGCGGAAGACGCGATCGCCGCGCATCTCGGCATGCCGCCCATCGCCGTGTACGAGGTGACGACCTTCTACAACATGTACAACCAGCGTCCGGTCGGCAAGTTCAAGCTGAGCGTTTGCGCGAATCTGCCTTGCCAGTTGCGCGACGGCCAGAACGCGCTGGACCATCTGTGCAGCAAGCTCGGCATCGAGCAGGGCGGCACGACGGCCGACGGCCTGTTCACCGTGCAGAAAAGCGAATGCCTGGGCGCCTGCGCCGACTCGCCGGTGATGCTCGTCAATGACCGCCAGATGTGCAGCTTCATGACGACCGAGCGCCTCGATGAGCTGGTCGACGTGCTGCGCGCCGAAGCTGCCAAGGCCTGAGGAAGACGATGCTGGACCTTTCCAAATTCCAAAGCACCGGCGCCGAGACCTGCTTCCATGGCCGCCACATCAGCCCGCAGATCTACGCGGACCTGGACGGCAAGAACTGGTCGATCAAGGACTACGAAGCCCGCGGCGGTTACGCAGCGCTGAAGAAGATCCTGGCCGCCGACGGCGGCGAGGGCCTGACGCCTGACCAGGTCATCGCCGAAGTGAAGACCTCGGCCCTGCGCGGCCGCGGCGGCGCCGGCTTCCCGACCGGCCTGAAGTGGAGCTTCATGCCGCGCCAGTTCCCGGGCCAGAAGTACCTCGTCTGCAACTCCGACGAAGGCGAGCCGGGCACCTGCAAGGACCGCGACATCCTGATGTTCAACCCGCATCAGGTCATCGAGGGCATGGCCATCGCCGCCTACGCGATGGGCATCACGGTAGGCTACAACTACATCCACGGCGAGATCTTCGAGGTCTACGAGCGCTTCGAGGCCGCCCTGGAAGAAGCCCGCGCCGCCGGCTATCTCGGCAACGGCATCATGGGCAGCGGCTTCAATTTCCAGCTGCATGCCCATCATGGCTTCGGCGCCTACATCTGCGGCGAGGAAACCGCGCTGCTGGAATCGCTGGAAGGCAAGAAGGGTCAACCCCGCTTCAAGCCGCCGTTCCCGGCCAGCTTCGGCCTGTACGGCAAGCCCACCACCATCAACAACACCGAGACGTTTGCTGCGGTGCCCTGGATCATCCGCAACGGCGGCCAGGCCTACCTGGAGATCGGCAAGCCCAACAACGGCGGCACCAAGCTGTTCTCGGTGTCGGGCGACGTCGAGAAGCCAGGCAACTTCGAGATCCCGCTGGGCACGCCGTTCTCGGTGCTGCTGGAGATGGCCGGTGGCGTGCGCAAGGGTCGCAAGCTCAAGGCCGTCATCCCCGGTGGCTCGTCGGCCCCGGTGCTGCCGGCCGAAGTGATGATGCAGTGCACGATGGACTACGACTCCATCGCCAAGGCCGGCTCCATGCTGGGCTCGGGCGCCGTCATCGTCATCGACGACTCGCGCTGCATGGTGCAGAGCCTGCTGCGCCTGTCCTACTTCTACGCCCACGAATCCTGCGGCCAGTGCACGCCTTGCCGCGAAGGCACGGGCTGGATGCACCGCGTGCTGGAACGCATCTATCACGGCGAGGGCAGGGCCGAGGACATCGACCTGCTGAACTCGGTGGCCGACAACATCCAAGGCCGCACGATCTGCGCGTTGGGCGACGCTGCCGCGATGCCCGTGCGCGCCATGATCAAGCACTTCAAGCACGAGTTCGTGCACTTGATTGAACACAAGAAGCCCCTGGTGGCTCCGACCTGAGCGCCTAGAGAAACACCACCATGGTTGAAATCGAACTCGACGGTCAGAAGGTCTCGGTCCAGGAAGGCAGCATGGTCATGCATGCCGCCGAGAAGGCCGGCACCTACATCCCGCACTTCTGCTACCACAAGAAGCTGAGCATTGCGGCCAACTGCCGCATGTGCCTGGTGGACGTGGAGAAGGCGCCCAAGCCCATGCCGGCCTGCGCGACCCCGGTCACGCAGGGCATGATCGTCCGCACCAAGAGCGACAAGGCGATCAAGGCTCAGCAGGGCGTCATGGAATTCCTGCTGATCAACCACCCGCTGGACTGCCCCATCTGCGACCAGGGGGGCGAGTGCCAGCTGCAGGACCTCGCGGTCGGCTACGGTGCGAGCAAGAGCCGCTACACCGAAGAAAAGCGCGTCGTCTTCCACAAGAACGTCGGCCCGCTGATCTCGATGGAAGAGATGAGCCGTTGCATCCACTGCACCCGCTGCGTGCGCTTCGGCCAGGAGATCGCCGGCGTCATGGAACTGGGCATGGCCCACCGCGGCGAGCACAGCGAGATCCAGACCTTCGTCGGCCGCACGGTGGACTCCGAGTTGTCCGGCAACATGATCGACCTGTGCCCGGTCGGCGCGCTGACCAGCAAGCCGTTCCGCTACAGCGCCCGTACGTGGGAGCTGTCGCGCCGCAAGAGCGTCAGCCCGCACGACTCCACCGGCGCCAACCTGATCGTCCAGGTCAAGGGCAACCAGGTGATGCGCGTCGTGCCGCTGGAGAACGAGGCCGTCAACGAATGCTGGATCGCCGACCGTGACCGCTTCAGCTATGAGGCCCTGAACAGCGACGCCCGCCTGACGGCGCCCATGATCAAGCAGGGCGGCGCCTGGAAGCAGGTCGACTGGACGACGGCGCTGGAGTATGTCGCCAACGGCCTCAAGTCCATCGCCCACGACCACGGTCCGGCAGCGATCGGCGCGCTGGGCTCGGCGCACAGCACTGTGGAAGAGTTGCACCTGCTGACGCAGATCGTGCGCGGCCTGGGCAGCGACAACATCGACCACCGCCTGCGCCACAGCGATTTCGGCAATGCCGCGCCCGCCGGCCAGGCGCGTTGGCTGGGCGCCAGCATCGCCAGCCTGTCTGAACTCGATCGCGCCCTCGTCATCGGCTCCAGCCTGCGCAAGGATCACCCGCTGTTCGCCGCCCGGCTGCGCGCGGCAGCCCGCCGCGGCGCCGTCGTGCACCGCGTCGGCGTCAACCACGACGACTGGCTGATGCCGCTCGGCGCTTCGTTGTCCGCCGCACCTTCCGGCTGGGTGCAAGCCCTGGCCGATGTGGCTGCTGCGATCGGCCCGGGCGCACCGCTGGCCGGCACGGCAACGGACGCAGCCAAGGCCATCGCCGAAAGCCTGGTCGCCGGCCGGGCCAAGGCCGTGTTGCTCGGCAATGCCGCGGCGGAGCATCCTCAGGCCTCCAGCCTGTTGGCGCTGGCGCAGTGGATTGCCCAGCAGACCGGCGCGAGCATCGGCTACCTGACGGCCGCCGCCAACACGGTCGGTGCCCAACTGGTCAAGGCGCAACCGCAGGGCGACGGCCTGAATGCCGGCCAGATGCTGGGTGGCACGTCGCTGAAGGCCTTGCTGCTGCTGAACGCCGACCCGTTGCTCGACGCGGCCAACCCGGCCGCTGCCGCCAAGGCGCTGGGCGCCGCCGAGATGGTCGTGGTCATGAGTCCGTTCAAGAGCGGCGTGGAGTACGCCGACGTGCTGCTGCCGATCGCGCCTTTCACCGAGACATCGGGCTCGTTCGTCAACGCCGAGGGCCGCCTGCAGAGCTTCGTCGGCGTTGCTCGGCCGCTGCTGGAAACCCGCCCGGGCTGGAAGCTGCTGCGCGTGCTGGGCAACCTGCTGGGTCTCCCTGGCTTTGACCAGGACAGCTCCGAGCAGGTGCGCGAACAGGCGCTGGGCGGTGAATTTACCGGCCGGCTCAGCAACGCGACGACGGCCGTGCCGCAGATGGCCGCGCGCGCCGAAGGCGTCGAGCGCTTCGCCAACCTGCCGATCTACGCGACCGATGCGCTGGTACGCAACTCGACACCATTGCAGCTCACCGCCGACGGCCGTGAAGCGCCTGTCGTCGGCCTGCCGACGGGCCTCTGGCAGCAGCTGGGTCTTTCAGCCGGCGACCAGGTGCGCATCGTGCAGGACGGCGGCGCCGCCCAGCTGCCGGCCCGCCTTGAAGCCGGCCTGCCCGATGGTGTCGCCCGCGTACCCGCCGGCCTGCCGCAAACCGCCGCGCTGGGTGCTGCCTTCGGCACGCTGACGCTGAGCAAGGTCTGAGGGAGCCCACAAGAATGATCGACACCCTCTACCAAAACGGCGCTTCGCTGCTGGGTGGCCTGTGGCCCCTGGTCTGGAGCCTGCTGAAGATCGTCGCGGTGGTGGCGCCGCTGATGCTCTGCGTCGCCTACCTGACGCTGTGGGAGCGCAAGGCCATCGGCTGGTCGCAGATCCGCCCGGGCCCTAACCGCGTGGGCCCCTTCGGCCTGCTGACGCCCATCGCCGACGCGGTCAAACTGATCTTCAAGGAGATCATCAAGCCCGCCGCCGCCAGCAAGGGCCTGTTCTTCCTCGGCCCCGTCATGACCATCATGCCGGCGCTGGCGGCCTGGGCCGTCGTGCCCTTCGGCCCGGACGCCGCGGTCGCCAACGTCAACGCCGGCCTGCTGTTCCTGATGGCGATCACGTCGCTGGAGGTCTACGGCGTCATCATCGCCGGCTGGGCGTCCAACTCGAAGTACGCCTTCCTCGGCGCACTGCGCGCCTCGGCGCAGATGGTCTCCTACGAGATCGCGATGGGCTTCGCGCTGGTCGTCGTGCTGATGGTGACCGGCAGCCTGAACATGACCGAGGTCGTGCAGGTGCAGGAGCGCGGCTGGTTTGCGTCACACGGCGTGCCGCTGCTGTCGTGGAACTGGCTGCCGCTGTTCCCCATCTTCATCGTCTACTTCATCTCGGGCCTGGCCGAAACCAACCGCCACCCGTTCGACGTGGTCGAAGGCGAGTCGGAAATCGTCGCCGGCCACATGATCGAGTACTCGGGCATGTCCTTCGCGATGTTCTTCCTCGCCGAGTACGCCAACATGATCCTGGTGTCGGCACTGGCCGTCGTCATGTTCCTGGGCGGCTGGAGCGCTCCCATCTCCTGGAGCCTGTTCGGCATGGAGACGCCGGCCTTCATCCAGCACACGATGGCGTTCTGGAACTGGGCGTGGCTGTTCGGCAAGACCTTCGTCGTCGTCACGATGTTCCTGTGGGTGCGCGCCACGTTCCCACGCTTCCGCTACGACCAGATCATGCGTCTGGGCTGGAAGATCTTCATTCCCATCACGCTGATCTGGCTGGTCGTTGTCGGTGCCTGGATGCAGACGCCGTTCAACATCTGGAAGTGAGGCGGCGACCATGACTGCAATCACGAATTTCGCGAAGACCTTCTTCCTCTGGGAACTGCTCAAGGGAATGAAGCTCACCGGCCGGCACTTCCTGTCGCGCAATATCACCGTCCAGTTCCCTGAGGAAAAGACGCCGCTGAGCCCGCGTTTCCGCGGCTTGCATGCGTTGCGCCGCTACGAGAACGGTGAAGAGCGTTGCATCGCCTGCAAGCTGTGCGAGGCCGTTTGCCCCGCGATGGCCATCACCATCGAGAGCGACGTGCGCGCCGACGGCAGCCGCCGCACGACGCGCTACGACATCGACCTGACCAAGTGCATCTTCTGCGGCTTCTGCGAAGAAAGCTGCCCGGTGGACTCCATCGTCGAAACGAGCATCTTCGAATACCACGGCGAAAAGCGCGGCGACCTGTACTTCACCAAGGACATGCTGCTGGCCGTTGGCGACAAGTACGAGCCCCAAATCGCGGCCCAAAAGGAGGCGGACGCCAAGTACCGCTGATCGTCGCCGGCGCCACAGCCGACGCACGGTCCAGCCGCCTGGCCTGGATACGCATGGACATCACGACCATCCTCTTCTACGTCTTTTCCGGCATCCTGCTGGTGAGCTCGTTCCGTGTCATCACGGCGCGCAGCACCGTGCACGCCGCGCTTTTCCTGATCCTGTCGTTCTTCACGGCGTCCTGCATCTGGATGCTGCTGAAGGCCGAGTTCCTGGCGATTGCGCTGGTGCTCGTCTACATCGGCGCCGTCATGGTGCTGTTCCTGTTCGTCGTCATGATGCTGGACCTGAACACGGACAGCATGCGTGAGGGCTTCTGGAAGCACCTGCCCGTCGCCGCCGTCATCGGCGCGCTGATCGCATTTGAGATGGGCATCGTGCTGATGGGCGGCTACCAGCTGTCCGATGCGCCGGTGGCCACCGCCGAACAGCTCAAGCTCGGCAACACGAAACTGCTGGGCATCGAGATCTACACGAGTTACCTCTATCCGCTGCAGATCGCCGCCGTGCTGTTGCTGGTGGCCATCGTCGCGGCCATCGCGTTGACTCTGCGCCGCCGCAAGGATTCACGCGCCATGGACGCGTCCGAGCAGGTCAAGGTCACCAAGGCCCAGCGCCTGAAGATCGTCAAGATGGCGCCGACCGTCAGCGCGCCCACGCAACCTGCTGCACCCACCGAAGGAGGCCAGGCATGACCGGCATTGCTGGACTGAGTGGCTTGACCCTGGGCCACTTCCTGACGCTGGGCGCGATGTTGTTCGCGCTGTCGGTGATCGGCATCTTCCTGAACCGCAAGAACCTGATCGTGCTGCTGATGGCCATCGAGCTGATGCTGCTGGCGGTCAACCTGAACTTCGTCGCCTTCTCGCACTACCTGGGCGACATGGCGGGCCAGGTCTTCGTGTTCTTCATCCTGACCGTCGCGGCGGCCGAGTCGGCCATCGGCCTGGCCATCCTCGTCGTGCTGTTCCGCAACCGCGCCAGCATCAACGTCGAAGAGCTGGATGCGCTGAAGGGATAAGAACAAGATGCCTGCACAACTCTCCCAGAACACGCTGCTCGCGGTGCCGTTGGCGCCGCTGGTGGGCGCCGTCGTGGCCGGCTTCTTCGGCCGGGCAGTGGGCCGGCGCGGCTCGCACATCGTCACCATCCTCGGCGTGCTGATCGCCTTCATCCTGTCGGCGCAGACGCTGTACAGCGTCGCCGTCGACGGCGCGCGCTTCAACGCGACCATCTACGAATGGATGGTGCTCGGCCCGCTGAAGATGGAGGTCGGCTTCCTCATCGATGGCCTGACCGCCATGATGATGTGCGTCGTGACCTTCGTGTCGCTGATGGTGCACATCTACACCATCGGCTACATGGAAGAGGACGACGGCTACCAGCGCTTCTTCTCATACATCTCGCTGTTCACGTTCAGCATGCTGATGCTGGTCATGAGCAACAACATGCTGCAGCTGTTCTTCGGCTGGGAAGCGGTGGGCCTGGTGTCCTACCTGCTGATCGGCTTCTGGTACAAAAAACAGAGCGCCATCTTCGCCAACATGAAGGCCTTCCTGGTGAACCGGGTCGGTGACTTCGGCTTCATCCTCGGCATCGGCCTGCTGGTGGCGTTCGGCGGTTCGCTCAACTACGCCGAGACCTTTGCCAAGGCGGACGAACTGTCCAAGCTGGTCTTCCCCGGCACCGACTGGGCGCTTCTGACCGTCGCCTGCATCTGCCTGTTCATCGGCGCGATGGGCAAGTCGGCGCAGTTCCCGCTGCACGTCTGGCTGCCGGACTCGATGGAGGGCCCGACGCCCATCTCCGCGCTGATCCACGCGGCGACGATGGTGACGGCCGGCATCTTCATGGTGGCGCGCATGTCGCCGCTGTTCGAGCTGTCCGACACCGCGCTGAACTTCGTCATGGTGATCGGCGCGATCACGGCGCTGTTCATGGGCTTCCTGGGCATCATCCAGAACGACATCAAGCGCGTCGTCGCGTACTCCACGCTGTCGCAGCTCGGCTACATGACGGTGGCCCTGGGCGCTTCGGCGTATTCGGTCGCCGTCTTCCACCTGATGACGCACGCCTTCTTCAAGGCGCTGCTGTTCCTCGGCGCGGGCTCCGTCATCATCGGCATGCACCACGATCAGGACATCCGCAACATGGGCGGCCTGCGCAAGTACATGCCCATCACGTGGATCACGTCGCTGCTGGGTTCGCTCGCGCTGATCGGCACGCCGCTGTTCTCGGGCTTCTATTCCAAGGACTCGATCATCGAGGCCGTGCATGCCAGCCATCTGCCGGGTGCGGGCTTCGCGTACTTCGCCGTCATCGCGGGCGTGTTCGTGACGGCCTTCTACTCGTTCCGGATGTACTTCCTCGTCTTCCATGGCAAGGAGCACTTCCACCACAAGCCGTTCCCGGGCGAGCATGATCATCACGACGATGACCATGGCCACGATTCGCATGCGCACACGCCGCACGAGTCGCCTGCCGTCGTCTGGGTGCCGCTGGTGCTGCTGGCCATCCCTTCGGTCGTCATCGGCTTCATGACCATCCAGCCGATGCTGTTCGGCGACTTCCTGAAGGACGCGATCACCGTCAACCTGCACGCCCATCCGGCGATGGAGGAACTGGCGCACGAGTTCCATGGCGCCGCGGCAATGGCCCTGCACGGCCTGACCACGCTGCCGTTCTGGCTGGCCCTGGCCGGTGTCGTGACGGCCTACGTCTTCTACATGGTCGCGCCCAGCATCCCGGCGACGCTGGCCAAGGTGCTGCGCCCGTTGATCATCGTCCTGGAGAACAAGTACTTCATGGACTGGTTCAACGAGAACGTCCTGGCCCGCCTGGCGCGCGCCATCGGCGTCGGCCTGTGGAAGGGCGGCGATGGCGCCCTCATCGACGGGCTCATCATCAATGGCTCAGCCCGCACGGTCGGCGGCATCGCCGGCCTGGTGCGTCGCGTCCAGACCGGCCATCTGTACTGGTACGCGCTCGTCATGATCCTCGGCGTGACCGGCCTGATGACCTGGCAGCTGTGGCCCTACATCGAGCCCCAGTTCAAGTCGCTCCTCGGGGCTTGAGGAGATAACAAGAATGTTGCTGAGTCTTGCGATTTTTCTGCCCATCGTCTGCGGCGCGCTGCTGCTGGCGCTCGGGCGCGACGACCAGGCGCACGCAGTGCGCTGGCTGGCCCTGGTGGCGGCGGTGGCGAGCTTCCTCGCCACCATCCCGCTGATCACCGGTTTCGACACCACGACGGCTGCCATGCAGTTCGTCGAGAACCAGCCCTGGATTGCCCGCTTCAACATCCACTACCACCTCGGCGTGGACGGCATCTCGATGTGGTTCGTGCCGCTGACGGCCTTCATCACCGTCATCGTCGTCATCTCCGCCTGGGAGGTCATCGAGACGCGCGTCAACCAGTACATGGGCGCGTTCCTGATCCTGTCGGGCCTGATGGTGGGCGTGTTCAGCGCGCTGGACGGCATGCTGTTCTACGTGTTCTTCGAGGCCACGCTGATCCCGATGTACATCATCATCGGCGTCTGGGGCGGGCCGAACCGTGTCTACGCGGCCTTCAAGTTCTTCCTGTACACGCTGGCCGGCTCGCTGCTGATGCTGATCGCGCTGCTCTACCTGTACGTCAAGGCCGGTGGCAGCTTCGACATCCAGACCTGGCACCAGTTGCCGCTGACCGGTGGCGCGCAGACCTATCTCTTCTTCGCCTTCCTCGCCGCATTCTCGGTCAAGGTGCCGATGTGGCCGGTGCACACCTGGCTGCCCGATGCGCACGTGGAGGCACCCACCGGCGGCTCCGTCGTGCTGGCGGCCATCATGCTCAAGCTGGGCTGCTACGGCTTCCTGCGCTTCTCGCTGCCCATTGCGCCTGACGCCGCGCGCGAATGGTCGTGGCTCATCATCGCGATGTCGCTGATCGCCGTCGTCTACATCGGCCTCGTCGCGCTGGTGCAGAAGGACATGAAGAAGCTGGTGGCCTACTCGTCCATCGCGCACATGGGCTTCGTCACGCTGGGCTTCTTCATCTTCAACGAGCTGGGCGTCTCCGGCGGCCTGGTGCAGATGATCGCCCACGGCTTCGTGTCGGGCGCGATGTTCCTGTGCATCGGCGTGCTCTACGACCGCGTGCATTCACGCGAGATCGCCTCTTACGGCGGCGTCGTCAACACCATGCCCAAGTTCGCCGCCTTCGCCGTGTTCTTCGGCATGGCCAACTGCGGCCTGCCCGCCACGGCCGGCTTCGTCGGCGAGTGGATGGTCATCCTGGGCACCGTGAAGTACGACTTCTGGCTCGGCGGCGTCGCCGCGACCGCACTGATCTTCGGCGCGGCCTACACGCTGTGGATGGTCAAGCGCGTCTACTTCGGCGACATCGCCAACGATGACGTCCGCGCGCTCACCGACATCAACAAGCGCGAATTCATCATGCTGGCGCTGCTGGCCGTGGCGACGCTCTACATGGGCCTGTATCCCAAGCCCTTCACCGACGTGATGCACCACTCCGTCGTCGAGCTGCTCCAGCACGTCGCGCAGAGCAAGATCCCCGGTTGATGGCGCGCTGAGGCAAAACAATGAACGACATGAACTGGCTCGCGATCTATCCCGAAATCCTGCTGCTCGCGATGGGCTGCGTGGTCGCGCTCGTGGACCTGTGGGTCACCGACGAACAGCGCCGCCCCACCTACTGGCTGACCCAACTGACGTTGGTGGTCGTGGCTGGCATGCATTTCTCCTACTACGACGCCGGCGTCACCACCTACGCCATGCAGAACATGGTGGTGGCCGACCCCATGGGCCACCTGCTGGCCGGCTTCGCCTGCGTCGCCACGCTGATCACGCTGGTCTACGCGCGCCCCTACGCCGCCTTCCGCGAGATGCTCAAGGGCGAGCTCTTCATCCTCAGCCTGTTCGCGCTGCTGGGCATCAACGTGATGCTGTCGGCCAACAACTTCCTGGTCGTCTACCTCGGCCTGGAGCTGATGAGCCTGTCGCTGTACGCGCTGGTCGCGCTGCGCCGTGACCACGCCGTGTCGACCGAAGCTGCGATGAAGTACTTCGTCCTCGGCGCGTTGGCCAGCGGCTTCCTGCTGTACGGCCTTTCGATGATGTATGGCGCCACCGGCTCGCTGACCATTCCCGAGGTCTTCGACGTCATTTCCAAGGGCATCCCGAACAAGGCCGTGCTGATCTTCGGCGTCGTCTTCGTCGTTGCCGGCCTGGCCTTCAAGCTCGGCGCCGCCCCGTTCCACATGTGGGTGCCCGACGTCTACCAGGGCGCCCCCACGGCCGTCACGCTGCTCATCGGCGGCGCGCCCAAGCTGGCTGCGTTCGCCATCACCGTGCGGCTGCTGGTGGAAGGCATGATCGGCCTGGCCGTCGACTGGCAGCAGATGCTGGTGGTGCTGTCCGTCATGTCGCTGCTGGTCGGCAACCTGGCCGCCATCGCGCAGAGCAACCTCAAGCGCATGCTGGCCTATTCGACCATCGCCAACATGGGCTTCATGCTGCTTGGCATGACCGCCGGCGTCGTCAATGCCAGCACGCAGTGGGGAGCAAACGCCTACAGCTCGGCCATGTTCTATGTCGTCACCTACGTGCTGACGACGCTGGGCACCTTCGGCATGATCGTCCTGCTGTCGCGCCAGGGCCATGAGGCAGAAGAGATCAAGGACCTGGCCGGCCTGGCCAAGCGCAGCCCCTGGTTCGCGCTGGTCATGACGCTGTTCATGTTCTCGCTGGCCGGTGTGCCGCCGACCGTCGGCTTCTACGCCAAGCTGGCCGTGCTGCAGGCGCTGGTGGCGCCCGAACTGCCGTTCTACCTGTGGCTGGCTGGCTTCGCCGTCGTCGTCTCGCTGGTGGGGGCGTTCTACTACCTGCGCGTCGTCAAGGTCATGTTCTTCGATGCGCCGACCGACACCGCGCCGCTGGCCGCACCCGCCGACGTGCGCTTCGTCATGACGCTGAACGGCGCCGCAGTGCTCGTCTTCGGCCTGCTGCCGGGCGGCCTGCTGGAGCTGTGCAAGGTCGCCATCCGCCAAGCACTGACGACCTGAGGGCCGGCTGCCATGGACCAGTCCGTCGCTGTCTGGCTGGTCCTGGCCCTGGCTGTCTTCGCAGCCAACCTGCCTTACTTCAACGAGAGGCTGCTGCTCGTCGGCCCGCGCCAGGCGCCCAAGGCGGCGTGGTGGCGGCTGCTGGAACTCGTCCTGATGGCGGTGCTGACCTTTGCCATCGGCTCGCTGCTCGAGGCCCGCATCGGCCAACGCCACGCCCAGGGCTGGGAGTTCTACGCCGCGGCGGCCTGCCTCTTCATCACGCTGGGTTTCCCCGGCTTCGTCTGGAGATACCTGCGCCGTGGCCGAGGCTGACACCCATCTCGTCGAGCGACCGCTCGAAAGCAATCAGGTCTACCAGGGCCATTTCCTGGACGTGCGCCGCGACCGCGTGGCGCTGCCCGATGGCAGCACCTCGCACCGCGAGTACATCCGCCATCCCGGTGCCGTCATGGTCGTGCCGCTGCTGGACGACGGCCGCCTGCTGATGGAACGGCAATACCGCTATCCGATGGGCCGCGTGATGCTGGAGTTCCCCGCCGGCAAGCTCGACGCCGGCGAAGACCCTGGCGTCTGCGGCCGGCGCGAGCTGCTGGAAGAGACTGGCTACAGCGCCGCCGAATGGGCCTATGCCGGCGTGCTGCACAACGCCATCGCCTACTCCGACGAGGGCATCCACATCTTCTTCGCACGCGGCCTCACGCGCGGCGAGCAGAAGCTGGATGAAGGCGAGTTCCTCGAGCTCGTCACACACACCGTCGACGACCTGGACCGGCTCGCTGCCCGCGGCGAGCTGACTGACGCGAAGACGCTGATTGGCCTGCTCTGGCTGCAGCGTTGGCAGCAGGGCGCCTGGCCGCTCGACTGGCGCCCCGCCTGAAGCGGCGCAACGGCGCGGGCCGCTGCGCCCGTGCATGACCTCTGGCGAAGTCGTGTCAGAACGTTAAGCTCCGGCGTTTTCGCCGCCTGAACCTTGTCTGAAGAAAGCTTCTCCATGACGCGTGCAACGCCGATCCTGACCGCCCTGACGTTGGCCCTGATCCTCACCGCCTGCGGCAAGGGCGGCAAGCCCGACGATGCCAAGGCCACCACCAAGCCGGCCGCGCCGCTGCTGCTGGCTCCGGAGGACCTGCGCCAGGTCGGGCAGAGCGGCCTGATCGGCGCCCCCGTCATCACCGGTGCCATCCAGCCGGCCCGCCGCGCCGACCTGCGCGCCGAGGTGGCCGCCGTCGTGCTGCAGGTGGCCAAGGACAACGGCGAGCGTGTGCGCGCGGGTGACCTGATCATCCGCCTGGACCCCACCTCCATCCGCGACGGCCTCACGTCCGCCGACGAAGCCCTGCGCGCCGCACAGCAAAGCTTCGAGCAGGCCGAACGCGTGCTGGTCCGCCAGCGCACGCTGAACCAGCAGGGCATGATCTCCATGCAGGGTCTGGAGGACGCCGAGGTACGGCGCAACTCGGCACAGAGCGAGCTGGCCGCGGCCAAGGCCCGTGCCGTCACGGCGCGTCAGCAGGTCTCCCGCACCGAGGTTCGCGCACCGTTCGACGGCGTCGTCAGCGAGCGCAAGATCTCCGTCGGCGACACCGTGCAGATCGGCCGCGAACTCATCAAGGTCATCGACCCGGCTTCGATGCGCTTCGAGGGCCAGGTCTCCGCCGACCGCCTCGGCGAGCTCAAGCTGGGCCAGCCGGTGTCCTTCCGCATCAACGGCTTCGGTGACGCCGAGTTCCGCGGCAAGCTGGCCCGCATCGACGCCGCCGCCAATGCGACGACCCGCCAGGTCGAGCTGATCGCCGAGTTCAACGACCGCGCCAAGGCGCCGCAGGTCGCCGGCCTCTACGCCGAAGGTCGCGTCGAGAGCGCCGACCGGCGCTCGCTGGTGCTGGCCGAAGGCTCGGTGGTGCGCCAGGGTGATAACGCCTTCGTCTGGAAGGTGGCCGGCAACCAGTTGAAGAAAGTGCCCGTGACGCTGGGCGAGCGCGACGACCGCCGTGGCGAAGTGGTCATCGCTTCGGGCCTCACCGTGGGCGACGAAGTGCTGCGTGCGCCCACCAGCAGCCTGACCGACGGCGCACCGGTTCAACGTGTGGCCGCCGGCGCCGGTGCGGCATCCGCCGTTCGGCCCGCCGCACCTGCCAGCAAGTAATCCGCAAGGGGTACCCCGATGTTCCTCTCCAACTTCAGCATCAGCAGGCCCGTCGCGACCGTCGTCATGGTCATCGGGCTGATGCTGGTGGGCCTGCTGGCGCTGTCCAAGCTCAAGGTCAACCAGTTCCCCGACATCGAGCCGCCGGTGCTCGTCATCAACATCCCGTATCCGGGTGCCTCACCCGAGACCGTGGAGCGCGAGGTCGTCAACCGCATCGAGAAGGCGCTGCAGAGCATCTCCGGCGTGGACCGCTCCAACTCGACGTCGCGCGAGGGCAGCGCGACCATCGTGCTGGTCTTCGATTTCTCGAAGAACATGATCGAGGCCGCCGACGAGGTGCGCAACGCGATCGCGTCGGTGCGCTACAAGCTGCCGACCGAGATCCGCGAGCCCATCATCACGCGGGCCGACCCTGGCGCCCAGCCCATCCTGCAGTTGTCGCTGTCCAGCACGACGCTGACCCACGCCCAGCTCAGCCGCCTGGCCGAGGACAAGCTGGCCGAGCGCTTCCGCGGCATCACCGGCGTGTCGGTCGTCAACGTCAACGGCGCGCTGCGCCGCGAGCTGTCCATCCTGCTGCGTGCCGACAAGCTGCGCGAGTTCGGCGTGTCCGTCACCGAGGTGCTGAACGCCGTGCGCGCGCAGAACACCACCGCGCCGGTCGGCAAGGTGCGCGGCACGCTGGAGGACCAAAGCATCCGCCTGCTGGGCCGTATCGAATCGCCGGCCGAGTTCGAGCAGATGATCGTCAAGCGTTCAGGCGCCGGCACCAGCGCTGGGGCGGGCGGCAATGTCATCCGCCTCGGCCAGGTCGCCGAGGTTCGGGACGGCTTCGCCGAGATGACGGGTTATTCGCTGCGCAACGGCCGGCCCAACGTCGGCATCTCCATCACGCGCTCGCGCGACGCGTCCACCGTCAGCGTCGCCGACGACTCGCGCAAGCTGGTCAAGGAGATCGAGAAGGAACTTCCCGCCGGCACCACGCTGGAGGTCACGCAGGACGGCGGCAAGGATGCCGAGGACAGCCTGCACAACGTGACGCACTCGCTGGTCTTCGGCGCGGGGCTGACCATCTTCGTCGTCTACGCCTTCCTGAACAGCTGGCGCTCGACGCTGATCACCGCGCTGTCGCTGCCCACCTCGGTGCTGGCCGCCTTCATCGCCGTCTGGCTGATGGGCTTCTCGCTGAACTTCATGAGCCTGCTGGGCCTGTCGCTGGCCATCGGCGTGCTCATCGACGACGCCATCGTCGTGCGGGAGAACATCGTGCGGCACATGGAGCGCGGCAGCGACCGCGTGACCGCAGCGCGCGAGGGCACGGCCGAGATCGGCCTGGCCGTGGCCGCCACCACCTTCGCCATCGTGGCGGTGTTCGTGCCGGTTGCCTTCATGGGCAACGGCCCCGGCCAGTGGTTCAAGCC
Source organism: Pelomonas sp. Root1444 (assembly GCF_001426885.1). GTDB lineage: Bacteria > Pseudomonadota > Gammaproteobacteria > Burkholderiales > Burkholderiaceae_C > Pelomonas. Next base: position 304,200 of record NZ_LMFP01000028.1, on the reverse strand, counting down.
CTTCGCGCTGACCGTCGTGGCTTCGGTCATCGTGTCGTTGATCATCAGCTTCACGCTCGACCCGATGTTGTCGGCCTATTGGGGCGACCCCCCGGGGTACCACGAGCAGCCCAAGAAGGGCTTCAGCAAGGTGCTGGAGCGTTTCAACCACTGGTTCGACGGTGTCGCCAATGGCTATGGCCACGTCATCGCCTGGGCACTGCACCACCGCCGCTGGATGGCTGCGTTCGCGGTGCTGAGCTTCATCGGCGCCATCGCCCTGCAGGTCACGGTCGGCGGCTCCAGCTTCCTGCCGCAGTCCGACGCCGGCTTCCTCGCCATCGAGGTGCGCAGCCCGGCGTCCAGCAGCCTGGACTATTCCAAGCTCAAGCTCGACGCCGCCGCGGCGCTGGCCTCGACGATCAAGGAAACCAAGCACACGACCGCCTACCCGAACGCCAGCGGCGGCCGCATCTACATCGACATCGGCAAGAGCACCGAGCGCCAGCGCTCCGCCGCCGACATCGCCAAGGAGCTGCGCGAGAAGGTGGGCCGCCTGGTCGGCGCCGAGTATGTCGTGCTGGATGACCTCAACAACGGTGCGCAAAAGCCCGTGCAGATCCGCTTCTACGGCGCCGACTCGCGCAAGCTGCAGGAGATCACGCAGGACTTCCAGAAGACCATGCAGGGCATCAAGGGCGCGGTCGACGTCGGCTACTCCGAACAGGACCCGCAGAACGAGCTGCAGATCGAGCTGGACCGCGGCCTGGCCAACCAGATGGGCATCTCGGTCAACGATGCGGCCCAGGCGCTGCGCGTCGCCTTCGCCGGCGTCGAGGCTGGCGACTGGATCGACCCGACCGGCGAGGCCCGCGACGTGTCCATCCGTCTGCACCCGGCCGACCGTGTCGACGCCGCCAACATCGAGCGCCTGCCGATCGCCGTGACGGGCACCAACCGCATGGTGCCGCTGGACCAGATCGCCACCGTCACGATGGGCAAGGGCCCGGGCCAGATCCAGCATGGCGACGGCAAGCGCACCATCACGGTCAGCGCCAATGCCCAAGGGCGCGCGCCGGGCGAGATCACCTCCGAGGCCAAGAAGCTGGCCGAGAAGATCGACTTCCCGCCCGGCTTCGGCATCGAACTGGCCGGCGCGGCACGCGACCAGCAGGTCGTCTTCACGGCCATGATCACCGCGCTGCTGTCGGGCATCGCGCTGATGTACTTCGTGCTGGTCATCCAGTTCAACAGCTTCACGGCGCCGCTGGGTGTCATGCTGTCGCTGCCGCTGAGCCTGATCGGCGTCGTGCTGGCCCTGCTGCTGACGGGCGGCACGCTGAACCTGATGAGCCTCATCGGCGTCATCATGCTGATGGGCCTGGTGGCGAAGAACGCCATCCTGCTGCTAGACGCGACGCGCCAGGAGGAGCGGGCCGGCATCAACCGCGAGGAGGCGCTGATGCACGCCGGCCGCAAGCGCTTCCGGCCCATCCTGATGACGACGCTGGCGCTGATCGCCGGGATGATGCCGGTGGCCATCGGCATCGGTGAGGGCGGCGAGTTCTACCGCCCGATGGCCGTGGCCATCATCGGCGGCACGATCACGTCGACCTTCCTGACGCTGCTGGTGGTGCCCAGCTTCTACGACAGCATCGAGATCGCCCGTGACGGCGCGCTGGCCAAGTTCCGTCGCCGCGTGCCGCGCTTCACGATGGTGGGTGCGTTCTTCATCACGCTGGTCGAGGCGGTGCTGACACTGCTGATGGTGCGATTCGTGTTCCGGCTGCTCATCAAGCTGGGCCGGTTCGCCACCGGCCGCCGCGTGACCGTTACACCAGCCGCCCAGGGTTGAGCAGGTCGAGCGGGTCCAGCGCCCGCTTGATCGACCGCATCAGCGCGAGGGCCGTCGGGTCCTTGCGGCGGCTCAGTTCCTCGCGCTTGAGCCGGCCGATGCCATGCTCGGCCGAGATCGAGCCGCCGCGCTGCTGCACGGCGTCGTAAACCAGTTCGTTGATCGCCGTCTCGTGCGCGGTCAGGAACTCGGCCGCTGGCACGCCGGCCGGCGCTTGCACGTTGTAGTGCAGGTTGCCGTCACCCAGGTGGCCGAAGTCGATGACCTCGATGCCCGGCAGGTAGGCCGCCAGCGCCGCATCCATCTCGGCGACGAAGCCGGAGATGGCGGACACGGGCAGCGAGATATCGTGCTTGATGTTCAACCCCGCCTGCGCCTGGGCCAGCGGGATGGATTCGCGCAAATGCCAGAACGCCTTGGCCTGCTGGATGTTCTGTGCGATGGCTGCATCCTGCACGCAGCCACGCTCGACGCCCGCCTCCAGCAGGCCTTCGAACACCGCATGAGCATGCTCGGCGCTTTCGGCGTCGGACAGCTCCAGCAGTGCCGTCCACTCGGCGCCCGGCAGCGGCTGTGCCAGCTGCGGCAGCTCGCGCGCGACCAGCGCGAGCGCGGCGCGGTTCATCACCTCGAAGCCGGTCAGCGCGTCCCCCGCGCGTTCCCGTACGAGACCCAGCAGCCTTACCGCATCGTCCATCGACGCGCAGGCCGCCAGCGCCGTCAGGCGCTCCTTGGGGCTTGGATAGAGCTTCATCGTCGCGGCCGTGATGATGCCCAACGTGCCCTCGCTGCCGATGAAGAGATCGCGCAGGTCGTAGCCGGTGTTGTCCTTGCGCAGGCCCGACAGGCCTTGCCAGACCTCGCCGGTTGCCGTGACCACCTCCAGCCCCAGGCAAAGCTCGCGCGCATTGCCATAACGCAGCACCTGCGTGCCGCCGGCATTGGTCGCCAGGTTGCCGCCCAGCGTGCAGGAGCCTTCGGCCGCGAGGCTCAAAGGAAAGAGCATGCCGGCCTGCGCCGCCGCAGCCTGCACTTCGGCCAACACACAGCCGGCCTCGGCCGTCAGGCTCGCGTTCGCCGCGTCGATGCCGCGCACGCGCTTCATGCGCGACAGGCTGAGCACGAGCTGGCTGCCGCTGTCGTCCGGCGTCGAGCCGCCGACGAGCCCGGTGTTGCCGCCCTGGGGCACGACCGGCACGCGGTGTGCGTGGCACAGCCGCATCACGGCAGCGACTTCTTCCGTCGAGGCCGGCCGCGCAACGCCCAGCGCCTTGCCGGCGTAGCGCTTGCGCCAGTCGCCCTCGTAGGCGGACAAGTCGCCACCGGCCAGCAGCCCCGCATCGCCCAGTTGCGCGCGCAGCGCATCGAGAAAGGCGGTCATGCCGCTTCCGCCGCCTTGGCCGCCGCCAGACGCTGGCGGATCTGCGCCGTGCAGGCCACGAAGATGAGCACGCCCAGCACCACCTCGCCCAGCGCCAGCCACTGGCCGCGGCCCGCTTCGCTGGTCGAGCGCACCAGGCCTTCCATCACGTAGAGCCAGATGATCAGTGCCAGCCAGCGGTAGGTGTACATGCGATAGCGCCACAGGCCGAGGGGTGCGGCGAGCAGCGGCAGCGCCTTCACGGCCAGCGTGCCGCGGCCCGTTGGCGCCAGCCACAGCTCCCAGGCCAGGCACAGCACGATCAATGCGACGGTGGCGCCCAACGCGACGTTGCGCGACAGGCGTTCGACGGCCGTGGGTTCGGTTCTCTGGGGAGCGGTTTCGAGGGCAGGGGACATAGCTGCGGCATCATAGAAGCCATGTCCTTGACGCCTGTCTCTTCCGTTCCGCCCGCCGCGCCCGAGCCGCTGGACGCACCGCTCTCCCGCAACCCGATTGCCTTCGCGAACGATTTCATTACCGAGCTGCTGGCCTGGCCCTGGCTGCAGACGCTGCACACCTTCCGCCAGCGCTTCCGCGAGGAGAAACTCGGCCTGACGGCCGGCAGCCTCACGTTCACGACGCTCATTTCACTCGTGCCGCTGCTGACGGTGATGTTGGCCGTCTTCACGGCGTTCCCGATCTTCGCGAACTTCCAGTCGGCGCTGGAGCAGTACTTCCTGAAGAGCCTGATCCCGCCCAACATCGCCAAGCCGGTGCTGGCCTCGCTGACGCAGTTCGCGGCCAAGGCCAACAAGCTCGGCGCCGTCGGCCTCGTCGTGTTGGGCGTCACCGCGCTGGCACTGATGCTGACCATCGACCGCACGCTCAACGCCATCTGGCGCGTGCGCCGGCCGCGCCCCATGGCGCAGCGCGTGCTCGTCTACTGGGCGGCGTTGACACTGGGGCCGCTGCTGCTGGGCGGCAGCCTGACGTTGACGAGCTATGCGGTCAGCGTCGGCCAGGGCCTGTTCACCAAGATGCCCGGCAACCTGGCCGCGCTGCTGGGCGGGGTCGACATCGTGCTGCTGGGCCTGGCGATGGCCGGGCTGTTCCATTACGTGCCCAACACCCACGTCCGCTGGCGCCACGCGCTGCTGGGCGGTGTCTTCGTCTCCATCGGCTTCTCGCTCGCGAAGTCGCTGCTCGCCTGGTACGTGAAGCAGGTGCCGACCTATTCGACGCTGTACGGTGCCTTCGCGACCGTGCCCATCTTCCTGATCTGGATCTACCTCGGCTGGGTCATCGTGCTGCTGGGTGCCATCCTGGCGGCCAACACGCCCAGCCTGACCGGCCGGCTGCACCTGCGCCCGGACTTGCCCGGCCAGCCCATGGCGCTTGCGCTGGAAGTGCTGCGCGAGCTGTGGCGCGTGCGCGAGGCCGGCCAGCGGGGTTTGACGCACCTGGCGCTGGCCGGCGCGCTGCGTGTGGACCCGCTGCAGCTCGCGCCGGTGCTCGACAAGTTGCAGGCCATGGACTGGATCGGGCTGCTCGAAGAAGAGGGCGCCCAGCGCCTGGTGCTGCTGTGCTCGCCGGAGCGCGCGTCGGCCGAGCCGCTGCTCAGCGCCTTCCTCGCCGAGCGCCAGGGTCTGCTGGCCAACCTGTGGGTGGAGGGCAATTGGTCCCGGCTGACGCTGGACCGGCTGCTAGGGTCCGCAGACCCTACTGAGGCTGGAAGCCCCCGGCCTTGATGATGCGAGCCCAGGCCGCCGAATAGGCGCGCTCGCGCTCGGCGAGCTGGGCCGAAGTCATCAGGCCGACCGACAGCCCCAGCTCCGTCAGCCGCGCCTTCACACCGGGCTGGGCGATGACGCCCGCCAGCGCGTTCGAGAAGCGCTCGACGACCGCCGGCGCCGTGCCCGCCGGAGCGAACACACCGTAGTAGGGCAGGTCCTCGAAGCCCGCGATGCCCAGCTCCGCGAACGTCGGCACCTCGGGCAGCACGCCCTGGCGCTGCTGGCCCATGACGGCCACGATGCGCAGCTTCTTCTGCTGGTGGTTGGCGATCAGGTCGGGCACGGAGCCCACGCCCGCGCTGATCTGGTTGCCCAGCATGTCGGCCATCATCGGCGCGCTGCCGCGGTAGGGCACGCTGAGCAGGTTCAGGCCGTTCTTCTCGCCGAGCAGCTTGACGAGGAACTCGGGCACCGAGGCCGGCGCCGGCACGCCGACGCTGCCCTGGCCGCCTTGCTTCTTCACCCACGCGAGGTAGTCCGGCAGGCTGGCGGCGGGTGTGCCGCCCGACAGGGCCAGCGCGTTCGCGAACGTCGCGAAGCCCGCCACGGGCGTGAAGTCCCGGGCCGGGTCGAAGCCCGGGGCTTTCAGCACCAGCGGCAGGATGGAGATGGTGTGGTCGTGGCTGAGGAAAAAGGTCGTGCCGTCCGGCGCGGCGGCCTTCAGCGCCTGGGCCGCGAGCTGGCCACCGGCGCCGGGCTTGTTCTCCACCAGAACCGTTGTGCCGAGGGCGGCCTGCAGCGCCTCGGCGAGCAGCCGGGCGATGGCGTCCGTGCCGCCGCCGGCCGGGAAGCCGACGAGGATGCGGATCGGCTTGTGGTCTTGCGCGCCTGCGGCAAAAGGCAGGGCGGCCAGCGCCGCGAGGGCGGAACGGCGTTGAATCATCAGCGGGCTCCCGAGTTGACCCGCGGGAGTCTACGGGTGCAGGACCACCAGCAGCGCAGTCGCGGCGGACTTGCCGACATTGCGGATCGCATGTGGCCCGTCCACCGCATAACGCGCCGTCTCGCCGGCCTTGAGTCTGCTCGTCACGCCTTGCGCCGTGACCTCCAGGCTGCCCGACAGCACGCTCAGGTGCTCGCGGGAGCCCGGCTCGTGCGCCTGGCTGTCCAGCACGCCGCCGGGCTGCACGCTGAGCTCGTACCACTCGAAGTGACCCGCGAGTTCGATGGGGCCCAGGATGCGCAGCTTGCACAGGCCGTCCGGGCTGGTGAGGGCGGGCGTGGCATGGGCCGGCACCGTCTCGATGGCCGGCGTGCTCGGGCGCTCGGCACCCAGAAGCTCGCCCATCTCCACGCCCAGCGCATTGGCCAGACGCCAGACCACGGCCACTGTGGGATTGGCCTGGTTGCGCTCGATCTGCGACAACATCGACTTGCTGACGCCCGCTCGCTTGGACAGGTCGTCCAGCGACAGGCCACGGCTGCTGCGCAGCGCCTGCAGTGCGGCGCCAACGCGGGGAGGTTCGGTGTCCGTGCTCATGCTTGACGTGGATAGACGTTTTTCAGATACTGCACGAAAGTTCGATATATCGAACAAGTTCAATTTACCGAATTGTGCACCAGGAGCGGCGCCATGAGCCAAGCCTTCTACCAACACCTCCAGTCCGAGCTGGACGGCATCCGCGCCGCCGGCCTGTTCAAGGCGGAGCGCGTCATCACGACGCCGCAGGGCGCCGTCGTGAAGACGACCGACGGCCGCGAGGTCATCAACCTGTGCGCCAACAACTACCTGGGCCTGTCGTCGCACCCCCGGGTCATCGAAGCGGCGCATGAAGCGCTGCGCACGCACGGCTTCGGCCTGTCGTCGGTGCGTTTCATCTGCGGCACGCAGGATCTGCACAAGGAGTTGGAGGCGCGCATCGCCCGCTTCGTCGGCTGCGAGGACGCCATCCTCTACGCCGCCGCGTTCGACGCCAACGGCGGCCTGTTCGAGCCGCTGCTGGGCGAGCAGGATGCCGTCATCAGCGACGCGCTGAACCACGCGTCCATCATCGACGGCATCCGCCTGTGCAAGGCGCAGCGCTACCGCTACGAGCACAACAACCTCGGCGACCTGGAGCGCTGCCTGAAGGAAGCCAAGGAGAAAGGCGCCCGCTTCACGCTGGTGTTCACCGATGGCGTCTTCTCGATGGACGGCACCATCGCCCAGCTCGACAAGATCCGCGCGCTGTGCGACCGCTACGACGCGCTGCTGGGCATCGACGAATGCCATGCCAGCGGCTTCATGGGCCGAACCGGCCGCGGCACCGCCGAGCATCGGGGCGTGTTCGGCAAGATCGACATCATCACCGGCACCTTCGGCAAGGCACTCGGCGGTGCTTCGGGCGGGTTCACGGCCGCGCGCAAGGAGGTTGTCGAACTGCTGCGCCAGCGCTCGCGGCCCTATCTCTTCAGCAACACGCTGGCGCCCAGCATCGCTGGTGCGTCGCTGGCCGTGCTGGACCTGCTGGAAGGCTCCACCGCCCTGCGCGACAAGATCGAGGCCAACACCGTGTACTTCCGCGAGGCCATCCAGGCCGCCGGTTTCGAGATCAAGCCCGGCACCCACCCCATCGTGCCCATCATGGTCTACGACGCCGTGAAGGCACAGGCGCTGAGCAAGCGCATCCTGGAACTGGGCATCTACGCGGTGGGCTTCTTCTTCCCCGTCGTGTCCAAGGGCCAGGCGCGCATCCGCGTGCAGGTGTCGGCCGTGCATGAGCGCGAGCATCTGGAGAAGGCCGTCGCCGCCTTCGCCCAGGCCGGCCGCGAACTCGGGATCGTCAAATGACCAGCGAGACCCGCATCCTCATCATTGGTGCCAACGGCCAGATCGGCACCGAGCTGGCCACCGAACTGGCCAGGCTGCACGGCGCCGAGGCCGTCATCACCAGCGACCTCAGCCCCCAGGGCCGCGTGCCGTCGCTGCAGCACGAGATGCTGGACGTCACCGAGGCCAGCGCGCTTGCGGCCATCGTCAAGCGCCACCACATCACGCAGGTCTACCACCTCGCCGCCGCGTTGTCGGCCAACGGCGAAAAGCACCCGATGTGGGCCTGGGACCTGAACATGAAGGGCCTGCTCAATGTGCTGGAGCTCGCCCGGCACGAGAAGCTCGACAAGGTCTTCTGGCCGAGCTCGATCGCGGCCTTCGGCCCCAACACGCCCGCCGTCGACACGCCGCAGACCACCGTGATGGACCCGACCACGGTCTACGGCATCAGCAAGCTCGCCGGCGAGCGCTGGTGCGCCTGGTACCACGCCAAGCATGGCGTGGATGTGCGCAGCCTGCGCTACCCCGGCCTCATCAGCTGGAAGACGCCACCGGGTGGCGGCACGACGGACTACGCGGTCGAGATCTTCCATGCGGCGCTGAAGGAGGGGCGCTACACCTGCTTCCTGGAGGCGGGTCAGGCCTTGCCGATGATGTACATGCCGGATGCGCTGCGCGCCACCATCGAGCTGATGAATGCGCCAGCGGAGCAGGTCAAGCAGCGCGGCAGCTACAACCTGGCCGGCGTCAGCTTCACGCCGGAGCAGATTGCGGCCAGCATCCGTCGCAAGCTGCCCCAGTTCACGATGGACTGCGTGCCCGACTTCCGCCAGGCCATCGCGGCCAGCTGGCCGCAGCGCATCGACGACGCCGCGGCGCAGGCCGATTGGGGGTGGCGGCTGCAGTACGACCTCGACGCGATGGTTGACGACATGCTGTCGCATCTGACACATGAACTGAAGCTCGGCTGACAAGACGCGGCACCGCCGCGCTGGTAGGCTGGCCTGCATGAGAGTCGCTCTCGCCGCTGTAGCCCTTGCCGCAGCCCTGCCATGCTGGGCCGAGTCGACGACGCCGCGAGACGATCCGCCCGAAAGCCCACCGGCGCGCTACCTGCTCGGCGTCTCGCTCGCCACCGGCCCTGAGTACGAAGGCGCCCGTGCGCGTGAGACCAAGCTCAAGCCGGTGTGGGCCGCCAAGCTGGGCCGCGTGCGCATCACCACCGGCGGCGGCAGTGCGTTGCTCGGTTTTGGCCGAGACGGCGCGGGTGCTGGGGCAAGCACCCAACTGATCGACACGGACCGCTGGCGCCTGGGCATCTCCGCCAGCGTGGACGGCGGCCGCGACAGCGACGACGCCAGCACGACCCGCGGCCTGCCCAACGTCAGGCGCACGCTGCGTGCCAGGCTCTATGCCAACTACAGCCTGACCAAGGACTGGAACGTCGGCGCCTCCGCCTCGCAGGACGTGCTCGGCCGCCAGGGCGGCCTGACGATCAGCCTGGACACCGGCTGGCGCTTCTACCGCAGCGAGACGACGGAGTGGACCACCGGCCTGGGCATCGCCGCCGCCAACCGCCAGAACATGCGCAGCTATTTCGGCGTGCCGGTCTCGGCCGTGGCCAGCAGCGGCAAGCCGGCCTACGAGCCGGGCGCGGGCCTGCGCGACGTGCATGCCGGCATCAACTTCAAGCACGCGCTGTCCAAGCACTGGTTCGTCTTCGGCGGTGCCGGTGCCAGCCGCCAGCTCGGCCCGGCGGCGGACAGCCCGCTCGTCGAGAAGCGCAGCGGCTCCGGGGCCGCCATCGGCGTCGCCTGGCGCAACTGACGCGGCCCTCCCGCCGCGGTCCTCGGCCCCATCGGGCTCAGCACTCTTGTGGATGCTGATTTCCTCCCAGGCGCCTACAACGCGCCATGGACCGCCGTGAACTCCTGACCTGTTCGGCACGGGCCGCTCTGCTTGCGGCCGCCGTCGCGCTGCAGGGCTGTGCGGTCACACGGATCGATGAAGCCGGCCGCACGCATGTGGCGGGGTTGGTCTGGATGACCCTGCCTGCCAGCAAGGGCGCCGACAAGGCCGCCGACCTGGTGCGCACGCGCAGCGTCGGCGTCACGCTGACCAGCGGCCCCTTGGGCCAGGCTGTCACGCTGGGCTACAGCGACCAGACGTTGGGCAGCGTGCGCAACCACAGCCTGGTTCGCGTGCCGCGCTCACCTCAGACCCTGGATGGAGTCGACTGACATGAACATGCGCCACGCAATCCTTGTCATGGGTCTGACCGGGCTGTTGGGCGGCTGCGCCAGCAACAGCGTGACCTTCATCACCAAGACGTCGCTGGGCGTCGACGTCAGCTCCCAGCCCGCGGTCGCCCAGATCGGCTATGACCGGTTCGAGGGCTACATCGGCCCGCGCTTCGACAACGGTGCCGTGCCCCCGGTGGTGGCCAGTTTCGCGACCAACGGCAAACTGCTGGACCGGGAAGTGCAGCAGGTGTACGCGACCGGCCGCGCCGCCGAGATCGCGACCGCCGCCCAGGGCACGGCGCTGCCGCCGCCGTCGCTCAACGGGCCGCACCAGGTGATGTTCTTCAACACCGGCACGACGCTTGGCCTGAAGCTCGGCTTTGGCGCCAACAGCGCGACGGACGCGTTCACGCTCGGCTACAAGCGCCGCGAGATCAGCGTCATCCCCATCACCGAAGGGCAATTCCCGTCGGTGCTGGCCACGATACAAAACGACGTCGAGGCGGCGTCGCGGGACAAGGCCGGCCTCAACGTGACGCAGTACTTCGCCACCGGCCTGGCCGCCGACGCCATGGCGGGCCAGGCCACCGTGCGCAGCCTGCTGAGCCGCCGCTTCGAGGCGCTGGACCAAAGCCGCTCCGCGCTGTCCATCCTCAGTTGCGTGTCGGCCCTGCCGGACGGCGACCTGCCGCGCGTGTGGAAGAACGTCCGCGTGCTGGGACTGTTCAAGAAGGACGACCCCAACCTGGTGGCCACGCTGGGCACCAAGCCGCCAGCCGAGGCGCGCGCCCTGTATGCGAGCTACGTGGCGCGCGACGACGAGACGGATGCGGCGCGAAGCGAGCTGCTGCGGCGCCACCGTGAGTTCGTCTGCGCATTTGCCGGCCGCTGAACGAAGGAGCCCTGATGCCCAACGTCATGACCCGCGAGGTGGCCTGCATCCGCTGCGATGCCGAGGCCGCCTTCACGCGCAGCCTCGGCTTCGTCGTGCAAGGCTGCCAGCCCATCCCCAACAAGCCGGGGCGCTGCGAGCTGAGCTTCTTCGATCCGCGCCTCGAGGGCATGGCCGCGTCTGCCGCCCCGCCGCCGCCGGCCGCTGTCACCGCCACGCTCGCCGCGCTGCCGGCTGCGCCGTTGACCGGCATCCAGCAGCGCACCGCTCAGGCCATCATCAACCTGTTCGAGACCAGCCAGGTGCTGGGGGACTACGGCCGCGTCACCGTGCTGGCGGGCGACGCGGGCCATCTGAGCTTCGGGCGCTCGCAAACCAGCCTGGGGTCCGGCAATCTGGCCAAGCTGGTGGAGCGCTATGTCGCCAACCCCGCGGCGCGTTGGGCTTCGCGGCTGGTCGCCTACCTGCCGCGGCTGCAGGCGCTCGACGTGGCGCTGGACGGCGATGAGCTGCTCAAGAACTTCCTGCGCGCCTCCGCCGACGACCCGGTGATGCGCGATGTCCAGGACCGCTTCTTCGACGAAATCTACTGGCAGGCCGCGGAACGCGCGGCGGCCCGCGTCGGGCTGCGCCTGCCGCTGGGCCTGGCCGTGGTGTACGACAGCCAGGTGCATGGCTCGTGGGCCCTGCTGCGCGACCGCACGCTGGCGGCCATCGGCAGCCCCGGGCAGGCCGGCGAGCGCGACTGGCTCAGGCGCTACGTCGAGGAGCGGCGCAGCTGGCTGGCCAACCACAGCAACCCGCTGCTGCGCAAGACCGTCTACCGCATGGACACCATGCAGCGCCTGATGGACCTGGGCGCCTGGGCGCTGGAGCTGCCCCTGGTGGTGCAAGGCCAGGAGATCTCGATGGCCACGCTGTCCGGCTCGCCGCCCGGCTGCTGGGACGGACCTCTGCCCGGCAGCCGACCGCTGGCGTTGCAGCAGCCCATGCTCAAGGGGCTGGATGTACGCCTGGTGCAGGTGGGGCTCAGCGAGCACGGCTTCGACGTGCGGGCCGACGCGCTGTTCGGCGCCGGCCTGCGCAATGCCATCCTGGCCTGGCAGATGCGGGAGGGGCTGCCGCTGACCGGCACGCTGGAAGCGGCGACCGTGCTGGCGCTGGCGGCGCGTTAGAAGCGAATCTTGCCCATCCACATGTCGCGGTACATCACCCAGTCGCCGATGAAGCTGTAGAGCGGGTACTTGAAGGTCGCCGGGCGGTTCTTCTCGAAGAAGAAATGGCCGATCCACGCGAAGCCGTAACCGCACAGCAGCGCGTTGAGCACCCAGACGGCGTTCCCCGTCGCGAACAACTGCCACAGGCACAGCAGCACCAGCGTCGAGCCGATGAAGTGCAGCCGCCGGTTGCGGCGGTCGGCGTGCTCGCGCAGGTAGAAGGGGTAGAAGTCGGCGAAGCGGCGGAAGCGTTCGGTGGCCATGCGTGGATTCAAGCGCTTGGCTGGGCCTTCGGCAAGAGGCGCTATCCCTGGGCCGACAGCGCTTGGCGCAGCGCGGCCAGCGTCGCGTCCGGCGCCTCGGCCATGATCTCGTGGCCGGCGGGCAGGCGGTGCACGCGCGGTTTCAGCCAGGCTTCGAGCGAGGCCGTTTGCCTAGGCGACGTCATCTGGTCCATTGCGCCGAGGATGAGGGTCACCGGGCAGGCGACTCGCGCGGCCGCCGCCTCGGCGCTGGCGTAGGCGTCGCACAGCTTGAAATCGTGCTCGAAGAGGTTGAGCGCCGGCTGGCGCGCCTGGATGCGGCGCTTCAGCGCCGTGGAGCCGCCGCGCAGCCAGGCACCGGGGCCTGGGAAGCTGGGCTTGGCGCTGGCCAGCGAATGTGAGAAGGCCGTGACCATCTCGATGGCCGCCTCCGGGCGCTCGCGGGCCGTCGCCAGCAGCGCGTCAGACACCTTCATCGGGTAGGCGGTGCCCACCATGACCAGCGCCGTGGCGCGCTCGGCGGCTTCCAGTGCGATCAGCGAGCCCATGCTGTGCCCGACCAGCGCCGCCTTGGCCACGCCGGCGGCGTCCAGCAGCCGGTGCAGCCACTGGCCTGACGCCTCGATGCTGGGCAAGGGCGCACCGGCGCTGCGGCCGTGGCCGGGGAGGTCCACCGCCAGCACGGCGTGGCCATGGTGGGCGCACCAGCGCGCCAGCAGCGTCCAGACGCTGTGATCGTTCAGCGCGCCGTGGATGAAGACGACGCAGGGCAGGGCGGGGTCGAACGGCTTGCCGCCGGTGTAGGCATAGGCCTCGTGCGAGTCGACGGTGAGCTTCATGACTTCGCCGCCACCTTGAGCGCCCGCTTCAGGTCGTCGATCAGGTCGGCCGGATCTTCCAGCCCGACGGACAGGCGGATGGTGCCCGGACCGATGCCGGCGCTGCGCAGTGCCGCGTCGTCCATGCGGAAGTGGGTGGTGCTGGCCGGGTGGATGACAAGGGACTTGCTGTCGCCCACGTTGGCCAGGTGGGAGAACAGCCGCAAGGCCTCGATGAAGGCGCGGCCTTGTTCGCGGCTGCCCTTCAGGTCGAAAGAGAACACGGCGCCTGCGCCGCGCGGCAGCAGCTTCTGCGCCAGCGCGTGATCCGGGTGGGTGGGCAGGCCTGGATAGCCAACCTTGTCGACCAGTTCATGCCCGGCCAGGAACTCGGCCACCGCCTGCGCATTGGCCACATGCCGCTGCATGCGCAGCGGCAGCGTCTCCAGCCCCTGCAGCATCAGCCAGGCGGTGTGCGGGCTCATGCAGGCGCCGAAGTCGCGCAGGCCCTCGCGGCGGGCGCGCAGCAGGAAGGCGCCGACGGTGCTCTCCTCGCTGAACACCATGCCGTGGAAGCCGTCATAAGGTTCGCAGAGCGTCGCGAAGCGGCCGCTCTTCGCGTGTGCGGCGTCCCAGTCGAACGAACCGGCATCCACCAGAACGCCGCCGACCACCGTGCCATGGCCGCACAGGAATTTGGTGGCCGAGTGATAGACCAGGTCGGCCCCGAGTTCGGCGGGGCGCTGCAGATAGGGCGTCGTGAAGGTCGCATCCACCAGCAGTGGCAGGCCGGCCTCATGCGCGATGGCCGACACCGCCGGGATGTCCAGCACGTCCAGCCCCGGGTTGCCCAGTGACTCGCCGAACAGCAGCCGTGTCTCCGGTCGTATGACGGCCTGCCAGGCGCCCAGGTCGCGCGGGTTCACGAAGGTGGTCTCTATGCCGAACCGGCGCAGCGTGTAGTGCAGCAGGTTGTGGCTGCCGCCATACAGCGCGGTGCTGGCGACGACATGGCCGCCGGCGCCCATCAGCGTGCAGATGGCCAGGTGCAGGGCGGCCTGGCCGCTGGCCGTGGCGATGGCGCCGATGCCCCCCTCCAGCGCCGCCATGCGCTCCTCGAAGACGGCGGTCGTCGGGTTGGAGAGCCGGCTGTAGACGTGGCCGGCGCGCTCCATGTTGAACAGCGAGGCCGCGTGCTCGCTGTTCTCGAAGACGAAGGAGGTGCTCAGGTACAGCGGCGTGGCCCGCGCGCCGGTGGCCGGGTCGGGCACGGCGCCGGCATGCAAGGCGAGCGTGTCGAAGCCGGGCATGGTGTTTTTCATGGTGTGGGTGCGTGGAGATTGTGTGCTATGTTGACTGGGCGTTTTCCCATGGAGGTCCCTATGAAAGTCGTCGATATCCTGCGTGTCAAAGGTGGCACCTTGTTCACCGTCACGCCCGACGAGCTGCTGAAGGATTCCATCGCCGTGATGGCCGAGCGCGACATCGGTTCGCTGGTCGTCATGGAGCATGGTGATCTGGTGGGCATGCTGACCTTCCGCGAGGTCATCCAGGCCGTCGTGAAGAACAACGGCGCGGTCGGCACGACCATCGTGCGCACGGTCATGGACGACGCGCCGCTGACCTGCACGCCGGAGACCGAGATCGACGAGGTGCGCCGCATGATGCTGGGCCGGCACGCCCGCTACATGCCGGTCATGAACGGCAAGACGCTGATGGGCGTGATCTCGCTGTACGACGTGGCCAAGGCGGTGGTGGACAGCCAGGACTTCGAGAACCGCATGCTCAAGGCTTACATCCGCGACTGGCCGGTGGAAGAGAACGAGGCGGAGCCCGAGTCCAAGCTTTGAGTCGCTGGTTCGCAACGCATGAAGGCGGCCTTGCGGGGCCGCTTTTGCTTGGAGGCTCCTCCTAGAATCGCCGGATGGCAGGCAGCACCTTCGGCGAACTCTTTCGCGTCACCAATTTCGGCGAAAGCCACGGCCCGGCCATCGGCTGCGTCATCGATGGCTGCCCACCCGGCATGGCGCTCAGCGAGGCCGACATCCAGCCCGAGCTGGACCGCCGCCGCCCGGGCACCAGCCGCCACGTCACCCAGCGCAACGAGCCCGACGCGGTCGAGATCCTGTCCGGCGTCTATGAAGGCGTCACGACCGGCACGCCGATCTGCCTGCTGATCAAGAACACCGACCAGCGCAGCAAGGACTACGGGAACATCCTCGATACCTTCCGCCCCGGCCACGCCGACTACACCTACTGGCGCAAGTACGGCGTGCGCGACCCGCGCGGTGGCGGCCGCTCGTCTGCGCGGCTGACGGCGCCGATGGTGGGCGCGGGCGCGGTGGCGCGCAAATGGCTGCGCGAGGCCTACGGCACCGAGTTCCGCGGCTGCATGACGCAGCTGGGCGAAGTCGAGATCCCGTTCGAGGGCTGGGAGCATGTCGGCCAGAACCCCTTCTTCGCCGCCAACGCCAGCAAGATCGAAGCGCTGGAGGCCTACATGGACGCCCTGCGCAAGGCGGGCGACTCGGTCGGCGCGCGCATCCGCGTCGAGGCCACCGGTGTGCCGGTCGGCCTGGGCGAGCCGCTGTTCGACAAGCTGGACGCCGACATCGCCTACGCGTTGATGGGCATCAACGCCGTCAAGGGCGTGGAGATCGGCGCCGGCTTCGGCGTGGTCGCGCAGAAGGGCACCGAGCATGGCGACGAGCTGAGCCGCGAAGGCTTCGCCAGCAACAACTCGGGCGGCATGCTGGGTGGCATCTCCACCGGCCAGGACATCGTCGCGAGCATCGCGATCAAGCCGACCAGCTCCATCCGCAGCCCCAAGGCCAGCATCGACCGCGCGGGCAACCCGGCCACGGTGGAAACCTTCGGCCGCCACGACCCCTGCGTCGGCATCCGCGCCACGCCCATCGCCGAGGCCATGTTGGCCCTGGTGCTGATGGACCACGCCCTTCGCCACCGTGCGCAGTGTGGCGATGTGAAACTGCCCATCGAGCCCATTCCCGGCGCCCGCCCGGCTTGATGGCGCCAGAGCGGGGCGGTGGGGTCATTTCGCCATGCCGCTGACGGATCCCCAGGCCTTCGTCGACCGCAGCGCACGCGCCAGGCGGCGGGTCGGCAGATGGATCACGTTGGCCAATGCGGCGATCGCACTGCTGCTCGGTGCCATGGTCTGGCAGGTGCTTTCAGCCTCCCGGCACTCCTACGAAGACCAGGCGCGCGACGTGTCGGCCGGCCTGGCCGCTGTCGCCAAGCTCAACGTCGAGGGCGAGATGGACCGCATCGATGCGGTCATCCAGGCGACGGCCGCGGAGGTCGAGCGGCAGCTGGCGGGCGGCGGGGCGTCGGACGCGCTGTTGAACGAGGTGCTCCAGTCACGCTACCGCCTGCTGCGCGACATCGAGGCCTTCCGTCTCACGGACGCGCAAGGCCAGGTGCGCTGGGGCACGGCGTTGCCGGCCGGCGCACCGACGCAGGTGGCCGACCGGGACTACTTCCAGCAGGCCCGTGACGCGCCGCAGCCGCGCACCATCGTCGCCGGGCCGCTGCGATCCCGCGTGTCGGGCAACTGGGTCCTGGCCTTCGTGCGACCGCTCCAGCGCGAGGGTCGATTCGCCGGCGTCATCTACGTCAGCGTCAACGCCGAACATTTCCGCCAACTGTTCGGCCGCTACCGGCTGGAGCCGCTGGATGCGATCACCCTGCGGCGGGACGACCGCCGGCTCGTGGCGCGCGTTTCACCCGGTAGCGCCGCCCAGGGCGAGGTGGGCGATACCGCGGTGTCGCAGGAACTGCTGTCGCAGGTGAGCGCCAATCCGCGCGAGGGGAGTTTCAGCTCGCGTGTGGCGGTGGATGGCGAAATGCGCACGACCACCTACAGGGCGATGGACGCCTGGCCGTTCGTCGTCTATGCGGGCGTCAGCAACGAGCGCTTCCTGAGCCCGTGGCGGGCCCAGGCCGCGACGGTCGGCGCGCTGGCAGCGCTGGTGTGGTTGCTCTGCGCCGTGGCGTCGTGGGCGGTCTACCGGGCGGACGAGCGGCGCCACCGCGCCATGGGCGCACTGGCAGACCAGAGCCAGCGATTGCGGGCGCTGCTGCGCGTCGCCGCCGATGGCATCCACATCATCGACCGCCGCGGCCGGCTCATCGAGATGAGTGACTCCTTCGCGGAGATGCTGAGATCGACCCGCGAACGCCTGCTCGGCCGCCATGTCTCGAGTTGGGACGCGAACCAGAACGAGGCAGCGATCGCGGCCTGGCTGGCGAAGGTCAAGGCGGGCGACCGCCAGCGGGTGGACGTGCAGCACCGCCGCGACGATGGCCAGGTCATCGACGTCGAGCTGCACATGAGCGTGGCCGAGATCGCCGGCGAACTGCTGGTGTTCTCCACCGGGCGCGACGTGACCCAGGTCCGCCGGCTGCTGAAGGAGCAGTCCGCCATCCTGGAGTCCGACCTGGTGGGCATCGCCAGGATCGCCGGCCGTGTCATCACATGGCACAACCGCGCGGTCGCGCGCATCTTCGGCTACGGCGCGGGAGAACTGGACGGCCTGCCGGCCCGGGGGCTGTACTCCGACGACGACACCTACGAGGCCATGGGGCGTGAGCTCTATACCGCGCTCGAGACCCAGGCGCAGTACCGGGCCGAGCTGCGCATGCGGCGCAAGGGCGGCGAGGCGGTCTGGATCGATTTCGGCGCGGCCCGGCTGTCGGACACCGAGATCTTCGTGATGGCGATCGACGTGACGGCCACGAAGGCGGCGCACGAGGCGCTGGCCCACGCCGCCTTCCACGACGCGCTGACGCAACTGCCCAACCGTGCGCTGCTCTACGACCGCATCGAGCAGGCGCTGGCCGTCGCCGCGCGCGAGCACAAGCATGTGGCCATCGGCTATCTCGACCTCGACGGCTTCAAGGCTGTCAACGACACCCATGGGCATGACGCGGGCGACCAGCTGCTGGCCGAGGTGGCGCGCCGCCTCGTGGCGGGCGTGCGGCCTGCCGACACGGTGGCGCGCATCGGCGGCGACGAGTTCGTCGTGCTGCTCACGGCGCTCGAGCCTGGCGAGTGGGACGCCATCCTCCAGCGACTGGGCGCATCCATCGAGCGGCCGGTCCGGCTGGCCTCGGGCACCGTGGTGTCGGTCGGCGCCTCGATGGGCGTCGCGACGTCTCGGCCGGACGAGGCCGCGACGGCCTTCGAACTGGTGGAGCGCGCCGACCACCAGATGCTGCGCCGCAAGCGCGACATCCGGCCCCATCACCGCCGCGCATGACGCCAGGCTGATCGCAGGCGGGTGCAGCTCAGCCCCCGCAAACCGCGTTTCGTCACACCGCCGCTGCGCCGGGATGGCTCTGTTTCTAGACTGCAAAGGTCTGTATCAGAGAGCCTTTGGGGGAGTCATGCGCAAGTCCTGGAAATTGGGTGGCATCGCTGCGGTCGTGCTGGTGATTGGCGGCGCGGGCGTGGCGGTCATGGCCAGCAAGGGCGACGGTCCCAAGAAGCCGGGCGAGAAGCCCAAGACGGCGCTGGAGTTCGTCGCCAGCGAGGTCGTCAAGCCGGTGGTCACGGCCATGCCGGCCCAGATCGAATTCAGCGGCCCACTGGTCGCACCGAGCACGGTCATCGTGCGCGCGAAGTCCAACGGCACGCTGCTGAACCTGGCGGTGGGCGAGGGCAGCCGCGTGAAGGCCGGCCAGGCGCTCGGCCAGGTCGACCTGGAAGAACTGCGCTACCGCATCGCCGAGCGCGGCGCCAGCGTCGAGGCCATGCGTGCCCAGATGGAGCAGGCCGAACGCACCTTCAAGACCAACGAAGGCCTCGCGGCCCGCAACTTCATCGCCCAGACGGCGCTGGACAGCTCGCGTGCGGCCTATGAATCAGCGCGCGCCAACTGGCAGGCAGCCAAGGCCCAGCTGGACACCAGCCAGGTGACGATGCGCCAGGCCGGTTTGGTGTCGCCCATCAACGGCGTCGTCGCCAAGCGCCATGCCGTGCCGGGCGAGAAGCTGGCCGCGGAGCAGCAGATCCTGACCATCGTGGACCTGTCCAAGCTGGAGCTGGCCGGCCTGGTGGGGACCCACGAAGTGAGCCGCCTGCAACCGGGTATGCCCGTCAAGGTGCAGGTCGAGGGTGTGGAGCAGCCGGTCGAGGCCAAGATCGCGCGCATCTCGCCGGCCGCCGAGCCCGGCACGCGCTCCATCGGCGTGACGCTGGTGCTGGACAACCCCAAGGAGCTCTACCGCGCCGGCCAGTACGCCGTCGCCCAGGTGGTGCTGGCCGACGACACGCAGCGCCTGACGGTGCCCATCGCCGCCATCAGCCGCAACTCCGGTCAGGAACAGGTCTGGATGATCGAGAACGGCAGCCTGGTGCGCCGCATCGTGACGACCGGCCGCAGCGACGCCCGCGAAGGCCGCGTCGAGGTGCTGAACGGCCTGAAGCCCGACGCCCAGGTGCTGGCTGCGCGCTTTGACAACCTGCGCGAGGGCGACCCGGCGCAGATCGTGGCGGCCAAGTCGGCCAAGGTCGCCAGCGCGGCCTCCGCGCCGGCGCAACAGTGAGGGCCGCGCCATGTGGATGACCCGCGTTTCGATCCAGAACCCGGTCTTCGCGACCATGGTGATGGTGGCCCTGTGCGTGCTGGGCCTGTTTTCGTATTCCAAGCTGGGCGTCGAGCAGATGCCCGACATCTCCTTCCCCGGCGCGCAGGTGGACGTGCGCTACCCCGGTGCCTCGCCCGAGGCCGTCGAGCGTGAAATCGCCAAGCCGCTGGAAGAGGCGCTGAACACGATTGCCGGCGTGGAACGCATCCAGTCGCGCAGCTTCGAAGGCCGCGTGCAGGCCAGCGTCGAGTTTTCGCTGAACGCCGACATGGGCCGGGCGATGCAGGACCTGCGCGACCGCGTCGCCGCCGCGCAGGCCCGGTTCCCGCGTGACGCCAAGCCGCCTACGGTGCAGCGCTTCGAGAACGACAACTCGCAGCCCGTCGTCGTCATGGCGCTGCTGAGCCCCACGCGCGGTTCGCGCGAGCTGTCCATGATGGCCGACCTCATCGTCTCCAAGCGGCTGGGCCGCGTGGAGGGCGTGGCCAAGGTGGACGTCGGCGGCATGACCACCCGCGAGGTGCGCATCGACCTGGACCCGATGCGGCTGCGTGCCTACGGCGTGACGCCGGCCGAGATCGCCAAGGCGCTGGCCGAGGCCAATGCCGACCAGCCGGTGGGCCTGCTGTCCGACCAGACCTCCGACGCCATCCTGCGTGTGGAAGGCCGCGTGAAGGACCCCAAGGCGTTCGGGCAGATGGTCGTCGCCCGGCGCGGCAGCCTGGCGCTGACGCTGAACGACCTGGGCACGCTGGTCGAGCGCGAACGAGAGCAGGACAGCATCGCCCGCATCAACGGCCAACCCGCCGTGAGCTTCAACGTCTTCAAGCAACAGGACGCCAATATCGTCAAGACCGGCGAATCCGTGAAGGAGGCGATGGACGAGCTGCGCAAGACGCTGCCCAAGGACGTGGAACTGCGCCTGATCTATGCCGCCAGCGACTTCGTGAAGGGCTCGCTGACCGGCCTGCAGCACACGCTGATCGAAGGCGCGCTGCTGACGGTGGCCATCGTCTTCCTGTTCCTGCACAGCTGGCGCTCCACCATCATCACGGGGCTGACGCTGCCCATCGCCGTCATCTCCAGCTTCATCGCCGTGCACGCCTTCGGCTTCACGCTGAATTTCATGACGATGATGGCGCTCTCCTTGTGCATCGGCCTGCTGATCGACGACGCCATCGTCGTGCGCGAGAACATCGTGCGCCACGTCGGCATGGGCAAGGACCACCGCACCGCGTCGTTCGACGGCACCAACGAGATCGGCCTGGCCGTCATGGCGACCACCTTCGCCATCTGTGCCGTGTTCGTGCCGGTCGCCTTCATGGGCGGCATCATCGGCAAGTTCTTCTACCCCTTCGGCATCACCGTCGCGGTGGCCGTGCTGGTCAGCCTGTTCGTCAGCTTCACGCTCGACCCCATGCTGTCCTCCGTCTGGCGAGACCCGCCGAGCACGCGCATCCGCGACTTGCCGGTCATCGGCCACCTGATCCGCGCCACCGACTGGGGCATGGACCGCCTGCACGACCTGTACGCCAACACCATCGACTGGGCCTTCTCCGGCCGCCGCTACCGCGTCTTCGTGCCGCCGGTTCCCGCCTACGGCCATCCGTTCGACGCCGACGGCCGGCGCGACAGGGCTGCCAAGCGCGTGCTGCGCTTCGCGACGCTGACGCCGCGTGGGCTGGTGATGTGGGGCGCCGCCGCCAGCTTCGTGGCCGCACTCGCACTCGCGCCGATGGTCGGCAGCGAGTTCGTGCCGCAGACCGACAACGGCTTCACGCAGGTCAACCTGCGCATGCCGGTGGCCAGCAGCATCGAGCGCGGCAGTGCCAAGGTGGCGCAGATCGAGGAGATCCTGAAGGCCTACCCCGAGATCAAGACCGTCTCCACCGTCGTGGGCAGCACCGGCGAAGGCCTGTCCACCGGCCGCAACCAGGCGTCGCTGAACATCACGCTGACCGACCGCAGCGATCGCAAGCGCTCGCAGAAGGAAGTGGAAGACGCCATCCGCGCCGACATCGCCAAGATCCCCGGCATCGAGGTCAGCGTCGGTTTCGACCGCCCGATCTGGATCACCATCCTTGGCAGCGACCCCGAGGTGCTGACGCAGGCCGCCAAGGATCTGGTCGAGAAGATCAAGCAGATCCCCGGTGCGGTGGACGTGGACACGACCGTCAAGCCCGGCCTGCCGGCCTTCGCCGTGCGCCTGAAGGACTCGGCCATCCGCGAGCTGGGCCTGACCGCACCGCAGATCGCCTCGTCGCTGCGCGCGTACGTGAACGGCGAGATCGCGACCTACTGGACCACGCCGGACGGCAACCAGGTGGAGGTGCTGCTGCGCCTGCCGCGCGAGCAGCGCGAGCGCATCGAGCAGATGAGCAAGCTGCCGGTCGCCTTCTCGAAGGACGGCGCGCCCATCACGCTGGACCAGGTCGCCACCATCGAGCCGGTCTTCAACCCCGAGGTCATCCGCCGCGAGAACCTGCAGCGCCGCGAGGCCGTGTTCGCCGGCGTGCAGGGCCGCCCGGGCGGCGACGTCAACGCCGACGTACAGAAGCTCATCAAGAACACCCAGCTGCCCCCGGGCACCAGCTTCAAGGTGGACGGCGCCGGCAAGCAGCAGGCCGAGGCCTTCAACGGTCTGCTCGCGGCCATGGCGCTGGCGGGCATCTTCATCTACATCGTGCTGGCCAGCCAGTTCGGCAGCTTCCTGCAGCCCATCGCCATCATGGCCAGCCTGCCGCTGGCCCTGATCGGCGTGATGTTGGCGCTGCTGTTGTGGCGCTCGACGCTGAACGTGTTCTCGATGATCGGCCTGGTCATGCTGATGGGCCTGGTGACCAAGAACGCCATCCTGCTGGTGGACTTCGCCAACCACGCCCGCAAGGCCGGCGCGACGGTCGCCGAAGCGCTGCGCGAGGCCGGCCTGATCCGCATGCGCCCCATCATCATGACGACGGCGGCGATGGTCTTCGGCATGCTGCCGATGGCCATCGCGCTGAACGACGGCGGCGAGATCCAGGCCCCCATGGGTCGCGCCATCATCGGCGGCGTCATCACGTCGACGCTGCTGACGCTGGTGGTGGTGCCGGTGCTGTACAGCTACCTGGTGCGCGACAAGAAGCCGGTGGCCAAGGCTGCAGAGCAGGGCGGTGGCGCGCTGCCGCTGCACGGCATGCCGGGGGCGATGCCTGCCGACAAGGAATAGTCAGTTCTCCCTCGAGCGCTTCTGCGCCTGGGCCGGCTGCTTCGGTGGCCGGCCCTTTTTGTTGGTCCACGCCGGCGTCACTCAGGGACCGGAATATGGGCTTCGTCCGGCCCCAACGGTTCGATGCGATCGGCAAGAAGCCAGAACGTTTGTTCGTCGATGCGCAGCGAGGCCGCTGCATCGAGGCTGTTCCGCTGCTTCACCCGCTCCCATGCGACGTCGGGCGAGCACTCGAAGGTGTACAGCAGATGGGCTGCGCCCATCCTGCGCACTTGCTCCCTCGCCCGGTCCCGCTCGCCGCGTGTCCAGAAGCCGAAGTCGAGGACGACGTCGCTGCCGGCACCGACGATGCGCGAGGTGTAGGTCCAAAGCATCGCGTGGACAGGCTCTCGTACGGCCTCGATTTGGGCGGGCGAGGGCCGGGCACCAAAGAGCCGGACCACCCACTCGTCATGGCTGAGGTGCACGCAACGCCGCTCGGCGGCAAGCTGGCTTGCGAAGCGCGTCTTCCCGCACCCCGGGAGGCCGTGCAGCAGGTGAACGGTGGCGGTCATCCCGCTGCCCAAGGTTGAAGGTACGGGGCAGCCTGCACGGGCATCCGCTTGAAAAACAGGTTAGGCATAGCTCGTGACGAGGAGTGCGCAACAGGCGGCAGAAGCGGCAATAGACGCTACAAACAGCGCACGGCGAAACTCAGTGCTGAGGGACTGACTGTGCAGTCCAGTGGCAAGCATAGCCAGCCCGGTTAAAGCTAGCGCGACCGCATAGCGACCAGCGACGGCATTTGCGATTACCGCCACAGCACCGGAGCCTGCCAACATAGCGACAAGCATGTGCTTTCGAGTGACTGGAGACATTGGACCTCCCTGGTCTATTGATTGGCCTAACGTGTTCACGCGTGAAGACGCACTCTATCCTGGCCTGTTGCGGCGAATCAACCGGTGCAAGCCTCCCGCACGCAACCCCGCAGCCATCGATGCGCCGCATCCCCGTCCATCCTCGGATGCCACAGCAGCGAGACGGTGAACGGCTGCAGCGCCAGCGGGAGGTCCACGCTCACCAGGCCATCGCGCAGATGCCCGGTGTGCCGCTCGGGCACCGTCGCAATCAAGTCCGTGCCGCGCGCCAGCGCCAAGGCTTCCGAGAACCCGGCCACCGTGACGACGATGTCGCGGTGCAGTCCCAGGGCGGACAACGCTTCGTCGACCGGCCCTGCCGCCGTGACGCGCCGGGAGATGGCGACATGCCGGCCCGCTGCGTAGCGCTTGGCCGTCAGCTTGCCGGTCGCCAGCGCATGGCCTTGGCGGATGACGGCGACGAAGCGGTCGCGGAACAGCGCCTGGGCTCGCAGCTCCGGCCCGATCGAACTGCCAACGACGCCGGTCTCCAGGTCGACGCCGCCGTCCCGCAGCGGCTCGCTGCCGCGGTCCGGCTTGGGCACGAAGCGCAGCCGCACACCGGGCGACTCGGCCGCGACCCGCGCCAGCAACGCCGCGCCGAAGTTCTCGACGAAGCCTTCCCGCGTGCGCAGCGTGAACTCACGCTCCAACCTGCCCAGGTCCAGCGCCGCTGCCGGCCTCAGCGCCGCTTGCGCTTCCTGCACCAGTGGCCCGATGCGCTCGCGCAACGCCAGCGCCCGGGGTGACGGCACGAGGCCTCGCCCCGCGCGCACCAGCAGCGGGTCGCCCGTCACATCGCGCAGCCGCGCCAGCGAGCGGCTCATCGCGGACGGGCTCAGTCGCAACCGCCGGGCAGCGCCAGCGACGCTGCCCTCGGCCAGCAGGGCATCGAGTGTGAGCAGCAGGTTGAGGTCGGGGTCTGGCATGGCGTCTCGTGCAGGTATGAAGTGCAGATGATGCGTCTTCCGCCATGCCCGGCCAATGCTTAAGGTGCGGGCCATGACGACCACGACCCTTGCACCCTCGGCCACCACACCCTCCGCCGCCATGCTCGCCAGCCTGGCGCTGGCCACCTTGCTGCCCTCGCTGGCCGTCAGCAGCGCCAACGTCGCGCTGCCCACGCTGGCTGCGTCGCTGGGCGCCGGCCTGGCCGACGTGCAGTGGGTGGTGTTGGCGTATTTGCTGGCGACGACCAGCCTCATCGTCGGCGCCGGCCGGTTGGGTGACCTGCTGGGCCGGCGGCGCATGCTGCTGGCCGGCATCGCGCTGTTCACCGCAGCGTCGGCGCTGTGCGTGCTGGCGCCGACGCTGCCTTGGCTGGTCGCCGCACGCGCGCTGCAAGGCGCCGGTGCCGCGGCCATGATGGCCTTGTCGATGGCCATGGTCGGCACGGCCCTCGCGAAGGCGCCAAGCGGCCGCGCGATGGGGTTGCTGGGCACGATGTCGGCCGCGGGCACGGCGCTGGGGCCGTCTCTGGGCGGCGCATTGATCGCCCTCTCGGGCTGGCCGGCCGTCTTCGCCGTCAACCTGCCGCTGGGTGGCCTCGCGCTCCTGCTGGTCTGGCGCTGCTTGCCGGCCGACCAGGAGCGGGGAGGTGCGACGCGGTTCGACGTGCCGGGCACGCTGTGGCTGGCATTCACGCTGGCTTTCTTTGCGCTGGGGATGACGCAGCACACCGGCCTGCTCATCGTCGCCGCAGCGGGCCTGCTGCTCTTCATTCGCACGGAGGCCCGCGCCGCGTCGCCGCTGGTGCGGCTCGAGCGGCTGCGCGACCCGGCGCTGGGCGCTGGCCTTGCGATGAACGCGCTGGTGTCGACCGTCATGATGGCCACGCTGGTTGTCGGCCCCTTCCACCTTGGGGGTGCGCTGAGCCTGGGGGCGGCGGCGGTGGGCGCGTTGATGTCCGTCGGCCCGGCGTTGTCGGCGTTCAGCGGCGTGCCGGCGGGCCGGCTGGTGGACCGCTTCGGTACCCGGCGCATGACGCAGCTCGGCCTGGCGATGATGGTGCTCGGCTGCGGGTTCATCGCGGTGCTGCCACCGTCCGCCGTCGCCTATGTCGGCCCGCTTGCCGTCGTCACGCCGGGCTATGCACTCTTCCAGGCTGCCAACAACACGGCGGTCATGGCTGGCGTGGCGGTCGAGCAGCGCGGCGTGATGTCCGGGCTGCTGACGCTGTCGCGCAACCTGGGGCTCATCGCGGGTGCATCGGCCATGGCGGCGGTCTACGCGGCCGGCGGGCTGGGGGCGAGCTTCGCCATCGCCGTAGCGATGCTTGCGTTGTCGCTCGGCCTTGCCAAGCGCGCGAAATGACAAGCACAATCGCCCCCGCTCCGGGGTGCCCGGGCCTGGCGAAAGCCGCGCCCAGACGCTGAGACAGTTGAAGGACTGAACCCGTGAACTTGAACCGGCTAATACCGGCGTAAGGAGAGCGCATGCCTCGCGGCGTGCAGGCGAGACCCCCTCTCGCCGCGCACCTCAAGGCGGCCTTGGAGCAACCGACCCACCGCTCCAGGAGACCGCCATGAACGCCCCCGATAAAGCCCTCTCGCTCGATGAACGCCTGTCGCTGACGCGCGAGCCGTTCCCGGCCTCGTCCAAGGTCTATGTGACCGGCAGCCGGCCCGATGTGGCGGTGCCCATGCGCGCGATCGCGCTGACCAATGGCGAGACCGTCGTCGTCCACGACACCTCGGGCCCCTATACCGACCCCGAGGCGCAGATTGACGTGCGGCGCGGCCTGCCGCCCATTCGTTCGAGCTGGGTCGGCGACCGTGCCGACACCGAGACCTACACGGGCCGCACGCGCGTCGCGCTGGACGACGGCGGCAAGGAGGACAACGAGCGCATCGCCACGCTGCGCGCCGAGGCCGCGGCCCTGCAGCGCGCGCCGCGCCGGGCCCAGGCGGGCGCCAACGTCAGCCAGCTGCACTATGCCCGCCGCGGCATCGTCACGCCGGAGATGGAGTTCGTCGCGCTGCGCGAGAACGGCAGGCGCGAATGGATGCGCGAGTACCTGAGCGACGCGGAGCGCGAGCAGCGCCTCCGTGGCGATTCGCTGGGCGCAGCCATTCCCGACATCATCACGCCCGAGTTCGTTCGCGACGAGGTGGCCCGCGGCCGCGCA
Source organism: Pelomonas sp. Root1444 (assembly GCF_001426885.1). Classification (GTDB taxonomy): domain Bacteria; phylum Pseudomonadota; class Gammaproteobacteria; order Burkholderiales; family Burkholderiaceae_C; genus Pelomonas. The sequence continues at coordinate 277,182 of NZ_LMFP01000028.1, read as the reverse complement.
GTCATCCCCGCCAACATCAACCACACGGAGCTGGAGCCGACCATCATCGGCCGCAACTTCCTCGTCAAGGTCAACGCCAACATCGGCAACTCGGCCGTCACGTCCAGCATCGAGGAAGAGGTGGAGAAGCTCGTGTGGAGCATCCGCTGGGGCGCGGACACGGTGATGGACCTCTCCACCGGCCGCAACATCCACACGACGCGCGACTGGATCGTGCGCAACTCGCCCGTGCCCATCGGCACCGTGCCCATCTACCAGGCACTCGAAAAGGTGGGCGGCGTCGCCGAGGACCTGACCTGGGCCATCTTCCGCGACACGCTGATCGAGCAGGCCGAGCAGGGCGTCGACTACTTCACCATCCACGCCGGCCTGCGCCTGCCCTTCATCCCGATGACGACCAAGCGCCGCACGGGCATCGTGTCGCGCGGCGGCTCCATCCTGGCCAAGTGGTGCATCACGCATCACCGCGAGAACTTCCTGTACACGCACTTCGAAGAGATCTGCGAAATCATGAAGGCCTACGACGTGACCTTCTCGCTCGGCGACGGCCTGCGCCCCGGCAGTGGCGCCGACGCCAACGACGAGGCTCAGTTCGCCGAGCTGAAGACGCTGGGCGAGCTGACGAAGGTGGCCTGGAAGCACGACGTGCAGACCATGATCGAAGGCCCCGGCCACGTGCCCATGCACCTGATCCAGGCCAACATGGCCGAGCAGTTGAAGCACTGCCACGAGGCGCCGTTCTACACGCTGGGCCCGCTGACCATCGACATCGCGCCCGGCTACGACCACATCGCCTCGGCCATAGGCGCGGCCATGATCGGCTGGATGGGCACGGCCATGCTCTGCTACGTGACGCCCAAGGAGCACCTGGGCCTGCCCGACCGCGACGACGTGAAGCAGGGCCTCATCGCCTACAAGATCGCCGCCCACGCGGCCGACATCGCCAAGGGCCACCCCGGCGCCCGCGCCCGCGACGACGCGATGAGCAAGGCGCGCTTCGAGTTCCGCTGGAACGACCAGTTCGCTCTCGGCCTGGACCCCGACACGGCGCGCGACTATCACGACGAGACGCTGCCCAAGGATTCGTCCAAGGAGGCGCACTTCTGTTCGATGTGCGGGCCGAAGTTCTGCTCGATGAAGATCACGCAGGACGTGCGCGAGTACGCGGCGGCCCAGGGTCTGGAGGCGGCCGACGTGGTGGCCGACGGCATGGCGCGCAAGTCCGCTGAATTCCGCGCCGCTGGCGGCGAGCTCTACATCCCCATCGCCAAAGCCTGATGGCCACCGTCGCCATCGCAGGCGCCGGCGTCATGGGCCGGCTGCTGGCCTGGCAGCTCGCGCGGGCGGGGCATCGCGTCAGCGTCGTCGACCCTGCGGCCGGGCCCGCTGAGCCCGGCGCGGCAGCCTTCACGGCGGCCGGCATGCTGAGCCCGCTGGCCGAGCAGGAGCATGCCGAGCCCGATGTCGTGGCGCTGGGCTGGCGCTCGCTGCAGCTGTGGCCGGCGATTGCCGCCGCGCTGGGCCAGCTCGGCCTCGTGAAGACCGACGGCAGCCTGCTGCTGGCCCACGGCAGCGACGTCGGCGCGGCGCGGCGCGTGCTCGCGCGGCTCAGCGACGGCCCCGAGCCTCTGAACCGCGCCGCGCTGCAGATGCTGGAGCCCGCGCTGGCGCCCGACCTCAAGGCCTGGTGGCTGCCGGGCGAAGGCCAGGTGTTGCCGCACCGACTGCTGGCGGCGCTGGCCGAGCAGGCGCCGGATGTCGACTGGCAATGGGGCCGTCGCGCCACCGTCGTGCAGCCGCATCGCCTCGAACTCGACGACGGCCGGCGCCTCGACGCCGACCTCGTCATCGACGCGCGCGGCCTCGGTGCCAAGCCCGACCTGCCCACGCTGCGCGGCGTGCGCGGCGAGATCGTGTGGCTGCATGCGCCGGGCGTCGCATTGCACCGGCCGGCGCGTCTGATGCATCCGCGCCATCGCGTCTACCTCGTGCCGCGGCCGGGCGACGTCATCGTCGTCGGCGCATCGGAGATCGAGAGCGAGGACCGCTCGCCCGTCAGCCTGCGCAGTGCCGTCGAGCTGATGGCCGCGGCGCACAGCGTGCTGCCCGGCCTGGCCGAGGCGCGCATCGTCCACATGGAAACCAATCTGCGGCCGGCGCTGCCCGACCACCGGCCGCGCATCGATCACGAGCCCGGCCTGATGCGCATCAACGGCCTGTTCCGCCATGGCTGGCTGCTGGCACCGGCGCTGGTCGAGAAGGTCATCGAGCATGTCTGAATTCACCCTCAACAACGAACCCCGCCCCTGGCGACCGGACCTCAGCGTCGCCACACTGCTGGCCGAACAGGGCAGGGCGGCCGATGCCGTCGCCACCGCCCTGAACGGCGCTTTCTTGCCGCGCGCGCGGCGCGAGACGACGCTGATCCAGCCCGGCGACGCATTGACCCTGATCCAACCCATCACAGGCGGATGACCATGACCTGGACTCTCTACGGCCGCACGCTGACCAGCCGCTTCCTGCTCGGCACCGCCGGCTACCCGTCGCCCGACGTGCTGCGCCGCGCCGTGCGCGCGAGCGGCGCGCAGGTGCTGACCGTGGGCCTCAAGCGCACGCTGGCCGCGGCGGGCGACAACGGCTTCGTCGCCGCCATCCGCGACACGCTGCGCGAGACCGGTGGCCACCTGCTGCCCAACACTGCCGGCTGCCGCACCGCACAGGAAGCCATCACGCTGGCGCAGATGGCGCGCGAGCTGTACGACACGCGCTGGATCAAGCTCGAGGTCGTCGGCGACGAGCACACGCTGCAGCCCGACCCCTGGGAGCTGGTCAGCGCGGCGCAAGCGTTGGCCAAGGAGGGCTTCCAGGTCTTCCCCTACTGCACCGACGACCTCGTGACCTGCCGCCGCCTGCTGGACGCAGGCTGCGAGGTGTTGATGCCCTGGGGCGCGCCCATCGGCTCGGGGCAGGGCCTGATCAACCCGTTCGCGCTGCGCACGCTGCGCGAGCGCCTGCCCGGCGTGCCGTTGATCGTGGACGCCGGCATCGGCGCGCCGTCGCATGCGGCGCAGGCGATGGAGCTGGGGCTGGACGGCGTGCTGCTGAACTCCGCCGTCGCCCACGCCGGAGACCCCGTCTGCATGGCCGCAGCCTTCGGCCATGCGATCGCCGCCGGGCGGTTGGGCTTCGAGGCCGGCGTAATGGCCAAGCAGGACATGGCGGTGGCGAGCACACCGGTGGGCGGCCGACCGTTCCTCATCGCATGAACCAGAAGCCCGTCATCTGGAGCATCGCCGGCCTGGACAGCGGCGGCGGTGCGGGCCTCTCGGCCGACCAGCGCGCGGCCGACGCGATGGGAGTGCACCTCTGCCCCGTGGCCGCCGCGCTCACGGCGCAGAGCAGCGTCGCCGTCGAAGGCATCTTTCCGGTGCCGCCGGATCAGCTCGACGCCCAGCTCGCGGCGCTGGCCGGCGACCTGCCGCCCGCCGCCATCAAGACCGGCCTGCTGGGTGGCGTCGAGCAGCTGCGCGTCGTCACCCACTGGCTGGACCGGCTGCGTGAGCGCGCGCCGGTCGCGCTCGTCGTGGACCCCGTGCTGCGCGCCTCCACCGGCGCGAGTTTTGCCGACGAGCCGCTGCTGCGCGCCTACCGCGAGGAGCTGCTGCCGCGTGCCAGCGTCGCGACACCCAACCGCCGCGAGGCGGTGCGCCTGGTGGGCGAGGGCGATGTCGCGGCGCAGGCGCGTGCGTTGCAGGCGCTGGGCGTGGGCAGCGTCTGCATCACCGGGGGCGACGAAGGCGGGCCGCTGGCGCTCGATTGGCTGGACAGCCCGCAGGCCAGCGGCTGGCTGGCGCTGCCGCGCCGCGACGCCCGCAACAACCACGGCACCGGCTGCTGCTTTGCGACGGGCGTCGCTGCGGCACTGGCGCGCGGTTTCGTTGCGGCAGATGCAGCCGTCCTCGCCAAGATGCTCACGGCGTCGGGCCTGCAGGCCGGTACGGCGCCCGGCGCTGGCGCCGGCCCTGTGCGGCCGACTGCGAGCTTCATCACCGACGCCGGCCCGCTGCCGGCGTTGTTCGAGACGCCGCCCGCGGCCTGGCCCGAACGCCGCACCGGCCCGTCCGCGGTCCGAGGCCTTTACGCCATCACCGACAGCGGGGCCCACGCGGCGCGGCTGTTCGAGGCCGGGGTGCGCACCGTGCAGCTGCGCATCAAGCGCAGCGAAGGGGACGCGGATTGGCACCGCCGCCTGCGTGCGAAAGTCGAATCGGCACGCCGCCCCGGCGCCACGCTGGTCCTGAATGACCACTGGCGCGACGCCCTCGCGCTCGGCGTCGACTTCGTCCATCTGGGCCAGGAGGACCTGCTTGCGCTGTCCGCCCATGACCGTCGCGATCTGGCGGAAGCCAGAGCCAACGGCTTGCGCCTGGGCATCAGCTCCCACAGCCTGTGGGAGCTGGCGCGTGCCGCCGCCTGGGCGCCGGACTACATCGCCTGCGGTCCCGTCTGGCCGACGCTGACCAAGGCCATGCCGTGGCGACCGCAAGGCCTGGACAACCTGGCCTGGTGGGCGGCGATGGCGCCGGCGCCCGTCGTTGGCATCGGTGGCGTGCTGGCGCCGGAGCAACTGGCCCACATCGCCGCGCAAGGCGCTGCGGCCGGCTGTGTCGTGCGCGGGCTGGCCCCCGGTTCGGCGCACACGCCGCAGCACTGGATGGCGGCCTGGCAAAGCGGTGCTGCCCAATCTCATGCGGCCGGCTGGCCGCATCCGTCGATCTAGCCCAGCAGCGCCGCGACCTGCTCCGGCGCCACCGGCTTGCAGAAGCCGAAGCCCTGCATGAGGTCGCAGCCCATCTCGATCAGCGCGGCCTCGTCGGCCGGCAGCTCCACGCCTTCGGCGACGACAAGCATGTGCATCGCGTGGGCGACGCGCACCATCGACTCGACCAGCGTGCGCGAGTCGGCGTTGATGGACAGGCCGTGCACGAACAGCCGGTCGATCTTGAGCTTGCGGCAGCGGATGCGGCGCAGGTAGGCCAGCGAGCTGTAGCCGGTGCCGAAGTCGTCGATGGCCAGGCTATAGCCCAGGCCCTGCAGCATGACGACGAAGGAGTCGGGCTTGTCGATGTCTTCGAAGCAGGCGCTCTCGGTCAGCTCGAACTCGATCTCGGTGGGGCCGAGCTGCAGCGACTTCAGCTGCTGCAGGAAGCGTTCGCGGTGCTGCACCTTGCGGCACTGCTCCCACGACAGGTTGATCGCCACCAGCGGGCAGACGAGGCCGAGCGCCTTCCAGGCGTCCAGGTCGCGGCGCAGGATGGCGAGCGCTGCCAGGCCCAGGTCCACGATGAGGCCGGAACTCTCGGCCACCGGGATGAATTCGGTAGGCGGGATCCAGCCGCGCTGCGGGTGCTTCCAGCGCGCCAACGCCTCGAAACCGCGGATGCGGCGCTGCGCGTCGTACTGCGGCTGGTAGGCCAGCGAGAGCTGGTCCCCGGCCGTGAGGGCGGCGCGCAGGTCGTGCTCCAGCGCGAGGCGTTGGCGCAGCGCCTCGCCGATCTGCGGCGTGAAGAGCTGGAAGCTGTCCCGGCCCAGCTGCTTGGCGTGGCGCATCGCGGCGTCGGCGCAGCGCAGCGCCTCGCTGGGGTCGCGCGCATGCTCGGGCAGCGACGCGGCGCCGATGCCCACATGCAGCGGCAGCCAATGGCCGTCATGGAAGAACGGCCGCGTCAGCTCGGCCTGCAGCCGCCCGACGTGGGCGCGCAGCGCCTCCTCGTCCAGCCGCGGCACCAGCAGCATCGCGAACTCGTCGGCCGACAGCCGCGCCACCTGGTCGCCCGGCCGGCAGTGCAGCCGCAGCCGCTGGCCGATGGCCTGCAGCACGGCGTCGCCGGTGGCATGGCGATGCTGGTCGTTGATCTGCTTGAAGTCGTCCAGGTCGAGGATGAGCAGCGTCGCGCCGCCGTCATGCTGCAACGCACGCTCCAGCAGGCCGCGCATGTGCTCGCGGTTGGGCAGGTCGGTCAGCGCGTCGAAGCGCGCGAGGTAGCGCGTGCGGCGCTCGACCTCCTTGATCTGCACGCGCAGTCGCTTGGCCATCAGCCAGGCCAGGCCCGCCGTCGCCAGCAGCGTGCCCACCGTGGCGCCGAGGAACTGGGCCAGGTCCACCCACATCGGCAGGCGGCTGGCCTCCACGGCCAGCGTGCCGACGCGCCGGCCGTTGGCCTGCACCGGCACCTCGACGCGGGCATTGCCGGCCAGCGCGTCCAGCCGCGAGTCTTCGTCGGCGACGCGCGCATACAACGTGAAGACGCTGCCGTCCTGCTTCAACAGGCGCGCATGCAGGATGGCCGGGTTCTGCTGCAGGGCCGCCAGGCTCTCGCCGGCGTCGGCCCTGCTCTCGAAGACCAGCGCCGCCGACACCGTCTGCGCGACGATGCTGGCCTGGGTCTGCAAGTCCTTGAGCTGGCGTTCCTGCAGGCGCAGGTACTGCAGCAGGCTCAGCACCAGCGCGAAGGCCAGCAGCGCGGCCAGCGCGACGACGAGTTCGCGCAGGCGTTCGAAGGCGTCGGCAAAGCCCGGCTTCATGGCGATGCGGTCTGGTGGCGCACGAAGCGGGCCAGGCGCAGCAGCTTGGTGCTGATGACGAGGCCCGCGCGGCGTGCGGCGTCGAGTTCCACGTCGAAGACGATGCGGCCGTCCTCGACCTGCAGGTTGATCATGGAACCCTGGTCGAGCATGGCGGCGGCGTCGGACACGACCAGCACCGGGGCGTCGCCCAGCGCGCTGCGCAGCGCGGGCTGCGGCGCCGGCAGGTACAGCAGGTGGCAGCCGGCGTGCTGGTCGGGGCGGTCCAGGCGGCGCACGGCGACCTTCAGCTGGCGGATGGGCCGGCCGACGAGGGCCTGCAGCGCGCCTTCGACGCGGCCCTCTCCCAGCGTGCAGATCTGCAAGCCGCGCTCAGGCACTTCGCGCTCTGGCGGCCAGTTGACGAACATCAGCACGCGGTAGATGACCTCGGCCTTGAGCGACTCGGGGCTGGCCGGCTGCGCCTTCACCGGCAGGGGCAGCAGGCAGCAGGCGAGCATCCACAGCGCCGCCCAGCGCGACTGCGCCGAACTGCCGAGGACGCTGAGCCAGTGCCGCATAGGATTCAGAGTGCGAGCCGCCAGTCCAGGCGCAGCGTGCGCCCCGGTTGCGGGATGCTGCTGAGCACGGTGTCGGGCGTCGCCGGGTCGAGGTTGCGACGGTCCAGCGCGTTGTTCACGTGCAGGGCCAGGCTCTGGCGCGCATTGAGCCGGTAGCTCAGGTGCGCGTTGATGCTGGAGGTGGACGGCACCTCGACACGGCCCAGGCGGGCGCCGAGCAGGTTCCATTCCACACCCAGCTGCCAGCGCTGCCACTGCGGCGTGATGGCGTGGCCCTTGAGCATCCACGTCGGTGCGTTGGTGAGCCGCGCGCCGGCCTCGTTGCGCGCGTCCATCCACGACGCGCTCGTGCGCCACAACCAGCCGCTGGCCGAGCGCTGCTCCACTCCCAGGTCCACGCCGCGCAGGCTGACCCGGCCGATGTTGCGGTACTGCACCAGCGCATCGACGGCATCGTCCAGCGGCACCAGCTCGATGAGCCGGCTCATGCGCGTGTAGTAGGCATTGGCGCTGAAGGCATGGCCGCTGGGCAGCAGGTATTCCCAGGCGGCCTCGACGGCGTTGACGCGCTCCGGTTTCAACGCCGTGTTGCTGAGCTGGGTGGCGCCGCCGTCCTCGTAGAAGCGTTCGTACAGGTTGGGCGTGCGGAAGGAGCGCGCCCACATCAGCTTGAGCGACTCGCGCTCGTCGGGCCGGAAGGCCAGCACCGCGCGCGGCGACAGCGCCGGCGCGAAGCCACGCACGTGATCCAGCCGCAGGCCGGTGGTGAGGTGCAGCGCCGACGACAGCCGCCACTGGTCCTGGGCGTAGACGGCTGCGGAGTCCTGCGTGACGTTGGAGTCGAGCACCGATGCATGCGGCTCCACGTCGTAGTTGCGCTGCAGGCCGTAGGGCGAGGTGCGCACTTCCGCGCCCAGCATCACCTGGTGGTTGAGCAGGCCGCGCCAGAGGATGCGGACCTCCAGCGTCGTCCACTGCGCGCGCGCCACGTCCTTGTTGACCAGGTCGGGCGCCTGCTCGAACACGTAGCGGCCGCGGAAGTCGTAACCCGCCACGCTCAGGCGCACGCTGCGGCGCACGTCGTCCTGCCAGCCGGGGTCATAGGCGACCTCGCCGAGCACGAGGCTGTCGCTGTAGGTGGTGCCCGGCACGCCGGCCAGCGTGCCGTAGGGCGCGGTCGCCGCGTCCTTCTCGCGGCGCACCGCGTTCAGAGAGAACCGCCAGGCGCCATGGCGCAGCTTGGCCAGCAGCGCGGCCTGGCGCTCGCCGTCCAGGCCGCGCACCCAGCCGTCCGGCGTGCCGAGTTCGGGCAGGTAGAGGTTCTCGCCGGCGCTGCGCTGCAGGTTCAGGCCGACGAAGAGATCCTGGTCGGCCGCCGCGCTGGCGCCGTAGTGCATCTCGACGCGGCGCAGGCCCAGCTCGCCGATGCTGCCTTGCGCGGTGAGGCCCGGTGCATCGGCGCCGTTGAGCGTGACGACGTTGACGACGCCCAGCAGCGCATTGCTGCCGTAGACCGAAGAGCCGGGGCCATGCACCAGCTCCACGCGCTTGACCCACTCCGCCATGACCGGCAGCTCCAGCTGCGGCAGGCCCTGGTCGTAGATGGCGTCGTTGACGCGCTGGCCGTCGACGGCCATCAGCACGCGCGAGCTGTAGTCGCCCGGGCGGTTGAAGCCGCGCAGGCCCAGCGCGCTGTAGGTTCGCGAGTTGCTCAGGTAGACGCCGGGCAGCCGCGCCAGCAGGTCGCCGACGGTCTGGTGCCCGAGGGCGTTCGACGTCTCGCGCTCCAGCACGCTGACTGAAGCCGGGGCATCCATCAGGCTCTGCGCATAGCGCGAGGGGCCTTGCACCTCGCGTTTGAGCAGGGCTTCCAGGGCGGCGTCATCGGCGGTGTCGGACGCCGGCGCGGCCGCCGCGGGCAGGGCGAGCGCAACCAGCCAGGCCAAGGCAAAGGTGTGGCGTGTCACGGTGTCGGTCGCCGTCATTGCGACGGCCGAAGGGAGATGAAGAGGAGCTTAGCCTTGGGTCCGCGCGCGGTCGTTGTCATATGTCACGACGCCCGCCGGATTCGAGCGCGTGTTACAGGCGCTATTCCTCGACGATGGCCACGCCCCATGGCGGCAGTGCCACCTGCCCGCCCTTGTCCACGCGTTGCCCCGACAGCAGTTCCGTGCCGGCGTCGAACGGGTTGACGACGGTGAGCTCGCTGGCCGAGTAGTTCAGCAGGTAGTGGACCGGCCGGCCGTTGTTCGACACCCCGCTGCGCACGACGGCCGGATGGTGCAGGCGCTGCTGGGCGCCCCACAGCCCGGCGCGCCGCACGGCCTCTTCCAGGATCTTCTCGGCCAGCACATCGCCGGGCATGAAGCCCATGTAGGTCACCTCGCCGGCGCCATGCCGGTTGCGGGTCAAGGCCGCATAGCTGCCCCAAACCGGGTGCTGGTAGCGGGCCAGCACCTGGGCGGTGGTGGGCGTCAGCAGCTCCATCCACCAGCGCACGCTGTTGGCCGGCTGGCCGACCTGGTAGGGGTCGCCGGCCAGCGACACGTCCTCGGGCACGGTGAACTGGCTGTACTTCACGCCGGCCGCCCCGGCGATCGCGCCGGGCTGTTGCGTATGGCGGACCTTCACGTTCTCGTCCGAGAAGCCGCTCTTGAATGTGTAGAGCAGGTGCCCGCCGGCGTGGGCGAAGTCGTTCAGGCGCTGGATCTCTGCGTCGGAGGCGGCATACAACGCCGGGGCAACGATGAGCTTGTAGGCCGACAGGTCCTGCGTGCCAGGGTGGACGAAGTCGACCTCGACGTTCATGCGGTACAGCGCGTCGTACAGCGACCGCAGCACCTCGTTGTAACCCTTGTCGTAGCCGGGCCCGAACTTGAAGGCGTTGGTGCCGGTCAGCGCCCGGTTACTGACGTAGAAGGCCACCCGGTTGTGCTTGCGCAGGTTGGCCAGCCGGGGGCCCAGGCGCTCGAGTTCGGCGCCGATGACCTTGGCCTCCTCGTAGGTCGGGTTGGGCTGGTAGTCCTGCGCCAGCAGGCCGCGCCAGTAGGTCTCGATGGCGTTGGCCGTGCTGCCCCAGTGCCAGTACTCGACCATGTTGGCGCCCGAGGCGATGTGGCTGTAGGCCTGCAGCCGCAACTGGCCGGGGTAGGGCGTCCAGCCCGGGAAGCCCATGGCCTGCGTCTCCAGCAGCAGGTAGTTGCGGTTGCCCTTGAGCGAGCGGGTCAGGTCGCCGCCGAAGGCGATCTCCGCGCCGGTCAGCTTGCTTTGCCCCGGGTGGTAGATGTCGACACCCGCGATGTCCAACGCCTTGGCGGCCTCGAAGTGGTCGACAACCGACTGGACGCCGTAGGAACCATCGCGCCAGTCGAGGTCGAAGTTGTGCGTGACGAACTGGTCCTTGCGGCCGTGCTGGCGCACGAGCGCGGCCTGCCAGGCGAGGAACTCGGTGACCAGCCCGCGCTGGAACTCCGCGAACGCGGACGACAGGCTGGCGTTGATCGAGCCGTTCACGGAAGGGAAGTCCTCCCAGCGGTTGACGCGGTTGCTCCAGTAGTTCAGGCCGAAGGCGTGATTGAGCTGGTCGAGGTCGGGGAAGCGCTTGCGCAGCCACTGCTGGAACGCCGCCTGCACGTTGGGGCCGCTGGTCTCGTAGGGCTTGGTCTCGTTGTCCACCTGGTAGCCGATGACGGCGGGGTGGTCCTTCACGCGCTTGACCAGCGCCACGATGACGCGCTCGCAGGCCTTGCGGTACTCGGGGTCGGTGATGTCCATGTTCTGGCGTGCGCCGTACTGCGCCTTCACGCCGTTCGGGCGCTGCACCAGCACGTCGGGATGCTGGCGCGCCAGCCAGGTGGGGATGGCGTAGGTCGGCGTGCCGACGATGACCTTGATGCCCGCCTTGTGCATGGCGTCCAGCACGCGGTCCACATGGCTGAAGTCGAACACGCCCGGTTGCCGCTCCAGCGTGCCCCAGGTGGATTCGGCGATGCGCACGACGCTGATGTGGGCGGCCTTCATCATCGCCACGTCCCGCGCCAGGCGGTCCTCCGGCGTGTATTCGTCGTAGTACGCCACGCCGAAGAGGACGGTGTCGGGCATCTGCGCCTGGCTGAGGCCGGGGGCGGTGATCGCCAGCGCCAGGGCCAGCCAGCTTGAAATGGGAAGCTTCATCGCTTTGCAATGGTTGGAGTCGACGGGCAGGCGGGTCGAACGCCGCGGCACGGGCTGTGCGTCGCGCAGCGTAATGGATGCTCAAGGAGCCGACCTGCCTCGCCAGCGTCCTTGCTCAAGGCGCTGAGCGCTTGACGGATTGCCCGGCCACGCAATCGCGTCGTTGTCCGACGCGGCCGGCGCGGGCGCGGCCCTAGCCTTCGTGCATGCCTGACCCGAGCAGCACGCACCCAGCGCCAGCACGCGCCTTCATCGGCACGGCCGGCTGGTCCATCCCCGCCGCGGTGGCCGACCGATTTCCGGCTGAAGGCTCGCAATTGCAGCGTTATGCGGCCGTGATGAACGGCGTGGAGATCAACTCGTCCTTCCATCGCAGCCACCGCCCGCAGACCTACGAGCGCTGGGCGGCGAGCACGCCGGCGCATTTCCGCTTCGCGGTGAAGTGCCCGAAGCAGATCTCGCATGAAGCCCGGCTCGACGGCGTGCAGGAGGCGCTGGCGAGCTTCGTCGGCGAGGCAGGCGCGCTGGGGCGCAAATGGGCCGTGCTGCTGGTGCAGTTGCCGCCGTCGCTGGCCTGCGATGCGCGGGTGGCCGGGAGGTTCTTCGAGCAGGCAAGGGCGGCCTACGGTGGCGCCATCGTCTGCGAGCCTCGCCACGCGAGCTGGTTCACGCCCGAGGCCGTGCGGATGCTGCGTGACCATGGCATCGCGCGCGCCGGCGTCGACCCGGCCAAATGGCCGGGCGCCGACGAGCCGGTGGTGCACCGTCGCCTGGCGTACTGCCGCTGGCACGGTTCGCCGCGCCTGTACTGGTCGCCCTACGAAGAGGACTGGCTGCGCGCCCGGCTTGCGTCGCTGCAGGCCCGGCCGAAGAGCGCGGCGTGCTGGTGCATCTTCGACAACACGGCCTCGGGCGCGGCATTGCACAACGCGCTGGAACTGCAGGCCATGCTGGCCTGACTGGCATTCACCACTTGCAACCCTTGCCGCGCACCGCGTCGACCGCCAGCGGCACGACGGCGAGGATGCCCGCGTTGGCGTAGGCGTTGCGGCAGTCCTTGTTGGCGGCGTCCTCGATGGACTGCTCCAGCTTGGACTTGCGCTCCGGCGGCGGCGGCAACAGGTCCACGAGGCCAGGGCCGCGGCGCGAGGCCATGTCGCCGCCGCGCGGCAGCGAGAGGTTGAGCGGCGCACGCACCGCGCTGGCGGCGGCCGAAGGCGGTACAGGCAGGTCGGGGCCCAGGCGCGGGCCCGCCTCCGGCGAACCGGCCGAGGCCTTGGGCGCGGCGTAGGGGTTGGCGTTCGGATCGCCGCGCGCCGGGCCGGCCGGTGCGCTGACCTGGCCGGGTAGCGCGCCGGACAGCTCGGGCAGCGTGGAGCCCCCCGGCGGCGCCTGCATGCTGCGTGCGCTGGGGGCCGGCTGCAAAGGGGCAACGCCGCTGGCGCCGTCGGCGGCCTCCAGCCGGCGCACCGGTGCGGGCAGGTCCTGCGCACCGGGCAGGGCGGGCGCTGCCACGCTGGCGCTGGGCGTTCGCAGCTCACCTTGGCGGGCTAGCGGGGTGACGGCGGTGCCAGCCGCGGCGGGCGCTTCCAGGCGCTGCACCGGTGCGGGCAGGGCAGCGCCGGTCTCGGGCTGCGCGATGGCGGCCGGCGCCGCACGCAGCTCGGCCGGGCGGGGCAGGGGCGTGGCGACGCTCGTGTCGGCGGGCGCCTCGAGCCGGCGTACCGGCGGCGGCAGATCGGCGCTGGGCGCTGCGGTGGCCGGCGCGGGCGCGGTGCGCAGTTCGGCGGGCCGCGGCAGCGTGGCGGCGGCAGGGGCCGCGGGCGCGGCGTCCAGGCGGCTCACCGGCGCGGGCATCTCGGCAGGCAGCGTGGGCAGTTCGGCCGGCCGGGCGGGGGGGCGCAGGTTGGCGGCCGGCTGCAAAGGCGCCAGGGCAGCGTCGGGGCGCGTCTCCAGGCGGCCGACGGCGGTGGTGGGCAGCTCCGGCGCCGGCAACTGCGAAGGCGCGCGGCGCGGCGGCGGGCTGAGGTCCTGCCGCTCGATGGGACGGAAGCCCTCGGGCAGGGCGAGCGTTGCCGGACTGGGCGGGGTGGGCGACACCTCCTCGGTGCGCGCCGCCTCGGGTGGCACATCCAGCGGGTTCCAGCGGCCTGCTTCGGCGGCGCCGGTCTCCGCCGCGGCCGCAGGGGCGGGCGGGGTGGGGCGCGCCTGGCTGCCCTGGCGCTGCGCGTTGGTGGGCGCGCCGTTGTCCTGCGGTTCACGCGTCGGGTCGCCGGGGGGGGCGCCCGGTGCGCCGCCGCTCTTGCCCGTGAGCTTGACGGTCAGGCTGCCCCACACGCCCTGCCCGGGCGCGGCGGTGCCGGTGGCGTTGCCGAAGACCAGCACCAGCCAGATGTGCAGCAGCACGGCCAGCAGCAGGCAGCGCTGCAACTGGCGCGGGTCGGGCGGCGGGCGGCGGAGGGCGACGACGGCGGCTGTCACGGCGGGGGATTGTGGCCCGCCGCCGCAAGGCGTTTGTTACCGGCCTCGACGCGCCCGGAGGCCGGCCGTGGCTTAGAGCACGCGCAGGGTGACCAGCGTCTGGTTCAGCAGCTGATAGCCGATCTCGCCGAAGGTCATCGGGCCGGCCACGCCGCCGATCGCCTGGCCTTCGAGCTCGCCATGCACATAGTTCAGGATGCAGTTGCAGGAGAACACCTGCCCGCCGCTTGGCGCGGCCGCGATCCGCTCGCGCAGCGCGGCGGCGTGGCCGGCCACCGGCTTGGCGAAGCGATACGCGACCTGCGGGAACACCGGCGCATACAAGTCCACGGACGTGTCGTTGACGCGCTGGATCGACGCGTTGATGGCCGCGCCCGAGAAGTCGCCCACCAGCGGCAGCTTGCCGTCGTCCAGCCCCCTGCTGCGCAGGTAGCTGGCGAAGTCGACGCGTTCGCCGTTGACGAGGCAGTGCCGGACGTGCATGCCGATCTCGTCGAAGGTCAGTACGTCGCCATCGCCGGCGTCGAACAGGTTGACGATGTCGATGGTGGCGAGGCGCTCCGGCGGCAGCGTGACATGCACGACGACGACGCCGTTGTCGGTCTTGTTGCCGGTCTTGCCGTCGTACACCTTCGCGCTCGCCTGGCCGATGTCGGCGAGCCGCACGCCCGCGACCCAGCCCGCCACCGGGCGTTCGAACGCCAGCGGATGGTTGGGCACCTCGGAGGCATAGCGGGTCAGCGACGCGCTGCCCGCGGGAACGATGGCGATCGCGAAGCCGTTCTCCGGCACCTCGTCGTGGATGCGGCCGATCTGCGCCTCGTCGTAGGCGCGCACGGTGCAGGCGCCGACATCCGTCAGGTCGGTCACGAAGACCTTGCCCTCGACGTCGCTGGTGCCGCCCTCGGGCAACATGAAGTAGGAGCAGGTGCCACCGATCCATTGCCCGTGCGGCAACTGGTCCAGCGACTCTTCAGGTCCTGCGATGGTGAGCGTGCGCCCCTGGCGGATGAGTTCCGCGGCGCTCTGGATGCTGGTCAGCGTGTTCATGGGATTGCCTTGTTCAGAGCGTCGAGAGTTGTTGCACTTCATGGGGCAGCGCGCGCTCCCATTTCGAGAAGAACGCGTGGATTTCGCGCGCCTTGGCGGCCGGGGCGTCGGTGCTGCGCTCCAGCCGCTTGATCATCAGCTGCGTGCCCAGGTGTTGGGTCTTCATGCGCGTCAGCGCGCCGCTTGCAAGCCGTTGCCAGCAGGGGTGTTCGGCGGAAGGTACGGGCATGGGTCATCTCCAAGACGGTGGATTCGGTCTGCGTTTTCCGGCGCCCTCAAGGCCCCGACGCGTCCACTCTAGAAGCCATCGATCGGCACGCCAATGCCGGAGCGCCGCAAGGTTGACTGCGGTCAAGCAGCGGGCTGAATCAGCCGCATTGCGTGAATACTTTGGCGCTGCGAGGCCGCAGCGTTCAGGGCCAGCCAGCGAGCCTGTGCACGACCGGCGCGAGCCAGCGGCCGTCGGCGGCGACCGTGCGCTCGATGACGCTCGTCGCACCACCGGCCTCGCGAACCAGCACCGTCGAGCAGCGCGTGCCGTAGCGCGCGATGCCGGGGCTGGACGGGTCCGTCATGCGGACGAAGCCCGCCGACAGCAGGCGCTCCCGATCGAGGCCCACGCCCGTGTCCGGCAGCGCGGCGTCGGGTGCTGTCGTGGCGTCGGCGAGAGCGCCCAGCAGCTGATCGGCCAGTTGCGCTGCCGACGTCGCAGTGGCGAGCGCCAGCGCCAGTTCGGCCTTCAGGGCGACGGTCTTGGGCCAGGGGGTGTCCATGGCGGCGTTGGACAGGCCATGGATGCCATCCGCGAGCGGCACGGCCCAAGCGTGGCGGTTGCCGATCCAGTGCCAGGCGTTGCCTCCGACATCGGCGGTGACGAGGTTGAAGCCGTTATAGCCGCCGGCCAGGCGTTGGGCGAAGGCCGGTGCGCTGTCGGCGGCACGCAGCCAGTCCACGACCAGGGCGCCGCGCGAGGGTGCGTCGGGGTTCTGCCGGCCAGGCTCGCGCACGTTGGTCAGCAGCGCCAGCCGGCCGGCGCGCGTGAGGCCGAACCAGGTGCCGCCAGCGCTCAGGTCGCGACCGGCCAGGATGTCGGGCCGGTCCGGCCACCAGCACATCGGCTCCGCGGCGCGGGCGAAAAACTCGTCACGGTTGGCGGCGATTACGAGCGGGAAGCGCGGATGGGCGTTCAGCGCGAACGCGGCGAGGCACATGGCCGCTTCAGCACTCGACGATGTTGACGGCCAGGCCGCCGCGGGCGGTTTCCTTGTACTTGGTCATCATGTCGGCGCCGGTGTCGCGCATCGTCTTGATGACCTTGTCCAGGCTGACGAAATGCGTGCCGTCGCCGCGCAGCGCCATGCGCGCCGCGTTGATGGCCTTGACCGAGGCGATGGCGTTGCGCTCGATGCAGGGGATCTGCACCAGGCCGCCTACGGGGTCGCAGGTCAGGCCCAGGTGGTGCTCCATGCCGATCTCGGCGGCGTTCTCCACCTGCTCGGGCGTGCCGCCCATGACGGCACAGAGCGCACCCGCAGCCATCGAGCAGGCCACGCCCACCTCGCCCTGGCAGCCGACCTCGGCGCCGCTGATGGAGGCGTTTTCCTTGTAAAGGATGCCGATGGCGGCGGCGGTCAGCAGGAAGTCGACGACGCCACGGTCGGTGGCGTGGTGGACGAAGCGCGTGTAGTAGTGCAGCACGGCCGGCACGATGCCCGCGGCGCCGTTGGTGGGCGCCGTGACGACGCGGCCACCAGCGGCGTTCTCCTCGTTGACGGCCAGCGCATAGAGGTTGACCCAGTCCATCACCTGCAGCGGGTCGCGCAGCGCGGCCTCGGGGTTGGCGGTCAGGTCGCGGTGCAGCTGCGCCGCGCGGCGCTTGACCTTGAAGCCGCCGGGCAGCACGCCCTCGGTCTTGCAGCCGCGCGTCACGCAAGCCTGCATGACGTCCCAGATCTTCATCAGGCCGGCGTCGATCTCGGCCTCCGTGCGCCAATGGCATTCGTTGCGGCGCATCAACTCCGCAATGGAGATGCCGTGGCGCTTGGTCAGCTCCAGCAATTCGTCGCCCGACTTGAAGGGGTAGGGCAGCACGGTGGTGTCGGGCGCGATGACCTTTTGCTTGCTGCCGTCGGCCGCCACCTCGTCGCTGACGACGAAACCGCCGCCGACCGAGTAGTAGACGCGGTTGGCGATCTCGGCGCCGTCGGCGTCGAAGGCGATGCAGCGCATGCCGTTGGCGTGGAAGGGCAGGGTCTCGCGGCGCTTGAAGACCAGGTCGCGCGCTTCGTCGAAGGTGACGGCGTGCTGGCCGAGGATCTGCAGGTGGCCGGCGCGGATGTCGGCCAGCAGCAGCGGGATGGCCTCGATGTCCACGGTGTCCGGCTCGTGCCCCGCCAGGCCCAGCAGCACGGCCTTGTCGCTGCCGTGGCCCTTGCCGGTGGCGCCGAGCGAGCCGTAAAGGATGACCTGCACGCGGGCGACGTTGGGCAGCAGGCCGTCATGCTGCAACCGCAAGCCAAACAACCGTGCCGCGCGCATCGGCCCGACGGTGTGCGAGCTGCTCGGGCCGATGCCGATCTTGAAGAGGTCGAAGACGGAGACTGCCATGGGAGCCTTTCGGGAGGAACTGGGCTGGAACGGTTGCAGGCGCTGCCTACACTCCCGCCCCATGAAAAAAAGGTGTTGGGGCGGGCGCCACCAGGTCTGGCGGTGGTGCGTGGTGGGGGTGTTGTGGCTGTTGTCGGGCGTCGCCTGGGCGGGCGGCATCGACCTGCAGGCCCTGCCGGCCGATGGGCTGGCGCTGGGGCCGCACTGGGAGCTGCTGCAGGACGCCGACCGCAAGCTGGACCTGGACGGGGCGGTTCGCGGCGACTGGCAGCCGAGCACGGCCAGTGGCGAAGCCGTGTCGTTCGGCTACACCGGCGCCGCGGTGTGGCTGCGCCTGCCGCTGCGCAACGGCGGCAGCCAGCCCGTGCAGGCGATGCTGGACATCAGCTATCCGCTGCTGCAATACCTCGACGTGATGTTGCTCGCGCCGGACGGCACGGCCGTCAGGCACGAGACCGGCTACCAGCGCGCCTTTGCGCAGCGGCCCTGGCCGGGGGGCAACTTCAGCGTGCCGGTCACGCTGGCGCCGGGCGAGACGCGGACGTTGATGCTGCGCGTGGCGTCCGCCAACTCGCTGATCGTGCCGGCACGGCTGTGGCGCGCCGACGCCTTCCCGCGCTTCGACCAGCGCCGGCTGGCCGTGCAGATGCTGTATTTCGGGCTGGCGCTGGCGGTGGGCCTCTACAACCTGGTGATCTTCCTGCTGCTGCGCGACGCGTCGTTCGGCTGGTACGTGCTGTTCGCCGGCAGCATCGCGGCGGCGCTGGCCTGCTTCACCGGCATCGGCAGCAATTTCCTGTGGCCGGACGCGCCCTACTGGCAGCAGCGCGGCGTGAACGTGCCCGGCTCGGTGGCGGCCATCGCGCTGATGATGTTCTCGCGCCGCATGCTGCGCACGCCGCAGACCATGCCGCGGCTGGACCTCGGGCTGCGCGCGCTGATCGCACTGAATGTGCTGCTCATCCCGTTGCTGATGGGCTGGTTCGCGCAGACGGCGCCGTTCTGGGCCGTCTGCAGCGCCACGACGGCCGCGCTGCTGCTGGCCTGCGGCATCACCGGCACGCTGCAGCGCCAGCGCAGCGCCTACTTCTTCGTCGTGGCCTTCAGCGTGCTGCTGGTGGCCGTGCTGCTGGGCCATATGCGCAACCTGGGCGTGCTGCCCAGCAACCTGATCACCAGCGCCGGCACCCAGGCCGGCTCGGCGGTCGACCTGCTGCTGCTGTCGCTGGCGCTGGCCGACCGCTATGCGCGCATGCGCGCCGACAAGGAGCAGGCCCAGGCGCGCGCGCTGCAGGCCGAGCAGGCCCGCGTGCAGGCACTGACCGACAGCGAACGCGTGCTGGAAGCCCGCGTGCTGGAGCGCACCGCGGCGCTGGAGGCGGCCAACCGGCAGCTCGAGCTGATGAGCCAGACCGACGGCCTGACCGGACTGGCCAACCGCCGGCATTTCGACGCGGTGCTGGCGGCCGAATGGGCGCGCGCGCAGCGGGCCGGCCAGCCGCTCGGGCTGGGCCTGCTGGATGCCGACCTGTTCAAGGCCTACAACGACCGCATGGGTCATGTCGCCGGCGACGACTGCCTGCGCCAGATCGCGGCCGTGCTGGCCGAGACCGTTGGCCGGCGCAGCGGCGAGCTGGTGGCCCGCTACGGCGGCGAGGAGTTCGCCTTCATCGTGCCCGGCGCCGGCGCTGCACAGATGCTGGCGCTGGGCGAGCGCATCGTCGCCGCGCTGCGCGCGCGGGCGCTGCCGCACCCGGCCAGCCCCACGGGTCATGTCACGGCCAGCATCGGGCTGGCGGCCGAAGTGCCCGTCGCCGATCGCCACCCGGAGCTGCTGGTGCAGACCGCCGACGAAGCCCTGTATGCCGCCAAGGCGGCCGGGCGTGATCGGGTGTGGCTGGCGCACGAGGGCTAGGACCGGTACTTGGGTGTTGTCGGGCACCGGCGCGCCGCCTTCGAGCCAGCGCCTCAGGCTTCTTCGTATTCCGACAGCGGCACGCAGCTGCAGAACAGGTTGCGGTCGCCCCAGACGTTGTCCACGCGGCCGACCGGCGACCAGTATTTCTGGCGGCGCAGGCTGGGCAGCGGGAAGGCGGCGTCCTCGCGGCTGTAGCCGTGGGTCCACTCGGACGCGCTGACGACCATGGCCGTGTGCGGCGCGTTGACCAGCGGGTTGTCCTCGCGGCTCAGCTTGCCGGACTCGACCTCGGCGATCTCGTGGCGGATCTGGATCATCGCGTCGATGAAACGGTCCAGCTCGGCGCGGCTCTCGCTCTCGGTCGGCTCGACCATCAGCGTGCCGGCGACGGGGAAGCTCAGCGTCGGTGCGTGGAAGCCGTAGTCGATCAGGCGCTTGGCGACGTCCTCGGCGCTGACGCCCGAGGTCTCCTTCAGCGGGCGCAGGTCCAGGATGCACTCGTGGGCCACGCCGCCGCCCTTCACGCCGGCGATCTCGCCGCTGAAGTGGATGTCGTAGTGGTCGCTCAAACGCGCAGCGACGTAGTTGGCCGAAAGGATGGCCACCTCGGTGGCGCGCCGAAGCCCCTCGGCGCCCATCATGCGGATGTACATCCACGAGATCGGCAGCACGGCCGCGTTGCCCAGCGGCGCGGCGGACACGGCGCCGATGTTGGTGGCCTTGCCCAGGCCCGCCGTGCGGTGCGCCGGCAGGAAGGGCACGAGATCGTCCACGACACAGACCGGGCCCACGCCCGGGCCGCCGCCGCCGTGCGGGATGCAGAAGGTCTTGTGCAGGTTCAGGTGGCTGACGTCGCCGCCGAACTCGCCCGGTGCGGCCACGCCGACCAGCGCGTTCATGTTGGCGCCGTCCACGTAGACGCGGCCGCCATGGGCCTTCACCTTCGCGCAGATCTCCTTCACGTGCGTGTCGAACACGCCATACGTGGAGGGGTAGGTGATCATGATCGCGGCAAGCTTGTCGGCGTGTTGCTCGCACTTGGCCTTTAGGTCGGCCAGGTCGATGTTGCCTTCCTTGTCGCACTTGGTGACGACGACGCTCATGCCGCACATCTGTGCCGAGGCCGGGTTGGTGCCGTGGGCGCTCTCGGGGATCAGGCAGACCGTGCGCTGGTGGTCGCCGCGCGACTCGTGCCAGGCCTTGATGGCCAGCAGGCCCGCGTATTCGCCCTGCGAGCCGGCGTTGGGCTGCAGGCTGATGCCGGCGTAGCCGGTGCATTCGGTCAGCCAGTTCTGCAGGAGCTGGTCCAGCTCGGTGTAGCCGGCCAACTGGTCCTGCGGTGCGAAGGGGTGGACGCCCGCGAACTCCGGCCAGGTGATGGGGATCATCTCAGCCGTGGCGTTGAGCTTCATCGTGCAGGAGCCCAGCGGGATCATGCTGCGGTCCAGCGCCAGGTCCTTGTCCGACAGGCTGCGGATGTAGCGCAGCATCTCGGTTTCGCTGTGGTGGGTGTTGAAGACCGGGTGGGTCAGGTAGGCGCTGGTGCGGCGCAGGTTGGCCGGGATCAGGCTGTCGACGCCGGCGACGAACTCGGCCACCGTCGGCACCTTCGCACCAGCGGGCGCGAACCAGCTCCAGATCGCCTCGATGTCGGCGCGCGACGTCGTCTCGTCCAGCGCGATGCCGACAAGCTTGTCGCCGAGCTTGCGGAGGTTGGCCTGGGCCGCCACGGCCTTGGCCATGACGAGGCCGGGCTCGCACTCGACCAGCAGCGTGTCGAACACATGCGGCGTGACGACCTTGACACCCATGCGCGTCAGGCCGGCGTGCAGAATGGCCGTGTAGCTGGCCACGCGCTCGGCGATGCGCTTCAGGCCTTGCGGGCCGTGGTAGACGGCGTACATGCTGGCCACGACGGCCGGCAGCACTTGCGCCGTGCAGATGTTGCTCGTCGCCTTCTCGCGGCGGATGTGCTGCTCGCGGGTCTGCAACGCCAGGCGCAGCGCGGGGTGGCCTTGCGCATCCTTGGACACGCCGACCAGGCGACCGGGCATCGAACGCTTGAACTCGTCCTTGCAGGCCAGGAAGGCCGCGTGCGGGCCGCCGCAGCCCATGGGCATGCCGAAGCGCTGCGTGTTGCCGACGACGATGTCGGCGCCGAACTCGCCGGGCGAGACCAGCAGCGTCAGCGCCAGCAGGTCGGCGCAGACGATGAAGGCAGCCTGCTTGGCATGGGCCTGCTCGGTGAAGGCCTTCAGGTCGTGGATGAGGCCGGTGGTGCTGGGGTATTGGCAGACGACGGCGAAGTAGTCGTTCTCGGCCATCAGCGCGGGCG
This sequence comes from Pelomonas sp. Root1444, assembly GCF_001426885.1. Classification (GTDB taxonomy): domain Bacteria; phylum Pseudomonadota; class Gammaproteobacteria; order Burkholderiales; family Burkholderiaceae_C; genus Pelomonas. The sequence goes on along the minus strand of NZ_LMFP01000028.1, from coordinate 255,473 downwards.
CCATGCCGACCTTCACCTCGATGCCCAGCGGCGCACAGCGCGTCTGGATGACCTCGATGGTCTGCGGGTGCACGTCGCCGGCGACGATCAGCGTGTTGCTCTTGCTCTTCACGCCGCGCTTGGCCAGCGTGACGGCCTCGGCGGCCGACGTGGCTTCGTCGAGCATGGAGCCGTTGGCGATGTCCATGCCGGTGAGGTCGGTCACCATCGTCTGGAAGTTGACGAGGGCTTCCATGCGGCCCTGCGAGATCTCGGCCTGGTAGGGCGTGTAGGCGGTGTACCAGGCGGGGTTCTCGAGGATGTTGCGCAGGATGACGCCCGGCGTGTGCGTGCCGTGGTAGCCCTGGCCGATGAAGCTCTTGTAGACCTTGTTCTTGCTGGCGATGAGCTTGAGCTCGGCCAGCGCGCCGGCCTCGGTGATGGGCGCGGGCAGGTTCATCGCCTGGGCGCGGCGGATGGACTTGGGCACGACCGCGTCGATCAGCGCGGACCGGCTGGCCACGCCGACGGCGGCGCACATCAGCGATTCATCGACGGCATCCGGCCCGATGTGGCGGGCGTGGAATTCGGAGGCGTCTTCGAGTTGAGAAAGCGGCGTCGGCATGGCAGGTCTACAGCAGGTGGATCAGAGGGTCTTGAGCAGGGCGTCGTAGGCGGTCGAGTCCATCAGCGCGTCGAGCTGGCTGGGGTTGCTCAGCTTGACCTTGAAGAACCAGCCGGCCTTCAACGGGTCGGAGTTGGCCAGCGCCGGGTCGTCGCGCAGGGCCTCGTTGACCTCGGTGACCTCGCCGTCGACGGGCATGTAGACGTCGGCCGCGGCCTTCACGGATTCGACGACACCGGCGACTTCCTTCTCGGCATAGGTCTTGCCGACCTCGGGCAGGTCCACGAAGACCACGTCGCCCAGCGCGTCCTGCGCGTGCACGGTGATGCCGACCGTCGCGGTGCCATCACCGTGGACTTCGAGCCATTCGTGGTCGGGGGTGTACTTGATGCTCATCGTTCAGGGCTCCGTGATTAGCCGCGGTAGTAGCGGTTGGGGGTGAAGGGGGTGGGGGAGACGGTCATGGGCGTGCGCTTGTCGCGCACGATGGCGAAGACTTCGGTGCCGACGGCGGCATACGGCGTGCCGATGTAGGCCAGCGCCACCGGCTGGTTGACGGTAGGGCCCAGCGTGCCGCTGGTGACGACGCCGATCTCGACATCGTTGGCGGTGACGATCTTGGCGCCTTCACGCACGGGCATGCGCTCCTTGCCGACCAGGCCCACGCGCTTGCGCGCGGCACCGTGGGCGAGCTGCTCGTCGATGACGGCCGCGCCCGGGTAGCCGCCGGCACGCGCACCGCCGGCGCGGCGCACCTTCTGGATGGCCCAGGTGATGGAGGCTTCGACCGGCGTGGTCGTCTCGTCGATGTCGTGGCCGTAGAGGCACAGGCCCGCTTCCAGGCGCAGCGAGTCGCGCGCGCCGAGACCAATGGGCTTGACCTCGGCATGGGCCAACAGCTTGCGGGCCAGCGCGACGGCGTCGTCCTCGTGGACGGAGATCTCAAAGCCATCCTCGCCGGTGTAGCCCGAGCGGGTCAAGAAGGTGGCTATGCCGTCCAGCTCGAAGAAGCCGCCGGTCATGAAGGTCAGCTTGGCGACCTCGGGGTTCAGGCGGCTCAGCACGTCCACCGCCTGCGGGCCTTGCAGCGCCAGCAGCGCGCGCTCCGGCACGGGGATGACCTGGCAACGCGAGCCGATGTGCTTTTGCATGTGCGCAATGTCCTGCGACTTGCAGCCGGCGTTGACGACGACGAACAGGTCGTCGGGCCGCTTGCAGACCATCAGGTCGTCCAGCAGGCCGCCTTGCTCGTTCGTGAACAGCGCGTAGCGCTGCTTGAACACGCCGAGGTCGACGATGTCAACGGGCACCAGCGTCTCCAGCGCGGCGGCGGCATCGGCGCCGACCAGCCGCACCTGGCCCATGTGCGACACGTCGAACAGGCCGGCGGCCACTCGCGTGTGCTTGTGCTCGGCCATCACGCCGGCGGGGTATTGCACCGGCATGTCATAGCCGGCGAAGGGCACCATCTTGGCGCCGAGTTCGAGATGGAGGGCGTGCAGCGGCGTTTGCAGCAAAGAGGACATCAAGGGCTCCGACGGAATTCGGGTTTGGATGTCCTCGCCGTCCGGGGTACCTGAGAGATTGACCCCAGGCGAATCGCCTCGGGCTTGCCCCTTCGGTGGGCCGGCTCAAGGACCGGCCTCTCTCCAGTGAGGAACGCGCCGAGTGTCTGTCACCCGCCGCGTCTTGTCAGTCCTTCTGCCTGAGCGTTGTTGCGCCTTCGGCGGCCCCCACCTTCACCGGGGCGCTCTCCTGACCGGCGGCATTCTAGGGGCTGATTACAGCAAGCTGATCGCAGCCAGATTGCGCAACGAGGTTTCGCGCATCAGCCGGACGAAATCGGCCAGGAAGGGCTTGGCCGCCAGGCCCTCGGTGCTGACGGCGTACAGCCGCCCCGTCAGGCCCGCCTCGCCGATGCGCTGGCGCGCCACGTAGCCTCGCGCCAGATAGCCTTCCACCGCCCACAGCGGCAGCGCCGCGAAGCCGCGGCCGCTGGCCACCAGCTGCAGCATCGCCACCGTCAGCTCGCTGGTGCGGCGCGGCGGCGTGATGCCGGCGGGCTGGAGCACGCGGCGCACGAGGTCCAGCATGTCGTCGGGCACGGGGTAGGTGATGAGGGTGTGGTCGGCGAAGTCGGCCGCCTCCAGCCAGGGCTTGGCCAGCAGCGCATGGCCCTTGGGCAGCAGCGCGACGATCTCGAAGCTGAACAGCGGGTGCACCGCCACGCCGGTCTCGTCGGCGTCCACGTCGGACACGATGGCCAGCTCGGCGCGGTCCTGGTGCAACAGGCCGACGGGATCAGCCTGGAAGCCGGAGACGATGTCCAGCTCCACCTCGGGCCAGCGCTCGCGGAAGGCATCCATCGCCGGCATCAGCCAGTCGAAGCAGGTGTGGCACTCCACGGCGATGCGCAGCTGGCCGGCCGAGCCGTCCACCAGCCGGCCCACGTCGCGGTCGGCCTCGTCGACCAGCGGCAGCACCGCGTCCGCCAGCTTCAGCAGCCGCTGGCCGACGACGCCGAACACCAGCGGGTTGCTCTTGCGCGCGAACAGCTCGGCGCCGTAATGCGCCTCCAGCCCCTTGAGCTGGTGGGACAGCGCGGACTGCGTCAGGTTCAGCAGTTGCGCGGCGCGCGACAGGTTGCCGGCCTCGCGCAGGGCGACCAACGTGCGCAGTTGGCGAAGCTCCAAAGGCGTTGGCATGAGCAGAACTTGTGATGATTCAGAAAATGTTTCGTTTGAATCATAGTCATGGATTGTCGATCATGACGAATCAATTTCAGCATCGTTCGATTCATCATGATCAAGACTCATATTCTCGGCTTCCCTCGCATGGGCGAGCAGCGCGAACTGAAGATGGCGCTGGAGCGCCACTGGCGCGGCGAGCTGGACGCCGACGCCCTGGAAGCGCAAGCCGCCACGCTGCGCGCAAGGCACTGGACGCTGCAGCGCAACGCCGGGCTGGACCATGTCACCGTGGGCGACTTCGCGCTCTACGACCATGTCGCCAACCTCATCCAGCTGTTCGGCTGCGAGCCGGCGCGCTTCGGCTTCACCGGCCGGGAGACGCCCCTGCAGCGCTACTTCGCGATGGCCCGCGGCACGGCCGCCCACGTGCACGCCGACAGCTGCGGCTGTGGCGCGGCCCCCGGCGAAGGCGTGCCGGCGTTGGAGATGACCAAGTGGTTCGACACCAACTACCACTACCTCGTGCCCGAGTTCGACGGCGCCACCCAGTTCAGCCTGCACGCCGAGCGCCTGCTGGCCGAGGTGGACGAGGCCATCGCGCTGCCGGCCAGCCCCAAGGTCGCGCTGCTGGGGCCGGTGAGCTTCCTGTACCTGGGCAAGAGCAAGCAGGAGGGCTTCGACCGCCTCGTGCTGCTGAAGCGCCTGCTGCCCGCCTACGAGCAGCTGCTGACCCGCCTGGCCGCACGCGGCGTGACCTGGGTGCAGCTGGACGAACCCATCCTCGGCCTGGACCTGCCGCCCGCCTGGGCCGACGCGCTGCGCCTGGCCTACGCGCGGCTGGGCGTGGTGGGCCAGCCGCTGCTGCTGGCCACCTACTTCTCGCCGCTGGCCGACAACCTGAACCTGGCCTGCGAGTTGCCCGTGGCCGGCCTGCATGTGGACGCCGTGCGTGCGCCAGGTGAGCTGCTGGCCGTGGCGATGAAGCTGCCGCAGGACCGCGAGCTGTCGGTGGGCGTCGTCGACGGCCGCAACATCTGGCGCAGCGACCTCGACCAGGCGCTCGGCCAGTTGCGCAAGGTGCAGGCGCTGCGCGGCGGCCGGCTGTGGGTGGCGCCGTCGTGCTCGCTGCTGCACGTGCCCTTCAGCCTGCGCGACGACAAGGCGCTGGACACCGAGCTGCAGGGCTGGCTGGCCGGTGCCGTCGAGAAGCTGGACGAGCTGCGCGTGCTCAAGCGTGCGCTGTGGGGCGACGAAGCCAGCGTCGCTCGCGAGCTGGCCGAGGCGCGCGTCGCGCATGCGGCCCGCGCCGTGAGCCCGCGCGTGCGCAACGGCACCGTCGCGGCCCGCGTCAAGGCGCTGCCTGCGGATGCCGACAGGCGCCGCTCGCCGTTTGCGGCGCGCCGGGCGGCGCAGCGCCAGCGCCTGCGGCTGCCTGCTTTCCCGACGACCACCATCGGCTCCTTCCCGCAGACGCCCGCCATCCGCGCGGCGCGCGCCGCCTTCAAGCGCGGCCAGCTCCCTGAGGGCGACTACCGCCAGGCCATGCAGCGGGAGATCGAACTGGCCGTGCGCAAGCAGGAGGCGCTGGGGCTGGACGTGCTGGTGCACGGCGAGGCGGAGCGCAACGACATGGTCGAGTACTTCGGCGAGCAGCTGTCGGGCTTTGCCTTCACGGCCAACGGCTGGGTGCAGAGCTACGGCTCGCGCTGCGTGAAGCCGCCGGTGCTGTTCGGCGACGTGTCGAGGCCACAGGCGATGACGGTGGACTGGACCGTGTTCGCGCAGCGCCTCACTAGCAAGCCGATGAAGGGCATGCTGACCGGCCCCATCACCATCCTGCAATGGTCCTTCGTGCGCGACGACCAGCCGCGCGCCGACACGGCCCTGCAGATCGCGCTGGCCATCCGCGACGAGGTGGCCGACCTGGAGGCCGCCGGCATCGCCGTCATCCAGATCGACGAGCCCGCCATCCGCGAGGGCCTGCCGCTGCGCCGCGCGGACTGGGGCGCCTACCTCGCGTGGGCGACGCGCGCCTTCCGCGTGGCCGCCAGCCCGGTGCGCGACGACACGCAGATCCACACCCATATGTGCTACTCGGAGTTCAACGACATCCTGCCCGAGATCGCGGCGATGGACGCCGACGTCATCACCATCGAGACCAGCCGCTCCGACATGGAGCTGCTGCGCGGCTTCGGCGACTTCCGCTACCCCAACGAGATCGGCCCCGGCGTCTACGACATCCACTCGCCGCGCGTGCCGGACGCGGCCGAGATGCTGCGCCTGCTGCAGAAGGCCGCGGCCGTCATCCCGCCCGAGCTGCTCTGGGTCAACCCCGACTGCGGGCTGAAGACGCGCGGCTGGCCCGAGACCGAGGCCGCGCTGCAGCAGATGGTGCAGGCCGCCCAGACGCTGCGGCGGCAGCTGGCCTGACGCCTCAGTCGCCGAGGTGGCCCGACTCCAGCGCCTCGTTGTCGATGGGCATGGTCTTGCCGTCGGCGCCGTCGAAGAACAGCGGCTTGCGGGTCTTGGCGACCGGGGCGAGCTGGTTCATCGTCGCGGCGTCGAACAGGCGGCCGTTCTGCATCACCTGCACGACGCGGTCGCTCTGGCGGATGTCGGCCAGCGGGTTGCCGTCGATGACGACGAGGTCGGCCAGCTTGCCGGGCTCGATGGAGCCCAGGTCCTTGTCGAAGCCGAAGTTGCGCGCCGGGTTGATGGTGGCGGTGCGCAGCGCCTCGTGCGGCGTCATGCCGCCCAGCACGAACATCCACATCTCCCAGTGCGCCCCCAGGCCCTCGCGCTGGCCGTGGGCGCCGATCATCGTGTTGACGCCCGCGCGTGACAGCGCCGTGGCCGTGCGGGCCACGCGGATGATGTTGAAGTCCTCCTCCGGCGCCGTCACGCGGCGCACGGCGCGCGGCTCCAGCACGGTGCGCGGCACGTAGCGGCTCAGCAGCGGGTGCTGCCAGACCTCCGTGCGGGCGTACCAGTAGTGCTCGCCGTCCAGCCCGCCGTAGCCGACGTTGAGCGTGGGCGTATAGCCCACGGCGGTCTGGCCCCACAGCTGCTTCACGTCGTCCCAGACCTCGGCCAGCGGCAGCGCGTGCTCGATGGTCGTGTGGCCGTCGACCACCATGCCCATGTTCATCTGGAACAGCGAGCCGCCCTCGGGCACGACCATCATGCCGGTCTGGCGTGCGGCCTCCAGCACTTGCTGGCGTTGGTCGCGGCGCGGCTGCTGGTAGCTCTTCACGCTGATGGCGCCTTCGGCCTTCTGGCGGTGCAGGTGGTCCAGCGCGTCGTCCAGGCCTTGGATGTCGGACGTGAACGGCGTCTTGGCGCCGTACAGGATGGTGCCGGTCGAATAGATGCGCGGCCCCAGCACGATGCCGGCGCGCTGCATCTCGGCCTGCGTGAAGATGGCGGCGTTGCTGTTCGAGGGGTCGTGCAGCGTCGTCACGCCGAAGGCCAGCGACGCCAGGTTGATCCAGCTCTGCTGCGGGATCAGGCCCGCGTCGTTCATCGAGCCATGCCAGTGCGCGTCGATGAAGCCGGGCACGATGGTCTTGCCGCTGGCGTCGATGCGCTTGGCGTCGGCCGGGATGGCGACGTCCTTGCCGACGGCAGTGATGCGGTTGCCGTCGACGACGACCGTGCCGCCTTCGATGACTTCATCGCCCTTCATCGTCACGATGCGCGCACCGGTCAGCGCGATCTTGCCGCCGGGTTTGTCGCTGGCTTGCTGGAAGCCGATCTTCTGGCTCGTCGCCTGGTCCTGGCCCGCGGCGTTGGCCGTGAACAGCGCGTCGCCCAGCGTGAAGTGAAGCCGCTGGCTGTCGCCGCTCCAGTGCAGCGCCGAGCCGGCGTTCGCGTCCAGCCGCCGCACCGGCAGCGCGTCCATCTTGGCGCCCACGGTCAGGACCTTGCCGGCGCCCTGCGCATGGGGCAGCGGCGTCACGTAGGCGTGGAAGCGCTCGACGAAGCCCAGCCACTGGCCGTCGGGCGACACGCTGTACTCGCTGGCGAGGTCGCTGCGCGCCACCTCGGTCTCGCTGCGGTCGCGCAGGTTCAGGCGCGTCAGTGCAAAGCGCTGCTCGACCTCGCTGGGGCTGCTGGTCTTGGTGAAGAACAGCTCGTCGCTGCGGGCGCCGAAATGAGCGCCGCTGCCTTCCTTGCTGATGCGCTCGGTCTTGCCCGAACCGTCGGCCGCCGCGAGATAGAGGCCGGTGTCCAGGCTGTGCCACGGGCTGGTCAGCCCGCCGCCCTTCACCTTGCGGTAGACGACGCTTTTGCCGTCCGGCGACAGGCGCGGCTCCAGGTACTTGCCGGGCTCCTTGACGAGGACGGTCTCCTTGCCGGAGGCGACGTCCAGCCGGCGGATCGTGCCTTGCGTGTCGTCGCGCCAGGTCGCGTAGACGAGGCTCTTGCCGTCGCGCGCCCAACTCGGCGCGAGCTCGAAGGCTTCGTCCTGCTTGGTCAGCCGGCGCGGCGTGCCGTCCGGCAAGTCCTTCACGTACAGCGCGCCCAGCGCCGAGTAGACGACGCGCTTCCCGTCCGGCGACACCTGCGCGCCGCGCAGCTGATGCACGGCGAACTTCTCGGGTGCCACCTCCTGCGCGAAACGCATCGGCTCGCGCAGCTCGCGCGTGTCCTTGACGTGGAAGGGAATCTCCGCGGCGCTGCCCTTGAACGGGTCGACGCGCCAAATCTTGCCCTCGGCCCAGACCACCAGTTCCTTGGAGCCCGGCATCCACGCGAAGCTGGGGTAGACGCCCCACATCGCCCAGATCTCCTGCAGGTCGCGCGACAGGCCGCTCCAGGCGGGGCGCTCCACGCCGGTGGCCAGGTCCTTCAGGAACAGCGTGCTCTGGTTGCGCACGCGGCGCACGAAGGCGAGGTACTTGCCGTCGGGCGAGGGCGTGGGCCGCACCGCGCCGCCGGCGCCCTGCACGAAGGGCTCGACCGAGCCGTCGGAGAGGTCCTGGCGGTAGATCTTGTAGATCTCGCCGTTGCTGTCCTTGTTGTACTCAAAGACGCGGCCGGGCGTGGTGTCCTGCGAGTAGTACAGGTACTTGCCGTCCGGCGAGATGGCTGGCTCGCCCAGGTCCTTCTGCCAGTTGGGCTTCTCGTTGAGCTGCACGCCCTTGTTCTTGGCCGCGTCGCCGTCGACGTGGAACAGCCAGATCTCGCCCGAGCCCGCGCTGCGCGTGCCGGTGTAGTGCTTGCGCGCCAGCAGGTACTTGCCGCTGGGGTGCCAGGCCGGGTTGTTCAGCAGCCGGAAGTCCTCCTTCGTGACGGCGCGCGCGCCGCTGCCGTCCGCGTTCATGACCCACAGGTTGTCGCCGCCGCCGGCATCGCTCAAGAAGGCGATCTGCTTGCCGTCCGGCGAGAAGCGCGCCTGCTGCTCCCAGGCGATGGAGTGCGTCAGCGGCTTGGCCTCGCCGCCGGCGATGGGCAGCGTGTAGAGGTCGCCCAGCAGGTCGAACACGATCGTCTTGCCGTCGGGGCTCACGTCCACGCTCAGCCAGGTGCCGGTCTTCACGTCGATGCTGGCCGTCTTGGCAACGCCGGGTGGCGCATTGACGTTCCACGGCGCAGGCTTGGGCGCTTCTTGCGCGTTCGCAGCCAGGGCAGCGGCCAGCAGCAGGGCGGGGGCGACGTTCAGACGGGGCATGGAAGGTGTTTGGGAGGACCAAAACCTTCGATGCTAGCGAAGGCAGGCTTGCCGGCCCGTTCGTCACGGCCGGGCAAACCCGGGGCGCTTCAGCCGAACAGCCACCAGACCAGCAGGCCGCCGAAGATCAACCACTGCAAGCCGTAATAGGCGAAGCGGCTCCGGGCCTTGATGCGCTTGCCGAACAGGCGCACCTGCTGCACGTAGGCGAACAGCCGGTTGATGCCGCCGGTGCGGTCGGTCTCCGAGTTGGGGGCGGACGCCGCGCGGATCAGCGTGTGGCTGATGAAGTGGTTGAACCAGCGCGCCACCGGGTTGTTCAGCGGCCGCTCGATGTCGCAGAACAGGATGATGCGCATCATGTCCGACTGGTTCTCGGCGTAGTGCAGGTAGGTCTCGTCGAAGATGACGCCCTCGCCGTCGCGCCAGCTGTAGCGTTCGCCGTCCACCGAGATGTAGCAGCTGTCGGCGTTGGGCGTGACCAGGCCCAGGTGGTAGCGCAGCGAGCCGGCGAAGGGGTCGCGGTGCGTGACCAGGCGGCCGCCCGGTGGCAGCGCCGCGAACATCGCGGCCTTCACGGTCGGGATGCGTTGCAGCAGCTCGGTAGTCACCGGGCACAGCTCGCGCGCCGACGAGTGCGCCTCGTCGTACCACTTCAGGTGAAAGCGCGTCCAGCCGGTCTTGAAGAAGCTGTTGAAGCCGGCGTCGTCGTACTTGTCGCTCTTCTTGATCTCGCCCGCCGCCGCCAGCTTGAAGGCCTCGGCGCGGATGTCCTGCCAGTGGTCTTCCAGCAGCTTAAGCTCCGGGAAGCCGGCCACCGGCAGGTAGGGCCTGGCCGGCAGCTTGGAGAACATGTACATCAGGCAGTTGATGGGCGCCATGAAGGTGGAGTGGTCCATCAACTGGCGGAAGAAGCGCAGCCGCACGCGGCCGCGGAAGTGCACGTAGACCGTGCTCGCGATGAAGATCGCGACGATGCTGAGCTTGATGTAGGGGATGTCGTGAGTCATCGCGAATAGAAGTCGGCCTCGCCGGGCGGGCGCGACTTGAAGCGCTTGTGCAGCCAGAAGTACTGGTGCAATTGTCGGCGCGCCTGGGCTTCGATGACGGCGTTCATCCGTGTCGCGTCGGCCACGATGTCGTCGGTCGGGAAGTTCTCCAGCGCCGGCTCGATGACCAGCGTGTAGCCGTCGGCCTCGCGGCGCGGGTAGCAGGGCAGCACCGCCGCCTTGGTGACGGCCGCCATGCGCGACAGCCCGCCGATGGTGGCCGCCGGCACGCCGAAGAAGGGCACGAAGACCGAGTCGCGGTGACCGAAGTCCTGGTCGGGCAGGTAGTACAGGCGGTAGCCGTCCTTCAACGCCCGCAGCGTCGGCCGCGTGCCCTGCTGGCGCGCGAAGATGATGCCGGTGCCGAAGCGCAGCCGCTTGGCGCGGAAGAAGGCGTCCAGCCAGGGGTCCTTCTGCACCGAGTAGATGCTCACCAGCGGCGTCTCCAGCGACACGCGCAGGCCGGCCAGGTCCAGCCCGGTGAAGTGCGGCATCATCAGGATCACGTTGCGTCCGTCCAGCGCGCGCAGGTGCTCCAGGCCTTCGATACGCATCAGTCGCTTGAGCCGCTCGCGCGACGCGAACCAGCAGTAGCCGTACTCCAGCAGCATCTGCACCATGGCGACGAAATGCCGGCGCAGCAGGCGCTGGCGCTGCGCGGGTGTCCAGTCGGGCAGCGCCAGCCGCAGGTTCACCTCGCCGATGTGGCGGCGCGACGAGGGCAGGGCGGCGATCAGGCTGCCGATCACCCAGCCCAGCGCCGAGAGGACGCGGAACGGCAGCCAGCTCAGCAGCCAGACCAGCCCGACGAGCAGGCGCATCAGCAGCCCCACGCGCACCCACCCATCTCAGACAAATCCATCCAACGCATCGGTCCCACATCCCATGTCCAGGGGCGGCATCGTAGTGGCTCGGGCCATCGCGCTGTCCGGCCCCGCCGATCCCCTAAAAACCCTGCCAGCATGGAGGCCATTGCCACGCCATTGCCTCCCAGCAACATGACTTCCAGAATGAACTGACCAAATAGCTGAAGAGGCGGCATGTCCGATCAAGCGAGCGGCCGGGGGAGACGGGAGACGGAACTGCAATGCTTGAAGCCCCGCGGCGGGGCGCGCCCTGCCATGGGAGCCCTGGCAGTGCTGTGCATGCTGGCCTCGGCGGGCGCCATGGCGAACACCGCAACCAACCTCGCCGACCTCTCGCTCGAACAACTCGGTGACATCGAGGTCACGTCGGTATCCAAACGCGAGCAGCGCCTGGGCGATGCGCCGGCCTCGGTCTACGTCATCACGAAGGAGGCGATCCACCGTGCCGGCGTCAACACCCTCGCCGAAGCCCTGCGACTGGCGCCCAACCTGCATGTCGCGCGCATCAATGCCAGCCAATACGCGATCAGCGCGCGCGGCTTCAATTCGGCCACGGCGAACAAGCTGCTGGTGCTGGTCGACGGCCGCAGCGTCTACACGCCGCTGTACTCGGGCGTGTTCTGGGAGACGCAGGACGTGCCGCTGGGCGACGTGGAGCGCATCGAGGTCGTCAGTGGCCCGGGCGGCACGCTGTGGGGCGCCAATGCGGTCAACGGCGTCATCAACGTCATCACCACCGCCGCCAGCGCCAGCGTCGGCACGCTGGCCCAGGCCGCCGGGGGCAACCTGAGCCAGGCGCTGTCGCTGCGCCAGGGCTGGCGCTATGGCGAGGGCGGCGCGCTGCGCGTCTATGCCAAGTACAACAAGCGCCGCGACAGCGAACGCGCCAGCGGCATCGACGCCGGCGACGGGTTCGAGAAGCTGCAGCTGGGTTTTCGCAGCGATGCCGATGCCGCCGGCGGGGCGTTGACGCTGCAGGGCGACGCCTACAAGGAATCGATCAACCAGGCCGCTGCGGCCGACCAGCGCCACCATGGCGCCAACCTGCTGGCCCGCTGGTCGCGCATGCTGGACGACGGTGCGACGCTGAACCTGCAGGGCTACGTCGACCGCTCCTGGCGCGACATCCCGGGTTCGTACACCGAGAGCCTGCGCATCCTGGACGTGGACCTGCAATACCTGCTGCCGGCCGGCGAGGGCAGCCAGTGGATCTTCGGCGGCGGCCACCGGCAGGCCAGCGACGACGTCGGCAACTACGGCCGGCTGACCTTCCTGCCGCCCTCGCGCAGCCTGCATTGGACGAACGCCTTCGCCCAGTACGAGCGGTCGCTGTCGGCCGCCACGACGGCGACGCTGGGCACACGGGTCGAGCACAACAGCTACTCGGGCACCGAGTGGATGCCCAGCGCGCGGCTGGCCTGGAAGCCGTCGCCCGGGCTGCTGCTGTGGGGTGCGGCCTCCCGCGCCGTGCGCACCCCCTCGCGGGTCGACGTCGAGCTGTTCGCGCCGGCCCAGCCGCCGTACCAACTGGCCGGCGGCCCCAACTTCCGCTCCGAGATCGCCAAGACGCTGGAGCTGGGCCTGCGCGGCCAGCCGAGCGAGCAGCTGTCCTATTCGCTGACGCTGTTCGGCAGCCGCTACACCAGCCTGCGCAACTACCGCCGGCTCAGCGACCGCAGCTTCGTGCTGATCAACGGGGCGACGGCCAACGTCTACGGCGTCGAGGCCGGGGGGCGCTACCTGGTGCGCCGGGGCTGGACGATGCAGGCCGGCCTGACCTGGATGCACGAGGGCTTCAGCGGCGCCAACATCGCATCCATCGCGCCGGGCAACGACCCGCGCTACCAGCTGCGGCTGCAGTCGTCCTGGTCGCTGGCGGAGGGCGTCGATCTCGACGTGACGCTGCGGCGCGTGGCGGCGCTGCGCTTCACCAACGTGCCCGGCTACAACGAGGCCGATGCACGGCTGGGCTGGCGCCACTCCGACCGGCTGGAGTTCGCGCTGTCCGGCCGCAACCTGCTCCATGCCCAGCATCGCGAGTTCCCGCAGGGCGGCCTGGCGGGTGCGAACCCGATCCAGGTGGGCCGCACGGTGCAGCTGACCGTCACCGTGAGGCCCTGATGCAAGCCCGCCGCAGCCTCGTCACATGCTGGTGCGCGGCGCCCCTGCAGCGGTGGTCGACCGCGGGCCTGCTGGCCTGTGCTGCGCTGGGCGGCGCAAACGCTGGCGACAACGACGGCAAGCCGCTGGGCGCGCAGGTCAAGGCCGCCTACCTGTACAAATTCATCGGCCACGTCGACTGGCCGCCCGGCACCTTCGCGGATGCGACGGCACCCTTCACCATCGGCATCGTCGGCGCGGGCGACATCGCGGACGAACTCGGCAAGCTCAAGCCGGCCCGCGCGATGAACGAGCACCCGGTCGAGGTGCGCGTCCTGAAGGCCGGCGAGGCGGTGCGCGGCGTCCAGCTGGTCTTCGTGGGCGGGGCGGATGCCGCCCAGCTCAAGCGCCTGCTGGAGCCCTACAAGGCCTCGCCCACGCTGACGATCTCCGACGTGCCCGGCGCCATGGAAGCCGGCTGCGTCATCAACTTCGTGACGGTGGACAACCGCATCCGCTTCGAGATCTCGATGGCCAACGCGGAGCGCCAGGGTCTCAAGGTGAGTTCGCGGCTGCTGGCCGTCGCACAACGCGTGGACACGGGAAGGCCTTGAATGACGATCCGATTGCGCTCGATACGCACCAAGGTGCTGCTGATGGTGCTGGCCGTCAATGCCTGCACGCTGCTGGCCGCGAGCGCCGCATTCTTCTTCCACGCCATGTCGGAGAACCGCACCCGCTCGGCGCGCGAGCTGACCACGCTGGCCGAGATCCTGGGCCAGGGCAGCGTCACGGCGCTGGAGTTCGACGACGCCAAGGTGGCGGCCGACAACCTGGGCCAGCTGCGGGGCGACGCCAACATCAATGCGGCCGCCCTCTATACCGCGAGCGGCAAGCTGTTCGCGCAGTACGTCAACCCGCGCGCGCCTGAAACCCGCGTGCCGGCGCAGAGGCCGACCGGCGGCGTGGAGGTGTTCCGCGAGAACATGACGGTGCTGGTGCCGGTCAAGTCCAGCACTGGCCAGATCGGCGCCGTCTATGTGGACGGGCAGCACGATGCGGCCCAGTGGCTGCGCGACTACCTGGTCATCTTCGGCCTGGTGCTGGCTTTCAGCCTGGGCTTCGGCCTGCTGGTGTCCTCCGGCCTGCAGCGCCGCATCACCGGTCCCATCCTGGCGGTGGGCAAGGTGGCACGGCGGGTCATGGAGAGTCGCGACTTCAAGCTGCGGGCCGCCAAGACCACGGAGGACGAGATCGGCGAGCTGGCCGAGTCCTTCAACGGCATGCTGCAGACGCTGGAGCACGAGATCGCCGAGCGCAGCACCGCCGAGGTGGCCGTGCGCACGCTGAACGCTGAGCTGGAGCAGCGCGTTGAGCAGCGCACCACCGAGCTGGCCGTGCGCACCCGCGAGGCCGAGGCCGCCAGCCGCGCCAAGGCCGACTTCCTCGCCAACATGAGCCACGAGATCCGCACGCCGATGAATGCCGTGCTGGGGCTGGCCTACCTGCTGGCGAACAAGCCGCTGGACGCCGACGCGCTGGACCTGGTGCGCAAGATCCGCAATGCCGGGCGCTCGCTGCAGACCATCATCAACGACATCCTGGACTTCTCCAAGATCGAGGCCGGCCGCCTGGAGATCGAGGAGGCGCCGCTGCACCTGGACGGCGTGCTGGACAACCTGGCCAACATCATGGGCACCAACGCCGGCGACAAGGACCTCGAGCTGGTGATCGCCCCGGCGCCCGACGTCGGCGGCGAGCTGCATGGCGATGCGCTGCGCCTGGAGCAGATCCTGATCAACCTGACCAGCAACGCCATCAAGTTCACCCATCACGGTGTCGTCAAGGTCGGCATCTCCTTGCTGGAACGCTCGGACACCGTGGCACGGCTGCGCTTCTCGGTGAGCGACACCGGCATCGGCATCCCGCTGGAGAAGCAGGCGCACGTCTTCTCGGCCTTCGCCCAGGCCGACACGTCGACGACGCGCCGCTTCGGCGGCACCGGCCTGGGGCTGGCCATCTGCCGCCAGCTGGTGAGCAAGATGGGCGGCGAGATCGGCGTCATCAGCACGCCGGGCAAGGGCAGCGAGTTCTGGTTCAGCCTGCCTTTCAAGTGGGTGCCGACGCAGAGCTACGAGCCGATGGCGCTGTCCAAGCTGGAGATCCTCGTCGCCGACGACAGCGACGTGGCGCGCGAGAACCTGGCGCTGACGGCACGCGCGATGGGCTGGTCGCCGACGCTGACGGACTCCGGCGCGGCGGCCGTCGACCAGGCGCGCAGCCGCTGGCAGACGGCGCAGCCCTACGACGTGCTGCTGCTGGACTGGCGCATGCCCGGCATGGACGGCCTGGAGGCCGCGCGCGCCATCCGCCGCGTGATGGACGGGCAGACCGCGCCCATCGTGCTGATGGTCACGGCCTACGCCCACGACGAGCTGCTCAAGAGCGTCGGCAGCGACCTCGTCGACGGCGTGCTCAACAAGCCGGTGACCAGCTCGTCGCTCTACAACAGCGTGGCCGAAGCGATGCGTCGCCGCGGCCGGCCCACGGTGTCGGACCGACCGGAAACCGGCAATGCGCAACGCCTGGCGGGCGTGCGGGCGCTGGTCGTCGACGACAGCGACATCAATCGCGAAGTCGCGTCGCGCATCCTCGAATCCGAAGGCGCCAGTGTGGAGCTGGCCGAGAACGGTCTGGTGGCGCTGGACTGGCTGAGCGCGCATGTCGGCGCGGTCGACGTGGTGCTGATGGATGTGCAGATGCCGGTGATGGACGGCTACCAGGCCACCCGCATGCTGCGAGGCGTCGCGGGCCTGGCCGACCTGCCGGTCGTGGCGCTGACGGCGGGCGCCTTCAAGGTGCAGCAGGACGAGGCGCGCGAGGCCGGCATGAATGCCTTCGTCGCCAAGCCTTTCGCCGTCGACGAACTGATCGGGGTCATCCAGCGCCTGGCCGTGCCACGGCCCATGGCCGCCGTGGCGCCCGCGGACGCCGGCCCGCCGGCGCCGGCGAATGGCGGAGTGGACGTCATCGCCGTCGAGGACGCCGTCAAGGTCTGGCGCGACCTTGCCGTCTACCGCCGCTTCCTGGCCAAGTTCGCACGCGACAACGCCGACAGCATGGCGCAGCTGCGCCAGTTGCTCGACGAAGGCAACGCCAAGCAGGCCGGCGCGTTGCTGCACAAGCTCAAGGGCTCGGCCGGCAACCTGGCGCTGCCGGAACTGACCCGCGTCGCCGGGCGGCTGGAGCGGCTGCTGATGGACGGCGGCGACGTGCTCGCCGAGTTCGCGGCACTGCAGGACGCCTTCATCCGCGCCTGCGCGGCGATCGCGGCGCATCTGGCGGAGCAGGGCGCCGAGGCGCCACCGCCCGTCGCGACGGCGCAGGCACCGGCCGACAAGGCGCGGCTCAAGCCCCTGTTCGATGAGTTGCTGGGCGCGCTGGACCGCGACAACCCCGACCTGGCGACCCCGGTGCTGCAACAGCTGGGCGCCTGGGTGCCGGACGCCAGCCTGGCACCGATTCGGGCGAGCGTCGAGGACTTCGACTTCCGCCGCGCGGAGAACCTGGCGCGAGAACTCGTCGCCGAGCTCAAATGAAACCGCCCCTCGCCCAACACCGCATCGCTGAACGCGAGCCGGCCTGGTCGGCCTTGCAGGCCGAGCGCTGCGGGTGCCGCGACGGCGCAATGGATGACTGAAACGAGCAAAGGTAGCAGGCGATGTCAACCCGACCCATCCTGGCCGTCGACGACGAAGCGACCAACCTCGCGACGTTGAAGCAGATCCTCTCGCCGCATTACCCGCTCGTTTTCGCGCGCAGTGGTACCGAGTGCCTGGCCGCCGCCGCCAAGCATCAGCCGGCGCTGATCCTGCTCGACGTGCAGATGCCCGACCTGGACGGCTACGAGGTCTGCCGGCGCCTGAAGGCCGACCCGCAGACCGAACACATCGCCGTCATCTTCGTCACCGCGCTCGCCGAGGCCGGCGACGAGGCCGCGGGTTTCGAGTGCGGCGCCGTGGACTACATCGTCAAGCCGGTGTCGCCGGCCCTGGTGCTGGCGCGCGTGCGTACCCACCTGTCGCTGGTGCGGGCCTCCATGCTGGAGCGCTACGTCCAGCAGCTGGAGGCCCAGCAGCTCAAGATCGGCCGGCTCAACCGCATCAAGACCGTGCAGAGCGGCATCAACTCGGCCATCGTGCGGCTGCGCGACCGGCAGGCGCTGCTGGACGAAGCCTGCCGCATCGCGGCGGAGGACGGTGGCTTTGCCATGGCCTGGGTCGCGCTGGCCCACGGCCCGCTGGCAGCGCTCGACCCGGTCGCCACCCGCGGGCTGAGCGCCCAGCAACTGGACCGCCTGCGCCTGACGCTCTCCAAGGCCGCGCTGCCGCACCGGCGCGCGCTGCCGTACAAGGCGCTGGACGGCGGCAACCCCGTGTACTGCAACGACCTCGCCGAGGTGGACCCGGCGACCGACGCCGTCTGCACCGATGCGCGGGCGCTCGGTTTCGCCTCGGCGATCGCGCTGCCGCTGACGCCCTGGGACCGCGCGGTCGGCGTCATCACGCTCTATGCCCGTGACGCGCATCTCTTCGACGACGACGAGCTCAAGCTGCTCGGCGAGCTGGCCGGCGACATCTCGTTCGCGCTCAAGCACATCGAGCAGGAGGAGAAGGTCCATTACCTGTCGCGCTACGACGCGTTGACGGGCCTGCCCAACAACCACGTCTTCCTCGACCACCTGGGCCTGGCCATCCAGTCGGCGGCGGCGGCAGGGCGCACGGTGGTGGCCGTCGTGGCCAACCTGAGCCGCTTCAAGCGCGTCAACGATGCCCACGGGCGCCACGTCGGCGACCAGCTGCTGCGCCAACTTGGCCAGCGGCTCGCAGCCGAGTTCTCGCGCAGCCACAGCGTCGCCCGCGTCGCCGGCGACAACTTCGCGATCGCCGGCCCGTACCACGGCGATGAAGACATCACCGCATTGCTGCGCACGCTCGACGACATCGTCGGCAAGCCCGCCGCAATCCACGGTGCCGAGGTGACCCTGGACGCGCATTTCGGCCTGGCGGTCTACCCCGACGACGGCATGGACGCCGAATCGCTGTTCCGCAATGCCGAGGCGGCGCTCAAGCAGGCGCGGCTGTCGGGCGAGAAGCATGCCACCTACTCGCCCGAGATGAACGCCCGCATGGCCGAAAAGCATGAGATGGAGCGCCTGTTGCGAGAGGCGCTGGCGCGGCAGCAGTTCGTGCTGCATTTCCAGCCCAAGGTCGACCTGCTGCAGGGCCGCATCACCGGCGCCGAGGCGCTGATCCGCTGGCGGCATCCGACGCGCGGGTTGTTGGGCCCAGGCGAGTTCATGGCCGTGGCGGAGGAGACCGGCCTGATCGTGCCCATCGGCGAATGGGTCATCCAGGCGGTTTGCGCCCAGCAGGCGGCGTGGCGGGCACGGGGCGTCCCGATCCTGCCGGTCGCCGTCAACCTGTCGGCGTTGCAGTTCCGCGAAGGGCGCGTGCGCTTGTGCATCGAGCAGGCCCTGCGGGACAACGCGCTCCAGGCCGGCGCCATCGAACTCGAGGTGACCGAGACCCTGGTCATGCAGGACCCGGCCGATGCCGAGCGCACCATGCAGGACTTCCGTGAGTTCGGCCTGCACCTGTCGCTGGACGACTTCGGTACCGGCTATTCCTCGCTGGCCTACCTGAAGCTCTTTCCCTTCAACTCGGTCAAGATCGACCGCGCCTTCGTCACCGACATCTCCCGTGGCGAACAGGATGGCGCCATCGCGCTGGCCATCATCTCCATGGCGCACAGCATGCACATGCAGGTCATCGCCGAGGGCGTCGAGACCGTGGAGCAACTCGAGTTCCTGCGCCGCAGCGGCTGCGACCAGATGCAGGGTTACTACTTCAGCCGCCCGGTTCCTGCCGACGACTATGCCCGCACGCTGACGGAGGGGCGGCAGCTGCAGTTGCAGCCGCAGCAAGGCCTCCTCGCGGGCGAGGCCGCCGTACCGAGGCGGCAGGCGCCGCTCGACCACTGAACGCGGCGCCGGCTGACCCGCGGGACTCACTCCCGCCGGGCGGGGCGCTCAGCTCAGTGCGAGAACAGCACCGGCACCGGTGACGTGGTCACCAGCGTGCGCGTCACACCACCCAGCACCGACTCGCGGAAGCGCGAGTGGCCATAGCCGCCCGCGACGATCAGCTGGGCGCCCATGTCCGCGGCGTGGGACAACAGGGCCGCACCCGCTGCGACCTTGATGGGCACGTAGTTGACCTTCACATTCAGCCCATGGCGGGCCAGCCACAGCCCGATGTCGGCGCCGGGCAGGGGGCCGTGGCGGGTGTCGACGTCCTCCGGCTTGTCGAACACGACCACCTCGACGCTGGCCGCCGTCCGCATCAGCGGCAGCGCGTCGCGCATGGCGCGCGCCGCCTCGCGGCTGCCGTCCCAGCCCACCAGCACGCGGGCGTCCGGCGGCACTTCGCATTCCCCGGCATAGGGCAGCACGAGCACGGGGCGGCCCGATTCGAGCAGCACGTCCTGCGGCATCTGCGGCGATTGCGCGGCGTTCGATTCGTCGGGGTTGAACTGGGTGACGACCGCCAGGTCGCAATAGCGAGCCGCCAGGATCATGGTCTCGGCCGCATAGCCGGTGGCGACCCGTCCTTCGAAGGACAACACGCCGAGGCTGTCCGCCTGCTTCAGGAAGCGCCGCACGCAGTCGTCCGCGTTCGCGCGCTGCTGCTCCAGCGTGGCTTGCTGGTAGGCCGGCGCCCCCCAGGCCAGCGCCCCGCCAGGCGGCAGCGCGATCCAACCGGTCGGCGCCAGGCCGATCAGGTGGGCGTCGTGCCGGCGGGCCAGCGCTGCTGCCGCGGCCACGCGCCCTTGCACGTTGCTGCCGTTGTCGAGGTGGACGAGGATGCTCTTGATGCCCATCGCAGTTTCCTTTGCGCGATTGCGCGGTTGAATACCTGCATGGTTCGCCAACCGGGCTGCCGGACCCTTGACGGCGATCAACAGATTGCAGCGACAACCGCGAGCAGTCCGGCGCCGACTTGGCCGGGCGCCGTGCGGCCAGCAAGGATCAACCAAGCTCCCTCGATTTGCTTCGTTGGCCCGCGAAACGCGCCTGCCTAGAGTGGCGGCATGTCACTCGCTGCGGCCTCTCCAGCCCTTGCTCCTTCTCCCGTGCTGCTGCTTCAGCAGTTGGCACAGTCGCGCGGCGGCCGCCTGCTGTTCGAGGGGTTGGACCTGGCGCTGCACCCCGGCGAGCTGCTCTGGGTGCAAGGCGCCAACGGCAGCGGCAAGACCAGCCTGTTGCGGCTCATCTGCGGCCTGAGCGGGCCGCACGCCGGGCGCGTGCATGTCGAGCACGAACTGCTCTACCTCGGGCACAGCCCCGGGCTGAAGGACGTGTTCACGGTCATCGAGCAGCTGCGCAGCGGCGCCGCGCTGGCGGGCCATCCCTGCAGCGCGGCCGAGGCGCTGGCGGCCCTCGCCCCTGTCGGGCTGCGCGACCTGGCAGGCCAGCGCCTGGCGCGGCTCTCGGCCGGCCAGCGGCGCCGCGCGGCGCTGGCGAGGCTGTGGCTGCCGCATGTGGCGCCTCTGTGGGTGCTGGATGAACCGGTGGCGGCGCTGGACGCTGCCATGGTGGACCGGCTCGCCCAGCGCCTGGACCGGCATGCCCGCGAGGGCGGCAGCGCCGTCTTCACCAGCCACCAACCCCTGCCGTTGAAGCAGCCGGTGCGCACGCTGCACGTCGGGGGCCACTGATGGCGCCGGCTTGGCAGGGCGCCCGCGCGCTGGCGGGGCGGGAGTGGTGCAGCAGCTGGCGTCAGCCGGCGGAGTGGCTCACGCCGCTGGCCTTCGTCATCGGCGTGGCGTTGATGTTCCCGCTCGGCCTGGGGCCCGAGCCCGCGCGGCTGCGCGAGCTGGCGCCGGGCCTGCTGTGGATCGCTGCGCTGCTGGCCAGCCTGCTGCCGCTGCCGCGGCTGTTCGCCGCCGACCTCGCCGACGGGAGCCTGGAGCAGTGGTGGCTCGCGCCGCTGCCCCGCCCGCTGGCCGTGGCCCTGAAACTGGCGGTGCACTGGGGCTTGACCGGCCTGCCGCTGGTGCTGCTGGCGCCGTTGCTGGCGCTGGCCTTCGGCGTGGACGACGCGGGCCCGCTGGCGCTCAGCCTGCTGCTGGGCACGCCGGCGCTGACCCTGCTGGGCGGCCTGGGCGCCGCGCTGGTGCTGCATGCACGGGCCGGTGCGGGGCTGCTGGCCTTGCTGCTGCTGCCGCTGCAGGTGCCGGTGCTGGTCTTCGGCACGGCCGCCGCCCAGGGGAGCAGCAACGCGCCCGCGGCCCTGCTGCTGCTCGGCGCCTGGCTGGCCGTACTTCTGGCGCTTGTCCCCTGGGGCATCGCCGCCACGCTTTCACTGATGCTCGACTGATGACCACGCCGCACCCTCTCTGGCGCTACGCCAGCCCCGCCCACTTCCTGACGCTCAGCGGCCGGCTGCTGCCTGCGCTGTGGGGGCTCGCCGCCCTCGGCATCCTGGCCGGCCTGGTGCTTGGGCTTTTCATCGCCCCGACGGACGCCCAGCAGGGCGAGGCCTACCGCATCCTCTACGTGCACGTGCCGGCGGCGTGGATCGCCATGGTCTGCTACGGCGCCATGGCCGCCTGGGCGTTGTGGGGCCTGGCCTGGCGCACGCGGCTGGCCTTCGTGCTGATGCGGGCACTGGCCCCCAGCGGCGCGCTCTTCGCGGTGTTGACGCTGCTGACCGGCGCGCTCTGGGGGCGGCCGACCTGGGGCACCTGGTGGGTGTGGGACGCGCGCCTCACTTCCGCCCTGCTGCTGGCCTTGCTCTACGTCGGCTTCATCGCGCTGACCTCGGCGGTCGACACCCCCGACGACCCCCGCCGCGGCGACCATGCCGGCGCGCTGCTCGCGCTCGTTGGCGCCCTCAACCTGCCGGTGCTGTACTTCTCCGTCAGCTGGTGGAACACGCTGCACCAGGGCGCCTCCGTCGGCCCGCGCGGCAGCGCCATCGCGCCGGAGATGCTGGCGGGCCTGCTGCTGGCCACCGCTGGCTTCTGGGCCTATGCCGCCGCTGCCGTGCTGACACGGGCGCGCCGGCTGCTGCAGGTGCGCGTCGGGACCGAAACCCGCTGGCCGCGCGCCTTGGGGAGCGCCGCATGACGGTGCTGTTCGGCGCACATGCGCCTTTCGTGTGGGCTGCGCTCGCCGCCGTGGCAGCGGGCATCGCGCTGGAACTCTGGAGCCTGAGGAAATGAGCCCCCACGCTCGCCAAGGCTCGCTGCCCCCCGAGGCTCACCCGGGCTCCGGGCGGCCGCGCGCCCGGGTGACGAAGCCGCGCCACCTGCGACTGGCGGGCCTGCTGGCCATGCTCGCCTTGCTGGCGCTGGCCGGAGGGCTGGTGCTGAAGGCCTTCCGGCAGAACCTCGTCTTCTTCATCACGCCCAGCGAGATCGTGCAGGGCAGGGCGCCGGCGGGCGAGCGCTTCCGGCTTGGTGGCCTGGTGGCGCCGGGCTCGGTGCAGCGCGCCGGCAGCGACCTGCGCTTTGCCGTCACCGACGGTGCGCAGCAGGTCGTCGTCAGCTACCGCGGCACGTTGCCCGACCTCTTCCGCGAGGGCAAAGGCGTCGTCGCACAGGGGCGGCTGGCGGGCCTGCAGTTCGTGGCCGACGAGGTGCTGGCCAAGCATGACGAGAACTACATGCCGCCCGAAGCCGCTGCGGCCTTGAAGCAGGCGTCCGCCCGATGACCGGCGAAATCGGGCAGTTCGCGCTGCTGCTCGCGCTCGCCGCGGCGCTGGTGCAGGCGGTGCTGCCGCTGTGGGGTGCGCAGCGCGGTGACCTGCGCTGGATGGCACTCGCCCGCCCACTGGCGGGCGTGGGCTTCGGCCTGACCAGCACGGCGCTGACCTCGCTCATCGCGGGCTTCGTGCAGGTGGACACCTCCATCGCCTATGTCGCCGCCCACGCCAGCCAGGAGCTGCCGCTGGGCTACCGCATCACCGCCAGCTGGGGCGGCCACGAGGGCTCGCTGCTGCTGTGGGTGTGGATGCTCGCCGGCTGGAGCGCGCTGGTCGCCGCCCGCAGCGCCGGCTTGCCGGCAGCGTTCGCGGCGCGCGTGCAAGGCGTGCTCGGGCTGGTGGCCGCCGGCTTCCTGGCCTTCATCGCCTTCACGTCCAACCCGTTCGGCCGCCTGCTGCCGGCGCCGCCGGACGGCCGCGACCTCAACCCACTGCTGCAGGACCCCGGCATGGCCGCGCACCCGCCGCTGCTCTACATGGGCTACGTCGGCTTCGCCGTGGGCTTCGCGTTCGCGGTGGCGGCCTTGCTGGAGGACGAGCTCTCGCCGCGCTGGACGCGCTGGGCGCGGCCCTGGGTGCTGGCCGCCTGGTCGGCGCTGACGGCGGGCATCGGCCTGGGCAGCTTCTGGGCCTACTACGAGCTGGGCTGGGGCGGGTTCTGGTTCTGGGACGCGGTCGAGAACGCGGCCTTCATGCCCTGGCTGCTGGGCACGGCATTGATCCACTCGCTGGCCGTGGCCGAGAAGCGCCCCGGCTTCCTGCGCTGGAGCGTGCTGCTGGCGCTGCTGGCTTTCTCGCTGTCGCTGCTGGGCACCTTCCTCGTGCGCTCGGGCGTGGTCAGCTCGGTCCATGCGTTTGCCAGCGACCCCGCACGCGGCCTCTTCATCCTCGCCTTGCTGGCCGCCGCGGTGGGTGGCTCGCTCGCGCTCTATGCCTGGCGGGCGCACCGTGCGCCGCCGGCCGAGCGCTTCGCCTTCGGCTCGCGCGAGTCGCTGCTGCTGCTCAACAACCTGCTGCTGGCCACCGCCACGGCCACGGTGCTGCTCGGCACGCTCTACCCGCTGGCGGCCGAGGTGCTGGGGGGCGTGAAGCTGTCGGTGGGCGCGCCTTACTTCGACACCGTCTTCCCGCCCCTGATGCTGCCGCTGGTGGCCCTGATGGTCATCGGCCCGCTGGCGCGCTGGAAGCTGGCCGTAATGCCGCAGTTGCGGCCCCTGCTGCCGTTGGCCGCCGCCTCGCTGGTGGCCGCCGCGGCGCTCGCCCTGGGCCTGCAGGGCTCGCTGTGGATGGCGGCCGGCATCGCCGCCGGCCTGTGGGCGTTGGGCGGCACGCTGGCCCTGGCCTGGTCGCAACGCACCGCCTGGCGCCACGGCCTGCCGCTGTGGCTGGCGCATGCGGGCGTCGCCATCTTCGTGCTGGGCGTGACGCTGGTGCGCAGCCTGGAGCAGTCGCATGACCTGCAACTGGCGCCTGGCGAGCAGGCCAGCGTCGCCGGACACGTGCTGCGCTTCCAGGCGCTGGACGCGGTGGACGGCCCCAACTACCGTGCCGCGCGGGCCACGCTCGCCTGGCACCGCGGCGGCGAGCCGCTGCTGCTGGCACCCGAGAAGCGCGTCTACGGCCGCCGCCAGATGGCCATGACCGAAGCCGCCATCTCGCGCGGCGCCTGGCGCGACGTCTACGTGAGCCTGGGCGAGGCCGGCGCCGACGGCCGCTGGGCGCTGCGCGTGCAGGTCAAGCCCTTCATGAGCTGGGTCTGGGCCGGTGTGCTGGCCATGACGGCTGGTGGCCTCTGGGGCGTGGTCGCACGCCGCCCGCGGGTCCGCACAGCCCCCGAGGTCGAGCCGCCGCCCTTGGTCCAACCCCTTCCATCGACACCATGAGACCCACCGCCGCATTGCCCCTGCTGGCCGCCACTGCACTGGTCGGCCTGCTCGGCCGCAGCCTGCTGCAGCGCGACGCCCATGCCGAGCCCACCTCGCCGCTGATCGGCACGCCGGCGCCGGTGCTGGACCTGCAGCGCCTGGAAGGCGGCGCGCCCACGCCGCAAGGCGAGGTCTGGGTGCTCAACGTCTTCGCCTCCTGGTGCGCACCCTGCCGCGCCGAACTGCCCGTGCTGGGCCAGCTGGCCGAGCAGGGCGGCGTGCGCGTCGTCGGGCTGGACTACCGCGACAGCCAGGACGCCGCCGCCGCCTTCCTGAAGCGCCACGGCAACCCGTACGCCGCCACGCTGCTCGACCCGCAGGGCCGCGGCAGCCTGGCCTGGGGCGTGACGGGCGTGCCCGAGACCTTCGTCATCGACCGCCGCGGCATCGTGCGCCTGCGCCATGCCGGGCCCGTGACGGCGGACGACCTGCAGCAGCGCCTGCTGCCGCTCATCGGAAGGCTCAAGCGTGCGTAGGCTGCTGGTCGCCGCGCTGCTCGGCGCCGCCTGGGCCGCGCAGGCAGCAGACTTGGAGGACCGGGTCGAACGCCTGGCGCGCGAACTGCGCTGCGTCGTCTGCCAGGGCCAGAGCGTCGCGGAGTCCCAGGCGCCGCTGGCCGTGGACATGAAGGCCCACCTGCGCGAAGGCCTGGCTGCGGGCCGCAGCGAAGGCGAGCTCCGGGCCGAACTCGTGCGGCGCTATGGCGAGCAGGTGCTCCTGCGCCCGGAACTGCATGCCGGCACGGTGGCGTTGTGGTTCGGCCCGCTGGCCTTGCTGGCGCTGGGCGGCCTCGTCTACTGGCGACGTGGCCGGCCGGGCAAGCGCCGCGAACACAAAGACCTGTCATGACCCCGTTCATCCTCGCCGCAGCCGCGTTGACGCTGGCTGCGCTGCTGCCGCTGGCACCGGCGCTGCTCGCCGGCCGCGACGCACCGCGCGCCTGGCGCACCGTGCTTGCGCTGGGCCTGGCGCTGCCGCTGGCCGCCGGGCTGCTGTATGCCCAGCTGGGCCGCCCCGAGGCCATCCAGCCGCCGTCCACCGCCAATCCGGCCGAGCCGGTTCAGCAGATGGTGCAACGCCTTGCCGACCGGCTGCAGCGCGCACCCGACGACGCGCAAGGCTGGGCCTTGCTGGCCCGCGCCTATGAGCAGCTCGGCCGCCCGCAGGACGCGTTGCCGGCCTATGTGCAACTCGAGCGCTTGCGGCCCGATGACGCGCAGGTGCTGAGCCAGCATGCCGTCACGCTCGCGCTGGTGCGGGGGCAGGGGCTGGCCGGCGAACCCGAAGCGCTGCTGAAGCGCGCGCTGGCGCTCGATGCGCGGCATGTGCCGGCGCTGGCCCTGTTGGGCGCGGCGGCGCAGGAGCAAGGAGACGCGGCCGCCGCCCGCGGCTACTGGTTGCGCGTGCAGGCCGAGGCGCCTGCGCAAAGCGACGTGGCGCAGCAGGCACGCGAGAACCTCAAGCAGCTGGACGGCGGCCGGTAGGCTGAGCCTCATGTCCACACGCCGCCATCTGCTGCTCGCCGCCTTGGCCAGCCCGGCCCTGGCGCGTGCACAAGCGCCGCTGGCCACCGCGAGCCGGCTGGCCGCCGTCTACCCCGTCAAGCCGTCACTGGGCTATGTGTCGGCGCTCATCCTGTCGGCCCAGCGCCGCCTGAGCCCAGGCGGCGCACTGCCGCCGGCCAGCCAGCAGGCGCTGCACAGCTGGCGCGATGCCGCCCGGGCCGCGCCCCCACACCCCGACTGGCCGCAGCGCGCCGGTTACGCCGCCTTTGCCGAAGCCGCACGCATCGATGGCGACGTGGCGTGCCACAAGCTGGCATGCGACGCCGTTCGCGCCGCACTGGCCGACACGCCGCGAGGCCTGCGGCTGGCCGGCCTGCGGCCATGGACCGACGACCTCTTCATGGCCACGCTGCTGCTCGGCTGCAGCCTGCCGCTGCTGCCGGCGCCCGAGCAGGCGCGCGCTGCCGAGGCCCTGGCGGGCACGCTGCAGGGTTTGGCCGAACGCCTGCAGCGGCCCGATGGCCTCTTCGACCACGCTGTGGGCTCGCCCGTCGCCTGGGGGCGTGGCAACGGCTTCGCGTCACTGGCGCTGGCCCATGCGCTGGCTGGCCCGCTGCAGGGCCTGCCACCGGCCACGGTGGCACCGCTGCGTGAGCGGCTGCTGGCGCACCTGCGCGCGCTGCTGCCGCTGCAGGGTGAGGGCGGGCTGTGGCGCCAGGTGCTGGACGTGCCGGACGCCGCACCCGAGCTGACCGTGACCGCAATGAGCATCACCGCGCTGAGCCTGGCAGCCGGGCAGGGCTGGGTGGAGAAGGCGGAGGTCGGGCCCGCGATCCAGCGCGGATGGGCGGGCATCGCCGCGAGAGTCGATGCCGATGGGGGCTTCCGCGACGTCTGCGCCAGCACGCCGGCGGGGCCGACGGTGGCGTTCTACCTGCAGCGGCCGATGCTCGGCGGCTTGGATGACAGGGCGGCGGCGATGGTCATGCACGCAGCCCTGGCGGCGCAGCCGTGAACCGCGCCGGCCCGCCGGGGCGCCCAGGGGATCAGCGCATCACGAGAAGATGACGGGCAGGGCGACCTGCACTTCGTCCGCGCCGCCGGCCGTGCAGCGCATGCGCTTCACGGCAGCCTGGACGTACTTGTAGTACTCCTTGGGGCCGGACTGCGGCGTCACCTCGACGACCTGCGTGCCGCGGATCTTGATGAGGGTCTGCACCGTGCCGCGGATGCCCACGCGCTCGATGGCTTCTTCCAACGCCGAAGCCAGCACGGCCTCGTAGCCCGGGCAGGCCAGGCTGATCTCGCGCTTGACGACGGCCGGGGCCGGCTGCGGGGGCGGTGCAGGCGCCGGTGCGGGTGCGGCGGCCACCACGACCGGCTCCTTGGGCGGCGTGGCCTGCACGACCTGGATGGGTGCGGGGGGTGGTGTGACGGCGGGTGCGATCTCGGGCGGCGGCACGTAGGCGGGCGGCGGCGCCACCTTCTGCATCGGCTCGATCTTCACGACCTTGGGCGGCGGTGGCGGCGGGGGCGGTGGTGGCGCCGGTTCGGTCAGGAGGGCCATCTCGATGGGCTTCTTGATGACTTGGACCGCCTTCGTGGCCAGGCCGCTGCTCAGGCCCCAGCCCAGCAGCACATGCAGGCCGACAACGACGGCGATGCCAGTGCCGCGGTTGCCGCTGGACGGCGGCTGCAGCCGCGAGCGCCTGGCACCGGAGGCCGGCAGGGGTGGTGCCGGCGGCACCAGCCGCCGCGGTGGCGGGCGGCTGTCGTCCAGCGTCAGGCCGCCGGAGATGCCGGGGGAAAGAACTGCACTCATGGATTGAATCTCCTACTGCGAGTCGTCCAGGAACTGCTCGCTGCCGACGACGCCGAGCTTGGTGAGCCCCGCCTGGTTGGCCGCCGTCATGACGGCGGCGAAGCGGTCGTACCTGGCGCCCGGCTGCGGGCGCACGTGCACCTCGGGCTGGGTGCCTTGCGCGCCGGCGGCGGCCAGGCGTTCGCGCAACGCGGCGTCGTCGGCAACGGCCTCGCCGTTCCAGCTCACGATGTCGCCGGGCGCGATGTCGATGCGAACGACCTCGGGCGGCGCCGGCGGCGGCGCGGCGGGCGGGGCGATCGGCAGGTTGAGGTTGACGCTGTGCAGCTGGACCGGGATGGTGATGATGAGCATGACCAGCAGCACCAGCATCACGTCGATGAGGGGCGTGGTGTTGATGTCCGGCACGGGCAGGGCGGTGGTGACCTGGCGACGCGCGCGGGCTGCCTTCTTCAGCGGTGAGGTGCTCATGGCGTGCTGCGGATCGGCGGTTCGGTGATGAAGCCGACCTTGGCGATGCCGGCGCGCTGCGCGGCCAGCAGCACGCGGCCGATGGGCGCGTAGTCGCTGCCGGCGTCGCCGCGCAGATGCAGCTCGGGCTGGGGCTGCTGCTGGGCGATGCCCTTCAGGCGCTCGAACAGCACGGCCTGGTTGGCCACCGGCGCGTCGAACCAGTAGAGGCGGCCTTGGCGGTCCACCGTCACGACGACGTCCTTGGGCTGGCTCTCGCGCACCTCGTTGCGCTGGTGCGGCAGCTCCACCGGCACCGAGAAGTTCACGACCGGGATGGTGATGAGGAAGATGATGAGCAACACCAGCATGACGTCGACGAGCGGCGTCGTGTTGATGGACGAGACCGCCTCGTCGGGGCCTTGCGCGATCTGGATGGCCATGGCGTGAGCCTCGCCCTTCGTCGGTCAGGCCAGCGCCGGGCTGAGGCCTGCGGGCTGCGGCTGCGGGTGTTGCGGCTCGGCGGCGGGTTCTTCATGGCCCGAACCCAGCAGCACGGAGTGCAGCTCGCCGGAGAAGTCGCGCACGTCGTCCAGCACCAGCGCATTGCGGCGCAGCAGCGCGTTGTAGCCCAGCACGGCAGGCACGGCGACCGCCAGGCCGATGGCCGTCATGATCAGCGCCTCTCCGACCGGGCCGGCCACCTTGTCGATGGACGCCTGACCCGCCACGCCGATGGCGGTGAGGGCGTGATAGATGCCCCAGACCGTGCCGAGCAGGCCGACGAAGGGCGACGTGGAGCCCACGGTGGCGAGCACGCTCAGGCCGGTGGAGAGCTGGCGCTGCACGCGCTCGGTGGCGCGGTGCAGGGACAGGTCCACCCAGTCGGCGAAATCGACCTTGGCGCGCAGGCCGTGATGGCGCTGGGTGGCTTCCAGGCTGGCCTCGGCGATGTAGCGGAAGGGGCTGTTGGCGGCCAGCTTCTCGGCGCCTGCCTTGACGGTGCCGGCGCTCCAGAAGTCCTTCTGCGCCGCGCGCGACTGCGCGCCCAGGCGGGCCTGCTGCAGCAGTTTCGTGATGATGACGTACCAGCTGCCGGCGCTCATCGCGACAAGGGTGAAGAGCACGGCCTTGGTGACGGCGTCGCTGTTTGCCCAGACCGAGGCGATGCCGTAGGGGCTGTCGCCGCCCTGGGCCTGTGCAGCGGTGGCGGCCAGAAGCAGGCCAAGGGGCGCGAGGGCGCGGCGGGCGAAGGTGGATGAGTTCATCGGTGCGGTGGGAGAGATCTGATGGACGAGGCCAGTGTGCGCAGCACCCGGCGGAGCGAGAACTAAGCTTTTCGCGTTAGCTCATTCATGCGGCGGCGTGGAAGGGCGCCGGCGGGTGGGCAGCGTCACGCGCCAGAGGCGCTGCCGCGGTGCGGCCCGGTGGCAGCAGGCCCAGCCGCTTGAGGTGCGTGCGCAGCACATTGCGTGTGACGCCTAACAGCGCAGCCGTGTGCACCTGGTTTTGGTGGCAATGGCGGTAGGCGCTGCGGATCAGCGCCGCCTCGACACGCGCCTGCAGTGCCTGTGGCGGCTCGTCGAACAGGCGCTCGAACAGGCGCTCCAGCGCGTCGTCGCCGGCAGCCACCGGCGCCTCGGCGGGCAACAGATGGGGCCGCGCCACCGCGTGCAGCTGCAGGTCGTCGCGCGCGATCCGGCCGTCGCGGCAGATGATCAGCGCGTAGTGGATGACGTTCTCCAGCTCGCGGATGTTGCCCGGCCAGGCATAGTCCAGCAGGGCGTCGCTGGCCTCGCCGCTGAGGCGCACGTCGCTCAGGCCCAGGCGCCGGCTGTACACGCCGATGAAGTGCTCGGCCAGGGCGAGGATGTCGCCGGGCCGTTGGGCCAGCGGGCTGAGCTGCAGCGTGGCGACGCTGAGGCGGTAGTAAAGGTCGGCGCGGAAGTGGCCGGCCGCCACGGCCTGCTCCAGCCGCACGTTGGTCGCCGCGACGAGGCGCACGCGCACGTCGATGGGCTTGCGCGAGCCGATGCGCACCACCTGCCGCTCCTGCAGCACGCGCAGCAGCTTGACCTGTACCGACAGCGGCAGGTCGCCCACTTCGTCGAGGAACAGCGTGCCGTCGGCCGCGGCCTCGAACCAGCCGGCCCGGGCGCTGGCAGCGCCGGTGTAGGCGCCGGCCTCGTGGCCGAACAGTTCGGCCTCCACCAGTTGTTCGGTGAAGGCGCCGCAGTTCACGGCGAGGAAGGGGCCGCGGCGCCCGCTGCAGTTGTGGATGTGGCGGGCGATCAGCTCCTTGCCGGTGCCGGTCTCGCCGATGATGAGGACAGTGGCGTCGCTGGGCGCCACGCGCTCGGCCTGAGCCAGCAGCGCACGGGAGGCCGGGTCGTCGAACACCAGCGCCTTGGCACGGATGGACAGGACCTGGTGCTGTGAATCGGGGAAGGTGAGCAGGCGTGTCATTGGGCTGCCACTCTAGGCAGCGCCGGCCTGCGCGTGAACGCCGCTTTGCGCAGATGGATATGCGTTCTGGCGCGAGGGCTCAGGCCGTGAGCGACTGGAAGGCCGAGGGCGGCTCGCCCGGTGGGTGGGCCTGCGAGTCGGCTTGCGAGATGCGGCTGCCAGGCGGCACGCTGCGCGTCAGCCAGACGTTGCCACCGATGACCGAGCCGCGGCCCAGCGTGATGCGGCCGAGCACCGTCGCGCCGGCATAGATCACCACCCCGTCCTCCACGATGGGATGGCGCGGCTGGCCCTTCACCAGGTTGCCGTCGCCGTCCGTCTGGAAGCTCTTGGCCCCCAGCGTGACGTTCTGGTACAGCCGCACGCCGCGTCCCAGGACGGCCGTCTCGCCGATGACGACGCCGGTGCCGTGGTCGATGAAGCAGCCGGCGCCGATTTCGGCGCCCGGATGGATGTCGATGCCGGTCTGCGCGTGGGCCAGCTCGGCGATGACGCGGGCGATCAGCGGCACGCCGAGCCGGTAGAGCTCATGCGCCAGCCGGTGGCTGATCAGTGCATGCAGGCCGGGGTAGCACAGCAGCACCTCGTCCACGCTGCGGGCGGCGGGGTCGCCCTGGAAGGCCGCCGTGACGTCGCTGTCCAGCAGCTCGCGCACGGCGGGCAGGCGCCGGCTGAAGGCGCTGACGAGTGCCGCCGCTGCGCCTTCGGCCGGCGGCTCGGCACCGCGCAGCCGCGCCTCGTGGCCCAGCTCCAGCCGCACCTGCTGGCGCAGCCGGGCCAGCGCCATGCCGAGCGTGTGGCCGACGTAGTGGTCCTCGCCGTCCGGCTGCAGGTCCGGCGGCCCGAGGCGCATCGGGAAGAGGGCGCCGGCCAGTTGCTCGACGACGGCGGCCAGCAGCTCGCGCGAGGGCAGCTCGCGGCGGCCGTCGGTGTCCCAGCGCCGGTGGGCGTCGCGCCAGCGCCGGCGCGCAGCGCGCAGGCCGTCGACGATGTCGGTCAGTTCGTCGGGGGCAGGGGCGCTCATGTCGGCTCTCTTGCAAAAGCCGGCAAGGCTAGGGCGCTGGGCTTCCGCGGTCAATGAAGCAAAACGCGAACGCTTATGCGGCCGGCGAGCTTCAGAAGCCGATGAGGCCCGGCGACGCCGCGACGACGCCCGCCGCCACCGCCAGCAGCAGCGACGCGGCCACGCGCCAGGCCGGCACGCGTGAGGCCGCCGCGGCCGGGTCGCCCGGCCGCCGGCCCGTCCACATCGCGCGCAGCAGCGGGTGGCGCCTGACGAGGCCATGGACGGCAATGGCCAGCAGGTGCAGGCCTATCCACACGTAGAGCACCTTGGCGGCCAAGCGGTGCCAGCTCGTCAGCTTCAGGCTCAGGTCCTCGTCGATGGCGCCGGCCCACGGGCCGGTGAAGGCGATCTCGTCGTTGCCGGCCAGGCCGCTGCCCACCTGGAAGACCAGCAGGGCCAGCACCGCCAGCACCGACAGCGCGCCCAGCGGGTTGTGGCCCAGGCTTTGCCAGCGCCCGCGCAGGTATGCCGCCAGCCGCGCCGGCGTGGGCCAGAACTGCGCGAAGCGCGCGTAGCGGCTGCCCCACAGGCCCCAGCTCAGGCGCAGCGCCAGCAGCGCGGCGATGGCCTGGCCGGCGCGGGCGTGCCAGGCCATCCAGTCGCCGCCGGCCAGCCCGGTGGCGATGGCGGTGCCCACGAGCAGCACCAAGGCCCAGTGGAAAGCGCGCAGCAGGCCGTCCCAGACAGGGACGTCGACCGGTTCAGGGCTGACGTGCGGCGACATTCGTTCCCTCGGCGGCCTGGGCGCGCGGCTGCGGCGGCTGAATGTGGGCGACGGCCTTGCCGCCTTCCTGTTCATAGTCCTCGCTGCCCGTGGCGCCGGCGACCTTGTAGCCCCTCTCGGCCAGCAGGTCGCCGGCGCGGCCGGCGCGCTGGGCGTGATTGGACACGGTCAGGATGGCGCGGTCGCGCGGCAGGTAGGCCAGGTGCTTTTCCAGGTCGCGGTTCTGGATGTTGAGGAAGACCGGGAAGCTGCCGTACTTGATGAGCTCGTCGGGACGGCGCAGGTCCAGCACCAGCAGCTTGTCGGGTTGTGCCAGCAGCGCGTCGACTTCGGCGGCCTTCAGGCGCTGGGTCTTGTACTTCCATTCGGCCGCTGTGGGTGCGGCAGCGGGGGGCTGGGCGTGGGCCAGCGTGCTGAGGCCGAGCAGGGTGGCCAGGGCGAGGGCGTGGAGTGGCTTCATGAGGCAGGGGTGTAGTGACAGACATCCGCCGATGCGCAGCTTCCGTGCCAGCGTGCCGACGCGCCAAACCGCGCTTTCGAAGCGCTGGCTGCGCATCGCGCAGCAGTGCACTGTCGAGCGGCTGTTGATGCGGCAACAGCGCGAGATCGCTTTGCGGCCGGGAGGGCGTCGCGCCGCGCGCTTGGAGCCCCGAAATCCCGCAAAAACCAGGCCCGCCAACGAGAACCGCAGCAGCTTAGAAGCCGGTTGCATTGGGCACGCTCCCTGCAAAGAAGTGATCGACCCACCCTCTCTCCGATCACTTCCCCCACATGACGACCACCCACCGCTACCGCCTAAAGCCCGTCACCGCCCTCATCGCCACGCTCGCCGCCGGCAGCACCTTCGCGCAGGACGCCGCGCCTGCTGCAGACACCCAGGCCCTCGGTGCCGTCACCGTGCGCAGCCGCAACCGCATCGAGAAGCTGCAGGACGTGCCGCTGTCCATCTCCGTCATCCAGGGCGCCGAGCTGGACCGCCTCGGCGCCGTGGGCATCGACGACATCACCAAGCGCGCCGCCAACGTGAGCTGGAACCTGGGCAACCAGCGCACGAGCTCCATCTCCATCCGCGGCATCGGCAAGATCGGCCAGACCGAGGCCCAGGACCCGAGCGTGGGCATCATCGTGGACGGCGTCTCCTACGCCTACAACGCGCTGACCTCCAGCTTCGACTTCGTCGACATCGACACCATCGAAGTCACCCGCGGCCCGCAGGGCACGCTGCTGGGCAAGAACGCCAGCGTCGGCAACGTCATCTTCACGACCAAGCGGCCGAGCTTCACGCCCACCGCCGACTTCACGCTGGGCTTCCGCCAGCGCGACGGCCTGTTCGCCACCGCCGCCGTCGGCGGCCCGGTGGTGGACGGCCTCATCGCCTGGCGCGGCACCTTCTCGGCCAACAAGGGCGCGGGCGACATCAAGAACGCCTACAACCGCGACATCAGCTACACCAACACCGACCGCATCTCCGGCCGCGTGCAGTTCCTGATCACGCCGTCGCCCGACTTCAAGGCGCGCATCGCCTTCGACCTGCAGCCCCGCGCCGGCGAGACGACCAACGGGCGCGCCTTGCCCGTAGTCAACCCGCCGACCACCTACTCCAACGGCGCGCCCATCACCACGCTGACCAACGAGCAGCGCCTGGCGCGCCGCTGGTTCAAGGACAACACCGGCTACTCGCTCGCCGACTACCAGAACAGCATCACCACCGATTCCGTTCGCGGACTCGTCACCGGCAGCGCCGGTGCCACGGCGGACCTGAACTGGCAGCTCGGCAGCCACACGCTGACCTCCATCACCGCCTGGAAGAGCTACCACTTCGACGCGGTGAACGACGACGCGACGCCCTTCGACGTCTACCGCAATGCCGGCGGCTTCTGGAACGACTACCACCAGGCCTCGCAGGAGCTGCGCCTCACGTCCGCGCCGGGCGGCTTCGTCGACTACCAGGCGGGCCTCTACTTCATCAAGGTCGACAACACGGCGGACTACCGCCGCTGGTGGGGCAACGACGCGGGCGCCTGGTTCGCCAGCAACGCGCAGTACGCCCGCCTGGACGCCGACGGCGCCGGCCGCGACCTGCTGCGCAACAGCCTGGCCAACGCGCGCGCCTCGTACAACAGCCCAACGGGCGTACAGGACATCACCAACAAGAGCGCCGCCATCTTTGCCCAGGCCAACTGGCACCTGAGCGACGCGCTGACGCTGACCACCGGCGCACGGCTGACACGCGAGGACCGCCGCAACGTCGGCACCAGCCGCATCACCAGCAACGGCAGCGCGCCGGAGCTGAACCCGGTCAGCGTCAACGGCGTGGCGCTGGGCGGCTTCGCCACCAACGCGACGGGCGACCTTGCGGCCGGCAACACCGCCGAGCAGATCGCGCTGGCCAACGCCACCGCGGCGAAGTACTTCAACGTGCCGACCTACGCCGCGCTGACCGCCGCGCAGCGCCGGCAGGTCGCCGATGCCAAGGCCATCCGCCAGACCAACATCGGCGTGCTCTTCCCGACGGTCCAGGCCGAGCCTTTCAAGGCGACGCAGCCAGCCTGGGTGCTGAGCCCGAGCTACAAGTTCACCCGGGACCTGACGGGTTACGCCTCGCTGCAACACGGCGAGAAGGCCGGCATCGCGCAGTTCGTCAACGGCATCTCCACGCCCGTCAAGGCGGAGAAGACCGACAGCTTCGAGGTGGGCTTCAAGTCGGCGCTGCTCAACAAGACGCTGATCCTCAACGCCGACGTCTTCCTCACCCGCATCAAGGACTACCAGCAGAGCGTGCGCGTCGTCGACGCCTACACCACGGCCCTCAACAACGACGGCACTTTCTACTACACCAGCACCACCGGCAACTCGCCCAAGGTGGAGGTCAAGGGCATCGAGGTGGACGGCGTGTACGGCGGCATCCGCAACCTGACGGTGCGCTTCTCGGCGGCCTACAACGACGCCAAGTACAAGTCCTTCCCCAACGCCGCGCAGCGCGCGGAGGACAACTTCCCCGGTGCCGCGCCCTACACCGACCAGAGCGGCAGGCCGCTGGCCGGCGCGGCCAAGTACACCGGCAACGTCGGCGTGGACTACCGCCAGCCCGTCTGGGGCGACAAGGAGATCAACTACACGGCCAACGTCGCGTTCTCCTCGTCGTACTACTCGGACGCGGGCCTGTCGGCCTACTCCATCGTGCCCAAGAGCACGACGGTGGACGCCGGCATCGGCTTCGGCACGCGCAACAAGGCCTTCAACGTCAGCCTCATCGTCAAGAACCTGTTCGACGACGACACGGTGCGCAGCCGCACGAGCACCAGCTACACGCCGGCCATCCCGCGCAGCGTGGGCATTCAGTTCATGGCCCGGCTGTGAGCGCTGTTGATCCGCCAACAGCGCATCAACAGCGCTGTCGGTGCGCCTGCACGCCACCCCCTGTTTTGCCGCCTTCCGTGCCCTTTTGGCGCCACTTTTCCTGGCGCGCTTATTGCGCTGATCGCACCAGTCACATCCCCCGGGAGACCCACATGCCGAAGTTCAGGATCGCCCCCATCGCCGTTGCCACGCTGCTGGCCGGCCTCACCACCCTCAGCTCCGCCGAGGATTACGCCCCGCCCGGCGGCTTCGTGAAGGGCAGTGAACGGCCCTGGTCGTACACACCGCTCAACCCACAGGTCAGCACGCCCGCCGTCAAGGCCAAGGCTTGGGTGCGCCAGCCGCTGGACGCGTTCGTGCTGGCCAGACTCGAAGCGCAGGGCATCTCGCCCTCGCCCGAGGCCGACCGCCGTGCCTTCATCCGCCGCGCCACGCTGGATGCCTGGGGCCTGCTGCCCACGCCCGAAGAGGTGAACGCCTTCGTCGCCGACAAGTCGCCCAAGGCGCACGAGAAACTCGTCGACCGCCTGCTGGCCTCGCCGCGCTACGGCGAGCGCCAGGCACGCCGCTGGCTGGACGTGAGCCGCTACGCCGACAGCGACGGCTACAACACCGACGGCACGCGACCCAACGTCTGGCGCTACCGCGACTACGTCGTCGACGCCTTCAACAGCGACAAGCCCTTCGACCGCTTCGTCAAGGAGCAGATCGCCGGCGACGAGCTCTGGCCCGACCGCAAGGAGGCGCTGATCGCCACCGGCTTCCTGCGCAACCTGCCCGACGAAATCAATGCGCGCGACCTGAACCTGAAGAAGCAGGAGGTGGCCAACGACCTGACCGACACGGTCTCGTCAGTCTTCCTGGGCACGACATTGGGCTGCGCCCAATGTCACGACCACAAGACCGAGAAGATCACGCAGCAGGAGTACTACCAGTTCCAGGCCTTCCTCGTGAACGCGAGCTGGAAGGACGATGTCTCGCCGCTGTCGGGCAAGGCCAAGGCCGATCACGACGCGCAACTGGCCAGGTGGGAAGCCGCGACCAAGGACATCCGCGAGCAACGCGAGGCCCTGCTCAAGCCGACCATCGACAAGCTGGAGACCGACCGCCTGTCGGGCTTCGTGCCGGCCACGCGCGAGTCCATCACCAAGCCGGCGTCCGAGCGCAGTGCCTATGACCGCTGGATCTACCACCGCAACCTGTGGACCATGCAAGGCCGCACCCGCAATGCGGAGAACCAGCTCAAGACCAAGGACAAGGACAGCTACGCGAAGTACCAGGCGCTGGGCGAGCAGCTGAAGAAGTTCGACCACCTCAAGCCCAAGGACCCGGGCGCCATCTCGACGATGGTGGAGCTGGGCCCCGACGCGCCGCCGACCAGGGTGCTGTTCAAGGGCATCTACGACCGGCCGCTGCAGGAGGTGCAGCCGGGCCTGCCGGCGCTGTGGACCGACGACACGGCGCTGAAGATCGAGCCGACGGGCACCTCGTCAGGCCGCCGCACGGCGCTGGCCAACTGGCTGGTGAGCCCGGACAACGGCCTGACGGCGCGCGTGTTCGTCAACCGCCAGTGGAGCCAGTTCTTCGGCCGCGGCATCGTCGACACGCTGGCCGACTTCGGCAAGACCGGCAGCAAGCCCACGCACCCGGAGCTGCTCGACAAGCTGGCAGCCGATTTCGTCAAGCAGGGCTGGAGCGTGAAGACGCTGCACAAGCAGATCCTGTTGTCCAGCACCTACCGCCAGGCCAGCCAGGCACGTGAAGTCAAGCAGGACCCGGAGAACAAGCTGCTGTGGGCCTTCCCGCGCCAGCGGCTGGAGGCCGAGCAGCTGCGCGACTCGCTGCTGGCCGCCAGCGGCCTGCTGGAGGAGAAGCGTGGCGGCCCGGCGGTCTACCCGCCCATCCCGCCCAACTTCGACATCGGCGGCCAGCGCAACCGCTGGCAGACGTCCGAGGACCCGCGCGACCACCACCGCCGCAGCCTCTACGTCTTCGTGCTGCGCAACTCGCCCTATCCGCTGCTGGAAACCTTCGACTGGGCCAACCCGCAGTCCCCGCATTTCCGCCGCGACGTGACGACGACCGCGCCGCAGGCCCTGGCGCTGGTCAACAGCGACCTCGTGCTCGGCTGGAGCCAGGCGCTGGCCGGGCGGGTGATCCGGGAAGCCGGCGGGAACGAAGGCGCGCAGATCGACCGCGTCTACGAGATCCTGTTCGCCCGCAAGCCCGACGCGAAGGAGAAGGAGAAGCTCGTCGCCTTCCTGAATGCGCAAGAGGCGCTGCAGGCCGGCCAGGCCGCCTCGGTGAAGAAGCAGCACCTGCCCGAGGGCTGGGGCGTGGACCCGAAGCTCGCCCGCCAGATCGACGGCTTCTACAAGGCCGCCTACCGGCGCGCCCCCGACCGCTATGAGCGCCAGGCGCTGCTGGCCCACCTGGACTCGCAGGCCGCCAAGCGCAAGACGACCGCGGTGGGCGAATCACCGGACGACGGTGGGGGCACGGTCGCCACCGCCGCGGCCACCTCACCCGTCAAGGGCCCGAGCAAGGCCCGCGCCGCCGCCTTCGTCGACCTGGTCCACACCCTGGTCAACACCAACGAATTCACCTACCGCTTCTGAGGTTTGAGATGAGCCACCACGACCATTCCCGCCGCAACTTCCTCGGCACCGCCGCCGGCGCCGCCGCTGCGGGCGCCTTCGGCTTCGGCAGCTTCGGCGGCCTGCAGTCCGCGTTCGGCAGCGAGCTGTTCGACCCCACCACGCCGCGCCAGCCCCACCACCCGGCCAAGGCCAAGGCCGTCATCTGGCTGCACATGGCCGGTGCGCCCAGCACGCTGGACCTGTTCGACTACAAGCCCGAACTCGTCAAGCTGGCCGGCACACCGCTGCCCGACAGCTTCGGCAAGGACCTGAAGACCGCCACCGACGGCGGCGTGGGCAACCTCTACGCCAGCAAGCGCACGTGGAAGCAGCACGGCGAGAGCGGTGCCTGGGTGTCGGACCTGCTGCCCCACATCGCCAGGCAGGTGGACGACATCGCCTTCCTGAAGGGCAGCAAGACCGAGGGCAGCACCCACGTCATCGCGTCGCTCAAGCTGCACACCGCGGGCCTGGTGCCGGGCCGCCCGGCTTTGGGCGCCTGGGTGCAGTACGGCCTGGGCTCGGCCAACCCCGACCTGCCGGCCTTCGTCGTGCTGCCCACCGGCGTGGGCGCCGCGGGTGGCGGGCGCGGTGCCGTCATCTGGAGCAGCGGCTTCCTGCCTGCGGCGCTGCAGGGCACGCCCTTCCGCAAGGGTGACTCGCCCATCCTGCACCTGGCGCGGCCCGAGGGCATCACCGAGGGTGAGCAGCGCGCCCAGCTCGACCTGCTGCGCCAGCTCAACGGCGCACATGCCGAGCGCTATCCCGGCGATACCGAGCTGATCGCGCGTGCCAAGAGCTACGACCTGGCCTACCGCATGCAGGTGTCCGCGCCCGAGGCGGTGGATCTCAGCAAGGAAACCGCGGCGATCAAGACGGCCTACGGCATCGGCACCAAGGAAACCGACGAGTACGGCACGGCGTTGCTGCGTGCCCGCCGCCTGGTCGAGCGCGGTGTGAGGTTCGTGCATGTCATCTCGGGGGCGCCGGACAACAGCGTCGACTCATGGGACGCGCACAACGGCCTGGAGAAGAACCACGCCGTCATGTGCAAGCAGGTGGACCAGCCGGTGGGTGCGTTGCTGGCCGACCTGAAGGCGCGTGGGTTGCTGGACACGACGCTGGTGGTGTGGGCCTCGGAGTTCGGGCGTACACCCTACGGGCAGAGCGGGGATGGGCGCGACCACAACCCCTGGGGCTACACGCAGTGGATCGCGGGGGGCGGCATCAAGCCGGGCACCTATGGCTCGACGGACGAGATTGGCCTGCGCGCTGCGGAAGGCATCGTCGACACGTACGACCTGCAGGCGACGCTGCTGCATCAGCTGGGGCTGAACCACAAGAAGCTGGTGTTTGCGCATCAGGGGCGTGCGGAAAAGGCGACGACCGTGTTTGGGGATGTGATCAAGGAGATCCTGGCTTAAGGGTTGTGCGGTTGTGCTTGCGGCAGCGGGCGCCTCATCGGTGCATTGCCGGGAGTCCCGCCCGGCAGCGGGGTAACTTTCTTCTGCGGGGCCAGAAGAAAGTCACCAAAGAAGAGGCCCTGAACCGCAAACCATCCCGACGCCGCTATCAGCGGCGCGCGAAAACAACCGGCGGCCTTGCGCCCACACGCGACCCGCTTCGCTCTCGCTGCTGTCCTTGTCACCAGCATCACTCATCGCCACGGCGGGCCGCCTAACGCGCGGCTGCACGCCGTGCTCACGAGAAGAAAACCAATGCAGCGTCGCTCGGGCGACGCGAGCGCCGCGCAACATCCACCGGGGCGTCGCCCCAGCGACGCTGCATTGGGCTGTTCTGGTGAGCACGGCGTGCAGCCGCGCGTTAACGGGCGTGAAGCTGCGATTTGTGGTGCTCGTCACAGGGACAGCAGCGAGAGCGAAGCGGGTCGCGTCTGCCCACAACACCGCTGGTCGTTTTCGCGCGCCGCTCATCGCGTCGTCG
>NZ_LMFP01000028.1:148105-214738 GCF_001426885.1 Pelomonas sp. Root1444 | reverse complement strand
CCCCGCCGCCGGGCGGGACTCCCGGCAATGCACCGATGAAGCGCTCTCTCTGCAAAAGCAACCCAAAGAAACCGATGCGAAGCACCCTGACAGCAGCTCTCCTTCCGCCGCTCATCGCCACCGCCGCCCTCGCCGCCCAGGTCGACGCCGACAGCATGCGCGACGCCGAGGACGTGCTGCACAACCTCGACTCCCGCATCAGCCTGCAGGACAAGAAGGCCCTCGACGACGCCAAGGAACTGGCCCGTTATTTCCAGCAGGTCGAAGGCCACTTCAGCGCCAAGGCAGACGCCTCGCGCGGCGTCGACTTGGCGCGCAAGTCGCAGGCCCACGCCACGGCCATCGCCGCAGCCGTCGAGGCCGGCAACTACGACGCCGCCATGGACAGCCTCAGCGACCTGACCCGCAGCTGCAAGGCCTGCCACGAGGTCTACAAGAAACCCAGATGAAGCGCCTGCTGCTGATCGTGCTAATGACCGCACCCCTGACCCAGGCCGCCACACGCCACGAGTTCGGCGTGTGGATGCGTGCCATCGACCACAAGAGCGTCAGCGTGCAAAAGCACCTGGCCGCCGGCCGCAGCGATGCCGCCGTCGCCGACGCGCAGGCGCTGCAGAAGCTCTACGCCGACATGGCGGCCTATTTCGAGCGCGACTACCCCGCCGCCGACGCCGCTGCCATCTCGCGCGACGGCGAGCGCCATGCGGCAGCCATACCCGCGCAACTCGCCCAGGGCGATGCCGCCGCCGCCGCGCAGGCCGCGCGCGCCATCGCGCTGGCCTGCAACGACTGCCACGACCCCTACAAGCCTTTCCCCTGAGGACAGACATGAAGACGCTCGCCTTCTCTATCGCGCTCCTCACCGGCGCGGCCCACGCCGCCCTCGAGCCCGGTGACACGGCCCCTGAGTTCCGCGCCACCGCGGCGTTGGCAGGCAAGA
Source organism: Pelomonas sp. Root1444 (assembly GCF_001426885.1). Taxonomy (GTDB): domain Bacteria; phylum Pseudomonadota; class Gammaproteobacteria; order Burkholderiales; family Burkholderiaceae_C; genus Pelomonas. The sequence continues at coordinate 213,798 of NZ_LMFP01000028.1, read as the reverse complement.
CCGTCGACGTGCAGCTCAAGGACACGCTGGCCAAGGGCCCGGTCGTCGTGTACTTCTACCCGGCCGCCTTCACCGCCGGCTGCAACCTGCAGGCCCATGCCTTTGCCGAGAACCTGCCGCGTTTCACCGCCGCAGGCGTCACGGTCATCGGCGTGTCGGGTGACGCCATCGAGCGGTTGCGCGAGTTCTCGGCGGATCCCGAGACCTGCGCCGGCCGGCTGGCCGTGGCGTCCGACGCCGACGGCCGCATCGCCAAGGCCTTTGACATCGCGCTGACCGAGACCCCGGCCGGCCGCAAGACCACCAAAGGCCAGGACATCCGCCATGCGCGCGCCGAGCGCACCAGCTTCGTGGTCGGCCGTGACGGCCGCATCGTCGCGACGCTGGGCGGCCTGGCCCCCGAGGCGAACGTCGATGCGGCCCTGGCCGCCGTGCAGGCGCTGGCGCCGCCGCCGCTGCGCACCGGCGCCATCCCCGGCGTCGTGGCCGCCGGCACGCCGGTCGTCATGCTGGGAGACGGCTTCAAGGGCACCGAGGGGCCGCTGGCGCTGCCCGACGGCAGCTTCGTCTTCACCGAGACGCAGGACGCCCGCATCACCCGCATCGCGCCTGACGGGCGCCTGTCCACCCACCTGCGCGACACCAACGGCGCCAACGGCCTGGGGCTGACCGCGGCGGGCGAGATCGTGGCCGTGCAGGTGAACGACACGCGGGTCGGCACGCTGGGCGCCAAGGCCGCGACGTTGGCCAGCGGTTGGAGCGGCAAGGCCTTCGGCCGGCCCAACGACCTGGTCGTGGCGCGCGACGGCAGCGTCTACTTCACCGACTCCGGTCGCAACGCCAACCAGCCCACGCTGGCCGGCGAAGTCGCGCCGCCGGCCGTCTACCGCGTTCGGCCCGGCCTGCTGGAGCGGCTGGCCGTGGACATCACCCGGCCGAACGGCATCCAGCTCAGCCCCGACGAAAGGACGCTCTACGTGGCCAACACGGCGGGCGAGCATGTGCTGGCCTATGAGGTCCACGCCGATGGCAGCCTCGGCCCGCGGCGCGACTTCGCGAAGCTGGCGGGCTGGCGCATCGACGCACCCAATGGCCCGAGCAGCGGCGCCGACGGCCTGGCCGTGGACGCGCAGGGCCGGCTCTACGTTGCCAGCAGTGCGGGCATCGAAGTGTTCGACGCCGCCGGCCAGGCCCTGGGCGTCATCGCCCTGCCCAAGCCGCCGCAGAACCTGGCCTTCGCCGGCCCCGACAAGAAGCAGCTCTTCATCGTCGGCCGCGGCGCGGCCTGGCGCATCGACACGCTGGCCCAGGGCTATGCGGGCCGGGCCAAGTAGACGTTTCCCCTCCCACCTTCATGACCATGAAAACCAAGATCCTCACCCTCACGCTCGCCCTCCTGACGCTGGCCGCCGCGGCGCATGCCCAGCAGGCGCCCAAGCCCGAACAGCTCATCAAGTGGCGCCAGTCCGCCTACCAGACCATCGCCTGGAACACGGCCCGCGTGAAGGCCAATGTCGACGGCAACTACAACAAGGACGACGCCGCGCGGGCGGCCGCCGTCATCGCGGCGCTGGCCAACAGCAACCTGGGCGTGCTCTTCCCGGCCGGCACCGAGACCGGCAAGGGCTGGCGCGACACCACCGTCAAGGCCAACCTCTTCACCGATGGCGCCGGCGTGGGCGCCGCGGCAGCAGCCTTCGGCAAGGAGGCCACCGAGCTGGCCCGCGTGACGCAGGCCGGCGACGTCGCCGCCGTGAAGGCCCAGCTCGCCGCGCTGCAGAAGACCTGCAAGGCCTGCCACGACGACTACCGCAGCAACTGACCCGTCCCCTGCCGGCTGTGCCGGCCCGCTCAGGAACACCCATGAAGATCACGCTTTCACTGACCTTGATGCTTGGGGCTCTGGCCAGCCACGCCCAGACCCCACCCGCCGGTGCCGCCAGCGCGCCGCCGCCGCCGCCGCCGTTCACCTTCTTCGTCACCAGCACCGGCGGCGGGCAGGGCGCCAGCTACGGCGGCCTGGAAGGCGCCGACGCGCATTGCCAGAAGCTGGCCGCCGCCGCCGGCTCGCCCTTCAAGACCTGGCGCGCCTATCTCAGTACCCAGGGCGCGAACGCGGTCAACGCCCGCGATCGCATCGGCAAGGGCCCGTGGACCAACGTGCGCGGCCAGGTCATCGCCCGCGACGTGGGTCACTTGCACGGCGACACGCTGGAGCAGGCCCAACTGGGCAGCAACCTCACGCGAAACACTGCGCTGACGGAGAAGGGCGAGCGCCCCAAGGCCGCCGGCGACACGCCCAACGAGCACGACATCGTCACCGGCTCCACGCCCGACGGTCGCGCCTTCCCGGACGGGGCGGACAAGACCTGCAGGAACTACACGAGCGACGCCGAGGACGGCGCCGTCCAGCTCGGCCATTTCGACCGCACCGGCGGCGGCAACGCCAGCTGGAACTCCGCCCACGCCAGCCGCGGCTGCAGCCAGCCCAAGTTGGTCAGCACCGGCGGGGCAGGGCTGTTGTACTGCTTCGCAGCGAACTGACGGCGCCGCTGCGGCCGACGCGGCGCATGTTCGTGGCGTGGGCTCGACTCATTCCACCTTCACCGAGCGAAGCCGCAGCGCGTTGCCGATGACGCTGACCGACGACAAGGCCATCGCCGCGGCGGCGACGACAGGGGAAAGCAGCATCCCGAAGAACGGGTACAGCACGCCTGCCGCAAGCGGGATGCCCGCGGTGTTGTAGGCGAAGCTGAGAAAGAGGTTCTGCCGGATGTTGCGCATCGTCGCGCGCGACAGCGTCCGCGCGCGAACGATGCCCATGAGGTCGCCCTTCAGCAGCGTGACGCCGGCACTTTCCATCGCGACATCGGTGCCGGTCCCCATGGCCACCCCGACCGTCGCCTGGGCCAGGGCCGGCGCATCGTTGACGCCGTCGCCTGCCATCGCGACGACCCGGCCTTCGTCCTGGAGCCGCTTCACCACGGCGGCCTTGTCCTCGGGGAACACCTCGGCAACCACTTCGTCGATGCCGAGTTGCCGGCCCACGGCTTCCGCGGTGGTCTTGCCGTCTCCGGTGAGCATCACCACGCGCACGCCCGCGGCCCGCAGCGCTTCCAGCGCCTGCCGCGTGGTCGGCTTGATGGGATCGGCGATGGCCACGAACCCAGCCAGCTTCCCGCCGATGCCGACGAAGATGACCGTCGCGGCCTGCCGGCGTTGGCCTTCGGCCGCCTCGGACAGACTGGCGCTGTCGATGCCGTGCTCGGCCAGGAACTTCGCGCTGCCCGAGACGATGGGCTGGCCCTCCACCGTGCCCACCACGCCCTTGCCGACCGGGGAGTCGAAGTCCGAAACCGGCGCGAGCGAAAGCTTGCGTTCGTGGGCGTCCGTCACGATGGCCATCGCCAAGGGATGCTCGCTCGCCCGCTCGACGCTGGCCAGTTTCTGCAGGACATCCTCGGCGGTGAAGCCCGCTGCCGGCTCGATGTGGACAACCTTCGGGCGGCCCTCGGTCAACGTGCCGGTCTTGTCGACGACGAGCGTGTCCACCTTCTCCATCTTCTCCAGCGCCTCGGCATCCCGGATGAGGACGCCGTGCTGCGCACCTTTGCCCACGCCGACCATGATGGACATCGGGGTCGCCAGCCCCAGCGCACAGGGGCAGGCAATGATGAGCACCGCCACCGACGTGACGAGCGCATAGCTGAACGCCGGCGCCGGCCCCCAGACCAGCCACGCGACGAAGGTGAAGGCCGCCACGAGGATGACCACCGGCACGAACCAGCCCGCGACCTGGTCGGCCATGCGCTGGATGGGCGCGCGACTGCGCTGCGCCGCGGCCACCATGTGGACGATTTGAGAGAGCAGCGTGTCTGCGCCCACCTTCTCGGCGCGCATCACAAAGCCGCCGGTCTGGTTCAGCGTGCCCGCGGTGACCTTGGAGCCGACCGCCTTGGCAACCGGGATGGGTTCGCCCGTCACCATGGACTCGTCGACATTGCCTTTGCCCTCGGTCAGCTCGCCGTCCACCGGCACCTTTTCGCCGGGCCGTACCCGCAGGAGGTCGCCGGCCTGGATGGCGTCGACGGGGACGGTCTCGTCGTTGCCTTGCGCATCGACCTTCACGGCCGTTTTCGGCGCCAGGCCCAGCAGCGCCTTGATGGCCCCGGAGGTCTTCTCTCGGGCGCGCAGCTCGAGCACCTGGCCCAGCAGCACCAGCACCGTGATGACGGCAGCGGCCTCGAAGTAGACCGCCACGGCACCCTCTGCGCCTCGCAGCGCCGGCGGGAACAAACCGGGCATCAGCGTCGCGACGATGCTGTAGAGCCACGCAGCACCCGTGCCCAGGGCGATGAGCGTGAACATGTTCAAGCTGCGGTGCCGCACCGACGCGACGGCACGTGTGAAGAACGGCCAGCCGGCCCACAGCACGACCGGTGTGCCGAGCAGCAATTGCACCCAGTTCGACGTCTGCTGCGCAATGAGGTGGTGGATGTTGAAGAGATGCCCGCCCATCTCCAGCGCGAAGACAGGCAGCGTCAACGCCGTGCCGATCCAGAGCCGCCGCGTCATGTCCCGAAGTTCGGGGCTCGCCCCTTGCTCGGCCGTCGCGACGACCGGCTCCAGTGCCATGCCGCAGATGGGACAGCTGCCCGGGCCCAGTTGCCGCACTTGCGGGTGCATGGGGCAGGTGTACTCGACCTGGCTCGGATCGCCGTTGGGTACCCGCTCGGCTGCGGCAGGCCCATGTGCGTGATGGCCGTGGCCATGTCCAGCGTGAGTCGCGTGGTCATGGTGCGCGTGGTGGCCCGGGTCATCCTTCATGGCCGAACCATCCGGCATGACGTGCGAGTGTGGGTTCGTTCGGGATGGCTCCATGCGTGCGCTCCAGTTTTCCTTGCAGTTGAACCTTCCCAAGGTGGGAAAGCAAAGCGGCCCCATGCCCTCGAGCTATGCGGAAGGCCCGAGGATCGGCAAGCGAGCGGTCAACCGCTGCAGCCGCAGCAACCCGTGCGGCCGCCGGCGGCCTTCTCCGAGAGAAACGGGTTTTCGACGAGGACCGGCGAGTAGCCCGCCTCGGTGATGGCCCCCGCAAGCTCGGATGCATCGGCTTCGGTGGGCTCGATGCGTACCAAGCGCTGCGCCAGGTCCACCCCGACCTTGGCGCCCGCGTCCACCGCACGGACGGCCTCGGTGATGCTGGCGACGCAGTGGCCGCAGGTCATGTCATCGACTCGGAAGACTTGCATCGTGTGCTCCTTTGAACGGATGCAGGCACTTTGGACCTTGCCACCGTGGCAATGTCAAGCGGGCGGCCGTCTGTTACAGGGCCACCCGTCGACATTGACGCAGCGCAAGAGCCAGGCACGCCGTGCGCCGCGCCGCCTGCCCAGTGCGCATGCCCGTCGGTACACTCGTGATGACCATGCAGCGCCGTCCCGTCCACCGCCTGACCACCACGTTCCTCATGGTGCTGTCGCTGCTGTTCTCGCAATTGGCGTTGGCCAATTACGTCTGCCCGCAACAGGCAGACGCGCAGGCGATGGCCTCGATGATGGAAGCCGGCCTGCCGTGCGACGGCATGGACCCGCAGCAGCCTGCGCTGTGCCACCAGCATTTCGCCGAACCCGGCAAGCACTTCGAGGCCGTCAAGCTGCCTGCGGTGTCGCTGCCGGCAGTCGTGCAGGTGCTGCAACTTCCGCTGGTGCTCGACGCTCAGGGCGCTGCGGCCGTCCCGCCCGCGGCGGCGTCGGAGGCGCAGCCGCCGCCGGCCCCGCTCTTCCTCGCCACGCTCAGACTGCGGGTCTGACCCGCTCCGTCGACTGACCGGTGCTGGCGCCGCGCCTTCGCGCGCCAGCCATGTCCCCGCTCGTCCCCGGAGCCCTCCATGTCAAGAAATGCCCTGCGCGCAGCCGCCCTCGCTGCCGCCTTGCTGCCGTCCACCTGGGTCGTCGCGGCACCACTTTCTCTCGACCAGGCGATTGAACTGGCGGTCCAGCGCTCGCAGGCGGTGCGGTCGGCTCGGGCGGCCACGGCAAGTGCTTCTGAAACCGCGCGGGCCGCCGGCCAGCAGCCGGACCCGATGCTGAATGTCGGCGTCGACAACCTGCCGGCCACCGGCTCGAACCGGTTCAGCACGGCCGCCGAAGACATGACGATGAAGCGCATCGGCATCTCCCAGGAATGGGTGTCCGCCGACAAGCGCGCTGCGCGCGAGGCGGCCGCCAGCGCCGTCGCCCGACGTGAATCAGCGATGGCACAGGTTGCGGCGGCCGACGCGCGCATGCAGGCGGCCGTCGCCTACATCGAGGCCTACTACGCCAGCGAGGCGCTGAGGCTCACCGCGCTGAACGAGAAGCACGCCCGCGAGGAACTGGAAGCCGGGAAGGGCCGGCTCGCCACGGTGGCCGGCAGCAGCGCAGAAGTGCTGAGCCTCGCCAGCGCGCTGGGCACCGCGGAAGACGAGTCGGCCGACGTCCGGCAGCAGCAGGCAGCGGCGGTGGTCGCGCTCCAGCGATGGACCGGCATCGCGGGTGAGCTGGACGCTCCGCGCCTTGCAGGCTTGCCCGCACTCGAAGCCTTCGTCGCCGAGCATCCGGGGGTTGTCGCCAGGCAGCGAGACGTGGAAGTCGCCCGTCAGGAGGTCGAGGTCGCGCGGTTGAACCGCAAACCGAGCTGGAGCTACGAGCTGTCCTACGGCCAGCGGCAGGGGCGCCCGGACCTGGTGTCCTTCGGGGTGAGCATCCCGTTGACCGTGGCGCCCGCGGCGCGCCAGGACCGCGAAATCGCAGCCAGGCTTGCCCTGGTCGAAAAGAGCGAGGCCGAACTGGCCGAAGCCCGGCGGGCCGCCGAAGGCGAGTACGCCGCGTTGACGAGCGACGCACAACGGTTGGTGGAACGCATCGATCGCTACCAAGTGGCGGTACTGACGCCACTCAGGCAGCGCACCGAGGTGATGCTCGCGGGCTACCGCGCCAACCAGGCCGCCCTGGTGATGCTCTTCGCGGCCCGGCATGCCGAGGTTGAAGCGCAACGCAAGCTGCAAGCTCTCCAACGCGACCTGGCCAAGGCCCAGGCGCAGCTTGCCTTCAAACCCGTTGTTCAAGGAGCAGCGCAATGAGCCGCCTTCAGCGCTCCGCGGTGGCCGTTGCAGTTGCCCTCGCCATCGGCGGCGCGTTCTACCTGGGCAGGACCACCGCGGGTGGCGGTGACGCCGCCGGGGCGGACGCGCCAGTCCAGGCCGCGTCGACCGGCGAGCGCAGGGTTCTGTACTGGCACGATCCCATGAACCCCGGCCCACGCTTCGACAAGCCGGGCAAGTCGCCCTTCATGGACATGCAGCTTCAACCGGTGTATGCCGACGAGAGCGGCGACACCGGAGTGAAGGTCAGCTCGCAGGTTCAGCAGAACCTGGGCATCCGCACCGCGGTGGTCAGCAGGGCCGACGTCAGCACGTCGTTCGACGCCGTCGGCTCCGTGCAGTTCGACGAACGGCTGAACGTCGCCGTGCAGACGCGCACCTCGGGCTACCTGGAGCGGCTACACGTCCGTGCGCCGATGGAACGCGTGATCAAAGGGCAGGCACTGGCGACGGTGTTTGCGCCCGAGTGGCTGGGCCCGTTGAACGACATCGTGGCGCTGAAACGCTCCGGCGCATCGGCGGACCTGGTGAGCGCGGCGAAGGAGCGCACGCGTGCAATGTCCATTCCCGCCGAGCTCGTCCGCCAGGCCGAGGCGGGCGGTGCGCCGCAGGCCCGGTACACGCTGGTTGCGCCGGCAAATGGCGTGGTGGCCGAGCTGGGCGTTCGCGAGGGCGTTGCCATATCACCCGGGATGACGCTGTTCCGCATCGCCGGCCTGGAGAAGGTCTGGGCGGTGGTGGAAGTGCCGGAAGCACAGGCGGTGCACCTCACGCGGGGCCAGAAGGTGGCGGCTGCCGTGCAAGCCGACCCTTCCCGGACGTTCACCGGCACCTTGCAGGACATCCTGCCGCAGGTGAACCCGTCAACGCGCACCCTGCAGGCGCGATTCGAGGTCGACAACAAGGGCGGCAGGCTGATCCCGGGCATGCTGCTTCGCCTTCAGGTTGCCGGTGCCACCGCCTCCCGCCTGGTCGTGCCGGCCGAAGCCGTCATTCGCACCGGCTCCCGCGCGGTCGCCGTCGTCCGCAAGGGCAACGGTGCTTTCGAGCCGCGCGAGGTGAAGCTGGGCGCTGACCTGGGCGAGCAACTGGAGGTCGTCGGGGGCCTCGCTGAAGGCGACGAGGTGGTGACGAGCGGCCAGTTCCTGGTGGACTCCGAAGCGCGCCTGCGCTCCGTGCTCGGCAGCATGGCGGCCGCACAGCCGGCTTCCGCGCCCACATTGGCTGCAACCCCTTCGGTGACCTACTCGGCCCAAGGCCGGGTGGACGGCGTTGATGCCGACAGCCTGACGCTGTCGCACGGCCCGGTCGCCGAACTGAAGTGGCCGGCGATGACGATGCCCTTCAACAAGCCCAGCCCCACGGCATTTGCGGACACGAAGGTCGGCGACGTGGTGCGCTTCGAGTTCAGGAAGAAGGGCGAGGCCTACGAGCTCGTGTCGGTCCATCCAATGGGAGCTGCCAAGTGATTGCCGCACTCATCCGCTGGTCGGTCGCCAACCGCTTCCTGGTCCTCATCGCAACGGCGTCGCTGGTGGGCGCGGCGCTGTTCTCGGTCGCCAACACACCGGTGGACGCGCTCCCTGACCTCTCGGACACGCAGGTGATTGTGCGCACGACCTATGCGGGCCAGCCCCCCCAGGTGGTGGAGGACCTGGTGACCTATCCGCTGACGACCACGATGCTCAGAGTGCCTGGCGCGAAGACGGTGCGCGGCTACTCGTTCTTCGGCGACTCTTTCGTCTACATCCTCTTCGACGACAAGACCGACCCGTACTGGGCGCGGTCCCGCGTCGTCGAGTACCTGAACCAGGTGCAGGGCAGGCTGCCGGCCGGTGCGACGGCGGCACTGGGGCCGGATGCCACGGGCGTCGGCTGGGTCTATGAGTACGCGCTCGTCGACAGGACCGGCCAAACCGACATCGGCCAGCTGCGGGCGCTCAACGATTGGTTCTTGAAGTTCGAGTTGAAGACAGTGCAGGACGTTGCCGAGGTCGCCAGCATCGGCGGCATGGTCCGGCAGTACCAAGTCGTCCTGGACCCGGACAGGATGCGGCAGCTGGGCGTCACCCAGACGATGGTGACGCAGGCGCTGCGCAAGGCAAACCAGTCGTCGGGCGGCTCGGTCGTGGAGATGGCCGAGGCCGAATACATGGTGCGCTCGCGCGGATTCCTGAAGTCGCTCGACGACTTTCGCGGCATCCCTGTCAGCGTGTCCGGCGCCACGCCGGTCCTGCTGCGGGATGTCGCCTTCGTGCAGGTCGGCCCGGAAATGCGGCGCGGCATCGCGGAGCTGGACGGGGAGGGCGAAGTGGCGGGTGGCGTGGTCGTGATGCGCTCGGGCAAGAACGCACGCACGACCATCGAGGGCGTCAAGGCCAAGCTGGCGCAGCTCAAGCCCAGCCTGCCCCAAGGCGTGGAGGTGGTGGAGACCTACGACCGGTCCAAGCTCATCGACCGCTCCATCGACAACCTGAAGCTGAAGTTGACGGAGGAGTTCATCGCCGTGGCGGCGGTATGCGCCATCTTCCTGTTCCATCTGCGCTCGGCACTCGTCGCGGTGGTCTCGCTGCCCATCGCCGTTGGCATCGCCTTCATCGCGATGCGGTGGCAGGGGCTGAATGCCAACATCCTCAGCCTGGCTGGCATCGCCCTGGCGTGTGGTGCCGCGCTGGACGGCGTGGTCGTGCTGCTGGAGGCCGCGCACAAGCACATCGAGGCTTTCGAGCATGCGCACGGGCGTCGGCCTGACGTCGCCGAACGGTGGGCGTTGGTGACAGACGCCTCGGTGGAGGTCGGGCCGGCGCTCTTCTTCTCGCTGCTGGTCATCACGCTGTCGTTCCTGCCGGTGTTCACGCTGGAAGCGCAGGAGGGCCGGCTGTTCTCGCCGCTGGCTTTCACCAAGACCTACACGATGGCCGCCGCCGCAGCGCTGAGCGTGACCCTGGTGCCCGTGCTGATGGGCCTGCTGGTGCGTGGCCGCATCCCGCGCGAGACGTCCAACCCCCTCAACCGGTTCCTCATGTACAGCTACCGGCCCGCGCTGGAGGCCGTGCTGCGCTTTCCCAGGGCGACGCTGGCGATCGCCGGGGTCGTCCTGGCGCTGACGGTCATCCCGCTGACGCGGGTGGGCGGCGAGTTCATGCCGCCCCTGGACGAAGGAGACCTGCTGTACATGCCGTCGGCGCTGCCGGGCCTGTCGGTGTCCAAGGCGACCGAGTTGCTGCAGCAGACCGACCGCCTCATCAAGACGGTGCCGGAGGTCGAGCGGGTCTTCGGCAAGGCCGGCCGCGCGGACAGCGCCACCGACCCCGCGCCGCTGGAAATGTTCGAGACCACCATCCAGTTCAAGCCGCGCGAGCAATGGCGCCCGGGCATGACGCCGGACAGGCTGGTCGAGGAACTGGACCGCGCCGTCAAGGTGCCGGGGCTGTCCAACATCTGGGTGCCGCCCATCCGCAATCGCATCGACATGCTGGCCACCGGCATCAAGAGCCCTGTCGGCATCAAGGTCGCCGGCAGCGACCTGGCGATCATCGACAAGCTCGCGGCGCACATCGAGTCGGTGGTCAAGGAGGTGCCCGGCGTGTCCTCGGCGCTGGCCGAGCGTTTGACGGGCGGTCGATACATCGACGTCGACATCGACCGGGCTGCGGCTGCCCGCTACGGCATGTCCGTGGCCGACGTGCAGGCCATCGTGGCCACGGCCATCGGCGGCGAGAACGTCGGCGAGGTGGTCAGCGGCCGCGAGCGCTTCCCCATCAACGTCCGCTACCCACGCGAAGCCCGCGATTCGCTGGCGCGGCTGCGCACGCTGCCGTTCGTGACGGACAAGGGCGCGCAGCTGCTGCTGCAGGACGTGGCGCAGGTCCGCATCGAGGACGGCCCGCCGATGCTGCGCAGCGAGAACGCGCGCCTGTCCGGCTGGGTGTATGTCGACGTGCGCGGCCGCGACCTGCGCTCGGTGGTGCGCGACATGCAGTCGGCCGTCGCCAGGCAGGTGGCGGTGCCGGCCGGCTATGCCATCTCCTGGTCAGGGCAGTTCGAATACCTGGCACGCGCCACCGAACGCATGAAGGTCGTGGTGCCGGCGACGCTGGCGGTCATCTTCATGCTGCTGTATCTGCTGTTCCGCAACGCGACCGACGCCGCGCTGGTGATGGCCGCCGTGCCGTTTTCGCTGGTGGGGGGCTTCTGGCTCGTCTGGCTGCTGGGGCATTCGGTGTCGGTGGCGACGGCCGTGGGCTTCATCGCGCTGGCCGGGGTGGCGGCCGAGTTCGGCGTGGTGATGCTGGTCTACCTGGAAAACGCGCTCAAGCGCCGTCTGGCAGCCGGCGAGCCGGACAACGAGCAGACCTTGCTGGCGGCCATCCGGGAAGGCGCCGTGCTCAGAGTTCGTCCGAAGGCCATGACCGTGGCCATCGTGCTCGCGGGGCTCATCCCGATGATGTGGGGCCACGGCACAGGCTCCGAAATCATGGCGCGCATTGCCGCGCCCATGGTCGGCGGCATGGTGACCGCGCCGCTGCTGTCCATGTTGGTGGTGCCGGCCGCTTGGTATTTGCTGCGCCGGCGCAGGGCTCGCGGGGAAGCCGCGGACTGAGGGCGCGGACTGAGGGCGCGGACTGAGGGCGCGGACTGAGGGCGCGGCCTCGCAGTTCGTGTCACATCCCTGGCGGGTCAGCGCAGCGTCTCGCGCTTGATCGCCACGTCGTAGCGCAGCGCGCTGCGCGCCTCGCCGCGGCCGGCGGTCTTGCTGCGGCCTATCCACAGCCAGCTGCGCCCGTCGCTGGAGCGGGCGTACTGGAACTTGCGCTTGAGCGTGGCACCGATGCGCGGCACTTCCTCTTCCTCCAGCAGCAGCGGGTCACCGGCCAGCGGTGCGGTGGGGTCGCTGCGCAGCAGCCAGCCGCGCGGATGGAATGTGGCGGCGACGAGGTTCTCGTCGAGGTCGGCCACGTCGATGAAGTTCGGCTGGGCGCGCAGGTGGGCGAGGAAGGCGGCGTACTCGGGCGAGTCCTCGCCGACGACATCGACGCCGGCCTGCGGATAAAAGCGCTTGAAGCCCGCGCGCGCCAGGCGGATGGAGAGCGGGTCGGCGAGGTTGAGCACCGGGTCGCGCACGGGCAGCAGCGGCGTCCAGTTGGCGGGCACCGGCGTCTGCAGCCGGTAGACGAGGGTGGCGTCGCTGGCCGCGGCGCCGCTGAAGTCGATGCGCTGCTGGAAGGCCAGCGCCTGCGCCTCCTGTGTGCGGTCCAGCGGCTCGCCGGCGGCGCCCTGCACCGTGCGCTCGATGGCCCAGGCGATGTTGGCCATCTCGTCGCGCGCCAGCAGCGTGTGCTCCAGCACGGCGCCTTCCTGCACGCCGTCCAGCGTGTCGGGCAGGAAGAGCGTGTGGTCGATGCGGCTGCCCGGCCCGGCCGAGAGCGCGTAGAGCGTCCACTGCGTGCCGTCGGGGTTGCGCATGGCCTGCGGCGACGAGGCCACGCCGAAGCTGTCGCGCACGTCGAAGCGCGTCACGCGGTGCAGCCAGCCCACCGGCAGCCGCACCGGCACGAGGAACCAGTCGTTGCCGTAGGTGAGGGCGAACTCGGTGACGCACAGGCGCAGCACGTCGGTCACGCCGGCCTCGGCGCCGGCGAAGTTGACGTTGCCGTCCTCGAACTCCCAGTAGCGCTCGGCCGGCATGCCGGGGTAGGTGACCGGTGCGGGCAGGCGAGAGGCGACGGCGAAAGTCTGCTTGATGGGAACCGGCGGCTCGGCCTGTTCGCCGGGGCGGGCGACGAAGTCATCCCAGTCGACGCGGCCGTCGGTGTATTCGTCGGCCTCCAGCCGCGTGGCGCCGGCGCGCAGCGCGAAGGCGTACTCGAGGCGGTTGCGTTGCCAGCTGGCGCCGTCGCCTTCCACGACGAAGGCGTCCAGCCAGCGCAGCCAGCGGGTCAGCACCGCGCGGGCGGCGTCGGCCTCGGCGCCGGCCAGCGGCAGTTCGGGTGGCAAGGCGGCGAGGGAGCCATCGGCATCTCGCAATGGCTGCAGCGCGGCGGCGAGCGCAGCGCCGTCCACGCTGCGGCCGCTGCCCAGCAGCGCCGCCCAGCGGGCGCCAGCGCGGTCGGCGTCGGCATCGGCGGGGGCCTGCAGCGCCAGCGGCCAGTTCGACAGCAGCGCCACACGCAGCGCGGGTGCCGCCATGCGCAGCGCATGCTGGCCGGCCTCGGCACGCAGGCGCGGGTGGGTGCGCCAGACGGCTTCGGCCTCGACGCGCGTCTCGATGGGCGGGCCGCCATCGGCGAGCGGCTGCCAGGCCGTGTCCGGGCTGGCGCCGGGCCGGAAGGCGTCGACCCGCGTGCCGTCGACCGCAAACGACAGGTCGATCGGCGTGCCGGCGTCCTCGCCCTCGAACTCGTTGAACTGCCTTTGCCGCGCCAGCAGCCACAGCGGGTCGGCCACGGGCGCCTGCAGGCCCGCCCGCAGGCCGACGGTGGTGGGTTGCGTCTCCAGCCGCGTGACGCCGGTGATGGACGGCTTCTTCGGCCGCGCCACCACGGAGGCGTGCAGCGAGGCCGACTGGGTGTAGATCTCTTTGCGCATGGCGGCTCTCAGCCTCTTAGATCTTGCCGAGCACGGCGGTGAATGGGGTGCCGGCCGACTGCGAGATCGCCTGCTTCATCGCCTTGCGCCGCAGTTCGAGCAGCCGCACGCTGGGCAGCTCGTCGGTGTAGTCGGCTGGCAGGTGGTTCGCCGGCAGCAGGGCGCCCAGGCCGCTGCCCAGGTCGCGCGGGCGCACGGCGCGCAGCCGGGCGAGGTCGAAGGCCTCGTGCACGCAGTCCAGCACGTCGTCGAAGGTCCAGGCGTCCTGCCGGGCCTGCGGCGGCAGGGCCAGCAGCACGCTCTGCGGGGGGCGGGCGCCAGGGGCGTCGTGATGGAAGGCGATGGCCGCCGTCTGGTACGGGTCGGGCACGAACTCGGGCCAGTCGTCGCAGACGAAGGCGGCCAGCGGCGCCTGCGCGTCCGGCGCGGCGAGCCCGGGCGCGTGCAGCACCAGCGCGAGCTTGGGCGCCACACGGTGGATGTTGCGAAGCCGTGGCGCGCCGGGCTGCTGCAGCCAGGCGTGCAGTTCCTCGGGCGTGGCCTTCGGGTCAAACGGTGCGTCGTCGGCCTCGCGCCAGGCCTCCGGGAGGGCGGCCCACACGCTGTCGCCCGCCAGCGGGAACTGCAGCACCGGCAGGTCACCCTCGCCCAGCGGCGCGACGAGTGCCTCGTGCGCGGACAGCGCGGCGGCCAGCCGATCCACGCCCTCGCGCACGCGCGCCGCCTGGGCCAGCCAGCCGTGTACGCGCCAGGCGTCGCCGGCGGTCAGCGTGGCCTGGGCGGCGAGCGCAGTGCCGAACTCGGGCGCATAGGCGCCGAGGGTGAAGCGCGGCAGCACCGGGAAGTCCTTGCCGTGGATGCGCTGGATGCGCTTGACGGCATGCTGGGCGAGCTGCTGCGGCGTGGGCGCGGCCTGGCCGTCGAGCAGCGGCGGCGGCGCGGCGGCCTCGTCGGCGATGGCGTCGAGCTGCAGCTTCAGCGCCGCCTTGGCCGCCGTGCCGCGGGCCTCGCGCTGCGCGGGGTCGGCGCCGGGTGCGTCGATGGCGTGCACCTGGGCCGGCCAGGCGGCCGGCGCCAGCAGGTCGTCGGCGATGCCGTCGAGCCGGGCCAGCAGCGTGTCGGCATCGTCGCTGGCCAGCAGCGCGTCGCGCGCCGTCGTGAAGGCCGCGACGACCGCATCGGCGCGGGCGACGATCTCCGCCACGTCCACGCCGGGGTAGGCGCCCTGGCCGGGTGCGTCGGCCTGCTCCAGCATGTCGTCGGGCACGACGAGGTCGTGCCGGTTCGCGGCGCGCAGCTTGTCGACCAAGGCCTTCAGCGTCGTGCAGAAGGCCTCGAACGGCGCGAAACCGAGCGCGCCGGCGGTCTCGGGCAGCACCTCGATGGCGCTGATGCTGGCGGTGTCGTCCAACGCGTTGAAGAGGGCCGCCGCGATGGCGCCGCGCAGGCCGGTATCGGCCGGTGCCGCGCCGGCCACCGGCGTGGCGCGCGGCGACGCCTCGCCGCTGGTCATCAGCACCAGCGACAGTGCCGAGCGCGCGAGCGTGGCGGCGCCGACCGTCGGTTGCTCCGCGTCGATGACGAGGTTGCCGGCCACGTCGCGGCGGTGGATGCGCGCGGTGAAGACGTAGCGCGCCGGGTCGCCCAGCCGGGCGGCGAGCCAGCGGTCCAGCGCCGGTTCGGCGGCTGATCGGCGGTCCTGCGGCCAGGCGCTCTCGCCCTCGGGGCAGACGGCCACGACGCGTTGCGTGTAGCTGGCACCGCCGCGCGGCGTGCGGCCCACCTCGGTCTCCACGGGCAGGGCCTGCTTGTCGGCCACCGCCATGGCCGCCGCGGCGCGGGCCGGGTTGCCCTGGGCGATCTGGTAGGCGCCTTCGGCCATCAGCAGATCCGCGACGCTGTCGGCCAGGTCGGCGGCGTCCGCAAGCGCGTCGGACAGGCGCGTCTTGTCGCCGTCGGAAAGGACGGCGCCGGCCGAGGTGAGGTTTTTCAGCTGGTCATCCAGCGCCTTGAACACGGCCACGGCGCCGCTGCCTTCGGCCCACGCCGCCAGCAGCGCGCTGCCGTCGACCACATCGCGCGCGCCGATCGACTCCTGTGCCTCGCCCGACACCGCGGCGTTGCCCGCGTGCCAGGGCCACACCAGCCGCAGCGGCCAGATGAGCCGGCCCAGGCCGGCGTCGCGCAGCGCACGCTCGATGCGGTAGCCGTAAAGCGCGGCGAGCGGCTGGTCGCGCGCCAGGCCTTCGAGCAGGCCTTCGGCGCGCTGGGTGCGGCGCGAGTCCAGCGCGATGTCGAAGGCGCCGGAATCCGCGTTGGACAGGAAGCCGCTGCGCAGCAACGCCGCGCCCGCGGCCTGGGCCTGCGAGGGGCAGAGCAGGTAGCCGTCACTGTCGGGCCGGGTGTCGGGCGACAGGTCCTCGACGAAGGCATAGGCGCCGAGGTGCAGGCCGCGCGGCTGGCGCTTGCGCATTTCGTCGAGCCGGCGGTTGGCGCGGGCCAGCAGCCAGGCGTCCAGCCGGTAGGAGAAGACGTCCAGCGTCGAGCGGAAGGCGATGTTGAGCTCGCCCACGGTGCGGCCGGCCAGCCAGTCCAGCCCGAGCTTGACGATGCCCAGGTTGCGGGTGGGCCGCAGCATCGTGTCGACCTTGTCGAACAGCTCGCGTGCCACGGCGGAGCCCTTGGCCGACGCCAGCACCGGCAGCTGCGTCGCGGTGACGTGGGCGACGTGCGCGCCGAGCGTGTCAGGCCCGGTCAGGCCGCGCACCTGCAGGCCCATCAGCTCGCGGTGGGTGTGGATGGTGAAGAAGGTTTCGTTGCTGGGCAGCGCCTCGACGTGCGGCATCGACGTCAGCGCGGTGGAGATCACGGCGCGCACGGTGAGGGTGTCGGCCAGCAGGTCATCGGCGGCGTCGCCCTGCTCCTTCTGCACGGAGTAGGCGGCCAGCGCCTGCAGCAGCGCAGGGCCGTCCTGCGCGTCGGTCAACGTCTTCTCCGCCAGGGACGGGTGCTGCACGGCCGCGGTGGCGAGCCGCGCGAGGTAGTTCTCGCTGGCGGTGAAGAGGGTGCCGGCCGGGGCCTCCTTGGCGGGCTGCTGCGGGTCGGCCTTCACCCACGGCACGCCGGCCAGCGTGCCGGCGGCGTAGGGCGGGTCGGGCAGGAAGTCGTTGCAGACGCCGGCATGCACCTGCCCCACCTCCCACGGCCCGAGGGCCTTCAGCACGCTCCCGACGACGAGGTCGCGCGCGCCTGCAAAGGCGCCGCTGATGGGCGAGGGCTTCAGGCAGACGTTGACATCCTTGTCGCGGTACTGCGCCGTCTGCGACCACGGCGCGCTTTGCAGCAGCTCCTGCGCGTCCTTGAGGTCGCCCGCCAGCAGGCGCGGCACCTTGGCCACCGCCAGCTCCCACATTGGCCGCAGCACGGCGGTGACCTTGTCGACCGCCGTCTCGGCCTTCGACTCGCCATCGCGCTCGTAGCGCCGGCCGACGATGGGCAGCAGGCCGATGGGTTGCTGGCGCACGCGCAGCACCGGCAGCGCGCCGGTGGGGCGCACGTAGCTGGCGGCGTAGCGGCGCAGGTCGTAGACCGTGCCGGGCGTGAGCAGCGGGTCGCCGTCGTCATCGCGCGGGTTCCACATCTGCAGCAGGTGGTCGCCGAAGGTGCCGCGCCACAGCACGTTGAGCATGTGCAGCGCCGTGCGTTGCTCGGCGAGGTGGGCGTTGGCGATGTCCTCGGCCGGCAGCGCGCCGGGCGCGAGGCCGAAGGCCCAGTGCAGCAGGTCGAGCGCGTCGGTGCCTGCTTCGGGTGCGGGCGGCTCGGCGCCGGCGCGCACGGCCTCGGTGTTGTTGGTGGGCGTGCCCAGCGGCACGAAGCCCAGGCCGGTGGCGTCGCGGTGCGCGGCCAGCAGGCTGGCAAGGTCGTCGGCCGCGTCGTCAGGCGCCTTGGTCCATTCGAAGCCGACGACGACCAGTCGCTCCAGCGTGCCGCGCGCCAGGTCGAAGCGGCCGGTCACGTCGCCCTGCCGCACGACGAGCGCCATGCCGTTGGCCAGTGCGGCCTCGAAGTCGATCATCCAGGCGCGCTCGCCGGCCAGCAGCTTCTCGGGCTGGTCGGTGGCCTGCCAGTCGGGCGTGAGCACGAGCTCGTCGGGCACCGTGTTGCCCCAGGCGCGGAACACCTCGCGCCGGCCGGCGGCATAGCCGATGGCGCAGAAGCGCTCGGGCAGCAGCACGGCGCGGGTGGTTCGGGCGCGGGCGTCGACCGTCTCGGTGGACGGGAACTCCGGCTCGGCCATCTGGCCCGCGGGCGGCATCGGGTTGATGGGCGTGAGGGTGCGCACCAGCCAGCGCGCGCGGCCGCGGCCGTGGGCGGTGGTGAGGTCGCGCAGCAGGCGCTCGGCCTCGGGTTCGTCGTGTGCGAACCGGGCCCGCCAGATCGCCTGCGCAGTGGCGAGTTCGGGGGCGGTGGGCGTGGGCTCGTGCTCGATGGTGTGCAGGTCGTCGGGGTAGATGCGCACGCCCAGCACGCGCTCGCCGCCTCGGTCGAGGTAGCGGGTCTCCAGGCGCAGCGGCAGCAGCGCGATGGGGCGGTCGCCGTCCAGGCTCTGCACCAGCTGCGACGGGTCGCGCTGGGCACGTATGCGTTCGGCCAGGTCGTCGAAGGCGCGGCGCGCGCCGGCGGCGCGTTCGATGAGGGACAGGCGGGCCCGCTGGGCCTCCAGCACGCGGCGCTTCAGGGCCGCGGCATCGCCGCCGCCGCTGCGCTCGGCGCGTTGCAGCGCTTGCTCGGCCTGCGTGATGTCGCGGTCCAGCCGGCGCCGCTCGGCGGCCAGCCCGGCGAGGTTCTCGCGGGCGGCGCGGAAGGGCGCGAGGTCGATGTCGATGCGGGGCATGAATGTCCTCTCAGGGCGCGACCAGCTTGGAGCCGTGCCAATAGCCGCGGAAGGGGCGCTGCATCGCGGCCTGGGCGACCAGCGCCGCATGCGGCGATGCCGGCCAGCCGTTCGCCGCGGATTGGGCGAGGAGCTGCGTCTGCGTCAAGTGAGCCCCACCGGCCACCTGCAGGTCGGCCCAGTCCACGTCCTGCCAGCCCGCGCCCGCCTGGCCGCCGCCCACGCGCTCGTCGAAGCCGAAGCGAGGCTCGGTCATGTGCTCCTCGACGATGAAGAAATACTTGTTCAGTTCGGTGGGCGCGATGCGAAAGCCCACGTAGTCGATGTCGGCGAGCAACTGGCCGCGGATGACGGGGACGCGCAGGTTCTCGCCCGCCACCATGCCACCGGCGCCGCCGGGCTTGGTCTCGTCGCCGGTCTGCCGGTAGGCGTAGATGGTCAGGTTGCGGTAGCGCTTGATCAGCTGGCCGCGGAACAGCAGCACCACCATGGCGGTGGACAGCGGCTGCTCGCCGAGCGGCACTGCATTCCAGCGGTGGATGGGCTCGATGTCGACCTCGTCGTCCAGCCGCTGCCAGAAGTGCTGGAAGGGTGTGCCGCGCTGGTCGGTGGGCAGGCCGCGCCACAGCATCTCGCGCCCCATCTCGTGGTTGGCGCCGAGCATCAGCGCCTCGACGAAGCGGGGGTTGGTCTGCACGGCCATGATGAAGTCGTCCGGCAGCAGGCCCACCCCGGGCAGGAAGACGTCGGGCGCCAGCACCTCCAGCTTGCGCGACAGCGGGAAGGGCAGGCGCGGGTAGGCCATCACGCGGTCGAAGGTGCGCGGGATCACGTAGCGCAGGCGCTCGACGAGGGCGTGATCCAGGCTGTCGGCGACGAAGACGTTGGCGAAGGCACCGCCGGCGAAGGCGACGGACTGTGCGCCCAGGCTCAGGCTGCTGGCCAGGCGCTCGGGCACGGTGCGGTCGGCGTCCAAGCGCTGGCGCGCGGCCCGGGCCTGGGTGGCGAGGGCGAAGTCCACCGGCTGCGGCGTCAGCGCGGCATCGGGCGTGGGGAAGAGCGTCTTCTCATAGGTCTTGAAGGCGGCCGAGTAGCGGGTGAGGGTGGCGACGTCCTTGATGGCCGGCGGCAGCGTGATGGTGTGCAGGCCCGGTTCGCGGGCGGGCGGCACCTGCGTGAACTGGCCGCCCTTGCTCGCGCCGATCTGCACGTCGCCGTCGCCGCGCCCCAGCGTGCCGCGGGGGAGCGTGGCGAACACGGCCTGGTTGCCGTAGAGCTTGAGCGGCTGCAGCGGCACGGTGGCCACGCGCGTCAACGCAACGGTGGCCGCGGCGGCCGCGCGCTGCGGGCGGCTGCCAGGATGCACCAGCAGCGCCGCGCCGGCCGCCTTGATGGCGCCGCTTCGGGCGTCGATGCGCAGCGCCTGGCTGGTGATGGCGCCGTCCTTCACGGCCAGCAGCACGCCCTCGGTGCCGCGCCGGGTGGCGTGGGTGATGGCGCTAACGATGTCGCCGGTGACCGGGGTTTTCGACGTGGCCAGCAGCTCCTCGATGCGGGCCATGTGCGTCTCGGTGACCAGGCCCTCGCGCCAGGCGGCTTGCGTGCCGCGTGGTTTCTTCTTCAAGCCGGCGGCATGGGCGCGCGCGGCGACATTGGCGGCCTGCAGCGCCTTGAGCTGGTGGCCGCTCATGTGCACGTCCAGCCCGAGGTGGGGCTTCATGTCGACGAGTTCGTCCAGCACCCCGGGCAGGGGAACGGCGTCGAACGACTCGCTGCCGAGGATGCCGTCGGGCACGAACTGGCTGAGGTCGATGGCTGCGACGTGCTTGGTCGCATTGGCGAAGCGCTCGACGATGCCGCGCATCTGCACGGCCACGGGCGCTGGCGCCTGGGCGCGCTGCTTCCAGTGCGCCTTGGCAAAGGTGGCGCGGCGCGGGCTGGCCAGCCGCCGCATGGCGCCGTCGAACAGCTCGTGCGGCAACGTCGCGGCCTCGATGCGGCCCCACAGCGAGGCCGCTGGCGCCACGGCCGTGCGCGCCCGGGCCGGCGCGATGAGGGCGAGCAGGCGGTCCGGTGGCAGCTTGGCAAGGTGCCGCGTCTCGATGCGCTTGAAGACGTCACGGGCCAGCCGTGCCATCGAGAAGGCCCGCTCGGCGGCCAGGATGTCGCCGAGCTGCTCCCAGGCCGCCTGCATGAATTCCTCCTGGTGGCAGCGCACAACCTCGGCGCCCCAGCCGGCGGCCAGGCGGTAGCGGGGCTGCAGCGACAGGCCCTCCAGCCAGTGCGTGGACACCCTGGCCGGCTGCGCGACGTGGCGCCTGACGTGGTGTTCACCGTAGAGCGGCGGCGCCAGCGTGGGCTCGTCGGCCGCGGGTTCGGCACCGCTGGCGCTGCGTTCGGCGCCGCTGTTGAGCATGGCGGCGAGCTTGGCGGCCGGCAGCGTTGCGGGTGGCTTGGGTTCGAAGCCGATGGAGACCATCGCGCCTTCGAAGGTGGTGGTGGACGGCGTACTCCCTTCGAACAGCAGGCGGTCGCCGTCGACCAGCGTCTCGCGCTGCCCGATGGCCTTGAGCGTCGCCGCGAAGCCGGCCCCGAGCTGCTGGGGCGTGCGCAGGCGGCGGGCCAGTGTCTCGATGTCGCCGACGGGGCCGGTGGAGAAGGTCCAGTGGAAGTAGACCGGCAGCTCGGTGTCCTGCGGGTTCTGGGTCGACCACGCCGGGCCCAGCGTGTCGCCGTTGACCGGCTGGCCGAGGCCGCGCCGGCAGCCGCCGTCGGTGGCGGGCACGACGCAGGCGAGATAGTCGCGCCGGGGGAGCAGGCGGCGCGGGCAGATGAGCCTCGAGACGTTCAGCGCCGGCTGGTTGGCCAGCTCGGTGGGCAGGCTGGCGGCGGCGCTGTCGGACACGGCCTGCACATGTGCCCACAAAGCGGATTCGCGCAGGTCGGGCAGCTCGCTGGCCACCTGCTCGGCGCTCAGCGTGATGGACGGCAGCGGCGCGCCGGGCTTGAGGGTGGGCAGCAGCTCATTGACGCGCTCCACGACGATGAGCGCCAGCCACGGCCGCAGGCGCTGTGCGGCGTCGGGCGCGGCGGGCGTGAGCAGCCAGGGGAAGTCCGGCGGGTCGAAGTCGATGGCGGCGAGGTAGTTGGGCTCGAAGTCGGTGGCGCCGGCCTTGGGCTCGGTGCGCACGACGAGGCGGTGGTCGATGCCGACGATGTCCGCCGGGCCGTACAGGCGCAGCGGCACGTTGCCGGACACGGCGGTGGCCACGGCGCCGTCGCGTTTGGCCTGCAGCGTGAGGCCGACGCTGATGCGTGGCGCCACGGCCAGCGGGGCCTGCGGCGCGTCGGCGTTGGCATGGGCGCTCGCCAGGCCGCGGCGGGCGAAGGGCATGAAGCGGTAGGGGATGGGCATGGGTGCCTTCCGTGGTCAGGCGTTCAGCTCGGCCAGCTCGGCGACCTGGGCCAGCCCGGCGACCGGCAGGCCCTGCGCCGCCTGCGTCGCCCGCCACACGCTGGTGTGCACGCCCGCGGCCGCGTTGAGTCCGAGCGTGGCCTTGTCGGTCACGGCCACGGGCGGCGGGTTGACCTTGAAGGCGGTCGCGTCCCCTGGCCGCGCCAGCGCCTTGTCGCGCCGCACGGAGCGGCCCGCGGCGCCTTGCTCCAGCACGCGCACGTAGGCGACGGTGCTGAAGAGGCGGTCTACGCGCAGCCGCGCGCCGCGCGGCGCGCCGAGGTCGGCCTCTTCGTAGAGCAGCGGCGCGTCGACGACGGTGCCGGTGGTGAACCTGTCGGCGCCCATCTCGTAGCCGGCGGTGAAGCGCTCGAACGAAGGCTTGGCGAGCTTGTCGTCCTCCGACATCTCCAGGAACTGCGCGGTGGCGAAATGGTCCTGCACCGCGTGCCCGCCGGGCAGCCCGGCGGGCTGCTCACCCTGGCTGACGACAAGGGCGCCGCCGAAGAACTCGTTGGCGCCTTCGATGCGGCTGCCGCTGGCCTTGTCCAGCCGCAGTTCGAAGGGCACGCGCTTCTGGCGGAAGGTCAGCGTGCCCAGCGGGTGGGCCAGCACGTCGACGCCCGGCTGGATCGACGCCAGCGTGACCAGCCCATCGCCGCCGGCCGGCAGCTGGGCTGTCCAGTTGGCGGTGTCGGCAATGTCGCGGGCCAGTTCGTCGGCGATGCGCACGGTGACGGCGGGCGTGGCCACGTCGGTGCCGAAGCTTTCGTCGATGTTGAGCGAGAAGTCGGGCAGCGGCCACGGCGTCTTGACCTTGGCGCGCCCGGCGATGCGCCAGCGGCCCGGGCCGGCGAGCTGGCCGTCCAGGTGCACGGAGGCGAAGTCCAGCCCGAACACTTCCACGGCCAGGTAGGCGTGGATGTCCAGCTCGAAATAGAACTTCGGAGCCAGGTAGCAGATGGCGTCGAAGCCGATGCCACCCTCGATGCTGGCGATGCCGACGTCGGCCCAGGCCCGCAGCGCGGCACCCGCCTGTACGGTGGCCGAGGTGATGGCGAAGTAGCCTTGCAGCGAGATGCCGACGATGCCGATGTCGAAGCTCGCGCCCACGCGGTCGAAGGGCGCGGGCACGTCGGCGGGGATGTCCTTGAAGCGCGGGTGAAAGCCGCCGGCGCTGATGAGGAAGGTGGGCTGGTCGCCGAACGCGGCGCGGAAGGCGAACTGGCCGGTGATGGTGATGAAGGCAACGCGCGAGTGGATGAGCTTGGCGTCGAAGGCGATGCGCAGCGGGTCGAACACGACGCTGCCGACGAAGTCCAGCCGCAGGTAAAGCAGCGCCGCATCAGCCGACAGCAGCGGCGGCAGCGCGACGATGCCCTGGCCCAGCAGCGTGAACTGGTTGGCCTCCACCAGCAGGCCCAGCCGCACGGTGACGAGGCTGGGCGTGCCCCAGCCCAGCTCCAGCATCGGGCCGATGACGAAGCCGCCTGCCTTGACCGGGAACAGCGTGCGCAGCGTCTGGATGAGCTGCGGCGCGTTGGCCACGGGGTTGTCAGGGAAGAGCACGGCGTCGAGCTGGCCGGCGCCCAGCGCCTGGGACAGTGCCGTCGGGCTGGCCGTGTGCTGCACGCCGATCAGGCCGCCCACGCCGGTGAGCGTGAACCCGAAGGAGAGCTGGATGGGCGGGAACTCGCCGAAGATCAGCAGCAGCAGCGAGAAACCGGCCTCGCTCTTGGTGTTGAGCAGCGCGATCGCCTTGACGTCGACGGCCAGCAGCTTGAGTTCCAGCACGCCGGCAAAGCCGTGCTCGTCCACGCCGAGGTAGCCGCCACCCTTGACGATGCCGGCGTCCAGCACGAGGCCGATGCCGCTGGGCGGCTTGAAGGCGATGGCCAGCGGCGTGCCACCGTCGAGGTCGAGCTTGAGCTTGAAACCGAGCCGGTCCACCGACGCCGCGAAGGGGCCGAGCGTGACGCCGAAGCTGGCCGATACCTCGATGCCCAGCTTCGTGAACTTGCCGCCCTCCGGTACCAGGCCCAGGTGGATGAGCTGCAGCTCGAAGGGGCCCGTGGGCAGCGTGGGCACGGGCAAGCTGGCCGACAGCCCGGTGCCGTTGACCAGCCGCAGTGCGCCGGCGGCGTCGGCCTCGGCGACGATGTCCATGCCGACCGTGATGCCGTCCCCAAGGATGAGCTTCAGGAAGCTGTCGCCCGGCGTGATCGTGGCCTCTGTGCCTTTGGCGAAGAAGCGCAGCGCGGGCTGGCCGTTCTTCAGCAGCAGCGCCATGCCCAGCTCGCGCACCTTCAGCGTCACGCCGGCCTGCGCGCTGCCGAGGGTGATGGCGTTGCCGCTGCGCTTGAGTTCCAGCTCCAGCGTGTAGCCCGCGTCGCTGACCTGCACCGGCCCCGGTGGCAGCACCGGCAGCACGGCCTCCACGCCGCCGGTGGCGCGGAGGGCGAACTCGATGTTCGTGCCCCCGAGCGCCTGCGAGCGCGCGAGGTTCAGGGCCAACACGGCCTTGACGGCGCTGGGCGGGCCGGCGTCGAACGCCAGCGTGCCGTTGAGCCCAGGCGGGCCGGGCAGGGTGATGACGGGCATGCCGGCAAAGGCCGGCAGCGCCTGCTGCACGAAACCGCCTGCGTTGGACGGCGCCGTGAACGAGCGGTCCAGCATGCTGCCGAGGACGAGGGCGACGAGGCCCAGTGCTGTCTGCAGGTCCCGGATGTCGGCGGCACTTGCGGCACCGAGGACCTGTGCGAGTTGGTCCGCCTCGTGGCCTGCGGCGGGCGCGGCATCGGCATCGCCACTGAGCAGCAGCAGCATCTTGGCGATGGAGAAGGCGCTGGGATAGCGCGCGTTGGGCTGGGCGCCCACGATGCGGTCGACCTGCTCCATGACCGGCCGCACGACCGCCAGCGCCGCCGCCGGGTTGCCGCCGCCCTCCAGCGCGTCCAGCGCCTGTTTCACATGGCCCAGCGCCACCAGCACCTCGCCGACGACGGTGCAGGCCAGCGCGAGCGAGGCACTGGCGGCGCCGTTGTCGCGGAAGTCCTCGACCTGTGGATTGGCTGGCAGTGCCGCAGCGTTCAGCACGCCGAGCAGCTCCCAGATGACCCGCTCGACCGCCGGCCGTTGCGCCTCAGGGATGGCGGACGCGGCGAGCGCCTGAGCCACGGATTCGCGGTACCAGGCCCAGGCCTGCAGGAAGACCCTGTCGGGAGCTGTCATGACCGCTGCCTTCGCAAGATGCGGGAGGTCGCGACAGTAGGGGGCGGGACGGGGCGCGTATATCCAGACTGTTAGGGGGCCTGCATGCCGTCGGCCGCCGCCTTAGCTTGCGCGGCGCCTGATTTCAAGACAACGATGCACAGCGCGACCGGCCGGGCTTGAGGGATTGGCGGTACCGGGCCGATCCAAGCGCGCTGCGTCGCTGGAGCGCTGAGCCACGCTTCGACGCCTCTATCCTTCGGGCGATGTGGGTTCAAAACCGTTCTAAGCCGATGACGCTCTGGCTGATCATCTTCGTCATGCATGCGGCTGTCCTTACGCTGCTGAACCGTGTGCCCAAACGATTGGCGTCTTCAGAACGGCCATGGGCCGAATTGCGCCTCATCCCTGAACAGTCGGCCACGCGTGGCAACGAGCCCGTTCCTTTGCTCGCGCCGTCCGTGCAGCGGCCAGCCGTTCAACCGCTTCGGCTCGCCCCCCAGGCTTCCTCGTCGGCGGCCGTCCCTCCTTCCTCGCAAGAGGATTCAGTTGCAGCACCCTCAGGCTTGCCAGCCGAAGCAGCGCCGGAAGAGCCTCGGATGCATGAAAACGAGGCCCCGCTCAACTTGAGCCTGGACGCACTGGGCGCGTCCCACACAGCTCAGTCATGACGCAACCCCCAGCTCGGCGCGGCGCGACTGGCGCGCAGCG
This sequence comes from Pelomonas sp. Root1444, assembly GCF_001426885.1. Classification (GTDB taxonomy): domain Bacteria; phylum Pseudomonadota; class Gammaproteobacteria; order Burkholderiales; family Burkholderiaceae_C; genus Pelomonas. The sequence goes on along the minus strand of NZ_LMFP01000028.1, from coordinate 187,797 downwards.
ACTGGCCGAGCACCGTCAGCACCGCGATGCCCATGGCAAGCACCGTCGCGCCAACGAAGTAGAGCGGCGAGAGTTCGATCCGGTCGTCGAAGCCGGCCAGCCACTTGCGCATCGCCACGAAGGCCAGTGGCCATGCGAGCAGGTTGGCGATGAGCACGGGCCGCAGGAACTGGCCAACGAGCAGCCTCGCGATATCGGCGGATGAGGCACCCAGCGTCTTGCGGATGCCGATCTCCTTCACCCGCCGCTGGGTGTTGAACGAGGCGAGGCCCCACAGCCCGACGCAGCCGATCAGGACCGCCAGCGCCGCGCCGATGCCGAACAGGCGGGTGGCGCGATCATCGGCTTCGTAGAACTGCGCCAGCCGCCGGTCCGCGGTCGCGGCCACGAACGGCACCTGCGGCACGAGCCGCAGCCAGACTTGCCGCGCGGCGGCCAATGTCGCCTGCGGATCGCCGGTGAACCGGATCGCGGCGACGGGCTTTGCGGGACCCTCGCGGTAGTACTGGTAGCTGGTCGTGTCGTCGGGTGCCCGCGGTGAGAAGAACCGCAACTGCTCGATGACACCGATGATCGTGCGCGGCATCGCGCCGCCCACGGTCTTGCCGACCGCCTGCTGTGCCGACGCGAAGCCGAGCCGTTTCGCCGTCTCCAGGTTGATGACGATGTTGCGGCCGAGCTTCCACTTCTGCCAATCGCTGGCGTCGTCCGCAGCATGCGCGTCGTCGAACAGCCGGCCCGCGAGCAGGCGTGGCGCGTAGGTCTCGAAGTACCCCGGCCCGACGCTGATCACGCGGATCGTGACGCCCGGCGCCGGGTGGCCCGGCATGTCGATGGCATCGAGCGCGGCATTGCCATCGACGCCCGCGCCCACGTTCGCGCTGCCGACGGCGCGGACCCCGGGCAACTCGCGGAATGCTGCAAGGATCGCGCGGGCCTGCGGTGGGCTGATGCCGATCTCCGCAAGGGAGGGCACCATCAGCAGACCCTCGCGCTGGAAGCCGAGATCGGCGTTGCGCATGTGATGGGTCTGTGCGACGAGCACCGCCGTGCCGATGACGAAGGCGGTCGAGAGCGCGAACTGCAAGACGACCAGCGCCTCGCGGACGCGGGCGCCGGCGCGGCCGCCGCCCGGTGCTCGCGCCGACGCGAGCACCGCCGCCGCGGGAAACCGTGACAGGAGCAAGGCCGGATAGAAACCGGCCGCCAGCGCGATCGGCACCGTGGCCGCCGTCAGCGCCGGCACGACCAGCGAGTAGGGCAGGGTGAGCGACAGCCCGCCGGCGGCATTGACCCACGGCAGGCTCAGTTCCGCGAGGATCAGGCCAGCCAGCGCAGCAACGGCCACCGTCAGCAGTGCTTCACTCAGGAACTGGCCGACCAGTGCACGCCGGTCCGCACCCAGCACCTTGCGCATCGCCACTTCACGCGCGCGCACCCCGGCCCGGGCGGTGGCGAGGTTGACGTAGTTGACGATCGCGATCAGCAGGGCGATCAGCCCGACGATGCCCAGTGCCACCACCGTCGTCTTGCGGCCCGCGCTTTCCGACCCCTGCGGCTGCAGGTGCATGTCGGACAAGGGCAGCAACGGCAAGGACAGGAACCGTGACGGCTGCGGCCCCATGCTGGTGGCACGGCGATCGATCATCGCCGGCAGCGTTTGCGCCAGCGCCAGCCGCTGCGCCGCCGTGTCGAAGCGCAGGAAGGTGGAGACCGAGGCCGTGCCCCACATGTACCACTGCCATTGGCCGGCAGGCGCGCCCTTGGGCAAGGGGATGAGGATAGACAGCCGCAGTTCGCTGTTGGCCGGCAGATCCTCGAAAACACCGGCGATGCGGTACATGGCAGGCCAGTCGATGGAGACGGTCAGCGGCTGACCGACCGGATCCGTGCTGCCGAAATACATGCGCGCCGTCGAGCGGCTGATGAGCGCGCTGGTCGGATCGGTGAGCGCGCTGCCGCTGCCCTTGAGCATCGGCAGGGCGAACACGTCGAAGAACGATGGATCCACCTGCGCCACGTCCTCCTTGATGGCTTCGGCGCCCCGCTGCACGCTGCCGCCATCCTTGCCGCCGCGGATGCGCGTGCCCAGAACGCCCGGGTGGTCCTCACGCAGTTGCTCCAGCAAGCCGCCCATGGTCATCGAGTAAGCGCCGCTGAACGGGCTGCCGGGCAGGTCGATGCGCGTCTGCACGAGGTAGATCTGTTCATGGCCAGGCAGCCACTTCTCGTAGCTGGTTTCGAATCGCACATAGAGCGACAGCACCAGGAACACCGCGATGCCCACGGCCAGCCCGCCGATGTTGAGCGCGGCGTGGAGCTTGTGGCGGGTCAGCGAACGGTAGAGCGACAACAGCGCGAAGCGGTTCATCGGCGCGGTCCTCAGATGGATCGGGCGGCGGAGGCCACGATGCGGCCGTCGAGCATGTCGATGCGGCGCTTCGCCATGTCGGCGTGGCTGGGCGAATGCGTGACCATGACGAGCGTGGCGCCCTCCGCGTTCAAGCCCGCGAGGATGTTCATCACCTGCTCGCCGTTGGCGGTGTCCAGGTTGCCGGTCGGCTCGTCGGCGAGGATCAACTTCGGATTGCCGACGATCGCGCGGGCGATCGCAGCGCGCTGCTGCTGCCCCCCGGACAGTTGGTGTGGAAAGTGGCGCGCGCGGTGGGCGATGCCGACCTTGTCGACCGCCGCCGCCACGCGCGCGCGCCGGTCGCCGGCATCGGCCCGGTAGGCCAGGCCGAGCGCGACATTCTCCTCGATCGTCAGCTCGTCGATGAGGTTGAAGCTTTGGAAGATGAAGCCCAGCGTCGCGGCGCGGAACTTCGCCAGTTCCTTCTCGTCGAGCATGGCGAGGTCGCGATCGCCGAACAGGTAGCGGCCGGCGGTCGGGCGGTCGACCGTGCCCAGCGTGTTGAGCAGCGTCGATTTGCCGCAGCCCGAGGGCCCCATGATGGCGACGAACTCGCCGGCTTCGACGTGGAGATCGATGTCGTGGAGCGCGGTCGTCTCCACCTCGTCGGAGACGTAGCGGCGCTGGATTTTCTCGAGACGGATCATGGCGTGGGCCTTCAGCGGATGTTGAGAACGTCGCCCTTCATGGACGCGGTGTGGGAGGTGACGATGCGGTCGCCCGGTTGGAGGCCGGACAGGATCTCGACCTGCTCCGGATTGCGGCGGCCGGTTTTCACGGCGCGCCGGCGGGCGTGTTCCCCATCGGCGTCGATGACGAAGGCCGACGTGCCGCCTCCGGCGGCCAGCCAGGCACCGACCGGCGCGACCAGGGCCGGCGCGGTGCTGCCGAGCGTGACGCGGATGTCGAGCGTCTGGCCGCGATGCAGGTCGGCGGGCGGCATGCCGTCGACCGCCAGTTCGACACGGAAGCGGCCGTCTTTCACCGCGGGCAGCACCTTCGAGACGGTCAGCGAGAGGCTCTCCGCGCTTGCCCGCTGGCCGACGGCAATGCGGCCGAGGAAGTATTCGTCGACGTCGGCGGTCAGCTTCCACGAGCCCTCGCTGTCCACCTGCCCCGCCGGGTCGCCCGGGCGCAGCGTCTGGCCGGGTTGGATCGTGAAGTTGATCAGCCGCCCGGCGCGAGGCGCGCGGATGGTCAACGTGTCCAGCCCGGCTCGCACCGCGGCCAGGTTGCGCTCCAGCCGCCCGTGCGTGTCATCCAGCCTGGCGCCCTGGGTGGCGGTGATGCGCGCCTCGTGTTCGTTGCCTTCACGCAGCTGGTTGAGCCGCCTCTGCTGGTAGGTCACTTCCTCCGCATAGCTCTTCACCCCCGCCGCGGAGACAAATCCGTCCTCGTGCAGTTGCTGACGGATCGACAGCTCCCGCCGCGCCTTCAGGAGGTCATAGGTGGCCTGCGCGATCTGGCCGGCACGATCCAGCCGGTTGCGTGCGATGCCCAAGCTCTCGCCCGCGACGTGGCCCAACTGGCTGGCGATCTGAGCCTCGCGCGTGAGCACGTCGAGCTGCAGGGCCGGGTTGGAAAGGGTGGCCAGCGCCTGCCCTTCAGCGACCATCGCGCCGTCCTGCACCAGCAGCTTCTCGACGTGCCCGCCGCTCAGCACGCCCACGAGTGTCGTCACCCTCGGGGCGACCGTGGCACGCACCGGCAGGTAGTCGGCGAAGGGCGCCCGGTCCACCACGCCGCTTTCGATGTCTGCAGTGGCGATGTCCGTCGACCCGCTCGCGGGCAGGAAGCGCCAGACCCATGCCGCCGTCAGCACCAGCGCCAGCACCATCAGCGTGGCGCGGCTGCGCCACCACGGGGTCGCGGCACGTTCGACGCGGCTGTCCATGCGCACCCCGGTGCTGGGTGCCGCTGGAGGCATGTTTGCGTGCACGAGCCGTTCGGTCATCATGCAGACAGTGTGGTTGCAGAAGGTCCGAAGGACTAAAAACGTGATGGCGCAACAACTTAGCGACGATCCACCGCAAGCCCTGCGTCCGGCGGTGGACACACTGTCCGGAAGTGGACGGTCGGGAAGGCTGTCAATCCTGCTGGTGGATGACAACCCGGCCGTCGCGGAGGCGATGGAGATCGCATTCCGCATGGCCGGGCATCGACTGGACACGGCGGCGGGGCCGGAGGCGGCGTACTCGCGCCTGGTCGCCGCCCGCTACGACGCGGTGCTGCTCGACATGAACTTCGCCGCGGGCCGGTCGGACGGTGGGGAGGGCTTGGCATGCCTGGAACGGATCGCCGCCGACGACCCGGCGGCGTGCGTGGTCGTCATCACCGCGCACAGCGGCATCCGCATTGCAGTGGCGGCCATGCAGGCCGGCGCACGGGACTTTGTGATGAAGCCTTGGCGCAATGCCGAACTGGTCGCCAAGGTCGAAGCCGCGGTCGGCCGCGCTCGCCCGACGGTGGCGGTGCCCGCCGCTGCGTCACAGGAGCCGGCACGGCTGCTCGGCGAAAGCGCGGCGATGCAGCGGCTGCGCGAACTCGTGCGCCGCTTCGGTCCGACCGGCGCGGGCGTCATCGTCACCGGGCCGGCGGGCAGCGGCCGCACGCTGACCGCACTGGCGCTCCACGCCCACTCCGCCGGCGCCGCAACGCCTCCGCTGCGCATCGACCTCCGCGACGACGCCGCCTGGGACCGGCTCGACGGGGCGGCAGGTACCGTCCTGTTGCGCCATCCCGACCAACTGGATGCAGTGGCCCAAGCGCGCTTGCTCGAGCGCCTGCCCCTTGCGGTCCGATGCATCGCAATCGCTGACAGCGTGGCGCCGCTGACGCCTGCGCTGCAGCGCCGTGTGGCAACGGTCGAGGTCGCCGTACCGCCGCTGGCCGCACGCGGCGAAGACGCCGTCTTGCTCGCCCGGCACTTCGCCCGCGTCGCCGCCCAGCGGTTCGCACGCCCCGGCGCGAGGCTGACGGAAGCGGCCGAGACAGCGGTGCAAGCGGGCGCATGGCCCGACCAGGTGCGGGGTCTCGCGCTGGCGATCGAGCGCGCCGTGCTCCTGACCGAAGGCGGCACGATCACCGCCGCGGCACTCGCGCCTCCCGTGCCCGCACCGGTCACCGAAACGCCATCTGGCGGATTCGGCCTGATCGACGCCGAACGCGCGGTCATCGCGGCGGCATTGCGCGAGCATCGCCACAACGTCACCCATGCCGCCGCTGCGCTTGGCTTGAGCCGCGGCGCGCTGTACCGCCGCATGACACGCCATGGGCTCTAGGCGCGGCCTGCGCGCGGTCGTCCATGCGATCGGGCTTGTCGCATGCGGCGTCGCAGCGGGCACCGCAGTGCACCAGGGGTACTGGGGGCTGCTCGCGGGCGCTGTGCTGGTCGCGGTACGGCTGGGTGCACTGAACTGGTGGCAGGCCGCAAGGCCGCACTCGACACCCGAGCCGGTTGCGGCAGCGTCGGACGCCGTTACGTCGCGCCTGCTGCTGGACGCCGCCCCGACACCGATGCTGGCGATCGACGGAGGTAGCGCCCGCGCGCTCAACCGCGCCGCGCGTCGGTTGTTCGCCACCGACGACCGCATCCTGCCCGTGCCGCCGGAACTGTCGGACCGCGGTGCCCGTCATCTGCGACACCACGCGCGTGGCTGGCGCATCGATCGCGTCATGCTGGGCGACGGCATGGTCGTCGCGCTGATCGACATCGAGCAGGAAGAGCGCGCGGCGGAGGCACGCGCGAGTGCCGAGCTGATCCAGGTCCTCGGCCACGAACTGCTCAACGGCCTGGCGCCGATCGCATCCTTGGCCGAGAGCGGGCTTGCGGCGGTCGGGCAGGCCAGCGTCGACCGGACGCTGCTGCGGGACATCCTCGCCACGCTGGCGCGCCGCGCGGAAGGGCTGCAGCGCTTCGCCGAGGCCTATCGCACGCTGGCCCGGCTGCCCGATCCGCTGCTGCTCCCGGCGGCGGTGCGGCCGATGCTGAACGATCTGGCGCGGCTGTTCGCCAGCCGTTGGCCGGATGTCGGTCTGACCGTCGAGGCCGCGGACGACGTGCGTTGGCCGATGGATCGCGACCAGGTCAGCCAGGCGTTGTGGGCCCTGCTTCAAAACGCCGCAGAGGCGGTGCTGGGCCGCAACGACGGCCACGTGACGCTGACGGCTCGCATGGCCGATGCCGGCCTCACCATGGAGATCAGCGACAACGGCCCGGGCATCCCACCCGAAGCCGCCGCGCGCATCTTTCGCCCGTTCCACACCACCAAGCCCGAGGGCACGGGCATTGGACTCAGCCTCGCCCGCCAGATCGCACAGGCCCATGGCGGCACGCTGACGCTCGGCAGCGGCGCCGCTCTCACGACGTTCCGGCTGGTGCTTCCCGGGACCGACAGCGGACACACTCAACCGGCGGGTTGAGCAACCGGACGTCCGCGGCCGCAGCCACCTTTAAATTTGCATATATCAACGTCCAACTTTCATACGTGCTTCCGGTCCTGACGGGGTAGCCTGTCGACAGTTTTCGAGCTCCGGGCTTGAATCGGTGACATGGTGGGCGGTCTGGCTTCCCCTTACGGCTCCGGACGGATAACCCGGCAAGCCAGATCGCGCAGAAGTCGCTTTTTTTTCTATTGATATGGCACCGATACCATATTCACGACGGTTGGTTTGTTCAGGCCGTCAAATCATTAAAAGGAAATCATGAGGCGGTTGCTCCAGTCCCTTTTAGCGTTGCCACTGCTGGCAGCTGCCGCCTTGTGTGCCCAGGCGCAGGTGCCGCCACTGGAGGTCGCTCATCCGGCCAAGGTGCTGAGCCTCATCGACAAGCTGCCGGCGCGGCCCGAACGGGCGTCGGTGGAGGGGAAGCCTCTGACCGCCTACCTGCTCGTCTACTTCAAGGACGAGACGCACGATATCTACTTCGCCACCTCGGGCGATGGCTACACCTTCACCGACGTGAACGGCGGCCAGCCGGTCTTCCTGGGTCGGGTGCTGGCCGAGCAGAAGGGCGTGCGCGACCCGCACCTGATGCGCGGGCCGGATGGCGCCTTCTACATGGCGATGACGGACCTGCACATCTTCGCCAAGCCCGCGGGCCTGCGCGAGACCGAGTGGGAACGGCCCGGCGAGGACTACGGCTGGGGCAACAACCGCAATCTCATCTTCATGAAGTCCTGGGACCTGCTGCACTGGACGCACCACCGCGTGCCGGTGGCCCAGCTGTTCCCGCAGGGCGGCGACCTCGGCGTCGTCTGGGCACCCGAAACCATCTGGGACGCCAAGGCGGGCAAGCCGATGGTCTATTACACGACCCGCGTGAAGAAGGGCGCCGACCACCTCGTCTACGCCTATGCCGACGCCGATTTCACGACGCTGACCACGCCGCCCGAGCCGCTGTTCACCTACCCGGTGAAGGGCAAGAGTGCCATCGACGGCGACATCACGCGCATCGGCGACCGCTTCCACATGTTCTACGTCGCGCATGACACGCCGGGCCACCTGCGCCAGGCGGTGTCGGACCGCATCAACGGCGGCTACGTCTTCAACCCGCAGAAGATCGACCCCGAGACCGTGGGCACCGAAGCACCCAACCTGTGGCGCCGCCACGGCAGCGACACCTGGGTGCTGATGTACGACGTGTTCGGCGCCAAGCCGCGCAACAACATGGGTTTCTCGGAGACCACGGACTTCGTGAACTTCAAGAACCTGGGCCGTTTCAACGAGCCGGGTTCGCCGATGAAGGCGACCAACTTCGTCGGCGCAAAGCATGGCGCCGTCATCGCCATCGCGCCGGAAGAGGCGCAGCGGTTGCAAACCTACTTCGCCCCATGAAAGCGCTCCTCGCCTGCCTGCTGTCGCTGGGCGCTGCCTTCGCCCAGGCGGACGGCAGCTGTCTGGACGCGCGCTCGCCCGGCCCCGTCATCCACAAGGAGGTCTACGGCCAATTCGTGGAGCACCTGGGCCGCGGCGTCTACGAGGGCATCTGGGTGGGGCCGCAATCACCCATTCCCAACACGCGCGGCATCCGCAATGACGTCGTCGCCGCGCTGCGCCGGATCAAGGTTCCCGTCGTGCGCTGGCCGGGCGGCTGCTTCGCTGACGACTACCACTGGCGCCATGGCGTCGGCCCGCAGCGCCAGCCCAGCATCAATTCCAGCTGGAGCAACGCCATCGAGCCCAACACCTTCGGCACGCACGAGTTCATGGACTTCATCGAGCAGATCGGTACCCAGCCTTATGTCGGCGTGAACATGGGCTCGGGCAGCGTCGAGGAAGCGCAGGGCTGGATGCAATACATGACGGCGCCGGCCACCACGGCGCCCGGCGCCGAGCGCGCACGCAACGGCCGCTCCGAGCCATGGGCAGTCCCGTTCGTCGGCGTCGGCAACGAGAGCTGGGGCTGCGGCGGCCACATGTACGCCGAGGAGTACGCCAACCGCTACCGGCAGTTCCAGGGCTACCTCAAGTCGTACGCCGGCCCCGGTGTGCGCAAGATTGCCACCGGCCCGGACACCGACGACTACGAATGGACCGACACCGTCATGCGGCTGGCGACGAGGTTTCGCCCGAACGCGACCTCGCCCATCCTCTACAGCCCGCCCAAGCCGCTGCTGGACGGCCTGTCGCTGCACTTCTACACGCTGCCCAGCAACCGCTGGGGCGGCGTGCACCCCGCGCGCGGCTTCGATGAGGCCGCGTGGATCTCGACGATGAAGCGCGCGTTGCTGATGGACGAACTCGTCGGCAAGCACAGCGCCATCATGGACAAATACGACCCGGCCAAGGAGGTCGCGCTCGTCGTCGACGAATGGGGAACCTGGTACGACAAGGAACCCGACGGCCCTGGTGGCCTGTGGCAGCAGAACACCCTGCGCGACGCATTGGTGGCCGCGGTCACGCTGAACGTTTTCCACGCCCACGCCGAGCGCGTGCGCATGGCCAACGTGGCGCAGATGGTCAACGTGCTGCAGGCCATGATCCTGACCGACGGCCCGCGCATGCTGGTCACGCCGACCTACCATGTGTTCGACCTCTACCAAGTGCACCAGGACGCCCGCCGGCTGCCGCTGACGCTCGACGTCCCGCGCTACCGCCACGGTGAGCTGGATGTGCCGGCCGTGACGGGCACGGCCAGCGTCGACGCGGCCGGCCGAACGCATGTGTCGCTTGCCAACCTGGACCCCACCCGGCCCCACCGCCTGACGCTGGAGGTGCTGGGGCTGAAGCCCGGCGCCGTGAAGGGCCGGGTCTTGACGGCACCGGCGATGGACAGCTTCAACAGCTTCGATGCGCCTGACACCGTCGCGCCGCGTGACTTCCACGGTGCACGGTGGACCGGCTCGGCACTGACGGTCGACTTGCCGGCGCGGTCGGTGGTTGGTTTGGAGCTTCATTGAGGGGCGCTGCCGGGGCATTACATTGGCTGGTTTTCGGAAGTTCGAATATTCCAATCCCGATGCCAACAATTTATCGAACCGTGCTCGTGCGACACATATGAGAAAACCCAGCAAGCTCATCGAAGTGGCGCGGCTGGCGGGTGTTGCGCACATCACCGCTTCGCGTGCCATTCGCGGCGAGGGCTATGTTTCGGAAGACACGCGCGCCCGTGTCATGGAAGCCGCCGCGCAGCTGAACTACACGCCCGACATTGTCGCCCGGCGCATGCGCACCAAAGGAAGCCGGCTGATCGGCATCTTTGTGCACAACATCGGATCGCTCTTCATTCATGAAATCACCAAGGTCATCAGCGAAAAGGCGGATGCGCTGGGCTATGACATCCTGGTTTTCAATGCCGAGCGATTCGAAGGCGCGGACCGCGTTGGCACGCGCGACATGCTGGCCAAGTTTTGTGCCGGGCTGATATTGCCGATGCCGAGCATGGACGATAGCTATTTGAGCGAACTCGAGCAGCGTCAGCAGGCTTGCGTCTTTCTGAATTTCGATGCGCGTCCCGTTAAATTGCCCGTAGTTGCGCTGGAAAACCGCAAGGGCGCGCTGATGGCGATGCAGCACCTCCTGTCGCTGGGGCATCGACGGATCGCCTTCATTGCCGGCACCAAATACACCGGTCAAAGTGCTGAGCGCGAGGCCGCTTATGTCGAGGCACTCGTTGCCGCGGGTCTGGAGGTAGACCCGAAATTGATTGTTCATGGCGCGTTCATCCAAACCGGCGGCTTCGCTGCGACCGAGCAATTGCTGGATTTGCCGCAACCGCCTACCGCGATATTCGCCGCCAATGACGAAATGGCCATGGGAGCCATCGACGCCATTCGCGCCCGGGGTTTCCGCGTGCCGCACGATCTGTCCGTGATCGGCTTCGACGATCTGCCCACCGCGCGACATGTGCACCCGCCACTGACGACCATCAAACAGCCCATCGCGGAAATGAGCGCGCGCGCGATGACGGAATTGATCGCATTGATAGAAGGCAAAAGCCGGCATGCGCCGGGGACGAGAATCCTCTTTGCGCCGGAACTCGTCGTCCGCCAATCCACCGGGCCGGTCAAAACCAAGGGGGAGGGCGAATCGGCGTCGAGCACGGCGGTTGCATAAAGCGGCTCAACGCAACGGCAGACTTGCCGTTGCGGACGACCGTGCCTAAATGGCTGCAGGATTGAATCTGGATGGATTTTTTGACGTAGGTGTTCACCCGCAGGTCGTGGAATCCACGGTTGACACCTAAATCCGGTACGGCTATCTTCTCACAGTGTCAGGCGGACATGGCCTGACAACCAGCCAGCAAATTTTTTTGAAGCAGTATGGTATCGGTGCCATATCGCTTCTAGGGTTGGGGGAAAGGCGGAACGAGCTTCCGTAACGGCATCGGCGACAAATAACGCTGAGCTATTCTTTTGTTGCCATGTGGTATCGGTGTCATACCGCGCAGGCGACGGACTAATAATGGAGACAAAGGATGATCACACCAAGGTATGTCGCGTTTGAGCGCGGCGAGCGGGCGCATGCGTTCACCGCGTGGTTAAAAAATGCCGAGTGTTGGCGCTCGCCGCTATAAACCAAAGTTACTCCGGGGAGTTGTGAAGCAACTCCTTTAGCCCCCCGGCCACCGGTTGGGCGCTTTTTATGCCGGGCATTGCGGAGGAGCCACAAGCTCTCGCCCTCAAGAACCCTTTCACGCAGTAAATCAGAAACGTTTGATCGCGCAGCGCTCCGCATGGCAAGCCAGAACGCCTCGGCCCCAGGCGGCGCCGCATCAAACCCACAACAGACAGACCTCAAGGAAACCCATCATGAAGAAGCTCGTGGCCCTGCCGCTGCAGATTTCGCTGCTCGCCCTTGCCATCGGCCAGGCCTATGCCCAGTCCGACAAGCTGGAAACCGTCGTCGTTACCGGCATCCGCGCGAGTGCGCAGTCGTCGGTGGCGGTGAAGAAGAACGCCATGGAGGTTGTCGACGCCATCACGGCCGAGGACATCGGCAAGCTGCCCGACTCCAACGTCGCCGAAACGCTGACCCGCATCCCCGGCGTGCAGGGCTACCGCTATGGCGGCGAGGGCGCGTCGCCCGTTGGCGTGGGCTCGGGCCTGACCATCCGCGGCCTGGCCAACCAGACGGCTTCGCAGGTGGATGGCCGCGCCTACTTCACCGCCGGCGCCCGTGAGTTCAACGTCGAAGGCGCCATCCCCGCGATGGTGGCCGGCATCGATGTGTTCAAGAACCCGTCGGCTGAACACATCGAGGGCGGCATCGGCGGCCTGGTCAACATCCGCACCCGCAAGCCCAGCGATTTCCGCAAGCCCACCTACAGCTTCGCCGTCAACGGCCGCTACAACGACCTGGCCAACAAGCTCGACCCGGAAGTCTCCGGCTTGGCCGCCAACAGCTGGAACCTGGGCGGCGGCGAGCGCATCGGCGCCATGATCGCGGGTGTCTACCAGAAGAGCACCGGCCGCTCCGACAACAACCCCGCCAACGGCGGCATCAACCTCAAGCGCGTGGTGCGCGCCGACAGCGCCGAGTACGCGACGCTCGCGGCCGCCAACACCGGCAACAGCACGGATAGGGCCCTGCAGAAGTACGTCGGTCGCAGCGACGTCTCCCTGTTGACCGGCGTCGGCGCGACGCTGCCCACCACCTCAGGCCAGGACGCCAACCTGGTCGCCGCACCGGGCCTGACGACCAACGTCTTCCAAGAGACCATCATGCGCACGCGCAAGGGCCTCAACCTGGCGGCGGACTACCGCAAGAGCGACACGCTGCGCTTCTACGTCGACGCCAACTACAACTACTACCTCTACCACCAGAACTACCGCGGCCTGAACTCGATCGACGGCGGCGTGGGCAACGGCGGCAACGGCAATGTGCAGAACCTGCAGACGGCGGCCTTCAACCTCACCGAAGGCCTGGCCAACCGCAACCTGAACGGCGGCAGCGACGACGTGCTGCTGACCAAGCGGGTGCTGAGCGGCAACTTCCTCGACTCCACGGCCACCACCACCGGCGGCGACGAAAACCATCCCTACAAGACCTGGATCGCCGCCACCGGTGTGGAGTGGAAGCCCACCCCGGCGCTGTCGCTCAAGGGCGACTTCAGCTACATCAAGGCCGACCAGAGCGTGGACAACCGCTCGGTGCAACTCGTCTCGGCCCCCGGCCTGACTTGGACCACCACGCGCATCGCCGACGGCGAGCCGCACCAGCTCACCTTCTCGAACGGCCCGAGCTTTGCTGACCCGGCCACCTGGGTGTTCAACAACTACGGCAACGGCAACCGCCAGACCTGGAACGACAAGGGCTATGCCGCCGCGCTGAATGGCGAGTACGAGCTGGACAGCGGCTTCTTCACGACGATCAAGTTCGGTGCGCGCGCCGCCAACCAGCAGGACCTGAACAGGAGCTTTTCCTACAGCGGCAAGAACCTGACCACCGACGGTGCCGGCCGCACCCTTGCCAACCAGATCCTGGTGAGCACCATGCCGGGCGTCTTGCAGGCCGCGCCGAGCAACTTCATGGGCTACACGACCGGCTACTCGGGTGGCTACCTCGTCTACTCGCCCGACGCGCTGCTGGGCGACCAGGTGCGCACGGCCTTCGGCAACGCCGGCATCCCCGCCGACAACGCGCTGCCCGAGAACGCCGTCAACCGCCGCAAGTTCGACGAGCACACCTATGCGGCCTACGCGGTGGGCGAGTTCTCGGCGCTGGACAACCGCATTCGCGGCAGCGTCGGCCTGCGCCTGGTGCGCACGCAGACCGAGATCCAGGCTCGCCAGGCGGGCGCATCGGTGGTCGACGTGGTGAAGAACACCTCCTACACCAATGCGCTGCCTTCGCTCAACGTCATCGGCGAGATCAGCAAGGACTTCCTGGCCCGCTTCGGCTATGGCCGCGGCATGACCCGCCCGGCCATCGGCGACCTGAGCCCGGGCGGCACGCTCAACACGACCAACGGCACCGTGGGCCTGGGCAACCCCGACCTGCGTCCGCAGGTGGCCGACAGCCTCGACCTGAGCCTGGAGCGCTACTTCACGCCCACCAACTACGTGGCGCTGGGCCTGTTCGACAAGCAGATCAAGGACGCGCCCAACGCCATCCTGAGCTGCCAGACGCTCGGCCAGGCGTACAGCGGCACGATCAACAACGGCTGCAGCAACGGCCAGTGGGCGGTGACCCAGGCGGTCAACTCGCTGAAGGGCTATGCACGCGGTGCCGAGCTGTCGGGCCAGTACTTCTTCGACGCCAACGCCGGCTGGCTGCAGCACTTCGGCATGTCGGCGTCCTATACCTATGTGACGACGTCTATCCCCGTCAACTTCGGCTCCGCGGCGGCGCCACGCATCGTCGATGCCAGCCAGGCCTTCGTGTCCAAGCGCAACTACACGCTGGCGGGCATGTATGAGGACAGCACGATGTCGGCCCGGCTGACCTACACCTGGCGCTCCGACCAGGTGCTGTTCGGCGTGTCGGCCAACCCTGTCGATGGCCGCTACATCGGCGCGTACGGCATCCTCGACGCGGCGTTCAACTACAACCTGAACAAGAACCTCGCGCTGACGGTCAACGCCATGAACCTGACGAACCGCGGCCTGAACCGCTATGTCGGCGAACCCGGCGCGTACGCCACCGGCCTGGAACGCCAGCACTACGACAACGGCCGTGCCTTCCTGGTGGGCCTGCGCTACAAGTTCGACTGACGCCCCTTCGGCCGCCTCCGGCGGCCCGGATGCTGCGTGTTGCGGCGTCCGGGCGGCGGGCTGCAACCGGCGCGCACCACCCCATATGCAACCTATCCATCCACCGGCAGAGGCGACGGACCCGCTTTCGTGGCGAATCCAATGGGATTTCGGCAGCGCAAGCGTTCAGGCACTGGGCGCCATGCTGGGGCCGGTGGAATTTCGTCTCGACGACGCTCGGCATCTGCAGGTCATGCATGTCGCGCCCTGGGCCGACACGTCTGAAGCGCGGGGGCTGCCCGGCATCCTGCGTCGGCTCCGGGGCGAGTGGCCCTGCGTGCCTTTCGGGCGCACCGATGCGCCGACGGACTTGCCGTTGAACTGGCAGGTGATCGCGCCCGACGATGCGTGGCCGCACGGCTTTGGCGCCAACCACCCTTGGCATTGCGAACACGCCGACTCGCAGCGTGTCGACCTCGCCATCGACTATCCCGACCCGTCGCCCGTGGCGCGCCTGGAGCGGCGCGTTCAAGCCGTTGCCGGCATGGCCGCCCTCGACGTGGAACTGGTGGTCCATCCGCGGCGCAGCGTGCGGCTGCCCGCGGGCCTGCACCCCACCTTCCGCCTGCCCGGGCGGGCAGGGCGGTTGCAGGTCGAACTGGGCGCGCACGAAGGCATCTTTGCGTATCCCAGCCGAAGCACGGGCGGCGCCAGCCATCTGCTGCCCGACCAGCGCAGCGAGCACCTGGCCGCGATGCAGGGCGTGAACGGGCCGGTGGACCTCAGCCGCCTGCCGCTGCAGCAGGATGCCGAAGAGCTGCTGCAGGTGCGCGGATTGAAAGCAAGTGTGGGCGAAGCGCCGCTGCGCCTGCGCTATCTGGACGATGACGCCACCGTGGCGCTGTCGTGGGACACCGCCGACTTCCCCGACCTGATGCTGTGGATCAGCAACCGCGGCCGGCAGCACCCGCCGTGGCAGGGGAGGCATGTAGCGCTCGGCGCCGAGCCTGTCAACAGCTTCTTCGACCTCGGCCGTGTCGCCCGCGCGCCTGAAGGTCATGCGCTGGCGGCCCGCCTCGGCATCCGCCTGGAAGCAGGCCGCCCGTGGAAGACGCGCTACCGCATTGCTGCGAACAGCAACTCGTCGAACCAGGACCGAGCGTGACCCCTTCCTTTCGCAGCAGAGCCTTCCTGTTGAAGCACGTCGACCAGACGATGCACTTCTATCACCCGCGCTGCGTCGATCCGGTCGGTGGCTTCTTTCACTTCTTCCGTGACGACGGGCACGTGTACGACGCCCAGACGCGGCACCTGGTCAGCAGCGCGCGCTTCGTCTTCAACTATGCGATGGCCTACCGGCACTTCGGCCGCCCCGAGTACCTCGACGCGGTCCACCATGGGCTGCGTTTCCTCCGCCAGGTGCATCGCGACCCGGCGACCGGTGGCTACACCTGGCTTTTGAAATGGGCCGGGGGCAGCAAGCAAGTCCTGGACGGCGACAACCATTGCTATGGACTGGCCTTCGTCCTGCTCGCCTACGCGCATGCATTGGCTGCCGGCGTCGAGGAGGCGCGCGGCCACCTGGCCGAGACCTTCGAGTTGATGGAACGCCGCTTCTGGCAGCCCGCCGGCGGCCTCTACGCCGACCAGGCGACGGCCGACTGGCTGACGCTGTCCAACTACCGCGGCCAGAACGCCAACATGCACGCCTGCGAGGCGCTGATCGCGGCCTATGAGGCGACCGGCGAGCTCCGCTATCTGCAGCGCGCGGAGCTGGTCGCGCACCACATCACCGTCCGCCAGGCCGGCCTTGCGGGCGGCCGCATCTGGGAGCACTACACCCAGGACTGGCAGGTCGACTGGGCCTACAACCTGGACGACAAGGCCAACCTGTTCCGCCCCTGGGGCTACCAGCCCGGCCACTTCACGGAGTGGTGCAAGCTGCTGCTCATCCTCGACCGTCACGCCGCCAGCCTTGCCCAGCCCGCGCACTGGCTGCTGCCCCGCGCCACCGCCTTGTTCGATGACGCCATGGCGCAAGCCTGGGACCCGGCTCACGGCGGCATTGCCTACGGCTTCGATCCCCAAGGCGTCGTCTGCGACGGCGACAAGTACTTCTGGGTGCAAGCCGAGTCCCTCGCCGCTGCGGCGCTGCTGGCGGCGCGCACGGGCGATGCCCGGTACTGGGACTGGTACGACCGCATCTGGGCCTACAGCTGGGCCCACATGGTGGACCACCGGCACGGCGCCTGGTACCGCATCCTGAGCCGCGACAACCGCAAGCTCAGCGACGAGAAAAGCCCCGCCGGCAAGACCGACTATCACACCATGGGCGCCTGCTACGAGGTGCTCAACGTGCTGGGAGCAGCGGCATGAACGGCGCGCTGCCCGAGTTCGTGTCGGTGGGTGAGGCCTTGACCGACATGATCCAGAAGCGCCCGGACGTCTGGTGCAGCCGCATCGGCGGTGCGGGCTTCAACGTCGCGCGCGCCATGGCGCGGCTGGGTGTCGCGAGCGCCTTCGCCGGTGCCGTGTCCACCGACGTGCTCGGCCGCGCGCTCTGCGAGGGCGCGCGGCTCGCGGCGCTCGACATGCGCTTCATCCAGCGGCGTGACAAGGCGCCGTTGCTGGCCATGGTCCACGAGACCTCGCCGCCCGACTACTTCTTCATCGGCGACGACAGTGCCGACCTGCACTTCGCACCCGAGGCGCTCCCTGCCGGCTGGGAGCGCGAGGTGCGCCACGTGCACTTTGGCGGCATCAGCCTGGCGCGCCAGCCGCTGGCGGAGCGGCTCATCCAGATGGCGATCCGGCTCAAGTCCCAGGGCGCGGCCATCAGCTACGACCCGAACTACCGCAAGCCGATGGATGGGCGCTACGACGCGACGCTGCGGACGATGTCGGGGCTGGCCGATGTCATCAAGGTGTCTGATGAAGACCTCGAAGGGCTGTTCCGGACCCGAGACACGGCCGCTGCCTTCACACGGCTGCGCGCGCTGAACCCGCGCGCGAGCGTGCTGCTGACCCGCGGTGCCGACGGGGCCGAGTTCCACTGCGGCGACGGCGCCTGGCGCGCCACGGCCCCCATCATCACGGTGGCCGACACCATCGGCGCGGGAGACGCGAGCATCAGCGCCTTGCTGTTCTCCCTCATGCGCCAGCCCGGTGCCGACGGCAGCCAGCGTCTGCGGATGGCCGTGGCCGCCGGCGCTGCCGCCTGC
Source organism: Pelomonas sp. Root1444 (assembly GCF_001426885.1). Taxonomy (GTDB): domain Bacteria; phylum Pseudomonadota; class Gammaproteobacteria; order Burkholderiales; family Burkholderiaceae_C; genus Pelomonas. Next base: position 170,029 of record NZ_LMFP01000028.1, on the reverse strand, counting down.
ATGCAGCCGGGCGCCGCGCCGCCGACGATCGAGCAGGTGACGGCCCTCGTACCGGCCGTCGACGTCACGACCCTTGCCTGAGCGAGTCCCATGCGCCCACTCTTCTTCGTCCTCATCTCGTGGCTGTGCAGCCTGACGCTGGCGCGTGCCGGCGGCTTGGAGGAGACGCTGACCTCGCCCGACGGCCGCGTCGCCGTCACGCTGCAGCAAAGGGCCGATGCCGCTGGCAAGCGGGCGCTGTACTACAGCGTCCGCTACGAAGGCGGGACCGTCATCCGCGAGTCGCTGCTGGAGCTGCAGTTGGACAACCACCTGTCCGAGAGCGCGATGGCGCTACCCGTCGACCGCCGGCCGCGCTGGTTCGAGAACCTCCAGGTCGTCGGCACGCGCCGCAGCGCACACGACTCGACGTGGAAGCCCGTGACCGGCGAACGGGCGGAGGTCCGCGACCACTACCGGGCACTCAGCGTCGACCTGGTGAAAGACGACAACCCCATCTACCAGGTGACGGTCGAGGTGCGGGCCTATGACGCCGGCGTGGCGTTGCGCTTCGCCTTTCCCGAGAACCCCAAGGGCAGCTACTACCGCATCCTCAGCGAGGACACCGAGTTCGCGCTGCCTGCCGGCACGCGCGCCTGGTTCCACGGCTGGGCCCAGGCACCCTACCGCCTGCTGCCGCTGCGCGACTGGCCCGACCAGTCCGAGCGCCCGCTGACGCTGGAGCTGCCGAACGGCCTGCATGTGGCGCTGCTCGAGGCGCAGATGGTCGACTACGCGCGCACGAAGTTCAAGCTGAGCACCGCCCGGCCCGACACGCTGGTGACGGCCATGCACGACCCGGCCGACCTCATCTCGCCGTTCGCCACGCCGTGGCGCGGCATCATGGTCGCGCGCGCGCCCGGCAGGCTGATCGAGAACAACGACTTCATCCTGAACCTGAACCCGCCCTCGCGGATCGCCGACACGTCGTGGATCAAGCCGGGCAAGATCATGCGGGTGATGACGCAGACGACGGCCGCGGCCAAGGCGAACATCGACTTTGCCGCCCGTCACCAGTTGCAGTACATCCTCTTCGACTGGAAGTGGTACGGCCCGGCGTTCTCGTTCAGCTCGGACGCCACCCGCGTCGCCATCCCCGACTTCGACCTCCCGGGCATCATCGAGTACGCCAAGGCGCGCGGCATCGGCGTCTGGCTGTACGTGAACCAGCAGGCCTTGCTGGCCCAGTCGGACACGCTGTTCCAGACCTACCGCGACTGGGGCGTCAAGGGCGTCAAGTTCGGCTTCGTCCAGGTGGGCTCGCACCGCTGGACGACCTGGCTGGACAAGACCATCCAGCAGGCCGCCGCGGCACGCATCATGGTCAACGTGCATGACGACTGGCGCCCGACGGGCGAGCAGCGCACCTGGCCCCATCTGCTGACCGCCGAAGGCATCCGCGGCAACGAGGAGATGCCGGACGCGACCCACAACACCGTGCTGCCGTTCGTGCGCTTCCTGGCCGGCGCGGCGGACTACACGATCTGCTACTACGACCCGCGCATCAAGACGACGCATGCCCACCAACTGGCGCTCGCGGTCATCTACTACAGCCCCTTGCAGACGCTGTACTGGTACGACAAGCCGGAAATGTCGCAGGACGAGCCCGAACTGGCCTTCTGGGATCGCATCCCGACGGTGTGGGACGAGACGCGCGTGGTGCAAGGCCGGCCCGGCGAAAGCGTGACCATCGCCCGGCGCAAGGGTGACGAGTGGTTCGTGGGCAGCATCACCAACAACGACGCCCGCAGCATCAAGCTGCCGCTGTCCTTCCTGCCCCGGGGCCGGCGCTTCATCGCCACGGTCTATGCGGACGACGCCACCGTGCCGACACGCACCCGGGTGGGCGTCCGCACGCTGAAGGTCGTCGCCGACGATGTGTTGGCCTTGAACCTGCCGGCGTCCGGCGGCCAGGCGATCTGGCTCAGCCCGGAACGTTGATGCCGGTCGTCTTCCGTACCCCTCATTGCGAGCCATGACCCCCAAGCAGTCCCACTACCGCTTCCTGAGCACGTTCGTCTACGTGTACTTCTTCGCCCAGGCGATGAGCGTGTCGCTGCTCGCCTTGTGGCTGCGCTCGACGCTGGAGTTATCGGGTACCGAGACCGGCATCGTGTTCGCGGCCAACGCCTTCGCGGCGATGTGCTCGCAACCGGTGTACGGCTACCTGTCCGACAAGCTGGGCATGCGCCGGCACATCCTGTGGGTGGTGGGCGTGCTGTGCATGACGTCCGGGCTGTTCCTGGTCTATGTCTACGGCCCGCTGCTCAAGACCAACGTACTGGCGGGCGCGGCCGTGGGCGGCATCTATCTGGGCATCACCTTCCTGGCCGGCAGCTACGCCATCGAGTCCTACGTCGACCGCATCGGCCGCGCCTACGGCTTCGAGTACAGCCGCGTGCGCCTGTGGGGCTCGCTGGGCTTCGCGTCGGCCGCCTTCATGAGCGGCCGCCTCTACAACCTCGACCCGCACTACAACTTCATGCTGGCCTCGGTCGCCGGCCTGGTGCTGGTGGCCATGCTGGCTTTCTGGCGCCTGCCGGCGCACGGCGCGACCGACACCCGCGAGCAGGCGCTGCGCTTGCGCGATGCGCTGGCGCTGCTGCGGGACAAGGCCTTCTGGCGATTCATGGTGTTCGTGCTGACGGTCACCAACATCTACCTCGTCTACGACCAGCAGTTCCCCAGCTACTTCGCGGCCCAGTTCCCGGACAAGGCAACCGGCGCTGCCATGTTCGGCTACCTGAACTCGCTGCAGATCTTCTTCGAGGCCGCCGGCCTGTTCCTGTCGCCGCTGCTGGTGCGGCGCATCGGCGCGAAGAACGGCCTGCTGCTGGCCGGAACCATCATGGTCCTGCGCATCTTCGGCTCGGGCGTGGCCGTCGGTCCGGTCTCCATCTCGGCCATGAAGATGCTGCACTCGGTCGAACTGCCGATCCTGGTGGTCTCGGTGTTCCGCTACATCGCCTGTCACTTCGACAACCGGCTCGCGTCGACGGTCTACATGGTCGGCGTGAGCTTCGGCCACTCCCTCGGCCTGGCGCTGCTGTCACCCATCGTGGGCAGGAGCTACGACCTGATCGGCTTCCCCAGCTCCTACCTGCTGCTGTCGGCCGTCGGCGCCGGCTTCCTCGTCCTGTCGGCTTTCAGCCTGTCTCCGACCCCTGCGGAAACAGGATCGCCGCCTCACCCTGACGACTCGCCCGAACAGACGGGCGACGTCGCGAAAGCATCCAGCTGATCCCACCCATGCGAGAGACCCTGCACCCGGCCAAGCCGGAGTTCCTCCACATCGAACGCCTGCCGAAAGCCTGGCTTGAGCAACCCTCCAAGACAAGGGTCGAGCGTGCCATCGCCGCGGCGGTCGCGGCCGTCGCACGAAACCTCGACCACTTCGGTGACACCTTCCCCGAGCCGTCCAGCCAGGGCGGCATTTACCCCGCGATGGGCAACACCGAGTGGACCAATGGCTTCTGGACCGGCCAGCTCTGGCTGGCCTATGAACTCAGCGGTGGCGACAAGTTCCGGGAGGCGGCGGAGCGCCACGTGGCCAGCTTCTTCGACCGCCAGCGCGACCGCATCTCCACCAACCATCACGACCTGGGTTTCCTGTACAGCCTGTCCTGCGTCGCCGGCTACAAGCTGACCGGCAGCCGCGTGGCAAAGGACGCGGCCCTCGGCGCCGCACAGCTGTTGATGGAGCGCTTCCACACCGGCGCCGGCATCATCCAGGCCTGGGGCGACCTGAACGATCCGGCGCAACGCGGCCGCATGATCATCGACTGCAACCTCAACCTGCCGCTGCTGTACTGGGCGGCGGACGTCACCGGTGACCTGCGCTACCGGGCGGCGGCGGACCGGCACATCGAACAGGCCGCGCGGCACATCGTCCGCGCCGACGGCTCGACCTATCACACCTACTTCTTCGACGCCGACACCGGCCGGCCTCGCGGTGGCAACACGCACCAGGGCGTGGCGGACAGTTCCTGCTGGTCGCGCGGCCAGGCCTGGGGTATCGCCGGCTTCCCGCTGGTCGCCCGGCACAAGGATGACCCGCGCCTCATCGAGCTTGGCCAGGTGCTGGCCAACTACTTCCTCAACCGCCTGCCGTCGGACGGCATCTGCTACTGGGACCTGATCTTCACCGACGGCCCGGAGGAGCGGGACAGCTCCGCGGCCGCCATTGCCGCCTGCGGGCTGCTCGAGCTGGCCAGCCAGATGCCGCTGCTGGACCCGCAACGGTCGATCTATGAGCATGCGGCCACCGGGATGATCCTGACGCTGGCCGCGAGCTATTTCGCCAAGGATGCGGCGCCCGGTGCCGGCCTGCTGGTGCATGCCGTCTATCACAAGCCCAACCGCATCGGCGTGGACGAGTCCTGCGTCTGGGGCGACTACTTCTACCTCGAAGCGCTCGCCCGACTGACGCGAATCTGGAAGCCCTACTGGTGATCATGCGCAAGACCTTGTCATTGCTTCGTCGTGCCCTGCAGGGGCTGCTGGTTGCTACGGCGATCGGGACCGTGGTGCAGGCCCAGGGGCTGCAGCCGGGCGCGCCCTGGGTTGCCGACCTCGGCGACGGGCGTTATCGCAACCCGGTGCTGCACACCGACTATTCCGACCCCGACGTCGTCCGCGTGGGCGCGCGCTTCTACATGACGGCATCGAGCTTCACCAACGTGCCGGGGCTGCCGCTGCTGGAGTCGCCCGACCTGGTGAACTGGACGCTGGTCGGCCATGCGCTGCCGGAGCTCGTGCCGCGCGAAACCTTCAGCAAGCCGCAGTACGGCAAAGGCGTCTGGGCGCCGGCCATCAGGCACCACAACGGCAAGTTCTTCATCTTCTATCCGGACCCGGACTTCGGCATCTACGTCGTCGAGGCCGAGAACTTCCGCGGGCCCTGGAGCACGCCGCGCCTGCTGATCGCCGGCAAGGGCCTGATCGACCCCGCGCCGTTCTGGGACGACGACGGCAAGGCCTACCTCGCCTACGCCTGGGCCTTCAGCAGGGCAGGGAAGAACAACCTCGTCACGCTGCAACGCATGGAGCCGAACGCCGCGCGCATGCTGGACGAGCCTGCCGTTGACATCATCAACGGCGCCAACTTTCCCGGTTATCACACCGTGGAGGGCCCGAAGCTCTACAAGGCCCATGGCTACTACTACGTCTTCGCACCGGCGGGTGGTGTCGAGATGGGCTGGCAGGCGGTGTTCAGGTCCAGGTCACTGACGGGGCCGTACGAAGTCCGCAATGTCATGGACCAGGGCGACACGCCGGTCAACGGGCCGCACCAGGGCGCGTGGGTTTCAGCGCCCGATGGCAAGGACTGGTTCGTGCACTTCCAGGACAAGGGGCCGTACGGGCGCGTCGTGCACCTGCAGCCGATGACCTGGAAGGACGGCTGGCCCCTGATCGGCCAACCCGGCCGGCGCGCTGGCACGGGCGAGCCTGTCATGACCTTCAAGAAGCCGGTGCAGGGGCACGGCGCCGCCGCGCCCGCCCACAGTGATGACTTCAAGTCGCCCACCCTGGCGCCGCAATGGACGTGGAGCGCCAATCCTCAACCCGGCTGGTATGCGCTCGACCCCAAGGCCGGGCAGTTGCGGCTGTTCACCGTTGCATCGCCGGAGGCCGACGGCTTTGTCCGCGCCTCGCCGGCCATCCTGGCCCAGCGCGCACCTGCTTCGCGCTTTCTCGTCACGACCCGGCTGCGGCTGGACAACCCCAATGAGGGCGACCGCGCCGGGTTGATCGTCAATGCCATCCAGTACACCTGGCTGGGGCTGCGGCGCAGGGCAGGGGTGAACGAGCTGGTGCAGGCGGTCTGCGGCCCCTTCGGGCCGCGCTGCCAGGAGCAGGCGACGGTGGTGCTGTCACCGGCGCCGCAGGAACTGACGCTGCGCCTGTACATCAACGAAGGCGCCTTCGTGAACTTCGCCTACAGCGTCGACCACAAGACCTTCATCAAGGCGGGGCCGGCATTCCCGGTCACGCGCGGCGGTTGGGTAGGTGCGCAGGTCGGGCTTTTCGCGGTGGGCGACAAGCCCGGTTCCTGGCTGGACGTCCAGAGTTTCGAGCTGACGGCGCCCGGCGCCGGTCCTTACTAACCGGCAGTCGAGGAAGAACACGATGCCTTTCATGCGAATTCTTGTCGGCCTTTTCATCGGCCTGCTGGGGCCATTCGCGCCCGCCCACGCCGAGCGCAACGAAGTGCAGGTGCACCCGTTCCCGAACCCCATCCGCTACACCCATCACAACGATGATTTCACCGTGCGCGTGCGCGTCCCCGGTGGCGGCTGGAAGGATTTGTACGAATACAAGGTCAAAGTCGATCTGGACAACCCCAGCGACGCCTCGATGGTGCACTTCAATTTCGATGGCACGGTCGAGCTGGCAATTCAGAAGAACAACGGCATGTTCTCGAAAGTCGCCGTCAGGCCCGAGTCGAAAGGACTCAAGCCTGTCGTCAAGGACGGGATTGCCTACGTCACCCTGCAGCGCCCTGAGAACCTCAGTATCGAATTCGATGATGACCGGCGGCACAACCTGCATGTGTTCAGTCACGCCATCCGCCGGGATATGCCTGTGACCGCCGAGCAATCCTCCAACGACATTGCCGCGGGTCAAACGCCAGATCTCAGCCAGAAAACCGTGTTTTTCGGCCCCGGGGTTCACAGCGGAGAATTCCGGCTGCGCTCGGGCAGTACCGTCTATATCCACGGCTCGGCCATCCTGAAGAACCCTCTCATCCTGGACGGCGTGGAGAATGTGAAAGTCGTCAGCGACGGATTGTTCGACAGCGTGGAGATGACGACGATACGCAATGCCCGGCATATCGAAATCGACGGACCGATCTTCATCAACCAGCCGCACGGCACGCTGCGATGCGTCAATTCGCAAGACCTCACCGAGCGCAACATCCGCACTATCGGCGCTGGAAAATGGTCGGACGGCCTGGGGCACTTTGCGTGCGAGCGGGTGACGATCACCGACAGTTTCATCCGCACCTCGGACGACTGCCTGACGTTCTACAACCATCGCTGGGACATCTGGGGAGATACCCGGGACATCGACGTGAGCAGGACCACCTTGTGGGCCGACATTGCGCATGCCGTGATGATCGGTATCCACGGCAACACGCCTTCGCCGGCGCACCCCAAGGCGGAAGTGCTGGAGCGGCTGCGCTTTTCCAACCTCGACATCCTGGATCATGACGAAGATGACCCCGAGTATGAAGGTGCGCTCGGCATCATGGCAGGAGACGATAACGTGGTGCGCGACGTGATATTCGAGAATATTCGCGTCGAGCGCATCGAAGAGGGCAAGCTGTTCAGTTTGAAGATTGCCTATACCGCGAAGTACAACACCAGCCCGGGGCAGAGCGTTGAAAACATCACCTTGCGCAACATCCACTATTCAGGCAAAGGTTCACCGAGCGCATCTTTGATCGCCGGGCGGAATGCCGAACGCAAGGTCAGGAACGTCGTGATCGACAACGTGACCGTGGGCGGAAAAAAACTGACGCGGCCGGAGATGGGCACCCTCGAAATCAACGAGTTCGTCGAGGACGTGCAGTTCCGTTGAGGGCTGTCTGACGCTGTGCGGACATCTGCAAGTTGAGCGAGCGAAGCGCGCGGCGGCAAGCCTTTGGAGTACGGTCTGGCGCTGCCGGGATAGAGCGCTGCTGGAAAGCGTTCTATCTCCGGCAGCTACGGAGAATGTTCTACGGATTGCTGCGGCCTGATTGAATGCCGGAAGGACGGCTCTTCGTGAGGAAGATGATCTAACCCCTTGAATTTGTTCATGTCCGCCCATTCCGCGACTCATCTATACGTTTTAAAAAAGTGCATTAGACCGTGTTGCGCGCAGCCAGTTGCACGAAGACCATTCGCGTGACAGCCAGATGCAGTAACGATAGGTGCCTCCAAACCAGCTTGTAGCAGTGGTGGGACAGGCAAAACCAGGCACCCGCGCACGTCGCCTTCGGCCCTATGCGGAGACCGCCACGGCCCTGAATCGTGAGATCTCGCCGTAAGCCAAAACGCGGGGGTTTTTTGTGGCGACGGGGAAGCGGCTCACCACGAAATGCTTGATCGCCGTCAGGCCTAATTCCGCCAACAGCAGGTGCTCCCGGCCGCGCTCCTTTTCGAGGGCCTTCCGGTAGGCCTCGTCGAGAGAGCGGTTGTAACGAAAGAATCTCCGCACGTCCGCCTCGATCCGATTCAAGTCGACGAGGTTGTTCTTGCACTGGACGTTGTAAATGACGCCGTCGAGCGTCGCAACGACGTCGAACTCAGCGCGCCCGACTCGCTTGATCTCCGTCACGTGGAAACCGTGAGCCCGCAGCGCCGCTTTGACCGAATTTTCAAAAATGAATCCGGAGCGGATCTGGTATCGACGGACGCGGTTCAGACAGACGTTCTTCCAGTGATTTGCGAATCGACTGAGCAGGGTGATCGAGGTGACCAGGTCGCCGCCGACGCGGGTGAACGGCGCGTAGGTGCTGGTGTTCTCGACGTAGTCGGCGCCGTCAACGATGAGCGCCTTCTTGATGGCGTCGGGGAGCTCCTGGTCGGAACACAGCTCGTCGAAGCCCCTGGCCGTCAGCCGAACGAAATACTCGTCAACAACGAGAGGGATCAAGCTGCGGATGAAGTTGGCCAGCTGACCGTACGTCGTCTCCTGGAGGTTGAACTCGGCGTACGCGGCGGCAATGTGGACGAGGTTGTTCTCCAGCTCGGCCTTGGAGAAGATCAGCCGTCGTACCGACGCGCCGCCGGAAGAACTTGACGAAATTCGTCCGGCTTGCTGAAGCCGAGCAACTCGCCAATGGCGACCGACGTCGACGTGCCATGCACGAGCAGGCGGTGCGCTTCCAGCGCGACGCGCCGGTCCACCGTTTCCTTGGCCGAATGCCTCCAGCACGTCGTTGCAGACTCGCGTCAACGTGCTCGTCAAGACGCCCAATCTTTCCGCGAGCAAAGGCCACGGACGACCGGTTGTAGACCAGTCTATCCAGTTCGCGCCGGACGAGGTCCCGTCCCAGGTTCAAAACCCCGACAAGAGTCCGTTTGTCGATACCTTCACGTCGATCGATCCGGCGAAAGCCAAGGCCAAGGCTTTTGCCGACACGTGGCGGAAGGCACAGACCGAACTACTGCTGGTAGCGCGACATTCTCAACAACGCACAGTTCGGTTTCGGTGCAGTCGGTGCGCCTGAACGGGCACGACCCCTGGGCCTACCTGCGCGACGTGTTGGCGCGGCTGCCGACGCTGCCCAAGCATCCGCTCAAACGAGAATCGATCTCATTACAATCAGTTCCGTCTGCGACCAAGCCAAGCCTTGGACGCCTACCCCCTGCTTCCCGTGCGCCGTTTCAACAGCTCCGTCACCCGCTGGCTGCTCGCCGTCTTTGCGATGAGCGTCCTGTTGGCGTGGCCGCTCCATGAAACCCAGCATGCTGCCGCGCAGCCTGTTGCCGGTGCAATGTCCGATGAGGATATGGGCGGGGGTGAGGGTGGGCTGTCAGGCGGCTGCCTGTGGTGCGTCTTTCACGCCGACCACCTGGCCCCGTCGGGCGTGCCGCCCATGCTGCGCCTGCACGCCGAGGTCTCGCCGCCGCCGGCGACCCTCATCGCTGGCCTGCCCGCCGGGCCTTGTGCGCTGGCGGCCGCACCGCGCGGCCCGCCGCTGGCCTGACGACCACCGCGTCGTCAGGCGCAACCAACGTCTCGCTGCCTGCCGCCTGCGCCTGTTCGCGGCAGTTGCCGGCGTTCGACTTCAGCCTGTTGCGCTCGTCACCCTGACGCTCCCGTACGAGGCGTGACCGCCTCTTCCCCGCCTCTTCCTCGCTGTGGCGCCGCCCTGGGCCGCGCCTGCGCGTCCGTTCGGCGTTGCGACCGGCGCGGGTGGCCGACCGTGCCCCGCGCCGTCCTGCCAGCAAGCGATCCAAGACATGAGCCTGATTTCGACCAACCCTTCCCAACCCATCCTGCTCGCACAGGGCGTGACGGCCGGATATGCCGACCGCACCATCCTGCGCGGACTCGACCTCGCCGTCCTGCCCGGCCAGATCTATGCGCTGCTCGGTGCCAACGGCGCCGGCAAATCGACCGCGCTGAGCCTCTTCCTCGGCTTCCTGCGGCCGCGGTCCGGCACCCTGCGCGTGGCCGGCATCGACCCCGCCGCCGAGCCCGCCAAGGCGCGTTCGCAACTGGCCTACATCCCCGAGAACGTCGCGCTCTACGGGCACCTGAGCGCACGCGAGAACGTGGCCTACCTGCTGCACCTCGCCGGCCGCAAGGAGAGCGATGCCGCCATTGGCGCCGCCCTGCAGGCCGCCGGCCTGGCCCCTGCAGCCCATGACCAGCGGGTGGCCGGCTTTTCCAAGGGCATGCGGCAGAAGGTCTCCATCGCGCTGGCTTTGGCGCGCAGGGTGCCGGCGCTGCTGCTGGACGAACCGACCTCCGGCCTGGACCCGCAGGCCACGGCGGACTTCCATGCGCTGCTCGATGCGCTGCGCAGGCAGGGGGTCGCCGTGCTGATGGTCACCCACGACCTGCTGGGCGCGGTCGATACCGCGGACTGCATCGGCTTTCTCGACCAGGGCCGCATGGCTGAGGAGGTGCGCACGGCAGGGACGGAACGCTTCGACGTGCAGGCTCTGCACCGGCGCTATGCGCGACTGGAGGCGGCGTGATGAGGTCCGCCTTGCGGATCGCACGCGAGGAGTGGCGCCGCCTGCGCCGCGAGCGCGCCGCCTGGGCGGCGTTTGTTGTGTTGATGGCGTTGTGGGCGACGTCCGCCTTCACGGCCTGGAGCCAGCAGCGGGACATCGATGCCGACCGCAGCCGCCGCCAGGCGCAGGTCGACCATGAGTTCGAGGCCCAGCCCGACCGGCATCCGCACCGCATGGTCCATTACGGGCACTTCGTGTTCCGGCCGGTCCATCCGCTGGCGGCGTTCGACCCCGGCGTCGAGGCCTACACCGGCCACACGCTCTTCCTCGAGGGGCACCGCCAGAACAGCGCCAACTTCGGCGACGTGCGCCAGTCGTCGCTGCTGCTGCGCTTCGGCGCACTGACGCCGGCCATGGTGCTGCAGGTGCTGGCGCCGCTGGTGCTGGTCTTCCTCGGGCATGCCGTGGTGGCCCGCGAGCGGGAGTCCGGCACGTTGCGTCTGCTGCTGGCGCAGGGCGTCACACCAGGGCAGCTCGTGCTGGGCAAGCTGCTGGGTCTCGTCGGGCTGGCGGCACTGCTGCTGGCACCGGCGATGGCGGGGCTGTTGGCCGTTGCCGTCGCGGGTTCGGCGCCTGCGGGCGCGACCGCGGTGCTGGCGGCCGGCCATGCCTTGTGGATGCTGATCTGGGCCGTGGGAGTTGCTGCGGTGTCGGCACTGTGCGCGCGGGCGCAGACCGCGCTGGCGGCGCTGCTCGTCGCCTGGGCGTTCGGTGTCGTCGCGCTGCCTCGCCTGGCGACGGAGCTCGCCGCCGCCAGCCTGCCGCTGCCGACGCGGCTGGAGACCGACATCCGCATCGCGCGCGACCTCGCGCAGATCGGCGACAGCCACGACCCCGACGACCCGTACTTCAACGGCTTCCGCCAGCAGGTGCTGGCGCAATACGGCGTCAGCCGCGTCGAGGACCTGCCGGTGAACTACAAGGGGCTGCTCGGCATGGAAGGCGAGCGGCTGACCGCCCGCCTGTTCGAGCAGTACGCTACGGCGGCGTTCGACCTGCAGCAGGCCCAGGTGCAGCAGCTGGACCTCTGGGCGCTGCTCGGGCCGGTCATCGCGCTGCAGCGCCTGTCGATGGCGCTGTCGGGTACCGACCTGCACAGCTATCGCCGCTTCATGGAAGCCGCCGAGCGCCACCGGTACCAGTTCGTGCAGGCGCTCAACCGGCTGCAGGCGGACAAGCTCAGCTACGCCGGCGACCGCTCCAGCCGCGACAGCCGCATCGGCCATGAGCACTGGCAGGGCATTGCCGAGTTCCGGCTCGAACCCGAACCGCCGCGCGAGGCCCTGCGGCGCGCGCTGCCCGCGGCGGGCGTGCTGCTGGGCTGGGTGGTCGCCGCGCTGGCGCTGCTCGGCTGGGCCGCCCGCCGGCTGGCGAGGAGCGCCCCATGAGCTGGCTGCCCCATGAACTTCGATTGCTGGCGCGGACGCCTGTCGCAGCGCTGGCCCTGGGCCTGCTGTTGCTGCTGTCGTCGCTGGCGGTGGCGTCCGGCACCTGGGAGATCGGGCGGCAGCGCGACACCCTGGCGCGCCTGGCCGCGTTGCAGCAGGGCGAGCTGGCCGCGCTGGCCGGCAAGCCGCAGGTAGCACAGGACGCAGGCTCGGCGGCCTACTACAGCTTCCACCGCACCTGGGACCCACCGGACAGCGCCGCCTTCCTGGCGCTCGGCATGCGGGACAGCGCGCCTTTCGTGTTGCGCGTGCGGGCGCTGGCCCTGCAGTCGCAGCTGCACGAGGGCGAGAACTTCAACCCGGCGCTGGCCGCGATGGGCCGTTTCGACCTGGCCTTCGTGCTGATCTACCTCGCCCCGCTGGTGCTCATCGCGCTGCTGCATGACCTCGTCAGCGCCGAGCGGAGCGCCGGCCGCCTGGGCATGCTGGCGTCGTTGCCTCAGGGCGGCCATCGCCTGTGGCAGCGCCGCGCCGTGCTCAGGGCCGGCCTGGCGTTCGCCTGCGTGGCGCTGCCGGTGCTGGCGGGCGGGCTGTTCAACGGCATGCAGGCCGCGGCGCTTGCGGCGGTGATGGGGGTCATCGCGGCCTACCTGGCGTTCTGGGCGGGTCTGTCCGTCATCGTCGCCTGCGGCGGGCGCAGTTCGGCGGCCCATGCCACCGCGCTAATGGGCGCCTGGGTGCTGTCGACGCTGGTGCTGCCGGCCCTGGCCAACATCGCGCTGGCGCGCAGCATTCCGGTCCACCAAGGTGTGGACCTGACGCTGGCCCAGCGCCAGGCCGTGCATGCAGCCTGGGACCGCCCGCCCGGCGAGACGATGGAGCGCTTCCTCCGCAGCCATCCGCAATGGCGCGACACCGCCCCTCTGCCGGCCGGCTTCCACTGGAAATGGTACTTCGCCTTCCAGCAGCTGGGCGACGAAAGTGTGGCCGAGTCGGTGGCCGACTACCGCGCCAGCCTGCTGGCCCGGCAGCGCTGGACCGAGCGCCTGGGCTGGCTGCTGCCGGGCGTCGGCGCACAGGCCGCGCTGCACCGCGTCGCCGGCACCGACCTGGCCGCCCAACTGGGCTACCAGGACGCCATCACGGCCTTCCACGACCGGCTGCGCGCCTTCTTCTACCGCTACCTCTTCAACGAGCAGGCCTTCGGCGCCGCGGACTTCGCCGCCCAGCCACGCTTCGAGCCGCCACCCCGGGCCTTGGCGATTCCCGGCGGGCAGCTCGCCGGCCTGGCGCTGATGGCGCTGGCCGCCGTCTGCATCGGCTTGCGCCGCAGCCAGGGCGAGAGTCTTCCGGTGCGCTGAATCACTCCACACCCCCATTGACCATGAACACACAACCCAAACCCGCCATCCTCTGCATCGCCTGCCTGTTGGCGTTGTCGACGGCTCGCGCCCAAGACAAGCCTCGGGAATCCGGCGTCGGCTTCGAACTTTCGCGCGTGGTGGTCACGGTGCCGGCCGTCGGCTCGCTCAGCGCCAAGGCCCTGCTCACCTCGGTCGACAGCTTCGGCGGCGACGAGCTGCAAGCGTCGGTCGTTGGCAGCAACTGGGAGCTGTTCGCGCGCCTGCCCGGCATCAACCTGACCAACTTCAACCAGGGCAACACCTCGGGCAAGCCCGCCATGCGCGGTTTCAACGGCGAAGGCGAGGTGAACGCCGTCAAGCTGCTGGTCGACGGCGTGCCGTCCAACAGCAACGACGGCGCCATGCCCTTCATCGACCTCGTCACGCCGCTCGGCCTGCAGGCCATCACGGCGGTGCGCGGCACCAACGATGCGCGCTATGGCCTGCACAACATCGCCGGCAACCTGGAGATGCTGACGCGCGAGGGTGGCAACGCCACGGACCTGCGCATCGGCGCCGGGCCCTGGGGCAAGGCCGACGCCCAGCTCGCGGTGGACCGCGAGGCCGGCGGCTTCACTCAGAACTACTCGCTCGGCGTGCGCCATGCCGACGGCTGGCGTGACCATGCCAAGGCCGACCGCATGAGCTTGGCCGGCAAATGGGGCTACACGCCGCAGGGGCAGGACCTGCGCTTCGGCCTGGCCCTGCGCGCCCACCGCGCCGAGGCCGAGGAGCCGGGCTACCTGAGCCAGGCCGATGCCGCGGTCGACCCGCGGCGGTCCTACGCCACCTCAGCCTCCGACGGCGGCAAGCGCAAGCTCGGCCAGGCCAGCTTCAGCATCGAGGGCGGGCGGCGCAGCACGCTCTCTTGGCGCACGCTGGTCTACGTCAATCGCTTCGAAGACCAACGCTGGGTGCGCTTCTCGGCCGGCGTCTCGCAGCAGGAACGCGACAGCGACGAGACCCACCGCGGCGTGCGCACCATCGTCAGCTGGCGGCCGCAGGTGCCGGGTCTTGCCGACTTCGCACTCGAAGGTGGCGCCGACACCGAACGCCAGCAGAACACCAGCCGGCGCTACACCACCGTCGAGCGCGTGCGCAGCGCACAGACGCGCGACCACGTCTGGCGGTTCGATACGACCGGCGTCTTCGTGCAAGCGGTGCTGAAGCCGACGCCGACACTCAAGCTCGTGCCCGGCTACCGGGTGGACCGCATCGGCGGTCACTTCAGTGACCAGCGGGCCGGCACGCAGGTCCCCATCAACGACTACGGCAGCATAGGGCAACCCAAGCTGAGCGCCGTCTGGACGCCGACGCCGGGCTTCAGTACCTACGCCAACTGGGGCCGCACCTTCCAGGTCGGCCTCGGCGCCGCCAGTTTCAAGATCCCGCCGCGTACCGCCGATCTCGCCCCGTCGCTCAACGACGGCATGGAGCTTGGCATGACGCTGCGCATGGGCCAGCTGGCCGATGTCCGCATCGCCACCTGGCGCCAGACGGCGACCAACGAGGTCTATCGCGAGGCGAACAACCCGAGCGGCGACTCCGTCAACATCGGCGCCACCCGGCGCCGGGGCACCGACCTGCAGCTGCGCCTGCGTCCGACGCCGGGCATCGACACCTTCGCGACGCTGGCCCTGCAGGAAGCGCGCATCACCGTGCCCAATCCGGCCGCCCCCGGGACCTTGGGCAAGGAGGTCGACCACACGCCGCGCCGGCTCTTCAATGCCGGCATCGACTGGCAGGCCAGCCCCGACCTCAAGCTGACCGCCTGGCTGCAGGGGCAGGGCAGCTACTGGCTGGAGCGCACGAATGCGCTGACGGGCAAGTACGGCGCCTATCGCACGCTCAACCTCGGCGCCAGCTGGGCCGTGACGCCGGTGCTGCAGGTCGAAGCCCAGCTGCTCAATGCCGGTAACGGGCGACGCGAGTACGTGTGGTGGGACGGCAGCCAGACGCTGCATTCGCCCGGCGAACCGCGTTCGTTGAACGTCGCGCTGCGGCTGTCCCTGTAGGGTTGCAGGACCGCGGCGTGAGCTTCGGGACTGGCGCTACCAGGACGCGTCGAAGGTGTCGCGCAGCTCTTGCACCTGCGCGTCTCCGAGCGGCTCGACCTCGTCCTGCGCGAGCAGCGCCAGCCGTGCGGTCTCCTCCAGCTCCTCCAGCACCGCCGCGGCGCTGGCGGGATCGTCGTGCCAGACGTTGGGCCCGAGGCGGCTGAGCATGACGGCGCGCAGCTGGATGCCGCGCGCGGCATAGGCGGCGATGCGCTCGGCCACCCGCTCGGCGACGGCGGGATCGCCGGGCCGGTGGTAGGGCAGCAGCGGCACGCGGCCCACCTTCATGACGAAGTAGGGCGTCAATGCCGGCAGCAGCTCGGCGTCGTGGGACTGTGGCCGGCCGCGAAGCGTGAGCGCCACTGTGTGGGTGCTGTGCGTGTGCAGCACCGACCGCGCCGGGTGGCCGGTGGCTTGCGTCGCCGCATAGATGGCGCGGTGCAGTGTGATCGTCTTGCTCGCGCGGTCGCCGGCGAGCTGGCGGCCTTCGGCATCCAGCCGGGCCAGCCGCTGCGGCTCGAGCCGGCCGAGGCAGGCGTCGGTCGGCGTGATGAGGAAGCCGCCGTCGTCCAGCCGCACGCTGATGTTGCCGGCCGTGGCGTGCACATAGCCGCGCGCGTACAGGCTCTCGCCGATCATGCAGATGGCCTCCCGGGCCTGCGTCTCGTTCATGCCAGGCATTCGAAGGCCTCGTGGAAGAACGCGGACCCGCCGAAGTTGCCCGACTTCAGCGCCAGGTGCAGCCCGCGGGGTGCGAACGGCGAACTCGCATGGCACCAGGGCACGCCGGGCGCGATCTGCGGGCCGATACGCAGGCGGTCGATGCGCAGCGCCTGCACGCAGGCGCCCGAGGTCTCGCCGCCGGCCACCACGAGCTGCCCCACGCCTTCGCGCACGAGGCCGCGCGCCACCGCGGCCAGCGCCTGCTCCACAAGGGCACCGGCGGCGTCGACGCCGAGCTTCTGCTGCGCCGCCTTCACGGCGGCCGGCTCGGCCGTGGCGTAGACCAGCACCGGCCCCTGGGCTAGGCGCGGCCGCGCCCAGTCCAGCGCCTGCGTGACGACGTCGACGCCGTTCGCTAGCTGCAGCGGATCGACCGCGAACCCGGCGCCACCGGCATCGAGGAAGGACCGCACCTGGCCATTGGTCGCCACCGAGCAGCTGCCCGACACAATGGCCCGTGAGCCCTGTGCCGCGGGCAACTGCGCCGCCGCGGCGCTGCGCTCGTGCATGCCGAAGTTGCGCGGTAGCCCCATCGCGATGCCCGAGCCGGCGGTCAGCAGCGGCAGGTCGGCCCAGGCGGGGCCCATGGCCACCAGCTCCGCGTTGGACGTCGCGTCCACGACGGCGATCTCCACGCCCTGGGCGCGGAGCTGCGCGATGCGGTCACGAACGGCCTGCGCGCCGCGGGCCACGCTGGCGTGGTCGATCAGGCCCACCCTGCGCGTCGTCTGCGCCTGCAACACGCGCACGAGGTTGGCATCGCTCATCGGCGTGAGCGGATGGTGGCGCATGCCCGACTCGTGCAGCAACGCGTCGCCGACGAACAGGTGGCCCTGGAACACCGTGCGGCCGTTGTCGGGGAAGGCGGGGCAGGCGATGGTGAAGCCGCAGCCGAGCGCGGTCATCAAGGCGTCCGTGACGGGGCCGATGTTGCCCGCCGGCGTGGAGTCGAAGGTCGAGCAGTACTTGAAGTAGACCTGGGCCACGCCCCGTTCGCGCAGCCAGGCCAGCGCGTGCAGCGACTGCGCCACCGCCTGCGCCGGTGCGATGGTGCGGCTCTTCAGTGCGACGACGATGGCGTCGGCCTCCTCCTCGAATGCGCTATCGGGCACGCCGACGGTCTGCACGACGCGCATGCCGCCGCGCACGAGGTGGTTGGCGAGGTCGGTGGCGCCCGTGAAGTCGTCGGCGATGCAGCCCAAGACGGGTTTGTTCATGGGGGCTCCCGCTGTGATCAGGCCGCCGCGGCCACGCGCGCCACGACGTCGCGGACCATCCACTCCGGGCTGGCGAGCGCTGTCTTGCCGGTGGCTTCGGCGAGCGGCCCGGCCAGGTGGGCGAGCGAGGCCTGGGCCAGCACCAGCCGGTCGGCGCGCGCCGCGAGGGCCAGCGCCGACTCCGTCACCAGCGCATCGTGCGTTTCGCGCTTACCCGCCGACAGCGCGTCGAACGCGCCTTCCACCAGCACGCATTCCGCCTCCACCCGCGCGCCGGACGCCGCGGCATGTTCGGCCAGCAGCGAACGGCTGGGTTCCAGCGTCGAGCGCGTCGTGTACAGCAGGCCGACACGGCCGTCGCTGCGGGCCGCCTCGGCGTACATCGCGTCGTCGATCTTCACGATGGGCACCGGCACGAGCCGGCGTGCTACATCAATGGCTGGAGAGGTGGAGGAGCAGGTGAAGACGATCAGGTCCGCACCCGCATCGGCCGCCAGCGTGGCCAGTGTAACGATGCGCCGCGTGATGGCGGGCGACGGTCCGTCCCGCAGCAGGTCGTGCAGCACGCTCTCGTCGAGCAGGTGGAAGCAGCGCTGCTGCGGCAGTTCGGCCTGGAAGCGCGGCCGAAAGCGCTCGACGAGCAGGGCCACGGTGTGGATGAAGGCGATGGAACGGATCATGGGTTCTCAGTGGTCTTTCAGGGGAAGCGCGAGACGCGCGCCGGCAGCCGCCATCACGCCGGCGGCCCAGAACACGCCGGCCGCGCCGACCAGCGAGCCGGCCGCGCCCGACAGCATGGGAATGCCGACGCTGGAGGCGTTGTTCACGATCACGCGCATCGCCACCGCCTCGCCGTAGCGGTGCTGCGGCGCGAGCCGGTGCAGCAGGCTCATGACCATGGGCTGGGTGCTGCCGAGGCTCAAGCCCAGCAGCGCGGAGCACAGGCCCATGGCGAGCGGCGTCTGCACGAGCGGGTAGACGGCGAACAGCAGCGCGGTGGCGGCCATCGCGGCGAGCAGGACGGCCCATTCGCGCAACTGCGCGGCCACGAGCGGCGTCAGCAGCCGGACGGCGGCGGCCCCGATGCCGAAGGCGCCCAGGATGCTGCCGATCACCGAGGCCGGGACGCCGCGCTCATGACCGAGCACGGGCACGAGGAAGGTGTGCACGTCCCAGCAGCAGGACAGCAGGCCGGTCACGAGCAGCAGCCGGCGCAGGCCGGCATGGCGCCAGAGGTCCCGGACGCTGCGCCCGCTGGTGGGCACTTCGTGCGGCGGGGCCGCAGGATCGACCGCTCCCCGCACCGCCAGCCAGGCCAGCAGCGGCAGCAGCGCCAGCCCCACGAAGGCGGCGCGGAATCCGGCGCCGTCGATGAGCAACCCGGCCATCAGCGGGCCCAGGACGTTCGACAAGGCCAGGCCAATCGCCAGCCACGCGAACGCCTCGCGCAGCGTGGCCGGATCGCCCGCGACCCGCGGCGCATGGCGCTGGACCGCAATGACGGCGACGCCGCCCGCGCCGCCGGTGAGGAGGGCGCTGACGCACAGCACCGGGAACACCGGCCATGCAGCGGCCATCGCGCAGGCCGCCATGGCCACCACCACGGCCATCGCGAGAGGCCGCTTCAACCCGCTGCGCTCGCAATAGCGGCCAGCGGGAAGGGCGAGAAACACCTGGGCGAGCGCGAACAGCGCGATCAACCCGCCCACGGCCGCTTCGCCATGCCCCTGCCGCAGCGACTGCAGTGGCGCGGCCATCCGCAGGCCGGTCACGCTGGCATTGACGAACAGCAGGGCGAGCACCAGCCTCGCCAGCTCGCCGGCTGGACGTTGGAACGAGGCCATCCCGTGGCCTTTAGAAGTCGGCGACCTGGCCCCAGGCCGACTTCGCGAAGCGCGCCGGGTGGTAGGGCTTGGGATCGAAGAGGGTCGGCGCGCCCGTCGTCAGGTCGGCGATCAGGTGGCCTGCGCCGGGGCCGATGCCGAAGCCGTGGCCCGAGAAGCCCGCGGCCAGGATGAAGCCGGGGATCTCCGGCACCTCGCCGATGCCGGGCACGCCATCCGGCGTGTTGTCGACGAAGCCAGCCCAGGCGTTGGCGATGCCCGCCTGGCCCAGCGCCGGCAGCAGTTCGGCCGCACGGTGGAAGGTCTGCTTCACCGCCGCGGCATCCGGCCGGGGGGCGAGCACGCGCACCCGTTCCATGGGCGTGGGCGCATCCAGCCGCCACCGTGCCAGCGTCTCGTGGCCGCCGCGTATGCCTTCCAGGCCGCCCGGAAAAACATTGCGCCAGCGCTTGGCGAACATCGGCAGGAACTGCGGCGCAAAGCGCAGCAGCTGCGCGGTGGGATCCACCCGCCCACGTCCGCTGATGGCGAGGTTGTAGCTGCCGTCGCTGCGCCGGGTGACGGACACGCGCGCGGTGTGCAGCGCTGCCGGCAGGCGCTCGGCCACGGAGGACACGCGCACGATGGTCTGGCGAACCGTGGCCTGTGGAAACCTGATGCCCAATTGGCGCAGGAAGGACGAAGCCCACGCGCCACCGGCATAGACGGCCGTGCGGGTCTTGATGGTGCCGGCCTCCGTGACCACGCCGCTGAGTCGTCCGCCCTCGCGCTCGATGCCGCGCACGGCGCAGTTCTGGTGGACGGTGCCGCCGAGCTTCATGAACGCCGCGGCCACGGCCGGCGCCGCCTTCGACGGGTCGGCCGTGCCATCGCTGGGCGAGAACACGCCACCCTTCCACCCGCGGCCGGTGGCCCGGCCCCGCTCGCTGGCCTCGCGGGCGCTCAGCATGTGCGTCGTCACGCCGGCCGTCTTCGCGAACTCGCCCCACTTGGCCCAGCGGGCGATCTCGCCCTCGTCGTCGCTGAGGTAGAGCAGGCCGCAGCGGCTGAAGCCGGTGTCTTCACCCGTGTCCGCCGCGAACTGTTGCCACAGATCGAGGCTGCGGGTGGCCATGGGCAACTCGCGCGCATCGCGGTTCTGCTGGCGGCACCAGCCCCAGTTGCGGCTCGATTGCTTGGCACCGATGCGCCCCTTCTCGACCAGCGCGACCGACAAGCCGCGACGCGCCATGTAGTAGGCCGTGAAGACGCCGATGATCCCGCCGCCGATGACGACGGCATCGGCTTGGGTTGGCAGTGGGGAGGAGGAATCGATGAGGCGCAGGGGCTGTGGCATGGACGGGTCCCGGTCGTTCGTTCAGGCGGGCGTGAGTGGCTTGGCGCAGGTGCGGCATCGCCATCGCGGATGGCCACAGCTTAGGGGCGGTCGCGAAGAGGGTGGTGCCGTTGCTGGGGCGCAAATCCGCAGCTTCGTCCGCGATGGGCGTACCGGCCGAAACATGCTGCGGTGGCCCTCCGGCAACAAGGATGGCGACCCCAGTCCTGTATCGGCGGCCCAATGAGCCCAATCGGCTCCGGCCGCCTCCCAAACGGCTGCGAGCGCTGTCGCGCGGATCATAGGCAGGACGGCGCGCCAGTGAACTAGGGTTTGAGCTGAACTCACGTGCCAGCAGGGTCAGGGCTTCATCTCCGGGTTCAACTGCGCGAAAGTGAAGCTGTAGCCGTCCGATTGGGTCGTGAAGACCTTGGTATTCGTCACCGACAGCGATCCGCGCCGGGCGACGGCTGACGCAGTACCTCGCCCAGGCACTGATCGACGCTTAGCCTTTCATTTGGCGGCGCAGCCAGGCGCGGAACAGCTGGTTCTCCGTCAGGTGGCCACGGATGGAGGCGTCCACCAGACTTTCTGCGAGGTAGGTGTCGAAGAGAACGCGCTTGATGCGGAAGCGGCACGGGAAGACGTCGCTGCCAGCGCCGACCACCGACACGTGCACCGTACCGACGTACTCGTCGACGTGGCCGCCGTAGGTGACCTCGCGGTCGGCCTCGGCCGTGTAAGTGACCTCGATGGGAAACCAAGCGGCCTGGATGAGGGTGACGGGGATGGTGCTTTCGACGCAGAGCATGCGTGGCTCCTAAGTGGTGAAGCGGCCAGTCTGCAGGGCCCGATGTGCGCGGCCGAGGGCTGTTCTCCGGATTTCAACTTGACCCCTGGGCCATCACTGACGGGTCCTGACGAACGCGTCTCCGCGCTTGGCCGCGCATTGGTAGCCGGCGTCAGCGAACGCGA
Source organism: Pelomonas sp. Root1444 (assembly GCF_001426885.1). GTDB lineage: Bacteria > Pseudomonadota > Gammaproteobacteria > Burkholderiales > Burkholderiaceae_C > Pelomonas. The sequence goes on along the minus strand of NZ_LMFP01000028.1, from coordinate 148,329 downwards.
CGACTTCTTCACCGTGCAGCAGTCCTGCGGTAAGCGCGCAGCGAAGTCATGTTGACGCCACATGCCCGGCGGGTTAGCTGCGGGTTCGCTACGAATCGGGCGTACCGGACACTCATCGTTCTTTGAACGTGGCCTCGAACTCGGCCGGCGGGACGTAGCCCAGTGGCTCCATCAATCGGTGGTGGTTGAACCAAGCCACCCATTGCAGGGTCGCCAGTTCCACA
>NZ_LMFP01000028.1:147599-148096 GCF_001426885.1 Pelomonas sp. Root1444 | reverse complement strand
CTTCCACGGCCCGCGCCGGTGGATCACCTCGGCCTTGTAGAGCCCGTTGATGGTCTCGGCCAGAGCGTTGTCGTAGCTGTCGCCCTTGGAGCCCACTGACGACTCGATGCCGGCCTCGGCCAGACGCTCGCTGTAGCGGATAGACAGGTACTGCGATCCACGATCCGAGTGATGCACCAGGCCTTGCGCCTGACCAGGCTTGCGGTCGTACAGCGCCTGCTCCAGCGCATCGAGCACGAACTCGGTGTGCATCGAACTGCTCTGGCGCCAGCCCACGATGCGCCGGCTGAACACATCCACCACGAACGCCACGTAGACCCAGCCCTGCCAGGTCGAGACGTAGGTGAAGTCCGAGACCCACAGCTGGTTGGGCCGCTCGGCGCGGAACTGCCGGTTGACCCGGTCCAGCGGGCATGGCGCCTTGGGGTCGGGAACGGTGGTGCGCACCGCCTTGCCGCGGCGCACGCCCTGCAGACCTTGCTGGCGCATGAGTCGCT
>NZ_LMFP01000028.1:0-147518 GCF_001426885.1 Pelomonas sp. Root1444 | reverse complement strand
GTCGCCCGCGCTCACGCCCAGCGCCAGTCGGATTGACGAGGGGTTTTGCAGACTGTCCCTAGCGAATATTGAATGCAACCGCAGCAGCAAATGGCATATCGGGCGGGCACACGATGACCAAGCCATCGGCCTCCTGGCGCCAGGTGAGTGCCTTGCCCTCGTAGCCGACCAGAGACACCGAGCTGATCCGTTTGCCCAGCAGGTTCGCGTCCGATCCGAGCGAATGGATCTTGAGCGTCGTACCAGGCTTGGGAACCATCATGGTGAACGCGTAGAGCGAACCGTCGCGACCGACCGTGAAGCGGAAGTCATGGGGCCCAAACTTGAAGTCGGCCTGGGTTCGATCCAGCTTTCCGCCTGGCAAGGTGCGTAGCTTGCCATCCTCGCCTTCGCCCAGCTTCACCCAGGCCTTGCTGCCATAAATCCCTTCGCCGTTCACGCGCATCCAGGCACCGACCTCCTTCAGCATGCGGAGGCTGCCCTCGTCCAGCGATCCGTCCGGCAGCGGAGAGATGCAGAGGGCCACATTCCCGTCGCGCGCAACCTGCTCAAGAAGGTAGCGAATGACGGCGCCCGAGTCATAAGTGAACCAGGGGGCGTAGTACCAATCGCCCACAGGCGTTTCGGCGATCCAGGCTTCATCGTCCCTGATGCCTGCCGGGATCGTGCCTTCTTCCGTGTTGACGGTACCGTTGAATTTCGGGTGGAACTTGACGACGCTGAACGTGTCGACCTTGCCGCGCTTCTTCAGCGTTCGATTGTAGAAATCGGCCATCACGAGCTGCATGGCATCGGACTTCATCCCGGTCCCGGTCAAGTTACCGCTGAAAGGCTGGTCGCTGGTGCCATCGGTATAGATGAAGTCCGGGTCGTAGCGCTCCGCCACGTCCATCATGCGCAGCGCCCAGCGTTTCGCGTACCACTCGGCATAGGCCGTGTGGCGGCCGAAGATGCCCGCGGGCGGTGGGTTCCAGTCCGTATGAGCCGCTGCCGTCACGCCCTTGTATTCCCGCAGATCCGGGCCATAGAGCAGGCGGGGATCGAGCCCTTCCCACCACTTGCCCTTGCCATCCTCAAGGGTCAATGTGCCGTCGTACGGCTTGCCGGCGTAATCGCCTGTCGGATCGCTGCCGAAGGCGGTCTGCCACCACCACCAGGTGTACTCATGGTGAAACGCCACGCCATAGCGCAGCCCGGTCGCCTTGGCCGCCGCCGCCCATTCCCCAAGCAGGTCACGTTTGGGACCGATGCGCATTGAATTCCACGGCTGATAACGGGAATCCCACAAGTCGAAATTGTCGTGGTGCACACCCTGGATAAGAAGGAAGCGCGCGCCGGCTTCCTTGTACAGCGCCACCAGTTTGACCGGGTCCAGCTTGCTCGGGTTCCAGTCCCGCAGCACCTCCTTGTAGCCGAACTGCGACGGATGGCCATAGTTCTTGAGGTGGCTGGCATAGGCGGTCGTGCCGGGAACGTACATCCGGCGCGCGTACCAGTCGCCGCTCATGCCGACGGCCTGTGGACCGAAGTGGACCCAGATGCCGAACTTTGCTTCACGCAGCCAAGCCGGCGTTCCCGGGTACTGCTTTGCGATCGATTCCCAGGTCGGCTTGAACGGGCCGGCAGTGATCGGCAAGCCCAGATGCACGACCGGCGCGGATTGCGCATCGCCCATGGAGACGCTGTCGGAGGGCAACGGGGCCGGCAGGGACGGCATCGGACCGAGTTCCGGCAGGGCCGCGTGAACCGGGAGAGCAGCGACCAGGATGCTGGCGAGGGCCAGTTGTCTGGGTAGGAAGGCGAACCTCCCGAAAACTGGCTGCACGGGGGGCAGACCGCCGACTGGCGCGACAAAGTTATTTGTGCTCATTTGCTTGAGAGTCATTACTTCACATTGAATGCGGACCAGCGCTGGCAACTGACGCACATGACTGCGGAAATGCACGGCGAGTCAACATCGATGTCTCCAGTCTTGTATTCCGCCTGGACGCGCCCTCAGGCGCTGCGTCGGCTGTTCATCTCCGGCACAGGGCGCGGATGGCGTTGGGGGCTGTAGCGGTGATCAGGCCCGCCGACGGCCCGCGCGGCGAGGAAGCGCCGCCGGCCGGGCACGAATTCTGCGTTCATGCGGTTGGCAGCTTTGCGAGGCCGCATGCTATGGCCGGGCCGGCCAGCCGCTGATGAAAAGCGCTCGCGGGCCGATGCCGGTTTTGGCATCGCCTTAGCCTGATTGCGCCGCTGGCAGTGGCGCCGCCAGCTTGCCGCCGTCGCCCGATAAGCGGGGCGTGTCGGTGATGGCAGCCTCTTGAACGAGGCAACGTCGGCGACACGGGCGAGCGTCATCGCCGCAGCGTAAAGGCTGCACTATCGGGCAAACGGTACCGCCCGAACCCTTTGCCAACGACCGAGCGAATGCCATGTTTCTCGTCCACTGCCAAGACGCCGACGGCAGTATTCGATGGAGGGCAGAGCTGTAGAGCCGGAACTTGAGCCAATCCGTTGACAGCACGCGACTGTGCGCGATGCTGTATGCAAATACTTCTGAGGAAAGCGGGGGCTTGGCAATGGTGCCGACGCTGCCCAGGTCGAATCTTTACCCTGGCTAACCTTGGCATAACGCAGCTAACGGACACCCTTCCTAGCATCGCCGCTTCGTCAGCAGTTATAGCGAAGTGCGATGAGAAAGCTCACCCCCCCGCCCCGTGCCTTCTGGCGGGCCTGGCTGTTGCTGACCGCACGCATCTTCATGCGAATCCTGCTCTGCCTGTGCGTGGGCTGGTCGTTGTTCGCTTGGCTCCTCCCCCCGTTTGCTCTGCCGCCGCCTCCAGCGGCGTTCTCTTCTGACACGGGCCTTGATCCTGCGCCTGCGAGGCAGGACGAGTGAACGCCGCGATGGCATTTGCCGCTGGGCCATCTGAGCCGCGGCGGCCCAAGCATCGCCCGCTGGCCGCGTTCGCGGTGCTCGGTGCGCATCTGGTGCTGCTATGGGCGCTGTGGCAGCTCAATCAGCCGGTGCGGCCTGACAGCCCGGTCAGTACGTCGATCCCGCTTCGCTTTGTTCCCGATCGCAAGGCGCGTGCCCAGGCTGCCAGTGAACAGGCGACACCGACGCTCGCACGCATGCGGACGTTTCCAGTCCGCTCACCGATGACGGTCACACCGGTGGTGCCGAGTGTTGGGGCTGCCGCTTCGACGGATGGCGAGGCGGCCCCGTCACAAGCGGCGATCAGCCCAAGCGGGCCATCGGCATCAGCGCCGGGCAGTTCAGCCTCCGCGTCGGGACCGCTGACGCTGACGCCGAGCCGGGAAGTGATGCTCGGCTCGCTGTCCAACCCTGCAACCAGCGATCCGCGCAGCAACACGCCGAGGCCGACGTTTGAGGAGCGCATCGCGATGGCGCTTGATCCCGAGTTGTGCGTCAAGCTCGAGCGATTGCCGAACGGTAAGATCCGGCGTCGCATGGGCAAGATGGTCAACGCGCAATCGGCCATCCAGAACACCCATGGCACCGGGCCGCACGGCATCAAGGTGTGCCAGTGAAGGAGACCACCGATGCCTCGATCACAGGAGGCCCGCGGCCGCGCTCTTCGAGGAAGCGAAGCGACTCAAGCTCACCAATGACTCCTCACGTATACCGAGCAGGGCGAAGGTCCAGGCTGCAATGCTATGCAAAGGACAGACGAAGCCCCTCGGCGATGGACTCGAAAGTGAGGCCTCGATCCACGAAGCGGTCACCGTTCCTGCGCGGGAAGTTGAGCCCCCGCTTCTTGAACCCGTGCCTTTCGTGACCACATCAGCAGGTCGTCCACATAGGTGAACACTACCGGAACGACAAGCAGGCTCAGGAAGGTCGACGTCAACAGTCCACCAATGACGACGATGGCCATCGGCTGGCGGAAGCTCGGCTCGGCGCCCAGGCCCAGCGCGTTGGGCAGCATGCCGGCACCCATCGCGATGGTCGTCATGACGATGGGGCGCGCGCGCTTGTGGCAGGCGTCGACAATGGCGTCGAAGCGCGTCATGCCGCCCTCGCGCCGCGCAACGATGGCGTACTCCACCAGCAGGATGGAGTTCTTCGTCACGATGCCCATCAGCATCAGCACGCCGATGACGACCGGCATCGAGAACGCCTGGCCCGTCATCCACAGCGCCAGCAGCGCGCCGCCCATGGCCAGCGGCAGCGCGCACAGGATGGTGGCGGGCTGCAGGAAGTCGTGAAACAGCAGCACCAGCACGGCATAGATGCAGAAGATGCCGATGGCCATCGCGACGCCGAAGCTCGTGAACAGCTCCGACATGCGCTGCAGCTCGCCCTGGTCGACGAAGCGCACGCCGGTCGGCAGCGAGCGCAGCGCCGGCAGCGCCTTGGCCTCCTTCTGCACCTCGCCGATGGCGCGGCCGTTCAGTTCCACGGTCAGCGTCACGTTGCGCGAACGGTCGATGCGGTCGATCTGCGACGGGCCGCTGCCCATCGAGACGTCGGCCACCGACGCGAGGCTCACCGTGCCATTGCTGCCGGCCACACGCAGCTGGCCGATGGCGTCCAGGTCTTGCCGCACCGTGTCGTCCAGCCGCACGCGGATAGCGATCTGACGCTGCGGCAGGTTGAGCTTGGGCAGCGACGTCGAGTAGTCGCCGTAGGTCGCGAAGCGCACCGCGTCGGCCAGCGCCTCGGACGTGACGCCCAGCGCGGCGGCCTTGACGGCGTCGGGGCGGATCTGGATCTCGGGCCGCTGCAGCGCGGCGCTGGAGGTCACGTTGCCGATGCCCTTGAGCGTGCGCAGCTGCGCCTCGGCCTGAGTCGCTGCCAGCGTCAGCGCGCCGGGGTCATCGCTGGCCAGCGTCAGCTGCAGCGACTCGCCGCTGTTGCCGCCGCCGACCGAGATGCGCGCGCCCGGCAGCGTGCGCAGCAGGTTGCGCATCTGGGCCTCGACCTGCGACTGCTTGAGCTTGCGGTCGCCGCGGGCGACGAGGTCTACGGTCAGCGTCGCGCTGGTCAGGTCGGCCGCCGACGAGGCGCTCATCCCGCCGCCGGTGGAGGCCGTGCCGGCCGACACGAACACGCTCTGCACTTCGGGCAGGCCCTTCAGGAGTTCGGCCGCGCGCACGCTGGTGGCGGTGGTCTGCTCCAGCGTCGTGCCGGGCGCCATCTTGATGCTGATGCTGCTCTGCGCCTTGTCCTGCGCCGGGATGAAGGCTGTCGGGATGAAGGGCGCGACGGCCAGCGACAACACCATGAACAGCGCCGCCAACGCAACGGTCGTCTTGCGGTGCTTGAGCCCCGCGCGCGCCCAGCCGAGGTAGCGCGTCATCGTCGGGCCGTCGGTGGACACCTCGTGGTGGCCCGGCTTCTTGGGCTTGAGCAGGTAGGCGGCCATCATCGGCGTCAAGAGTCGCGCGACCAGCAGCGACGCGAGCACGGCGACCGACGCGGTGATGCCGAACTGCTTGAAGAACTTGCCCGGTATGCCGCCCATGAAGGCGGTCGGCAGGAACACGGCGACCAGCGTGAACGTCGTCGCGATGACGGCCAGGCCGATCTCGTCGGCGGCCTCCATCGCCGCCTGGAACGGGCTCTTGCCCATCAGCAGGTGGCGTTCGATGTTCTCGATCTCGACGATGGCGTCGTCCACCAGCACGCCCACGACCAGCGACAGCGACAGCAGCGTGATCGTGTTCAGCGAATAGCCCAGCAGCCACATGACGAGGAAGGCCGGCACGATGGACAGCGGCAGCGCCGCCGCGGACACCAGCGTGGCGCGCCAGTCGCGCAGGAACAGCCACACGACGATGACGGCCAGCGCTGCGCCCTCCAGCAGCAGGTGCATGGAGCCGTGGTAGTTCTCCTGGATGGGCTCGACGGTGTTCGATGCTTCCTGCACCGTCACATTCGGGTGCGCGGCGGCGAAGGTCTTCACGGCCGCGCGGATGTCGCTGGCGACGCCCGTGTCCGAGAAGCCGCGTGAGCGCGTGACCTGGAAGCCGATGACGCGCTTGCCGTCGCGCAAGGCGATGGTCGAGCGCTCGGCGTGGCCGTCGCTGATCGTCGCGATCTGGTCCAGCCGCACGCTGCGGCCGTCGGCCAGCGGTAGCGTCAGCGCGGCGATGTCGGCCGGTCGGCCCACGGTGGCCAGCGTGCGCACGGACTGGCGCTGGCCACCCAGGGCGCCCTGGCCGCCGGAGCTGTCCTTCTGCACGGCCTTGAGCTTTGCCGATACGTCGGACGGCGTCACGCCCAGGCCGGCCATCAGCGTGGGCTGCAGCGTCACCAGCACCTCGCGGTCGACGCCGCCGACGCGCGCGACGGAGGCCACGCCCTTCACGGCGAGCATGGCCTTGGCCACGTCGTTGTCGACGAACCAGGACAGGTCCTGTTCGTCGAGCTGCGTCGATTCGACGGTGAAGGTCAGCAGCGCGGAGCCGGCGCTGGTGATCTTGGAGACAGTGGGCGAGGCCATGCTGGCCGGCAGGTCGGCCTTGGCGCCGTCGATGGCGTTGCGGACCTCGTTGAGCGCTTCCTCGGAGTTCTTGTCGATGTCGAAGCTGACGCTCATGCTCACCGAACCGTCGGTGATGGTCGTCGTGAGGTGATCCAGCTTGGACAGTGACGCGAGCTTGTCCTCCAGCTTGCGCGCGACCTCGGTTTCCAGCTGGGCCGGCGCGGCGCCTTCCAGCGAGGCCGACACCTGGATGGTCGGCAGGTCCATGTCGGGGAAGTCCTGCACCTGCAGCTTGCTAAAAGCCATCAGGCCGACGACCGTCAGCAGGATGAACAGCAGGATGGACGGGACCGGGTTGCGGATCGACCAGGCGGAGACGTTCATGATGCGGCTCCGATCAACGCGAGGCCGCGGACGCTGCCGCAGCGGCCACCGTCACCTGGGCGCCGTCCGATAGGAACGCGCCGCCACCGGCGACGACGCGCGCGTTCGCCGGCACGCCGCCCAGCACCTCGACGCGAGGTTGCTGGCGCCGGCCCACCGTGACGACGACGCTGTGCGCCTTGCCGCCACCGTCGACCGTGTAGACGTAGTCACGGCCATCGCGTGACACCAGTGCGCTCTGCGGCAGCGTCAGTGCGGGTGTGGATGGCAGCTCCACGCTGCCGCTGGCGAACATGCCCACTCGCGCGGCGCTGTCGGTCGGCAGCGCGACGTAGATGAGCGCGCGGCCGGTGTCGGTGCTCAGCACCGGGCCGACGAGGCGCACCTTGCCGTCCACGGCCTGCCCGGTGGGCAGCGTGACGCGGGCGCGCTGGCCTTCCTTGATGACGGCCAGTTGGCGCGCATCGACCTCGGCGCGCCATTCGACGCGGCCCTGCCGCACGAGGCGGAACAGCTCGGTGCCGGCCGACACGACGTTGCCGAGCACGCCGCTGCGCGTCGACACGAGGCCGTCGTCCGGCGCGACGATGCGGGTCTGACGCAGCTTGAGCTGCGTCGCGTCCAGGTCGGCCTTGGCCGACGCCAGCGCGGCACGCGACGTCGCCTCGGTGATGCGGTACTGCTCGATGGTCTGCGCCGACAGGCCGCCGCTGTTCTCGGCGGCCTTGGCGCGCTGCACGTTGGACGTGGCCTGGTCCAGCGTGGCCTGCGCCTGGGCGACGAGCGCCTGCTGCTTGTGCAGATCGTTCTGCAGGCTGTCGTCGGCCAGGCGGGCGAGCAGCTGACCCTTGCGAACGCGCGTGCCCACGTCCACCGCCAGTTCGGCGATGCGCAGGCCGCCGGTCTCGGGGCTGACGATGACTTCCTGCCAGGCCGCCAGCGCGCCGTTGGCCTGGATGGTCTGCGGCCACTGCAGCGTGCTGGGCGACGTGATTTCCACCGTCAGCACGCTGGGCGCGCTGGCGGCAGCGGCAGGGCCGCCGTCGTCGGGCTTGCTGCAGGCCGTGAGGAGGAGCAGCGCGGCAACGATGGCGCCGGGTGCGTGGATGCGGGTGGGCCGGTTCAAGGCTGGGCTCCGTTCTTGTTCGTGGAGACCGTGGCGCCGGGTGTCCAGCCGCCACCGAGGGCCTTGTAGAGGGCGATCCAGTAGCTGACCTGGCTCTGTTCCAGCGTCAGGTCGTCGATTTCGGCGGACAGCGCGGAGCGCCGCGCTTCCTCCAGGTTCAGCAGGCTGGCCGTGCCGGCGCGCCAATTGGCCTCGGTGGCGTTCAGGTAGTGCCGGTACTCCTCGGCGGCACGGTGCGCCTCGCTGGCGCGCTGGCGCGTGCTGTCGAGGTTGACGAGCGCCTCCTCCACCTCGCGCACGGCGCTGCGTACGCCCTGCTGGTAGCCGGCCAGTGCGCTGGTGTAGCTCGCGTTGGCGCTGTCCACCGCCGCACGCTTGGCGCCGCCGTCGAACAGCGACACCGCCAGCGCCGGCCCGAACGACCAAGTCGTCAGGCCCTGGCCGAGGCTGCGCGTGATGGCGCCGCTCAGCGACAGGCTGGGGTAGAGGTCCGCCTGCGCGGCGCCGATCTCGGCACTGCTGGCGGCCAGCTCGCGTTCCAGCGAGGCCAGGTCGGGTCGCTGGCGCAAGACCTGGGCCGGCACGCTGTCCACGCCGAGATGCGCGGGCTGCGGCACGGCCGTGCTGCCACCGGCCATCGTCGCCAGCAGCTCGGGTTCGTCGTGGCCGGTCAGGTAGACCAGCGACTTCAGCAACAGTGAGCACTGCGCGCGCTGGCGCACGGCCGAGGAGCGGCTGCTGGCGAGGCTGGCCCGCGCGAGCGCGCCGTCGGACGGTGCCGTGAAGCCCGCCTGCACCATCGTCGCAGTCGTAGCCTCGGTCTTCGTCACGGACGCCAGCTCGCGCTCGTAGGCGTCGGCCAGCAGGCCACAGGCGCGGTACTGCACATAGGTGTCCGCGACCTCGGCGGCCAGCGACACGCGGGCCTCGTGCCAGTCCGCCTCACGGGCCTCGATGCGTGCGCTCGCGGCCTCGGCGTTGCGGCGCACGCGGCCGAAGAGGTCGATCTCCCATGACGCATCAAGCCGGGCGCTGCGCACGGTCGTGCTGGTCGTACCGGAAGCGCCGCTGCGCGCCGCGCTGCCGGAGGCGCTGGCCGCGGGCAGAGCGCCAGCGCGCGTCGTCGTCAGCGTGGCGCGGGCTTGCTCGATGCGAGTCCACGCCTGTGTCAGCGTGGGGCTGTCGGCCTCGGCCCAGGTGATGAACTGCGTCAGCGCGGCATCGTTGAACTGGGCCCACCAGTTCTGCAGCGTGGTGGACTGGCCGTCGTGCGGCACGGGAGCGTGCCAGGTCGTCGCGGCGGCGGGCGTGGGGGCCTGGTAGGTGGGCCCGACGGCGCAGCCGGCCAACGCCAGCAGCAGTGTGGCGCTGGCGGTCGAAAGGGCGTGTGGAGTCAGTGCTTTGGGCATGGGATACCTGTGCAGCCCATGCTAGGAATCGGGTCGGTTAAGCGCCTTCCGACAGGGTTAAGGTGGGTAAAACGGCTCGCCGGGTGCGCGTTGCGACGCGGATACTCCGGGCCGATGAACAAGGTTCTGCTGGTTGATGATGACATCGACCTCACCGCCATGCTGTCGCAGTACCTCGTGCGCGAGGGCTTCGACGTGCATGCCGTGCACGACGGCGAGGCCGGTGCGCTGGAGGCGGTCAGCCGGCCCTACAGCATCGTGGTGCTCGACATCATGATGCCGCGCGTGTCCGGTATCGAGGCGCTGCGCCGCATCCGTTCGACGAGCCAGGTCCCGGTGCTGATGCTGACCGCTCGCGGCGACAACATCGACCGCATCGTCGGCCTGGACATGGGCGCCGACGACTACGTGCCCAAGCCCTGCACGCCGGGCGAGCTGGTGGCGCGCATCCGTGCCATCCTGCGCCGTACCGAGGGTCGCGAGCCGGCGTCCACGCCGGTGGCCAGTGGCGCGAAGCAGCTGCAGGTGGGGCCGCTGATTCTGTCCCCCGGCAGCCGCAGTGCGACCTGGCAGGGCCGGCCGCTGGAGCTGACCGGTACCGAGTTCACGCTGCTGGAAGTGCTGGCGCGACAGGCGGGGCAACTCGTCAGCAAGCAGGACATCTCGCTGCAGGCCTTCGGCCAGCCGCTGGCGCGATTCGACCGGCGCATCGATGTGCACATCAGCAGCATCCGCCAGAAGCTGGGCCTGCGCAGCGACGGCCAGTCGTGGATAGAAAGCGTTCGCGGCCGCGGCTACCAGCTGCTGGTCGACTGACGATGGCGACCTCGCGCCGCCCCGGCCGACTGTTCTGGAAGTTCTTCCTGTCGCAGTGGATCGGCATGGTGCTGACGCTGGTCAGCGTCGTCAGCTATTTCCACCTGACCGGTCGGCCGCCGCCGCCCGACAGCGGTGACCTGCTGTTCGGCGTCGTGCCCATGGTGCCGTTCACGGCCGGGGTGCTGACGATGCTGCTGACCAGCGCCGGCCTGGCCTGGTACTTGTCGCGACCCATCCGGCAACTGAGCTGGGCGCTGCGCCAAATTGCCGAAGGCAACCTGGACACGCGGGTGCGGCACCGCATGGGTGGGCGTGACGATGAGATCGTCGACCTGGCTGGCGACTTCGACCGCATGGCGCGCCAGGTGCAGCGGCTGACCGAGTCGCGTCAGCAGCTGCTGCACGACATCTCGCATGAGCTCCGCTCGCCGCTGGCACGACTGCAGGTGGCCATCGGCCTCGTGCGACAGGACCCGGCCAGCTTCGGGCCCATGCTGGACCGCATCGAGCGCGAGAGCCAGCGCCTGGACGGCCTCGTCGAGGAGCTGCTGACCTGGCACCGCCTGGAGGCCGGTGCGGCCGTGCCGCCGACCAGCCGCATCGATGTCATCGAGCTGCTGCAGGCCATCGCCGAGGACGCGCAGTTCGAGGCCCAGTTGCAGGGCAAGAAGGTCCGCGTCGACCTGCCTGGCGAGTTCGTCACGCAGGCCCATGGCGAGCTGCTGTACCGGGGCTATGAAAACGTGATCCGCAACGCAGTGAAGTTCACGCGGCCAGGCAGCCTCGTCAGCGTGACGGCGCGCATCGACGAGGCATCGGCGTGCCTGACCTGCATCGTGGAGGATGACGGGCAGGGTGTGCCGGCGGACATGGTCGAGGCCATCTTCGAACCCTTTGCTCGTGTGGCGGGCTCGGAGAACGTGCAGGGGGTTGGCCTGGGCCTCGCCATTGCCCAGCGGGCCTTCGCGCTCCATGGCGGGAGCATCCGGGCCGAGACGCGGCAGGGGGCGGGGCTGACGATGGTGATGGTGCTGCCCGCGTCGCGGATAGACGGCAGTCCAGCCAGCGCTTGACCCGGCGGCAGCGCCTGGGGCCCTGTCGATGATCTTGTCTCGCAGCCGCTGCTTGGGCAGATCGAGATCGCGGTAGCGGTTTCGCTGCCGCATCTCGAACAGCCGCGGCGCTTCGAATCCAGGCGCGGCGCGCGCACGTCCCAAGACGATCAGATGAAGTGCGGCGACGGTTTGCTGCGTATACGGGTTTGCATGAGGTCCATGACTGAAGTCGTCGCCTAGTTTCGCGAACTACAGCCTCCTAGCATCTGCTGCGTTGATCGAAGTCAAGAACGCGACAAATAGCCGACAAAACCGGAGACAACGATGACGCAGAACTTCCACTGCCGCAGCTCGGACGGCGGCCCCTGATCGTCCGAGCCGCTGCTGGCCGGGCCGGTCATGCGAGCGACTCGGCGCCTTCATTCAAAACAAAGTCCTGCCCGGTCAGCGCGCGTCGCCGGCCGACGGGTGGTATTGACTACTAAACGGAGACAACGATGAAAAAGCGATATGCCAAGGTGAGTCGCCGTGCCGCCCGCAACGGTTGGCCGATGCTTCTGTTGACGGGCGCCTGCTGCGCGCCTGCCTATGCACAGGAGGTCGCCGCACCTGTCGCTCCGGCCGCCTCTGCCCCTGCGGCTGATGCCCCGGCTCCTTCGACTGACGAGGCCGCTTCCAGTGCGAAGCTCGAGACGGTCGTGGTCACGGCTCAGCGGGTGAGCCAGAACCTGCAGAAGACCTCGATCTCCACGGCCGTGGTGAGCGGCAAGGAGATCCGAGAGCAAGGGTTGAACCGCCTCGACACAGTGATTCAGGGCACACCCGGCGTGGTGGTGCAGACTCAGCCGCGTGGCTATCTGGTAGCCGTGCGTGGCCTGGGCACCGACCTGTCGCCTGGCGTGGGGGATGGCGCGGTCGCTATCAACGTGGATGGGACTTACAACGCCCGGCCCGAGGGTACGCAGGTCATGTACGACCTGGCCCGGGTGGAAGTGCTGCGCGGCCCCCAGTCCACGTTCTATGGCCGCTCCGGCCCCGGGGGCGTGGTGAACATCATCAGCAATGATCCAGGGTTCCACAACGAAGGTGCACTGGCGCTTGAGCTCGGGTCCTATGGCACCCGTCGCGTGGAGGGCATGTTGAACCGCGAGTTGACGGACAACGTGGCCATTCGTGTCGCCGGCAGCGTGCTCAAGCACGACCCGTACTACAACAACGGCACCAGCGACGCCGACCAGAAATCGCTTCGCGCCAAGCTGTTGTTCGAGCTCAGTGAGGACGCCTCGGCTCTGTTTGGCTTTGAGTACGTGGATCTCGGTGGCGCCGGTGCTGGCTACGTTCCCGCCTTCGCCGGCAACTCGGTGAAAGACCCGTGGAAAACGGCGAACCCGATCACAGGGCCGTCCGAGCGTTACATCGGCACCAAGTACTGGGCACAGCTCGACGCGAAAACCAGCCTCGGCAAGCTGTCGGTGCTCACCGCGACGAGTGGAGGCCATAACCACCAGTTCATTCCCACGGGTTCATGGCTCGTCGACGACGACGGGGAAGATCCCCACTCGCTGAGGCAGAACACACTGGAAGTTCGCTTGGCGTCGCAACCCGTCGAGCACATGAAGACGCTTGTCGGTCTGTACTACTACGACAACGACATGCGCATCATCCAGCGGCCGCTGACCGGTCCGTTGGCTGGCGGGACGATCCACCAGAATTCGGGTGCCCGCTCGAAAGCAGTCTTTGGCAACGCCACCTATTCGCTGACCAGCACCACTCGCGCCGTCGCGGGACTGCGCTACACGATCGATGACAAGTGGCAGACCACGGACCGTTTCCCGGCTACGCCGGGCGACTCGTCGGGCACCTGGCACCGCGCGGACTGGAAGATCGGTCTCGAGCAAGACTTCGGCCCCAAGACCATGGGCTATGCCACCATTTCCACGGGCTATCGCCCCGGCGCCTGGAGCACGATGCCGCCGGACTACCCGGGCATCCGGCCGGAATCGCTGCGCTCCTACGAACTGGGATGGAAGACCCAAAGTGCGGATGATCGTTGGCGCTTGAACACCGCGGTGTACTACTACGACTACCGCGACTATCAGGTGCAAGACTTCTACGTCGATCCGACGCTCGGCCCGGTGCTCGCGTTCTCCAACGCGCCCAAGGCGCGCAACATGGGCGCCGAGATCGAGGCGCAATGGCGGCCTGCTGAAGCCGATGCGCTGGGCGCTCGCGTGGGCTACATCAACTCGCGCTTTCGCAGCACGATCGTGATCCACCCCGACGGCCAGAACGTCAGCGTCGATCTCAACGGCAGCACCCTGCCGCACTCGCCGACCTGGACGATCGGTGCGTACTACCAGCGCACCCAGTCTTTCGACAGTGGCAAGCTCGTGGCGCGCCTTGATGGTCGTTATGTGACCAAGTACTACGTGTCGCCCAACGAGCAACCGCTCTCGATGCAGGACAGCTTCTGGACGGGCGACTTCAACCTGACGTGGCGCCCCTCCCAGGGCGACTGGTCGCTCAACGGTTACGTGAAGAACATCCACAACGTCTACGTCAAGAACTTCTACAGCTCGGGCTGGCTGAGGGGCGGAGCCCCTCGCACCTACGGCCTGGTCTGGAACAAGACCTTTCGGTGAGACAAGGCTGATTTCGGTCATCGCCACCAATGAAGGTCTGACCGGGTCAATCTGCCGTCTGGTTTGATCTGGTTGACCCACGTAAGGTGCAGGCATGCCCCGGAAATGGCTCCGGACGCACCAACAGGAGACAGTAGTGACCAAGCCCTTTCCCGCTGCATTGGCGGAAGGAATTGATGGACCTTGCCGCTTTGACATTGAGGTCGCCGACCTCGAGCTGATCGAAGGTGAGGTGCCCACCGATATCGACGGCCTCTTCGTTCAGGCCGTGCCGGACCCGATGTATCCCCCTGAAGTCGCGCCGCTTTGGCCGATGACCGTTGCCGCAGGCGGTGATGGTGCGGTGCGGGCGTTCCGCATCAAGGACGGATGCGTCGATTTCAAGACGCGCCACGTCCGCACCCAGCGGTATCTGCTGGAGCAAGCCGCCCGTCGCTCCTTGTTCGGCAACTACCGAGACCCGTTCTCCGACGACCCCAGCGTTGCAGGCCAGGACCGCACCACCGCCAACACCGCCGTGTACATGCACGCCGGCCGGCTGCTCGCCTCGAAGGAGGACGGGCTGCCCTACGAGATCGACCCGGTGACCCTGGAAACCAAAGGGGTGTGGAACCCGGGCGGGAAGATCACCAGCAAGACGTTCACGGCCCATCCAAAGTGGGACCCGGCCAACGGCGAAATGCATGGCTTTGGTTACGCGGCGCGCGGTGAAACGACCCGTGACCTGGCCTACTACGTCTTCGACGCGGACGGCGAGATGGTCCACGAGGCGTGGTTCGAGGCGCCGTACGCCGCGATGATCCACGACTGTGCGTTGACCGAGCATTACATGCTCTTCCCGTTGATGCCGCTGACCACCGACCTTGAGCGCCTGAAGGCCGGCGGCCAGCACTGGGTGTACGACCCTGACTTGCCCACCGTGATCGGCGTGATCCCGCGCAAGGGCCGCGCCGACCAAGTGCGTTGGTTCCATGCGCCGCCCACGTTCACGGGGCACACCATCAACGCCTTCGAGGAGGACGGGCGCATCGTCTTCGACGCTTACGAGTGCGATGGCAACGGCTTTGCCGCGGTGATGCCGGACAAGCACGGTCGCATGGGCGATCCGTCGAAGGTCACGACGCGCGCTATGCGGTGGCGCATCGATTACCACGCGCCCTCGGAGGAACTGACCGAGCACCAGGTGCTCGCTGTCGCCGATGGCGAAGGTCCGCATATCGATCCGCGCCGGCTGTGCCAGTCGTACCGGCACGTGTTCGCGCCGACGCTGAACCGTTCGCGCCTCATCACCGATCGCAACGGTCGCGTGGTGCCGGTGTTCTTCAACCAGCTCACGCACTTCGATCTGGCCACCGGTCACCGCGAGGACTGGTATGCCGGTGAAGGCGCGACGTTGCAGGACCCGGTGTACTTTCCCCGCAGCGCCACTGCCGATGAGGACGATGGCTACCTGATCGTCGTCTTGAACCGGCCTCTGGAAAAGTCGAACGAGCTGGTGATCCTGGAAAGCCGACGGCTCGCCGCTGGACCGGTGGCTCGCGTGAAGCTGCCCGTGCGCCTGCGCCTGGGCATCCATTCGAACTGGATTGACGGTTCGCTCATTCCGGCCTGGAGATAAGTTGATGACTACCCCTGACCATCCCTTCCATCTGGCAGATGCGTCCAGCACCGCAGGCACGCAGCAGCAGGCCAACAAAGAGCTGGTGCTCAAGATGATGTCTCTGCTGGTGAACCCCGACACGGCAGAGCAGGTACGCCCGCTCTTGACCGAGAGCTATATCCAGCACAACCCGAACATCGCCTCGGGTGTCGATTCGATCATCGCTTTCACGCGAACGCCGGAGGCGGCACGTGCGCGCCAGAACATGCGCCCGGCATCCGCGCCGCCCGTGCTGATCGCCGAAGGTGACAAGGTGGTGATGATGCTCGTGCGTGAGTTGCCGGACCCGCAAGATCCTTCACGCACCTACAACTCGTACTGGTTTGATATGTGGCGCGTGGAGGACGGCAAGTTGGCCGAGCACTGGGACGGCGCCCTCAAGGAAACGCGCTGAAGCCAAAGGCGCCGCACTGCTGGAGCGGCGCCGAGCAGGAGACAAAGATGAGGAATTCGACCCGCATGCTCGCCGCACTGGGCAGTGGCGTTTGCATGGCGCTGGGGATGTCGGCGGTGTTCATGGGGTCGTTCCCCGTGTTCCTCGAGTCGGTCTCCGCTTCGATGGGATGGGGGCTGTCGGTATTTCCGCAGATCGTCCTGGTGGCCTCGGTGACCGGAGCGATTTGCAACCCCATCGCCGGCCGCTTCATCGACCGGGTCGACGTGCGCTGGCCGTTGCTCGCCGGCACGCTGAGCCTCGCCTTCGGCTTGTTCCTGCTCTCCACCATCGAAGCCCCGGGGCTGGTGTTCATAGGCGCGGGTGTGCTGATCGGCATGGGCGCTGCTCTGGGAGGCCCGCTGGCACACATCAAGGTCGTGTCCTCCTGGTTCGACCGGCGGCGCGGCATCGTGATGGGTCTCGTGCTCGCGATGTCGCCGATGCTGGCGCAGGCCGGCTTCGCCCCCTTGGTTCGCTGGCTCGTACAGGAATATGGCTGGCGCCAGTCCTACCGGTTGCTTGCGTTGGCCGTGTTGTTGATCGCGGGGGCGGCCGTGCTGGCGTTGGTTCGCACGCGACCGGCAGCTGCGCAGCCCCAAGAAGCCGTAGGCGGTCCCATGGCAGGCAGCGCTGGCTGGACCGCGCGGCAAGCGTTTCGTTCGCGAACCTTCTGGACATTGACCGTAGCTGAATGCCTCGTCGCCGGTGCGTTGATTGGGGCACAGGCTCACCTCGTGTCCTGGCAGCGTACCCGCGGAGTCAGCATTGACGTGTCGGCGTTGTTGCTGTCGGCTCAGGCGGTTGCAGGACTGGTGGGTTCGTTCGTCGTGGGCGCGATGCTCGACCGCCTTCGCTCTCGGTGGGCGACGGCCGGCATGTACCTCTTGCCTGCTGCTGCACTCCTCTTGATGGGGGTGGCCGACGGCCTGCCGATGCTGGTGACGGCCTCGGCCTTCATGGGCATGACGATGAGCGTGGTGGTGTTGCTCCTGCCCTATCTCGTCACACGGTTTTTCGGTCAGCGCGCGTCGGCCGAGATCCTCGGATTGGCGTTTGCTTGCAGCATGACGGCGATCGGGTGCGGACCATGGCTGATCGGCTTGGCTTTCGATGCCTCGGGTTCCTACAACGCTCCGATGATGGGTGCGGTCGCCGCCGCCGTGCTGGCTGCAGGTTTGATGGCCACGCTGAGCCCAAAGGCGTTCAAGGTCGTTCACGAGGCTGAAGCTCTGGACCCACTGCGTACCGGCCAGGGGCCGTTTGTTGCGCCGAAAGTCTTGTCCTGATCGGTTCCCTTGTCATTGGAATCTCACATGTCCAAGACCCCCCACAGTCCGCCAGTCTCGACCGACGAAGAACGCGAAGGCCTGTCCGTTCTCTACGCCAGCGTGGTGGGGGACGAAGCGGTCCGCACGAAGCTGCCGTTGACGGTGGCGCATGAACTTGAAGAACGCTTCATTCGAGAGGGCTGGCCCCACGGCCGGCTCTATGGCACCGAAGCCGAATTGGCGGCCTTTTACGGTGTCGGGCGCGACGTGATGCGTGAGACGGTGCGAGTCCTGGAGGTCAGGGAGACTGCCGTCATGCGCCGAGGCGCCCAAGGCGGGCTGGAACTGCGGGGACCCACGGCACTGCACGTGACCCGCATGCTGCAAGGCTTCTCGCATATCGCTGCGTTGCCTTGGTCAGACCTGCTGGACACATGGTGTGCGCTGCACGTGGCTGCCATGCGCCAACTGACCGAGTGCAGTGACATGTCGCTGCCGGTGCTGGATGTGGCGCCCGGAGAGAGCGCGGTCGCGGCGCTCCGACGCTTTGCTCAACGCCTGATGGCCTGCGCTGGCAACACCGTGTTGACGCGATTTGCCGAGCTGCTCGGGCCCATGCTGCCTCCGGTGATGAACTGCCGGCCGAGCGCCTGGTTTGAGCCATTGCTGCGTGCGGTGATTGCCGACCTTCGGCAAGGACGTGCGCTCGAAGCGGTTCGCCGGGCCGAACGGCTCTTTCGCGCTGTCGAGCGGCACAACCTGCAGGCCTTGAGGCGGCAACAGGGTGACCGTCCCGTCGACATGCCACTTCCCCCGGATGATCTGGCGCGTCACCCGCGCATGCCCGCATTGAGTGTCATGCGTGGGTTGATGGACAGCGTTGATTCTCGGGACTGGGCTCGTGGAGTGCCCATTGGCAACGAGCTTGACCTGTGCGAACGGTTCGGAGTCGACCGCAGCGTGATCCGCCAGGCCATCCGGATGATGGAAGACGCCGGCACCGCCGTGACGCTTCCTGGGCGCGGACATGGCCTCGTGACGCGCCGGCCCGGCACGGCCTCGATCAGCAGGTTGTTGTGCATCTTCCTCGTGTCGCAGCGGGTGCCAAAGGCCGACGTCGAATCGGCCTTCCGCCAGCTCTCCATCGAAGTGGCCGTGCTGGGTGCGGGCAAGGCCGTTCGGCGCGGTGATGCCGCGGCGGTGCGCGTGGTGGAGGAGCATCTGCAGCACCTGCTCAGCGGTCAACAAAGTGTTTCGGCGCTGCAGCCCATCGAGCGCCTGCAGGGCTGCCTGGCAGGCAATGACTTGCTTGTCGCCTGCCTGGATGGTGTCAAGGCCTTCCTATCCTGGGACATGGGTGAGCAACTCATGCTGCCCTATTGGGCGGTCGACCTGTATGTCGCCGCGACCCAAGCGGTGCTTGACGCGATTGCCGATGGCGAGAGGGCCGAGGCTGCCCGCCTCCAGTCTCAAAAGCTTGATGTCATGAAACGTTGTCGCGATCTGATCGGTTCGGCGTTTCCTTCGCAGCCCGCCGCTCCGGCTGGTGCGATTTTTTCTCACGAAGCAAAGGATAAATCCCATGGATCAGCTCAACCCCACGTTCGCAAAGCTCGACGCCTCGGGATTGTTGGCGGCCTCGACGTGGACGGACAAGACGTTTGACGGTGCCTGGCATGACGCCAGCAACGGACGCATAGAAGTCGCGGAGCCCGCGACCGGCACGTTGCTGGGCACGGTAGGCGCGAGCAGTCCGGCTGCGGTGCTGGCCGCCGTGCCAGTGGCACAGCAGGCCCAGCGCGCATGGGCGGCGACCTCCACGGACGAGCGTGCGGCGTTGCTGCGGCGTGCGGCGGCGTTGATGGAAGAACACCGTGACACCTTGGTGGAATGGATCATCCGCGAGACCGGTGGTTTGCCTGGCAAGGCGCAGACCGAGATGGCCGGCACCATCGGCGAGCTGTACCACTCGGCGGCGCTGCTCATCGAGCCGCAGGGCCACGTGCTGCCCTCGCACGATCCGGACCGCATGAGCCTGGCCCGCCGGGTGCCTCTCGGTGTGGTGGGCGTCATCACGCCGTGGAACTTCCCGCTGCTGCTGGGCATGCGCTCGGTGGCGCCGGCTCTGGCACTGGGCAATGCCGTCATCCTGAAGCCCGACCCGCAGACACCGATCACCGGCGGCGTCGTGCTCGCCCGGGTTTTCGAAGCGGCCGGTCTGCCCGCAGGCTTGCTGCAAGTGGTCAACGGCGCTGCGGACGTCGGTGAGGCGCTGGTCACCGCACCGGGCGTGCGGCTGATCACGTTCACCGGCTCTACCGCCGTGGGTCGCCGAGTCGGTGAGTTGGCGGGACGGCATCTGAAGAAGGTGTCGCTGGAACTGGGCGGCAAGAGCCCGTTCATCGTGCTCGACGACGCCGACATCGATGCTGCAGCCTCCGCCGGTGCGTGGGGCTCGTTCCTGCACCAGGGCCAGATCTGCATGGCTTCGGGCCGCCACATCGTCGTGCGCAGCGTGGTTGATGCCTACCTCGAGTCGTTGTCGCAACGTGCCGCCCGTTTGCCCGTTGGCGATCCCTTCCGTCAAGAGGTCGCGATCGGCCCGATCATCAACCGCAAGCAGATCGCCCGCGTGCACGAACTTGTCACGCAAACGGTGTCGGCCGGTGCGTCTCTGTTGGCCGGTGGCAACTTCGAAGGTCCGTACTACCGGCCCACCGTGCTGGCCAATGTGCGTCCCGGCATGCCGGCCTACGACCATGAGATCTTCGGTCCGGTCGCACCGGTGATCGTCGCGGATGACGAAGAGCATGCGATCGCACTGGCCAACGACACCGATTACGGCCTGTCCGGTGCGGTGTATACGGCTTCCCTCGATCGCGGCCTGCGCGTCGCTCGCGCGATCCGCTCGGGCATGGTGCACATCAACGACCAGACCATCTCCGACCTGCCTGGCATTCCGATGGGCGGCATGGGTGCGTCGGGCAACGGCTCGCGGTTTGGCAGCACCACCAACTGGGACGAGTTCACCGAATGGCAATGGATGACGCTGGGCACCAAACCTGCGCGTTACCCGTTCTGACGTACTGAGGTTCTCATGATTCCCCTGTTCGAAAGAGCAGGGCGGCGGCCTCTGGTCGTTGCCCTGGGCGGAAGCCTGCACGGCTCATCGTCAACGCAGAAGGCCTTGCAGCTTCTGCTGGACCAGGCGGCCGATGCCGGCTGCGACACCTGTTTGATCACCGGCCAAGCCTTGGACCTGCCGTTCTACACCTATGGCGCCGACAAGCGGACCGGGGCAGCACGCTACCTGGTGGAGCAACTACGCCGTGCCGATGGCCTGTATATCGGCTCACCGGTCTACCACGGCTCCATCTCCGGCGTGGTGAAGAACGCACTGGACTACGCGGAAGACCTGCGCGACGACGAGCGCGCCTATTTCAGCGGCCGCGCGGTTGGCTCGTTGACGACGGGTGGTGGTTGGCAGGGCTGCGTGGGCACGCTCGGAGCGCTGAGAGACGTGGTGCATGCGCTGCGAGGTTGGAACACACCGTTCGGCGTGCCGATCCACACCGGCGGCGAACCTGTATTCGATGCCGAAGGACGCTGCCTGAGCGAATCGATTCAGCGCCAGCTGACTCTTCTCGGTCAACAGGTGCTCGACAGCCTCGGCATTGCTGCCAAAGCGACGTCTAGTTAAGTCGGCGCCTGTTTCCTAGCATGGCTCCATAAGCGTTGGGCACGCAGGCGGCGCCGACACAACACCACGTTAGGAGACAGGATGATGGACGAACCGGCATTGCACCGGCTGGGTGAGCAGTACCTTCAGGCCTTGCGCCAGGGAGATCCCGAGTCGGTCCCATTGGCGCGCCACCATCGTGCCACCGAGAACCTCAAAGAGGTGCCCGTGGGTGCGGGGCTTTGGCGGGGTGCCCAGGCGTTCCTGGGCCTTCAGGCCTTTGCCGATGCGGTGCAGCGACAGTGGTGCTGCCTGGGCGTGGTGGTGATCGAGGGCCAGCGGCGCCCGTTTGCCCTGCGCCTGGGTTGTGGAGACGGCCAGGTGTGCGAAGCCGAGGCCGTGGTGGGCTCCGATCCGAAGGGCCACTTCGCCGACGTGGACCAACTGCTGCGCCCTGACGTGCTGTATGACGCACCGGTGCCGCCGGCGCGGAGTGTGGATCGCGCTGGCCTACAGCGCGCCGCCGACAGTTATTGGAGCGCGCTGCAGGAGAGCGATGGTTCGATGGCGCGCTTCGACTACCGCTGCGACCGCTACGACAACGGCAAGAAGATCACCAACAACCTTTCAACGCTGCTGTCGCCGGATGCAGCCGTGCACACCGTGGCCAGCTGCGTGAACGCCACGCGTGGCGCGCGACCGCTGGCGCGGGGACGAAGCTATCCGGTGCTCGACGTGGGTCGTGGCGTGGCCATCAGCCTGGTCACGGTGGACTTTCATCCGGTGCCCAACAGCCCCCGGCCGGACAACGGCTCCTTTTACATGATGGCCGCCTTCAAGGTGGTCGATGGGCACATCCGTCAGATCGACGAGATCCGGGAAATCTTGCCGCTGGGCGTCGCGCTGGCGTGGTGACGGGCCCCCTCGTTCTACAGCGTCACGCTCCTCAACTTCAGGAACATCAATGTCCACAGCTTCTCAAACCTCCATTCACGAGTCTCCTTACAGCACCCCGGCAGGACGGCGCATCCGCGATGCCGTGGCCGAGTTGGTGCCGTTGATCCGCAAGAACGCCCTGGAGGGTGAGCGACTGGGCTGCCTGCCGCCCGAGACGTTGCAGGCATTGCACGCGACCGGTCTTTTTCGCATCTCCGTGCCTCAAGAGTTCGGAGGCGAGGCGCTTGGCGCCCGCGACCTGGCGGAGATCGTCAGCACTGTTGCGCGCGGCGATGGCTCGGCCGGCTGGACCACGATGATCGCCAGTGGCTTCGCCCGCGTGATGCTGACGTTCCCGGACCAGGCGGTGGCCGAGGTCTACGGGCGCGCCCTCGAGTGGCCCGGCCCGGTGGTGGCCAGTGCGTCGCTGTTCTCCGACAAGATCCAGCGAGCCTGGCGCGTCGAAGGCGGCTACGTCGTTGCCAAGGGCAATCAGTGGGGGTTCGGCAGCGGCAGCAAGCATGCGGCCTTCCTCGTCGTCGGGGCCGAGGTCGAGTCGGCGGACGGCCAGGTCGAGCGGCTGATGGTGTTGCTGGAGAAGGGCCAGTACGAGATCGTCGACGACTGGCAGGTGATGGGGCTGAGCGGCTCGTCGAGCAACAGCATTCGGACGGTTGACGAGGTGTTCGTGCCCGAGCACCGGGTGGCGGCTCTGGCCGAATTCCCGAAGCGCCTGGATGGTTTGCACAAGCGATTCAAAGGCCCGGGCTATGCCCTGGTCGACGGGCGCGGGCTGATGCTCATCGTCGCGATGGACACGATGGCCATCACGTTGGGCATGGCGCAAGGCGCGTTCGATTGCTTCGTCGAGCAATCCCGCAACCGAAAGCCGTTCAACCTGCCCTACGACACCGTGGCTGCAACGCCGTCCGTGCAGGTCGTCGCCGGCAAGACCCGCGCCATGATCAATGCGGCGCAGGCGCTGATCTTTTCGCGCGCCGACTACATCGATCGCAAGGCCGCCGCGGGCGAAGCGTTCGGCGCGGCCGAGGAGGCCGAGATCATGATGGACCTCGTGCATGCCGGCAACGTCTGTGGCGCGGCGATCGACATGATCCAGATCGCGGTCGGCTCTGCGACGGTGAGCCTGAAGAATCCGATCCAGCGCTTTGCCCGCGACGTGCGCGTCGCGCTCACCCACGGTTCGACGCGTCTGGACCCGGCGGCCGAGATCAGCGGCCGGCAGCTCATGGGCCTGCCTCCCTTCTCGTCCGGCATGGCGGCCGTTCCCGGCGTCGACAAAGCCCACCAGAAGGCCGCCGCGATCGCGGCCTGAGCCTGTCCCTTCGGCTTCTTGCTTCATTACCTTCATGAACCTCGATCTTTCTCAACGTCGCGCCCTAGTCACCGGTAGCAGCTCGGGCATTGGCGAATGCATCGCGATGTCGTTGGCCAGCGCTGGCGCCCATGTCATCGTGCACGGCCGGGATGCCGTGCGCACCGCTCGCACGGCCGCCGCCATCCGCGCGCAGGGCGGCAAGGCCGACGAAGTGCTGGGCGACCTGAAGTTGCCCGGCCAAGCCGACGCCGTGGCCCAACAGGTGCTGGACCTGGGCGGCGTGGACATCCTCGTCAACAACGCCGGGGGACGTCACGGACCCTGGACGCGCGACGGTTGGTTCCATACCGACGAGCACACCTGGATCGAGACCTACAAGCAGAACGTTGTGGGCACCGCCACGTTGATTCGCAGGCTGGTGCCGGCGATGACCGAGCGCAGCTGGGGCCGCGTGATCCAGATCGCCAGTGCGGTGGCCTTGCATCAGCCGCCCCATTTCCCCGACTACCAGGCGGCCAAGGCTGCCGAGATCAACTTGTCGCGCAGCCTCTCGCGCAGCCTCGCAGGCACCGGCGTGACGGCCAATGCGATCAGCGCCGGGATCATCCACACGCCTGGATCCGACAACGAGCTGGTCAGCATTGCCGCGGAACTGAAGATGGACGGAGGGTGGCAAGCCCATGAGCGGCAGATCGCCGTCGACATCTTCCGTCAGAGCGTGCCGCGCGTAGGTCGCCCCATGGATATCGCTGCGGCAGCGACTTTCCTGGCGAGTCCCAGTGCCGACTTCATCACCGGCGTCAATCTGGTGATCGACGGCGGAATCTGACTGCTTCAGGGGCCCATAGATGTTGACGATAGGCGCCACGCTGGAACGTCTCGTTCTGGCCACCGGTCAGGCAGAGTGCATGTCCGCCTTTTACAGGGACGCTTTTGGCTACGAGATCAGTCGTGTCGGCAATGTGCACCGCTGCGAGGCCAGCCAAAGGTCGATCTGGTTGAAAGCAGGGCGGCCGAACCAATTGCTGGAGGCGCACTGGCAGTTTGTCGGAGCGGATGACTTCATTCGATTCACGGCGGATCTGGTACGCCGAGGCGTCGAATTCGTGCGGAGCAGCGATAAGCGGGGTGATTGCGTTGTACTGACGGACCCCACTGGCTGCCTTTTGCGATTTCGTTGCGGAGTTAGGCCCCATCCTCTCGATGTGTGCCAGCGACTTCCCGCACGGCTGCAGCATTACGCCGTTCGGTCTGCCCAGCCCGCGGACTTGGCGAACTTCTACATCCAGAAGCTGGGATTTGTTCCGTCGGATTGGGTTTATGACGACAAAGGGGATGTGAGCGCGGTATTTCTCAGAACCGATGTTGAGCACCACGCTCTGGCTGTGTTTCGGGCGCCCGCTACCTGTTTTGATCATTTCTCTTGCGAAACCTTGGACTGGAACAGCCTACGAGATTGGGCGGACCACATGAGCAAGGCGCGCCATGAGCTGGCTTGGGGTATTGGTCGCCATGGTCCTGGGAACGATACGTTTTTCATGGTGCGCGACCCTGATGGCAATCTGGCAGAGATTTCCTGCGACCTTGAAAAGTGCCCGGAAAACCGCGAGGCCGGACGTTGGTGCCATGAACCCCGCACCCTCAATCTCTGGGGTTCAGCCATCATGCGAAGTTAAGTCATTGCGGCCATTGATCAAGAGTTAAGGAACTTAGAAATATGAAACTCATTTCGTATTCCCGCAACGGGATTGCCTCATGCGGTCTTTGGGTGAGGGACGGAGTCATCGACTTGCCGCGCCGCCTGGGCGTCCGTGCACAGGACCTGAAAACTCTGTTGGCCAACGACTTGCTCGAGCAGGCGGCGAAATACTGCGACGAGGCGCCTGACTTTGCACTGGCGGATGTTCGGTTGGAGCCCGTGATACCCAATCCGCGAAACATACTTTGCGTGGGCCTCAACTACGAAGACCATCGTGTCGAGACCAAGAGGCCGAAGGTCGACCACCCAACGATATTCATGCGCGTGGCCGAGTCCTTGCAGGCGCACGGCGCTGCTCTGCTGATCCCGCAGGAGTCAGACCAGTTCGACTATGAGGGCGAACTCGCAGTCATCATCGGCAAAGAGGGGCGGCGCATTCCGGAATCGCATGCGTGGAACCATGTGGCCGGCGTGTCTTGTTTCAACGAAGGAACGGTGCGCGACTGGCAATACCACACACATCAGTTCGGGCCGGGCAAGAATTTTCCGAGAACGGGCGCCTTTGGGCCGGCGCTAATCACGCTGGATGAATTGCCGGATGATCGGGTGCTGACGCTGGAGACCCGAGTGAATGGCGAAGTAAGACAGGCTGCCACAACTTCGCAGATGCTTTTTTTCATCCCCAAATTGATCGAGTACTGCTCGACCTTCATGACGCTGTATCCTGGTGACGTCATTGTTTCGGGCACGCCAGGTGGCGTCGGTGCAAAGCGTCAACCCCCGAGCTGGTTGAGCAATGGCGATGTCGTGGAAGTCGAGATTGGGAATGTCGGTACGCTGAGGAACGTCTGCCAGAAAGAGCTGCGCAACGACGTGTGAGGTTCGCCGATGTCTAGGAACTGCTCACACCGGGAGTCTCGTTAGGGGCAAGTTCCAGGTCACCAGAGCGCGGCACGCGCGTCAGGCACCAGAAACAGACCAGGGCCAGGACGTCGAACGCGGCGCCTGCAAGACCAAGCGCCTCGTAGCCTGACAGCTTCGCCAACGTGCCACCAAGCACCGGGCCGATGGCCGAGCCGATCATCACCATCGCTGGCGTGGCGGCAACCACTCGGCCCGTGACGTCCATCCGGGCAAGCGTGCCAAAGGCGAAAGTGTGGGTGAACAACATCACTGCTACGAACACCGAAGCAGCGACGGCGAACGGCGCCACTGCGTGGCTGAGGGCGATCATGAGCGCCAGAACGCCCTGAATCGCGGGCCCGGCGCAGAGCACGATCGTTGCATTGAGTCGACGCTCCAAGAAAGCTGCCAGGCCACTTGGAAACATGTTCACAAAGCCGATGGCGACCAGCAGCGCAGTCAGCGTGGCGGTGCCGAATCCTCGGTCCGAGCCCATGCGCTCAAGGAAGCTATACACCATCGCCTGCACGAGTGCCATGGCCCCGATGCCGGCAATGCCGAACCACACGCGCGACGGCAGCTTCGCTCCCGATTCACGAAACGATCGTGACGCCTGCGTCTCGGCATCGGCCACCGGGAAGCGCCAGGCCGCAAGCAGCGCTGCAATCGCCATCGCCACCCCCAATGCGTAGAAGAGCGCCGCCCCACCGAAGCGCACCATCAGCTGGGGCGCGGCGCCGAGCAGCAGCACCGCGAAGACGCCGAGTGCCATGCCGGCCATGCCGAACAGGCGATGTGGATTCGCGCTGCGACCGATGGTGCCGTGCGTGAAAGACAGCCCGGCGCCGGCGGCGACCCCACCGACCGCATGCAGCAACGCGAGCAGCTCGAAGCGTCGCAATGTTGCCGATGCAAAGAAGCACGCCGAAGCAACGGCGAATCCGACCGTGGCGGCCAGGCGCCCGTCGATCCGATTGAACCGCGGCGCCAAAAGCAAGCTCGCCATGACGGCACCGAGCAGGAACAGCGTCACCAGGCCGCCTGCCTGCTGAGGGTCGAGCAAATAGGTGGCGACCAAGGTCCCCACCCAAAGCGGCAGCGCCACCATGTCCACCATGCCGGCGCAGTGGCTGGTCATCAGCACGAGCCGGCCGATGCCGCTCTTCGTTGTCGTTCGCATTGTTGTCTCCATGGGTGCAGGACGGCGCGGGCTACTCGTCCCCGACGAGGCCTCCGGCCAGAATGATCTCGGTCGTCTCGTTGAAGTGGGCACGGAGCAGTTGGCATGCGAGGCCCGCGTTGCGCGACATCGCAGCGTCCATCAGGCTTTGGTGCTCGGCGGCCACGTCGCGCCCGCGTTCGCGTGTCGTCTGCTTGGCGAGGTTGCGGTAGCGCTCCGACTTGTCATACAGCAGCGTGCACAGCCGCAGGGTCCACGGCGACGAGCATCCACCGACGAGCGTCTCGTGGAAGGCACGGTGTACCGTCGACCATTGGGTGGCCAGTTCGGGCGAGGTCGGTGCCGGTGCGCGCGACAGCCTGTGGAAGGCGCTCAGCAGGCGCGACTCCCACTCGATGTCGCCGTGTTCGATGGCCAGCTGCAGGGCCATCTGCTCGATGCGCACGCGGGTTTCGGTCAGGTCGAGCAAGTCGGCTCGAGAGACCGATGTCACGCTGAAGCCACGCTGGTCTGCACAGGCGACCAGCCCTTCGGGCACCAGACGCGACAGCGCCTCGCGGATCGCTGTGGCGCCGACCTGATAGCGCTCGCTCAGCGCCTGGATGGGCAGCCGTTCACGGGGCAGCAACTCGCCGCCGAGGATGTCGGACCGAAGCCGCTCGAAGGCGATTGAAGTGAGGCTGCGCGCAGACGCGGCAATCGGCTGAAGTTCCATGGGGTGATCGACAAGCAAGGCCGCGATTTGGCCGGATCTGCCCGCCGCGCACATCGTTCATTTGGACCAGTCGATTCCACCGTGGTTTGTCGACGATCCGATACCTAGCATGCGCCGCAATCGATTCGTCGATTTTCCTCAGCACCGTCGAAACAAGATCGCATGGAGACAGCCCAATGAAGAAGAGGACCACAACGGTTGCCGCCGCGTGCGCCGTGTTGCTTGGCGCGCCGCAGGCGCATGCCGGCGAAATCGACGTCGGAAATCCCGACGTCGCGCTGCGTTGGGACAACACCGTGAAGCTCAGCGCCGCCGCACGACTCAAGCACGCCGACCCTGTGCTGCTGACGAATCCGAACAACGACGACGGCGATCGCAACTTTGACAAAGGGCTGATCTCCAAGCGGCTCGACTGGCTCACCGAGACCGACGTGGTGTGGCGCAAGCAATGGGGTGCACGCCTCAGTGCCGCCGCCTGGTACGACAGCGCCTACAACACCGCCAACGACAACCCCGGATTCCCCGGCGGGGCGTTCCCGAACCAAGTCTCGGTGCCGGCCAACGAGTTCACCGACGCCACCCGCAAGCTGCATGGGCGCAAGGCCGAGGTGCTCGATGTCTTCGTGTTCGGCCGCTTCGAAATCGGTGACATGAACGCCAGCGTGCGGGCCGGCCGCCACTCGCTGCTGTGGGGCGAGAGCCTGTTCTTCGGTGCCAACGGCATCGCGGGCGGTCAGATGCCGGTCGATGCGGTAAAGCTGGTTTCGGTGCCGGGCACGCAGTTCAAGGAGGCGATCCGGCCGGTGCCGATGGTCTCGGCGCAGCTACAGGTCAATGATCGCGTCAGCCTGGGCGCGTATGTCCAGACCTCATGGGCCGCCAACCGCGTGCCGGCGGTCGGCAGCTACTTTTCGAGTGCCGACTTGGCGATCGAAGGTGCTGAGCGCATCCTCACCGGCCCGGCATCCGCCGCGCCCCGTGAGGCCGATCAGCGCCCCAGGAACTCGGGCCAAGGTGGCCTGCAGCTGCGCCTGCGCGGCGAGGAAACCGACTTCGGCTTCTACGCCATCCGCTTTCATAACAAGACCGCGCAGCTCGTGCCGCGCATCGTGTTGCTGACCCCGCCTGCCGTGCCGGTGCCAACCGCCGTGCCGGGGGCCTACTACCTCGCCTACCACCAGGGCATCACGGCACTTGGCGCGAGCGCCAGCCGCACCTTCGGCGACTTCAACGTGGCCGTCGAGGCATCGCTTCGCCACAACCAGGACCTGGCGAGCACCCAGGGAGCCGACACCAGCAGCTTCACGCCGGTGCCGGCGACGAACAACACGGACAACCCGGGGTATGCCGTCGGCCGCACCGCGCATGTCAACCTGTCGACGCTCGCCACGCTGCCGAAGACGCCGCTGTGGCGCGAGGCGACGCTGGTGGCCGAAGTCGCATGGAACCGTGTGCTCAAGGTGACGAAGAACGCCGCCGCGCTCGACCCGAACGGCACGCGCGACGGCACGGCGTTGCGCCTCGTGCTGGAACCCATGTACCGCGGCGTGCTGCCGGGCATCGATCTGGGTGTGCCCATCGGGTTGGGTTGGGCCCCGAAGGGCTCGAGGCCCTTGGCCATGACCAATCCGAACATGTGGGTGGCCGATGGCGGCGGCGACTTCACGATCGGCATCAACGGCAGCTGGCGCGACAGCCTGCGCTTCAGCCTCGGTTTCACGCACTTCTTCGGTGACGGCGCCAATTTCAACGACGCCGCCACCAACGCCTTCACGTGGAAGCAGGCGCTGCGCGACCGTGACTTTGTTGCCGCCTCGCTGCGCTATTCCTTCTGACCCGGAGCCGAACCATGATCCCGATGAACCTGCATCCCATGGCCGCTGCACTGGTGGTCGCACTGATGGCCGCGCCGGCAATGGCCGGTGTTACTGCCGAAGAAGCTGCCCAGCTGAAGAGCACGCTTACGCCGATGGGCGCCGAGCGCGCCGGCAACAAGGACGGCACGATTCCCGCATGGACCGGCGCCGCGACTGCGAAGTCAGGTATCACCTCAGACGGCCGCCGACAGGATCCCTTCACCGACGAGAAGCCGCTGTTCTCGATCGACGCCAAATCGATGGCGCAGCACGCGGCGCGCCTGACCGATGGCACCAAGGCCATGATGCAGAAGTACCCCGACTTCCGCATCGACGTCTACAAGACCCATCGCACGGCCATCGCGCCGCAGGCCGTCTACGACGCGACGGCCAGGAACGCGATCTCGGCGAGCCTGATCGACGGCGAGGCCGGCCCCCAGCCCAAGGGCGCCATCGGCGGCGTGCCGTTTCCACTACCCAAGAGCGGCGCCGAGGTGATGTGGAACCACAAGCTCGCCTGGCGCGGCACGGCCTGGCACTGGGAGTTCCGCGGCTACCAGCTGTCCGCCGATGGGCGCTGGGTGCTGGCCGGCGACAGTGCCAACGACACCACCATGCCCTACTACGCGAAGGATGCGTCGGCCGAAAAATTCGCCGGTGAATACTGGATGGTCCGCTCGCTGACGCGCGGCCCCGCCATCCGCGCGGGCGAGGCCATCACCGGACGACTCAACCTCGACGAGAGCAAGACTTCATCGTGGGTGTACCTCACCGGCCAGCGGCGCGTGCGCAAGCTGCCCAACGCCTGCTGCGACACACCGACACCCTTCTCCGCCGGCATCACGAGCTTCGACGAAGTCGAAGTGTTCGCCACGCGGCTGGACCGCTTCGACTGGAAGCTGGTGGGCAAGAAGGAAGTCTTCATCCCCTACAACAGCAACCGCACCCACACCCCGGCCAAGGACGCCGACGTGCTGGGATCGCGCTTCCTGAGTCCCGACCATGTGCGCTGGGAGCTGCATCGCGTCTGGGTGGTCGAGGCGACGCTCAAGCCGGGTCAGCGCCACACCTCGCCCAGGAGCCGCTACTACATCGACGAGGACTCGTGGCAGGCCGTGCTCGCCGAGCGCTACGACGCCAACGGACAGGTGGCCCGCGTGCCCTTCGGTCTGCCCACCGTCATGAGCGACGTGCCGGCCACGGCCATCGTCACCTGGGGGGTCTACGACCTGACTTCCGGCGCCTCGTACATCAACGGCCTGCTCAACGAGCGCCGCACACCGTACAAGCCGATGCCTCCGTACAAGGACGTGGTCTTCACACCCGACGCCATGGCCGGCGAAGGCGTGCGTTGAGCGTCACCCGATCCGTGCAGCACATGTATTCGAAAGTGCTTGGGCCGACGCGCCGTGGCGTGCTGGCGCTCGGGGCAGCCGCGCTGGTGCCGGCGCAGGCCGCGGAGGCGGGCCGTTTCGGCGCCATCGCGCGTGCCGCGCGCAGCGTGGTCCGGCCCGAACGGGCCGTGCTGCTGGCCGGCGCGCTGGCTGGCGAACGCGTGGTCGCCGTTGGCGAGCGTGGCGTGGTCGCGTTGTCCGACGATGGCGCCGGCCGCTGGCGGCAGGCGCGCAGCGTGCCGGTCAGCGTCACGCTCACCGCAGTTCGGTTTGCGGACGCCGCCCACGGCTGGGCGGTGGGTCACGGGGGCGTCATCCTGGCGACGCGCGACGGCGGCGAGCATTGGGTGCTGCAGGCCGACGGCGCACGACTGGCTCAGGTAGCGGCACACGCCGCCACGACGCTGGCCGATGACCCGCGCGGTGCCCTGCTGGCCAAGGAGGCCGGGCAACTGGTCAAGGACGGTCCGGACAAGCCCTTGCTGGACCTGCACGTCGTCGATGCCCGCCGTGTGGCCGTGGTCGGCGCCTACGGCCTTTTCTTCGAGACGCTCGACGGCGGCGCCAGCTGGACGGCGGCACTGGACCGGCTGGACAACCCGAAGGGCCAGCACCTGTACGCCATCGCCGTGCGCGGATCCACCTGGCTGCTCGCCGGCGAACAGGGACTGCTGCTGCGCTCCACCGACGACGGGCGCCGTTTCTCGCGCATCGCCTCGCCCTACAACGGCACTTGGCTGGCGGCGTGTGCCACGCGCGACGGCGAGTGGGTGATCGCCGGCCTGCGTGGCCACGCCTGGCGCTCGATCGACGACGGGCAGCGCTGGACTCGGCTCGAGGGCGCGCCACCGGCCAGCCTGGTCAGCGCCGGCGCGCTGCCCGAAGGGGGAGTGCTATTGGCCAACCAGGCGGGACAAGTGTTCGTCTGGCGCGCAGGCAGCTCGCTCACGGCGCTGCCCGGGCCGGCTCTGCCGCCGCTTTCTCAAGCGCTGGCACTGCCCGCCGGGGGGCGGCTCGCGCTCGGCTTTGGCGGCGCCACACGACTGGGCAACCACGCATGAGCGCCACCACGACCGCCTCCGCGCCCGGCCGCGTCGATTCAGCGCGCTTCGATCCGCGCTCGGGTTCGTTCGTCGAACGCGCTCTCTTCAATCACCGCGCCCTGGTGGTCGCGCTGTGCTTGCTCGCCACCCTGCTGCTCGGCTGGCAGGCGACCCGGCTGCAGCTGTCGGCGAGCTTCGAGAAGACCATCCCCGGCTCGCACCCGTTCATCGTGAACTTCGTGGCTCACCAGAACGAGTTGAAGGGCCTGGGCAACGCCGTGCGCATCGCGGTGACCAATCCCACCGGCACCATCTACGACGCCAGGTACCAGGACACGCTGCGCCGGCTCAACGACGAGGTGTTCCTGATGCCCGGCGTCGACCGCACGGGCCTCAAGAGCCTGTGGACGCCCAACACGCGCTGGTCGGGCGTCACCGAGGAAGGACTCGAAGGCGGTCCGGTCATCCCGGACGGCTGGCAGGGCCGCCCCGATGATCTCCAGCGTCTGGCCAACAACATCGCCCGTTCGGGCGAGATCGGCCAGCTCGTCGCGCTCGACGCGAGGTCCTCCATCGTCTTCGTCCCGCTGCTGTCGCGCGATGCCGAGGGCAAGCCGGTGAGCCTCACGGACTTCGCCCGGCAACTGGAGACGCTGCGCACCAAATACGAGGCCCAGGGCGTCGCGATCCACATCACAGGCTTCGCCAAGCTGGTGGGTGACCTGATCGAGGGTGTGCGGGCGGTGCTGGGCTTCTTCGCCCTCGCAGTGGCGATTGCCGCGGCCATGGTCTACGCCTATACCCGCTGCGCCCGATCGACCCTGCTGGTCGTGGCCGCGTCGCTGGTCGCAGTGGTGTGGCAGCTCGGCCTGCTGCCCACGCTCGGCTACGCGCTCGACCCGTACTCGATGCTGGTGCCCTTCCTCGTGTTCGCCATTGGCATGAGCCATGGCGCGCAGAAGATGAACGGCATCATGCAGGACATCGGCCGCGGACTGCCCCGGCTGGTCGCCGCGCGCTACACATTCCGCCGCCTGTTCCTGGCCGGCTTGACGGCCCTGCTGGCAGACGCGGTCGGCTTCGCGGTGCTGCTGGTGATCGACATCCAGGCGATCCGCGAACTGGCCATCGCCGCCTCCATCGGCGTCGGCGTGCTGATCTTCACCAACCTGATCCTGCTGCCGATCCTGCTCAGCTACGTCGGCGTGGATCCGGCGGCCGCGCGACGCAGCCTGCGCGACGAGCTGGCGGACGAGCGCGGCGACGCGCGTCATCCGCTGTGGGCCTTCCTCGGCCGCTTCACGCAGCCGCGCTGGGCCACGGCGGCTGTCGTCGTCGGTGCACTGCTGCTGGCCGGCGGCATCGTGGCGAGCACCCGGCTGGCCATTGGCGACCTGGATCCCGGCGCGCCCGAACTGCGGGCCGACAGCCGCTACAACCGGGACGTCGCCTTCATGAACGCCGGCTACGGCGCGTCCAGCGACGTGCTGGCGGTGATGGTGCGCACGCCCGACGGCCAGTGCGCCAAGCTGTCCACCGTGCAGCAGGTGGATGAGCTGGAATGGGAGCTGCGGCAGCTCGACGGCGTGGAGAGCACGAACACGCTGGCGCTGCTGAACCGCCGGGTCGCCACCGGTCTGAACGACGGCAGCGCGAAGTGGTACGAGATGCTGCCCAGCCAGGACATGGTCAACACCGTGACGGCCAATGCGCCCCGCGGCCTGTACAACGACGCCTGCAGCCTGCTGACGCTCTATGTCTACCTGCGCGACCACAAGGCCTCGACGCTGGCGCGCGTCGTCGAGCACGTGCAGGCCTTCGCAACCCGGCACGATGGGCCGGACGCGCAGTTCCTGCTGGCCGCCGGTTCGGCGGGCATCGAAGCCGCGACCAACATCGTCGTCCACGACGCCTGGCGCACG
The DNA here is from genome assembly GCF_001426885.1 of Pelomonas sp. Root1444. Classification (GTDB taxonomy): domain Bacteria; phylum Pseudomonadota; class Gammaproteobacteria; order Burkholderiales; family Burkholderiaceae_C; genus Pelomonas. Next base: position 113,613 of record NZ_LMFP01000028.1, on the reverse strand, counting down.
ATGCTCTGGTTGGTCTACGGCGCCGTGGTGTTGCTGTCCTTCGTGACGTTCCGCTCGTGGCGGGCCGTTCTCGTGGCCGTGCTGCCGCTGGTCGTCACCTCATTTCTCGCTGAGGCGCTGATGGTGGCGCTGGGCATGGGCGTCAAGGTCGCGACCCTGCCGGTGATCGCGCTGGGTGTGGGCATCGGCGTCGACTATGCGCTCTACATCCTGTCCATCGTGCTGGCAGAACTGCGCCAGGGTCGCAGCCTTGCGCAGAGCTACCACCGGGCGTTGCTGTTCACCGGCAAGGTCGTGATGCTGACCGGCGTGACGCTGGCCGCCGGCGTCATCACCTGGGTCGCGAGCCCGATCAAGTTCCAGGCCGACATGGGCGTGCTGCTCGCCTTCATGTTCCTGTGGAACATGTTGGGCGCCCTGGTGCTGCTGCCTGCGCTCGCCTGTTTCCTGCTGACGCCTTCCCGGCAGGCCGGTCGCGCTGCCGCAAGCCATCTCGCGGCCGATGGCCGTGTCCACCGCTGAATCGAGGATCTGCCATGAGTCCCATCCAAGACATCGCCTTCGTCCGCTACCAGGTCACCGACCTGGACCGGATGCAATCCTTCCTGGCCGACTTCGGTCTTCACGCCGTCATCCGCACGCCGCACGCGCTGTACTCACGCGCGGCCGGGGCGATGCATCACGTGCACATCGCGGAGCTCGGTCCCGAAAACGCCACGGTGGGGTTCGGCCTGCTGGCACGCAGCGCCGAGGCGCTTGCCGACGTGGCGGCGCGCGCCGGCCGGCCCATGGAAGCCAATCCCGAGCCCGGCGGCGGCCAACGCGTGCGCTTCACCGATCCGGCCGGCTTCGTCGTCGATGTGATCCACGGCCAGGCCACGCACACGCCGCTGCCGGTGCGCGGGCCGCTGGCGTTCAACGGCGCCACCGGCCGCCGACGCCTGGGCCAGCCGATCCGGCTCAAGCCGGAACCGTCATCGGTGATGCGGCTCGGGCACGTCGCGCTGCTGGTGGCCGATTTCCCGAAGACGCTGGCCTTCTACCGCGAGGTGCTCGGGTTCGAGCCGTCGGACACCTATTGGGCGGGCACCGAGACCAACACCATTGCGGCCTTCATGCACTGCGGCCTGGGCGATCAGTGGACCGACCACCACACATTGGCGCTGATCGGCGCCCAGGACGGCGTCAGCCGCTTCGACCACAGCGCCTTCGAGGTGCTCGACCTCGACGACGTGATGCAGGGCGGAGAGTGGCTGAAGCAGCGTGGCCACCGGCATTCGTGGGGCGTGGGCCGCCACGTCCAGGGCAGCCAGATCTTCGACTACTGGCGCGACCCCTTCGGTCACAAGATCGAGCACTGGACGGATGGCGACCTCGTCAACGACAGCACGCCGGTCGGCCATGCCCCCATCAAGCCCGACGAACTGCAGCAGTGGGCACCGCCCCTCAACCCCGAGTTCTTCGCCTGATTCAGGCTCCCCTTCGAACGAGATCACTGCCTCATGAAACTTGCCCGCTACACCCATAACGGCCGAACCACCGTCGGTGCCGTCGTCGACGACCACGTGGTCGAGATCGCCACGCTCGATCCCACCGCCCCGCGGACCATCCGCGGGTTGCTGGCTGCGGGCGTCGCGGGCCGCGCGCGCATCGCGCAGGCGCTGGAGGCCGCGCCGCGCGGCACGCCGCTGGCACAGGTGAAGCTCGAAGCACCGATTCCCGATGCGCAGAAGTACCTGGCCATCGGCATGAATTACCACGACCACGCCGAGGAAGCCGCGCGCGCCGGCGTGCCGGTGCCCAAGCACCAGTTGTGGTTCAACAAGCAGGTGAGCTGCATCACCGGGCCGTTCGACCCGATCTACAAGCCGCGCGTGTCCGAGAAGATGGACTACGAGGCCGAGATGGGCGTGGTGATCGGCAAGCGCTGCCGCTACGTCAGCGTCGAGCAGGCGCGCAGCGTGGTCGGCGGCTATTTCGTCTGCAACGACGTCACGGCGCGCGACTGGCAGTTCAAGAGCCCGACCTTCACGCTCGGAAAGAGCTTTGACAGCCACGGGCCTATCGGCCCTTGGATCACCACCGACGACGAGATCGCCGACCCGCATGCGCTGCAGATGCAGCTGTGGGTCAACGGCGAGCTGCGGCAACAGGCCAGCACCGGCGGCATGATCTACGACATCTGGCAACAGATCCACGAGCTGAGCCAGGTGATGACGCTGGAGCCGGGCGACCTGATCGCCACCGGCACTTGCGCGAACGTGGGCATCGCGCTCGGCAAGTTCCTGCAGGTGGGCGATGTGGTGAAGGTCGCCATCGAGGGCCTGGGTCACATCGAGAACCCGGTGCGAGCCGAACCTCCGCAGGCCTGAGCGATGCAACGCGCAGTCCTTCGCACCATCCTGTTCGCGCTCGGGCCGATGCTCAATCGCGCAGCGCGGCGACCCGCCTTCCGCGCCTTCCTTTCGCGCCACGACGCGGTGGTCCAGATCGGCCTGAAGGACGGCAGCGTCGTGCGGCACTACTTCATCGCTGGCGGCAAGGTCCGCAGTGTGGCCGGTGCGCATCCGAACCCGGTAGTGCGCATGGTGTTCAAGGACCTGCGCACCGCACTGGCCATGCTGAAGCCGGCGGCCGACATGGGCGAAGTGGTGCATGCGGCCAAGAACTTCAAGGTCATGGTGATGGGGCCCGACCCGCTGGCCACCTGGTTCATGCAGCTGATGAACCTGTCGCAGACGTCGGCCTTGAAGATGGGCACGCCGCTGCCGGACGGCTGCACCCGCTACACGACGATGACCAACGGCGGACCGCTGTTCGTGCACGTGAAGGCGGGGCGCATCGTGCGCCTGGTGCCGATCGAGTTCGATGCCTGGGACGGCGCCAGCTGGACGGTGACGGCCCGCGGCCGGCGCTTCTCGCCGCGCCGCATGGCCACCGTGGCGTCGCACGCGCTGGCGCTGAAGTCGGCGGTGTACTCGCCCGACCGCATCCTCACGCCGATGAAGCGCGTCGACTTCGACCCGAACGGCGAGCGCAACCCGCACAACCGCGGCAAGAGCGGCTATGTGCCGATCACGTGGGACGAGGCGCTGGACCTCGTCGCCAGGGAGATCGTGCGGCAGAAGCAGGTCCACGGCGCCGGGGCGATGACGCTGGCGCACGGTTCGCACCACCAGTGGGGCAACGTGGGCTACTACCTCAGCGCGCTGCTGCGCTTTGGCAACCTCGTCGGCTTCACGCGTGTGGCGGCCAACCCCGACAGCTGGGAAGGCTGGTACTGGGGGGCCATGCACCACTGGGGCCATGCGCAGCGCGTGGGCATCGCCGGCAGCTACGGCACGGTGGAAGACTGCCTGCAGGAATCCGAGCTGATGGTGTTCTGGTCCAGCGACCCGGAGTCGACGCGCGGTGCCTATTCCGCGCACGAGGGCACCGAGCGGCGCCAATGGGCGCGCGAGCTGGGCATCGAGTTCGTGCACATCGACCCGCACCTCAACCCGACCGCCGCCTGGCTGGGCGGGCGCTGGGTGCCGATCAAGCCCGGCACCGATGCCGCGCTGGCCCAGGCCATCATGCAGGTCTGGGTTGCAGAGGGTCTCTACGACAAGGACTACGTGGCCCAGCGCACCACGGGCTTCGAGACCTGGCGCGACCACCTGATGGGCGTGGACGACGGCGTGCCCAAGACGCCCGAGTGGCAGGAGGCGGAGACCGGCGTGCCGGCCAAGGACGTGCGCGCCCTCGCGCGGCTGATGGCGCGCAAGAAGCTCTACCTGGCCGCCGGCGCCGCCGGCGGGGGCTTCGGCGGGGCAGGGCGCGGCGCCACCGGGGCGCAATGGGCGCGCTGCATGGTGATGCTCATGGCCATGCGCGGCCTGGGCAAGCCGGGCATCAACTTCGGCAATCTGGAGTCAGGGGCTCCGGTGGACCTGGAGTTCTACTTCCCTGGCTACGCCGACGGCGGCATCTCCGGGGAGCTGAACTGGAACGGCAATGCGGTCAACAACTACCAGAAGATGCCGCATGTCATCACCGTCAACCCGGTGCGGCAGTTGGTGCCCAAGCAGAAGTTCCCCGAGGCCATCATCGAAGGGCGCGCCAGCGGCTACCTGTGGGATGGCCTGGCCACCGAGATCCAGTTCACGCCGTTCGAATATCCGATGCCGGGCTATCCGCGCATCCACATGATCTACAAGTACGGCGGCTCGTGGTTCAGCACCCTGACCGAGTCGAAGCGCATGGAGGCGGCCTACCGCCACGAGAGTATCGAGTTCGTGGTCAACCAGTCGATCTGGATGGAGGGCGAGGCCCAGTTCGCCGACGTGATCCTGCCGGCGTGCACGCAGTTCGAGCGTTATGACATCGGCGAATGGTGCAACGGCGGAGGTTACCTGCCGCACGGCTTCAACAACGTGAACCACCGTGTCGTCGCGCTGCAGCACAAGTGCATCGAGCCGCTGGGCGAATCCAAGTCAGACTACGAGATCTTCAGCCTGATCCTGCAGCGCCTGGGGCTGGGCGCCATGTTCACCGAAGGCTGCAGCGAACTGGACTGGTGCAAGCGCGTTTTCGACTCCTCCGACGTGGCGCAGCACATCTCCTGGGCCGAGTTCTGCCGCAAGGGCTACCACGTGGTGTCGGCCGAGCAGGAGCCGATGCGCTCGCCGGTGCTGCTGCGCTGGTTCGCCGAGGGGCGCATGAAGGACATCGCCGAGGCGCAACCCTTGCCCTCGCAATGGGCGGGCGAGTTCGGCCAGGGCCTGCAGACGCCCAGCGGCAAGCTGGAGTTCATGCCCACCACGCTGGCGCGCCATGATGCGCACAACCCCGAGCGTCCCGTGCTCAACCGCTATATGCCGTCATGGGAGGGGCCGCGCAGCGAGCATGCGCGCAGCTGGCCGCTGCAGCTCATTGCCACGCACTCGCGCTACAGCTTTCACACCCACGTGGACGGCAAGGGTGGCTTCCTCGACGACATTGAGGACCACCGCGTGCGCATAGCCGGCCATCCCTTCTGGCTGGTTCGGCTGAACGTGGCCGACGCCGCCGCGCGCGGCATCGCCCACCACGACCTGGTGAAGGTGCACAACGCGCGCGGCGCGGTGATCTGCGCCGCCGACGTGTCCACCCTGGTGGCACCGGGCGTGGTCAAGTCCTTCGAGTCCAGCGCCCGCTATACGCCGGTGCAGTCCGACCAGGGTGTGGTCGACATTGGCGGCAGCCTGAACGTGCTGGTGCCCTCACGCACAGCGATGCAGGGCACGCACAGCATGGCGCCCAACGCCTGCATGGTGCAGGTCGAGAAATGGACCGGACAACTGGGGCAGCCGGTGTCATCCGCCCATCCCGTCGCCGAAACGATCGCCTGAAGCCAGACACATGGACAAGTGGAACCTCATCATCGACGTGGCCGAGTGCCACAACTGCCACAACTGCGTGCTGTCGGCCAAGGACGAGTTCGTCGGCAATGACTTCCCCGGCTACAGCGCGCCGCATGCGGCCCACGGGCCGGCGGTCATCCGCATCGAGCGCCGGGTGCGCGGCAGCGGCCATCTCAGCGATGCTGCCTACCTGCCGCGGCTGTGCAACCACTGCGACGACGGCCCCTGCCTGAAGGCCGGCGCGGACGGGTCGGTGCGCAAGCGCCACGACGGCATCGTGATCTTCGACCCCGTCAAGGCCAAGGGCCGGCGCGACCTGGTCGACGCCTGTCCCTATGGCGCCGTGGTGTGGAACGAGGAGCAGCAGTTGCCGCAGACCTGGTTCTTCGACGCCCATCTGCTGGATCAGGGCTGGGCCGCCCCGCGCGCCGCCACCGCGTGCCCGACGCGCGCGCTGCAGGCCGTGCGCGCCACTGACGCCGCCATGGCCGAGCGGTCGCAGCGCGAAGGCCTGCGCGTGCTGCAGCCGGAACTCGGCACGCGGCCACGCGTGCACTACCGCAATCTGCACCGCATCGACTGCCTGTTCATCGGCGGCAGCGTCGTCGCCACGGTCGATGGTCGCGTCGAATGCGTGGAAGACGCCGAGGTCAGCCTCGCGCAGGGCGGGCGCGCCGTGGCCACGACGCGCACCGATGCGTTCGGGGACTTCCGCTTCGACGGTCTCGCGACCGGCAGCGGCGCGTTCACCGTCGACGTGCACCACGCACAACGGGGCCAGGCACAGGTGGCGGTGGTGCTGAGCGACCACAGCATCACGCTGCCGACGGTGCGCCTGAATTGACGACCACCCAACCCGGGCCCAGCGGCTCGCCATCCCTTCCATCTCTGCAAGGAGCAACCATGTTTGACGTCCAGCTGCTGATCGCCGGGCAATCGCGCCCGGCGTCCTCCGGCGCCACCTTCGAGCGCCGCAATCCATTGTCCGAAGCCGTCGTCACGCGGGCCGCCGCGGCGACCCCGGAGGATGCGGTTGCCGCCATCGAGGCAGCGGCCGCAGCCTTCCCCGAATGGTCGCGCCAGGGCCCGGGCGCACGCCGCAGCCTGCTGCTCAAGGCGGCGGCCATTCTGCAAGCCAAGACGCCCCAGTTCATCGAGGCGGTGGCCGCCGAAACCGGCGCAAGTGCCATGTGGGGCGGCTTCAACGCCCACCTGGCCGCCGGCATGCTGCAGGAAGCCGCCGCCCTGACGACGCAGATCAGCGGCGAGGTCATTCCCTCGGACGTTCCCGGCAACCTCGCCATGGCCGTGCGCCAGCCCGTCGGCGTCGTGCTGGGCATGGCGCCCTGGAACGCGCCGGTGATCCTGGGCGTGCGTGCCATCGCCACACCACTGGCCTGCGGCAACACGGTCGTGCTCAAGGGCTCCGAGTTGTGCCCGCGTACCCACCAGCTGATCGTCGAATCGCTGCAGGAAGCCGGCATGCCGGCCGGCGTGGTGAATTTCGTCACCAACGCACCGGCCGATGCGGGTGCCGTGGTCGAAGCGATGATCGCCCATCCCGCGGTGCGCCGCGTCAACTTCACCGGCTCTACCCGCGTGGGCCGCATCATTGCGCAGGCCTGCGCCAGGCACCTCAAGCCTGTGGTCCTGGAACTGGGCGGCAAGGCGCCGCTGCTGGTGCTGGACGACGCCGATCTCGATGCCGCGGTCGACGCCGCCGCCTTCGGCGCCTTCATGAACTCCGGGCAGATCTGCATGTCCACCGAACGCATCGTCGTCGATGCCAAGGTGGCCGATGACTTCGTCGACAAGCTCGTTGCCAAGGTCAAGGCGCTGCCGCTGGGCGACCCGCGCGGACCGGCGCCCGTGGTCCTCGGCTCGGTGGTCGACATGGCCACCGTGGCACGCTGCAATGCACTGATCGACGACGCGCTGGCCAAGGGCGCCAGGCTGCTGTGCGGCGGCAAGGCGCAGGACACCCTGTTCCCCGCCACGCTGCTGGACGGCGTGACGCCGGCCATGAAGATCTACGATGAGGAATCCTTCGGCCCAGTCAAGGGCATCGTGCGGGTGGAAGGCGCAGAAGCCGCGATTGCCTGCGCCAACGACAACGAATACGGGCTCTCGGCTGCCGTCTTCGGTCGCGACGTCGCACGTGCGCTGGAGGTGGCCAGGCGCGTCGAGTCGGGCATCTGCCATGTCAACGGCCCCACCGTGCACGACGAGGCGCAGATGCCCTTCGGCGGCGTGAAGGCCAGCGGCATCGGCCGTTTCGGTGGCCGCGCCGGGGTTCACGAGTTCACCGAGCTGCGCTGGCTGACGGTGCAGACCACGCCGCGCCACTACCCCTTCTGACGTCCCCGAGGAACCCATGAGCTTCGAATTCAAACCCAATGTGCGCTATCGCATGCCCGTCATGTTCGGCCCGGCCCCCGGCCCGCGGCAGAAGGCGACCGGTGTGCCCTGGGAGGCGCAGGAAAGCGGCACGGCCAACGTGCAATGGGCCACCATCGCCTATCGCTCCGACCCCGCGATGCTGGAGGCGCTGCTGCCGCCGGGCTTCACGCTCGCCGAGCCGGTGGTCCATGTGACGTTGGGCTTCTTCCGAAACCTGTACTGGCTGGCTGGCCGCGGCTACGGCATCGTCAACGTCGAGATCCCGGTCGTGTGCAGCGGGCGCGATCAGCGCATCGAAGGCGGCTTGTGCCTGGTGCTGTGGGAGGGGCGCCCGGACGCCATCACCACCGGCCGCGAAGAACTGGGATTCCCGAAGTTGTATGCCGATATCCCGGATGTCCGGCTCGATGCGGACAGCGGGCGCATCGGCGGCCGCGCGTCCTGGTTCGAGCACACCTTCTTCGAGATGGAGATGCAGGGCCTCAAGGAGGTCGAGGTCGCCCCGCAGGACCGCCGCTTGCTCGGTCCGAAGGGCGGCTCGATCTTCTACAAGTACATGCCACGCACCGGGCCCTTCGGCAGCGGCGGCTGCGACGTGTCCTATGTGACCTGCGCGCACCCCTTGCCCGGCGAGGAGCGCAGCGCACAGACGATCAAGTTCGGCGAAGCCCATTACCGGAAGTGGCGCGCAGAAGGTGGCGCCCTGCGGTGGCACCGTGCCAGCTTCGAGCAGTTGCCCACAACCTTCCATGTGGTCAACGGCATCGCCGACTTGCCGATCATCGAATACCTGAGCGCCGAAATGATCGAGTTCAGCGCCCCGGGCAACGCAGTGGCCACCAACGGGCTGCGCGTGCTGGAGATGAGCTGAAAGCCTGAGATTCGTCCTTCTCTAGGACGAGCCCAGCCGAGTCGCGAATGCCGCCTTGTCGGTGACGCCGAGCTTCACGTAGGCCGAACGCAGGTGATGCCTCACGGTGGCCGGCGACAGGTCCAGCGCCAGCGCCACCTCGCGGTAGGACTGGCCGGCGGCAAAGGCGTTTGCGACCTCGCGCTCGCGGCGGGTCAGCATGTCGCGCGGCTCTCGTCGACGCATGGACACGAAGACGTGGTCACCGACCCAATGAATGGCGGCATGCAACTGGCGGCCGAGGAACTCCGTCTTTCTGCCCACGATGCGCTCGACCAGCGGTGCGGGCAGCCTCGGCCCCGTCCATCCCGGCCATTCGAGCCTCAGCATGTCCGCAGCGCTCGCCTCGCCGACCCTCAGCAGCCCCAACGTGTCAGTCGCCAGAAGGGCCGTGCGCTCGGGATTGCGCCGCATGGTCAATTCGTCGGCCAATGCCATGTCCAGCCCTGCGGCCAGATGCGGACTCAGCAACTCGAGGACGTCCAGCTCGCGTGCGGAAAAGCGCGGTGTCGGGCTGCTGCGCGCAAGGGAAACGAAACCGGAAACGCCCAGTTCTGCATCGACATCGGCGATGCAGACCGACTGGGCGATTCCCATGTACTCGGTCAGCAGGGCCGTGCTCGGTTGCGACATCAAGTCGTTCTGCCCGAAGTAGTGCGCACGGCCGGGATCGGTAACGACCCGCCGCGCGACTACGTTATCCGGGTCCGACAGGTTCAGCCGCTCGGCGATGTCGACCGGCAGGCGGTACGGGAACGAACAGTGGACATGGTGAACGCCCTGCGCGAAAGAGCCCCGCCCCCACCACGCGGCGTCGAAGGCAATGTGCCTGGCAACGACGTCGAGCGCGCGACGCTGATAGTCCTCGACATCACCGCAGCGCGAAGCGGCGTAGATCTGGCGGATCGTCTCGCTCAGCTCAGCGAGGGTCAGGTCACTCATGTCGGCGTGAAAACCAATGGTGCAGATGAAGGATTCAGGTGTGACCCGCTATCACTACGCTTGCTCGGCGGACTCGGGGCAATCGGGCCTTGCACGGGCTTAGTCTTACGGTCACGAGAATATCGATGATCGACCGCAGCATGTGCATGGCCCCAATCGAAAGGTCAACTCATGGCTCAGCAGGTGCCGTCGGAATGACACGGTAGGCCCTCAGCCGCTGCGCTGCAAGCCCAGCCGCTTGGCCAGGCGCAGCAGATTGCTTCTGTCCATGCCCGCATCGCGAGCTGCTGCGGCCAGACTGCCGCCGTGCCGGAGCAGCGCCGCCTCTATCCACTGCCGCTGGAAGGACTCCGTGACTTCCCTCAGCCCCTGGCCGGGCGCTGCCTGCATCGGCGCCGCCGGAGCCGACAACGCGGCGGAGGCTTCCGCCGCCCCCTCCAGGCCCAGGTGGCGCAGCTCGATGGCAGTCCAACGGCCGCCGGGCGCCTGCTCGGCCCAGGCCCGCAATGCCGCGCGGCTGATGAGGTGCTCGAGCTCACGGACGTTGCCCGGCCATCCCTGCCTCAGCAACGCGGCCGAGGCCTCGGGCGCCAGCCTTAGGTTACGGGCGCCCAGGCGGTGCTGGTTCTCCTCGAGGAATCCGCCGGCCAGGGTCAGCAAGTCGCGGCCGCGGTCACGCAGTGGCGGCACCAGCAGCGGGTAGACCGACAGTCGGTGGTACAGGTCGGCGCGGAAGCGGCCGCGGGCGACTTCGTGGCCCAGGTCGCGGTTGGTGGCTGCCAGCACGCGGACGTCCACGCGGAGCAGCCGGTCGCTGCCAGGTCGCTGCACCTCACCGCTCTGCAGCACGCGCAGCAGCTTGGCCTGCACGGCCAGCGGCAGCTCGCCTACCTCATCAAGGAACAGCGTGCCGCCGTCGGCCAGCTCGAACTTGCCGACGCGATCCGCTACCGCGCCGGTGAAGGCACCGCGCTTGTGGCCGAACAGCTCGCTGTCCGCCAGCGTCTCGGGCAGCGCGGCGCAGTTGATCTGCACCAGCGGCCGGGCGGAGCGGGCCGAGCGGGCGTGCAGGCGCTGCGCCACCAACTCCTTGCCGACGCCGGTCTCGCCGAGGATGAGCACGGTCAAGTCGGACGCCGCCACCGTGTCGATCTCCCGCTTCAGCTGGTTCATCGCTGCGCTCTTGCCGAGCAGCTCACGTGGACGCCCGCCCTGCCAGTGCTCCTGCGCGACGGCCTGGGCTTGCGCGGCACGGGCCGCCAGCGCCTCTATGGTCTGCTGCGCGGCAATGCCGGATTCGAGCAGGTTGGCGACGACCTGCAGGCGGCCCGGATCGATGCGGTCGAAGGCCTTGGGGTCGAGCGCATCCAGCGTCACCAGGCCCCACAAGCGGCCCTCGTGGTGCAACGGCATGCCCATGCAGTCGTGCACGGCTTGCAAAGCCTGCTGATTGGCCAGCAGGCCGTCGTAGGGATCGGGCAGCCCGGCATCGGCGGCAAAGCGCAGCCCTTGGGGACCGCTGGCCAGCAGCCGCGCCAAGCGCGGGTGCGCCGCGGCCGGAAAGCGCCGCCCCAGCGCCTCTTCCGCCAGCCCGTCCACGGCCACTGGCTGCAACACCGCCTCGCCGACCTGTTCGGGCAGCAGGCGCAGTAGCGCAACGGCGTCGCAGGCGATCAGACCCCTCACCGCTGCGAGCAGCTCGCGGTAGTGGCTATCTGTTGTCATATTGACCATTCGCTGTCACTTCGACCTGGCTTGCATCTCGGTCTATTTGACCTGCATCAGTAAAACTCGTTGTGCAGCAAGGTCTTGCGGTCGAGTCCCATCAGGCACGGTTCTTGGCTATCGAGAGGTATCTATCACCCAGACAGTTAGGAGCCTCTTCATGTTTTCGACAAAGACCATTGCACTGATTCAGGCCACCGTGCCGCTGCTGAAAGCGCGCGGCGAAGAAATTACCCGCCACTTCTACCGGACCATGCTGGACGAGCATCCCGAGCTGAAGGCCTTCTTCAACGAGGCGCATCAGGCACAGGGCACGCAGGCCCGCGCACTGGCCGGCGCAGTGCTGGCCTATGCCAGCCACATCGACCGCCTGGAGGCCCTGGCGCCGGCGCTGCCGCGCATCATCCAGAAACATGTAGCGCTGGGCGTGCAGCCTGAGCACTACCCCATCGTGGGAGGCGTTCTGCTGCGCGCCATCCGCCATGTGCTGGGCGAGGTGGCGACGGACGAGATCATGGCCGCCTGGGCCGAGGCCTACGACGCCCTTGCACGGCTGCTGATCGACGCTGAGGAAGCGGTCTATGCGCAGACAGCGGCGCAGCCCGGCGGCTGGCGCGGCGAACGCACGATGCGCGTCATGCGCAAGGTGCGGGAGAGCGACATCATCACTTCGTTCTACCTCGTGCCAACCGACGCCCGGCCACTGCCGGCCTTCCGCGCTGGCCAGTACCTTACGCTGGCGCTGGACATCCACGGCAGCCGGCTGAAGCGCAACTACTCGCTGTCCGACGGGCCGCATCAGCCCTGGTACCGCATCAGCGTCAAACGTGAGGACGGCGGCATGGCGTCCAACTGGCTGCACGACCACGTCGAGGCCGGCGCCCTCCTGAAGGTGCAGCCGCCAGCGGGCGAGTTCACGCTGGACGACCAGGCCCAACGCCCGCTGCTGCTGGTAACGGGCGGCGTGGGCATCACGCCAGCGATGTCCATGCTGGAGGCTGCAGCGGCCAGCGGCAGGTCAATTCGATTCATCCACGCCGCGCGGCACGGCGGTGCGCATGCCTTCCGCGAACGCGTCGACGAGCTGGCGCGGGCTCATCGCAATGTGGAGGTGGTCTATGTCTACGACGAGCCGCGTGCCGGAGACCGTCCGCACGCGGTGGGCCGCGTCGACCGCGAGTTGCTAGCACGCCATATGCCCGCCGACCGCGATGTCGATGTGTACCTGCTGGGTCCAAAGTCTTTCATGCGGTCGGTCTATGCGCACGGCTTGGCGCTGGGCGTACAGGCGGCACAGCTTCGCTACGAGTTCTTCGGCCCCGCCGAGGATCTGCTGGCCGCCTGACCCGCGCCAGAAGGCACAGACGAGGGGCCGCCTTCAAGCGGGCTAGGCGTTGTCCTGTAGACGGCAATGCGCAGCCCAAGCGCTAGCTTGACTGGCGGCCGAAATGACGTCGGAACATGACCCATGTGCAGTGATCCGGCGCATTGCCTCTCGCAGTCCAGCCCTCACGCGCTCGCGGCAAGAGGGGGGTCTCTTCGCCCACATGCGATTTGAACCCTCGAGGCGCTTACGCGCCCCGGGTCTCCATCGCCTGAATCAGTGTGCTCGTGAAGCGCGATTCGGCTGGCTGCGCGTGAGGACCCACGGAGAAGGGCCCGGGCGCGAGCGCGCCCGGCTGGCGGTGGACGAATGGGGCAACTCCGCAAAGGAGGAACTGCTGGCTAAGACGGCTACGACACCTGTTGAGGGCGGCCCCGCTACCAGCTGATTCGGTGAGACGCGTTTACGGCGTCATGGCGCGCATCGTCCTCGCCATGCACGTAGATGTTCGTGGTCGAAAGCGTGGTGTGGCCCAGCGTGTCACGCACATGACGTAGGTCAATGTCGTTGGCCAGGTTGGACCCGGCGGTGTGGCGCAACCAGTGCGCCGACGCCGCGCTGAGCTTATTGGCCTGCTCTTGGCTCCGGCCTTCCTTCAGCCAGCGGTCGGCCGCTGCGGCGAAAACCTCCTTCAAGATGCCATGCACCGCGCTACGCGTCATGGGTTCTGGCCATACCGGCGCCGGGTGGCTTGAGCGGCGCCACGCAACGGGGAAGACCAATGGCGACGGCTCACCAGGCTGTGGCAATTCCGGCAACTCCAGCGCGCGCCGGTAGGCCATCAACTCGACCATCAGCTCAGTCGTCGCCGGCACCATGCGTTGTTTGTCGCCTTTGCCCAGCACCTCCAACCACCAGCGCTGTTCGCCGCTCTTGTGATTCGAGCGCATGTAGAAGTCGCCCATCCTGTTGCCGACCACCTCTGAAATGCGCAGGCCACCGAGGAAGAAGATGCTGAAGAGCCAACGTGCGCGCGCGTAGACCGCGCGCTGGCGCGGCGTTTCCTGGGGCATCGCCAGGATGGTGCCGCGCACAACTTCCCACAGATCGGTTTCAAGGAAACGCGTGACGCGCGGCTTCGGCGCCTTGCCACGGCGCTTGCTCAGCGACAGCGGGTTGCCAGCCAAGTAGCCGGCTTCCACCAGCCACGAGAACAGCGAGTTGAGCACCGTCATTGCTTGGCGGGTGGAGGCCTCAGAGAGCGGTCCGGCGAAAGGCCGCCAGTCGGGACTGCGACGACTAGCCTTGCGTCCTGGCGCCATCACCCACCGCTCAGCCGGCTGTGGGTTGGACAGGAAACGCCGGTACATCAGCAGGTCCTCGTGAGACAGCGAGGAAAGCGGCTTCGCCCGTTCGGCGACGCTCCACAGCAGCAGGCGTTCGGCCTCGTGGCGGCTGTTCGCTAGCGTGTTGGCGCTGTCGGCAAACCGGGCCAACCACGCCAGTACAGCTTCCTGATCTGTGGTCGCAGAGATCTGCTGATGGCCTGAGCGCGAGCGATTCGTACCGTCTCGACCCGACAACCCATCGAGCACGACGATTTCGCCTAGTGGTGCGAGTTCGGCGAGAGTCAGCGCACCCGTCGAAGGCGGTTTTTCGGACTCACGCATTTCGCTTAGCCGCATTTAAGAGATTTTTGACACTATAGGACTAATGTCAAAACAATTTCATCAAAGGGTGGATATATAACGTATTACGTCATACTATCAACGCCGTGAGCACCGAAACCGAAATCCTGTCCGAAGTCGAGGCCTTGAAGGCCAAATTCAGCGAAACGCGAGCCCTGTACCGCGAGGTCTGCGCGCTGCTGTTTTTCAGGTTCGGGATCACGCCGACAGCGAACAAGCTCTACCAATACGTCCGGCGAGGGTCGATGAACGTGCCGACCGACGAGGTGGGGAAGTTCTGGGACGACCTTCGGCACCGCGCGCGCGTGGACATCCAGCATCCGGATCTGCCGGGCCCCATCAAGGCCGTGGCCGCCGAAGCCATCGCTGCACTTTGGAGCCAGGCGACAGAGGCGGCCCGGGGGGAGTTGGCCGCGGCAAGGCTCGAGCTCCAGGCCGACACCGAACGCGCCCAGCAGGCCCAGGCGGCCGCTGAGCAGGCGCTGGCGTCAGCACAAGCTGCCACCGAGCAGCTCCGTGCCGAGCTCGCTCAGGCGAAAGAACGGGTGCGACAAGCTCAGGCCGAGCTTGAATCCGAGCGCCGTGGCCACGCTGGCACGCAGGCGCGCGTACAGCAGATGCAGAGCCAGCTTGAAGAGGCCGGCCGGCAGCAACAAGCGCTGCAGGACGGATTTACCGCGGAACTGGCCAAAACGCGTGAAGCGGTCGAGGCTGCCAACGAGCGCGCCGCCGGCGCTGAGCGGCGCGCGCTCAAGGAAGTCGAGCAGGAGCGCCAGGCGCGGGCTCGGGCCGACACCGCTGCCGAAGCGGCACGCCAGCGGCTGGCCGAGGTGGAAGCTGCCGCCCGGGAGCAAGCTGTCCAGCATGCCGCCAAGGCGACGCGGCTGGAGATCGACGCCAACCAGGCCAAGCTGGCACTGAATATGGCCGCCCAAGCTCGAGACGAGCTGAACCGGGAGGTTGCCACACTTCAGCAGCAGCTCGCCGACCGCCAGCAGGCCGCCTCGCGGTACCAAGCCGAAGCCAAGACACTGCAGGCCCTGATCGAGCGGTTGACGCCGCCACCCGCACCTGAAGGTGGCGCGTCAACCGGGCGCACCACACGTCGCAAAGCAGGCTCCGGCAAGACGTGAGCGAGGCGACGGAGAGCACGGCCGGCCCGAAGCTGGTGGCAGTGGCCAAGACCATCAAAGACCTTGATGACCTGGTTCGTCTGGTCGTTGCGGGGCTCATCGCTGCGAAGCCGTGGCAGCGGCAGCTCGCCGCGCGCCTTGGCGAGGTCGACCGACTGCTCCAGATGCTGCGGCTGACCATCGCGATGGAAAAGCCGGACACCGAGATTGCCGCAGCGGCACTGGATGTCGCGGCGGCCTGTCGCAGGACGGCGGCCTGCCTCGCCGGCAGCAGGGCCACCAATCCCGCACTGCAGGCGGTGGCGCTGGTCAGCGACCTCGGCGAAAGGCTACGCACCGCTTTCAGCTCGGTGCTATAGCGACCGCCAGCCAACGACCCATCCTGGTCGCTATCAGGGTCAGTAGTGGTTCCGCGGGACAGCGGCCGATACGGTCCAGATGGGCTCAGTTTGGCCAAATTCGCGTACGCAAACGCACCTTATAAGGTGTAGTCCATTAAGGTGCGTGATGAGCCAATGCGGGCCGGAATCGACCCGCGATGAGTCTCAAGGCAGCACCCCCCAAATTCGGCCAGGCGCTTCGCGCCGTGCGGCTCGAGCGCGGGCTGTCCCAGGAAGATTTCTACGAGGTCTCTGGTCGCACGCACCTCAGCCGCCTGGAGAACCAGGGCGCGAGCCCGTCGCTGAACAAGGTTGCCCAACTGGCGCAGACAATGGGCGTCCATCCCTTGACCCTGCTGACGCTGTCGTTCTGCAACAAGGGCACCCCGGCAGAAATCGACAAGGTCCTGGCCGCTGTCCGCGACGAGATCGCCTCGTTCGAGAACCTGCGGCTGGGCACGCGAGACAGGCATCGCCGGACGACGTGAACCCGATGCCGCTGGCGGCCGACACCGCCTTCGCTGCAGAGCTGGCCCAGCTCCGGCTACAGGCGGGACTGAGCCGGCGAGAGTTGGCTGAGCAGGTTGGCATCGAGACAGCCGACGTCGGTCTCAGTGAAGCAGGACAGCGCCACGTCGACGTGGTCGAGCTGTTTTGGTGGTGCCAAGTCTGCGGGTCCTCGCTCGAGGGCTTTGCCGAGCGCATGGATAGGCGCCTGGCGCGGGCCACGGGTTCAGACCACCACTGAGCGGGCCCGGCTCACTTCTCTCCCGAAGCCCGCCGACCGTTTGCCGCCCCGGCAGCACGCTTGCGCGGCCGCTTGGGCAGACGGACGCTGCTGAGCCAGCGCAGCTCATCGTCCAGGTCCTGCAGGAACTCCATGAAGCTGTAGTCCAACGCCTCGATCCACTCCCGCAGCTCGATGACGTTGAGGGTGGTGGCGCCGCTCTCGACATAGCTGACCCAGCCTTGGCTGCGGCCCAGCAGGTCGCCGAGGTCGGACTGGCGCAATTGGCGTGACTCGCGCAGGCCTTTGAGCTTCTTCAAGAAGGCTTCGTTGTGGCGGCTGTACAGGGATTTGGACATGGATTTCTCTCAGCCTCGCACCGTATCCCAGCCGTCTCCATATCAAGAATTTGCATACGGCGTGCGAGCCCCAAGAATCAGCGTCTTCAAAGACTTCGCTGACGGATCGTCCCGCCGGCCACAGCCGACTCATGTTCGTTTCGCACCCCGAGCACAAGTTCCCGATCCCTCCCGCCCTCGATGACCGGGGCACTCAATATTGGCGCATGGTGGAACTGAGCCTGCACGCGCCATGGTTCCTGCTTTCGGTGGAGTTCGTCGATCCGGATGAGCCCGACCTGAGCATCACCCGCACCTTGTGCATCGCCTGGGAGTACGACCTGGCAGACGTGCTGCGCTCGCTCGACGCCGACAGGGTGAAGGGCATCGTCTGCATGATGCCGGCCTGGCAGTCACCTACGAGGCAATGGTGGTCTCGCGAGATCCGAGAGGTTTGGGTTCACAGCTCGCCCAGTGGCCAGCACATCGTGCTGGCCGACACCGCCGGCAAGGAATTCGATTGCGGGCTCATCCCAGAGCACGTCGGCGGTGTCGAGAAGGAACTGCTGCTGCGCGTCGACCCGAAGCCGGCCGGCCAGGCGCCCAACCGCCGGGCGCGCCGTGCCGCCCGCCACGGGAAGAAGAGCTCGTGAGCGGCGCAGGCAGCAAGGGTGCCCACGGCGGCGTGTCTGGCGGGCGCGACGAGCATCACGTCGCGCGCCACTTCGTGATTTGCAAGGAGATCATGCTGGGCTTCTTCAATGGCCGAGAGCAGTACGACGTTTTGATCGATCCCGGCCAGGGAACGCTGATGTTCGATGGCAGCGATATCTACTGGCTGATCGACAACGAGCAGCGGATGTCGGACACGATCAACCACGCCATCGGCATCTGGCTTCGCGACGGCAGCATCGAAGAAGTGATGGCGCCACCAAGTCCATCAACAGCTGCCGGATCCGACGAGCCCCCAGGTCGAAAGCATGAGGAGTAAACAGCCCCCATCAACGGTGGCTCGGCTGAAGCGCCGTCCCGACGGAAGCCAGCAAGTTGTCCTGCCAGAAGGCACTGTGCCGTGGCGGCTGGGCCAGCGCGTGTGGCTTCAGGCTAGTCTTGGTCGGATTGAAGTCTCTCCAAAGCCGCAAGGTCGCCGTGGCGATCGCCGACACACCGGCCGTATTCGGCGGGGCTTCAAATCGCTGCTGACCGACGGCTAGCGGTGGTGCTCGTGGTGACGAGGTTCCCGCAAATCCCGCTGCATGCGGAAGTTCCGCATTCAGCGGGAACGTGCGGATTTGCGGGGTAGAGGTCTTGATTTCGCTGCGCCTCGGACCTTTGCGATGGCCAGGGGCTTTGGCGAGCCAGCCATAAGACCGGCAGTGCCCTTCGGCTCGGTCACACTCAGCGCGAGGACGTGATCGCGCATGAGCCCGGCCCCGAACACGCGCGCCGCCTTCTCTGCGAGCTCGGCGGAAATGGTGACGAACTTGCTGCGGGCTGCGACGCAACCTGAGCACACAGTCCGGCGTCTTTTAAGCACCTAGTCTGGCGACTGTTGGCCATCTCGGCCAAACATGTCGGTCCGCCCGTCCGAGACCGGCTAGATACCGCTTCAGGCTGAGGCTGTGTGAAAACCCTCCTGGCGGTTCGATCTTCGCTGTCTAGATTCAACGTATCGATCGGACACGATGGAGGCAGAGATGGCGCGATTCGTCGAAGGTCAGGGCCGGCATCAGGTGACGTTGTTGCCGGAATGTCTGGATGACTTCGTGGCTGAAGACAACCCGGTCCGAGTCGTGGATGCCTACGTCGATGAGCTCGATCTTGGCAGCCTCGGGTTTGCCGGCGTGACGCCCGCAGAGACTGGCCGGCCGGCCTATCACCCGGCGGTCCTGCTCAAGATCTATATCTACGGCTACCTCAATCGCGTTCAGTCAAGCCGACGTCTTGAGCGCGAGGCGCAGCGCAATGTCGAGTTGATGTGGTTGACCGAGCGTCTTGCCCCGGACTTCAAAACCATTGCCGACTTCCGCCGGGACAACGGACCGGGCATCCGCAAGGTCTGCCACCGCTTCGTGGAGCTGTGCCGGCGCCTGAAGCTGCTCAGCGGTGATGGTGTGGCCGTCGACGGCAGCAAGTTCAAGGCGGTGAACAGCCGCGACCAGAACTTCACTGTCACCAAGATCCAGAAGAGGCGCCAGCAGATCGAGGAGAGCATCGAGCGCTATCTGGCCGCTCTCGACACCGCGGACAGGACGCTGCCGCTGATGGAATTCGGCCCCAGGTCTGCCCAGCTCAACTACAAGCTGGACTCGCTACGCGAGCAGATGAGAAGGCTCGATCAGATGGAGGTGGAGCTGGCGCAGTCAGGCATGCAAATTCACAAGCGATTTGATGGTTATGAGCAGCGGACACGCTGCTCAGCCGATCGCACTAGCCGCGCAACATCGCTGGAATACGCAACAGCTCGCGGCGAGCCCGTGGTGCGGATTTAACCTTTGGTGAGGGCACTTGCGAACACAGGATCGAAGACGCCCCGCTCTGCACGAAAGTCTTCTTCCATCAGGCGTTCGAAATCCGGGCTTCCGAACTCGCGTCCGACAGCGGGCATCCGATCCCACATCTGGTCTTCCAGCAAGCCCTCAATGCGCCGCATGAGCAACATTTCGGTGCGCCGGTTGATCAAGGTACGGCGCTGTCGTTGTGATGTCATTGGGTGTTGCGCCTCAGATAAGACGGCCCTGATCAGCTGGCGCCGGCATTCCCTTCACCCATGGCGCACTCGCAACGAAAGTGCTTGGCCGCGGTGAGCACCTTGGCGTGGCGCGTTCGTGGATGTGACATCGCTAGAGTGGTTGCAGCCTGGGTCAGCTCACGCTGATCTAAGGCTTGACCCTGCATGACCTCTACGGGCGTTAGGCCCTCTAGGTCAGCGCGAGGCAGGCGGAAGAAGGTCAGGTGACGTTCACCAGCCAGTCCATCCAAGATGGCGAGCACGCCGGCAAGGGGCTCGCCAACAATTCCCTCCAGAGCCTGAAATGCTGGATACAGCCTGCCGCGTCGCCGACCAGCTGGCAGAACAGAGAAGAGGGCGCCATCCTTCTCTCGAATCCAAACCATGTCTTCGCTCAGGCCATGAAGTTCCTGCCCCAGTTGCCTGGCGGTGAGCAAGCGCATCGGATCGGCCGGAGGCAGCGCGACGCCTCGAGTAGCAAACCGATTGAGCGAGGCCCAGAGCCCTTCGAGGTCGAGCTCATCATCGTCACACAGGCCCGGATTCTTCAGCATGATCCCTCGGATCTGTGCGGCAAGATTGGCCGCCAGAGTCGGCAGATCGCGGTACTCAATCCGACGGCCGCCACGGAGGTCGCGTACGAGTGGGGCTTTGGCCGTTTGCGTCATTCCAGCTCCTCGGTGCTGTGCGCTTCGCTCAGTGCATCCGTCTTGATCATCCAGTATTGAATCAATACCCGATGCATTACGCGATCATGTCGCTAAGTACTTGATTTTACTGGCGTTTGTTCTAGATTTGAGGGTGAACAGAGAGCGGGCGACCCGCTGGCACGCGCCTGGGCTGACATGACGTTTCTGGCGCGACGCCAGCTTCCCGGTCGTGCCCAGCAGAGCACGGTGCCGTCACGGAGTGCGCTGCAGCAATCTGCTCCTTGGCGGCGCAAACCAAGGGGAAGCGTTGGACATGTCGACGGTGATTCGCGACTTCATTGCTGGGCAGCGTTCTGCGCTGGCGCAGTTGGAGGCATTCGCCGGCACGCCAGCGTACGCGCGTTTACTGAAGATCCTTCGGCCGCTGACCGACGGGGACCCTGAAGCGGGTCTCGCTGCGTGGCTCGTCGAGCATGACGAAAGTCTTGGCGCTCGACCAGTCGAGATCGCTGGCAGGCCTGGCGGCCTGGAGCTTGTCGCCATGCGCCTCGAGCGCATGGCTGGCCACGTTTGCGCTTGACATGGGAAACGGCACGCGACGCGCCAGCGGCCAATCCACAAGTGGTAGGTGCGCCAGGCGTCGCTGGATTCCGAGGGGAGTTTCGTCGCAGCTGGCAGTTCAGCTGAATTGCGTCGCAACTCATGAATGCGACGGCAAAGGCCTCAACTGCTGGAGACGCCAGAACGAGGGGAATGCTGTCGCGTTTCGGGACTTTTCAGGTGGAACTTTGTGTCGGACGACTAACAGCAGGCCTACCACTCTAGGGGGGGTCCTAGAACTTCCCGCGCTAAGTTGGCGTCCCGCCGAATATTCATTCGGAACAGTCCATTTTCTGGGTGGAACCCCACCCCCAGGCTGCAGACCGCTTTTTGCGCCAAAACCGAGCATTGCGGCCGTCGGCGCCTCCCAGCCGGCCAGCCGCCACCCAATTCGGGACTGCGTCGTCATCCGCCACCCAAAGATGGCTTACGTCGGCTCGCACCACCCAATTCGGGACTGAAAACGCAAGACCGTACTGCGTTTCAGGGGATGCTTTTCGAGTCGTTTAGGGTGCTTCAGGCTCTGGGTTTTCGGATGACGCGCCCATGGACTTCGCTTCTCCACACTGGCTTACCTCGCTTGAAAGCAATGCTCGACCCTGGCTTCAGGAGACGGCCGTCGCTGAAGGCAGCGTCTTTGTTGGCAAGCAGGCGGCACAAGCGTTCCTGAAAGCGGAATGGCCCGAGTTGTCGCAGGGGGCGCGTTCAATCCTGGCGGATGTAGCAACGGCTGCGGCCTACGGGCATCCGAGCAAGAACGCGGCCGCCGCCTTGCAACGTGACGACCTGCCTGCTGAAGAGCTCACTCGAGATGCCTTGAGGCGCAGCAGGCTACTTTCGAGGCGGCTGGCGGCCTTGGATGGCCCACCACTGGCCCAGAGTGCGGAGGACCCTGAAGGCGTCCAGGCCCTGGTCAACGTCTCGCTCGGCTTACCTAAGACCTACCTGGCGAGGCTCGCCGCTGAATTCGTTCCGGTGGTGCTGCAGCAGAAGCTCCCGCCTCGCGTGGCTTTGGAGTTCCTGCGACCGGTGCCGCGGGACTTGCTCTTTCGTGCACGACAGATGCAATGCGAGGTGAGGGAGTCGAAGTTCCGCAAGCTCCACACCGGCAGCTTGCCCGCAGGTGTTGATTCGTGGCCGGGTAGCCAGGCCTTGCTCAGCACCGTGCAGCACCTCAGCGCCCACTACACCGCTGAGTGGTCGCCGGACGGACGGCGTGGCGTGAACCACGCTCTCCTCGAGGCGTTGAGCTGGCATCCGCCAAGTAGAAATTTGGGCTTGGAGGTCCAGAGCATCTTCCGCTCCATAGCTGTCTTGCAGTCAACCTACGACGACAGTGTGCTGGCTGGCGCAAGGAAGCTGGTCGAAGAGGCGGTAGCGTGGGTCAACCGGGCAAATTGGAAGCACATTCGCATTGAGCTGGTCGCTGAAGCTGCCGACTACTTGACCGTGGGCTGGCCTTGCCCCGCATGCATGGTGCGCTTGCGAACAGAACCCAACGTGCACCGGCAATTGCCGCCATACAGGCGCTCCTGCCGATGCACTGCGATGCGCTGGTGCTGGTCAGACACACCCCCTCATCCGCTGGCACAGCAACTGCGGCGCGCGCAGCACCGCTGTCGGCTCTGGGCAGTGCTCAGCGGACTTGGCGTGACGCAAAAGCTCAACGTCTTCGAGGTGTTGGACGCAGTGCAGCAAGACGTGAACGCCGTCTGGCGCGTCCAACAGACACAGCGCAACTTCAAGGATGCTGCGAGGGCACGTTGGTCGAGGCTAACTGCGGCGCAACCGTCCAATGCGGCGGAAGCTCATCGGGTGAGCCAGGTCGAGACTACCCTCGAGAGGGAGGTGCCTGATGGCTTCTGAACAGTTGGTGTTTCGTACCGTCTACGTCGACCCGGACGTAGACACAGCGTTGCGAGCGATGGCAACTTCCGAGGGCATCGGCAAGGGCCTGATGTTTCGCCGATTCCTAGCGGCCGGCCTGAGGAAGAACCGAGGTAGGAAGCTACAGCCCGGGCGAAATGACACCATCCTCGCCATGAGGGCTGTCTACGTCCCTGCCGACCTGGAAGGGCGAGTCAGTGTGTTGGCCTTCAAGAGCCGGATGGGAAAGACTGCTGTCATCCGTCAGCTCTTGCGGCTTGGCCACAAAGCGCTTGCGGCCTAAGGCTTGCCGATGAGCTTCGGCGCAGGGCGCTTGAAGACCTTCTTGAAATCACCCGCCCAGCCGGTGTGCGGCAGGTCAATGGCATTGCTCCATTGCTGCATGATGGCGTCGACCTTGGCGTCATTCACGAAGCCCTGGTCGAGGAAGTACTTCAGAATCTTCAGCGACGACATCGTCGGAAGGCCCAGGTCCTTGGCAACGAGCGTCAATGCCAGTTCGTCAGTCAGGATGCCGTATTGGAAGTGGTACGCCACAGCCAACACGGCGAGGTCCGGCACCGAAAGGAACGGCAACTCCTCCCCGTCGCGGTCGTACTTGCGACGGCTCGAAATCTCACCCTCCAGGAACTCCTCGGAATGTTCCAACAGGAACTCCTTCGAGTCCTCGATGTCCAGCAGCTCCTGCTTGGTGGTCTTGAGTTGCCACTTCTTGCGAAGGCTGGGGTGCGGGTCCCGGTTTAGCCACAAGAACTTACGGCGCAGCCGGGTGCCCGCGAGTTCCGGGTCCGTCTCGGCGATGGAGCGAAGCTCGTAGTGCGGGTGCCCGCCCCAGAAGTTCGGATGAACGCTTGCAGCCAGTCGGAGGTACGCGCAGCTATCAACGATGAGGAACTTCGCTGTCATGCAAGCTCGGCGACGATTTGCTTGGCGTCGACGAGCGAGCAATCAAGGATGCCCTGAACGTAGGTGACGGAGGGCTTGGCTTCGCGGATGTAGGACTTCAGGGCGCCGTACACCGGGGAGTGGAACACCGACTCACTGATATGAATCAGCTGGTCCAGGTCGATGTCTTCACCTTCAAAGAAGACGCTTGAAGCCAGAGGAGGCTTGCTCATCTCCATCACCTGATAGAGCGCCTTGTCTTCATTGACGATTCGCGTCAGTCCATGCCGGTCGGCATAACGGTCCAACTGCTTGGCTACGCAGACCATGGAAATTTCCAGGCTGTCAGCAACCGATTTGATTCGGTCCATCCTCCTGCTCTTTGCACGCATCGGCTGCAGCTCCTCGTACAACGCCTTGCAGGCAACGTCCGGGAAGAGCAGGGCGCCAGCGAAGCCATCAGCAAAGTCCTCACCAGCGTCACCCGGCAAGGAGGTGAAGGTGTAGGTGTGTCCGAGCTCGTGCGCCAGCCAAAACTTCAGGTCAACCATCCGCGTGTCGAGATTCAGGTAGACCCACGTGGTCGCCGTCTTCGGCAGGTAGATGTGGATGGCGTTCTCGTGGCCCTTGCGGTGCCCCCACAGCACCGGGACGATTACCGCCTGCAGCTTGCGGAACACATTGGCGATGGTCGGAACATTGATGGCGCCAGCCTCTTGGACGCCCATCTCTTTGCGAATGACCCGAGCAACTGCCTGGAGGTAGTCGTAGTCGTCGTGCGGGTTCTTCAGCGCCGGAGGCGTGTGGATGGCGTCGAAGGGCAGATGGCGAACCATCGCTTCGAGCATCTTCCCGCGGTGACGAGCGCGCGCGACGTGGCTGCTCTGCGCCTGCTTGCCACGAGCCATGCGAAACGCCACCTGCGGCTGCACCGCAGCCTGCTCAGTCCGGCCCAACAGCACAGCACGGCTGAGCTTGAGCAGGATGGACAGCTTAAGCAGCTTGTCGGTGCGGGGCACGGACTCGCCGTTGAGCCACTTGGAGACGCTTTCCCGAGACACCTGCATCTCCTTGGCCAGCGCGGCGGGGGAGAGCCCCTTCGCGTCCATGGCAGCCTGGATGGCTTCGGTGTTCAGTGTCGTCATTAAGTCCCCTTGAGCGGTCGGTGATGATAGTGGATTTGTCAACTTTCGTCAACCGTGTAGGGACTGCTGTTATCCCTTTCCCGAGCGCTGTGGCAGGCCTGCTTAGATGGATTCGCGCCTTACAGAGAGATGACACGCAGGATGGAAGATGCCGGGACCGCGGTGTTCTCACCATCGAAATTGGCGATGGAGCTGCCCGTCGGTCCGCCATGGAGGGCGCATGACCTCAGATAGCAGAGCGCCACCCCGATATGAAACTCTGGGCTGAATGCCGGCGTCACGAACTTCACCACCGTAGGCTGCCACGCAGCTTCAAAGGCCGGCAGCAAGTCTCGCCCGCAAGATGCCTGGACCTCCAGGCACAGGTCCTCGATGATTTCCGGCATGTCCACATAGGAGTGCTGGCCCGTCGCATGGGCGTTCAGCGCGGTCTCCAAGACGAACATCGCGAAGGGGCCGAACTCGGTACCGCTCGTCAACTTATGCTGCAGCTGGAACGTCAGTCCATCTCCACGCGCGAACGCGGTGGCCACCTCCTGCCGGTCAGTGTCGTTGGTCAGCGTCTCGTGGATGCTGCGCTTCAGGGACTCAAGTGCCAGCGGCAGCGGCAGGATGCCGTCGGCGAAGTTGGTCCCAGGCGGCACGCGGGTACCGTGGAACCAGCACAGCTCTTCAGGCACCTGCGGCGTGCCCAACGCTGCGCACGCCCGCTGGTAGACGAACTCGTCGAACTGCGGCAACCGCTGATAGTCCCGGCTGAATTCCTCGTCGACCGACGCGTCACTCAGGAAGGCGCGTAGTCTTTCGACGCTGCAGCCGAACAGCTGGCGCAGCGAATCGAAGGCGGACTCGCGACTCTCGCAATCCAGGCGCACGCCCGGCATCACATGATGAGCTTGCCGCGGTCACCAAAGCCCTGCGGCTTCACGTCGAGCTCGGCCAGTTGCTCGAGGAACGGCTTGCGGCACCGGAAGCCATTGGTGGTGGACTGCAGCCATGCCCCGTTGCGCCTCTCGAGCCAGGTGGTCCCAAATACGTCGCCGGCGGTGAACCCCGCTTCGAAGTAGCGCACCCTGTCTCCCTTGGGATTCACAGCGACATGGACAGCGAGTTCGTCGAACCCAGCGTCGGCGATTGAGCCGCGGGCCGGCAGGCCATTGGGCAGCACGAAGTCAAACAGGTGGCCGGAGCGCATGTTGTCGTCAAACCGGTCGTCGCCCGGCCGCAGCGTGAACAGCTTTTGTTCCAGTGCTGCGTTGACGCCGCAGACCATGAGGTTGCGCCATGCACGTTCGCGAGGCGTCTTGTATTCAATGTCATAGCCCGACGTCGGCATGGTCTTGGTCACGCCGTACTGGTCGTGCCACAGGTCGAAATCGAACTCAGGGTCCTTCGGGTCCAACGGATAGCCGAACTGCGTCAGGCGCGTAAGGAACTGCTCGGGGTCAAGCAGGTAGAAGGGACGGTCTTCTTCCGGGCCGGTCATAGCGGCCTTCAGAGCCGCATGCGTGCGAAAACCCATGCTGGACGCCAGCGCTTCGGTCAGGTGGGAAGACTTGACCTCAACGAACTCGTCCATCAGACGCTTCTTGAGGTGGGCGAGGGGAGCCTCGCAGAGGGAAATGGCAGCCATGGCGGCACTCCAATCAGGTGTCGTCGACGGTTCCCGATTACGCATCGACGCGGATTGAAGTCCGTTCGGCGGCGAAGAAGAAGACTGCTTAAACCCGGGAACAGGTTGGGCTCAGTCGGCCTTGATTGAAGGATAGCAAAGGAGATTTGTCTTGGCGAGCTTCCCTTGGCCGCAACCGGCATAAAGGCGTCGCGCTAAACTTCTTGTGACCATGCTCCGCCGCTCCACCCGTCGCCTGACCACCGCGTTCTTCGTGGTGCTGTCGCTGCTGTTTTCACAGCTGGCGCTGGCGAACTACGTCTGCCCGCAACAGGCAGACCCGGCCGCGATGGCGGAAATGATGGCTGCTGGCACGCCATGCGTGGGCATGGACCAGGACCAGCCGGGGCTGTGCGCAGAGCATTCCTCCAGCGCAGCCCAGTCGTTCGAGGCCGTCAAGGTCCCGACCGTGTCGCTGCCGATGGTGGTCCAGGTGATGGAACTGCCGCTGCTGCTCGACGCTGTCGAAGCCGCGACTGTCCCGGCTGCAGCCACCACCGAGGCGCAGCCGCCTCCGGACCCACTCTTCCTCTCCACGCTCAGACTCCGAGTCTGACCAGCTCCGTCGACTGACAGGCGCCGGTGCGGCACGTCCGCATCCCGGCAACGCCGCCGCTCGTCCACGGAGTTTTCATGCCATCACCACGTTTCCTGCGTGCAGTAGCCCTGACTGCTGCCTTGCTGCCCGTCCTTTGCGCAGCAGCACCCCTGACGCTCGACCAGGCCCTTGAGCTGGCCGTTCAGCGTTCCGAATCCGCTCGAGCAGCCCGCGCTGGTGCCACCAGCGCCACTGAAACCGCTCGTGCCGCTAGTCAACTGCCTGACCCTGTCCTGCGGGCTGGCGTCGACAACCTTCCCATCTCTGGAACGGACAGATTCAGCTCGCGAGACTCGATGACGATGAAGCGCATCGGCGTCAGCCAGGAATGGCTTTCGGCCGAGAAGCGTGCCGCACGCCAGGCCGCTGCCGACGCGATGGCTGGTCGGGAAGCCGCCGCCGTGTCGGCAGCTGCAGCCGAAGTCCGCCTTCAGGCTGGTCTGGCCTACCTGGACGCCTGGTTCGCGGGCGAGACGCTCAAGCTCACCGCGCTGACGGAGCACCACGCTCACGAGGAGCTGGAGGCCGCGCGCGCAAGGCTGTCCTCTGCCACCGGAAACAGCCAAGAAGTCCTCGCGCTGACTGGCGCCCAAGGCGTCGCCGAAGACGAGACGGCCGAAGTGCGGCAGCAGCAGGCCGCCGCAATGGCCGCACTGGAGCGCTGGGTAGGCACCAAGGCAGACGACCTGGCTGCGCCAAGCTCCCTCTCGACGCCGGAAGAGCAGGCCTACGTGGCCAGCCATCCCACCGTCCTTGCCGCACATTTAGATGCCGACGTGGCCCGCAAGGAGGCCGAGCTGGCACGGACCAGCCGCAACCCGAACTGGTCATGGGAGGTCAGCTACGGCCAGCGCGCCGGCTACCCCGACATGGTCTCCGTCGGCGTCAGCATCCCCCTGACCGTCGCGCCCGCACGGCGCCAAGACCGCGACATCGCTTCCAAGCTGGCCCTGACCGAGAAGGCGGAAGCCGCACTGGCTGAGGCCACCCGCATGGCCACCGGCGAATACCGCGCCCTGGCTAGCGACGCTAAGCGCTTGGCCGACCGCATCGAGCGCTACCGCGCGAGCGTTGTCGTTGCCGCGCAGCAGCGCACGTTCGCTGCCATGGCGGCCTATCGCTCGAATCAGGTTCCCCTGATGACGTTGTTCGAGGCTCGCCACGCCGAGGTCGAGGCGCAGCGAAAGCTGTTCTCCCTCCAACGCGACCTGGCCAAGACCCAGGCCCAGCTCGCCCTGAAACCCATCCTCGAAGGAGCCGCACGATGAAGCGCGCAACCCTTGCCGCCGCGCTCGTCGCCGGTGGTGCACTACTGGCTGCTGGCGGGTTCTACGCGGGCCGTTCCACACAACCCACCGCCGCCGCACCGGAGTCGCCCTCGTCCACGGCAGAGCGCAAGCCGCTGTACTGGCATGACCCCATGGTTCCAGGCCCGCGCTTCGACAAGCCGGGCAAGTCGCCGTTCATGGACATGCAACTCGTGCCTGTCTACGCCGACGAGGCGGGCGACGGTGGCGTCAAGGTCAGCCCGACGGTGCAGCAGAACCTGGGCGTGCGGACTGCTGTCGTCAAGAAGGCCGATGTGTCCTCGTCGTTCGACGCCGTGGGCACCGTGCAGTTCGACGAACGGCTGAACGTCGCTGTGCAGACCCGCGTCGCTGGGTTCGTCGAGCGCTTGGCGGTTCGCGCACCTATGGAACAGGTTCGCAAGGGCCAGGCCCTGGCCACAGTCTTCGCGCCCGAATGGCTCGGGCCGCAGAACGAGTTGCTGGCGCTGAAGCGGGCTGGCGTCGCCCCGGACTTGATTGCGGCGACGCGAGACCGGCTGCGTGCCATGTCCATCCCTGACGGGCTCGTCCGCCAGAGCGAGGAGACGGGCATCGCACAAGCTCGGTTCACGCTCAGCGCACCGGCAGGTGGCGTGGTGGCTGAGCTGGGCGTACGCGAAGGTGTCGCTGTGTCTCCGGGCATGACGCTCTTCCGCATCGCAGGTCTGGAGAAGGTCTGGGCAGTGGCCGAAGTGCCTGAAGCGCAAGCCGTGCGCCTGGTGCGCGGCCAGAAGGTCAAGGCCGAACTGCAGGCCGACGCCTCGCAGACCTTCAGCGGCGAGCTGAAGGAAATCATTCCCCAGGTCAGCGCCAACACGCGAACCCTGCAGGCGCGCTTCGAGGTCGACAACCGGTCCGGAAAGCTGACCCCAGGAATGCTGCT
Organism: Pelomonas sp. Root1444; assembly: GCF_001426885.1. Lineage (GTDB taxonomy): Bacteria > Pseudomonadota > Gammaproteobacteria > Burkholderiales > Burkholderiaceae_C > Pelomonas. The sequence goes on along the minus strand of NZ_LMFP01000028.1, from coordinate 84,283 downwards.
GCGTCTGCAGGTAGCAGGTGCCACCTCGTCGCGCCTGGTCGTTCCTGCTGAGGCCGTCATCCGCACGGGTACGCGGGCCGTGGCCATTGTTCGCAAGAACGGCAGCGCCTTCGAGCCGCGCGAGGTCAAGCTCGGTACAGACCTCGGCGACCAGGTGGAAGTGCTCGATGGTCTACGTGAAGGCGACGAGGTGGTCACCAGCGGCCAGTTCCTCATCGACTCCGAGGCCCGGCTGAAGTCGGTGCTCGGCGCCATGGGCGCCGCGCCAGCAGCATCCGAACCGGCAATGGCCATGCCCTCCGTCTTCAGCGCCGACGGGAAGGTGGAAAGCGTCGAAGCCGGCAGCTTCACCATCAGTCACGGGCCTGTTCCCGAGTTGAAATGGCCTGCCATGACCATGGCGTTCTATAGGGCCGGTCCCACGGTTTTCGCAGACATCAAGCCTGGCGACTCCGTCCACTTCGAGTTCAAGAAGCAGCGCGACGACTACGTGCTGGTCTCGGTCCAACGGGTGGGAGGCATCAAGTGATTGCCTCGCTCATTCGGTGGTCGGTCACCAACCGCTTCCTCGTCCTCATCGCGACAGCCTTCCTGGTTGCTGCGGGTCTGTGGTCTGTAGCTCGAACGCCAGTCGATGCGCTGCCGGACTTGTCGGACACCCAGGTCATTGTGCGCACGACCTACCCCGGCAAACCGCCTCAGGTGGTCGAGGACCTGGTGACCTACCCACTGACCACGACCATGCTCAGCGTGCCAGGCGCGAAGACAGTGCGCGGCTACAGCTTCTTTGGCGACTCCTTCGTCTACATCCTGTTTGACGACAAGACCGACCCATACTGGGCCCGGTCGCGCGTCGTGGAGTACCTTAACCAAGTGCAGGGCCGTCTGCCGGCCGGTGCGACTGCAGCGCTGGGCCCGGACGCAACGGGCGTCGGCTGGGTCTACGAATACGCGCTCGTCGACCGCAGCGGCAAGACCGATATCGGCCAGCTCCGCGCGCTCAACGACTGGTTCCTGAAGTTCGAACTGAAGACCGTGCCGGACGTATCCGAGGTCGCCAGCATCGGCGGCATGGTGCGTCAGTACCAGGTGGTGCTCGACCCCGACCGTATGCGCGCTTTGGGCATCACGCACGCCATGGTTGTCCAAGCACTGCAGAAGGCCAACCAGTCGTCGGGAGGCTCGGTCGTGGAAATGGCCGAGACAGAGTACATGGTGCGCTCGCGCGGCTTCCTGAAGTCGCTGGAAGATTTCCGCACGATTCCCCTGGCAGTCAACGGAGCAACACCGGTGCTGCTGCGGGACGTGGCGACGGTTCAGGTCGGCCCGGAGATGCGGCGCGGCATCGCCGAGTTGGACGGCGAAGGCGAAGTGACCGGAGGGGTGGTGGTCATGCGCTCGGGCAAGAACGCTCGCACCACCATCGCAGCAGTCAAGGCGAAGCTGGAGGCGCTCAAGCCCAGCCTTCCTAAGGGCGTCGAAGTCATTGAGACCTACGACCGGTCCAAGCTCATTGACCGCGCCGTCGACAACCTGCGCGTGAAGCTCCTCGAAGAATTCGTTGTCGTCGCGGTGGTCTGCGCCGTATTCCTTTTCCACCTGCGCTCCGCTTTGGTGGCAGTGGTCACGCTTCCTGTCGGCGTGCTCACTGCGTTCATCGTGATGCACTGGCAAGGTGTCAGCGCGAACATCCTGTCGCTGGGCGGCGTGGCTATCGCGCTGGGCGCGATGGTCGACGCCTCGGTCGTCCTGGTCGAGGCGGTACATAAGCACCTTGAGCACTTCGAGGACAAGCATGGTCGACCACCGACATTGACTGAACGCTGGGAGCTGGTCACCCAGGCGTCAATGGAGGTGGGGCCGGCGCTGTTCTTCTCGCTGCTGGTCATCACGTTGTCCTTCTTGCCCGTCTTCACCCTCGAAGCCCAGGAAGGGCGCTTGTTCTCGCCGCTGGCCTTCACCAAGACCTATTCGATGGCTGCGGCCGCGGGCCTGTCGGTGACGCTGGTCCCGGTGCTGATGGGATACCTCATCCGTGGCCGCATCCCTAAGGAGACGGCGAACCCGGTGAATCGCTTCCTCATCGCCACCTACCGGCCGGCGCTGGAGGCGGTGCTGCGTTTCCCCAGAGCCACGCTAGCCGTCGCAGCGGTGGTGCTTGCGGTGACGGCCATCCCCGTCATGCGGCTGGGTGGCGAGTTCATGCCGCCGCTGGATGAGGGGGACCTGCTCTACATGCCCTCGGCACTGCCTGGCATCTCGGTGTCGAAGGCGTCTGAGCTGCTTCAGCAGACGGACCGGCTCATCAAAACTGTGCCCGAGGTCGAACGGGTCTTCGGCAAGTCGGGACGTGCCGACACCGCCACCGACCCGGCGCCGCTGGAGATGTTCGAGACCACCATCCAGTTCAAACCACGCGAGCAGTGGCGCGCGGGCATGACGCCCGACAAGCTCGTCGAGGAACTCGACCGTGTCGTCAAGGTGCCGGGCCTATCGAACGTCTGGGTGCCGCCCATCCGCAACCGCATCGACATGCTGGCTACTGGCATCAAGAGCCCAGTAGGCGTCAAGGTCGCCGGCGCCGACCTGGCGACCATCGACCGACTGGCGACGCAGATTGAATCGGCCGTGAAAGGCGTGCCCGGCGTTTCATCGGCGCTGGCTGAGCGGTTGACCGGCGGGCGATACATCGACGTTGACGTCGACCGCGCTGCGGCCGCGCGCTTCGGGCTGTCAGTGGCGGATGTTCAGGCCGTGGTGTCCACGGCCATCGGTGGGGACAACGTGGGCGAGGTCATCCAAGGCAGAGAACGCTTCCCCATCAACGTCCGCTACCCCCGCGAGGTACGCGACTCGCTGGAGCGGCTGCGCCAGCTGCCCTTCGTGACCGAAAAGGGCGCGACGGTGCTGCTTCAGGACGTGGCCCGCATCTCCATCGAAGAGGGGCCGCCTATGGTTCGCAGCGAAAACGCGCGGCTTTCCGGCTGGGTGTACGTCGATGTCCGAGGGCGCGACCTGCGCTCGGTCGTCCACGAGATGCAGGAGGTTGTCGGCAAACAGGTGGCGCTGCCGCCCGGCTACTCCGTTTCGTGGTCGGGGCAGTTCGAGTACCTGGAGCGAGCCACCGAGCGCTTGAAGGTCGTCGTGCCGGTCACCCTGGCCATCATCTTCGTTCTGCTCTATCTGCTGTTCCGTTCGGCAGGCGACGCCGCGTTGGTCATGGCGGCGGTCCCGTTCTCCCTCGTGGGCGGCTTCTGGCTCATCTGGGTCTTGGGGCACGCCATCTCCGTGGCAACGGCCGTGGGCTTCATCGCCTTGGCCGGCGTGGCTGCGGAGTTTGGAGTGGTGATGCTGGTCTACCTGCAGAACGCTTGGAAGCAGCGGCTGGCTGCTGGCGAGCCGGAGAACGAGGAGACTTTGCTTGCCGCCATCCGTGAAGGCGCGGTGCTACGGGTGCGGCCGAAGGCCATGACGGTGGCGGTCGTGATGGCTGGCCTGCTGCCCATCCTGTTTGGACACGGCACCGGCTCTGAGGTCATGACCCGAATCGCCGCGCCCATGGTTGGCGGGATGGTTACGGCACCGCTGCTGAGCATGTTGGTGGTGCCGGCTGCCTGGTACCTGATGCGACGTCGCGTCCGGTAGATTCGTCGATTCTCGGCATATCAAGACCTCTGGGGAAATTGACGTTGAATTGGACTCTTCGACCGGCCGTTGGTACGGACGCGGAAGTGGTGGCAGCGCATGGTTGCTACCGGGCGGACGACGCTGCGCGGCGGCCCTCATACGCTGCTTGGGTCCGCCCTCGGATAGAGGCTGGCAGCTATGTTGGCGTGCTCGCCGTTGACGGCGACGTGGTCGTGGGCGGTGCCGGCGCCGTGCTGCTGGACTGGGGTCCGACGCGTGCAAACCCCGGCGGGCAGATGGCGCGCGTCGTGAACGTGTTCACCTTGGAGAACTGGCGCAGGCGAGGCATCGCTCGTGCGCTGCTTCAAGAGGTGCTGCGGCGTTGCGAAGACCTGGGGGTTTGCGAACTCAACCTCGGCGCGACCGAGGCCGGCCGCGAGCTGTACCGCTCGCTTGGCTTCAATGAATATCCGGCAGAGATGCGGCGCCGGGTGAGTCCCCCTGTTCCGCCACGCAGCTAGGGCAAGTCACTCGCTCCAGCCAGCTGCCTGCCGAACCCGCCTCGCCCAGGTGAACCACTCGTCGAATGAGCTGAAGACAGCGGGGCTCGGGGCGTAGTACCCAGCCGCGCCTCGCTCGCCAAGCGCATGGTCTGCTTGGTCTAGTTGAAGTCGGCCAGCCGCCAAAGACGTTGCAGCCGAGCTGGGGTGGTCGGCCAGCGACTTCGTCTCTTCTGCCGATAGCGCGGTCAGCAGTGCGCAATAGCCTGCTTGGTACGCGGAACTCGCAGCTGAATAGGAAGGGCGGCCTCGCGCGTCGGCCTGCAGCGCGAACCGCCAATGGTCGTCACTCTGCCGCCGCAGCGCTGCCACCCGCGTGGCGGCGTCAGGTGCTGGGTGCTCTGCTGCGGCGCTCATGTCATTCTTCGTTGGTTCCAGCAACCGGCTTACGGAGCTTCGCGGCCAGCTCAACCCGGCCGCCGTTCACGTACATCGTCCCGTCAACGACCTCGATGAGCATGTCGCCCCATTGGCTGTTCCAGACGTAGCGCAGCACGCCCTCGGTGGCCAGGCCAAGCTCAGCCTGAGGGGTAGGCTCAGCACGCAGCAAGACTTCGGGCAGCAGCGGGGCATTCATGGGAAATACTGTATAAAATAACAGTATACGCCCGCAATTCTGGCGGGCAAGTGCATGAGCCCAGAACCAATCGTCCTCGAGGCGCCCGCCGAACTACGCCTGGCGTTGGAACCGCTGCTACCAACGCTCGTAGGGCAGGGCGTGGAGCGGCTGGTCGTGTTCAGCTACTGCCGGCCTGGTGAGCCCAAGTTTTGGTTGGCCTACCTGTTCGTTGATGGCAAGAGGCACAGCCTCGGCACGCCGGACTTGCTGACCCTGCCACTCGATGCGCAGGTGCTAGACCTTGTCCGGCAGCTCGAAACTTTCCGAGTGCCTCCGACATCGCTTGCCGCCGAGCTGTTGGGCACATTCATCCCAGCCAACAACACTGACTGATGAATCTTGAAATCGCTCGTAGTGCAGTGCGCGAAGCGTTGGAGTCGCTGACGTCTCCGGCGAGTTTCCAGCAACGTTTGACGTACGCAGGACTGGCGCTGGCCGGCTTGCGAGTCGACGGACTGCCGCCAGAACTCGCCGTGCGGGCCACGGTCCTTGAGCGCGCGTTCTGCAGCTGGCCTGACAGCCTGCCGGTGGGAGACGAAGGCACCGTTGAGCAGCTTGTGCGGATGCTTCCAGAGCAACGACAGCGGGAGCTGGTCTCGATGGTCACCAGCGTGCACGGTGCCCTCTGCGAGCTCGCTGGCGCTATGCCGCGCTTTGCGCAGGTGCCAGATGCCGTGGGTGCGGACTTCGTCCTCCCCGAAGCGGACCGGTGGGAGTTCTTGTATTGGCAGCTTTCCCATCACGACTCGCCGCAGCAGCGGGCCCAGTATGTCCGGTACGCCCAGGGGTTCTTGCCGAACTTCCCGGCCGACGCTCTGCTCGAATGGCCTGGCCGGCATGGGTATCAAAGCATGCATCGTTGGGCTTTCCTCGGGCTGGAGAACCTGCGGTTTGAGTTGCAGCGCTGGTCTATTCAGGACTTGAAGCGCATCCGCGCCTACGACGATGGCTTCATTGACGTCGGGCCTGACTCGCATGGCGCGTACCACGTGGGCCGGCAGGGCGACTGGGCAGCCGAACAGATTCGGCAGCATGGCACTTGGGGTGCTCCCATCCTGGTGCTGTCGCACAGCGAAGAGTTAGAGCTCGAACACCGGGTCAAGCTGGCCCCGGGCTTCACCCTCATTGAAGGGCACACACGCCTCTCGCGGATGCTGAACATGCCGACGAACGAGCGCCGCGATGACGGGCACCAGGTGCTTGTTGTCCGTCGGCAAGCCCGGACGTCCGCGACCTGACGTATGCCTATAGGGCGGACTTCGGCTCAGCGAAAACGCCGACGGTAGAACGATGACATTCCACCTTAGCGTGTGTAACACTGATGCGCAGGGAGGACTCTGCGCATGCCGTCAATTGCACTGCTAGCAGCCGGAGCGAAGCTCAAGCGCCAAGAATCAGGCGCTGGCGTCAACTCAACGTTGATTGGGGATGTCCATTTGCTGGACTCCTCGACGAAGCCGGCCTACGTCAAGTTGCTCGAAGGCCGTCGTTTTGCCAACGAACTTCTGGCGCTGGAGTTGGCCGCCAGGCTCGAACTGGCGGTACCGCAGGCGTTCGTCGTGCGGATTCGACGCCGCGACCACGAGGAGCTGTTCGAGAAACTGGGCCTGGCCTTCGATGAGGTCTATGGCTTCGGCACCGCGGCGCTGGCGGCCAGCTCATTGGCTCGGTCCTTCAACGTCAACGACCCGAACTTCATCAAGTGGTTCTTCGTCACGCTGAAGCAGTGGAAGGACATCGTCGCCTTCGACGCCTGGGTCGCCAATGAGGACCGGCATACCAACAACCTGCTAATCGACAAACAGCTCAAGCTTTGGCTCATTGACCATGACCTTGCGCTGGGTGGACGGCGCGATATCAGCACCCTTGTGCCTGAAGCAGTCACCACCAACAGGTTGGTGAATGATTTCGGCACGTTGGTCGATGTGCGGCACCGCCATGAGGTCGTTGACGAGTGCCACCGCTTTCAGGCAGCGGCCAACGCCATCGACGTTTCGGCAGCAGCTGCGGCGAGCGAGGCTGGCCTGTTTGTCAGCGAACAAGAGCTGAATCAACTCATCCTATACGTGGAGCGACGCCGCGCCCTGGTGCCGGGTCTCCTGGCCGACGCGCTTGGCGTCTCCCTACTTACGTGAGCGCCACATGATTCCAGTCAAACCCATTGCCCTGCAGTTTCCGGACCCCGAGTGGTTCAAGCCGGTGAGCATCCTGCCGCTGTATGTTGAACCTGTCGTTGATTCGGGCGAGCGCCTGTGCGTAGCGGTGCTGGCCAAGGACGCCGAGCGCACCAAGAGCTTGCCGGTGCCAAGCCTGCGCCGGCTGCGGTGCCTGTATGGCGATGCTTACCGCACGCTCGAAATGGCGGCGGTCTACTCCTTGAAGGCGCTGGAAGTTCATGTTGCTGAGCACGGCATGACCGACGAAGGCGTTGCATCGTGGGTGTCACCAGTCGACGGCATGGCCGTGGGCCCGGTGCGGCACACCACCAGCCGGTCCCTCGACTACGCGCTCGAGTACTACTTGCGCCGCTACTCATCCTTGGCCGCCACGGCGAACGTGCAAGACGATGAAGCGAGGGAAGAGCGCAGCGCCAGCATGTCCGGCTCGCGGTTGGAGCGCCTGGTTCGAGAAGCCGTGCTTGAGGCCAAGCCTACCTTCTCGGACCGGTTCGACCGGAAGTACTGGGTCAAGGAAGGCGCGAGGCCGCTGCGCTTGGCGTTCGCAGGCGAGCACCTTGTAGCCAACTTCGCGTTGCTGCATCCGACGGTGTTGTCTGGCGCCGTGCGGCTGTCGAAGGCCAAGCTCTGGGACCTGGCTCAAGCGCGCGACGGCGTGACGGCGGGCTGGTTCGGCGAGGACCGACCGATTTCATTTGAGCTGCTGCTCCAGCGACCTGACGACAAGGACCCGATGGTCAGCGAGCGCGGCCTGGCGCTGGTCAGCGAGGCGTTCGAGGAGCTGGAGGCTGAGGCCGACAAGCTCGAGCTACGCAGTCGTTCGTTGGCCTCGGCGGCAGCCATGGCGACCTTCGTCATCGAGCAGGAATTGCTCGCGGCCTGACTGGCGCAACACACCGATGCAGACGCCTTACGTCCCGCATCTTCACGGGGACGCCGCGCAGGCGAAGCTCCGGTCGAAGCAAGGCTGGCTGACCGTCGGGGTGGCCTCGTCGATTCCTTGGCCCCAAGAAGATGTCTGGGTGCTGTACGACGGCCACGAATACGTGTTGCGCGGCAAGAAGGCCGGCGAAGAAAACCAGTCGCCCTGCATCTCAACGCCTTGTTCCCGCGGTGACCTGGACGTCGCAAAGACGCGCGCCTATCTTTTCGCGTCGGTGCTTGGGTGGTTCAAAGGAGGGCATGTCGACGTGACGGGCAGCGTCTGGGGCTCTGGGCCTGTGCGATACGGCTCGCGCGATACCTTCACAACCACGCTCGACGGCACGAAGTTCTTTGACTGCAACTACATGCCCGTCATCCGAGACGACCAGGTGCGGAAAGCCTTGGCCTTTATGCGCGAGGGCAGGCGCCTGCGGCATATCCATGAGCCCTACTCGTTCCTGAGCTTCTTCAAGGTCGTCGAGTCGCAGTTCAACTCCAAGGACCGCGTGGCCTGGATTGGCGCCAATCTTGATTTGCTGGATGGCGACGCCGCGAAGCGGGTGGTGGAACTGAAAGGGCAGGGTGTCGATGTCAGCAAGCACCTGTTCGATTCGGGTCGTTGTGCTGTGGCCCATGCCAGTCTGAATGGGGCCATCGTCGACCCGGACATTCCAGCAGACCGCCGCCGCATCGCCGAGGACCTTGATGTCATTGCCGGGCTTGCGAGCCGGTACATCAAGGTCGAGGCCGGCGTGCCCGACGAAATGGAACTCTACGAGAAGCGTGACCGCACGACACCGTGGCACTCACTGCTTCCGGCGGAAACCCTCGCCCGGCTGCAGGCCGGCGAAGAGGTGGACGACCCTGCCGCGCTTGGTCCGCTAGAGAACAACAAGGTCTCCGTACGCCTGTGGCCGGATGAGGCTCCCGAATGCATGCGCAACATGAAGCTTGCGGCCGAGGCCTATGAGCCCGGCGTGGTCTTCTTCCTTGCTGTCAGCGAGCGCGAGACCCTGGTGCTGCGCTTTGCTGTGGATTTCGCAAACGGGCGGGTTCATACGCTGCTGGAGGAGGGTGGGCTGACTCAGCAGTTCAACGAAGTCACAGAGGCGGAAGTCGAACACTTCACGCGCTATTTCCACAGCGTGATTGGGAACAGGTTGGTCGAGCTCTGCGTCGACGGTGTCGACCCCGTGCCTTGTGAGGTTGTCATTCCCATGAACATCATTCCCCAGGCGCCGGAGAAGATGGTCGCGATGGCGTTGGAACAGTTCCGGCAGCGCAAGGCGCAGGCGGCCGCCGCGGCGGCAACAGCAGGTGCGGCGGATGGGGTGCCCGCCTCATCTGGAGCAGATGGTCCTGAAGGGCCGGCCAAGTAAGGCGCAGCCACGTGTGGGAGAAGCCCAAGACCCCTGAGGAAGCCAAGGCGTTGGCCGCTGGTCCCGCTGGCGTCGAGTTTGAGAAGTTCCCGCTCAAGTTCGCCATGCCGGCCTACTTCGGCGCCCGGCCGCAGCCTGGGAAGCCAGTGACGGTCAACAGCGGCACGGCTTCACTTATCCGAATCAGCGGGCAGCCGTACGCGCTGACTTGCTCACACGTGCTGGAGGGCTACCGCCAGCGCTTGGCCGAGGGCGAATGCATCTTCCAACTCGGCAACTGCGAGCTGAACCCCGTGGCGCAGTTGAAGGCCGAGGACAAAGGCTTGGATTACGCGCTCATCGGGCTGACGGAGGCGCAGGTAAAGGAAATCGCCAAACCCGGCGGACCGTTCGATGGCACATGCTTCTACGAGGTCGGCCAGTGGCCTCCGGGCGAAGTGAAGGAGGGCGACTTTGTCGCCTTCGGTGGATTCCCTGGTGCGCTGCGCAAGGCCGCGTCTTTTGATGAGCTGTCGTTCGGAAGCTTCAGCAGCGGCGCATCTCGAGTCACGTCAGCCCATGAGGACCATCTGGTGTCGCAGTTTGAACGCGAGTTCTGGGTGACGCACGGGCATGAGGCGGTGCCCGAGTCCATTGGCGGCATGAGCGGCGGGCCGGTGTTCGCCATCCGAATCAGCGCCGAGACTGAAATCCTGACCTACGAGTTCGTGGGCCACATCACTGAGATTCACGAGAGCTACGAGCTGCTGTATGTGCGGCTTGCCCGAACTCTTCCGTTTTGATTCAGGAGCACCTCACGCATGCCGATGCTCGCCTTTCTGCCTTGGTTGAACATCAAGGCGCCCATCGTCCAAGGTCCCTTCCACCTCTTCTCACAGGGCGTCGGCGACGTTCCGCCTGATGGCGTCGCCACGCAGGTGTCCGCCGAGACCATCGGCAAGGTGCTCTCACAGTACCGTGAGTCGGCCAACTTTCCTCTGAGGGCGGTCACGGTGCTCCAGTACGACGGCCGTCCGCTGGGCGCTGACTTCGACGAAGCCGAGAGGTCCGCCATATTCCGTTTCGGACAGCACCTTGCTGTCAGTGGCCTCAGCGACCGCCGCTTCATCGGTGGCTTCATGGATGGGTATACGGCCTCGGGGCACTACCAGGTGGTCATCCAGGCTTTTACTGAGCCCTACACCGGGAGCGTCAGCCTGACCCACCGTCGCAAGGACGGTCATTCGAATGTGATGCTGGGCCAAAGCGACGTGCACTTCCTGCGTCCGGCACATCTGGTAGGCCAGGGCGAGCCCAACATCAAACTGCAATTGCTGTCAGCCCTGCAGTCTNGAATCGCGGAGGCCCGTTGGTTTAAGTCAGACGGTCGCGGCCTGACCAGCGCGTTGACGATGGGGGTGATGTCGGTTTTCTTTGAATCGTCGACATAAATCGACAAAACTCAAACACCGACAGTGACTTATCCCGAATATGCGGGGTTCTTGAAATCCTCTAAAGCGGCGCCAGCCAGGATCGCCTCGTTGAGCCAAAGAGGCCGCCGTCCCCTGCCGGACCAGACGTTGCCTGCCCGGTCGCAGTACGGGATGCTTGGGTCCACAGGATCAGGTTCCATCGCTGAGCCGAGTGCTTCCTCAGAGAACACGTCGCGGGGTTCAAGCCCATACTTTTCGACGACCTCCTTCACCAGGTCGATGATCTCTTCCTGCTCGGCTAGGCTCGAAAGCGCTTCCTGCAGACGCTCCTTCATCGCTGTGACGGCTTTGACCTTCGGCATCGTGGCGCTCCATAGCACCGCCCTCGGCGTGCCATGCATTAGGTTTCGATGACTTAGTCTATCCAGCCGTGGCGCAGCTGAACGCACACGACGAGTCGTTGAGCCTGCAGTGGCCGGCCCATCACAATGGCGGCGCGGCCCTGGAGGAACAACCTTGTCACTGCAACAAACGAAGCAGCACCTGCTCACGCTCGTCGCCGACCCCGACAACAAGGTGACCGCCTTGTCGGGCAAATGGGGCACCGGCACAAGACGTACATGTTGACCGAGCTCATGGACGAGACCATGGCTACCGCGCTATCCGTATCCCTGTTCGGGCTACTCCGAGCCTTGGTTTCACAACCACCGGGAGCTGCGCGGCGGTGCCTTCGTCACGCATGCGCGCATGCACCACGCTACCGCAACTTCTTCCAGCCGCACCGGAACGACGTTTTCGCAAGGTTCCGTACCGCGGCGATTTAGCGGTTCGCCCGGGTGCCGACGACAATTCGGCACCTTCACGAGAAAGCCACCTCATGGCGTCAGGCGTCTACAAGTTCTTTGCGGACGAGAATTCCATCAATCGGTTCATGTCGAAAAACATGCCGAGCACGGATGCGCTGAGCGCGCTTGCGCGCTGGACCAACGCCGCTGCCGGCCGCAGCTTCGACAAGCTGGAAGACACGGACGACCACATAGTGGCGCGCCTGTCTTGGAGCGATGAAGACGATAGCGCCGGTGGCAGCCTGCAAGGATTGCTGCTGTCTCTTGGGCTGGAGCACGAGTACCTGCCGTCCGGCCATCCGACGAAGGGTGCATGAGCGACACCGACGAGCAGTCGGCGCAAGCCCTGCCTGAAACCTCCATGCCGCAGGTGCTGGTGGTCGACACCCACGGCATCGACGCACCGGAGGCCGAGGCGGTCGTCGCGGAGGCCGTGCGCGGCGCGGTCGAGCACATCGGCAGGATGGTGGACCTCTCGACCCTGGACGGCGTCACTGTCGCGGCCGACCATGGCGCCGCCATCAAGGACCTGGACCGCGGGCATCCCGACCTGCGCGCTGTGTCCGTCACCAACGGCAACGCCGTGGGAATGGGCATGACGGTCATGGTGGTCAGGGAAGGCCAGTTGAGGTCACACATCTTCCTCGGGCTTCAGGCGGTCGCGCCTCTTGTCCTGCCGGATCGCCCAAGTGACTACGCTGCACATTTGATCGCCCACGAATGCACGCACGTCGAAGTGACTGCCCGGTTTGACCGCTGTTTTCCCGGGCACCTCCTGAACCGCAACCTCAGCGTCGTCGAGGAGATCCGCTGGGACGTGGCGCTCGGCTGCATAGACGAATACCTCGTGACCCACATTTGCGCCACAGCCGGCGCCGACATGACGGAACCCTACGAGGTCCTTTTCCTCGAGGCTCTGGCGCAATGTCCGGCTGAGGCCAATGACGCAGTCCGCGCTTTTGCCGGGCATGGCGACAGGTTCCAAGCGCTGCAGGGCGTGCTCAGAGCCTATGGCACGCTGATCAAGCGCGCGGCCTATCACCTCGGCAACCTTGACGGTCATGGCAAGTCGACCGACGACCTGCCGCAGACGCAGGACGCCTTGGCCAAACACTGGCTGGGGCCCTACATCCTGCGATTTCACGAGGCATTCAAGCGGACCGCCAGCGGCTATGGCAAGTGGCCGGACGCCACGCCTTTCATGGAGATCGCCATCCTCTACGAGGAGCTTCTCGCTGAGGTGGGTGTGATCTACGAGGAAACCGGCCGCCGCCGCCTATGGATCGATCTCTCCGGCGCCGTGGCGCGCGTGAGTCTCCAACCGGCCAAGGGCTAGGCTGCTTCGGGCTGTCCCTTCGGCCGCTCGGAGGGATCTGGAATGAGATCGGCCAGCCGGCGCCGGTAGTCGGGTGCTCGGTCCCCGCGAAGCGCTCCCACCCCACAGGAAGCTGGTCAACGTCACGCACGACATCCTCGTGCCGGACACTTCTCCGTCAACGGCTCAGGTGGATGCCCGTTCCGCTTGTTGGCCCTGAGGCACGTCCGGCTGGCCAGCAGCGGTTGCTGCAGCGGCCTGACGGGCTGCGTTGTCAGCGATAGCGGCGTCGAACAGTTCGCCGAGCACGGACACGTGCCAGACGATGCCGATGTCCGACTCCTCATTGACCCGGCCGGAGTAGATGCCGAGAAACTCCCACGTTGGATTTGGATCGAGGCTCGCCACAGGCCTGCCTTCGCGCATCGTCCTTGCGCCCTGCACGCGGAAGGCAATGACGGGGGAACCCGACTGCCCTTGGCGGCTCCTGCAGTCGATGAAGAACTTTGGGCGCTCGGGGGACATAAACGTCAGATCCTGCGCCAGGAAGCCGGTCGCCCAGATCGGGAAGCGCGCGTGGCTGGCCAGCCCAAACGGGAAGCCAATGACGCTCACCGGCTCTGCCGGAGACAGCACCATTTGCTTCCGGTCGAGGTCACCGTCCAAGTAGTACGGAATCCGTGCGACGTCGCTGCCCCAGGACAGGTTCAACGCAACCACGTCTGCATCCGCGCCCAGCCGCGGATGTTCGATCCAATAGGGCTCACTAGTATTTCGGTACAGAGGCAGGCGAATCTGCTTCCACTCGCGCAGCGCCGTTCCCTCCTTGTGGAAGTGGATGACGATGGCGTTTGGCACTGCGCCATGCTTCTTGTCCAGCGGCTTTCCGGTCACCTGGTGTCGGCCGGTGACGACGTGGCGGTTGGTGAGCAAGACGCAGGGCGTGTCCATCGATCTCGTCAGGAGAAAGCCAGTAGTCGAACCGAGGAGCTGGTCGTCGAAATACGCCTCGATGAAAAGCGATTTCAGCGACGGGATCTCGATCTGCGGTTCGCTGAGGGGGGCTTCGCTGGGCTGATCCATGCCGCGGCCTATCACTGAGTCAGGAGCGCCGTCGGCTGGTAGGCGTTGACCACCCAGTCGTACAACTGGATCGGGCCGACGCCGTTGAGGCGGTGGCCGAGCGCCATCGCGAAGACGGACGGCGCCTTCACGAAGAGATGGATGCGCTGCAGTTGATGCGCGGCGCGGAAGGCGACGAGGGCCGCCTTGGCTTCATGAACGGCGGTATTCAACGCCGGCAGCCCATCGATGACGCCTGCACCCTCGATGTGCAGCTGTGGCGCGCCGGCTAGGCCAAAGTTCACCGCCGACGCAGCGACATCGGCGCGGCCAGGATAGGGGAAGCTGATCGACACCACGCCTTCCTGGCCGACGCCGGCGATCTCAATCGGCGGTGTGAAGAACGCGGCTGCTGCACGGTCGTGCTTCGCCGTGTCGAAGGCGGCACCGGCGTTGTGTTCCATCTGCAGCGTGAAGCCGCGCGTTGCCGAAAAGCAGTAGCCGACGGTAGCTGCCAGCGACATCCGCTGCTTTGCCGACAGAGCCACCGCGGTGCGAGCCCGGCTGGCGTGCAAAAAGTCGGCCACGCCCTTGATTTGGGATTGCAGGTCTGCCCAGGCCTGGCCACCCAACTGGCCACGGGCATCGCCATTGAACCTGCCGACGTCGAGCGAGAGTTGCTCGATGTTCGACGACGCGAACGGCAGAAGCTGAACCGCGCTGGCAGCGGCCAGCCACGCTGCGGCCTGGTCCGGCGCACATTGCACCAGCGCTGCTTCCAGGTCGCTCCGATGGACGACGCCTTTGACCGACTGGTCGATCAATGTCCTGCAGCGGGTCTCGAAGGCAGCGTTCTCCTTGCCGCGCATGTCATCGAGCACAGGCACGTGGCGGCTGCGAGCCGCCAAGAATGCGCCGCTGACGTTGTTGTCGATGTACTGCGTGAAGGCCACCCGCTCCCTCACGAAGCGCGCGATCGAAGCGGTCTGGCCCATGGCGATGATCGCGTCCTCGACTTCCTGCTGGGCCGCCAGCAGGATGGCGGAGTCCGGGTTCAGGGAGGTGGCCACGCCGCGCAGGCGGTCCAGCTTGCTGAACAGCGGCGAGAAAGTGCCGGCGTAGTCGCCGCACACCAGAACAAACCGAACGAATTCGTCGGGAGAGGCGTCGTGCATCTGGACGAAGCGTGCGACCTCGGCCCAGACTTCGTTGACGGTGAGCTGGTCACGCTTGGCCTCGATGGCCGTGCAGACCGTGCCGCCGCTCGGGCGGTGGTAGCGGAGTTCGATATCCCCCAAACATTCGCTGACGACGTGGCTGAAGGCGCCCTGGGACAGGAGTTCCGGGATCTTCTCCAACAGGTAGGCATCCTGGTACTCGAAACCCACGCGCGCGACGACGCCTCCGGTGGCCTGGCGTTCAAACAGCGGTGAATTCACAGAGGGCCTTCAAAGACAAGGGTG
Organism: Pelomonas sp. Root1444; assembly: GCF_001426885.1. GTDB lineage: Bacteria > Pseudomonadota > Gammaproteobacteria > Burkholderiales > Burkholderiaceae_C > Pelomonas. The sequence continues at coordinate 68,900 of NZ_LMFP01000028.1, read as the reverse complement.
GACGCGGTGACCGTGCCGTCGGGTAGATAGGTGTGCGCGCTGCCCTCCAGGCGGCCATTGCGGCCGAGCTTGAAGATGAGCAGCACGACGAAGGTGGCGCCGACCTTCGGGTTGGTGACGATGTCGAGCATCGAGCGGTGGTCGGTGCCGCTGGGCTGAACCGAGAAGCTCGGGTGCGAGTGCCATTCGCCGAGATAATTGAACCTGGTGTAGTCGTGGCCGGACTGCTTGAAGAACTGGCCGAGCGCACGCAACGCCGAGCGCGTACCGCGCACGAAGCTGGCGAACCGGCCGCCGCCTTGGACGGTGAGGTGTCGCACAGCGAAGTGGTTGTGCCCTACGTGTTCGCCCATCAACACGCCACCACACTCATTCGTGCCAGCGTCCTGCAGCGCGGTGACAAGGGTGTGTTGGACGTCGGACGGCACGTTGACCGTGATCATGCCGGCGCGGCCTGGAATTTCGACATGACCTCCTTGAGCGCCTCGATGTCGATACCGAGCTCCTGCGCCGTCGGCTCAGCATTTGCGGGGGCCGGGCAACCAATCTGGTGGGTGTCGAAGGGAGCTTCGAAGATCCAGGCCTGCTGGAAACCAATCAGGTAAGCCGGAACCGGGAAGCGATAGGGGGCACCGCACAGCCCGTCAACGATGAACTGCGTCATAGACGCGGCCAGCTGGCTGACTTCAGCATCACCGGCCACCAGAACTTCCCCATCTTCTTCGGCCTCGTAGCCTTGCGCCCGCTTGAACGGCGCCTCAGGCTGCTGGGCGAGGTAGTCGTGGATGGCCGCCCGAACCGTAAGAGGGTCTGCATCGTGACCCGGCAGGCTGCGGGCCATCAGCGCGCCGATGCCGCCGGCGAACACCTCGCCCCAGGCGCAGGCGACCTTGCGGCGCGTGCAGATGGCGGCGATCGACGAGAACACCCGCGGGTTGGCCGTGGCGTCAATGACCAGGTCACATGCCGCGACCTGCTCTAGCACGGCCGTGTTCAGTGAAGCACTCTCCTGGCCGGCAAACCGGAAGGCCTTGCTCTGGATTTCGGCGTCGGGGCACACCAAGAGCATCGCCGCCTTGAGCGCCTCGGCCTTGCCGTGTCCCACCGACCGCCAGTCCAGCTGGTGTCGTACCAGGTTGCCCGGCATCAGCACGTCGTCGTCGACCAGGGTGAAGCGGGTGACCCCTGATCGCGCAAGCGACAGCGCTACCTTGCTGCCGAGCGAGCCGCAGCCGACGATGGCGACGCGCTTCTGCCCTAGCACCGCATGGCGCTCGGGTTGGCGGGCGCGCTGATCGCTCTTGGCCTCCAGCACAACGTAGTCGTAGGCGTGCGGGCTCTCACCCGCGCTGAATGCGATCGGTCGAAGGTCGCCTTGCGCATTGACCAGCAGGAGGAACCACACGCGGTCATCGTCGTCTGGCCACGGCCATGCGCCCTTGGTTTTCAGGAAGTCGCGCGCCGCGGCGGGCGTGCAGCAGGGGTTGGGAAGGCTGGCCCATTCGTCCACCTTAACCACCCAGCCGTTGCGGATCCAGGTCATATCGGGGCTGCCAATTTCCGGCGGCAGCCCGGCCAGCAGCGGATCCGTGTCCTCGCCCACCTTGGTCGGCAAGGTCACCAACGTGGCCAGGCGGCCCGTCGTCGCGGTCACCAGAGGGATGGTCGTGCGAGGGGAAGCCGTGATCGCCGCCGTGAGCTCCGAGGTGGCCAGGAAGCGCGTCACTTCGCCGCGCATGCGCTGGCCCAGGGTCAGGTCGTGCCGCGACGGCGCTTGGATCCCCACCAGCGTGCCGAGCTTTTCGTAGACCAGCAAGAGGATGGTGCTGCGGACAAGATCAGCGCCGGTGACGCTTGGAACCCAGTTGTCGGGGCCCCATTCCAAGCACAGCGTGCCGGTGGCGGGATAGCGATGAGTGCTCCAGGCCTCGTCCTGGTTGCGAGGGCGCACATAGGCGGGGGCTTCGGGGAAGAGCGCGGGGTAGACGAGTTCGGCCGCGTAGACCTTGTCTTTCACCGTGAAATCGAAATGGACGCGGACGTCGTGGTCCGGCGTCATGCCCCACTGGATGCTGTCGAGCATGCTCAGCTCAGCGACGAGCGCATCCAGCGCGCGCACCTCTTCGCGCATGCGCTGGGTCTGCTCGACAAGGAGTCGCATCAGGCGAAGCCCGGCGGCTTGTTGGGCGGTGTCACGGCGCGGGCAGGAAAGCCGATGCCCAGGCCGCCGGCCGCGGCGGTAGCGGCTGAGGCGGGTGCAGCGTCGCGCAGCAGGCTGCCGCTGCGTGGGGCGGACTTGCGGAAGCGGTCACCGAACACTTGCTGCCACATGCCGAGCGCCTTGTCGGCGTCCGGCTCCTTCTGCGCGCGCCGGATGAGCTTGGCGTGCTTCTCGGCCATGTCGTAGAAGCGCTTGAACTCGTCGGCTTGCACGCGCGAGAAGACGTTGTTGCCCTCGACGCTGGGGTCGGCCAGGCTCGGGACCGTGCCGAGCAAGGCGTTCCAGGCGTATTCCGACACGATGCGTTCCAGCAGCTTGACGAAGAGCTCCTCGTAGCGGGTTTCTTTGTAGTCCATCAGCTCGGCCACGATGGTCTCGAGGATGAAGCCCTTCGGCCGGCGCAGGTTGGGCAGGTTTTCGCGGCGCCACCACTTCACCAGCTTGACCAACGGCTTGAAGTTGCCATTGGCCTTCTTGTTGATCTTGATTGCCCAGTCAGTGTGGCCCATGGGATTGGTGGGGATCCATTCCTGGGTGCTCTTGTCCGCGATCAGCCAGCCGCCGGTTTGCCAGGGGTTAGGGATGATGGGCACAACGTCCATCTCGACGCTGGTGAGCGTGACGCAGATCGAGCGACGGTTGGATTCGACGCTGGCGTAGCCCAGGCTCTTCACCGCCCTGTGCAGACTCTTGATGACATCGCTGGGGGTGTCGGTGCGCTTGTGCTTTGTGACGACGATGATGTCCACATCCGGGCGGCGCAGCACGCCGTTGGTCATGCGCGGGCGCAACGCCGTGTCACGCGCATAGGACCCCGACAGGAAAGTGTTGTCGTGGATCAGGCTGTAAGTCGCATGGCCTGCGAGGTTGGCCCGAAGGGTGTTGTGGGCGGAACTGCACACCGCCGTCGTGCTGGGGCTGGGCTCGATCTCCCGCAGGAAATCGATGAACTGCTGCTGCGTGGGCATCGATGCCTTTCATTAGCACTCGCGACCGGCGAGTGATGACACTATATGCAGGGTCGAATTGCGATTCAACCACTATATATAGTGTTCTATCTGAGGCCACCCCGAGAGCCACACCATGCGCGACAGCGACTTCTCCCGCACCTGCATCGGCTCCAAAAGCATGTGCGGGCGCGTCACCGCTGATCAAGCGCCGTCCAACTCAGGGAGTTTTCCCTGGTCGGCCGCAAGCCCCCTGGCCACTGGTGAAGGTCAGGCGGCTACCAACTCGCGGCGCAGCATCTCGACCGAGCTCATGCGCGACGTCCGCTCTTCCTGGTGAGCCCGGTGCTGAGCTTCTTGCGCCAGCGACTGACTCAGCTTGGCCTGCAGGTCCTCTCTGGACGCAATCGTGCGCCGAGCTGCCCGGATGGTCGCGGCGAACTGAGAGCGCAGGATCAGCATCTGCTTCAGAGCACCGTCATGCCTGGCGGGAAAGACTGCCCACCAGTTGATGATGCTGTCGACGTCTTTGAGGTCCAAGAACATGGTGGCTCTAGTGGTCAGTGCCCCGAATTGAAGGGGCATGAAGATACTGTAATTGCATACAGCACCTCACGCAAGCGCAGATAGGAGATAGGCAGTGAGCCGTCCACCGCGGCGCCCCGCTTGTCGTCGGTGCCGCAGCCGTCATTGCTCGCCGGGGGATCAGGACCGCGAAAAAGCTGCGAAGGCGCTGGCAGCTGCGCCAGCGACATCGCCGGCAGCCCACCCGCTGCCGCACCCGCGATTTCACTACCCAACCCCGGGGCGCATCCATAGGACCCTCGCCACAGGCCTCGGTGAACCGCGGCTCACGAACCTGCAGCGACGCGCCCATCTCGGGTTCCCGGTGGGCGGCGCACGAAAGATTGACACTCGCGCCATGAACGAAATGTCGTATGCCGACGCGCTCGATGCGGGGCTTGAGCCCATCTCGTATCGAGCCGATGTAGTGGAGTCCCTGGGAGAGGGCCAGTTCGGTGGCTGCTTGGATGCCCTTGTGTGGTCGAAGCGCCAACCCTGCCTGATGGCGCTGTTGACCCTGGACACCGGCGTCCGCGTCCAAGTGGTTGGCTTCCAGCGGCATACACGGCGAGACTTGCCCGAGTACCTTGGGTTTCGTTTGTTGATTCCCGGCCAGCGTGTCACGCTAGTGATCGATCAAGGAGTGCGCGGAGGGCTCCGACCGTTGGTGATTGCAGAGGCTGCTGTCGCTGCGACGTGATTCGCCAGTGCGCAACCCAAGAGGGGACCGATGAACAAGGAAGACCTGCTCAAGCTGCTTGGCAACCACGAAGGCGACTTCGTCGAGCGCAAGGTGGAAGGCGCTCGCGACTCGGAACTACGCCAGACCGTTTGTGCTTTCGCCAACAGCGTGCCGGAGGGTCGCGTCGCCGTGCTGTTCGTCGGCATCCCTGATAAGACAGGTGCCGTTCTCGCTAGCGGGCGGCTTTTGGCTGATCTGGGTGTTGGGGCATGCGATCTCGGTCGCGACAGCGGTCGGCTTCATCGCGCTGTCGGGCGTGGCGGCCGAGTTCGGAGTGGTGATGCTGGTCTACCTGAAGCAGGCCTACGAGCAGCGCCTGGCGGCCGGTGCCGAGGACGACGAACACACCCTTCTGGCGGCAATTCGTGAAGGCGCGGTCCAGCGCGTGCGCCCCAAAGCAATGACAGTCGCCGTGATCATGGCCGGCTTGCTACCGGTGCTCTTTGGCCACGGCACCGGCTCCGAGGTCATGACCCGCATCGCCGCACCCATGGTCGGCGCCATGGTCAGCGCGCCGCTGCTGAGCATGTTCGTCATCCCTGCGGCGTGGTGGCTGCTTCACAGGCGGCGCTTGCTCTGGAAGGCCCCGGCAGCGCTGCTGGTCTGAGGCGAAGTTTTGCTCGGGCACCAGGTTGAACGGCAGTCCCGACCCAAGGATCACCCTAGGAGCCTGGATAGTGTTCGTGCGGCTACCGCGCCATTCTCAGGCCGACGAAAACAGGCTGCGCCAACTTTCGGCCGACGGCCGCTCAGACCATCGTCTGAGAGGTGCATGACCGTCAGTTCAAGCTAGCCAGCCAAAGGTTCTTGCGCAACTTCCATCATTCGACAATAATCAAATCATGGAAGAAAACGACGTCATCAAAGGCCTCGCCGCCCTGGCCCAGCCGCTGCGCCTGCAGGTCTTTCGCGCCCTGGTGGTCGTTGGCGATGCGGGTCTGACCCCTGGCGCCATCCACGAAGCCTTGGGAACGCCACCAGCGACCTTGTCCTTCCACCTGAAGGAACTGGTCAACGCCGGCCTGGTTACCCAGGAGCGTGCCAGCCGCAACCTGATCTACCGCGCCAACTACGAGCGCATGAACGGGTTGCTGAGCTACCTCACCCAAAACTGCTGCCAGGGCGAAGCTTGCGCCGTGGACTCCACCGCCGTTTCCTGCGACTGCTGACCGGAATTCGCCATGCTTGACAACACCTTCAACGTCCTCTTCATCTGCACCGGCAACTCGGCGCGCTCCATCCTCGCTGAGGGTCTGATGAACAACCTGGGCGAGCGGCGCTTCAAGGCCTACTCGGCCGGCAGCCGCCCGACCGGCGTCGTCAACCCGCTGGCGTTGCAGACACTGGGATCGCTGCACATCCCGACCGACGGCTTTCGAAGCAAGGGCTGGGACGAGTTCGCCGTGGCTGGCTCGCCCATCATGGACTTCGTCTTCACCGTCTGCGACTCGGCCGCCGGCGAGGTCTGTCCTGTGTGGCCTGGCCAACCCATGACCGCTCACTGGGGCGTGCCCGATCCCGCGGCCGTGGAGGGCACCGAGGCCACCAAGCTCCAGGCTTTCCGCGACGTCGCCATCACCCTCAAGCGGCGCATCGAGTTGCTGCTGGCGCTGCCCATCAACAAGCTGGAGCCGCTGGCCATCCAGCACGAAATCAAGCAGATCGGCACCCGCTGAGCCTCCTATGACCACCCACGTCCTCATCCTCTGCACCCATAACTCTGCCCGTAGCGTCCTCAGCGAGGGCATGCTCAATCACTGGGCGAAGAAGCTCAGCCGCGACGTGCAAGCGCACAGCGCTGGCAGCGCTCCGAGTGGGCGCATCAACCCCTTCGCCGTCGAGGCGCTGAACAACGCTGGCATCGACACCGCGGGCTACTACAGCAAGAGCTGGGACGAGTTCAGCCAGGACGGCGCGCCGCCCCTGTCCATCGTCATCACCGTCTGCGACAGCGCCGCGGCCGAGCAGTGCCCAGTCTTCTTCGGGGGCAACAGCCAGCCGGTGAAGGTGCATTGGGGCTACCCGGATCCGTCCAATGCAGAGGGTGGCGATGAAGGCAAGCGCCGCGCCTTCGAGCTGACTCGTCAGGCCATCGGCTATCGGATGCTGCAGTTGCTGCAGCTGCCGCTGGACACGATGAGCAAGGCCGAGCTGCAGCAGGCCCTCGTCGAGATCTCGAAGGCCTGACCATGAGCCTGTCCCGCAAGTTCCTCGCCGAAGGCCTGGGCACCGCGCTGCTGCTGGCTGTGGTAGTCGGCTCCGGCGTCATGGCCGAGCGCCTGTCCGGCGGCAACGTCGCCATCGCGCTGTTGGCCAACACGCTCGCGACCGTGGGGGGCCTCTACATCCTCATCGAGGTGTTCGGCCCCATCAGCGGCGCTCATTTCAACCCCGCCGTCAGCGCCGTCATGGCCTGGCGCGGCGAAATGCCGGTGGCCGCCCTGGCGCCCTACATCGCGATCCAGCTCATCGGCGCCATGCTGGGTGCTTGGCTCGCGCACGCCATGTTCGACATGACCATCGTGCAGTTCTCCACCAAGCTGCGCACCGGTACCGGCCAATGGATCGCAGAGGGCGTCGCCACCTTCGGCCTGCTGCTCGTCATCCTGCGCGCGCCCGGCTCCCGCGTGGCCGCCATGGTCGCCGCCTACATCGGTGCGGCCTACTGGTTCACTGCATCGACGTCTTTCGCCAACCCGGCCGCCGTGTTCGGCCGCATGTTCAGCGACAGCTTCGCCGGCATTGCGCCCACCAGCGCACCGGGCTTTGTCATCGCTGAGCTGATCGGCGCCGCCCTGGCCGTGGGCGTCCATCAACTGCTGTCCGCGCCGGCCGCCGCTGCAGCCACTTCGACCACCGCTGGCGAGGCACGCCATGTCTGAGCCCCTGTTCGCTGACGCCACCTTCCCGGCGCTGCGCGCCGACCTGTTCGACGTGCCCACCCAGGAGCGGCTGGCCGTGCTGGCCCCGTCGCAGCATCGGCCGCGCATCCTCATGCTGTACGGGTCCCTCCGCGAGCGTTCCTACAGCCGGCTGTTGACCTTTGAGGCCGCCCGCCTGCTGGAGGCCATGGGCGCCGAGGTGCGCATCTTCAACCCCAGCGGCCTGCCGCTGCCTGACGACGCACCCGACACCCACCCCAAGGTCCAGGAGCTGCGTGAGCTTGCCGCCTGGTCGGAAGGCATGGTCTGGACCTCGCCCGAACGCCACGGCGCGATGACCGGCGTCATGAAGGCCCAGATCGACTGGATTCCGCTGTCATCGGGCGCGGTGCGGCCCACCCAGGGCAAGACGCTGGCCGTCATGCAGGTGTCCGGCGGATCGCAGTCCTTCAACGCGGTCAACCAGATGCGCGTGTTGGGCCGCTGGATGCGCATGCTGACCATCCCCAACCAGTCGTCGGTGGCCAAGGCCTTCGGCGAGTTCACCGAGGACGGTCGAATGAAGCCCTCGTCCTTCTACGACCGCGTCGTGGATGTGATGGAGGAGCTGTTCAAGTTCACGCTGCTGACCCGTGACCTGGGTCCGTACCTTGTGGACCGCTACAGCGAGCGCAAGGAGAGTGCTGATGAGCTGTCCAGGCGTGTGAACCAGCGCGCCATCTGACACCCGACGGGGCCGATGTCCCGTTTCTCTGGCCCAGGTAGTTGCTATTGACAACGAAGAAGGTGAGGCCCAACATGCGCCCAGATAGTTGCTACCCACATCCAAATGAACGAATCCAGCTCCGCCAGTCTGTTGCGCGAAGTTGCCCGCATGTACACCCGCGCCCAGCGCGTCGTGGCCGACTGTTGCCGCACGACCAACACGCAGTGCCACCTGCTGACCGAGCTGGGGCGCTCCGGGCCGCTGCCGCTGTCCGAGCTGGGCACGCGGGTCAGCCTGGAGAAGAGCTGGGTGTCGCGTGCCGTGGAGGCCATGGCAGCCCGTGGCTTGGTGACCAAGGAGCCGAACCCGTCCGACGCAAGGAGCTGGCTCGTCACGCTCACCGCCGAAGGCGAGCGCACCGTCCGTGAGCTGAACCAGACCCTCGACGAGCACGCCCAGCGACTGCTGGCGTCCTTGAGCGCCCGCGAGCGCGACGCCGTCGAGAACTCATTGCTGACGCTCCTGAAGGCCCTGCGCGAAGACCCGGCTGCCATGTGCTGCCTGCCGCCCCAAGCAGAAGCCCTGAAGGAGCCATCCAAGGATTCCAAACCATGTTGCTGAACAACTCCATCTCCCTGCGCCAAGCCGGCGCGTCTGACTGGCCCGCCGTCGAAGCCCTGCTGCTGGCCAACAAGCTACCCACCGATGGCGCGCAAGCGCATCTACCCACCTATCTGCTCGCCACGAGCAATGGCGAGGTCGTCGGCTGCGCCGGCGCCGAGGTCTACGGCCAGGTTGCGCTGCTGCGCTCGGTCGCCATCGCACCCGGCCTGCAGAAGCAAGGCATCGGACGTCTGCTGGTCGAGCGGCTCCTGCTGGAGGCACGCTCCCGCGACATCGCGGCGCTGTACTTGCTAACCGTCACGGCGCCGGAGTACTTCGCGCAGTACGGCTTCAAGCGCATGAAGATCGAGGACGCGCCTCAGGCGCTGAAGGCCTCGGCCGAGTTCCAGGGTGCCTGCCCAGCCTGCGCCGCGCTGATGGCGCTGACGCTGCGCGACGCGCCGGCTGTCGATGCCGGTCTGCCCGTGGCGGTGCTCGGTGCCGGGCCCGTCGGCCTCGCTGCCGTGGCCCAGCTCGTGGAGCGCGGCCTTCCGTTCGTCGCGCTGGAGGCCGGCGAGCAGGTCGGCGCCAACCTGCGCGACTACGGCCACGTGCAGCTCTTCTCGCCCTGGCAGTTCGACGTCGACCACGCCATGGCCCGGCTGCTGGCGCCCACCGGTTGGACCGCGCCGCCGGCCGCCGAGTTGCCTCGCGCTGGCGAGGTCGCCGAGCGGGTGATGCAGCCGTTCGCAGCGCTGCCCCAGGTGGCGCCGTTCATCAAGCTGGGCGCGCGCGTGCTGGCAGTGAGCCGCGAGGGCTTCGACAAGGTGAAGAGCGCCGGCCGCGATCAAGCCGCCTTCCTCGTGCGCTACGAGCAGGACGGTCAGGTGCTGGAGCTGCGCGCCAGCGCCGTCATCGACGCGACGGGCACATGGAACCAGCCCAACCCGGTGGGCGCCAATGGTCTGCAGGTGATCGGCGAGGCCGAGGTTCAGGACCGCATCTTCTACGGCATCCCCGATGTGGCCGGCGCGCTGCGCAGCCGATATGAAGGCAAGCGCACGCTGGTGGTCGGCGCTGGCCACTCGGCCGCGAACGCGCTACTGTCGCTGGCGGAGCTGGCCAAACAATCACCAGCCACACGCCTAGCCTGGGCAGTTCGTTCGCCAGCCCTGCAGCGCGTCTTCGGTGGCGGTGACGCCGACGCGCTGCCCGCCCGCGGCGCACTGGGCGCATCGCTGCGTCGGCTGCGCGACGACGGCGCCTTGGAGTTCTTCAGCAGCCTGCGCGTCACGCGCATCGAGCGCGTTGGCGATCAACTGCGCCTCACCGGCCTGGACGCCAAGCAGCAGTCCGTCGTCGTGGACGGTGTCGACGAGATCATCTGCGCCACTGGCCAGCGCCCCGATCTGTCGCTAACGAGCGAACTGCGCTTGAAGCTGGACACGTGGTTGGAGTCCACCGAAGCGTTGGGCCCGCTGATCGACCCCAACCTGCACAGCTGCGGCACCGTGCGCCCGCACGGCCATCGAGAGCTGGCCCACCCGGAGCCCGGCTTCTATACGGTCGGTGTGAAGAGCTACGGCCGCGCGCCGACATTCCTGATGGCCACCGGCTTCGAGCAGGCACGCTCCGTCGTTGCCGCCATTGCTGGCGACCTGGTGGCGGCGGACCGCGTGGAGCTGGAACTGCCGGAGACGGGCGTCTGCTCGGCCAACCTGACGCCGGCCGGCGCGGCTACAGGCTGCTGCGGTCCTGCGCCTGAAGCCGTGGCGGTTGCGGCACCCGTCGCTGCACCCAAGCGCGGCTGTGGTCCGAGCAGCTGCGGGCCCAAGGCAGTGCCCGAGGTTGCGGCACTGGCTCCTGCGCAAGCCTCTCGCTGCTGCGGCTGACGATGTCGGCCAGCCGCACGCGCGTTGTCGCCACACTGGGCACGGCTCAGACGCTGGCCTGGGCTTCGTCCTACTACCTGCCGGCGATGCTCGCGCGACCGATGGCGGCCGAGTTGGGCGTGTCCCAGCCCACCGTGTTTGCGGCGTTTTCTGCGGCCCTGGTGGTGTCAGCCCTGACCGGCCCGCACAGCGGCCGGCGTATCGACCGCTGGGGTGGTCGGCCGGTGTTGATGGTCACCAGCGTGCTGTTCGCGCTGGGCCTCGTGCTGATGGCCGTGGCGGGCGGGCCTGTGGGCCTGTTCGCGGCCTGGGCCGTCATGGGTCTGGCGATGGGCAGCGGGCTCTACGAGGCTGCATTTGCGTCGCTCGTGCGGCTGTATGGCCACGACGCGCGCGGCGCCATCACCGGCATCACGCTGATCTCCGGCTTCGCGAGCACGGTCGGCTGGCCGCTGACCGCGGCGCTTGAACATGCGTGGGGCTGGCGTGGCGCCTGCTGGGCCTGGGCCGGGCTGCACCTGTTGATAGGGCTGCCGCTCAACGCCTGGCTGCCGCGGGCAGAGCAGCCCGTGATGGCCACCGAGGGTAGCGCGACGGCCAGCGCTGAAGCACAGCCCACCGAACCGCCGCTGGCCACCGCCGTGCTGCTGGCCTGGGTGTTCGCCGTGACCTGGTTCGTCAGCACCGCTATGGCGGCCCACCTGCCAGGGCTGCTGGGGGCCGTGGGTACGGCGCCGGGCGCGGTGGTCGCCATCGGCGCGCTGGTGGGACCGGCGCAGGTGGCCGGACGGTTGTTGGAGTTCGGTTTCTTGCGCCGGCTGCACCCGTTGCATTCGGCACGCGTGGCCGCGTTGATGCATCCGTTGGGCGCGGCGCTGCTGGCCGTGCTGGGCGCGCCGGTCGCCGCGGCGTTCGCCCTGCTGCACGGCGCGGGCAACGGCATCCTCACCATCGCCAAGGGCACGCTGCCGTTGGCGCTCTTTGGCACCGCCGGCTACGGACACCGCCAAGGGTTGCTCATGTTGCCGGCACGACTGGCGCAGGCGCTGGCCCCGTGGCTGTTCGGCGTGCTGCTCGCCCATTTCGGCACCGCTGCACTGTGGTTCTCGGCAGGGCTGGCGCTCAGCGCGCTGGCAGCATTGATGCTCATCCACGTACCCGCCCGCACGGCCGAACCGAATACCACCCCGTTGGAAGACATCGCATGAAGATCCGCACCGCCACCCCTGACGACGCCGCGGCAGTGGCCGCCATCTACGGCCCCATCGTGCAGCACACGACGATCTCCTTCGAGGTCGACCCGCCTGACGCTGCCGAGATGCGTGCCCGCATCGAAAAGACGCTGGCCACGCTGCCGTGGCTGGTTGCCGAGGATGCAACCGGAGCCATCTGCGGCTACGTCTACGCCAGCAAGCACAAGGAACGCGCCGCCTACCAGTGGTCGGTGGATACCACCGTCTACGTGCGCGACGACATGCGCGGCCAGGGCGTGGGCCGGTCGCTCTATGCCCGTCTGCTGCCGCTGCTGGCCGAGCTAGGTTACTGCCAGGCCTTCGCTGGCGTGGCGCTGCCCAACGCCGGTAGTGTGGGCCTGCATGAGGCGCTGGGTTTTGAGGCCATCGGGACGTACCGCAACGTGGGCTTCAAGCACGGTGCTTGGCGCGATGTTGGATGGTGGCAGCTCAGCCTTGGCATGCCGGAGGCGCCAACAGTGCCGGCGATGTTCAGCGGCTTGGCATGACAAGGTTTCATCTCATGCCACGTTGCTTCTTTCCTTTCCGGTCTCGACTACTTGTGCCGCCAGACCTTGACCGCCGAGACCACCAGGATGGCAGCCAGTAGCGGCAGCAGCACCGCCGAAGGCATGACCCCGAGCAAGGCCCCGCCGATCCCGGCACCGACCAGTGAGCCAGCGGCCATGACAAGCACGAACTGCTTGTTCTGCCCCAGCACCTGGAAGCTGCTGTCGCGGCTGTAGCGCGTGAAGCCGACGATCATGGTTGGCAGGCTCACCGCCAGCGACAGGCTGCCGGCAAGCTTGATCTCGGCACCGAAGAGCAGGACTAATGTCGGAATCAGCAGTTCACCGCCGGCCACGCCCATCAGCGAGGCCACCACGCCGATGCCGAAGCCAGCCACCAGGCCAGCCGCCCATTGAGCGGGTCCGACCAGCAGCGGCTCACCGTGGCCAGGCAGCCAATGCTCGGCCGCCAGCGCCACGGCAATGAGCAGCAGCAGCGCGGCAATGACCTTGTAGAGGGTCTGGTGGCGCATACGCGTGGCCCAGCCGGCGCCAAGCCAAGCACCCGCAAGGCTGCCGGCCAGCAGGTTGAGGACGGTCTGCCAATGCGCGAGCACGACGTCCAGCGGGACCGTCCGGGTGCGGAACACCAGCGCCGCCGCGACAACGACCAGGCTCATCGCCTTGTTCAGGATGACCGCATGTAGCGCGGCGAACCCGAAGAGGCCGATCAGCAATGGCAGCCGGAATTCGGCACCACCCAAGCCGATCAGTCCTCCCAACGTGCCGATGGCCGCGCCAGCAGCGAACACCGTCGCCATCCCGTTCTTCATTCGATCTCCCGCATGCTTCAGCTGCAAGCCGTTTGCCAGCAACAGGGGCGAAGTGTCATCCCGAGGCACTGCAAATGCGCGGCGGCTGCAGCCGTCGATCAGATCAGACTTGCTCTAGCTCCGACCCTGTGGCCAGAACATGATGACGCCCATGCCGACGAAGCAGATGGCTACGCCCACCAAGTCGCTTCTGGATGGCTCGATCTTGTCCACCAGCCACAGCCAGAGAATGGCAACGCCGATGTAGACCCCGCCGTAGGCCGCATAGACGCGCCCGGCGGCCGTGGGATGTTGGGCCAGCAGCCATGCGAACAACGCGAGGCTCAACGCCGCCGGCAGCAGCATCCAGGGCGACTTGCCCTGCTTCAACCACAGGTAGGGCAGATAGCAGCCGACGATCTCGGCCAACGCCGTCGCGACGAACAAGCCGAAGGTCTTGAGGATTTCCATCAGCTCATTGTCCTCAGACGGCGTTGGCAAGAATCGCTTGCTCCTCAAGTGGCTTGAGGTTCTACCTTGTCGATCTGATCATCAAGGAGCCCTCATGAAACCCTGGAAACTTGCTCTTGGCCTTGGGGCCGCCTGCGCCGCGTGCTGCGCTATCCCGCTGCTGGGCATCGCTGGCGGGCTAGCAGCGTTTGGAAGTGCGCTGTGGGCATGTGCCGACGAGTTCCTGCCCGCTGCAGCCGTCCTGGCCGTGATCGCGCTAGGCCTGCTTGGCGCTTTGTGGTGGAAGCGACGCGACGCCGCCCACCGTGCCAAGTGCGAGTGCGCCGAGGCGTGTTCCACGGAGGCCCAGCATGCTTGCCGCTGAGCCGGCGCCGATTGCCTGCACGTTGGGTCCATCTGAGATGGGGCCTCGCCTGGTGCGGATTCGTCAGCTCACACAGGCGTTTCTGCGCTCTCACGAGCTCAGAGGCTCGACGCTGCACTTGGTCTACGACCCTGGTGTCCAGGACGAGTTGGCGCAGGTCGTGGAACTGGAAAGAAGCTGCTGCACCTTCCTGGAGTTCCGATTGACGTCCAACGCCGACGCCGTTCGACTGGACATCACAGGCCCCGAGCAAAACGCTGCCAGCGCGCGCTGGCTGTTCTCCCAGTTCCTGCCCGCTGCGGAAGCTGAAAGCCGGTCAGGTTCGGGCTGCGGGTGCAAACGCTAAGCTGAGCGCATGAACAAGCCGCCGAACCGCTCCATTGGCGTGGTCGCCCAGCAGACCGGCTGCTCGGTGCCGACGATCCGGTACTACGAGGAGATCGGGCTGCTGCCGCCGGGGCCGCGCACGGACGCCGGCCGGCGGGTCTACGGCGACGCTGCCGTAGGTCGCCTGACCTTCATCCGGCGCTGCCGCGATTTCGGGTTCTCCATCGATCAGGTGCGCGAGCTGGTGAGCCTGGTCGACGAACCCGATCGGCCTTGCGTTGAGGTGCGCGACATCGCGGCGCTGCACCTGGACCAGGTTCGGGAGAAGCTTGCTGAGCTGCAGGCGCTCGAAGCCAACATGACCCAGTTCGTGCAGAGCTGCGATACGGCATGCGCTGGCGGGGCTGCCGTCGACTGCACGATCCTGGAAGACCTCGCTGTGCCAGGCGGTCGAGCGGGCGTTGCAGTCGATCGCAGTTGCTGCACGAGTCAACGCTGACTCTGTTCCTTTCCGTGATCAGTGCTTGTGCACGGAGCGTAGATGGGTGCCGGGCTGCTCGGCAGGCGATGACTCTTGCGACGCCTCTGCCAAGCCGGCAAGGATGCCGCATTGGTCAGCCGGCCGGACATCGCCGCACCGCTGCCTGAGCTCCTTCAATTGCTTTTCAAGCGTACGCAGTTCTTTGATGCGCTTGGACACGTGGCTGATGTGTTCGTCGAGCAGCGCATTGACGTCACCACAATCCTCACCGGGAGCATCCTTGAAGCGCAGCAGGGCCCGCACCTCATCCAATGACATATCGAGGCCGCGGCAGTAGCGGATGAACTGCAGCCGCTCCAGGTGCGGCGGCTCGTACACGCGAAAGTTCCCCTGCGTCCGGCCCGGCGCGGGCAGCAAGCCCTCGCGCTCGTAGAAGCGAATGGTCTCGATAGGCGTGGACGACGCGGTGGACAGGTCACCAATCTTCATGATTTCTCCGACTATCCAGCAGAAAGTGTAGGGGCTTGACTCTGTAGCAGCTACAGGTTGTCAAATACCTTCGCACCCGACACACGAGCAAGCATGAGCACCCACGAGCACGCGCACGGCGACCATGCCGACCTTCACGATGAGCACGACCATGCGCATGGGGCTGGACAAGCCCATGGGAGCGAGTCCAGCCATGCGCACCCCCAGGAGTCGCCATGCTGCGGCTCGGCCTGCGGCGCAGAGACCAGGGCCCCAGTCGCCGCGACGTCCGGGAGCGGCCTGCTGCTCCGCATCCCCGCCATGGACTGTCCGACCGAGGAGGGCCAGATACGCCGGGCGCTGGAGCGCTTCCCTGAGGTGCGCGGTTTGCGGTTCGACCTCCCCGCACGCGCGTTGGACATCGACGCCCCGCAAGCAACCTGGGAGCCAGTCATTGCCGCCATCAATGGCATCGGCTTCAAGACGGAGACGCTGTCAGCACCGCCTCCTGCGGAGGACACAGCCAAGGCTCAGCGCGCCGAACTGATTCGCCTGGTGGCGGCGCTGCTCGTTGCCGTCGGCGCGGAGCTGGTCCACTTCGTCGCGCCGGACACCTTGGCCTGGAAGGCCGTGGGTATGGCCATCGCGGCAGGTGCTATTGCGCTGTCGGGTCTTGCAGTGTTCCGCAAAGGCCTTTCAGCCCTCTTGCACGGGCAGCTCAACATCAACGCCCTGATGTCTGTGGCCGTCGCCGGTGCATTTGCCATTGGGCAGTGGCCGGAAGCCGCGATGGTGATGGCGCTGTATTCCCTGGCTGAACTCATCGAGGCGCGCTCGGTCGAGAGGGCGCGCAACGCGATCACCGGCCTGCTGGCGTTGTCACCGCCGCAAGTGGAGGTGCGCCAGACTGACGGCGCCTGGGCCAGCGTGGACGCCAAGACCGTTGCGGTGGGCTCGACCGCCCGCGTCAAGCCTGGCGAGCGCTTCGCCCTCGATGGCCGCGTCACCGCCGGTCAGAGTGCCGTCGACCAGTCCCCAGTCACCGGCGAAAGTATTCCTGTCGACAAGGCGCCAGGCGACAGCGTCTTCGCGGGGACCATCAATCAGAGCGGCTCGCTCGAGTTCGAAGTGACCAAGTCCGCCAGCGACACAGTGCTGGCCGGCATCATTCATGCCGTCGAACAAGCACAAGGCCAGCGCGCGCCAACTCAACGTTTCGTCGACAAGTTCGCGGCCATCTACACGCCGGCCATCTTCGTGCTGGCGCTTGCTGTCGCTGTCGGAACGCCTTTCCTCATGGGTTGGCCCTGGCTGACCGCGCTCTACAAGGCGTTGGTCCTGCTAGTCATCGCCTGCCCGTGCGCTCTCGTCATCTCGACGCCTGTGACCGTCGTCAGTGGCTTGGCTGCTGCGGCCCGTCGCGGCATCCTCATCAAGGGCGGTGTCCACCTTGAGGAGGCTCGCAAGCTCAAGGTGGTCGCGCTGGACAAGACCGGTACGCTGACCGAGGGCAAGCCGCGACTCGTCGCCCACGCGGCCTTGCCGCAGGACCTGCCGGAAGCGGAGGTGCTGCGCATCGCCAAGAGCCTGGCCTCGCGCTCAGACCACCCCGTGTCCAAGGCCGTCGCGACCGGGCTGGACGGCGAGGCACTTCCCGTCGAAGACTTCGGAGCCGACATGGGCCGAGGCGTTCACGGCACTGTCAATGGCCGCCAGTACATCCTTGGTAATCACCGTTGGGTGCATGAGCGAGGCCTGTGCTCCGCCGAGCTGGAGGCGCGACTCGAGGAGCACGAGGCCCAGGGTCGTACGCTGTCCTTGCTGGCAGACCAAGAGCGCGTCCTGGGGCTTTTTGCGGTCGCTGACACCGTCAAGGAGACGAGCAAGCAGGCGGTTGCTGACCTGAAAGCGCTGGGTATCCACTCCATCATGCTGACCGGCGACAACCCATCGACGGCGAAGGCGATTGGCAGCCAAGTCGGCATCGACGACGTTCAGGCCAATCTGCTGCCGGAGGACAAGCTCAAGGTGATTTCCGAGCTCGGTCAGGCTCAATCGACTGGCATGGTCGGCGACGGCGTAAATGATTCACCGGCTCTCGCTGCAGCAGCGGTGGGGTTTTCGATGGGCGGTGCCGGCACGGATACGGCGAAGGAAGCGGCCGACGTGCTAATCATGAACGACGACCTGCGCAAGGTGCCCGAGACCATTAGGCTGTCCAAGCGCACGTACGCCATCCTGTGGCAGAACATCACCATCGCGCTTGGCATCAAGGCCGTGTTCTTCGTGCTGGCAGTGTTCGGCAGCGCCACCATGTGGATGGCTGTCTTCGCTGATATGGGCGCGAGCCTGCTGGTGGTTTTCAACGGGTTGCGCTTGTTGAAAAGCTCTCGTTAAGTCCTCGACCGAATGGCTCGCGTTGCGCGGGCCATCTTTTTGCACAAGAACCGAAATGAGTCTCACTAAGACAGTCCAACGCAGCGCCAAGGCCCTCGCCGTCCTCGCTGCGTTCATCTTCTCAGGCGTTTCGCAAGCGTCGGAAGCCGATGTGAAGCGCGTTTGGCAGATCCTCGACTACCTGGCCGTCGACTACGCCGGTGCCGTCAAAGAAGGCAAGGTCGTTTCGCAGTCCGAGTACGACGAGATGAAGGAGTTCGTGCTGACGGCGCGAACCAAAATCGAAGGACTGGAAGCGAGGGGCGAAAAGGCCGCGCTGATTGCTCAGGCTACCGAGCTTGAGGCGGCCATCGGCGCCCGAGCTGAGGCAAGCAAGGTCGGCACGCTGTCCAAGGCTCTGGCCAGACACCTTGTCGCTACCTATCCCGTCCCTCTGGCGCCGTCGACCATCCCGGATGTGGCACTTGGAGCGAAGGTCTACGCCGAAAACTGCGCGAGCTGCCACGGCACGACTGGCAACGGCCTGGGGCCTGTGGGTAAGGCATTGAACCCTCTGCCCGTCGCGTTCACCGACAAGGAGCGTGCACGCCAACGCAGCCTCTTTGCGCTCTACCAAGCTGTGTCGCAAGGCATCGCCGGAACGGCCATGCCCGCGTTCGGTCAGCTTTCCGAAGAAGACCGGTGGGCCGTTGCCACCTACCTCGGCACCTTCGCGCATGACGGCGGAGAGGTCGGGCAGGGCAAGAAGGTGTGGGCTGAAGGAGAGAAGGCGAAAGCCGCTGTTCCCAACGTCGACCGCTTCGTCGGTCTGACGCAGAACGACTTGGCCGAGTCGCTTGGCGAAAAGGATGCGAGCGCTGTGATGGCCTATCTGCATGCGAATCCCGATGCGCTGAGCCAGGCTGCAACCGGCAGCTTGTCGCTGGCGCGCAAGCAGCTCAAGGACAGCCTGGCCGCGTACAAGGCCGGCGACCTCAAGAAGGCACAGGACCTTGCCCTGTCGTCCTATCTGGATGGTGTTGAGCCCTACGAGCATGCACTCGCGGCCAAGGATGGCTCGTTGAGGAACCAGATTGAAGTGGCGATGGGCCGCTACCGGTCGAGCATCTCGGACAGGTCCCCTGTCGACCAAGTGGCCGCATCGGCGGCCGACGTGGAACAGCTCTTCACGCTGGGCGACAAGGTGCTTGCGGACTCAAAGGCGGACTGGACAGCTGCCTTCCTGGGCAGCCTCACCATCCTGCTGCGCGAGGGTCTTGAGGCCCTGCTCGTCGTGGTTGCCATGATTGCGTTCCTGCGCAAAGCGGAACGTCCAGATGTGCTTGGCTATGTCCACGCCGGCTGGGTGACGGCGCTCCTTGCCGGCGCGGCGACGTGGGGTGCTGCGACGTACCTCGTCACCATCAGTGGAGCGAACCGTGAAGTGACTGAGGGGTTGTCGAGCCTCTTCGCTGCGGCAGTGCTCGTGAGCGTTGGCGTGTGGATGCACCAGAAGAGCGTTGCCGGGCAGTGGCAGGCGTATCTGCGCGAGCGCATGTCTGCGGCCCTGAACCGCAAGTCAGCATTCTTCATGTTTGGCCTGGCCTTCATCGCGGTGTATCGCGAGGTCTTCGAGACCATCCTGTTCTACGCGGCGCTTTGGGGCCAGGGCAACGACCACGCCATCCTGGCCGGGCTGGCTGCAGGCATCTTGGCCTTGGTAGCAATCACCGTCCTGCTTCTGCGCTTCAGCGCAACATTGCCCATCGGCAAGTTCTTCTCCGCCAGCTCCTGGCTCGTCGCCGTGCTCGCCGTCGTTCTCACCGGCAAGGGGGTCGCAGCTTTGCAGGAGGCCGGTTGGATTGTCCCGAGCGCGCTGCCGTCCCCTCGCCTTGAACTCCTGGGGGTGTACCCATCCACCATCGGTCTCGCCGCCCAGGCGGTCGTTCTGGCGTTCGTGCTGGGGTTCTTCCTCTGGCACGGACGTGCCTCATCCAAGCCGGAGCAGCAGGGGTGATGGCGTGCGACGGGCGCCGGCAAAAGCCGAACCGCTAGACTGCCAACACTGATGACCATCCGTCGCCTCCACCGCCTGACCACCGCCTTCCTGGTGGCGCTGTCATTCCTGCTGCCTCTTCAGGTCGCCTGGGGCGCTGCGGCCGCGTACTGTGAGCATGAGACGACGACGCAAGGTGCCAAGCACTTCGGCCACCACCAGCACGAGCACAAGGCAGACGCACACGAGGCTGAAGCTAAGAAACCCATGGCGAAGAAGTTGGTCGTGGACAACGACTGTGCTTCTTGCCACATCAGCAGTTCGGCCATAGCCGCCGATGCACTGGCAGGCCTGTGGCCCACCGGCCTTGCGACCGGCTTGGTCGCCGTCACCTCTGACGCTCTTGCGTCCGCGCCCACCAGGGCGCCAGACCGCCCTCAGTGGCGCCGTCTCGCCTAGCCGGCGAGACAGGAGGACTTCCAACCACACCCGTCCCGCCGAATCCCTGGTTTCAACCTATGAGATTCGATGAGAAGAATTCTTTGGCCGCTCGGGCTGGCGGCCGCATTGCTCAGCCCTTTCACCGTCCGCGCCCAGCAGGCGACGGAAACACTCACCCTCGAACAGGCACTCGACCTGGCGACATCGCGAAGCTTCGTGGTGTCGGCGGCGCAGCGAGAGCTTGAAGCCCACGACGGCTCCGTCCGGCAGGCCGGTGCATTCCGGAACCCGGAACTCGCTGCAAGCGTCGAGGACACCCGTAGCGCGACGCGAACCACAACGACGACGCTGAACATTCCGTTGGAACTGGGTGGCAAACGCGCTGCCCGTGTCAACGCTGCTGAGCGTGCCCGCGACCTTGCGCAGGTCGAGCTGACCAACGCGAAGGCCCAGGTTCGTTCATCGGCCATCGCGGCGTACTTCGCGGTGCTCGCAGGTCAGGAGCGCTCAAAGCTTGCCGGCAACTCGGCTGACCTCGCCACGAGCGGCGCCCAGGCCGTATCCAAGCGTGTAGCGGCCGGCAAGGTTTCGCCGGTGGATGCCACCCGCGCCCAGGTCGACCAGGCCAATGCACAGCTCGAACTCGCCGAAGCACAAGCGGAGCTGACGACCGCCCGCCATGCACTGGCCAACCTCTGGGGCGACGCAGAGCCACGGTTCGTTCGCGTCGCAGGCGACATCAACGTCATCCCGGAACGCGCACCTCTGCCCGAGCTGATGGGCCGGCTCGAGGAGGCTCCGGCGCTGCTGGCCGCCCGTACCGAGGTGGAGCGCCGCAAGGCGCTGGTGGGTGTCGAGCGCAGCAAGGCGACGCCGGACGTGACGCTGAGCGTTGGCGCGAAGCGCGACAACGAACTGGGACGGACGCAGGCCATCCTCGGCCTGTCTATCCCGTTGCCGCTCTTTGACCGCAACCAGGGCGCGGTCTACGAAGCCAGCAAGCGCGCCGACAAGGCAGAGGACGAGTTCCAGGCCGCGCGTCTGCGTGTTCTTTCCGAACTGCAGACAGCGGCGGCGCAGTTGTCCATTGCCCGCACATCGTTGCAGGCGCTGCAGTCGACGGTCCTGCCCGCTGCGCAGCAGGCCTACGACTCAGCTAGCAAGGGCTTCGAAGCCGGCAAGTTCGGCTTCCTTGACGTCATCGACGCGCAGCGATCCCTGCTGCAAGCCCGAGCGCGCTACCTGAGCACGCTCTCCAACGCATACCAAGCCGCCACGGCCATCGACCGCCTGCTCGGTCGCTGAAACGGAACACGAACATGGCAATCACGAAGAAACAACGCATCGCGATGGCGGTCATCGTCCTTGTTGGCATCTTGGCCGGCGGCGGACTGCTGCTCACCGAACGGCACAAAACCGGCGAAGAGGCAGAGCATGCCGAAGAGTCCGGCCACGCACACAAGGAGGGCGACGACGACAAGAAGGCGGCGCCGGCTGCCAAGGAAGCACACGAGGAGCATGAAGAGCGCACGGTCAAGCTGACCGAGGACCAGGTCAAGAAGGCGGGCATCGCGATGCAAGTCGCAGGCCCGGCAAAGCTCCAAGCCGCCGCCGAGTTCACCGGCGAAATCCGGTTCAACGAGGACCGCACGGCCCACGTCGTGCCCCGCCTGGCAGGTGTGGCCGAGCAGGTCGTCGCCAATCTCGGCCAGTCGGTGCGCAAGGGCGAGGTGCTGGCCGTCATCGCCAGCAACTCGCTGTCCGAGCAGCGCAGCGAGCTGCTGACCGCCCAGGAGCGCCGTGACGCCGCCCGCGTCACCTACGAGCGCGAGAAGAAGCTCTGGCAGGAGAAGATTTCTGCCGAGCAGGACTACCTGCAGGCCCAGTCTGCCATGCGTGAAGCGGACATCGCGGTCCGCAACGCGACCCAGAAGCTTGCTGCCGTCGGCGCACCTGGCGCGACTGGCTCGTCGGCGAACCTCAACCGCTTCGAGCTGCGCGCGCCGTTCGACGGCACCGTGGTCGAGAAGCACCTGGCGCTCGGCGAGGCGGTCAAGGAAGACGCCAGCATCTTCACCGTCTCCGACCTCCGGTCGGTCTGGGCGGAGTTCAACGTCGCGCCCAAGGACCTGGCCACGGTTCGTGTCGGCCAGCGCGTGTCGGTCTCGTCGACCGCGTTCGAGAGCAAGGTCGAAGGGACCATCTCCTACGTCGGCGCGCTGCTGGGCGAACAGACCCGCACCGCCCGCGCCCGCGTAACGCTGACCAATCCGGATGGCGCATGGCGTCCCGGTCTCTTCGTGACCGTCGCTGTCTACGGCGAGAACCAGGACGTCCCCCTGACGGTGCCGGCAGACGCGGTCCAGACCATCGAGAACCAGGCGATGGTCTTCAAGGCCGTGTCCGGCGGTTTCGAGGCAACGCCCGTCAAGGTAGGCCGCTCAGACGGTCGTGCGGTCGAGGTGCTCAGCGGTCTCAAGGCTGGCGACCAGGTCGCGTCCAAGAACACCTTTGTCCTCAAGTCCGAACTGGGTAAAGCCAGCGCGGGCCACGAACACTGAGCGGGAGGACGGACATGTTTGAACGCATCATCCGCTTCTGCATCGAACAGCGCTGGCTGGTCATGCTCGCCGTGCTGGCCATGGCAGCCCTCGGGGCCTACAGCTACACCAAGCTGCCCATCGACGCCGTCGTCGACATCTCCAACGTGCAGGTCGTCGTCAACAGCCAGGCACCCGGCTATTCGCCGCTGGAGACCGAACAGCGCGTCACCTATCCCATCGAGACCGTCATGGCCGGCCTGCCTGGCCTAGAGCAGACGCGCTCCCTGTCGCGCTACGGCCTGTCCCAGGTCACCGTCATCTTCAAGGACGGCACCGACGTCTACTTCGCGCGCCAGCTCGTCAACCAACGACTGCAGGAGGCACGCGAGCGGCTGCCTGCCGGTGTGACGCCGAGCATGGGACCCATCTCCACGGGTCTTGGAGAAATCTACCTGTGGACGGTCGAGGCGGCGAAGGGCGCCAGGAAGCCCGACGGCACGGCTTACACGCCCACCGACCTGCGCGAAATCCAGGACTGGGTCGTCAAGCCGCAGCTGCGCAACGTGCCCGGCGTCACCGAAATCAACTCTATCGGCGGCTTTGCGAAGCAATACGTCGTGGCGCCCAACCTTGAGCGCCTCGGCGCCTTCGGCCTCAGCCTGGTCGACGTCGTCAACGCGCTGGAGAAGAACAACTCCAACCTCGGCGCCGGCTACATCGAGCGGCGTGGCGAGCAGTACCTCGTGCGCGCGCCGGGTCAGGTCAAGTCTATGGAGGACATTGGCGAAATCATCGTCGGCACCGCGCAAGGGCAACCCATCCGTGTGCGCGACGTCGCAGCCGTGGAACTGGGTCGGGAGCTGCGCACCGGCGCCGCCACCGAAAACGGTCAGGAGGTGGTGCTCGGCACCGTCTTCATGCTGATGGGCGAGAACAGCCGCACTGTCTCGCGGGCCGTGGACAAGCAGATGGAGGCCGTCAACAAGACGCTGCCGGCCGGGGTCAAGGCCGTCACGGTCTACGACCGGACCACGCTGGTCGACAAAGCCATCAAGACCGTTCAGAAGAACCTGGTCGAAGGCGCGCTGCTGGTCATCGCGGTGCTGTTCGCCTTCCTGGGCAACTTCCGGGCCGCGCTCATCACGGCGATGGTCATCCCGCTGTCGATGCTCTTCACCTTCACCGGCATGGTCAAGTACGGCATCAGCGCCAACCTGATGAGCCTGGGTGCATTGGACTTCGGCATCATCGTGGACGGCGCGGTGGTCATCATCGAGAACGCGGTGCGCCGGCTGGCGCACGTCCAGGCGCACAAGGGCCGGTCGCTGACGCGCGCCGAGCGCTTCCACGAGGTGTTCGCGGCAGCCAAGGAGGCTCGTCGGCCGCTGCTCTTCGGGCAGCTCATCATCATGGTGGTCTACGTGCCAATCCTCGCCCTGACCGGCGTGGAGGGCAAGATGTTCCATCCGATGGCCTACACGGTGCTGCTCGCCCTGCTCGGCGCGATGGTGCTGTCGGTGACCTTCGTCCCCGCTGCCGTGGCGCTGTTCATCGGTGAGCGTGTGACCGAGAAGGAGAACCGCCTGATGGAGTGGGCCAAGCGCCGCTACGAGCCCGCGCTCAAGGCGACCCTGGGCAACGCGCCCGTCGTGATGACGCTCGTCACGGTCGTGGTGGCCCTGTCGGTCATCGTGGCCACCAAACTGGGCAGCGAGTTCGTGCCCAATCTCAACGAAGGCGACTTCGCCATCCAGGCACTGCGCATTCCGGGCACGAGCCTGACGCAGTCGGTAGAAATGCAGAAGCAGCTCGAGTCGACGCTCATGGCCAAGTTCCCTGAGATTGAACGCATCTTTGCGCGCACTGGCACCGCTGAGATTGCTTCGGACCCTATGCCGCCGAACATCAGCGACGGCTACATCATGCTCAGACCGATGGACCAGTGGCCCGAACCGCGCAAGACGCGCGACGAGCTGCTGGCCGCCATCCGCGACGAAGCGGCCAAGGTCCCTGGCAACAACTACGAGTTCTCGCAGCCGATTCAGCTCCGCTTCAACGAACTCATCAGCGGCGTGCGTTCCGATGTGGCGGTCAAGGTATTCGGTGACGACAACGACGCTCTGAACGAGACGGCCAACAAGATTGCGGCCGCGCTGCAGAAAGTGCCAGGCGCAACCGAAGTGAAGGTCGAACAGACGACCGGCTTGCCCATGCTCTCGGTCAACATCGACCGCGCCAAGGCCACGCGATACGGCCTGAACATGACCGACGTGCAGGAGGCTGTGGCGACGGCCGTCGGCGGGCGAGAAGCCGGCACCTTCTTCCAGGGTGACCGACGCTTCGACATCCTCGTGCGGCTGCCGGAAGACGTGCGTCAGGACGTCGAGGCGCTTAAGCGCCTCCCCATCCCGTTGCCGAAGTCTGGTGCTGAAGGCCGCGCGTCGTACATCCCGCTTGGGGAAGTGGCGACGCTTGAAGTTGCGCCGGGGCCCAACCAGGTCTCCCGGGAGAACGGCAAGCGCCGGGTGGTGGTCAGCGCCAACGTGACGGGTCGAGACCTCGGATCCTTCGTGGCCGATGCGCAGGCTGCGATGGCGAGCGTGAAGGTGCCGACGGGCTATTGGACCGCTTGGGGCGGCACCTTCGAGCAACTGCAGTCCGCGTCGCAGCGCTTGCAGGTTGTGGTGCCGCTGGCCCTGGCCATGGTCTTCGCGCTCCTCTTCACTATGTTCGGCAACGCCAAGGACGGCCTCTTGGTCTTCACCGGCATCCCGTTTGCCCTCACCGGTGGTGTGCTGGCACTTTGGCTTCGAGGCATCCCGCTTTCGATTTCGGCGGCGGTCGGCTTCATCGCCTTGTCCGGTGTCGCAGTGCTCAACGGGCTGGTCATGCTGTCATTCATCCGCAGCCTCCGCGAGGAGGGAAAGAGCCTTGATGAGGCCATCTGGGAAGGCGCTTTGACGCGGCTGCGTCCTGTGCTGATGACGGCCTTGGTTGCCTCGCTTGGCTTCGTGCCCATGGCAATCGCCACCGGCACCGGCGCCGAAGTGCAGCGCCCACTGGCCACGGTCGTCATTGGCGGCATCCTGTCTTCGACGGCGCTGACGCTGCTGGTGCTACCGCTGCTGTATCGGTGGGCACACCGGCGGGATGACGACGAGGTCGAAGCTCCAGTTGCGACCCCGGTAAAGGCCTAAGGAGATGACGATGTCAGACGACCACGGTCACGGGTCGGCGGGCCACGACCACGCAGCGGGCGCGAACCAGCGCTCGCTACGGATTGCCTTAGCGCTCACGACAGTGTTCCTGCTCGTCGAGCTGGTCGGCGGCATCGTGTCGCAGAGCCTCGCGCTCATCTCCGACGCGGCGCATATGTTCACGGACGTCGCGGCGCTGGCCATTGCACTTGCGGCCATCCGGATAGCCAAGCGGCCAGCCGATGCCCGAAGGACCTTCGGCTACCACCGCTTCGAAATCCTGGCCGCAGCGTTCAACGCCATGCTGCTGTTCGGCGTGGCGGTCTACATCCTCTACGAGGCCTACCTGCGCATCAAGGCGCCGCCAGAAATCCAGTCGACGGCGATGCTCGTCATCGCCGTCATCGGCTTGCTGGTCAATCTCATCAGCATGCGCGTCCTTCAGGGCGGCCAGGAGTCGAGCCTGAACGTGAAGGGTGCCTACCTCGAGGTGTGGGCCGACATGATTGGCTCGGTCGGCGTCATCGTCGGCGCGGTCATCTTGAAGTTCACGGGCTGGGCCTGGGTCGACTCAGCGGTCGCCATCCTCATTGGGCTGTGGGTCGTACCTCGGACGTGGACGTTGCTCAAGGCGAGCGTCAACATCCTGCTGGAAGGGGTGCCCGAAGACGTCGACATGGTTGAGCTGAAGAAGCTTCTGCTGGCAGTGCCTGGCGTCAAAAGCCTGCACGACCTGCACGTCTGGGCGGTGACGAGCGGCAAGAGCACGCTCACGGTCCACCTTGTGACGGAGCCGGAGGTGAACGCTGAAAAGCAAATCCTTCCCGAGGTGCGCAGGCGCCTGGCGGAGACATTTGGCATCCACCACGTCACCGTGCAGTGTGAGGTCGAGGCGTGTGGTCAGACCGACGAGGAGGACCATTTCAAGAGCGCTACGGCGGCGCTTGCAGAGAAGCACGACGCCGCTCCACCCATCGCCTGACCACCTCGTTCATCGTGATGCTGTCGTTGCTGTTCTCACCGATGGTTTCGCAGGCTGCGTCTGCCCGCAACAGGCTGACCCGGCTGTGGCGATGATGCCGGCCGGCGCGCTCCGCGAAGGCATGTACATGGACCAGCCGGCGCCGCGTGCGAAGCATTCCTCCGACGCCGCCCAGTCCGTCAAGGCAGTCAAGGTTTCGCTCGTGTAGGTGGATTGGCCCGCGCTGGCAGTAGTTTCGACCTCAAACGCCGCGTGGCTCGAACAGCTGATTGATGAGCTCCGAACACACCAGCAGCACCGTGCCACCCTTCATGTGGAGCATGTTCGTGCCGTGCGCAAGGTCGTTTCGCAGCGAGCGCATGGCCTCGGCTATCGTGGTCGCGTAGTCCTCGACTTGGGCATTCCTCGGAGGTACCTGTGTGTTTGGTGGATACACCTGCCGCTCGGGATCGCGGCCATAGGTGAACCCGCTGGACGTAATCAGACCGGTGCTCATCGCGTCCTTTAGCAGAGACTGGAAGTTGCGCGAGGCCGGAGCCGCCAACCGCACGCGCAGTGCAAACTCGACCGAGATGTAGGCATGCAGTTCGGCCGCCACGTTGAACGGGTAGCAGTACCAGGAATACGCGAGCAGGTTCTGCGCCATCGCGAAGTGTGATCGCACTTCATCTGGCACGGCCGGGTGCAGCCTGGTGCGTTCCGCCATCTCGTAGATATCCGACGCCTGCATCGGCCGGTATGGGCTGAAAGGCGTGTCCCGAACAACGAAAAACCGTTGACGCTCGTCGGGCTCGGACAATTGGTCCAGTGCTTTGAGTTCTTCCATGGCGCCAGATTCTCGGGGCCCTCGGGCCATCGCCGCGCCGGCGCTAGAACGCCTCCCGGCCGCAACACCCTTTTAGGGCTGACCGGTGGTCCGGATGCCACTCGCCAGCCTGCGAAACGCGGCGTCCACCTCTTCAGCCGGCAGCCGCGCCCCTTCGTCCAGCCAACCGACGAGCACCGCCATGAAAGCGCCAGCGAAGAACCGTGTCGCCAACTCCAGCTCTGCTGCCGGCAGCGCCCTGGTCGCGAGCAACTCCCTTTCAACTTGGTCGTGAACCACGCCGGTCAATGCCTGCAGGGACACCTCACGGCCGCGACCGCGGCCAAGCGCTCGAATGTGGCGCAGATGCGCTTTCGCGTGCCCCAGTAGAGGCAGGCTGAAAGAAAACGCCAGCTCGTAGGACAGCGGCATGTCCTTCAATCGTGCCGCCAGGACTCGCACGCCGCTGCGCTTGAGATCGTCCTTTCCACGAAAGTGCTCGTAGAAAGTGGAGCGGCCGACGTTGGCGCTCTCGCACAGCTCCTCCACCGTGATCGCTTCATAGTCCTTGCGCTCGGTCAGCGTGAGCAACGCCTGCTGTAGCGCGCACTGCGTGCGGGAGATGCGGCGATCTGGCTCTGGCAATGGCATGGGCGGCAGACAAATGGTGACCTGTGTCCGGATCCGGACGCCGAAGCACGGCTGTTCATTGACCTGCCGCCCACCTCTTCATACCGTGTCGTCAACACAGGAAACGACACGACCCATGCAACTCACCGGCTCCTGGCGCAAGGCGCTGATGCTCGTACACCTGATCGGTTCACTGGGCTGGATGGGAGCAATCGCGACCTATTTTGCGCTTGCCGCCAAGGGACTCGATGGTCCAACTGAGTTCGCCACGCGCGCGGCTTACCTCGGCATGCAAGACGTTGGCTGGCATGTCGTGATGCCGCTGGGCATCGCGTCAGTGGCCAGTGGCCTCGTCCAGGCACTGGTCACGCCGTGGGGGGTGGTGCGCCATGCCTGGATCGTCGTCAAACTGGTCATCAGCGTCGCGGCCCTGGGCATCCTGCTGCTGCACATGGGCCCCACCGACGATCTCGCGGCTGCGGCCGCTCAAGGGCCGATGCTGCCCTCGGACCTCAGGGGGCTGCGGCTGCAGCTGGTGTGGGACTCGGCGGCCGCCTTGGTCGCATTGGTGGTCGCTGCGGCTCTGGGGACCTACAAGCCAAATGGTCAGATCGCCTGGGCGCGCCGAGGCGATGCTTCGTCGACGGCGGCCAAGCCGGGTCGATGGCTCAAGACTCTCATGATCGCCACGGCCGTCGCCGCAGTGTTCATCATCGGCGCCCATTTGACAGGGCACAGCCCCCATCAACATTGAGGACCGGTGGCTCACGAGGGCGTTGTCCCGAAGCCGCCCGGCCTATCGATGCGTCATCAAATGCAGCGAACACGGCGCAAGCTTAGCAAGCGCTTCAAGGCGTTCACGCGCCCTGCGCTCCATGGCAGGCGCGGGCTCTGCACATGCCCGGAACGGAGACGCCGGTGGCACAGGTGAGTGCCACCAGACACGTTCAGGTGCCAGCGTTGCGCTGGAGGTCGAACTTCATCTTGGCCTCGCCGCCTGCCTTGTTGCTCCACATCCAACAGAAATCCTGGGCGACCGGCGCGTTCAGCTCGCCATTGGCCTGCTGACTCCCGTCAATTTTGGCCGGGAAGACCACCTTTTTGCCCTCGTGATAGTGGATGTTGAAGTCGAGCCGCAAATCCGTCTCGAAGGACCAATGCACGACCGCCTTGGCGGGCAGCTTGCCGCAGACCTCGGCGAACTTGCCGGGCGCTACCGTCAGCTCCTTGGCGAAACGGCCGTCCGCGCCCCATTCGATAGTGATGACGTCGGCGCGAGCAGCGCCGCCCCACAAGGCAATGGCGCCCAAGGCGGACAGGAGGAGATGTTTCATAACCCGTGACTGTACGGATACACAAAGGCAGCATGCCAAGGGCAAGACCCGTTGACCTTCCCACGGGGGCAAGCCTTAAGCAATAAACGGCGCGGCTCACAGTGAAGCCTTGCGCCTTGCACGAATCAGAACAAACGCGGCCGGCACGACGAACAACGACAGCAGCGGCGCTGTGACCATGCCGCCAAGCATGGGTGCGGCGATCCGGCTCATGACCTCCGACCCGGTGCCTGATCCCCAAACGATGGGCAGCAGGCCGGCAAGGATCACCGCCACGGTCATTGCCTTGGGTCGCACTCGCAATACGGCGCCCTCGCGGACGGCGTCGAGCACCACGTCGCGGGTGATGGACAGGCCGGCGCGCATCCGGTCTTCGAGCGCGTGCTTGAGATACAGCAGCATCACCACGCCGAACTCGGCCGACACGCCCGCCAGCGCGATGAAGCCCACGCCGGTGGCCACGGACAGGTTGTAGCCCAGCAGGTAGAGGAACCAGACCCCGCCAGTCAACGCGAGCGGCAGCGTGGCCATGATCAACGCGGCGTCCTCGGCGCTCCGGAACGTCAGGTACAGCAGCACGAAGATGATGAGCAGCGTTGCGGGCACGACGACCTTGAGCCGCTCGTTGGCGCGCTCCATGTACTCGAACTGCCCGGAGTACGCCAGGCTCATGCCCGACTCCAGGTGCACCTGCTGAGCCACGGCGCGCCGCAGGTCGCCAGCGACCGATGCCAGGTCGCGGCCGCGCACGTCGACGTAGACCCAGCCGGACGGCCGGGCGTTCTCGCTCTTGAGCATGGGCGCTCCGTCAACGATCGCGACGGTGGCCAGGCTGCCCAGCGTCACCTGCTGGCCGCCGGGCGTGAGCACGGCCAGGTTGCGCAGCTTTTCCGGCGTGTCGCGCAGCTCGCGTGGGTAGCGCAGGTTGATCGGGAAGCGGGCCAGGCCTTCGACGGTCTCGCCGACGTTCTCTCCGCCGATGGCACCCGACACCACCGACTGGACGTCGCTCACGTTCATGCCGTAGCGAGCAGCAGCCGCGCGGTCGATCTGCACGTCGACGTAGCGGCCGCCGGTCAGGCGCTCGGCCAGCGCAGAGCTGACACCAGGCACATTCTTCGCCACGGCCTCGATCTGGGCCGCAACCCGGTCGATGGCGGTCAGATCCGTGGCGGATACCTTGACCCCGATCGGGCTCTTGATACCGGTGGCCAGCATGTCGATGCGGTTGCGGATCGGCGGGATCCAGATGTTGCTCAGTCCTGGCACCTTCACCGTGCGGTCCAGTTCCTCCACCAGCTTCTCCGGCGTCATGCCCGGGCGCCACTGCTCGCGCGGCTTGAGCTGGACCGTGGTCTCGAACATCTCCAACGGCGCGGGGTCGGTGGCGGTCTCTGCCCGTCCGGCCTTGCCAAACACCCTTTGCACCTCGGGCACGGTCTTGATCATGCGGTCGGTGATCTGCAGCAGTTCGGCGGCTTTCTGGGCGGACAGGCCAGGCAGCGCAGACGGCATGTACAGCAGGTCGCCCTCGTCCAGGGGCGGCAGGAACTCGCCGCCCAGACGCATCAGGGGCCAGAGGGTCGTCGCGAACACCGCCACGGCCACCAGGATCGTGGCCTTGGGCCAGCGCAACACCGCCTCCAGCGCAGGCCGATACATCGTGATCAGTCCCCGCGTGATGGGGTTGCGCCGCTCGTCGGGAATGCGCCCGCGGATCCAGTAGCCCATCAGCACCGGGATCAGCGTGACCGACAGCCCCGCGGCAGCCGCCATCGCGTAGGTCTTGGTGTAGGCCAGCGGGCCGAACAACCGCCCCTCCTGCGCCTGCAGCGTGAAGACCGGGACAAAGGACAGGGTGATGATGAGCAGCGAGAAGAACAGCGCCGGTCCCACCTCGACGGCCGCGTCGGTGATGACCAGCCAACGGGCCTCACCCTTGAGTTCTTCGCCCGGATGCGCGTGCTGCCAGGCCTCCAGCTTCTTGTGGGCGTTCTCGATCATGACCACGGCTGCGTCCACCATGGCGCCGACGGCAATGGCGATGCCGCCCAGCGACATGATGTTGGCGTTCAGCCCCTGCTGCTGCATGACCAGGAAGGCCGCCATCACGCCCAGCGGCAGCGAGATGATGGCCACCAGCGCCGAGCGCAAATGCCACAGGAACACCGCACAGACCAGCGCGACGACGATGAATTCCTCGACCAGCTTCATCGACAGGTTGTCGATGGCGCGCTGGATCAGCGAGCTGCGGTCATAGGTCGTGACGATCTCGACGCCTTTGGGCAGGCTGGCCTGCAACTGCTTGAGCTTGTCCTTGAGCGCGGCAATCGTCGCCTGGGCGTTCTTGCCGGTGCGCAGGATCACCACGCCCCCCACCGCCTCGCCTTCGCCGTCCAGCTCGGTGATGCCGCGGCGCATCTCCGGCCCGATCTGGATGGTGGCGACCTGGCCCAGCAGGACCGGCACGCCGTTGCGGCTGGCCAGCACGATGCTGCGAAAGTCGTCGAGTGACTTGAGGAAGCCACTGGCACGCACCATGTACTCGGCCTCGGCCAGCTCCAGCACCGCGCCGCCGCTCTCCTGGTTGCCGTTCATCAGTGCCTCGCGCACCTGGTTATGCGTCACGCCGTAGGCGATCAGCTTGGCCGGATCCATGACCACCTGGTACTGCTTGACCATGCCGCCGACGGTGGCGACCTCGGCGACATTGGCGACGGCCTTCAGCTCGAACTTGAGGAACCAGTCCTGCAGCGCGCGCAGTTGCGACAGATCGTGCTGCCCGCTGCGGTCCACCAGCGCGTATTGGAAGACCCAGCCCACGCCGGTCGCATCGGGCCCGAGCGAGGGTTTGGCCGTCGCCGGCAACCTGCTCTGGACCTGGTTCAGGTACTCCAGCACGCGGGAGCGTGCCCAGTACAGGTCGGTGCCGTCCTCGAAGATCACGTAGACGAAGGAGTCCCCGAAGAAGGAGAACGCCCGCACGGCCTTGGCTCCCGGCACCGACAGCATGGTCGTTGCCAGCGGGTAGGTGACCTGGTTCTCGACGATCTGTGGTGCCTGGCCGGGGTAGCTGGTGCGGATGATGACCTGCACGTCCGACAAGTCCGGCAGCGCGTCGATGGGCGTGGCGCGCAGCGACAGCACGCCGGCGACGGCGAGGAAGAGCGTGGCCAGCAGCACCAGGAAGCGGTTGCCGACTGACCAGCGGATCAACGCGGCGATCATTTGGCGCCTCCCTGGGCTTCACGGCGCAGGGCGATCACCTCGTAGCCGTCCTGGCTCTCACGGAAGGAGAACCGGACGACGTCGCCCGGCTTGAAGCCCTTGCCAAGCCCTGGCTGGGCGAGACGGAAGTCCATCTGCATCGCCGGCCACTGGAGCGCGGGCACCGCCTCATGGTCCAGCGTGACCTGCTGCCCGGTGAACGCCACGACCTTGCCGACCGCTTCAAGCGTTGATGTGGCCGATGCCGGCCCCGATGCGGCGCTGGCGGCCGGTACACCGGGGTCCGCCTGCCGCTGCATCACGCCTTGCATGCTGGCCTCGGAGTCGATGAGGAACTGCCCTGAAGCGACGACCTGCTGGCCTGGCTGCAAGCCCTGCAGCACCTCCAGCTTGTCGCCCAGCTCGCGGCCCAGGCGCACCTGGACCGGCGTGAATCGCCCGGGCTGCTCGACGACGTAGACGATCGCGCGCTGGCCGGTGCGGATGACCGCCTCGGCGGGGACAACCAGTGCTTCCTCGCTGGACGCACCCAGCTGCATCCTGGCGAACATGCCGGCCCGCAAGCGCCCCTGGGGATTGGGCAGCTCAGCCCTGACGCGCAGCGTGCGCGTCTCGCTGCTGGCTTCCGGAAGCACCGCGCTGATCTTGCCGCGCAGCGTCTCGCCTGGGAAAGCGGCCAGCACCACTTCGACGGACTCGCCCACCCGGACCGTGCCGGCCTGGGCTTCTGGCAATGCGGCCTCGATCCAGACTTTGGACAGTCCCGTGATGCGGGCCAGGCTCATGCCCTGGGACACGGTCATGCCCTGACGAACCATCAGCTCCTGCACCAGGCCACCCGTTGGCGCATGCACGGTCGTCAGCGCCTGGACCTGACCGGTGCGCTCCACCTGCTGGATCAGGGAGACCGGCATGCCCATGAGCACGAGGCGCTGGCGCGCCGCAGAGGTCAAGGCTTCGTCGCCGGTACGGCGCACCGCCAGGAACTCCTGCTGGGCGCCGGCCCATTCCGGTACCAGCAGTTCGGCAATGAAGGCGCCGGCAGCCACGACGTCACCGGGTGCCAGGCGGGCGACCCGCTGGACAAAGCCTGCCGTGCGGGCCTGCAAGATCGAGACGTCGCGTTCGTTGAGCTGGACCGTGGCCGGGACCTGCAGCGTGGTGCCGATGCGCAGCCTTTCTGCAGTTGCGGTGCGCACGCCGAGCATCTGAGCCACGCGTGGATCGACGGCCACGCCGCCGGCCGGCGAGTCGCCGGCGTACTTCGGGACCAGCTGCATGTCCATGAAGGGCGACTTGCCTGGCTTGTCGAACTTCTGCTGCGGCACCATGGGGTCGTACCAATAGAGAACCTTGCGATCACCGGTCGCCGCACTGGTGGCGGCAGCTGGCGAGACCTCGGAGTGGGCAGCGGGCGACACACCGGCACGCCACTGGGCGATGCCATAGCCGAGCCCGGCGCCGAGGACGACGAGCAGCGCGGCCGCGGCAGACAACTTCTTATTGGAGGTCATGGGGTCACTCCGCAATGAGATAGGCCAGGCGGGCCTGCTGGGCGAGCACCTGGGCTTGAAGATCGAGATCGCGCAACTGCGCCTCGACGGCGTTCTTGCGCGCGGCGAGCACGGCGCCGAGGTCGGCGCGACCCGACTGGTAGCTGGCCAGGGTCACCTGGGCGCGCTCCTGCGCGAGGGGCAAGGCAACGCTGCGCTGGCGCTGCTGCACGCGCTCCAGGCGCTGCAGCTCGGCCACCTGGCCGTCCACGTCGGCACGGATTCGGCGCAGCGCGTCCTCGCGTTCGGCCTGCAGCCGCTCCACCTCCTTTTGGCGCGAGGCGATCACGGGTTCCTGACGTGTGGACCTGGAAACCGGCAGCTCGAAGGTCAACTGGAAGGACACCATGTCCCCGAAGGCCCGGGCGCGGTTGCCGTAGGCCACCTCCCAGCCCCAATCGCCTCGACGCATGGCCACGGCCTCGTCAAGATCAGCGCGGGCCATGGCCAGCATCGGGTTGAAGGCAAGAAGTTCGGCGTGCCGATCAAGCCCACCGAGCAATCGGGCGAGATCGGGTCGCAGCACAGGCGCCTCGGAGGAGGTTGTCAGGTCCGACTGCTCCCCCGTCCACCGACGCAACTGGGCACGCGCCTGCTCGACACCAGCCTGGAGCTCGTCCCGGCGGTCGTCCAGGTCCAGCAGTTCCTGCCGTGCCATCAGCGCGTCGGCAGGCGTCACGGCGCCAGACGCCACGCGTGCGGCCAGGGTGTCCTGCAGGAGTCGGTTTTCCTGCTCAAGGGTGGCAAAGGCGGCCAGCCTGCGCTCGGCGAAGTGCAAGTTGAGCCAGGCCAGCGCAGCCTCGCGGCGCACGGCCAGGCGTTCGGCCTCCAGCATCGCGCGCTCGCGCTCCGCCTTGGCGCCAGCTGCGTCGCGCTGTGCTGCCCGCTTGGCGGCGTTGGGCACGTCCTGCATGAAGCCGACCCGGCGCATCGTCATCGACTCCCGGTTCCAGCTGAACCGCTCCGGCCCGGAGATCGGAAAGTTCTCGACGCCGACTGCCAGCTTCGGATCGGGCAGCTGCCCGGCAGCCGTGCGTGCCTGTTGCGCGCCGTCGGCGGCGGCCTGGCGCGCTGTCAGCGCCGCCGAGCGCTGCTCGGCCAGCAGCTGCGCCTGCTCGAAGCTCAGTGGTGCGGCATGGGCCGCTGATGCGACCAGCAAGACCGCGGCCACGATGCTGGCCGCGATGAGAGAACGGGACTGCGGTCCCGCTCGTAAGAAGTTGGCCATGGTGGCTCTCCACAAAGACCCTGGAAGCGATCGAGGACGATCGCGAGACGCGGATGCACCGCCGCTCAGGCGGCAGCACGGACGTCAGGGCTCAAATGCGGAAGACCTGGAGGGCGAGATAGACCGGCGGCGTGCCGTCAGGCGGGCCGGTATGGGCGGTGATGACCGCCGGAAGTGCCTCGACCGCTTCGGGCGCAAGCCAGAGGGCCAGGCGGGTCAGCAGCGGGTCGAGGATGACCGTGGGCGCCAGATCCGGTGCCGGCACGTTGTTGACCGTCTGCTTGTCGCGGTCGCAGTGCGCCTTGCACAACTGCGGCTGCTGGGTGTCCATTGAGGACGCCTGGTCACAGTCGGACATGCCGGCCATGGCGACCATCGGCGTCGACTGCGACCCGGCAGGTGCCGGGCAGGCGTAGGCCGCCGTCGAGAGTTGCAGGCACACCAGCACCAGCGCGAGCATGCTCGCGAACCAGCGTCGGTAGGCCTTCTTCAACTTCATGTCGCGAGTTTAGCGATTGGGACGGGGACTGTGGCGGCGTCGACTTGCGCCAACGCAAAGCCTTGCGTCTTTTGGCGGGTTGGCAACGGCGGCCAGGCCTCACTTGCTCTTCTGCAGCCAAGCATCCAGCTTGGCGATTTCCTGCGTCTGATCCTTGATCATCTTCTGGGCCATGGCCTTCAGTTCAGCCGACTTGCCGTGCTCGACCTCAGCCTTGGCCATGTCCAGCGCTTGCTGGTGATGCATCTTCATCATCATGGCGAAGTCCTTGTCGGTGTCGCCGGTCATCTTCATGCCCTGCATCTGCTGCATGCCAGACATCATGGCCTTGTTCATTTGCTCGGAGCCGTGGTTGGTTGGCTGAGCCAACGCAGCACTGCTCAAACCAACGGCGAGGACAACCGGACAGAGAGCGAAACGGACCGAGGTGGCAAGAAGGCGGTTCATGGAAAGTCTCCTGAATAGCGGGCGCGGCGGGGGATCCCGCCTCAGGGCGCAGCAATCAGCGCTCCCGTTGCTGGCGCGTTGCTGGCGTTCGCGGCAGCTACGTGCCCTGGCGTGCCGACGAAGCGAAACCGAGCCCTGCCGCCCAAAGGCCGACGGGCAGCAACAGCACCCACCGAAAGTCGGAGTCGATCGCAAAGTTGACCGCACTCATCAGTGCAACCGTCAGCGCACCGCTGACCGCCACAGTCACCAGCGTGCTGGGGCGTTCCCATAGGGCGCTGCGGGCGAGATGCAGGGTGAGCACGCCGGCTCCAGCCATGAAGCCGCCCATCACGATGAAGACGTGACCCAGCCAGCGCTCCAACCCTGGCAACTGCGCGCGGATCGCCGCCGGTTCCAGACCGATGTAGCGCACATCCTCGGGCAGCAACGCCGGGCGCACAAAAATGAAGTACAGCCCGAGTCCGACTATCCACAGGCCGTTCAGGGTGATCAACGTGCGTGCGACCCGCTGACGGCGATTCAGCGCTGGCACGGTCGGCTGGACCGTACGGCTGTTCACTTGGCGCCCCGAAGCCGCAGCGAATTGAAAACCACGCTGACCGAAGACAGGCTCATGGCCAGCGCCGCAATCATGGGCGACAGCAGCCACCCGGTGAACGGGTACAGCGCTCCGGCCGCCAGCGGTACGCCCAGGGCGTTGTAGACGAAGGCGAACATCAGGTTCTGTCGCATGTTGGCGATGGTCGCCTGCGAGATGCCGCGAGCGCGGGCGATGCCCCGGAGATCGCCCTTGACCAGGGTTACCTGGGCGCTGTTCATGGCCACGTCGGTGCCGGTACCCATCGCCACACCCACGTCGGCCTTGGCGAGCGCAGGGGCATCGTTGATGCCGTCACCCGCCATGCCGACGACGCGGCCTTCGCGCTGCAACCTGTCGACCAGCGCCAGCTTGTCGGCGGGCTTGACCTCGCCGTACACCTCGTCGATGCCCAGCTGCTTGGCGACTGACTTGGCGGTGGTCAGGCCGTCGCCCGTGGCCATCACCACCCGCATCCCTGCATCCTGGAGGCTCTTCACCGCCTCTGGCGTGCTTGGCTTGATCGGATCCGAGACCGCCAGGATGCCCAGCAGCTGCCCGTCACGAGCCAGAAACATGACGCTGCTGCCGCGCTGACGCATTTCCTCCGCGGGACCATGAAGCGGCGTCACGTCGACACCGTCCTGCTCCATCAGGGCGGTATTGCCGAGCACCAGCTTTTGCCCGTCGATCCCGCCGCGCACGCCGATGCCGGTCGAGGACTCGAAATCAACTGCTGCCGACAGGGTCAGGTTCCGGCTGCGCGCGGCGTCCACGATCGCGTGCGCCAGCGGATGCTCGCTGCCCTGGTCAAGGCTCGCTGCAAGGCGCAGCACCTCGTCCTCGGTCGCGCC
The DNA here is from genome assembly GCF_001426885.1 of Pelomonas sp. Root1444. Taxonomy (GTDB): domain Bacteria; phylum Pseudomonadota; class Gammaproteobacteria; order Burkholderiales; family Burkholderiaceae_C; genus Pelomonas. Next base: position 30,986 of record NZ_LMFP01000028.1, on the reverse strand, counting down.
CGGGGTCGCCACCGCGCGGTCGAAAGCTGGCTTCCCTTCAGTGAGCGTGCCCGTCTTGTCGACGATCATCGTGTCGACGCGCCGGAAGTTCTCGATGGCCGACGCATCGCGGAACAGGATGCCCTGTGTGGCCGCCTTGCCTGTGGCCACCATGATGGACATCGGCGTCGCAAGGCCCAGCGCACAGGGGCAGGCAATGATGAGCACCGACACCGCGTTGATGAGCCCGAACTGCCAGCCTTGCTCGCCGCCTAGCAACCCCCAGGCGAAAAATGAAGCCAGGGCGATACCGATCACGACCAACACGAACCAGCCGGCGACCTGGTCGGCCATGCGCTGCATGGGCGCCTTTGAGCGCTGGGCCTGCGCCACCATCTGCACGATCTGGGACAGCATGGTCTGCGACCCGACCCGCTCGGACTTCATGACCAGCGAGCCCGAGGTGTTGATGGTGGCGCCGATGACCTTGTCACCGGGGCGCTTCGTGACGGGCACCGGCTCGCCGGTCAACATGGCCTCGTCGACGGCGCTCGTGCCTTCGAGCACGACGCCATCCACCGGTACCTTTTCGCCCGGCCGGATGCGCAGACGGTCACCCACATGCACATCGGTAAGCGGTACGTCCGCCTCGCTGCCGTCGGGCTCGATGCGACGGGCGGTCTTGGGGGAGAGACGAAGCAGCGACTTGATGGCGGCGGAGGTTTGGGACCGCGCCTTCAACTCCAGCATCTGGCCCAACAGGGTGAGCGAGATGATGACTGCGGCCGCCTCGAAATAGACGCCGATGCGGCCGTGAGCGGTGAAGCTGGTCGGGAAGAGCTGCGGTGCGACCGTCGCCACGACGCTGTAGGCGAACGCCGCGCCGGTGCCGATACCGATGAGCGTCCACATGTTCGGGCTGCGGTGCAGGAACGACTGCAGGCAGCGCACAAAGAACGGCCAGCCGGCCCAGAGCACCACCGGCAACGAGAGCAGCAATTCCAGCCAGCTTTGCTGGGCCGGGGCCATGAGGCCGAAGCGGTGCCCGGCCATGGCCAAGGTCGTGACCACCACCGTCAGCGGCAGCGTCCACCAGAAGCGTCGGGAGAAGTCGCGCAGTTCGGGGTTGTCGTCGTCCGCCGTTGCCTCGGGGATCAACGGCTCCAGCGTCATGCCGCACTTGGGGCAGCTGCCGGGATGGTCCTGCCGGATCTCAGGGTGCATTGGGCAGGTGTAGATGGTGCCCGCCATTGCTGGCGCATCGGCGGGCGCAGCTGCTGGAGAAGCACCGGCAGCGACGGCCGTGGGACGCAATGCAGTGGCGGGACCGTCGTGGTGATGAGCATGCCCATGGTCATGGCCACGCGGTGTCGCCGTGTCGATGCGGTTGCCTTCGGCCTGGCCTTCGGGCACCAGGTGCATGCCGCATTTGGGGCAATCGCCGGGCCGGTCCTGGCGGACCTCTGGATGCATCGGGCAGGTGTAGACCGTGGCGCTGTGGGGCTCGGAGACGGTGGCAGCGGTGAGCCCGCCGTGGTTGTGGTGGTGATCCATATCTTTCTCCGTTCTATCCCTGTGCCACACGCCAGACCAGCGCAATGCCCAGCAGGGCAAGGGCAATCCAGCAACCCGCGAAGAGCCACCGACTCCAGCGCGGCTGGATTTGGCCGCGTTGCAGACGCTGCTTGAGAACCATGCCGGTGGCATGAGTGAGCGCGCCGACAACCAGGATGGCAGGCGCGTCGTCAGCCAGGCGGGGCCACAACAGTGCGATTCCGGCGCCCAGCACAGCCGCGCCCGCCGTCGAAAGCAGCTCCGCGGCCTTCAGGGCGCCAGGGACCGAGCTCGACACCTGCATGGTCACGGGCGCTTTCCAAGGGAGACACCTTGACGGGATCCAGCGGGTGACATGTTCATGAAGTCCATACTCACTGAAATGCTTTGAACGCTGATTGACCTCGATCAAGCCATTGGGTTCGGCGGCAGGCGCACAACATCGACAGCCTGCGCACCTGGCCGCCATAGTCGCCGGCGAAGCGGCCAGCGCGAAGCCAGCCGCTTCGCTGACCGATCTCTGGCATCACTTGGTTGGCTGGATGGCCGTGACAGTGAAGGCGCCGTTCACCTTGTCCGCAGTGAACTTGACCTTGTCGCCCTCCTTGAGGCTGTCCAGCATCTTCGGGTCCGCGACCTTGAAGACCATGGTCATGGCTGGCATGGCGAGGTTCTCCAGGGGCCCGTGGCGCAGCGTCAGCTTGCCCTGCGCCTTATCTACCTTGCGCACCTCCCCGTCGCTCAGGGGCGCGGCGGCCGTCGCCGGGTGGTGAGCTGCATGGTCGGCGGCGGACGCGGGAGTTGTCTGTGCGGTGGCGCTCAGGGCGGTGGCGGACGAGACGATGGCGATGATGTGGGTGAGTTTCATGTCGTGAGTCCTTTCAGGGTGGGTTGGGCGATCTACTTGACGGTCAGCCTGCCGACCATGCCGGCTTCGAAATGCCCCGGCTGCAGGCAGGCGAACTGGAACTCACCGGGCTTGGTGAACTGCCAGACGATTTCGCCGCGCTTGCCGGGCTTGACGTGGGCGATGCTGGGGTCGGCGTGTTCCATGTCGGGAAACTTCTTCATCAACTCCGCGTGCTCGACGAGGGCCTTCTTGGTCCCCAGCACCATCTCGTGCAGAAGCTTGCCGTCGTTGTGCACGACGAACTTGACGGTTTCGCCGCGCTTGACGGCAAGGTTTGCCGGCGTGAACCGCATGTTGTCGGCCATGTCGACCTTGATCGTGCGCGTGACCTTTTTTGGGTCGCCTTCCTGGCCGAAATCGGTGGCCTCCACCTTCGCGGGATCGAACTTGCGCGGCTTCGCGTGTTCTTCGTCGCCGTGGGCAAAGGCCGCGGACGAGGCGGCCACCAGCGCGGCCAGGGTCAGAACGTGTAGCTTCTTCATGGGGTCTTCTTTCAATGGCCTTGGTGGCCGCTGGGCTTGCGAACTTGCAGGGGCTTGGTGTCGCCCTTGGGCGTGGCAGCGCGCTCAGGCTCGGGCATCTCAGCGGTGTATTCGTTGGCGATCGTGCCGGCCGGGTGCTTGTAGGGGCCGGGGTCGGTGTAGTCCCCGCGCTTGACGTCGTCGCGCACCTTCACGACGCTGAACATGCCGCCCATGCCCACCGGCCCGAACGGGCCGGTGCCGGTCATCATCGGCAGCGTGTTGTCCGGGATGGGCATCTCCATCTCGGCCATGTCGTGCATGCCCTTGTCGCCCATGACCATGTAATCGGGGACGAGCTTCGTGATCTTCCTGGCGACCTCGGTGTGGTCGACGCCGATCATGGTGGGCACGTTGTGTCCCATAGCGTTCATCGTGTGGTGGCTCTTGTGGCAGTGGATGGCCCAGTCGCCCGCGACGGCGTCGAACTCGAAGGCACGCATCTGGCCCACCGCCACGTCCGTCGTGACCTCGGGCCAACGCGCGCTTTTGGGAACCCAACCACCATCCGTGCCGGTCACCTCGAAGTGGGGACCGTGCATGTGGATGGGGTGGTTGGTCATCGTCAGGTTGCCCACCCGGATGCGCACCCTTTCACCCGTTCGCGCGACGAAGGGGTCGATGCCCGGGAAGGCCCGGCTGTTCCATGTCCACAGGTTGAAGTCGAGCATGGTGTTCACGCGCGGCGTCGCGCTGCCCGGCTCGATGTCGTAGGCGTTCAGGATGAAGCCGTAGTCGCGGTCGACGCGGTACTGCTTCGGGTCCTTGGGATGGATGATGAACAAGCCCATCATCCCCATCGCCATCTGGACCATCTCGTCGGCATGCGGGTGGTACATGTGCGTGCCCGGGCGTTGCAACACGAACTCGTACATGAAGGTCTTGCCCACGGCGATGGGCGGCTGGGTGAGTCCGGTTACGCCGTCCATCCCCGAGGGCAGCAGCACGCCGTGCCAGTGCACGCTCGTCACCTCGGGAAGCTTGTTGGTGACGAAGATGCGGACGCGATCGCCTTCGACGGCCTCGATGGTCGGCCCGGGGCTGGAGCCGTTGTAGCCCCAAAGGTTGGCGTTCATGCCGGGTGCAATCTCCCGGACGACCGGCTCTGCGACCAGGTGGAACTCCTTGACGCCATCCTTCATTCGCCAGGGCAGCGACCAGCCGTTGAGCGTCACCAGTGGATTGAAGGGCCGGCCGTTTGGAGGCGGCGGTGGAATCTGCGTCGTCGCCGCTGTCTGGATGACGGCTTCCGGAAGGGACGCGGCCCCCACGCGGCTGACTGCGGCTGCGCCAATGAAGGTGGCACCGGCCGTCTTGAAGAAGGTTCTGCGGTTGTTCATGTCGATGTCTTTCAGTGACCGGCTTGCTCGGCGGCCGCGGCCTTCGCAGGACCCATGGCGGGGCTGCCGCTGGGCGAACGGCCCGTCAGCGCTGTTTGCAAATTGGTCTCGGCAATCCAGTAGTCGCGCTGGGCTTCGATGGCGGCAGTCACGGTTGAGACCTGGTCGCGTGCATCCGCGAGCAACTCGAAGACGCTGGAGAGCATCCCGTTGTAGCGAAGCAGGTTCTCTTCCGAGATGCGCTTGCGCAGAGGAACAACCTCTTCGCGATAGTGCCGCGCCAGGTCGAACGCCGTCCGGTAGGCCGAGTAGGACTCGCGCACTTCGGACCGCGCGTTGACGGCGACTTCAGCCGTTCGATGGACCGACTGCATGTAGATGGCTTCCGCCCGGGCCGTGCGGGTTGAACCGAAGTCGAAGAGCGGCAGCTCCAGCTCGATTTCAAAACCGTTCTTCCGCGGTTCGCCCGTCTCGCTCATGTTGGCGTAGCCAGCATGGAGGACATTGATGAAACGCGTGCTCCGAGTCAGTCCCAGCGACTTGGCCGTGGCCTCCGTACCGCGCTTGGCCATCAGCACATCCAGACGCTTGTCGATGGCGGTCTGCTCGGCGTCCTTCGGTTCGACGGGCGTCTTCGGCAGTTCGGGCAGATGCTCGGAGAGTTGGAAAGTGAGCTGGTCGCCCGACAGGCCCAGCGCTCGCACCAGCCGCTCCCTCTCCGCGACCGCCTGATGGCGCGCGCGTGCCAGGTTGGCAGTCGCATCGGCATAGAAGGACTGCTCGCGCATCTGGGCGAGCTTGCTGAAGTTGCCCGCCTTCAGCATGCGCCGCGCCAGGTCGTTAGAAGCGTCTGCCGCGTCCTTGACCTGCTCGTAGTAGCCCACGAGGTCCTGGGCGGCGACTGCGCCGAAGAACGCCTTGCGCGCTTCCGCCGCCACGCCGACAGCGTCAAAGGCGGCCTGGTACTGCGCCTGTTCGAGCTGTCGCTGCGCCACCTGGCTCGCGACGGGCAGTGTCAGCAGGCCGAGGAAGTTGAACATCACCGAGCGGTCGATCTCCGTCACACCGTGACCACTGAGGCGACCAAAGGAGAAGGTCGGATTGGCCAGGCGGCCCGCGCGCACGCGGTCGGCCTCGGCGATACCAAGCTCCGAGAAGCTTGCCTGCAAGCCTCGGCTGTTCAGAAGCGCAACCTCGACCGCGCCGTCAGCGGTCAGCTGCTGCTTGAGCAGTTCCGCAACGCGAACGCTCGCGGAGTCGACGTCCGTCGCGTAGCGCTGGAGGCTGACGCTCTGGCCGGTGCGCTCTTTCGTCAGTTCGGTAACCTTGCCGGCCCCGCCGTCCGGGGAGAACGACGCGCAGCCTGCCAGCAGGAGGGCCGCTAGAGCGGCGGCGGTCAACTTCATCATTGCTTGCCTCCATGCTGGTGATGTGCGCCGTGCTGCGGCATGGCCGGCTTGGATGCGGCCGGAGCTGGCGCCGAAGCCGCGGCCGGCATCCCCGGCATGTTGTGGCCAGCGTGCCCACTGCCGCCCGCCGCTTGAGCGCGCAGGTCGTCATTGAGTGCTCGCCAGTCCCCTGGCTTCGCGTCTTGCCAGGGCTTGTAGTCAGTGAAGGCCGATTGGTAGCGCAGCGCGGGCGCGGGCGCCTTCGCGGCCGCAGGGTCAGCTCGACCCGTTTGCCCAAGCGCAAGCAGGGGCAGGCACAGCGCCGCCACGGGCACGAGCCCGAAAAAGAGGTTGTTCATTGTTCGAAACCATGTGGTTCATCGGCTCGGCATCGCCATAGCCAGAGGACTCCCGCGCGCCGGCCTACTGGCGGACGCACGAGCCCAGTCAGGCCTCCCTGGGAGGCCTAGGTGGGTCAGATGGTTCGGGGTGGGCGCTCCTGGCGGTCCGAGAGGAAGCTCGGCGCAGGAGTCGAGAAATCCGGGAACTTGACGCTGGGAAGAGCCGCGGGCTCTGGCAGCTGGGGCGCATTGCTCACCAAAGGCGTCAATGAACAGAAGGCCGAACACATGTTGCACTTGTCCACAGCACTATGGTCATGCCCGTCATGGTGGCCGGCGCCGCCATGGTCGTGCGCCGCCTCTTGGTGGTCCATGTCGTGGTGGTGCGCGTCTTGAGCGATGCGCAGTTCGCTCTGCATGCCCGAGCTGCCGACCGGGCACAGCATGGCTGCAGCCACCGCACCCCTGATGGGGAGCAGTACAGCCAGCAGCAGCAGGAACCAGATCCGGATGGTCTTCACACGCAAGGCAACAAATAGGACAGGTGTCAGGCTATCGGGGTCTCGAGCGACCCCGTTTCACAAAGCATCGTAAACCCTGCCACTGTGACAAGGTCAAGCGGTTAGCGCCTCGTTTCATCTTCGAGGAGCATGCCTGCGGACTGGTCTAGCTTGCCTTCAGGGGGTGACGCCCAGGTCGTAAGCCTGACGTCTTGCCGTGCGCCGCATGCTGCACCGCCGGGGCGTCTTGCGCGAGCGTATCGATGATGGGGCAGTCCGGGCGCTCGTCACCGTGGCAGCACTGAACGAGATGTTCGAGCGTCGCCTTCATCGCATGCAGTTCCTTGAGCTTCTCGTCCAGTTCCACGATGTGGGCCTGAGCCAATGCCCGAACTTGGCGACTGGGACGTTTGCGGTTCTGCCACAGGCTGAGCAGTTCGCGGATTTGCTCGATGGAGAACCCGAGGTCGCGGGACTGGCGTATGAACCGCAGCGTGGAGACCTCCTTGTCGGTGTACTGCCGGTACCCCGACTCGGTCCGCGCCGCTTCCGGGAACAGGCCGACGCTTTCATAGTGCCGAATCATCTTGGCCGACACGCCCGATGCCTTCGCCGCTTCGCCGATGTTCATGCTCATCTGTCTGGTCCTCATCTGGTCGTGATTCACGATGCAGGGGTATCGGTCGCGCCGCGCCAGCGGCGCAGGGTCAGCGCGTTGGCCACGACGCTCACGCTGCTGAAGGCCATCGCTGCTCCGGCAATCACCGGGTTCAGCAGCCCGAGTGCCGCCAGCGGGATGCCCAACACGTTGTAGCCGAAGGCCCAGAACAAGCCCTGCTTAATTTTTGAGTATGTGCGGCGCGACACGTCGAGCGAGTCCGCCACCAGCCGCGGGTCGCCGCGCATCAGCGTGATACCGGCTGTCTCGGTCGCAACGTCGGCGCCTCCTGCCATCGCGTACGACACGGATGCCGCCGCCAGCGCCGGGCCGTCGTTCAGGCCGTCGCCGACAAAAGCGACCACCTCACCGGCGTCGCGCAACGCCTTGACGACGCTCGCCTTGTCACCGGGCAAGACCTCGGCGTGGACCTCGTCGATGCCCAACTGCCTCGCCACGGCTTCAGCAGCTCCTCGGTTGTCGCCCGTCAACATGACGGTCCTGATGCCGAGTTCATGAAGCCTGGCCACGGCCGCGCCGGCTGTCGCTTTGACCGTATCTCCAAACGCCAGGAGGCCGAGCACGCGCCGTTCGTCACCTTGTGAGCCGATGAGCCAGGACACGGTCTTGCCTTGGCCTTCGAGCTGGTAAGCGGCATGCCGCGCCGAGCCTTCCTCCAGCCCCAGTTCCCGCAGCAGGCGGGTGCTGCCGAGGGTCAACCTCTGGCCGCGCACGAGCCCCTCCACACCACGACCTGGCAGCGCCGCGACCTGGTGCGCCTCGGGCACCGACACGCGTTCATCGCGCACCCTGTCCATGATCGCGGCGGCCAGCGGGTGGCTGCTCGACCGTTGGAGTGCCGCGGCGAAGCGCAGCACGTCTTCGCGCGTTACTCCCTCGGCGGGCTCTATCGCCGCGAGCGAGGGCTTGCCCTCGGTCAATGTGCCCGTCTTGTCGAAGGCAACGACCGTCACCGCGTGCGCGACTTCGAGCGCCTCGGCGTCCTTGATGAGGATGCCGTGGCGGGCCGCCACGCCGGTGCCGGCCATGATGGCGGTTGGAGTCGCCAGGCCGAGAGCGCAGGGGCATGCAATGACCAAGACCGCCACAGCGTTGATGAGAGCCGCCTCCCAATTTCCGGTGAACCCCACCCACCCAAGGAAGGTTGCCAGGGCGATGCCCAGCACCACGGGGACGAACACCGCGCTGACCCGGTCGACGATGCGTTGGATGGGCGCCTTGGCCGCCTGGGCCGACTCGACCATGCGGATGATGCGGGCCAAGGTCGTCTCAGCGCCGATGGCGGTCGTGCGGACGAGCAGTACGCCTTCGGCGTTGACTGCGCCTCCTGTCACCTTGTCGCCGACGTTCTTGGCAATGGGAAGGCTCTCGCCCGTGATGAGCGATTCATCGATGTGGCTGCGACCTTCGACGATTTCGCCGTCCACCGCCACGCGATCACCTGGCCGGACGATGACCAGCTCGCCGACGGCCACCTGGTCCACAGGTATGTCGGACTCGACGCCGTTGCGGCGCACCCGTGCCGTGGCAGGCTTCAGGGCGTTGAGCGCGCGGATGGCATCGGCGGTTTGGCGCTTGGCACGGTGCTCCAACCACTTGCCCAACAGCACCAGCGTAATGACGGCTGCGGAAGCCTCGAAGTACAGATGGGGCATGCCGTGCTCGGCATGTTTGATGAGCAGGTAGATGGACAAGCCGTAGGCCGCAGACGTGCCGAGGGCGACGAGGAGGTCCATGTTGCCCGTCTTCGCCATCACCGCCTTCCAGCCGGCGCGGTAGAAGCGCCATCCCAGCCAGAACTGCACCGGCGTCGCGAGAGCGAGCTGCACCCAGCCGTTCAGCGCCCACGCAACGCCGAAGAGCTGCAGCAGCATCGGGGCAATCAGCGGCAGGGTCAGCGCGCCGCTGGCAGCCACAGGCCACCAATCGGCGGCTTTGCTGGGCGGCTGCTTCCCTTCGTTCTTCAGCTCGTGCGCGATGTAGCCAGCCTTGTCGACCGCCGCCTTCAGCACAGCGACAGGGACGGTAGAGAGCGCTTTCACCGAGGCCCGTTCCGTACCGAGGTTGACCGAGGCGCTGGAAACACCCGCGACCTTCATCAGCGCGCGCTCCACGCGGCCGACGCAGGACGCGCACGTCATGCCCTCGACCTGCAGGACGGTCTGCGAGGTGGCAACGTCGTAACCCGCCTTGCGAACCGCAGCGGCGAGCACGTCCGCGCTGACCGAACTGTCAGAACTGACCGTGGCTTCCTCGGTCGCCAGGTTGACGCTGGCCGACTGCACGCCCGGCACCGCTTCGAGAGTCTTCTCGACGCGCATGACACAGGAAGCGCAGGTCATGCCCGTGACTTGAAGCTTGATGCCGTGCGGATTGGAGAGTGCGGCGATGCTCATGGCGACCTCAGATGCTGTTCGATGACGGCATCGTCAAGGTTCCAACATTGGCAAGGTCAAGGGGCCGTGGAATTTGTTCACTTTCTTTAGGGATTCTGCGCCGGTATGGCTTGACCTTCCAACTGTAGGAGGCTCGAAAGTCCAGCTGTCACCAACCCAGTCCCAGGAGGACACCATGATTGCCTTCGAAGTTAACGACATGACCTGCGGTCACTGCGTCAGCACCATCACCAAGGCGCTGAAGGCCGTGGACAACGCAGCCACTGTGCAGATCGACCTGGCAACTCATCGCGTGCAGGTCGAGCCCAGCTCCGCCGATGCGGAGGAGCTGGCTGAAGCCATCAAGGACGCGGGATACAGCCCGACATCCATCGCGCCGACCAACGTCACGTCCGAAAAGCCGGCAGGTAGTTGCTGCGGCTGCGGCAGTCGCTGAACCAAAGGGGCTATGGTCCGCGTCATCAGCATCCGGAGTTGACGCGGATCAAGCACCTGCGGACGGTCTCGATCAAAGCTCTCGTTGCAGCCAACGAAAGGAACACGCCATGGACAACATGCAGCCAACCCGCAAGGCCGTATGGCAGACACCGGCGGGTGCGTTCATGCTCGTCGCTGGCCTCGTCGGCCTGTATTACCTGCTGACCGAGCATCTGACGCACTTCACGCAGGCGATTCCCTTCCTGTTCCTCTTGGCGTGCCCGCTGATGCATCTGTTTGGGCATCACCACGGCGGGCATCACCAGCAGGGCAACGACACCCGAGAAAAGAAGTAGCGGCTGGTTTGACGCCCCGCCACCTCGGCAGACGGTCTGTCGGCGGGGGCACAACTCAAGCCAGCGCCTGCACCGGCACGCGCACCGGCAGATCCTGGCGCACCCAGTTCGTGGCAGCCAGTGCGTGCATCCCCTGTGCGTGGATCTCCGGGTCGCCGTCGAGAGATCGCAGCGTGCACAGGATGTAGATCGTCAGGCCCTCCGGCGAGCCCCGGTTCGAATGCGCGCATGAACATGCGGGCCTGCAAGGCCCAGGTTTCACCACCGATACCGTTGGTGAACACATTGCGATGGACCTTGACCGGCGCCCACTTGCCGCCGTGCTCGACCCTGCCTCCAGACACCCGCCAGCCGCAAAAGAAAAACCCCGGACGCAATGCCGGGGTTGCAAAGCCCTATCGCTGTCACGACCAGGCTCCTGCTCAGGGAGGAAAAGCAGGGAGACGGGCGGAAGCCGCGCCTCGGAAGCGAATGTAGCAGCGACGAACGACGTGACTGATGCCCTGGCGCGACATCCGGGCGCGCCGCCGGGTGCACCTGAGCGCCCCTCCCGCCACGCTGGCCGGTTAGCGGCGATCATGGCGCGCCGTCGCAGGTCAAGCGTCGGCGCCAGTTCATGCAGCAATCCCAGGGAGGGCTTGATGGTGAAGCAACGTTTCGTTCTGCCGGTCGACCCAGACCCGTGTCCAGACTTGAAGGTTGAACGCGGGCCAAAGGAGACGGGCGTTGGACGGTGGGTGCCCGACGACAAGCACACACTGCTGGCCAAGTGGCTTGGCGGCACGCGCCAGGCCCGCGCCAAGTGGCCGCAGCGTGTCTACATCGACCCGTTCTGCGGCCCCGGGCGCATCCAGGTTGAAGGCGAATCCTTCACACGCGACGGTGGTGCGCTGGTGGCCTGGCGTCGCTCCCAGGCACACGGGGTGCCATTCACCCGCATGCTCATTGGCGATATCGAGCCCGAGCGCGCCCAGGCTTGCGCCGCCCGCCTGCGGGCGCTCAACGCGCCGGTCCAGGAGTTCACCGGCCCCGCGGCAGAGACGGCCCCCAGGATGGCTGCCACAGTGCCGTCGGGCGCCCTGGTTCTGGCCTACATCGACCCCTACAACCTCTCGTACCTGAGCTTCGGCATCCTGCAGGCCCTGGCCAAGCTGCCCAAGGTGGACCTGCTGGTGCACTTCAGCACGATGGACCTCCAGCGCAACGTCGACATCGCGCTCGACGACGCCCGGGCACGGTTCGACGACGCTGCGCCAGGATGGCGAACCCACGTCGACCATTCACAAATGGCCAAGGTCAGCCTGCGGGAAGCCTTCTTCAACTACTGGTTGGATGCGGTGAAGAAGCTCGACTTCACGTCAGCCCGGCACATGCCGTTGATTCGTGGCGACCGCAACGCGCCGCTGTATCGGCTGGTGGAGTTCAGCCGCCATCCCCTGGCCAACAAGGTCTGGGACGACGTGGCCAAGCCGGCCAACCTCGAGCTGTTCGGTTGAGTGCCGGCCTGGAGGGTCACACCAAGGCTTCGACCTCGGGCATCGCGTCCCACGTCCGGCCCAGCAGCTCGCGGCCGTTGGCATGCTTGGACCGCTTCTTGCCGTCTGCGCCCCAGCCGCCCCATTGCTTGAAGAAGAAGGCCACGCGCTGCTCTTCGCATTGCCGGCGCACGTCCTCGACCCAGCCGGGGTCCATCGGCCGCGCCTTCGCTCCGGACTCCCCGCCGACGATGACCCAATGGATGTCCGCCAGGTCGAGCGGGCCCACGTGCTCCAGCAGTGGCTCGACCGACAGGAAGCGGATGCGGGCGGGCACCTGGCGCAGGTGGTCAATGCGCGGCACGCCATGCTTGCGGTTTTCGACAGACACGCCCATCCAGGCGTTCGGCGGCACCTGGCGGCCGCGGGCGAAGAAGCGCGCCATGCGCTGGGCACGCTTGGTGAGGATCTGGTAAGTGTGCTGCGGCGTGCGCGCGACGACGTCCAGCACCTGCTCGATGTAGGCGTCCGGTACCTTCTCGTGGAACAGGTCGGACATCGAGTTCAGGAAGTAGATCGTCCGCTTGTTGCGCTTGAGAGGATCGCCCAGCCGGTTCGGCAGCAGCGTCAGCGTGAAGCCGTTCTCGTAGCCGGGCGCACCCATGGCCTTCAGGCGCCGTGCCATTGTCTCGGCGTAGCAGTTCTTGCAGCCCGGGGAGATCTTGGTGCACCCCACGACGGGGTTCCAGGTCTGTTCGGTCCACTCGATGCGGCTGATGGTGGTCATGAGCGTCTCCGTGAGGGGGTAAGCGGGGAACGCGGCTTGGAGCGGCCGATGGCCAGCACCAATTCGCGAGCGTCCAGGGTTTCGGGCACAAGTTCAAGCCCGCAGGTGAGGCAGGCCAGGCGCAACGCCGGCTTGCCCCAGACGTTGATGGTGCAGCCCGGGCAGGTGTACTTGTCTCTGTTGCTGCGGTTAACCGCCGACGCGGCCAGGGCCTTGGGAACCACCTGGACACCTTCAGCGGAGGCGATAGCCAGCGCGCTGGCGGTGACCGGCCCCAGCTTCTCGGCCGTGGCCACGGGATGCAGCGGCTGGGGCGGTGTGAAGCGGTCGAACCAGGTAATGCCGAACCGGTGCTTGCCGACCAGTTCGTCGACGGCCACGACGAAGCGGCTGTTCGGGATCACGTAGTCCGCCATCACGTCGCCAACCCGCCGGCCGCCCGGCTCGCCGGTGCTGGACGGCATCAGGCCGATGGACTCCATCTTGTCCGCCCACTGCGCGTTGTGATACCTCGCGCGGCCGGGCGCGCCGTAATGCGCCTGCCAGAGGTGGACCATTTCATGGGCGATGGTCTGCAGCGTCTCGATCACCGGGACTAGGGCGAAGTACTCAGGGTTGAGGGCAATCTCGTCGGTCGTGTGGCCAGAGCGGTTGCCGAAGCGTGCGGCGCTGAAGTAGCCGTAGGTGCGTTTCTCGCGCTGAAGCGTCAGCAGGCAAGGCGGCAGCTTGTCTTCGAACAGTGCCTTGTTGAAGAAGTCGTACGCCCCTCGCAGTTCGTCGTAGGTGGTGGCGGTGGGCTCCATGTGTGGATTGTGCAATCCACAAACATGCCAAACAAGCGGCACCTGGCGTCGGCACTCGTCTTCGTGGCGCTACGGGTACAGGTTCCAGTGACTGCCTGATCTCATTGGGGTGCTAGATGGCACCACCACCGTGTGCGGCACGGCCGTGAGGTCGACCCCATCGATCTGGAATTGGTCGACCGTTTCGTCCATCTCGAACATCAGATCGCTGCGCTGGTTGCCGAGCAGGCGGTGGAAACGCACTGCAACCACGGGCTTCTCGGTGATGAAAGCGGGCACACGCGCCATCACCTTCTCCGTCCTTCTCCGCTCCGTGGCCGCACCCTCCATGGTTTCCGCGGCGACGTGAATGATGGATGGCCGGTCGGCGGGCACCTGCTTGACCGCCTTCGACAACAGCTTCGTGATGTCCTTGGCCTTCTTGTCGATGGAGGCTTCTGCGTCGACCTCACGGGTGAAGCCGCTCGCGTAGGCCACGTCGGCGATGTAGGTCCCGAGTACAGGTACGTCACACCAGGCCAGATGAGACGTCTTGACCATGTGCTGGATGGTCGTGGCCGAGTTCTCAGGCGCCCAGTCACCTCCCAGGACTTTGGCGAGCATCGGCGAGTTCGCCTTGACTTGATATCGATCGAAGTGCCGCCGGACCGCGTGGCGGTCGATGAGCCGCGCCCTGATGGTTGCCAGCTCGCTGTCGTGCAGGACCTCCTCCTGGCGCCTAAGCGGCAGGCCCGCCCGAAGCACGTCTTCGAGGAACGAAGGCGGCAGGTCTTTGAGCTCGACGTGAAAATCGCCCCGCATCCAGATCCACTGACGGTTTGCCAGGAGAAGAGGTTTGGCGCGGTCCCACTGGCGCAAGAACAGGTTGCGCTCGGTTAAGGCGTAGTCCGTGGACCGCTCCTGGCGCTTGCACTCCACGAAGAACTCTTGCGATCCCCGCTGCACGCGCATGTCAGCCGTCTTCGTTGGCCCCTCCTCAATCAGCGTCACCTGCCAGCCGGCCTCGGCGTAGGCCAGCGCCACTAGGATTTCGAACAGCAGGCCGTCGGGCTCCTGCTTGTAGTCGTGAACAAGCTCACCCAGCTTGCGGTGAAGACCCTCGACCTTGCCTGCGTGGTGCCATCTGGACCCGAGGCCAACGATGAAGGGCAGGATTCGCTGAGCCTGGCTGATGTCCGTGCACGCCGGGTCGTCCAAGGCTTGTTGGGCGAGGAACAGGTACCAGCCGATCTCGTCGTCTCGAATCCGGACGGAGGGCGCCGTCTCCAGCATTGGCCCTGGGGCGCGATCACGTAGCGACTGCAGGATCAGCGACCGCCGCACCTGCCATTGCTCGGCGCCGATCCGGTCCAGAAAGGGCTGCAAGCCTGCCTGCAGGAACTGTCGCCGATTGGCATCCATGACGCCGAGTCCCGACACGAACTCAGTCTTCAGTCGGCCAAGGGCTTCAGCCTTGCGCTGCTCTGGTGTGCCACGTCGACGCGCATCTCCCATAAAACTCTCCCTGTGGTCGCTCCGATTGCCTTCGGATAATCGCCGAACGCCGCCGACAGCGCGGCGCCAATAAAGCATGGGAGGGAGCGATGCCGATCACTGCGTATTCCAACGAAGCCAAGCGCGAACTGGACCTTGAACAGTGGCTGGCGCTGAACGCGTACTCGCCCCAAGCGGATCCGCAGCTCCTCGCGATGCCCGATGAACTTCGGGCAAAGGCGACCCGTGACATCGAGTGCAGCGGTTGTCGCGCGCGCGGAGCGCTCCTTGTTCGGGGCGCTCTGTCTCGAGCGAACGGCAAGCCTGTGGGCCAGGCGCATTTCCGCTTCGGGACAGCAGGCGGCGCCAACCCCCACCATCCCCTCTGCGACTTTGTCGAGGAGGGCAAGGAGCGGCGCAACGACTATCTGGCCAGCTTCGCCAGCGACCGATCCGCCTTGACGCGCGCCGTTCGGGACCTGGTCTGCCGTGGCATTCAAGGCGGCATGTTCACGCAGGGGGACATGCGTGAGATGCGGCTGTGGTTCCTGGAAGAGCGCGCTCGGCACGCGGTAACGCTGGACGTCACGCCGGCGCTGCTGCAATGGTGCGCGGACATGCAGGCGACTGAGGAAGGCTGGTCTCCGGATCAGTTGCCGTTCAGCCCCGAGCACGGGCGTCTGCCTGGGTTCGATTGGGACCGGGCTGCGAACCGAGAGTGGAAGAGCCGAAACAAGCACCTCTTCAAGGCCGTCCAGTTCCGCGTCCATTTCAGGCGCAGCACGCTCAAGCGGCCATTGCAGCTGTTGGAACAGCATGCGGGGGCAACTGTGTTGGACCCGTCTGTGCTGCGGGAAAAGTACGAGGCGGTCATCCTGGTTGCGGGGTTCGCGGCGGGCTACGTCTTCAAGGTCGCCGCCACCAAGCCACCTACGTTGTTCCGAGGGCATGTTTCCGACTGGGGAGCCGCGGGCCATGCCTTGCTGGCCCTGAGTTCCTTGCTGCTGTACCTCAACGAATGGGACGCCGACCGAGCTGGCGCGGCCTTTGCGCTTTTGGCAGGCCTTGCGCCGTCGACGAGCGGCCTTGAAGGCAACCTGATCGGTCTGAACCCATTTCACGACTACCCGGCGTGGCAAGTCATCAATTCAGCTCGGCATGTGGCGGCCGTGCGAACCGACGCCCGGCCCGTGGTCGAGCAGGTCGACGACATCAAAGCGGAATTGAAGGCCGCCTACGGCGCGTGGGCTGCCGGCCAGCAAGGCGGCGCCGACCCTGGATAGCCGCAGTCCGGCCTGACAGGCCTACCAGCTAATCCGGTGTGCAGAGCTGACCGCCGCGTGTCGGGCATCGTCCTCACCGTGCACGTAGATGCTCGTCGTCGCAATCGTTGCGTGGCCCAGCGTGTCGCGCACGTGGTGCAGCTCAATCCCGTTGGCCAAGTTGCTGCCAGCGGTGTGGCGCAGCCAGTGTGATGACGCCGAGCGCAGCTTCTCGGCCTGGGCCTCGCCGCGGCCGTCCTTCAGCCATCGCTCGGCAGCCAATTCGAAGACCTCCTTGACGATGCCATGCACCGCGCTGCGCGTCATGGGCCGGGGCCAGGCCGGCGTCGGATGCTTGGACCGGAGCCACGCCACAGGGAACAGCATTGGGGATGGCTCGTCTGGCGGCGGAAGGTCGCTCAGCTCCAATGAGCGCCGGTACGCCATCAACTCGACCATGAGTTCGGTGGTGGCTGGCACGAGTCGCTCCTTCTCGCCCTTGCCAAGCACCTGCAGCCACCAACGTTGCTCACCGGTCTTGGCGTCCGAGCGCATGAAGAAGTCACCCATGCCGTTCCCAACGACCTCCGAAATCCGCAGGCCGCCCAGGAAGAGGAGCGTGAAGAGCCACCGCGCACGCGAGTAAACCGCGCGCTGGCGGGGCGATTCCTGCGGCAGGGCCGTGATGGTCTGGCGGACGGCATCCCAGAGGTCGGCCTCCAGGAAACGCGTCACGCGTGGTGGTGGCGCCTTTCGCCGGCGACGGCTCAGCGCCATGGGGTTGCCGGCCAGGTATCCGGCCTCCACCAGCCAGGTGAACATTGAGTTCAGCACGATCATGGACTGGCGGATGCTTGCTTCTGACAGCGGGCCGGCAAACGGCCGCCAGGCGGGATTGCGCCTTGGCAGCCTTCGTCCCTGCGGCATCACCCACCGCTCGGCCGGCAACGGATTGGCCAGGAAGCGCCGGTACATCAGCAGGTCTTCGTGAGCCAGCGATGACAGCGGCTTTGCTCGCTCGCTGATGCTCCACAGCAGCAGGCGTTCAGCCTCGCGGCGGCTGTTCGCCAGCGTGTTGGCGCTGTCAGCGAACCGGGCCAACCACGCCAGCACAGCTTCCTGGTCGGTGGTCGCAGAAATCTGCTGATGGCCTGAGTGCGAGCGATTCGTGCCGTCTCGACCTGACAAGCCATCGAGCACGACGATTTCGCCGAGCGGCGCGAGTTCGGCGAGAGCCAGCGCATCCGTCGAAGGCGGTTTTTCGGACTCACGCATTTCGTTCGACCGCTTTTCAGAGCTTTTTGACACTATACCAATAATGTCAAAAGTCCTGTTATGGGGATTGGATATCTAACGTATTACGCCGTACTATCAACGCCATGAGCACCGAATCCGAGATCCTGGCCGAAGTGGAACTCCTGAAGGCCAAATTCAGCGATACGCGAGCCTTGTACCGCGAGGTCTGCGCATTGCTGTTCTTCAGGTTCGGGATCACGCCAACCGCCAACAAGCTTTACCAGTATGTGCGGCGCGGGTCGATGAACGTACCGACCGAAGAAGTGGGCAAGTTCTGGGACGACCTCCGTCACAAGGCACGTGTCGACATCGAGCATCCAGATCTGCCGGACGAAGTGAAAGCGACGGCGGCCGAGGCCATTGCGGCCCTATGGCGCCAGGCGTCAGAAGTTGCCAGGTCCGAACTCGCTGGGGCACGGCTCGAGTTGCAGGCCGATGCCGAGCGGGCTCGCGAGGCCCAGGCAACCGCCGAGCAGGCCGTCCTTGAGGCCCAGGATTCCATGGCGCAACTGCGTGGTGAGATTGCCCAGCGTGACGAAGCCCTCCGCGCCGTGCAGGCTGACCTGGAAGCCGAGCGTCGCGCCCACGCCGGCGCGCAGGGCCGCGCGCAGGAAATGCAGGCCCAGATCGAACAGGCCCGGATCCAGCTGCAGCGCCACCAAGAAGCCTTCAGCGCGGATTTGGCCAAGGCACGAGGTGACATCGAGGCAGCGCAGGAGCGCGCTGGCGCGGCCGAGCGCCGGGCGCTCCTGGAGATCGATCAGGAGCGTCAAGCGCGGGCACGGGCCGACAAGGCCGCCGAGGGCCTGCGCGACAAGTTGGCTGAGGCAGAGGGCCGTGAACGTCAGCGGTCCCTGGAACAGGCTGAAGCGACCACCCGAGCGCAGATGGAGCTGAGCGCCAAGAGCACGGCGCTGGCTCGTGCGCTGGAAAGCCAGGAGACGCTGGAACGCGAGGCCGCCGAGCTTCGCCAGAGGCTCAACGAAACCCAGCAGGCGGGGGCAAGGCACGAAGCCGAGGCCCAGACCCTCAGGGCGATGGTCGAGAGGTTGACGCCGCGCACGACGGGCTCTGAAACGCCGGCCAAGAGCCGTCGCAAGCCCAGCGGATCGTGAGCTTGCCTGCTACAGCTGGGAGGTCCGCGGCTTGGCCTGGCGCCTGGCGCTCGACGTCATTCGTCTTCGTCGGCTCCGAAGCGCTCCTTAACTTCTTCGAGGGTCGGCATGCGCGCCGGCTCCAGTCGGATGTTGAGCTGCAACACCGACAGCACAGCGAAGAGCGAGGCCACCGATGTGTCGTGTCCAGACTCCAGGCGATAGATCACATCGCGGACCCGACCGGCCTTGGCGGCCACGTCTGTGATGCTGAGGCCAGCCGCTTTCCGCGCCCGCTTGAGCATTGGCCCCAGATCGGCCGGGATGCGCACGATGTCGTTCATGGACGACATGATCAGGCACCTGCCCGGGAAGCGGTACGGGTCGTGTCGTCTTGGAACGACATATTCTGGATGGCGCACGACTGATCGACATGCAGCTGGATCCGTCCGTTCTTGCCAGTCTGGCCAGACTCATCCGCGATTTGCATGAGCTGGTCACGCTGCTGAAGTCGGGACTTTCGCGCGCGAAACCTTGGCAGCGCCAGCTGGCTGGCCATCTGGCCGAGGTCGACCAGCAGTTGCAGGTGCTGCGCCTGACCGTTGCCATGGAGCGGCATGACGCGGAGATCGTGGAGGCCGCCGAGCGGGTGACCAGCGCGTGTCGGCTGACAGCCGCGGCGCTTGCGGGTTCACGCGTCGACCCAACCACCCGCACGGCAGTCCATCTGATCGTGGACCTGGCCTCACGCATCTACGCCGCGCTCAGCCAACTCCAGGGCTGATTTCCCGCGCGGGAAATTTGCGGCGACGCGCGCAGAGCACTCTCCTGGAAGCCGAATTTCGTCGGCAACTGAGAAAAAAATAAATGGACGCCTCTGTGGGCGAGCGCTAAGTCATTGATTCTTGGCCGAATTTCCCCCGCATTTTTGAGAAAAACAGGAAATGGCCAAGTCAGGCTGCCAACCTTGGTAGTCGCAAGCCCATGCCACCAGACCTACCGTGAGCCGCTGTCACGCAGCCGGCGGGATCGGCTATCAACTGCCGCCAACGCTCTGGGTTTGATGGCGTTTTCCCATATTTCGACATCTCTCTGATCCTGCCCGGTTGCACAAGCAACCGCTGCTGGATGAGAAGCCCGCTTCACAACGACAAATACGCGCTCTTCCTCGAGGAGTTCAAGGAGCTCCGGGAGAAAAAAGGCTGGAGCCAACGCGAGCTGGCCGCTGCACTGGGTGTCGGCCAGGACCTGGTCAGCCGTTGCGAGGCCGGCAAGCGAAGGGTCGACGTGTTCGAACTGGCGCTGTGGTGCCAGGCCTGCGGCACCACGCTCGAGAAGTTCGTGAAGCGTCTGGACAAGCGCATCCGCAGCAATCAGCTGCCCGGCCTGCTGCGCCCTGACGAGGCCGACGAATAGGCAAGTTCCGTGGCCGGCCGCCCCTCAGACGAAGTGCCTGAGAACCACCCGTAGGCTGTACTTGCGCTGCTCCGTGCTGGACGCGTGATGTTGGACTTGCATGAACAGCCACTTGGCGGCCAACAGGATCTGCATGTGCTCCTCCTGCAGCCGGCTGAGATCGCCGTCATCGCTGTCCTGCAACCGCTCGAGGGCTGGATAGCCGGCATACAGGGCGGCCGCTTCAGTGCGCCATTCAGGTGGCACGACGCTGTCCTGGGCCAGCTCTTCCAAGGTCTCGCGTCCCCAGATGAGGTTGCGACGCCGCTCCTCGGTCGTGGTCATCGCTGAACACGGCTCTTGGTGGCCTTGCTGTTGACTGCCTTGCGGTTCGGCGCCGGCGTTGGCAGGACTTTGTCGAGCGGCACGCCCTGCAACATCTGGATCAGCGCGCCACGTGGGCGGCGCTGGCGCGGCTTGCGCAGGCGCAGCTTTTCGAGCTCGCGCAGCTCGGCGTCGAGTTCCTTCACGAACCGCATGAACTTGTAGTCCAGCGCATCGAGCCACTGGCGCAGCTCGATGATGTCGAGGGTGGTTTCGCCGCACTCGACGTAGCTCACCCATCCTTGGCTGCGGCCCAGCAGCTTGCCGAGGTCGGCCTGACGAAGCTGGCGCGACTCGCGCAGCTGGCGGAGCTTGTCCAGGTAAATCTTGTTGTGACGGCTGTGCAGACTTTTGAACATGGGTCTCTCTCAGCTTCGCACCGTAGCTGACCCGCCGCCATATCAAGAATTTGGATATGGCGAGGCCGTCGGAACAATTTGCTGGAGTTCAACAATCGAGCCGCTGAACCCCTGACTGTTCACGGCCACAGCGACATGTTCGTTTCCCAGCCGGAGTACGAGTTCCCGTTCCCTCCCGATCTGACCCATCCGGGCAGCCAGCACTGGCGCATCGTCGAGCTGACCCTGCACGCGCCTTGGTTCCTCGTGTCAGTGGAGATCATCGACCCCGAGCATCCGGACTGCTCCCTGACCCGCACGCTGTGTATCGCCTGGGATTCCGATCTGGCGGAGTTGCTCGGCACGCTGGAGCCTGGCCGGGTCAAGGGCCTTGTCTGCATGATGCCGGCCTGGCAGTCACCGAGCGGCCAATGGACCTCGCGCGAGATCCGTGAGGTGTGGCGCTGCCGGTCAGCCGCTGGACACAGTGTGGTGCTGGCCGACACGGCCGGCGAGAAATTCGATTGCGGCATGGTGCCTGACCATCAGGAGCCCATCGAGCAGGAACTGATCCTGCGCATCTCCCCGCCGGCAACAACGCGCCAGCGGCGGGCGCAGCCTCGCAGTCGCCACTCTCGTCGCGCTGGCGCCCGCAAGAGCGTCACGTAAGCGTGGCCGAGATGGACGACGCAGCCACCCCGACCGGCCCGCGCACGGCCAACAACATGGCAAGCCCATGTCGAACGGTTTTTCTCGACTTGGACGAAGTGCTGTGCATTGGCCAGGCCGAGGCTTGCTTGAGCCTATCTCTGGCGTTTGGGCGCGGCGAGATACCCAGTTCGCAGGAGCTGGCATCTCTTTTCAGCCCCGCCGCGCGCAACGCACTCGCGATGGCCCATAGACGATCAGAGGGCGCGAAGTACGTGATCAGCAGCACTTGGCGCGAACACCTGTCCCGTGAACAGATGGTGATGGTGTTGGTTGGAGGCGGCCTCCAGTTCGTCGCTGAGAACCTGCATGCAGGAAACGCCTGGCGATGCATTCCAAAACGGGTTTACCGCGAGCGGCGAGCTGAGATCCTGCACTGGCTCAACACCCATCACCAAGGCGAACCGTTTGTCGTGCTTGATGACCTGAACAGCGCAGACCAGCTCACGTCCGTTCACGAGCACCCCCAGTGCCCGCTGTTTGGTCGCGTGGTCTTTTGCACGCCCGGCGTCGGCCTCACAGCGGATCACGTAGATGCCATCGTCAGCGCGCTGCGAAGGCCAGTCGCCACCGGTGAACCTCAACAACCATGAGCAATGACAACTCGGCCAGCACGGCTCTAAAACTTGAAGATATCGGGATAGCCTTCCAGAACGAGCGCGACGCACCACCACCCGAGCACGAACCGAGCTTGAACGTCGACTCCTGGCGCCTGATAAAGGCGCCATCCGGCGAGCTCCATCTCGGCACGCTCCGAGACCGTCAGGCCGACCGCGCTGTGGTTCGCCTGACTTCGGCCCTCGCATGGTTCGACATGTCAGAGCGCGCGGTAACGACGGCATCGGGACGCCGATACGTGCTCCTCGGACCGCCAGAACACCGGCCATTGGAGTGCATGGCGATCCGCAACGGCGCCGCGCAGCTGGGCTTGTCCGGCGGCATCGACATCAGCGACCAGTTCTGGGCGCAGATGCAGCCTGCCGAGTAGCCATGGCACTCACCCGGAGACTGGGCTCATGATGGGACCAAGCATTGCGGCCTTCATCGCCGAGCAACGTGAGCTGCTGGACCGCCTGGACCGCTTCGCGGCCACGCCGGACTATCGGCGCCTGCTGGCCAGCATCGCTCCGCTGGCCGCCGGTGACCTGGAGCCGTGGCTCGGCCAATGGCTGATCACCCCTTCTTTCGGCCTTGGAGAAAGGCCCATCGACCTGGTGCAGCAGGGTCGCCTAGAGATCGTTGAGCAGCTGTTGGGAAGGATCGGCGGCGGCGTGGTCAGCTAGATGAACCGCTGGCGTCAGAACAGTTCGACGCGCACCAGCCGATAGGTGAAATAGGCCATCGACAGCGCCGACGACAACAACATGACGCCTGCAATCAACGAGACGCCTTGCTGCAAGGGCATGAGGCCTGTGGCCGGCGCGAGCTGAGCGGCGACGACGTCCAGGAAGTGCTGGACGGCCATGGCGACCACGCCGGTGCCCAAGCCGATCACGAGGCTATAGAACCAGCCCCTGCGCAGCGCCTTCACCTCGGCGGTGTAGTGATCATCGTGGCGATGGGCCTTCATGCCCTGCAGGAAGTTGTGCAGGTTCAGCACAGCGCCCATCACCGCCATCATCAAGTTTTCGAGCAGTCGCATCGGATCTCCCTGGTTTGGACCGATTTCAGCATGGGATGCCTGTGGCCGGCCACTTACCGTGGCGGCGCTCCATCACTCGGGCATCGCGTTGGCCAGCGCCATGCGCACCTCGTCATCGTCAGCCGGGCCCAACAGCACGATCCAAGCGGTCTCAGGGTTGGCCGGCAGTCTGACATCGTCCTTGCCAGGCTCGAAGGCCAGGCCGATCTTGACGTGAATCCAGAGCACGTCCTTCAGATACTTGACCTCTGTTTCCAGCCGTACCCGGGATTGCTCAATCAGCAGCCGGCGCCGCTCGACGCCTTCCTCGTCAAAGGGATTGGGGGCGTGCAGGAACTCCCCGGCCACCTCGTAGATCTCGACAAACCTCTCGAGCGCCTCTTTCTCCTTGCCAGCCTCGAAGTGCTTGGTGCCGTCTTTCAGCAGCAGCATGTCGCCCAACGGCCTGGGCAGATAGTGAGGCGTGATCTCAGCCAGGCGCCTCAGGATCTGGCCGACCTTCCAGTCGCGCCGGTAGTTCGGGTTGTCCTTTGCCTCCGCTCGCAGCGTGGCGTAGCGGCCCTCGTCGGCCATCACACCTCCGAAGGCGACCAGTTCCACGATCTTGCGGACCTGCAGCCACATGAACTCATTGTCGAGGTCTGCCGTCAGAGTCCGCGGCTTCTTGGCGCCCAGCACCCGGTCGATGGCGCGCAGGCGCTGCTTGATCTCCACCATGGCCACTCGGTAGCGCTCGTGGGGCTGGATGGATGGGTCGCTTGAGTCGTTCATGGGAACTGCTTGGCTACGTCGGCGCCCACGAATTCCAGCCAAGGCTCAACCGGGCGCCCCCAGCCAGGTTCGTCCAAACCCAGCTGGCGCGCCGACGCGAATAGCGCCACGTTCCAGCCGGCTTTATGGACAGTGCTTCCATAGGCAATGCCGTCGATGCGCCCACCCTTGAAGTCGTGGTCGCGCATGAACTCCGTGACCACCTGTGATGGGAGATAGTCGATGTGGACCCGATCGTCTCGTTCCACTGGGACCATGATGTCGGCCGCGAATTCACGCAGGAACTTCGTTGCCAGCCGATCCTCGCGATCGTCCTCGGCAAAAAAGCCTGGTATGGGAGGCAGCGTGCGCAGGTCCAGGACGCGAAGCGGCCTGAGCGCTCGCCAGGTCCCAACATGGGCGGCCTCGACCCGCGTCTCCATCAATGCCGTCGTGGCGCTGGACGCCAGATAGAGCATCGGGATGCCGGGCGGATTCATCCGGTTGCTTTGGGTCGCGTACTTCACCGGTGGGGGGCCAAACGCCGCGGCGTTGGCATCAGCATCGCTCTTGAGATCGGTTCTGGCACGGCACAGCGTGGTCCCTGCAGCGATGTTGCGGATCAGCCCAAGTCGGGAGCTGATGCGGGCGATGGTGGCCAGCAAGCTCGCCGGCGTATAGGAGTCACGGTCATCGCGACCAGTTTCCTGGAAGAAGAATCGGCGGCGGTGCTTGATGGTGTCGCAGAACTCGTCCCAGCTCGAGCCAAGCGCACGATCAAAGTCCAGCGTCGTCCAGTCGTACTCGCACCAGGTCTGGTCGGGCAACGCGCTCACCAAGGCCCGGCGCAACACGTCCTTGCGATCACGAGGGAACTCGAGTTGCGTCTCGTCTAAGACGTCGTGGGTGTCCCAGAGCTCAGATCCTTGGTAGCCACCCTCGCGGGATTCGTAGGGAAGTTCGTCAACGGCCAAGCTCCACCATCGATGCAGGTGCGATTCGACATGATCGGCAAAGGCCCTGAAGTCGGCCGTGGGCGCGTCGGACCGCTCGCAGAAATCACAGCCGCGCGGGCCATCTTGCTGGCGGATCCAGCGCTGGAGGTCGTCATCTCCGATGCATTCCGAACAGACGTTGTCAGCCACTGCGACTCCCGGCCACTGGCGGATGTTGGTAGGACACGATGCGGTGCGCGCTCATCAACAGCACGCCGTTGCCGGTAGGAAACTTCTGGACGATGGCATCCACGCGGTGATGGCGGTGGCGTTCGATGAACCCGTCCGTCCATGCCAGACGCTGCTGGCAGTAAACAGCGGTGTCGGCCGCCTGGACGATCAGCGAATTGATGTGACGGACCTCGGACCGGCTCAGTGACCTGAAGCGCCACCTCGCGCGAGGAAAACTGAAGTCCTGCGGGACGTCGTGACCGCCCAGCGTCGGCCAGATCCTGACAGCCAGGTTGGGGGACAGCGGCACCACTTTGTTCGTCAGCTGAAGATCGGCGGTCGTCTCCAACGCGATTGGGAAGTCGCTGGTGAAGAAGGGGCT
Organism: Pelomonas sp. Root1444; assembly: GCF_001426885.1. Classification (GTDB taxonomy): domain Bacteria; phylum Pseudomonadota; class Gammaproteobacteria; order Burkholderiales; family Burkholderiaceae_C; genus Pelomonas. The sequence goes on along the minus strand of NZ_LMFP01000028.1, from coordinate 5,650 downwards.
GTCGGCGTGGCGGTTGGCCAGGATTTCCCAGTTGCAGTTGCCCAGGCTGTTGATCAGGTCGTGGAAGGCGGTGACGCCGATAGCCTGTGGGTAACGATCGTCGGTGCTGATCTCGACCTGGCCCGAATCCAGCAAATCCGTGAGGCTGGTGCCCTCAAGCCCGGGCGGCGGTGGCCCGAACTTGCCATGCGCATCGAGCATGCGGGCCGTCACGTTGCCTATCGCGTCCATCGGTGCCGAACCGAGGCGGCGGCCTGTGGGAGACAACAGGAAGACCATGGCAACGAATCCCGACACGGCGAAGATCTCGAAAGCTCCGATGCTCCCAGCGCCCAGATTGGCGATGGCGCTGCCGTATCTCGGTTCGACGTCTTTCAGCAGCTCCTCGATGGCGCGAGGCTCCGAGAGGAATTCGTTAGTGCTGCCGTCCATGACACGGCACTGCGACTGCGAGTTGCAGGGGAAGGCTTGCAGCGTGGCCTTCTGGATGCCGACCATTCTCTGGTCACCAGGGGCATAGAAATGCCGCAGGTGAACCTGGGGAACGAAGTGATCAAGAGGCACGGTTCAACTGGGCCAGGCCCTTCGAAGCATGGCTGATCCGCCCGCAACGGCGGCTGTCCCGGCGCTCGCCGCAGACCCATCGGCCCCTCCAAAGATCACGCTTTTCTCCCTCTGCTTGTTTGAGCAGATCTTCGCAGAGGCTCCCGATGCAAGTCAGTGACTGGATCTGCGCAATTGAACCGCAGCGTCTTTTGGTCGTCGTGACGGTAGCCTTGGCGCATGAGATACGTTCGCTACGAAGAAACCGGTCCAGATGGGCAGCCCACTGGTCGTGAAGTACTCATTGAGGGCCGCGACCTGGCGCCGATGGGTTATGACGCCTTGGTCGCTCGCACGCTCAACCGAGCGTCTCCCATCACCCTCAAGCTGCTCGACGCCCAGGTGGTGAAAAGCTCTATGGAGGAGATGCCGCCGGGCAATGCCAGCTTCTTGGAAACCACCGTTGGCACCGACATCACGGTGCGGCACATCGGTCTGGTTCGCGGGGGCTGGTTACCGGCAGGCCTGGCGGTGACCACCGGCAACGTCATCATGCCGGACCGGTGCACGCTGACGGAGCTGCGCGGGCGGTTCAAGGCGGGCGGCATGGAAAAGGTTGGCCGCGACTTCGTCGACTGGCTGGACGATCCCAACGCCCGAATCAACCCGGTGCTGCTGGCCCTGGAGGGCAACCAGCGCGAGTACCCAACAGGTGCGCAGATCGAATCGCAGATGGCCGAACACGTCGGGCTGCTCCGCTCGCTGCTGCCCCAGGCGACCATCATTGGCGATGCGCCCGAGGTCATGGCGGCGATCAAGCAGCTTGCTGAGGAGCAGCGCGCCCCGTCGGAGCGCACCATCGAGTTCCTACTGGCGACTGCACCGTTGCTGCGTCACCAAGTCAGCCGCGAACGTTTGCCATCGGTCATGGGCGCGATCGCCGAAGCGGCGCGCCGACGTGGCTTGTCCCTGACCGACATCGCCGTGGCATGTGCCATGAGCGCGGCGGCAGTGAGCGGCGGCCGCAACGCTGCCAAGCGCGCTCTCAAGTTCACCGTACCGAGCTACAGCCGCCAGGACGCGTTCAACGCCATGGCCGACTTGCGCAGCTTGAAGGCCTTCGCGGCCCTGCTTGCCGTAGTTCCGACCGGGCGCCCGGTGCTGTGTACGAGCGACAAGGATCTGGCTTTGGTGTGGTGCGGCTTGAACCTCGCGGAGTTCAATGCTGGCGAGGGCGCGCCGGTCGTCAAAGCCAGGCCGCTGGATGCGTTCCTGCCGCCGGCGGCCGGTCAGATCTACCAAGGCCTGATGGAAGATCACCCATGACTCGTTGCACCGGGTCCACAGAGCCGAGGCAGCTCGGCCGGCGAACAGGCAGGCCAGGATGGTGACGTTGCAAGTTCAGGCGGCTCGGCGCTTGTCGTTCGATGCTTCTTCGGCGTTGCTGAGTAGGACCGTTGCGTACTTCTCGATGCTGAAGCTCATCGTGCCGCGAAAGTTGATGTTGCCGAAGAACACCGGCCCGATCCGCCGAATGATGTCGTCGGTGACGCCTTCGCCCTGTGCCTTGTATTCGGCATAGATCTCGCTGAGCCTCTTGGTGTTCCAGGCAATGATCAGGTTGGTGAGCAGGACGTGCGAACCTGAAATCGCTTTGAGCTCGTCGCGCCTGCGGCCGCGTTCGGCTGCCAGGCGACCGTAGTACACGGCCCGCTGCAGCTGGTGCACCGACTCACCGCGGTTCAGCAGGGTATGGATCTCACGGCGGAACTCCTCCTTCGTGAAGTAGTCGCACAGGTAGATGGAGCGCAGCAGCCGCCCGTAGTGATCCAGCGCCCGATGAAGCTTGTCCCCAACGGCGGCAGAGCCGTTGCGAGCCAGCGCCCAGCTCACGCTGACGCGCCCGGTCAGGATGGAGGCGATCAGGCGCAAGATCAGGTCCCAGCCGCGCTCGATGGCGCGTTCAGACACATTGGGAAGCGCGACCAGGTCCAGCGGCTCCGGGATGTTGGTGGTGCGGGGCACCCAGAGCTTGCAGTCCGGCAAGCCCGCCAGCTGCGGGCACAGGTCAAAACGCAGCATCTTCGCGACCGCCATGGCCCCGTAGGTATAGCCATGGGTGTCGACAGCCAGCAACTGGATCTTGATGCGGTCTTCGCTGGTGGTGCTGTTGTAGCGCTCGACGCCCTCGACAGCCGCGCCGGCCTGGCGGGTCATGAGCACGATGGGCTGGTCGTAGAAGATCGGGTAGCTGCCCAGAACGTGCGTGTACAGCCCGGCCGCCGGTGTCTTGCGCCTCGGGTCGGTACGGGCCATGCCAAGGTGCCGGGTGGCGTCCAAGGCCATCATGTCCGCCGACGCCTTGCTGCCGTCGCTCCAGTGCTTCACGATGGGGTGGCTCTGCTGGTAGGCCACCACGGCGTTGTTGGCAGCGCGCAGGCGGCCGGGCGTCTCCAGCAAGCGCATGGAAGCCGTCACCTCGGCCACCGATACGCTGCTGACCATGGCTGCTGCAGCTTTGGCGTCGATCTCCGTGCCATGCGCCAGTGACGCGGCGTAGAGCGAGATCAGTTCATTCGCAGTTTTGGCGTCCCGCCCGAGCAGCTTGGAACTGAAACGCGTCTGGGCGTCCATCTCCAAGATCAGGTCGGGCAGCTGCACCGCCCCGATCTTCTTCTGGAGATCCTGTTTTGTTCTCGTGAGCTCCTTATCTTCTGGCAGCGCCGCAAAAGCAGGGATGTGTACTGAGCCCTCGGCATCGATCTCCAGGAGACCCTTGGCAACATCCTCAGCCACCCGGGCCAAGCCGTCGTTGAGCAGAGCCTTCGCACGGCTGATGGCCACCTTCGCATCCATCTCCAGGCCGAACGCCTTGCAGATCTTCTCCTTGTCGCGCTCCCATTCCTCATCGGGTATCAGGCTGTCGATTCGGCTGCGGAAGCTGGCGCTGTGATTCACCCAGAGGCGGCCGCCAAGAAGGCCCTTGCGGATGCGCTGAGCAGCGCAGGCCCGAAAGGCGTTCAAAGCAGCGACGCGATCCTCGCTATCGACCAGAGGCCGCCAGCGTGCGTCCACCGCAGAGCAGTCCCAGTCCTTGGGCAACTCTTTGAGCCCGTCCTTGCGCAGCTGCTTGAGTTGTTCGACGAGCTTGAGGTCTGTCTTGGCGTCATCACCTTCGATGTTCAGGCAGTCGATGGTGTCCAGGACGGTCGACACCCGCACGCCTTGCTCGACGAGGTATTCACGCACGACTTCAGCGTGATTGACCTTGGGCATGTTGAGCACCTCAGTGCCCAGCTTCAGGATCTCAGCGATACGCTCGTCGGCCGTTTTCGTGGCGTCCTTGGCGAGGTTGACGATCGACTGGACCGAGTCCCGATAGATGCCACTGCGCTTGGCCTGTTTCCCCTGCAGCCGCTTGGCGCCCTGACGGACCAGGTCCCCAGTGCGGCGGTTCATCCGGTGGATGACCTCATCGGTCAGCTCCCACAGGGTGGCCTTCAGGAAGCACACGACCTCGACGATCTGCGTTTCCAGCACGCGCCGGCTTGTCTCGGAGGGCGGCCGATGAGCCACGCGCTGCGCAAAGGCCTGGATGCGGGTCTGGGACAAGGAACTGATGTTCCATTGGTCGACGCCAAGCGTGCGCAGGTAGTCGACGCGGGACGACACCTCCTCGAGATTCTTGACGCCATGCTTGCCGGCCGATGTTTTCAGCCACTCAAGGACGGTGGTGCCCTCCGTGGGGCCAGGCTCGAACATGGTCTTCAGGACCATGCGCTGGCGGGTCGGCTTGATGGCCGCGTTGATTACGTCCTGCGCCAGCGTCTCGATGGCTCTGAACGCCGCGTTTGAATGGCCTTCCAGCGTCGACTTGCCGGGCAGAACCACGCGATGCTCGTAGAGCCATTCCTCGGCGAAGGTCGTCAGCTCGGCCTGCGTAGCCGCATCTCGGGCCCGCAGGGCCAGCGTGGAGGTGAGCTGCTTCTCCACGTCGGCGTCGTAGTTCACAAATCCGAGCGTGTCGCGCGCCCAAGCTCGTTGCTCCCGCAGCGCTCGCTCGACGGAGGTGTCGGCTGTGTTGCCTACCTTGCCCTTGTAGATGGACTTGATGGTGGCGATGGCCGTGGAGTCCGCCCCAATCTGGTTGGACAGGCACTTGACCATGTTGGGCGGGAAGGTGTCCGTGGCACCTGCTTGCCGTCCAGTGAGGGCCAGATGGACAAGCTGAAGCGCGTAACCCAGGCGCAGGTCGCGCGGCGGCCGGCCGCGTTTGAGGTTGCCGTCTTCGTCTAACCGGCTGATGGAGGGCAGCGCCGAAATCTGCTCCTCAGTGAGAGTGCAGTGCTCGGCAGCCTCGGCTTCCGACATCTTCGGAAGAGGCTGTTTACCCAGGTACTTGTATCGGTAGCTCGCCACGACACCCCCAATCAGGAACGCGGGCGACTATAGGGACCGGTCTGCGCTTGCGTAACTGTCAAGGTTGACACTGCTGCAAACCCTAACAACCCGGGATTTACTCCACCCGGAACAGCCCTGCCGAGCGACGCCGGAGCGGTCGCAACGCCGTGGCTGGACGCAGTACCAGCGACTCTCCGTGCGACTAGAGTTGCGCTTATGAAGGTGCGCGCATGAAGCGAGTTCAAATCGCTCCCGGCAAGTTCGTCACCATCTCCCCTGAGTTGGCGGAGAAGGTGGCGCACCTGTTCGCGACTGGCCTAACGCGTGACCAAGTCCGCGAAATCAAAGCCGCTGAGCCTCGGTTTGCCACGGGCTTGATGCTCGGCTCGTCCAAGCCCCTGGCCCTTGCTCGGCTGAGGACTGGTGTATCGACTGCTGTGGCAGAGGTCTCCGTGTCTGCGCCGGCTTCCAGCGTCACAGTGCCGGCTGATGAGCCGGCCGGAGAGAACTGAGTCTCCGAAAGCGAAACCAGTTCGAGCAGGGGGTGACCATCCACGCTGGACGGTTTGGGTTGCGGTAAGTGGTTGTCCCCACAGCTGAATCGCATTTACGTCGACGATTCAGGAAAAACCGAGATCACCCCCGATGGTAGCTGGCCTCGAACTCGGCCGGCGGGACGTAGCCCAGCGGCTCCATCAATCGGTGG
>NZ_LMFP01000027.1 GCF_001426885.1 Pelomonas sp. Root1444 | reverse complement strand
AACGCATGGCTTCCTCAGCATGCCGCTGTACGCAGCACCCAACAGCGTCATCGCCTGGGGTGCGGAGACCGAGCGGCCGGACTACGACTACGCCCGCGGCACGGTGCTGCGGGTGTTCGAGCTGGCCGACGGGGCCAGCGCGGGCTTCACGGTCGTGGGCATGGACGGCACGGTGGCTGCACGCGGCACGGTCAGCCGCCAGGGTGGGCAGTACACGGCCCAGGTCACCGAGGGCGCGCTGCGCGACTGGTGCATCGAGGTCGATGGGCGCCGCAGTGCGGTGTTGGGCGAAGGCAAAACTCTGAATTGCGAGCGTTCATGAAAGCATCACGCGTCGGACGTTGCAATGACGTGATGCCGGGTTACGGGCGGCATTTTTCTCTGCGGCTGGTTGCGTTGGCGGCGCTCCTGCATGCACCGGCGGCGGTGCTGGCTCAGGGCACCTTTCCCGGCATGGAGCCCGGTCGCGTGGGCGGCGTGACGGCCGAAGGAGAAAAACCAGACAAGGCGGCTGCTGCGGCCAAAAACAAGCAGATGGCGCAGGAGCTGATCGACCAGCAGCGTGACGAAGCCGCGCGCCGTTTGATGGTCGAACAGCGGGCAAAGCTCCGTGAGCGTTTGGAGCGCGATGCGGGGCTGCTGCGCCAGCCGGTGGACTTGCTGGCGGGCATGTTCCAGTTGCCTGCCGACCTGAAGCTTTCTCCGGAGCACCGCAGTGTGGCCGAGGAGGTGCTGCGTCAACAACGTGAGCGCGCCCAGGCCGGCTGGGCAGCATGGCTGAACGAGGAAACCGCCCAGGGCAAGGGCGAGCTGCGCGCCGAGGTGGCCGCGCAGCGATTGAGTAATCGCGTGCTCAACGAAGTGGCGCTCTGGCAGGCCGATACGACACCGCAGGCCAGCGACACGATCTGGATCGAAGCACTCAAGACGCCTGGCATTTGCAAGGGGCTGGATCAGTCTCGGCCTGCGGCTCAGGTAGCGCAATTGATCGAAGCCTTGCCTGCGGCACAGCGCCACGCCGCGTGGCAGGGCGAAGCGGAGTGCCTGGCTCGATGGGGGCAGGTGCCGCGGCAGGTGCCGCCCTCACCGGACCGCGCGTTCGAGGACGAGCTCGCCGCCATGTTGCCCAAGCCGCCGGGCGACATGTCCAGCCTTGCCCCCGAGGTGCGCGACGCGCTTCAGGCGGCGGGCTGGACCTATGCCGGCCAATCCCCAGCATCGCGCTGCGAGCTGCTGCGCTGGTGGAGCCAGGAGCAGGTGCGCAGCCGACGGATGACGGCGCCGCGCGCGCTGCAAGCCTGGCGCACCGCGCTGGCCGTGCGTTCGCAGGCCTATCTGCTGCCCGATGTGCCACGCAGCGGGCCGGGCGCCACCGACGCGAACGGCTTTCCGCTGTTCGCGCGCCGCGCCGAGCTTGCGGGCACGGTCGTCGTGGAACAGGACCTCGATGCCGCCGGCAAGATCGTGCGCAGCTTCGTGCAGCGCCGCGAGATCACGGCGGCCGGCGTTCGCGGGGTGCCGGCTCTGGCCTTGGAGCGCGAACTGGATGCGGCGAGCCTCGCACGCGCCGCCGCCACACCCGCCGCTGCCCCGGACCCGGCGCAATTGCGCGACGGAACGGCCACGCGTCGCATCGGCATCGAGTGGGTGCTGCCCCAGGGTCTTTAAGCAGAACTTGATCGGGAAATGCGAGGGCAGCCTGTGGCAGCTGCCGAGGATTTCCCTGAACGAATCATTCACGGCCTGCATCGGTGCAGGCCTCTTGTCTAGACAACTTCCATGACCAGACCTTCTTTCTTCGGCTTGATCCTCGCGCTGGTGCTGGCCATGGTCGCGGGCCCCGCGGCGGCCGATAGCCCTCGCCAGCGCGCGCGCATCGACGACGGCTGGCGGTTTGCGCTCGGCCATGCGCATGACCCGGCGCAGGACTACGGCCACAGCACGCGGGCCTTCTTCTTTGCCAAGGCTGGTTTCGGCGACGGCCCTGCAGCGGCCGACTTCGAAGACCGCACCTGGCGCCGCCTGGATCTGCCGCACGATTGGGCGGTGGAGCTGCCTTTTGACGCCCGCGGCAGTTCGACGCACGGCTCCAAGGCCATTGGCCGCGCCTTCCCGGAGAACAGCGTTGGCTGGTACCGGCGCGAACTCGCCATCCCCGCGTCCGCCCAGGGCAAGCGCATCGCGCTCGAGTTCGATGGCGTCTTCCGCGACAGTGTGGTCTGGGTCAACGGCCACTACCTGAACCGCGAGGCCAGCGGCTATTCGAGCTTTCGCGTCGACATCAGCGACTACCTGAACTACGGCGGCCGCAACGTCGTCGCCGTGCGCGTGGACGCCACGACGCAGGAAGGCTGGTGGTACGAGGGCGCCGGCATCTACCGTCACGTTTGGCTGACGCAGGCCGAGCCGCTGCACGTCGACCATTGGGGCACGTTCGTGCGCGCCACGGTCAACGGCAACCGCGCCGAGGTGGCCGTCGACACGACGGTGCGCAACGACGGCAAGGCGGGCGAGTCGTTCACTCTGGAGCATGAGCTGCGCGACCCGGCGGGCCGTGTCGTCGCGCGCGCTACGGTGCCGGCCCGCCGCGTGGGCGTGGACGCCAGCACCGACGTCGCCGCGACGCTGCGTGTGCCGGCGCCGCAGCTGTGGTCGCTGGAGACGCCCCAGCTCTACAAGCTGACGACGCGCGTGAAGCAGGGCGACCGCGTGGTCGACAGTCACGACACGCCGTTCGGCATCCGCACGCTGCGCTTCGACCCCGACAAGGGCTTCTTCCTCAACGGCCGCCACGTCAAGCTGCACGGCGTCAACAACCACCAGGACCATGCCGGCATCGGCGTGGCGCTGCCCGACGCCATGCACGAGGCGCGGCTGAAGATGCTCAAGGGCATGGGCGTGAACGCCATCCGCTCGGCCCACCACCCGGCCACGCCCGAGCTGCTGGACGCCTGCGACCGCTTGGGGATCCTGGTCATCGACGAGCACCGCATGATGGGCACCGCGCCGCAGCTGCGCTACGAGATGGCGCGCATGGTGCGACGCGACCGCAACCACCCGTCCATCGTCCTGTGGTCGGTCGGCAACGAGGAATGGGCGATAGAGAACACCGAGATCGGCACCCGCCTCGCCCGCGAGATGCAGGCCATCGTCAAGCGCATGGACCCGACGCGGCCCGTCACGCTGGCCGCCTCCAGCTCCGGCGGCCCGGAGGGCACGGCAGTCGGCTCCGACGTGCTGGGCTTCAACTACAAAGCCCAGCACGACATCGATGCGATGCACAAGCGCTTCCCCGAGCGCGGCATCGTCGTCACCGAGGAAGGCCTGACCTACGCGACGCGCGGCATCTACGCCGACGACCCGTCCCGCGTGCACATCGCTGCCTACGACAAGCGCTCCGGCGGCGCGTCGACGGCATCCATCGAGGAGGCCTGGCGCTACAACGCCGAGCGCCCGTTCATTGCCGGCGTGTTCTTCTGGACCGGCTTCGACTATCGCGGCGAGACCACGCCCTTCGGCTGGCCCGCCGTGTCGTCGCAGTTCGGCATGATGGACACCACCGGCGCGATGAAAGACAGCGGCTACTACCTGAAGGCCGCCTGGACCGCCGAGCCCATGGTGCACGTGCTGCCGCACTGGAACTGGCCCGGCCGCGAAGGCCAGCCGATCGACGTGCGCGTCTACGCCAATACCGACGAGGTGGAGCTGCTGCTGAACGGCCACTCGCTGGGCCGCAAGGCGCTGACGCGCTACGGCCACCTGCAGTGGAGCGTGCCCTATGCACCCGGCAGCCTGGTGGCGCGTGGCTACAAGGCTGGTCAGCTGGTCGCATCGGAGACCGTGGCCACCACCGGTGACGGCAGCGCCGTGCGGCTGACGGTGGACCGCGCGCGCGTCCGCGCCGACGGGGGCGACGTGGCGGTGGTCCGGGTCAGCGTCGTCGACCGCGAAGGCCGCGTCGTGCCCACCGCCAACCAGCGCATCGGCTTCGAGGTCTCGGGCCCGGCACGCCTGATCGGCATGGGCAATGGCGACCCCGGCTCGCATGAGGCCGACAAGCCGGCCGAGTTCCACCGCTACGCCGCCGCCGGCGACTGGCGCCACAAGGCCGTGGCCAGGCAGGAAGACGCGGCGGCGCTGATGGCCGATGCGGGGGCTGCCGGCTGGCGCGACCCCTTCGCCTGGCTGCCGCCCGAGAAGCAGCCGGCCGACGGCGCCTGGAACGTCGTGCGCGCCACCTTTGCCCGCCCGGCCGCCACGGTGGGACGCGCGGCGCTGTTCGTGGGCGACTTCGCACCGGGCCTGCAGGTCTACGTGAACGGCAAGGCTGTGACGCCGCGGTCCGAGGATGGCATGGGCGTGATCGATCTCGACCCCGCGCAGCTGAAGGACACCAACACGCTGACCCTGGTCTTCGCCACGCCCGCCGAGGGCACGCGCAAGCTGTTCGACGATGCACAGGGCGGCCGGCGCTGGGTCACGCTGCGCACCACCCAACCCGCCGTGCCGTGGCAGCGCAGCGTGTTCAACGGGCAGGCGCAGGTGATCCTGCAGTCCACCGGCAGCGCCGGCAAGGCGACGCTGCGGGCCACCGGCGACGGCCTGCAGGCTGCGACGCTGACGGTCGACACCTTTTAAGAGCCGCTTGAGCGGCCGATGAGAACGATGAGACAAGCGACGAAATGCCGAACCGCCGCAGTTGCGCTGCTCAGCCTGGGCGCGGCCTTCCTGGCGCATGCCGCCATCACCGGCGGCAGTGCGCTGACGCTGCTGTCCTCGCTGGCTGCGCTGGTCACGGGTGAACCCAAGCAAGGCCCCGGCCTGGGCAACCTCAGCTACACCGAGGCTGAGCTCTTCAACCCGGTCTCGGTGATCAAGACCGAGACCGCACCGGGCGCGGGCGACGGCGACATACCCTTCCGCTATCCGGGCCGCCAGGAGTACGGCACCAACGTTGCCTTGATGCTCAACGGCTACCTTGTCGTGATGTTCGCGCCGGACAGCGGGCAGTCGAGCGGCGGTTTTCTTGTCTACGACGTCTCCAACCCCCGCAGCCCAAGGCTGGTGAAGAAGATCTACGAGCCCGAGGGGCGGACCGCGCAGTTCCGCGAGCCACATGCCATCGGCCAGGCCAACATCGACGGCCGGCAGTACCTGGCCGTGCCCAGCACCAAGGGCATCGAGTTCTGGGACTTCAGCGACGTCAACGACATCCGCCAGGTCAGCAAGCTCGCGCTGCCGACGGTCGACGGTGGCGACTACTCCAAGGTCACCTGGCAGCTCTGGTGGCAGGCACCGTACGTCTACGTCGCGTCGGCCGAGGACGGCATGTACATCGTCGACGCACGCAACCCGGCCCATCCCCAGCTCGCGCAACGCGGCGGCGGGCGGCCCAACCCGGTGCCCACCGGCGAGCTCGGTGGCTTCCGAGTCGGGCCCATCTTCACGATGGGCAACCACCTCGTGCTGAGTTCCATGGACACCTACTCCGGGCTGGCGAGCCTGGACATCTCCGACCCGCTGAACCCGCGGCTGCTGGACAGCGTCGGCAATGTGCCCTTCTTCTATTCGACCTGCTTCGACGGTCGCAACATCTACGGTTCGGCTCGCGGCCGAGGCGATGACGGGCGGATGTTCTCCTACGACCTGGACGACCCGGCGCGCTTCGTGCCCAAGGACGACCGGCTGTTGATGGACGAGCAGCTCTATTGCAGCACGCAGGACCAGTTCGTCTTCCAGGGCGCGCAGTTGAGGATGCACAAGGTCGACGTCAGCGACCCGCTCAACCACCGGCACGTCGCGAAGGCCGGCCTCTATCCCGAAGGCTCGGACGAAGCCAGCCACTCGGACCACGGCCAGGTCACCCCGATGGGCAACCTGGTCTATATCGGCAACGACCACGGCCAGCGCAGCGGCTTCATCGTGCACGACCGCAAGCCCGACACGACGCCACCCAAGGTGCGCCAGGTCTCACCTCGGCCCGGCGCGCTCAAGCAGGCGACGACCTCGCGCATCGGCATCGGGCTGACCGACAACATTCTGCCGGAGAGCCTCCACGCCGCCAGCTTCATCGTGCGCCCGCGTGGCGGCGCTGCGCTCGCCGGCACTTACAGCGTGCAGCTGGGCATCGTCAACTTCGCGCCTGCCGAGCCGCTGGCCCCGAACACGACCTATGAAGTGCTGCTGCCGGCCGGTGGCCTGAAGGATTACGCCGGCAACGCCATCGCCGCCGCCTTCAGTGCGCAGTTCACGACCGGCGATCGCAGCCAGCAGGCCGGCATCGACACCGCGCCGACCACCGGCCTGGCCCACCACTGGCCTCTGGCGCGCGGCCTGCAGGACATCGTCGCCGGCAACGATGGCCAGACGACGCCCAGCGACAGCTTCCGCGACGGCGGCCTGAACTTTGCCGGCCGCAGCGCTGGCGTGCTGCTGGCCCGGCCCGACAGCGCCAACCTGGCCGCCGGCACCGCCACGGTCAGCTTCCACATGAAGACCACCCAGCGCGGCCACGCCAGCGCCGTGCAGGCGCCCGGCATCTTCGGGCACGGCCCGGCGGGCGTGCGGTGGGGCTGGATCGACGATCAGGGCCGGCTGCGGCTGTCGGTCGGCGAGCCGTCCTCCACCCATCCAGGCCTTGCGTCGGCCGGCGCGGTCAACGACGGCCAGTGGCACGCCGTCGTGCTGACGCGCGACGCGGCCAGCGGTGCGCTGACCCTGCTGGTCGACGGCATCAAGCGCAGCGGCAAGGGGCCCGCGGGTCAGCTGACCCCGCCCGCTCAGCCGCAGATGCTGGGCCAGATCCAGGGCAGCGCCGACTTCTTCCGCGGTCGGCTGGCGGACGTGCGCGTCTACAACCGCGTGATCAGCGACGCGGAGGCCGCAGCGCTGCGGCGCCAGGCCGCGGTGCGCATCGCCGGGGCGGTCGGCAGCGAGACCCTCGTGGTCGGCGGCCGGGCCGAGTTCAACCCCACCATGCTGGCGCGCAGTGGGGCCCGGTACAGCTGGAACTTCGGCGACGGATCACCGCGCACCGCGCTCTCGCGCACGCTGGCGGCCTCGCACCGGTTCACGGTGGCGGGCCACTACAACGTGGTGCTGACGGTGCGCACGGCCGACGGCGCGGAGCAGACCCATGCGCTGCACCGCACGGTCGTCAACCCGCGCACCGCCAAGGCGCCCACGCACAGCAGCAACATCGTCGGCAACGCCACGCAGGTCTTCAGCGTCAACCCCGACAGCGGCACGGTCACCGCCATCGCTGCCGACACGCTGGCCAAGGCCTGGGAGGCCCGCGTCGGCGATGAGCCGCGCACGCTGGCCATCGGGCCCGACGGCCGCGTGTGGGTCACAGTGCAGGGCGAGGACAAGCTCGTCGCGCTGAACGCGCAAGACGGCAGTGTCTCCGCCGCCGTCCAACTGCCCTATGGCAGCGCGCCGCATGGCGTCGTCTTCACGCCGGACCAGCGCATGGGCCTGGTCACGCTGGAGGGCAGCAGCACGCTGATGAGCTTCGACCCAGCCAACGGCGCAGCGCGTGCGTCCCTCAAGCTGGCCGGCGACGTGCGCGGCGTCGCCGTCAGCGCCGATTCATCCCAGGCGCTGGTGACGCGCTTTCGCTCGCGCATGGACCGCGGCGAGGTGCACCGTGTCGGCCTGAACGGGAAGCTGGCCCTGTACCAGACGGTCGCCCTGCGCGTCGACACGACGACCGTGGACGCCGAGAACCGCGCGCGCGGCGTGCCCAACTACCTGCACCAGGTGGTCATCTCGCCGGACGGCCTGCGCGCCGCGCTGCCGTCCAAGAAGGACAACATCGTCGGCGGCGTGTTCCGCGATGGCCGGCCGCTGGCACACGAGACGACCGTGCGCTCCATCGTGTCGCAGCTCGCGCTGGTGCCCGACGCCGCCGAGGTGTTCGCCGAGCAGCTCGACTTCAACGACCGGGCGCCGGCCCGCGCCGCAGCCTATGCGCCCAACGGCGACTACCTGTTCGTCGCGCAGATGGAGGGCAACCGCATCGCCGTCGTCGACGCCTACAACCGCTCGGTGCGCGGCGAGATCGAGACCGATCGCGCGCCGCACGGCCTGTATGTCGACGAGCGCCGCCAGCGCCTGTACGTCAACAACTTCCTGGGGCGCTCGGTCGGCGTGTACGACATCGCGCCGGTGCTGTCGGCGGAGTCCTTCTCCGCCCGGCCGCTCGCGACCGTGGCGGCGGTGGCCGCCGAGACGCTGGCGCCAGCCGTGCTGCGCGGCAAGCGGGTCTTCTACAACGCCGCCGACCGGCGCATGAGCCGCGACAACTACATGTCCTGCGCGAGCTGCCACGCCGATGGCGGCGACGACGGCATGGTGTGGGACTTCACGCAGCGCGGCGAAGGCCTGCGCCGCACCATCAACCTGCGCAGCCGCCAGAACCCCGGCCAGGGCCATGCGCACTGGACCGCGAACTTCGACGAGCTGCAGGACTTCGAGAACGACATCCGCGGTGCCTTCGGCGGCACGGGCTTCCTGAGCGACCGCGACTTCTTCGCCACGGCAGACCCGCTCGGTGCACCCAAGGTGGGACGCAGCCGTGACCTCGACGACCTGGCTGCCTACATGACCTCGCTGTCGCACCGCGGGCGCAGCCCGGCGCGCCAGGCCGACGGCACGCTGACCGTGGAGGCCCTGCGCGGGCAGCAGGTGTTTGGCGCCATGCAGTGCGCGACCTGCCACGCCGGGGCCACGCTGCGCGACGGACTGCGCCACGACGTCGGCACGGTCCAGCCATCGTCGGGCAAGGGCATCAAGCAGGCGCTCGCCGGTGTCGGCTTTCACACGCCGCCGCTGTACGGGCTGTGGGCCGCGCCATCCTTCTTCCACAACGGCCAGGCGGCCACGCTGCAGGAGGTGTTCACGACGGGGCATGGCGGCACGCAGCCGCTGTCCGCCGCAGACCGCAGCGCGCTGGTCGAGTTCCTCCGCTCGATCGACGCGAGCAGCGCGGACGAACGGAAACGCTGACGAACCAGGGCGTCAACCGCGCCGTCATCGGCATCCGCGGCGCAGCGTTTTCAATCGGCAGGCGCCGACGGCCCGTGCACTCGCTGCGCGGGCCGGTCGGATCAAGGCGCCGGTGTCAGCGCACTCAGTGCCGCGGAGACGTACACCAGCGGCGCGTTCCAGTTGATCGCGATCTCGTTGGTGGTGTAGCTGCAGAAGTCGTCGAGGAAGGCCTTGGCCGGTGCCTGCGAGGGGTAGGGCGCCTTGCAGTCGTCGCCACGGCCCGGGTGCGGACCGCCGACGATCATGCCGGGCACCGGTGGCAGCTGCGGCATCGCGCCCGAGGGGCGGTGGTGCGGATGCAGCGGGGAGCGCGTGCCGAAGCCGGTGACCATGGCGTAGCCGGTCGGGTGGCGGCCGAGCACAAAGTCCAGCGCCGCCTGGGCTGCGTCCAGCATGCGGCGGTCGCCGCCGATGCGATAGCCCTGGATCAGCATCACCGCCTGGTTCAGCGCGACGGCATTGCTGCCCCAGATGAAGTCCTGCGTCTGCATGCCGACGCGGTAGGGCGAGCTCTCCCAGCGCGTGGCGATGTCGCTGGCCATCGCGAGGATGCGGCTCTCGATCAGCGCGCGGTCGGCCTTGGGCGTGAGGGCCGCACGGTGTTGCGCGAGGCTGACCCAGGCCAGCGCCTCGACGGTCGCCCAGCCGGGCACTTCCAGCTTCGCCGCCGGCGGCTGCATGGCCTGCCAGAAGCGGTCGTCGCGCGTCGTGATGTAGAGCTCGGCGGCGGCCCAGCTGAACTCGTCGTCCAGCTTGGCGTCGTCATAGCCGCCGGTGTGGATGTCGGCCGGCTGGCGGTAGATGGCGTTCGGGTGGGCGCGCGCCCAGTCCCAGGCGCGGCGGGAGGCGGCCAGCATGCGTGCCGACAGGCCCGGCCGCTGCGCCTCGAAGGCCGCGAACACGCGGCTGGCCTGGGCCATGGCCGCGGCGAAGTCCAGCGTGGCGGCCGTCGTCTTCATGACCACATAACGGTCATGCCGGGCGGCATGCGGCATGACGACGCCGTCGAAGCCCTTGTCCGTCAGCTTGTGATAGACGCCGCCGTCCGCGGGGTCCTGCATGTCCAGCATCCACTCAAGGTTCCACAGCGCCTCGTTCAGGATGTCGGGCAAGCCGTTGCCGCTCTCGGGGATGTTGAGCTGCTGCGCCTTGAAGAAGCCGGGGAAATGCTCGTAGGCGGCCAGCAGCGTGTAGACGGTGATGCCGGAGTTGACGATGTACTTGTTGTAGTCGCCGGCGTCGTACCAGCCCTTGGGCGCGGAGATCACCGTGCCTTCGGGCCGGCCGGGGCCGGCGGCCGAGGCGTGCACCAGCACGCGGTCGTCCGGGTGGCCGGCGGGCCGCGCCCAGGTGCCGGCGTGCGCCGTGTCCAGCGCCATGCCGGCGCGGTTGAGGTAGAAGAACTTCAACGCCGCGGCGTTCAGCGCCACATAGGCGTTCGGGGCGATGTCGAACGGTGCGGAGGGCTGCAGGCCCTGGACCTGCAGCCGGTAGCGCCCGGGCTGGCGCCAGGCCGAGAAGTCGGCCAGCCGCACCGCCTCCTGCGCCGGTTCCCAGCGCCGCGCCGGGCCGAGCGGGCCGCGCCAGACCTCGCGGCCGGTGGCGGCGTCCAGCACGGCGAAGCTGTCCGCCGCCACGTCGGGCAGCGCGGCCCATTTGCTGCCGGCTGGCAGGTAGCCGACCTGGTTGAGCTGGATGGCGGCGGTGGCGGGCGCGACGGCCGCGGCGGGCTGCGCGGCCTGGGTGGCCAGCGGCGCCTGGCTGCAGGCCTGCAGCGCCAACACCAGGGGCAGCAGTGCGAAACGCGCGGCGTTGCGGGCGAGGGAGCGGTTCAACGGGTGAATGGACATGGGAAGAGGGATCAGCGGGTGGGTTCGGCCCATTGCAGGTGGACAAGGCGCCAGCCGTCTTGCTTCAGGCGGCGCAGCATCAGCGGCAGCGCCGCGGCGGTTTGGTCATGCACGTCGTGCAGCAGCACGACGCCGCCGCCCTTCTCGCGCAGGCCCTTCACCAGGCGTTCGGCCAGCACCTCGGGGCTTTGGCCCTGCACCCAGTCCTCCACGCCGGTGTCGACCGACATCACGGTGACGTTCTGCTTGCGCAGCGCGTCGCGCAGGTCCGGCGTCTCCGCCAGAAAAGGGAAGCGCCAGGCCGCGGCGTCGCCGCCGATCACGTGGCGGTAGGCCTTTTGCATGGCTTCGAGATCGGCCAGCTGGTCCTTGGCGGGCAACTGGCCGAAGGCGAGGTGCTTGTGGCCGTGCATCGCGACGGTGTGGCCTTCGGCGCGCACGCGCTGGGCCAGCGCCGGGTTCTGCAGCATGGGCTCGCCGTTCATGAAGAAGGTGGCCTTGGCGCATTCGGCCTTCAGCGCCTGCAGCACGCGCTCGGTGACGCCGGGTTTCGGGCCGTCGTCGAAGGTCAGCACCACTTCGTTGGCGGCGAGCGGCAGCCGCGCGTGCGGTGAGCCGTAGGCGGCGCCTTCGCGCGGCAGCTGCAGCACGCGCTGCGTGCCCAGCGCGTCGGCGGCGCAGCCCTCGACCTGCCAGTCGACGCGGTCGATGCTGCCGCGGTCGTCACGCACCTGCAGCGTGGCGGGGCCGGCGGCCAGCGTCACTGCCGGCCAGACGGCGACGCGGTCGACCACGTCCACCGTGCCGATGACCTTGCCATTGACTTCGAGGGTGGCCTTGGCGGCATTGCTGTAGGCCTTGATCGCCAGCGTGCCGGCGGGCCGCGTGCTCAGGCGCTTGTTGGCGATGTGCAGCACCGGCTTGCTTTGCCACCAGGCGCGCATCAGGTGGTAGGCGTCCTTGAGCTTGCTGCGGTCGTAGGTCACCAGGCCCTTGTCGTTGCGGCCGGTGGTGTCGCCCTCGTGGCGGTTGGCGGCGGCGTGGTCGAAGCCCAGCCAGATGAACGTGCCCCACATGAAGGGCCGCTTGGCGATCTCTGCCGCATAGGTCTCGTGGAACAGCGCCTGGTACTGCTCGGGGTGCCAGCGGCCGCCGGGCTCGGGGCGGCGCGGCGGGTCTTCCTGCTGGATGGCGCTGGCGCCCGCGCCGTACTCGCCCAAGCCGATCGGCTTGGCCGGCAGCTTGGCATGCAGCTTGTCGGCCCAGGGGCCGATGTCCTTGAACTGGCCGTCGTACCAGCCCCAGTAGCGGTTGTACGAGGCCAGGTCGGTCTGCAACGCCATCGGGTGGTCGTCCGGCGCGCAGCAGTGCGCGTAGCTGGTCAGGCGCGAGGCGTCTTCCCGCTTGGCCAGCGCATGCAGGTCGGCCAGCAGCGCGCGGATGGGTTCGTCGCTGCGATAGACCTCGTTGCCGATGCCCCAGACGGCGACCGACGCGTGGTGGTGGTTCTGCCGCACCAGCTCGCGCAGCTGGCTGTAGAGGTTGTCGCGGAAGGCAGGCGTTTCCTCCATCGCCGAGTTCAGCGGGATCTCGGTCCACAGCACCAGGCCCAGCTCGTCGGCGCGCTCGTAGGTGTAGGCGGGGTGCTGGTAGTGCACCAGGCGCAGGCCGGTGAGGCCCATGTCCATCAGGATGCGCAAGTCCTCGTCGATCTCGGGCTTGCCGATGGCCACGCCGCGGCCGGGGCGGCCGGCGTGGAAGTAGTTGACGCCATGCAGCGGGTAGGGCTTGCCATTGAGCAGGAAACCGCGTTGCGGGTCCACGCCGAACTGGCGCAGGCCGACGGGCAGTTGCACGGTGTCGGCCACGTCACGGCCGTCCAGCAGCTCGGCGCTGAGGCGGTAGAGGTAGGGATCTTTCACGCCCTGCCACAGGTGCGGCTGGGGCACGTTCACGATGGCGGTGACCGCGTCGGTGCCGCCCGCCGGCAGGCTCAGGCGCCGGGTCTGCTGCGCGACGCTGCGGCCCTGCGCATCGCGCAGCGTCAGGCGCAGCTCGCGCCCGGCGGGCCGGCTGCCGTCGTTGCGCAGCTGCACCTGCACCTTCAGCCGTGCGCGGGTGGTGTCGAGCGTCTCGATGTCCACGCGCACGCCGGGGCCGCCATGGTCCATCAGCTCGATGTGGGTGTCCGGGGTCTCGACCAGGCCTACCGGCCGGACGAGGCCGCCGAAGACGGTGAAGTCGCCGCCCAGCGGCGCGACATGCGGCAGCCGGGTGTTGTCCACCCGCACCGCCAGCAGGTTGCGGCCGGGCTGCAGCAGCGGCGTGATGTCGAAGCGGAAGCGTGCGAAGCCGCCTTCATGCCGGCCGGCATGGCGGCCGTTGACCCAGACGTCGGCCGCCAGCGTGGCGCCGTCGAACTCGAGGAAACGGCGGGTGCCGGCGCCGGCCGGGATGTCCAGCGTGCGCCGGTACCAGGCCGGGCCGCGGTAGGGCGTGCCGCCGGTCTCGCCGTCGACGCCGTTGTAGGTGTGGGGCAGGGTGATGGCCGTCCAGGCGGCGTCGTCGAAGCCGGGGGCCTCGGCACCTGCCACGTCGGCGCGCTGGAAGCGCCAGGCGGCATCCAGCGGCGTGGTGGTGCGCGCGGCCTGGGCCTGCAGCGCGACGAGAAGGCCCAGCAGGGCGAGCAGGGGACGAAGCATCATCGGGCTCCACGTTCCAGCACGACCCGGCCCCACAGGCCCGAGGGCTGCCCAGCCGCAGCCTCGACGAGGATGGTGACTTCGCGCCGCGGTCCGCCCTTGGGCAGGGTCACGGCAAAGGGTGCCGGCTCGGCGCTGGTCTTCTCGCCGAGCTTGGCGCCGTCGACCCAGACCTCGGCCTTGCCGGCGAGGGTGCCGAAGGTCAGCTGGGCGCGGCCGTCGTTGCGGTCGTCGCGCACGTTGACGCTGCTGCGGTAGAGGCGGAAGGCACCGGCCTCGGGGCCGCGGCGCATGGGCGGCTCGTCCCAGCCCCAGGAGTTCATGTCGGTCTCGGCCAGCACGACGTTGGGGTCGGGGCGCGCGGCCGTGGCCGGCGAGACGCGCCAGCTGAGCAGCGGCGTCGTCGGCTCGGCCGTCGGCACCTGGGGCGGGGCGGCGACGGCGTTCAGGGCCAGCTCGACCTCGGCGGCCTGCAGGCCGTCGGCGCTGGCGCGCAGCTTGAGCGTGCCGCGGCCCTCGCGACGGCTCTGCACGATGACCTGCGCCAGGCCATTGAACAGGCTGCGCTCGCTGGCCTTGTCCGGCTCGTGGGAGTTGGGGTCGCCGTTGCCGACGCCGATGATGGCGCCCTGGCCCTCCAGCGCGAAGCCGACCTTGTTCTGCGCGAGCGGCACCGACCGGCCTTGCGCGTCGACGGCGCTGACGGTGATGGGCACGGCGTCCAGGCCGTCACCGGCCAGCGCCTTGCGGTCGGGCGTCAGCACCAGGCGTACCGGGGCGCCGGTGGTTTCGACGACGTCGCGCGCCACTTCCCTGCCGCCTTTCAACGCCACGGCCTCGATGCGGCCGGGCGCGTAGGGCACCTGGAAGAAGTTCATCTCGTAGGGGTCGACGGCCTGCTCGCCGACGTCCTTGCCGTTGAGCACCACGCGCACGCGCTCGGCGTTGCTCGTCACCATCACGCGGATGCTCTTGCCCTCCTGGCCGGCCCAGTTCCAGTGCGGCTGCAGCTTGACGACCGGCCGGTCCTCTACCTTGACCCATTGCGCCTGGTGGATCCAGAACGCGCCCTTGGCGAAGCCGGCCAGGTCCATCGCGCCGAAGAAGGAGCCGGCGCTGGGCCATTGGTAGGGCGTGGGCTCGCCGCGGTAGTCGATGCCGGTCCAGATGAAGCTGCCGGCGATGAAGGGGCGCTGGCCGATGGCCTTCCACGCCTGGCGGTGCGTGTTGCCCCAGGAGGAGGGCTCGTCGTCGTAGCTGCCGAACACCTGCTTGGCCTTGTCGCTGATGTACTCGCCGCGGGTCATGAAGGCCGAGGTGTCCTCGGTGCTCGTCAGCGGGCGCTTGGGGTGCTTCTTGTGATAGTCGTCGTAGATCCAGATCTGGTAGTTCAGGCCGACGACGTCGATGGCGTCCGCGGCATTGAGGTCGGTGGTGAGCCCGCCGTGCATGGCGCCCGTCACCGGCCGCGTCGTGTCCAGCTTCCTGATCTCGGCCACCATGCGGCGCGACATCTCGTAGCCGGCCTCGGTGCTCTGCAGCGGCTCCTCGTTGAAGATGGACCACAGGATGATGCTGGGGTGGTTGCGGTCGCGCCGCACCAGCCAGGTCAGCTGCTTCATGTAGTCGGGCGAGGGGTTGAAGTTGCGGTTCTCGTCCATCACCAGGATGCCCATGCGGTCGGCCATGTCCAGCACCTCGGCGGCCGGCGCGTTGTGCGCGAAGCGGATCGCGTTGGTGCCCATCTCCTTGAGGCGGCGCAGGCGGAACTCCCAGATGGACTCGGGCACGGCGACGCCGACGCCGGCATGGTCCTGGTGGATGCAGACGCCCTGCAGCTTGACGGACTCGTCGTTGAGGAAGAAGCCGCGGTCGGCGTCGAAGCGGATGGTGCGAAAGCCCGTCTGCACCTCGGTGCGGTCGAGCTCTTTGCCGCCCTCGCGCAGCACGGCGCGCACGCGGTAGACGTTGGGCCGGGCCAGCGACCACAGCTTGGGATCGCGCACGTCCAGCTTCATGCGGGCGACGGCCGAGTCCAGCGCGCCGACGCGCGCGCGCGCGCTGCCCTTGGCCACCTCGCGGCCGGCCGGGTCGGTCACGACCACGTCGACGACGCCTTCGCGCGTGCCCTTGGCGCTGCTCTGCAGCGTCACTTCCACCGGGATGGTCCAGCGCCCGCCCTGCTTGACCGGGTTGGCATGCAGGCCGTCGGTGGCGATGTGCAGCGCGTCGCGCTTGACCAGCCAGCTGTGGCGGTAGATGCCGGCACCCTCGTACCACCAACCCTCCTGGGCGTCGGCGTCGACGCGCACGGCGATGGTGTTGACGTCGGCGCCGTAGCGCACGTAGGGCGTGATGTCGATGCTGCGGCCGTTGTAGCCCGACCAGTTGCGGTCGACGACGATGCCGTTGACCCAGACGGTGCTGTGAGTGGCGATGGCGTCGAACTGCAGCTCGATGTGGCGGCCCCGGTCGGCCTCGGGCAGCTGCACGTAGCGGCGGTACCAGGCGATGCCGCGGGCGCGGTAGCCCTGCGAGACGTTCTCGTTGCGGTCGAACGGGCTCTCGACGGCCCAGTCGTGCGGCAGGTCCAGGCGGCGCCAGGCGGAGTCGTCGAAGTCCGCGGCGGCAGCGCCCCAACCGTTGTTGGCCTTGCCGTTGTGATAGCTCATGCCATGGCCCTTGATCGGAGGCATGGGCACGTCGCCGCGGTGGAAGAGCCAGCCGGCGTCCAGCGACAGGCGTTCATGGCCGGCGGCCTGGGCGGCTTGCGTGCCGAGCATCAGCACCGCCAGGCATGCGGCGACCAGCCAGTTGAAGAGGGACGAAGCGCGGAGCATGCGGGACTTCCTGTCGAGGTGAGCTGCGGATTGAACCGCAAACGGGCGGGTGGGCGATTCGTGGGCTGGCGGACTCGCAAGCGGCGGCACAAAAGGCAAAAGCCGCCGGCGCTTTGGCGCTGGCGGCTTGACCTGTTGGAGCGGGTCAGTCGCGGCGGCGGCGGCGCGCGATGGCGCCGACGGCGGCGAGCCCTCCCAGCCACAGCGCGTAGGTCGCGGGCTCGGGAACCGCGCTCACCGAATCCGCAGAGGCGCTCAGGCCGATGCGCACCTTGGCCCAGGTGTTTTCTGTGGCGCTGGGGTTGGTCCAGCTGGCCGTCAGGATGGAGGGGCCGCTGTAGGGCGAGTCGCCGAAGACGACGGCTTCGGCGTAGTTCCCGGGCAGGCAGGTGTCCGTCGTGAAGTCGGTGCTGCACAGCTCGATGTAGGCGTTGCCTTGCGACATCCCGCCGCTGGCCAGCAGGCTGTCCACCTTCACGCTGAAGGTGATGGTCGCGCCGACCGCCACCAGGATCTGGTTGTCGAGGACGTTGGCGAACGACCAGCCCGCCTGGCCACCGCTCACGTCAACCTTGGCCTGTGCGGTGACGCCTTCGAGATGCTCGCCGGCGGTTCTGGCGGTCAACGAAGCCATTGCAGACGAAGCACCATCGGTCACGGAAGAGCCAGCCACCCGGCCGTGCCAAGCCGTCATGCTGTCGAGGAAGCTGGGGTTCTGCAGGCCGACGCTGGTGCCGGCGGTAAGGCTTCTCCATTCCACCTCGACGGGCATGTAGTACCACCCACCGGCGACGGACAGTGTCACGTCCGATACCTTGACCTCCGCCACATCGGCCGCGGCCAGTTGCGAAGCGGCGATCAGGGCCGCGCCAAGTGCGAATTTGAATGTCGTCATCATGTTTGTCTATGGTTGAATGGTTATCAGGCCCTGCTCGGCGCGTCGAGGAGAACCGCAAGCTCCGCACGCCCTTGTTGTTATTGGTAATACCAGTTTCGCACGATAAAGTTTTGGTCTTACCGGGAAAAACACCTATCCAGGCCAAACAGAACAGGGAGGCGCAGATCCATAGCGCTCCTGTCTGCATTCATGCATTGATTGGTCAGCCGAACAAATTAGCATTGGCCAGACCAGTTCTTTGCGGAGACTCGACAGATGAAGTGCTTTCTGTGGCTCACCTGCCTGGCCACGATGGCCTGCGGGATCGTTGGCGACGTGACGGCCGCTCCGCCCAAGAAGCTGCTCGTCGTCACGACGACGCTGGGTTTCCGGCACGCTTCCATCGAGACGGCCGAACGCGTGCTGACGTCGCTGGGCGAGACCTCCGGTTCCTATGAGGTCGAGCTGGCTGCCGTGACGCCCGCGGGCGACGCTGGGTCGGATGCCTACAGGCAAAAGGTCCACGCCATGCTGGAAGGCAAGATGAACGCCGCAGCTCTGAAGCGCTACGACGGCATCGTCTTCGCCAGCACCACGGGCGAGCTGCCGCTGCCCGACAAGGCCGCATTCATCCAGTGGGTCAGGGACGGCGGCGCCTTCATCGGCATCCACAGCGCCTCCGACACGTTCCACGCCTACCGTCCCTACCTCGACCTGCTGGGCGGCGAATTCGACTATCACCGCGAGCAGGTCCGCATCAAGGCGTTGAACCGGGATGCTTCGCACTCGGCGAATCGCCATCTGCCGTCCACCTGGAACCTCGATGGCGAGCTGGAGGAGATCTACGTCTTCAAGAACTACCGGCCGGACCGCGTGCATGAGTTGCTCGTGCTGGACCGTCATCCCAACACGGGCGCGCCCGGCAACTTCCCGCTCTCATGGTCTCGCGAGGAGGGCCAGGGTCGGGTGTTCTACACGGCACTGGGCCACAACGAGGCGGTGTGGCAACTGCCAGCGTTCCAGCAGCACGTGCTGGGCGGCATCGAATGGGCGTTGAAGCTCAATCCCAAGCCCCCGGTCAGGCCTTGACCGGCCCGAGGCCGCCTATCGGAACAGCCGCTGCGCGAAGTGGTACAGGTTCTCGGCCCAGCTTTCGCGGTCGTGGCCGTGTTCGTCGACGTTCCACAGGTGGGGAATCTCATGCTGCTTGAGCGCCTGATGCACGCCCTGTGAAACGTTGATCAGGCCGTCCTTGTTGCCGCAGGACAGGTAGAGCAGCGCGAGCTGGCGGCGCACCCCAGCGGGGTCGGGTAGCAGCGCCGCGACCGGCTTGGTGTTGGGGGCGGAGGAGAAGCCGCCGATCCAGGCGAACGTGTCCAGGTGCGCAAGGCCGAAATTGAGCGCCTGCCCACCGCCCATCGACAGCCCGGCGATCGCCCGGTGGCCGCGGTCCGCCAGCGTCGGGTACTTGGCGTCAACAGCCGGGATGAGGAACTCCAGCAGGTCGCGTTCGAACTTGGCGAAAGCGCTGGCGTGCTCCGGCGTGAACACGCGGTCGGCCGGCGGGGGGGTGTCGTCCGGCAGTGCCCGGCCATTGGGCATCACGACGATCATCGGCAGCGACTTGCCGTCGGCGATGAGGTTGTCCAGCACGGCGTCGGCCCGCACGTAGCCACGCCACTCGTGCTGGTTGCCGCCGATGCCGTGCAGCAGGTAGAGCACCGGGTAGCGCTTCTCTGCCGAGTAGCCGGGTGGCAGGTAGACGCTGGCCTTGCGCTGCGTACCGGTCACGCCGGAGGCATAGCTCAGGTCCTCGACACGACCGGCCGCCACGCCCGGCCGCGCATCGGCAAAGCCGGCGGGCGGCGCGGGGAAGGCGCGCACGTCGTCGGCCGCGAGCGTGATGGGGCGGCCGAAGTTGGCGCGCGCCCGGTCCGGCGTGACGGTCTCGACGCCTTGCGCCGAGGCAGCGGTGGCGAGTGCCAGCAGCGCGAGTGTGGCCAGTGTCTTGGTGGGTTGCATCTGGAGTGCCGGTGTCCGAGGTGATCAGCTCTTGCGCCCGCGCCGCCACGCTTCGACCACCTGCGTGGTCAGCGCGTCGGCCTCGCGTTGCTGCGCGGCGGTGAGGGGCGCCGTCGGGTTCATCAGCGCGACCGCATCGATGACTTTAACCATCCCCTTGCCCAGCCCCGGCACGAGCTCGTCCTGTATCTGCACATAGGCATTCCTGTAGCCGCTGCGTTGTGCCGGCGTGATGCCCAGATCGCGCGCCATATCGCCGGAGGCCATGGCAAGCGACATCAGCGTGTTGGGGTCGCCGGCCTGGGCCGCCTGGCGCACATCGGCCTGCAGCCTGGCGATCAGCGCCGGGTCCGCCTTGTCTTTGGCGTCCGGCGACTGCAGCGATTGCAGATAGGCCAGTGCCGCTCCTGGAGCTTTGCCCTCATAGGCTTTTTGCAGGAGCTCACCGCTGCGCGCCAGCGTGGCGGCGTCGAAGACCTGGCAGCGTCGCTGATCGCGCTGGGCCTGGGCGATGGTCTCGTTGCTCACGCCGTCCTCGCCGCCCATCTCCTTGAGCGCCTTCTTCACGTTGGCTGGCATCAGGTCCGGCTGATCGCGAACGGCAAACAGGGCCTCCGGAGCCCGGGACATCGTCGCGCAGTGCCGCAGCGTCTGGGCCGCTTTCAGCGCATCTTCCGGGCTGCCACCGCTCAGCGCCAGCTGCACCTGGCGCAGCGTTTCGGCCGGTGATTCTTCCGGCGGTCGCGCAGCCGCCGCAGGTTTGCCAGATGCCGCCATGCCGCTGGCCGCAACGGCGGACGACGCCGGCACCGCCAGGCCTACTGCTGTGGTGCTGGCCGGTTCGGCCGTTGCTGCGGGCAGCTCCAGCGCCGCAGCCGGCGTGGCTGCCGGAGCACCGCTGGCCGGTTTGTCGCCATGCAGCCATGCAACTGCGCCACCGCCTGCAAGCACGATCGCTGCGAAGGCCACTGCATAGTGCGTGCGGCGGCGGCTTCGATCACTCCCCGTCTTTGCCATCTCGTTGCACTCCCTTGGATTGGATCGCCTGCGGTTGATGCGCCCGTTACGGCGTCGGAGAGGCAGTGGCCGCGGGGCGCCCGAGCAGCCGGCGCGGGATGTACTGGAAGTCCGCCACGCCTGGCTTGCGCCACGCGAGCATCAGGGCCAGGTCTGGCGCGGGCCCTTGGAAGTAGCGCACGCGGAAATCGCGCGGGCCCTTGGCCATCTTGACCGTGGCCATCGCCGGCTCGGGCGCGTGGATGCCGTCGTTGTTGATCACCTCGACGCCGTCCACGGTCAGGATGGCACCGTCGTCTGACAGCAGCATCAGCTCCCATGTGCCGTCTTCCGGGATGTTGAGGGTGAAGCGGATGTCCAGGCCGAACCATTCGACCAGGTCGAGGCCCGGGAACCCGTCGTTGAACTTCCGGGGGGTGACGTCGAGCTGGGCCAGGCAGACGGTCTTGATGGGCTTGTTGCCCCGGCGCATATCCCTCACCGTTTTGAATCCCGGGCGCAGGCGGAACACGTCGGCCACCATCTTGCGGTCCGACCCTTCCTCGCATTCCTCGAACACCTTGGCGCTGCTGGCGGCCGGGGCTGGCGGCGGCGGGGCCACCGGTGGTGCGACCGGTGGAGGAGGCGCCGGGGCGACCGTCGGCGGCGGCGGTGGCGGCGGGGCTTGCGGCGCGGCCTCGACCTTGGACACCTCGATCACCGGCAGCTCGGGTATCGCCGGCAGGTTCGGCGGCTGCAGATCGGGCATCTTCGGGGGCGGCATCAAGGGCTCGGGCTTCGGCGGGTCCTTCTGCAGGACGACGCTCACATCGGTACTGCGAGGCTTCTTTGGCGGCGGCGCCTTGGCGCGCCACGACAGCACCGCCACCAGGATCAGGAGGTGGAATACGACAGCAATGATCAGCGCGTAGCCATTGAAGCCGCGCGGCCACAGTCGCCGCGATTTGGATTCGGCCTCGGGCGTGTCGGGGTTGGGTGGTGTCCAGGTCATGAGACTCCTCGTTCTTGTTATGTCGTGCCCGCAAGGGCCGCAAGGCCCACGGTGGCTCGGTAGCTGAAGCGGCGCAGGCGCACCTCGCCGGCACCCGCGGCGAAGAGCGCCGGCCGCAGGCTGGGGAAACCGCCGAAGACGTTCTGGTGGAGGGCGGAGACCTCGTTCAACCAGGGGTTCTGCACCCAGGGCCCGTCGCCCGCGGCGTGCTCGAAGGTGATGCGCTGCTGGTGGTGGGTCACGCGCAGGCGGTGGCGCACGCCTAGCACCGGCTGCTGCGTCCAGTTGTGCTCCTGGCCATAGTTGTAGGTGTGCATGAGGCCGTCGCCGATGCCGACGCCGACGAAGCCGCGGGCATCATGGAACAGCGCCAGGCCGCCCTGGACCGCGCCGATCAGCTCGAAGTCCAGTTCCGCCTCGTAGCTGTGGTCGCCGACGGTGCAGGTGAGCGGCGAGCAGTCGGCCAGCCCCGTGCCCTTGCCGCGCAGCAACAGGCCGGCGCCGTCGTAGTGCGCGCGCCGCAACTCGTCAGGGGCGGCGTCGAAGAAGCTCCATTGCGTGCCGAGCCGGTCGCGCGTGAAGTCGTCGGACAGCCCCGCCGCCGCCATTGCCTCAGCGCCCGCTGTGCCGCCGCGAGGCATGCGTTGCGGCCGGTCGAGCGCCGAGCCGGTGACGCGGAACCAGCCCTCGCGCGTCCAGCCGACCGGTTGCAGCAGCGTCTGACGGCCGAGGGTGCGGAACCCCTTCTCGTGGCCATGGCAGACCATCCACCAGTCGCCGGCCGGGCCTTGCACCAGGTTCAGAGGGCCGCCGGTCTGCCAGGGATCGGCGGCGCCGGCGGAGCCTGTGACGGGGTCGAAGGGGCAGGCCTCCCACGGCCCATGCACGGACGGCGCGCGCGCGACGGTCGCGCGGTGCACGGCACTGCCGCTTGCCGTGGTGATCAGGTAGACGAACTCGCCGTGGCGCAGCATCCGTGCGCTTTCGAGCGCAGGGCAGTCGGTGCCGGACAGGCCGCCCGCGGTCGCCAGGCCGTCGTCGCTCAGGCGCACGCGCTGCAGGCCGTTGACGAGGAGATGCCGCTGGCTGGCCTCGTCGACGACGTGGGCGGGGGCCGCGCAGCCCGGCAGGCCCAGGTCGATGGGGGCGCTCCAGGGGCCGCGCATGTCGTCGGCATGGACGACATGGATGGCGGTGCCCTGCGGCGTGCGCACGCCGAGATAGATGAAGTAGCGGCCTGCGTGCTGGATGAGGTTCACGGCGTGCACCGAACCGATGACCCGGGCGAGCGCGGCGCCGATCGGCACCCAGTGCACGAGGTCCCGCGAGTGCCAGATCACCACGCCGGGGCAGGACTGGAAGGAGGCGCAGCTGAGGTAGTAGTCGGCGCCGTCTTGCAGCAGGGCCGGCTCGGGGTGGTCGCCCGCCAGCACGGGGTTGCGGAAACTGCCGCCGCCGAGGCCGGCGCCGCGCAGGCTACCAAGGCTCGGTGCCGGCGCCGCCCCGTCCGTGCACACGAGCGCGGCCAGCGATGGCGGGCGTGACACGGCCGGGCCGGCGGCAGGCTTCATGTCGGTGCCGCGAAATCGCTGGCGCTCAGGCGGGCGTGGCCGCGCGCGTCGAGCTTGACCGCCACGCTACGGCCGAGATGACGCAGGGCGACGCCGGCGCGCACCGGCCCGCGCAGGCGCACGCGGGTCAGGCGCCCAGCCTGCCAATCGACGTCCACCTCGACGCCGCCGTGGGCGCGCACGCCGTGCAGGCGGCCGGTCGGCCAGGCCTTGGGCAGGGCGGCCAGCAGGTGCACCTCGCCGCCCCAGGACTGCACGATCATGTCCAGGATGGCCGCCGCGCCGCCGAAGTTGCCGTCGATCTGGAAGGGCGGGTGGGCGTCGAACATGTTGGGGTAGGTGCGCGCGGGTCCCAGCAGGCCTTGCAGTACCTTGTAGGCCCGCTCGCCGTCGCCCAGGCGCGTCCACAGCGCGAGCCGCCAGGCGGTGGCCCAGCCGGTGCTTTCGTCGCCGCGGGTGTTCAGCGTCTTGCGGGCGGCCTGGGCCAGCGCGGGTGTGTCGCGCACATTGACCTGCTCGCTGGGGTAGACGGCGTAGAGGTGCGAGACATGGCGGTGCTGCTGGTCGGTGGCCGACGCATCCCAGTCTTCCAGCCACTCCTGCAACTGGCCTTGCGCGCCGATGCGGTCGGCGGGCAGGCGGGCTCTCGCCTTGCGGACGGCAGCGGTGAATGCCGCGTCGTCCTCGCCCAGCTGTGCCTGTGCCGCAATGGCTGCGTCGAACAGGTCGCGCAGGATCTGGCGGTCCATGGCCGGCCCGGCGCACAGTGCGATGTCGGCATGGTGGTTGTTCTCCGGCGACGACGATGGCGACGTGACCAGCCCGCGGCCCTTGGGGTCTTCGATCAGCGTGTCGAGGAAGAACAGCGCGGCGCCCTTGAACAGCGGCACCAGGCGACGCAGCACGGCCGGGCTCGGGTTGTACTGGTACTGCTGCCACAGCGTCGTGCAAAGCCAGGCGCCGCCGGTGGGCCACATGCCCCACAGCGGGCCGTCCAGCGGTGCCGTGGCGCGCCACAGGTCGGTGTTGTGGTGGGCGACCCAGCCGCGCGCGCCGTAGCTGTTGCGCGCGGTGCGGGCGCCGGTGACGGCCAGGTCCTCCACCATCTTCAGCAGCGGCTCGACGCACTCGCCCAGGTTGGCCGGCCCGGCGGGCCAGTAGTTCATCTCCGTGTTGATGTTGATCGTGTACTTGCCTTCCCACGGTGGGTGCAGCACTTCGTTCCACACCCCTTGCAGGTTGGCCGGCTGGCTGCCCGGCCGAGAGGACGACAGCAGCAGGTAGCGCGCGTACTGCACATACATCGCGGCGAGCGCGGCGTCGGGCTGGCGGGGCACGTCCTTGATGCGGGCATCGGTGGTGCGGGCATTGGCCTCGCGGCCACCGAGGTCGATGTGCAGGCGGCGGAACAGCGCGCGGTGGGCCTTGAGGTGGTCGTCGCGCAGCTTGGCGAAGGGCTTGCGCGCGGCCGCGGCGGTGCGCTGGCGCACGGCGGCCACGGGGTCGCCGCTGGTGTCCTGCCAGTTGACGTAGCTGGTCTCGCCGGCCACCACCAGCGTCAGCTGGCGCGCGCCGCGCACGCGCAGCCGGTCGCCGACGGCCTCGATGCGACCGTCGCCCACTGCTTGCACGCGCAGCGCATAGCGCAGCTGGCCCGGGATGCCGAAGGCCTGCACATTGCGGCCCTCGATCAGCAGTGCGTCGCTGCCGTCGGCACGCACCGCCAGCGACCCCGGCCGCTTCTCGGCATTGAGAGATTCGCGGTGGTCCCAGGGCGCACCGACGAAGACGACGCCATCCTTGTCGTACTTGGTGTCGCCGAAGCCGCCGTAGGGCTGGTAGTCGGGGTGGCGGTAGCCGAGGTCGACGTCGATGGCTCCGTCGCCTTCGATCTCCAGCCGGATCACCGTCACCTGGTCCGGCACGCTGCAGAAGGTCTCGCGCCGGTGGCGGCCGCTGCCGTCGATGAACTGCGTGGTGGCGATGGCGCTGTCGAGGTCGAGGCTGCGCCGATATCGCGCTGCGGCCTTCACGCCGGGGAAGTCCAGCAGCAGGTCGCCGGCGCCGCTGAACGGCATCTGCTTGATCGGCTTGCCCATCAGCGCTTCCGAGACGAGGTCGTTGGCCTCCTTCCAGCGCTCCTGGTCGATGAGGGCCCGCACTTGAGGCAGGGCCTCGCGGAACTTCGGGTTGTCCTGGACGTAGGGGCCGCCGCCGTACAGCGTGTCGATGTTGAACTGCAGCCGCTCCTGCGCCGGGCGGCCGAAGACCATCGTGCCCAGGCGCCCGCTGCCCACCGGCAATGCCTCGATCCAGGGCCCGGCGGGCTGGTCGTACCACAGCATGAGCGAGTCGTCGGCCAGCTTGGCGGCACCGCTTTGCGCGAAGACCGGCAAGGCGGCCAGGGTGCAGGCCAGCGAGGTGCCGCCAGCGACGAAGCCGCGGCGGGTGGGATTGAAATGGGTCATCTTGTCTCTCGAGGTGGCGGGCGGCACCCGCTTACCGG
Source organism: Pelomonas sp. Root1444 (assembly GCF_001426885.1). Classification (GTDB taxonomy): domain Bacteria; phylum Pseudomonadota; class Gammaproteobacteria; order Burkholderiales; family Burkholderiaceae_C; genus Pelomonas. The sequence goes on along the minus strand of NZ_LMFP01000027.1, from coordinate 186,110 downwards.
GGCGTGGCCAGCAGCTTGTCCAGCGTCGGCGCCATCGCGCGCTGCCAGAGGCCGTAGCCCTTCTCGTTGGGGTGCAGGAGGTCGGGCATGACGTCCTTGCTGAGTGTGCCGTCGGCGTTCAGCAGCGCGGCGTTGATGTTGAGGAAGTGGACGTTGCGGCCGTCGGCATAACCCTCGATGAGCTTGTTGACACGCTCGTTGAGGCCGCGCTGGAAGTCGTCGGGTTTCTCGCCGCGCGGGAAGATGGCCAGCAGCAGCAGCTTCGTGTCGGGCAGCCGCTGGCGGATCTCGTCGACCAGCCGCTTGATGCCGGCCGCGGTGGTGGTGGGGTTCTCGGCGCGGTGGCCGGTGTTGTTGGTGCCGATCATCAGCACGGCCACCTTCGGGCGGATGCCGTCGATCTCGCCGTGCTGCAGGCGCCACAGCACGTTCTCCGTGCGGTCGCCGCCGAAGCCCACCGCCAGACCGTTGAGCTTGGCGAAGTGACGCTGCCAGACCTCGCGGCCCTCCTTCTCCCAGCCCTGGGTGATGGAGTCGCCGATGAAGACGACCTCGGGCGGCGTGCCGGCTTCGATGAGCTTGCGCTTTTCCTCGAGCTTCTCCTTGTGGCGCGGCAGCCACCAGTCGACGGCCCAGGATTCGTCGAGCATCGCGGGCGTGACGGACTCCGTGCGGTAGTCCGGGCAGGCCAGGCCTGGCTTGGCCTCGCGCGTGATGCGCACGTTGGCGACGCTGATGCGGCCGCTGCCCGTGCTGTCCAGCGCAAACGGCAGCCTGACCTTGGAGAAGTCGGCACCCTCACGCGCGAAGCAGCTCATCGGTAGCGCCACGCGCTGCCAGCCCTTGCCGGCCCAACCGCGCGCCGGCGCCATGAGGTTGACGCCGCGCTCGCAGCCGTCGCCGCAGGCCACCTTGGCGCGCACGCCGCCCTGGCCCAGCTCGGCGACGTCCAGGTCGAACTCCAGCGTGCCGCCCAGGTAGGGCCGCAGGTCCAGCGGCTGGCGCGACTCGAAGCGCAGCGTGGCCTGCCACAGCTCTTTCCAGTCGAGCAGCACGGCCTCGCGCTGGCCGGCGGTGCTGCGCGCGCTGGCGGCGAGGGTGCTGGCGCGCGCGTACTCGGCCGTGGGTGCCGGCACGGTGACGCTGTCGCCACTCAGCTCGGCCTGGGCCTCCCAGTGGCCGACGACCGTACGCCAGGCGGCTGCCGGCGCCGGCAGGATGGTGATGTCCGGCGCGGCCTGCGCCTGGGTGCCGAAGAACGCCGTGCCCAGCAGCGTGCCAAGCATGGCCTTGCGAGCGCCGCTCATTTGTAGCGCCCCATCTTGACCTTGAGCACGCGCGGGTTGGCGACGAAGTTCAGGCCCCAGTCGACCTGGTCGCCGTTCCAGCGGCGCTCCATCGTCCACGTGCCGTTGGCGTCGTAACGCCCTTCCTCGACGTACTCGATCAGCGCCCGGCCGCTGCCCTCGATGTCGTCGATGCGCACGCGCGCCTGCTGGCCGACGAGGATGAACTCGTCGTCGGTGATCTGCGCGATGGACACCCCGCCGACGAGCTTGTCGGCATGCGCCGGCTTCTCCTTCTGGTTGCCCGGCCATTCGCGCTCGCCGAACTGCCATTGGCCGAAGGTGACGTGGGCCTTCCAGCCCTTCATCGTGACGAACCGGTCGGCATGGTCGTCGGGCTCGGCGACACCGTAGGTGCGGCCGTCGAACGCCCATTGCGCCCACTGGCGCTGCATCGGGCGGAAGGCGGCGAAGACCTTGGCGAATGGCTCCAGCGTGGCCTTGTCGTTGGTCTTGGCGCCCAGCGGGTGGTTGGCGTAGTCGAAGTAGTCGATGCCGAAGGGCGCGACGCCGATCGCGCCGCGGCCGAGGATCTGGTACAGGTAGCGGGCGTAGAGATCGCTGTTGCCGATCTCCGGCACGAACAAGGCGTTGTCGGGGCGCTTGAACTTGTCCAGGTTGGCGTCGAGCTTGGCCGACTCGGGGTTGTAGATGTCGGGGCCGACGATGTCGATCGCGGGCGCGGCGGCCTTGTAGATGTCGATGACGTCGTAGGTCGGGCCGCCGCTGGCGAAGTTCTTGTTCCAGGGCTTGGGGGGCTGCTCCAGCGGGTCGCGCAGCGCGTTGTTGACGTACATCGGCAGGTCGTAGACGGCGCGGCCGGCCTTGGCGATCTCGCCGATGTAGCGCGCCTTGGCCCAGGCGTGGAAGTACTCGTCGGCGTAGTCGCCATAGACGGCGCGCCAGCTGCCCTTGGCCGCGCCCGGCACCGGCGCCTTCTTGCGCGCCAGCACCGCGGGCGGCACATCCTGCTCGAACAGCGCCTGGGCCCGCTTGCCGAAGTCACGCACGAGGCCGAAGGTGCCGACCTCGTTCTCGACCTGCACCATCAGCACGGTGCGGTCCTTCTCGTCGATCTTCTTGAGGTGCGCCATCAGCGCGGTGAAGGCGCGCTGGTCGGCCTTGAGCGTCTCCTCGCCGTGCGGCGAGAGGCAGTAGCTGTCCTTGCCGGTCGCGTCGACCATGCGCGGGAAGCGCTGGTTGTCGAACTTGACCCAGGCGGGCGTGTACTGCGGGCTGGTGTTTTTCCAGGTGCCGAACCACAGCAGCACGACACGCACCTTGTGCTCGCGCGCCTGCTGGAGGAGGGTGTCGACGAAGGAGAAATCGAAGCGCCCTTCGATCGGCTCGACCTGCTCCCAGGCGATCGGCACCTCGACGGTGTTGGCGTGGATGTCGGCCACGGCGGGCCAGACCTTCTTCAGCGCCTCGGGGTAGTTGCTGGAGTTGTGGACCTGGGCGCCAAGAAGCGTGAACGGCGCGCCGTCCACGATGAGGGCGTGGCGGCCGTTGCTCTGGGCGAGGCGGGGCGCTTCGGCGGCGATGGCAGCGGAGCCAATGAGCAGGCCAAGGGCTGCCAGCCCGGTCCGGCGAAGACGGGCGAGGGACTTCTTCAGCATGTTGCCGTGGAGAAAAGCAGATCGGCGGCGGTGGGCCGCAGGGTGAAACGGGCATCAGCGCGTCAGCGCATCGGCAGGAAGCAACGGCGTCCAGTGACGCCGTAAATTTGGTCATGCCAATTTTCCATGCCTGCGAATTTGGTCTTACCGGTGTATACCCTGGTCTGCCCATGGCTTGCAGAAGCCGACCGATCGCGGGACGGAAAGCCTTGGAGCGGGCCCGCCAGCGGCCGATGCAGGCTACCTCTGCAGCCTGAAACCCTGGGCACGGGCTCGCGGCCGGGCCGTGAATGCCTCCGGCAGCGGTGCGCCGCGCGCGCCGATCGGGCTCTCCATGCCAAGCTTGCGGCTGAGGGCGGCGGCGTCGTACGGTGCGTGCACCTTCACATCGTTGTCGAAGTAGCAGTAGATGTCGCGCCTTGCGTGCCGGGGCGCGGCCTGCGGGGACGCGAGGCGGGCGTCGCTCACCTGGCGGCCCTGGCTCCAGGCGTCGAACCGGGCTGCCCAGCGGTCCAATGCCTCGTCGCTGTAGCCGCTCGCGTACAGCTCCTTGTCGCCGTGCAGCCGCACGTAGACAAAATCCGCGGTCAGGTCTTCCAGCAGCGGCCACTTGCCGGCTGTGTCGGCCACGACCAGCGCGACGTTGTAGCGCCGCAGCAGCGCAATGAAGGCCGGGTCGGCGAAGCTGGGGTGACGGATCTCGACGGCATGGCGCATCGGCCGCTTGCGGTCGATCTCCAGGCTCATGCGGTCGGCAACACGCTCGTCATGCTGAGCGGCGATGCGTGCGGCGGCTTCGGTGTCATGCGGCAGCATCGCGAAGAAGGCTTCGAAACGCTCCGGTTTGAAAGGCAGCATGGGCGGGAACTGCCACAGGATGGGGCCGAGCTTGTCGCGCAGTTCGAACAGGCCGTTGGCCAGGAAGTTGGCCAACGGCGTCTCCACCTCCTTGAGGCGGCGCATGTGGGTGATGTATTTCGGCGCCTTCACGGCGAACACGAAGCCATCGGGCGTCTCGTCGCGCCACTGGGCGTAGTAGTCGGGGTGCTGCAGTGAGTAGAAGGAGCCGTTGATCTCGATGGAGGGCACCATGCGCGACGCGAACTCCAGCTCACGGCGCTGGGCCAGGCCCTCGGGGTAGAAGACGCCGCGCCAGGGTTCATAGCGCCAGCCGGAAATGCCGATACGGATCTCGCCTCTGAGGGAACGCAACTTGGCCATGCGCCCATGGGGCAGGCCACGTGCCAGCCCCCAAAAGCAAAAGGCCCGACACCATCGGTCGGGCCTTCGCCTCGCGGTCGGCGTGACGTCAGTTGAAACCATGGCCGCGGATCAGGCCGACCGCCAGGCCTTCGATGCTGAAGCCCTCGCTGTCCTCGTTGATGAGGATGGGTTCGAAATCGGCGTTCTCGGGCAGCAGCTGTATGCCGTCGGCACCCCGCTTGAAGCGCTTGACGGTGACCTCCTCGCCGACGCGGGCGACGACGATCTGGCCATTGCGGGCGTCCTTGGCGGACTGCACCGCCAGCAGGTCGCCGTCGAGGATGCCGATGTCCTTCATGCTCATGCCCTTGACCTTGAGCAGGTAGTCGGGCTTCTTGGAGAACAGGCCGGGCTCGACGGTGTAGGTCTGCTCGACATGCTCCTGGGCCAGGATGGGCGCGCCGGCGGCGACCCGGCCGATCAACGGCAGCGTGAGCTGGGCGAGCGCGGGAATCGGCAGGTTGATTTGACGCGCGCGGTTCACCGCGCTGAGTGTGTCGGACTTGAGCCGGATGCCGCGCGAGGTGCCGCCAACGAGTTCAAGCATGCCTTTTCGGGCCAGCGCCTGCAGGTGCTCCTCGGCGGCATTGGCCGACTTGAAGCCCAGTTCGGCGGCAATCTCGGCGCGGGTCGGCGGGGCACCGGTGCTTTCGATCGCGTGGCGGACCAGGTCGAAGATCTGCTGCTGGCGGGCGGTAAGCTTGGGTCGGTCTTGCACGGCGGGGCCTTTGGTAGGTGGCTGGAGATTTGTCCAGCAACTGTATTTTTGTCCAGGAACCCTCTCCATTGCAAATGCCAGCTGATCTGATCGTCATTCTGGGGACCGGCGGCACCATTGCCGGCACAGCCAAAACCACCAGCGACGGCGTCGGCTACACGGCCGCGCAATTGCGTGTGGAGGATTTGCTGGCCGCCGTGCCGCCGCTGGCTTCCCGCCGGCTGGAGGCCCACCAGCTGGTCCAGCTGGACAGCAAGGACATGGACCACGCCACCTGGCAGCGGCTCGCATCCACCGTGCAGGAGCACCTCGCGCGCCCGGAAGTCGCCGGCATCGTCATCACCCATGGCACCGACACGCTGGAGGAGACCGCATATTTCCTGCACCGCGTGCTGGCACCGGCCAAGCCGGTGGTGTTCACCGCGGCCATGCGACCGGCGACCGCGTTGGTGCCGGACGGGCCGCAGAACCTTTTCGACGCAGTCCAGGTGGCTGCGACGCCCGGGGCGACGGGCGTGGTCGTCGCCTTTGCGGGGCGGGTGCATGACGCAACGCAGGTGCGCAAGACGCACAGCTACCGCGTCGATGCGTTCGAGTCGGCCGACGGGGCGCTGGTGGCCCGGGTGGAGGAGGGCGCCGTGCGTTGGGTCGGCCGGTGGCCGGTGGGCGAGGGCGTGGGCCTGGCGCGCATCGCGAGGGCGCCCGAACACTGGCCGCGGGTGGACGTGGTGCTCAACCATGCCGGCGCGGACGGCCGTATCGTGCGCGCGTTGCTGGCGGCGGGCGTCGACGGCATCGTCGCGGCCGGCACGGGCAATGGCACGTTGAGCCGCGCGCTGGAGGCGGCGCTGCTCGAGGCGCAAGCCCAAGGCGTGCGCGTGGTGCGCAGCACCCGCTGCGATGCCGGGCCGGTGATGGAGCTGCCTGGGTTGCTGCCCAGCGCGGGCGCGCTGGGCCCGGTCAAGGCCAGGATCGAGCTGATCCTGGCCTTGCTGGCCAACGGCTGATCAGCCGCGGCGGCGGCGGGCCACGAAGCCCAGCGTACCGAGCCCGCCGACAAGCAGAGCGTAGCTGCTCGGCTCCGGCACGGCCGAGATGCCTTGCTGGACCAGATTGGCGCCTTCGAACGCGAAGACGTAGAACTGGTTGCCGTAGGCCACTGGCGTCGCGCTGCCGCTCGGCAGCACGTCGCCCAGGAAGTCGTTGTCGTTGGACAGGTACAGCGTGTGCATGGTCTTGCCGTTGAGCAAGACGTCTTCACCGAAGGCAATGCCTTCGAGCTTGGACGGCACCATGGCATCCGGGATGCCGGCGGCGTTCAGCGCGGCCTTGATGTCGAGGAAGCGGGTGCCGACGATGGCCGCGCCGGGCTGCGTGCGCAGGTCGGCGATGCCGCTGACTTCCGTCGCGCCGGTCAGGTCGACCCTGATGAGCTGCTTGACTGCCGCCTTGGAGCCGGGCGAGCCGTCGCCGAGGCCCTTGCCGTCGCGCTCCAGCACCAGCAGTTCGTGGTCGTTCAGCGCCAGCAGTTCGCTGCTGTTGTAGCTCTTGCCGTTGATCCGGTTGTCGAAGGCGAACTGGCTGACGTCGCCGGTGGCGATGTCGATCTTGACGATGCGGTTGTAACGGCCGCCGTCGCCGCCGTCCTGCAGCAGCGGGCTTTGCATGAAGCCGAACAGTGCCTTGCCGTCGGGCGAGATGGCCAGGCCTTCCATGCCCTTGTTGGTGACACGCCCCGCTGTGTTGCCCGGGATCTCGGTGTTGACCGAAGGCGTGGGGTTCGAAACGGCAAAGCTGCCCGGCAGGCCGAAGCTGCGGATGCGCTGGCCGGTCGCGCGGTCGAACTGGTAGACGTAGGGACCGTACTCGTCGGAGACGAAGACGCTCTTGCCGTCGTTGGAGACGCGCAGGCCTTCGGGGTCGAGGCGGGCGTTGTTCGGGTGGGTCGACAGGCCGGCGGCGAAGTTGTCGGAGCGGCCGGAGAAGTAGTTCGTGCTGCCTGCCGTCAACGTGCTGCTGCTGACCAGGCCGGTCAGCGTGGGCGCGGTGGCGCCATAGGTGAGTGCCGTCGGGCTGGACAGCAGTGTCGTGGCCTTCAATGTCGTCTGGACGGCGTAGGGCAGGGCGGCGCCGGGCGTGGCGACGAGATTCAGCTGCAGCGTGTGGAAGCGGCTGACGAACGACGTGGTGTTGTCGACCGTGGCACCGAAAGCGGCGTTGTCGGTCCACGCCGCGGCGTTGGGGCCGCGGTCCGGCAGGGCCAGGAAGGTGTTGCCGCCCGCCCAGGCCAGTGCCGAGCCGACACCGCCGAGCTGGTTGGCGGCGATGCCGCTTTCCAGCGCGTAGTTCAGGCCGGACAAGTCGCTGATGGCACCGCTCGACGTGCCCATGCCGATCAGCACCGGCTCAGCCGCTTGGGAGGGGGCGGCCACGGCCAGCAGGGCGCTGGCGAGGGTGGGAAGGAAGCTGGGGCGCATCGCGGGTCTCCGTCGGTGATGGAAAGCCCGCGATGCTGGCCAGCTGGCGTGACGCGCTCGTGACGGGGGTCACGGCTCGCGCCACCCAGCCGCGGGGTCAGACGACGGTCAGCGTCACGTCGACATTGCCGCGCGTCGCGTTGGAGTAGGGGCAGACCTCATGGGCCGTCTTCACCAGCTCTTCCAGCTGTCCACGCTCCATGCCCGGCACGGAAATCTTCATGTCGACCTGGATGCCGAAGGCGCCCGGCTTGTTGGCGTGCGGGCCGATGGCCACGTCGCTGGTGATGGAGACCTCGGCGGGCAGGCTGATCTTCTGCTTGCCGGCGACGGCCTTCATCGCGCCGATGAAGCAGGCGGAATAGCCGGCCGCGAACAGCTGCTCGGGGTTGGTGCCGTTGCCGCCAGCGCCGCCCAGCTCCTTGGGCGTGGACAGCGTCACGTCGATGGCGCCGTCAGACGACTTGGCGGTGCCGGCGCGGCCGCCGGTGGCAGTGGCGGTGGCGGTGTAGAGGGCTTTTTCGATGGCCATGGTGGCTCCTTCAGGGGTGGGTGGGGACAGGAATCAGCCGGCCTCGGTGGCCGACCGGGTGAGTTGCTGGCGCAGCTGGTGCAACCGCTGCGTCAGCGCGATGACTTCGTCCAGCTCGCAGCCGCTGGCGCAGGCGAGATGGCCGGGGATGTCCAGTGCCAGTTGGCGCAGCTTGCGGCCCCGGGGCGTCAGGAAGATGTCGACGCGGCGCTCGTCGTCGCTGGCGCGGCGGCGTTCGATGTGGCCCAGTGCCTCCAGGCGCTTGAGCAGCGGTGTCAGCGTGCCGGAGTCCAGCGACAGCCGCTGGCCGAGCTGCGACACGCTCAGGCCGTCGGCCTCCCACAGCACCAGCATGACGAGGTACTGCGGGTAGGTGACGCCCAGCGGCGCCAGCAGCGGTTTGTAGAGCTTGGTCATGGCCAGCGAGCTGCTGTAGAGCGCAAAGCACAGCTGGCGGTCCAGCCGCAGCCATTGCGCGCGGGAGTCGTCGGGGGCGGGGGCCTTGCTGCGTGCCATGAGGTGAAATGTAGTTGGCAATTTAATTGCGCACAACTTAAATGGTCTTTTTGGCGACACCGGACGCTAGTGCGATCTGAGACGATGCGCCACCCCCAATGACGAACCCCGAGGAGAAGAAAGATGGAGATGGTCGCGATCGTGCTTGCCGCGCTGGTGGCGCTGCTGCACGCCTACTTCCTGGTGCTGGAGATGTTCTTCTGGACCAAGCCGCTGGGCCGCAAGGCCTTCGGGCTCAAGGCCGACTTTGCCGAGCAGAGCAAGGCGCTGGCGGCCAACCAGGGTCTCTACAACGGCTTCCTGGTGGCCGGCCTTGCCTGGGGGCTGATGCAGGGCGCCACCGGCGCGGGCAAGCCGTGGCTGGTGTTCTTCCTGGGCTGCGTCGTCGTGGCGGGTGTGTTCGGCGCGGCCACGGCGTCCAGGAAGATCCTCTTCGTGCAGGCGCTGCCGGGCGCGTTGGCGCTGGCGGCCGTGCTGCTCAGCTGAGCGCCTCGATCTGCTCGCCCAGCTCCAGCCAGCGCATCTCGTCGGCTTCGAGCTGGTCGGCAATCGCCTTCAGCCGCTTGCCCATCTCGGCGATGGCCGAGGCAGCGGCGCCTTCGGCCAGCTGCGCCTCGATCTCCTTGCGCTCCTCGGCGAGGGCGTGCAGGCGCTTGTCGATGGCTTCCATCTCCTTGCGCAGCGGCCGGGTCTGATCGGCCAGCTTGGCGCGCGCCTGCCCCGAGGCCTTGCGGTCCTCGCGCGGCGCGGGCGCCGGGGCGGGGGCCGCGGCGACCACCGGCGCAGGCGCCGCGGCCGACTGCTTCTTGGCCGCGCGGGCGGCCTCCTTGCTCTGCTCCAGCAGCCAGCGCTGGTAGTCGTCCAGGTCGCCGTCGAAGGGCTTGACGACGCCGTCGGCCACCAGCCAGAACTCGTCGCAGACCTCGCGCAGCAGCGCGCGATCGTGGCTGACCAGCATGACGGTGCCTTCGAACTCGTTCAGCGCCATCGACAGCGCCTCGCGGGTGTTCAGGTCCAGGTGGTTGGTGGGTTCGTCCAGCAGCAGCAGGTTGGGGCGCTGCCACACGAGCATGGCCAGCACCAGGCGCGCCTTCTCGCCGCCGGACAGGCTGCCGACCTGCTGGTTGACCATGTCGCCGGTGAAGCGGAACTGGCCGAGGAAGTCGCGCAGCTCCTGCTCGCGGCCTTGCGGGCCGACTTCCCGGGCCAGCCGCACCATGTGCTCCAGCGGGCCCTCGTCCAGGCGCAGCACGTCCAGCTCCTGCTGGGCGAAGTAGCCGATGGACAGGCCCTTGCCCTCGGTCAGCTTGCCGCCCATCGGCGCCTGGGCGCGGGCGATCGTCTTCACCAGCGTGGACTTGCCCTGGCCGTTGGCGCCGAGGATGCCGATGCGCTGGCCGGCCAGCACCGAGCGGTCCACGCCGCGCACGATGATCTTGTCGCCATCATCGCCGCGGTAGCCGGCGCTGAGGTCGTCGAACATCAGCATCGGGTTGGGCAGGTTCAGCGGCTCGCGGAACTCGAAGTTGAAGTCGGCGGAAGCCAGCACCGGCGCCAGCCGCTCCATGCGCTCCAGCGCCTTCACGCGGCTCTGTGCCTGCTTGGCCTTGCTGGCCTTCGCCTTGAAGCGGTCGATGAACTTCTGCAGGTGGGCGACGCGGTCCTGCTGCTTCGCGAACGCCGCCTGTTGCAGCACCATGCGCTCGGCGCGCTGCGTCTCGAAGCTGGTGTAGTTGCCGCCGTAGCGCACCAGCTTGCCTTCGTCCAGGTGCAGCGTGACCTTGGTGATCGCGTCGAGGAATTCGCGGTCATGGCTGATGACGATCAGCGTGCCGTCGTAGCGCTGCAGCCAGGCTTCCAGCCAGACCAGGGCGTCCAGGTCCAGGTGGTTGGTGGGCTCGTCCAGCAGCATCAGCTCGGCCGGGCACATCAGCGCACGGGCCAGCTGCAGGCGCATGCGCCAGCCGCCGGAGAAGCTGTTGACGGGGGCGTCCAACTGCTCGGTCTTGAAGCCCAGGCCCATCAGCAGCGCCTGGGCGCGCGACCGGGCATCGAAGGCGCCGGCATCCGCCAGCGCGGCATGCGCCTCGGCCATCGCGTGGCCGTCGTTGGCCTGCTCGGCCTCGGCCAGCGCCACGCGGGCGGCCACCAGGGTCAGGTCGCCCTGCAGCACGTAGTCGGTGGCGCCGTCGTCGGTCTCCGGCATGTTCTGGGCCACCTCGGAGCGGCGCCAGTGCCTGGGCACCTCGACCTCGCCCCTGTCGTTGCCCAGGCGGTTCGTCAGCAGGGCGAACAGGCTGGACTTGCCGGCGCCGTTGCGGCCCACCAGGCCGATCTTCTCGCCGGGCTGCAGCGTCGCCGACGCGCCGTCCAGCACCACCTTGACGCCGCGGCGCAGCGTGATGTCGCGTAGGGTGATCACAGCAGGTTTTCTTTCGTCACCAGCAGCACCTGATCGGCGCCGGATGAAGTCTCCATCCAGACCACCTCCAGCGCCGGGAAGGCGGCCTCGAAGTGTTCGCGCTCGTTGCCGATCTCCAGCACCAGCACGCCCTGGTCGTTCAACGCGGCGGGTGCGGCACGCAGCAGCGCGCGTATGAAGTCCATGCCGTCGGCGCCGCCAGCCAGCGCCAGCTCGGGCTCGGCGCGGTACTCGGCGGGCAGCGCGGCCATGCTGGCGCTGTTGACGTAAGGCGGGTTGCACAGGATCAGGTCATACGGTCCATCCGCCCCAGCCAGGCCGTCGCCCTGCAGCAGGCGCACGCGCAGCGCGAGGTTGTGGCGCTCGACGTTCAGCTTCGCGACTGCGAGCGCGTGGGTGTCGATGTCCAGCGCATCCACTTCCACGTCCGGCCAGGCCATCGCGGCCAGCACGGCCAGGCTGCCGTTGCCGGTGCACAGGTCCAGCACACGGCGGCTGTCTGGGTGCAGCCAGGGGTCGATGCTGGCGTCGGCGATCAGCTCGGCGATGAAGCTGCGCGGCACGATGGCGCGCTCGTCGATGGTGAACGGCACGCCCTGCAGCCAGGCCTCGCCGGTCAGGTAGGCGGCGGGCTTGCGGGTCGCGATGCGCTCGTCGACCAGCGCCGCGATGGCGGCGTGTTCGGCGTCGCTCAGCTCGCGCTCCGCATGCTCGTCCAGCGCGTCCAACGGCAGCTGAAGGCGCCACAGCGCCAGCCAGGCCGCTTCGTCGAAGGCATTCGTCGTGCCGTGGCCAAAAAACAAGCCCGCTTGGGTCAAGCGGGCGGCTTCGGATTCAATGCAAGAGATCAGGTTCAAGAGGTGCGCACGTCCAGCGTGATTTCGGTGAAGCTCGCCTCGTCGGCGGCTTTTTCTTCCCTGCGTGGCGCACTGACCAGGCGCTGGCCCGGTGCCTCGTTCTGCAGCCGCCACAGTAGGTTGGTCGGCGAGTCGGCGAAGGCCAGGCCTTCCTCGCGGGTGATGGTGCCTTCGGTGATGAGCTTGGCGAAATGCTCTTCGTAGGTCTGCGAGCCCTCGGCGATGGACTTCTCCATCGCTTCCTTCACGCCGGCGAAGTCGCCTTGCTCGATGAGCTCGGACACCAGCTTGGAGTTCAGCAGGATCTCCACCACCGGCACCCGGCCGCCGGCCGTGGCGCGCACCAGGCGCTGCGACACGACGGCCTTGAGGCCGGCCGCCAGGTCGTTCAGCAGCGCCGGGCGGGACTCGGGCGTGTAGAACGACAGGATGCGGTTCAGTGCGTGGTAGGTGTTGTTGCCGTGCAGCGTGGCCAGCACCAGGTGACCCGACAGCGAGTAGCTGATGGCCGCGGTCATCGTCTCGCGGTCGCGGATCTCACCGATCAGGATGCAGTCCGGCGCCTGGCGCAGCGCGTTCTTCAACGCGATCTGCAGCGAGGCGGTGTCCCGGCCGATCTCGCGCTGGTTGACGACCGAGCGCTTGTTGCTGAACAGGTACTCGATCGGGTCCTCGATGGTGAGGATGTGCCCGGTCATCGTCTGGTTGCGCATCTCCAGCATGGACGCGAGCGTGGTGCTCTTGCCGGTGCCGGTGGCGCCCACCATCAGGATGAGGCCGCGCTTCTCCTTGATCATCGTGCCGAGCACCGGCGGGAGCATCAGGCTCTCCAGTGTCGGGATGTCGTGTGGGATGTGGCGGAACACGCCGGCGATGGAGCCGCGCTGCCGGAAACCCGACAGCCGGAAGCTGCCCACGCCGCGCACCGACACGGCCATGTTGAGTTCGCCCGAGTTGTCCAGCTCCGCCAGGCTGGCAGGGTCGACGACTTCGGCGATCAACTGGCGCGGCTGCGGCGGCGTCAGGAGTTGGTCGGACAACTGCACGGTCTGGCCGTTGATGCGGATCAGCACCGGCATGTTGGCCGACAGGTAGCAGTCCGACGCACCCTTGTCGGCCATCAGCCGCAGGATGCGTTCCATGTTGCCGGCGCTGGGGCTGCTCATGATCAGGCGCGCAAGAGTTCGTTGATGCTGGTCTTGGAGCGCGTCTGGGCGTCGACGCGCTTCACGATGATGGCCGCGTACAGCGAGTAGCGGCCGCCGTCCTTGGGCAGCGAGCCCGAGATGACGACCGAACCGGCCGGGATGCGGCCGTAGCTGACGGTGTCGGTGGCGCGGTCGTAGATGGGCGTGCTCTGGCCGATGTAGACGCCCATCGAGATGACCGAGTTCTCCTCGACGATGACGCCCTCGACGACCTCGGAGCGGGCGCCGATGAAGCAGTTGTCCTCGATGATGGTCGGGTTGGCCTGCAGCGGCTCCAGCACGCCGCCGATGCCCACGCCGCCGGAGAGGTGCACGTTCTTGCCGATCTGCGCGCAGGAGCCGACGGTGGCCCAGGTGTCGACCATGGCGCCTTCGTCGACATAGGCGCCGATGTTCACGTAGGACGGCATCAGCACCACGTTCTTCGCCTGGAAGCTGCCGCGGCGGGCAACGGCCGGGGGCACGACGCGCACGCCGGTGGCGCGCAGTTCGGCTTCGGTCATGCCGGCGAACTTGGTGGGCACCTTGTCGAAGAAGGTCAGCTCCTTGTCGCCCATGATGCGGTTGTCGTTCAGGCGGAACGACAGTAGCACCGCCTTCTTGATCCACTGGTGAACGGTCCATTGGCCCACGCCCTCGCGTGTGGCCACGCGCAGGCGGCCGGCGTCCAGTTCGGCGATGACGTGCTCGACGGCCTGACGCACTTCGGGCGCGTTGACGGGGTCGAGGGACGCGCGGTTGTCCCAGGCGAGATCGATCAGGCTTTGGAGTTCAGCGGTGTTCATGGACGGAGGAATCAAGGAGATTGCGTGAAGGAGACGATGCGGCGGGCGGCTTCAAGGCATTCGGCCTCGTCGGCCACCAGGGCCAGGCGGATGCGGCCGGCGCCCGGATTGACGCCGTGGGCAGGCCGGGCGAGCAGGCTGCCCGGCAGGACGACGAGATTGTATTGAGCGAGCAACTCCTGGGCGAACGCGACATCGTCACCGCCGGGAACGCCGGCCCACAGGTAGAAGCCGGCGTCCGGCAGCGCAACGTCGAGCACGTTGGCCAGCAGCGGCGTGACGGCGGCGAACTTGTGGCGGTAGCGCGCGCGGTTCTCGATGACATGCGCCTCGTCGTTCCACGCCGCGATGCTGGCCGCCTGCACCAGCGGGCTCATCGCGCTGCCGTGGTAGGTGCGGTAGAGCAGGAACTTCTTCAGCAAAGCCGCGTCGCCGGCGACGAAGCCGGAGCGCAGGCCCGGCACGTTGGAGCGCTTGGACAGCGACGTGAAGGCGATCAGGTTCTTGAAGTCGTGGCGGCCGAGCTTGGCCGCGGCCTCCAGGCCGCCGAGCGGGGCGTCATCGCGGAAGTAGATCTCCGAGTAGCACTCGTCGGACGCGATGACGAAGCCGTGCCGGTCGCTCAGCTCGAACAGCGCCTGCCATTCGGCGAGCGGCATCACCGCGCCGCTCGGGTTGCCCGGCGAGCAGACATAGATCAGCTGCGTTTTCGCCCAGGTCGCGTCGTCGATCTGGCGCCAGTCGACCGCGAAGTTGCGCGCCGGGTCGGCGTTGGCGAATGCGACCTCGGCGCCCGCCAGCAGCGCCGCGCCTTCGTAGATTTGATAGAAGGGGTTGGGGCAGACGACCGTCGCGCCCGCGCGACTTGCATCGACCACCGTCTTCGCGATGGCGAACAGCGCCTCGCGCGAGCCGTTGACCGGCAGCACTTGCGTGGCCGCGTTGAGCGTCAACCCGTAGCGGCGGCCGATCCAGCCGGCGATGGCCTCGCGCAGCGCGGGCGTGCCGCCGGTGGCCGGATAGCCCGACAGGCCCGCCATGGCGCCGTTGATCGCTTCCGCGATCAGGCTGGGCGCGGCGTGGCGGGGCTCGCCGATGCCCAGCGAGATGGGCGCCAGATCGGGATTGGGCTGGATGCCCGTGGTCAGCTCGCGCAGGCGTTCGAACGGATAAGGCTGCAGCCGATCAAGCAAGGGATTCATCAGCCCAGCATCCCCGATTCGAAGCCATGCGCCGGCAGGTCCACCCTCGGCGCGGGCGTCCAGCCGGGCTTGCGGTGCTCGGCCACCACGTTGGTGTAGATGCCGCCGCGCACGTACCACTTGGCGGTGATGCGGATGAAGCGCGGGTCGGTCACCTTGATGATGTCGTCGAGGATGGTGTTGGTGACCTTCTCGTGGAAGGCGCCCTCGTTGCGATAGCTCCAGAAGTACATCTTCAGGCTCTTGAGCTCCACGCAGAGCTCGTCCGCAATCATGTCGATGGTGAAGTGCGCGAAGTCGGGCTGGCCGGTCAGCGGGCAGTGGCAGGTGAACTCGGGCACCTGGAACTGGATGACGTAGTCGCGCTCGGGGTTGGGGTTGGGAAAGACCAGGATGTCCTTGCTCGGCTTGGTCGGCGGGTTCTTGGGCACCTCGCGCATCTTGGGTCTGTTCTTCTTGGCGACGGGGGCGGTGGACTTCTTGGTGGCCATGATCATGGGGGTCTTGCGAGGGGGCGAATGCTATCATCCGACCCCGTCGAAGCGCCCGTCAAAGGCGCTTTTCTTTAGCCAAATCAAAGGCTTACGCGCCTGTCTTCATGCGGCTGAACTCGATCAAGCTCGCCGGCTTCAAGTCCTTCGCCGAACCCACCACCTTCCAGCTGCCCGGGCAGCTCGTCGGCGTGGTCGGGCCCAACGGCTGCGGCAAGTCCAACATCATGGACGCCGTGCGCTGGGTGCTGGGCGAGAGCAAGGCCAGCGAGCTGCGCGGCGAGTCCATGCAGGACGTCATCTTCAACGGCTCGGGCAACCGCAAGCCGGCAGGGCGCTCCAGCGTGGAGCTGGTGTTCGACAACCAGTCCGCCCGGGCCGGCGGGCCGTGGAACCAGTTCACCGAGATCGCCGTCAAGCGCGTGCTGACGCGCGACGGCACCAGCAGCTACTTCATCAACAACCAGCCGGTGCGCCGACGCGACGTGCAGGACGTGTTCCTCGGCACCGGCCTGGGGCCAAGGGCCTACGCCATCATCGGCCAGGGCACCATCTCTCGCATCATCGAGAGCAAGCCGGAAGAGCTGCGCCTGTTCCTCGAAGAAGCGGCCGGGGTGTCCAAGTACAAGGAACGTCGTCGCGAGACCGAGAACCGGCTCAAGGACACGCGCGAGAACCTGACCCGCGTCGACGACATCCTGCGCGAGCTGAACGCCAACCTGGAGAAGCTGGAGCGCCAGGCCGAGGTGGCGGCGAGCTATCGCAGCCTGCAGGACGCCGGCACGCTGAAGCTGCACCAGCTGTGGTTCCTGAAGCTGCGCGACGCCGGCAACGAGGCCACCCGCGTGAAGGCCGCGCACGCCGAGGCGCTGACGGCACTGGAAGCGCGCACCGCCGAGCTGCGCGCCGTCGAGGCCGAGCTGGAGGAGGTGCGCCAGCAGCACTATGCGGCGGGCGACGAGCTGCATGCTTCACAAGGCCGTTATGCCGAAGCCCAGCTGGAAGTGAGCCGGCTGGAGGAGCGCATCCGCTTCGTCGTCGAAAGCCGCAACCGCGCGCAGCAGCGCCTGGCCGAGCTGCATGCCCAGGACCAACAGTGGCGCGAGCGTGTCGAGCAGGCCAAGGCCGAGCTGGAAGGCATTGCCGAGCAGATCGCCGGTGCCGACGAGCAGAGCGAGATCCTCGCCGCCCAGGCGGAGGAGCAGCAGGCGCAGCTGCCGCAGACCGAGGACGCATTGCGCGCCGCTCAGGCGCGCGCCAACGAGCAACGCACGCTGGTCACGCAGGTGCAGCAGCAGATCCAGGTGCTGGCGGCCGAGAGCCGCAGCGTGGACGAGCAGGCGAGGGCGCTGCGCCAACGCGAGGACCGGCTGACGGCCGAATCGCGTGCGCTGGGTGCGCCGGACCACGACGCGCTGGAGGCGCTGAAGGCCCGCAGCGCGGAGGCCGACGAGGCGCGTGATCTGTCGGATGCGCGCCTGCACGAGCTGGCCGAGCAACTGCCGCAGCTCGAAGAACAGCGCCGCAACGCGCAACAAGACGCCAATGCCCAGCTCGCCCGGCAGTCCGAGCTGACGGCGCGGTTGGAAGCGCTGAAGGCCTTGCAGGAGAAGGTGCAGACCGAGGGCAAATTGAAGCCCTGGCTGGCCAAGCATGGCCTCGACGGGCTGCAGGGCCTGTGGACGCGGTTGCACATCCAGCAAGGCTGGGAGAACGCGCTGGAAGCCGCGCTGCGCGAACGCATGGGCGCGCTCAGCGTGGGCCGGCTCGACACCGTGCGTGCCTTCGAGGCCGATGCACCGCCGGCCCGGCTGGCCTTCTATTCGACGCCGGCCGCCGCGATCGCCAACACGCACGAGACACTGCCCAAGCTGACCGCGCTGCTGCGCCTGGACGACGCGGGCCTGGCGGCGCTGCTGAACGACTGGCTGGAAGGCGTCTACACGGCGCCCACGCTGGACGAGGCGCTGGCCGCGCGCGGCAAGCTGACGCATGGCGAGCTGATCCTGACGCCGGCGGGCCACGCGGTGGGCCAGTTCTCTGTCACCTTCTACGCACCCGACTCGGAGCAGGCCGGCCTGCTGGCCCGCGCCCAGGAGATCGAGCAGCTGACGACCGCACAGCGCGCGCAGAACCTGATCGCCGACGAAGCCCGCCTGGCGCTCAGCCGCATCGAGCACCAGTTCAACGACGCCAACGGGCGGCTCACGACACTGCGCCGCGAGGCCAGCGAAGCGCAGACGCGCGCCCACCAGATCCACGTCGAGCTGCTGCGCCTGACACAGCAGGCCGAGGCCAGCCAGCAGCGCCGCAGTGCGCTGGACGCCGAGCTGGCCGAGATCGCCGCGCAGCAAGAGGGCTTGCAGGAGCGCCGCGCCGTCGGCGAGGCGCGCTTCGAGGAGCTGGACATCCAGCTGGGCGACGCGCAGCAGCGCCATGCCGAGCTGGAGGACGGCACCATCGCCGCCGAACGCAAGCTGGCCGATGCCCGCGAGCAGCTGCGGGCGCTGGAACGCCGCGCGCAGGAGGCGCGCTTCGCCACGCAGACGCTGGCGGCCCGCCGCGGTGAGCTGCAGCGTGGCATCGAAACCGCCCAGGCCCAGATCGCGACTGTGGCCACGTCCGCCGCCAGCCTGCAGACCGAACTGGACGGCTTCAACGATGCCGCGGCGCAAGCCGGCCTGCAGGACGCGCTGGCGCTGAAGGTCGAGCGTGAAGGGCAGCTCGCCGCCGTGCGCGCCAGCTACGACGACCTGTCGCTGCGCCTGCGCAAGGCCGACGAGCAGCGGCTGACCTTCGAGCGCAGCCTGGACCCGTTGCGCGAGGCCATCACCAAGCTGCAGCTGGAAGAGCAGGCGGCCCAACTCGGCGGCGCGCAGTACCGCGAGCAGCTCGAAGCGGCGGCGGTGGACCTGGAAGTGCTGGCCAAGTCCATCGAGGACGGCGCCGTCAAGCTCTACGGCCTGCAGGGCGAGATCGACCGCATCAACCGCGAGATCGCCGCGCTCGGCGCCGTCAACCTGGCCGCGCTGGACGAGCTGACCGCCGCCCGCGAACGCAAGACCTTCCTCGACTCGCAGTGCGCCGACCTCAACTCGGCCATCAAGACGCTGGAAGACGCCATCCACAAGATTGACCTGGAGACGCGCGACCTGCTGGGTTCGACCTTCAACCAGGTCAACGACCATTTCGGCCGCATGTTCCCCGAGCTCTTCGGCGGCGGTGAGGCGCGCCTCGTCATGACGGGCGACGAGATCCTCGATGCCGGTGTGCAGGTGATGGCCCAGCCGCCGGGCAAGAAGAACAGCACCATCCACCTGCTGTCGGGCGGCGAGAAGGCGCTGACCGCCATCGCGCTGGTGTTCGCGATCTTCCAGCTCAACCCGGCGCCGTTCTGCCTGCTCGACGAGGTGGACGCGCCGCTGGACGATGCCAACACCGAACGCTATGCACGGCTGGTGACCAAGATGAGCGCCGGCACGCAATTCCTCTTCATCTCGCACAACAAGATTGCGATGGAAATGGCTGAACAACTGATTGGGGTGACGATGCAGGAGCAGGGCGTCTCGCGCATCGTCGCGGTCGACATGGACAAGGCCCTGGCCATGGCGGAGGCGGCATGACGCTCAGCCTCACGACGCTGCTCGCCATCCTCGGCGGCCTGGTGCTGGCGGCCGTCATTGCCCATGGCGCCTGGACGGCGCGCAAGGCCGGCCCCAAGCGCGCGGTGCTGCCGCCGGAGGAACCCCATTTCGATGCCCCGGCGCCGGTTCTCGGCGACGACCCTGCCGCGGCGGCCGACGCGCTGGAGGCGACCCTCCCGGCCGTCGCCCGCCCGCCCCGCCGGCCATCCTCGCGGGTCGACGCGCTGATCGACGCCATCGCCACCATCACCGTCGAGACGCCCGCCTCGGGCGAGATGGCGCTGCAGCACCAGCCGGGCAGCCGCCGCGCCGGCACCAAGCCGTTCCAGATCGAAGGCCTGAACGCCCAGACGGGCGAGTGGGAGCTGCCCACGCCCGGGCAGCGCTACAGCGAGTTCCAGGCCGGCGTGAAGATGGCCAACCGCAGCGGCGCCCTCAACGAGATCGAGTACTCGGAGTTCGTGCAGAAGATCCAGGCGTTTGCCGATGGCATCGGCGGCTTCGTGCAGTTCCCCGACATGCTCGACGTCGTCGCCCGCGCCCGCGAGCTGGACCAGTTCGCCGCCAGCCACGACGCCCAGCTGGCGCTGCTGCTGCGCGCCAAGGCCGCCGCCTGGACGCCCGGCTTCGTGCAGCAGGCCGCCGGCCGTCACGGCTTCGTGGCGGGCGCGCTGCCGGGCCGCCTCGTCATGCCGTCCGGCGAGGAGGGCGCACCGCCGGTGCTGACGCTGCAGTTCGACGCCCAGGCCGCGCTGGCCGAAGACCCCGAGGCGCTGTCGCTGCGGGAGCTGACGTTGTCGCTGGACGTGCCCCAGACGCCGTCGGACCAGGAGCCCTTCGCGCTCTGGCAGGAGTCGGCCCGCGCGCTGGCTCGCGACCTGGAAGCCGAGGTCTGCGACGACCGCGGGCAGGTGCTGGGCCTGCATGCCTTCGCCGCCATCGACGTGGAGCTGAAGAAGCTGTACCAGGCACTGGCGGAACGCGACCTGGCGGCCGGCTCGCCGGCGGCGCGAAGGCTCTTCAGCTGATGACGACATCGCTGCTGCTGATCAGCCTGCTGATCCTCGGCAGCGCCTTCTTCTCGATGGCCGAGTTGTCGCTGGCCGCGTCGCGCCGGCTCAACCTGCAGCAGCGCGCCGATTCGGGCGACGCCCGCGCGGCCCAGGTGCTGGCCGTGCAGGAGCACCCGGGCGACTACTTCACCGTCGTGCAGATCGGCGTCAACACCGTCGCCATCCTGGCCGGCATCGTCGGCGAGGGCGCCTTCACGCCTCATTTCGAGGGCCTGCTGCGCCTGGTGGTGGCACCCGAGCCGGCGGCGACGCTGGGCTTCGCGGCCTCCTTCATCAGCATCACGTCGCTGTTCATCGTGCTGGCCGACCTGGTGCCCAAGCGCCTGTCGATGAACGAGCCCGAGCGCGTCGCGATGGCGCTGGTCGGGCCGATGCTGCTGCTGTGCCGCCTGCTCAAGCCGCTGGCCTGGCTGTTCAGCAGCATCACCGAGGGCCTGATCCGCGTGCTGGGCCTGCCGGCCAAGCGCGACGAGACCATCAGCCACCGCGACATCCTGGCGCTGACCGAGGCCGGCTACCAGGCCGGCGTCGTGGCCGACGAGGAGCAGCAGGTCATCGCCAACGTGTTCGAACTGGACACCCGCACCGTCGAGACGGTGATGACCAACCGCGAGCGCATCGTGTTCTTCTCGCGCGACGACGACGACGCGCTGATCCGCAACCGCATCGCCGACACGCCGCATTCGACCTACCTGATCTGCGACGGTGACATCGACCAGGTCGTCGGCTACGTCGACGCGACCGACCTGTTCCAGCGCGTGCTGCGCGACGAGCCGCTGTCCCTGCGCGCGGACGGCGGCGTGCTGGTCAAGAAGGTGCTCATCGTGCCGGACCGGCTGACGCTGTCCGAGATGCTGATGCAGTTCCGCGAGGCCCATGAAGACTTCGCCGTCATCGTCAACGAGTACAGCCGCGTGGTCGGCATCATCACGCTGAACGACGTGATGAGCACCGTGATGGGCAGCCTGATCGCCTCGCATGACGAGGAGCAGATCGTGCGGCGCGAGGACGGCTCGTTCCTGGCCGACGGCGTCACGCCCATCCCAGACGTGGAGCGCGCGCTGGGCATCGACGACTGGCCGCATGCCGGCACTTACGACACGCTGGCGGGTTTCCTGATGGTGATGCTGCGGCGCATCCCGCGCCGCACCGACGTGGTCGAGTGGAAGGGCTGGCGTTTCGAGGTGGTCGACGTGGACAGCCACCGCGTCGACCAGGTCATGATCACGGGAAGGGGCGACGCGCCGTCGGCTTGATCGGCGTCAATGGGGCCCGGCCGGCGCGCCTGCAGCATGCGCGCCAACGATGCTCGCCCCGTTCAACCTTCCCCAGTTCCTGCGCAGCCAGCCGCTGTTCACCGACGTGGACGACGCGGCGCTGGAGCGGCTGGCCAGCGCCTGCCGGCTGCGCCGCTTCGACCGCGGCGAGCCGGTGCTGTGGGCCGGTCAGCCCTGCGACGCGTTCTTCATCGTCGCGCGCGGGCAGGTGCGGCTCTACATGACGGCACCCAACGGCAACGAGAAGGTCATCGAGCTGGTCGGCCCCGGCCGCAGCTTCGCAGAGGCGCTGGTCTTCCTGCAGTGCCCGTGTCCGATCAACGCCCAGGCGCTGACCGACGTGCTGCTGCTGGAGGTGCCGCGCCAGGCTGTGCTGCACGAGCTGCAGTGCGACACCGGCTTTGCCTTGCGGATGCTGTCGGGCATGTCGCGGCGCGTGCACGGCCTGGTGCAGGACGTGCAGGCCAGCGCGCTGCAGTCGGGCCTGCAGCGCATCGTCGGCTACCTGCTGCGCGACGTGGACCCGGACCAGCCCGGCCCCGCTCTCATCAGCCTGCCCGCTGCCAAGGCCACGGTGGCCTCGCTGCTGTCGCTCACGCCCGAGTACTTCTCGCGCGTGCTGCACGAGCTGGAGGCAGCCGGGCTGCTGCAGGTCGAGCGGCGCGACATCCGGCTGCCCGACCCGGCCGCACTGGCCCGCCATGCGGCGGGCCAGTGCTGACGGCCCAGCTACAGCGCCAGCACCCAGTCCAGCGCCGCCTTCAGGTCGGCATCGCTGATCTTGTCCGGCCCGTTGGCGGGCATCGGGATGGGGCCCCAGACGCCTTTGCCGCCCTTGCGGACCTTGTCGGCCAGTTGAACGGCAGCTTCCTTCTGGCCGCGGTACTTGGCCGCGATCTCCTTGAACGCCGGCCCCACCAGCTTCTTGTCCTGGGCGTGGCAGGCCACGCAGCCGGCCTTGTTCAAGGCCTCGTCGGGCCCGGCGTGGGCCGGCAGCGTGGTGGCGGCGGCCAACAGGCCGGCGAGCAGCAGGGTGATCCTGGTCTTGCGCATGACGTGCCTCCTCAGTAGATGTCGTGCTGGGTGTTGTTGACGTTGAAGTGGCCGGTCGGCGTGATGAGGCGCGGGTCCTTGATGACCGCCTTGAGCTTGAGCGTCTTGTCGTCGACGACCACCAGCGCCGATTGCTTGTCCTTGGCCGACCAGACCGAGAACCAGACCTCGTCGCCCGCCTTGTTGAACTCGGGCTGCACGACGCGCTTGGCGCCGTCGTCGCTGAGCCCCGCCCACTGCGCGATGGGCAGCACCGTGTAGCCCTTGTCCAGCGCCTTCACGTCGAAGACCGCCACGGACTGGGCGACGGCCGGGTCGGGGTTGAGCGGCGTGTCCACGTACAAGTGCTGGCTCTTCGGGTGGCTCTTCAGGAACAGCGAGCCGCCGCCCTGGCCCTTCAGCGTGGCGACGACCTTGAAGGCCTGCGCGCGGTGCTTGACGGGGTCCGTGCCGATCAGCGAGATGGTGTCGTCGCCCAGGTGGCCGGTGCTCCAGACCGGGCCGAACTGCGGGTGCACGAAGTTGGCGCCGCGGCCCGGGTGGGGAATCTTGCCGACGTCGATCAGCCGTGCCAGCTTGCCCTCCTTCAGGTCCACGGCAGCGATCTTGTTGCTCTGGTTGGCCGCCACCATGAAGTAGCGGTGCGAGGAGTCCAGGCCGCCGTCGTGCAGGAAGCGCGCCGTGCCGATCTCGGTGATCTTGAGCGCATCCACGTCGCGGTAGTCGACCAGCAGCGTCTTGCCGGTCTCCTTCACGTTGACGACGAACTCCGGCTTGTAGTGGCTGGCCACGATGGAGGCCACGCGCGGCTCGGGGTGGTACTCCTGTTTGTCGACGGTGTTGCCGCGCGTGGAGACGATCTTCAGCGGCTCCAGCGTGTCGCCCTTCATGATCGTGAACTGCGGCGGCCAGTAGCTGCCGGCGATCGCCAGCTTGTCCTCGAAGCCCTTGAACTTGCTCGTGTCCACCGAACGCGCCTCCAGGCCGACGCGGATCTCGGCCACGTTGTCGGGCTTGGCCATCCACAGGTCGATCATGTTGATCTTGGCGTCGCGCCCGATCACGTACAGGTAGCGGCCCGATGCCGAGGTGCGCGAGATGTGCACCGCGTAGCCGGTCTTGACGATGTTGATGATCTGCTTGGTGTCGCCGTCGATCAGCGCCACCTCGCCGGTGTCGCGCAGCGTCGTGCTGAAGATGTTGTCGACGTTGTAGGCGTTCTCCTTCTTCTTCGGCCGAGCCTCGGGCGGCACGATGACCTTCCAGGTCGCCTTCATGTCGGCCAGCGAGAACTCGGGCGGTGTCGGCGGCTCATGCTGGATGTAGCGGGCCATCACGTCGACCTCCTGCTCGGACAGCTCGCCGCTGGTCTGCCAGTTGGGCATGCCGGCCGGGCTGCCGTAGGCGATGAAGACCTTCAGGTAGTCGGTGCCCTTGGCCGTCGTGAGGTCGGGCGTCAGCGGCTTACCGGTCGCGCCCTTGCGCAGCACGCCGTGGCAGCCGGCGCAGCGTTCGAAATAGATCTTGCGGGCGACGTCGAATTCGGCCTGCGTCATCGGCGGCGCCTTGGGGTTGCGGCTGTCCACCATGGGCACATTGGCCAGCGGCGACGGCCCGGCGTGGTACTTCACGTCGGCTGGCGTGAGTTCCTTCAGTTCCTTCTTGCCGCCGTCGACAGGGGCCTGCGCCGGCGCGGCCAGCGGCCAGGCGAACAGCAGGGTGGCGGCCATCAGGGCAACGCGGGGGAGGGTGGTTCTCATGTCTTCTCCTGGCAGTGGTGCGATGGCCCATGCTCGGAGCGGCGGAGCGCGCATTCCTTGAACCGGTTCAAGTTTTTCCGCGTGACTGGCGTGGGTTTGATGTCGATCAAGGTCCTCCCACAGCCGGTCCGCGGGATTGCCCCTCGTCAAAGCGCCGCCCCCGCGGTGCTGTGACGCTGCAGGCCATGAACAAGAACCACTCATCCCTTCCCCGCCCGACGGCACTGGCTGCCGCCGCCCTGCTGGCCATTGGCGGTCCCGCCGCAGCGGCGCCGAACGAGCTGCCCCGGGTCGTCGTCAGCGCGACCCGGCATGCCATGGCGCTGGTGGATGCGCCGGCCGCCATCACCGTCGTCGACGCCGAGGCGCTCGCCGAGCGCGGCACCGACAACCTGCTGCAGGCACTGCGCATCGAGCCGGGCGTGGCCGCCTTCGGCCGCCCGACCGGCGGGCGCAAGGCGCTGTCGCTGCGCGGCATGGACCCGCGCCACGTGCTGGTGCTGGTGGACGGCCAGCGCATCTCGGCCAGCGACGGGCTGGTCGGCTCATCCGACTTCCAGCTCGACTGGACCGGCGCCGTCGACATCGCCCGCATCGAGGTCGTGCGCGGCCCGATGTCCGTGCTCTACGGCGCGGAGGCGCTGGGCGGCGTCATCAACGTCATCACCACGCCGCTGGACGGACAGCTGCAGGCGCGCGCCTTCGTCGAGGGCCGCAGCGGCCAGGGCGGCGGCGACGGCCACCGCCTGGCGGCGGCGCTGCGCGGCGGCTTCGGGCCGGCGCTGGACTTCGGCCTGGCCCTCAGCGATGCGCGGCGCGAATCCACGCCCGGCTTGGCCGACGCGCGCATCACCGCCGTCGAGGGGCGCCAACCGCGCGAGGCGGCGCTGAAGCTGCGCTGGCGCGCCGCACCGGGCCACAGCATCGGTGTCGACAGCCGTCACGGCGACGAGCAGCGCTGGCTGGACGCCCGCGAGCGCTCCGGCGCCAAGCGCTACCACCAGAGCCTGCACCACCTCGTGCGCGACCAACACGCCCTGCAGTGGCAGGCCGACTGGGGCGTCGGCCGCGAGACGCTGTTGCGCGTCTATCAGAACCGGCTCGCCGTCAGCAACGTCAAGACCCAGGGCGTGGCTTCGTTGCGGCCCAACACGGTGACGGACCGCGTGGTGGAGGGGCAGGCCAGCCTGCCCGTTGGCGCCACGCACTTGTGGACGACCGGCTTCGAGCTGCGCGACGAACGGCTGGACAACGCCGGCCTGCCTGGCGGCCGCGCCAGCGCGACGCATGGCGGCGTCTACCTGCAGGACGAGGCGCGCCTCACGCCCGCATTCAGCCTGACGGCCGGCGCCCGCGCCGACCACGCCAGCCGCTTCGGCACCGAGCTGAGCCCGCGCCTCTACGCGGTCTGGAAGCCGGCCGCCGGCTGGGTCGTCAAGGGCGGCGTGGGCCACGGCTTCAAGGCGCCGACGCTCAAGCAGATCGAGCCCGGCTACCGCGAGGACGAGGGCCCCAACACCTACGTCGGCCAGGCCGGGCTCAAGCCGGAGACCAACGACAGCGTCGAGGCCACGCTGGCCTGGGACACCACGCCGGCCGGCGCGTCGCTGACGGCCTACCGCAACCGCGTCCGCCATCTGATCGTGCCGGTGCTGCTCAGCGGCACGCCGGCCAGCGGCGTCTACCAGTTCCGCAACATCGACGCGGCCGTGCTGCAGGGGCTGGAAGCCGCGGCCGGCTGGCGCGGCGGCGGTTGGACGCTGCAGGCCCAGGCCGGGCTGCTGCGCGCGCATGACGACCATGGCGCGCCGCTGGAGAAACGCGCCCGCCGCAGCCTGGGCCTGCGCGCCGACTGGCAGCAGGGACGCTGGCGCGCCGGCGGCGACGTGACCGTGCAGAGCGGCCTGCGGCTGGCCTCCGCCGTGGCCGGCCGGCCGCCGCAGGCCGTGCCCACGCTGACCCTCGTCAACCTGCACGCCAGCGCCGCGCTGGGCCACGGGCTGACGCTGCGCGCCGGCATCGACAACGCGACGAACCCGCGCCTGGCGGCCAAGTCGCCGCTGTTCTCCTACGAGGAGCTGCCGCGCAGCCTGCGCGTCGGCCTGGAGGCGCGCTGGTAGGGCGGCTGTCGACGTTCGGGCGGGCCGGTCCAGACGAGACAATGCCCGCATGAACGCCGCCCCCGCCACTGACGTCGAGCAGCGCGCCGCCGAGTTGCGCGCCCAGCTCAACCACCACGCCCACCTCTACTACGTGCTCGACGCGCCGGAACTGCCCGACGCCGAGTACGACAAGCTGTTCCAGGAGCTGCAGGCCATCGAAGCGGCGCACCCCGAGCTGCTGACCGCCGATTCGCCCACCCAGCGCGTCATCGGCGCGGTGCTGCCGGGGCTGACACCGGTGCGCCACGTCGTGCCCATGCTGTCGATCACGACGGAGACGGACACGACCGAGGGCGGCGCGATCGCCTTTGATGCGCGGGTGCGCCGCGAGCTCGGGCTGAAGGAAGGTGACCCGCCCGTCGACTACAACGCCGAGCTGAAGTTCGACGGCCTGGCGATCAACCTGCGCTACGAGGACGGCGTGCTGGTGCAGGCCGCCACGCGCGGCGACGGCGAGACCGGTGAAGACGTGACGCACAACGTGCGCACCATCGGCCAGATTCCGCTGCGCCTCAAGGGCGATGCGCCGCCGGTGCTGGAGGTGCGCGGCGAGGTCTACATGCGCCGCGACGCCTTCGAGGCGCTGAACGAGCGCCAGCGCGCCAAGGGCGAGCGCACCTTCGTCAACCCGCGCAACACGGCCGCGGGCGCCATCCGCCAGCTCGACTCGCGCCAGGCACGCGACAAGCCGCTGAGCTTCTATGCCTACGGCCTGGGCGAGGTGCAGGGCTGGGCGCTGCCGGCCACGCAGTCGGGGCTGCTCGATGCGCTGGCCGGCTTGGGCGTGCCGGTGAACGACTTGCGCGAAGTCGCCGCAGGCACGGCCGGCCTCGTCGCCTTCCATCAGCGCGTGGCGGCGGCGCGCGACGGGCTTCCGTTCGACATCGACGGCGTCGTCTACAAGGTCAACAGCCGCGAACTGCAGCTCAAGCTCGGCTTCAAGACCCGCGAGCCGCGCTGGGCGGTGGCGCACAAGTACCCGGCGCAGGAGCAGGTCACGACGCTGCTGGCCATCGACGTGCAGGTCGGCCGCACCGGCAAGCTGACGCCGGTGGCGCGGCTGGAGCCGGTGTTCGTCGGCGGCACGACGGTGTCCAACGCGACGCTGCACAACGTGTTCGAGATGCGCCGCAAGGGCGTGCGCGTGGGCGACAAGGTCGTCATCCGCCGCGCGGGCGACGTGATCCCCGAGGTGGTGGGCCGCGTGCCCGGCGAGCGCGCCAGCTACGTGCCCAACTTCCACATGCCGCGCGAATGCCCCGTCTGCAAGAGCGAGGCGGCGCGCGAGAAGGGCAGCATCGAGTACCGCTGCACCGGCGGCGTGTTCTGCCCCGCACAGCGCAAGCAGGCGCTGCTGCATTTCGCCGGCCGCCGCGCGATGGACATCGAGGGCCTGGGCGACAAGCTCGTCGAGCAGCTCGTCGACGCCGGCATCGTGCAGAGCCTGCCAGGCCTGTACAAGCTCGGCGTCGCCAAGCTCGCGGCGCTGGACCGCATGGCCGACAAGAGCGCGCAGAACATCGTCGATGCGCTGGAGAAGAGCAAGGCGCCGACGCTGGCGCGCTTCCTGTTCTCGCTGGGCATCCGCCAGGTCGGCGAGACGACGGCGAAGGACCTGGCGCGCCACTTCGGCACGCTGGACAAGCTGATGAACGCCAGCGTGGAACAGCTGCTGGAAGTGCCCGACGTGGGCCCCATCGTGGCGGCCAGCATCCACACTTTCTTCTCGCAGCCGCACAACCGCGAGGTCGTCGAGCAGCTGCTGGCCGCAGGTGTGCAGCCCAAGGAAAGCGCGGGCGAGGCCGATGACCGGCCGCGGCCGCTGCTGGGCAAGACGCTGGTGCTGACGGGCACGCTGCCGACGCTGTCCCGTGACGAGGCGCAAGCCCTCATCGAGGAGGCCGGCGGCAAGGTCAGCGGCTCGGTGTCGAAGAAGACGAACTACGTCGTCGCCGGCGAGGAGGCCGGCAGCAAGCTGGAGAAGGCCCGCACGCTGGGCATCACCGTGCTTGATGAAGCCGGCCTGCGCGCCTTGCTCGGCACGGACGCCTGAGTGGCGCCCGGTCGCCTTACTCGCTGACCTGGACGAGCCGACCGTTGAGCGGCTGCACTGGCCGGGCGTTCATCGCGTAGACGCGGCCGAAGCGGGCGATCTGTTCTGCCGAGACCTGCGTCGGCGTCTTCAGCACGAACCAGCTCACCTCCTCGCTGCAGGGCGGGGTGGTCAGCGAGCCGGCGAAGCTGTAGTAGGCGCGGTTGTCGGGCAGCAGGGCGTTCAGGTCGATGCCGATGCCGGGGACTGCGGACTCTTTTTCCTTGGCCTTGGGCAGGTTGTCGAACACGGCCTGGACCAGCGGGTGCCGGGCACCCTTGTCCATCAGCACCGCCACCACGGCCAGCTTGCCGTCCTCGCTCTTGTGAACGAGATGAGCCACGAGCGGATAGGCCTTGCCGTTGAGCCGCTCCTCGCTGGGCTTGTGGAAGTGGAATTGCAGCAGGTCGTAACGCTTGTCGCCCACGGTGATGGAACTGCCCGGCGCGATGTTGACCTGGACCGTGTGGCCGTTGTCGATGATCTTCAGCGGCGTGGGCTTGTAGTCGAAGCTGATCGCGGGCAGGGCGGCGGCGTGAACGTCCGCCGTGCGGATGTCGATGGGCGACTGGGTGTGGCCGAGCGCGCAGGTGCCGAACTTCTCGTCGATGCTGGACCACTTGGCGGGGCCGGTCGCGCCGCTGTAGGTCCAGTGAGCGGGGTGCGCTGCGTGGTGGGCGGCGGCCGTCTCGGCGCTGAACGCGGCGGCCGGCAGCAAGGCCGCCGCAACTGTCACAACGGTGAGGGCAAGCGCGTGGAGTGAATGGGACTTCTTCATGGTGCTTCCTTTGAGGGAGATCCACCGCCATGGGACGCGGCGGTTGCTTGGCTCCGCCGGCAGTTTCGATCGAAGCGGGGCGTCGTGGCCGGCACAAGCCGTCGGCTGGCTGTCGTCGGCGGGCAGCGGCGACTTGGCGGGTTTCTACAAGACGCAGGCAGGGCGTTTGCCGAAACTGGCTGCACCGATCCACCCCACCAGGAGCCGCCATGAACGCCGCCATCCGCCCCTTCCGCGTCGACATCCCGCAAGCCGACATCGACGACCTGCAGCAGCGCTTGCGCCGGACGCGCTGGCCACATGCGTTGACCGAGGACTGGAGCCGCGGCCAGCCGGTCGCCTTCATCCGCGAACTGGCCGACCAATGGCTGAACGACTTCGATTGGCGCCAGCAGGAGGCGACGCTGAACCGCCATCCGCAGTTCACAACCGAGATCGACGGCCAGACGATCCACTTCCTGCACGTGCGCTCGCCCGAGCCGCACGCGTTGCCGCTGCTGCTGACGCACGGCTGGCCCAGCACGGTGGCCGAGTTCCTCGACGTCATCGGGCCGTTGAGCGATCCGCGTTCGCACGGCCTCGACCCCGCCGTGGCTTTCCACCTCGTCATCCCGTCGCTGCCGGGCTTCGCGTTCTCGTCGCCGCTGGCCGGATCGGGGTGGGACGCCGCACGCATGGCCGCCGCCTGGGACAGGTTGATGAAGCGCTTCGGCTACGAGCGCTATGGCGCCCAGGGTGGCGACGTGGGGGCGCTGGTCACCCGCGAACTCGGCATCCTGAACCCACCGGGGCTGGTGGGCGTGCACCTGCAGCAGGTCTTCGCCTTCCCCAGCGGTGCGCCGGGTGAGATGGAGAAGCTGTCGCCGTTCGAGCAGGCCGGCATGGCCAGCCTCGAACGCTTCCAGAAGCACAACGGCTATGTCGAGATCCAGTCCAAGCGACCGGCGACGCTGGGCTTCAGCCTGGTCGATTCGCCGGCCGGGCTGCTGG
Organism: Pelomonas sp. Root1444; assembly: GCF_001426885.1. Taxonomy (GTDB): domain Bacteria; phylum Pseudomonadota; class Gammaproteobacteria; order Burkholderiales; family Burkholderiaceae_C; genus Pelomonas. Next base: position 155,845 of record NZ_LMFP01000027.1, on the reverse strand, counting down.
CCTGGAACGCCGAGCTGTTCTTCGGCTTCGAAGGCGAGGCCGCCAGGACGATGGACCGCGAGCGCTTCCTGACGCACCTGTCGATCTACTGGTTCACCGCCACGGGCGGCCAGGCGGCGGAGTCGTATTTGGAGAATGCCCGCACCGGCGCCGGCTACCGCGAGCTGCCCAACGCGGCACCCACGGCGGTGGCGTCCTTCCCGAACGACTTCCGTTCCGTGCGCGCCTTCGTCGAGCGCTCGCACAGCCGCATCGTGCAGTGGACCGAAATGCCCGAGGGCGGCCACTTCGCCGCGACGGACGCGCCCGACTTGCTGGTCGAGGACATCCGCAAGTTCTTCCAGCGCCTGAGCTGAGCCGTACGATGGGCGGATGCCTTCGGACATCCGCCGCCAGACGCGCCCGGCCGATTCGCCGTCGGCGGCGCGCTTCATCGCCCGCATCGACCAGGTGGACTACGCCGCCTCGACGGTGGACGTGGCCCGGCCGGACGGCACCTGGGACCTGGTGTTCCGCCACGGGCGCGATGGCCTGATGGTGCTGCAGACCGGGCAGACCGACCACGTCGTGCACCTGCCCATCGAAGCCGGCGACCGCTACTTCTGCATTGCCTTCCGCCCGGAGGTCTACATGCCGCAGCGGCCCGGCGCCCGCATGACCAACCGCGGCCACGTGCACGCGCTGGCCGGGCGGCGCGACTGCGTCATCGACGGCCAGCGGTTGGAGCTGCCGACCTTCGACAACGCCGAGCATTTCGTCCTGGCGCTTGCGCGGCATGGCCTGCTGGAAGTGGACGGCCTGCTGCGGCGTGCGGCCGAAAGCGGCTGGCGCAACCTGGACGACCGCAGCCTGCAGCGCCATAGCGCCCACGTGACCGGCCTGAGCCCCAAGAAGCTGCAGCAGATCGTGCGTGCCGACGTGGCCGCCCGGCTGCTGCAGCAAGGGGTGCGGCCGGCGGAGGTGGCGGTCGAACTGGGCTACAGCGACCAGGCCCACCTCTCGCACTCGCTGCGCCGCATCCTGGGCGCGACGCCCGGGCAGCTCCGGCCCGCAGACGCCTGAGGGGGTGGGCGGCAATCAGCCCTTGCGGGCCGGCGCGGCATGCGGCGCAAGGACGCCCTTCGCGTGGGCCCACTGCGGCACCGTCTCGAACAGGTGATCGATGAAGGCCCGCGTCTTGGCCGGCATCAGCCGCCTGCTGGCGGTCAGCAGGTGTACCGGCAGCGGCTCGTAGCGCCATTCCGGCAGTACCGGCACCAGCGTGCCGGCCTCCACGTCCGAAGCCACCATGCCGAAGGGGAAGCTGCCGATGCCGCCGCCCGCGCGCGTCAGTGACAGCACCAGGCCGATGGAGTTGGCCTCCAGCGGGCCGCGCATCTGCACGTCGGCGGTCTGCTTGCCGTTCTGCAGCGTCTTGTACATCCCCTTGGCCTGGCTGAGCATGACGAAATCATGCTCGGCCAGGTCGGCCGGCGTCTGCGGTGCGGGCCGTGCCTGCAGGTAAACGGGGCTGGCGTACAGGCCGCGCTCCAGCAGCATGTATTGGCGGGCGACCAGGTCGGGCTCGTCCACGGGGCCCATGCGCACGGCCACGTCGTAGGGCTCGTTGAAGAGGTCCACGCGCCGCGGCGTCGTGTCGATCTCCAGCTCCACCTTGGGGTAGCGGCGGACGAAGCGGGCGAAGCTGTCCGCCAGCACCAGCATGGCGAACTCGGCCGGCACCGACACTCGCAGCCGGCCCTGGGGCGTAGCCTCGCGAGAGGCCAGCCAGTGGCGCGTCTCGGCGATGTCGTCGTCATGCCGCGCCGCGCGCTCCGCGAGCTGCTCGCCCAGCTCCGTCAACGTCATCCGGCTGGCGCCGGGCACGAAGAGGCGGGCGCCCACCGACGTCTCCAGCGCCGTGAGGCGCCGGCTCAGCGTGGCTTTTGGCAGGTCCAGCTGGCGGGACGCCTCGGACAGCGATCCCGCCTTGTGGATCTGGGCCAGCAGGAGCAGGTCGTCGATTTTCATGGTGCCGTTCATCTCGCTGGATCTCGATTTATTTCGTTTCGTTTCCGGAACGATGCGTTTGAGTTTTGCATCTATTCGCCGGAAATGGAACTCTCTACAGTCCGCCGCACCATGTCAACCGCGCGCCTCCTCCCACCTCAGCGGCACCGCATCGGTGCCGGCTTCCAGGCCGATGGCTGGCGCGAGCCGCCGGCGCTGCTCGACCCGTTCATCATGGTCGACCACTTCCGCATGAGCGAGCCGGTGTTCGCGCCGCACCCGCATGCCGGCTTCTCGGCGGTGACCTACCTCTTCGACGACTCGGCCACCGGCCTGGTCAGTCGCGATTCGCTGGGCGGCGAGCATGCGGTCCCGCCGGGCGGCCTGCACTGGACGTTGGCCGGCCGTGGCGTCATGCACGATGAATTTCCGGCCGAGGCCGGCCGCGAGGCGCACGGCCTGCAGATCTTCGTCAACCTGCCGGCCGACCAGAAGCTGCGCGCGCCCGCCGTCATGCGGCTGGCGCCCGAGCGGATGCCGCACCGCGCCGGCATGGGCTGGCGGGCCGTGCAGGTGTTCGGCGGCCGTGCCGAACTCGTGCTGCCCTCGCCGGTGGCGCTGTCCATCGTCGACATCGACGCCGGCGCCGCGTTCGAGCTGGACATGGCCGACGGCGAGCAAGGCTTCGCCATCGTCATCCACGGGCACGGCCAGGTCGAGCACATGGCCGGCCTGCCGTTGTCGGCGGGCCGCGCACTCAGCCTGCCGGAAGGCGGCGCCGCGCGCATCGTCGCCGACGGCCCGCTGCGCCTGGCGTGCTTCAGCGGCCACCCGTTGCGCGAGGCGCTGGTGCGCCACGGCCCCTTCGCGATGAGCGACGAGGGCCAGGTCGTGGCCGCGCTGCAGCGCTTCCAGACCGGCGGCATGGGCCGCCTCAGCCCCAGAACCACCACCCGAATCTCTGATCCCAAGGAACCAAAACAATGAACGCACCGCAAGACACCGTCGCCCCCAAGCCCGCCAAAAGTGGCCCGCCCGTCCCGCTGATCGTCATCGGCGCGCTGCTGCTCATCGGCGGCATCGGGCTGGGCGGGCGCATGTGGTGGCGCAGCCAGCATCTCGTCGAGACGGACAACGCCTTCGTCGCCGGCCGCCTGCACCCGGTCGCCACCCGGGTCGCCGGTGTCGTCACCGAGATGCACATGCAGGACAACGCGGTCGTCAAGGCCGGCGACGTGCTGCTTCGGCTGGACCCTGCCGACGCGACCGTGCAGATCGAACGCCTGAAGGCCCAGATCGCGCAGGCCGACGCCGCCATCGCGACGACGGCCGCGCAGATCGCCCAGGCCAAGGCCCAGGCGGCCGTCGCGAACTCGCAGGTGGCCCAGGCCGAGAGCGTGCTGGCCCGCACCGAGCTGGAGGCCAAGCGCAGCCAGGCGCTGTTCGGCGCGGAGCTGCGCGCGACTTCCAAGCAGGAGCTGGACGCGGCGCTCGCCGCCCGCGACGTGGCCCGTGCCGACCTGGCTGCCAGGAAGGCCAGCGCCGATGCCGCCAAGGAGGCCGTCGTGGCTGCCGAGAGTGCGCGCCAGTCCGCCGCCGCGCAGAAGGGCGCCACGCTGGCGCAGCTCAAGGATGCGCAGAACCAGCTCGGCTACGTGGAGCTGCGCGCGTCCAGCGACGGCCGCATCGGCAAGCGCACGGTGGAGGTCGGCCAGCGCGTGCAGCCGGGCCAACAGCTCGCCGCCATCGTCGAGCCCGAGACCTGGATCGTCGCCAACTTCAAGGAGACCCAGCTCGCGCGCATGAAGCCTGGCCAGAAGGTGCACGTCAAGGTCGACGCCTTCCCCGGCCATGACCTGCTGGCCCACGTCGACAGCTTCGCCCCCGCCTCGGGCGCCAGCTTCGCGCTGCTGCCGCCGGACAACGCGACCGGCAACTTCACGAAGATCGTGCAGCGCGTGCCGGTCAAGGTCGTCTTCGAGCCCGAGAGCCTTCAACGCCTGGGCGAGGCCGCGACGCGCATCGTGCCGGGCCTGTCGGTGCAGGTTGAAGTAGAGCTCTGACCCGAAATGGGCAACGAGAACTACCTCCCGCCGCCGTCCGACCAGAAGGTCAGCGGCCGCACCTGGCTGGCCGTGCTGGCCAGCCTGCTGGGCGCCTTCATGGCGGTGCTGGACATCGCCATCACCAACTCCTCGCTGCGCGACATCCTCGGTGCGCTGTCGGCCACGCAGGAGGAGGGCTCCTGGATCTCCAGCGCCTACCTCGTGGCCGAGATCGTCGTCATCCCGCTGGCCGGCTTCCTGGCCATGGTGTTCTCCACGCGCCGCTACCTCGTCGCCAACGTCGTGCTGTTCCTGCTCTTCAGCACGCTGTGCGGCATGGCCTGGAGCTTGGAGAGCATGATCGTCTTCCGCGCGGCGCAGGGCTTCACGGGCGGCGTGATGATTCCGATGGCGATGACGCTGGTCACACGCAAGCTGCCACTGAACAAGCGGCCCGTCGGCCTGGCACTGTTCGGCATGACCGCCACGCTCGCACCGACGTTGGGCCCCACGGTGGGCGGCTACCTGACCGAGCTGTATGGCTGGCCCAGCATCTTCTACATCAACTGGGTGCCCGGCGTGCTGCTCATCCTGGGCGTCAGCATCGGCCTGGAGAAGGAGCCGATGAACCTCAAGCTGCTGCGCGAAGTGGACTGGTGGGGCGTCGCCTTCATGGCCGTGGGCCTGGGCTCGCTGACCGCGATGCTGGAGGAGGGCAACGCCAAGGACTGGTTCCAGAGCCCCTTCATCATCACGGCCGCCGTGCTGGCGTTGGGCGGCATCTACGGCTGGGCCTGGCGCGGCTTGACGCGCAAGAACACCTTCATCGACCTGCACATCCTCGGTCGCCCGAGCTTCCTCATCGCCGGCGTCATCGCGTTCACGACCGGCATGGGCCTCTACGGTTCGGCCTTCATCCTGCCGCTGTACCTCGGCCAGATCGCCAGCTACACGCCGATGCAGATCGGCCTGGTCATCATGTGGATGGGCCTGCCGCAGCTGTTCATCATGCCGTTCGCGGCCAAGCTGTCTACCAAGCTGGACAACCGCGTGATGATGAGCCTGGGCCTGGCGCTGTTCGCCGCATCCTGCTTCATGAACACGCACATGAGCGCCGACACCGCCGGCCCCGAGCTGATCGCGGCGCAGATCGTGCGCGCACTGGGCCAGCCGCTGATCATGATCACGCTGACCAACTTCGCCGTGAACGGCATCCCGCCGCAGTTGCTGCCCAGTGCGTCGGGCATGTTCAACATGATGCGCAACCTCGGCGGCTCCGTGGGCATCGCGTTGCTGGCCACGTTGCTGACCAACCGCGAGCACCTGCACAGCGCCCGCATCGGCGAGTCCGTCAGCCTGTACGAGCCGGCCACTCAGGCGCGGCTGGATGCCCTGCTGCAGACCTTCACCACGCGCGGCTTCGACCCCGCCACGGCGCAGGACATGGCGCTCAAGGCGCTGGACAACGTCGTGCGCCGGGACAGCTTCGTCATGGCCTACAACGACGCCTTCCTCATCCTCGGCATCGCGCTGTTCGCCTGCGTGGCCATCGTGTGGATGAGCAAGAAGGTGCTCGGCGGCGCCGGTGCCAGCGCCGCCGAAGCCGCACATTGAATCGGGAGATCACCATGATCCAACTCAAGTCCGTCCTCACCCTCGTCGCCGTGGCCACGCTGGCCGCTTGCACGACGCTGGGCCCCAACTATCAAACGCCCGCCGCCAACGCACCGGCCGCCTACCGCGCGGCCGCGCCAGCGGCCGGCGCCGAGCTGCAGCGCGACTGGTGGCTGATGTTCGGCGACGCGCAGCTCGACGCGCTGCAGGCGCAGGCGCTGCGAGCCAGCCCCACGCTCGCCGCCGCGGCCGCGCGCATCGAGCGTGCCCGCGCCGTGTTTGGCGCGACCCAGGCCGACCGGCTGCCGCGCGTGGACGTCGGCGCCAGCGCCGGCGGCCTGCGCACGTCCGCCAAGGCCACGACGACGCCGGTGCTGCAAGGGCGACCCGTCACGTTCGAAGGCGAGACCTTCGGCCTTTCCGCCAGCATCGGCTGGGAGCTGGACCTCTGGGGCCGCGTGAAGCGCCAGGCCGAGTCCGCCCAGGCCCAGCTGGATGCCGCGACGACAGACGCCGCCGCCGCCCGCGTCGCGCTGACCGCCGACGTCGCTGCCAGCTACTGGCAGTGGCGTGCGCTGGCCGATGAAGCCACCGCGCTGCAAGCGCTGCGCGACAGCCGCGCCAAGGCCTTCCAGGTCGCGCAGACGCGCTTCGATGCCGGTTCGTCGACGATGCAGGATCTGGAGCGGGTGCGCGCCGAACTTGCTGCCGCCGATGCCGACGTCGCCGACCTGCCGCGCCGCCAGGCCCTGGTGCTGAACCAGCTCGCCGCACTGACGGGCCAGGCCGCCGCTGAACTGAAGCTCGACGCCAAGCCGCTGGCCGCGCCACCGCAGATCCGCGCCGGCCTGCCGTCCGAGCTGCTGCAGCGCCGCCCCGACCTGGCCCAGAGCCTCGCGCAGCTGCACGCCGCCACGGCCCAGGTCGGCATCGCCGAGGCCGCCTTCTATCCGTCCATCAAGTTGACGGGCAGCTTCGGCTACTCCAGCGAAGACCTGGGCTCGCTGATCTCGGCGCCGGCACGGCTCTACAACTTCGGCCCCAGCATCTCGCTGCCGCTCTTCGAAGGCGGCCGCAACAAGGCCAACCTGGCGAGCGCCAAGGCTCAGGTCGACGAGTCACTCGCCGGTTTCCGTGGCCGCATGCTGCAGGCGCTGCGCGAGGTCGACGACGCGCTGGCCGAGTTGCAGGGCCGCGCCGCCGTCGTCGACGCACAGAACCGCACGCTCAACTCCGCCGGCCAGGCGCTGACCGTGGCACGCAGCCGCTACGACAAGGGCGCCGTCAGCTACCTCGATGTGACGGAGGCCGAACGCACGCCGCTGGCCACGGCGCGCGCATTGGCCCAGTTGCGCGGCGCGCAATGGGTTGCGACGGCGCAGCTGGTCAAGGCGCTGGGAGGTGGTTGGAGTTCGCCAAGAGACGCGAGCGGGGCTTGAAAGTGCCGCTCAAGTGGTCAAGCCCTTGAGCGGAGGCCCGGCGGGGCAGGGCTCCCCCGTCGCTATGCTGCGCCGCGGGAGACCCAAATGAACCATCGCCTCACCCGCCGCCACTGCCTGCTGGCCGCCGGCAGCCTCGGCCTGCCCGCATTTGCACAGCCCGAAACCGCGCCTATGCAAGACCTGCTCGAGGCCCGTCTCAGGGAAGACGGCGTCGCACTGGCCGCCGGGCGGCTGAGCAGCGGCAACAGCGAGTTCGCCGGCGCTGCGAAGCGCGGCACGCGCCCCGATGCCGACAGCGTGTTCGAGGTCGGTTCCATCACCAAGACCTTCACGGCCTTGCTGCTGGCGGATGCCGTGGTGCGCGGCGAACTCAAGCTCGAAGACGCCGTCGAAGTGGACGGCATCCAGCTGCGCGACAGCGCCGGCCAGCCGCTGCGCTGGGTCGACATCGCCACGCACCGCTCGGGCCTGCCGCGCCTGGCGTCCAACATGGCGCCGGCCAACGTCGACGACCCCTATGCAGACTACGACGAGGTGGCACTGCGCGCGTTCTTGAAAAGCTGGCAGCCGGGCGTTGCGCGCGCAAGCCGCTTCGAATACTCCAACCTCGGTTTCGGCCTGCTGGGGCACGCGCTGGCGCTGCGTCAGCGCACCGACTACGCGACGCTGCTGACCCGCCGCGTGCTGGAGCCGTTGAGCCTGCAGCGGCACATCGGCTTTGGCCATGCGGCGCTGCTGCAGGGCCACGACGCACAAGGCAAGCCGGTGCCGGCCTGGCATTTCCAGAGCACGACGGCCGGCGCCGGCGCGCTGCACGGCTCGGCGCGCGGCCTGCTGCGCTATGCCGACGCCGCGATGGGCGGCTACGAGCACCCCCTGAAAGCTGCATTTGCCTTGTGCCTGCAGCGCCGCGCCGCCGGCGGCGCGCCGGCCAACCCGATCGGCCTGGCCTGGCTGCTGGCCTCGCTGAACGGCCGCACGCTGTTCTCGCACGACGGCGGCACCGCCGGCTTCAGCAGCTCGCTCTGGCTGGATCCGAGCCGTGGCCGTGCCAGCGTCGTGCTGGCCAACGCGCAGGTGCCGGTGGGCGATCTCGCGCTGCACCTGCTCGATGAGAGCGTGCCGCTGCGCGACCTCGCCGCCACGCGTCAGGCCAGCCTCACGCTGCCGGCCGACCAGTTGCAGGCGCTGGCCGGCGTGTATGCCGTCACGCCGCAGTTCAAGCTGACGATCCGGGCCGATGGCCAGCGCCTCTTTGCGCAGGCGACGGGGCAGGCCGAGTTCGAGCTGTTCGCCAAGGCACCGCGGCGCTTCTTCGCCAAGGTCACGCCGCTGGAGATCGAGTTCGATGCCGATGGCAAGGCGCTGACGCTGTTCCAGGGCGGCGCCACGCCGCGTTTTGTCAGGGAGTGAGCGGGAACGGGCCGCTGCCGAGGTGCCTATGGGACGCGCACGATCCTGTGGTCGGAACCAGAGATCTCTTGCCTGATTTCCCCGGCGGCTTTCCAGTTGACCTTCTGGTTGGCCCCGGCCACTTCCAAAACACCCTTGGCCTGAATGGCCGTGTTCACGGTGTTGTTCGCGCCAGAAACATCGACGTGGGAACACTCGCCGGTCGTCGTGACGACATGGTCGCTGCCCATGACTTCGAGCTTGCGGCCGTTGCAAGGGAAGGTGCGCTGATGGCCGTTGCCACTGATGCTGATGACCTTGTCGTTCACCTCGATGGCGCCCACGCCTTTGGGCTGCGCATGCACGGAGAGTGGCAATGCGGCGATGGCGATCGTGCAGATCAACGGGAATCTATCAACGAGCATGTGCGGTCCTTGAGCCGGAAGAGCGGGAATCTAACAACGAGTTGATGCGGTGTTCGCTACCTGTCGTAACGACATGCACATCGGTTGGGATGGTCCCGCGGCCTGCGTTATCGCAGTGCCATCAAGGCCGCTGCCATGCGCGCGGCCGCGCCCCGATGGGCGTTGGAGAAACCCAGGGCCTGCGCGCTCATCGTCGCGCGGGCGAGAGGCTCATTGCACAGGCGAAGTCCGCGCGACACCGCCTGCGGCAAGTCCGCGCACCGCTCGGCCGCACCCGCTGCCAGCGCCAGGTCGGTCGCTTCCGAGAAGTTGAACGTGTGCGGCCCCGCCAGCACCGGGCAGCCGCAGGCGGCCGCCTCGATGAGGTTCTGGCCGCCGAGCGGCTCGAAGCTGCCGCCGAGCAGCGCGACGCTCGCGAGGCCGTAGTACAGCGGCATCTCGCGCATGGAGTCGCCCAGCCAGACATCGGCCTGCAGCGCCTCGGGCGAGGGCTCGTCGGCCCAACTGCTGCGTCGTGCAAGCTCGAGGCCCGTCTGACGGATCAACGCGGCGATCTCGTCGAAGCGCTGCGGATGCCGCGGCACGATGGCCAGCAGCGGTCGGGGCGCGGGCTGCTTGACCCACTCGGCCAGCAGCGCCGCTTCCTCACCTTCGCGGCTCACGGCCAGCATCAGCACGGGCCGGCCGAGCTGCGCGGCCCACGCCCTGCCGCGTTCGATCAGCATGAGGTCGACGGCGATGTCGTATTTCAGGTTGCCGGCGACTTCCACGCGCACCGTGCCCATAGCGCGGATGCGCTCCGCGTCGGCCGCCGTCTGCGCCAACGCCAGCGTCATGCGCCGCGCGGCCGGGCGCATCAAGGCGGCGAACCGCAGGCCTTGGCGCAGGCTCTTTTCAGACAGGCGCGCGTTGGCCAGCACCATGGGCAGGCCGGCCCGTTCGGCCTCACGCTGCAGCGTCGGCCAGACCTCGGTCTCCATCAGCACGCCCATGCGCGGCTGCCAGTGGCTCAGGAAGCGCCGCACGGCGCCCGGCGTGTCGTAGGGCAGCCAGGCCTGGGCATCGCCGTCGCGCAGCAAGGCTTGGCCGGCTTCGCGGCCGGTGGCGGTGGAGTGGGTCAGCAGGATCTTCAGTACCGGCTCGCGTTCGCGCAGCGCGGTGATGAGCGCGCTGGCGGCACGTGTCTCGCCGAGCGACACGGCGTGGATCCACAGCCGGCCCGGTTCACCCTTGCCGGGGTAGAAGCCCAGCCGTTCGCCGAGCGCGCGCCGGTACAGCGGCTCCTTGGCGCCACGGCGCCACAGGCGCAGCAGGTAGAGCGGCGTCAGCAGCCGCAGCAAGGTGGCATAGAGCCACCTAGCGGGTTCAATGCCCAGCTGCAAACTTGGCGTCCGGCTTCACCCGCTTGAGCTGCGCCAGCACGTCGTGCTGGATGCGCTCCAGCGCCTCCGGCGTGTGGCCTTCGAAGCGCAGCACCAGCACCGGCGTCGTGTTGGACGGGCGGATCAGGCCGAAGCCGTCGGCGTACTCGAAGCGCATGCCGTCGATGGTGTTGATCTCCTCGACGCCGGGCAGGTCCTTGGCCGAGACCAGTTCCTTGAGCTTCTTGACGACCTCGTGGTGCTCGCCTTCGGCGCAGGGCACGTTGATCTCGGGCGTGTTGAAGCTGTTGGGCAGGGCCTGCAGCGTGGCGCTGGGGTCGGCGTCACGGGACAGGATCTCCAGCATGCGGCCGGCGGTGTACATCGCGTCGTCGAAGCCGTACCAGCGCTCGGCGAAGAAGATGTGGCCCGACAGCTCGCCGGCCAGCGGCGCGCCGGTTTCCTTCAGCTTGGCCTTGGCCAGCGAATGGCCGGTCATCCACATCAGCGGCTTGCCGCCGTGCTCCTTGATCCACGGCGCCAGGCGCTGCGTGCATTTCACGTCGAAGATGATCTCGGCGCCGGGCAGGCGCTTGAGGATGTCGGCCGCGATCAGCATGATCTGGCGGTCGGGCATGATCATCTCGCCGTCTTTGGTGACGATGCCCAGGCGGTCGCCGTCGCCGTCGAAGGCCAGGCCCAGCTCGGCGTCGCAGGCGTGGACGATGCGCTTGAGGTCTTCCAGGTTCTCGGGGCGCGAGGGATCGGGATGGTGGTTGGGGAAGTCGCCGTCGACCTTGGAGTAGATGTCGATGACCTCGCAGCCCAGCGCGCGCAGGATGGCCGGCGCCGAGGCGCCGGGGATGCCGTTGCCGCTGTCGACGACGATCTTCATCGGGCGGGCCAGCTTGCAGTCCTTGACGACGCGGGCGGTGTACTCGGGCACGATGTCCATCGCACCGACACGGCCCTTGCCCTGGGCATAGTCCTCGGCCTCGATGCGCCGGCGCAGGCCCTGGATCTGCTCGCCGTAGACGGCGGCGCCCTTGAGCACCATCTTGAAGCCGTTGTAGTCCTTGGGGTTGTGGCTGCCCGTGACCATGATGCCGGAGTTGCAGCCATGCTTGCCGCGCGTGGCGGCGACGTAATACAGCATGGGCGTCGTCACGGCACCGATGTCGACGACATCCAGGCCGGTGCTCTGCAGGCCGCGGATCAGCGCGGCGACGAGGCCCGGGCCCGACAGGCGGCCGTCACGGCCGACGGCCACGGCCTTCTCGCCCAGGGCCTTGGCTTCGGTGCCGAAGGCCCGGCCCAGGTGCTCGGCGAGGTCCTCGTTCAAGGTCTGGCCAACGACGCCACGGATGTCATAGGCCTTGAAGATGGATGCGTGAACCTGCATGGACTGCCTCTGAAGCTGGGGGTTTGAAATCGCGGCGGATTGTAGGCACGGCACATGTCGGCCACTCGTCGCCCCGGCTGTCGATCCGTCGCTCATCCAGGGGGCAGGGCGCCTCGGCTTCCTACACTCGGGCCCATGACGTTCAGTGAGGAATTCGCCCAGGCCCTGCGCCACCAGCGCGTGCTGATGAAGCACCGGCCCGACCGTCTGCGCGTGCGCATGGTGATCTATTTGATCTGGCTCGTCGGCTTCGGCTTCCTGTTCGCCGTCATCCATGGCCTGCAGAGCGGCCAGTTCGGCTCAGAGGCCTGGTGGCGCCATGCCGTGCCCGGTCACTTGCTCGTCAGCGCCTGCGTGACTGCGTGCTTCTTCGGCGTCTTCCGTGGCTTCGAGAAGCTGGCGCCGCAACGCTGGCTCGACGCAATAGTCGGCTGGCACGACTGGCGCTCCGGCCTGTTCTATGCAGGCGTGTCGGCCTTCTGTTCGGCCCTCGGCGTCGTCATCGGCCTGGCCGTGGTGGACCGCGTCTGGCTGACGCGGAACTGGCAGGCGGTGCTGTCCCAACCGGGCTTCTGGGGACAGTTTCTTGGCATTTCGGTCTTCATTTCCATGGTGATGGGCTGGCGCTACCGCTCGCGCTGGAAGCAGGAGCGCCTGCAGGCCCGCGTCACGGAGGCCCAGCTCAAGCTGCTGCAGGGCCAGATCGAGCCGCATTTCCTGTTCAACACGCTGGCCAATGTGCAGAGCCTCATCGACTTCGATCCCGAGCTGGCCAAGCGGATGCTGGAACGCTTCACCGACTACCTGCGCAGCAGCCTCGGCCAGTTGCGCAACGACGCGACGACGCTCGCCCAGGAGTTCGCGATGCTGGAGGACTACCTCGCGCTGATGCAGCTGCGCATGGGCGAGCGGCTGCGCGTCGAGCTGTCGCTGCCGGCCGAGCTGGGCGGCATCGAGCTGCCGCCGCTGCTGGCCCAGCCGCTGGTCGAGAACGCCATCCACCACGGCCTGGAGCCGCAGGTTGCCGGCGGCACGGTCGCTGTCAGCGCACGGCGTGTCGACGGCCGGTTGTGGATCGAGGTGGCCGACGACGGCCAGGGCCTGGACGCCCCCCGGCGCCGCGGTGGCAACGGCGTCGCATTGGCCAACATCCGCGAGCGCCTGGCCGCCCGCTTCGGCGCCGCCGCGTCGCTCCAACTGCTGCCGCGCGACGGCGGCGGCACGCTGGCCCGCATCCAACTACCCCTCACGACCGCCCCATGACGACCGCCCCCACCGCGCTGATTGCCGACGACGAACCCCACCTGGCCCAGTACCTCAAGGCCCAGCTCGCCCAGGCATGGCCGGCGCTGCGGATCGTGCGCACCGCCGCCAATGGCATCGAGGCGGCCGAGGCGATCACCGCGCTGGAGCCGGACTTCGCCTTCCTGGACATCCAGATGCCGGGCCTGACCGGCCTGGAGGTGGCGCAGGGCATCGAGGGCGCGACGCGCGTCGTCTTCGTGACGGCGTACGACCAGTACGCCGTCGATGCCTTCGAGGCGCGTGCGGTCGACTACCTGCTCAAGCCGCTGAAGGCCGAACGCCTGGCTGCCTGCGTCGAGCGCCTGCGCAAGGCGCCGGCGGGCGAAGACGCGGCGCTGGCTGAGACGCTCAAGCGCCTGCTGCCCGCCGCGTCGGCCGCGCCGGCCCGGCTGCGCTACATCCGCGCCGCCCAGGGCGAGCTGATGCACCAGATCCCGGTCGATGACGTCCTGTACTTCCACGCCGACGACAAATACACCATCGTGCAGACGGCGGCCGCGGAGCACCTGATCCGCACGCCCATCGTCGAACTGGCCGCGCAGCTCGACCCCGATCGCTTCTGGCAGGTGCACCGCTCGACCCTCATCAACCTCGACCACCTCGCCGGCACCCGCCGTGACGAGCAGAGCCGGCTCTTCGTGCGCATGCGCGGCCCGCAGGGCGTTCTGCCTCGCGAGCTGCCCGTCAGCCGGGCCTACGTCCACCTGTTCAAGGCCATGTAGGCGCCACGCTAGAGTGCGGCCATGCTGCCGCGCCGCCGATTCCTGCCGACCCTGGCCAGCCTGCTTGCTGGGCTGGGCAGCAGCGCATGGGCCGGCTCGCCGCTGTGGGTCAGCGGCGAGGTGCCCCCCTATCTGTGGCGCGGCGCCAAGGGCGCCGAGGGCTATGCCTTCGAGCTCTTCCAGCGCGTGACGGCCCAGGCCGGCCTGACGGCGGAACTGCAGTTCTATCCCTGGGCGCGCGCCTTGCGCATGCTGGAGGCGCGCGAGGCCCATGCCGCCCTCGTCATCACGCGCACGCCGGACCGCGAAGCGCTGTTCCGCTGGCTGTTCCCGGTCGGCCGTTTCCGCTTCGCCGTCGTCACGCGCGCCGCGGACGGGCCGGTGTCCGGCGACATCGCCTCCTTGAAGGAGCGCCGCATCGGCTCCATGCGTGCCTCCGTCAGCCGCAGCATGCTGGCGGCGGCCGGCGCCAGGCATGTCGTCGAAGGCAAGGATTACGGCGAACTGGTGAACCTGCTGCAGCGCGGCCTGGTCGAAGCCGTGATCGGCCCGGACGCCGTCATGCGCAGCTTCAAGAGCACGGGCAGCCTGCGCATCACGCTGCTGGACCAGGGCCACGAGCTCTATGCCGCGGCCGGCGCTGCCATGCCGGACGAGCAGGTCCAGAAGGTGCGCCTCGCCTACCAGCAGCTCGTCGACAGCGGCGCCGTCGCCCAGCTGCGCAAGCGCCACCCCGACGCCTTCCCTGAGGGCTGAGGGCCGCCAGGGGCATGTCCGAAAACTGCCAGACCCTGGCAGCAGCCCCGCCTAGACTGGCCGTCATGTTGTCAGAACTCCTTCCGCCCGACGCCGCCTACGCCGCCCTGCAGGCGCATGACGCGCGCTTCGATGGGCGGCTTTACGTCGGTGTCACGTCCACCGGCATCTATTGCCGCCCGGTCTGCCGCGTGCGCCTGCCGCGGCGCGAGAACTGCCGCTTCTTCTCGACCGCGGCCCAGGCCGAGGCCGAGCGCTTCCGGCCCTGCATGAAATGCCGGCCCGAGCTGGCGCCGCGCGCGCTGCCGTGGACGACGATGGACGCGTCGCGCACGCTGGCCCAGCAGGCCGCCGCCTGGCTGGATGCCTGCGACGACGCGGAAGCCAGCGTCGAGGACCTCGCCCGGCACCTGGGCATCACGAGCCGCCACCTGCGCCGCATCTTCCAGGCCGAGCACGGCGTCTCGCCCTTGCAATACCTGCAGACGCGCCGGCTACTGCTGGCCAAGGCGTTGCTGACCGACAGCACGCTGCCGGTGCAGGAGGTCGCGTTCGCGGCCGGCTATGCCAGCCTGCGGCGCTTCAACGCGGCGTTCATCGAGCACTACCGCCTGCAGCCGACGGCGTTGCGGCGCGAGGGCGGCGGCACCGCGTCGGTGTCGCGGCTGCGGCTGAGCTACCGCCAGCCGTACGACGTCGCCGGCGTGCTGGCCTTCCTGGCGCCGCGCGCCATTGCCGGCATCGAGGTCGTCGAGGGGCAGGGCGTGACGCGCTCGCTGGCCCTGACCCACGCCGGCCAGCGCCATGCCGGCTGGCTGCGCGTGCGCTTCGACAAGGCGGGCGAGGTCGGCGTGGAACTGTCACCCACGCTGTGGCAGGCCGCCGGTTCGTTGCTGCCGCTGCTGCGCCGCTGGCTGGACCTGGACGCCGACCCCGAGGCCATCGCGCAGGCGCTGGGCGAGGGGGCTGTGCCAGGCCAGCGCCTGCCGGGCTGCCTGGACCGCTTCGAGCTGGCCGTGCGCGCGGTGCTGGGCCAGCAGGTCACCGTCGCCGCGGCGCGGACGCTGACGGGCCGCTTCGTCGAACGCTTTGGTGAGCCATTGCCGGAGGCGCCGGCAGGTTGCCAGCGCCTCTTCCCGACGTCCGAGCGCATCGCCGCCGCGACGCGCGACGACATCGCGTCGCTGGGCATCATCGGCCGCCGTGCCGACAGCCTGATCGCGCTGGCCCAGGCCTGGCCCACACTCGCCTTTGCCCGCCGCGAGGGCACGCCCGAGGCGGCCGCCGAGGAACTCACGCAAATCCCCGGCATCGGCCCCTGGACCGCCGGCTACATGCTGATGCGCGGTTGGAGCTGGCCCGACGCCTTTCCTCCCGGCGACGTCGTGCTGCGCAAGGCCCTCAGCGGCGACCGGCCGCCGCTGTCGCCCAAGGCCTATCTCGAAGCCGCGGAGCCCTACCGGCCTTTCCGCAGCTACGCCGTCCTTCATCTCTGGAGACATGCATGAACACCCAGCATCACATCCTGCAGCGCCGCATCGCGACGCCCCTGGGCCCGCTGACGGCCGCGCGCAGCGCCGCCGGCCTGTCGGGCCTGTGGTTCGACGGCCAGAAGCACCATCCCGGGCCGCTGGCCGTGCCCGAGGACGACGGCAGCGACGCCGTGCTGGCGGCAACCGAAGCGGCGCTGACGGCCTACTTCAGCGGCAAGCCCTTCGCGCTGCCGCCGCTGGACCCGGCCGGCACCGCCTTCCAGCGCGAGGTCTGGCAGGCGCTGCTGGCTATCACACCGGGGCAACCATCGACGTACGGCGCGCTCGCTGAACGCCTTGGCCGCGCCAGTGCGGCAAGGGCGCTCGGCGCCGCCGTGGGCCGCAACCCGATCTCGGTGCTGGTGCCTTGCCACCGCGTCGTCGGCGCCGATGGGTCGCTGACCGGCTATGCCGGCGGGCTGGACCGCAAGAAGGCCTTGCTCAACCTGGAAAGCGCCCCCGCATGAAGCCCTTCGACATCGGCGAGCTGGTCCTGCTCGCGGCGCTGTGGGGCGCGTCCTTCCTGTTCATGCGCCTGGGCGCGCACGAGTTCGGGCCCATCGCGCTGGCCGCCGTGCGGGTGGGCCTGGCCAGCGTGCTGCTCGTGCCGCTGCTGGCCTCGCGCGGCCAGCTCGCCAGCCTGCGCGAGCACTGGAAGGCCATGCTGCTGGTCGGCGCGCTCAACAGCGCCATTCCCTTCGTGCTGTTCTCGTTCGCGGCGCTGTCCATCACGGCGGGGCTGTCCAGCATCGTCAATGCGACCACGCCGTTGTGGACGGCCGTCGTCGCCTATGTGTGGCTGCGGCAGGGGCTGACGCCGTCGCGCGTGCTGGGCCTCGTCATCGGCTTTGCCGGCGTCGCCTTCCTGGCCTGGGACAAGGCCAGCTTCAAGCCTGGCGCCGACCATTCCGGCTTCTGGGCCATGCTGGCCTGCCTGGGCGCGACGGCCTGCTACGGCCTCGCGGCCAATGCGACCAAGCGCTACCTGACGGGCGTCGCACCGCTCGCCGTGGCCACGGGCAGCCAACTCGCCGCGACGCTGTTGCTTGCGCTGCCCGCCGCCTGGTTGTGGCCGGCGACGCCGCCCAGCCAGGTCGCCTGGGGCAGCGCGCTGGGGCTGGCGGTGCTGTGCACCGCCGTGGCGTACCTGCTGTATTTCCGACTGATGAGCCGCGTCGGGCCGACGAACGCCGTGTCGGTCACGTTCCTGATTCCGCTGTTCGCCATCGTCTGGGGGGCGCTGTTCCTGCACGAGGCCATCACGGTGCAGATGGTGATGGGCGGCGCCATCGTGCTGGTGGGCATCGCGCTGGCGCTGGGGTTGGTGGGAGCGAAACCACGGTGACGCTCGTCGGGATTCTCATGGGAGTTTGCCGCGACGGCTGAGGGCGTGTTAGCGTCTGCCTTTCAGAGGTTGGTAGCGCTAACTATTGGCTGCCGCCGCGATGAACAGTCTGGAGACCGCATGACACGTCCGTTCTTCCGTCGCTTCGCCCGCATCGGCCGCTGGGCCGTCGCCGCGTGCGCTTTCGCCGCCTCGGCTGCCGCCACGGCTCAACCCTCGGGCGGCCCGTACGGCCCCATCCCGCAGCGCTACGCCGTGCCCAAGGCGGCGCATGTCTACTTCGTCGCCCCGGACGGCAAGGCCGAGGCCTCCGGCGCGTCGGTCGGCGAACCGACGACCATCGAGGCGGCCATCGCCCGTGTCGTCACCGGCGACGCCATCGTCATGCGCGGTGGCACCTATCGCACCGGCGGCCTGCAGCTCAACCAGGGCATCACCATCCAGCCCTACCTGGACGAGACGCCCGTGCTCAAGGGCACCCGCGTGGCCACCGATTGGCAGGCGCTGCCGAACAACGTCTGGCGCACGAAGTGGGAAACGCTGTTCCCCGCGCAGCCGATGGGCTGGTGGCAGCCCGACCGCGAAGGCGCCCTGACGCCGCTGCACCGCTTCAACAACGACATGGTGTTCGTCGACGGCGAGGCGCTGCAGTCCGCCGGCTGGGTGGGCGAAATGGGCAGCAAGGGCTACTACATCGACTACGCCAAGGGCCATGTCTACATCGGCGTGAACCCGGCTGGCAAGCTGGTCGAGATCACCGCCCACGACATCGCGCTGCACCGGCCGTCGCGGCCGGTGCACGGCAAGGCGTCGGATCGCAAGGGCCCGACGCTGCGCGGCATCACCTTCACGCAATACGCCTACCGCGCCATCGACATCGAGGGCAAGAAGCCGTCCACGCTGGTGTCGGAGGAACCGACCGACGACCCGGTCGGCCCGTCGCCGGAATCGGAGCACGGCAAGGAGGTCGTCGGCACGCTGCTGGAGAACGTCACCATCAGCCATTGCTCGCGCGTGGCCGGCTATTTCCGTGGTGACAAGCTCGTCATCCGCAATTCGCTGGTCAGTGACACCAGCACCGAAGGCATCTACGTCATCGGCTCGTCCGACGTGCTGCTGGAGCGCAACATCGTCCGGCGCAACAACGTCGAGCGGCTGACGGGCTACTACCCGTCGGCGGTCAAGATCTTCAACCAGTCCCACCGCGTCGTCGTGCGCGACAACCTCGTCATCGAGCAGCCTTACTCCAACGGCGTGTGGTGGGACGTCGGCAACCATGACGGCGTCTTCGTCGACAACCACGTCGAAGGCACGATGGCCGGCGTCTTCTTCGAAATCTCCAAGGGCCTGACAGTCGCCGGCAACGTGTTTGTCAACAACCAGCAGGGCGCCCGCATCCTCAACAGCGCGGGCGCCAAGCTGCACCACAACACCTTCGTCAATTCGCCGGTACTTATCGACCGCAACGAGCGCAGCGCGCAGGGCGACCACTTCGGCTGGCATCCGCAGACCGGCCCGGACGTCCACGAGCGCGTGGGCCATGTCTTCGAGGGCAACCTGCTGGTGGCCGACGCCAGCGTCAAGGGCCCGCTGCTGCGCTTCGAGCAGGGGCCGAAAACCTGCGGCAAGGTCATGCAACCGATGAGCCAGCGTGTCGACGGCAACGTCTACGTGCGCATGGAAGGTGCCATCGAAGGCACCAAGGCCAGCCAGCCGCTCATCAGCTGGGCGCCGGTGGCGGGTGCGGCCTGCCAGACGACATTCGCCGGCCTGGACGACTTCCGCGAGGCCGTGCCGGGCGTGGAGGCCCGGGGCAAATTCTTCTCGGATTACCGGGGCGCCGTGTTCCGCAGCCCCGAGCTGCGCCGCTTCGAGTTGGCGCGGGTGCCCGAGGGTGTGCAACCGCTGCCGGTGCCGGCCGAGGTGCGCAAGCTGCTGGGCTGGCGCGAGGCCAGCCACCTGCCGGGCGCGCTGCCCTAACGCGTCAACCAGCGGCGCAGCGCAAAGCTGGCACCGTCCACCAGCGCGACCAGCACGAGCATGGCGATCAGCACGGTGGCCGTCTTGTCCATCTGGAACAGCCCCATGTGGAACATCAGCAGCTGCCCCAGGCCGCCCGCGCCGACGACGCCCAGCACGGCGGCGGCGCGGATGTTGTTCTCCCAGCGGTAGAGCGTGTAGCTCATCAGCTGCGGCAGCACCTGCGGCAGCGTGGCGTACAGGAACACGCGCACCGTCCCCGCGCCCTGGGTGCGCAGCGCCGCGCCGGGGCCGGGCGGCGCGTTCTCGACGGCCTCGGCGAACAGCCGCCCCAGCACGCCGCTGGTGTGGATGGCCAGCGCCAGCGTGCCGGCGAAGGGGCCCAGGCCCGCGCTGATCAGCAGCATGGCGGCCCACACCAGCTCCGGCACCGACCGCAGCGCGTTCAGCAGCAGCCGCATGCCGGCGCGGGCGCCGCCGCGCGCGTGGCTGGCAGGCAGCGCCATCAGCACGCCGAGCAGCGCCGCCAGCAGCGTGCCCAGCGCCGACATCGCCAGCGTCTCCCACGCGCCGGCCGCGACGCGGCCGACGAAGGCCGGGCTCAGGTCCGGCGGGAAGAACTCGCGCACGAAATGTCCCATGCTGGCCAGCGACTCGCCCGACGCGAAGGCCGCGAGGTGCAGGTCCAGCGACAGGAAGCTGGCGACGACCAACACCACCACGCCGGCCACCAGCCAGCAGGCGCGGCAACGGGCGCTGAACAGCGGCGGCGGCAGGCGGCGCTTGCTGTCCATGGTTCAGCCCAGCGCGCGCCGCAGCGCGGCGCTCAAGCGGTCGGCCAGCGCGACCAGGGCGACGAACACCAGCAGCATCGTCGCCACCTCGCCGCCGGCGAACATCTTCATCGAGCTGTCCATCTGCTGGCCCAGCCCGCCGGCGCCGACGAACCCCAGCACCACCGAGCTGCGGATGGCGCACTCCCAACGGTAGACGGTGTAGCTCGTCAGCTCGGCCGCGTTCTGCGGCAGCAGCCCGTAGAAGAAGGCCTGCAACCGGCTGGAGCCGTTGCGCAGCAGCGCCTGCGTGACCTGGGCGTCGCCGCTTTCCAGGATCTCGGCGTAGACCTTGCCGAGCATGCCGCCGTAGGTCAGCGCGATCGCCAGCACGCCCGCCGCCGGCCCCAGGCCGACGACGCGCACGAACACCAGCGCCCACACCAACTCCGGCATGCTGCGCAGCACGATGAGCAGCAGCCGCACCGCCTGGCGCACGGCATAGGGCAGGGCGGCCATGCGCCCGGACAGCGCCGAGACGGACAGTGAGCGCGTGGCGGCCAGCGTCAGCGGGACGGCCAGCAGCAGCGCGAGGGCCACGCCGGCCGTGGCGATGGCCACGGTGCGCCAGGTTTCGCGCGCCAGCATCCACAGGAATTCACCGCCCAGGGCCGGTGGCAGGAAGCTGCCGAGGAAGCGGCCGGTGACACGCAGCGCGTCGGCCTCCAGCAGCAGCCAGGGCTTGAACTCGGTCGCGACCAGCAGCGGCCACAGCAGCACCAGCCCGACGCTGGCCAGGCCGAGTCGCCCCAGCCAGGCCGGATCACGGCGCGCGGCGGCGTTCACCGGCATTGCATCAGCACCGGCGGCGCGGGCGCCGGGTCGTCGGCCGCCGGCGGTGCGGCGCCATGCAGCTCGTCCTCGTGCTGGGCGTAGAGGCGCGCCAGCTGCTCGGGCGTGACCTGCGCCGCAGGCAGGTCGAACAGGAGCCGGCCCTCGCGCAGCCCCAGGATGCGCGGGAAATGCGCCAGCGCGGCGTCCACCTGATGCAGCGTGGCCACCAGCGTCACACCCCGCGTGCCGGCCTCGCGCACCAGCGCCGCGACGGCGCGTTGCGCGCGGGCAGGGTCGAGCGCCGACAGCGGCTCGTCCACCAGCCACAGGCGGGCCGGCGCGACCAGCGCGCGCGCCAGGCCGACGCGCTGGCGCTCGCCGCCCGACAGCCGGTCCACGCGTTCGAACAGCTTGTCGCCCAGCTCGAACACCTCCAGCGCCGCATCGGCCGCGGGGATGTCGACCGGATAGAACAGCGAGCGCAACGCCGTCCACAGGCTCCAGCTGGGCAGCCGGCCGGCCAGCACCGCGGTGACGACACGCTGGCGCGGCGGCAGTGGCGGCACCTGCGGCACCAGGATGAGCCGGCCGCGCAGTGCCTGCAGCGCGCGGCGGGCCAGCGCCCACGGGTCGGTGCCGTCGATGGCGAGGCGCCCGGCCGAGGGCGGGCGGGCGCAGGCCAGCACCTCGAGCAGCGTCGTCTTGCCGGCACCGGACGGGCCGATGACGGCGACCTGCTCGCCGGCCGCGATGTCGAGGGTCAGGCCGGCCAGCGCGTCGATCGCACCACGGCGCGCGGTGGCATGGCGTGCGGACAGGTCTTGCAAGGAAAGTTTCACGGCCCGGACTCTAGCCGGCCGCGCAGCTGCGAAAGGCAGCCGGCACGTCGTTGCGCCCGGTCGCGAAGAAGTTGCGGCAGCGAGGGGGCGACAGCGACGATGCCGATATGCTGCCACGACTCACCGCCCAGCCGGGCGCCCGCGCGGCGCTGCTTGCGCCCGAGGCTGAGCGGGCCACACTGCACCGCATCGTCGGCGCGCTGTTTGCGAACCACCCCACGCCATGAACGCTCCTGCCTGTCCCGTCCCGTCGGCCGAACCCCGCCTCACGTCGCTGTCGCACGGCGGCGGGTGTGGCTGCAAGATCGCCCCCGGTGTGCTGTCCGAGATCCTCAAGGGCACGGCCGGCATGCCCATCCCGAAGGAGTTGCTCGTCGGCATCGAGACAGCCGACGACGCCGCCGTCTACCAGCTCAACGACGAGCAGGCGCTGATCGCGACGACGGACTTCTTCATGCCCATCGTCGACGACCCCTTCGACTTCGGCCGCATCGCCGCCACCAACGCGATCAGCGACGTCTACGCGATGGGCGGCCGGCCCATCCTCGCGTTGGCCCTTGTCGGCATGCCGATCAACGTGCTGTCCACGCAGACCATCGGCCGCGTGCTGGAAGGCGGCGCCTCGGTCTGCCGCGCGGCCGGCATCCCGATCGCGGGCGGCCACACCATCGATTCCGTCGAGGCGATCTACGGGCTGGTGGCCCTGGGCCTCGTCCACCCGAAGCGCGTCAAGCGCAACGCCGATGCGCGGACTGGCGACGTGCTGGTGCTGGGCAAGCCGCTGGGCGTGGGCGTCATGAGCGCGGCGCTGAAGAAGGAGCAGCTCCGCGCCGACGGCTACGCCCGCATGATCGACACCACGACCCAGCTCAACACGCCGGGGCCGGACCTCGCCGCGTTGCCCGGCGTGCATGCGCTGACCGACGTGACCGGCTTCGGCCTGGCCGGCCATGCGCTGGAGCTGGCCCGCGGCGCCGGCTGCACGGTGGAGCTGGACTGGCGCGCCGTGCCGCTGCTGGCCGGCGTGCGCGAGCTGGCGCAGCGCGGCTTCGTCACCGGCGCCTCGGGCCGCAACTGGGCGGGCTATGGCGGCGACGTGCAGCTGCCGGCGGACTTCACCGCCGAGGACCGCGCGCTGCTGACCGACCCGCAGACCAGCGGCGGGCTGCTGGTGTCCTGCGACGCCAGCGCCGTGGATGCCGTGCTGGCCTTGTTTGCCAGCCATGGGTTCGACGCTGCGGCCGTGGTGGGCCGTGTCGTGGCGGCCGGCGAGCGGCCATTGCTCGTGCGGGCTTAGCGCTCCTGCAGCGTCTCGGCGAGGAAGTCCACGAACAACCGCACCCGCGACGGCAGGAGGCGCGATTCCGTGATGGCGTGCACCGCCAGCGGCGCCAGTGCCCAGTCGGGCAGCACGCGCACCAGCTCGCCAGCGTGCCGCTCGGCTTCAGTGTCTTCCGGCCCCATCACGGCGATGCCCAGCCCCAGGCGGGCGAACGCGCGGCACATGCCCAGGCTGTTCATCGCGTAGCGCCCCGATACCGGCACGGTCAATTGCTGGCCCTGGCCGTGCAGCGTCCAGCCCGCCTGCCGGGCGCTGACCAGCATGATGCAGCTGTGCCGGGCCAGGTCGCGCGGCTGTTCCAGGGGTGGCGCTGCCTTCAGATAGTGCGGTGACGCATACAGCTGGCGCTTCACGGCGCCCAGCCGCCGTGCGATGAGGCTGGAGGGCGTGGCCGGCGGCTCGCCCAGGCGGATGGCCAGGTCGAAGCCGTCGGCCACCAGGTCCACACGGCGCGCGGTGAGGTCGAGCTCGAAGTCGATCAGCGGATAGCGCTCGGCGAAAACCCGCAGCGGCGCAGCCAGGTAGGTGATGGCGAGGTCCACCGGCATGGACACGCGCAGCACGCCGCTCGGCCGCTCGGCCACGTCCAGCAGCGCCTCGTGCGCCACCCTGGCCTCGGCCACCAGACCTTCGCAGCGGCGGAAGTAGGCGCTGCCGGCCTCGGTCAGCTCCACCTTGCGAGTGGTGCGGTGGAAAAGGCGCACGCCGACCTGGCGCTCCAGCTCGGTGATGCGCCGCGACAGCGTCGAGTTCGGCATGTCCAGCAGGTCCGCCGCGCGGCGGAAGCCTTTGGCGCGGGCCACCTCCACAAACAGTTCGATGTCGCCCAGCGACGCCATGTATTGCTCCAAATTTGGATCAGTTATTTCATTCCATCATATTTATTCCGAATTCGGCGCAATCCA
The DNA here is from genome assembly GCF_001426885.1 of Pelomonas sp. Root1444. Taxonomy (GTDB): domain Bacteria; phylum Pseudomonadota; class Gammaproteobacteria; order Burkholderiales; family Burkholderiaceae_C; genus Pelomonas. The sequence continues at coordinate 131,842 of NZ_LMFP01000027.1, read as the reverse complement.
TCATCGCTCTACCCGAACCCCTCTTGTGGAGCCCGTGATGAATCCGCTTCAAACCCCCGTCCGCGCCGGCGCCCTGAACCTGCGCAACCGTCTCGTGATGGCGCCGATGACGCGCAGCCGTGCGGATGACGCCACCGGTGTGCCGTCGCAGCACGCCGTCACCTACTACCGCCAGCGCGCCGGCGCCGGCCTCATCGTGACCGAGGGCACCTTCCCGAGTGCCATGGGCAAGGGCTACGTCCGCACGCCCGGCATACACACGGATGCGCAGGTGGCCGCCTGGCGCCGCGTCACCGAAGCCGTGCATGCCCGCGGCGGCCTCATCGTGCTGCAGCTGATGCACACCGGCCGCATCTCGCACCCGTCGCTGCTGCCCAGCGGCGCTACGCCGGTGGCGCCGTCGGCCGTCAAACCGGCCGGCCAGACCTGGCTGGCGACCGGTCCGGCCGACTTCGTCACGCCGCGCCCGCTGGCCACCGACGAGGTGGCCAGCATCGTCAACGACTTCCGCCAGGCGGCCCGGCGCGCCATCGACGCGGGTTTCGACGGCGTCGAGCTGCATGCGGCCTCGGGCTACCTTCCGGAGCAGTTCCTGTCGTCCAGCACCAACCAGCGTGACGACCGCTACGGCGGCTCCGTCGAGAACCGGGTGCGCTTCGTCGTCGAGACCGTGCAGGCCATGGCCGACGAGATCGGCGCCGGGCGCGTCGGCATCAAGATCTCACCCGAGATGGGCTTCAACGACATCAACGACGCGATACCGGTGATCACCTACACCCATCTCGTGCAGGCCATCGCGCCGCTCGGGCTGGCCTATCTGCACGTCGCCACTTCGCCATGGAGCATCGACTACCACGCCCACCTGAAGCCGCTGTTCCCTGGCACCTACCTGCTGGGCGGTGGGCTGACGCAGGATAGCGCCGTGCAGCACCTCAATGCTGGGCGTGCCGACGCGGTGGTCTTCGGCAGCGCCTACCTCGCCAACCCCGACCTGCTGGAGCGCTTCGTCCACCATGCGCCACTGAACGAGCCGCAGCGCGATACCTTCTACAGCGACGGGCCGCGGGGTTACATCGACTACCCGCTTGCCCGCGTCGAGCCCAACCGCGCGCTGCGGCTGCATGCCTACGGCGGCAGCGAGGGGTTGCGTGTCGATGCGGTGGCCGCACCCCGGCCTGGCGATGGCGAGGTGCTCGTGCGCGTCCGCGCTGCGGGCGTGAATGCGCTCGACTGGAAGGTTCGCTCCGGCTTTGTCAAGGACGCCTTCCCGCTCGCCTTGCCGGCGACGCTGGGCATCGAGTTCGCAGGGGAGGTGGTGGAGGTCGGCCCCGAGGCATCGGCCCTGGGCTTTGCGCCCGGCACCCGCGTGTTCGGTGCGCTGGGTCGTCTGGGCGCCTACACCGACCTGCTCGTCGTGCCTGTCGATCGCCTGGCCGCCGTGCCTGACACGATGGACATGCGGGCCGCCGCCGCCCTGCCGGTCGCGGCACTGACAGCCTGGCAGGCCCTGTTCGAGGACGGCGGCCTGCAGGCGGGCCAGACGGTGCTCGTCCACGGCGCCACCGGTGGGGTGGGCAGCCTGGCCGTGCAGTGGGCCAAGCGGGCCGGCGCACGCGTCATCGCGACGGCGCGCGCCGCCAAGGCAGCCCATGCGCGCCAGCTCGGTGCGGACGAGGTCATCGACTCGGCGTCGACGCAGGCGCTGGCGGCCATCCGCGGTGTCGACCTGGCGCTGGACTTCATCGGCGGCGACTCGCTGCAGCAGCTGTGGCCAACGCTGTCGCCCACCGGCCGCGTGTTGAGCACGGCGGCGCCCGAGATCGCGGCGCAGGCGGCACAGGGCCGGCCGGGCGCGTGGTTCCAGATGCGGCCCGACGCGGCGCGGCTTGCGGTGTTGGCTGCGCAGGTGGCTGTCGGCGATATCGCGCTGCCCATCGGCCGCGTCGTGCCATTCACCGGCCTGGCCGAGGCCATCGAGGCTGCCGGCACGGCGCGGCCTGCTGGCAAGGTCGTCGTCGACTTCGCGGCCTGAGTCGCGCGGGGTCAGGCCGGCATCACTTGGCCGCGGGGCCGGTGTTGCCGTCCAGCCGGATCACCCGGCGCGAGCGGTTCTCGGTGTCGTTCAGCGACTCGCTGACCAGCCGGTTGTGCTGCTCCCAGTCCTCGGCGCTTCGGATGATGCTGGGCTTGATGAGCACCACCAGCTCGCGCTTGCGGCCGCTGTTGGCGCGGTTGCCGAACAGCATGGAGGTGAGCGGGTTGCTGTCGGCACCCGGGAAGCCCGAGCCGCGGCGCGAGGCCTCCATCTGCATCAGGCCGCCGATGGCCACGATCTGGCCGTCGGGGATGCGCACGACGGTGTCGGTCTCGTTGATGCTCGCGCTGGCCAGCGGCAGGCGGAAGTTGCCGACCTCGCCCAGGTCCACCTGCTTGACCTTCTCCGTCACGTTGGACACCGACGGATGGATGTGCAGCGTGATCATGTCGGCCGCGTCGATCTGCGGCGTCACGTCCAGCGCGATGCCGCTGAAGAAAGGCGTCAGCGTCAGCGTCGGGATCTGGTTGGTGGTGCCGTTCGTGCCGGTGTTGCTGGTGTTCGTGCCGCTGTTGCTGCCGCTGATGCCCGTGATGAAGTAGTCGTCGGTGCCGACCTTGAGCACGGCCTTCTGGTTGTTCAGCGTCGCGATGCGTGGGCTGGACAGGATCTGCGTGTCGCCGTGGCTTTCGAGGAAGCTGAGCAGTGCCTGGAAGCCGCCTCGCGACAGCGCCAGGCCGAAGGTGCCGCCGCCGGCCGACGGCAGCGGGATGAGGTCGGACCAGGCGGGGCTTTGCGTGCCGCTGGACAGCGTCGGCAGCCCGCGCGCATTGCTGACGAGCGGGTTGATAATGGAACCGACGCCGCTTGGGACGGACGGGTTGACGCTGGTCTGGCCGATGGCGCCGTGGCTGCCGATGCGCGACCAGTCGATGCCGCTCTGGTAGCCCTCACGCAGCTCGACCTCGACGATCTTGGCCTCCAGCATGACCTGGCGTTCGACGGCGATGCGCGTGGCCTTCAGCCAGGCTTCGACGTGGCGCAGCTCGTCGGGCATGGCGCGCACGGCGACGGTGCCCGACTGGGGGCTGGCGATGACGGCGCGGCCTTCGCCAGTGCCGACCAGCGCGCGCAGCGCCGTCGTCGTCTCGGCCCAGAAGTCGCTGGAAACCCGGGTACTGAGCTGGCTGCTTTCCTGCTGCAGCACGGTGTTGGTGCTGCCGCCGGCCGGGGTGGCAGTGCCGCCGCTGCCGCTGGCGTTGTTGTTCGGGCTGCCGACGGGCGCGGCGCCGGAGCTGACGCGCACCTCGCTGCGGCCGCTGCGCTGGTGGGCCAGCGCGTTGATCGTGAAGACGCGCGTCTGCAGCGTGGGCGGGAACACGGTGACGCGCCGGCCGTCGATGGAATAGTCGAAGCCGTAGACCTCGCGGATGGCGTCCAGCGATTCGCGCAGCGTCACCCCCTTGAGCGTGACCGACAGCGTGCCCGCGACGCCGGGATGCACCAGCATGCTGTAGCGCGTGTCGCTGACCAGGGACAGGAAGACGTCGCGCGCCTGCGCGCCGTTGACGATCAGGTCGAAGCGCGGCTCGGCCGGGAGCGTGGGAGTGGGCAGCGGCACGGGGACGGCCTGCGCCACCGGCGCAGACGCCGCCGGCGCGGGCAGGCGCTGCTGGGCCTGCAGCTCTTCGCGCAGCGCCTGGCTGGGCTGCGCCACCTGCAGGGGCTTGTCGGCGCAACCCGCCAGCAGCGCAGTGGCCGCGCTCAGCAGCAGCAGACGGGGGACTGGGGCCTTCATGGCTTCTCCTTGGATTTCCTGACGCCCGAGGCACTGCCTGCAGGTGGCGCGGGCGGGCGCTTCTCGACGCCGCCGTACAGCGGCTCGCGGCGCACCTGGCCGGACTCGCGCAGCCAGACGGCTTGCTCGGTGATGCGCTCGATGCGGGCGCCGTCCAGCTGCTCGCCGACGGCGTAGCGCCGGCCGCGCTGCACGACATAGGCGCGGCCGCCCGCGAAGACGACCTGACGGATGGCGTGGTCCGCCGCCTCGGCTGGCACGCCCGAAGCCGCCGAGGCCGCAGACGCGGCAGCCATGGCGCTGCGCAGCGCGGGTGGCAGGGCGGTCGGGTCGCGCGGCGCATCGTCCGCATGGGCCGACAGTGCCACGGCCAGCAAAAGGGCGAGGGCTTTCATGGCTGCACTTTCAGCAGGAAGAGCTGGGCCTGCAGCCGCGGCGGCTCGCCGTGGCCGACGGCCTTGAGCTGCATTTCGCCCCAGCGCAGGCCGGGCAGCTCGCGCTCCAGCGCCTGCAGATAGCGCTGGGCGTCGGCATACCGGCCCTGCACTTGAAGCTCGACGCCTTGCCAGTTCATGCCCGCCATCAGCGGCAGGTCGGGGCGTTGCGCCGCGGCAGGGCTGGCGGCGGGGGCGACGACGGGCGTGTCTTCCAGCAGTGTCAGGCGCTCCAGCACCAGGCCGGGCTGGCGGGCCAGCAGCCGCTGCAGCACGGCCGACAGGCCTTCACCGGCGCTGAGCGAGCCGGCCTGGCGCAGCTGGTCGTCCAGGCGTGTGCGCTCGGCCCGCGCCGCGTCCAATTGGCGGCGCAGCTGGCCGGCCGGCTCGTCGGCACTGCGGCTCTGGGCGATGAACTGTTCGCGCAGCGCGGTCATCTCGGCGGCCTGCCGGGCCTGCGCCTCGCTGCGCTGCTTGGCGCGGGCGGCCTGGGGCGTCAGCACCAGCGTGTCGAACAGCGCCGCCAGCACCGCTGCAATGCTGACGAACAGGATGGCGCGTTCACGCAGGCTCAGGGCGTCGATGCGCCGGGCCTGGCGTTCCCAGGCCGCGCGCAACGGCGCCATGCGCCGGCGCAGCAGCGCCAGGTCGATGGGCGTCTGCGCCTTCATGGCGCAGCCCTCGAAGCGCCGCTCGCCGGCAGGGCCGGCGCGCTGACGACACGGAACGCCCAGACCGGCAACGTCGCCTGCGCGAGTGGGTCGCCGCGTTCGAGCAGCGGGTGGTTGCTGGCATCGGTGCCGGGGGCGCCCAGGCGCTCCACGCGCAGCGCCGACAGCTGCTGGCCGGCCAACAAGGGATGCGCCGCGAGCTGCGTCAGCCACGGGCGCAGCACGGTGGTGTCGAGCGTGCCGCCCACCAGTTCCAGGCGGCCGGGCGCGTAGCGCAGCTCGCTGAGCCAAGCCGGCTCAGGCAGGCCGCGGGCGATCAGTGCGAGCAGGTCGGAATGACGGCGCCCGTCCTTGCCGCCGCCTTCCGCGCCGAGCACCTGCAGCAGCGCGCGCCGCTCCGCGTTGCCGGCCTCCAGCGGCAGCAACTGCTGTTGGGCAGCGGCAGCGTCCATCGGTGCGGGCAGGGCCGCGCGGGCGGCGGCCAAGGATTGGCGTTCAGCGTCGTACTGGGCCAGCAGCGCCTGGTGCCGGGCCTCGGCGGCGCGGTCGCGTTGCTGCAGCCACAGCGCCGCCGCCAGGCCGGCGGCCACCAGCAGCCCGGTGGCCTGCAGCAGCGTCAACGCCGACAGGTAGCGCTTGGGTGCCAGCAGGATGGGCGTGAGCAGGTTGATTTGCTGCGCCATCAGAGCTTTCGGGTCTCGGTGCGCAGGGCGGCGCCCAGCAGTGGCAGGCAGGCGGCCAGCGCCTGGCGCGCGTCACCCTCCGGCGCGGGCGCGTCGGGCGCGAAGGCGGCCAGCGGGTCGAGCGCGATCGTGCGTTGGCCCAGCTCGCGCTGGATCAGCGCCGCGACCTCGGGGCCGTGCTCGGCCGTGACGACGTACAGCCGCGCCAGCGGCAGCTCCGGCCAGCTGCGCTCCCAGACGTCGATGGAGCGCTGCAATTCGACGACCAACGGCGACTCCTGTACGCCGGGGCTGTCGAAGGCGCCGCCGGGCTGGTATTCGAAGCCCAGCGGCAGCTCCGCCACCGCCGCGCCGCTGTCGTCGCCGCGGGCGCGCGCCAGCAGCTTGGGGTCGCCCTCCAGCCGGCGCGTGTAGAAGAGCTCGTCGCCAGCGCAGACGACCAGGATGCAATGGCCCTCGTCGATCAGCACGGCGGCGCAGGCGCGGGCGGCGAGATCGTCGGCGCGCGCCTGGGCGGCGAGCAGGTTGCGCAGCGCCGTCTCCCAGATGTCCACGACACCGACCTGCTCGGCGAGGCCGGCAGCACCTTGCGTCAGCGCCTTGATCGCGCTGTTGCGCGCCGCGACGACGAAGAGCTGTCGGAGCGGCCGGTCGACATCGCCACCCACGTGCATGACGTCCAGCGTCAGCTCGGCGACGTCGACGTCCACCATCTCCTTGATCTGCCAGCGCGCGGCGGGCTTGAGTTCCTCCTGCGGCACGTTGGGCGTGTCGACCTTGAGGATCTGGTAATCGGCCGGGTCGAGCAGCGCGATGGCCTCGCCGGCGGGGACGGGGCGCGCATCGGGCAGCAGGCCCCAGCGCAGCAGGCGTGCGGGCTCGTCACCCGGGGCGCCATCGGTCAGCACGAAGGCGTGCTGGCTGCCGGCGCGGCGCAGGGTCAGGCGCTGCGAGCTGCCGCGGGGGCGCCAGGGCCAACGCATCAGTAGTTCTCCCTTTGGTAAACCACGCCGTCGGCGCCGCGGTACAGGCCCCAGGTCGCACGGGCGCTGGGGTCGCTGGTGGCGGCGTTGCCGCACCAGGCGCCGCGCAGCGCGGCCACGTTGGCGCCGGTGGTCGCGGCCTTGGCGCGTGTCCAGCCGGCAGCGGTGTTGAGGCAGGACGCATCGGCGGGCGGCGTGGTGCCGTCCAGCGCCAGGGCGATGTCGTAGAGGGCACGACCGCTGTTGCCGGGTGCTGCCAGCGTGAGGCTTCCCTTGCCGGCCGTGATGGTGCTGCCGCTGCCCACCATGGCCGCGTTGGCCGCCGGCACGTTGCGCAGATTGCCGAAGCTGAGATTGGTGGCGCTGATGCGGGTGCAGGAATCCAAGGTGTTGGTGATGTACGCCGTACCGGACCAGTACTGGGCTTCGAGTGGCAGGCTGAGCGGGCGGTTTGAGGGGCCCATGCCATTCTGGAGGCGCAGCCGCCCGAAGCGCAGAGGGATTGTGCCCACCTTGAAGCTGTCGTTGCCCGCGACGGCGTCCGTGTTGAGATTCAGCGATGCCACCGCCACGCCGTCGTCGTCGACCGGTGCGACCCCGAACTCGGCGCTGTCGAAGGGCCCGACGGGCGTGGTGGCGCGCGCCGCGGTGGCAGGCAGCGTCACGGAGGCAACGCCATTGACCCAACCGGCGGCGCTGCTGCTGGTCCCGAGCACCAGGGAGGCGTTGCCGGTCTTGAACTGAGTGGCCCCGTGGACGCCGGTGAGGTTGAAACGGGTCGCCGTGGTGAGGGGCAGGCGGGCGAAGGCCCCCTCGTAGTTCTCCGTGGCGGCGCCGGCTGCGTTCTGTGCCGTCAGCGTGAAGCCGAGGCTGAACGCCTCGCCGAGGTAGCTGAAGGTCGATGCCGGCGAGCACGCCGCGCCGCTGCGATGCGTGACCGTCGCCGCGGTGAGCGCGAAGGACACCGGCACGAAGCGGCCGACGTTGCCGCTCGCCGTGCCAGTGACGTTGTTGGCACCGAGGTAGTTGCCGTCCGCGACCGCCGGTGTCAGCTTGATGATGCCGACCTCGGGCCATGCGAAGGTGGCGCCGGTCGCGGCGCCGTTGCTGAAGCTGCCGAAGGCGCTGGGGTTGGTCAGCGCCGGCGCATTGCCGCCCACCGGCTCCACCAGCGTGGCGGTGAGCGTCACGCCTTCGGGCACGGTCTCGCGGCCGTAGTTGGGCGTTGCGTTGCCGCCCGCGTCCACGGCCGTCACGGTGGCCGTGAACGGCCGGCCGGCCGGCATGAAGGCGCTGCCGTTGGCCGCGCTCGCGCCAGGGTTGTTGCCCGGGCTGGCGATGGCCGAGATCGCGCAGGAGCCGGCCACGTAGCTGGCGCAGCGGATGGCCGACAGCACGAACCCCGCCGGCTTGACGACGAAGGCATTGCTGCTGCCGCTCAGCGCCGCCTTCAGCGGGCCGCCCGCAGGCTTGCTGGCGAACAGCGTCACGCGGCCGACATCCGCGTAGCTGAAGCTGAAGGGCGCGGTGCCGTCGGCGTCGAACGTCATGGACACCGCGGCGCTGTTGCTGCTGCTGCCGGCAGCGTTGCCGGGCACCGCCACCACGTTGCTGCCGGTCAGCGTCATGCGGTTGCCGCTGGAACATGTGGCCGGGTCGTTGCACTGCACGCCCCAGTTAACCGTCGTCGTGCCGGTCAACGCCGCTTCGCAGGCCTTGGTCGTCGTGTTGGTCTTCACCGCCCGCAGCACGAAGCTGCTCGACGCCGTGCCTGCGGTTTGCGCCGGCACGGTGGTGGCGCCGCCGTTGGCGCTGGCGGCGATGAGGAAGCCGGCCGTGCTGAACGTGGTGCTGCAGCTGTTGGCGGCGCTGCAGCTGGCGCCGTCGGGGCAGCAGCGGCGTGCCGAGGTGGCCAGCGAGCTTTCGCCCGACAGCGTCACGGTCGCCGTGCTGCCGTTGGCGGCGGCGCCGTGCGCAAGCGTGGTCGTCGCGCTGCCGCTGGCGTCGAAGGTAACGGTGCCCGAGCCCAGCGTGCCGGCCGTCGTGGCGAGCGTGGCGGTCTGGCCGCTGGCGTTCGTGACGGGGTTGGTGCACGGGCTGGAGCTGTCCGCGCAGGCGGTCACTTTCAAGGTGGAAGCCTGGCAGGCGAGGCTGGCGCTGGGCACCGACAGTTCGTAGTGCTCGACCACCGGCGCCAGGCCGGCGCGCGGGTAGAACGTGGCCCGACCGTTCACGGCGGCGGTGCCGTCGACGGTGGCCAGGATCATGCTGGTGTCGACCTTGTGCTGCAGGTAGTAGGCCGGGTAGTTGGTCGCCTCGAAGCTGATCGCCGACGGATTGGCCAGGCCGCTGCGCAGGCAGAACGTGGCGTCCGCCGGGTAGGGCGCCGTCGCGCTGTAGGTGTTGAGCTTGAGGATGAAATTCTGGTGGCGCAGGTAGTAGCCGGGGATGTTCACCGACTCGAACGACCAGCACGCCGGGTTCGTGATCCCCGGGCGGGCGATGAAGGTGCTGTCGTTCCGCGTCAGCGAGTCGCTGCTCGCCGAGACCGGGTTGATGTAGCCGATGTAGTTGCTGTGGCGGATGTAGGAACCCGGCACGTCGTACGACTCGAAGCTGTAGCGCGTGCCGGAGACCAGCGTCGGCGTCGTGGCGGCGCAGGCGGCCGGCATCGGTGCGGTGCTGTTGTTGACGACGCAGCTGTTGGTGCAGCTGCCACCGCAGCAGACGCTGTGGGCGCTGCTCTGGTAGCCCAGCGTGATGCTGGCGCTGCTGGTGGACTTGACGCAGGCCAGGGCCTTGGCGGCCTGCGCGAAGTCGATGGTGCCGCTGCTGGTGGTGAGCGTCCCAGTCACCGTCGCGCCGTAGCCGACCGACACGTGGCCCGTGCCGCCGGTGACATTGCCGCCGACCACCGCCTCCTGCCCCAGCGTGACGGCGCCGGTGGTCGTCAGGTTGCCGGTCACCCGGGACTTGAAGCCCAAGCTCACCGAGCCCGAGCCGGCGCTGACGTTGCCCGATACCGTCGTGTTCTGCACCAGCGTGATGGTGCCGGTGCCGGTGACGTCGCCGCCCACGGAGCTGCCTTCGCTGATCGTGATGCTGCCGCTGCCGCCCGAGACGTTGCCGCCAACGCTGCCGAATGCGCCGGTGGTGAGGATGCCGGCACCGCTGGTGGACAGGTTGCCGCTGACGCTGGCCTGGTGGCCCAGCGAGATGTTGCCTCCGGTGGCGGCCAGGTTGCCGGTGATGACGACGCCACCGCCCCCCGTGTCGTTGACGGCCGTGGCCGTGATGTTGGCCGTGACCTTGGCCTGGTAGCCCAGCGTCAGCGTGCCGCTGATGGTCAGCGTCAGGTCGCTGGCCACGCCCCCCACGTTGATCTGCGAGGTGTTGGTGTCGAAGTTGCCGTTGACGGTGACCGTCGCTGGCTTGGTGGGGCTGCTGACGGTGAGCGTGTCGTTGTAGCCCAGGCTGATGCCAGGGCAGGTGTAGTTGCTGCCGCTGCGGCTGCAGCCGGGCGGCGGGTTGCCCGGCAGGTCGTAGGCGACGGCGCTGGCCAGCGTCGGCAAGGCCAGGGCCGTTGTGGCGAGGGCGCGGGTCAACCAGCGTGTCATGGGCTTGCGCTCAGGTTGCGGACCAGTTGCCGCTCGGCGTAGGTGGGCTCCGTCGTGCCGCCGTTGGGGCAGGCGCCGGCGCTGGGAATGTTGCAGCCCGTGGCCACCAGCGTGTAGAAGGCCAGCGCCTGGTCGCCATCGGCAACGGTGCCGCTGGACGGCGTGCGCGTGCAGGTGACGGTGACGGTGTAGCCGGCGAGCTGGTCGGGCAGCGCGATGTGGCGTGCGGCAAAGCAGGCCGGCGTGCCACCGGCGCGCAGGATCTGGTGGCTGCCCCACTCCAGGCCGGCGAAGGCCGCCTGGTAGGACTTGGCCGCCGCCAGTTCGCCCGCCGAACCCATGTGCTGGCGCTGGCTCAACGAGGCCAGCGCCGCACCCAGCGCGGCCAGCACCACAAGGATGAAGAGCATGGACACCATCGTGAATCCGCGCGCGTTCACGGCAAGTTGTCCAGGTGGGCGGTTTGATAGAGCGACACGGTCTCGCCGTTGACACCCAGCTGCAGGCGCAGCGTCACGAGGGCGTAGCGCGACGCGAAGGCCGGCGTGTCGAAGCTGAAGCTGCAGGCCTTCACATGCCGGGCCAGCACGGCGACGCTGCCGCCGGGCGGCGGGTCGGCCTGCGTGGCGAGGAAGCCGTAGCCGGTATGGCGGGTGAGCGTCTCGGCGGCGGTGTCGCAGCGGTAGGTGACGGGCTGTTCGATCGCATAGACGCGGTAGGGCGGCGCCTGCAGCGCGTTGGGCAGCGCCGCGCCGGTCAGCGTCACGCTGGCTGCGTTGCCGGCGGCGGAGGACGAGACGCGCACGTTGGCCTGCGTGTAGGCATCGGCATCGGGCACGCCGGTGCCGAGGTTGTACCAGGCCAGGCGCTGGCTGGCGCTCGCCAGGCGCAGCGCCGGGCCCACGATGTCGAAGCCGGTGTCGGTGACGCCGAACTGCAGCGGATTGCCCGACTCGACCGCGTAGCGCGCCGTGCCGCTGACGGGGATCAGCTCCAGGCTCTGGCCGCTGATGCGGGCGCTGTTGGGCAGCGCCGCGCCGACGTCGCGGGCGATGCGGCGCAGCGCCGTGTCCGCCTCGTCGGCCAGCTGGGCGCGGGCGCTGCTGGCGAAATAGGCCGTCGTGGCCGGCGCGATGAAGATGGACACCATGGCGATGACGACGCCGGTGATGGTGATCACCATCACCGCCTCGATCAGCGTAAAGCCGGCGTCAGAACGGCGATTGCGGCGCATAGCGGGTTCGCCAGCCCTGCAGCACCAGGCTGCTGGCATCGGGGCCGGTGACGGTGACGGTGATCTTCAGCGCGTCGCCGCTGCCGGCGGTCAGCGAGTCCAGCGCCGCGGCGGCGACGGCCACGCTGGCCGAATAGCCGGAAAGGCCGCTGACCACGGTGTTGCTGAGGTCGCGGATGCCGCTCATGGAGAAGCCGGCGTAGTCGTTGACGTTGTCGAAGTAGTTGGTCGGCCCGTAGCGCGTCTGGCCGCTTTCCGGGCCCATGTTCTCGACGGCGCCGCCGCAGTCGGCGGTGGACGTGGCCGTCTCGACATTGGCGGCGGTCGCCGGATCGCACCAGGTGATGGGCATCAATTGCACTTCACGCAGCAGCGACTCCGCGATGGCCAGCTGCTGGCGGCGGATCATGGGGTCGGCACTGGCGAGCGTGGCCGTCGTGAAGACGCGCAGCATGGCCGCCAGCGCGATGCCGACGACGACGATGAAGAGCAGCAGCTCGATCAGCGTGAGGCCTTGGGCCTGGCGGGGAAGGCGCATGCGCTTCATGCTAGCCCAGGGCTGCCGAGGGCCAGGCGTCAAGGAAGGGGATAGATCAGCCCCGTATCGGTCGCGATGCGGTACGCCTGGCTGAAGCTGCCGGCAGCCACCGTGATGGTCAGGTCCGCCGCGGTGCTGGTCGTGACGGCGCCGCCGTTGCCGCTGTTGAAGGTGACCGTGCGGCTGCCGCCTTCGGCGATGCAGGGGGATTCGGTCGCCGGGCAGGGCAGGGCGCCGAGGCTGGCGCCGCTGGCATAGGCCCAGCTGACACCGGTGCCGGTGATGGTCTCGACGATGGGCCGGCGCTGCTGCAGCGCCAGGCGCAGCATGGCCTGGTGGCGGGACTGGAAGTCGTCCCCAAATGCACGCAGCCGCCACAGCGTCGTGTCCAGCACCTTGGGAAGGGCGAACACCGCCAGGGCGGCTGTGATCACGATGACGAGGATGAGCTCGATCAGCGTGAAGCCACGCGTACTGCGTGGCGGGGGCATCAGGAGACGCCGGTGGCGGAGAAGGTGGTCGTCGCCGTGACGCCATTGATGGTCTGCGTCAGGGTGCAGCTCACCGTGGTGTCGACGGTGATGTTCGCCGCCGTGATGCTGTAACCCGTCGGCAGGCCGCCTTGCAGGGCGTTCGCGACGTCGGTGCAGTTTGCAATGGCGACGCCCTTTGTCGTGCTGACCTTGCGACCGGCGTAGTTGATAGCGGATGCCGAGCTCAGCGAGCCGGCGATGCCGGCCAGGGCAGCAGCCTTGGCTTCCGTGTCGACGGACACGAACTTCGGCAGGGCGACGGCAGCCAGCACGCCGAGGATGACGATGACCATCACCAGCTCGATCAGGGTGAAACCAGCTTGTTGAGACTTGTTCATGGGGTGCCTTCCTGCGCTGCAAGCGCTGTGGTCCGGGGGTGGCGGGACTATCGGACCTGCCGCCCGTAGGCGGAAGTGAAAAGCGCACGCCTTGACCCCAGCCCGTCGAGCCCCACCTGAAAACCGTTGCAAGCGTCACACGCAAGGCGCCGCTTCGGAGCAGTCAACGGCCGGTCGCCGCCTGGCCCAGGTTCCACAGCGGCAGGAACACGCCCAGCGCCAGCACCAGCACCAGCGCGCCGATGACAGCCAGCAGGATGGGCTCGATGGCCGAGGAGAGGCCCTTGATGGCGTAGTCGGTTTCGCGCTCGTACATCTGCGCGATCTCGGTCATCAGCGTGTCCAGCTCGCCGGTCTCCTCCCCCACGGCGATCATCTGCAGCACGATGGGCGTGAACACGCCCGTGGCCGTCGCGCAGCGCGAGATGCTCTCGCCGCGCTCCACGCCGTCGCGCATCTGCTCGATGCGGGCGCCGATGTAGGCGTTGTCGACCGTCTGCGCGACCACGGTCATGGCCTGGCTGATGGGCACGCCCGAGCTGCTGGCCAGCGCAAAGCTGCGCGCGAAGCGGGCCAGCGTGGCCTTCAGAACGATGTCGCCGGCGATGGGCAGGCGCAGCTTGAAGCGGTCCCAGGTGTAGCGGCCGCCGGGCGTGGCGATCCAGTTGCGCCAGGCCAGGGTGGCGCCGATGCCACCGGCGACCACCATGGGCCACCACTTCAGCGTCCAGGCCGAGAAGCCGAGCAGGATGCGTGTCATCAGCGGCAGCTCGGTCTTGAAGTGCGCGAAGACGTCGGCGAACTTGGGCAGCACGAAGATGTTGATGACCACCAGCGCAATGGCCATCGCGATGATGACCATGGTGGGGTAGCGCAGCGCCTGCTTGATGCGGGCGCGGATGTCGAGCTCGAACTCCAGGTGCTCGGACAGGCGCTGGAAGACCTCGGTCAGCCGGCCGGTCAGCTCGCCCACCCGCGTCATGGCGATGTAGAAGGCGCTGAAGACGGTCGGGTGGCGCGCGAACGCCGTGGCCAGCTCGCGACCTTGGTCGAGGCTGGCCCGCACGTCCTGCAGCAGGCTCACGATGCACGGGTGGCTGGTGGACGCCTCCAGCCCGGCGAGCGAGCGCAGGATGGGCACGCCGGCCTTCTGCAGCGTATAGAACTGGCGCGTCAGCACCAGCGCGTCTTCCTGCGTGACGGGCTTGGCCAGCAGCGCTTGCAGCCAGTTGCCGCCACCTGCGGCGCTGACGGCCTCGCTGGTCGGCTCGATGCTGACCGGCACGACGCCGCCGGACATCAGCTGCGCGGCGACGGCGTCGCTGCTGGCGGCGTCGACGATGCCCTCCACCAGCTCGCCGCGACCGTTGCGGCCCTTGAAGGCGAAGTTCATGTCGTGGGTTGGGGTGCAAACCCCGACATTGGGCGGCGGGCGACACGTTGGGGTTCGCCGCGCTCACCCCAACCTACGCGAGCGGCGCTCATTCAGCGTCCACGCTGATACGCACAGCCTCGGCAAGCGACGTTTTTCCTTCGCGCACCAGCGCCAGGCTGCGGTCGGCCAGGGTCTTGCCCTTCAATGCGCGTCGGGCCGCGGCCAGGAAGGCGCCGGCATCGCTTTTCTGGATGGCCAGCGCCATGTCGGGGTCCAGCTCCAGCATCTCGTAGATGCCGCGCCGGCCCTGCGTGCCCGTGCCGTTGCATTCGGCGCAGCCGCGGCCCTTGACGCTCTTCACCGGTTCGGTCTCGCCATTCAGGGCCAGCACCTGCTCCACCCAGGCCTGCTCCTGCGGCGTGGGCAGGTGCGGCTCGGCGCAGTGCTTGCAGACGCCGCGCAGTAGCCGCTGTGCCAGCACGGCCTGCAGCGAGGTGGCGACCATGAAGGGCGGGGCCCCCATGTCCAGCAGCCGGAACGGCGTGGAGACGGTGTCCTTGGTGTGCAAGGTGCTGAGCAACAGGTGGCCGGTGATGGCGGCACGCAGTCCGATCTCGGCGGTCTCGGCGTCGCGCATCTCGCCAACGAGGATGACGTCGGGATCTTGCCGCAGCGCGGCGCGCAGCACCTTGGCGAAGGTGAACTCGATCTTGTCGTTGACCTGCACCTGCGTGAGGCCCGGCAGGCGGTACTCGATGGGGTCTTCCGCGGTGATGATCTTCTGTTGTTCGGCGTCGAGCTCGGCCAGCGCCGCGTACAACGTGGAGGTCTTGCCGGAACCCGTCGGGCCGGTGACGAGGATCATGCCGGCGTCGCGCCCGAGCAGCTCGCGGAAGCGCCTGAGCATGTCGTCCGGCATGCCGATCTGGTCCAGCCGGCGCAGCGCCGACCCCTGACCGAGCAGCCGCATCACGACCGATTCGCCATACTGGCTGGGCATGGTGGACAGGCGCACGTCCAGCGTGCGGTCGGACAGCCGCAGCGTGAAGCGGCCGTCCTGTGGCAGGCGCTTCTCGGAGATGTCCAGGCCCGCCATCAGCTTCAGGCGTTGCGCCAGCGCGGGTGCGATGCGCTTGTCGGCCTGCGTGAGCGTCTGCAGGATGCCGTCGACGCGGTTGCGGATCAGCAGCTCGCCTTCCTGCGGCTCGATGTGCACGTCGGACGCGCCGGCCCGCGTGGCGTCCTCGAACACACTCTGCAGCAGCCGCACGACCGGCGCGCCTTCCTGGCCCACGCTGGCCTGCAGCGCGCCGAAGTCCACCGCGTCGCCGATGTCCTTCTCCAGCGCCTTGGCCAGGCCCGAGATCTCGTCGCTGCGGCGGTAGTGCTTGTCGAAGACCGCGGGCAGCTGGCTGTCGGCGACGACGGCCATGGCCAGGCGGCGCTTCAGGATCTTGGCCAGCTCGTCGAAGCCGAACAGGTCCAGCGGGTCGGCCATGGCCACCAGCAGCGTGTCGCCGCGCTCCTCCAGCACCAGCGCACGGAAGCGCCGCGCCGGGGTCTCGGGCAGCAGGCGCACGAGATCGGTCTTGAGCGGGAAGGTCTTGAGGTTGACGAAGGGCGCGCGCAGCTGGCGCGCCAGCACATGGGCCAGGGCCTCCTCGGTGATGAGGTTGGCCTCGATGAGGATGCGGCCCAGCTTCTTGCCGGTGGCGCGCTGCAGCTCCAGCGCCTGGCCGAGCTGTTCGGCCGAGATCAGCTGCTGCTCGACGAGGACGTCGCCGAGGCGCAGCTTGGGGCGGGGGGCAGCAGCGGTATCTGCGGTTTCGGCCATGGCAGCTCAGAAGAGGCGAAGAGGCTTCATGCGTTGCTCGTCGCGTGCACTTCGGCGATGGTGGTGATGCCCTGCAGCACCTTGACGATGCCGTCCTGGCGCAGCGAACGCATGCCTTCGGCAAGTGCGGCCTGCTGCAGTTCCTCGGCGCGGGCGCCGGTCTGGATCATGCGGCGCAGGTTCTTGGACACCGTCAGCAGTTCGTGCAGGCCGGCGCGGCCCTTGTAGCCGGAGCCGCCGCAGGTGCTGCAACCCGGGCTGCTGAACTTCATCAGGCGTCCGTCCTTGCCGTGATTCTTGACCCATTCCGCCATCAGCGCCGGCCTCGCCGGCTGCGACTCGGCCGGGAAAACGTGCAGATAGTCATCCAGCAGCTCGGCCAGCTCGGTCTCGTTCATCGGCTCGGCCGTCTGGCAGGCCTTGCAGTTGCGCCGCACCAGGCGCTGGGCCAGCACGGCCAGCAGCGAGTCCGCGAAGTTGAACGGGTCCATGCCCATGTCCAGCAGGCGCGTGATGGTCTCGGGCGCGCTGTTGGTGTGCAGGGTCGACAGCACCAGGTGACCGGTGAGTGACGCCTCGACGGCGATCTCGGCCGTCTCCTGGTCGCGGATCTCGCCGACCATGATGACGTCGGGATCGGCGCGCAGGAAGGCGCGCAGCGCCTTGGCGAAGGTCCAGTCGATCTTGGGGTTGACCTGCACCTGGCGCAGGCCGGCCTGGGTGATCTCGATCGGGTCCTCGGCCGTCCAGATCTTCCGATCGGCGGTGTTGATGTGGCTGAGCGCCGAGTGCAGCGTCGTCGTCTTGCCCGAGCCGGTCGGGCCGACGCACAGCACCATGCCGTAGGGCCGGGCGACGGCGTGCTTCAGGGCCGCCAGGTTGGCCGGCGTCAGGCCAATGCGGTCCAGCGGCATGGGCCTGCTGCTGGCCAGGATGCGCATGACGACGTCCTCCAGCCCGTTGTTGGTCGGGATGGTCGCGACGCGCAGCTCCAGCCTGTGCTGCGACGAGAAGCGCGCGAAGTTGATCTTGCCGTCCTGCGGCTTGCGGCGCTCAGAGATGTCGAGGTCGCACATGATCTTGATGCGCGCGATCATCGCGTTGCGGTAGGTGTGGGGCAGCTCCAGGTAGGGCTGCAGCACGCCGTCGCGGCGGAAGCGGATCTTGAGCTTGTCGCGGCCCGGGTAGGTCTCGATGTGGATGTCGGACACGCCCTGGTTGTGCGCCTCGATGATCATGCTGTTGATCAGCCGCACCAGGCTGTTGTCGCTCTGCTCGATCGGCGACTCGTCTTCCTTGCTGGTGCGTTCGCTGCTATCGCGCTCCAGGCTTTCGATGAGCTTGTTGGAACTCTCCAGCGCGAAGTCAGGCGTGAAGTCGGGCAGCGTATCGACGCCGCCGCCGCGCGGCAGCGCCTCCGCCCCGTAGCGGTTGAAGGCCGAGGGGATGGCGAACTGCAGCGTGCCCAGCTTGGTCAATGTCGGCACAACCTTGAGCTGGGTGATGAACTCGACCTCGTCGATGGCATCGCGCCGCGTCGGGTCCTCCATTGCGACGACCAGGCGGCCATCGCGCAGCACCAGCGGCAGTACTTCGAGCCGCTTGGCCACCGCGTGCGGCAGCTTGCGCACGGCGTCGGGTTCGATGGCGAAGTTCTCCACGTCGACGACCGGGTAGCCCATCTTGCGCGCCAGCGCCGACTGCAGCTGCGCACGGCTGATGACGCCCCGGCGCACCAGCAGCTCGCCCAGCGGCACCGAGCGGTCGTCGCGCTGCTGCACCAGGGCCTGCTCCAGCTGCTCGGCCGAGACCAGGTCCAGCGCCAGCAGCGCCTCGCCTATGCGCACCATGGGCATCTTGGCCTGCTGCTCGATGGCCTGCAGCAGTTGCTCGGCGGTGACGATGTGCTGCTCGACCAGGATGTCGCCGACGCGCTTCTGGCGCAGGCCGGTCTGTTCGACAGCGGCCGCCGCGAGCTGCTCCTGCGTGACGAGCGCATCCTTCAGCAGCAGGTCGCCGATGCGCTCGCCGATCTCGAAATGCGCCAGCACCTCGCGTGGGATGAAGACGCGGCGCACCGAGTCGTCACTGTCGGACAGCGGCGGGAAGAGGAACAGGCCCAGCTTGTCGTGCTGGTGGCCGATGGTCACGCCCTTGAGTTCGTCGCCGCCGTTGAAGACGACGCGGAAGTCGCTGCGCGGGCGCTGGTCGACGCTGAGCGGCGCATTCCTGTCACCCTCGTCGCGCGGCGGCACGACCACCGGCCGCATGAGCTTGACGGCGCGGAACTGGCTGAACTTCAGCGGCATGCTGTTGCGCGCCGGCGGCACGTTGATCTGCACCATGCGCTCGCTGGCGTCCATGTGCAGCAACTGGCCGGTGCTGCGGCTGTTGTTCAGGCCGAGGATCTCGCAGGCCTCGGAGCCCTTTTGCACCTGCGGCTGGGGGTAGGCGGCGTAGGGCGGGTTGGGCCAGAAGAAACCCGGCCCGGCAACCGCCGGGCCGGCGGCGGAGGAGCCGGCGTCGCCGTGGGGCCAGGGCAGGGGCTGGGACGGGTCGTTCATGCGTGGGCGTTGGCAGGTTGCCGGCTGATTATGGAGGCCGGCCCGCGCGCGGTTTGCCCCGAAAAACACCGGTTTCAACTTGCTGCCCCTGCGCAGCGCCGGCTGGGAGAATGGGGCTCATGAACATCCTGCTCACCGGCTTCGAGCCTTTCGGCGGCGAGGTCATCAACCCGTCCTGGGAAGTGGCGCGGTCGTTGCACGGCCAGGTCATTGCCGGCTCGACGGTGCATGCGCGCTGCCTGCCGACCACGTTCGTTGGCGCGCCGCAGGCGCTGGCCGACGCGCTGGCGGTGCTCAAGCCCGAGCTGGTCATCGCGCTGGGCCAGGCCAGCGGCCGCAGCGAGGTCTCCATCGAGCGCGTGGCCGTCAACCTCATCGACGCGCGCATCGCCGACAACGCCGGCGAACGGCCGCTGGACACGCCGGTGCGCACCGATGCGCCCGCGGCCTACTTCTCGACGCTGCCGGTCAAGGCCGTCCGCGACGGCCTGCGCGCCGCCGGGCACCCGGCGGGGCTGTCGCTGTCGGCCGGCGCCTTCGTCTGCAACCAGCTGTTCTTCGAGCTTCAGCACCGCCTCGCCGGCCGCGGCCTGATGAGCGGCTTCATCCACCTGCCGGCGTTGCCCGAACAGGCCGCGCGCACCCAGCCCAGCGTGCCCAGCATGGGCCTGGCCGCGCAGATCGATGCGATCAAGCTGGCGATCGCGATCTCGCTGTCGGGCGATGCGCAACCGGCCGCGGGCGACCCGGACGAAGGCGGGCCGACGAGTTAGGGCCTGTTCCTAGTCTTCGCTGAACTTGCGCCAGCGCGCGCTCGCCTGGCGCATCAGCGCCACCTGGCGCGCAAAGCGGCGGCAGTTGCCACAGCTGCGCTGATGCAGGCGCAGCGACAGCCGCTCGGCCAGCGGCAGGCTGCGGTCCTCGCCCCGGAGCAGGATTTCCGTCGCCTCGCGGCAGGTGATCTTCGGCTTGATCAAGTCGCTCCTCCGGCGGCACCGAACCAACCGGCCTGCAGGCAATCCCTGAGCCTGAGCCGGGCCCGGTGCAGCATGACCCACAGGTTGGTCGGCGTGATGGCGAGCTCCTTACAGATCTCGTCGGATTCCAGCTCCAGCCATTCGCGCATCATGAACAGCCGGCCCTGCTGGCCCGGCAGCTTCTCGACGCAGGCTTCCAGCACTTTCATGAAATCCAGCTGGCGCAGCATGTCCTCGGGGTTGCCCCAATCGTGCTGGGTCTCGCGCCAGTGGCCGTCACTGGCGAACAGCAGGTCGTCGAGATCCTCGCCGTCGTCGGCCGTGCAGGTCGTCGACAGCTCGCGGCTGTTCTTGCGGATCTGGTCGACCAGCTTGTGCTTGAGGATGCCGATCAGCCAGGTTTTGAGCTGGCTCTGGCCCGCGAAGGACTGGGGCTTCTCGAGCGCGGCGAGCAGCGTCTCCGAGACGGCGTCCTCGGCCCAGGCCGCGTTGCGCAGCTGCAGCCGCGCGTACTTCAGCAGCACCGGGCGCAGGGCTTCGATCTGGCTGAAAGGGTCGGGTGAAGCGGTCATGCGGCGCGGAGTGTAAGGAGTGCGGGGCGTCTTGCGACTTCGTTCCTGCCGCCGCATCATCGGCCGCCTTTCCGCTACCCCCAACATTTCGGAGATCCCATGAAGAACCAAGCCCTCGTGTCCTCGGCCCTGGCTGCCGCCCTGTCCCTCGGTCTCGTCGCCCACGCCCAGGCCGAGGACAAGGCCGCCAAGGAGAAGTGCTACGGCATCGCCAAGGCGGGCCAGAACGACTGCGCCAACATGAGCGGCAGCCATTCCTGCGCCGGCCAGGCCAAGACGGACAACGCCGCCGAGGAATGGAAATACGTCGCCAAGGGCAGCTGCAAGAGCGCCGGCGGCATGACGGCCGACGAGGCTAAGGCCAAGCAGAAGAAGTAAGCCTTGCCGGCTGCATCGGCCCTGCTGGCGCCGGCCGCTCCCGTTGGGATCGGCTGGCGCCAGCCGCATTACGAAGCGCTGCTGGCGCGCCGCCCGGCCCTCGGCTTCATCGAGGTCCATTCGGAAAATTTCTTCGCCGACGGCGGCGCGACGCTGGCCGTGCTGGAGGCCGGCCGCGAGGCCTATGCCGTCAGCCTGCATGGCGTCGGCCTCGGGCTGGGCTCGGCGACCGGCCTTGACCCCTGGCATCTGGACCGGCTCGCCCGCCTCGTCGAGCGCGTGCAGCCGCAGTGGGTGTCCGACCATGCCTGTTTCGCCCGCGTGGGCTCGGGCCTGCATGCGGCGGACCTGCTGCCCATTCCCTTCAACGACGAATCGCTGGCCTTGATGGCCAAGCATGTCGGCACGGTCCAGCAGCGGCTGGGCCGGCGCATGCTGGTCGAGAACATCAGCGCCTATGTCGGCTGGGACGGCGACACCCTGGCCGAACCCGAGTTCTTCAATCTGTTGACGCAGCGCAGCGGCTGCGGGCTGCTGCTGGACGTCAACAACCTGTTCGTCAATGCGCGCAATGCCGGCCTGGCGCCGGACGAGGCGGCCCGTGAGGCGATGCGCTGGGTCGATGCGATCCGGCCGGGCAGCGTCGGCGAGATCCACCTGGCCGGGCACTGCGAGCTGGCGGACGGCCTGGTCATCGACGATCACGGCAGCCGGGTGCGGGATGAAGTCTGGCGCGTCTATGCGCACGCCATCGAGCGCCTGGGCCCTGTGCCCACGCTGATCGAATGGGACGCCGCCGTGCCCGAACTGGACGTGCTGCTGGGCGAGTGCGAGCGCGCGAGGGCTTTGCAGACATGAAGGCCGAGCAGGAGGCCCTGGTCCATGCGCTGCTCGGGCGCGGCGATGCGCCGGCCACCCTGACCCGCAGCGAGCGCGGCCTGGCCGCTTATCGCAACAACCTGCGCGCGCTGTCGGCCCAGGCGCTGGCGGTGCCGTTCATCCGTTTGCGCGAGGCGCTGGGCGAGGACGATTTCGCCGCCTTGGCCTGGACGTTCTGGCGCACCCACCCGCCCGAGCGCGGCGACCTGGCGCAGTGGGGTGGCGCGCTGCCCGCATTCCTCGTCGCGCGTGCCGGGGAGAACTCCGGCCTGCCCGATCTGGCCCGGCTGGACTGGGCGCTGCACGAGGCCGAACGCGTGGCGGATGCCGGGCTGGACGCCGAATCGCTGGCGCTGCTCGGCCACCTGCCACCCGAGCAGCTGTGGCTGCAACTGCGGCCGGGCGTTGCCCTGCTGGATCAGCGCACGGGCCCGGTGCTGGTGTGGCGCCAGCGTTGGCGGGGCGAATCGCGGGCGCTATCGGCCGCCGAGGCGTGTTTCTTGCGCGCGCTGCTGACCGACGCGAGCCTCGCGGATGCGCTGGCGCAGGCCGAAGTGAAAGGTTCTGGCGCCGGGGCCGACTTCGACTTCAGCGCCTGGCTGCAAGCCGCGCTGCAGAACGCCTGGCTGCTGGGAGTCAGGTCGACGCCATCCACCCACCGGACTTCCACGCCATGAACGCTTTTGCCTCCGCCGCGCTGCGCGCCTTCACCGACCCCGGCGAGATCTCGCCGCCCCGGCCGACGCGTCTGCCGGTACCGCTCGACGGTGTCGTCAGCCATCTCCAGTCGCTCGCGCTGCTGGCGGCGCGGCTCTACGTGGCGCAGGTCTTTTTCATGTCGGGCCTGACCAAGTTGCGCGACTGGTCGTCGACGCTGGCCCTCTTCAACGACATCTACCAAGTACCGCTGCTGCCGCCGGCGCTGGCGGCCTACCTGGGCACCACCGGCGAGCTGGTGCTGCCCGTGCTGCTGGTGCTGGGCCTGGCGACGCGCTTTGCCGGCGCGGGCCTCTTCGTCGTCAACCTGATGGCGGTGCTGTCGCTGATGGCCGATGACCTGACACCGGCCGCCCAGGCGCAGCACACGCTGTGGGGGGTGCTGGCGCTCGCGATCGCACTGTGGGGCGCTGGGCGCTGGTCCGTCGACCGCGTGCTGTCTATTCGAGCGGGAAGAGGTTGAGGTCGACGACTGGCGGCACACGGCCATCTGTATCGCGCGGCAGCATTTCGGCCTTCTCGATGGCGCGCAGGACCGCGCGATCCCATTCGGCGTCACTACTGGCGGTGAGCACCCGGGTGCCAAGGATGCGTCCATCCGGCCCCAGAGTCAGTCGCACCAACACCGTCGGGTTGGCGTCGCGATTGCCGGAGTAGATGATCAACGGCTTGATGCGTCCAACAACGCGACCCTTCCAGCCCGCCGACGGCGCTGCGTTCTGAGCGGCCGCGCCGGTGGAGCCCGGCGTGCCACCGGCCATGCCCTGGATGCGGCGCAGGTTTTCCTGGCGCTGCGCCTCGCGGCGGGCGTCGGCGTCCTTGGCCTCCTTCGCTTCCTTGGCCGCCTTGGCTTCCTTCGCCTTCTTGCGATCCTGCTCTTCCTGGTCCGCCTTCTCTTTCGCGGCCTTGTCCTTGGCTGCCTTGTCCTTGGCGGCCTTGTCGCGTTCGAGCTTGGCAGCTTCCTCGCGGGCCTTTTCTTCCTTGGCCTTCTTGGCCTTGGCGATCGCGATCTCGGCTTCGCGCTGCTCGGCGGCGGCTTCGTCGGCGGCGCGCTGCTGGGCGCGGCGGTCGGGTTCAGGCGGTGGCTTGGGGGCCTCGGGTTCGGGCTCGGGCGGCGCTTCCTCGCGCGGCGCAGCGACCTGCGGCACAGAGGACCACAGCTCGGCCTCGAAGGCGGGCGACGAGTCGCTGTGCCAGTTCAGGCCATAGGTCAGCGCGATGATCAGCAGTGCGTGCGCCAGCAGCGCAAGCGCCAGGCCGCGGCCGATGCCGGCGGCTTCAGGAGGACGCAGGGCCGTGGTCGACATCAGTTGGACGATGCACCGCTCTTCACGGCCAGGCCCACGCGCTGGATGCCGGCGCGCTGCAGCGTGTCCATGACCTGCACCACGGCCTCGTACTTGACGTTCTTGTCGGCGGAGATGACGACCGGGTTGGTCGCGTCCTTGCCCTGGGCCTTCTTGACGCGCTCGGCCAGGCGGTTGGCCGGGATGGATTCAGGCTCCAACTGGTCGACCTTGATTTTGAGCTTCTCGTCGGTACCGACGATGACCTGGATGACGTGCTCGGGCTGCTGGCGGCTCTTGCCCACGCTGGGCAGGTCGACAAGGCCGGTCGTGATCAGCGGTGCGCTGACCATG
This sequence comes from Pelomonas sp. Root1444, assembly GCF_001426885.1. Taxonomy (GTDB): domain Bacteria; phylum Pseudomonadota; class Gammaproteobacteria; order Burkholderiales; family Burkholderiaceae_C; genus Pelomonas. The sequence continues at coordinate 108,042 of NZ_LMFP01000027.1, read as the reverse complement.
AAGATGATGAGCAGCACCAGCATCACGTCGATGAACGGGACCATGTTGATCTCGTTCATCGTGCGGCGCCGGCGGCCGCCGCGGGCGGAGACGGAGGCCATCAGTGCTGCGTCGAGTTGCGTTGCAGGATGTTGGAGAACTCTTCGATGAAGGTCTCCAGCGTGATCGCGCTGCGGTCGATCTGGCGGGCGAAGCGGTTGTAGGCCAGCACGGCCGGAATGGCCGCAAACAGGCCGATGGCCGTGGCGACGAGCGCCTCGGCGATGCCCGGCGCGACGGTGGCCAGCGTGACCTGCGTCAGGTTGGACAGGCCGACGAAGGCGTGCATGATCCCCCAAATGGTGCCGAACAGGCCCACGTAGGGTGACACGGAGCCCACCGAGGCCAGGAAGGAGAGGTTGCTCTCCATCGCATCGAGTTCGCGGTGAAAGCTGGCGCGCATGGCGCGGCGGGCCGCGTCAAGCAGGGCGCCGGCGTCGGTGACGCGCTTCTCGCGCAGCTTCATGAACTCCCGCATGCCGGACGCGAAGATGCGCTCCAGCGGCGCGCCGTCAGTGCGGTTGCCGACGGCCTGATACAGGTCGTTCAGGTTCTTGCCGCTCCAGAACTCGGCCTCGAAGGCGTCGTTGCGGCGCTTGATCTGGCCCAGGCCGATGAGCTTGCCGAAGATGACGCTCCAGCTGGCCAGTGACACCAGCAGCAGGCCCGCGATGACGAGCTGCACCGCGAAGCTGGCGTGCAGGATCAGGGAGACGATGGAGAGGTCTTGGTTCATGCGGTGATCGCCGCGACGACGCGGTCGGGCAGGCGTTGCGGTTTCAGGTCGTCGGCGCGCACGCAGCCGATGCGGATCTCGCCTTCGGCCAACAACGTGTCGCCCCGCAGTGCGCGTTGACGCACGACGAGGCTGGCACGGCCGGCAGGCTGGGGTTCGACGGTGATGGTCAGCAGGTCGTCCAGCCGCGCCGGGGCGGCGTAGCGCAGGCTGGTGGCCGCGACGACGAAGATGATGCCGGTGTCCTCGCGCAGCTGGTGCTGCTCGACACCCGCGGCGCGCAGCCATTCGGTGCGGGCACGCTCGAAGAACTTCAGGTAGTTGGCATAGAAGACGATGCCGCCGGCATCGGTGTCTTCCCAGTACACGCGAACCTGGAACTGGAAGTTCATGCGATCACCTCGCGCAGGCGGCGCATGGCTTCTTCCAGGTCTTCCATCGACGACGCGAAAGACAGGCGCATCCAGCGCTGCGGGTCGGCCAGGCCGAAGTCGCGGCCCGGCGTCAGCGCGACCTGGGCGCTCTGCAGCAGCTCGTGCGCGAAGGCCCAGCTGTCGGCGTGATGGCGGCTGACGTCCATCCACGCGTAGAAGGCGCCATCGGGCGCGACGGGCACGGTCAGGCCGAGGTCGTTGAGGGCCGGCACGACGTAGTCGCGGCGCTCACGCAGCGTGTTGCGGCGGCGTTCGAACTCGGCGATGGACGCCGGCTCGAAGCCGGCCAGCGCCGCCATCTGTGCCAGCGTGGACGGGCAGATGTAGAGGTTCTGCGCCAGCCGTTCGATGGCCGGCACGAGAGCCGGCGGCAGCACCAGCCAGCCCAGCCGCCAACCGGTCATGCCGAAGTACTTGGAGAAGCTGTTGACCGAGACGATGTCGTCGCCCAGGGCCAAGGCGCTGTGGCCGAAGTGCTCGTCGTAGCTCAGCGGCAGGTAGATCTCGTCGATGACCGTGACGCCGCCGCGCCCGCGCACGAAGCGGGCGATGTCGGCCAGCACCTGGGGCGCGATGGACGTGCCGGTCGGGTTGCTGGGCGAGGCCAGCAGCACGCCGCGCGTGGCCGGGGTCCATGCGTCGCGAACCTGTTGCGCACCCAGCTGAAAGCGCTCGGCAGCGCCGGTGGGCAGCAAGCGCGGCATGGCGTCGGCGGCCGTCACGAAATGGCGGTTGCAGGGGTAGCAGGGGTCTGGCATCAGCACCTCGTCGCCGCGCTCGAAGAGGGCGAGGCAGGCGAGCTGCAGGCCGGCCGAGGCGCCGGCCGTCATGGCGATGCGATCGGGCGAGACGGCCAACCCGAAGCGCTGTGCATACCAGCGCGAGATCGCTTCACGCAAGGCGGGCAGGCCGAGGGCGTCGGTGTACGGCGTGGGGCCTTGCGCCACGCGCGCCACCGCCTCGCGCACAGCGGGTGCGGCGCCGAAGTCGGGCTCGCCGACGTTGAGGCGGATCATGCGGCGCCCGCCCTGCGCCGCGTCGCACAGCGGCCCTGCGGCGACCCGCGCTGCCGCCTTGGCCAGCTCCATCACGTAGAAAGGCTCGATGCGGTCGAGCCGGGCGGCCAGCTTCATCAGCTCGTCATCAGCGCTTGGCCGCCACCTCGGTGGGGCGCAGGTCCCCGGCCGCGCGGTCCAGCACGCCGTTGACGTACTTGTGGCCGTCGGTGCCGCCGAAGGACTTGGCCAGCTCCACGGCCTCATTGATGGCGACGCGGTAGGGGATGTCGATGCAGTGCTTGAGCTCGTAGGCGCCGATCATCAGGATGGCGTGCTCGATGGGCGACAGCTCGGTGGTCTTGCGGTCGACGTGGCGGGACAGGATGGCGTCGAGGTCGGCGGCCTCGTTGACGCAACCGGTCAGCAGCGCGTCGTAGTGCTTGAGGTCCAGCTTGGCATAGCCCTCCTGCTCGCGGCCCAGCGCGACGATGGCGCCGATGTCCTCGCCGGTCAGCAGCCACTGGTAGAGGCCTTGCAACGCGGCCTCGCGCGAGCGGCGGCGGGCCGACTTGGCGGCGGGCTTCCTGCCGGCAGGTTTGGTGGCCGCCTTGGGTGCGGTCTTCTGGGGTGCGTTCACTCGATCTCTTTCAGCAGGTTGGCCATCTCGACGGCGACGCGGGCGGCATCGCGGCCCTTGGGTTCGGCGCGGGCCCAGGCCTGGGCTTCGTTCTCGACGGTCAGGATGGCGTTGGCAATCGGAATGCCGTGATCCAGGCCGACGCGGGTCACCGCCGCGCCGCTCTCGTTGGCGACGAGCTCGAAGTGGTAGGTTTCGCCGCGGATGATGCAGCCCAGTGCGATGAGGGCGTCGTAGTCGTTGCTTTCGGCCAGCGCTTGCAGGGCCAGTGGCACCTCCAGCGCGCCCGGCACGGTGACATGGCGGATGGCCTCGGCCGGCACGCCCAGGATGGACAGCTCGGCCAGGCAGGCGCTGGCGAGCGCCGACGTGATGGAGTCGTTGAAGCGCGCCTGGACGATGGCGACGGTCAACTCGCTGCCGTCGAGGGCGCCCTCGAAGCTGGGCAGTCCGGGTTCGGAATCTTGCATCGCGGGCCTTTCTGAATCAGCAGTGGGGAGGAGCGGTGAAACCGGTCACTTCGAGGCCGTAGCCGGTCATGCTGGGCATGCGGCGCGGGCTGCCGAGCAGCCGCATGCGGTGCACGCCCAGCGCCTTCAGGATCTGGGCCCCGACGCCATAGGTGCGCAGGTCCATCGCGCCCTTGGTGGCCGCCGTCGGCTCGCAGGCTTGCACGCGGGCCAGCACCCCAGCGGCGTCCTCCCCGCAGTTCAACAGGACGGCGACGCCTGCAGTGCTGGCCCGGACCGCAGACAGCGCGGCGGGCAGGCCCCAGGAGTGGCCGCAGGGGCCCGCTTCCAGCAGGTCCATGACCGAGAGCGGCTCATGCACGCGCACCAGCACCTCGTCGTCCGGTGTCCACTGGCCGTGGCTGAGCGCCAGGTGGGTGCCGCCGGTGCGGTCGGTGAAGACCTGGCAGTCGAACTCGCCTTGAGCCGTGTTCAGGCGGCGCTCGGCGACGCGTTGGATCAGGCTTTCGTGGCGGCTGCGGTACTCGATGAGGTCGGCGATGGTGCCGATCTTCAGGCCATGCTCGGCGGCGAAGATCTCCAGGTCGGGCAACCGGGCCATGCTGCCGTCGTCCTTCATGATTTCGCAGATCACCGACGTGGCCGACAGGCCGGCCATGCGGGCCAGGTCGCAGCCCGCTTCGGTATGGCCGGCGCGCATCAGCACGCCGCCGTCCTGGGCCTGCAGCGGGAACACGTGACCGGGCTGGACGAGATCGCTGGCCTTGGCATCGGGCGCGACGGCTGCCTGCACGGTGCGGGCGCGGTCGGCGGCCGAGATGCCGGTGGTGACGCCAGTGGCGGCCTCGATGGAGACGGTGAAGGCCGTGCCGTGCTGCGTGCCGTTGCGGCGCGTCATCGGCGGCAGTTGCAGGCGCTCGCAATGCTCGCGCGGCAGCGTCAGGCAGATCAGCCCGCGGCCGTGCTTGGCCATGAAGTTGATGGCCTCGGGCGTGACGAGGTCGGCCGCCAGGACGAGATCGCCCTCGTTTTCGCGGTCCTCCTCGTCGACGAGGATGACCATGCGGCCCGCGGCCAGCTCGGCCACCAGCTCGGGAATGGGGGAGATGGGCATAGCCGGCGATTGTAGGTGGCGACCCTAGTGGCTGGCGCCGCGTCGGCTTCTACACGGGCCGCAGGCGAAGGCGCAGGTCCGCGCCGACAGGGGAGGCTTCGATCAGCGTCCAGCGGCGGGCGGCGCCGAGGTCGGCCAGTTGGGGCAGGGAGGCCAGAGGACGCCCCTCGCCCATCAGCACTGGCGCCTGGTAGATCAGCAGCTCGTCGACGAGGCCGGCATCGAGGAAGGCGCCGGACAGCACCGGGCCGGCTTCCACATGGAGCTCGTTGACGCCTTGCGAGCCGAGGTCGGCGAGCAGCGCAGGCAGGTCCGCCCGGCCTGGGCCGATGATGCGGGCTTCGCCGGGCGGCTGCAGGATGCGTGCGGCGGCGGGCATGCGGCCCTGCGGGTCCAGCACGATGCGCAGCGGCTGGCGGGCCGTCGGCACCAGCCGCACGTCGAGCCGCGGGTCGTCGGCCAGCACGGTGCCGATGCCTGTCAGCACGGCGCCGGCACGACGGCGCCAGGCATGCCCGTCCGCGCGCGCGGCTTCGCCGGTGATCCACTGGCTGCGGCCATCGGGCAGGGCGGTGCGGCCGTCCAGCGAGATGGCGGACTTCAGCCGCACGAACGGCCGGCCGCGTTGCATGCGGGAGAAGAAACCGATGTTCAACTCGCGGGCCGCATCGGCTGTCGCCACGTCGGCAAGCTCGACGACGAGGCCGGCGGCTGCCAGGCGCGCGAGGCCTTGACCGGCGACGAGCGGATTGGGATCCTCGACGGCGACCACGACGCGAGCGATGCCCGCGGCGATCAGGGCATCGCAGCAAGGCGGTGTGCGGCCGTGATGCGAACAGGGCTCCAGCGTGACGACCGCGATGCCGCCGCGTACATCGGCACCACGGGCCGCGGCGTCGCGAAGCGCCATGACTTCGGCATGCGGCTGACCGGCCGCCTGGGTGTGCCCGGCGCCCAACTGCCGGCCGTCGGCCGACAACAGCACACAGCCGACGCGGGGGTTGGGGTCGCTCAGGCCGATGGCCTGTTCGGCGAGGCTCAGCGCAAGGCCGAGCGACTCGCGGATTCGTTCAGGAAGCATCCAGCCAGTCTAGCCAAGCGCTCAGGGCTGGATCTGTGCCGTGGAGTAGTCGACGAAGATGCCGCTCGTCGGATTGACCGCCGGCGCGGTGGGGCAGGCACGGTCACCGCGGACGACGAGGAAGTTTTGGCGTGCCAGCGAACCGGTCACCTTCACATAGACCGCCGGATGCTCGTAGTTGTCCAGGAAGGTGGTGTTCGTGACGTAGGCGCTGCCGTTGCCGTTGTAGTCGGCGCTGTAGCGGCAGACGCGGTGGTCGGCTGCGGTGGTTCCCGTGTCGAAGCCGGTCAGGATGACCTTGCCGGACCAACTGCGGCGTGTGCCGCTGTCGGGGTAGACGAGGCAGTCGTAGTTGACGAAGGACTGGGTGCCGGGCGACCCGCTGAGCGAGTTGTTGAAGCACTGGTAGGTGGGCGGGGTGGCCATCACCGTGTCCATGATGACGTTGCCGGCGCTGTCCTTGACCGGTCGGCCGTCGGCGTCGAGCCGCTGCGTGAGATAGCTGCTGGCGACGATGGCGACATCCAGCGGGATCGCGGCGGCCTCGGGCGTGGTCGGGTTGGCCGGGTCGGCGTTCGAGAACCGGATCGTGCCACTCAACAGATAGCCCACGGTGTTGTTGTGGCAAGCCTCGACGTCGCTGGCCGTCAACGCGGACACCGGCGTCGCCGCCGGGATCGAGCAGACACCGGTGATGACGCCGGTCACGTTGTTGAACACCCAGACCGTGCTGCTCAAGCTGCTGGGCCGGTAGACGCTGGTCTTGTCGCGCAGGTCCTTGGCGGCCGGCGGGATGGCCGGATGCCGGTCGGCGGGTTGGCGGATGCCGCCGGGTGGTGGCGTGAAGGACACCGAACCGGCGAAGGCCGGGTCGACGCGCGCGATGACGGTGTTCAGCACGACCTCTTGCGCTTCCTGCTGCGCGCTCTGAGTGGCGCGATCCTTCCAGTCGACGACGACGCGCACGGCCTTGGCTTGCGGTTCCGAAGACTCGTCGATGAAAGATCCCGCCCAACGCCTGATCTGGTAAGTGGTATTGGAGTCGTCTGGCGTCTCGCGCCTTCCCTGGAGGGTGATGATGTCGGTTTCGTAGTCCAGGACGGTCGGATCTGCGTCTTCGGGCTCTTTGAGTACCGAGAAGGAACGCAACCTGGCGAGTTCCGCCTGCGCCATGCGCATGCCTTCACTGCGCTGCTTGCCCAGGTCGCCGCTGCGGCGCAGGTTGCTCATCAGGCCGACGAGCGCCACCATGCCGAAGCTCATCACCATCAGGGCGACAAGCGCCTCGATCAGGGTCACGCCACGCTGGCGGCGCGGTTTGTGAGGACGTCTGGCGAGGGTTCTCATCTGGCGTCCGTCCAGCTGCCGGGTACTCGGACATAACTGCCGACGCGGTTGCGCAATTGGTCGATGACCGAGGGCTGATAGAAGATGTCCACGGCCCCATCCGTATGAACGTCACCTTGCACCACCACGGCGCCGGTGATCAGCGACGGTCCACCCGTGGGTCCCCAGATCAGATTGCGCTGCGTGGCCAGGAGGCCGGTCAGCTGGAGCGGGCCGGTAAGCGTCACATCGCCGGTCGCGATGATGACGACGGGATCAGTGGCAGTCCCGAGGCTCACATTGCTGCTGACGTCCAGCGGCCCGTGGATCCACAGAATGCGTTTGCCGGCTTTGTAAGCCTGATCCAGCGCGGGTCCGCAATCCGCGCGGCATGTGACTTCACGGAGCGAGGGATGTTGCTTGTAGCGTTCTTGGGCAGCCCCGAGGAACATCCTGAAGATATCGGCGTTGGGATCGCTGAGCGTGCGATCTTCGGCAATTTGCGCGAGGCTGGGCAGCGTGCCGGGCACGCTTTCGAGTCGGCTTTCGACCAGGCCGTTCAACTTGCCACCGGCCGTCACGAGCAAACCCGCCGACCTGGGGTCGGTGTTGTGCAAGCCCAGCCCGACGCCCGTGGAGATGACGTCGCCTTTGACCACCAAGGGTGCTGCTGGCGGCGAGCGCACCGCACTGACCAACGCGAGCAAGGCGTGTTGCAGGCTCAGGCCTTGATAGTTCTTGCTGTTCTCCGCAGCGCCCCCACAGGTGTCGACCACGCTGTTGGTGCAGCCATAGGCATTGATCTGTACAGTGCCAGCACGGTCCGGGACCGGTTGGATGGTGATACCAAAACTGGGCACCAAATCGCTGCTGCTGAGCTCCACAGGGGCTACGCGTTTGCCGAATGTCGGACAGCGACAGACCCAGCCTTCGGGCGCGCGCGTGCAGTCGGCGACGATGGCGGCAGAATCGCTCTTTTCATCTGCGACGTTTTGCTTGATGCCACGGTCCTCGGGCGTGATGCGCAGGTATCGGTCCGCGAAGCGGACTCCGTCAGTGGCCACTGGCTTGCATTGATTGTCGGTCGCCGTGCTGTTCAGCATCGCGACGGTCCATTCGATGGCCGCTTCGGCCATGTCCTGGGACATGCCAGCGCGGTAATAGCCATTGGACACGCGCTGCTCGAACAGCAGACTGCGATTGGCGTAGGCCGCAAGCAAGGCCATGATCAGAAACAGCATCATGACGACCACCAGCGTCGCCGCGCCATGCTCTTTTGCACAGAGATGCCGGGAGGCCGTTTTCATGGGCAAGCTCCGGTCATGGCGTCGGCGCGAATGCGCTCGGCGCCAGTAAGCGTGCGCGTCACCGCGCCATCGTGCTTGGCACGTCCGCGAATCTTGAACTCCACCCGGCGCACCTCTTGCTGGGGGCATCCCGCTGCTGTGCAAGGGCTATCGCAAAATTCACCCAGCGGTATTTGCTGGTTGAAGACTTGAATGTCGAAGTCGACGATCTCGACTGTATCGGGGTCGGTGATGGGCTGCCAGTTGGGTTGGTCGTCCTTTTTTCCGAGTTGCAAATAAAGCGTCTTCTTCGTTTTGTCCCATTTGATGCCGAAATACTCGTTGCTCGACAACTCCGCGCTGCCAATGGACTCACCGAGGGTGCTCCGGGCGTACGTGTATTCCAAGGCTCGGATGCGATCGTCATCCGTTCTCTTGAGCGGCGCATACAAGTTTGGGGTCGCAGCCTGCGCTGGCTCTTCCAGCGGTGTGCCCACGCCGCTCGCCGGTACCCACACGGCGAGCCGGGCCTCTCCTCGAAAACCAGCTCGCCGCATATCCTGTTGCAACAAGTCGGCGGCCGCCCGCAAGTCCTGCTGAACCTGGGTCTCCAGCATCAACCGGCGATGCTCCGTGATCTGGTTGACGGCGATGAGGGATGCGCCCGCGGCCACGATCAAGCCGATGGTGATGCCCACCATCAACTCCACAAGGCCGAGGCCCCGCTGAACAAAATCGCGATGTCGGGACGTCAACCGCATGCTGCGTACCCGCTGATGCTGCTGTCGGGTGTGCAGACGCGTACCCGGTTGACCTCGTTGATCTCCACACGCAATTGCGCACCAGTGCGTTTGCCGCTGACGGTAATCTTGACGCCGGATACTTCGGGAAAATATTTTCCGCGTTCGAAGTTCAATATCGGCCTCCTAAGAGGTCCCCAATCGTCCGCCGCAGCTTCGAAGCTGACGCCGTTGGAATTCTCGATCTGGAATACCCGCAATATTTGCACCGGCCAGCCGCCACACATGTTCTCCTGTGCGCGATAGCACTTGCAGAGGTGTTGCGTACCATTGTGAACGTTCACCATGGCACAACTGAGCTTTCCGTCGGGATCCTTCTCGAGGTGAACGTTGACCATATCGCCATTCACATTCGTTTCGGAGCGGGCGTAGTTCAATATCCCCGCAAGCTCCTGAGCAACCGCCACCACGCGACGACGCTCCATCAGATCTGACAGCGACGGAACCGCGGCGGCCACCAACACGCCCAGGACCGCCAGCGCGACCATGAGTTCGACCAAACTCAACCCTCGCGGCAGAAGTCGCGTCCATCTGGGGTTGCTGGCTGTCTTCATTTCAACGAGGCCAGCAGGTGTTGGACGTCACCCTGTCGCCCTGACCGGTGGCCAGATACTTCACCGACGCCCCATCCACCTGGATGCTCATCTTGACGCAGTCCTTGTCGTTGCGCTGTGGGCTTCCATCCTTCGGCGTCGCTGTGACCACGTAGCCACTGACAAGCGTCTCCGCGCCAGAAAGATTGACGATGTTGACGTCGTAGTGCTTGGTGATCGCGGCGGGGTCGACTTTCAACTCCTCCAGAGAGGACGAGAACGTGCTGCGGTTGCCGCGATACCGCTCCTGGGCCTGCACGACGGACGTCAGCACCGCCGCCGCATCCGCGCGGCGGCTGCGCTGCACATAGGAGGTGTAGTTGGGATAGGCCACCGCGGCCAGGATGCCGGCGATGACGACGGTGACCATCAACTCGATCAACGTGAAGCCGTGGCGTTGCGAGTGGACAGACGTCTGCATGGGCTGATTCTCGGCAGCGCCTCCTCCGGGCTGATTTGCGCTCCTGCCGTTCATCCCGCAGCACCTGCCGCTGGTCGGCGTCCACCACGAATGAGGGATGAGCGCTCAAGCGCAATTCGGCATGCCGGCCAGCTTGGTGCCGGAGGCGCAGCTGCGGATGCGACCGGTGATCGCGATCACCTGGCGGATGCTGGTGCCGCTGCTGAGGCTCAGCTCGATGCTGCCGGTTTGTGTCACCAGCCCCTGGCCGTGCTGGAACGCCAGCGTCTCCGCATTGCTGCGCAGCGTGATCGGCTGGTTGCTCGGCAGCCATTCAGCCTTGATGACCGCGCTGCTGGCCGTCTTGCAGACGGCTTGGCCGCCGGCGCAGTCACAGTCGTCTTTCGCGCCCGTGTGCAGCACGTAGCAGGCGTTTGCGCCCTTGCCGCTGACACGGAAGTAGACCGACTCGCCTGTCCGGACCGCCTCGCTGCGCGCAAAGCGCAGGTCGCCTGCCAGCGCTTCGGATTGAGCGCGGAGCTTTTGCTGCTGCTGCAGCTTGCTCATCGCCGGCACCGCCTGGCTGAGCAGTGTGGCGCAGATGCCGATACCGGCGCACAGCTCCACGAGGGTGAAACCACGGCTGTTGCGGCGGGTGCGGGCGGTGCGGTTCATGGTGCTTCCCTCGGTTCGTTGTTGATGGAACGAACTTTAGGAAGCGGGCTTCACCGCGTCTTTCCCTCCAAAGGCGGAATGAAGGGGGAGGGATGGGGACGCATCCCCCCCTGGCTCCCCCTTAAGAGGGATAGGGAAACCCCGCGTCAGATCTCGCGGATCAGCTGGCGGAACTCGTCGACGTCTTCGAAGCTGCGATAGACCGACGCGAAGCGCACGTAGGCGACCTTGTCGATGCGCTTCAGCTCGCGCATGACCAGTTCGCCCAGCCGGGTCGACGCGATCTCACGCGCGCCGCTCGCGAGCAGCTTTTCCTCGATGCGGTTGATGGCCGCGTCGATCTGCTCGACGCTGACCGGCCGCTTGCGCAGCGCCAGCTGCATGGAAGCGCGCAGCTTGGCGGCGTCGAAGTCGGCGCGCCGCCCATCCTTCTTGACGACCGAGGGCAAGGCGATGTCGGCCCGCTCATAGGTCGTGAAGCGCTTGTCGCAGGACAGGCAGCGGCGCCGGCGCCGAACGACGTCGCCCTCGTCCGATTCCCGGGTTTCGGCAACCTGGGTTTCGGTGTGAGAGCAGAACGGGCAACGCACTTGTCGTCTTAGCCGCGGTAGACGGGGAAGGCGGCCGTCAGCGCGGCGACCTTCTCGCGCACGGCCGCCAGGTTGGCCTCGTCGTGCGGCTTGTCCAGCACGTCGGCGATCAGGTGGGCGGTGGCACGCACCTGCTCCTCCTTGAAGCCGCGCGTGGTCATGGCCGGCGTGCCCAGGCGGATGCCGCTGGTGACCATGGGCTTCTGCGGATCGTTGGGGATGCCGTTCTTGTTGCAGGTCATGTGTGCGGCGCCCAGGATGGCCTCGGCTTCCTTGCCGGTCAGGTTCTTCGGCCGCAGGTCCACCAGCATGACGTGGCTCTCCGTGCCGCCGGAAACGATGCGCAAGCCGCGCTCGATCAGCGTCTCGGCCAGGACCTTGGCGTTCTTGACGACCTGTTCCTGATAAGCCTTGAACTCGGGCGTCAGCGCTTCCCTGAAGGCCACGGCCTTGCCGGCGATGACGTGCATCAGCGGGCCGCCCTGGATGCCAGGGAAGATCGCCGAGTTGATCTTCTTGGCGATGTCTTCCTTGTTCGTCAGGATGATGCCGCCGCGCGGGCCGCGCAGGCTCTTGTGCGTGGTCGACGTGACGACATCGGCGTGGGGCAGGGGGTTCGGATAGACGCCCGCGGCGATCAGGCCGGCGTAGTGGGCCATGTCGACCATGAAGTAGGCGCCGATCTCCTTGGCGATCTTGCCGAAGCGCTCGAAGTCGATGCGCAGCGAGTAAGCCGAGGCGCCGGCAATGATGAGCTTGGGCTTCTTCTCGCGGGCCAGGGCTTCCATCGCGTCGTAGTCGATGGCTTCGTTCGCGTCCAGGCCGTAGCTGATGACGTTGAACCACTTGCCGCTCATGTTCAGTGCCATGCCGTGGGTCAGGTGGCCGCCTTCGGCCAGGCTCATGCCCATGATGGTGTCGCCCGGTTGCAGCAGCGCGAAGAACACGCCCTGGTTGGCCTGGGAGCCGGAGTTGGGCTGCACGTTGGCGAACTCGGCACCGAACAACTGTTTCACGCGGTCGATGGCCAGTTGCTCGGCAACGTCGACGTACTCGCAGCCGCCGTAGTAGCGCTTGCCCGGGTAGCCCTCGGCGTACTTGTTCGTGAGCTGGCTGCCCTGGGCCTGCATGACGGCCGGCGAGGTGTAGTTCTCGCTGGCGATCAGTTCGATGTGGTCTTCCTGGCGGCGGTTCTCGTTCTGGATCGTCGTCCAGAGTTCAGGATCGACCAGGGCGAGGGTGGAGGTGTTGCGGTCAAACATGGTTGATTCCGAAGGTCAGGCGGTGAATCCCTGCGCTCGACGAGCTGGCGTGAGGTCAGGGCTGCCCAGGCGAACGGCTGATGGCGGTTTGGCAACCGCCTCACGCTCCCCGGTGGTGGCCCACCTCGGGGCAGCTTGTGCCCCTGATCGCCAGTCGCGTGAGCGGCGAGTGTAAGTCAGCGCAGCAGCGCGACCTGGGCAGAATCGCCGCCGGTCGGGGCGGATGCCGCTTCGCGCAGCGGGCGCGGCGCGGCGGTGTTCGCCGGCACGCTGCGGCCGCCGGCGACGGCGCGGAGCAGGTCGTGCTCGGCCAGCACGCGGGCGGTGTAGCCGGTGTCCTCGGCCAGGTTGGCGCCGCCCACGTAAAAGCGCAGGCCGTCTTCCAGGCTGCCGGCGCGCTGAATGCATTCCTTCAGCACCTGCACGCCCACCCGCAGGTTTGTCACCGGGTCGAAGGCCGCGAGCGTGCCGCCGAAGGCTTCGTATTTGTCGTCGTGGACGCGGGTCATCACCTGCATCAGGCCTTGCGCACCCACGGCGCTCTGCGCGAACGGGTTGAAGCGCGACTCGATGGCCATGATCGCCAGGATCAGCGTCGGCTCGACCTTGGCGCGGTTGCCGACGGCCCAGGCCTCCTGCACCAGGCGGCTGATGGGCTCGGGCGCCACGCTGTAGCGGCGCGCCAGCCAGTGGGCGACGGCGGCCTGCTGGCGGCTCAACTCGCGCGGGTCGGTGGCGGTCGCGCGGCTGATGGCGTCCGGCTCCGCGGCGGCCAACAGCGTGTTGCCTTCGGCCTCGGCGCGCGCCTCGTGGCGGGCGTTCAGCCAGCCCAGCGTGGCCGACTCGAGGTTCTGCCGCAGGCCTGCCTGGCTCGTGAACACCAGCATCACGGCCACCACGGCCAGCCCAACCAGGGCCAGCGTGTTGTGGCTGACCACGAGCAGCCCGTTGCCGATGTCCTTCACGAACAGCGACGCCGAGTTCCGCACGAGGGCAGCCAGGCTGATGAGGTCTTGACGTGTCGTCATGCGACTCCTTGTGCCGCAGCCCGCCTCAAGCTGCCGACAAGCGGCGGTCTGGACGGGCGACGGTGATAATTTCCCGGTGCTGCTCCTCAAGTCCTTGAGGCGTTTGGCGGCCGGTGGGGCTTCAGTGAAAACCCGAAGCGCCGGATTCTATGGGTTGAAGATAACCCGTCAAGGCTGTTTGGGCCAATCAAAATTACTTTCAGTTATGAAATACAGCGACTTGCGGGACTTCATGGCCGGGCTGGAAGGGCTTGGCGAACTGAAGCGGGTGCGCGAAAAAGTCTCGCCGGTGCTGGAGATGACCGCCCTCAGCGACCGTGTGCTCAGGGCCGGTGGGCCGGCGCTGCTGTTCGAGGCGCCGACCGGGTTTTCCACCCCCGCCTTGACCAATCTTTTCGGGACAACGCGTCGGGTCGCACTCGGCATGGGGGCTGACTCCCTGGCCGATTTGCGGGATGTCGGCCGGGTGCTTGCCAGCCTCAAGGAGCCCGACCCGCCCAAAGGCTTGAAGGACGCCGGCAAGCTGCTGCAAATGGCCAAGGCGCTGTGGGACATGAAGCCCAGCGTGCAGCGCCGCGCGGTCTGCCAGGAGGAGGTCTTCGAGGCCGGCGACATCGACCTCGGCCGGCTGCCGATCCAGCATTGCTGGCCGGACGATGCCGCCCCCCTGATCACGTGGGGCCTCGTCATCACGCGGGGCCCGGCGCGCACCCGGCAGAACCTGGGCATCTACCGCCAGCAACTGATCGGGCCGCGGCAGGTCATCATGCGCTGGCTGGCTCACCGCGGCGGCGCGCTGGACTTCCGTGACCACGCGCTGGCCCACCCCGGCGAGCCGTTTCCCATCGCCGTCGCGCTGGGCGCCGACCCGGCCACCATCCTCGGCGCCGTCACGCCGGTGCCGGACAGCCTGTCCGAGTACCAGTTCGCCGGCCTGCTGCGCGGCTCGCGCACCGAACTGGTCAACACCGGCGTCGGCACCGGTCAGCCACTGCAGGCGCCGGCATCGGCGGAGATCGTGCTGGAAGGTCACATCCCGCCGGCCGCGCCTGGCTACACCGGCGTCAGCGAACGCGGCGTGCCGCTGAAAGAGAAGGGTGGCTACCTGCACGCGCTGGAAGGCCCTTTCGGCGACCACACCGGCTACTACAACGAGCAGGACTGGTTCCCCGTCTTCGAGATCACCCGTCAGACCCAGCGCAAGAACCCGATCTACCACTCCACCTACACCGGCAAGCCGCCGGACGAGCCGGCCATCCTCGGCGTCGCGCTCAACGAGGTCTTCGTGCCCATCCTGCAAAAGCAGTTCCCGGAGATCGTCGACTTCTACCTGCCGCCCGAGGGCTGCAGCTACCGCATGGCCGTGGTCTCCATCAAGAAGTCCTACCCCGGCCACGCCAAGCGGCTGATGTTTGGCATCTGGAGCTTCCTGCGCCAGTTCATGTACACGAAGTTCATCGTGGTCGTGGATGACGACATCGACACGCGCAACTGGCAGGAGGTGATCTGGGCGATCACCACGCGCATGGACCCGGTGCGCGACACGACGCTGGTCGACAACACGCCCATCGACTACCTCGACTTCGCTTCGCCCGTCAGCGGCCTGGGCGGCAAGATGGGGCTGGACGCGACCAACAAATGGCCCGGCGAGACCAGCCGCGAGTGGGGCCGCGGCATCAGCCTGCCGCCCGAGGTCACGGCGCGGGCCGAGGCGCTATTCGGGCAACTCTTCTTGAAGGCTTGAGACGACTCGCCTACTGTTGTTAGGCCTTTTCAGGCACAACCTCTGGCGCAATCCCTTGCGCGCCAGGAGCCCTTCGGCAAATCGCCGTGGAGCCCCAAGGTGGCCTCGCCACCCCACCCCGCCCGGCCTTCAAGCCCGGCGGGGTTTCTATTTGTGCTGTTGCGTCGCCGCTAGCGGCCGGCCCACCAGGCTAGCGTCTCGTAGGTGAGATACCGCATGTGTTCGAAACCTTCGGTCGACGGGCACCAGTCGGCAAAGCTCGTCAAGGCATCGGTACGCAGGCCGACCGGCGCCGGCAGGATGCGGATGCCCCGGCGCGCCGCTTCCGGCTCGAAGGCGCGCAGCGCGCGGCGCATGTGGGCCTCGTGCGTGACCAGCACCACCTGCTTGACACCGGCCGCCGCCAGCGCGGGCAGCGTGTACGCCGCGTTCTGGCGCGTGTCCCGTGAATTGGCTTCGGCCCAGCGCAGCGGCAGGCCGTACTCCTGCGCGGCAACGCGGGCGACGATGCGCGCCTCGGGCTCGCGCAGCTCCGTGGCGGCCCACCCGACGCCGCCCGTGAAGCCCAGCGGCCAGCCAGTGCGCCGCGCCACCCACACGCCGTAGGCCAGGCGCTCGGCCGTGATGTCGTTCGGCACGCCGGCACCGAACTCCGGCACGTGCCGGCGCACGCCGCCGCCGAGCACCAGCACGGCGCCATCGTGCTGCCCGCGCAGCGCGCCGACTTGTGCCGGGGTCAACGCTGCAGGTTGGCCGATCACCCGGCTCAGCAGCTCGGCCACCGCCTCGGTGGACGAGAACCACAGCGCCAGCAGCGCCACCGCCAGCAGCCAGCCGCCGCCGCGCCGGCCGCGCTTGAGCCGCCAGCCACCCCAGCCCGCCAGCAGCAGCATCGGTGCGGGGGGCAGGGCGGCTGCGAGCAGCACGATCTTGAAGCCGGAATAGTCGAGGGCGAGGCTCACGGTCGGCATCATCGCCGACATCAATAATGCGTCCGCTGTGATGACCGCCTCCCGTTCCCCCCTCCGCCTCGCCCTCTGGGCCCTCGTCGCCCTCTCGGCCCTGGTTTCCCTGCTGCTGCTCATCGTGACGCTGGCGCTGCCCGGCTGGGTCGCGGGGCGCGGCGTGGCCTTGGCGACGGAGGCACTGGGCCGGCCCGTGACCATCGAGCAGGCGCATTTCCAGCCCTGGCGGCTGGCAGTCGTCATCGATGGCCTGCGCATCGACGGCCCCTCCGCCGGCCAGCCGCCGCTGTTCACGCTGGCCCGGCTCGACGCCGCCCTGTCGCTGCGCTCGCTGCTGCGCGGCAGCGCCGTCATCGAATCGCTGGCGCTGACCCAGCCCGTGCTGCGTGTCGCCCGCGTCGCCGAGGGCCGCTACGACATCGACGATCTCATCCAGCGCTTTGCCGACAAGCCTGGTGCCCCTGATGAGGAGGGCACCGAGTTCGCCGTCTACAACATCGAACTGACCGACGGCCGCGTGTTCTTCGACGACCGCCCGGTGCAGCGCAAGCACGAACTCTCGGCCCTGCGCCTGGCGCTGCCGTTCGTGTCGACGCTGGAATCCGACGTCAAGGTCAAGGTGGTGCCGCACCTGAGCGGCAAGCTCGACGGCGTGGCGTTCGACAGCCTGGCCGAGGCGCTGCCCTTTGCCGACGACGTCAGCGCCCGGCTGTCCTTCAAGCTGGCCGGCCTCGACCTCGCGCCGCTGGCGGCTTATCTACCCGCCAGCCTGCCGCTGCGGCTGGCGA
The DNA here is from genome assembly GCF_001426885.1 of Pelomonas sp. Root1444. GTDB lineage: Bacteria > Pseudomonadota > Gammaproteobacteria > Burkholderiales > Burkholderiaceae_C > Pelomonas. The sequence goes on along the minus strand of NZ_LMFP01000027.1, from coordinate 91,076 downwards.
CGGGGCGGCTGGATGCCGATCTGGCGGTGGACTTTGCCGAGCGCTCCAAAGGCTCGCCCGGCGTCAAGCTCAGTGGCATGGTGCAGCTGCTTGACCTGTCCCTGACGCAGCCAGACGGCAAGCCGCTGCTGGATTTCAAGCGCCTGCAGCTGCCGCTGGCCGATGTGCAGCCGCTGCGCCGTCAACTCGGCTTCGGGCACATCGTGCTCGAGTCTCCAAACGCCTGGCTGCGGCCGCTGCCGGCCGCCAAGCCGGCCGCCGTCGCCGCCACTGCGCCGGCCACGCCGCCCTGGCAGTTCAGCGTCGCCGGACTGGCGGTCCAGGATGGGCGCTTCACCACCCGCGACCTTGTGCTTGACGCCATCCAGCTCAAGCTCGACGCCGCCGCCTGGCCGCTGAAGGCGCCGGCCCAGCTGGACGCGAGCCTGCGGCTGGACCGGGCGACGCTGACAGCGCAGGCCAGGCTGGCGCCCGAGATGCTTGTGGCCGACGCCGCGCTGAACGGCCTGTCCGTCGAGCGCTTGGCCGCGTGGCTGCCGCTGCCTGGCGGTGCCCGGCTGGCGGCGGGCCTGTCGACCCGGGCGCGGCTGAGCGTCAAGGACCCGCTGGCCGACGGCGCTGTCGACCGCGCCCAGCTCACGCTGCGAGAGCTGAACGTCAGCGATGCCCGCCTGACGCTGGCCGGCAAGCCACTGCTGACGCTGGCCGCCGCCCAGCTCGACCAGGCCGACATCGACCCTGCGGGGCGCGCCGTGCGCCTGGGCACGCTGAAGCTCGACGCGCCGCGCGTGCAGCTCGCGCGCGAGCGCGAGGGCCGCCTCAGCATCGCACCGCTGCTGCCGCCGGCCGAGACCGCTTCCGCCGCCGGTCCCAGCTGGAAGCTGCAGCTCGCCGCCTTGGCCGTCGAGCGCGGCGCGCTGCGCTGGCGCGACGCCGCAGTGCCCGCCGGCGTTCCGCCCGTCGCTCTGGCGGTGGAGCCGCTGCGACTGCAGCTCGGTGCGCTCGCCTGGCCGGCCGTCGCGCCGGTTCAGGCCCAGCTCAGCGCGCAGTTGGCGGCACTCGGCCCCAACGACCAACCCGCTGCCGCCGGCGGCGGCCTGCAATGGAGTGGCCGCATCGGCCTGGCGCCGCTGTCCGCCAGCGGCAGCCTGCAAACCCAGGCGCTGCCGCTGCAACTGCTCGATGCTTATCTCAGCCCCGCCTGGGGCCTGCACCTGCAGCGCGCCGAATTGGGCCTCAAGGCCGACGTGACCGTGGATCAGCAGGCGGGTGGCGCCTGGGCCGCCACCGCCGGTGGCGAAGCGCGCATCGGTCCGCTGGCATTGCTGCAGACCCGCATCGTCGACGGCGAGCGCGTCGTCGGCGAGGACTTGCTGAGCTGGCAGGTGCTGCAGCTCGACGGCCTCAAGCTCGCGCTCGCGCCGGGCGCGCCGCCGCGCGTGGCCGTGCGGGAGGCGTTGCTGGACGATGCCTACGCCCGCCTCATCGTCAACGAGCAGGGCCGCCTCAACCTGCGCGACATCGGTCCGGCCGAAGCGGCTGCCGCGGCCGCCTCAGCGGCGTCGGCAGCTTCGGCGGCATCCGCGGCCTCGGCCGCATCGGCGCCGCAACCGGAGTTCGCCGTCGAGCGCATCCGCGTCAACCGCGGCATGGTGGACTTCAACGACCGCTTCGTGCGGCCCCACTACAGCGCGCGGCTGTCCGAGCTGCAAGGTTCCCTCGGCGCCTTCGCGTCGACCAGCCCGCAGATGGCGCCACTGACGTTGCGCGGCAAGGTCGCCGGCACCGGCCTGCTGGAGATCGACGGCCAGCTCAAGCCGGGCGCACCGCTGGCGCTGGACATCGCCGCCAACGCGACCGACATCGAACTCGTGCCGCTGTCGCCCTATGCCGGCAAGTACGTCGGCTATGCGATAGAGCGCGGCAAGCTCTCCACGAAGACGCGCTACAAGGTCGAGCCGGGCGGCCAGCTCGTCGCCAGCAACCAGATCATCCTGAACCAGCTGACGTTCGGCGAGCGCGTCGAGAGTGCGGCCGCGACGACGCTGCCAGTGCGGTTCGCCGTCGCGCTGCTCAAGGACAGCGACGGCGTCATCAACGTGAATCTGCCGGTCAGCGGCTCGCTGAACGACCCGGAGTTCAGCGTCGGCGGGCTGGTCTGGAAGCTGCTGCTGAACCTCATCGGCAAGGCCATCACCTCGCCGTTCTCGCTGTTCAGCGGCAGCGATGCGCCCGGGCAGGCCGAGATCGCCTTTGCGCCCGGCAGTGCCGAACTGGCCGGCGGCGAGCAGCTCGACCGCATCGCCCGCCTGCTGGTGGACAAGCCCGGCGTGCAGCTCACGCTGACCGGCTGGGCCGACCCGGTGGCCGAGCGCCAGGCCATCCGCGAGCAGCGCCTGGCGCAGGCGCTGAGCGCCGAGAATGCCCCGACGCCGGCCGCCGCGCTCAAGCGCCTGTATGACGCCAGCAAGCTGCCCAACAAACCCAAGAACGTCCTCGGCCTGGCCAAGGACTTGCCGCCCGAGCAGATGCGCGGCCTGCTGCTGGCCAGCTATGCGGTCGAGGACGAGGTGCTGACCCAGCTCGCCATCGCCCGCGCCGTGGCCGTGCGCGACGCGCTGCTGGCGCGCGGCGCCCCGAACGCGCGCCTCTTCGTCGCGGCGCCCAAGCTGTGCGACGACGCTTGCACCGGCGGCTGGCGCCCCCATGTCGAACTGTCCCTCTCGGTCCACTGAAAGCACGCCATGTCCACACCGACTCTCGAACGCATCACCCTCGCCGGCGGCTGCTTCTGGTGCCTGGAGGCCGTCTACGAGCGCGTGCGCGGCGTGCACCGCGTCGAGAGTGGCTACAGCAATGGCCATGCGGCCCAGCCGAACTATGAGCAGGTCTGCAGCGGCAGCACCGGCCACGCCGAGGTCGTGCGGCTGGATTTCGACCCCGCCCAGGTGTCGCTGCGCGAGCTGCTGGAGGTGTTCTTCACCATCCACAACCCGACGACGCTGAACCGCCAGGGGGCTGACGTCGGCACCCAGTACCGCTCGGCCATCTATTGGCACACCGAGGACCAGCGCCGCCTGGCCGCCGAAGTCATCGCCGAGGCCGACGCGGCGCATGGCGGCCGCGTCGTCACCGAGCTGGAGCCCGAGACCAACTACCACCCGGCCGAGGCCTACCACCAGCATTACTACGCCCGCAACCCCGACCAGGGCTATTGCGCTTTCGTCGTCGCGGGCAAGGTGGACAAGTTCCTGGCGAGCTTCAAACGCCTCGTGAAGTGATGCTGGCCTGGAGCGGGCTGCGCCACCGCTATGCCGCCGGTGCCACCATCGCCTATGCCGACTTCGCGCTGCCGGCGGGGCAGCATCTGCTGCTGCGTGGCGCCTCGGGCTCGGGCAAGTCGACGCTGCTGGCCCTGCTCGCCGGGCTGCTGCGCGTGCAGCAGGGCGAGCTGCACGCGGCCGGCGCGGCGCTTCAAACCCTGAGCCCGCGCGCGCTGGACGCCTGGCGCGGCGCGACGTTGGGCGTCGTGCCGCAGCGCCTTCATCTCAGCGAAGCACTGACGGTGGCCGAGAACCTCGCGCTGCCCGCGCTGGCCGCAGGGCAGGGCGCCGAGCCGGCGCGGACCGCCGAGCTGCTGGCGGCGCTGGACATCGCCGAGCTGGCCGGCCGCAAGCCGCACCAGCTCAGCGTCGGGCAGGCCCAGCGTGTCGCCCTGGCCCGCGCGCTGATGCGACGCCCCCGGCTGCTGCTGGCGGACGAGCCCAGCGCCAATCTCGACGACGACCACACGCTGACCATGCTGGCCCTGCTGCTCGACGCGGCCGAGCGCGAGGGCTGCACGCTGGTGATCGCCAGCCACGATGCGCGCGTCGTCGAGGCGCTGAGTGGTCGTGAGGACGTGTCGGAGGTGGTGTTGTGATCCGTCTGGCCTGGCGCTACCTCTGGTCCAGCCCGCTGACGACGGCGCTCAACCTGCTGCTGCTGACGCTGGGCCTCGCCGCGGTGACCTTCGTGCTGCGCGCCAGCGCCCAGGTCGAGGCCGGGCTGAAGCGCGACCTCGCCGGCATCGACCTCGTCGTCGGCGCCAAGGGCAGCCCGATGCAGATCATGCTGGCCGGCGTCTTCCACCTCGATGCGCCGACCGGCAACATCCCGCTGGCGACGCTGGAGCGGCTGAAGCAGCAGCCGCTGGTCGCGCAGGCCGTGCCGTTGTCGCTGGGCGACGCCTTCCGCGGCTACCGCATCGTCGGCACGACGCCGGACTACATCGACCTCTACGGTGCCAAGCTGGGGCAGGGCGCCTTGTGGACCCGGCCCATGCAGGCCGTGCTCGGCGCGGAGGTCGCGCGCACGACGGGGCTCAAGCCCGGCGACCGTTTCACCGGCAGCCATGGCCTGGCCGAGGGCGGCGGCGCGCATGGCGACCACCCTTTCGAGGTCGTCGGCGTGCTGGCCGACTCGGGCAGCGTGCTGGACCGGCTGGTGCTGACCGACCTGGCTTCAGTGTGGGAGGTCCACGAGGCGCACCAAGCCGCAAACACCGAAGCAGACGCCCATGACGAGCACGGCGAGCAGCGCGAGATCACGCTGGCCCTGGTGCGCTACCGCAGCCCGCTCGCGGCCGCCATGCTGCCGCGCTGGGTCAACGCCCAGGACGGCCTGCAAGCGGCCGCGCCGGCGCTGGAAACCGCCCGGCTGATGCGCCTGGTGGGCGCCGGCACCGAGGTGCTGCGCGGCTTCGGCGTCGTGCTGCTGGCTGCGGCGGGTTTGTCCGTCTGGGTCGCGCTGCTGCACGCGGTGCGCGCACGCCAGGGCGACCTCGCGATGCTGCGCATGTTGGGCGCGCCGGCCCGCCGCATCGCCCTGCTGATCGCGCTGGAGGCGCTGTTGCTGGCCGGCCTGGCCACCGTGCTGGGCCTGGCGGCGGGCCATGGCCTGGTGGCGGTGCTGGAGCGGCTGCTGGCCGAACGGCAGTCCCTGCGGCTGGGGCTGCTGGGCTGGAGCGAAGCCGAATGGCTGGTGCCGCTGCTGGCCGGCGGGCTGGCGCTGCTGGCCGCCGCCTGGCCCGCCTGGCGGGCCTATCGGCTGGATGTCACCACACTGCTGCAGGCGCCGCGCTGAGCGCCGACAATCCCGCCACCATGAAGTTCAAGCCCGTTTTAGCCCTCTGCCTGGCCGCCGCGGCCGCCTTCGCCCAGACGCCGCCCAGCCTGGGCCAGGGCCCCGGCTACCACGACCCGCGCAGCCCCTTCAAGCCGCTGGAAGAGCGCGCCGACATCCTGTCGTGGAAGCTGCTGTCGCAGGTGACCGCCAAGGCGGAGAAGAAGAAGCTGGTGCCGACCTTCCCGGCCGCCGTGCAGGCGCTGGACCGCAAGACGGTCAAGGTGCAGGGCTTCATGATGCCGCTGGAGGCCGGTGACAAGCAGCAGCACTTCCTGCTGTCCTCGGTGCCGACGAGCTGCTCGTTCTGCGTGCCCGCCGGCCCGGAAGGCCTGGTCGAGGTGCGCACGAAGAAGCCGGTGCGCTACACGCTGGAGCCGGTCGTCGTCGAAGGCGTGCTGGCCGTGCTCAGCGACGACCCGTACGGCCTCTACTACCGCGTCGAGGACGGCAACGCCGTCAACTAGGGCGCCAAGCGTTCGCGCACCCAGCCGCCGGCTTCCAGCCGGAACACCAGCCGGTCATGCAGGCGCGAGCGGCGGCCCTGCCAGAACTCGTAGCGGTCGGGCACCAGCCGGTAGCCGCCCCAGTGCGGCGGCCGGGCCGGGTTGAGCCCATGCTGCATGGCTGCCTTGGCCGCGTTGGCGACCAGCACGGCACGCGAGCTGATCACCTGGCTCTGCGGCGAGGCCCAGGCCCCTAACCTCGAGTCCAGCGGGCGGCTCTTGAAGTACTCGTCCGACTCCGCTGCCGACGTCTTCTCGACGCGGCCCTCGATGCGCACGACGCGTTCCATCTCCACCCAGTGGAACTGCAGCGCGGCGAAGGGGTTGGTTGCTAACTCCTCACCTTTGCGGCTTTCGTAGTTCGTGAACCAGACCATGCCGCGGGCGTCGCAGCCCTTGAGAAGCACCACGCGCGTGGAGGGCCGGCCGTTGGCGCCGACCGTGGCCACTGTCATGGCCGTCGGCTCGGAGACGTCGTGGCCAATGGCCTCGTCCATCCAGCGGTTGAACAGCACGAGGGGGCCGTCGGCGGCCTCGGCCTCGTCCAGCTCCCCCAGTTCATAGCTCTTTCGGAAGTCGCTCAGTTTGCTCATCCCCCGAAGTATGCAGACCTTCCCTTAAGTGAACGCCCCAGTTTCAAGCGCGAGGTCACTCGGCATGCTTGCGGCAGTGCAGCAGATGTTGAACAGGCCCCCGTGATGATCAAACGACGCCCCGCCGTCGTCGTCCTCGCCGCAGGACGCGGCACGCGTTTCCGCGGCCCGGGCCACAAGCTGGAGCAGCAGCTCGACGGCGCTGCCGGTGCAGACACGCTGCTGGCCCGCACGCTGCGCCATGCCATCGCCACGCAATTGCCGGTGGTCGTCGTGACGACACCGGCGCTGGCGCCGGCCGTGCACAAGCTGGTGGCCGCGCGCGATGTCGTGACCCTGCCCGAGTGCGATGCCGAGGGGCGCCCGCAGCCCATCGGCATGGGGCACTCCATCGTCGCCGGCGTCAGCGCCACGGGCGATGCCGACGGCTGGCTCATCCTGCCGGCCGACATGCCGCTGGTGCAGCCGGCCACCATCATGGCCGTCGCCCAGGGGCTGGAGCGCTATCCCGTCTGCTACGCCCAGTACCGAGGCATCCAGGGTCATCCGGTGGGCTTCGGCACCGAGCTCTACTCGGAGCTGATGGCCCTGCAGGGCGACGAAGGTGCGCGGCGCATCGTCGCCCGCTACGCGGCCCAACCGATCACGGTCGACGACCCCGGCGTGCACATCGACGTCGACACCGCCGAAGACCTCGCACGACTGCGTGGTTAGGTTTCTCGCGCCGGCGTCAGAGCGGCGCGCACAGCCCGTGCTGTGCGGCCAGGTGCACCTGGCGCTCCAGCTCCATGTCGCGGATCCCATGCTCGCGCAAACCCTGAACGGTGCGCAGCAGGTAGTCCAGCGTGGTGCCGTAGCGGCCGCTGGCGTGCTGGAAGATGTGCAGCAGCTCCGGCTCGTGAAGCGCGCCGGTCCAGTTCGGGCTCTGGCGTGACAGCGTGAAGGCCAGTGCCTTCAAGCGACCGGAGGCCGTGTCGCAGTTCAGCCAGCGCGGTTCGTAGACGCCATTGGGCATCTCACGCGCCCACAGCCGCGGCAGCACCCCGTCGCCGATGTCGCGCGGGATGCGATAGACCAGGCCGCGGCAGCTGCCGCCGGAGATCAACGCCAGCACCAGCCCCGGCTGCTGCGGCGAGCCGCGGTTCACGCGCGAGCGCATGCGCAGCACGCGGTGAAAGCCCAGCACCCGCGCGGGCAGGGCCTCGGCATACTCGAACTCCGGCCGCCAGATCAGCGAACCGTAGGCGAACAGCAGCAGGTCATCGCCGCTGGCCCGCCATTCGGCCGTGGTGCGCAGCAGCAGGTGTTCGCTGCGCGCGGGGCCGTGGGGAATGTTGATTGCCTGTGACGCCATCGCCGCCATCTTGTCATGTCGGTACCCAGCCCGTAACCCGCTGGGCCTTATGGGCAAGTAATATGGTTACCTAAATTCCCAAGGCCTGGTTACATGAGGCTCCAGGAGACTGATATGAATTCCACACTGATCGAAGTCACCGAGCGCATCCGCGAGCGCAGCGCCAAGTTGCGCGGTGATTACCTGGCGCGCATCGCGCAGCTCAACAACCGCCAGCGCGGCTTCGAGCGCATGGGCTGCGCCAACGTCGCCCACGCTGTCGCGGCCCTGCCGTCCAACGACAAGCTGCGCATCGTGGCCGAGAAGGGCCCCCATCTGGGCATCGTCACGGCCTACAACGACATGCTGTCGGCCCACCAGCCCTACGAGGGCTACCCAGCCCAGATCCGCGCCGAGGCGCACCGCCTGGGCGCAACCGTGCAGGTGGCCGGTGGCGTGCCGGCGATGTGCGACGGCGTCACGCAAGGGCTGCCCGGTATGGAGCTGAGCCTGTTCTCGCGCGACACCATCGCGATGAGCACCGCAATCGCATTGACCCACGACGTCTTCGATGCCGCGCTGCTGCTGGGCATCTGCGACAAGATCGTGCCGGGCCTGCTGATCGGGGCGCTGCATTTTGGCCATCTGCCCTGCGTCTTCGTGCCGGCCGGCCCGATGAGTTCGGGCATCTCCAACAGCGAGAAGGCCAAGGTGCGCGAGCTCTACGCCCAGGGCAAGGTGGGCCGCGACGAGCTGCTGGCCAGCGAATCCGCCGCGTACCACGGTGCCGGCACTTGCACCTTCTATGGCACGGCCAACAGCAACCAGATGCTGCTGGAAGCCATGGGCCTGCACGTGCCCGGCAGCGCCTTCGTGCACCCGCACGACGACCTGCGCGGCGCGCTGACCCGCGAGGCCGTCGCCACGGCGCTGAACATCAGCGGCCGCGTGCCTGGCCATGCCGCCAAGCCCATCGGCCAATTGGTCGACGAGCGCTGCATCGTCAACGCAATGGCGGCGTTGCTGGCCACCGGCGGCTCGACCAACCACCTGATTCACTGGGTTGCGGTCGCGCGCTCGGCCGGCATCCTGATCAACTGGACGGACTTCTCCGACCTCTCGGCCGTCGTGCCGCTGCTGGCCCGCGTCTACCCGAACGGCAGCGCCGACGTGAACCAGTTCCAGGCCGCCGGCGGCCCGGGCTTCGTCATCCGCGAGCTGCTGGACGCCGGCCTCATGCACGAGGACGTCGTCAGTGTGGCCGGCGACAGCCTGCGCCCCTACGCCTTTGTCCCGCGCGCGGTGGGGCAGGGCGGCGAGGTGCGGCGCGAGCCCTTGGCAGCCGAGAGCGGCGACGACGGCGTCGTGCGCACGGCCGCAGCGCCCTTCAGCGCGACGGGTGGCCTGAAGCTGCTGGCGGGCAACCTCGGCCGCGCCGTCATCAAGGTCTCGGCCGTGCCGGAGGATCGCCACACCATCGAGGCACCCTGCCGCGTCTTCACGACGCAGGAAGCCATGCTGGCGGCGTTCAAGAACGGCGAGCTGGAGCGCGACGTCGTCGTCGTCGTGCGCTTCCAGGGCCCGCACGCCAACGGCATGCCCGAACTGCACAAGCTGACGCCGCCGCTGGCCGTGGTGCAGGGCAAGGGCTTCAAGGTCGCCCTCGTCACCGACGGCCGCATGAGCGGCGCCTCCGGCAAGGTGCCCGCCGCCATCCACGTCAGCCCCGAGGCGCTGGCCGGCGGCCCGCTGGCCCGCCTGCGCGACGGCGACGTGGTGCGCGTGTGCGCACTGACCGGCGCGTTGTCGGCGCTGGTCGATGACGCCGAGTGGGCCGCGCGCGAGGTCGCCAAGCTCGACCCGGCCGAGGCAGACGTCAACGCACATGGTCTTGGCCGCGAGCTTTTCGCCGGCATGCGCCGCAACGTCCTGAGCGCCGAGGAAGGCGCCGTCACCTGGCTTTGAAAAAACGGGGTGCGAGAGCGCCCGTCGAGGAAAAGAGATGCTTGAAACCCTGAGCTTGGCCAGCCACGGCCCCGTCATTCCCGTCATCGTCATCCAGCGCCTGGAAGACGCCGTGCCGCTGGCCGAGGCGCTGGTCGCCGGTGGCGTGCGCGTGCTGGAGGTGACGCTGCGTACCCCCGTCGCGCTGCAGGCCATGGAAGCGATGGCCAAGGTGCCGGGCGCCATCGTCGGCGCCGGCACGCTGCGCAGCCCCGCGGACGTGACCGCCGCCAGGAACGCCGGCTGCCAGTTCGGCGTCAGCCCCGGCTACACGGATGCGCTCGCCTCGGCCTGCAAGTCCGAGGGCCTGCCGCTGCTGCCCGGCGTGTCCACGGCGTCCGAAGTCATGCAGGCCAACGCCGCGGGCTTCGGGTTCCTGAAGCTGTTCCCGGCCGTCGCGGTCGGCGGTGTCAACCTGCTGAAGGCGCTGTCCGGCCCCTTCCCGGACGTGGCTTTCTGCCCGACCGGCGGCATCTCGCTGGAGACCGCACCGCAGTTCCTGAAGCTGCCCAACGTCAAGGTGTGCGGCGGCTCCTGGCTGACGCCCCAGGACGCCATCGACGCCAAGGACTGGAAGCGCATCACCCAACTGGCCGCAGAGGCCGCCGCGCTGCGCGCATGACCGCGGCTGTCGTCGCTGCGGTCTGGTCGAGCGCGACACACAGCTTCTCCAAGTTCGCGCATGGCGAACTGCAGCTCGTTGAAGGGCAGGGCGTCGCGGGCGATGCCCATTGCGGCGTGACGGTCAAGCACCGTTCGCGCGTCGCGCGCGATCCGACGCAGCCCAACCTGCGTCAGGTGCACCTGATCCAGGGCGAGCTTTTCGACGAGCTGGCCGCACAAGGCTTCGGCGTGCAGCCCGGCCAGCTCGGCGAGAACATCACCACCCGTGGCATCGACCTGCTGGCGCTGCCGCGCGACACCGAACTGCGCATCGGCGCCGCGGTCGTGCTGCGCGTGACCGGCCTGCGCAACCCCTGCCCTCAGATCGAGAACTTCGAGACAGGGCTGTTGAAGGCGGTCGTCGACAAGGACGTGAACGGCGAGGTCGTGCGAAAGGCCGGCGTGATGAGCGTCGTGCTGGCCGGTGGCGTCGTCAAGCCAGGCGACGCGATCGACGTGCGGCTGCCGCCGGTGCCGCACGTCAGGCTGGAGCGCGTCTAGGGCAGGTCGAACAGCAGGCAGGTCGTGCTGGCATGCGCGTACAGCTTGCCGTCATGGCCGACGAGTTCCGCCTCCGACGTCATCACCTGCCGGCCGCGGTGAACCACGCGGCCGATGGCGCGCACCAGGGGCACCTGCTCGCTGAGCGAGCGCACGAGGTTGACCTTGAACTCCAGCGTCGTGTAGCCACGGCCGACCGGCAGCGTGGTGTGCACCGAGCAACCCAGCGCCGAGTCCAGCAGCGTCGCGAACCAGCCGCCGTGCACGCTGCCCAGCGGGTTGTAGTGCTTGAACTGCGGCCGGCCCTGGAAGACCGCCTCGCCATCCGCGACCGAGATCAGCACGAAGTCCAGCGTCTCGCTGATCGGCGGGCGCGGCGCCAGGCCGTCCAGCATGGCCTGCATCTGCTGCAGCCCGGTCTTGCCGGCCAGCATGGCGCGGGACGCCAGGCCGGTGTCCTGCTGCTGGCGCGCCCGCACGGCCGCCTCGTCGGCTTGCCATTGGGCGAGAAGGGCGTCGGGGGAGGAAGTCATGTCGGCGGCTCCGGTGTAGAGCCGCGCATTCTGCGCAAGCGCGCCGGCCGGCGCTGTCGCACGGGTTCAGGCGGCCAGGCGTTCCTGGGGCTGGAGGGCGTGCCGCCGCGGCGCCGTCAGCCGCAGCTTGTCCAGCACCGGCCCCTGCCACGGCAGCAGGTACACCAACGTGGCCAGCGTCGCTCGGCGTCGCGACGACAGCAGGGGGCGACCATGGTCGTCCAGCAGCAGCACGTTGGAGCGCACGTTGAGCGGGTCGGCCTGCGCCACGGTGCCCTCAGCCACCTCGACCCAGTCCCATTCCACCCAGGCGCTGACATCGGCATAGCGCCGCTCCCAGCGGGTCAGGCCGCGGACGGTCTGGCCGCCGGTGCGGGCGCGATTCACGCTGGTCTGGGCGTGGCGGACATCCTGGGCTGCGCTGGACAGTGCGGCCACGGGCCAGCAGACGCTGCCTTCGGGCAGCCGGATCAAGGTCGACATGGACAAACCTCACGGTCGTGTGATTCCAACGGGAAGGCAGTCTCCGACCCTGGCAGGCCCCGGACAAGCTGGCAGACTTGACAGGTATGGGCAAGCCCGAAATGAACTATCAACAGCTGATCGACGTCGGCTTGAGCGAGGACTTCGCCAGTTTCGAGCGCCGCCTGGTCGCCACGGCCGATGCGCTGGGCTTTCCCATCATTTCTGGCGTGCTGATGCGGGGGCTGCTGCAGGACCCGGACGTCAAGATCACGTCGCTGGGCAACACGCCAGAGGGTTACTTGGCGGTGGCAAAGGACCTCGGCGAGGCCCGCCGCGACCCCGTCATGGCCAAGCTGATGACGCAGCCAGTGCCGGTGGTCTACGACCAGCGGACTTACGCCGCCGCGGGAGCGGGTGAGGTGTGGGAAGCGCAGGCGCCGTATGGCTACAAGACAGGCATCGCGGTCAAGCTGCACCTGCCGGGCAACAAGCATTTCCTGCTCGGCGTGGACCGCGAGGAGGCCTTGCCCGAGTCGGGCGCGGGGCTGATGCAGATGATCGGCGGTCTGCAACTGCTCGCGGCGCACGCGCTGACGGCCGCCGACAACCTGCTGAGCCCGAAGATCGATAAGAAGGACCTGCCCAAGCTCACCCGGCGCGAGCTGGACGTGCTGAGCTGGACGTCCCAGGGCAAGACGGCCTGGGAGGTCAGCGTCATCCTGGGCATGAGCGAGAAGACGGTGAACTTCCATCTCGGCAATGCGATGCGCAAGCTGGGCGTGAGTTCCAAGCACCAGGCGGTGCTGAAGTGCGTGGCTGCCGGCCTGCTGTGAGGCGTTGGTGTGACGCACAACCTAGAAGACTTGCTAGGTTTCTAGGGGGATGAAAAAAGGGACAGTTCGGGCTAGCGAATTTCTTCCCCAGCCCCCAGGAGCCCACCATGAAACTCATCGACTTCGTCTGCGAACTCCTCGGCCTGCCCAAGCTCGGCGGCTGAACGTTGATCTGGGACGCATCGGACCCGACATGCGCACAGCCAAGGACAGAGATGCCGACCGCCGCCCGAGCGCGGCCCGCGGCGTCCCCGTCTGGGCGCTGCTGCGCGAGCCGCCGGCGCAGCCCCTTTGTTCCCTGAGCGGAGCCATGGTGTCCATCTCCGCCGAAACCTATGCGCTGCTGCTGAGCCTGGCCGACCAGGCGCCGCTCGACTGCCTGCCGCTGAGCGCCCGAACGCTCGAGAGTGCCAGGACGCTGGGCTACAACCAGATCGGGCAGATCCGCAACACGCCGGCCCACCGGCTGTTGGTCGACCTCGGTGCCGAGCGCGCGGAAGAACTCCAGCGCGCGCTGCACGATTTCGGCATGCGCCAACCCGGCGCGCCGGAGCCGCTTTAAACCCGCTTTGCCGCGCGGCGCAGTTCGACTGCGTCGGGCAGTGACCGCAACCCGTTCGCCGTGAGGCGGAAGATCCGCAGCGCCGCGGTCACCTGCTCGGTGTCGTCCAGCATCTGGGCGGCCGCGCGAGCCAGCTGTTCCACCATGCTGGCGTTCTGCTGCGTGATGCCGTCGAGTTGACGGATTGCGCCATGCACGCCGGCCACGCCGTGCAACTGTGCATGCGCGCCCTGGTCGATGCCGGCGATCAGCGTGGTGAAAGCGTCGACCTGCGCGAGCGTCGCGTCGATGCTCTCGCGCGCAGCCCGCGTTTGCGCCTCGCCAGCCTGCACGCGCTGCGTCGAGTCGTCGATCAGCGACTTGATCTCACGCGCCGCCACCGAGCTGCGCCGTGCCAGCGCCCGCACCTCGCCGGCCACGACCGCAAAACCCTTGCCGTGCTCGCCCGCGCGGGCGGCTTCCACCGCCGCGTTCAAGGCCAGCAAGTTGGTCTGGAAGGCGATGCTGTCGATGAGCTGCACGATCTCGCCGATGCGACCGGACGACCGGGCAATGCCGGCCATGGTGTCGGTCACCGAATGCACGACATCTGCGCTGCGACGCGACACCCCGTACAGCTCACCGGCCACGCTGCTGGCCGCCTGCGCATCGGCGCTGGTGCCGTGCACGGTTGCGGCGATCTGGGCCATGCTGCCCGCCGTCTGCTGCAGCTGGGTGGCCTGCGTTTCGGTGCGCTGGGCCAGGTCGCGGTTGCCCGCCGCGATGTCGTGGCTGACGCCGCGGATGCGTTCCAGTTCGTGGCGCGTGTCGACCACCATGGCGCCGAGGTTGATGGCCACCTGCGACAGCGCCGACGCCAGGTCGCGCGTCAATGCGCTGCCGCCGGGCTGCAGCCGGACCGACAGGTCACCGGCAGCCAGCGCATTGGCAAAGCCCTCGACGGCGCCCAAGGTCGCACGCAGGCGGGCATGTTGCAGCTTGGCCAGGCCCGCCGCAACGACGAGGGCCACGCCCGCCGCTGCCCACGGGCCGGCCAGCGTGACGGCTGCCGCAGCCAGCGCGGCGGACGACAACGGCGCCGCCATGCCCTTGAGCCAGGGTTGGTGGCGGCACAGGCGCAGCAGCCCCGCGGCCACGCCGGGGCGTATCAACTCACCGCCGTCCAGCCGATGGCGCAGCCGGCCGCTGGCCTTCTCCTGGCGCATCAACGCGAAGAGGCCTTCGGCCGCGTCGATCTGCGCGCGCGTCGGCTGCGAACGCACCGACAGATAGCCCGCCGGGCGACCGCCCTCCAGCAGCGGGGTCACATGCGCCACGACCCAGTAGTGATCGCCGTTCTTGCGGCGGTTCTTGACGACACCCGACCAGGGCCGTCCGGCCTGGATGGTGGCCCACATGTCGCGGAAGGCCTCTTCCGGCACGTCCGGATGGCGCAGGATGTTGTGCGGCTGGCCCAGCAGCTCGTTCAGCGCGTAGCCGCTCATCTCGACGAAGACGGCGTTGGCATGCAGGATGCGGCCCTTCAGGTCGGTCGTCGAGACCAGTCGCCGGCCGTCCGGGAAGGGGTGCTCGCGTTGGGTGACGGCTTGCAGTCGCATGTTCAGTTCCTCTGGCGTGCGAGCATGTGAGTCCTGCTGGACCTCACCCTTGATCTGGCGCAAGCCGCCGCCCCCCGCGCCGAACCCGACATGACCGACCGTGACATCCCCCTCGACCTCTGGCCGCGCCGTGCCGCGCTGGCGCACTTCAGCCGCATGGCCCAGCCGGCCTTCAGCGTCACCGCGCCGGTGGACGTGACCGGCCTGCGGGAACGCGCCACGCGCCTGGGTGCAACGCCCTGGCTGGCCTACCACCATGCGGCGCTGGAAGCGGCCAACGGGATCGATGCGATGCGCCAGACGCTGAAGGCCGACGGCAGCGGCGTGCGCGAGTTCGCGGCCGTCCACGCCAGCACCACGGTGCTGCGCGACGATGGCAGCTTCGGTTTCGTGACGCTGCCGCGCGAGCCCTCGCTGGCTGCCTTCGCCGCGCGGGCCAAGCCGCACGTGGAGCGCGTGCGCCGCGCCAGCGGCGACCTGTTCGCCGCCGACGAGCCGGGCGACGTGCGCGAAGAAACGTTGGTGCACATGACGGCGCTGCCGTGGCTGGCCTTCACCGCCTTCACCCACGCGCGCGGGCAGGGCGACGACCGGCCCAAGATCGCCTTCGGCCGCTTCAAGGAAGAGGGCGGCCGGCTGCTGATGCCCGTGGCCGTCGACGTGCACCACGCGCTGTGCGATGGCGTGCACGTGGGCCGCTTCTTCGAGCGGCTGCAGGCGAACCTCGACGCGATCTGACTGGAGGGCAGACCCATGGACCGATTCACCGGCGGCTGCCTGTGCGGCAACGTGAAGCTCGTGGCCTCGGGGCTGCCGTACCGCGTGGGCCTGTGCCACTGCCTGGACTGCCGCAAGCACCACGGCGCGCTGTTCCACGCGTCGGCGATCTTCCCGCAGGAGGCTGTGCAGATCGACGGCGAGACGCGCAGCTACGCCGGGCGGTTCTTCTGCCCCCGCTGCGGCTCGCCGGTGTTCGGGCGCAGCGCGGATGAGATCGAGGTGAACCTCGGCGCGCTGGATGCGCCCGACCAGTTCGTGCCGACCTATGAAAGCTGGATCGTGCGCCGCGAGTCGTGGTTGCCGCCGTTCCCGCTGACGCGGCACTACGCGCATGACCGCGACGCCACCAGCCGCGCTGAAGGCGCCGTGATGAAGGGCGGTCAGCGGTAGGCGTTCGCGTCCACGTCGCCGGCCTCGGCGTCCAGCATGTAGCGCCAGGCATCGGGCTGGCTGCCGTCGACGTCGGTGAAGCCGTACACGCGGGCCAGTTGGCCGCTGGACAGCGACTGGCCGTTCCAGCGCGCCACGTCCGGGTCCGCGGCGAGCGCGACGACGGCGCGGCCGACGAAGGTGGGGCTTTCGGCGATCGCGAAGCCGGGCACATGGGCGATGGCGTCGCGCCAGTTGTCCTCGCGCACGTCGAACGCCTCCAGCATGGCCTCCGAGCGCATCCAGCCCGGTGACAGCGACAGGCCGGTCGCGCCATGCGACTTCAGCTCGTGGCCCAGTGCGAAGCCCATGCGCAACACGGCCGCCTTGGCCAGATCGTAGAAGAAGGAGTTGCGGTAGCGCGTGCCGTTGTAGGCCTCGGTGCCGTCGTTGATCTCGATGACCAGCCCGCCCGGCGCCTTCAGCAGCAACGGGATGGCGAAATGGCTGGTGATGGCATGCGTGTCGATGGCCAGGCGCAGGCTGCGCAGGCCGAAGTCGAGGTCCGACTCCCAGACCGTCTTGTTCCATTCGATCTTCGTCGCGCCGAAGATGTCGTTGACGAGGAGGTGCAGCGCGCCTTGCTCGCGCTCGATGCGCGCGACCAGCTCGCGCACCTCGTCGCGCACGAGGTGATCGACGCGCACGGCGATGCCCTTGCCGCCAGCGGCGTCGACGAGGGCTGCGGTCTCCTCGAGGGTCTCGGGCCGATCCATCTCCGAGCGCCCCGCCTGCGTGCTGCGCCCGGTGCAATAGACCGTCGCGCCGGCTTCACCCAGGGCGACTGCGATGCCGCGCCCCGCGCCGCGCGTCGCGCCGGCAACCAGCGCGACCTTGCCTCTCAACGTTTCGTTCATGGTGTCGTGCTCCTTCGGTTCAATGCTGGCATCCCTGGGGAAGACGCGCTGCCTTCTCCCCAGTACAGGCAAGGTTGAGGGTTTCTTCTGGTAAGACCAGCTGCGATATTTGTTCAAATTGGTCAGGCCATGTTGGCCGTGCCAATGTGCGTGCCTTTGTCCGACAACAGCATTCGAACCGCATGCCCCATCTGAGTAAACGCACCTTCCTGACGACTCCGCTGCTGGCCGCCGTGGGCCTGGGGGCTGCCCGTGCCGCGCAAGCGCAGGGCTGCGACCGCACGGCGCCAGCGGCGTACAAGCCGCCGACGTCCAGCGGCCCGTTCAACGCCGCCGCCGATTCGCTGCGGGCGGCGGCTGTCCCTGCGTGGTTCCGCGATGCCAAGCTTGGCATCTGGTCGCACTGGGGACCCCAGGCCGTGCCCGGCCAGGGCGACTGGTACGCCCGCTTCATGTACGTGCCCGGCCACCCGCACTACGACCATCATGTGAAGACCTACGGCCACCCATCGGAAGTGGGCTACAAGGACATCATCAAGCAGTGGAAGGCCGAGCGCTTCGAACCCGAGGCGCTGATGGACCGCTACGTGGCCGCGGGTGCCAAGTACTTCGTGTCGATGGGCGTACACCACGACAACTTCGACCTCTGGAACTCCAAGCATCACCGTTGGAACGCCACCAAGCTCGGCCCCATGCGCGACATCGTCGGCGACTGGGCGCGCGCGGCGCGCAAGCGCGGGCTGCGCTTCGGCGTGTCGGAGCACCTGGGCGCCAGCCACAACTGGTGGTGGACCAGCCACCAGTGCGACCAGTTCTGGCCCAAGCTGGGCGTGGCCTACGACGGCGCCAAGCCTGAGAACTTCGACCTCTACCACGAGCCGCACGACACGCCTTACCTGAACCGCGGCGGCGACTGGTACACCAACAACCCGAAGTTCCACGAGATCTGGTACCGCCGCGTCGTCGACCTGATCGACAGCCACCAGCCGGACCTGCTGTACTCGGACGGCGGCATTCCGTTCGGCGAGGTGGGCCGCGCCGCCATCGCGCATCTGTTCAACACCTCGGTCCGCCGCAACGGCGACATGCAGGCGGTGTACAACCACAAGGCGCTGGGGTCGGGCGAGTTCATCCGCGAGGTCGGTGTGCAGGACGTCGAACGCGGCGTGCTCGACGGCATCAACCCGCTGCCGTGGCAGACCGACACTTCCAACGGCGACTGGTTCTTCTCCGAGCGCGACCGCTACAAGACGCCGGTCCAGGTGCTGACCATGCTGTGCGACATCGTCAGCAAGAACGGCAACATGCTGCTCAACGTCGTGCAGCGCGCCGACGGCTCGCTCGCGCCCGAATCGGACCGGCTGCTGACCGAGATGGCCGCGTGGATGAAGGTCAACGGCGAGTCGATCCACGGCACGCGGCCGTGGAAGATCTACGGCGAAGGCCCGACCGAGGCCGCCAGCGGGGCGTTCAAGGAAGACACGGCCTACACGCCGCAGGACATCCGCTTCACGACCCGCGGGGACGCGCTGTATGCGCTGACCCTGGGCGAGCCCAAGGGCACTGTGAAGATCGCCGCGCTGCGCCGCGGCAACGCCCACGAGCCGCGTGCGGTGCGCAAGGTCGAGCTGGTGGGGGCAGGGCCGCTGCCGTTCCGGCAGACCGCCCAGGCGCTGGAGGTCGACGTGCCCGAACGTCTGCCCAGCCGCCACGTCGGCGCGCTGCGCATCACCCGCGGCTGACGGCGCCGTGGCCCTCGGGCACTGACTTTCCCCGCGGGGTTTGTCGAATCAGGCGGCGTGCGATCGTCGTAGGGACATGCCGGCCTTCGGTCGGCATCCCCTCAACCTACGCAGGACGTCAGATGGCAACGCAAGACAAGGTCAAGGGCCCCGCCTCCTACTTCCCTTCCATCGAGAAGAAGTACGGCCAGCCGATCGCGCACTGGGAGCAGGTGCTGGCGCTGGCCGGCCCGCTCAAGCACATGGAGCTGGTCAACCATCTCAAGACGGCGCATGAGATGGGCCATGGCCACGCCAATGCGCTGGTGGCCTGGTACCTGGCGAAAAAGCCCTAGCCGTCGATCGTGACGATGACCGGCGCGTGATCGCTGGGGCGCTCGTTCTTGCGCGGCAGCTTGTCGATCTCGCAAGCGGTCACACGAGGCTTCAGCGCCTCGCTGACCAGGATGTGGTCGATGCGCAGGCCCTGGTTCTTGCGGAAGGCCAGGTTGCGGTAGTCCCACCAGCTCCAGCTCTTGGGCGGCTGCTCGAAGAGGCGGAAGGCGTCGGTCAGCCCGAGTGCGATGAGCTGGCGGAAATGCTCGCGCTCCTCGGGCGTGCAGTGGATCTGCCCGGCCCAGGCGACCGGGTCGTAGACGTCGCGGTCCTCCGGGGCGATGTTGAAGTCGCCCATCAGCACGAGGTTCTCGTGCTGCTTGAGCTCCTCGACCAGCCAGCCGCGCAGGCCGGTCAGCCAGTTCATCTTGTAGGTGAACTTCTCGCTCTCGGGCGACTGGCCGTTCGGGAAGTAGCCGCCGACGACGCGGATGCCGTCCACCGTGCCGGCGATGACGCGGGCCTGCTCGTCGGCGAAGCCGGTGATGTTGCGCACGACGTCCGTGGCCCGCTCGCGGCTGACGAGCGCGACGCCGTTGTAGGTCTTCTGGCCGAACCACTGCACCTGCCAGCCGGCGGCGCCGAATTCGGCGGTGGGGAACTTGTCGTCGGTGAGCTTGGTCTCCTGCAGCACCAACGCATCGACGGGGTGGGCGGCCAGCCAGTCCAGCACCTGCGGCAGGCGGACGGCGAGGGAGTTGACGTTCCAGGTGGCGAATTTCTTCATCGCGCCATCCTACCCAGGTGTCTGCCGCGCAGGCTCTTACCTGCGCCTGGCCATCACGCGCCACACCCGCGGCAGCAGCAGCACGGCGGCCAGCAGCACCAGCAAGCCCATCGACAGCGGTCGCTCGACGAACACGCCCCAATGCCCGCTGCCGATGGACAGCGCGTTGCGCATCTGCGCCTCGGCCAAGGGTCCCAGGATCATGCCGACGACGACCGGCGCGGTCGGGAAGTCGAAGCGCCGCATGGCCACGCCCATCAGACCCAGCGCCAGCATGACGTAGAGGTCGAAGGCGCTCTGGCGCATGCCGTAGACGCCGACGGTGGCGAAGATCAGGATGCCCGCATACAGCTGCGGCTTGGGGATCTTCAGCAGCTTGACCCACAGGCCCACCAGCGGCAGGTTGAGCACCAGCAGCATCACGTTGCCGATGTACAGCGACGCGATCAGCGCCCACACCAGCGTCGACGAGGTGGTGAACAGCTGCGGGCCGGCCTGGATGCCATAGTTCTGCAGCGCGCTGAGCAGGATGGCGGCCGTCACGGAGGTCGGGATGCCGAGCGTCAGCAGGGGCACGAGGGTGGCCGTCACGGCGGCGTTGTTGGCGGCCTCCGGGCCGGCCACGCCCTCGATGGCACCGGTGGTGCCGAACTCTTCCTTGTGCTTGCTGAGCTTGCGCTCGACGGCATAGCTGAGGAAGGTCGGGATCTCCGAGCCGCCCGCCGGGATGGTGCCGAAGGGGAAGCCGATGAAGGTGCCGCGCAGCCACGCGGGGATGGAGCGCTTCCACTCCTTCTTCGTCATGTGGACGCTGCTGAGCTTGTTGATCTCCTGCGTGCTGCGGCCTTCGTACAGCGCCGTGTAGAGGGTCTCGCCCACCGCGAACAGGCCCACCGCGACCAGTACCGTCTCGATGCCGTCCATGAACTCGGGCACGCCCATCGTGTAGCGCACCTGGCCGGTGATCTGGTCCAGCCCGATCAGGCCCAGCGCCAGGCCGATGAACAGCGACGTCATGCCGCGCAGCGTGCTCTTGCCCAGCACGGCGCTGACGGTCGTGAAGGCCAGCAGCATCAGCAGGAAGTATTCCGGTGGGCCCAGCGTCACGGCGAAGTCCGCCACCACCGGCGCGAACAGCGTGACCAGCACCGTCGCGATGGTGCCGGCCACGAAGGAGCCGATGGCCGCCGTGGCCAGCGCGGCGCCGGCGCGGCCGCTCTTGGCCATCTTGAAGCCCTCCAGCGCCGTCACCATCGTGCCGGTCTCGCCGGGGGTGTTGAGCAGGATGGACGTCGTCGAGCCGCCGTACATCGCGCCGTAGTAGATGCCGGCGAAGAAGATCATCGACGCCGTCGGTTCGACCTGCGACGTGATGGGCAGCAGCATCGCCACCGTCACGGCCGGGCCGAGGCCCGGCAGCACGCCGATGCCGGTGCCGATGACGCAGCCGAGGAAGGCCCAGAGCAGGTTGATGGGGGTGCCCGCCGTGGCGAAGCCACCCATCAGTTGGTTCCAGAGATCCATCATGGCGAACAGTCCTTTACAGCCAGCCGCTGGCGGTCAGGCCGGGCAGGTTGATGGCGAGCAGTTTGGTGAACATCCAGAACACCGGTGCCGAGATGGCGACGCCGGTGACCAGGTCGATCGCGCTGCGACGCACCCCGCCGGCGGCTTTGCCCTCGGCGATGCGAAGGCCGCGCACCGCCAGCGCAAAGCACAGGCCGCAGGACAGGATGAAGCCGATGGTGGTGATCAGGCTGGCGTTGGCGACGATGCCTGCGATCACCCAGGCGACGGCCGGCCAGTCGCCGCGTTCGGCGCCAGAGGGCGCATCCAGCTCGCGATAGCCGCCGGTGCGCGCCTCCCAGACCAGCCAGGCGCCGCAGACCATCAGCACCACCGAGACCAGCCAGGGCAGGGCATTCGGGCCGACGCCGGCATAGCCGGCATCCGACGGGATGAAGGTCGCGCCGTACGCCATCACCGCGCCGACCAGCACAGCGCCAATGCCCGCCAGCGTCTGGCCGGTCAAAGAGGAGTTTTCGCTCATGAAGGCTGCCTCAGTTCAGTTGTGACTCCGCGCGGGCCGAGCGCCGGATCGCCCCAAGCCGGCCCGCGAGCGATGTGTACGCGGCTCAATGCCGCGGACATCGCCGTCCCCTCGGGGGACCGACCAGGCTTGCCGGCGTTCAGCCGGTGCAAGACTGGGCGAGGGGCCTCAAATCATCCCGGACTTGACCATGATCGCCCGCAGCGTCGCGAACTCACGGTCGACGAAGGCGTCGAACTCGGGGCCCGCCAGCAGCGCCGGCGTCCAGCCGTTCTTCTCGATGGACTCCGCCCAGCTCTTGCTCTTGGTGGCCTGCACCACCATCGCGGTCAGCGCCTTGCGCTGATCGGCGGTGATGCCGGGCGGCGCGTAAAGGCCACGCCAGTTGCCAATCTCGACGTTGATGCCCAGTTCCTTCAGCGTCGGCGCGTTCAGGCCCTTGATGCGCTGCGGCGACGTGACGGCTATGGCGCGCATCTTGCCGCTCTCCAGGTAAGGCTGGAACTCGCTGAAGCCGCTGCCGCCGATGGTGACGTTGCCGCCCAGGATGGCCGCCGTCGCCTCGCCGCCGCCGCGGAAGGGCACGTAGTTGATCTTGGCTGCGTCCACGCCCACGTCGCGGGCGATCATGGCCGCGGCGATGTGCTCGGTGGCGCCGCGCGAGCCGCCGCCCCACTTGACGCTGCCGGGGTCCTTCTTGAGCTGCTCGATGACGTCGGTCATCGTCTTCAGCGGCGAAGCGCCGTGCACGACGAAGACGTTGTACTCGCTGATCAGCCGCGCGATGGGCGTGGCCTGGGACAGCGAGACGGGCGGCTTGCCGCTGATGATGCCGCCCAGCATGACGGCGCCCATGACCAGCAGCGCATTGGGGTCGCCCTTGCTGGCGTTGACGAACTGGGCCAGGCCCAGCGCGCCGGCCGCGCCGCCCTTGTTCTCGTATTGCACCGAGGACGCGAGGCCCGCGTCCTGCAGCGCCTTGCCGAAGGCGCGGCCGGTCGTGTCCCAGCCGCCCCCGGGGTTGGCGGGAATCATCATCTTGATGTTGGCACCTGCCGCCTGCGCTGCCAGCGGCCATGCGCCGGTGGCGGCCAGAGCCGCAAGGGACTTCAGGAACGTGTCGCGACGCATGCTTGTCTCCGTTGAGTTTCGAGAATCAGAACGAGTGGTAGATGCCGGCTTCGAAGCCGCTCGAATCCTGCCCGGGCGTGATGGCCGATCCACCAGGGATCAGGAAGCGGCCCGTGTTGCTATTGTTGACCTGCGAGAGTGTCGTATAGAGCGAAGTGCGCTTGGACAGGTTGTGCACGTAGCCGACGGCGAACAATTTGCCGGTGTAGTCCTGGCCGTTGGCGCTGTTGCGCGAATGGGCGTTGACGTAGCTGGCGCGGATGACGCCCGAGCCGATCGCATAGTGTGCGCCGACGACGTAGTTCTTCTGTTCCCGCGTCGTCTGCTTGCTGACGTGGTACAGGCCCAGCAGCTTGACGGGCCCGAGCGTGTAGCTGCCGCCCAGGTTGGTGACCTTGAACTTGTCGCCGGCCGCGGTGTTGGTCGTGTCCGAGATCGCGAAGGCGACATCAAGCCCGTTACCGGCGTAGCCGATGCGGGCGCCGACGTAGCGGCCCGTCGTGCCTTCGCCGGCTGCCACCATGGCCTGGCCGTAGACGCCGCCCAGACCGTCGGGCAGGAAATAGCCGACCGAGTTGTCCGAACGGATCACCGTCTTGGCCGTGCCCGACACGCCGTCGAAGCCGTAAACCAGGTTGCTGGCCGCGCCGACGCCGTTGGTGCCGAAGGCGTTGAACTTGCT
This sequence comes from Pelomonas sp. Root1444, assembly GCF_001426885.1. Classification (GTDB taxonomy): domain Bacteria; phylum Pseudomonadota; class Gammaproteobacteria; order Burkholderiales; family Burkholderiaceae_C; genus Pelomonas. Next base: position 67,549 of record NZ_LMFP01000027.1, on the reverse strand, counting down.
GATGTTCCAGAAGGTCGGTGTGTAGTCGCGGCCCAGGCGCAGTTCCCCCGCGTCCTTCGAAGAGAGGCTGACCGTCGCGCGGCGACGCCAGTCGCCACCGGCGCCGACGTCGGGGCCGATGGCGCCTTCGAGGTGGAAGCCGGCACTCAGCCCGCCACCCAGGTTCTCCTGGCCGCGAAAGCCGATGCGGCTGGTCTGCATGCCGTCGATGCTTTCCAGGTTCAGGGTCTTGTCGCCGTTCTTCAGGCGCTGCACGCCCACGTCGAGCACGCCGAAGATGGTCACGCTGGACTGCTGGGCCGAGGCCAGCGCCGAGGCGCCGGCCAAGGCGGCCATGGCAAGCAGCTTCACTTGGAAGTTCATTCGTTGTCTCCGTTCTTTTATAAGGTCCTTCATGCTGAGCAGCGAGGCTGTCAATCGGCTGTCCATCGCCTCGGGGTAAACCTCAGCCCCTGCGCACGGGTGGGCCGGTGCTAGCCTGCCGGCCCATGAAGCTGCTCGTCATCGAAGACAACGCCGCCATGCAGACCACGCTGCAGCGCTCGTTCGAGCGGCGCGGCTTCCGGGTCAGCATCTGCGACGACGGCGCCAAGGCCTTGAGCCGCTGGCGCGCCAGCGTGCCGGACGTCGTGCTGCTCGACCTCTCCATGCCGGGTCTCGACGGCCTGGACGTGCTGAGCCTCGCGCGTGCGGAAGGCCTGGCCACGCCGGTCATCATCATCACGGCGCGCGGCACGCTGGGCGACAAGATCCTGGGCCTGAACACCGGCGCCGACGACTACCTGCCCAAGCCCTTCGACCTCGATGAGCTGGAGGCCCGCATCAGGGCGCTGGTGCGCCGCCAGGGCCAGGCCAGTGACAGCCTGCGCGCCGCGGCCGACGCGCCGAGCTTCTGCGGGCTGCGTGTCGACGCCGAGAGCGGCGCCGTCTACCACCATGGCCAGCCGCTGGACCTGCCGCCGCGCGAGGCCGCGCTGCTGCGCGCGCTGCTCGTGCGCCCCGGCCAGGCGGCGGCCAAGGACAAGTTGTTCAGCCTCGTCTTCGCCGACGCGGCGGATGCCCAGCCGGACGCCATCGAGGTCGTCGCCTACCGCCTGCGCAAGCGGCTCGCATCAACCGGCGCCAAGCTCGTGACGCTGCGCGGCCTGGGCTATCTGTTGCAGGCTGATGACTGAGCTTGCAAAGCGCCTGGCGGGGCTGTCCATGCGGGCCCGCCTTTTGTGGGGGATCCTGCTGCCGGTGGGCCTGCTGGTGGCCATCAACACCGTCAGCCTCTACCGCGAGACGCTGCGCGCCGTCGACACCGCCTACGACCGCACGCTGCTGGCGTCGGCCAAGGCCATCGGCGAGCTGCTCGGCGTGGACGGCAGCGGCGAGAGCGCCCGGCTGGTGGCGGCGGTGCCCTACGCTGCGCTGGAGGCCTTCGAGACCGACAGCCGCAGCCGGCTCTACTTCAAGGTGCTGGGCTTCAAGGGCGAGATGGTTTCGGGCTACGACGACCTGCCCAACTGGCAGGGCAAGCTGCCCGACCAGGGCGCCTACCCGGCGCTGGTGGACTTCTACGACGACGTGTTTCGCGGCGAGCCGGTGCGCATGGCCGTGCTGCTGCAACCGGTCTCGGGCCAGACCGGCATGGGTCAGGCCACCATCCAGGTGGCCGAGACGCTGGACCTGCGCCGCAGCCTGGCGCGCCAGGTCTTGCTGCACACGCTGTGGCGTCAGGCCGCGCTGCTGGCGGTCATCGCCATCGTCGTCTGGGCCGTGGTGCAGCGCGCCACCCGGCCGGTGCGCGAGCTCAGCGCCGCGCTGCAGGCGCGCGATGCCGACGACCTCAGTCCCTTGCAGGCGCCCGAGATGCCGGCCGAACTGGCGCCGTTGATCGTCGCCACCAACGACGCGCTGGCCCGCCAGGCCCGTTTGCTGGAGCACCAGAAGCGCTTCGTGCGCGACGCCTCCCACCAGCTGCGCACGCCGCTGGCGGTGCTGAAGGTGCAGGTGCAGTCGGCACGCCAGGGCGACGTGGAGCCGATGCAGGCACTCGCCGAGATCGACACCACCGTGGCGCGCGCCACCCAGCTGGCCAACCAGATGCTGGCGCTGGCCCGCGCCGAGCAGATGCGCCAGCAGGGCGAGGCGATGCCCGTGCAGGACTGGGCCGACATCACGCGCGCGGTCGCGCTGGACCTGGCGCCGCTGATCGCCAAGCAAGGGCTGGACTTCGACATCCACACCCAACCCGCCGCCATTGAAAGCCACGAATGGGCGTTGCGCGAGTTGACGCGCAACCTGCTGCACAACGCCATCCTGCACACGCCCGCGGGCGGACGTCTGGCCATCGAGCTCTCGGTGGACGGCGACATGGCCCACCTGCTGATTGCCGACGGCGGCCCAGGCTTGACGCCGCAGCAGCAGGCGCGGCTGTTCCTGCCCTTCGCCGTGGGCGAGTCCAGCAAGGGTTCCGGCCTGGGCCTGGCGATCTGCCAGGCGCTGGTGCTGTCGCTGGGCGGGCAGATCGAACTGGGCAACCGCATGGACGGCGCCCGCGTGGCCGGGCTGGATGCGCGGGTGCGGTTGCCGCTGTCCCGGGCGGCGTCGGCGACGGTCTAGAGATCCAGCACCAGCCGCTGGCCTCGCGAGCGCGAGCAGCAAGGTGTGAACTGGTCGTTCGCGGCCTGCTCTTGCGGTGTCAGGTAGAGGTCGCGATGCTCGGGTTCGCCGGCCAGCACGCGCGTCAGGCAGGTGCCGCAAACGCCTTGCTCGCAGGACGTGAGCAGTGGCACGCCAGCGGCAATGAGGGCCTGGGCGGCGGTCTGTTCGGCGGCGACGCGGATGACGCGGCCCGAGCGCAGCTCGATGTCGAAGGCGTCGTTCCCACCCGGTGCGGGCGGTTCTGCGCCGGCGAAGAACTCGTGGTGGACCCGCTCGCCGGGCCAGCCCAGGCGCTGGGACGCGGCGGTCACCGCGTCGATCAGGCGCTTGGGACCGCAGACGTAGACATGCACATCCGCGGCCTGTGCGGCCAGCAGCCGTTCGACGTCCAGCCGCGGCCGGCCGACGTGCAAACGAGCGACCGCCGCCCAAGGGCTGGCCTCGATCTCCGCGCGAAAGGCCATGCGCTCCGCGCTGCTCGCGGCGTAGTGGAGTTCGAAGTCGGCGTCATCTCTGGCGAGCTGGCGGGCCATCGCGAGGATGGGCGTGATGCCGATGCCACCGGCGATCAGCAGGCTGCGGCGGGCACGCGGCGCCAAGGGGAAGTGGTTCCGGGGTGCGCTCACTTGCAGCGTTTGGCCGGCTGCGAGTTGCTCATGCACCGCCTTTGATCCGCCGCGTGACCCGGCTTCGCGCAGCACGCCCAGCACGTAGCGGTGGGTCTCCGCCGGGTCGTTGCTGATCGAGTACTGGCGGACGATGCCGCCGGGCAGGTGGACATCGACATGCGCACCGGCCGTGAAGGCGGGCAGGGCGCCGCCGTCGGCGGGCACGAGAGTGAGGGCGCAGACGTCCTGCGCGACCGCAGTCTTGGCCTCGATGCGGACGGTGATCATGACTGTGCCGCCAGCAGCCGCTCGATGACCTTGCGCGATTGCACGCCGCCGCCGTCGATGTTGAGCATCAGCAGCTGGCGCTGCGGCCAGGCCAGCAGGTTGAGCTGCTGGCGCTCCAGCATCTCCTGGTCCTCCGCGAAGATCTTGCCCTGGCCCTCGCGGATCTGCGCGGTGAGCGTCTCGTCCTGCGGCTTGAACTTGCGCGCCATGCCCCAGAAGTAGTGGATGGACGTGTCGGTCTCGGGGGTGATGAAGTCCACCACCCAGCTCGCGGCCTTCACTTCGTCCGGGGCGTTGTAGCCGCCCTGGCCGGCCAGCGCCACGCCCACCTCGATCATGATGTGGCTGGGCGGCGTGAAGTGGCAGATCTGCCAGCGGTCCACCGGCTGGTCGTCGGGCAGGCCATTCATGCGCAGCGCCATCTTCCAGAACGGCGGCGCCTCGATGCCCTGCATGTGGCGCTCGGTGACAACGTGGTCGCCCTCGACGCGCGTCGTGCAGGGGATCTCGTCGATCTCCTTCTGGCCGATGCTGGTGGCGTGCACATAGGTCTCGTGCGTCAGGTCCATCAGGTTGTCGATCATCAGCCGGTAGTCGCAGGCAATGCGGTACAGCCCGCCGCCATAGCCGAAGGCCGGGTTGCCTAGCCACTCGAAGGCCGGCAGCAATGCCGCGTCGGCCTGGGCGGCGTCGCCCGGCCAGACCCAGATGAAGCCATGCGCCTCATGCACGGGAAAACTGCGGATGGCCGGAAAGCCCCGCACGCGCTGGCAGGGCATGGAAACGACCTTGCCGTCGCCGCCCATGGCCAAGCCGTGGTAGCCGCAGACGAGGGTGTCGCCGTGCACGCTGCCCAGCGAAAGCGGCGCGCCGCGGTGGGGGCAGAAGTCCTCCACGGCGTTGACCTGTCCGGCGCTGTTGCGGAAGAAGGCCATCGCATGGTTGCAGACGTTGCGGCCCAGCGGCTTGCCGGTGCCGACCTCGTCGCTTCGGGCGGCCACGTACCAGGTGTTGGTGATGAACATGAGGTCTCCTTCAGCGCGGGGCCATGCGCAGCGCACCGTCGAGCCGGATGACTTCGCCGTTCAAGTGGCCGTTGCTGGCGATGTGCAGAGCCAGCGCGGCGAACTCCTCGGGCTGGCCCAGGCGCTTGGGAAAGGGGATGGACGCGGCGAGGTTTTGCTGCACCTCCTCCGGCAGTTCCTTCATCAGCGGCGTGGCGAACAGGCCCGGCGCAATGGTGCAGACGCGCACGCCGAACTGCGCGAGGTCGCGGGCCAGTGGCAGCGTCATGCCGACGATGCCGCCCTTGGACGCCGAGTAGGCCTCCTGGCCGACCTGGCCGTCGAAGGCCGCGACCGAGGCGGTGTTGACGATGACGCCGCGCTCGCCGTCGGCCAGGGGCTCCAACGCCACGATGCGGGCGGCCGCCAGGCGCGTGACGTTGTACGTGCCGATGAGGTTGATGCGCACGACGCGCTCGAAGTCCTCCAGCGGTGCGGGCAAGCCGTCGCGCTGCACGATGCGCTTGGCGGTGCCGATGCCGGCAATGTTCATCAGGATGCGGGCCGGGCCGAAGGCGGCCTCGGCGGCGTCCAGCGCGGCGGTGACTGACGCCGCGTCGGTGATGTCGCAGCGCAGCGCCAGCGCACGGTCGGCGCCTATGTCGGCGGCCACGCGCTGGGCGCCGGCTTCGTTGATGTCGAGCAGGGCGACGCGGGCGCTCTGGGCGGCGAGGGCGCGGGCCACGGCTTCGCCGAGGCCGGAGCCGGCACCGGTGACGAGGGCAGCTTGTCCAGAGATGTTCATGGTGTTCAGCGGTTCGGGGTGATGACGTCAGGGTGGCCCGCGGGGGCCTCGTGCAGCAGCTCGACGAGGGCGGCGCGGCGGCTCAGCACGGCGCGCTGGTTGATCGAGCCCTTGTCGGTGATCTCGCAGCCGTCGATGGACGGCGGCTCGGCCAGCAGCAGCAGGCGGGCCGGGCGGGTGGCGCTGCCCGTGCCCTCGACCCACAGCTGGTTGGCCAGCGCCTGGAAGAAGCCGCGCACGGCCGCGTGGTTCAGCACGTCGGCGGTGGCGGCGCTGTCGGGCAGCCCGGCCAGGCGTCGCGCTTCGTTGATGCGCGGCACGATCAGCAGGCCGATCTCGTCGCGCCCCAGGCCCGTGACGACGGCGTCGTGCACGCACGGGAAGCCCAAGGCGATGACGCGGGCGCGCAGCGGGCCGACGCTGACGAAGGTGCCGGTGGAGAGCTTGAAGTCCTCGGCGATGCGGCCGTCGAACATCAGGCCCTGCGTGGGGTCGGTGGGGTTGCAAGGCCGGGCGGCATCGCCGGTGCGGTAGTAGCCCTCGTCGTCGAAGGCGTCCTGCGTCAGCTCGGGCTCGCGCCAGTAGCCGGGCATGACATTGGCACCGCGAAAGCGCACCTCGGCCTTGTCACCCATGGGTACCAGCTTGACGTCCACGCCGGGTACGGGCAAACCGATGAAGCCGGCGCGGGCCTCTTCGGGGATGGCGAAGGTGCAGGTGGGTGCGGTCTCGGTCATGCCCAGCCCGGCCGCGAGGCGAACGCGCTCGCCGATGGCGGCCTCGGCCAGCTCGTTGAAGGCGTCCAGCGCTTTCTGCGGCAGCCCGGCGCCGCCGCACTCCACCAGCTGCAGCCGGCTGAAGAAGTGGTCGCGCAGCGCCTTGTCGGCCTGCAGCGCCGAGATGAGTTCGTCAAGGCCCTTGGGCACGTTGAAGAAGATCGTCGGCGCCACCTCGCGCAGATTGCGCAGCGTGGCGTCGAAGCGCCCGGGCAAGGGCCGGCCCTCGTCGATGTGCAGGCTGCCGCCGTTGTAAAGCACGATGCCGAGGTTGTGGTTGCCGCCGAAGGTGTGGTTCCAGGGCAGCCAGTCCAGCACCACCGGCGGCTGCTCGGCGAGGAAAGGCATGGCCTGCAGCGTCATCTGCTGGTTGGCGCACCACATGCGCTGCGTCATGACCACACCCTTGGGCGCCTTGGTGGAGCCGGACGTGAACATCAGCTTGGCGATGGTGTCGGGGCCGACCCGGGCGTGGGCGGCATCCAGCGCGGGGCCGGGCGGCGTGTCGAGCAGGTCGGCGAAGCGCTCGGTGGTGCGGCCGTCGAGTTGCCCCTGGCCGAGGATAACGAAGGCGTCCGCCGGGACGGCGGCTGCGATCGCCCTGACATAGCTCAGGTCCGCCGCATAGACCGCGCCCGGCGTCGCCTTGGCAAGGATGTGGCGCAGGCGGCCGTGGTCGGTCGAGACCAGCGAATAGGCCGGCGAGACGCTGACGCAGGGGATGCCCGCCCACATGGCGCCCAGCATCAGGCTGAGGTGCTCCAGGTCGTTGTCCGACAGGACGACCAGCGGCCGCTCGACGCTCAAACCCCTGTCCAGCAGCGCCTGGCCAAGGGAGCGCGCCCGCTCGACCATGCCGCCATAGCTGACGCGCCGCCAGCCGCCATCCGCCCCGCGCTGCGCGGCCAGCAGCCGGTCCGGCGCCACCTGTGCCCAGTGCCGCAGGCGCTCGCCCATGTGCGCCGGGTAGGCGCCTAGCGGCTCGGTCGAGCGCAGCACGAAGCCGCCGTCGGCAAGGGGCTCGACGCTGACGTTGTCCAGGCAGCCGCCGATGGCGACCGGGCGGTAGCGCGGCTTCATGACTTGACGACCTTGGGCGTGCGCTTCTGCAGGAAGTCCTGCAGCCGCTCCTTGGCCGCCTCGTCGCCCTGGGCGATGGCCGCCATCAGCGACTCCACGAAAAGGCCGTCGGCCTGCGGCAGGTCGGCGATGCGCGGCAGCGCCTGCGTGACGGCGAAGTTGGACAGCGGCGCGTTCTGCGCGATGCGCCCGGCCAGCTCGACGGCCTTGGCGACGGCCTGGCCGGCTGGTACGACGTACTGGGCCAGGCCGCGGCGCTCGCCCTCGGCGGCATCAAGCACGCGGCCGGTCAGCATCATGTCGGTCATGCAGGCCACGCCGGCCAGGCGCGGGATGCGCGCCGAGCCGCCGCCGCCGACGAAGATGCCGCGCTGGCCCTCGGGCAGGGCGAAGTAGGTGGTGTCGTCGGCCACGCGGATGTGCGCGGCGGCAGCCAGCTCCAGGCCGCCGCCCACGACGGCGCCGTGCAGCGCAGCGACGACCGGCACGCGGCAGAACTGGATGGCGTCCATGACCACATGCCAGCCGCGCGAGTGCAGCACGCCCTCGGCGACGCTGCGCTCGCTGAGGTCCGACAGGTCCAGGCCGGCGCAGAAGTGCTCCCCCTCGCCGCTGATGACCAGCGCCTTGGTCGACGCCGGCAGGTTGAGCAGGGCGGTGTGCAGCTGGCGCATCAACTCCTCGTTGATGGCATTGCGCTTGGCCGGGCGGTTCAGGCACAGGTGGGTGACGGCGGCGGCATGCTCGATCCGCAGCAGGTCCAGCTGGGCCAGCAGGCCGCCAGCGGGGAGGAAGTCGGTGGCGGCGTTCATGCGTTGTCCAGTTTCGAGAGAGCGGCGGCCAGGCCGCCCCAGTGATCGCGGAAGAGGCCGGCATCCATGGTCTTCACGTTGCGCATCAGCGGGCGGAACTCCATGTGGGCCAGCACGTCGCGTTCGAGGTCGACGCCGGGCGCGATCTCGGTCAGCTCCAGGCCGTCGGGCCGCAGCGCGAACACAGCGCGTTCGGTGACGAACAGCACCTCCTGGCCGCGCTTGGCGGCGTCGCGGCCGTTGAAGGTGATCTGCTCGACCTGCTCGACGAACTTGCGCGAGCGGCCTTCCTGGCGGATGTGCAGCCGGCCGTCGGCAACGGCCAGGCCCACGCCGCCGGCCGTGAAGCTGCCGCAGAACACGAGGCGCGGCGTGGACGCGGTGATGTTGATGAAGCCACCGCAGCCCACGGGCCGGCCGTTGAACTTGCTGACGTTGACGTTGCCGTGGCGATCGGCCTGGGCCAGGCCCAGGAAGCTGCAGTCCAGGCCGCCGCCGTCGTAGAAGTCGAACTGCGAGGACTGCTCGATGATGGACTCGGGGTTCCAGGCCATGCCGAAGTCGCCGCCCTGGGCCGGCACGCCGCCGTTGACGCCGCACTCGACGCTGAGGCTGAGCAGGTCGGCCACGCCTTCCTCGGCGGCGACGGACGGCACGCCCGCCGGGATGCCGATGCCTAGGTTGGTGACGGCGCCGGGGCGCAGCTCCAGCGCCGCGCGGCGGGCGATGACCTTTCGCTCGTCCAGCGGCATGGCGGGCATGCTGCCCAGCGGCACGCGCACGTCGCCGCTGAAGGCGGGGTTGAAGGCGGTCGTGATGGTCTGCAGGTGGTTCTCGGGCTTGGCGACGACGACGTAGTCCACCACCAGGCCGGGCACCTTGACGCTCTTGGGATGCAGGCTGCCGGCGGCGACGACGGCTTCGACCTGGGCGATGACGATGCCGCCGCAGGCGCGCGCGGCCTGGGCGATGGACAGCTGCTCCAGCAGGATGCCTTCCTTGTCCAGGCTGAGGTTGCCGCGCTCGTCGGCATAGGTGGCGCGGATGAAGGCGACGTCGATGCGCGGCGAAGGGTGGAAGAGCCATTCCTCGCCCTCGAACTCGACCAGGCGCACCAGGTCTTCCTTGGCTGCGGCGTTGAGCTTGCCGCCTTCCAGCCGTGGGTCCACGAAGGTGCCCAGGCCCACCTTGGTCAGCAGGCCCGGCGAGCGGCTGGCGATGTGGCGCGTGAGGCTGGAGAGGGACCCCTGCGGGAAGTTGTAGGCCTCGACCTCGCCAGCGTGCACCATGGCCATCATGGCCTTGCCGGTCTGGCCGAAGTGCCCGGCGACGACGCGCTTGACCATGCCCGCGTGGGCGAAGTGCGCCATGCCGCCGCTGCCGGCGTTGCCGATGGCGCCGCAGGCCCAGGTGGTGAGCTGGCGTGGATGGCCGGTGGCGAGGAAGTGGCGCTCCAGCCCCTGCAGGGCCTCCTCGGCCAGGCCCATCATGGCCAGGCCGCCGAGGAAGAGGGTGGCGCCGTCCTTGACGAGGGGGCCGACCTGGTCGGCGGTGATGATCTTCATGCTTGGGTGTTCTCGATGAGCAGGGCCATGCCCTGGCCGCCGCCGATGCAGGCGGCGACGACGGCGTAACGGCCGCCGCGGCGCTGCAGTTCGCGCGCAGCGGTGAGGGTGAGGCGCACGCCGGTGGCGGCGAGCGGGTGGCCGAGGGCGATGGAGCCGCCGTTGACGTTGAGCCTGGCCGGGTCCAGGCCAAGCTCCTTCACGCAGGCCAGGGTCTGGGCGCCCTGGGCCTCGTTGATCTCCAAGAGGTCGATGTCGGACAGCTTGAGCTCGCAGCGCTTGAGCAGCGCGCGAATGGCTGGCGCCGAGCCTATGCCCATGATCTCGGGCGGCACGCCGGCGGCCGCCGCGCCGCGCAGCCGGGCGAGGGGCTTCAACCCGCGGTCGCGCACCTGGGCGCCCGAGGCGACGACGACGGCCGCCGCGCCGTCGACCAGCGCCGAGGAGTTGCCGGCCGTCTGCACGCCGCCTTCATAGACGGTGCGCAGTGAGGACAGCGCCTCGAACGAAGAGGGGCGTGGATGGGTGTCGCGGTCGGCCGCGGCCACCTTGCGCGGCAGCTTGATGCCGCGCGGCTCGTAGCCTTCGAGGTCGAAGCGCTCGCTGGTCACCGGCACGATCTCGGCCTCGAAGAAGCCCTCGGCCTGGGCGCGCAACGCGCGCTCGAAGGAGGCGGCGGCATAGGTGTCCACCTCGGCGCGGGTGATGCCGTATTTCTTCGCCAGGTTCTCGGCAGTCTGGATCATCGAGACCTTGGCCGCGGGGTCGTCGAGAGCTTCCCAGAGGAAATCCTTGAACTCGACCGGTGCACCCAGCTTGAAGCCGCCCCGGTGCGTGTAGGCGCAGATGGGGTTGCGCGACATCGACTCGGCGCCGACGACGAGCGCGAGGCTCGCATAGCCCAGCGTGATCTGGTCGGCCGCCTGGCGAATGATCTCGAAGCCGCTGCCGCAGATGCGCTGCACCCCGATGGCCGGCACCTCGACGGGCACGCCGGCATACAGGCCGATGTGGCGGGGCAGCATGTAGGCGTCGAACGAGGCCTGGGCCATGGAGGCGGTGACGACGGAGTCAACCGCGCTGCCTGGCACATCGGTGCGCGCCAGCGCGGCGCGGGCCGCCTTGATGCCCAGGTCGATGGGCGACACGTCGGCGAGGGCGCCGCAATAGTCGACCCAGGGTGTGCGCGCGCCACCGAGCAGCCAGTGGTCGTCGAATCGGGCAGAGAAATCGGGCATGGATCCGGCTGGCGGCGGGCCAGCTTCATGGCTTTTATGATTAACAGTATTAACTAAATCATCGGCTCGTCATCTAGGGTTTGCGCGAATCCATGTGTTCTTGAAATGGCGGGAATCCTTGAAATCTGCAAGAGGTGTCCCGCCGTGGTGACGGCGCGTTCACTGCGGGTCGCGAGCTCGGCCGCTTGGCGGAATCGTTTTGCAGAAACAACTGTTTGGCACGCCTCGCGCTCGCCTGGGCTCAGGCTGGCGAGGGGGGCTGCGCCGCGCGCTGCAGCCGATAGGCGAGCTGCGCCCGCGTGATGCCCAGCCGGCGCGCGGCGGCGGCGAGGTTGCCGTGCTCGGCCTCGGTGGCTTCCTGCAGCAGCTGGCGCTCGATGGCGTCCAGCTCGACATGGCCGGCGCCGCCGGTCTGCAGCGCCTCGCCCAGCAGGTCAAGCAGCCGCGGCGGCGGCGCGGCGCTTTTCTGCAGCGTGCCGTGGGCGCCGATGGCCAGCAGGGCTTCGTCGCTGAGCTGCTCGCGGCGGAACATGTGGGCCACGTCTATGGCCTGGCCGTCCTCGGCCGAGATGACGCCGCGCTCCACCAGGTTCTGCAACTCGCGGATGTTGCCGGGGAAGGCGTAGTGCAGCATCGCCCGCACGGCGCGCGGTGTGAAGCCCGTCGGGTGGCGGCCGTGGCGCCGCGCCTCGCGGCGCAGGAAGTGCGCCATCAGCAGCGGGATGTCGTCGCGCCGCTCGCGCAGCGGCGGCAGGTGGATGGGGTAGACGTTGAGGCGGTAGAACAGGTCCTCGCGGAAGCGCCCGGCGCGTACCTCGGCCTGCAGGTCCACGTTGGTGGCCGCGACGACGCGCACGTCGACCTCCAGCACGCGCGTGCCGCCCACGCGCTCGACCTCGCCCTCCTGCAGCGCCCGCAGCAGCTTGCCCTGGCTGACGAGGCTGAGCGTGCCAATCTCGTCCAGGAACAGCGTGCCGCCGTCGGCCCGCTCGAAGCGCCCGGGGCGCGACTGGCTGGCGCCGGTGAAGGCGCCGCGCTCGACGCCGAACAGCTCGCTCTCGATCAGGGTCTCCGGGATGGCCGCGCAGTTGACGGCCACGAAGGGCTCGCCCGCGCGCGGGCTGATGCGGTGCAGCCGGCGCGCGAAGGCCTCCTTGCCGACGCCCGACTCGCCAGTGAACAGCACGGTGGCGCGCGTACCCGCCACGCGGGCCAGCTGGTGGCAGGCGGAGTTGAAGGCGGATGACGCGCCGACGATGTCGTGGCGTTCGGTAGCCGGCTTGTCGTCGTCGGCAGCGGCGGCCGTGGCCGGCGCTTCGCCAGGCTCAGACGCCGGGGCGCTCAGGCGGCGGAAGTCCTTGGCCTCCAGGTAGCGCAGGTCCTCGCTGATGTCGCCCCAGCCGGCGGCGTGGCGGCCGATGACGCGGCAGACGCTGGCGCCCATGGCCCGGCACTCCACCTCGCGGAAGATGACGAGCTGGCCGAACAGGCTGGTCACATAGCCCGTCGCATAGCCCACCTGCGACCAGCAGGCCGCCTCCGTGCCGATGCCGTAGGCGCTGATGTGCTCGTCGTCCTCGCTGGAGTGCTCCCACAGGAACTCGCCTTCGTAGGTGCCGCGGTCGATGTCGAAGTCGAAGGCCAGCGGCGTCACCTTGACCACGCCCTCCAGCGCATGCAGCCGCGTGCCGGCCATGAAGACGTTGGCCGCGTCGGCGTTGGGCCAGCGCTCGCGCACCAGCTGCGCGTCGCGCGCGCCGGAGACATAGCCGGCCCGCGTCAGCAGCCCGCGTGCGCGCTCCATGCCCAGCGTGTCGATCAGCTCGCGGCGCATATGGCCGACGGCCGAGCTGTGCAGCAAAAGCATGCGCTGGTCGTTCAGCCAGATGCGGCCGTCACCGGGCGAGAAGAACAGCGATTCGGTCAGGTCGCCCATCGTCGGCGCCTGGCCCTCGACGAAGTGCTTACTGTCGCCGCGCCGCAGCATGGCGCCGGTCTGGCGGGCCACTTCGGCCAGGGAGATGCGGGGCGGCTTGGTCATGGGTTGATGAATTCAGAAGGTTGGCGACGGGTCGCGTCGGCGAATTGTTTTCATTTGATAAATATCTGGATTGAGGGCTAACCCGTGTTCCAGGGCTCTTTACGAGAGCCAGGGAAAGTCCCAGGGTCGATCGATGTTTTCACTCTGAAAACGATCGTTCGCGACGCACTCCCCAACCACGCCCGCGCACCGGGCTGGCACGGCGAGGCATGGGGGTTGCACTGGAACTGGGCGAGCGAGCACCGAGTTCGCGCTTTCCGCAACCCACCCCAGCAGCCCCGCCATGACGACTCCTCAGCCCCTACTCGACCCCGCGCTGTGGCGCGAACACCTGTACAGCAGCGGCTGGCGCGCCGCGTCGCAGGCCGCCGACGTGATCGAGCCGGCGACGGGCACCGTGCTGGCGTGCACCGGCCGCGCAGTGGCTGCCGACGTGGCGCCCGCCACCCAAGCCGCCACTGCCGCCCAGGCCGCCTGGGCCGCCATGCCGCCGCGCGAGCGCGCCGCCGTGTTCCTGCGCGCGGCTCAGTTGTTCCAGCAGCATTTCGATGAGCTGGCGCTGTTCGTGACCCGCGAGACCGGCGGCATCCTGCCCAAGGGCCAGCACGAGCTGCGCGAGGCCGTCGCCTTCTGCCAGATCGCCGCAGCGATGCCGCTGCAGGCGCAGGGCCAGGTCTTGCCCAGCACGCCGGGCCGCATGTCCATCGCCCGGCGCGTGCCGCTCGGCGTCGTGGGCGTCATCTCGCCCTTCAACTTCCCGCTGATCCTGACGCTGCGCGTCGTCGCCCCGGCGCTGGCCGCGGGCAACGCCGTCATCATCAAGCCCGACCCGCGCACGCCGGTCAGCGGCGGTTTCATGATCGCCCAGGTCTTCGAGGCGGCCGGCCTGCCCGCCGGCCTGCTGCACGTGCTGCCGGGCGGCGCGGACGTGGGCCAGGCACTCGTCAGCGACCCGGCCGTCGCGATGATCTCCTTCACCGGCTCGGCCGGCGTGGGCCGCCACATCGGCGAGCTGGCGGGCCGGCACCTGAAGAAGGTGTCTCTGGAACTCGGCGGCAGCAACGCCCTCGTCGTGCTGGACGACGCCGACCTGGACCTCGCCGCCAGCAACATCGCCTGGGGCGCCTGGCTGCACCAGGGCCAGATCTGCATGGCCAGCAACCGCGTGCTCGTGCATGAAGACATCGCCCCGGCCATCACAGAGCGCCTCGTCGCCAAGGCCCAGCACCTGCCGGTGGGCGACGGCGCCACCGGCCAGGTGGCCTTGGGGCCGCTGATCGACGAGCGCCAGCGCGACCGCGTGCATGCCGCCGTGCAGGCCAGCGTCAAGGCCGGTGCGCAACTGCTGGCCGGCGGCACTTACGACCGCCTGTTCTACAAGCCCACCGTGCTGGCCGGCGTCAAGCCCGGCATGCCGACCTTCGACGACGAGACCTTCGGCCCGGTCGTCAACCTCGTCACCTTCAAGACCGACGCCGAGGCCGTCGCCCTGGCCAACGACAGCCATGGCGGCCTGTCGGCCGGCGTCATCTCCCGCTCGGTGGGCCGTGCGCTGGCGGTGGGCAACCAGCTGCGCGCCGGCATGGTCCACATCAACGACCAGACCGTCAACGACGACGCGGTCAACCCCTTCGGCGGCCCCGGCATCGCCGGCAACGGCAACTCCCACGGCGGCCCCGGCGACTGGGAGCAGTTCAGCACGTGGCAGTGGCTGACGGTGAAAGACACGCCGCCCCAGTTCCCCTTCTGAACCGACAACAAACCATCAGGAGACAAGCCATGAACTTCCAAGGCAAGACCATCGTCATCACCGGCGCCAGCTCCGGCATCGGCGCCGAGACCGCGCGCTTCCTGCGCCTCAAGGGCGCGCGCGTCATCGGCGTGGACCGCAACGATCCGCTGCTGACGCTGGACGGCTTCGTCAAGGCCGACCTGTCCGAGCAGTCGGCCGTCGACGCGGCCTTCAAGCGGCTGCCCGAGCGCTTCGACGCGCTGTGCAACATCGCCGGCGTGCCCGGCACGGCGCCGGTCGACCTGGTGGCCCGCGTCAACTACCTGGGCCTGCGCCACCTCTGCACGCGCGCCATCGAGCGGCTTCCGCAAGGCGGCGCCATCGTCAACATCGCCTCCATCCTGGGCGCCGAATGGCCGGCGCGGCTGGATGTCCACAAGGCCCTGGCCGAAACGCCCAACTTCGAGGCCGGCCTGGCCTTCCTCGCGAAGAAGCCGGTGCCGCAGGAGACCTGCTACCAGTACTTCAAGGAGGCGCTGATCGTCTGGACCCTGACGCAGTCGCAGAAGTGGTTCCTGGGCAACGGCGTGCGCATGAACTGCGTGGCGCCCGGCCCGGTGCTGACGCCCATCCTGGGCGACTTCGTGCAGATGCTCGGCGAGGAGCGCGTGCAGAAGGACTCGCACCGCATCAAGCGCCCCGCGCTGGCCGACGAGGTCGCGCCGGTCGTCGCCTTCCTGTGCGCCGACGAGTCGCGCTGGATCAGCGGCGTCAACCTGCCCGTGGATGGCGGCTTGGCCTCGACCTACTACTGAACCCCCAAGCGGGCCGCTGAGCCCGCAACTTTCACAACCGAGGAGACGACATGACAAGACATACCCGCCATGCGCTGGCGGTGGCGGCAGCGCTCGCCCTGCCGGCCGCTGCACACGCCTTCGACATCGAGCTGCCCGGCAGCGACTACAAGCTGCGCCTGGACCTGACGCCCAAGTACAGCACCGCCGTGCGGACCAAGAGTCCGTCCGACGCGCTGACGCGGCTGGACGTGGCCAAGGACCCTGGCACCGTCAACGAGGACGATGGCGACCACAATTTCAAGCGCGGCCAGATCTCCAACCGCTTCGACCTGCTGGCCGAGATCGACCTGGCCGGCCCCGGCTGGGGCGCGCGCCTGAGCGGCAACGCCTGGCGCGACTCGGTCTATCTGCGCAAGAACAGCTACGCCGGCACGCCGCTGTATGCCGGCGGCAATGCCCTCGGCCCCGTCATCCCGACGTCCAACACCTACGCCGGCCAGGCCCCCAACGACTTCCTGCCCGACACGCGCCGCCAGCACGGCCAGAGCGGCGAGTTCCTGGACGCCTTCGTCTATTTCAAGGGCGACCTCGGCGGCATGAAGAGCACCGTGCGCATCGGCCGCCACACGCTGCAGTGGGGCGAGAGCCTGTTCTTCGGCCAGAACGGTATCGCCAATGCGCAGGGGCCGGTCGACGTCGCCAAGATCGTCTCCGTGCCCGGCTGGCAGTTCAAGGAAGTGCTGCTGCCGGTGGAGCAGGTGTCGGCCTCGCTGCAGATCGCCGAAGGCATCTCGCTGGGGGCTTACTACCAGCTCAAGTGGCGGCCGAGCAAGATCCCCGGCGTCGGCAGCTTCTTCTCCAACCAGGACTACGTCGGCACCGGCACCGTCAACTTCGGCGTGACGCCGCAGGGCGCGCCCATCCTGCTGAGCTACGACAAGAGCAAGGACCTGCGGCCGCGCAACTCGGGGCAGGGCGGCCTGCAGCTGCGCCTGAGCCCGACGGGCGGCGACTACGAGTTCGGCCTCTACGCGGCGCAGTACCACGACAAGACGCCGGCCGTGCCGGTGTTCGACTTCGTCAACGGCAATGTCCATCTGGCCTATGCCGACGACATCAAGACGGTCGGCGCCAGCGTCACGTCGTCTGTGGGTCAACTCAACTGGGCCGTCGAGGGCTCGGTGCGCTGGAACGCACCGCTGAACAGCGACCCCGCCGTGCTGGGCCTGGGCCCCGTGCTGAGCTGCGGTGGCAGCACCAACCCCTGTTTCGCCGTCGGCCGCACGGCCCATCTGCAGGCCTCGGGCATCTACGTGCTGCAGCCCAATGCGCTGTGGCAGGGCGGCGCCGTGGTGGCCGAGCTGGCCTACAACCGCCGGCTCAGCATCACCAAGGACATCTTTGCGATCGGGCCGGGCGGAACGAGCGTCGGCATCGGCGGCCTGGACCCGCACACCACCAAGGGCGCCTTCGCCTTCCGCATGCTGTTCGAGCCGCAGTACTTCCAGGTGCTGGCGGGGCTGGACCTCTCCGTGCCCATCGGCCTGGGCTACAACTTTGGCGGCCGCTCGTCGGCCATCGCCAACTTCGCCGGCGGCGCGTCCAGCGCGGGCGACTTCAGCATCGGCCTGAAGGGCAAGTACCAGAACGCCTGGAACTTCGCGCTGACCTACAGCGACTTCTTCGGCACCGCCAAGACCTTCACCGAGACCCTCGTGCCCGGCAGCGGCTCGCCGCGCCAGCTCACCTTCGGCCAGTCGCTGCGCGACCGCGCCAACCTGAGCTTCACCGTCTCGCGCACCTTCTAAGAACTCCGGAGACTCGCATGAAGAAACTGCTTTTGACCGCCAGCCTGCTGGCCCTCGCCGTGCAAGCCCTCGCCGCCGTGTCGGCCGAGGAAGCTGCCAAGCTCAAGACCACGCTGACCCCGCTGGGCGCCGAGCGCGCCGCCAACAAGGACGGCAGCATCCCGGCCTGGGACGGCGGCCTCACCAAGGCGCCCGCCGGCTTCAAGGCCGGTGACGCACGGCCCGACCCCTTCGCCGCCGAGAAGCCGCTGTACTCCATCAACGCCAAGAACATGGCGCAGTACGACGCCAAGTTGAGCGACGGCGTGAAGGCGCTGATGAAGAAGCACGCCGACTTCCGCATCGACGTCTACCCGACCCACCGCACGGCCGCCGCGCCGCAATGGGTCTACGACAACACCTTCAAGAACGCCACGCGCGCCAAGCTCGTCGACAACGGCCAGGGCACCGAAGGCGCCTATGGCGGCACGCCGTTCCCGATTCCGAAGGACGGCTATGAGGTGTTCCAGAACCACCGCCTCGCCTGGGTCGGCACCTATGTGCAGGCGCCGGTGCGCGTCTGGGTCGTGACGGCCGACGGCAAGCGCGCCATGGCCTCGGGCGGCACGCAGAGCTTTCGCAAGCAGTACTACGACCCCGAGGGCAGCCTCGAGAAGTTCGACGGCTATGCGGGCCTGGGCAAGTTCGTCGTCAGCGAGCCGGGCTCCAAGGCGGGTGAGGCCATCCTGGCGCATGACAACCTCAACGCCAGCAACCCGCGCGGGCTGTGGCAATACCTGGTGGGCCAGCGCCGCGTGCGCAAGGCGCCGTCGGTGGCCTACGACACGCCGGACTCGGTGACCTCGGGCATCGGCCTGTTCGACGAAGCCTTCATGTTGTTCGGCCCCATCGACAAGCACAACCTCAAGCTGGTCGGCAAGCGCGAGCTCTACATCCCCTACAACAACAACAAGGCGGCGGCGACCAAGGTGGCCGACCTCGTCACGCCCAACACGCTGAACCCCGGCGTCGTGCGCTGGGAGCTGCACCGCGTCTGGGAGGTCGAGGCGACGCTGGCCGAGGGCAAGCGCCATGTGGTCCCGAAGCGCAAGTACTACATCGACGAGGACAGCTGGCAGATCATGCTGTTCGACGGCTGGGACGCCAAGGGCGACCTCTGGCGCACCAACTACACGCTGACGCTGACGGCGCCCGACATCCCGGCCGTCGTCGGCAACATGCTGTGGGGCGGCTACGACCTGCAGACCGGCGCCTACTACCTGAACATGGCGAGCAACGAGCTGGCCAGCCAGTACAAGGTCGTCGCACCGCTGCCACGCAGCTTCTTCAGTCCTGAAGAGCTGGCCAACGAGGGAGCACGTTGATGAAAAGGCTGGCGCTCCTTGCGCTGGCCTGCGCTGCTGTGGCGGCCCAGGCCGCCGCACCGGCGCCGGCCGCGCTGGCCGAGCCGGCACTGGTCAGCCCCAAGGCGCTGGGCGCGGCCACGCTGGCCGTGGCCCGCGCCGGTGACCGCCTGGTGGCGGCGGGAGAACGCGGCACGGTGCTGTGGTCCGACGACAGCGGCAAGGCCTGGCAGCAGGCCGCCGTGCCGGTGCGCGCCGGACTCACGACGCTGCGCTTCGTCGATGCGCAGAACGGCTGGGCCGCCGGCCATCTCGGCGTCATCCTGAAGACCAGCGACGGCGGCAAGACATGGACCAAGCAGCTCGACGGCCTGCAGGCTGCCCGGGCGATGCTGGCCGCCGCCACCGACGATGCCGGCCGACGCGTCGCCCAGCGCTTCGTGGACGAGGGCGCCGACAAGCCCTGGTTCGACCTGGACGTGATCGACGCCCGCCAGGCCGTCGCCGTCGGGGCCTACGGTCTGGCCATGGCCACGCGCGATGGCGGCGCCAGCTGGCAGCCGCTGCCGACGCGCGCCGCCAACCCGCGTGGCCTGCACCTGTACGGCGTTCGCGTCGTCGCCGGCCAGTGGTTCATCGCCGGTGAGCAAGGCCTGCTGCTGCGCTCCAGCGACGGCGGCGTCACGTTCACGCCGTTGGCCTCGCCCTACAAGGGCAGCTTCTTCGGCCTGCTGGCCTCGCACACCGGCGCGCTGCTGGCCTACGGCCTGCGCGGCAGCGTCTTCCGCTCGGGCGATGCCGGCGCGAACTGGGACAAGGTCGAACTCGGTACGCCGCTGACCTTGCAGGCCGGCATCGAGCGGCGCGGCGAGCTGACGCTGCTGGCCCAGAACGGCGACGCCTTCACCAGCAGCGATGACGGCCGCACGTTCATGCGGCAGCCTTCGCCCGGCGGGCCCTTGCCCGCTGCCGGCCTGGCCGCTGCACCCGATGGCGCCTGGGTCATCGCCAGCCTGCGCGGCACCCGCCGCGCCCAGCCCTGAACTTTTCCGACACGACGATGCACGCCGCCACCGACACGCTGGGCGCCCCACCGGTCATCACCCAGCTCGACGACTTCGACACTCGCTCCGGCTCCTGGGCCGAGCGGCTGCTCTTCAACCACCGGCCCTGGGTCATGCTGCTGTGCCTGCTGGCCACGCTGTGGCTGGGCCAGCAGGCCTTCAAGCTGACGCTCAACGCCAGCTTCGAGAAGACCATCCCGACGTCCCACCCCTACATCGCCAACTACCTGGCGCACAAGGGCGACCTCGGCGGCCAGGGCAATGCGCTGCGCATCGTCGTCGAGGCCAGGAAGGGCACGATCTACGACAAGCACTACCTCGACACGCTGCAGAAGATCAGCGACGAGATCTACCTGATGCCCGGCGTGGACCGGCCCTTCATGAAGTCGCTGTGGACGGCCAACACCCGCTGGGTCGCCGTGACCGAGGACGGGCTGGACGGCAACACCGTCATGGGCGACAGCTACGACGGCTCGCCCGCCGCGCTGGCCGAGGTGCGCGCCAATGTCGAGCGCTCCGGCGAGATCGGCCAGATCGTCGCCGGTGACGCCAAGTCCAGCATCGTCTTCGTGCCGCTGCTCGACGTGAACCCCAAGACCGGCCAGGCGCTGGACTACGGCGAGCTCGGCCGCCAGGTCGAGGCGCTGCGCGCCAAGTACGACAGCGACGCCATCGCGCTGCACGTGACCGGCTTCGCCAAGGTCATTGGCGACCTCATCGAGGGCCTGCGCCAGGTGCTGGTGTTCTTCGGCGTGGCGCTGGTCATCTGCGCCGGCGTGCTGTGGGCCTACACGCGCTGCGCGCGCAGCACCGCCCTCGTCGTGGCCTGCTCGCTGATCGCCGTCGTCTGGCAGTTCGGCCTGCTGGCGCTGCTCGGCTATGCGCTGGACCCGTACTCCGTGCTGGTGCCCTTCCTCGTCTTCGCCATCGGCATGAGCCATGGCGCGCAGAAGATGAACGGCATCATGCAGGACGTGGGCCGCGGCACGCATCGCGTCGTCGCGGCGCGCTACACCTTCCGCCGGCTCTTCGTCGCCGGCCTGACGGCGCTGCTGTGCGACGCCGTCGGCTTCGCGGTGCTGGCGCTGATCAAGATCCAGGCCATCCAGGACCTGGCGCTGGTGGCCAGCATCGGCGTGGCCGTGCTGATCTTCACCAACCTCGTGCTGCTGCCCATCCTGCTGTCCTATGTCGGCGTGAGCCCGGCGGCGGCCAGGCGCAGCCTGCGTGACGATCCCGAGTTCAACCCCGCCGCCGGCAGCTCGCGGATGTGGCGATTGCTCGACCGCTTCACGCAGCGCGGCCCGGCGCTGCTGGCCCTGGGCGTGTCGGCCGTGCTGGCCATCGCTGGCTACGCGGTCAGCACGCGGCTGCACGTCGGCGACCTCGACCCGGGCGCCCCCGAGCTGCGCGCCGACTCGCGCTACAACCGCGACAACGACTACGTCACCCAGCACTACGCCGCGTCCAGCGACATCCTCGTCGTCATGGTCTCCACGCCGGAAGACCAGTGCACGCGCTACGGCACGCTGGCCAAGGTCGACCAGCTCGCCTGGCGGCTGGAGCAACTGCCCGGCGTCGAGTCCACCAACTCCATGGCGGCCCTCTCCAAGCTCGCGATGGTGGGCTACAACGAGGGCCAGCTGAAGTGGTATGAGCTGATCCCCAACGACAGCGCGCTGGGCGGTGTGCAGACCCGCGCACCGCGCGAGCTGTTCAACCAGGGCTGCTCCTTCCTGTCGCTCTACGTCTACCTGAAGGACCACAAGGCCGAGACGCTGGGCACGGTCGTCGCGACGGTGGAGGACTTCATCGCGAAGAACTCGACGAAGGACGAGCGCTTCATGCTCGCCGCCGGTTCGGCCGGCATCGCCGCGGCGACCAACATCGTCGTCAAGCAGGCCATGAACGAGATGCTGTGGTGGGTCTATGGCGCCGTCGTCGTGCTGTGCTGGGTGACCTTCCGCTCCTGGCGCGCCGTCGTCGTCGCCGTGCTGCCGCTGGTGCTGACCTCCATCCTGTGCGAAGCGCTGATGGTGGGCCTGGGCATGGGCGTCAAGGTGGCCACGCTGCCCGTCATCGCGCTGGGCGTGGGCATCGGCGTCGACTACGCGCTCTACGTGCTCAGCGTCATGCTGGCCAGGCTGCGCGCGGGCGAGAGCCTGTCGGCGGCCTATCTGCATGCGCTGCAGTTCACCGGCCGCGTGGTGATGCTGACCGGCGTCACGCTGGCACTCGCCGTGGGCACCTGGGCGCTGTCGCCGATCAAGTTCCAGGCCGACATGGGCATCCTGCTGGCCTTCATGTTCGTGTGGAACATGGTGGGCGCCTTGGTGCTGGTGCCGGCGCTGGCGCATTGGCTGCTGAAGCCCGCCCGCGCGGCCGAGCTGCCGCAGCAGCGGCACGCCCACGACACCGCCGCGCAGCCGGCCTCCCTTTGACCCCGTTCCCGAGGAGACTCCCATGCTCGACCTGCACCTGAAGCACGTACTTGCCCAAGCGGCTGGCGCCCCCGACCTCAGCGACCTGCCGCCCGAGGCCTGCCGTGGCCTGTACCACATGATCTGCACGGCCGCGACCGCGCCGCCCGCCGATGTCAGCGTGACGCCGCACGAAACCAGCTTCGCCGGCCAGGCCGTGAACGTGCGCATCTACAAACCCCACGGCGCGACTGCGGCTCTACCCGTGACGCTGTATTTCCACGGTGGCGGCTTCGTGCTCGGCGACCTCGAAGGCTACGACGCCGTCTGCCGCCAGCTCTGCGCCGACAGCGGCGTGATGATCGTCAGCGCCGCCTATCGCCTGGCGCCCGAGCATCCCTATCCGGCGGCCATCGACGATTGCCACGCCGCACTGGGCTGGGTGGCCGAGAGCATCCGCAGCTTCGGCGGCGACCCGAACCGCCTGGCTGTGGCCGGGGACAGCGCCGGCGCCACGCTGGCCACCACCACTGCCTTGCTGGCGCGTGATGCGGGTGGGCCGGCCATCGCCTTCCAGCTCCTCGTCTACCCGGCGGCCGCCGGTGGCCATGACGGCGACTACCCGTCCCGCCAGCGGCACGCCGCCGGCCCGACGCTAACACTGCGGACCATGGACTACTTCAACCGTCATTACTACGGCCCGGCGGGTAAGGCGCCCGACTGGCGCGGCGCACCGCTGCTGGCGCCCAGCCTCGCCGGCCTGCCGCCCACGCTGCTGGTGCTGGCGGCCCACGACGCGCTCCGCGACGAGGGCATGGCCTACGGCGAGGCGCTGGCCGCGGCCGGCAACGCCGTCACCGTCGTCGAGTACCACGGCCTGGCGCACGGCTTCATCAGCATGGCGGGCGCCGTGCCGGCAGCGCGGCTGGCGCTGGGGCAAATGGCGAGCGCATTGCAGCAGGTTTTGCAGCCGTGACCGGCTGGCGCCGCCCAAGCCATGTCGAAACCGGTATGACTTGAGAGGAAATCGCCATTGGATTGTTCTCGTGGAATGCCGTACACCCCGCGCCACGACAAACGAGACCAGAGAGCATCCATGGCATTGAATCGAAGGGGCCTGATCGGCGCCGGCCTCACCGGCATCGCCGCGTCCACGCTGCCTGCCCAGGCGACTACCGTCGCCACAGCGCCCGCCAAGGGCCTGTTGGCCCCCACGCCGCCGATGGGCTGGAACAGCTGGAACAGCTTCGCCACCACCATCAACGAGGCCCAGGCGCGCGAGACGGCACGCATCATGGCCGACAAGCTGCTGCCGGCCGGCTACAACA
Source organism: Pelomonas sp. Root1444 (assembly GCF_001426885.1). Lineage (GTDB taxonomy): Bacteria > Pseudomonadota > Gammaproteobacteria > Burkholderiales > Burkholderiaceae_C > Pelomonas. Next base: position 44,191 of record NZ_LMFP01000027.1, on the reverse strand, counting down.
TCTTCACCATCGACATCCAGTGGTACGAGCCCGGGGCGTCGAGCTACACCTACGCCGCCAACCCCGAGCCGGCAATGGACGGCTACGGCCGGCTGATCCCGGCCGAGAACCGTTTCCCGTCCAGCGCCGGCGGCAAGGGCTTCGCGCCGTTGGCAGCCGACGTGCATGCGATGGGCCTGAAGTTCGGCATCCACCTGATGCGCGGCATCCCGCGCCTGGCTGTGAAGCGCAATCTGCCCATCCTGGGCACGCCCTATCGCGCCGCCGACATTGCCGACACCACCAGCGTCTGCACTTGGAACCCCGACATGTACGGCGTTGACATGCGCAAGCCCGGCGCGCAGGCCTACTACGACAGCGTGTTCGCGCTTTACGCCTCCTGGGGCGTCGATTTCATCAAGATGGACGACATGAGCCGGCCCTACGACGCCCACGCGCCGGAGATCGAGGCCGCCCACCGCGCCATCCAGCGCACCAAGCGGCCGATGGCGCTCAGCCTGTCGCCGGGCGAGACGCCCGTCAGCCGCGCCGAGCATGTGCGCCAGTTCGCGCAGATGTGGCGCATCTCCGACGACTTCTGGGACGAATGGCCCATGCTGGACGCCCAGTTCACGCGGCTGGAGAACTGGAACCCCTGGCGCAAGCCGGGCGCCTGGCCGGACCCGGACATGCTGCCGCTGGGCCGCCTGGCGCTGGGTGAGCGCAACACCCGCTTCACCCCCGACGAGCAGCGCACGCTGATGACGCTGTGGGCCATCACGCGCTCGCCGCTGATCATGGGCGGCGACCTGCGCCACCTGGACGAGCCGACGCTGGCGCTGCTGACCAACCCCGAGGTGCTGGCGGTGGACCAGGCGAGCTCGGACAACCGGCCGCATTTCGTCGAGGACTTCGTGCGCATCTGGTCGGCGAAGCCAGCCGACGGCAAGGGCCGCTATGTCGCGCTGTTCAACCCGACGGACAAGGCCCGCGAGGTCGGCATCGCGCTGCGCGACCTGGGGCTGGACGGTGTTCGCCAGGTGCGCGACCTGTGGGCGCGCAAGCCTCTCGACACGGCGTCGGGCCGCTTTGCCCAGCAGCTGCCGTCGCATGGTGCGGGGCTCTACCGGCTCAGCTGACGGGGTCAGCGGGCCGAGCGCCGGGCCGCTCCCAAGCCGGCCCGCACTGGCGATTTGCGAGCGGCTCAATTGCCGCAAGCATCGCCGTCCCCTCGGGGGACCGACCAGGCGCGCCCGCGTTCAGCGGTGCGGGACTGGGCGAGGGGCAGCTCTATCTCAGCGTGCGACCTTGGCGAGCAGCTCCTGCAGCAGCAGCCGCTCGCCGCTGGACAGCACGCGGTCCAGCGCCTGCTCGGCCACCTGCAGCGCCACGAGGCTTTCCTCGGCCAGGCGCTCGCCTTCGGCCGTGAGCCGCAGGTGCAGCGCACGCCGGTCGTTGGCGTCGCGTTCGCGCTCGACCCAGCCGCGCTCCTGCAGGCGGTCGAGGATGAGCGTCATCTGCGGCGCCGGCACGCGCAGCAGGTCGCACAGGCGCTTCTGCGTGGTGTTGCGGTTCGAGAAGATCAGCTGCAGCAGCGTGAACTCCACCGGCCGCACGCCCAGCGGCTCGCCCACGCCCTGGCTGAACAGCTGGTTGGTGGTGACGGCCGCGCGCGCGATGGCATAGCCCAGCGTGTGGGCCAGGCGGGACTGGTCGAGGGGAGGGGACTTCTCGCGGGTCGAGCTCATGGGTGCGCAGGATAACCATGGCCTGCTGTCCGCCGCGGTGGTCAGAACTCCTCGGTGTCGATCTCGGCCTGCGTGGCCGCGCCGTAGCGTGCGCCGCTGACGGTGTGGCGGTTGATCAGCGCGTCGAGCCGCTTCAACGTCGGCGTATCCAGTTCGAGTTGAGGTGCAGCGATCAGTTCCCGCAAGTGCTCGGGTTTGGACGTGCCCGGAATCGGAATGATGTGCTCGCCCCTGTGCAGCATGACGCGCTGGCCGTTCACGCCGTGCATGCCGCATTTGCTCGTCAGCACGATGCGTTCTTCGCGGTGGTGCACCAGCACGTCGCCCAGCAGCGCCTCGTTGGCACCGAAGCCGTACAGGGCCGCCGTTGCATTTTTCGACGCGACGTGAGCACCAGGTCCAGCGTCTTCTGAGCACGGAATCCGGCGCCTGACGAGCACCTTGTCCGGAGGTGTCGCGCAGGGCAGCGTGTCCGGTGACTTGACCACTCGGTCCAGCGCCGGGTGCGGAGATGCTGGCTGCTTCAGGCTGGCGAGAGCCATTCACAGTTCGTCAGTTGAACGTCGGCTGCAGCGGCAAGCGGTCGCCCGCGGTGTGCCGGCGCCTATGACCGCTTTGCCTTCGAGCTCCGGCGCTCCTTGACTGGCCTCTGAGGCCTGGCGCCATCGTCCACCGTGTGCAGCGTCCGGAGGAAATTACAGCCGCTCAGCGTTTTTTTGTGGAGAGCGCATCCTGCAGCACGCTGGCCAAGCGCTCCGCGGAGGTCGGCTTGGCCAGCACCGTGAAGCCTTGAGCCATGGCCAGCCGGATCTGCTCGGAGTAGCCCGTCATCACGATGACGCAGTTGTGGTGCCGTCGGACCGGCTGCGGGACCACAATGTGGTAATACCAACGTTGCTATGTGGCAAAGTGGCAAGACCGCAATTTGGTCAATCCGCAGCAGTGTCCTCCTTCATCTGCCCACCCAACATGCAACGCTGCGCCTGCATTGGCGCCTGTAAACGCTTGGCGAAGACTTCTGGTTCGGCCGCACGCTGCTGCATCCGACGATGCCGGCGTGTGCCGAAGCGCTCGGGCGCTTAGCCGTCGTTGGGCTGCGGACCTAGCCCGCCGCGGTCCGCCTCTTGTACCTCCATGCCACCTGTCGTAACGCCGATTCCTTGTTTGACTACTTCCATGAGAAACATCAATCTGACGTCCCTGTGCACGCTGGCCAGTGCGTTCCTTGCACTGCCGGCGAATGCTCAGTCGACCGGGGTTGCATCGCAGCCCGAGATCCATATCACGGCCGACCGGGTCAAGACCCGCATCAACCCCCGCATGTACGGTCTCATGACCGAAGAGATCAACTTTGCCTACGAAGGCGGCCTTTACGGTGAACTGATCCGCAACCGCAGCTTCAAGGGCGAAGCGGGTTACGCCTACCAGGCTGAGGAGCCGGTGTACTGGAACGCCGTCGGTGCGGCCGAGCTGGCCCTGGACAGGAACAACAAGCTCAACGACGCGCTGGACTTGAGCCTGGCGCTGACTCTCAAAAGCGCATCGCCCGAGCAGCCGGCGGGCATCCGCAACGGTGGCTACTGGGGCATCGGCCTCAAACCCGACACCAGCTACACCGTGTCCTTCTATGCCAAGGCTGAAGGCGAAATCGGCCCACTGCTGGCCTCGCTCGTCAAGGCTGGTGGCGCCTCGCTCGTCTCCGGCAAGGTGGACGGCGTCGGGCGCGACTGGAAGAAGTTCCAGATCACGCTGCGCACCGGCAGTGAGCTGGTGCCGTCCAAGGACAACGTCTTCACGCTCACCGCCAGCCGGCCGGGCAAGCTCTGGCTGCAACAGGTGTCGGTGTTCGGTCCCACCTACAAGAACCGCCCGAACGGGCTGCGCCCGGACCTGATGGAGCTGATGGCGGGCCTGAAGCCGAAGTTCCTGCGCTTTCCTGGCGGCAACTACGTCGAGGGCGACACCTTCGGGCAGCGCTTCGAGTGGAAGAAGACCATCGGCGACCCGGCGCAGCGGCCCGGCCACCGCAGCCCCTGGAACTATTGGTCCACCGACGGCATGGGCATGTTGGAATTCCTGCTGTGGTGCGAAGACCTCGGCATGGAGCCCCTGCTCGATGTGTTCGCGGGCTACGCCCTCAATGGCGAGCGGCTGTCCTCTGAAGAAGACCTGGCGCCCTTCGTGCAGGAAGCCTTGGACCAGATCGAATACATCATCGGCGGCGCTGACACCAAATGGGGCGCGCAACGCGCCAGGGACGGCCACCCCGAGCCCTTCAAGATGAGTCACGTCGAGATCGGCAACGAGGACGTCTTCGACAAGTCGGGCTCCTACGACAAGCGCTTCTCGATCTTCCACAAGGCGATCAAGGCCAGGTACCCGCAACTGACGCTCATTTCGACGATGGCGGCCAGCGCGACGCCTTCACAGCGCCCCGAGATGATAGACGACCACACCTACGCCTGGGGCGAGGCGCAGATGTACGAGCACCTGACCGACTACGACAAGCGCCCGCGTACCGACCCGAAGGTGTTCGTCGGCGAGTGGGCCACCCACCAGGGCTGGCCCATGCCGAACATGAGGGCCGCCATTGCCGACGCCGCCTACCTGGCCAGCCTGGAGCGCAATGCCGACGTGGTACAGATGGCGGCCTACGCACCGCTGCTGGCCAATCTCAGCCGGGTGTCGGGACACAGCCGCGACCGGTCCCTGCAATGGGCCACCAACCTGATCGGCTACGACGCGCTGAAGTCCTATGGCACGCCGTCGTACTACGTGCAGACCATGTTCTCCAGCCACCTGGGCGACGTGGTGCTGGAGTCCTCCGGGCGCGACATCCCGAACTGGACCAGTGACAACGGCAAGACCTTCCCGGCCCTGCACTGGGTGGTGACGCGCAAGGACGAGGCCGGCAAGCCGGGCCGCATCCAGATCAAGTTCGCCAGCCGCGCCGCCACCGATCAGCCGGTGCGCGTGAAGCTGACCGGCGTGAACAAGCTTGCACCCACGGCCCAGCTGACCGTGATGAGCTCGGCCAACCCCGATGCAGCCAACTCGCTGGACGAGCCGACCCGCGTCGCGCCGAAGACCCAGCCCCTCAAGGGCATTGCGCGCGAATTCACGCTGACGCTACCCGCCTACTCGGTGGGCGTCCTGGAGATTGAGACCCGGTGAACCGTCGGGCTGGATCCGAGGATCCGTAAACGGTCCAGTGCTGCTCGCTCAGGGGCTGCAGGCACTCGAAGAGTGCCAACGCCTGCGCGGGCGTCCAGTGTGTCGGCTGCGCCGACAGGGTGCCGCAGCGTGGCGTCACGGCTTGGCCTTGCGGGAGCCGGCGCGGACTTGGCCGCGCGCTGGCGCGTGCCGGTGATCATGCACGCTGGATCGCGTGCTCATCGTGCTGAACTGGCTGCTCACGTTCGCTGGAATATGCAGCCGTGTCGAACAGCGTGATGCCGCCATCCAGCGCGCCGTTCAACACGGCCGCCGCGACCTCACGTGGCGGTGGCGTGCCATAGGCATGGCTCAAGTTCATGCAGCCCAGGCCGATAGCCGAGACTTCGAAAGGGCCGATGCGGCGCGCCTTCATTTCAATTGCTGCTCAAGCTCGTGCAGCACGCGGTAGCAGGGCAGCACCTGGGCCACGCTGCTGTTGGGCTCGCGGCCCTCGCGGATGGCGGCGAAGAACTCGCGGTCCTGCAGTTCGATGCCGTTCATCGACACGTCCACCGCCGACACGTCGATCTTCTCGTCCTTGCCGGTGAACAAGTCGTCGTAGCGGGCGATGTAGGTGCCGGTGTCGCCGATGTAGCGGAAGAAGGTGCCCAGCGGCCCGTCGTTGTTGAAGGACAGGCTCAGCGTGCAGATGGCGCCATTGGCGGCCTTGAGCTGGATGCTCATGTCCATCGCGATGCCCAGCGTCGGGTGGATGGGGCCTTGCAATGCGTTCGCCTGCACGATGGGGCTGCGCGCCTGGTGGGCGAACAGGTCCACCGTGTGCGCGGCGTGGTGCCACAGCAGGTGGTCGGTCCAGCTGCGCGGCTGGCCCAGCGCGTTCATGTTCGTGCGGCGGAAGAAGTAGGTCTGCACGTCCATCTGCTGGACGTTGAACTCGCCCGCCGCGATCTTCCTGTGCACCCACTGATGGCTGGGGTTGAAGCGCCGCGTGTGTCCGCACATGGCGACCAGGCCGCTGGCCTGTGCCACCTGCACGACCTCCTCGCCGTCGGCCAGCACGTCGCACAGCGGGATCTCCACCTGCACATGCTTGCCGGCCTTCAGGCAGGCGAGCGTCTGGCTGGCGTGCATCTGCGTGGGCGTGCAGAGGATGACGGCGTCGACCTCGGGCATGGCCAGCGCTTCGGCCAAGTCGGTGGTGACGTGCTGGATGCCGTACTTGCCGGCGACCTCGCGGGTCTTGTCCAGGTCGCGGCTGATCAGCGAGACGACCTCGACGCCGTCGATGTTCTGGATGCCGTCCAGGTGCTTGATGCCGAAGGCGCCGGCTCCCGCCAGCGCCACGCGGATGGTCTTGGTCATGAGTTCTCCAGGATCAGATGGCCCACCGCCGTGTTCGACGCAGGCACGTGATAGAAGCGATGCGCGACCTTCGGGGCTGCGCCGCCGTGGATGTCGGCCATCGCGCCGCGCGCGATCAGCCACATGACCAGCTCGATGCCTTCCGAGCCGGCTTCGCGCACGTAGTCGTCATGCGGCAGCCGCGACAGCGCGTCCGGCTCGGCAATGAGCCGGTCCAGGAAGCGGTTGTCCCACTCGCGGTTGATGAGGCCGGCGCGCGGGCCTTGCAGCTGGTGGCTCATGCCGCCGGTGCCCCAGATCTGCACGTTCAGCTCCGGCCCGAACGACTCGACCGCGCGGCGTATGGCCTGGCCCAGCATGAAGCAGCGCCGGCCCGACGGCACCGGGTACTGCACGACGTTGACCGCGAACGGGATGACCGCGCAGGGCCAGGCCTCGGGCTGGCCGCACATCAGCGACAGCGGCACGGTGAGGCCGTGGTCCACGTCCATGCGGTTGACGATGGTGAGATCAAAGTCGTCCTGGATGACGCTGTGCGCGATGTGGGCGGCCAGCTCCGGGTGGCCGATGACGGGCGGCACCGGGCGCGGCCCCCAGCCCTCGTCGGCCGGCTCGAAGCGCGCCGCCGTGCCGATGGCGAAGGTGGGGATGAAGTCCAGGCTGAAGGCCGTCGCATGGTCGTTGTAGACGAGGAAGACGACGTCCGGGCGCTGCTGGTCGAACCAGCGCTTGGAGAAGTCGTAGCCGGCGAAGACCGGCTGCCAATAGGGCTCGGTGGTCTTGCCGAGGTCCAGCGCCGCGCCGATGGCGGGCACGTGCGAGGTGTAGACGGAGGCGGTGATGCGGGCCACGTTATTGGTCCTTCTTGCCGGCCTGGCCTTGCGGCTGCCGGTGGGCCTGCGCGTCGCCGTCCTCGCCGATGCGCCGGTTGCCTTCCACGGAGCGGCCGCCGGCCACCATCATGTTGCGGTACTCGTCTTCGGTCATGCCCGTCATGCTGCCGGCCATCTGCTGGAAGCTCTTGCCGTCGGTCGCGCCGATCTTGGCCAGGAAGTAGATGTTGCCGCCCAGGCGGATGCATTCGTTCAGGTCGCGTGCCAGCACGGCGTCCTTCTGTGCCTCGGTCATCGGCCACTCGTCGAGGTAGGCGCGCTCGTCGGCCTTGAAGCGGGCGCGGTTGTCGGCCTTCATCAGCGACATGCAGAACTGGTTCAGCCAGTAGCCCTTGCGGGACTGCTCGGCGTCGAAGATGGTGGTGCCGGGGATGTCTTTGTAGGGTTTGTCGAGGGCCATCGGCGGTCCTTGTGTGAAGGCGTTCAAGGGGCGGCGCAGCGGAAGCTTTCGGCCGCTTCGGCCGGGCCGCCCATGTAGCGGGCCACCTGCGGATGCGGGCACAGCAGCCGGCTGCGCTCGCGGTGCCAGCCGGCCGGGATTTCCGGGTTGGCAGGGTTGATGCGCGCAGTCAGCCCGGCCGGCGCGCGGCCCTGTTCGACCCAGGCCATCAGCGCGCCCAGCGCGTCGAACTGGTCGGTGGCCGGCCCGCCCTGGCAATGCGCCATGCCCGGCACGCCGTAGTAGCGCAGCGTGTCGCCGCCGCCATTGGCCTGCAGCTTGTCGGCCCAGCGACGCGTGTCGTTGACCGAGAACACCGGGTCGCTGTGGCCGTGGTAGACGATGAGCTTGCCGCCGCGGGCGCGCAAGGTGGTCAGCTGCGGGTCGTCGACATCGGGCGGCGCCATGAACTGCATGGCCGATTCGCTGAACGGCCCGCTGGTGGCGTAAATCTTGGGCGCGTCGCGGTCGAAGTCGAAGCGCGTCAAAAAGGCCAGCAGGTCGGCGGGCGTGCCTGGCGTGGCGGTGGGCGGCGTCGTGAACAGATAGCTCAGCGAGCCGGCGCCCATGACGGCGATCAGCGGCAGCCGGTCCCACGGCGGTACCGTGCTTTCCAGCTTCCAGAAACGCCAGTCGCCGGAACCGACGCCCGCATCCCAGGGCCAGTCGCTGTAGAGCTGGCGGCCGGCGCTGTCGCGCGGCCCGGCGAACGAGCGCTGCAGCGCGCCGACCTGAGGCGCCGTCAGGCAGGCCGCGTTCTTGGCACCGCTGCACTGCAAGGCCTTCAGGTCCACCTTCGATTGGCAGGCCGCCAGGTCGCCGACGACGCCGTCGGCCAGGCCGTCCAGCGCGTCGCAGCGCGCCAGCACGTGGCTGGCCACCAGCTGTATGTCGGCCGGGCTGAAGGCCTGGCGGATGTCGGTGGCGGCACGCTGCCAGCTCTGCACGTCCCAGGCATGCTGCACCGCAGCCTTGGGCAGGTTGAAGCCGGGGGCGCCGGCCAGGATGCCGTCGTAGCGGTCGCCGTAGCGCGTGGCCGCCACCAGCGCATGGCGGCCGCCGTTGGAACAGCCGGCCATGTAGTTGCGCTCCGGCGCGCGGCCGTAGTGGCGGCGCAGCAAGGCCTGGGCGATGTCGTAGATGCGGCCGTCGGCGGCGTAGCCGTAGTCGCGGCGGGCCTGCGGGTCCAGCCCGAAGACGTTGCCGCGGGCGAGGCCGGCCGCTGCCGTGGCAGGGTCGTCGGCGTTGTGGCCGGAGTCCGAGCTGATGACCGCGAAGCCGCGGGCCAGCGGCGTCGTCGGCCAGATGCCCAGCCCGCCGTTGGCGGGCACCACGGCGCCGTCGTTGCCGCCGTTGACCTGGTGCAGGAAGCGGCGGTTCCAGTCCACCGGCAGGCGCATTTCGAAGCCGATCGCATAGGGCCGGCCGTCCAGCCCCTGGCGTTCGTCGGCGCGGCCGCGCACCAGGCAGTGCGCCGGCTGGCCCTGGCCGGCGGCCATTGCCTCGGCCGAGGTGATGCGCACGCCGGGCATCGCGACAGAAAGTTCAGCACAGGCAACCGGCATGCCGATGTCCGGGGCCGGCGCGCGGGGGCTGCTGCAACCGGCCGAGAACAGTGCGGCCAGCAGGACCAGCCGGGTGGGATGAAGGGGTGTCATTGCGGTGCTGCCGCGGCCGCGGCCTCTTCGGGCCAGTACAGCCGCATCGGGTTGTCCACCAGCAGTTTGCGCTGCAGCTCGGGCGTCGGCGCGATGTGCGGGATGAAGTCGACCAGCAGGCCGTCGTCGGGCATGTGGTCCTTGAGGTTGGGGTGCGGCCAGTCGGTGCCCCACAGCACGCGGTCGGGGAATTCCTCGACGACGCGGCGGGCGAAGGGCACGACGTCGCGGTAGGCGTTCTGCTCGCCATCGAGCGCGCGCGGGCCGGTCAGCGACAGCCGCTCGGGGCAGCTGACCTTGCTCCACACGTTGCCGTGCTCGCGCATGAACTTCAGGAACAACGCGAACTCCGGGCCGTCGACGGGCTTGCCCACATCCGGCCGGCCCATGTGGTCGACGACGACCGTGGTCGGCAGCGCGGTGAAGAAGTCCCACAGCTCCGGCAGGTCGGCCGCCTCGAAGTAGATGACGACATGCCAGCCCAGCCTGGCGATGCGCGCGGCGATCTCCTGCAGCTCGTCCTTGGGTGTGAAGTCCACCAGCCGCTTGACGAAGTTGAAGCGCACGCCGCGCACGCCGGCCTCGTGCATGCGCCACAGTGCTTCGTCGCTGATGCCGCGCTTGATGGTGACGACGCCACGCGCCTTGCCGCCCGAGCTTTGCAGTGCATCCAGCAGCGCGCTGTTGTCGGCGCCATGGCAGGTGGCCTGCACGATGACGTTGCGCGCGAAGCCGAGGTGGTCGCGCAGCGCGAACAGCTGCGCCTTGCTGGCGTCGCAGGGCGTGTACTTGCGCTCGGGCGCAAACGGGAACTGCGCGCCGGGGCCGAACACATGGCAATGCGCGTCCACGGCGCCGGGCGGCAGCTGCAGGCGCGGCTTGCTCGGGGCGGGGTGCCAGTCCAGCCAGCCGGGAGTTTTAACGATGGGTTCCACTTCGGTCTTTCAGGCCTGTTGGCATGGGCGCGATTCTTCGCAGTGCAGCTCTATCATGCTAGGTCTGGCTGGGGCTAACAGCTATAGCAATGCGGCATGGGCTCTGCCAAGATGCCGGCATGACGCTGAACCAGCTCGAGTACTTCATCCAGGTCGCGGAGCACGGCAGCTTCAGCAAGGCGGCGCTGGTGCTGGACGTGGCCCAGCCGGCCTTGAGCCGGCAGGTGAGGGCGCTGGAGACCGAGCTGCACGAGACGCTGTTCCTGCGCAATGGGCGCGGCGTCGAGCTCACCGAAGCCGGCCGCCGGCTGCTGGAGCACGGCCAGGGCATCCTGCACTTGGTGGCGCAGGCGCGTGACGACCTCTCGGCCCACCGCAACGAGCCCGTCGGCCAGATCGTCGTGGCCATGCCGCCGACGCAGGCGCGGCTGTTGACGCTGCCGTTGATCGAAGGCTTCAGCGCCGCTTGCCCGCGTGCGCGCCTGGTCATCGTGGAGGGCTTCTCGACGCACCTGACCGAGTGGCTGATGTCCGGCCGCGCCGACCTCGCGCTGGTCTACAACCCCGAGCCGCTGCCGGCGCTGGAGATCCTGCCGTTGCGCGAGGAGGCGCTGGTGCTGCTGAGCCCCGCCAGCGCCGCGCCCGGCGGGCCGCTGACGCTGGAACAGCTGTCGCGCTATCCCCTCGTGATGCCGCAGCGCGGCCATGTGTTCCGCAAGCGCATGGAGGAGGCGGCGGCCATGGCCGGCGTGCAGCTGCGGGTGGGCTGGGAGGTGTCCAGCGTACCGGCCATGCTGGACCTCGTCGCCGCCGGCCTGGGCCACGCGGCGCTGGGCGAGGACGCGCTGCGCGCCTTCGAGCATCCCGAGCGCCTGGCCGTCACGCCGTTCGAGGCCGGCATCAAGGCCACGCTGTGCCTGGTGACGCCGGCGCTGAAGCGCTCCACGCCGCTGACGCAGCGCACCGCGGCGCTGCTGATGAAGCTGGTGCGGGAGCCGCAGGCTCAAACGGGCAGGCCGACGTAGTTCTCCGCCATGGCCGCCATGGCGGCTTCCGACGTGACGAGGTACTCCAGCTCGGCGCGGTGCAGCTTGGCGTCGATCTCGGGCTCGTGCGGCAGCGGGTGCATCAGGCTGGTGAACCACCACGAGAAGCGCTCGGCCTTCCAGATGCGCGACAGGCAACGCGCCGAATAGTGCTGGATGCCGGCGCCGCTGCGCTCGCGGTAGTGCTCGATCAGCGCCTGCGACAGGTAGCGCACGTCGGACGCCGCGAGGTTCAGCCCCTTGGCGCCCGTCGGCGGCACGATGTGGGCAGCGTCGCCGGCCAGGAAGAGGCGGCCGAAGCGCATCGGCTCGGCGACGAAGCTGCGCAGCGGCGCGATGCTCTTCTCCAGCGACGGTCCGGTGACCAGGGCCGCGGCGGCCGCCGGGTCCAGCCGGCGGCGCAGCTCGGCCCAGAAGCGCTCGTCGCTCCAGTCGCTGGCCTGCTCGGTCAGCGGCACCTGCAGGTAGTAGCGGCTGCGCGTGGCGGAGCGCATGCTGCACAGCGTGAAGCCGCGCTCGTGGCGGCCGTAGATCAGCTCGTGCGAGACCGGAGGCGTGTCGCTGAGCAGGCCCAGCCAACCGAAGGGGTAGACCTTCTCGTGCGTGCGAATCGCGTCGACCGGCACGCTGGCCCGGCTGACGCCGTGGTAGCCGTCGCAGCCGGCGATGTAGTCGCACTGCACCTCGATGCGCTCGTCGTCCACCGTGCAGCGTGCGCCGGGGCGGTCGCCGTCGAAGCCGAACAGCTCGACGTCGGCCGCCGAGTACAGCGTCTGCAGGCCGGCCGCGGCGCGTGCATCCATCAGGTCGTGCGTCACTTCGGTCTGGCCGTAGACCGTCACCGACTTGCCGCCGGTCAGCCGGCTCAGGTCGATGTGATGGCGCTGGCCGTCGAACATCAGCTCGAAGCCGTGATGCACCAGGCCCTCGGCATGCATGCGCGCGCCGACGCCGGCCTCGTCGAGCAGGTCGACGGTGGTCTGCTCCAGCACGCCGGCGCGGATGCGGCCCAGCACGTAGTCGCCGGTCTGGCGCTCGAGGATGAGGTTGGCCACGCCGGCCTTGTGCAGCAGTTGGCCGAGCAGCAGGCCTGCCGGCCCCGCGCCGATGATGAGCACCTGGGTGCGCAGTGTTCGCATGTCTCGCCCGGTGTTGTTGTCGATGCCATCGAGGTTAGGCGCGCAACGGCGTCGAGGCAATGGACGCTTGGAACCGGCGCTTGCACAATCCGAACCCATGCGCAAGAACAAGCCCGGGTTGCCGCTCTACGAGCTATATGGGGAGTTGGCGCCGATCGAGGCGCTCGACGGGCTGCACATGGAGTCCATCGCCGACCGCAGCTGCTTGCACAATTGGGAAATCGACGCCCACCGGCATGCGTCGTTGGTGCAGTTGCTGTTGATCGAGGCCGGCGGTGCCAGCGTGCAGATCGACGGCCGCGCGTTGGCGCTGCGCGCCCCGGCCCTCGTCTGGGTGCCGACGCTCGCGGTGCACGGCTTCGCCTTCAGCCCGCAGACGCAAGGGCATGTGGTGACGTTGGACCAGGCGCGGCTGCGGCGGCTGCTGGAAGCGTCGCCCGGGCTCTGGAATGCATTGGCTGCGTCGCGGGCCACCAGCTTGCGGGCCGGTTCATCGCAGAGCCAGGCGCTGCTGGCCATTGGACGCGCGCTGCGCGACGACTATGCGGGCGGGGCGCCCTGGCGCTCGCAGGTGCTGGACGGGGCGGTGCTGATGGCGGCGGCGCTGGTGGCGCGGCTGCCGCCGCTGGCGGCACCGCCCGCCGGAACGGCCGAGCCGGCGAGCCGGGCGCTGCAGCACCTGGCGCGCTACCGCGAGCAGGTGGAACGCCATTTCCGCAGCCAGCCGAGCCTGGACACGCTGGCCGCGCCGCTGGGCATCACCACCACGCAGCTGAACCGGCTGTGCCGCCGCCACCTGCACTGTTCGGCGCTCGACCTGTTGCACCGGCGCCTGCTGCTGGAGGCCAAGCGCGAGCTGGGCTACACGACGCTGCAGGTCCGGCAGATCGCCGATGGCCTGGGCTTCGCGGACCCGGCCTACTTCACGCGCTTCTTCGTACGGCTGACCGGGCAGTCGCCCAGCGCCTGGCGCGCGCAACCGCCGTCTACCTAGCGGCCACCTGTGCCGCCAGCGCGCCCGACTGCAGCCGCACGAGGCACACGACGCACAGCAGCGAGAACACCGCGCCCGCCAGCAGCGTGAAGCGGTAGTCGTGGCCGGACAGGTCCAGCACCGGCCCCTGCAGGCCGCTGACGACGATGGTGCCGAACACCACCATCAAGTCCTTGGTGGAGTTGAACTGCACGAACCTGGCGCGGGGAAAAAGCGCCATGGGCATCGAGGCGGCTGCGGTGAACCAGGCGCCCGAGATGACCACATGCGCCAGATAGAAGGCCCGGAAGCTGGCGGCGTCGGACACGCTGGCGAAGCCCACTGCCGAGACGGCGCAGTACACCGCCATGATGACCAGGGAGACCCGCATCGGGCCGTAACGGTCGGCCAGCCAACCGATGGCGAAGGCCGACACGATGGAGACCGCGTAGCCTGCGGCCGTCAGCGCGCCGAGCGTCGACTTCACGATGCCGGTGGCGTGCGCATAGTGCAGATAGAAGGTGTTGAAGGGCCCGAAGGTGACGCTGGCCAGCACGAAGGCGGCGACTGCCCAGCCATAGGGCCGGTAGCTGAAGCACTCCAGCACATGCTCGAACGGGAACCGCAGCCGGCGCAGCGGCTTCACCGGCGCGGCGGCATCCGGCGGCAGCGGTGTTTCCTTGACGCCCAGGGCCATCGCGAAAACAGGGAGGCAGAAGAACAGCCCCGCACCGATCAGCACCTCGCGCAGGTGGTGGTCGGTGAGCGCGAAGATCCAGTTGTGGTACGCGATGCCGACGCTCAGGCCGACGATGCGGAACACGGCAAAGAAGCGCCCCAGCAGCCGAACGGGGACGAGGTCGCTGACCAGCCCGTTGAACAGCGAGAGCGCGCTGATGGCGGCGCAGTCGAAGACGGCCCAGAAGAGGCAGAACAGCGCAAGGCGGCACTGCGCCAGGCCGGGCGACCAGGACCCGAGCGCGGTGTCCAGCGCGCCGGCCCACGTGGGTGATGCCGCCAGGCCCAGCATTGCCAGGCAGCCGACGGGCGCGGCCACCAGCAGGAAGGGCTTGCGCCGGCCCAGGCGGCTGCGGCAGCGGTCGGAGTGGTAGCCGGCCAGGGGGACGAGCAGCATGCTCAACGCCGCGGGTACGGTGGACAGCAGCAGCGAAATGGTGGTGTCGGATGCCGCGTACCGGCGCAGCAGTTCCAGCGCCGTCGGCAGGGCGGCGCGCTCGCGGATCGTGACGCCGAGGTCGCCGCACAGCAGCCACAGCAGCAGCGCACCCACCCCCGCGAGGCTGAGCGGCGCGACCGCCAGGGCGCTGGCCCGCGCGCGGTCCATCCTCAGCGGCTCTGCGCCACGGGGCCGGTCGATTGGCGAACGATGAGTTCGAGCGGCAGGGCGGTCTTGGTCGCGCCGGCGCCCTTGCCCTCGATCAGCGCCACCAGCTCCCTCACCGTGCAGGCACTGAGTTCGCCCAGCGGCTGGCGCATCGTCGTGAGGGGAGGGTGGACGTGGCTGGACGTCGCGATGTCGTCGAAGCCGACGACTGAGATGTCGTCGGGTACGCGCAGGCCCTTGCTGTGGATCGCATCGATGGCGCCGAAGGCCATCTCGTCGTTGGCCGCGAAGATGGCGGTCGGCGGGCTGGGCAGGGCCAGCAACTGCTGGGTGGCCGCATGGCCGCCGGTCTGGATGAAAAAGCCCGGCACGATCAACGCGGTGTCGGCCGGGATGCCGGCGTCGTTCAATGCCTCGACATAGCCGGCCTGCCGCTCGGCGCTCTGGCCGGTCTTGTGGGAGCCGGCCACGAAGGCGATGCGGCGGTGCCCGAGGGACAGCAGGTGCTGGACCGCCGTGCGTGCGCCCCTGCGGTTCTCGATGGCGACGACGGGCAGCGCCACGGCGCGCGCATCGAAGTTCACGAAGACGCACGGCAGTTGACGGCGTTCCAGTTCGGCGAGATAGCCGTCTTCCACGTTGGGCATAGGCAATATCAGGCCGGCGCACAGGTTGGCCAGCATGTCGCGCGTGCCGGTGCGATCCACGCCGTCGAAGCGTTCGGCGTTGAACAGCACGATGTCGTAGCCGCGCGCGCGGGCTTCCCGGCTGATTTCCTTGGTGATCTCGTGCAGCACCAGCGAGCCGAAGTTGTTAACGAAGATGCCGATGAGCCGGCTCTTTTCGCCGCGCATGCGCCGCGCCACCATGTCGGGCGAGTAGTTGAGCTTGGCCGCCGCCTCCATGATGCGGGCGCGGGCGTCCTCGGAAACATAGCCCTCGCCGCGTATGGCGCGCGATGCCGTGATGGGGGCGACGCCGGCCAGTTTCGCCACCTCACTGAGCTTGCTGGGTTTGCGCATGGGTCGTGACGGCGACAAGATACAAAGAATGTGGTGACGATACCACACATATGTATCGCTCATACGGCCGAGCGATCGCCGCCCGCTGGCCCGTACGGGGAAAAACGGCTTCGCCAGCGTTAACCGATATGCTAACGTGACCATACTCCTCCCACCGTCGCGGAAGACGTGGGCTGGCGCCACCGCACCCAACCGACTTCCAATGATGAAACTGAAGAATTGCGTGACAGGCCTGCTGATGACGGTGGGCCTTGCCCTCGGTGGATGTGCAACGTCGCCCTCCAACGAGGGCAGCAGCCGGGCCGCGGTGATCGCCGCGATCGACAAGGTGAATGGGTATTGGACGGCCCGCACACCGGCGCAGGAAAGCCCGTTCTGGAATGTTGCGGCCTACCATACCGGCAATATCGAGGCGTACCGGGTTACCGGCAATGAGAACTATCGCCGCTATTCCGAAACCTGGGCGGAATACAACCAGTGGATGGGCGCGAAGTCGACGGACAAGGCGAACTGGAAATACAGCTACGGCGAAACCGCCGATCATGTCCTTTTCGGTGACTGGCAGATCTGCTTCCAGGTCTATGCCGACCTGTATCAGCTCGACAAGGACCCGCGCAAGATCGCGCGGGCTCGCGAGGTGATGGAATATCAGATGAGCACCCCCAACAAGGATTATTGGTGGTGGGTGGACGGGCTTTATATGGTCATGCCGGTCATGACCAAGTTGTACAAGGCCACCGGCAATCGCCGGTATCTCGACAAGATGTACGAGTACTACAGCCATGCCAACAGCATCATGTACGACCCGCAGGAAAGGCTGTACTACCGGGACGCGCGCTATGTCTATCCGCGCCACAAGAGCGTCAACGGGAAGAAGGATTTCTGGTCGCGCGGCGACGGCTGGGCGTTCGCGGCCCTGGCCCGTGTGCTGTCGGACCTGCCCCAGGACGATACTCACCGCGGCGAATACGTCGCCCGGCTGCAGGACATGGCCGCCGCGTTGCTGCCGCTGCAGCAGCCCGCGGGTTACTGGACGCGCAGCCTGATCGACCCGGCCCATGCACCCGGCCCGGAAACCAGCGGGACGGCGTTCTTCACCTACGGCCTGCTGTGGGGCATCAACAATGGCCTGCTGCCGCGCGACCGCTACCTGCCCGCGGCGCAGCGGGGCTGGCGCTACCTGACGACCGTGGCCATGCAGCCCGACGGCAAGTTGGGCTACGTCCAGCCGATCGGCGACCGCGCGATTCCCGGCCAGGTGGTGGACCAGAACTCCACCTCGCATTTCGGCGTCGGGGCCTTCCTGCTCGCCGGCGCCGAGATGGCGCGCCTGCTCGGCCAATGACGCCGCCTCGAGGACCCACCATGCAACGTCGAAATTTCATGCGCGCCGCGGCGCTGGGCCCGGCCGCGTCGGGCTTGTTGGCCGCCGGCCAGGCGGCCGCTGCCGCATCGGCCGGCACGCCAGGGCAGGAGCGCGCCCACATGCTCAACCTGCTGCGGCAGATGGCCGAGCCCGTGCTGGGCCTGATGTCCAAGGGCGAACTGAAGAAGAAATTCACGCTGGAACTGAGTCCGACCTGGGATGGGCGCGACCCGTCCGTGGCGTATCTCGAATGCTTCGGCCGCCTGATCGCGGGCATCGCACCGTGGCTTGCATTGCCGGCGGATGGCACGCCCGAAGGCCAGCTGCGCCAGCGCCTGCAGCAGCAGGCGCTGCAGAGCTACGCCAATGCCGTGGACCCGAAGAGCCCGGACTTGCTGACGTGGAAGGGGCACGGCCAGGCGCTGGTGGATTCGGCCTATTTCACCAATGCCCTGATGCGAGCGCCCAAGGTGCTGTGGGATCCCCTCGACGCGACCACGAAAGGCCGCATCGTGGCGGCGATCAAGGGCCTGCGCCGCATCGAGGTGCCGTACATCAACTGGCTGCTGTTCGCGGCGATGAACGAAGCCTGGCTGCTGTCCATCGGCGAGGAATCGGACCCGATGCGCATGAACGGCGCGATCCGCAAGATCAACGAGTGGTATGTGGGCGACGGTTGGATCAAGGACGGCCAGGACTTCCATTTCGACTATTACGGTGCCTACGTCATGCACCCCATGCTCGTCGAGATCCTCGAGGTGCTGGTGGCGAGGAAGGCGCCGTTCTGGAACGCCAAGCCCGAAGAGCTGCTGGCGCAGGCGACGAAGCGCGCGCAGCGCTATGGCGAGCATCTGGAACGCTTCATCGGGCCGGAAGGCAGCTATCCGCCGATCGGCCGCTCGCTCACCTACCGCACCGCGGTGTTCCAGCCGCTGGCCCTGCTGGCCTGGCGCAAGCAATTGCCCGCGTCGCTGCCCGAAGGCCAGGTGCGCGCCGCCTTGCATGCCGCGCATGTCGCGATCTGGGACGGGCCGAGCAACTTCACCCAGGACGGGTTCCTGACCATCGGCTTCCGCGGCCGACAGCCGGAACTCGGGGACTGGTACTCCAACAACGGCAGCATGTACATCGCCGCGGCGGGCCTGCTGGCACTGGGCCTGCCCGCCACCGATTCGTACTGGACGTCGCCCGCCCAGGACTGGACGCAGAAGAAGGCGTTCAGCAGCCAGAGGTTCCCGAAGGACTACCCGGTGAGCTACTGATGAAGCGCGCGCTCCTCGCTGCCTGGCTGGCGCTGGCCACGCTGACCGCCGACGCCGCGGAGCGCATGCTCGTCACGGTCCGGCATGACTTGAAGGCGGCGCGGCCTGCCGAGACGATCACGGTCCCGTGGTCCGAAGTGGCCCGGCGACTTCCGGGCGCGTTGATGCACCAGCTCGCCGTGCGCGACGCCCAAGGCAACGTGCTGCCCTATCAGGTCACCAATGTCGCCCCGCAGGCGCGAGACCCGAAAGGCGAGGGCATTGCCTACGGGGAGCTGATCTTCCAGCACGACTTCGCCGCGGATGAGCAGAGCGCACGCTTCACCGTCGAGAAGACCACGGGCGTGGCGCCGCCGTTTCCCGTCAAGGCATTTGCCCGTTATGTGCCCGAGCGCCTCGACGACTTCGCCTGGGAGAACGACAGGATCGGGCACCGCACCTACGGCCCGGCGCTGGCCGAGCCCGCGCCGCCCGGCAGCGACAAGGAAGTGCTGGTGACGAGTGGCCTCGACATCTGGTTCAAGCGCCCGTCCTACCTCGTCATCGACCGTTGGTACAACAAGGGGCACGACCACTATCACAAGGACGAGGGCGAGGGGCTGGACATGTACGCCGTCGGCCGCACGCGCGGTGCAGGCGGCACCGGCATCTGGAACGGCAAGCGCCTGTTCACCAGCCGCAACTATTCGGCTTGGCGCATCGTGACGAACGGGCCGGTCCGCACCGTCTTCGAACTCACCTATGAGGCATGGGATGCGGACGGCGTGCCCGTCAGCGAGGTGAAGCGATTCACCGTAGATGCGGGGCATCTGTTCGACACGGTCGAGAGCATCTTCAACACCCCCAGCCCGCAGACGCTTCCGGTCGCGCTCGGCCTCAACAAGAAACCCGCCTACGCTGAGCAGACGCCGACCGTCGCCACCTACCGTGCGCCGGACACGCTGATGCAGTGGGTGCGTCAGCGCAGCGCGGGCGACTTCGGCACCGCGATCATCATTCCTGGCGCCGAGGGTTACGCGGCCGATCCGGACAACGAACTCATCCTCGTCAGGGCCAGGAGTGGCCAGCCGCTGCGCTATCACCTGGGCGCTGCGGTCAGTTGGTCGGGGGAATTTCCGGACGCGCAAGCCTGGTTGGCCTATGTGGAGGCCTACCGCAAGCGCATCGCTGCGCCGGTCCGCGTCGACGTCGGCATGGAGTAGTGCAGGTTCGATGGCGAAATGGCCGGGCAGTCAGCGCGGCAAGCGGCCGCACCTTGCAATTTCATATATTTCCGACCGACTTATTCATACCTTCTTGCTAGCGACCGACAGTAGGCTCACTGCTGAGCAACGGGCGCGCTTGGAGTGGAGAGGCGCGCAGCTCCGTAGCGGATTTTGAACCGGAAGTGAGAGCGTTCTCGGGGTAAACGCGATATTTCACCTCGATAAGGCAACGTTACCATATCAGTTTTGGTAACCGTTGGTGCGGTATCGGCTGCGCGAGCCTATTGATTCAGAAGATGTAGCCTTAAAGCAACTTCGATTATGTGAGACAACGTTACCATATCCGCCTTGCATGTGATGGACGGTATACGTTCGGGGCTCACGCGCGATCCATCTGCACGCGACCCGCTTGTTTCCTAGGGATTGATTTCCACGTATCTTCATTTAGTGGCGTCGCCACTGACATACAAGATCGTCGAGGCAGGATCCATTCGCAGCGATTGGTTTATTTGGCACTGGTAACGTTGACATATGCGGCGCGTAGTCGCCAAGCAGGCTAGAAAAATCAAAACACAGTCGCGGCGCTCATGATTGCGTCGCCCACGTGACAAAAAGCCCTTGAGGCAATATGGAGCAGAGACAATGAAACACAAACTGATCTATTCGGCCGTGTCAATGGCGCTCGCCGCCGCGTACGGCCAGGCAAACGCCCAGGCCGCAGCGGCCCCGCCGGCCGAAAAGGCCTCGGAAGCGGCCGCGGCCAAACCCGACGCCAACCAGCTGTCCACCGTGGTCGTCACGGGTTTTCGCGCCAGCCTCGAAAAATCGATGGCGTTGAAGCAGCAGGCCATCGGCGTGCGCGACTCCATCGTGGCCGAGGACATCGGCAAGTTCCCCGAGGCCAACGTCGCTGAATCGCTGCAACGCGTGCCGGGTGTCATCCTGAACCGTGACGAGAGCTCTGGCGAAGGCCAGCGCATTTCCATCCGCGGCCTGCCGGATGTGTATACCGTCACCACGCTGAACGGCGCGCTCGTGAACGCCGTGTCTACCAGCACCATCGGCAGCGCGGCGCGGGGTTTCAACTATGACGTGTTCGCGTCCGAACTGTTCGGCCGCGTGGACTTCTACAAATCGCCGCTGGCCGAGTTGAACGAAGGCGGCATGGGCGGCGTCGTGGACCTGCAGACGCCGCGCCCGTTCGACAATCCCAAGCGCACTTTCCGCTATGGCGTGACCGCGTCGTACAACACCACCTCCGGCAAGACGGACCCGATGGGCTTTGCGCTGTACTCCAACACCTGGGGAGACTGGGGAGCGCTGGTCGGCGTGTCGCATTCCGCCGCGGTGAACGACCGCTCGGGTTTCGAGGCCACCGGCGGCTACAACAGCTCTTTCCGCGCCAGCCAGAACCCCGTGAAGGGCAACTTCGCCTTCGCGTTGGACTACGACAGCCCGCGCGCCAGTCTGGGCAGCTACACCCGCGAGCAGGTCGACAACGCGCTGCTGCCGCGCATCTACCGCTTCTACGGCTCCTCCAACGACCGCACCCGCGACGGCCTGGTGGGCTCGCTGCAATTCAAGACGCCCACGCTGAACCTGAGCCTGGACACGCTGTACTCCAAGCTGAAGAACTCGCGCGACGAGATGTACTTCGGCCTGTTGATCCGCAACAGCCGTACCACCGACCGCACCAAGCCGGCGGGCCAGAGCGGCAACAACGGCTTCATCCCGCTCAACGTGAAGATCGACCCGGCGTCCAACCTGCTGACCGGCACGTTCGGCAACACCTCATACAGCAGCGGCGTCACTTACAGCGAAGACGAGACCCAGTTCGGCTACGTCGCCGCCAATGCCCGCTGGACCGTGAGCGACCGGCTGGTGCTGAGCAGCCAGCTGAGCACCAACCGCAGCAAGGCGCTGAGCTACCAGGACACGCTGTCCGGCCAGATCTTCGGCGTCGACTCCACCATCGACTACGGCAGCGACCACGTCTACCCATCGATGTCCTCGCCGGTCAGCTACACCGACCCGGCCAACTTCCAGGGCTTTGGCATCGGTACCGGCTGGACCCGCGAGACCGATAAGAGCAACCAGGGCCGCGTCGTGGCCGACTGGGACTACCACCTGGCCGGCGACTGGACCGGTCACCTGAAAGCCGGGCTGGCCTACTCGGAGACCTCCAAGGAGATCAACAAGCGCAACGGCACGTCCGCCGCCACCGCCAAGCTCAACACGCTGGGCACGGCGGGCCTGCGTTCGGGCATGACCTCCGTGCTGCCCATCGGCAACCTGGACATGGGCGCCGGCTGGCCGCACGCCTGGGGCACCTTCACCCGCGACTACACCTACTCGACCTTCGACCCGCTGGCCTTCAACTCCGAAGCCACCTTCACGCCGGCGCAGAGCTTCAAGGCGCAGGAGAACGTGTCCACGGCGTTCGTCCAGTCCGACTTCAAGGGCCAGGTGTTCGACAGGGAATTGCGCCTGAACGCCGGCGTGCGCTTCGCGCGCACCGAAACGCTGATCGACAACTACAAGCAACAGGGTGCCAGCCTCACCTACGCGCCCAACCGGGAGAAGGGCTCGTACACCAGCCTGCTGCCGGCCTTCAGCGCCGCGCTGGACCTGACAGACAGCCTGACCTGGCGCGCCTCCTGGGGTAAGACGCTGAGCCGCCAGGCGCTGTCCATCATCGCGGCGCAGACGGTCATCCCCAACCCGTTCGACAACACCGCGACGGCCGGCAACCCCGGCCTGCGCCCGCAGAAGTCCAAGAACCTGGACACCAGCCTGGAGTGGTACTTCCAGAAGGGCAGCATGCTGTCGGCCGCTCTGTTCAAGAAGGAGCTGACCGACGCCACGGTGGGCAACAACGTGCAGACCACCTTCGGCGCGCTGGGCCTGCCGGACACCGCGCTCGGCGCGATCTTCCAGGACGCCAACGGCAAGGTCGACCCCAACCTGCCGATGACGCTGCGCACCTACAGCAACGCCGGCAAGCAGACGTTGAAGGGCTTCGAGCTGGCGTACCAGCAGGCCTTCACCTTCCTGCCGGACCCGTTCAAAGGCTTGGGTGCGCTGGCCAGCTACACGCACATCAACCCGTTCAACACGCAGGTGTGGTCGACCAACGCGGGCAAGGTCATCGAGGTGAACCAGGTGCCCAAGTACGCCTACAGCGCCACGCTCTACTACGAGAACGGGCCGTTCGCCTTCCGCACCTCGTACAACTACAAGGGCCGTTCGCTGCACGGCGATACCCCGAAGAACAACGGCGACGACCTGATCCGCTGGCGTGCCGGCCGCGGCTACCTCGATGCCAACGTCAGCTACAAGATCAACGACGCGCTGGAGATCCGCCTGGAAGCGCTGAACCTGTCCAACACGCTGGCCTACGACTACTTCGAGGACGCCACCGGCCAGTACGGCCTGGGCGACAGGACCCGCATGGACTACGCGAAGTACGACGGCCGCACCTTCAAGATCGGCCTGCGCGGCAGGTTCTGAGCAAGGCGTTGAGCGAATGTGGGACGCACTTGATGCGAAGCTCGTCCCCTTTGCCTTCCTCATGAAGACGATCGCATTTGCCGTGCTCCTGGCCGCGGCGCTCGCCGGTTGCGCCGTTGCGCCGCACCACGCGGACGTGCGGGTCGTGGACGTGGCCGACGGCTGGGCGCGCAATTCCGTCAATGCCGTCGTGTTCCGCAAGAACTCGCTTGTCACGCAGGGCGACACGCAGTACATCGCCTTCTACGACAAGGACGCCAACGTCGTGCTCGGCAAGCGCAAGCTGGGCACCGATGCGTGGGAGCTGAAGACCACGCCCTACCAGGGCAACGCGCTGGACGCGCACAACAGCATCAGCCTCATGGTCGACGGTGCGGGCTATCTGCATCTCGCCTGGGACCATCACAACAGCGCCCTGCGCTATGCCCGCAGCGCGAGCCCCGGCGCGCTGGCTCTGACGAACCCGCTGCCGATGACGGGGCTGGACGAGCGCTCCGTGTCCTATCCCGAGTTCCATCGCCAGCCCGACGGCAATCTGCTGTTCTTCTATCGGGACGGTGGCTCGGGCCGGGGCAACCTGGTCATCAACCGCTACGACACGTCCACCCAAGCGTGGACGCGCCTGCACGGCAACCTGATCAGCGGGGAAGGGCGGCGCAACGCCTACTGGCAGGCCTTCCTCGACGCCCATGGCACCCTGCACGTCTCCTGGGTGTGGCGCGAATCGCCCGACGTCGCCAGCAACCACGACCTGGCCTATGCACGCTCGCGCGACGGCGGCCGCAGTTGGGAGACCGCCGACGGCCGCCTCTACAAGCTGCCCATCACGGCGGCCAGCGCCGAGTACGCGGCCCGCATCCCGCAGCACAGCGAGCTCATCAACCAGACGGCCATGTCCGCCGACAAGGACGGCCAGCCCTACATCGCCAGCTACTGGCGGCGCGCCGGCCGCACGGTGCCGCAATACCAGGTGGTGTATCGCGACGGCGGGGCATGGAAGACGCTGGAGCTGGACTTCCGCCGCGCACCGTTTTCGCTGAGCGGCGGCGGCACCAAGGCCCTGCCGATCTCCCGGCCGCAGATCATGGTCGACGCGCAAGGCGACAAGCCGACGGCGCTGCTGGTGTTCCGCGACGAAGAGCGTGGCAGCAGGGTGTCGGTGGCCCGCATCACCGACTTCAACGCCGCCCGCTGGACCGTGCACGACCTGACGACCGAGGCCGTCGGTGCCTGGGAGCCCAGCTTCGACACCGAACTTTGGCGCACGCGCGGCGAGCTGAACCTGTTCCTGCAGGCGGTGCGGCAGGTCGATGGGGAAGGCACTGCCAACGTCCCGCCCAGCAGGGTGCGCGTCCTGCAATGGCGGCCATGAGCCCTAGAGTCTCCGGGCCGCGCTGCATGGCGCGCCTTTCACCCTGCCTCGGCCGCCGAGGCGGGGTTTTTTGCCAAAGTCCGCTTTCCGCAAACCTGGACCGCCCATGACCGTTCTCCTTCCTCGCCGCCGACTCCTGGGCGCCGCCGCCAGCGGCGCCACGCTGCTGTTGAACCCGCCGTCCGCCAGCGCGGCCGGAGGGGGCGCGGCGCGTTTTGCCATCGGCGAGAGCGACTTCCTGCTGGACGGCAAGCCGCTGCAGATCCGTTGTGGCGAGATGCACTTCGCACGCGTGCCGCGCGAGTACTGGAAGCACCGCCTGCAGGCCATCAAGGCGATGGGCATGAACACGGTGTGCGCCTACCTGTTCTGGAACTATCACGAATGGCGCGAAGGCCAGTACCAGTGGGAAGGCCAGCGTGATGCCGCCGAGTTCTGCCGGCAGGCGCAGGCGGAGGGCCTGTGGGTCATCCTGCGCCCGGGCCCCTATGCCTGCGCCGAATGGGAGATGGGCGGCCTGCCGTGGTGGCTGCTGAAGCACCCGGGCGACGCCTTCCTGCGCAGCCGCGACGACGCCTTCGTGCAGCCGGCCCGCCGCTGGCTGAAGGAGGTCGGGCGGGTGCTCGGCGGCCAGCAGGTCACGCAGGGCGGCCCCATCCTGATGGTGCAGGTGGAGAACGAGTACGGCTTCCTCAGCGACGACAAGGACTACATGCGCGTGATGCGCCAGGCCGTGCTCGACGGGGGCTTCGACGTGCCGCTGTTCCAGTGCAACCCGACCACCGCGCTGGCTAAGACTCACATCCCGGAGCTGTTCACGGTGGCCAATTTCGGCAGCGATCCGGCAGGCGGGTTCAAGGCGCTGGACGCGCTGCAGAAGGGCCCGCGGATGTGCGGCGAGTACTACTCCGGCTGGTTCGACACCTGGGGCTCGCCGCACAAGCGTGGTGACAACGCGCGGGCCATCCAGGACATCGACACGATGCTGAACGCGAACGGCTCGTTCAGCCTGTACATGGCCCACGGCGGCACCACCTTCGGCCTGTGGGGCGGCTGCGACCGGCCCTTCCGGCCCGACACCACCAGCTACGACTACGACGCGCCGATCAGCGAGGCCGGCTGGGTGGGCGAGAAGTTCCGCACCTACCGCGACTGCCTGGCCAGGCACCTGCAGGCCGGCGAAGTGCTGCCCGCACCGCCGCCCAAGCTGCCGGTGATGACGATCCCGGCGTTCACGCTCACCGAGACGGCCGCGGTGCTGGCCAACCTGCCGGCGCCCGCCATCCAGGCGGAGGCGCCGCGCAACATCGAGCAGTACGACATCAGCCGCGGCCTCATTGCCTACCGCGCCACGCTGCCCGCCGGCCCAGCGGCCAGGCTGGAAGCGGCGAACGCGCGCGACCTGGCGTGGGTCTTCGTCGATGGCCGCGTGGCGGGCACGATGGACACGCGCCACCGTCGCTTCAGCGTCGACATCCCGGCGCGCAAGCGCGACACCACCGTCGAGATCCTGCTGTACACGATCGCCCGCGTGAACTTCGGCATGGAGGTGCATGATCGCAAGGGCCTGCAAGGCCCGGTCATGCTGCGCACGTCCAAGGACAAGGCCCAGGAGGTCAAGGGCTGGGAGATCCGCGCCATCGACTTCGGCGCCGACGGTGGCCTGCCACCATTGCAGTGGCAGCCCAAGCGCGCTGCCGGCCCGGCGTTCTGGCGCGGCGGCTTCGACGCGGCCACGCCGGCCGACACCTTCCTCGACATGTCGTCCTGGGGGCAGGGCATCGTCTGGATCAACGACCGCTGCCTGGGCCGCTACTGGAGCATCGGCCCCACGCAGACCATGTACCTGCCGGGGCCGTGGATCAACGCCGGCCGCAACGAGGTCGTCGTGCTGGACCTGACCGGCCCGCGCGCCAACCGCATCGAAGGCCTCGCGACGCCCGTGCTCGACCAGCTGCACCCCGAGCGCGACCTGAAGCGCCCGCCCAGCACCGCGCGCCCGCGCCTGGCCGGCCTGACGCCAGTGCATGCCGGCCAGTTCGCCAGCGGCTCGGCCACGCAGGACGTGCGCTTCAACGACGTGGCGCGCGGCCGCCAGCTCTGCATCGAGGTGCTCGACACCTTCGACGGCAAGCCCCATGCAGCCATCGCCGAACTGGCATTGCTCGACGCGCAAGGCAAGCCGCTGAGCCAGACCGCGTGGACCATCGCCTACGCCAGCAGCGAGGAGGCGCGCAAGGAGGACGGCGGCGCGCTGAACGCCATCAATGGCCAGGCCACCGACTACTGGCACACGGCCTACAGCGGCCGGACGCAGCCCACCGGCCCGGCGCGCCTGATCATCGACCTGGGCGCACCCATGGACATCGCCGGGCTGCGCTACACGCCACGCCAGGGGCCCGACGGCGTCACCGGTCGCATCCGCCGCTACCGCGTGTTCGTCGGCGACAAGCTGGTTTCGAACGATTGAGCGGGGCTGAGCCATGAACCATCAAACCATCGGCAAGTACAGGTGGACGATCTGCGCGCTGCTGTTCTTCGCCACCACCGTCAACTACCTCGACCGCCAGGTGCTCAGCCTGCTGGCGCCGGCGCTGTCCAAGGAGTTCGGCTGGTCGAACTCGGACTACGCCAACATCACCGCGGTGTTCCAGTTCGGCTACGCGATCTCCATGCTGTTCGCGGGCCGCTTCATCGACGCCATCGGCACCAAGCGCGCCTTCGCCATTGCCGTGGTCGTCTGGTCGCTCGGCGCCATGATGCATGCCTTCTCGGTGCCGATCGGCGCCGCGCTGGTGGTGCTCGGCGTCGGGCTGCCGGTCTCGGTCGCGGGCTTCATGGTGTCGCGCGCGGTGCTGGCCCTGGGCGAGGCCGGCAACTTCCCCGCCGCCATCAAGGCCACGGCGGAGTACTTCCCCAAGAAGGAGCGCTCCTTCGCGACCGGCATCTTCAACTCGGGCGCCAACGTCGGCGCGATCCTCGCGCCGCTGACCGTGCCCTGGATCGCTGTCACCTGGGGCTGGCAGATGGCGTTCATCGCCATCGGCGCCATCGGGTTCCTGTGGGTCGCGCTGTGGTTGACCTACTACGACGCACCGTCCCGCCAACGCCGCCTGGGTGCTGCGGAGCTGGCCTATATCGACAGCGACCGCGAGCCCGCGCCGGCGGACGACGGCACCAGGATGCCGTGGTTCCGGCTGCTTGCCCACCGGCAGACCTGGGCTTTCGCGATCGGGAAGTTCCTGACCGACGGCGTGTGGTGGTTCTACCTGTTCTGGCTGCCCAAGTACCTCACCAGCCAGTACGGCATGACCACGACGGACCTCGCGCTGCCGCTGACCGTGCTGTACAGCATGACCATGGTGGGCAGCATCGGCGGCGGCTGGTTCCCAACCTACTTCATGCAGCGCGGCTACAAGCCCTATGACGGCCGGATGCGCGCCATGCTGGTGATCGCCTTCTTCCCGCTGGTGGTGCTGCTGGCGCAGCCGCTCGGCGGCATCAGCTACTGGATGCCCGTGCTGCTGATCGGCATCGGCGCGTCGGCCCACCAAGCCTGGTCGGCCAACCTCTTCACCACCGTGTCGGACATGTTCCCCAAGCGGGCGGTCGGCTCGGTCGTCGGCATCGGCGGCATGGCCGGCGGGCTGGGTGGCGTGGCGGTCTCCAAGCTGGGTGGCTGGATCTTCGATGCCTATGGCGCGCGCGGCCAGCTGTCCACGGGCTACATGGTCATGTTCTCGGTGTGCGCGCTGGCATACCTCGTGGCGTGGGCCGCGATGAAGGCACTCGTGCCGCGCCACAAGGAAATCAACGAGCTTTGACGCAGGGACGTATGAATCGCTTGAAGGAGACAGATGTGCGAGCAAGACTGATGGCAGGCGTCCGCGTGGCGGCCTTGCTGGGTGTGGTGGCCGGCGGAGCGGCATACGCGCAGCCGCCGCGCGCGGAGGTGGTGCAGGTGGACGCGTCCCGGCCCGACTGGGAGAACCCGGCGGTCTACGCCCGCGGCAAGCTGCCCGCCGCGGCGACGCATTTCCCGTTTGAGAGCCGCGAAGCCGCGCTGCTGGGCGACCCGACCCGTTCCGCCCGCTATCAGACCCTGGACGGCCTGTGGTCGTTCAGCTTCTCGCCGTCTGCCGACGACGTCCCGGCCGGTTTCGAGAAACCCGGCTACGACGTCTCCGGCTGGAAGACGATCAAGGTCCCGGCCATGTGGCAGGCCGAGGGCTATGACCAGGCGCGCTACAACAACATCACGTATCCCCACGTGGCCAACCGGCCGCTGATCCCGCATGCGACCAACCCGGTCGGGTCGTACCGCCGCAACTTCGAAGTGCCCGCGACGTGGGCGGGGCAGGACGTCATCCTGCACATCGGCGCGGCCGGCTCGGCGTACCGGGTGTGGGTCAACGGCACTGAGGCAGGGTATTCCGAGGACTCCAAGCTGCCGAGCGAGTTCGACGTCACCGCGCTGCTGAAGCCGGGGCAGAAAAACGTCGTCGCCATCCAGATCCATCGCTGGTCCGACGGGTCGTACCTGGAAGACCAGGACTTCTGGCGCGTCTCCGGCATCGAGCGCTCGGTCTACCTGAAGGGCGTGCCCAAGACGCGGCTGACCGACCTGTTCGTGCATGCCGGCCTCGACAAGGACTATCGCGACGGCGTGCTGTCGACCGACGTCTCGCTGACCGCGCGCAGCCAGCCGCTGACGATGCGCATGACGCTGCTGGACGGCGACAAGGTGGTCGTCGCGAAGGACGCCAAGGTCGCGGCAGGCGCGGCCAGGACCGAGACGCTTTCCGCCCCGGTGCCCGGCGTGCGCCACTGGACGGCCGAGACCCCCCGCCTCTACACGCTGCTGGTCGAGCTGCTCGATGCCCAGGGCAGGGTGGTGCAGGCGACGCCGCAGCGCATCGGCTTCCGCACCGTCGAGATCAAGGACGGCCTGGTGAAGGTCAACGGCCGGCCCATCGTCATCCGCGGCGTCAACCGCCACGAGCATGACCCGGAGACCTTCCACGTCATGTCGGAAGCGTCCATGCGCCGCGACATCGAGCTGATGAAGCGCAACAACATCAACGCGGTGCGCACCTCGCACTACCCGAACGCCGAGCTCTGGTATGCGCTGGCCGACGAATACGGCCTCTACGTGATGGACGAGGCCAACATCGAGAGCCATGCCTACATGGAGGAGGGCAACCGGCATCCGGAACGACGCGCCAAGATCCAGATCGGCTTCGACCCGGCGTGGGAGGCTGCCCACGTCAGCCGCGTGCTGAACATGGTCGAGCGAGACAAGAACCACCCGTCGGTGATCTTCTGGTCGCTCGGCAACGAGGCGGGCATCGGCCCCAACTTCGAGAAGGCCGCCGCGCAGGCGCGCCAGCGCGACCCCTCGCGGCTGATCTCCTACCTGGGCTGGGGCACGCTGGACTGGGAGCACCGGCCCAACGCCTACGTCGACGTCTACGCCCCGATGTACGACGACATCGAGAAGATGGTGGACTGGGCGACCGACCCGACCCGCACCCAGCCCATGATCCAGTGCGAGTACGCCCACATGCAGGGCAACTCGGGCGGCAACTTCAAGGACTACTGGGACACGATCTACAAGTACGAGAAGCTGCAGGGCGGCTTCATCTGGGACTGGGTGGACCAGTCGATGGTCCGCACCACCAAGGACGGCAAGCGCTACTGGGGCGACGGCGGCGAGTACGGCCCCAACCCGGGCGGCGACATCGAGTTCGGCGACGGCCTCATCCAGCCCGACCGCACGCCCAACCCGCACGTTTACGAAGTGCAGAAGGTCTATTCGCCCATCCAGTTCGAGGCCTTCGATGCGAAGACGGGCAGGCTCACCGTTCGCAACCGCCACGACTTCCGCGACCTGTCGGGCTTCGCCTTCGACTGGGCGCTGCTGGAGAACGGCGTCAGCGTCTCCACCGGCACGCTGCCGGCGCTGAAGACGCCGGCGCGCGAGGCACAGACACTGGATCTGCCGGTGAACCTGCTGCAGCGCAAGCCGGGTGCCGAGTACATCGTCATGGTTCGCGCCAAGGCCCGCGCCGGCGCGGTGCCGCTGGTGCCCGAGGGCCATGTCATCGGCTGGGAGCAGTTCGCGTTGGCGCCGCACACGCTGGCCACGACGCCGCTGGCCCAGGGCGCGGTCGAGTTGAAGGAAACGGCCGATGCCGTGACGCTGTCTGCCGGCGGCGCCAGCCTGACGCTGGATCGCAAGACCGGCCTGTTGAGCGCCTACGCCAAGGCGGGCGTGGTGCTGTTGACGCGCGGCCAGCCCAACTTCTTCCGCGCGGAGACCGACAACGACACGGCCACCGGCATCGTTGCGCAGCAGGCCCCATGGCGCGTCATGACCCGCGAGCGCCAGCTCCGCTCCATCGCCAGCCGCCGGCTGTCCGGTGGTGGCGCCGAGGTCGTCGTCGACCACGCGCTGGGTGCCGGCGCGGCGCGCTTCGTCACGACGTACACGATGGGCGGCGACGGCGCCGTCGAGGTGTCCGGTCTGCTGACGCCGCTCAAGAGTGACCTGCCGCCGCCGGTGCGCGTCGGCCTGTGGTTCGACATCCCGCAGAGCCTGACGACGGTGAGCTGGTACGGCCGCGGCCCGCATGAGAGCTACGTCGACCGCAAGACCGGCGCCGCCGTCGGCCTGTGGCGCGGCGAAATCGCCGAGCAGAACCACGACTACATGCGCCCGCAGGACACCGGCAACAAGGTCGACGTGCGCTGGCTGGAGGTCTCCGGCGGCGGCCGAGGCGTGCGGGTGGAAGGCAAGGCGCTGCTGATGGCGAACGCCCTGGCGTTCCCGTATACCGACCTCTACCGACGCGCGCCCGGTACGTGGAAGAGCAGCGACATCGTGCCGCACGACCACGGCAGCCTGCTCATCGACGGCGCGCAATGGGGCGTGGGCGGCGACACGACCTGGAACCATGTCGGCCAGCCGCACATGCAGTACCGGACCAAGCTGGAGCCCACGCGCGTCGCCTTCCGCCTGCAACCGTTCGAAGGCGAGGGCACCACCCCCGAGAAGGCGGTGCGCGCCCAGGCGACGATGCCGCAATAGCCGCAACAGCCGCCATGCTCGATCCGCGCCCGGACCGGTTCACCCGGTCGCACCTGAAGATCCGGCAGCTGGTGCTGCTGGTCGAGCTCGGCAAGCATTCGTCGATCCTGCAAGCGGCCCAAGGCGCGAACCTCACGCAGTCCGCCGCCTCGCGGCTGCTGGCGGATACCGAGCACGCGCTGGGCGTGAAGCTGTTCGAGCGCCAGTCGCGCGGCGTCACCCCGACGTGGTACGGCGAGGTGATGATCCGCCGCGCCGGTGCCGCGCTCGCTGAACTGGACGCCGGCCACCAGGAGGTGATGGAACTGCTGGCCGGCCTGTCCGGCCGGGTGGCCGTCGGGTCCATTCTGACGCCCTCGACCACCCTGCTGCCGGCGGCGGTGGCGGCGTTGCAGGCTCGCCAGCCAGGTGTCGACGTGGACATCACGGTGGACACCAGCAAGCCGCTGATCCAGCAGCTGCGCGGCGGGCACCTCGACTTGATGCTGGGGCGCGTGCTCGACGCAAGCCTCGCCGGCGAGCTGTCGTTCGAACCCCTGACCGGTGAGTCGCACAGCCTCATCGCCCGCGCCGGCCACCCGCTGGCCGCGCGGCATGACCTGAGCCTGGCTGAACTGTCGGCGCAGGCGTGGGTGCTGCCACCGAGCGGCAGCATCCTGCGCGACCGGCTGACGGCGCTCTTCCTCAGCGCGGGTCTGTCACCGCCGCGGCAAGCCGTCCAGACATTGGCATTGCCGGTGGTGACCAGCCTGCTGGTGCAGTCCGACATGGTGGCCGCGCTGCCCGAAGAGTTGGTGCAGCCCTATCTCGACGCCGGGGTGCTGACGGTCCTCGGTTTTGACCTGGGCCTGCGCATGGACGCCTACGGGATCGTGATGCGCCGCGGCCACCGGCGGTCGCCCAGCGCGGAATTGCTCTTGACCTGCCTGCGCGACGAAGCGCGACGCCGTGTCTTCGGCACGGGCGGTATAGCGCCTTCCTGAATTTGCGAGCGGCGCATACGTCGCTCGGGATTACGTCGAAACCCGCAAATCGCCCGCGGGTGGATTGCCATGCGCGTGTCAATCCTGCTGACGTATGTTTTATGCCGAGCAATATGAACTTTGCATACCACAAGCGTTTAACAGAATACAAAACGCAATCGAGCCGCTGCTAGCCTTCAAGACATGGTGATTCCATCGCGACTCGAAGGATTTCCAGGCAGTGCAGTTGTAACCCCCCGTGAGCAATAAGACGAACGTTTGCGCCGCCGTTGCCGGCATGCGCTGCGCGTCGTCCATCATTATGGAGATGACTTATGCGGACTGATATTTTCGTCAAGACTGTGGTGGCTGGCTTGATCGGCCAAATCTGGTTGGCCGCACCGGCCGCAGCGCAGGATGCGGCGGCGCCCAGGCAGGATTTGGAAAAGGTCGTCGTCACGGGTATCCGTGCGTCACTTGAATCCTCCGTCGCGACCAAGCGGATGCAGGACGGCGTCGTCGATGCGGTATCTGCCGAGGACGCTGGTAAATTCCCTGACACCAATATCGCCGAATCCCTGCAGCGCGTCACCGGCGTCCAGATCCAGCGCAACAACGGGGAGGGCCGGTACATTTCCGTCCGCGGCCTGGGGCCAGAGTTCAACAACGTCCTGGTGAATGGCCGGACCATGACCAGCGATACCGGCGGCCGCGAGTTTTCATTCGACCTGCTGTCGTCGGACCTGATTTCCAAGGCGCTGGTTTACAAGACGGCGCAACCGTTCCTGCCGGAAGGCGGCATCGGCTCCACGGTGGATATCCAGACCGCGCGCCCGTTGGCGGGCCGCAAAGGCCATTCGGCGGTCGTCAACCTGTCCGGCTCCTACGACTCGAACTCCAAGAAGAAGACGCCGAATGCGAGTGCGATGTACTCGTTCGCCAACGAGGACCGCACGCTGGGTGTCAGCGGGTCGCTGTCGTACACCGACCGTGCCTCCAAGCAGACCAAGGCCGTCAACGACGCCTGGAACTACAAGGACGTGAACCTCATCAACGGCAACCTCAATTCCACCGGACTGACGATGGCGGACGTGACGGTGAAGAAGCTGTACATCCCGCAGAGCTTCGGCTTCCAGGAAGAAAACGAGCGCCGAAAGCGGCTGGTCGCCGCGGGCACGGTTCAATTCAACCCCACCAAGGCGCTGCAGCTGTCCGTCGACGGGCTGTATTCGCGGCTGGACCAGAAGAACGACGTCATTGCGGTCAGCGACTGGAACAACCCGACCCAACTCGGCGTGCAGTACAACGCCAACGACCAGATCACCAGTTTCCTGCGGCCGGGCTCGACCTTCTTCGCCAACAACCCGGGGATCGCCGGGCCGGGCAAGCTGTTGGGTGAGGCGAATTCCAACGACATGATCGTCAAGGCCGGCGACCGCCTGTCGACCACCAAGGCCTTCGGCGCCAATGCCAAGTGGGCCGTCGCGCCGGAATGGACGCTGGAAGGCGACCTGTCAACCTCCCGCACGACCTCGAAGTCGCCTGACATGTGGATCGTCGCCGGCATGGTGCCCAAGAACGGCGACGTGCTGACCTTCGACGGCACGCCGACGATCAAGTTCGGCGACAGCCTCACCGACCCCGCTGCGGTCCGCGCCCATGCGGTCGCGTATGGCCAGATCCACAACGGCGACGACCTCAAGGAAGGCCGCGTCAATCTGTCGTGGGACCACGAGATCGGGTATTTCAAGGGCCTGCAGGTCGGCCTGGCCAGCTCGCGCCGCGAGGTGGACCGCACGCAGTGGAACAGCGATTCCTGGAATGCGTTCAGCGGCTATCACGTCTCGTTGCCGGCGTCGCTGTTCACGGTCAGCCCGCTGAAGAACATCTTCGGTGTCGAAGGCGCCATGCCGTCGGCGTTCCTGCGGTTCGATCCCTACGCCTACATGGCTTACCTGAACCAGCCGGCATTGATCGCGCAATCGAATGACCCGGCGCTGTACGGCGACAAGACGAAATACCCGAACGGGCCGATGGCGATCGACTACACCAAGCCGTCGATGTGGGGTGTCAAGGAAAAGGTCTCCAGCATCTTCGTGGACAGCAAATGGGAAGGGCAGGGATGGGCCGGCAACGTGGGCGTGCGCTATGTGCATGTGGACTCCACGTCCATCGGCATCAGCCGGGTGCTGCAGTCGGCGGTCAAGAGCCCCAACGACACCACCTACATCCTTACCTACGGCCCGAGCACCGTGAACACGGTCGAGAACAGCTACAAGAACCTGCTGCCGTCGGCCAACTTGAAGCTGGACTTGACCCGCGATCTGATGCTGCGCCTGGCGGCGTCCAAGACGCTGACGCGCCCGACGCTGAACCAGATGGGCGTCAACAACTGGTATGGCGGCCGCTTCGGCGACGTGCAGACCGGCGGCGGCAACCCGTATCTCAAGCCGATGCGCTCGACCAACCTGGACGTGTCGCTCGAGTGGTATCTGTCCAAGACCAACTACCTCAGCGCCGCCGTCTTCCACAAGAAGGTCACCGACTTCCTGGAAACCCGGCTGGTCGACGTCCAGTTGCCGCAGTTCCCCGAGATCGCCCACGACACGCGCGTCCGCAACGGGCAGCAAGGCAAGATCAAGGGACTGGAGCTGGCCGGTCAATATGCCTTCGATGCCAGCGGCAGCCTGCTGCAGGGCTTTGGCGTGGCGGCCAACTACACCTATGTCGACGCCACCGCGACCCGCGAAGGCGGCGCACCGAGCTGCGGCTATCCGGGCCTGTCCAAGCAGTCGTACAACGGCTCCGTGTTCTATGAGAACAGCCGCTTCCAGGCGCGCCTGAGCTACAACTGGAGAAACCATTTCTCGGTCGACTGCGGCGGTGGCAGCACGCTGCCACGCACGCGTGCGGCCTATGGGCAGGCCGATGCCAGCGTGCGCTACAACGTCACGCCCTCGGTGTCGCTGTATGCCGATGCGATCAACCTGAACAACGAGCGCATGCACGAATACGCGCTCGACGAGTCCAGGTTCCTGACCCTGGAGGACGTGGGCCGCCGTTTCAACATTGGCGTGCGGGTCGCATTCTAGGCGGGGCCGATGCACATTGCTGACAATGTGCATTATGTAAAATCACAAGCCACTGAACGTAAGCCAGTGCTGTAGCTTGACCACCCTGAACTGGGACTACAGAAAAAACGAACCTAGAAGAACCCGGCCTAAGTCCTTGATTCCTTGTGAGGGCCCCACCGGCTGCGGAAGCTGAAACGGACGCAATCCCGAATCGGGTGGCGCCGAACGACACAGTCCATCTTTGGGTGGCGCTTGCGAGCGCAAGCCGTTTTGGGGTGGAACGGGCTCCGGAGCCCTACGCTGAAAATTCGACGGGGGCGCCTTAACGTCGAGCCGAACCGGCCGCCGATGAAGAGCGCACAAAACACCCCGGCAGTTTGCGCGCTGCGGATGCGCTATCCGCTCCAACAAACAGCTGGTACGGTGTATCCGCCGCTAGCGATGGTGTGGCCTGCCGGCTGAACCTTGCAGCCAACCTTTTACTGAAAGCCAGACGTCACGCTTTTACGGCGTAACGCGCGACACACCCCGTTACAAACCGGCGTCGTGACATCGCACGCAGCTCTCGGCGGCGATAGCGACAGATGCTTTGATGGCGCGCACAGAGACCGTGGAAAGCACGCCGACCGCGTCTTGCGTCTGGAACGCCAGCACGTCCGCCGCGTTCTTCGCATCGGGCTCGTCCCAACGCGTGCGCCATCGACCGACCATCGCAACGCGCCCGAACACCTGCAGCGCTTGGTGAAGCGCGGAACGCGTCAATGCTCGGGCGTAAGCGGCCCTGGCCCGAGGCGGCAGCTTGTAGAGCGGCCTCATGTCCACCGGCCGCACCTTCGGATGCAGCACCTGCCAATCGCCCATCGGCGTCGCAGTGATACCCAGGCTGGCGAATGCCACCAGCGCGGCCGATGCGACAGGGCACTTGAACTCAATGACGCTGTATGGCGCCGGGTAGGGATTAGGCTCCTCGCGGGCGCATTGGGCATGGTCTCGAAGCACCGTGTCCCAAAGAGTCAGTGCTTCTTCGAGCGCCGGCAGCATGTGCCAATAAGTCAGAAGGTCGCGACTCCCCTCCTCCGCTGGAGCGCCCTCCTCGACTCGGTAGCACTTCCAACCGTCGCCCTGCTGGGTCAACTGATAAGTGAACCAGCTGTCCGCCGGCAGCAGGTCTGGAGGTATGCCGGCGTGGCCCGGTGCGGCTTGGAATTGCTTCAGGGCGTCCGCCGGCGCATCGACTAAGTGCTTGCCGCAGCCATCGCAAGTCCAGGCTGATGTGCCGAGCGGGTCCACGGGTCTCCAGCAATGTGGGCAACAGGTCCTCAGAGCGCATCCATGCCAAGGACACCTGCTGAGACCCGCCAGTTGGAAAACGGGAGCGTGATACCAGCTCTCCGCGCAAGTCGGGCACCAAGCCAGACTCAGCCGAATCCGGCTGCGGTCGACGGGCTGCTGCACGTCGAGACCCGTGAACAGACTCTCGGGGCTCCGCCTCCCAAACAGTTCTGCTGCCTGGCGCGCATTCGACCGGGAGGGCGCGAAGGCAAGAAGGCGGTGTGTGCGGTCGGCATCAACCAGCTCGCGAAGAACCTCGTTAAGCGGCATGGTGCTGACGTGGGACAGCTTGTTGGCCAGCGCCCATAGAGATGCGCCAGGCGCGTCCCACTTGGGTGACCAGAAACGGTCAAGCACCTGTGGCCCTGCCCTTGCTGGCCTTGTTCCTCGCGGTTTGCTCGCGCCAGAGAACCTCCTTCAGGGCAGCCTCAGCCGCGGCCTCAGGGTCGCCGACAACCAGCCGGGTCTTGTAGTAGCCGCTGCGCTCAGCAGCGGCCTGCCAGGTCACGTGGTTCAGTCGTTCGACCTTCCCGCCCTGCAAAGCCAACAGTGATGCCTTGCAGGCGCTGACCAAGAACTTCGTGCCGATTTCCAGCTCGGCGGTATTCAGCCCGAGGCGTTTCGCGAGCGTCTCGAAGGCAGACCACATCGGACCCGCCTCATGCTCAAGCCGCCAGCCTGCGCGCCACAGTTGAGGCGCGTAATGCTGGGTGTACGTGACTGCCGAGCCGGCCGGCCAGGTCGCAGTGTCGTAGTGACGCAGAAAGAACGACAGGTCTTCGCGCCGATTGCCTCGAAACCGGAAGTCGTTGGTCAGGAACCGGTCGATGTACTCGTGCATCGAGTCGACTTGCAGCTGATGCATGCGCAGCGGCATGTCGGGCTGCGCAATCAGCAGAAAGAATGGCTGATAGCCCTCCGGGAGCAGTTGTTCGTGCAGCTGCTTGAGGTAGCCGAACATGGGCGGCGTCAGCTTCTGCGCATCGTCTACGCAGATGACCACGTGCCGCGTGTCCAGCCGGTCGCAGGCCACCTTGATGGCCGTCAGGAAGGCTTTGTAGTTGCTCTCAAAGTGAATTCGGGCATCCTCCACGGTGCGGATAAGGAAGGTCCGCCAGAAGGCCGCCTCAAGTTCTCTACCAGCCCTCTTCCGCGGGTCGACAGTCAAGGCCATCGCATTGAAGAACGCGGAGGACCGGTTCGACGCCATCTTCGCCTTGATGTGCTCCATCGCCGTGGTCTTTCCGTTGCGCTGCACGCCGGTAACGACGAGACTGGTCATCAGGTCGGAGATGCACTGGAGTAGCTCCTCGACGAACTCCGTCAGAGGCACGGTCTTCGCGATGAAGCCACGCTCGAGCTCGATGGGATGGATGTCCTTCATGAGCCCCTCTATTTCCGCAGGCCGAAGGGGTCGTCCACGCCGCCGAGCGCATCCCTAGAGACAGTTGCCACTTCGGTGGGCGACACCGGCTCTTCAGCCATCGGCGGGCCGATATCGTCCTCAGGTTCAACGCTGAGTGAATAGGCAAGCGCGTCTTCGACCTCAGTCTGAGAAACATCGACGGCCGTGACCTGCCCACGTTGAAAGCGCTCGGCAAACGCGTTGATGCCGGCCATCATTCGGGCCGCCGCTGCATCGTCTGTAGCTGCTGCCGCAAGCCCGCGCATTGCGCCAATGGCAACCTTTGCCGAGCTGGCCATCCACTCCGCCTTGCGAACGGCGCCAAGGCGGGAGATGTACCTCCTATAAAGGTAGTTGTGCGGCATCTCGGACCAGCGGCCAGCGATGGTCACAAGGAAGCGGCGGCCAGGCAGCGCCTTCGTTACTAGCCAAGCACTTCGAGCATCCTCATTGAAGAAGAGCGTGCACCCCTTGTCGGTCGCAAAACGCAGCTCCTTGCACTCGTTGAGCTCACGACTGGTGTACCGCGCATAGTCGGCATAAACGCCCAGAACCCCGTGCCGGTCACCTACCGCGCGATATTCCGTTAGCTTCGCTTCCATTCTTGGAAGCAGCAGATGCAGCTGACTGGCAGACAGCTCGCCGATGGGGCTATGGAACACCCGCCCCTGCTTGGCCAGTTCCTGCAGGCGTTCGAGCGGCGTAGAGCCGTCAAGGCAATGCAACGGCGTGATGTTGTGAGTCCGGCCGATTACGTCGAGCGACTCGTAGGCCAACGGCATGTAGATGCGCAGGCTTTGCGCGATTCCTTCCGGGTCTCGTCGCTCGGGGCTATCGGGACGACTGCCTGTCGAACTGGGCAGCATGTGGTCAAAGCGCGTGATGGTGTTGAACCACCCCTCGATATTTGGTCGGGCCGTGGAGTCGCCGACGCGCTCAGCTGCCACTTCGCAATGCATGACTGCCATCGCGTCAGCAACCATCCGCGCACTCAGGTGGGTGCGGTGACCGTCCCATGCCAGCGTTTGATAGCTGTTGCGCTCGAACCCAGGTATCTCGCCTGGATACCTTGCAGTATCAGCAAGCTGATACTGAGGGTCATCAAACATCAGCTTCGTCGGCCGGGGCGGCGGACTCAGCGTGTTCAGGATGAGGCGCGAGACGTCGTTGCGGTCATAGCGGTCGCCCATCGCCACATGCGTGCCGAGAACCGCGTGGCAGGCACACTCAATCGCCGCCAGCGCCCACACGCGCGACGCCGGCAGCGTTATGTACTCGCCGTTCGCGCGCGGCCAGACGGCCGAGAACATGGCATCCCTGTAGTGCTCGTCAATCTCCACCCGCTCGTAGGCCATCTTCATTGGGATGTTGAGCGACCGGATGCCGATGCGGCGGTAGTCCTTGCCCAGGATGTCGCCAACCTCGTCACCCAACTCATTCACGGCCGCTTGAGACGGGTTGTCGAACTTCTTCTGGTGATACCAGCGGCGGATTGCTTCGTAGCCCTTCTTCTTGCAGCCCGCTGAGAAGGGCCATTCACCCGCGTCGGCGAGGCCGGCGTCCTGGCACAGCGCATAGAAGCACTCGACAATGACGCCGACATTGAGGGGCCGGAAACTGAGGACCATCCTTCTGTAGACGCCTCGTCTTGACCAGGCGAATCATGGTCGCCTCGATTTTTGGGTGCGCTGCGAAGAGCCGTCCCAGTTCCCTCGCCCTCGCCATCGTGCGGTCTATCTGGGCCTGCCCTTCAACTGGAGCTTCGAGTGGCACGCGGTCGTTTGGAAGGTGCTGGCCAGGCACGCAGCCAAGGAACCCGCAGATGCCGCCGGTGACTGGGTCCTTGCGCAAGCAGCGATGCACGAGCTTGGCGATGCGCCCCTGTCGCAGGACGACGTCGTACTGCGTCTTCAGCTTGTCGAGGATGACCTGCTCGGGCACCAGCTTGACCCACAGCGTCACCGCGAACTTGAAGACAAGGTAGCCGTCTTGGTGTTCTTCGGGGATTGAATCCAAAGGGAGCGCCGGCCACGTGTCAATGTCCGGCGCGCCGTCCAGCAGCGCCTTACGCGCATTGAGCGCAGAAGACTTGAGGACGGCGCTCTTGGTCATTGGTGACCGCCGTCGACGGTGAAGTTGGGGTGGCAGAGCAACAGGCGTGTCACAGGCACGCGCACCCTTCCCTGCTTCCAGAGCCGCAAGGCGGCAACTCGCGCCTGCATGACATTGCACCGCAGCTCGTCGGCCAATTGCTGGAATGTCATCGCCCGCTGCGCCGTCTTGAGCCGCACGCCCGATTCCACCGTGGCGGTGTCGACGCCGTGTGCGCTGTAGAGCCAGCGATGCGCCGTGATGGTGTTCTTCCGTTCGACGATGGCTTCTTCGAAGAAGGAGGTGGTGAACACGTGGTAGCCGACGCCCTCCAGCGCCGCATGCTCGCGCTTGATGTCGAACTGCCGAGAAGGCCGCGTGCCGCGGTCATCCAAGACATCCCAGTAGCCGCGCTGCTCCTGCCGGTCGTAGACCGTCATGGGCACGGTCGTGGTCAACGTCTTCTTTGTCTTGCTCGGCTTGGTTGGCTCATACGAATAGACGGGCCCGCCCATCTCGTAGGTCGAAACGTTAGGGTGGGTGTCAGCACGTGCAACAAGCCAGGTCTTCAACGTCGAGTCCAGCGTGAGGGTGCGGCCGAGCTCGATGCTGAAAATGAAGTGAATGCTGTAGTGCTCGCGCTTTGTGGCTTGAGCCATCGCGAGGGTCCTTTCGGCGTGATAAATAAAGCTTGCCCCCGCGCCCAAAACGGCGGTGCAACAAACGGTCTTCGACCCGCCGTTCCTCGACCTTCCGAATCCGAATAAATAGAAATCGGAGCTGGCGAAACGACGTCGTTTTCAGCCGCTAAAAGTCAGGTGCGCAGCGGCCGGAACGTCCGCGCATAGCGGCGGAACTGCCCGATGACGATGCCGATGAATCGCATCTGCTCTCGCGGCCGGATGTCCGGATAGTCAGGGTTACGGGCCTGCAGGTACAGCGTCCCATCGGGGCCCTGCGCCAGCTGCTTGACCGTCATCTCGTCGCCGTCGACCATGGCCACAACGATGTCGCCGACGTTGGGATACAGCTCTCGACGGACGACCACGACGTCACCCGGCAGCAGGCCGACGTCACGCATCGACTCGCCTTTGATGGTCAGCAGCACAGTCTGCGCCGGCGTGTCGACGAGGTACTCGTCGATGACCATGCCCTCCGGCTGAATGTCGCCAGCTTCCGCTGGCAAGCCGGCCTGCACCCGTCCGAGCAGCTGGCGCTCGAAGAAGCGCTGACCAGGCTGCAGCCGGCCCGTGGGCCCTGCCTTCAAGAAGTTGGCCGCCTTGAGCTTGCCCACCCCATCTGCCACGGTGGACACGGACAGGCCGACGACCTGGGCCACGGCGCCGAACGATGGCATCGCCCGATGCGAGGTCCAGTAGTCCTGCAGTGCGGCCAGGACGCGTTGTGGATTTGTTGCTTGCATTACTGGATGGACATACAGTGTTTGTGGGCCGAATATTTATTCGGTTCACCTGCACTGTCAAGCCCTGCCCCCTTAGCCAAAGGTAGCCCCCATGACGACGCCTCGAGAACGCACCAGAGCCCTCTTGTGGACCCGAGATTTCCTGCGTGAGCTGGCGCACGGCGACGCTGCGCAGTTGCCTACGAAGGAGCTGAGAGCGCAGGCGCTGGCGCTGCTACGGCACTTCCCGCTTCGGGGAGACATCGAGCTGGCGCACTTGATTGCACCCGACTGGTTCGGGTCGACGTCCTTGGACGACAACTCTGGCGGTGACTCCCAAAACAGGAGTTCAACGTCCCGGAAGAGGACCTAGCGGTAGGACCTGAACTGCGCGACCAGGCGGCCAACCATGGACCAGCCTTTGGTCGGCTGCTCGCTCACAAGAAGCCGCCCCCTCTGCTTCTGCACGACGAGCCCGTGCGCGTCGTCTTCGAAGGGGATAACGACGAGTGAATCGCCTTCGAGGATGCCAGCGTCGACCATCGAGTCGTCGGTAACGCGCACGACCGTCGGCTTTACGCCCGCCGGCAGCAACGCAAGCATCTCATCCGGCACCAGGGCCTTGGGCGCTTGGAACTTCGGGCCCGGCAGCAGCCGGCCGCTGGGGCTCTTGGCCAGGAAACCCGCTGCGACCAAGGGCTCCGTGAGCTCGAACGCCGAGGACGGAGCTGAGTACCCCATCTCTTTGGCGAAAGCTGCGATTGACGGCATGCCGCCCGTGCGGGCGTAGACCTGGGAGAGCAGCTTTCTGGCTTGAAGCAGGCGTTCGTTGGAGACCGGCATCGAGTGAGGATAGCGTCTGCTTGGGTCCCCGATGCGTGAACGCGGCGGCATGCTCTATACGGCGCTCCTCTGCGCTACCCTTACTACGCAATGTCTGACCACGACGCCCCCAACCCCTCCCAATCCTCAGCGGTTGCCCAGTCAACTGAAGAGCAACCCGTCGCGGACGAAGAGGCATTCGCTGCGAAGTTGTGGGAAGAAGTGGAGTCCTCCTCGCCGTTGACATGCCCCATCTCGTACAGCGGACCCGGCGATGCCGATACGGTCAACAAGGCCATCGCGCTGCTCAAGGTTTACACCGTCCTGCTGCGCCGAAGGCATCCCTGGCTGACGTTCGACAGCCTGGAGTCAATCGTCTTCCACTCTGACTACGCGTTGGCCCTTAAAGAAATCGGCGAACGCACCGGACGGCCTTGCGAGGCGACCTCGGAGGCGAGCGGCGTGGGCATTGCCATGGTCGTAAACCTGGAGGACAAGTGCATCGCAGTGCTAGATGCAGGAGTCGCTCTGGGCATCGCTGACAGCAGCGACCAGGCCAAGCACGACCTCTGCGTTGACACTGCGCTTCACGAGCTGTGCCACGTCTATGACTACGGCCGCAAGCGCCGGTTGCTCAGCCATGAGTTTCTCAAGCGCCGCGTCGCACCCATCGAGATGCACGTCTTCACTGCGGCAGATGCGACTTGGTCGGAGTACTTCGCCAACAAGTATTCCAACTCGTCATGTTCGAGCCCAGACATGCATCCAAAGTACCTGGCTGAGGTGGTGCCCGATGTCGTCAGCGACGTCAAAGAAGCAATACGCGCCTATCGGACCCACAGGCAGCTGGACGTGC
Organism: Pelomonas sp. Root1444; assembly: GCF_001426885.1. GTDB lineage: Bacteria > Pseudomonadota > Gammaproteobacteria > Burkholderiales > Burkholderiaceae_C > Pelomonas. The sequence goes on along the minus strand of NZ_LMFP01000027.1, from coordinate 726 downwards.
TGCTATCGTTGTGCCAACAGAAGGTGCGTTTTCTCTTCCAGTGCTTCGGCTATGCCGCCGGAAGGTTGGCGGCCAATGAAGCAGCTCTCGAGGAGGTCGCGCCAGAGAGCGTTTCAGCGCTTCAAGCAGCTGGGCTGTGGCAGCGCTGGCTTGATGCCTTTGCGGAGCTTAGGCGGCTTGACGGCTGCAGAGAAACCTGGGCCTCCTTCGATGAGCTGAAGCCCTTGATGCGCATAGCCGATGACGTCTTCCGGGACTTGGGCCTCAACTATCGTGAGGACGCCGGTGTTGTGCACGTCGACGTTCCGAAAACGCCTGACACCATGCCGTCAAATCCGCTCGCCCAGTTATTCGGTCAGATGCTCGCGAGGCCGACCAGCAAATAGCGAGTTCTCAGCCGCCTAGCGGCTCCCGCGTGCCATCCTCGGCTGACGGTCCAGCGTGCTGGTCAACGGCCTCTTCGATAGTCTGGGACAGCGCCATGCCGAGCAGCGCGTCGTTGATGACTTCAAACCGCAGCTGCCAGCGGGTTAGGTGAGCCAAACTCGGGCCGGGCGCGTCTTCAATATCGCCGTCGCTGGAAGGTGCTTTTGCGACTGAAGACTCCGGAGGCACTTCGAAGAACGGACGGGCCGACAGCAGTTCCTCGAGCTCGAGTGTCCATGAACCGCCCCGGATTTCGCAGAGGCTCCAACTCTAGAGAATGGAGCCATGAGAAAGTCCCCG
>NZ_LMFP01000026.1 GCF_001426885.1 Pelomonas sp. Root1444 | reverse complement strand
GCTGGTCAGGCCGCGACCGTCTGACTTAAACCAACGGGCCTCCGCGATTCCCGGGGCGGTTCACTTGAGCCGATCGCGGCGCTGGACAACCCAGCCGAGGGCTGCAACGCCTAGGTTCGTAGGGCCACTTACCAGGTCGGCGCCGGATATAGCGCCCATGAGAGAGGAGTTCAAAAGGGACGAATCCTCACTGCGCCCCACGGTCTTCCCCGCTTTCAGCGCGGCGATGACTTGAGCGAGAGCAGCTGCACCTCGTGCCGTGTTGTCAGGCGCTTTGAAGTACCAATCCGAAGGCTCACCGGGTGGTGGCGTACCGGTCTCGTCATAAAAACCGAGCGTCGGATGATCGGCCGCGTAAAGGAAGCATTTCTCATAACCGCTCGCGAACGATGCGAGCAAGGTTTGAAAATAGAGTCGCTTCATCCCCGCTTGCGTCATCTTCCTTGGATGCCAACCGCTGCGACTTACCACGCCGGTCACGTTGCACTCCGTATTCCAACGCCTGCCTGACCAGCCACCAGCGCTCGCTGCGGCAGCAATATTGCGCCCCTTCGACAACATGTCAGCGAAGGCGGTATTTGCAGGGTAAGCGTCATCAGCCGCTGAATCATTGATTCGGGCAGCATCCAATCGCGCCGCGGATTTGCCAGCCGCTCTGTCGCTGAAATTGCCGTAGTTGTGGTGCGCCAGCACGTCAATCCAGTCGCGCCCCGTGGTACCTGCGCCGTCTTTCCCGCTCACGGCGATTCCCGCGGCGGAGGCCGTGAGGAACGCAGTGACTTCCTTTCCTTCACCGCCCTGGAAAGGCGGGGACAGCACCAGCGTCGATAAACCTCGTGCCGCAATCTGTTGCTTGGCCAACCGACACATGACCACCAAACGCTGCGTGTGCCCTGGACCGACCGCTGTATCCAGCCGTACCAGCCGACCCGGTTCATTGGCCAACTCGATCGCCGAGATGCGCTTGCCGGCGTGGTCGAACAAGGCTCCCAAAAATTTAAGCAACCGAGTTTGGTAGGCCTCCCAATTCAGTGAAGCGAATTCACCGGTTGGCAACGCATGCTCTACGTACTTGCCGCCATCCCAGTACGCACCCTGTGCGCCAATAGACATCAGCACCTTCAGATTCTTAGCCTCACATGCGTTGAGCACCAAATCCAACTTGCTGAAGTCATAGCTTCCATCGGCGCGCAGCATGCCTTGAAACCATTTACCACCCTCGATGCGCCCATAGGGTGACGACGGGTTCTCATTGGTCATTCCAACTTGAACAAACGAACCGCCTATATAGCGACCAAAAATGTTCGGGTCAAAAGCCCGAAACCATCCCACGCTCTCGCCAATCTCCGTTTGCCAGCGACTCGGATTGTTGCTGGCGAACTTGCCGTCAGAGCGAACGGCCGGGTCGTACGGCCACCGCACATAGTGGATGCCGAAGTTATCCCGACTTAGCTTGAAGCGCGCGAGAGACTCGGCCACATTCGAGTTCAAGTCGGCCAAAGACTGCCCCATCCGACGCTCCTTAACTGTTCAATCGAGTGCGTCCGGTGGCGGACCGAAACACTCGCAGTAGATCCTATGACCGCTTCGGCCTGCCGCCGCGTAACAATTGTGCGCCCGCGCCTATGACAAACAATGTGTTGGTCACCAGGTAACGCTTCCAGAGGCGCTTTGGTTCGGAGCAAAGCCGATGAAGCCATTCCAGACCGGCGTTCTGCATCCACTTCGGCGCGCGCTGAATGGTGCCCGCGTGATAGTCAAAGGCAGCGCCCACGCCGATCATCACGGCATTCACGTGACCGCGGTGTGCAGCCATCCACTTCTCTTGCTTCGGACAACCGAGACTGACCCACACCGTGCCGGCGCCCGAAGCATTGATCCGTGCGACCGTAAGAGCATCTTCATCATCGCTCAACGCCCGAAAGGGCGGTGACTCCGCGCCAGCCACTCGAAGCGAAGGAAACTCATGCGCCAGACGGCGCTGCAAAATCTCCAACGTTTCGGGTGTGCCTCCGTAAAGGTAAATGGATTCGCCTCTTCGCGAGGCGGCATCGCAATACTTCCACATCAGATCAGGACCATTGATGCGCTGCTGGGAAGGATGCCCCAGCTTTCTGATCATCCACGCCACCGGTGCACCGTCAGGCGTCGCCAAGTCGGCCTCAGCAACCACCGCGCCAAATGCCGGATCCAGCCTCGCCGTCACGACAGAGTGGGCGTTGCAAATGCAGACATACCGACTCTCGCGCGCGTTTGCCCACTGAAAAATGCGGGCCAATGCATCGGTCCAGGTCACCGCGTCTATGTTCGCATCAAGCACCGGCACGGTACTTCTCATCGCTGGCCGTCCTTCTTCGCCTGCTCCATCGCGTCCTCGTATATGGCCATCATCTGAGCATAGTTTCGACTTGCGGTGAATTTGTCTTCGTAGATTTGGCGTGCACGAATACCCATGGATCGCAGCGCCTCTGGGTTTTCTCTGGCCCACTGGAGCTTGCTGGCAAGGTCGCTTGCATTGCCCGCTTCGAACAACAAGCCCGAAACACCCTCGTCCACCAGTTCGGCCAACGCGCCGATGCGGCTGGCAATGATCGGGAGCCCGCAAGCCATCGCTTCCACCAACGTACGCGGAAAGTTCTCGTACCAAATGCTGGGCAGCACCAACGCCATGCTCCTCGACATCTCGAAGCGAACTGCATTTCCGTCCAGCGCGCCCAACGCATCCACGCCCGCCACGCCATGCAACAGGTGCGCTTCCGGGCCGGTTCCGGCAACGCGCAAGTGCAGTCCACCCACCTGCTGTGCCGCGCTGACCAAAGTGTCAATTCCTTTCTCGAGCGACAGCCGACCGACGAACAGGAAACCTTCACGCGCTCCCGTCGGCGGCGCCTCGAAATCAACGAAATTCGGTTTGATGACGATACGGTCGGCTGGCAGCCCACCCTCAATGAACTTCTGGCGGCAAAACTCATTCAACGCGATATAGCGTGTCACCTTGCTCTGCCATGTACCGATCATGCGGTGAGCCGTCACCATCGATGCCAACACGGTGCTCTGGGCAACCGAACCGCGATAACACCCTCGCACGGCGCCGCGCCATGGCAGCTTGCCTAGGCAGTCTTCGCATACCTTGCCATCGCGGAGAAACATCGCCTGCGGGCACAACAAACGGAAGTTGTGCAGCGTCTGCACCACCGCCACATGGGCCCGGCTCGCCGCCCAATAAATCGAAGGAGATATTTTTGCGAACGTGTTATGTACGTGAACCACGTGCGGCCTAAACTCTTCCAGCTTTTTCTCAAAATCCCGCGCGCTGTCGCTGGACCAAATTGCCTCGGCTGCAGCCGCAAACTTGGGAGAGCCCGTGTCGATGCCGGCATTGCTCCGCTCGAACATCTGCACGTCATGGCCGTATTGACGCAGCAACTCGACTTCGGACTCGCAAACCGAATCTTCCCCGCCGCGCAGCTGATACCGGTTATGGCAAACCAAAACTCGCAGGGCGGCGCTCATGTATCAACAACCAATCTAGTCTCCGGTGACTCGGCATCTCGGCACTGCGGTGCCACCTTAGCGGGGCAGAACCCGGTCCAGCACTTCAATCAGCTGTTTCCTAAAGCCATCAACCCGCGCTTTAATCTGCGCCGAAATACGGGCACGTGATTCGAGTGACCGATAGATGGCCGCTTCGATGCCATCGACGTCCATAGCTGCGATGTCGAAAACCGAGTCGGCGAGGCCCAGCTCGGCCATGATGCCTTCGGTCTTGAAGCCCTGATATCGAATGGCAACCACCGGCGTTGCCGCACAGGCCGCCAGAATACACGAATGCAATCGCGTGCCCAGCAGAACCTCGCACCGGCCGTACAAATAGCTCAACTCCTCCGGCGCAAGGTCGTCCGCGACGAGGAAATGCGGGATATTGAGCTGCACCAGACGTTCCGCGAGTTGCTTCAACAAATCCACATCGCTCTCGCCGTGATGCTGGACCGTCACCTGTGGAAACAGCGCCATGCTGAGACCACTTTTCGCATGAATCCGCTTCGCGATTTCGGTCAACGCATCGAGGTAGGCCATGCGCTTGGCCTGGGGATCCGACGCATCCGGAAACGACCATTTGACAACGGTGATTCCCAACCATCTGCCTGACTCAATCCGGTCCGCGGTCTGCGGGAACGAGTCGGGACGTTTCGGCTCAATAAGAAAGGCGAAATCGGGGGCGAGCTCCGTCGATGCCTGCAAGCCCAGTTCAGCCATCAGGGCTTGAGTCTTTTTCTCGCGTACCACCAGACGTTTACATAGGCCAAGAGCCTTGGCGGTCATCCGACGGCCACGCTCATCAACCAAGGGGCCGACGCTCTGGCCGACCATCACGACGGGCTTCCCCATACCGACCGCAACATAAATCGGATGAAGAATGCGCCAAAGATAGAGAAAAGCACGCAAGCCACGCTGATCGTTATAGATATACTGCCCACCCTTGAGCAAAACGATATCGCTCTTCTTTATCCAGCTGAGGGCCTCTGCTTGCCGGGGAAACAATGCGCCCAATGGGGGCAGTAAGCGCGCGCACATCTCGGCAAACGCACTCATGGCGAGGTTGCGCAATGCGCCGATATTGCGAAAGCGGCTCTGATCCGTCGAATCGACGTAGGGCGACGGCACCGCCATCTGCTGCACCTGAACGCCAATCTTTCGGACAAAACGGTGATGGAAGTCAAACTCGGGATCGGCCTGAGAGTAGACTGATTGCAACTGAATCTGCACGCCAGGGCGGGTCGCAACAATCCCCTGCACCATGCCAACCACGATTGCAAGATCCCCCTTGTTGGAGTCCGAATATCCGTGCAATATCAATACGTTCAATTTAACCTCGGGAATTTAAACAGAAAGTGCCGCTCGCATCGCAGCTTCGAAACGCGGCAACGAGCAACGGTCGGCGAACTCCAGCGCAGCGCCGCGGGTGGCGTCTTGCTGAGCAGCGCCACGTGAACGCAGGGTCTGCAACGCCTCGATGAAAGTCGCGTGGTCGCCCACACCAAACACGGCGCCCAGACCATAGGCTTTCACGCGGTAACCCACCAGCCCATGATGGGTGGCGAGCACCGGCACGCCGGAAGCGGCCGCCCGAGCCAACGTGCCGCTCGTGGCGGTGAAGTCCTCGCTGTAGGGCAGCAGGAAGGCGTCAGTCGCTGCGAAATACTTGGGAAGGTCCGATTCGGGCACGAAGCGGTTCACGTGAACGATCTGCGTCGGGAAGTTGCGCTGCAGTTCTGCAAAGGGCTGCGCGAATTCAGCAGCAATCGTGCCAACCACAGCGAGCTTCACGTGCGGATCGCGCGCCGCCTGAGGAAACACGTCGATCAGGAAGTCGATGCCCTTGCGTCGATCCTGCTTGCCCAGGGAGAGCATCACGAAATCGGTGGGCGCCACGCCCAGCAAAGCGCGTCCATCGGCCCTGAGTTCGGGCGAGAACGGCCCAAACCAGGGGTCAGGTAGCAGCCCCGCGCAATACGCGGCGGATTGCTGACTCAAGCGCTCGTCGAACGTGATCAGCCGGGCGCCGGACGCAAACAGGGCCCAGCGCGTCATCGCCCTCAGCACCGCGCCGCGGACGAGGGCACCGGGCCGAATGAAGAAAAGGTACTCGACCCGGTATTTGACGCAGCGAATCACCGCGTGGCGCAAGGACGACCTCAGCTCGAGCGCGGCCAAGGCGTACGCTTTCAGGTAGTCGTCCAGCGCCATGAAAACCAGGTCGTAGCGCCCCCGCGCTGCGAGTTCGGCTTCCAACCCTTTCAGCGCTTGCACGAACAACGCAAACTCCGCGCGACTCAGGTTACGCATCCAAGCGCCACCGAGATCGGTCTCGACCGCGACCACGCGAGGCGTCAGATTCTCGGCATCCACCAACTCGTGGAAATGTGGTGTTTGATAGTCCCGCCGCGTGACAAGAATCACGTCCGCGCGGCCGCGCAGCGCCGACAACGTGTTGGCAAGAATCTGCAGGCGGCTGCCGCGACAAATCGGCTCAACGAGAACGATGGTGCGGCGCAATATTTGATCTCCGATCATGTCAATGCCTTCAGCGCGGCTCATGCATTTCGCGCAGGCGGTCGACCAAGGCTTGAGGCGGTCGGCTGGAATAGCCGCCGATCACGGTTTTCAGCACGATGCGACCGGTCCTGGCCAATAAGCGGAACAAGCGCAAAGGTGTGCGCCGAGCCCATGCCGGTTGATAGGTCGCACGCAAATTGTCGTTTTCGACAGTCAAAGCTTCCGGATGGACCAAGACTTTTTGCTGGGTATGGCAACGCATGCCGGCGAAGTACTCATCGACGTGCAGCACGCGGCACCCGGACTTGCCAAATCGCAACCACAACTCCAGGTCCATCGTGAGATGCAAATCCTCGCGCAGATACCCGATCCGCTCGTGAACGCGGCGACGCCAGAACATCGCTGGCTGCGGGATGTAATTGTGATCTCCTACCATCAGCCAGGGATGGAAATCAATCTCCCGTTTGGGCCGCATGACATTGCCCTGGACGTCTATCAATATCGCGTTGCCATACACAGCGTCGACTTCAGGGTGAAGCCTGAAGATCTCCACCACCCGCTGCAGCGCGCCGGGCAACAGCACGTCATCGGAACACAACCACCCGACAATATCTCCCGTCGCGCGCTTGAGCCCCTTGTTCAGCGCCTCAGACTGTCCTTCGTCGCGTTCCGAAACCCAATATGCCAAGCGATCAGCGTAACGCGCGATGGTTTCGGAGCTGCCGTCCGTCGAGCCGCCGTCGATGATCAGATATTCCACGGCGGCGCCGGTCTGCGCCAGCACCGAATCGATCGTTGTTGTCAGAAATCTGTTCTGGTTATAAGAGCAGGTGATGATAGAGACATCGACCGGCGAACTGTGCACCTTCACTTTTTGTTCTCAGCCTCGCGGTCGACCCGGCACCGGATTGCAATTCCTAGCACGATCCCCAGATTCATCCAGAGCAAAAAAGCCTTGCCAGGCTGCAGCATGATCGGATTGAACGCTACTACTGGAATCGCGGCAAGGCAACTCACTGCCAACCAATGGAAATGAGCCTCGATCGTGTTGCTCAGGAAACCCGGGCGGCGATCACGGAAATTAGCATATACGTAACGTGCGATGCGCCAGACGGCGAAAACGAACAGTGACATGCCGATCAGACCGCCCTGCCCCAGAATATCCAGCAGGTCGCTGTGCGACGGCAAAATCTGCGTGGAAGAGCCCACCTGAAATAAACCGAACTGCTCAGCGCCGGCGCCGGAGAACGACTTCCCCCAAATGGGCGATTGGGTGAAATCGGCCCACGTGCGCTCATAGGTGAACAAGCGGTATTTCGGATTGCCGTCTGGAAGCGCATCGTGCTTCAGCAGCTTGATTGCAGCGTAACCCGCCACCAGCAACACCCCAAGAACGGCCAGCAGGTAGAAATGGAGCATGCGCCCCAACGCCTGCTTTTTCCCGAGTTGCGGGCGCACGAAGCACCACCACAGGTAAGCCAGCGCAATACCCGTCACGAGGAACGACGTGTTCTTGATGACGAGCAGCATCAAGCCCAGCATCGCGATGACGGCCGCAACGCGACCGGTCGTCGTTTTGGCGCGCACGAACATGAAGACTGCTAGAGGAACAGTAAGTTGCTCCATTTCATGGAACCGACTCCATGTGCGCAAATAGCCGGCCTGCCAGAAAGCACCAATCACAACTGCACCTACCACCAGACCGAGATATGCGTTCAGGAGCCGCACCGGGTCGCGGTGGTCGGCAATGAAGCGGGCGGTCCCTGCGGTCACGAGCATGTAGGCGCCCATGATGAGGAAGGTTTCGACGATCTTGTAGTGAAAGCGCGCGTACATGGCGCCGGCCAGGATCCACACGGCCAGCAGCATCAAGGGCCAGCAGATCGGACTGATCGGAATGAATGCGCTGCGAGCCGTGTTCAGGCGTGCGCCAAACCAGGCCAGCACGAAGAACGGAAAAATCAGAATCAAATGGAAATGCTTGAAGACCGTCCGCTTGTCAATATAGATAACGAACGGATCCATCGCATACAGCACCGCCAGGAACAATCCAAACAGGATGCCCAAGTCGGTGAGATTCAAAACACTGCGTTCGCCGAAAGCGACCGGTTGTCGATGTGTCAAGCTGGAAGCCATGAGCGAAGCCTCAGGTCGGGGAGCGCAAGCGCGGCCACAGTCGAATGAATTGGTACAACGCGGGAATCGCATAACCCACCACGTTGCTCCAAATCGCCCCGGTCAGGCCGAAGCGGTGCGTCAGATACAGGCCTGCCGTCAGCGTGAAAACGGTGCCGACCGCGTTGCTGAAGAAGATATTTTCGGTGCTGTCCAACGCCAGTGCCAAGGCGTTCAGCACCACACTGAGTACGCTGGCCCAGATGCCCAAGGACAGCCAGCGCAACACTTCGGCCGCGGCCGGAAACTTGTTGCCGTAGAGCAGGTGAACCAAGGGGTCGGCCAGAAACAGCAAGGCCACCCACGCCACCAGGCCGGCAGCCGCCAACTGCGCCAACAGGCGCCGCGCGTAGGCGCAAACGGCCGCCTCGCCGTGCGCGGCACGGATGCGGCTGGCCTGGGCCGGCAAAAAGTTGGCCAGCGTCATGCGCAACACGTTGACGGCATTGAGGATGGACATGCCGGCGTTGAAGGTGGCCGTCTGGCTGGCGCCCAGCCCGGCAACGACGAAGGGGTAGACCTGGCTGCTACCCCAATAGACGAGCTGGCTCGCGACGACCCAGCGCGAATGCCGGAACTGTTCGGTCAGCACCTCGCGGGCGCTTCGCACCGCCGTGACCGGCGTTCTCGTACTCAGCAGCAAGCTGCCGAGCAGCAGCCCCACCAGCTGGGCCACGGCGAGGGCGGACATCCACAAGGCGGCATGATGCTGGCCTGTCACCACCAGCACGCCGAGCCCTCCCAGCTGGGCCAGGCCCATCGCGAGGCTGACGACGCTGGCCGGCCGGATGACGAAACGCGTGTAGGCATGGCGGCGCTGCATCTCCTGCAAAAAGAACGAGGCCAGATAGGCTGACGTCGCCAGCAGCAGCCAGGGCTCGGCGAAGCCCAAAGGAGAGACGGCCAGCACCAGCAGCACGCCGGCCGGCACCAGCACGCCATGCGCGCGCCACAGCGCGGCGACGCGGCCCGGTAGGCCATCGGGCGCCTGAGCACCCAACACGTTCATGGGCTGGGTGACCCAGGTGCGATGAAAGGACGCGGCGAACAGCACGGCCAGGTAGGCCAGTGAGAACTGGGCGAAATCGCCCACCGCCAGATACCGGGCGGCCAGCACCATCGTCAGGAAGTTGGTGGCGGACTGGCAGGCTTGGTCGGCCAGGGCCCAGACCTTGGCCGAGCGCGCGGGGGGCGCGGCTACCATGGCGCCGCGTCTCTGGCCGCGCCGAGGCGCTCCTTCAATTCGCCCAGCACTGCGTGGTCCATCGGCCGCTCGATCTGCGGCACGCAACTGCGCAGCCTCTCCAACGGTGAGTCCCACCACCTGAGCGCCGCCAGGGCTTCGCACAGCTCGGGTGCAAAACGGAGGCGGATCACCCGCGCAGGTGTGCCGGCGACGATGGCAAAGGCGGGCACGTCCTTGGTCACGACCGAGCCTGCCGCGACGATGGCGCCGTCGCCGATTGCCACGCCAGCCAGCACCGTGGCCCGTGCGCCTATCCAGACGTCAGAGCCGAGGCTGACGGGCTGGCTCTCCTGAAACAGCGGCGCCGCCGCCCACTTCAGGCCGACCGGGTTGCTCGGGGCGTAGAACGCGGGATGGGTGGCGAAGCGGTCGACCGGGTGTTCACCCAGGCCGACCAAGGCCTCGAAGCCGATGCTGCAAAAGCGCCCCACCCGCACGTTGTTCAGCCGCGCCGCGTTCACATAGCTGCCTCGGCCGAGCGCGCTCGCCTGCAGTGCTGCCGAACCGTTCAGCCGGTTGTGGCCTTCAAAGCGGCAGTCCGGCGTGGCGTGTGACAGCAGCGACGCACTGAAGCCTTCTATGGCACCCGCCAGCTGCCGCCGGCGCAACAGCGCCCACTTGAGTCGATCGTTCATCGCTGTTGCTGTCGCGCACCGCCAACTACTGCGCGGCGAACTCCGCGTAGGCCACTGCCAAACCGTCGGCCAGGCTGGTCTGGGCTTGCCACCCCATGCTGGTCAACCGCCCCACATCCATGAGCTTGCGCGGCGTGCCATCGGGTTTGGTGGTGTCAAAGACGATGCCGCCTTCGTATCCGACAACCCGCCGCACTGCTTCGGCCAACTCCGCGATCGTGACGTCGTGACCCACGCCGATGTTGACCAGCGGCGGCTCGAACCTGCCGGTCTTCGACTCATCGCTGCCCAGCAGGCTTTCATAGCGATCATCCGGCAGCTGCATGAGATAGATGCAGGCCGCGGCCATGTCTTCGCTGTACATGAACTCGCGGCGTGGCGTGCCCGTGCCCCAGACAACGACCTGCTCCGCTTGTGCGACCTTGGCCTCGTGGAATTTGCGCAGCAGCGCCGGGATCACGTGGCTGTTCTCGGGGTGGTAGTTGTCGCCCGGGCCGTAGAGGTTGGTCGGCATGGCCGACAGGTACTTGGTGCCGTACTGTCGGTTGTAGCTCCAGCACATCTCGATACCGGCGATCTTTGCCAGTGCATAGGGCCGATTGGTGGGTTCAAGAGGACCGGTTAGCAGCGAGGCCTCGGTCATCGGCTGCGGCGCCATCTTGGGATAGATGCAGCTGGAACCCAGGAACATGAGGCGCTGCACCTTGTTCAGGTAGGCCGCATGGATGATGTTGGCTTGGATGGCCAGGTTGTCGCGGATGAACTCGGCCGGGTAGACGTTGTTGGCAAGGATGCCGCCCACCTTCGCCGCGGCAAGGAAGACGTAGTCCGGCTTCTCCTGCGCGAAAAAGGCTTCGGTATCGGCCTGGCGTGTGAGGTCGAGTTCCGCGTGGGTGCGCAGCACGAGGTTGGTGTAGCCCGCCTCGCGCAGATTGCGCACGATGGCGGAGCCGACCAGGCCCCGGTGCCCGGCAACGTAGATCTTGGCGCTCTTGTCCATGATGGAGAAACCGCCGTTCACTCGTTGTAGTCGTAGGCTTGGAAGCCAGCCATCTTGACGAGGCTGTCGCGGCGGGCTGAGGTGTAGTCGGCCTGCACCATCTCGGCGACCAACTCCTTCAGTGTGGTCTTGGGCACCCAGCCGAGTTTTTCCTTGGCCTTGGTCGGGTCACCCAGCAGCGTCTCGACCTCAGTCGGACGGAAGTAGCGCGGGTCGACGCGGACGATGACATCGCCGACCTTGCACTTGGCCTTGTCGCCATGCACGGCCTTGACGATGCCGATCTCCTTTTCGCCTTCGCCTTCGAAGCCGACGACGACGCCAAGCTCAGCGGCGGCAAACTCGACGAACTGACGCACGCTGTACTGCACGCCGGTGGCGATGACGAAGTCCTCGGCCTGTTGTTGCTGCAGCATCAGCCACTGCATCTCGACGTAGTCCTTGGCGTGACCCCAATCGCGCAGCGCGCTCATGTTGCCGAGGTACAGGCAGTCCTGCAGACCCAGGGCGATACGAGCGATGGCGCGGGTGATCTTGCGCGTCACGAAGGTCTCGCCACGCAGCGGGCTCTCGTGATTGAAGAGGACGCCGTTGCAGGCGTACATGCCATAGGCCTCACGGTAGTTGACCGTGATCCAGTAGGCGTACATCTTGGCCACCGCGTAGGGGCTGCGCGGGTAGAAGGGCGTGGTCTCCTTCTGCGGAATCTCCTGCACCAGGCCGTAGAGCTCGGAGGTGGAGGCTTGGTAGAAGCGGGTCTTCTTCTGCAGGCCCAGGATGCGGATGGCTTCCAGCAGGCGCAGCGTGCCGATACCGTCAGCGTCGGCCGCGTACTCAGGCTGGTCGAAGCTCACCGCCACGTGGCTCATCGCACCGAGGTTGTAGATCTCGTCCGGCTGGGTTTCCTGGACGATACGGATGAGGTTGGTCGAGTCGGTCAGGTCGCCGTAGTGCAGCTTGAAGCGCTGGTTGTCGATGTGCGGATCCTGGTACAGGTGGTCAACGCGGTCGGTGTTGAACAAACTGCTGCGGCGCTTGATGCCATGCACCTCGTAGCCCTTGGAGAGCAGGAGTTCGGCGAGATACGCACCATCCTGGCCCGTCACGCCCGTGATCAAAGCAACTTTCCTATTTGTAGACATCTAAGCTTCCTTAACTTCCAAAGTACCGCGTTCGAACTGCTGGTGAAATTGCTCCGTAGAGCGTTTCAAGAAACTCTTCCTGGACCGCAAACGACTGCGCCTGCGACAGGCCTATGGTCGAGACCCTCAGCAACATGCCATCGGGGATCTGACCTCGCAGGCCAAAACGAAGTTGATCCAACTTGCGAGACAAGCCCGGCAGACTGGCGTGCTCGTCCAAGGTCACCCAATAAGTTATCGGCTCGTAGCGCGATCCCATCTCGCTGATGAGTCGCTGAACCTCGATCTGCCGAGGCCCAAAGCTCAACGTATGCCGCCCCGCGTTACGCACGCGGAACCCTTGTGCGCTGTAGCAAAACTCGGGCCGGTGCACGGCCGTCGCTTCGGAGCTTTGGTCCGCACCATAGGCGATCGACAGCATGACGCGCTGCCCCTTCGCGTTGACATAGGTTCGCGCGAGCAACTGCGAGTACAAAGCGTCCAGCTTGGACTGCAGCGACGCATCCGGCAGCAAGGGGATGATGCTCGCATCGACGACCCAGCCGCCCATCGCGGTGGGCACCTGCTGAGCAAGCTGGATAGGTGGCTTCGTAAGCGAAAGACGTTCACGAGGTTTGAAAGCTTCGGACGCCCAGGCAGTGCCTGCCATTGCACCCAGAAGCACCAGCCCACGACGGCGCGACATCCCCTTTTCAGGCATGCACTGCTCCCCGTTGTTGTCCACTTCGGTTCTCGAATCGCCCAAGCAATGAGTCGACCGCAATGATGAGTGTGAGCGCCACGAGGAATAGCACCATACCTGCGAAGCCATGCACGAAACCTTGGCCTGCCGCGTCACCAAAGTGGTAGGTCACCAGAATCAAGATGACGACTCGCACGACATTCGCCACGAACGAAATGGGGATGATGAGTATGGCCAGCAACACGTTTCGCGTACGCGAAGCATGCGAAACGATGTTCATGTACAGCAAGCCCAGCGATTCAAGCGTGAACATCGAATTCAAGCCGGCGCAGGCATCAGCAACCAGCAACTGGTACTGCCCGACCTGGATGACGACACCTGCCCGCGCAACGGGATAGTCAAAATAGTGCAGCAAATTTTCCGCCACGTATGAGACGGCGGCTTTCAAAGGCACCGTCATGGCTTGCACCAGGACACCGGGCAAAGGAATCATGAAGATGAGGAAGAACAGCGGAAACCACGCCATCCTCAAAGCAGCCCACCCGCGCCACAACAACAGCGCCGATGCCAAGACCAGGATGTGACTGCCCGCTTCCATCTGAACGATGCTCTGTGACCGCCCCAGGATGTAGGACGTCAGAGAAAGAAGCAGTAATGTTGCACCCGCAGCATTTGCCGGGGCGGCTGGCAACGCCAACAACTGGCCACGCATGCGCCACAACAGCCATGCAGCTACCGCAATGATGATGGGGCCATGAGCCTGATCATCGGAGGACCAGACCACCCTCTGAAGATCGACATAGGTGGGAATCAGTAATAGAAGAATTCCCATGCCGAGCAGCAGTTCGCCCAGCCTATGCCGAATGATGTTCTGTATCGCAATCAAGCCCTGCCCCTTTTGCGCCGCCAATCGAACCGCCTGAGGAGGCTCAGTGTTCGTTGAGGACGACACCCGCTAGCCGCGCGGGCCCGTTAGCGAGGCTGGCCACGAGTTCCTGCACGGCGCCAACGCGGGTGGCGTCCTTGCGGGCGATCACAAGCGCTGAACCACAGTGCGCAGCGGTGATGGCGCCGTCGGCACAGGATTCTGCAGCGGGCGTGTCGACGATGACGTAGTCGAACTTGCTGACCAGTTCTTTCATCAGCAGCCCGAACGCGGGGCGCTCCAACAGTTCGGTGGGGTTGGGCGGCACCGTACCCACCGGCATCACGAAGAGGCTTGGAAGGTCTGGAACGGCACGGATGACATTCGCCTCAGCGCGGCCGGACAATATGCCGGACAACCCGGCACTCTGCGCGTTGTCGAGCCCGAAGATTTCGTGCTGGCGAGGATTTCGCATGTCGGCATCGACGAGCAGCGTGCGACCCCCAAGCTGGCTCATTGCCACAGCCATGTTGGCTGCGAAGAAGCTCTTGCCGTCACCTGCATCCGAACTGATGACCGCAATCGCACGTTTTTGCTGATCAGCGGCGAACAGGCGCATATTGATCTGGCTGCGAAGCACTCGGAATGCTTCGGCTTGCGCACTGAATGGCTTGTTGGCCAGGACCAGTTCCGCGCTCAGTTTGGTGGCGCTGCCAGGCGCGTATGGGTAGTGAAACTGCTGGCTCAAGGCCCACATGACATCTTCGCCATTGGCCAGTCCCAGGGCGACGGCGGCCTCGCCGAAACGCACGCCGTGACGCTTCTGGTGGGCAAGGATTTGCTCGACCTGCTCTGCAGTCAGCTTGTTGGCCGCCGCGATGATGCCGCCAATGCTTCGGTCGCGGAGCGCGCCGTGCGAGTCGCTCGTTGCCTGAGGATTACTGAACTGATTCATGGATCACACCTTGCCCGTTTGGCCAATCAGACGCTTCTGTGGACCAGCAATCGAAAGCGCTCTACGGGGCTTAGCCTTTGCGTCTGAGCCGGGCAGGATGCCGAGCAGAGGCAGTTGCAGCACGTCTGCGATATCGCCAACATGACGAATTCGCCGGTTCCGCAGCTCCGAGAGGAGCACCGCTCCAGTCGCCAACAACAGACCAAAGAAAACGCCGACGAAGGAATTCAGAAGAGGCTTGGGTGAAGAATGCTTGGCCGGCGGCACTGCGGGCGTCAGCATGGTGACGTTGGTGGCAGTCACCTGACTTTCGAGATTCGTCTGCGTGGCCCGCAATTGAATTTGCTCGAAGGCGCGTTGCGCCGCCTCGACATCCCGCAGGATCAGCACGCCTTCATCACGCACTTGCTTCATTTTGAGAACCTTGGCACGCTGGGCGTCCAGGTCAGCACGAATTTGCGCCTCGCGTTGCCGCGTGATGCTGTTCGTGACACCAACTCCGGCGGAAAGCCGCTTGACTTCCGTGTCAATGCGAGCGCGCAGCTCATTGATGTTGGCCTTGAGCTCAACCACTTGGGGATGGCGATCTCCAAACTTGGCGTTGAGCTCTTGCAGCCGCGCCTCGGATCGCGCGATGTCCGCACGCAGGGAAGCTATGACCGGGTGACTGCTGATCTCTTGCAGCTTGTCAGCTGCGCCACCCGCCGCCTGCGACTGCCGGCTTCCTGATTCGGCGGACAGTGACTGCATAACGACCAATTGGCTGGTGAGCTCATTGAGCCGCTGGTTCTCAATGTCCATGCGCTCGTCGGTCATGACGACGCCCTTCTCGCTTTGGAACTCGCTCAGGCGGTTCTGCGCCTTCTCGAGAGCCAAACGTGCATCTTTGGCGCGCGCGTCAAAAAAGCTGCTGAACTGCTTTGCGGGATCCACGCGCAGATCCAGCACGGTATCAAGGTACGCTTGCGCGAAGGCGTTGGCCATGCCAGCGGCGAACTTGGGATCGGAAGCGCCATATTCGATCGTGATGACGCTGGACTCACGGGACGGTTTCACATCGAGCTGCTTTTGCAACAGCACGACAAGCCATGTCTCGATGTCGACCTCTCCGTTCGTATCGGCCTGCCAGTCATCACGGATTGAGGGTGCTTCCGTCAATTTCAGCGATCGAATCACCCGGCGCGCCACCCTCTCGCTGCTGATGATGTCAACCTGGGTTGCCAACAGTCCCGGGTTGACGAGAGCCTGGCTGATGCCACTGATGGGGTCCGGCTTGATGTCCACGACTACGCTTGCGACACCGATATATTTCTTCGGCCAAAGAAGGCTAGCCACGATCACCGGCACGACAACGGCGAGCAATACCGCAATGAAAAGCAGCCGGCGAGCCCGAAGGATGGATAGGAATTGACTGAACGTCATAACGCCCCGGCTTTAAAAAAGACTCTCGCGGACGTAGACGATGTCGCCGTCCTTCAAAGGTTCATCCATGGTCGGCTGCAATACCTGGACCTTGCCCTCAACAGTCTTGCGGTGAACGCGAATGCCACGTTCGGTACCACGCTGATTCAGGCCTCCGCCCGCGGCCAACGCTTGCATCACCGTCATACCGCGCTCTAGGCGCATCTGTCCTGGGCGTTGGACTTCGCCGTAGATATACACCAGAGGGAAACGGTCGACCCAAATCACATCGCCGTTTTGCATCACCAAATCCTGCCCCCGTCCCTCCGGCGCGAAGAGGCTGGAGAGATCCAGTTCGGTCCTGAAAGGCTTGCTGTTGCGCGTGCCAGTGATGATGAGCATCTCCCCACCGCTTGTTGCGACGCCGCCGGCCGCAGCCAGCAGGTCGGTCAAGCGCGTGTCGGCCAATTCGAGCGGATAGCGACCTGGCCGATTGACTTGGCCGAGCACACTGACCTGATTACCGCGCACCTGCAATAACACCAGGCTGACTTGCGGTTGTTTGACGAAATTGCCCTTTCGCAAACCGTCTGCGATGAGACGCTCGGCTGCCGAAACACCCAGGCCGCCAATGCGAATAGTGCCCAGCAGGGGATAAGAAATGACTCCAGATTCAGACACCCTCGATTCCAACGTGAGGTCAGGGTTCTGGTAGACGTTGATGCGCACCACGTCGCCGGCGCCAAGGCGGTACTCAGGGGCGGTTGCGGCCGCTGGTGCAGCGGGCACTGTGGCTTGCGCTGAAGCCACTGACGAGAAGAACAACCCGAGCCCCAGGAGCAAAGCTGAGGCGGCCGTGGAAAAGCGAAGAGACAGCATCATTTCAGACCCATACCTTTAGAGATGGTCGCGGCATCCATGCCGCTCGCTGGCACCGCCGGAGCTGGCGCCGGGACAGCGTCTACCGGCTCAGATGGCGCGGAAGCTGCAGGCGCCGGCTGCGCGAACTTGCCGACGTATTCGATCTTGGAGCCCTCACGCAGCGCCTTCAGGTCCTTTTGCACGACCTCGGCCTTGCGCTGGTTCAGCAGGAAGGCTTCGATGGCCGGGCGGGCGCGGGTTTCGTCGACGGGCTGGCTGCGCGAGCTGACGAGGAAGAGCACGGTCATGCCGTTCGGGCTCGCACTGACCACGGAGTCGCCATCCTTCATCTTGGAGATGGCGTCCAGGCTGGCCAGCGGCAGCTGCTCGGCGCTGCGCACGGCCTGGTTGCCGCTGAAGCGGAAGTCGTTGGCCTTCAGGAAATCGGCGAACTCGGTCAGGCTCTTGGCCGCGGACAGCTTGGCGCGCAAGGTGTCGAGCTGCTCGGGCTTGGCCTCGATCTGCAGCTCCTGCAGGCTGTAGATGCGGCGGTCCTTGAAGAGCGCGGGCTTCTCGGTGTAGTACTTGGCGATCTCTTCGTTGCTGGGCTTGGCGACGCCCTCGCCGACGCGATCGACATAGGCGCGCGCGATGATTTCGCGCTTGGCCGCCTCGATCTGCTGCACGACGCGCGGGTCGCGGTCGAGCTTCTGTTCCTGGGCCTTCTGGACGGCAAGTTCCTGGTCGATCAGTCGCTCCAGCACCTGGCGGCTGGCGGCTTCCGCCTGCTCGGGCTTGAGGCCGGGCTGGCGCTGCAGCACGAAGTTGATCTGGTGGACGGTGATCTCTTCTTTGTTGACCTTGGCTGCCGTCTGGGATGCCTTGTCGCCCTTGTCACCACCGCAGGCCGCGAGCAGCATGGCGGCCGCCACGGCGGCGACCAGCGAAGCGCGGGGATAGAACAGTCGCTTTGCCATCTTTTCGAGGTCCTTGTTGTGTGTAGAGGGCATCCGGGCCCGGGTGAACGAACGAGTGTAGCGGCGGGATATGTCGCTTCCGTGGGGGCCTTGTCCCGTATAGAAGGCGGATGCGACCCGCGGTTAGAGCAGATTCAAGGGACAAGTTCCCTGATCCCCACGTTCTTGGGGGTGCGCCCAAGGAACTGCAGCTGAACAGGTGCCGGCCGCGCCGGCAATCCTTCGTTCAGGCGTCTGGAGCGCTCAGCACTTGATGCCGGCGTGCAGCGCGACGATGCCTGCACTCAGGTTGTGCACGTCGACATGGCCGAAGCCGACCGTCTTCATCATGGCCTTGAGCGTGGCCTGGTCGGGATGCATGCGGATGGACTCCGCCAGGTAGCGGTAGCTCTCGGCATCGCCGGCGAACAGCGAGCCGAGCCTGGGCAGGATGTTGAAGGAGTACCAGTCGTAGGGCTTCCTCAGCGGCTCGGCGATGCGGGAGAACTCCAGCACCAGCAACCGGCCGCCGGGCTTGAGCACGCGGCACATCTCGGCCAGCGCCAAGTCCTTGTGCGTCATGTTGCGCAGCCCGAAGGCGACGCTGACGAGGTCGAAGCTCTCGCTCTTGAAGGGCAGCTTCTCGGCGTCGGCCAGGCTGGTGGGGAGGATCAGGCCTTCGTCCAGCAGGCGGTCGCGCCCCTGGCGCAGCATGGCCTCGTTGATGTCGGTGTGCACGACGACGCCGGTCTCGCCGACCTTGCGGGCGAAGGCGCGCGACAGGTCGCCCGTGCCGCCAGCGATGTCCAGCGCCCGCTCGCCCGGCTTCAGGTTGGCGACCTGCACGGTGTAGGCCTTCCAGGCCCGGTGCAGCCCAGCCGACATGACGTCGTTCATCAGGTCGTACTTGGACGCGACCGAGTCGAAGACGCCGCGGACCTTGTTCGCCTTCTCGTTTTCGTCGACGGTGCTGAAACCAAAGTGCGTCTGTGTCATGGCGATATCAATGCGAATGGCAGGAGCCGCCGGCCTTGCCCGGCATGGCGTCGTCGCGGCCCTTGCCGGCGGCGGCCAGGCGGGCCTCGTAGTCGCGCCACAGCGCGTCCTGCTGGCTGCCGAGCTTGTAGAGGTAGTCCCAGGCGAACAGGCCGCTGGCGTGGCCGTCCGAGAACTCCGGCCGCACGGCGTAGTGGCCGATCGGCTCCAGGGCGGTGATCAACACGTCGCGCTTGCCCGTCTGCAACACCTCCTGGCCCGGCCCGTGGCCCTTGACCTCGGCCGACGGGCTGTAGATGCGCATCAGCTCGAAGGGGATGCGGAAACGCGTGCCGTCGTCGAAGGCGATCTCCAGCACACGGGACTGCTGGTGGACGGTGATCTCGGTGGGAACGGGCATGGCGGAAGTGTCCCTCAGAACGTTTGGTAGGCCGGCAGCTGGCCGTCCTTGGGACGCACCAGCGTGAAGCGGGCCGCCAGGCGCGACTGCACGCTGACCGGCAGCGGCGCAAAGCCCGAGCCGCGGGTCAGGTCGTCGCCGTGCATGAAGCACCAGTAGAGGAACTTCAGCGCGCCCTGCGCCTTCGCGCCGGTGGCCGGTTCGGCATCCACCAGGACGAAGCTGGTCAGCGTGATCGGCCAGGCGTCGCCGCCGGGGCGGTCCAGCAGCGTCGCCAGGTCGTCGCCCTGGCGGTGCATGTCGCTCTCCAGCACGGCGGCGCTGAAGGCGCGCTCGGACGGCGCGACGAAGCGGCCGGCGGCGTTGCGCAGCTTCACGGCGCCGAGCTTGTCGCGCAGCACGCGGTCGTAGGAGACATAAGCGATGCCGCCCGGCGTGGCGCGCAGCGCCTGCACCATGCCGTCATTGCCTTCGGCCTTCAAGGGCTCGCCGGGCCAGGCGGGCGCGGGGCTGGCGCCGACCTCGGCCTTGAAGGCGGCCGACACGCCAGCCAGGTAGCGGCTGAAGCCGTCGCTGCTGCCGGACTTCTCGGCGCGCACCACGCGCTTGATCGGCACGGCGGGCAGCGCGACGCCCGGGTTCAGCGCCGCGATGCGCGGGTCGCTCCAGAGCTTGATGCGGCCTAGGAAGACATCGGCCAGCACCTCGCCGTTCAGCTGCAGCGGCGCGGCCAGGCCGGCCAGATTGACGACAGGCACGATGCCCCCCACCAGCATCGGGATCTGCACCAGCTTGTTCCGCGCCAGCTCGGCCGCGCCCAGCGGCGCATCGGTGCCGCCGAAATCGACCGCGCGGGCGGTGATCTGCTTGATGCCGTCGCCGGAGCCCGTGCCCTTGTAGGCGACGCTGCCGCCGCCGGCCTTCGCGAAGGCCCGGGCCCAGGTGTCATAGACCTGGGAGGGGAAGGTGGCGCCCTGCCCTCGCACGGGTTGGGCGAGGGCCGCAGTGGCCAGGCAAAGGGGAGCAACGAGAGCCAGGGTCAGGCGCTGGAGAAAGGGCATGGCCGGGAGGAAGCCTTGGTGAAAACCCGCAATCATGCCCTGTGTCTGACGGCACGCGCCGCGCGCGGGCGCTCTAATCCGGTGTTTCAACGGCAGCCCGCTACCGCCATGACCCGTTTCCACCGCCACCGCCTGGCCACCGCAGCGACCCTGCTCGGCCTGGCCGCCACGGCCCACGCCCTCGACCTGAGCGGGCTGTCCAAGGACGTCAAACCCTGCGACGACTTCTACGCCTTCGTCAACGGCAACTGGGAAGCCACGACCGAGCTGCCCGCCAGCCGCGCCCGCATCGGCAGCTTCGAGCAGCTGCGCCAGGCCAACGACGAGCTGCTGAACAAGGCACTGCGCGAGCTGGCCGACAAGCCGGCACTGCAGACCACGCCCGGCCTGAAGCTCATCGCCGCCTACTACGCCAGCGGCATGGACGAGGCCGCCATCGAAGCGCGCGGACTGACCTCCATCGCGCCGCTGCTCAACCGCATCGACGCGCTGCAGCGGCGCGAGGACCTGCCCGCCCTGCTCGCGCTGCTGGCGCGCAGCGGCATCGCGGCGCCGCTGGCGCATGCCGTGCAGCCCGACCGCAAGGACACGCGGCGCAACGCGCTGACGCTGACCCAGGCCGGCCTGGGCCTGCCCGACCGCGACGACTACTTCCGCAGCGACGAGCGCACGCGCGGCCTCACCACCGCCTACCGCGGCTTCGCCCGGACGCTGCTGAGCGGCTCAGGCCGCGCGGCCGGCGATGCCGAGCTGGACGCGCTGATCGCCTTCGAGACCCGGCTCGCCGAGGCCTCGCGCGAGCGCAGCAAGCTGCGCGACCCGACCGCCAACTACAACGCGATGAGCGCGGCCGAGCTGGCCGCCGCTGCGCCGGGGCTGGACTGGCAGGCCTATCTCGCCGTGCTGACGGCCGGCGCCAAGCTGCCGCAGCGCATCATCGTCGGCCAGCCGGAGTTCGCGACGCGGCTGGCCAGCCTGGCCGCCGACACGCCACTGGAGGTCTGGCGCAGCTACCTGGCCCTGCGCGTGCTGGACGCCGCCGCACCGCGCCTGCCCAAGGCCTTCGCGGCCGCGTCATTCGAGTACCGCGGCAAGGCCATCACCGGCCTGCAGGCGCCGCCACCGCGCACCGAGGATGTCATCCTGCAGATCGGTGGCCGCACCGGCACCGAGCCGGTCGCGCTGGCCCTGGGCGAGCTGTTCGTTGCCCGCGCGTTCTCGCCCGAGGCGCAGAGACGCTCGCTGCAGCTGGTCGAGGACATCCGCGCCAGCATGAAGGAGCGCATCGAGAAGCTCGAATGGATGACGCCGCCGACCAAGGCCCGCGCCTTGGAAAAGCTGGCCAGCATGCAGCCCATGATCGGCGCGCCGGCGAAATGGCCGCAGTACGAAGGCCTGCAGCTCAACAGCCACGACTACGCCGGCAACTGGCTCAAGGTGGCGCTGTGGCACAGCGACCGGCAGATGAAGGACCTGGATGCACCGGTGGAGCGGGGTCGCTGGCGCACCAGCCCGCACATCGTCAACGCCTTCGCGGGCGGGCTGAACCAGATCATCTTCCCGGCCGGCATCCTGCAGCCGCCCTTCTTTGACGCCAAGGCCGACGACGCGGTCAACTACGGCGGCATCGGCATGGTCATCGGCCATGAGATCACCCATCACTTCGACGACAGCGGCCGCAACTTCGACGCCGGCGGCTCGCTGACCGACTGGTGGACGCCCGCGGACGCCGCAGGCTACAAGGCCCGCGCCGACAAGGTGGCCGAGCGCTACGGCGCGATCTCGCCGCTGCCGGGCTACAGCATCAACGGCCGGCTCACGCTGGGCGAGAACATCTCCGACATGTCCGGCCTGCCCATCGCCTTCGAGGGGCTGCAGCGTGCGCTCAAGCGCGCCGGCGGCGCGGACCGCAAGATCGACGGCTACACGCCGGCGCAGCGCTTCTTCCTCAGCAACGCGTTGGTCTGGCGCACCAAGGTGCGCACCGAGTTCCTCATCAACCAGCTGCGCACCGACACCCACTCGCCGGCCAAGTACCGCGTGCTCACGCCGATGAGCAACACGCTCTACTTTGCCCAGGCCTTTTCGTGCAAGCCGGGCAGCGCGATGGTGGCGAAGGATCCGCTGACGGTCTGGTGATTCCGCTGGCGTCAAGAGTTAGGGAGGGTGGGCAGAGCGCCGAACCTGAAGAATCCAAGCACCGCTCTTCAAGAAAGTCTGCGATGTTTCGTGCTTCAGCATCTCACTGGCATGCCGTCCGCTCGGCAGCCCTGTCCTTGTCGCTGTTCGCTGCCGCAGCCGCACATGCTGCGGTCGAGACCTTCACTTACGAGGTCGAGCTGCACGCCACCTCCATAGGTCCGGGCGAGACGGTCTTCGGCTTGAGCTCGCCGCCCGCCACGCCGTTCACAGGCAAGCTGTCGTTCACGGCCGATCTGGACTCCCGCACCGAATGGTTTCCCGGTTCCTTTCTGGTAGCGGCCACTTTCCAGCAACTGGATATCACGATCGGTTCGGCGTCTTGGACCCTGGCTGGCTCCCAGTATGCTCACCTGATCACGGACAGCGCCGGCAAGCAGCTGGCGTTCGATTTCCGTCTCTTCACCGAACCCAATTACCAAGGTTTCTCGCTCGACATCCTGAAAGGAGGTCCGATGAATCTCGACTGGTCTGCCTCCACGGGCGGCAGCTGCGGCTTTGGCCAGGCAGGTCTCGTCACGGACGGGCCCTGCATTGCAGGAGCCGTGGGGACGGCCCAGCTGACGGCGGTCGTGCCGGAACCTTCGCAGCTTCGGCTGCTGGCAACTGCCCTCGCGGCTGCGGCGGCCCTGCGAGGGATCCGCAGGTGGAAGCGCGCTCGCGGCGGGAACTCAGGGCAGGGTCGGCAACACATTGACGTTGCAGTTGCCGCCCTGCCCCCTCACATCCCACGCTGCCGCCGAAGCGGCTTCATGCCAATCCGCTCACCACTGCAGCTTTAGCGTGTACGCCCCTGTGCCGCTGTAGCGCAGCACCTGCACATACAGCGTGACAGAGCCCGAGCCGCCGTTGGCGTAGCTCGTGCTGTCCACCTGGCCGGCCGCCTTCTCGCTCTTGGCCAGCGTCGTACCCGACCCGTTCTTCACGTAGAGGTCGAAGTCCGTGCTGCTATTGGCCATCGTCAGCGTCGCGCTCAGCGTCTTGCCGGCCGGCAGCGTCACCTTGAAGTAGTCGGTATCGCTGGTCGAGCCGATGCTGCCGTTCACGTTGGCCGGTGCCGAGACCGTGTTGGCCGCGGC
Organism: Pelomonas sp. Root1444; assembly: GCF_001426885.1. Classification (GTDB taxonomy): domain Bacteria; phylum Pseudomonadota; class Gammaproteobacteria; order Burkholderiales; family Burkholderiaceae_C; genus Pelomonas. Next base: position 92,628 of record NZ_LMFP01000026.1, on the reverse strand, counting down.
AATCGAGCCGTTGGACTCGGTCTCATTGACGGTCGGCAGGCCGCCCGTGCCGGCGATGGCCGCGACTGCGGCGGCGGCGTCCAGGATGCCCGATCCGCACTGCGAGCAGCTGCCCGGGAAGGCGCGCGCGCTGCTCTGCAGGGCCGCCTTGATCTGGTCGGGCGTGGCGCCGGGCTTGGCGCTCAGCATCAGCGCAGCGACACCGGCCACGTGGGGCGTGGCCATGGATGTGCCTTGGTAGTAGGCATAGCTGTCCGCGCCGGGCGCCTGCGCGCCGGCGTTGAGCGTCGACAGGATGCCGTTGCTGCTGGACGAGCGCACATCCCCGCCGGGAGCGGCCAGCGCCACGACCGAACCGTAGTTGGAGTAGTAGGCGCGGGCGCCGTTGCGGTCGGTCGCGGCGACGGTGATGACGCCCGAGCAGTTGGCCGGGTTCGAGTTGCTGGCATTCTGGTTCTCGTTGCCGGCTGCGACGATGACGACGGTGCCGCGCGAGCGGGCGCTGTTGATCGCGTTCTGCGAGGTCGTGTCGCAGGCGCCGCCGCCACCCAGCGACATGTTGATGACGCGCGACGGCGTCGCGTTCGTCGGCAGGCCGGACACCGTGCCGCCCGAGGCCCAGATCATGCCGTCGGCGATGTCCGAGGTGTAGCCGCCGCACTTGCCCAGCACGCGCACAGGCTGGATCTTGGCGTTGAAGGCGATGCCGGCCACACCGGTCGAGTTGTTGGTCTTGGCCGCGATGGTGCCGGCCACGTGGGTGCCGTGCCAACTCGAGCTGCTGGCCGGCTCGCCGGCGGCGCATTCGTTGGCGGCCGTCCAGTCGCCGGGGTCGCTCGGGTCGCTGTCGCGGGCGTTGCCGTCGTTGGAGACGGCGGTGTCCTTGATCATGTCGTAGCCGGCCACCGTCTGGCCGGAGAGGTCGGCATGCGGGCGGATGCCGGTGTCGATGACGGCGACGACGACCCCGGAGCCGGTCGCCAGGTCCCAGGCCGCGGGGGCGCGGATGCCGCCGGTGGTCTCGTACAGGTCCCACTGCGAGCTGTAGCTCGCGTCGTTGGGCGTCATCAGCGCGTACATCTTGCGGTCGGGTTCCGCGTAGGCGATGTTGGGGTCGGCGGCCTTCAGTTCGGCTGCAATGCGCTGCAGGTCGGTGTGCGAAAGCGCGCGGTCGAGCTTGAACACATGGGCGCCGGTGCCCATCTGGCGCAGCAGGCCGGCGCGCACGCCGCGCTGGGCCAGCGTCGTGTTGACGGTGGCCAGGCGCGCCGACATGGCCGAGGCGGCCACGCCGCGGGCGCGCAACACGCGCGCGTCGCCGGCATCGGCCTCGGCGGCATCGCGGTAGCCGATGATGAGTCGGTCGGTGACGGGGGCGGCGCGCTGCACGATGCTGGCCAGCCCAAGGTCCACCTGGCGGTTGGACACGCCGGCCTGTACCGCACCGGCGGTCAGCAGGCCACAGGCCAGTGCGAGCAGGGTCCTCTGGTTCGAAAAAGCAAAGCTCATTGGATAGTTCCGCAAAAGTCACCGTGGCGGACGGCGTGCCGGCTCGGCCCGTGGGATCTCCACAAGAGGCGCCGCCTGTTCACGGCTGCCGGCGGGACGTTTTGCGAGAAGAAGGTCCACAGCCGGCTTGGCACCATCCGAAACGCCGCGCAGTGTGTTCGCGGCACGAAGCCAGGGTTGTCACTTTCCGGGGTGACGGAGGTCACCCTAGCGGGCAATCACCGATGGCAGCAGGCCATGACGAATGGCATTCATGCGCTCATCGGCGCCCAGCGCAGTTCACGCAACTCGGCCACGCTTTTCCGCGGACCGTCGCACGCCGCCGGCAACTCATCGCTTGCGGGTTGGGGCCGCTCAGACAGGGGCCTAGTCTGAACACAGGTCGACGCCTTTCGCGTCTCCGTCCCCCAGACCCACAGGAGCTTGTCATGCCCAACCGCTACTCGATCGCCCAACGCACGCCCGTCCTCAACAGCCTGTTCGCCGGCATGGCCTGCGCCATCACGCTGGCGCTCGCCGCCGGCCCCGCCTTCGCCGAACCGGCCGACCTCGAACGTGTCGAGGTCAGCGGCCGCGTCATCGAGGCGCCGGCGCGCTACGACGTGCATGCAGCCTGCGCCGACCTCGACGGCCAGCTGCAGAGCGCGCTCAGCCGCATCTGGGAAGACGAAGGCCGCTACGGCGAGGTCAAGGTGCAGTTCGTCGTCGAGAACGGCGAGGTCAACGCGGTGAACGCCAAAGGCATCTCGCACAAGATCGCCCGCAGCGTGCGCAACGCGGTCAACCGCCTCGACTGCGGCGCTGGCACGTCAACTGCGGCGGCGCAGATCTATCGCTTCAGCGTCGATTTCGTCGACCCCAACCGCCCCGGCGCCACGCAGATGGCCGGCGCCGCGCCGAACCGCGTGCGCGTCGCCCTGCTCAGCAAGTAGCCAGCGCGCGGGCCATGGCGGCGTCCACCGACGGCAGCGGCTGTGCCAGCCGCGCGGCGGCGCCGCCGGGCCATTCATCGCGCTGCGCGGCAGCCCAGACCGGCGCGGGGAAGTGGCTGTCCCAGTCGAAGCGCGCGATCACATGCCAGTGCAGATGCGGCACCACATTGCCCAAGGTGGCCAGGTTGACCTTGGTCGGCGCCAGCAAAGACCTTAGAACGCGCTCGATCTCGGTGACAGCGTCCATGCAGGCGTGACGATCGGTGACCGCGAGGTCGCTGAACTCGGTGACATGCTCGGCCCAGATGAGCCGGTAGAACGCCGGAAAACGCCGCGCTTCGTCGCCGTCGACCACCCGCACGACGCGAAACCGCGGCGTGTGCGCGACGACGAGACCGCCATCGGTGTCGCACAGCGGGCAGCCCAAGCTCACACCAGCACCCGCTCGATGCCGCCGTTGTTGGCCTTGGCCACGTACTCCGGCATCCAGTTCTCGCCCAGGATCTGGCGTGCCATCTCGACCACGATGTAGTCGGCTTCGAGCAGGCCGTTCTGCAGGTCGTCCCCGTAGCGGCTCAGGCCTTGCAGGCAGCTGGGGCAGGAGGTCAGGATCTTCAGGTTGTCGTTCGCACCGACCTTGCCCGATTCGCGCAGCTGCACCTCCGTCTTGCGCAGCTCCTCTTCCTTGCGGAAGCGCACCTGCGTGGAGATGTCGGGCCGCGTCACGCCCAGCGTGCCGCTCTCGCCACAGCAGCGCTCGTTCTTGACGACGTTCTCGCCCACCAGCGCCTTCACCGTCTTCATCGGCTCCTGCAGCTTCATCGGCGAATGGCAGGGGTCGTGGTACAGGTAGCTGGTCTTGGAGCCGAGCGTGATGCCCTTCTCCAGCAGGTACTCGTGGATGTCGATGATGCGGCAGCCCGGGAAGATGTCCTCGAACTTGTAGCCCTGCAGCTGGTCGTAGCAGGTGCCGCATGACACCACCACGGTCTTGATGTCGAGGTAGTTCAGCGTGTTGGCGACGCGGTGGAAGAGCACGCGGTTGTCGGTGATCATCTTCTCGGCCTTGTCGAACTGGCCCGAGCCGCGCTGCGGATAGCCGCAGCAGAGATACCCGGGCGGCAGCACCGTCTGCACGCCGGCATGCCACAGCATGGCCTGCGTGGCCAGGCCCACCTGGCTGAACAGCCGCTCGGAGCCGCAGCCCGGGAAATAGAACACCGCCTCCGTCTCGCTCGCCGTGGCCGGCGGGCGGATGATGGGCACGTAGTCCTTGTCCTCGATGTCCAGCAGCGCGCGTGCCGTCTTCTTGGGCAGGCCGCCGGGCAGCTTCTTGTTGATGAAGTGGATGACCTGTTCCTTCACCGGACCCAGGTTGTGCGTGGATGGCGGCGCGCTCGTCTGCTTGCGGCCGGCGGGCTTGAACAGGTCCACCGCAAAGCGCTGCGCCTTGAAGCCGATGTCCACCATGGCCGTGCGGGCGAACTTGATGGTCTGCGGGTTGGTCGCGTTCAGCATGAACATCGCCGCCGCATTGCCGGGCCGGAAGCTCTTCTTGCCCATCTTGCGCAGCAGGTTGCGCATGTTCATCGTCACATCGCCGAAGTCGATGTTGACCGGGCACGGCTTCTCGCACTTGTGGCAGACCGTGCAGTGGTCGGCCACGTCCTCGAACTCCTCCCAGTGCTTGATCGACACGCCGCGGCGCGTCTGCTCCTCGTAGAGGAAGGCCTCGACCAGCAGCGACGTGGCGAGGATCTTGTTGCGCGGGCTGTAGAGCAGGTTGGCGCGCGGCACGTGCGTGGCGCAGACCGGCTTGCACTTGCCGCAGCGCAGGCAGTCCTTGATGGAGTCGCTGATGGCGCCGATGTCGCTCTGCTGCATGATCAGCGACTCATGCCCCATCAGGCCGAAAGACGGCGTGTAGGCGTTGCGCAGGTCGGCCGGCATCGCGGCATCGCGCAACAGTTTGCCCTTGTTGAAGCGGCCTTCCGGGTCGACGCGCTTCTTGTACGCCGTGAAGTTGGCCAGTTCGTCGTCGGTCAGGAACTCCAGCTTCGTGATGCCGATGCCGTGCTCGCCCGAGATGACGCCGTCCAGCGAACGCGCCAGCTGCATGATGCGCGCCACGGCCACATGGGCCGTCTGCAGCATCGCGTAGTTGTCGCTGTTGACGGGGATGTTGGTGTGCACGTTGCCGTCGCCGGCGTGCATGTGCAGGGCCACCCACACGCGGCCGCGCAGCACCTCCTTGTGGATGCGCTTGCACTCGGCCAGCAGCGGCTCGAAGGCCACGCCGTTGAAGATGCCCTGCAGCGGCTTGAGGATCTGCGTCTTCCAGGAGGCGCGCAGCTCATGCGTCTGCAGCGGCTCGAAGAAGCCAAGGCTGTCGAGGCCGTCCAGCCATTGCTGCCACAGCGCGCCCACGTCGCGCAGCAAGGCGAGAGCCTGCTGCACGCGGTCCTCCAGCAACTCGGCGCTGGGGATCTCGCGGGCGTCGTCATCCTTGCCCAGCGGCAGCTTGCCGGCGGTGAACAGGCCCGTCAGCGCAGTCACCAGCTCCAGCTTGTTGCGCAGCGACAGCTCGATGTTGATGCGCTCGATGCCCAGCGTGTACTCGCCCATGCGGTTCAGCGGGATGACGACGTCCTCGTTCACCTTGAACGCGTTCGTGTGCTTGCTGATGGCCGCGGTGCGCTTGCGGTCCAGCCAGAACTTCTTGCGCGCATCGGCGCTGACGGCGATGAAGCCCTCGCCCGAGCGGCCGTTGGCCAGGCGCACGACTTCAGACGTTGCCCGCGCCACCGCGTCGGCATCGTCGCCGACGATGTCGCCCACCAGCACCATCTTCGGCAGGCCGCCGCGCTTGCTCTTGGTGGCGTAGCCGACCGCCTTCAGGTAGCGGTCGTCCAGGTGCTCCAGGCCCGCCAGCAGCACGCCGGAGTCGGCGACCCTGAACATGTAGTCCTTGATGTCGACGATGCTGGGCACGCAGTCCTTGGGGTTGCCGAAGAACTCCAGGCAGACCGTGCGCACATGCGCCGGCATGCGATGCACGATCCAGCGTGCGCTCGTGATGAGGCCGTCGCAGCCTTCCTTCTGGATGCCCGGCAGGCCGGCGAGGAACTTGTCCGTCACGTCCTTGCCCAGGCCCTCCTTGCGGAACACGCGGCCGGGGATGTCGAGGCGCTCGGTCTTCTCCAGCGTCTTGCCGGTCGCGTCGAAGTAGCGCAGCTCGAAGCTCGCCACCTCCACGTCATGGATCTTGCCGAGGTTGTGGTTCAGGCGCACGACCTCCAGCCACTTGGCCTCGGGCGTCACCATCCTCCAGCTGGCCAGGTTGTCCAGCGCCGTGCCCCACAGCACGGCCTTCTTGCCGCCGGCGTTCATCGCCACGTTGCCGCCGATGCAGCTGGCCTCGGCGCTCGTCGGGTCCACCGCGAAGACGAAGCCGTTGGCCTCGGCCAGGTCGGCCACGCGCTGCGTGACGACACCGGCCTCGCTGAAGATGGTGGGCACCTCGCGGTCCAGGCCCGGCAGTTGCAGCATCTCGACGCCGCGCAGGGCCTCGAGCTTCTCGGTGTTGATGACGGCGCTGTTCCACACCAGCGGGATCGCTCCGCCCGTGTAGCCGGTGCCGCCGCCACGCGGGATGACGGTCAGGCCCAGCTCGAAGCAGGCGCCGACCAGCCCGGCCATCTCGGCCTCGGTGTCGGGCGTGAGCACGACGAAGGGGTACTCGACGCGCCAGTCGGTCGCGTCGGTCACGTGCGACACGCGCGACAGGCCGTCGAACTTGATGTTGTCCTTGGCCGTGTGGCGGGCCAGCGTCTTGGAGGCGCGCTTGCGCAGCACCGCCACGCGTTCGAACATCGTCGCGAACTCGGCCACCGCCGCACGGGCCGCCTTCAGCAGCTCGCCCACGGCCGCGTCGCGCTGCGCGTCGGCGGCCGCGTCGCGGCGCTTCTCCACCTCGGCGAGGCGGTGGTGCAAGGCCTCGATGAGGAGGTCCCGGCGCCGCGGGTTGTCCAGCAGGTCGTCCTGCAGGTAGGGGTTGCGCTGCACCACCCAGATGTCGCCCAGCACCTCGTACAACATGCGCGCGGACCGGCCCGTGCGGCGCTCCAGCCGCAACTGGTCCAGCAGCTCCCACGCCCGGGAGCCCAGCAGACGGATGACGATCTCGCGGTCGGAGAACGACGTGTAGTTGTAGGGGATCTCGCGCAACCGGGGGGCTGCGCTCTCGGCCGCTTCAGCGGTGGGCATCAGGGGATGCGGAGCGTTCATGGCAACCGGCGTGACCGGAAAAGAGGCCTTGGCAGGCCGGGTCGGACGGGCAGCGGCGCGGGTCTGGCAGCGCGGCGGGCAAGGACGCCCGGCTTGTGGCCACAGCCCCTTGCGGCAGGGTCGGGAATCCTAACCGAGGGGGCGTTCCCCCTGGGCGCCACCGTATTTGCCCGCCATTCGTGGCTCATCAAGCGGCGCTATGCTGGCCCGCAAAACACCTCACGGAGACGCTGAATGAAATCGTTCGCCCTTGCCGCGACCCTGGTGCTGGCCGCCCAAGTCCAGGCCCAGACCGAGATCCATTGGTGGCACGCCATGGGCGGGGCGCGGGGCGAATGGGTCAACGACCTGGCCCGGGACTTCAACGCCAGCCAGAAGGACTACAAGGTCGTGCCCACCTTCAAGGGCACCTATGAGGAATCCATGCCGGCGGCCATCGCCGCCTTCCGCGCCGGCCAGGCGCCGCACATCCTGCAGGTCTTCGAGGTCGGCACCGCCACGATGATGGCCAGCAAGGCCGCCATCAAGCCGGTGGCCGACATCATGAAGGAGGCCGGCGTCGCCTTCGACCCCGCCGCCTACGTCCCCGCGGTGGCCAGCTACTACACGGCCCCCAATGGCCAGATGCTGAGCTTCCCCTTCAACAGCTCCACCACCGTCTTCTTCTACAACAAGGACGCGCTGAAGGCCGCCGGCGTCGACAAGCCGCCCACCAGCTGGCCCGAGGTGGCCTCGGCCGCCGCCAAGCTCAAGGCCAACGGCAGCAAATGCCCGCTCACCACGTCCTGGATGAGCTGGACGCAGCTGGAGAGCTTCTCGGCCTGGCACAACGTCGAATTCGCCACCAAGAACAACGGCTTCGGCGGCCTGGACGCGCGGCTGGCCTTCAACACCCCGCTGCACCTGCGCCACATCGAGAACCTGGCCAACATGGCCAAGCAGGGCCTGTTCGTCTACAAGGGCCGCGGCAACGCGTCGGACGCCACCTTCGTCTCGGGCGAGTGCGCCATGACCACCGCCTCGTCCAGCATCTACGGCGACGTCAAGAAGAACGCCAAGTTCGCCTTCGGCATCGGCACCCTGCCCTACTACCCCGACGTGCCCGGCGCGCCGCAGAACACCATCATCGGCGGCGCGAGCCTGTGGGTCATGGCGGGCAAGAAACCGGCCGAGTACAAGGGCGTGGCCAAGTTCTTCGAGTACCTGGCGCGGGCCGACGTGGCCTCCGAAAGCCACAAGCGCACCGGCTACCTGCCCGTCACCAAGGCGGCCTTCACCACCACCGAGGCCAGCGGTTTCTACAAGGCCAACCCCGGCACCGACGTGTCCGTGAACCAGATGATCCGCAAGACCACCGACAAGTCGCGCGGCGTACGCCTGGGCAACCACCCGCAGATCCGCACCATCGTCGACGAGGAGTTCGAGCTGGTCTGGGCCGGCAAGAAGACCGCCAAGGAAGGCATAGACGCGGCCATCAAGCGCGGCAACGAGCAGCTCGATAAGTTCGCCAAGACCGCAAAGCTCTGAAGCGGTTGGCATGGCCCAGGAAAAGCGCGTCGTCTTCCGCTCCCGCTGGCTGCCCTGGCTGCTGCTGGCGCCGCAGGCCGCCGTCATCGGCGTGTTCTTCTTCTGGCCCGCGGCGCAGGCACTGCTGCAGTCGTTCCAGCAGCAGGACGCCTTCGGCCTCTCCACCGAATGGGTGGGGCTGGCCAACTTCCAGGCCCTGCTCGCCGACACGAGCTACCTCGACTCGTTCAAGACCACCGCCCTGTTCTCGCTGCTGGTGGCGGGCCTCGGCCTGTCGGTCTCGCTGCTGCTGGCCGTCATGGCCAATCGCGTCGCGCGCGGCGCGGGCGTCTACAAGACGCTGCTGATCTGGCCTTACGCAGTGGCGCCGGCCATCGCCGGCGTGCTGTGGCTGTTCATGTTCGCGCCGTCCATCGGCATCGTGGCCTACGGCCTGCGCGCGCTGGGCTTCGACTGGAACCACCTGCTCGACGCCGACCACGCGATGGCGCTGATCGTGCTGGCCGCCGTGTGGAAGCAGATCTCCTACAACTTCCTGTTCTTCCTGGCCGGGCTGCAGTCCATCCCGCGCTCGCTCATCGAAGCCGCGGCGATCGACGGCGCCAGCCCCTGGCGGCGCTTCTGGGACGTGACCTTCCCGCTGCTGTCGCCGACCAGCTTCTTCCTGCTGGTCATCAACATCGTCTACGCCTTCTTCGACACCTTCGGCATCGTCGATGCGGCCACGCAGGGCGGCCCGGGCAAGGAGACGGCCATCCTGGTCTACAAGGTCTACCACGACGGTTTCAAGAGCCTGGACCTGGGCGGCTCGGCCGCACAGAGCGTGGTGCTGATGGTCATCGTGGTCAGCCTGACGGTGCTGCAGTTCCGCTTTGTCGAGAAAAAGGTGCAGTACTGATGGTCGAGAGAAAGCCCTGGCTGGACTGGCTGGCCCACGCCATCCTGCTGCTGGGCGTGGCGGTGGTGGCCTTCCCGCTCTACGTGACCTTCGTCGCCGCCACGCAGACGGCCGAGGCCATCGTGCATGCACCCATGCCGCTGCTGCCGGGTGGCCACTTCATCGACAACGTGACCACCGCGCTGGGCGGTGGCGCGGGTGCGGGCTCCAGCGCGCCGGTGGCCCGCATGATGTGGGTGAGCTTCGTGACGGCCATGGTCATCGCGGTCGGCAAGATCGCCATCTCGCTGCTGTCGGCCTTTGCCATCGTCTACTTCCGCTTCCCGCTGCGGCAGGTCTTCTTCTGGGCCATCTTCGTGACGTTGATGCTGCCGGTGGAGGTGCGCATCGGGCCCACCTACCAGGTGGTGGCCGACCTGCACATGCTCAACAGCTACGCCGGCCTGACCGTGCCGCTGATCGCCTCGGCCACGGCCACCTTCCTGTTACGCCAGTTCTTCCTGACCGTGCCGGACGAGCTGGTGGAGGCCTCGCGCATCGACGGCGCGTCGCCGCTGCGCTTCTTCAGGGACGTGCTGCTGCCGCTGTCCCGCACCAGCATCGCCGCCCTCTTCGTCATCCAGTTCATCTACGGCTGGAACCAGTACCTCTGGCCGCTGCTGGTCACCACCGACGAGTCCATGTACCCCGTGGTCATCGGCATCAAACGCATGATCAGCGGCGGCGAGGCGGCCAACGACTGGAACATCGTCATGGCCACGGCCCTGCTCGCCATGCTGCCGCCGGCGCTGGTCGTCATCCTGATGCAGCGCTGGTTCGTCAAGGGCCTGGTCGATACCGAGAAATAAATGGCTGCCATTTCCATCCGCAAACTCGTCAAACGCTACGGCCACGGCGCCAAGGCTGTGCAGGTGATCCACGGCGTGGACGCCGAGGTGCACGACGGCGAGTTCGTCGTCATCGTGGGCCCGTCGGGCTGCGGCAAGTCCACGCTGCTGCGCATGGTGGCCGGGCTGGAGGAGGTCAGCGAGGGCGAGATCGCCATCGGCCCGCGCGTCGTCAACGACATCGAGCCGGCCGACCGCGACATCGCCATGGTGTTCCAGAACTACGCGCTCTACCCGCACATGAGCGTGGCCGAGAACATGGCCTACGGCCTGAAGCTGCGCAAGATGCCCAAGGCCGAGATCGACGCGCGCGTGCAGCGCGCCGCGAAGATCTTGGAGCTGGGCCATCTGCTGGCCCGCAAGCCGCGCGAGCTCTCCGGCGGCCAGCGCCAGCGCGTGGCCATGGGCCGCGCCATCGTGCGCGACCCGCAGGTGTTCCTGTTCGACGAGCCGCTGTCCAACCTCGACGCCAAGCTGCGCGTGCAGACGCGGCTCGAGATCCAGAAGTTGCACCGCGAGCTGGGCGTCACGTCGCTGTTCGTCACCCACGACCAGGTCGAGGCCATGACGCTGGCCCAGCGCATCATCGTCATGAACGGCGGCCGCATCGAGCAGATCGGCACGCCCGAAGAGGTCTACGGCCAGCCGGCCTCGACCTTCGTCGCCAGCTTCATCGGATCGCCGGCCATGAACCTGCTGCCGGGCCGCCAGCAGGGCGGGCAGTTCCACATCGACGGCGCGGCGCTCGACGTGCCGCCAGGCGTGGAGGGCGAGCTCACGCTGGGCCTGCGCCCCGAGCACGCCCAACTGGCCGAGCGGGGCTGGCCGCTGCGCGTCGAGATGATCGAGATGCTGGGCGCCGAGCGCCTGGTCTACGGCAAGCTGGGCGCCGCCACGCCCTTCACGCTGCGGCTGGACGCCACGCTGCCCTCGCCCCAGGCCGGCGACTGGCTGCACCTGGCCTTCAACCCCCTGCACCTGCACCGCTTCGACGCCCAGACGGGGCTGCGGCTGTGAACAAGCCCTGGCCCTACCCGCTGTGGCTGGCGCACCGCGGCGCCGGCAAGCTGGCGCCGGAGAACACGCTGGCCGCCTTCCGCATGGGCGCCGGCTTCGGCTTTCGCGCCTTTGAGTGCGACGTCAAGCTGAGCCGCGACGGCCAGGCCTTCCTGCTGCACGACGACACGCTGGACCGCACGACCAGCGGCCAGGGCTCGCCGGCCGAACAGGACTGGGCAGCGCTGTCGAGGCTCGACGCCGGCAGCTGGCACAGCCCGCCCTTCGCGGCGGAGCCGTTGCCGCGCTTTGAGCAGATCGCCGCCTTTTGCCAGGCCAATGGCTGCGCGCTGAACATCGAGATCAAGCCCTGCCCCGGCGAGGAGGCCCGCACCGGCGCCGCCGTCGCCCGCGAGGCCGCCAGGCTGTGGGCCGGCGCGGTGCCGCCGCTGCTGAGCAGCTTCAAGCCCGAGGCGCTGGCCGCCGCGCGCGACGCCGAACCCGCCCTGCCCCGCGCGCTGCTGCTGGACGAGCTGTGGGACGGCTGGCCCGAGGCGGCCCAGGCGCTGGGCGTCGTCGCCGTCATCACGAACTGGCGGCTGATGGACGCGGCGCTGATTGAGCGGCTGCATGCGCAGGGCTGGCGGGCGCTGGTCTACACGGTCAACGATGCGCCCGTCGCCAGGCGGCTGATCGAAGACGGTATCGACGGGATCATCACGGACGCGGTCGATCAACTGGGGCCCGGACGCTGAATTCTCTCGACGCCGGCGAGCAGCGCGGCGTCCGGATGGGCGGGCCCGACACGCGCAACGCGTGCCGGGGCCGCCTCCCTGGCCTATTGCTTGTAGAAGGTCATGTCGTCCACGTGGAGCCAGCCGGTGCCGGACCCGACGCTCGTCCAGAAGCCGATCTCGGCGCTGCCGTTGCTGACGTTGATGTTGCTGATGGTCAGCTGCGTGTAGACGTTCGAAGCCACCGAGGTGACAGACACCTGGCTGCCGCCGAAGCCCTTCACGTAGAGCTGGTGGCCGGCCGTGCCCCGCACCCAGGCCTTCACGGTGTAAGACCCGTTGGGCAGGCCAGTGAGGGTCTGGGCGGTGTAAGCCTGGTACGCGCCCGTGCCGTTGTGCACCAGGTGCGACGAGCCGGAGTTGGGCTGCGTCGTGGCGCTGGACACCGCGCCGCCCTGCGACCACGTGCTCCAGCCACTCAGCCCGCCCTCGAAGCCGGCATTGCTCAGCAGGTTCACACCGCCGTCGATGACGTCGACCCGGTCCCCCACGACGTAGGTACCCGTGGCGCTGGCGTTCTTGGCACCGGTGGTGCGTACCTTCAGCGTGTGACTGCCGGCGGAAAGCACCGGGCTGCTCCACAGCAGCACGTCGTCCTTGCGGGTGGCCGAGTAGGCGTCGACCAGGGTCTCGGCGCCACCGTCGATGGACACGGCCGCAATGCCGTGCGCCGGCGCCTGCCCGCCGTACAGCTTGACCTGCGTGCCGGTGAACGGCACTTGGTAATAGGCGTTGGGGACACTGGACCAGTGGTTGTCGTTCAGGTAGGCACCGTTCTGCCCGCCGCTGGGCCAGTTGGCGGTGGTGTCGTAGCTGAACTGCGTGTCGTTGCGCGTCACGTTGCCGAGATAGGGCAGCAGGATGGGCAACAGCCGGTTGCTGACCTTGACGTGGCCGGCGTCACCGGGGTGAACCCCATCGGTGAAGTCGGTGGACCCCGTGGATGAATCCAACCAGCCGGTGGTATCCACGTAGTGCACTTTGGCATCGCCCGCGCTGATGCGCGCATTCACCACCGCCTGCGTCTCCGTCTGGTAATAGCCGCCGAAGGTGCGCAGCGCGAAGATGTCCGCGTTGGGGAACTTGGCCCGGATGTTCTGCAGGAAGGTGGTGTAGCGGCTCTGGAACGTGGCCGAAGGCACCGAGTTGAAGGCGTCGTTGGTGCCGAGGTTCACGACGACCAGCTTGACCGCGTAGTTGGCGAAGTTCCAGGCCGGGTTGCCGGTGCAGGCTACGTCGGGGCACCGGTTGGCCTGCCACAGCTTGAAGTACAGCGACTCCATCCCCGGGAAGGTGTTGTCCGAGTAGTGGTAGCCGTCGGACAGGGTGATTCCGGGATAGGAGATCTGGGTGTGGTCGGCGCCCATTCTTTCGCCGGTCAACCAAGCGTAGTCCGAGACTGCCACGTCGGTCGTCGTCACGCCGGAGGTGATGGAGTCGCCAATGAATTCCACCACCGGAAGGGGGTCGGGCCGCACCGTGGATGCGCCCGCGTCCAGCACCAGGCCTTGGAACGGCAACTCGGTCTTCTCGTACTTGGAGATGATCTTCAGCGTGTGCGTCCCGTTCGCCAGGGGCGTGGGCGTGAGGTCGACGGTGCCGATCCTGTCCCAGTGGGTGGTGGGCACCCCGTCGATGATGGCCATGAAGACCGTCTTCTCGGCCAGCTTCACCTTCACCGTCGTGCCGGTGAACTTGGTGGACAGGTACGAGCCGTTCCAATAGCTGCGATAGGTCGCGCTGTTGCCTTTGTCCCAGCGCCCGACGTAGTTGATGTTGGTGTCCGTCAGGTCGCCGTTGCCGGTGCCCGCCATGGCAGAGGCGCCGCAACAGGCCATCCCCATCAGGACGTAACGAAGGAGTCGCCGGGGCGCGAAAGCCCTGGCCGAACGATTACTGCGAGTCATGTCTCCGAACCTTTTTTCTAGGCAGCACGCTGCCTTTGGGATCCTGCCCTTGACGACCGACGCTCCGTCTGCGTGCGCGTTCGGCTGGCCCAGGATAGGAGGCACCCCGTAGAAATGATCAATGTGGTATGACCAAATTCATTTCGGTAAGACCAAGTTGGTTGGAAGTGAGGATTTTTTAACGCTTTGAAGGGCCGCTGACCGACCGCAGCTTCCAGTAGCGGTCGCAGCTCACGGCGCCTTGACGACGATCCGCTCGCCCGTATAGGCCACCGCAATCCCCTGGGCATCGAAGTCGATGGCTCGGTCGCCGGGCTTGATGAAACGGACGTGGAAGCGCCTGCTGCGCACCATGCCCGCGTAGCTGCCAGCGCGCGGCCCGATGGCGAGCTCGCCGCGCTTGTCGTCATAGGCGAAGGGGATGCGCGTGTACCGGCCCGTCCGGTACGCATTCGAAACGCCGTCGTCTTCGTAGAGGCTGTAGTGCCCATCCGCGCCGGTATGGACGTTGAGCGTGAGCGGCGCGTCGGGCTTCTCGTCCACGTACTGCGTGACCGGCCCCATCGGGAGGATGGCGCCCGCCCTGACGAACATGGGCATCTGGTCCAGCGGCGCGGCCACCGTTCGCGCCTCGCCGCCCTTGACCGCTTCACCCGTCCAGGCGTTATACCAAGTGGCCGCGCCAGGAAAGTAGACCGTGCGCGAGGTGGCGCCATGGCGCGTCACCGGCGCCACCAGGATGGAAGGGCCGAACAGGTACTGGTCGGCGACCCGCTTGGCCGTCGCGTCGGCCGGGAAGTCCAGGGCCAGGCCGCGCATGATGGGCGCGCCCTCGAAGTGGCTGTCCGCGGCGGCGGTGTAGATGTAGGGCATTAGCCGGTAGCGCAGTTCCAGGAACCACACCATGTTGGCCCGCATGGCGGACCCTTCGGGCGAGATTTCGTGGATCTCGCGCTTGACCCCCTCGCCGTGGCTGCGCATCAGCGGGGAGAAGGCGCCGAACTGCCACCAGCGCTGGTTCAGCTCCTGCCATTCCTTCAGGTCCGCCTCGGTGCGGACGCCGCCTGCCACGCGGTTCTCCTGCAGCCCGCCGACCGAGCGGTCCTGGAACCGGCCTTCCTGCGAGTAGCCGCCGATGTCGTGGGTCCAGTTGGGCACGCCGGAGAAGCCGGCCTGCACGCCGGCCGAGATCTGCTTGTGCAGGCTGTCCCAGGTGCCGACGACGTCGCCCGACCACAAGGCCGCCGCATTGCGCTGCACGCCCGCGAAGGCGGATCGGGTCAGGATGAAATGCCGGGCGTCCGGCCGGTCCCGCATCAGGCCGTCGTGCACGGCCTGGGTGCTCATGGTGGCGTAGGCGTTGGTGACCAGCGCCCCCGGGCCCATCTGCGTCGGCGTGATCAGCTCGGCGAATTCCTCGGGGCTGGTGTTGGAGCGCACGTCCGGCTCGGTGTTGTCCATCCACCAGGCGTCGAAGCCGAGGTCGACCAGCGGCTTCTTCATCTGCCGGTAGTAGATGTCGCGCGCCTCCTGGTTGTAGGGCGAGTAGTGGCTGTTCAGGTGGCCGGCGCCCACCCAGTCCTTCATGCCCAGCTCCACATTGCGGCGCCACATGTAGCCCTTGGCGTCCAGCTCCTTGTAGTGGGCGGTGTTGGCGTAGAACTTGCCCCAGATCGAAATCATGATGCGCGCGTGCTGGCGATGCACCTCGTCGACCATGCCCTTGGGGTCGGGGAAGCGCGCCGCATCGAAGCTGTGGCTGCCCCATTGGTCCTCCGGCCAGTAGAACCAGTCCTGCACGATGGCGTCGATGGGCCAGCGATTGGCGCGGTAGGTCTTGAGCACGTCGAGCAGCTCCGCCTGCGTGCGGTAGCGCTGCCGTGATTGCCAGAAGCCGTAGGCCCACTTCGGCATCATCGGCGGGATGCCGGTGACGTGGTGATAGCCGCGTATGACGCCTTGCATGGAATCGGCGCCGATGAAGTAGTAGTTGAGGCCGGTGCCGGCCTCGGACGCGAAGCGCAGCGAGTGCTTGTCGGCGGCCGGCTCGGGGTCGGCGTGATGCAGCGAGATCAGGCCGCTGGTGCGCAGCCATTCGACATGCAGCCTGACCGGCTTGCCCGGGGTGAACCGCTGCTCGAAATTGTTGTACCAGCCGTTCCAGCCCATGCGCCAGATGCCGTGGTCGAACACGGTCTTGCCGTCGACCTTCAGCGTCACGTAGTCGGACGCGAACAGACGCATCTTGTGCAGCCCTGGCTGGTCGGACGCGGCCGTGCCCTCCCAGACGACCTTGACCTTCTTGCCGCGGGTGGCGGCGCGGCTCAACGCGGGGTCGGACGGCCAGAGCCTGGCGACATCGCTGAGGAACTGATAGCGGATGTCGGGCTCCACGCGGGTCAGGATCAGCCGGTCGTCGACGTAGTAGCTGGCGGTCAGGCCGCTGGCGCCGTCCAACGCGGTGAGCTTCAGGTCGCGGCTGGCCAGCCCGAAGCGCCGCGGGTTGCCGAAGCGGGTCACGGCGTTGTTGTCCCAGAGCACGCCGTAGTTCCTGTCGGACACGATGAACGGGATGGCGACGTCCATGTTGCGCTGCCGCAGCTCGACGTCCTCGCCGTTCAGGTCCATCTGGGCGTTCTGGTGCTGGCCCAGGCCGTAGAAAGCCTCGGTCGTGCCCCGGTTGAACTGGATGGAGGGGGCGACATAGGGCTGCCCCTCGACGATGACCGGCTGGATGTCCGCCCGGTCCGTCGTCAGCACGGCGGCACCCTTGGCGTCGAAGAACGTGACCCGCCCGTCCATCAACGACACCTTGGCCGACGCCTTGCCGGCGTCGAGCGTCACGGCGTCGGGCCCGGCCTTCACCGTGAAGCGGCCGCTCGGCGTCGCGACGGCCATCAGCGACGCCATCTGCGGCCGCGCGGGATCGTCGACGCCGACGACCTGGATGATGGACTCGGTGATGGCGTTCAGGCGGAGTTCCTTCACGCTGCCCATATCGGGCCTGACCAGCACGCCGGTGGGCGTTTGCTGGAAGCTGCCGGCGAAGGCTGCCGTGGTCGCCAGCACCGTGACGGCCAGCAGGGAAAGCGAGAGGGGTCGGGTCATGTCCATCAGGCCACAGCGACGGTCAGGGTGGTCGTCTGCAGCTCGACGCTGTTGGGGCCGGTCATGAGGGTGAAGCTGCCGGGTTCGACGACACGCTTCATGTCCATGCCGTAGAACTGCAGCTCGGCCGGCGTCACGGTGAAGGTGACGGTGCGCCGCTCGCCCGGCGCCAGCGTCACGCGCGCGAAGCCCTTCAGTTCCTTGACCGGCCGCGTGACGGACGAGATGTCGTCGCGGATGTAGAGCTGCACCACCTCGTCGCCTTGCCGCTTGCCGGTGTTGGTCACGTCCACCGACACGGTCACGCTGTCCGCCGGGGCGATGGTCGCCTTCGACAACCGCGGCGCCGACAGCGTGAACGTCGTGTAGCTGAGGCCGAAGCCGAAGGGATAAAGCGGCGTGTGGTCGGCGCCCAGGTAGCCGCGGCTGGCCGTCGGCTTGGCGTTGTAGAACACGGGCAACTGGCCCGCGTTGCGCGGGATGCTGATCGGCAGCTTGCCGCCCGGGTTGGCGCGGCCGAACAGGATGTCGGCCGCGGCATGCCCGGTTTCCTGGCCGAGGTACCAGCCCTCGACGATGGCGCCGGCCTTGGCCTGCAGCAGGTTGATCGACAGCGGCTTGCCGTTGAGCAGGAAGACGACCGTCGGCTTGTTCAACGCGAAGATCGCTGCGGCCAGGTCGTTCTGCTGGCCGATGAGCTCCAGCGAGTCACGGTCGCCCAGGTGGCTGTCCGACCACGCCTCGCGGGTGGTCTGCTCGTTGTCGCCCAGCACCATGACGATGGTGTCCGCCTGCCTGGCGGCCTCGACCGCCTCGGCGATGAGGCGGGCGTTGACGGCCGGGTCGATGAAGCGCACGTCGTCCTCGGCCCACTCGCGCTTCTCGGTCAGGCGCACCGCCTCGCGATAGTCCAACGCAAAACCCTGGGCCTTCGCTTCAGCAGCCAGCGCGTCGTGGATGGACACGACATGGCGCGGGATGTCGGAATAGCCGCCGATGGGCGTGTCCTTGGCGTGCGTGCCGAGCAGCAGCAGCTTGCCGACCCGTTTGCCGTCCAGCGGCAGCACGCCGTCGTTCTTCAGCAGCACGGCCGAACGCACCGCAGCTTCGCGCGCCAGGGCCACCGCGTCCGGCGTGGCGGTCAGTCCGTCCGCCTTGTCGGCATCGACGTACGGGTTCTCGAACAGCCCGGCGAGGAACTTCAATTCCAGGATGCGGCGGACCACCGCGTCGATCTCGGCTTCCTGGATGCGGCCGGCCTTCACGAGGCCGACGAGCTGCGGATACCCGCCGATGTCGGGCGTCTCGATGTCGACCCCGGCGGTGAAGGCGCGGTAGGCGGCCTCCTTGATGTCGGGCACCAGGCGATGCCGGCCCTGCAGCTCCTGGAGCGCGAAGTAGTCGGACACCGTCACGCCCTTGAAGCCCCATTCGTCGCGCAGGATGGTCTTCAGCAGCCAGCGATTCGCATGCGAAGGCACGCCGTCGATCTCGTTGTAGGAGGGCATGACGGCCGCGATCGGCGTCTCGCGGATGATCTTCTCGAACGGCGGGAAGAAGACTTCGCGCAGCACGCGCTCGGAGATCTGCGCAGGCGCCGTGTTGATGCCGCGCTCCGGCTGGCCATGGCCGGTCATGTGCTTGAGCGTCGCCATCACCTTGCCAGGCGCGAGCTTGCGCTGCGTGCCCGAGAACCCGGTGACGGCCGCCTTGCCCAGCACGCCCATCAGGTAGGGGTCCTCGCCGAAGGTCTCTTCCACGCGGCCCCAGCGCGGGTCGCGGCAGACGTCCACCACGGGCGCCAGTGCGAGGTTGGCGCCGCGCGCCCGCATCTCCCGCGCGCAGACGGAGAAAACGCGCTCGATCAGCACCGGGTCGAACGAAGAGGCCAGCCCAATGGCCTGAGGAAAGCAGGTCGCGTCGCGCGCGGCATAGCCATGCAGGCTCTCCTCGTGCATGAACAACGGGATGCCCAGGCGCGTGCCTTCGATGGCCCAGCGCTGCGCCGCATTGACATACGCCGCGGTCTCGCCGGCCGTGCGGTTGGCGATGGCCGCATCCGCACCCGCATTGGTGTTGTCCACGCCCTTGCGGTCGCTGGGGCGGGCCAACATGCCAATGCCATGCGGCAGCGCCTGCGTGGCTCGCGCCGCGTCGAAATCACCGCGCTCGTTCTGCACGACGTTCTTGCCGATCCAGACGCACATCGTCTGCGCCACCTTCTCGTCCAGCGTCATGCGGGAGAGCAGGTCTTGGACGCGCGCCTCCACGGCCGCGCCGGCCTGCTTATAGAGCGGCAGATCGGGCTTGGCCGCGCCGGCACCGCCGGCCGTGGCGAGCCCCGCGGCGCTCACGCTTTGCACAAAACGACGACGCGTCACACCGGTGCTGCTCATGGGTCTCCTTGCTTTCGCGGGCGGTTGTTTCGGGCGGAGTATTGCAAGGCCGGTGGCACGGCCCGACAGGGGCTAAGCGATGCGCGCATAGACCGCCGTGTCCCTGGCCTGCCCGTCCACGCCGAGCGCATCGCACCGCAGCACGCCTTCCAGCGTGAAGCCGCAACGCTCGGCCACGGCGCGGCTCTTCAGATTGCGAGCGTCGCAGCGGATCTCCACGCGGCGCGCGCCCAGCCGGTCGAAGGCCAGCACCGCCAGCAGCCGCACGGCCTCGCTGACATGGCCCTGGCCCGCCGCCTCGGGGCGGATCCAGTAGCCGATCTCGAACTTGCGCACCGTCCAGTCGATGCGGTGCAGGCCCGTGCCGCCCAGCAACCGCCCGGCGCTGCCATCGGGCTTGCGGGCATAGATCTGGAAGCACAGGTCGCTGCGGGTGATGAAGTCGGCCTGCATGCGGCGCACCACCATCTCGGAGCTTTCGGCCGTCGGCGCGTCCTGCGCCCATGGCATCCAGGGCCGCAGGTGCGACAGCGACTGCGCGATGACGACGGCCATCTCGGCACCCAGGCCCGCACGCGGCGCCAGCAGCACCGTGCGCTCGCCGTCGAGGCGCTCGGGGACGTCGATCAGCAACGGGTCGATGCTCATGCGGTCACCGCTTCCACGGGCTTGGGCAGCTCGCGCACGCCGCGGATGGCCTCATGCCGCCAGGCCCACAGCGCCAGCAGGCAGGCGCCCGCGCCCGCAAAGCCCAGCGCCGCCCGCAGGCCGACATGCTCGCCCAGCCAGCCGCCGATCAACGCGCCCGGCCCGGCCGGCAGCAGGATGAGCCAGCGCATCGTGCTGGTC
Organism: Pelomonas sp. Root1444; assembly: GCF_001426885.1. GTDB lineage: Bacteria > Pseudomonadota > Gammaproteobacteria > Burkholderiales > Burkholderiaceae_C > Pelomonas. The sequence continues at coordinate 72,538 of NZ_LMFP01000026.1, read as the reverse complement.
ATGCGGCCGAGCATGGGCGCCGGCGTGACGGCCTGGCGCAGCGACAGGAAGTTGATGAAGATCAGCACCGCGCCCACGCCGAAGGCGAACAGCATCAGCCCGAAGCTGAACACCCCCGCGGCACCGGCCGGCGCCAAGGCCAGCTGGCCCCAGCCGATGCCGCAGGCGGCATAGCCCAGCACCAGGCAGGGCCCCGGGCCGATGCGGCGGCTGATGCGGTGGCCGAAGATGCTGGCCAGCACCGTGCCGGCACCCAGCGCGATGTACGACAAGCCGACCGTCTGCGGTGCCAACTGCAGCTCGCGCGTGGCGAACAGGATCTGCACGACCAGCGCCGCGTTGTGGAACAGCTGCCAGCCGCCGGTCGCGGTAGCCAGGCTCACGAGCAGGCGGCGCTCGCGCACGAAATGCAGGCCGGCCTTCAGCTCGGTCCAGAAGCCCTGGCCGCTGCGCGCCAGCAGCGTCTCCTTGACCTGGATGCCACGCAGGATGGCCGCCGAGACCAGCAGCAGCAACGCGTCCACGGCGAGCGCCAGCGGCGCGCCGACCAGCTTGATCAAGGCGCCGGCCAGGCCAGGGCCGGCCACTTCGGCGCCGGACGAAGCCAGCGCGTTCTTCGCATGCGCCTCCACCAGCCGCTCGCGCGGCACCACCTGCGTCAGCACGATCTGCGCGGCGCTGCCGGCCACCGTGTAGACGCAGCCGAGCACGAAGCCGACGACGTAGAGCCAGGTCATGCCGAGCACGCCCAGCCAGGCGGCGATGGGCACCGTGGCCACCGCCACGGCCAGCAGACTCTCGCCCCAGATGTAGACCGGCAGCTTGCGGACACGGTCCAGCAGCACGCCGGCGGGCAGCGAGAACAGCACGAAGGGCAGGATCTCCATCGCCTGCAGCAGGCCCATCTGCGTGGGGCTGGCGTTGAGCAGCACGGCCGCCGTCAGCGGCAGGGCCAGCATGGTGATCTGGCCGCCCAGCGACGAGATCAGGATGGACGACCACAGCCGCCGATAGACCGCATCGCGCAGCAGGTCGCCGGGCGCGAGGGTGAAGAACTTGGGGAACATGACGCTAGGGCTCCGACAGGACTCGACAGGCGGGGGCCCCCGCCAGCTTGCATTGACACCGCAGGGGCGTCAGTCGAGGTCGAGCAGCTTGGTCATGCGCGGCATGCTAGCAGCGCCATGCAGCGGCGTCACGCGCGGCGCACGGTGAGTTCGGCATGACCCGTCGCCGCGTCGAACTCGCGCGACAGTGAACCGGCGGGCAGCGGCGCGACGAGCAGCTCGGCCGTGGTGCGCACCTCGCAGCCGGCGCAGACATGGCCACCCACCACGCGGCCCGAGGCGTCGGACACGCTGGCGTGCAGGTGGGCGCCGGCTGGCGTGAGGCTGCCGCTGAGCGTCAGGATCTCCAGCGGTCCTTCGATGCGCGTCGGGCCGGGTTCGCCTGCGAAGCGCAGTTGGGCATGGGTCAGGCTGCCGATGCCCGCGACGACAAAGCCCGTGCGGCCGGCAGCCTCCAGCGCACCGCGCAGGTCGTCGCCCGGCTGCAGCCGCAGCGCCTCCATCGTCAGAAGCCCACGGCCGCGCCGTCGCGGCGCGGGTCGCTGGCCGCCACGTAGCCTTCGACGCCCGGGTCGCCAAGCCGCCAGATGAACTGCCCGGCGCCGAAGTCCTGGTAGCTGTCGTGGATGTCACCGACCTGGTGGCCGCGCGCGCGCAGCGCCTCGATCGTTGCCGCCGGCATGTGCGGCTCGATGTTGATCGACAGGCCCTCGTTGAAGCGCCAGCGCGGCGCGTCACACGCGGCCTGCGGGTTCTGGCCGTAGCAGAGCATGCGCACAAGGGTCTGCATGTGGCCCTGCGGCTGCATGTTGCCGCCCATGACGCCGAAGCTCATCACCGGCACGCCATCCTTCGTCAGGAAGGCCGGGATGATGGTGTGGAACGGGCGCTTGCCCGGCGCGACCTGGTTGGGGTGGCCTGGCTCCAGCGTGAAGCAGTGGCCGCGGTTCTGCAGGCTGATGCCATAGCCCGGCAGCACCAGGCCGGAGCCGAAGCCCATGTAGTTGCTCTGGATGAAGCTGACCATCATCCCGGACTCGTCGGCCGCGGTGAGGTAGATGGTGCCGCCCTTGATGGGGTTGCCCGCACCGAAGACCTGGGCGCGCCGCGGGTCGATGAGCTTCGCGCGCTCGGCGAGATAGCCCGGATCGAGCAACTGGGCCGGGCTGACCGTCATCGCGCCCGGCTCGGCCACGAAGCGGTAGACGTCGGCGAAGGCCAGCTTCATCGCCTCGATCATCAGGTGCTGCGCCTCGGGGCTGTCGACCTCATGGGCCGTCACGTTGCACTGTTCCAGCAAGCCCAGCGCCATCTGCGCCGCGATGCCCTGGCCGTTGGGCGGGATCTCGTGCAGCGTGTGGCCGGCGAAGTCCTTCGCCAGCGGCGTGACCCATTCGGGGCGGTAGGCGGCCAGGTCGGCCTCGGTCAGCGCGCCGCCGGTGTCGCGCGCGAAGCGGGCCAACGCGGCCGCGATCTCGCCGCGGTAGAAGGCCTCGCCCCTGGACGCGGCGATCAGCTTCAGGCTGCGCGCCGCGTCCTCGAAGCGAAACAGCTCGCCCACCTCGGGCGCCCGACCTCGTGGCAGAAAGGCCGCGGCGAAGCCGGGCTGCGATGTCAGCTCGCTCAGCGCCGCGGCCATCGCCCACTTGCCTTGCACGATGGGTGGCACGGCATACCCGCGCTCGGCGATCTCGATGGCCGGCTGCATCAGGTCCGCGAACGGCAGCTTGCCGAAGCGCTCGCTCAGCGCCGCCCACGCGCCGACCGCGCCGGGCACCGTGACCGAGCCCCAGCCGCGCCGGGGCATGACCTGACCCCCGAAAAACTCCGGCGTCCATGCGGCCGGCGCCGGCCCCGAGGCATTGAGGCCGTGCAGTTGCCGTCCGTCCCAGAGGATGCAGAACGCATCCGAACCGAGGCCGTTGCTGCACGGCTCCACCAGCGTCATGCAGGCCGCGGTGGCGATGGCGGCATCGACCGCGTTGCCGCCTTGGCGCAGCACTTGCAGCCCGGCCTGTGCCGCGAGCGGGTGCGAGGTCGAGACGATGTTGCGCGCAAACAGCGGGCTGCGCCGGCTCGCGTAGCCAGCGGTCCAATCGAAGCGGGAGGCGGTAGTCATGGGCTCAGATTCTGCGCGTGTAAGGCTTTGCAACGCCAGCAGGCAGGGTCAACGCGACGGGCGGAGGCGTCGTTGTGGACCCAAGCTTTCGCGAAGCCCAAGCAACCCGAAACCCACTGGAGCCTCAAGATGAACACGTTGAAGACCACCATCGCCACCGCCCTCATCACGCTCGCATCGGGCGTGGCCCTGGCCCAGACCGCAGCACCTGCTGCCCCGGCCGTACCGGCCGCCGCGAAGACCACCGTGGCCCAGGCTGCGACACCGGCTACGCCTGCCACGGCCGCAACGCCCGCCACTGCCACGACACCGGCTGCGCCCGCTGTGGCCGCCACGCCGGCCACCCCGGCCAGTGCCCCCGCCAAGCACGCCCACAAGCATGCGAAGAAGCATGCCGAAGCGAAGGCCGCCGACGCCCCGGCCGCCAAGACCGAGACCAAGACGCAGTAAGCGCGACAGCGCTCCGCGCAAGGCCGCAGCCCTCACCGGCTGCGGCCTTTCCATTGAACCTTCAGCGGATCGGCGCCAGCTCCCGCAACGCCCTCACCGCACCCGCGCCGACGCCCGCGCCAAAGCGCTTGGCCAGCCGCTCGGCGACGTTGTCCTTGGGTGTGTAGTCGATGACCTCCTCGGCCTTGACCACCTCTCGGGCGACGAAGTCGAGATTGCCGAAACGGTCCGCGAGGCCCAGTTGCACGGCCTGCTCGCCGTTCCAGAACAGGCCCGAGAAGGTGTCAGGTGTTTCCTTCAGCCGCTTGCCGCGGCCTTCGCGCACGACGGCGATGAACTGCTGGTGGATCTGGTCCAGCATGGCCTGCGCGTAGGCGCGCTGCTTGGGCACCAGGGGGCTGAACGGGTCCAGCATGCCCTTGTTCTCCCCGGCCGTCAGCAGGCGCCGCTCGATGCCCAGCTTGTCCATCAGGCCGGTGAAGCCGAAACCGTCCATCAGCACGCCGATGGAGCCGACGACCGAGGCCTTGTCGACGAAGATCTCGTCCGCCGCCGCGGCGATGTAGTAAGCGCCCGACGCGCACATCTCCTCGACGACGGCATAGACCGGCTTGTCGTACTGCTTCTTCAGCCGCTTGATCTCGTCATAGACGATGCCCGCCTGCACCGGGCTGCCGCCGGGCGAGTTGATGCGCAGCACGACGGCCTGGGCGGCCTCGTCCTTGAAGGCATCGCGCAGCGCGGCCAGCAGCAGCTCGGCACTGGCCTCGGTATCCGCGGCGATCTCTCCCCGCACCTCGACGAGCGCGGTGTGCGGCGCGGTCGTCGGCGTGACGTGCCGCCCCTGCAGCCACAGCGTGTAGACCAGCAGCCCGGCCAGCATCAGCCAGAACAACCGGAACACCGTGCGCCAGCGCCGCTCCACCCGCCGCTCGCGCAGGAAGTCGCGGGCGAGCTGGGCCAGCAGCGTCTCGTTCAACGGCGCGGCAGGCGGTGGCGGCACGCCGACCGGCTCTTGCATCGGCGGCGGCAGGGAGTCGTCGGTGTTGCTGCTCATATCAGTCTTCAAAGGCGGGCTGGGTGTCGCGGGTCGGATGCCAGTAGACCTGGCCATCGCGTTCGGTCAGTTCGATCTTGGTCAGGCGCCCGCGGTTGCACGGGCCCATGACGCATTGGCCGGTCAGGGGCTCGTAGACGGCGCCATGGATGCTGCACATGATGAAGCGCTTGTCGCCGTCCAGGAACTCGCCTTCCTGCCAGTCCATCTCGGCCGGCACGTGCGCGCAACGGTTCAGGTAGGCCACGGCCTGGCCGTCGAAGCGCAGCGCGAAGGCGCGCACCGGCTCGCGCCACTGGATGACGTCGAAGCCGACCGCCTTGCCACGTTCCGGCAGTTCGTCCGACGCGCACAGGCGCTGCGGTGGGGCTACAGGGGTCTCAGGCATGTTCGATCAGCCAGTCGTGCAGCTCGCGCGTCGAATGCGCGACGAACAGCGGCTTGAACTCGGCGAAGGTTTCGTGATCGTGCGCGCCGAAGCTGACCGCTACGCAAGGCGTACCGGCATTGGCAGCCAGCTGCAGGTCGTGCGTCGTGTCACCGATCATCAGCGTGCGCTCCGGCTCGGCGCCGAACTCGCGCATCAGCTCCATCAGCATCTGCGGATGCGGCTTGGAGCGCGTCTCGTCGGCCGTGCGGCTGCCGTCGAAAAGGTGGCCCAGCGCGCTGGACGCCAGCACCCGGTCCAGGCCCACACGGTTCTTGCCCGTGGCGACAGCCAGCCAGTGATGGCGTGCCTTCAGCGCCTGCAGCATCTCCAGCGTGCCATCGAACAGCGACAGTTCATGCTCGGAGGCGAGGTAATGGTGGCGATAGCGCAGGCCGAGCTCGGGGTAGCGCTCCTCGGCCAGGCCCGGCACGGCGTGCTCCAGCGCATCGCGCAGCCCCAGGCCGATGACGTACTTGGCCCGCGCTAACTCGGGCTCTGGCAGGCCGATGTCGACGGCGGCGCGCTGGATGCAGCGGGCGATCAGCGCGGTGGAATCGAACAGGGTGCCGTCCCAGTCGAAGGCGATCAAGTCGAAGCGTTGCGGACGGGTGGTCATGGGGCGATTGTCGGCGTTCAGCGCGCAGGCACGGGAGCGAAGCGAGGCTCGGCACGGGGGCTGGCCTCCTCCGCGCATTGCAATTTTTCAACGGCGAAGCCATGCGCCAGCAAGCTCTGAACGCCAGGAGAGGTTGTCGTCACGCCGGCTTGCCGCAGCGCCGTCCAGATGGCGCGGTAGCGCGGCAGCGCGTCGGCGTCCGCCAGGCTGCAATCCAGCAAGAAGCGCGCGACCGGATTGCAGGAGAGGTAATCCGGCCCGTTACGCTGCGGCAGGGCTGCGAGCCCGCGGGCCCAGTGTGCGAAGTGCGGTTTCCAGATGTCGTACTTGTCGTCAAGGACGGCTGCCAATCGGAACGCGTCGTCCACGAAGCAGGCCTTCGCTGGCCCGGCAGCTTCGATGAGCCGGTTGAACGAGTCCAGCTGGCCTCGCCTTTCCGCTGCTTCGAGCAGCCAATGCGGCCCCAGGCCACCAGCGATCACGGGCGTGCGGCCGAAACGTTCCATCACGCCCGGCCCAAGCAGTCTTCGCTCGATCACCGCCCATGGCAATCCGCTGGCCGCCATTTCATGCGCAAGGCCCGCGCGCTCGTCCACGGTCAGCGGTGACAGCGACCAACGTGCCCTGAAACGTTCGACTTCGGAGTCTTCCGCCAGCGTCCACAACGCCAGGAGCCACTGGCGCCGGCGTTCGACGGGCACCGCCTCCAGCGCCTGGGCCGCCAGCCAGTGAAAGAGCGCCGGGCGCCTGTCGCACTCGAGAGCGCCATCGCAATAGGCGGCAATGGCCAACGGTAGCGCCAGCTCGCGAACCTTGACCTGCGTCGACATCCAGCGCCAGAACGCCGGGGCCTCGGCCGTGGCGTCATCGACATGGCGCCCGAGTTCCTGCGCCCAATCAAGAATCTGCGAGCCTGCTCTGAGACCGCACCAGACGTCCTCGTCCGTGCCCACGTCCGCAAGCAGCACGTCGCGACGGCGAGGTCGGCCGCCATCCGATGCCGAGGCGCGCAGGGGCTTCGATGCCACCGTCAGCTTCAAGCCCAAGCGCTGCAGGCGTGCTTGGACCACCGCGATGCGTTTCGCCGTCAACCGCGTGTGCGCGCTCGGGGCCGGCTGCACATGCACGGCCAAATCGCCCGCAGGACATTGCGCCGCGCGCACGGCAAGACGGTCAAGCGCCAACAGGCCATCGCGTGTGAGACGGTCCGTCTGCACCTCGAACAACAGGGGGAGCGGCCTGGGTGGGGCGATCGACAGTGCGGCCGCATGGGGCCAGCCAAGCAGCACAGCCAGGATGCCTAACCCCTGGAGCGCGCGTGCCGCCCAGCGGGCCGTCGTCATCACCGGCCTTCCAGGACGCGACTGCAATCCGCCGGCAGCGGCGCCTCGCAAACGAGCACCTCCCCCGTTGCCGGATGCTGCATCTGCAGCCGGCGCGCATGCAAGAACATCCGGTCGAACCTCGCCGGCCCACGCGCCAGTTCGCGGTTGCGCTCGAAGTCGCCGTACTTGGGGTCGCCGACGATGGGGTGGCCCGCCTGCTGCAGGTGCACGCGGATTTGATGCGTGCGGCCGGTCTTGATGGTCACATCCAGCAGACTGAACTGCGGCGTCTTCTGCACGACCTTGACGAGGCTGATCGACCGCTTGGCCTCTTCCTCGCCCGCCTTGCCCGGCCGTACCCAGCGCTCGCCGTCGCTGCCGATGAACTTCACCAGCGGCACGTCGATGACCTTGAGCTTCGCCGGCCAGTCGCCCCAGACCAGGGCGGCATAGGTCTTGCCCGTCTCGCGCTCGCGCAGCTGGTCCTGCAGGTTGACGAGGGCGCTGCGTTTCTTGGCGATCATCAACAGCCCGGAAGTCTCCTTGTCGAGCCGGTGCACCAGTTCCAGGAACTTGGCCGTCGGCCGCGCGCGGCGCAGCGCCTCGATGACACCGTAGCTGACGCCCGAGCCGCCGTGCACCGCGACGCCGGCCGGCTTGTCGATGACGAGCAGGTGGTCGTCCTCGAACACGACCGGGAACTCGCGCGCCGGCGCCTCGGGCTGGGCGGGCCGCTCCGGCAGCCGCACCGGCGGGATGCGCACCTCGTCGCCGATCTCCAGCCGGGTATCGGCCTGCGCGCGGCCCTTGTTGACGCGCACTTCACCCGCGCGGATGACCCGATAGACGTGGGTCTTGGGCACGCCCTTGAGCTCGCGCAGCAGGAAATTGTCCAGGCGCTGGCCGGCCGACCCCTCGTCCACGACGACGTGCCGAACCGAGGGCCGCACCGCGGGTTTGTCCGTACTCACGGCGGTGGCCAACCCCGTGGCAGGGGCCGCTGTGCCTGCCCCTATAATCCTTTTCACCACGTTGCTGCCGTAAGTGTTTGATTCTTTTGATTTTAGCGGCGGCAACGCGGGGCCCGAGGGGCGTGCCCCCAGGCCACAACAGGCGATGCAACGCATCCTGCGGCCAGCAGGCAGTTTCCCCAAGTGAAACCGCGGTCAGCGGCACGGTGCGGCAGAGCGATGACACCCGGAACCCACCGGCGTCTCTTCAACCGCTTTGAAGCGCGAAGAGATCCGGTTGCCAAACAAGGTTTTCACGGCGCGAGAGCGCGCGGCATCTTGCCGCAACAGCTCGCGCCAGCGTCCAGCAGTCCTTCGCGGATGAGCCCTTCCCTCCCCCACCCGCTGCGCCCCGCCGCGCGACCCCAGCCAGAAGCTGTGGTGGTCGCCTGGCCCGGCGCGTTTGCATGCGGCAAGGTCGAGGCAGGGCTTCCCCGCGCCATGACGGCACGGTCGCAAGCGCCAACGCCGCCCGGCGTCTGACCCCCGTCAGATACCCGAGCGGTCCAGGGCACTCCTTCCACGGTTCCACGCTGTCGCTCGTGCGTCTTGAACGCCACCCTCGGGTGGCATGACGTGGCGCGTCTCCACACGGGACGCGCGAAGGAGTGATGACATGAAACGCATGCTGATCAATGCGACGCAGCCGGAAGAACGGCGCCTCGCGATCGTTGATGGCCAGAAGCTGCTGGACTTCGAAACCGAAATCGAAGGCCGCGAACAGCGCAAGGGCAACATCTACAAGGCCGTCGTGACGCGGGTCGAGCCCTCGCTCGAAGCCTGCTTCGTCGACTACGGCGAGGACCGCCACGGCTTCCTGCCGTTCAAGGAAATCTCGCGCTCGTTCTTCCGCGAGGGCGCCGACGTCAAGAACGCGACCATCAAGGACGCGATCAAGGAGGGCCAGGAGCTGCTGGTCCAGGTCGAGAAGGAAGAGCGCGGCAACAAGGGCGCGGCGCTGACGACCTTCGTGTCGCTGGCCGGCCGCTACCTGGTGCTGATGCCCAACAACCCGCGCGGCGGTGGCGTGTCGCGCCGCATCGAGGGCGAGGACCGCGAGGAGCTGAAGGAAAACCTCGACCAGCTCGAGTACCCCAAGGGCATGTCCCTGATCGCCCGCACCGCCGGCATCGGCCGCTCGGCGCCGGAGCTGCAGTGGGACTTGAACTACATGCTCAAGCTCTGGACCGCGATCGACGACGCTGCCAAGGGCGGCAAGGGCGCCTACCTGATCTACCAGGAGTCCTCGCTCGTCATCCGCGCGATCCGCGACTACTTCACCGCCGACATCGGCGAGATCCTGATCGACACCGACGACCTGTTCGAGCAGGCCCACCAGTTCATGAACCACGTGATGCCCGACCAGGGCCATCGCGTGAAGCGCTACCGCGACGACGCGCCGCTGTTCAGCCGCTTCCAGATCGAGCACCAGATCGAGACGGCCTTCAGCCGCACGGTGAACCTGCCTTCAGGCGGCGCCATCGTCATCGACCACACCGAAGCGCTGGTGTCGGTCGACGTCAACTCGGCCCGCTCGACCCGCGGCACCGACATCGAAGAGACCGCCACCCGCACCAACCTCGAAGCGGCCGACGAGATCGCCCGCCAGATGCGCCTGCGCGACCTGGGCGGCCTCATCGTCGTCGACTTCATCGACATGGAGGAGAGCAAGAACCGCCGCGACGTGGAACAGCGCCTGCGCGACGCGCTGCGCCAGGACCGCGCCCGCGTGCAGTTCGCCTCCATCAGCAAGTTCGGCCTGCTCGAAATGAGCCGCCAGCGCCTGCGCCCGGCGCTGAGCGAAGGCAACCACATCACCTGCCCGCGCTGCAACGGCACCGGCCACATCCGCGACACCGAGTCCTCGGCGCTGCAGATCCTGCGCATGGTCCAGGAAGAGGCCATGAAGGACAACACCGCCGCCGTGCACGTGCAGGTGCCGGTGGAGGTCACGTCCTTCTTGCTGAACGAGAAGCGCACCGAGATCACCAAGATCGAACTCAAGCAGCGCGTGACCGTGCTGCTGGTGCCCAACAAGCACCTGGAGACGCCCAACTACAAGCTGGAGCGCCTGCGCCACGACGACCCGCGGCTGGAGAACCTGCAGGCCAGCTACACGATGATCGAAGAGCCGGAAGACGAGGTGGGCATCACCCGCCGCGACGCCGGCGAGAAGAAGAACAAGCAGGAGCCGGTCATCAAGGGCATCCTGCCCGAGCAGCCCGCGCCGCTGCCGGCACCGGCCGTGATCGCCCCGCCGCCGCCGGCACCGGCCCAGGTCGTCGCACCTCCGCCGCCGGCCCCCGCGGCCGAATCCAAGGGCTTCTTCAGCCGCTTGTTCAGCTTCTTCAGCGGCGGCGACACCGCTGCACCGGCCCCGGTCGTCGCCCCCCCGCCGCCGGCTCCCGCAGCCGTCACGACGGACAAGCCCAAGCGTGAAGGCGGCCGTGACGGCCGAGGCCGCGACGGTGGCCGCCGTGGTGAGCGCGGCGAGCGTGGTGAGCCGCGCGGCCAAGGTGGCCGCCGCGATGGCAAGCCGCAGGAGGCCCGCGGCGAGCGCGCCGAACGGGGCGAGCGCGCGGACCGCAAGCCGCGCAGCGAAGGCGCCGGCGACAAGCCCGAGCAACAGCAGCGTCCGGAGCGCACCGAGCGGCCCGACCGTGGTGAGCGGGGCGAGCGCGGCGAGCGCCGCCCACGTGGCGACCGCCAGGAACGCGCACCCGCAGAAACCGTGGCACCGCTGGCCGCGACGGCACCGCTGAACGAGGAACTGGCCGCCGCCCACGACGCGCCGCCGGCCTTCGTCGACAGCCAGGCCGAAGCCGGCCTGCCCGCAACCGGCGACACGCCGGCGGGCGAAGAGCGCCAGGGCCGCGGCCGCCGCCGTCGCCGTGGTGGCCGTGACCGTGCGGACGAGCAAGGCACACCGGCCGGCGATGAGGCGGCAGTCGAAGGCGCCACCGAAGCGCCTGCCGAAGCCGCAACGGACGCTGGTGCCGTCACCGATGCAGCGCCTGCCGCCGAAGGCGACGACGCGGCCGAAGGCCAGGGCCGCGAGAGCCGCCGCCGTGGTGGCCGCGGCCGCAACCGCAACCGCCGCGAGGAAGGTGCCGTCGAAGGCCAGGAAACCGCCGCCGGCGAAGAAGCAGCCAGCGTCGCCGAAGCCGAGCCGGTCCAGGGCTCGCTGATCGAGAACGCCATGGCCAGCGCCGCCGCGCCCGTCCAGGCACCGGCACCGGTGCCCGTCACGGTGGTCGCCCCGCCGCCGCCGGCACCGGCGCCGGTCGTCGAGACCTTCAAGCTGCCGCTGGGCGAGCTGCAAGCCATCGCCGAAGGTGCCGGCCTGCAATGGGTCAACTCCGACGCCGACAAGATCGCTGCGGCGCAGGCGGCCATCGCAGCCGAGCCGGCCCCGGCCCCCCTGGGCCGCGAGCCCGCCCCGGTGGCCGTCGTCGACGAGGGCCCGCTGGTGCTCGTCGAGACCCGCAAGGACCTGAGCCAGGTGAAGCTGCCGTTCGAGGCCTGATCACCTTCTCCTGACCTGCCCTACGAACGCCGCCGGCCACAAGCCGCGCGGCGTTTTCTCTTAGCCCCCTCAACACCCTCGAGGCCCCATGACGACCTCTCCGCACGCCGCCACCGCGGCCAAGATGCCGCCGCAGATTCCCTACATCATCGGCAACGAAGGATGCGAGCGCTTCAGCTTCTACGGCATGCGCAACATCCTGACGGTGTTCCTGATGACCAGCCTGCTGCTGGCCATCCCCGAGGACTTGCGCAAGGCCGAGGCCAAGGAGGTGTTCCACACCTTCGTCATCGGCGTCTATTTCTTCCCGCTGCTGGGCGGCTGGCTGGCCGACCGCTTCTTCGGCAAGTACCCGACCATCTTCTGGCTCAGCCTCGTCTACTGCGCGGGTCACGCGTGTCTCGCGATCTTCGAGGACAGCATCAAGGGCTTCTACTTCGGCCTGTTCCTGATCTCGCTGGGCTCCGGCGGCATCAAGCCGCTGGTCACCAGCTTCGTCGGCGACCAGTTCGACAAGGGCAACCGGTCGCTCGCGCAGAAGGTTTACGACGCCTTCTACTGGATCATCAACTTCGGCAGCTTCTTCGCGTCGCTGCTGATGCCGGTCGTGCTGAAGCACTTCGGCGCCAGCGTCGCCTTCGGCCTGCCCGGCGTGCTGATGGCCCTGGCCACGTTGATCTTGTGGAGCGGCCGCAAGAAATACGTCCACCAGCCGCCGCGCGGCGCCAACCCGCACAGCTTCATGTGGGTGGTGTGGACGGCGCTGAAGAGCGGCGGCCTCGGCATGACCGTCGCGGCGCTGGGCGTGCTGCTGGCGGCGTACAGCCTGGGCCAGATGGGCAGCCTAGGTTTCGTGGCCGCGGTCTGCCTGGCGCTGGTGCTGGTGATGGGCTTCGGCGGCATCGGCGCCTCGCTGCAGCTGGACCGCGCCCGCGGCGTGCATCCGGACGAAGCCGTCGACGGCGTGCGAGCGGTGCTGCGCGTGCTGGTGCTGTTCGCGCTGGTCACGCCGTTCTGGTCCCTGTTCGACCAGAAGGCCTCGACCTGGGTGCTGCAGGCCGACCAGATGAGCAAGCCCGCGTGGTTCCAGTCGTCCATGATGCAGGCGCTGAACCCGCTGCTGGTGATGCTGCTCATCCCCTTCAACAACCTGGTGCTCTACCCGGCGCTGGAGCGCATGGGCCTGAAGGTCACGGCGCTGCGGCGCATGGGCGCGGGCATCGCGCTGGCAGGCTTCGCGTGGATCGCCGCCGGCGTGCTGCAGCTGTGGCTGGACGAAGGGGCGACGGTCAGCATCGTCTGGCAGGTGCTGCCCTATGCGCTGCTGACGCTGGGCGAGGTGCTGGTGTCGGCCACGGGGCTGGAGTTCGCGTACAGCCAGGCGCCGATGTCGATGAAGGGCACCATCATGAGCTTCTGGAGCCTGTCGGTGACGGTCGGCAATCTGTGGGTGCTGCTGTCCAACGTCAGCATCAAGAGCCCGGGGGCGCTGGCGGCCGTCAAGTCCAGCGGCTACAGCGAGACCGCCTGCCTGATGTTTTTCTTCGCCGGCTTCGCGCTGGTGGCCGCGGCGCTGTTCGCGCTGGTGGCGCGGCGCTACCCATTGCTGAACAACTACCGCGATTGAACCCGTGCACGCGGCGGCGCCGGGCAGACCTATTGCACGGACGTTGAAATTACCGCGTCTGTGCGCGCGCCGTAACCTCGCCCGCCGCCCTAGGATGCTGCCCGGCCGCCGACCGGCGGCAGTCCTGCATTTGGAGAGGCCTTCGTGACCCTTGCTTCCCTGTTCCACCCGGCCCTGGCCGGCGCACTGATCGGCCTGAGTTTCGGCGCCAGCGCCGCCCCGGCCGCGCCCGCCGCCGTGGCCTTCGACACCGCGCCCCGCGCCGGCCAGCACCAGCGCCAGCTCATCGACATCCAGGCCGTCATCAAGATGCGCGTCGAGGCCGCACCCGACGCGACGGACGAGCAGCGCGCCAAGATTGCCCAGGCGACCGAGCACTTCGCCAGCATGGGGCCGATGAAGATGAAGCTGCAGATGGATCAAACCATGAAGGTGGGCCAGCCCGATGCCGACGGCTGGCTGCCGCTGACCATGACGACCGGCAGCAAGGGCGGCCAGATCGACGTGGGCGGCAAGGTCTCGCCACTGCCCGGCAAGGTCCAGGACCTGAACTTCATCGCCCGCTTCAACCCCAAGGATTTCGCCTTCGAGATCCAGAACGTGCAAGGCGCGCCGGAGCTGAACGACGCCATGCGCGCCCAGGGCAACGCCATGATCGGCGAGGCGCTGCAGCTCTACAAGACGCTGGCGCAGCAGCCGCTCAAAGTCGGCGAAAGCGTGGACGTGCCGATGACCCTGGCGCTGCCCATCCCCATGCCCGGCGGTGCGGGCTCGTTGCAGAGCAAGCTGCGCTACACGCTGGCGCGCGTGGACCGTGGCACGGCCCACTTCGACCTCGGCATGGACATGACGATGGACGTCAATGCCCCGCTGCCGCCGCAGGCCGCGTCCGCCCCCGCCGGCGAGGCCGCGTCAGCGCCGGCTGCCGATGCGGCGCCGCGCGTCATGAACGTCGCCATGGCCGGCCGCGGCCAGGGCACCAGCTCGCTGCGCCTGGCCGACCGCCTGCCGCTGGCCAGCCATCTCAAGATGACCATGACCATGACGATGAAGATGCCCGACAGCAGCCTGATGCACATGGACATGGACATGGACGTGCGCGCCAAGGGCCAGTCGCTGGCCAAACCGGCACCGGCCAAGGCTGCGGCCACGAAGAAGAACTGAAGACGCTGGCCGGGACAGGGAGCCCACGATGAACGACCCGCGCCGACAACCCGGCCCGACGAGCGACCCCACGCAGTCGGCAGACAGGCCCGCCGCCCCGGCGGCGCCAGCCTCCTGGCAGCAGCCCGCCGCCCATCCGCGCCGGGCCGCGCCTGCGCCGCGGCGGCCGCGCGTGCCGGAGCCGTCGCAGCGCGGCTACTTCGCACGCCACTGGCATGGCGAGATGAGCCTGGTGCGCGCCTACTGGGTCAACAACCTGCTGGTCGCGATGCCGCTGGCCATGGCGCTGACCGGGCTGATGAGCTGGATCAGCGTCAAGGGCGATTCGCTGCAGGTCAGCGCCATCGCGCTGCTGCTCGTCCTGCCGCTGCTGCTGGGGCTGGACGTCTGGTGCATCGTGGGCGCCTGGCGCTCGGCCGGCCACTACCTGCGCGAGAACGGCTCGCGGCTGTGGGGCTACCTGGCGTACATCACGCTGGCGCTGGGTGCGCTGCAGCTGCTGGTGTCCGTGCTGTTCGGCGTGTTGCCCAGCCTGGGCGGCTATTGGCAGATGGCGCGCGGCATCGACCCCATCGGCCACGCCAAGTTCAGCCTTTCACCGGATGGCCGCAGCCTGCGGCTGGACGGCACCATCGGCATGGGCGACGCCACCCGCATGCGCGACCTGCTGGACAGCGAGGCCGCGCGCGGGTTGCGCCGCATCGAGCTGGTGTCGCCCGGTGGCCGGCTGCACGAGGCCGAGCTGATGGCCGCGGCGCTGAAGCCGCGCGGGCATGAGGTGCGCGCGGTTGGCGACTGCGCCAGCGCCTGCACCGTCGTGTTCCTGGCCGGCCGGCCGCGGCAGCTGACGCCGGGCGCGCGGCTGGGCTTTCACCGCGCGTCCACCGGCACCTACAACCCGGTCTTCGAAGAGCTGGCCAATCAGCAGCTGGAGGCCACCTACCGCGAGCTTGGGCTGCCGCAGCCGCTGATCGACAAGACGCTGGACACGCCGTCGCGCAGCATCTGGTTCGCCCCGCGCGAGGACTTGCTCGCCCACGCGCTGATCGCGCCGATGCCGCAGACGCTGGCCATTGCGCTGCCGCCGGTGGGCAAGTCGGGCCTGCCCGACTTCGACGACGCGCTGCGCATCCATCCGGTGTGGGACGCGCTGGAGCAGCACAGCGCCGGCACTATCGATGCCGTGGCCAAGCGCATGTGGGACGCACGCCAGGCCGGCGCCCCCGACGAGGACGTGCAAGCCGCCGCGCTGTCGCCGTTGGCGCGCCAGATGCCGGCGCTGATCGCCCGCAGCGATGCCGCCTCGCGGCGGCGTTATGTGCAGCTCGTCGCCGACCAGCTGCGCGCCCTGCAGGCGACGCCCGGGGGCACCCGCCCGGCCTGCCGCGACCTGCTGGACGGCCGCCTCGACGTGCGCCGGCAGCTGCCGATCGGCCTGCAGATCCGCGAAAGCCAGTGGCTGCTGGACGCCGCCATCGCCCCGCCGCCGCGCTGGCTGCCCAAGCCGGCGACGTCCATCGAGATCGAGGTACTGAACCGCTCGGTCGGGGGCGCCGCGCTGGGCATGCTGTCGCGGCTGTGGGCGGATGCGCCCGACGGCGCGGCGACCGGGCCGGCCTGCGAGCCCGTCATCGCGATGCTGGACCGCCTGGCCGCGCAGCCGCCGGCGCGCCGCGAGCTGGCCGAGCGGCTGCTGTTCCAGCCGCGGGCGTTTTAGGCGGTCGTCTCGACGACGACGAAGGCGGCGGCGTAGTCCTGCTCGTCGCTGACGGTCACATGCGCGCGCAGGCCGCGCGCGGCGAACCAGGCGGCGAGCTCGCCGTGCAAGGCGATCTCCGGCTTGCCGCTGGGTGCCTTGACGACCTCCATGGCGCGCCAGGTCATGGGCATGCGCAGCCCCAGGCCGATGGCCTTGGAGAAAGCCTCCTTGGCGGCGAAGCGGGTGGCCAGATAGGCCTCGCCACGCGCCTCGACCTTGGCGCGGCGTTCGCGGAACACGGCCAGCTCGTGCGGGCCCAGCACCTTCTCGGCAAAGCGCTCGCCGCGGCGGGCCAGCGTCGCGCGGATGCGGCGGATGTCGCAGACGTCGGTGCCGATGCCGTAGATCATGCCGGCACCCTGCCTGCAGCGTACGGCGGGCGGCCCTCCACGAGGGACGGGCCTCGCGTGGGGCGGCCCGGCGCGGCGGCCTGCATCACGCGTCGGCCGCGGCGATGGCACGCAGGTAGGCGCGCACGGTCTCGGCATAGCCGAGCTCCAGCGCGTCTGCGATCAGCGCATGGCCGATCGACACCTCCTGCACGCCCGGCACTGCGCGCAGGAAGGCAGTCAGGTTGTCGCGGTTCAGGTCATGCCCGGCGTTGATGCCCAGCCCCACCTTCAGTGCCGCCGCGGCCGTGGCGGTGAAGCCGGCCAGCACCGCGTCGCCTGCCGGCGTGCCGAAGGCGCTGGCGAAGGTCTCGGTGTAGAGCTCGATGCGGTCGGCGCCCAGTTCGGCCACGGCCGCCATGGCCGCCGGGTTCGGGTCCATGAACAGGCTGACGCGCACCCCGAGGTCCTGGGCTTCGCGGATCAGCGGGCGCAGCCGCTCGGCATCGGCCGGCAGCGTCCAGCCATGGTCGGAGGTGAACTGCTCCTCCGAGTCGGGCACGAAGGTGACCTGGTGCGGCCGGTGGCGGCGCACGAAATCCATCAGGTTCTGCGTCGGGTTGCCCTCGATGTTGAACTCGGCCTGGGGCCAGTCCTTCAGGAAGGCGGCGAGGTCGTCCACGTCGCCCGTGCGGATGTGGCGCGCATCGGGCCGCGGGTGCACCGTGATGCCATGCGCCCCGGCCAGCAGGCATTGCTCGGCCGCACGCAGCACGCTGGGAATGCCGAGGTGGCGGGTGTTGCGCAGCAGCGCGACCTTGTTGACGTTGACCGACAAGGCGCAACGGACACTGGAGGGAGCGAAAGGGTTCATCCTGGAAGCAGCGGCGGGGGCGGCGGGTAGCCCGGATGGTAGTGGAGCGGGAACCGCCGCCTCGCCGGGCACGGTAAAGCCGTCGGCACCTGGCCCGGCGGCTGCGACGAAGCGGCTTTTCAGCGCGCCGAGGCCGTGCGCAGCACCATCAGCAGGCCATCGCGCACCTCGCCGACGGGCGGCAGCCACACGATGGCGAAGCGCTGCGCGGGGTCGCCTGCCGCGATGAAGCGCTGCTGCCGGGCCGGGTTGCCGGGGTCCACCCGGGCGGGGCCGGCCGCGGGCCTCCAACCAGGCGTCGTCCTCTGCTGGTAATGGCCCAGCACCCGCTCCCAGGGGGCATCGCCGGGCAGGCGGTAGAGCTGGGTGTCCACCGCCACGTTCACGCCGGCGGCCGGCAGCAGCAACTCGCGGCTGGCCGCCACGTTGGCACGCCGCGCGGCGGACAGCGACGGCTCGCCGAAATGGTCCCAGTCCACCGCGACGGCGCCGGCCGGCGGGGCGGGCAAGGCGACGGCGGGTGCGGCGTCCACGACGGCGCTGCTCATGGCCAGACCCGCGGCGAGCCAGAGGCTGGTGCGCAACCGCGCGCGGCGAGCCGGGTCTGCAAGGATTTGTCGTTCATGGCTTGGCATGTTCGCGGGTGACGATCCAGGTGCCGTTGAAGGCCGAGCCGGCGCCACTGCTGGCGGCCTGCTCCAGGTCCGGCAGGCCGTTCGGCAGCTGACGCGTGGCGACGCTCGGCACCAAGGCCCAGAACAGCTTGTCGTCGGCACTGACCTGAGCGCTGATCTTCGCATCCATGGCCGCCTTGACGCCGAACTGCGTCCACTCCTTCAGCACCGAGGCGGCGATGCCCACGCCGGGATGGGCGCGGCCGGCGGTCTTGTCGACGATGGTCAGCACGCTCTTCAGCGTCGCGTTGATCAGGTCGCCCTGCTCCTTGGCGTCCGTCGTGATGCTCTTGACGGCCGCGCTCACCGCGCCGGCGAAGTAGCCGGCGGTCTCCGCGTTGACGTAGCGCTGGCCGCCGCCGGGCGCCTGCACCTGGGCCTCGAAGCGGGCGGCCGGATCCTCGTTCTTGCCGTTGCCCAATGAGATCTGCGCCTGGATCTCGCCGAGGGCGTCGAAGTCCTTGGCATTCAGCGAGGCCTTGGCGTAGGACGCCAGCGCCGAGCCGTTGGCGGTCTCGCGGTTGGCGGCCAGCTCGCGCATCACGCCGTTGGTGTCGCTGAGAACGAGCTGGCCCATGCTGCGCCGCACGCTCTCGGCCGCGTCGCCGCGGCCGCGGCTGGCCAGGTCGGTCATCACCGAGGCGGCGTCGGCGAAGACGCGCGCCTTGGTGTCGGCATCGCCGATGCGGCTGGCAACCTTCAGCAGTTGCTCGAGCGCCGCCGTGTCGGTGCGCACCGCGCCGACGCCGCCCATGGCGCCGCCGACGAGGAGGGTCTCGTTGGCTGCCGCCTTCAGCACCGCCAGGCGCTGATCGGGCTGCAGGCTCTGCAGCGCCTGCTGCGCGGTGGCGGGGCTGTTCTCCATGCTGCCGATCACCTCGGCGATCGCGCGGGCCTGCGGGTCGTGCAGGCGCGACTCGTGCATCGTGTCGATGGCGGTCTGGTCGGTGGACGCGCCGGCCAGCTGGCCGATGAAGTCGAGCTTGGTCTGGTTGCTGCCGTGCTGGCCGACGGCGGCGGCCAGCGCGGTGATGTTGTCGTCGGCCAGCAGGCGGTCGCGCGAGGTCTGGCGGCCGGTCGTGCGGTCAAAGGCCTGCGACAGCCTGGCCAGTTCGGCGCCACCCAGGTCGCGCGCCATCTCGTTGAAGAAGTCGCGGCGCTCGCCATGGCTCAGCCCGCCATTGCCGAACCACGCGTCGTCGTTCATCTCGTCGGCGATCTTGCGCAGCTCGTCCGCGCCGAGCTTGCCGATCACCGCGCGGCTGTCTGCCGCGTCGAGGTTGGACAGGATGGACTTGACGCTCTTGATGTCGTCGTTGGTGACGGGGTTGAACCACCCCGTCTCCATGTGATGGCGGATGTCCTTGACGGCGGTGTCGACGGTATTGGGCGGCATGGGAGGCGCTTTCGTTTGGACTGCAAGGCACCGGGGCTGCCATGCAGCACCAGCTCGTGCGCACATTCTTCGCAGCGACCGGCCGCGCCGAAAGCTGCGTCTGCCCCTAGCCCCGGCGCGACCCTAGCTGCGGCTGACCCTAGCGCCGTCCAGCAACTGCTGCACTTCGACCATCAGCGAGCGGGTGCGCAGCGACTGGTGGCCCAGGTGGTAGTGCAGCAGCCCGCGCAGCGTCGTCTTCAGCGCCGGCAGCTCGGCCGCGCAGGCCTGGCGCAGCGCGGCCGGGCTGCCATGCAGCAGGGCCGCCTGCAGCTGGATGAGCAGGCTGCCGGGCAGGTGGGCGTCGCCCGTGGGCGGGATCAGGCCGGATTCGGGCGAGAGCTGATACCGCCGCGCCGGCTCGATGGGCGTCTGCGTGGGCGTGACGACGCTGAGGTCGGGCAGCAGCCCGAGTTCGGCCAGCAGCTTGATCTCGAAGGCGCGCAGCGCGGCATCGCCCTCGGCCAGGTGCGCCAGCGCATCGGCGTAGGCGTCGAAGAGCTGCGGGTGCGGGTCGTGGCGGGCCAGCAGCTTGAGCAGCAGCTCGTTGAGGTAGTAGCCGGAGAACAGCGCGGCGCCGCTGGGCAGCGTGGCGCCGCCGCCCCACTCGGCGCTGCGCAGCGTCTGCACCTCGCCGCCATCGGCCTTGGCCGGCTTGCTTAGGCTGACCGAGATGCGCTGCAGCGGCAGCAGCACCGCGCGCAGCTGCGAGTACGGACGCTTGGCGCCCTTGGCCGCCACGGCGACGCGGCCGGACTCGCGCGTGAACAGGTCGAGGATGAGGCTGGACTCGCTCCAGTCGTGCTGGTGCAGCACGTAGGCCTGCTGAAGCGCCGGCGGGCGCGTGAGCCTCATCGTGTGGCGATCACTCGTAGCCGTAGCTGCGCAGATGCTCTTCGGTATCCGCCCAGCCCGAGCGCACCTTCACCCACAGCTCCAGGAACACGCGGCCGTCCATCAGGTGCTCCAGCTCCTGGCGCGACTCCGAGCCGATGCGCTTCAGGCGCTCGCCACCCTGGCCGATGATCATGCCCTTGTGGGCGTCGCGCTCGACGACGATGCTGGCGCTGATGCGGCGCAGCTCGCCCTCCTCCTCCCACTTGTCGATGACGACGGTGGACGTGTAGGGCAGCTCGTCGCCGGTGAGGCGGAACAGCTTCTCGCGGATGATCTCGCTGGCGAGGAACTTCTCGCTGCGGTCGGTCAGCGCGTCTTCCTCGTAGAACCAGCCCTGCTCGGGCAGGTAGGGCTTGAGGATCTTGAACAGGCGCGTGACGTCGGCCTCCTTCTTGGCCGACAGCGGCACGAACTCGGTGAAGTTGCGGCGCTCCTGCATGCCCTTGAGCCAGGGCGCCAGCTCGGCGCGGCGGTGCACGGCGTCGAGCTTGTTGGCGATCAGCACGACCGGCTTGTCCTCGGGCAGCAGGCCCAGCACCTTGGCGTCGTCCAGCCCGAAGCGGCCGGCCTCCACGACGAACAGCACCAGGTCCACGTCGGCCAGCACGCCGTGCACGGTGCGGTTCAGCGTGCGGTTCAGCGCGGCGTTGTGCTTGGTCTGGAAGCCCGGCGTGTCGACGAACACGAACTGCGCCTCGTCCACCGTGCGCACGCCGGTGATGCGGTGGCGCGTCGTCTGGGCCTTGTCGGAGGTGATGCTGACCTTCTGCCCGACGAGGGCGTTCAGCAGCGTGGACTTGCCGACGTTGGGCCGGCCGACGATGGCGATGAGGCCACAGCGCTGCGGAACTTCGGATGCGGGCTTGGTGGTCTCGGTCATGGTTTGCCTCGTTCGGCGGTCGATCTGTCCTGAAGGCGATCCAGCAGGCGGCGGGCGGCCTCCTGCTCGGCGATGCGGCGCGAGCGGCCTTCGCCCAGTTCTGCCACGTCGAGCGCCGGCACCGCGCATTCGACCTCGAAGGTCTGGGCATGCGCCTGGCCGCGCGTCGCCACGATACGGTAGCTGGGCACCGCGATGCGGCGGGCCTGCAGCCATTCCTGTAGAGCGGTCTTGGCGTCCTTGCCGAAATCGCCGGTGCTGCTGGCGCTGGCGATGGTCTCGGCCAGCAGGCGACGCACGATGGCCAGCGCCGCGTCGTAGCCGCCGTCGATGTAGGCCGCACCCAGCACGGCCTCGACCGCATCCGCGAGGATGGACGGTCGCTGCGCGCCGCCGCCGCGGGCCTCACCGTCGGACATCTTCAGCACCGCCGGCAGGCCCAGGGCCAGGCCAAGCTTATGCAGGCTGTCCTCGCGCACGAGATGGGCGCGCACACGCGTCAGGTCGCCTTCGTCGGAGCCGGCGTGATGTTCGTAGAGCAGGCTGGACACGGCCAGGCTGAGCACGGCATCGCCGAGGAATTCCAGGCGCTCGTTGTGGTCGGCACCATAGCTGCGGTGGGTCAGGGCCCGCGCCAGAAGCTCGGGTCGCTGGAAGCGGTGGCCGAGGCGGCGTTGCAGGTCGTCCAGCGCGGCGTTCATCGGCACGGGGCTGGCGTCAACGCGACTTGCCCCGGTACTTGATGAGCAGGTAGACCGGCCCGGCCAGGTCGATCTCCTTGTCATAGGCGAACTCGATGACGACCTTGTCGTTGCCGTCCTTGCTGATCGAGAGATCGCTGCTCTTGATGCTCTGGATGGAGTACTCGACCTGGGTGGCCCTCTCGAACTCCTGGCGCACCTGCGGCACGGTGGCCGGGTTGCCGGCGGCGATGCGGTCGACGACCTTCTTCACCGTGTAGTACTCGAGCACGGTGGGAAAGACCTTCATGGCGACGACGGCCAGCACCGCGATGATGCCGCCCCAGAACAGCAGGCCGATCAGCGAGAGGCCGCGCTGCGGGCGGGAGGATGACGATGGCGTGGAACGACGGCAGGAAGTCATCTGGGCATCAATCGAAGAAGGTACCGACACGCTTGAGGTTACCGAAATTCATCCAGACCATGAAGGCGCGGCCGACGATGTTCTCGTCCGGCACGAAGCCCCAGAAGCGCGAATCGCGCGAGTTGTCACGGTTGTCGCCCAGCATGAAGTAGTGGCCGGCCGGCACCTTGCAGGTCACGCCTTCGATGGTGTAGCGGCAGTTCTCGCTGAAGGGGAACGGACCGTCGGCGCGGTCGGCGCGGAAGAAACGCTGCGCATCGGGCTGCACGAGGATCTGGTGCTCCCGCTCGCCGAGCTTCTCCAGGAAGCGCGGGCGGTAGACGCGGGCGTCCTCGTCGTAGAAGTTGCCCTGGGGCTGCACGGGCGCGGCCTTGCCGTTGATGTAGAGCTTCTGGTTGATGTAGCTCACCTCGTCGCCGGGGATGCCGGCCACGCGCTTGATGAAGTCGGTGCTCGGGTCCTCGGGGTAGCGGAACACCATCACGTCGCCGCGCTTGACGTCGTTGTTGGCGATGATCTTCTTGTTGATCACCGGCAGGCGCACGCCGTAGTGGAACTTGTTCACCAGGATGAGGTCGCCCACCAGCAGCGTCGGCACCATGGAGCCCGACGGGATCTTGAAAGGCTCGAACAGGAAGCTGCGCAGCAGGAACACGACCAGGATCACCGGGAACAGCCCGGCGGTCCAGTCCAGCCACCAGGGCTGCTGCAGGATCTGCTGGCGCGCCGGCTCGATGTCGCCGTCCACGCGGCTGATGCCTTGGGCGGCCAGCGTCTCACGGCGCTTGGCGTCGTTGTCGAGCAGGGTCTGCGCCGCCCGGCCACGGGCCGGCGCGAAATGGAAACGCTCGGCCAGCCAGTACAGCATGGTCACGGCCGTCAGCACGAAGAGCAGCAGCGCGAAGTTGCCGGTCCAGCGTCCGACGTACCAGCCGCCGAGGTAGGCCACCAGGGCCGCGTACAGGAGACCGGTCAGAACGCTCATCAGGGAGGTTTTCAAGGCGGGTGGGCGGTGGAGTTCAGTCGTCGACTTGCAGGATGGCGAGGAAGGCTTCTTGCGGCACTTCCACCGAGCCGATCTGCTTCATGCGCTTCTTGCCGGCTTTTTGCTTTTCCAGCAGCTTGCGCTTGCGGGTGATGTCACCGCCGTAGCATTTTGCCAGCACGTTCTTGCGCAGCGCCTTGATGTTCTCGCGGGCGATGATGTTGGCGCCGATGGCCGCCTGGATGGCCACGTCGTACATCTGCCGCGGGATCTGCTCGCGCATCTTGGCAGCCACGCCGCGGCCGCGGTACTGGCTCTGGCTGCGGTGCACGATCATGGACAGCGGGTCGACCTTCTCGCCGTTGATCAGGATGTCGACCTTGACGACGTCGGCCGCGCGGTACTCCTTGAACTCGTAGTCCATGGAGGCGTAGCCGCGCGACGCCGACTTCAGCTTGTCGAAGAAGTCCAGCACGATCTCGGCCAGCGGGATCTCGTACGTCAGCATGACCTGCTTGCCGTGGTAGGCCATGTTGAGCTGCACGCCGCGCTTCTGGTTGGCCAGTGTCATGACGACACCGACGTAGTCCTGCGGCATGTAGAGATGCACCGTGACGATGGGCTCGCGGATCTCGCGCATGGCACCGATCTCGGGCATCTTGGACGGGTTCTCGACCTGGATGACCTCGCCCGTGTTCAGCTCCACCTCATAGATGACGCTGGGCGCGGTCGTGACGAGGTCCTGGTCGAACTCGCGCTCCAGGCGCTCCTGCACGATCTCCATGTGCAGCAGGCCCAGGAAGCCGCAGCGGAAGCCGAAGCCCAGCGCCTGCGACACCTCGGGCTCGTAGCGCAGCGAGGAGTCGTTGAGGCTGAGCTTCTCCAGCGCGTCGCGCAGCTGGTCGTACTCGCTGGCCTCGGTCGGGTACAGGCCGGCAAAGACCTGCGGCTGGATCTCCTTGAAGCCGGGCAGCGCCTCGGTCGCCGGGCCGGCGTTGTTGGGCAGCTTCTTTTCCAGCGTGACGGTGTCGCCCACCTTGGCCGCGGCCAGTTCCTTGATGCCGCAGATGATGAAGCCCACCTCGCCGGCCTTGAGCCCGTCGCGGTTCTCGCTCTTGGGCGTGAACACGCCCATGTGCTCGATGGGGTAGACCGTGTTGGTGTTCATCATGCGGATGCGCTCGCCCTTCCTGAGCTCGCCATCCACCACGCGCACCAGCATGACCACGCCGACATAGTTGTCGAACCAGGCGTCGATGATCATGGCCCGCGGCGGCGCGTCCGGGTTGCCGCGCGGCGGCGGCATGCGGGCGATGACGGCTTCGATGATCTCGTCGATGCCCATGCCGGTCTTGGCCGAGCACGGGATCGCGTCGTCGGCGTCGATGCCGATGACGTCCTCGATCTCGGCCTTGGCGTTGTCAGGGTCGGCGGATGCCAGGTCCATCTTGTTCAGCACCGGCACCACCTCGACGCCGAGGTCCAGCGCCGTGTAGCAGTTGGCCACCGTCTGCGCCTCGACCCCTTGGCTGGCATCGACGACCAGCAGAGCGCCCTCGCAGGCCGACAACGAACGGCTGACTTCATAAGAGAAGTCCACATGGCCCGGCGTGTCGATCAGGTTCAGGTTGTAGACCTTGCCGTCCTTGGCCTTGTACTGCAGTGCTGCGGTCTGCGCCTTGATCGTGATGCCGCGTTCGCGTTCCAGGTCCATCGAGTCCAGCACCTGCGCCTCCATCTCGCGGTCCGACAGACCTCCGCAGCGCTGGATGATGCGGTCGGCCAATGTGCTCTTGCCGTGGTCGATGTGGGCAATGATGGAGAAGTTGCGGATGTGGTTCATGCTGACCTACTGCGCTGGGTGGCTGAAGACACAACGGCGAAGCCGTTGCACCGCAGACTCATATCGCGCAGCGATGTGAAGGCGCGGGAGCGCCGTGTCGTAGGTAAAAAAAAGGCACGTCGAAGAGGCGACGTGCCTTCCAACAAAAGGTATGGCAACTGCTTGTTGGGCTTTCATTGTAGCCAAAAGGGTCGGCCGGGAAACCGCACCAGCATTGGTTTTCCGGCCGTTGCAGCCTGCCAACAAGGAATTTCATACACAGGTTATCCACAAGTGCTTGTGGATCGCCTGTGGATCAAATCCGGCCATCGCCAACGGGCCGCGATTCCATCGCTGGATACCGCTTTCCCTTGCGCGTTCGGACTTGATTTTAGCGGTTCGCGCCAACAATCCCAGCCAGGCTAGCGAAGTTAGCCGGCGCCAACTTCCGCAAACGGTGGACAACATTGATCGCGCCGGCCATCGGCCTTGCCGCATCGCGGAAAGCCCGAGTGGCCGGCGGCGGTATCGGCGGGTCAGCGGGCCGCCGGCTTCAGCAACACGAAGCTGGTGACGTCATCGCGGCGCACGACAAGGTTCATGGACTTGGCCTTGTCAGCCTTGGCGATCTGCGCCTGGAAGGACTTGACCGAGGACACCTCGACGTTGTCGATCGACAGGATGAGGTCACCCTCGCGCAGGCCGGCACGCGCGGCCGCGCCGGTGGCACTGTCCACCTTGACGCCGGACTTGAGCTTGAGTTCCTTGCGCTGGGCGTCGGTCAGCTCCGAGACCTTGAGCCCCAATGCCGCGCTCGGGCCGTTGGCGGGCGCCGGCTCGCTGCCGCCTTCGGTACCGCTGCCGGGCTTCTTGCTGCGCTCGTCCTCACCGATGGTGACGACGATGTCCTTGGTCGTGCCGCGGCGGAAAACCGTCAGCGTCGTCTTGGCGCCGGGCTTCACGTTGGCGACCAGGCGGCGCAGGTCGGCCGCCTTGTCCACCGTCTTGCCGTCGACCTTGGTGACGACGTCGCCGCCCTCTACGCCGGCCTTCTCGGCAGGGCTTCCGGCGACCACCGAACGGATCACCGCGCCTTGCGGCTTGCCCAGGCCGATGGCCTCGGCGATTTCCTTGGTGATGTCGTCGGGCAGCACGCCGAGGTAGCCACGCACGACGCGGCCACCGGCGCGCAGTTCATCGGCCACACGGATGGCGTCAGCGATGGGGATCGCGAAAGAGATGCCCATGTAGCCGCCGTTCTGGCTGTAGATCTGCGAGTTGATGCCAATGACCTCGCCGCGCAGGTTGACGAGTGGCCCGCCGGAGTTGCCGGGGTTGATGGCCACGTCGGTCTGCAGCAGCGGCAGCAGGTCGCCGGTGTCGCGCTGCTTGGCGCTGATGATGCCGGCCGTCACCGTGTTCTCGAGGCCGAAAGGCGAGCCGATGGCCATGACCCATTCGCCCACCTTGGCCTTGTTGCTGTCGCCGACCTTGACGACCGGCAGCCCGGTGGCCTCGACCTTGACCACCGCGACATCGGAGCGCTGGTCGGCGCCGATCAGCTTCGCCTTGAGCTCGCGCTTGTCGGTCAGCGTGACGATGACCTCATCGGCACCTTGCACGACGTGGGCGTTGGTCAGCACATAGCCGTCGGCGCTGAGGATGAAGCCGGAACCTACGCCACGGCGCATCGGGCCGTCATCGTCCGGCGTGCCGCCGCCGCGCGGGGCGCCACGGCGCTGGTTGGGCACGGGGATGCCGAAGCGCCGGAAGAACTCCTGCATCTGCTCGTTCATCTCGGCCTGGCCTTCGGGCACCTTGACCTTCTCGGCGGTGCGGATGTTCACGACCGCGGGGCCGACGCGCTCGACCAGCTCGCTGAAGTCCGGCAGTTCGCGGGCCTGGGCGACGGCCGGCGCCTGGCCGAGCGCCAGGGTGAGCGCCAGTGCCGTGCTCGAAAGCAGGAAGCGCGCGCGCGCGGGATGGTGGCGGTTCTCAGCGTGCATATGGATTTCCAGGGAGGCGATACGGAAGAACGGACAAGACAGATGGGGCAGGCGCGACGCGCTTCAAGGCAAGGGATGCGAAGCCGCCGGCTCGGGCAGCGCCAGACCCCAATCGATGATCTCGGGTGGCGCCTCCACCGGCAAGCCGGCTTCCCGCGCCGTGCCCAGAGCCGGGAGCGTACGGCCTGCAGCGGTCTGCGCAAAGCTCATGCCGGCAAGGCCCTGCACGCGCGATGTGGCGGCCGGCGCAGCGGCGACAACGGCTTGCGGCGCCTGCGCGGGTCGCAGTGCGCCGACGCCGATGGCCATCGCGACAAAACCGGCCGCCACGGCCAGGGGAGCGAACCAGTCGCGGCGGCGCGGGTGCTCGACGACGGGCGCCGGCATCCGCGCATGCAGTGCATCCAGCAGGCGTTGCGGCTCCCGGTGCAGGGCAGGCAACTCGGCCGAACGCAGGCCGTCGCCGGCCGTATGCCACAGCGCCCAGCGCTCGCGCAGCCCGGGATCGCCCGCCCAGGCGGCATTCACCTGCGCCCATTCCTCGGGCGTGGCGCGGCCGTCCATCACGGCGGACAGCGCCTGATCCAGCGCAGTTCCGGCGGCGCTCATCGCCACCCTCCCCCACCCAACAGCGGCCGCAGCCGCGACGCCAGCGCTTCGCGGGCGCGGAAGATGCGCGAGCGCACGGTGCCCGGTGGGCAGCCCATCAAGTCGGCGATCTCGTCGTAGCTCAAGCCATCCACCTCTCGCAGCAACAGTGCCCGGCGCTGATCTTCGGCCAGGGATTCGACCGCCTCGTTGAGCCCGAGGGCCACCTGACGGCTGGCGAGCAAGGCTTCGGGGGTCGCATCGTCGCTTGGAGACGCCGAGGTGCCGAAAGTTCCCTCATCGTCGTCCAGCGACTCGACCGGCCGGTGCCGCGCGCGTTGGCGCTGGGCGGCGTTGATGGCGATGCGGTAGAGCCAGGTGTAGAAAGCGCTGTCGCCGCGGAAGGCCGGCAGCGCGCGGTAGGCAGCCAGAAAGGTCTCCTGGCACAGGTCGGCCACGTCCGCCGGGTTGTGCACGCTGCGCGACAGCAGGCGCTCGACACGGCGCTGGTACTTCAGGACCAGCATGTCGAAGGCGTTGCGATTGCCGGCCTGGGCTTCGCGCACCAGCAGCGTGTCGGCGTCGGCAGTCATCGCTGCACGGCTGCGCCGGGCGCGGAGAAAAGCGTCGCTCGCAACGCACCCCACTGTGCCGCCTGCTGGAGCCGGGCCAGCGGCAACCAGCGTGGCCCGGGGGTGGCGCGCAGGAGCAACCAGGCGTCGAGGTCGATCAGCACGGCGAGTTGAACAGCGGTTTCCTCTGCACGGTCGGATTCAGCAAGCCACCAGGTCTGGCCGTCCCAGCGCAGGCGGCGCGGCGCCACACGGGCGGCGCGCCAGGCGTAAAGCGTCGCGGCAGGCACGCTCAGCAGCGCAGGCCAGGCGGCTTGCTGATGGCTGAGGGCCCAGACCGCCAGGCCGGCCGAAGCAAGCGCGGCGATGAAGGCGACGACAGCCTGCACTGCCGGCTGGGGCTGCAGCCACACGACGACGGGCGGCGTGCGGCGCATTGCCGAACGTGCTTAGACCCGCTTGAAGATCAGCGTGCCGTTGGTGCCGCCGAAACCAAAATTGTTCTTCGCCGCGACGTCGATCTTCATCGGCCGCGCCTCGTTGGCGCAGTAGTCCAGGTCGCACTCGGGATCCTGGTTGAAGATGTTGATCGTCGGCGGCGCGACCTGGTCGCGGATGGCCAGCGCGGTGAACACCGACTCGATGCCGCCCGCGCCGCCCAGCAGGTGGCCGGTCATGGACTTGGTCGAGCTGACGACCATGTTCTTCGCGTGATCGCTGAAGGCCAGCTTGATCGCGTTGGTCTCGTTCACGTCGCCCAGCGGCGTGGACGTGCCGTGCGCGTTCATGTACTGAACCTCGTCGGGGTTGAGGCCGGCGTTGCGCAGCGCGTTGCGCATGGAGCGCTTGGGGCCGTCGACGTTCGGCGCGGTCATGTGGAACGCGTCCGCGCCCATGCCGAAGCCGGCCAGTTCGCAATAGATCTTGGCGCCGCGCTTCTTCGCGTGTTCGTACTCTTCGAGCACCAGCACGCCGGCACCCTCACCGAGCACGAAGCCGTCGCGATCCTTGTCCCAGGGGCGGGATGCAGTTGCGGGGTCGCCGTTGCGGGTAGAGAGCGCCCGAGCGGCGGCGAAACCGCCGATGCCCAGCGGCGAGACCGCGCCTTCCGAGCCGCCCGCGATCATCACGTCGGCGTCGCCATACTCGATGATGCGGCCGGCTTCGCCGATCGCGTGCAAGCCCGTGGTACAGGCCGTCACGATCGCCAGGTTGGGGCCCTGGAAGCCGAAGTTGATGGAGACGTGGCCCGAGATCATGTTGATGATCGACGCCGGGATGAAGAACGGCGAGATGCGGCGCGGGCCACGGTTGATCAGCTCGGTCTTGGTGTCCTCGATCAGCGGCAGGCCGCCGATGCCGGAACCCACGAGCACGCCGATGCGCTCGGCCTGTTCTTCGGTCAGCTGGTCGCCCGTGGGCAGGCCAGCATCACGTACCGCCTGGAAGGCCGCCGCCAAGCCGTAATGGATGAAACCATCCATGTGCCGGGCTTCCTTCGCGGGGATGTAGTCCTCGATCTGGAAGCCCTTGACCTCACCCGCGAAATGGCACGCCAGGTTGCTGGCGTCGAAGCGGGTGACGGTGGCGATGCCGGAACGCCCGGCGAGGATATTGGCCCAGCCTTCGGCAACGGTATTGCCGACGGGACTGATCAGGCCAAGACCGGTGACGACGACGCGACGACGGCTCATGCGGTGCGGATCAGATAACGGGAGAGAGAAGAAGGCCCTCAGGCCTTCTGGTGCTTGACGGCGTAGTCGATCGCCAACTGCACGGTGGTGATCTTCTCGGCCTCTTCGTCGGGGATCTCGATGCCGAACTCGTCTTCGAGGGCCATCACCAGTTCCACGGTGTCCAGAGAATCGGCGCCCAGGTCGGCGACGAACGCCTTCTCGTTCGTGACGTCGGCCTCAGCCACGCCGAGTTGCTCGGCGATGATTTTCTTGACTCGTGCTTCGATATCGCTCATGACTCCTCCAGGAGGGGTTTGCAGAAAACAGCCCAGCATTCTACGGGCTCTAGATGGGCGCCCCTAAATCGGCGCGCCCGGGCCAAATCAGGCCATGTACATGCCGCCGTTGACGTGCAGTTCGGTGCCCGTGATGTAAGCCCCGCCGGGTGACGCCAGGAAGACGACGGCGGCGGCGATTTCCTCTGGCGCGCCGAGGCGGCCTAGCGGGATCTGCGCCAGCAGAGCGGTCTTCTGCGCCTCGGGTAGCACCTCGGTCATGTCGGTGGCGATGAAGCCCGGCGCGACGCAGTTGACGGTGATGCCGCGGCTGCCCAGTTCACGGGCTAGCGAACGCGTCAGGCCCGCCACGCCGGCCTTGGCGGCGGCGTAATTGGCCTGGCCGGCATTGCCGGAGGCGCCGACGACGGAGGTGATGTTGATGATGCGGCCGCTGCGCTGCTTCATCATCGGCTTGGTGGCCGCTCGGGCGAGGCGGAACACGGCCTTGAGATTCGTGTCCAGCACGGCGTCCCAGTCGTCATCCTTCATGCGCATGGACAGCGTGTCGCGCGTGATGCCGGCGTTGTTGACGAGCACGTGCAGCCCGCCTTCCTTGGCGACGATGTCGTCCACGGCAGCCTGGCTGGCGGCGGCGTCGGTCACGTTCAGCGCAATGCCGCGGCCGCCGTGGGCGGCGAGCGCCTCGGTGATGCCGGCGGCGCCGGACTCGGTCGTGGCCGTACCGATGACGCGCCAGCCTTCATGGGCCAATGCCAGCGCGATCGCGCGGCCGATGCCGCGGCTGGCGCCGGTGACGAGGGCAACGCCCTTGCTTACGGATTCAGTCATGTCAGCCGCCTCCCAGCAGCGAGCGGGCCTCGGCCAGCGAGGCGGGGTCGAAGACGCAGGCGGCCTGCAGTTCAGCGTCGATGCGCTTGGCCATGCCGCTCAGCACCTTGCCGGGGCCGGCTTCGATCAGGTGGACGACGCCGCGCGCCTTCAGCGCCTGCACGACCTCGACCCAGCGCACCGGGCCGAAGGCCTGGCGGTACAGCGCGTCGCGCATCGCATCGTCGCTGTCGGTGACGGCGACATCGATGTTGTTGATGACCGGGAAAGCCGCCGCCTTGAATTGCACGCTCGCCAACTTCTCCTTCAGGCGCTCGGCGGCCGGCTTCATCAGGCTGGAGTGGAACGGCGCCGACACCGGCAGCGGCAGCGCGCGCTTGGCGCCCGCCGCCTTCAGGATCTCGGCCGCCTTTTCGGCGCCGGCCTTGCTGCCGGCGATCACGGTCTGCTTGGGGTCGTTGAAGTTGACGGCCTCGATCGCCTCGCCCGTTTCCGCCGCAGCCTGGGCACAGCCTGCGCGCACGGCGTCGCCGTCCAGCCCCAGGATGGCGTACATCGCGCCCGTGCCGACCGGTACGGCCTCCTGCATCGCCTGGGCGCGGAAGCGCACCAGCGGCAGCGCATCGGCCAGGCTCAGCGCACCGGCAGCGACGAGGGCGGTGTATTCGCCGAGCGAATGGCCGGCGGCCGCGACGGGCACCGCGCCGGTCTCGGCGACGAAGGCGCGCCAGCAGGCGATGCCGGCCGTGAGCATGACGGGTTGGGTGTTGGTCGTCAGGTCCAGCTGATCCTTGGGGCCGGCGTGGATCAGCGCGCCGATGTCCTCGCCGAGGACGGCGGAGGCTTCTTCCAGGACGAGGCGGACTTCCGGATGGTCGCCCCAGGCGTCGAGCATGCCGACGGCCTGCGAGCCCTGGCCGGGGAAGACAACGGCAAAAGGTGCAGTCATGTGATCAGTTCCAAATCAGTCGCGGTCGCAAGAGTGCCGGATGGCAAGCTTGGAGGTCAGTACTTCAGCAGGGCCGCGCCCCAGGTGAAGCCGCCGCCCACGCCCTCCAGCATGACCGTGTCGCCCCGCTGGATGCGGCCGCTGCGCACGGCGACGTCCAGCGCCAGCGGCACCGAGGCGGCCGACGTGTTGCCATGCTCGTCGACGGTGACGATGAGCTTGCTCAGGTCCATCTTCAGCTTCTTGGCCGTGCCCTGCATGATGCGGATGTTGGCCTGGTGCGGGATCAGCCAGTCGATGTCGGCGTCCGTCATGCCGGCCTTGTCGAGCACCGAGCGTGCGACCTTCTCGAGCACGCCGACGGCCAGCTTGAAGACCGCCTGGCCGTCCATCTTCAGCAGCGGCGTGCCGATGACCTGGCCGCCGCTGACGCTGCCCGGCGTGCAGAGGATGTCGACGTGGCGCGCGTCAGCATGCAGTTCGGTGGCGAGGATGCCGGGCTCAACGCTCGCGCCCAGCACGACGGCGCCGGCGCCGTCACCGAACAGCACGCAGGTGGTGCGGTCCTTGAAGTCGAGGATGCGCGAGAACACTTCGGCGCCGACGACCAGCGCCTTGCTCGCCGCACCACTCTTGATCATCGCGTCGGCCACGCTGAGGGCGTAGACGAAGCCGGAGCAGACGGCCTGCACATCGAACGCCGCACAGCCGTGCACGCCCAGCTTGCGCTGCAGCAGGCAGGCGGTGGACGGGAAGACCATGTCCGGCGTGGACGTGGCGACAATGATGAGGTCCAGCTCCTCGGCCTTGACGCCGGCCGCTTCGAGCGCGGCCTGCGCGGCCGGGAAGGCCAGGTCGCTGGCGGCTTCGTCCGGCGCCGCGAAATGGCGGGCGCGGATGCCGGTGCGCTCGACGATCCACTCGTCGGAGGTCTCGATGCCATCGGCCGCGAGGCGCGCGGCGAGGTCCTGGTTGGTCACGCGGTCGGCCGGCAGGAAACTGCCGGTGCCGAGGATGCGGGAGTAGCGGTGGGGGGTGGTTCCAGTAGGGCTCATGCAGCCTGCGCGACGGAGTTCGCCGCGTTGTCTCCAGCATCGCCCGCCCTGGCTTGCAGCGTGGCGACGATGCGGTCGTGGACCCGGTCAAGCAGCCGGTTGCGGGCGGCATCATAAGCGCGTGCCAGGGCCATCTCGAAGGCGAAGGCGTCGGCCGAGCCGTGGCTCTTGAAGACCAGCCCGCGCAGGCCCAGCAGCGCCGCGCCATTGAAGCGGCGGTGGTCGACGCGGTGCTTGAAGGCTTTCAGCACCGGCATCGCAATCAACGCGGCCGCCTTGGCCAGCAGGTTGCGGCTGAACTCCTCCTTGATGAAGGCGCCCATCATCGTGGCTAGGCCTTCCGAGGTCTTGAGCATGACATTGCCGACGAAGCCGTCGCAGACGACGATGTCCGTCGTGCCCTTGTAGATGTCGTTGCCCTCGACGTTGCCGAAGAAGTTCAGCCGGCCGGCCGCGCCCGCGGCGCGCAGCAGCTCGCCGGCCTGCTTGATGGTCTCGCTGCCCTTGATGGCCTCTTCGCCGATGTTGAGCAGGCCGACGCTCGGCTCCTCGTTGCCCTCGACGGCCGAGACCAGCGCGCTGCCCATGACGGCGAACTGCAGCAGATGCTCGGCCGTGCAGTCGACGTTGGCGCCCAGGTCCAGCACGGTCGTGAAGCGGCCGCGCTGGTTGGGCATGACGGTGGCAATGGCCGGGCGGTCGATGCCGTCGAGCGTCTTCAGCACGTAGCGGGCCACCGCCATCAGCGCGCCGGTGTTGCCGGCGGACACGCAGGCATGCGCCTGGGCGGGGTTGCCGTCGCGATCGGCCTTCAGCTGCTGGATGGCGACGCGCATCGACGAGTCGCGCTTGCGGCGCAGCGCCACCTCGATCGGGTCCTCCATCGTCACGACCTCGCTGGCCGCGAAGACGCGGCAGCGCGGCCAGGCTGCAGCGGCCGTCAGCGCCTCGGGCTTGCCGACGAGAATGAGTTCGGCACCGGGATGCTTGTCGAGGAAGGCGCGGCAGGCCGGCAACGTCACCGAGGGGCCGTGGTCGCCGCCCATGCAGTCGACGGCCAGCCGGATCGGTTCAGGCAGGGGCGAGGTCATGTGAGTGGTTTTTGTGGGCCACAAAGACCAAACCCGGCACTGCGCGGTACGCAGGCCGGGTCGGCAGATTCATCGGTGCGCACCGCCCAGGGGCGGCGCGGAGCATCAAGCCGCGTCGGCCTTGCTCTTCAGCACCTTGCGACCACGGTAGAAACCGGTGGGGCTGATGTGGTGACGCAGGTGCACTTCGCCGGTCGTCGGCTCGATGGCCGTGCCGGGCGTGACCAGGGCATTGTGCGAACGGTGCATGCCGCGCTTGGAAGGCGACTTCTTGTTTTGCTGAACAGCCATGAAATTCTCCAGACTCTGCGGAAATGGGGGACGCGACCCCTGGGAGCGAGATCAAGGCTCGAACTCCAGGCCGCAGAAAAGCCCGCGAGTGTAGCAGCGAATGCGCCGCCCGCCAAGCCGGGCCGGCGATGGCGGCGTCCGGCAAGGCGATGGCGGCCATGGCGTCAGGCGCTGCCGCCGCGCTTCAGCGCCGCGAGTGCGGCGAAGGGGTTGGGGCGCTCGGCCTCTTCTTCGGGTGCGGATTCCTCGGCGGCGTCCGGCACCGGCAGCGGCTCGGGGCAGATCTCGTGGCGCGGCACCAACGGCAGGGCCAGCAGCAGTTCGTCCTCGATCAATTCGCGCGCGTCGAGGTGGCGCGGCAGGGCCAGCACGTCGTCGTCGCTGTCCACGTCGAGCGCGGCGGCTTCAGCCTCGGTGTCGACGAAGCGAATCCAGCGGTCGACGTCGATGTCTTCCTGCACGGGCTTCAGGCAGCGTTGGCAGGTCAGCGCGACGTGCGCTGATGCCGTCAGGTGCAACCAGGTTTGCGGCGCCGCGGCCTTGGGCCGGCGGATCTCACCATCCAGGCTCCAGCGCAATGCCGGCCAGCCGCTGGCGGGCGCCTCGGGGTCGGCGGCATCGGCCAGGCGTTCCAGCGACGCAGCGGGCCACTCGCCCTGCAGGCTGGCGCCGTCGTGGGCGAGCGCGGCGACGTCGAGCTTCTCGGGAACAAAGGCGCGCGATTTCATGGGTGAGAGTTTAGGCGGGGGAGAATGCCCCGATGTCTGCATTGATCCTCGCCTCGACCTCGCGCTACCGACAGGAGTTGCTGGCGCGTCTGCGTATTCCCTTCGAGGCCGTGGCGCCCGAAGTCGACGAAACCGCCCAGCCCGGCGAGGCACCGGCGGCGCTGGCGGAGCGGCTGGCGTTGGCCAAGGCGCGGGCGGTCGCTGCACGTTTCCCGGGGGCGGTCGTCCTCGGTTCAGACCAGGTTGCCGAACTGGACGGGCAGGCCATTGGCAAGCCCGGCACGCACGAGAACGCAGCCGAGCAGCTGCGGCACATGAGCGGCCGCGAGGTGGTTTTCCAGACCGCCGTGGCGATCGTGGCGCCCGGCGTCGCGGCCATCGAGCGGGCCGAGGTGCGGGTGCGTTTTCGCGCATTGAGCGATGCCGCCATCGAGGCGTATTTGCGCGCCGATGAACCCTATGACTGTGCCGGAAGCGCCAAGGTCGAAAGCCTGGGTATCGCGTTGCTGGAAGCCGTTGAATCCGACGACCCCACGGCGCTGATCGGCCTGCCGCTGATCCGCACCTGCGCGCTACTGCGACGCGCCGGCCTGGAGCCGCTGGCATGAAGCCGGGTCGCCTGATCCTGATGCCGAACACGCTGGACTTCGGCGTCGACGACACGCTAGACCTGCGCGAGGTGCTGCCGCGGCGCGTCATCGAAACAGCAGCGCGGCTGACGCACTGGGCCGCCGAAAACGCGAAGACCACGCGCTCGCTGCTGAAGCGCGTCGACGCTATCGCACCGTTGGCCCAGCCGCTGCAGGCCGTGCAGATCGCCGAGCTGCCGAGGCCACCCAAGGGGGGCCGTGCCGGTGGCGACGACTCGGCCGCCTGGCAGGCGCTGCTGGCTCCGGCACTGGCGGGCCACGACCTCGGCCTGATCTCGGAAGCCGGCCTGCCTGCGGTGGCCGACCCGGGCGCGAGGCTCGTCGCGCTGGCTCACGAGGCGGGCGTCGAGGTGGTGCCGCTGTCGGGCCCGAGTTCGCTGCTGCTGGCGCTGGCGGCCAGTGGCCTCAACGGCCAAAGCTTCGCCTTCGTCGGCTATCTGCCGGTGGATGCGGCGGCGCGGACGGCGCGCATCCGCGAGCTGGAGGCGATGTCAGCCCGCCAGCAGCAAACCCAGTTGCTGATCGAGACGCCGTATCGCAACGAGGCGCTGCGCCAGGCGATGCTGGCGGCACTCAAGCCCGCAACGAGGCTGTCCATCAGCGTCGGGCTGACGCTGCCCGGTGGCTGGACTCAGACCGCGACGGTGGCCGATTGGCGCGCCAACCGCACCACCCTGCCCGACCGCATCCCTGCGGTCTTCGCGCTGCTGGCTTAGGACTCGGCAGACGCCGGCTTCTTGCCGCCGAACAGCGCCGCGACCTGCTTCTTGGGCTTGATGTAGCTGGACAGTCCCTTGACCGGCGCGGCGGCCTTGGTCTTCTCCCAGGCCGGCGGCTCGTCGCCGACGTGGCTGGCTTCGTAGGGCTTGTCGAAGAACGGGTCGCGGGACGGCGACGGCGGACGCACGGCGGGCCGGGCCGCAGGCCGGGCGGGAGCCGCCTCCTCTTCGTCGCGACGGCGCTCGAAGCGCGGCGGGCGCGCGTCCTGCAGCTCGAAGGGATCCAGGTCGATCTTGCGCTTGATCAGCTTCTCGATGTCCGCCACCAGACGCGCATCCGACTTGGCGACCAAAGTCACCGCCAACCCCGAGGCGCCGGCGCGGCCGGTACGGCCGATGCGGTGGACGTAGTCTTCCGCGTTGAATGGCACGTCGAAGTTGAAGACCGCCGGTAGATCGGCGATGTCCAGGCCACGCGCCGCCACGTCGGTGGCTACCAGCAGGTCCACCTCGCCGCGCTTGAAGGCATCCAGCGACTTCAGGCGCTCGTCCTGCGATTTGTCCCCGTGCAGCGCGGCGGTGCGCAGGCCGTCGCGCTCGAACGTTCGCGCCAGGCGCGCCGCGCCCAGCTTGGAGTTGACGAAGACGATGGCCTGGGAGATGGCACGCTCCTTCAGGATCTGCTTGACCACCGCGCGCTTGTCGTCATCGCTGACGGCGATGAAGCGCTGCTCGACCGTCGACGCCGTCTGGTTGGGCCGCGCCGTCTCGACGAGGATCGGGTCCTGCAGATAGCTCTGCGCCAGCCGCTTGATCTCGGGCGAGAAAGTCGCCGAGAACAACAGCGTCTGGCGCGCCTTGGGCAGGTAGCTCAGGATGCGCTGCAGGTCCGGCAGGAAGCCGATGTCCAGCATGCGGTCCGCCTCGTCGAGGACGACGTACTCGACCTGATTGAGCACGCAGTTCTTGGCCTCGATGTGGTCGAGCAGCCGGCCAGGCGTGGCGATCAGCACCTCGACGCCAGCCTTCAACGCGGCCGTCTGCGGCTTCATGTCGATGCCACCGAAGACGACGACCGAGCGCAGGTTCGTGTGCTTGGCGTACTTCTTGACGTTCTCGGCCACCTGGTCGGCCAGCTCGCGCGTCGGCGCCAGCACCAGCGCGCGCACGGGGTGGCGGGCGGGCGACACGCTCGGGTTCTCGTGCTTGAGCATGCGCTGCAGCAGCGGGATCGAGAAGGCGGCCGTCTTGCCGGTGCCGGTTTGGGCAGCGCCCATCACGTCACGGCCTTCCAGGACGATAGGGATCGCCTTGGCCTGGATGGGCGTCATCGTCAGGTAGCCCGAATCGGCCACCGCACGCAGGAGCTTGGGATCAAGGGGAAGGGTGTCGAAACGGGCCGGAGGGGCCGGTTCGGCGTCCGCAGTGGCAGGCACGACGGGGAGGGACGCGTTTTCACTCATAGCCGCCGATTATCGCCGCCCTGCCCTTTCCGAGCGTTTCAGCGCGTCACAACCAGCCACTTTGGCGTCTTGAAGCGCACGATGCGGCGGTAAAGCGCGATGTACGTCAGCGCGAACAACAGCATGCAAGCGCCGATCAGCGGCGTGGAATCCCAAAACATCAGGGCCGGGACGAGGGAGGACACGCACAGCATCCACAGGTAGGGCGCCGTCATGGAATTCCGACGTGTCATGGCGCGCGCGTCGCGAGCGCCAATGGCCCAGCGCATCAGGCGGCGGTAGATCAACGAATGCAGGTGGATGCCGTCAGGCAGCCCCGGCGGCACGTCGCGGACGATCTTGCGGCGGTAGATGGAGAAGATGGTTTCGAACACCGGATAGATGCAGACCATCAACGGGAACAGCGGCGACACCTCGGCGTTGCGGGCGATAAGGAGGATGCCGATCTCGGCCAGGTAGAAGCCAAGGAAGTAGGCGCCACCGTCGCCGAGGAAGATCAAGCCAGCGGGGAAGTTCCAGACGAAAAAGCCCAGCGCCGCGCCGACACCCGCCAGCGCCCAGAGCGCCAGCGGGATGTCGCCGACCTGGTAGGCGACATAGGCGAATACCAGCAGCATCAGGCTGACGCACATGGACGACAGCCCGTTGAAGCCGTCGATGATGTTGACGGAGTTGGCGACGCCGGCCACCGTGAACACGGTGGCGATCCAGGCGCCCAGCGCGGTTGAGACCAGCAGGTCCAGCCCCGGAACATCAGTCTTGGTGATCGTCGCGTCCAGCAGCCAGATGCCCAGCGCTGCCGACACGGCCGTGGCCAGCAGGCGTTTTGCGGGAGAGACCCGCTTGGTCAGGTCCTCGACCAGCCCCGCCAGGAAGGCTGGAAGGCCACAGACCAGTAGCAAAACGCCGAACCGCCAGTCAGGTCGGTTCGTCAGAACGGCCACCAACATGCAACACAGAAGACCGGTGAACATGCCCACGCCGCCGACGCGCGGAACAGGCTTGGCGTGGAACTTCTGGGGGCCGGAAAGATCCGCATCCGCAGACAGATGCGCGTGGCTGCGGGACGAGTGAACGACCAGCAGGGTCACCACCGCAGCGACAAAGAAGGACACAAGGAGATAGAGCATCGGCGGAAGTTTAATGAGCGCGCGCCGCCAGGTTCGTTCACGCACGCCCACTAGAATCCGCGACCATTTTGCCCAAGGCAGCCCCACCGGCTGCCTGACACGGACACCTACGAATGAACGACTTGCGCTTACGCCTGATCTCAGGCTTCGTGGCCACCGCGCTGCTGGGGGGCAACGCCGCGACTTTTGCAGCAACAGACACCGCTGATTCCGACAGCACGAGCGCCGTGCAAGGACCTGTTCGTCTGGGCAGCCCCGCACGCCCTCTTCAGACGACTGACGAGCAGGCGCGCCCTCCCCTGCCTGAAGAAACGCCGGTTCGCCCCTCGTCTTTCGCACCGGCCAAGCCTATCCTCAGCGAATTCGAGGCTTATGCCAGTCAGCTGGCCGGCACGACCATCCAGCGCCTGGGCAGTGACCTGATGCTGCCGTCGCGCAGCCTGGCCGCGCAGGAAGCGAATCGGCAGGTGCCGGCGGACTACCTGGTGGGCTTGGGTGATGAGATCCAACTCACGCTGTGGGGCTCTGTCGATGCCGATCTGCGACTGACGGTGGACCGCGCCGGCCGCATCGTCATCCCGCGTGTCGGGCCGGTGGTGGTCGCCGGCGTGCGCCACGCCGATCTGAACGATCTGCTAACGCGCCGCGTCGGCCAGGTATTCAAGAACTTCCAGCTCAGCGCCATGCTCGGACGGCTTCGCAGCATCCGCTACTACGTGACGGGCTTTGCGACGAAGCCCGGCGCCTACAGCGTGAGCAGCTTGGCCACTGTGATGACCGGCTTGGTTCAATCTGGCGGCCCCTCCGCCGCCGGTAGTTTCCGCAACATCGAACTGCGCCGCAATGGCCAGACCATCGGCCGCTTCGACCTCTACGATCTGCTGGTGCGCGGCGACAAGAAAGGCGACCTGCCGTTGCAGGCCGATGACGTCCTTCACGTGGGCCCCATCGGCCCGCAAATCGCCCTGATAGGCAGCGTGAACAAGCCGGCAGTGGTGGAATTAAAGCCGAGCGATACAGTCAATGATGCGGTCGCTTATGTGGCCGGCCTTTCTACCGTGGCGGATGCCAGCCGCATTGCTATCGAGCGGCTCAGCGATCGCAACGACCGTCGTGTGACCGAACTTGCACTGCCGCGCGAGGGCAACTTGAAAGTCGCCAATGGCGATGTACTGCGCGCTTTCAACAGCGTGACGGCCGCACTGCCACAGGCCAAGCAATACAAGAACGTGCGCATCGAAGGCGAGGTGGCCCGTCCCGGCGACTATGTGCTGCCCCCAACGAGCACGCTGATGGACGCCGTTAAGGCAGCGGGCGGATTTACGCCGCAGGCCTATGTGTTCGGCACTGACTTTTCACGCGAAAGCGTGCGCAAGGTGCAGGAGGTGCAGTACGACCGCGCGCTCCGGGACCTTGAAACCGACTTCACGCGCAACACGTCGACACAGAAGGTCAACACGGCCGACGAGGCGCAGGCTGCATCGCAAAAGCAGGCTAGCACCAGCCGGCTCATCGAACGCCTGCGTGCCGTGCGCCCTAGTGGGCGCATCGTGCTCGACCTCACGACCGACACTCAGGGGCTGCCAACCTTGGCCGTTGAAGATGGTGATCGCCTGTATATCCCTCCACGCCCGACCACGGTCGGCGTGTTTGGCAGTGTCTTCAACGGCGGTAGCTACCTGCTGAAATCCGGTAACTCCATCGACGACATGCTACAACTGGCCGGTGGCGCCACCCGTGGTGCCGACACCGGCAGCATCTTCGTCATTCGAGCCAACGGTTCGGTGGCCAGCGCGCGGCGGAACAACACCGGCTGGTTGAGTATCGGATCCGCTATGACCAATATCCCAGCCCTGCCAGGCGACACGATCTTCGTTCCTGAAGAGATAGACAAGACGAGCTTCCTGCAGGAGGCAAAGGATTGGACGCAAATTCTGTATCAGTTCGGCCTGGGTGCCGCGGCATTGAAGACTATCAAGAACTGATTGCGAGCGGGAGTGATCTTTGACCACAAGCAGCACCAGCAACCCCAATAGCAGCATGCCTCTCCCGATCTCCGAACCGCCATCAGGTGATCACAGCTATCCGGGCGAATTCGAAGGGCCCGACATGTTGGAGATCGGCACTGCGCTGGCCTTGCACTGGCGCAAACTCATCCTGACTCCAGTCATTACGGGCGCTGCAGCACTAGGTTGTACCTTCCTTATCAGTCCGACCTTCACGGCCCGTACCGTGTTCCTGCCTCCGCAGCAGCAGCAGAGCGCAACAGCATCCGCCCTGGCATCTCTGGGCTCGCTGGCCGGTATTGCGGGCGGGGCGGCTGGTGCGATCAAGACGCCTGGCGATCAGTACCTCGCTCTGTTGAGCAGCGTGAATGTCGGGGATCGCATTATCGACCGCTTCAAGCTCATGGACGAGTACAAGACCGAGTACCGTGCCAGCGCGCGAAAGCGACTGGAACAAGACGTCCGCATCAGTCT
Source organism: Pelomonas sp. Root1444 (assembly GCF_001426885.1). Taxonomy (GTDB): domain Bacteria; phylum Pseudomonadota; class Gammaproteobacteria; order Burkholderiales; family Burkholderiaceae_C; genus Pelomonas. The sequence goes on along the minus strand of NZ_LMFP01000026.1, from coordinate 30,863 downwards.
GGGCAAGAAAGACGGATTGATCGCAATCGAGGTCGATTCCGGTTCGCCGCAAATGGCGGCAGATATTGCCAATCAGTTCGTCGCCGAGCTGCGTCGCCTATCCAGCGATCTCGCATTGACAGAAGCTCAGCAACGCCGGGTCTTCTTTGAAGGCGAATTGCAACGCGCCAAAGTCAAACTGACAGAGGCTCAACTCGCTCTGCAGCGAAGCGGCTTTACCGAGGGCGCGCTGAAGGCCGAACCAAAGGCCGCCGCAGAAACGTTTGCCCTGCTGCGCGCAGAGCTGACCGCTGCAGAAGTCAAATTGCGGACACTGAGTCACGTTATGGCTGAAGGTTCTCCGGAGCTGCAAACACAGTCCGCCAAAGTCGGCGCTTTGCGCGCGCAAGTGCAACGTCTGGAGTCCAGTTCCAGCAGTACAAATGACGCCAACTACATTGGACGCTACCGCGAGTTCAAGTATCAGGAAGCGCTCTTTGAACAATTCGCCCGCCAGTATGAGATCGCGCGTGTGGACGAGAGCCGTGAAGGCGCTCTACTCCAAGTCGTTGACATAGCCACGCCGCCAGAACTGAAAAGTAAACCCAGGCGGCTGGCGATTGCGGCCAGCATTGGCGCCGGAACTTTCGTACTGTTCGTGATTGCCATTCTCACTCGCCATCTCTGGCGTCGGACCACAACAGACCCACGCAACGCCGAGCGTTATTCCAGATTCCGTCTGGCCCTGCGTCGCTAAGCTTACAAGACGCCCTTGTCGAGCAGCTGCCATTTGCGCAGCGCATTACAGAACACATATGTCACAACGCAAAGTCGCCTCCCATCACGGGCGTAACGGGCCAAGCCGGTTCCTATCTCGCCGAGTTGCTTATGTCCAAGGGCTACGAGGTGCACGGCATCAAGCGCCGCAGCAGGCTGTTCAACACCGATCGCGTCGACCACCTCTATCAAGACCCGCACGTCGACAACCAGCGCTTCAAGCTGCACTACGCCGACCTGACCGACTGCAAGCTCGTGGCCGAGATGGTCGAGGCCGACTACACCGCTGCGCGCCACGACAGCCTCGTCAAGGCCGCCGGTTCCGCGCCTACGATCACCATGAGTGATTCGGCACACGCTATGAAGAATCCGTGCAGCCTTCGCATCGCCCTGCTGCTGGCATTGTTGCCCTTGTCCGCGCACGCCTACGTCGACCCGGGCGCCGGGATGCTACTGGTGCAAGGATTAGTTGCCCTGGTAGGCGCGATCATCGTGTTCGTGAAGAATCCGCTCGTCGCGATCAAAGCCCTGATCTCCCGACTGCGCAAGAAAAAATGAGGGATCCGATCGGACGGGTCGAGGTGACGGCCGACAGTGTGCTCAGGCACGCCTACTCGCCACTGCCTTCACCGCACTTCCTTGATTCGCCGTCCGCGGCGGAACTGGTGAAGCGCGGTCTGTTGACGCCGTTCGCATTCGAGGGGCGCCAACTGATCCGGGCACGTAAGGTGGGGTTCACGACCTACCCTTGGGAATGGACGCACGGGCAGTTTCTGCAGGCAGCAAGCACGACGCTGGACGTCGCGGAGACAGCACTGGCAGAAGGCCTAGAGCTGAAGGATGCCTCGGCGCTCAATGTGTTGTTCGAGCGCGAGCGGGCGGAGTTTTGCGACCACTTCTCGGTGCAGCCGATTGAGCGTCGACAGTGGTGGGCCTACGGCCAGTTCCTTCGTCACTTCGTGTTTCCACTGGCAGCGTCATGCCACCGAGGCATAGAACCGTCGGACGTGTTCAAGGCCGGCCTTGACGGACTGTCGCCGGAGTCGGCGCGCGCGCTGCTGGGGACCAAGCGCTGGACCTCGCGGATCAGCATCGCGCTGATGCAGTCGTCGGGTGGCAATGCCGCTGCATCTTCGGAGCCGGCAGCGTCAAAGGCCACGCTGCTGAAGCCGCTGCACAAGGGGCTGATCGATTTTCTGCGTTGGCAGCTCGCGGGATTGCATCGCGCGCCGCGGGCTTCGATGTGGGCCGCGTACGAGCAGACGCGCAGCCACTATCCCGCGGTCGATCTTGCGCGCAAGCGCGCGATCGTTGCTCGCTGGCTGTCCGGCGTGTCGCCGAGTTGGGTCGCGGATCTGGGCTGCAACCAGGGTGAGTACTCGCTTATCGCCGCGGACGTCGCGAGCGCGGGCGTGATCGCGGTGGACGCGGACATGCCGGCGATCGAGCATCTGCGCACGCGTATCACGGCCGCCACGCCGATCTACACGGTCTGCACGGGCTTGGACGATCTGCCGACCGGTCGGGGTTGGATGGGGCGCGAGTATCGCGGCCTCGTTCAACGGCTGGGCGCGCAGGCGGACGTCACGATGGCGCTGGCCTTGATCCACCATTTAGCGATCGGGCGCAGCATTCCGATGAGCGAGGTGGCCGCGCTAATGGCAGCGTCCACGCGTCGTCATCTGATCGTCGAGTATCTCGAGCCCCAGGATCCGATGGTCCAGGAGCTGCTGACCAACCGCGATCGCGCCGACGGCGCGGGCTTCACACTCGAGGCCCAGCGTCATGCCTTCGAAGAGCGCTTCCGCACCGTCGAGGAAATCGCGCTGGAAGGATCGTCGCGCCGGCTGGCGTTGCTGGAGAAGCTGTGAGCGGGATGAGCGTTGCGGCAAGCCCGCGTCGTCTGGGCCATTGGGTCGCGCACGCAATGATCGTGGCGTTGCTGATGCTGCTGTCTCGCGCGGACTGGGTCTTGAGCAGCCTATATCACGGCGATCAGTCGCCGGGCGGCATTTGTCTGGCCGTGGTCGCGTTGTTCGGCGTCGTGCTGCTAGCCCTGGTGCCGCTGGCGTTGCTGCTACCCGCTTGGCTGGCCGAAGCCGCGCTGCGCGTGCTGACGGTCGCCGCGGCGGTCTACGTCTTCCAACCCGCGATCCGGGCGCTGCCGCTTTTTCCCGTTGAGCTGGGCGCCGTTCACAAGATCGGACTCGCACTCGGCACGCTGCTGCTGGCCTGGCTGGCGGCGGCCAAGTTGTCGTCGGCGCACTGGCGGCGCATGCAGGCGGCGCTGGTCGTTGGCGGCCTGCTGTTCGTGACCTTTCCGATGCTGGCCGTGCGGGCGATGGATCCGGTTTACGTGCGCGTGCCGACGGGTACGTCTGCGCAGGGCGCGACGGTCGTGCTGCTGCTGGACGAGCTCAATGCCGAGGCGGGCGAGCAGATCGCGGCTGCGATCACGCAAGCTGGCGGTGCGCCGCGCACGCATCGGATCAGGACGGTCGGTGCTTCGACGATCACGGTGATTCCGGAGATGTTCGGCGGCCCGCACGTGCCGCAAGCGCGCGTATGCACACCGACGGCGGTGTGCGATCGCACGGGCACGTTTGACTTCTCGCGTCTGCGCTTTGATCCGTCGGATGGCGTGCACATCGTCGGCTTCCATCACCCGTACTGCGCCGCGAGCGGCCAGGCCTCATGCGCCCGTTTCGCGCCGCCGAGTAGGCCGCCCGTCAGCAGCCTGCTGTGCAGCTTTGGGCGCTTGCTGCCCGGGCGAAAGGCCAGCGATTGCGACTGGTTCGCGGCGGACGATTGGAAAGCCTTTCGTGAGCGAGTGCGCGACGCGGCGATGCAATCGCCGTTTTGGCAGAGCGGGGGGGGGACGCTGTATGCACATCTTCCCTTCCCTCATCCGCCGGGCCATCTGCCCAGTGCCGGACTCGCGGCCGACTACGCGGACAACCTGCAGCTCGCGGGGCAGATCGCGGCGCAGATGTGGCGGCAGGGCCATGAGCGCTTCGGCGCCGGCTTTCGGCTGATCGTGATTTCGGATCACCCTTTGCGGCCGACGGTGTGGTGCAAACACGCGAAGTACCGGGAGACGGGCTGCGACGTCCAGCCGACGGCGTATGAGGGACAGGTGCCGTACATCGTGTCCAGCGGCGACGACTCCGACAAGACGGTGCCTGCCGACAACGCTCATCTTTTTGAATCCACTTCTTCCCGAGGCTCACGATGAGCGCAGCCCCTGAAGCAGAAGCGGCAAAGCCGCGGCCCGCGAACGCTCTCAAGACGCTGGCCCGCCTGTGGCCGGCGGCCCTGCTGATTCCTTTCCGGGCGCTGAGCAAGGGACGACGAGCGCTGTACTTCCGCCATCCGCTCGCGACGCTTTCCGGTGAAACGCGCATCGGGCGCTTCGCGGAGATCGGTGCGCACGTGTACATCAACGCGGGCCAGGATGGCGTGGACATCGGCGCGTACTCGCAGGTCAACGCGTTGACCGCGGTCGTCGGCAATGTGCGCATCGGCGATCGGGTGCTGATCGCGCCTGGCTGCTCCATCGTCGCAGGTGGTCACCGCTTCGGCAAAGGCGTGCAGCCGCGATTCTCCGGCGGTGGCGGAGAGAAGCTCATCGTCGTTGAGGATGACGTCTGGATCGGTGCTGGCGTGACCATGGTCGGTCAGGTCACGATTGGGCGCGGATCCGTCATAGCGGCCGGCGTCACCGTAGATCGCGACGTGCCACCTGAGACCCTGGTGCGACGCGGTGCGTCAACGCTGGTCTTTGAACCGCTGCGCTGAACGGTATACGCACGCTCGATCATGCTCAGGCGTTTCCTGCTCACCCTGCTGTCGTCGTGGATCGTGAATCCGCTGGGCATCCTTGTCGCACAAGGATTCGGGGTGGCGAACTCGCCTGTCGTGATCCTCGTGCTGCTCGCCACGGGCGCATGCGTCCCGTTCCAGTTGCTGATGAACGAATGCATCGCGGCGACCGAGTCGCGAGGACAAGCCCATGCAGGGCGATTGCAGATCGGACTGCTACTGTCCGTCCAGGCCATGGCCTGCGCCGTGACAATCTATGGCTTGTCAGTGCAACGCTTTCCGGTGCCCCTCATCTCAGTCGTGGTCGTGCTGCTTGCGATGAATACCGGGCTGTCCTATCGGGTGTCGCTACGATACTACCGGCTGGTGACGCAAGCCGTCGTGTCGATGCGTGCCGCTGTCGTGATCGGGATCATTCCCGGCGTCACCAGCCTGCTCTTGTATCTGACTTACTCGCTCGCAGCGACCCGTGTGCCGCAGACGGCGGCTGGTTTCATCTTGGCCAGCACGGTGCTGCCATCGCTGGTCCAGTGGTGGTACCTGCAGACAATCCCGTACGGGGCGGATCAAGCCACGTCGGTTTCCACGAGCTCGCGCCCAAGGCTGGTCGCCGGCTGGCTACTGGCCTCTGTCATGGCGCTGGCGGCGCTGGCGGCGGCATCGACGCGCCTGCGCGAGATGGTGGCCCACCTGAGCGCCAACCATGTCGCCCTGTTGCTCGTGGCACTAAATTCGATGCTCAGCCTGATCAACACGTCGACGCGCGCGGCCTTCATCAGCCGCGCTGGAAGCGGTCAGCAACGTGCATTGGGCATAGCGGCAATGGCGATAGCTATTACCGGAGCAGCTGCAGCCACGGTCGGTTGGCAGGCGACGCCGCTGATCGCGCTGATCGCCACGCAGTTGGCGATCGCGTGGGTCATCGAAGCGGCCAGGCGCATGCCTGTCTCGCTTGCCATTCGTCCTTGACGGCACTACCGCCTCTACCTGCCATGATCTATCTGCGCCTGTCCGGTGGCCTTGGAAATCAGCTGTATCAACTTGCTGCGGTGGCTCTGCTCTCACAATGCAGACAGACGCCCGTCACAGTGTTCACCGACGCTCTACAGAGGTACGACTCGCCACGAGACCCGGACTCGATCAAGCTGTTGATGGACAACCAATGGCTTCACGTAGCATCGACTACGGAACTGCGCATCCGTCGCTGGCTATCGGTATCCGCGCGCGCGGGCCGGTTGCTACCGGGTCTGGGAGTCAACGATAAGACGTTCTGGCAGAGCAACAAAGCAACCCGTTCGCGGTTGCCCTTCTTCGCCGACGGCTACTTTCAACACGGCTGGACGCAGGAGACGTTTGCAAGGGCAATAAGCGCGATGCAAGTTCGGCCGATCGCCGCCCGAGCCGCCGAGCGCCTATTGGTGGGTGAGATCGCCGTTCACATTCGAGGAGGCGACTTCCTGGAGCTCCCTCGTTTCCAGGTGGTCAATGCGCCCTTCTACGTTGACGCAGTGAGGCAATCAATGGCACGGGGCTTCACACGCTTCGCGGTGATCACCGATGACGCGACGTACGCGGCAAAGGTATGCAACGCCGTCCAGGGCCAGTGCCCTGGCGCTACCTTCCGAATGCTTGAGCGCGGGGCGAATGCTCTGGAGGACTTTGATACGCTGCGTAGTGCGCCGGGACGAATAATTGGCAACAGTACCTTCGCGTGGTGGGCGGCGGCCTTCGGAGACCCTGCCGCTCCGACGTGGTCGCCTCCCATGTTCACGACAGACGCCCCCCGCGACTTCTTCCTTCCGAATGAGCGGCAAATCGCTTGCGCGTCCGAATAGTCCATCCAAATGCGCAGATCGGTCCGTCCCTCCGCTCTCGGCAATCTGATTGCTGCGGTGTTGTTCGTGGGTCTTTCCGCGACCATCTGGTTTCTCGTAAACGGTTTCGAAGTCGCCCGCGAGGAAGGATTTGACCCCCTCCGATACGAGTACTTTGCTCGCTCCGACCTGCCTGAATATTTGGCAGACTCCTCCTCCTATACCATCGTTTTGCTGCTTAAGTTCATCTATCAGCATCTCCCTTTTTACATTGGCTTTGTTGCATTTATTGGCCTTTGCGTATTCGCGGTGCTGAACGGCGATGACCGAAAAGAGCTTCGCTACGCAACACTTTCCCCGCTCGCATTTTTCTACGTTGCTCAAACGGGGAAGGATGGGCTTGCAATCTTGGCGCTGGCAAGCATAGCCATCATCGCGACCAAACGAATTTCAGTATGGCATGCCGCGCTGGCGATCGTGATTTCGATTGCCGTGCTTGTGCGTCCTGCACTGGTTCTTTTCTTACCACTGGCTTTTGTTTCCATCCGCTACGGGCTTAGGAAGGCAACTGCGTTTGCAGTCGTTGTGTCCGCTGTTTTCCTTGCAACCGGAACTGGCGAAGAGTCGTTGTCCATGCTGGAAGGAATCGTCTCGGACGAGGGTTCGGGCGCGTTGGCGCAGTTGGGGCGTGAACTCACGCTTGGCTATTCTCCGATTCCCGTCGCTGGCCGTTCGATCCTCCTTCTCGTTTCTCCCTTCATTCAGCCGCTGGGCTCCGTCGTTAAATTTCTCAGCGGCGCGGATCCATTTGTTATTTTTGAGGGCGCGTGCCAGTTATTATTCCTTTTCGCCCTGATACGTCATCGAATCCTTACGACGTTTATCGTTAATTCGATTCCTTTCATCGTCGTTGTAGCCGCGGCATCGCCGTTCTACCACTTTAGGTACATGGCCATCTTGTATCCGGTGATTTTCTCGATTTCCATCCTCTCAAGACAGAGAACTTCCCAACTAAGCGAATATCGCAATCTGAAGCGAGCCCATCAAGCGAATCCAACGGCGCACCTGCGATTGCAGGGGCATGAATATTGAGAATAGAAATCATGGAAAATCATTCGATTCAAGGCAACCGTGCGTCCATCGTCGCCGGCGGCGCCGGCTTCATCGGCGCCAATCTTTGCGAACGCCTCCTTGAGGAAGGCCGCACCGTCGTGGTGATCGATAACCTGCTGCGTGGCAGCCGCGACTATCTGAGCGTCGGCAGCGCCACCTCGCGCCTGCATTTCATCGAAGCCGACCTGGCGCAGCGCGCTCCAGCACAAGCCGCTTTCGCCCAGGCCGCCACCTTCGGTGCCATCGACGAAGTCTGGCATTTGGCCGCCAACTCCGACATCCCGGCCGGCGTCGCCGATGCCGACGTCGACCTGAAGGACACCTTCCTCACCACCGCCGAGATCCTTCGCTGCATGAAGGCCAACAAGATCGCCAAACTCTACTTCGCCTCCAGCTCCGCGATCTACGGCGACCTCGGCGATCAACCTCTGCACGAGGACATCGGCCCCCTGCTGCCGATTTCCAACTACGGCGCCATGAAGCTCGCTTCCGAGGCCTTAATCAGCGCCGCCGCCGAGAGCCACCTCGAGTGCGCCTGCCTCTTCCGCTTCCCTAACGTCGTCGGCGTGCCCGCGACCCACGGCGTCATCCTCGACTTCGTCCGCAAGCTCAAGACCACCGGCAACAGCCTCGAAGTCCTGGGCAACGGCACCCAGCGCAAGGCGTATCTGCATGTCAGCGATCTGGTCGCAGCCATGCTGCTCGTCCGCTCGCGCGCCGACATCCCCAAGACACTACCGATCAACGTCGGCCCGGTCGACGAGGGCGTCTTCGTGCGTTGGATCGCCGAGCAGGTCGTCAAGCGCGTGGCACCCTCCGCCCACATCCAGTTCGGCACGGGAAATCGTGGCTGGGTCGGCGACGTGCCCAAGTTCCATTACTCGACCGCCAAGATTCAGGCTCTGGGATGGAAGCCGGCGCTCGGCTCCGAGGCCGCCGTCCTGCGCGCCATCGACGAGATCGCCCGCCAAGAAGGCTTCTGAGGTCCGGCATGACCGCTTCAACTCCCCTCGTCACGGTGGTGATGCCCTCGTTCAACGAGGAACCTCACATCGTCCGTACCAGCCTTGAAAGCATCCGCGCCCAGACCTTCACCGACTTCGAGTGCATCGTCGTCGACGAGAGCAACCGCCCAGAACTGGCCGAGGCCTGCCGCGCCGTCTGCGCCGAAGATCCGCGCTTCATCTACGTCCATCCGACCGCACGCCTGGGCCTGCCCGGAAGCCTGAACCTGGCCATCAGCAAGGCTCGCGGCAAATTCATCGCCCGCTTCGACTCGGACGACGTCTGCATGCCCGAGCGGCTGGCGCTACAAGTGGCGTACCTGCAGGCACATCCGGAGATCTCGGTCGTCGGCGGCGCGCTCGATATCATCAGCAACGATGGGCAGTTCCTCGCCCATCGCAGCTACCCCCAGACCTCGACAGCCATTGCCAAGGGCATGCAGCTGACCACCACTATCGCGCACCCGACTGTCATGTACCGCAAGGAGGCGATCGAGCGGCATGGCGGCTACAACCCCGATTTTCGCTTCGCGGAGGACCTGGACCTGTGGCTGCGCTGGATGAACGCCGGACTTCGCTTCGCCAACCTGCCTGAGGTGCTGGTCCAGTACCGGCAGGACAACACGCGTCGCGACCCACGTCACTGGCGTTTCAACCTCCGCGCTCGTACCTCCAACTTCAGTAGCCAGCACTCGATTCGACGCGTGATCGGCATCGCCTGCATCGCAACCTGGGTCGCCATACCGCAGCAGGCCCAGGAACAGATTTTCAAGGCGCTGATCCTGCGACGCGGTCGCAAGGAGGCCTCCCAATGAACGCATCCCTCACGAGAAGTCAGGTCGCCATCCTCGCCGGCGGCATGGGCACCCGCCTGCGAGAGCGCAGCGGCGACCTGCCCAAGCCGATGGTGCCGGTGCTCGGCAAACCTGTCCTGCATCATCAGATCGACCTCTGCCGCAAGCACGGCTTCACCGACATCGCGCTGCTGGTCCAGCACCGGCACGAGAAGATCTCCGAGTACTTCGGTGACGGCTCGGCCTTTGGCGTCAAGCTGATCTACGCCATCGAAGACGAGCCGCGCGGCACCTCCGGCGCCCTGCGCGACGCGCTACCCCTGCTCGCCGACCGCTTCCTGCTGCTCTACGGCGATACGTTCATGGACGTTGATCTGCGCAAGCTCTGGAACGCCCACGAGGCCTCCGGCGCCGTCGGCACGCTGTTCCTTCATCCTAATGACCATCCACAGGACTCCGACCTGGTCGACATCGACTCGCACGGGGCTGTCCGCGCCATCCTGCCGTACCCACATCCCGAAGGCCGCGAGGTCCGCAACCTCGTCAACGCGGCGCTGTACGTGCTGGATCGCGCCGGGCTGGAGGACGTCACACCCGCCGAAGGCAAGGCCGACATCGCCAAGCACATGTTCCCCCGCATGCTCGAGCTTGGCCGCCGCCTGCACGGCTACGTCACGCCCGAGTACATCAAGGACATGGGCACGCCGGAACGCCTGGACAAGGTCGAGCGCGACTTCGTCGCCGGCCTTCCCGAGCGGCTCTCCGGTCGCCAGTTGCGCAGCGCGGTCTTTCTGGACCGTGACGGCACCATCAACCGCGAGGTCACCCACCTCAAGTCACCCGACCAGCTCGAGCTGCTGCCTGGTGCCGCCACCGCCATCCGCCGCCTCAACCGCAGCGGCACGCTGGCTGTGGTCATCACCAACCAGCCCGTGGTTGCGCGTGGCGACGTGAGCTTCGAAGGACTGGACCGCATTCACGCCCGCCTGGAGTCCCAGCTTGGTGCCGGCGGCGCCTTCCTCGATGGCCTCTACCTCTGCCCGCACCACCCAGACAAGGGCTTTCCCGGCGAGGTCCCGGCGCTCAAGGGCCCCTGCAGTTGCCGCAAGCCCGAGCCGGGCTTGATCGATCAGGCTTGCCGCGATCTGGGCATCGGCCGCCGTGACTCCTGGATGATCGGCGACACCACCTCGGACGTCGAAGCCGGCCGCCGCGCCGGCGTTCGCACGGTCTTGCTGCGCACCGGTCACGCGGGGGCAGACGCCAAGCATGCAGTCCGCCCTGACTACATTGCGCCCGACCTCGCGGACGCGGTGGAATGGATCTTGGATGGTCACGCTGCACTGACGCGACGCCTGGCGCCGATCGCCATCGAGGCCAGCCAGGGACGGCGTCTCGTGCTCATCGGCGGCCTGGCCCGCGCAGGCAAGAGCTATGCCGCGCAGGTGCTCAAGGAGCTGCTGCATGCGCTGGGGCGCCAGGCCCATGCGATCTCGCTGGATGGCTGGCTCAAGCCCAAGTCCGACCGCGTCGAAGGCTCCGGCGTGCGCGAGCGCTTCGACCTGGTCACCGCATCGGCCGCCATAGCGGCCGCAGCGGACTCGAGCTCGCGCGTCGTGCTGTCGGAACCTGTGTACGACCGCATCGCCCGCAACGCCGGCGCCCAGCACATCGAGCATTCCGTCGGCCCCGAGGACGTTCTCATCGTCGAGGGGGTACCCGCCCTGCTGATGGACGACCTGCTTGGACGGCCCGACACGATGAAGATGTACGTGGATGTGGCACCCGCCACCCGCGAGGCGCGGCTGAAGCAGGACTACGCTTGGCGAGGCACGCCGGACGAGGAACAGTTAACGACCCTGGCTGCACGGGAACTCGATGAAACCCCGACTGTTGAGCGATCGCAGATAATTGCAAGTTTTGTTGTTGAGCTAGCGCCAAAGCCCGAGGGAGAAGAATGATCGTCAGCAAGACCCCGTTGCGAATGAGCTTCGTGGGCGGAGGAAGCGACCTGCCCGCGTTCTATCGCGAAGAGGTGGGCGCCGTACTGTCGACGTCGATCGACAAGTACATGTACATCTGCGTCAACAAGAAGTTCGACGGTCGCATCCGTGTCAGCTACACGCGCACCGAAGATGTCGAGCGACGTCAACAGGTCGAGCATCCGCTCGTGCGCGAGGCGCTGGATCTGGTAGGCATTGACGGTGGCATCGAAATCGCGTCGATGGCTGACATTCCGTCGAAGGGCTCCGGTCTGGGCTCGTCCAGCACATACACCGTCGGCCTGCTCAACGCCCTCTACGCCTATCGCAACCAGTTCGCGCCCAAGGAGAAACTCGCTCGTCAGGCCTGCGAGATCGAGATTCATCGCTGCGGAGAGCCGATAGGCAAACAGGACCAGTACGCGGCGGCCTACGGTGGCCTCAATCTGATCCGCTTCCATCCGGACGATTCAGTGTCCGTCGACCCTGTCATGTGCAAGCCAGCGCTGTTGCAGGAGATGGAAGATGCGACCCTGGTGTTCTTCACTGGGCGCACGCGCAGTGCATCTGCCGTGCTGGCCAACCAATCGGAAGCCATGAAAGCAACCGATCGTCGCGCACTCATGCGCCGGATGGTCAAGTTGGCCTTCGAGATGAAGGAGCAGTTGGAGTCCGGCACACTTGAGCACCTTGGTGATCTGCTGGACGAGAATTGGCGCCTCAAGGCCCAATTGACAGCCGGCATCTCCGATCCGCAGATTGATGCTTGGTATGCCGCAGGCATGGCCAGTGGCGCCCTGGGTGGCAAGTTACTCGGCGCGGGCAATGGCGGTTTCATCATGTTCTATGCCCCTCCCGAGCGTCACGTGACAATCACCGCGGCGCTCGCCGATTTGCAGCCGGTCAAGTTCCGTTTCGACCGTACCGGCGCCCAGATCGTGTTCTACCAACCCACCGAATGACGTCCCCCATGGCTACGAACTTCACTGTCTCCAACTATCTGGCCGCGCACGCGCGACTGGCTGTACAACTGAACACCGATGCCTTCCAGCAAGGGATCGACATGGTCAAGGCCGCTTTCGACAGTGGCAAGAAGATCCTGACTTGCGGCAACGGCGGCAGCGCGTCGACCGCCTCGCACTACATCACCGATTGGAACAAGATGGTCAATCTGGCCACGGGCAGGAAGTTCCGCGGCGTCTGTCTGTGCGACAACATGGGCCTGATCACGGCCTACGGCAATGACCTGTCATACGCCGACGTTTTCGCCGGCCAGGTCGACGCACTGATGGACGAGGGCGACTTGCTGATCGCGGTGAGCGGCAGCGGCAACTCGCCGAATGTGCTCAAGGCCATTGAATCGGCGCGCCGCGCTGGAGGCAAGGTGCTGGGCGTGGTCGGTTACGACGGCGGCAAGATGATGCCCATGTGCGACCACAGCGTCTGGGTCAACTCCTTTGACATGCAAATGTGCGAGGACGTTCACCTGATGTTCGGCCACATGGTCATGAAAACCTTGTGCAGCACGCCGATCAAGGAGTGACTACAGGGTTCGCCTGATACGAAAAGGGGGCCTGCAGGCCCCTTTTCCACATTCAAGTGCCGCCGATGCGGTACTCCGTCGGGATCAGTTCTCGCAACTTCTCTCTTACTGCGTCATCGCCTTCTGCGCTCGCTGACAACGCAGACTCCATCCAGTCCAGGACACGCTGTGCGGCGTCCGTGCTGTTCAGCCTCGCGATGCTCAGCGCGGCGATTGGTGTGGGCAGCGTGCTGTCCCGATCGTTCAACAGTTCCTCGTAGAGCTTTTCCCCGGGCCTCAGTCCCGAGAACTCGATACGGACATCTCTCGCGTCGCGTCCGCTCATACGGATCATCGTCCTCGCTAACTCGGCGATTTTCACAGGCTCACCCATGTCGAGCACAAAGACCTGACCTGACTCGCCGATTGAGCCGGCCTGAACGACCAGACGGGCCGCCTCGGGGATCGTCATGAAGTAGCGCGTGATCTCCGGGTGGGTCACCGTCACTGGTCCACCTTTGGCGATCTGCTCCTTGAACTTCGGGATGACGCTGCCGCTCGAACCGAGCACGTTGCCGAAGCGGACGGCCATGAACTTCGTCGCATGGCCTTGCGCCGCCATGTGGCTGATCACCAGTTCCGCTGCGCGTTTGGTGGCGCCCATCACGTTGGTGGGATTCACCGCCTTGTCCGTCGAGATCAGCACGAAGCGCTCTGTGCCGTGTTCTGCGGCAGCCAGACACGTTTGATAGGTTCCCAACGTGTTGTTCCGCAGCGCTGCCCACGCGTTCTCCTCTTCCATCAGCGGCACATGCTTGTACGCCGCCGCATGGAACACGATCTGCGGCTGGTACTTGCCGAAGACGTAGCGCAGGTGCTCCAGATCCTTCACGTCACCGATCAGCCGCAAAAGCGGGATGTGCGGGAACTTCTCGCCCAACTCCTGCTCGATGGTGTACAGCGCGAACTCGCTCAGTTCGTACAGCACGATCTTTGAGGGGCCGTAGCGCGCTACCTGGCGACACAACTCGGACCCGATGGAGCCGCCAGCCCCGGTGATCAGCACAACCTTGCCACCGAGGCATTCGCTCATGCCGCCCTCGTCCAGTTCCACCGGCTCCCGGCCCAGCAGATCCTCGGGCTCGATGTCGCGCACCTGATCCACATGACGGCCCGCCAGCAGTTCCTGGCTGCTGGGCACCGTCAGCACCGGCAGGCCGGCCTGGCCAGCGAGATCCAGCGCACGGCGGCGCTGGGCCGTTGTGGCGGCCGGCATCGCGACGACGATGTGGGTGATGCCGTGCAGTGCCACAGAACGCGACGCCTCTTCCAGCGCGCCTAGCACCGGCACGCCGGCCACGCGGGCGCCGCGCTTCTCGGGTGCGTCGTCGAGGAAGCCCACCACCACCCAGCCTTGGCTGTGCTGAATACCTGCAACCAGCAACCGCCCCGCATCGCCGGCGCCCATGACCAGCGCTCGACGCTGCTCCTGCGCGTTGCCACTGATACGGCTGCGCATGTGCTCGTACAGCATGCGGTAACCCATGCGCATCATCGCCTGCAGCATCAGCGTGAAGACCGGATGCAGCGCCAGCACGGCGCGCGGCACCTGGGGCAGTTGGGCAATCAACACCGCCACGGCCACGATGAGCCCTGCCGCAACACAAACGGCCGCCAGACGCTTGATCTCGCCGAAGCCGCTGAACCGCCACATACCTTTCGGCACCTTCAGCAGTTTCAGCAGCAGCCCGTAGACCGCCACAACGCCCAGCAGCACCCAGTGGTCGTAGTCGGGTCGAGCGCTTAACCAGCGTTCGAAGCCGAGGCGGAACAGGTAGGTGGCCTGCCAGGCCAGCGCCACGGCCGCCATGTCGAGGGCCAGGGCCAGGGTCTCGCGTTGGGGGCGGATGCGCGTCAGCCAGGCATCCAGGGACAACCAGTTCATCGTCAGGTCTCAGTTCTTCAACGTACCCAGCGTCGCCAGGATCAGCCGCAGGTCGCCCATCAGGCTGGCGCTGCGCACATAGTCGGCGGCCAATCGCAGCTTGGTCGGCATCACGACCTCGACATACTCGCGCTCCGGGTCCGCCGCCAGGGCCAGCAGCTCGCTCTCGTTGCGAAACTGCAGTGACGCCGGGTCCGTGATGCCGGGCCGCACGGAGAGCACCACCTCGCGCAGTTCGGCCGGGTACAAGGCCACGTACCGAGGCACCTCCGGGCGCGGGCCGACCAGACTCATGGCGCCGCGCAGTACGTCCCACAGCTGTGGCAGTTCGTCGAGTTTGGTGGCGCGCAGCAGCCGGCCGGCGCGGGTGATGCGCGGGTCTTCGCCCACCGTGATCTGCGCACCCGGCGCGACGCGCATCGTGCGGAACTTGTGGATCGTGAACGGCACACCAAAGCGACCGACGCGGGTCTGGCGGAACAGGGCCGGTCCCGGCGAATCGAGCTTGATCCAGACGGCCGCGGCCAGCAGCAGCGGCGCCAGCAGCAGCAGGCCCAGTCCGGAGCAGATCACGTCCAACAAGCGCTTGGTCAATGCGTGCCTCAGACCAGCAGCTTGCGCACCGCGGCGATGACGCGTTCCACATCCGCATCGCTCATCGCCGTGTACAGCGGCAGACTCACCGTGTGCTCGAACGCGTTCTGCGACTGCGGGAACTGTTCGGGCGTCAGCCCGTAGCGGTCGCGCCAATAAGGATGCAGGTGCAGCGGCACGTAGTGCACGCTGCAGCCGATGCCGGCGGCGTACATGCCTTCGATGAAGGCGTCACGCGTAATGGGCGCGTCGTCGGCCAGGCGCACGACGTAAAGGTGCCACGCATGCGTATCGCCCTCGGGCGCTTCGGGCGGCAGGATCAGCGGCAGGTCGGCAAAGGCGTCATTGAACCGATTCGCAATCTGCTCGCGGCGGACCTGGAACTCAGGCAGGCGCTTGAGCTGGTGCAGCCCCAGCGCCGCCGCGATGTCCGTCAGGTTGTACTTGAACCCCGGCGCGACGATTTCGTAGTACCAGCTCGGCACCTTGGCCGTGAAGCGGTCGAAGGCGTCGCGGCTCATGCCGTGCAGGCGCATGACACGGGCGCGCTTGGCGAGCTCAGGGTTTCGCGTGACCAGCATGCCGCCCTCGCCGGTCGTCATTGTCTTGTTGGCGTAGAAGCTGAACACCGTGGCATCGCTGCCGAGTGTGCCGATCAGCTCCTTCTCCAACGTCGTCGGCAAGGCATGGGCCGCGTCCTCGATGACGCGCAGGCCGTGGCGCCGGGCGATGTCGAGGATGGCCAGCATGTCGACGGCCAGGCCGGCGTAGTGCACCGGCAGGATGGCCTTGGTGCGGGGCGTGATCGCCACTTCGACGGCGGCGATGTCGATGTTCAGCGTCGCGGGGTCGATGTCGACCAGCTTCACGTCGGCGCCCAGATAGCGCACGACCTCCGCGGTCGCGGTGAAGGTGTGCGTCGTCGTGATGACCTCGTCGCCAGGGCCCAGGCCGATGGCCTCCAGCGCCAGGTGCAGGCCGGCCGTTGCCGAGTTGACGGCGATGCATTCGATCTGCGGGTCACCCAGGAATTCGGCGAAGGCCTGCTCGAAGCGCTTGGCCTTGGGGCCGGTGGTGATCCAGCCGGATTTCAGCGTGTCGACGACCTCGGCGATTTCGTCGTCGCCGATGTCGGGCAGGGCAAAGGGAAGGAAGGGCTGGGCAGTCATCGGGCGGGATTTTCGTGCATCAGGGCTTGTCGATCAGCACCAAGCGGTGCGTGCGCAGCCAAGGCACGAGGTTGAAGACCGGATAGGCGGCCGGAAAGGCCCGCGCCAGCGGCGGCGCGAGCGTCACGCGGCGCGCCGTGAAGCGGCCTTGTGGGAACAGCACCCGCACGCGTTTCAACGGCACGCCGCGCACATCGGGGTTGCGCGGGTTGTTGACGGTGAAGTCGTACCAGACGACGGCGCCACCCGGCTTGAGCCAGCGCCACATCGCATCCGCCACGCGCTGCTGCAGCGCGTCGTCGAGGATGGAGGAGAACACGGTGGATTGCAGCACGAGGTCCTGGCTGGCGGGCGCCATCTCGGCCGTGGCGGCATCGCCGGCCAGCAGGCGCACGCCCTCGGGCAACGCCGCGCGGGCGGCGACCAGACGTTCTGGCAGCAGCTCGATGCCGGTGAGATGGGCGGGCAGCACGCCCAGGCGCAACAGGTCGAGCAGGTTGCCGCCGGCGCCGCAGCCCACCTCGGCGGCGTGCCACTCGGCCGGCGTGCCGGGCCGCGCGGCCAGCAGCTTCAGCAATTCGCGCTGGCGTTCCTGCCACATCTGCCAGACCTCCGGGCGCAGCAGGCTGTAGCGGTCGCTGGCATCGCGGCGGGCGTAGCGTTGCGCAATCTGCTCCAGCTCGGTCATGTCAAGGCCTGGATGAAGCGCGCCGCGAGCACCGGGTAGGCGTGGTGCGCCATGGCGAAGGCGCGGCCACGCTGGCCCATCTCCGCGCGCTGCGCCGCCGTCAACGCGGCCAGCGCGAGCAGCCCGTTCGCGACGGCCTCGGGGTGTTCGGGCGCGACGGTGAGCCCCGCGCCGGCCTCGGCCACGGGGTCGTTCCCGGCCTCAACGGAATGCAGCACCGCGCGGCCGGCCATCAGGTAGTCGATGAGCTTGTTGGGCGCGATGCCGAAGCGGTAGATGGGCGTTCGCTGCCAGCCGATGTAGGCGATGTCGAAGTGCGACAGCAGCGTCGGGATCTGCGCCTTGGGGATGGGAGCGAAGAAGCGGACGTTCGTCAGCCCTTCGGCGGCTGCCCGTTCGGCCAGGCGTGTGCCCTCATGGCCGCTGCCGACCAGCACGAAGCTCAGCGGCGCGTCCTTCACGCGCGCCGCGGCATTGAGCACCACGTCCAGCGCATTCGGCAGGCCCATGGAGCCGGCATAGCCGACGACGACGCGGCCGGCCGCACGCTCGGCGTCCAGGTGAGCCGCGAGCGTTGCCCCGAGCGGCGCGGACTCGCCCTGCCATTCCTCGGGCGCAAAGCCATTGGGCACGATATGCAGCTTGCGCAAGTCCAGGCCCCGGTGCGTCATGTGCTCATGCACGCAGGGCAGCATGGAGACGACGACGTCGGCATGCCGGTAGGCATCGCCCTCGGCCTTGCCGCAGAGCATGGCGAACGGGTGGCGCGGCGACATGCCGGACAGCTCGATCAGCGACAGCGGCCAGAGGTCGTGCACCTCGTAGACGAGCTTGGCCTTGGCCAGTCGCGCCAACTTCCTGGCCACCCAGATGTCCATCGGGTAGGTGCTGGACGCGATGACCGCGTCGGGCCGGATCTCCCGCGTCAGCCGCCAGGCGTCGGCGCGCAGTTGGCGGAGGAACGACAGGATGTTGCGCAGCCGGCCGACACCGTTGCCGGCGTAGTGCGGCGTGGGCAACCAGCGGTAGCGGATGCCGTCGATGATCTCCTCGCGCGGCTCGCCCGCGACCTCGGGCTGCACCGCGCGCACATGGGAGTACGAGGCCGCGACGATCGTCACCTCGTGCCCCTCCCTTACCCATTCGCGGGCCAGGTAATAGGGCCGGAACTCCATGCCGTGGGCGGGAGAGCCGGCGTAGTGGTTGACGAGCAGGATCCTCATGCGGGCGTCAGCTCCTTGAGCCGCGTGAGGAAGCGCTGCACATGTGGCTCGAACAGGCCGTGGGCAGCCACCCAGTCACGGTTCACAGCGGCAAGCTTGGACGTGTCGAGCGCCGCCATGCGCGCCGGCAAGTCGTCGAGCGAGGCGACCTGCATGCCGACAATCAGACCGCGGGCCGAATCGCCGATCACCTCGCGGTTGGCCGGCAGGTCGGACAGCAGCGGCACGCAGCCATGGCCCATCGCCTCCAGCACGGAAACGGAGACCGAATCGCTCTGCGGCAAGCTGAGCAACCAGGTGGCGCGGGCGTAGTGCGACGCCTGCGCCTGCGCGTCCAGGCGCCCGACAAAGCTCACGCGGTCTGCCAGGCCGCGGGCGGCGACGTCGGCCTCCAACGCGACGCGCAGCGAGCCGTCATTGGCCACGACGAGCCGCGCCTCAGGCTGTGCGGCCGCGATGCGCGCAAACGCATCGACGACAAGCTGCGGCTGGTAGATCGGCTCCAGCCCACGGTTGGCGAAGCACAGCCAAGGCTGCTTCTTCGCGTTGTTCTTCGGCATCGCCTCCAGGCCGAAGGGGAAGACCATGACCTCGCCCGCGCCCAGCTCGCGCATGCGCTCAGCCATGTGGAGCGAGTCCGATGTCGTGATGGCGCAGTGACGCAGCACCTTCTTCGTCATCCAGCGCCAGGCACCGCCGCGCTGAGGCGTGACGAGGATGTCGCTGCCCCAGGCCGAGCCGGCGATCTGCGCGCGCAGCCGCCAGCCCAGCTTGGCCGCCCAGGCCAGCGAGCCGTGGGAGGTCAGGTAGTGGGCGTGCAGCCAGTCGGCATCGGTGTCGGCCAGCCAGGCGCCGATGCGTGGCAGCTGCTTGATCAGCGCGACATTGCCGCCCGCGTGGTCGGGCTGGGTGTTCAGCGCCAGCCGGCGCGCATCGGGCAGCAGTTGCAGGAACTCGGGCAGGAAGCCGCGTGACGAGATGGCGTACAGCTGCACGCGGGGCTGCAGCGCTCGCGCCCACTTCAGCAGGTGCGGGCTTTCGCCGTCGCCGATGAGGACGAGCTTGAGGCCGCCGCCGAGGCTCATGGCAACTCTCCAGCCCAAGCCTGGTAGTGCACGGCCAGCTCTGGATGCTGGCGCAGCAGCTGGGCATCCTTGCGACGAGTGTCGCCGACCTGCTTGGCAGGTTGCCCGGCCAGGATGGCGTAATCGGGGAACTCACCCTGCACTTGGCTGTAAGCGGACACCAGGCTGCCCTTACCCAGCCGAGTGCCCGGCAGCACGGTTGCATGCGCTCCAACGAAGCTGTAGGCGCCGATCACCACCTGCGCGGTGTGATAAGCCTGCTTGTGCGACACCTTGACGTACTCGCGGCCGTAAAGACGAACGGCAGCGTGGCTGGAATGGGTAAACACGCCAGTGAAGAAGCCGATCTGGCAACCCTCGCCGATGCTCAGGCCGTAGGTCGCGTCAAGCACGCTGAAATGCCCGATGAACACGTGATCGCCGATTTCGAGCTTATCGGGAGCGAACACGACGGCGCTGTTGCTCAGCCGCGTGTTGGGCAGGAACTCGCCGTCGCCGCGTACGAAGCCATACACCATGCGTGGGCCCCACAGCCGCGAGACGAGCCGCTTGACGGGCTGCCACAACCGCCGTGCCAAGCTTGCTTTCAAAGCGTCTCCCCGTGTGCAGGGGCCCATTGCAGCAGCCCCCAGAAAAAGTAGCCGAAGTAGACCAGCATCGCCGCCGACACGCCCCAGCCCGCGCCGGCCAAGCCGCCCAGGTAGATGCCCGCGGCCAGCCCGCCCACGAACATCAGCTGCCCCGCCAGCGCCAGCTTCAGCGCCCAGGCCTGCGCACCCCAGGCCATCGTGACGACGGACAGCGGCGAGGCGATGAAGTGCAGCGCGACATAGGGCGCCAGCGACCGCGCCAATTCGCCCGCGCCGCGCCATTCGGGGCCGAAGACGGTCGCGAACAACCAGGGGCCAAAGGCCAGCAACGCGATCATCAGCGGCAGCGCGACGGCGGCCAGCAGCCGCAGCTTGCGGCGCACGAGCTCGCGCGCCTCGCCGCGGCTGGCGGCCTGCGTGAGCCGCGGATAGAGCACCTGCGACAGCGACCCGCCGACCAGGCTCGCCGGCGCCTTCAGGTAGCGCAGCGCCAGCGCCCAGGCGCCGGCCTCGGGTGCGCCCAGCCACGCCGTCAGCAGCGTGATCGCCAGCGTGTCCTGCAGCGCGCCGGCAAAGGCATGCGGCGTGTTCAGCAGCGGGAAGTCGCGGTGCTTCTCGGCCGTGCCGCGCAGCGGCCGCGAGGCCAGCAGCCCGCGCCAGCCGCCCGCTGGTGCGGGCCGGGCTTGCAAGGCCGCAGCCGCCGCCGTGGCCAGCGCCGCACCGCCCGCCAACCCCCAGGGCCCCGCCTGCATCAAGCCGAAACCGACCTGCGCCAGCGCGCCGCCGCCCCACTGCACGACGCGGCCCCACGCCAGCACGGCGAAACGCCCCGCGCGCGCGGCCCACTGCGCCAGCGCCTGGCTGGCGGCCAGCGCCAGCACGACGAGCGGCAGTGCCGCGGCGAGGGAGAAGTTGGCCCACACGAACCACGCGGCGCCGACGACGAAGGCCATGCCCGTCATCGCCAGCAGCATGCGCAGGCACAG
Organism: Pelomonas sp. Root1444; assembly: GCF_001426885.1. Classification (GTDB taxonomy): domain Bacteria; phylum Pseudomonadota; class Gammaproteobacteria; order Burkholderiales; family Burkholderiaceae_C; genus Pelomonas. The sequence continues at coordinate 9,776 of NZ_LMFP01000026.1, read as the reverse complement.
TGCCAGCAGCGCCGCAGCGCCCTCGTCGCCCGTCTCCAGCGCCAGCGCGAACTCGTAGCGCGCGCAGCCGACGACGGCCAGGTTGCTCGCCACGGTCCACAGCAGCGAGAACTGCCCGTACTCCGCGGGCGTGTACAGCCGTGCGATCCACGGCCCCAGCAAAAGCGGGACGGCCTGGGCCAGCGCGCTGCCGGCAAGCAAGGTGAGGGTGGCGCGCTTCAGGCTGTGTGGGGTCATCGAGGCGGGCGATTCTAAAATCGCCGATTCACCAAGGCCCGCAATGACCCAAACGACACCGACCACCCAAGCCCCCGCCCAGGCTGACGACAACCAACTGATCGCCGAGCGCCGCGAGAAACTGGCCGCGCTGCGGGCCGCCAACCCGGTGCCGTTCCCGAACGATTTCAAGCCCCAGCACCGCGCCGCGCCGCTGCACGCGCAATACGGCGAGACCGACAACGAGGCGCTGGAGCCGCAGGCCGTCAAGGTCAGCGTGGCCGGCCGCATGATGCTCAAGCGCGTGATGGGCAAGGCGAGCTTCTGCACGCTGCAGGACGCCACCGGCCGCATCCAGCTGCGCGTGACGGTCGACAACGTCGGCGCGGAGGTCTACGACGCCTTCAAGCACTGGGACCTGGGCGACATCCTCGGCGGCGAAGGCACGCTGATGAAGACCAAGACCGGCGAGCTGACCATCACCGTCACCACGCTGCGCCTGCTGACCAAGAGCCTGCGCCCGCTGCCGGACAAGTTCCACGGCATGACCGACCAGGAGCAGAAGTACCGCCAGCGCTACGTCGACCTAATCACCGACGAGGACGCCCGCAAGCGCTTCACGGCGCGCAGCAAGGCCGTTTCGGCCATCCGCAGCTTCATGGTGGAGCACGGCTTCCTGGAAGTGGAGACGCCGATGCTCCACCCCATTCCTGGCGGCGCCAACGCCAAGCCCTTCATCACGCACCACAACGCGCTCGACCAGCAGATGTACCTGCGCATCGCGCCGGAGCTCTACCTCAAGCGCCTGGTGGTGGGCGGCTTCGAGCGCGTGTTCGAGATCAACCGCAACTTCCGCAACGAAGGCATCTCGGTCCGGCACAACCCCGAGTTCACGATGATGGAGTTCTATGCGGCCTACTGGACGCATCACGACCAGATGGACTTCACCGAGGCCGTGCTGCGCCACGCGGCGATTGCCGCCACCGGCGGCGCCGCGCTGACCTACGCCGGCAAGCCGGTGGCGCTGGACAAGCCCTTCGCCCGCGTGTCCGTGCGCGACTCGCTGATCCAGTTCGCCGGCCTGACGGAAGCCGAGGCCGACGACGCGGACGTGCTGCGCGGCCGCCTGAAGGCCGCGGGCGAGGAAGCGCCCACCCGCTGGGGGCTGGCCGAGCTGCAGTTCGGCCTGTTCGAGGCCGTCGTCGAAGAAAAGCTCTGGGAGCCGACCTTCATCATCGACTACCCCGTCGAGGTCTCGCCGCTGGCCCGCGCGTCCGACGCGAATCCCAAGATCACCGAGCGCTTCGAGCTGTTCATCACCGGCCGCGAGTACGCCAACGGCTTCTCCGAGCTGAACGACGCCGAAGACCAGGCCGCCCGCTTCCACGCGCAGGTGGCCAACAAGGACGCGGGCGACGAGGAAGCGATGTTCTTCGACGCGGACTTCATCCGTGCGCTGGAGTACGGCATGCCCCCGACGGGCGGCTGCGGCATCGGCATCGACCGGCTGATGATGCTGATCACCGACTCGCCGTCGATCCGCGACGTCATCCTGTTCCCGGCGCTGCGCCGGGAGTCCTGAGGCGCGGCGCCCTGGCCATCGCGCGCAACAGCGACGCGCGCCAATAAAAAAGGCGACCCCTGCGGGTCGCCTTTTTCGACTTTGAAGCCGCTTTGCTTCAGCGGGCGGCCAGCGCGGAGGCGCGGCGGGCGACCGGGGCCGGGAAGTCGCCCAGTTCACGGGCAGCGTTCTCGCCGTGGTCCGCGGCCTGGGCAGCGGCGAGTTTGTCGTCGCCACGCACTTCGGTCGGCTTGACCGTCAGCACGGCCTGGCGGGGCAGCTTGACGGTGGCGACGGCGGCGGCCTTGGCGCTGGCGGCGGTCGTCACCTCGACACCCTTCTCGCCCTGGATGGCGGCGAGTTCACCGCTGTTGCGGGCGGCGGCCAGTTCGGCGATGACAGCCTCGCGGGTCAGCGGGGCGGTGCCGGTGGCCTGGGCCGAGGCGGCGCCAGCGGCGATCAACAGGGTGGCGGCGATGACGGTGGACAGCTTGCTCATGACGGGCTCCTTCAGTGGCTGGCAGGGCGTCCTGCCTTCGGGTCATTCGGACATCGCGACCGCGGTGTCCATGGCCTGAACTGTAGGCAGCCGACCTCAGTAGAAACACCAGGCCCGCCGGAACTGACTATTCACACAACGTAAACAGTCGTCCCTAGGTTCGTCATCGTTTCGCCACAAGAGTCAACGGTGTTCGAAGCTGGGGGCGCGCTTGGCCAGGAAGGCTTCCATGCCCTCGCGCTGGTCATGGCTGCCGAACAGCGCGTGGAAGTAGCGCCGTTCGACGTTGACGCCATCGGTCAGCGGGGCCTGGTAGGCCAGGTTGACCAACTCCTTGATCAGCGCGACCGACGGGCCGCTGAAGCCGTTGATCTGCTCGGCCGCGGCCAGCGCCTCGGCCAGCAGCGTGTCCGCCGGCACGACGCGCGACACCAGCCCGGCGCTCTCGGCCTCGGCTGCACCCATCATGCGGGCCGTCAGCAGCATGTCCATGGCCTTGCTTTTGCCAACGGCGCGCGGCAGGCGCTGCGTACCCCCGGCGCCGGGCACGATGCCCAGCTTGATCTCCGGCTGGCCGAACTTGGCGGTGTCGGCGGCGATGATGAAGTCGCACATCATCGCCAGCTCGCAGCCGCCGCCGAGCGCAAAGCCGGCGACCGCGGCAATGACCGGCTTGCGCACTTGCAGGATGGTTTCCCAGTTCTTGGAGATCAGGCCGCTCTTGAAGGCCGTCGCGAAGGTGTGGGGCAACATCGTCGGGATGTCGGCACCGGCGGCAAAGGCGCGCTCCGAGCCGGTCAGCACGATGCAGCCGATGCCGTCGTCGGCATCGAACGCCAGCAGCGCCTCGCCCAGCTCGTCCATCAGCTGGTCGTTCAGCGCGTTCAGCGCCTTGGGGCGGTTCAGCGTGATGAGGCCGGTCTTGCGCGGGCCGTCGCCGTGGATGGCGGTGATGATGCACTCGTAGCTCATGGGCTCAATCTCCGGGGGATGTCGTTGGTCGATTCTGGCGCGGCTTGCAGCGGCGCGCTTTTGAGCATCAGGTCGACGTAGGTGCTGACGTCCTGGCGGATGACCAGGCGCACCGGCAGGTATTGCATCCCTGGCGCCAACCACACCTCGGCCGTCATGTCGTCGCCCTTCGTCGACCCGCGGGGTTTCAGATGCCAGGCCGGCACCCAGCCCGTGCCGGTCTCGACCCACTCCTCGCCGATCACTTCGTAGTCCCACTGCGGGTACTGCCGGTTGGGCAGAACGAGCGGAAAGCTCACGACCTGCCCTTTTTCCAGCACGGCCCTGCCCGTCAGGAACAGCCAGGTGAGCTGCACGAACTGGCTGGCCGAGTCCTGCGCACCCCGCTGCGCGGGTTGGCGCACGCCGCTGGCCAGTTGCACCTCGGTGGGCAGGAAGAACACGCTGGCACGGCGGCCGTCGCCGACGATGAATCTGGTTTCCTCGTCGTAGCGCTGCGGCGCGATGCCCTCCGGCGTCAGCTGGCCCTGGCTGCTCATGCGCCGTGTGATGAAGGGCGCGAAACTGGGGCCGACGTTGACGTCGAGGTGCACCTGGTAGTCGCTGCCCTTGCGCAGCCATTCGACCTGGGCCTCGCCGTGCACGGGACCGCGGTAGTTGCCGGTCAGCACATAAGTCAGGCGCGTGGACAGCGGCCATTCCGGGCCGGGCTCGTCGCCCGGCGCCGCCGAAGCCGCCTGGGCGACGGGCACCGGGGCCTCCTCGGCCGGTGCCGAGGAGGCCTGCGCCACCGGCTCTGGCGCGGATGGCAACGCCAGAGGTTCCGGCACCGAGGCCGGCTCGGGCGCCGGGCGCGCTGCTCCGGCCTTGACGACCCGCTTGGGCGGCGGCGGCAGGGTGCGAATGGTCACTGGCGGCGCCTGCAGCACCATCTCGCGCACGAACTCGACCTGCATGCGCGGCGGCATCGGCGGCGGCCCTTCGCTGACCCAGCCTTCATGGATGCGCTGCACCTCGCGCCCGAGCAGCAGGTGCAGGGCCAGCACAGCCAGCACCAGCAGCCAGGGCGGCCGCGGCTTCTTCATCGTGCGTTCAGGCGCCCAGCCAGCGGCGCCGGGCAGGCTGCGCGCCATCGGCGAGGGCCAGCGCCACGGCGGCGGGCCGCGCGAGTGGCAGCTCGACGTCCAACTCGACCAGGCGCTGGTCCCGGCCGACGAGCAGGCGCAGGCGCGCGTCGCCCGGTGCCAGCAGGCCCGGCGCATCGTCCAGCCGCCGCAGCCGCCAGCCATTGCAGCCGAGGATCTCGTCGCGCGCATTGAGGCCGCCCGCCTCACCCGCGCCGCCGGCCAGCACATGGCTGACCTGGACGCCCGTCAATGCCGATTCGCGCACGCGCAGGCCCAGCCGCTGGGCGACGTTCTGGCGGCCGTCGTCGCGCCACTCGACGCCGTGCGCCGCCAGCAGCTCGCGCAGCGGCAGCTCGCCCGTGCCATGCACCCAGCCATGCAGCTGCCCGGCGATCTCGTCGCCGCCCAGCACCCGGACGGCAGCAAGGATGTCGGCCTCGCTGACCGGCCCGCCGTCACTGGCCTTCCACAGCCGCAGCATCAGCGCGTCCAGGCTGGACTTGCACGCCCGCAGGCTCAGGTCCAAGCACAGCGCCACCAGAGCGCCCTGGGCGTAGTAGTTGCTCGTCGCGTTGGGGCTGTTCTCGTCCGGCCGGTAGTACTTGGTCCACGCTTCGAAGCTGGCCTGGGCCAGCGGCTGCACGGCGCGCCCGGGCGCTGCCAGCACGCCGTTGACGGACGCGCCCAGCAGCTTCAGGTAGCGCGCAGCGTCGACCAGCCCGGCGCGGCGCAGCATCAGTTCGTCGTAGTAGCTCGTGAAGCCCTCGAAGAACCACAGCAGCTCGGTGTAGTTCTCGCGCTGGTAGTCCAGGCGCGCGAACTCGGCCGGTCGCATCCGCTTGACGTTCCAGGCGTGGAAATACTCGTGGCTGAACAGGCCCAGCAGGCGCGCGTAGTTGTCGCTTGGCGCGGCGCTTTCCGCTGCCGTGGGCAGCTCGCGGCGCGCGCAGATCAACGCCGTGCTGGCGCGGTGCTCCAGGCCGCCGTGGCCGTCGTCCACGGCCCAGAGCAGGAAGCTGTAGTGCTCGAAGGGCGCGCCGCCCCAGAAGGCGATCTGCGCCTCGCAGATGCGCTGCACGTCGGCCAGCAGGCGCTCACCGTCGAAGCTGGGCCAGGCGCCCGCGACGACGACGCGATGCGGCACGCCCGCTGCGACGAATTCGCCCTGCCAGTGCGCGCCCATCTCGAAGGGGTGATCCAGCAGCTCGTCGTAGTCGGCGGCCTCGTAGCCGCCAGCGTGCTCGCGCATGGCGGTCGCGACGCGCCAACCCTTGGGCACGCGCGCCAGCGTGATGGCATGCGTCTCGGCCTCTCGGCCATGCGCGCGCAGGCACAGGCTGCTGGCATTGAAGAAGGCGCGCCGGCTGTCCAGCCAGGCGGTGCGCACCGAGGCGTCGAACGCATAGACGTCGTAGCTCAGCGTCAATGCCGCACGGCCGCTGCAGCGCACGCGCCAGCTGGCCTTGTCGAGCTGCTCGACCGGCAGGTCGCGGCCCGCCTGGCGCGCGGTGAGCCCGCTCAGGTGCTTGGCGAACTCACGCACCAGGTAGCTGCCCGGGATCCACACCGGCAGGCTGAAGTCCTGCTCAGGGGCCGGGCTGGCCAGCGTCAGCGTGACGCGATAGCGGTGCGCCGCGAGGTCGGCCAGCTCGATACGGTAGCTGACGGCCATCAGCTGCCCGCGGCGGCCAGGAAGCAGCTCAATGCAGCCACTGCCGTCAGGCGAAAGCGCAGCGTCAGCCAGTCGCCCGCGCCGAGCTGCGGATACACGCGCCGGTCGACGCCATAGCAGGCGATCAGCACGGCGCCATGCCATGCCAGGCCAGCATAAGGCGCCATCAGCACGCCCAGCCAGCCGAGCAGCGCGGCGCCGACACCCCAGGCCAGCGGCTGGCGCCCAGGCAGCCCGTGCGCGAAGGACAGCCCCCAATGGATGCCGCCGAGGAAGGCGATGACGAGGCCCGCATAGGCTGACAAGGCCAGGCTGACGAAGGCGTGCTGGTCGAGGTCGCGGTCGCCGATCAGCCAGATCAGCGCGCAGCCCAGCACGAAGGGGATCAGCCCGGCATAGCCGAGCCGCTGCGCGAACTCGCGGTGGGCGGCGTTCATCGGGTCAGGACTTGCCGGCCGGCGTGGCCAGTGCCTGCAGGCGCTTCTCGAGCTCGGCCGGGCCGACGGCGCCCGGGATGCGGTTGCCGTCTTCCAGCAGGATGGCCGGCGTGCCGTTCACATGGATGCGGCGCGACAACGCGAGGTTGCGCTCGATGGCGGCGTCGTCGCAGGCGGCCGGCGCCTTGGGCGGCTGCTCGCTCTTGAGCATCCAGCCCAGCCAGGCGCCGGTGCGGTCCTTGGCGCACCAGATGGCACGGGTCTTCTCGGGCGAATCGCCGCCGAGGATGGGGATGAGGAAGGTGTAGACCGTGACGTCCTTGAGCTCCTGCAGCGAAGCCTCGAAGCGCTTGCAATAGCCACAGTTGGGATCGGCGAACACGGCGATGCGGCGCTTGCCGCTGCCGTTCTTCCACACCAGAGCGTCCTTGAACGGCAACGCTGCGAAGTCGACGCGGTTGATCTGCGCGACGCGCTCCGCGGTCAGGTTCTTCTTGGCCTTGAGGTCGATCAGTTCGCCCTCGATCAGGTACGTGCCGGTGGCGTCGGTGTAGCGCACCTCGTTGCCGATGCGGATCTCCCACAAGCCGGGCATGGCTGCGGGTTTGACCTCGTCGATCTTGGGCGCATTGGGCATGCGCTCGGCAATCGCCTTGCGGATGACGGCCTCGTTGGCCAGGGCGGGCAGGCAGGCTGCAAGCAGCAAGGCAGTCAGGAATCGGGCGATGGTGGATGGCACGGTACGACGAGGAGGGAGTTAGAGCCCGAGGGCGCGCTGGGTCAGCCAGCGCTTGACGGGAGTGAGTTGGTTCAGCGCATCCATTCCACGGTTGCGCAAGCCTTGTGCGGCCGGGGAGCCGTGTGCGAAAAGGCGCTGCAGCACATCTGTCAGCTCGCCCATCGCCAGCGTCGGTGCGAGGCGCTCGCGCGCATAGCGACGCAGCAGGCGCTCGTCGCCCAGCGGCCGCCAGGGCTCGCGCTGGGCCAGCACGCGGCTGAGCGCCGCGACGTCGCCAAGACCCAGGTTCAACCCCTGGCCCGCAAGCGGATGGACGATGTGGGCCGCATCGCCCAGCAACACCCAGCCGGCGCCGCTGACTGCGTCGGCACGCGCCACCGCCAATGGCCAGCTGGAACGCTCGCTGGCCAGCTTCAGTGCGCCCGCAGCGGCACCCGTCGCGGCGTTGAGCTCGCGCTCGAAATCTTCTGTCGGCAGCGCCTGCAGTTGCTCCGCCCGCGCCTCGGCACAGGACCACACCAGGCCGTAGGACGCGCCGGGCGCGGGTCGCTCGAAAGGCAGCAGCGCAAGCACCTCGCCGCCGGGCTGAAACCACTGCCGCGCGACACCTTGATGCGAGCGATCCGCCGTCAACCGCGCCGCCAGCGCGCGATGCCCGTACGGCTTGGTCGTGAAGCCGACGCCCAACGCGGCACGCGCCGCCGATTCGCGCCCTTCGCACAGCGCGGTCAGCGCGGCTGGCGTTTGATCTGGAACGCCATGCACATGGGGTGAGAAGCGCAGCGCCGTGGCGAGCTGTGCATCCAGCGCCGCGGCGTCGACGATGACGGCCAGTTCGCCGAGCCCCTGTTGCCAGGCGGAAAAGCTCAGCCGCCCGGCCGGCTGCTCGCTTGACGCGTCGCCACAGACGACCATGTCGTAGACCGGGCTGACGGCATCGGCCGGCAGGCTACCCCAGATCTTCAACTCGGTGAGCAGCGCGACCGAGGCGGCGTTCAGCGCATAGGTGCGCACATCGTCCGGCCGGGCTGCCTCGGCGGCGCCGGTCATGCCGACGCTCAGGCCCTGGGCGGCCAAGCTGAGCGCCAGGCTGCTTCCCACCGCACCTCGGCCCCTGACCAACACGTCCACGCTTTGCATGCAGCGATTGTAGGCAGGGGGTATGGCTGCTCTGCAGCCGGGCCGCGCGGCCCAAGGGGTCTGCCCGCCGGCCGACTAAAATCGCCGGCTTGCGTGCGGGCCTGTGGCCGGCCGCCCTCCCCAACGGAAAGTCTTGCCATGAGCCTCAAATGCGGCATCGTGGGCCTGCCCAATGTCGGCAAGTCCACGCTCTTCAACGCCCTGACCAAAGCCGGCATCGCCGCCGAGAACTATCCGTTCTGCACGATCGAGCCCAACGTCGGCATCGTCGAACTGCCCGACCCGCGCCTGGCGGCGCTGGCTGAGATCGTGAAGCCCGAGCGCGTCATGCCCGCCGTGGTCGAGTTCGTCGACATCGCCGGCCTGGTCGCTGGCGCCAGCAAGGGCGAAGGCTTGGGCAACCAGTTCCTTTCGCACATCCGCGAGACCGACGCCATCGTCAACGTCGTGCGCTGCTTCGAGGATCCGAACGTCATCCACGTGAACGGCAAGGTCGATCCGATCTCGGATATCGAGGTGATCCAGACCGAGCTCTGCCTGGCGGACCTCGGCACCGTCGAGAAGAGCCTGCACCGCTACAACAAGGTGGCGCGCGCCGGCGACAAAGAAGCCATCGCGCTGGTCAAGGTGCTGGAGAAGTGCCAGGCCGCGCTGGACCAAGCCAAGCCCGTGCGCACCATCGATTTCAGCAAGGAAGAGCTGGCCATCCTGAAGCCGCTGTGCCTGATCACGGCGAAGCCGGCGATGTTCGTCGCTAACGTCTCGGAAGACGGCTTCGAGAACAACCCGTTCCTCGACCGCCTGCAGGAATATGCAGCGGCGCAGAAGGGTCCGGTCGTAGCGATCTGCGCCAAGACCGAGTCGGAACTGTCGGAGATGGACGATGAGGACCGCGCCATGTTCCTGGCCGAGATGGGCCAGGACGAGCCAGGCCTGAACCGCCTGATCCGCGCCGCATTCAAGCTGCTGGGCCTGCAGACCTATTTCACCGCTGGCGTGAAGGAAGTGCGCGCCTGGACCATCCACATCGGCGACACCGGCCCGCAAGCCGCGGGCGTCATCCACACCGATTTCGAACGCGGCTACATCCGCGCGCAGACCATCGCCTACGACGACTTCATCCAGTACCGCGGCGAACAAGGCGCCAAGGATGCCGGCAAGATGCGCGCGGAAGGCAAGGAATACGTCGTCAAGGACGGGGACGTGCTGCACTTCCTGTTCAACGTTTGACGGGTCGCAGGCCGGCCGCTTCGATCGCCCCGCGCGCACCACAGGAACCCGCCACGGCGGGTTCCTTTACTTATGAAGCGTCCAGTTGTGCACGATCTCGTGATGTCCTAGTCCCAGGTGACGTAGGCGTCCGCCGAACACACCTTGACGGTTGCAGCGCGGGGAGCGGTGCAGATTCCCAGC
>NZ_LMFP01000025.1 GCF_001426885.1 Pelomonas sp. Root1444 | reverse complement strand
AGTATTTTTGAAAATTTCTTTTCTCGATACTCAGCAACTTTGCTTCTTTCTTTGTCGCCTCATGCTGTTTGCTTTCGCATTCAGTCGTCAGCAGCAAAGAGGCGAGATTTTGATCTGCTTTTGCAGCGTCGTCAAGCGCTTTTTGAAAAATTCTTTGAACTTCTCAGCGCTCGTGGACTCTCTCAAGCCCGCCTGACGAGCCTCTCAGCCCGCCTTCGCTCATCCCGCTCCGCCGCCGTTTCCGGCTGCAGCGCTGTGATCAGCGAAGCCCACGACTTTAGCACAGGTTTTTCAGCCGGCGCAAGAGGTGTGGACCGTTTTTCATCTGGCGCCGTCCAAAGAGCCTGCGCTCTCAAGGCGGTGGTCGCGCCCTGCATTTCCAGCAGGGATGCGCGTCTATCAATATAGAGAAACTGCGGACGCCGCAGATCGGGATCAATGAACGATCGCCGCGCCGCTTCTGGCGGCTGACAACTCTTTCTCAGCAGTCGCGCGTGGGTCTTCGCTTTCCAGCAGCCGCGGCAATGCGCTCGCCAAGCGCTGCGCGTCAGCGCGGAGCACGCGCTGCTTCACGGCAGGGATCTGCGATGGATGCATGGAGAAGCTGCGCAACCCCATGGCCAGCAGCAATTCCGTGAAGTCGGGATCCCCGGCCATTTCGCCGCAGACGCTCACACCTTTGCCCGCGGCGTTGGCCTGGGCGATGGATTGGCTGATGAGCTGCAACACCGCCGGATGCCAGGGGTCATACAGATGGGCCACCGCCTCGTCGGCTCGGTCGATCGCCAGCGTGTACTGGATCAAGTCGTTGGTGCCGATGGAGACAAAGTCGACGTGACGCAGCAGCAGCGGCAGCATGACGGCGGCCGCGGGAATCTCGATCATGACGCCCAGCTCCACGCGGGTGAAGGCATGGCCGGCGTCGGTCAGTTGCTGCTGCACCTTCCTGATGGTCTCCAGGATCTGGCGCACCTCGCTCAGGTGCGCCACCATCGGAATCAGCAGCCTGACCTTGCCGTAGGCGCTGGCGCGGTAGATCGCGCGCAGCTGCTGGCGGAACATGCTGGGCTCAGCGAGGCTCCAGCGGATCGCGCGCAGCCCCATGGCGGGGTTGAGTACATGCTCGTGGCGCAATTCGTTGACGGTGAGCCGGTCCAGCGGCTTGTCAGCGCCAACGTCCACCGTGCGAATGGTGACCGGCATGCCCTTCATCGATTCGACGGCCGCCTTGTAGGCGATGAACTGCTCTTCCTCGCTGGGCAGTTCACCGTCGCGGTTCATGAACAAGAATTCGCTGCGGAAGAGGCCGACGCCCGTCGCGCCAGCGGCGACTGCCGACTCGGCATCGACCGGCATCTCGATGTTGGCGTGCAGGTCGACTTGCACGCCGTCCAGCGTCACGGCGGGCGTGTGGCGCAGGCGCGCGAGGCGCGCCCGTTCCAGCTCGCTCTGGCGCTGTCGGAAGCGGTACTCCTCCAGCACGATGGGCGAGGGATTCACGATGACGGTGCCGGCATCGCCGTCGATGATCACCCAGTCGTCCTGCATGATCAGCCGCGAAGCCTCGCGGGTACCGACCACGGCCGGGATGTCCATGCTGCGCGCGACGATGGCGGTGTGCGAGGTCTTTCCGCCGATATCGGTGATGAAGCCGCGGAAGACGCTGCGCTTGAACTGGATCATGTCGGCCGGCGCGATGTCGGCAGCGACCAGCAGCAGCGGGTCCTCGCCGCCGAAGTCGCGAGGCCTGACCGGCGGCGGCGCCTTGCCCGCCTCCTGCGCGAGTGCGCCCAGCACACGCTCGACCACCTGCTCCAGGTCGGCCTTGCGCTCGCGCAGGTAGTCATCCTCCATCTCATCGAACTGGCGCGCCAGCACTTCGAGCTGCGCGGACAGCGCCCATTCCGCGTTGTAGTGCCGGTCGACGATCCATTGGCTCGCGCTGCCGGTCAGCGCCTCGTCGTGCAGCAGCATCAGGTGCACGTCCAGCAGCGCGGCGAGTTCGTGGGGCGCGTCGCCGGGCAGCTCGTCCTTCAGCGTGGCCAGCTCATGCACGACGGCGTCGCGGGCGCGCAGCAGGCGGGCGATCTCGCTCTGGATCTCATCGGGTGAGACGAAATAGTGGGCCACGTCCACACGGCTGGAGGCCACCAGCACGGCGCGACCGATGGCCACGCCGCGCGAGACCGCAATGCCGAACACCTGAAAACTCATCAGCGCACTCCGCAGATCGAGGGGCCAATGTAGCCGCTTGCAACAACCTCGCCCGTCATGGTTTTTTCATGGGACCTTCACTGCGGCGTCAGACGGGCCGACCAGCATGGCCGGCATGAACCGCAGCCAGATCCTCATGCATGCGTCGTTGCACGCAGCTTCCCTGCCGCGCCCATCGCGCGCGCCTACCGCCCGCCTGAGCATCAGCTGGGCAAACAGCGAGTCCGAGGTGCGCGAAGCCCAAGCCTTGCGCTACGAGGTCTTCGCCGTCGAGATGGGCGCACGCCTGGCGTCGCCCAAGCATGCACCGGCCGGGCTCGACATCGACCTCTTCGACGCCTACTGCGAGCACCTGCTCGTGCGCACCGAGGGCGACGACGGCGAGCCTGGCGCCGTCATCGGCACCTACCGTGTGCTGACGCCCGCAGCCGCCAAGCGGGCCGGCGGGCTGTACAGCGACACCGAGTTCGACCTGACGCGACTGCGCGCGCTGCGCCCCCGCATTGCCGAGATCGGGCGCTCCTGCGTGCATGCGGACCATCGCAGCGGCAGCGCCATCATGGCGCTGTGGGGGGCGCTCGCGGCGTTCATGGCGCGCAACGGCCTGGACACCGTCATCGGCTGCGCCAGCGTCAGCATGCGCGACGGCGGCCACTTTGCGGCCAGCCTTTGGCGGCAGATCGCCGCCCAGCACCTCGCGCCCATCGACTGCCAAGTGCGACCGCGGCTGCCGCTGCCCATCGCGCACCTGCGGCAGGACCTCGTCGTCGAAGCGCCGGCGCTGATCCGTGGCTACCTGCGCTGCGGCGCCAAGCTGATGGGCGAGCCCGCCTGGGACCCGGACTTCAACACGGCCGACCTGCCCCTGCTGCTGCGCACCGCCGACCTGCCGGCGCGCTTCAGGCGCGTCACCGGCTGATCACTGCCCTTCGCCGAACTTGTCGTTGACGAGGGCGGTGATCGCGTCCTGGGCGGCCTGCTCGTCTTCGCCGTCCGTCTCCAGTTCGACGCTGGCGCCGATGCCGGCGGCCAGCATCATGACGCCCATGATGCTCTTGGCGTTCACGCGCCGGCCGTTGCGGCTCATGTAGACCTCGCACTTGAAGCTGCCGGCCAGTTTGGTCAGCTTGGCGGAGGCGCGTGCGTGAAGACCCAGCTTGTTGCTGATGGTGAGGGTGGACTTGATCATTCGTCGGGAGGCAAGGGAGGCGTGGCGGTGACGCCGCTGACCGCGCCCTGCACGGCGCGCCGGGCCAGCTCGGTCAGGGGATTCCGGCCGGCGTAGCAGAGCGTGCGCCAAAGCATGGGCACGCTGACACCGCTGAGCACCTGCACCTGCTCGCCGGCCAGGCGCAGGGCGCCGTTGCAGGGCGTCGCGCCGAACACATCGGTCAGCACCAGCCACTCCGGCTGGCCGGCCTTCTCCATCAGCGCCCGCGCGGCCGTTTCGACGTCGTCCGCGCACATGCCGGGGTGGACGTCGAGCACGGTCAGCGTCGGGGCGCAGTCGGGGAAGGTGTGTTCGGCCACCTGCCGCAGCGCCGAGGCGAGCGGCGCGTGGGCGATCACGAGCAGATTGGGCATAGGGGCATGTTAGCGGGCGGGCTCGACGCGCAGCCCGGTGACGAAGCTATCCCACGCCGCCGGGTCGTCCTGCGGCGCCGTCATCACGGCCTGGTAGACCCGCCCGCCATGCGCGAACACGGCGATGCGGGTGACGCCCGCGGCGCCGGTGAGGCGGTGCTGCGCGGCTTCCGGCAGCGGGGTCATGCCGGGCACCTGCAGCGGCTGGGGCGGCGGCAGCGGTTGGCCCAGCTTGCCCGCCAGTGCCTGCGCCATCGCCTTCAGGGCGGCACCGGCCTGCGTCGGGTCCGGCGTGTCGGCCCAGGACAGCGCAAAACCGCTGCCGCCGGCCTCGCACTGCGCCAGACCCATGCCCTGCCGCTGCGCCACCTCCGGCTTGCAGGGGAACTGGGCCACGGCGCCGGAACCTGCCGGGCGCGACTCGCGCCAGTTCAACGCCGGCTGGCAGGCCGTGAGCAGCAGCACTAGGGCAAATCCGGCGGTGGGGGAGCGGCGCATGGGCGAATTATCGGCAGCGGTCCCCCGACAATTCCACCATGCAAGAGATGCCCTCCCCTCAAGCCCCGCAAGCGTTGGCCGGCGTGCGCGTTCTGGACCTGTCGCGCGTGCTGGCCGGCCCATGGTGCACCCAGACGCTGGCCGACCTCGGCGCCGACGTCATCAAGATCGAGCGCCCCGGCAGCGGCGACGACACGCGCGCCTGGGGCCCGCCTTACCTGAAGGATGCCGACGGCCGCGACACGACCGAGGCGGCTTATTTCCTTGGCGCCAACCGCAACAAGCGCTCGCTGGCGGTCGACCTGGCCACTTCTGAGGGCCAGGCCATCGTGCGCCGGCTGGCCGGCCAGGTGGACGTGTTGGTGGAGAACTTCAAGGTCGGCGACCTGGCGCGTTACGGCCTGGACGCGCAAAGCCTCCTGGCCGAGCATCCCGGCCTCGTCATCTGCTCCATCACCGGCTTCGGCCAGACGGGCCCCTACGCCGAGCGTGCCGGCTATGACTACGCCGTGCAGGGCATGGGCGGGTTGATGAGCGTGACCGGCGAGCGCGATGACCTGCCCGGCGGCGGCCCGCAGAAGGTGGGCGTGGCCGTCGCCGACCTGTTCACCGGCATGTACGCGACGGTCGCCATCCTGGCGGCGCTGCGCCACCGCGACGCCACCGGCCAAGGCCAGGTCATCGACATGGCGCTGCTGGACACCCAGCTCGCGATGCTGGCCAACCTGGGAAGCAACTATTTGTGCAGCGGCAAGGTGCCAGGCCGCATGGGCAATGCGCACCAGAACATCGTTCCCTACCAGGTCTTCGAGGCCAGCGACGGCCACCTGATCCTGGCCGTCGGCAACGACCGACAGTTCGCCAAATTCTGCGATGTGGCCGGCCGGCCGGCATGGGCGGCCGATGTGCGCTTCGCGACGAACTCGGAGCGAGTGCGTCACCGGGAGGTTCTCGTCCCGCTGCTGGAAGAAGTCATCCGCCAGCGGCCACGCGCTGAATGGCTAGCTGCGCTGGAGGCGGCCAAGGTGCCTTGCGGGTCGATCAACGGCATCGACGAGGCATTGAATGACCCGCAGGCCCGGTCCCGTGGCGCCGTCGTCGCCGTGGATCACCCGCTGACACCGGCGTTGCGCCTTGTTGCCAGTCCGATGAAGCTGTCCGCCACCCCGGTGCAGTACCGTCTTGCGCCACCGCTGCTCGGCCAACACAGCGACGAGTTGTTGCGCGAAGCCGGCTGTAGCGTGGAAGAAATCACGAATTGGCGTGCCGGGGGCGTCATCGCCTGAGGAGTAACCCACCCCTGAACCCAGGGTTTCCCCCCGGGCAGGGGATGGAGGCGGCGGCGTCCTGTCTTCAGCATGCGCTTTCATACCGCGGCGGGCCAACAACCTAGAACCATCCGGCGCGGGAACCGTCACCCGGGGTCATGTCCACACCGCCTTCCTCCGCGCCAGTCAGCGCCGCCAACGATGTCACGTCTGAGCCGAGCCCGGTGCAGTGGGCCGACATCGTCCAGCAGCTGGGCGCCGAGATCGCGGGGCCGCTGAGCGCGGCGCTGGAGCAGATCCAGAACCTCGCCGCCACCGGCCAGATCGACCGCCGCGGCTTGCGCCTGTTGCGCCGCAGCGTGGACGACGCCCGCACCGCCGGCATGCTGGGCCAGCAGCTCGCCCGCCTGGCCTCCGGCCGGCTGCGCCTGAACCGCGAGCGCCAGCACCTGACGCAGATGCTGCGCAGCGTGCTCGCCCAGCGCAGCCGCGAGACCCAGGCGCGTGGCGTGCAGGTGCGCCAGTCGCTCAAGCCGGTGGAGATCTGGGCCGATGGCGCCCTGTTGTTCGCGCTGCTGAACGCGCTGATGGACTGGGCGCTGGCCAACACGCATTCCTCCGTCGACCTGCGCCTGGACCTGACGCCCTGGCCCGTGAAGGCGCGGCTGAGCTGCCGCTTCGCCCATCGCTCGCTGGAGCTGCTGGGCGACGCCGCCGAGCCGGCCGGCACGTCACCGGGCCTCGACTCCCTCGCCTGGCGGCTGCTGGAGCAGACCGCCATCACCTTGGGCGTCCTGCCGCTGCGCGAGCAGGAGTCGGGCATCACGCTGCTGACGCTGGAGTTCAACCAGCTGGCACCGGACGAGGCCCCACCGCCCGACAGCACCGTCAGCCGGCTGGAGGCGGAGGTGGAGCGCATGGGCGGCAACTCGCGGCCGCTGGCCGGTTGCCAACTGCTGATCCTGGCGGCCAATCGCGACCTGCGCGCCGAGGCGCAGGCGGCCGTGCGCCACATGGGCATGCTGGTCGACGTGGTCGGCAGCGTGGCCGAGGCCGAACAGTTCTGCCGCGAAGGCCTGCCGCATGTGCTGCTGTTCGACGCGGCGCTGATGAACGAGGCGCTGCTGCAGCTGATCGCCGGCATCAGCCACGACGCGCCGGACTTCGCCTTCGTCGAAATGTTCGACGGCGAGCACCGCACCCAGCTTTCCACCGCCACCAGCGACGGCGTGGCCCGCATCTCGCGTCGCCACCTGCCCGACGCGCTGCCGTCGCTGCTGATGTTCGAGCTGGCGAAGAGGAATTGAACAGTTTCCTAGAATGGCGGCCATGCTGTCCCGCCGCACCCTCCTCCCTGCCCTCGTGCTGATCGGCGCGGCGTTGACCGGCTGCGCGCGCGACCGCGCACCGGCCGTCGACTACACGCTGCTGAACGGCCAGAAGGCCAGCTCCCAGCAGTGGGCCGGCAAGGTCATGTTGGTGAACTTCTGGGCCACCAGCTGCGCGACCTGCGTGAAGGAGATGCCGCAGATCGTCGCCACGCACCAGAAGTTCAAGGCCCGCGGCCTCGACACGCTGGCGGTGGCCATGAGCTACGACCCGCCCGCCTTCGTTTCGAAGTTTGCCGAGACGCGCGGCCTGCCGTTCGGCGTGGCCATCGACAACACCGGCAGCGTCGCCCAGGCCTTCGGCCCGGTGCAGATGACGCCGACGACCTTCCTCATCAACAAGCGCGGCGAGATCGTCAAGCGCTACGTCGGCGAGCCGGACTTCGCCGCGCTGCACGGGCTCATCGAGCAGTTGCTGGCCGAAGCCTGAACGGCCTCTTCCCGCCCGTTATGGGCGGCCGACGATGTGTCATGCCCAAGACTCCGCAGCTTGGCTGACACTGGTGCGATGCAAAAGACTCTCGGTTCCCTGGCCGTTGCGCTGCTGCTGACGGCCTGCGCCCACCAACCGCCGGCACCGCCGCAGGTGCCGGCCAGCGCTGTGCAGCTCGATGCTGCCAGCCGCGTCGGCCTTGATGCCGCCCAGTTGGGCAACCTGCTCAACAAGCCGCTCTACGAGATGCAGCCCGCCGAGCTGGGCCGTTTCCTCGCTTGGCAGCAGCTGGACCAGCCCGACCTGCGCCAGCGCATCGCGGCGCTGGCGCGCAAGAACATCGGCCAGCCCTATGAGCTGTTCCTGCTGGGCGAGTTTCCGTACGAAACCTACGACACGCAGCCGCTGTTCAACCTGGCCAAGAGCGACTGCGTGGTGTTCGTCGAGCACACCTATGCGATGGCGCTGAGCGCGTCCTGGGAGGAATTCTTCTGGATGCTGCAGCGCATCCGCTACCGCGACGGCGTCATCGGCACGGCCACACGGAACCACTACACCGAGGCCGACTGGAACATCGCCAACCGCTGGCTGGTCCAGGATGTGACCGCCACGCTCGGTGCGCCCACGCAGCCCTACCACCAGCGCATCGACCGCCAGGCCTTCCTGCTCAAGCAGTTCAAGATCCAGCGCGACATCCCGGTGCAGCCTTACGACGATGTCTATGTCGCCAAGCAGGACGTGGCCGCCATCGAGGCGCAGCTGCGGGACGGCGATTTCGTCAACGTGATCTCGGGCCGCAACGGCAACTACTACGCGTCGCATGTCGGGCTGATCGTCACCGGCGCGGACGGCTCGCGGCGCCTGCTGCACTCGGCCGAGCCGCAGGTGCGCGAGGAAACGCTGCAGGCTTTCATCGCCCGCATGGCCGAGCGCGATGCGCGCCAGGCGGGGCAGAACAAGGCGGCGCTGGCCGGCTTCAAGTTCCTGCGGCTGAACGAGTCGCCCCAGGTGCCGCCGATGGCGCCGCAGCCGCGCCCCGGCCGGCCGGCGGCGCTGGGCGGTTAAGCGACCGGGTTCAGCGCCGCGTGCGCCTGCTCGTCCGCGTGGTAGCTGGAGCGCACCATCGCACCGACGGCGGCGTGCGTGAAGCCCAGCTCGTAGGCTTCCTTCTCGAACTGCTTGAACATGTCCGGCGTCACGTAACGGCGCACCGGCAGGTGGTGACCTGACGGCGCCAGGTACTGGCCGATGGTGATCATGTCGATGTCGTGCGCGCGCATGTCGCGCATGACCTGGCGGATCTCGTCGTCGGTCTCGCCCAGGCCGACCATGATGCCGCTCTTGGTCGGCACGCCCGGCACTTCTTCCTTGAAACGGCGCAGGAGGTCCAGGCTGAACTGGTAGTCCGAGCCCGGCCGCGCTTCCTTGTACAGGCGCGGCGCGGTTTCCAGGTTGTGGTTCATCACGTCCGGCGGCGCGGCCTTCAGGATGTTGAGTGCACGGTCGGCGCGGCCGCGAAAGTCGGGCACCAGCACCTCGATCTGCGTCGTCGGCGACAGCTCGCGCGTCTTGGTGATGCACTCGGCGAAATGACCGGCGCCGCCGTCCTTCAGGTCGTCGCGGTCCACGCTGGTGATGACGACGTACTTGAGCTTGAGCGCCGCGATCGTCTTGGCCAGGTTCAGCGGCTCGTCCACGTCCAGCGGGTCCGGCCGGCCGTGGCCCACGTCGCAGAACGGGCAGCGGCGCGTGCACTTGTCGCCCATGATCATGAAGGTGGCCGTGCCCTTGCCGAAGCATTCGCCGATGTTGGGGCAGCTGGCTTCTTCGCAGACCGTATGCAGCTTGTGCTCGCGCAGGATCTGCTTGATCTCGTAGAAGCGCGTCGTCGGCGAACCGGCCTTCACGCGGATCCAGTCCGGCTTCTTCAGCACCTCGGCCGGCACGATCTTGATCGGGATGCGGGAGGTCTTGGCCTCGGCCTTTTGCTTGATCGTCGGGTCGTAGGTCGTGTCGGACATGGTCATGGCGAGAGCTGTGGCGAGAGCTGTGCCGAGAGCCGCTCGGCGAGCCGGCCGGCCGCGGTGGGCCAGTCGGTGAAAACCCCGAGTTTATCGAGGCTGGTGGTTTGAAGCCCTGCGTAACCGCAAGGATTGATGCGCTGGAAGGGTTCCAGGTCCATCGCGACATTGAGCGCGAGGCCGTGGTACGTGCAGTGCCGGCTGACCTTGATGCCCAGCGCCGCCACCTTGGCCAGGCCCTTGAAGGCGTCGTGCGGATCGACCGGCCCGCTCAGCGCTGCATGGCTGCCGGGGTCGGCCGGCCGCACGTAGATGCCTGGCGCGCTGGCCACGCGCAGACCGGTCACGCCGTAGCTGTCCAGCGTCTGGATGAGGGCCGTCTCCAGGCGGAAGACGTACTCCTTGACGAAGATGCCCAGGCGCCGCAGGTCGACCAGCGGGTAGGCCGTCACCTGGCCGGGGCCGTGGTACGTGACCTGGCCGCCGCGCTCGGTCGTCACGACGGGAATGTCGCCGGGCAGCAGCAGGTGCTCCGGCTTGCCGGCGATGCCTTGCGTGAAGGTGGGCGAGTGCTCGCAGAGCCAGAGCTCGTCCGGTGTGTCTGCATCGCGCGCCGCCGTGAAGGCGCGCATGGCCTCCAGCGTGGGCAGGTAATCGACCCGCCCGAGGGTCTTGACGATCATGCGGGCATCATAGGCAGGCGCTGTAAGCCCTCGCCCACCTGAGCCGACTGGACCCGATGAAGACTGCACTGATCTCCGCGTTGCTGGTTGCCTCGGCCGCGCACGCCGCCACGCTGTCCGACGCGCTGACCGCCTACGACAACGGCGACCTCAAGGCCGCGGCCCAGGGCTTTGCCGAGTCCGCCCGGCGCGGTGAGGCGCTCGGCCAATTCAACCTCGCGATGATGAACCTGCGCCGCGAGCTGCCGGGCGCCAGCGACGCCCAGGCCTGGCGGTGGCTGCAACGTGCGGCGGCCCAACAGCATGCGCTGGCCGAAAACGCGCTGGGCGAAATGATCGAGCAGGGTCGCCACCGCAAACCCGACCCCAAGGCGGCCTGCGGCTGGTTCGAGCGCGCCGCCGAGCATGGCAGCGGCGACGGCGCGCTGGCTATCGCCACCTGCTACTACCTCGGCCGCGGCCGCACACAGGACATGGCGCAGGCGCACCGCTGGTACCTGGAAGCCGCCAAGTCCGGCGACGTGGGCGCGCAGTACATCGTCGCGGCGATGTTCGAGACCGGCACCGGCGTGGCGGCCGACGACCGCCTGGCGCGCTACTGGTACGACATGGCCGCCAAGAACGGCGACGTGGCGGCCAAAGCCAAGCTCAAGGCGATGCAGGACGCCGACGCGGCAAGCTGATCACTCGAAACGCTGTTCAGGGTGCGTCCAGTGGGTCATGCGTCCGCTGATCCACCGCAGTTGCGCACGGGCCCATGCCGCCATGCACGGCCAAATGGCTTGGCAACGGCTCGCCACCCGGGCTGCTTCGACGAGAGCTTGCACCAGCCGCGTCTTGCCTGTGCCCGACAAACCCACGAGCCGCACCGCCTGTCCAGGCGCGCTCAACGTCCGGCGCATCGCCGCCAGAGCTTGCGGGACGGTGAGCCGATCCCCCGGTCGCTTCCCACGCGCAACTGCTGGTCGACGAGAACGCTGGATGTCCAGCGCGGTGACCTCCAGCGGCACCGTCAAGGCTCAATGCATCAAAGGACGACCTTGACCATCGGGTGCGTGGTCAACGTCCGGTAGATCTCGTCGAGCTGCTCGCGGCTTGTGGCCGTGATGGTGATCGTCAGGCCCAGGTAGTTGCCGCCCTTGCTGGGGCGCTGTTCGATGGTCGCGGCATCGAAGCCGGGGTCGAACTGCCTGGCCACGTGGGCGATGGCCTCGACGAAGCCGTCGACGTGAGCACCCATCACCTTGATCGGGAACTGGGACGGGTACTCGATCAGGGACTGCTCGGGCGGGATGTCGGGTGGCAGATTCATCACGGTGCCTCGTTCACTTGATCCACAGGCGGATGGAGTCGAAGGCGCGGCCGAAGAGGCCGGCCACCGGCACAGCCTCCTGCACGATCAGCGGCACCTCGGCCACCGGCGCACCGGCGGTCGTCGTCACGCGCAGCGTGCCGACGCGCTGGCCCTTGTTCAGAGGCGCGACCAGCGGGTCGGTGCGCTCGACCTGGGTCTGCAGCTTGGTGCCGTCACCGCGCGGCACGGCGACATAGACTGCGTCGGCAGCGCCCAGCTGGACCTCCTTGGCCTCGCCCTTCCAGACCGGCACGGTCGCGATCGCCTTGCCGGCGTCGAAGACCTTGACCGCGTCGAAGGCCGTGTAGCCCCAGTTCAGCAGCTTCTGGCTTTCGCTCGCACGGGCCTCCTTGGAACTGGTGCCCATGACGACGGACAGCAGGCGGCGCTTGCCGTTGGGGAAGTCGCGGTTGGCGCTCGCCACCAGGCAATAGCCGGCGGCCTCGGTGTAGCCGGTCTTCATGCCGTCCACGGTCGGGTCGCGGCGCAGCAGCAGGTTGCGGTTGTCCTGCCGGATCTTGTTGAAGGTGTAGTCGCGTTGCGAGTAGTAGGCGTAGTACTCGGGGAAGTCCGTGATGATGTGCGCGGCGATGGTGGCGATGTCGCGCGCGCTGGCCTTGTGGCCCGGCTCGGACATGCCGGTCACGTTGCGGAACTCGGTGTTCTTCAGGCCCCAGGCCTGCGCCTGGCGATTCATCAGCTGCACGAAACCCTCCACGCTGCCGCCGACGCTTTCAGCCAGTGCCACGGCCGCGTCGTTGCCGCTTTGGATGATGAGGCCGCGCAGCAGCTCATCGACCTTGGGCGTCATCGTCGTGTCGATGAACATCAGCGAGGGTTCGCCCTTGCGCTCGTCCCAGGCGCGCTTGGACACGGTCACGGTCTGCTCCAGCGTCAGCTTCTTGTCCCGCAGCGCGCCGAAGACGACGTAGGCCGTCATCAGCTTGGTCAGTGACGCCGGCTCCTGCGGCACGTCCGCCTCGCGCTCGGCGAGTGTCTTGTGGCTGGTCAGGTCGACCAGCACGTAGTTGCGCGCGGCGATCTCGGGGGGTTGCGGCGCCTGGGCCTGGGCGGTCAGCCCGAACGTGACGAAGATGGCAGTGAAGAAGGAAGCTAGCAGACGTTTCATCGGGATCGGTTCACGAGCGGCGGTCAGATCTTCGTCGGGTCGAAGGCGCGCACCACAAGGGACTTGAGCAGCGGCAGCTGCCCGTGGAAGAAATGGCCCACGCCGGGGACGACGGTGACGGGCAGGCTCTGAGGCCGGGCCCAGTCGAGCACCGCGGACAGGGGCACGACGTCGTCGACCTCGCCGTGGATGACCACGGTGTCGGCCGGCACGGGGGCGGTGTCAAAACGGCTCGTGGCGGGGCCGACGAGGACCAGGCGCTGCGCCGGCTCGCTGACACGCTGGGCGGCGCGCGAGGCGACATAGCCGCCGAAGGAGAAACCCGACAGGATCAGCGCCTCGCCGGGCGAGCGCAGGGCGTCGGCCACGGCCAGCGCGTCGTCCACCTCCCCGCGGCCCTCGTCCCACGCGCCTTCGGACTTGCCGATGCCGCGGAAGTTGAAACGCACGGCGCGCCAGCCAAGCTGGATGAAGGCGCGCGCCAGCGTCTGCACGACCTTGTTGTCCATCGTGCCGCCCTGGGTCGGGTTGGGGTGGCAGATCAGCGCGGTGCCGACCGGCGTGATGCCGCCGGCAGGCAGGTCGATGGCGACCTCGATCTGCCCAGCCGGGCCGGGGACGAGGCGCCTGTCGGTCTGGGCGTTCATCGGCCGACGCTGTCCGGCAGCACCAGGCGTTCGACGACCTTGCCGTCACGCAGATGGCTTTCGACGATCTCGTCCAGATCGCTCTTGTCGACCCAGGAGTACCAGACGGCCTCCGGGTAGACGACGGCCACCGGCCCGCCGGCGCAGCGGTCCAGGCAGCCGGCCTTGTTGACCCGCACGCCGCCCTTGCCGGCCAGGCCCAGCTGCTTGACGCGTGCCTTGCAGTGATCGAATCCCGCCTGCGCGTCGTGGTCGGCACAACTGGCTTCGCCGTTGGCGCGCTGGTTCAGGCAGACGAAGAGGTGGCGCTGGTAGTAACTCATCGCGGTTGATTCTCTCATCGGGGCTTCTGCACCAGCCGAGCGGCCAGCCAGACCAGCGCAATGAAGGGCCATGTCCAGGCTACCCAGCGCGTCAACCCGTACAGGTTGACGAAGCGACCATGCTCCCAGGCCTGCATGTTCAGCGTCAGATAAGGGTCGCTGGGCGCGACGCTGATGAGGCCGATCAGCGCGCACAGGCCGAACAGCCCCAGCGCGGCGGCCACGCGCGACGGCAGCAGGCAGGCCACCAGCGACAGGACGATGCCCAGGCCCACGCCGGGCCGCGTGGCGTCGCTGAGCCACGCCCAGGCATGGTCGGGGCCGAAGGCCATCGCGGTCGCCGTCGCGGTGCCCAGCAGCCCCAGCAGCACGGCGCCGCCGGCCAGCACCAGGCGGCGCAGGCCAGGCCGGGCTACCGTGATCATCAACAACACCGGTGCGACCAGGCCCAGCCCGATGGCCAGCGCCTCCAGGCCCGGCGGCAGTTCATGCTCGACGGAGACGGCGTCGCCCCAGTTCAAGGCCCAGGGCGTGCCGACCAGCGCGTCCAGCAGCGTCTCGCGCCACCAGGGCAGCCATTGGCCGAGGCCGAAGGGCAGCGGCGTCGGGTACAGCAGCGCAAGCGGCCACAGCGCCAGCAAGGCCAGCGCCGGCGCGCTGCTGGCGCCGAACCAATGGTCGCGCACGTCCTCCCAGCGCTGCAGGCCGCCCAGGCCACTGAGCACGACGCCGAGCAACGCCCCCAACGTGCTGCCGCAAGCGTTCAGCGCCCAGTCCGACAGCGACGGCACGCGGCCAGGCACGAAGAACTGCAGCGTCTCCATGGCGAAGGACAGCAGCGGCCCCGGCAGCAAGCCCAGCAGCCAGGCGGCGCGCATGCCTCGGCCCGAACGAACCGCTGCCGCGAAGCCGAGCAGGCCCAGCGGGATGTAGCCGATCAGGTTGGCTTCGACGTCGAAGGCCCAGAAGCGCGGCGGCCAGGGCAGGTTGAACAGCCAGGGCAGGCCCATGCCGGGCGGCCAGCGCCACGGCCAGAAGGGATAGAGGCTGGCGTAGACGACCAGCCCGATGTGGGCCAGCAGCAGCCAGGTGGCGGAGCTCTGCCGACGGTGCATCGCAGATCAGAAGGGCTTGACGGTCACCAGCACGACGATGGCGGCGAACAGCAGCACGGCGGTCTCGTTGTAGATGCGGAACCAGCGGTGGCTGCGGCGGTTGGACAGTTCCTCGAAGCCGCGCAGCAGGCGGCGGTTCACGTGGTGGTAGCCCACGACCCCGACGACCAGCAGCAGCTTGGCATGCAGCCAGTAGCTGCCGCTGAACCGCCCGGCGCCGAAACCCAGCCAGACCCAAAGGCCCAGCAGCAGCGCCACGCCCATCAGGATGCTGCTGAAGCGGTGCAGCTTGTGCGCCATCAGCAGCAGGCGCTCGCGCTCGGCATGGCTGTCGGCCGGCACCATGGCCAGGTTCACGAAGATGCGTGGGAGATAGAACAGGCCGGCGAACCAGGCGGCGACGAAGACGATGTGGAAGGCTTTGACCCAGAGCATGCGGCCATTATGGGCAGGGCTTCTCGTCGATGAATCGTCCGCAGCGTGAGCCCGAAGGGCTCCATCGGCGTCTCGGCACGAGGCCGCAAGGCCGCCGCGCGCCAGCGCCGGGCGGCTCGCAGCGCGAGACGCATGGCGTGTGACGATAAAAAAGGCCCCGGTCGAGACCGGGGCCGAGAAAGCCTTATCGCTGTCATCACGTTAAGGCTCCTGCTCAGGGAGGAAAAGCAGGGAATGAACACCTTGCGGCTATCATTCACGGACAAGTTTAGCGCGCTTGAGCGGCAGGCGTCACGAATAAATGACGTCGGGATGTGTTGTCCATCACGCGCCGGGCCGCAGCCCCCTCATCTGCAGTCCTGCCCGAGGATCCGACCTTGACCCGCTCACTTATGACATCCCCCGCCTACCCCGCGGCGCGCCCGCGCCGCCTGCGCCGCGACGCCTTCACGCGCGCCCTGGTCCGCGAGCATTCGCTGCAGGCCAGCGACTTGATCCTGCCGGTGTTCATCCACGAGGGCGAGAACCGCGTGGATGCCGTCGCCTCGATGCCCGGCGTGTCGCGCCAGAGCCTCGACCATCTGCTGCGCACGGCCGAGCAATGCGTCGAGCTCGGCGTGCCGGTCATCGCGCTTTTTCCCGTCATCGACGCCGCGCTGAAAACGCCGGATGGCGCCGAAGCGCTCAACCCCGACGGCCTGGTGCCGCGCGCCGTGCGGGCCTTGAAGCAGCGCTTCCCGCAGCTGGGCGTGCTGACCGACGTGGCGCTGGACCCGTTCACCAGCCACGGCCAGGACGGTGTCATCGACGAGAGCGGCTACATCATCAACGACACCACCGTCGAGATCCTCGCCAGGCAGGCCTTGACGCAATCCGAGGCGGGTGTCGACATCGTGGCGCCCAGCGACATGATGGACGGCCGCATCGGTGCCATCCGCCAGGCGCTCGAGGCCGCCGGCCACATCCACACGCGCATCATGGCCTACAGCGCCAAGTATGCGAGCAGCTTCTACGGCCCCTTCCGCGACGCGGTCGGCTCGGCGGGCAACCTCGGCAAGGCCGACAAGAAGACCTACCAGATGGACCCCGGCAACAGCGACGAGGCGCTGCGCGAGGTGGCGCTGGACCTGGCCGAAGGCGCCGACATGGTGATGGTCAAGCCCGGCCTGCCGTATCTGGACATCGTGCGCCGCGTGAAGGACGAGTTCCGCGTGCCGACCTTTGCCTACCAGGTCAGCGGCGAGTACGCGATGGTCAAGGCCGCTGCGGCCAACGGCTGGCTGGACCATGACGCCGTCATGCTGGAGTCGCTGCTGGCCTTCAAGCGCGCCGGCGCCGACGGCGTGCTGAGCTACTTCGCGCTGGACGCGGCGCGGTTGCTCAAGAAAGGCTGATCGGGTGCGCGTCTTCCACATCGAGCCGGACCGCTTCACCGAGCTGCCAGCCCTGCCCGAGACGCTGCCCGAACGCGGCTTCCTGTGGCTGGGCTACGGCCGGCGCGAGTTCGAGGTGGGAGAGACGGCCGTGCAGCAGGCGCTGGTGCGCTGGGGCTGCGGCAATATCGTCGACCTGCATGTGTCGGACCTGATCAACAACCAGCTGCCCTCGCACTTCGATTACACATCCTGGTACGACATGCTGGTGTTCCGCCGGCTGGCTGCGGCGCCGGGCAGCCAGGACCTGTTCGTCGACGACGAGCATGGCACGCTGGCCTCGGCGCAGCGCGCGCTGCGCGCCATCGACACCAGCCCGGTGGGCTTCGCCGTCTTCGATCGCGTGCTGGTCACCGTGCATCCGACCGACTGCCAGGTGCGCGAGTTCTTTGCGCAAAAGCTGGACCGCCTGACCGAGGGCCGCGACAAGTCGAACGCGCGCGGCAGCGTGCGGCTGCCGACCAGCCCCGCCGACCTGATGCTGCGCATGGTCAACCACATGGTGGACAGCTACCTGGAGCTGCGCCGGCTGCTGACGCGCCAGCTCGGCACGCTGCAGCGCGTGCTGCTGGACCAGAACAGCGAATTCAACGACTGGCCGCTGCTGCTGGAAAGCCGCGATGCGCTGCACCGGCTGGAGGACACCTGCGAGGACCAGCGCAGCGCCATCCAGGAATGGATAGACGCGCTGGATGAATGGCCGGCCCACGGCGACCCACAGGTCACGCGCGAGCGCGAGCTGCTGCGCGTGCGCTCGCGGGATGTGCTGGAGCACGTCGAGCGCGTGCTGACCCATGTGCGCCGGCTGGAGTCCTCAGCCGAGTCCGCGGTGCAGATGCATTTCAGCGCACTGGGCCACCGCACCAACAGCATCATGCGCACGCTGACCGTGCTGACGGCCATTTTCCTGCCGCTGAACCTGATCACCGGCATCTTCGGCATGAACTTCGAGTGGATGCCGCTGATCAAGAACCCCAACGGCTTCTGGGAAGCCACGATGCTGATCGTGGTCCTCGCCCTGGGCCTGTGGCTGCTGTTCCGCCGCAAGCGCTACCTGGGCACCAGCCGCTAGCGACGCCGGTAGGGATCGACGATGCCGAGCGCGGCCAGGATCTCGCTCTCGCGCGCCTCCATCGCTTCGGCCTCGTCGTCGGCCTCGTGGTCATAGCCCTGCGCGTGCAGCGTGCCGTGCACCAGCATGTGGGCGTAATGGTCGAGCAGCGGGATGCCCATTTCGGCCGCCTCGCGCTCGACGACCTCGGCGCAGATGACCAGGTCGGCGCCGACGACCGGCTCATGCGCGTAGTCGAAGGTCAGCACATTGGTCGCGTAGTCCTTGCCGCGATAGTCGCGGTTCAGCGCTCGGCCTTCCTCGGCGCCGACGATACGCACGGCGATCTCGCCCGGCAGCTCCAGCGCCGCGCGGATGAAGCGCTGCACCTTGTGGCGCGGCAGCAGCGCGCGGTGGCGCGGGTCGGCAAACTGCAGCGACAGGCTGAGGTCCGGCTTCATGCCTCGCGCGCCTCGCGCAGGGCTCGCGCCTCGTAGGCCTCGACGATGCGTGCCACCAGCGGGTGGCGCACGACGTCGGCGCTGGTGAAGCGCGTCATCGCGATGCCCTTGACCTTGGCCAGCACATGCTCGGCGTCGATGAGGCCAGACTGCGTACCGCGCGGCAGGTCGATCTGGCTGGTGTCGCCGGTGACGACGCAGCGGCTGCCGAAGCCGATGCGGGTCAGGAACATCTTCATCTGCTCGGGCGTGGTGTTCTGCGCCTCGTCGAGGATGACGAAGGCGTGGTTGAGCGTGCGGCCGCGCATGAAGGCCAGCGGCGCGACCTCCAGCTGCCCCTTCTCGAAGGCCTTGGTGACGCGGTCGAAGCCCAGCAGGTCGTAGAGCGCGTCGTAGAGCGGGCGCAGGTAGGGGTCGACCTTCTGCGTCAGGTCGCCGGGCAGGAAGCCCAGGCGCTCGCCGGCCTCCACCGCCGGGCGGGTCAGGATGATGCGCTGCACCGTCGAGCGCTCCAGCGCGTCGACCGCGCAGGCCACGGCCAGGAAGGTCTTGCCGGTGCCGGCCGGTCCGAGGCCGAAGGTGATGTCGTGCGACAGGATCTGCTGCAGGTACTGGTGCTGGCGCGGCGTGCGGGCGGACAGGTCGGCGCGGCGGGTGCGCAGCACCAGCGGCCCGTCGCCGTCGGGCGTGGACGATTCGGGCGCCTTGGCCTCGACGAGGGCGAGTTGCAGCGTCTCGGCCGGCAGCGGGCGCCTGGCGCGTTCGTACAGGTTTTCCAGCAAGGCCTTGGCGCGTTCGGCGGCGGCCTTGGGGCCGTCGACGCGGAACTCGGCGTCGCGGCGCGTGACTTTCACGCCCAGCGCGGCTTCGATCTCGCGCAGGTGGGCATCCAGGCTGCCGCAGACGCGGGCCAGGCGGGTGTTGTCGGCGGGTTCGAAGGCGAAGCGCAGGATCACGGCGGCAGGAACAGAGTGGTCGCGGATTGTCGCCGCTGGTGCATTCCCCGGCGCGCATGCCGCCCGGGCTCCCGCACAATCCCCGCCCATGACTTTCCCGACTGCGCCAGGCGCCATGACGGCCCGGCGCCCGCTCCTTGCCCTGCTGCCCGGCCTGGCGCTGCTCTGGCCCGCCGCCGCCCATGCCCAGAGCCAGGCCGGCCTGTACTGGGCCGCCACGTTGCACGGCTGGGTTGCCGCCATGCTGGCGCTGATGGCCACCGTCATCGGCCTGATCTCCAACCTGCACCATCGCGAGCGGCCAGCCAACTTCCTGGTCGGCATGATGCTGAGCTGGGTCGTGCTGCGCGCCGCCGCAGCGCCTGGCGCCGCCGGCTTGCGGCCACTGCTGATGACGCTGCTGGTGTTGTGCGGCGTGCAGTACCTGCTGCGGCAGATGAACTGGAAGCGCAGCTGGATCGACCATGCGCTGCTGATCCAATGCCTCATCGTGCCCGCGAGCCTGTTGCTGACGGGCGGCCAGGTCGGGATGCTCGGCCTGGTCTGGCATGCGGTGCTGAGCCTGGAGCTGGTGGCCGCGATGGGCTGGGCGCTGTGGCTGCGCCGGTTGCGCCTGCAGGCCACCCCCGACGATGCCCATGCCCGCGAGTACGGTCTGGTGGCGACATTGCTGGTACCGACCATGCTGGCGCTGTTGGCGGAGATGGGGCTGGCCGCCGTCAGCGAGTCGCTGTGGCTGACGGCCTCGCCCTGGCTGAGCCTGACGCTGCCGGTGCTGATGCTGGGCCTCGGGCTGCAGGTCGTGAACAGCATTGCCCATGCGCGCGTCGACGCCGAGAGGCGCGCCGCGGTGGTCGAGCAGCGTGTGGCCGAACGCATCGCCGAGGTGGAGCGCAGCCATGCGCAGTTGGCCGAGCAGAAGCTCGAACAGGTCACGGAGCGCGAGCGCAAGCGCATCGCAGCCGACCTGCACGACGACCTCGGCGCCAAGCTGCTGACCATCGTGCACACCAGCGAGTCCGACCGCATCTCGACGCTGGCGCGCGAGGCGCTGGAGGAGATGCGCCTGTCGGTGCGCGGCCTGACCGGCAAGCCCGTGCACCTCATCGACGCGCTGGGCGACTGGCGCGCGGAGGTCGTGTCGCGCCTGGGCCAGGCCAACATCCTGGCGGAATGGAAGTCGCCCGCAGAGGACATCGAGCACACCTTCCAGGCCCGCTCCTACGTGCAGACGACGCGCATCCTGCGCGAGTCGGTGAGCAACATCATCAAGCACAGCGGCGCGACGAATGCGACCATTTCCAGCGCCGTGCAGGATGGCGACTTCATCCTGACCATCCAGGACAACGGCCAGGGCATACCGTCCGAACTGGACGGCAGGCTGGACAGAGGTCACGGCATGGCGAGCATGAAGTCACGTGCCAAGCAAATGCATGGCCAGTGCCTGGTTGAATCCGGCCCGGGCTGGGGTACCGTTATCCGGCTGACCATTCCGCTGTGATTTCGCTCTGATTCCGAGGCCCCCATGAACCACATCCTGCTGCTCGAAGACATTCCCGAGATCCGCGCCTGGCTGAAGGCGCTGGTCAAGCAGGTGTTCGCCAACGCCCAGATCACCGAGTGCTCGCGGGTGCAGGACGCGCTGTCCCTGGTCAACGGCCAGCGCTTCACGCTGGCGCTGCTGGACCTGGGCTTGCCCGACGGCTCCGGCGTCGAGGTGATCGCCGCCCTGCGCGAGAAGCAGCCGGAGGTGCAGTCGGTCATCGTCACCATCCACGACGACGACGAGCACCTGTTCCCCGCGCTGCAGGCTGGCGCCTTCGGCTATCTGCTGAAGGAGCAGTCGCGCGAATTGCTGGTCGAGCAGCTGCAACGCATGAGCCAGGGCGAGCCGCCGCTGTCACCTTCGATTGCACGCAAGGTCATCGCCTACTTCGCCGCGCAAGTGAAGAAGCCGACCTCGCCGCTGTTGCACGAGGTGTCGCTGACCGATCGGGAGACCGAAGTGCTGCTGCGCGTGGCCAAGGGCTACACGCTGCCGGAGATCGGCGTGCAACTGGGATTGAGCCGCCACACGATCGCGGACTATGTGAAGCAGATCTACCGCAAGCTCAATGTGAGTTCGCGCGCCGAGGCGGCGCTCGAAGCACAGCGCCTCGGGTTGTTCGGCCGCAACTGATCGCCATCAGGCCCAGATAATGGGTCAATGATTGGAAGACTGACTGGCGTCATCGCCGAGAAATCGCCCCCGCAGGTCGTCATCGACGTGGCGGGCGTGGGCTACGAAGTGGACGTGCCGATGAGCACCTTCTTCAACCTCGGTGGCCTCGGCGAGCGGGCCGTGCTGCTGACCCACCTGACCGTGCGCGAGGATGCGCACCAGCTTTTCGGCTTCCTCACGCACGAGGAACGCGCCACCTTCCGCATGCTCATCAAGATCAGCGGCGTCGGGCCGAAGATGGCGCTGGGCCTGCTGTCCGGCCTGTCGGTGCCCGAACTGGCCCAGGCCGTGTCGCTGCAGGAAACCGGCCGGCTGACCAAGGTGCCGGGTATCGGCAAGAAGACGGCCGAGCGGCTGCTGCTGGAGCTCAAAGGCAAGCTCGGCGCAGACCTCGCCCTGCCGGCCGCTGTCACGAACGATGCGCAGGCGGACATCCTGCAGGCCCTGGTCGCGTTGGGCTACAGCGAGAAGGATGCCGCTGCGGCGTTGAAGGTATTGCCGCCTGATGTCGGCGTCAGCGATGGCATCAAGCTGGCACTGAAGAAGCTCTCATGAGTATCCAGACCGACGACTTCGCCCCTACGCCGCGGCTGATCAGCGCCGCGCCCGAGTCCCCCCGCGAAGAGGCGATGGAACGCGCGCTGCGGCCCAAGCATCTGGACGACTATGTCGGCCAGGCCAAGGCGCGCGAACAGCTGGAGATCTTCATCGGCGCTGCCAAGAAGCGCCGCGAGGCGCTGGACCACGTGTTGCTGTTCGGCCCGCCGGGCCTGGGCAAGACGACGCTGTCCCACATCATTGCGGCCGAACTCGGCGTCAACTTGCGCCAGACCTCCGGGCCGGTGCTGGAGAAGCCCAAGGACCTGGCCGCAATCCTGACCAACCTCGAGAAGAACGACGTCCTCTTCATCGACGAGATCCACCGCCTGAGCCCGGTGGTCGAGGAAATCCTCTACCCCGCGCTGGAGGATTATCAGATCGACATCATGATCGGCGAAGGCCCGGCGGCGCGTTCGATCAAGCTGGACCTGCAGCCCTTCACGCTGGTCGGTGCGACGACACGCGCCGGCATGCTGACCAACCCGCTGCGCGACCGCTTCGGCATCGTCGCGCGGCTGGAGTTCTACACGCCGGCCGAGTTGCAGCGCATCGTGACGCGCTCGGCCGGCCTGCTGGGCGCGCCCATTGACGCCGACGGCGCGCTGGAGATCGCCCGCCGGTCGCGCGGCACGCCGCGCATCGCCAACCGCCTGCTGCGCCGCGTGCGCGACTACGCCGAGGTCAAGGCCGACGGACGCATCGTCGCCGGCATCGCCGACAAGGCGCTGGCCATGCTGGACGTCGACCCGCAAGGCTTCGACCTGATGGACCGCAAGCTGCTGGAGGCTGTCGTGCACCGCTTCGACGGCGGCCCGGTCGGGCTGGAGAACGTGGCCGCGGCGATCGGCGAAGAAGCCGGCACCATCGAGGACGTCATCGAGCCCTACCTGATCCAGCAAGGCTTCCTGCAGCGCACGCCGCGCGGGCGCATCGCGACGGTGGCTGCTTACCGCCACCTTGGCTTGGCACCGCCCGGCAGCAGGGGCTCATCCGACCTGTTCGCGGAATGAGCCGGCCATGAGAAACGGCGCCAGACGGCGCCGTTCCAATAAAAAAGCGCCCCGAGGGGCGCTTTTCCGTTACCGACCCGAAGATCAGAAGTTGTGGCGAACGCCCACCGCCAGGGAGTTGAAGTCCAGCTGGCCAGTGCTGTTGTAGTCGGTCTTGGTGTAGAAGCCATAGACCTTGGTGCGCTTGCTCAGGTTGTAGTTGTAGCCCGCCGTGTACTGCTTGGCGCCGCCGAAGCGGAAGGCGCCGTCACCACCTGCCTTGGAGCCACCGACGTTCAGGTGGAATTCCGACTGGCCGACGGTGTACATGGCAGCCAGACGGCCCACGTCACGGTTCTTGAAGCCGCTGATTTCTTCGCGCTGGTAGTAGCCACCAAAGGTGAAGGCGCCCAGCTCATACAGGCCGCGGACGGCCATCTGTTTGTAGTTGCCAACCTTCTCGTAGCCCAAACCGGCGTGCAGGGGACCCATGTCGTAGTTCACGGCCACGTCGAAAGCACGCGGGCCAGCGCCTTCACCGGCAGCAGCGCCCAGTTCAGCCGAGAAGCCGGCAACGTTGGGCGTGAAGTACGAGACCTTGTTGTTGGTCGTGAAGCGGGTGCCGTACAGGTTGTCGGCAGACGTGCCCGTGTCATGGTTGTGCATGCTCACGTAGTCAGCCGTCGCGAAGTACGAGCCCGGGAACCACTTGCCCAGACGCACGCCACCGAAGGCGCCTTCCAGCTGGACCCACGAAGCGCGGTTCCAGAACTGGGTGCCGCCGGTCGCAACGCCGGTGTCGCTGTTCAGGCCATGCTCCAGGGAGAACGACGCCTTCAGGCCACCGCCCAGATCTTCCGTGCCCTTGAAACCCAGGCGCGACGAGTTGTTCTGCACCACGACCTTGCGGTCTTGCGAGCCGACCTTCTGGCTCTCCACGGTGGTGTTGATGCGGCCCCACAGGGTGACGGAGCTTTGTGCGAAAGCCGGGGCTGCGACAGCAGCCAGCGCGGCGACGAGTGCAATTTTCTTCATCGTTTGCCTTTACAGAGAGGTGACGGCTGGGTTGACTGCCCGGCCTTGAAGGACAAGTGGCGGCGAGTATAGGAGCGGGTTTTGTCACAACCGACGCAAGCGACGCGTGGATGCAACAGTAGGGCTAGGGGCCTTGGAAACTGGGGCTAGCCCTAGAAACCCCGATTCAGGCGGCCACGTCGTCGGCGGTCAGCCCGGCCAGGTGGCGGTCGTCGTTCCAGCCGACCAGCGTGAAGCCTTCGGTGGTGGCCAGCAGGCGGTTGATGGTGGCGTTGCCAAGCTGCCAGCTGCGCGGCGCCGCCAACGCCACCCGTGTGGCGGCGCGGTAGAGGCAGTCCAGCACGCCACCATGGGCGACCAGCGCGATGCTGGCGCCCGGATGCGCGGCGGCAGCGCGGCGCGCGGCGTCCAGGCAGCGGGCGCTGAAGCTGTTCAGGCTCTCGCCGCCACCGACGGCAAAGTCGGGCTCGCGGCGCCGCCAACGGGCGGCATCCTCGGGAAAGTCTTGGGCAATCTCGTCCCAGCTCAGGCCTTCGAAGCGGCCGAACGCCCGCTCGCGCAAGCCGGCGTCGAGCCGGACCGGCAGTTCGTGCACGCGCGCCAGCGCGTCGGCGGTCTGCCGGGCGCGGCTGAGGTCGCTGGCATAGATGGCGGCAAGCGGCTCGTCGGCCAACGCTTCGGCCAGGCGCTCGGCCTGGGCCAGGCCCAGCGGGCTCAGCGGGATGTCGGTATGACCCTGGATGCGCGTCGCGCGGTTCCAGGCGGTCTCGCCATGGCGGATCAGGACCAGGCGCGTGGCTTGTTCCAGCACTACACCCCCCAGACGACGTCGGCACCCTCGCGCTGGCTGCGCTGCATCAGCTCGTGCAGCGGCCAGGCGCGCTGGCGCAGCGAGACGCCCTGGCGGCGCGGCACCGGCTCGCCGGCGGCCTTGGCGTCGTCGACGGCACGCTGGAACTGCGCATCGTCGGCGGCGACGCCGGCCTCCAGCGCCTGGATCAGGCCCGGCAATGCCGCCGATTCGAGGATGCCTTGGGGGGCGGGCTCGCGGCCCATCAAGCGCAGCACGGCATCGCCGGACTCACCCAACATGACGACGTCGGCACCAGCCTTGGATTTGAAGCGGTAGAGCATGGCGGCATTCTCCGCCCGTGCGGCCGGAAATGTTCAGCCGTTGCCCGCCAGGCCCAGCCAGCCCGAGACAGCGGTGTCGACGACATGACGGCGCGGCCGCACGCGTTGCTCGAATTCCTCGGGCCGCAGCGCGGGCGCATACAGATAGCCCTGGAATTCATGGCAGCCGGCCTGGGCCAGGAAGTCGCGCTGCGCCTCGGTCTCGACGCCTTCGGCGATGACCTGCAGGCCCAGCGCGCGACCCATCTGCACGATGGCATTGGCGATGCCGCAGTCGCTGGCGTCGTTGGGCAGCCCCTTGACGAAGCTGCGGTCGATCTTCAGCCGCTGGATGGGGAAGCGCTTGAGATAGGCGAGCGAGGAATAGCCGGTGCCGAAGTCGTCGATGGACAGCGTGACGCCCAGCGCCGCCAACGCCTGCATGCGCTTGAGGCCCTCGTCGGCGTCGCCGATCAGCACGCCTTCGGTAAGTTCGAGTTCCAGCATGCTGGCAGGCAAGGCCGCGTCGCGCAGCGCGGCGGCAACGTTTTCGACGAAGCGTGCCTGCTGGAACTGCAGCGCCGACACGTTGACGGCCACCGGCATGCGCAGCCCGCGGCCCAGCCAGTAGGCGGCCTGCTCGACCGCCTCGCGCAGCACCCAGTCGCCGATGGCGACGACGAAGCCGCTCTCCTCCGCCAGCGGGATGAACTCGGCCGGCGAGATGTCGCCGCGCTGCGGGTCGCGCCAGCGGATCAGCGCCTCGGCGCCGATGACGCGGTCGCTGCCCAGCTCGACCTGCGGCTGGTAGTGCAGCCGGAAGCGCCCCTCCGCCAGCGCCTGGCGCATGTCGTGGTCCAGGCGCATGCGCGACAGCAGGTCGACCTCCTTGCGCGGCACGTGAAAGCGGAAGCCCGCGCGTCCGCTCTCCTTGACCCAGTGCATCGCGCGCTCGGCGCTGGCCATCAGGTCGTCGGGCGAGCCGCCGTCGCCGGGAAACAGGGCGATGCCGCAGCTGGCCGTGACGGTGAAGCTCAGCGTGTCGAAGGTGAACGGCTGGGCCAGCAGCTGCTGCACGCGGCGCGCGGCAGCCTCGGCCTCGAACATCTGCGCACCGTCGATGAGCAGCGCGAACTCGTCGCCGCCCAGCCGTGCGAGCGTGTCGTTGGCGCCCACCGCGCCGCGCAGCCGCTCGACGATTTCGCGCAGCACGCGGTCCCCGTAGCTGTGGCCCAGCGTGTCGTTGATCTGCTTGAAGCGGTCCAGGTCCAGGTGCAGCAGCGCAAATGAGGGTAGCGGCTCACCGGTGGCGACGGCCGACATCAGCTGCACGATGCGGTCGGCGAGCGCGCGGCGGTTGGGTGCGCCGGTCAGCGCGTCGGAGCGGCCCAGTTCCTCGATGCGCTGGTGCGCGGCCAGCTTCTCGCTCAGGTCGCGGAATGAAAAGACCCGCCCGATCGGCTCGCCCCGGCTCATCTGCGGCAGCGAGACCTGCTCCAGCACCCGGCCGTCGGCCAGGCGCAGCATGTCGCTGGAGCGCATCAGCGGCGCGTCCAGCAGCGCCTCGATGCGCAGCCGGTACTGTTCGCCGTCGCGCATGACGCGCTGCAGGCTCAGCCACAGGCCGGCATCGCCCGGCTCGTGCAGCAGGCCGCCGGGCAGGCCCCAAAGCTTGGCGAAGCGGCGGTTGAAGCTGCGCACCCGGCCAGCGAGGTCGACGACGAGGATGCCGTCGGCGGTGGATTCCAGCGTCGCGCGCAGTTCCGCCAGCAGCGTCTCGCGCTCCGCTTCGGCGCGGCGGCGGCGGGTCTGGTCGTGCAGCAGCACCAGCCAGTAGCGGCCACCGTCGGGCGTGTGAACGGGGCTGATCGAACGGCTGACCCAGCGCGGCTGGCCGTCGCTGTGGGTTAGCACGGTGTCGGAGCGGATGCGCGCAAAGGGGTCGCGGGCAGCGCCCTGCCAGAAGGCTTCGTCTTCCAACGAACCGCACAGCGATGCCGGCGGCTGGCCCAGCGCCCGCTCCGGCTTGAGGCCCAGCAAGCGCAGCGCGGCGCGGTTGACGGCGCTGACCGTGAGGCTCTCGCCGTCGACCAGCCAGGCGGGTTCGGGCAGGCCTTCGAGCAAAGCGCCGATCACGTGTGGCGCCTCGTGGACGCGAGGCAGGGTCGGGTTCGCCTCGCGGCTTGCATTCACGCCGCCAGCTCCCCTGGCCCGGTGCTCGCCGCATCGAAGAAATAGGCGATGCGCGCCCGCGGGCTCAGGTACTCCAGTGAGGCCCGCGGCAGGAATTGCGGTTTGAGGCTGCGGCGGATGCCGAGGTCGGGCATCTCTTCCAGGTTCAGGATCAGCGCCTCGTCCTTGGGCACCTTGGGGTCGTGCACCATGACGCGGGGCTTCAGCGGCCGTGCCGAATTGACCGACACGACCAGGGCATAGCGGTCGTCGGTCAGTTGCACCGTGGAGCCCGGCGGGTAGACGCCCATCATGCGGATGAAGGCGTTCAGCATGGTGGCGTCGAACCGGTTGCGGCCTTGGGCGAACATCAGCGACAGCGCCTCGTGCGGCGTCATCGCCTTGGACGGCAGCAGCGGGTTGCACAGCCCGTCGAAGCGGTTGACCAGCGCGACGATGCGCGCGCCGGTGCTCATGCGGTCCATGTTGATGCGCTGCGGGAAGCCGCTGCCGTCGGCATGCTCGTGATGCTGCGCAATGATGAGCAGCGGCCCGGGCGGCATGCCCATGGCCTGGGCGATGGCCACGCCCTTGACCACATGCTGCTGGTAGGCCTGGTTCTCGGCGGTGGTGAAGCTCTCGTCACGGTGGCGCAGCCGGGCGGCGATCTCGAGCTTGCCGACGTCGTGCAGCAGCGAGCCGACACCCAGATCCATCATCTCGTCGCGCCCCAGGCCGAAGGCGCGGCCCAGCAGCAGCGCAATGATGCAGACGTTGAGCGCGTGGGCCGTGCTGCGGTCGCCGGCGGCTTCGTTGAGCAACCGCATGTTGAGGTCACCCTCGACCAGCATCTTGTCGAGCAGCGCGGCGGTCAGCCGCTCTGCGTTGGCGCGGGCCTGGTTGGGGTCGGGCTGCACGAGGTCCATCACGGCGCGGAAGCCTTGCGCCGCCTCGCCGTACTGCGCTTCGCACAGGCGCATGGCCTCACGCTGGGCTGCCAGCGCGCGGCGATGCGCCTCGCGGGCGATGTCTTCGGGGCTGGGCTCGGCCGGGGCGGGGGGCAAGGCTTCGGCGCCGGGCTGGACGGCGGCGGCCTGCTCGGCCGGCGGCTGCAGGGGCACGTCGCTCTTGGCGGGGCTCCAGCGCACTTGCGTCAGGCCCAGGCGGCGCAGGATCAACAACTGGTCGCTGGAGGCGATCTTGAAGCTCGACAACGGAAACGGATGCGACATCCAGCCGAGGTCGAGATGAATGAACATCCCGACCGTCAACTGGCTGACATCGATCAGCGGATCGTTTGATCTATCCTGCATTCACTCGAACCCGTGAGCACGGGCGCCCTCCGCTCGGCAAAGCCTCGCCACCACTGCCGAGAAACTCAAGCCGGCTGCTGCTATACGTCAAATTGGCCGATTTGCATCCGCAGATGTAGGGGCAAAACCCCCTTGCGCCATGCAAGTCGGAGCTTAGCGCCTGATCGTGACCGAAATTCCAACCGGTTCTCGGGGCAAACGCGGAGGAATGCATGCTCCGCGGCAAAGTCGCAGCCTCTGGCAGCCGGGTTGCCGCCCCTGCGCGCGGCTAGCGGGCGCGGGTCGAATCGCGCACCACCAGTTCGTGGGGCAGCACCTTGTGCAGATCGGCCTCGTCCGGCGGCGTCGCCATGTCGGGGCGCTGCACGGACACCAGCATCTCGACGGCCACGCGCGCCATCTCGGCCACCGGCTGGCGCACGGTGGTGAGCGGCGGCCACACCAGGGCCGCGGTGGGCGAATCGTCGAAACCGGCGACCGACAGCTCGCCCGGCACGCTCAGGCCCAGCCGTTGCGCCGCAGCGAGCACGCCGAGCGCCATGTCGTCATTGCTGGCGAAGACGGCCGTCGGCCGCTGGCGGCGGCTGAGCAGCTGGTGGGCCGCGTCGCGCCCGCTGGCAAACGTGAAGGAGCCGGGCTGGATCAGTTCGGGGTCCGGCGCGATGTCATGCGCGCGCAGCGCATTGACGAAGCCCTGGTAGCGCGCCGCGCTGGCCGACTGGTCGGCCGGACCCTTGATGAAGGCGATGTGGCGATGGCCGAGGCTGAGCAGCAGGTTGGTGATCTCCTCGGCCGCATGCACGTCGTCCATGCGCACCGAGGGCACGCCTGGAATGTCGCGCTCCGGGGACATCAGCACGCAAGGCGTGCCGCTCTCGCGCAGCGCGACGAGCACCTCGGGGTTGTCGCACAGCGGCGGCGTCAGGATCATGCCGTCGGGCCGCAGTGCCAGCACCATGCGGTCGATCTGCTGGCGCAGGTCGGGGGCGTCGTTGTGCAGGGACTCGACGACGAGGTGATAGCCCAGCTCGCGGCAGCGCAGCGTCGCGCCCTGCTGCACGCTGCCGACGAAGAACGCGCTGGGGTCGTAATAGAGCAGGCCGATCAGGAAGGAGCGCCCGCCTGCGAGGCTGCGCGCCGACTGCTTGGGCCGGTAGCGCAGCGCCTCCACCACCTTGAGCACCTGGCCGCGGGTGGTCTCATGAACGCCGGGCTCATGATTGAGCACGCGTGAGACCGTCTTGATCGAAACGCCCGCCTCGCGGGCAACATCGACGATGGTCGGGCTGCTGCCACGGGGAGTCATGAGGCCCCTCGCCTACGGAATACCGGTCCGCCGAGGGAAAGGCGATGCATGCGGCATCGAGCCGCATGCACATCGCCATGGCGGGCCGGCTTGGGAGCGGCCCGGCGCTCGGCCCGGAAACCGTCCGATAGGCGCTCCATGCGGCGGGTCCGCCTTACTTCTTCTTGGCCTTGGCAGCCGGCTTGGCTGCGGGCTTGGCAGCGGCCTTCTTGGCGGCAGCCTTGGGGTCGACGGCGGCCTTGAAGCCAGCGCCGGCGGTGAACTTGGGCAGCTTGGCGGCAGCGATCTTGATCTTCGCGCCGGTGCTGGGGTTCACGCCGTTGCGGGCGGCACGGGCGTGCTGCTTGAAGGAGCCGAAGCCGGGGATCGACACGGCACCACCCTTTTTGACGGTGGTGACCACGGCGTCGAGCAGGGTCTCGAGGATGCGGCCGGCTTCGGCCTTGCTCAGCTCGTGCTTGGCGGCCAGGTGTTCGATCAGATCGGTCTTGTTCATGCGGGAGTTCTCGTCCAAAACGCGCCCGAACGGCTCGGGCGGGCGCGATTGTGGCCCATCGCGGCGGCATACAGTCCCGCAAAGCCCGTATCCATCGCCGATGTCAGCTCACGCGCACCTATCGTCCCTGCTCGACGCCCTGCCCCAGCAGGTCTGGAAAGCCGACGGCCAAGGCCGGCTGCTGTGGATGAACGCCCGCCTCGCCCAGGCGCTGAACCGCCCGGCGCTGCCGACGCCGCTGGCGCACTGGCTGCATGAGGATGACCGCGCCGTCTTCGCGGAGCGCTGGGCGGCGGCGCAGGCGACGGGGCGCTTCGAGATGGAGTACCGCCTCGGCAATGCCTGGATGCTGTCGCAGGCGCAGCGCCTGCCGGATTCGCCGCTGTGGCTGGGCGCGCACATCGACATCGCGGCGCGGCGCGCGGCCGAACGCCGCCTGCAGGAGACAGACGCCATCTGGAAGCTGGCGCTGGAATGCAGCGGCGACGGTGTCTGGGACTGGCATGTGCAGACCGGCGTCGAGTATTTCTCGGCGCGCTATCTGAACCTCTACGGCTTCGAGCCCGGCGACGTGGAGGCGACGCCCGAGGCCTTCGATGCGCGCACCCACCCCGACGACGTGGCGCAGATGACGCAGGACCGCGAGGACCATTTCGCCGGCCGCACACCCATCTACCGCAACGAGCACCGCGTGCTGGCCAAGGACGGCAGCTGGAAATGGATCCTCAGCCGCGGCATGGTCATCGCGCGCGATGCGCAGGGCAAGCCGCTGCGCATGGTCGGCACGCACACCGACATCACCGACCGCAAGCGGCAGGAGGCGCTGGTCTGGCAGCAGGCCCGCGTCGACACGCTGACCGGCCTGCCCAACCGCCGCTCGCTGCGCGAGCGCATCGAGCGCGCACTGGCGCAGCGGGCTCAGCGCGGCGGCGAGCTGGCGGTCATGTTCGTCGACCTCGACCACTTCAAGGAGGTCAACGACTCGCTGGGCCACGACGTCGGCGATGCGCTGCTCGTGCAGGTGGCCGGGCGGCTGCAGGGCTGCATGCCGGCCGGTGGCATCGTTGCGCGCATGGGCGGAGATGAGTTCACCGTGCTGCTGGCCGACGCCGATGCGGCCGGCGCCGCCCGGCGCATCGGCCACGAACTGCTAGAGGCGCTGTCCGAGGCGTTCGAGGTGGCGGGCGAGCGGGTCTATGTGTCGGCCAGCATCGGCGTCAGCCTGGCGCCTGGGGACGGCAGCGAGATCGAGGCCTTGTTCAAGCATGCCGACCTGGCGCTCTACGAGGCCAAGGGTGCCGGCCGCAACCGCATGGCGCTGTTCACGCCGGCGCTGCACGACGCCGCCCAGCGCCGCGCCCGCCTGGCCACCGAATTGCGCGAGGCCTTGCGGCTCTCGCAGTTCAGCCTGGTCTACCAGCCCATCCTGTCGCTGCGCGACCCCGCAGCGCCGCCGCGCAAGGCCGAGGCCCTGCTGCGCTGGAAGCACCCGCAGCTCGGCGACGTCAGCCCGGCGCAGTTCATCCCCATCGCCGAGACCAGCGGCCTCATCGTCGACATCGGCGACTGGGTCTTCCGCGAGGCTGCAAACCAGGTGCAGGCCTGGCGCGCGGCCGGGCATGCGGGCTTCCAGATCAGCATCAACAAGTCACCCGTGCAGTTCCTGGGCGAGCGCAGCCATCGCGTGCAGCCGGACTGGGCGACGCACCTGCGCGGCATGGGCCTCGCGGGGGACGCGCTGGCCGTCGAGATCACCGAAGGATTGCTGCTGGAGCGCGACGAGGCGGTGGCCGAGCGGCTGCGGGCCCTGCGCGAGGCGGGGCTGACCGTCTCGCTGGACGACTTCGGCACGGGGTATTCCTCGCTGAGCTACCTGCAGCACCACGAGATCGACACGGTGAAGATCGACCGCAGCTTCGTCGCCGGACTGGAGGGTGGCGGCAAGGCGCTGGCGCTGTGCCGGGCCATCGTGACGATGGCGCACGAGCTGGGGATGGAGGTCGTGGCGGAGGGGGTGGAGACCGAGGCGCAGGCTCACATGCTCAGAGACATGGGCTGCGACTGGGGACAGGGGTGGTGGTTTGGGAAGGGGATTCCAGCGGGCGAGTTTGAGGAGCGGTGGTTTGGCGCCGCCGCTGGGGGCTCGGTTTCCGCCACCACCCGCTAAAGCGCCCATTGAGGGCGCATCAGCGGGGACTCGATCACGTCCCGCGACCCCGGCAGCCGGCGTCGCGCGTGCGCGCCGCCTCGACGACGTGCCCTTCGAGTCCTCTCCCGGGCACCCAAAAGGCAAAAGGCCAGCACTTTCGCGCTGGCCTTTTGTTTTTTTGGTTTGGTGCCCAGGAGAGGACTCGAACCTCCACGGAGTTACCCGCTAGTACCTGAAACTAGTGCGTCTACCAATTCCGCCACCTGGGCTTTCAGGAGCCGCGCACTATAGCAGCCCTTTTCGACCGCGCCGACTCAGATGTCGAACTTGACACCCTGGGCCAGCGGCAGCTCGCTCGAGTAGTTCACGGTGTTGGTGGTGCGGCGCATGTAGGCCTTCCATGCGTCCGAGCCGCTCTCGCGGCCACCGCCCGTTTCCTTCTCGCCGCCGAACGCGCCGCCGATCTCCGCGCCCGACGTGCCGATGTTGACGTTGGCGATGCCGCAGTCGCTGCCGGCCGCGCTCATGAAGCGCTCGGCCTCGCGCAGGTCGGTCGTGAAGATGGCCGACGACAGGCCTTGCGGCACGCCGTTCTGCAACTCGATCGCCTCTTCCAGCGTCCGGTACTTCAGCGTGTAGAGGATGGGCGCGAAGGTCTCGTGGCACACGACCTCGGTCTGCGACGGCATGCGCACCAGCGCCGGCACGGCGTAGTAGGCCTCGGGGAAGCGGTCGGTCAGCGCACGCTCGCCGCCAGACACCAAGCCGCCCTGCTCGCGCGCGGCGCTCAGCGCGAACTGCATCGCGTCGAAGGCCTGCGCGTCGATCAGCGGGCCGATCAAGGTGCCGGGCTCCACCGGCGAGCCGATGGGCAGCTGCGCGCGCGCGCGGTCCAGGCGCTCGACGAGTGCGTCGTGGATGCTCTCGTGCGCGATGACGCGGCGGGTCGTCGTGCAGCGCTGGCCTGCCGTGCCGTAGGCGCCGAACAGGATGCCGCGCACGGCCAACTCAAGGTCGGCACTGGGCGTGACGATGATGGCGTTGTTGCCGCCCAGCTCCAGCAGGCAACGGCCGAAGCGCGCGGCGACGCGCGGGCCCACGGCGCGGCCCATGCGGGT
Source organism: Pelomonas sp. Root1444 (assembly GCF_001426885.1). GTDB lineage: Bacteria > Pseudomonadota > Gammaproteobacteria > Burkholderiales > Burkholderiaceae_C > Pelomonas. The sequence continues at coordinate 19,698 of NZ_LMFP01000025.1, read as the reverse complement.
GGAGCCGGTCGCGCTGACCAGCGCCACGCGCGCGTCGTCCACCATCGCCTCGCCCACATCGGCGCGCCCGATGATCAGCTCGGACAGGCCGTCAGGTGCCGTGTGGCCGGCGGCGCGGTAGGCCTTCACGGCCCGCTCGAACAGTGCTTGCGTGGCCAGCGCGGTCAGCGGCGTCTTCTCGCTCGGCTTCCACACGCAGGTGTCACCGGCCACCAGCGCCAGCGCCGAGTTCCAGGCCCACACGGCGACGGGGAAGTTGAACGCCGAGATGATGCCCACGACGCCCAGCGGCAGCCACTGTTCCATCATGCGGTGACCGGGGCGCTCGCTGGCGATGGTCAGGCCATGCAGCTGGCGCGACAGGCCCACGGCGAACTCGCAGATGTCGATCATTTCCTGGACTTCGCCCAGGCCTTCGCTCGTCACCTTGCCGGCTTCGATGGACACCAGCTGCGCCAATTGCGTCTTGTGCGCGCGCAGCTCTTCGCCGAACAGGCGCACGAGTTCGCCGCGCTTGGGCGCCGGCACGACGCGCCAGGCCTTGAAGGCTTCGTGCGCGCGACCGACGGCGGCCTGCATGTCGGCCGCGCTGGCGGTGGGCAGTTGCGCCAGCACGCTGCCGTCGATCGGCGAGCGCACGGTCAGGTCGCCGGCCGGCGGCAGGTGGACGCCGAGCGCGTCCAGAACGGAAAGGGTCTGTTGCTTCATGGCGGGCATCTTAGGAAATCGACTCCACCTGGCGGGATTGCTGGTACGCCGAGCCGAAGCGGTTGGCCAGGAAGTCGGGCAGCGCCACCTCTTCCTGGCGCACGAAGCCCTGCTGCGGCAGCTTGCCTTCGCGGAACAGGTCCACCGCGGCGCAGATGCCGGCGGCCGTCGTGATCTGGATCGCGCTCAAGGGCTGGGCGCCGTCGCGCGTGGCGAAGATCTTGCGCGCGAACACCTCCTGCAGCAGCACGCCGTTCTTCATGCCGGACACGGTGACGAACACCAGCACCACGTCCTGCATCGTCGCCGGCATGCTCTTGCGCATGATGTCCTTCAGGTTGCCCTGGTCGCTCTTCAGGCCCAGGTCGCCCAGCAGGAACTGCATGAGGTCGCGGTGGCCCGGGTAGCGCACGGTCTTGTAGTCCAGGTTGCGCACCTTGCCCGCCCAGGTCTCGCACAGCGTGCCCAGGCCGCCGGAGGTGTTGAAGGCCTCGTACTCGGTGCCGTCCAGGCTGAAATGCTCCAGGCCCTCCAGCGGCAGCGCGGCGATGGTCTCGCCCTCGTGGATGGCCTCGCAGGGGTGGCAGTACTCGTTGATGAGGCCGTCGACCGACCAGGTCAGGTTGTACTTCAGCGCATTGGTCGGGAAGGCCGGCAGCGCGCCGACGCGCATCTGCACGTCGCGCACCGCATCGAAGCCGCTGGCCAGGTGATGGGCGACGATGCCGATGAAGCCCGGCGCCAGGCCGCACTGCGGCATGAAGGCGGTCTTGGCGCCCTTGGCCATCTCCTTGATGGCCTTGGTGGCGGCCACGTCCTCGGTCAGGTCGAAGTAGTGGCAGCCGCACTCCAGCGCCAGCTCGGCGGCAGTGATGGCCAGGTGGTAGGGCAGCGCGTTGACGACGGCGTCCTTGCCGCGCAGCTGGGCCGCGAGCGCGCCACGGTTGTCGCTGTCGACCTCGGCCGTGTCTATGCCCTCGGCGGCCAGCGTCTTCAGATAGGCGGCGTTCTTGTCCAGCACCGTCACTTGGTAGTCGCCGGTGGCGTGCAGCAGGCGGGCGATGGTCTGGCCGATGTGGCCGGCGCCGAGCAGGGCGATCTTCATGGGGTGCTCCGTCGAGAGGGTTGTCGTTGGCCGGCACTCTAGGCAGGGCCGGTGACGAAAGAAAGCGATACATCGACGAAAGCGATTGCTGTTTCGACGAATCGTCGCGATGATTCGTCGATATGAATGAATCACGGGTAAACCCCAGCCCATCGCCCGACGACCTGGACCGCCGCCTGATCCTGCTGCTGCAGGCCAACGCGCGCGAAAGCACGGCCACGCTGGCGCGCAAGTTGGGCGTGGCGCGCACCACCGTCGTCGCGCGGCTGGCGCGGCTGGAGGCCAGTGGGCGCATCGTGGGCTACACCGCACGGCTGGGCGGGGACGAAGCGGGCCGCAGCGTGCAGGCCTTTGTCGGCATCACCGTCAGCCCCAAGGCCGGGCGCGAGGTGGTCAAGCGGCTAGCAGAACTGCCCGAGCTGCGCCAGCTCTCCTCCGTCAGTGGTGAGTTCGACTACATGGCGCTGCTGCGCGCCGACACTACGGCCCGGCTCGACGTGCTGCTCGACGAGATCGGCGAGATCGACGGCGTGCTGCGCACCAACAGTTCGGTCGTGCTGGCCTTGCGCGTCGACCGACAGACCTGAAAGAACGGAGACCTTCGATGACCTGGCTCGCTCTCGGCCTTGCCCTCTTCCTCGGCATCCACCTCACCCGCGCGCTGGCGCCCCAATGGCGCGACGCGCAGATCGCCCGCCTCGGCGAGAAACGCTGGAAGGGCCTGTACACCGTGCTGTCGCTGCTCGGCTTCGGGCTGATCCTGTGGGGCTACTCGCAGGCCCGGCTCACCCCCGTCGTGCTGTGGGCGCCCATCCGCGGCATGAACCACCTCGCGGCGTTGCTGGTGCTCGTCGCCATGATCCTGATGGCCGCGGCTTATGTGCCGCGCAACCATTTCAAGGCGAAGCTGCAGCATCCGATGACGCTGTCGGTCAAGGTCTGGGCGTTCGCCCACCTGATCGCCAACAACACGCTGGCCGACGTGATGCTGTTCGGCAGCTTCCTGGTCTGGTCCATCATCGTCTTCCGCGCCGCGCGGCGGCGGCCGGCGCCCGCAGCCGCCACCCCGACCGCGGCAGGCACCGCCGCCACCGTGGTCGTCGGCTTGGCGCTGTGGGCCTTCTTTGCCTTCTGGGCGCATGCGGCCTGGCTGGGCATCGCGCCGCTGGGGCGGTGATCCGCGCGGTCACGGCGGCCGACGAGGCGGCCTTCACGGCCGCGGCGCGTGCCAGCCGCAAGTTGCATCGCCGCTGGGTCCAGCCGCCCGCCGATGCCGAGGCCTTCGGCCGCTACGTAGACCGGCACGCGTCCATCAACCGCGTCAGCCCCAGCAGCGCATCCAGCATCGGCGTCGCCACGCCCAGCTGCTGAGCCAGCTCGCGTGGCGCACTGAGCAGTGCGTCGGTCTCGATCGGCCGGCCGGCTTCGATGTCCTGCAGCATCGACGTCTTGAACGCGCCCAGCGACCGCGTGATGGCATGGCGGTCCTGAGGTGACTGCGCGATCGGGCAGCCGACGCGGTCACCTATCACCGCCGCCTCGCGCATGAGGGCCGTCGTGAACTCGCGCACCAGGTCGTCGGCCAGGATGCGGTCGGTCGTTGCGCGGGTCAGGGCGGAGACCGGGTTGGTCGTCATGTTGCCCCACAGCTTGTAGAAGACCTCGCGCTGGATGCTGTCCACCGCCTTGGCGCCAAAGCCGGCCTGCACCAGCACCGCGGCCAGTTCATGGACCGAATCGCTCGCGCCGCCCGTCGCCTCGCCAATCAGCAAGCCGTTGCCCATCACATGCCGGATGTGGCCCGGCTTCTCCACGCAGCAGCTCGCATGCACGACGCAGCCGATGACGCGCTGCGGCGGGATCAGCGCCGCGATGCGGCCATCGGGGTCCACGCTCCGCAGCGCAAGGCCCGGCACCGGCAGCCCGGCCGGGAACCACCACGGCAGGCCGTTGAGCGCCGTGAGCACGCGGGTCTGCGGGCCGCACAGGGCCGCCACCTGGGCGGCCACGCCGGCGATGGCCGGCCCCTTGACGGCGAGGATGACGAGGTCCTGCGGCCCCAACTCGGCCGGGTCGCTGCTGACGCGCAGCGGGGCGCTGAGCGTGGACCCGCCGCTGTCCAGCGTGAGGCCGTGCTCGCGCACCGCAGCGAGCGTCTCGCCGCGCGCGAGTGCGCAGACGCTCACGCCCTCGACGCGTTGCAGGTGCGCGGCCAGCCAGCCGCCGATGGCCCCGAGGCCGACGATGCAGACCTTAAACATGGGGATCAGTCTCGCACGCGTGCTTGTCGAGGGCCCGGCACGCCGCCATGATCCGCCGTCGTCGCAGGACGCCCAGGAGACCTCAGCATGGCCCCCCAAAGAACCCCAGCCGCCGCCAAGAAGGCCGCCGCGAACGCCGTCCCCATCCCCAAACTCGATGCCCGCCCCGACCGGCTGGACCTGCGCGACCTCGTCTACCGCTCGCCGCTGCGCTCGCTGCCGCCGCGCTGGCCGCTGGATGCCGACCTGAAGCGGCTGCTGCCGGCCTATGTGAAGTCGGGCCGCATCCTCAACCAGGGCAACGAGGGCGCTTGCACCGGCTTCGGCCTGGCCTGTGTCACCAACTACCTCTACTGGCTGCGTCATCTCAACGCCACGCCGCGCGCCCGCACGGCGCCCGAGCCGGTCAGCCCGCGCATGTTCTACGAGCTCGCCAAGCTCTACGACGAATGGCCGGGCCAGGACTACGAGGGCTCGTCCTGCCGCGGTGCGCTCAAGGGCTGGCACAAGCACGGCGTGTGCTCATCCGCGCTGTGGCCCTACCCGCTCGGCAAGGACGGCGCCGGCATCTTCGAGCGCCCTGCAGCCGGCTGGGACGACGACGCCACCGGGCGGCCGCTGGGCGTGTACTACCGCGTCGACAAGAAGAGCGTCGTCGACATGCAGGCGGCCATCTACGAGATCGGCGCGGTCTACGTGTCGGCCGACGTGCACGACGGCTGGGCACTGGATGCCGCCGCCCAGCCGGGCAGCCACGACAAGCTGCCGCGCATCGCGCGCATGACGCGCAAGAGCGGCGGCCATGCCTTCGCGCTGGTGGGCTTCAACGAGCGCGGCTTTGTCGTGCAGAACAGCTGGGGCACCGGCTGGGGCGCCAGCGGCTTCGCGGTGCTGCCGTACGAGGACTGGGTCACCAACGGCACCGACGCCTGGGCCGTGGCGCTGGGCGTGCCGCAGGACCTGTCGGACCTGAAGGCGCGCCCGCCGGCCGGCGCCAAGGCAGGCAAGGCTGGCAAGGCAGCCCCGGCGGCCAGCGGCTTTCGCGTCATGGCCGGCCGCGGCCTCAGCGACGTCGGCGCCACCTTGCGCGTCGACGCCAATCCGTCCGACGACCCCTGGCCCTTCAACCACGTCTTCGCGCACAAGCCCTACCAGCCGCTGCGCACCGACGAGGCCTACACACACACGCTGGTCTCGGGCAACGACGGGCAGCTGATGTCCACCGACTTCACCCGCGCCCGCAACGACCGCGTGGGCCTGGCACGCGAGCTCGTCGTCGAGCGCCCCGCTGCCTGGTTCAAGGGCAGCAAGGACAAGACCGTCAGGCTGGCCCTTTATGCGCACGGCGGCCTGAACTCAGAGATCGGCTCGGTGCAGCGCAACCGCGTGCTGGCGCCCTACTTCCTGGCCAACGGCATCTACCCGCTGTTCTTCACCTGGAAGACCGGCCCGGGCGAGACCGTCAAATACATGCTGGAGGACCTGAAGCACCGCATCATCGACTCGGACGACCGCAGCGAGGGCTGGCTGGACCGGCTGCGCGAGGCCGCCGCCGAGGCCAAGGACCGCGCCATCGAGGCCGTGGGCCGCCAGTTCGCGCGCGGCATCTGGAGCGAGATGCGCGAGAACGCCGCGGGCGGCGCCATGGCAGACCACGCGCTGGACCTCACCGCCCGCATGCTGCGCGAGCTGCGCGATGCGCTCGCCAAGAACGGCAAGACGCTGGAAATCCACCTCGTCGGCCATTCGGCCGGCTCCATCCTGCTGGGCCACCTGCTCGACCGCTTGGCCGGCCCAGATCCGCTGCGCGCCGCCAGCTGCGAGCTCTATGCCGCCGCCTGCTCCAGCGGCTTTGCGGTCAAGCACTACGGCGGCGCCAGCCAGGCCGGCGTGCTGTCGCTGCAGGACCTGCGCCTGCACGTGCTGACCGACGCCAACGAACGCGCCGACGGCCTGCCCACGCCGGGGCGCGACATCTACGGCAAGTCGCTGCTCTACCTCGTCTCGCGCGCGCTGGACGATGTGCGCAAGCAGCCGCTGCTGGGCATGGAGCGTGCGCTCGTCAAGCCCGAGCGGGCCTGGGCCGAGGACCAATGGGCCAGCGCGGCGACCGTCGACATCGCCGCGTGGCTCAAGCTCTGGCCCGGTGGCCCGCTGCTGCACCGCGTCGAGGCCCCCAAGGTCCGCACCACCAAGACCGGCGATCAGATCGACGCCTGCCACGGCAGCTTCGACAACAACATCGACGTGCTGACCGGCACGTTGGAGCGCATCCGCGGCTCGACCCTCGTCGCGCCCATGGAGTGGCTCGATTACTGACGCGCGGGTGACGGTTGGAGATGTCCGAAAGTGGCCGGCGCGATGCCGGCCATTGCGCCAGCATGGCGCCGTCACTCCCAGGAACCCGATATGGCCTCCATCCACCGCGACATCCTCATCGACGCCCCCGCCGCCGCCCTCTGGGACGCGATGCGCGACGTCGGCGCCCTGCACACCCGCCTCGTGCCGGGCTTCGTCACGCAGTGCGAGATGGACGGTGACGCTGCCCGCAAGATCCGCTTCGCCAACGGCCTGGAAGCGCGCGAGGTCATCGTCACCGTCGACGACGCCCTGCGTCGCATCGTCTGGTCCGCTGCCGGCGGGCGGCTGACGCACCACAACGCTTCGGCCCAGGTGTTCGACGCGGGCGACGGGCGCTGTCGCGTCGTCTGGATCGCCGACCTGCTGCCCGATGCACTGGCGCCGGCCATCGCCGAGATGATCCAGGCCGGCCTGGCCGCGATGAAGGCGCAGGCCGAGCGCGTGGCGCCCGCCGGCTGACGCAGTCATACTGCGCCGCCATGCAGATGCCCTCGCCACGCCACCCCTGGCGCCTCGCCGCTGCCGCCGCCCTGCCGGTGGCCGCCGCCATCCCGCTGCTGCTGACGGCGTTCGGCAGCGAGGCCGTCTTGCCGCTGGGGCTGCCCGACCCCGCGGTGCTGGAGCGCATCCGCAGCTACGAGGACGGCACGACCCGGCGCGTGACCGACATCATGCGGCTGGAACATGCCGACGGCAGGGCCTACTACCAGTTCACCGCACCCTGCTGCGACATCCCGCACCCGCTCTACGACGCCGAGGGCCGCTACGTCTGCGCGCCCCGCGGGGGCTTCGCGGGCGAGGGCGACGGCCGCTGCCCCGCGTGGGTCAGGGGGCTGCGCCTGAGCCTGCCGCGCCACCTGCAGACCACCGCCCCGGCGCGCCCGCTGACGGCCGAAGCGCTGCAGGGCTATTGACCCGGGCGATCACCGCGGCCGGCGGCGGATCGCGACAATCCGGCCCATGAAATACCTGGAATGGTTCTGATCCCTACCAACTGTTATACGCCAATAAGTCGTTGATTTTTATGGCGTTTTTCTGACTAAGCAATTCCGCACTCGCGGTTCGTGATGTTGCAGATTCGCGACGTCGACTGGCTCAGGTCCGCGCTGCGGGCGCAGGCTGACTACAACGCAGCCCGATCTGCTTGCACCGGAATGCTCCTGCAGCGGAGCCGCTTCACCTTATAGCTTCGGCTTCCCCCTGGGCATCACCGCGAACCAGCGATTTACGAGGGTGAGCGGCTTCGGCGAGCCCGCCATTGGGCCTGCTACTGCCCTTGGCTCGGAAGCTTTGAACTCAAGCACTTGGTTTCGTGTGAGGCCGGTCCCGAAGACGCGGGCCGCCTTCTCCGCTAACTCGGTGGGGATGGTGACGAATTTGCCGGGGGCGACTCGAACTCTCTTCATGCCTGAGACTCCAAAGTCGGGGCTCTGCCAAACCCGGGCACCCTTGAAAATACTGGATCAAAGACACCCCGCTTGAGCCGCTGGTCTTCCTCCATCAGCCGCTCAAAGTCCGAACTGCCGAACTCTCGGCCTACGGCGGGCATGCGATCCCACAGCTGATCTTCTAGCTCGCAATCCAACCGCCGACGGCGCATCACCCGAAAGATGCGATTGACCCTGGCACGCTGCTTTCTGACCGACGTCATCCGAACTCCTTTAGGCTAATTGGCGGCCTCGCATCCTTTCCACTCCGGCCCCGTGGACCTTGCCTCAGGCCACTGCTGGTCGAATCAACTCAGCAGATCGCCGGCTCAGAACAATCAGTTCAAAAGGATGCCGCCCAGGCAGCATCTAGAACCCGCTGGAGTCTCCCTCGTTCCATGGCCTCCCTTGGCGTCACGCCGTCCAGCATGCCGCAAGGCGTTTCAAGGAACCCGAGGATGTCCCAACCGTGTGTTGTGCCGAGAGCTTTCGCGATATCTGGGATCGCGTCCCACATAGCCGGTTCGAATTGCCAACGAGGCAAGCGCGAGGCTTTGTGTGGCAATTCAAGCGCAATTACCCGCCCGTCGCGGATCCACGACCGGAGGGTCGCAACTCTCACCGCCACCAATCGCGCCGCCTCCGGTATAGAAAGCATGTCCGTAGCACCAGCCCGCTCGTCTCGAGCTTCTGAAGAGGCATTGAACAACGCCTTGGTGGAGATCGAGCTGGCATACCCACGGGAGCTGCTGATGCCGGCTGCTAGACAGGCGGATGATGGGGTGGCGCCAGACCTCAGCCGCAAGACGAGCTCCCTGGTTGCCGGCACTGTGTTCTCGGAACGCATGCCAAGGTCGAAGTGTTGGCCAGCTTTGTCAACAAGCAGGATCCAGCGGCCGGTATCCGAGGCGCACTGCCAGACCTCCCGGACGTCACGAGAACACCACTGACCGGTAGACGAGAGCCAAGCCGGAAGCATGCAAACAACTCCTCTCACGCGCGCGGGGTCAACGCCGCTCAACAGGCTCAGAAGGTCTTGGTCCGACGCGATGCACAGCGTCTGCAGGACGCCGAGCGCCGGCTCCTCGTCATCGACCACCTCCAACGAGAGCAGAAACCAGGGTGCGTTTAGCGCCAGTTCAACAATCCGCCATTGCCTAGCAGCCGGATGTTCAAGACCTGCCGGTAGGGCGCGCTCGTAATGCGGACGGGAAACGAACATAGATGGAAGATGGTCGGCACTGGAACACCAGCCGCTGAGGTATAGATAACCCAGGACATTCTGACGGACATCTTCCGAGTGATCCAACCGCTGTCGATCACAAGCGCGCCCGTGTGTGGAAAAAAATGCGCTTACCGAATACGGCTAGACATGCGCTAGGGTCCGGGCGGAAACAATCATGGCCAAGACTCTGCACACCCGTCACAACGAAGTCTTCCTGGAGAAGCTTCAGCTTGCACGTCTAGGCAAGCGCATGCGCCAGGCTGACCTGGCTGACCGCCTAGGGCGCGATCAAGCTCTCGTGAGCAAGGTTGAAAGCGGCGAACGCAGGCTCGATGTCATCGAGCTGCGTGAATGGCTGCTTGCGCTCGAAATCGACTTCATCAAGTTCATCAGTGAGCTGCATGCCGAGCTTGGTCCGTACGGCGCGTCTCAGCTGCGCGTACTGCGAAGAAAGGCATCTCAGCGGCCGCCATCCTGAGGCAAACGACGTTGTTCTGAGTTATCTATAACGTGGCGTAGATAGCTCGGTTCTTGGACCCTTTGGCGGATGCCCGTCCGCCCCAAGAACGCTCCCAAGCCTGGCCGCCCCAAGGGTTACAGCAGCCTCGACGAAGGCGTTGCCAGGGCTTTCGGTCGTGCGGCGAAGGCGCGTCGTCTTCAAGCTGGAATGTCTCAAGAAGCGCTGGCCCTTGAAACGGGAATTGAGCGCTCGTACATCAGCCGCCTCGAACGCGGGCTGAGCCAGCCTTCACTCCTCGCGCTCCTCAAGCTCGCGAGAGGCCTTGGCTGTGAGTCCTCGGAACTCGTCGGTCCGGTAGAGAAGATTTTCAAACGACGTCGATAGCGTCACTGTCTAGCGCCAGGTGCGCGGCGAGAGGGCCCGCGCCAAGTGCCGTCGGTTGGCCCAGCGTGCGCATTGCCCAGGAGTGGGTGCAGCTTCGGATCCGGCTGCTCGCCGTGGATGGGATGTGTATTCCAGTGGCCGTGATGAGCACGCGATCCGGTGCTCATGAGCACCGGCGGCGGCCCCGCACGAGCGCCACCTCTGCAGCGATTGCTGACGGTCGCGACCGGCGTCCTCGCGGCAGCAATGTGCCCAAAGCCGAAATTGACCCAGCTACAGCTCCAGGCTGAGTGCCGACATCCAGTTTTGGTAGTCCGATGACCGCTGCCGCCGGAAACTGTCTTTCGACGCCCCGCAGGCTGAGTGACCGCCGCACATCCAAGACCTGACGCTCGGCGGAACTCGCCCCTGTGACGCCTGAGGTCCAACGTCCCCACGCCGATCAACGGCAGGTCTGAAGAGCTTCGCCTGGCGCCGCTCGTTAACCCGCCCCCCCATTCGGTCCATCTCCGTCCACCGAAGTGTCATGCGGCACTCAGCAGAATCGTTGCGATAAGCAACGTGCGCGCGGGAGCGAACAACTATATGAAGACACTTCAAGTACACGGATTTCAGAATCCCCGCAGGCGTTCCCGTCGAGCGCTGCCCGCGGTCCTGCTCGCCTTGCTGGCGAACCAGGCATCGGCTGAGGTCTACACCTGGGTCGGTTCGCAGGGCGGCTCAGACTGGTTCTCTGCCAGCAACTGGGACCTGCGTGCCGTGCCAGGCGCCACGGACGCTGTGTGGCTCAGAAACTATCGCGACACGTTCCTGTCGGCGGACGCGCTGATCAACGAACTCCGGTTTTCCGTCGGCGCGCTGTACGGCCCCGGTGCGCTGACAGTGCGCGGCAGCACCACCTTCAATGGGACGTCGCTCTACGGCGAAGCGCCCTCCATCCTGGGCGCCCTGAACGTCGCTGGCAGCGCAACCCACCGGTATGGTTCGTTCTCCATCGCGCCAGGGGGAAGGCTCACCGTTCTCGCTGGGGCCACCTTCACGTCCAACGGGCTCGACGACGCAGGCAACAACGTCGGGAATGTCATCAATGGCGGATACGTCAGCACCTTTAACAACGCTGGCACCTATCGTCAGGAATCCGGCGCAGCCCGGACCTATGTCGGCCCAGCCTTCAATAACACGGGCTCTGTGCTGGTCAACACCGGGACGCTTGAACTAGGCGGAGGCGGCGTCTCCACAGGCAGCTTCAGTACGCTTCCTGGCACCACATTGGCGCTGGGTGGCGCCCACAACCTTGAGGGCGCCACCATCGTCAACGCTGGCACCCTAAAGATCAGCGGCGGTAACACCACGCTCTCGAACACAGCGGTGAGCGGCACCGGCGCGTTTGTGATCGACGGCGGCTTTTTAAGCGTCAATGCGGCGCTGACGCTGCCGAACCTGAGTTTCGTCGACGGTCGCCTCAGCGGCACGAGTGCTCTGACTGTGAACGGTCTGGTGTCCTTTGGAAAGGACGGTGCGCCTTGGTGGGAGTCCAGGTCGCAAACGATAAACGGCACGCTCAACCTCGCAGGTGGCGCCACCCTGAGCAGCCAGCTTTACTTGAGCTACGAGCACGACGGCACGCTCAACAATTTGGCAGGCTCCACCTTCACGTCCACAGGTTTGAGCAGCGGCTTACACGACAACAACATCACCTCGGGCACGTTCAACAACGCCGGCACCTTCGTGCAGGCTTCAGGCTCGACTGCCACCAACGTCACCGCGGTCTTCAACAACATCGGCTCCGTGCAGGTCCAGACCGGCACGCTGCGGCTCAGGGGAAACGTGAGCGGCGCTGGAGCCTTCAGCACTCAGCCAGGCGCGACGCTGGAGTTGGCCGGCACCAATAGCTTGGCCGGTGCCAGCATCGCAAACGAGGGGACGTTGAGGATTAACGATGGCACCACCACGCTGGGTGCCACAGGCGCGCGCTACAGCGGCCGCGGTGCGCTACAGATCAACAGCGGCACACTCAATCTCAACAGCGGCACCGTTTTCGCCAAGGAAACCAGCATCCAGCTGACCGGGGGCATGCTCAATGTGGACAGCCCCGTCACCGTAGCAAAGTTCGATTTTGCGCGTGGCGTTCTTGGCGGCGCCGGCGTCCTGACGGTCAGCGGCACCACCTTCTTCGGCGACATAGACGGTTGGGGCGCATACCCGGCCATCGCCGGCGGCACCCTCAACCTCGCGGGTGGCGCCATCAATCAGAGCCGCATCACCATGAACGGCGGCCGCCTCAACAACCTAGCCGGATCGACGTTCGTTTCAAACGGTGTTCCCTTTGTAGGCCAGAAGAACAGGTTTGACAGCGAGATCGGCGGTGACAGCTTCTTCGGGGCAGGGGTCTTCAGCAACGCGGGCGTCTTCGTGCAAGACTCAGGCCTAGCTGCGACAAACATCAGTGCGGCATTTGGCAACACCGGTTCAGTGCTTGTACGCACCGGCACGCTGCAACTCAACGGGGACGTCAACAACACCGGCTCGATTGACGTTGACGCGGGCAAGCTCGTGTTGGCCGGCGATGTGTCCTCCCCTGGCACGTTGGTCGCCAGTGGATCTGGTGTGATCCAGCAGGTAGGCGGCCGAGTGGCCGCCACGCAGATCGACGTCAGCAGCGGGGGAACTTTCGAGCTTCAAGCAGGCACACTGACGGTCAATCAGTTCAAGGGCGACTTTGTGCAGCGAGGCGGGCTGCTGTACGTTGATGGAGATCGACCGAATTCAAAGGTTGCCGGGAACTACGCGTTGGGCCCAAACGGTACTTTGCGGCTTGATGTAGGTGGTGCCGGGCATGACGGCGTCAACAGCCAACTGGTTGTGGACCACGCAGTGACCGTCGATGGGCTGGTCCAAGTGATCTTGCGTCCGGAGTCGTTCGCGCAGATGCACTATGTTCCCCACATCAATGACAAGTTCGACTTCGTCGTCGGCGACGCCATCAGCCTCGGCAGCGACCTGTCGTATGGCGTCTACGTGGCCAAATCGGAGGCCAGCTTTTTCGGCGGGCTAAGCTACAGCATCTACAGCGGTGGTATCGCCGGAGACACGTCCGAGCTCTACCAGATCAACGGCGATGTGTTCTCCTTCACGTTGACGAATGATGGCCGCACACTGCAAGGTACGTTGATTCGGGACCTGCATTACAGGGCGGCGGCACCGGTCCCTGAGCCTTCCGCCTATGCCACGCTGCTAGGAGGTTTGGGGATGTTCAGCCTGCTGCATCGACGGCGTCGCAAAGCACTTGACTCGGTCAAGAGCGGACTGGGCGCGTAGGAGTCCGTCTGGGAGGCAGTTGGCAGCGAGTCGCCAAGTCTGCGGCAAAAATGTAGATGACGGCCGGCTCGCGTGAAGATGCCTAAGGCCACGGCAGAAAGTCAGCTTTTCGGTGTCGGTACCACCGGACGCTCCCGGCCAGGAGCTGTCGTTAGCGATTCGCCGAATCGGTAGCCAGTAGCAAATCTAGAGCTGCCGTTCACCGTCGAAGCTGGGCCGACAGCGAGAGGTAGGCGTCATTGCCCGGACGGGAGTGAACCCAGGTACTGAAAGAACGCGTCCGCTTCAATCTCAACAGAGCCCCACAGCTCGCCATCAATGACTTGACCTGTGTGGTGATGTGCTGCCGCCAATCGAGCCGGGATTGCGTACGATGAACTTCGAAGCGAGACCGTGGGTCTGGAAGGAGCTGACTTGCCTATCACTAAGGGGATCGTGCCCATCCCCTCGGCTGTCTCAAGGAAGCCGGGCAGAACTGCGGCGCACTCCGGCAGGTATGGAACGGGACTGACCATAGGTGGAGGTGCCTTTCCAGTTGTGTGCTGAAGGACGGTCGACGTTGGGTCGAGGAAGACGAAGTACTGCGTTCCTCTCGCATGCCCACCATAGAAGCCGAACTGAATGCGTTGCCCATTCACAGCGCCTTTGAGGCTCCGGATGACGCGCGCCGTGTATCGCGCGCCGCAGCTCTGCCCGTTGGCGGACACGATGGTTTCGCTGGCCTCGACCTCGACCCATGCGACCAGTGCGCTTGAGCGCATGGAATCCGCAAAGTCGACGCGAAGGCTCAAAGCGTTCGCGCTATGGGCCCAAAGGATGGCGAGTGCGGTGGCTGCAGCAAGACGCAGTCGTGGCGCCCAAATTGATGTCGAGAGACTGCTTAGCGCAATTGCCTTCTGCATAAAGCACCCAGCCGGGGCTCCTTCAAGTGCCTGATTCATCAGTGCTACGCCCGAATGACGGTGAATTCAACACCTGAATTCTGCGTGCAATGCGGCCTCTGCCAGAGGCTTCTATGAACAGGATGCACTGAACGCAGGGTTGTCCCAGGGCTCTCTCCACGCCGTCAAACGGCAGCAAAGCACCATATATTGTTCGAGGGGGGCGACGCGTCGTGTGACAGCTCAGGGTCGGCAAGATGAGTTCGCTGACTAAGGAACCGGTCGCCCGAGCCTGGCCAGGCCGAGCGGCAGCTGTTGGTGTCGGCCGCGAACTGGAGGTCCCGGCGGCGGAGTCAACCGGTCGACGCAACACACGCGCTATCCTCTCCTGACCGGTCACAAACCGGCCACTGTCCGACTAGTGATCGGCCGCGGCCGGGCGAGCCAGCCGCCCACTTCGGACCCTCTCGACGATGCCAACGCCTAATCCGCGACCGGCGCAGCGCCAGTCCGCCGTGCGCGCGCGGCTCAAGCGCCTGGCCTGGCTACTCGACAGCGCGATTCCGCTGCCGGGCGGCTACCGCATCGGCCTGGACGGGCTGATCGGCCTGGTGCCGGGGCTGGGCGACGTGGTCTCCGCAGTGCTGTCGTCGTACATCGTGCTCGAGGCCGCACGTTTGCGCGTGCCCGGCAGCGTGTTGCTGCGCATGGGGCTGAACGTGGCGCTGGAGCTGATCATTGGAGCGGTGCCGGTCGCCGGCGACCTGTTCGACTTCGCCTTCAAGGCGAACGAGCGCAACGTGCGCCTGCTCGAAGCCAGCCTGGGCCCGCCGGAGCAGGTGCTGGCGCTGCGCCGCCGCAGCGGCTGGACCGTCGCCGCAGCGCTGGCGGTGCCGGCTCTGGTGCTGCTGCTGGCGCTGGCGCTGGTAATCGGCCTGGTCACGCTGGTCGTGGCGGGGCCATTCGGATGACACTCGAGCGCGTCCACCCCCCTCCGATTACGACAGAAACCGCGATGACCGCCAATCCCGACACCCACAGCAAGACCATCGGCTACCTGCTCTGGATCTTCGGCTTCATGGGCGCGCACCGCTTCTACTACGGGCGCCAGCTCACCGGCACGCTGTGGTTCTTCACGCTGGGTCTGCTGTTCGTCGGCTGGATCATCGACCTGTTTCTGATCCCCGGAATGGACCGCGACGCCGACCGCCGCTACGTGGTTGGCCCCAAGAGCTACAACGTGAGCTGGGTGCTGCTGACGTTCCTGGGCATCTTCGGCATCCACCGCTTCTACCTCGGCAAATGGCTCACCGGGCTGCTGTGGCTGCTCACCGGTGGGCTGCTGCTGCTGGGCGTGCTTTACGACTACTGGACGCTGAACGGGCAGGTGGACGAGGTCAACGGAGGGGCGAGCTGACTCGCTCCCGTGCCCGCCGGCGCGCTGAGGGTGGGCGCCGCCGTATCACGAGGACTGGTCAGAAATGTGCCCATAGCCGAAATTCGTCTAGCTACGGCAGTAGGCTGGCTGCTGTCGCTGAGCCTTGGCGGGCCAGCGACCGCTGCCTCCACCACCGGTTGTGTGCGCCAGCCACAGATTGACCCCTTTGCGGGAGTTCTGCCGACCACCGACTGACCCGGCGATTGCAACGTCGCTTGACATCGTTGCTCGGCAACCGACGTTGTTTGGACGGGTCAACCGAAGCTCGGCGCCCCCGGGTCAATCTGGCGTCGGCGGGAACACTCCACGGATCCCGGGGGCGGTTCAAAGCACGCGGTTGAGGCCATGCTGCGCGACCTAGCCATTACTAGGGATGCATGCGACGCTGCGATGTGCAACATTTCCTCTAAGGGGGTGCGTATATGCGGCGGCGAAGTCTCGTACTGGGTGCAGCGTCGGTCGCTGCTATCCGCGGTCATGCGCAACCTTCTCCAACTAGGGCGGCTGTCGTCATTGGTGTCGACCGCGCAGGAGACCTTCGTCCTCTGAGAGCTGCCGCTCGTGGAGCTCGTAACGTGGCCGCCTGGCTACGGGGCGAAGGCTTCGATCCGGTAGTGGAGCTTGTAGACGATCCCGAACCTGTGACCGTCGCCCAAGTGTTCGCGGCGGTTCGTCTCCTGGTTGATAGCGGCACCATCAAGCAACTGGTGATCTACTTCGCCGGCCACGGATTCATCAACGGCTACTCCGAGCATTGGATGCTCTCGGGGGCACCGGACAATCCTAACGAGGCCGTGAGTTTGATTGAAAGCATCTCACTCGCTCGCCAGTCCGGCATTCCGAACGTCGTCTTCATCTCCGACGCTTGCCGCTCGAGGTCAGACAGCCTTCGAACTGAGCGTGTTCGCGGCAGCTTGATTTTTCCGAACGCGCGCAGCGCCCCTCCTGTGCCGTCTGATGTAGACCAGTTTCTCGCAACCCTAGTCGGCGATCCCTCGTGGGAAGTTCCCGTCGAACAGAGCGCATCCGCGTACGAGGGCGTTTATACCGCGACGTTCTTAGACGCCTATCGCAACGCCAGTGCTGACATGCTGCGCCCTATGGGCGACCTGATGGTTGTGCCAAACGCGAAGCTCAAAGACTTCCTTGCACGAGAGGTGCCTTTGCGTGCGGCACAGGCGTCGATTACGTTGAAGCAGCGTCCGGAGACGCAGGTCGTTTCAGGAGAGTTGACTTATATCGGCAAGTTCCTGCCTGCAGGCCACCGCTCCAGGGGGCTTGCTGCGCAAAGCGTTGCCGACATTCAAACGTTAGCGCGAGCGCGGTTGGACATGACGGGACTCAAAGTCTTCGCAACGGGTTGGCGACCTCAGGTCGACACTGCTGGTCTCTCTCGTGTTGGGCGCGAAAGTGGATTCGACGCGGCCACTCGCAACGTCGCCAATGCGCGAGGCTTCTCGGACAAGCTCAGCGCCAGGTGCGGGTTCTCGATATTCGGCGCACATGTCCAGCGCGTAATAGCGCCGGCTGGCGTCATCGCAGAGTTTGTCAACAGCGGTGATCCTCCTAGGCCGTGCGCACTCATCGAGGTCCAGCTTTTGCACCGTCCAGCAGCCAGTGTTTGCATTCAGTTCAGCAACGGCGACGGCAGCGTTCTCGCTGCGCTTGATGGCTTCGTTGGCAGCATCACTGTCGACGAAGCTGGCGTGAACAATGTTAGCTACGTCCCCGCTCGGTCAAGTCCTCTCTATCGGTCATACGAGTCCGAGCGCAAACGGCTCGACGAACTTCACGCGGTGGTGGCTGCCAGCGCGCGCTTCGGAGCTTTTAGAATCGAAGCGCCGAAGAACAGCAGAGAGTCGATTGCCCGGAACATGGCCGACCGCATACGGATGCTCAAGGGCATCGACCCGACGCTCGGCTTGTACGCGGCATATGCCTATTTTGATGCGGGCCTGCCGGGACAGTTGCGTTCGGTCAACGATGCCATGCGGAGCAACTTGTCGGGAATCAAGCTCTTCGATACCGCCATGCTCGCTGGAGAACTGCAAGGACGAGACGCGGGCCAGGACACGTTGCCCTTTGTTCCGATGCTGTCTCAGGGCTGGAGCCTGCTCCGGGTCAAAGGCGTTCGAGTCAGTGAAGAGTTGGCTGCGATGAGAGACAACATGCGCAACGCCTTGTGGTTGACACTTCGTCGCGAAGGCGTTGAGTTTGCTGCCAGAGCGATGAGTAGCGATCAGATTCGCTAGCGCACAACCGGAGAAGGGACCTATGCGTAGACGCCTCCTCGTACAAGCCGCTGCCGCCGGGCTTGCGGCACCAAACGTTCTTGCTCAGCACGGCACGCCGAAGCGTCTGCTGTTCGTCCACGGACGTTCTCAGGGTGGCCGAATCCCGGAAGAACTGAAGGTAGAGTGGTTCGATTTGCTCACGAAAACTGCCGCATCAATCGGCAGGTCGGTGCCGGCGACGACGATTGTCGATATGCCGTTCTACGGCGACAAGTTGGACGAATTCGCCCGGGCAGCTCAGATTCCATTGTCTACCGACATTCAGAACCGCGGCTCGGAGCCTGATCGCGAGTTTCAGGAGTTCCAGGCACAGTTCGTCGATGAGTTGAGAAATAAGGCAGGTGTGACCGATGAGGAAGTGCAAGCTGAGTATGGTGAAATTCCGGCTGAGCGAGGTCCTCAGAACTGGCGGTGGGTTCAGGCAATCCTGAGAGCCCTGGACAAGAAGGTGCCTGGCATGGGTCCGGTGACGCTCGAAGCGTTCATGCGCGATGTTTTCCTGTACGTGACGAAGCCAGGAGTTCGCACCGCAATTGACCGGGTCGTCAGCGGCGGGTTTGGGGAAGACTACCCTACGATTGTCGTCTCGCACTCTTTGGGTACCGTCGTTACCTACAGCATTCTGGCGAGCGAGCGCCGCAACCTACGCGTACCGCTTCTCGTCACTCTGGGGTCGCCGCTAGCCGTCAGAGCGGTTCGCGATCCGTTTCGGCCGCTGTCGTACCCAACGGCGATTCAGAGTTGGTACAACGCCTTTGACAAGCGCGACGTGGTGGCGCTCTATCCGCTCGATCGGGAGAACTTTCCTGTCGGCAGAACCATTGCCAACAATGACGCCGTGCGGAACCAGACCGACAACCGCCACGGCATCGCCGGCTACATGAACAACGTTGAAGTTGTGACCAAGATACTTGACGCTCTCGAGAAGTAAACGTCAGACGCCAACTGGCCGATCTCCACGCCTAAGCTGATTAAGCCAGCGGTTTAGACGCCGGGTTTCACGGCCCGATCACTGCGACGAATTGCGCTGCGGACCTGGTGATCCGGGGCCCGTGTATGCGCGGCGAGCACATGCCGGTGCTCAACGGATGCGCTCAAGCACCAACTGCTTGTGTGCCATGTAACCATGTAAATGTTGGGCATGCCCAGCGCCATGCACCAAACTGCTTCCCCGACGGCCTGTCGTGCCGACAGGCTGGCGCAATCTTAATGTCCGCCGCTCCAACAGAATCGCTGAGTGGGAGCGCGCATACAGCAGGGATGGAGTTGCCGGTCTGATGCCACATCACGCCACACGCGGAGCCAACAGGGTGCCAGAACTTCCGGTTGGCCACCGGCTGAGGACCCCAGCCAGTGGAGACGGAGCCAACAAGCGTTGCTCGACGAACTGGCAGGCCCTCGCGCGGAGAACGCATGTCAGGCAGAAGGCGCAAGTCGTGATTGAGCTGAGGTCGAAGCTCCCTCTCTGCTCTGCTCTGCTCTGCTCTGCTCTGCTGCACCGGATCATGCCGTCGTCTTCAACGCGCTGCCATGGCAATCCAAGCACCAGGGCCTACAACTGCGGCTGCGTCAGCGGCATGTGCCCAAGGGACCTCGCGAGGCCACACGAAACGGCCCTGGTGCAGGCGCCGCGCGGCTAGCCATACGCCGATGCCGTCAGGCACGAGCACCTTCATGCGCGTGGCACGCCGGTCGGCGAAGTGGTACGCATGGTGCGGCTTAGCGCCGCCGAAGATCTGAACGACGCGGACGATGCGGACCAACGCAGCAGCTCGGTATGCGTCCGCCCAAGTCACCTTGATGCCCGGTAGCCGGACCTGGATGCTTGTGTCCACG
>NZ_LMFP01000024.1 GCF_001426885.1 Pelomonas sp. Root1444 | reverse complement strand
CGACTCACGAGCCGCACACGACCTCAGCGCCACGCAAGAACGGGGTTTTGCAGACTGTCCCTAGGTCTGCGGACCACTGATGTGAAGCCTCAGCCGTCAGGCCGAGCGAGTAGTAGCCAAAGAGCGTGTTGCTCCGCAGGATCTCGATCGGCGATTCGGCGCCGTTGAATGACTGACTGCTGACGAACGCTGCACCCGCACCAAACCAATTCACGTGGCTTGCTCCGCGGTAGCCGTAGAACTTGTCCACAAATCGTCGGCCGTTGCTGGCCGCTGATGCTCGGTAGCTGAACGCCAACGCTGAATAGAGCAGCGATCCTTTCGGAAGAATTGGGATCTGAATACCCACGCTTTTGGACTCTATTGTTTTGCGAGTAGGGCCCTGCACCTGTCAAGGCCGGCGGTTTTTGAACTATTCGCCCCAGGCGTGCAGCGTCCACAAACCGCGCTCTCCTATGAGCGCGGTCGGTTCGAGTTTTTGAACTCTATTGAGTCGAACCAGGCTCATGGCTTGATCACCCCATCCGCCTTGAACATCGCCTTGATCCCCCGCACCGCCTGGCGGATGCGCGACTCGTTCTCGATCAGCGCGAAGCGCACGTGGCCATCGCCGTGGTCGCCGAAGCCGATGCCTGGGGACACGCAGACCTTGGCCTTCTCCAGCAGCTGGCGCGCGAACTCCAGCGAGCCCAGTTCGCGATACGGCTCGGGGATGCGCGCCCAGATGTACATGCTGGCCTTGGGGCAGTCCACCTGCCAGCCGGCTTCGATCAGCCCCTTGTAGAGCACGTCGCGGCGGCGCTGGTAGCTTGCCGCAATGTCCTGCACGCATTGCTGGTCGCCTTCGAGCGCCGCGATGGCGGCGACCTGCAGTGGCGTGAAGGTGCCGTAATCGTGATAGCTCTTGATGCGCGCCAATGCGGCGACGAGGTCGGGGTTGCCGACCATGAAGCCGACGCGCCAGCCGGCCATGTTGTAGCTCTTGCTGAGCGTGAAGAACTCGACCGCCACGTCCTTGGCGCCGGGCACCTGCATGATGGACGGCGCCACGTAGCCGTCGAAGACGATGTCGGCGTAGGCCAGGTCGTGCACCACCAGGATGTCGTGCTTCTTCGCCAGCGCCACGACACGCTCGAAGAAGCCGAGGTCCACGCACTGCGCCGTCGGGTTGGACGGGAAGCCGAACACCATCATCTTGGGCTTGGGGTAGCTGCCGCGTATGGTCTTCTCCAGCTCGGCGAAGAAGTCGACCTCGCTGCTGACGGGGATGGCGCGGATGTCGGCACCGGCGATGACCGCGCCGTAGATGTGGATGGGGTAGCTGGGGTCCGGCACCAGCACGGTATCGCCGCGGTCCAGCGTGGCCAGCATCAGGTGGGCCAGGCCTTCCTTGGAGCCGATGGTGACGATGGCTTCGTGGTCGGGGTCGATGGCCACGCCGTAGCGGCGCTGGTACCAGTGCGAGATCGCGCGGCGCAGGCGCGGGATGCCCTTGCTGGCCGAGTAGCCGTGGGTGTCGGGGCGCTGGGCCACCTCGGCGAGCTTGGCGACGATGTGCGGCGGCGTGGCCCCGTCGGGGTTGCCCATGCTCATGTCGATGATGTCTTCGCCTCGTCGGCGCGCCGCCAGCTTGAGCTCGGCGGTGATGTTGAAGACGTAGGGCGGGAGGCGGTCGATGCGCGCGAAACGGCGCTTGCCGCCGGAAGCGGAAGAAGAGGAGGTCATTGCAGTGTCACGTGAGCGCCCGGAACCGTCCGAGCGACGTGGGCGGCGTGGCGCCGCACCGCGGGCGACTCTAGCGCACTAAGCTGCCGGCATGAGCCTCACGCCTCTCACCTTGTCGGTCGACGGCGACACCACCGTGTCGGCACTGTGGCTGCAGCCGCCGA
Source organism: Pelomonas sp. Root1444 (assembly GCF_001426885.1). Classification (GTDB taxonomy): domain Bacteria; phylum Pseudomonadota; class Gammaproteobacteria; order Burkholderiales; family Burkholderiaceae_C; genus Pelomonas. Next base: position 45,162 of record NZ_LMFP01000024.1, on the reverse strand, counting down.
GGCCGCGCTGCACCTACGTGTTCGCACACGGCGCAGGCGCGGGCATGCACCACGGCTTCATGGAAGCGCTGGCGCAGGCCTTGTGCGACCAGTCTGTCGCCACGCTGCGCTACCAGTTCCCGTACATGGAACGCGGTTCGAAGCGGCCCGACACACCGGCCATCGCCCACGCCGCCGTGCGTGCGGCGGTGGCGGTGGCGCGGGAGCGCCTGCCCGGCACGCCGCTGTTCGCGGGCGGCAAGTCCTTCGGCGGACGCATGACGTCGCAGGCCCAGGCGGCCGCGGCGATGGACGGCGTGCGCGGCCTGGCGTTCGTGGGCTTTCCGCTGCACCCGGCCGGCAAGCCGGGCATCACGCGGGCCGCGCACCTGGTCGAGGTGCGGGTGCCGATGCTGTTCCTGCAGGGCACCCGCGACGAGCTGGCCGACCTGGCTTTGCTGCGCGGTGTCATCGACGGCCTGGGCGACCGCGCCGCGCTGCACCTGGAGGAGGATGCGGACCACGCCTTCCACGTGCGCGCACGCAGCGGGCGCAACGACGGGCAGGTGGTGCAGGCGCTGGCGGCGGCGATGGCGGGCTGGTTCCTAGCGCAAGCCCTCGGACGCGTGACAGGGTGACTTCCTAGAATCGCGCGATGAACCTCTCAGCCGCCCCCATCGTCTGCGTTGGCGGCCTCAACATCGACCGCAAGCTGCGCCTGCTGGCCAGCGCGCTGCTCGGCTCGTCCAACCCTTGTGAATCGCATGAGACGCCCGGCGGCGTGGTGCGCAACGTCGCCGAGAACCTCGCGCGGCTGGGCTTGCCCGTGTCGCTGGTGGCCGCCGTCGGCGATGACGCCGGCGGCCGCATGCTGCTGGAGCAGGCGGCCACCGTCGGCATCGACACGCGCGCCGTCATCCGGCTGCGCCGCCATGCCAGCGACAGCTACACCGCCGTGCTCGCGCCCGATGGCAGCCTGGAGCTGGGCCTGGCGTCCATGCCCCTGGTCGAGAGCCTGAACCCCTGGGCGCTGGCGGCCAGCCAGCCGTTGCGCGCCAGCGCCGCGCTGGTCGTGGCCGACGGCAACCTGCCCACCGACACCTGGCCGCTGCTGCTGGGCGAGGCACGTGCCAGCGGCGTCCCGCTGGTGGGCGTGGCGGTGTCCGAGGCCAAGATGGAGCGGCTGCCGGAGCGCCTGGACGGCCTGCACCTGCTGGTCATGAACGCCGGCGAGCTGGCCACCATCGCCGCGGAAGCGAACGACGCCTTCGACGCGCTGCATGCCCGCGGCGTGGGGTGCGTGCTGGTGTCCAAGGGCGCGGACGGCCTGCTGCTCAGCACGCCGGGCCGGGCGCCGCGCCACTGGCCGGCGCCGCAGGTGCACGTCGTGGACGTGACGGGCGCGGGGGATGCGCTGTCCGCCGGCGTCTGCGCGTCGTTGCTGAAGGCGCCCGACGACTTCGATGCCGCGGCCCGACTGGGGCTGGACCTGGCCGCGCTGACGCTGCAGACCGAGGACAGCGTCCACCCCGAACTGAACCCTCGATTCCTAGAAGAACGATGAACGAACTGATCCAGCTCTCGCCCGAAGTCGCCGCCGCCCGTGAACAGGGCCGTGCCGTCGTGGCGCTCGAATCCACCATCATTGCCCACGGCATGCCCTGGCCGCAGAACCTGGAGACGGCCCGCGAGGTCGAGGACGTCATCCGCGCCGAGGGGGCCGTGCCGGCCACCATCGCCGTCATCGGCGGGCGCATCCGCGTGGGCCTGACGAATGAAGAGTTGCAGCAACTGGCCCAGTCGCCCGACGCGATGAAGCTCAGCCGCCGCGACCTGCCGTTCGCCATCGCGACCGGCCGCCTGGGCGCGACGACGGTGGCCGCGACGATGATCTGCGCGCACCTGGCCGGCATCGAGGTCTTCGTCACCGGCGGCATCGGCGGCGTGCACCGCGGCGGCGCCGAGAGCTTCGACATCTCGGCCGACCTGCAGGAGCTGGCGCGCACGCCGGTGGCCGTCGTCTGCGCGGGCGCCAAGTCCATCCTGGACCTGGGCCTGACGCTGGAGTACCTGGAGACGCACGGCGTGCCCGTGCTGTCGGTCGGCCAGGACAACTTCGCCGCCTTCTTCACGCCCGACAGCGGGCTCAAGGCCGACTTCCGCATGGACGCGGCCGACGAGCAGGCCCGCTTCATCCGCGCGAAGTGGGCACTGGGCCTGTCCGGCGGCGTCGTCGTCAGCAACCCCGTGCCCGCGGCGCAGGCGATGCCGCGCGAGGAGATCGACGCGATCACCGCCCAGGCGCTGGCCGAGGCCGATGCGCAGGGCATCGCCGGCAAGGCCATCACGCCCTTCCTGCTGGCGCGCATCAAGGCGCTGACGGGTGGCCGCAGCCTGGCCACCAACATCGCGCTCGTGAAGCACAACGCCGTGGTGGGCGCACGGCTGGCGCGCGCGCTGCAGGATCGGGGCTGAAAAACGCGCAGCTGACCGCCGCCAGCAATCTGCGAGCAAAACGGCGCCATTAAGCTGACCCGTTTTTGCAGTCAATCCCCATTACTTTTGGCAGGCCAGCCTCATGCGCTCGACCCCATCCCTGATCCTGTACGGCCTCGCGCTGACCCTCCTGGCCGGCTGTGGGCGAAAGGATGACGCCGGCAGCCCGGCGACGCCTGGCGCCGCCGCCCCGGCCGGGGCGGCAAGCGCGCCGCCGGCACAGAACGTCGGCGTGGTCGCGGTCCGGCAGGCGGACGTGCCGGTCACGGTCGAGGCCAGCGGCACCGTCACGGCGCTGCAGAGCGTGGACCTGCGCGCACAGACGACCAGCACAGTCGCCCAGGTGCTCGTCAAGGACGGCCAGAGCGTGAAGAAGGGCGAGCTGCTGTTCCGTTTCGACGACCGCGCCCAGCGCGCGGACCTGGAGAAGGCCCGCGCCCAGCTGGCACGCGACCGTGCCGCGCTGGGCGACCTGGAGCGGCAGTTCAAGCGTGCCCAGGAGCTGGTGGCGCAGAACTTCGTGTCGCGCAGCGCGCTGGACACGGCGCAGGCCAACCTCGAGTCCGGCCAGGCGCTGGTGAAGAGCGACGAGGCCGCCATCCGGGCCGCGCAGGTCACGCTGGGCTACAACGAGCTGCGCGCGCCCATCAACGGCCGCGTCGGCATCGTCAGCGTCTATCCCGGCAGCCTGGTGCAGGCCAATGCCACGGCGGCACCGCTGGTCAACATCGCCCAGCTCGACCCCATCGGCATCACGTTCGTGGTGCCCGAGACGCAGCTCGCGTCGCTGCTGGCCGCGACGCGCGCCGGCGACCTGGAGGTGGAGGCCATCACGCCCGGTTCGGCGCGCGGCACGGCCGCCCTCAAGGGCCGCGTGACGGCGGTGGACAACCTCGTCGACTCGGCCACCGGCACCATCAAGGTCAAGGCCGAGTTCGACAACAAGGCCCAGGCGTTGTGGCCCGGCCAGTACCTGCGCGTGCGCGTCACGCTGCGCACGCTGAAGGGCGTGACGGTGGTGCCGCAGGCGGCCATCATCATGCGCGGCAACGAGCGCTCGGTGTACGTCGTGGAGCCCGACAACACCGCCAAGCTCGTGCCGGTGCAGGTGCGCCAGGCGATGGGTGAGCAGGCGGTGGTGGAAGGCCTGGACGCGGCGGCCCAGGTCGTCATGGAAGGCAAGCAGAACCTGCGGCCCGGCACGCCGCTGCGCATCCAGCCCAGCGGCGGATCGGCCGCGGCGCCGGCAGCGTCGGGCGCCAGCAAATGAGACTCACCGAGCTGTTCATCCGGCGGCCGGTCATGACCGTGCTGCTGAACCTGTCGCTGGTCATCGCCGGCCTGGCGGCGTGGAGCCGCATCCCGGTCGCGGCGCTGCCGTCCTACAACACGCCCATCATCAACGTCGGCGCGTCGCTGCCGGGCGCGTCGCCGGAGACCATGGCGTCGTCCGTCGCGCTGCCGCTGGAGAAGCAGTTCTCCACGATAGCCGGCCTGCTGACGATCTCGTCGACCAGCACGCTGGGCAATACGTCCCTCACGCTGGAGTTCGACCCCTCGCGCAACATCGACGCCGCCGCCGTGGACGTGCAGGCGGCGCTGTTCCGCTCGCTGCGCGCGCTGCCGGCCGAGATGACCTCGCCGCCCAGCTACCGCAAGGTCAACCCGGCCGATGCGCCGGTGCTGCTGGTGGCACTGACCTCGCCGTCCATCGACCTGACCGAGCTGAACGACTACGCGGAGAACCTGCTGTCGCCCGGCCTGTCCACCATCGACGGCGTGGCCCAGGTGTCCATCTACGGCCAGAAGCGCTATGCGGTGCGCATCAAGGTGCGCACCGACCTGCTGAACCAGCGCAACATCACGCTGGAAGAGCTGCAGACGGCGGTGCGCGCCGCCAATGCCAACACGCCCGTCGGCGTGCTGGACGGCTCGCGCCAGACGCTGACCATCCAGGCCAACCGACAGCTGCGCAACGCCGCCGAGTTCGGCCGCATCGTCGTCGCCTCGCGCGAGGGCGCGCCGGTCTACCTGCGCGACGTGGCCGAGGTGCAAGACAGCGTCGAGACCAGCAAGACCTACTCCACCTACCAGGGCGAGCGCTCCATCGTGCTGGCCATCCAGCGCCAGCCGGATGCCAACACCGTGCAGGTGGTCGACAAGGTCAAGGCGCTGCTGCCGCGCTATGCCGAGCAGATGCCGGCGTCCATCAAGATGTCGACGCTGAACGACCGCTCGGTGTCCATCCGCGAGTCGCTGCACGACGTCTATGTGACGCTGGCGCTGACGGTGGGCCTGGTGGTGCTGGTCATCTTCATCTTCCTGCGCCGCGCGGTGGCGACGCTGATCCCGACCGCCTCGCTGCCGATCTCGCTGATCGGCGCGCTCACACTCTTGTTCGCGCTGGGCTACAGCCTGGACAACATCTCGCTGCTGGGCATCACGCTGGCCGTGGGCCTGGTGGTGGACGACGCCATCGTCATGCTGGAGAACATCGTGCGCCACGTCGAGGACGGCATGAAGCCCTTCGACGCCGCCGTGCGCGGCGCGCGCGAGATGGCGTTCACCATCCTGTCGATCTCGGTGTCGCTGGTGGCGGTGCTGATCCCCATCTTCTTCATGCCGGGCGTCATCGGCCTGCTGTTCCACGAGTTCGCCGTCGTCGTGGGCCTGGCCATCCTGGTGTCGGCCGTCGTGTCGCTGACGCTGGTGCCCATGCTGTGCAGCCGGCTGCTGAAGGCCGACGAGCACCATGAGGACGGCCCGCTGGGGCGGCTGTTCGAGCGCGGCTTCACGTGGACGCTCAACACCTACACGCGCACGCTGGACCTGGCGCTGCGCCACCGCAACTGGGTGCTGGGCGTGGCCGTGCTGAGCTTCGTCGCGACCGTGTGGTTCTACATCACCATCCCCAAGGGCTTCTTCCCGGAGGAGGACATCGGCCAGATCCAGGCCAGCACCGAGTCCGCCGAGGACACGTCCTTCGCCGCGATGACGCAGCTGCAGGACCGCGTGGCCGCCATCGTGCGCAACGACCCCAACGTCGCCGCGCTCAGCTCGGCCGTGGGCGGCGGTCCTTCGGGCAGCGCCACCAACACCGGCCGCATGTTCATCAACCTGAAGGCCCGTGGCGAGCGCCAGCCCATGCCCAAGGTGCTGGAAGGCCTGCGCAAGAAGCTGCGCGACGTGCCCGGCATCGCCGTCTACCTGCGCCCGGTGCAGAACCTGCAGCTCGGCGGCCGCCAGAGCAAGAGCCGCTACCAGTACACGCTGCAGTCGGTGTCGGCCGGCGAGCTGAACAGCTGGGCCGTCAAGCTGCAGGACAAGCTGCGCGGCGACCCGCGCTTTCGCGACATCACCAGCGACTCGCAGATGCGTGGCCTGCAGGCCAGCCTGGTCATCGACCGCGAGCGCGCGGCCATCCTGGGCGTGCAGATGCAGGACCTGCGCAATGCGCTGTACGGCGCCTTCGGCGAGCGCCAGGTGTCCAGCATCTATGCCGAGAGCAACACCTACCAGGTCATCATGGAAGCTGGCGACGCGGACCGCGCCAGCGAGGCGGCCTTCGACAAGATCTACCTGCGGGGCAAGGACGGTACCCAGGTGCCGCTGACGGCTTTCACGACCGTGCAGCGCACGCTGGGGCCGACGGCGGTCAACCACCAGGGCCAGCTGCAGGCCATCACGATCAGCTTCAACCTGGCGCCCAACGTGCCGCTGGGCGACGCGACCAAGCAGATCGAGGCCTTCACGGACGAGATCAAGCTGCCGCCCAGCGTCATCACCAGCTACGGCGGCGATGCGGCGGTGTTCCAGGATTCACAGGGTGGCCAGCTGCTGCTGATCGGCCTGGCCGTGGCCGTCATCTACGTGCTGCTGGGCGTGCTCTACGAGAGCTACATCCACCCGCTGACCATCCTGGCCGGCCTGCCCTCCGCGGCGGTGGGCGCGCTGATCACGCTGCAGCTGTTCGGCATGGAGCTGACCATCATCGCCACCATCGGCATCGTCATGCTGATCGGCATCGTCAAGAAGAACGCGATCATGATGATCGACTTCGCGCTGGACGTGCAGCGCAGCCAGGGCCTGGCGCCCGCCGAGGCCATACGCCAGGCCTGCATCCTGCGCTTCAGGCCCATCATGATGACGACGCTGGCCGCGCTGATGGGCGCGCTGCCGATCGCGCTGGGGCTGGGGGCCGGGGCTGAGCTGCGCCAGCCGCTGGGCCTGGCGGTGGTGGGCGGGTTGATCCTGTCGCAGGCGGTGACGCTCTACATCACGCCGGTCATCTACCTGGCGCTGGACCGCTTCAGCGGCAAGGGGCCGGACGTGCGCGAAGTGGCGGACTTCGCGAGCAAGGCCGCCTGATTCAGGTCAGCTTGAGGCGGCCTTCGCGGCTTTCCATCAGCAGGCGTTGCGCGGCGCGCTCGATCATGCCGATGACGGCGTCGAAGCCCTGCACCGGGCCGAAGTAGGGGTCGGGCACGTCCTGGCCGGCCAGCTCGGGCACGAAGTCGGTCAGCAGTGCGATGCGGGCATGGTGCTCGGGTGAGGCCTTCGCGCGCAGCGCGTCGGCATGCTCGGACTCCATCACCAGCACGAGGTCGTACTGGCCCAGGTCCTCGGGCTCGACGCGGCGCGAGCGCCATTTGCGATCCAGGCCGTAGTTGTGACGCGCCAGGGCCGCGGCGGCGCGCGCGTCCACCGGGCCGCCGCGCGGGTCGGCATGCACGCCGGCCGAGGCGATGGTCTTGAACACGTCGCCCAGCTTGGCGCGGAAGATGGCCTCTGCCATGGGCGAGCGGCAGATGTTGGCGGTGCAGATGAGGAGAAGGGCGGCCATGGTGTTCAGGCCTTTGCAAGTTCCGTGCGCATCGCATCGATGACGGCACGGTAATCGGGCTTGCCGAAGATGGCCGAACCGGCGACGAAGGTGTCGGCGCCCGCAGCGGCGATCTCGCGGATGTTGTCGACCTTGACGCCGCCATCGATCTCCAGGCGGATGTCGCGGCCGGACTTGTCGATGATTTCGCGCGCTTTCTTCAACTTCTGCAGCGCGCTGGGGATGAAGCTCTGCCCGCCGAAACCGGGGTTCACGCTCATCAGCATGACGAGGTCGACCTTGTCGATGACCCACTCCAGCACGTCCAGCGGCGTGGCCGGGTTGAACACCAGGCCGGCCTGCTTGCCTTCGCCCTTGATGAGCTGCAGCGTGCGGTCCACGTGGGTGCTGGCGTCGGGATGGAAGGTCACCAGGTCGGCGCCGGCGCGGCAGAAGGCCAGGGCCAGGGCATCGACCGGCTGCACCATCAGGTGCACGTCCAGCGGCGCGGGCGTGCCGTCGGGCTTGAACGCATGCTTGCGCACCGCTTCGCAGATGACAGGACCGAAGGTCAGGTTGGGGACGTAATGGTTGTCCATCACGTCGAAGTGGATCCAGTCGGCGCCAGCGTCCAGCACGTTCTTCACCTCTTCGCCGAGGCGGGCGAAATCGGCGGACAGCAGGCTGGGGGCGATGCGGTATTGAGGGGCGGCCATGGCCGCGGATTCTAGGTTCCAGGCCTTTTGAACCGGTCGCGCGCCTGCTGGGCCTCGGCCCAGTGGTGGCAGCCGGGCTGGTGGTCGTTGATCAGGCCCATGGCCTGCATCAGCGCGTGCATCGTTGTCGGGCCGACGAACTTCCAGCCGCGCTTCTTCAGGTCCTTGGACAGCGCCTCGGACGCCGGCGACTGCGACAGGCCGTGGGCCACCGAGTTCTTCGCCGGCTCGAAGCGCCACAGGTAGGCGGCCAACGAGCCTTCTGCGGCCACCAGCTCCACGCAGCGCCCGGCGTTGTGAATGGCGGCCTCGATCTTGCCGCGGTGGCGCACGATGCCGGGGTCGGCCAGCAGGCGGGCGACGTCGGCCGGGCCGAAGCGGGCCACCTGGTGATAGTCGAAGCCGGCGAACCCGGCGCGGAAGGCCTCGCGCTTGTTCAGGATGGTGCGCCACGACAGGCCGCTCTGGAAGCCTTCCAGGCACAGCTTCTCGAACAGGCGGAAGTCGTTCGCCACCGGCCGGCCCCATTCCTCATCGTGGTAGCGCAGGTAGAGCTCGTCGCCGGGCGCGGCGGCGCACCAGGCGCAGCGCGGTCGGCCGTCGGGCGGCAGGTACAGGGGCTTCATCGGTATTTCTCGGCAAGCAGCCGCAGCGTGCCGTCGCGCTCCAGCCGGCGCAGCGCGTGCGTCAGCCGCTCTTCATGCGCTGGGGGGAGGTCGGCGCGCAGCGCGACGAACTGGGATTCCTCGTGGAAGATGGTGCGGCCGAACCTCACCTTGCTGGCGAGCCCGGCATCGCCGACATGGCGCTGCAGGTTGATGTCCTGGCCGTAGACGGCGTCGGCGCGGCCCAGCATCAGCATCTGCAGGGCTTCCCGCTCGGAGGCGACCTGGGCGATGGCCACGTCGGCCTCCATCAGCCGGCGTGCCAGCGCGGTGCCGCGCATGACCAGCACCGGCTTGTGGTGGCTGGACGCAGCCAGCTCGGCCAGCGTCTCGAAATCGCGTTCGTCCCCGGCGCGCTGCACGACCACATGGCGGATGCTGTACAGCGGCACGGCGGCGTAGCGCCACTGCTTTTCGCGCTCAGGCGACTTCAGCAGGCAGAAGACGACGTCCACCTGGCCCTCGCTCAACAGGCGCTCGACGCGCCTGAGCGGCATCTGCCGGTCCAGCCCCGAGAAGCGCAGGCCCGGGTCGACGCGCTGGACGGCGCGCAGCATCTCCAGGCACAGGCCCGGCCTGTGTTGCCCGGCGTCGGGCGCGTACTTGACCAGGGAGCCACTCTGTTGGACCGTTCGCAGCGTCAGCTCCTGGGCCAGCGCCGGCGCCGCGAGGCCCAGCCATGCGCTCAGCAGCCAGAGCCGACGCTGCACTTAGGATCACGCTTCCCGACGGACATGAGCCGAGCATACCGTTCGGCACCGACAATCACCCGATGGCCAACCCCTGTTTCAGCTGTAGCGTCGCCGTGCAGTCCCTGCCCGAGCAGACACATCTCGAGCAAGGCCTCTACGCCTTCAGCTACACCCTCACCATCGAGAACACCGGCGACGTGATGGCCCAGCTCATCGGCCGGCACTGGGAGATCACCGACGCGCGCGGCCAGGTGCAGATCGTCGACGGCCTGGCCGTCGTCGGCCACCAGCCGGTGCTGGCGCCGGGCCAGAGCTTCCAGTACAGCTCCTGGGCGCAGATCGGCACGCCGCAGGGGACGATGCGCGGTCGCTTCCTGTGCGTTACCGAGGCCTGCGACATCTTCCATGCCGAGGTGGCCGAGTTCCTGCTCGCGGACAGCGCCAGCCTCCATTGATGGATGTGCGCCGCTCGTCCAGGCGCGCCGCGCTGAACGCGGGCGTGCCTGGCCGGTCCCCCGTGGGGCGGCCGGGCGCTCGGCGCGAGAACGCCATGTGGCACGGCAGCCATGGACCAATGAATTGACGAACCGAAACTGGGACCTCACCGCGCTGCTCAACGCGGCCGACCCGCAGGCCGCGTTGGCCGAGCGCAACCTGTGGCTGGTGCGCCTGCTCGAATGGCTGCGGCATGCGCCGCGCGACGAAGCGGCGGCCGGCACGCCGCGGCCCATCGTGCGGCTCAAGCACCTGCTCAACGTGCTGGAGCGCCACCCCGAGCACGCCTACAACTTCTCCAGCGTCATCGCGGGGGTGTGGAACGACGTCGACGCGGTCAGCCTGTTCGCCGAGGTGGGCTTCGCGCCGCGCATGGCGCTGTGGCATGAGTTCCTCGCGCGGCTGCGCCGCCGGCTGCTGCCGCAGACGACCGACACGCGCGACCTCGCCGAGCTGTTCGAGCTGCTGTTCGGCGACGAAGCCGACGAGGACTGGATCGCCGCCATCGACGACGAGCTGCTCGGCCGGCTGAGCCTGCTGTTCTCCGCCGCGCCGGACGAGGGCTGGCGCGTCGAGATGCGCGCCGCCGTCATGGTGCTCGTCAGCAGCGTGCACGCCGCCGGCCTGTCCGGCCCGCTGCGCGCGCGCATGGAGGAGGCGGCGCTGCAGGACCGGCCCTTCCATCAGCTGCCCGCCGCCTGGGAGGCCGTCGAGCGCGTGCTGCAGCAGCGCCAGGGCGACGACCTCGCGCCAGCGCTGCAATACCTGCATGCGCTGCTGGACCGCTGCCGCGCTGCCGCGCTCACGGTGCCCGAGCACCTGGAAGCGCATGGCGTGTCGGTGGACCTGATGTTCTCCGTCGAGCAGCTGACCGCGCGGCTGGACCGCATCGACGCGCTGCTGGCCTGCCTGCTGTCGCAGGAGCCGCAGCGCGAGCTGCTGCGGCTGGTGGCTGGCCTGGTGCGCGTGGTGCACGAGCGGCGCAGCCTGCGCACGCTGTTCGCGCGCCACTACTCGCTGCTGGCGCGCAAGGTGGCCGAGCGCAGCGCCGAGACCGGTGAGCACTACATCACCCGCAACCGCGCCGAGTACCGCGACATGCTGCGGCGCGCGGCCGGCGGCGGCGCCGTCCTCGCCGGCACCACCTTCCTGAAATTCTTCATCGCGCTGCTGGGCTTCACGGCCTTCTGGGGCGGCTTCTGGGCCGGCGTGAGCTACGCGCTCAGCTTCGTCCTCATCCACCTGCTGCACTGGACCGTCGCGACCAAGCAGCCCGCCATGACGGCACCAGCCATGGCCGACAAGCTGCTCTACATCGACCGCGACGACGGCTTGCAGGGCTTCGTCGACGAGGTGACGCACCTGACGCGCTCGCAGGCCGCCGGCATCATCGGCAACCTCGCGCTGGTCGCGCCGCTGGTGCTGGGCGTGCAAGGTCTGTGCTGGCTGGTCTTCGGCCTGCCGCTGGTGGGCGCGAAGGACGCGGACCACGTGCTGCATTCGCTCAGCCTGTTCGGGCCGTCGCTGCTGTTCGCGGCCTTCACCGGCACGCTGCTGTTCGCGTCCAGCCTCATCGCCGGCTGGGTGGAGAACTGGTTCGTCTTCCACCGGCTGGACAGCGCCATCGCCTGGAACCCGCGCATCGTCGCCACCTTCGGCCAGGCGCGCGCGCAGCGCTGGTCGCACTGGTGGCGGGCCAACATCTCGGGCCTGACGGCCAACACCAGCCTGGGCCTGATGCTGGGCCTGGCGCCGGCCTTGTTCGGCTTCATCGGGCTGGACCTGGAGGTGCGCCATGTGACGCTGTCCACCGGCCAGCTCGCGGCGGCCGTGGGTGCGCTCGGTTTCGGCGTCATGGCCACCTGGGCCTTCTGGTCCTGCGTGCTGTGCATCGCAGGCATCGGCCTGCTGAACGTGGGCGTCAGCTTCTTCTGCGCCTTCAAGGTGGCGATGCGCTCGCGCGGCGTGCGCCTGGCCGACCGCAAGCGCGTGTACGCGGCCATCCGCCAGCGGCTGCGGCGCGAGCCGCTGAGCTTCCTGCTCCCGCCCCGTTAGTCGTCCCTGCGCTCGCCTTTCTTGCGGCCTGAGAACATGGTCCACCAGACGATGAACACGATGATCAGCAGCGCGCCGAGGGCTTCGAGCAGGAGGAGCAGCATGGGTGGGTGGGCGCGTGGCGTACTGGCCGCGATTCTAGGAAGCCTCGCCGCCTGCTCGTCGCCACCGTTGCTGCCGCCCAGCCCCGCGCCGGTCAAGCCGGTTGCGCCCAGCGCGCCCAAGGCCGCCGCAGCGCGTTGGGTCGCAGTGGACTGGAAGGACTTACCTGGCTGGGGCAGCGACGACCTGCTTGCCGCCTGGCCCGCGCTGCTGGCCGGCTGCCAGCGCCCGGCCGCCGGCTGGGCCGAGTTCTGCGCCCGCGCCGCGCTGCAGTCGCCGACCGATCCGCTGGAAGCGACGCTGCTGCTGATGAAGTACCTGCGCCCCTGGCGCCTGGCCGCCGACAACGGCGAGGCCACGGGCCTGCTGACCGGCTATTTCGAGCCGCAGCTTGCAGCCAGCCGGCAGCGCCAGGGCGCCTTCCAGTGGCCGCTGCACGCGCTGCCCGCCGACCCCGTTCTGCGCCGCACGCCGCGCAGCGACATCGAAGCCAACCCACGCTTCTCCGCGCTGGAGCTGGCCTATGTGGACGACCCTTTCGGCTTGCTGCAATTGCAGATCCAGGGCTCGGGCCGCCTCGTGCTGCGCGACGCCGCTGGCACGGAGCGCATCACCCGCGTCGCCTTCGCCGGCCACAACGACCAGCCCTTCCAATCCGTCGCGCGCGCGCTGCTGGACCGCGGCGAGGTCAGTGACGCGACCCCACGCACGCTGGGCGACTGGGCGCGCCGCAACCCGGCCAGGCTGCGCGACGCGCTGGCCGTCAACCCGCGCGTCGTCTACTTCCGCGAAGAGCCGCTGCCCGACGTCAACGTCGGCCCGCGCGGCGCGCAAGGCGTGCCGCTGACGCCGGGCCGCTCGGTCGCCATCGACCGTGCCTTCATCGCGTTAGGGACGCCGTTGTGGCTGGACAGCACCGAGCCACTGTCCACGACGCCGCTGCGCCGCCTCGTACTGGCGCAGGACACCGGCAGTGCCATCCAGGGGGCCGTGCGCGCCGACCTGTTCTGGGGCTGGGGCGCCGATGCGGCGCTGCAGGCCGGCCGCACCAAGCAGCCGCTGCGGCTGTGGGCGCTGTGGCCCGACGGGGTCACTCCGAAACCTTGACGCCCTTCCAGAAGGCGTAGCGGCCCTTGATCTCGGCCGCGGCGGGCAGCGGGTCGGCGTAGTACCAGACCGCGTCGGGGTTCATCTCGCCGTTGACGAGCAGGCTGAGGTACTGCGCCTGGCCCTTCCAGGGGCAGCCGCTGCGATGGTTGGAGAAGGTCGTGTACTCCTTCCTCAGCGATTCCGCCGGGAAGTAATGGTTGCCTTCCACCACCACCGTGTCGTCGCTCTCGGCGATGGTCACGCCGTTCCAAACTGCCTTCATGCGCGGTCTCCGTGAGAATGGGTTGGATGCGACGCTACCACTCCCACCTCGGCCGCGACATCGTCCTCACCGGCGGCAGCGCCCGTGACCTGGACCCCGGCCAGTTCGGCGTGCTGGCCATCGACGGCGGCGCCGGCGGCTGGTCGGTCGTGCACAAGGGCCCCGGCGGCGAGGTGGTCGAGCTGAACAACGAGATGCATTTCGAGACGCCGGAGGACGCGCTGGCGTTTGCGAAAGAGTTGATCGACATGATGGCTTGAGGCGGCGCCGTGAATCAGGTGACCGACGCGCTGTCGCAAGGGCGGTTTGTCGCGGTGATGCTGGGCAAGGACCGGCCGCCCGTTCTGCATGCGCTGGACGAGGTGCCCGAGCATGGGTCCTGACTTTCAAAGCCCCAATGGAACGCAAGCAATCTACGCCTGCGCACAACGCGGCCGAATTTCAATGGCAAGAGGACGATGTCTTCGCACGCATCGCCTCGCGCTACGACCTGCTGTGCGACGTGTTCAGCCTCGGCATCCATCGGCTGTGGAAGCGTGAAGTCGCACGGGTTATCGCCGCGGAGCCGTGGCAGACGCTGCTCGACGGCGCAAGCGGTACCGGCGACATCATCCTTCGCGTGCTGAGACGGGAACGCACGCAGGGCAGAACCGTCATCGCTTCGGATGTCAGCACGGCCATGCTCGCCATCGCGGAGCGGCGCCTCGCCGGCCACCGCTCCCAGGTGCAGTTCCGGACGCTGGACATGGAGGCCATGCCCTCCGTGCCCGACGCCAGCGTGGACGCGTATTCGATCTCTCTCGGCCTGAAGATCTGCGACCGTGGCCTGGCGTTGCGGGAAGCCTTGCGGGTGCTGCGGCCAGGCGGGCGGCTCGTCGTGCTGGAAGCATCGAACATCCGCTGGCACGCTGCTCAACAAGCCTATCTGCTGTACATGTCCCTCTGCATGCCGCTGCTGGGCTGGCTGGCCACGGGTGGTGATGCGTCGGCCTACCGCTATCTGCTGCGAGGCATCAAGGACTTCCCCGCGGCGCCGGCGCTGTGCAACGAGTTGGAACAAGCCGGTTTTGCTGATGTCTCGTTCAAGCGGCTTTCTCTCGGTATCGTTGCCATCCACACCGCGCGCAAACCGGTGCGGCCGGCCCCATGACCTGGACAGGTGGACCATGCACGCTGACCATGCCTTGCTCACCCTCTACGGCGCCCAAGCCTCCGGCTCCGTGGCCGTCGAAGCCGCGCTGACGCTGCTGGGCCTGCACTACAACCTGATCGAAGGCGCCACCTGGGCCGAGGAGGCCGCGCGCGACCGCGTCGCGACGAGCAACCCGATGCGCCAGATCCCGACGCTGGTCATGCCCGACGGCGAGGTCATGACCGAGAGCGCGGCCATCCTGATCTATCTCGCCGACCTCGACCCCGCCGCGACGCTGGCGCCCGCACCGAATGCGCCGCTGCGGCGGCAGTTCCTGCGCTGGATGTTCTACGTCTCGTCGGCCATCTATGCGCTGCACTGGATCAAGCCCGATGTGAAGCGCATCGGCGCGCCCGAGGACTGCCGCGACGCCGTCGTGCGGGCCGTGCACGAGCGCATCGCCTTCTGCTGGGCCAACATGGACAGCCAGCTGCTGCCGGGCGGCTACCTGCTGGGCGACGAGCTGACGGTGCTGGACCTGTACGTCGCCGTCGTCTCGCGCTTCGGGCCGTGGCGCGAGCGCTTCTACGAGGTGGCGCCGCGCATGACGCCGGTGGTGCGCCGGGTCGACGGCGACCCGCGCCTGGCGGCGTTGTGGCGCGAACGCTTTCCGGAGGAATGACGCGATGATTTCCGAACGCTTCAACATTCTCGGCGGCCTGTTCGACATCGAGCGCACCGGGGGCGGCTGGTCGGTGCTGTCGGTCGGCAACGACGGCAAGCGGGCCCCGGCCCACTTCGTCGTCCCTGAGTTCGTGGCGGATGACGAGCTCGAGCAGTTCCTGTTCGACCTGTTCCATGAGCAGGCGGGGTACAAGAAGGGCGGCATCTTCAGGGTGCAGCGCTAGACCGGTGGGCGCCTGCCCGACACCTTCGACACATGGAGCCGCGATGCTCGTCCACGGAAGCTGCCACTGCGGCGCCATTCACTACGAGGCCAGCGTCGACCCCGAGAGAACGGGGATCTGTCATTGCACCGATTGCCAGAAGCTGACCGGGTCTGCCTACCGGGTCTCGGTGCCGGCGGAAGAGGGGTCGTTCAAGCTGCTGCACGGCCACCCGACGATCTACGTCAAGCACGGCGACAGCGGGGCCAGGCGCGCGCAGGCCTTCTGCGGGCACTGCGGGTCTCCGCTGTACACCTATGACGCCGACCGCCCGGGCGCCATCGGGCTCAGGGCCGGTTGCATCGAGGAGCGCCAGCGGCTGATCCCGCGCAAGCAGAAGTGGTGTCGCTCAGCGCTGGGCTGGACGCAGAACCTGCAAGGGCTGGACAACATCGAAGGCGAATGACGCGGCAGATTGAGCCGTGGCAGCGCTGCGCAACGGCCACCGCGCGCCGGATCTGCCCGCTGCCTGCCGAGTGCAGTGGTTGAGGCGGCGTTGAAAGCGATCAATCTCCTGCGCGTTGCTGGCTTGGGGCGTTGGTATAAGCGCCGGGCGTCGATACGCATGTCGCGCGCTGAACCAGGGAGAGACCCATTGCGATTCACCAGGCATTCCCAATGCATGGCCATGGCCGTGCTCCTGGCGTCCTCGATGCCGTCGCTGGCCCAGCGGGCAACGGACGCGTTAGGCCCCATCGTGCGCTGCGTCGCGGCCGGCAAGTTCAGCGTCCTGGACCAAGGCCGCCTGCCGGCGACGGCGACGTCCCGTGCCGTCGAAACCGCGTCGGGCGACAAGCCGGTCAGCACGGCAGACGGCTATCGCGTCATTCTGGCAACGGCACAAGGCCTGCCCTTCGTGAACCTCAAGGTGGAACTTTCGGCGGCGTCCTCGGCTGCCTCGGATCGCGAGGCCGTCGAGGAACAGATGAAGGTTCTTTCGGCCCGCCGCACGCCCGACCAGAAGGAACTGCAACGGACCTCCGAGGGCGGCGTGGATGTGCTGGCCCTGCACCAGCCCGACCTGAATCGGGGCGGCCCGATCAGCTTCTACAGCCTCTTGCAGCCGGCCAGGTCGATCATCGCGACGATGTATGTCCTGAACCAGGCGGCGCCCAAGCGGGCGTTCTCGACGTACGCGGAGTACGAGGCCCTGCGCGACGAGGCCGTCCACCTGGTGCAAGGCTGCCTGAAGTCGGCCGGCGCCTGACGCCGGCTGCGCGTCAGACCTGCCCGCCCGCCTTCGCGCCCTTGCCCTGCAACACCGGCGCATCCGGCATCCCCAGCAGGTCCGCCGCCAGCGCCTCGGCCACTTCGATGCCATCGACCCCGGCTGACATGATCCCGCCCGCATAGCCGGCGCCTTCGCCCGCTGGGAACAGCCCGCGCACGTTGACGCTCTGGTAGTCGCGCCCGCGGTTGATGCGCAGCGGTGACGACGTGCGCGTCTCCACACCGGTCAGCACGGCGTCCGGCCGGTCGAAGCCGCGGATCTGGCGGGCGAAGGCGGGCAGGGCCTCGCGGATCGCCTCCAGGCAGTAGTTCGGCAGCGAGCCGCGGCCCTTTTCCTGCAAGTTGGTCAGCGTGACGCCGGGCTGGTAGCTGGGCATCACGTCGCCGAAGGCCTTGCTGACCTGGCGCTTGACGAAGTCGCCCACCAGCGAGCCGGGCGCGAGGTAGCCGCCGCCGCCCAGCTCGTAGGCGCGGCTTTCCCAGAGGCGCTGGAAGGCCATGCCGTCGAGAGGATTCACGGGGCTGCCGTCACGCTTGCCGTCCTGGCGGTAGTCCTCGGGCATCAGGCCCACGACGATGCCGGCATTGGCGTTGCGCTCGTTGCGCGAGTACTGGCTCATGCCGTTGGTGACGACGCGGTTTTCCTCGCTCGTCGCGGCCACCACGGTGCCGCCGGGGCACATGCAGAAGCTGTAGACCGAGCGGCCGTTCTTGGCGTGGTGCACCAGCTTGTAGTCGGCCGCGCCAAGGAGTGCATTGCCCGCGTTCGGGCCGAAGCGGGCGGCGTCGATGAGGCTTTGCGGATGCTCGATGCGATAGCCGATGGAGAACGGTTTCGCTTCCATCTGCACGCCGCGCGCATGCAGCATCTGGAAGGTGTCGCGGGCGCTGTGGCCCAGCGCGATGACGACATGCGTCGTGCTGATCTGCTCGCCGGATTCCAGTTGCACGCCATGCACCGCGCCGTTTTCGATCAGCAGGTCCGTCATCTTCTGCTGGAAACGGATCTCACCGCCCAGCGCCTCGATGTCGGCGCGCATCTTGATGATCATGCTGACCAGCCGGAACGTGCCGATGTGGGGCTTGCTGACGAACAGGATCTCTTCCGGTGCGCCGGCCTTGACGAACTCGGTCAGCACCTTGCGCGTGAGGTGGCGCGGGTCGGAGATCTGGCTGTAGAGCTTGCCGTCGGAGAAGGTGCCGGCGCCGCCCTCGCCGAACTGCACGTTGCTCTCCGGGTGCAGCTTCTGCTCGCGCCACAGGCCCCAGGTGTCCTGCGTGCGCTCGCGCACCGCCTTGCCGCGCTCCAGCACGATGGGGCGCAGGCCCATCTGCGCCAGGATCAGCGCGGCGAACAGCCCGCAGGGGCCGAAGCCCACGACGACAGGGCGCGGGCCGGTGTAGTCACCCACCCGGGCCAGGAAGTGGTAGCCGGTGTCCGGCGTGGCGCGCACCTGGTGGTCGCCGGCAAAGCGCGCCAGCACGGCGGCTTCGTCGACACCTTGGCCTAGCGTGCAGTCCAGCGTGTAGACGAGCTGGATGTCGCTGCGCTTGCGCGCGTCATGGCCGCGGCGGAAGACGTGGATGTTCGCCAGCTCGGCGTCGGCCAGTTGGAGCCGGGCAAGGACGGCCGGGCGCAGCGCGTCCTCGGCGTGGTTCAGCGGCAGGCGGAGTTCGGTGATGCGGATCATGGGCCGTGGTCAGGAGTTAGCCGACAACAAAAACAAACAGGCCCCGCGGGGCCTGTGTGAGGTGAACCGTCAGGCGGTGAGCCTGGGGATCAGCCCGAATGCGGGCGCTTGCCCGGGTTCTTCTTGGAGCGGGTGTGGGCACCGCGCTCCAGGCTGCGCAGCTGGCCCTTGGGGGCCGTGAAGGTCACGCCCTTGGGGGCGGCGGGACGGGGGGAGGCGCGGCGGTCCGCTTCGGTGATGATCTTGTTGCCCATGAGTGGCTCCGGTGAAACTTAGCCCACAGAAGGGGCGAAACGCAAAACAGCGACGAAAGGCAGTGATTTTAGCCTGTCCGGCTCAGCCAGCCCTCGAAGTCGGGCAGGTCCATCGGCCGGGCGAGCAGATAGCCCTGCACGAGGTCGCAGCCGCAGCCCTGGACGACGGCCAGTTCGCGCTCGTTCTCGACGCCCTCGGCCGTCACCGTCAGCCCCAGGCCCTGGCCGACGCCCACGATGGACCTCAGCAGCGCCTGGCGGCGCGGGTCGCCGTCGACGTCCTGCACGAAGCTGCGGTCGATCTTCAGCTCGTCCACCGGCAGGTGCTGCAGGTAGGCCAGCGACGACTGGCCCGTGCCGAAGTCGTCGATGGCCAGCCGCACGCCCCAGCTTTTCAGCGCATGCAGCACGGCGATCGGGTCGGTGCCGCTGGACATCAGCCCGGTCTCGGTGACCTCCAGCTGCAGCTGACCCGGGTCGACGCGGTACTCGGACAGCAGCGCGGCCAGGCGCGCGGGCAGGGACTGGTCCTGGATGTCCAGCGTCGAGATGTTGACGGCGATGCACAGCGGCGGGTGGCCGCCGGCCTCCCAGTCGGCCAGCGTGCGCACCGCGCGGGCCAGCATCCAGTCGGTGATCTGGCGGATGCGGCCGCTGCGCTCGGCGAAGGGAATGAAGTCGCCCGGCGGCAGCCAGCCGCGCTGCGGGTGCTGCCAGCGCACCAGCGCCTCGGCGCCGGTGATGCGGCCGGTGCGCAGGTCGCGCTTGGGCTGCAGGAACTGGCGCAGCTGGTCCTGCTGGATGGCGGCGGCCAGGTCGGACAGCAGGCTCAGGTGCAGTGCGCGCGCGGCCTCGGCACTGGGGTTGTAGATGGCGACCGGCTGGCGCAGGCGCTTGGCCTCGAACATCGCCTGCTCGGCGCGGCGCAGCAGCGCCTCGGTGTCGGGGGCATGCTCGGGCCAGTGGGCCACGCCGAGCGACACCGACAGGTCCAGCGACTGGCCCTGCCAGGACAGCTTGTGCTCGACCTCCTCGCGCAGCTGGGCGGCGAGCGCCGCGCCATGGTCCAGCCGGATGACTGGCGCCAGCGCGGCGAAGGTGCCGCCGGCCAGGCGGCCATAGGCGGCCACGCCCTCGAACAGCGTGGCCAGCTTGGCCGCGGCGCCCTTGAGCAGGGCGTCGCCGGCGTCGAAGCCGAGCACGCCGTTGACGGCCTTGAGCCGGTCCACGTCGATGCAGATCAGCACCGCCAGCCGCTCGCCTTCGGGCAGGTTGGCCAGCAGGCGGTCGCCGTCGGCGATGAAGCGGGCGCGCTGCGGCAGGCCCGTCAACAGGTCGACGTCGGCGAGCCGGCGCAGCTCCGCCTCGCGCTCGCCCACCGCCTCGGCCATGGTGTTCATCGCGCGGGCCATGTGGCCCAGCTCATCGGCCGAGTCGGCCTCAATGCGGTGGCCGTACTGGCCCTGGGCGATCAGCTCGGCGCCGTCCTCGGCGCGCTTGAGCGGCACGACGATGGAGCGCGTCACGCCCACGGCCAGCAGCGCGCCGGCCACGAGGGCACCGATGCACAGTGCCAGCACGCCGGTGCGGTCGGCGTCGATCTGGTCGCGCAGCTCGCGCGCCTTGGCGGTGCCGGCGCGCTCTTCGCTGGCGGCCAGCTGGTGGATGGCGCCGACGAACAGCGACAGCGCCGATTCGGTGTCGCTGCCCAGCACCGCGCGCGCGGCCTGGAAGTCGTCGCGCTCGATGAGGTCGCGCACGTCCACGTAGCTGGCGCGGTACTCGGCCAGGCGCTGGTGCACGTCGGCCAGGCGCTCGCTGCGCGGCCCGGGCGGCAGTACCAGGGCCAGGCGTTGCATCGCGTCGTCGAGCCGGCTGTTGGCCGACGCGATCTCGGGATAGGCCGTCACGCGCAGCTCGCTGTCCGGGCTCATCAGCACCAGCAGCTTGCGCGCGACGGACTCGGCGTTGCGGTTGATCTCGTTGACCGAATCGCGGATGGCGGCCTGCTCGTCGACGATGCGGTTCAGCGCCTCGGACAGGCCCGTGAGGCGGACCACCGACAGCGCCGCCAGACCCAGCAGCAGCAACAGCAGCAGCCCGAACGCCAGGCCCAGCCGGGTGCGGATGCGCAGCCGTCGGGACAGGCGGTCCAAGGGCTTGCCGGTCATGTGAGTGGGGCGCTCCTCACGGCGAGGCGGCCGGTTGGGGTCACGCCTCGCTCCAGCGCGCCAACAACAACCGCGCCGTATTCACATTGGTCGCGCAGGGCACGTCGTGCACGTCGCAGGCCCGCACCAGCGCGTTGATGTCGGGTTCGTGCGGCTGGGGCGTCATCGGGTCGCGCAGGAAGATGACGCCGTCCAGCTCGCCCACCGCCAGCCGCGCGCCGATCTGCAGGTCGCCGCCCAGCGGGCCGCTGAGCATGCGCTCGATGGTGAGGCCATGGGCCTCGGCCAGGCGGGTGCCGGTGGTGCCGGTGGCGATCAGCCGGCAGCGGCCGAGCAGCGGCAGGAAATCGGCGGCAAGGGCGATCATGGCGTCCTTCTTGCCGTCATGGGCGATCAAGGCGAGTCTCATTCAGCGGGCCAGCAATGCAAAGCGGCCACGTTACACGCAGTCCAGGCGGCTGGGTGCGAAGTACTTGGCAGTTCAGCCGGCTCCCTGGTACCGCTCACTTCGCGAGGCTGGCGGCGCGGGCGTCCATTGCGGCGCGGGCGGCGGGCGACAGTGTCCAGCCCAGCGGCACCAGCGAGCCGTCCTGCATCTGGTCCAGCAGGCAGACCGGCGCGTCGTCGCTGCAGCCGCGGTTGGGTGGCAGCGGCGCCCCGGCGGCGATGCGGGCGGCCAGCGCCGCCACCGGCTCGCGGCCGTGGGCGCCGGTGCCGAGGTTGTTCAGCACCGTCACCGCCGGCCCGAACAGGTCGGCGTAGAGCTTGAGCCGCTGGGCGTCGCGCGGCGGCAGCAGTTCGCGGGCGTCGGAGCTGATGTCCAGGCAGGCCGGCGGCGGCTCGCCCGCGTCTTCCTGCAGGGCCTGCGGCATGCAGCGCGACGGCACCTGCCCGTTGCGGATCAGCACCAGCTGCACGCGGCGCCCGGGGTGGGTGCTGCGCAGCTGCGTCAGCACATCGGCCAGGCTGGCGGTGCCGCTGTTGTCGTGATAGCCGCCGTCCACCAGGTGGGCGGCGGCCGGGCCCGACGCGGCATGCGGCAGCGAGGCCAGCGGGTTGGTGAAGGGGAAGCGCGCCGACGTGTGGGCGGCCGTCACCAGGGCCGGCGAGCCGCCCACGCGGCCCGAGGCGATCAAGTCCTCGGCGCCGGGCAACTGGCCGGGGCCGAAGCGCAGCGTGCCGAGCAACGCGCGGTTGCCGCTTTCGACGACAGTGCTGTTCAGCAGCAGTTGCGGCTCGCCCGGGCCGGCGCTGCCCAGCGGCTCGGCCAGGCGCGGGAAGGCGCGCATCCATTCGCGCTCGAAGGCCATCGCGCGGCTGCGCATGCCGCAGCCGCTGTGCGCCTGGCACAGCCAGTTGGTGGGCAGCAGGCGCATCCAGACGTCCTCGAACATCAGCCCGGCGACCAGCGGCGACAGCGGGTCCAGGGTCTCGAAACCCTGGCGCACGCAGTCCGTCATCGTGCCGCCACCGCGGTCACTGCGGGCGCAGGCGCGCCAGACGGCCAGGCCCATGGCGCCGCCGGAGACGCCGCTCATCGCGACGATGCGCCGCGACCAGTCGCCGTCGTGCTGGTCCTGCAGCCCCGCCAGCATGCGCGCCGTCCAGTAGGCCGCGCGCACCCCGCCGCCCTCGCTGGCGACCAGCAGCAGCGGCTCGCCGCCGGGCAGAGTCTTGAGCGCGTCGTCCAGCGGCGCGGGCGCGGCGGCGGTGGGGGCCGGATGCCAGGCGGCGGCCCAGCGGTCCAGCCCGGCCAGGCCGCCGCACAGCAGGCCGATGGCCGCCAGCGACAGGCCCAGGCGCCAGCGGTCGGCCACGCCGTGCAGCCGGTCGTCAGCCACGCGCACATGCAGCCGGCCCAGCAGCTCGCGCGAGCGCAGCACGAGGACCAGCCAGACCGCGGCGCTCACGGCAGCCAGCAGCGCCAGCGCAGCGAGTGCCACCCGGCCCAGCCCGGCCAGCGTGGCGGGCACCTGCGCCGCAGCGCCGATGACCAGCGCCGGCAGCGTATGGTTGTCCGACGCCAGGCCGACGACGCCCGCGGCAACCAGCAGCAGCAGCGCCCAGGGGAACACCGCGCGCTGCTCCGACATCGCGATCAAGCCCAGCGGCCCCAGCCACCAGACCAGCGACAGCGCCAGCACGGCCAGCGCGGCGGGCGCCACGCCGGCCACGTCGGGCGCCAGCAGCATGACGGCCCGCACCACCAGCAGCAGCGCCAGCGCGACCAGCGGCTGCCAGACCGGCCGGGCCAGCAGGCCGACCGCCTGGCCGACGGGGCCCTGCCCGCCAGCCGCCTGCGGCGGCGTCGCCAGCACGTAGGGGTCGTGCAGCAGCGGCCGAACGGCGGGCACGCTGTTGTAGTAGTCCGCCGGTCGCGGCAGCGCGCGCTGGCGGCGTTCATGCATCAGCGCCAGCGCCATGCCGACGATGACGAGCGCGAACGCTGCCAGCGTCAGCAGCGTGCGCAGCAGGCCGCCCGGGCTGGCGCTGGCCGCGATGACGGCGTCGCCGGCCACGTTGGCGATCAGCGTGACCGTCATCAACAGCGGCGCCAGCATCAGCAGCCGCGCCCAGGTGCGGGCCCATTCGCCGGCCCAATCGGCCACGCCGTCCAGGGCGGAGACCTCGTAGCCACTGCGCTTGACGCGGCCGACCAGGCGCGTCCACAACCAGCAGGCATGCGACAGCATCGCCAGCCCGCCGGCGCCGGCCGCCATGACCAGCCACCACCACAGGCTCCAGGCCGGCGTGGCCAGCGCCAGCAGCAGGTCGCGGCACTGGTCCAGCAGCAGGGTGAAGGCGCCGAACAACGCCAGCATGGCCAGCACGTAGCGGCTGCGGCCGATGACGCCGGTGGCGACCTGGCGGCAGGCGGAGCGGATCTCGGCGTCCGCCTGGCGGCCGGTGCCGGGGCGCGAGTCCAGGTCCAGGCCGAACCACCAGCACAGCCACAGGCCCAGCGGCGGCAGGATGGCGGCGGCCATGACAGCCGGCTTCAGCAGGTGTGCCTGGCCGTTGAAGAGGCCCGTGGCTTCAGGCGTGCCCGTCGGCAGCAGCCAGGCGGCCAGGCTCGCGGCCAGCAGCGACACCGCCATCCAGGCGATGGCCAGCCGGCCGTCGCGCTTGACCCCCTGGCGGGCCCAGCGCCGCAGCAGCACCAGCGCCGGCACGGCCAGCAGCAGCGCGCCCAGGCCCCAGCCCCAGGCGATGCCCAGGCGGGCCAGGCCGCCGAGGTTCTCGACCGCGTCCACACACCACAGCGCCAGCACGGCCGGCACCGCCAGCCCGTGCAGGAAGCGCACCAGCCAGTCCGCGGGCCCGTCCGCCTGCAGCGTGCCGCGCACCTGGCGCGTGGCCCACAGCAGCGCGAAGCCGTACAGCGGCATGAAGAGGGCCGTGTCGATCAGTAGGTAGGCGGTCGCCGCCGGCAGGCGCGATTGCCCGCGGCCCCACACCGTGAGCGTGGCCTGCAGCGTCTCGGCGCTGCGCCAGCCCAGCCAGTCCTCCACGCCGAAGTGGGCCGGCAGGCGCAGCGCCTGCTGCAGCGCGAACAGGATCAGCGCGACCAGTACGGTGCCGGCCACCAGCCAGCTCAGCACCTCCACATGGCCTTGCTTGCGCGTCGGCGGGGTGCCGAGCAGGGTGTCGAGCCAGTTCATGCCGTCCTCCAGTGCGGCGCACTCTAGGCAGGCCGCCGCGGCCGGTCATCCCCAATTTCACCGAGCCGGCGTAACGCTGCCACACGCTGGCAGCAGACGCAGGCAGGATGTCGGCCCCACCACGTCAACATTCCACGGCCATGAACTTCCGCCAGCTCCACCAAGGCCCCGAACTCCTGAAGATCGCCAACGTCTGGGACGCCGGCAGCGCGGTGCTCGTGCAGTCGCTGGGCGTGCCGGCCCTGGCGACCACCAGCGCCGGCCTGGCCTGGGCGCTGGGCTATGCCGACGGCAACCACCTGCCCATCGAGGAGCATGCCGCCGCGCTGCGGCGCATCGCCCGCGTCGCGCGCGTGCCGCTCAGCGCCGACAGCGAGGCCGGCTACAGCGACGACCCCGCCACCGTGGCCGCCAACGTCATGCGGCTGGTCGAGGCCGGCGCGGTCGGCATCAACATCGAGGACGGCGCCGGCCTGCCGGCATTGCTGTGCCGCAAGATCGAGGCGATCAAGGCGGCCGCGGCCCAGGCGGGCGTGGACGTCTTCGTCAATGCGCGCTGCGACGTCTGGCTGAAGAACCTCGCACCCGGCCGCGCGGTGGAGGAGGTGCTGCTGCGGGCGCGCGACTATGCGGCGGCCGGTGCCGACGGCCTGTTCGCGGCGGGCGTAACGGCGGTGGCCGACATCCAGGCGCTGGTTGGCGGCCAGCCGCTGCCGCTGAACGTGATGGCGCGCCCGGCGCTGCCCGGCCTGGCCGAACTGCAGCGCCTGGGCGTGCGCCGCATCAGCGCCGGCAGCGCCATCGCCGAGGCGGCGTGGGGCCGGGCGCAGCGCGCGGCGGCGGGCTTCCTGCAGCACGGCGCCTGCGACGAGCTGTTCGATGGCGCCGCGCCCTATCCGCAGATCAACGGCGCGCTGAACGCCGCCAATGCGGATCAGAGCTGAATCGACACGCGCAGCTGCAGTTCGCGCTCAGGCTGGGCTTCGGCGTCGCGGCTTCTGACGGTGCCGCGGGGCGCCGGCGGCGTGCGGCCCCCGCCGGTGCGGGCCGCCGTCTGCCAGCGCTCCATGGGCAGGTCCAACGTGGAACGGAAGGCGTTGTCGCCCTCCTGCACGTCGAAGACCACCCGCACCGGTGCCGAGCCACCGGGCCAAGTCGGCGTGACCATGAAGCTGTGCGTGACGGTGCGCTCCTGCGGCTGCGGGTTGGCGTAGACGCGCCGGGTGGCGCCGCTGGCATCCAGCTCGACGGCGGGGCTTGCCCACTGCAGCGGCTCGCGTGTCGTCAGCCGCACGTCGGCGCGCTGGCCGTTCTGGACCAGCAGGCGCTGGGTCGGCACCGTCACCGCGGGCCCGCTGGACGTGACGACACCCGGGCCGCGCGGCGACACGGCGCCGGCCGTGCCGACGACCACCGCGCCGTCGCGCACGCCGGCCTGGGCGGAGGGGGGCAGGTTGCTGTCCACCCAGCGCAGTTCGACCAGCAGTTGGATGGCTGGCGGTGCGGCGTGGGCCAGCGCGGGCAGCAGGAGCAGCGGGAACAGGCAGCGGCGTTTCATGCTGACAAGCTTAGTGCCGAGACGGCAACAGGCGAGGCCCGAACAGGTTGACCGCCAGGCCGGCCATCACCAGCGTCGCGGCGATCATCTTCCAGCCGGGCAGCGGCTCGGCCAGCAGCAGGCTGCTGGCGCCCATGCCGAAGATGGGCACCAGCAAGGCCATGGGCACGATGCGTGCGGCCGGGTGGCGGGTCAGCAGCCAGGCCCAGCAGCCGTAGCCGAACAGCGTGTTCGCAAAGCTCTGCCACAGCACGGCACCCCAGGTGCCGGCGTCGGCCGCGGCCAGCGCCGCCGCGATGCGCCCGGGGCCGTCGACGAGCAGCGTCAACGCCAGCAGCGGCGGCACCGCGAAGGCGCTGCTCCAGACGACATAGGCCAGCATGTTCACCTGGCCCGCGCGCTTGCCGACGATGTTGCCGCAGGCCCAGGAGAAGGCCGCTGCCAGCACCATCGCCAGGCCCAGCGGCGTCGTCGTGCCGTCGGTGTGCGCGACGATGACGGCGATGCCCGCGACGGCGAGCAGCAGCCCCAGCCACTGCGCGGCCAGCACGCGCTCCTTCGCCAGCCAGACGGCCAGCCCCAGCGTGAAGAAGACCTGGGTCTGGATGACGAGGGAGGCGAGGCCCGGCGAGATCTCGCTGCGCATGGCCAGGTACAGCAGCCCGAACTGGCCCACGGCGACGAACAGGCCGTAGGCCGCCAGGTTGCGCCAGCTCACCGCCGGCCGCGGCAGGAAGAAGCAGGCGGGCACGAAGGCGATGGCGAAGCGCAGCACGGCCAGCAACATCGGCGGCAGCACGTCCAGCGCGTACTTGATGACGACGAAATTGCTGCCCCAGATGGCGACGACGGCGAGGGCGAGCAGGAAATGGCGCAGGGGCAGGGAGGTGGAGGTCATGGTCCAGAGGTATTTCGGGCCGAACGCCGGGCCGCCTTCGGCGATGTGTCAGTCGGTGCAGGTGCGATTGCGGCCTTCCGCCTTGGCGCGATACAGCAGCTGGTCGGCGCGCGCCAGCGTCTGCGCCAACGTGTCGGCGCGGCGGTGGCCGGTCAGCCCGATGGAGACGGTGATCGCCACCTTGGCGCTGCCGACATCGGTCTGCAGCGCGGCGATCTGCTGGCGCAGCCGCTCCATGCCGGCCAATGCCAGCGGCATCGCGGTGTCGGGCAGCAGCACGAGGAACTCCTCGCCGCCCCAGCGCGCCAGCACGTCGGTGGCGCGCAGGGCCGCCTGACCGGCCTGCGCGAAGGCGCGCAGCACGAGGTCGCCGGCCGCGTGGCCGTGCGCGTCGTTGACGTGCTTGAAGTGGTCGAGGTCGAGGACGGCGATGCAGAAATCGTGGTGGTGGCGCAGTGAGCGCAGCAGCTCCTGGTCCATCAGCGCCTGCATCTGGCGGCGGTTGGGCAGGCCGGTCAGCTCGTCGCGCGTCGCAATGGCCTGCAGCTGCGCCAGCGCGCGGGCCAGTTCCTCGCGCTGCTGCGACAGCCGCCAGCGTATGCGGCTCAGCCGCGCCGTCAGCACCGCGACGGCCGGCAGCATGAAGGCCAGCATCAGGAAATGGATGAGCTCGAACTCGGGCGGGTAGGCCTCGGGCCGCAGCCGGGCCATGGCGGCCATGACGGCCCCGAAGACCAGCAGTGCATAGAACGCCAGCCCATAGGCGCTGCGGGCGCGCAGCTGGAACATGCCGAACATCAGGATCAGCGTCAGCACCGGGAAGACGGCCCCGCGCAGCGGCCCGACCTGCGCATAGGCCAGCGCTGCGACGCTGAGGGCGAAGGCGATCTGCACGGCCGTCAGCGAGGGGTCGGTGAAGCGCCGCGACCAGCCGCTGCGGATGGCGGCGTAGACGGCCGCCATGCCGCCCACGCCATAGGCCGTCCAGGCCCACATCCAGCCGCGGTCGCCGTGGGTGAGGGCGATGCCGTGATGCAGCATGGCGGCGCTGACCAGCATCAGCACCATGGCCAGCGAGGTCTGCCGCAGGCGCAGCCGCTGGGCCGGTTCGCTGCCCAGCCAGAGACCGCCGAGCCGTTGGAGGTGCGACATCGCCATGGTCGCTAGCCTAACGTGGCCGCGCCGGGCTGAACGTGGCGGTGCGCGGCTCAGTCCACGTAGCCGCCCAGCAGTGCGCGGGCCCACTCGGGCCGGCCGTTGCGTTCGGCCAGCGCCGCCATCGCGCGGTGGTCGTAGGGCACGGCATGCTGGCTGCAATGCCAGGCGCCGTCGATGCGCTCGACGATGGCGTAGTGGGCGTCCGGCGTGCCGCGTTCGACGACGTAGCGCTCGGGCTCGTCGTCCACATAGGCCTGCAGGCCGACGCTGCCGGGGTTGACGATGAGCTGGCCCGCGGGCGTGCGCACCGTGCGCGGCACGTGGCTGTGGCCGCAGGCGATGAGCCCGCTGCGCTGGCCGGCCAGGCGCCCGGCGATCTCGCCGGCCGTGGCCAGGCGCAACCGGCCTTGCTGCGGTGTCTCCAGGAAATGCTCGCAGTCGCTGCGCGGCGTGCCGTGGCACAGGAAGATGTCCGGCGCCCACTGCCACATCGGCTGCAGGCTGCGCAGCCAGTCCAGCTCGGCGGCGCCCAGCGCCGACAGCGCGTGGCCGTCGGACGCGCCGCCTCGGTCGGGCGTCCATTCGAGGATCTGGCGCTCGTGGTTGCCGGCCAGCACCGGCCAGCCCGAGGCCATCAGCCAATGCGCCGTCTCGCGCGGCAGCAGCGGGCCGGAGAGGTTGTCGCCAAGGCACAGCACCGCGTCCACGCCGCGGCGGCGGATGTCGGCGGCGACGGCTTCCAGCGCCGGGAGGTTGCCGTGGATGTCGGAGACGAGGGCGAGGCGCATGGTTGACTCTTTCAGTTGTTGCGGGGCGAGCGGCGTCATCCCGCGAGGTGACCCAGCGGCAACACGCCGCTTGCCTTCACTTCACCCAGGGAGAAACTGGTGTGGATGTCCTTCACATTCGGCAGGTTGAGCAGCGTGTCGATGGAGAAGCGCGAGAAGGCGTCCAGGTCGGTCGCCATGACCTGCAGCTCGAAGGTGCCGGCGCCGGAGATGTAGTGGCAGGCGATGACCTCTGGCAGCTGGCGGATGGCGTCTTCCAGCGGCTTGGTGGCCGCGCCGGCGCTGCGCTCGGCGTCCAGCCGCACGAAGGCCAGCACGCCCAGGCCCAGCTTGCGGCGGTCGATCTCGGCGCGGTAGCCGGTGATGTAGCCCTGGTCCTCCAGCCACTTGACGCGCCGCCAGGTGGGTGCGGCCGACAGGCCGATGCGCTGGGCCAGCTCGGCGTTGGACAGGCGCGCGTCGGCCTGCAGCTCGGCCAGGATGGCGATGTGATAGCGGTCCAGCGCTTCCGCCGTGGCTTCTTCTGAACTCATGGTTTGCCCTGAAATTTGAAAACTCAACGCGAGTTGAAACGATTTTGACCATTCAAAGCAAGGATCTTGCTTGATGCCAGCAATCGGAGCGCAATTTAGAAAGCACCCCGCGGCGCTGTTTTCCTACACTGCCCGGTCCGGCCATACTGGCCTGTCTCCTTGCGCGCCCGCCTCACAAGGGCGCTTCGCGCCGGGTCATCACCTTGGAGCTCCACCCGATGAACGCCCCGCTGCCCGAACACGTCCTGCGCGCATTGCAGACCGTCTCACTCGACGACAAATACGCGCTCGATAGCGGCCGCGCCTTCATGAGCGGCGTGCAGGCGCTGGTGCGGCTGCCCATGCTGCAGCGCACCCGCGACGCGCTGGCCGGGCTGAACACCGCCGGCTTCATCAGCGGCTACCGCGGCTCGCCGCTGGGCTCCTACGACCAGGCGTTGATGGCGGCCAAGAAGCACCTGGCCAAGCAGAACATCGTGTTCCAGCCGGGCGTGAACGAAGAACTCGGCGCGACGGCGGTCTGGGGCACGCAGCAGCTCGACCTGTTCCCCGAGAAGGCCAAGTTCGACGGCGTGTTCGGCCTCTGGTACGGCAAGGGCCCGGGCGTGGACCGCTGCATCGACGTGTTCAAGCACGCCAACATGGCCGGCACGTCCAAGCACGGCGGCGTCATCGCCATCGCCGGCGACGACCACATCGCCAAGAGCTCCACCGCCGCGCACCAGAGCGACCACGTCTTCAAGGCGGTCGGCTTCCCGACCTTCTTCCCGAGCAGCGTGCAGGACATCCTCGACATGGGCCTGCATGCCTTCGCGATGAGCCGTTTCTCCGGCCTGTGGGCGGGCATGAAGACCATCCAGGAGATCGTCGAAAGCTCGGCCTCGGTCAGCGTCGACCCCGACCGCGTCAACATCCTGATGCCCGAGGACTTCCAGATGCCCGAGGGCGGACTGCACATCCGCTGGCCCGACCCGCCGCTGGAGCAGGAAGCGCGGATGATGAACTTCAAGTGGTACGCCGCGCTGGCCTACATCCGCGCCAACCGCCTGAACTACAACGTCATCGAGGGCCCCAACGACCGCTTCGGCCTCATCACCAGCGGCAAGGCCTTCAACGACACCCGCCAGGCGCTGCACGACCTGGGCCTGGACGACGACACCTGCCGGCGCATCGGCATCCGGCTGCACAAGGTCAACGTCGTGTGGCCGCTGGAGGCGCAGATCGCGCGCGAGTTCGCTTCAGGATTGCAGGAGATCCTGGTCGTCGAGGAGAAGCGCCAGATCATCGAATACCAGGTCAAGGAAGAGCTCTACAACTGGCGTGCCGACGTGCGCCCCAACGTGCTCGGCAAGTTCGACGCGGGCGACGCCGAGGGTGGCGAGTGGAGCGTGCCCAACCCCAGCGACCACTGGCTGCTGCGCCCGCAGGCCGACCTGACGCCGGCCCTCATCGCCCGCGCCATCGCCAAGCGCCTGAAGAAGCTGGGCGTGGACAGCGACATCGCCGCCCGCCTGGACGCGCGCCTGGCCGTCATCGACGCCAAGGAGGCGTCCCTCAAGGCCGAGGAGAAGACCGCCGGCGGCGCGGACCGCACGCCGTGGTTCTGCTCGGGCTGCCCGCACAACACCAGCACCCGCGTGCCCGACGGCTCGCGCGCCGTGGGCGGCATCGGCTGCCACTACATGGTCACGTGGATGCCCGGCCGCAACACGGCCACCTTCACGCAGATGGGCGGCGAGGGCGTGCCCTGGGTGGGCCAGGCGCCGTTCACCGACGAGAAGCACATCTTCAGCAACCTCGGCGACGGCACCTACTTCCACAGCGGCAGCCTGGCCATCCGCCAGAGCATCGCCGCGGGCGTCAACATCACCTACAAGATCCTCTACAACGACGCGGTCGCGATGACCGGCGGCCAGCAGGTCGGCGAGCGGCCCGAGGGCCACACCGTCATCCAGATCATGAACAGCGTGATCTCCGAGGGCGTGAAGAAGCTGGTCATCGTCACCGACGAGCCGGAAAAATACGAGGGCGTGGCGCTGGCCCCCGGCGTCACCGTGCACCACCGCGACGAGCTGGACGAGATCCAGCGCCAGTTCCGCGAGATCGAGGGCACCACGGTCATCATCTACGACCAGACCTGCGCCACCGAGAAGCGCCGCCGCCGCAAGCGCGGCAAGCTGGTGGACCCGGCCAAGCGCGTCGTCATCAACGAGCTGGTCTGCGAGGGCTGCGGCGACTGCTCGGTGCAGTCCAACTGCCTGTCCATCGAGCCGGTCGAGACCGACTTCGGCCGCAAGCGCCAGATCAACCAGAACACCTGCAACAAGGACTACTCCTGCGTGAAGGGCTTCTGCCCCAGTTTCGTCACCGTCGAGGGCGGCGAGCTGAAGAAGCCCAAGAAGGAAGGGCGCAAGAGCCCCTTCGACGCCGGGCTGCCGCAGCTGCCGATGCCCATCATCCCCAACCCCGAGGAGGCCTGGGGCATCGTCGTCGGCGGCGTGGGCGGCACGGGCGTCATCACCATCGGCCAGCTGCTGGGCATGGCCGCGCACCTGGAAGGCAAGGGCGTCATCACGCAGGACGCCGCGGGCCTGGCGCAAAAGGGCGGCGCGACCTGGAGCCACATCCAGATCGCCAACTCGCCCGACGCGATCTTCTGCACCAAGGTCGGCACGGCCGAGGCCGACCTCGTCATCGCCTGCGACGCCATCGTGGCGGCCAACAAGGCGACGCTGGCCGTCATGCGCGAGGGCCGCACCTATGTCGCGCTGAACACGCACGGCTCGCCGACGGCGACGCTCGTCAACGACGCCAACTGGAGCTTCCCCGGCGCCGCCTGCGAGCAGGCCGTGGGCGCCGCCGTCGGCCCGCAGCATCTGGGCTCCTTCGACGCCGAGGAGGTGGCCGTCAAGCTGCTGGGCGATTCGCTCTACACCAACCCGCTGATGCTGGGCTACGCCTGGCAGCAGGGTCGCGTGCCGCTGAGCTACGACGCGCTGATGCGGGCCATCGAGCTCAACGGCGTGCAGGTCGACAACAACAAGGCCGCCTTCGAATGGGGCCGCCGCTGCGCGCATGACCTGAAGAGCGTGCAGGCGCTGTACGCGGCGCAGGCCGTCATCCAGCTCGTCAAGCGCCAGAGCGTCGACGAGATCGTCGCCAAGCGCGTCGACTTCCTGACCGGCTACCAGAACGCGGCCTATGCAGCCGAATACAAGGCCTTCGTCGACAAGGTTCGGGCGGCGGAAGCCAAACTGGGTTCAGGCACCAAGCTGACCGAGGCCGTCGCGCGCTACTTGTTCAAGCTGATGGCCTACAAGGACGAGTACGAGGTCGCCCGCCTGCACACCCAGACCGGCTTTGCCGACAAGATCGCCGGCATGTTCGAGGGCGACTACAAGATCGTGCACCACCTCGCGCCGCCGCTGCTGGCCAGGAAGAACAACAAGGGCGAGATGGTGAAGCGCCCCTTCGGCCCTTGGATCCGCCCGGCCTTCGGCCTGCTGGCCAAGCTGAAGGGCTTGCGCGGCACGGCGTTCGACGTCTTCGGCCACACCGAGGAGCGCAAGATGGAGCGCCGCTGGATTGCCGACTACCGCGCCGGCATCGAGCGGGCGCTGGCGCGGCTCAGTGCGCAGACGCTGGCCGATGCGGTCGAGCTGGCCCGCGTGCCCGAGGACATCCGCGGCTACGGCCACGTGAAGGCGCGCCATGAGCAGGTGGCCAGGGCCAAGTGGGATGCGCTGATCGAGAAGGTCTGACCGCGCCGCCGCTGCGGGGCGCGGCTTCGTTCTAGGGCCGCACTGTCGAGTGCTGCAGCACGATCAGCCAGCGACCCTCGATGCGCTGGTAGGCAAAGCTGTAGCGCGCCGGTCGGTCCATCGTCCGGCCGTCCGCCTGCTCGGTGAACTCGTACTGGCCCGAGCGCACCGCCGTGTCGCCGAACAGCTTCAGGTTGCCGACGATCCAGCGCATGCGCGCCGTCGGCCGCTCCGCCATCTGTTCGAAGAACTCCGGCAGTGCATTGCCGGACAGCGGCACGGCCGTGTACTCGTCGTCGGTGATCAACGCGCCCGGGGCGTAGAGCTGCTGGAGCCGCCGCGCATCGCGGCTGTTGTATGCGTCCTTCCAGTCCTCCAGGGCCTGCATCAGGTCGTTGACGCAGTTGTTGCCGGGACGGTCGCATGGCAGCGGCTGAGACACGCGCACCGGGGGCGTGGTGGTGCAGCCGCTGCCCGCCACCATCAGCAGCACGCAGGCCGCCATGGCGAGAGGGCGGCGCATCTTGTCGGTCGTCGGCATGTCGAGCCCTTCCTGTGGGTACGTGGCGCAGATTGTGAATCTGCCCGTCGCGGGGCAATCCCTGAACGGGCCGGCCGGTGTGTCTGCTTAGACTGCGGCGCTTCTTACAGGGAGGAAAAATGAAAACCATCGCGCGCGGCCTGAGGGCCGCTGTGGGCCTATGTGTGGGCCTATGTGTGGGCCTGTTTTTGGGCCAGGGTGCGAATGCCGCGGACGCACCGCCGCAAGACCCCGCCTGGGCCGAGGCCCAAGCCGCTGCCACCACCGGGCCGACCGACGTCACCATCGCCAACCAGGCCACGCTGCACCTGCCGGCCGACCGCGTCTTCATCCCGCAGCCGCAGGCCGGCAAGCTGCTGCGCGCCATGGGCAACCCGGGCGAGCATGCCGAGCTGGCGGGCCTCGTCTTCCCCAAGGGCGGCGGCGAGTGGTTCGCCACGCTGCGCTACATCGCTTCCGGCTACGTGAAGGACGGCGACGCCAAGGAGTGGAAGGCCGACGACCTGCTGGCCAGCTACAAGGAAGGCACCGAGGCCAGCAACGAGGCGCGCCAGAAGATGGGCGTGGCGCCGCTGGAGATCACCGGTTGGGCCGAGCCGCCGGCCTACGAGGCGACGACGCACCGCCTGGTCTGGGCCATGAGCTCCAAGGAGAAGGGCGCGCCGGCCGACGCCGGCCAGGGCGTCAACTACAACACCTATGCGCTCGGCCGCGAGGGCTACCTGAGCCTGAACTTCATCACCGACCTGAAGGACCTGCCGGCCCAGAAGCCGGATGCCAAGGCCTTGCTCGGCGCGCTGGAGTTCGATCCCGGCAAGCGTTACGAGGACTTCAACGAGGCCACCGACCATGTCGCCGAATACGGCCTCGCGGCGCTGGTGCTGGGCGTGGGCGCCAAGAAGCTGGGGCTGCTCGCGGTCATCCTCGCCTTCGTCGCCAAGTTCGCCAAGTTCGCCAAGATCATCTTCATCGCCGTCCTCGGCCTCGGCGCGGCATTCACGAAGTTCTTCAAGCGCGACAAGCCGTCTGCCGGCGCCTGAAGCGATGACGGCGCACCGGTGATGGAAGCACGGCTCCTGGCACCGCGCCGGCCGCCTACCTCGCCGTGACGTGCCACGACCTGCACGAGATGCTGGCGCGCGCACACGGGTTTGAGGTGCGGCGAAGGCGGGGCGCACCGCTGCCGAAGGCGCGGCGCCCATGCGAGCGCTGGGTTCGCCGCACGCGCAGGATGCGGCTTCTAGACTGGGCCGATGCCTGCTTCGACCCCGCCCCGTTCACTCTGGCCCGGCCTGCTGCTCGCGGTGCTCGGCGCCATCGGGTTCTCGGGCAAGGCCATCATCGTCAAGCTGGCGTACCGGCATGGCGTGGACGCGGTGACCTTGCTGATGTGGCGCATGCTGCTGGCGTTGCCGTTCTTCCTGTATATGGCCTGGTGGGCCGGCCGCGGCAAGCCGGCGCTGACGCGGCGGGACTGGCGCGACGTCGCGGTGCTGGGCTTCACCGGCTACTACCTCGCCAGCTACCTGGACTTCGCCGGTCTTGCCTACATCACGGCGAGCCTGGAGCGGCTGATCCTGTACCTCAACCCGACGCTGGTGCTGCTGCTGTCGGTGCTGTTCTTCAAGCACCGGCTGCAGGCCCGGCAGGTGCTGGCGATGGCGATCAGCTATGCCGGCGTCGTCGCCGTATTCGCGCATGAGCTCAGCTTCGAGGGCAGGAGCACGGCGCTCGGCGCGGCCCTGGTGTTCGGCAGCGCGGTCAGCTATGCGGTCTACCTGGCGCTCAGCGGCAAGGTGGTGCAGCGCCTGGGTTCGATGCGGCTGGCCGGCCTGGCCAGCACGGTGGCCTGTGGGTTGTGCATCGCGCAGTTCGCGCTGCTCAGGCCGCTGGCGGTCGCCGCAGTGCCTGAGCCGGTGCTGTGGCTGTCGCTGCTGAACGCCACGGCCTGCACGGTGGCGCCGGTGCTGATGGTGATGCTGGCGATCGCCCGCATCGGCGCGCCGCTGTCGTCGCAGGTCGGCATGGTGGGGCCGATGAGCACGCTGATCATGGGCGTGCTCATCCTCGGCGAGCCGATGAACGGCTGGATCGTCGTCGGCACGGTGCTGGTGCTGGGCGGCGTGTTCCTTGTCAGCGCAGGGAAGCGTTAGCGGCCATACAGGTATCCGGGCAGCCACAGCGTCATCTCCGGCCACATGTACATGAACACCATGCACAGGATGACGATGAGCATGTACGGCATCATGCCCGCGAAGATCTGGTTCAACGTCACGTGCGGCGGGCTCACACCCTTCAGGTAGAAGGCCGACATCGCCACCGGCGGGCTCAGGAAGGCGGCCTGCAGGTTCACGAACACCAGCACGCCCCACAGCATCGGGTCGATGTGGAAGTGCGCCAGCAGTGGCAGGAAGATGGGCACGAAGATGACGATGATCTCGGTCCATTCCAGCGGCCAGCCCAGCACGAAGATGATGGCCTGCGACAGCAGCATGAACTGCAGCGGCGTCAGGTCCATGGACAGCACCCAGCGCTCCACCAGCGCCTGGCCGCCCAGGATGGCGAACACGGCCGAGAACAGCGCCGAGCCGACGAACAGCCAGCACACCATCGCGGTGGTCTTGGCCGTCAGGAACACCGCCTCGCGGGTCTTCTTGAACGTCAGCGTGCCGGCCTGCCAGGCCATCAGGAAGGCGCCCGCCGCGCCCACGGCGGCCGACTCGGTGGCGGTGGTGATGCCGAACAGGATGACGCCCAGCACCACCAGCGTGAGGATGCCCAGCGGCATCACGGACGACACCAGCATCGTCAGGATCTCGTACTGCTCGGCGTCGAAGCGCCAGTAGTACCAGGCCAGCAGCAGCGCCGTCAGCACGCAGACGACGGCGAAGCCGGTGTAGAAGCGCTGTGGCACGGCCGCCGGGCCGGGTGTGGCCGCCGGCCCGCCGTCCATGCGCTGCAGCGGCTCATCGGCCTTTGCTGCACCGGGCGGCTCGGCCAGCGCACCGGGGGGCTCCTGCAATCCGCTCGTCGCGCCGGGGGGCTCCTGCAACCCGCCGCTGGCCGCGCCGGGAGGTTCGCCCAAGCCGCCCGACGGCGCGGGCGTGTCCATGCGCTGCATCGGGGCCGGCGCGGCAGCATCGGTCTTTTGCGTGTAGATGGTGACGTACCACCAGGTCGTGCCCAGGCAGACCAGTGCGAGCCATAACGGCACGAGTGCCCGCAGCAGGTTGCCCGCGAGCCGTGGCCAGCTCATCGACGCGGCGGCCGGCGCGACCAGGGCCTTGCACAGCGCCCACAGCATGCGGGGCGAATAGCGCGCCGCCAGCGCCTCGACGGCCGGCGAGATCGGTGCACGTTGCTGCTCGGGCGGCAGTGGCGGCGCCACCTTGGGGTCGAGCAGTGCCCAGCCGATCACGTAGACGAGGTACAGGAACGCCAGGAAAAAGCCCGGGAACATCGCCGCCGCGTACAGCTTGACGACCGACTGCCCGGCCACGGCCGCGTAGACGATGATCATCACGGACGGCGGGATCAGGATGCCCAGCGTGCCGCCGGCGGTGATGACACCCGCCGCCAGCCGCGTGTCGTAGCCGGCCTTGAGCATCGGCCGCATCGCGATGACGCCCATCAGCACGACGACGGCGCCCACCAGCCCGCTGGCGATGCCCCAGAAGGTGCAGATGACCAGCGTCGTCACGGCCAGCGAACCCGGCAGGCGCCTGAAGGCCAGCTGCACGCTGTGGAACATGCGGTCCACCAGCGCGCCGCGCTCCATCACGTAGCCCATCAGCACGAACAGCGGGATCGACAGCAGCGTGTCGTTGTTCATCGCGCCGTAGGCGCGCTGCACCATCAGGTCGAAGATGCGGTTGTCCAGCAGCGGCTGGCCGGGGTCATAAAAGGCGACGAAGCCGAACAGCATGCCCAGGCCCATCAGCGTGAACGCCGTCGGGAAGCCCAGCAGGATGACGACGACGATCAGGCTCAGCATCAGCATGCCGAGTGCCGGGTTACTCATGCTGGCCCCCTCCGCTGGCGCGCTGCCGCGCGACCTCGTCGATGTCCTTGGCGCGTTGGATGGCCTCGCGCGCCGCGTCGGCGTCCACATGCGTGCTGGCGGCGAGCTGCTGTTCGACGACGTCGATCTCCTCGGCGTCCTTGAGCCGGGGCGTCCATGCCCCGGTGCGCAGGCAGACGATGCAGCGCAGCATCTCCGCCAGTCCCTGCAGCATGACCATCGCGCCGGCGATCGGGATGATGGCCTTGAAGGGGTAGACCGGCAGCGGCGTCGCGTTGAACGTCGTCTCGTGGATGCGCAGCGAGTCGCCGAAGTAGGTCCAGCCGCTCCAGGTCAGCGCGCCGATGCCGGGCAGGAAGAACAGCACGTACAGCACCAGGTCCAGCCCGGCCTGCGTGCGCGGCCGCATGCGGCCATAGAGGAAGTCGCCGCGCACGTGGCCGTCATGCGCCAGCGCGTAGGCGCCGCCCATCATGAACAGCGTGCCGTAGAGCATGTTGCTGGCGTCGAAGATCCAGGCTGTCGGCATGTTCAGCGCGTAGCGCTTGAACACCTCGGCCACCACCAGCAGCATCAGCGCGACGATCAGCCACGCGAACGCCTTGCCGACCCAGGTGCTGATGCCGTCGGCCGTGTGCAGAAGTTTCTGTATGCCCATGAGCCGTCCTGGCTGGTGAGGGCGCCCCGCCGCGGCGGGCGAGGCGGGATGGAGGCCGAGATCAGCCCTTCCTGAAGTAATGGTTCCAGGCCATCTTGAAGTCGACGAGATAGTCGTTCTGCCACTGGCCGGCGCGCTGGGCGAAGGCGCGCTGGCTGTCCAGCACCTTCTTGAACAGCGGGTTCTCCGCCGACTTCCTGGCCACCACCTTGTCCCAGGCATCCAGCTGGTTGCGCAAGATGGCGTCGGGCGTCTTGTAGAACGCCACGCCCGCCTTCTTCATCTCCGCGTAGTCCTTGGAATTGCGGTCGATGGCCTTCCAGCTCATGTCGGCGCTGGACGCCTGCACCGCGTAGTCGATGATCTTCTTCAGCTCGTTGGGCAGGGCGTTGTACTTGGCCTTGTTGAACAGGATCTCGAACTGCTCCGTGCTCTGGTGGAAGCTCTGCAGCATGCAGTTCTTGGCCACGTCGGGGAAGCCGAGGATGCGGTCGCTGGTGGCGTTGTTGAACTCGGCCGCGTCGATGAGGCCGCGGTCCAGCGCCGCGACGATCTCGCCGCCCGGCAGCGGGTTCACGGCGGCGCCCTGCTCGGTGTAGAGGTCCACCGCCAGCCCCACGGTGCGGAACTTGACGCCCTTCATCTGGTCCAGGTTGGCCACCGGCTTCTTGAACCAGCCGTAGGGCTGCGTCGGCATCGGGCCGTAGAGGAAGGACACGACATCCATGCCGGTGGCCTTGTAGATCTCCTCCAGCAGCGCCTCGCCGCCGCCGTAGTTGTGCCAGGACAGCAGCATGTTCGGGTCCATGCCGAACCCCGGCCCCGACCCCCACAGCGCCAGCGCCGAGTTCTTGCCGTAGTGGTACGCGACGACGCCGTGGCCGCCGTCCAGCGTGCCCTTGTTGACGGCTTCCAGCAGCTGGAAGGCCGGCACGACCGAGCCTGCGGGCAGCACCTCGATCTTGAGGCGGCCGCCCGCCATGTCGTTGACCTTCTTGGCGAAGTCCTGTGCGTACTCGTGGAAGATGTCCTTGGCCGGCCAGGTCGACTGGAAGCGCAAGCTGGTGGTCTGCGCGGTCGAGACCATCGGTGCCGCCAGGGCGCCGGCCCCGGCCGTGGTGGCCGCGGCCGCCTTGATGAAGCGGCGGCGAGCGCTGGGTTTCTGGGTCATTGGGCTGTCTCCATGGAATGGTTGGATTGCGCCTCGAACAGAACCTGTGCGGCCGGGCGCGCGGTCCGCTGCGTCCGACTGTCTGGCTGGGCGGCTGCCCGGCGCAACTGGGTCAAACCCACGGGCGCCCGCAGCGCGGGCCCTGGCGCCCTGCTTGCGCGGCAAGCCGCCAATGCCCCGCCGCGCCGTCGGGGCGTTCAAAACCGCTGAACAATGGCAACAAGGCCGATGAACCGGTTGGCCGCCACCCGGGCACACACTGCCAACCCATGACGAGCCCTGCCACCCGCTACACCCCCATCGCCGTCGCGCTGCACTGGCTGCTCGCGCTGGCCATCGTCGGCGCCTTCAGCATGGGCCTGTACATGACCAGCCTGCCAATCTCGCCGACGCGGCTCAAGCTCTACAACTGGCACAAATGGGCCGGCGTCACCATCCTGACGCTGTCGGCGCTGCGCCTGCTGTGGCGCCTCACGCACCGCCCGCCGGCCGACCTGCCCATGCCCGCGTGGCAGGCCAGTGCCGCGCATGTGACGCACAGCCTGCTGTACGTGCTGTTCTTCGCCGTGCCGCTGGCCGGCTGGGCCTACAGCTCGGCGGCGGGCTTCCCCATCGTCTGGTTCGGCGTGCTGCCGCTGCCCGACTTCGTACCGAAGGACAAGGCGCTGGCCGACACCTTCAAGCTCATCCACCAGTTCGCCGCCTACGGCCTGGGCCTGCTCGTGGCCGCGCATGTGGCCGGGGCGCTCAAACACCATTTCATCGACCGTGACCGGCTGCTCGCCCGCATGGGCATCGGCCGCGCCTGAAGGAACCAACCCATGAAACGCCTGTTCACCGCCCTGCTGATCGCCGCCAGTGCCCTGGCCACGCAGGCCGCCACGCTGCAACCCGAGAAGAGCGATGTCAGCTTCACCTTCAAGCAGATGGGCGTGCCGGTCGACGGCAAGTTCAAGAAGTTCGAAGCCCAGCTCGACTTCGATGCCAAGAAGCCCGAGGCCGGCAAGATCGCCTTCACGGTGGACCTCGGCAGCGTGTCGCTCGGCGACGCCAGCTTTGACGAGGAGTTGGCCAAGCCGACGTGGTTCGACACCAAGCGCAACGGCAAGGCCACATTTGTGTCCAACGGCATCAAGCCGACGGCCCCCGGCAAGTACGACGTGGCCGGCAAGCTGACCATCAAGGGCGCCAGCCGTGACGTGGTCGTGCCCATCACCGTCGCCTCGGGCGTCGCCAGCGGCAGCGTGGCCATCAGGCGCCTCGATTTCAAGATCGGCGACGGCGAATGGGCCGACACCTCCATGGTCGCCAACGATGTGATCGTCAAGTTCAAGCTGGCCTTTGCCGGCATCTAGCCGGCCTGTAACCTCGCCCCCTCTGTTCCTCCCTCACCCCCGGAGATTCCACCGATGAAGAAAGCCCTGCTCCTCGCCGCCCTGCTCGCCACCGTCGGCGCCGCACAAGCCCAAAGCGCCACCTACGCCATCGACCCGACCCACACGGCGGTCACTTTCGAAGCCAAGCACTTCGGCACCAGCACGCTGCGCGGCCGTTGGGACAAGAAGGAAGGCACCGTCACGCTGGACAAGGCCGCCAAGACCGGCAAGGTCGAGTTCACCCTCGACATGGCCTCCATTTCCACCGGCACCGTCCCGTTCGACGGCCACCTGAAGAGCAAGGACTTCTTCGCGGTCGAGGAATTCCCGACGGCCAAGTTCGTCGGCGACAAGTTCACCTTCAACGGCGACAAGGTCGCCAGCGTCACGGGCGACCTGACGCTGCGCGGCGTCACCAAGCCGGTCACGCTGACGGCCACCGGCTTCAACTGCTACGACAACCCGCGCCTGAAGCGTGAGGTCTGCGGCGGCGACTTCGAGACGACGATCCAGCGCAGCCAGTGGGGCATCACCTACGCGCTGCCGGCCGTCACGCCGGACGCCATCCGCCTGCTGATCCAGGTCGAGGCCATCAAGCAGTAAATCCCGCTGCTGCCAGTGAAGCCCGCCGCCCGGCGGGCTTTGTCGTTTTTGGGCCAGCGGCCTGTCGCGCGCCCGTGCAGTTCGTCCCCTGGGCCGGCCGGCGCGTCGCTCGGCGCCCGCGCCGTCCCGAGCCCCTGCGTACAGTGACACCAACGACGACAAAACGGCCATGAGCAACTCCTTCACACCCAGCCCCCAGCAAAAGCTCTGGATAGAGCGCTGGCAACGCTTTTCGGCCACGGTGGTGCGCTACTTCCACGCTTACGCCGGCTGGCTGGTCGGCATCAGCTGGAAGCGCTTCGTGCTGCTGTCGCTGGCGCTGCTGATCGGCGTCAACGTGCTCAAGAACCTGCCCCCCTTCACCTGGCGCATCAGCGAGCAGGTCGAGGACCACGACCAGGGCGCCGCCCGCCGCCACGCCAAGCTCGAAGCCGAGGCCCGCAAGGCGGCCGACAAGGCCCGAAAGGCGGCCGAGAGCAACGCCGGCAAGACCGGTGAGAAGGGCGCGGTCCACTACGAGATCAAGGTCGACGAGCGCGGTGTGCGCATCCAGCCGGTGCGTTCAGCGGCGTCGGCGGCCTCCGCGGCCAGCGCTGCAGATGGCGATGAGCAGGCCGCCAACGGCGACGCGCCCGCCATCGCGATCGACTTTCCCAAGAGCGCCCGGCCCGAGGACATCCGCGCCGCCATCGAACAGGCCAAGGAGCAGCTGGGCCAGCTCAAGCAGGAGGCCGAGGAGGT
This sequence comes from Pelomonas sp. Root1444, assembly GCF_001426885.1. GTDB lineage: Bacteria > Pseudomonadota > Gammaproteobacteria > Burkholderiales > Burkholderiaceae_C > Pelomonas. The sequence continues at coordinate 2,874 of NZ_LMFP01000024.1, read as the reverse complement.
CACGGAAGCCCAGGAGGCCGCGGTCCAGGCCCAGGCTGCGCTCAACGAGTCCGCCGCCGAGATGGCCAGCACCCAGAGCCGCAAGCGCGTGACCATCGTGCATGCGGGCGACTCCCTGGTCGACCTCGCCATCCTCTGGGTGCTGGCCTCGGCCGTCATCAAGGCCATGTACAAGGGCCGCATCCAGGCCGAGGTCAAGGCCGCGCAGGCGGAAGAAAACGCCGAGAGTGAAGCGTTGAAGCGCCAGGTGGTCGAAGCCCGCATGGCGGCGATGCAGGCCCAGGTCGAGCCGCACTTCCTGTTCAACACGCTGGCGAGCATCGACCACCTCATCGAGACCGACCCGCCGCGCGCCAGCCAGATGCAGAAGAACCTCATCGCGCTGCTGCGGGCATCCATGCCCACCATGCGCGAGGCCAATGCCAACGGCGCCGTGCGCGACCTGGGCCGCGAGCTGGCCGTCATCCGGCCCTATCTCGAGATCCTGAAGGTGCGCATGGAAGAGCGCCTGCAGACCGAGATCGACGTGCCCGAGGGCCTGCTGTCCGCCGAGTTTCCGCCCATGATGATCCAGGGCCTGGTGGAGAACGCCATCAAGCACGGCCTGGAGCCCAAGGCCGAGGGCGGCAAGCTGACCGTCAAGGCCGAGATCCTGCACGGCAAGCTGGCCGTCACCGTGGCCGACACCGGCCTGGGCTTCGGCCGCGCCGCCACCAGCGGCACCGGCGTGGGCCTGGCCAACATCCGCGAGCGCCTGCAGCTGCTGCACGGCAACCGCGCCAGCGTCACCGTCACCGAGAACCAACCCAGCGGCACCGTGGTCACCATCACCGTGCCCTATCGCAGCCGCAACGACGAAGGAGTCGCAGCATGAAGACCTTGTTCAAGATCCTGTTCATCGGCACCGCGCTGATGGTGCTGGTGGCGATGTTCGGCGCAATGTTTGGAGGTTGGGCGCTGCTCAACCACCACGGCTCGGACATGCACGTCGTGTTCGGCGATGACGAGTTCTTCCTTGGCAGCGGCGACTTCGGCGACTGGCTGGGCGCCAGCATTGGCCTCTTCATCGCGGGTGTCGTCTGCGTGCTGGTCGTGCCGCTGGTGGTGCTGCTCGGCGTGGCGCTGCCGCTGCTGATCGTCGGCGGCGTGATGGCCGTCGTGCTCGCCAGCCTGCTGGGCGTCGGCGCCTTGCTGGGCTCGCCGCTGATCCTGCTGGGCCTGCTGGTCTTCGTCGTGCTGCGCAACCGCAGCCGCGCCAACGCGGCGGCGAAGTCGACGCCGGTCTGAGCTAGTAGCATCGCCGGCCATGAACTCAGCAGCCCCCATCCGCGCCGTTCTGGCCGACGACGAACGACTGATGCGCGAGCAACTGCGCAGCCGCCTCACCGAGGTCTGGCCCGAGCTGGAGATCGTCGCCGAGGCCAAGAACGGCCTCGAAGCCGTCGAACTGACCAAGGAGCACAAGCCGGACCTGGTCTTCCTCGACATCCGCATGCCGGGCCTCACCGGCGTCGAGGCCGCCCGCCAGATCGCCCAGCTGCCGGACGACGACGAATGGCTGGTGCCCGAGATCGTCTTCATCACCGCCTACGACCAGTACGCGGTCGAGGCCTTCGAGCAGGGCGTGGCCGACTACGTGCTCAAGCCCGCCGAGCGCGAGCGCCTGCAGCTGACGGTGGCGCGCATCAAGAAGCGCCTGGCGCAGCGCGACGCGCCGTCAGCCGACTTCAGCGACAGCGCGCCGGTGCCGCTGCAGCAGCTGCTGCACAAGCTGTCAGGCCAGCTCAACCCGGCCGCGGCCAAGCCGCAGTACCTGCAGTGGATCCAGGCGACGGTCGGCCAGGCCATCCAGATGATCCCGGTCGAGGACGTGCTGTTCTTCATCAGCGACGAGAAGTACACGCGCGTGCAGACCGCCAAGGTCGAGGCGCTGATCCGCAAGCCCATCAAGGAGCTGGTGGACGAGCTGGACCCGCAGGTCTTCTGGCAGATCCACCGCTCGACGCTGGTGAACGCAAGGGCTATCGACGGCATCACGCGCGACTTCCGCGGCCGCCAGCTGGTGGGCGTGAAGGGGCTGATGGAGAAGTTGGAAGTGAGTCGCAGCTACACGCATTTGTTCAAAGGGATGTAGTTCGAGTGGGTTGGGCGCAGGAGGCCGGGCAGGCCTGATGCTCCATGTCCCCCGGCCGCTGCGCGGCCTCCTCCTTTACTTGCGCATCAGGCCTACCCGGCCTCCTGCTGGCGTTGCCTCGGTTTTCGCGGCGAAAGACCATCGGCTACAGCGCACTCGTCAAACCTCAACAGTCAGGCGCAGGACAGCGTTGGGGTTGCCACCCCAACCTACCGAGCTGCGCGGGCATATCGCGGAGCAGTTGGGGGGTGAGGGGGCGAACCCCAACGTCTCGGCGGATGAATATGTTGGGGGTCACTGCGTTCACCCCAACGTACCGCTCTTTAGATTTGCCGAGGGTGAAGCTCTGCAAGGTCATCCTCCGTATATTCCCCTGATTCAAAGCGTTTGCTTCTCTCCTCTTGCTTGCGAATCGCAAAATCCAATAGATATATAAGATCTTCGCCGGCATTGATTAACACCATGTCGCCAAAGCGTGTCGCTGAGTCTAGGAAGGCGATGGATACGGTGTTGAGCACATCCTCAATCGCCTTAAGTGCCTCTTTCACTTGTAGTCGGGATGCCGTTGCAAGCGGTTGTGCGGTTTCGCCCAGGGCCAGATCCAGGTCGGCGTGTGCAATATGGCGATTGCGCCAGTCTCGAGCGAACTCACATTTGAGCAGCGCATCATTGATGCTTAGGGACAGTCTGCAAAACCCCGTTCTTGCGTGGCGCTGAGGTCGTGTGCGGCTCGTGAGTCG
>NZ_LMFP01000023.1:210-11188 GCF_001426885.1 Pelomonas sp. Root1444 | reverse complement strand
CGCTCCCGTCTCCGGCCGCCAGGAGGTGTTGGAGAACTGGGTGAACAAGTTTTGCGGTTGACCTGCGCAGGTCGCCACCCAGCTGCCATGACAAGACCCACCCGCCACGGCTCCACCGCCCGCGCACGCCGGCGATGTTGACGCCGCCACCATCACCCGCCCCGTCACCCCCAACAGGGCCTTCCGGCCCGAGATGAGAACCAGAGGAGACACCATGAACAAGTACCAGAGAACCGCCGTTTCCCTTGCCGCCGCCCAGGCCGCGCTGCTCTGCAGCGGCCTGGCGATGGCCCAGACCGCAGCCGCGCCCGCGACCGCCGCCTCGGCGCCCGCCGCCAAGACCGAGAACCTCGAGACCGTCGTCGTCAGCGGCCGCCGCGCGGCGTTGCAATCGGCGCAGAAGATCAAACAAGACTCCGACGAAATCGTCGACTCCATCGTCGCCGACGACATCGGCAAGCTGCCCGACCGCTCCGTCACCGAGGTGCTGCAACGCATCGTGGGCGTGACCATCGATCGCACGATGGCCAAGAACGATCCTGAGCACTATTCGGTCGAAGGCTCCGGCGTCAACATCCGCGGCCTGAGCATGGTGCGTTCGGAGCTGAACGGCCGTGACACCTTCTCAGCCAACGGTGGTCGCACACTCAACTTTGAGGACGTGCCGCCGGAGCTGATGGCAGGCGTCGACGTCTATAAGAGCCCGTCCGCCAAGCAGATCGAAGGCGCCATCGGCGGCCTGGTCAATCTGCGCACGGCCATGCCTTTCGACTACCCCGGCTTCAAGGCCGCAGTGTCCGTGGACGGTACGCTGTCCAAGCTGCAGAAACGCTGGTCTCCTTCTGGATCAGCGCTCCTCTCCAATCGTTGGAAGACCGACCTCGGCGAGTTTGGCGCGCTGCTCAGCCTGGCGCACTCTGAAAGCCGCACGCGCAATGACACAGTCCAGGTCGAGCCCTACTTCCTGATTGATGCCGATCGCTCCGACAGCTCGACCCAACGCACCGTTTGGGCACCGCGGGGCCTGGCTTGGCGCACGCTGGAGTTCGAGCGCAAGCGTGATGGCCTGTATGGCGCGCTTCAGTGGCGCAAGGATTCGCTGCAGTCTTCGCTGACGCTCTTCCAGTCCAAGTACAAAATGGACTGGACCGAAACGGCCAACTTCGGCCAGGCGGGTACTCCCTACGACCTGGCCCTGCAGCCAGGCTATGCCGTCGATGGCAACAACGTGCTGGTCAAGGGAACTCTCTACAACGCCGGCGGATCGGATTTCGGCGCCGTCAATTTCGGTGCCGACACCCGCTACGCCACCCGCAAGTCCGACACGCGCGACCTGTCCTGGAACCTGACCTGGAAACCCAACAACCAATGGACGCTCAGCAGTGATCTGCAGATCATCCGCTCCAAGACCCGCGCTCAAGACTACACGGTCGGGACCGGTCTGCTGATGAGCACGGAGTCGATGGACTTGTCTGGGTCCACGCCGCGATTGGTCTACGACTCGGCCTTCCAAACCGCCCTCCTGAACCCCGCGAACAACTACTGGGGTTACACGATGGAGTACCAGGAAGGCAGCAAGGCACGCTCCAACGTCTGGCGCGGCGACGCGACGTTCAGCTTCGACAACTCGGTCTGGGACGACATCAGCTTCGGTCTGCGCATCACCGACCGCAGCGCCGACAACGTCGTCAGCTCCATTCCTGGAGGCCAAGCCTGGACGCGTGGCTATCACTGGGCCGCCATCTCGCAGACCTGGCAGACCGGCTGGGCTATCAAAGATCTGGCCCGCTTGAGCGACCCGCGCTTCTCGAGCGGCGTCTATCAGCACAACTTCGACGGCTTCTTCGGCGGCAAAGTGAGCATGCCTAGCCTGCTGATGCCGGTCGCCTCGCTGGCAAAGAGCGGATACCCCGCTGACTGGCAAAAGCTGCACAACTACGCAATCGCCTCTTGTGAGGACATCTATGGCGCGGGCCAGTGTCCGAGTTGGACGGGAACGACCTGGACACCGTCCACCTATGGCACGGACCCGATCAGCAAGAACTTCCAAGAGGAGAAGAGCCAAGCCGCCTATGCGCAGGCGCGCTTCCACCTCGACGACTGGAACCTGCCAATCGACGGCAACGTGGGCGTGCGCCTTGTGCGCACGGACATGACGGCCCAAGGCTACAGCCTGTTCACCATCGACAACGGTTTGAGCGCTGGCCAGACTGCAGGCGGCGTTCCGCAGCCGACGTTGACCGCGTTCGCAACGCCCATCGACTACACCGGTGCATACAACAATGTGCTGCCCAGCCTGAATTTGCGTTTGAAGGCCCGGAATGATCTGCAGTTCCGCTTTGCTTGGGCGCAGGCGATCGCTCGGCCGGACTTCTCTCAGCTGATGGCCTACACCAACATGAAGCTGTCCGCCGCGGACAAAACTACCACCGGCAACCAGGTCGTCGTCGGCCGCTGGGACATGACGGGCGAGTCGCTCGGCAACCCTGCGCTCAAGCCGATCAAGTCCAACCAGCTTGATCTGACCGGTGAGTGGTACTTCTCCAAGAGCGGCTCCATCACTGCCGCCCTGTTCAACAAGCAGTTGAAGGATGTCATCGTCAACCAAACCGCCATCACCAAACTCACAGGTTCCGATGGCACGGTCTATGACTTCACCGTCACCACCCCGGTCAACGGTGCCAAGGGCCATGTGCGCGGCGTTGAACTGGCCTTCCAGCGTTACCTCGACATGCTGCCCGGCTGGCTGGCCGGCTTTGGCGTGCAGGCGAACTACACCTACATCGACAGCAAGACCAAGCCCTACAACCCGATCACCGGCACGATGTGCAGCGGCACGAGCGCAGATGCCAACAACCTGCAGCTGAACATCAACGGCTGCGACACGGACGGCCGCGTCTTTGGCAACCTGCCGCTGGTGGGCATTTCGCGCAACTCGTACAACCTGGCGCTGATCTATGACTACGGCAAGCTGTCGGCACGCTTGGCCTACAGCTGGCGCTCCAAGTACCTGCAGGGCGTGAAAGTCAACGGCACCAACGGCACCAACGGCCGCGATGCCAGCGGAAACGGCGTGGCTTGGGCACTGCCAACCTGGAACGACGACTACGGCCAACTTGATGGCGGCGTGTCATACAAGATCAGCGACCAACTCAGCGTCAGCCTGGAAGGCCAGAACCTGACCAGTACCGTCAACCGCCAGTTGATGCAGCAGCAGATCGGCATGATGACGCGCGCAGCGTTCTATACCGGTCCGCGTTACGTTGTGCGTGCGAGCTATACGTTCTGACCTGGCTTAGCCGGTGGCGGCTTCAGTCGCCACCGGCTTTCTTTAACTCGCCTTCGAACACGATGCGCAAGCTGCTTATCACCCTCCTCGCGTCAGCTGCGACGCTGGCGACGGCCGCCGAACTGCCCCGCCTCGTCTCCAAGGACGGCCGCCACGCCCTGCTGGTTGACGGCAAGCCCTTCCTGATCCTTGGCGCGCAAGCGCACAACTCCAGCAACTACCCCGCCGGCCTCGGACCGGTGTGGACGGCCGCCAAGGACATCAAGGCCAACACGGTGCTGATGCCGGTGGCCTGGGAGCAGGTGGAGCCCGAGGAAGGCAGGTTCGATTTCAGCTTCGTCGACACGCTGGTCAAGCAGGCCCGCGAGCAGAAGAAGCACCTGGTGCTGCTGTGGTTCGGCACCTGGAAGAACACCAGCGCCCAGTACACGCCCGAATGGGTCAAGCTCGACCCCCAGCGCTTTCCGTTCAACATGGATCGCGAAGGCAAGGCGAACTACAGCCTCAGCCCCTTCGGCACCGAGACGCTGAAAGCCGACAAGCGCGCCTTCGTCGCGCTGATGACGCATCTCAAGAAGATCGACTCGACCGAGCGCACCGTGCTGATGGTGCAGGTCGAAAACGAGGTCGGCACCTACGGCCTGGTGCGCGATTTCGCCCCGGCCGCGCAGGCCGCCTTCGAGCAGCCCGTGCCGGCCGCCGTGCTGGCGCGCCAGAAGCCCGTCGGCGCCGCCAAGCACGCGACCTCGGGCACCTGGCGCGAGGTCTACGGCGACTATGCCGACGAGTATTTCCACGCCTGGGCCATCGCCCGCTACATCGGCGAGATCGCGGCGGCCGGCAAGGCCGTCTACGACCTGCCGATGTTCGTCAACAACGCGCTGCGCGACCCGCTGGAGCAGCCGCCCAGGCCCTGGAACAAGAACTTCGCCAGCGGCGGCCCGGGCTGGGACGTGATCGACATCTACAAGGCCGCCGCACCCGCCGTCGACATCGTCGCGCCCGACATCTACCGGCCCGAGTCCGAGCAGGTCAACGCCAACCTGCGCCTGTTCCAGCGCCCGGACAACGCGCTGTGGATCCCCGAGATCGGCACCAAGCCGGCCTACGGCCGCTTCCTCTACGCCATGCTGGGCCGCGGCGCGATCGGCGTGTCGCCGTTCGGCATCGACTATTTCGACTACAGCAACCACCCGCTGGGCGCGACCGCGACCGACAAGACCATCGTCGAACCGTTCGAGCGCGTCTACCGCATGTTCGCGCCCATCCAGCGGCTGTGGGCGCAATGGGCCTTCGAGGGGCGCACCCGGGGCATTGGCGAAGGCGACGACCGCAAGCCGCAGCAGCTCGACTTCCCCGGCTGGACGGCCAAGCTGACCTACCGCCTGGGCCGCTTCGGCGAGCCGAGCTGGGGCGGCGAATTCGCCCAACCCGCGGCCGGCACCGAGCAACCCGCCGGCGGTGCGGCAATGGCCCAGATCGGCCCCGACGAGTTCATCCTCATCGGCCACCGCGTGCGCGTGCGCATGGAGCCGGAGGCGGGTGCCCGCGGCATGATGCTGCGCGCCGAGCAGGGCCACTTCGACGACCAGGGCCGCTGGGTCATGGAGCGTGTCTGGAACGGCGACCAGGTCGACTACGGCCTGAACCTGCCCGCCGAGCCCGTCATGCTCAAGGTCCGCATGGGCCGCCCCCGCTGAGGACTTCCGCGATGCAGCGCCGCCAACTGCTGCAGGCCGCCGGCCTGCTCGCCGCCCTGCCTGCCTGGGCCGCCGAGAACCCGTCCCCCGCCTATGACTGGCGCAGCCTCACCTTCGGCGGTGGTGGCTTCGTCGACGGCTTCGTGTTCCACCCGCGCGAGCAAGGCCTGCTCTACGCCCGCACCGACGTCGGCGGCGCCTACCGCTTCGACCCCGCTGCCCAGCGCTGGCTGCCGCTGCTGGACCATCTCGGCAAGGCCGACGCCGACCTGATGGGCGTGCTCAGCATCGCCGTGGACCCCGGCGACGCAAACCGGCTCTACGCGGCCTGCGGCCTCTACACCGGCCAGTGGGCACGAAATGCGGCACTGCTCGCGTCGAACGACCGCGGCGCGACCTGGCAGACACATGAACTGGGCCTCAAGCTCGCCGGCAACGGCCCCGGACGCGGCTCGGGCGAGCGCCTGCAGGTGGACCCCAACCGCCCCGAGCGGCTGCTGCTGGGCACCACGGAGGACGGCCTGCTGCAGAGCTCGGACCGGGGCCAGCGCTTCGCGCGCGTGAGCGGCTTCCCGGCCAAGCACGTGTCCCTCGTGCTGTTCGATGCGAAGAGCGGCGAGCCCGGGCAGGGCTCGCGCACCATCTATGCCGGTAGCCACGACCAGCCCGGCCTGTTCGTCTCCACGGACGCCGGCAGCAGCTTCAAGCGCATCGCCGAACTGCCGGCCCAGGCGCCGCAGCGCGCCGCCTTCGGTCCCGACGGCTCGCTCTACGTCAGCCTGGCCGCGGGCGAGGCGGGCGCCATCGTCAACCCCAGTCATGCCAAGACCGGCGGCGTCTGGCGCCGCACGCCGGAGGGCCGCTGGCTGGACATCACGCCCGCCAAGCCGACGGCGGCGCAGCCCTTCGGCTATGCCGGCCTCGACGTCGATGCACGCCGCCCGGGCCGGCTCGTCGTGTCCACCATCGAGCGCTGGGGAGCCGGCGACGAGATCTTCATCTCCGACGACCACGGCGCCAACTGGACCCCGCTCAGCCCGCGCTCCAGCTTCGACGCCACCCGCCACCCCTGGCTGCAGGCCTACCAGCGCGACCGCCGCCCGCTGGGCCACTGGATCGCCGACATCAAGATCGACCCGTTCGACGGCGAGCGCGCCGTCTACGGCACCGGCTACGGCCTGTGGATGACCGCGAACCTCGGCGCCGCGCGGGTGAACTGGGCCTTCGCGGTCGACAACCTTGAGGAAACCGTCGTGCTCGGGCTGGAAAGCCCCTCCGGCGGTGCCGCGCTGCTGGCCGCCATGGGCGACGTCTCCGGCGCCGCCTGGGACGACATCGGGCAGGGCCCGAAGACCGGCCTGTTCCTGCCGGCCGGCGAGACCTGCCGCTCGTTGGCCTATGCCGAGCTCAACCCCGGCATCCTCGCGCGCACGGTGGACGGCAATGCCACCGGCGGCCACTGGTCCGGGGACGGCGGCGCAAGCTGGCGGCCCTTCGCGGCCACGCCGCAGCTGGGCCAGAAGCCCGGCGAATGGGCCGCGGCCGGGCAGATCGCGCTGTCTGCCAAGGGCGGGTTCTTCGTGTGGGCGCGCCAGGGCCAACCGGCCACGTTCTCACGCGACCGCGGCCGCAGCTGGACTGCCTGCACCGGCTGGCCGGACGAGCGCGACTTCGTGTCGACGCCGGTGGCGGACCGTGCCGTCGAAGGCGTGTTCTACGTGCACGACCGCGCCAATGGCCGCGTCCTCGTCAGTGTCGACGGGGGCGCGAGCTTCCAGCCCAGCATCACCGGCCTGCCCAAGTTGCAGGCCTGGCAGGGCGCCCAGCTGATCTCGGCACCCGGCAAGCCGCGCGACCTGTGGCTGGCCACGCCCGGCGGCCTGCTCCACATCGCCGGTGCCGATGCCAAGGCGCAGACGCTGCGCGCCGTGGCCGAGCCCTGGCGCGTGGCCGTGGGCAAGGCGGCAGCGGGCGCCAGCGACCACGCCGTCTACGTCTGGGGCCGCGTCCTCGTCGGCGGCAATCCGGTCGAAGGCCTGTTCCGTTCCACCGACGGCGGTGCCAGCTTCCAGCGCATCGACGACGACCGCCACCGCTACGGCCGGCTCGGCGCGCTGGCGGCCGACCCGCTGGAGTTCGGCGTCATCTATCTCGCCCCGGAAGGCCGGGGCGTCATCATCGGCAAGCCGCGCGCATGAACCAAGCCTCTCGCCCGGTCCTGCTCCGGCTGAACGGAACGCAACTGTGGTTGCATGTCGTCGTTGCGCTGCTCCTGCTGTGGACCCTGCGCCCTGCGCACGCCGCCGGGCTGCTGCACTACGACAAGCCCGCGCCCGACACGCCGCAGGGCTGGGAACAGCAGGCGCTACCCATCGGCAACGGCCGCATCGGCGCCATGCTGTTCGGCCAGGTCGCGCGCGACCGCCTGCAATTCAACGACATCACGCTGTGGACCGGCGACGGCCGCAACCTCGGCGCCTTCCAGGCCTTCGGCGACGTCGTCCTCGAACTGGACGGCGCTGGTGCGCCCGTGGCCGACTACCGCCGCGAGCTGGACCTGCAGCGCGCCCGGCATCGCCTCAGCTACCGCCAGGACGGCGTGCGCTTCGAGCGCGAGACCCTCGCCAGCCACCCGGCCCAGGTCATCGTCTGGCGACTCAGCGCCGACAAGCCCGGCCGCTACAACGGCCGCATCACGCTGACCGACCGCCACGGCGCCGCGCTGTCCGCCGCTGGCAAGACGCTGACCGCCGTCGGCGCACTGCCCAACGGCCTGGCCTACGCCAGCCAGCTGCGCGTGCTGCATGAAGGCGGCAGCGTCGCCATCGACGGCAACACGCTGGTCTTTCGCAACTGCAACGCGCTGACGCTGGTGCTCGGCGCCGGCACGAGCTACGTGCCCGACGCCGCGAAGCGCTTCCGTGGCGAGCCGCCGCTGCCGCGCGTGCAGGTCCAGGTGAGCGCCGCCGCCGCGCAGCCCTGGCCGCAACTGCAGGCCGCGCACGAGCGCGACGTTCGGACGCTGCTCGGCCGCGTGCAGCTGGACCTCGGCACCAGCCCGGCCGAGCGCCGCGCGCTGACCACCGACGCCCGGCTGGCCGCCTACACCAGGCACGGCGGCGACCCCGAGCTGGAGGCGCTGTACTTCCAGTTCGGCCGCTACCTGCTGATCAGCAGCTCGCGGGATTCACTGCCCGCCAACCTGCAAGGCCTGTGGAACGACAGCCTGCAGCCGCCATGGAACGCCGACTACCACAGCAACATCAACCTGCAGATGAACTACTGGCCGGCTGAGCCGACCAACCTGGCCGAGGCAGCCCGGCCCTTGCACCGCTTCGTGCAGAGCCTGATCCCCGAATGGCGCCGCGCAGTGGGCGAGCGCGCCGCCCTCGCCTTGAAGGACCCCAAGGCCCTGCCGCCCGAGACCCCGCCCTGGGACAACTCGGTGCAGCCGCCGCAAGAGACCTTCCTGACCGCTACCGGCAAGCCCATGCGCGGCTGGACGCTGCGCACCGCGACCAACCCTTTCGGCGCACAGACCTATCTCTGGAACATGACGGGCAATGCCTGGTATGCCCGCCACTTTTGGGAGCACTACGCCTTCACGCAGGACAAGGCCTTCCTGCGCAACGTCGCCTGGCCGGTATTGAAGGAAGTGGGCGAGTTCTGGGAAGACAGGCTGAAGGCCACGCCCGACGGCAGGCTGGTCGCCCCCAACGGCTGGTCGCCCGAGCACGGGCCCATCCAGGACGGCATCGCCTACGACCAGCAGATCCTGTGGGACCATTTCGACAACATGGCCCAGGCCGCCGCGGTGTTGGGTGACCGCGCCGCGCAGCAGCGTGCCGCGTCGCTGCGCGACCGCCTCGCCGGCCCGCGCGTCGGCAGCTGGGGCCAGCTGCTGGAATGGCACGACGAGCTGAACGACCCGGTGCTCGACACACCGAAGGACACGCACCGCCACGTGTCGCACCTGTTCGCCCTCTACCCCGGCCGGCAGATCTCCGCGCAGCGCACGCCCGAGCTGGCTGCCGCGGCGCGCAAGACGCTGGAGGCCCGCGGCGACGTCAGCACCGGCTGGTCCATGGCCTGGAAGATGGCCTACTGGGCGCGGCTGCGCGATGGCGAGCACGCGCACCAGCTGCTGCGCGGCCTGCTGGCCACGCCCGGCGCACGCACCGCATTGGCCGGCAGCGAAGTCAACCAGGGCGGCACCTACCCCAACCTGTTCGACACTCACCCCCCGTTCCAGATCGACGGCAACTTCGGCGCCACCGCCGCCATCGCCGAGATGCTGCTGCAATCGCATGATGACGCCCTCGAACTGCTGCCCGCCCTGCCCGCGGCCTGGCCTGACGGCTCGGTCAAAGGCCTGCGCGCGCGCGGCGGCTTCGAGGTCGACATCCGCTGGGCGAACGGCCGCGTCACGAGCGCCATCGTGCGCTCGGTGGCCGGCAGCGGCGGCGGCAGCGTTCGCGTGGGCGAACGCGTGATTGCCCTCCGCCTCAAGCCCGGCCAGTCACGCACGCTGCGAGCCCAGGACTTTTGATGAACCGCCTCCTCCTTGCCCTGCTTTCCCTGCTGCCGCTGACAGCGCAGTCATTGGACCTCGACAACGGCCGTCCCGCACCCGGTTGGTCCGTCACCATCACCGACTTCGAAGGCGAGGCCAAGCTCGATGCCGACCGGGTCACCGTGCCCAAGCCGGCCAACCCGCGCGTGCCCAACAGCCACGTCGCAGCCCGCCGCGGCGACGACGGCGCGCTGACGCTGCAGTTCAGCAACTCCTGGATCGCCCAGGCGCGCTGGCAGGGCGGCGCACCGCTGAACCTGGAGCCCTACCTGCGCGAAGGCACCGTCGAGTTCGACCTGAACGTCGTCGACCTCGCCCATGGCGGCCTCAAGTTCGCGCTCGGCTGCGGCAAGGACTGCGAGCGCAAGGTCCCCTTCCTGTTCGCCGGCCGCGAGCTGATCGGCAAGGGGCGCCGGCACATCGCCTTCGCGCTGAAATGCTTCTGGCGCGACGGTGACGACTTCGGTGCCGTGCCTGCGCCCTTCGCACTGCAGGCCACCGGCAGCGGCGAAGTCCGCATCGCCAACCTGCGCTTCAACCGAAAGGGCCAAGCGACGACCGCCTGCCCGGACTACCGCACCCAGTCCGTCACGCCCGAGCCGCTGCAGGAGGCGTGGGCGGTGGACTGGTGGCTGCCACGCCACGAAGCCAAGCTCGCAGAAATCAAGGCCCACCGCGACGCCGGCCGGAACGTCGACCTCGTCTTCGTCGGCGACTCCATCACCCAGGGCTGGGAGAAGGAAGGCCAGGCCGCCTGGGCCCGGCATTTCGCGAAGTACAACGCGGTCGCCCTGGGCTTCGGCGGCGACCGCACCGAGAACCTGCTGTGGCGTCTGCAGAACGGCGAGCTGGCTGGCATGAGCCCGAAGGTGGTGGTCATGCTGATCGGCACCAACAACACCGGCGAGCGGCTGGAAGACCCGGCCCTGACCGTGGCCGGCATCCGGCGCAACCTCGACGAGATCCGCCAGCGCCAGCCACAGGCCAAGGTGCTGCTGCTGGCGCTGCTGCCGCGCGACGAGAAGCCCGACGGCGCGCTGCGCCGCCATAACGCCCGCATCAACGCGCTGCTGCCGGCGCTGGCCGATGGCCGCCAGGTCTTCTTCCTCGACGTCGGTCCCGCGCTGACCAACCCGGACGGCACGCTGTCCAAAGGCATCCTGCCCGACTGGCTGCACCTGAGCGAGCAGGGCTATGACATCTGGGCGCGCAGCCTGGAATCCACCTTGACCCCTTGGCTGGCGCCGCAAGCCCACCGCTGACCCCATGACTGCACTGACCTACTCCAGCCCCTTCCCCGCCGACTTCGTCTTCGGCGTCGCCGCCGCCGCCGCCCAGATCGAGGGCGCCGCCTTCGAGGACGGCAAGGGCGAGTCCATCTGGGACCGCTTCTGCCGCCAGCCCGGCAAGGTCCAC
>NZ_LMFP01000023.1:0-154 GCF_001426885.1 Pelomonas sp. Root1444 | reverse complement strand
GGGCCTGAAGAACTACCGCCTGTCCATCTCCTGGCCGCGCATCTTCCCCAGCGGCGACGGCCCGCTCAACCCCGCCGGCCTGGACTTCTACCACCGCCTGTTCGCCAGCATGAAGAAGCACGGCATCACGCCGTGGGTCACCCTCTTCCACTGG
>NZ_LMFP01000022.1 GCF_001426885.1 Pelomonas sp. Root1444 | reverse complement strand
TTGTGATGGGTACCCTGCACAGGCCGGCAAACCCCTGCACAGCACCCAAAACAGCCCGGATTCGGTTGAAGCCGAACACCTGGCCGCCTTCGCCCGCCGCCTTGGCGTCAACCGCAGCACCGTCACCCGTGCCGCCCAGGCCGGCCGCCTCGTGCTGGCCGCTGACGGTCGCGTCCTCGTGCAAGCCAGCCTCGCCCGCTGGCACGCCACCCGCGGCGGTCGAGACGACGTTGCCGCCCGCCACGCCGCCACCCGTGGAGCGGAGTTGCCCGCTGTTGCCAGCCTTGCAACGCCCGCAACGGGCCCTGCAACGGCCGATCAGGGGGCAGGGCAGGGGGAAGGTGCCGCCAGCGACTCCCGCGCCCGCTGGGAGGCCGACAAGCTCGCCTGGCAGAACCGCATGCTGCTGGTCAGCCTCGACCTGCAAAGCGGCGCCCGCATCCCCCGCGCGGCGCTGCAGCGCGAGGCCCACGGCTTGGGCGCCACCCTGCGCGCCACCGTCGAGCGCCTCATCGACCAGACCGCCCCTCGCCTGGCCGCCGCCACCTCTGACACCGACCGCCGCCGCCTGCTCGTCACCGAGCTCGGCGCCGCCCGCCGCCTCGTCCGCCGCGAGTTCGCCGCCGCCCTGCGCCGCCTGCGGCCCGAACTGCTCGGCGCGACGGGGCTGCGCCTCGATGCCAGCGACACCCCGGAGGCCTACGCATGAAAGTCACCCTCACCGGCTTCGAGCAAGCCCAACGCAAGCTGGCCAGCCTCGACAAGCAGGCCCGCTACGCCGCCAGCCTCACCCTGAACACCCTGGCCCGCTACCCCGTGCAAGACGCCGTCCGCCACGAGATGCGCGACAGCCTGGACCGGCCCACCCCCTTCACCCTCAACAGCCTGAGCGTCACCAAGCGCGCCACCGCGGCCGACCTCACCGCCGTCGTCGACTTCAAGCAGGTGGCCGGCGGCAGCCGCCCCGCGAGCGACTACCTCCGCTGGCAGGTCAGCGGCGGCCAGCGCCGGCTCAAGGGCTTCGAGGTCGCGCTGCGCAGCATCGGCGTGCTGCCCGGCGGCTACTTCGTCACGCCGGGGCAGGGCGCCAAGATGGACGCCTACGGCAACGTCAGCCGCGGCCAGATCGTCGCCATCCTCAGCTACTTCCGGGCTTTCCGCGAAGAGGGCCGGGGCTTCAAGATGAACAGCACGGCCGCCACCCGCGCCCGCCTGGCGCGCGGCACGCGCAGCCGCCTGGGCTTCCGCTACTTCGTCGGCCGGCCCGGTGGCCGTGGCCAGCTCGGCATCTACCAGGACGTGCGCATTGCCGCTGGCGTGCGCGAGCTGCTGCCTGTCTTCATCTTCGTGCAGTGGGCCCGTTATGAGCCTCGTCTCGACGTCCAGGCCGCCGCCGACCTCGCCGTCAAACGCGAAGCCGCGCCCATCTTCCAGGCCGCGTTGGCGCAGGCGTTGCGCACGGCACGTTGAATCGTCAAGGAGCCGACATGGTCTTCCCAGTCCCACGTACTCGCATCCAACTGACCGGCCGCACACGCGGCCGCCCACAGGCCATCACGGGCAAGATCGTCATGCAGGTGGAGGAGGTTGTCGAGCAAAGCACGATGTTCATCTGCCCTCCGCCGCCGTGGTGCAAGACTCGCGAAGAGGCGCAGAAGTGGCGTGACGATGAACTAGCTCAGTTCGATCAAAGCTGGCGCCGCGTCCGCGTGCAGTGGCGGGACGCCACGCTCGTCGATCTGGTGTCGGAGCAGGTGCTGCTCGCAGCGCGATGACCGCCACCCTCGCCGACCTCAAAGCCCAACGCGAGCACCTGCAAGCGCAGCGCGCTGAGCAAGCCTGCCGCCAGGCCGAGGCGCAGGTCGTACCGCGTGGTGACACCCTCCGCGCCGGCCTTGCCGTGCGCGACGCCGCCGGCCGCGCGCTGGACGTGCTGCTCGAGCGCTGGCTGCTCGACGTCGCCGGCTTGGCCGACGAGACCGAGGTGCACCACGCCATGAGCTTGGCCGCGCACGAAGTGCTTGTCGAGCTGGGTCGCCAGCTGCCGGCCATCAGCCAGGCGCTGCCCAGCCTGGGTGAGTCATTTGGCAAGGGCGCCACGCCGCGCAAGCTGCTCACCGTCAGCCAGTGGAGCGAGCTCAACCGCTGGCTGCGCAGCGGCACCA
The DNA here is from genome assembly GCF_001426885.1 of Pelomonas sp. Root1444. GTDB lineage: Bacteria > Pseudomonadota > Gammaproteobacteria > Burkholderiales > Burkholderiaceae_C > Pelomonas. Next base: position 23,017 of record NZ_LMFP01000022.1, on the reverse strand, counting down.
ACAGCCCCGGCCCGTGGCGCAACGAGCTCACGCCCTACCTCGTCGAGATCCAGGACGCGCTCAGCGAGCACAGCGCCGTGCGCCAGGTCACCTTCATCAAGTCCAGCGGCGTGGGCGGCACCGAGGCCATGTACAACTGGCTCGGCTACGTGATGCACCACCTCACCAACAAAGACATGTTGGTCGTCGTGCCAACCCTCGAGCTGCGCGACCGCAGCTTCAACCCGCGCCTGGCCAAGATGCTCGAGGAAACGCCGGTGCTCAGCGCGCTCACGCCCACCGGCCGCCGCGACCGCGCCAACCGCGCCGAGTTGCTCGAATACGGCGCCCGCGCCCGCGTCATCAAGGCCGGCGCCAACAGCCCCGACAGCCTCCGGTCTGATCACCTCCCCTACGTCATCTGCGACGAGGTCGACGCCTTCCCCTGGGACGTCGGCACCGAGGGCGACCCCATGACGCTGATCGAGAACCGCCAGCGCACTTTCAGCCGCGCCAAGACCTACTGCGTCAGCACGCCCACCCTCGAAGGCCAAAGCCGCATCGACCTGCTCTACAGCCGCAGCGACCAGCGCCGCTACCACGTCCCTTGCCCGCACTGCAACGAGACCCAGCCCCTCGAGTTCGGCACCGGCAAGCCCCACGGCCTCAAGTGGCGCACCGCGCCCGAGGAACCCGGCGAGCCCATCACCGTGCTGGCCGCCTGGTACGTCTGTCAGCACTGCGGCGCCGAGATTCAGGAGAAGCACAAGCCCGACATGCTCGCCGCCGGCCGCTGGATCGCCAAGCGCCCCGCGCGCAAGCTGCACCGCGGCTACCACCTCAACGCGCTGTACGCGCCAACCGGCCTCGGCCTCAACTGGCTCAAGATCGCCCAGAAGTGGGTCGAAGTCCAGGGCGACACGTCGGAGCTGAAGGCCTTCGTCAACACCTACCTCGGCGAGGTGTGGAAGGAAGTGGGCGACAGCCTCGAGGCCGGCGCGCTGCTGGCCCGGCTCGAGACCTACGAAATCGCCGCGCTGCCCGTCCACCTCATCACCGGCGGCGCCGACGTCCAGAAGGACCGCATCGAGCTCACCGTCGTCGGCTGGGGCGCCGGCGAGGAAGCCTGGGTCATCGATCACCTCATCCTGCCCGGTGACACCACCCAGCCCGACGTCTGGAAAGAGCTGCACGAGGCCCTCGTCGAAGCCGGCGTGCACATCGCCTGCATCGACGCCCGCTACAACACCAGCGTCGTGCTGGACTTCTGCGAGAAACGCCAGTGGACCGTGGCCATCATGGGCTATGACGGCGCCGGCCGGCCCTTGGTGGAAGACGAGCGCAAGCGAGCGCAGCGCCTGCGCGCCCGCCGCAAGCGCGCCCGGCCCAGCGAGCCCATCGGGGTCGACCAGGCCAAGACCCTCATCTACGGCCGCCTGCAGCTCACGGCGCCCGGCCCTGGCTACATCCACTTCCCGAACACTGCGGCGTTCGACGACGAGTATTTCGCCCAGCTCGCCGCCGAGCGCCTCGTCACCAAGGTGCGCGGCACCCGCCCGTTCAAGGAGTGGGTGCAGCTGCGCCCCCGCAATGAGGCGCTCGACTGCATGAACTACAACCTCGCCGCCGTGCGTCTGGCGCCCATGCTCGTCGGCCGCGCCGTCTCGCGCGCCGGCTCGCTGCCCGGCGCCAAGCCAGCGACCGAGCCGCCCGACGGCCAGCCGCCCAGCTCGACCGCCGAGCCCTTGGCCCAGGCCGCCGCTGAATCCCCTGCCGCCACGCTCGCGCGCATCCAGCGCCTGCGTGCCCAGCGCCGCCGCTGACCGCCAACCCAGGCCCGCCCATGGACGCCCTCGCCATCTTCCTCAAGCTCGTCCGCGAAGCCATCGAGGCCAGCGGCGCCCCGGCGGACACCCTGCACGACGCGCTGGCCAACGCCGAGCAGCGCGCCCGCTCCACGCTCGGCGGCAGCATGCACCACATCAGCCGCGTGCCAGCCATCAGCACCAAGGCCCGCGTCATCGAGCTGGCGCAACAGAACCTCCCCAACGCCGTCATCAGCGAGCGCCTGGGCATCAGCGACCGCTACGTGCGGCGCATCGTCAGCCAGCTGCGCATCGTGAGCCCGGAGCAGTGATGCGCGGAACAACTCAAGCCCCGCAGTTCCGGCGCGACCGGCATCGTGCTCAGCCATGAGCGACACCCTGCCTAGCACCCACACCGCCGGCGACAGCGCCGCCTGGCTCTTCGACGCCGGTGACTGCGCCCCGGCCGATGGCTGGACCGCCAAGCTCATCCTCGTCGGCGCCACGCGCCACGAGATCACCTGCACCACCAGCGGCGAGCAGTTCGCCGCCGCCGCAACCAGCGTCGCCACGGCCGCCTGGCAGCCCGGCAACTACGCCGCCAGCCTCGTCTGCACCCTCGGCACCGACCGCGTGTCTCGCGCCGGCGGCTCTGTGCGCGTGTTGGCCGACCCGGCAGCCGAAGGCACCACCGCCCGCAGCCTGCTCACCGACGCCGAGGCCTACCTCGCCGACCTCGAGGCCGCCTACCGCGCCCACATGGCCAGCGGCAATGCCGTCGTCGCGGAGTACCGCATCGGCACGCGCATGAAGCAGTTCAAGAGCGTGGCCGACCTGCTCACCGCCATCAACGCCGCCCGCCGAGACGTCCAGGCCGAGCAAGCCGCCGCGGGCCTCGCTGCCGGCGTCAGCTCGCGCCAGCGCTTCGTCGTGCGCATGTAACCCCACAGGAGATCACCCATGCTCATCACCATGCTGGCCGACCGCTTCACCGCGGGCGGCGTGCTCGCCGCCAAGGGCAGCCAGATCACCGTCGACGATGACCTGGCGTTCCGCTGGATCGGCGATGGCGTCGCCACCGACGTGGGCCAGGCGCGCGAAGCGCTGCAGGGAACCCTCGACCCGGTGTCAGGGGCTGGCAATCTCGGCAACCGCCGCAGCCTGATGGCGCGATGCCTGACGGGCCGCAGCAGCGCCGTTGCCGTGGCGAGCACAGCTTTCACGGGCACCGGTCTCGTCACCGGGCTCACCCAGCACCAGCGCCACGCCCTGGCGACCGCCTTCGACTCCGTGCGGATCGGCATCCCGAACATGCACACCGCCGCAGTCGCGGGCGTGAAGGTCATCTTCGGCGTTTCCAATACGTTGGGGACCTACTCCGCCGCCCCGGCCGCGAACAGTTCCACCGGCACGACCAGCGCCAGCCCGGCGCCCACCGAGACGGTCAGCTCTACGGGTGGTGTCTGGCGCTCTGCGACCTTCGGCGGGCAAAGCTCGGGCACCCTGGCCGCAGCCATTGACGCAGCGAACAACTACCCGTCATACACCTGGACGGACTGGTGCCAGGTGGCGTCGGTGGACCGCACGGACGGCGGCACCTACCCGGTGCTCGACCTGCGCATCTTCATCCCTGTGGCCGGCGCCAACATCTCGCTGGGCTACACGGGCGCCAGCAACACTGCCTATGCAGCCTTCGGCCGCGAAGACCTCATCACGGGTGGCCGAGTCTGCCGAGTCTGGAATCAGGACGTGGACGGCGTCACCACGCCGGCCAACTTCACCACGGCCACCACGACGCCCACCGTCATCCCGGTCATCTTGCAGTTCACAAGCCGCACGACGGGCCGCACGCTGATGGTTGTCGCTGACTCCATCGGCGAGGCCAGCACTGGCCCGACGTACCTGCTGAACGGCTTCGCCCTCAAGGCGGCGCTGGCTTCGAGCGTCCCCACCGAGGTGTGCGCGCAGGGCTTCGGTGGCGCCACATCGATCCAGGCGACGAACCGGGCATTCGGTGTCATCGACGAGGTTCGCCCCTCGCACATCTTGGCGACGGCGGCGAGCGTCAACAACTTCGGCACGACGCTGGGGCAGCGCGTCGTCAACGAAGCGATGGGGACCGTCGGCACGCTTGTGTCGTTGGCTCAGCGTTGGAACTCCCGCTTGGGCGTGTATGGCTTCCTGCCCGTAACGGACGCCGCGAAGCCATACGGTGCAACGGATAGCTTTCGCCAGACGGCAAATGCGACATTGCCGGCACGCGTCGCCTCATACGGCGCGACCTACATCGACCTCGTGGGCGCTTTGCAGGGTCAGACGGTAAACAGCCACATCGAGCTCGCCACCGCGCTCGATTCTGGCGATGGCGTCCATCCTGGTGACCCAGGGCACACCACCGGCAGCGTGCCAGTCGGGCTTTGGTTGGCTAACACGCCTTGACTCACGCGCAGGGTTTGCAACAGCTCTCCCAGTGCCACGCTTGATCTCCGGCGTCGCTACATTCGCCCTGTCGCGCCACGGCGCTATCGGGAGTAGACAGTGCGATTCGTTTATATGGATGAAGCTGGTACGTCGGAGAAAGAGCCGGTCACTGTTGTGGTGGGATTGGTGGTTGAGGCGGATGCGCATTTGATGGCGATTGAAGCTGCGGTGTCAGAAATCCTCGGTGGTGTTCCCAGTCAGTACCGCACGCAGAAGAATTTCGTCTTCCATGCCAAGGAAATCTGGGGTGATTCAAGGATGCGTGAGGGCTGGACTCAAGCGCACAGATTGGCGATTTTGAAATCGATGATGCATTTGCCTCGTCGCTTCGGTATCCCAATCGTGCTCTCGATGTATCGAAGATCTGCTCAGTTTGAAGGCATAGAAAGTACCGGCATGTCGGTGGCCCAGTTCCAGCACTTCATGGCGTTTGGAAACTGCATCGCGAGCGCAGATCGCTACATCCGGGATTACGCGAGGCCGAGCGAAGTAGGCACGGTAGTGGCGGAAGACGTGCCAGAAATGAGGCGTTTCCTTGCCCGAGCTGTTTCCCTGTGGCGTGAAAACTCTTTCAGCTTCAGCCCTGACCAGTTGATACCAACGGCGAAGGAAGTTGAACAAGGTTTCCTTCGTCAAGTCGGTGATCTTCGGGTTACACGGCTGCGGCGGAATATTCACTTTGTGGAAAAAGGCGACCCGATGTTGATGGTTGCTGACGCATGTGCGTACGGCTTTCGCCGATTCCTAGCCGAGCAGTCGTTCGGGGACGAGTTCGTTGAAGCCATGCTTGGTGGACGATTGAACATTGATGACTATCGCGGGCCGTGCGCGATGGACAACTTCTACAGCCACCCTAGAACCATTTAAATTGATTTCCATCCCCTGCCGGTGATGACCGCCCGCCTACTTGGCGGGCTTTTTCGTTTTCGGCACCCAGCCTTCCAGCAGCGCATCGAACTCGGCGTTGGTGGCAGCCTTGATCTTGGCCAGGTGCTCTGGCAGGTAGCGCCGCGTGTAGCTCACACGGAGTTCGTCTTTGGCCTTAAACGGCGGGCCGCGCTTTGGCTTGGTGTCAGTGCTCATGCCTAATTATTGCACTACGCGAATCGGGGGTTCCATCCCGCTATTTGCTGTTGTTCAATAATCACATGACTAAGCGCAATGCATCATGACCGCCGCGGCACTTGCCGGCGTTTTGGAGTCGATAGCGTTCGCGATCCGCGCGCTCCCGGCTGGTGTTCAAGCGGTGCCGGCGCTGGGTTCAGCGCTGCTGCAAACGCGGGCGATGCCCGCACCGCCGCCCCCCCCTCCGCCACCGTCTCCGCCCGAGCCCACGCCGCCTCAGGTGGCGATCCGAATTCAGCAGTCGGTTGAGGCGCCAGCACCAGCACCGGCGGCGCCTGCGCAAGAGGCGGTGGCCGTCAGCGGCACCGTGGCCGAGTGGCTGACGACCTACCGGACGATCATCGGCGACCGCAATTACGACCCGCAGACGATCAAGAACCGAGGGACCTCGCTGCGTTACATCGAGACCCATCTCGGCGCCCGGCCCCTGCGGGCGATCAAGCCGCACGAGATCGCCACGCTGCTTAAGACGTGCACCCCGCACAAGGCCGGCCGGATCTTGGGGGAGCTTCGCGATATCTACGTCGAGGCCATCAACAATGGCGAAGCCGAATCGAGCCCAGCCGCTCACGTCAAGCCACCGAGGGCGCCAGGCCTGCGCAAACGGCTGACGCTGGACATGTGGCAAGACATGCTGCTGCTGGCCAGCACTGGGCCTCAGCGGTGGGTGCCGGCGATGCTGCTGCTCGCGCTGCACACGGGCCAGCGGCGCGCTGACCTCGCGAAGATGAAGTTCAGCGATGTGGTCGACGGGCACCTCCGCGTCGAGCAGCAAAAGAAGGCCCGCAAGCTCATCGGCGCCCGTGTGGCCATCCCGCTCACGCTGCGCCTGGAAGCCACGGGCATGACGTTGGGCGAAGTCATCGAGCTTTGCCGAGGCATCGGCGCGCCAGGCGACACGCTGCTGCGCCAGGCCAACGGCCGGCCTATCGAGATGTCGTCTCTCAGCGCCCGCTTCTGCGAGCACATCACCGCCGTCACCCCTTCGGACGCGTACAAGGAGTTCGAGCGGCCAAGCCTGCACGAGGTGCGCAGCCTCAGCGCGCGCACCTACATCACAGAGGGCATGCCGCCCGTCACCGTGCAGACCCTGCTGGGCCACAAGCACGCGGAGATGACGGCGGTCTATCTCAACGACCGAGGCCTGACCGACGCGGAATGGAAGACCGTCGCCGCATAGCCGCGGGGCGGAACAACTCGCCCCCCTGAGTTCCGCCCCTCTCGACACGATGCCTTCCCATGGCATCGCTGCTCACCAAGCTCGCAAACCGCCTGGGCCTTCACACCGAAGCCCAGGCGCGCGGCCGTGAACTCACGGCCGGCCGCCGCGTGGCGGCCATCGCCAACGCCCAGCAACGCAGCCTGCTCTCGGCGCTGACGACCAACGACGTGGCCAGCTGGCAGCCTGACGGCCAGCACATCAACGTCGAGACCGAGGCCGGTCTCTCCACCGTCATCGCCCGCAGTCGCGACGCCGCGCGCAACAACCCTTTCGCGCGTCGCTTCATCGGCATGGTCCGCCGCAACCTGCTGGGCCCGCACGGCGTGCGCCTGCAGATGCGCCTGCGCACCGAGGCCGGCCTCAAAGCCGGCGTCAACGAGACGCTCGAATCGGCCTACCTCGCCTGGGGCCGCAAGGGCGCCTGCGACGTCACAGGCCGCTACACCCGCGCCGACCTCGACCGGCTGGCCCTGCGCCATTGCATCGTCGACGGCTGCGCCTTTGCACGCTTCCTGCCGGGCCGCGGTCCGCACGGCGTGCAGGTGCAGCTGCTGCCCGTCGATGTGCTGGCCCGCACGCACCGCGCCGACCTGGCCGACGGCGCGCGCATCCGCCAGGGTGTCGAGATCGATGCCTTCGGCGCCGTGCGCGCCTACTGGCTGCGCGGCACCGACGCCGCAGCGCTCGACGCCTTCGCTACGTCCCGGAACTTCATCCGCGTTCCGGCCGGCGAGATGCTGCACCTGCAGCTGCCGGACGAAGTGCTGCAGCTGCTCGGCGTGCCCTGGATGCAGGCCGCCCTCAAGCCCATGCACCAGGCGGCCGACTTTGCATCCTCGGGGCTCAACAAGGCGCGGGAGAGCGCCAAGCGTGGCGGGTTCTTTGAGACGCACCCGGACGCAGCGCCGCCCCCGCCCATGGAAGACGGCAAGGACGTCGACGGCACGCAGTTCCAGACGCTGCAGGACGGCACCTGGGACATGCTCCCCCACGGCCTCAAGGCCACGCCCTTCGAGAGCGACTACCCCAACATCGAATACGGCCAGTTCATCAGGGACTGCCTGCGCAACATCGCCAGCGCGCTCGAGGTCAGCTACATCAGCCTGGGCAACGACCTGAGCGACGTGAACTACAGCTCCGGCCAGCTGGGCCTGGGCGACGAACGCACGTTGTGGCTTGAGCTGCAGCAGTGGTTCGTGGCGCACTGGACGCAACCCATCTTCGAGCGCTGGCTCAGCTACGCCCTCGTCGCCGCGCCCGAGCTGAGCGGCCTCAGCTTCGCCCGCATCGACGCCTACAAGGCCGCCGCCCGCTGGCAGCTGCACGTCTGGCAGCCGCTGGACCCGCTCAAGACCATCGAAGCCCAGCGCAGCCGCCTTGAGGAGGGCATCACCAGCCCGCAGCGCGTCATGGCCGAGAACGGCGACGACCCCGACGAAGTCCTGGCCGAGCGCCAGGAATGGGCCGCCAAGGTCAAGGCCGCCGGCCTGGCCGAGCCCGTTGACCCCGCCACCGCCGCCGCGTCCAAGGCGCGGCGCCTCCAACTCATCACCGGGGCTTTGCCAGCCACCGGCACGGAGTGACACGCATGTCCACCGTTATCGACCGCAACTCCCTGCCCGAAAACGTCCGCAAGGCCCTCGCCGAGCCGCAGAAGCGCGCCATGCGCGTCGAGCGCGCCGCGGTGGATGCCGAGGCCCGCACCGTCGAGCTCAGCTTTGCCAGCGACGCGCCGTATGAGCGCTGGTGGGGCAACGAGATCCTCGACTGCACGCCTGCCGCCGTGAATCTCGAGCGGCTCAATGGCCGCCACCCGCTGCTGCTCAATCACGACACACGCCAGCAGATCGGCGTGGTCGAAAGGGCCTGGGTCGACAGCGACCGCAAGTGCCGCTGCACCGTGCGTTTCAGCCGCGGCGCGCTCGGCGAAGAAATCCTGCAGGACGTCATCGACGGCATCCGCGAGCTCGTCTCGGTCGGCTACTCCATCGACGACATGGTGCTGGAGAGCCGTACCGACGACGTCTCGACCTACCGCGTCACCGAGTGGACGCCCTACGAGGTGTCCATCGTTTCCATCCCCGCCGACGCCTCCGTGGGCGTGGGCCGTTCCCTGGCCGCCGAGGCCGCAACCGCTCAACCCAAGGAGACCCGCATGAGCGATCCCACCACCACCGCCCCGGCGCCCGCACCCGCGCCGGATATCCGCGTCATCGAAAGCCAGGCCATCTCGGCCGAGCGCGAGCGCGCCAACGCCATCCGCGCGATGGGCCATGCCCACAGCCTGGCTGACGAAGCCACTACCGCCATCAACGGCGGCACGTCGGTCGACGCCTTCCGCGCCCTGGTGCTGCAAAAGCTGGAAGAGCGCGGCAAGATCAAGCCGACCGTCAGCGCCGAAATCGGCCTGACGGAAAACGAGACCCGCAGCTTCAGCGTCGCGCGCCTGATGTACGCGCTGCTCGAGCCGTCCGACGCCGACGCGCAGAAGCGCGCGGCCTTCGAGATCGAATGCTCGGTCGCCGCCCGCAAGCTGCGCCCGGTCGACGAGCACGGCCACATGGGCGCGAGCCGCTCCAGCGGCTACACCGTGCCCGTGGACGTGCTGCGCGGCACCCTGGCCCGCGAAGCCAAGGTCGCCGAGGCTGTGCGTTCCATGCTGGCGCAGCGCGACCTGACGGTCGGCACGCCCACCGCCGGCGGCAACCTCGTCGCCACCGACCTGCTGGCCTCGAGCTTCATCGACTTGCTGCGCAACCGCATGGTGCTGGCCAGCCTCGGCGCCACGGTGCTGGACGGCCTGACCGGCAACCTCGCCATCCCGTCGCAAACCGCCGGCGCCAGCACCTACTGGGTCACTGAAGGCGTGGACGTCACCGAGAGCCAGGCCGCCTTCGGCCAGGTCACGCTGACGCCCAAGACGGTCGGCATGACGGCCGACTTCAGCCGCAAGATGCTGCTGCAGGCCACGCCTAGCATCGAGGCGCTGGTGCGTGCCGACCTGGCCAACGGCATCGCCTCGGAGATCGACCGCGTCGGCCTGGCCGGCAGCGGCACCGGTGCCGAGCCGCGTGGCGTCATCAACACAGCCGGCATCGGCGCTGTGGCCGGTGGCACCAACGGTGCGGCGCCGACCTACGCGCACATGGTGGCGCTGGAAGAGGCCGTCGGCATCGCCAACGCCGACATCGGCAGCCTGAAGTACTGCACCAACGCCAAGATGCGCGCGCAGCTCAAGCTGACGCAGGTGTTCGCCAGCACCAACGGCCAGCCGGTGTGGCAGGGCAGCGAGGTCAACGGCTACGCCGCCCTGGCCACCAACAGCATGCCCAGCAACCTCACCAAGGGCTCGGCCTCTGGCGTCTGCTCGGCCATCGCCTACGGCAACTGGGCTGACCTGCTGATCGGCTTCTGGTCCGGCCTGGACCTGATCCTCGACCCCTACGCCCTGGCCAAGTCCGGCGGCCGCCGCATCGTCGCCCTGCAGGACTGCGACGTCGCCGCCCGCCGCGCCGCCAGCTTCGCGGCCATGTTGGACGCCCTGCGCGTCTAAGCCCCGCGCCCTCGGCGCCGGCCTGCGGGCTGGCGCCGAGGGCGCCCACCTGACCGGACAAACCACCGCCATGAAGATCCTCATCATCCTCGCCACCTTCGTCCCCTCCCTGGACGGCCCCACGTTCCTCGACGTCAACGAAGTGGTCGACGTCGAGCCCGACACCGCCAAGAACGTCGTGATCGCCGGCAAGGCGCTGTTCGTCGACAAGAAGGACGACTTCACCGCCCACAAGGTGAAGACTGCCACCGACGCCCAGCTCGACGCCGCCAAGAAGGCCCAGGCCGAGGCCAAGCGCCTGGCCAAGGCTGACCCCAAGGCCGACTGAGCCCGCCGCGCCATGCCCTTCGACGACGACCTCGCCGGGATGCTGCAGGACGCAGGTGAGCCGATGACGCTCGCCGGCGCGCCGCTGCACGGCCTGTTCGACGTCGACGGGCAGGTGATGCTGGAAGGCGGCGTCACCAGCACCACCACCACCGCCACGGTGCTCGCCTCCGTGGGTGCCCAGCGCAATCAAACCCTGGTGCGCCAGGGTGTGAGCTACCTCGTGCGCCAGGTGCTGCCCGAGCCGCCCGACGGCGCTCTGCATCTGCTGGTGCTCGCCAAGGCCTGACCCATGCTTGCAGCCGCCCAAGCCCGCCAACTCGTCGCCCAGCGCCTGCAGGCCTGCGCGCTCACCGCCGGCCAGGTGCACGAGGGCCGTTATGACCCCGCGGCCGAGAGCGAGCTGCCGTGCTGGTTCGTCGCCATCGACCCCGGTGAAAACGTCCAGACCGAAGGCATCAGCTGGCCGCGCCTGCTTGAGCACCGGCTCAGCATCCGCGCCGATGGCTTCGTCAAGAGCGCTACCGATCTCGAGACCCAACTCGACACCCTGCAGCTGCAAGGCATGCAGGCCCTGTTCGCGACGCAGCCGCCGATCCAGCTGGTGTTGATCGGCGTGCGGCGCCGCACCGACGACGGCGACCAGCAAGCCGCCCGCCTGGGCTGCCTGACCCTGCACCTCGAGGCCGTGTTCCACGGTGTTGAGGGCGACCCCGAGACCCTCATCCCCTGACCCCATCACAGGAGCCACCATGTCCTACAACACCCTCATCGGCGCGCAGTTCTTCCTGTCCACCACGCTGGAAGCCGCCAAGACCATCACCGCCATCAGCAACGCCGCGCCGCCCGTCGTGTCGTCCACGGCGCATGGCTACGCGAACAATGACGAAGTCGTCATCTTCAACAACTGGGATGACTTCAACGAGTCCGTCGTGCGCGCCTCGGCCGTGGCTGCCAACGCCTTCAGCATTGCTGGCTACGACAGCACCAACACCGACTTCTATCCGGTCGCCAGCGCGGTCGGCACCGCCCAGAAAATCGCCGGCTGGACGAGCATCGGCCAGGTGCTGGGCGTCACGCCCAGCGGTGGCGAGGCCAGCTTCGAAGAGGTCAAGCCCTTCGACCGCCGCAACGCCGTGAAGCTGTTCACCGGCTTCAGCGGCGCCAGCCTGGAGCTCACCCTCGGCTGGGACCGCTCGCGCGCCGACCAGCAAGCCATGCAGGCGGCCTCGCGCATCGGCGGTAAGAAGGCCATCAAGTTCGTGCTGCCGGGTGGCATCTACGGCTACGCCTACGGCACGGTCAGCGCCTCGTCGCTGCCGGTGTTCGAGTCGGTCATGAAGCAGAAGGTCGTCATCACGATGGCCGGCGCCTTCACCAGCTTCTGATCGCCATGAGCGCCACCTACAAGCTGGTCGTCGGCGACCGCGTCGAGTTCGACATCAAGTTCACGCTGAACGACGGCGGCGAGGACAAGCCCTTCGGCATGCGCCTGTCCGCCAAGCGCCAGCCGCTGGGCGAGCAGGAGCGCGAGCTCGGCGAGCAGGTCAAGGTGCAGGAGTTCCTCGCCGGCCGCGGCGTGACCCTGCAATCGTGGATCGGCAAGTCGCCGCTGCAGGATGCGGAGGGAGCCCCGGTGCCCGCGGGCCCCGAGGCGCTGGCTGCGTTGTACGCGCTGGTGGGCGGCATGGTGAGCCTGGTGTTCGCCGGCTACCTGCAAGCCAACGGCGCCCGCGGCAGCTCGGGAAACTGACACGGCTGGCGACGCTGCTGGCCGCCAACGAGATCGACCTCGGCACGCCCGACGATGACCCCCTCGACGACGCCCCACCCGACGACCGCGCCGCGGTCGGTCTCGCCCGCCTGGCAGCGCTCGCCCGGCAGCGCGGGGGGGTGCCCATCGAGCGGCCGGCCTTCGTCCTGCTGCCCGAGAACGTCCCCGTGCTGCGCCTGTGGGGCGCCGTGCAAACCCAGTGGGCGCACGGCCCGCTCGGGCCCACGGGCTTCCAGTGGCACAGCCTGCGCCTGCACCCCGACGTGCGCGCCATTCCCGCGGCCGACCGCGAGCCCCTGCTGCAAGGCCTCGCGGTCATGGAGCGCGCCTGGCTCGCACAACGCCACCTCATGCAGGCCGCTGAAGCGCGCGGCAAAGGTCTAGGAGCCTGACGCATGGAAGACCTCAAGATCCGCCTGGTGCTGGAAGGCGCCGAGCAAGTCCAGACCAGCGCCAACAAGGCCGCCGATGGTCTGGGCAAGCTCGGCAAGGCCGGCCAGCAGGCGGGTCAGCAAGCCCAGTTGTCCGGCCAGCAGATGGCGCAGGTGAGCGCGCAGTTGCAAGACCTGTTCGTGCAGATCCAGGGCGGCCAGGCGCCGATCACCGCGCTGCTACAGCAGGGGTCGCAGCTGTCGGCGGTGTTCGGGGGCGTGGGGAACGCGCTTCGGGCCGTTGGCGGACTCATCACGCCGACCGTCGCGATTCTCGGCGCGGCGGGCGTTGCCATTGGCGGCGTCGCGCTGGCGTACAAGCAGGGCACTGACGAAGCCAAGGCCTACACCAATGCCCTGGTGCTGTCCGGCAATGCTGTGGGCGTGACGGTGGGCCAGCTTCGGGAGCTCGCCGCCGCGCAGAGCCGCGTCGTGGGCACGCAAGGCGAAGCGGCGCAGGCGCTGGCCGCACTGGTGGCAACGGGCCGCGTCAGCGCTGATGCGCTGGACGAAGCGGCCGAGGCCGCCACCCGCTTCGCGCGGGCCGGCATCCCCATTGAAGAGACGGTCAAGAAATTCGCGTCACTTGGCAAAGACCCCCTCAAAGCGCTGATCGACCTCAACGAGGCCGAGAACTTCCTCACCGAGGCTGTCTACCGGCAGGTGAAGTCGCTGGTGGAGCAGGGCAAGACGGCCGAGGCCGCCAAGGTCGCCATGGCGGCCTACGCCGCCGAAGGCGTGCGGCGAGCCAAGGAACTGGAAGCCAGTCTCACTGGTGTCGAGAAGGCCTTCAAGGTGGCGAAGGACGGCGCCGCGGGTTTCTGGGATGCCATCGTCGACAGCTTCCGTCCCTCGGTCATCGAGGGCAAGGTGGCCGAGCTGCGCAACAGCATCGGCGGCGTGCAGCAGCTGTTGAACATGGTGACCGGTCGCACGCCGGTACAGGCCGCCATCTCCCTGGTGCAGCCGTCCAACACTGAGGGTGCTGAAGCGGCCGCGCGGCGCGTGGCCAAGGCCGAAGGCGAGCGCGCCGCGGCGGTGAAAGCCGCCATCGAAGCCGACGAGAAGGCCGCCGAAGCGGCCAAGAAGCTCGCCCGAGCGCGCGATGAAGAGAATGCTGCCGTCGAGCGCGCCCTTGGCCTGTCCGGCAGCTACCAGAAGGACTTGACGGAGCTCCTCAAGCTGCGCCAGCTTGGCCGCCTCACCGAAGAGCAGTACATCAAGGCCGTCGAGAACCTCATCAAGGTGCAGCCGGTCGTGCGTGATCAGCTGGAAGCGCAAGCTGCCGCGCAGAAGAAGGCGGCCGATGCGCTGAACGACCTGCTGCAGGCCGAGCAACGCCGCATCGACGCGGTCTACAAGGGCGCCGACCAAACGGCCGCCCAGGTGCTGAAGCTGCAGGAGGAGGAGAAGGCCATCACCCTGTCGGCCGCCAGCCACATCACGCTGGCTGAAGCGATCGAGCGCGTGGCCATCGCTCGTGTCGAGGACGCGCACGCCAAGGCCACCGCACAGAACGACTTCGGCACCGCGGCCGCGCTGCGCGCCGAGGTCGAGCAGCGCGAGAAGCTGGCCACCCTCATCGGGCGCAAGGAGACCCGCGACACCGCCAAGCGCAGCGCCGAAGACGCTGCCCGCGAGTGGAAGCGCGCCACCGAAGAGATGGAGCGTTCGCTCACCGACTCGCTGATGCGCGGTTTCGAGAACGGCAAGGGCTTCGCCCAAAACTTGCGGGACACCATCGTCAACATGTTCAAAACGATGGTGCTGCGGCCCGTCGTGCAGGCGGTCTTCAAGCCCGTCACGAACGCGCTGACGGGCTGGTTGCAGGGCCTCATGGGGTCGGGTGGCTCCAGCGGCGCGAGCCTCGGGCAGTTGATCAGCACCGCGGGCACATTCTTCAACTCGTCGTGGTTGTCGTCCATTGGCGCGAGCCTGGGCGGCGGCGCTGCGGCGGCGTCGGCCGCTAGCGCCGCTGGAGCCGCCGGCGCAGGGGCGGGCGGCTTGATGGGCGCCGCGTCCGCTGCCGGCCCACTGGCGGCCATGATCGCGATGTTCATGGGTGCCGCCGACAGCGCCTATGCCAACGGATTCAACCAGGACAACTTCAGCTACACGAAGGCCTGGTTTCAGACAGGCGGGCTGGCGCCGCCGACGGTGAAATTCGACACCAATGCCCTCGTCAAGCTGGGTGTCAACGAGCGCATCGCCAACGTCATCACCGGCGCGTCGCTGTGGAGCCGCGCTTTCGGCCACAGCGATCCTCAAATTCAAGGGCAGGGCATCTCGGGCACGGTCAACGCAGGCGGCTTCGCCGGCCAAGCCTATGCGGACTGGATCAAGAAGGGCGGGTGGTTCCACTCCGACAAGACGGGCACCGACCGTATGCCCATCAGCTCGTCGCTGGACGCCGAGCTGGACCGGACGGTCGGCGCCGTCTACAAGTCCGCCGCCGAGTACGCCAAGGTGCTGGGGCTGCCGGTGTCCGCCGTCAATGGCTACGCGGCGCAGTTCAAGGTCGTCTGGGGCAAGACGGAGGAGGAGAACAAGGCCGCTCTTGATGCCGCCATCAGCAACCTGGGCGAGCAGCTGGCCTCACGCTACGCCGCCCAGCTGGCGCCGCTGCAGCGCTACGGCGAGACCATGGCTGCCACGCTGGAGCGGCTGTCCACGCTGCAGACGTTCACCAACGGCCTGGGCGCCCTGGGCGGCGTGTTCTCGCGGCTGGCCGCCACCAGCGTGACGGCGCGCGAGCACCTCATCGACCTGGCCGGCGGCATGGATGCGCTGGGCCAGCAGGCGCTGGGGTTCGCGCAGAACTACTACAACCGAGACGAGATTGCCGGCCTGAAGGCGCGCGAGGTGCAGGCGGCCCTGGGCCAGGCCGGCGTGACGCCCGAGGTCAACAGCCGCGAGCAGTTCCGCGCGCTCGTGGAAAGCCTGGACCCGAACAGCACCACCGGCCGCGAGCAGCTGGCCGCGCTGCTGGCGCTGCAGGGCAGCTTCGCGACCGTGTCGGACTACCTGGCCGAGACCGGCCTCACGCTCAGCCAGGCCGCCGCGCTGGCGCCCGCCAACGACATGCTCAGCCCGCTGCTCAGCACCGTCAGCCAGCAGTTGCAGTTGGCCCAGCAGTCCATGGACGCGCAGTACGAAACGCGCGACGCCACGCTCAAGGTGGCCGACATGGTGCAGCAGCTGGCCAACGCCATCTTGTCGGGCGGCGGCGGGGGCGGCGGCTGGGTGCCGGGCTACCGCCAACCCGAAGTGACGACCGCAGGCTGAGGCCCCCATGCCGTATCCGACCCTCATGATCCTTGAAGAGAGCGAGGCCCCTCGCGAGGCCGGCATCGAGGCGGCGCGCGCCACCAACGGCCTGCTCAAGGTGCGCCGGCTGTACAGCGCCGACAAGACCGATTTCGTCGTCGTGCACATGCTCACGCGCGCCGAGCGCGATGACCTGATGACGTTCTACAACGCCAACGTCACCACCGAGTTCACCTTCTACTGGCCCGGCGACGGCGTCACGTACACGGTGCGTTTCTCGGCAGCGCCGCAGGTCTGGCGCAAGGGCAACTACTACCGCGCCACGGTGCGCCTTGCGCAGGTATGAAGACGCTGTCCGTCGCCCTCTCGGCCGCGCTCGGCGCGCCGGTGCAGCGCCCCGCCATCCTGGTGGAGCTGGGCTTCAGCACTGTCCGGCGCTGGAGCAGCTTTGCGGACCTGACCTGGGGCGGGCACGACTGGGTCAAGGAGGACGTCAGCCTTGACGGCTTGATGGTGGGCGCGCTGGCGGTTGCAGGCGTGCTGCGCCTGGGCAACGGCGACGGCGCCGCAGCGGCCTTGGTGCTCGCCGAAGGTGTGCAGGACCGCACCGTGCGGCTCTGGGGCTATGACGCCGCCGCCACCGGCGCGGCCGATGTGGTGTGGCTGGCCGACGCCGTCTGCGCCGGCGCGCAGATCGCCGCCGATGCCGTTCGCCTGGAGCTGCGACACCCCTGCGAATACACGCTGGCGCCGCGCACCTTCGTGTCCGAAGCCGAGTTCGCGCCGCTGCTGCCGGCCGGCACGGTGCTCACCATCAACGGCCAGGCGATCACGCTGGCCCGCCGCAACTGAGGCGCGCGTCATGCCCTTGTTCACCGACGGCCTCACCATCCCGCCCGCGGGCAGCTTGAACTCGACAGGGAAGGGCGCCGCCGCCCGCCAACTGCCCGCCGCCGCCTCGCGCTCCGTCGTGCCGCTGGTGTACGGCGAGGACCGCATCGCCGGCCTGGTGCTCAACGTGCTGAGCGCCGCCGGCACGCCCGGCACGCTGCTCGTGCAGGTGCTGTGGTGCTTCGCGTGCGACAGCGTCAACGACCTGCGCTTCAAGGACGCGGCCCTGCCGGCCGGCGTCACAGCCACGCACTATGCCGGCAGCCAGACGGTGGCCGACGCCACGCTGGTGGCAGCGTTCGCGGCGCAGGGCATCAGCGGCGTGCAGCCGTTGACCGGCTACGCCTGGAGCCTCATTTCGATGCCGGCCGCGCTGTTCGACGGCCAGCTCAACTTCACCGCGCGCGTCCGCGGCCGCAAGTGCTACGACCCGTCGCTCGACACCACCGCCGGCGGCGCCGGCCCGCAGCGCTTGGCCGACGTGAGCACCTGGGCTTACAGCGACGTGCCGGCGGTGTGCCTGGCCGACTTCCTGGCCAGCCCGGTCTATGGCTGTGGCGTCACGGTCGATTGGGCCAGCGTCATTGCCACCGGCGCGGCCAATCGCGCCGTCGTGCCCAGCTCGAGCGAGGCACGACGCCTGGTGGGGGTGAGTTTCATCACGGCGTCCGCCGCCCTGGACGTGGCCGAAACGCTGCGCGCCTATGCCGGCTGCTTCCTGCTGCCGGGTGCGAGCGGGGTGCGGCTGCTGCCCGACGTCGACAGCGCGTCGGTGGCCACCTACCGGCATTCGCTGGGCGACATCGCGGCCATCGACGCACTGGAGCTGCGCAACGTCAACCAGGCGCCCACGGCGGTCGAGGTCATCTACACCGACACCAGCGCCATCCCCTGGCGCGACGCGTCGGCAATCGCCCCGCTCGACGGCGCCGGCACCACCAAGCCTTGGCGCCTCAGCCAGGTCCGCATGCCCGGCATCCACCGCCACGGGCAGGCGATGCGCGAGGCCACCGAGCGCCTGAACAAGCTCGTGCTGAACGACCTGAGCACGAGCATGGAAGTGTTCGACGTGGGCATCAAGCATGATGACGGCGACATCATCACCGTCGAGCACCCGCTCGGCCTGGCGATGACGCCGATGCGCGTCACCAGTGTGGCCATGCCAGCGCCGGGCCGCTGGCGGCTCGGCCTGGTGCGGCACAGCGCCGGGGCCTATAGCGACATCGTCGCCAGCGCGGCGGCGATCGTCGACGCGCAGCGCATCGTGCCCGCACCGGTTGCGTTAGGCATCAAGATCAACGTCGCCGACTTTGCCGGCACGTTGAACTACAACGAATGCTGGATTCACGGCTGCGATGCCAGCGGCGCGGCGCTCGATGCGCCTGGTGTCATCCTGGTGAACGGCCAGCCCAGGAGCGTCCCCAACGGCCTGCTCTATGGCGGCCCAGGCCCCGGCGCGCATTACATCGTGTGGGAGAGCAGCGGCGCCGGCTTTGCGATCTCAGGCGGACCGGCCACGCACCCCTATGCGGCCGTGCGCAAATATTCCGGCCACTGGTACTACGACAACAACTCGACGTGGGTCGAGTTCATCCCCACCGCGCATCACTTCATCATCGGCACGGTCGAGAGCGGTGGCACCGACGTTGGGTTCCCTGGGAGCCCGCCCGGCATCGTGGCCGCAACGATGTGGGCGCATGCGACAACGCTGGACGCGCAGGTGGCCAGCTACAGCCCGCCGTCCATTCGCGTCATGGGCGAGAACCACAACGCCCGGGAGGCCGGCTTTACTGGTCGTGGCGTGGAGATCCTCAGCACGGGCTACGTGCACAACACCGGCACGCGGGGCCACACGCTGCTGATGTGGAACCTGGCCACGGACTCACTTGCCGCGGCGCCGTCCACTTTCGACACCTACGGCAGCGGCTCGGCCGCGCTTGTCGCGGCGCTGGACACCGTGCCGGCGGGCATCCTGCTGGCGCTCTACACCTATGACGCGTCGACGCATGACGCGCCGCTGCGCGCCGCCTTGCAGGCGTTCGGCGGCAGCGCGACCTTCCCGCTCTGGACGAGTGACCGCACGTCGCATGTGTTCATCGGCCAGCGCGGCCTGCAGCCCGGCCAGGCCTACGCCGCCAGCTCGGCGGCCAGCGACGCGAGCGGCGTGGTGGTGCAGCAGGCGTTCTACACGGTGGCAAGCATCGTCAAGAACGGCGCGGCCGGCACCGACGGCACGCCAGGCGCGCCGGGCGCTGATGGGCAGACGAGCTACCTTCACATCAAGTATTCGAACGACGGCGGCAGCACGTTCACCACTTCGAGCGGCGAGACGCCGGGCGCGTATATCGGCACCTACACCGACTTCACGGCGGCGGACAGCACCAGCGTCGGCTCATACAACTGGGCGCTGATCAAGGGCGCTGACGGCACGAACGGCACGCCGGGTGCGGCCGGGGCCGATGGCCTGACAAGCTACCTGCATATCAAGTGGAGCAACGACGGCGGCGCCACCTTCACCGCCTCAGGCGGCGAGACCCCGGGCGCCTACATCGGCACCTACACCGACTTCACGGCGGCGGACAGCACCAGCGTCGGCTCATACAGCTGGGCGCTGATCAAGGGCGCTGACGGCACCAACGGCACGCCGGGGGCGGCCGGGGCCGATGGCCTGACCAGCTACCTGCACATCAAGTGGAGCAACGACGGCGGCGCCACCTTCACCGCCTCAGGCGGCGAGACCCCAGGCGCCTACATCGGCACCTACACCGACTTCACGGCGGCCGACAGCACCAGCGTTGGCGCATACAACTGGGCGCTGATCAAGGGCGCTGACGGCACCAACGGCACGCCGGGGGCGCCTGGGGCCGACGGCACGCCCAGCTATCTGCACATCAAGTGGAGCGACGACGGCGGCGCGACGTTTACCGCCAGCAGCGGAGAGACGCCGGGACGCTACATCGGCACCTATACCGACTCGACGCTGGCGGACAGCACGAGCGTGGGCGCCTATACCTGGGCGCTGGTGAAGGGCGCAGACGGCACGAACGGCCAGGACGCCATCGCCATGTCGTTGTCAACCGCTGCCGTCACGCTGCAGGCCGACAGCAGCGGCGTCGTGGCCGACTACTCGCCCGCTGCCACGACGGCTGTGGTGATGAAGGGCGCCGCCGATGACACCAGCAACTGGACTTTCAGCCGGACGAACGGCACCGGCGTGTCGTCCAGCCTGGCCGGCGCTACGCTGACCGTCACGGCGATGAGCGGCGACACGGGGTATGTGGACGTCACTGCCACCCGCAGCGGCTACGCCACTCAGACGGCCCGCTTTACTCTGGCCAAGGCCCGCGCCGCCGCGCCGACCAGCGGCGTACTGAACGCTCTTTTCTGGCAGGCCGGCGGCACCACTGCCGCGGGAATTCGCTTCAACACCGACGGCACGGTGTCCACACGCGACCCGGGCGGCAGCTACTCCTACGTCGGCAACTGGTATTCCCCCACCACGTCCGGCATCGGCTCAAGCTACTGGATCAAGTTGGTGCCGCGTGCCGGCTCGGCCAACCCATCGAGCGGCGCGGCCGTCAACAGCTGGGTGTCGATGTCCACCGTCGTCAACTGGGTCAACACCGTTACCGGTCCGAACTCTCGATACACGCTGGCGGACTACTTCATTTCCAACAGCTCCAGCGGCTCGCCTGTCGTCGCGACCGGAGCGCTTGAACTCGTCGCCGACAACACCTGACGCCACCCATGCTTTTCCATCACGACACCACTTCTGACGATCACATCGCGGTCACTCATCACCGACTCGCCGGCGCGGAGCTGGCGCGTGATCTCTCCAGCATCGTCCTGCGGCTGGAGTCGTGGCCAAGCGAGGCTGCCAGGCTCGATGGTCGCGCCCCCGTCACGCGCTGGCAGCTGAACGTGCCGGTGGCGGGCCTGCCATTCGGCGACGGCCTGCAGGCTGCAGTCGCGGCGGCCGTGTTGGCCAGCGACCAGTTCAACGGCGCAACGCCCATTCCCGACGCTGCAGACAGCCTGGATGGCGCCCAGGCTCGCAAGTGGGCCGAGGTCAAGGCAGAGCGTGCGAGCCGCGAGCGCGGCGCGTTCACCTCGGGCGGGCACAGCTTCAACGTCGACGAGACACGCCTCACCGGCGCCGCGCTCGACGCCATGGCCGCGGACCTGGCCGGCGAAACTTACGCGCAGCCATGGGTGCTGGCTGACAACAGCGTTGTCGTGCTCAACGCCGCCGAGCAGCTTGCGGCCGGCCGCGCCTGCAAGGCCTACATCGCCGCACTTTGGGGCATTAGCCAGCAACTGCGGGGTCAGATCGACACCGCTTCAACGGTCGCCGAGGTGACCGCCATCCACTGGCCAGACTGAAGAAAGCCCAGCCCCATGCACCTGCTCCGAACCGCCACCGCCAAGCTGATCGGCCTGCTGCTGCCGATGGCCGCGCACGCCGAGGCCAAAGACCCGCTGTCCTACCCCGCCAAGCAATACGGCTTCGTGCTGGGCCTGGCCGTGGTCGGCGGTCTGGTCAGCTTCTACGCCCGCGTCCGCAAGGGCGAGGTGATGGCGCTCAACGTCACGCAACTGGTCGGCGAGCTCACCACCAGCGCCTTCGCCGGCTTGCTCTGCTTCTGGCTGTGCGAGCTGTCCGGCGCGCCGCCGCTGCTGGCCGCGTGCCTGGTGGGCGTGGCCGGGCACATGGGCACGCGCGCCATTACCACCTTCGAGGCCTTCGCCATGCGCCGCTGGGCGCCCGGCGCGCCCGTCCCTGACGCCCCCAAGAAAGAGGAGTGATCATGATCACCGTCAACGACTACTTCATGGGCCGCCGCGAGCAGCACCCGCTCGCGCTCACGCCCGACATCGAGCGCCGCGCCGAACGCACGGTCAGCGTCGTCAACGCGCTGCTCGCCAAGGCCATGGCCGACGGCATCCACCCGGTGCGCAACCCCAACACCGGCAGCGCGGTCAGTAGCGGCTGGCGCCCACCGGCCATCAATGCCGCCACCAGCGGCGCGGCCGTCAACTCCCGACACATGACCGGCGAGGCCGTCGACCTTTACGACCCGGATGGCGACATTGACGACTGGCTGCTGTCGCCCAACGGCCAGGCCGCGCTGGCCAGCGTGGGCCTGTGGATGGAGCACCCCAGCGCCACCAAGGGCTGGGCCCACCTCCAGACCGTGCCGCCGCGGTCGCGCAACCGGGTGTTCTATCCGTGATGCCGCCGCTCTGGCTCATCAAGCTGCTGGGTGTGCTGGCGCTGCTGGCTGGCGTCTGGTTCCACGGCGACCGCACCGGCGCGGCCGGCGTGCGCGCCGAGTGGGATGCCCAGCGGCTGGCCGAACAGCAAGCCGCTGAGGCCCAGGCCGAGCAGCAGCGCCTACGCGCGCGCGCTGCGGCGACCGACTACGAGACGAAGCGCGCCGCGCTGCTGCGGCGCCTCACCCAACCATCACCGGAGTCCGTCTATGCGCTCCACGCCACGATCTGCCCGCCTGCGGGCGCCCTCGGCAAGCCGCTGGAGCTGGGCGATGTGCCTGTGCCTGGTGTCTGGCTTGACCGGCTGCGCAACGCCGGCGCGGATTTCTAAGCCGCCTGATCCACCGCCGCCCGGCCTGGCCGCGCAATGCACCTCCGGCCCTGGCTACCCGCGCGCGGCAAGTGCGGCGCTGGGCGACGTGCTGAAGGTCATCGAAGCCCGGGAGACAGCGGCGGCCGACTGTCGCGCCCGTCACGCCGGCCTGTTGGCCGCCTGGCCGAAGTGAGCCGGCCATGACTTGGCATCTTCAGCCTACCCGCCTGACCGCCCGACTGTTCTCGGCCAGCCGTAGCTTCGAGCAGCGCGACCCTCCCGACGTCATCGCCCAGGTCGACCTGACGGCCGACGGCAAGGCCTACATCCACGCCACCATGAGCAGACAGGACGGCAGCACATCGCCGGGCGCTTGGCGCGATCTGGTCAGGATCCTGCGCGGAGCGTTCGGCGTCACGGTGCTGGACTGGGAGCACAAGGGCAAGACCGGTGGCGGGGACGCGGGTAGGGCCTGGGCCGACACCGTGGCTGTCGAACGCTAGGTCGGGCGCAGTTTTTGGCGTAGTTTTCTAAAAACTACGCCGTTTTCCTGGGTGATAACACTGCCTCATCAT
>NZ_LMFP01000021.1 GCF_001426885.1 Pelomonas sp. Root1444 | reverse complement strand
CTCATCATTGGGGTATGAGCCCCAGCATCGGGGCCGCTCACCTATCGGCGCCCCATGATGAGCCGCCAAAGCTCGCCAAGCTGCGCCAAGGCCCGCTAAGGGTTTTGGCGTAGGATTTGGCGCAGTTTCTGACTCGGCGTAGGTTTTCTCTCATGACTGACTTTTCGGCCCGTGCTGCCAAGGCGATGCAGCCCGGCGAGCATCTGATTGTGCCGGACGCGCCCGGCCTCAGACTTGTGGCGACGGAGTCGAAGCGCAGCTGGACCTACCGATACAAAAGCCCCGTCAACGGCGCGATGCGCCAGGTGAAGCTGGGCAGCTGGCCGGCCATGGGCCTGCCGAGTGCGCTGGCCGCATGGCAGCCGCTGAAGACGAAGCGTGACGCCGGCAGCGACCCGGCCGTTGAAAAGAAGACCAAGCGGGCAGAGGCGCGGGCCAAGGCGGCGGCCGAGGTGCTGACGGTGCGCCGCGTGTGCGACGACTACCTGGGCTGGCTGCAGCGCCGCGTCGCCCCCAAAACCTACGCCGAAGCTAAGCGGCTGCTGGACCGGGACATCGCGCCCATCGAGGCGCGGCCGGCCTCGTCGATCAACCGCAGCGACGCCTTCAGCACCATCGAGGACAAGGCGGACGCCCCCGTGGTGGCGGCGATGCTGCGCCAGCACCTCGGCGCGGCGTGGGACCGGGCGCTCGACGCCGGCGAGTTGGCGCCGGACGTGCCCAACTGGTGGCGCCTGGTGCTGCGCGGCAAGCTGCCCAGCAAGGGCAAGAAGGTGGGTGGCAAGTCGGTTGGCGCCGGCAAGCGGTCGCTGAGCAACATCGAGGCCGGCCAGTTGCTGCGCTGGTTGCCGAACTTCACGCGGGACATGGAGGACATCCTCACGCTGTACCTGTGGACCTGCTGCCGCGGCGCCGAGATCGTCGCCATGGAGCGCGGCGAGCTTGCCGATGAGGCGGACGGCCTGTGGTGGACCATCCCGCGCCAGAAGCTCAAGATGCGGCGCAACCCGATGACGACGGACCTGCGTGTGCCGCTGATCGGTCGGGCCGAGGGCATCGTGCGCCGGCGGCTGGATGCCACGGCCGGTACCTGGATGTTTCCGTCACGCGGGCGAAGCGGTCACATCGAGCAGAAGGCGGTGGGGGTGGCAGTGTGGGCGCACCGCCCGGCGGCCGGCGCTCACCCGGAATGGGAGCGGCCGCGCTTTGAGCTGGACGACTGGGCGCCGCATGACCTGAGGCGCACCGGCCGCACGATGCTGGCGGCCCTGGGGTGCCCTGGGGAGGTCGCCGAAGCGATCCTGGGGCACCTGCTGCCGGGCATCGTGGGCACGTACAACCTGCATACTTACGACGCCGAGCGGCGGCACTGGCTCACGAAGCTTGCGGCGCACTATGAGTCTTGCGCTGCCCAGGTCAAACCGATGTCGGCGGGGCGGTGACAAAGGCGCTGGCCAGCCGCCAGAACACCCGCATGGCGGGAGCCTGATCGCTCAAGTCCAGCACGACGGCATAGGGAGCGGCCGGGTCGGTGACGCGGATGTGGCGGTCGTCCACGCGCTCGAAGCGCCAGCCGGGCGGCCCCAGCGCGGATGTGGGGTGGTCATGTGCAGCTTTCCTAGAGTCCTGCGAGTCGGCGCCATTCGCGCCAAGCATCACGCGCCGACCGGCCCCACGTCACTGGAGCGCCAACCACCGCGGGGCTCAGGCCCTTGTCCATGAGGACGATCAGCGGGAAAAGCGGCAGGGCAAGCAACCAAATGAGCTTCATGGGGACGGCTGCGCCCATCCAGGGGGCGCAGCTTGATGTTTTGACCGGATCACCCGGCCTTTGTGTCGCGTGCCGGCACTCTACAGCGGCTGAAATCTTTCGCAACTATGCGCTGCATAGCTTTCGGGTATCGGAAATTTCAGCGCGCTAGCGCAAAAAGACTTGTTGACAGGATGCGTGCCTTGTCCTAAATTACGGACATGCGCAGGGCAATCAGGCACTGCGCAAATTGGCAGAAAGGCCGAGACCATGACCACCATCAGCACCATCCGCGCAGCTCTCCGCAACGAGTTCGGCGCCCGCAAGTACCGCATCACCAAGGCCGGCGAAATCCACGCCTGGGGCGTCATGCCAAACAGCAACGGCCTCGGCTGGTATCTGTACGGCTGGACCAACGACACCACCACTCTCGCCCGCCTGGGCCTCTGAACATGAGCCGCCTCCTTGTTGAGGCTGGCGAGGCCCTTTACGGGCCTCGCTGGCAAACAGACCTTGCGAACGACCTTGGCGTGTCTGACCGCACCGTGCGTCGCTGGGCTGCTGGCACGCAGGACGTGCCGCAGGGCGCGTACACCGATCTGCTGCGCCTGACGCAAGAGCGGGCCGGGCTGCTGGATTCGCTGGCCGGGAGACTGCGCGAGGTGGGTTGAGGGGCATCGTCAGTTCTCAAGTACGGGATCAGCCGACGCGGCGGGCGTGGCGCAGGTTCTCGTAGACCTCAAATGCGCGCGTGCGGTCCGGGCCGACATCCAGCTGGCCGGCCAGCTCATACCAAGCCTTCTCGGCGGCGTCAGCAGCGGCGTGTGCCGTCCGCCGCAGGGCGGCGATGCGCTGAGCCTCGGCGTCGGCGACGGGCTGCTGAATGGTGGTCTTGTTCATGTCGATGTTCTTCAGGGGTGGGAGATCACCAGTCGCCGCTATGCGACCGGTCCAGCGTGTCCAGGCTCGCGCGTCGCGGCACCCAGTGATGGCCGCAGCTATCGCAGTCACACTCGGTCCCCAGCAGCACTCCAACGTCGTGGCACGACTCGGTGCTGACAACGCCATCTCGCACTCGGCGTGTTTCGACCACGGTGAAGGTCTCCAGCAGATCGAAGGACCGCGATCCGCATTTCGGGCATTTCATGGTCATGGTCAGGTGCCCTGTGAGGGGATGGTTTTCAAGCGCTTGCCGATCTGCGCCAGTCGTCGGTCAATGTCTGACGCCCCCTTGGTGGGATGGGTCTGAAACAGCGCCTCGGCCGGCACGCCATAGGCGAAGGCGTTGGTCATCGCTCGCTTGGGAAGCGGTCGTTTGCCGTTGACGAACTCGCTGTAATGGCTAGGCGCCATGCCCAGCACGGCGGCCCATTGGCGGCAGTCCAGGCCGTAGGCGTCCCTGCGGAATTCGACGGCCTCAATGACCGTTGGCAGTGCGCGGGGGCGGCTCACGGCAGGCTCCCCTGTACCGGGGGCTGGGAGCCTGCGTAGAACCGGACGGCGGCGATAAGGTCGTAGATGAGCCGGTGAGGCTTGTCCTCCCATTGCGCATGCAGTGGTCCGCCGCCTGGGGCCATGTGGTAGTCACGCAGTGGGTGATCCAGCGGGCGCGGTGCGATTTCGCAATCAAGCAGCTCAGCCCCTACTGCGGGGGCTTGAGAGCGGTAGCCCTCCAGAACCTTTGCGCAGTGCTGGTAGACGGGCGACGTGCCGTTGTCCCCCCGAAGCACGAGCGCGTGCATCGCAGACGCCAGCGCCTGCTCCAGCGAAGCAGCGTGTTCAGGCGCGGGGGCTTGGGCGGAGACGCAGGCATCCCATCCGGCCATGCGCTCATCCGACCAGACCTCACCTTGCCTGGCCGTCCACTCTTTTGCCGCCGGCAGCATCCCCTTGGGCTGGGGCTGGGCGTCCAGCGCCTGCTTCAGGTCGGCGACCAGATGGAACGGGATTCCAGCCAGCTGAGTCTTCCACAGATGGTCGATGAGGGCCTGCGCTGCGTCGCGCACTTCATCCCCCTCTGCTGGGGATGGCTGGGGCTGGGCGGCAAGGGCGGCGCGCAGGCCTGTGTTCGCGGCATCCCAGGCGCGCTGATAAGTGTCCAGCACGTCGCAGTCGTTCGCCGTCAGCGCCCGGCCGGGGTGCTGCTTCAGATTGAATGCACTGGTGGCCAGCGCTCCGCCAGCATGTCGCAGCTTGTCCAGCGCGTCGCGCAGCACCTGGCGCAGTGCACCCTCAGGGGCTTGGAATTTCTCGGTCATGCTGCGGCTCCCTTCATGAAGACAAGCCAGTGGGTGCCGGCCTTCTTGCCGGACGTGTTGCCGAACAGTGGCCGCAGCGGCGTCAGCGCCAGCACCTCGCTGAGCTTCACCTGCGTCTCGTTCCACTTGAAGACCAGCACGCCGTGCGGCTCCAGCACGCGCAGACACTCCGCGAGGCCTCGGCGCAGGTCGTCACGCCAGTCCTCGCCGAGCTTCCCGTATTTGGCCGCCAGCCAGGACTTCGGGCCGGCGCGCACCAGGTGGGGCGGGTCGAACGCCACCAACTTGAAGGAGCCATCCGGGTACGGCAGCGCGCGGAAGTCCAGCAGCGTGTCGGGCGCGATCTCGATGGTGCGCGTGCCGCTGGCGTTGCCGTGGCTGCGGTCGGTGACGGTGATGGTCTCGCTGCGGCGGTCGCCGAACACCGCGGCGGGGTTCTGGCGGTCGAACCACATCATGCGGCTGCCGCAGCACGGGTCCAGCACGACGGCACCCGGTGCAGGCTGGAACGCTGGGATTTCGGGGGTGGTCATTGGGGCTCCTGGTTCAGATCGCGAGGCCGGCCTGTTCCGGCTGCTGTTGTGGGGCGAGCTCGAAAAGCTGGGTCTGTTGCTGCGCTTGCTCGATGCGGAGGCATGCGTCATCGAAATACTGGTCTTCCAGCTCGATGCCGACGAAGTCATAGCCGGCGGCGAGCGCGGCGATGCCCGTGCTGCCGGCGCCCATGTACGGGTCACAGATGACGCTGCCGTCCGGCGCCTCGACGAACTGCAGGCACCACGCCATCAGCGCGACCGGCTTCTGTGTTGGGTGGACGCGCTGAACGCCGGCCGTGACTTCGTGGCGCGCCTCGGGGCCGACGCAGACGCCATCCCACAGCAGGCGGAAGATCCGCATGACCGCATCGGGCTTCACGTTGCACCATGCCAGTTCACCGTCGCCCTGGTCGCGGACCTTTCCGGTGGGCACCTTGTCCCAGCCGAGCCAGCGGCCACGCGGCAGACGGTCACCGAACTTGTGCGCACCCCACAGCAGCACTCGATCCGCAGCCGCGAGGATCAGCGCGGGGTCGAAAGGCTCATCGTCGCCCTTGATGCCCTGCGGGAACTGTCGGGCGAGGCCGGTCGAGTGCAGGCCCTTGGCGGTGCGGCGCTTGTCGTGGATCAGGTAGGGCCGGCCAGCGCCGGGCGCGCGGCCGGTCACCGACTTGCCGGTGACATTGGTGTTCAGCTTCTGGCCGTAGGGCGGGTCTGTGACGATGGCGGCAGGCCGTTCCAGGGTGGGCAGGATCAGCCGGCAGTCCCCGCGATACAGCGTGGCGTTGCCAATGGTGACGACCTCAAAGCTCATTGAATGGATCCTTCTCGGGGATGGGTTTCAGGGCGCTGAGGCGGCGGCCCTGCGCCCCGGGCCGGGCAGGGCATTGCTGACCGGGCGCGTCTCGGCGAACTCCTGCAGCTCGCGCCACAGCCAGCCTGTGCGGCCGGGGCTGATCCGCCGCGGTGGCGGCAGGTCGCCCGAGCGCACCAGCGACTCGACGGTGCCGTCGCTCACGCCGAGCGCGGCTGCGGCGTGGTGGCGGTCGACCATGAGCGGCGGCGCTTGAATGATGGTGGAGTTGGCTTTGCTCATGCTCTTGCGGCCCTGATGGCTTGGCGCTTGGCGGTGTAGATCCTGGTGGCCAGTTGCTCGAGCGCCTGGCCGGCGGTTTCGCCGCGGCGCTTGGCGACGGCGGCGACGTAGTCCTGGCGCTGTTCGCGCGAGGGCAGGTTGGCGATGTGGCGGGCTTCGCACTCGTGGCGCCAGGCTTCGCTGGCGCTGTCTGCCTGGCTGCCGTCGATGAGGGTGACGGTGTTCATGCGGACTGGGTGTAGGCCGGCCCGTACAGCTCGATGAGCGCGGCGGTGGACCAGGCGACGGCTTCGAGCGCGATGGCGCGGGGCACCCGGCGGGCGAGTTCGTCCATGACGTCGACGCCATGCTTGGCGAGTTGATAGTCAGGGCCGTCGAAGGCGACGCGGCCGGTTCGCTCGAAGCGCTCGACGAGGCGGGCGCAGCACTCGCGCTGCTCGGCCATCTCGTCGATGCCTATGCTCATGAGCTGCGCTGCGCGGTACCACGTCAGGACGTTGCTGGCCCAGTCGCGCAGGCTGGCGAAGGTCCCGCGGCCGGTGGCGATGTCGTTGAGCGTGTCGATGTGGGCGATGCCGACGTGGACGAGATCGCGCTTGGTCATGCGCACGGGGAAGGTGCGTTGGGCCCGGGCGAGCAGCTGGTCGCGGGTGAGGCGCTGGCGGGGCATCAGGCGGCCTCTTTCAGCGCGGCCGGACGCGGGTGGTCGAACCAGCCGAGCTGGCCCTTGGCGGCGATGAAGTGCAGCGGCGTGGCGTTGGCCAGCTTCCAGCCGAAGGGGCCTTGGAAGAAGGGGTCATCGCTCTCGGTGACGATGCCGGTGAGGGTGGCCACGCCGACGATGCCGCCGCGGGGCACGCGGTCCAGGTCGGTGAACGGCGGGACGAGGATGCCCAGCTCGGCGTCGAGGTGGGCGGCGATCTCGCGGTAGTCGCGCTGCACGATGCCGGCGCCAGCGTGGATGAGGAACTCGCCGCGGTAGCCGGTCGACCAGTCGCGGTTTTCGATGGTCTTGTGGCCTTGGGCGATGAGCCAGGCCCAGGGCTGGCGGATGCTGAGGGTGCGCATCAGCGGCGCTCCGTGATGGCGTTGACCCAGCCACGCGGCTGGTCGTCGATGTACTTGCCGGGGCGCAGGTTCGAGAACAGTCCCGGTTCACACGCGGCGAGGCGCTCGGCGGGGCCGGGCACGGTGGGGCATTCGATGGCGCGCACGCCGGGCGGCACGATGGCGTCGCCGGGCAGGTGGGCGGGCGCGGTGTGGTGCTTGATGGACACGCCGCGCGTGCAGCTGGCGCGGGCGCGGGCGGCCGACTCGGCGAGCAGGCGCACCTCGTGATCACTGGCCCACTCCTTGCGCGTGAACCAGCGACCGCGGCCGCGCT
Source organism: Pelomonas sp. Root1444 (assembly GCF_001426885.1). Lineage (GTDB taxonomy): Bacteria > Pseudomonadota > Gammaproteobacteria > Burkholderiales > Burkholderiaceae_C > Pelomonas. The sequence continues at coordinate 8,476 of NZ_LMFP01000021.1, read as the reverse complement.
CGCCGGCACGGAAAAGACTGCCGCGCGTGGTGAGGTTGTAGAGGGTGGCCTGCACGCGTTCGGCGGTGGTGCCGGGTAGGGCGGTCAGGACGCCTTGCGCAGCCAGGCCGGCCTGGCCGGCCGCGCCGATGGCGTTGTAGATGCGCTTGCCGATGGAGTCGATGTTGCGCGGCTGGCTGTTGATCTTGCTGACCGTGGCCTTGGTCTTTTTGACGTTGCCTTGTCGGGCGACGAGGCTGAGCTGGTTCTGGGTGAGATCGAACTCGGCGCGCAGGCCGGCGTTGGGCTCGGTCGGGTAACGCGCGAGCAGCTCGGCGCGGCGAGCTGGGGTGAGGTCGGATAGGCGCATGGTGGGCTGCTCGCGCTCGGGCTTAGGCGCAGTTGCCCATCAGCAGCGGCACGCTGCCCAGGCCGGCGCGGACTTTCTCGATCAACTCTTTGGCGGCGGCTTCGTGCACGCGGTCGGGACGGATGAGCTCGTACCAGAAGCTGACCTTGCCGCTGCCGTGGCGGTACTTGAGGCGCGCGTCGATGCGGTAGCCGGGGCCGGCCCAGAACACCGGAATGCCGATCTGAAAGCGCTCAAAGAGCTTCATCTGGGTGAGCGTGGCGTCGTTGTCGTCGTCGACGTATTCCAGACGCACGCCGCCACCCTGAAGGCGGGCCACGCTCTTGATGCGCTTGTCGCTGTTGGCCTCGAACTCGGTGGCCATGGCGAGCATCTGCAGGCTGGTGGGGTAGCCGTCCATGGCGGCGATGTCGGGCTCGTGGCGCTCGATGAACTCGGCGAACTCGACCTGGCCGTGGGGCTGCTTGTTCGCGGCGCTCCAGACCTTCCACTCGGCGCTGGCGTCGGGCGTGTAGCTGGCGGTGTGGGCGCGCCAGCCTGCGGCGGCCTTGTCGTGTTCGTCGATGACGGCGGTGAAAGCGAGCGTGAAGGTCTGCGGGTTGAACTTGGCCCAGCAGACGGTGCGCGCGGTGGCGTGGCGGGCGACGTAGGCGAGGAAGCTGTCGGGGTCGTTCAGCGTGGCGGCGGCCTTGGTGCGGCGCGGGTTGGGCAGCAGGCGCTCGAGGTCGACTTCCTTGAGGTCGAAGCCTTTGGGGATGGCGATCTGCAGCAGCGTGTCGTTGTCAGCAGGATTGCCGACGGTGATGGCGCTGACGATGCTGGGCCGCGGCAGCTCGCGGGCGAGGGTCTGGGCGATGTTCTCGCCGTCGGTGTCGTAGTCGGACATGGGGGCTTTCAGCGTGGTGGGGAAGGTGGCGCGGGCGATCAGCTGGCGGTGCGCAGCTCGGCGGGCCTGGTGTCGACCTGGCGCAGGTCAAGCTTTTGCTGGGCGGGGTTGTCGACGACGAGGTTGCCCTCGACGGTGGCCCACAGCAGGGTGGTGTCGGGCTTGGGCTCGGGCACGGCGGCAGCGACGGTGGGCGTGATCTGCACGGCGCCGTTGCCGACCGTCTTGAGGGCCAGGGTGATGGACAGCTTGCCGGACTTGCCAGTGCCCTCCACGGCCTTGACCAGGGCGGCGAGCTCGTCGCTGCAGCGGTCCATGAAGGCGCCGCCGTCGAGCAGGCGCAGGGTGTCGGTGATGGGGCGGACGCTCATGGGTCTCCTTGGTGGTGAGGGGGGGGGTCAAAGGTCGTCGGCGCGCTCGCCGGATGCGAGGCGCTTGAGGTCGAGAGCGGGGGTGCGGTCGTCGCGGCGGCGGCGCTCGGTCAGCCCGTTAGTGCGGGCACTGGTGGGGTAGTCGCTGGCGCGCAGGCGCACGGGCTCGGGCGGGCAGTCAGCCAGAGATGAGGGGGCGTGCGGCAGGGTGGTGCTCTGGCCCTTGGACAGGCGAAGCGCCAGGCCCTGCACGAGGGCCGCGCGGCGGGCGTAGACCATCAGCTCAGCCAGCGTGAGGTCTGTTGGCCAGTCGGGGCGGCGGGCGAGGTCGAACGCGCGCTGCAGGTGTTCGGTGGTGATGACGGTCACAGCGGCCTCGCTTGGGGTTGGAGGTAGCGCGGCTCCATGCGGTTGGCGTTGGGGCCGCAGGCGCCGCCCGGGGCGCGAAGGATGGCGACGGGCTGCGGGCCGGCGAGGGGCTCGGCGGCGTCGGGGTGCCGGCAGGCGAGTTCAAGCCCAGCTTCGGCGCTGTGCACGCACAGCCGGCAGGCGCTATAGGCGGCGAGGGCGGGCTCGCGGGGGTGGAGCAGGGCAGTCACTTGCACTGCTCCGGCGTCTTGGGGCAGTCGATCTGTGGGCGGGGCGCGGGCTGCTCGTCGGTGCCGCCACCGCCGCAAGCGGCCAGCACCAGGCCGACGGCGCCGCCGATGGCGATGAGGGCGGTGGCCAGGGTGAGGCGCTGGCGGCGTGGGGCCGGTGCTGGGCGGGCCGGGCCGAGCTGGGCCTGCAGGCGCGCGGCGCGTGACATGAGGCGCCGCTGCTGGGCGTAGCTCTCGCGCAGGTAGATGGGGCCGACCCAGCGGAGCTCGCGGGAGTGCTCGCGCTCGCCGGCCACGCATTCGATGGCCCAGTGGAGGCCGGCGATGCGCAGGCGCAGGACGATGCGGCGCAGCAGGCCGGGGCGGGCGGGCGCGGTGTCGGCGCCCAGCTCGGTGCAGGCTTCAGCGGGCGAGTGTTGGCCGGCGATGCGGCCTTGGTGGTCGTACCCGTCGGGGATGTAGGGGCGGGCGGCGCTCATGCGGCGCTCCGCGTGGCCTGTGCTGCGGCGGCGTCGGCGGCGAAGCACATCCGGGCTTCGGCGATGGAGAGGGCGCTGGGGCCGAAGCAGTAGCTGCCGCTGGAGGGCTGGTCGAGCAGGGCGATGAGGCGCAGCTCGGCGGCTTCGCCCGCGACCGCGCCGATGACGCGCTGCAGGGCGATGGCGAGATCCTCGGCACGCGCTGTCGCGAGCGTCTCGCCCGTCAGGCCGTCATTGCCAGCCAGGCCCTCGGCGAGACGTTCAAGGACGTAGTCGGCGAGGTGCTGGGCGTGGGCCGAGGTGAGCGGTGCTGGCATTGGGCCTCCGGGTGGGGTGGAGGCAACTGTATGAAAGAAAATCCTTTAAGACAAGAAAAACTTTCTTTGAATGAAAGAAAAAGCCCGCTCGGAGCGGGCTGCGACGCGTTGCTATGGCGCTCTAGCGGGCGAGCTCGCTAAGCACAACCTCCTGCGCTGCGCCTTCGCGGACTTTGACCAGGGTTGCGACAACGCCGCCCTGGGTCGGGTTGTAGTTCCCAATCTCCCACGTCACTTCAGACCTGACGTAGTACTCGCCGGCGGGTAGATCAACGAACTTGAATCGGCCATCGCCGTCTGCGGTCACTGAGCGGCGTGCTTGTCGGAAGGCGGGTGAACCGGGCATCAGGTGGCGGAATGCGAAGATCCTCCCAGCCTTGCGATACCAGTCATGTCCAATGGTCGTCGCTGGATCGAGGGTGACGGTCCGCCCCGCGGCCTTCACAACGCCACCGCCCCGTTGAACAAGAAACGCTTGGCCGGCGAGCGTTGCCGTGCCCTTCGTTGTGTACGTCCCATAGGCTGCTTCGTCGCGCTCGGTGGGCTGCATGAACGAGGGATAGACCTGTTGCCGTGCGCAGCCAGCAATCGTCCATACCAGGGCCAGTGCGACCAGGCGACCGGTAGTCATGTTTGAGGCCCTTGCCGCTGGCGGCGAGGGCGGGGTGGGCGTACTGGCTGGGCAGGTGCCGCGCTCAGGTAGAAAACGCAACGAACCGGGCGGTTGATGACGATCTGCTGGGGCGGCGCGTCTGTTGGGTCGGGCGACGCATTGCCCGTGTTCGCCTGCAATTGCGCGATGAAGCGGTTTGCGGCGTCGTTTTCGTTCGTCAAGGTCTTTACCCCCAATGGGAGCGACCGACTCTAACTACCTCATCCCTATGATCAAAGTGAAAATTACCCCGATCAAGCCGAGGCCGAGAAGCACCCACCGAAACAGGCGAGTCGTCGCGTCGTGTCCGCACCACATGCATGCATCGGTGTGCGCCCACGTCTGGCGTTTGCACTGGCGGCAGATGCGGGCTTGAGACTCCTCAGGGGTCAACCGGTCCGCGCCGATGATGAACTCGCACTCCAGCGCATCGTTAACTTCGACGGATCTCATGTGCGTGCTTTGATGGGGGCCGGCTTCAGCGTCTTGAGCTTCGCAAGGTCACGCTCCAGCTCCAGGTCGACAGCGCGCACGAAGGTCGTGAACTCGTCGTTGCCTCGATGCTGATCAAGCTCGGAGGCCACGCGCAGCGCGACCGGGCGCCAATGAACGACCGGCAGTTTGAGATCCAGGTAGGCAGCCATCACGCGCTCAAGCTGTTCGAGGGCCTCGGCCGACATTTCCGCGATTTCGCTTGGGGCGATCCGCTTAAAGGGCCATGACGGTGACGCCGTGTACTCGGCACTTTCCTCCTTGGCGGTGTCTGCGAGCGACAGCCTGAATCCGTCGTAGTTCTCGTCGGCCAGCAGCGATTCGACGGTCGTGCCGAGCGCTTGCGCGACGTAGGGAAGGCGTGTTCGCTTGGGCGCGTACTCCCCTTCCTCCCAGCCGCGGATGGTCGGGCTGCTGATGGCCTTGTTGTTGCCTTCCAGGCGTTGAATTTCATCGCCGAGTTGCCGCCTGGACCAGCCCTTGGCTTCACGGAGCGCGCGAATTCTGGTGTGAATCGTCATGGGTTGGGGTGCTCTTTTTGCAAGTTTGTCTTGCGCACCTCGATGCGACAAACAAGGATTTTCTTTCGATGAAGGAAAATCTTTCGTATAGTCGGCGGTATGACGACCCCGCAAACACCGAACGAGGCTGCCCGGCGAGCGATACGGCTGCTTGGCGGGCCGTCGAAGGCCGCGCGCCTGCTCAAAGTGAAGAACGCGAGCCATCAAACGGTCCAGTCCTGGCTGAAGTACCGCGTCCCGGCGGAGTACTGCCCAGAGATTGAAGCGCAGACGCGTGCGCTTGGCGAGGTGGTGCCTTGCGAGCTGCTTCGACCGGACGTGCGCTGGGGCGCATTGCGCGTTCCGGCTGCGGAAGGGAAGGGGGCTGCTGACGAGTCCATGCCCGCAGTCTCAGGCACGCCACCGGACATCCGTGCCGCCAATCAGACCGCCTCGGAGAACCTCTGAATGAGCCCCCTGTTGATCGCGGCGCGCGCCATCGCGAAGCACTACCCCGGCGGCGCCGCTGGCCTGGGGCGTGACATGGGCGGCAAGACCAACCTCGCCGACGAGCTGAACCCGAACCTGCCGAAGTCCAAGCTCGGCCTCGAAGACGCGGTGGAGATGGAGATCCTGGCCAACGACTACCGCATCCTGTACGAGCACTGCGCGATGACGAGGCACTTCCCGGCGCTGCCGATGCCCGAGGGCTTCGACATGGCCGATGACCAGTGCATGCGCACGCTGTCGGAGACGGCCAAGGAGTTCAGCGACGTGGTGTCGTCGACGGCGATGGCGCTGAGCGACGGTGTCGTCAGCGACAACGACCTGGCCCAGGTCACCCGTGAATGGAGCGAGCTCATCGTGAAGGGTCAAGCCTTGATGCAGCAGCTCTCCGCACTCAACGCGCGCCTCAAGGCGAGGTCCGCTTGAGCCGCCAACAACCTCAACACCCGATGACCGATCGGGCCCGCCAGCCATCCGCCTCCCTCAGTAGGCCTCGCCCGGACGCTGGACTCACGGGATTGCATACAGGGCCAGCCGGCGGCCCCCTGACGAATCGGTCTAGCCGCCACCTTCCCCCCCAAGCCCCGCACCCCACGCCAGGGCAGGGCGCCGCCCTCGGTCGTCGTTGCGTTGCATGGTTGCAACTCGCGCACCAAGTTGGTGGGTCCCTCCTGGCCGGTCTGGTGTCGGGTGATTTGAACCGACCCGGTCCGCTAGGCTGCGGCGCGGCGGGATAGGCAACATGGGCCTGCTGAACTACTCGGACGCCGAGGGCCAACTGCTCGCGGCTGGCCTGATCCTCAAGGGCTCGCTCGAGGTGGGCACCGTCAAGCCGGTGCGCTGCCGGGTCGAGGGCCACGACAAAGAGCGCCGCGGCTGGTATCGCCTGTACGAGATGCCGCTCGACTCGGGCGACTCCCTGCTCGTCGGCAGCTACGGCATCTGGCAGGGGGCGGACAACGGCGCCACCAAGATCGAGCTGCCCAAGCTCGGCCGCGAGCGCCTCACCGTCGCCCAGGCCGAGGCGCTGAAGGCGCGCATGGCCGCCGACCGCAAGGCAGCCGCCGCGGAGCTGGCCATCCAGCACGAGCGCGCTGCCGCCCGCGCCGCCAGTGGCTGGGCCAAGTGCAGCCGGGAGGCCGGCGCCAACGCCTACCTCACCCGCAAGGGCCTGCCGCCTGGCCAGCTCTACGGCGCGCGCATCACGGGGCAGGGCAACCTCGTCATCCCGCTGGCCGACGCCCGCGCCAGAGTCTGGGGGTTGCAGGTCATCTACAGCGACCCCGCCGTCAAGGCCAAGAAGGGCCGCGACAAAGACTACTGGCCGCAGGGCCTCGCCAAGCAAGGCCACTTCCATCTCATCGGCCTGGTCGGCCGCGGCAGCGTCGTGCTGCTGTGCGAGGGCTTCGCCACCGGCGCGTCACTTCACGAGGCCACCGGCCTGCCCGTCGCCATCGCCTTCGACGCCGGCAACCTGCTCCCCGTCGCCAAGGCCCTGGCCGCCCAGCACAAGGGCGTGCGCATCATGGTGTGCGCCGATGACGACTGGCTGCAGAAGTGCCGCGCCTGTGGTCATCTCACGCCCGTCGAAGCCGGCCCTGGCTGCGCCCATTGCGGCGCCGAGCACAAGGGCGACAACGCCGGCGTCAGCTGCGCCAGCGCTGCCGCCATGGCCGTCGGCGGCGCCTGGGTCCGCCCCGAGTTCCCAGCGCAACGCCCCGCCGACAAGAAGGGCGACACCGACTTCAACGACCTGCACGTCCACCCCGCGGGCGGCCTCACCTTGGTGTCCGCGCAAGTCAGCGCCGCCCTCGAGGCACAAGGGTGGCGCGTTGCCACCCCCGCCCGGGCGGCGCCGCCGCCCGCACCGCAGGGGGAGGGGGAGAGCGCCCCTGCAGGCCGCCGCCAGGCCGTCGCCGTCATGTCGCTCGACGACCTCGTCGACCGCTTCATCCCCCTGGACGACGGCACCGGCGAGTTTCTCTTCGACACCTGGACGAACAAGATCGCCCGCATCGGCCAGGCCGTGCGCCTGCTCGCCAAGGGCGTCCGCTGGGACGACGTCAAAGCCCACCCCGGCTGGATCAGCCGCGGCGCCTACTACCTCGACCAGGTCGGCTTCGACCCCTCCGGCGGCGACAGCAACGTCAAGCTCAACACCTGGCAAGGCTGGCCCCTCCAGCCCATCGCCGGCAAGTGCGACAAGCTCCTCGCGCTGCTGCGCTACCTCTGCGGCGAAGACAACGGCGACGAGGTCTATTGGTGGCTCCTCCGCTGGCTGGCCTACCCCCTGCAGCACCCCGGCGCCAAGCTCGCCAGCGCGCTCATCATGCACGGCCCCCAGGGCACGGGCAAAAGCACCTTCTTCCAGACCTATGCGCGGATCTTTGGCGACTACGCCACCGTGCTCAACCAGCGCGGCCTCGAAGACAAGTTCAACAGCGACTGGACCGACTCCAAGCTCTTCCTGCTGGCCGAGGAAGTCGTCACCCGCCAGGAGATGTGGCACATCAAGAACGAGCTGAAAGAGCTCGTCACCGGCGACTGGGTGCGCATCAACACCAAGCAGGTCGCCGCCTACCGCCAGCGCAACCAGATCAACCTCATCTTCCTGTCCAACGAGGGCATGCCGCTGCCCCTCGACAACGACGACCGCCGCCACCTCGTCGTCTGGACGCCCCCGCAGCGCGAGCCCGCCTACTACGACGCCGTCAACGCTGAGATCGACGCCGGCGGCGTGGCCGCGCTGTACCACTACCTCCTCACCCTCGACCTGGCCGACTTCCACCCCAAGAAGCGCCCGCCCAACACCCACGCCAAGGCCGAGCTCATCCAGGTCAGCAAGACGAGCGAGCTGCGCTTCGTCGACGAGTGGACCCAGCGCGAGCTGCCCCTGCCGCTGTGCCCCTGCGTCGCGCTCGACCTCTACGGCGCCTACCTCTCCTGGTGCAAGTTCAACGGCGAGAAGTTCCCCCGCGCCAGCAACCAGTTCCTCAACCTCGTCGGCCGCCTCAACGGCTGGGAGAAAGACCGCTACCGCATCCGCCCTGACGGCATCCCCATCGCCAAGCAGGCCAGCCTCGTCATCCCCTCGCCGCAGGCGCTCCAGCGCGGCGAAAGCGCCCGGCCCGACACCGTTGCAGACGCCATCTGGCTCGGCGACTGGTGCGTCAAGTTCGCCGACGCCGCCGCGGAATACGCCAAGGGGGGCTCATGGCGCTCCTGAAAACCCCCGTTTTGCCCCGTCTGTGCAGGGCTTTGGCCCACCTGTGCAGGGTACCCATCACAGCGCAAGTCCTTGATTTTTCAGGGTTTGTGATGGGT
>NZ_LMFP01000020.1 GCF_001426885.1 Pelomonas sp. Root1444 | reverse complement strand
GTAGGCGTCCGCCGAACACACCTTGACGGTTGCAGCGCGGGGAGCGGTGCAGATTCCCAGCCCCTGACACCGGGTATGGGAATCGGCGTCCAGCGGCGAAGAGACTTCAGCTCGGTGACCAGCGGTGCGGCAGCAGCTCGTCGATCCGGCTGGCCGGGTGAGTCGGCAAGCGATCCAGCACGTCCTTGAAGTAGGCGTACGGGTCGTGCCCGTTGATGCGGGCGGAGTGCAGCAGGCTCATGATTGCCGCTGCCCGTTTGCCCGCCCGCAGGCTGCCGGCGAACAACCAATTTGATCGTCCAACCGCGATCGGACGAATCTGGTTCTCCACCCAGTTGTTCGAGATCGGCACGTCGCCGTCGTCGACGAAGCGCGTGAGCTCCTTCCAGCGCTTCAAGCTGTAGTCGATGGCCTTGATAGTCGCGGAACCTGGCGGCACCAGCTGGCGCTTCGCTAGCAGCCAGCGGTAGAACACGGCCAGAACCCGTCGTGACTTGCGCTGCCGGATCCGTCGTCGCTCGTCACTTGTGAGCCGCTCGGCCTGGCGCTCGATGCGGAACAGGGCTTGGTAAAAGCGCAGCGCTTGCTCGCCAACCTGGCTGCCATGGTTGGCCCACAGCTCGTGGAACTTCCTGCGGCTGTGGGCCATGCATTGGGCGGAGGTGACCCCCTTGTCGACACAGGCCGAGTAGCCACTGAAGCCGTCGGTGACGAGCGTTCCTTGCCAGGCGTTGGGCGTGTCCAGGCGCAGGAAGTCTCGGACGTTCTCGCCACTGCGGGTCTCGCTGAACTCGAACACCACCGCCTTGACCGGGTTGGCGCTCGGCGTGCAGTACGACCAGATGTAGGCCTTGTGGGTCTTGCCGTTGCCGGGCTTGAGCATGGCCACCGGCGTCTCGTCGGCGTGCAGCACCATGTGGCGCCGGAGTTCGTCGGCCAGGGCCTGCACCAGCGGCTGCAGCTGCGCGCCACAGGCGCCCACCCACTCCGCCAGCGTCGAGCGGGCGATCACGTGGCCGGCCCGCGCGAACACGGCCTCCTGCCGGTACAGGGGCAAGTGATCCATGAACTTGGCCACCAGCACGTGGGCCAGCAGGCCGGTCGTCGGGATGCCCTTGTCGATCACGTGTGCCGGCACTGGCGCCTGCACGATGCGCTCGCAGCACTTGCAGACCCACTTGCCGCGCACATGGCGCTCGACCGTGAACACGCCGGGCTGGTAGTCCAGCTTCTCGGCCACGTCTTCGCCGATGCGCTGCATGGCCTGGCCGCAATTCGGCGTCGGGCAGCTCGTGTCTGTCGGCTCGTGCGGCACGTCGCGACGCGGCAGGTGAGCGGGCAGCTGGGCCCGCTTGGGCTGTTGCTTCTCGTCCTCGTCCTTCTTCTCGCTCTTCTTGCGATGGCGCTGCAGCTCGCCGTCGAGCTCATGGATGTCGGTGTCCAGCGTCTCCTCCAGCAGGCTTCGCTGCTCGGGGGAGAGGGTGCTGGCGAAGCGCTCACTGGTGGCGGCGAACTTCATCCGCTTGAGGATCGCCATCTCGTGCGTGAGCTTGTCGATCAGGGCCTGCTTGAAGGCGAGCTCGGTGTCACGCTGCTGGACTTGCACGAGCAGCGACTGCACGGCCTGCCGCGTCTGCGGGTCCAAGGCGTCCAGTTGCTGCGCACTGATCATGGACAGCCATCGTGCCGGATCGGACCTCTCGGCACATCGGCATATCCGGCAATTGCCGGCGCTCGGACAGCGCGCTTCAGATCGTGCGGATGATGCCGGCCTCGCCCAGCCGCTGCCACGGCAGGCCCAGTACCAGGGCGTCGAGCTGCACGCGTGTCAGGCTCTGCGTGCTCGTGCCGTCCAGCGGCCACACGAACTTGCCGGCATTGAGCCGCCTGGCCGCGAGCCACACGCCGATGCCGTCATGCACGAGGACCTTCATGCGGTTGGCGCGCCGGTTGGCGAACAGGTACGCGTGGTGCGGATGCGCGGCACCGAAGATGCCGACCACGCGGGCCAATGCTGCTTCAGTCCCGAGTCGCATGTCCAGCGGTTGCACAGCCAGCCAGACCGCATCGACGCGGATCAACCCAGGACCTCGCGCAGCCAGGCAGCGCTGCGTGCGTCCATCGGAAGCTCCGCCTGCACGGCCGTGCTGCCGCGGCGGATCTCCACGGAGATGCGGCTCGGCACTTGCACCGATGCGGGCGGCAAGGCGGGCGGCACCTCTTGCGGCACGGGCAGTTGAACGAACGCCGGCACCGCCGCCGCATCCTTGTGCGCACTGCGCGGCACGCCCTCATCAGCCTCCCGAACCCAGCGGCGCAGCATGTTGGCGTTGAGGCCGTTGGCCAGAGCCACCGCCGCCGTCGAGACGCCGGGCTGGCGCGCCAGCTCGATGACCCGTGCCTTGAACTCTGCCGAGTGCCGGCGCCAACTGCGCCCGGCGGGTGCCGTCGGTTCCCCTGTGCTCAAGTCTGAAGTGCCCATATGTCCACGCATGTCGTCGTGGACACAAGCATCCAGGTCCGGCTACCGGGCATCAAGGTGACTTGGGCGGACGCATAC
>NZ_LMFP01000019.1 GCF_001426885.1 Pelomonas sp. Root1444 | reverse complement strand
GGGAATCTGCACCGCTCCCCGCGCTGCAACCGTCAAGGTGTGTTCGGCGGACGCCTACCCTGCAGCTTGCGGGCCCAGTGGTGAGCGCTGGCGCAGGCCTCGATGCCGATCAGGCAGCGCGGCAGGTTCGCGAAGAAGGGCGAGACCTGGTCGCGCTTCAGCTGCTTGCGAAGCACAGCCTTGCCGCGCTCGTTGACCCCGTGAACCTGGAACACGTTCTTGGCCAGATCAAGGCCGATCGTCGTAATCTCCATGGTGGACGCTCCTTCCGATCGAGTGGTTGCTGACACTTCCACTGTGGCACTTCGATGCCGTCTACGGGTGGGGGCGTCCATCCCATTGCTTACGTTTGAAGCGTCCGATGGCCGGATTTAGTGCGACGGGCTGCAATCAGCCTATAGCGCCCGACCGCGTGGCACCGAAGTCGTCTCAAACGGCTTAGCGAGCAATATCGCAAGATGTCGCCGAGGCCGAGCCAGCGGTCAGCACCCACCAGAAGTCGTGGTCAGGAAACGCTGGAGTGCGCAAGTGCCTCTCGAACGCAACTATGTCTTTGGCCCCCGACGCGAAGGAGTTGAAAACAGGCTATCGAGCCATTCTTTGTCGTTGGACTGCAGCCACGACATCTCGTGGTGCAGTCTCCTCCACAGAACAGTTCGGGTCGGATGCTGTAGTTCGTGAAGGATGGTTTCGATCCTCTGGCGATACAGCGCTGTCCGCCCCTGGAGATCGTTCGGATCAAAGATCCTGAGTCTTGCTGGAAGGGCCTTCTCAAGCCACGTGCGGTCATTGCGGTTCAAAAACGTAACTACCTTTGGCAGGCGGTGCCATACCGCCTTCCGCCGGATCCCAGGCTCATTGGCGAGCAGCTTGCAGACTTGCGCGCGGTAAGTCGACAGGCGTTCATCAACGCTTAGGCCCGCCTTGGCCGGGGGTGGCATTAGTCGAGGTAGAACCAGCCGGAGCAACTCAGCGCCGGCCTCTTGACCAAGTTCAGCAAAAAGCGAGGCCCGAAGGGCGGCTACGGCTCGCCGCGCAGCCGACTTTGTCAGTCCAGCCGCCTGCGCGGCAGCGTATTGCGTGCCGCCGTTGGCTAGCAACTGAATGAATGTCGTATCAATCCCCCTTGCTGCAGCATGCCGCAGCACAACGGCACACTGAGAGTTTTCTTGGCTGAAAGCCATGTCGTTGTGCCGCTCTTTCACTGCGGACGCGGCTCTCTCTGAGAAAACCTTCGGGTGAATTTCTCGCATCACGTCAGCTGCCACCAATTGCAGCGTCAATGGACTGCTGACTAGCCCTGACGACAGCGCGTGCATCAGATCGTCAGACCTGAAGGTCAGACCAAGCTTGCTCCAGACTTGATCGACAGACTCGACCTCCCAGAGAGAGCAGAGTTTCTCAGTCAAGGCCTGCGCAGCGGTCCTCGAGGATTCGAACTGGTTCGCGAAAAAGAGTACTGCCTTAGACCAGCTTTCAGGTCGGTATGTGTTTTCTTGGTCTTGGAAAGCCTGGTCGGCGAGCTTGGCTAGCCGCGATTCGCCAGGCGTTGGTGGTCTCCGAGTCGAACTTTGTCCTTCTGCACCGCAATTCCAGCACCCCTCACCAGGGAGCCGAAACTTGTGACCGTCGTCAAGCGGCAAGCAACACCTCTTGCAGCGATCGATAAGCGGCTCTAGATGCATGTGGCAATGTCTGACAAACGGCAATTGGTGAACCAGGCGCCATGTGGTCGGTCTGCCATGCATTTCTTCTTCGGCTGCACATTGCCTGCACCAGCGAAGGCCTGTCCGTGTCGCAACGGGATCGTGCGTTCTTGTGTAGCGGACGCTGCCTTTTGCGCGCCCACTAGCTAGGGACAGTCTGCAAAACCCCTCGTCAATCCGACTGGCGCTGGGCGTGAGCGCGGGCGAC
>NZ_LMFP01000018.1 GCF_001426885.1 Pelomonas sp. Root1444 | reverse complement strand
AACGTTGAAGCTGTCAAATAACCTCAAGCCGGGCAGCCCCTGATTCACTTCCTGAGGCCTGACACGTCAAATGAGCGGACCCGTTCAGGAGTCCGCGATGCCCCGCTACAAACCCACTGACTGCCACTCGCTGATGCTGCCGGTGGTGCTGTCAGAGCAGATCGTGCCGGGCAGCTTCGCCTTCGCGTTGGACTACCTGGTCGAGTACGAACTGGATCTGACGGCACTGGACGCGCGCTTCAAGAACGACACCACCGGCGCCAGCGCTTTCGACCCTCGCGTAATGCTCAAGATCGTCTTGCTGGCCTACAGCCAAGGCCTGATCTCCAGCCGCGGCATCGCAGCCGCCTGCGTGCGCAACGTCCAGTTCATTGCCATCAGCGGCGACAGCCAGCCCAGCCATGCCCACATCGCCAAGTTCGTGTGCAGCCTCCGCGACCAGATCAAGCCGCTGTTCAGCCAGGTCTTGATGACCTGCGACGCGCAAGGCCTGATCGGGCGGGACATGTTCGCCATCGACGGCGTCAAGCTCCCCAGCAACGCCAGCAAGGAGCGCAGCGGCACGCACGAGGAACTCAGCCACCGTGCCGAACGCCTGGACAAGGCCGCCGACAAGATCCTGGCCCTGCACCAGGCCCAGGACAAGGAAGGCGCCCAAGCGCCGCTGGACACCAAACGTCAGACCCGAATGGACGAGCTGCGCCAAGAGGCTGCGCGCACCCGGGAATTCGTCGCCAAGACGCCCAAGCGCTTGAACAGCAAGGGTCAGGAGCTGAAGTCCAACGTCACCGACCCCGACAGCGCCAAGATGGCCACCAGCAAGGGCGTCATCCAGGGCTACGCCGCGCAGGCGGCGGTGGACAGCGCGCACCAGATCATCATTGCCGCCGATGTGGTGGGCTCCGGCTCTGAGCAAACCATGCTGATCCCCATGATCGAGCAGGCCAAGCCGTGGTGCGCCGAGAACACCTTGGTCACCGCAGATGCGGGCTATCACAGCGACGCCAACGTGCAGCAGCTGCATGACACGAACACCCCCGCGCTGATCGCCGACAACCAGATGCGCAAGCGAGACGAACGCTTTGAAGGGCAAGGCAAGCACCAGGCCAAACCTGACCCGCTGTCGCAGAAGAAGGCCAGCGGCGAGCCCGAAGAAATCAAACACTTCCGGCCCAAGGACTTCAGCTTCAACGAGGACGGCACGGCCACGTGTCCCGCAGGCCAGGTGCTCAGCAGCAAGGGCACGATCTACGTCTCGGCCAGTGGTCAGCCGTACCAGACCTTCATCGCGCAAGCGAGCGACTGCGCCGCGTGCACACGGCGCCCGCAGTGCATCAAGGGCCGGGGGGCGCAGGAGAGTGCGCCGCTGCGGGGCAGGCAGGTCAGTCGCTTCTTGCCCAGGGCGCCAGAGCCCAGTCACCCCAGCGAGCGCATGCGCCAAGCCATCGATTCACCGCGAGGGCGGCAGCTGTACAGCCAGCGCATCGGCACCGTCGAGCCGGTGTTCGCGAACCTGCGCCACAACAAGCGGCTGAGCCGCCTGAACCATCGCGGCCAAGCCAAGGTGGGGACGCAATGGCGCCTGTACTGCCTGGTGCACAACATCGAGAAGCTCTCGAAGGCGGGGTTCGGGCAACACGGGGTTCGATAGCCGGACAGGCAGACCACACAATCGACGCCAGACGGGCGCGCACGCGCCACGAGAACGAATATTCAGCTCATGTCACCGACGAACCCAACGACTCGATTCAATCGCTATCCAAGCGGGCCGCTTCGCGGGGGCGACTGGAATTTTTGGGTTTTTGGACAGCCTCGTTAG
>NZ_LMFP01000017.1 GCF_001426885.1 Pelomonas sp. Root1444 | reverse complement strand
GAGACAACAAGGAACCAACCCGCCATGAAGTTCACCGACGGACAGTGGATGCTCCAACCGGGCGTCGCCGCGCACTACGCGGCCGAGGCCTATGCGGTTGAAGCCCACGAAGACCGCCTGGTCGTGCTGGCCACGACCCGCCCCATCAAGCACCGCGGCGACACGCTGCAGGGCCCCACGCTCACCGTGACGCTGAGCTCGCCGCTGCCCGGCGTCATCCGCGTCAGCGTCGCGCACTACACCGCGTCCGACGCCCCGCGGCTGCACATCCCCATGCCCGGCGCCGGCCGGCACCCCGTGCAAGTCGTCGACGGCGACACCCACGCCACGCTCACCGCCGGCGCCATCTCGGTCGACGTCAAGAAGGGCGAAGGCTGGAGCCTCACCTTCCGCGAAGGCGACCGCATCCTCACCAAGAGCGACTGGCGCGCCCTGGGCTACATCCAGCACGCCGGCAAGGACGGCATCACCCGCAACCACGTCCACGACCAACTCACGCTGGCCGTCGGCGAGAACGTCTACGGCCTGGGCGAGCGCTTCACGCCCTGGGTCAAGAACGGCCAGGTCGTCGAGAACACCAACAAG
This sequence comes from Pelomonas sp. Root1444, assembly GCF_001426885.1. Classification (GTDB taxonomy): domain Bacteria; phylum Pseudomonadota; class Gammaproteobacteria; order Burkholderiales; family Burkholderiaceae_C; genus Pelomonas. The sequence continues at coordinate 1,231 of NZ_LMFP01000017.1, read as the reverse complement.
GACGGCGGCACCGCCTGCGAGCAGGTCTACAAGAGCGTGCCGTTTTACCTGACCAACCGCGGCTACGGCGTGCTCGTCAACGAAGCCGGCCCGGTGTCCTTCGAAGTCGGCTCCGAGAAAGTCGCGCGCGTGCAGTTCAGCCGCGAAGGCGAAAGCCTGGACTACTGCGTCATCGCCGGCCCCACGCCCAAGGCTGTCGTGCAGCGCCTGACCGCGCTCACCGGCCGCGCGCCGCTGCCGCCGGCATGGAGCTTCGGCCTGTGGATGACCACCTCGTTCACCACCCAATACGACGAAGCCACCGCCACCCACTTCATCGACGAGATGAAGCGGCGCGACCTGCCGCTGGCCGTCTTCCACTTCGACTGCTTCTGGATGCGCGAGTTCCAGTGGTGCGACTTCGAATGGGACCGCCGCGGCTTCCCCGAGCCCGAGGCCATGCTCAAGCGCCTGCACGCCAAGGGCCTGAAGATCAGCCTCTGGATCAACCCCTACGTCGCGCAGAAGTCGCCCCTCTTCGCTGAAGGCGACCGGCACGGCTACTTCATCAAGAGAACCAACGGCCGCACCTTCCAGACCGACCAATGGCAGCCCGGCATGGCCATCGTCGACTTCACCAACCCGGCCGCCAAGGCCTGGTACCAGGGCCACCTGAAGCGCCTGCTCGCCATGGGCGCGGACTGCTTCAAGACCGACTTCGGCGAACGCATCCCCAGCGAAGGCGTCATGTACTTCGACGGCTCCGACCCCGTCGAGATGCACAACCTCTACGCGCTGCACTACAACCAGGCCGTCTTCGAACTGCTGGAGGACGTGCAGGGCAAGGACGCCATCGTCTTCGCGCGCTCCACCTACGCCTCCGGCCAGCGCTTCCCGGTGCACTGGGGCGGCGACTGCTGGAGCACCTTCGAGTCCATGGCCGAGAGCCTCAGAGGCGGCCTGTCGCTGACCACCTGCGGCTTCGCCTTCTGGAGCCACGACATCGGCGGCTTCGAAGGCAACCCGCCGCCGGCCGTCTACAAGCGCTGGATCCAGTTCGGCCTGATGTCCTCGCACAGCCGCCTGCACGGCAGCAGCAGCTACCGGGTGCCATGGCTGGTGGACGAAGAAAGCTGCGACGTGCTGCGCGTCTTCACGCGGCTCAAGCACCAGCTCATGCCGTACCTCTACGCGAAGGCGCACGAGGCCACCGAGACCGGCGTGCCGCTGATGCGCTCGATGCTGATGGAGC
>NZ_LMFP01000016.1 GCF_001426885.1 Pelomonas sp. Root1444 | reverse complement strand
GAGGTCTTCAGCGCCAGCGGCGTGAAGCCCAGCTCGACGAAGGGCTTGATGCGGCGGGCCAGCATGGCGTCGTAGAGCTTGTCGATGCCGGTGAAATCGAACACCAGCTGGCCATTCGCATCTCGCGTGACCGTCTTGAAGACGTCGTGGAAGATGGCGTGGAAGCGCAGGTACCGAAAGCCCAGCTCGTCCACGGTGGTCTTGAGCTGCGCCAGCGCATCCTCGCGGTAGGTCGTGCCGGGGTAGTCGGCGCCGACGCAGTGGTCGAAGAAGCGGTCCAGCGGCTGCCTGGCCTCGGCCAGGTCGAGCACGATGCGGCGCTGGGTGGGCGCGGCAGGGGCGGCGAGCGTCATGGGTGCGACCAGGGGCAGGGCCGCGGCGGCCAGCATCTGGCGGCGGCGCAGCGATCGAAGTGAAGTCATGTCGTGAGGCCTTGATAGACAAAGTTGCGGGCGCGCACCTCGCCGGCACCGGCGCTGAACAGCGCGGGCCGCAGGCTGACGAAGCCGCCGAAGACGTTGTGATGCAGGCCGGAGACCTCCATCTGCCAGGAGTGCTGCTGCCAGGTCTTGCCGCCGTCGTGCGAGTAGTGCCAGGTGACGACGTTCTCGCGGTTGACGAGGCGGATGTGGACGCGGCGCGTGGCCATGTCCTGGCGCATCCAGGCATGCTCCTGGCCGTAGCCATAGGTCAGCATCTGCGTCGTGCTGAAGCCGATGCCGACGTGGCCGCGCTCCTCGTAGAACAGCGCCAGGCCGCCGTGGCCCTCGCCGCTGATCTCCAGGTCCACCGTGATCTCGTAGCTGCGGTCGCCGGCCTGGCAGGTCAGCGGCGAGGAGTCGGGCAGCGACTTGCCCTTGCCGCGGATGACCAGCGCCTTGTCCTCGAAGCGAAGCCGCTTGGATTCATCGGGGCCGGGCGCGTGGAAGGCCCATTGCAGGCCCAGCTTGCCGCTGGAGAAGTCGTCGGACAGCGCAAAGCCCGCCTGGCTCGCCTTGCCGCCGCGCGGCTTGGGCAGGGGCTTGGACAAGGTGCCGCCCTTGGCGCGCAGCCAGCCGTCCTTGGTCCACTCCACCGGCTCCAGCAGCGCCTGCCGGCCGAGGGTGCGCAAGCCGTTCTCATAGCCGTGATAGACCATCCACCAGTCGCCCGCCGGCCCTTCGACGACGGTGGCGTGGCCGCGCGACCACCAGGGCTCGTCGATGCTCGTGGTGCGCACGATGGGGTTGTGCGGGCAGTCCTCCCAGGGCCCGTGTACGGAGCGCGAACGCGCCAGCGTGACCATGTGGCTGGTGGGCGGCCCGGCCGTGCCGCCGACGGCGCTGATCAGGTAGAACCACTCGCCGCGGCGCAGCAGCTTGGGGCCCTCGGGCGCGTACATCTCGACGACCCAGTCCTTGGGGTATTGCCAGGGCTTCCAGGCGTTGGCCTCCAGCGGGCCGTCGGTGGCCAGGCCGTCGTCCTTGAGCCGCACGCGGCGGCCGCCGTTGACGAACAGGTAGCGCCGGCCGTCCTCGCCGACGACATGGCCGGGGTCGATGCAGCCGGGGATCTTGAGGTCGATGGGCGCGCTCCACGGGCCGCGGATGTCGTCGGCGTGGATGACGTAGATGCCGGTGCCGGCGTCCTGCAGCACGGGGATGTAGATGAAGAAGCGGCCCTGGTGCTTGA
>NZ_LMFP01000015.1 GCF_001426885.1 Pelomonas sp. Root1444 | reverse complement strand
GGTCAACCGCAAAACTTGTTCACCCAGTTCTCCAACACCTCCTGGCGGCCGGAGACGGGAGCGACATCGGTGTTCCTGGCGAGCACCTCGTCGGCGAGCTGCTCCAGCGTGCGGCGGCCGCCGAGGATGTCCTGGCCGGCCGGCGCGTCCCAGCCGGCGTAGCGCTTGTCGGCGGCCGCCTGCAGCCGCCCGTCGTTGATCATCTTCTCGGCGATCAGCAGGCCCTGTGCGCACACATCCATGCCGCCGATGTGGCCGTGGAACAGGTCCTCCGCATCGATGCTCTGGCGGCGCACCTTCGCATCGAAGTTCAGCCCGCCCGAACCCAGCCCGCCGGCCTGGATGACGTGGTACAGCGCGATCGCCGTCTCCGGCACGTTGTTGGGGAACTGGTCCGTGTCCCAGCCCAGCTGCGGGTCGCCGCGGTTCATGTCCAGGCTGCCCAGGATGCCGAGTGCGCCGGCCGTGGCGATCTCATGCTCGAAGCTGTGGCCCGACAGCGTGGCGTGGTTGGCCTCGATGTTGACCTTCACTTCCTTCTCCAGGCCGTAGCGCACCAGGAAGCCGTAGACCGTCGCGGTGTCGAAGTCGTACTGGTGCTTGGACGGCTCGCGCGGCTTGGGCTCGATCAGGATGGCGCCCTTGAAGCCGATCTTGTGCTTGTACTCCACCACCATGTTCAGGAAGCGGCCCAGCTGGTCCAGCTCCTGGCCCAGGCGCGTGTTCAAGAGCGTCTCGTAGCCCTCGCGGCCGCCCCACAGCACATAGTTCTCGCCGCCCAGCTTGAGCGTCGCGTCCATCGCGTCGCGCACCTGCAGCGCGGCCATCTTGAAGATCTCGGGGTCGGGGTTGGAGGCCGCGCCCGACATGAAGCGGCGGTGGCTGAACAGGTTGGCCGTGCCCCACAAGAGCTTCAAGCCCGTGGCCTGCTGCTTCTCGCCGAGCACGTCGACGATGCGCTTGAAGTTCTCCTGGCTCTCGCGCGGCGTGGCGCCCTCCGGGGCGACGTCGCGGTCGTGGAAGCAGTAGTAGGGCGCGCCCAGCTTGGCGAAGAACTCGAACGCCGCGTCGGCCTTCAGCTTGGCCAGCTCCATGGGGCTGCCGCCCTGGAACCAGGGCCGCTCGAAGGTCGCGCCGCCGAACGGGTCCAGGCCGGTCCAGACGAAGTTGTGCCAGTAGCACACCGCAAAGCGCAGGTGGTCCTCCATGCGCTTGCCCAGGACGATGCGGTCCTTGTCGTAGTGCTTGAAGGCCAGGTCGTTGGGGCTGTCGGCGCCCTCGAAGCGGATCGGGGCGATGTGATGGAAATAGGAGGTCATGTCGAACTTCAGAAGATGCAGAAGAAATCAGGCGCCGCGCAGGCGGCGGTACAGGTCACGGAAACGCGCCAGGCGCGGGGCCAGGCGGGCGTGGCGTTCGGGGTCGGGGGCGTAGCGGGCCGCAACGGCCGGGCGGGTGCAGACGGTGTCGACGCTCCCACCGCTGGCCAGCCAGCCCAGCCGCGCCGCACCGAGCGCGCCGCCGGC
>NZ_LMFP01000014.1 GCF_001426885.1 Pelomonas sp. Root1444 | reverse complement strand
GGTGGAGCTGGTGGCGCTTATCCGGCCGCATGCCCGCGGTGCACACCAAGCGCTGGGTGGCCGGCCGCCGTTTCCCATCGAGACGATGCTGCGCATCCATTGCCTGCAGCTGTGGTGGAACCTGAGCGATCCGGCCATGGAAGAGGAACTGCACGAGCGCCCGCTGTACCGGCGCTTTGCCGGCCTGGAGGGCGCCGCGCGCGTGCCCGACGAGACCACCATCCTTCGCTTTCGCCACCTGCTGGAGAAGCACCAGCTGACTTCCCAGTTGCTGGCCACCATCAACGCCGGGCTGGCCCGACAAGGCCTGATGCTCAAGACCGGCACGGTGGTGGACGCCACCATCATTGCCGCGCCGAGTTCGACGAAGAACAAGGACGGCGAGCGCGACCCCGAGATGCATCAGACCAAGAAGGGCCAGCAGTGGCACTTCGGCATGAAGGCGCACATCGGCGTGGATGCCGAGTCGGGGCTGGTGCATACGGTCATCGGCACGGCGGCCAACGTCAACGATGTGACGCAGGCGGCGGCGCTGCTGCACGGGGGCGAGGAGGTCGTGTTCGCCGATGCGGGCTATCGGGGCGTGACCAAGCGCGAAGAGACCCGAGGGCTGAAGGTTGACTGGCACATCGCGATGCGCCCGGGCCAGCGTCGCGCACTCGACTCGACGTGCGAAGTGAATCGGCTGCTGGACAAGGTAGAACAGCTCAAGGCCAGCGTGCGGGCCAAGGTTGAGCACCCGTTCCGAGTGGTCAAGCAGCAGTTCGGCTACGCCAAGGTGCGCTACCGCGGCTTGGCAAAGAACACCGCGCGGCTGACGATGCTGTTTGCGCTGAGCAATCTGTGGATGACGCGGCGACAACTGCTGGGTGCGCAGGGATGAGTGCGCCTGCGACGCAGTTGCGGGGCGTCGCAAGCCCCGAATTCGCAGCGCCAGTGGTGCCGAAGGCCCGGTGCCGCTGCACATTTTCCGACTCACGAGCCGCACACGACCTCAGCGCCACGCAAGAACGGGGTTTTGCAGACTGTCCCTA
>NZ_LMFP01000013.1:236658-446762 GCF_001426885.1 Pelomonas sp. Root1444 | reverse complement strand
CTCAGCGAAACCTTCAGCTCTTCGAAAAGGCGCGGTCAATTCCATGAGGCTCAACGTGTTATCGGTGGATCGTTAACGATATTTGCCTAACATTTGAGCATGCGACCCTACCGTCCAGCAACGGCTGCTGAGCGCGATGCTCGGCGCGAGCGTCGCTTGAGGACTGCAGGCCAGGAACCCGCCCTCGATATCCCTCTGCCGAGGCGCGAGGACCTACGCCAGCCGTTCGACTGGACGTTCTCATGTGGCGGCGTTGCCTGGGTCCTGCACTTTGAGCCGAATCCCAGGGACGTGAGGCAGTGGCGCGTGCACAGAGATGGCAAGCCGTGGATGTGTGCAGGCTTGGAGCGGGTCTGGCGCGCCTTGCAGCGCGAGATGAGTCCCGCGCTTGGCCGCCGTCACTGGCGATGACGCGGCCGTCGAAGGCACAACCTGCTTCTGCTCAGGGCGCAAAGTTGAAACTTTGACATCGCTTCGCCTTCTGGCGAACCGGCCTACTTCGAAACATTGGCAGTCAGTTCGACACTTTGTTATCAGCCCCCAGTAGGCGTGGCGCCGGCATCGAGCGCCGGCTGAGCGCTCCCGCAAGGCTGCGGACAGCGACGCTTCACGGGCCAGAGACATGGCCCGCCTAGGCTGCCGGGTTTTGCCGCACAGCCCATGGCCGACCGTCGCTTCTTCACCCGCACCGCCGTCGAGGCCAGCTTCAACCGCTGGGACTGGGCGCTGCTGCCGCTCGTGCTGGCGGTGCTGTGCCTGCTGACCATGGCCGCGGCGCAGATGGCGCGCCCCTTCCATGTCGGCGAACCCCTGCCGCTGACGCTGGACGTCGCCTGGCTGCCCTACTACCTGCTGCGCACGACGCTGCGCATGTTCATCGCGCTGGCGGCGTCGGTGGTGTTCGCCTGCGTGTTCGCGGTGCTGGCGGCCAAGGTGCGCGCGGCCGAGAAGGTGTTGGTGCCGCTGCTGGACATCCTGCAGTCCATCCCCATCCTGGGCTTCCAGGCGATCGCGGTCGCGCCCTTCATCGCGCTGTTCCCGGGCAACCTGTTCGGCGTGGAGCTGGCGGCGCTGTTCGCGATCTTCACGTCGCAGGCCTGGAACATGGCCTTCAGCCTCTACCAGTCGCTGCGCACCGTGCCGGGCGAGCTGCAGGAGGCCGCCCACATCTTCCAACTGTCGGGCTGGCAGCGCTTCTGGCGGCTGGAGCTGCCGTTCGCGATGCCGGGGCTGCTGTGGAACATGATGATGAGCATGTCGGGCGGCTGGTTCTTCGTCGTCGCGTCGGAAGCCATCTCGGTGGCCGGCCAGGACATCAAGCTGCCCGGCGTGGGCTCGTACATCGCCGTCGCCATCCAGGCGCGCGACCTTCACGCCATCGCCTGGGCCATCCTGGGCATGCTGGTGGGCATCCTGCTGTACGACCAGCTGTTCTTCCGCCCGCTGCTGGCCTGGGCCGACAAGTTCCGCTTCGAGGCCGCGGGCGGCGAGCCGGCGCCGCGGTCCTGGCTGCTGGCCTGGCTGCGCCGCACGCGGCGGCTGCAGCGACTGGGCGCCTGGCCGGGGCGCTGGATCACGGCGAGCTTCGCGCCGCTGAGGAAGACCTACGACGGCCGCTCCATCCGCGCCCGCCCACAGCCGCCCAACCCGCTGTGGGCGCGCGCCTGGGACGCGCTGGTCGCGGCGCTGGTGCTGTTCGCCGTCTGGCGGCTCGTCACCTTCATCCACACCGAGGTCGGCTGGGGCGAGGCGGCACATGTCTTCAAGCTCGGGCTGTACACGCTGGCGCGCGTGCTGGTGCTGACCGCGCTGGCCGCGCTGATCTGGGTGCCCATCGGCGTGTGGATCGGCCTGCACCCGCGCATCGCCGGCCGCGTGCAGGCGGTGGTGCAGTGCCTCGCGGCCTTCCCGTCCAACCTGGTGTTCCCGGTCGCCGTACTCGCCATCGTCAAGTGGCGGCTGAATCCCGACCTGTGGCTGTCGCCGCTGATCATCCTGGGCACGCAGTGGTACCTGCTCTTCAACGTCGTGGCCGGCGCGTCCACCATCCCGACCGAGCTGCGCCTGGCGGCGCGCAACCTCGGCCTGAAGGGCTGGCTGGCCTGGAAGCGCTACCTGCTTCCGGCCATCTTCCCGAGCTTCGTGACCGGCGCGCTGACGGCCAGCGGCGGCTCTTGGAACGCGAGCATCGTGGCCGAGTCCGTGAGCTGGGGCGACACCCAGCTGCAGGCCGCGGGCCTGGGCAGCTACATCCAGCAGATGACGACGGCCGGCGACTTCCCGCGCATCGCCTTGGGCATCGGCGTCATGTGCGTCTTCGTCATGGCGATGAACCATTGCGTGTGGCGGCGGCTGTACCGGCTCGCCGAACAGAGGATGCATTCCTGATGGACGACTTGATTGAACTGAAGGGCGTCGCCAAGGGCTTCAAGTCCTCGGATGGCAGCCTGCGCACGGTGCTGCAGGAAGTGGACTTCTCGCTGGCCAAGGGCGAGATCGTCGCGCTGCTGGGCCAGAGCGGCTCGGGCAAGAGCACGCTGCTGCGCATCATGGCCGGGCTGGTGCCGGCCGATGCGGGCGACGTGCGCTACCGCGGCCAGCCGCTGTTCGGGCCGGCGCAGGGCATCGCGATGGTGTTCCAGAGCTTCGCGCTGTTCCCGTGGCTGACGGTGCAGCAGAACGTCGAGCTGGGCCTGGAGGCGGCGGGCGTGCCGGCGGCCGAGCGCGCGCGCCGCGCCGGCGCGGCCATCGAGCTGATCGGCCTGGCGGGCTTCGAGGGCGCGCTGCCGCGCGAGCTGTCGGGCGGCATGCGCCAACGCGTGGGCATCGCACGGGCGCTGGTCATGCAGCCGGCCGTGCTGCTGATGGACGAGGCCTTCTCGGCGCTGGACGTGCTGACCGGCGAGCGGCTGCGCCAGGAGATCCTGCAGCTGTGGGACAGCGACCAGATGCCCACGCAAGCCATGCTGGTCGTCTCGCACAACATCGAGGAGGCCGTCATGATGGCCGACCGGGTGCTGATCTTCGCCAGCAACCCGGGCCGCGTGCGCACCGAGCTGCCGATCACGCTGCCGCGCCCGCGCCACGCCGACAGCGCGGAGGTGCGGCTGCTGGTCGACGAGGTCTACCGGCTGATGACCAGCGCCGCGCCCGCCGCGGGCGCGCCCGGGGAGCCGGCGCGGCCGCACCTGTCGGACCGCCTGCCCGAGGCCGACATTGGCCGCATGGAGAGCCTGCTGGAGCTGCTGGCCAATGCGCAGTTCCAGGGCCGCGCCGACCTGCCGCGGCTGGCCGAGCAGAGCGCGCTGACCGACGAGGCGCTGCTGCCGCTGGCGGACGCGCTGCACCGCCTGGGCCTGGCCCAGCTCAGCGGCGGCGACCTCATCGTCACGCCGCTGGGCCACAACTACGTGCAGGGCGGCCACGAGTTCCGCCGCGAGATCTTCGGCCAGCAGCTGCTGGCCCACGTGCCGCTGGCCGCCTTCATCCGCCACAGCCTGGAGCAGGAGGCCGGCGGCGAGCTCAAGCAGGGGCCCTTCCTGAAGCTGCTGCAGGACAGCATGGAGGCCGCCGAGGCGCAACGCGTGCTGCGCGTGGCCATCGAATGGGCGCGTTATGGCGAGGTGTTCGACTACAACTTCCACACCGGCGTGATCCACCTGCCCGAGTCGGGCCAGACGTGAACCTGCGGGCCGGGCGTGTCGACGCGCTTCAGCAAGCCTTCTGTAGATAAACATCTACTCACGTAGATTAATATGTACATCGGGGCTGCACTGCAGCCCCACGGCACAAGCAGTCCGTCATGAATGCCTATCTCCGGTCCTCACCGTCCTCACCGTCCTCACCGTCCGCACGGCCCCTGATCACCGCCCGGTGGCACTGATGGGGCAGGCCGCATCGTTCAGCAGCGCCTTGCCGCGTCGCATCCTGCTGGCCGGCCTGCCGGAGAGCGACACCCGCCGCCTGCAGGTGTTCCTCCTCGTGGACAGCGACCGGCTGCGCCAGGAGTGGCGCATCGTGACCGAGGGCCCGGTGGACGTTTACTTCTACGCCGCGGACGACCCACCCACCGTGCCGGGCTGGCTGGAGCGCGCGCCGCATCAGGTGCGCATCGTCGAGGCCGCCGCGCACGTCGAGGCCGGTGACTTGCTCGTGCTGCGGCGGCCGCTGCAGTACGACGACTTCGTGGAAGTCCTCGCCGCCATCGAGCGCCAGACGCCCGCCCCGCCTCCGGCGCTCCGCACGCGGGCGCCCGCCGCCGCGGCGCCGTTGGCCGTGCGCTTCCGGCTGCGGCGCTGGCCGGGCACCAACCTGCTGGACGCCATCCCCCAGGGCCTGCGCATGGCCAGCTTCATCACCGTGCGCTACCTGAGCGTGGACGAACTGGCGTCGCTCAGCGGCGTGGCCCTGGAGCGCTGCCGCCATTTCCTGGACCTGATGCGGGACAACGACCTGCTGCGCGCCGAGCCCGCCGCCCCGCCCCCACTGCGCGCGACGAGGGACCCGGCGCGCCCGGACCGCGCCCTGCTGACCCGGCTGCGCGCCCGGCTCGGCATTCCCGAGGAAAGCCGCTGACGATGGACTTGAAGATCGTCTTCACCGGCACGCCCGGCGCCGGCAAGACCACCGCCATCGCGGCGCTCAGCGACATCGCGCCCATCGTCACCGACGTCGCCAACAGCGACCCCGGCCTGGCCAAGGCGGTGACCACCGTGGGGCTGGACTACGGCCACGTCGACCTGGGCGAGGGCGTGCGCGTGCGGCTGTTCGGCACGCCCGGCCAGCAGCGCTTCGACTTCATGTGGCGCATCCTGGTCGAGCAGGCGCTGGGCCTGGTCATCCTGATCGACAACTCGCGCCCCGACCCGCGGGCCGACCTGCGCGTCTACCTGGACCACTTCGCCGACCTGCTGCCGCAGATGAACTGCGCCATCGGCGTGGGCCGCACGCTGGAATGCCCGCTGCCGACGCTGGACGACTTCACCGACCTGGTGGCCGAGCGCGGCCTCGCCATCCCGACGCTGGCGGTCGACGTGCGCGAGCGCCATGACGTGCTGCGGCTGATCGATGCCATCCTGGCCCAGGCCGAGGCGGCTGCCCCCTGACCGACAACCGCCCCGCCATGAACCTCCGCGACCATCCCTACAGCGCCCCCGGCGCGCGCGCCGCCCAGGACCTCCTGGACGGCATCGACGGTGCCCGCACCGTGCTCGTGGCCACCATCGACGGCTTCTCGCTCGCCGTGGCCCAGCGCCAACCCCTCGACGCCGACCGCCTGGCCGCCCTCATCAGCTCCATCGGTGCGCTGGGTGCGGCGGCCAGCCGCGAAACGGGCATCGGCACCCCGCGCTGCCTGGTGGTCGAGTCCACCCAGGGCCGCCTGGTCGTGCGGTGCGTGAAGGCCGGCATGCACGAGCTGGTCGTCGGCGTGCTGACCGACACCCAGGCGCTGCTCGGCATGGTCTGGGCGGCGCTCGCGCAATGCGAGAAGGCGCTGCTGCGCGCATGAGGGCCAGCAAGGACGAACTCTCGCAAGCCGTCGACACGCTCGCGCAGCGGCCCGGCATCCGCGGCTGCGCGCTGGTCGAGGCCGGCTCCGGCATGGTCTGGACCGCCCACGGCGAACTGGCGGCGCAGGCCTCGCTGTGGGAGGCGGCCTCCGACCACTGGCGGCTGCACCGCCGCCATGCGGCGCATTTCGGCTGCCTGGGGGATTTCATCGCCGTGGCGCTGTACCACGCCGACGGCCTGATCGCCGTGTTCCGCTGCGCCGCCGACCCCGAACTCCTCTTCATCGCCGTCGGCCAGCACCGTGCCGTCGACTGGCCGACGCTCCAACGCATGGGCATGCGCATCGGCGAGCTGGTGGCTGGCCGCGGCTGACACCCCACCCCTTTTTCACAACCCGTCTGAACGACAGAAAGCAAACACCATGGCCAACATCCGCCAAAGCCTCGAAGACCTCCTGACCGTGGACGGCGCCATGTGCGCCGCCGTCGTCGACGCCGGCAGCGGCATGATGCTGGGCTCCGCCGGCTCGGGCGTGGACCTGGAGATCGCTGCCGCCGGCAACACCGAAGTCGTGCGCGCCAAGGCCAAGGTCATGCGCCAGCTGGGCCTGAACGACGTCATCGACGACATCCTCATCACGCTGGGCAAGCAGTACCACGTCATCCGCCCGATGTCGCGCAAGGAAGGCGTGTTCATCTACTTCGTGCTCGACAAGGCCAAGTCCAACCTGGCCCTGGCGCGCCGCAAGGTGCAGGACGTGGAGCGCGAGCTGACGATCTGACGGGCCGACGCTCAGCCCGGGGCGACAAGTGCGTGGGAACGCCTCAAGCGCGGGCGCACCTGGCGACGGTGTCCCAGGTGCGCGTCGTGATCGCCTTGCCGAAGGTCTTCTCCAGCAGCTGCATGAAGGCCGGGCCCTTGGCGTTGGGCACGTAGACGCACAACACCTCGCCGCCCCTGCGCTGGAGGATGCTGGCCTCGTCACGCGAGATGGGCAGCTCGACCTCGTGCACCGCGTCGGGCTCGCGCAGGAAGGTCAGCACACGCTTGCCGCCGGCCGGCAGCTTGAACGCCGCAAACGGGTCCGCGTCGAGCAGCCGCTGCAGGTGCGCGGTCGAGCGCACGACGGTCAGGAAGTCGTAGCCTGCGCCGTCGCGCATCGCCTTCTCGACGCGCTTCTGCAGCGCGGGCAGCGATGCGGACCGGGCCGTAGAGAAAGCCACGTTGCCGCTGCTCAGCAGCGTCTTCACATCGGTGAAGCCGGCCTCCTCCAGGCAACGCTTGAGCACCGGCATCTGGCAGTTCATCGGGCTCACGCCTCGGAGCAGTGCGACGTAGCGGGGCATGGTTCACAGCGCCACAAACAGGGGATGCAACGATAGCCGTGAACTCGTCGGATGCTTGAACCTCGGTCTGCAGCGCGGCGACCAGCGAATCCACGCATACCCGATGAACTGCCGGGCGCTTTCTCCCTAACATCCGCCGCTGCTCAGGGACTGCGCTTGGGAGGGCGTGTATGCGTTGGTTGAAAACCGGGTTGGGGCGTCTTTTGCTTTGCTGCGCTAGCGCACCGTTGCCATCGATTGCCAGCGCCGCAACCGAAGCGCCCACGGTCCAGGCGCTGCTGGCGGAACAGGACGCAGCGTTGGTCAATGGCTTGGCGAGGTGGCATGAGAACGCCTATGCGGTGCCCGACGACATCGCGCTGGACTCCAGCTTGCGTGACGCGGCAGCTCAACTCGCCCGCGATCATGTGGCCCGTTTGAAGACGCTGATCCCCGCCTGGATCGCCGAGGAACGCGCCGCGGCAAACAACCCGAACTTGAGAGGCGCCGACCTGCATCAGGCGCTGTACCTGAGGTCCCTCAACGAGATCGCCATCGCGTCCGTGGAGAGCGCCGGTCCGGCCCTTGACGAAGCCTGGTTGAAGGCGGCTCTGGCGCCTAAGGCATGCAGCACCTTGCCCGCGGCCTATTTCGGTCGCCGGATCGCCATGATCCAGGCCGCACCGGCCGATGCGCGGGCGGCGCTGCTGGCCGCGGAGAAGGAACTGCTGTCCCGGGTGGGCACCACGCGGCAGGGGCTGGCGGCACGCCCGGCAGCGGCCGAACTGATGGCGGCGGATCACGCCGTGACGCGCCTGCGCGAGGGCCTGCCCGTGGCGGCCGCACCGATGACGCCCTTCCTGGCCGCACAGGTTTTCGCTCGCGACCGCAAGCCCGCCAAGCCGGATCGCTGGGAACAGTGCGCCAAAAGCCAGTGGTGGCTGCAGTCGCAGCTCGCCGACGTGAAGACGGACCGAACCCGGGCGCTGACGGTCTACCGCTACTCGACCATGCTGGACGTCAATGACTTCGTGCCTGCCGGCTACAAACCGAAGGCGGCGTCGGCGCCCCGAGCCGACGGCAAGCCCGCCTATCCGGCCGTCGCGAGTTTCTTTCACGTTCAAGGAGAGAGCACGCTGCAAGTCAACGTGGACGACCAGGGCAAGGCCTTCAAGACCGAGGTGGTGGCGCGTGAGATGCGGGTGCCCGGCGTGCGCGGCAACAGGCCGCTGGCGTTTGAAGCGCTGCTCGATGACGCCGCCCTCGACTACGCGAGGCAGCGGAGCTATCCCACCGGCAAGGCGGGGAAGGCTGAATTCGTCATGGAATGGAACCTCGACAAGGGCAGCGATGAAGCAAAGTAGGTTTTCACTGGCCCTCTGCGCCGGGCTCCTGTGTGGATGGCTCGCCCTGGGCCAGCCAGCGCATGCGCAGACCCCCGACAAGCCAAAGCCGCCCACGGTGCCCGACCAGGTGGAGGCCGCGTTCCGCTATGGAGACTTCGTCGAGCTGGAGCGCCTGTATGCGATCTACGGCAAACCCGGTGAACGCTCGCCGTTGACCGGCAACCCACGCGTCGAGCATTTCTGGATGGGCATCGGAAAGGTCAGCGACTCGGGCTTGCACGTCACCGAGGCGTACTACGCGCAGATGGACGCCCTGACGCGCAAGTGGGCGCTGGACCATCCGCAATCGGTCCTGGCGCAACTGCTCTATGTGAACAGCCTCTCGGCCCATGCATGGTTCCACCGGGGCGGCGGCTACGCCAATACGGTGTCACCGGCGTCCTGGGCCGAATTCGGCAAGTACCTGGGTCTGGCCCTCGATCATCTGCGGCGCAACCAGGAACTGGCCGCCAAGGACAGCTCCTGGAACAGCCTCATGCTGAACGTCGGCCGCGGCCTGGGATGGGAGATCGATCGCTTGATGGCGGTCTTCGAGAAGGGCATCGCGAAGAACCCCGACCATGACGCGCTGTATTTCCTGATGGAGGAGTCATTGCTGCCGAAATGGGGCGGCGACCTCGACCTCGTCGAGCGGTTCATCACATCGGTGACCAAAAGCACCCGGGAGAAGCGCGGCATGGAGATGTATGCGCGCCTGTATGCCGGGCTCAGCTATGCGGAGACGAAGCAGTCGCTGTTCAGCGCGACGCATGCCTCCTGGCCGAAGATGAAAGCGGGATTTGAGGACCGCCTGTCGCGCTACCCGCACACCGACCATCGGAACATGTACGCCTATTTCGCATGCATGGCCAAGGACAAACAGGCCTTGCAGGAACAGCTGAAGCTGATGGGCGACGGCTTTGACCGCATATTCTGGGGCGACAGCCCCGAGCGAAGTTTCGAAGAGTGCAAGGCGATGGCGCAGCAGCTCTAGCCGGAGCCTGCGGTCGCCCAAGGCATCGCGCCGCACGCCGGCGACGGCCGCTCCGTCGCGGTCGAAGCGGGCTCGTCGCCGGCCTTGCCCGGTTCGTCGCATGCCCCTGACCGCCGTCCTGCTCGCGCCTAGATTGCAGGCCTTTCAACTCCACGGGGGAAGCGCATGCACACGACGGGGCGCGGCCGGTCAAGGCGGGTGGTGCTGGGCATGATGGCCGCCGCCAGTGCCGCCGCCACGCAGGCACTGGCGAATCCGCCAGGCGACGTGTTTGTCATCTCCACCTTGTACGCACGCCACCGCACGGTGCCGGCCTACGGGCTCGCCGCCCTGCAGCGGCTGATCGATGCGGTGAAGCCCGAGGTGCTGGTGCTGGACGTCACGCCGACGGAGCTGCGCGACCGCAAGGTCTGGCCCGGCAAGGTCGAGTACACCGAGGTCATCTTCCCGTACCTCGACGCCACCGGCGCGCCGGCTTTCGGCTCGGAGCCGGATGGGGCCTTGTTCACGGAGCTGACGGGCGCGGCGGGGCAGGCGTACAAGGCCTTCGGCGAGCGCAACCCGGCGGGCGCCAAGGCGCTCGACGAACTGAAGCAGGCCACGTACCGGGCGATGGCTGCCGGGTGGGCCTCCGCCGCCGACGTGAATAGCGCGAAGACCGACCAGCTGGTGGCGGCGATGCGGGAGCTCGAGGAAGGCCTGGTCGGCGGGGCGGCGGCCCGCGTGCAGCAGCAGTGGGACCAGCACCATGCGGACCGCCTGCGCGACGTCGTGCGCGCACATCCGGGCAAGCGGGTGCTGATGCTGGTGGGCATCGAAAGCCGGCATCGCGTGCTGCGCAACCTGCAGTCCGCCGGCGTCCGCGTGGTCGAAACCGAGGCGTGGCTGCGCCGCGCGGGACTGTGACGTCAGCGTTCAGCCGTTCGGCCCGGCACTCTTGGCCCGTGGCTCGTCGTCGGCCTCCGCGAGTGCCCGCCGTGTCAGTTCGTCGGCCGGGAACAGATGCTCCACCTTCAGCGACGCCAGCGTGATGTCCAGCGGCGTGCCGAAGCTGGTGAGGGCCGAGAAGAAGCTCAGCGTGCGGCCGTCCGCCGCGCGCAGGCGAAAGGAGAGGACGGGCAGGTTGCCGGTTTCGACCGGGGCCCACGGCTGCAGCGTCGGCCGCAGTTCGTCCAGCAGCGCGCGCAGCCGCGGCAGGTGTTCGGCCTCGCGGCTGGCGCGGGCCCACATCTCGCCGCACAGCTCGGCCTCGTTCACGCACAGGCCCCGCAGGCCTCCGGGTGAGAAGACGGCACGCAGCAGGTTCATGGGCTGGCTCAGCATCGCTTCGCCCGGCAGGCCCAGCAACGTCAGCAGACGGGCCAGGCCGACGTTGGCCATGACAAGGTTGTAGTCGCCGTCGATCACCAGCGCGGGCGTCGCGCCGTGGGCGTGCAGCAGCTGCTCCAGCGCGGCGCGCACCGGCGCCATCTCGGGCGCGTCCAGCGCGCGCTCGGCATGGGCGGGTGCATAGCCGGCAGCGAGCAAGGCCTGGTTGCGCTCCTCCAGCGTGGCGCCGAGGGCGTCGAGCAGCGCGAACAGCGTCTCGCGGCCGGCGCGTGAGCGGCCGGTCTCGATGCAGCTGAGGTGGCGTTGCGAGACGCCGGTGCGCAGCGACAGCTCCAGCTGGCTGACGCGGCGGCGCTTGCGCAGGGCGGCGAGGGTGGCGGTCATGGCGATGGCTGGGTTAGCAGGTGGGCAAGGCCTGCGGCAATCAGCAGTATCAACGCCACGATGTCGAGACGCACGACGGTGACGAGGGCGGCGTTGAGCGGCCCTTCCAGCAGCGCCAGCAGCAGGAAGGCGCCGACGCTGACGAGGCCCGCCACCAGGCCCGCACCGTGCAGCGCGGGCCGCAGCGCCGCGGTGGCCAGCAAGGCCGCGAGCAGGCCGAAGAGCACGGCGCGGTGGCGCAGCAGCAGCGCGAGGTTGGGCTCCTGCACGTCGATGCCGTAGAGCATGGACAACCGCGCGGCGCCCAGCACGCCGGCCAGGGGCAGCGCATGCAGCAGGGCGACGAGCAGCAGGGCGGTGGGAACGATGTGCTTCATGGCCGCCACCTTAAGGGCCGCGGGTCAAGCCGGCGATGACCTCCCAGGTCATTGCGGCGCCGTGGGCCGCTGCCGACGATGGCACCACCCCAACCCACCGGAGAACCGCCATGCGCACCATCCTCGTCATCGTCCTCGCCGCCTTCGGCGCCTTCTCGCTGTATGCGATGTGGCAGGTCGGCTACGTCGGCATCTGGCAGGCCGGCATGGCAAGCGTCGGCGCCTGGCAGGTGCTGCTCGATCTGGTGGTCATGTCCTTCATCGCGCTGGGCTTCATCTGGCGCGACGCGAAGCGCAATGGCCGCACGGTCTGGCCGTATGCCGTGCTGACGGTGGCGGCCGGGTCGTTCGGGCCGCTGCTGTACCTGCTGTTGCAGCCCGCGGGGCGGCCCGGCCTGCAGGCATCGCACACCGGTTCGGTCGCGGTCGGTCGCTGAGGGCCAGGGCGCGATGCCGAATCTCAGGCTTGGTCCCGGCGCGCCGTTTGCCCCTTGGCCGCTGTGCGACTCAGGAGCCAGAAGAATGCAGACACCGCCCACCCAAGCCGACGGCACCGCCGGCAGCACCTCGGCCAAAGGCCCCATCACCGGCCGTTGTCTGTGCGGCGCCGTCACGATCACCGTGGCCGGCCACCACGATCCGCGGATCGGCGCCTGCCATTGCCGGATGTGCCAACGGTGGTCGGGCGGGTTGTTCCTGTGCTTCACGGCGGATGCGCCCGCCGTCACCGTCACCGGCCAGGTGACCCGTTATCGCTCCTCCAGCTTCGCAGAGCGGGCCTTCTGCCCGAGCTGTGGTTCGCACCTGTGGTTCAACGACGTCGACGCCGACGGCAAGCCGCTGAGCTACGAACTCATGCCAGGGCTGTTTGACGCCGCCCACGATTGGCCACTCCGGTCGGAGATCTACACGGACCGCGCCTTGGCGGCCGTGGGCCTGACGGGCAACCACCGTCGCAAGACGCGGGCGGAGTACGAGGCCGAGAACCCGTTTGTTCCCGGCGACTGACGGGCAGCCGCTCCTGCTTGCCCAGCGCGTCAGCAGGCTGTGGTCGCTCACGCGATGGGCCCGCCCTTCACATCCCGTATCAACGAGCCCGTCAACGGCAGTGGCGCATCGGCGTTCAAGAAGGCAGACGGCATTCACCCATCAGCCATTCTGGAAGGACGGCACGCTCATGACCACACTGACCCTCACGTTCAATGGCCACCCCGGCGAGGCACGCAAAGCGCTCGGGGGATTGCTGCAGCGCTACCGCTCGGCTTACTTCGTGGAGCGCAGCAGCAATGAATATGCCGTCACCGCCGACGAGGTCACCGCGGCGGAGCTGGCCAGGCAACCGCACTGGTCCACGCAGCCGCAACCGACACCGGCCCAGCATTGAACGCGGGCCACAACGGCGGCCTCAACCCGGTTCGATGACGACCTGGGGCCAGCGCTCGGTGTAGCGTTTGCTGGCGCAGCGCGCGCGATAGGTCTCCATGCTCACGCGCACCGGGTTGCGGCGGATGCGCATGTGCAGCAGGTCATCCAACCCATGCGGCGCGATGACATGCAGCGCGTCGGCGGTGTCCAGCCACACGCCCACTGCCGTTGCCGGCTCGGGCCAGGTGGCGATGGCGTCGGCCAGCGAGTGCAGCGGCTCAACGGCCTGGCCGAAACAGGCCTCGAACCACAGGTGCACGCCGGCCTGGTTGGTCACTTCCCACGGCAGGCCGGGGCAGAGCGCGCCGAGGCGGCGTTGCAGTCCGGCGTCGCGCGCCGGGCCGATGTCCGCGGCGCAGAAATAGGCGAAGTCCACATCGGTCAGTTCGGAACGCGGCTGGCCGTGCAACGCGTCCCAGACGAGGTTGCGCAGCGCACCGGCGCCGATGCACCACTGCGCCAGGCCCAGCTCGCGGCCGGCGCGCAGCGCAGCCATGAACCAGGGCGTCCCGCGCACCAGCGCGGTCAGCCGCTCGACGTCGCTCACCGGTCGCGCTCGCGCTCCTGCAGCGCCCGCCACATCACCTTGCCAGCGCCGCTCTTGGGCAGGCTGTCGACGAACTCGATGCGCGCCGGCACCTTGTAGGCGGCCATGTTGGCGCGGCACCAGTCGCGCAGCTCGGCCTCGGTGAGGGACGCATGGCCGGCACGACGCACGACGACGGCCTTGACGGTCTCGCCACGGTAGGCGTCGGGCGCCGAGATGATGCAGGCCTCGGCGATGCCGGGGTGGGCGTGCATGAGGTTCTCGACCTCGGACGGCCAGACCTTGAAGCCGCTCGCATTGATCATGCGCTTCAGGCGGTCGGTCATGAAGAAGTAGCCGTCGGCGTCGACGTAGCCGATGTCGCCGGTGCGGAAGAAGCGCTTGCCGTCGAACGCCACGAAGGCCGCCTCGGTGGCGTCGGCGCGGCGCCAGTAGCCGTCGAACACCATGGGACCGTGGACGATGATCTCGCCGCTTTCGCCCACCGGCAGTTCGCGCAGGGTGTCGGGGTCGACGACGCGGGCGTCGCAGCTCAGGTAAGGCACACCCAGGCATTGCTGCTTGGGCGCGTCGTAGGGGTTGGTGTGGCTGGGCGCCGCGGTCTCGGTCAGGCCGTAGCCTTCCATGTAGCGCAGGCCCCAACGGTTCAGCAGCCGCTCGGCCACGGCCTGGGGCATGGCCGCGCCGCCCCCGCCGATGCTGACCATGCTGCTGAGGTCGAAGCTGTCGACCTCGGGGCTGGCGAGCAGGTCGATGACCATGGTGGGGATGTTGGTCCAGCGCGTGACGCGGTGCGCCTTGATGAGTCGGGCGGCGTACTCGCGCTGCCAGCGCGGCATCAGCACGAGGCTGGCACCCGCGGCCAGCGTGCCGTGCATGACGACCACCATGCCGGTGATGTGGAACATGGGCACGACGCCCAGCACGACATCTTCATGGCAGACGTTGGCCCACATCCCGCCGGCGAACACGTTGTGCTGCAGGCTGCGGTGGCGGTGCATGCAGCCCTTGGGGTGGCCGGTGGTGCCGCTGGTGTAGGGCAGCAGCGCGAGGTCGTCGGCGCCGACGGTGGTCACCGGCGGCGGGGCCGAGCAGGCGAGGGCGTCGGCCCAGGAGGTGGCGCCCGCGGGCAGCGCGATGTCGGCGTCGAGCCAGTCGGCCCAGCCCGGAGGAAGCCCATGCAGGCCGGCGCGGCCGTCCGGCAGCACTTCGGCCAGTCGCGTGACCAGCAGGTCCGCAGCGGCCATGCCGGCGGCCAGCCATTCGGCGCTGAGGTCGGCGCTGGTGATGGCGAGGACGGCGCCGCTGTCCTCGATGAGGTGCTTCAGCTCCGGCGCGCGGTTCATCGGGTTGACCGGCACGACGACCGCGGCGGCGCTCAGCACGGCGTAATGGGCAATGACGAGCTGCGGGCAGTTCTGCAGGCCGACGGCCACGCGGTCGCCCTTCTTGACGCCGCGCTGGGCCAGCCAGGCGGACAGGCGTGCGACCTGCGCGGCCAGCTCGGCATAGGTCGTCGTGTGGCCCAGGTAGACCAGCGCCGGCCGGTGGGGGAAGCGGCGCGCGCTGACCTGCAGGTTGTCCGGCAGCGCGGTGGCGGGCGGCTCGATGGCATGCGGCAAGCGGGCCGGCCAGAACTGGTGATGGGCTCGGGTCATGACGCGGTCTCCGGCTTTCTTTGGCCGACGACGAGGTAGACGCCCAGCAGCGTCACGCCCATGCCGGCAATGGCTTGTGCGCCGAGTGTCTCGCCGAACATCAACCACGCCATCACCGAGGTGACAGAGGGCACCAGATACATGGTGCTGCTGACGGCCGTGACGCGGCCATGGCGCAGCATGTAGAACATCAGGCTGATGCCGCCGGCGGTCAGCACCAGGATGCTCCAGGCCATCGCGACAAGCACCGAGGCATTCCATTCGATGCGCATCGGCTCCATCCACCAGGCCAGCGGCAGCGTGACGGCCAGCGAGGCGGCGAACTGCACGACCTGGCCGGTGCGCAGGTCGAAGTGCGGCACGAAGCGCTTCTGGTACAGCGTGCCGGCGGTGATGCCGAGCAGCGCCATCAGGCACAGCAGCAGCGGCAGGCCGAAGCTGGTGCCCAGGGTCAGTTTGTGCCAGATGACCAGGACGACGCCGGCCAGGCCGAAGCCCACGCCCAGCCACTGCCGCGGCGTGACGCGCTCGCCGATCATCGGCGCCAGTGCGGCCACCAGCACCGGCTGCAGGTTGACGATGAGCGCCGCGGTGCCGGCCGGCAGGCCCTGGCGGATGGAGACCCACACGCCGGCGAGATAGAGCGCCTGGATGCCGATGCCGGCCACGGCCAGGTGCAGCATGTCGCGCCGCGACGGCCAGGCGGCTCGCGCCGCCAGCGCCAAGCCCAGCATCAGCGCAACGACGCCGGCATAGCGCCAGCTCAGGAAGGTCAGCGGGTCAGCGTACGGCGCGGCCAGCTTGGCGACGAGGTAGCCGGTGGCCCAGATGAAGATGAACAGGGGTGGTGCGATGCGGTCGAGGAGGTTCATTGCCTCGCATCATGCCCAAGGCGGCGGGCCATGCCGGTGAAGTGGGCCGTTCGCTCAGCCGGGCGCGGTGTCGTCGTTGCCGGCCGGCGGGGCGTCGGCTTCCATCAGCTCACGCAGGCAGCGCAGGCACAGGCAGCCGCTGTAGCGCGCGGCCAGCTCCGCGCGCAACGGGTCGGTCAGGCGGATGCCGAAACAGTCGCAATGGCCCGCGTTCACGCCGCATTCGAAGCCGCCGCCGCAGCGCGGGCAGGTGGCGGCCAGCAGGGCGTCGCTCATCGACGCAAGGCGCCAAGCGCCGCCTCGCAGAGCTGGGCCAGCACACTTTTATCAACGTCGGCCAAGCGCTTGATGTAGACGCAGCCCTTGCCATGGCGATGCTTGCCCAGCTGAACCAGCAGCCCGGCGTTGACGCTGGCATCGCAGTTCAGGTACAGGCTGATGTCGCCCTTGCCCCCAGCGCCGCTGGCAAAGCCGATCTCGAAGGTGTCGCCCTCACGGCCACTGTCATAGACGTAATGGTGATGGCCGAAACCGACCATGCGGCCCCACATCTTCGGCGGGTGGCCGCTCACCTGCTGCATCAGCGCGATCAGCGCCCGGCAGTCGGCGGCGCGCGCCTCGGGCTGGGCGGTGCAGTAGGCCTCGACATCGGCATCGGTGGGCACGGTCTTGCTCATCTCAGTTCTTCATGGCGCTGCGGATGAAACGGGTGCATTTCGGGCCGAGCGCCGGGCCGCCCCAAGCCGGCGCGTTCAGCGCTGCATAACCGGGCGAGGGGCGTCATAACGGCGATTGTGGATCGTCATCGGGCGGCGCAAGCGGCGTGGCGCGGGCCAGCGCCATCCAGGTGGGGAAGTCGGGCTTGCAGGCGCGCCTGGGCGCCGGGCGGGCGAGTTCGAGGTGCGTGGCGTGGCCGATCAGCACGCCGTACTCGGGCGGGATCTCCTCGGGCTCGGCGATGCCGGCCTTGATGACGAACCAGCACTGTCCGCACAGCGCCCTGTAGGCGGCGGACTTGGCGGGGCGGCGCAGCTCGCCCAGCAGGTCGGCGCGGCTGACCTTGATCTCGTGGATGGCCGGTTCGAGGTAGTCCTCCACCGTGCTGTGGCGGATGGAATAGACATCGGGCATCGCGTTGACCCACAGCGTCTTGCCGTCTTCCGCGGGCAGGCCGGCGCGCAGCGCGAGGCCGCGCCAGGCGATGCGGCCGGCGCGCTGCATCTCGGTGGCGACGCGCTCGACCAGCAACTCGTGGGCGTCGCGCGCGGCGCGGTTGCGGGCCAGCGAGGCAGCGATGAGCGCGATGCCGGCATCGGTCACGCGCAGGCACTCGCGGCCGCCGGGCTCGGCCAGGCGCTCGACCCAGCCGGCCGCCAGCAGTTCCACCTCGACGAGGTCCTGGCAGGGCCAGCCGGCGCTGCGCCAGAGCTGGCGCAGACGCTGCAGTTGCAAGCGGGTGGGTGGGGACACAGTCGCCATCTTGCCGCCAGAAAGGAGAAGGCCCCCGGGCCGGTGGGCGCGGGGGCCTTGCAGTGGGGCGCTGAAGCTTACGGGCGCTCGCGCTTGGGCAGGGCGGTCATGCCTTGCGCGGCAGCGGCGTTCGGCACGGCGAAGAAGGTCCAGACGCTGTTGGCCGGGAAGGCAATGGTGGTGTTGTTGTTGTTGAAGATCGGGGTGGCCGAGGTCGGCACCACGACTTCCACCTGCGAGGCCGTCGTCGACGAGAACGTGCCGGCATTCGACACTGCGCCGGGCGACACGTTGGACGCGATGGCGCTGAAGTCCACGTTCAGCGACGCGGTCAGCGAGGGCAGCGCGTTGACCAGGCGAACCTTCACGTTGCCGATGACGGTGGGCAGACGGTTGTCGTCGTTCAGCACGGCCAGCTTGGGCGCTGCGGCATCGCCCCAGACCAGCAGCGTGGTGTCCGAACCGGCGGTCAACGTCGGCGCCGCGAACGTGACCGGCACATCGTTGACGCTGGTCGTCAGGGTGCTGGCACCGGCCGTGGTGGTCACGTACTCACTGATCAGCGGGCTGGTGGCACCCACGCTGAACATGCCCTGGCCGTTGATGGTCGAGGCGACCTTGCCACCGGCGGTCAATGCGGCGACCGTGCGCACGCGGGCTTGCGCGGTGGGGTAGTTCGTGACCGCACCCTTTTGCACCAGCTTGATGCCGTTGACCAGCACGCCGCCATCCGTGGCCGTCAGGATCAGCGTGTTGACGCTGGTCGACTCCAGGGTGACGGACGGGATGTTCAGGCGCAGGTCCGTGGTCTTGTTGTAGCCGGTCACGCAGACGCGGAAGGTACCGGCGTTCAGGCTGATGTAGCCGCTGCCCGCGCCGCCTTGCAGATTGGTCGTCGCGGCGGTTTCGGAGGTCAGCGCGCAGTTGGCGGCAGTCGTCAGATACACGTCCAGTGCGCCGGCATCGGGAGCCAGATTCAGCACCAGCAGCTTGACCTTGTTGGCGTCAGCCGCGGGCTCGGCTTCCTGCAGCAGCGTGGTACGAACCGCGCCGGCGAAACCGTAGGTGATGTAGGTGTAGTTGTTGCCGCTGGCGAGCGTCGGCGTGGTCGCCGAGACGCTGGTGCCGACGTCGCTTTGCTGCACCTGGGTGCCCGTGGCGTTGGTGTCCACGCCGCCGTATTCGCCGGCGGTCGCGTAGGCCACCTTGCTGTTGATGGTCTTGCTGTTGACCACTAGATCCAGCTGCGGGAAGGAGCGCGTGGCATTGAGCAGCCGCACCTGGGCACTGCCACCACCATCGCCGCCACCGCCGCAGGCGGTCAAGAGGGCAGTGGCCGACAGGCTCAGCGTCAGGGCCAGTCGCGTGGCCCAAGGGGTGAATCGCATCGAGAACTCTCCAAAAAACCAAACCGCCGGGCCGATCCCATGTACGCGGATTGGCGATTAGAACTCAAGCGGACGATGTCACGATTTCCGCCATCCCGCAGCGGGTGAAGAACTGTTGCTGCACCGGCCGCGCCATTGAGGAGAGCTCTCCAATTGCGGCCTGCCGGCGCTGGTTAGCATCGACCGGATGAACTATCCACACTTGCTCGCCCCGCTGGATCTCGGCTTCACCACGCTGAAGAACCGCGTGCTGATGGGCAGCATGCACACCGGCCTGGAGGACGGGCGCAAGCACTTCGAGCGCATGGCGGTGTTCTTCGCCGAGCGGGCGCGCGGGGAGGTGGGGCTGATCGTGACGGGCGGCTTCGCGCCCAACATCGAAGGCTGGGCGAAGCCGTTCGCCGGCACGCTGGCCACGTCGGGCGCGGCGCGGCGGCACAAGCTCATCACGGACGCGGTGCATGCGGAGGGCGGCCAGATCGCGCTGCAGATCCTGCACACCGGCCGCTACGGCTACTCGCCGCTGTGCGTGGCACCGTCGCGCATCCAGAGCCCGATCTCGCCGTTCACGCCGCGCGAACTGAGCGCCCGCGGCATCGAGCGGCAGGTCCGCGCCTTCATCCGCTGCGCACGGCTGGCACGCGAGGCCGGCTACGACGGCGTGGAGGTGATGGGCTCGGAGGGTTACTTCATCAACCAGTTCCTGGTCACGCACACCAACCAGCGCAGCGACGAGTGGGGCGGGTCGTACGAGAACCGCATGCGGCTGCCGCTGGAGATCCTGGCGCGCATGCGCGAGGCAGTCGGGCCGGACTTCATCATCATCTACCGCCTGTCCATGCTGGACCTGGTGCCGGACGGCAGCAGCTGGGAGGAGGTCGTCGAGCTGGGGCGGCGCGTGGCCAGGGGCGGAGCGACGATCATCAACACCGGCATCGGCTGGCATGAGGCGCGCATTCCGACCATCGCAACCAGCGTGCCGCGCGCCGGCTTCGCGTGGGTCACGGCCAAGCTGCGTGCCCGGCTGCGCGAGGAAGGCATCACGACGCCGCTGATCACGAGCAACCGCATCAACACGCCGGAGGTGGCCGAAGGCGTGCTGGCCGATGGCTCGGCCGACATGGTGTCGATGGCGCGGCCCTTCCTGGCCGACCCGGAGTTCGTCAAGAAGGCCCGAGAGAACCGGGCCGACGAGATCAACACCTGCATCGCCTGCAACCAGGCCTGCCTGGACCACACCTTCGCGCAGAAGATCTCCACCTGCCTCGTCAACCCGCGCGCGGCCTACGAGCAGGAGATCGTGCTGCGGCCGGTGGGCGCAGCGAAGAAGCGCATCGCCGTCGTCGGCGCCGGGCCGGCGGGCCTGGCCGCGGCGACGACGCTGGCCGAGCGCGGCCATGCAGTGACGCTGTTCGACGCAGCGGCCGAGATCGGCGGCCAGTTCAACATGGCCAGGCGCATCCCGGGCAAGGAGGAGTTCAGCGAGACGCTGCGCTACTTCCGCCGCCGCATCGAGATCACCGGCGTGGACTTGAAGCTGAACTGTCGCGTCGACACCGAGGCGCTGAAGGGCTTCGACGAGGTGCTGCTGGCCACCGGCGTCAGCGCGCGCGACCCGAAGATCAAGGGCCAGGCCGAGGGCATTGCGCGCGGCCAGGTGCTGAGCTACATCGACGTGCTGCGGCACGACAAGCCGGTGGGCGGCCGCGTGGCCATCGTCGGCGCGGGCGGCATCGGCTTCGACGTGGCCGAGTACCTGCTGGAGGCCGGCCATTCGCTGACGCTGGACCCGGCCGCGTGGCGCCGCCACTGGGGCGTGGGCGACCCGGAACAGGTGCGCGCCGGCCTGCTGCGGCCGGCGCCCGAGGCGCCCACGCGCCGCATCACGCTGCTGCAGCGCAAGGCCGGCAAGCCGGGCGCAGGGCTGGGCAAGACGACCGGCTGGATCCATCGCGCGGCGCTGAAGATGAAGCAGGTCGACATGCTGGCCAGCGTCAACTACGAGCAGATCACGCCGGAGGGGTTGTGGGTCAGCTATGGCGAGGACCGCAAGGACGCCCAGCTGATCGAGGCCGACACCATCGTGCTGTGCGCGGGCCAGGAGCCGCTGCGCGAGCTGGAGGCGCCATTGAAGGCGGCGGGTGTCAGCGTGCACCTGATCGGCGGCGCGCTGGAGGCCGGCGAGCTGGATGCCAAGCGCGCCATCCTGCAAGGCACGACGCTGGCCTGCCGGCTCTGAATCAGCGCTGGGAGAGTTCCCACAGCTGGTAAAGCGTGTCGTTGTCCTGCTCCGACACCTCCAGGCCCGTGGACAGGTCGAAGCTGGAGTCGAACCAGCCGCAGACCTCGGGCTTCGGCGCGGACGCCCCCATGGCGGTGGGCCGGGCCTGCAGCGCCACCGGCAGCTTGGAGGTGGACCAGGGGGACTGCGAAGAAGCGAAGAATTGCATGGCGGGCTCCGGTTCGTGGGCTTCGACGTCGTGGAAAACGTCACACCCTCAGCATCGGCGCCGGGCCTTTTTCCGGACATCACCCAGAGGGTGGAGCGAAGGGGGATGCCGGCCGGTCGCATCCCCCGCGCATCCCTCCAAAGGGGGATTCAAATTGGGGTCAGAGTCATTTTCCGATCGGCCCCTGACGCTCACTCCCCGCTGCGGCTCAGCTCTCGCCGCGCATCGCTGCCAATCCAGCGCGCCGACCTCTCGCTTCGCCCGCACATCCGATCCGCCACAGTGAGCGCGTGCTCACGCAACAGCAGGCTGCGCTTGCCGATCTGCCGCAAGGCCCAGTTGACGGCCTTCTTGACGAAGTTGCGTTCATCGTCGGCCGCGGCCTCGATGAGTGGCAGGCGGGCCAGGAAGTCCGAGTCCGGCCGCGTCTTCTGGTGCACGGCGGCGACGGCCAGCAGCGAGAAGCCGGCGCGCCGCTCGAATTCGGCCTCGCGCGCCGCCCAGCGCGGGATGGCATCCCAGGCCAGCGGGCTCTTCACGAAGGCGTTCAGGCAGGCCTGGTCGCAAACATCCCAGGCGCGCATGCCGGCGACCCAGTGGTCCATCTGCTCGGCGGTGAACCGCGCCGGCTCGGCCACCATGCCGGCCAGGATCTGCGCGTCCGGGATGCCGGTGTCCCACAGCGCCAGCGCCAGTTCGTGGTCGCGCTTGAATTCCTTCGCCAGCGCGCGCAGCGTCGGCACGGCCAGGCCCAGGCGGCCGTCGCCGGTGAGGCCGAAGCGGGCCATCGCGTCGAGCTGGTCGGGCCGGGCCTGGGCCCGCAGCGCGGCCAGGGCCTCATCCAGCCGCTGAGTGAGCTTATTCGGCATGCGCGGATTCTCCCCAATGACGGCCGCGGACAATCGCGGCTTCGACACGATCGACACCCCAGGCCCGATGACACGCCATCCTCGTATCGCAGCCCTGGCTACCGCCTGGCTGCTCGCCATCACACCCACCGCCCACGCCCTCAGCACCTCCTCGGGCGTGTCCTGGCAGGCCGCCGAAGCGGATGCCGACATCGACCGCGCCTTCGTCCAGGCCAAGGCCGAGAAGAAGCCCGTGCTGCTGTACTGGGGCGCCAAGTGGTGCCCGCCCTGCAACCAGCTCAAAGCAACGCTGTTCAACCGCGCGGACTTCATCGAGCAGAGCAAGGCCTTCGTGGCCGTGGGCATCGACGGCGACGCGCCCGGCGCGCAGAAGCTGGGCACGCGCTTCAAGGTGCGCGGCTATCCGACGCTGATCCTCTTCAACCCCAACGGCAGCGAGATCACGCGCCTGCCCGGCGAGGCCGACGCGGCCCAGGTCATGAAGGTGCTGCAGATGGGCCTGTCCAGCGGTCGCCCGGTCAAGGCGGTGCTGGCGGACGCCAAGGCGGGCAGGAAGCTGGGCGCCAACGAGTGGCGGCTGCTGGGCTTCTACGGCTGGGAGACGGACGAGCAACAACTGCTGCCGATGGCCGAACGCGCCGCCACGCTGGCGCAGTTGGCCAAGGCCAGCGAGGGCGCCGACCGCGAGACGACCACACGCCTGTGGCTGAAGTCCATCGGTGCGCTGGCCGAGGGCAAGGCCGCCGACCCCGCGCAGCTGCCGCGGCTGCGCGCCGTGCTGGCCGACGCCGCCCAGGCGCGGGCCCAGATGGACGTGCTGAGCAACGAGGCGCCCGACCTCGCCAAGGCGCTGGCGCCGGCCGCCGGCGCGGCGCGCAGCCAGCTCGTCGCCGAGTTCGACACCGCGCTGAAGCGGCTCAACGAGGACGCCACGCTGTCGCGCGCCGACCGCCTGAATGCGCTGCAGGCCCGCATCGAGCTGGCCCGGCTGGACGCGGCCAAGGACGAGCCGCATCCCAAGACCATCCCCGCCGCCTTGTTGGTGGAGGCGCGTGACCAGGCCACCAAGGCCAACCGCGAGATCACCGACGGCTTCGAGCGCCAGGCCGTCGTCACGCAGGCCGCCTACCTGCTGGGCCGCGCGGGGCTGTGGACCGAGAGCGACGAGCTGCTGAAGTCGGCGCTGGCGCGCAGCCACTCGCCCTACTACCTGATGAGCCAGCTGGGCGGCAACGCCAGGAAGCAGAGCCGCAAGGCGGACGCGCTGCGCTGGTATGAAGAGGCCTTCAACAAGAGTGAGGGCCCGGCCACGCGGCTGCAATGGGGGTCGAGCTACCTGGCCGCGCTGGTGGAGCTGTCGCCCGAGGACGCGCCACGCATCGAGAAGGCCGCGGCCCAGCTGTTCGCCGAGGCCGAGAAGGACCCCGGCGCGTTTTACGAGCGCAGCGAGCGCTCGCTGAAGAAGGTCGCGACGCTGCTGGGCGACTGGAACAAGACCCCGGCCCAGGCGGCCGCCGTGGGCCGGCTCAAGGCCCAGCTCGACGGCGTCTGCGGCAAGCTCGATGGCAGCGACGCCAAGGCCCGGTCGGCCTGCCAGGGGCTGTTCAAAGCGAAGGCCTAAGCGGCGATCACCTGCCGGAAGGCCTTGATGAAGTCCGCCACCGGCCGCGGCGAGCGCAGCCCCTGCGGCTGCACGGCGCGCACCTCCACCGGCACCTCGGGCAGCAGCGTGCGCACCTGCAAGCTCTCGCCCGTCGAGGCCTGCGCCGTGAACGAGTCGATGATGGCCGGGCCGAAGCCCTGCTCGGCCATGACCATGGCGATGTGATGCGTCTGCACCGTCATGCCGGCCTTGGCGGTGAGGCCCAGGCGTGACCAGTGGTCGGCCAGCACGGCGCCCAGCGGGTCGCGCTCGTCGATGCGGATGAAGGGCTCGCGCAGCACCTCCTGCAGCGTCACCGTCGTGCGCTTGTCGGCGCGCGTCTTGCGCGCGGACACGCAAACCAGCCGGC
Source organism: Pelomonas sp. Root1444 (assembly GCF_001426885.1). Classification (GTDB taxonomy): domain Bacteria; phylum Pseudomonadota; class Gammaproteobacteria; order Burkholderiales; family Burkholderiaceae_C; genus Pelomonas. The sequence continues at coordinate 422,766 of NZ_LMFP01000013.1, read as the reverse complement.
CGGTGGCCACCAGCTCGTCCTGCAGCGCGGGGTGCGACAGCTTGCCGTAGACGATGCCCACGTCGGCCTCCTGCAGCGCCATGGCGCGGGCGATGTCGTTGGAATGCAGCGTGCGCACCGCGACCTCCATGCCGGCGTGCGCCTTGCGGAAGATGCGCAGCGCGTCCGGCAGCGCGCGCACCGCCAGCGACGGCACGATGAGGATGCGGAACGGGCTGTCCTGGCCCTCGCGCAGCGCCGAGGCCATGCGGCGCAGCGACTCCAGCTGCAGCATCAACGCCTGCACCTCGGGGTAGAGGGCCTGGGCCTCGCGCGTGGGCACCAGGCGGCGCTTCTGGCGCGTGAAGAGGGCGTAGCCCAGCTGCAGCTCGGCGTGCTGCAGCGTCTGCGTGATGGCGGGCTGCGTGACGTGCAGCAGCTTCGCCGCGGCGCCGACGCTGCCGGTCAGCATGACGGCGTGGAAGACTTCGACGTGCTTGATCCTCATGGCGGCGTTCATTAGGCCGCCTTATGAACTGCCGGTCAAACGCGATGCACGGCGGCCGCGCGTTTTCCTAGCATTCAGGCATCCGATCAACGCACCGCACCGAGGACCTCCATGAAGCACTCCGCCACCGCCGCAGCCGCCCTCGCCTGCCTGGCCTGCATGGGCGCGCACGCCGAACCCGGCACGCTCGACAAGGCCAAGGCCTCGGGCACCATCACGCTGGCCTATCGCGAATCCTCCATCCCCTTCTCCTACCTCGGCGCGGACACCAAGCCCACCGGCTTCGGCTGGGAGATCTGCGGCCGCATCGTCGAGCAGGTGAAGAAGGCCACCGGCCGCGCCGACCTGCAGGTGGCCACGCAGGCCGTCACGTCGCAGAACCGCATCCCGCTGCTGATGAACGGCACGGTGGACATCGAATGCGGCTCGACGACCAACAACACCGCGCGCAGCAAGCAGGTCGCGTTCTCGGTCAACTACTTCTACACCGGCACGCGGCTGCTCGTGAAGGCGGGCTCGCCGGTGCGCGCCCTCGCCGACCTGAAGGGCAAGCGGGTGGTGTCCACCGTCGGCACCACCAACTTCCAGGTGCTGCGCAAGGTCAATGCCGAGCGCGACCTGGGCTTCGAGCTGCTGGGCGCCAAGGACCATGCCGAATCGGCGTTGCTGGTGCAGCAGGAGCGCGCCGACGCCTTCGGCATGGACGACATCCTGCTGTTCGGCCTGCGCGCCAGCAGCCCCGACCCCGCGGCGCTGGCCATCGTCGGCGAGCCGCTGCAGGTGGAGCCCTACGCCATCATGCTGCGCAAGGACGACCCGGCCTTCAAGAAGCTGGTGGACGACACCGTCGCCGCGCTGATGAAGAGCGGCGAGTTCGAGGCGCTCTACAAGAAGTGGTTCCTGTCGCCCATCCCGCCGCGCGGCATCAACCTGAATGCGCCGATGAGCCCGGAGCTGCGCGACAACCTCAAGCAGCTCTCCGACAAGCCCGCGGTGTGACATGGCGCCCCTCGTCCAAGGAGTACCTTGGCCGGTCCCCCGCGGGGACGGCGATGTTTGCCGGATCGACCGGCAAGCACATCGCCAGCGCGGTCCGGCTTGGGAGCGGCCCGGCGCTCGGCCCGCAAGTTTCATGCGTTGCATGGGTCCGGTGACATGGAGGTCGTAGGCGTCCTCGGTGGCATGGGCCCGCTGGCCACGATCGATTTCATGCGCAAGGTGCTGGACGCCACACCCGCCGCGCGCGACCAGGACCATGTGCCGATGATCGTCAGCTGCGTGCCGCAGATCCCCGACCGCACGGCCGCCTTCCGCGGCGAGGGGGGCTCGCCGCTGGCGGCCATCGTCGCCTGCGGCCGGCGGCTGGCATCGGCCGGCGCGGACCTGATCGTCATGCCTTGCAACACGGCGCACCTGTGGTTCGAGGAGGTGCAGGAGCAGCTGCAGCGGCCGATGCTGCATCTCGTCGACGCGGCGCTGCACGAGGCGCTGGCGCTGGCCGGCGCCCAAGCGCGCGTGGGCCTGCTGGCCACCGACGCCACCATCGCGTCGGGCCTCTACATCAACCGCCGCCTGGCCGAGACGCCGCCGGTGCAGTGGCTGCTGCCGACCGCCGGCGAGATGCTGACGCTGGTCATGCCCGGCATCGAGGCCGTGAAGGCCGGCCAGCTGCAGGACGGCCAGGCGCTGCTGGCGGATGCGGCGCGCGCCTTGCGCCAGCGCGGCGCGGCGGCCCTGGTGCTGGGCTGCACGGAGATCCCGCTGGTGCTGGACGCCGCGGCCTGCGGCCTGCCGGTCGTCGACGCGACGGCCGCGCTGGCGCGCCTGGTGGTGGCGCGCGCCGGCTGACGCCGCTGGCCCCACGTTTCCTGCCGCTCATGCGGCCGCCCGTGCCGGTCGCCCGCGGCGGGTGCGGCCGCCGCGGGCCGCGCCGCATACTGCACGCCATTCCAACGACGACAAGTGAACGGCATGCGTGATTGGCGCGGAGGCCTGCTGGTGCTCCTGACGACGGCCGGCCTGTGCGGCACGGCGATGGCGGCAGCGCCGCTGAAGCCCTGCCGCATCGAGGGCATCCCCAACGAGTTGCTGTGCGGCAGCCTGCAGCGCCCGCTGGACCCGGCGCGGCCGGACGGCGTGAAGATCACCATCCACTACCTGGTCGTGCCGGCGATGGCGCGCAACAAGCAGCCCGACGCCGTGCTGATGCTGGCCGGCGGCCCCGGGCAGAGCGCCATCAAGGTGGCGCCGCGCGTGCTGCAGCGGCTCTCGCGGCTGAACAACCGGCGCGACCTGGTCTTCGTCGACCAGCGCGGCACCGGCCTGTCGGCACCGCTGGAATGCCCCGACGACAGCAAGCTGCCCATCACCGAGCAGCTCGACACCGCCGCGCAGATGCGCCGCCTGGACGCCTGCCGCGCGACGCTGGAAAAACTCCCCTACGGCCAGGACGGCGGCCTGCGCTTCTTCACGACGACGATCGCGATGCAGGACATGGAGGCCGTGCGACAGGCGTTGGACGTGCCGCAGTGGAACCTCATCGGCGGCAGCTACGGCACGCGTGCGGCGCTGGAGTACCTGCGCCAGTTCCCGGCCCAGGTGCGGCGCACCCTCATCGATGGCGTCGCGCCGCCGGACATGGTGCTGCCCGCCAGCTTCTCGACGGACGGCCAGGCGGCGCTGGACAAGCTCTTCGACGCCCATGCCAAGACCCACCCGCAGCTGCGCGCCGACTGGGCCAAGCTGCTGGCCTCCCTGCCCCGCGCGGTGACGGTGCAGCAGCCGCTGACGGGCGTGCCCGAGCACTTCACTGTCGACCGCGAGCTGCTGCTGCGCGCCGTGCGCGGGCCGCTCTACCAGCCGGCGCTGGCCGCCGCCCTGCCCGCGGCCATCCAGGCCGCCGCGCGGGACGGGCGCTTCGACGGCCTGTTCGGCCTGACGACGGCCTTCGGCAGCGGCAAGGGCATGAAGCTGGCGATGGGCATGCACTTCTCCGTCGTCTGCGCGGAGGACATGCCGCGGCTGGCGCAGGCGACCGACACGCCCGGTACGGACTTCCGCAACGTCGACGCCGACATGTACGCCCGCATATGCAAGACCTGGCCCCGCGGCGACGTGCCGGCGGACTTCTACAAGGTGCCGCCGGCGCCCAGCCCGGTGCTGCTGTTGAGCGGCGGCGCCGACCCCGCCACGCCGGCACGCCACGGCGAGCGCGTCGCCAAGGCGCTGGGCGCCGGCCAGCCGGCGCGCGTGCAGCACCTCGTCGTGCCGGAGGCCGGCCATGGCGTGATGGCGGTGGGCTGCATGCGCGACGTGATGTTCCGCTTCATCGACGCCAAGACCGACGCGGAGGCGCTGCCGCAGGACGCGGCCTGCGCGACCCGCATCCCCCGCCCGCCCGCTTTCCAGCCCGTGCAGGGAGGGCCTGCCCAATGATCGAGATCCAGGACGTTCACAAACAGTTTTCCACGCGCACGGGCGCCGGCCTGTTCAAGCGTGGCGCCAAGAAGGTCGTGCATGCGGTGCAGGGCGTGAGCCTGACGGCCGCCAACGGCCGCATCACCGGCCTGCTGGGCGCCAACGGCGCGGGCAAGACGACGACGCTGCGCATGCTGGGCGGGCTGTTCGCGCCGGACAGCGGCCACATCGCCTGCGACGGCATCGTCGTGAAGAACGCGCCGCTGCAAGCCCTGGCCCGCATGGGCATCCTGGGTGATGCGCACGGCCTGTACCCGCGCCTGAGCGCGCGCGAGAACATCGCCTACTACGGCCGCCTGCAGGGCATGGCACCGGAAGCCGCCAACGCGCGCGCCGAGGAGCTGGCCCGCCTGCTGGAGATGCAGTCCATCCTGGACCGCCGCGCCGAGGGCTTCAGCCAGGGAGAGCGCATGAAGACCGCGCTGGCGCGCGCCCTCGTGCACGACCCCGCCAACATCGTGCTGGACGAACCGACCAACGGCCTGGACGTGCTGGCCACGCGCGCCCTGCGCGAGGCCTTGCGATGGCTGCGCAGCCCCGCGGGCGGCAGCAAATGCATCGTCTTCTCGACCCACATCATGCAGGAGGTGGAGCACCTCTGCGACGAGGTCGTGGTCGTGTCGCACGGCCGCAGCGTGGCGCATGGCAGCGTGCCGGCGCTGCTCGAACAGGCGGGTGAGCACCGCTTCGAGGATGCCTTCGTGAAGCTCGCGTTCCCCGAGGAGGTCGCGGCATGAAGCACGCTTGGATCGTCTTTGCAAAAGAACTGGCCGACGCGCTGCGCGACCGCCGCACGCTGCTGCGCATCCTCATCCCCGCCGTGTTGATGGGACCGCTGCTGCTGGCCGCGCTGTCGGGCCTGATCGCGTCGTTCGAGGCCCGCGCCGAACGCCGCGAGCTGATGGCCGTCGGCATCGACAACGCGCCGACGCTGAAGAACTTCATCGAGCGCCAGACCTACACCATCAAGGCCGCGCCCAGCGACTACGAGGCGCGGCTGCGCGCCACGACGCTGCTGGAGCCGGTGCTCGTCGTGCCGGCGGACTTCGAGGCCAAGCTGCTGCAAGGCGAGGCCCCGACGGTGGAGATCGTCGGCGACAGCGCCAACCAGCGCGCCAGCGCCGGCATCGGCGCCATCAAGGGCCTGCTGTGGAGCTTCAACCGCGAGCGCTCGGCGCTGAACCTGGCGATGCGCGGCGTGTCCATCGAACTGCTGGAACCCATAGACATCGAGGAGCGCGACCTCGCCAGCGCGCAGGCACGCGCGGCGCGGCTGACCAGCATCATCCCGATGTTCATCATCATGGCCGTGCTGTACGGCGCCTTGACCGCGGCGCTGGACAGCACCGCCGGCGAACGCGAGCGCGGGTCGCTGGAACCGCTGCTGATGAACCCCGCGCCGCACGGCGCCATCGTGGCCGGCAAGTGGGGCGCTGTCGCGCTGCTGGGCATGGCGGTGGCGCTGCTGGCGAGCTTGAGCTTCGTGCCGGCGCAGTGGCTGCTGCAGAGCGACAGCCTGCAGGCGATGTTCCAGTTCGGCACCGGCGAGGTGCTGGCCTTCTGGCTGCTGCAGATCCCGCTGGCGGCCGGACTGTCGGCCCTGCTGATGGCGCTGGCCATCCGCTCCAAGACCTTCAAGGAGGCGCAGGCCAGCAGCACGCTGGTCATCACCGCCGTCAGCCTGGCGCCGATGGTGAGCCTGCTGAACCCGGGTGGCGACGCGCCCTGGTACCTGTGGGTGCCCGGCCTGGCCCAAAACACGCTGATGCTGGCCGTGCTGAAGGGCGAGGCGCTGCGCTGGAGCCAGGTGCTGCCGGGCGTCGTCATCGGCTTCGGCCTCGCGGCCGTGGCGCTGGTTTACGTGGCGCGGTCGATGCGCGCGGCGGTGGCGCGGTAAGCTGCGCGCCGCATGAAACGCATCGCCTTCCTGGCGGCCACGGCACTGTCGCTGTCCGGCTGCACCAGCTTCAAGAGCTTCAGCGCCTTCGAACCCGCCACCCCGGCCGACTACACCGGCCCGACGGCGAACGTCGCCGACCAGGTGGTGGCCGTCAGCCCGCAGCAGCTGCATGTCTTCGAGATGACGCAGGCCGACGGGCGCCGCCTGGCCAGCAGCAGCGTGGCCACCACGCGCGCCGGCCAGGGCAGCGGCATGACGGTCACGCCGGTGGCGCTGACCAACGAGCTGCCGCTGGGCCCCGCGCGCGTGAGGCTGCAGGCCGCGACGCAATACGCCTCGCCGGTGCTGGGGCTGTCCCACCCGCACTGCCGCACGGTGGGCGAGGTGGACTTCACGCCGGCGGAGGGCCGACGCTACGTCGTCACCGGCCGCATCGCCGCCGATGCCTGCGAGGTGTGGATCGAGGATCTCGGGAGCAAGCAGGCGGTCACCGAGAAGATCAGCGGCCCGGGCACCAGGCCCTAACCTAACCTTCGCGCGGCAGCCTTGAGGAGCGCGCGCGAGTACCAGCGGTGAAAGCCCAGCAGCGCGTGGAACACCCCGCTGAAGCGCGCCTCGCCGCCCGGCCCGCGGCGGCGCGGCACGACGGCCGAGCCGAACCACAGCGTCGTGGCGCCCCCGCCCGCCTCGACCTTGAACCAGGAGCGCGTGGCGCCGCTGTCCTCGTGCATCAGCAACTCATCCGGGCGGCGCGCCTCGACGGTCCAGACGGCCAGCCGTTCGCCCTCGTCGCGCGCCAGGGCTCGCGCCATCGCGTCGCTGGACGGCTTGCCGAGCAGCGCGAGCAGCACGCGCTCGACCTTGAACAGCCGCGTCGTGTAGAAGGCTTCGACGAACTCGGCCAGCGTGACGGCGCGCGGCAGGTGCAGCGTGTAGGCGTCGGCAAACGCGCCGCGCTGCTCGGCCAGTTGTGCCAGCAGGCTGTGCGGAGGCAGCGGGGTCGCGGCCGGCGTCATGACCGGGCAGCGCCGATCGCGGGGATAGCCGCAAGCGATTGGCTACCGGTGATAAGAATCATTAGCATTTGACTATTCGATTCACTCGGGCGATAGACAACATGGCCAAGGCCGTCAGCTTCGGCATCCTGCACCTGGGCACCTCGTTCACGGTCACCTACGCCCTGACCGGCAGCATCGCGGTGGCCGGCGCGGTCACCTTCATCGAGCCGCTGGCCAACACGGTGCTGCACTACTTCTTCGACAAGTACTGGGACCACCCGCGCGCCCAGGCCTGGCGCGCCCGCCTGGGCCGCGGGGCGGCGTGGCGGCTCAATCGGGCTTGACCTTGGCCCGCTGGATGACGGGCTTCCAGCGCTGCTGCTCCTGCGCGATGAAGGCGGCGAACTGGGCCGGCGTGTTGCCGACGGCCTCGGCCGAGTCGGCGCCCAGGCGCTCCTTCGCACCCACCGAACGGATGGCCTTGGCCGCCTCGACGGCGAGCTTGTCGACCGAGGCCTGCGCCATGCTGGATGGCGCCAGCAGACCGTACCACTGCGTCATCTCGAAGCCGGGGAAGCCCTGCTCGGCCACGGTCGGCACGTCGGGCAGCTGGGGCAGGCGCTCGCGCGAGCCGGTGGCCAGGCAGCGCAGCTTGCCGGCCTTGATGAACTGCATGACGGCCGGCGCGCCCACGGAAGCAGCCTCCAGCCGGCCCGCCAGCAGGTCGGTCAGTTGCGGGCCGGTGCCGCGGTAGGGCACGTGCAGCATGAAGAGGTTGGCCGCCATCTTCAGGTACTCCATGGCCAGGTGGCCGGCGCTGCCGTTGCCGGCCGAGCCGTAGTTCAGCTGCCCCGGGCGCTTGCGCGCGTAGGCGACGAACTCCTGCAGCGTCTTCACCGGCAGGTCCGGGTGGACGACGTACAGGCTTGGCACCTTGGCCAGCAGCGTGACCGGGCGGAAGTCCTTGACCGGGTCGTAGGGCAGCTTGTCGAAGATGTAGGGGTTCACGGCCAGCGTGCCGATGTGGCCCAGCACGAGGGTGTGCTGGTCGTCCGCGCGGGCCACCTCGGCCATGGCCACGTTGCCGGCGCCGCCGGGTTTGTTCTCGACGTACATGGTCTGGCCGAGCGACTTGGTCAGCTCGGCCGCGACGGTGCGCGCGACGATTTCACTGCTGCCGCCCGGTGCGAACGGCACGAGCAGGCGGATGGCGCGGCTGGGCCAGGGGCCGTCGGCCAGGCTGGGCAGCGCCAGGCCGCAGGAGGACAGCAACAACAGGCGGCGTCGTGGGTCGGTCATGGCGGTGGGTGGCAGCGGCGGACCACCCGACTCTAGCCGCCTGGCGCCGTCTCGCGCTCCATCCATCCCAGCCAGTGCATGGCCTGCTCGCGGCTGTCACCGCACATCTCCGCGTGCGGCGCCAGCGAGCCGCACACCGCCGGCCGCTCGGGCCGGCCGAAGAGGCGGCAGCGGTCTTCGTCGTCCAGCTGCACGCAGCGCACACCGGCCGGCTTGCCGCCAGGGTGGCCGGGGATGGGCGAGCTGATCGACGGGGCGATGCAGCAGGCGGCGCACCGGGGGCGGCAGGCGGGGGATGTCGAGGGCTGGGACAAGGCCATGCCGGCATTGTCCCGCCCACGCGCCTCAGGACTTGCGCGGGCAGGTGCTGAAGCCGAACAGCGCGTACAGCGGGCAGCTGCCCATCAGGCCGGTGGCCAGCGGCACCAGGCCGATGTAGCCCCAGGCGCCGATGCTGCCGGTCACCGCCAGGCCCAGCAGCGCGAGGCCGGCTGCGATGCGCGCACCGCGGTCCAGGCCGCCGACATTGGTCTTGAACATCTTGCTTCTCCTCGGGTTGCGATGGCTTGCATGCTGCGCCGGGGCGGCCGGCCTGTCGGTGACCGCGGTCACACAACGCTTGCGCCAGCGCAAACCCGCTGCAGGCCGGCAGCGCTGACCACCTCGATGCGCTCGCGCCCGAGGCGCACCAGGCCATCGCGCTCGAAGCGGCGCAGCAGCCGGCTGACGATCTCGCGCACCGTGCCCAGCTCGTCGGCCAGCTGCTGGTGGGTGGCGGCGAGCCGCGGGCCGCGCGCGCCCAGCAAGGCGGCCAGGCGCTGGTCCAGCCGCTGGAAGGCCACGGCCTCGACCAGCGCCATCAGGTCGGCCAGGCGCTCGGCCATCAGCCCCATCACGTAGCGGCGCAGCAGCGGGTCGCGCTCGCAGACGGCCTCGAAGTCGGCCGGGCTGACGAGTCGCAGCGCGGTCTCGGTGCGTGCCTCGCCTTGCGCGGTGGCCACGCGATGCGCAAACAGGCAGGTGGCCGACACGACGCAGACCTCCCCCGGCTCGACGCGGTAGAGCTCCATCTGGCGGCCGTCCGGCGAGGCCAGCGACACGCGCACGCAGCCCGCGTCGACGATGGGAAAGCCCGGGCAGGGCTGGCCGGCCTCGAACAGCCGCGTGCCGGCGGGCACGCGCAGGGGGCGGGCCCGGCGGGCCAGTTCGGCCAGCGGCGCCAGGGCGGGGTCGGGCGGAAAAGGCATGGCCCGATTGCAGCACGGCGCGCGCCCTCGGCGGCCGGAACGCATGCGGCTTCAGCCAGCACTAAGCCGGGCCCGTCAGCATGGCGGCATTCGCATCAGGAGCCGTCATGACCTCGCCTTCGACCGACACCGCCCCGTCCACCCCCGTCACGCAGCCGCTGTGGGACGCACCGGTGCGCCTGCTGCACGGGCTGATGGCGCTGAGCGTGGTCGGCGCCTGGCTGACCGCCGAGGCCTATGGCTGGCGGGCCGTGCACATCAGCTTCGGCCTGACGCTGGCCGGCGCGATGGCGCTGCGGCTGCTGTGGGGCTTCGTCGGCACGCCGCCGGCACGCTTCGCGAGCTTCGTGCGCGGGCCGGCCGCCGTGGTTGCGCACCTGCGCGAGCTGCTGGCGGGCCGGGCGCGGCCGCATGCCGGCCACAACCCGGCAGGTGGCTGGGCGGTGCTGGCGCTGATCGCGACCGGCCTGCTGGCAGCCGGCAGCGGCTGGCTGGCCTGGCAGGGCGGCGAGGCCTGGGAGGAGGTGCATGAGACGCTGGCCAACGGGCTGCTGCTGCTGGTGGGCATGCATGTGGCCGCGGTGCTGCTGACGAGCTGGCTGGCGCGCGACCGGCTCGTGCCGGCGATGCTGACCGGCCGCAAGGCCGTGCCGGCCGGCACGCCGCCGACGCGGGCCATGCACCGCGGCCTGGCCGCTGCGCTGCTCGTCGCCGTGCTGGGCTTCTGGGCCTGGAGCCTGGGGCCGGCCTCGCCCTGGCGCGATGCCGGCGAGGCAGCGCACGGCCAAACGCATGGTGAAGGGCGGCATCATCGCGAACGGGACCACGACGACGACTGACGAGACGATGCGCATCCTGCTCGCCGAAGACGACCCGCTGCTGGGCGACGGCCTGCGCGCGGGCCTGCGCCAACAGGGCTTCCAGGTGGACTGGGTGCGCGACGGCGAGGCCGCCGAACGCGAGCTGCGCGCCGCGCCCTATGCCGCGGCCGTGCTCGACCTGGGCCTGCCCCGGCTGGACGGGCTGCAGGCGCTGGCGCGCGCCCGCGCGGCCGGCTGCACGGTGCCCGTGCTGGTGCTGACCGCCCGCGACGCCGTGCCCGACCGCATCCGCGGCCTGGACGGCGGCGCCGACGACTATGTCGTCAAGCCGGTGGATTTGTTCGAGCTGGGCGCGCGGCTGCGGGCGTTGGTGCGGCGCGCCCACGGCCAGCAGCAGGAGCAACTGGCGTGGCGGGACGTCGCACTGGATCCTGCCACCCGCCGCGTGACGCAGGCGGGCGCCGAGGTCGCGCTGTCGGCGCGCGAGTTCGACCTACTGGCCCTGCTGCTGCGCCAGGCCGGCCGCGTGCTGAGCCGCGAGCAGCTGGAGGCGCAGCTCTATGCCTGGGGCCAGGAGGTGGACAGCAATGCCATCGAGGTCCACGTCCACCACCTGCGGCGCGCGGACGCCGCGGCTCCGGGCAGCGGCCTGGGTTGGTCCATCGTGAAGCGCATCGCCGCCCTGCAGGGTTGGGCCGTGACGGCCGACCGTTCACCTGCCCTCGGCGGCCTGCGCGTGGCGCTCGCGCCCGAGAAATCGTCGGATGACTTATCCACAGCCGCTTCGTAAAATTCGGGGTTTGCCCGAGCCCTCGCGCGGGCCTGCGTTCTTTCCAGGATCGAGATGCTCTACCCCAAGGAATTCGATGTCATCGTCGTCGGCGGCGGCCATGCCGGCACCGAGGCGGCGCTCGCCGCCGCCCGCATGGGCGCGCAGACGCTGCTGCTGACCCACAACATCGAGACCCTGGGCCAGATGAGCTGCAACCCCAGCATCGGCGGCATCGGCAAGGGCCACCTCGTCAAGGAGGTCGACGCGCTGGGCGGCGCGATGGCGCTGGCCACCGACGAAGGCGGCATCCAGTTCCGCATCCTCAATTCGTCAAAGGGCCCGGCCGTGCGGGCGACTAGAGCCCAGGCCGACCGTATCCTCTACAAGGCCGCCATCCGCCGCCGGCTGGAGAACCAGCCCAACCTGATGCTGTTCCAGCAGGCCGTGGACGACCTGATGGTGGAAGGCGACCGCGTCGTCGGTGCCGTCACGCAGGCCGGCATCCGTTTCCGCGCCCGCGCCGTCGTGCTGACGGCCGGCACCTTCCTGGACGGGCGCATCCATGTGGGCCTGGAAAACTACGCCGCCGGCCGCGCGGGCGACCCGCCGGCCGTGTCGCTGTCGGCCCGGCTCAAGGAGCTGAAGCTGCCGCAGGGGCGCCTGAAGACCGGCACGCCGCCGCGCATCGACGGCCGCACCATCGACTTTAGCAAGTGCGAGGCCCAGCCCGGCGATCTTGATCCCGTGCCCGTGTTCAGCTTCATGGGCAACGCCGCCATGCACCCGCAGCAGGTGCCCTGCTGGATCACACACACCAACCTGCGCACGCACGAGATCATCCGCAGCGGCTTCGACCGCAGCCCGATGTTCACCGGCGTCATCGAGGGCGTGGGGCCGCGCTACTGCCCGAGCATCGAGGACAAGGTCAACCGCTTCGCGGACAAGGACTCGCACCAGATCTTCCTGGAGCCCGAGGGCCTGACGACGCACGAGTTCTACCCCAACGGCATCTCCACCTCCCTGCCCTTCGACATCCAGCTCGCCGCCGTGCGCAGCATCCCGGGCCTGGAGAACGCCGACATCCTGCGCCCCGGCTACGCCATCGAATACGACTACTTCGACCCGCGCGGCCTGAAGGCTTCGTTCGAGACCAGGGTCATCCAGGGCCTGTTCTTCGCCGGCCAGATCAACGGCACGACCGGCTACGAGGAAGCGGCGGCGCAAGGCCTGTTCGCCGGCCTGAATGCGGCGCTGCAGGTGCGCGGCGACGGCGCCTGGACGCCGGCGCGCGACCAGGCCTACCTGGGCGTGCTGGTGGACGACCTCATCACCAAGGGCGTCACCGAGCCCTACCGCATGTTCACCAGCCGCGCCGAGTTCCGCCTGCAGCTGCGCGAGGACAACGCCGACGCCCGCCTGACCGAAACGGGCCGCCAGCTGGGCCTGGTGGACGACGAGCGCTGGACCGCGTTCAACCGCAAGCGTGATGCTGTTTCACGTGAAACGGAGAAGCTGAAGAGCACCTGGGTGCATCCGGGCATCCTGCCGGCGGCGGACGCCGAGCGCCTGGTCGGCAAGGCGTTGGAGCGTGAGTACAACCTCGCCGACCTGCTGCGCCGCCCCGGCGTCGTCTTCGACACGGTCGCGGAAGTGGCCGCGATTGCGCGACCCGAAGCCGCTGTTTCACGTGAAACGTTGGTCACGGAGCTTGGTCGCGAACTGGCCGACCTGGTCACCGAACAGGTCGAGATCAGCACCAAGTACGCCGGCTACATCAACAAGCAGGCCGACGATGTGGCCCGTGCGGCCCACTTCGAGCACCTGAAGCTGCCCGACGACCTGGACTACGGCCTCGTGCACGCCCTCTCTTTCGAGGCGCGGCAGAAGCTCAACAAGCACAGGCCTGAGACGCTGGGCCAGGCGTCGCGCATCTCCGGCATCACGCCGGCAGCGATCTCGCTGCTGCTGGTGCATCTAAAGAAGGGTAAGTTCAAGGGCTTCACGGAAGCGGAAGCGGCATGAGGGACGCCCTCCAAGCGGCCGCCACCGAACTCGGCCTCGAACTCAACGACTCCCAACTCGACCAGCTGCTGGCCTACCTGGCCCTGCTGCAGAAGTGGAACAAGGTCTACAACCTGACCGCCGTGCGTGACCCGGCGCAGATGCTGAGCCACCACCTGGTGGACAGCCTCTCCGTCGTCGCGCCCCTGAAGCGCCACGGCGCGCCGGCCCGATTGATGGACGTTGGTGCGGGCGGTGGGCTGCCGGGCGTCGTCATTGCGATCTGCTTCCCTGAGACCGACGTCAGCTGCGTGGATGCCGTCGCCAAGAAGGCGACGTTCATCCAGCAGGTCGCGGCCGAGCTGAAGCTGCCCAACCTGCACGGCGTGCACAGCCGCGTCGAAGCGCTGGAGACCGAGCCGTTCGGTGTCATCACCTCGCGCGCCTTCGCGTCCCTGGTCGACTTCACCCGCCTGACTCGCCAGCACCTCGCCGAGGGTGCGGTGTGGATGGCCATGAAGGGGCAGCACCCCGCCGACGAGATGGCCGCGCTGCCTGCCGACGTGGACGTGTTTCACGTGGAACAACTGGCCGTCCCGGGCCTGGATGCCCAGCGCTGCATCGTGTGGATGCGCCCTCGCTGAGCTGACTCACGGGTCGCGCCCGAGGGTCGACCCGCCCTCTCGCCGGTACGATGCCGGTAGTCGAAAACTGGAACCCATGGCCAAGATTTTCTGCATCGCCAACCAGAAGGGCGGCGTCGGCAAGACCACCACCACCGTCAACCTCGCCGCCGGCCTGGCGCAGATCGGCCAGCGCGTCCTCGTCGTCGACCTGGACCCGCAAGGCAACGCGACGATGGGCTCGGGCATCGACAAGCGCAAGCTGGAGTTGACCGTCTACGACGTGCTGCTGGAATCCGCCTCGCTGCCCGAGGCCAAGGCCCGCGCCGAGAAAGCCGGCTATGACGTCCTGGGTGCCAACCGCGAATTGGCCGGCGCGGAGGTGGACCTGGTCGCACTGGAGCGCCGCGAGGCGCGGCTGAAGGCGGCGCTGGCAGACGCCGGCAAGGACTACGACTTCATCCTCATCGACTGCCCGCCGTCGCTGTCGATGTTGACGCTGAACGGCCTGTGCTGCGCCCATGGCGTCATCGTGCCGATGCAGTGCGAGTACTTCGCGCTGGAAGGCCTGACCGACCTGGTCAACACCATCAAGCAGATCCACGCCAACCTGAACCCTGACCTGCAGATCATCGGCCTGCTGCGCGTCATGTTCGACCCGCGCATCACGCTGCAGCAGCAGGTCAGTGACCAGCTCAAGGCCCACTTCGGCAACAAGGTCTTCGACACGGTCATCCCGCGCAACGTCCGCCTGGCCGAGGCGCCGAGCTACGGCCTGCCCGGTGTGGTGTTCGACCCCAGCTCCAAGGGCGCGGTGGCCTTCGTCGACTTCGCCAAGGAGATGGTGCGGCGGATCGAGACGATGCGATGAGCGTGACGCTGAGGCCGATGCAAGACAGCGATGCCGACGCAGTCGCCGACCTGCACGCCACCAGCTGGCGCAGCGCCTACCGCGGCATCGTGCCGGACAGCTTCCTCGACCACGACGTCTTCGCCGACCGCCGGGCCGTCTGGCGTGAGCGCCTGCAAACCTCGCCGGTCACGTCCGCCTTCGGCATCGTCGCCGAAGACGCTTCGGGCCGGCTGATCGGCTTCGCCTACGTGCTGCCTGGCCACGACCCCGTCTGCGGCACGCTGGTCGACAACCTGCACGTCCACCCAGAGCTGAAGGGCGGTGGCATCGGCCGCCGGCTGCTGCAGGCCGTCGTCCGCGAGCTGGGGCCGGCGCACACCCTGCCGCTGCACCTGTGGGTGCTGGACCAGAACGAGCCCGCCAAGCGCTTCTATGCGCGCATGGGCGCCGAGTTCATCGACCCCGGCACGACGCCGCCTTTCGGTGGTGTCTGCCTGCCCGAATGGCGCTGCATCTGGCGCAATCCTTCCACCCTGCTCGACGCCAATGCTTGACGCCCTTGCCCTGCGCGCCGAAATGGCCGGCCTCGACGCCAGCGCCCCGCCCCAGCAGGCCGACATCGACGGCTGGCTGATCCGGCTGTCGCCCGGCAAGGCCAAGCGCTCGCGCTGCATCAACGCGCTGCACCAGGGCACGCTGCCGCTGGACGACCTGCTCGCCCGCTGCCAGCAGGCCTACGACGCCGCCGGCCTGCCGCTGGCCATCCGCGTGACGCCGTGGAGCCAGCCGGCCGACCTGGACGCGCGCCTCGCCGCCAAGGGCTGGGGCGTGTTCGACGCGGCCGATGTGATGGTGCTGGACCGGCTCACGCCCGAGCCCGCACCCGCTGCCCTCCAGGCCCTCGATGCGCCCGCCTACGCCGCCGTCGTCGGCGCCTTGCGCGGCTCCTCCAGCACGGCCATCGCCGCCCATGCGGAGCGCATTGCTAACGCCCCGGTCACCTACCAGGGCTTCGCGCTGAACGACGCCGGCGGCGCGCTGCTGGCCTGTGGCCAGATGGTTGTCGACGACGACATCGTGGGCCTCTACGACGTCTTCTCGGCCGTGCCGCGCCACGGCCATGCCGAGCGCCTGTGCCGCGCGCTGCTCGCGCTGGCCCACGCCCAGGGCGCGCGCCAGGCCTACCTGCAGGTGGGCAGCGACAACAGCGTCGCCCAGCGGCTCTACGCGCGCCTGGGCTTCGTCTTCGCCTACCGCTACCACTACCGCAGCCCCGAGACCGAGCTGGCCTGAAGGCGTCGTCACCGCTTTCGGCTCCCACGTTTGCAGGTCGGCCGCGACGCGGGCCGGCGCGGTGGCTGCGTCAACATCGTGCCTCTCATTCGACGCCGCCCACATGACGCTGACCCGCACCGCCCTCGCCCTGCTGGCCTCCCTGACCGTTGCCACCGCGCAAGCCGACGCCCCGAAGGCCGACGTCCCGGGTAGCGCCGACCATCCCGTCCTCAAGCGCTTCACCGGCAGCCTGCTTGTCGGCTACGCGCAGCAGGAGTGGGAGCAGCGCAGCTTCCCCGACGCCAGTGGCGTCTCGAAGACCGAAGACAAGTTCAACCGCCCGGTCAACGTCGAGGGCAAGGTCACGCGCCTGTATTACCTCGCGCCGCTGGGCAAGAGCCCGCTGGAGGTGTTCCGCAACTACCAGCAGGCGCTCACTGCCGCCGGCTTCAAGCCCACCTGGGGCTGCGAGAGCGAAGCCCAAGGCTGCACCAAGGCCTACTTCGCCATCGACGGCTACGAGCGCGGCAAGGGCATGCGCTGGGCCGAGGGCGACCTGCCCGCCGCGGACAGTGCGCACCGCGGCAGCACCTGGGCCCTGCCGATGGCGCTCAGCTACGACCAGGCCCGCATGACGGTCGGCACCCTCACCAGCGGCGGCCGCACGCTGAACCTGCTGCTGTTCACGTCCATGGCCGAGAACGAGCACACGAACCGTGCCGCGACCTACATCGAGATCGTCGAGCCCAAGGCCATGCCCACCGGCCAGGTCACGGTCGATGCCAAGGCCATCGGCCAGGGCCTGCAGGCCGAGGGCAAGGTGGCGCTGTACGGCCTGCTCTTCGACACCGGCAAAACCGACATCAAGCCCGAAAGCGGCAAGCAGCTGGACCAGATGGCCGCCGTGCTGAAGGCCCAGCCGGCGCTGAAGGTGCTCATCGTCGGCCACACCGACAACGTCGGCAGCATCGACGCCAACCTCGCGCTGAGCCAGGGCCGCGCCCAGTCGGTGGTGGCGGCGCTGGCGCAGCGCGGCATCGCGGCCAACCGGCTGCAGGCGCGCGGCGTCGCCAACTTCGCGCCCGTGGCCGCCAACGGCAGCGAAGACGGCCGCGCGAAGAACCGCCGCGTCGAGATGGTGCTGCAATAACCTAACGCCCTATCCAACCGAATCATGAAGCTCATCGCCGCCATCGCCACGCTGCTGGCCGCCACCGCCAGCTTCGCCGCCGACAAGCCCGTCTCCGACCTGCCCGGCGCCGCCGACCACCCGCTCATCAAGCGCTTCGCCGGCTCCTGGCTAGCCGGCCAGCGCGTCTCCAGTTGGGACGCCGCCGTCGTGCCCGCCAGCGCCGAGCTGTCCAAGGCGGACAAGCGCCAGTTCACGGAGCTGCTCAACCTCGAAGGCAAGGTCACGCGCACGGTCTACATCGCGCCGCGCGGCAAGTCCGCGCTGGAGGTGTGGCGCAACTACGAGCAGGCGCTCAACGCCGCCGGCTTCAAGAAGCGCTTCTCGTGCGAGCGCAACTGCGCCGACCTCTACTTCGCGTGGTGGAAGACCAGCGAGCCCAACAAGGGCATGACCTGGGCCAAGGGCGACGTCGACACGCCCACCGGCAGCCGCTACAGCCTGACGTCGGCGCTGTCCGCCGAGGACGGCCGCATGCTCGTCGGCACGCTCGGCAAGCCGGGGCAGGAAGCCACCGTGCTGCTCTACAACTCGGTGGCCGCCAACGCAACCACCGGCCTCGTCGCCACCTACCTCGAAGTCGTCGAACCCAAGGCCATGGAGACCGGCCAGGTCAGCGTCGACCCGGCCGCGATGCAGGCCGGCCTGGCGGCCGAGGGCCGCGTCACACTGACGGGTCTGTTCTTCGACACCGGCAAGACCGAGCTCAAGCCCGAGTCCAAGGCCCAGCTGGAGGCGATGGCCGAGCTGCTGAAGAGCCAGCCCGCGCTGAAGGCCTGGATCGTCGGCCACACCGACAACGTCGGCGGCTTCGAGGCCAACGAGAAGTTGAGCCTCGCCCGCGCCCAGGCCGTCGTCGCGGCGCTGGCTGCGGCGCCCTACAAGGTCGATGCCAAGCGCCTGGTGCCCAAGGGCCTGGCCAGCCTGGCGCCGGTGGCCGGCAACGGCGAGGAGGCCGGGCGGGCTCGCAACCGCCGCGTGGAGCTGGTGGCGCAATAGCGTCGCGCAACGGTTCAGGCCAAGGGCGGCGCGGCCCGGCGCAGTGGTTATCCTGCCGCCCCATGTACGCGCCCTTCTTCGGCTTGAAACAAGCGCCGTTCTCGATCGCGCCGGACCCGCACTACCTGTTCATGAGCGAGCGCCACCGCGAGGCGCTGGCCCACCTGCTGTATGGGCTGGACGGCGGCGGCGGCTTCGTGCTGCTGACCGGCGAGATCGGGGCCGGCAAGACCACCGTCTGCCGCTGCTTCCTGGAGCAGATCCCGGCGAACTGCAACGTCGCCTACATCTTCAACCCCAAGCTCACCGTCCCCGAGCTGCTGCAGGCCATCTGCGACGAATTCCACGTCCCGGTGCCGGCGGGCGCGCTGACGGTGAAGGACTATGTCGACCCACTGAACGCCTTCCTGCTGGCGCAGCACGCGGCGGGCCGCAACAACGTGCTCATCATCGACGAGGCGCAGAACCTCTCGGCCGACGTGCTGGAGCAGCTGCGCCTGCTGACCAACCTGGAGACGACCGAGCGCAAGCTGCTGCAGGTGGTGCTGATCGGCCAGCCCGAGCTGCGCGGCATGCTGGCCCGGCCCGAACTGGAGCAGCTGGCGCAGCGCGTCATCGCGCGCTTTCACCTGGGCGCGCTGTCCGAGGCCGAGACGGCGCAGTACATCCGCCACCGCCTGACCGTGGCTGGCCTCACCGGCGCGCTGCCCTTCGACCGCGCCGCGCTGCGCCTGATCCACCAGCTCACCCGCGGCGTGCCGCGCCGCATCAACCTGCTGTGCGACCGCGCGCTGCTGGGCGGCTATGCCGGCGGCCAGGCGCTGATCACGCCGGCGATCGTGCGCCAGGCCGCGGCCGAGGTGTTCGACGCGCAGCGCCCCGCGGCACGCCGCCGCCGCCGGCCGGACCCGATCGGCATCAGCCTGGTCGTGCTGGCTGCGGCCATGGCCGGCGCCGGGCTGACCTGGGCCCTGCAGCGGCCGTCGCCCGGGCGCGGCGGCGCGGCCGGCGCCGCGGTGGCCACGGCCGCGAGTGCCGCGTCGTCTCCGGCGAGCGCCGCGTCGGCCGTCACGCTGGCCGCGAGTGCGGCTTCCCAGCCGGCCTCGGCCGCCGGCCGCGCCGGGCCGCCCGAGGCACAGCCGCTGCAGCTGGCCGACTGGACGCCGCGCGACGACGACGCCTGGGCGGCGCTGGCCAAAGCCTGGGGCTTGCCGCTGCCGGCCCAGGCCGACCCCTGCGCCGTCGCCGCCCAGCGCGGCCTGCAGTGCTACCGCAGCACCAGCGGCAGCCTGTCGGTGATCCGCCTGATCGACCGCCCGGTGCTGCTCACGCTGCGCCGCCCCGGCCAGCCGCCCGCCCTGGCCGCGCTGGTGGGGCTGGACGGCCAGCAGGCCACGCTGTGGGTGGACGGCGCGCCGCGCCGCGTCGAGCTGCAGGAGCTGGCGGGGGCCTGGCGCGGCGAGTTCGCCACCTTCTGGCGCGTGCCGCCGGGCTACGCCAGCCGGGCGGACAACAGCGGCCCGTTGCGCGGCTGGCTGGCGGCCCAGCTGGCCCGCGTGCCGGGCCTGGCCGCCCCCGGCGCGGCCGCCTCCGCGCCACCGAGCTGGCCCGAGTTGAGCCGCCAGGTTCAAGCCTTCCAGGCCAGCCAGGGCCTGCAGCCGGACGGCCGCGTCGGCCCCATCACGCTGATGCTGGTCAACCGGGTTGCCGGCGTCGCCGAGCCGAAGCTGGACCCCACGACCGACTGAACCGCCATGTCCTACATCCTTGACGCCCTGCGCCGGGCCGAAGCCGATCGCGAACGCGAGCGCGGCCAGGTGCCGGGCCTGCACACCCAGCCCCTGCCCGGCCGCGAAGCCCGAGGGGCCGCGGGCCGGCGCCGCTGGCTGCCCTGGGCGGGCAGCGGCCTGTTGCTGCTGGCCGGCATCGGCGCCGGCAGCTGGTGGGCCAGCGGCCCGCAGGACGCCGCGCCGCCGGCGTCGCCCCCTGTTCCTGCACCTGCACCGCTCGCCACCGCGCCCAGCGCACCGACGGTGACGCCACCGGTCGCCAGCCCGCCACCACCGCAGCCCGCGGCAGCAGACTCCCCCTACCTCGCGCCCCCACCTCCGCCGGGCACGGCGGCCGCAGCCAAGCCGGCACCCGTGCCGGTGCCGCCCCCTCCCGCCCCAGCGCCCGAAGCCCGCATCCCGCGCCTGGCCGAACTGCCGGAAAGCACGCGCCGGGAACTGCCCAAGCTGGCGATCAGCGGCTCGGTCTACTCCGACGACCCGGCCAGCCGCATGGTGATCGTCAACGGCGAGGTGCTGCGCGAAGGCGCCAAGCTCGGCGCCGACCTGGTGCTGGAGCAGATCGGCCCGCGCGAACTGGTGCTGCGCTTCAAGGGCCAGCGCTACCGGCAGCCGGTCTGACGCCGCAGCCTCAGCGCAGGCGCCGGTCCAGCCAGTTCAGCACCCGCGCATCCTGGAAGTAGTTGGTGTGGTGCGTCTCGGCGCTGGGGCCCAGGTCCTCCCAGTGCGGCGCCACCAGCAGCTGGCTGCCCAGCCGGTTCATCGCGGCGCTGTCGACGACCAGGTCGTTGGGCTGGTCGAAGATCAGGTCGGCGCCGTGGTACATCGCCTGGCCTTTGAGGTTCGTGACGCGCTTCCACAGCTTCCACAGCGGCTCGTGCACTTCGCTGGGCTGGAAGCTGCCGCCGATGGCCCGCACGTCCACGCCGGCCGCCGGCCCCTGCAGCGGCCACAGCTGCGCCAGCTCCAGGTTGTTGGCCACGCGCCCCTGGGCCAGCAGGCCCGGCACCAGGCCCACGGCCGCGTCGGCCAGCGGCAGGCGCGAGCCCAGCTGCAGCACCTTGCCCAACACGCAGGCCAGGCCCGCCACCCCAAGCGACAGCGGCTCCAGGCCCGGCATCAACCGGCCCGTGCGCACGGCGCCCTCGGCCAGCACGTCGGCGATGCTGGCCAGCGTGTCCAGCGCCTGGCGGATCTTGTCCGGCGCGGCGAGTGACGTGCCGGCCAGCGGCGAGCCGACGAACAGCGCCTGGCGCACCGGCAACGCCGGCGCCAGCCGCAGCAGCCAGGCGATGACGAGGCCGCCGCGGCTGTGGCCGACGAAGTCCAGCTCCGCGGTGCAGGCGGCCAGCGCGTCGCGAAGCGCCAGCGCGTTCAGCCAGGGCGCGACGCTGAGCGTCGGGTGGTCGAAGGCCAGCACCGCGGCATAACGATCGCCCGCGCGCGTCAGGCGTTCGAACAGCGCCTCGCCGTCGGCCGTCGCGGCGAACTCCCGGGCATACATGGCGCTGGCACTGAAGGTGCCGTGCACCAGCACCAGCACGCGCCCCGCCAGCCCGCTCAGGAAGCCGGCCGGCAGCGGCGCCCAGTGCGTCCCGTCCCAGCGGCGCAGCCCGTCCGTGGGCTGCATGCCGCCGAGCACCGGGTTCAGCCGTACGTCCAGCTTCTGCAGGCCTGCGGTGACCGCATTGACGCCCAGCGCGGGGAAGGCGATGCGCTCGACCGTCTCGCGCGGGTCCAGCCCCACGGCGCGCCAGCTGCGCCGCGCGCCGCCGCCGCGCTCCCGTGCCGGCGGCTCGTAGACCCAGCGCAGCAGCCCGTCGTCGCGCACCAGCCGCACGGCGGCGCGGCCATCGTCGCGCGCGGCCTCGTAGCCGCGGCGGCGGCGCTGCTGGATGGAAGCACGGGCCTCCTCGCCGCGGTCCGGCGCCGGTTCACTGAGCTGCTCGCGCGCCGCGCGCCATAGCGGGTGGCTCATGACCGCTCCTTGAGCAGCGGCAGCGGCGTGACCTGGGCCTGGCGGGCGGTGACGATGTCCAGCATCGAGTCGTAGTCGCTGCGCTCGGCCAACGCCTGCACGCCCGCCTCGATGGCCTCGATGAAGCCGCAGTGCTCCGTCAAGCGCACCGTCTCGATGGGCACCAGCTTGCGCTCGCGCACCCAGCGCCGCACCTCCGCCCAGCTGGCCTTGCCGGCATGCCAGCTCACCACCTGCGCATTCGCGGCCGAGCTGCCGCCGGCGTCGGCCTGCACCACCTCGCTGTAGTTGGCCGCGCCCATGCGCTGGTACTCCTCCTGGAAGCTGCGGTGCCGCCACCAGCCCGGCAGCGCATGGCCTTCGAGCAAAAACACGACCGGGTAGATGTCCACCAGCTCCAGGCAGGCCGCGAACAGCAGCGCCAGGTCGATGCAGGTGCCGGCACGCTCGGCCAGCACCATGGACGGCACGCGCAGCCGCTGCGAGTCCAGCTCGCCGCTGTAGCTGGGCGGTGGGTTGATGTAGCCCAGCCGCCAGTCGTGCAGCAGCGTCGCCCACAAGGCCTCCACCTGCCGGTCCACGCCGCGCAGCGCTTCCTCGTCGATGGCGTCGTCGCGCACGCACTGGTAGCCGTCGAAGCCTGCCGTCGGGTCGTCGCGCAGCACGCGGTTGTAGCGGCGCGCCATGGACACGGCGTCCAGCACCGCCGGGTCGCGCGGCAGCACGAAGGACGGCAGCCAACGGCCGTCGCGACGGTTGTCGCGCCACTGATCCACCGGCAGCAGGCGCAGGCGATGGCTGTCGTGGTACAGCAGCTCGTCGTCCTGGCGCACGCTGACGACGAGGCTGGTGTTGATCGCCTCGTGCACGCTGCGCGCGACCTCCGCCGTCAACGGCACGTGGATCTTGTCGGTGAGCTTCTCGCGCACCTGGCGCAGCCGCACGCGGCGCTGGAAGCGCGCCACCTCGGCGCCCATGTGCACGGCCACCTCCACGTCCAGCGGCGCGGCGCGGCCGGGGTTGTCGCAACTCAGCACGAAGCGCTTGAACAGCGGCTGGGCGTTGTGCAGCACCGCGTAGTTCAGCTCCGGGAAGGGCTCGACCTCGCAGCGCACCACCGCCGATGCCGACTCCGGCGCCGCGACATCGGCCTTGGCCATCGCCAGCCCGCGGGCCCGGGCCTCGTGGGCCGCGCGCACGGTCGGATCGACGAACACCGGGCCGTCCAGCCACAGCGTCACGCCGGTCGCATCCACCGATTCCGGCAGCGCCCGCACCTCTTCCCAGACGCTGGTGAAGGCCGCCGGCAGGTCGAACCCGCCCGCGAACAGGTGGCGCAGCAGCTGCGTCAGCGCGTACTCCGCCAGCGAGTCGTCGAAGGCGTCCTGGAAGCCCAGCGCCGCCCGCGACGCGCCCTCGGTGATCAGCATCGGCGCCAGCCGCGCCGCGCTGTTCCACACGTTCAGCGTCGTCAGGTAGGGCGGTGTCTTGCCCACCGCCTCGGCCACCGCCGTCGCCAGCGCCTGCGCATGCACCAGGCGCGGATAGCCCTCGGCGCCGCGCAGCAGCAGGCCGTCCAGCACGCGGCGCGAGTCGGCCAGCAGCTCGTCGATCGGCTGAACCTGGCAGGGCGCATCGGCCGCGTCAGACTCGGGCGCCTCCACCAGCGCCGACTTGCCCACCAGCGTGCCCAGCTCGCGCAGGCCCTGGTGGCTGTCCATGCCGGCGAAGTGCAGCAGGTGCGGCGGCCGCGCCTTCAGCTCGGCACTCAGCTCCGCGAGGCTCGGGTAGTTCAGCACCCGCGGCGCCGGCACCTCCTTGGGCAGCGCCGCGGCGAGGTTCTTCAGCTCGGCGTCCACCGTCCAGCGCTCGCACAGCTCCAGCGGCAGCGCGTTGACGAACAGCACGCGCAAGTCCTTCCACGACGGAAAGACCACCGCGTCGCGCGGCATGGGCTGCCAGCGCCCCTCCACCTCGTGCTGCACCTGCAGCTCGCGGATGATGGTCAACGGCCGCGGCTTGCCCACGGCGGCGCGGCGCTGCTCGCGCGTGGCCGCCGCCAGCACGTACTCCCACGGGAAGATGCGCCCCTCCCACAGGATGGCCTCGTGCCGGTAAGGCACGCGCACCACCAGCGTCGACGCCTCGCTCAGCGCGCGCACCTGCGCCGTGCTCAGGCCCAGCGCCTTCAGCGTCTCGGCGGCCTCGAGCTGGTGCTGCTCGCGCACCTTGGCCTCGCGCACCCAGCGCTGGCGGGAACGCAGCACATAGGTCCAGCGCAAGGCCTGCTGGGCCATGCTCTGGCGCGAGCGGTCGTCCACCGCGGCCAGCGGCACGCCGAGCGCATTGCCCGCGCTGGCGATGTGCACGCCGGGCAGCAGCAGCTCGTGCTCGGGCTGCGGCTTGCCGTTCTTCCTCGGCGTCCCTTTCGGCGCTCTGCCGGATGTGCTCACGGGCCCTCCTTGCTCATGAAGACGGCCCGCAGTATCGCGACGCTGCGCCGATGCGCAACGCCACGTTTGACGCTCAGATCAGGCCGAGGCTTTCCTCGACGCCCAGGTGCACGTTCATGCTCTGCACGGCCGCGCCGCTGGCGCCCTTGCCGAGGTTGTCCAGGCGCGTGATGAGCAGCACCTGTGTGTCAGAAGCGAACACGAAGATGTCCACGCGGTTGGTGTCGTTGCAGGCCTGCACGTCGAAGAAGCCGGCCTCCAGCGCGGCCGCGTCGCGCAGCGGCTTCACGCTGATGAAGCGTTCGCCCTCGTAGTGCGCGGCCAGCGCGGCCTGCACCTGCTCGGGCGTCGTGCCGGGCTTGAACTGGCTCAGCTGCAGCGGCACGCTGACGGCCAGGCCCTTGTAGAAGCTGCTCACGATGGGCATGAACACCGGCGGGTTCGCCAGGCCGGTGTGGGCCATCATCTCCGGCAGGTGCTTGTGCTTGAGCCCCAGGCCGTAGGGCCGCGGGGCCTGGAGGTGGGCGGGCAGCGGCTGCTGTTCGTACTCGGCGATCATGGATTTGCCGCCACCCGAGTAGCCGGTGATGGAGGTGGCGCTCACCGCCGCATCGGCCGGCAGCAGGCCGGCGTCCACCAGCGGGCGCACGCCCAGGATGAAGGCGCTGGAGTGGCAGCCGGGGTTGGAGATGCGCTTGCTGGCCTGGATGGCGCCGCGCTGGCCGCGCGCCAGCTCCGGCAGGCCGAACACCCAGCCCGGCGCCGTGCGGTGCGCGGTGCTGGCGTCGATGAGGCAGGTGTGCGGGTTGTTGATCATGAACGCCGCCTCGCGCGACGCCGCATCGGGCAGGCACAGGAAGGCCACGTCGGCGGCATTCAGCAGGCGCGAGCGCTCGGCCGGGTCCTTGCGCTTGTCGGCGTCGATCTTCAGCACCTCGATGTCGGCCCGCGCCGCGAGGTACTCGTGAATGCGCAGACCGGTCGTGCCTTCCTGGCCGTCCACAAACACGCGATAAGTCATGCCCAGCTCCAAGCAAAATTCAGCCAGGAAGGATAAGGGAAAACGATGAAGGACCGACGTGTACTGCTTCTGCCGGGCTGGCAGAACTCCGGCCCCGGCCATTGGCAAAGCCGCTGGGAGTCGCTGTATGGCGACCAGCGCGTGACGCAGCACGATTGGGACTGGCCGCGCCGCGGCGACTGGATGGCGCGGCTGGACGAAGTGCTGCTGGAGATCGAGATGCCGGCCCTGCTGGCCGCGCATTCGCTGGGCTGCCAGCTCGTCGCGGCCTGGGCCGAGCATTCGCGGCACACCGCCCGCGTCGCTGGCGCCCTGCTGGTCGCCCCGCCCGACACCGAGCGCGCGGACATGCCGCCGCAGCTGCACGGTTGGCGCCCGATCCGCCGTTCGCGCCTGCCCTTCCCCAGCATCGCCGTCATCAGCAGCGACGACCCGTACGCCACGCCGGAGCGCAGCGCGCAGATGGCGGCGGACTGGGGCGCCAGCGTCGTCATGGCCGGGCCGCGGGGCCATCTGAATGCAGACTCCGGCCTGGGCGACTGGCCGGAGGGCCGGGAGCTGCTGCTCGGCCTCTGACTGACAATCCGCCCCCATGGCAACGAAGAAACCCAAAGGCCTCGGCCTCGGCCTGGAAGCCCTGCTGGGCCCCAAAGTCAGTGAGGCACCCGCCACCGACTTGCCCTCCACCCTCAAGCTCGAACAGCTGCAGGCCGGCAAATACCAGCCGCGCACGCGCATGGACGAGGGCTCGCTGTACGAGCTGGCCGAGAGCATCAAGGCGCAGGGCATCATGCAGCCCATCCTCGTGCGCCCGATCACGCCGAACGGCGGTGTGAATTACGAGATCATTGCCGGCGAACGGCGCTTCCGTGCCGCAAAGCTTGCCGGTCTGCGCGAGGTGCCGGTGCTGGTCAAGGCGGTGCCCGACGAATCGGCGGCCGCGATGGCGCTGATCGAGAACATCCAGCGCGAGGACCTCAACCCGCTGGAAGAAGCGCAAGGCCTCAAGCGCCTGACCGACGAGTTCGGGCTGACGCACGAGCAGGCGGCCCAGGCCGTCGGTCGTTCGCGCAGCGCCGCATCGAACCTGCTGCGGCTGTTGAACCTTTCGGCGCCGGTGCAGAACATGCTGATGGCCGGCGACCTCGACATGGGCCATGCGCGCGCGCTGCTGCCGCTGGACGGCGCCACGCAGATCACGACGGCCACCGAGATCGCAGCCAAGAAACTCAGCGTGCGCGAGGCCGAGAAGCTGGTCGCCAAACAGCAGGGCGCCGCCCGCCAGACACCGCTGCTGCGTGTGAAGGGCGACAAGAGCCGCGACGTGCTGCGGCTGGAGGAGGAGCTGGCCGACGCCCTCGGCGCGAGCGTCGAGGTGCGCGTGAAGAAGCGCAGCAAGCGCGGCGGCCAGAGCGGCGAGCTGGCCATCCACTTCGACTCGCTGGACGCGCTGTCCGGCATCCTCGACAAGCTGCGCGGCGGCTGAACCTCGCAGGCGCAGCGCGGCACTCAGTCAGGCGCTCGCAATGCGGCGGCGTCTGACAACGGGCACCCTCGCACGCGCTCAACACTAGGGTGCGCGGCGGCGCCGCCGCGTGTTGCACAGCGCCTTGCTGCGCGCTCAACAGTTCTTCACCGAGGGCCTGTCTGCGACGCACCACAAGGCCCCCATGTTCGTGTGGTTTGGCCGAGAAGTGCCAGGTCTTGCCCAGGGCGCGGGCGTATGCTGGCCCGGCACCCTGTCAACCGAACGCGAAGCTGGTTTGTTGGTGGTCGTGTGGCGGCTTATTCTTGAGATGGATGCGTGGTCCGCGGCAGCAAGCTGTTGTGGGCTCACCGGACGGAGAGTTCTGATGACGCCTTGCAGTTGAGGCGCGATCAGAACCCCCCAGTTCCTCGGGCACGGATCGTGCCTGCGGCCTGCGTGGAGTTCAAACCGCAGGAGGTCGGCATGGACGTCATCAGCCATTTCTCAGCGCGCTTCGAGCGCAGCAAGGTCGAGGAGCTCTCGCTGGAGGACTACCTCGCGGAGTGCAAGAAGAACCCTTTGGCCTACGCCACAGCTGCCGAGCGCATGCTGCAGGCCATCGGCGAGCCGCAGATGCTCGACACGCGGAATGACCCGCGGCTGTCGCGCCTGTTCGCCAACAAGACCATCAAGATCTACCCGGCGTTCGCCGAGTTCTATGGGCTTGAAGAGGCCATCGAGCAGGTGGTCTCCTACTTCCGGCACGCCGCGCAGGGCCTGGAGGAAAAGAAGCAGATCCTCTATCTGCTGGGCCCGGTGGGCGGGGGCAAGAGCTCCATTGCCGAACGGCTCAAGCAGCTGATGGAGCATGTGCCCTTCTATGCGCTCGCTGGCTCGCCGGTCAACGAGTCGCCGCTGGGGCTGTTCGACCCGACGGAGGACGGCCCGCTGCTGGAGCGCGACTACGGCATCCCGCGCCGCTACCTGAACCGCATCCTCAGCCCCTGGGCGGTCAAGCGGCTGGACGAGTTCGGCGGCGACATCCGCAAGTTCAAGGTCGTCAAACGCTACCCCAGCGTGCTCAAGCAACTCGGCGTGGCCAAGACCGAGCCGGGCGACGAGAACAACCAGGACATCAGCTCGCTGGTCGGCAAGGTCGACATCCGCAAGCTCGAGACCTATGCCCAGGACGACCCCGACGCCTACAGCTACTCCGGCGGCCTGTGCCTGGCCAACCAGGGCCTGCTCGAGTTCGTCGAAATGTTCAAGGCGCCGATCAAGGTGCTGCACCCGCTGCTGACCGCCACGCAGGAAGGCAACTACAAGGGTACCGAGGGCTTCGGCGCCATCCCCTTCGACGGCATCATCCTCGCGCACAGCAACGAGAGTGAGTGGAAGACCTTCCGCAACAACAAGAACAACGAGGCTTTCCTCGACCGCGTCTACATCGTCAAGGTGCCGTACTGCCTGCGCGTCAGCGAGGAGGTCAAGATCTACGAGAAGCTGATCCGCGGCTCGTCGCTGGCCGAGGCCAAGTGCGCACCGGGCACGCTGAAGATGATGAGCCAGTTCGCGGTGCTCACGCGCCTGAAGGAGCCGGAGAACTCATCGCTGTTCAGCAAGATGCAGATCTATGACGGCGAGAACCTCAAGGACACCGACCCGCGCGCCAAGAGCTACCAGGAGTACCGCGACTACGCCGGCGTCGACGAGGGCATGAGCGGCATCAGCACGCGCTTCGCGTACAAGATCCTGTCCAAGGTCTTCAACTTCGACAGCTCGGAGGTGGCCGCCAACCCCGTGCACCTGATGTATGTGCTGGAGCAGCAGATCGAGCGCGAGCAGTTCCCCAAGGAGCTGGAGGAGAAGTACGTCGGCTTCATCAAGGAACAGCTGTCGCCGCGCTACGCCGAGTTCATCGGCAAGGAGATCCAGACCGCCTACCTGGAGAGCTACAGCGAGTACGGCCAGAACATCTTCGACCGCTACGTGACCTACGCCGACTACTGGATCCAGGACCAGGAGTACCGCGACACCGACACCGGTGAAGTCTTCGACCGCGTGGCGCTGAACGCCGAGCTGGAGAAGATCGAGAAACCGGCGGGCATCTCCAACCCCAAGGACTTCCGCAACGAGATCGTGAACTTCGTGCTGCGCGCGCGCGCCAACAACGCCGGCAAGAACCCGCTGTGGACCAGCTACGAGAAGCTGCGCACCGTCATCGAGAAGAAGATGTTCTCCAACACCGAGGAGCTGCTGCCCGTCATCAGCTTCAACGCCAAGGCCAGCGCCGAGGACGCCAAGAAGCACGAGAACTTCGTGCAGCGCATGGTGGACAAGGGCTACACGGCCAAGCAGGTGCGGCTGTTGTGCGAGTGGTATTTGAGGGTTCGCAAGTCCAGCTGAATAGGCGGTGAGGCATGTCCCTCCAGCAGATCATCGACCGACGGCTGTCCGGCAAGAACAAGTCCATCGGCAACCGTGAGCGCTTCCTGCGCCGCCACAAGGAGCAGATCCGCGAGGCGGTCAAGCGCGCGGTCGACGGCCGTGGCATCCGGGACATGGAGCGTGGCGAGGATGTGCACATCCCCAAGAAGGACCTCACCGAGCCGGTCTTTGGCCATGGCGACGGCGGCGTGCGCGAGGTCGTGCGGCCGGGCAACCAGGAGTATGTGAAGGGCGACCGCATCGCCAAGCCCAAGGGCGGGCAGGGCGGCGGCGGGGGTGGCGGCCAGGCCAGCGACCAGGGCGAGGGAGAGGACGACTTCGTCTTCCACCTCACCAAGGAAGAATTCATGCAGGTCTTCTTCGACGACCTGGCCCTGCCCAACCTCGCCCGCACGACATTGGCCGACACGCCGGAATGGCGCAGCCAGCGCGCCGGCTTCGTCTCCGATGGCACGCCCACCAACCTGCATGTGGTGCGCTCCATGCGCGGCGCCCTGGGCCGGCGCATCGCGCTCGGCATGGACAAGCGCCGCGAGCTGCACGAGCTCGAAGCCCGCGAGCAGGAGCTGCTGAAGGAAGACCGCCCCGAAACGCCGCGCCTGCTGCTGGAGACGCGTGAACGCATCGCGCACCTGCGCCAGCGCATCGAGGCCATCCCCTTCCTCGACCCCATCGACCTGCGCTTCCGCGCCCGCGTGCGCATCCCCGTGCCGACGACGCGCGCCGTCATGTTCTGCCTGATGGACGTGTCCGGCTCCATGGACGAAGGCCGCAAGGACCTCGCCAAGCGCTTCTTCATCCTGCTCTACCTGTTCCTGACGCGGCACTACGAGAAGATCGACGTCGTCTTCATCCGCCACCACACGCAGGCGCAGGAGGTCGACGAGCAGAACTTCTTCCACGCCACCGAGACCGGGGGCACGGTCGTGTCCAGCGCGCTGGTGCTGATGGAGCAGATCATCAAGGAGCGCTACTCGCCAACCGAGTGGAACATCTACGGCGCCCAGGCCAGCGACGGCGACAACTGGCACCACGACAGCGGCCGCTGCCGCGAGCTGCTGGCCGACAAGCTGCTGCCGCTGTGCCGCTATTTCGCCTACGTGCAGGTGGCCGAGCCGGAGCAGAACCTCTGGGAGGAGTACCAGAAGCTCTCCGAGGACGTGCGCCACTTCGCGATGCGCAAGGCGGTCGAGGCGTCGGAGATCTACCCGGTCTTCCGTGACCTGTTCAAGAAGGAAGGGGCGCCCGCATGAATTCCGCACGCAGGGCCGGCCGACCTTCCCGTCGAGCGAGGGGCTGACATGAGCAGCAAGGAAGACCGCCGCCACCACGAGCGCACCGCCACGCCGCCGGCCGGCATGGCCGACCGCCGCCAGCGCCAGCCGCTGCAGCGCATGAAGCCGCTCGACAAGCGCCCCAGCCAGCCGCTGCCCTCGCCCAACGACTGGAGCTTCGAGCTCATCGACGAGTACCACACCGTCATCAAGAACACGGCCGAGCGCTTCGGCCTGGACACGTATGCCAACCAGCTCGAGGTCATCACCGCCGAGCAGATGATGGACGCCTATGCCTCCGTGGGCATGCCGGTCAACTACCGGCACTGGAGCTACGGCAAGGAGTTCATCAGCACCGAGCGCAACTACAAGCGCGGCCAGATGGGCCTGGCCTACGAGATCGTCATCAACTCCGACCCCTGCATCGCCTACCTGATGGAGGAGAACACGCTGGCCATGCAGGCCCTGGTCATCGCCCACGCCTGCTATGGGCACAACAGCTTCTTCAAGGGCAACTACCTGTTCCGCATGTGGACGGATGCCTCGTCCATCATCGACTACCTCGTCTACGCCAAGAACTACGTTGCCGACTGCGAGGAGCGCTATGGCCTGGACGCCGTCGAGACGCTGCTGGACAGCTGCCATGCGCTGATGAACCATGGCGTGGACCGCTACCGCCGCCCCGCCAAGCTGTCGCTCGCCGAGGAGCGCGCGCGCCTGAAGGACCGCGAGCAGCACGCGCAGCTGCAGGTCAACGACCTGTGGCGCACGCTGCCCAAGAAGCCGGACCGCCCGGACGAAGCCGCCGAAAGCCGCCGCTTCCCTGAAGAGCCGCAGGAGAACCTGCTGTACTTCATCGAGAAGAATGCGCCGCTGCTGGAGCCCTGGCAGCGCGAGGTCGTGCGCATCGTGCGCAAGATCGCGCAGTACTTCTATCCGCAGCGCCAGACCCAGGTCATGAACGAAGGCTGGGCCACCTTCTGGCACCACCGGCTGCTCAACCAGATGTACGACGACGGCTACCTGTCGGACGGCATGATGATCGAGTGGCTCAAGTCCCACACCAACGTCGTCTACCAGCACCCCGGGGCCAATCTCAACCCGTATGCGTTGGGCTTCGCGATGTACACCGACATCAAGCGCATCTGCGAGAACCCCACCGACGAAGACCGCGACTGGTTCCCCGACATCGCCGGCAGCGACTGGCTGCCCACGCTGGACCACGCGATGCGCAACTTCAAGGACGAGAGCTTCATAGGCCAGTACCTCAGCCCGAAGATCATGCGCGACTTCCGGCTCTTCTCCATCCTCGACGATGAGACCAAGAGCGAGTACGAGATCTCCGCCATCCACGACGAAGGCGGCTACCGCCACCTGCGCCAGGCGCTGTCGCGCCAGTACGACCTGTCCACGCGCGAGCCCAACATCCAGGTCTGGAACGTCAACCTGCGCGGCGACCGGTCGCTCACGCTGCGCCACGTGCAACACCTCAACCGCCCGCTGCACGACAGCGCGCAAGAGGTGCTCAAGCACGTCGGCCGGTTGTGGGGCTTCGCGGTCAACCTGGAAAGCGTCAACGGCAAGGGCGACGTGACACGGCGCTGGAACGTGCCGGCGCAGCACAGCTGACGCCAGCTTCAAACGCTGGCCGGCCGCGGGCGCGACCGGCTCACTTCTTCTTCAGCAGCCGCTCGAACTTGTCCTGCCGGAAGTCCTCCGGTGTGGTGTCCATCGTGTTGAGGTACATCAGCAGGCGGTATTCCGACTCGACAGCCTTGCCATCGACCTGCTGAGGCTCGAACACCCAGCCGTCCAGCGACGCCTTGGCATAGCGCCGCACGCTTTCCGGCATTCCTGGTTGCGCGACCACGTCGACCGTCTTGCAGCGGCCAAGAACGCCCACCGTGCAGACGCCGAGCACCTGCCCTTCCCAGCCACCGTTTGCAGCGATGTCGGCCGGGTAGCTAGCCAAAGACCTCTGGATGGGAATCGGCCCCACCGACAGCCCGTCGACCCGTACCGAGCCACCGCCGTCGGCGTTCGGCGTCACGGTGAACCGCATCTCGACGCCCGAGCGCAGCGTGACCGGCTTGCCATCCACCAGCGGCGGCTGGATCGTTGCCTGCGCTACGCGCACCTTCACGTTCTCCACGAACTTGGCGGGGTACTTTGGCTCGTCGACCACCGTGTACTCGACCGGCTTGCCGTCCACACCGAACAGCACCCGCGTCCACACGGACACCGGATAAGGGTCCAACGCGCCGGCCGCCAGCGCGGGCATCGAACCCAGGGCCAAAGCGGCCATCCACATCGGCTTGATCATCTTCTCGCTCCCAGTGATTCCATTCTCTGCGGGACCGCCCTCACGGGCGAACACCATGAACGGCCGAGCCTGCTGTCATGTCCACTGGGTGAGTTTGCGGCCTTGCTTGTCGGTGAAGGCGCTCACCAGGATCATGATGAAGTCGATCAGCACCCAGATGCCCAGACCCCCGAAGGTCAGGATCTGCAGGACACCGGTGCCGATCTTGCCGACATAGAAGCGGTGCACCCCCAGGAAGCCCACGAAGAAGCACAGCAGAAACGCCGGAAGGATCTTCTTGTCCGACACCCCCTGCACCGATTGAGGCGCGCCACAGTTCGGGCAAGTCAACGCGGTGGCGTGGATCTGCTTGCCGCAGCCTCGGCAATACACCATTTGTCCTTCCAGGACTGCATTCATTTTTCATCCTCCGAGTTGAGCCGGCGACGCCGCAAGGCTGCTGCGATCGCAGCGGCGCACTATGCCAACAAAGCCAGGCCTAAAGCGGCGCCGGCTCGCGATTGGCAATAGGCACGTCACTGAAGATGCGGTCCGTCAGGGCCAGCCGCCCTCGCGGCGTCAAGCCCAGTTCGCGCGAGCCCTCCACGCGCCGCAGCCAGCCCTGCGCCAACATCGCTTCCAGCCAGGCCACGGCCAATGGCCCGGCGAAGTGATCGCGCCGTTCGGACCAGTCCACGCAGTCGTAGAGGGCTCGCCCCGACTGCGCAAAGCCCTCCGGCGTCAGCTGCGCCAGCGCCTCACGGCCCGCTTCGCTGAGTTCATAACGCCCATCCGGCGTCGCCTTCACCCAGCCCTTGGCCAGCAGCGTCTCGCGCCAACGCACGCCCAGCTCGCCGGCCAGATGGCCGTAGCAGCTGCGCGCATGCCGAAGCCCGCGCATCTCCGGCTTCTGCCAGCGGCGCAGGTCGGCCGCGGGTTCGGCATCACGCCCGTCCGCCACGCGCAGCAGCGCCTCCAGCGCGTGCGCTACGTCGCCGTCCGCCAGGCCGAAGTAGCGGTGCCGCCCCTGCGGCCGCACGCGCGCCAGGCCTTCGTCGACGAGCAGCTTCAGGTGCGCCGACATCGTCGCCGCGCTCACGCCCGCATGCGCCGCCAGCTCGCCCGCCGTGTGCAGGCGGCCGTCCAGCAGCCGCGCCAGCACACGCGCCCGTGTCGGGTCGGCGATCGCCGCGGCGACGCGGGCCAGGCGCGGTTCGGCGCTCACCTCGGCACCTGCTCGCGCTCGTTCAGCCCGTAGTCGCGCACGACGTGGGCCACGCGCAGCCGGTAGTCCGCAAACAACCCGCTGCGGCCGGCCGCCTGGGCCTCGCGGTGGCGCTCCATTTCACGCCAGCCGCGCACGGCGGCCTCGTCGCGCCAGAAGGACAGCGACAGCAGCTTGTCCGGTGCGGTGAGGCTCTGGAAGCGCTCCACCGAGATGAAGCCCTCCATGCGCTCCAGCAGCGGCTTCAGCGCGGCGGCGTGGTCGAGGTAGGCCTGGCGGCCCTCGGCCGTGGGTTGCACTTCGAAGATGACGGCGATCATGGCTGGACATCCTCACAGAAAGTGCGTTCCTCGCGCAGGATGAAGCTCCGCTTCTGCGCCAACTCGAAGTTGGCGCGCGCCTCGGGGTCGGCCTTCAGTCGTGCACGGTAGGCCTCGTAGTCGGCCAGCGAGTCGAAGCCCACCAGGCCCCAGGCCTCGTAATTCGTGCCCTCCCACGGCAGCCAGTAGCCCAGCAGCCGGCCGCCCAGGCGCGGAATGATGCGGCCCCAGGCCTGGGCGTACTCACGGAAGGCCTCGCGCTGCAGCGGGTCCAGTTCGTAGCGGATGAAGCAGGTGATGGCGGGCATGGCGGCGGCTCCTTGTGGCAATGAACCGCACTGTGCACCGCCATCCGGCGGCGATGCTTAGGCGCGCAACGAAGCGTCGCCGTCAGGCCATGGGCTGGCGAACGATGGTCTTCCAGTTCGCAGGCGCCGCACGCCGGATGTCCGAGAGATAGATCTCGTGGTGCTTGCCGCGCAGCGCACCTTTGGCCGTGATGAAGCGGTGCAGCCGCTCGATGGTCGGCCCTTCCTCGGTGAACGGGCCGACGTGCAGCACCTGGGCGCATCTGCCTTCCGCGAACGCGGACACACGCAGCTTCTGCAAGCCTGGCAGGTTCTTCTTTCGCTGCACGGCGCTGATCGCCTGCGCAAGCAGCTCAGCCGTGACGATGGGCGGCTGCATCACCATCATGGTCCATTGCCAGCCGCGCCGGTCGTTCATCGCAAAGGCCGACAGGTCCTCCGCCCACCACAGGCCTTCCAGCGGCATGACCGCGTAGTCAACGGCTTGCGGCCCCTGCCTGGCCATGAATTTCGCGGTGTACGACACGGAGAACAGCGCCTCGACCGCCTGCGCATACCCGCTCGACGTGTTCGGGTCGCCACTGCCGTCGATCATCAGGTAGTTCATCTCCGGCACGTCGACCTCGGCGATGCGCATCGCGGACGCTTGATAGAAAGGCTTCAGCGTTTTCTTGAAGTCCATCCTTTCCAAGCCGGCAGCCGTCGTCACAGCGGCGCGACGGGGATGCACAGCTCGCAGTCGAACACCCCGGTGCGGTAGTCGAACTTCGCCGCTGGCCCGTAGTGCTCGAAGCAAGGCCGCGCATCCAGCTGCAGGCCGCTGCCGGGCAGCCAGCGGCCCATCATGGCCTGCCAGGCCGCGCCGATGTCGGCGGCGGTGCCTTCGAAGTCCAGCGCGGCATAGCGGCCGCCGGGCAGCTCGGTGACGAGAGCGCCGCCGTTGGGCACCCAGTCGGGCGGCACGGCCACGCCGCAGTCGTAGCGGCATTGCTCGGGTGGCACGAGGCTGGGGTCGTCATGGCTGATGCCGAAGCGCGACACGGCCCCAAGGTTCTGCGTCGCCAGCCAGGGGTTGAAGGTCTCGGCCCAGAAGCGGCCGAGGGCAGGGCCATAGGCGCCTTGGTAGCGCAGATAGCCCATGCGCACGGGGGAGCGGTCGATGAGGCGGACGTTCACGGGATCTCCTTCGCCGGGGTTGCGGAAGAGGCCATGTTCCGCGTCGGGCGCGGCGCCGGCTTGATCGAGATTGCTATCGGCCTGATCGTGATTGCGCCATTGCGCAGGCGGCAGGCCGAAACGCGCCTTGAAGGCGCGCGAGAAGGCCTCCGCAGAGCCGTAGCCCACGCTGAGCGCGATGCTCAGCACGGTGGAATCCGGCTGGCCGCGCAGCCGTTGCGCCGCCTTTTCCAGCCGGCGGCGCGCCAGGTAATCGCCCAGCGTCTGGCCGGTCCAGGCCAGGAAGAGGCGGTGGAAATGGTAGGGCGAGAAGTGCGCGACGGCGGCCAGCGCCTCCAGGTCCAGCGGCGCGTCCAAGTGGCGGTCGATGTGGGCCTGCACGCGGTGCATGCGCGCCTCGTACTGCCGGCGGCTGGCGTTGTCGGCCATGGTCAGGCCCAGGTCTGGACGAGCCGTCGCATCACGTCCGCGTGCACGGCCGACAAGTCGTCGGTGGGCGCCCCCGAGCCCGACTGGAAGGCCGCGACCACCCAGGGCGCGCGGCCGTGCGGCGGGAAGACCAGCGCCACGTCGTTGACGGCGCCGCGGTTGCCGGTGCCGGTCTTGTCCAGCACCCGCCAGTCCGCACCGGGCACGCCGGCGCGCAGGCGCTCCAGGCCCGTGCGCGAGGCCTGCATGTCGGCCCACAGCCGTGCCTGGCTGGCCCGCTTGAGGCCACGGCCCAGCAGCAGGTGCTGCAGCGTGGTGGCGAACGCGCGCGGCGTGCTGGTGTCGCGCGGGTCGCCGGGCGCGTTCTCGTTCAGCGCCAGCTCCCAGCGGTCCAGCCGCGTGACGGTGTCGCCTTGCTCGCGCAGCCAGGCCGTCAGCCCCGCTGGCGCGTCGCAACAGCGGCGCAGCAGCAGGTTGGCGCAGGGGTTGTCGCTCTCGACGACGATGCCCTGCACCAGCTCGGCCAGCGTCGCACGGCCGCGCGGCAGCAGGCGGTCGAACGCGGGGGCGTGCGCCACGCGGTCGCTCGCCTGCAGCGGCACTTCGTCGTCCCAGCGCCAGCGCCCGGTGTCCACGCCGTGGGCCACGCGCGCGGCGAGGAGGATCTTGAAGGTGGACGCCGTCGCAAAGCGTTCGTCGGCGCGGTGCGCCAGCGTGCGGCCGCTGCCGGTGTCCAGCGCGAAGAAGCCGAGCCGGCCGCCCACGCGGCGCTCCAGCGCGGCAAAGCCGGCAGACGGCCCGGCGTGCGCGGCGGTGGTCCACGTCATGCCGGCGAGCCCGGCGAGCAGGGTGAGGGAAGAACGACGTTGCATCATGCGCGCCATTCTGCGGTCATCGTTGCTGGCGGCATGCGCCCAGCGGGGCCGCGTCACCCGGCGGACAAGCGAGAAGGCCGCGCGCTTTCGACCGACGCGGCATGCCGCGTTCTGGTGCGCGCCGCCTCAGGGCTGGTGCAGCCGCACCAGGGGCGCCCGTCTAGAAACTGACCATCCCGTCAGACTTGCGCAACAACACCGGCGCGAACGCCGTTGCGGCCCGGCGCGGTCCGCACAATCGCCGCCGGCCCTGCAATGGGGGCCGTTTTTCTTTCTGGAGTCGTTGTTTGATGAACGTACCGCGCCTCAGCCTCCTGGCCCTCGCCCTGAGCACCGCCCTGCCTGCCCTGGCCCAAGAAACGCCGGCCAAAGACCGCAGCCAGCTCGAAACCGTCGTCATCACGGCCGAGCGCCGTGCCGAGAACATCAAGGACGTGCCGAACGCCGTCTCCAAGATCAGCGGCGAGCGGCTCGACGTGCTGGCCTCCGGCGGCCAGGACCTGCGCTTCCTGTCCGGCCGCGTGCCCAGCCTGAACATCGAGTCCAGCTTCGGCCGCGCCTTCCCGCGCTTCTACATCCGCGGCTACGGCAACACCGACTTCCGTCTCAACGCCTCGCAACCCGTCAGCGTCATCGTCGACGACGTGATCCAGGAGAACCCCATCCTGAAGGGCTTCCCCATCTTCGACACCGCCGCGGTGGAAGTGGTGGCCGGCCCCCAGGGCACGCTGTTCGGCCGCAACACGCCGGCCGGCGTCGTCAAGTTCGACTCCGTCAAGCCGAGCCAGAAGCGGGACGGCTACGTCAGCGCCACCATCGGCAACTTCGGCACCCTCAACCTCGAAGGTGCCGCCAACCTGCCACTGTCCGACGACTGGGCCGCCCGCATCTCCGCGCAGACCCAGCGCCGCAGCGACTGGGTGGACAACACGGCTGCCAACGCCGCCACGCCCAAGACCGAAGGCTACCGCGACAGCGCCGTGCGCGCCCAGGTGCTGTACGAGCCGCACAAGCAGTTCAGCGCGCTGGCCAATGTGCACTTCCGTGACCTGGACGGCAGCCCGCGCCTGTTCCGTGCCAACGCCATCAAGCGTGGCACGAACGACCTGGCCGACGGCTTCAGCAACGACACCGTCGCCTTCAACGGCGTCAACGCGCAGACGTTGAAGCAGAGCGGCGGCAGCCTGCGCCTGAAGTGGTCGCTGGACGGCGTCAACATCTACTCGATCACCGGCTACGAGCACGTGAAGCCGCTGTCGCGCGGCGACATCGACGGCGGCGTGCCGGGCGCGCCCGGCATCCCCTTCCAGTCCGAGACCGGCAGCGGCATGAACGGCCACCGCCAGCTGACGCAGGAAGTCCGCCTGGAGTCCAACACCAGCAGCCCGCTGAGCTGGCAGGCCGGCATGTATGCCTTCGACGAGAAGTACACGATAGACAACATCGGCTACGACACGACGACCCACGCCGACGTCGATCACATCTACACCGCGCAGACCAACAAGGCCTGGGCTGCGTTCGGTTCGGTGAACTACGCCGTCAGCAAGGACATCACGCTGCGCGGCGGCCTGCGCTACACGAAGGACAAGAAGGACCTGTCCACGACCCACGCCGGCTCCGGCGGGTTCAACACCTCCGCTGGCACCACCGCCAGCACGGACGACGGCAAGTGGAGCGGCGACCTGTCCGCCACCTACAAGCTGGACGCGACGACCAACCTCTACGCGCGCTATGCCAACGGCTTCCGCGCGTCGTCCATGCAGAACGCATCGGCCTTCGCGGGCCAGTCGCAAGCCGGCCCGGAGAGCGTGAACTCCTACGAGATCGGCTTCAAGAGCGAACTGCTCAAGCGCACGCTGCGCCTGTCGGGCTCGCTGTTCACCTACACCGTCAAGGACCTGCAGCTCACCGCGGTCGGCGGCAGCAACAACGCCACCCGCCTGCTCAACGCGCAGAAGGCCACCGGCAGCGGTGCCGAACTGAACCTGGAAGCGCTGATCACGCCGGACTTCCTGGTCACGTTCGGCGGCTCGCTGAACAACACGAAGATCAAGGACGCCGGCCTCGGCGTGCCGCCGGGCGGCTCGCTCAACACGGCGCCGTTCGGACAGCCCAGGACCTACCCGACGGTGCTGGACCCCATCGTCAACGGCAACGCGATGGTGGACGGCAACCCGCTGCCCAACGCGCCCAAGTGGACGGCCAACCTGACCGCCCGCTACAGCATCCCGCTGGCCAGCGGCGACGAGGTCTACGTCTACACCGACTGGGCGTACCGCTCCAAGGTCAACTTCTTCCTGTACGAGGCCACCGAGTTCACCGGCAAGAGCCTGACCGAAGGCGGCCTGCGCGCGGGCTACATCTGGGGCAACGGCAAGTACGAGGCCGCCGGCTTCGTGCGCAACCTGACCAACCAGGTCCGCGTCACGGGTGGCATCGACTTCAACAACCTGACCGGCTTCATCAACGACCCGCGCACGTACGGCGTGCAGTTCAAGGCGATGTTCTGAAGACCGTCTGCCGACGACAGGAACGCCGCCCTCGGGCGGCGTTTTTCATGGGCTACTTGACGCGGTAGACCGCGCACAGCTTGTTGCCGTCGGGGTCGCGTACATAGGCCAGGTGCATCGGGCCCAGGGAACCATCGCGCAGGCCCGGCGGCTCTTCGATGGACTGGCCGCCATGCGCCACGGCCGCGTCATGGAACGCCTTCACCTGCTCGGCCGATTCGCACTTGAAGCCGATCGTGCCACCGTTCGCATGGCAGGCCGGCTCGCCGTTGATGGGCTGGCTGATGCCGAAGCTGTTGCCCGCATGGCGGTAGAACACCCGCTGGTGGCCGGACGGCGCCGTGTTGGGAAAGCCCGCCGGTGCGCCCAGCACGGCCAGCACCGCGTCGTAGAAGCGCTTGCTGCGTTCGATGTCGTTGCTGCCGACCATGATGTGGTTGAACACGCTGTTTCCTTCTTTCAGTTCACAAAGATCTTGCCGGGATTCAGTATCCCCAACGGGTCCATCGCCGCCTTCACCGCGCGCATCACCGCCACCGCCTCGTCGCCGGTCTCGTCGCGCAGGAACCCCTGCTTGTGCAAGCCGATCCCGTGCTCGCCCGTGCAGGTGCCTTCGAGTGCAATTGCCCGCGCCACCATCTGCGCGCTCAGCCGCTCGGCCGTCGCCAGTTCCTCGGGCTGGGCCGGGTCCAGCAGGTAGGCCATGTGGAAGTTGCCGTCGCCCACATGGCCCACAATGAAGTAGGGCAGGCCGGCGGCCTCCACCTCGGCGATGGACGCATTGATGTTCTCGGCCAGCCGCGAGATGGGCACGCAGGTGTCCGTCGTCACCGCGCGGCAGCCGGGGCGCATCTGCAGGCCGGACAGGTAGGCATGGTGGCGCGCCGTCCACAGCCGTGTGCGAGCCTCCGGCGTGGTGGCCCATTCGAAGGCTTCGCCGCCATGATCCGCCGCAAGCTCCTGCACGGCCGCCGCCTGCTCGGCCACGCCGGCCTCGCTGCCGTGGAACTCCATCAGCAGCATGGGTGCTTCCGTCAGGCCTAACTTGTCATGTGCGTTGACCGCGCGGATGGCGTTCGCGTCCAGCAGCTCACAGCGGGCGATGGGCACGCCGATCTGGATGACTTGCATCGCCGTGCGCACCGCCGCGTCGATGCTGGGGAAGAAGCAGACCGCCGCCGACACGGCCTCGGGCAGCGGGTGCACCTTGACCGTCAGCTCGGTGATGACGCCCAGCGTGCCTTCACTGCCGATCAGCAGGCGCGTCAGGTCGTAGCCGGCACTGCTCTTCTTCGCGCGCGAGCCGGTCCGCACGACTTCGCCGTTCGCGCTCACGAAGCGCAGCCCCAGCACGTTCTCGCGCATCGTGCCGTAGCGCACGGCGTTCGTACCGCTGGCCCGCGTGGCGGCCATGCCGCCCAGGCTCGCGTCGGCGCCCGGGTCGATCGGGAAGAACAGGCCCTCGTGCTTCAGTGCCTCGTTCAGCGCCTTGCGCGTGACGCCGGGCTGCACGGTGACCGTCAGGTCCTCGGCGTCGATGCGCAGGATGCCGTTCATGCGCGACACGTCCAGGCTGATGCCGCCCCGTACGGCCAGCAGATGGCCTTCCAGCGACGAGCCCGCGCCATAGGGGATGACCGGCACGCGGTGTTGCGCGCACAAGGCCACCACGCGCGCGACCTCCGCCTCGCTCTCGGCGAAGACCACCGCCTGCGGCGGCGGCACGTCGAAGACGGATTCATCGCGGCCATGCTGCTCGCGCACGGCCAGTGCCGTCGAGCAACGCTCGGCGAATGCGGCGCGCAGCGCATCCAGCATTTCGGTTGGCAGCGGGAGGGCGGGCGGGAAGTGGTGATCGGGCGCGTTCATGGGCGGCTCCACGGGGCGGATCAAGATTGTCTTGCAGTGACCCGTGCATGGTGACAGGATCGCCTCACAGCGACCCCGGGAGACCTGTATGGACCCGACCCTGACCTGGCTGGTGTTGATTGCCGCCGCCGTGCTGATCGTGCTCGGCGCCGTGCGCTTCGACATGTTTGCCGCGCGCTGGCGCGAGCTCTTCATCGGCACGCCACGGCCCGACCAGCCGCCACCGCCCAAAATGGCCGAGCATGACCCCCTGGGCGAGTCCTGATCCCTGAGCACAATGCGGGCCTCACCGCCACGCAAAGCTGCTCATGGGCAACAGACTCTCACAGATCGCCACCCGCACCGGCGACGACGGCACCACCGGCCTGTCGGACGGCAGCCGCGTCCCCAAGGATCACCTGCGCGTGCAGGCCATGGGCGATGTCGACGAGCTCAATTCCAACCTCGGGCTGCTGCTGGCCGAGCCGCTGCCCGGCGACGTCCGCGAACTGCTGGTCACCATCCAGCACGAGCTCTTCAACCTCGGCGGCGAGCTGTCCTGGCCCGGCGGCGAGCTGCTGAAGGACGCCGCCGTGCTGCGCCTGGACGAGGCGCTCGCCCACCACAACGAGCATCTGCCGCGGCTGAAGGAGTTCATCCTGCCGGCCGGCACGCGCAGCGCGGCCATCGCCCATGTCTGCCGCACCATCGCCCGGCGCGCCGAGCGCACGGTCATCACGCTGGCCGGCACGGAGGCCATCCGCGCCGCACCGCGCCAGTACCTGAACCGACTGTCCGACCTGCTCTTCGTGCTGAGCCGCGTGCTGAACCGCGCCAACCTCGACGGGCTGGGCGGTGACGATGTCTATTGGCAGAGCGAGCGCATGAAGAGGCTGGACGCCGAAGACTGAAACGGGCTCCTTGGCCTCGCTGAAATGCCCCGCAGGGCTCAACGGCGGCCGATCAGCACGCCCAGGGCCAGCCCTACCGCGGCCGCCGCGCCGATGGCCTGCCACGGGTTGGCGTGCACGTAGTCGTCGGTGGCCGTCGCGGCTTCCTTGGCGCGCTGCACGGTTTCATGCTGGGCATCCAGCAGCTTGTCCTTCGCGCCATCGAGCCGGTCGCGGATGCGCGAGCGCAAGGCCTTGGCCTCGCCATCCGCCTTGTTGGTCGTGGCCGTCATCAGCGCATCGATGTCGTCCATCACGGCACGAAAGTCCGCCGCCAACTTTTCCTTTGCCTGGGTTGCGTCACTCATCGCCAGCTCCTCGATCAAGGGGATACACGCGGCCAGCCTACCCCCTTTGCGCTGCGCGGTCCCGTCATGCCTGCCCGACATCTAGGGATTTGGCGGCCTGCCGCAGCCGCGCGGCAAACGCCTCGCGCAACGCCGCCGGCGCGACGACCTCAACCTGGCCGGCGTGGCGCAGCAGGTCCATCAACAGTTCGGTGTCATCCACATACGGCAGCTGCAAGCGCCAGCGGCCATCGGGCAGGAACTCGCTGCGCTGCGCCGGATGCCATTCCTCGCGCGACACCCAGGCCGCCGCCTCCGGGCTGAACAGCAGCTCGGCCTCGCGCGGCGTGCCGCCGGCAAAGATGCCGTAGCCGCGATCCAGCTCGGCCTCCAGCACGTCCAGCGCCAGGGCCTGCGCGGGTACGTCCAGCATCGTCGCGGCCTCAATGCCGTCCAGCGCAAAGCGTCGCAGGCCCTCGCTCTGGTGGCAAAAGGCATCCAGGTACCAGGCATGACGGTGATGCACCAGCCGCTGTGGCGACAACTCACGCTCGCTGACCTCGCCGGCGCCGGACTTCTTGCGGTAGCGGATGGCCAGGCGCTTGCGCTTGACGACGGCGCTGCCGACGGTCTCGAAGCTGTCGCTGGCGATGCGCCGCCGCGCCGTGCCGATCAGCTTGACGCGGCGGCGCAACTCCTGCGCCTCGCCCTGGTCCACGCCCAGCATGCCAGTGATCTTGTCGAACATCGGCTGCAGGTGGCGGCCGACGACGCCCTGCTCGTCCAGGCCGGCCAGCATCTGCTGCATGGTGAGCAGCGCATGCAGTTCCGCCTCGTTGAACCACACCCCCGGCAGCTCGTGCTTGCCGCCACGCCACTGCTGGCCGAAGCGGTAGCCGTTGGCACCGGCGTCGTACTCGATGGGAGCGTCCAGCCGCTCGCGCAGATAGGCCAGGTCGCGCTTCAGCGTGGCAGGCGACACCTCCAAGGCCTCGATCAGGTCGGCAAACGACACACAGCCGCGGGTGCGGATCAGGTGCTCGATCTTGTAGAAGCGTTCGGTGCGGTCCATGGCGGGTGCTGAAAATATTCACAGTGGTTTCGAGATGGATCATCTCATGAGCCACCCGGCTCACAGACTGCATGCAAGGCCCGCGACTCCACGGCGTGCCTCTCAATCCAGGAGCTCGACATGCAAGCCGTCCTCAATGCCCAAGCCAATGCCCGCCCCGCCCTCGTCCAGTTCGACCTGGGACTGATCGACGCGCCCGCCAGCGTCAGCGCCCACGAGCGCACCGGCCTGGCCCTGGGCCGTGACTACGCGCTGCACGGCGTGACGCCGCCCATCGGCCACCTCTACCCGCAGTCGCCGCTGCAGCGCGGCTGGCTGGCCAGCCGTGGCCGCCCGGTGCGCGCGCCCGCCAGCCCGCAGGTCGAACAATGGCTGAGCCTGCGCACCCACGCCTGGGCCCGCGGCCGCAGCTTCGAAGACATCCAGCTGACGCCACATCACCTGGCTCAGCTCGATACCAGCCATTGCCCCATTTCGCGCGAACCGCTCGACGACACCAACCGCTCCATCGACCGCGTCCGTGACGACGCCGGCTATGCCGCCGGCAACCTTGCCGTCATGAGCCGCCGCGCCAACCAGGCCAAGGGTTCACGCGACCATGCCGCGTTGAACGGAATGGCCGGCAGCTGCGCCTCTGGGCCCATCACCCGCATCGGTGGCCTGGCGGAGGCCGAATGGCGGCGCCTGGCGGTGCTGGCCAGCTTCGTCACGCCGTTGAGCCATGAGGACGCTGCGCAGATCCCGCTACACGTGCTGCCGCCAAACCGGCTGCGCCTCTTCAACCCCATCCAGGCGCTGCAGGCGCTGGTCACGCGCCAGCTTGCCACGCCCGGCTGGAGTGCCCGGCTGAGCCGCCTGGAAGCCCTGCTGCCGACGGACCCACTGCGAACCGACTTCAACCGTTTCGTGCTGGCCCTGGCGCCGCGCGTTCTGGCCGCCAACGAACTGCAGGAGCCGCATCACATCCGTT
The DNA here is from genome assembly GCF_001426885.1 of Pelomonas sp. Root1444. GTDB lineage: Bacteria > Pseudomonadota > Gammaproteobacteria > Burkholderiales > Burkholderiaceae_C > Pelomonas. Next base: position 378,121 of record NZ_LMFP01000013.1, on the reverse strand, counting down.
GGGCGCTAGAGGACGCCTGGGCCCTGCCGCTGGTGCAGAAGCGCTGGACGCGCTTCGCGCTGCAGCTGACGCCCGCGCAGGCCGAGAACCTCGTGGAACGTGCTGCCGCCAAGAAGCTCAGCCCCGTGCATGTGCAACGTCATGACGACGCCACCGACGGCTGGGCATTGAACACAGGCGGCTACGCGGCTTGAGGCCTGCGCCGCTGACCCCATCGAAAAGCGCCCCGAGGGGCGCTTTGTTCCTTCGTGCTGGGTCGTTCAGACCAACGAGCGGTGCAGGCGGATCTCTTCGACCCGTGCGCCGCCGACTTCCGTCGTGCGGGCGCTGCCCAGCTCGCGCTTGAAGCCGGCCAGCTCGAAGAAGCGCAGGGCGCGTTCGTTGCGCAGGTAGCACCACAGCGTGGCCTTGGTGCAGCCTTCTTCCTGCAGGCCGTCGCGCGTGGCATCCCACAGCGCCAGGCCCACGCCCTTGTCCCAGTGCACCGGGTCGGCAAACATCGCCCAGACCTCGCCGGTCGTGGCCGGCGTGCCCTTGTCGCGTGAACGGTCGAAGCCGGCGAAGCCCATGATCTTGTTGTCCAGATGGGCGACGATGACTTGCGGCTCGCAGAGGTCGATGGCCTCGCGCCAGAAGGCCTGGCGCTTCTGCACCGACATCGCATCCAGGGCGGCGGCCGGCAGCAAGGCCTTGTAGGCATCCTGGCTGGCAGCGACATGGATCTCGGCGATGGCCTTGGCATCGCGCAGGGTGGCGGGGCGAACCTGGATCACGGACATGGAACTCTTGGGCAATGGCACGGGGACGAAAGGGCGCGATTGTCCTTGTCCAAGCCTGCGGCGTCAGCTCTTGACAGAAATTTTTCCTGTACCTCAGCCGTCGCCCGGTGCGCTTTCACATGCTCGACGAGGCCGCGCCTGAGCCAGCGCAGTGGCGTGCGTTGCAGCTGCGCCAGCAGCGCATGGTTGACCTCGACGTCACCCAGATCCATCGCAAACCGCTGCGCGATCTCGACCCGCACTTTCAGCAGCAGCTCGGCCGTCACGCGCGCGTCGGCCATCGCCCGGTGGGCGCGGCCGCTGAAGCGGATGTCGTGAAAGCGCGTCATCTCGCCCAGCGAATGGCTGCTGGCCTCGGGCCAGAGCCGGCGCGACAGCAGCACGGTGCAGGCGAACTCGTGCGCCGGGTCGGGCGGGAGCGCGGCACGAGACATCTCGGCTTGCCAGAAGCCCCGGTCGAAGGCCGCGTTATGCGCCACCAGCGGGCAGCCGGCAGTGAAGTGCGCCAGTTCGCGCATGACGCTCGCCGAGTCCGGTGCGCCCGCCAGCATCTCGTTGGTGATGCCGGTCAGCGCCTGGATGTAGGGCGGCACCCAGGCGCCGCTGTTCATCAGGCTGCTCCAGGCATCGACCACCGCGCCGTTGCGAACCAGCACGGCGGCGATCTCGGTGGCCCGCCCGCCGCTCGTGGGCCCGAGGCCGGTCGTCTCGAAGTCGATGACGGCGATGGTTTCCATGCAGCCCTCCTCAAGACTTCTTGGCCGGATGCTTGATGGCATTCATCGCCAGCTTGCGCTCGACGGCCGCATCCAGGTCGACGCCGCCATGGTCGGCGATCTGCACCAGGTACAGCAGCACATCGGACAGTTCCTCGCCGAGATGGCGGCGCTGGTCATCGCTGAGGTCGAGGGACTGCTCCGGCGTCAGCCACTGGAAGATTTCCAGCAGCTCGGCGGCCTCCACCGTCATGGCCATCGCCAGGTTCTTGGGGGTCTGGTAGGGCTGCCAGTCGCGGTCGGCAGCGAACTGGCGCAGGCGCTGCTGCAGGGTCGGAATGTCCATGGGGAAGTGTCTTCTGTATTCCAGATGGTGTTCAAGATTTCAAGGTGGTAGTGGTCGTAGAGGGCGCCCTGCGCTGTGGACAAGGGCAAAAAGTCCTTACGCCGCAAGCGCTTGACCGGCGCACAAGCCTGTGCGCCAGGCCCGGTACGGCGGCACTGGCGTTTGGGTACAACTTCGCAAATCGGCGCCGCGCTGTGGATAACTGGCCGCTTATCCCAGCGCCGTCCACAGACTTTGCGGCTTCCTTGCGCGTGACTTTCTTTACGCGCACTCAGGGGAAAAACGAACGACCGTACTAAAAAGCAACCGCTAGAGTTGCCGTCCCGAATTGACTGCGATGCGCCGGCCGCGCGTGTCGCCCTGGAGACAACGATGAAACCCTTTCTCACCCGGATCGCCACAGCCTCGGCGGCGTTGTTGGGCAGCCTGCTCGTGGCCGGCTGCGGCGGTGGCGGTGAAACTGCGGACACGACGCCGCAGGTCAACATCACCTCGGTCAAGGTCTTCGGCGACAGCATCCAGGACAGCGGCACCTTCGGCTACAAGTTCACCGTCCAGAGCCCCGACAACCTGATCTACGCCGAGCGCGTCGCCGCCAACTACGGCAAGACGCTCTGCCCGTATTACGCCGCCACCGGCGCGACGACCTTCGGCGTCAACCCGGCGGCCGGCTGCACGAACTACGCCATCGGTGGTGGCCGCATCACGCACACCAGCGTGCTGCCGACCAACCCGTTGAACATCGGCACGCAGATGGCGACCTTTGCGGCCACCGGCAGCTTCACGGCGACCGACCTCGTCATCATCGACGGCGGCGGCAACGATGCGGCCGACCTTGTCGGCGTCTACCTGAACATCCCGCGTGACGCCGCTGCCGCCTACCGCGGCCTGCTCGGCACGCTGCTCACGCCCACGCAGATCGGCACCGGCCTGGCCGGCGGCGCCGCCGGCACTGCGGGCCTCGGCGCAACCTACATGACGGCGCTGGCCGACAAGTTCTACGCGGCCATCAAGGCCAACGTGCTGGACAAGGGCGCCACCCATGTCGTGCTGCTCAACATCCCCGACGTCACCTACACGCCGCGTTTCCAGCTGGTGCTGGACAGCATCGCCGCTGCCAATGGCGGCGGCACGGCCGGCGCCACCGCCCGTGCCGCGGCGCAATCCACCTTCCAGGGCTGGATGACCGCCTACAACACCCAGCTCGCGGCCAAGGTCGGCACCGACGAGCGCGTCGTGCTGATCGATTTCTACAAGGCCTTCCAGGACCAGGTCGCCACGCCGGCGCAGTTCGGCATCACCAACGTGAAGACGCCGGCCTGCCCCATCGCCGGCGTGGGCGGCGATGGCCTGCCCACCTACAACTTCCCGGCCTGCACGGCCACCGCCCTGTCCGCCGCGCCACCCACCGGCGTGACCGGCAACGACTGGTGGAAGACCTACGCCTTCTCTGACGGCTTCCACCCCACGCCGTACGGCCACCAGCTGACGCAGCAGTTGATCGGCAAATCGCTGGCCACCAAGGGCTGGCTGTAAGCCGCGCCGCACCCCATCCGGAGACCACCCATGAAGAAAACCAAGCTCCTCCTCGGTGCCGCAGCCTCGATCGCCCTTCTCGCCAGCGGCGCTGCCTTTGCGCAATCCGCCGGCAGCGTCGTCGTCTACGGCGGCGCGGCGCAGATCACGCCGCAGGTCGAAAGCGGTGACCTGACCGCGCCCAGCCTGGCTGGCACCAAGGTCGACGTGAAGAAGGCCAGCTCCTTCGTCGGCGGCATCACCTACTACTGGACCGACAACATCAGCATCGACCTGCCGATCGCCGCGCCCTTCAAGCACGACGTCGTCGGCGCGGGCGCGATCGACGGCGTGGGCAAGCTCGGCACCGTCAAGTCGCTGCCGATGACACTGCTGGCCCAGTACCGCTTCGGCGACGCCGGCAGCGCCTTCCGCCCCTTCGTCGGCGTGGGCCCGACCTATGGCTACTTCTTCAAGCCCCGCGCCACGGCCGTGCTGTCCGGCATCACCGGCGGCACGGCCAGCAACCCGACCACGCTGTCCATGAAGAGCAGGCTCGGTGCCACGCTGGAACTGGGCGCCGCCTACAACGTGACCAAGGACTGGTCCGCCAGCTTGTCCGTCACCAAGACCTTCATCAAGACGACCGGTTCGCTGTCCACCGGGCAGACCATAGAGACGACGCTGGATCCGGTGTCGATCAAGTTCGGCGTGGGGTACCGGTTCTGATCGGGCTTCAATGGTTCAACAAGGGGCCGCGGCCCCTTTTTCTTTGCCGCCGCTTGTTGGCATAGTCGGTCTCACCGCGCCCAGGCAATCATGACCGACAGACCGACGCTCCTCGACCACGTGGCCTTCTTTGAGACCGAGCCCGAATGGGTCCATCCCGACGGTTGGCACTACGGCGCCAGGTTCTCGACGCGGCGCGGCGACGACCGCGTCATCGCGACCGTGGCGCCGGACGAAGGGGAGTTTTCGTTCGAGTGGTGGCAGGGCGAGTTGCTGCGGGCGCGGCTGCACTGCGTGAGGGTGAACCGTTGGGAAATCGTGTCCACAGGCGCCACGGAGCTGCTGCGGGTCGGGTTCAGTGACGAGAGCGTCAGGTCCTGCGAGCTTCAGCTCAAGCCGCACGTCCGCGTCGAATGGGGGATGGCATGGGCTTGATGATTTCCAGCGCGACGGACAAGCAGCGGACTGGCTGTCACGCGATCCCCACCACCTTGTGCATCTGCACCGACAACCGCCACTGCGGGTGTTGCATGCAGTAGGCCACTGCCCTCTTGGTGTGTTCTCGCTGCAGCACCGAGTCCATCGGCTGCAGAAAGAAATGCTGGAAGTCGAGCGCGGCAAACCGCTCGGGTTGCGCCAGCGGCTGCGGATAGACCAGCTTCAGCTCGTGCCCCGACGTCAGCACCAGCGGCGCATCGGCCTTGGGGCTGACGCAGATCCAGTCCAGTCCCGGCGGTGCCGGTTGCGTGCCGTTGGTCTCGACGGCGACTTCGAAGCCGCGGGCGTGCAACGCATCGATCAGCGGTGTGTCCAGTTGCAGCAACGGCTCGCCGCCCGTGCAAACCACGTAAGGTCGCCCCCCGCCCGGCCAGGCCTTGGCAATCGCGTCCGCCAGCGCATCCGCCGTCGCGAACTTGCCGCCGCCCTCGCCGTCCGTGCCAACAAAGTCGGTGTCGCAGAACGTGCAGACCGCCGCCGCCCGGTCCTGCTCGCGGCCGGTCCAGAGGTTGCAGCCGGCAAAGCGGCAGAACACCGCCGCGCGTCCGGCCTGGGCGCCTTCGCCCTGCAGCGTGTAGAAGAGTTCTTTAACGCTGTACGTCATACGGGGATCAATTCTTCGGAGTCGGCGCGGCTGACGATGGCCCCCGAGCCGCGCGTCTCGTACAGGTCCACGCGGTCGATCTGCGGCAGCAAGCCGCCGCCCTCGCGCAGCACCCACGCCGCGATGGACGCCGCGTCGCCATCCGGCAGGCCGGCGATCTCGTACAGCGGGTGGTGGTCCAGCCGCTTGAAGATCGGGTTGAACAACGCCTTCACGTCGCCGAAGTCCACCGTCCAGCCCATCACCTGGTCCAGCGGCGCGGCCAGGTGCAGCCGCAAGGTGAAGGTATGGCCGTGGATGCCCGCCAGCGGGTGGCCGGTGGGTGCGGCGGCCATGCGAACGGCACTGTCGAGCGTCATCTCCTTCCAGATGCGATAGCTCTGGCCGTTGAAGTTCGCGCCGCTGGAGCCGGTCTCGTAGACCGTCACCCAGCTCAGCTCCGGCAGCGCGGGCTTCAGGCGCTGCCACAGCCAGGCCGAGATGTTCTCGCTGGTCGGGTTGTGCAGGCCGTCGATGTCGTTCAGGCAGCGGTAGTTCAGCTCGAAATGCAGCGGCGCCCAGACCTCGTCCAGCTGGTCGTAGTCGATGGCGAGGTCGCGCTCGCCCAGGTCCGCGTTGGCATGCAGGATGACCTCGAAGCCATGGCCGTGCATGCGGCCGCACTGGTGGCCGGCCGGCACGTGGGGCAGCTGGTGCGCGGCCTGGAAGCGGTAGCGGCGCCACACATGGGCGTGGCCGACGCCGTCCAGGTCCACGCCGCTGTGGGTCGTGCTCTGCACACCGACCTGCACGATGCCGGGCACGTCGAGGCGGCCGCGCAGCCAGCGCGCCAGATTCTCGTCGGTCGGTTCGGGCAGGAAGTCGTTCAGCAGCGCATGGTCCAGCGGCGCGACCGTGTCGGCCATGCGCACCCGCAGCGCCTGCACCTCGCCGCCCGGGAAGGCCGCCCAGCCAGCTGGCAGCGCCGTGCGCACCGTGGCGAAATAGCTGTGGCCGTGCAGCCCATGGCTGCGGTGCGAGGCGGGCAGGGCAGGGATGCGGCAGGCCGACTCGAAGCCGGCTGAGGCACAGTGCAACACGGAAAGGGACATGCCCCGATTGTCCCCTGGGCCTTTCCTGCCCGCTTGACTTGAAGTGAGCTTGAACTTTTAGCCTTCAGGAAACAACTGCCCCCACGCTCACGTTGCTCGCTGTCCCCGAGGGGCGGCCGGTGGCTCGGCGGCCGGGCGCCACCGACATGAACCTCGCAGATCCCATCGAGGCGCCCGCCACGGCCGCCGACACCAGCCTCTTCGCCCCCGGCCGCCGCGGCGCCTGCATCGGCGCCGTGGCCCTCATCTCCATGCTCGCCTTCGAGGCCATTGCCGTCGCGACCGCGATGCCGGCCGTGGCCGAGGCGCTGCAAGGCCTGCCGCTGTATGCGCTGGCCTTTGGCGCCACGCTGGCCACCTCCGTGCTCGGCATGACGGCCGCCGGCCAGCTGTGCGACAAGCGCGGGCCATACCGCGCGTCGCTGCTGGGCCTGGCGGCATTCCTGCTCGGGCTGCTGCTGGCGGGCTTCGCGCCGTCCATGGCCGTGCTGGTGCTCGGCCGCGCGTTGCAGGGCCTGGGCTCGGGCGTGCTGGGCGTGGCGCTGTATGTCGGCGTCGGCAAGGTCGTGCCGGCGCCACTGCACCCCAAGCTGTTCGCGATGTTCGCCGGCGCCTGGGTGCTGCCGGGCCTGCTCGGGCCGGCGCTCGCATCCGGCCTGGTGCACCTGATGGGCTGGCGCTCGGTGTTCCTCGCCGTCGCGGCCGTCGTGCCGGTGGCGGCGCTGCTGATGCTGCCGGCGCTCCAGCGCGTGGGCGGCTGCAGCGGCGAGGCGCTGCGCTGGGGTGCCATGCGCTGGGCCGTGCTGGCCAGTGGCGGCGCGCTGATGCTGCACGGCGCCAGCCAGCAGGAAGGCGCCGGCTCGGGCCTGCTGTTCGCCGCGGGCCTGGCCGCCGCCTTCATCGCGGCACGGCAGCTGCTGCCGCGCGGCACGCTGGCGGCGGCGCGCGGCCTGCCCAGCGTCATCCTGCTGCGCGGCTTCATCGCCGCCGCGTTCGCCAGCGCCGAGGCCTTCCTGCCGCTGCTGCTGACGCATCACTTCGGCTGGAGCCTCACGCAGGCGGGCATCGCGCTCAGCGCCGGCGCGGTGACCTGGAGCATCGGCAGCGCGGTGCAGGCGCGGGTGCGGGGTGAGGCTGCCCGGCGGCGCCTGCTGCCCACCGGCTTCGCCATCGCGGCGGCGGGCCTGGCGGTGGTCATGGTGCCAGTGCTTGTCACTGCCCTGCCGTCCTGGATCGCGCTGGCCGGCTGGGTCGGCGTGGGGCTGGGCATCGGCCTGTCGTTCCCGATGCTGTCGGTGTTGCTGCTGCAGCTGTCGCCGCCCGAGCAGCAGGGCGCCAACTCATCGGCGCTGCAGCTCAGCGACGCGCTGGTCAGCAGCGCGGCCCTCGGTGGCGCCGGCCTGCTGTTCGACCCCGCGACGCGCCAGGTGCTGCCCGTGCTGCTGCTGGCCTTTGCACTGGCCACCGCGGCCGCCGTCATCAGCCCGCGCGCGCTGCCGGCGCGGGCTTGATGCGCGCCACCGCCGCCTGCGGAGTTCGAGGCCAACTGCTATCGAAGCCTTGAGTCTCAGGCCATGACGGTTTGACTCAAGCCAACGGGCCTGCATGGATCCCGGGTCGGTTCAGCTAGGCTGCGCGCCGTTCGCTTCGGCTCCAAACTTCCGCCACCGCTTCGATGACCCACCGTGAGCGCATTGCACGATTTGCACACCTCTCGACAGAGCTTGCCCTGCAAAGTGACCAGCAGTTGGCTCAACTGGTGGACGGAGCCGAGCAATTGGCGTCGGGCATCGGCGGGACCACTCTGACCTTTGCGCTCGCCGGACACCAGGTGTTCGCAAAGCGTCTGCGGCTGACCGAGTTGGAGCTGCACCCCGCACACCAGATGTCGACGGCGAACCTCTTCGGGCTTCCGACGTATTGCCAACGCAACGTCGGCTCGGCAGGTTTCGGTGCCTGGCGCGAATTGGCCGCCAATGTCATGACGACGGGCTGGGTGCTGTCGCAGCAGCTGGAGAGCTTTCCGCTGATGTACCACTGGCGTGTGCTGGACGGCCCGTCGTCCCCCGCAGCCGCACCGCCACCCGTCGAATGGACTGACGTTGAACGCATGACCAGCTATTGGGGTGGCTCCGGCGCGATGCGGGCTCGCCTGGTTGCGCTCGCTGAAGCCAAGTCCAGCCTCATGCTCTTTCTGGAGCACGTGCCGTGGACGCTCGGTGCGTGGCTGGAGCGCCAAATTACTCCGCGCAGCAAGGTGGCAATTGAGCCTGCGCTCGCGATGGTCGAGCGCGGCCTGACCGTCGACATCCCATTGATGAACTCATTGGGTTTGCTCCACGGCGATGTCCACCACGGGAACATCCTGACCGATGGCCAACGGCTGTACTTCGCCGACCTCGGCCTGGCCACATCGTCGCGTTTTGCGCTTTCGGCAGACGAAGTGAGCTACCTGCACCACAACGCGAGCCTCGACCGCGGCTACGCACTGGCCAAATGGGTCAATGGGTTGGTAAAAGCCTTCGCGCCTGCGGTAGACAGCCCGCTGGATCGTTTCGAATTGGTGCGTGCCGCCGCACAGGGTCAAGCAATGCATCAACTCGTCCCCGGTATTCCTTCCAACGTGGCCGAGATCATTCACCGCCATGCGTGGATCGCCACGATCGTCAATGACTTCTACGTCAAGCTGCACAGTGAAGACAGACGTACCCCATATCCACGCGACGAAATCGAGGCCTTGCTTGGACGGATCGCATCGGCGACCTAGCAGATGACCCGGGCAGCCGGCGACGTGCGGCCGCGTGCCAGAGCCTGCCACGGGTCAGAGGCACATCGCCGTCCGTAGGCACGAGCAGCCCGCAGGGGCGATCTGCTTGCGGTTTGATGCCGCAAGGCGAGGCCGGTTTCGCTTCAGGCGCCCGGCGGAACCCGCATGTCCGTCACGCGGCGCTGGCGGCGCGAGGCGGCCGTGCGCAAGTGCACCAGCGACTCCACGCGCTTGAGCAGCTCGCGGTCGTTCCAGGGCTTCTTGAAGATGCCGTACACGCCTTCGATCTGGCCCACGCGGCCGTGCAGCTCGTCGTGGCCGGTGATGGCGATGACCGGCAGGTCCTCGGTGGTCAGGCTGCCGTGCACGTCGGCGATCAGCTCGAAGCCGTCCTTGTTGGGCATCTCGAGGTCCGTGATCAGCACGGCGATCTCGGGTTTTTCTTCCAGCTGCGCGAGGGCCTCGTTGCCGTCGTTGACCTGCACGACGACGAAGCCGGCGCCTTCCAGCAGGCGGCGCAGCTTGGTGCGCACGACGGCGGAGTCGTCGGCGATCAGCACGGTGGCCGGGCCGTCGGGCTCGGCTGCCGGGGCAGCGGGCGGCTGCATCGGTGTGGGCGTGGGCGCCGTGACGAAGGCGCTGGCCATGGACGGGCCGGCGCCGGGCGTGCCTGGCAGGGGCGGCAGCACCACCGGTGGCTGCGCGGTGCGGCGCGTCCCTTCGGGCGGGCGCGGCGGCGGCGTGTACTCGCGCGGCGGACGGTAGTCGTCACGCTTGAAGGCGGCGATGAGCACGATGATGGCCAGCGGTATCGCGATCAATACCGGCATCAGGTAGGCGCCCAGCAACTCCTGCAATTCGTGAAACATCGACTCCATCCGTGGGGTGTAAGAGCGAGCAGCCTATCACCCGGCCGTGGCCCCGGCCATGCAGGAATGCCGCATATCAGGCTTCGCACGCGTCGGGCTTCGAGTTCCGTCGTGGCTTCCGTGGGGCTGCGGGACCGGCGAAGGTCATCCTTGGGCGAGGGGCTTCAGAACGTCAGCACGAAGCGCGCGCCGCCGCCCGGCCGCTTGGCATGCCGCACCGTGCCGCCCAGGCCGTGCACCAGCTGGCGCACGACGGCCAGCCCCAGGCCGCTGCCGCCTTCGCGCGTCGTGAAGAAGGGGGTGAAGATGCGCCCCTCCAGCCCCGGCGCCACGCCCGGGCCGTTGTCGCTGACCGTCAGCCGCAGCCGCGCGCCGCGGCTCAGTCGCGCTTCGACGACCAGCACCGGCGCAGGCCGGCCGGCACAGGCCTGCAGCGCGTTCTGCGCCAGGTTGATGAGCACCTGTTCCAGCTGGGCCGCGTCGGTGCGCAGCGCCAGGCTGGCCGGCTCGACGGCGATCTCCACCGTGCCGCCGGCCTCGGCCCACGCTGGCGCGACCAGCCGCTGCACCGCCTGCAGCAGCGGCAGCAGCGGCACGTCCGCCAGCGTCGGCGCCGGCGGCTGGCTGACGCTGCGGTAGCGCTCCACAAAACCCTGCAGGTGCGCGGCGCGGCGGGCCAGCGTGGCCAGCGCCGCGTCCAGTTCCTCGCGCTCGCCCGCGGCCAGCAGCGCCGGTGCGCTGGCCGCGAGCGACGCGATCGGCGTCAGCGAATTCATGATCTCGTGCGTCAGCACCTGCACCAGCTGGCGCCAGGCCACCAGCGTCTCGGTTTCCAGTTCCGACTCGATGGGCGCCAGCGCCGCCAGCCGCCAGGCCTGGCCCTGCACGGTCAGCGCCGAGACGGCCAGCACGGCGCGCTCCTGGCCGTGCTCGGTGGGCAGCGTGACGACACGCCGGCCCGGCTCGGCGTCCACGAGCGCCAGCAGCGCGGCCGGCTCGACGGCGCGGCCGGGCGCGATCAGCCGGCGTGCGGCGGCATTCAGCGCCAGCGGCGGGCTGCCGGCGACGAGGCGCCACAGCGCCAGCGGCGCATGCTCCAGCGCGGCATCCAGGTCGGGGTGCGGCGCGGGTGGCGGCTCCGGCGGCAAAGGCTTGGGTTGATGGGCCAGGCGGCTCAGCGCGGCCCAGCCGAAGGCGGCGGCGATGAGCCCGGCCAGCACACAGGCGACCAGCAGGCGCGGCGAGTCCAGCGTGGCGACCGCGCCGGCCGCACTGCCCGCGAGCACCAGCGCCGCGGCCGCCACGCGGGCGCGCTCAAAGGCCATGTTTGTCCAGCCGCCGGTACAGCGCCGCGCGGCTCACGCCCAGCAGCTTGGCCGCCTGGCTGATGTTGCCGTCGGCCTGCGCCAAGGCCGCCTGCACCGCTTCGCGCTCGCGCCGGGCGAGGTCCAGTCCCTGCTCGGCGGGGGCCGGTGCGGCCAGGTCGGGCAGGCCGAAGTCGGCGAACGTGAACACCGGGCCGCGCGCCAGCAGCGTGGCGCGCTCGCAGGCCTGGCGCAGCTCGCGCACGTTCCCCGGCCAGCGATAGGCGGCCAGGCGCGCGAGGGCTTCGGGCGCCAGCTCGACGGGGCGCTTGGCGAATTGCGCGAGGTAGTGGCGCAGCAGCAGCGCGATGTCCGCCGCGCCGCGCTCTCGCAGCGGCGGCACGCGCAGCACCACGGTGTTCAGGCGGTAAAGCAGGTCGGGCCGGAAGCGCCGCGCGTCGAACAGCTCGGCCTCGGGCACGTTGGTGGCGGCCAGCACGCGCACGTCCACCGGCACCGGGCGGTCGCTGCCCAGCGGCGTCACCTCACGGCGCTCCAGCGCGGCCAGCAGCTTGGCCTGTTGGGCCAGCGGCAGGTTGCCGATCTCGTCGAGGAACAGCGTGCCGCCCGCCGCCGCGACGAAGCGCCCAGGCCGCGACTCGCGCGCATCGGTGAAGCTGCCGCGGCGGTGGCCGAACAGCTCGCTCTCCACCAACGCCTCCGGCAGCGAGCCCATGTCCACGGCCAGCAGCGGGCCGGCCGCGCGCGGCGAGGCCGCGTGCAGCGCGCGCGCCACCAGCTCCTTGCCGACGCCGTTCTCGCCCAGGATCAGCACGCTGGCCTCGCTGGCGCCTACCTGCGCGATCTGCGCGCGCAGCGACTGCATCGCGGCCGACTCGCCCAGCAGCTCGCCCACTGCAGGCGCCGGTGCACGGCGCGCGAGCGCGGCCTGCACGCAGGCGACCAGCCGCTCGTTCGCCCAAGGCTTGGTGATGAAGTCCACCGCGCCGGCCTTCAGCGCCTGCACGGCCAGCTCGACCTCGGCATAGGCCGTCATCACGACGACGGCCGGCGCTGCGACCTGGCCTTGGCGCGCGACGACCTCGCGCAGCAGCGCCAGGCCCGCCGCGCCGTCGCTCGCGCCGGGCGTGAAGTTCATGTCCAGCAGCAGCACGTCGGGCCGGGTCTCGTCCAGCGCGGCCATCAGCTCCGCGGGCGCATGCCGCACGGCCACGGGCGCCAGCTTGCGCAGCGCCAGCCGCGCGGCCAGGGCCACGTCGGGGTCGTCGTCGAGGATGAGGATCATGGGAGGGCGCGACTCTAAGGGTGCGCGGGAGTCGGGGCAAGGCGGTGTCCGGAAGCGGACAGTGCCAGTGTCCGCAAGCGGACGTTCAGCGTGCCTTGCGGCCTTGTTCTCCCGGGGCAGACCGCCTGGCCCGGCTCTTGCAAAAAGAGCCGCCATGAACCTGCTTTCCACCACCCTTTGGCGCGGCGCCTGGCGCCAGCTGCGCGCCGAGCCCGGCCCCGCCGCCCTCGTCATCGCCGGCCTGGCGCTGGGCCTGGCGCTCACGTTGCTGACGGTCGGCTTCCTGCGCGACGTGCTGTGGCCGCATGCCCACCTGCCCGAGGCCGACCGCCTCATTGCGTTCGAGTGGAAGACGCGCTCGCCCGGTGGCGGCCACAGCGACTGGCTGAGCCATGTTCCCAACACGCCGCTGAGCCGGGCGTTGCGCGACACCGGCGCGCCGGTGGGTGCGATGAGCCGCGTCATCTCGCTGCCGCTGCTGTCGCGCGCTGTGGATGCCCAGGGCGCCACCCACCATGCGCGGCTGACGACGGCGCTGGTGGACCCAGACTTTGAAGCCCTTTTCGGCGTGCGGCCCATCGCCGGCGACCTGAAGGCCGCGCTGACGGCGCCCGAAGGCATCGCGCTGACGGAGGTGGGTGCGAACAAGCTGTTCGGCACGACCCAGGTCGTCGGCAAGCCGGTCAGCGCGCTGATCACGGTGGATGGGGACAACGGCCAGCCGCAGTCGGTGGAGCTGACGTTGACCGTCATGGCCGTGCTGCCCTCGGCCAGCCTGAATTCATCGGTCATCTACGAGGCGTTGGCCGGTTTCAACGCGCCGCCTGCCAAGGCCTATGTCGAGCGCGCCAGCATGTGGACCTGGGGCAACGGCCATCTCTATGCCCGCCTGCAGCCCGGCGCCACGGCCGCCCAGGTGGGTGCGCTGGCCGATCGCCTGTTGCAGAGCCAGCCCGTGCCCAAGGGCCTGCCGGCCGATTTCCTGAAGGGCGGCGGCTCCTTCGCCACGCTGCGCGCGTTGCCGGTGGCCGACCTGGGCTTGCACGGCGCCGGCAGCGGCCAGCGCCGCCTGCAGCTCGGCAGCCTGGCGGCCGCGGCGGCGGGCGTGCTGGCGCTGGCCGTCATCAACTTCATCAACCTGTGGAGCGTGCGCACGCTCAGGCGCCAGCGCGAGATCGGCCTGCGCAAATCGCTGGGCGCCGGCGCGCCGGCGCTGGCGGTGCAGTTCTTCATCGAGGCGCTGGCCGTGGCCGGGCTGGCCGGCGCGCTGGGGTTGCTGCTGGCCTGGTGGGGCACGCCGCCGCTGTCCGCGCTGCTGCAGCACTTCTTTGAAGCGCCCGTGCTGGCCCCCGGCATGGTGGCATTGACCGGCCTGCTGTGCGTGCTCATCGCGGCGTTGAGCGCGCTGCCGCTGACGCACATCGCGCTGCGCGTGCGGCCCGCCGAGTCGCTGGCCGGGCGCAGCCACAGCGAGGGCGCGGCCAGCCGCTGGCTGCGCCGGCTGATGACGACGGTGCAGTTCGGCGCCGCCGCGCTGTTCACGGCGATGGCGTTGACGGTGGCCTGGCAGAGCCGGCACGTCGCCGACATGCCGCGCGGTTTCGAGGTGGAGAACCGCCTGGCCGTGGACCTGCCGTGGGAGACACGGCCGGCGCAGACCACGGCGCTGCTCGCGCGCATCCAGGCCTGGCCCGAGGTCGTGGCCGCAGCAGCGTCCGAGGACGTGCCGGGGCGCGACTTCGGCGATTGGTACATCGACTACACCGGCCCCAGCGGGCAGGCCCTAGCCTTGCGCAACGGCGCGAATTTCACGCCGGGCTATCTGGACGTGTACGGCATGCGCCTGCTGGCCGGCCGGCTGTCGGCCGACCACCGCGCCGAGGTGGCCCAGCACGGTGGCGTGCTGGACCGCAGCGCCGTGCGGGCGCTGGGCTTTGCCAGCCCCGAGGCGGCCATCGGCCAGACCATCCTCGACGACGGCAAGCCGGTCACGGTCGTCGCCGTCATCGACGACATCCGGGTCGAAGGCCCGCGCAGCCCGGCCATGCCGCACATCCTGGTGCCGGTGACCGAGCGCGGCTCCGGTGTCATCAGCGTGCACAGCCGCAACCCGGCGGAGACGCGCCGCAAGCTGGCCGATCTCGTCAACCAGACGCTGCCCGACGCCCAGGCGCAGGTGCTGTCGGTGCGCGAGCAGCAGGCCCGCAAGATGGCCGAGGACGTGCGCCTCGGCCAGCTCATCGCCGTGACCGGCGCGCTGGCGCTGCTGCTGGCGGCCGTGGGCATCTACGCGCTGGCCGCCTACACGCTGCGCCGCCGCGAGCGCGAGATCGTGCTGCGCAAGCTGCATGGCGCCGGGGCCGGCGCCGTGGCACGGCTGCTGGGCAAGGAGTTCGCCGCCGTGCTGGCCGCGGCCTGCGTCGTCGCGCTGCCGGTGGCGGCCTGGGTCACGCAGCTCTACCTCAGCGGCTTCGTCGCACGGGCACCGGTGGGGCCGGGGTCGCTGTGGGTGCTGCTCGCGTCGGTCGTGCTGCTGGCCGTCGTCACGGCCATCGCCGTGGCCCGCCACCTGCGCGCGGCGCTGGCGCTGCGGCCGCTGCAGGCGCTGCGGGGTTGATGTGGCAATGAACGCATTCGCCACCGAGGCACCGGGCGCGCGATGAGCGACATGGCCGATCAAAGGCACATCTCCGGCGCCGCGATGGACCGCCGCGTGGCCGCACCGAAGCGCTACAGCCTGGTCGTGCTGGCGGTGACCGTCGCACTCGCGGGGGCAGTGCTGCTGCTGCGCTACTGGCCGCGCGGTGTGCCCGTGTCGCGCGCCGACGTGGAGATCGCCGCGGCCAAGACCGGCCCGTTCCGCGACGTCGTCGTCGGCCGCGCGACGGCGCAGCCGCTGCAGTCCGTGCTGCTGGACGCGACCGAGGACGGCCGCGTCGAGCAGGTGCTGGTGAAGGACGGCGCGCGTGTGGAGGCCGGCCAGCTGCTGGTCGTACTCAACAGCACCCAGCGCGCGCAGGAACTGATGGCACGCTCCAGCGAGGCCGCGCAGCAGCTGGCCAACTTCTCGACGTTGCGTGCCGCGTGGATGCAGGCGCAGGCCCTGCAGCGCCGCACGTTGACGGAGGGCCAGTTCGAGCTGGAGCGCGTGCGCCGGCTGCACCAGCGCAATGCCGGCCTGGCCGCGCAGGGCTTCCTGTCGCCGTCGGCGCTGGAGGACTCGGCCGACAAGCTCGCGATGGCCGAACGCCTGTTCGCCCAGCAGCAGGCCGACGGCCGCGAGGAGCTGGCCGTGCGCGAGCAGTCCGTGCAGGCCATGCAGCGCGCCGTGGCCGACCTCAACAGGCGGCTGGACGCGATGCGCACCGCCAGCGAAGGCCTGGCCGTGCGCGCGCCGGTGGCCGGCCGCGTGACGGGCCTCGCGCTGCAGGTCGGCGAGAGCGTGCGCAGCGGCACGCGCATCGCACGGCTGGACAGCCTGGGCCGCTTCAAGCTGGACCTGCGGTTGGACGAATACCACCTCGGCCGCGTGCACGAAGGCCTGGCTGCGTGGTTCACGCAGGACGGCCGCGACCACGCGCTGCACGTCGCCCGCATCGACCCGCAGGTGAAGGACGGCCGCTTCAGCGTCGAGCTCACCTTCGATGCCGAGCCGCCGCCGCTGCAGGTCGGCCAGGGCCTGGATGTGCGCCTGACGCTTGGCAACACGCAACAGGCACTGCTGCTGCCCGACGCCGGCTTCTACGCCGACACCGGCGGCGCCTGGGCCTTCGTGCTGGCCGCCGACGGCCGCCATGCCGACCGCCGCCCGCTGCAACTCGGCCGCCGCGCCGACGGCGTCATCGAAGTGCTGGGCGGCCTGCAGCCCGGCGAGCAGGTCGTCGTCTCACCCTACCGCGCCTTTGCGGGCGCCCCGTCCATCGAACTCCACTGAGCCATGTTCACCCTCAAGCACCTCACCAAGACCTTCCACACCGGCGACATCGAGACCACCGCGCTGGACCGCATCGACCTCGACATCGAGGCCGGTGAATACCTCGCCATCACCGGCCCGTCGGGCTGCGGCAAGTCCACGTTGTTGGGCATCCTCGGGCTGCTGGACGCGCCGAGCGGCGGCGAGTACTGGTTCGACGGCCACAACGTGGCGGGCTGGAGCGAGAAGCAACTCAACACGCTGCGCCGCGGCCGCATCGGTTTCGTGTTCCAGAGCTTCAACCTCATCGACGACCTGAGCGTGGCCGAGAACATCGGCCTCGCGCTCGAGTACGGCGCCATGCCGCAGCGCGAGCGGCGCGCGCGTGTCGCCGAGGTCATGGAACGCCTGGGCCTGACGCACCGCGCCGGCCACCGCCCCAGCCAGCTCAGTGGCGGCCAGCAGCAGCGCGTGGCCATCGCCCGCGCCATCGCCGCCCGCCCGGCGCTGCTGCTGGCGGACGAGCCCACCGGCAACCTCGACAGTGCCCACGGCGCCGAGGTCATGCGCATCCTGCGCGAGCTCAACGCCGAGGGCACGACGCTGGTCATGGTGACGCACTCGCTGGAGCACGCGGCGCAGGCATCGCGGACGTTGCGGCTGTTGGATGGGCGGGTGGTGGTGGACGCGGTGGCGGCGGTGGCCTGAACGGGGCAAGGCGGATCCGCGAAGGGTTTCACGAGAGCCGGCAGGGGCAACGCTGAAACGGCGGCGCGGCCGGGCCCCGGTGGCAGTCAGGCGCGAATCGCCCGCTTAGGATGCCGCCCCATGCACCCCCTAGTTCGTGGCCTGGCGGCCTGGTTGACGGCCCTTGGCATGGGCCTGGCCCTGGCCGACGCCGGCCCGCTGGAGGTGCAATTCCGCAGCGTCGCCGTGCCGCAGAACTCGGTGCCGGCGATCGCGCAGGACCGAGCGGGGTTCATGTGGATCGCGACGAGCAAGGGGCTGACGCGCTACGACGGCTACCGGCTGCGGCCCATCGAGCTGGCGGGCGACACGCCGTCGCAGCGCAACCTGGGCTGGGTGCGCGCGCTGGCCCCCGGGGCCGACGGGCGCATGTGGATAGGCACCGAGTTCAAGGGCCTGGTCGCCTATGAGCCGGGGCAGGACCGCGTGGCCAGCCATGCCGACAGCGGCCCGCAGGCGCCCATCCGCGCGCTGGCCGAGGACCGTGACGGCGCCGTCTGGGTCGGCACCATGGGGCGCGGCCTGCAGCGCTACGACCCGCGGACGAAACGCTTCGAGCCGCAGGCGCTGGACTGGCGCGGCCAGGCCGAGGCGCGCGTGCTGGCGCTGCATGTCGGCGCCGACGGCACGGTGTGGGCCGGGCACTGGCGCGGCCTGTCCCGGCGCGTGAAGGGCGGCTGGCAAGACGTGGCCCTCCCCGGCCTGGCGGACGGCGCGCCGGTGCTGGCGCTGGCCGAAGACCGCGGCGGCCGCCTCTGGCTGGGCACGCAGGACGGGCGCCTGGGCGTCGTCGAGCAGGGCCAGGTGCGTTGGGTGCAAACGCTGGGCCATGCCGTCCACGCGCTGGCCGAAGGCGCCGACGGCCGGCTCTGGGTGGGTAGCAAGGGCGGCCTCTTCTGGGTGAACCCGGCCAGCGGCCACATCGACGCCCGGCTGCGGCAGGACCCGCGTCGCGTCACGGGCCTGGCCGGCAACGACATCAGCGGCCTGCTGCGCGACCAGAGCGGCGCGATGTGGGTCAGCGGCTATGGCCTGGGCGTGCAGCGCCACCTCCACCACCCCGCGCTGGCGGTGCGCGGGCCCGATGCCGACCCGGCCGGCCCGCTGGCCGAGGCGGACGTGCGCGCCGTGCTGGCGTTGCGCAGCGGCGAGGTGCTGGCGGCCGCGCAGGCCGGCCAGGTGGTGCGGCTGGACGGCCGGCCTGGCCGCGAGCTGGCGACGCTGGGCAGCTGGCCGCGCGAGCGGCGCAACGTCGTCGAGATGATGGCCGAGGCGGCCGACGGCAGCCTGTGGATGGCCGCGGCCGGCCGCCTGGAGCACCGCGCGCCCGACGGCCGCCTGCTGCGCGACTGGCCGCTGGACGGTGGCCGCGCGCAGCAGCTGCTGCCGCGCGCCGACGGCAGTGTCTGGCTGGGCATGCAGGAAGGCCTGTACCGCCTGGACGGCGCCACGGCGGCGGCGCTGGAGCGCGTGCAGCCGCTGGGCGAGGCGCGCCTGCACGGCGGCGTCTACACCGTGCGTGAGGCGCCCGACGGCCGGCTGTGGGTGGGCGGCCAGCAAGGCCTGTTCCGCGAGCGCGAGGCGGGCGGTGGTGGCCTGGAGCCGCTGCCCCAGGCACCCGGCGAGGCGCTGTCCACCCCCATCGTCATGGCCCTGCTGTGGAGCCGCGACGGGCGGCTGTGGGTGGACACGCCGGCCAGCGGCCTGCACCGGTTGCGCGGCTGGGACGCCGCGGGCCGCGCGCGCTTCGAGCGCATCAGCGAGCGGCTTGGCGTCGAAGGCGTGTTCGGCGGCAACCTGCACGAGGACAGCCAGGGCCGCATCTGGAGCCAGCTCTACGTCTACGACCCGGCGACCGACCGCATCGACAGCTTCGGCGCCGCCGAGGGCGCGAACTTCGGCAGCTTCTGGTTCTTCGCCAGCGCCGAGCTGCCCGGCGGCGCACTGCTGTTCGGCGGCAGCCGCGGCCTGTTGCGCGTGCAGCCCCAGGCCTGGCGCGCCCCGGCCACCAGCCCGCCGCTGGTCATCGCCGGCCTGCGCGTCAACGGCCAGCCGCAGGGCCTCATGCGCCCGCCCGGCGCGGGCCTGGCGCTGCCGCCGGGCAAGCGCACGCTGTCCATCGAGTTCGCGGCGCTGGACTATGCCGACCCGGCGCGGCCGCGCTACGAGTACCGCCTGCTGGGGCTGGACAGCGAATGGACGCGTGTCGACGCCAGCGCGCGCAACCCCAGCTTCGGGCCGCTGCGGCCGGGCCACTACACCTTGCAGGTGCGCGCCACGTCGCACCAGACGCTGTGGGGCACCGAGCAGCTGCAGCTGCCCATCGAGCTGGCGCCGGCCTGGTGGGAAACCACGCCCGCGCATGCCGGCGGCGTGCTGCTCGGGCTGGCGGGCATCTGGGGCTGGACGCGCTGGCGCACCCGCAAGCTGCGCCGGCACGAGGCCGAGCTGCAGACCCTCGTGGACGAGCGCACCGCCGAGCTGCGCGAGCTGAGCCTGACCGACGCGCTGACCGGGCTGCGCAACCGCCGCTACCTGGAGATGCGGCTGGACGACGACCTGCGCCTGTGCCTGCGCCGCTTCGAGGCGCCGGCCGGCGACGGCCCGGGCCATGCCATCGGCGCCAAGGCCGA
Source organism: Pelomonas sp. Root1444 (assembly GCF_001426885.1). GTDB lineage: Bacteria > Pseudomonadota > Gammaproteobacteria > Burkholderiales > Burkholderiaceae_C > Pelomonas. The sequence goes on along the minus strand of NZ_LMFP01000013.1, from coordinate 358,304 downwards.
CCTGCTGCTGATGCTGCTGGACGTGGACCACTTCAAACGCATCAACGACCAGCATGGCCATGCTGCCGGCGACGCGGTGCTGGTGCAGCTGGCCCAGCGGCTGCGCCAGGTCTTCCGCGAGACCGATTCGCTGGTGCGCTGGGGCGGCGAGGAGGTGCTTGCGCTGGCCCGCGAGACCGAGCGCCGCGACGCGCCCGAGCTGGCCGCGCGCGTCTGCGCCGCGGTGCGCGAGCAGCCGTTCGACATCGGTGGGGGCGAGACGGTGCATGTGACCGTCTCCATCGGCTTCTGCGCCTTCCCGCTGGACCCGAAGCAGCCGCGGCTGTGGGACTGGCGTGCCTGCCTGGCGCTGGCCGATTCGGCGCTGTACGCCGCCAAGGGGCAGGGCCGCGACGGCCATGTGGGCGCCGTCCGCGCCGACGGCCTGCCGCCGCGCGAGGCGCCCTACAGCCTGAGCGGCTGGCTCACCGAGCCGCGGCTGCAGGTGGCGCGAGGCACGGCCAAGGACGCGGTCGGCTCTGGCTGACGGCTTGGGGCGGCCCGGCGCTCGGCCCGGTGGGTCGTGCGCGACGCGCATGGGGAAACTGCGGGCGCGAATCGTGCCTGATCCGCCGACCGCGGCCCGGCCGCGGTGACACACTCGCCCCCCATCGCAGGGATGGGAGACAGGCGTGTCGCAGAACACAAACGGGCCGTTTCAACTGACACGGCGCCGCGTCATCGGCAGCGGCGCCGCGGCCGTGACCTTGCTGGTGCACGAGCTGGCGCTGGCCTTCAAGCCGCCCGGCATCCGGACCCCCGGCGCCCGCCCGCCGGCGCCGGACACGCCGACCCAGCCGCACGCGCCGCCCGGCGCGCCGAACTGGTCCGGCGGGCCTGGCAAGGCGCGTTTTCGCATCGACGGCCTGGCCAAGGTCACGGGCCAGAAGATCTACGCCCGCGACTTCCGCGCCAACGACATGCCGGGCTGGCCGCAGGTCGAGCGCATGGCAATGATCCTGCGTGCCACGCAGCCGGGCCTGGTCTTCACGGGCCTGGACCTGGCGCGCCTGCAGGACGCCCAGGCCCTGCCGCTGCTGACCCTCACGCAGGCGCCGCTGCCGGGCTTCGCCTGGCCGCAGCGCGACCTCGCCTCGCTGAACCTGCAGCTGCCCTTCTCCACCGCGGGCGCCGACGGCATCAAGCAGCTGCTGGTGCCGGTGGGCAGCGCGCCGCAGTTCTACGGCCAGCCGGTGGCCATCCTCGTCTTCGCCGACAACAACGCCTACCGCCGCGCCAAGCGCGCGCTGCAGTTCGAGCCCGGCGTCGTCAAGACCGGGGCAGCCCCGCCACCGCCGCCCACGCCGCCCGCCAAGGCCTACGCCCCGGTCAACTACCTGACGCGTTATGAGGCCGCGGGCATCGCGCCCTTCTCGCAGGTGCAGGTGGGCTGCGCGTCCGACCCCTTCCAGCCCGACAGCGCGAGCCAGCCCTACAACACGACGGCCAAGGCGCTGCGCGGGCGCATCGATGCGACGCTGCAAAGCGCCAGCCCCGCGCTGCTGCAGCTGGGCGGCACCTACACGACGCAGGTGCTGGACCCGATGTTCATGGAGCCCGAGGCCGGCCTGGCCTGGCTGGACCGCGCGGGCGACGGCACGCTGAGCCTGGTGCTGGGCACGCAGGCCACCAACGGCGACGCGGGCGACAGCCTGGCGATGTTCGGCGGCACGGGCTGCCCCATCCACGTCAAGACCGTGGCGCTGCACTCCTGCTATCCCGGCGGCGGCTTCGGCGGGCGCGACGTGTCCACCTTCCCGGCACTGCTGGCCGTCACCGCGGCGCTGGCCGACGGCCCGGTGCGCATCGCGCAGGACCGCTACGAGCAGTTCCAGGGCGGCCTCAAGCAGCTGGCGAGCCGCATCACGCAGCGCATCGCGGTCGACGCCAAGAGCGGCAGGTTCATCGCCTTCGGCAGCCAGCAGGTGCTGCCCGCCGGCGGGCAGAACAACTACAGCCAGTTCGTCGCCATGCTGGCCGCCTACTGCGGCCTGAGCGGCTACGACATCCGCCAGGCCTATGTGGACGCCATCGCGCAGCCCAGCACCGGCGTCGTCGCCGGCTCCATGCGCGGCTTCGGCGGCCCGCAGGCCAGCTTCGCGGTCGAGACGCTGGTGGACGAGGTGGCCGTGGCGCTCCAGCGCGACCCGATCGAGCTGCGCGAGATCAACGCGCTGCAGCAGTTCGACCGCACCATCACCGGCGCGCCGCTGACGCAGGCGATGACGCTGCGCGAGATCTGCCGCCGCGCGCGCCAGCACCCGCTGTGGCGCGAGCGCGAGGCGGTCAAGGCACGCAAGGCGCGCGAGGGCGTGCGCTACGGCGTCGGCTTCGCGCTGGCCAACCAGGCCTATGGCACCGGCAAGGACGGCGTCATGGCCGAGGTGGCTCTTGCACCTGACGGCCGGCTGACCGTGCGCACCAACTGCGTCGACATGGGCAACGGCTCGGCGACGACGCTGGCCATCAGCACGGCCGCCTGGCTGGGCCACAACGCGCACGACGTCGTCATGGGCGACGTGGGCAGCTTCAACGCGCTGGACCTCAACAACACGCCGGGCGGCAGCTGGAGCGACCCGCGCTGGACGGCCAGCTTCAGCATGTCCAGCAGCGCCTGCCTGACGGCCTTCCACCAGGTCCACGTCACCGAGCAGGCCAGCCGCGTGCTGTTCGAGGCCGGCCTGCTGCCGGCCGCCGCGGCGATCTGGGGCGTGCCGCTGGCGCAGCTGCAGGGGCGCACGCGCTGGGAGGCCGGGCGCCTGGTGGTGCCGGGTCTTGCGCCGCTGCCCTTGCCGGCGCTGGCGGCCAAGGTGCACGAAGGCCGGCTCACGGCCGCGGCGATGGTGCATGGCTTGTACGAGGGCGCCTGGGTGTCGGCCACCTACGCCGTGCCGGTGGGCGCGCCGTTGCTGCTGCCCATCGACGGCCTGTCACTGCGACCGGCCGGGCAGTCGACGTGGACGCCGGTGCTGCGGCAGGACGTCATGCCGCCGAGCCCGGAGGCGGCGCTGTACGGCCGCAGCCTGTATGCGCCGTCGGGCGTGCTGGTGGCCGTCGAGATCGCGCCGCGCAGCTTCGAGCCGCGGGTGGTGGCGGTGGAGTTGATGCTGGACGCGGGCAAGGTGCTGCAGCGCGACCTGCTCGTTGGGCAGGCGCAGGGCGGCGTGGCGATGGGCATCGGCTATGCGTTGCTGGAGGACTTGCCGCTGGAGGCGGGGGGTGCGGGCGACGGGCGGTGGAACCTGGACCGGTATCACGTGGCGTTGTCGTCCGACGTGCCTTTGGGTCGGGTGGGGATCACCACGTTGCCCTCTGATGAGCCGACGGCCAAGGGCATCGCGGAGGCGGTGCTGTGCCCGATCGCGCCGGCGATTGGCAATGCGATTGCGCATGCGACGGGGAAGCGGTTTCGGGCGTTGCCGATCACTGCGGCGGATATTGGGAGGGCTTTGGGATGAGTGGGTTTGTGCCTAGGCCCAGCGGGGATTTCGCCCCCGCAGGCGAGTCACTTTCTTGGGCGCCCAAGAAAGTAACCAAAGAAACCGCCCCCGAACCGCACCGCCCTGCGCTTCGCTCCGGGTTCCCTGCGGTACTCAGACCCGAAGCCCCGCGCCGAACTCGCGCCGCTACGCTCTGCTCAAACAAGCGTCGCGAGTCAGATCTTCAGGCGAGCTTCGCTCGCGGGCTTCGGGTCTTCCGTTCCTCGGCGGCGCTACAGGGGGGAAGAGAAATACCTCGTGGCGAACGGCTTTCGGGTTTGGCTGTTGGCTGTTCGGCCGTTCAAGGGGCTCGGTCGCCCGCGGGAGCGAACTCCCGGCATGGGCCTTGGCGCTCACCTGACGCAGCGAACAATCAACCCACGAAGGCGGAGCCCCAGCCATGACCGACCTCGTCCCCGTCCAATTCCACGTCAACGGCCGCCCCATCAAAGCGACCGTCCCCACCGACCTCCCCCTCGTCGACTTCCTGCGCGAAGAGCTGGGCCTTGCCGGCACCCGCCTGTGCTGCGGCATCGGCGTCTGCAAGGCCTGCACCGTCGCCGCGCGCCGCGTGCCCACCAGCCAGGCGCAGCCCATGCTCGCCTGCTCCACGCCCGTCGCCCTGCTGCAAGGCCAGTCCATCACCACCGTCGAAGGCACCGGCAGCATGGAGAAACCCAGCGCCGTGCAACAGGCTTTCCTCGACCACTTCGCCTTCCAGTGCGGCTATTGCACGCCCGGCTTCGTCATGGCCACCGAGATGCTGCTGGGCCGCCTGCGCGTGCAGCCCGTCCAGCGCGACCGGCTCGACGCGGCGATCGAAGAAGCCGTCGGCCAGCACATCTGCCGCTGCACCGGCTACGCCCGCTACCACCAGGCCATCCGCGCCGTGGTGCTGGCGGAGAAAGGCCTGGTGACCGCATGAGGGCGCTGCTGCTGCTGGCGCTGTGCGCCTCCGCCCAGGCCGAGACGCTGTTCGAGTACGGCCGCCAATGCGCCGCGCAGGTCAGCGAGATCCCCGCCTTCAACTGCATGGCCGGCGAGGAGATCCCCATCACCGTCGACGGCAAGCCGGTGCCGCCCCAGCCCGCGCCGGCGCGCTGCGACAGGCCGTCGCTGCTGCCCCAGCACGACGCCGGCAGCCAGGGCCAGTGCGTGCCCGGCAGCCGCGCGCTGGTGCTGCGCGACGACAAGACCGCGCAGATCAGCGCCATCTGCCGCAAGCAGGTCGCGCGGCCCGCGGGCAGCTGGCTGTTCGACGAAATCAACGTCATCTCGCACAGCCTGAAGGACGGCAAGACCTGCTGGTTCACCGCCAAGGCGCAGGCGCCGCTGAGCGCTGCCAGCGGCATCGACGGCCGCTGGGTGCCTTCGCCCAGCACGCTGACGCGCAAGCCGCCGCCGCCGAGCCCCGAGGGCGTGCGCGCGCTGCCGGCCGACAAGGTCTGGCAGACGCCCCACCAGGTCGCCTGGAGCCAGCCGGCCTGCATCAACTGCCACGACAGCGGGCCGTTCATGTACTCGCCCTACATCGCGCAGACGCGGCAGCTGCCCGGCGACCCTTTCGGCGACTACCAGCCCAAGGCCATCGGCGCGGACTTCAAGAAGGCCTGGGCGAAGCTGCACGCCTTCGGCATCACGACGCGCGGCAACACCTGCACGGCCTGCCACCGCATGGGCAACATGAACTCCTGCCAGGTCGCGATGAACCAGTCCACCGGCCGCGCGCCGCAGGAGGGCGGCGACGAATGGTCGAAGAGGTTCCCGCAGTCGCATTGGATGAGCCCGGGCAACCTGCACAGCAAGGCGCAGTGGGACGAGCAGTTCAGCGAGAGCCTGAAGAAGCTGGCCGCGTGTTGCGAGAACCCGCAGGGGGCGGGGTGCCAGGTCGTGGAGTACGGGCCGAAGGGCGCGTTGCCTCGCAAGCAGCCGAAACCGTGACTGCCGAAGCCAGGTGATCTTCAACCTCTTACGAACCTCATCAGCCGCCCCCGATAGTCCGCCCGCCCCGCCCCCGCGCTCAGCAGCGTCTCGCTGAACTCGAACCCCAGCCCCGCCATCCGCTTGACGAAGGCCGCGCGGTTGCTGCGGTTGGGGTCCACGATCAGCAGCTCGCAGCGCGGCAGCGCATGCCGCTCGATGAAGGCCGCCAGCGCGCCGCCGTCGTCGCGCTCGTAGAGCACGTCGCTGCCGATGATGAGGTCGAAGCGACCCTGGACCTTGGGCGCGCCGCCCTCGGCGGCCACGGCGTCCTCGTTCCAGTCGCCATGGCAGTAGCGCATCGGTGCCAGCGCGTTCAGCCGCAGGTTCTCCAGCAGGAAGGCGCCCGCCAGCGGGTGGATGTCGCTGGCCGTGACCTCGGCGCCGCGGCGGTGGCAGACGAGACTGGCCAGCGCCAGGCCGCAGCCGATCTCCAGGATGCGCTCGCCCTCGGTCAGCGGCCGCACCGCCATCGCGGCGGCCAGATGCAGGCCCGAAGGCCAGACCTGGCCGAACAGCGGCCATTGGGCGGCTGAAATGCCCAGCGCCTGCGCGGCGCCAGCGGGGTCGGCGAACTGGTCGTTGTCGAACAGGGAGCGGATCTGCAGGTCGGCCGCGCCGTCGATGGCGAGGGACCTGACCTTGACTTCGTAGCCGGGCATGCGCGCCTCCGGTGTGCTGCGTGACGGATCGCAATGCGACACGGGGAGGTCAGCGCCGCTGGTTCGCAGCGGCCGGGCGACAGGCCGGCGGGGCAAGACGTTGGCGGCGCGCGGTGCGCGGCCCCGGGGCAGTGTAGGCCGCTCAGTTCATCAGGCTGTAGGGGCCGCCGCGCTCCAGCGCCTTCTTGTAGGCGGGCCGCGCGTGGATGCGGGCCAGGAAATCCTGCAGCTTGGGGTAGCCGTCGAAACCACCTCGCGCCGCGGCGGCTTCGACGGGGAAGCTCATCTGCACATCCGCCGCCGAGAACGCCGCGCCGGCGAACCAGGGCCGTGCGCTCAGCTGGCCTTCGAGGAACTTCAGCTGCGCATCGATGTTGGGCTGCACGAAGCTCGTCAGCACCTTGTCGGCGATGCCCTTGGCGATGGGCTTGACGAAGAAGGGCATGGGCGCGCGCTTGATCTTGTTGAAGATCAGCTTCATCACCAGCGGCGGCATGGCCGAGCCCTCGGCGAAGTGCATGAAGTAGCGGTAGTCCAGCAGGTCCTGCTCGCCGGTGGGCTTGAGCCGCCCCTGGCCGTGGCGCTCTACCAGGTACTCCAGGATGGCGCCGCTCTCGGCCACGGTCAGCCCGCCTTCGGTGATGACGGGCGACTTGCCCAGCGGGTGCACGCGCTTCAGCTCCGGCGGTGCCAGCGAGGTCTTGGCGTCGCGCTGGTAGTGCTTGATCTCGTAGGGCAGGCCCAGCTCCTCGAGCAGCCAGAGCACGCGTTGCGAGCGGGAGTTGTTGAGGTGGTGGACGGTGATCATCCGGCGAGTGTAGGCAGGCGATCCCGAGGGCGTGGAACCTGGCGCGCCGGGCCGCCCGCGTTCAGCGAAGCGGGCCTGGACGAGGGGCCGTTCATTCAGGCGCCAGCAGCCGGCCGAACACCAGTTTCACCGCCAGCAGCCCCACGCCGGCGGCCGCCACCAGCACCGCGTGCAGGCCCCAGAACTGCGAGCCCGGCATCGTCTCCAGCAGCCCGGCCAGCCAGCCGACGAAGCTGTTGCCGAAGAACAGATGCAGGTAGTAGATGCCGATCATGACGCCCTGCAGACCGCGCGGTGCGGCGCGCGAGTACAGCGCCAGGCCCACCGGCATGATGTTGGCGAAGCCGATGTTGTTGACCAGCGAGTAGGCGAACGACCACAGGATGCTGATGCGCGCGCCGCCGCCTTCGATGGCCAGCGCCGGGATCATCAGCAGTGCTGGTGCGCAGGCGGCGACGAAGCAGGCCAGGGCCATCTTGGTGATCTCGTCCGGCTCGCGCCGCCGCGTGGCCCACCAGCGCCAGAAGGCCAGCGAGGCCAGCATGGCGCCGGTGCTCGTCAGCGCGTCCACGGCCTGCAGCCAGGTCACCGGCACCTCGAAGCCGGCGACCACCATGTCCATGTGCTGCTGCGACCACAGCGGGAAGCCGTTGTTGTATTGCTGGTTGCCGACGATGGACAGCATCAGGAGGGGCAGGATGGCGACCAGCAGCACGACCTGCAGCACCGCGCGCCGGCCCAGCGGCTGCTTGACCGCGGCGGCCTTGGCGCCGCCTCGCGCCGCCGAACGTGTCGATTCGGGCGGCAGCCAGCGCCGCCCGGCCAGGTAGACGCACAGGCCGATCAGCATGCCCACGCCGGCCGAGCCGAAGCCCCAGTGCCAGCCCACCTTCTCGCCCAGCGTGCCGCAGACGATGGGCGCCGCGATGACGGCCACCTGCACCGCCAGCATGAAGATCTGGAAGGCGCTGGCGCGGCGCTTGTCGCCGGGCGCGTACAGGTCGCCCACCTGGGCGGCGATGTTGCCCTTGAAGCAGCCCACGCCCAGCAGCAGGCAGCCCAGTGCCGGCAGCAGCGCGGCCTCGAAGGCCATCAGGAAATGGCCGATGGCCATCAGCAGCGCGCCGATGACGACCGTGCGCGTGCGGCCCAGCCAGCGGTCCGCGACCAGCCCGCCGAAGATGGGCAGCAGGTAGACCAGGCCCACGTACAGGCCGAACACGGCGGACGCGAGCTGCTGCGTCGAGCGCGGCCCGGTGACGTTCTCGATGCCGCGGCGCAATGCGTCCATGCCGGCCACCTGGCCGATGTTCTCGGGCATGAACAGGTAGTTGCTGAGGTACAGCACCAGCAGCGCCTGCATGCCGTAGTAACTGAAGCGCTCCCACAGCTCGCAGAAGGACAGCCAGCCCAGGCCGGCGGGGTGGCCGAGGAAGGCGCGGTCGTGGCGGGCGCGTGCGTCGGTGGTGGCGTCGGTGGCCGCGTTCAGGTTGGCGGAGGTCAAGGACATTCCCGTGGATTGGAAAGGCGCGACTGTCCCTGCACGCCGTTGCGCTGGCAATCGGCAGTGGCCCGGGCGTGACGGACGGCATGCCGCACGGGCGTGAAATGATCGCCCCGCACCGCAACGACAGGAGGACTGCATGAAGAGGCTGGCGACGGCAGGGCTTGCGCTGGTGCTGCTCGGCGCGGCGGTGGCAGCGGACACGCCGCCGCCGCTGCCACCGCCGCGCGAGCTGGACGCGATGCTGGCGAGGTTCGACGTGCCCGGCATCGCGGTGGCGACGTTGAAGCAGTGCGAGCCGGACGAAGCCGCCGTGGCGGGCCGGGCGTCGCTGGACCCGCCGAGCCCGGTCACGCCTGCCACCGTGTTCGAGGCGGCCTCGCTGTCCAAGCCGGTCTTCGCGTGGCTGGTCATGCAGCTGGTGGACGAGAAGGTCATCGACCTGGACCGGCCTTTGGCCCCGACCTTCGACTACGCGCGCATCCCCGACAAGGCCGCCTATGCGCGGTTGACGCCGCGCATGGTGCTCACGCACCGCACCGGCCTGCCCAACTGGGTCGACGGCGACACCGAGTTCCCGCAGCGCGTCGCCCCCATCCCGTTCCAGCACCCACCAGGCACGGCCGACAGCTACTCCGGCGAGGCCTTCCAGCTGCTGCAGGCCTTCGTCGAGAAGCAGACCGGCCAGACCTTGCAGGCGCTGTTCGAGGCTCGGTTGAGCCGGTGGATGCCGCACTCGACCTTCACCCGCCCGCTGCCCCGGGGCACCGTGGCGTCGCGCGGCTACCGCATCGCGACGCAGGCCAGCGGCGGGCGCGACATGACCAACCTGACCGACTTTGCGATGTCGGCCGCCTCGCTGGTGACGACGGCGCAGGACTACGCCCGCTTCCTGTCGCTGGTGTGCAAGCGCGAGGGCCTGTCCCGCGCGGCCTACGACGACATGCTGCGGCCGCAGGTGCCGCTGCCCAAGGGCGACTCGCCATGGCCCGCGTCCCGCGGCCTGGGCTGGGCGATCACCGACCTGGGCGGCACGACGCTCATCAGCCACAACGGCAGCAACGGCGAGTACCGCGCCTTCGCCGGCTTCGTGCGCGAAACCCGCGACGGCATCGTCATCCTGACCAACGGCGTCAAAGGGCGGGCGTTGATCGAGGCGCTGCTGCAGCCGCCGCCCGCGCCTGAAGCCGGGACGAAGGCCCCATGAATTCACGCGTCCTCGTCACCGGCGGCAGCGGCTACATCGCCGGCGTGCTGATCCGCCAGCTGCTGGCCGCCGGCTGGCTGGTGAACACCACCGTGCGCGACCTGGCGCGCGAGCCGGCGCTGCGCCAGCTGCTCGGCGTGGCGCCGGGTGACGAACAGCTGCGCTGCTTCGCCGCCGACCTGCTGCACGACGCCGGCTGGGCCGAGGCCGCGGCCGGCTGCAGCCATGTGGCCCATGTCGCGTCGCCGCTGCCGGCCGGCGTGCCGCGCGATGCCAACGAGCTGATCGTGCCGGCGCGCGATGGCGCGCTGCGTGCGCTGAAGGCGGCGCGCGACGCGGGCGTGCAACGCTTCGTGATGACCTCATCCGTCGCCGCCATCGCGTATGGCCACGGCCCCGGCGAGCACCGCTTCACCGAGCGCGACTGGACGCGGCTGGAGGTGCCCGGCATCCCGGCCTATGTGCAGTCCAAGACGGTGGCTGAACGGGCGGCGCGCGACTGGGTGGCGCGCGAGGGTGGCGGGCTGGCGTTCTGCACGGTCAACCCATCCGTGGTGTTAGGCCCGGTGGCCAGCGCCGACTATTCGGCCAGCGTGCTCATCGTGCGCAGCCTGCTCGAAGGCCGCATCCCGGCCCTGCCCCGCATCGGCTTTGGCATCGTCGATGTGCGCGACGTGGCCGACCTGCACGTTCGCGCGCTGACCGCGCCAGACATGGCCGACGAGCGCTTCATCGCCTGCGGCGGCTTCCTGTGGCTGCGCGAGATCGCCGCGGTGCTGCGCGCTGAACTCGGCGAGCAGGCGCGGCGCGTGCCGACGCTTCAGATGCCCGACTGGGCCATGCGGCTGCTGGCCAGGGTCAGCCCGACGGTACGGGCGGCGGCGAGCGAGCTGGGGACGGTGCGGCACCAGGATTCAGCCCATGCGCGGGAGGTACTGGGCTGGGTGGCGAGGGCGCCGAGGGAGGCCATCGTGGCGACAGCGCGGGACCTGATCGCGCTGGGCGTGTTGCCGCGGTAGGGCGGGTCGGGATCCGCCGTTTGTTTGACTTGCACCGATGCCGGCGGGTCATGACCCGCCCTACCAGGAGCGCTGCGGGGGTGCCGCTACAACCTTGTTCGGCAAGGCGATTCAGAGTGTCGGGGACTGCCTGCTGGCGTGCCAGAACGCCAGGATCACCACTTTGTCTGGCAGCGTTTGGTAGTAGACGTGATACCGGATGCGCGAGAGAAACAGCCGTCGCAGATCCGGATAGCGCGGCGACGCGGACCGCGCACCCAGTTCGGGTTGCAACGCCAGCAGGCGGAGTGCGTCCTCAAAATCGTCGGCCACGGCGTGTGGCGCAGCCTGCCGGTTCTCGCGCCACCACAACGCTGCCCGCTCCAGCTGGGCGGCAGCCCGGCGGGTCACCACCACGCTGACGTGGCCGCTCACGAGGCGGTGCGAATGCGCTGCAACAGCGCTTCAGCGGGCATCGTCTCGTCGCGTTCCAGCTCTCCCAGCGATGCCTGCAACTCGGCCTCGAGTTGAGGGGAGACGAGAAAGGTCTCATCCCGGTCGCGAGCCAGGATGGTCACGACAGTCCCTTCGGGCAGCGGGTCGCCTTCGATGACGATCTTGCCGCCAATGACGGTGCCGGTGGTGAGCTGCATGGGCGGCATGGTACGCCTCACCTCACCCGCTTCTGCTGCAACGACCTCGCTCCCTTCAACCGCCGCGTGCGAAGAGCTCCAGATTCGCCCAGGCAACTTCTGGCGTCAGAAGGACGAGCCCGTCTGCACGATTCCATACCGACGAACGCTCGTTTTCATCCGGCCATGCGTGGTGCCAGCCATAGGAAACCAAGGACAGGATCTGTTCGAACGCGGCAACCTTTGCCGGCTGAAGGTCAAAGGTGAACTCGTACAGCTCCGGTAGTTTCCAGTAGCGCTTGGGTTCAGCGGCCGCTGTGGGGCGCCACGCAGCCAATGCGTCGCAAAGCCGCAGCCTTAGCGAGTGGGCGGTCGACTCATCGGCGCAGTTAGCGAAGGTGCGGAGAAACAGGCAGAAGTCCGCCGCCATTTCCGCTCACCGCCCCCGCCGCTGCCACAACGGCTTCTTCCCCTTCAGATGCCGCTCGATGCCGTCATTCAACCGCCCGCGCAGGTCGATGACCGCCTCGACATGCCCGAACACGTCCGGGAAGCGCAGGTCCAGCCACAGCCACAGCGTGCATTGGCGCAGCGCCTGCTCCATGCGGTCCAGGCGGCTGTGCTCGTCGACGTCGTCCAGGAACCAGGGCGTGCCGGCCTTGCCGGTGCGGGCGTGGCTGGCGGCCCAGGCCTGGAACTGCTCCACCACCTGCGGCAGGCGGTCGTCCACCGGCGCCTGCGCGTAGCGGAAGCGCTCCTGCAGCGACAGCGCGCCGGCGTTGCGGTCCAGCATCTCGGCCAGGCCCAGCATCTGCTCCAGCTCGGCCACCTCGAAGTGCGCGTCGTCCAGCCGCAGCTGCTGCATGAAGACGGTCAGCACCTGGTGCAGGCTGTTCACGCCCAGCCGCTGTGAGATGGTCTGCACATGGCGCCAGTTGGGGGCCACCGGGCACTTGAAGTCGCGCGGCGCGCGCGGCTCCTTGGGCAGCAGGCTGCGCAGCGTCTTCATCGCGTCGGCCTCGGCCTCCTTGAGCACGCTGACGAAGCCCTCGTCGTGCATGCCGTAGCGGCCCGCGCGGCCGGCGATCTGGTGCACCTCGCTGACGCTGAGCTCGCGGTCACCGACGCCGTCGAACTTGGTCAGCGTCGAGAACAGCACGCGGCGGATGGGCAGGTTCAGGCCCATGCCGATGGCGTCGGTCGCGACCAGCACGTCGCTCGCTCCCACCGCAAAGCGCTCGGCCTCGCGGCGGCGCACCTCGGGCGGCAGCGCGCCGTAGATGACGCTGACGACATGGCCGCTTTGCGCGATCTGGTCGCGCAGCATCAGCACGTCGCGGCGGCTGAAGGCCACCACGGCGTCGCCCGCGTGCAGGTGCGTCATCGGCACCGGCGCGGGCATCAGCTGCACCTGCTGCTTGCGCTCGAACACGCGCTTCTCGGGCTTTTCGCCGCACAGCAGCAGCAGCCGCTCGATGGCCGGCGCCGCATAGCTTGAGGCGATGATGATGAGCTCGCGCGCCGGCACGCCGACGATGGCCTGCGTCCAGGCCCAGCCGCGCGAGTCGTCGAAGATCATCTGCGCCTCGTCGATGACCGCCACGTCGATGGTGTCGCGCGTGTTGACCATCTCGATGGTGCTGCTCACCACGCGCGCGCCGTCGGCCGGCACGTTCTCCTCGCCGGTCAGCAGGGAGCAGGGCACGCCCCGGGCCACGAGCCGGTCGCGCCCTTCCAGGGCCAGCAACCGCAGCGGCGCGAGATATGCGCCGTCCAGTGCCTGCGCCAGCCGTTCGAAGGCCGAATAGGTCTTGCCGCTGTTCGGCGGGCCCAGGTACAGCGTCACCTTGCGGCCCAGCTTGCGCGCTGCGTCGAAGCTGTCGGGGTAGCCCTGGAAGGCCAGCTCGCGGCCCAGGCTGGCCAGCGTGTCCTGCTCCTCGACCTGCTGTTCCCAGCGGTCCTGGGCGCGGGTCAGCGCGGCCTTCAGGTCCTGGTAGGGCATGGGCACGCCGCATTCGGCCTGCAGCCGCGGCAGCAGTGACGCGAGCTGGCTCGCATGGCCCATGGCCTCGCTGCGCGCGATGAGGTGGTTGAGGTGCAGCGTCAGCTCGGCCGTGTACGAGTACTCCGGCGCCTGGCCCAGCGCGGCGCGCAGCACATGGGCGTCGCCGTCGCGGAAGAAGGCCCAGACGGGTTCCTCGGGCACGGGCACGCGGTGCGACAGGTCGATGCGCCAGCCCTCGTGGGCCAGCGTGATCGGGTGCACGCACAGCCGCGTGAACACCAGCCCTTCGCGGCGCAGGCCCAGGCCTTCGAGCTGGGCCATGCGCTGCTGCAGCTGCGGGCGTAGCGTGTTGGTCTGCGGCGTGGCCTCGAGCTGGGCCAGGGCGACGGGGATGTGCTGGGGCAGGATCCAGCGGCTGGGCCGGCCGCCGCCAGCGGCCCTGGAGATCTGGATGCAGCCCAGGCGGTCCAGCATCTCGTCGCTGCCGGCGTCGAAATCGGCGGGCACCAGCACCTGCGGCAGCGCATGGGCCGCCTGGCGCACGCGGGCCCAGTCTTCGGGTGCCAAGCCGGCGGGCAGGCGGGCGGCGTGGCGGGGTTGCGGGAGGGGAAAGGCCGGCGCTGGCGGCCGGGCATCGGGGGTCTCGGGCTTCACGCCGGAAGTGGAACACAGGCCAGCGCGCAGGCCCGCCGGCCTGCCAGCGCGGCGCTGGCGTCGTCAAGCCGCGTTGGCGGCGTGTCCGTGGGCCATGTCAGCCTCGGTCGGCGCGGCTGCCGGCGGCGCGGTCAGCGTCGACAGGATGTCGGGGTACCAGGCGGCGTTCAGGCCCAGCGATTCGTCCGACCCCCGGTCCCGCCCACCCATGTCGAAGCGCGCGGAATGCACGCCCAGCAGCAGCCAGGGCAGCCCCTCGCGCCGCGGTGCGCTGACGACGACGGGCGCGCCGCTGATGCCGCGGTGCGTGCGTGCGTCGGTGAGGAACCAGCCCTGGCCCTGGAAGCGCCAGCCATAAGGCGACGCGACGACGCCCTGGCGCACGACCGGGAAATGATGCAGCCCGTCGTGGAAATCGAGCGGAAAGCCGGGAATCAGTACCGGCTGGCCGATGGGCACCACGTCGCCGGCACCGGGCAGGTGGTCGGGCGTGAACGCGGCCAGCTTGACCGTCGCCGGCAGCGCGTCGGCGTCGATCTCCAGCACCGCCACGTCGATGTCGCCGCCGTCATCCTGGCCCTGGCGCCAGTTGGCCAGGCCGTCGCGGTACAGCAGCACGGACAGCACGGTGACGTCGGCCAAGTTGTCCGCGTCGGCATGCAGCTCGACCTCGATGCGGTCCGGGTGATGCTGGATGGCCTCGTCGAAGAACACATGGCGGCTGCTGACGAGGTACAGCCGCTGGTCGCGCCGGAAGAAGAAACCGCTGGCGGTGGTCAGCCCGCGCGGGCCGTCGAAGGTGGCGATGCGCACGGTGGCCAGCAGCAGCGGGTCCAGCGCCGCCGGGGCGGGCGCCATCAAGCCACCAGGGCGCCCGGCCGGGCCAGCATGGACGTCATGTGTTTGCACAGGTTCTCGCCGGTCGTCGTCAGGCGCAGCGAGCCGCCATGCCATTCGAGCCAGTTCAGGGCGACGTAGTCGTCGATGGCGGCGGTGGCGATGTCGGCGGCGCGGCGGCGCTTGAGCAGGTCGACGGTGGCAAGCAATTCGGCGCGGAGCGCCTCGCGCCGCAGCGTCGCGGGCAGCGGGTTGGACTGGGTCATCTCGATCTCCGGAAACGGCGCCCGGCAGCGGTGAAGCCCGCGCGAACGGCCGTACAAGGGGGCAGGCCGCGCCGATGCTGGCAGGCGGCCCAGGCGTTCATCGAAGCCCGGAGGGGCACATGGCGTGCATGCAAGAAGCATTCCGGGGCGGTTGAGCTCGCCGCTTGGAGGAGGATGACGACCGTGCCGGCCGGCGGGAGCCGGCGGGCGGGGAGCGCGGGAGGTGATGCGCGGCGTCCAGCCACCGAGGTCGCGCCATTGAGCAGTACGCGACGGCCGTTGCAGTGTATGCGTGCCGCCATAACCCCTTGGTGCCGCTGCTGACGGCAACCAGCGGCCCGTGTCAGCAGAATGCGGCCACCGCCATTCCAGCCCGTACACGACGATGCGCCTGCCCGCCCTGACGCTGCCCCTCGCCCCGTTCCTCATCCTCGCGGCGCTTGCACTGCCGCCCGCCAACGCCGCCACGCCCGCGCAGCGCCTGGACGACCTCGCGACGCGCTATCACGACGCCCGCGCGCGCTCCGACCCCATGGCCGCCACCGAGAACGGCGACAACCGCTTCGACGACCAGCTGGGCCTCGCCATCGCGCCGGCCGAACGCAGCCGGCAGTTCGCGGCCTGGCGCGGCTTCCTGAAGGAGCTGAACGCGCTGCCGGCCGCCAGCCTGCCGCCGGCCGAGCGCCTGAACCGCGAGCTGCTGGAGCGCCAGCTGCGCGACCGCCTGGCCTTCGAGCGCTTCCCCGACCACCTGCTGCCGCTGCACCACATGGGCGCCGTGCCGCTGCAGCTGGCCTTCTTCTCCAGCGGCCAGGCCGGTCAGCCGCTCAAGACGGCGGCGCAGGTCGAGGCCTACCTGAAGCGCGTCGCGGCCCTGCCGGCGTGGTGCGACCAGGCCATCGCCAACATGCGCGAAGGGATGCGGCGCGGCGTCGTGCAATCGCGGCCCGTCGTCGATGCGACCTTGCCGTTGCTGAAGGCGCTGGCCGATGCCGACGCGAACAACAGCCCCTTCACCGCGCCGGCGCGCAACCTGCCGGTCGACTTGGCCGCTGCGGAGGGCGGGCGCCTGGCAGAGGCCTACCGGCTTGAATGGACGGAGCGCACCGCGCCGGCGCTGCGCCGCCTGGTGGCCTTCGTCGAGGCCGAGTACCGGCCCGCCGCGCGTGCCGAGGCCATAGGCTGGACCGCCCTGCCCGACGGTCGCGCCTGGTACCGCCAATGGGTGCGCGAGCAGACGACCACCGAGCTGACGCCCGAGCAGGTTCACGAGCTGGGCCTGCGGGAGGTCGCGCGCATCCAGGGCGAGATCACGCGCCTGGCGCCCAAGCTGGGCTACACCGGCGACCCGCTGAAGAACGGCGGCCTGCTGGCCTGGGCGCGTAGTGATGCGCGCTTCCTGCCGTTCACGACCGAGGCCGAGATCCTCGACCACTACCGCGCCCTCAACGCCCGCATCGTGCCGCAGCTGCCCCGGCTGTTCGGCCGGCGGCCGCGCATGGCCATGGACATCCGCGCCGAGCCCGAGTTGACGCGCGAGACCGCGTCCGACCACTACACCGTGGGCCAGGCCGACGGCGGCGCGCCCGGCGTGTTCTGGGCCGTCATCAACGACCCCAAGGCCTACGCGGTGACGACCATGACGGCGTTGCTGCTGCACGAGGGCCAGCCCGGGCATCACTTCCACATCGGCCTGCAGATGGAGATGCCGCTGCCGGAGTTCCGGCGCCGCCACTGGATCAATGCCTATGGCGAGGGCTGGGCGCTGTATGCCGAGACGCTGGGCCATGAGCTGGGCCTGTACGAAGACCCGGTGGCCTATGCCGGCATGCTGCGCCTGGAGATCAGCCGCGCGGCGCGCCTCGTCGTCGACACCGGCCTGCACGCCAAGGGCTGGAGCCGCGAGCGGGCGCTGAAGTACTGGATGGATGTGACCGGCGCCAGCGAGCAGCAGGCCGTGGCGCAGATCGACCGCTACCTCGCCTGGCCGGGCCAGGCGCTGGGCTACAAGATCGGCGCGCTGAAGATCCAGGAACTGCGCCGCCGCGCGCAAGAGCGCCTCGGCGCCAGGTTCAGCCTGGCCGCCTTCCATGACCAGGTGCTGGCCGAGGGCTCACTGCCGCTGGCGGTGCTGGAGCAGCGCATCGACGCGTGGATCGCGGCGCAGGCGCGCTGAAGTCAACTCGCCGGCGGCGCGCAGCTCTCGGGCGTGCAGGCCAGCGCGTTCGCGTCGGCCGCCGCTGGCGCAGGCAGCTCGCCGCGCAGCCAGTCGGCAAAGCGCTGCGGCTGGCCGAGGAAGGCGTTGACGTCGATGGGGCGCAATTCCCCGTCCACCTCCAGCGCCAGCGTCGGGAAGCCCTGCCCGCCCAGCCGTTGCAGCAGCGCGCGGCTGGCCTGCATGTGGGCTTGCACGGCGGCGCCCCCGGCGTCGGCCAGTGCCTGGGCGAAGGGCTCGCGGCCCAGGCCGATCTCGGCGGCCAGGTCCACCAGCACGTCGGCGTCGGCGATGCGCCGGCCCTCGACGTAGTGCGCCGTCTGCAGGCGCGCGAACAGGTCGGCGCCGCGCCCGCCCAGCTGTTCGGCGGCGAGCACCGCGGCGATCGGCGGCTCGGAGTCGTAGACGGCGCTGGCGTCGCGCAGCAGGCCGTCGAAGTAGGCGTCGCCGAACGGCTGGCCGGTCAGCGCGGCGATGCGGCGGTCGTGCGGCATCACGTAGTCGCGCAGTTGCGGCGTGACCGGCTGGCGGCGCGCGCCGGTCATCAGCCCGCCGCCGTGCAGCCGCACCGGCACCACGCCGCGGGCGGCCTGGATCAGCGGTGCGATGGCATAGCACCAGCCGCACAGCGGGTCGTGAACATAGTGCAGCTGCCTCACCACTTCATCTCGCCCTTGTTGACCTTGGCGCCGATGTCCAGCGCCATGCCCATGCCGGCCTTGGGGTAGGCCTGCTGCATCATCGCGATCAGCGCGGCGGCGTCGGCGGCCTTGGGCAGCTCGGCCTCGAAGCGCTGCAGGTAGCCGCGCGTGTAGGCGATGGCGCTGTCGTCCAGCGCGGTGCCGGCGGCCATGTGGCCTGGCACGACCAGGGCCGGCTTGAGCGCCTGCATCTCGTCCAGCTGGGCCAGCCAGGCCTGGCGCTCGGCGGGCTTTTGCGTGTCGGCCGTCCACACGTGCAGGCCGCCGAAGACGGCGATGTTGCCGACGATGGCGCGGAGGGACGGGATCCAGACATAGGGCCGGTGCGCGAGCAGGCCCGTGGTGCCGCGCACCTCGACGGTCTCGCCGTCCACGCTCAGCGTCGTGCCGGTCATCGCGTCGGGCAGCAGCGGCTGGCGCGGCGCGTTGGCACCCATCTTGGGACCCCAGAACGCGACCTTGGCCGCCATCTTGGCCTGGATCTTCTCGCGCACGGCGGGCGTGGTCAGCAGCTGCGCCTGCGGGAACAGGCCCTTCAGCACCTCGGCGCCGAAGTAGAAGTCCGGGTCGGCGTTGCTGATGAAGATGGTCTTCAGCGTCTTGCCGCTGTCCAGCACGTCGGCGGCCACGCGCAGCGCGTCGGCGCGGGTGAAGCCGGTGTCGATGACCAGGGCCTCCGTCTTGCCGCTGACGACCACGGCGTTGACGTGGAAGCTGCCGGCGGCGGCGTTGTGGACCTTGACGGCCAGCGGCGCGGCGGGTGCCTGGGCCAGCGCGGCGTCGGCGCCGACGACGGCCAGCGCCGGCAGCAGCAGGCGCGAGAGTTGGCGGAAGAAGCGGGTCGTGGACATGGCGGATTCCAGGGTTGCGAAACGATGGAGGCCACTGTATTGGCCACCTTTCGGTTGATAAAGTCCGTTCCGATCGAATGTTCTTTGCGCCAATCGAGGTAATTGATGGACCGACTGACCGCCGCGCGCGTCTTCGTCAGCGTCGTCGAGCAGGGCAGCCTGACGCAGGCGGCCGAGCAGCTGGACATGTCGACCGCGATGGTCAGCCGCTACCTCGCCGCGATGGAGGCCTGGCTGGGCGCGCGCCTGCTGCACCGCACGACGCGGCGCCTGAGCCTGACCGAGGCCGGGCAGTCGGCTCTGCCGTCCTGCCGCCAGCTGCTGGACCTGGCGCAGGACGTGGAGCACCACGCTGGCGCCGCGCAGCGCGAGCCCGCCGGCCGGCTGCGCATCGCCTGCTCGCCGTCGTTCGCCGAGGCCCAGCTGGCGCCGGCGCTGGTCGAGTTCCAGCAGGCCCATCCGCGCGTGAGCTTCGCGCTGCTGGCCGCCGACCGCAGCGTCGACCTGGCGACGGAACGCGTCGACCTGGCGGTGCGCATCACGAATGCGCTGGAGCCCACGCTGATCACGCGGCCGCTGGCGCTGTGCCGGTCGGTGCTGTGTGCGTCACCGGCTTACCTGCACGCCCATGGCCGGCCGGCCACGCTGGGAGACCTCCAGGCGCACCGCTGCCTCAGCCATGCCTTCGTCAATGCCGCGCAGTACCGCTTGCGGCGCGAGGGCGAGCTGGTCGAACTGCCCTTTGCCGACAGCTTCTCGACCAACGAGACGGCGGTGCTGCGGCGCGCGGTGCTGGCCGGCGGCGGCATTGCGATGCTGCCGACCTACTTCGTCGGCGGCGACCTCGCCAGCGGCCGCCTGGTGCGCGTGCTGCCAGAACTCGAACCGGAGACGCTCGGCATCCACGCCATCTTCCTGTCGCGCCAGCACCAACCGCTGGCGCTGCGGCTGCTGGTGGACTTCCTGGCGGCGCGCTTCGGCGGGCCGACGCCGCCGTGGGACACGGCCTGAGCGTCGTTCGTTCCTTCCGCTCAGGCGGCCTGCGGAAAGTCCGTCGAGGCCGCCACGCCGCGCCACGCCGCCGTCTCGCGCTCGACGAAGGCGTGCTTGTCGGCAATGGCCCGCAGCGTGTCGGTGCCCAGCGGCAGGCGCAGCGGCCCGGTGACGGCGTCATCGCCCGCCTGCTGCTGCCGCTGCAGCTCGTCGTCTGCGCGGCGCCGAGCTACATCGCCCGGCACGGCGCGCCGCAGAGCATCGACGCGCTGGCCCAGCATCGCTGCAGCGGCTTTCGCCACCCCGGCACCGGCAAGCCCATGCCGTGGGAGTTCGCGGTGGGCGGTGAAACGCTGGCGCGCGACGTCGCCTCGGTCGTCATGACCAACGACGTCGAGCTGGAGGCCAACGCGGTGGTGGCCGGCCAGTGCATCGACCAGCTCGTCGGCGTGACGGCCGCGCCGCTGGTGCGCGCCGGCCGCCTGGTGCCGCTGCTGACGGCGCATGTGACCCACCACCTGGGCCTGTACCTGTACTACGGCAGCCGCGTGGCCCAGCCGGCGCGGGTGCGGGCCTTCATCGACCTGGTCGTGGAACGCGTGGCGGGCAACGCCGAGTGGGTGCTGAGCGTGCAGGAGCTGCGTCGCTTCGGCCGCTGAGCCTGTTCAGACGATGCCGCCATTCACGCGGATCGTCTGGCCGTTGACCCAGGCGCCCTGCGGCCCGGCCAGCACGCTGACCATGGCGGCGATGTCCTCCGGCTGGCCCAGGCGCTCCAGCGGCGCCATCTTCGCGAGCTGCTCGACGCGGGCGGGCGTCTTGCCGTCCAGGAACAGCGCCGTCGCCGTCGGGCCCGGCGCCACCGCGTTGACGGTGATGTTCCTGCCGCGCAGCTCCTTGGCCAGGATGTTCGTCATCGTCTCGATGGCGGACTTGGTGGCCGCATAGACGGCATAGCCCGGCAGGCCCAGGCCGATGACGCTGGTGGAGAAATTGATGATGCGGCCGCCGTTGCGAATCCGCTTGGCGGCCTCGCGCATCGCGAGGAAGCTGCCCTTCACGTTGATGTTGAACAGGCGGTCGAAGGTCGCATCGGAGGTGTCCGCCAGGTGGGGCAGCTCGCTGGCCATCGCGCCGGCGTTGTTGACGAGCACGTCCACGCCGCCGAAGGCTTTCGTGGCGGCGTCGAACAGCAGCCGGGCGGCGTCCGCGTGGGCCACGTCGGCCTGCACCGCGATGGCGCGGCCGCCGCGCTCGACGATGGCGGCGACCACCTTCTCGGCCTCGGCGAGGTTGCTGGCGTAGTTGACGACGACGGCATGGCCGTCCGCGGCCAGCCGCTGGGCGATGGCCGCGCCGATGCCGCGCGAGGCGCCGGTGACGATGGCGACGGGGGAGGACGTGTGGGCTTGGCTCATGCGATGGCTCCGTTTTGGATGGGGTGAAGTCACTGTATTGATCGAATCCAGTCGGATAAAGACGCAGCGCAACACATCACAATCCAGCTTGTCTAAACAATGGGACGCCACATGGACCGACTCGACGCCATGCACCTCTTCGTGCGCATCGTCGACCTGGCGAGCTTCACCAAAGCCGCGGACGAGCTGAAGCTGCCGCGCGCCTCGGCCAGCCTGGCGCTGCAGCAGCTCGAAGCGCGCCTGGGCGTGCGGCTGCTGAACCGCACGACGCGGCATGTGAGCCCCACGCTGGACGGCCAGGCCTACTACGGGCGCTGCCAGCAGATCCTGCAGGACGTGGGCGAGGCCGAGGAGCTGTTCCGCGCCAGCCAGCTCAAGCCGCGCGGCAAGCTGCGCGTGGACCTGCAAGGCACGCAGGCGCTGCGCTTCGTGCTGCCCTTCCTTGGCGACTTTCACGCCCGCTATCCCGACATCGAACTGGAGATCGGCCTGGGCGACCGGCTGGTGGACCTGGTGCGCGAAGGCATCGACTGCGTGTTGCGCTCGGGCGAACCCAAGGACTCGTCCATGGTGGGCCGGCGCGTGGCGCTGCTGGCGCAGGTGACGTGTGCCAGCCGAAGCTACCTGGCGCGGCGCGGCGTGCCGACCACGCTGGAAGAGTTCGCCCGGCACGATGCGGTGAACTACGCCGGCAGCGGCGGCCGCATCCTGCCTTTTGACTTCATCGTCGATGGCCAGACCCGCAGCCTGACGCTGCGCGGCCCGGTGACCGTCAACAGCGCTGCCGCTTATTCGGTCTGCTGCCTGGCCGGCCTGGGCTTCGTGCAGATGCCGCGTTATGCCATCGCGGCCGAACTGGCGAGCGGCGAGCTGGTGGAGGTCTTGCCCGACTGGCGGCCGGCGCCGATGCCGGTGTCGGTGCTGTACCCGCACGCGCGGCAGCTGTCATCGCGGGTGCGGGTGTTTGTGGACTGGATCGCGGAGCGGATGGCGGTGGCGAGCTGACGACGAACATGGACGCCTGCGACGGTGGCGTCAGCTCCCCGCGAGTGGGAGCCACTTCTCCCGCGGCAGGAAGCCCATCTCAGTCCAGCGGCCAGGGCATCGCCTTCGGCATCTTGCCCGGCTCCTCCGGCTCGAACGGCTTCGCGCGCCTGCCCGTGGGCGCATCGGCCGCCCGCCACCATGGCGCCGCCAGCTCGCCGTGCGCCGGCTCCACCGCCTCGCCCAGCCGCGGCATCAGCAACTGCGCACCCTGCTTCGGGCCGAGTTTCAGCAACGTCTCCGCTGGCTGGTCCCAGTCGTGCAGCGCCAGCGAGAACGTGCCCCAGTGCACCGGCAGGAAGGCACCGCCGCCCAGCAGCTGCAACGCCTTCAGCGCGTTCTCCGGCCCGAGGTGGATGTCGCCCCAGGACGGGTGGAAGGCGCCCACTTCCAGCATGACGAGGTCGAACGGCCCGAAGCGTTCGCGGATGGCGGCGTACTCGCTCGTCAGCCCGGTGTCGCCGCTGAAGAACACGCGGTGCTTCGGCGTCTCGATGACGAGGGACGACCACAGCGTGGCGTTGCGGTCCTTCAGCGAGCGGCCGGAGAAATGCTGTGACGGCGCGGCGTGGATGCGCAGTTCGGCGCCCGGCGCCTGCCAGTGCTCCCACCAGTCCAGTTCGACGATGCGCTCCGGCGGCACGCCCCAGGCCTGCAGGTGGGCGCCCACGCCCAGCGAGGTGATGAAGGGCACCTGCTGCAGCTTGGCCAGCTCCCTGACGGTGCCGATGTCCAGGTGGTCGTAGTGGTCGTGCGAGATGACGACCGCGTCGAGCCGAGGCAGCGCCTTCAGCGCCAGTGGCACGGGCTGGAAGCGCTTGGGCCCGGCCAGCTGCGTCGGCGACGCGCGCTGGCCCCAGACCGGGTCGGTCAGCACGCGCAGGCCGTCGATCTCGATCAGCACGGTGGAGTGCCCCAGCCAGGTCGCGCGCAGGCCGCTGCCGGCGGGCTTGAGCCAGGCGTCCAGCGGGTCGACCGACGGCAGCGGTGCCGCGGGTTTGCGGCGCCCGTCGGCGCAGAGGAAGTCGCCGATGGACGGCCGTTCGGTGCGGTCGCGCAGGCCCGGCTGGATCGGGTGGACGTTGTGGAAGCCCTCGCCTGTGTCGGTCACGCGGTAGCGCGGCGAGGCCCGCATGCGTTCGAGACGGAGGCCGGTGGCGCGTTGGCCGAGTGATTTCATGAGGCGGCCGAGGCATGCCCGGAAGAAGCAAGGCCTGCCGACGTGATGCCGCCCGGCCCGCTTTCAAGCCCATGCGCCGCGCGCGCCTTCAGGCATTGCGCGTCGCCGGGCTGCACGCTGCGGCAGGTGCTGGAGCGCTGCGCGTAGATGCCGCAGGCGACCGCCCCGCCCACGTCGCCCTGCAGCGCGACGCAGCGCACCGGCCGGGCCTCGGTGCCGGCCATGCAGCGGTGCAGGGGACCCACGGGCCGCGTCAGCGCCACGGGCACGCTGCCGCCGCGGGCATCGTCGGCCTCGGCCCAGTAGAAGGACACGCGGAACACGGCGCAGCAGGCGCCGCACTGCTGGCAGTCCAATGCCTCGTCCATCGGTGGCGTCATGCCTTGGCGATGGCGGCGATGGACACTTTCAGCCCCGGCACGCGGGCCGGCAGCTTGGCGCCCTGGCGGGCTGGCGGATCGGCCGGGAACCAGCGCAGGTATTCCTCGTTCATGCCCGCGAAGTCGTCCTCATCGGCCAGCACGATGGTGACGCTGACGATCTTGTCCATCGAGCTGCCCGCGGCGTCGAGGATGGCAGCGATGTTGGTCAGGCATTGGCGCGTCTGCTCCTGCACCGTCGTGCCGACGAACTGGCCGGTCTCGGGGTCGGTCGGCGCCGTGCCGGACACGAAGACCAGCCCCGCCGCCTTGACGGCCTGGCTGTACATGGGCGGCGGCTTGGCAGCCTTCGACGTGTAGACAATGTCGCGTGACATGGGGTCTCCTTGTGTTCATGCCGGCTGATGCTTGGCGCCGCCAAGCATCGTGAAAAAACTGCGGCCGGGCCGGAAGACCTCGGTCCTGTGCAGCACGCCGCGCGGGACGGCGCCGCCGCGGTCGGTGATGGGCTGCGAGGTCAGCACGCCGTCCTCAGCCGTCTCTCGCTTCATCAACGCAACGTCCTGGCGCTGATTGTGCGGGGCCGGTGTGCAACATGCCGCAACCGGGTGGCTTGAAAAGTGTGGGGGTGGCGGCATGTGGGACGCATGCCTTCCGTCATCAAGCTCGCTGTCCCCGCCGAACTGCTGTCCCTCGTGCGCCTGGCCCAGTTGCTGCAGGCGCTTGAAGGCCAGGGCCATGCGGCGGACCCTCATCAATACCAACTTCTCGTTCAGAAACTCGGTGCTGAGTTGCACGAGCACCAGGGCCACGAAGCGCTGCGCGGCCTGCTCGACCACTTCCCCGCCGCCGCCGAGGTCTATGAAAACCTGCAGTACGGCCACGCCGGGCTGGTGCGGGCGCCGCTGGAGATGTCGCTGAATTCAGAGCTGGTCACGCGCAGCCTGTTGGAGCGTCTGCGTCGCGGTTGATCTACCGCGGCGGCTCCGGCGCCGTGAGCAGTTGCCGCAGGGTTGGGCGTCCGGGGCCGTAGTCGATGTCGGGGACGCGCCATGCGCCGCCTTGGCGGGTGACCGAGTAAGTCGGCACCGCCGGGGTCGCATCTGCCAGCCCCGTGGTCTTGGCGTCGTCGGTGACGGCTTCGGCCGCGAAGCGCACATACAGGGTGCGCACAGTGGCGACCTCCGGTAGGGCGGTGGCGATCTTCATTGCCGCCTCAGCCCGATCTCGAACACCACGCCATCGGCCACGTTGCGGGCCGCGATGCTGCCGCCCATCTTGGCAAGGTAGGTCTTGGCCACGAACAAGCCCTGGCCGCGCCGCGCGCCGTCCTGGGGCTCGGCGTCGCTGACGCCGTAGTCGAAGATGCGGGCGAGCTGCTCGTCGGGGATGCGCGGTCCCTGGTTGTGGATGTCGACCGTCGCCAACTCGCCGTCGACCCGCAGCGCCAGCGTGATGGGCGTGCCTGCCACGCGGTAGCGGTCGGCATTGGTCAGCACATGCGTGATCGCGTCCTCCAGCGGGTACTCGTCGGCCTGCACCCACACCGGTTCGGCGGCCGGCGCGTAGGCCACACCGGCGATGCCGGCATAGGCCGCGTTCTCGGCCACGCCGCGCAGGAAGGCATCCAGGTCCAGCCGGGCCACGGCCAGCGTCGCCGCCGCGAGCGCCTCGCTGGGTGATGCCTGGCCGTACAGCACCTTCACCGCCTGCTGCATGCGCTGCACATAGCGCCGGCTGGGATCGTCGTCGCCCGCGTGCAGCAGCATCAGCGATTGCAGCGGCGACATGATCTCGTGGCCCACCGCATGCCACTGGTCGTGCTCGCGCTCGGCGCGCAGCTGCTCGCGGCGCAGGCTGTCCTTCACCTGCTGCAGCAGGTCCGCCAAGCTGCCGGCCAGGATGCCCAGCTCGTCGCGCCCGCGCAGGTCGGCCACATCCAGCGTGCCCAGCTCGGCGCGCGGTCCGTCGGGCCGCTGCAGCTGGTGCGACAGCGCCGCCGCGCGCTTCGTCAGCGTGGCGACGCGGCGGATCAGGCCCATCTCGATGATGAGCCAGGCCAGCGCGATGGCGGCCAGCATCGCGCCCACCGGCCACGCCAGACGGGCCGCGCTGGCGCTCAGGGAACGGTCCAGGCCCTGCAGGTCGCCGGTCAGCGTGATGTCGAAGCGGCCGGCCGGCGTCGTCACCGCGTCCTGCGCCCGCAGCGTGCGTGGCGTGGCGGGCGCGGGCAGGTGCTGGATCAGCGCCGTCAACCACGGCGAGGGCGGCGCGCCGGTGTCGTCGGCGCCCTGCAGCAGCGCCACCACCGTGGGGCCCCGTGCGATGTTCAGCGTCTCGCCCGGCGCCAGCGCGGCCGACAGCCGGCCCAGCGTCAGCGGCGGCTGCGCGCCTGCGGCGGCACTGTCGAACAGCGTGGCGCCGCCCGGCCCCAGCAGCGCCAGGCGCAGGCCCGTGCGGGCCAGGTCGGCCGGCGGCCATTGCGGCCCGCCGGGTCGGAACAGCGCCTCGCGGAAGGCCTCCACCGGCAGGCGGATGGAGATCGTCGTGCGGCGCGGGCAGTCCTCGCCCGCGGCCAGGCAGGGGCCTTCGCGCCACACCCAGCCTCGGAAGTCGCGCTGCGGGCGCGCGCGGCGCGGCAGCGTGGCGCTGTCGTCCGTGTCGACGACGAAGCCGGCCAGCTGGCCGCGCTGCGCATCCAGCGCCTCGATCGGCGCCAGCCAGTGCTGCACCGCGCCGTCGCGCTGCACGCTGACGCGCACGCGATGCACGCCGTGCAGCTCGGTCGCACCGCGCTCGCGGCCGACGAGGGGCGGTGCATCCAGGCTGGCCACCAGGTAGACGAAGCCGCCCGCGTAGGCATTGCTGCCCACCGCGGCGCACAGGCTGGCGCCGCCGGGGTATTGCAGCGCGCAGCCGGCCATGTCCACGGCGCGCTGGGCCTTGGTGGCGTCGTCGAAGTCGATGGCGGCGAAGGGCAGCACCAGCGGCGCGACCCAACCCGGCCCCACCTGTGCCGGCTCCGGGTTCAGCAGCGCGAGCTGTCCGGACGGGTGGCGCAGCTGGGCCACGACCTGGGCCAGCGACTTGGCGAAGCTCTGCTGGTAGCGCTGGGCGTTGCGCTGGCGCTCCTCGTTCAGCAGCGCCAGCGCCAGCGCGAGCGTGGCCAGCGCCAGCGCGACGAAGACGAGGTGGAAGACGATGCGGTTGCGGAAGGCCGCGACACCCAGGCGCGGCATGTCCGGCAAGGGAAAGTCGACGCGGCCCAGCTTCATCCGCCGGACGTCCAGCGGAAGCCGCGCATCGGGATGTTCTCGATGCCGTCGAACGTCGGGTCCACGTCGCGGAACGCGTCGCGGATGGTGGCCACATGCTTGCGCACGTTGTCGCGGTTGCGACCGCTTTTCACGACGTCGAACAGGTCTTCATAACTGACCACCTCGCCGGTGCGTGCGTGCAGCGTGGCCAGGATGCGCTGCGCCGTCAGCGGCAGGTTGACGCGCTGGCCGCGCCACATCGGCGTGCGCTGCTTCAGCGGGTCCAGCTGCAGGCTGGCGTCGGCGGCCGGTTTGGCGGCGGCCTTCGCAGCCGGGCGGGCGGTGCGCAGGATGTCCAGGAAGGTCTCGACGAACTCGGCCTCGTCGAAGGTCGTCTTCTGCAGGTAGTCCCAGGCGTCCAGTGCCTTCATGATGCTGCGGTAGATGGCCGCTGGCATGGCCGACACGACCAGCACCGGCGTGCCCAGGCCCTGCTTGTTGATCTCGTTGATCAGCGCCACGCCGGCATTGCGTTCGCGGCCCAGCTCGATGTCCAGCACGACGAGGTCGTAGCGCTCGCGCAGCAGCGCGGCTTCCGCCGAGTCGCGGTCGAAGTGCTGGTCGACGACCAGCTCAGGGCGGGCGGCGCGTATCCAGCCGGCGAGCTGTTCGCTGGTGGTGGGGTCGTCTTCGATGACGGCGATGCGGGGCATGGGGCGGATTATCTGGAGCCGGGGTTGCGCCGCCGCGGAAGGATTCTTCCGGCCAGGCGCACTGCGTCAGACGTGCCGGATCCATTGCTTGAGCAAGGCTTGCAGCGCGGGCAGCTTGGCTTGCAAGTCAGCGGCGGTGCTGAATTCGACCTGCGCGCGGTCCTTGCCCAGCCATTTCAGCAGGCCGGTCGGGTCGTCGATGGCCAGCCCTCCTGCCGGCAGCGCGCGGGCCTTGGCGCCCAGGTGCAGGATCAGGCCCAGGCCCACCTTGCTGCGCAGATGCGTCGTGGCGAAGTAGTCGGTCGTGCGCCAGCTCGGCGCGTTCCACTTGACGCCCTCGGCGATGGCCGGGTCCACCGCGAGGATGGCGCGGCGCAGCGTCTCGATCTCGGCCTTGCAGGGGTGGTCCAGTGCGGCCATGAACTGGTCCACGGCGGCGCGGGTGTCGGCGGCGGTCAGCTTGGGCATGGCGGGATTCTGGCGCCGGCGCGCGAGTCGGCCTAAGCTGTCTTTGCGGCCCGCTGGCTCCGGCTGGCGGCACGCGCGAAAGGACCGTCATGCTGAACAACGCCCTGGTCACGACGATGCTGCCCGTCAGCGACATGGCCCGGGCCCGGGCCTTCTACGAAGGCAGCCTGGGCCTGGTGCCGGGCGGCCTGAAGCCGGACGGCAAGTTCGTCTACCAAGTGGGCGGCAGCACGCTGGCCCTCTTCCCCAAGCCCGGCGGCACCAAGGCGGACCACACCGCCATCAGCTTCAAGGTGGACGACATCGCCGCCAGCATCGCCGCGCTGAAGCGGGCCGGCGTCGTCTTCGAGGACTACGACTTCCCCGGCCTGAAGACGGTCGACCATGTCTGCGTGTTGGGCGCCGAGAAGGCCGCGTGGTTCAAGGACACCGAGGGCAACTACCTCTGCATCCACGAGGACCTGACGTAGCGGTCAGCCGCCGATCACGCCGCAGCCCACGCGTGCACCGCCGCCCCCCAGCGGCATCGGATGGTCCGAATGGTTGTCGCCACCGGCGTGAACCATCAGCGAACGGTTGCGCACGTCCGCCAGCTTGAGGCGGGGCCCCAGCACGGGCGATGTGGCCGTGCCGTCCGCGGCCACGAACAGCGGTGGCAGGTCGCCCAGGTGGCCGTCGCCCCAGGGTTCGCCGTGCTTCTTCGTGCCCTGCGGGTCCAGGTGGCCGCCGGCGGCGAAGGCGGGCGTCACCGTACCGTTGTTGTCGCCGGGTGCGCAGGAGGGCTTCTCGTGGACGTGGAAGCCGTGCTGGCCGGGCGGCAGCCCCTTCAGCGCGGGGTAGAAGGCCAGGCCGTAGGCGGTTTCGACGATGCGCACCGTGCCGAGGGCGGCGCCATCGCCTTGCTTCTCGGCCAGAGCCAACGGGACCGTGACCTCAGCGGCGAAGGCGGCCGAGCCGGCCAGCAGGCAGGCGCTGAGAACGAATGAGCGTTTCATCTGGATCTTCCGGGAATCACGAAGCCACCAAGCCTATCGACTGCCTCACGCCGCACCCCGCCCCCCTGTACCGGCTTGGCGGTACATCTCCACTGCATTGATGGGATGGCGGCGGGCGGCGGAAGATTCCTTCCGCGCCGCCGGAAGACAACCACCCCGCGGCGTTCTAGTCCCTTCCCGCAGCACCGGGAACCATGGCCGCCATGCATCAAGCCGATGCGAGACCGCTCCAAGGAGCTCACATGCTGCACCGCCTCCAGTACCTCGCCACTGCCATCCGCCACGCCTTCCGCCGCGGCGCCAGCCGCACGGTCGAGGCCGCGCCCTCCGCTGCACGCTCGCTGCGCCGCGTGCTGCCCCCGCTGCTCGTCGCCACCGCCGTGACCGCGGCCGGCTACGCGGTCGTCACGCACCCGCCCATCCAGGCCGTGCCGCACGGCCAGGCCGCGCTGCGCACCAACCAGTTCAGCGGCGGCACGGCCGAGTTCCGCGACGGCAGCTTCCTGCGCATCCCCGGCCTGCACGAGGTGCGCTTGTTCCCGCTGCGCGACCAGAGCTACCGCCCCGCCTCGATTGCCAAGGCCGGCGGCCCGGCGCCGCTGCAGTCGGTCGAGGGACTGTCGCTGGGCCTGGACATGACGGTGCGCTGGACGGTGGACACGACGCGCCTGCCCGAGCTGGCACGCAAGCTGCCCGACGACATCGAGGCCGACGTCATCACGCCGGCCGTGCAGGCCGTCGTCTACAAGCAGATCGCCCGCCACACGGTGCGCGAGATCTTCTCCAGCCAGCGCGCCGAGATCGCCGCGGCGCTGGAGGCCGAGCTGCGCGCCAGGCTGGCGGCCGATGGCATCGTGCTCAAGGGCGTGCAGATCGGCTCGGTGGACCTGCCACCCGACTACCGCCGCGGCATGGACCGGCTGCTGGCCGACAGCCTGGCCAGTGAGCGCATGCGCTACACGCTGGAGATCAGCGAGAAGAAGGTCAAGGAGACCGAGTTCGAGGCCGCCGCCGACAAGGTGCGCCGCGAGACCGCCGCCGAGGCCGCGGGCCGCGAGCAGATCATCGCCGCCAAGGCGCAGGAGGAGGCCATGAAGCATGTGCTGCCCTTCAAGCAAAAGCAGATCGAGCAGCGCGCGCTGGAAGCCCAGGCCGACAGCGCTGCGCGAGTCCAGCAGGCCGAAGGCGCGGCCAAGGCGCGCCGCATTGAGATCGATGCCGAAGCGGCCGCGCGCCAGAAGCTGGCCGATGCCGAGGCCTACCGTGTGGCGCAGGTGGGCAAGGCCAATGCCGGCCAGATGGCCACCGAGGGCGAGCTGCTGACCAGGCACCCGCTGCTGGTGCAGAAGGCCATGGCCGACAAGCTCTCGGACAAGGTGCAGGTCATCATCGCGCCGCCCGGCTCGGGCGGCTTCATCGGCAGCGCCCTGCTGGGCGGCACCACGCCCAAGGCCGCCGCGGCCGGCAACCCGGAGCAGGAGTAAGCCGCCATGCGCCGTTTTGCCCTGATCGTCGTCGCGGCCGCCGCCGCGGCCATCGTCATCACGCAGGCGGAGGCCGCCGAGCCGCCCGCCTTCCCGCGCGCCGGCCTGGTGTCGCAGGACGCACCGCTGCGCGGCGCACCGCGCGACACGGCGTCGCTGCAGGCCCAGATGGGCCGCGGCGAGGCGCTGGAGATCCGCGCCGAGCGTGGCGACCACTGGCAGGTGTGGGACTACCGCCGCGAGCGTGGCGGCTGGCTGCGCAAGAGCCAGGTCTTGCTGGTGCCGCGTGGCGAGGGCGCGGCCGCGGAGCTGCTGTCGCAGCTGCGGCTGGCGCGCCAGCAGTTCGGTACCGAGGGGCTGGGCCTGGGGCTGGCCGCGGCCTACGTGCAGGCCGCCACGCCCGCCGAACTCGCCGGCGCGGGCGGCGCCGAGGCGCTGGACGCGATGGGCACGTTTGCCGAGCGCATCGCCGACCGCGCCTCCGTCCCCACCGCCCGGCCCACCGAAGGCCAGCTTGCCGCGCAGATGGACGTGGCGGCGCGCTACGGCCTGAAGTTCGAGCAGTTCGAAGCCGAGGACGGCCGCGTGCAGGTCTGCTACGACGGCGAGGTGTTCCGCCGCCTGCTGGCCACGCCAGCCGTGCCCGAGCAGCGCGTGCGCGCGGCGCTGGCGCTGACGCGGCCCGACTGCCTGAACCCCCGCGCCACCGTGCGCGAGGCCGAGGCGCGCGACCAGTGGCGCCAGCAGGTGCTGGCCCAGGTGGACGCGGCCACGCTGGCGCCGCACTGGAAGAACCGCCTGTCGATGCGCCGCGCGTCGGTGGCTGCCAGCCTGGCGTTTGCGCAGGCCCGCCGGGGCGACGCGGTGCAGCCGCAGGCGCTGGCAGAGTTCGCCGCCATCGTGCCCACGGAGCTGACCGAGGACGACCAGGCCGCCTACGCCGACGCCGCCATGCGCGTGAACGCCGCGCGCTGGCTGGGCAGCAGCGCGGCGGCGCGCGACTTCGGTGCCGTGCAGCTGAGCCTGCAACCCGGCGCCGACGGCGAGCGCTGCGTCGAGCTGAAGGAGGCCGGCAAGCCCGCCGCGCGCCGTTGCAGCTTCGGCCAGGTGGCGCTGGCGTCCGCGTCGTTGAACCGCGAGGGCCGCGCGCTGGCCCTGGCCGTCCAGCCGCTGGACGGCTGGCGCGAGCTGTGGGTGTTCCAGAAGGGCCGCGACGGCTGGCGCATCGACGTCATGCCGCCCGCGCCGGCGCAGCCGGGGCTGGGCGTGGCGGAGTTCGCCGGCTGGGTGCCGGGCGGCGCGCAGATGCTGCTGGCGCGCGAGTTCCGCGCCGAGGGGAGGTACCGCCGCAGCTTCGAAGTGGTGGCGCTGGCCAACCTCGCCACCGAGCGGCAGTCGCCCGAGCCGGCCCTGCTGGGCGCCTTCCAGCGCTGGTCGGACCCGGCCTGGCGGGGCGGCTCGCCGATGCGGCGCTGATGGCTTGATCACCCGCAACTGCCACATCCGGGCCGCGGCGGCGCCAGAATCGCGGCCTTGCCACGGACTGCCGGACCCGACCATGCCCCAGATGTTGCTCATCGTCGAACCCATTGGCCAGCGCGCCGAACGCGGCCGCGCTGACGGCGAGGCCGTCTACCAGCGCATGCTGGACTTCGCCGCCGAACTGCAGGCCGAAGGCCTGTTGCTGGGCGTGAACTCGCTCGGCTCGGCGGCCAAGCGGCTGGCCAAGCGCGACGGCGGCGCCCAGGTCTGCGACGGCCCGTTCGCCGAGGCCAAGGAAATGGTGGGCGGCTATTTCCTGCTCGACACCGAGGACGAAGGCGTCGCGATGGCCTGGGCCGAGCGTTGCCCGGCGGCCGAGTGGGCGACGGTGGAGATCCGCGGCGTGGGGCCTTGCTATATGTGAGGCCCCTCGTCTGGTCTCGCGCCGCTGGACGCGGGCGAGCCCAGCCGGTCCCCCCGGGGGGACGGCCAAGCTTGCGGCATCGAGCCGCAAGCGTGGCCAGGCGGGCCGGCTTGGGGCGGCCCGGCGCTCGGCCCGGACACCGCCCCCCAATATCGAAAACTTCGTAGTTACCCGGAGTCTGTCGAAACCGGCTCGCATGGATCGTCGTGGGTATGAAGGCAGCGAAACGGCTGCCTCCCCACAGGAGAGACCCACCATGCGATTCATGATCCAAGTCCGCGCCACTGACGTCAGCGAGCGCGGCGAGCCGCCCGGCCCCGAGTACGCCAAGCTCTTCGAGGAGATGGGCGCCTTCCACGAGGAGATGGCGCGCGCCGGCGTGCTGCTGGACGGCGCCGGCCTGCGCCCCAGCCGCGACGGCTGGCGCCAGCGCTATGACGCCGCCGGCCGCCGCGAGGTGGTCGACGGCCCCTTCGCCGAGACCAAGGAACTGATCGCCGGCTACACGCTGATCCAGGTGCGCTCCGAGGAAGAGGCGCGCGCCTGGGCCAGCCGCTTCCCGATGCCCTTCGTCGGCATGGCCTGCGAGATCGAGGTGCGCCGGCTCTACGAAGACGCCGACTTCGCCCCGGGCGGCGACATGGCCATCCGCAGCGAGTGAGGAGGCCGCCATGAACAACCTCTCCCTCGTCCTCGTCTGCCTGGGCGTCGCGCTGCTGATGCTGCTGGCCTATGCCGCGACGCGGCCCGACGAGTTCCGCGTCGAGCGCCGCGTGCGCATCGCAGCGCCCGCCGAGCAGGTCTGGCCGCTGGTCGCCGAGCTGCGCGCCTTCAACCGCTGGAACCCCTACGAGCGCAAGGACCCACTGATCAAGAGCGCCTACAGCGGCGCCGCCAGCGGCGTGGGCTCGCGCTACGACTGGGACAGCCGCGAGGTCGGCAGCGGCAGCCTGGAGATCGTCGGCCAGCAGCCCGGCCGCGCCGTGCAGATGAAGCTGGATTTCGTGAAGCCCTTCGAGGCCCACAACCAGGCCGAGTTCACGCTGCAACCCACCCCTGACGGCGCGACCGAGGTGCGCTGGACCATGCACGGCCCCGCCAACTTCCTCAGCAAGCTGATGGGCGTGTTCATCAACATGGACAAGATGGTGGGCCGGGACTTCGAGGCCGGCCTGCAGAACCTGCGCCAGATCGCGGAGGTGAAGGCATGAAGGACTTGACTTTCAGCATCGACATCGCCGCCCCGGTGGCGCGCGTGTGGGACTGCATGCTCGACCCCATCGCCTACCGCGACTGGACGCGCGCCTTCTGCGAGGGCTCGTACTTCGAGGGCTCGTGGGCCCAGGGCAGCCGCATGCAGTTCCGCGACCCGGACGGCAACGGCATGGACGCCATCGTCGAGGAGAACCGCCTGCACCAGCGCCTGGCGCTGAAGCTGGTGGGCGACCTCACCGCGGGCCGCCCGACGGCCGACAGCCCGCTCAGCCGCGAACCCGCGCACGAGATCTACGAGTTCAGCGCCGCACCCGGCGGCGGCACCCACCTCGTCATCCAGCTGCGCGGCTGGGACGACGGCTTCGCCGACATGATGGCGGGCCTGTGGCCCACCGCCCTGCAGCGCCTGAAGACCCTCGCCGAATCCACCCACTGAAAGGCATCACCATGCAGATCAAGGTCACCAGCGTCATGGTCGACGACCAGGAGAAGGCCCTGGCCTTCTATACCGGCAAGCTCGGCTTCAGGAAGATGGCCGACATCCAGATGGGCCCCAGCTACCGTTGGTTGACGGTCGTGTCGCCCGAGGGCATCGATGGCGTCGAGCTGTCGCTGGACCCGATGAACATGGAGGCGTCCAGGGTCTACCAGAAGGCCTTGTACGACGCGAACGTCCCCCTCAACGCCTTCGTGACGACCGACGTCGAGGCCGAGGCGCGCAAGCTGCGCGAGCGCGGCGTCGTCGTGCGCGGCGAGCCGGTCGACATGGGCCCCATCAAGGCCGTCATGTTCGAGGACGGCTGCGGCAACCTCATCCACCTCGTGCAACCCTTGTGAGCCCCACCATGACCACCCACAAGCAGATCTTCGTCAACCTCCCCTGCAAGGACCTGCCCGCCAGCAAGGCCTTCTTCGAGGCCATGGGCTACGGCTTCAACCCGCAGTTCACCAACGACAAGGGCGCCAGCCTCATCCTGGGCGACAACCTGTTCGTGATGCTGCTGACCCGCGACTTCGCGCAGACCTTCACCAGCAAGACGCTGCCCGACCCCAAGGGCGCCACCACCGGCTGGGTGTGCCTGAGCTGTGACAGCCGCGGGGAGGTCGATGAGCTGGTCGCGAAAGCCAAGGCCGCCGGCGCCACCATCCCCAGCGAGCCGCAGGACTACGGCTTCATGTACGGCCATGGCTTCGAGGACCTGGACGGGCACCACTGGGAGCTCGTCTACATGAGCGGAACGCCGCCCCAGGCCTGAACTGATCGGGAGACCACCATGCAGATTCAACACAAGCTCACGCCCTTCATCTGGTACCAGCGCGGCGCCGAGGATGCCGTGGCGCATTACCTGAAGGTGTTCGGCAGCGGCGAAGTCCAGCACACGCAGCGTTGGGGCGAGAACGCGCCGGGCGAGGCCGGCACGGTCATGGTCGTGCAGTTCGAGCTGCTCGGCCTGCAGATGACGGCCTTCAACGGCGGCCCGCATTTCAAGCTCAACGAGGCCTTCTCGCTGACCGTCGCATGCGACGACCAGGCCGAGGTCGACCGCCTGTGGGAGCAACTGCCCGCTGGCGGCGGCCGCGAAAAAGCCTGCGGCTGGGTGGAAGACGCCTGGGGCTTGTCCTGGCAGATCATCCCCAGGGTCTGGTTCGACATGATCCGCGACCCCGACCCGGCGCGGGTGCAACGCGTGTTCCAGGCGGTCTGGCAGATGCAGAAACTCGACATCGCCGCCCTGCAACGGGCCTACGGCGGCGTTTGAAGCCGTGAGCCATGCCGACCTGGCCGCCGGCGTCTGGCGCATCGAGCGCAGCCGCCTCGTGGGCGCCGCGGCCAAGCTGCTGCGCGACCTCGACGAGGCCGAGGACTGCGCGCAGGACGCGCTCATCGCCGCCATCGAGACCTGGCCCCGCGACGGCCAGCCCGCCAACCCTGCCGCCTGGCTGATGACGACCACCCGCAACAAGGCCCTGGACCGGCTGCGCCGCCGCCAGATGCTGGAGCGCGAGCACGAGCACCTGGCGGCCGACGACGAGGCCGCCGGCACGCATGTCGTGCCCGACTTCGTCGACCACCTCGACGCCGCGCGCGACCAGGCCGAGA
The DNA here is from genome assembly GCF_001426885.1 of Pelomonas sp. Root1444. Lineage (GTDB taxonomy): Bacteria > Pseudomonadota > Gammaproteobacteria > Burkholderiales > Burkholderiaceae_C > Pelomonas. The sequence goes on along the minus strand of NZ_LMFP01000013.1, from coordinate 322,312 downwards.
TCGGCGACGAGCTGTTGCGGCTGATCTTCATCGCCTGCCACCCGGTGCTGCCGCGCGAGGCGCAGGTGGCGCTGACGCTGCGGCTGCTGGGCGGCCTGGAGACGGCCGAGATCGCCCGCGCCTTCCTGCAGCCCGAGGCCACCGTGGCGCAGCGCATCGTGCGCGCCAAGAAGGCGCTCAACGGCCAGGCCTACGAGCTGCCCGGCCCGGGCGAGCGCGCCCAGCGCCTCGGCGCCGTGCTGGCCGTCGTCTACCTGATCTTCAACGAGGGCCACAGCGCCGGCAGCGGTGCCAGCCTGCTGCGCCCGGCGCTGTGCGACGAGGCCTTGCGCCTGGTGCGTCAGCTGCAGCACCTGCTGCCGCATGACGCCGAGGTGCACGGCCTTGCCGCGCTGCTGGAGATCCAGGCGTCGCGCCTGCCCGCGCGGCTGGACGCCGAAGGTCGCCCCGTGCTGCTGCCCGACCAGGACCGCCGCCGCTGGGACGCGCTGCTGATCCGCCGCGGCCTGGTCGCGCTGGAGCGGGCACTGTCACTGGGTGAACCGGGGCCTTACACGCTGCAGGCCGCGATCGCGGCCTGCCACGCCCGCGCGGCGCGCGTGGAGGACACGGACTGGAGCGCCATCGTGGCCGGCTACGACCGGCTGCTGGCGCTGAACCCCTCGCCCGTCATCGCGTTGAACCGCGCGGTGGCCGTGAGCTTTGCGAGCGGCCCGGCGGCCGCGCTGCCGCTGCTGGACGTGCTGGCTGCCGAGCCGCAGCTCCAGCGCTACCCCTTCCTCGCCGGCGCGCAGGCCGACGTGCTGGAACGCCTGGGCCGCGTGGGCGAGGCGCGCGACGCCTACCTGCGCGCGGCGGAGCTGACCGACAACGAGGTGCAGCGGGCGCTGCTGCTGGGGCGGGCCAGGCGGCTGGCGAGTTGAGCCGGCCTATCGCTTCACGCGCCAGCCGGCTTCGGCAGTGTTTCTGACGCAGGGCTGCGCTCAATCGGCCTGGTAGATTTCCCGGCAGGGAAAGTACAAGACCTCGGAGCCCATGAGCACGAAACGACGATGGATGCAGGCCGCCCTGGTGCTGCTGCTGGCGCTGTCGACGCCGGCCTTTGCTGAACCGGCCGCGCTGCCCTCCGAACAGAGAACGCTGGGCGGCATCACCGAATACCGCCTGGACAACGGCCTGCAGGTGCTGTTGATGCCGCAGGCCGGCGCGCCGCGCATCGGCTTGACGGTGACCTATCGCGTCGGCAGCCGGCATGAAGGGCCGGGGCAGGCCGGCATGGCGCACCTGTTGGAGCACGTGACGTTCCGCGGCACGGCGTCCATCGCCGACCTCGGGGCCGAGATGCAGCGCCTGGGCGTCAGCTTCAACGGCACCACCAGCACCGATCGCACCAACTACCTCAGCACCTTTCCCGCCGGCGATGCCGCGACCACGCTGCAGCGCATGCTGCGGTTGGAGGCCTCGCGCATGAGCGAGGCGCGCCTGGCCGAGGGCGACTTCGCCAAGGAAAAGCCCATCGTGCTCAACGAGATGGGCCTGCACGACGGCGTGAGACGCATGCGCCAAGGGCTGCTCGCCGCCGCGTTCCGTCAGCATCCCTACGGCCGGCCCGTGATCGGCTACGAGGCCGACATCGAGCAGCTGTCGCTGCCGACGCTGCAGGCCTTCTACCGCCGCCACTACCGGCCCGAGAACGCGGTGCTGATGCTGACCGGTGGCTTCGAGCCGGTCCAGGCGCTGGCGGCCGTGGCCGAGATCTTCGGGCCGCTGAAGAACCCCGAGCCGCCTGCCGCGGCGCTGCTGCCGCCCCTGCCCGAGCAGGCCGAACCGCAGCAGACGGCGCCGCGTGTGATGACCCTGCGAACCGCCAGCACGGCCCTGGCCGTGGGCTGGCGCGTGCCCGGCATGGCGCACGAGCACGCGGCGGCCGTCGTGGTGCTGGCGCAGCTGCTGGGGCAGGTGCCCGCCCGCCTGACCGAGCGCAAGCCCGAGCGGCCCTTTTCGCTGGCCGTGCTGGGCGAGGCGGGCCGCACGCGGGACCCCGCCCTCCTGGGCCTGGTCGTGCAATCGCCCAACACCCCGAGCGCGAACGCTGACTCGCGGCAGGCGCTGCTGTCTCTGGAATCGCAGTGGACCGACCGCCTGCAGGACCTCAGGCGCGCCATCAGCCCCGAGCTGGTACGGCAGATGACCGACACCCGCGCCCGTGAGCTCGCCCAAGCGCTTCGCGACCCCATGCGGGCACCGGCGCTGATCAGCGACGCCGTCGGCGCGGGCGACTGGCGCCTGGCATTCTGGCTGCAGGAGCGTCTGGCCGCGCTGAAGCCGGCGGCCGTGTACGCGGCCGCGGACCTGTACCTGCGCAGCCTCAACCGCGTCAACGCCCGTGGCGTCACCGATGCCGCCGTGCCGAGACAGGCCATGCAGTTCGAGGAGCAGCCCGTGACCGGCATCGCCAGCTGGTTCGAGCGGCCGGTGGAAGTCGCGCACGTCAGCGACCCCGCCGGGGAGATTGGCGAACTCAAGCCGCCGCAGGCGCTCGGCGCGGGCGATGCCTTTGAGACCGACCCGGTGCTGCTGGAGCGCGCGTCCAGGCGCTACCTGCTGCCCAGCGGCATCAAGCTGGGCGTGCTGCCGCGCAACTCGGCGGACGAGCGCGTGGCCGTGATGCTGGGCTTTCGCTGGGGCCGTGCCGACGACATGGCACGGCTCGCCGGTTGGCGCGCGCTGAGCGGCTCCATGCTGGAGGCCGGTGCCGCCGGCCGCACGGCCGCGACGATCCGCCAGCTCAAGAAGGCGCTCCAGGCCGAGCTGCGCGTCGCCAGCGGCCCGCAGTCGGTGACCGTGCAGCTGCTGACGCGGCGCCAGCATCTCGCGCCGGCGTTGCAATGGGTCAAGGAGCTGCTCAGCGAGCCCGATCTGCCCGAGGCCGCCTTCGAGGTGGAGCGCAACGCGGCCCTCGCCCGCCTGGCCGGCGCCGAGCGCAACAGCAGCGAAGGCCGCACCAGCGCCCCGGAGCGCGAGCGCCAGCACCGCATGGCGCAGATGGGCCTGCAGCCGGGCGACGCGGGCTACCAGCCCTCGGGCGCCGAGCTGGCCGCGCAGTGGCGGGCGTTGACGGTGGCGGACGTGCGCGAGTTCCAGCGCAAGCATTGGTCGGCCAATGATCTGAGGATCACCGTCGCTGGCCAGGTGCCGGAGGGGTTGGTGGCGCTGGTCGAGAACCTCTTCGCCGGCTGGAAGAAGCCCGACGCGCCGGCCTACGTGAGCCCGGCACCGGTGCACAAGCCGGTGGCGGCAGGGCGCTTCGCCACGCTGTCGCCCGGCGCTGCGAGCGGCGAGGGCGACGGGCAGCCGGCCGTCGTGATCTCGCTGATGCAGGAGCTGCCACTGAGCCGTGGCGACGAAGCCTATTACCCCATGCTCGTCGGCACGCGCATCCTCGGCGGCGGCGCGATCAGCGGCGGCCGTCTGGCAGAGCGACTGCGTGTGCAGGACGCGGTGAGCTACCGCGTCGACGCTCAGCTGCGCGTGCCGGGCGACGGCGACCGCGCCGGCCTGCGCCTGCAGGCCAGCGGCGCACCCGGCCGCGCCGCGCAGGTCGAGGCCGCTTTGCGCGAGGAGGTGCAGCGCCTGCTGGCCGAAGGTGTCAGCGCGGAGGAGGTGGCGCACGCGCGCTCTCGCCTGCTTGCCGACAGGCGTCAGCGGCTGAGCAGCGAGATGGGCCTGGCCGGCGCGCTGATGGTGCAGCTGGAGCGCGAGATCAGCTTCGCGCAGCTGCTCGCCGAAGAGGAAGAAGGCCTGGCCGCCGTCACGCCCGAGCGCGTGCTGCTGGCCCTGCGCCGCCTGCTCAAGCCGGATCAGTGGGTGACCCTGATCGCGCGTGCTCCCAGCTGACGCAGCCGAGGCATGCATGGGCAGCGTCACCGCGGCCTGTAGGGCCCAGCCTACGTCGACGCGCGGTGCCGATGGCATGCCTGGCCACAACCGGCTGGCCTACATTGGATCCATCGCGAGCCCGCATTGCTGCACCGACCTGCAGCTCGATGGGCAGACCGATGGAAGGCCTGGCGCCCACGCGCCGGGCCTTCTTCTTTACGCGCCTGACCTGGGCCTGCGTGCGTCTCGCAGATGCGCGGCAATCCAGAACCACAGCGCCGCCCAGCCGGCGCCGAAGGCCCAGCCGGCAAGCACGTCGCTGGCCCAGTGCACGCCCAGCATCACGCGGGTCACGCCCACCAGCACGGTCATGAAGGCCGCGGCGCCGATGAGGAAGGCCCGCATGCGCAGCCCCGCCTGCCGCTGTGCCACCAGCACGCCCACGGTCAGATAGAACACGGCGGACATGCTCGCGTGGCCGCTCGGAAAGCTCAGGCCGTCCTGCACGACCGCGGCGAAGGCCGGGTCCGGGCGCACGCGGCCGAAGCCGCTCTTCAGCGCCGTCACCGCCAGTGCGCCGGTGATCATGGCCAGGCTCACCGCCGCAGCCCGCGCCGGCCGGCCCGCCATGCACAGGCAGCCGGCGGCGAGCACCGTGAACAGCGTCATCACCGGCGTGCTGCCCAGGCTGCTCAGCTCACGCATGACGGCCTCCACCAGCGGGTGCGTGGCGCGCCACTGCTGCGCCAGGTGCAGCGCTGCCGTGTCCCAGCGGGCGGTGTCCGACTCGCGCATCTCGCCGGCCAACGCCGCGAAGCCGCTCAAAGCGAGCATGGCAAAGGCAAAGGTCAACCAGCGGCGGCCGGTACGGGATTGCAAGCCCAGGCGCTGCGGCAACGACCGCACGCTCATGAGCGCGGCAACAGCGCCTTGGCTGCTTCGATGCGCAGGGGCAGCGCGGCAGTCTCGTCGTTCAGCACCTGCTGAAGGAAGCGCCGCGGATCCACGTCCGGGCTGGCGACGGGTTGGGTGGCGGCGCGCGGCGCGTTCGGTGGCGGCGCTTCGGGCGCCGGGCCATCCAGCGGCTGCAGGCGCCGGATCGCGGCGTCCAGCGCGACCGGCTCGATGCTCTTGAGCTTCGCCAGCAGGTCCGCCTGGCCTTCGACGCTGGGCGGGATGTCCAGCCAGGGCGTGTCGGCGAACACCGGTGCCAGGTCTGGCGCGACGAAGGCCGACCAGTTCTCCGAGCCTGCCTGCTGGGCCGGCACCAGCGCCGCCCGCCACGATGGCTCGGTGGCCGACGGCATGGACCGCAGGCGGGCCGGCGCGACGCCCGCGAGATAGCGGGCCGTCAGCTGTGACAGGAACGCTGCCGCGCGGGCGGCGCTCGTCGCCTCCTGCAGCGAGAACCACAGCTGCAGCCCGTCCGTGCCCGACACGGCGATGGCCGGCGCCGGCAGCCCCAGGTCCGCCTGCACCCCCTGCCAGACCCGGGACAGCGCGTCCCACCCGGCGGGGCGGGCCAGCTCCAGCATCATCGCCCGGAGTTCGCCGCGCGCGTTGATGAGGCGGCCGTCAGCAGCTTCGCCGGGGTGCGACGACGGCAGCAGGTACAGGCGCTGCAGTTCGGACTGGAGGCGATTCATGTCCCGCGGCGGTCAACGCTCACCCGTGTTCTCGCGCAGCATGCGCTGCATCAGCGTGAAGAAGCGGTCGTAGAACTCGCCGGCAGGGATGGTCTCGGACGCGACCTTCACGAGAGAGTCGTCGCTGGACGACAGCGGCACGGAGATGGAGCCCAGCGCGCTGACCCCGAGACTCGCGGCCTGCGGGCTCTTCTTCAGCGCATAGCGGTCCTGCTGGGCGCTGACGTAGGCGGTGGCGACCTGCTGCTTCGGCCCGTCGCCCACGCAGACGACGTTGAAGGCGATCTCCACATGCATCTCCCCGCCGGGCTGGAAGTGCTTGCTGCCGCGCACCAGGCCGCTGTCGGCCTTGCTGATGACGTAGCCCTGGCTCAGCAGCGCGCGGCGTGCGGCCTCGCAGGTGGTCTCGACATTGGCGTCGAACAGCCGCGAGAAGGTCTCCTCGGCGGCGAAGCTCTCGCGCTGGTAGACCTTGCCGGCGGTCTTGTCGGACGAAGAAGGCAGGCTGCCACAGCCGGCCAGCAGCGTGCCGACGAGGAGCGGCAGGATCAGGGAACGAAGGCGATGCATGTGGGGATTATTCCGTCGTCGGGAGGCAGCAGGCCAGGGCACCTGCGGGGCCGGTGACGGGGCCAACGCCGCCGGTCCGCCAACCGATGACAGGGCAAGCCGCATGCCCCCAAGTGCGGTGCTCCAGAATGGCGGCATGAATGACACCAAGCGCCGCTTGCTGCTGGCATTGGCCGCCCTGCCGTTGGCGGCCGGCGCCGCCGAAACCGCCGTGGGCGGCCACGGCATGGCGGTGTTCGGCGGGCGCGAGGGCCTGTATGCCTCGCACCTGCCGATGTTCCATGCGCCGCATGACAGCCAGATCGTGCTGCGCTTTCACTTGGCCGACGCCGCAGCCGACCGCGCGCTGCGCGACACGCTGGCCGCGCGGCCGCGGCTGTGGACCTTCGACCCCGAGACTTTCGACCTGCTGCGCCTGGACCCGGGCCACGCCAGCCCGCTGCGCGAGTTCAAGGCGCGTTTCTTCGAAGGGCATTTCGAGCGGGGCGGGAGACCGCAGGCCGGCGAGCAGCGCGTCGTCGTCGACGAGGTGCTGCTGTTCCGCCGCCTGAGCCCCGCGCTGCGCGACGCCGCGACGGGGCGCTACCGGTTGATCGGTCAGGGCGGCGAGTGGTTCGCCTTCAAGACGATAGACCGCCGGCCGGACTTCGACCACATCGTGCGGCTGGATGCACCCGTGCCGCGCGGCGAGGTCGAGGTCCCGCTGCAGGGCCTGGAGCGGCCCGGTGCGGCGGTGCAGCGCGCCTTCCAGGCCCGCGGCCTGGCGGAGGTCTATTTCGAGACCGGCGACCTGCGCTGACGGGGAGGGGCGCTGATCGAGCGTCGGCCACAGGCTGCCCGGCGGTCGGGCGGCTGTCTCTTTTTAGGGTCGGCCCGCTTGCCTTCGGCGCCGGGTTGAACGGTCCTTTTTCACAGCGCCCCCGATTGGTTCGCGCGGCCCGCCGGTGCCGCTGCCTAGACTCGCCGGCGTCTGCGGGGGGCGGCATACGCATCGCTCTGGACCGCGGCAGCGACACCGAGGGAATACACAAGATGGCTTCGTCCAAGAACATTCAGCTCACCGCACTGGTGGTGGCCAGCGCATTGGCATTGACCGCCTGCGGTGGCGGCGGCAGCAGCGGCAGTGATTCGCCGGCACCGCCGCCGGTCACGGTTTCCAACCCCATCACGGTCACACCTTCGCTCGGCCAGTTCTCGGCCGGCACCGTGGTGGTGGCCTACAAGCTCGACGGCACGACCGAGATCGCGCGTGGCACGGTCGACGCCAATGGCGTCGCCAAGATCGACCTGGGCAGCCACACCGGCGCCGTCGTCGTGAGCGTGCAGGGCGGCACGGGCGTCACCTACTTCGACGAGCACACCAAGACCAATGTCAGCTTCCCGGCCGGCCAGACGCTGTCTGCCGTCGCGCCCGGCGGCACGGCCACCGTCGGCGTGACGCCGCTGACCGAGGCCGCCAAGCAGCAACTGGCCGCGGCCGCCGGCGGCATCGCCGCCGCCACCGACACGACGATCGGCGCGGCCAACAAGACCGTGGCCGCCGCCTTCGGCCTGGCCGATGCGCTGACGCCGCCGGTGCTGATCAAGGACGCCACCGCCAAGAACACCGACAACAGCGACGCCGGCCGCTATGCGCTGGTGCTCGCGGTGCTGGCGGGCAGCGGCGACGCGGGCGTGCCTGCCCACGAGGCCGCGGCCGCGCTGGCCAAGGACTTCGCCGCCGACGGCAAGCTCGACGGCAAGGGCCCGGGCGGCACGGCCGTCGGCAAGGTCGACGTGGCCAAGCTGACCACCAACTATGGCGACATGCTGGCCGACGCGGCCAAGACCTTCGCCAAGCCCGACGTGGCCGCGGTCATCGAGGCCGAGGCTGCCGCCAAGCTCGTCAACATCATCACCGCGCCCAAGGCGCCTGACGCCAACACCACCGGCATCAAGGCCGCGCGCGACGTCATCGCCGACGTGCGCCTGTCGGCCAGCATCGCCGACGGCCAGCTGCGCGCCACCGGCAAGGCGCTCGCCGATGCGGTGACCGCAGTCAACGACAGCACTCGCCTGGCCATCGAGCACTACGAGCTGCTCAGCATGGGCGGCACCTTCATGTGGTCGCTCATCCAGGGCGACACAGCCGGCATGGTGTCGCGCGCGCCGACGGCCGTTGGCTGGACCAAGCGCTACAACCCGAGCGGTAGTCGCCCCGCGATGGACTGCTACAGCGATACCGCAGAGGCGGCCCAGACTACCCGCGTCGTCTGCAACTATTCGCGCCGTCAGGGCCGTAACCTGGAGAAGCCGCATGAGTGGAGCCGCTTCCGCGTCGTCTTCACGCGCGGCGCCAACGCCGGTGACTTCAACTGGGACGCTCTGGCCCAGACGTCGACCAACGGCACCTTCGCCGAGGGTGACGTCACCAACCTGCCCTTCGGCACCGAACAGGACGGCGTCTTCCACTTCGAGCTGACCGAGCCGGGCAACGCGACGGCCGCCACCAAGGCCAAGGCCTCGATCAAAGGCGCGTTGCCTTTCGGCATGGCCCAGATGGCGACCGACAAGCAGGACCTGGACCTCACCGTCAACGCCTCGCTCGCCGAGCTGACCGCCGGCGCCGTCGCCGACGCCACCATCGCCGGCGCCATGACGCGCACGGTGGGTGGCAAGACGGCCAAGATCGAGTTCCTGCCCGACTCCAAGATCGCCGTCGACGAGACCAGGAGCTCGCTCGTCGCCAGCCTCGGCGTGAAGGCCACCGTGGGCGACTACACGCTGACCGGCTCCCTCAGCCAGAGCGACACCGCCACGCTGCTGGCCGCCACGCCGACGCCCACCACGGCCAAGTTCACCGGCTCGGTTGTCGGCACCAGCGGCGACTCGGCCAGCATCGAGGCGACGGCCAAGATCAGCAAGCTCGACACCGTCGGCGAACTGCATGCCGGCACCGTGTCGCTGGCCGGCAAGGTGACGACCAAGGCCGGCCTCGTCGTTCAGCTGGCCGTCGGCGCCGAGCGTGCCGAGGCGGGCAAGGACGTGACCAGCGTGACCGTCACCCAGCAGTTCACCAGCGGCGCGGGCGAGCGCAAGGTCAGCGTGGCCGCCAAGCTGACCGCGGGCGAGCTGGACGGCCCGCTGACCATCACTGCCAGCCGCAACGGCCTGGCCGTCGCGGCGACGGTCACGCGCGGCAGCGACGGCAAGATCACCGGCTCGATCAAGGCCGGCGACCAGGAGGTCGGCACCGTGTCGGGCACGCAGATCAACTACAAGGACGGCACGACCGAGAGCCTGGGCTGATCGCCAGGTTCCCGAAGTCCCGCAAGGCCCGCGGCCCAGGCGCGCGGGCTTTTTTTTGACCGCAGCCATGGATGCCCACTTGCACCTTCCCCGCCTTCGCCACTTGTCCCGGCGGCTTCTCGCGCTGCCGCTGTGCGCTGGGCTGGCCGCGCCCGCCGGCGCGGGCACGCTGGGCGACACCCTGGCCGACAACCCGGCCCGCATCGCGCCCGCCGGCCTGCGCGTGCAGGCCGACGCCCGCGTCGACGCCTTCAGCGACCCAGCACCCCTGCTGCGCCTGGACGACAAGGACTGGGGCCGGCATGCACGCAGCCGGCATGCGCTGAACCACGCGCAGCTGGCGGTGCAGGCCTCGGCCGGCTTCGAGGCCGGCGGCTGGCGCCTGAGGGCGCTGACCCGCAGCGGCGGCATCGCCACGGCCAGCGCCGACACGGTGACGCTGCTCGGCCTGCTCAACCGCGACGAAGCGCCGGGCAGTGGCACCTCGTTCGACCTCGACTACCGCCTGAACTACTGGCGGGGCGATGGCCTGAGCCTGGGCCACGGCTGGCACTGGACACCCGCGCCGGGGCAGCGCCTCGAAGTCGGCGCCTCCCTGCAGTACCTGGGCCGCATCGAGCTGCTGCGCGAGGTCTTCACGGGCATCGCCACGCCGGCCGGTGCGGACCGCATGCTCTTCAACGGCCAGCACCTGCGCGCCGGCAACCGCATGCGCACCGACGACCCGAGCCGGTTCAACCCCTTCGTGCGCGAAGGCAACCCGGGCGGCCACGGCCGCGCGCTGGACCTGGGCGCACGCTGGACGCTGTCCGAGCGCTGGCAGCTGGAGCTGGCCGGCTTCGACCTCGCGGCACGGCTGGACGGCCGCGACATGCCCGAGTCGCTGCGCGTCGGCCGCTTCCTCTACGACGCGCAGGGCCGGTTGATCGGCAATGCCGACGGCTCGGCCGCCGTGCAGGGCCAGGACCGCCGCGCCGACCTGCGCATGCACCCGCGGGCGCGCTGGCTCGGCCGGCTCGGCTGGCAGCAGCACGCCTGGCAGCTCGATGTGCTGTGGCAGTCGCATGCCGGCGTGCGCGAGATCGAGCTGGCGGGCCGGCGCAACCTGGGCGACAGCGGCTACTGGGTCGGCGCCTCCGCGACCGCACGCCACGCGGCCCTGGGCCTGAGCGCGGGCAACGCGTGGTTCAGCGCCGGCCTGACCCTCAGCAACCCGCGCGCCGGCGCGGCCCGCACGCTGGGTGCCGCGCTGCGGCTGAACTTGCCGCTGCCCGGCGCGAGCCCGGTCCGCGATTGACGAGGTCAGCCGGCTCACAAGAACAAAGTTTCGGACCGGCCCCAGAGTGAAGCTGAGGCAGTCAAGCGACCATGCGAGACGGCAAAGTCTCGAACTTCGATCCTCGGCACAGGTTGCAAACCACTCAGGTCGAAGGTCAATGTCTCGACCTCGTTTCCCGCGGGAAACTTCAGTGGGGGCTGATGACAAAGTGTCGAACTGCCTGTCAATGTTTCGAAGTAGGCCCGGTCCGCGAGCATTGAAGCGACGTCAAAGTGTCGACTTTGCTCCCGCGCAAGAAGCGCTCGAACCCTTCGACGACCGCTGCGTCATCGCCAGTGACGACGGCCAAGCGCAGGCCACGCTACAAGCTCGTAGATCGCAGTCCCCGCTTTCTGCCTGTTGTACTGGCCGAGCAGATTCAACCCGGCACCTTCGAGTTCGCGCTGGATCATCTGGTCGATCACGAGTTGGACCTGAGCGCACTGGATGCCAAGTTCAGCAACGATGAAGTCGGCGCCAGTGCCTACGACCCGCGCGTGATGCTCAAGATCGTGCTGCTGGCGTACAGCCGAGGCCTGGTCTCCAGCCGCGGCATCGAGCATGCCTGCCTGCACCATGTGCAGTTCCTCGCCATCAGCGGCGACAGCCAGCCCAGCTACACCCACATTGCCAAGTTCGTGCGCGAGTTGAAGGATCAGATCCAGCCGCTGTTCACGCAGGTGCTGCTCACCTGCGACCGCATGGGCTTGATTGGGCGGCAGATGTTCGCCATCGACGGGGTCAAGCTGCCCAGCAACGCCAGCAAGGCGCGCAGCGGCACGCATGAGGAGCTCAAGCACCGGGCGCTGAGGCTGGACAAGGCGGCCGACAAGATCCTGGCACTCCATCAGGCGCAGGACGCTGGCGGCGACAGCGCGCAAGCGCTTGACGCCAAGCGCCAGGCCCGTATCGATGAACTGCGCCGTGAAGCCCAGGCCACGCGCGACTTCGTTGCCTGCAACGAGCCACGGCGCAACGACCGCGGCCAGGAGCTCAAGAGCAACGTGACCGACCCCGACAGCGCCAAAATGGCCACAGGCAAAGGCGTGATGCAGGGCTACGCCGCGCAGGCAGCGGTGGACAGCGAGAACCAGATCATCGTGGCCGCCGAGGTGACGGGATCCGGCTCCGAACAGCACATGCTGCTGCCCATGATCGAAGCGACGGCTGCGGTGCGCGCGCCCGACACCTTGATCACGGCAGACGCTGGCTACCACTCCAACGACAACGTCCGGGCCTTGTGCGAGGCCGCCATCCCGGCCCTCGTGGCCGACAACGCGATGCGCCAGCGCGACGAGCGCTTCGCAGAGCAGGCCAAGCACAAGGCGAAGGGCGAAGTGCTCGCCGACAAGCGAGCGCGAGGCGAAAGCCCCAATCCGAAGGTCAAGGGCTTCTTCGGCACCGGCGACTTCGTCTTCCATGGCGACAACACCTGCACATGCCCGGCGGGCTGCACGCTGCGAAGCAGTGGCGCGCTGTACAAGGTGGGGCTGTACCTGCGGCAGGACTTCAAGGCCAGCGCCAGCGATTGCACGAGCTGCGCGCAGCGCGCTCAATGCATCCGCAAGCCAGACGCCGCGCGCAGAACGGTGGCGCTGCACACCCGAATGCCTGACGATCCTCAAGACCCGCTGCACCGCATGCGCCAAGCCATCGACAGCCCGCGAGGTCGGCGGCTCTACAGCCAGCGCATCGCCACCGTCGAGCCGGTGTTCGCCAACCTGCGCCACAACAAGCGGCTGAGCCGCTTCACGCTGCGCGGCAAGGACAAGGTCGGTACGCAGTGGCGGCTGTTCTGCCTGGTGCACAACATCGAGAAAATAGCCCACACAGGCGAGCGATCATGAGGGATGCGAAAGATGCCCACCGCGCGCAAGGCGCCACAAGCGCCACCCAGGTCACTCACAATGTCCAATCCAATCGGGCCGGCGGCTCGCCGCATCAGACGATGAAGAATTCCTCAGCATCGATCGCAATCAGCCGCTGCGGGCATCGCAGAAATCGGGTTATTGCCCAGCCTCGTTAAACGGCAGTGGAAACCCTTTTCGGCCTCTTCATTTGGCAAGCGCTCATGGCGGGGCTCGCGATGCTGGTTCATCTATGGCGCAATCAAGCGCTGAAGGACCCCGCCCAAGCCTCCGGGCTGGTTTGGAGTGCGTGGGCAATTGCAATCGGTTCGGCGGTAGGGGCTGTGCCCATCGTCATCTTGGCCGACCTACTAGCGCCGGTAGAAACGATGCTCGTGTTGGCCTTTCCTTTGTGCGTCGGCGCGGTTCTTGTATCGGTGCTCAGAGATCGCCCGAGATTCGCGGCTAAACACCCAGGAGGCGAGCGTGCCGTTTAACCTGCCAGCGGAGCGGACCGCCTACGGCGTCCGCTCACCTTCACGGTTGAGTGGCTCTGCTCGTGTCCCCCAAGTTCTTCACATCTGTCGCTGAGCGCTTCTATGCGCGCCGCTGGTGGCTCTTTGGTGCATCGTCCCTGGCTATCGCAATCTTGTTCGCTGCGCTTTCCGCTGCTCCGCCTCAGATGGCCTTCTTCGCAAGCACTCTTGCCGGGCCGGCTATTGCCGTGCCTTGGGCACTGCTGTGTGCCTGCGTTTGGTTTCACCCGCAACGCGGCAACCTGCAACCGCAAAGCAAGCTGATCGGGCGGCTGCCACAGCTTGTTCAAACAGGGGTGCGCTGGTACGCGGCGGTGTTTCTCGCGATCTTCCTGTTCTTCGGTGCGGTGGTCATGCCAGTGTTGTCGGTGGCTTGGCTATGAAGCCACTCAACCATTTGCTGCAGCGGACGGCTTCGCCGCCCGCTGAGCGCGAACTACAAGGGCTCCCCCAGTTGTCAAGCCAAACGCATCCCTGATGGCCCGCTCAGCGGGCCATTTCTTCATCTGCATTCCCTTCAAGACCTGCAGCCGTGGCGCCGGCGCGCGCTGGCGAAGACAACAAGGTGCGGACTGGCCAAACTACAAACGGTCATTCGTGTGGCGCGCGATGCCACGGACCCTGATGAAGGACGCACGCGGGGGACCCATTCGTTAGCCGGCAAGTCTTGCGCCGCCCTTAAGCTCATCGGTCACGCCCCGCGCAGGTCCAAACCTGTTGTCATCAACGCTTGCCGTCACACGGCGGTGGTTCAGTGTTCTCCTGGGTTTCGATGGTTGGCGAGGTGGGGCAGCTACGCCGGCAGTGCAAACGCCTGGCCTCGTCGCAGCACCGCCCAGGCCATGCGCGCGTTCTTGGCTGCGATGGCCACGACCGCCCGCCAGTAGCCTCGCCGCTCGGCCAAGGCCACCGCCCATCGGCTGATGCTGTCCGACTTGTGTTTGGCCGCCGCGAGCAGCGCCTTGGCACCCAGGACGAGCAGACTGCGCAGGTAGGCGTCGCCTGCCTTGGTGATGCGCCCCAGCCGGGTCTTGCCGCCCGAGCTGTACTGCCCTGGCGCCAAGCCCAGCCAGGCGGCGAATTGCCGCCCGCAATCGAAGTCATGCCCGTTGCCGATCATGGCAAGCAGGCAGGTGGCGGTAGTAGGCCCAACGCCTCCGAGCTGCATCAGCTGCTGCGCACGTGCATCGTCCTTGGACATGGCCTGAATGTGGACGTCGTACTGCGCGATACGCTCGTCCAGCCGGGTGACCTCGCTGAGCAGGTCACCGATGACGGTGTTGGCGTAGCCGGGCAGGTCTTCCAGGCACTCGCAAGCGCGCCGCCGCACGGTCGCGGCCTTCAGTGGCAGCACGATGCCAAACTCACTGAGCAGGCCGCGGATGCGGTTGAACGTGGCGGTGCGCTGCTCGACGAACCCCTGGCGAGCGCGGTGCACCATCAGGACCGACTGCTGTGGCAGGCTCTTGATGGGCACGAAGCGCATGTGTGGGCGCTGGATGGCCTCGCAGATCGCAGCGGCGTCGGCCGCGTCGTTCTTGCCGTGCTTGCCCGTCATGCGGTAGGGCGTCACGAACTTCGGCGCGATCAACCGCACCGTGTGGCCCGAGGCCTGGAACAGCCGTGCCCAGTGGTGAGCGCCCGAGCAGGCCTCCATGCCGATCACGCAGGGCGCCAGGCTGGCGATGAGCTCATGGAGCTTGTCGCGCGGTACGGCCGGTCGAACCAGCTCGGCCTTGCCGGCCTCGTTGACGCCATGCACCGCAAAAACATTCTTGGCGAGATCGATACCCACGGTCAGAATCGTCATGGACTTCCCCTTCCGAATGAGTTGATGAGAAACCGTACTTCCCATCGTGGCACCTGGTTGCCGTCTGCCGCAACGCGGCTGGTTCGGGACGGGGAAGTCCCTTTCATTCGTTAGAACTCGGATGACTTCGCGCGGACAGGTTTCTCTTGGCGTATTTGCGCTGCTGGTTCCGGCAGCACTGGTCATCGGACGCGAAGTCTTATCGGGCCGGTCTCTGTTAGCCGATCCAACAACTGCTTCACTGAACTGGCTTTTCATGGCTGCCCCGCAACTGGTGGCTCTTGCTGTCGGCGCCGTCAACGTCCGATCTCGTGAGAGATTCCTTCCCCTAGCGCTTCTGCTGAGCGCATTCGTTGTTGTCGCGTTTCAGGCTTGGATCTTGTTCTTCGTGCCACCACGGGAAGGCGCTCTTGCTTGGATTCTCTACATTCCGCTGTGGCTCATTGTGTTGGCCGTTCTTGCCGGCGTGCTGGTATGGCAAGGTGGCGGCATGACGAGTCCTAACCTCCCAGTGCAGCGGACGGCTTCGCCGCCCGCTGACTTTTGACGTTGAGCATCATCGTGAAGCCTGGCAATCGCGTTGGTCTTCTTATCTCGGCGATCTTGGCAGGGGCAATCACCCTGCCACTCTGCCTACTGGGCGCGTACGCGAGCATGGCGCTGGTGCATAGCGATGGCGGCATAGCCTTGCTGCTCTTCTGGCCCGTCTTCCCAGTGATGTTGTTGTTTGGGTCGGGCGGGCTCTTTGCTCCTGTGCCGGAATGGCTGTTCAACGTACTGGCCGTCATCGCTGAGTTTGCCGGCGTGTTTTTCATAGTCCATGTCGTCCGGATATGCCTCGCGATGCGTCACCGACAATGACGCCCGACCTTTTGCTGCAGCGGAGGGCGACGCCGCCCGCTGAGCGCCAATGTTGAACGACTGCTTTCAGGCGCCGAGTTCGACGAAGCGGAGGACGGCAACCGCTGGCGAAGCGGTCGTCGGCAGCCGTGACAGCTTCAGCACACGTGGGACGCAAGTCGACAATTTGACGTCGAAGCCAAGCCTCGGGGACCGGCCTGGTTCGCACATTGATCGCCGGTTCGACACTTTGTTGTCAGCCCCAACCGTCACGGAGATTCCCAGATGGACAACCCCAGCGTCACCCTCACCCAGCGCCACGGCTACCAGTTCGAGCACCACTACGCGCCGGAGCTGCCGGTGCTGCTGTCCGACGAACCGCCCCCGCAGGGCACCGGCCTGGGTCCCGATCCGGTCGAGTTGCTGGCCTCGGCGGTGGGCAACTGCCTGTCGGCGTCGATCTGGTTCGCCAGCCAGAAGTACAAGGACGACCCGTCGCCGCTGCGCACCGAGGTGAAGGCGACGGTGGCCCGCAACGAGCGTGGCCGAAACCGTGTGCAGGGGCTGGCGGTGGACCTGCACCTGGGCAAGCCGGCCGCTGAACTGGGGCACATCCAGCGCGTACTGGACACATTCGAGGACTTCTGCACCGTGACGCAGAGCGTCGCCCCGGCCATTCCGGTCACGCTGCGCGTGCTGGACAGCACCGGCGCCGTGCTGAAGGGCTAAGGGCTAAAGGGGCTCAGCCGGCCGCGCCACGCTGCAACCAGATCTCGACATGGTTGAACCGCACGCGCTCGCAGGCTGACGCCGACAGCGGCTTGGGCTCGGCGCTCAGGCTGGCCTGCTGGAGCGCCGCCTGGATGCGACCGAGCGCGTCGGGGGCGACCTTGTCGGCGCAATAGCGCAGGTCGCTGCGTGCGGGGGTGCGCCGTGCATCCACCAGCTCGATGCCAGGCGCCACCACGTTGGCGTTGCTCAGCGACTTGCGCAGGCGCCGCGCGGTCTCGCGGTCCGCCTCGTCGCCAATCTGCAGGTACACGCGCAAGGGCAGGACGGCATCGTTGAGCTGTCGCGCGGCGGGTATGGCAGCCGGCGCGGACGCCGCCGGGCTGGCGATGGCGGCAACGCGCTCGCTGTCCTCGGCCTTGAGGATGAGCGACGCCTGGCGACGGTCGTTGTCGGTCGCGCTGGCGCCGGTGCCGGCCTTGAGCCGGGTGTCGAGCACCGCCTGCACCAGGGCGAGGCTGTCTTCCTCGATGGCCTTCTTGCTGCGCAGCGACAGCAGCAGCTTGACGCCCAGGTCCTGCTGGCCGTCCTCGGGTGCGAACAGCAGCGGCACGACCTTGAGGACCGCGTCCATGTCCCGCCGGGCGGCCTCGGCGGCGCGCGCCTTGTCGGCCTCGTCCTTGTGCAGGTAGCGGTCGACGGCCGCGTAGGTCGAGCCCCAGACGGCGACCAGCAGCGTCGTCGTGAGCCAGAAGCCGAACTTGCTGTCGAGGAAGTTCAGCAAGCCCCGCGCCGGGGCAGGTTTGTCGTCGCCGCTCATCGTCGCCTCCGTCATCGAACCGACGGCGATGCTGGCCGAACGACGTGGCCCACGCATCCTCAAGATGCGCGAGAACGGTCAGCCAGGCATTTCCAGCCCCAGCTCCTTCAGGATGGCCTCGCGCAGCTGGTCCATCTCGGGGCTGATGAGGCGCCGCGGGTGCGGCATGTCCAGCTCGAAGCGGGCCTGGATGCGCGTGGGCCGCGGCGACAGCACGAGGATGCGGTCCGCCATGTAGAGCGCCTCGTCGACGTCGTGGGTGATGAGCAGCACGGTGTGCTTTTCTTCGGCCAGGATGCGCAGCAGCTCGTTGCGCATGCGCAGGTTCATCAGCGCGTCGAGCGCCGAGAACGGCTCGTCCAGGTACAGGATCTCGGGCTTGACGATGAAGGCCCGCGCCAGCTCCACACGCTTGAGCATGCCGCCGGACAGCTCATGCGGGTAGGCGTTCTCGAAGCCTTTGAGGCCGACCATCGCGGCGTAGTGGTCCGCCAGCTTGGCGCGCTCGGCATCGACGCCATGCTCAACGCCGGTCAGGCCGAACATCAGGTTCTGCTGCACGGTGAGCCAGGGGAAGACCGAGCCGTACTGCGAGATGACGATGCCCTGCGGGCTGGGCCCGGGGTGGGGCTGGCCGTCGATGAGCAGGCTGCCGCCGTCGGGCTTCTCGAAGCCGGCGAGGATGTTCATCAGCGTCGACTTGCCGCAGCCCGACGGGCCGACGATGGCGACGAACTCGCCCTCCGCGACCTCGAAATCCACGCCCTGGATGACGGGCAGCTGGCCGCCCTTGGCGGCCTTGAAGCTCTTGGTCAGGCCGCTGACGGCGATCTTCGGCATGCTGTTATCTGACATAGCGCCACCGCACGGTCTTGAGTTTTTCGAGCAGGCGCGTGATGCCGTCCAGCAGCAGGCCGATGACGCCGATGAGGATCATGCTGGCGATGACGAGGTCGTAGCGGTTGCCGGCGTTGCGCGAATCCATGATGAGGTAGCCCAGGCCCGAGCGCAGCGCGATCATCTCGGCGGCCACGACGACCAGCCAGGCCACGCCGATGCCGATGCGCATGCCGATGATGATCTCCGGCAGCACGGCCGGGATGACGACGCGGCGGAACATGACGCTGCGCGACACGCCGAAATTGGCGGCGGCGCGCAGGTAGCGCCGGTCGATGGTGTGCACGCCCGAGGTGGTCTGCACGATGAGCGGGAACACCGACGAGATGAAGATCAGGAAGATGGGCGAGATGTCGCCGACGCCGAACCACAGGATGGCCAGCGGGATCCACGCGATCGGCGAGATCGGCCGCAGCATCTGGAAGATGGGATTGAAGGTGCGGTAGGCGGCGTCCACCCAGCCCATCCACAGCCCGAGCGGGATGCCCACCAGCATGGCCAGCCCGAAGCCAATGCCCACGCGCATCAGCGACGCCGTGATGTGCTCCCACAGCGTGCCGTCCTCGGCCAGCTCCAGCGTGCCGGTGACGACGGCCCAGGGTGTCGGGAAGATGGGGCTTTCGGTGTAGACGACGATGCTCCACCAGGCGGCGATGACCACCGCGAGGACCGCCAGCGGCGGCAGGATGCGACTCAGGCGCAGGTTCACCGGTTCTCCTCGTTCCAACGTTTCTTCAGTTGCTGCCAGCGCCATTGCAGGCGCGGCCAGCCGGCCCCGGGCGTCGGCGCGACGACGACGGCCATCTGCCCGCTGGCATGCGCGCTGCACGCGAAGCTGTAGGTCGACGCGACCTCGAAGGGCAGGCGAAAGCTCTGCCCCGGCATGATGAGCACGGGTCCGAACTGCTGCGGCACGTCGTCGCGGTTGCGCAGCAGCAATTGGTCGTTCAGGCCCAGCGTCAGGTCGATGCGGTCCGGCAGGATCTCGACCTTGTCGCCGGCCATGCGGCGGGCGTAGGTGCCGGGCGGGATCTCGAACAGCTCGTCGCGCGTGGCGAGCTCGATCGGCGCGAAGGCGGCCCAGCCGAGGGGCGCCAGCAGCGCCGCCGCTGGCAGGAGCCACAACCCGCGCTTCACTTCGCCGCCAAGAGCAGCTTGAGGTCGTGGACGAAGTCCTTGGCCTCGTGGCCGTAGGGCATCATGGCCCGCAGCTTGCCGGCGCGGTCGATGACGTAGACCGAGGTCGAGTGGTTCATGCCGTAGGCGTTGGCTTGCGGCTTGGGGATCTTCTCGGCGACGACGCCGTAGCGCTTGCGCATCTCGGCCAGCCTGGCGGGCGTCTCGGTGCCGCCGACGAAGGTCGGGTCGAAGGCGGCGAGGTACTGGCGGATGCGGTTCACGTCGTCGCGTTCGGGGTCGACGGTCACGTACACGACCTGCACGTCCGCCGCATCGGCGCCGAGCTGCTTGCGCGCCTGGGCCAGCGTGGCCAGCGTCGTCGGGCAGACCTCGGGGCAGTTCGTGAAGCCGAACATCAGCAGCACCAGCTTGCCCTTGAAACGGGCCAGCTTCAGCTCGATGCCGTCACTGCCCTTGAGCGCGAACTCGGGCGCGGGCTGCGCGGGCTCGAAGACGCCGGCCTTCAGTCGCGCTGGCGTGTTGGCGAAGGCGGCGGCCGGCAGCGCGGCCAGCAGGACGGTGCGACGTTTCATATCGGAATCGGGGCGACCTTGGCGGCCTTCACGAAGCTTTCGTCGACATACTTCTCGTAGGACACCGGGGCCTTGAGCGTGCCGGCCTCGACGGACAGCTGCATCAGCTCGTCGAACTCGGCGCGGATCATGCGCAGGTCGCCGTAGGTCACGCGGTCCGTCGGGTTCTCCATCACGAAGCGCAGGATGTTGGGGTCCTGGTTGAAGAACTTGCGGCCCGCGGCGATCTGGATGGCCTTCTCGCGGTTGGCGGCCTGCTGGTCCAGCCAGTTGCCGGCGCCCTGCACGTGGTCCACGAGGTTCTGCACCAGCGGCCGGTTTTCCTTGATGAGCTCCTCGCGCACCGTCAGCACGCAGCAGATGTAATTGCGCCATTCGTCGCGCGTCATGCGCAGCGGCTTGGCATAGCCGGCTTTCTGCGCAGCGGCGCCGAAGGGCTCGCCGGTGCAGTAGCCGTCCACCGCCTTGGCAAACAGGGCCGCCGGCATGTCGGGCGGCGGCATCTCGATGATCTGGATGTCCTTCGGGCTCATCCCCTCTGCGGCGAGCATCTTGCGCAGGAACAGGAAGTCCACCGCGAAGCGGCTGGGGATGGCGATGCGCTTGCCGGCGAGGTCCTTGAACTTCTTGTACGGCGAATCGGTGCGCACCATGATCACCGCGCCCGAGCGGTGCCCCAGCGAGACGATCTTGACGGGGATGCGCTTGTCCGCCAGGTCCATCACCAGCGGCGCCAGCATGTAGGCCGCCTGGATGCGGCCCGTCATCAGCGATTCCTTGATCTCGGGCCAGCCGTTGTACTTGCTGTACTCGAACTCGAAGGCCTTGCTGCCGGCCGCCTTGTTGCTGGTGGCGCGCGCCATGCAGGCGACCGGCAGCGTCAGGTTGCAGGTGACGGGCAGGCCGCCCACCACCAGCGGGCCGGGGGCCGCCGCCGCGGGCAGGCCGAGTGCCGGCAACGCGCCGGCGAGCGCACCGCGCAGCAATTGCCGGCGGGCTAGGCCGGTGGAGAGGGATTCAGGCAGTTCGAGGGTCATGACCAAGGCGCGTGCGACTGTGCCAACTTCGTGCCGGCTGTCCATGCGCGTTGACCGAATTGTGCCTATGTACCTACGTGAGGCTGCTCGCCACAGGACTGGCCATGTCCGGCCTCCGCCCCCCACGGGGGCGGCGATGCTTGCGGCATTGAGCCGCAAGCACATCGCCCGGCCCGCAATACCCCCGGGGAACAACCCCGCAGGGGCTACCGGATCACGGGTACAGGCCGCGCTCCTCGCGCGCCTGCAGCACCCGTGTGCAAGCCACCGTGAAGGCGGCCGTGCGCAGCGGGATCTTGTACTGCTCGCCGGTTTCCCAGATGTGCTTGAAGGCGCCGATCAGGATCTTGTCCAGGCGCACGTTGATCTCGTCCTCGGTCCAGAAGAAGGACGAGAAGTCCTGCACCCACTCGAAGTAGGACACGGTCACGCCGCCGGCGTTGGCGATCACGTCCGGCACCACGACGATGCCGCGGTCGGCCAGCACGGCCTCGCCGTCCGGCGTGGTCGGGCCGTTGGCGCCCTCGATCACCAGGCGGGTCTGGATGCGCTGGGCGCGCTCCGCGGTGATCTGGCCTTCCAGCGCCGCGGGGATCAGGATGTCGCTCTTGATGTCCCAGAAGTCTTCGTTGGCGATCATGTCGCCGCCCTTGAAGCCGGCCACGCCGCGCGTTTGCGCCACGTGCTCCAGCAGGTCGGTCATGTCGAAGCCGTTGTGGTTGACGATGGTGCCGGTGTGGTCTTGCACGGCGACGATCTTGGCGCCGTTGGCGGCAAACAGCTTGGCGGCGATGGAGCCGACGTTGCCGAAGCCCTGCACGGCGACGCGCGCGTGGTCCATCTCGACGTTGAGGCGGCGCATCGCTTCGCGGCCGACGACGAACACGCCGCGGCCGGTGGCGGCCACGCGGCCCAGCGAGCCGCCCAGTTCGATGGGCTTGCCGGTGACGACGCCGGTCGCCGTGGCGCCGGTGTTCATCGAGTAGGTGTCCATCATCCAGGCCATGATCTTGCCGTTCGTGTTCACGTCCGGCGCGGGGATGTCCTGGTTGGGGCCGATGATGATGCCGATCTCGCTGGTGTACCGGCGCGTAACCTTCTCCAGCTCCTTCATCGACAGCGCCGACGGATCGAGGCGGATGCCGCCCTTGGCACCGCCGTACGGCAGGTTGACGGCGGCGTTCTTGACCGTCATCCAGGCCGACAGCGCCATCACCTCTTCCAGCGTCACGTCCGGGTGGTAGCGCACGCCGCCCTTGCCGGGGCCACGCGTCAGGCTGTGCTGGACGCGGTAGCCCTCATAGTGGGCGATGGTGCCGTTGTCCAGCTCGATGGGGATGTCGACGATGAGCGCGCGCTTGGGGCGGCGCAGCGTTTCGACCCAGCGGCGCAGGTGCCCGAGATAGGGCTCGACCGCGTCGATCTGGGACAGGTACGTTCCCCACGGGCTGTTGCGCGTGGGCGAAACAAACGACAGGTTGGGCATGAAATGCTCCGTAACTTTGAGTGGGGCGAACGGTAGCGCGAAGGCCGCCCCCGGCGCCAGGACATGTCTAGCCAAGTGCGTATGCGGCCATGCGTGCAATGCATGGGTGCTGGCCGGCGGCGGATTTCACACCCGGGAAGGCGTGACGTGAACCCCCTTGCCGCGCCGAATACCATCGCCCGGTGACCTCCCTCGATCTCGCCCTCCTCTATCTTGTGGCCGCCGTGTTCGGCGTGGTGATCTGCCGTTCGCTGAAGCTGCCGCCCATGCTGGGTTATCTCGCGGTGGGCGTGTTGATCGGGCCGAACGCGCTGGCCTTCGCGCATGACTCGGCCAGCATCCAGTACCTGGCGGAGTTCGGTGTCGTGTTCCTGATGTTCGCCATCGGGCTGGAGTTCAACCTGCCCAAGCTGCGCGCGCTGAAGACGGCCGTGTTCGGCATCGGCATGGCGCAGGTGACGCTGACCATCGCCGGCGCCATGCTCGGCAACGCCCTGCTGATCGCCGGTTTCGCGATGTTGGGCGTGGCCTGGGAGCTGAACTGGCAGGGTTCGCTCGTGCTGGGCGCGGCCATGGCGATGAGCTCCACCGCCATCGTCGTCAAGCTGATGGCCGAGCGGCTGGAACTGGAGAGCCCGCACGGCAAGCTGGTCATGGGCGTGCTGCTGTTCCAGGACCTGGCCGTGGTGCCGCTGCTGGTGCTGATCCCGGCGCTGAACAGCAGCGGCAGCGAGATGGTGAGCGCGCTGGCCTGGGCCGGGCTGAAGGCGGCCGGCCTGCTGGGCGTGCTGCTGTACGGCGGCCAGAAGGCGATGCGCTGGTGGCTCACGCTGGTGGCGCGCCGCAAGAGCGACGAGCTCTTCATGCTCAACCTGCTGCTGGTCACGCTGGGCCTGGCCTGGATGACCGAGCACGCCGGCCTGAGCCTGGCGCTGGGCGCGTTCGTGGCCGGCATGCTGATCTCCGAGACCGAGTACCGCCACCAGGTGGAGACCGACATCCGGCCCTTCCACGATGTGCTGCTCGGGCTGTTCTTCATCACCATCGGCATGAAGCTGGACTGGCGGCCGGTGGTGGACCACTGGTGGCTCATCATCCTGCTGACCGCCCTGCCGGTGCTGGCCAAGTTCGCGCTCATCGCCGGCCTGGCGCGGTTGTTCAAGTCGCCGCCGGGCGTGGCGCTGCGCACCGGCCTGTACCTCGCGCAGGCGGGCGAGTTCGGCTTCGTGCTGTTGACGCTGGGTGCCCAGCACGGGCTGGTGGCGCCGCAGTGGGTCAGCCCGGTGCTGGCGAGCATGGTGCTGTCCATGCTGGCCACGCCCATCCTGATCATGTACAGCAACCGCATCGTCATGAAGCTGTCCAGCAGCGACTGGCTGATGCAGTCGGTGCAGCTGACGAGTATCGCCAAGAAGAGCATCAAGACCGAGGCCCACGTCATCATCTGCGGCTATGGCCGCTCGGGCCAAAACCTGGCGCGGCTGCTGGAGGGCGAGCACATCCCCTACATGGCGCTGGACCTCGACCCCGACCGCGTGCGCCAGGCGGCGGCGGCCGGGCAGAGCGTCGTCTTCGGTGACGCGGCCAAGGTGCAGAGCCTGATGGCCGCGGGCCTGGCGCGCGCCAGCGCGGTGGTGGTCAGCTATCACGACACGCCGTCGGCGCTGAAGATCCTCGACCTCGTGCGGGCCCATGCGCCGCGCGTGCCGGTCGTCGTGCGCACCATCGACGACAGCGACCTGGAGCGCCTCAAGGCGGCCGGCGCCACCGAGGTGGTGCCCGAGGCCATCGAGGGCTCGCTGATGCTGGCCTCGCATGCGCTGGCACTCGTGGGCGTGCCGATGCGGCGCGTCATCCGCATCACGCGCGATGCGCGCGACAAGCGCTACGGCCTGCTGCGCGGCTACTTCCACGGCGCCGACGACGACACCGTCGACGAGCTGGCCCAGGAGCGGCTGGCCTCCGTCACGCTGCCCACCGTCAGCCCGCATGCCGGCCGGCCGCTGGACGACCTGGCCCTGCATGCGCTGGGTATCGCCGTGGTGTCCCTGCGGCGCGCCGACGGCAAGGGCTTGCTCGTCGACGGCGCGACGCTGGCCGGCGGCGACACGCTGGTCCTCAGCGGCATGCCCGCGGCGCTGGCGCTGGCCGAAGAGAAGCTGTTGTCGGGCTGATGCCTGCGTGACAAGGCCGGCGGCCTCGCTGCGCCACACTGGCGGCACACGAACGGGAAAGCCGCGCCATGAACTTCGACTACAGCCCCAAGGTCGCGCAGATGCGCGAACGCCTGCTCGCCTTCTTCGACGAGCACATCTACCCGAACGAGCGCCGCTACTTCGAAGAGATCGAGGCCAACCGCCGCGCCGGCAACGTGTGGCAGCCCCTGCAGGTCATCGAGGAACTCAAGCCCAAGGCCCGCGCCGCCGGGCTGTGGAACCTGTTCCTGCCCAAGTCCAGCCGCGCGCCGGAGGGCCTGTCCAACCTCGAATACGCGCCGATGTGCGAGATCATGGGCCGCGTGTTCTGGGCGCCCGAGGTCTTCAACTGCTCGGCGCCGGACACCGGCAACATGGAGACGCTGGAGCGCTATGCGTCCGAAGCGCTGAAGGACCGCTGGCTGGAGCCGCTGCTGCGCGGCGAGATCCGTTCGGCCTTCCTGATGACCGAGCCGGCCGTGGCGTCGTCGGACGCGACCAACATCGAATGCCGCATCGAGCGCGACGGCGACGACTACGTCATCAACGGCCGCAAGTGGTGGAGCAGCGGCGCCGGCGACCCGCGCTGCGCCGTCTACATCGTCATGGGCAAGACCAATCCCGAGGCCGGCCGCCACGAGCAGCAGTCGATGATCGTCGTGCCGGCCGACACGCCGGGCATCACCGTCGTCCGCGCGCTGTCCGTGTTCGGCTATGACGACGCGCCCCACGGCCACATGGAGGTCGAGCTGAAGAACGTGCGCGTGCCGGCCAGCAACATCCTGCTGGGCGAGGGACGCGGCTTCGAGATCGCGCAGGGCCGCCTGGGCCCGGGCCGCATCCACCACTGCATGCGCTCCATCGGCGCGGCCGAGCGCGCGCTGCAGCTGATGTGCGAGCGCGCCATCTCGCGCACGGCCTTCGGCAAGACCATCGCGCAGCAGACCGTCACGCAGGAGCGCATCGCCGAGGCGCGCTGCATGATCGAGCAGGCGCGCCTGCTGACGCTGAAGGCCGCCTACATGATGGACACGGTGGGCAACAAGGTCGCCAAGGCCGAGATCGCGATGATCAAGATCGTCGCGCCCAACATGGCGCTGCAGGTCATCGACTGGGCCATGCAGGTGTTCGGTGGCGCCGGCGTGTCGCAGGACACACCGCTGGCGATGATGTGGGCCCACCAGCGCACGCTGCGCTTTGCCGACGGCCCGGACGAGGTGCACCGCAACTCGCTGGCCAAGCTGGAGCTGGCCCGCCACATGAAGTTGCCGAGCGACAAGATCGCGATGCCCGTCACGCGCGGCGCCTGAGGGCGCTGGCCGACGAGGGCCGACCTCGTGACATACGGGCTAGAGTGGGCGCACCGACGACGGAGCGCTGCCGGCCATGCCTGTACATCCCCAGTTCGACCGCCATGTCAGATACCTGGAGTCCCAGGTGCTGCCGTTCTCGACCGCCTGGGTGGATGCGATGGTGGAGGCGATGCGCGATCCGGGCCAGGCCGGCGTCGTGGGGCTGGAGCGCCGGCATTGCGCGGGCTTGCTGGCCGTCGTCGAGCCGTTGCGCATGCATGTCGGCGAGTGCCTGTCCGGCCACCTGATGCATGGCATCCAGGGCGCCGAGGCGCGCGCGCTCGGCCGCGGCAGCGCGGCGTCGGCGCTGAGCGGCTTCGACATCGACGAGCTGACGCTGGTCGACGAGGCCCAGGCCGAGAAGGATGTCGAGATCTCTCGCATCGTGCAGCTGGCCGACGTCAGGCTGGAATGGGAATTGCGCGAGCTGCAGGGGCTGGCCATGGCCATGCTGCCGGAGCTGCCCTGGGGTGAAGACCCGACGGCTTGTGGCGCGCCCGTGTTCGCCCGCGCCGTCAGCCGGACCGTCTACGAGCAGACGTTGCAGTCCGAACAGCAGGCGCTGTGGATGCGCCTGGCGGCACCGACGCTGGTACGCCAGCTGGGGCCTTTGCTGACGACCGTGGCCGACCGGCTCAAGGCGGCCGGACTGCAGGCGCCGCGCTACCGCGCCATCCTCGCGCCCAACACCGCCACCGACGCCGGCACCGACACCACCACGGGCGCCGTGGCGACGATCCCCACCGAACACCTGCAGGCGCTGATGCAAGGCTTGCCACTGCTGCGACGCGCGCTCGCGGGGATGAGCACGCGCGCCGTGGCGCCGGGTCAGCCGCCGGCACCCGGCGAGCAAGCCCTGGAGCGGCAGCCGGTGCACCAGCCCGCGACGGCCGATCTCGGCCACGTGCTGCTGGGCCGGCTGTTCGAGCGCCTGCTGGCCGACCCGCAACTGGCCCCGACGCTGCGCGGCTCGATCGCACGGCTGGAGGCGCCGGTGCGCGAGCTGGCCCGGCACGATGACGCGGTGCTGAACTCCGAGCAGCATCCGGCCTGGGCGCTGATCAACCGCATCGTGGGCCACGCGGGTTCGCTGCCCGCCCAGGACGCCGAGCGGGGCGCGGCCTTCCAGCGCTTCGTGGAGCCCCTTGTGACCCGCCTGACCGAGGGCCGGCCGGCCCAGCCCGGGGTCTATGCCGAGGCGCTGCAGCAGGTGCAGACCTTCATCGACGAGGAGCGGCAGCAGCAGGTCGAGAGCACGCTGTCGGTCCTGGATGCGCTGGGCCAGCGCGAGGCCGAGCGCCGGCTGTTGCCCCTGATGCGCGACCAGGTCGAGGCGCAGCTGGCCAAGGCGCAAGAGGTCAGCCCCTTGGTGCAGACCTTCCTGCGTGGCCCGTGGATCGAGGTGCTGGCCAAGGTCATGGCCACCGAGGGGGCCGAGTCGCCCGAGGCCCAGGCCCTGGTCGGCACGGTGGACGAGCTGCTGGCCAGCCTCCAGCGGCCGGCGACGGCGGCCGAACGTGCGGACCTGCGGCGGCGCCTGCCCAAGCTGATCGGCCGCGTCCAGCAAGGCATGGCCTTGATCGACCTGCCCCAGCAGCACCGGACGCGGCTGCTCGCCGAGCTGATGCAGAGCCATCGCCGGCACCTCGCCGAGACGAACGAAACGCCCCCGCCGGTGCCCGAACCACCGGCACCCGCACCGGCGCCGGAACCGGTCGATGCCGAGCCGGTCGCACGGCCCGCCTGGCAGGGCCACGACACCCACGTGGGCGCGCTGCCCACCGTCGCCATGGCACTGGAGGACGATGCCGGTCGTGACCCGCTGGACGACTGGATCGATGCGCTGCGTCCGGGCCTGCGCTGCAAGCTGAACCTGCAGGGCGTGTGGGCGACGGCGCAGCTGGCCTGGGCCAGCGACAACGGCGCGTTCTTCATGTTCACCAGCAACCTGGCCGGCGGCATGCATTCCATGACGCGCCGGGGCCTGCGGCGGCTGCGCAGGGAGGGGCTGGCCACCGAGCTGACCGAGCCCAGCCCGGTGCAGCGCGCGCTGGGCGGCTTGCTGCAGGAGCTCGGCGCAGGCGCCTAGCCCGGCTGCTTCACGATCGTGCCGTGGCGAGCACGAAGTCGGGGTGGATCTGTCGCAGGCCGTGGCGGGCGAACAGGATGCTGACCGCGTCGGCGCTGCAGTCCTGCACCTCGCCCCAGCCGAAGCGGCGCACGCGCACGCGCTGGCCCGGTTCGAAGGCGCGGGCCTGGGTGGGCTGCATGTCGCTGCCGTGCTCCGGCGCCTGTTCGGCCGCCAGCAGCGTCTCGAAGCGCGCGCAGCTGTCGCAATGCCCGCAGCGCGCCTGGCCTTCGCCCAGCGCCTCGCCGAAATGCGCCAGCACGCCCGCCCAGCGGCAGCTGCCGGCCTTGGCATAGAGCACCATGGCCGCGAGGCCGTCGCGGTCGTGCTGCTGGCGCTGCTGCGCGGCAGCCTCGGCGGCGTCGATGACGGCGGCTGCCTCGCGCCGCGTGGCCGGGCGCAGGCCGCCGGCGTCGCCGCCGCCCACGGAACGCACGGCGCGCACCGAGCGCAGCGTGGCCAGCACCTGGTCCAGCCGGCGCTGCGGCAGCCGCACCATCTCGGCCAGCGCGGCCGGCAGCCAGCCGCCTTGGGGCGTGTGCGTGGCCAGCGCCCGCCAAACGCTGGCCAGTTCCTCACGGCTGGGCGCCTGGCCGCCGGCGAAGAACTGCTGCAGCGCGCGGTCGCCCTCGCGGAACATCAGCACGCAGTCCGCCGGCTCGCCGTCGCGGCCCGCGCGGCCGCATTCCTGCACGTAGGCCTCGATGGAAGCTGGCATCTGCGCGTGCAGCACCAGGCGGATGTCGGGCTTGTCGATGCCCATGCCGAAGGCGTTGGTGGCCACCATGATGCGGTGCTCGCCGCGCATGAAGGCCTCCTGCGCGGCGGTGCGCTCCTTCGCGGGCAGCTTGCCGTGGTACAGGCCTGCCGGCAGCTCGGCCTCGCGCAGTTGCCGGTGCAGCGCGATGGCCTCGCGGACGGTGGCGCAATAGACGATCGCGCTGCCGTCGCCGGCGACGAAATCGCGCAGCCGGCGCAGGGTGAATTCCCGGCGCTGGGCCTCGGTCTGCGGCAGCTCGACGACGAGGTGCAGGTTGGGCCGGTAGACGCCGTGGCTGAGGATGCCGTCGCGCGGGATGCCCAGCGCCTGCGCGATCTCGCGCTGCACCGGCACGGCGGCCGTGGCCGTCAACGCCAGCACGGGCGGCCGGCCGAGGGCGCGGCGGGCGTCGCGCAGCGCGCTGAAGGCGGGGCGGAAGTCGTGCCCCCACTGCGAGATGCAATGCGCCTCGTCCACCACCAGCAGGCCCACGCGCTGCGATTGCAGCAGCACGAGCGTGCGCGCGTCGGCCAGCCGCTCGGGCGTCGTGAAGACCACGCGCACCGCGCCGCGCGTGAGCAGCGCCTCGGCTTCCAGGCGCCGGTTGGCGTCCAGCGCCGAGTGCAGCTCGACGGACTTCACGCCGCGCGCGTTGAGCGCGTCGCACTGGTCCTTCATCAGCGCGATCAGCGGCGAGATGACGACCGTCAGCGCGTCGCTGAGCACGGCCGGCAGCTGGTAGCACAGCGACTTGCCGGCACCGGTGGGCATGACGGCCAGCGTGTTCTGCCCGGCCAGCACGCGGTTGATGACCTCGGCCTGGCCCGGCCGCAGCGCGCGCAGGCCGAACACGCGCTTGAGCGTGCTGCGCAGCTTGGCGGGCACGACCGGCTCGCGCGGCGGCAGCTTCTCCGGCACCGGGGACGGGCTGGGTGAGTCCTCGCGCGGGCCCATGCGGCTCGGCCAGGTGGCGGTTGCGCTCATTCGGCCGCTCCGCGGCGGCAGGCCAGCACGCCGGTCACGCGGTGGAGCACCTCGGGCGCCCAGCCCATGCCCATGTGGCTGGCCTGCACCTCGATGTCGCGCGCCAGCGGCCAGCGGCGGGCGTGCGTGCAGGCCTTCCAGGCGACGACGCCGTCGCGGCGGCTGTACAGCGAGATCGTCGGCACCGGCGGGGGCTCGGCCAGGCGCTCGCGCAGGGCGGCTTCGTCAGGCGCGCGGCGGCCATTGAGCAGGCGGAACAGCCAGCCCACGTTGGTGTCGTCCGCACTCCCGTTGAACGGCGTGCCGATGGTGATGACGTGGTGCACGCGGTCGTGCCAGCGCTTGGCCAGTTCGCGGGCATAGAAGCCGCCCAGGCTCCAGCCGACGAGGCTGACCTCGCGCGCCGGCGCCACGCGCTCGTGCAGCGAGTCCGCCAGCTGGTCGAGCCAGGCGTCGACATCGCCGCGCGGCCCGGTGTTCAAGCCCTGGCCCCAGTCCAGCGCCCGGAACCCGGCGCGTTCCAGGTGGCGGCGCAGCGGCCACAGGGTCAGGCCGTCGGTGCCCAGGCCGGGGAACAGCACCACGGTGTGCCCCGCCCCGACCTGCGCCGGCGTGTGCCGCCAGTGCAGCAGGGCCTGCCAGGCTTCCAGCGTGGCGCGCGCGGGCTCGGAGGCCAGCAACGACAAAGCCGGTCGGCGGTTGGGCGCGCGGGCCGGCTTGGGCGGGAGGGTCACGGCGGAGGTGGTCGAAGAGGTCATCGCTGCAGGGGCGGGGCGCCGTTGAAAGTGAGTGGCCCGATGCTGGCGCCAGACGAACCGCGGCGATGCCAGCGTGACGGCAGAGGTCTTGTAGGACACGCGATACACGCGCCCTGGACAATGCGCCATGGCCAAGACCGCACCCCGCCTCAGCCCCGAAGACCTCAAGCGCGTGATCGCCACGGCGTGGGAGGACCGGCCGCCCTACAACAAGGTGTTGCTGGAACACGGCATCGGCCACGGCGCGCTGGTGGCGTTGCTCAAGCGGGAACTGACACCGACCGCCTACAAGCTGTGGACGGCGCGCGGCAAGGCGGCCAAGGGGCCGGCGTCCAAGTCGACCTGGCCGCACGGCCGCTGAAGCCGGCCCGCTGCCCCCCCAAGGCCTGGCGCGGTCCTGGCTGTTGTATGCGCTCGACAACGCGGCGGCGGCGCTGTGCCTGCGCAGCCGCCGCGGGCGCCGGCGCGCCCTGGGAAGACCCCGGATTAACCCGTGCTGCCGATGCGCAAATCAGCATCGGCAAGTCCAAAAATGTGATTAGTCGCGGATCGGTCGGCCCCCTAGCATGAATTCAGACCCCAGCCCCACGGGCCCACCAAAGAGGCCTGGACGGTTGCCGAGGTTCCCGTCCTTCCATAACGATTCCGGAGACACGATGAGAAAACCAGCCCTGGTGCCGCTGCGCGCGGCCGCCAACACCTCCCGCTTCGCGCTGAGCCTGACAGCCGCCGCCGCGCTGGCCGCGCTGTCCACCATGGCCGTGGCGCAGGAAGCCGCCAAGACCGAGACGCAGCTGGAGACCGTGGTCGTTACCGGCGCCCGCGCGTCGGCCGAGACGGCCCAGGCCATCAAGAAGAACTCCGACCAGGTCGTCGACTCCATCGTGGCCGAAGACATCGGCAAGTTCCCGGACAAGAACGTCGCCGAACTGCTGGGCCGCGTGCCCGGCGTGCAGCTTCAGCGCGGCATGGGCGAAGCGGGCACGGTCATCGTGCGCGGCCTGGGCGGCGTCGCCACGCTGCTGAACGGCCGCGAGTTCTTCACCGACTCGGGCCGCAACCTGTTCCTGGCCGACGTCCCGGCGACGATGCTCAAGCGCATCGATGTCTACAAGACGCAGGAAGCCAGCCTGCCCGAAGGCGGCACCGCCGGCGTCATCGACGTGCGCACCAACCGCCCGTTCGACTTCAAGGGCGCGCAGCTCTACGTCAACGGCCGCATGGAGCACCGCGACAAGGCCGATGTCAACAACCCCGACGTCAGCGGCATGGCGTCCAACCGCTGGAAGACCGACCTGGGCGAATTCGGCGCCCTGGTGGGTCTGTCCTACCAGCGCGGCAAATACCACGACGAGCGCGCCTGGGTGGGCGATCCGCAACCCATCGTCGTCCCGGGCCGCACGAACCCCATCCTGGCTTCCGACGCGATGGGTCGCGTTCTGGACCTGGGCGACCGCAAGCGCCTGGCTGGCAACTTCGCACTTCAGTGGAAGCCAAGCGCCGATAAAGAGGTCTACTTGGAAGGCTTTGCGACCTCCATCGACCACCGCTTCCAGCAGTCCTTCCTGGTTGGTGGCATCGGCATGTGGAACGACAACGGCACTTGGCGCCCGAATGCCGGCACGGTGATCTCTGCTAAGCCCGGCACCGATCTAGCCGACACGATCAACGGCGTCAACACCTGGGGCTTTACGTCCACGCAAGCCAAGCATGATCTGGCCAGCAATGCGCAGACGGCTCTCGGCGGCCACTGGGACGTGACGGACCGCCTGCGCCTGTCCTCCGAGCTGGCGGTGACCAACAGCCAGTGGGATGGCGTCAACCGCATCCTAGACAGCGGCTACAACCCGACGAGCGTCCTGGCCAAGGTGCAGGACGGCGGCGGCTTCATCGACTACCCCGGCCTGGATATGACCAACAAGGCCAACTTCCGCATCAACGGCGGGGTGGACGTGCGCCAGGAACGCCAAGGCAAGAACACCGACTGGCGTGCCGACGCGACCTATGACGTGGGCGACGGCTTCTTCCGCGAGGTCAGTGGCGGCGTACGCCTCGCCAAGCGCAAGGCGCTGTCCCAATCCACCTCCATGCCCTGGCAGTCCGCTTTCCCTGGCACCGGCCAGACCGTCAATCAGGCGGCTTATGCCGACATGTTCACCGTGTCGCCGGCTACCTGGGGCGACTTCGGTGTCAAGCAGTACGTCTTTGCTGACCGCGAATGGCTGCTGAACAATGGTGAAGCATTCCGCAAGCTGTTGACCGGCGGCAACGGCGCCCTGACGCCGTACGACCCAATGGCTCTGTTCGACGACGTCGAAACTACCAAGGCAATCTACGGCCGCACCAAGTTCGGCTTCGACGTCGGCAGCGTTCCGGTGACCGGCGTGTTCGGTCTGCGCGTCGTGCAGACCGGCCAAGAGCTGATGGGCAACTCGCGCAATGCCAACACCGGCGTCATCACGCCCGTGAACATGGACACCTCCCGCACCGATGTGCTGCCCATGCTGTCGCTCAGAGCGGAGCTGACGTCCAAGCTGATCGCCCGGCTGGTGACCGGTAAGACCATCGAGCGCCCCGGCTTCAACCAGTACAACCCGGGTCAGACAATCACCGGCGGCACCTTCCAAACCCAGTCAAACGGCACGGTCATCCAGACCCAGAATGGCACCATTGCCGGCGGCAATCCCGACCTGAAGCCCACCGAGTCGGCCAACGTGGACGCGTCGCTGGAATACTACTTTGCCCGCACCGGCTCAGTGAGCGCCACTGCCTTCCAGCACAAGTTCAAGAACCGGGTCTTCGACAAGACGGTTGAGACGACGATCAATGGCACGCGGTACAACGTCACTCAGCCGATCAACATCAGCGACGCCAAGCTGCACGGCTACGAGCTGAGCTACCGCCAGTTCTACGACTTCCTGCCCGGCTGGCTGGGCGGCTTTGGCCTGGAGGCCAACTACACCTACATGACCGGCAAGCAAACCGATCCGAATGGTGTGCAGGGTCCCTTCCTTGGCCAGTCCAAGGCCTCTTACAACTTGGTGGGCTTGTACGAGTATGGTCCGGTCTACGGCCGCCTGGCTTACAACTGGCGCGATAAGTTCCTGGCGGAGAAACCCTATCGCAGCACCGGCCGAGAGCTTTGGGTTGCGCCTCTGCGCACGCTGGACGCGTCCTTCGGCTACACCTTCGACAAGCGGTGGACGCTGTCGCTGGATGTGACCAACCTGCTGAACCAGTCCTATCACGACTACTTCGACAAGAACCCGTCCATCGTGCGTGACGTGCGCTACTACGACCGCACGATCGGGCTGTCCGTACGCTGGAAGCTCTGATTCGAGCGTTATCTGAGAAATTGAGTTCATCCTCGTTGAGGCGTTGCACGGGCCTTCCCCGCGCAACGCCTTTTTTCCTAGCGCCTTGCCCATGTCCGACCTGCCCGAGCCCTTGCTCACGCCGCTGATCCGCCAGCGTGCCGACCCCCACATCAGCCGCTATGCCGACGGCCATTACTACTTCACCGCGTCGGTGCCGCAGTACGACCGCATCGAGGTGCGGCGTGCGCCGACGATCGAAGCCCTGGCGGACGCGCCGGTGTTCGACGTCTGGCACAAGCCCGACACCGGGCCGTACTCGGAGCTGCTCTGGGCGCCGGAGCTGCATTTCAACGACGGCGCCTGGTATGTCTACTTCGCCGCGGCCCCTACCCGCGCGCTGGACCATCAAGGCATGTTCCAGCACCGCATGTATGCGATCCGCAACCAGGCGAAAGACCCGCTGGGCGGTGAATGGGAGTTCCTGGGCCAGGTCGATTCCGGCATCGACAGCTTCTGCCTGGACGCGACCACCTTCACCCACCGCGGCCAGCTCTACTACCTGTGGGCGCAGAAGGACCCGGCCATTCCGGGCAACTCCAACCTCTACCTCGCGCCGATGAAGACGCCCTGGCAATTGGGCGGCGCGCCGGTGCTGCTCAGCAGGCCCGAGTTCGACTGGGAATGCCGCGGCTTCCTCGTCAACGAGGGGCCGTCGGTGCTGCAGCGCCACGGCCGCGTCTTCATCAGCTACTCGGCCAGCGCGACCGACGAGAACTACGCGATGGGCCTGCTGTGGGCCGACGATGGCGCCGACCTGCTGGACCCGGCCAGCTGGCACAAGTCGCCCGAGCCGGTGATGCGCAGCGCGCCGGAGGACAGCGTCTTCGGCCCCGGCCACAACAGCTTCACCGTGACCGACGACCCCGACGAGGTGCTGCTGGTCTACCACGCCCGCACCTACACCGAGATCGAAGGCGACCCGCTGTGGAACCCGGACCGGCACACCTTCGTCAAGCCGCTGCGCTGGCGCCCGGACGGCATGCCGGTCTTTGGCCTGCCGTCGCGCCGCGACTAGGGACAGCCCTGATGCCGGAAACAACATCGGTACACCTTGGAAATTGATTGGATTGCAATTCCCCCGGCCCATAGCATGGGTTGAAGCGGCCCCGGTGCGCGCGCGTGGAACGAACCCAGAGACATGACATGACGACTGAGGACAAGAAGAGCAAGGTCAAGCTGCGATCGGCCGAATGGTTCGGGACGCAGGACAAGAACGGCTTCATGTACCGCTCCTGGATGAAGAACCAGGGCATCCCCGACCACGAGTTCCAGGGCAAGCCCATCATCGGCATCTGCAACACCTGGAGCGAGCTGACGCCCTGCAACGCCCACTTCCGCAAGCTCGCCGAGCATGTCAAGAAGGGCATCCTGGAAGCAGGCGGCTGGCCGGTCGAGTTCCCGGTGTTCTCCAACGGCGAGAGCAACCTGCGCCCCACGGCGATGCTGACGCGCAACCTTGCCAGCATGGACGTGGAGGAAAGCATCCGCGGCAACCCGATGGACGCCGTCGTGCTGCTGGTGGGCTGCGACAAGACCACGCCCGCGCTGCTGATGGGCGCGGCCAGCGTCGACGTGCCGGCCATCGTCGTCACCGGGGGCCCCATGCTCAACGGCAAGTTGAACGGCAAGAACATCGGCTCCGGCACCGCCGTGTGGCAGCTGCACGAGCAGGTCAAGGCCGGCGAGATCAGCATGCACGACTTCCTGGCCGCCGAGGCCGGCCACTCGCGCTCCGCCGGCACCTGCAACACCATGGGCACGGCCTCCACGATGGCCTGCATGGCCGAGGCGCTGGGCACCTCGCTGCCGCACAACGCCGCCATCCCCGCCGTGGACGCGCGCCGTTATGTGATGGCCCACCTGTCGGGCATGCGCATCGTCGACATGGTCTGGGAGCAGCTCACGCTGTCCAAGGTGCTGACCAAGGAAGCGTTCGAGAACGCCATCCGCGTCAACGCGGCCATCGGCGGCTCCACCAACGCCGTCATCCACCTGAAGGCCATTGCCGGCCGCATCGGCGTGGACCTGGAGCTGGAAGACTGGACTCGCATCGGCCGCGGCACGCCCACCCTCGTGGACCTGCTGCCCTCGGGCCGCTTCCTGATGGAAGAGTTCTATTACGCGGGCGGCCTGCCCGCCGTCATCCGCCGCCTGGGCGATGCCGGCCTGCTGCCCAACCCCGACGCGCTGACGGTCAACGGCAAGAGCCTGTGGACCAACTGCGTCGACGCGCCCATCTACGACGACGAAGTCATCCGCAAGCTGGACAACCCGCTGATCGCCGACGGCGGCATCTGCATCCTGCGCGGCAACCTGGCGCCGCGTGGCGCCGTGCTCAAGCCCTCGGCCGCCACACCCGAGCTGATGACCCACCGCGGTCGCGCCGTCGTGTTCGAGAACTTCGAGGACTACAAGGCGCGCATCGTCGACCCCGACCTGGTCGTCGACGCCAGCTCCATCCTCGTCATGAAGAACTGCGGCCCCAAGGGCTACCCCGGCATGGCCGAGGTCGGCAACATGGGCCTGCCGCCCAAGCTGCTCGCCGCCGGCGTGAAGGACATGGTGCGCATCTCCGACGCCCGCATGAGCGGCACCGCCTACGGCACCGTCGTGCTGCACGTGGCGCCCGAAGCGCGCGCCGGTGGGCCGCTCGCGGTCGTGCAGGAAGGCGACTTCATCGAGCTGGACTGCGCCGCGGGTCGCCTGCACCTGGACATCCCCGAAGCCGAGCTGGCCGCGCGCCTGGAGGCCTGGGCCGCCGCGCAGACGGTGGACCCGGCCGACGCCAGCGGCTACCGCCAGCTCTACGTGCAGCATGTGCTGCAGGCCGACGAGGGCTGCGACTTCGACTTCCTGCGCGGCAAGCGCGGCTCCGCCGTGCCGCGTCATTCACATTAAGGAGTCCTCATGGACATCACGATCCAAGGCCTGGCGCTGATCGGCGGCCAGCCGGTGCGCGGCGCGGGCAAGGCCTTCCAGGCCTTCGACCCCAGCAAGAACGAAGCCCTCGGCCCCGACTTCAATGCCGTTGACGCCGCCCAGGTGGAGGCCGCCTGCGCGCTGGCCGGCGCCACGTTCGACACCTACCGCGCCACCAGCGACCACGAGCGCGCCGACTTCCTCGAGCAGATCGCCGCGCAGATCCTGGCGCTGGGCGACACGCTGATCGAGCGCGCCATGGCCGAGACCGGCCTGCCGCGCGCCCGCCTCGAAGGCGAGCGCGGCCGCACGATGAACCAGCTCAAGCTGTTCGCCGAACTGCTGCGTGAAGGCAGCTGGCAGGACGCCCGCATCGACACCGCGCTGCCCACGCGCACGCCGCCGCGGCCGGACCTGCGCCTGCGCTTCGTCGGCGTCGGCCCCGTCGCCGTGTTCGGCGCCAGCAACTTCCCGCTGGCCTTCTCGGTCGCCGGTGGCGACACCGCAGCGGCACTGGCCGCCGGCTGCCCCGTCGTCGTCAAGGCGCACTCGGCCCACCCGGGCACGTCCGAACTCGTCGGCCGCGCGGTCGTCGAGGCCGTGCGCCTGTCCAACCTGCCCGCCGGCGTCTTCGCGCTACTGACCGGCAGCGGCCATGGCATCGGCGACACGCTGGTGCGCCACCCGGCCATCCAGGCCGTCGGCTTCACCGGCTCGCGCAGCGGCGGCACGGCGCTGATGGCCGCGGCCGCGGCGCGCCCGCAGCCCATCCCCGTCTATGCCGAGATGAGCAGCATCAACCCCGTCGTCCTGCTGCCCGGCGCACTGGCTGCGCGTGGCGCAGAGATCGCCACCGGCTTCGCTGCGTCGCTGACGATGGGCGTGGGCCAGTTCTGCACCAACCCCGGCCTGGTGCTGGGCATCGCCGGCCCCGACTTCGACCGCTTCGCCGCCGCCGCTGCCGAGGCGCTCAAGCCCGTGCCGGCCGCCACCATGCTGACCCCCGGCATCGCCAGCGCCTACCAGCGCGGTGAAGACCAGCTCGCCGGCCAGGCGCAGGTGGACACGCTGCTGCGCGGCGAGTCCGCCGGCTGCAAGGGCGCGCCCAGCCTGTTCAAGACGACCGGTGCGGCCTTCCTGGCCAACCACGCCATGCAGTCCGAGATCTTCGGCCCGGCTTCGCTGCTGATCGCCTGCAAGGACCTCGCCGAGGTGCTCGCCGTCATCGAGGGCCTGGAAGGCCAGTTGACCGCCACGCTGCAGCTGCAGGACGAGGACGAAGCCGACCTGGCCGCCGCCCGCACGCTGCTGCCGGCGCTGGAGCGCAAGGTCGGCCGCATCCTGGCCAACGGCTACCCCACCGGCGTCGAGGTGTCGACGGCCATGGTTCACGGCGGCCCGTTCCCGGCCACCAGCGACGGCCGCAGCAGCTCGGTCGGCACGGCGGCCATCCAGCGCTTCCTGCGCCCGGTCTGCTACCAGAACCTGCCGCGCGCACTGCTGCCCGCGGTGCTGCGCGAACCCAACGAGCGCGGCGTCTGGCGGCGCCGCGATGGGGCGCTGACGCGGAATTGACGCGCCAGGCCCGCAGAACAACGAAGGAGACAGAAGACATGAAGAAGCAACTGCTCGCGCTCGTCGCGACGCTGGCCGTGGGCGCCAGCGCCCTGGCTGCCGACATCAAGCTGGTCGTCAATGCCGACCAGCCCGGCCCGGTCATCCACCGCAACATCTACGGCCAGTTCGCCGAGCACCTCGGCACCGGCATCTACGAGGGCATGTGGGTGGGCCCCGAGTCCAAGATCCCCAACGTGCGCGGCTGGCGCAAGGACGTCGTCGCGGCGCTCAAGGAACTGAAGGTGCCGCTGGTGCGCTGGCCCGGCGGCTGCTTCGCCGACGAATACCACTGGCGCGAGGGCATCGGCCCGCGCAACAAGCGCCCCGTCAAGGTCAACAGCAACTGGGGCGGTGTGCCCGAGAACAACGCCGTCGGCACGCACGAGTTCTTCGACCTCGTCGAGCAGCTCGGCGCCGAGGCCTATGTCAACGGCAACCTCGGCACCGGCAGCTCGCAGGAAATGGCCGAGTGGCTGGAGTACATGACCTCCACGGGCAAGTCCACGCTCGCCGAGCTGCGCCGCAAGAACGGCCGCGACAAGCCCTTCCGCGTGCACTACTTCGCCGTTGGCAACGAGGCCTGGGGCTGCGGCGGCAACATGCGGCCCGAGTACTACGCCGACCAGTACCGCCAGGTCGCCACCTTCCTGAGGACGCCGGAAGACAACCGCCCGATCTTCATCGCCAGCGGCGGCAACGGCATGCAGACCGAATGGACCGAGGCGCTGAGCAAGGGCGTGCACAGCGTCAACGCCATCTCCCACCATGCCTACACGCTGCCCACCGGCCAGTGGGAGAAAAAGGGCTCGGCGGTCGGCTTCCCTGAAAGCGAATGGGTCTCGACGCTGGGCAACGTCCAGCAGATCGAGGAGATGATCAAGGTCAACAAGGCCGTCCTCGACAAGAACGACCCGAGCAAGAAGATCGGTTTCTACTTCGACGAGTGGGGCAGCTGGTACGACCCCGATCCCGGCAGCAACCCGGGCTTCCTGGTCCAGCGCAACACCTTGCGTGACGCGCTGCTGGCCGCCCTGCACTTCAACGTCTTCCATGCCCACGCCGACCGCGTGCACATGACCAACGTCGCGCAGATGGTCAACGTGCTGCAGGCCATGATCCTGACCAGCAAGGACAAGCTGGTGCTGACCCCGACGTACCACGCCTTCGCGATGTACACGCCCTTCCAGGACGCCACCTCGGTGCCCGCGAAGATCGAGAACAACCCGGTCTACAAGGTCGACAAGTTCGCGATGCCGACGCTCTCCGCCACCGCCGCGCGCGGCAAGGACGGCAAGCTCTACATCGGCCTGGTCAACTCGAATGCGAACCAGCCGGCCGAGCTGACCCTGCAGGTCGGGGCCAACGCGCCCAAGTCCGTGAAGGGCAAGCTGCTGACCGCTGGCGCGATGGACGCGCAGAACGAACTCGGCAAACCCGCCCAGGTCGTGCCCGTGGCGTATGAAGCCCAGGCCGCGGACGGCAAGCTCACGCTGAAGCTGCCGGCCAAGTCCGTCGTGGTCGTCGCTGTCGAGGGCTGATCGCCCTCGCCGCCAGCGCTTTCGACTGATTCGCAACCCTGGGTCCGCCATGCTGCTTGCCCAGGCGTTGCGCTGCGTCCGTAGCCCTCACGCGGCATATCAAAACCAGGATCGACCGCTCCTGCAATGTCATTGGTGTGCCACCGCCGAGCCTCCTAGGCTGCGCCGGTCACAACCCACAGACCAGGAGACAAACACATCATGGCCCCTCAGAACCGACGCAACTTCCTTGCGGGCTCTGCTGCCCTCGCGCTGACCGCCTGCGGCGGGGGCGGTGGCGGCGGTGGCGGCACCGGCACGGTCACGCCGGTGGACACCACCCCCACGCCCACCAACCCCAACCCCGTCCAGACGGCGCTCACCTTCAGCAACGCATCGGTCCATGACCCGTCCATCGTCAGGGACGGCAGCACGTACTACGTCTTCGGCTCCCACCTCGCGGCGGCCAAGACGACGGACCTGATGAACTGGACCAAGATCGCCGACACGGTGAACGACGCGAACCCGCTGTTCACCAAGGTCACGACCGAGCTGTCCGCCGCGCTGACGTGGGCGCAGACGACCACGCTGTGGGCGCCCGACGTCATCAAGCTCGCCGACGGCAAGTTCTACATGTACTACTGCGCCTGCAAGGGCGACTCGCCGCTGTCGGCGCTGGGCATCGCCGTGGCCGACAAGGTCGACGGGCCCTACGCCAACAAGCAGCTGCTGTTGAAGTCCGGCATGGTGGGCCCGTCCGAGGACGGCACCAACTACGACGCCACCAAGCACCCCAACGTCGTCGACCCGGCGGTGTTCTTCGACGCGACCGGCAAGCTGTGGATGGTCTACGGCTCCTACTCGGGCGGCATCTTCATCCTGCAGCTCGACACGGCGACGGGGCTGCCGATCGCAGGCCAGGGCTACGGCAAGCACCTGATGGGCGGCAACCATGCCCGCATCGAAGGCGCCTACGTCCTGTACAGCCCGACGAGCAAGTACTACTACCTGTTCACGTCCTTCGGCGGCCTCGACGCCGTCGGCGGCTACAACGTACGCGTCGCCCGCTCGCTGCAGCCCGACGGCCCCTACCTCGACGGCGCCGGCACCGACATGGCCACCGTCAAAGGTGCCGCCGGCACGGTGTTCGACGATGCCAGCATCGCGCCGCACGGCGTGAAGCTGATGGGCGGCCACCAGTTCTCCAACGCGAGCTTCGAGACCGGCACGGCGCTGGGCTACGTGTCGCCCGGCCACAACTCGGCCTACCACGACCCGGCCACGGGCAAGTACTTCATCGTCTTCCACACGCGCTTCCCCGGCACCGGCGAGGCCCACGAGATCCGTGTGCACGAGATGCTGCTGAACGAGGACGGCTGGCTGGTCATCGCGCCGCTGCGTTATGCGCCGCTGAGCCTGGCTTCGCCCGCGCAGACGGCCGACGTCACCGCGGCCCAGGCGGCCGGCACCTACAAGCTCGTCAACCACGGCAAGGACATCACCGCCCAGAGCAAGGCCTCCATCGCCGTGACATTGAACGCCGACGGCACCGTGGGCGGCGCCGGCGGCATGACGGGCACCTGGGTGCACAACGGCAGCAACAAGATCTCCGTGGTGAGCGGCGGCGTGACCTACAAGGGCGTACTGTCCCGGCAATGGAACATGAACTCCAGCGCGTTCGTGGTGAGCTTCAGCGCGCTGTCGTCCGGCGGCGTGTCGTTGTGGGCGGTTCGCACCGGCAGCTGACGATGAAACGCCTGCTCGCCGCCGTTGCCTTCGCGCTGTGTGCCCACGGCGCGGATGCGGCCGCGGGCGGGGCGACGCAGGCGTTCCCGCTGGACCGCGTCCGGTTGCAGGACGGCCCCTTCCTGGAAGCCCAGACCACCGACCTGCACTACCTGATGGCTCTGGACGCCGACAAGCTGCTGGCGCCCTTCCTGCGCGAAGCCGGCTTGCCCGCCAAGGCGCCCAGCTACGGCAACTGGGAGTCCTCAGGCCTGGATGGCCACATGGGCGGCCACTACGTCTCGGCGCTGGCGCTGATGTGGGCCTCCACCGGCGACGCCGAGGTCAAGAAGCGGCTGGACTACGTCATCGCCGAACTCAAGCGCTGCCAGGACAAGCTCGGCAACGGCTACATCGGCGGCGTGCCCGACGGCGCCAAGGCCTGGGCCCAGGTGGGTTCGGGCGAGCTCAAGGTCGACAGCTTCTCGGTCAACGGCCGCTGGGTGCCCTGGTACAACATCCACAAGATGTTCGCCGGCCTGCGCGATGCGTGGGTGCACGCCGGCAATACCGACGCCAGGGCGATGCTGATCCGCATGAGCGACTGGGCGCTGCGGCTGACCACGCCGCTTTCTGATCAGCAGATGCAGGACATGCTGCGTGCCGAGCACGGCGGCATGAACGAGGTGCTGGCCGACGTCGCCGAGATGACCGGCGACCTGCGCTACCTGGCGCTGGCGCGGCGCTTCTCGCACCAGGCCGTGCTGCAGCCGCTGGCCAACGGGCAGGACAAGCTGACCGGCCTGCATGCCAACACGCAGATCCCCAAGGTCATCGGCTTCGCCCGCATCGCGCAGCAGGCTGGTGAGGACGAGGGCCGGCGCGCGGCCGAGTTCTTCTGGCGCACGGTCGTCGAGAAGCGCAGCGTGGTCATAGGCGGCAATAGCGTGCGTGAGCATTTCCACCCGGCCGACGACTTCAAGCCGATGCTCAACGAGGTGGAAGGCCCCGAGACCTGCAACAGCTACAACATGCTGAAGCTCACGGCGCTGTTGTCGAAGGCATCGCCGGATGTCGGCGCCTATACGGACTACTACGAGCGCACGCTCTACAACCACATCCTCGCGTCGCAGCACCCGGGCGAAGGCGGCTTCGTCTACTTCACGCCGATGCGGCCGCAGCATTACCGCGTCTACTCCAAGGTTGACGAAGGCATGTGGTGCTGCGTCGGCTCCGGCATCGAGAGCCACGCTCGCCACGGCGAGTTCATCTACGCGCACGACGGCGACGCGCTCTACGTCAACCTCTTCATCGCCTCCAAGCTGGACTGGCGCGAGCGCGGCATCCAGCTGACGCAGAGCACCCGCTTCCCCGACGAGTCGCGCACGCGGCTGACAGTGCAGGGCGCCGGCACGTTCGCGCTCAAGGTCCGCTACCCCGGCTGGGTCGCGCCTGGCGCGCTCAAGGTCAGGCTCAACGGCAAGCCGGTCAAGGTGACGGCCAGGCCCGGCGGCCATGTCGAACTGCGCCGTGCGTGGACGACCGGCGACCAGGTCGACGTCGAGCTGCCGATGCGCACGCGGCTCGAGCCCATGCCCGGCTTGAAGAACCATGTCGCCGTGCTGCACGGCCCCATCGTGCTGGCCGCCAAGACGCCGCAGCCGGGCGAGACGCTGAACTTCATGGCCGACGGCTCGCGCATGGGCCACATCGCGCACGGCGCCGTTTGCCCGCAGGAGGCCGCGCCGGTGTTCGTCAGCCCGACCCTGCGTGAGGCCGACATCGTGCGCCGCATCAAGCCCGTGCCCGGCCGGCCGATGACCTTCACCGCGCCCGGGCTGATCCAGGGTCGCAAGGACGCCGACCGCCTGCAACTCATCCCCTTCTTCCGCCTGCACGATTCGCGCTACATGCTCTATTGGGCGCGCAGCACACCGGCCCAGCAGAGCCTGTTGCGCATGGAACTGGCCAAGGCCGAGGAGGCGCGACTGGCGCTGGAGGCGCAGACCATCGACCAGGTCGCCCCCGGCGAGCAGCAGCCCGAGTCCGACCACGGCTTCA
Source organism: Pelomonas sp. Root1444 (assembly GCF_001426885.1). Lineage (GTDB taxonomy): Bacteria > Pseudomonadota > Gammaproteobacteria > Burkholderiales > Burkholderiaceae_C > Pelomonas. The sequence continues at coordinate 278,504 of NZ_LMFP01000013.1, read as the reverse complement.
AGGGTGAGGGCGCCGAGAACGGCATCGCCCCGGCCGGCCGCTGGCGGCATGCGAAGCAGTGGTTCAGCTACGACCTGAGCGACCCCAAGGCCGAGGCCCGCGCGCTGCTTCTCAGCTTCGCCAAGGGCGACGCCGGCCGCCGCTTCGATCTTGTTGTCAACGGCCAGCTCATCGCGGAAGTTGAGTTGGGCAAGCCCGATACGCCTGACGAGATCTACACCCGAGAGTTCCCGCTGCCCGCCGACCTCGTGCGCACGGCAGCCGGCAAGTTGAATGTGAAGTTCGTTGCCAAGCCCGGCTCCATCGCCGGGGGGCTTTACGGCTTGCGATTACTGCGTTAGACAGCCCAACCACCCAACGGAGACCTCCCCAATGATCAAGCTCATCGCCCGCCGCACGCTGCTTGCCGCAGCCCTGTCGCTGCCCGCCTTCGGCGCCCTGGCCGCACCCCTCGTCATGGGCTTCTCGCAGGTCGGCGCCGAGAGCGAATGGCGCACCGCCAACACCGCCTCCATCAAGGCCGCGGCCAAGGAAGCCGGCATCACATTGAAATTTGCTGACGCGCAGCAGAAGCAGGAAAACCAGGTCAAGGCCATCCGTAGCTTCATCGCGCAGAAGGTCGACGTCATCGCCTTCTCGCCGGTCGTGGAGTCCGGCTGGGACACGGTGCTGAAGGAAGCCAAGACGGCGGGCATCCCCGTCATCCTGACCGACCGCGCCGTCAAGGTCGCCGACCCGTCGCTGTACGTCACCTTCATCGGCTCCGACTTCGTCGAGGAAGGCCGCAAGGCCGCGCGCTGGCTGCTGGAGCGCGCCGCCAAGACGCCGGGCGCCGCGCTGAACATCGTCGAACTGCAGGGCACGGTGGGCTCGGCCCCGGCCATCGACCGCAAGAAGGGCTTCGAGGAAGTCATCAAGACCAACCCCAAGCTGCAGATCATCCGCTCGCAGTCCGGCGAGTTCACGCGCGCCAAGGGCAAGGAAGTGATGGAGTCTTTCCTGAAGCAGCGCGACAAGAAGATCGACGTGCTGTACGCGCACAACGACGACATGGCGATCGGCGCGATCCAGGCGATCGAGGAAGCCGGGCTGAAGCCGGGTCAGGACATCGTCATCATCTCCATCGACGGCGTGCGTGGCGCGTTCGAGGCCATGAAGGCCGGCAAGCTGAACGTCACCGTCGAATGCAACCCGCTGCTGGGACCGCAGCTGATGCAGCTGGCCAAGGACGTGGTGGCCAAGAAGCCGGTGGAGAAGCGCATCACCGTCAACGAAGGGGTGTTCCCGGCTGAAGTGGCGGCCAAGGAATTGCCGAATCGGAAGTACTGAAATCGTGCGGTTTTCGGAGTTCGGCTTGGTGGCAAGGCCCGTGCGGGGATTTGCTTTCAGCGAAACCTTCGGTTTTCGCCCCCGCGGGCGACCTACTTCTTTGGGCGCCCAAAGAAGTAGGCAAGAAAACCGCCCCGATTCCGCCGCCCCTCGCTGCGCGAGGGGTTCCCTGCGCTTCTCGGTCGCCGAGGCCCGCGCAAAACTCCCTCCGCTACGCTCCGGTCAAACAGTTGCGCGGAGTCAGTCCACGAAGCGCGCTGGCGCGCGCGCCTCGACGCCCTGCGATGCTCGGCGGCTCCAAAGGGGTGAATCGAAACAGCCAACAGCCAACAGCCCGATCCAGCAGCCGGCCAAGGCCGGCTGCTTGGTATCCGGTATTGAGCATTTGGGGCGAAGCCAAAGCAGGTCGCCCGCAGGGGCGAAATCCCGGCACCACCCTTGCCACCAACGCAACGGTTATCGGAGCCACTGACGTGACCAAACCCGTGCTGGACCTCTCCGGCATCCACAAATCCTTCCCCGGCGTCAAAGCCCTCACCGACGTCAGCCTGCGCCTCTTCCCCGGCGAAGTGCATGCCCTCATGGGCCAGAACGGCGCCGGCAAGTCCACGCTGATCAAGGTGCTGACGGGCCTGTACCAGCCCGACGCCGGCACCATCACGCTCGACGGCAACCCCATCGCCCCGAAGCGCACCGAGGACGCCCAGGACCTCGGCATCCGCACCGTCTACCAAGAGGTCAACCTCTGCCCCAACCTCAGCGTGGCCGAGAACATCTGCGCCGGGCGCTTCCCGCGCAAATCCTGGCTGGGTGGGGGCCGCATCGACTGGGCCGCCGTCCATACCGAAGCCCGCCGCGTGCTCGCGCAGATGGACCTGGACATCGACGTCACGGCGCCGCTGTCGCGCTACTCGCTGTCCGTGCAGCAGATGGTCGCCATCGCCCGCGCGCTGCGCATCTCGGCCCGCGTGCTCATCCTCGACGAGCCCACGTCCAGCCTGGACGACGCGGCCGTGCAGCGGCTCTTCACCGTGCTGCGCCGCCTGCGCGACCAGGGCCTGGCCATCCTGTTCGTCACCCACTTCCTCGACCAGACCTATGCGCTGGCCGATCGCATCACCGTCATGCGCAACGGCGAGACCGAGGGCGAGTACCTGGCCGCCGACCTGAGCCGCCTGGCCCTCGTCAACAAGATGGTGGGCGCGCCGCCCGACCAGCAGCCCACCCGCCTGGACAGCCGCGCCCCCGAGACCGGCGCGCCCGTGCTGAAGGCCGTGGGCCTGGGCCGGCGCGGCGCACTGCAGCCGCTGGACATGGAGCTCAAGCGCGGCGAGGTGCTGGGCCTCGCGGGCCTGCTCGGCTCGGGCCGCACCGAGGCCGCGCGCCTGCTGTTCGGCGCCGACACGGCGGACGAAGGCCATGTCGAGACCGAGGGCCGCAGCGGCCGCTGGCATTCGCCGCGCGAGGCCATCGCTGCCGGCATCGCCTTCTGCTCCGAGGACCGCAAGCACGAGGGCGCCATCCTCGACCTGTCGGTGCGCGAGAACATCCTGCTCGCGCTGCAGGCCCGGTCGGGCCTGCGCCTGTGCATGAGTCGTGAGCAACAGCAGGCACTGGCCGACGACTACATCAAGCGCCTGGGCATCAAGACCGCCAGCGCCGACACGCCCATCGGGCAACTGTCAGGCGGCAACCAGCAGAAGGCCTTGCTCGCGCGCTGGCTGGCGACCGAGCCGGCCGTCCTCATCCTCGACGAGCCCACGCGCGGCATCGACGTACGCGCCAAGGAAGACCTGATGGACGCCGTGCGCGCGCTGGCCCACAAGGAAGACGGCACGGGCATGTCCATCCTCTTCATCTCCTCCGAGCTGCCCGAGGTGCTGCACTGCAGCGACCGCGTGCTGGTGCTGCGCGACCGCCGCGCCGCCGGCGAGTACCGCCGCGGCGAGCTGGACGAGCGCAGCGTGCTCGAAGTCATCGCGGCCGAGCCCGCGGCCTGATCCGCGTCTGCCCCGAAAGCCCACCATGAGCGTCCGCACCCTTCCCGCCCTGGCCACGCTGGCGCTGCTGTGCCTGGCCGCGCTGGCGCCCGCCCGCGCCGCGGCACCGACCGGCCTCGACCCCCAGGGCCAGGCGTTGCGCCAGCCGTTGACGCCCGACGCGCGCGGCTTCGCGTGGACGCCGCTGGCCGCGGGCGCGCAGGTGCAGCTCGGCACGTTGACGCGCAACATCCTGTTCTACGGCCCCGGCCTCGTGCGCGTGACGGCCCACCTGGGCCAGAGCCACGCGACCCAGCCCAGCCTGGTCGTCGTGGCCGCGCCGCAGGCCGTGTCGCTGGACGTGAAGGACGCCGGCGACACGCTGTCGCTGGCCAGCGCCGCCGTGCGCGTGGAGATCGACAAGCGCAGCGGCGCGCTCGCCTTCTACAAGCCCGACGGCAGCCTGTTCACGCGCGAGCAGGCGCCGGCCGCGCTCAAGCCGGTCGAGATCTCGGGCGCGCCCAGCTACACGATGACGCAGGCCTTCAGCCTGACGCCCGACGAATCGCTCTACGGCCTGGGCCAGTACAACGAGTCCTACATGGACTACCGCGGCCGCGACGTGCTGATGGTGCAGACCAACATCGGCACCGTGCTGCCCTTCATGGTCTCGACGCGCCGCTGGGGCGTGCTGTGGGACGTCTATTCCAAGATGCGCTTCACCGACGACGCGCAGGGTGCGCGCTTCTGGGCCGAGAGCGCTCCGGCGGGCGCCGACTACTACCTCGTCGCCGGCACGACGATGGACGACGTGATGGCCGGCTACCGCCAGCTGACCGGCGCCGCGCCGCTGTTCCCCAAGAGCGCCCTGGGCCTGTTCATGAGCAAGGAGCGCTACAAGACCCAGCAGCAGTTGCTCGACGTCGCCAAGCGCTTCCGTGCCGAGCATTTCCCGCTCGACACCATCGTGCAGGACTGGCAGTACTGGGGCGGCGACAAGGACGGCACCTGGAGCGGCATGACCTGGAACGCCGAGCGCTTCCCCGACCCGCGCGGCATGGTCGACACGCTGCACCGCCAGCTGAACACCCAGCTCATGGTGTCCATCTGGCCCTCGGTCGGCGACGACACCGCGCTGGCCCATGAGCTGGACGCCAAGGGCCTGCGCTTCGCGCCCAAGCACTGGATCTCCGGCAAGGCGCAGATCTACGACGCCTTCAGCGTCGAGGGCCGCGACATCTACTTCAAGCACGTCAAGAAGGGGCTGCTGGACATCGGCGTGGACGCGCTGTGGATGGACGGCACCGAGGTCGAAGTGGGCGGCGCCGCCCACGACCCCGGCGAGGTCGAAGCCGACATCAAGCGCCTCGGGCGCAACGCGATGGGCGACTTCACGCGCTACCTGAACGTCTACAGCCTGGTCACGACCCGCGGCGTCTACGAGGGCCAGCGCGCCAGCGGCGCCAAGCGCGCGTTGACGCTGACCCGCTCCGGCTGGGCCGGCCAGCAGCGCTATGCGGCCCTGCCCTGGTCGGGCGACACGACGGCCAGCTGGGCGACGCTGCGCGCGCAGATCGCCGGCGGCCTGAACGTCGGCATGGCCGGCATGCCGTACTGGACGCAGGACACCGGCGGCTTCTTCGTCAGGCATGCCGGCGGCGAGCGCAACCCGGCCTGGCGCGAGCTGTACGCGCGCTGGAACCAGTTCGGCATCTTCAACCCCATCTACCGCATCCACGGCACGGACGTCGAGCGCGAGCCCTACCTGTTCAAGACGCTGGACCCGGCCGTCTACGACTCGTTGCTGAAGGCCGCCCAGCTGCGCTACCGCCTGCTGCCCTACCTGTACGGCCTGGCCTGGCGTGCCCACGACGAGGGCTACGTGATGATGCGCGGCCTGGCGATGGACTTCCCCGACCAGAAGCCGCTGCGCCAGGTGGACGACACCTACATGTTCGGCCCGGCCTTCCTCGTGCAGCCCATCACCCGCTCCACGCTCTACCCCGAGGTGCCGCCGGCCGCCACCATCCCCGCCAGCGCACTGCGCACGCCGTCCGGCGAGCCCGGGCTGCAGCTGGAGTACTTCTCCGGCATGAACTTCGAGAAGCCGGCCAGCCGCACCGTCGACGGCCCGGTGGACCACGACTGGCCGCCCGCGCCGCTGGGCAGCGTGCCGCCCGGCCTGCAAGGCCTCAACCAGTTCTCGGCGCGCTGGCAGGGCACCCTCGTCGCGCCGGAGGCCGGCGAGTACGAGATCGGCCTGGAAGGCGACGACGGCTTCCGTCTGTGGCTGGACGACAAGCTCGTCGTCGACGACTGGAAGAACGGCGCGCCCCGCTTCGAGGGCACGCGCGTCAAGCTGGCGGCGGGCCAGGCTCTGCGCCTGCGCATCGACTTCTACCAGGACGCCTACGGCCGCAAGCTGCGTCTGGCGTGGCGCACGCCGGCCCAGCTGCTGGCGCTGGCCGACGCGCAGCGCAACGTCGACAAGCGCCAGGCCACGCTGCTGCCGGCCGGCAGCACCTGGTTCGACTTCTGGACCGGCAAGCCCCACGCCGGCGGCCAGTCGGTGGCGCGCGAGTACAGGCTCGACGAATTCCCGCTGTTCGTGCGCGCCGGCAGCATCGTGCCCATGGGCCCGGTCGTCGAGCATGTCGGCCAGAAGCCCGACGCGCCCTACGACATCCGCATCTACCCCGGCGCCGACGCGCAGTTCACGCTCTACGAGGACGACGGCGAGACCTACCGTTATGAAGCCGGCGAGCGCGCCACCGTCACGCTGCGCTGGGACGACGCCCGCCGCGTGCTGAACGTCGGCGCGCGGGACGGCCGCTTCCCCGGCCTCGTCGAGCAACGCCGCTTCAACGTGACGCTGATGGACGCGTCCGGCCGCGGCACGAAGCCCCGGTCCGTCCTCTACCGCGGCAAAGCGACGGCGCTGCAGTTCCCGACCCCATGAGTTCTTCCACGCTTGCCATGTCTTCTCCTCCTGCGCCCTCCTCCTTCTGGCGCCATCCGCTGGCCCGGCCGCTCGCTGCGCTGGCGCTGCTGCTGGCCGTCGCGGCCCTCTTCGTGCCCGGCTTCCTGCACCTCGAAATCAAGGACGGCCACCTCTACGGCAGCCTCATCGACATCCTGCACCGCGCCGCACCGCTGATGCTGGCGGCGCTGGGCATGACGCTGGTCATCGCCACGCGCGGCATCGACGTGTCGGTGGGCGCCGTCGTCGCCATCGCCGGCACGGTGGCCTGCGTGCTGGTCGGCTCGCACGGCCTGGCGATCGCCTTCGCGGCGGCGCTGGGCGCGGCGCTGCTGTGCGGGCTGTGGAACGGCCTGCTCGTGTCGGCGCTGGGCCTGCAGCCCATCATCGCGACGCTGATCCTGATGGTCGCCGGCCGCGGCCTGGCGCAGCTGCTGACCGACGGCCAGATCATCACCGTCTACGAGCCCGCGAGCTTCTTCTGGCTCGGCGGCGGCTACCTGCTGGGCCTGCCGGTGTCGCTGTTCGTCGTGGCGACGGTCGGCGGCCTCACTGCGCTGCTGATGAAGCGCACCGCGCTGGGCCTGTTCATCCAGACCGTCGGCATCAACCCCGTCGCCGCCCGCCTGGCCGGCGTGCGCACCGCGGCCATCGTGTTCTTCGTCTACGTCTACTGCAGCCTGGGCGCGGGCCTGGCCGGGCTGATGATCTCGTCCAACATCAAGAGCGCCGACGCCAACAACGCCGGCCTGCTGCTGGAGCTGGACGCCATCCTGGCGGTCACGCTGGGCGGCGGGCAGCTCAGCGGCGGCAAGTTCAGCCTGGCCGGCAGCCTCATCGGCGCGCTGATCATCCAGACGCTGACCTCCACCATCTACGCCATGGGCGTGCCGCCGCAGGTGACCATGGTCGTCAAGGCCATCGTCGTGTTCGCGGTCTGCATCTCGCAGTCGTCCATCTGGTCGCGGAGGACCGCATGAAGCGTCTTCTCTCTGCCCCTTCTTTCACCAGCTGGGTCAGCGTCGTGCTGATGGCGGTGCTCTTCATCGCCGGCGCCGCCAACTACACCGGCTTCGCGTCCACGCAGGTCGTGCTCAACCTGCTCATCGACAACGCCTTCCTGCTCGTCATCGCGGTGGGCATGAGCTTCGTCATCCTGTCCGGCGGCATCGACCTGTCGGTGGGCTCGGTGCTGGCGCTGACCACCATGGTCGCCGCCTGGCTGCTGCAGGTCGCGCAATGGCCGGCGGAAGCCGTCATCGTGCTCGTGCTGCTCGGCGGCGCGGCCTTCGGCGCGCTGCAGGGCGGTGTCATCCACGTCTTCAAGCTGCAGCCCTTCATCGTCACGCTGGCCGGCATGTTCCTGGCGCGCGGCCTGTGCTTCCTGATCAGCGTCGACAGCGTCACCATCGACGCGCCGCTGTTCGTCGCGCTGTCGCAGACGCAGATCCCGCTCTTTGGTGGCGCCTTCCTGTCGCCCGGTGCGGTCATCGCGTTGGTGGTGCTGGGCCTGGGCCTGTGGATCGCGCATTGCACCGCCTTCGGCCGCACCATCTACGCGCTGGGCGGCAGCGAGGCCTCGGCGCTGATGATGGGCCTGAACGTCGGCCGCACCAAGGTCGCCGTCTATGCGCTCAGCGGCTTCTGCGCGTCGCTGGCCGGCCTGCTGTTCGCGTTCTACATGCTCAGCGGCTATGGCCAGCATGGCCAGGGTGTGGAGCTGGACGCGATCGCCGCCGTCGTCATCGGCGGCACGGTGCTGACGGGCGGTTATGGCTACGTGGCCGGTGCGCTGTCCGGCGTGCTGGTGCTGGGCCTGATCCAGACGCTGATCGCCTTCGACGGCACGCTCAGCTCCTGGTGGACCAAGATCGTCATCGGCGCGCTGCTGTTCGTCTTCTGCGCCGTGCAGCGGCTGCTGTCTCTCAAGAAGGCGGCCAGCTGAGCGCCGCACCGGAGCTGCCCATGAAGAAGCTTTGCGCATCGATGTGGGCCGCCCTGGCGCTGGCGGCCGTGCCCGCCTGGGGTGCGGACGACGGCGGATGGCATTCGCTGTTCAACGGCCGCGACCTGTCCGGCTGGACCGTCAAGATCAACAAGCACCCGCTCGGCGACAACCACGCCAACACCTTCCGCGTCGAGGACGGCATCCTCAAGGTCGGCTACGACGGCTACGGCAAGTTCGAGGAGCGCTTCGGCCACCTGTACTCCAACCTCGCCTACTCGCACTACGTCCTGCGCCTGGAGTACCGCATCACCGGCACCGCCATGGCCGACGCGCCGCCCTGGGCCAAGCTCAACAGCGGCGTGATGATCCACGCGCAGTCACCGTTGACGATCGGCCTGAACCAGGCCTGGCCGGTCAGCATGGAGTTCCAGTTCCTCAGCGTGGGTGCCAGCGCCGGCCGGCAGACGGGCAACGTCGTCACGCCGGGCACGAACCTGGAGATCGACGGCAAGCTGCGCACCGACCACATCATCGACTCGACCTCCAAGCTCTTCCCCGTCGACGAATGGGTGGCGGTGGAGGTCGAGGTGCACGGCAACGACGAGGTCATCCACCGCATCAATGGCGCCGAGGTGCTGCGCTACCAGCGCCCGCAGCTCGACCCCAAGGACGACAGCGCCAAGGCCTTGCTGGCCGCGGGCGCGCCGCTGCAGCTGTCGTTCGGCCACATCGCGCTGCAGGCTGAATCGCAGCCGGTGTGGTTCAGGAATATCAGGATCCGCCCGCTCCCGCGCTGACGTGCTCGCCGGGTGTGCGCCGCCCTTGAGGAAAGCTTGAAGCCGATGTTGAAGAAGATCACCGCTGCGGCGCTGTCGCTGCTTGCGCTGGGCGCCGCTCAGGCTGCCAACCCGCTGTTCGCGCCGCTCTACACCGCCGACCCGGCGGTGCTTGTGGAAGGCGGCCGCGTCTATCTGTTCGCCGGCCGTGATGAGGCCTTGCCGGCAGGCAAGGACTTCGTCATGCACGAGTGGCGCGTGTTCTCCAGCTGCGACATGGTGAACTGGCGCGACGACGGCGTGCCGCTGAAGGCCAGGACCTTCGCCTGGGCCAAGGGCCGCGCCTGGGCGTCCGACATCGTCAAGCGCGACGGCAAGTACTGGTTCTACTCGACGGTCGAGCACGCGACGGTGCCCGGCTTTGCGGTCGGCGTGGCCGTGTCGGACTCACCCACCGGCCCGTTCGTGGATGCGCGCGGTTCTGCGCTCGTCACCAACGACATGACCCAGCAGACCGACATCGCGTGGGACGACATCGACCCGACCGTGTTCCTGGACGACGACGGCCAGGCCTGGCTGTACTGGGGCAACACGGTGCTGAAGTACGCCAAGCTCAAGGCCAGCATGACCGAGCTGGACGGGCCCATCCACGTGCTGCCGGTGAAGGACTTCGTCGAGGCGCCCTACCTGCACAAGCGCAAGGTCGAGGGCAAGAGCACCTACTACCTCAGCTACTCCGAGTTCTTCCCCGAGCAGACGGCCTACCTGACCGGGCCTTCTCCCACCGGCCCCTGGACGCCGCGTGGCGTCATCATGGCCAAGAACCTGAAGACGCCCACCATCCACCAGGCCATCTTCGACTTCAACGGCAGGAGCTACATCGCGTATCACAACGCGGAGCTGCCGGGCGGTGGCGAGTACCGGCGGTCGGTGGCGATCGAGGAGTTCTCGTACCGGCCGGACGGGACGATCCCGTTCATCGAGCAGACGAAGACAGGGCCGAAGGCGAATCCTTCGACGGGGTGCAAGTAGCGCGGTATCGGCGGGACCGGCCCGCGGTCAGCGCTTGGGGCCGGCTGACGCCGAAAGCCAGCAGCCCCAACGCCAGCAGGGCGATGGCCGGCCATGACAATCCAGCGCATGGGCACCAAAGGACGGACACTGACACTGCGTGTGCGAGAGGCCGTCGATGCGGGTGAGCTCGGCCTATGGGACCTTCGCCCCGAGCTGGAGACGGTCCATTACTCGCCGCAGTGGAAATCGAAGCTGGGGTTCCCCGATCCTCACCGCGCCGACAGCACGCACTTCTGGCGCTGCCGGGTGCACCCCGCCGACCTGGACGGCATGCTGGGGGCGATGCGCGCGCATGCCGGCCGCACGCAGCCCGGCTATGAGGCCACCTTCCGCCTGCGGAGCAACGGTTCGGGCTATCGCCTGATGCACTCGCGCGGCCGCGTTGTCGAGTGGAGCGCCGACGGCCGCGCCGCACGCATGATCGGCACGATGGTCGACCTGACCCAGCGGCCCTTCACCCCGCAGGGTGGACTGCCAACTGGCCCGCGGGGCTCGATGGGCGGCCTGCCGCTGGTGCAGCCGTTCCATCGGCTGCTGAGCGCAGAGACACCCGGGAACGCCTCGGAGCGGCAGCGGTTGCTCGGGGAGCTGGAAGAGATGCTGCAGGCGTCGTTGGCCGAGGTGGAAGGCCTGCGTCCGGCGGCGGGGTGACGTTGGCGAAACCTTCGGTTTTCTTCTGCGGCTGCTGCTTTGTTGTCACGGCGCGAGCTTGACTCGCTGCACGACACTTCTCGAGATGCGTCATCTCACCTTCGACCTCACAGACGGCTCCGACGACATCCTCACGCTGGAAGCCATGGCGTCTACGCGCGAGGCCGAGCACGCGGCGGTGATGGCGGAGGCAGTGCAGCTGCTGGCCTGGGCGGAGTCCGAGTTCGGTGGCCGGCACGGGCCGGTGGAGGATGGCAACGCATGGGATCACGAGCTGCTGGTGCAGCATGAGCCGGGTGGGTGGGTGACGGTGACGCTGACCTTCAGCGCGTCGGTCGAGTTCGCCGAGGCGTTTCAGGCCAAGTTCGGCGAAGCCGACGAAGACTGAAGCCACGGCTCAGGGCTCGCCAACACAGAACCGCCGCGTCGCCCGGGCGACGCTGTCTTCGCGTGACCGGTGAGCCCGGCGTGCGGCCGGCGTCAGGCGGGCCGGTGGTGCGATGGATGCCCCAGCGCGCTGCGGTCAACGGCTCAGGACGCCGACGACCGGCTCAGCCCAGCCGCCGTCTGAACGGGCTGACCAACTGCTTTCCCAATGTCTCCGGCAGCTCCCGGTCGGCACCGTACGACAGCGGGAACTGCTGTGCCGGCAAGTGGTAAGTGCCGAACACACGGTCGATCCAGGGGAACAAGGACGCGTAGTTCTTGTTCAGCGTGCCGGGCATGTTGGCGTGATGCCAATGGTGAAAGGCGGGCGTCACGATGAGTTGTTCCAGCCAGCCCAGGCGCCACTTCAGGTTGGTGTGCACGAAGAACGCCCACAGCGTGGTGAGCGTGAGGTAGACCGCAACAGCCGCGTCCAGCCCGTCGTTGCCCTGCCGAACACCCAGCACCACGATGGGCACCGCCGACACCGCGCGCGCGAACACCAGGTCCAGCGGATGGGCGCGCGTGTTCACCAGCCAGTCCAGTTCCGTCGGGCTGTGATGCACGGCGTGCAATCGCCACAGCCATTCGTTCTCATGAGACCAGCGATGCGCCCAGTAGAACGCCACGTCGCCCAGCAGCACCATCGCGCCCACGCGCACCGCGAACGGCAGGCTGGCGACCCAGGCGTAGAAGGACGCCGGCACGAGCCCGCTGACGAACCAGGCCAGGGCCGCCGTTGCCGCCACCGTCAGGAACGGCGGCAGCAGGCCGCCGAGGAAGTAGTAGCCGACGTCCTGCGCCATGTTCTCGCGCAGGAAGCGTTGGCGGCGGACCGGGAAGCGGCGCTCCAGCAGGCCGAACACCACCGCCATGGCCAGCAACCAGGCGGCCAGCCCCAGCGCCTTGTGCGGCAACGACGCCGCCAGCGCCTGCCACTGCTGCCAGACCTGGCTCAAGTGCGAGACGCCTTGGCTAAGGGGTCGCCCTGCGGCGCCGCAGTTTCAGCCAGCCCAGGCCCGCCAGCCCCGCCGCGAGCAGGTGCTGAATCGAGACTTCAGGCACCGCCGCCGCGCTCAGCGTGACCCCATCGAGATTGAGGATCTCCGGATAAGAACCCGGCAGGAACTCGGCCGCGAAGGTCAGCGCCTGCACCGTCGCTGTGGCGGTGAAGGTCATCGTCGACTGCACCCACGTGGCGTCGCTCGCCGACGTCTGTTGCCCCGCCTTCGTCTGCGTGCCGAACGTGACGGCCCACCGCTGCATCGCGCCGGGGCTGAGGGACGTGTGGTTGGACATCGAGAAGAAGCTCAGCTGGTAGCTGGTGCCGACTTCCAGCCCCGACACGAGCTGCGTGATGCCGCCTGCATTGAATCGCGGCGAGAACGCGTCGAGGTCCTGGATGCCGAAATAGGCGCCCCCTTCCGGGCTCGGATGGTTCTCGAAGGAGTGCCACGATTCACCGCCCGGCACCAGCACCGCCCACCCCGTGGGCGGGCCCGCGCCGGAGAAGTTCATCGAGCCGTTGATGACCAGGCTGTCCGCGGCGTGCGCCATCAGCGGCGCGACGAGGAGCCAAGGCAGATGTTTGAACACCATCTCGGACCACCATCGTTGGGTTGACAAGCCGCGGACACTACGCCGGCCTTGGGCCGGCACAACCCCTAGTCCTCAGGGCGCGCGGGTGCGGTTCGTGGGGGATGTCGAGGAAACGCCCACCCGCCATCCTCAATACAGATCACGCGCCGCCAGCCGCACCTCGTGCAGCAACTGCCTCGCCCCCGGCGACATCAGGTGCCCTTCACGCGTGATGATCCCGAACGCGTCCATGTGGCACGGCAACTCGATCGGCAGGATCGCCAGCACGTTCAGCGACGCGTAATAGCGCGCCACCTCGACGGGCATCACGTGCAGCGAATCGGTCTGCTGCAGCAATGCGGTGATCAACAGCAACGCCGTCGTGTCGACCACATTGGCCGGCGGCTCCAGTTCGGCGCGGCGGAACATCAGCTCCCACCGATGGCGCAGCACGCTGCCCTGCGGCGGCAATATCCATGGTTGATTCGCCAGATCCGCGAGCTTGAGGTTGTCGGACCTGAGCAGCGGATGCCCCACACGCGCCACCGCGCAGGCGGGCTCCACCGTCAGCTCCTCGTAGTGCATGCCGGCCGCGCCTTCCTCCTCGACGATGCGGCCGATCATGAAGTCCAGCTTGCCCCGCTGCAGCATGTCCAGCAGCACCTTGCTGGCCTCCATGTGCACGCCGATGCGCAGCTTGGGTGCCTGCAGCTTAATGCGCGAGATGGCGCGCGGCAGCAGGCCCATGGCCGGGGTCATGATGACGCCCACTTCCACCTGGCCGGAGAGGCCGTTCTTCAGCGCCACGATGTCGTCATGTGCGGCCGACAGCGACGTGAGCGCCATGCGGGCATGGCGGATCATGGTCTCGCCGTAGAGCGTGGGCTCCATGCCGCGCGGGTGGCGCTCGAAAAGCTTCACGTCCAGCATGTCCTCCAGGTCCTTGAGCTGCTTGGAGGCCGCCGGCTGGGTCATGCACAGCACCTCGGCGGCGCGGTGGATGTTGCGCTCGTCGTCGAGCGCGATCAGCAGCAGCAGCTGGCGCGTCTTCAGCCGCGCGCGCAGGAACCAGTTGGGGTTGGGGCTGGCGTCGGTCAGGCCGCTGTCGTCATCTTCGTCGCGGGCCATGGGGGTGACTTTCCTAAGCAAGATTGACCCGGCCATCGCTGGCCAGCACGCTGTTGATGTCATCGCCGGTCTCGTCCAGCTGCACCAGCGTCGCCTGGCGGGCGCCGAGCGGGTCGCGGGCTTGCAGCGCGGTCAGGATGGCCTTGTGGCGCGGCAGCGAGAGCTCGTGCGTGTTGGGCAGCTGGCTGGACAGGATGATGGATTCGCGCAGCGCCAGCGACAGCATGTTGCCGATGTAGGCCAGCAAGTCGTTGCCGGTGGCCTCGGCGATGCGGCGGTGGAAGGCCAGGTCGGGCTCCAGCAGCTCCTCGGTCGTGCGCGCCGCGGCCATGCCTTCGTAGGCGGCGGCGATCGAGCTCAGCTGCTCGTCCGTCGCGGCGCGCGCGGCGAGTGCCGCGGCCGCGGGCTCGAAGATCTGGCGCACCTCCAGCAGCGTCTGCACGAAGTCGTGCTGCGGCCGGGCCTGGATGAGCCAGTACAGCACGTCGGGATCCAGCAGGTGCCATTCGTTGCGCGGCCGCACGATGGCGCCGGCGCGCTGGCGCGACACCACCAGGCCCTTGGCGACCAGCACGCGCACCGCCTCGCGCAGCACGGGGCGGCTGATCTCGTAGCGCTCCAGCAGCTGGGCCTCGGGCGGCAGCTTGTCGCCGGGCTGCAGCTCGCCGCCCACGATGGCCTGGCCCAGCTCGCCGACGATGCGGCCGTGCTGGCTCTTGCCCTCGGGCTGGGCGCTGTAGGTGGAGTGGTCCGCTCGGGTTCGCATCTGCGCCAGGCTTGTCGCTAAAGCTTTCATTATCGAAAGCGCGCGACAAAGCCGCCCTTGGGAGCCAGCGTCAGCTTGGCCGCGGGTGCCGCGAGCCGGCTTTCGGCGAACTCGCGCGCGCCCGCGCCGTCGGTGATGAGCTGGCCTTCGCGCGCGCCCAGCCAGGCCAGGTCCAGCTGCAGGTCGCGCGGCGTGTCGTCGGCGTTCAGGCCGGCGATGAACCACTGCTTGCCGGCGCGGCGCGCCAGCACGACGTACTTGCCCGGCTCGCCGTCGAGGAAGCGCACTTCGTCCCAATGGCGCGGCAGCTCGCGCAGCAATCCCTTCACATACGCGGGCACCGTGGCCATGCCCTCGGGCGTCTCGGCGTAGTGCTGGATGCCCGATAGGAACAGCACGCTCTGCGCCAGCTCGAAGCCATTGCGCGTGGTGCGCTTGATGTTGGGGATGTCGCCGAACACCATGGGCGTGAAGTCCATGGGGTCGAACAGGTTGCGCGTGAAGGGCACCATCGCGGCGTGCGGGGCGACGGCGTCCTGGTCCTCCTGCGTGAAGGTGGTGAACTCGAGGCCGCGCACCGCCTCGACGGTCATCAGGTGGGGGTAGGTGCGGCTCCAACCGCGCGGCAGCGTGGCGCCGTGGAAGTTCATCAGCAGGCCGGCCGCCGCGGACTCCTTCAGCAGGTCCACGTAATACGCCTGCATGGAGGCGCCGTCTCCGCCGAAGAAGTCCACCTTCAGGCCGGCCATGCCCATGGCCTTCATGCGCGCGAATTCGCGTTGCCGGTCGGCGCGCGTCAGCAGCGCGCCGCGGGGCGTCTGCGGCGTGTCGTTCCAGTCGCCGGCGGAGTTGTACCAAGCCAGCAGGCCGACGCCCTTGGTCTTGCCGTAGTCCGCCAGTGCCTTCATCTTGGCGTCGCCGATCTGGCGGTCCCACTCGGCGTCCACCAGCGTGTAGTTCCAGCCCATGTCGGCGGCGTAGTCGATGAAGCGCTTTTGCACGTCGAAGACGGTGGCCTCGTCCTTCAGCAGCGCCCAGCTCCAGGACGCATGGCCGGGCTTGAGCCGGGCGTTGTCGAAGCGCACCGCAGGGGCGGCGAGGTCTGTGCCGAGGGTGGATTCCATGACCGTCTTCAGCGGGCCGATGGCGAGCACGCGCCAGGGGGTGGTCAGCGGGCCATCGGCTTGCGCCAGCAGGTGGCCGCCGGTGAAGACCTCGCTCGCATCGGGCAGGCCGATGCGGTAGACGCCGCCGGTCGAGTCGGCCTGCAGGCGCGACGCGTGGAAGCGGCCGTCCATGCCGGCCTCGGTCAGCGCCACCCAGTTGTCGCCGCTGCGGAACAGCGCCGGGAAGACCCAGCCGGCCGGGATGGGCGACGGCGTGCCGACGGCGATGCCCATCTGGTAGTGCTCTTCGTAGGACGGGTTCACGCGGCTGTAGCCCGACTTGGCGAGCGCCATGGGCTGAAGCCAGGCGCGCGCCTCGGGTGCGAAGGCGAAGCTCGTCAGCTCGTCCTTGAACTGCTTGCGGCCCGCGCCGGGCACCGCGTAGCGGAAGGCCACGCCGTCGTCGGAGGCGCGCACCGTCAGCAGCAGCCGCTGCCCGGCCGCGTTGGCCACGGCGAAGGTTTGCTCGTTGGCGCGGTAGTCCACGCGGCTCTTCTTGCCCGCGGCCAGCGTGTACTGCTCGCGGTGGGCCTTCACCGGCGACGTGGACACGAGCTTGAGCCCGTTGGCAAGGTCGCCCTGCTCCAGCACCAGGCCGAGCCGCGACGCCAGCAGCACCGGCTGGCCGGCGCGCTGCACCGTGTAGACGAGCTGCTGGTCGGCATTGACCGACACGTCGACCTGCAGCTGGCCGTCGGGGCTGTTCAAGGCCTGGGCGAGCGCAGGGATGGCGAGCAGCAACGAAGCGATGAGGCGCATGTCAGTCTCCGAGGGAATAAGGCCCATCGGCGACCGGCGTGCCGAAGTCGGGGAAGCCGTCATCGCGCCAGCCGAAGGCCTGCACGCGCGTGTGGCGGTTGGGGTCGTTGAGCGGGTCACCGACGATGTCACGGTAGTTGCGGGCGTGATAGACCAGCAGGTCGGTCTGGCCGTCGGGCGTCGTCGTGAAGCTGTTGTGGCCGGGGCCGAACTGGCTCACCGACTCGTCGGTCGTGAACACCGGCGTGGGCGACTTGTGCCAGCTGTGGCCGGCCAGCAGGTCGGCGTTCTCGTCGGCCCACAGGAGGCCCATGCAGTAGTTCGCATCGGTCGCGGCAGCCGAGTAGGCGATGAAGACGCGGCCATTGCGTTTCAGCACGGCGGGCCCCTCGTTGACGCAGAAGCCGATGCGCTCCCAGGCCAGCTCGGGGCGCGTGATGATGACCGGCTCGGTCTTCAAGGTCCACGGGTTGGCCATCTCGGCGAGGTAGAGGTTGCTCTCCGTCGGCGGGCTCTTCTGCGCCCAGCAGAGGAAGCGCCGGCCGCGGTGCTCGAAGGGCGTCGCGTCCAGCGAGAAGCCTTCCTCGGGCGTGGCGATCTGGCCGCGCTCCACCCACGAGTCTTGCAATGGGTCGTCGCCCTCGCATTCGAGGACGTACATGCGCAGCTTCCAAATGTCGTCGCGCTCACTGGCCGCGAAGTAGACATACCAGCGGCCGTCGATGCGGTGCAGCTCGGGCGCCCAGACGTGGAAGCTCGCCGGGCCGCTCTCGTGCTTGGTCCAGATCACCTTGGGCGTGGCGGTGGCCAGGCCGGCGATGCTGTCGGCGCTGCGGACCTCGATGGCGTCGTAGCTGGGCACCGAGGCGGTGAACCAATAGCGCCCATCGACGAGGCTGATCTGCGGGTCGGCGCGCTGGGCTATCAGGGGGTTGTGCCAGTTCATGTGCGGGCGGCTCGGGTGACGATGACGTTCCAGGAGGCGGGCTTGAGCGTCACGCGCAGTTGCTCGCCGGCGATGGCGACGCCGCCCAAGGCTTGAGGCGCGACGCGGTCGGGCGCGTCGACGGTGTTGGTGGCGTTCAGGTCCGTCGCGTGCAGTTGCTCGGCCTGCACCAGCTGGCGGTCTGACCCAAGGCCGCGCAGCGTGATGGACAGCTCCATCTCGTCGGTGAGGCTGCGGTTCAGCAGGAACACGGCGGTCTGCCCCGTGGCCGAATCGTCGACGACGCTGGCGCACAGATAGGGCAGCTCGCCATGGCGGGCATTGGCATAGCCGGGCGACTTCACGATGGAGCGCAACACATCGCCATGCGCCCAGCGCGCCGCCTGCGCGAAGGGATGGAAGATGGTCTGCCGCCAGGCCGGCCCGCCGGGCTCGGTCATGATGGGCGCGATGACGTTGCACAGCTGCGCCATGCAGGCGACCTTGAGCCGGTCCGCATGGTTCATGAACATCGTCAGCATGCCGCCGATGAGCAGCGCGTCCTCGGCCGTGTAGACCTCTTCCAGCAGCCGCGGCGCCTCGGGCCAGCCGGTCTGGCGCAAATGCTCGCCGTGGCGGGCGCGGTACCAGACGTTCCATTCGTCGAAGGACAGCTTCAGGCGCTTGCTGGAGCGCTTGCGCGTCGCGACCGAGTCCGCAATCGCCACCGTGTCCTCGATGTAGCGCGCATTCGTCTCGATCTGCGCGAAGAAGCTTTCGGTGGACGTGTCCGCCGGCGGCTTCACGAAATAGCTGTGCAGCGACAGGTAGTCGACGAACTCGAAGCAATGCTCCAGCACGCGGTCTTCCCACGCGCCGTAGGTCGGCATGTCGTAGGCCGACGAGCCGCAGGCGGCCAGCTCGATGCTCGGGTCCACCCAGCGCATCAGCTTGGCGGTCTCCTTGGCGATGCGGCCGTACTCGTCCGGCGTCTTCTGGCAGATCTGCCAGGGGCCGTCCATCTCGTTGCCCAGGCACCAGAACTTGATGCCCAGCGGCTCCTCGGCGCCGTGCGCGCGGCGCAGGTCCGACAGCGCCGTGCCGCCGGGGTGGTTGCAGTATTCGAGGTAGTGGCGCGCCTCGTCAGGCCCGCGCGTGCCGAGGTTGACGCCGAACATCGGCTCTATGCCGACCTTGCGGCACCAGGCCATGAACTCGTGCGTGCCGACCTGGTTGGTCTCGGTGGAGAACCAGGCCAGGTCCAGCCGGCGCGGGCGCTGGTCCCTGGGGCCGACGCCGTCTTCCCAGTCGTAGCCCGACATGAAGTTGCCGCCGGGGTAGCGCACGATGGTGGCGCCCAGTTCCTTGGTCAGCTCGGCGACGTCGTTACGGAAGCCGTGCTCGTCGGCTGTCGGGTGGCCCGGCTCGTGGATGCCGTTGTAGACGCAGCGCCCGAGGTGCTCGACGAACACGCCGAAGAGGCGGCGGTCCAGCGGCGCGAGGTCGAAGTCGCGGTCGACGATCAATGAGGCTTCAAAGGTCATCTGCGGGCTTTCTTCAGCGCTTTGTTGACCCGCTTCTCGACGCTGGCCTGCACCTCGGCGACCGGCTTGCCCGAGATCATCACGTTGGCCACGTCCTCGCCGATCAGCAGTTCGATGCCGCGCTGCGTGGGCACGTTGCCGGGCATGCCGACGCCGGTCTGCGTGATCTCCGTCAGCGCCGCTCGCAGCGGCAGCGCGCGGAAGGCTTCGCTCTGCGCCACGGTCTTGCTGACCGGCAGGTGGCCCGTGCGCGACCACTCGGCGCTGTGGTCCCAGACGAACTTCAGGAACTTGACCGCCGCCTCGTGCGCCTTGGCGTCCTGCGTCCCACCCTTGAACAGCGCCCACGAATGGCCGTCCGCGAACACGGCGGGCTTCTCGTAGAGCTGCGGGAAGGGCTTCACCGTGTAGGCGCCCTTGAGCTTGGACTCGGGCTTTTGCGATTCGCGCAGGAACTGGTCGATCGTCCAGGTGCCGACGACCACGACGCCCGCCTCGCCGTTCAGGAAGGCCTGGTTGGCGGCGGCGTAGTCGAGGTTGGGTCGCACATGGCCCTCGCGGTACAGCATCTGCATCAAGGTCAGCGCGTTGACGACGGCGGGCTGGTGCATGTCGATGGTCTTGCCGTCGGCGGAGAACAGCCGGGCGTTCTGCTGCGCCACCAGCGTCAAGAAGGTGCGGTCGTTGGCTGCGGTTTCATTCGCCACTGCCCAGGCGAAGTAGGGCTTGCCGGTGCGCTGCTTGAACTGCCGCGCCTGCGCCAGCAGCTCGTCGGGCGAGCGTGGCAGCGCCGGCTGCCCGTCTGCGCCCGTGAGCCCCGCCTGCTTCATCAGCCCGGTGTTGATGTGCCAGAGCCAGGCCCAGGTGTCGAAAGGCAAGGCGTAGGTCTGGCCGTTGAACGAGGTGCCGCGGCGTGCGTGTTCGGTGAAGTCGTCCACCGGCACGCCGACCCGCTTGAAGTCCTCGTCCAGCGGCAGCACCAGCTTGCGACGCACGTAGTCGCCCAGCGCCGACTCGTGCATGACGGCGACGGCCGGGATGTCCTTGGCGACGAGGCGCGCGGTGAGCTGGTCGTAGTACGGGCCCCACTCGCCGATCTGCGTCTTCACGACGATGCCGTCGGTGTTGGTCGCATTGAACTCGTTGACCAGCGCCGTGACGATGCCGCATTCGCCGACGCCTTCGGCGGTCTTCACGACCTGGCCGTACTGCGCCTCGCAGCTGCCGAAGAAGCGCATCAGCGTGATCTCGGTCTTGCCGGCCTCGGGCGTGCGCGCGCCACAGGCCGCGAGCAGCGTGGCAGAGAGACAGATGAGCAGGCGCTTCATGACTTGCCCGTCCCCGCCACGGCCGTCACCAGGTGGCGTTGGAAGAAGAGATACAGCATCAGCGCCGGCATGCCCGCGAACACGGCCTGCGCCATCAGGAAGCCCAAACCTTCAGACTGCGCGAAGTTGGTCTGCGTCGACGCGAGGCCGCGTGTGAGCGTGTACATGTCCGGCTGCGTCGCGATGACCAGCGGCCAGAGGTAGTCGTTCCAGCAGGCCAGGAAGGTGAAGATGCCGAGCGTGGCCTGCGCCGGCAGCGTCAGCGGCAGGATGATGGTCAGGAAGGTCTTGAAGCGCGAGGCGTTGTCCAGCAGCGCGGCCTCTTCCAGCTCGGCCGGGATGGCCTTGAAATACTGCGTCATCAGGTAGACGCCGAAGGGCGCGGCCAGGCCTGGCAGCGTCAGGCCGGCTATCGTGTTCTGCAGGTTCCACTCCGAGAACAGCCGGTGCAGCGGGATGAAGACCGACTGCGCCGGCACGGCCAGGCCGAACATGACGAGGGCGAACAGCCACTTGCGGCCCGGGAACTCGCAGCGCGCGAAGCCATAGCCCGCCAGCGACGACAGCACCAGCACGCCAACCGTCTGCAGCAGCGCGACCAGCGCGCTGTTGCCCAGCCAGCGGAACACCTGCGAGGTCTGCAGGATGTCCAGGTAGTTGGCCAGCGTGTAGGGCGGCGCCAGGAAGACGTCGGTGCGCGTCAGCAGGAATTCGTTGGGCTTGAAGGACAGCGCCAGCACCCACAGCAGCGGTGCCATCCAGGCGAGGGCCAGCAGCGTGAGCGCGGCCATGACGGCGCGGTCGAACCAACCGCGTCTGAGCAACGGGTTCATCGCTGACCTTTCTTGTCGCGTTCCAGCCAGAGCTGCGTGGAGACGCCCACCAGCATGATGGCCAGCAGCACCTGCGACGCGGCGGTGGCGTAGCCCAGCGAGAGCTGCATGAAGGCCTGTTCGTAGATGAACTGCACGACCGAGCGCGTCGTGTTGTTGGGCCCGCCGTTGGTCATCAGCATGATCTGCGGGAAGACCTGGAACTGGCGGATCACCTCGATCAGCGCCACCAGCACGATGGCACGCTTCAAGCTGGGCAGCGTGATGTGCGTGAGCACGCGCCATCTGGAGGTGTTGTCGAGCGCTGCGGCCTCGTAGATGTCCGACGGGATCTGCTGCAGCGCCGACAGGAACATGATCATCGGCAGGCCGATGATCCACCAGACGGTGACGAGGGCCACGGTGAGCAGGGCGAGGTTGTCACTGGTCAGCAGCGGCAGTTCCGGCAGGCCCAGCGCGGCGAAGAACTGCGCGATGAGGCCGCGTTCGGGCATGAGCGCGAGCTTCCACACGAGCGTGATCAGCGTCACCGAGAAGACGGAGGCGCAGAAGAAGGTGGCGCGCAGGAAGGTGGCGAGCTTGCCTGTGCGGTTCAGCGCCAGGGCGAGCATCAGCGACAGGATCACGAAGATCGGCGTGCTGATGAGCACGAAGCGGAGGGTGTTCCACACGACCTGGTGGAAGACCTCGTCGCCCCACAGCTCCTGGTAGTTGCCCAGGCCCACCCAGAAGCTGTCGTTGGACAGCAGGTCGTGGTCGTGGAAGCTGATCCAGATGCCCTTGGCGAGGGGCCAGAGGAGCAGCAGCACGTAGAGCGCGACGAAGGGGAGGACAAAGAGGGCGTAGGCGGGGCGGGAGGCGCGGAGGCCGACGGTGGGCGCGCTCATTTGGGTTGCTCCGGACGCTTTGGCTTTGTGCCGAGGCTCAGCGGGGATTTCGCCCCCGCGGCCGCCGGGACGAAATCCCGGCTGGGCCTGGCCTGAGACGCCGCACTCACGACAAAGCCTCCTGCGCATGATGCGCACGCCCGCTCTCGTCGAACAGATGCGCCTCGGCCACATCCACGCTGACGGCGACATGCGAGCCCAGCTCCGGCGAAACCCCAGCCGGCACCGTGACGATCAGCGGGCTGTCGCCTTCCAGCTTCAGGTGCGCCAGCGTGCGCTCGCCCAGGAACTCCACCAACTCGACGCGCCCACGCAGCGGACCCACCTCCGCCACGCGCAGGTTCTCCGGTCGCACGCCCAGCACCAGGCCTTGCGCGGGCAGGCCATCGGCCGAAACACGCGTCGTCACCGCAGCACCGCCCGGCACCGTGACGACGGCACGACCCTGCTCGTCCGCTGCGCGTTGCACCGGCACAAAGCCCATCCCCGGCGTGCCGATGAAGCTGGCGACAAAGCGCGTCGCCGGCCGGCGGTACAGCTCCGCCGGCGTCGCCACCTGCTCGATCGCCCCGCCCTTCATGACGACGATGCGCGTGGCCAGCGTCATCGCCTCGATCTGGTCGTGCGTGACGAAGACCATCGTCGCGCCCAGGCGCTGGTGCAGCTGCGCCAGCTCCAGCCGCGTGCGGCCGCGCAGCGCGGCGTCGAGGTTGGACAGTGGTTCGTCGAACAGGAAGATGCCCGGCTCCTTCACCACCGCGCGGCCGATGGCGACGCGCTGGCGCTGCCCGCCGGACAGCTGCCCCGGCTTGCGGTCCAGCAGCGAGTCCAGCTCCAGCATGCGGGCCGACTCGGTGATGCGCCTGGCGATCTCGTCGGCAGGGATGCCGATGTTCTTCAAGCCGAACGCGAGGTTCTCGCGCACGCTCATGTGCGGGTACAGCGCGTAGTGCTGGAACACCATCGCCAGGTTGCGCTGCCCCGGCGGCGCGACGGTCACGTCGCGCTCGCCGATGAGGATGCGGCCGCCGCTGACCTCTTCCAGCCCCGCCACCATGCGCAGCAGGCTGGTTTTGCCGCAGCCCGACGGGCCCAGGAAGACGACGAACTCGCCTTCGGCCACGTCCAGCGACAGGTTCTCAATGACCTGCACCGCGCCATAGCGCTTGCAGACGTTCTCCAACTTCAGGCCAGCCACGGTGGGTGTCTCCGGTTCATTCTTCTTGAGGGATCACAGGCCAGCCGTCGGCCGTCCAGCTCAGGCGCTTGATGCGCAGGTGCGCCTTGCCGCCGCGCTCGGTGTCGTAGGCGTGGTGCACCAACCAGTCACCGACGACGTCCTGGTGGCCCGGGCCCTTCCAGCGCGCGCCGCCCGCCAGCAGCGGGGTTCCGCCCGCGTCCAGCAGGTTCTTGCCGTCGCGGTCCAGGTAGGGCCCGGTCACGCTGCGGGCGCGGCCGACGCGGACGTTGTAGGTGCTGTTGGCGCCCTTGCAGCACAGGTCGTAGGAGGCGAACAGATAGACCCAGTCGCCGTGGCGCACGAGGGTCGGCGCCTCGATGCCGCCCTTGCGGCGCGCGATGAAGCTCGATTCACCGATGGGCTTCAGCGTATCGGCGCTCAGCTCGGTCAGGCGGATGCCGCCCCAGAACGAGCCATAGCTCAGCCACAGCCTGCCGTCGGTGTCGGCGAAGAGGTCGGGGTCGATGGCGTTGAAGTCGTCAGCGGCGGTACTGGCCACGACGAGGCCCTCGTCGCGCCAGTCGTTGCCGTCGGGCCCGGCGCTGCTGGCCAGGCCGATGGCCGAGCGGTTCTTGCCGAAGGTCGAGATCGAGTACAGCACCCAGGTGCGGCCGCGATGCTCGAAGAGCTTGGGCGCCCAGACGTCCAGGCCCTTGTGCTCGGGCACGGCCTCCAGCCACCAGGCGGGCGGCGCGGTGAAGACGGGTGCCAGACGTTGCCAGGTCCTGCCCGCATCGGCCGACTCCAGCCGCTGCAGGCCGCGGCCCGTCGTGAAGACGAACCAGTGATCATGCTGGATCAGCAGCGTCGGGTCGTGCGCGCCCGGCTCGGCCTGTGGTTCGACGGCATCCACGCGTGCAGCCAGCAGCAGCGCGAGGGCCGCCACCAGCGCCCACAGCGCGCGCATTACTTGCCCCAGCGGAGCACGAGGGGATCGAGTCGCTTGGCGGCGTCCAGCAGGCCGGCGCGGGTTTCGGGGCTCATCTCGGGGAAGGGGTGGCGCGGGGCATCGCTCTGGATGACGCCGCCTTCCTTCATCAGCGCCTTGGCGGTCAGGATGCCGCCCTGGCGGTTCTCGTAGTTGATCAGCGGCAGCCAGCGGCCGTACTCGACGACGGCCGTCTCGCGGTCACCGGCGTGGAAGGCGTCGAAGATCTTGCGGATGCCGTCCGGGAAGCCGCCGCCGGTCATCGCGCCGGTGGCGCCGGCGTCCAGGTCGGCCAGCAGCGTGATGGCTTCCTCGCCGTCCCACGGGCCTTCGATGGCGGCGCCGCCGACGCGGATCAGCTCGCGCATCTTGGCCGCCGCCTGCGGCATCTCCAGCTTGAAGTACTTCACGTTGGCTATTGTTGAAGCCATGCGCGCCAGGAAGGGCACCGACAGCGGCGTGCCGGCCACCGGGGCGTCCTGGATCATGATCGGAATCGAGATCGCGTCGGACAGGCGCTGGTAGAAGCCTTCGATCTGGCCTTCCGACACGCGGAAGGTGGCGCCGTGGTACGGCGGCATCACCATGACCATGGCCGCGCCGAGCGCTTCAGCCAGCTGGCTGCGCTCGATGCAGATCTGCGTCGAGTAATGCGTCGTCGTGACGATGACCGGCACGCGGCCGGCGACGTGTTCGAGGATCGCCCGCGTCAGCGTCTCGCGCTCGGCGTCCGACAGCACGAACTGCTCGGAGAAGTTCGCCAGGATGCACAGGCCCGTGGAACCGGCATCGATCATGAAGTCCACGCAGCGCAGCTGGCCGGGAAGGTCCAGCGTGCCGTCGGCGTGGAAGATGGTCGGCACGACGGGGAAGACGCCGCGGTAAGGACGGGTGGTGGAGGCGCTCATGATGCGGTCCCTTGTCTCGGTGGGAGGTTGATTGCCAAGCGCCGACGTGCGCTTCGGGCCCGGCTGTGGTTGCCGGCGAGTTCTCATTAAAGTATGACTATTTATGCAAGATCATCGGGGTTAACCCGTGCTTTGGCGACTTTGCAAACTAAAAAGTATGACTAATAATCGGCCCACAGCCCGGTCGTAGAAGCCGGCCAGCATCCGA
Source organism: Pelomonas sp. Root1444 (assembly GCF_001426885.1). Taxonomy (GTDB): domain Bacteria; phylum Pseudomonadota; class Gammaproteobacteria; order Burkholderiales; family Burkholderiaceae_C; genus Pelomonas. Next base: position 253,143 of record NZ_LMFP01000013.1, on the reverse strand, counting down.
CCGGAGACCTTTCCATGAACGCCCAAGCGCGCTATCCCAGCCTTCAGGACCGGGGCGTCCTGATCACCGGCGGGGCCACCGGCATCGGCGAAACGCTGGTCGAGGCGTTCGCCGCGCAAGGCGCCAGGGTGGCCTTCATCGACCTGGCCGCGGACGCGGGCCACGCGCTGGCCGCGCGGCTGGCCGCGACGTCGCGCCACGCGCCGCAGTTCGCCGCCGCCGACCTGTCGCACGTCGAGTCGCTGCGCGCGGCCGTCGCCGCGCTGCGCGAGCGCAGCGGCCCGTTCACGGTGCTGCTCAACAACGCGGCCAACGACAGGCGCCACGCTGTCGAGGACACCACGCCCGAGTTCTGGGACGCCAGCGTGGCGGTCAACATCAAGCACCAGTTCTTCACGGCCCAGGCCGTGCTGCCCGACATGAAGGCCGCCGGCGGCGGCAGCATCGTCAACTTCGGCTCCATCAGCTGGATGCTCAAGCAGGGCGGCATGCCCGCTTACACCGCCAGCAAGGCGGCCACGCAGGGCCTGACGCGCTGCCTGGCGCGCGACTTCGGAGTTCACGGGATCCGCGTCAACACGCTGGTGCCGGGCTGGGTGATGACCGAGAAGCAATTGAAGCTCTGGGTCACCGAGGAGACCAAGATCGAGATCGCCAAAGGCCAGTGCATCAACGAGCCGCTGATGCCCCAGCACATCGCTTCGATGGCGCTGTTCCTCGCGGCCGACGACAGCGCGATGTGTACGGCGCAGGACTTCGTCGTTGACGGCGGCTGGGCATGAGCATGAAGTGCGTCGAGTACGGCCTGCTGCCCGACGGGCGCGCGGTCCACGAATACACGCTGGGCAACGGCCTGGGCCTGACGCTGACCGCCATCACGCTGGGCGGCATCGTCACCGGCCTGTGGGTGCCGGATGCGCAAGGTGCCGCTGGCAACGTCGTGCTGGGCTTTGACAACCTGGACGACTACGTCCACCGCAACCCGTCGTTCGGCATCATCGTGGGCCGCTACGGCAACCGCATCGCGGGTGCCAGCTTCGAGCTGGACGGCCAGACGCACACGCTGGCGCGCAACGACGGCCCCAACTGCCTGCATGGCGGTACCGAGGGCTTCGGACACCGGCTGTGGGCGGCCGAACCCGTCGAGCCGCAGCCGGGCGAGGCCCAGGCGCTGCTGTTCAGCTACACCAGCCCGCACGGCGAGCAAGGCTTCCCCGGCGAGCTGCAGGTGCGCGTGCGCTACGCCGTCAGCGCGACCGAGAACGCCTGGCGCATCGATTACGAAGCCACCACCGACCGCGCCACCGTCGTCAACCTGACGCACCACGACTACTTCAACCTCGCCGGCCAGGGCTCCGTGCTGCGCCACCGGCTGACGATTCCCGCGTCGCGCTACAGCGAGGTGGACCAGCACCTGATCCCGCTGCAGCATGCGAGCGTCGACGGCACGCCCTTCGACTTCCGCCGGTCCACGCCCATCGTGGCCCGCATCCGCGACGCCCACCCGCAGCTGCTGCGCGCCAAGGGCTACGACCACAACTGGCTGCTCGACGGCGAACCCGGTGCCGACGGCCTGCGCCCCGCGGCCACGCTGGAGGACCCGCACTCCGGCCGCCGCATGGAGGTGCTGACCAGCGAGCCGGCGCTGCAGTTCTATTCCGGCAACTTCCTCGACGGCAGCCTGGCCGGCCCGGGCGGGCGCATCTACCGCCAGGGCGATGGACTTTGTCTCGAAACCCAGCACAACCCCGATTCGCCGCACCACGCCGTCAGCGACGATTGGCCCTCGACGGTGCTGAGGCCGGGCCAGGTCTGGCGCAGCACGACCGTGCATCGCTTCACCTGACGCCGAGGACGCCGCCATGGACCTGCCCGCCCACCAACTGACGATGACCGTGCTGATGACGCCGGACACCGCCAACTTCGCCGGCAACGTCCACGGCGGCAACATCCTCAAGCTGCTCGACCAGGTCGCCTACGCCTGCGCCAGCCGCTACGCGGGGCGCTACGTCGTCACGCTGTCGGTGGACCGCGTCATCTTCCGCCAGGCCATCCACGTCGGCGAGCTGGTCACCTTTCTGGCCAGCATCAACATGACCGGCACCTCGTCGATGGAGGTCGGCATCAAGGTCGTGGCCGAGAACATCCGCACGCAGGAAACCCGCCACGTCAACAGCTGCTATTTCACGATGGTGGCCGTGGGCGACGACAACAAGCCGGTGGCGGTGGCGCCGCTGCGCCCCTTCACCCCCGACGAACGCCGCCGCCACGCCGCGGCCCTCGCCCGCAAGCAGGCGCGCGCCAGCCTGGAAGCCCCCGATGCAAGCTGAACATCCCTTCGTCCTCACCCTCGCCCAAGCCGTCACCCTCGGCGAGGGCCTGCAATGGCACGCCCCCAGCGGCCGCTGGTGGTGGGCCGACATCGAAGGCGCCTGCATCTACGCCTGGACGCCCGGCGCCAGCGCCACGCTGCAGGTGCGCCTGCCCGAGCGGGTCGGCTGCTTCGTGCATGGCCGCTCCGGCGCCCTCGTGCTGGGCATGGCCAAGCGCCTGGCGCGCCTCACGCTGCCCGACCTGCAGGCCACCGGCAGCATCGCCGGCGAGCCGGTCGAGATCGCACCTGTCGAGGCGGCAGTCGCCACCACTCGCGTCAACGACGGCCGCTGCGACCGCGACGGCGCCTTCGTCTTCGGCACGCTGGACGAAGGCAAGCCGGGCCAGCCGCGCCAGACCATCGGCGGCTTCTACCAGTACTCGATGTCCCGGGGCCTGCGCCGCCTGCCGCTGGACGGCGTGGCCATCGCCAACAGCATCTGCTTCAGCCCCGACGGCCGGCGCATGTACTACTGCGACTCGCCCACCCGCCGCATCATGGTCTGCGACTACGACTCGGCCAGCGCCCGCGTCAGCGAGCCGCGCCTCTTCGTGAAGAAGGACGTCCACGCCGCCGAGCCGGACGGCTCCTGCATCGACGCCCAGGGCTGCCTGTGGAACGCCGAATGGGGCAACGCCGCCGTCGCCCGTTACGCGCCCGACGGCCGCCTGCTGGCGCGCTACGCGGTGCCGGTCAGCCATGTCACCTGCCCCGCCATCGGCGGCCCGGACGGCGACCAGATCCTGGTCACCACGGCGCGCGCCGGCCTCAGCACGGCCGACCTGATGGCACGCCCGCTGTCGGGCAGCCTGTTCGGCATGGCGGTGCCCGCGGCGCTGCACCTGCCCGAGCCGTTGTTCAACGACGCTTGAGGACCGCGGCGCCCCGCGGCAAACTCGCGCGATGCCCGCCGCCAAGCCAACCAGCCCACCCGACGCCGCCCCGGCCCTGTTCAAGAACGCCAAGGCGTTCGAGACCTGGCTGAAGAAGCATCACGCCACCTCCGACGGCCTGTGGCTCAAGATCGCCAAGAAGGGCGCCACCGAACCCAGCGTCACCTACCCCGAGGCGGTGGAGGTCGCGCTCTGCTGGGGCTGGATCGACGGCCAGAAGAAGAGCTTCGACGACCAGCACTTCCTCCAGCGCTTCACGCCGCGGCGCGCACGCAGCGTCTGGTCCAAGATCAACGTCGACAAGGTCGCGGCGCTGCTCGAGGCCGGCCGCATGCAGGCGCCGGGCCTGGCCGAGGTCGAGGCCGCCAAGGCCGACGGCCGCTGGGCACAGGCCTACGACGGCGCACGCACTTCCACGGTACCCGAAGACCTGCAGGCCGCGCTGGACGCGGAGCCCAAGGCCAAGGCCTTCTTTGCCACCCTCAACGCGACCAACCGCTATGCGGTGCTGTGGCGCATCCAGACGGCCGCCCGGCCCGAGACGCGCGCCAGGCGCGTCGAGCAACTGGTGGCGATGCTGGCGCGCGGGGAGGCCCTCCACAAGCCCGCCGCCAAGGGCTGACATGCCGGCCCGCGTACGCCGGCCCCGGGCCGGACATGGAGGCCCGACATGGCCGCGGTGGCGGTCGTAGGCCCGGGCGCGGTCGGTTGCACGGTGCTGGCCTGGCTGGCCCAGCACGCGGGGCATCGCGTGACGGTCGTGGCCCGCTCGGCCATCGAAGACGTCGAGGTCCAGACGCCCCAAGGCCTGCTGCGCGCTTCGCCCACGCTGGTGTCCAACGCGTCCGAGCTGCGCGGCCAGGACTGGGTGCTCGTGGCGACCAAGGCGTACGACGCGCCGACGGTCGCGCAAAGCCTGGCCGGCCTGGCGGGAAGCGCGACCCGGCTCGCCATCCTGCAGAACGGCGTCGAGCACCTGGAGCCCTTCGCGGCCCATTTCCCGGCCGGGCAGCTGTTGCCGGTGGTCGTGGACATCCCCGCGTTGCGAACCGCGCCGGGGCGCGCCATCCAGCATCGCCGCGGCCGCCTGCGCGTGCCTGAAGGTGCGATGGGCGCGGGCTTCGTCGCGCTCTTCGCGAACACCGGCATCGACGTGAGCGAGTCCCCCGACTTCCAGACCGAGGCCTGGAAGAAGCTCTGTCTGAACGCGGCCGGTGCCTTCTCCGCCGTGTTGTTGAAGCCGGCCGTGATTGCCAGGCATGCCGGCGTGGCCATGCTGATGGGCCGGTTGATCTCGGAGGCCATCGAGGTGGCGCGCGCGGAAGGCGCGGTCATCGACGACGCGCTCCAGGATGCCATCCTTGACGGTTATCGCGCCAACCCCGCCGGCGTCAACTCGCTGCATGCGGACCGCCTGGCGGGGCGTGCCATGGAGATCGACGCCCGCAACGGCGTCATCGTCCGGCTGGGCCGCAAGCATGGCATTCCCACGCCCATGAACGAGATGGTCGTGGCGTTGCTGGAGGCCAGTTTGATGGGCGTCGGCTGACCCGCCGCCGCGGCGCGCTCATCCTGTTGAGCGATGTGCACCCGGCGGCCCGCGCGGCCGGCCGGCTTCCTAACATCGCGCCGGCTTGCGCCCATCGACTGAAGGAGACGCCGTGATGAAGCATCGATTCGCCCGTGCATGGCAACGGCTCGTGTCCTCGGCGGCCGCGTTCGTGTTTGCGGCGTCGGCCGGGCCGTGCGCGGCGCAAGCCGAACCGGCCAGCTGGAAGGACCGCTCGACCGGCCAGCGCATCGTGCGCGTCGATGACACGCCGGGCAACTACGCCCTGTACTTCAACTACTCGCCGTTCACGCCGCAGGGCGATCTGATGATCTACCTGACGCCCGAGGGCATCCGCGTGGCCGACACCAAGACCTGGCGTACGCGCCTCGTCCTGCCGGCCCGGGTGGACCGGCTGCTGTTCACCGGGCCGCGCAGCCGCGCTGCCTACTACACGACGCGCGATCCGGCGGTCGAGGAGGGCGGCCCCTTCACGGTGTGGTCGGTCGACCTCGACAGCGGCCGGACGCGCAAGATCGCCGACCTGCCCGGCGGACGCATCCAGACCATCAATGCCGACGAGACGTTGCTGGCCGGCGCCTATGAGACATCGCCGCCGCCGCCCGACATCGCCCGCCAGGGCAAGCGGGACCCGCTGACCGGCTCGCCCAGCTACGCCGGCGTGGGGCCGGACGGCAAGCCGCTGTCCTTCGCCGCGGCCAAGGGCCAGTGGATGGCGGCGCGGCTGGCCGCACGCGTGCCGATGGAGATGTACAGCGTCTCGGTGCGCACCGGCGAGCGCAAGACCATCCACCGGGCCACCGACTGGCTCAACCACCTGCTGTTCTCGCCCAGCGACCCGACGCTGCTGATGTTCTGCCACGAAGGCCCCTGGCACGAGGTGGACCGCATCTGGACCATCCGCACGGACGGCACGCAGCTCACCAAGATCCACACCCGCACGATGGCCGGCGAGATTGCCGGCCACGAGTTCTGGGGCAGCGACGGCAGCACGGTCTGGTACGACCTGCAGATGCCGCGCGGCAGCACGACCTGGCTGGCGGGGCGCAACCTCGCCACCGGTGAGCAGTGGCGTTATGAGGTGGCGCGCGACCAGGCGTCCTACCATTTCTCGCAGTCGCCGGACGGCCGGCAGTTCTCGGGCGATGGCGGCAATGCCGGCAAGTGGATCAGCCTGCTCAAGCCGGTGGTGCGCGAGAAGCCCGTGCCCGGCCTCATCACGCCCGGCCGGCTCGAGACCGTTCGCATCGCCGACCTGAGCGCACACGACTACACGCTGGAGCCCAACCAGCACTTCACGCCGGATGGCAAGTGGCTGGTCTACCGCGCCAATGTCGAAGGCCGGCCGGCGATCTACGCGGTCGAACTGCCGTAGCCACACCGCCGTGGCCAGGGTCGCCTTTGATACGCTGGGCGCATGCCTTCCGCCCGCCTGCACCTCACCCTGATCGCCGCCGCCCTGCTGGGTGGCGGGTTGGCCGTCGCACCTGCCCACGCCGCCGAGCCCGGCGTCCGCGCGCTGCGCGGCGTGAAGGTGTACCCCGCCCCCGATGCACCGCCCATCGACGATGGCGTGGTGCTGGTGCGCGGGGGCCGCATCGTTGGCCTCGGCACCCGTGATGCGGCGTCCGGCGTGCCGCCGCTGGCGCCCGCCTGTGACGGCGGTGTGCTCATGGCCGGCTTCCAGAACAGCCACGTGCATCTCAACGGCACCGCGTTCGCGAACGCGAAGGCCGCGCCGGCTGCCAAGCTGGAGGACGGCCTGGCCGCCCTGTTGACGCGTTATGGCTTCACGACCGCCTTCGACATCGCATCCGACCGCGACAACACGCTCGCCTTGCGCAAGCGCGTGGATCAGGGCGAGTTGAAGGGGCCGCGTCTGCTGACGGCAGGCCTGCCGTTGTTTCCACAGGGGCTGCCGTTCTACCTGGACCACTTCGACCCGGCCTTCCTCGCCAAGCTGCCGCAGCCCGACTCGGTGCCCGCGGCGCTGGCGACGGTGCGGCAGAACCTCGATGCCGGTGCCGAGGCGACCAAGCTGTTCCTGGTGACGCCGCAGCGCAACCGGCCGCCCAAGCGCATGGCTGCCGACATCGCCGAGGCGGCCGCCGCGGAAACGCACCGCCGCGGCCGTCTGGTGTTCGCGCACCCGACCGACCTGGACGGCGTGCGGGCGGCGTTGCGGGCGCAGGTGAACATCCTGGCGCATCCGCCGCTGGGCGTGCCCGGCCCGTGGCCCGTGGAGCTGATGGACGCGTTGCGCGCCGCGGGCGTCCACATGGTGCCCACCCTCAAGCTGCTGCGGTACGAGCTGGCCAAGGAAAAGCTGCCGCTGCCGGCGGCCGATGCGGTGCTGCAGGACAGCGTGCGCGAGTTCGGGCGCTTCGCCGCCGCGGGCGGCAAGGTGCTGTTCGGCACCGACGTCGACTACATGGAGGACAGCGACCCCACCGAGGAGTACGAACTGCTGGCGCAGGCGGGCCTGCGCCCGATGCAGATCCTCGCGTCGCTGACCACCGTGCCGGCCGAGCGCTGGAACGAGGCCACGCGACACGGGCGGCTCATGCCGGGCATGGAGGCGGACATCGTCGTGCTGAACGGCGACCCGGCGCAGTCGGTCGCGCGCTTCGCAGACGTGAAGTGCACGCTGCGCGGCGGCCGCGTGATCTTCAGCCGCTGACGGCGTCGGCGCGGCACATCAACCGGTCACGCGCTTGCGCGCCGCGCGGCGGCGATTTCGGCGAGCATGCCGCATGCTCGCCCGCCTTCTGCTGCTACTGCTCGCTGTGTCAGCGCCTGCCGTGCAGGCCGTCCAGCCCATCGACCGCGCCGCCGTGGTGGCGCGCCACATGGTGCGCAACACGGCCCTCAATCCCGAGTCGGCGCTGACCATCGGTAACGGCGACTTCGCGCTGACCGTCGACGTCACCGGCCTGCAGACGCTGGAGCGCATCTACTACGACAACGGGCTGCCGCTGGAGACGCGCAACACCTGGAGCTGGCACAGCTTCCCCAACCCCGACAAGCTGCGCTTCGAGGACACGCTGGCGCCCGTGCCCTTCCACGGCCGGCAGATCCTCTACCCCACGCAGCAGAACACCCCCGCCGGCCGCTACTACCGCGAGAACCCGCAGCCCATGCCGCTGGGGCAGTTCGCCTTCACGCTGCACGGCGAGCCGCTGCGCACCGAAGACATCGCCGGCATCGACCAGACGCTGGACCTCTGGACCGGCATCGTCACCAGCCGCCTGACCGTGCGCGGCCAGCCGCTGGAAGTGACGACCGCCGCCCATGGCAGCGCCGCGGTGCTGGCCGTGCAGGCGCGCTCACCGCTGATCGCCAGCGGCGAGCTGCAGGTACGGCTGCGCTTCCCCTACGCCTACCGCACCTCGATTGCCCACAAGCCGCCCTTCATCTGGGAGCAGCCCGACCGGCACCAGAGCACGCTGACGCAGGTGGCGCCCGGCCGCGCCCGCATCGCCCGCCATGCCGACGGCACGCGCTACGACACCGAGTTGCGCTGGTCCACGCCGGCGGAACTGGTGAGCGCATCCACACCGCAGCTCGCCGCACCGCACGACTTCCGCCTGCGTGCGACCAGCGGCGACACGATCGCCTTCACCGCCGCCTTCGCCGACGCCGAGCATCCCGCACCTAACGAGACGGTCGACAGCACTTTCGCATCGTCCAAGCATGCCTGGGCCGACTACTGGACGAAAGGCGGCATGGTGGATCTCGGCGCCGCCACCGACCCGCGCGCCCGGGAGATCGAGCGCCGCGCCGTGCTGTCGCTCTACCTGATGCGCGTCAACTACGCCGGCAGCGTCCCGCCCGCCGAGAGCGGGCTGCAGCACCTGAGCTGGTTCGGCAAGCACAACTCGGAGGTCTACGTCTTCCACGCCGCGCAGTTCTACCAATGGGGCCATGTCGACTTGCTGGAGAAAGGCCTGGCCTGGTACCTGAAACAGTTGCCCCAGGGCATCGCGCAGGCCAGGGCCGAGGGCTTCGATGGCGTGCGCTGGCCCAAGATGTCCGGCCTGGACGGCCGCCCGACGCCTGGCGGCATCAACCCCTACATCATCTGGAACCAGCCCAACCCCATCTACCTGGCCGAGCTGGTCTACCGCGCCAAGCCGACGCGCCAGACGCTGCAGCGCTATGGCGACATGGTGTTCGAGTCGGCGAAGTTCCTCGCTTCATTCGCGCAACGCGACGCCGCCACCGGCATCTACCACCTCGGCCCGCCGCTGAAGAACGTCAGCGAGAGCACCTCCGCCGAACTGGTGCGCGACCCGACCTTCGAGCTCGCGTTCTGGCACTGGGGCCTGCGTGTCGCGCAGCAGTGGCGCGGGCGCCTGGGCCTGCCGCCCGAGCCGCACTGGGCCGACGTGATCGACCACCTCGCGCCGCTGCCGCAGCAGGACGGCCGCTACCTGGAGATCGCCGGCATCCGCGACCTGTTCGGCCCGGGCAAGCGCGGCGCGCCGTCGTCCATGCTGCTGGCGCTCGGCTACCTGCCGGCCACGCCCAAGGTCGACATCGAGACGGCGCGCCGCACCTTCCACGCGGTGCATGAGCAGCGCGGTGCCGATGGCGGCTGGGTCAGCTGGCAGATGGGGCAGGGCGCGCTCACCGCCGCGAGGCTGGGCGAACCGGAGCGGGCCGTCGCCATCCTCGCCAACACGTCGCCCGCGGCCCGCTTCATGCCCAGCGGCTACAGCCGCCGCCCGCGCGACCCCGAGGGCGCCGTGGCCTACCTGCCCACCAACGCCGCCTACCTGATGGCGCTGGGCTTGATGGCCGGCGGCTGGGACGGCGCACCGGCCGGCCCCGCGCCCGGCTTCCCCAAGGACGGCGCCTGGACCGTGCGCGCCGAAGGCCTGCTGCCGCTGCCATGAAGTCGCTGGCCGCACTCTGCGCGCTTTTTCCAGGCCTGGTGTTCGCCGCCGTCATCGGCCACAACGTCCCGGCCCCCGAGATGGACCGCGCCCGCCTCGCCGAGCTGCCCGCCGCCCAACGCCCCGCCTGGCAGGCCTACCTCGACCGCTCCGACCGCCAGATGACGCTGGACCGCGCCACGCTCGCGCGCGAGCTGAACGCCGGCGACACCGTGCCGCCGCCGCCCACCGCCGGCAGGATGAATGCGCCGCTGGACCGAGAGCCCGCCTGGTATGCGTCGGACGAGGCGCGCGCGATCGCCAACACCATCGTCAGCTTCCAGACGCCCAGCGGCGGTTGGAGCAAGAACCAGGACCGCAGCAGGCCGCCGCGCCAGCCGGGCCAGCGCTACGCCAACGACGCCGAGACGATGACCCTCGGCACCGGCAGCTTCGACGAACCGCGCGACCGCTTCTGGACCTTCGTCGGCACGCTGGACAACGACGCCACGCACACCGAGATCCGCTTTCTCGCGCGCGTCAATCAGCAGCACCCGAGCGACGCCTGTCGCGCGGCCATCGTCAAGGGCATCGGCTACCTGCTGATGGCCCAGTACCCCAACGGCGGCTGGCCACAGGTCTACCCGCTGGAAGGCGGCTTCCACGACGGCATCACCTTCAACGACGACGCCGTCGTCGAGGCCGCGCGGCTGCTGCAGGACGTTGGCCGCGGCGCGCCCGAGTTCGCCTTCGTCCCCGTGCCGCTGCGGCGCCAGGCCCGTGCCGCCGCAGCCCGCGCGGTGAACCTGCTTGTCGCGGCGCAGGTGCAGGTCGATGCCCGCCCGACGATCTGGCCGCAGCAGATCGATGCGCTCACGCTGGCGCCCATCTCCGCCCGCAACTACGAGCCGCGCGGCCTGGCCAGCGCCGAGAGCGCGGGGGTGCTGCTGTTCCTGATGCAGCAACCGCGCCCCACGCCCGCGATGAAGGCGGCCATCGCGTCGGGCATCGGCTGGCTCAAGGCCCACGCGCTGCACGACCACGCCTTCACGATGACGCCCGACGGCCGAAAGCTCGTGTCGCAGCCCGGCGCCGGCCCGCTGTGGGCGCGCCTGTACGACGTCGCCACGGGCCGACCGGTCTTCGGCGACTGGGGCAAGACCATCCACGACGATGTCAACGAGATCTCCAGGGGCCGCCGCAACGGCTACACGTGGTGGGGCACCTGGCCGCAGAAGGCGTTGGCCGCCCACCGGCGCTGGCTGGACGAGCACCCCGGACCGTCGTCTTGGGGGGAGGCGGACTGACACCGTTGCCGCGCGCCGCCTGTTCGGCGACATTGCCCCACCCTCGCTGACACGTCCGCCATGCGCCGCCTGCTCGTTCTCGGCTTCTGCCTCGCCCTCGCCCTCGCCCTCGCCCTCGCCACGCGCACCCATGCGGCCGAGATCCCGGCCTTCGTGCCCGGCCCGCATGCCGTCGGCTCCACGAACCTGGAGGTCACCCCGCCCAGGGACCGACCGCTGATCGACCACCTCAACGGCAGCAAGGACGGCGCCTACCTGCCGGCCGTGCTGACGCACCCGCAGGCCGTGCCGCAGCTGCAGGTCGCCGTGCCGGCCAACCAGCCGGGTGCGGGCGCCATTGCTGGCAAGCCGCAACCCGTGGTGCTGCACATCCTCTATCCCACGACCGCCGGCAACCCGCGGCCCGACTACGCCTTTCCGTACAAGGACACCGGCGACGCCGTCGTGCCGCACATGCAGGGCCCGGCCGACAAGCCGCTGCTGGCCGACCCCGCCGCCAAGTACCCACTCATCGTCTACTCCGGCGGCTACAACACGCACGGCCTGTGGCACCTCGGCCATCTGAAGGGGCTGGCCTCGCATGGCTACATCGTCGTCAACCTCTTCCACGGCGACGGCCGCGTGCCCGGCTTTCCGGAGACGGTCACGCTGCGCGAGGCCGGCGTGCGCGCGGCGCTGGACCACGTGCTGGCCGACCCGGTCTTCGGCCCGGCCATCGACCGCGACCGCATCGGCGCGTCCGGCGCCAGCGCCGGCGGCATGACCGTGCTGGCCTTGCTCGGTGGCGTCGACCCCAAGTACCCGGCGCACAACCCGCGCGAGCCGCGCATCAAGGCCGGCTTCGGCCTCGTGCCTTTCATGGGCGCCACGCTGGGCGTCTGGCCGTTTGCCGTCGATGGCTGGCACCTGGGCCGCGAGTTCGAAGGCCTGGCCGCCGTCAAGGCGCCTTTCTTCGCGGTCTATGCCGACCAGGACAAGAGCGTCTCACCGGATGCCGTCCGCGCCGGCGTCCGCCGCCTCGGCGGCCCGGCCTGGGCCGTGGAGCTCCCCGGCGAAGGCCACCTGCTGTCGCCTGCCGCCGAGCGCGAGGCCTACAGCTGGGAGCTGACCTTCTTCGACGCTTTCCTGCGCGGCGACGCCCAGGCGCGCGCGAAGCTCGTCGCAACCACCAGGGTGCGTGAGGTCGGCAAGGGCAAGATGACGTACATCAGCGCCGGGCGCTGAGGGGAGCGGTGAATGAGCCTCGCGCGCGCGAAGACACGTTGAGCGCTCCCTGTTATTTGCCAATGCAGAAGCTGCTGAAGATGACGCCCAGCAGCTCGTCGGCCGAGAACGCGCCGGTGATCTCGCCCAGCGCGTCATGCGCCAGGCGCAGCTCCTCGGCCAGCAGGTCCAACGCGGCGTCGCGCTGGGCGGCGACTTCGCGCGCCAGCGCCAAGTGCTCGGCCGTGCGCGCCAGCGCCTGCACGTGGCGCTCACGGGCGATGAACAGGCCTTCGGGCACGGCCTGCCAGCCGGCCGTCTGCAGCAGGCGCTGCCGCAGCGCCTCCAGCCCCGCGCCGGTCTTCAGGCTCAGTGCAATCTCGCCTGCGGGCGCCGCGGCGAGGTCGGCCTTGTTGAAGACCTGCACGATGCGGCTCGCGTCCACGCCCGCCAGGCGCGTGCGGATGCGCTCGTCCTCGGCCTCGTAGTCGGCCTGGCCCACGCGGCCCAGGTCGTGCAGGAACAGCACCACGTCGGCCTCCGAAATCGCAGCCCAGCTGCGCGACACGCCGATGCGCTCCACCTCATCGGCCGTCGCGTCGCGCAGGCCGGCCGTGTCGGTGATGTGCAGCGGCACGCCTTCGATCTGGATGGTCTGGCTGACCTTGTCGCGCGTCGTGCCGGGGATGGGCGTGACGATGGCCAGCTCCGCGCCGGCCAGTGCGTTGAGCAGCGAGCTTTTTCCCACGTTCGGCTGGCCGGCCAGCACCACCTTGAGGCCATCGCGCAGCAGCGCACCCTGGCGCGTGCGGGCCTGTACTGCGCTCAGTTGGGCCGTCAGGCGGTCCAGCCGGCCGAAGGCGTCGGCCTTTTCAAGGAAGTCGATCTCCTCCTCGGGAAAGTCCAGCGTCGCCTCGACCAGCATGCGCAGCTGGATGAGCTGGTCGCGCAGCACGCCGACCTCGTGCGACAACGCCCCGCCCAGCGCCCGGCTCGCGCTGCGCGCGGCGGCCTCGGTGCTGGCGTCGATCAGGTCGGCCACCGCCTCGGCCTGGGCCAGGTCCAGCTTGCCGTTCAGGAAGGCGCGCTGCGTGAACTCGCCCGGCTCGGCGAGCCTGACGTTCGCGCCCGCCTCGATGACGCGCGCCAGCAGCAACTGCATGACCACGGCGCCGCCGTGGGCCTGCAGTTCCAGCACATGCTCGCCGGTGTACGAATGCGGCGCCGGGAAGTGCAGCGCGAGGCCCTGGTCGATGGCTTGTCCTGCGGCGTCGCGAAAGGGCAGGTAGGTGGCCTCGCGGGCTTTCAGCGCGCGGCCGCAGACGGCTTCCATCAGCCCGGAGAGATCCTGCGGCGACGACACGCGCACGATGCCGACCGCGCCCCGCCCCGGGGCGGTGGCGATGGCGGCGATGGGGTCGGCATGGCGGGCGAGCATGGGGGCGATTGTCTTCGCCCAAAAGCAAACAGCCGCCCGGTCGGGGGCGGCTGTTTGCGGGTGTTGGCGCGGGGGAGGCTCGGTTCGGTCGCTCTCGTGAGCCCCGTCCGGGCCGGTGTTCTCTGCCCCGCTGAGCCATTGAACTGCGAACCGCAGACATTAAAAAGCCCCCGGGATGCGGGGGCTGGCTCATGCGCGTGAATCAGTTCACGCCCAGCTGCCTGTTGATCATCCACTGCTGGGCGATGGACAGGATGTTGTTCGTCAGCCAGTACAGCACCAGGCCGGCCGGGAAGACGAAGAACATGACGCCGAAGGCGATGGGCATGATCCACATCATCTTCTGCTGCACCGGGTCGGCGGCCGGCGGGTTCAGCCAGACCTGGAACAGGCTGGACGCCATCATCAGCAGCGGCAGGATGAAGTAGGGGTCGCGTACCGACAGGTCGGTGATCCACAGGATCCACGGCGCCTGGCGCATTTCAACGGTGGACAGCAGCACCCAGTACAGCGCCATGAAGATGGGCATCTGCAGGAAGATGGGCAGGCAGCCGCCGATCGGGTTGATCTTCTCCTCGCGGTAGATCTTCATCATCTCCTGCTGCATTTCCTGCGGCTTGTCCTTCAGGCGCTCCTTCATCTCGTTGATGCGCGGCGCGACGGCCTTCATGCGCGCCATCGACTTGTAGGCACTGGCATTCAGGCCGTACAGCGCGATCTTCAGCAGCAACACCAGCGCGACGATGGTCCAGCCCCAGTTGCCGATGAAGCCGTGCAGCTTGTCGAGCAGCCAGAACAGCGGCTCGGCCAGGATGGTCAGCACGCCGTAGTCCTTGACGCGCTCCAGCCCGGGGGCGAGCTTGGCGAGGTTGTTCTCCTCCTGCGGGCCGGCGAACAGCGTGGCGTTCTGCGTCGTGCTGGCGCCGGGGGCGAGTGTGGGCAGCGTGAACACCATGCCGGTGGCATAGGTGTCGCCGCGCACGCCGGCCTGGCCGGGCAGCTTGCGCACGAAGAACTCGCGGTTGCCGGGTTCGTTGACGAGCCAGGCGCTGGCGAAGTAGTGCTGCACCATCGAGACCCAGCCGTCGTTCGCCTGCTTCTCGATGTCGACCTTGTTCTTGTCGATGTCCTCGAACTTGAGCGTCTTGAACTTGGTGTTGCTGTTGTAGACCGCCGGGCCGGTGAAGCTGGGCGTGAAGGCCGCGCCGCCGGTGACGGTGCTGCCGTCGCGCACCAGCTGCAGGTAGACCTGCGGCGTGACCGGCGCGCTGCCCGCGTTGACGATCTCGTGCGTCACGCCCACCGTGTAGGCGCCGCGCTTGAAGGTGAAGGTCTTGACCAGCTTGACGCCGCCAACTTCGGGCGACTCCAGGCGCAGCTTGACCTCGTCCTGGCCGGCCGCCAGCTCGCGCGGGCCTTCCACCGCCGTCATCGGCGTGTTGTGCGTGGGCAGCGGGCCCTGGGCGCCGACCAGGCCGGTCTGCGCGCGGTACTGCTGGCCGGCGTTGAACAGCACGACCGGCTCCGGCGTGAAGGGCGCGGGCTTCTTCAGGCCGACCATCTGCAGCAGCTGGTCCGTCACCGTCGGGTCGGGTGCGGTCAGGTACTTGGGCAGCTCGGCGCGGACGATGTCGCCGCCGAGCGTGTCGACCGTGACGGTCAATACGTCCGTGCGGACGGTGATCTTCTCGGACGGCGCTGCCGTCGTGGGCGTGGCCGCCACGGCTGCGGTGCCGGGGGCGCCCGCGGTGGCGGCCGGTACGCCGCCGGAGGCCGCGCCGGTGGGCGCCGTGGCCACGGCCTTCGGCGCCGAGGGGCTGAACATCGAGGGATGCCCGTTGTGCTTTTGCCAGCCGTCCCAGAGCAGGACGAGGGACATGGTGAACACCACCCACAGCACGGTGCGGCGAATATCAGTCATGAGGGGACTCGGACGAGGAAGAGGACGCGCAGGCGCGCGCCACGGAGGGAGAAACGAGGCGGGAAAACAGCCGCGGCGGATTGTCAGGCACGGGGTCGTGCCCGCCGTCGCACCACGGCTGGCAGCGCAGGATGCGGTGGGCCGTCAGGTAGCTGCCGGCCAGCGCCCCATGCTTTTCCAGCGCGGCAAGCGAGTAGCGCGAGCAGGTCGGCTCGAAGCGGCAGGCGTTGCCCAGCCATGGGCTGAGCATCACGCGGTAGCCACGCACGATGGCCATCAGCACGCGGGCGGGCCAGCTGGGTGTCATGTGGCGGCCTCGCGTTTCGGCGGCGGCTTCAGCGCACGGTCCAGCAGTTGGGCGAGTTCGTCGCGCGCGGCCTGGCGCAGCGCGTCGGACGCAGCGCTCGGGAACTTCTGGCGGTCAAAGGGAGAGCGCAAGCGGACGACCCACAGGCCCGGCGGGATGCCGGCTGTCGCAGCAAATGCGGCGCGGATCTGGCGCTTCAAGAGTGTGCGGGTCACTGCACGCCGCGCATGCCGCTTGGGCACGACCATGCCCAGCCAGCAGCCGTTCGGCACGCTGGGCGGCTGGTGTTCCACAACATTGTGAACAGGCTGTGATTCACCTGTTGATAACTCGGCCTGGGCTGTGCGTAACTTTGCCGCCGCCCAAGCGCTGGGCGCCAGGTCGGCCGAGAGATGGTGCAACGCGAAGTGGGCGCTGCGGGAGCGGCTCGGGCGGGCGAGCACCCGCTCGAAATCCACCGGGCGTTGGATGCGACCGATCATCGGGAGCCCGGCAGCCGCGGCGCGGAGGGCGCCGCCTTGTGCGACAAGACCTTAGACGGCCAGGCGCTTGCGGCCCTTGGCGCGGCGCGCGGCGATGACGGCGCGGCCACCGC
>NZ_LMFP01000013.1:110573-236650 GCF_001426885.1 Pelomonas sp. Root1444 | reverse complement strand
ACGCTTCATGGGGAACCCCTTTTAAAGGCTTCTGAGGGTTTGTGCAGGTCTGGCACAGCGGTTGGTGCCCGACAAGAAAAGCGCACGGCAAACCAGTCGCCAATGCGCGAAAACCCGGCATTACAGCAGATGCCGCCATCCCGGTCAATAAGTCGCCGGTCTCAAGCCGGGTTTGCCGGGGATTGACCCCCGCCGAAATTCTGTGGATAACCCGCCTTTCGGTGGCCTCGGTTCCGTACAATCCGGCCGCTCGAAAAGAAGTTTTCCACAATGAGCGAAGAAGAACAGAGAGTGGATGGAGTGCAGGCTTTGAAGACGGGCGAGATGGCGGGCGTAGCGGGCATGAATTCAGCAGACTGGGCGTCCGATCTCTGGCGGCGGGGCTGCGAGCGCCTGGCCACGGAGCTGCCGGAGCAGCAGTTCAACACCTGGATCCGTCCGCTGCCGCCCGCCACCGTGGCGGGCGAAGGCGCCGCGAGCGACTCGGCCCTCGTCGCCACGCTGCGCGTGCCCAACCACTTCAAGCGCGACTGGATCCGCCGCCAGTACGCGGCCCGCATCGAAGCCATCCTGACCGAACTCGCCGGCCGCCCGACGCGGCTGGAGCTGGCGCTGACCGCGCGTGAGCCGTCCGCCGCGCCCATCTCGATGCCCCCGGGCGCCGCGCCTACGCCTCATCAGGCATCGGCGCACTCCACCGAGCCGAGCGCCGCGCTGCGGCCCGTCAGCGCCCCGCCGGCCAGCACCATCATGCTGCCGTCGCAGGCGCCCGCCTCGGCCAAGCACCGCATCAACCCGCAGCTCACGTTCGACACCCTCGTGCCCGGCCGCGCCAACCAGATGGCCCGCACCGCGGCGCTGCACGTGGCCGGCGCGCCGGGCGTGACCTACAACCCGCTGTTCATCTACGGCGGCGTGGGCCTGGGCAAGACGCATTTGATCCACGCCGTCGGCAACGCGCTGCTGAAGGACCGCCCCGACGCCCGCGTGCTGTACCTGCACGCCGAGCAGTTCATCTCCGACGTCGTCAAGAACTACCAGCGCAAGACCTTCGACGAGTTGAAGGCCAAGTACCACTCGCTGGACCTGCTGCTGATCGACGACGTGCAGTTCTTCGCCGGCAAGGACCGCACGCAGGAGGAGTTCTTCAACGCCTTCGAGGCGCTGCTGGCGAAGAAGGCGCACATCATCATGACGTCGGACACCTACCCCAAGGGGCTGGTGGACATCGACGAGCGCCTCACCTCCCGCTTCGACGCCGGCCTGACGGTCGCCATCGAGCCGCCCGAGCTGGAGATGCGCGTCGCCATCCTGATCAAGAAGGCCGAGGCCGAGGGCACGCCGATGCCGGAGGACGTCGCCTTCTTCGTCGCCAAGAACGTGCGCGCCAACGTGCGTGAGCTGGAAGGTGCGCTGCGCAAGGTGCTGGCCTACGCCAAGTTCTCGCACAAGGAGATCAGCATCACGCTGGCCCGCGAGGCGCTGAAGGATTTGCTGTCCATCCAGAACCGCCAGATCGGCGTGGAGAACATCCAGAAGACGGTGGCCGACTTCTACAAGATCAAGGTCGCCGACATGTACTCCAAGAAGCGCCCGGCCAGCATCGCCCGGCCGCGCCAGATCGCGATGTATCTGGCCAAGGAGCTGACGCAGAAGAGCCTGCCCGAGATCGGCGAGCTGTTCGGTGGGCGCGACCACACGACCGTGCTGCACGCGGTGCGCAAGATCGGCGGTGAGCGCCAGAAGAACACCGAGCTGAACCAGCAGCTGCACGTGCTGGAGCAGACGCTCAAAGGCTGACGCCGATCAACGCTTCGGGTTGACCCCCACCCCCCGCGGCCATGGCGGGGCACTGTTTCCGGGCGACAATCGCAGCTTCACGCGCGCGCGCGTTTTCTGGGCTTGGCCCCAGCTGAAACCTCCCCCCAGATCCCTCCAAAGAGGCCTCCATGATCGTTTTGAAAGCTCCCCAGGATCAGGTGCTGACCGCGCTGCAGGCGGTGTCCGGCATCGTCGAGCGGCGTCACACGCTGCCGATCCTGGCCAATGTGTTGATCCGCAAGACCGGCAACCAGGTGGAGCTCACGACCAGCGACCTCGAGATCCAGGTGCGCACCACGGTGCAGTTCGACGGCGATGCCGGCAACCTGTCCACCACCGTCGGCGCGCGCAAGCTCATCGACATCCTGCGCTCCATGCCGGCCGACCAGACCGTCAGCCTGACGAGCAACGCCAACAAGATGACGCTGCAGGGCGGCAAGAGCCGCTTCACGCTGCAGACGCTGCCGGCCGACGACTTCCCGCTGGTGCAGGAAGCCGCCGACTTCGGCCCCGTGTTCAGCGTGCCGCAGAAGGTGCTCAAGGCCCTGATCAACCAGGTCCACTTCGCGATGGCGGTGCACGACATCCGCTACTACCTCAACGGCATCCTGTTCGTCGCCGAGGGCAAGAACCTGACGCTCGTCGCCACCGACGGCCACCGCCTGGCACTGGCCCAGGCCGAGCTGGACGCCGACATCCCCAAGCAGGAAGTCATCCTGCCGCGCAAGACCGTGCTGGAGCTGATGCGCCTGCTGAAGGACGGCAAGGGCGAAGACAAGGAATCGACCGACAGCGCGCCCATCGAGATGCGCTTTGCCGGCAACCAGGCCAAGTTCAGCTTCAGCGGCATGGAGTTCGTCACCAAGCTCGTCGAGGGCAAGTTCCCCGACTACAACCGCGTCATCCCCAAGAACCACAAGTTCCGCCTGACGCTGGGCCGCGCGCCGCTGCTGAGCAGCCTGCAGCGCGCCGCCATCCTGACGAGCGAGAAGTTCAAGGCCGTGCGCCTGTCCTTCGAGCCGGGCCTGCTCTCCATCGCGTCCAGCAACGCCGAGCAGGAAGAGGCCAAGGAAGAGATCGAGATCGACTACGCCGGCGACAAGATCGAGACCGGCTTCAACGTCACCTACCTGATGGACGCGCTGGCCAACATGAGCCAGGACATGGTCTGCATCGACCTCAACGACAGCGCATCGAGCGCGCTCTTGACGATTCCCGACACGACGGGATTCAAGTACGTGGTGATGCCGATGCGAATCTGAGCCCCGACCGGGCTTGGACACAGCGGGCTTCGGCCCGCTTCAGTGCTTTTAAAGGGCGATCAGTTTGTCGCCCGCGAGTGAGAGAGAGTTCCCGATGAGTGATGTTTCCAGCAGCCCCGATCACCCCGATGGCCTGAACGCCAACCAGCAGGCGGCCGCCGCAGCCGAGGCCAAGTCGGGCGCGGTGTACGACGCCAGCTCCATCCAGATCCTCGAAGGCCTGGAGGCCGTGCGCAAGCGCCCCGGCATGTACATCGGCGACACCTCCGACGGCACCGGCCTGCACCACCTCGTCTTCGAAGTCGTCGACAACTCCATCGACGAAGCCCTGGCCGGCCACTGTGACGACATCGTCGTCACCATCCACACCGACAACTCCATCTCCGTCATCGACAACGGCCGCGGCATCCCCACCGGCGTCAAGATGGACGACAAGCACGAGCCCAAGCGCTCCGCCGCCGAGATCGCCCTCACCGAGCTGCACGCCGGCGGCAAGTTCAACCAGAACAGCTACAAGGTCTCCGGCGGCCTGCACGGCGTGGGCGTGTCCTGCGTGAACGGCCTGAGCAAGTTCCTGCGCCTGACCGTGCGCCAGAACGGCAAGGTGCACTTCCTGGAGTTCGCCAAGGGCATCCCGCAGGACCGCGAGATCGTGCTCGTCAACGGCGTCGAGACCAGCCCGATGAAGATCATCGGCGAGACCGACAAGCGCGGCACGGAAGTCCACTTCCTGCCCGACACGGAAATCTTCCAGCAGAACAACGACTACCACTACGACATCCTCGCCAAGCGCCTGCGCGAGCTCTCGTTCCTGAACAACGGCGTCAAGATCCGCCTCGTCGACGAGCGCAACAACAAGGAAGACAACTTCGCCTACGCCGGCGGCGTGAAGGGCTTCGTCGAGTTCATCAACAAGGGCAAGACCACCCTGCACCCGAACATCTTCCACGCCGTGGGCGACAAGATGAGCGACCAGCAGACCAACATCGGCGTCGAAGTGGCGATGCAGTGGAACGACGGCTTCAACGAGAACGTCCTCTGCTTCACCAACAACATCCCGCAGCGTGACGGCGGCACCCACCTCACCGGCCTGCGCGCCGCGATGACCCGCGTCATCAACAAATACATCGACGACAACGACCTGGCCAAGAAGGCCAAGGTCGAAGTCGCCGGCGACGACATGCGCGAAGGCCTCGCGTGCGTCGTTTCGGTCAAGGTGCCCGAGCCCAAGTTCAGCTCGCAGACCAAGGACAAGCTCGTCAGCTCCGAAGTGCGCGCACCGGTCGAAGACATCGTCGGCCGCCTGCTGACCGACTACCTGCTCGAGAACCCGATCGACGCCAAGATCATCTGCGGCAAGATCCTCGACGCCGCCCGCGCCCGCGAGGCCGCCCGCAAGGCCCGCGAGATGACGCGCCGCAAGGGCGTGCTCGATGGCCTGGGCCTGCCCGGCAAGCTGGCCGACTGCCAGGAAAAAGACCCCGCGCTCTGCGAGATCTACATCGTCGAGGGCGACTCCGCCGGCGGCTCCGCCAAGCAGGGCCGCGACCGGAAGTTCCAGGCCATCCTGCCGCTGCGCGGCAAGATCCTGAACGTCGAGAAGGCCCGCTACGAAAAGCTGCTGACCTCCAACGAGATCATCACGCTCATCACCGCGTTAGGCACCGGCATCGGCCGCGGCGCCGGCAGCGACGACTTCAACCCCGACAAGCTCCGCTACCACCGCATCATCATCATGACCGACGCGGACGTGGACGGCGCCCACATCCGCACGTTGCTGCTCACCTTCTTCTACCGCCAGATGCCCGAGCTCTGCGAGCGCGGCCACATCTACATCGCGCAGCCGCCGCTCTACAAGGTCAAGGTCGGCAAGCACGAGCAATACCTGAAGGACGCGCCCGAGCTCGACAGCTTCCTGCTCAAGGTCGCGCTGCAGGACGCGTCGCTGGACACCGCTGCACCTGGGCAAGGGGACGACACCCTCAAGGGCGACACCCTCGACACGCTGGCGCGTAAATACGTCGCCGCGCAGGCCGTCATCGAGCGCCTGTCCAACTGGATGGACATCGAAGCCCTGCACGTGCTCGCCAACGGCCTGGCGCTGGACCTCGACACCGCCGAGGCCGCCGAGGCCAGCGCCGCCAGCCTGAAGGGCCTGCTGCACGACGCGCAGGTAACCGTCGAGACCGACCCGCGCACCGACAAGTTCTTCCTGAAGATCGCTCGCATGCACCACGGCAACGTGCGCGCCAGCGTCATCCACGCCGACTTCGTGCACGGTGCCGACTACGAAGTGCTGGCCGACGCCGGCCTCAGCTTCCAAGGCCTCATCAAGCCCGGCGCCATCGTGCGCAAGGGCGAGGGCGAGAAGGCCAAGGAAAGCAAGGTCGACGACTTCCGCGCCGCGATGGCCTGGCTCATGCAGCAAGCCGAAAGCGCCGTCGGCCGCCAGCGCTACAAGGGCCTGGGCGAGATGAACCCCGAGCAGCTGTGGGAAACGACGATGGACCCCAACGTCCGCCGCCTGCTGCGCGTGCAGATCGAAGACGCCATCGAGGCGGACAAGGTGTTCACGATGCTGATGGGCGACGAGGTGGAGCCGCGGCGCGATTTCATCGAAACCAACGCCTTGCGCGCCGGCAACATCGACGTCTGATTGACGCGGCCCGGTGCAACGGCTTGAATCGGCGCATGCAAGTTCCGACCCTTGTCACCGAACGGCGTGAAGCCATCGCAGAGTTGTGCCGCCAGGCCCACGCGCGGCGCCTGGACCTGTTCGGCTCCGCGGTGCGCGAGGACTTCGACGCCGCGTCCAGCGATCTTGACTTCCTCGTCGAGTTCGACGAGCTCCCGCCCGTCCGCTATGCCGAGGCCTTCTTTTCGCTGAAGCAGGGCCTGGAGCGGCTTTTCGCCCGGCCCGTGGATCTGGTCGTGGAGCGCGCGATCCGTAACCCGTACTTCAAGCAGCGTGTCAGCACGGAGCGGCAACGGGTCTATGGCGCCTGAGGTCCGCAAATACATCTGGGATGCGAAGGAAGCCGCAGCGCGAGCGCTGCGCTTCACCGCCGGCAAGTCGTTGGACGACTACCTGAACGACGAGCTGCTGCGTGCGGCTGTCGAGCGCCAGTTCTTGATTCTGGGTGAAGCGCTGGGGCGCTTGCGTCAACTGGACCCCGGCCTGGCCGCGCGTGTCGCTGATCTGAACCAGGCTGTTGCCTTGCGCAACCAGCTGGCACATGGCTACGCCGAGATCGACGACGTCATCGTCTGGGGCGTCGTGGCCGGTCCGTTGACGCAGCTGCTCAGCGAGCTCGAATCACTTTGACTTCGACGGAGCCCTCGCCCTAGGAGATCCATAGGGGCGCAAAGGTCTGGAAGGGAGGCAGCAATGGCGCGAAGACGCAATTGAGGTTTGGCCGAAGACATCATGGAGCTTGTGTGCATGCTGCCCTGGTGGTTGGCCGCAGTTGTAGAGATTCGTGAGATCGCAGTCGCCGTACCGGTTTGCGGCCGCCCAAGGGACACAATTGGCCCCGATCGCCTGGCGCAATCCCCGTCGATGACATCCCAAGCGCTATTCGCCGTCCCTGGCTGGTCCACCGAAACCTTGGATGCGCTTCGCGCCAGCACAACAAACCGCCCGTCTCAGTGATCAGCGAATAGATCGCGAGCCCCCTACTGGCTTCTCAGCAAGCATCTCCATGACCCGCAAACCGCGTATTTCCCGTCTGCTCCCCTCCCTCCTCGCCACCGCCATCCTGGCCGGCTCAGCCGTAGCCGCCGAGGCTGCCACGCACGCCAAGCCCAAGCCCCACGCCGCGGCCCGCAAGGCCAAGTCCGCCCCGGCCGAGCAGGCGATGACGACCGACGCCAACGGCCAGTCGATCCCCGTGCTCGAGAACAAGGCCTGGGTGCTGATGGACTTCAACACCGGCCAGCTGCTGGCGTCCTCCAACCCGGACGAACCGCTGCCGCCCGCGTCGCTCACGAAGATGATGACGAGCTACCTGGTGGAGCAGGGCCTGAAGAGCGGCAAGCTCAAGCCCGACGAGATGGTCACCATGAGCGAGAGCGCCTGGTGCCGCGGTGGCAAGGGCGGCGACAGCTGCATGTTCGTGCCGCTCAACGAGAAGGCCTCCTTGATGGACATGCTGCGCGGCGTGGTCATCGCCAGCGGCAACGACGCCTCCAAGGCGCTGGCCGAGCACGTCGGCGGCTCGGAGGCCGGCTTCGTCACGCTGATGAATGCCGAAGCCGCCAAGCTCGGCATGACGAAGACGCACTTCGAGAACGCGGACGGCCTGCCGGGCGCCAACCACAAGGCCTCCGCACGCGACCTCGCCGTGCTGGCCGCGGCCATCATCCGCAACAGCGCCGAGTACTACCCGCTCTACGCCGAGCGCGAGTTCACCTACAACAACATCAAGCAGGGCAACCGCAACGCGCTGCTGTACACCGACTCCTCTGTCGACGGGCTCAAGACCGGGCACACGGAGGAGGCCGGCTACTGCCTGGTGGCCTCGTCCAAGCGCAATGGCATGCGCCTGATCTCGGTCATCATGAACGCGAACAGCAAGCAGGCCCGCGCCGACCAGACGCGCGTGCTCTTCAACTGGGGCTACGCCAACTTCGAGGAGGCCACGCCGGCCCAGGCGGGTGCTGCGCTGACTACGCCCAAGGTGCTGTACGGCGTGGCCCCCGAGGTGGCGGCGGGCATCGCCAAGCCGTGGACGCTGGTGGTGCCCAAGGGCCAGGCCGCCGCGGTCAAGACCGAGGTGACGCTGAACCCGGGCCTGGAGGCGCCGATCGCCAAGGGCGCCGTGATCGGCAAGCTGGTCGCGGTGGCCAACGGCAAGGCGCTCGGCGAGGTGCCCGTCATCGCGCTGGCCGACGTGGAGCGCGCCGGCTTCTTCCTGCGCATCAAGCAGCGCATCGCCGGCTGGTTCTCGAAGTAACGCCCGTCCGGGCCCTCCGCCGCGGCCGCGTCAAGGCGCCGTCGTGGCGAGCCGGGCGGCCATGTCGGTGAGGCCGGTCAGCGTCTTGTCCAGCACCTGCGGCGAGAAGCCGGGCGGCAGGTCTCGCTGCGCCTGCTCGACGACCTGCGGCGTGCGGGCCAGGATGCGCTCGATCAGGGGGTCAACGGAGGCCAAGCCGCACAGCTGGGCGGTGCTGTCGAAGTGCCGCCGCTGGATCTCGAAGATCTTGCGGTGCCGGTTCTTGCCGCGCAGGCCCATGGCCAGCTTGGCCTTGTGCACGTCGATCTGGCTGGCTGCGTTGCCGGCCACGGGCCACGCCGAGAGCACGTCGTAGAAGGGCGCAAGCCGGTAGCGGCCTTGGGGCAGCAGCTGCAGGCTGAAGTTCTTGGCGTGGCCGTCGATGGCGGCGAGCATCCAGAACAGCACCTGCGCGCTGAAGAAGTTCTCCACGTCGGCCTGGCCGTTGGGGTTCACGCTCAGGCGCAGCTTGCTGGCGATCTCGACGATGCCCGGGCCGCCGTCGTGCTCGTACTTGGCCGTGGGCGGCAGCGCGAAGGCCTGGCAGAAATCCTCCTGCGGCAGGCGCAGCCACCAGTCGCGGCTGCCATCTGCGCCGGCCGGGACGAAGCGGCGGTCGAAGCGCTCGACGATCAGCGGGCGATGCTTGCCGAATGTGGCGATGTGGGTGCGTGGCACGGGCAGGCCGTACAGGCCGAGCAGGCGCAGGCAGAGCCACTCGTTGTCGACCGAGGTGGTGAAGTCGATCCGCCGCGACTGCCCGCCGATCTGCCCGAGTGGCAGCTTGAACAGATGCGTGGTGGGCGTGGCGCCGAGCGGCCGGCACCAACGGCCCTCGTGCCACAGCAGCGCCGTCTTGTCCTGCGCGCCGGCGACGGAGATGCGCGGCTCGGCTTCCTCGTCGGCGATGGTGGTCATGCCGCCGGTCGGCGTCACGGCGCGGTCGAGGGCGTGCTCGACGGCAGCGTCGTCCAGCGGCTCGGCGTCGATGCGCCGGACATCA
This sequence comes from Pelomonas sp. Root1444, assembly GCF_001426885.1. Taxonomy (GTDB): domain Bacteria; phylum Pseudomonadota; class Gammaproteobacteria; order Burkholderiales; family Burkholderiaceae_C; genus Pelomonas. The sequence goes on along the minus strand of NZ_LMFP01000013.1, from coordinate 227,570 downwards.
GGCGCGTCCGCGTCCACGGGCAGCAGCTGCAGCGCGCCGACGCAGTCGCGGCCGATCTCTGCCAGCAGGTGGAAAGGATGGGTGTCGGCCAGGCGGAAGCGCGAGGCGATGCGCCGCCGGATGGCTTCGTGGTCAGGCAGCAGGTTGTCGAAGTAGTGGCCGACGGCCGCGGAGGTCAGCGGCACCGGCGCCAGGGGCAGGGGGAGGGACAGCGACAGTGGGCGCGCTTCGGGCGCTGCCAGCCAGGCGGGGTCGTAGGCCAGTTCCATCGGCCCGCGGGTGGGGATGCGCCATTCGCCGACGCGAAGGCCGTTCATCCACAGCGACAGTGCCTTGGCGTGCGAAGGGCGGCCGGCCATGTCACCACTGCGCCGGGGTGGCGGCTGCAGCAGGGCTGTCGGCGTTGGCGACGAAGATTTCCAGGCCCAGCGCCTGGGTCAGCTCGAACAGCCGTTGGACGGTCAGCGCGCCGAGGTCGGATTCCAGTTCCGAGAAGCGGTTGGCGCTCAAGCCCATGCGCGCGGCCAGTTCGCCTTGCGTGAGCCGGCGGGCCTTGCGGGTGGTCTTGAGCAGCACGGCGAGCTGCTCCGGCGAGTGGACGAGGCGATGCGTCATCGGGCAATCTCGATCGGGTCGATATCCGCCTTGTATCGATGTGGTCGATAAAAGTCAAATATCGATCCCGTCGATAGAGCGCCTACCCGGCACCCGCCCGCACGCCCAGCCGCTGCTTGTCCCGCCCCGGCGGTGCGCCGAACAGGCGGCTGTACTCACGGCTGAACTGCGACGGGCTGTCGTAGCCCACGCTGTAGCCGATGGCGGCCACGTCGCCCGCATCGGCGATCAGGCGAGCGCGCGCTTCCTGCAGGCGGATGAGCTTCTGGAACTGCAGCGGGCTCATCGTCGTGGCGCCGCGGAAGTGGCGGTGGAAGGACGACTCGCTCATGGCCACCATGTCGGCCAGCTGGGGGATGGAGATCGGTTCGGCATGGTGGGCGCGGATGAAGCGGATGGCCCGGCCGATCTGCGACAGCCGGCTTTCCGCCAGGCCGATCTGCCGCACCATGGCGCCTTGCGGGCCGTGCAGCAGCCGCCACACCAGCTCGCGCTCGATGAGCGGCCCGAGCACCGCGGCGTCGCGCGGCGAGTCCTTCAGCCGCAGCATGCGCACCACCGTGTCGAGCAGCGCCTCGCAGGCGTCGCTGACGGCAAAGCCGGCCTGCTCGGTGGCGGGCCGGTCGGCGGGGTCCATCTCCAGCAGCAGCGACGAGATGGTGGCGGCCTGCAGCGTCATGCCCGCGGCCAGGTAGGGCAGCTCGCGGCTGGCCTCGATCACGCCGCCGGCCAGCGGCAGGGCCACGCCGACGACGAGGAACTGGCCGCCGCGGTACTCGAACACCTCGTCGCCCAGCATGGCGCGCTTGGCGCCCTGCGCCACCACGACGAACACCGGCTCCACGACGTGGTGCTGCATCTCGGTCCGCGCGTCGGCCATCACCGCAAACATGCCTTGCTTGCGGTCGCCGTTGGCGATCGCGTGGCGCCGGATCAGCGCCTGCAATTCTTCAAGTAAAGCCATGGCGCGACCGTACCTGCTGCGCCGCGGCGGCTCAAGCGCCTGCGCGTTGGTTTGACGGAATCGTGCAAGAGCTTGCGGGTTTTGGGCTATCCGCCCGAGGGCGTTGCCACGGTTTGCCGACTGCTCGCCGCACGATGGCGGGATCGTGCAATCACATGACCGGATTTGGCTGTCGAAATCGGCGGCCGGCCGATTCAATGCGGGCCTTCACGCAAGGAGGTCCGCATGCAGATGCAAGGCAACACCATTCTCGTGGCGGGCGGCACCCGCGGCATCGGCCGCGCGCTGGCCGGGCTGCTGTGCCGGATGGGCAACGAGGTGCTCGTCTTCGACAGCGAGCCGCGCCGGGCCCAGGCCGCCGCACGGGCCGTGCCGGGCCTGCGCGCTGTCGAGTTGTGCCTGGAGGACCCGTGGAGCGTGGCCGGTTTCTGCGAACAGCTGGCGGCCACCTGCCCGGCGCTGAACCTGCTGGTCAGCATCGACATCGCCTTCCCGGTGCGGCAGCTGCCGGGCATGGGCGCGCTGCTGGCCGGGGATGACACGCACGAGAGAGCGCAAGCCCGGCGGCTCGGCATCCAGCACCTGACCGGCGCGCTGCTGAGCCACTTCCGCCGGCGCGGCTGCGGCTCGGTGATGAACGTGTCGGTCGGGCCGGTGCTGGGGCTGCCACCGGCGCGCCGGCCCGACGTCGAGGGCGGCGCGCGGGCGTGCGCCGTGTCGGTCACCAAGCGCTGGGCCCGGGCCGCCATCGAGGTGACGGATGTGGGCGTGACGTCGCCTGCCCGGGCCCCCGACGCCGCGGTGCGCGCGCCGGCGATGTCGCGCGTCCAGTGGCTGTCGAGCGTCGCCCACCTGCTCGCCGAAGGCCTGCAGGAAGACGCCGCGGTGGCGCGGCTCGGGGCGCTGTGCCCCGTGCTGCAGCCGGCCACCCGCGAGAGCCGGCGCGAGGCGCAGGCGGCCACGGCGCACTGAAGCGGGCGCGAATGCGCGCCGGTCGCCCGGCGGCGAGCGTCAGCGGCCTTTGGCACTCACCTTCTTGAGCGAATGCCGGCAGGCCCGCCGCGTCAGCAAAGCCCTTCCTACACTCCGCCCGGATTTGCGAGCGGTGCAGGCAGTGGATGTCGTCGTTCGTGGTCCACGCCCTTCGGCCGCACGTTCACCTCACCCACGCCATGAAGCTCCAGCCGCTGCCCCGGACCCTCACCCTCGTCATGGCCGGCCTGCTGGCCGCTGCCGCACAGGCGCAACCGGCGGATGCCTTCGCGGTGAATGTGGAGGTGGACGCCAGCCGCACGCTGGGCGAGCTCAAGCCCATCTGGCGCTTCTTCGGCGCCGACGAGCCCAACTACGCGACCATGAAGGACGGCCGCAAGTTGATGAAGCACCTGGGCGAGCTGCGCCCCGGCAACGTGTACTTCCGCGCCCACAACCTGCTGAACACCGGCGACGGCACGCCGGCGTTCAAGTGGGGCAGCACCAATGCCTACACCGAGGACCGCGACGGCAAGCCCGTCTACGACTGGACCGTCACCGACCGCATCATCGACAGCTACCTCGAACGCGGCGTGCGGCCCTACCTGCAGATCGGCTTCATGCCGCAGGCCCTGTCCAGCGCCAAGCCGGGCACGCCCTACCAGCACAGCTGGCGCCCGGGCTTCGCCTACGACCTGATCGCCGGCGCCTGGAACGCCCCGCCCAAGGACTACGCCAAGTGGGCCGAGCTGGTGTTCCAGTGGACCCGGCACTGCGTGCAGCGCTACGGCCGCGAGGAGGTGCTGCGCTGGTACTTCGAGGTCTGGAACGAGCCCAACGGGCCGGCCTACTGGACCGGCACGCAGGACGAGTTCAACAAGCTGCACGACTACGCCATCGACGCCGTGCGCCGTGCGCTGCCCGGGGCGCGCGTGGGCGGGCCGGACGTCGCCGGCTCGGGCGGCGCCTTCATGGACGCCTTCCTGAAGCATGTCGTCAGCGGCAAGAACCACGCGACCGGGCAGACCGGCACGCCGACCGACTTCCTGGCCTTCCACGCCAAGGGCAGCCCGCGCTTCGTCGACGGGCGCGTGCGCATGAACATGTCGCCGCAACTGGGCGGCATCGCCAAGGGCTTCGAGAAGATCGTCGCGGTGCCCGAGCTGAAGGACAAGCCCATCGTCATCGGCGAGAACGACCCCGAGGGCTGCGCCGCCTGTCCCGGCCCGCAAAACGCCTACCGCAACGGCACCATGTACTCCAGCTACACGGCGGCCAGCTACAAGCGCATCTGGCAGCTGGCCGAGCGCCACCAGGTGAACCTGGAAGGCGCGCTGACCTGGGCCTTCACGTTCGAGGACCAGCCCTGGTTCGCCGGCTACCGCCAGCTGGCGACCAACGGCGTCGACCTGCCGGTGCTCAACGTGTTCCGCATGTTCGCCAAGCTGGGCCCGACGCAGCTGTGCGCCACCAGCGACGCCGAGGTGGCGCTGGACGACATCATCGCCAACGGCGTTCGCGGCCGGCCCGACGTGGGCGTGCTGGCCACGCGCGCACCGGACGGCAAGCTCGCCGTCATGACCTGGCACTACCACGACGACGATGCCAGCGGCCCCGATGCCGCCGTCAGCCTGAAGCTGGCGGGCCTGGGCCAGCGGGCGACGCGCACGGTGACGCAGTGGCGCGTCGACAAGGCCCATGCCAACGCCTTCACCGCCTGGCAGGTCATGGGCTCGCCGCAGGCGCCGGACGCGAAGCAGTACGCCCAGCTGGAAGCCGCCTCGGTGATGGCGCCGGCCGCGCTGCCGGCGCTGGCGGTGGCCGACGGCAGCGCCACGCTGAGCTTCACGCTGCCTCGCCAGGGCGTGATGCTGTTCGTCATCGAGTAGGCGCAATGCGCCGGCCCGTGAACCTCAAGCTTGCCGCCCTGAAGTGGCTGGCCGGCCTGCTGCTGGGCAGCCTGGTGGCGCCGCTGGCGCTGGCCGTGGACGCGCCGCGCACCGAGACGCTGATGCTGTCGGGCACCGGCCCGGACGACGCGGTGGCGTGGGACTTCGTCATCGACGGCGGCCGGCGGGCGGGCGAGGCGGCGCGCATCCCCGTGCCGTCCAACTGGCAGCAGCAGGGCTTCGGCCACTACCAGTACGGCTACGACAAGGGCCCGCGCTCGGCGGACACGGCGACCTACCGGCGCCGCTTCACGGTGCCGGCCGCATGGCAGGGCCGCACGGTGCGCGTCGTCTTCGATGCGGTGATGACGGACACGCGCGTGCGGGTCAACGGCAACGTCGCCGGGCCCGTGCATCAAGGTGGGTTCAACCGCTTCAGCCATGACATCAGCCGCTGGATCAAGCCGGGCGAAGACAACGAGATCGAGGTCCAGGTCAGCGAGGCCTCGGCCGCCACGGCCACCGACATCGCCGAGCGCCATGGCGACTACTGGGTGTTTGGCGGCATCTACCGGCCGGTGTGGCTGGAGGCTGCGCCGCCGCAGTCCATCGCCCATGTGGCCATCGACGCCAAGGCCAGCGGCGAGCTCACCGCGGACGTGACGCTGCGCGCGCCGCGCACGGTCACGCGGCTGGTCGCACAGGTCACCACGCGCGAGGGCGCGGCCGTGGGCCCGCCGTTCGCCGTCGCCATCCCCGCGGGCGGCGCCGGGCGCGTGCGCCTGCACGGCCATGTCGACCAGCCGCTGCTGTGGACGGCCGAGACGCCGCACCTCCACCAGCTACAGGTCACGCTGCTCGAAGGCGACAAGCCCGTGCACCAGCACAGCGAGCGCTTCGGCTTCCGAACCTTCGAGCTGCGCGAGGGCCAGGGCCTGTACCTCAACGGCCAGCGCATCCTGCTCAAGGGCATCAACCGCCACAGCTTCCGCCCGGAGACGGGCCGCGCCGTGTCGCGCGCCCAGGCTTATGAAGACGCGCGCCTCATCCGGTCCATGAACATGAACGCGATGCGCGTGGCCCACTACGCGCCCGAGAAAGCCTTCCTGGAGGCCGCCGACGAGCTGGGCCTGTACGTCATCAACGAGCTGAGCGGCTGGCAGAGCGCGCACGACACCGAGGTGGGCCGCAGGCTGGTGCGCGAGCTGGTGGAGCGCGACGTCAACCACCCCAGCATCCTGTTCTGGTCCAACGGCAACGAGGGCGGCTGGAACCGCGAGCTGGACGGCGACTTCGCCCTCTACGACCCGCAGGCGCGGCCGCTGATCCACCCCTGGGAGGCCTTCGGCGGCATCGACACCAAGCACTACCCGCGCTACCCCGACCTGCAGCGCCGGCTGGCCGGGCCGCTGTTGGTGCTGCCCACCGAGTTCCTGCACGGCCTGTTCGACGGCGGCCTGGGTTCTGGCCTGGACGACTACTGGCGGGCCATGACCGCATCGCCGCGCGGCGCGGGCGGCTTCCTGTGGAACCTGGCCGACGAGGGCATCGCCCGCACCGACCAGGGCGGGCGCATCGACCTCTTCGGCACCTTCGCGCCGGACGGCATCGTCGGCCCGCGGCATGAGAAGGAGCCGAGCTACGACACGGTCAAGGAGATCTGGACGCCGGTGCAGATCGCGCCGCCGCTGCTGGACGCCCAATTCGACGGCGTGCTGAAGCTGGCCAATGGCTTCGATTTCACGACGCTGGCGGCGGTGCGTTTCCGGTGGCAATGGCTGCGGTTCGCCGGCCCGCAGGACCGCAGCCGCGATGCGCGTGTGCTGGCCCAGGGCGAACTGGCCGGGCCCGACGTGGCGCCGCATGCCGGGGGCGACCTGAAGCTGCCGCTGCCGCAGGCTTGGCGCGATGCAGATGCGCTGCGCCTGACCGCGACGAAGGGCGACGAGACCTTGTGGACCTGGGTCTGGGCGGCGCCCGAGCGGCCGGTGCGCCTTGCCCGCCAGCGGGCCGGCGCGCCCGCGGTGGTGAAGAGCGGCGACAGCATCCGGCTGCAGGCCGGCGCCGTGTCCGCGCGCTTCGACGCCCGCACCGGGCTGCTGCTCGAACTGGCCCGCGGCGGCAAGCGGCAGCCGTTGTCCAACGGGCCGCGCCTGGTGGTCGCCCGGCCCAAGCCGGCCGCCGAGCCGGCATGGCTGGAGCCCACCGCGCGGGGCGATGGCGTCTACGAGTTCCCCACCGCCACGATGGCCAATGTCGCGAGCATCAACCTGGGCCTCACCGAGGCCGACGGCTGGGCGGGCTTCAGGCTGGAGCTGTCGACCGACGGCCAGCGCTGGAAGACGGTCTACGACGGCGCCCGCGTGGCGCGCGACGGCCAGGGCTATATCTTCCCGCCCCAGGCCGTGAAGGCGGTGCGCGTGACGCGCCTGGCCGGCGTGCGGCGCACGCCCGCGGTCGCGTCGCTGCGCCTGGCCTTCGAGGCGGAGCGCTTCGCCGTGCCGGCGGCGCCGGTCGTCGTGACCACGGGCACCGGCCCGCAAGGCGCCTGGCTGGAGGCGCCCGGCGCCGGCGGGCTGGCGCGCGTGCGCTGGACGCTGGGCGAGGACGGTCAGCTCGCGCTGGACTACGGCTACCCGCTGCAAGGCCCGGTGCTGTACCACGGCATCGGCTTCGACCGCCCGCTGGGCGAGGTCAGCCAGTTCCGCGCGCTGCTGCGCGGGCCCGGCCCCGTCTGGCAGAACCGCCAACGCGGGCCGGTGCTCGGCGTGCATGACATCGCCGCGCCGGCGGGCTACTTTGCGGACCCGCGCTGGCTGCGCCTCACGTCGCCCGCGGGCGACCTCACCGTCGTGACGGAGGGCGCCGGCTACCTGCAACTGGGCGCGAGGCTGGCCGACTTCCCGACCACCAGCGTGGACTTCCCGGCCAGCGACATCGGCTTCATGCATGCCATTCCCGCCATGGGCGCCAAGGGCCAGGCCGCGGACCTGACCGGGCCGGCCGGCGAGCCGGCCGTCGCGAACGGGCTTTACGGCGGCCGGCTGTTGCTGAAGTTCTGACGGCCCAACGATCACAGGACATCGATTGAACAAGCTTCATCTCATGCGGGCCACATCCAGCCTGCTCGGCCTGCTGGCCATGGCCTCCACCCAGGCGCAGGACGCGGCGCCGGGCCAGCGGCTGTTCGACAGCAACTGCGCGATGTGCCACACCGCCACGCCGGACCGCCGCGCGCTGATGGGCCCGGGCCTGCACGGCGTCGTGGGGCGCAAGCTGGCGGCGGCGCCGGGCTTTGGCTACTCGGCGGCGCTGGCCGGGCTGGGTGGGCAGGGGCGGGTCTGGACGACCGCGGAGCTGGACCGCTTCCTCGCCGACCCGACGGCCTATGCGCCCGGCACTTCCATGCCCGTCAGCATGGCGGACCCGGCACAGCGCCAGGCGCTGCTGGCGTATCTCGGCAAGCTCGCGGGCCCGGCCACGGCAGCCGTCGCCGCCGCCAGCGGTCCGGCGTCAACCGCTGCGGACGCAGGCAGCTGGAGCGCCGATCGCCCGGGGCGCATCCACGAGTGGAAGGTGGCCGACCTGCCCAAGCCCTTCGCCACCGACAGCGCCAGCAACGGCCCGCGCACCGTGCCGCGCCCCGAAGGCATGCTGCCGGCCGTGCCGGACGGCTTCAAGGTCAAGCTGTGGGCCAAGGACCCCGACCGCGGCCGCGTGATGGTGAAGGCGCCCAACGGCGACATCTTCATCTCGTCCACGACGAAGCGGCTGGTCAAGGTGTTCCGGTCGTCCACGGGCGAGACCGCGGACGTGGTGAGCACCTTCGCCGCCGGCATGGACCGCCCCTTCGGCCTGGCCTTCTGGCCCACCGGGCCCAACCCTCAATACCTCTACGTCGCCTTCGTCAACGCCATCGTCCGCTACCCGTACCGCAACGGCGACCTGGTGGCCGGTGGTGAGCCCGAGGTGGTCGTGCCGCGGCTGGCCCAGGCCGTCGGCGCGCATTCGTCGCGCACGCTGGTGTTCTCGGCCGACGGGCGCCGCATGTTCCTGTCCATCGGCTCGGCCACCAACGTGGCCGAGGGCATCGGCAAGACGCCGCCCGTGCCGCTGGCCGACTGGGAAGCCCGGCACGGCCTGGGCGCCGCGTGGGGCGAGGAGGAAGGCCACGCCGTCGTGCTCGCCTTCGACGCCGACGGCAAGAACCGGCGCACCTACGCCGCCGGCCTGCGCAACTGCGTGGGCATGTACCTGTACCCGCGCAGCGGCGACCTGCTGTGCAGCGTCAACGAGCGCGACCTGCTGGGCGACAACCTGCCGCCCGACTACCTGACGCGGGTGAAGGAGGGCGGCTTCTACGGCTGGCCGTGGTTCTACATCGGCGCCCATGAGGACCCGCGCCTGGCCGGCCAGCGCCCCGACCTGCGCGACAAGGTGACCACGCCCGACCTGCTGTTCACCGCGCATGCCGCGCCGCTGGGCATGGTCATGTACGAGGCGCCACCGGCCGCCCCCGCCGCGTTTCCGAAGGCCTATGACGGCGACCTGTTCGTCGCCTTCCACGGCTCCTGGAACCGACAGACGCGCACGGGCTCCAAGGTCGTCCGCGTGTTCATGAAGGACGGCGTGCCGACCGGCCGCTACCAGGACTTCGTGACCGGCTTCGTCGCCAGCGACGCCGAAGTCTGGGGCCGGCCCAGCTCGGTCGCCGTGCAGAAGGACGGCTCGCTGCTGGTGGACGACGACGTGACGGGCGAGATCTGGCGCGTCGCGCCGAAGTGAGCCGCCGGGGCGGGCGTTCTCAGCGAGCGCCCGGGGCCAGCAGGCCGCGCTGGCGCAGCCAGTCCTCCGCGCGCCGCGGCCAGGCGGACGCGTTGCCCAGGCCATCGCGCATGCCGATGCCGTGGCCGCCCTGCTCGAAAACATACAGCTCGGCCGGCACGCCGGCTCGCGTGAGGGCCTGGTAGTAGAGGATGCTGTTGTCCACCGGCACGGTCTTGTCGCCCTGCGTGTGCAGCAGCAGCGTGGGCGGCGTGGCGGCCGTCACCTGCTGCTCCACGGACATCTGCGCCAGCTGCGCCGGGCTGGGCGCGTCCCCCAGCAGCGCGCGGCGCGAGCCGGCGTGCGCGGCCGGGTCGGTCATCGTGATGACGGGGTAGACGAGCACGGCGAAGTCCGGCCGGGCGCTGGTGGCGTCCAGCGCGGCGCCGGTGCGGCCGTCGGGGTGGTCCCACAGCGTGCTGGCACTTGCGGCGAGGTGGCCGCCGGCGGAGCTGCCCATCACGCCGATGCGCTTGGGGTCGACACCGAACTCGGCCGCGCGCGAGCGCACCAGGCGCAGCGCGCGCAGCACGTCCTGCAGCGGCGCGGGGTGGCCCCACTCCTGCAGGCGGTTCTTCAGGACGAAGGCCGTGATGCCCAGCGTGCTGAGCCAGGCGGCGTACTGCTGGCCCTCGCGGTTCATCGACAGGTTGGTGTAGCCGCCCCCCGGGCAGATCACGACGGCGGTGCCGTTGGGGCGGTCGATGGCGGGCGGCACCACGGTGAGCGTCGGCTGCGACACGTTGGCGATGCTGCCGCCCGCGCCGGTCCGCTCGGCACCGAGGTCGCCGAGCGCGGCCCGGGCGTCGGCGCGCACGGCGGCGGGCACGCCCTCGGGCCAGAGCGGCAGCACGGCGGGTGCGGTGGCGGCCGGCGCGAGCGTCGGCAGCAGGGTCAACAAGGGCGACAGCATCAACGGGCGGCGTTTCATGCGTTGGGCGTGCCGGGGCTCAAGGCCCGGCGCAGGTTCATGAGCGGCGGAGTTTGCCTGCGGGCCGCGCTCATGGCGGTTTGGCGGTGAGTGATTACGGCCGCTTCGGCATGCCGTATCCCGTCGCCGCCCACCACACGCCGCCCCACAGGTGATCCAGGTAGCGCTCATCGCGGTACATGGCCGCGTTGTGGCCGAGCGCCGTGACGAACACGCGGCCTTTCTCATACGTCTGCCACCAGCTCACCGGGTGGTCCGCGCCCATTCCCTTGGCGACCTGCCCGGGCCAGATCCTGGTGGGGTCGTAAGTGCGCTCGTCCACGGCCAGCACCGGGTTCACTTTCACGCCGTGCGGGTTGCTGAACTCGTACCACTCGTCGCTCCAGATCCAGCGGTCCGGCAGGCCGAAGGTGGCGGGGTGGCCGGCGTCGGCCTTGGTGACGACGGCCGTCTGCAGCATGGGGTGGATGACGAAGCTGCGGCCGACGAGCTTTTCGTACCAGGGCCACAGGCCAGGCTTGCTGATGATGGCGCGGTGCACGACGACGGCGTTGCCGCCGGCCTTCATGTAGCGCTCCAGGCCCGCGCGCTGGGCGTCGTTGAACTCCTCGCCGGAGCTGTTCAGCAGCACCACGGCGGCGTACTGGCCCAGGTCGCCTTCGAACGCGTGGGGCTGCGCCGTCCAGGTCAACTCGAATGCATGCAGCCTGGCCAGCTTCTCGAAGCTCTCGCGCGCCACCGGGATGTACTCGTAGTGGTACTTGGTGGGCATGGCCAGCACCAGCAGCTGGAACTGGCCATCGCCCGCGAGGGCGGTGCCGGAGATGGCGGCGGCGGCGAGGGCCGGCAGGGCATGGGTGAGCTTCATGGGCCGCGATTCTTCCAGGCCGCGGCCTGCGGCGCTAACCCCGCCGGACCACGGCGCTCAGGCCGTCGCGCTTGGGTGGCGGCGGCGGCGCGCCATCACGCCGACGATGCCCAGGCCCAGCGCCATCAGGCCGTAGGTCTCGGGCTCCGGCACGGCGGCGATGGCCGCGGCGCCCATCATCTGGTGCGACAGCGCCGAGGGATGCAATGCGTCCGAGAACTGCGAGACGTCGCATGAGATGCCGGTCGAACCCTGGAAGGCGCCGCAGGGCGTCGTGACGTTGGTGATGCCGTACAGCGCGCCGCCGTTGGTGAGCGCGTCGTTGCGCACCGCGGTGGCGAGGCCCGCGAAGTCGAAGAAGCTCATGTTCAGGCCGAGGCCCTGGCCGTAGCCGACCACGCCGCCCATCAGCGCGTTGAAAGCGTTGGTGGCCTGCGTCGACACGCCGGTCACGCCCATCGCCATGGCCTCCGGGGTCGCCCCGAGGTCCGGCAGATTCGCCACGAGGATGTTCTTGGCGCCCTTGCCGGCCAGCATGGTGAGGGCGGACTTGAGGTTGTCCGTCGCGGCGGTGGCCGCGGCGCCGATGTTGGCCGGATCGCCGCTGCGTGCGTCGCGCATGTCGTTGCCGCCTGCGACGACGACGTAGAGCGCATTCGCGTCCACCGTGGCCAGCGGCGTGGTGAAGCTGCCGATCTGCGCCAGCAGGCTGGGCACGGTACCGCCCGACGTGCGCGCGCCGCCCCAGGCGAAGTTGTGGCCGCCGAGCAGGCTGGCCTTCGCCGCGTCTGCGTGGCCGATGCCCTCGGCGAGGTACTCCACCCACACCTTGCCGTTGGAGAAGCGGCCTTCGTAGTACGGCGCGACCGGCAGGGCGCCGCCGTAGTAGGTGAAGACATTGCCCGTGTCGGACAGGCTGTCGCCGAAGAAGTAGGCATCGCTGAAGGCGGCGCTGGCCGGGCCGGCGAACAGGGCCGCCAGTGCAGCGGCGGCCAGCGGGCCGCGGATGAAGTGCGTCATGGGGAGTCTCCTGGGTCTTGTGGGAAGCCGACGCTAGGCAGCCGCTTTCGTGCTGGCAAGAGGGTTAGCCAGCGCAGCGACCCTGTTCAGGGGGCCTTGCGGCCGACCCTAGCTGCGGCTGCCCCGAATTGCGGGCAGCCGCAGCTAGCGGGCTCGCGTCGCTGCGCATGCAATGGTCACCGCGACTGAACAAACCCCCTCCAGAGGAGCAACGAATGACCACCATCCAATCGACAAGCGCGGCGTCGCTGACCGCCACGTCGGCCCCGCTCGACGCCAGCAACCCGAGCAACGCCAGCACCAGCATGGTCGGCGGCAAGGCCGTGTTCGAGAACGACAACTACCGCATCACCGCCGGCGACAACAACGAGGTCCTCATCCACAACAAGAAGACCGGCGAGGACTACAAGATCTGGGGCGACCCGCACGTCAACGTCGACGGCAAGCACGCCTTCGACTTCTGGGGCACCACCACCTTCGCGCTCGAGGACGGCACCAAGGTCACCATCGAGACCACGCCGTGGAACGGCAACAAGGACATGACGCTGGCCAGCAAGGTCAACATCACCAACGGCGACTACGGCGTGCAGATCAGCGGCGTGGACACCAACAAGGTCGGCGACCTCAAGATCAACGAGGCCAAGGGCTGGGGCGAGACGCTGGACTGGACCCACGACGACGGCAACGTGCTGCAGGAGAACCCGGCCGGCAAGGGCTTCCTGGGCGTGGACTCGCAGGGCAAGATCCACAAGGTCGACCAGTCCTACATCAACAAGACCGACCTGAAGCTCAACCCGGTGGCCGACGACACCGCGCAGCGCGCCGGCGAGTTCGCACGCAACATCTTCAGCATGTTCACCGGCCTGCTGTCGGCGTCGTTCACCGGCGCCTTCCTCAGCGCGCTGGCGTCCGCGTCGTCGAGCGACACGCCGCAGCCCGCCACGCGCGACGCCAACCGCTTCTCGCTGACCATCATCCGCCTGGACTTCTAACGGGAGACCGCCATGAGCGTGCAAGCCGTCGATGGCAGTTCCAACGTCCGGTCCACGCCGGTCACGCGCGACCCCGCCGCCGAGGTGGTGGGCCGCGCGACCGACCCGCGCACCGGCCAGGTCGACACGCAGCGCATCGCCCACTGGGTGGTGGAGGCCCGGCAAAGCGACCCCCAGGGTGCCGAGGCGGCGCATGCCGCCATCGAGCGCCAGCTGCTGGACTCCGGCCGGCTCGTCGAGCTGGGCCACTACCACCAGGACGTGCAGCAGGCGGCACGCGAAAGCCTCGTGCCCGACGCCGTTCCCGGCGGCCTGTGGGGCGCCGGCCAGGGCATGGTCCAGCAGGGCGGCCAGCTGCTGCGTGACAACCCCATCCTCGTCAAGCAATGGGAGCCCACCACCAGCGCCTGGACGGGCAAGGGCGGCTTCACGCGCGGCCTGACCGAGCTGCTCAACGCCGGCGGCATCCAGATCGCGCCGACCGTCAACGCGCCGCCGCCGGGCTCGCTCGGCCGTACCTCGGGCGTGCCGTCTGCCGTGGCGAACAACACCAACGGCGCGCTGGCGCGTGACGCCATCGCCGACCGCTGGCGTGCCGCCGGCGCCCAGGTGGCCACCGAGGTGCCGGTGCAGGGCGGCGCGCGCGTGGTGGACGTGGTGGCGCAGCCGCCCGCGACCGACCCGCGCATGCAGCAGCGCATCGAGATCGAGTCCAAGGTCGGCCGCACCGGCCTGGACAGCGGCATCCGCGGCCAGGTGGCCAACGATGTCGCCGCGCTCGAGGCCAACCGGGGCATGCGTGGCGCCGGCCAGCTGCTGGAGAACGTCGGCAAGGTGGCGCGGCCGGTGGGCGTCGTGCTGGACGCCATCTCCCTCACCCAGGCCTACCAGGCCGACGGCAACCGCATCGGCGAGAACACCGGGCGTACCGCGTCCGGCATCGCCGGCGGCGCGCTGGGTGGCTGGGGCGGCGCCGCAGCGGGCGCGGCCATCGGCACGGCCATCTTCCCCGGCGTGGGCACGGTGGTCGGCGGCGTCATCGGAGGCATCGCGGGTGCCTTCGGCGGCGATGCGGCCGGACGCGGCATCTTCGATACGGTAAAAGGCTGGTTCTGACCCCGGCCTGCTTCTGATGGGCGGCCCCTGAGAGGATCCGGGGCCGCCCATTTTCCTGCCCGTCCACATGATGAACCTGATCCAGCGCTGGCTTGCCGGCTCAGCGGCCGCCAGCTGGGACCTCAGCGGCTACCCACCGTTCGAGCTGCCGCATCCGGGTTCCGGCGCCGCGCTGACCGAAGCGCAGGCGCAGCAGAACTGGGCCTACTGGCAGGCCACGTTGGCCGGGCGCCAGCGCCTGCTGCGCGACTGGCTGCTGGCGCACGGCGGGCCCGACCCGCAGGCGCTGCAGGGCACCGCCTACGCCAAGGCCTTGAACGCCTGGGCCAAGGCGAACTGGCCCAGGCTGCCGGCCTTCGCGCGCCTGCCCAGGCACAAGCCCTGGCCCGACTGCGCCCGCAGCGGCCCCTTCATCGTCTACAGCCTGCTGGGCGACCTGGCGGCGAGCCTGGGCGAAACCATCATCCGCGCCAACGGCCATTGGCGCTGGGGCCTGAACCTGGACGCCACCGACCTGGCGGACGACATGGCCACGTCACGCCGGGTCGTGCTGCTGGCCGATCTGACGCACCCGACGCCGGAGGCCCGCGAGGCGGTGCTGGACCTCGAGGCGACGATCTTCTCGGACCATCGGTTCCCCGACTCGCCCGGCTTCGTGCACCTGGACAGCTGGTCGACGGCGGTGGCCGACGCGATCGCCGGCCGGCACTACGACTTCTAGCTCCAACTGCGGTCGACCCTAGCTGCGGCTGCCCCGAATTGCGGCCAGTCCTAACTGGCGCACCGAGCGAAGTGGGACTGCAATCGGGTCATCGGATCGGCAAGGAGCCCCCATGACCGCAGTGCAGAACTACCGTGTCCAGAGCGGTGACACCGTGACCGACATCGCCCAGCGCCACGGCGTGTCGCCCGAGGCGCTGATGCGCGCCAACGGCATGGACGTCCGCCTCGCCGACGGCCGCATGGGCAGCAGCCCGCGCGACCCCGACCGGCTGCAGGTGGACCAGCGCCTCGTCATCCCCGTGGCCACGCCCGGGCTGGAGCGCAGCCACCGCGTGGTGGCCGGCGAGACGCTGGCCGGCATCGCCGACCGCTGGGATGTGAGCCTGCAGGACCTGCTTGCGGCCAACCCGCAGTTCGACCCGACCCAGCTCGGCGCCAGCCGTGGCCAGGGCCGCGGCCAGGACCCCGACCGGCTCGGCATCGGCGACCTGATCCGCCGCCCGGGCGCGCATCCCGCAGGCCAGGCCAGCGCACAGGCCGCAGCAGCTGCCACCCCCGCGACCACGAACGGCGGCGCGACGCTGGACCTGCGGCGCTTCACCGACCCCGCGCTCGGCTCCAACGCGGCCGCGGCGATCGTCATCGGCAATGCCGAGGGCACGCGTCGGCCGGACGGCGGCTTCACGGCGGCCTACGGCGGCCACACCGACCCCGGCAACGCCGCGCACAACCGCGGCTCGTTCTCCTACCAGCATGCCGCCACTAGCCCGGCCGATGCCGACCGGCGCCAACTGCAGACGCTGCAAGGCCAGCTGCCCGCCTACGAAGCCGCCGCCCGCGGCGCCGGGCTGGACCCCGCCAACGCCCGCCTGGCGAGCGCCTACCTCGACCTCTACAACCAGTCGCCCACCGCGGCGCAGCGCTTCCTCAACCAGCTCGACACGCTGCGCGGCCAACCCCTCACCGCGGCCACGCTCACCAACCTGCGCGTCAACAGCTTCGTCGATGCGTCGACCGGCGAGCGCTTCCGCCTGGCCAACGGCAACCAGGCCGGCAGCGGCTTCGCCACCATCGCCCGCAACCAGCTCGGCCGCACACCGACCGAGGCCGAGGTGCAGGCCGTCATCCGCGCCGACCAGCAGCGCCGCACCAACGCCGTCGAGACCGCGCTGGACCGCCAGGGCCTGCTGACCGCGGCGCCCGCCGCCACGCCGGTGACCCCGCCCGCCGCGGCGGGGGACGTGCCGCGCCACCTGGCCATCGCGCGTGGCGAGATCGGCACGAACGAGGTGCGCGGCAGCCGCGACAACGCCCGCGTCGTCGAGTACCACCAGGCCACCAGCCTGCGCGCCCGCGACGACGAGACGGCCTGGTGCTCGTCGTTCGTCAACTGGACCATGGGCCAGGCGGGCGTGCAGGGCACCAACAGCGCCGCCGCGCGCAGCTGGCTGAACTGGGGCAACCGCGTGCCCATCGATGCGGCCAGCGTGCGGCCCGGCGACGTCATCGTCTTCCCGCGCGGCAACAACCCGGCCCAGGGCCATGTGGCCATCGTCTCCGAGGTGCTGGGCAACGGCATGGTGCGCGTCGTCGGCGGCAACCAGGGCGTGCGGGGCGAGAACTACGACGGCGTGACCTACTCGGACCGCCAGCTCTCCTCCGCCATCGGCGTGCGCCGCGCGCCCTGACGCGGCGACGCAGCGCCGCCATACTGGGCGGCCCGATTTACCAAGACCGCCCGCCATGCTGCCTGGCCGCGCCCTGCTCGCCCTGACGCTGCTCACGCCGCTGCCTGCGGCCCACGCCGCCGAGCCACCGCCGACGCAACTGATCTGTACGCCCGACGGCATCCACAGCTTCCGCGTCAGCCGCGATGCCTCTGGCGCGCCGCTGGCCGTCAGCCTGAGCGTCAGCGCCGGCACGCGTGAATGCGACTGGGCCAGCACCGGCGCGCCGCTGGCGCAGGCCGATGGCAGCTGGCGCTTCGACTGGAACGACCCCACGCTCGGTCAGCGCCAGCGTGTCGACGTGCGGCGGGCCGGTACCGACGGCTACGCGCTGGCCCTCGAACCGGCCGCCTGTGGTGCGCTGAAGGTCCCCGCCACGGCGACGCTCGCGCCCGCGGCCAAGGGCTGCGCCGTGTCGGTGGACCGTGACGGCGCCTTCGTGCAGTTCTGGCGCCAGCTGCGCGATGCGCTGGCGCGCGGTGACGGCGAGCTGCTGCAGCAGCTGTCGCTGCCGCAGCTGGAGTTCGTCGAAGGCCCCGACATCGTCAAGGCGCCGTCCAGCGTGATGCGGGGTGCCGCGCGCTGCCTGCCCGACATCACCGCGACGACGCAGCGGCTGGACATCCGCCGCATGATCGCCGGCGACGTGCCGCCCCGCCTGGACATGCCGCCGCTGTCGCGCAAGGGCGATGCGCGCATCGACTTCGCCGGGGCGATGAGCCTGCGCTGGACCGCGCAGGGCTGGCGCATCGACGGCTTCAACGCCAGCCGCGACGTGTTCCGGAACTGCCCGGCGCGCTGACAGGCCGGGGCATTGCGGGCGACCCTAGCTGCGGCTGGCCCGAATTGCGGCCAGCCCCAGCTGGCGGGCCGGGACGGCCGCGCGTTCAATGGGGCGCGACCCATCACCCCCCGAGGACATCCCCGTGCCCCAAGCCCTAGAAGCCACCGGCTGGCGTCCTGCCAGCCCACCGCCGCCGCCCGCCGACGCCACCGTCTACGCCCAACGCGGCGACCGCCTGGCCGACGTGGCCCAGCGCTACGGCGTCGATGAACGCAGCGTGCGCGAGGCCAACCCCGACCTGGCCCAGGCCCAATCCCTGCCGCTCGGACAGCCCGTCAGGTTGCCGACCTCGCGAGCCACCGATCTGAATGCGGCCGTGGCCGGCGTCGCCGGTGCCGGTGGCCGCGAGGGCCTCGTGCAGGCGCTGCAGGACCGGGCCTACCAGGCCGGCCGCGTCGCGCCGCAGCAGGCCTTCGACGGCACGTTGTTCCGCGCGGGGTCGACGACCTACGAACAGACGCTGATCAACCACACCTTCGGCTCGCCCGGCCGCTACAACGCCGGCGGCCAGGGCATGCTCTACACCTCGCCCGATGCGGCGAGCATGCTGCACGAGAACGCAGCCTATGCCTCGGGCGGGCGCCACCCGCTGGCCGGCAAGACCGTGCTGGAGGTGGACCTGCATGCCGCGCCGGACGCGCACGGCCGCGGCGGGGTCAGCGACCTGGTCGAGGGCGCGCGCCGCGTCGGCCTGCCGGTCGAAGCTCTCACCGAGCCCAAGGGTGGCAAGTCCCCCGGCCTGCTGCACCAGCTGGCTGGCGAACACCCCTACACGCTGCCGCAGCAGGCATCCAAGGGCGCGTCGGACGCCGGTGCCACCGCGCTGCGTGCGCCGTCGGCCACCGGCGGCGAGCAGATCGACATCGTGACGCGCAACGCCCAACCCGCTCAGCTCACGCCCCAGCGCATCACGCGCTTCGACACCGCGGGCAACGCGGCGCCGACGCAGAGCGCCAGCGGCGTGGTCCAGCCCATGCCGGCCGATGCGCGGCCCTACGTCGACGGGCCGCTCAACAAGGCGGCGGGCGTGCGCCCGCCGATGGACCCCAGCGCGAAGTCTCCCAAGCTGGCCGCAGCTGACCAGCCCGGCAGGCCCCTGCAGGCCGCCAACCAGGCGCCCGAGGAGATCAGGGCCGGCCGCCCTGAGCAGGCCCGCCGGGCGCTCACCGGCGCCTCGGAAGGCTACCCCCGCGCCGCCTCGACGCGCTATGGCGCGGTCGGTGGTGGTGCAGCCACCCTCATCGACGCCGGTGTGCGCGCCTACCGCGGCGAGCGTGTCGCGGCGGGCGATGTGGTCACGGCCACGGCCACCAATGCCGCCGTCGGCGGCGGTGCGGCCAAGGCCGTCGACCTGCTGACACCGCGCCTGGGCCTGGTGAAGGCCGGCGGCGCCGTCGGCGGGCTGGTGCAGGCCGGCGTGAGCGGCTACAGCAACGTGCAGGCCTACCGCGCCGGCGAGATCAACGGCGCGCGCGCGGTGGCCAACACGGTGGTCGACACCGGCACGGCCGTGGCGGCCGGCGCGGCCGGTGCCTGGGTCGGTGCAGCGGTCGGCTCCGTGGTGCCGGTGGCCGGCACCGCCGTGGGCGCCGTCGTCGGCTTCGGCGTGGGCGTCGGCGCGCACTACGCCATCGGCGCGCTGGACAAGGCCACCGGCGTGACCAGCGCTGCCAA
Organism: Pelomonas sp. Root1444; assembly: GCF_001426885.1. Taxonomy (GTDB): domain Bacteria; phylum Pseudomonadota; class Gammaproteobacteria; order Burkholderiales; family Burkholderiaceae_C; genus Pelomonas. The sequence continues at coordinate 208,411 of NZ_LMFP01000013.1, read as the reverse complement.
GGACGCGCTGGCCTCCGGCATCGAGTCGGTCAGCGCGGGTGCCTCCAAGGCCTGGAAAGCCATCACCCCCTGGTAAGGTCCGGGGCCCATGCCCGACGCCCACCTCGACCTGCAAGCCCTGCCGCCCGAGCTGCAGGCCGCTCTTGAACGCGCCTGGCCGAACAACCCCGAGGCGCAGCGGCGGGCCCTGCTCGGCCCGGTGCGCGAGGGCGGCTGGCGAAGCGTCTGGCCGGACCTCGTCTGGCCCTGGGTGCCCGCCCGGCGGTGGTGGCGGCCGGGTGAGGCGCGGCGCTGGCGCGCGCTGTTCGAGTGGCACTTCAGCGCGTCGCGTCGCGACATCCTGGAGCAGGAACAGGGGCCCCGGCTTTTCGATCCCGCGCAGCCCTTTTTTGACACGCCGTTGACCCGGCCCCAGGTCGCGCTGCGCAGCCCGGCGCCCGAGGTCTTCAGCGACGCGGAGTACTGGGGCATCGCCATGCAGCTGTTCAACGGTGACCTGCCACGCGCCGAGTGGACGGTGCGGGCCTGGGCGCGCGACCTGGTTGCGCGCAAGGCCACCCAGCGCGGCTGGCGGCGCGACAACTGGTGGACGGAAACGCTCGCGGTGGAGCGCGCCGCCGCGACGGGTGACCTGGGCTCGCTCTAGCCCGGCTGTTTCACGGGCGCCGCGATCCCCGCCTTCAGCGCATCACCAGCCCCTGCGGGCCGATCTGGATGCGCTCCACCGCCAGGCCCAGGCCCGCTTCCAAGTTCGCCTTGGCGGCGTTGCGGAAGTGCACCTCCTCGTTGGGGCTGGGCTTGCGGCTCAGGTGCTCGCGGTAGACGGCCATGAAGGTGCCCACCATGGCCAGCTGCTCGAACATCGCCCGCTTGGCCGCGGGGCTGCTGCGCGTGAACGCCGCGTTGCGCGCCAGCAGGCCTTGCATCTGCAGCACCAGGGTCTTGAAGTCCTCGTCCGCCACCTGCTGCTGCATGAAGGCGGCGTAGTTGCCGGCGATGAAAGCCGCCACGCCGGCCGCGACGTCGTTGGGCGTCAGGCCGAGCTGGGCTTCGAGCTTCTGCCAGAAGATGAAGGACTCCTCATAGGCCTTGGTCATCGCGCCGCGATGCGCAGCCGGGAAGCGCTGGGCCAGCTCGGTGGCCGACTGGCGCAACTGCGCCGGACCGTTGACGACGATGGGCGCGTCGAACGCGCCCAGGCCACCCGCGCTGAACGCCGCGCCGCCGCTGGTGGCCGGCGCCAGCACCGCGCGCATCTGCTCGGCCAGGCTGATCGATGGCGCGACCTGGGCCGTGGCGGCGCCGGCCGCCAGCGCCAGGACAGCCGCCGCCAGCCGCAGGCCGGGCGTGGCGCTGGGCCGCGTCATGGCAGCCACGACACCGGGCTGCAGCTCGTCAGCCAGGCGGCCTTGCCGTCGGCCTCCTTGACGCGCACGCCGTGCGTGGCGTCCAGCGTCGGCCAGCTGATGGCCTCGCGGTCCGCGCCGACGGAGAAGATGACGATCTGGCTGTTGCCGCAGCCGGTCGTGCCGCTCACCGTCTGCGGCGGCGGGATGTCGTCATAGGGCGAGGGCGGGAACACCGGCGCGGTCTGCGTGGCGCTCATGTCCAGGTGGGCAACCACCCATTGGCCGTCGGGCGACCAGCCCGGGCTGACGAAGCGGAAGGTCAGCGGGTCGGTCTCGTCCGGCACCTTGGTCAGGCGGCGCAGGCCGGTGCCGTCGACACCGGCGACCCACACGTGCTTGTCGAAGCCGTTGCCGCGTTTTTCCACCCAGCTGAACGCGACACGCTTGCCGTCCGGGCTGGCCACCAGCGAGGACTGGCCGGACACATACCCCGTCCAGTTGGACGTCCGGTTGCTCGGCAGCGCCGTGAAACGGGCCACCTCGGTCTCGGTGTTGCTGTCGGGCGACGAGACGATGAGCCGGTTCTCCACCAGGTAGGCGTAGCGGCCGTCGGGCAGCCAGGTGACGGGGTTGTCGAGGATGGTCTCGCCGTCCAGCAGGGAGCCCTGCTTGACGAGCGTGCCGGTGACGAGATTCAGGATGGACAGGCGCGGGTTCTCGGAGCCGCTGCTGCGGTAGAAGGCCAGCGCCTTGGTGCCGTCGGGCGACACCAGCGGCTGGGTTTCGACGCGGCCCTCGACGCGCCATTCGTGGCGGGCGGTCGTGCTTGTCGCGCTGTCGAAGACGGCGATGCGCGCGTTGGGGCCGGGGTCGGTCGCCAGCTGGATGTCGTTGAAGCGCAGCAGCCGCGGCGACATGGTGGTCGCCTGCCATTCATCGCCCTCGCCCGAGCCGGGCGCCTTCAGGCCGGAGACCGGCAAACGGCTCATCTCGCCGGTCTGCAGGTCGAAGACCGTGGCGGCCTGCCATGTCGAGTTCACCAGCAGCCGGCCGGGCAGCGTCTTGTTCTGGTAGGTCTTGAAGGCCGTCGGACCCGGCGGCGGCGGGGGCGGAGGGGGCGGCGGCGGTGGAGGAGGCGGCGGGGGCGGTGGAGGCGGCGGGGTGGGCGTGCCGGACGGTGGCGGCTCGCCGCCGATCGGGCCGGGCGCGGGGCCGCCATCACCGCCCCCGCCGCAGCTTGCCAGCAGGCCGCAGAGCAGGGTGGTGGTGACCAGCAGTCGGGCCCGGGTCGCGGGGGGGAGGGGTGGGGGCAGGAGAGGTCGGGACATATGGGGACGAGGGGGGCTTGGGTTGGAGGGCGGGATGTCGATGGGCACCGCGGCAGGCGGCGTCTAGCGGGCGGCCTCGGCCAGCGAATAGACGCCCGAGGCGCCGATGCCGACGCGCTCGGGCGGCACCTGCAACATGCGGGTCAGCGTCTGGGCGCCTTGCGTGCGCATGCGCTGCTTGAGCTCTTCGGCGCCGGCGGCGTTGGGGTTGCGCGCCCAGGTGATCTGGCTGCTCGCGAGGATCATCCCGGCGACGGCCAGGCTTTCGTAGGTGGTGGTGCGCTCGGTGGCCGACAGCGATTGCAGGCTGCCGCCATGGCTGCTCAGGCGCTCGCGCATCTGGTTCACCAGCGGCACGTAGAACTGGTCCGGGAAGGGCTTGTTGTTGTAGGCCATCCAGGCGCCCGCGATGCTGCTGGCGATGGCCACGCCGAGGTCGCCGGAGGGCAGGCCGAACTTGCGGATGACCTGCTCGTGGTAATCGAAGGCCCGCTTGTAGGCGGCGCGGCCGGCCTCGGCCTGCTCCTTGGGCAGCTGCTTGGTCAGCTCTGCGATGCCAAGGCCAGTGGTCTGGGCCAGCGGCAGGCGGGCCGCGGCAGCGGCTTTCTTCTTCTTCTGCTCGGCCTCGTGGGCGTCCCAGTGGCCGATGGTCTTGTTGAGGTTCTGGTGATAGAGCTGGTTGCTGATGACGTTCACTGAAACGCCCAGGGGCACTTCATAGGCGTTGACAAACCCCTGCGCAAAACAGGGCCCACAAACGCCAATGGCGACCCCGAGGATCGCCTGCTTGATGCGCTTCATCTAGATCTCCAAACGGTCATCAACCATCTGTTTTCGTGCCCGCTCCCGCGTCGGCGGGAGGCAAATGGGGCGGGGAGAACCCCGCCCCACTTTTGCTTAGCCCTTGCGAGCGGCTTGCGACAGACCTTCGCCGATGGACTTGATGGCCGCCGAGAAGGCGTTCTGCATCAGGTTGAACATCTGGCCGGTGGCCTGCATTTCCATCGTGGCTTCGGTGTTGGCCTTGGCGGCTTCCTTGCCTTCGCCACCGGCGGTCTGGGCGATCTTGTCGCCCAGCTCAACCATCTTGGCGGCCTTCTGGCCCAGCGTGTTGCCCATGGCCTTGGCCAGCGCCTCGAGCCAGCTGCCACCCTTGGTGGAGCGGGTGCTGCTGCTGCCCTTGCCGTTGCCGTCGTCCTGGCCTTCGAGCTGTTCCTTGACCATCTTCACGAGCGAAGCGGCCAGGTCGTTCTTGAACTCCTCGAAGTGCGGCGCGAACTGCTGTGCGGCTTGCGAAGCGTCGGCGCTGACCGGCTGCTGCAGGCCGCCGATGATGCCGTCGACCTTGGTCTTGACCTCGTCGGCCAGGAACTTGGGCATGCCATGTTCCTTCTGCAGCGTGTCGACGGCCTGCTTGGTTGCGTCGCCGATGGCTTGCTGCAGCATGTTGCCGATGGCCTGGCCGATCATGGCGCCGATGGGGCCGCCGAAGATGCCGCCCACGATGCCGCCCACGGCGCCCAGGATGCCACCCGAGCCGCCACCGCCGAAAACGCTGCTAACTGCTGATCCCATGTTGATCTCCAAAAAGGTTGGTTTGCGCGGCAACACTGCCGCAACGATTGCTTGAGTTACAGGGCATCTGAATCCGACGGCGACTGAGAAAACACCGGATTCGCTGCGTGTCTTGTCGGCAAGGTTTTCTTGACCAAACTCTGCGGCGCTGACGGGTTTATTAAACGGGGTCTCGTGGCCCCTGCCTATATGCGGCTGCTCCTAATTCTTCGGGTGCAGCGCTAGGGTCGGCCGCAGTCGGCGCGTCCAGGCCGCGCAGCACGGTGCACAGCGCGCTCAGGTCCAGCCCGAGCTGGCTGCGCAGGCTGTTGCGGGCCATCCAGGTGGCCGAGGCCTGCTGGGCGGCGCCCTGGCGGCTGGCCTGCACGGTCCATTCACCCAGCGCCACGGCCAGCACGGCGAAGCGCTCGAAAGCGTCCTGGCGCTCGGCCAGTGGTGCGTCGTCCCAGGGCAGCTCGTCGATGACCCAGGCCTTGAGCCATTGCGTGACGGCCTGCCAGCGCTCCGGGCTCAGCGGCTCATGGTCGGAGGCCTGGCGGCATGCGCCCAGATAGGCGGCCAGCGCGCGGCCGAGGTCGTCCTCGCCGGCCCCGCCCGCAAGCCGCGTGCGGTAGTGCTGCAGGCAGTGCTTGAGCAGGTCGCCCTGCGTGGCGGGCGTGCCCACGCCGAGCATCTCGCTCAGCGCGGCGGCCGCAGTGGCGCGCGAAGCGGGCCGTGGCGCCAGCCGCCAGCGCGTGGCCGCGGCATCGTGGTCGGCGTCGGACAGCGGCGCGTGCGCAAGCCGGGACTGCTCCAGGGCTTCGGCCAGACGGCGGCCCAGGGCCGCTTGCCAGGGGTTGGGTGACGCGGAGGTGTTCATGCGAGGGCGTGGTGGGCGGGACGCGTGGCGCGCCGCTGGTGGCGCAGGCGTTCCCGGTGGCTGAGGGTCTGCAGGCTCGACCAGGTCGAGGCCTCCAGGGCGTGGTGGTCGGATGGCTGGCCTTCGTAGGCGGCGCGGCCGCGTGGCGTGAAGCCCAGCGCCTCCAGGCAGGCGCGGGCGCTGCGGTTGTCGGGGTGGCAGATGCCCCAGACGGTGCGCAGCCCCAGGCGCTCGAAGGCATGGCGCAGCAGCACCTCGCCGCCGGCCAGGCTGAGGCCGCTGCCCCAGTGCTCCGGGCGCAGGCGGCTGCCCAGCTCGGCGTCGCCGGGCGCCATGCCCAGCGCTTCGGTGCCAGGGCTTGCCTGCACCGGCATCAGGCTGAACCAGCCGGCGAACTGCTCTGCGGCGTCGTCCAGCGGCACGGCGCAGCGCCAGATGCCCAGGCCCGGGTGGCGGCGGTAGAAGTGCCCCAGGCAGGCGGCGAAATCCCGCGCCCAGCGCGCCTCGTGCAGCGGCTGCTCGTCGGGCAGCAGGGCGCGCACGCGCGGGTCGGCGTGCAGGGCCTGGATGTCGGCCGCGTCATCCGCGGCGAACTCGCGCAGCAGCAGCTTGTCGCAGCGGTGCGAGAAGGGCGTGGGCGTCATGAGTCGCCCCCCGGCGGCAGGGGCGTGGTGCCGGGTGTCACGCCGGGCTGCGGCCAGCGGGCCAGCAGGCTGATGCCGCCGGCGGTGACGCCCAGCATCCAGCGTTCGCCGGCATGGTCCATCAGCACGACGCGTTCGCGCGTGCCCACCGGCAGCGCGCGCACGAAGCGCAACACCTCACCGTGGTCGGCCGGGCCGCGCACGCCCAGCGTCAGGCGCCGCCAGCCGCGGATCAGCACCCAGGCCAGCAGCAGCACGAAGGCCAGGGCCGCCACGGTGCTGGCGAGGTTGAGCAGCAGGTCTTGCATGGCGTCGCGTTCAGGCCGGGACCGCGCGCGGGTCCAGGTCGGGGTGGGGGGTCAGGTCCTCGCCCGGCGCGGGCCGCGTGCGGGGCGGCTCGGGGGGGACGTCGCCCTGCCGGTGCGGGTCGGCGCGGGCGGCCTCCCACTTGAGCTGCTCGCGCACGCCGTCGGCCCAGACGATGACCTCGGCCAGCACGTCGAACAGGTCGGGCGGGATCACCTCGCCCTCCTCGCAACGGGCCAGCAGCTCGCGCGCCAGCGGCACGTTGCGGACGATGGGCACGCCGGCCTCCTCGGCCGCCTCGCGCATCGCACGGGCGACGTGGTCCTCGCCCTTGGCGCTGACGGTGGGGACGGGGCAGCGGCCCGGCTCGAAGTCGATGGCGATGGCCACGTGCGTCGGGTTCACGACCAGCGCGTTGGCACCCCGCGCCGCCGCGGCCTGGTTGCGCTGGCTCCACTCGGCATGGGCCTGCTTGCGCTGCTGCTTGAGGTGCGGGTCGCCCTCGCTCTCCTTCATCTCCTGCTTGATGTCGCGCATGCTCATGCGCAGCTTCTTGGTGTAGCGGTGTCGCGTCCAGAGCGTGTCCAGCAGCGCCACGCCGGCGAACACGCCCACCGTCCAGGCCAGCGTTTTCACGGTGGCCTGCCAGACCAGGCCGCCGAAGTGCTGCGCCGGCTGGTCGGTGGCGGAGGCCAGGCGCAGCGCGTCGGGCAGCAGCAGCCGGGCCACGGCCCAGCCGATGCCCAGCAGCAGCGCCGTCTTCACGATGCCCTTGAGCAGTTCGACCAGGTTGTCCAGCGAGAACATGCGCTTGATGCCCTCGGCCGGGTTCAGGTGCTCCAGCTTCGGCGCGACCTTCTCGAAGGCAAGCACCGGCCCGGCCTGCAGGTACTCGACCAGCGTGCCCAGCGCCGCCACCGGCACGACCAGCAGCGCCACCAGCAGCAGCGCCAGCTCCACGCTCTGCCAGCCCAGCAGCGCGGCGACATGGGCGAAGCCCTCCTCGCGCCAGCCGCCGGCAATGCGCGCGAAAAGCGACTCGCACAACGCCGCGGCGCGCTCGGTCCCCAGGCGCACACATAACGCGCCCGTGACGAGCCATACCAGCAGCGTCACCGTGCTGGTCAGCTCTCGGCCCTTGGCAATGTCGCCCTTCTTGCGCGCGTCCTGCAGACGCTTGTGCGTGGGTTGCTCGGTTTTGTCGCCGCTGTCCTCGGCCATGGGCTCCCTAACACCTATTTCTAGGGGTTGCAAACATCGGTTGTGAAAACTTGTTGCGCCGAGCGGGGTGAGAACCTACTTCTAGGGGGACATCCAACCCTGCTGCTAACAGGGCTGTTGAACGGCGCGGAACGAACGATGCCGGGTCTTGAAGGCTCTCGACGTGGGAGTTGTTTCCACGCGTAAACGTGGGGGGCGACGCCGTACATACAAAGGGTGTGGGTTGCACTGACGATTCGGTTACGTCTGCTTTCAATGGGCATGACGGCGGCGGGGCGAGCCCGCATAGTCCGCCCCCATTGCTAACAGGGTCGTAAAAAAGGTGTTCGCACTTCGCCAGCTTCGACAGGTCGCCACGGCCGCCGCCATGTGTGCCGCCCTCGGCAGCGCACAGGCCGGCCGCGGTTGCCCGTTGGCATCGGCCGATGAATTGCTGGACGCCGCGCCGGCAGCGGGCGCACCGGGCTTCGTGCTGACGCAACGCCTGTGCGCCGTGACACTCGTCAGCCGCCCCACCGCGCCGGCCGACACCCCGGTGGCGACGGCCACGCCGGCGCCGGAGGCCGCGCCGCGCCCGCTGCCGCCGCCGGCTGCGTTGGCCAACCCGCCGTTGCAGGTGCAGGTGGGGGTGCAGGTGCGGCGCGCGCCCGCCGGCCGCGAGGACGCCGCCGGCCAGGCGCGCATCCGAGCGCTGGCGCCGCTGATGGCCGATGTCGCGCTGCGCCACGGCATCGACCCCCTGCTGCTGCATGCGCTGGCCCACATCGAGTCGCGCCACCAGGCCCAGGCCATCTCGCCGGCCGGGGCGCGCGGCGTGATGCAGGTCATGCCGGCGACCGGCCGGGACATGGGCGTCGCCCAGCCGGCGGAGCTGCTCACGCCGCAGGCCAATCTCGAAGCCTCGGCGCGCTACCTCAAGCGGCTGCAGGCCCGCTTCGGCAACGACCTGCGCCTGGTGCTGGCCGCCTACAACGCCGGCGAGGGTGCGGTCGAGCGCCACGGCCGCCGCGTGCCGCCCTATGCCGAAACCCAGGCTTACGTGCGCGACGTGCTGGCCGTGTACGACGTGCTGCGCCGCCGGCTCGCGGGGGGTCAAGCATGAGTGCAGTGAAGCGCACCGATGGCCTGTCCGGCTACTTCGCCGCGACGGACCAGCCGCGCGAAGGGCTGATCGCGCGCTTCAGCGACCTCTTCCTCGTCGTCGGCATCGTGGCCATCGTGGCGCTGATGGTGCTGCCGCTGCCGCTGTGGCTGATCGACATGCTGGTGGCCGTCAACATCGCCTCGGGGCTGGTGCTGATCCTGATCGCCGTCTACGTGGCCGGGCCGCTGGAGTTCTCGGTGTTCCCCAGCGTGCTGCTGATGACGACGCTGTTCCGCCTGGCGCTGTCCATCGCGACGACGCGGCTGATCCTGCTGCACGCCGACGGCGGCCACATCATCGCGACCTTCGGCAAGATGGTGGCGGGCGGCAACCTCGTGGTGGGCCTGGTGGTCTTCCTCATCATCACGGTGGTGCAGTTCATCGTCATCGCCAAGGGTGCCGAGCGCGTGGCCGAGGTGGCGGCGCGCTTCTCGCTGGACGCGATGCCGGGCAAGCAGCTGTCCATCGATTCGGACCTGCGCTCCGGCCTCATCGACAAGGACGAGGCCAAGCGCCGCCGCCGCACGCTGGAGCTGGAAAGCAAGCTGCACGGCAGCCTCGACGGCGCGATGAAGTTCGTCAAGGGCGACGCCATCGCCGGCATCGTCATCATCCTCATCAACCTGCTGGGCGGCCTGGCCGTTGGCGTGCTGCAGCAGGACATGAGCCTGTCGGACGCCGTGCACCGCTACTCCATCCTCTCCATCGGCGAGGGCATGGTGGCGCAGATCCCGGCGTTGCTGGGCGCCATGGCGGCCGGCCTGCTGGTCACGCGCACCAACGACGACGAGAACGACCGCCACCTCGGCGACGCCATCCGCAAGCAGCTCGGCGCCAAGCCGCGCGTGCACGTCATGGCGGCCGGCATCTGCCTGCTGCTGGCGACGGTGCCGGGCTTTCCGCCGCTGGTCTTCGGCCTGCTGGCGCTGGTTTTCGGCGCGGCCGGCGTGCTGCTGATGCCCTGGGGGCGCGACTGGCTCACCCAGCGTCTGCCGCAGCTCAGCCCCAAACGCACCCGCACCGAGCCCGGCACGCTGAGGACGGCCCAGCCGCGCGTGCGGCCGTCGGTGCCGCTGCTGCTGGAGCTGCCCCAATCGATGCTGGCCGACGGTGGCCTGGCCATCACGCGCGCCGTCGAGTCGATGCTCGACGAGCTGCAGCTCGACCAGGGCCTGCCGCTCCCGCGCCTGGCCCTGCACGGCCGTGTCGGCCGCCCGGGCTGGCGCCTGCTCGCGCATGAGGTGCCGCTCGCCGAGGGCGAGCAGGGCGGCGACGCGGAGACGCTGGCCGAGCAGGTGCGCCAGGCGCTGCGCCGCCACGCCGCGCTCTTCATCGGCATCCAGGAAACCAGCGAGCTGCTCACACGCGCCCAGGCCGAGCTGGCCGACGTCGTCAAGGAAGTGCTGCGCGCGCTGCCGGTGCAGAAGGTCGCCGAGGTGCTGCGCCGCCTGGTGGCCGAAGAGGTCTCCATCCGCAACCTGCGCGACATCCTCGAAGCGCTCGCCGAGGCCGCCCAGCGCGAGAAGGATGTGCAGGCGCTGACGGAGATGAGCCGCATCGCGCTGCGCCGCCAGACGCACCACCGCGTCTGCGCTGACGGCGAGCTGCGCGCGCTGCTGCTGTCCCCCGAGCTGGAGGCCTTGATGCGCCAAGGCCTGCACGTCAGCGGCGGCGTCACGCAGCTCGCGGTCGCGCCCGAGGTGGCGCGCCAGTTCGCCGCCGAGGTGCAGGCGCAGGTCCAGGCGCTGCGGCCCCAGGCCATCGTCTGTGCCATCGACCTGCGCTGGCACCTGCGCAAGCTCATCGAGGCCGAGTGCTTCGACACCCCCGTGCTGTCCTTCCACGAACTGCTGCCGACGCTGCGGCTCACGCCGCTGCTGCACCTGCCTCCACCCGGGGCCGACCCCGACGCGTCGCTGCACGCGCCCAACCCAGCGTCGCCCCAAGCCGCGCTGCTCGCCGCATGACTCCCACCCTCCGCATCACGGCAGCCACCCTGCTGCTGCTGGCCCAAGCCGCGCCGCTTTCGGCGGCACCCCTGCCTGAAGGGCTGCGCCCGCTCAGGCTGGAGGCGCGCGACCAGCCCATCGAGCAGTTCCTGCAGGGCCTGTTCTCGGGCAGCGACATTCCCGTCGTCGTCACCGGCGTGCAGGGGCAGGTCAACGGCCGCTTCGAGGGCACGCCGGCCAAGCTGCTGCGCGACCTCAGCCGCGCATACAACCTGCTGAGCTACTACGACGGCGGCGTGCTCTACATCGCACCAGCGAGCGACACGCAGACGCGCAGCTACCTGCTCACGCCGGCCGCGGCCGCCCAGGTGCAGCGCGCGGCACAGGCGCTGCAGCTGGCCGATGTGCGCAACACGCTGAAGTTAAGCGACGACGGCGCGCTGCTGGCCGTCGGGGCCAAGCGCTTCGTGCAACAGGTCGACGAGCTCGTCCGTCAGGTGCGCCCGGGCACCACGGCCGTGGCCATGCAGTCGTGGGCGCCCCCGCCGCAGCAGCAGCCGCTGCCGGACTACCGCATCTATTACCTGCGCTACGCCTGGGCGCAGGACGTGCCGATGAACTTCGGCGGCCAGCAGACCACGCTGCCCGGCGTGGCCAGCATCCTGCGCTCGCTGGTGGGCCAGCCCAACAAGCCGCGCGCCAGCGCTGCCGTCGACCCCGCCCGCGCGCAAGGCAGCCAGCGCCTGCGCGGCGGCGCGGCCCGCGCGGGGGGCGGCATCACCACGCTGGGCCTCGCCGACGACAGCGCCGCCGGCGTGCGCGGCACCGACACGCTGGTCGCCGCGCTCAGCCAGGTGGGCTACGGCTCGCCGGCGCAGGAGGCCGCCGAGGCGCCGCCGCCGCACGACTTCAGCCCGCGCATCGAGGCCGACCCGCGCCTGAACGCCGTCATCGTGCGCGACCTGCCTGAGCGTCTGGACCGTTATGGGGCGCTCATCAAGTCGCTGGACATCGAGCCCCAGGCGCTGGAGATCGAGGCCACCATCATCGACATCAACACCGACCGGCTGCGCGAGCTGGGCATCAACTGGCGCTACAACCGCGGCCTGTCCAGCCTGCTCGTGGGCAACGGCACCGCCAGCGACCAGCGGCTCAACGGCCAGGTCGACGTCACGCCCAGCGCCCTGGGCGGCGCCATCTCCGCCGTCATCGGCGACCGCTACCCCTTCGTCGCGCGCATCACGGCGCTGCAGAGCGACGGCGCGGCCAAGGTGGTCAGCAGCCCGCAGGTGGTCACGCTGTCCAACGTCGAGGCGGTGTTCGACAACAGCTCGACCTACTACGTGCGCGTCGCCGGGCGCGAGGAGGTCGACCTCTTCAACGTCACCGCCGGCACGCGGCTGCGCGTGACGCCGCATGTCTTCCGCGAAGGGCAGAACGGCGAGGGCGTGCCGCGCATCAAGCTGCTGGTGCAGATCGAGGACGGCGGCCTGACCGGCCAGACCGTGGACCAGCTGCCCGTCGTCGAGCGCTCGGGCATCAACACCCAGGCCCTCATCTCGGAAGGCGAAAGCCTGCTCATCGGCGGCATGGTGCGCGACAGCGCCACGGCCGGTGTCGACAAGGTGCCGGTGCTGGGCGACATCCCCGTGCTGGGCAACCTCTTCAAGACCCAGCGCAAGGGCGGTCAGCGCATCGAGCGCATGTTCCTCATCACGCCGCGCCTGGCCAGCAGCAAGGCGGCCACCGACGTGATGGACAAGGCCCGCCAGCCGCTGGTCGAACCCGGTGCGCCGGCCGAGGGCCGCAGCTCGGCCGCCGCGGCCCCGCCCGTCGCTGCGGTCACCACCCCCATTCTGGCAACGCCGGCCACGGCAGCGCCCATCGCAGCGGCGGGCGTGACCGATGCCGGCGCAGCGCCGCAGGAGTGATACGCGATGCCGACCAAGTCTGCCCTCCCCGCCTCGATGCTGGAACTGCGCGTGCTGGCCGGTCGCCAGGCCGGCGCGCGGGCACGGCTGGACGTGCAGATCGAGCAGTTGGTCTGCGGCCTGAACGCGGCCAACCAGGCCGACACCCAGTTCGCCGACATCCTGCTGGCCAGCGAGACGGACTTCCAGGCCCGCTTCATCCCCGGCCCGCAGGGCCGCATCGGCCTGCAGCTCATCGCCGGGCGCGGCGTGCTGGGTGAGCGCGAGCTCGAGCCCGGCACCACCACGCACGCCTGGGCGCCCGGCCAGCCGCTGCAGCTCGGCGATGCGGTGGTGGCCTATGGCCCGGCCGACCAGGCCTACTGGCCGGAGCCGGTGCTGCACGACGGCCCCGACGCCGCCGACAGTGCGCCGGCCGAGGGCCCCGCCGCGCCGCCCGCGCCGGGCCGGCCTTATGTCGAAGGGCTGTTGACGGCGCTGGGCCTCGTCATGCTCCTGGGCGGCGTGACGTTGGCCTGGCGCGGTGGCACCTTGCGTGAAGCCGGCCATGTGGTGGCCCAGGTGCTGCCGCCGGCGCAGGCGGCCGCGCCGGCCGACCTGCGGGCCAGCGTCGTCGAGGTCTTCCGCCTGTACGGCATCGCGGCGCAGGCCAGCTGGTCGCCCGAAGGCGAGCTGGTGCTGCGCACGCAGGAGCGCGACGCCGCCAAGGTGCAGGCCGCCGCAGCCGCCGCGCGGCGCGACATCGCCCGCCTGCCCGCGCTGCGGGTCGACAACCAGCCGCCTGCGCCGGTGGCCGCGGCGCCCAGCCCCGCGCCGGACGACCCGGCCAAGCGCCTGGTCGCCGTGGTCGACAACGAAGACAGCCCCTACTTCATCACCGCCGACGGCAGCCGCTACTTCAGCGGCGCGCTGCTGCCGAGCGGCCACCGCGTCGTGCAGATCGTGGAGCGCAGCGTCATCGTCGAACGCGATGGCCAGCGCACCCGGCTCACGCTGTGATCCCGGTTCCCTAACCCTCCCACAAGGAGACCTCCCATGTCCAACGCACTTCTCAGCACCCTCGCCGCAGCGCCCGTAAACGGTTCCACGGGCAGCAAGTCGTCCGGTGGTTCCTGGTTCGAAGCCATGGCCGACGCCTGGGGCCAGGCCCTGGACCGGCAGGCCGGCGACATCGAGACCAAGTCCGCCGCGATGAGCGCCGGTGGCGACAAGCCTGCCGACGTGACCGAGCTGACCGCCATGTCGCTGAAGATGAGCTTCCTGGCCAGCAGCTCGCACACCGCCGTCTCGACGGTCGGTTCCGCCCTCGAAACGATGGCCCGCAAGCAGTGACACCCGGCCTCGCCCTTGCTGCGCCGGTGGCCGACATCCAGCTCGGCCCGGGCGCATCGCTGTCCAGCCTGGGCGTGGTGTCGCCCACGGCCGACGTGGCCGGCTTCGAGCGTGCACTGGCGGGGGCGGTGCAGCGCCTGGGGCCCACCGAGTCGCCGGCCCAGGCCATGCAGCGCCTCGTGCAGCCGCTGGAGCACATCAACGCCGAAGCCGCTTCGCTCGGGCGCGACGCCCGCACCGCGGCGGCCTCGGGGCAGGAGCTGACGCCGGGCGAGCTGGTCAACCTGACCGTGCGCTGCCAGGAGTTCATGTTCCATTGCCAGCTGACGTCGAACATCGCCAACCGCACGTCCGAAGGCCTGCAGCAGCTGTTCAGACAGCAATCCTGAATGAAATCCAGACCAAGCCACGGGGACACGGGGACACAGCGGCATGCCGCTTCCCCGGCTGCCTTCCCAGTGTTTCCGTGCTTCCGTGGCTGTGTCCCGGATTCGAGCCGCGAGTACGCAAACGGATCATTGACATGAAGCATCTGCCCAGCCTCCTGCTGCTCGCCCTGCTCGCCGCCTGCGGCGAGCAGACGCTCTACGCCAAGCTCGACGAGCGACAGGCCAATGACATGGTCTCGGCGTTGCGGCTGGCCGGCGTGCCGGCGCAGAAGGCCGCCAAGGAAGACGGCTTCGAGGTGCGGACCGCCGAGTCGGACTTCGCCCGCGCGGTGCAGATCCTCAAGGCCCAGGGCCTGCCGCGCGAGGACTACGACAGCCTGGGCAAGGTGTTCAAGCGCGAGGGCTTCGTGTCGACGCCGGTCGAGGAGCGCGCCCGCCTCATGCATGCGCTGTCGCAGGAGCTGTCGCACACGCTCACCAGCATCGACGGCGTGCTGCAGGCGCGCGTGACGCTGGTCGTGCCCGAGCGCCATCCGCTGTCCGACAAGGTGCAGCCGTCCTCGGCCTCCGTGATGATCAAGCACCGCGCCGGCCTGGACGTGGAGTCGCTGATGCCGAAAGTGCGCGCCCTGGTCGTCAACAGCGTCGAAGGCCTGCCCTACGAGAGCGTGTCGGTTGTCGCGTTCGTGGCCGAGCCCACGCCCGTGGCCCCGCCGCCGGCCGACGCCCAGCCGCAGGCCGTGCTGGCTTTGGCCGTCACGCTGGGCACGGCCAGCCTGGGCACCGCGGGCTGGCTGGCCTGGCGGCGGCGGCGCGCGTCGTCGACGCAGCTGGCATTGAAAGGCGCCGCCCATGACTGACCGCCAGACGCGCGCCCGCGTGGCCCACTGCCTGCTCGACGAGGCGCCCGCCGAGGCGCGCACGCTCAGCTGGGCACAGCTGGACGCCGCCCCGGCATGGCTGGGCATGGAACGCGCCGAGCTGCAGGCGCTCGCGCTGCGCTGCGGCTCGGTGCTCGCGGCGCCGGCGCTGCGGCTGTGGATTGCCGGCCCGCTGCGCGAGCTGGCACGTTCGGCCCTGGGCGCGCCCTGGTGGCGGGCGCTGCGCAGCGCGCCGGACTGGCCGCCGTTGCCGGCCGGCCTGCCGTCGGGGCTGAACGACTGGCCCGAGGTGTTGGACGCCCAGGGCCTGCGCCAGCAGTTCACCGAGGCCGGCGCCGCCGTGCTGCTGGCTGGGCTGCCGCACGGCTCGCTGCGCCACGCCGCCAGCCGCCGGCTGGGGCCGGTGGCCGCCTGGGTCATGCCGCAAGCGACGGCGCTGGCCGTGCTGCGCGAGACGCTGGCGTTGCAGGCGAGGGTGGTGACGCCATGAACGGCTTCATGCTCTGGCACCGCGACCCGCAGGCGCGGCTGGGCATCGCCTCGGACCGGCGCGTGCTGCGTGCCGCCGAGGTGCCGCCGTTGCAGGACGCGCAGCAGCTGCTCGACGCGCTGCGCGAGCTGCTGGACCGGGAGCAGGACCGCATCGACGCCGCCTGCGCGCAGGCCGCGGCCGAGGGCTTGCAGCAAGGCCTCGTGCAAGCCGAGAGCCAGGCCCGCGTGAAGATCGCCGACGCGCTGGCCCGGCTCGCCCGCGCACAAGAGGACGAACGCCAGCGCCTGCAGCAGGGCGTGGCCGGGCTGGCGCTGGAGGTCTTCCAGAAGCTGCTGGGCGAGGTGCCGGCCGAGGAGCGCCTGGCCCGCCTGGCCGCCCAGGCGGCGCGCGAGCTGCTGCCGGCGCGCACCTGGCGGCTGCAGGTGCACCCCGGCCAGATCGCGCCGCTGCGTGCCGCGCTGCGGGCCGTCGACCCCGACGACAAGGCCGGCCTGGCCGGCGCCGAGATCGTGGCCGATGCCGAGCTGGCCGAGGCCGATTGCCGACTGACGACGGAGTTCGGCACGGCCGACGCGGGCCTGGCCACGCAGGTCGAACGCCTGGCCCGCGCCTGGAGCCTGAAGTGAAAACCCAACCAAGCCGCTGCGGCTGTGCTCTTTCGCCCAACGCATGACGACCGCGCTGCCCATCACCGACGGCCTGCGCCGCAGCCTGCAGCGCGTGCGCACCGTCGCCACGCTGGGCCGCGTCGTGCAGGCCGGCGGCACGCTGATGCGGGCCACCGGCGTGCAGGCCCGCGTGGGGCAGAGCTGCCGCGTCTTCGACCCCATGCAGCCGCACGAGGCCGGGCTGCTGGCCGAGGTCATCGGCTTCCAGGGCCATGAGGCGGTGCTGGCGCCGCTGGGCTCGCTGCAGGGGCTGCCCGTGGGTGCGGCCGTCGAGGTGCTCAACGACGTCGCCCAGCTGCCCAGCGGCCGCGGCCTGCTGGGCCGGGTCATCGACGCCTTCGGCCAGCCGCTGGACGGCGGGCCGCCGCTGGATGCGTTGCCGCGCGTGCCGCTGTACCGCGACGCGCCGTCGCCACTGCAGCGCCGCCCGGTGCACGAGCCGCTGGTGTGCGGCGTGCGCGCCGTCGACGCGCTGCTGACCGTGGGCGAGGGCCAGCGCGTGGGCATCTTCGCGATGGCCGGCGGCGGCAAATCCACGCTGCTGGGCATGCTGGCGCGGAGCACGCGCGCCGAGATCAACGTGATCGGGCTGATCGGCGAACGCGGCCGCGAGGTGCGCGAGTTCCTGGAGGACAGCCTGGGCGCCGAGGGCCTGGCCCGCTCGGTCGTCGTCGTTTCCACGTCGGACCGGCCGGCGCTGGAGCGCGTGCGCGCGGCCTATGCCGCCACGGCCATCGCCGAGGGCTTCCGCGCGCAGGGCGCCCGCGTCGTGCTGATGATGGACTCGGTCACGCGCTTTGCCCGCGGCCTGCGCGAGATCGGCCTGGCCGCGGGCGAGCCGGCCGTGCGACGCGGCTATCCGCCGTCGGTGTTCGCCGAGCTGCCGCGGCTGTTCGAGCGCGCCGGCAACGATGCGCATGGCTCCATCACCGCCTTCTACACGGTGCTGGCCGAGGACGAGGAGGGCAGCGACCCGGTGGCCGAGGAGGTGCGTTCCATCCTCGACGGCCACTTGGTGCTGTCGCGTGCGCTGGCCGAGGCCCAGCACTACCCGGCCATCGACGTGCTGGCCAGCGCCAGCCGCGTGTTCACGCGCGTGACGACGCCCGAGCAGCAGCGCGACGCCGCCCGGCTGCGCACGCTGATGGCGCGGCACAAGGAGGTCGAGTTCCTGCTGCGCGTGGGCGAGTACCAGGCCGGCAGCGACCCGCTGGCCGACCAGGCCATCGAGCGCATGCCGCAGATCAAGGCACTGTTGCAGCAGGGCTCGCACGAACCCAGCGACTGGGACGGCTGCCTGCAGCACCTGCGGGAGATCGTGTCGTGAGCGGCAGGGCCGTCACGCTCTCCGCCGCCGACGGGCGCCAGTGGCTGCGGCTGCGCCAGCTGCGCGTGCAGCGTGCGCGCCAGGCGCTGGCCGAGGCGGTGGCCGGCGAGCGCCGCGCCCGCGCCGCCATCGACGCGCGCGAGGCCGCCATCGCGTCCAGCCGTGCGCGGCTGGCCGAGCTGGCGCAGCACTGGAGCGGCCCCGGCAGCGCCGACATGCCGCGCTGGGCCGGGCAGGTGCGGGCGCACCGCGAGGCGGTGGCCGAACGGCTGGAGCGCGACGAGTACGCACTGCTGGACGAACGCGAAACCCTGGAGCAGGCCCAAGCCCTGGTGCGCCAGCGCCGCGGCGAACTCACGCGCGCCCAGGCCCGTGAATCGGCCGTGGACGCCACGCTGAAGGACCAGCGCCGCCAGACCCTGATCGCCCGCGACCAGCAGGCCGAGCTGGAGGCCGAGGACGCATTCCGGCCCCGCCACTGAAGACCCAGGCCATGAAGCTGCTGCCCGTTCCGTTGACCCTGACCCTGGGCGCCGCGCTCGTCCCGCGCGAGCGCGGCGCGGCGGCATTGCAGGCCGGCGCATCGGCCGACGCGCTGCCGCAAGCCCCCGATGCGCGCGGGGAGGCCGGCGAGCCGGATTGGCAAAGCGCCTGGCAGCGCGTGCGCGCGCAGGGTGAGGACCGCGACCAGGAGCAAGGCCAGGACAAAGAGGAATCGCCCGAGGCGCCGGCGACGCCGTCCTTCGTGCCGCCCGTCCCCGCATGGGTGCCGCGCGACCTGGCACCTGAGGTCGCCGGGCTGCGCGCGATGGCGCCCACCACACCCACCACCGAACGCATGGCCGCGCTGCAGCAGCTCGCCGAGCCCGGCCCGGCCACCGTGCCGGGGGGGCGCGTATGGCAGGTGGCGCTGCCCGCCGCGGGCGCGGGGCCGGCCTGGCAGCTGCGCGTCGAGCAGGCCCAGCCGCTCGCGCCGCTGAGCCTGGAGCTGCGCGTGCCGCCGGTCGCGCAGCTGCAGGCCCGCCAGCAGCTCGGCGACCTCGACAAGCGCCTGCGCGACGCCGGCCACGACGTGCTGCGGCCCCGCGTGCGCGACACGTCGCGCAGTGCCAGGCGCTCGCGCCCGGTGGACGAGGTGGATTCATGAGCGGCATCAGCCCCATCCAGGCGCTGTCGCCCGCCGAGACCTGGGAGGCCTGGCAGGCGGTGCTGCAGGCCAGCACAGGCGAGATGGCCGGCGCGGAGGCGGCGGCGCAGCCGGGTGCGGAGATGGATGCGCACGCCGTGGCCGACGTCGCCACTGCGACAGCCGCCGCCACGGCGACGGCGCCGGAGCCCACCGCCCGCACCTTCATGCCGCCCCACGCGACCGTGCATGCGGCACAGGCCGCCCAGCCCACGGCGCAGCCGGCAGCCGATGCGGTCCAGCCCCCGGCCCAGCCGCCGGCACCGTCGCTGCTGCGCTCGCACGAGCCTGCGCAGAACGCGTCGCCGCTGCAGCCGCCATCGACTGGCCTGCCGACCGACCTGTCGCTGCGCACGCCGCAGCTGGGCGACGCGAGCGCCGCGGTGCTGCCGATGGCGCCGGTGCTGATGACGCCGCTGGCCTTGCAGAACGGCGCCGAGCTGCGCTGGCGCGTGCAGGACGCGCCGGCCTGGCGTGCGCTGTTCGACGACGCCGGCCGCGACGCGCCGCAGGCGGATGAGGACGACGAAGCGCCCGCCCGGCACGCCGCCCCTTCGCCGGACGACGCGGCGCACGAGCCGCCGCCGCCGTGGGCGCAGGCACTGCTGGCCCGGCTGCGCCTGGCCGCCGCCGCGCCCGCGTCGGCCGACCACCTGCGCCCGGCGCTGCAGGCCTGGCGCGTGGGCGCACCCGTGCTGCTGGCCAGCCCTGCGGGCCTGGCCAGCCTGCAAGCCAGCAGCGACGCGGGGCTGTGGCGCTGGCGGCGCTGGCCCGCGCGCTGGCGCAGCGTGCGCCCGGCGGTGGCCGAGCGCTGGTGGGCCGTGCGCGTGGCGCTCACGCCCAGCGGCTGCCCGCGCACGCTGCGCGAGCTGTCGGGCGAGGCCGCGCTGCAGCCGGGCCAGGTGAGCTGCGAACTGCGCCTGGACGGCACCGCGCCGGGCATCGCCCGCTGGGCCGAGGTGCTGGTGCAGGCGCCGGCCCATTCGGGCCTGCAGGCCTTGCTGGCGTCGCGGCCGTCGCTGACCTGGCTGCTCTGCAACCAGCCGCTGTGGCCGCGGGAGAGCGCATGAACAACCGTCTCGATGCCGACCTGCTGCACGCGCTGGGCGACCTGGACGAGGCGCTGGCCATCCTGGACGGCGACTTCCTGGTGGCGCTGAACGCGCCCATGCAGGCGCTGCTGCCCGGCGAGCCCGGCGGCCTGGCCGCGGACTGGGCCGCGCCGCTGCACGGCCTGGCCAGCGCGCTGGCGGCGCCGCTGGGCGTGCGCACGCGCTGCGGCGTCAGCGGCGAATACACGGCCCGGCGCGTCGCGCTGGATGCCCGCCATGTGCTGCTGCGCCTGGTCGACGAGCGCGAGCGGCTGCACCACCTGCAGCGCCAGCTCGACGACCGCGAGGGCCTGCTGTTCACGTCGCGGTCCCTGACCGTCAGCGAGATGGGCAGCGTGCTGGCGCATGAGCTGAACCAGCCCATCGGCGCTACCGTCAACCTGCTGCGCGGCCTGAAGCTGCGCCTGGCACGCCGCCATCCCGACAGCACCGACGAGCTCGCCGCCCTCGACAAGGCCGTGCAGCAGGTGACCTATGCCAGCCAGATCATCGGCCGGGTGCGCGAATACACCCAGTCGCGCCAGCCCAAGACCGAGCGGCTGGACCTGGTCGCGCTGGTGCATGAGAGCCTGGCCCTGCTCGACTGGGACCTGCAGCGCGAGGCGGTGCGGCTGGCGCTGAGCCTGCCGGAGGCCCCGGTGCCGGTGCAGGGCGACGCGGTCATGCTGCAGCAGGTGCTGATCAACCTGCTGCGCAACGCGCTGGACGCGCTGCGCCTGGACCGGCCGGACGATCCGCTGATCGACATCGAGCTGCGCCTGGACGGCGCCCGCGCCGAGCTGCGCGTGGGCGACAACGGCCCCGGCATCACGCCGCAGACCGAGGCCCGGCTGTTCCTGCCCTTCAGCTCCACCAAGCCCAACGGCATGGGGCTGGGCCTGTCCATCTGCCGCTCGCTCGTCGAGATGCACCAGGGCCGGCTGTGGTTCTCGCGCCGCGAGGCCGGGGGCTGCTGCTTTCACTTCGCGCTGCCCGTGATGGCGGCTGAAACCACACCCACTTTGGAGAAGACGGCATGACACCGCGTCAGATCTACGTCGTGGACGACAACCACGAGTTCCGCGACTCCCTGCGCTTCTGGCTCGAAGGCTTCGGCTGCCAGGTGCGCGACTGGGGCGACCCGCGCGACGCGCTGCAGTCGCTGGCCCGCGTGGCCGTGGGCACGGCCTGGCCGGAATCCACCTGCCTGATGCTGGACGTGCGCATGCCCGAGCTGTCGGGCCTTGACCTCCACGACGCGCTGCGCGAGCGCGGCATCCACCTGCCGGTGATCTACATGAGCGGCCATGCCGACGTGCCGCTGGCCGTGGCCGCCATGCAAAAGCGCGGCGCCGTCTCGCTGCTGGAGAAGCCGCTGGACGACGCCGCCCTGAGCGCGGCGCTGGACCGCGCGTTCGCGCCGATGGACGTGGACCTGGACGTGGACCCCGGCGTCGAGGGCTCGCGCGAGGAGTTCGAGCGCCGCGCGCAGATGCTGTCGCCGCGCGAGCGCCAGGTGCTGTCGCTGGTCGTCAAGGGCCTGATGAACAAGAACATCGCCGACGAGATCAAGCTGTCGCTGAAGAGCGTGGAGCTGTACCGCTCGCGCGGCATGCGCAAGATGAAGGCCCGCTCGGTCACGGAGCTGACCCGCATGATGGTGAGCCGCAGGGCGTGATGGAGGCGGTTGCCGTGAGTTCCATGCCCCAAGCCGTCGGCGAGTTGTCGAGCTGGCATTTCCTGGCTGGCCCCGCCAGCCTGTGCGTGCGGGCCGAAGGCTTCGCCGCGGGCCCGCTGCCGCCCTGCGCCGCGGAGGCCGCGGTCGTGCTGGACCTGGCCGGCGAACTGCTGGACGCGCTCGAGGCGGCCGGCCTGGCCCGCCCGCCCTGGCAGTGGGTGGCGCAGCTGGGCGGCATGCCCGCCGGCGGTGCGCAGGCCGTCTGGCAGGGTCGGGAGGCGCAGGCACGTCTGTGCCTGCCCTGGTCGGCCTTGCGCGGGCTGGCCGGGGCGCCCGACGTGCCCGGCCTGCAGTGGCTGCCGACGCCGGCCGAATGCATGCTGGCGCGCTGGCGGCTGAGTGAGGAGGATCTCGCCGCGCTGGAGCCCGGTGGCCTGGTGCTGCTGGACGACGCGCCGGCCCCCGCCCTGCGCGCGCGCGGCGAGGTCCATGCGGCGCGGGCGGGCGAAGTCGCCGAGGAATCCCAGCTCCGGCGCTGGCAGCTCGTTGCGCGCTGGGATCAGCCGCTGGCGCTGGAGGTCGTCATGGGCTGGCGCGGGCCGGTGCCGGCGCTGCCGGTGCAGTGCCAGCTCATCGAGGTGGCGCGCCCCGACGCGGCGTTGGCGCGCGGCCGCCTCGTGCCCTGGGGCAGCGGCCACGCCTTTCGCATCGAGGCGGTCTAGTTCATGGACCTGAGCAGCTTCACGCCGGCCTCGGCGCTCATCACCGTCGTCCTGCTGGCGCTGGCGCCATTCGTGGCGGTGATGGTCACGTCCTTCACCAAGCTCGTCGTCGTGCTGAGCCTGTTGCGCAACGCGATGGGCCTGCAGCAGGTGCCGCCCAACGTCGTCATGAACGGGCTGGCGCTGATCCTGAGCATCTACGTCATGTACCCGGTGGGCGTGCAGATGCAGGAGAGCCTGCGCGACCTGCCCACCACCGACAAGGCGTCCACCAGCCAGATGCTGGCGGCCGCCGACGCGGCCAAGGAGCCGCTGCGCGAGTTCCTCGTCAAGCACAGCCGGCCGCTGGAGCGCGCCTTCTTCCTGAAGACGGCGCAGCGCAGCCTCAAGCCCGAGCAGGCACAGGCGCTGACCGACCGCGACTTCCTCGTCATCGTGCCGGCCTTCACGGTCAGCGAGCTGACGGTGGCCTTCGAGATCGGCTTCCTGATCTTTTTGCCCTTCCTCGTCATCGACCTCGTCATCTCCAACATCCTGATGGCCATGGGCATGCAGATGCTGTCGCCGACCACCGTGTCGCTGCCGTTCAAGCTGCTGCTGTTCGTGCTCATCGACGGCTGGGTCAAGTTGACGCACGGCCTCGTCCTCACCTACCAGACATGAACAGCGAAGTCATCCAACTCACCCAGCAGGCGCTGTGGCTGGTGCTGCTGTTGTCGGCGCCGCCCATCATCGTGGCGGCGGTCGTCGGCCTGCTGATCGCCTTCGTGCAGGCCGCCACGCAGCTGCAGGAGCAGACGGTGCAGTACGTGGCCAAGTTCTTCGCCATCGTCATCACCATCTTCATCACGGCCTCGCTGCTGGGCGGCAGCCTCTACCGGCTGGGCGACCGCGTGTTCAGCGAGTTCCCCGGCCTGGTGAAGATCCAACGTTGATGTATGAGTACTGGGTCGGCCACCCGACCGACGCCGCGCTGCTGCTGGGCCTGTCCACGATGCGGGTGGCCACGGCCTTCCTGCTGGTGCCGCTGTTCACGCAGGACCTCATCCCCGCGCTGATCCGCAACGCGCTGTTCCTGGCGCTGGCGCTGCTGGGCCTGCTGGTGCAGGACGTCAAGCCGGTGCAGCTGGGCGGCCTGCAGTGGGCGCTGCTGTACGGCCGCGAGGTCATGCTGGGCGCGGCGCTGGGCTTCCTGTTCGCCGGCCTGATGTGGTCGTTCGAGATGGCCGGCCAGCTCATCGACACCAAGACGGGCGCCTCCCAGGCCCAGGTGCTGGACCCGCTGTCCGGCCACCAGACCTCGCTGACCGGCGCCTTCCTGGCGCGGCTGGCGAGCTGGGTCTTCATGGCGTCGGGCGGCTTCATGCTGTTTGCCGCGCTGCTGCTGGACAGCTTCGCGCTGTGGCCGCTGCACGGCGAATGGCGGCTGCTGCCGGCCGGGCTGCTGGCCTTCGAGGCGGAGTTCGGCCGCATGCTGCGCCTGGCGCTGCTCGTGGCCGCGCCGTCGCTGGTGCTGCTGTACCTGGTGGACGGCGTGCTGGGGCTCATCAACCGCTATGCGCAGCAGCTCAACGTGTTCAGCCTGGCCATGTCCATCAAGTCCGTCGTGGGGCATCTGGTGCTGCTGCTGCAACTGGGCAGCCTGGTGGCGCTGATGAACGAGGAGCTGCTGGCGCGGCCTAGCCTCGTGACGGACCTTCTGAAGCGGCTGTTCGGCTGATCGACGGCCGGCCTTACGTTCAGAAACAGCAGTGCCCGCAATTGCCCGCCCGCCGGCCCTGGCCTGAAATCGCAGCCAGCACTTCACCGCGCAGGGCACCCCATGACCACCATCTCCCGAGTGACGCCAGCCGTCACGGCGCTGCAAGACACGCCGCCCGCAGGCCGCCGCTACGAGGTCCAGCACGGCGACAGCCTGGACCGCATCGCCGCCGACCATGGCGTGGCGCTGGACGCGCTGCTGGCCGCCAACCCGCAGCTGCACAGTCCCGACCTCGTCCATGTGGGCGAGAGCCTGTACCTGCCCGAGCCCCTGTCCAACACCGTGGCGGACCTGCTGCCCGAGCCCACGCACGGCCTGCTGCATGACATCCCGCTGCTGGCGCTGTACCGCTTCGACCCGAGCTGGCGGCGCGACACCTACGACGCCGCCGTCAGGGTCGGCAACGCGGTGCTGACCTCGGGCCGGCCCTTCTTCGACCACGTCGCGCCCGAGGGCACGCTGCGGCGCGACGGCCGCCGCGAGTTCGTCGCCGACCGCCATGCGGCCCCGTCCACGCCGCGGCCCGACGCCCCGGGCGATGCCGCCGTCGACCCGGACCACTGACGAATTAGGGGCAGCCGCAGTCGCCTTGGCCGGCGCGCCTCGTTAAGCTGGACGCCAGTCTTCAACCTTTGCCCACGGCCATGATCGGCGCCCCACTGTCATCGTCCGCCTCGCTGTTCCCGGCGACCTCGCTCGGCCCGCTCAGCCCATTGGGCTCGCCCGCCGTCGGGCGGGCGGGCGGCGCGACCTGGCTGGACGGCCTGGGTGCCAGCGGCGGTGCCGTCAGCCTGCGGGCCGACGTGCCGGCCGACCAGCGCGGGCTGTCCGTCCAGCAGCACGCCGAGCGCGTGCTGGCCGCCCTGATTGGCTGAACTGCTCGCCCAGCCCCGCTGGGTCGAGGCCGCCCAGGCCCTGATCGGTGGCTGCGTGGACCTCGGCCCGCGCCAGGATGGCGCCGTCGCGCTGATGGAGGCCGTCTGCACGGGCCTGGGCGACCAGCTCTACCCGGCCTTCCTGCGCGTGCTGGCCGAGGTCAACCAGCGCGGTGAGTACGCTGCCCGCGCGGCCGTCGCGCAGACCCTCGTGCAGGCGCTCAGCCAGGGGCGCCTGCCCAGCGGCTCGCGCGCGGCCTGGGGGGCCTGGCAGCCGGGCGCGCAGCGGCGCAGCCTGGGCCCCATCGAGTACCTGTGCCTGGCCGCCTGGCCGCAGCGCGGGCAGGCCGACCTGTCGCCCGAGCAGTTCCAGACGCTGGCCGGCGCCGTCATGGAGCTGCTGGACTGCGACGCCGAGGCGCGCCGGCTCTACGCCGACCACCTGGCCGCGGTGGCCGACGACCCGCTCGACGGCACCATGCCGCGCGAGGTGCGCGCGGGGCTGCGGGCGCTGGCGCACAGCTGGCGCGGCCAGCCTGACGCGAGCCAGGCCTGCATGGCCTTCGTCGACAGCCTGGCCCGGGCGCCGCGCTGAGCCGCCGCGGCGCCGGCGGAGTTCTGACCGGGATACAACCGATTCATGACCGTCTCGGCGGCGGCCACGGCGCGCGCAGCGCCGGCCCGTTGTTCCGGCAGAATCGGCGCCCCATCGGACACGAGCCCGTCATTCCTTGACCTGGATGGACAACCCCCATGCCACGCGAGCCGCCGGTCGATGCGACCGGCCGGACGGAGGGGCGCCGTGCGCCGGCACATGGCCGGGCTGATCGGTCGCTGCCGGGCCGCGCTGGCCGGTGTGCTGCTGCTGCTGTGCGCCACGGCCGCGACGGCGGAGCACATCGTGCTGGAGTCCTACCAGGAACGCGAGGGCCTGACCGGCCTGACGCCGAACTGCCTGGTCCAGGACCCGAACGCGCTGCTGTGGGTCTGCACCGAGAACGGCCTGTTCCGCTTCGACGGCTTTCGCATGCGGCGCGAAGCGCTGCCGAGCGATGCCGGTTCGACCATCCTGGGTGCGAGCATCGACCGCGATGGCCGGCTGTGGGTGGGCACCGAAGGCGGCTTGTTCATCCGGCAGGACGACGCCGGCGGCCCGCGGTGGGTTGCGGTGCGCAAGCCCGACGGCCGGATGCTGAGCCTGCGCCGGTCCCGACAGCTCGACTGGGACGACCGCGGCGTGGCCTACCTGATGGACCCCGACCGCCGCCTGTGGTCGATCGCGCCCGGCCCGGCCGGGGCCACCGCCCTGGTCGCGCAGCCGTTGGACGTGCCGCAGACGCAGGGACGGCCCGGCGTGGTGCCGCCGCTGCGCTGGCTCCGCGGCGCGCTGTGGTTCGGCTGTGGCGAGGGCCTGTGCGAATGGCGCGACCAGCGGCTCACGGCCTGGGGGCCCGACCAAGGCCTGCCGGCCGACGGCTGGGGCCACTTGCTCGTCGCGCGGGACGGCAGCCTGTGGGCGCGCAGCGGGCGCCAACTGGCGCGCCTGACCAGCGGCGCACCGGGTTTCGAGGCCGTCGGGGCGCCGCCGGTCCTCGGCGGGTGGATCAACTACGGCACCCTCATCGAAGACCGTGACGGCGCCGTCCTCACCACCACCGACAAAGGCATCGCGCGCTGGGACGGCCGCGCCTGGCGCGAGTGGACCCAGGAGGACGGCCTGCCCGACACGGCGATCCGCGCCCTGGTCTTCGACGCGGAGGGCTCGCTGTGGCTGGGCGCCGGCGGGCGGGGCGTGTACCGCTGGGTGGGTTACGGCCAGGTCGACCACTGGACGCGCGCGGACGGGCTGCCGTCCAACGTGGTGACGGACATGCTGCAGGACGGCAGCGGCCGGCTGTGGGCCACGACCCGCGAAGGCGTGGCCTGGTTCGACGAGACCCGGCGCCGCTTCGTCGTGCCCCAGGTGCCTGGGGCGCAGCGGGTGCGCAGCTGGCGCTGGCCGATGGTCGTCGCCGGCGATCTCTGGTGGATAGAGAACGAGCGGCTGTTCACCGTGAAGGCGGGCAGCACCACGGTGCGCCTGGTGATGAGCGACCCGCTGCTGGCCGGCGCGGTGATGGGCACGAACGCCTACTACGTCTTCGGCCCCGCCGGGGTCGAGCGGCTGACGCCCGCGCGGGAGGGCTTGCGGCGCGAGGGGGTGGGTCCCTTGCCGCCCGGCGGCGAGCGGGCCATGGCGGCGGCCCGCAGTGCGGGGTCGGAATGGTTCGTCGGGGACGGCCGGGTGCTGCGCTGGCAGGACGGCGCCTGGGCCGCGCTGGTGGACCCCGCCGGCGTGCCGGTGCCGGCCTACCTCGACCTGGCGTTCGACCGCGAGGGCCGGCTGTGGCTCTTCGACGGCACCGGCGTGAGGCAGTACGCGGTGACGGACGGCGTCGCGCAGCTGCTGCAGCGCTTCCCGCCCGAGCTGTTCGGCGGCGCGGTGCCCTGCTTCGTGCGCAGCACCGCGGACGGCCGCGTCTGGGTCGGGACCGACCAGGGCGTGTTCATCCTCGAACCCGACGGCCGCTGGTGGCAGCTGCACCACGGCAACGGGCTGGTGTGGAACGACGTCGACCCCGGCTTCCTGGTCGACGCGCGGGGCCAGACCTGGATCACCACCAGCGCGGGCGCCACCCGTGTGCACCCCGGCGCCCGGCCGCCGCCGCTGCCCATCCTGCGCGTGGACGCGGTCGAGTTCGGGGCGCAGGTGTTCCGCGGGCCACCGACCCGGCCCGTGCCCTGGGCCGACCGCCGGCTGCGCGTGACGCTGGGCACGGCGAACTACAGCCTCGCGCGCTCGCTGCGCATCGAATACCGGCTGGGGCCCGACATGGCCTGGCGCACCGCCGAAGGCGCCGTGCTCGACGTTGGCGCGCTCGAAGCCGGCGTGCAGCTGCTGCAGCTGCGCGCGGTCGGCCTGACGCCGGCGGAGCCCGCGGGCCCGGTGCTCAGCATGCCGTTCGAGGTGCGGCCGGCCTGGTGGAACACGCCGGTCGCGCGCGTGGCCGGTACGGTGGCGCTGGCGCTGCTCTGGTGGGCCTCGTGGTGGATGTTGCAGCGGCGCGCGCGCGCGCGCCGACGCGCGCTGGAGCAGGCCATCACCGAGCGCACCGCCGAGCTGGAAAGCTCGCGCGAGGCGCTACGCCGCCTGGGCGAGCACAACGCACGCAGCCTGGAGGACGAGCGCAAGCGCGTCTCGCGCGAGCTGCACGACGAGTTCGGGCAGCAGCTGGTGGCCTTGCGCATGGAGGTGTCGGTGGCGGGCAAGCGCGCCGCGGCCGCCGGCGGCGCGGTGACGGCCGAACACCTGGCCCCGCTGCTCGCGCGCCTGGACCAGCTGGTCGCGACGATGCGCACGCTGGTGTCGCAGCTGCGGCCGCCGGCCCTGGACGGCGGGCTGCTCGCCGCGTTGCGTTGGCTGGCGAGCGAGTTCAGCCACGGCACCGGCGTGGCTTGCACGGTGGCCGTGGAGACCGACCTGCGCGAGCTGTCGCCCGAGCTGGCCACCATGGTGTTCCGCATCGCGCAGGAGTCGCTGAACAACGTGCGCCGCCACGCGCAGGCGAGCCACGTCAGCATCCGCCTGGCGCAGGACGGCAGCCACTGGACGCTGACGGTGCGCGACGACGGCCACGGCTTCGATCCCACGCGGGCCCGGCATGGGTATGGCGTGCTCGGCATGGAGGAGCGCGCCCGGCTGCTCGGCGGGCAGCTGGAGGTGGACAGCGCCCCGGGCCGCGGTACCGAGGTGCGCCTGCGGTTCCCGACGCCCGCATAGCGGTCCTCGTGCAGGCGCCGCCGCTTTTGAGCACACTCGCGCCATGGCCCATGCCCACACCCTCGGTGCCGAGCGCTTCCAGTTCGCCGACCTGCGCACGCTGCTCGCCAAGGCCAGCCCGCGGCGCTCGGGCGACGAGCTGGCCGGCTTGGCCGCCGCGAATGCGCGCGAGCGCGTCGCGGCGCAGCTGGCGCTGGCCGACCTGCCGCTCAAGGCCTTCCTGAACGAGGCCGTCGTGCCCTACGAGCACGACGAAGTGACGCGCCTCATCGTCGACACGCATGACGCCACCGCCTTCGCGCCCATCGCGCACCTCACCGTCGGCGGCCTGCGCGATGCGCTGCTGGCGGACGCGGTTGACCCCGCGCAGATCGCGCCCGGACTGACGCCCGAGATGGCCGCCGCCGTCACCAAGCTGTGCCGCGTGCAGGACCTGCTGCTGATCGCGCGCCGCTGCGAGGTGGTCACGCAGTTCCGCGGCACGCTCGGCCTGCGCGGGCACCTCGCCACGCGGCTGCAGCCCAACCACCCGACCGACGACGAGGCCGGCATCGCCGCCAGCCTGCTGGACGGCCTGCTGATGGGCGCGGGCGACGCCGTCATCGGCATCAACCCCGCGACGGACAACCTGCCGCAGGTCATGCGCCTGGTGCGGATGCTGGACGCCGTTATCGCGCACCACGAGATCCCGACGCAGAGCTGCGTGCTGACGCATGTGACGACGACGCTCGAAGCCATCAACCGCGGTGCCCCGGTGGACCTGGTGTTCCAGTCCATCGCCGGTACCGAGGGCGCCAACCGCGGCTTCGGCGTCTCGCTGGCGTTGCTGGCGGAGGCGCAGCAGGCGGCGCTGGCGCTCAGTCGCGGCGGCCGGCAGGTCATGTACTTCGAGACCGGCCAGGGCAGTGCGCTGTCCAGCGGCGCCCACCATGGCTGCGACCAGCAGACGCTGGAGTGCCGCGCCTACGCGGTCGCGCGGCGCTTCGAGCCGCTGCTGGTCAACAGCGTGGTCGGCTTCATCGGGCCGGAATACCTGTTCGACGGCAAGCAGATCCTGCGCGCCGGGCTGGAGGACCACTGCGCCGCCAAGCTGCTGGGCCTGCCGATGGGCGTGGACGTCTGCTTCACCAACCACGCCGAGGCCGACGTGGACGATATCGACAGCCTGCTGACGCTGCTGTGCACGGCCGGCTGCAACTACATCATGGGCGTGCCCGGCTCGGACGACATCATGCTGGGCTACCAGA
Organism: Pelomonas sp. Root1444; assembly: GCF_001426885.1. Lineage (GTDB taxonomy): Bacteria > Pseudomonadota > Gammaproteobacteria > Burkholderiales > Burkholderiaceae_C > Pelomonas. The sequence goes on along the minus strand of NZ_LMFP01000013.1, from coordinate 178,634 downwards.
GCACCAGCTTCCACGACGCGCTGGCGATGCGGCGGTTGATGGGGCTGCGGCCGGCGCCCGAGTTCGAGGCCTGGCTGCAGCGCATGGGCGTGTTCGAGCCCGGCGGCGCGCCGCGGCTGGCGGACGCGCTGCCCGAGCGTTTCGCGGCCTTGCTGGCGCAGGCATGAAGCCGCCCGTCACCGGCCAGCCCTGGGCCAGCCTGCGCCGCTACACCGCCGCGCGCATCGGCCTGGGCCGCGCCGGCGCGAGCGTGCCGACCGCCGCGCACCTGGCCTTCCAGCAGGCCCACGCCGAGGCGCGCGACGCGGTGCACGCGGCGCTGGATGTGGAGGCGTTGCTGGGCGGCCTGCGCGCGCTCGGCGAGGCGCCGCTGCACGTCCGCAGCCGTGCGGCGGACCGCGCCACCTACCTGCAGCGGCCCGACCTCGGCCGCCGCCTCGACGACGCCAGCGCCGCGCTGCTGGCCGAGCGCCGCGCGCCCGCGGCCGACCTCGCCTTCGTGCTGGCCGACGGCCTCTCCGCGCTGGCCCTGCAGCGCCAGGCCCTGCCGCTGTTCACCGCGCTGCGCGAACGGTTGCAGCAGGAGGGCGGCTGGGCCTGGGCGCCGCCGGTCGTCGCGACGCAGGCCCGCGTGGCGCTGGGCGACGAGGTCGGCGCGCTGCTCAACGCCCGCTGCGTCGTCGTGCTGATCGGCGAGCGGCCGGGCCTGTCGGCGCCGGACAGCCTGGGCGTCTACTTCAGCTGGGCGCCGCGCCCCGCCCTCGTCGACGCGCAGCGCAACTGCATCTCCAACGTGCGACCCGAGGGCCTGGCGCCAGCGGCTGCGGCGGCCAAGCTGCAGGCGCTGCTGCGCGAGGCGCGAACGCGGCGACTGAGCGGCATCGGGTTGAAGGACGAGCAGGATGACCGCGCCGTGGCGGCCGCGCCGGCACCGCTGATGAAGCTGCTGGGCGGCTGACCGCCGGCCGCGTCACCAGGTGGCGGCGTAGGTGACCATCACGCGGCGGGCCTGCGGGCGCAGGCTCAGTTTGCTTTGCGGGCTCAGCTTGTAGCTGAGCGCGCCGCGCAGCCCGGCGATGCCCTCGTCCTTGGGCCGCTGGAACGCCATGCGCGAGGCCCAGCCGGTGTCGCGCTGCCAGACGGGGGCCTCCACGCCGCCGCTCAACCGATTCGTCAGGTCATAGCTGACGCCGGCCCACACGGCCTCGCGCACAGCCGCCTGCGGGCCCAGCTGCACGGGCGAACGCACCTGCTGCTCCAGGCCGATCTGGTAGCGCCAGCGTGACCGTTCCCGCTGGCGCGCCAGCCACTGCGGGTCGCGCCAGTTCAGCTCCGGGTCGGCGCCGGCCAGGGCCTGACCCTGGCCCGCCAGGGCGTGGCCGGTGACGGACACATGCGAGGCCTGCACCTGCGCTTCGGCAAGGCCGGCGATGGCGAGGCAGAGCAGCGGGGCAAGCAGGCGGGATGTCAAGGCAGTCTCCAGGCGATGCGGCTCGATGAAGCAAATATCGACGCCCACCGCTGCGCGCGGCGTCGGCGCCCTTCGGCGGCGCTTATCGGACAAACGGAAACGCGGCTGACAGCCTGCAGGCGGGCGTGTAACCAGGCTCATCGGGTCGGCCGGCGCCTACAGGCGGAGTTCCGGCAGGCCGATCGCCGCGGGTGCCGGCGGGGCCGATAGTCGTGGGCAACGCTTCACCCGAGGAGTCGCCATGAGCCTGCATCCCACCATCTCTTCGTCCAAGGTCGAGGGCACGGACGTCTACAACCTTGCCGGCGAGAAGCTCGGCGCCATCGGCGACCTCGTCATCGACAAGCGCAACGGCCATGTGCGCTATGCGGCGCTGGAGTTCGGCGGCTTCCTGGGCCTGGGCGCGGACCGCTTTCCGCTGCCGTGGAGCATGCTGACCTATGACACCGAGAAGGACGGTTATGTCGTCAACCTCGACATGGAGCAGCTCAGGAGCGGGCCGCGCTATGCCAAGGACAGCGAGCCGGCCTGGTCCGAGGAGTACGGCCGCCATGTGTACGGTTATTACGGCGCCCCCTGGGGCATCTGAGCGCGGTGACGTCATGAACACCCGGTTCGTGCAGCTGATGGCGGGTGCGCTGATCGCTGTCGGCGCGCTGGCGGCCTGCCGCAAGGAAGTGCCGCCGCCCGCGCCGCCCATCCCCAAGCCCGACTCACCGCCCAAGCCGACAGCGCACGCCACCGCGCTGGCGAGTGCCGGCGGCGCGGTGTTGTTCCTGGCCGGCTGAGGCCACGCCATGGCAGAGCACGCCGCCGGCCCGCGCGCGATCTGGAAGGGCGCGATCTCCTTCGGCCTCGTCCACGTGCCGGTGTCGCTGCACTCAGCCACCCAGGAGCAGGAGGTCGACTTCGACTGGCTGGACAAGCGCAGCATGGACCCGGTCGGCTACAAGCGCATCAACAAGCGCACCGGCAAGGAGATCGCCAAGGACAACATCGTCAAGGGCGTGAAGCTGGAGGGCGACGAGTACGTCCTGCTGTCCGACGACGAGATCAAGGCGGCCTACCCCAAGCGCACGCAGACCATCCAGATCGAGACCTTCGTGAAGGCCGCGGACGTGTCCTTCGTCTACATCGAGAAGCCCTACTACCTTGCGCCCGACGCCAAGGCGCAACGCGTCTATGCGCTGCTGCGCGAGGCGCTGGAGAAGGCCGGCGTGATCGGCATCGCGCGCTTCGTGCTGCACAACAAGGAGCACCTGGCCGCATTGATCCCGGCCGGCCCGGCGCTGATGCTGGGCACGCTGCGCTGGGCCGAAGAGATCCGCTCGCCCGAGGCGCTGGACCTGCCCAAGCCGGGCGCCGCGGGCCTCAAGCCGGCCGAGCTGAAGATGGCCCAGCAGCTGATCGCGCAGATGACCGACGCCTGGAAGCCGGAGCAGTTCAAGGACGACTTCAGCAGCGCCATCCGCGAGCTGGTGGCCGCCAAGGCCAAGGCCGGCAAGAAGCAGACGGTGCAGCCTTTCGAGGAGGCGCCGGACACGGGCAGCGCCAATGTCGTCGACCTCACCGAGCTGCTGCGCCAGAGCCTGGGCGGCAAATCCGGCAAGGCCAAGTCGGCGGCCAAGAAGGCCCCGGCCGCCAAGTCCCCCCGCGGCCGGAAAGCCGCCTGAGTTCCAGGAGCATCCCATGACCCGACACAAGAACGTCGTCTGCCTGTGGTTCGACGGCACCGCCGAGGACGCGGCGCGGTTCTATGCCCAGACGTTTCCCGACAGCACCGTCGGCGCCGTCCACCGCGCGCCCGGCGACTACCCAGCCGGCAAGCAGGGCGACGTGCTGCTGGTGGAGTTCACCGTCTGCGGCATTCCGTGCGTGGGCCTGAACGGCGGCCCGGAGTTCAAGCACAGCGAGGCCTTCTCCTTCCAGATCGAGACGGAAGATCAGGCGGAGACCGACCGGCTGTGGAACGCCATCGTCGGCAACGGCGGCCGGGAGAGCCAGTGCGGTTGGTGCAAGGACCGCTGGGGCCTGTCCTGGCAGATCTCGCCGCGCGTGTTGAACGAGGCCGTGACCAGCCCCGACCCGGCCGCCGCCAAGCGCGCCTTCGACGCGATGATGACGATGGGCAAGATCGACGTCGCCGCCATCGAGAAGGCGCTGCGGGGCTGACCACCCGGTGGCCTCATCGAGCCCGCGGCTCGATGTGCAGGATCACGCGTTGGTAGCGGGTGAGGGCGGGGGCGCCCTTGTCGGTGACCTGCACGATGACATGGGCGGTGACCGGCGCGTCCACTTCGGGTGTCCGCAGCGCGATGCGGCTCTGCACCTCGGCGCCCAGCGGCAGCGGGGTTTTCAGCGTGCCGGCCTCGGGGTAGGCGAGCCACAGGAAGCTCAGGCTGTCGCCGTCCGGGTCGCTGCTGGGGGTGGCGTCGAGCGCGACCCAGTCGCCGCCACGCACGTGCAGGTCGGTGGCGTGGGCCAGGCGCACGACGGGCGCGTGGTTGGCCTCGGCGGGCGCGCGCGTCGTCCACAACATGCGGGCAGCGAAGTCGTTCTGGATCGCCTCGCGCCAGCGCCACAGCGTCACGAGCGCATCGTTGTACTCGCGCTCCCCGGGCTTGACGGGGCGGCCGTAGGCGGCAGGAACCACGGGCCGGTAGCGGTCCACGGCGTTGGTCCAGATCGGGCGCGTCTCGGTCTCGACGGGCACGCCGCCGGTGAAGCCGTCCGGGTCGGTGTCCTCGCGGCGCGGCGTGTAGAGCTCGTAGCGCCCGCCCCAGCCGCCCCAGTTCGGGTGCTCGGGTGCGTTCAAGCCGTTGGGAATGAGGCCGAGGAAGGAGGGCGTGTCGCCTTCCATGCCGTAGGCGATGTCAGGGTAGGCGGCCCCGAGCGGGCCGTGGCCTTGCTGGATGTTGCGGACGATCCAGGCGTTGCTGACGTGCTGGTTGTCGATGCCGTCGATCTCGCGGTGTATCGCGGCCCAGGTGGGCCGCGCATAGCTGCCGGGGCTGACGATGTAGAAGAGGCCCGGAAACTCGCGGCGCAGCCAGGCGCCGGTGTCGTCCTGGTCGGAGATGGTGTAGACCCGCAGGCGGCTGACCGCTGCGTCGACGGCCTCTTTCGTGCGCGTGCGGCGCAGGTCGTGCAGAGCCTGTGCCAGCGTGTTCGCCCCACCCCACACGCTGACCCACAACGGGCGCGCGTCGGGGCGTTCGAGTTCACGCAGCAGCAGCTCGGAACCGGGCGTGTTGCGCCCGTCGCCGATGGCCTGCAGGCCGTAACCCGGCTGGCCCGATGCCACGCGGGCCAGCAGCTGCGCGGCATCGGGGTAGGCGCGGTCATGCTGGCGCAGCCGGGGCAGCACTTGGCCGTAGCGCTCGATGACGTGGCGGATGGATTCGGGGTGCACGCCCTGCTTCATGTGCACCGACGTCGTGGCCACGAGGCCGCGCAGCTCGATGTCGTTGGCATAGAGCAGCAGCCGCACCAGGGACTGGGTGTCGTCGGGCTCGTTCTCGATGTCGGTGAGGACGACGAGGCGAGGCTTGACGGCGGGCGTTTGGGGCGCAGTGGTGCCCGCCCGTTTGGAGGTGACCGGCTGGGCGTCGTCCGCGAGGGCGGCAGAGGCGATCGCCAGCAGCGCGATGGCCAGGAGTCTCTGGATGGTTTGCATGGGCTGTGGGTTGGAGGGCAATGCGGTCAACCCTTGCACCCGTTGGGAATCAAGAGGCCCGGCCAATTTGGTATTACCAGAGAGCAATGTAATCAACCCGGTCATACCGGATCAAGCGGGCTCCATGCCTTCTCGGCCCATTGCGGCGGGGATTCAATCCTTGTTCTTCGCAAGGCGAGTGGCCAGCTTCATCAGCGTGGGCACGCGCTTCCTGCCGTGCATGGCACGCAGTCGCGCCTTGGCTGCGCCGATGTCGATGCCCGCGCACGTGACCAGCAGCGGCGGCGTTTCCTCTTCCCGCATGACCTCGAACTGCGCCGACAGGCCCGGCAGCCCCTTCTTCGACACGCCGATGACCGGCACCTTGCCACCCAGCGCCTGATACAGGTGCAGGCCCAGGCCCGGCGTTTCGTCGGCATCCAGATGCACGAAGCCGTCCATCAGGATGAGCTCCGGCTCCAGGTCGTGCTCGCGCAGCAGCTGCATCACACAGGGCAGTTCGCGCAGGTCGAGCGCTCCTCGCGGGGCCTTCTCGACGTGAGTGATGCGAGAGACGAACGTCTTCGTCGCTTCCGCGGCATCCCAGGCGTCAAAGGCCACTGCGGCGGCACGGGCCTGCGTGCTATCGAAAAGAACGGCCACTGCGAGTTTCATGCCGGAGTATGAGCCGCGGCCCGGTCACGCACGCGATCCCCGCAGGCGCGCTTCAGGGCCAGCCGAAGCTGAAATAGAAGGTGGCGCCCTGGCCAGGCGTGCTGTCCGCCCAGACCTTGCCGCCATGGCGTTCGACGATCTTCTTGACGATGGACAAGCCCACGCCCGAGCCCTCGAAGCGGGCGTCGTGCAGGCGGTGGAAGGGCCTGAACAGCCGCTGCGCCTTGTCGGCGTCGAAGCCCACGCCGTTGTCGCGCACGAAAAACACCGGCGCGCCGTCCGTCGTGGCCATGCCCACCTGGACCCGCGGCTGCGGGGTCTCCGATGCGAACTTCAACGCATTGCCGATCAGGTTGACAAGCACCTGGCGCACCAGCTTGCGGTCCGCGGCGATGGCCGCCAGCGGCTCGATGACCACCGGCGGTGAGGCCTCGTCGGGCAGCCGCCGCAGCGACGCGACCACCTCGGCGGCCAGCGCGTCCATGTCGACCGGCTCGACGGACAGGCTCGCTTCACTTGCCCGTGCGAGAGCCAGCAGGGCGTCGACCAAATGCCCCGTGGTTTCCGCCTGGGCGGCGATGACCTGGAGGAACTTGATGGCCTTGTCGGGCTGCTGGCTCACGACGAACTCCTGCGCCAGCCGCGCGGCACCCGCAATGCCGCCGAGCGGGCCGCGCAGGTCGTGCGACACGCTGCGGTTGAAGCTCTCCAGGCCTTCGATGACGTCGCGCAGTTCGGCGGTGCGCTGAAGCACGCGCTGCTCCAGCGTCTCATTGGCGAACCGCAGCTCCTGCGCGGCGCGCTTGCGCTCCTCGACCTCGGCCTCCAGCTGTTGCGCGGCGTGCTTGATCTTCTGGTACAGGCTGCCGTTCTCATAGATGCGGCCGGCCTGTGCGGCGTAGCTGGACAGGATGCGTTCGTCCGCGTCCGTGAAGCCGTCGGCCCGGAGCTTGTCGACCAGCAGTACCCAGCCGTAGGCGCCTTGCGGCGACATGATGGGTGCGATCAAGCCGTTGTGCAGCGGGGGCAGTTCGGCCGGCAGGTCGATGTCGGCCGGGTGGCCGTCCTGGCGGGTGAAGCGCCTGGCGCGGCTGTCGGTCGCCGTCGGGCCCCGCAGGCCGGTATCGGTGGCGCGCGATTGCAGGCTTTGCGCCTGGGCCGGCGTCAGGCCCCAGCTGCTCACCCGCACCAAGCCGCCGTCATGCTTGTCCCGCACGACCAGCACGGCGTAGCTTGCGCCCAGCAGGTCGCGGGCGCCGCGGCAGACCTTGTCGAGCATGACGTGCGGGTCGTGCTCCGAGGCCAGCTCCAGGTTCAGCTCGGTGAGCGCGGACAGCCGCTGGTTGGCGCTCTGCAGCTCGTTGACCTTCGCCGTGAGCTTGTCGGTCAGCAGGCGCAGGTGCTCGCGGTCGAAGTGCACCTCCAGCGGCGCGGGCCGGGCCGCCGTCGCGCCGTCCAGTGCCTGCGCGATGGTGCGCAGCAGCTCCTCCGGCTCGGTGGGCTTGATCAGCACCGTGGAGACGCCGCAGGCCAGCGCCAGGCTGCGTGCCTCGCGCTCCAGGAAGGTGGCGGTGTAGAAGATCACCTCGGTGCGCGCGATGCTCGGCTCGGCGCGCAGCTGCCGCACGAACTCGTAGCCGTCCATCTTCGGCATCAGGATGTCGCAGATCACCAGCGCCGGCCGCGCCGTGCGCACCTGCGCCAGCGCCTGCTGGCCGTCCGCGGCTTCCAGCGGCACATGGCCGGCGTACTTCAGCAGCGTGACGATCAACTCGCGGTTGGAGGCTTGGTCGTCGACGACAAGGACCGTGGCCATCGCTGCAACCTCAGGCGCCCGGGGCGGATCTTGGCGACGCCCGCAAGGCCGCCGGCAGGAAGGCCTCGATCTGCGCCACGAAGTTCTCCGGCTCGATGGGCTTGGACAGGTAGCCGTTGAAGCCGGCCGTCATCACCTTCTGCCGGTCGTTGGGCATGGAGAACGCCGTCACCGCCACCACCGCCATGCCAGCGCATTCGGGGTGCTCGCGCAGCAGGGCCAGCGCCTGGTAGCCGTCGAGCAGCGGCATCTGCAGGTCGCAGACGATCAGGTCCGGCCTTTCTCGCAGCGCCACGTCGACGCCTTGTGCGCCGTCGCGCGCCTCCAGCACGGTGTAGCCGCCGTATGACAGCAGGTAGCGCGCCAGCTCCAGGTTGGCCGCGTTGTCTTCGATGACGAGGATGCGTGCCGCCATCTTCAGGCTCCGGGCAGCACGAGGGAGAAGCTGCTGCCCTCGCCGCTTTCGCTGCGGAAGACGATCTTGCCGCCGAGCAGCTCGGCCAGCTTCTGGCTCAGGTGCAGGCCCAGCCCCGTGCCGTCCGGTGCGTTGGGGCGGGCGGTGTTGATGCGGCTGAACGCGCCGAACAGCTTGTCGTGGTCGGCCAGCGGGATGCCCACGCCGCTGTCGTCGACGCGGATCACCGTGCAGGGCAGGCCGGTGTCCGGCATCACGTCCACAGACAGGTTCAGGCTCACGCTGCCGTGGTCGGTGAACTTGATGGCGTTGCCCGCCAGATTGAAGACGATCTGGCTCAGCGCGCGCCGGTCGGTCTGGATGATGGCCGGATGGTCGGGAGCGCTGACCGTGAACGCCAGCCCCTTGTCCTGGGCCTGCGGCCGCAGCGCGGCCTCCACTTCGTCGATGACGGCCTTGCAGTCCACCGCTTCGAACGCCAGCCCCACCTTGCCGGCCTCGATCTTGGACACGTCCAGCAGGTCGTTGATCAACGCCAGCAGGTGGCGCGCGCTCGTCTGCACCGTGCGCAGCTGTTTCTGCTGCTCTTCGTTCAGCGGGCCGGGCAGCTTCATCAGTAGCGTGCCGGTGAAGCCGATGATGGCGTTCAGAGGCGTGCGCAGCTCGTGGCTCATGCCGGCGAGGAAATGGTCCTTCGCCTGGTTGGCGCTGGCCAGCTCCTGGTTCTTCTCCTGCAGCGCCTTCTCGAAGCGCTTGCGCTCGCTGATGTCGCGGATCGCGCTCATGACGAACGCGCTCTCCTCGGTGCGCAGCGGGCTCAGGCTGATCTCGATCGGGAACTCGCTGCTGTCCTTGCGCAGGCCGGCGAGGTCCAGCCCCGAACCCATCGCGCGCTTGCGCGGCTGCAGGAAGTAGTTGGAGCGGTGGCCCACATGCGCATGCCGGTAGCGCGCGGGCAGCAGCGTGTCGACCGAGCGGCCGCGCAGCTCGCCCGACTCGTAGCCGAACAGCCGTTCGGCCTGGCTGTTGGCGATGACGATGTGCCCGGTGGAGTTGGCCATCACGATGCCGTCGGGCATGGATTCGAGCAGGTCGCGAAAGCGCTCCTCCATCAGCTTGGCATCGCGCTGCACCTTGATGAGCGTCACGTCCTTCTCGGCCACGAGGATGAACGCCGTGCCGCTGGCCGAATGCACCCGCCGCGTCGACACGTCTACGTACAGCAGCGATCCGTCCTTGCGGCGGCGCACCGACTCAAAGGTGCCACCGCCGACGGAGAGCGCTTCGGCCAGCCGCTGGCGCTGTTCCTCGACGCGATCGATGGGAATGACGAGCTCGTTCAGCGAGCGGTCGCGCACCTCGTCGATGCCGTAGCCGAAGATCGCCTGGGCGCCGCTGCTCCAGTGCACGACATGCCCCGCGCCGTTCAGCAGGATCAGCGCGTCCGGTGACTGGCTCGCCATCAAGGCCAGTGCTTCTGCTTCCATGCGCGGATCCTCCCGGGACTCCCATTGTTTGGGGCATTAGAGCAGTTGCACCACGGCTTGGCTATGCGCTTGCCGGAAGGGGTGAACCTAGAATCCCGCGCCCTGTTCAGCGCTGCGATGACCACGACCACCCTGCTTCTCCAGCTCATCGTCATCCTCGGCGTGGCCCGGGCCTGCGGCTGGCTGCTGCGCCACCTCGGACAGCCGCAGGTCGTCGGCGAGATGGCGGCCGGCCTCATCCTCGGCCCGGCCGTGATGGGCGTGCACCTGCCCGAGCTGCATGCGCAGCTGTTCGCCAAGCCGCTGCTGGGCGGCCTGAACGCGCTGGCCACGCTGGGCCTGGTGCTCTTCATGTTCGTCGTCGGGCTGGAGATCCGCGCGCCGGGCGGGCTGCGCTCGCAGCTGCGCGCCGCCGGCAGCGTGGGGCTGCTCAGCGTGCTGGTGCCGGCCGCGCTGGCCCTGGCCATCACGCCGGCGCTGCACCCTGGCCTGGCGCCGGCCGGCGTGGGCTTCTGGCCGTTCGCGCTTTTCATGACGGCGGCGGTGTCCATCACCGCCTTCCCGGTCATGGCGCGCATCCTCAAGGACCGCGGCATGACGCAGACCCGCTTCGGCCAGCTGGCCCTGGCCGGCGCCGCCATCGTCGACGTGTTCGCGTGGATCCTGCTGGCGCTGGTCGTCGCCATCGCCGGGGCCGGCGAGGGCCATGCCGCCCTGGCCCGCATCGTCGGCGGCACCGTGGCGCTGCTGGCGGTCCTCTACCTCGTCGTGCGCCCGCTCTACGCCCGGCTGCTGGCTGCCCGCGCGCCCGACGGCGAGCCCTCTCTGGCCGTGCTGGCGGCGCTGATGCTGGGCCTGCTGGCCTGCGCCGCCGCCACCGAGTGGTTGCACCTGCATGCCGTGTTCGGTGCCTTCCTGTTCGGCGCCGCGCTGCCGCGCGACGACCGCCTGCTGCAGTCGGTGGCGCAACGCGTGGAGCCGCTGTCCATCGTGCTGCTGATGCCGCTGTTCTTTGCGCTGGCCGGGCTGTCGACGACGCGCTCGGCCTTCGTCGGCGGCGCGCTGGGCGCCATGCTGCTGGTGGTGGCGGTGGCCACGGTCGGCAAGCTGGCCGGCGGCTGGCTGGGTGCGCGCGTGGCAGGGCTCGACGGCCCGCAGAGCCTGGCCACCGGCGCGCTGATGAACGCGCGCGGCCTGATGGAGCTGATCGTCATGAAGGTGGGGCTGGACGTCGGCCTCATCGGGCCCGACATGTTCACCATCCTGCTGGTCATGGCGCTGGCCACCACGGCCATGACGAGCCCGCTGATCACGTTGGCGCTGCGCTACCCGCGCCGCCGCGCGCCTGCGCCCGGCGGCGCTGCGCGGGGCGGCTGACGGGCTCAGCCCCCGCCCGCGGCGCGCAGGTCCAGCAGCACCGCGAAGCCCGCGGGGCTGTCGGGCAACGCCAGTCCGCCGCCATGGGCGTCGGCCACCCGTTGGGCCAGGCGCAGGCCCAGGCCCTGGTCGGGCGAGCCCGCGGCCAGGCGCTGCCGCAGCGCCTGGCGCTCGGCGTCGCTGAGGCCGGTGCCGTCGTCGGTCAACAACAGCGCGCCGTCGTGCGGCTGGGCCAGCCACAGCCGCGTCGCGCCGTGGCGCTGCGCGTTGTCGACCAGGTTCAGCAGCGCCGCCGCCAGCAGCTCGGCGTCGGCATCCAGCGGGCAGGGCGGGCCCTCCTGCAGCTGCAAGTCGCCCAGCGGCAGCCCCGCCAGCAGTGCGCGGGCGTCCAGCGGCTCGCGCCGCAGGTCCGGCGTGCTGCGGAACAGCCGCAGCAGCGCCAGCAGCAGGTGTTGCAGGCGCCGGCTCGCGTCCCGCACGCGCTGCAGCCGCGGCTGGCCGGGCAGCTCCTTCAGGGCCACGGCCAGCTGCGCCTCCATGCCCGCCAGCGGCGTGCGCAACAGGTGCGCCGACTGCGCCGTGAACTCACGCTCCAGCGCCAGCCGCTGGCCCAGGCGCTCGCCGATCTGCCGCAGTGCGTCATGCACGGGCCACAGCTCGGCGCTCGCGGGCGGGCCCAGCTGTGCCGCCAGCTCGCGCGGGTCGGTCTTCGCGGCGTCGAACCCGGCCAGGGCGGCCGCCAGGCGCCGCAGCGGCCGCAGTTCCTGCTGCGCTCGCCAGGCCAGCAGCGGCAGGCCCAGCAGCGCCAGCGCCAGCGCGGCCAGCAGCGCATGGCTGGCCACCTCGCGCCGCACCTCCTTGCGTTCGGCCCGCGTCTGGGCCACCACCAGCAGGCCCCGGCCGCCTTGCAGGCCCAGGCCGTAGAGCCGCCAGTGCCGCCGGTCCGCAAAGCCGGGCGCCAACGGCTGCCAGTCGACCGGCTGTGCGCCCGGGCTGGCGCGCACCAGGCGGCCGGCGGTGTCGAACCACGCCCAGGCGAAGCGCAGCTCATCGTCCCCGTCGGCCGGCGTCGGGTGGGCCGCGGCGCCGGACTCCAGCAGCAGCGGGCTCAGCTGCGCGGCGCTGGCCTTCAGGCCGTCGTCGAGCAGCTCGTCCACCTCGGCGTCCACCGTCAGGGCCGCCGCTGCGGTGACGGCCAGCGCGATGAGCAGGCTGCCCAGCCCCGTAACCCACAGCAGGCGGCGGGAAATCGACGCGAGCGGCGGCGGCTCAGCCATGGCCCGCTTCGGCGTGCACGCGGTAGCCCATGCCGCGGCGCGACTCGATGCTGTCGCGGCCCAGCTTGCGCCGCAGGTTGGCCACATGCACCTCCAGCGCATTGCTGGCGGCCGGCTCGGCGCTGAAGCCGAGCACCAGGCGTTCCAGTGCCTCCTTGCCCACCCAGCGGCCGGCGCGCAGGCCCAACGCCTCCAGCACCGCCCATTCGCGCGCCGTCAGCTCCACGGCCGCGCCGCCGAACCAGGCCCGCCGGCCTGCCAGGTCCACCTGCACGCCATGCTGCAGGCGCAGGCCCTGGGCGCCGCCCTGCTGGCGGCGCAGCAGCCCGCGCAACCGGGCGGCCAGCTCCTCAGGTGCGAAGGGCTTCACCAGGTAGTCGTCGGCGCCGGCGTCCAGGCCGTCGATGCGGTCGGCCAGCGCGTCGCGCGCGGTCAGCAGCAGCGCGGGGGTCTGCTGGCCGGCGCGGCGCAGCTCGCTCAGCCACAGCCGGCCCGAGCCGTCGGGCAGCTGCCAGTCCAGCAGCCAGGCGTCGAAGGGCTCGCCATGCAGCGTCGCGCGGGCGGTCGCCAGGTTGCGGCACCAGTCGACGACGTGGCCTTCCGCGGCCAGGTAGTCGCGCAGCCCCTCCCCCAGGATGGGGTCGTCTTCGAGCAGTAACAGCCTCATGCCGCCACCGTAGCACGCGGGCGCTTCAGGCTCGCTTCAGCGACGCGCCCTGCAATGGCGGCCATGCCGTTTGCACCGTCCGCCGCCGCCCAGCACCGCCGCACTGTCCTCGGCCTTGCCGCCGGCTTGTTGCTGGTGGTGGCCTGGGATGCCAGCGGGCTGGATATGGCGTTCGCACGCTGCTTCGGCAACGCGGCGGGATTTGCGGCCCGTGAGGCCTTCTGGTCGCGCGATCTGCTGCACGGCGGCCTGCGCAACCTGTGGATCGCCGTCTGGCTGGGCCTGGCCCTGGATGCCTGGCGCCGGCAGCCGGCGGCGCGCGGCCCGTCGCGCCGCGCGCGGCGCCAGGCGCTGATCGCCGGCCTGTTGCTGCTGGTCGTCGTGCCGGCGCTGAAGAGCCTGAGCCACAGCAGCTGCCCGTGGAGCCTGCAGGATTTCGGCGGCAGCGCGCCCTGGGTGTCGCACTGGGACTGGACCCGCGGCGACGGCGGCCCGGGCCACTGCTTCCCGTCCGGCCACACCGCCGGCGCGGCCGCATTCGCCCCGTTCGCCTGGATCTGGGGCCGGCGCGCCTGGGCGCTGGTGGCGCTGAGCATCGGCCTGGCCAGCTTGGCCCAGCTGGCCCGCGGGGCCCACTTCCTCAGCCACGTGCTGTGGGCGGTGTGGGTTTGCGTGGCCTTGGGCTGGGTGCTGCTGCGGCTGCTGGACGGCGTGGCCGTGCTGCGGGGCGGCCTGGCAGCGCGCAGCCTGGGCGTGTCTTGAGGGGCTCTTGAAGGGCGCTTGCCCGGCCGGTATCGGAAGCCGCGCCATGGATCGCAAGCCGGCCTCCTACAAGCAGGCGCCGCGCGCGGCGGGAGACTGACCGCATCGCAACTGACCTGCGCGGTGCCCCATGAGATTCGTCCACGGCTTCATCCTCGGCGGCATCGTGGCGGCGGGGGTCGCCGGCGCTGCAAGCGCCCAATCGACCGTGCCTGCCGCGTCGGCTGCTTCGGCGCCCACGCCCGCCGGCGCGGCCTCACGGGCGATGCCGGCCCGCAACCCGGCCATCACCGCGGCCGAGAACGCCAAGGAGCCCGGCGTGCAGCGGCCCGAGGAACGGGTGATCCCGCAGATCTCCGTGCCGCTCAAGTCCCGGAACAGCACCTTGCCCGCCCTCAGCGCCTCGGCGCCTGCCGGCAGCAGGCCAGGCACCGTCAACGACGACGCGGCTCGGTGCCTCGCGCGCAGCGGCGCTGAAAAGGCGGCCTGCGAGCGCGCGCTGGCGGCCTCGGCGCCCGTGAAGGCGGCGCGCTGATCGCGCCATTCGGCCCGCCCTGCACGCCCCTTGAAAGGCGACACACCATGAACCTCCGCAGCCTTCTCTCCTCCGTCCTGATCGGCGCCGTGGCGAGCTCACGCTCGATGACGCCCATGGCCTCCATCGCCGCCGCCCGCCTTGCCGGGCGCCGAACGCCGGGCCAGCTCGTCCTGCTGGACCACCCGGTGGTGAAGTACGGCGCACTGGCCATGGGGGCGGGCGAGTTGCTGGGCGACAAGATGAAATCGGCGCCCGACCGCACCGTCTTCCTGGGGCTGCTGGCGCGCGTCATGAGTGCGGGCATCGCCGGCGCGGCCCTGGCGCCGCAGGGCCGGGAGCGCGCAGGCGCTGCTGCCGCGGTGGGCACCGCCGTCCCGCTGGCCTACGCCACGCTGGCGGCCCGCAAGCAGGCCATGAGTCGCATCGGCCAGACCCGCAGCGGGCTGATCGAAGACGCGCTGGTGGTCGCGGCGGGGATCGCCGTCGTGGCGCTGTCGATGAAACCGCGGCGCAGCTGAGCGATCGGCCTGGCTGCCTACGGGTGGTTCGCGCTCCGTTCCTACACCCGCGCCTGCATGGGCAGCCGACATTCGAGCCACGGCCGGCCACCCGCTCATCAGTGGCCCATCACCACCAGGAGACACATCATGAGTGTTGGCACCATCCTTTTGATCCTTGTCGTTCTTCTGCTCATCGGCGTCATCCCGGCGTGGCCGCACAGCCGCGGCTGGGGCTACGGGCCCTCCGGCGGCCTCGGGCTGGTGCTGGTGATCCTCGTGGTGCTGCTGCTGATGGGGCGGTTGTAGGCTGGGATGCGGCTCAGGGCGACGGCCGTCCGGCTAATCTCCGGCACATCTCCGGCACATCTCCGGCACATCTCCGGCACAGCCGCCGGAACGCGCGTTTCATCGCTTGCTGCGCGCCAAGCAAGGGTGAGCTTTGCAAACTGCGCCGGTTGCAGCCCCCCAGGGAATAACCATGCGCTCCGTTTTGACAATGGCCGGCCTCTTGTCGGCGGCCCTGTCCCTGCCCTGTCTGGCGCAGGACACCGCCCATTCAGGACCGCTCTACGACGAACTCGCCGGCATGGACGCCGCGCTCTTCGAGGCGGCCTTCGTGACCTGCGACGCGGGCAGGTTCAGGGCCCTCTTCACGGAGGACGCCGAGTTCTATCACGACAAGACCGGCGCCAGTTTTGGTGAGGCGGCGAAGGTCTTGAAGTCATGCCCTCGCGACAACGGCGTCACCCGCACGCTCGTCCCGAGAAGCCTAGAGGTCTATCCGATGCAAGGCTATGGCGCCGTGCAGACGGGCCGGCACATCTTTGCCCGCAAGGGCGAACCCGGTTCGGAAGAGGCGAAGTTCGTGCACCTGTGGAAACGCGAAGCTGGGGGGTGGCGGCTGGCGCGGGTGCTGAGCTTCGACCATCGGCCCTCGGCGGCCAGGGCGCCTTAAGTCACGTGATCACGGTCGAGTTCGCTGATTTCGGCATCCCTTGCATCGGCCTGAACGGCGGCCTCGAGTTCAGGCACAGCGAGGCGTCCTCGTGCCAGATCGAGACGGAGGACCAGGCCGAGACCGACAAGCTGTGGAACGTGATCGTCGGAGAGGGTGCCGGCGGAGTGCGGGCAGCGATGGTCGGCCCGCTCGGCGAGCCAAGACCCATCAGCGCTCTGTCCACTGGCCTGAGGCTGGATTCCAGACTGCGTCGATTCGGGCACCCCTTGCTGCGGCCCGCATCGGTAGCAGCAGGAGATCGCCAATCAGTGCCGCCACGTCCGCCAGCGCTTGGTCCTTGAGCCCGGCCTTGGACAGGAAGGCCCGCCATTGCTTCATCTTCGCGGGATCGGTGGCGAAGGCTGGCGTCAACGCTACAGGGCTGGTGTCGGGCGTTGCGGTTGCCCGGCGCTCGAACGTAGCTTGCAGGGCGCTGGCCAGGGTGTCGCCATCCAGTTCAGACGTGCGTGCGATGACGGCCAGGTCGAAGAAGTCCTTCATCCGGGTGTTGTTCATGCCGAGCACAGCCATCGCATGGAACTTCTCGGCGATCACCGTGTAGATGGGATAGGTGCGCAGAGAGGGCGCGGCCAGGTCGTCGAGCAGGGTGGGGTAGTCGACCCTCTCTGGCGCGGGAGTGATGGCGTCGCCGAAGCCGATGTCCACCTGCACGGGCAGGCGGGCATTGCCGATGAACGCTGTCACGGTCAGACGCAGCCCGCCGTAGACCTTGCCTTCGCGGATCGGGGCGATGCGCATGCTTTGGGTGTCGTACCGAACACCGTCCTCGGCGGCTATGGCGCAGATGTCGGTGAAGCGGCCCCGGAGCGTCTCTTCGTCGTCGGCACCAAAGCCCAGCAGATCCGCGTCCCTTGTCGGCCGGTGCGGCGTGTCGTACCAGAGCGCAAACAGCAGTGCGCCTTTGAGCACAAAGTGGCCGGCGTGCGGCGACACCGAGAGCCGGTAGAGCAGCCGCTCGATCACGAAGCGCGAGAGCAGCAGGTTGAAGTTTTCGCCCGTGCTGCGCGACCGGTTCAGCAGCCGGGCGAGCACGGATGCAGAGCGGTCGGCACTCACGCCGCCAGCGCCTCCAGGTACGGCCGCATCACGTTGGTCATGCGGTTGATCTGGGCGAAGCTCCACAGCTCGTCCATCGTCACCTTGCGCTCCGTCCAGGCTTCGCGCAGCGCTTCGAGCGCGACGTCCAGCCCCACCTTGCCGCGCAGCTTGAAGCAGTCGGTGATGGTCTTGGCGAGGGAATAGACGCGCACCGGCGCGCCGTCGAGCACGTGGGTCTCGATGCCTTCGGTGAAGGCGGCGCCAGACAGGCGCGTGACGCGCAGGGCTGCAGTGCTGCCCTTGGGGGCATGGGTGCCGGCCGGCAGAGCGATCCAGACCTCGAACGGAGCCTGGACACCGATGCCATGGATCTCCAGCGCGGACAGCAAGCAGAGCACGGCCCTGGGCGCGAGCTTGCTCACCTCGATGGCGGACTGATGCGCGCTTGGCGGCGTGTCTGTGCCGGCGTAAAGCCCACGGCCGACCCGGCGGAGATGACCACTGGCCGTCATGCGCGAGAGCGTGCGCGCTGGGAACCCAGCCTCGTTCAGTTCCCGTGCGGACAGCGCTGGTTGCTTTGCGGCAAGGCGCAGCAGCTTGGTGGCGCGGCTTTGGGCTGGCATGTGGGGATGGTAGCAAAGTGCACTAGTTGTATAGAAGTAGTGCACGATCATGACTTCCGGACTCGCCATTCGGTTCGTGATCCCATGACGAGCTCGCCAGCATGGACGCAGCGCTCTTCGACGCGGCCTTCGTGACCTGCGACTCGGGCAGGTTCAGGGCCCTATTCACGGAGGACGCCGAGTTCAATCGCGACAAGGCGGGCGCCAGTTTTGGCGAGCCGTGAAGGTCCTGAAGTCCTGCCCGCGCGACATCGGCGTCACGCGCACGCTGGTCCCGGGGAGCCTGGAGGTCTATCCCATATAGGGCGGCGCCGTGCAGATGGTCGGCATGTCTTTGCCCGCAAGGGCGAACCCGGCTCGGAGGAGCGCGAAGTTCGTGCACCTGTGGAAGCGCGAGGCCGGCGGCTGGCTCGGGTGCTCAGCTTCGAGCATCGGCCATCGGCCGTGAAGGTGCCATAAAAAGGCGGGTCTTGACAGCTATATGCAAACGCCAGCGTTTGCTTGGAGCGCCGAATTTTTATACCCGTCAATCAACTTCTGCCGGTGTGACGGGAAATCAGCGTTTTCAAGAGATTTAATGGCGCTGTGGATACGCTTATATTGCTGGTCAAAATCTGTGGCGCCGTATCTCTGGCCGTCCACGGCTAGATTGTTAATCGCGACTGCTATGTCCTGAAGCAGCTTTGTCTTGCGCTCAATTGTTAAAAGATTCTCGCCCTTTAGGGCCGCAATTGAATTGTTTGCGATTTTAAAATCTAAGCTGCTGGACCAGCCGGCTTGATGGTTGATAAACGGCTTTGCCCATTGACCATGCGCAATTTTATTTCTGAGTTCGATGACTGATACAAAGTACTTTTCAATCCACTCCAACACCTGCTCGTAAATTTTCAATCGAGAGAAATCGACAATTTCCGAGCTGAGCGCCACCTGATGAGGAATGCCGTGGTGTTTGCGGAATGCAACGTCTAAGGCCTTCTTCCACTTTTGCTCGACACTGCTTTGAGCATATATGACCGCACGCTCAGCGTCTTCAAAAGCGCCTTGTTCATAAAGCAATTTGTGCAGACGGGCTTCGCACCACACGCCTGACAGCATGGTGTATAGGCGTGTAATAGTTCTTTCCGAGGGAGATTCGGATTGGGTGGCTCTATATAACTCACGTTGAACGTGAGTCAGCGCATCTTGCACTTCAGAGAAATTCTCCTCGTGATACCGTCGCACATTGACGATATGCGACGTCAAATCTGCTTCACTCGGTAAAGATACTGTCGTTGGCACCGAAGCCATATTGAAGTGCTAAAGCGCAGTCAAATCAGATGTCAAAGCAGTCGATTGAAAGACCGCTTTGACATCCGGGAATCGAACCCGGCCCTCCGCTCGCGCGGCGTGCGAACCAAAACACCCATGTCCAGCCTTTATGCTAGCACGTTGTCAGTGTAAGAGCGCGGTCGATCAAGTGGCCGAAAATACGAATAGCGCTGGATCAGCAAAATGTGTAGATAAAGAAAACATAACTATGAACCTGCCTCAGCAAACCATGTCGGACCGATGTCGGTCAACGCAGTATCGGCCGTTGCGCCTCTATGAATGAACCGGCGACCGCGATTGCCTCGACGGCGCTGACGGTGGGTTTGCTGAGGCGGCTTGCTAATCAGGAAAGAAAAACGGCACCGTCCGCGAGGACTGGTGCCGTTGTTCCACGGAAGCTTTCTATCAGAACGGAATATCGTCATCCATATCATCAAACCCTGTCGACGCCTTGGGCGCCGGGGCCGGTGCCCGCGGAGCCGCCGGGCGCTGGGCCGCAGCAGGACGTGCCGCTGGGCGGCCACCGCCGTACTCGTCACCACCACCGCCGCCGCCAGCACCAGCCCCACGACCGTAGCTGCCGCCACCGCCCTCATCGCCGCCACCGCCCATGCCTTCACGACCACCCAGCAGCTGCATCTCCTGGGCAATGATCTCGGTGGTGTAGGTGTCGCGGCCTTCCTTGTCCTGCCACTTGCGGGTCTTCAGGCGGCCTTCGACGTACAGCGGGCGGCCCTTCTTGACGTACTCGCCGACGATCTCGGCCAGGCGGTCGTTGAAGACGACGCGGTGCCATTCGGTCTCTTCCTGGCGTTCGCCGGTCTCGCGGTTCTTCCAGTTGCGCGTGGTGGCCAGGCTCAGCGTGCACCAGGCGCCGCCGCTGGGGTTGTAGCGAACTTCGGGGTCTTTGCCGACGTTGCCGATGATGATGACTTTGTTGACGCTGGCCATGACGCTCGTCCGAATTCGATGGGGAAGGGTGCGAATTATGCCGGCCGACCCCATCACGGGCGTCAGCAACACCCCGGAGACCGCATCCCGCACCCCGGGGCCCGCACTTCGTCTCGCCACCCAGCGGCCGCCCGCCCGGCCTCCCTAAGATGAAGCCATGAACTCGCCCAGCCCCCGCCACAGCCGCCGCCGCCCGAATGCGCGGCTGTGGCTCGCGTATGCCGGTGGCTGCGCGCTGGCCTGGTGCCTGTTCGTGCTGGCCGGCAGCGAGTTCGACCGCGGGCTGGACCCGTTCTGGCTGGCCGTCTACCAGGCCACCACCATGCTGTGGGCGCCGATGCTGCTGGGCGTCGGCGTGTGGCCGCTGGCGCGCCGCCTGCATGCCAGCGACGCCGGCTCGGCAGCGACGGCGATGGCCCATGTGCTGGCGGCATTCGTGTTCTCGGCGCTGTGGCAGGCGGG
Organism: Pelomonas sp. Root1444; assembly: GCF_001426885.1. Taxonomy (GTDB): domain Bacteria; phylum Pseudomonadota; class Gammaproteobacteria; order Burkholderiales; family Burkholderiaceae_C; genus Pelomonas. Next base: position 158,594 of record NZ_LMFP01000013.1, on the reverse strand, counting down.
CGAGTTCGCCGTCAATGCCGCGCTGTTCGGTGCGGACCATGCCGGCGCGGTGCTGATCGCCGGGCTGTTGTGGCGTTCGGTGTGGGGGCTGGTGGTCTACGCAGCCATTGCCACGGCCTTCACGGCGGTGCTGCAGTCGCGCGCCGCGCGTTCGGCAGCGGTCGCCGCGGCACAGGCCGAGAGCGCGTTGGCCAGGGCCGAGCTGTCGGCCATCAGCGGCAAGCTGAACCCGCATTTCCTGTTCAACACGCTGAACTCGCTGATCGCGCTGACCCGCAAGGACCCGGCCGCGGCCGAGGCCGCGCTGCTGAAGTTCGCGTCCATGCTGCGCTATGTGCTGGACACCAAGCGCGGCGCCGAGGACCGCGTGATGCTGTCCGACGAGATCGATTTCCTGCGCGACTACCTGGCGCTGGAGGCGCTGCGGCTGGGGCAGCGGCTGCGCGTGGACTGGCAGCTGGAGGAGCGCGTGATGGCCGACGAGCTGCCGCCGCTGACGCTGCAGCCGCTGGTGGAGAACTCCATCCTGCACGCCGTGGCGCCGCGCAAGGGCGGCGGCTGCGTGACCATCACCGCGCGCCGCAATGCGCTCAACCACGGCCTGGACCTGGCCGTGGCCGACGACGGCCCGGGCTGCGAGCCCGCGGCGCTGGAGCCCAGGCCGGGCCAGCGCCGCGGCGTGGGCCTGGCGGCGCTGAAGAAGCGCTTCGCACTCGACTACGACGGGCAGGCCCGCCTGCGCATCCACACCGCTCCCGGCGCGGGGTTTCGCGTCGACCTCTTCATTCCTCAGGTATGACCCCCACCACCGTTCTCATCGCCGAAGACGAACACCTGGCCGCCGAGGCGCTGGCCGACTGGGTGAAGGCCACGCCGGGCCTGCAGCTGGTCGCCGTCTGCGAGGACGGCGAGGAGGCGCTCGCGCAGATCCGGGCGCTGAAGCCGGCCCTGGTGCTGACCGACATCCAGATGCCAGGGCTGACGGGCCTGCAGGTGGTGCAGGCGCTGCAAGGCGACGCTCACCAGCCGCGCATCATCTTCACGACGGCCTATGACCAGCATGCGCTGACGGCCTTCGAGCTGCATGCGGTGGACTACCTGCTCAAGCCCTTCTCGCGCGAGCGTTTCGACGAGGCCGTGGCCCATGCGCTGCGCGACGCCGCCCCCAGTGCCGCCGACGTGGCCCAGGCGCTGGGCGCGCCGGCCGATGCGCCGCTGACCCGGCTGCTCGTGCGTGACCAGGGCAAGATCTTCCCGCTGCAGGTGGGCGACATCGAGAGCCTGCGCTCCGATAACAAGTACACCGCCATCACCAGCAAGGGCCGCAGCTTCCTGGTGCGCCTGCCCATCGCCAGCTTCGAGACGCGGCTGGACCCGACCCGCTTCCTGCGCGTGCAGCGCGGCTGCATCGTCAACCTGGATTTCGTCGAGAGCATGACGCCCGACGAGAACTCGCAGCTGGTCGTGCAGCTGCGCGACGGCTCGCGCATCACGGCCAACCGCGAGGTGTCCAAGATGCTGAGGGAGCAGTCGCTGTGAAGACCTGGTGGCTCGCGTTGGTGGTCGCCACCGGTCTGGTTCAGGCGCAGACGTTCGAAAGACCGGAACGGCCGGAACAGGCGGAACGGGCCGAACGCCCCGAAAGGCCGGAGCGGGCCGAGAAGCCCGAGAGGCCCGAGAGGCCCGAGAAAGCGGAGCGGCCCGCGCCGCCCGCCCCGCCAGCGCCTCCGGCCCCGCCGGCGGGCCCGGGCAAGGTCTACGCGCCGGGCGCCTTCGATCGCGTCGAATTGGGCGGCGCGGCGCGCGTGCTCGTCGTGCAGGCCGAGCGCGACCAGGTCTTCATCGCCGGCGACGACGAGGTGCAGCGCGGCGTCAAGGTCGAGCTGGCCGGCCGCCAGCTCATCATCCACCCGGCCGGCGGCTGGAAGTTCTGGCAGAGCGACAAGCTGTTCGTGCAGGTGGAAGTCCGCCAGCTGCGCCAGCTGTCGGTCTCCGGTGCGAGCGACGTGCACGCGCCCGGCCCGCTGCGCACCGACCAGCTCAAGCTGACCATCAGCGGTGCCGGCAACGTGCGGCTGGACCATCTGCAGGCGCGCCAGCTCACGTTCGGCATCAGCGGCGCGGGCGAAGGCCAGCTCGGCGGCCGCGTGGACGACCTGGCGCTGCAGATCTCCGGCAAGGGCAAGGTCGTCGCCGACCGCCTGCAGGCCCAGCGGGCGCGGGTCAACGTGAGCGGCATCGGCAACGTGGTGCTGTGGGTGACGGACGACCTCTCCGCCCACATCTCCGGCATCGGCTCGGTCGACTACTTCGGCAACCCCAGCGTGCAGCGCTCGGTGTCGGGCATGGGGTCCATCAGCGCCAAGGGCGACCGCAAGTAGCCGCCGCCGGCCGGGGGCGCACGGCTCAGGCGCCCGGATGCTGGTAGCGATGCTCCTGCGTCTGGCCGCCGTAGCCGTAGGCGCTGGCGCGCAGGTCGGCCACGTGCACGTAGGAATGCTCGGCCACCGATCCCAGCAGCTCGCCCATGCTGGCGTGCGCGGCTTGCAGGTAGGCCGCCTTCTCCTTCTTGGTGTTGGTCTCGTCGGTGATGCTGACCATCCAGTGGTAACTGCGCTCATCGCGCCCGTCGAGGCGGTGGCCGCCGACGAACCAGCGCTTGGCGGGAATGAAGTCGATGACGACGGCGGTCAGCGACGGATCTTTGCCGAGCAGTCGCGCGGTCAGGTCCGAGGCGCTGGTGGCGACGTCGGCGGCCAGCTTGTCGTCGGCTTCGCCGGAGATCTGGATGTGGATGTAGGGCATGAGGGGCTCCTTTTCAGATGTTGACAAGGTCAGTCTAGGCACGCACGATCCATCAGTGAAGCAGGATGATTCGAGCCGATTCATCGAAAACGCGGATGAATGACCCATGACCGACATCGACCCCCTGTGGCTGCGCAGCTTCGTGGCCGTGGCCCAGTCCGGCTCCGTCACGCGCGCCGCCGAGCGCGTGCACCGCACGCAGAGCGCCGTCAGCACCCACCTGCAGCAGCTGGAGGCCAGCGTCGGCGTGCGCCTGGCCGAGCGCAGCACACGGCGCCTTGCACTGACCGAGGCGGGCGAGCGCTTCCTGCCCCACGCCATGCGGCTGCTGGCGCTGCAGGACGAAGCCCGGGCCGCCGTGCAGCCCGCGGCCGGGCCGGTGCTGCGGCGCGTCGGCCTGAGCGAGTACTTCATGCCCCACCGCCTGCCCGAGCTGCTGGCGCTGCTGCAGGCCCAGGCGCCCGACGCGCGGCTGGAGGTGCTGTGGGCCAGCTCGGCGGCGCTGCAGCAGCTGTGGGCGGCCGGCGAGATGGACCTGGCCATCGTCACCAGCGACGCGCCGCTGGCCGGCGCCCGGCTGCTGCGCCGTGAGCCGCTGTCCTGGGTGGCCGCGGCCGGCGCGGGCGCCGCGGTGGGCGATGGCCCGGTGCCGCTGGTGCTGCTGGGGCCGGACTGCCCGGTGCGGCGCATGGCGCTGGCCGCGCTGGCCCGCGCCGGCCGGCCGCATCACCTGCGGCTGAGCTGCACTGGCAGCCACGGCGCCGTGGCCGCCATCCGCGCCGGCTGGGGCGTGGGCTGCCTCAACCAGTCGGCCATTCCGGCCGACCTGGCCGCGCCGCTGCGCGGCAGCGGCCGCTGGCCCGCGCCCGGCCGACTGTCGTTCTACCTGCTGGCGCGCCAGGGTCTGCAAGACATGGAGCGGGCGCTGAAAGATTGGGCGGCCTGATTTCTGGCCCAATGCCGCAATGGACGACCCGCAAGACCTCGAACAACGCATCACCGACCTGGAAATCAAGCTCAGCTTCGCGGAGGACACCGTCGAGCAGCTCAACCAGGTCGTCACGCGCCAGCAGGCGCAGATCGACCGGCTCATCCGCGAGCTGGTGGAACTGCGCGACCGCGCCGCCGCCGAACCGGGCGTGCAGGCCAACCTGCGGGACGAGCTGCCCCCGCACTACTGACCCGAGCTCCGGCGGACCCCTCTCATGCAGCCTGCCGTGCGATCGCCTCGTCCAGGCGCTGGTGCGCCAGGCCTTCCCGGACGACGGGCAACTGATTCCTCGCCTGCAGGTAGTGATGCGTGAAGACGCCCAGGTAGGCCTCAAGCGTCTTGCCGGCGGCCTCGTCGCCCGCGAGGCTGAGGCACCGCGCGGCAACCTCGCTGGTGCAGAAATGGTCGCCGCAGCGTGAACGGCGCAGCCTGTATTGCGAAGCCTCGGCGGGCGCCAGACTGAGCACGGGCATGGGGTTCAGGTAAGGGCTTCGGCTGAACATCTTGCGCGCCTCGGACCAGGTGCCGTCCAGCAGGATGAGCAGCGGCCGCTTGAGCGCGCCATCCTCGCCCGCGGCGTGCGGCTGGACGGCATGCACCACGCGTTCCGGCGCGGCGTATTGGCCTGGGAACACGACGTAGCAGTCCCACGTCGGATCGGCGAGCAGGGCGAGTAGCGCCGGATCGGGCTGGGTACGCGACCAGCCGAAGGCGAACGTATCCGTGATCGCATCCGCGACCAACCAGCCGGTGTTGGTCGGCTTCAGCGGCTCGATATCGGCCATCAGCAGGCACACCGCGGCGCGGGTGTTGACCGACGGGCGCAAGGCGCACATGCAGTGCGTAGGGACCAATCGGCAACCCTCGCAACGCTCGCGCTTGAAGCCACCGCGCGCCAGGAACGGCTTGGTGGCGCTCGCCAGACGCGCGGCGCGGAGAAGAGACACGGCATGGGGCATGCGCCCGATTGTCCGAGCAGCTCAGAACCCGCGCGACGGGCTGCCGCCGCATTGCCGTTTCACGGCTCGCCGTCCCAGTAGTCCAGCCCGGCGTCGCGCTTCTGCAGGAAACGCAACCCCGGCGTGAAGATGCCCACCTTGCCCGAGTCCGGGTACTCGCAGACCTCCGGCCGCTCCTGCGTGCTGATGCTGAGGTAGTGCAGCGGCGCGTCCGACGTGTTGACGATGTGGTGCGGGTACTCCGGCCCGGGTGGCACGAAGATCACGTCGCCGGCTTTGATGGGCACCTCCTCGCCCGCCACCCGCAGCGTGGCCTCGCCCTGCAGGATGACGAACATCTCCTCCTGCGCGTGGTGGAAGTGGTAGGGGCAGGCGATCTGGCCCGGCGCGAGGATGTCGAAGCCGGCACCGAGCTTCTTGGCGGCGGTGCCGTCGGACAGGCTGGCCGTCTCGGTGTCGTAGCGTGGCGGGCGCAGCAGGCGTTCGCGCGGCACGTCGTTGAAATTGCGGATCAACCGCTCGCGCAGCTCGGCGGCTTTATCGGATGGGGTCACGGGTGAGCTCCTGGGACAATCGCGGCGTGAATCCGCCCCTGCATCTTCCAAGCCCCACCGACGACCTGCAATCCGCCGCGCACCAGGTCCTGTCAGCAGTTTTCGGCTACACGGCCTTCCGCGGCCAGCAGGCCGAGATCGTCCAGCAGGTGGCTGCCGGTGGCGACGCGCTGGTGCTGATGCCGACGGGCGGCGGCAAGAGCCTGTGCTACCAGGTGCCGGCCATCGTGCGGCACACGCGCGGCCAGGGCGTGGCCATCGTCGTCAGCCCGCTGATCGCGCTGATGCACGACCAGGTCGGAGCGCTGGAGGAAGCGGGCGTGCATGCGGCCTTCCTGAACTCCAGCCAGACCGGCGAGGAGGCCAGCCGCATCGAGCGCGAAATGATGAGCGGGCGCCTGACGCTGCTCTACGCCGCGCCTGAGCGGCTGACGACGCCGCGCTTCCTGGCGCAGCTGGCCAGCCTGCACGAGCGCGGCCTGCTGTCGATGTTCGCCATCGACGAGGCGCATTGCGTCAGCCAGTGGGGGCACGACTTCCGCTCGGAGTACCTGCAGCTGAGCCTGCTGCACGAGCGCTTCCCCGACGTGCCGCGCATCGCGCTGACCGCCACGGCCGACGACCTGACGCGGGCCGACATCATCGAGCGGCTGCAGTTGCAGGACGCGCGCGTCTTCATCAGCAGCTTCGACCGGCCCAACATCCGCTACCTGATCGTCGAGAAGAACGCGTCGCCGCGCGAGCAGCTGCTGCGCTTCGTGCGCGACGAGCACGAGGGCGAGGCCGGCATCGTCTACTGCCAGAGCCGCAAGAAGGTGGACGAGACGGCCGAGTGGCTGAAGTCCGAAGGCCTGAACGCGCTGCCGTACCACGCCGGGCTGGACGCCGACGTGCGCCGCCGCCACCAGGACCGCTTCCTGCGCGAGGAGGGACTGATCATGGTGGCCACCATCGCCTTCGGCATGGGCATTGACAAGCCCGACGTGCGCTTCGTCGCCCACCTGGACCTGCCCAAGAACATCGAGAGCTACTACCAGGAGACCGGCCGCGCCGGCCGCGACGGCGCGCCGGCCGAGGCCTGGATGACCTATGGCCTGGCCGACGTCGTCAACCAGCGCCGCATGATCGATGACAGCCCGGCGGACGAGGTCTTCAAGCAGGGCCAGCGCGGCAAGCTCGATGCGCTGCTGGCGCTGGCGGAGGCGACGGACTGCCGGCGCGTGCGGCTGCTGGGCTATTTCGGCGAGCAGAGCGTCCGGTGCGGGAATTGCGACAACTGCCTGAACCCGCCCACCACCTGGGACGCGACCGAGGCGGCGCGCAAGCTGCTGTCGTGCATCTACCGCTTCCACCAGCGCGGCGAGCGCTTCGGCGCCGGCCACCTCATCGACGTGCTGCGCGGCAAGGCGACCGACAAGACCCGCCAATACGCGCACGACAAGCTGTCCACCTGGGCCTGCGGCGCGGACCTGTCGGAGCAGCAGTGGCGGGCCGTGCTGCGCCAGCTGATCGCGCTGGGCCATGTGGCCGCCGAGGGCGAGTTCAACACGCTGGCGCTGCAGGACAGCGCGCGCGCGGTGCTCAAGGGCGAGGTGGAGGTGAGGCTGCGCGAGGCGGAGGAGAAGAAGCCGCGCGGCAAGGCGTCACGTGGCGGTGCCAAGCCCAAGGTCGACCCGGCGCTGGGCCTGGATGCCGAGGCGCAGGAGCGCTTCGAGGCGCTGAAGGCCTGGCGCTCGGAGGTGGCCAAGGAGCATGGCCTGCCGGCGTATGTGATCTTCCAGAACACGACGCTGGCCGAGATGGCGCGCGCGATGCCGGGCGACCTGGTGGAGCTGGGCGAGATCAGCGGCGTGGGCGCCAAGAAGCTCGAGGCCTACGGCCGCGAGATCCTGCGGGTTTTGGGACGTTGATGGACAAGCCCATCACGGGGTTCCATCTTGACGACCAGGGCCACTGGGTGGCGGAGCTGGCCTGCGGCCACAACCAGCACACGCGCCATGACCCACCGTGGCAGAACCGGCCCTGGACGCAGACTGCGCAAGGCCGGGCCGGCGTGATCGGCCGGACGCTCGACTGCCGCAAATGCGAGCAGGGCGCGCCGCCGGACCGGCCGGCACCGGTCTAGCGCGTCAGCAGACGGCCGGGGCGACGCAGGCGCTGGCGACTTGCGCGCCATCGGCGCTCGCATCGCGACGGCCCACCACCACCACGCGCGGCAGCTGCTTCACCTCGGCCGTGTGGCTGCGCGTGCCTTCGATGACCACGCGCTCCAGCTGGATCACCGCCGGGCCGTCGTCCGGCGCGCTGATCGTCATCCATGCCGCGCCGGTCAGGGCGGTCAGGGCCACGAGCGCGGCGGCGCTGGCGGCTTGCAGGCGGGTGCGGCTGGTGGTGGTGCTGATGCGGTTCATGGTGCTCTCCGGTGTCGATGGACGTGACTGTGCCGGCGCAGGCATCGCAGGTCCTAGGGTTTGCGATAGGTTGCGTGTTTTCGGGCGTGAGCTGCAGTTGTGGCGGACGAGAGCCCAGGAAGCGCTGAACGAGTCCCCGCGTGCGAGGGGCCTGTTCAGTGCTCCCTAATCAAACTTGTGGGCGACGGCGGCGCCGTGCGCCCGGACGCACTCGCATACTCGGCCCGCAATCTGGGGAGCAAGACCATGGCACGCGGCAACGACGTTCAACTCGGCGGTATCACAGACCTGAACCTGCTGGCCGACATCAAGCCAGGCTTCGTCGATGCGCTGGAAGTGGTCACCTACGTGGACCGGCTGCGCAAGGTGCTGCGCACGCTCAACGGCCTGCGGCTGGGTTCGCGCGAGTCGAGCGCGCCGGCTTCGCCCTACACCGACATCGTGGCGCGCTGGCGCATCGTGCACAGCTTCCGCTGGACGGTCATCGACGGCGTCGACGGTGCGCCCGACCGGCTGCTGCTCAGCGTCAACTTCGACGGCGGCTGGGAGCCGTACATGCGGGTCATCTGGGACCAGCTCGGCTCCACGCTGGACCTCATCCTCTGCCACACCGAGGGCTATCCGCTGTCCTGTGGGTGCAGCTTCGAGGCCTACTCGCGCTGGGTGCGTGCGCACGAGGTCTCGGCGGATTTCCTGTTCATCGAGTCCAGCCGCACCGTGGCCGACGCCGAGTACCTCGCCAGGCTGGAAGCCTGCCAGCGCGGCCACGCGGGTGAACTCAAGGCAGACCGGCTGCGCGTGCCATCGTCGGGGCAGGTGGCCGCGCTGCCCAAGGGCAAGGACGAGCGCTTCGCGATGGCCGCACGCGGGCTGGTGCCGCTGGCGGGGCTGTTCACGCTGCAGCGCTTCTTCCGCCCCGGTGCGCCGGATGGTGCCTGCCTGCTGCGCGCGACACAGGACGTGCTGTTCGAGCTGAAGGCGCTGGACACGAAGGCCCAGTTCCCGGCCGGCACCGGCGACGCGCCCGGCGAGCTGCTGCGGCGCCGCCACCACGAGATGCTGGCCTGGTTCGAGACGCCGCTGGAGACGCCCAAGCCGCAGGTGCGCCAGCTCACCTTCAAGAAGACCGACCTGCAGGCCGGCATGCTGACTAAGCTCCAGACCAACCGCGGCGCGCTGCTGCTGATGCGCATCGAGCAACCGGCCAAGGCGCTGGCCTGGCTGGCCACGGCGCCGGTGGACCACGAAGGCGGCGACTCCGGCGCCGACGGCGTCTGGCGGCAGATCGCCTTCAGCCTCGCCGGCCTGAAGGCGCTGGGCATCCCGGAGCCGCGGCTGGCGCGCTTCCCGCAGGCCTTCAGGGAAGGCATGGCCGCGCGTGCCGGCCTGCTGGGCGACGTGCGCCACAACCACCCCAGCCACTGGCCGCTGGCGCTGCATGTGAACGGCCGCGACCGCTTCGACCCCGCCAACGCGCACCTGGTGGTGCAGATCCGCTTCGACAGCACGAGCGCCGGCGAGACGCTGACCGACGACGACCAGGCGCGCATCGAGGCCGCCCGGCTGGCGCTGGTCACCGGCACGGGCCTGGCCGTGATGGCCATCGAGCCGATGCGCAGCAACGGCCTGGACAAGGAGAACTTCGGCTTCAAGGACGGCATCAGCCAGCCCAGCGTGGAGGCCGCGCCGCAGGACAAATGGCAGGACCGGGTGCCCGAGGGCGAGATCATGCTGGGCTTCCCGACGTTGCGCGACAAGGGCTATCCGGTGCCCGAGCGGGCGGACGCGCTGCTGGATGGCGGCAGCTTCCTCGCCCTGCGCAAGCTGCGCCAGTACACCGGCCGGTTCAGGCAGTGCGTGAGGACCGAGGCCGAGCGCATGAAGCTGCCGTTCGATCTGGTGATGGCCAAGTTGATGGGCCGCTGGCCCGATGGCCGGCCGCTGGCGGACGAGAAGGCCGTCAACGACTTCAACTACGAGCACGACGGCAAGGGGGCGCTGTGCCCCTTCCACGCCCACATCCGCCGCGCCAACCCGCGCGACCAGGACCCGCAGTCCTCGCTGGCCGGCCGCATGCCGCGGCTGCTGCGCCGCGGCATGAGCTACGGCGCCCCGCCCAGTGACGCGGACGCCAACGACCGGGAAGACCGCGGCCTCGTCTTCATGGCCTACAACGCCCACCTGGCCGAGCAGTTCGAGGTCGTGCAGCGCTGGATGGCCGGCGGCAACGCCAGCGGCGGCTATTCGGCGCAGAGCGACCCGCTGCTGGGCGTGGCCGACGCCAGCCTCGGGCGGCGCCTCTACCCCTTCGAGCACGACGGCAAGGCCTACGAGATCGACCTCGGCGACCAGCCCTTCGTCACGCTGCAATGGGGCGCCTACTTCTTCGTGCCGTCGCTGCCGGCGCTGCGCGCGCTGCCCAGCCTCGTGGAGTTGCCCCTGCCGCTGCCGGCGCCCGTGGCCGCGCCGCTGCGCGCGCCCGACCCGCACGACTTCACCGCCTGGCAGCGCTGGCTGGAAGACACCAACACCCGCGACGCCGCCTGGGCCTGGGTGCGCGCGCAGCCCGGCGGCGTGGCCGACACGGCCTATGGCGTGCTCGTCGGCGCCGCCGAACGCGTGCAGGACGTGCTGCGCAACCAGCCGGCGCGCTATTCCGTGCGTGGCTACGGCGAGCGCATGCGCGAGTCGCTGGGCGAGGGCTTTCTCGGCATGGACGACGACAACGGCCACCGCGAGCAGGCGCCCGCCGTCAATGCCGCGCTGGAGCGCATCGGCGAGGCCGAAGCCTTCACCGAGGCCTACGGCGCCGCCAGCGCCGGCCTGGACAAGCTGAAGGACGAGGCTCGCCGGCTGCTGGCCGCCTTCCCCGCCAGCCAGAAGGCCGTCGACGTGCCGAGCGACACGCCGCTGGATTTCGAGCGCCTCAGTGAAGGCGTCATGGCCGGGCTGTGTCGCGCGTGGTTCGGCCAGCCCGATGGCGTTGCCGTCTGGGCGTCGGAGCCGCATCTGCCGGCGCAGCCGGAAGCGCCGCGCTGCCCGCGCGAGTTCTTCCGCGTGTCGCGCTATGTGTTCGGCCCGCATCCCAGCCCCGCCGTCTGCGAAGCCGGGCGCGACGCCGGCAAGGGCCTGCTCACTGCCATCACCGGCTGGCTGGCGCACACGCCGGCCGAGCAGCTGCCGCCGCTGACGCAGCAGATCGTCGCCGCAGCCGCGGCGGTGCCGGGCGCCGCGGCCGACCTGCCGGCGCGCACGCTGGCCGGCGTGATGCTCGGCTTCCCGCCGACGACGCACGGCAACCTGCTGACCGCGCTGGCCGCCTGGGTGCAGACGCGCAAGCTGTGGGAGCTGCAGCCCGTCTGGCACGAGGTGCCGGCCGACGTGGCGCCCGAGCAGCGCTACATCGAGGCCGTCGCCCGCCTGCGCCCGGCGCTGGTCGCGACGCTGAACCAGCGCCCGACGCCCTTCCAGGTCTGGCGCCGCGCCACCGAGGCGCACCGCCTCGGCAGCGTCGACATCGCCGCCGGCCGCACGCTGGTGCTGGGCATAGGCTCGGCGACCCAGCAAGACCCGCTGCGTCACCACCTCATCTTCGGCGGCGACCGCGCCGACCCGAACGGCCCGCCGCCGCATGCCTGCCCGGGCTATGCGATGGGCATGGGCGTCATGCTGGGCGTCATCGCCGCGGTGCTGGACGCTGGCGTCATGCGCTTCACGGGGTCGCCGACGGTGGTGGCGCTGGGCCTCTGAGCCCCGGGCGGTACCTGCGGTCAGAGCCGCTGGGCGCGCTCCAGGAAGCCCGTCATGCCCATCCGCTCGAAGGCCGAGCGCGCCCGTTCCAGCGCAGCCTGCCAGCTGTCGTCCAGCTTCAGCTCGGCTTCCAGCAGCGCCGTCACCGCGGCCTCATGGTCCGAATTGCGCTGTTCGCCAGCGCCGCGCGCGAGCCCGAGATAGCGCTTGGCGCGCGGCACATCGCCCATACGCGCCGCCAGCCGGGCTGCGGCGCGGTAGGCCATCGCGCCGCCGATCCAGTCGTGCTGGCGGCCGCGCTTGAGGGCCATCGCGACATGGTGCCGCGCCGCGCCGGCGTCGCCCTGCGTGGACAGGATGTCGGCGAGCCAGCCGTGGTTGAAGCTGCTGTACAGGCCGCCGCCGCGCGGCGCCAGCCAGGCGGTGGCGTCGAGGATGCGCTGGCGCGCGGTCGCGTCGGCGTCCTGCATCCAGGCGCCATAAGCACCGGCGGCATGGCCCATCGCGCAGGTGAACATGCTGCGCACCTGCGCGCCGACGCGGTGGGCCGTGGCAGCCGAACCGCGCGCCTCGGCCCAGCGGCCCTGCCACAGGAACACCGCGGCGCGCCAGCCCTGGATGCTGGCCTCGACCGCATGGCCGCTGCCGTCGAAGGGTGCCAGCGCCTCCGCAAACACCTCGTGCGCCTGCTCGAACAGGCCCTGGTCGCCCAGCACATAGGCGCGGCAGCACAGCGAGTACGACAGGCCGATCTGGTTGGCCGGGCTCTTGCTGGCACGCTGGCGCTGGCGGGCGATGGCCAGGTCCAGCATCGGCAGCGCCTCGGCATAGTTGGCGGCGGCGGCCTGCAACTGGCCGACGGTGCCGGGCAGTTGCGCCAGCAGCGCGTCGTCGCCGCAGCGCTGGGCGACGGCGACGGCGGCGTTGGCGTGGGCCAGGCTGTCGCGCGTCTCACCCAGTGCGTAGCCGACATAGGACAGCCAGTATTCGGTGCGCGCGATGAGGCCGGGCTCGCCATCGGCCTGCGCCAGCGCGGCCGCGTGCTTGAGCACCCGCAGGTCGTCCTGCGAGGCGTCGAACACGCAGGCCATGCCCAGGCGCTGGGCGATGCCGACCCAGCGGCGGCGGCGTTCGCGCGCCTGGCCGTCGTCTTCTTCCGGGGTCTGCAGGAACTCCAGCGCGGCCAGCGCGGCGCGGAACTGCTTCTTGGCACGGTCCAGCGCCGAGGCGACCAGGGCCTGGTCGCCGGCGGCCTCGGCATGGTGGGCGGCGGCCGGCCAGTCGTTAGCGGCGGCGTCGTGATAGGCGAGCTGCTCATGCAGCTGGCCCGCGGCGCCGCCGCGCGCGCTGAGCTGGGCGCTGATGTGGCGGTGCAGGGCCTGGCGCTCGTGCAGGCCGGTGGCCTCGTAGATGACGTCGCGCGTGATGCCGTGCTTGAAGCGCAGGTGGCCGGGCGTCTGGTCCGGGAAGATGAAGTCCTGCGCAGCCAGCGCCTGCACGGCCGGGTGCTGCTCGCCGCAGCCCGTCAGGGCCTGCAGCAGCCAGACCGGGATGACATTGCCGATGACGGCGGACAGCCGCACCAGCTGCGCCTGCTCCGGCGGCAGGCGGCCGACGCGCGACTCGACCAGCGCGGCCAGCCAGGCCGAGCTGCTCTGGCCTTCCACCAGACGTTCGCCGGTGTCGGCCGCCGCGTGGCACAGCTCCTCGATGAACAGCGGGTTGCCACCGGCGTGGCGCTGCACTTCCGCGGCGATGAAAGGGTCGCTCTGCGGCAGCAGCTGCTGCACGGCGCGGGCGGCCTCCAGCTCGGTCAGCGGCGGCAGCTCGATGATCTCGGCATCACCGTCGTTGGCCCCGGGCAGCGCCGGCTGCGGCCGGCTGGCGGTCAGCAGCAGCAACGGCAGCCCCTGCGCCGCGGCGCCCGCGCGCAGCCGGTGCAGCAGGCGCAGCGAAGCGTCGTCGGCCCATTGCAGGTCGTCGATGAAGACCAGCTGGGGCGTGCGCCGTGCCAGCGCCAGCAGCAGCGCCAGCAGCGCGTCGGCGCGCTGGCCCGGCGCGCTGTGCTGGGCGGCGAACAGCTCGGGCGGCATGTCCTCGCCCGGGGCCGGGCTGTCCATGTGCCGCAGCATCTGCAGGAAGGGCTGCAGCGGCTCGGCGCTGAGATAACTCTCGCAGTAGCCGCGGTGGATGCGCAGCGCCTGGTCGGCCTGGGCATGCGCGTGGCGCAGGAACTCCTCGGTGAGCCGGGTCTTGCCCACGCCGGCGCCGGCGCGTATGCCCAGCCACAGCGTGCGGCCGGCCAGCGCGGCGGCCAGCGCGGCATCCAGCGTGGCCAGCTCGGCGTCGCGGCCGACGAAGGGCGCCAGGCCGCGGCGCACGCTGGCGTCGAAGCGCCGCCCGACCGCGGCGCGGCCCAGCACGCGGTAGGCCGCCAGCGGCGTCGCCCGGCCGCGCAGCTGCAGCAGGAAGCGCGGCCCGGTCTCGAAGAACTGGCTCTGCAGGCCCAGGCTCTCCTCGCTGGCGATGATCTCGTTGGCCTTGGCGGCTTCCGACAGCCGTGCGGCGATGTTGGGGGCGTTGCCCAGCAGCTCGAAGCGGCCGCGCATCTGGTCGCCGTCGTTGACGAGCACGATGCCGGCGTGGATGCCGCTGTGCAGCGTCAGGCCCGGGAAGCCGGCCGGCTTCGGGCCAGGCGGCACCAGGCTGCGCACGGCGGCATGCAGCTCCAGCGCGGCCTCGGTGGCGCGGCGGCCGTCGTCTTCGCGCACCTCGGGGTGGCCGAATACGGCCAGCATGCCGTCGCCCTGGATGCGCGCGATGACGCCGCCGTGGTGCGGCACGATGCGCTCGTACAGCGCCCGCAGCCCGGCCAGCATGGTGGCGTAGTGCTCGGCCTCCATCCACTCGGCCATGGACGTGGAGCCGCTCAGGTCGACGAAAAGCAGGGTCAGCAGCCGGCGCTGGCCCTGCGTGGCGGGGCTTGGGGCGGGTGCGTTGGCTGAAGGAGCAGTAAAGGGGGCGTGGGACTCGGTCACGGCGCCAGTCATCCTAGCTATTGCGCCCCCGCAAATTCGTAAGAACAAGTGGCTTTTTGGAGGCCCCGCTCTATGGGCGGAATCCTTTTCAAGCTTGCAGCGATGTGAAGTCCGTGTCGGCCACCGTGCGCGGTGCGTCGGGGGGCAGGTCTTCCTCCCGCAGGCCCAGGTAGATGGGCTCGCCGTTGCGGCGGTGGATGTTGATCTTGGCGTTGTAGACGCGGTGGATCAGGCCGTGCTTGTCGGCGATCGCGTATTCGCTGATGCCCCACAGGCCCATGTCGTCGCGGCGGCCGGTCAGGTAGCAGGCGATCTCGTCGACCTCGGAGCCGGCGAGCTTCAGGCCGTTGAGGCTGCGCAACGGCGCGCGGGTGCGTTCGACGAAGTCCAGGCTGTCGATGCGCACGTCCGCGCCGCTGGCCTCGTCGTGCATCAGAGTGTTGAACTTGCCGACCAGGATCTGGCCCGGCTGGGCGTTGTCGATCATGCGGGCCAGCTCGATCGTGACCTGGCCGACCAAATAGCTGAAGGAGGTCGGGTTCAGGCCTTCGGATTGGTAGAACTCGTAGTGCGAGCCGACATGGAAGCAGGCGCGCAGCCGAGGTACCGACTCCGGGCGCGTGGCGCGCTCGCGGGCCAGCGCGTTGTCGGCCAGGATGAACTGCATCAGCTGGTAAAGCTCCACATTGGCCTCGACGCCGCGCATGCGGTTCCAGATGTAGAAGCCGTCGCCCGTCGTCGTGCGGGCGAAGTTGATGTTGATCTCGCGGTCCAGCAGCTTGGCGTAGGCCGCGTTCACGGAGCAGGACAGGCTGTTGAGCTGCACGACCTGCTGCAGCGGCGTCAGCAGCGAGAAGCCGACGGCGTCGAACAGGATGACGGCACGGTCCTCGACCAGCCGGATGCCGTAGCGCGCCGCGATGGCCGCGATCAGCGGCAGGCCCAGGCCGCGTTCGGGTGCGAACGGCAGATCGATGAGGCGCGGCGCGATGCTCAGCGCCGCGCTGACCGCGTCGAAGGCATGGGTGTCGAGGTGGTCCTGGTTGGACAGCAGCTTGTCCAGCAGCCGCGCGCGCCGCGTCACCTCCGCGGGCGCCAGCGTGCCGTCGCCGACGGCGTACTCCGTCAGCATCTGGTGCGGCGCGACCAGCACGCGCAGGCCACGGGCCTCGGGTGTCCAAGCGTAGATGAGGTTGTCACCCAGATGCCACAGCGCGTACAGCGCCTGGTCGAGCAGGATGATGTTCTCGCGCAGCTGGGTTTCGCTCAGGCCTGCCGGGGCCGGATAAGCCATGAAGCCATCCAGCCAGGACCGGCGTTTGCGCAGCTCTTCTTTCACAAGCGGGCTCCGATGAAGAAGCCCGATTGTCTTTCACAGACGTAGGCGCTGGTGTGACCCAAAAGCCGACTCGTCGGCACAGCAACGGCCGCCGGCCTGCTGCGCCGGCGACTCGGCTCGTGGATGGGGCGTGTGGGGCATCGTCATGCGTTGGCTCAGGCGCGGCGGGCGCTGCTCTTGGCGGCGGCCAGGGTCTGCTGGCGCAGCAGCGTGGCTTCGCTGACACCGACGACGGTCACGCGCGGCAGCTGCTGGACCTGGGCGACGTCGCGGGCGGCGTAGCCGGTGACGACGACACGCGGCAGGTGAGCGACTTGCTGCGTGGCCTTGCCGGTGACGACGACCCGGGGGAGGGTCTTGACGTCCTGCGATGCCGCGCCGGCCGCGAAGGCGGTGAAGGCAAAGGCGGCGACGGCGGCGGCTTGGATGAGGACGGTGGCTTTCATGATGCTTCCTTTCGGGGTCTGCACAGCGGGATTGCTGTGTCGATGGAAGCAGTTTCGGCAACGAAGCCGCGCGCCGCCACGGCGCTGCGATGAAGCGCCGCAGCCGCGCCGCCAGCTGCAGGCGGCGCGGATGAACCGTCAGTTCGGCGCGGCCAGATGCTTGCCGAGGAAGCGCTCGACGCGGCCCCAGAAGTCCTCGTTGGTCTTGAGGTTGAACCAGCCATGGCCCTCGTCCGGGTAGACGACCCATTCGATGGGCTGGTCGGGGCGCAGGGCGGCGCGGAACTCGGTGCCGTGCTTGATGGGCACGCGGCGGTCGAGGCCGCCATAGGCCACCAGCAGCGGCATCTTGATCTCCTTGGCCCGCTGCAGCGGCGAGGTCTGGCGGATCTGCTCGGCGTCGGTGGCGACGTCGGCCACGAGGCGCTTCATGCCGTACTGCTTCCACTCTTCGGAAAAGTCGCTCCAGTGGATGCTGTCCATCAGGCCGATGTCGGTCACGCCGACCCAGCTGACGGCGCACTTGAACACGTCGCCCTGCGTGACGGCACCCATCAAAGCCGCATACCCGCCGTAGCTCGCGCCCATGACGCAAACGCGCGAGCGGTCGATCCAGCCCTGCTTGTCGGCGAACGCGACCGTGTCGGCCAGGT
The DNA here is from genome assembly GCF_001426885.1 of Pelomonas sp. Root1444. Classification (GTDB taxonomy): domain Bacteria; phylum Pseudomonadota; class Gammaproteobacteria; order Burkholderiales; family Burkholderiaceae_C; genus Pelomonas. The sequence continues at coordinate 141,648 of NZ_LMFP01000013.1, read as the reverse complement.
CCGTCTGCATGGCCAGGCCCCATTGCTTCCAGCCGGCGTGGAACAGCTCCCAGCCGTAGCCGCTGCTGCCGCGGAACTCGGGTTCCAGCACGACATAGCCGCGGCTGGCCAGGAACTGGGCATCCGGCTCCCAGGCCCAGTGCGTGCCGCGCACATAGGGCCCGCCATGCACCAGCACGACGGCGGGACGGCGGGCCGCGGGGCCGGGTGGCTGCGTGACGAGCAGCGGCAGCGTCAGGCCGTCCCGCGCCTTGAACCGCACGACGTCGCGCTCGCCCATGTCGGCGATCTTGAGGCCGGGTTGCGCACGACCCAGCGGCTGCAGGGTTTGGGTCGCGGGCTTGTAGATCCAGTAGCTCGTCGGCAGCCGGTCGGACATGGCACTGACGACGAGGAACGGTGCGTCGAGGCAGCGGTCGCAGTCGATCAGGTTGACGAAGCCGGGCAGCTTGGCGTCGATGTCGGCCTGGATGGCCTTCATGGACGCGTCCACCCAGGCGGTACCGAAGGCGTCCGTTTCATAGCGGACGCCGAGCAACTTCCTGGCGACCGGATCGAAGATCAGGCGGCCGTGGTAGTCGTAGCCGTCCAGCCGCACCAACGGTTGCGGTTCCGGCTTGTTCGTCTGCGGGTCGAGCTTGAAGAGGGCCGAGGTGCCGCCGTAGCCGGCCGTGACCAGCACGACGCCGTCGGGCCCGAACCAGTACGGCTCGAACTGCTGGCGGCGGTGCGCGTCGTCATCGATCCAGAGCTTCCATTGGCCATCGGCCTCGCGACGGTAGATCCTCGCGCGGCCCTGGACGGTCGCCTCGACGGCTCGTGGCTCGCCGCGCCAGTCGACCAGCCACTCGCCGACATGCTCGGGCGCGCCCTGGCTGAGGTTCTTGACCTGGCCGGTTTTCGTGTCCAGCCTTGAAAGTTGCAGGCCGACGCGGTCCGCTTCGTGGGACCAGGGCAGGCGCAGCACCAGCACGTCGCTGCTGCCGTCGCGCAAGGTCTTGAAAAAGCGGTAGTTGGCGTCGAGCCGGCGGTCGTTGATCAGCGTGCCCGTGGTGAAGGTGTACTGGTTCGCCTGGATGAGCTGGCGGAACTCGCTGCCATCACGGTTCACGGCCCAGAGGCCGGGGTTGTCCACGCGGCGGGACCCGTCCGGCGACTCGCTGGCCTGCAGCACCAGCCGGTCCTCGCTGACCCAGTCATGCTGGTAGACGTCGGCATCGCGAAAGGCCGCCACCACCTTGGCGGTTTCCATCGTCTGCAGGTCGATGACCGCCAGGAACATGCGGTCCTCCTTGCCGGAGGACTGCACGGCGAGGTAGCGGCCGCTGGGGCTCAGCTTGGGCGCGCGCAGCGCCGGGCGGCTGAAGAAGGCCTTGGCAGGCGGCGGCTCGGCCAGGACGGGCGCGGCCCAGCCCAGGACGGACAGCGCCAGCACCGCGGCACGCAGGATCACAGACATCCGACACTCACGGGTAGTTTTGTGGGTCGCATTCTGGCCACCTATCATGGCCGGTTCGATTGTGAAAACTGCCATGTCGCCCCCTGAGTCGAAATTCATCCGCGTGCGCGGCGCGCGCACGCACAACCTGAAGAACATCGACGTCGACCTGCCGCGGCATGCGCTGGTGGTCATCACGGGCCTGTCCGGGTCCGGCAAGTCGTCGCTGGCGTTCGACACGCTGTATGCCGAGGGCCAGCGGCGTTATGTCGAGAGCCTGTCCAGCTACGCGCGCCAGTTCCTGCAGCTGATGGACAAGCCCGATGTCGACGTCATCGAGGGCTTGTCGCCCGCCATCTCCATCGAGCAGAAGGCCACCAGCCACAACCCGCGCTCCACGGTGGGCACGGTCACCGAGATCCACGACTACCTGCGCCTGCTCTACGCGCGCGCCGGCACGCCCTTCTGCCCCAACCACGACCTGCCGCTGGAGGCGCAGTCGGTCAGCCAGATGGTGGACGCCCTGCTGGCCATGCCGGACGAGTCCAAGCTGATGCTGCTGGCGCCCGTCGTGCGTGACCGCAAGGGCGAGTTCGTCGAGCTGTTCCAGGAGCTGCAGGCCCAGGGCTATGTGCGCTTTCGCGTCGACGGCGCGACGGTCGAGGCGCCGGACATCCCGGCGCTGAAGAAGGCCGAAAAGCATGACATCGACGTCGTCATCGACCGCATCAAGCTGCGCGCGGACGCGGCGGACCAATTGCGCCAGCGCCTGGCCGAGAGCTTCGAGGCGGCGCTGCGGCTGGCCGACGGCCGCGCGCTGGCGCTGGACATGGATTCGAACGAGACGACGCTGTTCTCCAGCAAGTTCGCCTGCCCGATCTGCTCCTACTCGCTGCCCGAGCTGGAGCCGAGGCTGTTCTCATTCAACTCACCGGTCGGCGCCTGCCCCAGCTGCGAGGGCCTGGGCCAGGTGACCGTGTTCGACGCGGACCGCGTGGTCGCCTTCCCGACGCTGTCGCTGGCCAGCGGCGCGGTCAAGGGCTGGGACCGCCGCAACCCCTACACCTTCTCGCTGCTGGAGTCGGTCGCGGCGCACTATGGCTTCGACGTCGAGGCGCCGTGGGAGCAACTGCCGCCCACCGCGCAGCAGGTGCTGCTGAACGGCTCGGGCACCGACGAGATCACGTTCGTCTACCAGGCCGAGACGGCCAGCGGCAAGAAGCGCTCGGTCAAGCGCCAGCATCCGTTCGAGGGCATCCTGCCCAACCTGCAGCGGCGTTTCAAGGAGACCGACTCCGCCGCCGTGCGCGAGGACCTGGCGCGCTACATGGCCGCGAAGCCCTGCCCGGCCTGCGAGGGTTCGCGCCTGCGCCGCGAAGCCAGGCACGTGGTGCTGCAGCCGGCCGACGCGCCGCCCGGCGTGAAGGGCCGGCCGATCTACGAGGTCGAGCATTCGACGTTGCGCGAATGCCTGGACTACTTCGAGGGCCTGAAGCTCAAGGGCAACAAGGCCGAGATCGGCGACAAGGTGGTGCGCGAGATTGCCTCGCGGCTGCGCTTCCTGAACGACGTGGGCCTGAACTACCTCAGCCTGGACCGCAGCGCCGACACGCTGTCCGGCGGCGAGGCGCAGCGCATCCGGCTGGCCTCGCAGATCGGCTCGGGCCTGACCGGCGTCATGTACGTACTGGACGAGCCCAGCATCGGCCTGCACCAGCGCGACAACGACCGCCTCATCGCCACGCTGCGGCGCCTGCGCGACCTCGGCAACTCCGTGCTGGTGGTAGAGCACGACGAGGACGCCATCCGCGCCGCCGACTGGGTGCTGGACCTGGGGCCCGGCGCCGGCGTGCATGGCGGGCGCATCATGTCGCAGGGCACGCCCGACCAGGTGGCGGCCGACCCCAACTCGCTGACCGGCCGCTACCTGAGCGGCGCGGCGCGCATTGAGGTGCCGGCGCAGCGCCACAAGCCGGTGCAGGACGCGAAGCTGCGCATCGTCAACGCGCGCGGCAACAACCTCAAGGGCGTGACGGTCGAGATCCCGGTGGGGCTGTTCACCTGCGTGACCGGTGTGTCCGGCTCGGGCAAGAGCACGCTGGTCAACGACACGCTGTACGCAGCCGTCGCCAAGAAGCTCTACCAGAGCCATGCCGACCCGGCCGCGCACGACGAGATCGAGGGGCTGGACGCCTTCGACAAGGTCATCAACGTCGACCAGTCGCCCATCGGCCGCACGCCGCGCTCCAACCCGGCCACCTACACGGGCCTGTTCACCCCTATCCGCGAGCTGTTCGCCGAGATGAACACCGCCCGCGAACGCGGCTACGGCCCGGGGCGCTTCAGCTTCAACGTCGCCGGCGGCCGCTGCGAGGCCTGCCAGGGCGACGGCGTGCTGAAGGTGGAGATGCATTTCCTGCCCGACGTCTACGTGCCCTGCGACGTCTGCAACGGCAAGCGCTACAACCGCGAGACGCTGGAGGTGCTCTACAAGGGCAAGAACATCACCGACGTGTTGAACATGACGGTGGAGGACGCCTTCCAGCTTTTCAATGCCGTGCCGGCACTGGCGCGCAAGCTGCAGACGCTGCTGGATGTGGGCCTGGGCTATGTGAAGCTGGGCCAGAGCGCCACCACCTTGTCCGGCGGCGAGGCGCAGCGCGTCAAGCTGGCGCTGGAGCTCAGCAAGCGCGACACCGGCCGCACGCTCTACATCCTGGACGAGCCCACCACCGGCCTGCACTTCGCCGACATCGCATTGCTGATGAAGGTGCTGCACCAGCTGCGCGACGCGGGCAACACCATCGTCGTCATCGAGCACAACCTGGACGTCATCAAGACGGCCGACTGGCTCATCGACATGGGCCCCGAAGGCGGTTCGGGCGGCGGCAGGCTGCTGGTGGCCGGCACGCCGGAGGACGTGGCGGCCTGCGAGGCCAGCCATACCGGGCGCTACCTGGCGCCCCTGCTCAAGCGTTGATCAGGAAGCGCTGATCAACGCGGGCGGCGGCGGTTGGCGCGGTAGCCGATGACCAGCAGGCCGGCGGCGATCATGGCCCAGCTGCCCGGCTCGGGCACGGCCGGCGTCACGCCCGGCAGGCCGGGGCCCTCGGCCGTGCGCACCGTGCCCGGCGGCAGCGCCGGCATGCCCAGGTTGATTGGCGACGGCCCGCCACCCCCACCGCCAGCGGCCGAGGTGCCCGGCGAGCCGCCGGCAAGGCTGCCACCGGCAGCCGGCGCGGTGCTGCCGCCCAGCGACGCCACGCCGGATTGCTGCGCAAAGCTGTCCGGCGCCGCCGCGGCCATCGGGCCGGCACCCGGCGCTTCGAATTCCAGGGGTTCCGCGGCCTCGCCCTCGCGCGCCGACGAGGCGACGTTGCTGGCCTGGCTCGGCGCCACCGCCGCGGGCTTTTCCAGGCGGCGGATGCGGCTGACGTTGCGGCAGACGGTGGGCACGAGGATGCATTGGCCGTCCTCGCAGTAGACGAGGCCACGCTCCTGCGTCTTCTGCGTCCATTTCGCGCGCGTCACCGTGCGGCAGACGGCGCCGGGGCCGAAATGCATGTCGCGGATCTCCGGCGCGTACGCCACCTGGCCCTGGCCGCGGATGGCGTCGCGCTCGATGACGGCGACGTCGTCATAGTGGCGCGCTGTCATGCGGGCCTTCAGCTTGTCACGCGTGGCCACCGGGATGTCCTGATAACGGTCGACGGCCGCGACCACGTCGCCCATGAAGGGGTTGACCCCCGGGCGGTCCCAGCTGCAATCGGGCAGCGTGGCGCCGGCGGAAACCGCAAGGGCGAGGGTGGCAATCAGTGACATCGAACGGCCTGGCAATGGGACGCGCCCGAACCAGGGCGCATGGACCTAATGTTAGGGATATGCAGGGTTTATCCGCGTTGAAGGCCCCCGAAAGCAGGGGTGCACGGCGGGTGAGATAAATCACGGAAAGAGCCCGGAACGATTGCCCGGCGGCAGGCAGCGGCGCGGTGGGCATTGCTGCTATCGTGCCGACCGCCCCCCGCAGCTGCCCCCGATCCCCATGCCCGACCGCGCCGCGCCGCTGGTGCTTTACGTCGAAGACGACCGCATCCATCTGATCCTGATGGAGGAAGTCTTCCGCATGCTGCCGGGCTGGGCACTGCGTTGCGCTGAAACCGGCCAGGAGGCGCTGGCGGCACTGGCCGAGTGCCCGCCCGACGTGGTGCTGGTGGACATGAACCTGCCCGACATGACCGGCCTGGAGTTGGTGCGGCGGGTGCGCGCCGATGCAGCGCTGAACGCCACGCTGGCCGGCACGCGCTGGGTCGCGCTGTCGGCCGACGACCCGAGCGATGTGGTGCGGGCGGCGCGCGAGGCCGGCTTTGCCGACTACTGGCTCAAGCCCATCGACATGGCCAAGCTGCAAAGCGACTTGCAGCGGCTGCTGGGATGAGCCCATGAGGTGCCCGCGCCACCGGCTGCGGCCCTGAAACGAAAAAGCCCGGCGATGCCGGGCTTGTGTGGACGAGGCCGCGGCAAGCGCGGCGCCGTATCACTTCAGGTGGCTGTTGATCAGCTTCGTCATCTCGAACATGTCGGCCTTGGCCTTGCCGAAGATTTCCTTCAGCTTGGCGTCGGCGTTGATGACGCGCTTCTGCAGCTCATCCTGCAGCTTGTTCTTCTTGATGTACTCCCAGACCTTCTTGGTCACGTCGGTGCGCGGCAGCGGGGCCGAGCCGACGATGGCCGCGAGCGCGGCGCTGGGGGTCAAGGCCTTCATGAAGGCGGCGTTGGGCGTGCGCTTCTTGGCGGGTGCCGCGGCCTTCTTGGCCGGCGCTGCCTTCTTCGCAGGTGCCGCAGCCTTCTTGGCCGGAGCCGCCGCCTTCTTCGCGGGCGCCGCCGCCTTCTTCGCCGGTGCGGCCTTCTTTGCCGGTGCTGCCGCCTTCTTCGCGGGCGCGGCCTTCTTCGCAGTTGCCATGTCGATTCACTCCATCAAAGGTTGTTGATGTGCCGGGCGTGGGTGAAGGCCGCGTAAGCCTTCAATACTCGCTAGCACCCTGCGGCGGCGATGGTACTGCGCTCCATGGAGGAATAGAAGGCTTTCATAGAGGGGATGACCCGCACAGGCCCATGAAATCGAGGCTTTGAGGCCCTGCTTGTCGCGGGGCCGCATCATTCCTGGGTTTTGCGCGGCTTGGGGTCAGTCGATGTCGTCGGCCGAAGGCGCGCGCTTGCGGCCGCTGAACATTGCGGCGACGAGGTTCTCGCGGTGCCGCCAACTGGTCACCGCGACACCGCCCAGGTGCCCGACGACAAGCGTGGCGATCAACCACGCCAAGGCGGCATGCAGGTCCGACAGCCACTCGTAGCCCCACAGCCAGTCGGTCGTGTAGAGCCAGCCGCTGAGCGTGAGCGCGGCGGCCGCGCCCCACAGCAGCAGCACCATCCAGCCGCCCAGCGGGTTGTGGCCGAGATGGCGCGGCTCGCGGCGGGCGCGCAGCGCGCGCGCGTACGCCAGCACGGCGCGCGGGCCGCGCACGAACTGCTCCAGCCGCGCATGGCGGCTACCCGCGAAACCCCAGGCCAGCCGCAGCACGACGGCCGCACCGGCCACATAGCCGGCGGTGTGGTGCACCGCATCGAAGGCGTTGGGCGGCCAGTGGCCGCTGATCCAGCAGGTGGCCACGGCGCCCGCCAGCGTCCAGTGCAGAACGCGGACGAGCGCGTCCCAGACGCGCACGCGGGCGGCCTCGGCCATGCGCGCTTACTTCTTGTCGGCGGGCTGTTCGCCTTCCGGGTAGACGCGCTCGAAGGTCTTGGGGTTGAAGAAGGCCTCGGCCTTCTTGCCGCTGCCGTCGAAGCCGTAGACCTCGTAGCAGCCGTTGTAGTTCTGGACCTTGCGGACCTTCCAGCCTTCGCCCTCGAGCTTCTTCTGCAGTTCCATCTGCGGTTTCTTCTCTTCCTTGGGCACGGCCGGGCAGGAGACGTTGCCGTGCGCGAACGCGGCGCCGGCGGTGATGGTGAGGGTCAGGGTGGCGATGAGGCGTTTCATGAGGAGTCCTTTCGCAAATGCTCAGTGGGAAGTGCCGGGCCAGATCAGCGCCGGGCCGGCGTCGGCGAGAGTCTTGCAGCCCGAGAGCGCCATCGCGATCTCGAGTTCGTCGCGCAGCAGGCGCAGCGCATGGGCCACGCCCAGCGCGCCGCTGGCCGCCAGCGCATGCACATAGGGGCGGCCGAGCAGCACCGCGTCCGCGCCCAGGGCCATGGCCTTGAGCACGTCGGTGCCGCGGCGGATGCCGCCATCGACGAGCAGCGGCACTTCCGGGCCGAGCGCGGCGCGCAGCGGCGGCAGCAGTTGGGCGGTGGGCGGCAGCGTGTCCAGCGTGCGCCCGCCGTGGTTGGAGACGATGAAGCCGCTGACGCCACGGGCCAGCGCCTCGCGGGCATCGTCGGCATGCGTGACGCCCTTGAGCAGCAGCGGCAGGCGGCTCTCGGCGCGCAGCCAGTCGATCTCGCGCCACGTTGCCGCGCGCGGCATCAGGCCGTCGAACAGCGTGCTCTGGCCGGGCTGCAGGTCCAGCGGCTTCTTGAGGCCGCCGAGGTTGACGGCGCGGATGTGCGCCGGCAGCTTGAAGCCGGTGCGGCGCTCGCGGTCGCGCGCGCCGTGCACCGGGGCGTCGACGGTCAACACCAGCGCCTGGTAGCCGGCCGCTTCGACGCGGCGCAAGAGCGCGCGCATGAAGTCGCGGTCGTCGCGCCAGTAGAGCTGGAACCACAGCGGGCCGGCGTTGCGGTCGGCCCGCATGGGCGCGGCCACGGCTTCCATGTCGACGCTGGCCTGGGCGCTGAGCACCAGGCCGGCACCCTGGGCCGCGGCGGCATGGGCGATGGCCAGTTCGCCGTCGGCATGGAACAGGCACTGGTAGGCGATGGGCGCGAGCAGCACCGGATGCTGCAGCTCGCGGCCGAGCAGCGTCACGCGCGTGTGGCCGCCTGCCAGGTCGCGCAGTACGCGCGGCTGCAGCTTGATGGCATCCCAGGCCGCGCGGTTGGCGCGCAGCGTGATCTCATCGGCCGCGCCGCCGTTCAAGTAGGCCCAGGCGCCGGCGCAGTCATTGGCTTCAAGGCGAGCCTGGGCCGGTGCCTCGAAGTCGGCCAAGTTGACGAGGCCGTCAGGCAGCGCCTCGATCTGTGGCGCCGGGCTCGTCACGTGTCTGCCCACATCCGCAGCAGGTTGTGGTACGTGCCGGTCAGCTGCACCAGCTCCGCCGTCTCGCCCAGTTCGCTGCGCAGCTTCATCAGGCTCATGTCCATCTCGTAGAGCAGGCGGCGCTGCTCGTCGGCGCGCACCATGCTCTCGATCCAGAAGAAGCTGGCCAGGCGCTCGCCGCGCGTCACCGGCTCGACGCGGTGCACGCTGGTGCCCGGGTAGACGACCAGGTCGCCCGCGGCGAGCTTGACGCGCTGTTCGCCGTAGCTGTGCTCGATGACCAGATCGCCGCCGTCGTAGTCGGCCGGGTCGCTGAAGAACAGCGTGCAGGAGATGTCGGTGCGCACGCGCTGCACGCCGCCGGGCAGGTAGCGCACGGCCTGGTCGACATGGCTGCCGTAGGCGTTGGCGCTGCCGGCATAGCGGTTGAACAGCGGTGGCAGTACGCGCTTGGGCAGCGTCGCCGAGAAGAACTGCGGGTGCTTCTCCAGCGCCTGCAGCACCAGCGCCTGCAGCTCGCGGTGCTGTTCGCTGCCGGGCTGCAGTTGTTCGTTGTTCTTGACCTGCGCGGCCTGGCGGCCGGCGGTGGTGCGGCCGTCGGCCCAGGGGGCCGCGGCCAGCAGCTGCCGCGCCCGCGCGACGCCCGCGGTGTCGAGGATCTGGGGGATCTTCAGCAGCATGGCGAGGCGCGGGTTTGGGTGGGGCTCAGAACTTGTAGGTGCCCGTCAGCGCAACGATGCGGCCGGTGCCCGGCACATAGTGGCCCGTGTACAGCGTGTCGGCGTAGAGCTTGTTGGCCACATTGTCGACGTTGAGGCGGAACAGCAGCGCGTCTTCGATGACGGTGTATTCGGCCATCAGGTTGCCGACGATGAACTTGGGCGCATAGAAGCCCGGGTTGCGGTTGGGCTGCTGGCCGCTGCGCGCGACGAAGCCGCCACCGACGCGCCATTGCGGCGTGAGCTTGTAGGTCGTCCACAGGCTGCCGGAGTAGCGCGGCGTCAGCGACGGCCGGTCGCCCTGGAGCTCGCCGCTGGTCGCCGACGAGATGTCGATGTTGGCGACCGGCATCCACGTGAAGCTGCCGAAGACCTCCCACTCGGGTGTGATACGGCCCGTGATGTCGACGTCGATGCCGGCGGCGTGGCGCTTGCCGGACAAGGTGATGACGTCGGTGTTCAGCGGGTCGGTGTTGCGCTCGTGCAGCTTGGTGGCGCGGAAGATGCCGAAGCGCGTCGTCAGCTTGCCGTCCGCCGAGTCGTACTGGCCGCCGAGTTCCAGGCTGATGGATTTCTCGGGCGGGATGCCCTGGTTCGCGGCGTTCAGCGAGTAGGTGTCGCCCGAGGTGTTGAACGACGTGGCGCCCATCAGGTGGAAGGACAGCTGCGCGCTCGGCTGGAACAGCACGGCGGCGCGCTGGCTCCACTTCGAGATCTTCATTTGGTACGAGTCGGTCGTCGTCCGGGCGAAATAGCTGTAGCCCTGGTTGGCGCCGGCGCCGCTGTAGCTGTAGTTGAACGTGTCGTAGTCGCCCTTGAGGCTGTCGTAGCGCAGTCCTGCGACGAGCTTCCAGTGCTCGGCCAGGCTGATCGTGTCCTGCACATAGGCGCCCGCGCTGCGCGAGGTGTACTCGCTAGCAGAAAGCATCTGGCGGCGCGATTCGTCGACAGTCGCGCCGTCATCCGGGGTGCCGGCCAGGGTGGTGGGCTTGGTCAGGCCCAACGCGGCGTAGAAGGCCGTGCGTTGTGTGCCCGTCAGGCCGGGGGTGTCGTTGTAGACCTGCTTTTTCTCCTGCGCGAAATCTGCGCCCGTCATCAGGTGGTGGTCCATGCCGGCGACCTTGAACTTGGCGCTGAGGTCGCTTTGCACGGTGATGGTCTGCAGGTCTTGCACCTTGAGTTGCGTGCCGCGGTTGATGACGGTGTTCGGGCCGAAAGTGGCCAGCGACGCCGCCACGCTGCCTGGCTGCAGGTTGGGCGCCGCAAAGCGCACGGTGCCGGCGCGCTGATCGCGGGTGTACGACGCATAGCGGGCCTTGGTGACCAACTCGACATTGGGGTTGAAGCGGTGCGTGTGCTGGCCCATCACGTATTGCGCCGAGCCCTTGTTGCGGTCGCTGGCCAGGCCGTAGTAGGCCGTCGGGGCCACGGGCATCAGCGTCGTCTCGCCCACGGCCGAGGTCGACGTCGGGCGTATCCACGGCATGCCGTAGTTCATGCCGTTCTCGTTCTGCAGCGCGTAGGCCGTCAGCGCGAACTCGTCGGTCTCGCCGATGCCGGTGCGCACCGAGCCCGCCAGGCCGACCTTGTTGATCATGTTGCCGGCACCGTCGTTGTCGGCGCGGTCGACCATGGTGCCGATGCGCCAGGCGGTCGTCTCGCCGGTGCGGCGGTTGAAGTCGCCCACGGCGCGCAGGCCGGCGTGGCTGGACGCGGTGATGTTGATCTCGTTCTGGTCGGCCAGCAGCGCCTGCTTGGTGACCTGGTTGACCGCGCCGCCGCTGGAGCCACGGCCGAACATCAGCGCGCCGGAGCCTCGGAGCAGCTCGACCTTGTCGAGGAAGAAGGTGTCGCGGTCGTAGAAGGCCGGGTCGCGCATGCCGTCGATGAAGATGTCGCCGGTGCTTTGTAGCGAGATGCCGTGGATGCGGATGTCTTCCTCGCCGCCCTCGGCCGCCATGAAGGTGATGCCGGCGGTGTTCTTCAGCACGTCCTTGACGTTGTCGAGGTTGCGGTCGTCGATGAGCTTCTCGGTGACGACGGTCAGCGATTGCGGGATGTCGCGGATGTCCTGCTTGCCCTTGCCGATGCGGGTCTCGGTGGCCTGGTAGGCGTCCTTGCCCTGCGGCTCGGCCGCGGCCTTGATGCGCACGGTGGGCAGCGCGGTTTCTTCAGCGGCGGGCTTGGCGGCGGCGGGCTTGGGAGCAGGCGCGACCGAGGTCTGCGCCATGGCGGCCGAGGCCAGGCCGAAGCCGGCGGCCAGGGCGCCCAGGGGCAGCAGGCTCAGGGCCGGACGGGTTGGGCGCGCGGCCCTGCGTGATTGCTTGCGGGACATTCGTGAACTCCTCTGAACGGGCGGCATGGCGCTGCCCTTGCGGCCTGGCGATGGCTTGGCCGTCTTGCTGTGAATGAAAGAAAACGGAACGGGTGCTGCGGCGGGCGCTCAGGCGCTCAGTTGCGCTCGGGCTCGCTGACGAAGCCGACCCGGGTCAGGCCGGCCTTGCTCGCGTCCGCCAGGGTCTCGGCCACGGCGCGGTAGGCGACGTTCTGGTCGGCGCGCAGGTGGATCTCGGGCTGCTGGCCTTTCAGCCCTTCGGCCTTGAAGCGCTCGACGGCCTCGGCGCGCGTCAGCGGCTCGCCGTTCCAGTAGCGCTGGCCGGCGGCGTCGATGCCGAACTCGATCTTGTCGGGCTTGAGCTCGTTGACCTGCGAGCTGACCTTGGGCAGGTCCAGCTTCACGGCATTGGTCAGCAGCGGCGCGGTGACGATGAAGATGACCAGCAGCACCAGCATCACGTCGATGAGCGGGACCATGTTGATCTCGGCCATCGGCGCGCTGGCGCGCTTGCTGTCGAAGGAGGCGAAGGCCATGGCGTCGTCTCCGGGGTCAGGCGGCGGCCGTCGACTTCAGCGGCCGCACGTTGCCGGTCGCGCCAGCACCGGGCGCTTCGCCCAGCGTCAGGAAGCTGTGCAGCTCGTAGGCGAAGGCGTCCAGGCGCGCCGACAGCACGCGGTTGCCGCGCGTGAAGGCGTTGTAGGCCATGACGGCGGGGATGGCGACGGCCAGGCCGATGCCGGTCATGATCAGCGCCTCGCCGACCGGGCCGGCGACCTTGTCCAGCGTGCCGGCGCCGCTCATGCCGATGGCCAGCAGCGCGTGGTAGACACCCCAGACCGTGCCGAACAGGCCGACGAAGGGAGCGGTCGCGCCGATGGTGGCCAGCGTCGTCAGGCCGGATTCCAGCCGCGTGGTCTCCTCGTCGAGCACCTTCTTGATGGTGCGCGTGATGAAGTCGTTCGCGGTGCCGGCCTCGGCCAGCTTGGCCGAGCCGTAGCGGGCGTGGTGCGCCTGCGCGTGCAGGGCGTGAGCGCTGAGATGCGAGAACGGGTCGTGGGCGCCGTGCGTGTTCAGCTCGGCCTGCACGGCGTCCAGCGAACGGGCGTTCCAGAAGAAATCGAGGAAGGTCGTCGCGCGCTTGTTGCGCAGGAACTGCGCCACGCCCTTGGCGACGATCAGGCCCCAGGAGGCGATGGACATGACGACCAGCACGCCGAGCAGGAACTTGCCGACGGCGTCCGACTGGGCGATGAAGTGGCCGAAGCCGGGGGCCGGCGCGGCGGCGGCGATGACGGTGGCGTCCATAGGGTGGTTCAGTTAGCGGTCAGAGGGAGTAGTCAAACGCAGCTAGCGCCTGCACGTCGATGGCCTTGCCGTTTTCCACGTAAGGGGAGAAAACCGCCTTGCGGATGCTCTGCAAGGCGGCTTGGTCCAGGCGTTCAAAGCCGGAAGACTTGTGCACCGTGGCGTCCTTCAAATGCCCGCTGGCATCGACCGTGACGCGCAAGGTGACGATGCCCTGCTCCTTGGCGCGCCGTGACAGCAGCGGATAGTCCTGCGGCGGCTCCTTGACATAGCGCAGCGCGCTGGGCGGGATCAGCTTGGGTGCCGGCGGCGCGGGCGGCTGGGCCACCGGCGCGGGCGGTGCCGGCGGCGCGGGCGCGACATTGACCGGCTGGGGTGGTGCCGGCTCAGGCGGCGGCGCGACGAAGGCGGGGGGCGCGGGGGTGGGCGTCGGGGCGGCCGCAATGAGGGGCGCGGGCGCCGGGGCGAGCTTCCTGGGCTGCGGGGCGGGCGGCGGCGGCGTGGGCTTGGGCGGCTCGGCCGGCGCGATCATGTCCACCATCAACACCGGCGCGGCGTCGATGACGGCGTTGCGCACGGCATCGATCTGCAGCAGCGCCCAGCCGCCCACCAGGTGCGCGGCGACGACACCGCCGATCAGCGCGCGGCGACCCTGCGGCCCCAACTCATCGCTGCGCCCCGGCAGCGGGGGCAAAGGCAGCGGCCGGGCCGGTGCGGCCGGCGAGGCAGGCTCGACGAAGACGGGGGAGGCAGTGGTCACGCCGGACAACAGGGCAAGAAGGGCAGGGCACAAGAGCACGCCGGCCAGCAGCCAGCGCAGGAGCCTTGCATCCTAGCATTGAATGAGAATGATTCCTATTGAGAATCGCGTTTTGCGCCACACGCGCCTGTATGCTGGGCGCCCATGAAGACACTCACCCGTTGGCTGCTGCTGGCTGGCGCGCTGCTGCTGGTCGCCCATCTCTATCCCGGCGTCGTCGTGACCAGCTTCACCTCGGCGCTGATCGCGGCGCTGGTGCTGGGCCTGCTGAACACGCTGCTGCGGCCCATCCTCGTGCTGCTGACGCTGCCGGTGACGGTGCTGACGCTGGGGCTGTTCCTCTTCATCATCAACGCGCTGATGTTCTGGGCCGCCGCCTCGCTGCTGGACGGCCTGGCGGTGACCGGCTTCTGGGCGGCGCTGGTCGGCTCGCTGATCTACAGCCTGTGCGGCATGGTCATCGACGTCGCCGTCGAGCGCCTCTTCCCGGGCGACTAGCCGCAGACCATCGCAACGCCGGCCGCCGCAAAGGCGGCCAGATCCTTGCGCGCGTCCCCGGCGCGCGCACGCAGCGCCATTGAATGCAGCACCGCTGAGGCGAGCTGGGCGCGCATCGCCACGTCGCTGCCGCGTGGCAGTTCGCCTTCGTCGAGCGCGCGGCGCAGCCTGTGCTCGAACGCTGCCGTGAAGCCGCGCAGCGCATCACCCAGCGCCTGCCGGATGGCCTCGTCCCGCGGTGCCTCGGTGGCGGCCGTGCCGATCAGCAGGCAGCCGCGCGCCGCCGCGTCGGCCGGGCAGTAGAGCTGCAGCGCCAGCTCGTAGACGAGCGCCAGACCGTCTCGCAATGAGCGCCCTTCCAGCGCCGCCGCAATGGCGGCGTTGGATTGGTCGGTGTAGAGCTGCAGTGCCTGCAGATAGAGCGCGTGCTTGTCGCCAAAGGCGCCATACAGGCTGGGCCGGTTGAGCCCGGTGGCGGCGCTGAGGTCGTCCATCGATGTGGCCGCATAGCCGCGCTGCCAGAAGGCCAGCGTCGCGTTCGCCAGCGTCGCCTCGGTGTCGAAGCTGCGCGGCCTGCCGCGCGGGCGGGGCGCGGGTGTCTTGCCTTCAGATTTTTGTACCACGATGAAAGAAATCCATTGACGCGCTGCAATTCTGTTCAATATAGTACAAAAACACTTTGGAGACCGAAATGGAGCTGTACTTTTCCCCCATGGCCTGTTCGCTGGCGAGCCGCGTCGCCCTGTACGAGGCGGGCGCCGAGGCGCGCTTCACGCCCGTTGACAAGGCCAAGCGAACCGGTGACGGTGGCGACTACTGGCAGATCAACCCGATGGGCCAGGTGCCCGCGCTGCGCACGCCCGAGGGCTGGCTGCTGACCGAGAACGCCGCGGTGTTGCAGTACCTGGCCGAGGCCCATCCGGCGGCCGGCCTGCTGCCCACCACGGCCGATGGCCGGGCGCGCGTGCGCCAATGGCTGGGCTTCATCGGCACCGAGCTGCACAAGGCCGTCTTCGTGCCGCTGCTGGACCCGAAGGCCGGCGCGGAAGTGAAGGCCTACGCGATGGACAAGGCGGCCCTGCGCCTGTCGGTGCTGGAGGCGCACCTGCGCGCCCATGAGCATCTCGAAGGGGGCTACGGCATCGCCGACATCTATCTCGCCGTCGTGCTGAACTGGGCGCCGTATGCGGGTGTCGACCTGGCGCCCTGGCCGGCCGTGAAGGCCTTCCACCGCCGCATCAACCAGCGCGAGGCCGTCGCTCGCGCCACACGCGAGGAGTTCGCGCTCTACCAGGAAGAGCAGCGCCGGCTCGCCGCCTGAGCCCAGCCACGGCGCGCGAAGCGCCGCCGCTGTCCGGGAGCGCACGGACCTAGTTCGGCAGCTCGACGTCCGGCGGGATGTAGCGGCCGCGGTACATCTCCGCCAGGATGGACTGGCGCTCGTAGACCAGTGTGCGCAGGCGCGCATCGATAACCGAGGCCTCGACCTGGTCGGCATCGGCCCCGCGCGACTGGCGCAGGCCGGAGCGCAGGCGGTCGATGGCGCCGTTCAGGTCGCCCGCGGCGGCACGGGTTTCGGCCTGGGCGCGCACGGCCCGCAGCGGTTGACCCAGCTTTTCCCAGATCAGCGCGAGCTGCGACCAGGCGTAGGCGTCGCTGGGTTCAAGGCTGACATGGGTCTGCAGCGCATCGGCCGCCTCGCGCAGCGCCGGGCCGGATGTCGCGGCCGGGCCGGAGGCGAGCGCCAGTCCCACGCGCTGCATCAGCATGGGGCGGGACTTCTCGCCCGGCAGCTGGTCCAGCGCGGCGATGCCGTCGGCGGGGCGCCCACGCGCCTGGGCCAGCTCCGCGCGCAGATAGGTCAACAGGCGCTTGGCGGCGGCGGTCTCCACGGGGCTGGGGGCAATGAGTTGCAGCGTCAGCTCCGCGCTGCGCAGCGACGCCTCGGCGCGGTCGAAATTGCGCAGCTTGATCGACGACAGCGCCGCGGCATAGCGCGCGCCGAGCTGCTCGTAGCCGCCGCTCTCCTTGATGTTGCGCACGCCGGCGTCGTAGTTCTCCAGCACCTTCCACGCTTCCACGCGCGGGTCCATCAGCGCGCGAGAACGGGCGGCCATCAGCGCATGCTCGGCGAGGCCGCGCGGCCGCATGAAGGGTTCCAGCGCCAGGCGCGTGCGCGCATCGCCGATGCGCTCGCTGGTCAGCGGGTGCGAGCGCAGGTACGGGTAGGCGCCGGAGTCCATCAGGTGGTAGGCCTGCTCCATGCGCTCGAACATGCCGACCATGCCGCTGCCTGCGAAGCCGGCCTCGACGAGCACGTTGAAACCGACGCGGTCGGCCTCGCGCTCCATGTCACGCGAGAAGTTCAGCGAAAGCTGCGTCGCCGCAGCCTGGCCGCCGACGATGCCGGCATTGGCCAGATCGATGTTGCCGCGCGATGCCGCCAGGATGCCGAGCAGCAGGCCTGCGACAGCGACCATGCTGTTGCGTGAATCGCCTGCGATGCGGCGGGCGATGTGGCGCTGCGTGATGTGCGACAGCTCGTGGGCCAGCACCGAGGCCAGCTCGTCCCGCGACGTCGTCATCGCGATCAGGCCGAGGTGGGTGCCGACGAAGCCGCCCGGCAGCGCGAACGCGTTGACGCTCTTGTCGCGCACGAGGAACGGCTCCCAGGCGAAGCGCGCCTGTGTTTCGTCGCCGATGTGGCCCAGCTTGCGGCCGGCGTTGACGAGGGGCGTCCAGATGCCTTCCAGGTACTCCTGCAGCAGCGGGTCGAGCACGTAGTCGGGGTCGACGCGGATCTGGCGCATGACCTGGTCGCCCAGGCGGCGCTCGGTGCCGATGTCGAGGTCCTGGGAGACCGAATCGCCCAGGGCCGGCAGGTTGACCTGGGCGTTCAGCGGTGCACCGGGCAGGGCCAGCGTGGCGGCCGCGAGCAGGCTGAGCAGGGGACGAGTTGCGAACGACTTCTTCATCGAACAAGGGCTCCGGCCGGCGGTGGCCGGCTGTCTATGATGCCTTCAACTCGGTTTCCCGATTGTTTCGAGGCATGACGACCCCGCTGACCCACTTCGACGCCCAGGGCCAGGCCCACATGGTGGACGTATCCGCCAAGGCCGAGACGCACCGCGTGGCGGTCGCGGCCGGCGAGATCCGCATGCAGCCCGAGACCTTCGCGCTGATCGCGAGCGGCACCGCCAAGAAGGGCGACGTGCTGGGCGTCGCGCGCATCGCGGCCATCCAGGGCGCCAAGCGCTGCAGCGACCTGGTGCCGCTGTGCCACCCGCTGCCGATCACACGGGTGAAGGTCGAGTTCGAGTTGGACGAAGCGGCCAGCCGCGTGCTGTGCCGCGCGCAGGTAGAGACGCTGGGCCGCACCGGTGTCGAGATGGAGGCGCTGTGCGCCGTGCAGGTGGGCCTGCTCACCATCTACGACATGTGCAAGGCCGCCGACCGCGGCATGGTCATCGACCGCGTGCGGGTGCTGGAAAAGCAAGGCGGCAAGAGCGGCGAGTGGCGCGCCGCCGATACGGTGCTGCCCTCAGCGTAGCGTCCGCCAGTCGATCACCCCGGACGCCGGCTGGCACTGCGGCATGGCGGGTGCGGACGCCGGTTCTACGCAGCTGGCGAACCACGTGTCGCCCGTCGGGTTGCGGAACTCGCGCAGCCGGTCGGCCAGATAGCGCGCGCCTTCGATGTCGCCGGTGGCTTCGAGAGAACGGGACCACTGCATCAGCAGGCGAGCGTCCACCAGGTTGAAGGCGGTGCGCCGTGCCGCAGCGAGGGCGATTGGACCGGTCGAGAGGCTGGTCGCGGCGGCGTAGTCGGCCTGGTGGCTGAAGAACAGCGAGCGCTGGCCGGTGGCGATGCGTGCGGTCAGCGGCACGGCGTCTTCGCTGGGCGCATAGATGGCGACGATGCGGCTGTAGTCCCACACGGCGTACAAGCTGCCGACGATCAGCAGGCCGCCGATCCAGGGCCAGGGACCGATGGAGGCCGGCTTGGCGGCGCCCTCGGCGGGCAGCGCCAGGCCAAGCGCGAAGCAGGCGGGCAGCAGGAAATAGGCGTACCAGAGCGGGTACTCCACCAGGCTGTGCAGGCCAATGGTCAACACGATCATCAGTGCCGCACGGCGCATCGGAGCGTCGTCGTCCTGGGCCAACGTTCCACGCCATGCGTTGCAGAGCGCCCAGCCCAGCAGCGCCAGCACGGCACCCGCCCAAGGCAGGCCCAATTCCACGGCCAGCTGCGAGGGCAGGTTGTGCGTGTGGTCGAAAAAGGCGATGGGGCGCTTGGGGAACGGCGTCAGGCTCCAGGCGAAGTTGAACTCGCCCCAGCCCACGCCCAGCCAGGGGTTGGCCAGCGTCAGCTGCCAGGCGTCGCGCAGGATGGCGAGCCGCGACGGCGATCCCGCCCCTTCGGCCAGGCGCGAGGCGGCGCCGAACGCATGGCCGCTGCCCGCCGACCACAGCGACATCAGCCACCAGCTGGCGCCCAGCATCAGCGGTGTCGCCAGCAAGGCCCGCCGCGCGCCACGCGACAGCCTGCGGTCCACGACCCCCCACAGCGCCAGCATCGCGATGCCGGCATAGCCGGTCCGCGAGGCGCTCAGCACGATGGTGAAAACGCAAGCGAACAGCAACGGCGCCAAGGCGGCGCGCCAACCACGCTTCTCGGTGATGAAGACGGCCGCCACCGCGGCCCACATCATCAGGCTGGCCAGATGGTTGGGCTGGCGCAGGTTGCCCGCGGCCCGGCCCGGGATGCCGTAACGGGCGATGACATTGCCGTCCGCCAATTGGGGCGCGAACACCTGCACGAGGCTGATGGCGACACTGGCCAAACCGGCGATGAGCAGGCCAGAGCACAGCGCTTCGGCGGCCCGCTGCCGCGCGCTCGCTGGAAGTCCTTGCGCCAGCAGCAGCACGGCCAGGCCGGCAGCGATGATGGCGGTGGCGCCCAGGCCGAGAGACAGCGGCAGCGCACGCCAGACGACCGCGGTCATCGGTGCGACGAGCAAGAGGGCTAGCGCGATGGCAGCGGGCGTCTTCAACCCGGCACGCCATGCGGGCGTTGCATTCGCGCAAAGCATCAGGGTCAGGCCCCAGCCAGTCAGTGCCAGCAACTGGTTATAGAGCGTGGCGGCGGGGGGTTGGTTGAAGGCCAGCAGCGGTGCGAGCGCGGCGGCGAGGACGAGGCCGAGCGCGGCGCTGGCCGGAACGGAGGTCTGGGATGACATGGGCGCGGATGATGGCATGGGCTGCATCTCTCTCTGTGCCCCGAGCCGCTCGCGCGGAGCACGACGCCGTGGATTCAGTCAACGAAACAGGGGCCCGCAGGCCCCTGAAGATCACAGAGAAGGCAGCTTACTTGCTGTTCTTGATGATGTAGTCGTACAGCGGGCCAGACGTCAGACTGGTGGTAATGGTCCAGGTGATGCCAGTTTCGCCGACATTCGGCGTCCAGGTGACCGTGGCTGCCTTCAGATCCGAGCCCACGTCGGTCGCACCTGCTAGCGTGGCCTTAATTGCGCCGTCTGTCACGTCGACCGAAGCGACTTCCTTGGTAGCCTTGAACTGAGCGTTCGTATTGATGCCGTTGCTGCCGGCATCGCAATTGGCCTTGTCGGACGTCTCGTTGATGCAAACGCCGACCTGGGTCTGCAGCGAGGCGACAGCGCCGTTGATGTTGCTCGCACGAGCCTTGTTCGTGTAGTCCTTGTACTGAGGAATGGCGACGGCGGCAAGGATGCCAATGATCGCTACGACGATCATCAGTTCGATGAGGGTAAAACCGCGCTGGGCTTGTTGCTTCAGGTTCATGGAGTGCTCCGTAAGGATGGGTGGTTGGCATCAGGAGGAACGCACGGGTCATGCCAGCAGCGGAAGGCCGAAAACTGTGCAGGACTGCACGTTTAAGGGTGCCGCATTTGGTCGGCTGACAAATCTTGTCAGTGTGAAGTGACGTTTTGGGTCAGTTTGGACCGCTTGGCGGCGAATCCGCGCAGCCGTTCCGTGCGGCGCAGTTCGTCGAAGTCGGGCCCGAGACCGTCGAAAGTTTCCAATAGACGTTCGTGCGGCAGCCATGATGAAGAGGCCAAGCCGACATGGCGCGCTGCATGCGCCCAATCGATGCCTGCGAGGTCAAGGAGAGTGGGGAACAAATCCCGATGGCCGACCGGCTCGGCAGTGCGCATCCTCAGACGTTCTATTGCGCCGGGGTTGAGGGCTTGGTATGCAGCGTTGGACCAGATGATGAGCGGGACCTGGGTGTCCCAGGAGGACGGAGTCTGTAGCGCATGCATGAAGCGGTTGCGGGAGTCGTCGAACAGGTTCTCGCCGTGGTCTGACGTGAAGACCAGCAAGGCCGGACGAGTCTCGGATTTCAATACGTGGAACAGGCTGCCGAGGAAACGGTCAAGCTCCACAAGCGTGTTGTCATAGGAATTGATCGCCTCCGTCTTGTGCTCCGGACCCGGATGGCCGGACAGTTGCCTGTCCCCCAGCGTTGGAGAAAAGCGCTTGGCGTCGGCGCCGTATCGCTCTTCGTACGGAAAGTGGCTTCCATTCATGTGCAGGACGATGAACTGCCGCGGTCCTGCCTGCCGGGTGAATGAAACAAAGGGCGTCAGCAAGGCCGAATCACGGCGAAAGTGAAAGTCGAACGGACCGTTTGCATGGGCTGTCTGGTCAGCGCCTTCGCTGAGAAAGGTGCGTTCCTGGTTGGACAGCCATGCCGTCGCGAAACCGGCCTGCGAAAACGTCTTGACCAGAGAGGCGGGGCCGTCCGGCGTCTTGATCGAAACGAGGTTTGTGACTGCCATGAAGGTGAAGTGTGCGGTCGATGCGACGTCCGAGAATTGAATCAGTGCGTCGGACATTGCGCGCAGGTTGGGTGTCGTCTCGCGGGGGTAGCCGTAAAGGCTGAGATGGTCCGGTCGGACGCTTTCTCCGATGACGAACACCACAAGCAGCGATTGATCGCGCCATTCAGGCCGCGCCTTGCCATCGACCGACGTCCAACGGGAGGGCGGTGACAGCCGTTCTCTCGCGCGCAGCGCGGATCGCGCCAGGTTGCCTGGGAAGACCCGTGCAATGTTGTCCGGTTCGAAGACGGGTGGCAGCTCTACCGCTTGGGGGGCCAGTTCGCGCAGCAGGAGCATCACGCCGACTACCCCGAGCAATACCGCGATGCCTGCCTTTCTGCCCGCCATCGGCATCCGCCAGCTGGCGTCGGTACGCCAAGCGATGAGTATGTACATCAAGACGACGGCCAACCAAGCCACGAGCGCTGTCGCTCCAAATGCGGCGACCACCTCCACAGACTGAGCGGGAGAGGTGTACATGATCGCCGCGACCATGGCGTCTCCCGGCACGCTACCGAACTTCAGGCAGAAGTACACGTAGGGCGGCACCAAGACGGCCACGGGGAGGGCGCCCAGTAGCACTCGGCGTGGCGAACCGAGAACGACCAGCAGCATGGCTAGTTGCCACATTGACAGTGCGAACACGGCAAATCGCTCATCCGCATTCACGATCTGGCCGGGGCCGAAGGCCGCGACCAGCCCTGGGCTAAGAAGATACAAGAACGGCAGCGCCGATGAAAAGAGCCGCCGGATACGCCGGAACATACGCCTCAGAGAACGAATTCGTCGCCGCCTTGCAGCGCGGCGAGGCAGTGAGCGGTCTTGATCCGGGTGGCGCCCAACATCACCGCTTCGACCTCGCCCGGCTTGATATGCGTGATGCGCACGTCGACGCTGCCAGCCAGTTGCGCGAGTTCGTGGCCAAGGTCGGCCGGGCAGAGGTGCTGACTGACGTGGGCAAGTTCGGCCTCGTCGTCGCTGAAGGCGGTCTCGATGACGAGATGCGACAGGCGCAGTTGGGCGAGGCGGCGCCAAAGGGCTGGGTTGGGGCCGGTGTCGCCGGTGAAGACCCAATGGGCGTGCCCGGACTGGGCACCGCCATCGACCGCGAAACCTACGGCAGGGACGGTGTGGGCGGCCGGCAGCACTTCGATGACGCGGCCGGCGATGTTCAGGCGGTCGCCGATCTGGAACGGGTGCAGCGACAGTGCCGGCGCCTCGCGCGTCGGCAGCTTGGTGAAGTCGGGCCAGATGACGCCGTTGAAGATGTGCCGGCGCAGGGCATCCAGCGTCTCGGGCAGGGCGTGGACCTGGATGGGGGGGCGGCCCGCGGCCACGCGCAGGCGCAGCACGGCGTCGGCCAGCAGCGGGATGCCCAGCACATGGTCCAGGTGGGAGTGGCTGAGCAGGATGTGGTCGATGGCGGCCAGGGCATCCAGCGGCAAGTCGCCCACGCCGGTGCCGGCGTCGATGAGGACATCGTCGTCCAGCAGGAAGGCGGTGGTCTTGTAGCCGGCGGCGATGGCGCCGGAGCAGCCCAGGACGCGGATGTTCATGCGGTGCGTGGCTCGGTTCGAGGGCCCCCGCGTGAAGCGGGGTGGAGCCAAGAATGTACGCACCCGCCCCGATGCCTGGACGGTCGGATTACCGAGTTGGGGGTGTCGCTATCGTGAGGAAGTCACAGCAGCCGCGCGGCCGGCAGCCCGTTGGCGGCAGCTCCCGCCGGTCCGGCTTCGCGGGGCGGTCGGGAGCGGTGTTTTCAACCCTGGATGAACTGCATCTGTGTGCCGGCCAGCTCGATGAGGTCGCCGCTGCGCAAGGCGATCGATTCGCCGGTCAGAGGGATGCCGTTGACGCTGGGACGTTGCGGGCCTTCGACGTGGGCAAAGACATAGCCGGTCGGTCGCTTGGTGATGGAGGCGACCTGCACGCCGGGCTTGCCGAGCGTCGTGACGACCTTGGTCAGCGCGACCTCGCGGCCTGCGGCGGCGCCGGTCAACACCTTGATGGAAGCCGGGCCGATGGCGGCGGCGCCGAGGCCGCCAAACGAGGAACCCGGGCCGCCGCCCAGGTTCGGCGGTGTCGCCCCGGGCTTGAGGATCATCGTCTTCTCGTAGTCCCCGCCGTCGTTGAGCAGGAACTTGATCTTGTACTTGCCGATCTCGACGGTGTCGTTGTCAGCCAGCAGTTGCTTCTTGATCGCCTTGCCGTTGATGTACGTGCCGTTGGTGGAATTGAGGTCTTCGATGAAGACGTCGTTGCCGACCATCTGCAGGACGGCGTGCTCGCCGGAGATGGCGAGGTTGTCGATGACGATGTCGTTGTACGGCCTGCGACCTAGCGTGGTCTTGTCCTTGGTGATCTGTACCTCTTTGATCACGACGCCGTCGAGCGAAACCACCAGTTTGCCCATGAATGACCTCAAGTTCTGTTGTGTGCCGCGACTCTTCAGGCAGGGGAGTCTTTGCCGCCACGCCGGCCGAAGGGCCACCAGCCTCGTCCTTCGGTACGTTGGCGGCCCTCGGCTCGGGCCAGGATGAGTGCGATGTTATCGCGACCGCCGTTGTCATTGGCTGCGTTGATCAGTGCGTGCGCAGCCTCGGGGAGAGCCGGATTGCCATTGAGCAGGTTGGCGATGCTGTCGTCGTCGAGCATGTCGGACAGGCCGTCGGAGCACAGCAGGTAGGTGTCGCCCGGCTGGACCTCGTGCAGGTGCATCTCCATCAGCACGGTGTCCTCGACGCCGACGGCGCGCGTGACGAGGTTTTTGTTGCTGGAGAAGGCGGCTTCCTCGACGGTCAGCAGGCCGGCGTCGATCTGCTCCTGCAGCAGCGAATGGTCGCGCGTGATCTGGATCAGGCGCCCGGCGCGCAGCCGGTAGCCGCGCGAGTCGCCGACATGGCCGAGCAGCAGGCCTTCGGGGCGGAACACGCCGAGCACCAGCGTCGTGCCCATGCCGGCGTACTTGGGGTTGGTGTTGGCGGCGTTGAAGATGGCGCGGTTGGCGTTGTCCACGCAGATGTCCATGGCGCGCTTGACTTCGCCGGCGCGGGCCTCGCGACCGGCGTCCTTGAGCCAGCGGCCGAGCTCGCTGTTGACGAACCCGGTCAGCATCTGGCTGGCCACTTCGCCCGCGTTGTAGCCGCCCATGCCGTCGGCCAGCACGGCCAGGCCGGCGGCCTCGTCGAGGGCGACCGAGTCTTCGTTGTTGTCGCGCGCACGTCCCACGTCAGTGGCGCTGAAGAACTCCAGGATCATGAGGCGGGTGGGGGCTCGTGCGGCTCGCGAGGCTCTGCGGGGGAGCGGCGATTCTGCCCTGCTTCCTCCGGCGTCAAGCGCAGTGTTTGTGCGAAGGCGGGATCCTGCGGCATGGTGGCATCGGGCGCCGCGGGCTCGGCCTGCAGGTCCATGACGAGCACGGCATCGAGGTCGCGCGCCATCTGCTCTCCCGACGGGTAGCGCAGCTCGGGGCGCTTCTCCAGCGCGACGGCCAGCACCAGAGCCAGCGACTCGGGCAACTCGGGGCGGTGGATGCGCACGTCCGCGGCCGGTTCGGTGGCGATCTGCTGCATCAGCCGCGCCATCGAGTCGCTCTGGTGCGGCAGGGTACCGGTCAGCAACTGGTAGAGCAGCACGGCCAGCGAGTAGAGGTCGCTGCGGCCGTCCACCGTCAGGCCGGCGAGCTGCTCGGGCGACATGAAGGACGGCGTGCCGAGAACAAGGCCGGTGCGTGTGCGGCTGCCGTCGCCCACGCGGGCGATGCCGAAATCCATCAGCTTGAGGCTGCCGTTGACGCGGTCCAGCATGACGTTGGCCGGCTTGATGTCCCGGTGAATGACCCCCTGGCTGTGCGCGTAGTGCAAGGCGCGCGCAAGGCGGGCGCCGAGCTGCACGACCTCGCGCACCGGCAGCAATTGACCCGCCCGGGTGAAAAGGCTCAGGTCGCGGCCCAGCACGTATTCCAGGGCGATCCAGGCGTCGCGGCCGTCCTGACCGGCGTCCACGACCTGCAGGATGTCGGGGTGTTCCAGCGCCCGCGCCGCGCGGGCTTCGCGCATGAAGCGCTCGCGCACGTCGGCCAAGTCTTCGGCAGAGAACTCGCGGCTCAACGCCAGCTGCTTGACGGCGACCTGGCGGCCGGTGGAGCGCTGCGTGGCCTTGTAGACGATGGCCATGGCACCGCGGCCGATCTCGGCACCGAGCTCGAAATCGTGCAGGCCGGACGGCAGCGTGCCCGTTCTCGGCTCGGGCGCATCGGCCTCGGGAGGCGGCGCCTGCATGGCGGGCAGCGTCGACGGCTCGCTGGGCGACGCATCGGCGGCGCGGCCGATGAGGCGTTGCCAGAAACCGGGTTTGCCGCCGCTTGCCATGCGGCCGATCTTAGGTCGACTCGCGTTTGCCGCGCCGTGCCAGCGTCATGCCGATGGCAACGACCAGCACCGCGCAGCTGATGCTGACGGCGTAGTCGAGGCCGTGCATGTGCGCTTCGAACCACTCGTGCACCGCCATGTCGGTCGTGGCCATCTCGCCGGCGACGAAGCCCAGCAGCGCCGCACCCAAGGTGATGATGACCGGGAAGCGCTCCATCAGTTTCAACAGCAGCGTGCTGCCGAAGATGATCAGCGGGATCGACAGGCCCAGGCCGATGACGAGCAGCGCCACGCGGGCACCTTCTGGCGCGCTGTTGGCGGCGGCGGCAACGGCGATGACGTTGTCCAGGCTCATGACGAGGTCCGCGACCAGGATGGTGCGGATGGCGACCCAGACGCTGCTGCTGGCGTGCACGTCGGCATCGTCGTCGTTGTCAGCCAGCAGCTGCACGCCGATCCACAGCAGCAGCACCGCGCCGATCAGCTTCAGCCAAGGCAGCTGCAGCAGCTGCACGGCGAACAAGGTCAGCACGACGCGCAACACGATGGCCGCACCGCTGCCGAACAGGATGGCCTTCTTCTGCTGCTCCGCGGCGAGATTGCGCGCGGCCAGCGCGATGACGACGGCGTTGTCGCCGGACAGCAGGATGTTGACCCAGATGATCTTCAGCAGCGCGATGAAGAAGGCGGCGTTGAGCAGGTCCATGGCGGGAGAGGAATTGTTTGCCGAGTGTCGATCCGGCGGGGGTGGCGCGCCTGCGTGCAACTACGTAGGCACCATGGAAAAGGGCCGTTCAGTGAACGGCCCTCGTCGGTCACTCAAGGCGGGGTTTACAGCAGCGCCTTGAGCAGCTTGCCCATTTCGGACGGATTGCGCGTGACGGTGAAGCCGCACTCTTCCATGATGGCGAGCTTGGCATCGGCCGTGTCGGCACCGCCGGAGATCAGCGCGCCGGCGTGGCCCATGCGCTTGCCGGGGGGCGCGGTGACACCGGCGATGAAGCCGACGATGGGCTTCTTCATGTTGGCCTTGCACCAGCGGGCGGCTTCCGCTTCGTCCGGGCCGCCGATCTCGCCGATCATGATGACAGCGTCGGTGTCCGGGTCGTCGTTGAAGGCCTTCATCACATCGATGTGCTTCAGGCCGTTGATCGGGTCGCCGCCGATGCCCACGGCCGATGATTGGCCCAGGCCGATTTCGGTCAGCTGCGCGACGGCTTCATACGTCAGCGTGCCGGAGCGCGACACGACGCCGATGCGGCCCTTCTTGTGGATGTGGCCCGGCATGATGCCGATCTTGATTTCTTCCGGCGTGATCAGGCCCGGGCAGTTGGGGCCCAGCAGCAGCGTGCGCTTGCCGCCGGCGGCTTCCTTGGCCTTCATCTTGTTGCGCACTTCCAGCATGTCCCGGACCGGGATGCCTTCGGTGATGCAGATCGCCAGGTCCAGGTCGGCCTCGACAGCTTCCCAGATCGCGGCGGCAGCGCCCGCGGGCGGCACGTAGATGACGGAGACGGTCGCGCCGGTCTGGCCGGCTGCTTCCTTGACGGTCGCGTAGATGGGGATCTCGGAGAACTTCTCGCCGGCCTTCTTGGGGTTCACGCCCGCGACGAAGGCGTTCTTGCCGTTGGCGTAGGCCTGGCAGCCCAGCGTGTGGAATTGGCCGGTCTTGCCCGTGATGCCCTGGGTGATGACCTTGGTGTCTTTGTTGATGTAGATGGACATGTCTGATTCCTCTGGGCGTTAGGCGACAGCGGCGACGATCTTGGTCGCGGCTTCGGCCATGGTGTCGGCGGCGATGATGGGCAGGCCGGATTCGGCCAGCATCTTCTTGCCCAGTTCTTCGTTGGTGCCCTTCATGCGCACGACCAGCGGCACTTGCAGGTTCACGGCCTTGCAGGCGGTGATGACGCCTTCGGCGATGGTGTCGCACTTCATGATGCCGCCGAAGATGTTGACCAGGATGCCCTTGACGGCCTTGTTCTTCAGCATGATCTTGAAGGCCTCGGTGACCTTCTCGGCCGTGGCGCCGCCGCCGACGTCCAGGAAGTTGGCCGGCTCGCCGCCGAACAGCTTGATGGTGTCCATCGTGGCCATGGCCAGGCCGGCGCCGTTCACCAGGCAGCCGATGTTGCCGTCCAGCGAGATGTAGGCGAGGTCGAACTTCGAGGCTTCGATCTCGGCCGGGTCTTCTTCGTCGAGGTCACGGTAGGCGACGATCTCGGGATGGCGGAACAGCGCGTTGGCGTCGAAGTTGAACTTCGCGTCCAGGGCCATCAGGTTGCCCTTGCTGTCGCGGTTCAGCGGGTTGATTTCCACCAGCGACGCGTCCGTGTCCATGTAGCACTTGTAGAGCTTGGCGAACAGGTCGACGGCCTGGTCGACCGTGTGGCCTTCCATGCCGATGGCGGCGGCGATCTTCTTCGACTGGTCGGCCGTGATGCCGGTCAGCGGGTCGATGATCTCGGTGATGATCTTCTCGGGCGTGCTGTGGGCCACCTCTTCGATGTCCATGCCGCCTTCGCTGGAGGCGATGAACGCCACCTTCTGCGTCGCGCGGTCGGTCACCAGCGAGATGTAGAACTCCTTGCCGATATCGGCGCCGTCCTCGATGTAGAGGCGGCGGACCTTCTGACCTTCCGGGCCGGTCTGGTGCGTCTTGAGCTGCATGCCCAGGATGCCTTCGGCCTTTTCCTTCAGGTCATCCATGCTCTTGGCAACCTTGACGCCACCGCCCTTGCCGCGGCCGCCAGCGTGGATCTGCGCCTTGACCACCCAGACCGGGCCACCCAGCTTTTGTGCGGCTTCGACGGCTTCCTGCACGGTGAAGGCCGGGATGCCGCGCGGCACCGGCACGCCGAACTGGCGCAGGATTTCTTTGCCTTGGTATTCGTGGATTTTCATGGCTGGGTCTTTCGGGTCGGGGAAGTCAGGAAGCGGTCGGGGCCGGCTCTGGGGTGGTCAGATGCCAGCGCGGATAGAACTTGGCAACGGTCGCACTGTCGCGCTTCAACGCGTGGCAGCGGTCGAGCTGGAAGGGCGGGTTGCCGGCGGCATCGCCTTCACGTGTGTCGACGACCGAGCCGGCCAGAGCCTGGATGACGGCGGTCGGCAGGATCTGGCAGAGCTCGGTCAGGTGGGTGCAGCCGCGCGTGCCGCCGAGGCGCTCGGCCACGGCATGGCGGAAGCCCTTCATCAGATTCAGCCCGACGAGCTGCGCATAGGCGTCGCCGTGTTCGCTGCAGGCGCCGACGTAGGGCATCCAGCGCGTATCGGACGAAGCGGCGGTCACCATCAGACTCTGGTCGACCGTCAAGCACAGGCGCATTTCGTGGATGGGGTCGCCCGCCCTGCGGGTCTGGCCGGCCAGCGGCACGTCATGCGATTTGGTATCGACGAGACTCGCTTCGACGTCGAACAGGCCGTCGTCGCGCAAAAACACCTGCACATCGAGGGCGCGGCGGTGCAGCGGGCGGCGCGTGGCGGACGGGTGGGCGGCAGGCATGGGCGGGGAATGGGCGAAACAACCCGGCCGGTGCCGGGACGGTGGTTTTGCCGACTCTTGCAGCCGCTTTGCCAAGGGGCTGCGGGCTTGTAACCGGGTGAACCGCCGTTTTCGGGGCAGCCGGCAATGTAGCACGGAGGGTTATTCCTAGCCTTGCGCGCTCGGTCAAGCGGCCCTTAGGCCCTGAGCAAGCGGCGCACCACTTCGGGGGCAAAGCCCCGCGCCAGCAGGAAGCGACTCTGGCGCGCCCGCTCGGTAGCGTCGCGGGCGGGCTCCGCGCCGAAACGCCTCAACCAGACCTCGCGGGCACGCTCCAACTCGGTGGCCCGCAGCGCCGCCTGTTGTTCCGCATCCAGCTTCAGCCCGTGCTGGGCCAGTTCCTGCTGGATGCGTTGGGCGCCGAAACGGCCGGCGCGGACATGCAGCCGGGATTCGACAAAGCGGGTTTCGTTCAGGTACCCGTCGGCCGCGAGCGCGTCGAGCAGGGCGTCGACCGCGGCCTCAGTGGTTGGCGCGTCGTATCCGGCCGCCGGCTCGCTGCCGTCGTCATCCGCACCGGAGGTAGCGGCCGACGCCTTCGCCAGCGCCGCGCGCCGCGCCTGTTGCAGCTCAATGCGCAACAGCTTGCGCCGCAACTCCGCACGGCTGTGCTCGCGCTGGGCGAGCAAGCCGATGGCGCGTGCCTTCAGCGACAGGGGCGCGCGCGCCATGGCGGCCGGTCGAGGGGCTTACTCCGGCGCCGCAGTGGTCAGCAGCGCCACGCCCAGCGATTCGCGGATCTTGTTCTCGATCTCGCGTGCCACGTCAACGTTCTCGCGCAGGAACTCGCGCGCGTTGTCCTTGCCCTGGCCGATCTTCTCGCCTTGGTAGGCGTACCAGGAGCCGGACTTCTCGACGATCTTGGCGACGACGCCCATGTCGACGATCTCGCCCTCGCGGCTGATGCCCTCGCCATAGAGGATGTCGAACTCGGCGGTCTTGAACGGCGGGCTCACCTTGTTCTTGACGACCTTGACCTTGGTCTCGGAGCCGATGACTTCCTCGCCCTTCTTGATGGAGCCGATGCGGCGGATGTCCAGCCGCACCGAGGCGTAAAACTTCAGCGCGTTGCCGCCGGTCGTGGTCTCGGGCGAGCCGAACATGACGCCGATCTTCATGCGGATCTGGTTGATGAAGATGACCATGCAGTTGGTCTTCTTGATCGTGGCGGTCAGCTTGCGCAGCGCCTGGCTCATCAGGCGGGCCTGCAGGCCGGGCAGGCTGTCGCCCATCTCGCCTTCGAGTTCGGCCTTGGGCGTCAGTGCGGCGACCGAGTCGACCACGATGAGGTCCACCGAGCCGGAACGCACCAGCGCGTCGACGATTTCAAGCGCCTGCTCGCCGGTGTCGGGCTGGCTGATCAGCAGGTCCTGCAGGTTGACGCCGAGCTTCTGGGCGTACTGGATGTCGAGCGCGTGCTCGGCGTCGATGAAGGCGCAGGTGCCTTGCAGCTTCTGCATCTCGGCGATGACCTGCAGCGTCAGCGTGGTCTTGCCGGAAGACTCGGGGCCGTAGATCTCGACGACGCGGCCGCGCGGCAGGCCGCCGACGCCCAGGGCGATGTCGAGGCCCAGGGAGCCGGTGGAGACGACCTGGATGTCTTCGATGACCTCGCCTTCGCCGAGCCGCATGATGGAGCCCTTGCCGAACTGTTTTTCGATCTGGGCGAGGGCGGCTTGCAGGGCCTTGGCTTTTTCGGTGTTCAGGGCTTTGACCGGGGCGTCCATGCGAATCTCCGTGGGAATGGCTGAATTATGGGGCAATCTGTATGTTTGTACAGTAGTTTGTCCCCCGATCCGCGGCAGTGCGCGGGCTCAGGATTGATGAGCATCGTAGGAGCGAGGTGGCTCAAGACGTGAGCCACCGGCGCAACACCTAATATCGGCGGCGGAGACAAAAGACCATGCGCATCCTGATTGCGGAAGACGACCAAGTGCTGGCTGATGGCCTGTTGCGCGCGCTGCGCGCCTCGGGCTATGCGGTCGACCGTGTCAGCAGCGGCACCGAAGCGGACTCCGCGCTCGCCACGCATGAGTTCGACCTCGT
>NZ_LMFP01000013.1:0-110557 GCF_001426885.1 Pelomonas sp. Root1444 | reverse complement strand
GCGCGCGCGGGTCGACGATGCCGGTGCTGATCCTGACCGCGGCAGACAGCGTCGAGCAGCGCGTCAAGGGGCTGGATCTGGGCGCCGACGACTACATGGCCAAGCCGTTCTCGCTGCAGGAACTTGAGGCGCGCGTGCGGGCGCTGACCCGGCGCGGCCTGGGCACGGCCAGCAGCCTCATCAAGCATGGGCCGCTGACCTTCGATGCCACCGGCCGCGTGGCCTACATCAACGAGCAGATGCTGGAGTTGTCGGCGCGCGAGCTGTCGCTGCTGGAGGTGCTGCTGCAACGCGCCGGCCGGCTGGTCAGCAAGGACCAACTGGTGGAGCGGCTGTGCGAGTGGGGCGAAGAGGTCAGCAACAACGCCATCGAGGTCTACATCCACCGGCTGCGCAAGAAGATCGAGCAGGGGCCGATCCGCATCGCGACCGTGCGCGGCCTGGGTTATTGCCTGGAGAAAATCGCGTCATGAAGCGCCTCGCCGGCCCGGTGCTGCGGCCCGCATAGATGCCGTCGAGAGACAACGGCAGCCCGCAGCAGGGCTCGCTGTTCGGCGAGATCCTCGACTGGATGCTCGCGCCGCTGTTGCTGATCTGGCCGATCAGCGTTGCGTTGACCTGGCTGGTGGCCCAGGGCATCGCGAGCCGCCCCTACGACCGCGAGCTGGGCGAGACGGCGCGCAGCCTCGGCCTGCAGGTGGCGGCGGAGTCGGCGCCGGCCAAGGGGCGGGACCGCTATGCGCTCGTGCCCGAGGCGGCGGCGCTGCTGCGGGCGGATGCGTCGGACACGGTCTTCTATCAGGTGCTGGGCCTGCGCGGCGAGCTGCTCAGCGGTGACGCGACGCTGCCGGTGCCGACCGAGGATGCGACCATCGTGCCCTGGGAGCTGCATTTCCGCGACGACGAGGTGGGCACGGACGCGGTGCGCGTGGCGTACCTCTGGGTGTCGCCCGAAGGGCAGGCCGGGTCGGGCAAGACCATGCTGGTTCAGGTCGCTGAGACGCTGGGCAAGCGCGCGCGGCTGACCAACGAGATCATCAAGGGCGTCATCCTGCCGCAGTTCGTCATCCTGCCGCTGGCGGTGCTGCTGGTCTGGCTGGCGCTGGCGCGCGGCATCTCGCCGCTCAACGAGCTGCAGCGCCGCATCCGCTCGCGCGAGAGTTCGGACCTGAGCCCCATCGACGAGCAACGCGTGCCAGACGAGGTTGCGCCGCTCGTGCGCGCGATCAACGACCTGCTCGCGCGGCTGGACAAATCGATGAGCCGGCAGAAGCATTTCCTCGCCGATGCTGCGCACCAGCTGAAGACGCCGCTGGCCGGCCTGCGCACCCAGGCCGAGCTGGTGCAGCGCGAGATCGACGCCGGCCGCTCCAGCCCCGATGAACTGAAGCGTTCGCTGGCGCAGATCGCGCGGGCCAGCGAGCGCGCGGCGCACATGGTCAACCAGCTGCTGTCGATGGCGCGCGCCGAGGACGCCGAGCAGGCGCTGCGGCGCGAGCCGCTCGACCTGGCCGAGATCGCCATCGACACCGTGCGCGACTTCGTGCCGCGCGCGCTGGAGCGGCGCATCGACCTGGGCTACGACGGTGTCGTGCCGGATGACAGCCGGCTGCGCGTGCACGGGCAGCCGGTGCTGCTGGGCGAGCTGATCCGCAACCTCGTCGACAACGCGCTGCTGTACACGCCGGCCGGCGGGCTGGTGACGGTGCGCGTCGTCGAAGATCCCTTCGGCCAGGTCGTCGTGCTGCAGGTGGAGGACAGCGGGCCGGGCATCGCGCCGGGCGAGCGGGAGAAGGTGTTCCAGCCCTTCTACCGGTCGCTGGGCAGCGGCGTCGAGGGCTCGGGGCTGGGGTTGGCGATCGTCAAGGAAATCGTGCAGCAGCACGAGGCCGAGCTGACGCTGGACGATGCCCGCGTGCGGCGCGCGGCGGGCGGCGAGTCGCCCGACGGGCAGGGGCCGGGCGCGCGGTTCACGATCCGCTTCCCGGCGACTATGTCTTCACCAGCTTCTTGACCCGCGCGATCGACATCAGCAGCCCGAGCGACAGGCCGAGCGTCGCCATCGCCGTGCCGCCATAGCTGATGAAGGGCAGCGGCACGCCGACGACGGGCAGGATGCCGCTGACCATGCCCATGTTGACGAAGACATAGGTGAAGAAGGACAGCGTGACGGCGCCCGCCATCAGCCGCGTGAACAGCGTCGGCGCGTCGGACGCGATCATCAGCCCGCGCAGGATCAGCGCGGTGAAGCCGGCCAGCAGCGCCAGCGCGCCCAGCAGGCCGAACTCCTCGCCGAAGGCCGCGAAGATGAAGTCGGTGGTGCGTTCGGGGATAAATTCCAGGTGGGTCTGCGTGCCCTGCATGAAGCCTTTGCCGGTCACGCCGCCCGAGCCGATGGCGATCTCGCCCTGGATGATGTGGAAGCCCTTGCCCAGCGGGTCCTTGCTCGGGTCGAGCAGCGTGCAGACGCGGTGCTTCTGGTACTCCTTGAGCACCGGCCATTTGACGTCCGGCTGGCAGATCGCGTCTTCGCTGAGCACCAGCGCGGTCGCACCGGCGGCGGCCAGCACGACGGCCGGCACGATGAGCTTCCAGGGCAGGCCGGCGAAGAAGATCACGTACAGGCCCGCGGCCAGCACCAGGATGCCGGTCCCGAGGTCGGGCTGCTTGGCGATCAGCACGAAGGGCAGCAGCAGCAGCGCGAACGCGGCGATGAAGTCGGGCCAGCGCAGCAGGCCCTCGCGCTTCTGGAACCACCAGGCCAGCATCAGCGGCGTGGCGATCTTCAACAGCTCGGAGGGCTGGATCTGCGTGACGCCGATGCTGAGCCAGCGTGTCGCGCCCTTCTTCGTGACGCCGAACAGCGCGGTCGCGATCAGCAACGTGATGCCCACCGTGTACAGCGGCACGGCCAGGGCCATCAGCGTCTGCGGCGGCACCCGCGAGACGATGTACATCAGCCCCAGCGCCAGCGCCATGTTGCGGCCATGGTCGACGAAGCGCGTGCCGTGGTCATAACCGGCCGAGTACATGCACAGCAGGCCCCAGCCGCACATCCACAGCACGGCCAGCAGCAGCGGGATGTCGAAGCCGCTGAGCCAGGGCCTCAGGCGCTGCCACAGGGGCGGACGCTCGATGACGGTCATCGTGAAGCTCCTGAAGCGGGCGCCGAGGCGGCGATGGGCGCGGAAGCGGCCTGGCCGGGCAGCAGCGGCACGTCGGCCACCTTGCGCGGCGTGCCGATGGGCGCGAAGGTCTGGCCCAGTTGCGTCTTGGCGATGTCTTCCTCGCTGGGGTAGGTGCCGGTGAGCAGGTAGTCGAACACGCGGCGGGCGATCGGCGCGGCCGAGGACGAGCCCCAGCCGGCGTTCTCGACGATGACGGCCAGCGCCACGGTGGGGTGCTCCATCGGCGCGAAGGCGACGTACAGCGAATGGTCGCGCTTGCGCTCGTCCGCCTTGATGCTGCTGTACTTCTCGCCGGCCCTCAGGCCGACCGCCTGGGCCGTGCCGGTCTTGCCGCCGCTTTGGTAGGCGGCGCCCAGGAACACCTGGCGTGACGTGCCTTCCAGCGTCACGCCGTTCATCGCGTTGCGGATGACGTCGACGTCGGCCGGGCGCAGCGGCAATGGCTCGCGCGCGTCGCTGGCGATGCGGCGCCGTTCGTGCCTGACGACGTCCTCGATCTCGCGCACCAGGCGGGGCTTGTAGCGCTGGCCGCCGGAGGAGACCGTCGCATAGGCGTTGGCCATCTGCAGCATCGTGAAGCTGTTGTAGCCCTGGCCGATGCCCAGCGAGATCGTCTCGCCGGGGAACCACTTCTGGTTCGCCGGGCTCTTGCGGAAGTAGTTGCGCTTCCATGCCTGCGACGGCAGCACGCCGCTGACCTCGCCCTGCACGTCGATCTCGGTCTTGCTGCCTAGGCCGAAGGGTGCGAGCTGGTCATGGATGAGGTCCACGCCCATCTCGTTGGCAAGGCTGTAGAAGTAGACGTTGGAGGACGACACGATGGCCAGACGCATGTCCTTCGGTCCCGGTCGGTCGGTCTCGGGGCTGCCGAAGGTGCGGCCGCCGAAGCTGTAGGTCAGGTTGTCCATGACGATGGTGCCGGGCGCGCGCTTGCCGCTGGTCAGCGCGGCCATGGCCATCAGCGGCTTGAAGGTGGAGCCGGGCGGGTAGGTGCCGCGCAGCGCGCGGTTCAGCAGCGGCTTGTCGATGTCCTCGTTGAGGTCGCGCCAGGAGTCGGCGTCGATGCCGTCGACGAAGAGGTTGGGGTCGAAGGTGGGCTTGGAAACGAAGGCCAGCACCTCGCCGTTGCGCGGGTCTATGGCCACCAGCGCGCCGCGGCGCTCGCCGAACAGCCGCTCCACCAGCGCCTGCAGCTTGATGTCGATGGACAGGTTGAGCGTGTTGCCCGGCGTGGGCGGCTTGTGGTCCAGCCGCCGCACGGCTCGGCCGCCCGCGCTGGTCTCCACCTGCTCGAAGCCGGTCAGCCCGTGCAGCTCCTTCTCGTACGCCTGCTCCAGGCCCAGCTTGCCGATGTACTCGGTGCCGCGGTAGTTGGCGAGGTCCTCCTCCTCCCAGTCGTCCATCTGCTTCTTCTCGGCCTGGTTGATGCGGCCGATGTAGCCGATCAGGTGGGCGCCGACCTCGCCGAGCGGGTAGGAGCGGAACAGCCGCGCCTTGATCTCCACGCCGGGGAAGCGGAAGCGCTGGGCCGTGAAGCGCGCCACCTCCTCGTCGGTCAGCTTGGTGCGGATGGGCAGGGAGTCGGTGTGCTTGGCTTCCTCCAGCAGGCGCTTGAAGCGGCGCTTGTCGCGCGGCTGGATGTCGACGACGTGGCCGAGCGCCTCGATGGTGGCGTCCAGGTCGACGACCTTCTCGGGGTTGATCTCCAGCGTGTAGGCCGAGTAGTTGCTGGCCAGCACCACGCCGTTGCGGTCCTTGATGAGGCCGCGGTTGGGCACGATGGGCACGATGGCGATGCGGTTGGACTCCGCGCGTTCGGCGAAGTTGTCGTACTGCCAGACCTGCAGCCACACCAGGCGCAACACCAGCAGCCCGAAGCAGAACAGCACGAACGCGCCCGCCGCCAGCACGCGCATCCGGAAGCGCGACAGCTCCTGGTGGAGGTTCTTGATGACGACCACGGCGTGGCGGCTCGGTCAGAGAGGGCGGTGCGCGTCGCGGTCCGGCGCGCGGCGTTGCGGCGCCAGCAACAGCACGCTCGCGATCGGCCACAGCGCGGCCTCGAACACCGGCGCCAGCAGCATGCCCCAACCCGGCCACATGCCGCCGACCAGCATGCGCACGACCAGCGCCAGCACATGGGCGCCGAAGAACAGCGGCAGCACCTGGACGGCCTGCGCCCGCAAGGAGAACCACGGCAGGCGGCGATGCAGCGCGATGGCGCCGAAGCTCAGGCCGCTGTAGGCCAGCGCGTGCTGGCCGAGCAAGGCGCCGTCGTGCACGTCGACAGCCAAGCCGAAGATGAAGGCCCACAGCACGCCGACGCGGCGCGGCTGGTGCACGCCCCAGAACACCAGCACCACGGCGAGCACGTCCGGCATCGCGGCGGCGCGGCCGACCGGCACCATGTCCACCATCAGCGCGACGATCAGCGTGAAGGCGATGAACCAGGGGTTGGCAGGGAGCAGCAGCTTCTCGGCTGCGCGCGGCATGATCATGGCGCGGCTCCCGAGGCCTTGGTGGCCGCTTTTTCGGCAGCCTTCTCGGCGCGTGCGGCCTTCTTCGCCTCGCGTGCCGTGGCCTTGGCCTCGGCGGCCGATGCGGCCTCCGCCGCGGCGGCCACTTCGGCCTCCCGCTTGGCCGCCACATGCCGGTCCATGGGCTGCAGCACCAGCACATGCCGTGCGCTGTCGGGCTGGGCGATGGGGGCCAGCAGCACCTGGGCGAAGCTGGAGTCGCCGCGGCGGTCCACCGTCGCCACCTTCGCCACCGGCAGGCCCGGCGGGTAGACGCCGTCCAGGCCCGAGGTCGTCATCAGGTCGCCGACCTTGACGTCCGCGTTCGCGGCCAGGAAGCGCAGCTCCATGCCGGTGCCGTCGGCGCGGCCGGCGGCGGCGTTGCGCATCTGCGTGCGCGCATTCAGCAGCGGGATGGCGGCATCCTTGTCGGTCAGCAGCGTGACCTCGGCCGACAACGGGTAGACCCGCGTCACCTGGCCCAGCACGCCGGCCTCGTTGATGACCGGCGAGCCGGGCGCCACGCCCTGTGTCGCGCCCCGGTCGATGACGACGCGGCGAGAGAACGGGTCCGGCGCCTCGAACAGGATTTCGGCCGACAGCGACGGCACGGCCGTCGCCGGGCGCAGGTCCAGCAGCTTGCGCAGGCGGTCGTTCTCGGCCTGCAGCGCCGACGCGCGCGACAAGCGCTCGGCCTGCTCGGCGAGCTGGCGCTTGGCCTGGTCCTCGGCGGCCATTGCGCGCTGGGTGCCGCGCAGGTAGTCGCCGGCCGTCTCCCAGGCGTCCACGGGCGTCAGCAGCAGCCGCTGCACCGGCTGCAGCACCAGGGCCAGCGCGGCGCGCGCGGGGTGCATGAGCTTGAAGCGGGCATCGGCCACCATCAGCAGCAGCGCCAACGCCGAACACAGCGCGAGCTTGGTCAGCGCCGACGGACCCTGACGGAAGAACGGTGGCGGTGAGCGGTCTAGGGTGCCGAGAGGCATGGCGCGCGCGGCGCGTTAGGTGCTTATTCGGACGTGAAGATGGAGCCCAGGCGCTCCATGCGCTCCAGGGCCATGCCGCAGCCGCGCACGACGCACGTCAGCGGGTCTTCGGCCACCAGCACGGGCAGGCCGGTCTCCTCGCCGAGCAGGCGGTCCAGGTCGCGCAGCAGCGCGCCGCCGCCGGTCAGCATCATGCCGCGCTCGGCGATGTCGGCGCCCAGTTCGGGCGGCGTCTGCTCCAGCGCGTTCTTCACGGCGGAGACGATCTGGTTGAGCGGGTCGGTCAGGGCTTCAAGGATCTCGTTGGACGAGATCGTGAAGCTGCGCGGCACGCCTTCGGAGAGGTTGCGGCCCTTGACCTCCATCTCCTTGACCTCGCTGCCGGGGAAGGCGCTGCCGATGTTCTTCTTGATGGCTTCGGCGGTGGGCTCGCCGATCAGCATGCCGTAGTTGCGGCGGATGTAGTTGATGATGGCTTCGTCGAACTTGTCGCCACCGACGCGGACCGATCCCTTGTAGACCATGCCGCCCAGCGAGATGACGCCGACTTCCGTCGTGCCGCCGCCGATGTCGACCACCATCGAGCCCGACGCCTCGGCCACCGGCAGGCCGGCGCCGATCGCGGCAGCCATCGGCTCCTCGATCAGGTAGACCTCGCTGGCGCCGGCGCCGAGGGCCGATTCGCGGATGGCGCGGCGCTCCACCTGGGTCGAGCCGCAGGGCACGCAGATGATGATCCTCGGCGACGGCTTGAACGTCTTCGAGTCATGGACCATCTTGATGAACTGCTTGAGCATCTGCTCGGTGACCGTGAAGTCGGCGATCACGCCGTCCTTCATCGGCCGGATGGCCTCGATGTTGCCGGGCACCTTGCCCAGCATGGCCTTGGCCTCGCGGCCGACGGCCTGGATGGTCTTCTTGCCGTTGGGGCCGCCCTCGTGGCGGATCGAGACGACCGAGGGCTCGTCCAGCACGATGCCCTTGCCGCGCACGTAGATCAGGGTGTTGGCGGTGCCGAGGTCGATGGCCAGGTCGGTGGAGAAGTAGCGGCGCAGGGAGGCAAACATGGTGTGGCGCGGGAGCCTCGCCGGCGGGGCGCGGCTCGAAAAATTGGGGGGTGCTTAAAGCAGCGAGGCCGCCCGGACCGCGACGAAAACAGTCGCTGAAGGGGCAGCCCCGAAGGCCATGAAGATGGACGGCGATAATAACCGAACACCCCGTTCTGAGGCCCGCCAGCACTGGCTTTCTGGCTTCAGGCTTACATCTGAAAACCCTTCATGAGCCTCACCCCTGACGACGTGAGCCGCATCGCCCATCTGGCCCGGCTGGAACTGCAACCGGCCGAGTCCGAGGCGCTGCTGGGCAACCTGAACGACTTCTTCAAGATCGTGGACCAGATGAGCGCCGTCGACACCGCTGGCGTCGAGCCGCTCTACACGCCGCTGTCGGCCGTGCAAGAGGTGGCCCTGCGCCTGCGTGACGATGTCGTCACCGAGAGCAACCAGCGCGAGCGCAACCAGCAGAGCGCCCCGGCCGTCGAGGACGGCCTCTTCCTCGTTCCCAAGGTCATCGAATGAAGCCCGTTCACGACATGGGCGTGGCCGAGCTGGCCGCCGCCCTGAAGAGCCGCGCCGTCTCCAGCCGCGAGGCCACGCAGGCCCTGCTGGGGCGCATCGCCGCCCACGAGAAGCTGGGTGCCTTCCTGCACGTTGACGCCGACGGTGCGCTGGCCCGTGCCGATGCCGCCGACGCGGTGCTGGCCGCCGGCAATGCCGGCCCGCTGACGGGCGTGCCGATCGCGCACAAGGACATCTACGTCACGGCCGACATGCCGACGACGGCCGGCTCCAAGATGCTGGCCGGGTACCGCAGCCCGTTCGATGCCACGGTCGTCGCCAAGCTGAACGCGGCCGGTACGGTCGCTTTAGGCAAGCTGAACTGCGACGAGTTCGCGATGGGCTCGGCCAACGAGAACAGCGCCTACGGCCCGGCGCACAACCCCTGGGACCTCGGCCGCGTGCCGGGCGGCTCGTCGGGCGGCTCGGCCGTCGCGGTGGCCGCGCGCCTCGTGCCCGGCACGACCGGCACCGACACCGGCGGCTCCATCCGCCAGCCGGCCAGCTTCACCGGCATCACCGGCATCAAGCCGACTTACGGCGTGTGCTCGCGCTACGGGATGATCGCCTTCGCCTCCAGCCTGGACCAGGCCGGCCCGATGGCCCGCTCGGCCGAGGACTGCGCGCTGCTGCTGTCGGCGATGAGCGGCTTCGACGAGCGCGACGCAACCAGCGTGCAACAGCCGCCGCAGGACTTTCATGCGCAGATGCTGGCGGCGCGCGAGACGGCCACCGCCGCCAAGCCGCTGGCGGGGCTGCGGATCGGCCTGCCGAAGGAGTTCTTCCCGGCCGGCCTGTCCGCCGACGTGGACGCCGCCGTGCGCGCGGGCTTGGCCGAGCTGGAAAAGCTGGGCGCCATGTTGGTGGACGTGAGCCTGCCTCGCACCGAGCTGGCCATCCCCGTCTACTACATCATTGCCCCCGCCGAGGCGAGCTCCAACCTTTCGCGCTTCGATGGCGTCAAGTTCGGGCATCGGGCCGCCAAGTACGACGACCTGCTGGACATGTACAAGAAGACGCGTGCCGAGGGCTTTGGCCCCGAGGTGAAGCGCCGGATCATGATCGGCAGCTACGTGCTCAGTCATGGCTACTACGACGCGTATTACCTCCAGGCTCAGAAGCTGCGCCGCATGATCGCGGACGACTTCCAGCAGTGCTTCGCGCAGTGCGACCTGATCGCCGGCCCCGTGGCGCCCACCGTCGCCTGGAAGCACGGCGAGGGCAAGGACAACCCGACCCAAGCCTACCTCGCAGACATTTTCACGTTGCCCGGCTCGCTGGCTGGCCTGCCCGGCATGAGCGTGCCGGTGGGCACCGGCGAAGGCGGCATGCCGGTCGGCCTGCAGCTGATCGGCAACTACTTCAAGGAAGGGCAGCTGCTGCACGCGGCCCACGCGCTTCAGCAGGCGACCGACTGGCATCTGGCCGCGCCCTCAGGATTCTGACCATGCCAACAGCCAAACTCATCCGCGGCTACGAGGTCGTCATCGGCCTCGAAAACCACGTCCAGCTCTCCACGCGGAGCAAGATCTTCAGCGGCAGCTCGACCGCCTTCGGCGCGGCACCCAACACGCAGGCCTCGCCGGTGGACCTGGCGCTGCCCGGCACGCTGCCGGTGCTGAACCGCGCGGCCGTCGAGCGCGCCATCCGCTTCGGCCTGGCGGTCGGCGCCAAGGTGGCGCCGCTGTCCATCTTCGCGCGCAAGAACTACTTCTACCCGGACCTGCCCAAGGGCTACCAGATCAGCCAGTTCGAGATCCCGGTGGTGCAGGGCGGCGCGGTGGAGTTCTTCGTCGGCGACGTCAAGCACAAGGTCAACCTGACCCGCGCCCACCTGGAGGAAGACGCGGGCAAGAGCCTGCACGAGGACTACCACGGCCAGTCGGGCATCGACCTGAACCGCGCCGGCACGCCGCTGCTGGAGATCGTCTCCGAGCCCGACATGCGCTCGGCGGCAGAGGCGGCGGAGTACGCCAAGACGCTGCACGCGCTGGTGATGTGGCTGGGCATCTGCGACGGCAACATGCAGGAAGGCTCGTTCCGCTGCGACGTCAACGTGTCGGTGCGCAAGCCCGGCGAGCCCTACGGGACGCGTCGCGAGATCAAGAACCTCAACAGCTTCCGCTTCCTCGTCGACGCGGTGAACTACGAGGTCAACTGGCAGATCGACGAGCTGGAGGACGGCCGCCGAATCAGCCAGGCGACCATCCTCTACAACCCGGACACCGGCGAGACCCGCGCGATGCGCAGCAAGGAGGACTCGGCGGACTACCGCTACTTCCCCGACCCCGACCTGCCGCCGCTGGTCGTCGCACCGGAATGGGTGGAGCGTGTCAAAAGCGAGATGCCCGAGCTGCCGGCGGTGATGGCTGCGCGCTTCGTCGAGCAGGACGGCTTGCCGGCCTATGACGCCACGATGATGACGCAGAGCCTGGCGTTCGCCCGCTATTACGAGGCGGCAAGGGATGCGTGTGGCCAGCCCAAGCTGGTCGCGAACTGGATGATGGGCGAGCTGGCGCGCCGGTTGAACGCCGAAGGCATGGCCGTGGACAGTGAGGTCTGCATTCCCGCGGACAAGCTGGCATGGCTCATTCGGCGCATTGCCGACGGCACGATCTCCAACAGCGGCGCGAAGCAGGTGTTCGAAGCGCTTTGGCACCCTGAAGGAGAGGTCTTCGACGCCGATCAGGATGTCGATGCGCTGATCGAGTCGATGGGCCTCAAGCAGTTGAGCGACACCGGCGCCATCGAGGCCATCCTGGACGAGGTGCTGGCGGCCAACCCCAAGTCGGTCGACGAGTTCCGCGCCGGCAAGGACAAGGCCTTCAACGCGCTGGTCGGCCAGGCGATGAAGGCGACCAAGGGCAAGGCCAATCCGGCGCTGGTCAACGAACTGCTGAAGAAGAAGCTGGGCTAGGACGGAGGGCAAGACCTGCGTCTTGCCTGACCGACGCCTTGAGAAGGCCTGGCCTACTTGGAGGCGCCGGGCTTCGGCGTCGCCGGCGGCGCCGTCTTCGTCAGTTCGCCCAGCGGCGGCATCGACCCCGGCGTGGCGCCGGCCCAGAGCTTGCGCAAGCGCGCGAGCTCGGCGTCGAAGCGGGCGTTGACGCGCACGATCTCGGCCTTCTGATTCTCGATGAGCTGCTCCTGGGCCTCGACGCTGGCGTCGTTCGCGTCGAGCGCCTGCTTGAGCTTGCCCGGCAGCGGCCGGCCTTTGTAGAACTCGGCCTCGTCCAGCAGCGGCTTGCGCTCGGCGCCGAGGTCCTTGATGCGGCGCTCGGAGATGTGCATCGCCTTGTTGGCGTCATCCAGCGCCAGGAGACGGGCACGCTGGTGCGCGGCCTCGTTCGGATAGCGCTGCATCAACGTGCGATCGCGGCGGATCGCGTCCAGCTGGGCAATTCGCTCGGCCGCGGCGCGGCGGTCGGCGGCTTCCTTGGCGGCGCGCTCCTCCGGGCTGAGGAAGGGCGGCAGCGTGGCGCGGTGCGAGCCGTCCGGGTTCAACACACGCTGTTCGCGCGCGGTGCATTCAGGGATGGGTCGGTCGCCGGTCAGCTTGCGGCCATCGGCGGTGGTACAGGTGTAGATGCCTTTGCCCGGCGACCCGTCCTGGGCCCAGGCGGTGGATGCGAGCAGGCAGCAGGCGACGAGCAGGACGCGCGTACAGGATTCGTTCACAGCCGCTCAGACCCCGTAGCGTTCGCGGTAGGCCAGCACGGCGGGCCGATGGGTCGCCAGCTCCGGCGCGCCTTCGAGGTAGGCGAGCAGATCGGCCAGGCCGGCCAGGGCCACCACCGGCAGGCCGTAGCGCTGCTGCACCTGCTGCACGGCGGACAGCGGGCTGTCGACGCCACCTTCGGCCGCCTTCTCCTGGCGGTCCAGCGCGATGGCGACGCCGCAGGGCGCGGCGCCGGCGGCCTCGATCATCTGGATGGACTCGCGCACCGAGGTGCCGGCGGAGATGACGTCGTCGATGATGAGCACCCGGCCCTGCACCGGCGCGCCGACGAGGGTGCCGCCCTCGCCGTGGTCCTTGGCCTCCTTGCGGTTGTAGGCGAAAGGCAGGTTGTGGCCGTGCCGCGCCAGCTCCATCGCGACCGCGGCGGCCAGCGTGATGCCCTTGTAGGCGGGGCCGAAGATCATGTCGAACTGCAGGCCGGATGCGATCAGGCGCTCGGCATAGAAGCCGGCCAGGCGGCGCAGCTTCTCGCCGTCATCGAACAGGCCGGCGTTGAAGAAATAAGGGCTGAGCCGGCCGGCCTTGGTCTTGAACTCGCCAAAGCGCAACACGCCGGCCTCCACGGCGAAGGCGACAAAGGACTGGGCGAGCGGATCGGCGGCGCGGGACATGTGACAAAGATTCTAGGGGGCAAAGAAAGAGGCCTGACCCCTAGAACGGGCCAGGCCTCTTCTGGTTTACGCGAGTCCGGCGGAGCCCGCCGCGCTCGCGCAGTTGAGACTAGAAACTTGCCTTGAACTGCACGCCGTAGCTGCGCGGCTCGTTGACGATGCCGGTCAGGTTGTTGAAGTCGATGGCGGCGACGACCTGGCGGTGGTTGGTGATGTTGCGCGAGTAGGCGGCCACCTCGTACTTGCCGTTGGCCCAACCGTAGCCCACGCGCAGGCCGCCTTCGAGCGCCGACTTGGCCGTGTACTCGACGGCCTCGTACAGGAACATGTTGTATTTGTCCTTGTACGCCCAGTCGGTCAGCACGGTCAGTTCGCCGTTGCCGATCTCGGTGCTGTACTTCAGCGTCCAGTTCCACACCACCTTGGGCGCGCGCGGCAGCGCGTTGCCGTTGATGCTGACCGTGCCGGGAAGCGGGCCCGCCGGGTCGAGCACCGTGCAGGATGCGCCGCAGGGCGCGGCAAACAGGTTCGCATCCTTGATCTTCGTGTCGTTGTACGAGAAGCCGAGCGTGGTGCGCCAGTCGCGGGCGATGATGGCCTGCGCATCAAGCTCGAAGCCTTGTCCCTCGGCCTTGGCGGCGTTGATCAGGCGGTTCTGATTCACGCCACCGCTGCCGGCGGTGAGCTGCATGTCCTTGACACGGTACTTGAAGACCGTGCCGCTGATGCGGGCGGTGTTGTCGAGCAGGTCGGCCTTGAAGCCGGCCTCGACGGACAGCACCTTCTCCGACTTGGCGACCGAGATGGTGTCGCCGAACAGCACACGCCCCTGGATGGACGGCGCGCGGTA
Organism: Pelomonas sp. Root1444; assembly: GCF_001426885.1. Classification (GTDB taxonomy): domain Bacteria; phylum Pseudomonadota; class Gammaproteobacteria; order Burkholderiales; family Burkholderiaceae_C; genus Pelomonas. Next base: position 97,054 of record NZ_LMFP01000013.1, on the reverse strand, counting down.
GCCGGTGGCCACGCGGGCGAACAGACTGGTGGCCTTGTCCAGGTTGTAGTTGGCGCCCAGGTCCCAGCTCCAGTTCGTCGACTTGGGGTTCGCGGTCAGCGGGCCGACGTTGGCGCCGCCGAAGGGCGTCTGGGTACGGGCGGCGTCGAAGTCCTTCTTGTCGTTGGTGTAGCGCACGCCGCCACGGATCTTGAGGTCGGGCGTCAGGGCGTAGTTCAGGTTGCCGAAGGCGGCCCAGGACTTGGCGTTCTGATGCTGCACCGCGTAGCCGTTCTGCGGGTCGCCGGCGGCGAAGCTGTCGAAGTTGAAGCTGTCCACCTGCAGCTTCTCGTTGAAGTAGTACAGGCCGGCGATCCACTGCAGCGCCGCGCTGGTGTTGGACTGCAGCCGGAACTCCTGCGTCGTCTGGCGCAGCGTCGGGATGCCGTCGGCGGTCTGCGAGTCGAACGGGATGTTGGCGTTCTGGCCGCCGTAGTTCGGACCCGAGGGCGGCACGAAGGCGGAGCCGAAGCCGCCGTCGACGTCGCCGCGGCTGTAGAACTTGGCGCGGTCGTGGGCGGTGATGGAGTACAGCGACACGCCATCGAAGTCCCAGCGCAGGCGGGCGCTGACTTCGCTGGACTTCAGGGTCTGCGAGTTGTAGCCGTCGGTGGGGTAGTAGCTGTCGTCATAGCCATCGACGAAGTCGTTCGTGCCCTTCTTGATGATGTTGGCGCGGAATGTCGTGGCCGAGCCCTTGAAGTCGCGGGCCTGGACCTTGAAGAGGCCGGAGAAGTTGCCGTTCTTGTAGGCCGCCTGCAGGCGCAGCGCCTTGTCGTTGTAGCCCTCGAGGTCGGCTGTGGCGCCAGCCGTGGCGGCGATGGGGTTGTGCACGCGATCGTCCTGGCGCTGCACGATGCCGGCGACGCGCATCTGCCAGTCATCGCTCAATGGCACGTTGACCGCAGCTTCCAGGTTGACGGAGTTCCAACGGCCGTAGCCGAGGTTGGCATAGCCCTCGAATCGCTTGCCCGGCTTGACCGAGTCGAACTTCATCACGCCGGCCGGCGAGTTGCGGCCGAACAGGGTGCCCTGCGGGCCGCGCAGCAGCTCGACCTGCTCCATGTCGAACACCGGGAAGCCCTTGAGCGCGATGCTTTCCTGCACCACATCGTCATAGACCAGGCCCACCGGCTGTGAGGCGTTCATGTCGAAGTCGGTGTTGCCCAGGCCGCGGACGTAAAAGCGCGGGAAGGTGCGGCCGTAGTCGGACTCGATGTTCAGGCTGGGTACCTTGCCGGACAGCGCGCGGATGTCCTGGCCGCTGGCGTTGTAGGTGTCCAGCTCCTCCGACTTGATCGCCGAGATCGACAGCGGCACTTCCTTCAGGTTCTCTGCCCGCCGGCTGCCGGTCACGATGACGGCTTCGAGCTGGGTGGTGTCCTTCTTGGCCTCGGGCGCCGGTGCGTTCTGTGCCATGGCGGCCTGCATCGGGAAGGCCGCGCCGAGCGCCAGCGCGAGCAGGGTCGGAGAAATGCGGTGATTCGGCATGAGAAATCCTCGGGTTGACGGGTCGGCGAAGGGGGGTATGTGGGCACCAGGCATTTCTGACGCCGCTGGATTGCGACGGGATAGTAAAGATCGCGTGGCGTTTTCGTGATGGAAGCGGCGGCTCTGTTGTGCTTTTGCTGCACTGCGATACTGGGCGACGCCTTCCATCCCCCTAAGTCCGATGCGCTTCATCACCGCCAATCTCAACGGCGTCCGCTCCGCCGCCAGCAAGGGATTTTTCGACTGGCTGGACCAGCAACAAGCCGACGCCGTCGGGGTGCAGGAGCTCAAGGCGCAGGCCGACGTGGTCGAGAGCCAGTTCCGCAGCTGCGACAAGCTGGCCGGGCATTTCCATTACGCCGAGAAGAAGGGCTACTCCGGCGTGGGCCTGTACACGCGCGAGGAGCCGAGCGACCTGGTGACAGGCCTCGGCATGCCCGAATTCGACTGCGAGGGCCGCTGGGTCGAGAAGCGCTTTGACAAACCCGGCCGCAAGCTCAGCCTGATCAGCGTCTATTTCCCCAGCGGCACCAGCGGGGAGGAGCGCCAGCAGGTCAAGTACCGTTTCCTGGCCGCGCTGTACCCGCACCTGATGGCGCTGAAAGCCGAGCGCGAGTTCATCCTCGTGGCCGACGTCAACATCGCGCACAAGGAAATCGACCTGAAGAACTGGCGCAGCAACCAGAAGAACAGCGGCTTCCTGCCGGAGGAGCGCGCCTGGCTGACGCGACTCTTCGCGGACGGCAGCGACGGCGGCGGCTTGGTCGACGTGTTCCGTACGCTGAACGACAAGGCCGAGCAATACACCTGGTGGAGCAACCGCGGCAACGCGCGCGCCAACAACGTCGGGTGGCGGCTGGACTACCACCTGGCCACGCCCGGTCTCGCGGCCCTTGCCCGTCGCGAGGCCATCTACACCGGCCAGCTCTTCAGCGACCACGCGCCGCTGACGATCGACTACGACTTTTCGCTGTAGCTGTAGCCTGCGGTAACGAGCCGCTACGGGGCGGGGGCGCCTCCTACATGGCATTGGGCATGGGGCCGACGCCGCTGGCAAGGGGAGCGCCATAGAGTGGATTCCAGCCGGTGGAAATTGAATGCCCGGCCTCACCGGCCGGCCCATTCGCCGGTCCCCACCACTGAAAGGAGTCCCCCATGTCCGCTCTCAAGACCGCCACCAGCGCCCTGACCGCCGTCGCCCTCGTCACCGGCATCGGCCTGGCCTGGGCCCAGACCGACGCGCAGAACCAGCCGACCGATCCGATGGCCGCTGCGACCGCTTCGCCGACCAGCGAGCAGACGCCTGCCGATCCGAACGCCATTGCGCCGGTTGACACCACGATGCAGCAGCAGCAGCCCGTCGACAACACGGCTCCTGCCACCGCGCCGGCTGACACCGCCGCCACCGCGGTCGCGCCGCTGCCCAGCGATTCGACGTCCACGACCACGACGACCACGACCGTGACGCCCGCCGCGGACAACTCGTACACCGCCCCGGCCGCCACGACGACGACCACCACCACGCCCAGCTACGAGCCTGCTCCCCGCGCTGACCGCAACTGATCGGGCACGGGCCCTGCGCTTTTCTGACTGACCATGCGTTTCGGAGAGCGCCCTGACGTCGACGCCGCGACTGCTGCGCGGCGCGACGTCATCTCAGGCCTGGGCCAGGGCGCGCTGTTTGCCGCCATCGCCCTGGCCATCCTCTACATCTTCTTTGGCGACGCTTTCAAGCAGCGCCGCCCTGCCACGCCGCACGCGACACCGCGGCCCGCAGTCGCTGCCCTCCATGCGCTGGCACCAGCGCCTAGGCCGGTGGTGGACCGCAAGCTGGATTTCGGCGACGTCCGCGCTCCCGCGGATGTGACCCGCGTCGCCAGCTGGGCCGTTCGCGAGGCCGACAACGGCGACCGCCCCTTCGTCATCGTCGACAAGCGGCGCGCCCGGGTCTACGTCTTCAACCCCGCCGGCCAGCTGCTGGGCGACAGCCCGGTGCTGCTCGGCTATGCGGCGGGCGATCACAGCGTTGCCGGCATCGGCAACAAGACCATCGCGGAGATCAAACCCCACGAGCGCACCACGCCAGCGGGGCGCTTCGCGTCGGCGCCCGGTCGCAACGCCCTCGGTGAGGACGTCGTCTGGGTCGACTACGACGCCGCGGTCTCCATGCACCGCGTGCGCGCCACCAACCCCAAGGAGCGCCGCCTGGAGCGGCTGGCCACCAAGACGGCGGCCGACAACCGCATCAGCTGGGGCTGCATCAATGTGCCCGTGGCTTTTTTCGACAAGACGGTATGGCCCAATATCGGCGAGAAGCGCGGCATCGTCTACGTGCTGCCCGAAAAGCAATCCTTGACGGCCTACTTCCCCGCTGCGGCGCCGCCGCAGGTTCTGGCGCAAGCGTCTACAGGAAAAAGTAACAACGCAAAACCGTGAAGTCCTCGCCTGTGCGTCCAGGCCCCGTCTTTCTAGACTGCCCGTCGGGTTGGTGCGAGGTTGCGCCGCCCATGGACAGCGAGGCAGCGCGTGGGCAGCAGTTGGGCAGGCCGGGTCAGGACCGGCGTCGTCAGCATCGTTACAACTTGGGGTGTCATTTCGATGGCGCCTGCGGCAGCGGAAGTCGCTGTCCGGCCGGTGGCACATGACGCCCGCGACGGCCGCCCCTTCGCCATCGTCGACAAGCGTCAGGCGCTGCTGTCGGTCTACGCCGCAGACGGCCGGCTCATCGGTCGCACCGCGGCGTTGCTGGGCCTGACGCCCGGCGATACCGAACCTGCCAGCGCCCGCGGCAAGGCACCGAGCGCACTGCAATCGCACGAGCGCGTGACGCCCGCGGGTCGTTTCGAGGCCGTGCCGGGCCGCAACCTGAGCGGCGAGCGGGTCGTCTGGTTCAACTACGACAACAACCTCGCCATCCACCGCCTGCGTCCGGTGTCCGCGGCGCAGCGCCGCGAGGAGCGCCTCGCGTCGGCCAACGCGCAGGACCACCGCATCACGCTGGGCTGCGTCGTCGTCGACCCGGCCTTCTTCGACGAGGTCGTGCTGCCCGTGCTCGGCCAAGGCCCCAGCCTTGTCTACATCCTGCCCGAGGTCGAGCCGATGGTCGCCGCCGGCGGGGGCAAGCCGCACGCCGCGGCGCCCTGACCCAGCCCCGTCGACCCAGGGCATTCCCGAGGGTCCGCTGAAGCGGAAACGGCGCGCCAGGCGGGACAATTCCCATCCTGTCCAGCGGGCTACCCGCCCGCTCTGCCCGCCCACCCTATCGGGTTCACCTGGAACGAACGACGTGACTACCACCTCTCCCGTGGCCAACCCGGCCATGCCTGGCCGCGTGGCGCCAGCGCCGGCCACCATCCTCGGCCAGCCCAACCAGCTCTTCGTCCTCTTCTTCACGGAGATGTGGGAGCGCTTCTCCTACTACGGCATGCGGGCGCTGCTGGTGCTGTTCCTGGTCACCGAGGCCAGCAAGGGCGGCTGGGGATGGAGCCGGGCGGAAGCCACCAATCTCTACGGCTGGTACACCGGCCTGGTGTACCTGACGCCCATCCTGGGCGGCTACATCGCCGACCGGCTGCTCGGCACGCGTCGCTCCGTGCTGCTCGGCGGCTTCATCATCGCGGCCGGCCACGTTGCGCTCTTCATGGAGACGGTGACGAGTTTCTACATCGGCCTGGGGCTGGTCGTCATCGGCACCGGCCTGTTCAAGCCCAACATCTCGGCCATCGTCGGCCAGCTCTACGGCAAGGACAACGAGGGCGCCCGTGACGGCGGCTACACGCTGTTCTACATGGGCGTGAACGCCGGTGCCTTCTTCGGCATCTCGCTGTGCGGCTACATCGGCGAGAAGGTCTCCTGGAATCTCGGCTTCGGCCTGGCCGGCGTCTTCATGATCCTGGGCGCCATCCAGTTCTGGCTCAGCCAGGGCCTGTTCGGCGCCATCGGCGACAAGGTCGACGCTGCCGCCAAGGTCGCACGGGAAGCGCTGGACGACACGCCCCAGCACGTCGTGGCGGACCGCCTGAAGGCGATCTTCATCTTCTCGTTCTTCACGATCTTCTTCTGGTTCGCCTTCGAGCAGGCCGGCGGCTCCATGACCATCTTCGCGGCCGACTACACCGACCGCACGCTGGTCGGCACCAGCGGCTTCGTCTTCAAGATCGTCAACACCGCGATGACCTTGGTGCCGGCGGCCATCCTGTCATGGCTGCTGTTCAAGCTCTATCGCTCCACCGGCGGCAGGTACGCGCTGGCCAACGTGTCGCTGGCCGTCGCCTTCGCCATCATCTGGGGCCTGTGCCTGTGGATGCTCGGCCGCGAGTTCGCGATGGAGCAGAGCGAGGTGCCGGCCACCTGGTTCGGCGTGCTCAACAGCTTCTTCATCGTCGTGCTCGCGCCGATGTTCTCCAAGCTGTGGGAGAAGCACTGGAATCCGTCCGGCCCCGTCAAGTTCGGCACCGGCCTGGTGCTGCTCGGCCTGGGCTTCGCCGTGCTCTCCTACGGCTCGGCGGGCATCCCGCAGGGTGCGAAGACGGCCCAGGTCAGCATGATGTTCCTGACGCTGGCCTACCTGTTCCACACCATGGGCGAGCTGTGCCTGTCGCCGGTTGGCCTGTCCTACATCTCCAAGCTGGCGCCGGCGCGCCTGCTCGGGCTGATGTTCGGCGTCTGGTTCCTGAACACCGCCATCGCCAACAAGATCGCGGGCTCCACCGGTGCGGTCATCGACCAGGTGTCCAGCCAGCATTCGATGTCCGTCTTCTTCCTGATCTTCACCGTCATCCCCATCGCCGCGGGCCTCGTGCTGATGGCGATGACCCCGTTGATGAGGAAATGGATGCATGGCGTGCATTGACGTGCCGCCGCCGTAACGCCCAAAGCCGCCTGACCGCGGCTTTTCCTTTGTTCACAGTTCGTAGCTGTTGACAAGCGCTGTCAGCAGCCTGAATGGGCTTTCATGTTCGGGGTGACGTTGTAACGGGTGATCTGGCTACAGTCGCCCGCTTGCATTCGGAGCCCCCCATGACGAAGACCAGCCTGGCGCTGCCGCTAACTCCCTTTCTTGTCGTCCTGCTTGCCGCCTGCGGCCAACAGCCCGATGGCGCTGGCGGCCCCGGTGGCCATGGCGGCCCCCCGCCGGTGTCGGTGGCGCCGGCCACGCAGCGCGAGGTGCAGGAGTTCGACGAGTTCACGGCCCGCCTGGAGGCGCCCGACACTGTCGAAGTGCGTTCCCGTGTCGCCGGCACCGTCGAGGCCGTGCGCTTCAAGGAAGGCCAGCTGGTCAGGAAGGGCGAACCGCTCTTCACCATCGACACGCGCGCCTTCCGTGCGGAAGTGGCTCGCGCCGAGGCGCAGATCGCCGCGCTGAAGACGCAGGCGGAGCTGGCCAGGACCGACCTGGCCCGCTCCGAGAAGCTGGTCAGCGCCAACGCGGTCAGCCAGCAGGAGATCGACCAGCTGCGTTCCGCGCTGCGCAGCGCCGAGGCGAACCAGAAGGGCGCCGAGGCCGCGCTGGTGCAGGCCAAGCTGAATGTCGAGTACGCCAACGTGACGGCGCCGGTCAGCGGCCGCACCTCGCGCGCCAACGTCACGCCAGGCAACCTCGTCGGCGTCGGCGACCCGGTGCTGACGACCGTGGTGTCCAACGACAAGGTCTACGCCTACTTCGACGCCAGCGAGGCCACCTACCTGAAGTACATGCGCTCGGCCAAGCCGGCCGCCACGGTGGTGCAGATGGGCCTGTCCAACGAGCAGGGCTTTCCGCACACCGGCAAGCTGGACTTCGTCGACAACCGCCTGAACCCCGCCACCGCCTCCATCCGCGCCCGCGCGGTGTTCGACAACAAGGCGGGTCAGTTCACGCCCGGCCTGTATGCCCGCGTCAAGCTCGGTGGCGGCAGCAGCTACCAGGGCGTGCTCGTGCCCGACCGCGCCATCACGACCGACCAGACACGCAAGATCGTCCTCGTCGTCGGCCCCAACAACATCGTGCAGCCGCGCCCGGTCACGCCGGGTGCGCTGATCGACGGCATGCGCGTCGTCGATGGCATCAAGGGCGGTGAGCTGGTCATCGTCGACGGCCTGCTGCGCGCCATGCCCGGCGCGCCGGTCACGCCCCAGGTGCTGAAGGTCGACGACAAGGGCATGCCCATCCCGGCCGCGCCGCAGGGTCAGCCGGGCGCCGCGCCCGCTGCCGCGCCGGCCTCCGCTGCGTCGAAGTAAGCAAAGGCGGCCCCTGCCATGGACATCTCACGCTTCTTCATCGACCGGCCGCGCTTCGCGACCGTGTTGTCGCTGTTCATCTTCCTGCTTGGCGCACTGGCCATCCCGCTGCTGCCGATCTCGGAGTACCCCGAGGTCGCGCCGCCGCAGGTGGTGGTGCGCGCCCAGTATCCCGGCGCCAACCCGCGCGTCATCGCCGAGACGGTGGCCACGCCGCTCGAGGAGCAGATCAATGGCCTCGAAAACGTGCTGTATTTCGAGAGCCAGGCCACCGGCGACGGCGGCATGAACCTGACGGTCACGTTCAAGATCGGCACCAACCCCGAGGCCGCCGAAACGGCGGTGCAGAACCGCATCAACCGCGCGCTGCCGCGCCTGCCCGACATCGTGCGGCAGATCGGCGTGACGACCGAAAAGAGCGCGCCCAACCTGACCATGGTGGTCCACCTGGTCAGCCCGGACAACTCGCGCGATGCGCTCTACCTGCGCAACTACGGGCAGCTGAACGTGCGCGACGACCTGCTGCGCGTGCCCGGCATGGGCTCGGTGCTGATGTTCGGTGCCGGCGACTACGCGATGCGCATCTGGCTCGACCCCCAGAAGCTAGCCGCCCGCAACATGACGGCCAGCGAGGTGGTCGGCGCCATCCGCGAACAAAACACCCAGGTTGCGGCCGGCGTCGTCGGCGCGTCACCGGCGCCCAAGGGCACGGACTTCCAGCTCTCCATCAACGCCCAGGGCCGCCTGGCGAGCGAAGAAGAGTTCGGCGACATCATCATCCGCAGCGAGCCGAGCACCGGCGCGATGGTGCGCGTGAAGGACGTGGGCCGTGTCGAGATCAGCGCCAACACCTATGCACTGCGCAGCCTGCTGAACAACAAGGAAGCCGCGGCCATCGCCGTGTTCCAGGCCCCGGGCTCCAACGCGCTGGCGATCTCGGACAACGTGCGCCAGACGATGGAGCGCCTGAAGCCCAGCTTCCCCAAGGGCGTGGACTACGCCATCGTCTACGACCCGACGCGCTTCGTGCAGACCTCCATCGAGAAGGTCGTGCACACGCTGTTCGAGGCCGTCGCGCTGGTAGTGCTGGTCGTCATCATCTTCCTGCAGACCTGGCGCGCGTCCATCATCCCGCTGGTGGCCGTGCCGGTGTCCATCATCGGCACCTTCGCCGTGCTGCTGCTGCTGGGCTTCTCCATCAACACGCTGACGCTGTTCGGCCTCGTGCTGGCCATCGGCATCGTGGTGGACGACGCCATCGTGGTGGTCGAGAACGTCGAGCGCAACATCCAGGACGGCCTGACGCCGCATGCGGCCACCGTCAAGGCGATGCAGGAGGTCTCGGGGCCCATCATCGCCATCGCGCTGGTGCTGTGCGCGGTGTTCATCCCGCTGACGCTGGTGCCGGGCCTGTCGGGGCAGTTCTACAAGCAGTTCGCCGTCACCATCGCCATCTCGACGGTGATCTCAGCCTTCAACTCGCTGACACTCTCGCCGGCCCTCGCCGCCATCCTGCTGCGCCCGCATGACGCGCCCAAGGACGCACTGATGCGCGGCATGGACAAGGTCTTCGGCCGCTTCTTCAACTGGTTCAACCGCTTCTTCCACCGCCGCTCCGAGGACTATGGCCGCGGCGTCACCGGCATCCTGAAGCGCAAGTCGCTGGCCCTCGTCGTCTACGCGCTGCTGCTGGGCGCCACGGCGCTGCTGTTCTCGCGCATCCCCAGCGGCTTCGTGCCGGCGCCCGACAAGCAGTACCTGATCGGCGTCGCCCAGCTGCCGGCAGGCTCCAGCCTGGACCGCACCGAGGAAGTCATCCGCCAGATGAGCGCGATCGCGCTGAAGGTGCCCGGCATCGTCGACTCGGTGGCCTTCCCCGGCCTGTCGGTCGCCGGCTTCTCGGCCTCGCCGAACGAAGGCATCGTCTTCTTCGGCCTGGAGGGCTTCGACGCCCGCACTTCGCGCGAGAAGAGCAAGGAGGCCATCCTCGGCCAGGTCAACGGCGCCATCCAGCAGATCCAGGGCGCGCGCATGTTCGTCGTGCCGCCGCCGCCGGTGGACGGCCTGGGCATCGCGGGCGGCTTCAAGATCCAGGTGCAGGACCGCAGCAGCCAGGGCGAGCAGGCGCTTTACGGCGCCACCTGGGGCGTGCTGGGCCAGATCTACGGCAACCCCAACACCCCCATCGGCACGCCGTACTCCAACTACGACATCAACGTGCCGCAGCTGTTCGCCAACGTCGACCGCACCAAGGCCAAGCAGATGGGCGTGCCGCTGGGCTCCATCTACGACACGCTGCAGATCAACCTCGGTTCGCTCTACGTCAACGACTTCGCCAAGTTCGGCAAGACCTACCAGGTCATCGTGCAGGCCGACGCGCCCTTCCGCGCCAAGGCCGAGGACATCACGCAGCTCAAGACCCGCAACGGCGCGGGCGAGATGGTGCCGCTGGGTTCGCTGATGAGCGTCGAGCCGACCTTCGGCCCCACGCGCGTGACGCGCTACAACGGCTTCCCGGCCGCCGACATCAACGGCGCGCCCAAGCCCGGCTTCTCCAGCGGGCAGGCCGAGGCCGAGATCGAGCGGCTCCTCAAGACGCTGCCGCGCGGCATGAGCTACGAGTTCACCGACCTCAGCTACCAGGACCGCCTGACCCGCGACGTCGCCGTGCCGGGCCTGGGCATCAAGCTGCCGACGCTGGCCGCCGTGCTGCTGTTCTCGGTGCTGCTCGTCATCCTCGTGCTGGCCGCCCAGTACGAAAGCTGGAGCCTGCCGCTGGCCATCATCCTGATCGTGCCGATGTGCATCCTGTCCGCGCTGTTCGGCGTGTGGCTGTCGCACTTCCCGCCGTTCGGGCAGGCCGGTGACCTGAACATCTTCACGCAGGTGGCGCTGGTCGTGCTGGTCGGCCTGGCGTGCAAGAACGCCATCCTGATCGTCGAGTTCGCCAAGGAGCTGGAGGAACGCGGCAAGTCGGTGACCGACGCCGTCATCGAGGCCTGCCGCCTGCGACTGCGCCCCATCCTGATGACGTCCATCGCGTTCTGCGCCGGCGTCATCCCGCTGATCCTGGGCAGCGGCGCCGGAAGCGAGATGCGCCGCGCCATGGGCATCGCCGTGTTTGCCGGCATGCTGGGCGTGACCTTCTTCGGCATCTTCCTGACTCCGGTGTTCTACAGCCTGCTGCGCAAGGGTACCGAGAAGCGCCGCGCCCGCGCCGCCGCGCTGCGCGCGCAGGTCGAAGCGTCCGCGCACGCCTTCCATCCCGGCATCGATGACGCCGCACCCAAGAAGGAGGGCCACTGACATGCTCATCCGCCTGACCCCCCTGGCCCTTGCGGCGCTTGTCGGCTGCGCCGCACCCGGCCTGTCGCAGGGCCCGCAGAACCTGGCACCCACCCAGTTCACGCAGCTCCCTTCGGCCGCGCCCGGTGCCGCGACCATGACCGCGGCCTTCGTCGACAGCGCGCAGCTGCAGCGCATCGTCGACGAGGTGCTGGCCAACAACCGCGACCTGCGCGCCGCCGCCGCACGCCTCAAGCAAGCGGAGGCACTGGCCACCGCCGCCGGGGCCCAGCGCCTGCCCACGGTCGGCGTCGGCGCCAGCGCCAGCCGCCAGCGCGCGCCCAACGACCAGGGCCAGTTCAACACCTTCAGCAGCTACGGCGTCAATGCGACGGCCGGCTGGGAGGTCGACCTCTGGGGCCGCGCCGCCGCCGCCGCCCGGGCGGCCGGTTATGACGCCGAAAGCGCCGCGCTGGACCGTGACGCCGCCCAGCTCAGCCTGGCCGGCACCGCGCTCAACCTGCAGGCCCAGCTCATCGGCCTGGGCCACCGGCTGAAGCTCGCCAAGGAAACGCTGGTCGTGCAAAACCAGCTGCTCGACCTGGTGAAGGCGCGCGTCGGCGCCGGCCGCAACACGGCGCTGGACCAGGCCCGCGCCGAAGCGCTCGTCGCCCAGACCTCGGCCAGCGTGCCGGCCCTGCGCAACGCCGCCTGCCTGACGCGCCTGCAGCTGGACGTGCTGCGCGGCCAGCCGCCCGCCGACTGCGACAAGGCCGACAGCGACCCGCTGCCCGGCATGCCGCAGCCGCGCCTCATCAGCCTCGGCACGCTGCACGACCCGGCGGGGCTGCTGGCCCAACGCCCGGATGTGAAGGCCGCCGCCGTGCGCGCCCAGGCCGCGGCGTCACGCGCGCATATCGCCTGGGCCGCGCGCTGGCCCAGCGTGGGGCTGACCGGCCAGATCGGCTGGAGTGCCGGTGCTGCCTCCGACCTGTTCAAGAGCGCCACGCGCATCCACAGCCTCGCCGCAGCGCTGAACTGGAACTTCCTGGACTTCGGCGCCCGCAAGGCCGAGGAAAGCGCCGCGCGCGCCGGCTTCGAAGCCGCCGTCGCGGCCGCCGAGCAGGCCCAGCTGACGGCGTTGCAGGACGCCCAGGGCAGCCTGTCGACGCTGCGCGAAACCGAGCTGCAAGCCACCGCCCAGGCTGCGGCGGCCGAGGCCACGCAGCGTGCGCGCGACCTGGCCTTCAAGCGCTACGACGCCGGCGTCACCGACTTCTACTCGCTGCTCAACGCCGAGCAGGAGCGCCTGGCCGCGCAGGACGCGCTGATCCAGGTGCAGGCGGGCCGCGCCAGCGCGCTGCTGGCGGTGCACAAGGCGTTCGCAGCGCGCTTGACGGCGTCCGCGCCTTAAGAAGCCGCGACGATGCGCGCCGCCAGCAGCAGGACGCTGCGGCGGTAGGCATCCGCCAGCGCATCGGCCTGGGCGCTGCAGGGCAGCGCCAGCTCGGCGGCGCCCGCGGGCGGCAGGGCGGTGCCGGCCGGCGCATGCAGCGGGGCCCAGCGCCAGCGTGCGCGCAGCGACAGCACCAGGCCAGCGCCCTCCGGCCGCGCCAGCCATTCATCCACCTGCACCACCAGCCGCAGAGACTCCACGCCGTCGTCCGCCTGTGCCTTCGCGCCCAGCGTGACGGGGTAGGGCTGCCGCAGCCGCCACAGGTCCTCGGCCAGCACACGCGGCAGCGCGTCGCGCAGCGGCTCGGCCCAGCGCGCCTCGGGCCAGGGCCGCAGGCCAGCGCTGCCTTCGGCAACGAGGAGCTCGTCGCGGTCCAGCAGCTCGGGCAGGGCGACCTGCGAGGCCAGCACCCAGGCGCGTCCGTCCTTGCCCGGCTTGGCGTCGGCCGGCAGCGGCGGCGTGCCGGTCAGCGCATAGAGGCGGCGTGGGGGCGTGTCACGCGTGGCGCAGCCGGCCAGGGCGGTCGCCGCCAACAGCAGCAGCGCGTCGCGGCGGCGGTACCGGGGCTGGAGCAGGGGCGTCAAGGATGGCTTCATCGGGCGGGCTCCACGGCAGGGGCGTCGGGCTTGCGGCCGCGCAGCAGCGCTTCGGGCTGCGCCTCCAGCGAATCGGCCAGCTGGCGCAGCGCACGCGCCGCCTGCGCCAGCTCGCGCATGGTGCGCTCGGTCTGCTGCAGCAGCGGGCCGTCGCTGTCGGCGGCCTCGCGCAGCGAGGTGCTGGCGCGCTGCAGCTCGGCCAGCGTGCGCCGCAGGTCGGGCACCAGCGGGCCGTTCGGGTCCAGCAGCGCGTCGGCCTTGTCGGCGCCCGAGCCGAGCTTGTCGGCCGCGCGCGAGACCTTGTCGCCGGCACGGTCCACGCTCGCCATCGCACGCTCGGCGCCGCGCGTCAGCGGTACGGCGCGCTGGTCCAGCTGCGCGGCCAGGCGACGCGCATGGCCGGCCGTGGCCGCAAAGTCCTTCAGGCCCTGCTTGAGCTCCGGCGCCGCGATCAGCGAGCGAGCCGAGTTGGCGATCTGGCTCAGGTCGTCGACGATCTTGCGCAGGTCCACGCTCTCGAGCTGGTTCTTCAGCGCCTGGATGGCCGTCGGGCTGGTCGGGATCTCCGTCACATCGCCGCGGTAGCCGCCGTGCAGCACGCCGGCCGGCTTGCTGCGGAAGTCCAGGTCCACGTAGAGCTGGCCGGTCAGCAGGCTCTGCGTGCCCAGCTGCGCCGACAGCCCTCGCTTGATCAGCGTCGGCAGCGCATGGCCGATGTCCTCGTGCGTGAAGCGCCCTTCCAGGCCGCGCACCGCGTCGTCGTCGAGTTCGGCGATGACGGGGATGGCGAAGCTGTCGGTCTTGCTGTCGTAGTGCACGCTGATCTCCGTCACGTCGCCGACGCGCACGCCGCGGAAGACCACCGGCGCGCCCTTCTGCAGCCCGAATACCGAACCTGAGAAGAACATGACGACGCGCTGCGGCCGGTCGAACCAGTGCCGCCCCGGCAGCGCGATGAGTGCCAGCACGAGCACGGCCACGGCGCCGGCCACGAAGGCGCCAATGGCGAAGGGGCTGGCGCGGCGACGGCGGCTCATGCGGCGTTCTCTTCTGGCACGGCCGCACCGCGCGTCAGGAACTCCCGCACCCCGGCGGGCCCATGGTCGCGCAGCTCGGCGGGCGGGCCTAGCGCCGTCGCGGTGTGCGCCTCCACGTCGAGGAACAGCAGCCGGTCGGCCACGGCGAACAGGCTCTCCAGCTCGTGCGTGACGAGCACGATGGCCGTGCCCAGGTCGCGCTTGAGCCGCACGATGAGGTCGTCCAGCCGCGCCGAGGTCAGCGGGTCCAGGCCGGCGGAGGGCTCGTCCAGGCACAGCAGCGGCGGGTCCAGCATCAGCGCGCGGGCGATGGCCGCGCGCTTCCTCATGCCGCCCGACAGCTGCGCCGGCTCGGCGTCGAAGGTCGCCGCATCCGGCAGCCCGGCCAGCGCCAGCTTGAAGCGTGCCTGGCGCTCGCGCTGCGGCAGGTCGAGGTCGGTGTAGAGCTCCAGCGGCAGCATCAGGTTCTCGCCCACCGTCATGCTGCTCCACAGTGCACCGGCCTGGAAGGCCACGCCGATCTCGCGTTGCGGCGGGTCGTCGCCATGCACGTCGCGGTGCGCCCCGTTGGCCACCCATGTGACCCTGCCCTGCTGCGGCACCTGCAGGCCGATCATGTGGCGCAGCAGCGTGCTCTTGCCGCAGCCGCTGGCGCCGCAGATGGCCAGCACCTCGCCGGCGTGCACGTCGAAGTTCAGCCCGCGCTGCAGCTCGCGGCCGCCGGCATGCAGGCTGAGCTCCTCGACGCGCATCAGCACCTCCCCGGCCATCACACCCCCAGGCGCTGGAAGATGACCGTCAGCAACGAGGCCGCCACGACCATCCACACGATGGCCTGTACCACGGCCGCCGTCGTCGCCTCGCCCACGGCCTGCGCGCTGCGGCCGGCGTTCAGGCCCTGACGGCAGCCGGCCAGCGCCACCAGCACCGCATAGACGCTGCCCTTGAGCAGGCCGACGAACAGGTCCCAACCAGCCAGCGCTTCGCGCGTCGTCGCCAGATAGGCCATGGCCGGCACGTCGTACAGGCCGACTGCCACGCCCAGGCCCACGCCCAACCCCGCCGCGCCGGCACACAGCGTCAGCAGCGGCCCGGTGACGAGCAGGGCCAGCATGCGCGGCAGCACCAGGTGCTCGACCGGGTCGACGCCCAGCGTCGTCAACGCGTCGATCTCCTCGCCGGCACGCATGCTGCCGATCTGCGCCGCGAACGCCGCGCCCACGCGGCCGGCGAGCACGATGCCCACCACCAGCGCCGCGATCTCGCGCACGACGCCGATGGTCACCAGGTTGGCGATGAAGCTCTGCGCGCCGAAGCGCTGCAGCTGCTCCGCGCCCATGTAGGCGACGATCAGCCCGACCAGCGTGCTGACCAGCAGCACGATGGGCAGGCTGCGCGGGCCGGTCTGTTCGATCTGCCATAACCAGTCGCTCAAGCGCATGGCGCTGCGCCCGCGCGCCAGCCGCCCGAGCGCGCCGAGCAGCTCGCCGACGAAGACCAGCGTCTTGCGCCACTCCGGCTCGGGTGCGGGCTCTTCTACGGCGGCGGCCTTCGTGCGTGGCACCTCGGGCTGCGGCAGGCTCAACGTCAGCAGCGGCTGCAGGCCGGTCGGCAGGCCCGACAAATCCAGCTGCACGCCGCCGCGCGCCAGCGGCGCCAGCGCCTGCCACAGCGACGCCGCGAACGCCGGCCGCCACTGCGACAGCGCCGAGGTGTCGAAGCCGACCTGCGTGCTTTCATCGACCGGAAGCTCCGCCGGCGGCTTGGGCAGCTCCGCCTCGGCCGTCCAGGCACCGGACAGCACCAACCGCCATTGCCGACCGTCACCCTCCCAACGCGAGTGGGCCGTGGCGGTGCTGCGTTCGGCACCGGGGCTAGAGATCAACGGGGCGGGCAGGGCGTGGGACATGACAGCGCCATGCTCTGTTCATGCCGTCGGCCCGCATCCCGGACGCAGACGATGTGCCGTGTAGGACGGCGCGCCGACGCGAGCGGGCCTGTCGGCCTGCGCCGACAACCCGACGGCGACCCGGACGACCACGAGCGGCACGGCGGGCGCGCAGAGTGCGGCGATGGACACCAGCGAGCCCGCCATGAAGCCCAACGCCTCCCCCCGCCCCGCAGAGACACACACGCAGCGCGGCACCGTCACGCCCCCCGGGCCATCGCTGCCGCATGAACGTGACCAGCAGCACCGCGCGGTCGAGTCCGAGCCCGATGCACACATCGAACGTGCCGCCAGCGACCTCAAGCAAGGCCAGGTCGACACCGACCTGCGCGCCACGCCGGGCCTGGATGCCGACCGCCGCGGCGGCATGGTGACCGGCGGGGAGCGCGGTGCCGGCGACCGCAAGGCACGCCCCGGCCGCTGAGCCGGGGCGAACGGCGCGGCGCGCGGGGTGAACCGCAGCGGGCGCCGGCTAACCTCGCGGCATGTCGCTCCTGCCGCGCCGCTGGCGCCTGCCCTATCTCGCGCTGCTGACCGTCATCGGCCTGCTGCTCAGTGCCTCGGCGCTGCAGGCCTACCGGCTCTCCGGCGGGCGCCGGCTGTGGGAGCCGTTCCTGTGGGAGTTCAGCTCGGTCGCCGTCATCGGCGCGCTGGCGCTCGGCGTCCATGCACTCGTCGGCCGGCTGCTGGGGCGGCCCTGGCCGCGCCAGCTCGCCGCGCACGCCGTCGCGCTGCCGCTCTTCAGCGGCCTGCACATCGCCGGCATGTTCGGCCTGCGCTTGGCCGTCTACGGCCTCGCGGGCCTGGGCTACCAACCGGACGACGTGCCGACGCTGCTGGTCTACGAGGGTGGCAAGGACGCCGTCAGCTACATCAGCTTCTGCCTGATCTCGCGCGGCATCTGGATGGCCCAGGCTGCGTCGGCGCGTGCACAGGAGCTGGACCGTGCCCGCCGCGAGCTGGCCGAGGTGCGCCTGGCGCGCCTGGCCGACCAGGTGCAGCCGCACTTCCTGTTCAACACGCTGAACCTGATCTCCGCCGTCATGTACGAGGACGTGGCGCGCGCCGACCGGCTGCTGTGCCAGCTCGCCGACCTGCTGCGCCAGACGCTGGCGGCCCAACAGCGCGCCGAGCACACGGTGCGCGAGGAGCTGGCGCTGGTGCAGCCCTTCCTGGCGCTGATGCAGGCCCGCTTCGGGCCGGAGCGCCTCGTCGTGCGCATCGACGCCGAGCCCGCGGCGCTGGACTGCCGGCTGCCGGCCCTGCTGCTGCTCGCGCCGGTGGAGAACGCCGTCAAGCACGACGTGGCGCGCCACCGCGGCTGTGTGACCGTCGTCGTGGCGGCTGCGATTGAAGGCGGGCGCCTGCGCCTGCGCATCAGCAACCACGGCGACACACCCGTGCCCGAAGCGCCGACGGACCCCGACGGCGGCCTGGGCCTGCGCAACCTGCGCGAGCGGCTGGCGGCGCGCCACGGCAGCGCCGCGACCGTGAACTTCGGCCCCGACGGCGCGGGGATGAGCCTTGCGCTGGAGCTGCCATGCGTGTGCTGATCGTCGACGACGAGCCCGCCGCGCGCGCCAGGCTGCGCCGCCTGCTGGCGGCCGAGGCCGACGTCGCCGAACTGCTGGAGGCACCCGACGCGCCGTCCGCGCTCGCTCTCGTGCAGGCGCTGGCCGCGCCGCCGGACCTCGCGCTGCTCGACATCGAGATGCCCGGCGGCAGCGGCGTGCAGCTCGCCAGCGCGTTGCGCCGCGCCGGCGTGCGCGCGGTGGTGTTCTCCACCGCCCATGCCGAGCATGCGCTGCAGGCCTTCGAGCTGGCGGCGCTGGACTACCTGCTCAAGCCCTACACCGCCGAGCGGCTGGCGGCGGCGCTGGTGCGCGTGCGCGAGCTGCTGGCGCGGCCGCTGGCGCCGGTCGGCGAATGGTGGCTGGACGGCGAGCGCCTGCGGCTGGCCGACGTGCAATGGATCTCGGCCGCCGACAACTACATCGAGCTGCACCTGCCGCCGCGCAGCCTGCTGGAGCGCACCACGCTGGCCGACGCGCTGGCCCGCCCCGGCTGGGCGGCACGCTTCCTGCGCGTGCACCGCAGCCACGCGGTGAACCCGGCGCATGTGCGGCGCGTCCAGCGCCTGCCCAGCGGCGAGGCGGTGCTGACGCTGGCCTGCGGCGAGGCATTGCGCGTGTCGCGCGGCTACCGTGCCGCGCTCGATGCGTTCGCCCCGTAAGGATCTCCACTGGCCCCGGCGCCCTCGCGTCGCACGGCGCCGGCCGCGAAGCTGGCGGCCATGAATACCACCCCACGCCTGCCCTTCCTCGACGGCCTGCGCGTCGCCGCCTTCGCGCTGCTGATCCCGTACCACGTGGGCATGTACTACGTGACCTGGGACTGGCATGTGAAGAGCGCCGCCGCCAGCCGTGCCCTCGAGCCGTTCATGCAGCTCAGTTCGCCCTGGCGGCTCGGGCTGCTGTTCTTCATCGCCGGCGCGGCCTGCCAGGGTCTGTTCGCGCGCCGCGGCGCCGTGGGCACGCTGAAGGACCGCTCGCTGCGCCTGCTGCTGCCGCTGTTGTTCGGCATGGCCGTCATCGTCACGCCGCAGGCCTACTTCGAGGTGCTGACCAAGGCACCTCACCTGCTGCCCGGTGACGGCGGCTACCTGGACTTCTGGCAGGCCTATCTGCAGGGCGGCAAGTACTGCCGCGGCGACGACTGCATGGTCGTGCCGACCTGGAACCACCTGTGGTTCCTGCCCTATCTGTGGGTGTACGCAGTGCTTGGCGCTGCCGTCGCGGCGCTGCTGCGCTGGCCGCCTCGCGCGACGGCGTTGCCGGCCTGGGGCTGGTTGCTGCTGCCGGCCCTGCCGCTGGCGCTGCTGCGCATCGTCGTGATGCCGCATTACCCGACCACGCACGACCTCGTGCACGACCTCTACAACCACCTGCAATACGGCTGGCTGTTCGCCGTCGGCTGGGCCAGCCGCACGCCGCTGGCCGCGGGGATGTGGGGGGCCGCGCTGCGGCTGCGCTGGTGGTCGCTGGGCCTGTCGCTCGCCACCTGGGCGGTGCTGCTGGCGTTCGGCAGCCGGTATGCCGAAGCCACGCCGCCCGATGCACTGCTGGCCGCGGCGCGCGCGCTGCGCGGCTCGCTGACGTGGTGGGCCATCGTCGCCGCCTGCGGCTGGGCGCAGCGCGCCTTCACGCGCGAGTCGCCGCGGCTGCGCCAGGCCAGCGGCGCGGTGTTCTGCCTCTACATCCTTCACCAGAGCGTCATCGTCGTGCTGAGCCAGGGGTTGAAGCCGCTGGCCCTGTCCTGGGGGCTGGAGGCGCTGCTGCTGATGGCGCTGACCTTCGGGCTCTGCACGCTGGCCTACCTCGGTGCCCGTCGCGTGCCCGGCCTCGCGCTGCTGCTGGGCATCCAGCGCCGGCCCCGCAATGCACCGGCAGCGGTGTTAGCGTGCGGTCCCCTGTCCGCGTCCAGGCCGCCATGAGACCTGCATCTGCCCTTGCCCTTGCTCTAGCCGCTACCTTCACGTTGGCCATCGGCGGCGGTGCACACGCCGCTGCCGCGGCGCCAGCCGCCGAAGCCGCCTACGCCACCGTGCGGCCCATGATTGCCGAGCAGCAGCGGCTCCTTGGCCCTCAAGCGGTCGAGGTCAGCGAGGCCGTCGAGCTCGGCGGGCTGAAGCAGTGGATCACGCTGCGCGGCGCGGACCGCGCCAACCCGGTGCTGATCTACGTGCACGGCGGTCCGGGCGCGGCGGAGATGGGCCGCAGCTGGCCCTATCAGCGCGGTTGGGAGGACTTCTTCACCGTCGTGCAGTGGGACCAGCGCGGCACCGGTAGGACGCTGCGCCACGCCGGCGAGGCGGCGAACAAGTCGGCGTTGACGCGCCAGCGCATGGCCGACGACCTCGTCGAGCTGATTGCCCTGGTGCGCCAGCGCCTCGGTGTGCAGCGCGTCGTGCTGCTGGGCCATTCCTGGGGCAATGTCATCGGCATGGATGCCGCGCTGCGCAAGCCCGAGTGGGTCAGTGCCTATGTCGGTGTCGGCCCGCTGCTGAACCTGCAGGCCAATGAGCAGGCGCAGTACCAGGCGCTGCTGGCTGAGGCGCACCGGCGCGGCGACGCCACCGCGCTGGCCGAGCTGGAGGCGATCGCGCCCTATCCCGGCGAGGGCGAGATCCCGTTCGCCAAGGTCAATGTCGCGCGCAAGTGGGTGATGGCCTACGGCGGGCTTGCGGCGTACCGAAGCGATGCCAACTTCTACTTCCGTGCCGCGCGGCTTTCGCCCTACTACGAATTCGAGGATCGCCTGGCCATCGACCAGGGCGGCCAGCTCTCCGTGCCGGCGCTGCTGCCCGACATGCGCCGGGTCGACCACACCCGCATCCGTGAGGTGAGCTTTCCGATGTTCATGTTCCTCGGACGCCACGACCTGACGACGCCGTCCGCGGTCATCGAGGCCTGGATGGCGCAGCTGAAGGCGCCCCTCAAGCGGATCGTGTGGTTCGAGCACTCCGCCCACCTCGCACCGCATGAGGAGCCGGGGCGCTTCCTCGTGCAGCTTGTCGAGCAGGTGAGGCCAGTGGCCGCGGAACGGCCCTGAGCGTCACGCCATGCCGGCCCGTGGACGGCGTGGTCAGGCAGCAACCGGCGCCGCGAGGCCTTCGCTCAGGTAGATGCAGTCGCCCTGCTCGAACACGCGCACCTCGCCGGGCTCGAACGCCTGCCAGGCTTCGTCATGGGTCAGCGGCTCGGTGGCGATCAGCGTCATGCGGTCGCGCGGGCCGTTCAGCGTGGCGAGGTCGACGCTGAGGTCGCCGTCGCGCAGCCGCACATGGGCAAAGGGCGGCTGGCGGCGCAGCCAGTGCAGCTTGGTCGAGGCATGCGCCAGCAGGCCGTCGCCATCGGTCAGCAGCAGGTTGAAGCGGCCATGCTCGGCAATCTCGTGCAGCCATGGCGTCAAGGTGTCGGCCAGCTCGGGCCAGTCCGGGCGCTGGGCGCCGAAGCGCTGCTCCAGACGCTGCATCAGCCAGCAGAAGGCGCGTTCGCTGTCGGTCTGGCCCGCAGGGGTGAAAGCGCCGCTCAGCTTGGGGTGAAAGTCCTTCAGGTCGCCGTTGTGCGCGAAGACCCAGGTGCGGCCGGCCCATTCGCGGCGGAAGGGGTGGCAGTTCTCGACCGCCCGCGCGCCCTGGGTCGCCTTGCGGATGTGGGCAATGATGTTGCGCGCCTGAACCGGGTGCTGGCCGTAGTGGGAAGCCAGGTCGGAGTGGGCCGCGGGTTGGTCCTCGACCACCACCTCGCAACGCTCGCCGTCGTGGAAGGCCACGCCCCAGCCGTCGACGTGATCTGCCGTGCGCCCGCCCCGGGCAGCAAAGCCGCGCAACGAGAAATTGGCGGCGGCCGGCAGGCGGCTGTTGAGGGCGAAAAGCTCACACATCGGAGTTGTCGGGCAGCTCGGTTGGGATCTGAACGGCTCAAGTCTGAGCGCGGATGACAAAAAGTCCAACGACGCTTGCGTCATGAGCTCATGCATCGTGCTTTGTTCACAACAAACACCGCTCGCGCCCGGCCGGAACGGCAATCCCTAAGTCGCAAGGGCGTCAGGCGCGCACGACGCCGTAATTCATTCACAGTCACATCCCGCAACATTTACGCCCAGACGGCGGCGAGGTCTCCTACGCTTTGCGGAGGGCTTGCCAATCCGTTGAGCCGAGGAGCACTGCGATGTGGATGACCGAATTTGCCCAACCGGGTCAATCGCCCGGTTCCCGTCCTGCCGAGCGACGCGCGGCGGCGTCGCTGTCCAGCCAGTGGCTGGGGCTGGTGCTGGAGGAGCTCGACCATGGCGTCGTGCTGCTCAACGGCGCCGGCCGCGTGCTGCACACCAACCTCACGGCGCGCGCTTCGCTGGACGCCAACCACCCGTTGGAGATGGTCGGCCCGCACCTGCGGGCGCGGCTGCTGACCGACGCCGTGCCGCTGGCCGAGGCGCTGGAGGGCGCCGAGGCGAGCGGCCGGCGCTGCCTGCTGCGCCTGGGCGACGACCGCGCCAGCTGCGGGCGCGCCAACGTCGTGGTGGTGCCGCTCAACCGTGACGTCAGCCAGGCCGCCGTGCTGTTGATCCTGGAACGGCGCCAGCTCTGCGGCGACCTCGCCGCGCAATGGTTTGCGCTGCGCTACCAGCTCACGCCGGCCGAGACCGAGGTGCTGAAGGCGCTGTCCAACGGCGTCAAGCCGACCGAGGTCGCGCAGCGCCAGGGCGTCGCCATCTCGACGGTGCGCAGCCAGATCCAGAGCATCCGCGCCAAGAGCGGTGCCGACAGCATCGGCGAGCTGATGCGCCAGCTGGCCTTGCTGCCGCCGCTGGTGTCGTCGCTGCGGCCCCCGAAGCTGGTCAACTGAGCGAGGCTCATTTCGAGCGGGCTTCGGGCCGAGTGCCGGGCCGCTCCCGAGCCGGCCCGTTTGGCGATGTGCTTGCCGGTCGAACCGGCGAGCGTCGCCGTCCTCCCGGGCGCCCGGCCAAGGTAATCCTTGGACGAGGGGCTTCATCTCTTAACATTCCGGCGCGCGGTGGGCCACATGCCCGCAGCGCCGCCGGATGCCTGACGAATCCACCGACAACGAACTCCTGGCCCTGCCGCCATCGCTGCGGGTGCTTGCCGCCCGCGGCATCGCGCGCAGCTACCGCAAGGGCGTGGTGCTGATCGAGGAAGGTTCGGTCGGCGACAACCTCTACCTGATCGTGTCGGGCTCGCTGCGCGCCTACAGCAGCGATGCGCGCGGCCGCGAGATCACCTACGGCGTCTATGGCCCCGGCGAATACGTCGGCGAGATGAGCCTGGACGGCGGGCCCCGCTCGGCCAGCGTCATCACCGAGGAGGCCAGCCGCCTCGTCATGGTCACGCGCGCCAGCCTGCTCACCCACATCAGCGAACACCCCGAGTTCGCCTTCGAGCTGCTGACCAAGGTCATCCGCCGCGCGCGGGCCGCGACGCTGTCGACCAAGCAACTGGCGCTGAACGACGTCTACGGCCGGCTGAAGAACCTCGTCGACGAGGTGACCGGCGACGGCCATCCCCTCGCGCTGACCCACCAGGGCATGGCCCAGCGGCTGGGCTGCTCGCGGGAGATGGTGTCCAAGCTCGTCAAGGACCTCGAGCAGGGCGGCTACCTGCGGCGCGTGACCGCGGGCCAATACCAGCGGCTGAAGTCGCTGCCAGCGCGCTGGTGATCAGCCCGACCTCGCCTGCGTCTTGAGCGGCGGCGCCTCCGGGAAGCGCTGCGGGGGCTTGGGCGCGCGGGCGTAGAGCCCTTCCACCTTGGGCAGGTTGGCCTGGATGTCGCGGATGCGCGTCGTGTTGGTCGGGTGGGTGGACAGCCACTGGGGCGGCGCGCCCTTGCTGGCGGTCATCATCTTTTCCCACAGCCGGACGGCGGCAGCCGGGTCGTAGCCGGCACGGGCCGCCAGCTCGATGCCGACGAGGTCGGCTTCGGATTCGTCGTCGCGGCTGAAGCGCAGGTTCACCAGCTGCGCGCCCAGGCCCGCCGCATAGCGGCCCAGGTTGCCCAGGCCCAGCAGCGCCGAGCCCAGCTCGACGACGACGTTGGTTGCCGTCGACTTGCCGACCCGCTCGCGGGCATGTTCGCGCAAGGCATGCGCCACCTCGTGGCCCATGATGGCGGCGACCTCGTCGTCCTCCAGCTTGAGCTTCTCCAGGATGCCGTAATAGAAGGCGATCTTGCCGCCAGGCATGCAGAAGGCGTTCAGCTCCGGGCTGCCCAGCAGGTTGACCTCCCACTTCCACTGCCGCGCGCGGTCGTTCCAGGCGTAGCTGAACGGAATGATGCGCTGGGCGATGAAACGCAGCCGCTGCGCCTGGGGGTGGTCCATCGGCGCCAGTGCCCGCTGCTGTGCCGCCTGCTGCATCATCTGCGCGTACTGCTGGCCGCCGGCCTGCTCCAGCTGCTCGGCCGGCACGAAGCCCGCGAACTTGCTCTTGGGGCCGACGTCCACGCCCTCGCGGGCCCAGGCCGGCATGATGCTCGCCGCCCCGGTGGCGGCGAGCAGGCCGGTGAACAGGCGCCGGCTGCGCTGGCTCGGCGGCGCACAGCGGCCGGCGGCGCAATCGGCGCAGCCGCCGAACATGCGCTGTGGCGGGTGGGTGAGTTGCAGGTCGTCGCGGACCTGGAAATCGTCGGCATGCATGCCGGCATTGTGCGATGGCGGCCGTATGCCGCGCGTAGGACGGCGGCTTCACGTCAATGGCGACAATCAAGCCATGGACAGCCAGCAATTCCGCGCCGCCCTCGGCATGTTCGCCACCGGCGTGACCGTCGTCACCGTGCGTTCGGCCGACGGCGAACTCGTCGGCCTGACGGCCAATTCATTCAACTCCGTGTCGCTGGAGCCGCCGCTGGTGCTGTGGAGCCTGGCGCGGCGCGCCGGCTCCATGCCGGTGTTCACGCGCGGCTCGCACTACGCCATCAACATCCTGGCCGCGGACCAGAAGGAGCTGGCCCAGCGCTTCGCGACGCGGGACATCGACCGCTTCGCCGGCGTGGCCTGGCGCGAGGGTGCCGGCGGGGCGCCGGTGCTGGACGGCGCGGTGGCCGTCTTCGAATGCGCCAACCGCAGCCGCTACGAGGAGGGCGACCACGTCATCTTCGTCGGCGAGGTGGAGCGCTGCACGGCCCGCCCCGGGGCGCAGCCTTTGATCTTCCACGGCGGTCGCTATTTCACCGAGTTGCCGATCTGAGGCTTGTCGATCCGGTGGCCGGCTGATCGTCGTGTCCGTGTCCCACCCTTCAGGAATGTCATGGCCCACACCATCACCCTGCACCGCGTGCTGCGCTGCCCGCCCGACCGCGTCTACCGCGCCTTCACGACGCCCGCCGCCATGGCCAAGTGGCTGCCGCCGTTCGGCTTCACGGGCACCGTCCACGAGATGGACGCCCAGGTCGGCGGCGGCTACCGCATGTCGTTCACCAACTTCACGACCGGCGGCAGCCACAGCTTCGGCGGCCGCTACCTGGAGCTGGTGCCGGGCCAGAAGCTGCGCTACACCGCCGCCTTCGACGACCCCAACCTGCCTGGCGAAATGCAGACCACGGTCGAGCTGAAGGCCGTGTTCTGCGGCACCGAGGTGCACATCAAGCAGGAAGGCATCCCGGCGGTCATCCCGGCCGAAGCCTGCTACCTGGGCTGGCAAGAGTCGCTGACGTTGCTGGCGCAGCTGGCCGAGCCGGAGATCAACCAGTAGGTCAGCCCAGGCGGCCGGCGGGCAGGGCCGTGGGCGCTGCCACCAGCCGCCGCCAGCGCCACGCCAGCAGCGCGACTGCGACCGCGCACACGGGAGTGGCCACTGCCCAGGGCGGCGTGCCAAGTTGGTGCAGCAGGTAGAGCAGGCCTGCCAGCGCGAGCAAGGCAAGGCTCGGCAGCACCCCTGCCAGCGCCGTGGGCGCGCGCAGCGTGGCAGGCCGGCGGGTCAGTGCCAGCGCTGCGACGGGCAAGGCGGCCAACGGCAGGTAGAGCGGGAGGCTGTTGTCGGTGCCTTTGGCCAAAGCCAGCAGCGCCAGCGATGTAAAGGCCCAGCTGAAGCCGAAGTCCCGCAGCTGACGTGCGGCGACGGCACGGTTGAGCGTGGTGCCCTGCGGCATGCCCGGCAGCAGGCGCAGCAGCGCCTGCTCGCGGCGGCTCTGCCACAGGCTCGCGGGCAGCGCAAAACCGGGGCTGAGCCCGGCGCTGGCGAGGCCGATGCTCATGCCGATCGCGCCGTGTTGAAAGATGGTGGCGAGACTGATGTCGTAGATGAAGCACACGGCGCTGAAGCTGAGCAGCGTCAGCGTGGCGATGGTGCCCAGCGCCATCAGCTGTTTCAGCCAGTGCTGCTGGCCATGCAGCACGATCTCGGCGCGCGCCATCACGCTGCGCTGCCGGGTGTTGTCGGCCCGCGCCAGCAGCCGCCGTTGCCATGCGGAGAACAGGTGCATCAACGGGCTGAACAGCCATTCGATGGGCCGGCCCCAGGAGGCCGCCGTCGGCTGGCGGCCTTCGGACATCATGCGCATGACGTTTCGCCTCTGCGCCTGACGTGCATACAGGGCCTGGTGCTTGGTGCCACCGTCGCCCAAGGCGGTCGTCACGAGCCAGGCCTGCACCAGCAGCGCGAGCAGCAGCATGCCGTGGGGGTTGGCCTGCCAGAGCGCGGCCAGCGCGTTCCACAGGGGCGTCAGCTTGCCGGCGAAGACGCCCGCCAGCGGTGATTGGAACGCCAGCAGCAGCCACAGCCACCACAGCCGCGCGGTCCACAGCAGGAAGGTCACGACCAGGCTGTTGCCCAGCAGCAGGACGCCCCAGTGGACGGTGTCGGGCACGATGAGCCAGGCCAGCAGCGTGGTCAACCCCGAGCAGAGCGCCCAGCCCAGCAGGGCCGCCCGCCGCAGTGCGCGCAGATGCCCGGGCACGCCGTGGGCGGCATGGGGGTGGTTCTGCTCCAGCAGGCTGGCGCCGACGGCGATCCAGAGGCCGTGGACGACCACGATCACGATGCCAACCGGCACCCGCCACGCGGCCGCCGGCGGCAGCCAGATCAGGCTGGCCACCATGGCGATGACCGCCAGCGCGGCGATCAACCGCCGCCCCCACGGCGCGCTGCGATCGCGCTGGCGCCACGGAGCCAGCATGATTTGCGAGAACTGGGCGGCGTTCATCAGGTCAGCTCCGCGAACAGGTCGTCGAGGTTGACGCGGTCCACTGCCACGCCGGACGGCAGCGCGGCATCCGCCGGCAGGCGTGCCAGCACGCGCTCCCGGCCGGCTTCCAGTGCCGTGCGCTTGAGGGGCTCGGCGCCCAGGCGCGCCATCAGCGTGGCCATCTCGGTGACGGTGCCCGTGAACGCGCGCACCTGCTCCAGCAGCTCGTCCAGCGGCGCCTGCAGCGCGATGCGGCCGCCGCTCATGAAGGCCAGGTTGAAGGCCACGCGCTCCAGGTCGGACAGGATGTGGGTGGAGAACACGACGGTGGCGCCGCGGTCCAGCACCTCGCTCACCAGCTCGCGCAGGAAGTCGCGCCGGCCGGCGGGGTCCAGGCTGGCCACGGGCTCGTCCAGCACCAGCAGGTCGGGCTCATGGGCCAGCGCGCGGATGATGGACAGGCGCTGCTTCTGGCCACCGGAGAGCTTGCGGATGGGCTTGTCGCGCGCGATGTCCCAGCGCGACAGCAGCCCGTCGACCTTGGCCTCGTTCCAGCGTGGGTAGAAGCTGCGGAAGTACGCCAGCAGCTGGGCCGGCGTGAAGGCCTCGAACAGGTCGCTTTGCTGCGGCACATAGCCGATGCGGGCACGCGTGGCGTCGTCCGGCAGCAGGGCGTCCTGGCCGAACAGCGTCACCGTGCCCGCTTGCGGCTCGCGCAGGCCCAGCAGCGTTTCCAGCAGCGTCGTCTTGCCGGCGCCATTGCGGCCCAGCAGTCCCACGACCTGGCCGGGCAGCAGCCGCCAGTCCAGGCCTTTCAACACGGTGTCGCCCTTGGGGTAGGACAGGGTCACCCCGCTCAACTCGGCGCTGGGGGACTCGGTGTGGGGAAAGTGAGGGCTCATGGAAGGGGCCTCTTGAGGTTACGGAAGGTGGTGCGAGAGGGCCTGCGCGGGCGCAGGGCTAGGCATGCGACGCCGCCCGCGCTCATGCCCAGGCAAGCCGCGCAACGACGCGATGCGCCCGCGCAGACCCTTTCCCGAAGGGTTGTCACTCAAAAGCCCGCGCGCGGCGTTGCGAAGCCTCGCTGGGAGCGACCCCAGCTTCGTTTCGCGCCTTGCTCGCGGGCTTTTGAGTGGCAACGCATCCACCTCCCGTAGCCTCAAGAGGCCCCCTGCTCGTCAAGGATGGTTTTGAACAACTGCACGGCCTGGGCCTTGGGCAGCTCCAGCTGCCGGGCCTCGGCGGCAGCCTTCTCCAGCGTCGGGCGCAGCAGCTCGACGCGGTCGGCGGTGGGCTGGGCGCGCCGGTGCTGCGCGGCGACGACCATGGACAGCCCGCGGCGGCGCTCCAGCACGCCGTCGGACTCCAGCAGCGAATAGGCCTTGGAGATGGTCATCGGGTGCACGGCCAGCGCCTGGGCCAGCTCGCGCACCGACGGGATCTCGTCGCCCGCCTTCAGCTGCCCGGCGGCCACGCGCCGCTTCACCTGCTCGACGAGCTGGCGGTAGATGGGCTCGGGCGAGCCGGTGTTGATCTGGACGAAGTGGATGGGGTCCATGTGCTGGTGCCAATGTGTACTAGTACGATAGTACACAAGGACAGTTGCCGTCAAGCACGGCTTGCGCGGATGCAGCTCGGGTTCAGCCGATCGCCTTCTTCAGGCGTGCAGCCATCTCCGGCGCCTTGTCCGGCAGCACTTGGGTGAAGCCGATCAGCAAACCCTGGCCGGCGGCGTGAGTGGTGGCGTGTGCGGAAAGCGCAGAGGGCGCGAGACCTTCGCTGCGCGCCTGCTTCACCAATTCCGTATCGGCCGCATGGCCCGGAAAGCGGGCCAGCAGCGTCAGGCCGCCTTCGGGCGCGGCCAGTTCGATGTGCCGGCCGAAGCGCTGCTGCAGGGCCGCCGCGAGGGCCGTGCTGCGCTCGGCGTACCGCAGTCGCATGCGGCGCAGATGGCGGGCGTAGTGGCCGTCGGCCATGAAGGCGGCGAGGGTGGCCTGGTCCAGCAGTGCGTGGCCGCGGTGGGACAACTCGCTGGCGGCTGTCGCGGCATCGATCCAGGCCGACGGCACGACCAGGCAACCCAGCCGCAGGCCGGGGAATAGCGTCTTGCTGAAGCTGCCGGCGTAGAACACGCGGTCGTGCCGGTCGACGCTCTTGAGCGCCGCGGGCTTGCGGCCGGCGTAGTGGAACTCGCTGTCGTAGTCGTCCTCCAGCACCCAGGCGTCGGCCGAGTCGGCCCAGTCCAGCAATGCCTTGCGGCGCGGTGGAGCCAAGGGCATGCCCAGCGGACTCTGGTGGCCAGGCGTGACCACGGCCAGGCGCGCGGCCGGGTGGTGGCGCTTGGCGTAGGCGATGTCCAGCCCCGAGGCGTCGACGGGCACCATGCCCAGCCGCAAGCCGGCGCCGAGCAGCGCACGGCGGGCGAAGCGGTAACCCGGGTCCTCGAACCACGCCTCGTCGCCAGGCTGCGTGACGAGGCCCACGACCAGTTGCAACGCTGCCTGATAGCCCGCCGTGACGAACACCTGCGCCGGATCGCAGGCGATGCCGCGCGACACCTGCAGGTACGCGGCAATGGCGCTGCGCAACTCCGGCAGGCCGCGCGGGTCCGGATAGCACAGCCGTGACGCATCCAGCCGGCGCGCAGCCTGGACGGCCAGGCTCGCCCACTGTGTGCGCGGGAACAGGTCCAGGGCCGGCATGCCGCCGCGAAAAGGCCAAAGAAAGTCGTCGGGCAAGGCGAAGGTCGAGACCGGCGACGCGCCGGCCGACCGCGGTGCGAGCGTGGCAGGGGTGAGGTCGGGAGCGACCGCCGTGCCGGCCGCACCGCGGCCCAGGATGCAGCCTTCGCCGGCCAGGCGCCCATAGGCCGCATCCACGGTGCCGCGCGATACGTTGAGCTGTGCCGCAAGGCTGCGCGTTGACGGCAGGCGCTCGCCGGGCGCCAGCCGGCCTTGTGCAATGGCCTCGCGCAGGCGCTGGTAGAGCTGCTCCTGCAGTGGCAATGCCGAAGCCGCCTCCAGGGTGAGGGTGCTGAGCAGGGCGGCATGGGGCGGCTGATTCATGGCCTGGTCAATTTGGGCCGAAATGGCTCTGTTTCGTCGGGCCATTCTCGCGGAGAGTGCAACCATGCCGAGCGCCGCGGGGCTGCCGGCCAGCGAGGTGCAAATCATGGGCGTCACGATTCGATCGGTAGCAGTGAAGAGGGAGCGTCCCGCCCAGCCGCTGCTGGCCTTCGTGCCGGCGCTCGCGGTGATGTCCTGGCCCTTCTGGCTGCGTGGCGCCCACGCCGTGGCCGAGTCCGCACGGATGCTGATGCTGCTCGGCGCCTTGGCGATGCCGCTGCTGGCGGCGGCTTGGTGGTTGGGCTTGGCGCCGCGGTCGCCCCGCTCGGTGTTCGAGCGACGCGCGCGCCAGCTGGCCTTGCTGGCCTTTGCGGCGCCACCGCTTTTCGTGTCCCTGTCCTTCGTGCTGCGCGTGCTGGAAAAGCCCCTGCCCGAGCCGGTGGCCTGGGTGGGCCTGTGGGCTGCGGTGGCTGCGTGGCTGGGAGTGGCCGATTCGAAAGCGCCAGCCGGCATGGGCCGGCCGCCGGATGCGACGGCGCGCGTGGTGCATGGGGTGATCGCCGCCCTGGTGCTGGCCTTCATCGCCTTCCATCTCGTCAACCATCTGGCCGGCTTGCTTGGGCCGCAGGTGCATGCCTCGGTGATGCATCTGGGCCGCAGCCTGTATCGCTCGCCGGCCGTGGAAGCCGTGCTGGTCGTGCTGTTGCTCTTGCAGGTGGCCTTCGGCGCAGGGCTGGCGTGGCGTTGGAGCGCCCGGGCCATGGACGGGTACCGGGCCGTGCAGGTGGCCACGGGCGTCTATGCCGGCTTCTTCCTACTGACCCACCTGAACTCGGCGCTGGTGTCGGCAAGACTGCTGAATGGCGTGGACACCGACTGGGCCTGGGCATCAGGCGCGCCGGTGGGATTGCTGCACGACGCCTGGAGCATCCGCCTGCTGCCCCACTATGCGCTGGGCGTGTTCTGTGTGCTCGTCCACCTGGCCTGCGGGCTGCGCGTGGTGCTGCTGGCGCATGGCTGGCAGCAGCACGTTGCCAACCGGGGCTGGTGGGCCGGGCTGGCGCTGGCTGCCACCGTGGCGGCCCTCATCGTTGCAGGCTTGTGCGGCCTGCGAATCACGGCCTGAACCCGGAGCGAACCATGTCACTCACAGCTTTCGAACGCGGCTCCCTGCGCCGCTGGGCCATCGGCGTGCTGACCGCGCTGGTGGCAGCGCTGGCGCAAGTCGCCTGTTCCTTGACCAAAGCCCCCCTGGAGGTTGCCACGATGCCCACTCATACACCCCATTCACGCGCCGGCCACGAGGCCATCCGAGGCGTGGACTACCACTACGAGATCCACGGCGACGGCCCGCCTCTGCTCGTGCTGCACGGCGGCCTGGGCGACCTGCGGATGATGGCGCCGCTGGTGCCGCTGTTGGCGCGACAGCGACAGGTCATCCTGGTCGACCTTCAAGGCCACGGCCGCACGCCGCTCGGCGAGCGGCCGCTGTCCCGACAGGCCATGGCGGACGACATGGCCGAGCTGCTCACGCGCCTGGGTGTGCAGCAGGCAGATGCCATGGGTTATTCGCTTGGTGGATGGGTGGCCTTGCGGCTCGCCGTGCAACATCCCCGGCAAGTGCGCCGGTTGGTGCTGGTGTCGACCCCCTTTGCCAACGACGGCTGGTACCCGGACATCGTCGCCCAGCAGAGCCACCTGGGCGCCGCCGCGGCGCCGGCCATGCGCAGCACGCCGCTGCACAAGGCCTATGCCGAGGTCGCGCCGCGACCCGGGGACTTTCCGGCCCTGCTTGATGCCGTGGGTGGCCTGCTGCGCGAACGCTTCGATTGGACCGTCGACGCGCGCCAGCTGCGCATGCCGGTGCTGCTGGTCTATGCCGACGCCGACATGATCCGCCCCGAGCATATGGTCCTGTGCTGGCAGGCGCTTGGCGGCGGCCTGCGGGACCCGGGCTGGCAGCGCGAGCACATGCCCATGCACCGCCTGGCGGTGCTGCCCGACCTCACCCACTATGAGATCTTCGCTTCGCCGAAGCTGGCGGGCGTGGCCCTGCCATTCCTTCAGGAAGCCGCGCCGCATTGATGGGCGTGCCGCTTGCCGAAGGGCGCCTGGTCGCCCTTGCCGCGGACTGCGCACAATGTGGGCCTTGTTGTCTTGAAGCCACCCGCCATGCATCGCCTGCTGCTCGCCTCCGTCCTGTTCGCCTCCTTCGCCGCGCAGGCCCAAGTCAAGGTCGACGATCCCTGGGTGCGCGCCACCGTGGCGCCGCAGAAGGCCACCGGCGCCTTCATGCAGCTGACGTCGGCCAAGCCGGCCAAGGTCGTCGCGGCCAGCTCGCCGGTGGCGGCGATGGTGGAGATCCACGAGATGAAGATGGATGACGGCGTCATGAAGATGCGCGCCGTCGACGCGCTGCCGCTGCCGGCCGGCCAGGCCGTGGCGCTCAAGCCGGGCAGCTATCACGTCATGCTGATGGGGCTGAAGAAGCCGGTCCAGGTGGGTGACACCGTGCCGCTGACGCTGACCGTCGAGGGCGAGGACAAGCAGCGCACGACGGTCGAGATCAAGGCCGAGGTGCGCTCACGCTGAGCGCGCCTGGCCGCCGGCTCAGAGCCCGGCGTTCCGCGCCACCTCGTCCGCCAGGCGTGGCCACAGCGGCTCGGGCAGGTCGTGGCCCCAGCCCGGGATGATCTCCAGCCGCGCGCCGGGAATGCGCTGCGCCAGGTCATGCGCCGCGGCGACCGGGATCAGCGCGTCGTGCTCGCCGTGGATGACCAGCGTCGGCGCCGTGATGCGCGGCAGGCGCTCGGCGCGGTGGCTGTCGGCCGCGATGGCGACGAGCTGGCGCAGCACCGCCTGCGGGCGATAGGAGCGCTTCACGCCCCGCGCGATGCGCTCGCGCAGCGCGCGCGGCTCGGTCGGGTAGCCGGGGCTGCCGATGACGCCGTACAGGCTGACGTAGTGGTCGAGGATGTGGTCGAGCTTCTGCGCCGGCGTGCTGCCCGGCCGGGGGCGGGACATCAGCGCGCGCCGGACTTTCAAACTGGGCGCAGGCAGGCCGCGGTGGCCGCTGGTGGTCATCATCAGCGCCAGGCTCTTGACGCGGCCGGCGTGGGCGAAGCCTAGGTGCTGGGCCACCATGCCGCCCATGGAGGCGCCGCAGACGTGGGCCTGGGCAATGCCCAGCGCGTCCAGCACGCCGACGGCATCCCGCGCGAGGTCCGCAAGCTGGTAGGGCGCCTTGACCGGCAGGTGGAAGGTGTGAAGCAACGCCGCCAGCGGCAGGCTGGGCAGGCCCAGCTCGTCAAAAGGCTGGGAGAGGCCGACATCGCGGTTGTCGAAGCGGATGACCCGGAAGCCCCGGGCCGCCAACTCGCCAACCAAGCCGTCGGGCCAGGCCACCAGCTGCATGCCCAGGCCCATGATCATCAGCAGCGGCTCGCCGTCGTCCGGCCCGTGGACCTCGGCTTCGATGCGGACGCCGTTGGCGCTGAGCTGCACGGCGCGGATCAGCCCAGATCGACCTGGCGCTCGATGACGCGCGCCACCAGGCCGTAGGCAATGGCCTCCTCAGTGCTCATCCAGAAATCGCGTTCGATGTCGGCGCGCACGCGCTCCAGCGGCTGGCCGGTCTCGCGCGCGATGGTGGCTGCCAGGCGTTCGCGGGCGCGCAGAATTTCCTTGGCCTGGATGGCGATGTCGCTGGCCTGGCCGCCAGCGCCGCCAGCAGGCTGGTGGATCATGAAGCGCGTGTTGGGCAGCGCGAAGCGGCGCTCCTTGGGCACAGCCAGGTAGATGTGCGTGCCGGCGCTGGCCACCCAGCCGGTGCCGACCATGTTCACCGGCGCGCGCACGAAGCGGATCATGTCGTGGATGGCGTCGCCGCTCTCCACATGGCCGCCGGGGCTGGAGATCAACAGCGTGATCGGCGCGTCGGATTCCTGGCTCAGCGCCAGCAGGCGGCGGCAGGTGGCGTGGGCCATCTTGTCGTCGATCTCGCCAAAGATCATCACGAAGCGGCCCTTGAAGAGCAGCTGCTCTTCCATCTTCTCGGGGGCGTCTTTCTTGGCGGCCTTGTCGTCGGCGGCGAGGGTGTGGTGTTGCATGGGGGAGGTCCGGGTTAAGGGCGATACCTTACCGCGAGATGGGGCAGCGGCGCGGCGCAGGGCTTCAGGCGTCACCCACGCGGCGCCACCAGGCCACGCTGGCGATGACGAACAGCGTGGCGAAGCAGCTGGTGCTCCAGACGACCGTGCGCACCAGCCGGCGCATCGGGTAGCCGGGCAGCGTGTCGGGCGTGAGGGCCCAGGCCGACAGTGCGCCGACCGCGAGCGCCGCCGCCAGGCAGGCCCACAGCACGCGGGCGCGCCGCGGGTTCGGCGCTTCCGGGCGGTCCGGCTGCCTGCGCACCGCCCGGGCGTAGGCGACGGCAAGGACCAGCGCGCCGGCCACGGTGCTCAGGTGCTGCAGCAGCCGGGCGACCGTCAGCGGCCGGCCCAGGAAGGTCAGCAGTGGCTGGGCCAGCCAGGGCAGGAGGTCCGTGAGTGGCGGCACCGGGTGGGTGAAGAGGTCCCACAGCAGGTGGGTTGCCGCGCCGAGCAGGATGGAGAGCACAGCGACCGCCCAGCGCGCGACGGCCGCCTGCGGCGGCGGCTGCAGCTCGCCGCGCACCAATGACCGGTGAGGCTCTGGCAGCAGCACGGTCAGCGGGCGCGGCCACCGCTGCATGAGGTCCAACAACAGCAGGCAGACCGGCAGACAGACGGTCAGGACGCCCATCAGTGTGTGGCAAAAGGTGCGCCAGGCGCCGTGCATGCCGACGTAGTAGCTCAAGTCGGGGGCCATGGCCCCCAGGATCAGGGCGGGTAGTGAGAGCCAGCGGGGGCACAGCGAACGCAGCGGCAGGATGGCTGCGGGATGGGCAAAGGTCCAGGGCATGGAGGGGTTGTCAACAGCTCACAAGAGCACGTCGCGCACGCTGCACGATGCGTGCCCGGCGGCTGCCAGGGCGTTCTACGGCTGCACCGGCGTCTTGTAGAACCACCGCCTCGCCCCCTTGGGCTCGAACGGCTGCCAGTGGCCTTCCGGCTGCGCCAGCCGGTCCGCGAGCGCATACAGCGCGATCGGGTTGACGCCCAGGCCGATGTGGCTGGCCTGGACCTCGATGTTCTCGGCCAGCGGTGACGGCTCGTTGACGCTGCAGCGCCAGGCGACGACGCCGTCGCTCTTGGAGTAGATCGACGTCGTGGGCACTGGCGGGGCCTGGCGGATCTGCGCCATCAGTTCGGGGTCGTTGGACGCATGGCCGCTGACCAGCTCGAAGAAGCGCCAGGCGTTGGTTGCGCGCGGGTGCCCGGTGAACGGCGTGCCCAGCGTGACGACGCAGCGCGTCAGCTCGGGGCACGCCTTGGCCAGCTCGCGCGCGTAGATGCCGCCCAGGCTCCAGCCCAGCAGGCTCACCTTGCGATGGTGGCGCCGGTGCAGCGCCTGGAGGTCGGCCTGGGCTTGCTCCAGCACGCCCGCGCGCGGTCCGAAGTTGAAGCCCTGGCCCCAGGGCTGGGTGGCGTAGCCGAGCGAGTCGAGCAGCGCACGCAGCGGAGCCGTTGTCAGATCGTTGGCGCCCAGGCCGGGAAAGACGAACACCGGGTGCCCGTCGCCATGCGGCAGTTTCTTGAGCCAGGGCAGCGCGGCGAGCAGCGCGGCGTATTCCCAGGGCGCCCGGCTTTCCAGCATCAGCAGCCAGGCATTGGGAGCGCGCAGGTCGGGCCAGTCGGGGTGGTGGGAGGAGGGCGTTTGTTGCCAGCGCGAGAAGCGCGGCGAGCGGATGGCTGGCATGCGGTAGCGGTATCGGGGCAGCTCGGCGATGTTAGCCAGCTGTCGCCTGTTTTCGGGTCGTGCTTGCCCGGGGCCGGGGTGTCGCGTTGGCGACTCTCAGTCGGGCGAATCACTCTGACGCTGTTGTGCCACGCCGGGCTGCTCGGTGCCTCCGGTGGCGAAGCGTCGCGAAGAGCCGGCGGCATAGCGGTCACGCTCGACGACGCCGCGTTCCGTGCGCCAGAAGAAATAGCTAAGGCTGCCGAGCACCAGCAGGAAGCCGAGCCAGCTACGCAGCGTCCGGTCGGCCACAAGGATCTGGATGGACAGCACCGCGATCAGCATCAGCGGTATGAATCCGCGGTGGATGTCTGGTTGGCGACGATCACGCAATGGCGTGTCGCAATGCGGGCATTGCATTCGCTCCATGGCGGGCCGCCACCAGGGCACCTTTGGCGGCCAACGGACCTGAGCAGGCTTTGCGAACCGCCCATTGCAGTGAGGGCAGGCGTACTTGCCCACGGGCTTCGGTGTTTCGGTGACGAGCTCCGCTTCGCAATGCGCGCACACGGCCTCGGCAGACGGCAGTTTTGCGCCGCAGCCTTGGCAACGTGTCCGGCTGTTCATCGTTGAGGCCCTGAATCGCCTCAGGCGGCCTTGGTCACCCGCCGCTTGGCCGGTGCGACCTTTTTCGCCACCGTCTTCTTCGCTGCGACCTTCTTGGCAGGTGCCTTCTTCACCACCGCTTTCTTCACCACCGGCGCCGGTTGCGGCTCGACGACCTCAACCACCGGCAGCGCCTGCAACTCCATGAACGCCGCCTCCACATACGCCGCCAGCTCGCCCATCTCCGGCAGCGCCTCGCCGCAGGCCATCATGCCGATGTCCAGCGACTGGTTGTAGGTCTGCACGGTCACGTTCAGTGCCAGGCCATGCACGGCAATCGATGTGGGGTAGTTGGTCAGCATCTGCGCGCCGGCCAGGTACAGCGGCAGCTGCGGGCCCGGCACGTTCGAGATGACTACGTTCGCGACGACGGGCAGCTTCTCGGCCACCTTGGCGCGGCCGTAGAGCATGGCGCCGGCCTGCATCAGCCAGGGGATGCCCAGGCTGGGGAAGTCGGTCGGCATCAGGCTCTTGAGCTGGCTCATCTGCGCCTTCATCGCCTTGCTCGCGGCCATGACATGCGCCAGCCGCTCGGCCGGGTCGGCCAGGTGCGTGCCCAGGCTCATGAAGGTCATGGTGGCCTGGTTGTTGGACGTGGTGTCGCCCGCGGCGCGCGTGGACACGGGCACTGCGGCGACGAGGCTCTTGCGCGGCAGCGGGCCGTGCTTGGCGAAGTAGCGCCGCAGCGCGCCGCCGATGACGAAAAGCACCGCGTCGTTGAGGCTGGCCTGGTGGCGCTTGCGGGTGCGGTTCAGCTCGGCCAGCGGCAGCGTGACGCCGGCAAACGAGCGCTTGTCGGACAGGCTCACGTTGAAGCGCGTGCGGGGCGCCGGGCCGAGGTTGGACACGGCCGCCTTGCCGCGCACGACGGCCGTCGTCTGCGCCGCGACGTTGGCGAGCAGCGTGCGCAGCTTGTCGACGGACGCCTCGGCCGCCGCGCCGCCGAGCGACTTGACCGCCATGCCGCCGAGGATGCTGGCCGCATTCGGCAGCGAGCGGGCCAGCTTGACGGTCTGCTTCCATTGCTGCGACACGGCCGCGCTGAGCATGCCGACGGTGCCGAGCCGGCCGCGCTTCTTGCCGCGCGCGGCCAGAGCCTCGACGGCACGCGGCTCGGGGCTCAGGTCGAGGATGACCTGCGCCAGCGCGACGGCGGCCTGGCCGTCGACGGCGGCATGGTGCAGCTGCGTGTAGAGCGCGACGCGCGGCTGGCCTTCGGGGCCGGACTCGACACCGGTGAAGACGTGGAACTTCCACAGCGGACGAGACCGGTCCAGCAGCACCGGGTGCAGCGCGCCGACCTGCGCCTCCAGCTCGGCCATGCCGCTGTTCTCGGGCAAGGCGATCTCGACGATGTGCTCTTCGAGGTCGGGGTCGGCATCGACCCAGCCGGGGTTGGACAGCCCCAGCGGCATCGCGACGAGGCGGCGGCGCAGCGCCGGCAGCAGCGGCATGCGCGCCCGCATGTGCTCGCGCAGGTCCTCGACATAGTCACCGTCGTAGCCGACCGGCAGCTCCAGCAGGTGCAGCGCGCCGACATGCATCGGCATCTGCGGCGTTTCCAGGTAGAGGAAGCTGGCGTCGAGGCCGGCGAGCTGTTTCATCCGCTGTCTCCGGAGTTGTCGGCTCAGCATACCGACGAAACAACGCACGCCCGTCAGGGCCGACCCCTTGCAGGCCGCGCCGGGCCGCAGGGTGTCTCATTCCTCGGGTACGAAGATCCAGAGCAGCACGTAGACCAGGATGCCGCTGCCAAACGCCAGGAACAGCACCGTGAAGATCAGCCGCCAGACCCAGGAGTCCAGCCCCGTGGCGCGGGCGATGCCGCCGCAGACGCCGCCGATCCAGCGGTCCACGCGGGCGCGGCGCAGGCCGTTGACGGCGCCGACATGGGGTGCCGGCGCCGCCCCGGCGCCGTAGGCCGCCTGGCCGCCCAGCACGCGGGCCTTGGCCTTGGCGAACTCCTCGTCGCTGAGCACGCCGCGGGCATGCAGTTCAGCCAGCTTGGCGAGTTCTTCTGCGTCGTTCATTTGAGGCTCCTTTCGGTGGGGATGAAGCGAAGCCTACCGGCATGGCACATGCCCGCCACGCCCTTGCGACAGGCGGTCGATTCGCGGGAATGCGCCCGCGGAAATCAGCGGACGGGCTGCTTGGCCGGATCGATGTCGACGAACTGCCAGAAGTCCTGCCAGAACAGCGGGCGGCGGTAGCCGCTCATCCAGGGTTGCTGGATGTCGATCAACACGCGGTGGGCGTGGACCTTGTACGCCATATAGGTGACGGCGATGCGCTTGGCTTCGAGGAACAAGGCTTCACGCTCGGGGCCGTCGGGCAGGGCCTGCATGCGGTCGTAGATGGCATCGAAGCGAGCATCCTTGAAGCGCGGCAGGTTCTGCGTGCCGCTGGCAGGGCCGTAGTAGCGCTGCAGCGCACCCTGGCCGTCGGGCTGCGCGGCGGTCGAGCCCACCGGCCACATCTGGTAGTTGCCCGACTGGGCCGCCTTGAGGTTCTCCGGCCATTGCTGGATCCTGACCTGCAGCCGGATGCCGACGCCGCGCAGCGCCTTCTCCCACAGTTCGTCGACGGAACGGCTCAGCGAGTTGGGCTCGGTGTTGCGGGTCAGCACGAGGGGTTGGCCATCGGGCAGGTCGCGCCAGCCGTCGCCGTCCTTGTCCACATAGCCATACATGTCGAGCAGGGCCTTGGCGCGGGCCGGGTCGTAGTCGCTCATCTCGCTTTTGAACGCGGGGTCGTAGCCGGTGGTGCCAGGCACGATGGGCGCCTGGCCGGGCACGGCGAAGCCACGACGCGCGAGGCGGATCTCCTTCTTCACGTCATAGGCCAGCGAAATGGCCCGGCGCAGCGCGACCTTGTCGGGCGTCATGCCGCCGACGACCGGATCGTCCATGTTGAAGCAGGTCAGCGTCATGTCCGGCGCAAGCGTGAACAGCGCCTGCATGCCGCGCTTGGCCAGGTTGGGCGCGATCTTGCCGCCGGGTGCGGCCTGGGTCAGGAAGTCCTCGGGCACGCGCTCCATGAAGTCGTGCTCATTGTTCAAGAAGGCCAGCCAGCGCGGCTGGTTCTCCACAATGATGTCGACGACGACACGGTCGACCATCGGGATGCGGCGGCCCTTGAATTTGGCGAGGATGGCTTGTGCCTCCGCGTCGTCAGCCGCTGGCACGGACTCGTAATGGCGTTCGCGGTAAGCCGGGTTGCGCTCCAGGACCATCTGCGAGCTGCGCCGCCATTCCTTCAGCACGAACGGCCCAGTGCCGACCGGATGCTCCATGATCTTGTCGCCATAGAACTCGACGACCTCGCGCGCGACGGCACCGTAGAGATCGTTGCCGGCGAGGATGGACTCGACCAGCCGTGGGCGCGCATCTCGCGTCTTGAGCTGCAGCGTGTAGCGGTCCAGGGCGCGCACGCCCTCCACCTCGGTGTCGTAGGGGAACGGCTTCTTGGCCTTGATGACCTGGCTGCGCAGCTCGTCCAGGCCGACGAGGCCCGCGTCTTCGTAGCTGATCCAGCCCTGGGCGTTGTTGGCGGGGTCGGCATAGCGCTTGATGCTGTAGACGAAGTCCTGCGCCGTGACCTCGCGCTTCTTGCCCTTGAACGCCGGGTCGTCGGCGAAGTAGATGCCGGGGCGGACCTTGAACTTGAAGGTCTTGAAGTCGGCACTGATCTCGGGCTCGCCGTCGGCGATCTGCGGCACGATGCGCGTCGGCCGTGCCAGCGGGTCGTACGTGTAGAGGCTTTCGAAGATGTGCGCGGTGATGGTGCGCGAGTAGATGTCCGACAGCCGCGGCGGGTCGAAGCCGGTCTCGGCGATGCGAAAGGCATAACGCAGCGTCTTGACGGGCTCGGCAGGGCTGCCGGAAGCGGGGATCAGTGCGGCACAGACGGCCAGGGCGGCGAGCAGCTGCTTCATCACTTGGCCTTATTGGGCTTCACTTCGATTGAGGCATCGCCGCGGGGTCGACGTCGATGTACTTCCAGAAATCGCGCACGAACAGGTTGCGGCTGTAGCCCTTGACCCAGGGCTGGGCCATGTCGGTCCAGATGCGGTGGACGTGGAACTTGTAGGGCGCGTAGGCGACGAGCAGGCGCTGCGCCTCGGTCATCAGCGCGAGCCGCTCCGGGCCGTCGGGCAGGGCCTTCTGCTTTTCGTAGATCGCCTCGAAGGCCGGCAGGTCGAAACGCGCCTTGTTGGCCTTGCCCTTGGCCTTGCTCGAGCCCAGCGCCAGGAAGGTGTCGCCGTCGGGTGTCGTGCCGACCCAGCCCACGCCCCACATCTGCAGCTTGCCCGCGTTGGCGGCCTTGAGCTGCTCGGGGAACTTGCCGATCTTGAACGTCATGCGGATGCCGAGCGCGTCCATGTTCTTTTGCCACTGCTCGGCCAGCTGGCGGCGCTCGCCGTCGGCCAGCGTCGAGTATTCGATGGCCAGCGGCTGGCCGTCCGGCTGCTCGCGGTAGCCATCGCCGTCGCGGTCGACATAACCGTACAAGTCCAGCAAGGCCTTGCCCTTGGCGAGGCTGAACTCGCTCATCTCCGACTTGAAGGCCGGGTCGTGGCCGAAGGCCACGGTGGGGATGGGACCCTGGCTCTTCAGCGCCTGGCCGCGGCGCACCAGGCGGATTTCCTTGTCCAGGTCCACGGCCAGGTTGATCGCGCGGCGCAGCGCGATGCGCTCGGGCGTGTAGCCGCCCACGACCGGATCTTCCATGTTGAAGTAGCTCAGCGAGATGTCGGCGCGCGGATAGCGCGTCATCGTGATGCCTTGCTTGGCGAGGTTCGGTGCCAGATGGTTGCCGGGGATGGCGATGCCGGCGAAGTCGATGGGCACCTCCTCGATGACCTCGGCCTCGCCGCGCAGGAAGGACAGCCAGCGCGGCTGCGCCTCCTCGATGATGTCGATGACGACGCGGTCCACCATGGGCAGCTTGCGGCCCTGCAGCGCAGCGACCTCCGCCTTGAGCTTGTCACTGGCGTCCGGCGGCGCGACCTCGGCGTAGCGCACATCGCGGAAATTGGGGTTCTTCTCGAGCACCACGCGCGAGCTGCGCCGCCACTCTGCCAGGCGGAACGCGTTCGTCCCGACCGGATGCTCCATGATCTTGTCGCCATAGAACTCGACCACCTCGCGCGCCACGGCGCCGAGGAAGCCGGCGTCGCTGAACTGGTAGATGAAGCGCGGGTCGGCCACGCCC
Source organism: Pelomonas sp. Root1444 (assembly GCF_001426885.1). Classification (GTDB taxonomy): domain Bacteria; phylum Pseudomonadota; class Gammaproteobacteria; order Burkholderiales; family Burkholderiaceae_C; genus Pelomonas. The sequence goes on along the minus strand of NZ_LMFP01000013.1, from coordinate 55,521 downwards.
AGCTTGAGCTGGAAGGTGTAGCGGTCCAGCGCCTTCAGGCCTTCGACGGGGCGGTCGTAGTCGAAGGGCTTCCTGGCGCGCATGCCCTCGGTGCGCAGCTCCGACAGGCCCAGGATCTTGACGTTCTCCAGCAGGTAGAGGTTGCCGCTCTTCCAATACGGGTCGTAGTGGCGCTTGACGCTGTAGACATAGTCCTCGGCCGTCAGCTCACGCTTCCTGCCCTTGAAGGCCGGGTCGTCGGAGAAATAGATGCCCGGCTTGACGCGCATCGTGATGGTCTTGAAGTCGGCGCTGATCTCGGGCATTTCCGAGAGGGTCGCCGGCCGCAGCTTGAAGGGGCGGGCGCCGAAGTCGTATTCGAGCGGCGCGTCGAGGATGCCGCCGAGGATGTCCTTGGAATACTTGTCGGTCACCTGCACCGGGTCGAAGCCCGTCTCCGCCACCTTGAAGGCATAGCGCAGCACCTTCTGCGGTGGCGTGCCCTGCGCTTGCGTGGCGGTCAGCGCGCTGGTCAGCAACAGGGCGGTCAGCAGGGCGTGAAGCTTCATTGCGAGGGGTTGCGCGGGCGCTGGAAAAGCGCGCAGTCTAGTGAAACCGTCAAGCCGTGCCCCGTGCCGACTCGCATAGACTCCGACGCGTTTTCCCGTGTAACCCCGCATCCGTCGCGGGGTTTGTAGTTTCTAGGAGCCCCGATGGCGGCCTATCTCGTCCGACGCCTGTGGCAGATGATCCCGACGTTGCTCGGCGTCGTGCTGCTGGTGTTCTTTCTGTTCAAGTACTTCGGCAACGACCCGACCGTCATCCTCGGCGGCCTGAACGCGAGCCCGGAGATGATCGAATCGATCCGCGAGCAGCTCGGCCTGAACAAGCCGGTCTGGGAGCAGCTGTGGATCTTCGTCAAGCAGATCGTCACCTTCGACTGGGGCCGCAGCTGGGCCACCAACGAGTCGGTGGCCAATCTGTTTGCCACCCGGCTGCCAGCGACGCTGACGGTGACTGTGCCCGTCCTCATCCTCGAGGTGTTGCTGGCCATCCCTTTCGCGCTGGCCGTCGCCACCGTCCGCGGCAGCCTGACCGACCGCGCCGTGATGATCTGCACGACGGTGGCCGTGTCCATTTCGCTGCTGGTCTACGTGATCCTGTCGCAGTACTTCTTCGCCTTTCGCCTGGGCTGGTTCCCGGTGCAAGGCTGGACGGGCAGCCACTGGACCAACCTAACGACCTATGCGCCGCTGCCCATCCTTGTTGCCGTGGCCGTTTCGCTGGCGCCGCAGATCCGCCTGTACCGCAGCTTTTTCCTTGACGAGCTGGGCCATGACTATGTGCGCACAGCGCGCGCCAAGGGGCTGACCGAGGGCACCGTGCTGCTCAAGCATGTACTGCGCAACGTGATGATCCCCATCCTGACCAATGTCTCGGTGCTGCTGCCGGGCGTGCTGGTAGGCAGCTTTCTCATCGAGGTGTTCTTCTCCATCCCTGGCCTGGGCCGTGAGCTGTATCTGGCGGTCAACCGCGGCGACTACCCGGTCATTCAGGCGTTCGCCATCTATCTCGCCGCGTTGACGATGACCGTGAATCTTGTCGTCGACCTGCTCTACAAGCTCGTTGACCCGCGAGTCGTCCTCAAATGAACGCCGTGTCCAATTCCTCCGGCGGCGTCTGGGCCGCTTCCTGGCGGCGCCTGCGCACCGACCGCGTCGGCGTCGTGTCGATGGCCGTCGTCGGCGCCTTCCTCCTCCTGGTGCTGCTGGCCGCCACCAACCTGGTCGCATCCAGATGGCAGCAGGAGGTGGGCGTGCCGAATGCGCCGCCGACCCTGCTCGGCCCTCAGCCTCAGGAAGACACCGGCACCATCGCCGCGCCCAAGGGCCCTAACGTCGACCTGTCTGACATCGACCCCCTGGCGCCGCGCTATGCCGAGTGGGCCGAGCGCGCCAAGGCCTTCAAGACCGACGAGATGGTCAAGTCCGAGACGCTGCCGTTGGGCGGCGACCGCCTGGGCCGCGACGTGCTGGCCAAGGTCATCAAGGGCGCCGAGGTGTCCATCTTCGTGGGCCTGGCGGCAGCCGTCGTCGCGACGTTGATCGGCACCCTGCTTGGCGCCATCTCGGGATTCTTCGGTGGCAAGGTGGGCGACCTGCTGGAGTGGGTCTACAACGTCTTCACGGCCATTCCCAGCATCCTGCTGATCTTTGCCTTCGCGGCCATCTTCCCGCGTGGCGTGGGTGCGGTCGTGTCCATCCTTGCGCTGACCGGCTGGACCGGCATCTACCGCCTGATCCGGGCGGAGTTCATCAAGCACCGTGGGCGCGAGTATGTGCGCTCGGCCGAGGCCATCGGCGCCTCGCAAGCCTCACGCATGTTCCGGCACATCCTGCCCAATGTGTCCCACGTGGCGCTGGTACAGCTGTCGCTGCACGTGGTGAGTTTCATCAAGAGCGAGGTCATCCTGAGCTACCTGGGCCTGGGCGTTCGCGTTGACCAGGTGTCCTGGGGCACGATGCTGGCCGAGGCGCAGAACGAGCTGATCCTGGGCTACTGGTGGCAGCTCGCCGTCGTGGCCGCCTTCATGGCCGTGTTCGTCACCGCGTTCGCGCTATTCACGGATGCGCTGCGGGATGCGTTGGACCCGAAGTTGAGAGGTCTGGAGTGACCATGTTGCTCAGTATTCAAGACCTCAAGGTCGCCTTCCGCATGGGCAAGGCCGGCGGCGTCATGCAGCGCCAGCTGGCCGTCAAGGGCGTCAGCTTCGACGTGCCCGAGAACAGCACCGTGGCGCTGGTGGGCGAGTCGGGCTCGGGCAAGAGCGTGACGGCCATGTCCGTCCTCAACCTGCTGCCCAGCAATGCCGAGCGCGAAGGCCGCATCCTGTTCCAGGGCCGCGACCTGCTGCAGGCCAGCATGCGCGAGCTGCAGGCCATCCGCGGCAAGGACATCGCCTGCGTGTTCCAGGACCCGATGAGTTCGCTCAACCCGGTCTTCGACGTCGCCACGCAGATCAGCGAGCCCTTGCGCAAGCACTTGGGGCTCAGCCGCCGCCAGGCGCTGGTGCGCGCCGAGGAACTGCTGCACGAGGTCGGCATCCCCGAGCCCAGGCGGCGCCTGAAGGCCTATCCGCACGAGATGTCCGGCGGCCAGCAGCAGCGCGTGATGATCGCCGTGGCGCTGGCCTGTTCGCCCAAGCTGTTGATCGCCGACGAGCCGACGACGGCGCTGGACGTGACCATCCAGCGCCAGGTCATGGAGCTGATGGCGCGGCTCAAGGAATCGCACCGCATGAGCCTGCTGTTCATCTCGCACGACCTCGGCGTCGTCGGCGAGATCTCGGACCAGGTCGTCGTCATGCGCCATGGCCAGGTGCGCGAGAACGCGCCGGTCGCGCAGATCTTCAACGCCCCGCAGGACGCCTACACCAAGGCTCTGCTGGCGTGCCGCCCGTCGCTGTCTGACAACGCGCCGCGGCTGATGGTCATCGACGACCACATCGCGGGCCGCGCTGCCGGCAGCCCGGGCAAGGCCAAGGACCCCGACGCACCGGTGGTGCTGGAGGTCAGCGGCCTGAAGAAGAGCTTCTGGCTCAAGGACGGCCTGTTCGGCCGGCGCGAGTTCCAGGCGGTCAAGGGCGTCAGCTTCAAGCTGAAGCGCGGCCACACGCTGGGCGTCGTCGGCGAGTCCGGCTCGGGCAAGACGACCATGGGCCTGGCGCTGCTGCGGCTGCACGAGCAGACCGGCGGCACGATGAGCGGCCAGGCGCTGTTCGACGGCCGCGACCTGCTGACGCTGGGCGGTGCCGACTGGCAGCAGATGCGCCGCCGCATCCAGGTCGTGTTCCAGAACCCCTATGCCTCGCTGAACCCGCGCTTCACGATCGGCCAGACGCTGCGCGAGCCGATGGAGATCCACGGCATCGGCGCCAGCACGGCCGACCGCGAGGCGCGCGCCGTGGCGCTGCTGCAGAAGGTGGGCCTGGACGAGAGCGCGATGGCCAAGTACCCGCACGAGTTCTCGGGCGGCCAGCGCCAGCGCATCGCCATCGCCCGCTGCCTGACGCTGCAGCCCGAGGTGCTGGTGCTGGACGAGGCCGTGTCGGCGCTGGACGTGTCGGTGCAGGCCCAGGTGCTCAACCTGCTGAAGGACTTGCAGGACGAGTTCGGCCTCAGCTACATCTTCATCAGCCACGACCTGGCGGTCGTCAAGTTCATCGCCGACGAGGTGCTGGTGATGCAGAACGGCGACGTCGTCGAGCAGGCGCAGACGCAGGCGCTGATCGCCGCCCCGCGTGAGGAATACACGCGCCGCCTGCTCGGCGCCGTGCCGCGCGGCTACCAGGGCCAGGCCGGCTGAGGCCAACGCCTCGCTGCGCGTGCAATTTGGACGTTCCGCCGTCGCGGTGCCCGCGGCTTGCCGGCGGAAACGCGATGAAATGAGTGGACCCGGCGCCATCAATGCGTGCCGCTATTGCCGCGATGCTCCAACCTTTGGCTTCCCGTTCGACGCTGTGTGCAGCGCTGGCCGCGCTCGCGCTGGCGGCCGCCTGCTCGGACGGCGGCGAGGCCGGTGGGCGCGCCACGCGGGCAACGGCCGCCGCGGCCTCGGCGCCGGGCGATGCCAGCCTGGCCCAGGATTTCGAACGCCTGGAGCGTGCCGCACGGGCCAAGCCGGCCCTCTACGAGCAGCAGCTGCGCGCCCGCGCGGCCCGGTTGCCGGCGGGCAGCGCCGCGCAGCTCGACGCGCTGGCGCTGCGCGGCCTGCTGGCCGCCTATGCGCGTGACCGCCCGCTGTGCGACCAGATCGCGGAGCAGCTGCGCCAATGGCCGGCCGGCGCGCTGCGGGCCGACGCGGTCGTCGCGGCCGCCAACGTCAGCGCCGAGTACCTGGTCACCCAGGGCGACCTGCGCGAGGCGCGCCGGCTGCTGACCGCGGTGGACCCCCAGCAGCTGGGCGCCGCGGGGCTCGCCTTCCGCTGGCGCCACCACTACCAGCTCGCTGCCGTCACCAGCGACATCGGCGACCTCGACGCCGCGCTGACCGAAAGCCACAGCGCGCTGCGCCTGGCCGAGCAGCTCGGCCGGCCGTGGCGCGTGGCGGTGACGCTGTCGGACCTGGCCTTCACGACGCTGCGCGCCGACACGCCGGCGCGCGCCCGCCAGATCGTCGCGCAGGCGCTGGCCGAGGCGCTGAAGGACCCCGACCCGATGACGCTGAACCAGGTCCACACGATGCGCGGCATCGTGCATGCCGACGATGCGGACCAGTCCATCACGCTGCAGGCCACCTTGGATGCGCTGGAGGAGGCTACGCGCGCCGGCGCCGACGCCGTGCGCGCGACCGGCCTGGCCAACTTCGCCGACTACTACCTGCAGCACGCCCAGCCGGCGCGGGCGCTGGAGCTGGCCGGCCAGGCCCTGCCGCTGGCGCGCGCCACGGGCAACATCGGCGCCGAGAGCATCGCCCGCTCCAACATCGGGCTGGCCAAGATCGCGATGGGCCGCGTCGCCGAAGGCCGTGCGGACGTGCAGGCCGGCATCGCGTTGCTGGAGCGGCAGGGCGCGCTCGCCTACGCGTCGGGCAGCTGGAACGAACTGGCCGGCTACCTGGAGAAGGCCGGCGACCTGGCCGGCGCCTTCGGCGCCTACCGCGAGCACCGCCGCGTGGGCGAGCAGGTGTTGCGCGACGAGACACGCAAGCTGCTGCTGGAAGCCCAGGAGCGCCAGGACGCCGAGCAGCGCGCCCGCGACATCGAGCTGCTCAACCGCGACAACGCGCTCAAGTCCGAGCAGGTCCACCAGCACAACCTGGCGCTGATGCTCTGGGCCGCGCTGGGTGGCTGCGTGGCGGCGTCGCTGGGCCTGCTCTACCAGGCCTTCCGGCGCGTGCGCCGCACCAACGAGGCGCTGGCGCACAGCAATGCGTCGCTGAAGCGCCAGAGCGAGACCGACCCGCTGACCGGCCTGGCCAACCGCCGCCATTTCCAGGCCGCCATCAAGAGCCTGTCAGGCCCCGAGGGGCTGACGGCCAGCGTCTTCCTCGTCGACGTGGACCACTTCAAGCGCATCAACGACAGCTTCGGCCACTCCGCCGGCGACGCCGTCCTCGTCGAGATCGCGCGGCGGCTGCGCGAAGCGGTGCGCGACGACGACCTCATCGTGCGCTGGGGCGGCGAGGAGTTCCTCATCGTCGCCCGCACCCGCGAGGGCCTGTTCGCGCCGCAGCTCGCCCAGCGCCTGCTCGACCTGATCGGCGGCAGGCCCGTCGCCCACGCGGGCCGCGACATCCCCGTCACCGCCTCCGTCGGCTTCGTCAGCCTGCCGGTGCCGCCGCACGGCCTGCGCTTGTCGTGGGAGCGTGCCATCGACCTCGTCGACACCGTGCTCTACCTCGCCAAGGGCCATGGCCGCAACAAGGCCTATGGCGTCGAGCGCATCGATGCTGCCGACGCCATCGCCGCGGCCCAGCTGACGGCGCGCCTGGAGGCCGCCTGGAGCGAAGGCCGGGTCGGCCTGCTGGCGCTGAGCGGCCCCGGCGTGGCCACGGCGCCGTCCGCCAGCGCCGTGCCCTCCCTCGACGGCGGCCCGCGGCCGGCCAACGCATGAGAGCCGCCCTGATCGCCTTCGTGCTGCTGCTGCTGGCCGCTGCGGCGTCACCGGCCGCGCCCGCCGCTGACCTCCGGACCGACCTTCTGGCCGAGCGCAGCCTGCTGGCCACCCTCACGCGCCGCGCCTTCGACGACCCCGACGCCATGCGGGCCGAGCTGGACCGCCGCTGGCCCGCAGACATGACGCCCGCACGCGAGGCCGCCTGGCTGCTGGCGCGCGGCCGCGTGCTGCTGGCCGGCGGCCAGACCGATGCGGCCGATGCCGTTGCGGTGCAGCTGTTGTCGCACGAGGGCGGCGTCGACCGCAGCTGGGTGCTGCGCGCGCTGATCCAGGAGCGCCTGGGCAAGCCCGCCGGCGCGCTGGCCGCGCGCGCGCTGACGGGCCTGGACAAGCACTGCCCGGCCGGCGACGAGGTGCGCGCCGTGGAGGTGCTGGACTGCGATGTCCAAAGCGCCTGGGAGGCGCTGCGCCTGCTGCACCGCCAGCAGTACGCCCAGGGCGCCTTCATCGACGCCGAGGCCAGCCTGCGCCGCGCGCTCGCGCTGGCCCGCGCCGGCAAGGACCGGCATCTCGCGGCGCTCGCCCACGGCATGCTGGCCGGCGTGCTGCAGACCCGGGAGCATGGCGACGCGGCCCGCGCCGAGATTCGCGCGGCACTGGCCGAGGCCCAGGGCGACCTGGTCGCAAGCGCCCGCGTGCGCAACTACGAAGGCGTCGTCGAGCACCGCGCCGGCAACCGCGAAGGCGCGCGCGACGCGCTGGATGTCGCCCTGCAGCTGGCCGCGCAGGCCGACGCGCCCCACCTGACCGCCATCCTGCAGTCCAACCAGGTGGACGCCCTGATGCGCCAGGGCTTGCTGAAGGAGGCCCTGGTCACCGGCCAGCGGGCGATGCCCGTGCTGCAGCGCTTCCGCGATCGGCTCTTCGAACGCGGCCTGCACCACAACCTCGCCCTCGCCCACATCAAGCTGCGCCAGTTCGACGCGGCACGCCAGGAGCTCGCCCGGGTCGGCGAGTTCGGCGCCGACCCGGCCGAACTGGTGCCGCGCGCCCGGGAACTGCGCGAGCTCAGCGACAGCTGGGCCGAGGCGGGCCAGTACAAGGAGGCGCTGGCCGCCTTCCACGCCGAGCGCGAGCTCAATGCGAAGAGCAACGAGCGCAATCGCGCCAGCGCGCTCGAGGAGCTGCGCCGCAAGTACGACAGCGCCGCCAGGCAGCGTGACCTCGACCTCTTGGCGCGCGACGGCCAGCTCAAGGACCAGCAGCTCGAGAACCGCCGGCTCGCGACCCAGCTGGGCATCGCCGTCGGCGCGCTGCTGCTGCTGTCGAGCGCGCTGATCGGCCTCACGCTGCTGCGCATGCGCCGGGCGCAGGCGCGGCTGACGGCCAACCAGCGCCTGTTGCGCGCGCAAAGCGAGCGCGACCCGCTGACCGACCTGTCCAACCGCCGCCATTTCCTGGCCGTCATGGACCAGCGGGCGCGCGAGATGCGGTCCGAGGGCTTCCAGGGCGCGCTGATGATGATCGACATCGATCACTTCAAGAACGTCAACGACCAGCATGGCCATGCGGCCGGCGACGCTGTCATCGTCGAGGTCGGCCGGCGCATCAGCGCCGCGGTGCGCGACACCGACCTGGTGGTGCGCTGGGGCGGCGAGGAGTTCCTGGTCTTCGCGCCCGAGCGGCCCGGCAACGACCTGGCCCTGATGGCCGAGCGCGTGCTGCGCAGCATCGGCAGCGAAGCGATCACCACGCCCGACGGCCCGCTGCGCATCACGGCCTCGGTCGGCTTCGCCAGCTTCCCGCTGGGCGGCAGTGGCGGCTCCGCGCTGCGCCTGCATTGGGAGCAGGCCGTCAACTGGGCCGACATGGTGCTCTACAAGGCCAAGTCCGAGGGCCGCAACCGCGGCGTCGGCATCGCCGCCGTCGAGGCGGTGGACGCCGACACGCTGGCCGCCATCCTGCAGGACTTCGACGCCGCCTGCCTGCACGGCCAGGTGCGGCTCACCGTGCTGCTCGGGCCGCAGGGCTGAGCCGGTACAGCGATGCGCAAATGGCCACCGACATGACGCCGATCCCGCGCCGCAGCCTGCTGTTGTGGCTGGCCGCTGCCGGCGCCCCTGTCGCGTCGGCGCAGCCCTTGGCCGCGTGGCCGACGCGGCCGTTGCGCATCGTCGTGCCCTACCCGCCGGGTGGCGCGGCCGACCTGGCCGCGCGCCTGCTCGCACCCGAGCTGCAGCGTGGCCTGGGCCAGCCGGTCGTCATCGAGAACCGGCCCGGTGCCGACGGCAACATCGGCAGCGCCGAGGTCGCCGTCGCCAGCGACGGCCACACGCTGCTGATGGGCAGCGTCAGCACGCACGCCATCAACCCGCTGCTGTCGCGCCGCTTGCCGTATGACGCGGTGAAGGACTTCGCGCCCGTCAGCCTGATCGCGACGATGCCGCTGGTGCTGGTCATCAACCCGGCCATCGCCCAGAAGCTGGGCATACGCCGGCTCGCCGACCTCGTGCACGCCGCCAGCGCCCAGCCGGGCCGGCTGCACATCGCCTCGGGCGGCAACGGCAACCCCTCCCACCTGGCCGGCGAACTCTTCAAGCGCCTGACCGAGACCTACATGCTGCATTTCCCCTACCGCAGCCCGGCCTCGGCCCAGCAGGACGTCATCGCCGGCAACATGGACTTGATGTTTGACTTCCTGCCCGCGGCGCTGCCGCAGATCCGCGCCGGCAAGCTGCTGCCGCTGGCCGTGACGAGTTCGCGGCGCATCCCCGGCCTGCCCGACCTGCCCACCGTCGAGGAGGCCGGCGGCACGGCGCTGAAGGGCTACGAGGCCAGCGCCTGGATCGGCCTGTTCGCGCCCAGCAGCCAGCCGGCCGAGCAGCTCGCCCGGCTGGAGCGCGACACGGTTGCGGCGCTGTCGGCCGCCCCGCTGCGCGAGCGCCTGACGGCCCGCGGCATGCTGATGCCGGGCAGCGGCGGCGCGGAGTTCGCCGCCCTCATCGCCGCCGAAACCACCAAGTGGGCACGTGTGGTGCAGCTGTCTGGCATCAAGGTCGATAGGTAGAGTAGGCCTCTCGCCCGATCTTGCCCTGCTGAACGCGGGCGAGCACATCGCCAGGCGGGCCGGCTTGAGGCGGCCCTCGGCCCGGATACGAAAGCCAGAGGAGATCGCCATGACGCTGAACCGCCGCAAGATCTGCAGCTTGGCCGGCGCCTTGTCGCTGCCTGCCATGGCCCAGCCCGCCTGGCCGGCCAAGCTCATCCGTCTCGTCGTGCCCTTCACGCCCGGCGGCACGACCGACCTGCTGGCGCGCGCGATGGCGCCCGAGCTGCAGCAGCGCCTGGGCCAGGCGGTCGTCGTCGACAACAAGCCTGGCGCGGGCGGCAACATCGGTGCTGCGGAGGTTGCCAAGGCCACCGACGGCCACACGCTGCTGATGGGCACCGTGGGCACGCATGCGATCAATGCGGCCCTCTACCCCAAGCTGCCCTACGACCCGCTGAAGGACTTCGCGCCCGTCACGCTGGTCGCGGCGGTGCCCAACGTGCTGGTGCTCAACCCCGCCAATGCCGAGCGCCACGGCATCAAGAGCGTGGCGGACCTGATCCGCGTCGCCCGCACCCATCCCGGCAAGCTCAACATGGCGTCCAGTGGCAACGGCACCTCCATCCATCTGGCCGGCGAGCTGTTCAAGACGATGACGGGCAGCTTCATGCTGCACTTTCCCTACCGCGGCTCCGGCCCCGCGCTGCTGGACCTGATCGCCGGCAACACCGACCTGATGTTCGACAACCTGCCCTCGGCGCTGCCGCACATCAAGTCGGGCAAGCTGCTGGCCCTGGCCGTCACCAGCGCCCAGCGCAGCCCGGCGGTGCCCGAGCTGCCGACCGTCGCCGAGGCCGGCGGCGCACAGCTGGCCGGTTATGAGGCCAGCTCGTGGTTCGGGCTGCTGGCGCCCGCCGGCCAGCCGGCCGAGCAGGTGGCCCGCCTGCAACGCGAGGCCGCCGCGGCGCTGAACACGCCGGCGCTGCGCGAGCGCATGGCCGGGCAGGGCGCCGTGGCCGGTGGCGGCTCGTCGGCGGAGTTCGCGGCGCTGATCGCCAGCGAGACGGCCAAGTGGGCCAAGGTCGTGAAGGTCTCGGGGGCCAAGGTCGACTGATGCGCCTGCCGTCCACCTGGCGCGCGGACCTGCTTGCCGGCGCCGTCGTCGCCGTGTTGCTGATCCCGCAAAGCCTGGCCTACGCGATGCTGGCGGGCCTGCCGCCGCAGGTGGGCCTGTACGCCAGCCTGCTGCCGCTGCTGGCCTATGCCGCCTTGGGCTCCAGCCCGGTGCTGGGCCTGGGGCCAGTGGCGGTGCTGGCGCTGATGATCGCGCAGGCCCTGGCCGGGCTGCCGGCGGGCGTGCCGGCGGAAGCGGGTGCGCTGGTGCTCGCGGCCGAGGTGGGGCTGCTGCTCGGGGCCGCCGCGTTGCTGCGGCTGGACGCGCTGTCCAGCCTGCTGTCGGTGCCGGCGCTGCGCGGCTTCGAGAACGGCGCGACGCTGATGATCGCGGCCAGCCAGGTGCCGGTGCTGCTGGGCAGCGCGGCGGTGGGGTTCACGCTGCCGGACCTGCTGCTGTCCGCGCGGCACGGCGGCTTCGTCATCGCGAGCGCTGCATGGGGTGGCGCCGCGGTGGCCTTGCTGCTGCTGTCGCGCCGCGCCGGCCCGCGGCTGTTGGCGCGGCTGGCGCCGCTGGGGCTGCTCGTCGCGGCGATGGCGCTGTCGGCCTTCACGCCGACGGCCGCCGGCGTGGCCCAGGTCGGTGCGCTGCCGTCGCTGGCCCTGCCGTTGGGCCTGCCGTCGCTGGACAAGGCGCTGTGGCTGCAGCTGCTGCCGCCGGCCGCGTTGATCGCGCTGATGGCCTTCGTGTCCAGCCTGGCGGTGTCCGAATCCCTGGCCCAGCGTCGCGGCGAGAAGCTGCTGCCCGCGGCCGAGCTGCGCGGCCTGGCGGCGGCCAACGTCGTCGCCGCGCTGAGCGGCGGCATGCCGGTGGCCGGCAGCTTCTCGCGCAGCATCCTGCTGCACGAGGCCGGTTCGCGAAGCCGCTGGACGCTGGTCTTCGTCGCCGCCTTCATGCTGCTGGCGATGCTGTTGCTGGCCGTCCCGCTGGCCCACCTGCCCAAGCCGGTGCTGGCGGCGACCATCGTCGTGGCCGTGCTGGGCGGCTTCACGCTGCGCCATTACGGCGAGGCCTGGCGCTATGCGCGCGCCGAGGGCCTGCTGATGATGGCCGTCACGGCGACCGTGCTGCTGTGGAGCGTCGGCGCGGCGCTGGCGCTGGGCGTCGTCGGGTCCATCGCGCTGCTCATCCAGCGCACCGCGCGGCCGCACATGGCGCGCATCGGCCGCGTGCCCGGCACCCAGCATTACCGCAACGTCGAGCGCTATGCCGTCGAATGCCAGGCCGAGGTGGTCGGGCTGCGCATCGACGAGAGCCTGGTGTTCACGAACGCCCGCGGCCTGGCCGACGTGGCGCTGGCCCTTGTGCGCGAGCACCGCGAGAAGGTCGGCGTACCGCGGCGCGTGCTGATGCTGATGGCGCCGGTCAACCACATCGACGTGTCCGGCCTCGTGGCGCTGCAGGAGCTGCATGCCGCGCTGGCGGCCGAGGGGCTGCGGCTGGAGTTCTCGGAGGTGAAGGGCCCCGTGCTGGACCGCCTTAAGGCCATTGGCTGGCTGGAGCGGCATGACGTTTCCCTCTACCTCAGCCACCACGACGGCATCCAGGCCGGCCAACATGACCTGAAGCCCAGCCTGGCCGACATGGACGCGCCTGGGCAGCTGTAGCCGGCATCTGCTACCGTGTCGCGCCCTGCTGCCCAACCGCCATGGACGACAAAGAGACATTGCTCGGCATCCGCCGGGGCATCGAGAAGGAAAGCCTGCGCGCCCTGCCCGGTGGCGGGCTGGCGCTGACGCCGCATCCCATCGCCCTCGGCTCCGCGCTGACGCACCCGCACATCACGACCGACTACAGCGAGTCGCAGCTGGAACTGATCACCGGCGTGCATGCCGGCGTGGACGCCGTCCTTGGCGAGCTGACCGAGATCCACCAGGCCGTGTATCGCGCGCTGGCCGACGAGCGGCTGTGGGTCAGCTCCATGCCCTGCGGCCTGCCGACCGACGAGACCATCCCCATCGGCCGCTACGGCTCCAGCAACGTCGGCCGCGCCAAGAGCGTCTACCGCATGGGCCTGGGCCAGCGCTACGGCCGGCGCATGCAGACGATCTCGGGCATCCACTACAACTGGTCGCTGCCCGGCGTGTCGACCGAGGGCTACTTCGGCGCCATCCGCAATTTCCGCCGCGAAGGCTGGCTGCTGCTGTACCTGTTCGGTGCCAGCCCGGCGCTGTGCGACAGCTTCGTGCACGGCCGCGAGCACGGCCTGGAGCGGTTGTCCGAGCACAGCCTGTACCTGCCGCATGCCACCTCGCTGCGCATGGGGCGCCTGGGCTACCAGAGCGACGCGCAGGCCAGCATCGCCGTCAGCTACAACTGCCTGGAGAGCTACGCCGCGTCGCTGCAGGCCGCGCTGAGCCAGCCCTATCCGGCGTACGAGGCCATCGGCGTGCAGACGCCCGGCGGCGACTACAACCAGCTGTCCACCAGCCTGCTGCAGATCGAGAACGAGTTCTACAGCACCATCCGCGCCAAGCGCGTGATCCGCTCCGGCGAGCGCCCGCTGCATGCGCTGCGCGAGCGCGGCGTCGAGTACATCGAGGTGCGGCTGATGGACCTGGACCCCTTCGAGCCGGTCGGCATCGGCGCCGACGCCATCCGCGTGCTGGACGCCTTCCTGCTGCACTGCCTGAAGAGCGACAGCCCCGATGACACGCCGGACGAGATCGCTGCGAACGCGCGCAACCAGCACCGCGTCGCCGCGCGCGGCCGCGAGCCGGGGCTGGTGCTGGAGCACTGGCAGGGCGGCGAGCGCAGCCTGCAGGACTGGGCCGGCGAGATCCTGGCCGGCTGCGCGGCCCACGCCGAGGCGCTGGACGCAGCTCATGGCGGCAACGCCTACCGCGCGGCGCTCAAGCGCGTGGCCGAGCGTTTGAAGCATCCCGAGCTGTGCCCGTCGGCGCGCGTGCTGGCCGTCATGGCGCAGGACTTCGACAACAGCCACGTCGGCTTCATCCGCCACCAGAGCGACGCGACCCGCGCGGCGCTGCTGGCCCTGCCTTTCCCGGATGAACTGCAGCGCCGCTTCGAGAAGCTGGCCGCCGAGTCACTGGCCGAGCAGGCCCGCATCGAAGCGGCGGACACGATGGACTTCGAGGAGTTCCGGCGCCATTACGTCGCGCCGGAGCGGATGAAGGTCTAAACGCCCGCGCCCGTTTCAAGCCAACCGTAGACGGACGAGCTGAAGCGCAGCTGGGAGTTGGCGGCGTCATGGCCGCGGGCCCAGCGGGTCAGCGCCTCGGCCGGCATGGGCCGCGCGAACAGGAAGCCCTGCAGCTTGTCGCAACGCTTGCCGCGCAGCACCTCGGCCTGCCCTTCGGTCTCGACGCCTTCGGCCACCACCTGCAGGCTCAGCGCATGGGCCAGCTCGATGACGGCCTTGACGATGGCGCGGGCGTCGGCGCTGGTCTCCAAGTCCTGGATGAAGCTGCGGTCGATCTTCAGCTGCGACACCGGCAGGCGGCGCAGGTAGGCCAGGCTGGAGTAGCCGGTGCCGAAGTCGTCGATGGACAGCGACAGGCCCAGCGTGGCCAGGCGCTGCAGCGCGCGCTCGGTGGCCGCGGCGTCGTCCATCGCGACGGATTCGGTGATCTCGCAGGTCAGCTGGCGGGCGTCGACGCCGTGCGCGGCGATGGCCTCCTCGAAGCGCCGCACCAGCGCGTCGGGCTGGCGCAGCTGCTGCACCGACAGGTTGACGGCCACGCGCATCTGCAGCCCTTCGTCGCGCCAGGCGGCCAGCTGGCGGCACGACTCCTTGATGACCCAGTCGCCCAGCGGCACGATGAGGCCGAAGCGCTCGGCCACCGGGATGAAGACGCCCGGGCCGACCGCGCCGCGCCGCGGGTGCTGCCAGCGCAGCAGCGCCTCGACGCCGGCGACCTCGCCCTCCGCGGTGGCCACCTTGGGTTGGTAGTGCAGGGCCAGCCGCCCGCTGCCGGGCTCGCGAGCCAGGGCGGCGCGCAGGTCGTGGGCCAGCTCCACCTGCTCGCGCACGCCGGCCTGCATGTGGGCCTCGAAGAAGGCGAAGCCGTTGCCGCCGGCGCGCTTGACCGACTGCGCCGCGGAATCGGCCTGGGCGATCAAGACCTCGCCGGGGCCCTCGCCGCCGTACAGCGCGATGCCGATCGAGGCCGACAGGCGCAGCGGCTGGTTGGCGGCACCGGGCACGCCGTGCATGGGCTCGGCCAGCGCGTCCAGCAGGCGCTGGGCGATCTGCGCCAGCGTGGCATCGGCGGCCTCGCCCTCCAGCAGCAGCACGAACTCGTCCGCGGCCAGCCGCGCCAGCGTGTCGTGGCCGCGCGCCAGGCCTTGCAGGCGGCGGGCGGCCTCGCGCAGCACCTCGTCGCCGGCGGCCAGGCCGAAGCTGTCGTTGATGGGCTTGAAGCCGTCCAGGTTGACCGTCAGCAGCGCCAGGCGGCTGCCGTCGCGCTGGCCGCGCGCGGCGGCGTGCTGCAGGCGGTCGTTCAGCAGCTGACGGTTGGCCAGGCCGGTCAGCGCGTCGCGCAGCGCGATCTCATGCAGCTCCGTCGTGGCGGCGTGCAACGACTGCTGCAGCCGGCTGCTGCGACGCTCGCCGCGCGCGTCCAGCGCCGAGGTGAACAGCGTCAGCAGCAGCAGCGCGAAGGTGGCGCCGGCGACCAGGGTGCCGAGGTTGTCGCCGCGCAGCGCATCGGCGCTCAGGCAGACCGACGCGGCGTCGATGCCGGCGGCCGCCATGCCGGTGTAGTGCATGCCCGCGACGGCCGCGCCCATGACGAGGGCGGCCGCGAGCTGGCCCCAGCGCGCCCAGGCGCGCGGCAGCCGGCGCAGCCAGAAGAAGATGTACAGCGCCGCCGCCGCCGCGCCGGCGGCCACCGCGGCCGAGGCGGCCACCAGGTCCCAGCGCCAGCGAACGCCCGGCGCCAACACCAGCGCGGCCATGCCGGTGTAGTGCATGGCGCAGATGCCCGCGCCCATGCTGACGGCGCCGACGGCCAGGCGCGTCGGTGTCAGCCGGTCCTGGGCCGCCACGCGCAGCGCGATCGCCGATGCGCCCACGGCGGCCAGCCAGCTCAGCAGCGTGATGCCGGTGTCGTAGCCGGCGGCGAACGGCAGCTTCAGCGCCAGCATGCCGACGAAGTGCATGGCCCAGATGCCCGTGCCCATGGACAGCGAGCCGGCGATCCACCAGCTGCGCGCCACCGCCCGGTCGGGCGTGCGCACGCGCTGGGCCAGGTCGAGCGCCACATAGGACGCGAAAACGGCGGTGAGGTAGGACAGCACGACGACCGCGGGATCGAAGCGCAGCGCGAGGTCGGCGGGCATGCCGTCAGTATCGAAGCGCAAGCGGGGTTTGCGGCGTGGCGCAAACGGCAGGCCCGTGAAGGGATGACGCCCGACACAAAAAAAGACCCGGTCAGCAAGCTGCCGGGCCTGGAAGCCCCCGGGTGGGGGCGTCGTTGGGAAGAGGCACTTTAGGCCGTGCCTCCGGGGCGTGTGCAGGCAATATTCACTGGCGGCTGCCGATAATCCCGTCATGACCGCCCCCTTGCACCGCGCCACCGAAGCCCTGTCCGAAGCCGACCTGGAGCGCCTGCAGGCGCTGCTCGATGCGCTGCCGGCGCCGCTGGAGCCGCTGGACGTCAGCATGGTGGACGGCTACCTGTGCGGCGTTCTGCTGCAGCCCGAGGCCGTGCCGCTGGAGCGCTGGCTGCCGCCCATCTTCGACACGAACCATGAGCCCCCAACCCCCCAGGGGGGCGCTGCCGGCCTCGGGAGCGGCCCAGCGGCCGGCGGCCGGCCCATGCCGGCGCGCATCAACGACGAGCTGATCGCGCTGCTGCGCCGCCGCCACAAGGAACTCAACCTCGCCATCGTCGGCCGCCAGTGGTTCGACCCCTGGGTGTTCGAGCTCGACGAGGACGCCAGCCCCAGCGAGACCGTGCTGCCCTGGGTGGCCGGCTTTGCGCACGCGCTGGACGCCCATCCGGCGCTGATGAAGCTGCCCGAGGAGCCGCTGCTGGAGCCGCTGGCCGCGATCTACCTGCACCTGGACCCGGACGACCTGGAAGACGCCGACACGCTGCTGGAGGAGATCGAGGCGCTGGAGCCGCCGGCCGATCTGGAACAGGCGGTCGAGGGGCTGGTCAGCGCGGTGCTGATGCTGGCGGACGTTTCGCGCCCGCTCAAGCCGCAGCAAAAAGCCGCTGGGCGTGCAGGCCCAGGCCGGTCGCGACCGAGGCAAAGCGGTCGCCGGTGACGCGCGCCGCCTGCGGGAAGCCGGCGGCCATGCCGTCCACCAGCAGGCGCAGCCCGGTCGAGCCGCCGGTGAAGTAGAGCGCATCGACCTGGTCGGCCTTCAGGCCCGCCAGGGCCACGGTCTCATGGGCGGTGGCGATGATGCGGTCGAGATCGGCGCGCAGCGCGTCCACCGCCAGCCGTTCGCTCAGCGGCAGCACCAGGCCGCGCTCGACATGGCTGAGGTCCACCGTCGTGTCGGCGCCGCCCGAGACGGCGATCTTGGCGCCCTCGGCGCGCGCGGCCAGTTCGTGGCCCAGGCGTTCCTCCAGCACCGTCATCAGCCGCGCATGCTGGCGCACGTCGTTGAACCAGCTCTTCATGCCGCGCCACTCGGCCACGCGCAGCGGCGCGTAGCAGGTGTTGATGAGGTGCCAGGTGCCCAGGTCGAAGTAGATGCCGCTGGGCACCTCGCGGCCGGTGGGCCCGAGCGCCCGGTAGCCGAATTCGGGCAGCAGGCCGGCCAGCTCGATGTGGCGGTCGAAGTCGGTGCCGGCGATGTGCACGCCGTGGCTGGCCAGGATGTCGTCGCGGCGCGCCAGGCGCTGCATGCGCTCGGGGCCGACGCGCACCAGCGAGAAGTCGCTCGTGCCGCCGCCGATGTCGGCCACCAGCACGATCTGCTCGCGCGTGGCCCGCTGCTCGAAGTCGAACGCCGCGGCGATGGGCTCGTATTGGAAATGCACCTCCTCGAAGCCGACGGCGCGGGCGCAGGCCTCCAGCTGCGTCTGCGCGGCGGCATCGCGCTCGGGCTCGCCGTCGACGAAGAACACCGGCCGGCCCAGCACGGCCCGCGGCGGCTCGCCGGCCAGGCGGCGCAGGCGCTTCAGGTAGCCGGCGACGATGTCCGAGTACTTCGCACCGCGGCCGCCGCCGACGTCGGTGGTCTGCGCGATCAGCGGCGAGCCGAGGATGCTCTTCATCGAGCGCATCAGCCGGCCGTCGTGGCCGTCCACATAGGCCGCGACGGCGGCGCGGCCGAAGGCGCGCGGCGGGCCGTCGGCGTCGTGCCGGCCTTCGGCGAAATAGAAGACGGCGGTCGGCATGGTGCGCTGACCGGGTTCGAGTTCGATCAGGCGCATCGTGCCTGCATCAGGCACGGCGACCGCCGAGTTGGACGTGCCGAAGTCGATGGCGCAAAAGCGGGGTGCGGCATTCATGGCGCGTTTCGTGTCCTATGGCCGGCCCACGGGCCAGCCCTGAGAAGGGGCGCGCATTCTAGGAACACAATCCGCGCCGACAAGGAGACCCCATGAAAACGCGCGCCATCGCCCTCATCCTGACCGCCGCTCTGGCCGCCTGCGGCCAACGCTCGGAGCAGGAGCTGCTCGCCGCGGCACACAAGCGCATGGAGCAAAAGGATGCGGCCGGCGCGGTCATCGAGCTGAAGAACCTGCTGCAGAAGAATCCCGACAACCCCCAGGGCCGTCACCTGCTCGGCAAGGCGCTGCTGGAGGCCGGCGACCTGGCCGGTGCCGAGATCGAACTGCGCCGCGCGTGGGAACTGGGCGCGCCGCGCGACGAGCTGGCGCCGCTGCTGGCGCATACGCTGCTGAACTCCGGCCAGTCGCGCAAGCTGATCAGCGAGTTCGCGGACCAGAGCCTGGCCGACCCGCAGGCCATGTCGACGCTGCAGCAGCACCTGGCCATGGCCTTCCTGGCACAGGGCAACCTGATGGAGGCCAAGGCCGCGTCCACCCGCGCGCTGCAGCTGGCACCGGAGTCCGAACCAGCCGCCATCGTCAGCGCGCGCACCAAGCTCGCCGCCGGCTTCGCCGATGAGGCGCTCGCGGCGCTGGACGAGTTGCTGCTGCGTGCGCCGCGGTCCACCAAGGCGCTGCAGCTGAAGGCCGAGTTGCTGCTGTCGCGCGGCAAGTCGGAGGACGCCGAGCCGCTGCTGGCGCAGGTGCTGGCGCTGGACCCGAACAGCTATGAAGCCCGATCGCTGCTCGTGCGCCTGGCATTCAGCCGCCAGCAGGTGGACGCGGCGGCCAAGCTCGTCGACGGGATGCCCCCGGCGGTGGCCAAGCGGCCGCAGGGGCGCTTCCTGCAGGCCCAGCTCGCGCTGGCCAGGAACGACGCGGCCAAGGCCCGCGAGCTGGCGCTGCCGCTGCTCAAGGCCATGCCCAACTACCTGCCGCTGCTGCGCCTGGCCGCCGGCGCGCACCAGCAGCTGGGCGAACTGGCCGACGCGGAGAACCTGCTCAACCAGGCCCTCAAGCTGGCGCCGGAGGACCCGTCGCTGCGCCGCCAGTTCGCCAGCCTGCAACTGCAGCGCCGTGCGCCGGGCAAGACGCTGGAGACGCTGCGCCCGCTGCTGGACAGCGGCAAGGCCGACGCCGAGACGCTGCTGCTGGCCGGCAAGGCGCAGCTGATGCTGGGTAATTTCGAAGGCGCCGACCAGGCCTTCGGCGCGGCCGCCAAGCTGCGCCCCGATGACAGCAAGACCCAGGCCGCGCTGGCGCTGTCGGCCATTGCGCGCGACACCGTCTCGCCCGGCGGCGGTGGCCGTGCCAAGGCCGATGCGGCGCTGGGGCAGCTGCGCGAGCTGGCCGCCAAGGACAGCGGCAGCAACTACGACCTGATGCTGGTCAATGCGCTGATGCGCCGCCAGGACCTTGCCGGCGCGCTGGCCGCGTTGGACAAGCTGGCACCCAAGATGAAGGACAGCCCGGTGCCGGACGGCCTGCGCGGCCGCATCCAGCTGGTGCGCAAGGACACGGCCGCGGCGCAGGCCGCGTTCGAGGCCGCGCTGAAGACCGATGCCGGCTACCTGCCGGCCGTGCTGGGGCTGGTGGCCATCGACATGCAAGCCAGCCGCGGCGACGCCGCCGTCAAGCGCCTGGACGGCTTCATCGCCAACCAGAAGCACGTGCCGCAGGCCCGCCTGGCGCTGGCCGAGCTGCTGCTGCAGACCAAGGCGCCGGCCGAACGCATCACCGAGGTGCTGAGCACCGGCGTGCGCGAGGAGCCCGGCGAGGCCGGCCTGCGCCTGGCGCTGATCGACCACCTGCTGCGCCACGGCGAGACCGCCAAGGCCGCACAGGCCGCGCAGGAGGCCTCGGCCGCGCTGCCGCTGAACCCCGACCTGCTGGAGCGGCTGGCGCGCACCCAGCTGGCGGCCGGCGACAAGGCCCAGGCCGGCAAGACCTATGCACGGCTGACCGCGCTGGCGCCGGCACGCGCGCACGGCTGGCTGGGCCAGGCGCAGCTGCGCTTCATGGACAAGGACTACGCCGGTGCGGAGCGCGAGGTCAAGCGGGCATTGGAGGCCGAGCCCGGCTCCGCCATGGCCCAGCGGCTGCTGATCCAGCTCGCCGTGCGCCAGGGCCGTGTGGACGAAGCCCAGGCCGCCCTGCGCGAGCGCCAGAAGAAGTACCCGCAGGAGGCCTACGCGCTCGTCGCGGAGGCCGATATCGAGCTGGGCAAGCAGCGGCTGGAGCCGGCCATCGCGCTGCTGCGCAAGGCCACCACGCTGCGCGACCCGGGCGACGCCGCGCCGCGGCTGTTCGCGCTGCTGCTGTCGGCCAGGAAGCGCGATGAGGCGCTGGCCTTCGAGGCGCAGTGGCAGGCCTCGCATCCGCAGGACGCCGGCTTCGCCGCCGCCACGGCCGATGTGCTGCTCGCGCGCGGCGATGCCGAAGGCGCGCTGAGCCGCTACGAGGCGCTGCTCAAGCGCAACCCCGATGCGGTGCCGCTGATCAACAACGTCGCCTGGCTGCGCAGCAAGTCCGGCCGGCCCGGCGCGCGCGAGCTGGCCGAGCGCGGCCTCAAGCTCAAGCCCGACGACGCCGCGCTGCGCGACACCTACGCCACCGTGCTGGCCAACGAGAAGGACTTCGGCAAGGCCATCAGTCTGCAGCGCCAGCTCGTCAACGACCAGCCCGACCAGCCGGGCTACAAGTTCAACCTCGCGCAGATCCTCATCCAGTCCGGCGACAAGGCGGCCGCCAAGGCGGAGCTGGAGAGCCTGGCCCGGCTCGGCAACAAGTTCGCGCAGCAGAAGGAAGTCGACGCGCTGCTGAAGGCGCTGTAGTCAGGCGCCGTAGAAGCTGAAGGCCATCTCCGGCCTCCGGCCGGCGATCAGTTCGGCCATGGCGCGACCGGATCCGGCGCCATGCGTCCAGCCCAGCGTGCCGTGGCCCGCGTTCAGCCACAGGTTGCGCGCCTTCTTGCTGCGGCCGATGTAGGGGATGTTGGTCGGCGTGCTGGGGCGCAGGCCGGTCCAGTAGTTCGGCTCACTGGTGTCGGCCACGCCGGGGAAGAGCTCCTCGTAGCGCTTGACCAGCGCCGCGCAGCGCACCCGGGCGGTGGGCGTGTCCAGGCTGAGGTCGAAGCCCGACAGCTCGGCCGTGCCGGCGATGCGGATGTGGTCGCCCAGGCGCGAGATGGCGATCTTGCGGCTGTCGTCCAGCAGGCTGACGACGCTGGCGGCCTCGGGCTTTTTCAGGCGCAGCGTGGCCGAGTAGCCCTTGGCGGGGTAGATGTTGAGGTGCTCGCCGAGCGGCCGCACCAGCGCCGGCGTGTAGGAGCCCATCGCCGCGACGAAGGCGTCGGCCTTCAGCGCCTTGCGCTCGCCGGTGCGCGTGTGGGCGACCTGCACGGCCTCGATGCCGTCACCGGCACGCTGCAATGCCAGGATGTCGTGCTCGTACAGGAATTGCGCGCCGCGCCGGGCGCAGAGTTCGGCCAGCTTCTGCGTGAAGACCTTGGCATCGCCGCTTTCGTCGCTGGGCGTGAAGGTGCCGCCGAAAACGTGGGCGCCGAAGCTGGCCAGCGCCGGCTCGACCTTGAGCACCTCCTCGCGGTTCAGCACGCGGCGGTCCACGCCGTGGCGGCGCATGATCTCGGCGCCGGAGGCGCCGGCGTCGAAGTCTGCCTGGCTGGAGAAGAAATGCAGGATGCCGCGCTCCAGCCGGCAGTACTCGATGCCGGTCTGCGCGACGAGCTCCTTCAGCGACGCATGCGAGTAGCGGCCCAGCTGCACCAACTCCTCCACATTGCGCTCGAATGCGGAGGTTGTGCACTGCGCCAGGAAGGCCAGGCCCCAGCGCCATTGGTTCGGGTCCAGCCGCGGGCGGAACAGCAGCGGCGAGTCGTCGCGCAGCAGCCACTTGGCCACCTTGAACGGCGCGCCGGCATTGGCCCAGGGTTCGCAGAAGCTGACCGAGATCTGCGCCCCGTTCGCGAAGCTGGTCTCCAGCGCCGCATCGGCCTGGCGGTCGACGACGATGACCTCATGGCCCTCGTCCAGCAGGTACCAGGCGGTGGCGATGCCGATGATGCCGGCGCCGAGAACGACGATCTTCATGAGGGGCCTTGTTGTTCTTAGAGCGGTTGAAGCAGGAGTTGTAAACCGAGGCCGGCCATCAGCGCAGCCACCAGGGCATCGATGACCCGCCAGGTGTGGGCGCTTTGCAGCCGCGGTGCCGCGGCCGCCGCGCCGAAGCCCAGCAGGCTGAACCACATCGCCGACGCCACGCCCGCCCCGGCCGCAAAGGCCGCGCGCAGCTCGGGCGGCTGGCGCGCGCCCAGGCCGCCGAGCAGCACGACGGTGTCGAGGTAGACGTGGGGGTTCAGGTAGGTGAAGGCGAAGGCGGCCGAGACGGTCGCGCCGAGGCTGGCGGTCGCACCGGCGGCCTGCAGCCCGGCGGCCGGCCGCCAGGCGCGTTTCGCGGCCAGCAGCGCATAGCCGAGCAGGAAGGCGGCGCCGCCGAAACGGAACACCTCCAGCAGCAGCGGGCTGCCTTGGATGAGCGCGCCAAGGCCGAAGACGCCCAGCGCGATCAGCAGCCAGTCCGACAAGGTACACACGGCGACGACCGCGCCGACATGCTCGCGCTTGAGGCCCTGGCGCAGCACCAGCGCGTTCTGCGCGCCGATGGCCAGGATGAGTCCGGCGCCCATCGCCCAGCCCTGCAGGAACACGGCAGGCGCGGTGCTGGAAGCGAGGCTGGTGGCGGGCATCGGTGGATTCTCCGCAGTGCGGCTCGTTTCAAGAAGGGCGATTCATATTCTTCGTTCTACATTAGAGATGCTTATGAACGACTTCGATCCCGCCGCGCTGGACTGCCTCGCCGCCCTGGCCGACGAGCAGGGCTTCGAGCGTGCGGCTCAAAGGCTGTCCATCACGCAGAGCGCGGTGTCGCAGCGGCTGCGCACGCTGGAGATCCAGGTCGGCCAGCCGCTGGTGGTCCGCTCCCGGCCGCTGCGCCTGACCGAGGCCGGCAAGGTGCTGCTGCGCTTCGCCCGCCAGCTGCAAGCCTTGCGGGTCGATGTGGCACGTGAACTGGGCCAGCGCGTTGCACCGCAGTCGCGCCTGGCCATCGCGGTCAACGCCGACAGCCTGGCCACCTGGGTGCTGCCGGCGCTGGACGGCCTCGTCCAGCAGGGGCTGCGCGAGGGCTACGGGCTGGAGTTGGTGGTCGACGACCAGGACTTCACCCACGACAGCCTGCGTCAGGGCGCAGTGCTGGGCTGCGTGTCGACGGTGGCAGAGGCGCTGCAAGGCTGCCGCGTGCAGCCGCTGGGCGTCATGCGCTATGTGGCGGTGGCCAGCCCGGGCTTTTTGTCCGAGCAACTGCCCGGGGGCCTGCATGCGGGCAACTTCGCGGACACGCCCTTCCTCGTCTTCAACCGCAAGGACGACAGCCAGGTGCAGTGGGTCTCGAAGGCTTTCGGCGTGCGATCGCCGCGGCTGCGCGAGCGCTTCGTGCCGTCCAGCGAGGCCTATGTGAATGCAGCCGTGATGGGCTGGGGCGTGGGCGTCGCGCCGGAGATCCAGGTGCGGGCCTTTGTCGAGGCGGGGCAGCTGGTGCGGCTCAGGCCGGAACTGGGCGTCGACGTGGCGCTGTACTGGCACCAGTGGCAGCTGCAGGGGCGTGGCGCCCTGCTGGACCAGATCGGCCAGGCGCTGGCCGAGGGTGCGAGGCGCGCGCTGGGCTGATCAGCGCAGCGGTGCCGAAGCGCCCTGCTGCGCTGGCGCGGCGACAGCCTGCGCCACCAGCACGGCGCTCGGGTCCACGGCACCGGGCTGCACCGTCTGAGCCATCCACAGGGTGCCGACCACGACGAGACCGATCACGCCGTTGGCGATCCATTTCAAAACTGCTGAACTCATGCGGGTAAGCCCGGGGGGAGGGTGGGAGCGCGGAGCTTAAGTGCATCTGCACTGTTTGAGTCAGCTGAGTTAGGGAGCTTTGTTGTTCATTTGCGTTCACGCAACGCGCAACGAATGATGCAAATCGACCACAAACCCCGATGCCTATTGGGCCGGCGCTCCCCCCTGGATGTGTGGTAATGCGCCCGCCGGCAATATTTACTCACACGTGGGGGTGCTCTTGTCATATGGATCCCGCACACTGGCCGCACTGAGCTGATGCGGTTGTCGGCTACCAGCTAGGGGATTTGCCATGCGATTCGTTCCAGCGCTGCGTTTTTTCCGCCGTGACGCTGCCGTTCGCAGCGAACCGGATCCCGCCGACCTCGGCACCGCCTTCGGCCTGGACGCCTGCCTGGATGGCGGCATGGTCAGCGAGTACCGCAACCAGTCGCCGGGCGACTTTCTGGAATCGCAGTCCGACCGCTCGTCGCAGGACTCGCCGCTGAGCTGGCTGTCCCGCCGTACCGCCTAAAGCTTGGGAATCCGGATCCGGCTCACCATCAGCGAGCCGGACAGCGCGAACAGCAGTGCCAGCGGATGCAGCCGGAAGCCGGCAATCCACCAGACGCCTCCCCAGAGCGCGTCGCCGATGGCGCCCTGCGCCGCAGCCGCCCACAACACGGCCACCAGCACCATCGAAGTCGGGATCGGCGTGCCCTCGAAATAGGCCACCTTGTCCGAACCCGCGCTGAGCTTCTCGGCCGTCACGTTGTAGCGGGCCAGCCGGCTGACGCCGCAAGCGACGAAGAACACCAACACGATGCGGTCGTACAGGCCCTGCATGCCGCAGCCGTAGGCAATGGCGGCCGGCGCGACGCCGAAGGAGATGACGTCCGCCAGCGAGTCCAGCTCGCGGCCCAGCGCCGAACTCTTCTGGCGCCAGCGCGCGATGCGGCCGTCCAGCACGTCAAAGACCAGGGCCAGCGGGATCAGTGCGCAGGCGTACTGCAGGTGGTGCGTGTCGCCGCTCTGCAGGAAACTCATCACCGCGAACAGCGCACCCATGCCGGCGCAAGCATTGCCCAGCGTGAACCAATCGGCGAGGTGGAACTCGCGGATCATTGAAAACGGCTTGGGACGGTCCATCGGGAGTCAGTGGCGGTTGTCTTCCAGGGCCTCGGTATGGGCGGGCCGCAGCGCCTTGTGCAGCAGATGGTAGGCGAGCAGCGGCAACGGCATGCGCAGCCAGTGTGAGCGAACGTAGAGGGCGCGGCAAGCCCAAGCCGTCCAGGCGTCTGATGCGGTGGCATGCATGGGCCGAAGCGCGCGGGCGTACATGAAATCCAGCATGCGTTCCCGCCAACTGGCCGAGCGGTCGGCGCCGCTGCGCTGCAT
The DNA here is from genome assembly GCF_001426885.1 of Pelomonas sp. Root1444. Lineage (GTDB taxonomy): Bacteria > Pseudomonadota > Gammaproteobacteria > Burkholderiales > Burkholderiaceae_C > Pelomonas. The sequence continues at coordinate 29,929 of NZ_LMFP01000013.1, read as the reverse complement.
CACTTCCGGAGGGACGGGTGTCTGCAGCTCTTGCTGGCAGTAGCGCAGCGCGAGGCGCAGCGCGCCGGCCAGACCGTGCGCCTCGGCGCGGGCAAGCAGGCGCGGCCAGAAGTCGGCCTGGGATCCGAAATGCCGCATCAGGAGATCGAGGTCGCTGAGGTCCCGCAACAGGTTGTCGGGCTCGCCCTCGTGGAACAAGTGTGCGGCGCTGTGCAGCACCATGTCGACCGGCGCCAGCACGTAGACGCCGGGGGAGCCGGGCAGCTCGACGCTGTCCTTCAGCAGGGCGGCCGCGTCGACATGGCTGCGGCTGGTCGGCGGCAGGATGGTGTGGTGCACGTCCAGCGCCGTGCCGCGGAACAGGTGTTGCAGCGGCGGCAGCTCGTGCATCCAGCGGCGGTAGTAGCGCTGGTCATAGGCGCCGAGCTTGTCGCCGCTCCAGCCTTGCACGGTGAGCAGCGATTCGGCCTCGTCGAGCCGCTCGCGGGCGACGAGGATGTCCACGTCGGCGAACACGCGGCCAGACGCCGCCGGCAGGCCGGCCATCACATAGGCCGCGCCCTTGAGCAGCACCAGCGGGCCCTGCAGCGGCTCGAGCACCTCCAGCAGGGTCCGCACCTCGTAGCGCACGGACAGATGCTGGCGTGCCGCCATGGTCGCCGCCGACAGCAGGTGGCGCGCGGGGCGCTCGGGCACGGCCACGCGCGCCGCGGCCAGGTGGTGGTGCAGCCGGCCCAGCAGATTGGCGTGCCGGGCCTGGCGGACCAGCACGTCCCAATGCGGCATCGGCAGGTTGCGGGCCACGTCCGCGTCCCGCATCACGCGGGTCAGCAGGGACGGCGTCATGCCGAGCCGCGGGCCAGGTCGTCGAACACCTGCATGGCTTCGTCGAGGTTGCCGTAGCGGAAGCTGAAGTGGGCGCAACGCGCAGCCAGCGCGCCCACCGTCTCGAAGCCCTGGCGGCCGAGGATGTTGTAGTTCATCGCGTTGTCGGCGATCTGCAGGAAGGCTTGGCCGCGCGGCATGGGTGCCAGTGTCGCCGCGGCACCGGCCTCATAGCGGGGCAGCACCATCCAGCAGGGCCGTGCCGGCGCACTGCCGTCCTGCACGCTGGCCACCGGCGGTGCCATCAAGGCCACGGTGCCCTTGCTGGTGTCGTGCACCGGTGCGGTCAGGTAGGCCTCGGGCGCGAAGCGGCGGATCACATCAATGGATGCGTTTTTCAGGTTGACCGGCCGCGCCAGCCCCCGCACGAGGCCGGCGTCGAAGTCCACCAGCGTCAACTCGTCGCTGAGCAGGCGCCAGCCGCGGTTGACCAGGGCGGCGCACAGCGTGCTCTTGCCCGAGCCGGGCGGCGCCGGCAGGATGACGGCGCGGTCGTCCCGCGCGACGCAGGCCGCATGCAGCACGAGCAGGTGGTGGCTGTAGGCGGTGACGCACCAGTTCAATCCCCACTCCAGCATCGGCAGGGCCTGCGCGCGTGGCAGGGGTGTGAAGGGGGTGACGCCGTCGGCCAGGAACTGCACCTGCGGGCGCAGCCAGCGCCGCAGCCCCGGCGTCGAGGCGACCTCGACGTGGAAGTCGATCATGTCGCCGGCCGGCGCAAGTTCATGCTCGCCGTACAGCGCCGCCAATTCGGCGGCCACGCCATCGACATCCGTGCGCAGCGAGCAGTTGAAGGGGCCTGTGACGATGCGCAACCCGCCGCGCAGCGCGGCCCGGCAGCCGTCGACTCCCAGCTCCTTGACGCGCATCACGCGCCGCCGCCGTGGGTCACCAGGCCGGCGCGCTGCAGCTCGTTCAACGCCTGCGCCACCAGCTCGGCGGCAACGTCCTTGTCTGCTGTCGAGTCGTCCACAGCCAGCACCTCGGCCAGCAGTTCGTCGTGCACCATGGGCCGGCCGGGGTGCTGCGCCCAGAGCTCCAGCAGAAAGCTGGAGAGGTGCGACAACAGCAGGGTTTCGCTGGTCTGCGGGTCGAAGCAGACGGTGCCGTCCTCGAACTCCCGGGCCAGGAGCCTGGCGGCGGCGGGCGTGGCTACCCAGCTCTGAGCAGCGCTCAGAAGCATGGGCTCAGACCACTTGGGCGGTCAGGAACTTCAGGTAGGCGATGACCTTGGCCTTGGTCCAGGCGGTCGTCTGGTTGGCCGGCAGGTAGCTGCCGCCAATGACGCCCTGGTTCCACATAGCGAGGATCTTTTCCTTGCGCGGGAACGTGCTGTCGTTGCCTGCCAGGCAGGCGTCCAGGTAGCACGCCATGATCAAGCCGGTGTCCGAGAGGTCGCTGCTGAGCCAGGTGTCAACCGTCGTGTTGGCATCACCGTAGCCCGTCGTGGTGAAACCCAGCGACGAAACCTTCGTTCCCTTGTGAATCGTCAGCACCGAGCCGCGGGTGTAGCGGTACTCATATTTGTTGACGCCGACCATCACCTTCGTGACGCTCGACTTCCAGGTCAGCGGCTTGTAGGCCGGGTCGGCGCAATTCTTCGGGCCGCGGCTGGCGTTGCCCGACACCGTGAAGCCCGAGGGCAGCTTGCAGGTGCAGCCGATCACGGGGGCCGGCTTCAACGCGATCAGCGCCGGGGCACCCAAGGCACCGGCACGCAGCAGTGTGCGGCGCGTGGGAGATACGCCACGAGCGGCCACAGCCGCAGGCTGCGCTTCGGGCAACTGCTGCGGGTCGTGGGAGTGATGTTCGCTCATGACAATGGCCTCGCGGATCCGTTTTTTGCTCTGTTTTGGAGTGGGCCGATGCTAAGTGAGGGCCCGGCGGATTGAACGGCAGTGTTTCACACAAAGCCGCCGCGGGGTCATCTGGCGCCCCCTCGATTGGGTGGGCCGCCGCTATGGGGTTAGAGGGCAGTGGACGAAAAAGTGTCACACGCCTTCAGGTCGCCGGCCTCCAGGCCGCGTTTGAACCAGCGCACGCGCTGGGCGCTGCTGCCGTGGGTGAAGCTTTCCGGCACGACGGCGCCGCGGCCGCGCTTTTGCAGCGTGTCGTCGCCGATCTGGGAGGCGGCGTTCAGCGCCTCGTCGACGTCGCCCTGTTCGAGCCAGCCTTTGCCGCGCTGCGACAGGTGGGTCCAGGCGCCGGCATAGCAGTCGGCCTGCAACTCCAGCCGGACGCTCATCGCGTTCATTTCACGCTCGGAGACGCGCCCGCGCGAGCTGTCGAGCTTCGCGGTCGTGCCCATCAGGTTCTGCAGGTGGTGACCCACCTCGTGCGCGATGACGTACGCCTGGGCGAAGTCGCCCGGCGCGCCGAGGCGCTGGCGCAGCGTGTCGTAGAAGGCCAGGTCGATGTAGACCTTCTGGTCGGCCGGGCAGTAGAACGGGCCCATGGCGGCCTCGCCGGTGCCGCAGGCGGTGGGGTACTGGCCGCGGAAAATCACCAGGCGCGGCGCGGCGTACTGCTGCCCGCTGCGCTGGAAGTAGGCCCCCCAGACGTCTTCAGTGTCGGCAAGCACGACGCTGACGAACCGCGCGGCCGGGTCGGTCGGGTGCGACGGCTCGGGCGCCGTTTCCTGGACAGGCGCGCCGCCGCCGCCCTCCAGCAGGCCCAGCACCGTCAAGGGGTTGATGCCCAGCGCCCATGAAGCCAGCAGCGCCACGACCAGGCCACCCACCCCCAGCCCGCGCCCGCCGATCGGCAGCCCGCCCAGCCCCCGGCCGCTACGACCGCGGGCATCTTCGACGTTGTCGCTCTCGCGCTGGCCTTCCCATTTCATGCTGGTCTCCTGGCTGGTCGCCCGATCCTACGGCCCATGACCGCGGAAATGCAGTCCATCGCGCGTCGCGGGCCCCACGCCGCGCGACTGGCCACACTAGCGCCGCACCGCTGAAACGGGAGTTCCCAGATGAAACGCCTTGCCCTGCTGTCCCTAATGGCTGCCTTCGCCGCCAGCGCCGCCGTCGCCGGTGATGACGATTGGAAACTTCGCATCAAGAAGGAGTCGGACGGCTGGTCCGCCAGCTTCACCGGCCCGATCCAGTACGGCAGCAGCCACAACCGCGTCAAAGGCTCGGGCATCAAGGTCGAGAAGGTGCGCCCGCTCGGCGCCTTCAGCAAGTTGCGCATCGAGGGGCCGTTCGACGTCAAGCTCATGCAGGCTGGCAGCGACCAGGCCACCGTCATCGCCGATGACAACATCGAGCCGCTGGTCGAGACCGCCGTCGAGGGCGACAGCCTCGTCGTGCGCATGAGGCGGGACGCGGGCTTCACGACGCGCTCGGCGCCGGTCGTGCGACTGGACGCCCGCGCGTTGCAGGCCATCACGGTGAACGGCTCGGGGGACCTGGCCGTCGAGCGATTCAAGGCGGATGGCCTCAGCCTGAACGTCGTCGGCTCGGGCGACGTGCATTTCGGGCTGGTCGAGCTCAAGGACTTGAGCGTGGGCATCAGCGGATCGGGCGATGTGCGCCTGGCCGGCCGCGCCGAGCAGCAGAGCTGGAGCATCAGCGGCTCGGGCGACGTGGACGCCCGCGCGCTGGCCGGCCGCACGGCCAAGGTGGCCATCAACGGTTCGGGGGACGTGGCGCTGGGCGTGACCGAGCAGTTGGACGTGCAGCTCAGCGGTTCCGGCGACCTCAGCTATGCCGGCCGGCCGCAGTTGCGCCAAAGCGTCAGTGGTTCGGGCGAAATCCACCGCCGGTGAGTTCCAATCGCCCGGGTGAATCCGAGCGATCTCTGGTGGCAGACGCTGGCCGATGGCCCGCTGCTGCTGGCCCTGTTTGACGCCGACGGCCGGCTTCGGCTGGCCAACCCGGCGTTTCGCGCCGCCTGGGCGCTGGGCGACGAAGACAGGCCGACATGGGCCGGGATGGTCGACGCGGCCCGCGCCGCCAACATTGGGCCGGTCGACATGCCGGCCCGGCGTCCACGCACGGTGCAGTCAGGCCACGAGCAGGTTTGGCGCGACGGCCGCCGGCTTTGGTGGGTGGAGCAACCCGCGGACGATGGCGGCTGGGCCTGCACCGGCGTCGACATCAGCGCCTTGGCGCGACCGCGGCCGCCGTCGGGGCTGCTGCTGCCCGCCCAGGCCGGGTTGGAGTTGCTGCAATCTCTGTTGACCGACCCGCGAGCCTGGCCGCTGTGCGTGGCGACCACCCGCCCCGGCGCCGATGAGCAGGCGTTGTTGGCGCGCATCCGCGGCGAGGACGGCTGCGCCCGGCTGGACGACGGGCGGTTGCTGCTGATGCTGCCGTCCACCGGCCCGGCGCAGGCGGCGGCCCTGGTCGAGCGCTTGGGCGGCTTGGTGCTGACCGAGGCGCAGTGGGGCGAGTCGGCCGAGGCGCTGTTGCTCAGGGCCTGAGCTTCAGGTCCCGCCCCTGGGCCTGCGCAGGCGCGGGCAGTCCGGCAATGGCGGCCAGCGTGGGCGCCAGGTCCGCCACCTCGACACGGGCCTTCACCTCGCCCTGGCCGACATGGCCCGGCCCCCAGAACAGCAGCGGCACATGGGTGTCGTACGCGTAAGGGCTGCCATGGCTGCTGCCGCCGGCGCGGTAGCTGAAGATCCAGTTCGGTTTCAGCACGACCTGCAGCTGTGCGGCGCGTGCCGGGTCGAAGGACTTTCGCATCGCTTCCAGGTAAGGCGTCGTCGTGTCGCCGCCCAGCAGCTGCTCGCGCGTGAAGACGGCTGCGACGCCGGGCAGCGTCAGCAGCGCATCCCGGGCGGCGGCCTGCACATCGGCGAGCTTCAGGCCGCGTTCCGCGGCGAGTGTGTCGTTCAGCAGCAGGCCGGCGGCGGAGAAGTCGCGCGCCAGCTTGTCGACGCCGAACTTGGCCGACAGCGCCGCGTTGACGACGGCCAGCGAGGGCGATGAGGCGAAGCGGCCGGCGTCGCGCCCCTGGGTGGCGGCCCATTCCGGCGTGTCGGTGAAGCCATGGTCGGCTGTCAGCGCCATCACGTAGTTGCCGGCGCCGACCTGGCTGTCCAGGAACTGGAAGAAGGCCTGCAGGTGGCGGTCCAGCTGCAGCAGGTGGTCGTGCGACAGCCGCGACTCGGGGCCGAAAGCGTGGTTGATGTAGTCGTGGCTGGACAGGCTGACGGAGAGGAGGTCCTGCACGCCACGCTGGCCCAGCTTCTCGTTCGTGACGGCGGCACGCGCAAAGGCCAGCGTCAGCTCGTCGCCGAACGGCGTGGCCAGCAGGTTGCTGTAATAGCGCGGGCCGGGGCCGTCCATCTTGTCGCCGATGACGGCCGGCAGGCGGTTGCCGTTGCCGCTGGCGATCTGCCAGGACTGGCCGTCGGGGACCGAATGGGCATAGGCCGCCTCCGGTAGCAGGGGCGTCCATGTCTTCTTGAAGAAGGCGTCGGCCGGCTTGGCGGCGTTGAAGTCCGTCACCCATTGCGGGTGGCGTTGCATGTAGTAGGTGCTGGACGCGAAACGGCCCGTCTCGGTCATGTACATGTAGGCGGTGCCCTTGTGGCCGGCCGGCAGGATGGCGCCGCGGTCCTTGCCCGAGATGCCGATGACCTTGGACTGTGGCGAGCGTGTCCGCAGCACGTCGCCGAGCGTCTCGACCTTGAGGTTGCGCGGGCTGGTGCCCGACAGCGGCGCCGTCGGACTGTCGATGTACTGGTAGTCGGCGTCGCCGGTGTTGTAGACCGGGGCGCCCGTGGCCGGGTCGCGCCACTCGTTGCTGATGATGCCGCTGCGCTGGGGGTAGGCGCCGGAGAGCATCACCGCATGCCCGGCCGCCGTGACCGTGTGGCCGTGGCCGTAGTGCGCGTCGGCGAACCAGCGGCCGCGGTCCAGGAAGCGCGCGAAGCCGTCGGGGGCGAGCTGGTCGCGGTAGCCGGTCACCTGGCGCATCGGCAGGCCATCGATGACGACGAGGACGAGCAGCTTCGGGGCTTGCGGGGCGGCGGCGGGGGGCGCCGTCGTGCAGGCGGACAGGGCGAGGCTGGCGAGGGCCAGGCCAAAAAGGCGGCGGCGTGTGTGTGTCATGACGTGACTGTGACAACGAGGCCGTGAGCTTACGTCGTCACAATGTCGCATGGCCGTGCCCGCCTCCGACATCCAAGACCCGACGCGCGTGTTGGACGGCTGGCGTGTGCCGGCGCCTGCGCCGCTGGAAGAACTCGAGTTGCGCACGCTGCTGAAGGCAGGGGGTGCGGGCCTGGACGAAGCCAAGAAGGCGCGGCTCAAGGCGCGCGGCTACGACATGCGGGACGTCGAGGACATCGAGCTGCACGAAGTCCTGCCACCGCCCGTGGCCGAGGCGCCGGTGCTCGAACTGGCGCCCAGGAGCACGCCGCCCGACGCCCGCCTGCTCCGGCAATGGCAGCCCAGCGCCTGGACGGCGCTGGCCCGACGCATACGCGGCGCCAGCGCCGAGGTCGTGCAGACGCTCCAAGGGCCCGTCGTCGAGAACCACGAGCCGCAATGGCTGTGCGCGCTGTGGCCGCCCCAGCGGCTGGAGGCTCCTCTGCTCGGCCGCTGGCCGGAGATGGCCACGCTGGTTGGCGCGGAGACGCTGTTTGGGGCGCTGCACCAGTTGCTGGGCCAGCTCCCGCCCGAGGCCTCGCTGTGGGCAGCCGATCTGGACACCGACTGGGGGCTGCTGGCCAACCTCGTGCTGCACCACGACGCCAATCTGCGCCCCGTCCATGCCGAGGCCTTGCGCGAACTCGTCGAATCCGAGCGCCGCGCCAGCTTCGCCCGCGTCAACGATGGCTATGCCCGCCAGGGCGACGTGGCGAGGCGGCGCGCGTGAGCGGCCAGGCGCCGCTGATCGAAATCGAAGAGGGCGTCGCGCGCATCACGCTGCGCCGGCCACGCCAGGCCAACCGGCTCGCTGCCGAGGACCTCGGCACGCTGCGCGGCTTCATCGACGCTGTCAATGCGAACGCCGCCGTGCGTGTGCTGGTGCTGGCCGGCGAGGGCAAGCACTTTTGCAGCGGCTTTGACCTCGGCGCGCTGGGCGCCATCGACGCCGGCGCGCGCTTCGGTGAACTGGCCGATGCGCTGGAAGCGGCCCGCCCCATCACCATCGCCCGGCTGCATGGTGGCGTTTACGGCGGTGCTGCCGATCTCGCGCTGGCCTGCGACTTCCGTTTCGGCACGCCGGCGGTCGAGATGTTCGTGCCGGCGGCCCGCATCGGACTGCATTTCTACGCCGGCGGGCTGCAACGCTTCGTCAACCGCCTGGGCCTCGCGACGGCCAAGCAGGTGCTGCTGGGCGGCCGCACGCTGGACGCACCGGCGCTGCTCGGCTGCGGCTATCTCGACCAACTGCTGCCCGACGTCGACAGCCTGGACAAGGCGCTGGCCGCCCTGACGGCGCAACTGCTGGACATGGCGCCGCTGGCGCTGCTGCCGATGAAGCAGCACCTGAACGCCATCGCCGCCGGCAGGCTTGACGCGGAACGCCTCGCGGCCGACATCTTGAGGGCGCGCGATTCGGCCGATCTGGCCGAGGGACAAGCCGCTTGGGCAGGAAAAAGGCCGGCCAAGTTCAAGGGGTGTTGAAAGCCCTAGCCCTGCCGTTTCGCACATCGTGGAAAATACGGGGCCCGCGCGTCTGCCCGCGCGCCCCCTTCTCAACACTCTTCGACAGGACCAGCGTGGCCAAAGAAACCACCAAGACCACCATCGAAGCGGATGGTCTGCGCTACCGCTCCAAAGCTCCGGGCTCGCCTTTCGCGGCGACCTCCTCTTTCGGCGCAGCAACGATGTCTTGCTTCCTCTGCGGCAAGCACCGCCCACGCGCGATGCTCAAGTCCAAGAAGCTATTGGGCAAATCCCAGCCCGTCTGCTCGCCGTCCTGCAAGGAACTGGACGCGCAGATCGCCGCCAAGTAAGTGGCCCCCGCCCGCGGGTACGCGGGCCGACCCCAGAGGGGGTCGATTCATTGGCAGGCCTTGGCCCGTCAATGAATCGAGCAGCGCCGCCTTGGGGCGGCCCGGCGGCGGCGCCATGGGGCACTACGCCCAGCTGGTGTCCATGGGCGGCCTCTGGCCGCCTTTTGTTTAGCCCTGCCGGAAGCAGCGCCCGCACACCGAGCGGTAGCGCGCATTGCCGCCGATCTCGACCTGCGCGCCCTCGGTGACCTTGCGGTTGCTGGCGTCGACGCGCATGTTCATCGTCGCCTTGCGGCCGCAGTCGCAGATCGTCTTCATCTCGTCCATCTCGTCGGCCAGCGCCAGCAGCGTGGCCGAGCCGGGGAAGAGTTCGCCCTGGAAGTCCGTGCGCAGGCCGTAGCAGATGGCTGGCAGGTTGCGCAGGTGCGCCATCTCGTGCAGTTGCTGCACCTGGCGCTTGGTCAGGAACTGCGCCTCGTCGATGAGGATGCAGGCAATGCCCGGGCCGTTGTCGTTGTGGCCCATCAGCGCGACGAAGTCCGTGTCGGCGTCGAACTGCTCCGCCTCGCGCTGCGGACCCAGGCGCGACGTGACGAAGCCGCGGCCATAGCGGTCGTCCAGGCGCGCGGTGAAGATGCGCACGCGGTGGCCGCGCTCTTCGTAGTTGTGCGCCACCTGCAGCAGCGCGGTGGATTTGCCGGCGTTCATCGCGGCATAGCGGAAAAAGAGCTTGGCCATGGGGGTGTGGATTGCAGGGGCGCATTGTCCCCGGCGCCCGACCCCGCGCTTGGGGGTAGGGGAAGCCCGCGGTTTGGGGCGGTTTGGGCCCAAACCGCGGGCTTGCGAGGTGGTGTTGTCATCTTCGACATGTCTCAATGGCCCTTTCGTCCCGACCTGTCTGAAGAATGAGCAAAGACACCGTGACCGCCGTCCGCCAGGATGGCCTGCGCTACCAGTCGAAAGTGGGCGGTTCGCCCTTCCTCGGTAGCGGCCACACCCGCTCCTGCTTCAAATGCGGCAAGCACCGCGCCCCGGCGAGCCTGCAGTCCATCCGCCTGCTCGGTCGCAACGAGGTGGTCTGCAAGCCCAACTGCAAGACGCTGCCGTAGTCATTTCATTCCAAGGCGCCGGCGCGGTTGACGTTCTCCAAGCGATTTCATAGCATGCTATGCATGTTGTTCTTGGAGAGGTCGCCGTGGTGGAGGACGTTGTCAAGGAACTGGGCCATCTGAGCCTGGGCACGCGGCTCAAGCGCATCGGCGAGACGCTGCAGGCGCAGACACAGGCCGTTCTGGCGGCGCATGGCTTCGAGCAGCCGGCGGCCTACTTCCCGCTGTTGGCGGCCCTGGACCGGCTGGGGCCGCTCAGCGTCGGCGAGCTGAGCCAGGCGGTCGGCGTCAGCCAGCCGGTCATCACGCGCTCGCTGCGCGGGCTGGAGGACGACGGTCTCGTCGGCTCGGAGACGTCCGAGGCAGACCGGCGTGTGCGCCGCGTCGCGCTCAGCCGCAAGGGCCACGGCCTGGTGCAGCGCTCGCAGCGCGAGGCCTGGCCGGCCATCGAGGCGGCCGTCGCACAGGCGTGCGCCGGGTTGCAGGGCGACCTGCTGACCCAGTTGGCCGCGCTCGAAGACGCATTGACCGAAGCGCCATTGCTGCAGCGGGTGCCCGCATGAATGCGCTCGACCGCCCCGTCTGGGCCAGCCTGCAGCACCAGCCGCATTGGGGCGTCGGCGACGAGCGGGCGCGTCGCTTCAAGGCGGACATCAACCGCTTCGCCGCGACGCCCGACGAAGGCGCCGACCACCTCACCGCGCTGGCCGAACTGGTGCAACCGGGCGATGACGCTGTCTACCTGCTGCAGGTGCCGCGCATCGTCGTGCCGGCGGGGCTCGAGACGGTCAAGGCTGCGCCGGGCGTGCAGATGGTGGCGACGCGCCGGCTCGCGGTCGACGACGCACTGCAGCGGCTCGGCGACGCCGACGCCGCCGAGATGCTGGCCCTGGCGACATTGACCGAGCCCGGGCCGTTCCTGCCCCGCACGCACACGATGGGCCGCTTCATCGGCTTGCGCATCGACGGCCGGCTGGTGGCGATGGCCGGCGAGCGCATGCGCTGGCCCGGTCATGTCGAGGTCAGCGGCGTCTGTACGCATCCGGATTTCCGCGGCCGAGGCCTCGCGCGCCGCTTGTCGGCGGCCGTGACGGCGGAGATCCAGCGCCGCGGTGAGCTGCCGTTCCTGCATGCATGGGCGACGAACACCGCCGCGATCGCGCTCTACGAAAGCCTGGGCTTCGAAGTGCGCACGGCGGTGAACGTCGCCATGCTCAGGCGTCTGCCAGCCTGACGGGGTGTCGCCGCGCCAGCCGCCGCGGTGGGCTCAAACGGCGCCGGCCCAGCCGCCGCCGAGGGCACGGATCAGCCCGACGGTGGCCTGGTACTGCGCCGAGCGCACCTGCAGCGCGGCGCGCTTGTTGGCGAGTTCGCTGCGGCGCGCGTCCAGCAGTTCGAGCTGGCTCACCAGGCCGTTGCGGTAGCGGGTGTCCGACAGCCGCAGCGCCTCGCCCGCGGCGCTGACGGCGCGCGCACTGGCCTCACCCTGCGCCTGCAGCAGGGCCAGTGCGCCGAGCTGGTCCTCCACGTCCTTCAAGGCCAGCAGGAACTGCTCGCGGAAGGCGATGGCCGAGCCATCCAGCTGCGCCTTGGCCGCGTTGACGCCGGCTTCGCGACGGCCGCCATCGAAGATCGGCAGCGCAGCGAGCAGGCCGATGCCCCAGGTGCTGGCGCCGCTCCTGAGCAGCTCGGACACTTCGCTTGACACGCCGCCGCCTTGCGCCGTCAGCGCGAGGTTGGGCCACCACGCAGCCCGCGCCACGCCCACGCGCGCCTGCGCGGCTTCGAGCTGGCTGCGCGCGGCGGCGAGGTCGGGGCGGCGCTGCAGCAGTTCGCTCGGCAGACCGGCGGGCACCGAAGGCAGCGCGGTGGCCCAGGTCGTCGGTTCAAGGCGGAAGTTGGACGCCGGTTCGCCCAGCAGCACGGCCAGTGCCGTCTCCAGCTCGACGCGGCGGCGGTCCAGCGCCAGCGCCTCGGCCTCGTTGGCGGCCAGCTCGGCGCGCACGCGGGCCAGGTCCAGGTCGGCCACGTCGCCGGCGCGGGCGCGCTTCTCGGTCAGGGCCAGCGTCTCGCCATAGGCGGCGACGGTGCCCTTGACGATGTCGCGCTCGGCGTCCAGCGCGCGCAGCGCCAGGTAGCCGCGGGCGACGTTGGCCTGCACCAGCAGGCGGGCGTCGGCCAGCAGCTGCTCGCGCGCCTGCACGTCCAGCGCGGCAGCATTGCGCTCGTGCAGCAGGCGGCCGCCCAGGTCCAGCTCATAGGCCAGGTTCAGGCCGGCGCTGTATTGCGTCACACCCTGCGCGCCGGGCTCGGCGGCACGGCCGGCGCCCGCGGAGGCGCCCACCTGCGGCAGACGCGAGGCCTGCGCCGAGCCTAGCGACGCCCGTGCCAGTGCCAGCCGGCTGGCGGCGGCCTGCACGCTGGTGTTGGCCGCCATCGCACGGGCGACGAGGTCGTCCAGCACCGGGTCGGCGAAAGGCTGCCACCAGCTGCTGGTCAGCGCAGGCGCGCCGTTCGCAGCCGTTGACTTGTAGGTGGCAGGCGCCTGGGGCAGCTGGGCCGGGTCGACGCTGCCAACCGACGCGCAGCCGGCCAGCAGCAGCGCTGCAAAAAGTGGGGTCAGGTTCAATTTCATAATGATCACTTTCCTCGTTGCGGCAGGGCATCAGTGACGGATGCAGCGACGGGCTGCGCCGGTGCGGCGACCTTGCCGCCGTGGTGGCGCAGCGGCGCATTGCCTGCCAGGCGGCGAAGGGTGACGTAGAACAGCGGCGTCAGGAACAGGCCGAACAGCGTCACGCCGATCATTCCGGCGAAGACGGCGATGCCCATGGCCTGGCGCATCTCGGCGCCGGCGCCGGTGCTCAGCACCAGCGGCAGCACGCCCATGACGAAGGCCATCGACGTCATCAGGATGGGGCGCAGCCGCAGCCGCGCGGCCTCCAGCGCCGCCTGCACCGGCGTGCGGCCAGCAAACTCAAGCTCACGGGCGAACTCGACGATCAGGATGGCGTTCTTGGCAGACAGGCCGACCAGCACGATCAATCCGATCTGCGTGAACACGTTGTTGTCGCCGTGGCTCATCCACACGCCTGTCATCGCCGCCAGCAGGCCCATGGGCACGATGAGCAGGATGGCGATCGGCAGCGTCAGGCTTTCGTACTGCGCGGCCAGCACCAGGAACACCAGCAGGATGGCCAGCGGGAACACCCACGCACCCGAGTTGCCGGCGATCTTTTCCTGGTAGGTCAGGTCGGTCCACTCGAAGCCGACGCCGGGCGGCAGCGTCTCGGCGGCGATGCGCTCCACCGCTGCCTGGGCCTGGCCCGACGAGAAGCCAGGCGCCGCGCCGCCGTTGATGTCGGCGGACAGGAAGCCGTTGTAGCGCATGGCGCGCTCCGGGCCAAAGCTCGGGTTGACCTTCATCAGCGCGGACAGCGGCACCATCTCGCCCGACGACGAGCGCACCTTCAGTGCGCCGATGTCCTCGGCGCGGGCGCGGTAGGGCGCATCGGCCTGCACGCGGACCGAGTAGGTGCGGCCGAACTTGTTGAAGTCGTTCACGTACAGGCTGCCGAGGTAGATCTGCATGGTGTCGAACACGTCCGTCACGGCCACGCCGAGCTGGCGGGCGCGGGTGCGGTCGAGGTCGGCGAACAGCTGCGGCACGTTGACCTGGTAGCTGGAGAACAGGCCGGCCAGTTCGGGCGCTGTTGCCGGATTTCCGGCCTTGGCCATGAATGCCTTGACCGCCTGGTCCATCGCCTCGTAGCCCACGCCGCCGCGGTCCTGCAGCTGCAGCTTGAAGCCGCCCGTCGTGCCCAGGCCCTGCACGGGCGGCGGCGGGAACATGACGATGAAGGCGTCCTCGATGGCGCCGTACTGCGCATTCAGCGAACCGGCAATCGCGCCCGCGGACAGGTCCTTGCTCTTGCGCTCGGCGAAGGGCTTCAGCGTCGCGAAGACGATGCCCGAGCTGGAGCTGTTGGTGAAGCCGTTGATCGACAGGCCGGGGAAGGCCACGGCGTGCTCCACGCCCGGCGTCTTCAGCGTGATGTCGGTCATGCGGCGGATGACGTCCTCGGTGCGGTCCAGCGTCGCGCCGTCAGGCAGTTGCGCGAAGCCGATCAGGTACTGCTTGTCCTGCCCCGGCACGAACCCGCCGCGCACGGCCTTGAACAGGCCCGCCGTGGCAGCCACCAGCACCAGGTAGACGACCATCATCACGGCCTTGCGCGACATCAGCGTCTTCACGCCGCTGCCGTACTTCTCCGAGCTGCGGGTGAAGAGCCGGTTGAAGCGGCCGAAGAAACCGCCCAGCACGCGGTCCATGCCGCGGGTCAGCGCGTCCTTGGGCTCGTGGTGGCCCTTCAGCAGCATCGCGGCGAGCGCGGGCGAGAGCGTCAGCGAATTGATCGCCGAGATCACCGTCGAGATGGCGATGGTCAGCGCGAACTGCTTGTAGAACTGGCCCGTCAGGCCGGTGATGAAGGCCAGCGGCACGAACACCGAGATCAGCGTCAGCGCGATGGCGATGATGGGGCCGGAGACCTCACGCATGGCCTGGTAGGTCGCGTCGCGCGGCGAGAGGCCGGACGCGATGTTGCGCTCCACGTTCTCCACCACCACGATGGCGTCGTCCACCACGATGCCGATCGCAAGCACCAGGCCGAACAGGCTCAGCGCGTTGATCGAGAAGCCGAAGCCATGCATCACCGCGAAGGTGCCGATGATGGACACCGGCACGGCCAGCAGCGGGATGATGGACGCGCGCCAGGTCTGCAGGAACAGGATGACGACCAGCACCACCAGCGCGACGGCTTCCAGCAACGTGTGGATGACGGACTCGATGGACGCGCGGACGAACTGCGTCGGGTCGTAGACGATGGTGTATTCGACGCCTTCGGGCATGGCCGCCTTCAGCTCTTCCATCGTGGCGCGCACGTTGGTGGAGATGTCCAGCGCGTTGCCACCCGGGGCCTGGAAGATCGGCACGGCGACGGCGGGCTTGTTGTCGAGCAGTGAGCGCAGCGCGTATTCGCTGGCGCCCAGTTCGATGCGGCCCAGGTCGCGCAGGCGCGTCACCGCGCCTGAGTTTTGGCCTTCACCGCTCTTGACGATGATGTCGCCGAACTCCTCGACCGATTGCAACCGGCCCTGTGCGTTGACCGACAGCTGCAGGTCGATGCCCTGCAGCCCCGGCGATGCGCCGACCACGCCGGCCGCGGCCTGCACGTTCTGGCCGCGGATGGCGGTCACCACGTCGTTGGCCGAGAGGCCGTGCTCGGCCACCTTCTGCGGGTCCAGCCAGACGCGCATCGCGTAGTCGCCCGAGCCGAACATCAGCACCTGGCCCACGCCGGGGATGCGCGCGAGGCGGTCCTTGACGTTGAGCAGCGCGTAGTTGCGCAGATAGGTCATGTCGTAGCGCTCGTTGGGCGAGGTCAGGTGCACGACCATGGTGAGGTCGGGGCTGCTCTTGACCGTCGTCACGCCCAGGCGCTTGACCTCCTCGGGCAGCCGCGCCTCGGCCTGGCTGACGCGGTTCTGCACCAGCTGCTGCGCCTTGTCGGGGTCGGTGCCGAGCTTGAAGCTGACGGTCAGCGTCATCAGGCCGTCGGTGGTCGCCTGGCTGCTCATGTAGAGCATGTCCTCGACGCCGTTGATGGCCTCCTCGAGCGGCGTTGCCACCGTCTCGGCGATGACCTTGGGGTTGGCGCCGGGGTACTGGGCGCGCACGACGACCGAGGGCGGCACGACGTCGGGGTACTCCGAGATCGGCAGCGCGCGGATCGACAGCAGGCCGCCGATGAAGATCAGCAGCGACAGCACGCCCGCGAAGATGGGGCGGTCGATGAAGAATTTGGAGAGGTTCATGGGTGCTCCGGGCAACGCGCCCCCCGCAGACCGGCTGAACCGGCCCGCTACAGGGGCATGCGCTGAGGTGGTGGCTTAGGAGTTCTTGTTGCCGGCTTGCTGGGCAGCCAACTCGGGTTTGGCGTCCATCGCCACGTCCTTGGGCGCGAGGACCGATCCCGGTCTCACCCGCTGCACGCCGCCGACGACGACGCGCTCGCCGGCCTTGAGCCCGCTGGTCACGACGCGCAGGCCGTTCACGTTCGCGCCCAGCGTCACCGGCCGCCACTCGGCCTGGTTGCCCTGGCCGACGACGATGACATAACGCTTGTCCTGGTCGGTGCCGACGGCACGTTCGTTGACGAGCAGCGCCGCCTCGTTGCGGGCCTGGCCCATGCGCAGCTTGGCGAACTGGCCCGGCATCAGGCCGCCGTCCTTGTTGTCGAAGACGGCCCGCACGCGCAGCGTGCCGCTCTTGGCGTCGACCTGGTTGTCGACGAGTTGCAACCGCCCGTGGGTGGCCTTGTCGCTGCCGGTCAGCATCTCCACCGGGATGCGGTCGATGCCGCGGCGATCGGCGGCGCCGTTGGGCAGCGAGGCCAGCGCCTCGCGCACCACCTTCTCGTCCGCGTCGAAGCTGGCGTAGATGGGGCTGACCGACACCAGCGTCGTCAGCACCGCCGAGCCCGGCCCCGCGGCCCCAGCGGCGACGAGGTTGCCCTGCGTGACCTCGATCCGGCCAACGCGGCCGGCCACCGGCGCGCGCACCTGGGTGTAGCTCAGGTTCAGCTGTGCCGACTGCAACGCGGCCTGCGCGGCGCGCAGGTTGGCGGCGGCCTCGCGTGCGGCGTTGTCCTTCTCGTCGAACTCGCGGCGGGCCACGGCGCGGTCTTCCCACAGCGCCTTGGCCCGAGCCGCCTCGCTCTGCGAGTAGGTCACGCGCGCCTGGGCTGCGGCTACCTGCGCTTCGAGGCGAGCCACCTCCGCCTGGTAGGGCGCGGGGTCGATGGTGACGAGCAGGTCGCCGGCCTTGACGAGGCTGCCCTCGCGGAAGTGCACCGCCTGCACGGCGCCCGACACGCGGGCCCGCACGTCGACGCGCTCCACGGCCTCCAGCCGGCCGGAGAACTCGTTCCAGGCCGCCACGTCCTGGCTGACGACCTGGGCGACGGACACCGGCGTGGCCGGCGGCGCCGCGGCGGCGGGGTCGGCCTGCGCGGGGCCGCTGCCGAACTGCGCAAAGCCCACGGCGCCCAGGGCGACGAGGGCGGCGGCGCCGGCAATCAAGCCGGCACGACGAGGGATGCGGTTGGAACGAGGGGTGGACTGCATTTCTATTTCTCTCCGAAGGGTCAAGCAGGAATCAAGCGGGTATCGACAACGCCCGGCCGGTGGCCTGGCTGAGGAAGTCGTGCACCGGCGCCAGCACATGGGCGGCGGCGATGGCGGGCAGCGTCAGGTCGCGGGCCGTGCCGCCGTGGGCGCGCAACGCGGCGGCATAGCGGCGCGCCTCGTCATTGAGCGGATGGCCGGCGACGCCCAGCACCAGCGCATCGGGCAGCCCGCCGAGGCGGGTGGCGTTCAGCGGCGCGGCATAGGGATGGTCGGCGCGCGTCGTGCCGCCCAGATAGGCCTGCCAGCCCTTGGCATAGAGGCATTCGCAGCCGCCGCATTCGCCCTCGCGCATGGAGGCGCTGCCGAGCTGCGGGTCCAGCATGGGCGAGATCAGCAACTGGCCGGCGAGCGCCGGCGCGTGCTGGTCGCGGGCCATCAGCGCCAGCGCCGCGGCGAGGTTGCCGCCGGCCTCCTCGCCGGCCACGAACAAGGCCGTCTGCGCACTGCCCGTCAGCTTGGCGGGCTTGGCAGCCAGCGCCTTCAGGGCCTCGAAGGCGGCGGCCAGCGCGGCCGGGAAGCGGTGCTCCGGCGCGAGCGGGTAGTCGATGGCGACGACATCGGCGCCCGCCTCGGCCAGCATCTCTGCCCGCGCCCGCGCCGACGCCAGCGAGCCGCCGGTGAAGCCGCCGTCATGCAGCCACAGCAGCAGCGCCCGCCCGCCGCCCGCCAGCGGCCGGCGCGCGGCATGGCGCTCGGCTGCAAGGCCGGGGGCAGGGCCCAGGCGCAGTGCGGTGGGCGGTGTGAAAGGAAAGGCGAGCTTGTCCATGGACCGAAAGATAGGGACTGGCGCCCTCCAGATAAACGCCCTGCAAAGCGACTCACTTTTCCTCGGCGTGGAACAATCGAAGGCTTCCGCAGCCCTCCGAAGCCCATGGACCGACTCACTGCCATGCAAGCCTATGTCCGGGTCGTCGAAGCCGGCACCTTCACGCGCGCCGCCGACTCGCTGGACCTGCCCAAGGCCACGGTCACGCGCCTGATCCAGACGCTGGAATCCCACCTGCGCACCAAGCTGCTGAACCGCACGACACGCCGCGTCACCGTGACGCCCGATGGCGCCGCCTACTACGAGCGCGCGCTGCGCCTGCTGTCAGACCTGGAGGAACTGGAGGGCAGCATGAGCCAGGCGCGCGTGACGCCGCGCGGGCGCATCCGTGTCGACGTGCCGGGCGTGGTGGGCCGCGAGATGATCATTCCGCACCTGCCGGACTTCTACGCCAAGTACCCGGACATCCAGATCGAGCTGGGCGTCAGCGACCGCACGGTGGACCTGATCAGCGACAACATCGACTGCGTCATCCGCGGTGGCGAGCTGACCGACCAGAGCCTGGTGGCACGGCGCATCGGCGAGTTCCACATGGTGACCTGCGCGACGCCGGAGTACCTGCGCCGCCACGGCACGCCGGCGCACCCGCTGGAGCTGACGCAACCGCCGCACCGCATGGTGGGCTATTTTTCGGCGCGCAGTGGCAAGCTGGTGCCCGACACCTTCCGCCGCGGCGACGAGGCGGTGGATGTGGTCGGCAACCACGTCATCGCCGTCAACGACGCCACCGGCTATCTCAATGCGGGGCTGGCCCATCTGGGCGTGATGCAGCTGACCTGCTTCATGGCCGCGCCGCTGATGAAGAGCGGCCAACTGGTGCGCGTGCTGGAGGACTGGCAGGCCGACCCGATCCCGGTGCACGTCGTCTACCCGCCCAACCGCCACCTCAGCAGCAAGCTGCGGGTGTTCGTGGACTGGGTGGTCGAACTGCTCGGGCAGTCGGCGACGGCCGGGCTGAAGGTCCGCTGCGCCGCTGCTTAGGCCTCGTCAGCCGCGGCGGTGACGACCACCGTGTGGCCGAAGTCCTCTGCCACCGGTGCCGGCGCGCTGATGGCCAGCAGCAGGCCCGCCGCCAGCGCCGTGACGGCCGTCGCGGCGGTGATCAGCGTGAAAAGCGAGCGGGTGTTGTTCATGGTGACTCTCCTGGCCGGCCACCGTGGAAGGGGTGGTGTGCCGGCTGGTTGTCACTTTAGGAATTGAGCGCCGCGAGAAAAAGTGGGCGCAATAGAACGGCGAGTTGCTGCGAGCGGAACAATCCGCCGCTTGAAGGTGCTCAGCCCTTGCGCAGGGCGCCCCGGCCGCGTTCTTCCAGCCAGGCCTTGGCAGTCGAGAAATGCCCGCAGCCGATGAAGGGCCGCGGCGGCTTGAGCGCCGACAGCGGCGATGGGTGGTTGGCCTTCAGCACGAGGTGGTCCTGGCGCGCGGCCTCGATCAGCGGCGCCTTGGCCTGCGCGTAGCTGCCCCACAGCATGAAAACCTTGGGCGCCGGGTCCTCGGCGGCGGCTTTGATGAGCGCGTCGGTCAGTGCCTCCCAGCCGCGGTTGGCGTGGCTGGCGGGCTGGCCGTCCTCCACCGTCAGCACGGCGTTCAGCAGCAGCGTGCCGCCCTTGGCCCAGCTGACGAGGCTGCCGTTGGGCGGGAAGGGCTTGCCGAGGTCGCGCTGGATCTCCTTGAAGATGTTGCGCAGGCTGGGCGGCAGCGGCACGCCGGGCGGCACGCTGAAGCTCAGGCCCTCGGCCTGGCCGGGGCCGTGGTACGGGTCCTGGCCCAGGATGACGACGCGGGTCTGCGCCAGCGGCGTCAGGGTCAGCGCGCGCAGCGGCTCGGGCGGGTAGATGGTGGCGCCGGCGGCGGCGCGCTCTTCCAGAAAGGCCTGCAGCCGTTGACCGGCCGGCGACGCCGCCCAGGCCTCGACGACGGGGCGCCAGTCGCTGTCGGGCAGTTCGAGCGGCAGTTTCATCCGAACAAGTTTGCGAGCGCTTGTCCCGGGTCCGGCGCGCGCATGAAGGCCTCGCCGACGAGGAAGGCGTTCACGTTGGCGTCGCGCATGAGCTTCACGTCCGCCGCGCCGAGGATGCCGGACTCGGTCACCAGCAGCCGGTCCGTCGGCACGCGCGGCAGCAACGCCAGCGTGGTGTCCAGCGTCACGTCGAAGGTGCGCAGGTTGCGGTTGTTGATGCCGACGAGTGGCGTCTTCAGCCGCAGCGCGCGGTCGAGTTCGTCGCCGTCATGCACCTCGACCAGCACGTCCATGCCCAGCGCATGGGCCGTGGCCTCCAGGTCGGCCATCTGCGCGTCGGCCAGGCAGGCGACGATCAGCAGGATGCAGTCCGCGCCCATCGCGCCGGCTTCCATGACCTGGTACTCGTCGACCATGAAGTCCTTGCGCAGCACCGGCAGCTCGCAGGCGGCGCGCGCCTCGCGCAGGTAGGCGGCCGAGCCCTGGAAGAAGCGTTCATCCGTCAGCACGGAGAGGCAGGAAGCGCCGTTGCGGGCGTAGGTCTCGGCGATGAGCCCGGGCTTGAAATCCTCGCGCAGCACACCCTTGCTGGGGCTGGCCTTCTTGATCTCGGCGATGACGGCCGCATGCCCGGCGGCGATGCTGGCGCGCAGCGAGCGCTCGAAGCCCAGGCGCTCGGCCTTGCGGGCCTCGGCCTCCTCGCGCTGCGACGCGAGCGAGCGCTTCAGCCTGGCCGCTGCGACCTCTTCCCACTTGACTTCGACGATGCGGTTCAGGATGTCAGACATCAGTGCGCTCCCAGGCTCTGCGTCGCCTTGACGAAGGCATCCAGCTTGCCACGCGCCGCGCCGCTGTCCAGCGCTTCGCGGGCGCGGTCGATGCCTGCGCCGATCGACGCCGCCACGTTGGCCGCGTACAGCGTCGCGCCGGCATTCAGCAGCACGATGTCGCGCGCCGGGCCGGTCTGGCCGTCCAGCACGCCCAGCAGCATCTGGCGGGACTGCTCCGGGCCTTCGACCTTCAGGCTGCGGTTGCTGGCCATCGGGAAACCGAAGTCCTCGGGATGGATCTCGTACTCGCGCACGGCGCCGTCCTTGAGCTCGCCGACCAGCGTCGTCGCGCCCAGCGAGATCTCGTCCATGCCGTCCTTGCCGTAGACGACCAGCGCATGCTCCGCGCCCAGGCGCTGCAGCACGCGCACCTGGATGCCGACGAGGTCGGGGTGGAACACGCCCATCAGGATGTTGGGCGCGCCGGCCGGGTTGGTCAGCGGGCCCAGGATGTTGAAGATGGTGCGCACGCCCAGCTCGCGGCGCACCGGGCCGATGTTCTTCATCGCCGGGTGGTGGTTGGGCGCGAACATGAAGCCGATGCCGCATTCATCCACCGACGCGGCCACCTGGCGCGGCGACAGCTGGATGTTGGCGCCCAGCGCCTCCAGCACGTCGGCACTGCCGGTCTTGCTGCTCACACTCCGGTTGCCATGCTTGGCCACCTGTGCGCCCGCTGCGGCGGCGACGAACATCGAGCAGGTGGAGATGTTGAAGCTGTGCGCACCGTCGCCACCGGTGCCGACGACGTCCACCAGGTGCGGCAGCGGCGCCAGCGGCACCTTGTTGCTCAGCTCGCGCATCACCTGCGCGGCGGCGGTGATCTCGCCGATGGTTTCCTTCTTCACGCGCAGGCCGGTCAGCAGCGCGGACGCGATGACGGGCGACATCTCGCCGGCCATGATGCGGCGCATCAGCGTCAGCATCTCGTCGTGGAAGATCTCGCGGTGCTCGATGACGCGGGTCAGGGCTTCGGTGTCGGTGATTGCCATGGGTCAGGCCTCGCGTCGTGAAGGGTCTTGTTGATGCAGATAACGGGTGAACAGGTCGCGCGGCGGCGGCTGGTCGACCTGCTTCATCAGCATGCCGACGTTGCCGCGGTGGTGGCTGCCGTGGTGGATGACGTGGGCCAGGATTTCCTCGCGGCTCATGCGGCCGGCGTCGCCGTCGGTGAAGCGAAAGCTCAGCACGTCCTCGAACTGGTCGGGCCGCAGCGAGCGCACGTGGTCGACGTACCAGCCGTCCACTTGCGCGACCGAGTCGCGCAGCTCTTCCAG
Source organism: Pelomonas sp. Root1444 (assembly GCF_001426885.1). Classification (GTDB taxonomy): domain Bacteria; phylum Pseudomonadota; class Gammaproteobacteria; order Burkholderiales; family Burkholderiaceae_C; genus Pelomonas. Next base: position 7,870 of record NZ_LMFP01000013.1, on the reverse strand, counting down.
CGTCGGGGTCGCCTGTGTGTTGCTGGCCGTGAAGCCGTGCGGCTCGCCGCGCAGATGGGCGGCAAAGATGCGGTCCACCGTGTGGATGTGGTTCAGCGTGCGGATCGCGATGTGGCGGTTCTCGGCAGACAGCGGCGCGCCGGCCAGCGCCGCGAAGAACTCGCGGTCGATGGCCGCCTTCTGCTCGAACAGCGAGGTCATCAGCGTGGAGATCGACATGCTCAGGCCTCCAGGAATTCGCGCGCTGCGGCGATGGCGTGGTCAATGCCGGCCGCGTCGACATCGAGGTGGGTGACGAAGCGCAGCCCGATCAGGCCGGTGGCCAGCACGCCGCGCGACTTCAGGTGCTCCAGCAGCGCCGTGCTACGGCCGTCGCTGATCTGCACGAAGACGATATTCGTCTGCGGTGGCGTGACCGTGACACCGGGCAGCGTGGCCAGGCCTTCGGCGAGGCGCTTGGCCAGCGCATGATCGTCGGCCAGTCGGTCGACGTGATGGGTCAGCGCGTGGTCTGCCGCGGCGGCCAAGAGGCCCACCTGGCGCAGGCCCCCGCCGACCATCTTGCGGATGCGGTGGGCGCGGGCGATCAGCGCGCGCGAGCCCACCAGCATGGAGCCGATGGGCGCGCCCAGGCCCTTGCTGAAGCAGATGGAGACCGAGTCGAAGGTGCGCGCCAGGTCGGCCACGCTGCGGCCCGAGGCGACCGCGGCGTTGAAGAGGCGGGCGCCGTCCAGGTGCGTGGCCAGGCCGCGCGCATGCGCCAGCTCGCAGGCGGCGTTGGTGTATTGGGTGGACAGCACCTGCCCGCTCCAGGTGTTCTCCAGCGCCAGCAGCCGCGTGCGCGCGAAGTGCGGGTCATCGGGCTTGATGGCCGCCGCGATGTCCTCGAGCTTGATCGTGCCGTCCGGCTGGTTGGGCAAGGGCTGCGGCTGGATGCTGCCCAGCACCGCTGCGCCGCCGCCCTCGTAGCGGTAGGTATGCGCCAGCTGGCCGACGATGTACTCGTCGCCACGGCCGCAGTGCGCCAGCAGCGCGCACAGGTTGCTCTGCGTGCCGCTGGGCATGAAGAGGGCCGCCTCCTTGCCCAGCAGCGCGGCGACGCGCTCCTGCAGCGCATTGACGGTGGGGTCGTCGCCGAAGACGTCGTCGCCCACCTGGGCGGCGGCGATGGCTTCCAGCATGGCCGGGGTCGGCTTCGTGACCGTGTCGCTGCGCAGGTCGACGAGGGCTGGAGACGCCGCGCTTGAAAACGGCGCGTAGTCAGTCATTGCTCTGGCCTCCGATGCCGCGAGCAGGCGCGCGGGCCGAGCGCCGGGCCGCCCCAAGCCGGCCCGTGGGCGATGTGCGTGCGGCTCAACGCCGCGTGCATCGCCGTCCCCGCGGGGGACCGACCGGGCTTGCCGGCGTTCAGCCGGAGCAAGACCGGGCGAGGGGCTTGTGTCATTTCAGCTCCAGGAAGTTGCGCAGCATCGCGTGGCCGTGTTCGCTGAGGATGGACTCGGGATGGAACTGCACGCCCTCCAGCGGCGTGGCCGTGCCGGCCAGCTCGCGGTGGCGCACGCCCATGATCTCGCCGTCCTCGCTGCGCGAGGTGATCTCCAGCACCGCGGGGCAGGTCGCCTCCTCGATGACGAGGGAGTGGTAGCGGATCACCGAGAAATCCTGAGGCAGGCCGGTGTAGACGCCGCGCTGGTCGGTTGTGATGGTGCTGGCCTTGCCGTGCATCTGGCGCTGCGCGCGGATGATGCGCCCGCCCAGTGCCTGGCCCATGGCCTGGTGGCCCAGGCACACGCCCAGCAGCGGCTTCTTGCCGATGAAATGCTGGATGGCCTCCACACACACGCCCGCCTCGTTGGGCGTGCAGGGACCCGGCGAGAAGACGATGTGGTCGGGGTTCAGGGCCTCCATCTCGGCGACGGTGATCTCGTCGTTGCGCACCACCTTCACGTCCGCGCCCAGTTCACCGAAGTACTGGACGATGTTGAACGTGAAGCTGTCGTAGTTGTCGATCATCAAGAGCATTTAGAAGCCCTCCTCAACCAGCTCGGCGGCGCGCAGCAGCGCCCGCGCCTTTGCTTCCGTCTCTTGCCATTCCAACTCCGGGACTGAGTCTGCAACCACACCTGCCGCCGCCTGCACGTACAGCATGCCGTTCTTGATGATGCCGGTGCGGATGGCGATGGCCAGGTCCATGTCGCCGGCAAAGCTCAGGTAGCCGCAGGCGCCGCCGTAGATGCCGCGCTGCATGGGTTCCAGCTCGTCGATCAGCTCCATCGCCCGCACCTTGGGCGCACCGGTCAGCGTGCCGGCGGGGAAGGTGGCCTTCAGCACGTCGAGCTGGCCGACCTCGGGCCGCAACACCCCCTCGACGTTGGAGACGATGTGCATCACGTGCGAGTAGCGCTCAATGGTGAAGGCCTGCGTCACCTTAACGCTGCCGGTGCGCGCGATGCGGCCGATGTCGTTGCGCGCCAGGTCGATCAGCATCAGGTGCTCGGCGCGCTCCTTGGGGTCGGCCTGCAATTCGGCTTCCAGTTCGAGGTCGCGCTCGGTCGTCGCGCCGCGCGGGCGGGTGCCGGCCAGTGGGCGGATCGTGACCTTGCGTGAGCCGTCACCCGCGTGCTCCTCGCGCACCAGGATCTCGGGGCTGGCACCGACGATCTGGAAGTCGCCCAGGTCGTAGAAGTACATGTAGGGGCTGGGGTTCAGCGCCCTGAGCGCCCGGTACAGCGCGATCGGCTCGGCCTTGTAGGGCTTGGAGATGCGCTGGCCCACCTGCACCTGCATCAGGTCGCCGGCGGCGATGTACTCCTTGGCCTTGGCCACGGCCGCCAGGTAGTCGGCCTTGGCGAAGCCGCGCGTCACCGGGTGCGCCTCGCTGCGCGCCACGCGCGGCACGCTGACGGAGTAGCTCAGCTTGTCGCGCAGGGCGGTCAGGCGCTTCTTGGCGCGGAAGTAGGCCTCGGGCTGGCGTGGGTCCGCCCAGACGATGAGGTACAGACGCCCGGACAGGTTGTCGATGACGGCGACCTCCTCCGACAGCAACAGCACGATGTCGGGCGTGCCCAGGCTTTCGCCCTTGTGCGCGTGATCCAGGCGCTTCTCGATGGCGCGCACGGCCTCGTAGCCGAAGTAGCCGGCCAGGCCGCCGCAGAAGCGCGGCAGGCCGCTGGGGATCTTGGGCTTGATGCGCTCCTGGTAGGCGGCGATGAAGTCCAGCGGGTTGCCCTCGTGCGTCTCGACGATGGCGCCATCGGTCAACACCTCGCACTGGTTGCCGGTCGCGCGGATCAGCGTGCGGGCCGGCAGGCCGATGAAGGAGTAGCGCCCGAAGCGCTCGCCGCCGACGACGGATTCGAGCAGGAAGCTGTTGCGGCACGGCCCGGAGCCCGGCGCACACAGCTTGAGGTACAGGGACAGGGGGGTTTCTAGGTCCGCCAACGCCTCGCTGATCAGCGGGATGCGGTTGTAGCCTTCAGCGGCCAGGCTCTGGAATTCGAGTTCGGTGATCACGTCTCAAACCTTGAAAGACAGTTTCAGGGCTTGGCGTGCAGCCCGGTGGAGGACGGGCAACGCGTGGAAGAGCGCGTCAGGGCGCGCCAAGCGGCATCAAACGGCGGTGGCCCAGGGACGCCAGGGCCAGGCTCCCCGGTCGCTCGACCCCGTGATGTACTTGCGCGTGATGAACATGGTCGGGCCAGTGTATCAGCGGGGTTTTGCGCCTGCCGAGCCATACTTCGGCTCACGAAGACGCCGCCATCGCGGCAGGACAACGGAGCGAGACATGCGCGCATACATCGTCGCGGCCCTGCTGGCCGCGGGCAGCCTGGGGGGAGCGACGGCCTGGGCCCAGGCCGTCGAGGTGGCCAACGTGAAGTACGAATCGGCGCTGGACCTGGCGGGCCAGAAGCTGGTGCTCAATGGCGCCGGCGTCCGCTACAAGTTCGTCGTCAAGGTCTATGCAGCCGGCCTCTACCTGACCCAGAAGGTCGGCACGACGGCCGAGGTGCTGGCGGCCCCGGGGCCCAAGCGCATCCAGATCCACATGCTGCGCGACATCGACGGCAATGAGCTGGGCAAGCTCTTCACCAAGGGCATGGAGGCGAACGCGCCGCGCGACGAGTTCGTCAAGTCCATCAACGGCGTGCTCAAGCTCAGCGAAGTGTTTGCCAGCCGCAAGCAGCTCAACAGCGGCGACCAGTTCTCGGTGGACTACGTGCCCGGCCTCGGCTCGACGCTGCTCGTCAATGGCAAGCCGGTGATGGCAGAGCCCATCAAGGAGCCCGAGTTCTTCACCGCGCTGCTGCGCATCTGGCTGGGCGACAAGCCGGCCGACGACAACCTCAAGGAAGCCCTGCTGGGCGTCAAGAAAGAGCGTCGGCGCTGATCTCGTCCAGGCGGTTCACGTGGCGCAGCGCCGACACGGCGCGGATGTCCTCGCCGTGGTTGTAGCCATAGGTCACCAGGACCAGCGGGCAGCCGGCCGCGCGGGCGGCCTCGGCGTCGTTGCGCGAATCGCCCACCATCCACGTCGCTGACGGCGGCGTGCCCAGCGCCTCGCAGGTCTTGAGCAGCGGCAGCGGGTCGGGCTTCTTGCGCGGGAAGTCGTCGCCGCCGAAGACGTGGGCGAAATAGCCGTCCAGCCCCTTGCGCCTGAGCAGCTCGCGCGCCGGCGCGGCGGGCTTGTTGGTCAGCACCGCCAGCGGCAGGCCTGCTGACCGCAGCAACGCCAGGCCTTCCACGACGCCGGGGTAGACGATCGCATGTTCGCCGTTCACCGCGGCGTAGTGCCGCTGGTAGAGCGCCCACGCGCGGTCGAACAGCTCCGGCGCACCGCCGGCCTCGGCCAGCGTCATGCGCACCAGGTGCTCGCCGCCGCGGCCGATGGTGTGCTCGATGAAGTCCCTGCCCACCGTCCGCAGGCCGAGATCGCGCAGCGTCAGCGCCAGCACGGCGGCGAAGTCGCCGAGTGTGTCGACCAGCGTGCCGTCGAGGTCGAGCATGAGGGCTTCGGGCCGGCTCTGGTACGACTTAATAGAGTTCACAAATCGATAAAAGAGTTCAAAAAAATCGATCTCTGTGGTCGCGCAGCGAAAGAAATAGAGTTCAAAAATGGCTCTGCTCTCTTCCATGCATACGCGAGCCCTGAAACCAAGAACGGCGCTTCGCCGCCCCTGATGAGGGTGCGCTGCCGGCCTGCGATGAACTGCGGTATCCGCGCTACTCCGGACGTGGGGCTAGAGAGTCTCTTCTATCATCACATCACACAGCAAAAACTAAAAGCACAGGGGTGGTATCTTGAATCAAGACGTTGCGAAAAGTCCGGCAGGGGCTAACCAATCGAACTTGGCGATTCCCGACGCAGTCGCCATGCTCGCTGATGAAGATGCATCGGATTTCTGGAGATTCACAGCTCGAATCGTTCAGACCCTGCATCCGCCGAAACGACCCAGTCACACGGCGCCGAGCGACTACGACAGCCTGTGCTCCGCGGTCCAGAATTCAGAGCGTAAGGTGCCAGTGAAAGGAGGGATCAATGGGATCCCTCGCGCCTCACGACGTTTGTCCACCGATGAGTTGCAGAAATCCGTATTGCGGCTAAAGGACAAATTGTTCAGTACGCCAGCAGTATGGCCATTCTTCAACAAGGCATTCTGCCGATGGATTCAAGCAAAGCGCCTGGAGACATTGCTGGCAATTCTTGACGCATTCAATTGCGCCCACGATGAGGTTGGCGTCCTTACGGCCCCGATGCCGGAGGTGTCTATCGAGCAGGTCGATTACGTAATCAATAGCTTAAGCAAGGAGTTCCGCAGCTACGATTTGATGGTTGTCTGTGCAGGACTAATGCTTGACCATGATTCCTGGCACGTGCTGTCCAGCGCCTTTGAAGCCCTGCGTTTGTCTGCGATCAAGGAGCTTCAGCAGGCTCTAAATCAGCCGTCCAGTGCCCAACCAACAGCTGTTCAAGATCAGACGTCAGATTCTGACTTAGCACCAGTCAAAGCTGCCTATCCGTCGGCGCAGCGAGCCGACGACACGGCGACATCCGCCGCTGCGGAAAGTCACATCACCTCGGAGTGGCAGAACAACCAGCAACAACGGATCGACAAGACCATTGGAAGTCCTGCAGTGGACATCCAAACGATCGACCTAGATGGACTGCACCTTGATCTGAATAGCCTGGCGGATGATTTGGCTGCGGCAACACAGCGGTTGCGTTTGGGAGAAATCGTCAACAAAGAAAGTTTGCTACTGGCGTGGTCGGCATTGGACGAGAGGCTCACGAATCATGCCAAGAGTCTCGGTGTTGATGTCTGCAGCTTCGCTGCGCTACAAGATCGCTTGGAGCGCGCCAAGGCGGAGGCCCGAGCCAGCCAGAGATTGCGAGAATTGCTGCAACGGTTAGTTGGTTTGGAGCATGCCTCCGATCCTGCCTTCCAGCCCGTCCGTAGCATCGTTGAAACGGCGCAGGCCCAGCTCGGCGCGATAGGCCGCGGCGATGAGATTAGTGCGGACCTTCTAACTGCACTCAGTGCATTAGCGACGCTTGTCACAAATGGTGAGTCGCTTGACGACGAGGTGGCCGCTGAAGCTGGTGAGGTAGTGCGCGCCCGATTCGGAAGTGCGCTCACCACTGCGGCTTTGCGCGGGAAGCTGCAATTTAAGAGCGTCGCGTCGGGCGACGTCGCTCCCGAAGATCAGCTTCCGTTAGCTCCCATCATCGCCGATCAGCAGCCAGAACTCTCGCAGTCGACGGGAACACTTGAAAAGGGCCGCAGCGAGCCGATCGACCGGGCGGCGGTTGTACCAGCAGTTGAAGTAGTTGCGCTTCCATCCCACCACAACGACAAAGTGGTCCCTGATGAAGGCTTGTCCGGGGTGGCGGTTGACGCGGCTGTCGAATCGGCGCAAGACCCGTTCGATGCGCCAACCGCAAACTCGATTTGCGAAGAGACAGCCGAACAGCCAGAGAGCGGGCTCAGTTCTGGTGCGGCCCCACACGGTTCGACGCCGGGCGAACCGCAAGAGAACCTTCAGCTATCCGCTGACGCTGAGACGAGTACTCGCCCCTCAGAAGGCGAAGATCGAGCAAGTGCATCGCTCCAAGTCCCCGTTTCGTTTGCGGAGTACGCACGCTCCCACTGGATTGGTAGCAATGGGCAGGTCGGAATTGCCCCTTGGAGCGGAAAGAACTTCGCCGCCGAACAGGCTACCAAGTCGTTAGTGAACTGGCGCGCGGGTCATTTCGGGCTGGCCTACTTGCGAACTGCGGCATCTCACAACCAGGCATCGACGCCACTGACCCTCGATGAGCTAAGGGCTGCGCATCGACTTTTGGTGGATCCGTTTGACATCTCTTCAGTGCTGAGCAGCAAGCGGCTGGCAAGATTGCGGTCAGACGTCGAGACGAATGCCGCGGATCGATTGTGCGCCGTCGGAGTGGTTCTGGAGGCTCTAAGTCCGACCCTCCCTTGCAACCTGTCGTCTGACGACGTCAAAGGGCTCGTTCGCCAAGCTCAGTTTGAGACCCCTTCGCTCGCGGCAGTGGTGGAGTTCTTACTCAACGGATGGGCTGCGGCGGCAGAACCGCTGGATCTGCTTCGAGCGCACTTGGCTCATCAAGGAAATGCTGATCCGACGGTCTTGGCCTCCGATCTGCGTGATGCTCAAAAACAGCTGAGATCAACCGTCGCCACACTTTGGAGTGCCGCTGGTGGCCGGCTACAAAACACCCACTGTAGACGCGCCTGGACGGAATTCATCCAGCGACATGTCGCTCCGATACGAGACTTGCTCGCCCCCAGTTCTGAACCGCCCCGGGAATCGCGGAGGCCCGTTGGTTTAAGTCAGACGGTCGCGGCCTGAC
>NZ_LMFP01000012.1:1766-37249 GCF_001426885.1 Pelomonas sp. Root1444 | reverse complement strand
TCCAAGCGGGCCGCTTCGCGGGGGCGACTGGAATTTTTGGGTTTTTGGACAGCCTCGTTAGACGGCACATTCACCACCTATGAAGTCCAACGATCTCGCTATTCCAATCCTTCCAAGTAGGTCACTGCCAAGCACCTTGGCGTTCTATGGACGCCTTGGATTTGAGGGCGAAATCGTTGGTGATGCCTATGCCATCCTCACTCGGGGCGATCTTGAGCTTCACTTCTTTCTTCATGCCGAGTTGGTGCCAGCCGAGTCTTGGGCGGGCTGCTACCTGAGGGTCGCCGATGTCGAGCCCTTGTACAAAGCATTCTTGGCAGCAGGTCTGCCCAAGCGAGGCAGTCCTCGCATGGATGCCATCGAAAACAAGCCGTGGGGCATGAGGGAGTTCGCCGTTGTCGACGAAGATGGCAATCTGCTGCGTGTTGGCCAGGTGCTCTGAGTACCAATACATGAGCGCGCTCGCCACCCAGCCGTCTAACCCATCCGTCAAGGGGACGTCCACAAGCGGGCTTCGCCCACTTGCGGCCGCCCCTTACGTCAAACGTTGAACGTCAGTTTTGGGGCGGCCTATCGGCCTTAGTGCTATTGCTGCTTCGGGTCGAAATCAGCGGCTCGCAAATTGCGCGAAAGATTCCAACCAGCCTTGCACGGCTATTGGCACCGCCCACCACTCGCCCTTTTCTGGCCGGGTCCACGAGTTGAAGTCGCGCCCGGACGCCGCCTGTCGTAGCGCGCAACGGTCCCCATGGAAGGCGTATCCGTCGACGCCCGCCGAGGCATACGGGTAGCGAGAGAATCACCGCCCGACTGCCCCGGTCGGCCAGACAGCCTGCCCCCTCTACTGCCGGTGCCATCAGACTGCCCATGCCCGACGCTCACTACACGACCCTGCCGCAGTGGCCCAACGCCTATCCGGCCAGCGGCGCCAGCGCCACGCTGAAAAGCCTCAACGAGGATTTCACCGTGACCGAACTGCCGCTGCAGCTGCCCTCCGGTGAGGGCGAACACATCTGGCTGGACGTCGAGAAGAACGGTGCCAACACCGCCTTCGTCGCCCAGCAGCTGGCCGACGCCGCCGGCGTGCAGGACAGGGACGTGGGCTATGCCGGCCTCAAGGACCGCTACGCCGTCACCCGCCAGTGGTTCAGCATCTATCTACCTAAGGGCGAGACGCCCGACCTGACGCAGCTTCAGCACCCCGAGTTCAAGGTACTGAGCCAGAGCCGCCACGTGAAGAAGCTGCGCCCGGGTGATCTGCAGGGCAACCGATTCCGCATCGTGCTGCGTGACGTGACCGGCGACCCCGATGCGATGAAGGCCGTCGAGGCCAACCTCCAGGCCGTGGCGTCACAGGGCGTGCCCAACTATTTTGGCGCTCAGCGTTTCGGCTTCGAGGGCGGCAACGTCGAGGAGGGCCGGGCCATGCTGGCGCGCGAAATCCGTGTGCGCAANGAAGAAGGGCATCTACCTGTCGGCGGTGCGCTCCTTCGTCTTCAATGAAGTGCTGGCGCTGCGAATCCAGCAGGGCCTGTGGGGCAGGGCCCTGCCCGGCGACGTCATGGACGAGGCGGGCCGGCCCACCGGACCGCTCTGGGGACGGGGCCGCGTGACCACCACCGAGCAAGCGCAGGCCCTGGAGAACGGTGTGGCCGGACGTCACGCCGCCTTGTGCGATGGCATGGAACACGCCGGGCTGGATCAGGAGCGCCGCGCGCTGGTGGTCACGCCGGTGGACATGTCATGGGAATGGCCGCAAGCCCATCAACTGGTGCTCACGTTCTCTTTGCCCGCCGGGACTTACGCCACATCCGTTCTGAACGAAATCCTCCGCACCACGGAGCCTGACCGGCACACGGAGCACGAGTCTGCGGCTGTCGAATGACGGTCACCCCTGCACCTGCCCTGCCTCAGGCTTGGCAATCACCGCCGCCTTCTCCGGCCAAGCGCCACCCTCACTGAAGCAGCGCCACGCCCACGTCACCCACTTCAGCAGCGACGCCGCCAGCCACAGCGCCCAGCCCAGCATCAGCGCGCGGTACAGCCAGACCGGTGCGCTGAAAACCCAGGCGCTGGCGGTGCGCTCGGTGAAGCGGTCGGCCGTCCAGCTCAGCAGATGGCTGCTGGAGCCCGGCCCGGCGACGAGCAGGTCCGGGTAGCCCAGCAGGCCGGTGCGCAGCACGTCCAGCAGCGCGCCGATGGCGAACAGCGTCCACAGCACCAGCCCCAGCTGCACGGCGATGCGCAGCCAGCGCCGGCCGTGCCCGCCGCAGCGGCGCCGCGCCTCCAGCACGCCGAACCAGCCGGCCAGCACCGCCAGCGCCCACATCGACACCGGCGCCACGCCCAAAGCCAGGATCAACCACGCCGGCCTGCCCATCACGCCCGGCTGGCCCGGCGCGAAGAGCCGGGGCGCGAACCAGGCCAGCACCAGCACGACGACGAGCACGCCCCAGATCAGCACCGCCGGGCCGATCAACGGGCCGCCGACGGCGAGCACGATGCGGTCCTGCGGCACGTTGAGCTGCAGCATGTCGTTGACGCCGGGCAGGCCCAGGGCCAGGCCCTCGTGGCGCCACCAGGCGCCCATGCCCTGCGGCTCACGCCAGCGGATGGCGATGCGCTGTTCGCCCGGCGTCAACGGCAGCGTCAGTGCGCCGTCGCGCAGCTGCAGGGCCAGCGTCGCGCCGTTGATGGTCACGCCCAGCAGCTCCGCACCGGCTGGCAGCTTGAGGGTGTGCGGGCCGCCCAGGCTGCTGCGCAGCGTCAGGCCGAGCTGCATGTCGGTGCTGCGCTCGCCGGGCGTCACCTCGGTCTGTGCGCTGTCCAGCGTCAGCGTCTGGCCGGCGACGCCGGCCGGCTTGCTGACGCCCAGTTTGAGCGTCTCGCCCGGCCAGGGCCGCCACTCGGGCAGCCATTCGCCGCCCTGCTGCAGCGCCGTCGCCGCCAAGCCGCTGGCCTCGACATGCCATTGCGGCGAGGCGGCCAGCGTCCAGCGTTCGACCTGGTTCGGCTCCTTGCCGGCCTGCAGCACCAGCGCCTCGCGAGGCTGCAGGATGCTCGACACGTCGGCCGCTTCCTCGCCGCCCAGCTGCAGGCTGGCTGTCCTGGTGTCACCGGCGTCCTCCACCGTCACGCGCGCGTCGCCCACGGCCTCGCCCGGCAGCAGGGCCCAGCGCACGCGCAGCGGCGCGCGGCTGGGCGCCAGGCGCTCGATGCGTGTCTGCACCTGCCAGCGCAGGCCCAGCTCCAGGCGGCGGTCCACCCGCACCAGCGGTGGCAGCGCGTCGCGCTGGGTGCCGGCATCTTCCCCGCGCGTGCTGCCGGCCACGGCTGCGCGGCTCAGCGTGATGGCACCGGTGCTCTGGCCGCGCGGGTCCAGGCCCGCCAGCGTCCAGCCCTTCAGGTCGGCCTGCAGCGCGCGCGGCGGCAGGGGCAGCGCAATGTCCAGGCCGCTGGCGCTGCCCACATCCGCGGCCAGCACCAGCTGGTGCACGCCGGCCGGCACCGCGGCCCAGAGCTGGCCCTGCTCGTCGCGCCGTGTCGCGGCCGGCTGGCCGTCCAGCGTGACGCTGCCGGGCTGCCAGCCGGTGCCCTGGCCCGGCAGCGGCACGGCGACCAGCGCCTGCGCATGGATCTCGGCACGCAGCTGCACGGCCGAGCCCGAGGCGCTGACGAGCAGCCGCGCCAGCGCAGCGCATTGGGGCAGGCAGTCCGGCGGCGCGGCCAGCTTGCCGTGCAAGGCCTTGAGCTGCTCGTCGCTGGGCCAGGCCGCGGCCTGGGCTTCGCTCGGTTGTGGCGTCAGGGCCAGCGCCATCAGCAGCGCCGCCGCCGCGCTGGCGGCCACGCGCGGCATGCGGGGCAGGCGCGGCGGCTTCCAGCCGGCGACAGCGGCCAGGGCCAGGGCGAGCAGCGCCAGGCCGATCAGCTTGAGCAGCGCGGTCGCCCAGGGCGGCAGCAGCCACAGGTTCAGCGTCTCCTCGGGCGTCACCGGGCCGCTCCACGTCAGTTGATGCGCGCGCCACGTCCAGTTCGGCAAACCGGGGCCGGTCTGCACGCGGGCGCCGGGGTCGACGCGGGAGAGGTCGCTGCTGGCGTAGCGCGGCGCCACCTTCTCCACCATCGGCGCGGCCGTCTTGCGCTCCTGGGCGGGCGGCGCGTCCACCTGCAATTCGGGCGGCGGCGCGGCGGCCGGACTGGGCGCGGCCGCGGGTTCGGCACTTTCGGCCATCAGCATGCCGCCTTGCTCCAGGCTGGGGTAGATCGACTCCCGCACCTGGTCCACCGCGAACGGCAGCAGCACCAGCGCCAGCAGCACGGCCACCGCCAGGCGGCCGCGCGCGAAGCCCGCCTGCGCCCGCCCCGCCGGCAGCACCCGCGCCAGCGCCGTCAGCGCCAGCAGGCCGAACCACAGCGCCGCCGGCGGGCTGCCCGGCGTGTGCCACGTCAACGCCAAGGCCACGCCGACCAGCACGCCGGTGCGCCAGCCCAGCAGCCGGTAGGCGGCCAGCGCCGCGAGCAGCACGAAGAAGAAGTCCCACAGCGTCCACATCGACACCCAGGCGCCGTCCGCGCGGCTGGGGCCTTGCGCATGCAGCAGCCGCCAGCCGGGCGGCAGCTGCAGCGTGGCGCTGAGCTGGTCGACGCTGGTACCCCAGCCGCTGGCGGGCAGGGCACCGTCGCGCGGCCAGCGGCTGTCGGCATCGATGCGGGCGGCGCGCTGGCGCAGCTCGAAGCCGGCCGGGCCGTCGCTGGCCAGGCGGGTGATGGGCTGGTCCTCGCCGGCGAGCGCGGCGCGGCCGAGCTGGCCCGGCGCGGCCATCGCCAGGCGCGAGCTGGCGGAGAGCTGGCCGTCGAAGTGGTCGCTGGCCGTCAGGCCCCGGCCGTCGAAGTCCAGCCAGAGCCGGCGCGTCAGCGTCAGCGCGTCGGGCGCCGGCTTGGCATTGCCGCGCTGCAGCTCGGTCAGCTTCAGCGTCTCGCCGGGCTTCACGCGAAAGGCCGGCAGCGCGCGCCAGGCCTCGGGCATCTCGACCTGGCGTGGGTCCACGCTGGCCGGGCCTTCCGGGCGGATCAGCCGCAGTGCCGGCGCGGCCTTGACGGCCCACACCTCCTCGTCGGCGGCGGTCTTCGGCAGGGTCAGGGCTTGCACCGGCGCGTTCAGCCGCGCGCGCAGCTCGATGCGCCAGGCCCCGGGCCGCGCCTGCACGACAAGGCGGCCGTCCTCGGCCAGCCGCGCGGGCAGCGGGCTGTCCAGCTGCATCGCGCGCAGCCCCGGCAGCAGGGCCAGCGGCAGCTCCACCACGCGGGCGCGGCCGGCCACGCGCAGCTCGTAGGCGGTGGTGACCGTCAGGGGCAGGTCATCGTCGACGAGCCGCACGGTCTGCACACTGACACTGTCGCTGGCCTCCTCGGGGTTGGCGACGGCGCGCAGCCACAGCCGCCCGTCGCCGTCCGGCGCGCGGGCCTGCGTGGCGCCGTCGCTGCTCACGACGATGGCGCCCAGCCCGGGGGGGACGGCCAGGTTCTGCGGCATCTGCGCCCAGGTGATGCGGCCTTCCACGACATGCGTGCCGGGCGCGAGCCACACGGCGGGGTGGCCGTCGGCCTCGGTGACGGGCAGCGGCCTGCCGCCGGCCTTGACGTCCTGCGGCCAGGCGCCGGCCTCGCCGGGCAGCGCCACGCGGGCCGGTGCGCCGAAGACCTGCACGTCCAGCCTGAAGCCGGCGTCACGCGGCCCGGCGCTGAGCTGCAAGCGCCCGGGCCAGACGCAGGCGGCCGGGTCGGCCGCGTCATGCAGCGTGGGGCAGCCCAGCGGCGGCTGGCCTTGCTGGGCCCAGGGCAGCCAGTCGCGCGCGGCGGGCGGTAGCTCGGCCGCGGTCAGCGGGGCGGCTTGCGCGGCAAGGCCCGCAAACAGCCCAAGCAGCGTGGTCGTGATTCGCTTCATCGTGTCTCTCCCTGAGCGCCGGCCCGCTGCGGCGGTGCCGAAAACGCCGCGGATTCCAACACAGCACGCGCCGGCAGCCCACACGGCTTTTTGCGTAGCGGCGTCTCCCGACGCCGCCGGTTGCGCGAGACGCGCCCAGGAGCCAGCGCAGCGCGGCCGGGCAGGCTCAGGGCGCCGTCGGCTTGACCCGCACGATGCGGCCGTGGCCTTCCAGCACGAGGTACAACAGCCCGTCCGGGCCCTCGCGCACGTCGCGCATGCGGCCCGCGTCGGCGAACAGCTTCTCCTGCTCCGCCGGCCGGTTGTCCGCATCGAGCTTCACCCGCTCCAGGTGGCCGAACTTCAGCGAGCCGATGAAGAAGCTGCCCTGCCAGGCGGGGCCGTACTTGGCGCTCTTCAGCCGCACCAGGCCGGAGGGCGCGATCGACGGCACCCATTTGACGATCGGCTGCTCCATGCCGGCCTTGGCCGCGATGCCTTCGCCGATCTTGCCGCCGCCGTAGTTCTCGCCGTAGGTGATGACCGGCCAGCCGTAGTTCAGCTTGGGCGTGATGAGGTTGAGCTCGTCGCCGCCCTGCGGGCCGTGCTCGTGCTCCCACAGCCGCCCCTGCGCGTCGACGGTCAGGCCTTGCGAGTTGCGATGGCCGTAGCTCCAGATCTCCGGCAGGGCGCCTGCCGTCTTCGCGAAGGGGTTGTCGGCCGGCACGCTGCCGTCCTTGCCGACGCGCACGATCTTGCCGAAGTGGTTGTCCAGCGTCTGCGCGCTCTGCATGCCCTTGAAGCGCTCGCCCAGGCTGAGGAAGAGCTTGCCGTCCGGCGCCTCGGCGATGCGGCAGCCGAAGTGCAGCTTGCTGTCCATCTTGGGCTGCTGGCTGAAGATGACCTTCACGTCGGTCAGGCGCTTGTTGTCCTCGCTGAGCTTGGCACGGGCCAGCGCCGTGCCGTTGGTCTTCTTGTCCGCGCTTGGCTCGCTGAAGCAAAAGTAGACGGCGCGGTTGCGCGCGAAGTCGCTGTCGGTGATGACGTCCAGCAGGCCGCCCTGGCCTTGCGCGTCGACGGCCGGCACGCCCTGGATGGGCGCGCTGGGCTTGCCGCCGGCCTTGGCGGTGCGCAGGGTGCCGTCGCGCTCAGTGACGAGGAACTGGCCGTCGGGCAGGAAGGCCAGGCCCCATGGCGTCTTGAGGCCGTCGACCACGGTCTCCAGCTGGGGGCTTTGGGCGTGGGCGAGGGCGCAGCCCAGGGCTGCAACGAGGGAAACAACAAGGCGGTGGCGCATCGTCTCGAAGGGGCTGGCGGAGGAAAGGTGCGCATCATCGCAGCGCGTCGCCCGAATCGCCGCCCATGGCCGCAAGGCAATGCCGGCATGCCGCTTGCCGAACCGCGGCGTGAAGCTGCAGCGTTATGCCAACCGCAACGGGGAGTCCGGGGTCGTCGCCTTCGCCACCGGCCCGCGCGGCATCGCCGTGCAGTTCGTCGACGGCGCGGTCTATGTCTACGACCTGGAGCGGCCGGGCCGCGCCCACGTCACCGAGATGAAGCGCCTGGCGCGCGCCGGCCAGGGCTTGTCCACGTACATCAGCCGCGAGGTGCGGGACAACTACGCGAAGCGGCTGCGCTGAAATTGCGCCGTATCAGTCGTCCCACAGTCGGGCCACCAGTCCGAGCCCGACGCTGAGCAGGTCCACGGCGAGGATGCCGCGGATGGGCAGGCCATGGCCCGTCGCTCCGGCCTCCCGCTCGGTCCGCGAACGCTCCCGGGCCATCGCGACGAGCGCATCGGCCAGTTCGTGGCCACCGGCGGCAGGCGTCGGCCGCGCCGGCGCGCTGGCATAAGCCTGCAAGGCCTTCTCGACCGCCTGCGGATCCAGCAGCGACAGCGCCGAGCGGCAGTGGGAGCAGGCGTCCTCCCGGCGCAAGTCCACCGGCGCGCCGCAACTGCTGCAGTGGATGACGCCCACCTTGGCGGCGATCTCCGCGATCTCCGGCTTCGTCAGCTGCCGCACGAAGCCCTTCTCGATCATGAAGGACGAAAAGCTGCTGAAGCGGCCGTGCTGGCGGGCGCAGCGGTGCGTGATGTAGCGGCCGCTGCGCACGAGGTCGAAGCCCTGCACCAGGCGGTCGCGGCATTGCGGGCACCTCAGCGTGCCGGCCAGCGGCTGGTGCGGTGTCTCGCGGTGCCGGTGCATCTCCTTGAACACCGTGGCCACCGCCGCCGGCGACAGCTTGAGGTTTTCCATCTGGTCGAACCAGAGGCCATGGCAGCCGAAGCAGAAGTCGATCTCCACGTTGCCGCCGTACTGGGCGGGCAGCGCATGCACTTGCAGGGCATCGCCGCAGGAGGGGCAGGGACGGGAGGCGGGTGCAGGCATGCGGAGCGGGCGAGCGGGTGGTGGAACGCTGCGCCGCAATGTAAGGGAGCCGGGAGGCCATGCCATGGCGCCGCAAGGTTTCGAACGCTGAACGCGCGGCATCCGGCACGGGTGCTGCTGCCAGAACCTGACCCTCGCTGGGCTTAGCCTTGCGGCCCGCCACCCGGAGTGCCCATGATCGACCCCGCCGTCCTGCTCGCCTTCACGCTGCTCAACATGAGCTTCGCGCTCATTCCGGGGCCCGACGTCCTGTGCATCCTGTCGAATTCCGTGTCGCGCGGCACGCGGGCCGGAGCGCTGGTTTGCGCGGGCATTGCCTGCGCGGCCCTAGTGCATGTCGCCGCGGCGGCGCTGGGCCTCACGGCCATGCTGGCGGCGGTGCCCACCGCCTTCGTTGCCGTGAAGCTGGCCGGCGCCGCCTACCTGGCCTGGCTGGGCTGGCAGATGCTGCGCCGGCCGGCGTCGCTGGGCGCGGCGCCGCCCCGCAGCCGCTGGACATCGCCGTTCGCGCAGGGCGCCGTCTCCAACCTGTTCAACCCCAAGATCGCGATCTTCTTTCTGGCCGTGCTGCCGCAGTTCATCGACCCGGCCCGCGGCCGCCCGGGCCAGCAGGCGCTCTTGCTGGGCCTGGTGTCCATCGTGTCCGGCACGGCGGTCAACCTCTGCACCGCCGCGCTGGGCGGCCGCGCCCGCCGATGGATCGTCGGCCGGCCGACGCTGTTCAAGCGCTTCCAGCAACTGGCCGGCGGTGCGCTCGTCGGGCTGGGCCTCAAGGTGGCGCTGGAACGCGGGCGGCCTTAGCGGGCCATGCGCAGCGGCACGGCGCCGCTCAGCCGTCCAGCCTTTGCTGGAACACCAGCCCCGCGTGCTCACGCAACGCGTGGAACCTGATCTTGGGCCAGTTGGCCTCGATGGCGCGCAGCTCCGGCGCGTACTCCACCAGCACCGTCGGCGCGTCGACCGCGTCGTAGGCCATGCGGTGGTCGTTGGCGTCGATGAAGCGCTTGAGCTCGGCCGCGTCGTCGCAGGTGACCCAACGCGCCACCTGGAAGCGGCTGGGCATGATGCGCGCCTTGCAGCCGTACTCGTGCTCCAGCCGGTGCGCGACCACTTCGAACTGCAGCTGGCCCACCGCGCCCAGCAGCAGCACGCTGCCGGCGATCGGGCGGAACACCTGGATGGCGCCTTCCTCGCCCAGCTGTGTCAAGCCGGCGCGCAGCTGCTTGGTCTTCAGCGGGTCGGCCACTTCGACGGCGCGGAACATCTCCGGCGCGAAGAACGGCAGGCCGGTGTATTGCAGCGCCTCGCCTTCGGTGATGGTGTCGCCCAGCTGCAGCACGCCGTGGTTGGGGATGCCGATGATGTCGCCGGCAAAGGCCTCGTCCAGCAGCTCGCGCTTCTGGCTCATGAAGGTCACCACGCTGTTGGGGCGCAGCGTCTTGCCGGAGCGCACGACCTTCAGGTTCATGCCCCGCTCGAAGCGGCCGGAGGCCACGCGCACGAAGGCGATGCGGTCGCGGTGCGCCGGGTCCATGTTGGCCTGGATCTTGAAGACGACGCCCGTGAACTTCGGCTCCTCGGGCAGCACGGTGCGCTGCATGGCCTGGCGCGAATCCGGCGCGGGCGCCAGCTCCACCAGCGCATCCAGCACCTCCTGCACGCCGAAGTTGTTGACGGCGGAGCCGAAGAACATCGGCGTCTGCTTGCCGCTCAGGAACCCGTCGCGGTCGAACGCCGGGGCGGCGTCACGCACCAGCTCGATCTCGCCTTTGGCCTGGTCGTACTGCATGCCGAAGCGCTCGGCGTAGGCGGGGTTGTCCAGCCCCTCCAGCACTTCCTCGGTGCCGGCGGCGCGGTCCTCGCCGGGGGCGAACACGCGCATGCGCTGCTGGCGCAGGTCCATCACGCCGTGGAACTGCTTGCCCATGCCGACCGGCCACGTGAACGGCACGACGGTCATGCCCAGCTCGGCCTCGATCTCGTCCATCAGCGCCAGCGGGTCCTTCACCTCGCGGTCCATCTTGTTGACGAAGGTCAGGATGGGCGTGTTGCGGGCGCGGCAGACCTGCAGCAGGCGGCGCGTCTGCGGCTCGACGCCGTTGGCCGCGTCGATGACCATCAGCGCCGCATCCACGGCGGTCAGCACGCGGTAGGTGTCTTCCGAGAAGTCCTGGTGGCCCGGGGTGTCCAGCAGGTTGATGACGCAGTCGCGGTACTCCATCTGCATGACCGACGAGGCCACCGAGATGCCGCGCTGCTTCTCGATCTCCATCCAGTCCGACGTGGCATGCCGGCTGGCCTTGCGCGCCTTCACCGAGCCGGCGATCTGGATGGCGCCGGAGAACAGCAGCAGCTTCTCGGTCAGCGTGGTCTTGCCCGCGTCGGGGTGGCTGATGATGGCGAAGGTGCGGCGGCGGCGGACTTCGGTCTCGATGCGAGAAGCAGTGGATTCGGACATGGGCGGGACCTGGGATAACCCGGGATTATCCGCGGCGCCGCTCGGCGGCCTGTCAGCGCCTCACTGCTCAGGGCCACAGATGCGGTACTCGCCCGAGCATTGGCCCTTCAGCGAGCAGTGATGGACGTAGGGACCGTCCGCCCTGCATTGCGTGTCGGCCGAGAAGGCCTCGCTGCCGGTGTATGACTTGCAGGTGCTCGCCGCCCTTTCGCGCAGCTTGGCGATGCCGCCGGCTTCGCCCATGGAGGTGACCGTGGTGTCGTCCAGCTTGGGCTGCGTGACCCGGCAGGCGCTGCCGCCGGCGTTGGCCGCTGGCAGGGCGGCCACGGGGCGGGTGGGGCTGGCCATCGTCGTCGCGGGGCCCGCTGCCGCAGGCGCGACGGCCTGCCGCTGCTGCGCCTCCTGGCGCGCGCGTTCGGCGGCCACGTCCTGGCGGAACTGCTCGTCGCGCCGGCGCTGCGCCTGCGTGCGCTCGGCCGCCTGTGCGTCGGCACGCTTCTGCTCGGACTGCTGGCGCTGCGCGGCCAGGCGCGCGGCCTCCTGGTCCTGGCGCTGGTTGGCCTGGTTGATCAGCTCCACCTGGCGCTGGCGTTCCGTGCGCTGCTGCGTCTCGGCCTGCTGGCGCTGGCGTTCCACCTGCTGGGCCTGCTGAACCTGGACCTGGTTCACCGTGTTGTTCAGCCGTTGCAGCGAGTTGGCTAACGCGCGCTCGCTGGGGGCCTTCTGCGCATTGAACTGCGCGGCCTTGCGGGCGCGGTCGGCCTCGAATTCGGCGTCGGCCCGTGCATCCTCCTCGGCCTGGCGCGCCGCCTGGGCCTCCATCTGGCGGCGCTGGATCTCGGCCTGGCGGGCCTGCTCCTGGCGCTGAAGCTCGGCCTGGCGCGCTTCTTCAACGGCGCGGACCTTGCTGTTCTGCACGCTGCGGCGCAGCCGGGCCAGGTCTTGCTCGCTCAGCGTGCGGGGGGCCTCGATGGCCGGGGCCGAGGCGGCCTCGGGTGCGGCCGTTTGCGCGGCGGACGACAGCGGCAGGGACAGCAGCGCCAGCAACATGCTGCCGAACAGGGTCAATTCGTGGCGCATCATTCAGAACCCGGTCGCCGCGGTCTTGTCGCAACTCGCCTTCAGGAACTTCATCGCGTACTCGACCCGGTCGGCCAGGTCGGGATCCTTGACCATGTCCCCGAGGAAGACGAGTTCCGTATTGAATTTCAGGCCCGGCGCACGCGCCGTGATCCGACCGTTGGCGGCGCGGGAGATCACGGCCCGGCCCCACGCGAAGAAGTGCGGGCCAGCGTACTTGACGGCCGGGTCTTCGTATTCGTCCGTGATCGTCGTCTGGTACCAGAGCCGCTCGACGTTGAAGAAGGTCTCTTTCGTCAACCAGTGGCTGTCGCTCGACGTGCTGCCAAGTTTTTCCGTGGTGGTGGTTTCGGCGCGTGTCGTGCAGGCATCGGCGTTGGCGCTCTCGTTCATGCCCTCCAGCTTGCGGATGACCAACAACCACTTGAGCGGCGCGGTGACCGGCGCGCTGGTGTCGTCGTAGGGGCCCGGCCGGCTGTTGTCCGGTACGCCCTTGTTCTGCCAGCGATAGGTTGTCTTGCGCGTGCCCTGGACCGACATCAATGCGCCGTTCTTGTCGGGCAACCCGACGTTGAGATGGCCATCCTTCGCCAGTAGCGCCAGAAAGCGCTGGGCGCCCTCGGCGGTCTGCTGCTGGGCGGCTGCCACGGGAACGTAACTCCCCAACGCGCAGACCAACGCGAACGGCAGGATTCGGTTGAACATCAAATCTCCCTCGAGCGAAAACCGGAACGCGCGCGTGAGTGCCGGCTGCGGCTGCGGCACATCGCGACCCGCTGCGGGCACGGCGCGCCTCCGGATTCTGCTGACGGAGCGGCGCACCGCGGCGGTCGCGGCCAGCGCGCGCTTGGCGTCAGCGCGAACTATTTCGCGGCATGTGTGCCGCGTCGCATGGCGCAATGGCTTCGGCCCGGCCGAGCACTGACCGTCGTCTACATGCCGCGAAAGCGGCCACGATGCGCGCGGCTGACCGGCAGGGCCTGCGCCACGCCGCGCAGGTGCACCCACAGTTCGCCGTCGTCGCGCCGTTCGATGCGCTCGATGGCCCCCGCGTTGACGACCGAGCCGCGGTGGATCTGCCAGAACAGCTGTGGGTCCAACTGCTCCATCAGTTCGCCCAGCGAGGTGCGCAGCAGCAGGTTCTCGCCGCCCTGGCTGAGCACCCGCGTGTGGCGCAGCTCCGAACGCAGCGCGGCGAGTTGGCCCACATCCAGCAGCTTCATCGTGTTGCCCGTCCAGGCCTGCAGGAAGCGCAGCTCGGCACGCGGCGCAGCCGCTGCCTGCAGCCGCTGCACGGTGGCCGCCAGCCGCGCGGGCGTGACGGGCTTGTGCAGGTAGTCGACCGCCGCGTGCTCGAAGGCAGCCAGCGCGTGCTCGGCGTGGGCCGTCACGAACACGAGGCGCGTGCGGGCCGGCGCCAGCGGAGCCAGGGCGAGGCCGTCGATGCCGGGCATGCGGATGTCGAGGAAGGCGACGTCGGGGCGCAGCTCATCCAGCAGCCGGCGCGCCTCGGTGCCGTTGCGGGCCAGCGCGACGACCTCCAGCTCGGGCCAGGCCTGGGCCAGCAGTTGCTGCAGTTCTTCGAGCAGCTGGGGTTCGTCGTCGGCGAGGAGGGCGGTGGTCATGGCATGGGCAGGGTGAGCGTGGCTTCGGTCTGGCCGGCAGCGTTGGTGGCGAGGCTCAGGCCGGCATGGTCACCGTGCAGAGCATGCAGGCGCTGACGCAGGTTGACCAGCGCCAGGCCGTGGCCTGTGGGTGTGTCGGTGGTCAGCGCGCAACCGCTGTTGACGACCTTGAGCCGCAACCGGTCGCCGCCCCGCTCGGCTTGCACCAGCACCTGCCCGCCGCTCTCGCTGGGCTCGATGCCGTGCTGGATGGCGTTCTCCACCAGCGGCTGCAGCATCAACGGCGGCAGGGGCAGGTCGTGCAGCTCGGCGTCGACGTCGACGCGGTAGCTCAGCCGCTCGCCCAGGCGCAGCGCCATGATCGCCAGGTAGTGCTCGACGACCTGGCACTCCTGGCCCAGTGTCGAATCCTCCGCTTGGCGCACCCGGTCGAGCGTGGTTTCCAGCAGGCCGCTGACGGCGTCCAGCAGCGGCAGCGCACGCGCCGACCCCTGGCGCACGAAGCTGCGCAGCGTCGCCAGCGTGTTGAACAGGAAGTGCGGCTCGATCTGCGCCTGCAGCATCTGCAGTTCGGCACGCAGCCGGGCGCGCTCCTGCTCCACACGGCGCACGGCACGCAGCCGGCGCAGGCCTTGCAGCAGTGGCAGGCCCAGCATGGCCGCGCCGAAGCCGAGGTGCAACCAGACGCGGGTGAGGCGTTCGGCCGCCGTCATCGCGTCGAGCACCAGCGCCTGCTCGACGACCCAGCCCAGCGCCGCGCCGAGCAGCAGCGCCAGCGGCAGGACGAGCAGGGTGGCCCGACGCCGGGCGAACAACCCGCAGACGCCGTCGCTGGCCGCGTGGCCCAGCCACAGCCCCAGCGACAGCGCCCAGGCCGGGTGCGCACGCAGCCACACCGCCGCCAGACCGAACAACAGCGCGCCGGCCAGCAGCGGCGTCGGGCGTTGCCAGCCCACGCCTTCCTCGCCGAGTGCCTGGGCCAGGTCGCTGGCCAGCGTGGGCGCGGCGTGGCTCAAGGCGGGGTCAGGTGGCTGGGCTGGCGAGGCAGCACCGGTGCACCGGTTCCGCCGGTGGGTGCGACGGCGTTCGACACGACCTCGAGCCGGAACTGCGTGGCCTGCAGCTGGCCGGCGCCGTTGAGCAGGAAGCCGAAGCTGAGCGCGGTGGCGTCGGCGGGGATGTCGAGCACCACCTCGGCCTGCTGCCAGCCGAAGCTGCCGCGCAGGGGCCGGTCGTACATGTTGTCGAAGGCTGTGGGCTTCTGGCCACTGTCGGCGCGCATCCACAGGCCGCCCCAGGCGGCGAGTTGGTCGGCGCGGAGCTGGGCGCTCAGACGCACGCGCTTGCCAGCGTAGTCGGTGGCCGCGACCTGCTGCATCAAAGTCGAGAAGCCGGCGGTGCCGGGTTTGCAGTCCAGGCTGAAGACGTTGGCGCTTGGGGCGCTTTTCACCGACACGACCTGGCCTTCGCAGGTCTGTGCATCGCCGGTCTGCATCCAGCCGGCGGGCAGGCCAGTGGGCTTGGCCAGGGCCGTGGCGAGTACGCCCACGCCAATGGCGGCGACGATGGCAGAGGTTTTCATCGATCGATCTCCCGTGACGGGCCAGGATCGGCCCGCACGCAGACTAGGACCGCGGAGGCCGGCCTGCGGGTCGACGGGGCGAACGGTCGCCACGCTTGCACGAGGTGTCGAAAACCGACACCAGCGCCGTTCACTCCTCCAGCAGGCTCCGCAGCATCCACGCCGTCTGCTCGTGCACGGTGATGCGCTGGGTCAGCAGGTCGGCCGTGGGCTCGTCGCTGGCCTTCTCGACGGCCGGGAACAGCTGGCGGGCCGTGCGGGCGACGGCTTCGTGGCCTTCCTTCAGGATGCGCACCATCTCCATCGCCTTGGGCGGCGCGGCGGGCGCGTCGGGCAGGCCGCTGAGCTTGGCGAACTGGCCGTAGCTGCCGGGCGCCGGATGGCCCAGCGAGCGGATGCGCTCGGCGATCGGGTCCACCGCCGTCCACAGCTCGGTGTACTGGGCCATGAACATCGCATGCAGGCTGTTGAACATCGGCCCGGTGACGTTCCAGTGGAAGTTGTGCGTGGTCAGGTACAGCGTGTAGGTCTCGGCCAGCAGCTTGGACAGGCCTGCGGCGATGGCGGCGCGGTCCTTGTCGCCGATGCCGATGCTGATGGACGGGGGGGTGGGTTTCTTGGCCATGGACAGCTCCGAAATTTGAGACCGCGCGAGCCTAACGGATCGGGCCCGAGCGCTGCATGTCGATGGCTTCTACACGCCCAGCCGCTCGAACTCGCCCTCGACATGGGCCAGCCACACGCGCAGGCGCTGGCGCTCCAGCAGCCCCAGCCTGGCGCCTTCGCTGCTGGAGGCGGTGCGGGCCGACCAGAAGCTGGCGTCGGCCGCGTCGATCTTGCGCAGCACCACGTCCTGCAGGTGCTTCAGCGCCATCGTGCGCGCGCCGAGCGCCTGGGCGCGGGCCAGCTGGCCGGAGCGCTCCAGCTGCGAGAAGTCGTCGCCGCGCAGCTGGTTGAGCACCAGCACGTAGCGCAGCCGGTCGCCGAAGCGGTCGAGCAGGCGGGCCAGCAGGTCCACCGAGTCGCGCCCGGCGTCCATCACATGCCAGTACTGCACGGCCACGCCGGCCTCGGCGGCCAGGTCGAGCACGCCGGACTCGTCCATCCAGCGCGCCAGCGGCTCGTGCGTCTGCGCGGCCAGGTCCACCAGCACGCGCCGGCCCGGCTCGGCCAGCGCGCTTTCGACGATGGCGTCCAGCGCCGCGAAGTTGTCCACCAGCGCGGGCGACGCGTAGTCCGCATAGAAGCGCAGCAGCGCGCCGTGCGAGCGGTCGGTGTCGAAGCCGGTGAAGGGAATGCCGCGGTCGATCATGTATTGCGCCAGCAGGCGCGACAGCAGCGACTTGCCGACGCCGCCTTTCTCGCCGCCGACGAGATGGATGGCGCCAGCTTGGGTGTCGACGGGAAGTTGGCTCATGGCGAAGGTGCGCGCGGGCGCGAGTGAAGCGATGCGCGAAGTAGACCATTGCTGCGGCGCAGCATCCACGCCCGGCCCAGCCGCGGTGTTGCCAAACGAAAAAAGCCACCGGAAGGTGGCTTGTGGCGGGTGCGGCAGGGCCTCAGCGCTGGCGCTTGCGGCGCGAGGCGCCGAGCAGCAGCAGGCTCAGGCCGGCGAGCGCGAAGCTGCCCGGCTCGGGCACCGTGGCGAGCGCCGCATTGATGAAGTCGCGGTGAATGCTGACAGGGACGAAGCCGTTGAACTCACCGAAGCTGCTGTTCAGGCCTTGCGCGGCGTCGCCGAAGCCGGTGCCGAAAGTCACGCCGAAGGACGTCACGGAGGCGACCAGGCCGTCGACGAATTCCGGGCCGCCCGAATCGCCGCCTGCGCTCGAAACCTCGCGCGCACCGGTGCCGGTGTTGCAGAACTTCGCCGAAGGCGCCAAGCCCAGGCCTGCGACGGCGACGCGGCAGCCGGCGTCGTTGTTCAGCGTGCCGTTGTCGAAGTCGGACACGTAGGTGTATTCGATCTGGCTGGCAGGGACGCCCAGGATGTCGTCCCAGATGCCGCCGAAGGCGGCGTCGCCCAGGCGGTACTCATAGCGGTTGGTGCCCTGGCGCAGCAGGCCCGTGCCGAGGTTGGTGCCGACGGCGCCGCCCACCTCGGAGCGGCCACCATAGCCGGCGATGTTGTATTCCAGGCCGGTCAGGTCATCGCCGCCGTACAACCCGAAGGTCTTGACGCTCGAATCGACGAAGCTGTCCAGCGTCAGCACGGCGATGTCGTTCTGGTCGAAGACCTTGCCGGTGTAGGCCGACTGCACGAAGTAGTTGCTGACGCCGTAGCTGAACGTCGGCTGGCTCCAGGTGAGGTTGTCGGCGTCGCTGCCGGTATAGAAGTACACGGAGGTGCTGAGTGGCCGGGCCGACGTGCCGTTGCTGACGCAATGGGCGGCGGTCAGGATGGAGCGCTGGTTGGGCAGCAGCGTGCCGGAGCAGATGAACGCGCCGGCGCTGCCGTAGTCCATGATCAGCGTGGCCACGCCGCTGTATTGCGAGCGCGGCGCCTGGTAGAGCGGGTTGCCGCCACCCGTGATGGCGGCGGTCGAGGTCGCGCCGACGATGCTGCTCTGCGCCGTCCAGGCCAGGTCGCCGTGGTTGCCGGAGAGGGTGGCCGGGCCGGCCTGGGCGCCGGCGGCGGCCAGCAGGGCCGCGGCGGCGGCGAGGGTGGTGAACGTAGGCTTCAAGTTGAGTTCCTTGGCGGTGAGCAAGCGGGGGGCAGCGGCGAGGGCGGCGCGCAGCATAGGGCCGCTTGGGCGGACACCGCCGAACCTGGTGTTCGGCGCGGCCCCGCGTTCAAGGGGGCATCGCCGCGATGGGCGTGTCAGCTCAGCCGCGTCACTCCGTTCAGCTGGCAGGCGTAGATGGCATTGCGCAGCGCCGCGATGGCCTCGTAGCGGGTGAAGCTGCGGCGCCAGGCCAGCACCACGCGGCGCGTCGGGATGGGGTCGCTGAAGGGCACGAAGCGCAGGTGCGCCGACTTCTCGCGCGGCACCGACAGCTGCGGCACCACGGTCACGCCCATGCCGGAGGCGACCATGTGTTTGATGGTCTCCAGCGACGAGCCTTCGAAGCTGCGGCGTATGCCCTCGGCGTCGCTGGAGAAGCGCGCGAACTCGGGGCAGACCTCCAGCACATGGTCGCGGAAGCAATGGCCGGTGCCGAGCAGCAGCATGGTCTCGCGCTTGAGCTCCTCGGCGGAGATGGTGGCGCGGTCGGCCAGCGGATGCGAGGCCGGCAGCGCGACGACGAAGGGCTCGTCGTAGAGCTGGGCCGTGGCCAGGCCGGCGTCGGGAAAGGGCTCGGCCATGATGGCGCAGTCCAGCTCGCCGGTGCGCAGCATCTCCAGCAGCTTCACGGTGAAGTTCTCCTGCAGCATCAGCGGCATCTGCGGATACAGCTCGATGGTGTGCTTGACCAGCTCGGGCAGCAGGTAGGGCCCGATCGTGTAGATGATGCCCAGGCGCAGCGCGCCGGCCAGCGGGTCCTTGCCGCGCTTGGCGATCTCCTTGATGGCGCCGGCCTGGTCCAGCACCGACTGCGCCTGCCGCACGATCTCCTCGCCCAGCGGCGTCACCGAGACCTCGCTGCCGCCGCGCTCGAAGATCTTCAGGTCCAGTTCTTCCTCGAGCTTCTTGATCGCGACCGACAGCGTCGGCTGCGACACGAAGCAGGCCTCGGCCGCCCGGCCGAAATGCCGCTCGCGGGCGACGGCGACGATGTAGCGCAGTTCAGTCAGGGTCATAGGGCCGAACGCTACACTGCGCCCGCTCCGGGGGCCGCCCCAGGGTTTTCACCGAGGACTCTGCCATGACAGATCGCAAGCCGATGACCCTGCCGCGCCTCGCGCAGATGCATGCCAGCGGCGAGAAGATCGCCATGCTGACCTGCTACGACGCGGCCTTCGCCAGCCTGCTGGACGAAGCCGGTGTCGACATCCTGCTGATCGGCGATTCCCTGGGCAACGTGCTGCAGGGCCGCGGTTCCACGGCCCCCGTCAGCCTGGAGGACATGGTCTATCACACGTTCTGCGTGTCGCGCGGCCACAAATGGGCCTGGATCATTGCCGACCTGCCCTTCGACAGTTATCACGTCAGCAAGGAAGAGGCCTGGAAGAGCGCGGCCGCGCTGGTCAAGGCGGGCGCGCACATGGTCAAGCTCGAAGGCGGCGGCTGGACGGTCGAGACCGTGCGCTTCATCAGCGAGCGCGGCATCCCGGTCTGTGCCCACCTGGGCTTCACGCCGCAGACGGTGAACGCGCTGGGCGGCTTCAAGGTGCAGGGCCGCGACGAGGCCGGCGCGGCGCGCATGAAGCGCGAGTCGATGGAGCTGGTCGAGGCCGGCGCCGCGATGCTGCTGTACGAGATGGTGCCGGCCGCGCTGGCCGCCGAGATCACCGCCGCGTCGCCCGTGCCCGTCATCGGCATCGGCGCGGGCGTGGGCACCTCGGGCCAGGTGCTGGTGCTGCACGACATGCTCAACATCACGCCGGGCCGCAAGCCGCGCTTCGTCAAGGACTTCATGGCGGGCAAGGACTCGGTGCTGGCGGCGGTGAAGGGCTATGTCGACGAGGTGAAGGCCAAGACCTTCCCGGTCAACGAAGTGCACGGATTCTGAACATGCAGGTGATCCACACCATCGCCGAGCTGCGCGACGCACTCGCCATCCACCGCCAGCGCGGCTTCGTGCCGACGATGGGCAACCTGCACGATGGCCACCTGGCGCTGGTGAAGCAGGCGCGCGAGCTGGTCGGCCCCGCGGGCGCGACCGTCGCCAGCATCTTCGTGAACCGGCTGCAGTTCGCGCCGCACGAGGACTTCGACACCTACCCGCGCACCTTGGCGCGCGACTGCGAGCTGCTGGAGGGCGCCGGCTGCGACATCGTCTTCGCGCCGAGCGAGAAGGAGCTGTACCCCGAGCCCCAGGGCTACAAGGTGCAGCCGCCGCCCGAGCTGGCCGACATCCTCGAAGGGCACTTTCGCCCCGGCTTCTTCACCGGCGTCTGCACCGTCGTGCACAAGCTGTTCAACATCGTGCAGCCGACGCTGGCCGTGTTCGGCAAGAAGGACTACCAGCAGCTGATGGTGCTGCGCCGCATGACGGCGCAGATGGCGCTGCCCATCGCCATCCACGGTGGCGAGACGCGGCGCAGCGCCGAAGGCCTGGCGCTGTCCTCGCGCAACGGCTACCTGAGCGACGCCGAGAAGGTCGAGGCGCTGCGCCTGTCGCGCACGCTCAAGGGCCTGATCGCCCGCTGGCAGGCCGGCGAGCGCGACCCGGCGGCGCTGGAGGCGCAGGCGATGCAGTCGCTGCGCGATGCCGGCTGGGTGCCGGACTATCTGACGCTGCGCCGCCAGCACGACCTGGGGCCGGCGGTGGATGGCCAGGCGCTGGTGGCGTTGGGCGCCGCCCGGCTGGGCAGCACCCGGCTGATCGACAACCTCGAGGTCAGTTGACGGCGACCAGTTCCAGGTCGAACACCAGCGCGGCGTTCGGCGGGATCACGCCCTGGCCGGTGGCGCCATAGCCCAGCGCAGCCGGGATGGTGACGGTGCGCTTGCCGCCGACCTTCATGCCGGTGACGCCCTGGTCGAAACCGGGGATGACAGTGCCCGCGCCGAGCTTGAACGTGTAGGGCGTCTTGCCGACCGAAGTGTCGAACTGCGTGCCCTTGGTGCTGGCCACGCGCACGTCGTACAAATACCCGGTGTAGTGCACGGTGACCGTCTTGGTCGTATCCGCCTGGGCGCCGGTGCCCACCACCGTGTCCGTCGACTTCAGCGCCGTCACGGCATTCCAGCCGTTAGGGTCCGTGTTGACGGGCGGGCCCGAATCGCCACCGCCACCACCACAGGCGGCGAGACCGAGGCTGGCGCTCAGTGCGAGCAGGAGGGCGAGGCGACGGGAGGCGTGCAGGGTCATGGGCAGGTCAGCAGGTGAGGAAAAGGGGCACCGCTCGTGGCAGCGGCGCGGACTATAGCGAGCGCTGGTAAAGGCTTGTAAGCAAAGTCAACAACGCGCCGCCCGGCGCGTTGAGCCGGCACCATCTGGAGATGCCCATGCGTCAGTCGTCCACCCGTTTCGCCAGCTTTTTACTTGCCGTGGGCGTGGCCGCCCTGCTCAGCGCCTGCGGTGGCGGCGCTTATGTGGAAGTGGGCGATGGCGGCGGCGGCGGTGGCGGCGGCACGCCCTATCCGCGGCCCAATCCCAACCCCAACCCGCCCACGCTGTCCTGCAGCGCCGCCGGTCTCGCCGCGTCCGCGGCCAGCCAGTGGGGCACGGTCTGCATGCTGACCAGCAGTGGCGAGATCGTCGTCGAGCTGTACGACACCTACTCGCCGCAGACGGTGGCCAACTTCTACAAGTACGTCGCCGCCGGCTTCTACACGAAGACGCTGATCCACCGCGTCGACCGCGACTTCGTCATCCAGGGCGGTGGCTACACCAGCGGCATGGTCGTCAAGCAGCCGCTGTACGCACCCATCAAGCTGGAGAGCAACAACGGCCTGTCCAACCTGCGCGGCACCATCGCCATGGCGCGCCGCAGCGACGCCGACTCGGCCACCAGCCAGTTCTTCTTCAACGTGGTGGACAACACCAGCCTGGACTACCAGAGCGCCGCCAACCCGGGCTACGCGGTCTTCGGCCGCATCATCTCGGGGCTGAACACGCTGGACGCGATCAACATCGTGCCGACCTACACCTACAGCTCGACGGACATCCAGCCGCGCACCGAGGTGCTGGTGTACTGGGCACAACGCCTGAAGTAGGCGCCGCTCAAGCGGCCGGCCGGCCATTCGTCCGCCCGGCCTGCCGCTCGTCATCGACGGCGCCGAACCCGGCGGCGGCCCGGGCAACATGCGCTCCATCACAACGCCGATGGAGATGACATGTCCCGCAGCAAACGTTCCTGGGCCGGCCTGTTCGGTGCGGCCATCGGCATCCTCACGGCGCTCTACGTGGCCCGCAGCGAGGCCGCGACGGCCGAGTTCCGCGACCTGCGCATCGAGGTCGTCGGCCAGGGCCGGCCGGTCGTGTTGATCCCCGGCCTGAACAGCGCCGCGGCCACCTGGACCGAGACCTGCGCCGCGCTGCAGCCCGGCGTGCAGTGCCACATCGTGCAGTTGCCCGGCTTCGCCGGTGCGCCGGCCGTCGCGGCGGACAACTTCCAGCACGGCATGCGCGACCGCCTGCTGGCCTACCTGGACGACCGCCAGCTCGAGCGGCCCGTCGTCATCGGCCACAGCCTGGGCGGCACGCTGGCGCTGCAGATGGCGGCGGAGAAGCCCGGCCGCATCGAGCGCCTAGTCATCGTCGACGCGCTGCCCTTCCTCGCCGGCCTGCGCGGCATGACGCCCGAAGCCGCGCGCGGCATGGCCGCCGGCATGCGCCAGCAGATGCTGTCCGCCACGCCGGCGCAATGGGAGGCGGGCACGCGGCAGGGCGCGGCCGGCATGAGCCGCAGCCCGGCGAACACTGAGCGCGTCGTCGCCTGGGGACTGGCCAGTGACCGCGCGACGACGGCGCAGGCGATGTCCGAACTGTGGGGCGAGGACCTGCGCCCGCTGCTGCCCCGCATCACGGCACCGACGCTGGTGCTGGGCGCCTGGGCGGCCTACGAGCCGATGGGCGCCACGCTGGAGAGCACCCGGCGCATCTTCGAGACGCAGTACGCCGGCCTGAACGGCGTCAAGGTGGCCATGAGCCAGCGCGGCCATCACTTCCTCATGTGGGACGATGCCGACTGGCTGGTCGGCGAGGTCAAGGGCTTCCTGGCGACCAAGTAGAAGCGCAACCCAGGGCGAGGCCACAGGAGAGCATGGACATGCGCAGGCGGATCGCGTTGCAGGCGCTGCTGTGGGGCGGCTACGTCGCCATTTCGCTGGCCATGGTCGCGAACTTCCAACCGCTCACCGGGTCGCTGGTCTTCGTGATGGGCTGCGTTGGCGCCGGGTTGTGGGCGGCCAGCGAAACGCTGCGCAAGCTGGCGCTGCGCGGCCGCTGGCTGGACCGCTCGCCCCGCGCCCTGCTGCTGCGCCTCGCGCTGACGCCTCCGCTGCTGGCACTGGCGGTGCAGTGCGCGATCTTCGGCATCAACTGGGTGGGGCTGTCGCTGGGCCTGCTCGCCTTTCCGCCCGGCATGCCCCGCGGCGGGCTGGTGCTGCTGAGCTACACGGTGAACACCACCATCATGCTGTGGCTGTGGACGGCCGTCTGGGTGGGCCTGCAGATGCTGCACCGCTGGCGCGTCGGCGAGATCGCCAAGTGGCAGGCCGAGGCCGCCGCGCGCGAGCTGGAGCTGCAGGTGCTGCGCGCGCAGGTCAACCCGCATTTCCTGTTCAACGCGCTGAACAACCTGCGCGCCCTCATCAACGAAGACCCGACCCGCGCCCGCGAGATGCTGGGCCGCCTGTCCAACACGCTGCGCCACACGCTGCAGCACAGCGCCAAGGAACGCGTGCCGCTGGCCGATGAGCTGGCCGTCGTGCGCGACTACGTGGCGCTGGAGCAGCTGCACCACGAGGAGCGGCTGCGCGTGGACTGGCAGGTCGACCCGGCCACCGCCGGCGCCAGCGTGCCGCCCATGCTGCTGCAGCTGCTGGTCGAGAACGCGATCAAGCATGGCGTGGCGCGCACGGTGGGTGGCGGCGTCGTCGACATCCGCATCGCGCGTACGGGCGAGCGGCTGCACATCGCCGTGGACAACCCCGGCCTGTGGACGCCCGGCGCCACCGAGGGCACCGGCCTGGGCCTCGTGCACCTGCGCGAGCGCCTGGCGCGCGCCGGCGGCGCCGGGGCGGATTGCCGCATCGCAGCGGCCAACGGGCGCGTCAACGTCAGCGTGGAATTGGCCGCATGAGGATCTACATCGTCGAGGACTCGCGCCTGGCCCGCCAGGAACTGCGCACGCTGCTCGCCGCCGTTCCCGACGCCGACATCGTCGGCGAGGCCGCCGAACTGGCGCCGGCGCGCGCGGCCATCGACACGCTGCGGCCCGAGCTGCTGCTGCTGGACGTCGAGCTGCCCGGTGCCACCGGCTTCGACCTGCTGGACCAGCTGGAGCACCTGCCGCTGGTCGTCTTCACGACCGCCTACGACCAGCATGCGCTGGCCGCCTTCGAACGCAATGCGCTGGACTATCTGCTCAAGCCCATCGACGCTCAGCGGCTGGAGGCGGCGCTGGCCAAGGCACGCGAGCGCCTGCGGCCCGCGGCCCCGGCGACGCCTGCGGCGGCAGTCAAGGGCGGGGACGACATGGTCTTCCTGCGCGACGGCGAGTGCTGCTGGTTCGTGCGCCTGGGCGACATCGCCGGCTTCGAGGCCTGCGGCAACTACGCCCAGGCCTGGTTCGACGGCCAGCGCCCGCTGCTGGCCCGCACGCTGACCGCGCTGGAAGAACGCCTGGACCCGCAGCTCTTCTTCCGCGCCAGCCGCAGCCATTTGATCAACCTGCGCTGGGTGCAGGGCATAGAGCCCTGGAGCAACGACGGCTACCGTGTCACGCTGCGCGACGGCCACCAGGTCGAGGTGTCACGCCGGCAAGCCCGGCTGTTGCGCGAGAAGCTCGAGCTGTAGCACGGCTGTCAGCGCGCAGCCTGTCCAAGGCGTTGTGCAGTTCGTCGCATGCCGCGGTCGCCCGCGGCGGACCTTGGCGACGATCCGCCTTCCTCAACACCTGACCCCGAGAACACGAATGAACCGTTTCGCCGCTTTTGCCACCGCCCTCACCGCTGCGCTCCTGCTCAGTGCCTGCGTCTTCGCGCCGCCGGCCGGCTCATCCAACGCGTTCGATGCCGACGCCATGGCCAAGAACACCGAACGGGCGATGGCCGCCTGTGGCGCCGGCAACGTGAAGGAAGTCAACGCGAAGAGCTTCGTCTGCAAGTAGGCCTCTCGCCCACTCACGCCTTCAGGAACTCCGCCTTCGTCCCGAGCCAGCGCGCGACCTGACGCCGCGCAGCCTCGGGATGCTCGTCAAGCAGCCGCGGCGCCAGTGCTCGCGCCGCCACCAGCAGCGGCGCGTCCTCCTGCAGGTCGGCAAACCGCAACAGCTCCGCGCCGCTCTGGCGCGAGCCCATGAACTCGCCCGGGCCGCGGATGTCCAGGTCGCGCCGGGCGATCTCGAAGCCGTCGGTCGTCTCGGCCATCGCCTTCAACCGCGCCTTGCCGGTGTCGGACAGCGGCGGGCTGTAGATCAGCACGCAGACGCTGGCCTTGGCACCACGGCCCACGCGGCCGCGCAGCTGGTGCAGCTGCGCCAGCCCGAAGCGCTCCGCATGCTCGATGACCATCAAGCTGGCGTTGGGCACGTCCACGCCGACCTCGATGACGGTGGTGGCCACCAGCACGCTCATCTGGCCGGCGGAGAACTGCGCCATCACAGCCGCCTTCTCGCCAGCGGCCATGCGGCCATGCAGCAGGCCGACCTGGGCGCCCGGCAGCGCGGCGCTCAGCTCGGCGTGCGTCTCGGTCGCGTTGCGCAGGTCGATGGCTTCGCTCTCCTCCACCAGCGGGCATACCCAGTAGACCTGCGCGCCGTCCGCCACCGCGCCGCGGATCTTGTCCAGCACGTCGTGGCGCTTGGACTCGGTGAACACCTTGGTCACGATGGGGCTGCGGCCGGGCGGCAGCTCGTCGATGGTGGACACGTCGAGGTCGGCGAAGTACGTCATCGCCAGCGTGCGCGGG
The DNA here is from genome assembly GCF_001426885.1 of Pelomonas sp. Root1444. Classification (GTDB taxonomy): domain Bacteria; phylum Pseudomonadota; class Gammaproteobacteria; order Burkholderiales; family Burkholderiaceae_C; genus Pelomonas. Next base: position 11,505 of record NZ_LMFP01000012.1, on the reverse strand, counting down.
ATGGGCGTGGCGCTCATCATCAACAGATGCGGCTCCAGCGCCATGCTTTTGAGCTTGTTCCTGAGCGCGAGACGCTGCGCGACGCCGAAGCGGTGCTGCTCGTCGATGATGGCCAGGCCCAGCCGCGCGAACCTGACCTTGTCCTCGATGACCGCGTGCGTGCCGATGACGAGTTGGGCGGCCCCGGATGCCGCGGCATCCAGCATGGCCTGGCGCGCCTTGCCCTTCACGCTGCCGGTGAGCCACGCCACCTTCAGCCCCAGCGGCTCCAGCCACTGGACGAGCTTGCGGAAATGCTGCTCCGCCAGGATCTCGGTGGGGGCCATCAGCGCGCATTGCCAGCCGGCATCGATGGCGACAGCCGCCGCGAGCGCCGCGACGACCGTCTTGCCCGAGCCCACGTCGCCCTGCAGCAGCCGGTGCATGGGCTGCGCGCGTGCCAGGTCTTGCGCAATCTCCTCCGCCACGCGCTGCTGGGCGGTGGTGAGCTGAAAGGGCAGTGCCGCCAGCAGCTTCTCGTGCAGACCGCCCGGCTGCGCGCGCAGCGCCGGCGCCGCCAGCAGCGCCCGCTCGCGCTGCGCCTGCAGCTGCGACAACTGCTGGGCCAGAAGCTCCTCGAACTTGAGCCGCTGCCAGGCGGGGTGGCTGTGGTCTTCCAGCGCCGCGAGTGACGCATCCGGCGGTGGGTGGTGCAGGTGGTGCAAGGCCTCCTTGAGGCTGGGCAGGCCCCCCAGCCCCAGGCCTTGAAAGACGCCCGGCGGCAGCAGCTCGCGCAGGTCCGCGCGTGCCAGCCCCGAGGCCACGGCCTTGCGCAGATAGGCCTGCGGCAGCTGCGCCGAGGCCGGGTAGACCGGCGTCAGCGCCTGCGCCAGCGGCGTGCCCTCGTCGACGACCTTGACGACCGGGTGCACCATCTCGCGGCCGAAGAAGCCGATGCGCGCCTCGCCGCGGATGCGCAGCCGGGTCGCGGCCGACATCTGCTTCTGCTGCGATGGGTAGAAGTGCAGGAAGCGCAAGAGCAGCGTGCCGGTGTCGTCCTTCACGCGCACCAGCAACTGGCGGCGGCTGCGCAGCTCGACCTGGCAGTCGACGACGACGCCTTCGACCTGTGCAGGCTCGTTCTCATGCAACGCTGCGATGGGCGTGATGCGGGTCTCGTCCTCGTAACGCAGCGGCAGGTGCAGCGCCAGGTCGATGTCGCGCAGCAGGCCGAGTTTTTCCATCGCCTTCTGCGGTGCTGACTTGGCGCTGGCCTCTGGCATGGCCCGGCATTGTGCCGGCGCCTTTGCCGCCCTCAGCGGAAGTAGCGCAGCCGCAGCCGTTCGTACCGCCCGTCGCGCTTGATCGCATCCAGTTCCACCTGCAGCCGCCGCGCCAGCTCCGGATCGGCGTCGGGCCGCAGGCCGTACCAGTACGACCGCGCCGTGTCCTGCTCCATGACCGCATGCAGCGTGTCGTAGGGAAGCTTGAGCTGCCGCAGGTTCCAGGCCGCGGCCCAGTCCAGCAAGGTGATGTACTCCATGCGGCCGGCCAGCAGCTTGCGCAGGTTGGTGGCGTCGTCCAGGCCCTGCTCCAGCTGCGCGCCCGGCTTGAGGCCGGCAGCCTGCAGCTGCCGGTCCGCGGCCGATTCCCGCACCACGCCGATGCGGCCATCGCCCAGGTCGGCGAGCTGCGTCAACTTCAGGTCGGGCCGGCTGGCAAGCCGGTAGATCAGGATCCGCCGCTGGGCGATCGGGCCGACCCACTGGAACTGCGGCTCCCGCTCGGGCGTGCGCGTCAGCGAAAACAACACACTGGCCGCCTGGGCCTCAGCCTGTTGCATGGCGCGCTGCCAGGGCAACACCTGCAACTCCAGCGCCAGGCCGGCGCCCGCGGCCATCAGGCGCAGCAGTTCGACGCTGAAACCCTGCGGCCCGCCTTCACCCTGGAAGTTCAACGGCGGCAGGTTCTCGGTGAAGCCGAACAAAGTCCGCTCCGCAGGCGCCGCAAGGGCCGGCGGGCGGCATCCCAAAAGGACAGGCAGGGCAAGGCAGGCGCGACGCTTCACGGGGACGAAAGTAGAGGCGGCGCAAGTCTAGGCCCGCCGGCCCCCGTTCTTCATGACAGCGCTGCTCGCGACGGAACACGCCGCACCTCGGCAGGCGCCCGGCATGCTCAGCCCGGCGTTGGCACCCCGGCCTTGCGGTCGTACGTGGCAAAGCACCGGCGTGCCAGTGCCAGTCCACGGCGCGATGGACAATGGCGCTCCTCTTGGTACGGGTCTGTACGGCCCTCAAACGCGTCCATGCCTGCTGCTCGCGCCCCGTCGGCCCACACCGTGGCCGACTTCGATTTCGACCTTCCTCCCGAGCTGATCGCCCAGCATCCGGCGCCCGAACGCAGCGGCTCGCGCTTGCTGGACGCGACCGGCGCCGCCGCGGTGGACCGGGTGTTCCGCGAACTGCCCGGGCTGCTGGATGCGGGCGACCTGCTGGTGTTCAATAACACCCGGGTGATCAAGGCGCGGCTCTACGGCGTGAAGGCGACGGGGGGCGCCGTCGAGGCGCTGGTTGAGCGCGTGCTGCCTGGCACGCAAGAGGTGTGGATGCATCTGCGCGCCAGCAAGTCGCCCAAGCCCGGCAGCCGCGTGCGCTTTGCGGACGCCTTCGACGCCGAGGTGCTGGGCCGCTGCGGGCCGGACAACGGCCTCTTCCACCTGCGCCTGGCCGGCGACCCGTTCACGCTGCTGGAGGCGCACGGCCATGTGCCGCTGCCGCCCTATATCGCCCACACGGACGATGCCGACGACGTGCGGCGCTACCAGACCGTCTTCGCCGCCGAACCGGGCGCCGTCGCGGCGCCGACCGCGGCGCTGCATTTCGACGCGGGCGTGCTGGCCGCCCTGGCCGAGCGCGGGGTCGGCACGGCGGAGGTGACGCTGCATGTGGGCGCCGGCACCTTCCAGCCGGTGCGGGTCGACCACATCGCCGACCACAAGATGCACAGCGAGTGGTGCCATGTCTCGCCCGCGACCGCAGCGCGCATCGCCGCCACCAAGGCCGCGGGCGGCCGGGTGCTCGCGGTGGGCACGACGACGCTGCGTACGCTCGAGTCCGCGGCCGTTGCGGCGCGCCAGGCCGGGCTCGCGGCGCTATTGCAGACCGGCGCGCGCGAAACCGACATCTTCATCACGCCGGGTTTCGAGTTCCAGGTCGCGGACCGCCTGCTGACCAACTTCCACCTGCCCAGAAGCACGCTGATGATGCTGGTCAGCGCCTTCGCCGGCCATGAGCGGGTGATGTCGCTCTACCGGCACGCCATCGCCGCGCGCTACCGCTTCTTCAGCTACGGCGACGCGATGCTGCTGCAGCGCGAGACAATCCCCGCCCCATGCTGAAGTTCGAACTCCTCAAGACCGAAGGCCGCGCCCGCCGCGGCACGCTCACGCTCAACCACGGCGTCGTGCAGACGCCCATCTTCATGCCCGTGGGCACCTACGGCACGGTCAAGGGCGTCACGCCGCGGTCGCTGGAGGAGATGGGCGCACAGATCATCCTGGGCAACACCTTCCACCTGTGGATGCGGCCGGGCCTGGATGTGGTCACCCAGTTCGGCGGCCTGCATCGCTTCGAGAGCTGGAGCAAGCCCATCCTGACCGACAGCGGCGGCTTCCAGGTCTGGAGCCTGGGCGCGATGCGCAAGATCAGCGAGGAAGGCGTCAAGTTCGCCTCGCCCGTCAACGGCGACAAGCTGCTGCTCACGCCCGAGGTCAGCATGCAGATCCAGACGGTGCTCAACAGCGACATCGTCATGCAGTTCGACGAATGCACGCCGTACGAGAGCAAGGGCGTGCTGACCACCGAACGCGAGGCCCGGTCGTCGATGGAGCTGAGCCTGCGCTGGGCCAAGCGCTGCATCACCGAGTTCGACCGGCTGCAGAACCCCAACGCGCTGTTCGGCATCGTGCAGGGCGGCATGTTCACGAACCTGCGTGACGCGTCGCTGGCCGGCCTGGCTGAACTCAACCTGCCTGGCTACGCCATCGGCGGCCTGTCGGTGGGCGAACCGAAGGCCGAGATGCAACGCATCCTGGAACACACCGGCCACCAGCTGCCGGCGAACAAGCCGCGCTACCTGATGGGCGTGGGCACGCCGGAGGACCTGGTTGAGGGCGTCAGCCAGGGCATCGACATGTTCGATTGCGTCATGCCCACCCGCAATGCGCGCAACGGCCATCTGTTCACCCGCTTCGGCGACCTGCGGCTGCGCAATGCGCGTTACAAAAACGACGAAAAGCCTGTGGATGAAACCTGCGGTTGCGAATGCTGCAGTGGCTTCTCGCGCGCCTACCTGCACCACCTGGATCGCTGCGGCGAAATGCTGGGGCCGATGCTGACCAGCGTGCACAACCTGCACTACTACCTGAACCTGATGGGTGAAATCCGCGCGGCACTGGACGCTGGCCGTTTCGGGGCTTGGCGGGCGCAGTTCGCGGCCGATCGGGCACGCGGCGTCTGACTGCGTTGTCAAGCGGTGTCGGTGCTCCCAAGACCTAGGGGGAACCCGTCGCTTTCGCCGGTGACGTCCCCCGCATTTGCAGGTGAAAAAGCGTAAATCTGTCATGGCCTGACCCCAGAATCCCCCGGCCCATTCCCTAGGCAGGCGCGCCGCTTGCCGTTGCCTGTAACTGCTTGAAACAGCGGGGTTTGGTAGACGAACTCCGAGGGTTTCAGCAATGTCGATCAAGTCCCTGCGCGCCCGTGCCGCGGCCGCCCTGCGCCGTGCCTCCAAGAACGCGTCCACCCGCGTCCAGCCGCGCAAGCCCGAACCCTGGAAGATCGAGACGCTGGAGCCCAAGCTGCTGTTGTCGGCCGATGCGCTGCCCGCCGTGCACCTGCTGGCGACGCAAAGCGAGCCAACGGCGCCCAAGGTCTACGGCTTCGAGCGCGGCGAGGGCGCGGCCTGGGTGGACACGCGCGCGGCGGGCGACGACGCGCCAGGGCTGCTACAGCTGGGCGACGGCATTGCGCCGAGTGACCTGGCGGTCCGCCGCGTCGTCGACGATGCGACCGGCGAAGCCACTGCATTGGAGCTGGCATTGCGCGGCACGGCCGACCGCGTGCAGATTCGCGGGTTCTTCACCGATGCCAACCCGGTACAGGCCGTCGCTTTTGCCGATGGGATGCAATGGAGCGCTGCCGAGCTGCCCGGCCTCATCGAAACCGGCCCGCAGCGCAAGGCCTTGGCAGCCGGAGTCACCGAGACGAGCGCGGTCGTCACCAACGGCCCAGGCAACAACCTCTATCTCTTCGGCCGTGGCGACGGCGCGACGACGGTGCAGTCCTACTCGGACCCGAACCTCGGCAAGGTCAACACGCTGCAGTTCAAGGCCGGCGTGCTGCCGGCAGATGTCAGCGTCGCGCGCGCTGCGGACGCCCAAGCCGCGGGCGCCAACGTGGCTCTGGCGCTGACGATCAACGGCACCGCCGACGTCATTTCATTCAACGGCTTCCTGTACGGCGGCACGCCGGCCAACGAGTTCAACGGCCTGCAAAAGGTCGTGTTCGCGGACGGCACGGTCTGGGACATCTCGCACCTGCTCTTCCTGCTGGGCATGGGCACGGCGGGTAATGACAACCTCAGCGGCGGCGCGGGGGCGGCCCTGCTGAGCGGCGGCGCGGGCAACGACAGCCTGAACGGCGCTGGCGGCAACGACACGCTCTACGGCGGCGCGGGCAGCGACAACCTGGAGGGCAGCGACGGCGACGACGTGCTCGACGGCGGCAGCGGCGACGACACCACCAATGCTGGCAACGGCAGCAACACCTTCCTGTTCGGCCGGGGCGATGGCTCGGACCGTCTGTACTACAACCACAACGGCAACCAGGCGCGCGTCAACACGCTGCAGTTCAAGGCCGGCGTCACGCCGGCGGACGTCGTCATCCGGCAGGCTTACGACAACTACTTTGGCGGCAACCGCGCGCTGGAACTGAGCATTGCCGGCACGACCGACAAGGTCTCGATCAACGGCTTCTTCTACAACGACGACCCGGCCAGTGCCTACGCCGGTATTCAGCGCGTGCGCTTTGCCGACGGCAGCGAGTGGACGGCCAACCAGATCGTCACGATGCTGCTGGCAGGCACCGCGGGTGATGACAACCTGCGCGGCACCAGCGCTGCGGACAGCATCACCGGCGGCGCCGGCAACGACGCGCTGAACGGCGCCGCGGGCGACGACGTCATTTCAGGCGGCACGGGCAGCGACACGCTCACCGGCGAGGCCGGTGCCGACCAGCTCCTCGGCGGCGACGGCGACGACAGCCTGGACGGTGGCGACGGCAATGACACGCTCGAAGGCGGCCTCGGCAACGACACGCTGAACGCGGGCCAAGGCAGCAACGCCTTCGTCTTTGGCCACGGCGACGGCCAGGACCGCCTCTACTACAACCACAACGGCAACCAGGCGCGCAGCAACGTGCTGGTGTTCAAGGCCGGCATCGCGCCGGGCGACATCGTCGTCAGGCAGGCCTACGACAACTACTTCGGCGGCAACCGTGCGCTGGAGCTGAGCATCGCCGGCAGCAGCGACAAGGTCACGGTCAACGGCTTCTTCTATGCCGATGACCCGGCCAACGGCTATGCCGGCGTGCAGCGGGTGCGTTTCAACGACGGCACCGAGTGGGATGCCGCAACTCTCGTCAGCATGTTGTTTGCCGGCACGGACGGCAATGACGACCTGCGCGGCACGGCCGGCGCCGACGTCATCAACGGCGGCGCTGGCAATGACACGCTGAACGGTGCCGGCGGCGACGACCTCATTTCGGGCGGTGTGGGCAACGACAGCCTCATCGGCGAGGCTGGCACCGACCAGCTTCTGGGTGGCGAGGGCGACGACAGCCTGGATGGTGGCGACGGCGACGACACGCTGGACGGCGGTAACGGCAACGACACGCTGAATGCGGGCCATGGCAGCAACACGTTCCTTTTCGGTCGCGGCGACGGGCAAGACCGCCTTTACTACAACCACAACGGGGGTCAGGCGCGCATCAACACCCTCCAGTTCAAGGCCGGCGTGCTGCCGGGCGACCTGCTGGTCCGGCAGGCCTACGACAACTGGTGGGGCGGCAACAACGCGCTGGAGCTGAGCATCGCCGGCACGACGGACAAGGTCACCGTCAACGGCTTCTTCATCAACGACGATCCGACCAACGCCTACAGCGGCATCCAGAGGGTGCGCTTTGACGACGGCACGGAATGGGACGTCGCGGCCATCTTGGCGCGGCTTTATGTCGGCACCGACGGTGATGACGTCTGGCGTGGCACCGTCGCCGACGAGTCCTTCAACGGCGGGCTCGGCAACGACAACATTTCGGGTGCGGCCGGCAACGACAACATCGACGGCGGCGCCGGCAACGACACGCTGCACGGCGACGGTGGCGATGACGCGGTCTCGGGCGGCAGCGGCAATGACTCGATCTATGGCGATGCCGGCGCGGACAACCTCAAGGGCGGCGACGGTGACGACGGCCTGGACGGCGGCGACGGCGACGACACGCTGGACGGCGGTGTCGGCAACGACACGCTGAATGCGGGCCATGGCAGCAACACATTCCTGTTCGGTCGCGGCGACGGACAGGACCGCCTTTACTACAACCACAACGGTGGCCAGGCACGCATCAACACGCTGCAGTTCAAAGCCGGCGTGGCCGCTGGCGACGTGCGCGTCAGGCAGGCCTACGACAACTGGTGGGGCGGTAACAACAACGCGCTCGAACTCAGCATCGTCGGCACGACCGACAAGATCACCGTCAACGGCTTCTTCATCAACGACGACCCGGCCAACGCCTACAACGGCATCCAGAAGGTCAGGTTCGAAGACGGCACCGAGTGGGACATCGCGGCGCTGGTCGCGATGGTCCAGACCTTCACTGACGGCGACGACAACGTGCGGGGCACGATCAACGCCGAGAACTTCAGCGGCGGCCTGGGCAACGACACCATCGCCGGCGCGGGCGGCAACGACGTCATCGACGGCGGGGCCGGCAATGACAGCCTGTCGGGCGACGATGGCGATGACATCCTCAGCGGCGGCGTCGGCAACGACAGCCTCAATGGCGGCACCGGGATCGACCTGCTGCAGGGCGGCGAGGGCAACGACTCCCTCAGCGGTGCGGCCGGCAACGACGCCCTGCAGGGCGGCGATGGTGACGACAGCATCGACGGTGGCGACGGCGACGACAGGCTGGAAGGCGGCACCGGCAACGACACGCTGAACGCGGGTGCCGGCAGCAACACCTTCATCTTCGGTCGCGGCGACGGCCAGGACCGCCTCTACTACAACCACAACGGCGGCCAGGCGCGCGTCAACACGCTGCAGTTCAAGGCCGGCATCGCGCCGGCCGACGTCAGGCTCAAGCAGGTCTACGACAACTGGTGGGGCGGCAACAACAACGCGCTGGAACTGAGCATCGCCGGCTCGACGGACAAGGTCACCGTCAACGGCTTCTTCATCAACGACGACCCGGGCAACGCCTACAACGGTATCCAGAAGGTGCGCTTCGACGACGGCACCGAATGGGACATTGCCTACATCGTCGCGACGCTGCTGGCCGGCACCTCGGCCGACGACAACGTCGCCGGCACCGTGGCCGCCAACGAAATGCACGGCGGCGCCGGCAACGACACGCTGGCCGGCCGCGGCGGCAACGACACCTTGCACGGCGAGGACGGCAACGACTTCCTGTACGGCGAGGAGGGCGCGGACACGCTGGTCGGCGGCGCAGGCAACGACTACCTCGACGGCGGCAATGGCAACAACGTCTTCGTCTTCGGCCGGGGCGACGGGCAGGACAGCATCGCCGGCCGCTACGACGCGACGGCGGGCAAGCTCAATACGTTGCAGTTCCGCCCCGACGTGCTGCCGGGCGACGTGAGCGTGCGCCGCGTCTATGAGACGCAGGGCGGCGCCGTCAATGGCCTGGAGTTCGCGATCATCGGCAGCAACGATCGCATCACGGCCAACTACTTCTTCTACGGCGACGACCCGGGCAACGTCTACAACCCGCTGCAGCAGGCCACCTTCGCCGACGGCACCGTCTGGAACATCGCCCGCCTCGTCGAGCTGATGAGCGCCGGCACCGAGGCCAACGACAACCTGCGCGGCACCAGCGGCGCCGACGTGCTGACCGGCGGCCGCGGCGACGACATCCTCAGCGGCAGCGACGGCAACGACCGCCTGCTGGGCGGCGACGGCAATGACGCGCTCTACGGCAACAACGGCAACGACACGCTGGACGGTGGCNGGCAACGACTGGCTGGACGGCAGCACCGGCAACAACACCTACCTGTTCGGCCGCGGCGACGGCGTCGACCAGATCGGCTACACCTACGACACGACGGGCGGCAAGCTCAACACGCTGCAGCTCAAGGCCGGCGTCGCCGTGGGCGACGTGCAGCTGCGCCGGCTGACGGCGGACCAAGGCGGCACCAACGAGTCGCTGGAACTGCGCATCGCCGGCACCGACGACCGCATCTACATCAACTACTTCTTCCAGGACGACAACCCTGGCAGCCCCTACAACCCCGTCCAGCAGATCCGCTTCGACGACGGCACGACGTGGAACGTCGCGGCCATCCTGGCGCAGATCGGCCAGGGCACGGCCGGTGACGACAACCTGCGCGGCTCGACCGGCGCGGACGCGCTGAGCGGCGGTCGCGGCCACGACACGCTGGACGGCGCGGCCGGCAACGACACCCTCAA
>NZ_LMFP01000012.1:1428-1662 GCF_001426885.1 Pelomonas sp. Root1444 | reverse complement strand
GGCGACCGGCTGCTGATCAACTACTTCTTCCAGGACGACAACCCCGGCAGCCCCTACAACCCCGTCCAGCAGATCCGCTTCGACGACGGCACGACCTGGGCCCTTGCCGACATCCTGATCCAGCTGGGCCAGGGCACGGCGGGTGACGACAACCTGCGTGGCTCGACCGGCGCGGACGCGCTGAGCGGCGGCCGCGGCCACGACACGCTGGACGGCGCGGCCGGCAACGACACC
>NZ_LMFP01000012.1:1222-1307 GCF_001426885.1 Pelomonas sp. Root1444 | reverse complement strand
CGGCGTGAGCGTCGGCGACGTGCTGCTGCGCCGCGTGACCGGCAGCCAGGGCGGCAGCAACGAGTCGCTGGAGCTCGTCATTGCC
>NZ_LMFP01000012.1:0-1181 GCF_001426885.1 Pelomonas sp. Root1444 | reverse complement strand
GGCGACCGGCTGCTGATCAACTACTTCTTCCAGGACGACAACCCCGGCAGCCCCTACAACCCCATCCAGCAGATCCGCTTCGACGACGGCACGGCGTGGAACATCGGCGGCATCCTTGCCGTGCTGGGCCAGGGCACGACGGCGGACGACAACCTGCGCGGCTCCAGCGGCGCGGACAGCCTCAGCGGCGGCCGCGGCCACGACACGCTGGACGGCGCGGCCGGCAACGACACGNGGCAACGACTGGCTGGACGGCAGCACCGGCAACAACACCTACCTGTTCGGCCGCGGCGACGGCCAGGACACGGTGGGCTACACCTACGACACGACGGCGGCCAAGCTCAACACCGTGCAGCTCAAGGCCGGCATCGCGCCGACCGACATCGTCCTGCGGCGCCTGACCGGCAGCCAGGGCGGCGCCAACGAGTCGCTGGAGATCGCCATCGCCGGCACCGAAGACCGGCTGCTGATCAACTACTTCTTCCAGGGCGGCAACAGCGCCAGCCCCTACAACCCGGTCCAGCAGCTGCGCTTCGACGACGGCACCGCCTGGGATCTCGCCGCCATCGCGGCCCACCTGTTCACGCCGCCCGCGACGGCGGCGGTCAACGGCACCAACCTGGCCGACACGCTGACCGGCACGGCGGCCGACGAGACGCTCAACGCGCTGGGCGGCAACGACGTGCTGATCGGCAAGGGCGGCACCGACTTCCTGTCGGGCGGCACCGGCAACAACACCTACCTGTTTGGCCTCGGCGACGGCGTCGACACCATCCTGTACAGCGGCGACACCTCGGGCAGCCGCCTCAACGTCGTGCAGCTCGGCGTCGGCATCACGACGGCCAACCTGACGTTGCGCCGCGCCTTCGACAGCCAGACGACGCGCTACACCGCGCTGGAGATCGGCATTGCCGGGGCGAGCGACAAGCTCGTCATCAACTATTTCCTCGAGAACGACAACCCGGCCAACAGCCACAACCCCGTCCAGCAGCTGCAGTTCGACGACGGCACGATCTGGACGGCGGCCGAGGTCTTCAACCGCCTGCAGCAAGGTACGGGCGGTGACGACACGCGGATCGGCTCGACCGGCAACGACACGCTGGACGGCGGCGCCGGCAACGACACGCTGGCGGGGCGCGACGGCAACGACGTGCTCAAGGGCGGCGCGGGCGACGACGTGC
>NZ_LMFP01000011.1:338794-395585 GCF_001426885.1 Pelomonas sp. Root1444 | reverse complement strand
CCATCGTCGCCCGCGCTCACGCCCAGCGCCAGTCGGATTGACGAGGGGTTTTGCAGACTGTCCTTAGGAAAGTTGATTCTTTGAGTGCTGGATCGGTGATTGCATTCGCAAGACTGAACAGGGATAAATTTTTCTTCTTTCCCGTTTGTGCTGGGTCGGTTATCCGCGCAATCTTAAGAAGAGTTCTTTCCCATAAGCTGTCTTGAACGATGCGAAAAAAGTGTGCCGCTGCCTTGTTGAGCAGATCTATGCGCCCAGGGTTGGTGCCGAACAGCGATACAAATTCCTGCCAGTCACTGAATAAACGACCGGCTTCTTGCCAAAGTTCGCTGTAGACAGCCCCAAGCTCGTCACCCATGACGGCGATGTGGTTCAGCTTTATTTCTTCGGCAGTGCGTTCCATCGGTGTCGGCCTTTTAGCCAGATGTGCTTTCTGCTTAATCCAGCCCGGGCGTGGAATAGCGCGATCAATTGATGTCTTGCCAGCCTATTGCGGGCCCACGCAACGATAGGGTGCCGGTCGGAGCATCGCGCCAATCGCGCTGCGCTTCAAAGCCTCACCGGCCCCACCGCGTCCCCACCCGACACCGCCGCCCGCGCCTGCTGCTGCCGCACCCGGTCCACATAGCCCTCGGCCCGCTGCAACTGCGCCTCGATAAGCTTGTTGTTCGCCCCCATCGTCGCAATCGCCTTGGAGCGGAAGTTGTCCATCGCGTCCATGGCCTGGAAGGTCTGGTCGAACATGGACTGGATCTGCTCGATGCCCAGCATGGGGTTGGACGCGAACTCGGCCGTCTGGTCGACGTGCTGGTTCAGCGCCTGGCCGGTCTGGTTGATGAGGTTGCCGATGGTCGAGTTGACGCCCTGCAGCATCTTCATGACCTCGATCTGGTTGCCGGTGGCGCGCGCCACCGTCTGCGCCACGGCCAGCGCGCTCATGCCGGTGGTGGCGACGCGGTCGCAGCCGATCATCATTTCGCGGCCGGTCTTCTTCAGCACGTCCAGGGCCAGGTAGCCATTCACGCAGACGGCCTGCTGGGTCTGGATGTCGGCGAGGTTCTGGCGCGCGTAGAACAGCACCTCCTGCTCCAGCGCCTTGGCCTTGATCGGGTCGGTCGCCTGTAGCGCCTGCACGCGCTCGGCCAGCCGCGTGTCCAGCGTGCGGGCAAAGCGCGCGGCGGCCGCGAGGGACTGCATCGCCTCCCACAGCTTGCCGCGCGTGGCCTCGATGTCGATGACTCCCTTCTGGATGCCGTCCTTGGCCGCGTAGAGCTGCGTCATGCTGGTCTGCAGCTGGCTGGCGGCGCTCTCGAACTTGCGGAAGTAGGCCTCCAGCTTGTTGCCGAACGGGATGAGGCCGAGCAGCTTGCGCGGCTGCAGCAGGTCGCCGTCCTTGCCGGGGTTGAGCTCGTCCAACTGGCCGCGGATGGCGGCGATGGCCTTGTAGGCGGGCGTATCCGTCGCGCCGACGAAGTTGCGCTGCATCAGGCTGCCCTGCATCAGGTTGGCGGCGATGCTGATCTCTTGCCGGCCGAGTTGGAAGGCGCTGTCGAGCTTGGCCTTGAAGGGCTCGCTGTGCAGGTCTTCCTTCTCCAGCGCGTCGATGAAGCGGCGCACCTGCTCGTCCACCTGGCTGGCGATCTCGGGCTTGAGCGGCACGGCCTCGACGGCTTGCACGGGCTCGACGGGCGTGATGACTTCGGGGGCGGTCAGCGTGAAGGCGGGTTGGGTGGTGGTGTCGCTCATGGTGTCTTGGCTCCGAACTTTTGCTTCAGGAATTCGCTGTGGCGCAGGAAGGCCTGGGCGTCCTGCCCGGCGAGGTCGTCGCCCAGCTGCTCGACCTTGGCCTCCAGCTCGGTCAGCACGCCCTCGAAGGTGGCCTGGGCCGTCATGCCGTTGCTGAGCAGCTTCTTCGTCGCGAACTGCGGCGGGATGCTGAGGTAGGTGTTTAGTGCATCGGGCAGGTAGCTGATGGCGATGTGGCGGGCGTGGAAGCTCTCCTGCAGCGGCAGTTGGCCCTTGCTGCGCTCCCACTGGTCGAGCAGGCTTTCGAGCTTGCTGCACAGCTGCTGGATTCGCGTGGCCAGCGGGCCGGGGATGCGGTTGCCGGGGTTGTGCTCGGTGAGGCGTCGCACGCCGGACAGCGCGCGTCCCATGGCGTCGCGGGCATCGCCTTCGTCCTTGAACTCCAGCGCCTCCCACTCGGCTTCCTTGAAGCTGGGCCAGCCCCACCACATGGCGCCGACGATAAGGCCGCCGACGTAGCCGAGTGCTGCGACACCCAGCCCCAGGCCGCCGAGCAGGCCGAGCGCCTTCAGCACCAGCACGCCGGTCGCCGCGAGCAGGCCGCACCAGTTGGCCGGTGCGTTGAGCCATCGGAAGAGGGCGGTCATTGGTAGCTGCGGATGTCCTTGAACACGGCGTAGAGCGGCGTCTTGCGCGCGTCGAACACCTTGCCGCCGGTGATGCTCACCAGCTGCTTCAGGTCGCCTTCCGCCGCATCGCCGTAGAGCACCATGAAGACGGGGATGCCGCGCACGTCCTCGGGCAGCTGCTCGTAGGCCTGCTTGAAGGCGTCGAGGTTGCGGCCCACGGTGTTCTTGCCGTCGGTGAAGGCGACGACGGAGTACTGGTAGTCGGGCTTGAGCTTGCGCTGCTCCAGCATGTGGTTGAGCGCCGCCAGCACGGCGTCGTACAGCGCGGTGCCACCGGCCATGCGCAGGTTGTCCGCCGCGTCGCGCACGCGTTGCAGCTCGGCCTTCTTGGCATCGGTGTCGGCCTGCGGCGCCACACCCTTGCGCACCGGGCTGCCCGACGGAATCTCGAACAGCACGGGCTCGCGCGGCCGGTCGCTGAAGGGCAGGAACCACAGCTTCTCGCGGTTGGTCAGCTTGGCGACGCGGCCGGTCAGCGACACGTCGGCGCCGGCCAGGTAGTGGATGGCCTCGACGAGTTGCTCGCGCCGCTGGCCCTGCATGCTGCCGCTGGTGTCGAGCACGAAGGTGCTCGCGATGGGCTTGCGGAATTCGTTGAGATAGGCGTCGATGAGGCCGTCGGCGAGCTGGCGGTCGGGCGAGAAGGGCAGTTCCACCTGGAATCCGCGCGGCGGCAGGATGTCTGCCACCTGGGCCGCCAGCTCGGCCTTCATGGGGCGGCGCAACGTCTGGCGCGCCAGCCACAGCTGAGCCGCATCGCCCTTCAGGTACTCGACGACCTTCTGGTAGTCCGCCCGCCGTGCGTCGTTCAGCAACATGAACGGGTAGTCGGCCGTCGTCACGCCTTCGAACGGGTAGATTAGGTGCAGCTTCTCGCGCAGCTTGCCGCTGGCGTTCAGCGTCAGCAGCCAGCTCTCGTAGTTGATGAAGGCGTTGGCGCGCGTGCCCTGCAGCTTGGTGAACTGCTCGGCGAGGTACGTGGAGTTGTCGCCGACGATCTTGTAGCCCGTGAGGAAGTCGGAGATGGCCTGGCGGTCCACGTCGGCGGCCGTCAGGGCCTCGCCCTTGCCGCCGGCTGCGGCGACCACGCCCAGCAGCGCCATGAAGCCCTGGTTGCTCGTCGCCGGGTTGCTCAGCGCATAGCGCAGCTCGCCGCGCTTGGCGGCCTTGGTGATGTCGGCCCAGGTGAGCTTGGCGTCGGGCTTGTTCCAGCCGTAGCGCGCCGCGTCGCTTTCGCTGACGCCCACGGCCATCGGCGACAGCATGATCTTTTCCTGCAGTTTCACGCGGCCCTGGCCGGCGGCGTCGCTGAGCAGGTACTTCGCATTGGCGAACCAGGCGGCGTCGGCCTGCGAGCCGCTCAGCACCTCCTGCGTGCTTTCCATCGTGCCGCCGAAGCGGAACTTCACCGCCACGCCGGTCGCGGCTTCGATCTGCGCGGCCAGGGGCTCGATGTCCTTGAGGTCGCTGGTGGCCAGCACGTTCAGAGTGGTCTTCGGCGCCGGCGGCGCGCTGGGCGCAGCGGCAGGTTCCTCACGCTTGCCGCAGGCGGCCAGCGTCAGCGCGAGGACGAGCAAAGCAAGGCGTCGCTTCATTGGTTCATCTCCCGGCTGACGATGTCGATCATTTCGAACATGAGGTCGAAGCTCGGCGGGTCCACCACCTGCCGCAACTGCGCGTCCACGGCCAACCCCGCCTGCTTCGCCGTGGCGGCGAATGCGGCGGGGTCACCCGTGCGGAAGCCCTGTTCCAGTGCCACGGCCTGCAGCTCCTTGCTGGTGGCCAGCAGCTCGGCCAGCTTCTTGCCGCGCTCCGTCATCGCGACGACGACGAGCTTGTTGACGATGGTCGGCTGCGGGTACATCAGCACCATCTCCGGCCGCAGGCTGCCGCCGGCCTTCTGCGCCTGGCCGAGCATCTGTTGCTCGTAGATGAAGGCCATGGGCGTCTTGCCCATGCCGATGGAGAGGTAGTCGTCGAAGGCGCCGTTGACGTAGTTCTCCTGGAAGCCCTGGCGCTTGAACAGCTCCGCCAGCTTCTGCGCCAGCGCCTGGCCCTGCGCGCGGTCGCTGACGACTTCCCCGTTGAGCGCCTGCGACGTGAGCGCGAGGTACATCGCCGCCGAGTTGCTGCGCCGGATGTCCGTCGTCGACACCAGCACGCTGCGCGACACGGCGTACTCGCCGCTGTCCTTCAGGTCGCGCCAGCGCTTCTTGGCCAGCATCGCCTCCGTCAGCTTCTCCATGTCCAGCCCGTAGACCTTGGGCGCGATCGGCTTGGCCATCTGGTTGGCCACCAGGATCTTGGCCACCGGCTCCCACGAGGCCACCACCAGCGGCGAGTGGAAGGGCGAGCTTTGCGTGGCCGGCTTGTTGGCCTTGCGCGCGGCGTCCAGGATCATGTTCGCGGCGACCACGCCGCTGGCCAGGAAGAAGTCGGGCGCCTCGTCCAGCTTGGCTGCCATGTCGCGGCTGCCCACACGCACCGCCTGCACCGGCAGGCGTTGCCGGGCCAGCAGCTTCGTGACGCGCTCGTCCTTGAAGAAGGGCTCCACGTCCACCGCGATCAGGCCTTTCAGCGGCGCGGTCTGGGCCACCGCGGACTGCTCATGCTCGAGCGCCTGGGTCTGCTGGTTGCTGCGCAGCGCATAGAAGAGCGCGCTGCCGAACACGGCCAGCACGATGAGCGTGCCGGCGATGCGCTTGGGGTTGTTCATTGGGCTTTTCGGCCTCCTGCCGCTGTTCTGTCTCACGACAGGTGCGGAGTGTGCCCCCTTCGAGGGCACAGCCAAAAGTCAGGCGGCGTCAGGAATTACGTGAGGAATTGATTGAGGGTTCCTCATCCGTCTGCGCGTTGCTTGCCCACCGCTCCCGCGGCAGGCTTGCTGGTTTTTTACTTCTCGACGAACGCCCGCTCGATGACGTAGTCGCCCGGCGTCGTCGTGCTGCCTTCCTTGAAGCCGCGGATCTCCAGCATCTCCTGCATGTCCTTCAGCAGCGCCGGGCTGCCGCACAGCATGATGCGGTCGTTCTCCGGGTCCAGCGGCGGCAGGCCCAGGTCGGCCTGCAGCTTGCCGGTCTGGATCAGGTCGGTGATGCGGCCCATGTTCTTGTAGGGCTCGCGCGTCACCGTGGGGTAGTACAGCAGCTGCTCGCTGGCGAACTCGCCCAGGAACTCGTGCTGGTGCAGGTCCACCGTGAGGTGGTCGTGGTACGCCAGCTCGGCCACCTCGCGCACGCCATGCACGATGACGACCTTCTCGAAGCGCTCGTACGTGACCGGGTCGCGCACGATGCTGATGAAGGGCGCCAGGCCCGTGCCGCTGCCCAGCAGGTAGAGGTTCTTGCCCGGCAGCAGGTAGTCGATCAGCAGCGTGCCCGTGGGCTTGCGGCCGACGATGATCTTGTCGCCGGGCTTGATGTGCTGCAGTTTGGAGGTCAGCGGGCCGTCCGGCACCTTGATGCTCAGGAACTCCAGCTGCTCCTCGTAGTTGGCGCTGACGATGCTGTAGGCGCGCAGCAGCGGTTTCCCGTTCTCGCCCTTGAGGCCGATCATCGTGAAATGGCCGTTGGAGAAACGCAGCGCCTGGTCGCGCGTCGTCGTGAAGCTGAACAGGCGGTCGGTCCAGTGGTGGACGGTCAGGACGGTCTCTTCGTGGAAGGCACTCATGGGGCGGTGATCGTAGAGGGTTAACCCCGTGATTTTCGCCGGGATATGGGCCGCCGCCGTCACCAAAGGGTCAAGCAGTCGCGTGGGCGGCCTTCGTCCCACTTCCAGCCGGCATGCGCCTGGCCCCTCCCGGGGCCAGGCGGCAAGGTCAGCGCACCACCAGGAAGTACTGGATGCCGCTCGCCTGGGCTTCGTTGCTGCCCGTCTGCACCACGCTCACGCGCTTGTCGTCGCTGGCGTGGAAGACCGCCAGGCCGTAAGACTGCGAACCACCGATCACCGGCAGGCGGATGTCGCCCGCAGGGAACAGCAGCGAGCCGGAAAAGCGCTTCAGCACTTCGGGATACTGGGTCGGGTTGCCGCTGCTGACGGCCAGGGCCACGGCTTCGGTGGCCGTGGTGCTGTGGCTGACCGAGAACACCGCGCTGCCCAGCGTACCGGTGTACTGGAAGTCAGACGTCCGGAAGTAGGTGCCACCAGAGGTGAACAGCAGGGCGTCATCGCCCGAGAGCCACAGCGGCGCCGTCGCATAGTTGGTGTACGAGCCCTGGCCGCCGGTGCCGCTCAAGCTGCCGCTGGTGGCGTTCACGCCGGTCCAGGACAGCGATTGGAACGAGTCGCTCAGCGTGTAGAGCCGGCCCTGTGATTCCGACATCACGCCGCGCAGGGTGCCGTAGCTGCTGCTGTAGAGACCGCCGGTGGCGATGATGGCGCCGGTGCGCCCGTTGATGGCGGAGACGGCACCGGACCAGGAGTTCGACGCGCCGGCCACAAACACGACGCCGCTGTTGGCCGTGAACACCTCGGTCTGCGAGCCCGCCGTAATGCTGGTGTTCAGCAATGTGCCCGTCACGACGTCAACCAGACTGACGGCGCCCTCGTGCATCACGCCCGCTAGGCGGCCGTCAGCCGACAGCGACAGGGCCTTGACCGTCGTGGGCAGGGCGATGGCCACATCGGTGCCGGCAGCGGGATCGACAAGGTGCAGCTGGTTCGGATTGATGGAGACGACCACCAACTTGTTCTGCGACTTGCTGAAGCGCATCTGCAACGGCTTGTAGGCCAGCGGCACGGTGCCAGCGGTGGCGCTCAGCACGGTGATGCTGACCCCCGATACGGCGCTGACCTGACCGTCCGTCACCGTGACGGAGGCGTAGTAGCTGCCGGGCACGTCCGGTGCGAAGTTCAGCGTGGCGCTGTTCGGCGCGCCGATGCTGGCGACAGAGCCGGTCGGCCGGGTGTCCAGCGCCCATTGGTAGCTCAGTGTGCCGGAGGTGTTGGTGCTGTAGCTGCTGGCAGCCGATGCCGTGATGCTGCCGCCTTGAAGCACCATCGCCTGGCTGCGGTCGAGCACCACCACCGGTGGGCGGTTGCCCACCTCCACGCTGGCCGACTGCACGGCGCGCAGGCCTGCGGCATTGGTCACCGTCAACGTGGCCGAGTAGCGGCCATCCTTGTCGGGGGTGAAGCTCGGCGTGGCGGTGGCGGCATCGGTCAGCGTGGCGGTGCTGCCCGCCGGCCGGGTGTCCAGCACCCAGCTGTAGGTCAGCGCGCCGCCAGCCGGGTCCTGGCTGCCCGAGCCGCGCAGCGTGATGGCGCTGCCGACGGCGGCGACATAGCTGGGGCCAACGGCCTGGGCCACGGGCGCGGCGCTGGCGGTCACGATCGCGACAGGCCCGAAGTCGGCCTTGACGATCACCCGATGCACGGCGGACGCGCCGGTGGTGCGGTCCACGACCGTGTACTGCAGCGTGTACGTGCCGGGGGCGTCCGGCACGAAACTGACGGCCCAAGGCGACACGGTGGTCAGCTGCGCCAGCGCGCTGGAGTAAGGCTTGCCCGCGACCGCCCAGGTGCCTTCGCTGTTGTAGGACGTGTAGCTGCCGGCGTCCAACGACACGATGTTGCCCACGGCGGCATCGAGACTGCTGTTGGCGATCACGGTAGACACGCTGGTCGACACGGCCATCGTCGGCGCGAGCGCGGCCGCATCGAAGGTGTGCACCGAATCCGCATACAGGCCGGACGGCGATGTGGCCCGCACACGAACCTGGTACGCGCCGACGATGTCGGGCGTCAGGCGAGCCGCAGCGCCGGTGGCGACCAGCGCGGCCGTGCTGCCGGCCGGTGCCGACAGCAGCGAGAACGCCAACGTCACCGGGCCGCCGTTGGCGTCGGTGCTGCCGGTGCCATCCAGGGCAATGACCGACCCCACCGACATGGACTGCGTGGGGCGGGTGTTCACAGGGCCGGCGAAGTTCACCGACGCGTTCACGTTGACGACGGGTACGGCCGCGGTGACCGTCACCGGCATCACCGTGCTCGCGGTCATGCCGTTGGCGCCGACCTGCAGCGTGAACTGATAGCTGCCAGCCACGTCGGGCGCGAACGTGGCCGTCGCGGTCGTCGCGTTCTGCAGCGCGGCGGTGCTGCCGGCTGGCTTGGTGGTCACCGTCCACAGGTAGCTGGTGACGCCGCCAGAGACGGACGTGCTGCCGGTGCCGTCGAGCGTGAGGGTGCTGCCTACGGGGGCCTGCACCGTCGCATTGCTCGTGGATGTGGCGGCCAACGCCGTCGCGCGGATGACGGCTGTCGGTGGGTCAACGGCTGCCGGCGTGGTGGACGGTGCATTTTCACCCCCGCCTCCGCCCCCGCAGGCACTCAAAGCCAGCAATGCAGCGGCCATACACGCAGCCGTGGCCGCGCGGCGAATCGTCTCGATCATGTTCACTCCCTGTACGCCGCGCCTTGAGCCAGGCTGGTCGGACGCGGATCTTATGAGCGCCCGGTCTCGCTTTGGCCGGCGACGCCCGCGTTTGAGGGGGCGGCCACATCGAGCATGCGCGCGCCTGGGCCTTCGTTGCGTTTGACGTCCAGCGGGTTGTAGAGCGCGCAGGCCTTCAGCGACAGGCAGCCGCAGCCGATGCAGCCGGTCAGCTTCGCGCGCAGGGCCTGCAAGGCTGCGATACGGGCGTCCAGCAACGGCGCCCAGCTGGCGGACAGCCGCGCCCAGTCGGCCTTGGTGGGCGTGCGGCCGTCGGGCAGCGTGGCCAGCGCCGCCTTGATCTGCGGCAACGTCAGCCCGACGTTTTGCGCCGCGCGGATGAAGGCGACACGGCGCAGCGCGTGGCGCGGGTACTGCCGGTGCCCGCCCGCGCTGCGGCTGCCGGCCAGCAGGCCCTCGGCTTCGTAAAAACGCAGGGCACTCGTCGCCACGCCGGCGCGCTGCGCCAGCTGGCCGATAGACAGCGGCGTGGGGCTTGACTTCAAGTTAACTTCAACTTTGAGCATGGCGGCCATGTTCCCACGACGGCGTTCCCGAGGTTGCCCATGCTGATGAAGACCACCACCGCCGCTGCGCCCGCCACGCTGGCGCAGCTGCATCACCTGCTCGACGCCGGCCAGGCGCTGTCCCCCACCTACCGCGGCCAGTTGAGCAACCACCTGCCGATGGCCCAGCAGGCGCTGCTGGCGCTTGGCGCCTCGGCGGCGCGGCTGCAGGCCTGGAGCGAAGGCCATGAGGCCATGCTGGAACCGCGCATCAGCGCCCGGCCGGCGCAAGTCGTCGCCGAACGCGACCTCGGACGGCCCGACAGCGATGCGGCCTGGCGCGCCTACTTCGCGGCGCGCATCGGTGAGCTCGGCTCCGGGGGCGCACTGCGCGAAGCCCTGGGCCTGCTGCTGCCCGGCGTCGGCGCCGCCGCCTTCCACGGCCTGATCCGCACCGGCCATGCCGTGCTCGCCGGCCACGAGAGGGAACTGGCCGCCGGCCTGGCCCATTGGGCCGCCTGTTTCATGCCGCTGCCCGCGGCGCCCCACGCCGGCGCGCCGCTTGCGCTGGCCGACTGGCTGCACGCATTGGCCGAACTGCCTCGTCCGGCCTACCCGCCCGGCAGCCTCATCAGCGGCCGCATGCAGGCCTGGGCCGGCACTGCCGGCTTTGCCGCTGTTGCCGGGCGCCTGCACCATGGCCCTGACGCGTTGCGCGCCCTGGCATTGCTGGCCGCGCGCACCTATGCCGCGAGTGGCGATTTCACCGTGCTGCACCTGCTGACGGCCAGCCATGCGATGAGCGTGCTGCAGCCCTGGTGGCCGACGCCCGACCTGCCACGAGCTTTCAGCGTCGCTGCGGCTGCGGGCCTGCTGGCCAGCAGCGCGGCGCCCGCATCGGCACTGGACCGGTTGCCGAGCCGCCCTTGGCCGGCGCTGATCTCCGCCGCCTGCGATCAGGACGATGCCCATGTCATCAAGATCACCCATGCCGCCTGGCGCCTGGGCCGCCGCTGGCCCGACCCGGCCTGGCGTCGCGCGGTCGAGCGCGCCATCCATTTTGATGGAGGATGAATTCCAGTAAACTGGATTGCATGGCGAACGACAACATCACCGAACTCATCGGCCGGCGCTTGCACGAGCTGCGCGCCGCAGCTGGCCTGTCATTGGACGCGCTGGCGAACAAAAGCGGCGTCAGCCGCTCCAACATTTCGCTGATCGAGCGCGGCCAGAGCAGCCCGACGGCGGTGGTGCTGGACAAGCTCTCGTCGGCGCTGGGCGTCAGCGTCGCGTCGATGTTTGAGGCCGGTCCTGCGCCGGCTGCGCCCTCACCGCTGGCGCGCGTGGCCGACCAGCCCGTCTGGGACGACCCCGCCTCCGGCTACCGCCGCCGCAACGTGTCGCCGCCGGGCGTGTCGCCGCTGCAACTGGTGGACGTCATCTTCCCGGCCGGCCAGCGCGTGGCCTTCGAGACCTCGGAGCGCGACGCTGACATCCACCAGCTGGTCTGGATGATCGACGGCGTCATGGAGATCGCCCACGGCAAGGACGTCTGGCAGCTCAACCCCGGCGACTGCCTGGCCATGCGGCTGGATGCGCCCATCCGCTTCCACAACCCCGGCGCCAAGCCGGCGCGCTACCTTGTCGCGTTGACCGGTGCCGTGTCATGGCGCTGAGCATCGTCACGCTGGACCCCGAGCATGCCGACGCACGCGTGCTGCTGGATGAACTCTCGGCGGCGTTGCAGGCCATCACCGGCGACAGCGGCCGCAGCGGCTTCGTGGCCGACGACGTGCGCGGCCCGCGCAGCCGCTTTGTCGTCGCGCGGGATGCCGACGGCCATGCGATCGGTTGCGGCGCGCTGCGGCCGCTGCAGGACGGTGTGGCCGAGCTCAAACGCATGTATGCAAAGACCGGTGGCCGGGGCACCGGCGCCGCGGTGCTGGCCCACCTGGAGGCAACGGCCCGCGCGCTCGGCTACCGCGCGGTGTGGCTGGAGACGCGCGCCGTGAACACCCGCGCCGTGGCCTTCTACGAGCGCCATGGCTACCGGCGGATCGACAACTTCGGCCGCTACGCGGGCAACGCGGCGGCCCTGTGTTTTGGCAAGGAGTTGGGCATGACGACGAGCACCATCCGGGAACTCGACGGCGCCGAGGCGCTGGCACGAGTGGGCGAACTGGCCGAGGTGCTGCGCGACTGCGTGGAGGGCGGCGCGTCGGTCGGCTTCATGCTGCCGCTGGCCGAGGGGCGGCCGGAAGCCTTCTGGCGCCGTGTTGCCGGAGGCGTCGCGGCCGGTGAGCGCCACCTCTTCGTCGCCGAGGACGAGACCGGCCGCATCTGCGGCACGCTGTCCCTCGTCGTCGACATGCCCGACAACCAGCCGCACCGGGCGGACGTGAGCAAGATGCTCGTGCACCGGCGCGCACGGCGCCAGGGCATGGCCGAGCGGCTGCTGAAAGCGCTGGAGGCCAAGGCGCGCGAACTCGGCAAGACGACGCTGGTGCTGGACACCGTCACCGGCAGCGATGCGTCGCGGGTCTATGAGCGGCAGGGCTGGCAGAAGGCGGGGGATATTCCGAACTACGCGTTGATGCCGGACGGGCCGTTTTGCTCGACGACCTACTATTTCAAGCAGATCTGACCCTTCGTGCCCGAGGCCTCATCGTGGAAAAGCTGCTTTTTGCCCTGGATGTGGACGATGGATGGCCGCCTGTCGCCGCTGAGGGTGTTTGGTGTGAGCGAGATGGAGAGCTGTACTCGCTCAAGAACGTTCCGCTCTTCATCCGCGGCTTGGCGGTCGGCGATGTTTTTCGAGCCCAGCCCGATCCAGTCAACGGACAGATCTTCGAGTTTGAACTCGTGCGACCGGCTGGCCATTCAGTGGTCTGGGTGTTGAACAACGATGGCCTTGACTTCTCGCGGCCGGAGAAATGCCTGCTCGAACTCGGGTGTTCTTTGGCAAGCTTCGAGAAGTTCTCGATGTTTGCAGTCGATGTGCCGGCCGACGTCCAGTGCGATGAAATCAACGCGATGGTTGATTCGCTCGAAGAAGCAGGCTTTGCATTGGCGTTCCCTGTTTGGAGGCACGAAGCTGCGTAGCGCGTGTGAGAGAGCGCCCTACCTGAACCCAATCCCCCGCCGCTCCCGCACCTCCGGCTTCGCGCGATGTTCCGCCTCCAGCTGCGCCAGGAACTCATCCGGCGTGAAGGCCTCGCCCAGGATCTCGACCTGGTTCCTCACGGCCGCGAAGTCGCCGTGCGTCAGGCAATCCAGCGCCGCCAATCGTGAGTGCTGCTCATCGTCCGGCGCGACACCCGCCTCACGCTCGAACATCGCCACCCGCTGCTCCGGCTTCAGCGCCTTGAACCTGATCTTGAACGCGAAGCGCCGCAGCGCCGCCTCGTCCAGGTCGTCGAAGAGGTTGGTCGTGCAGATGAACAGCCCGTTGAAGCGCTCCATGCCCGCCAGCATCTCGTTGACCTCGCTGACCTCGTAGTTGCGCTCGGCCCGCTTGCGGCTGCGCAGGAAACTGTCGGCCTCGTCCAGCAGCAGCACTGCCCCTTCGGCCTGCGCCGTCTCGAACATGCGCGCCATGTTCTGCTCGGTCTCGCCGACGAACTTGCTGGCGATGTCGCTGGCGCGCTTGACCATCAGCGGCCGGCTTAAGCGCTGCGCGATGTGCTCCGCCAGCGCGGTCTTGCCGCTGCCGGGCGGGCCGTAGAAGCACAGCTGGCCGCTGCCCTTGCGGCGCAGCGCCTCGACGATGCGAGGGATCTCGAAGCGGCTTTCGCAGTTCAGCAGCTCCAGCGCATAGCTCGTCACGCAGGGGCGCGCCAGGCTGATGTCGTCACGGCCCAGCGCCTTGTCGGCATTGGCAAGCTGGCGTTCGATCAGCTTCTCCGCCTCGTCGGCCGAACCGGCCAACTGAGCGAAGCGCACCGCGGTGCGGATCTGCGCCGGCGTCAGCCCGGGCCGCTCGGCCAGCTTGCCGACGAAGGCCTCACTGACGGTGATCTCGCCCAGCGACTTCGCCACCAGGCCGCGTCGCGCGCCGGGCGGTGGCGACTTCAATTCGAGGTGGTACTGGAAGCGCCGGCGGAAGGCCGGGTCGATCTGCTCGATGCGGTTGGTCACCCAGATCACCGGCACCGGGTTGGTCTCCAGGATCTGGTTGACCCAGGCCTTGCCGCTGACCGAGTTGCCCACACCGCCTTCGGCGCTGGCATCGAGCCGGCTGAGCAGCGATGCCGTGTCGCTGCTCAGCGGCGGGAACACGTCCTCCACTTCGTCGAACAGCAGCGCCACGTTGGCGCTGGCCTTCAGGAACACCTGGCTGATCTGCAGCGAGCGGTAGCGGTCGCGGCCGGACAGGGAGTTGCCGTCGCGGTCGGCGTACTCCACTTCGTACAGATCCAGCCCTGCTGCCGCGGCGGCCACCTTGGCCAGTTCGGTCTTGCCGGTGCCGGGCGGGCCGTACAGCAGCACGTTCACGCCGGTCGCGTGCGTCGCGACGGCGCGGCGCAACAGGCCTTGCAGCAGGTCCAGGTCTTCGACGACGAATTGGAAGTCGGCCGGCGCGAGCAGGCTGGGCGCGGCCGGCCGCGTGAAGACGGCCATCAGGTCGTGCGGGCCCTGGTACTCGCGCATCAGCACTGGCGGCAGTTGGTCGCTGACCTTCATCAGGTCGGCCAGGTCGGTGATGTTGTGCTCGGAGATCAGGTTCTCCACCATGCCGATGCGCTCCAGCCGCGAGCCGGCACGCAGCGCCTCGGCCACCTCGCGCTCATCGACGCCGGCGACCGCCGCGATGGCCGCAAAAGCCTCCTGCGCCGTGTTCACCTTGAACTCCACCAGCGCGCCGCGCAGCTCGCGCTGGTAACGTGCCAGCGTGCCGTACAGCAGGATGGCCCGCTCGGCGGGGTTGAGCTGCAGCAGCGTGCCGAGGGCCGCGATGTTCTTCTCGACCAGCGTGGACTCGCGCTTGAGCTGACGGTCCAGGTGCTCGCAGGTGGTGGCCAGCAAGGCCATCATGTCCTTGGGCGCGTCCTTGACGTATTCGTCGAGGTAGAAGAAGAGGGTGCCTTCGGAGAACGGCCCGCTCCACTGGCCGAAGCGGTCGAGGAAGGCTTCGTCGCTCAAGGCCTCATGGCCGCGCCACAGCTCGTTGCCTGCACAGCGCTGGGCCAGGTAGACGCGCAGCCTCTGCAGCACGCGCGTGGGCCAGACGAGGTGGCGGCCGGTGAAGGACAGCAGGCCGTTGAAGTCGCGCCGCAGGTTGAAGCGGCCGGCGTGTCTCACGGTCAGCGTCAGCACGAACTGCGAGCACATGCGGTCCAGCACCGGGGCGCTGTCCAGGCCGGGCGAAGGCAGCACCGGGCCGGGGGCTCGGGATGTCTGTGCGGCGGCTCGCTTCACCATTCGATGGGCTCCTTGCGCAGCCTGCAGCGGCCGCGCGGACCCATCTTGTATCAGGGTTGGGCGTCAATCAATGTAAGACCGCCCCCCAAGTGTTCAGTGCATCACGACCGGTTGCTGCCCCATGACGGCATAGCGCTCGATGAAGGCGTCGAGTTCGTCCTCCGACGGCTGGCCTTCGTCGATCAGGGCCTGCACGCCTTGCTGGAAGGATTCGGCCAGTGCGCCTTCGATGAAGATTTCCTTGCGGGCGAACTTGTCGACGATCTCGAAACCCCCGCGGTTCAGCTGCGGCCCGGCGGGCACGATCTGCGGCTCCGCGGTCGGCACGTCGAACTGGACGACGATGAAGCTGTCGGAGTTGTAGAGCATGTGCATGAAGTTCTCCTCTGGCTTCAGCTGCGGGTGGGGCCCGGTGTTTCAAGCCCCGGTCGGTTCAGATACTGGCAGAACGGGGTGCAAATCGGGTCATCCCATGCGCCGACAACGTGTAGGAAGCGTCAGGAGTTCACGTCGGCCAGCGTGATTTCGAAACCGCGCGTTTCGGGGTCGCCCTGGCGCAGGCGGACCGGCCAGTAGCCCCGTGCAGGGTCCAGCCAGAGCTCGATGCCGGGGTCGTAGGGCCCCAGCGGCTGGCGGCGCAGGTGCAGCGTGCCGCCGCCCGCCGATTCGGCGTCGACCGCCTCGAACACCCATTCGCGCAGCTCCCCGCGCACGCCCGCGACCCAGACGCGCCAGCGGCCACCCGGCGTGGGCGCCGCCTGCACCATGGCGGCGAGCTGCAACCACCAGGAGAGCCGGTCCTGCGCGCCCTCGGGAAGGTCGAGCCGGGCCGGGCTGGCCGAGAAGCTGATGCGCCGGCCCTCGGTGTCGAAGTTGACGGCCTGGCGGTCCTGCCCGCCGCGCTGCAGCGCAAAGCGCTCGGGCGCCAGGCCCGCGCCGCCGGTGCGGCCCAGGCTTTCCTGTGCCGGCAATGCGCGCTCGCCGATGCGGCGCGTCAGGCGCAGGCTGTAGCGGCCATCGGGTTGTGGCTGCCACTCCAGCAGCGCCTCGCCGTCCTGGCCGCCCTGGCGCAGCCGGTAGCGCCATGACGCCGGCCCGGCCAGGCGAAGCGGCGCATCGGGCGTCGCGGCCGGCGCATCCACCGCGGGCACCGGAGGTCGAGGGTTGAGGCGCTGCGACCGTGCCTGCGCCATCGGCAGGGCCGGCGGTGCCGGCTCGGGCAGCGCCACCGGCACCGCAGGCGGCGCCAGCCACGCGACCTCCACGGCCCGCGCCGGCCGCGCGGCCTCGTCGCGTGCGCGCCCGCCGCCCAGCAGCGCCGCATGCGCGAGCACGCTGGCCGCCAGCGCGAACAGGGCCGCACGGGGCGGTCGTGTCGGGAAGGACAGGGCGGCGCGCACCGCACAATGCTGCCATCTCTGTCGCCCACCCGCCCATGAAACTCGCCAGCTACGCCGACGGCTCGCGCGACGGCCACCTCGTCGTCGTGTCGCGCGACCTGACCCAGGCCCATTACGCCACCGGCATCGCGACCCGCATGCAGCAGCTGCTCGACGACTGGGGCTTCATCGCGCCGCAGCTCGAAGACCTCGCCGTGCAGCTCAACCACGGCAAGCTGCGCCATGCCTTCGCCTTCGAGCCCGAGAAGTGCCTCGCGCCGCTGCCGCGCGGCTGCGGCTGGGCGGTCGTCGATGCCGACGGCGGCGTGCGCCGCGACATGGGCAGCTTCTCCTCGCCGCACCAGCCGCTGCGTGCGCCCGCCGCGGGCGAGGCCGCGCTGGCGGCCATCACCGGCGACCTGGCCGCCGCCAGCGACGCTGCCGCCGCGCTGGACGCCATGCGCCTGCTGACACTGGCGGTGGACTGGCGCATCGACGGCGAACTGGTCGCCACGCAATGCGCGCCGCTGGCCGTCACGCCCGACGAGCTGGGCGACGGCTGGGCCGCCGGCCGCCTGCAGGCGCGGCTGCAGCTGCTGCACAACGGCGCCAAGCAGCCGCCGCGCGACGTCGACGCCGCGCCGGGCCAGGCGCTGGCCCGCCTGGCGCGGCTGCGGTCGCTGCGCGCCGGCCAGGTGGCGGGCGCGGCGCTGGGCGCGCTGGACCTGCCGCTCGCCGCCGGCGACAGCCTGCTGCTGGACCTCAAGACCGCCGCAGGCAACAGCCTGTTCGGCGCCATCGACCTCGACATCGCCCCGCCACCCGCCGCATGAAGCCCTTGCCAATCATCATCGACACCGACCCCGGCCAGGACGACGCCATCGCGCTGCTGCTCGCCGCGGCCAGCCCCGAGCTGGAACTCCTCGGCGTGACGACCGTGGCCGGCAACGTGCCGCTCGCGCTGACGACGCTGAACGCGCGCAAGGTCATGGAGCTGGCCGGGCGGCGCGACGTGCCCATCTGCGCCGGTGCCGACCGGCCGCTGGACGTGCCCCTCGTCACCGCCGAGCACGTGCATGGCGACACCGGCCTGAACGGCGTCGAGCTGCCCGCGCCGACGCTGGCGCTGGATCCGCGCCACGCGGTCGACTTCATCATCCAGACGCTGCGCGAACGCGAGCCTGGCACCGTGACGCTGTGCCCGCTGGGCCCGCTGACCAACATCGCGCTGGCACTGCGCCGCGCGCCCGACATCGCGCTGCGCATCCGCCGCATCGTGCTGATGGGCGGCGGCTTCTTCGAGGGTGGCAACGTGACGCCGGCGGCCGAGTTCAACATCTACGTCGACCCGCAGGCGGCCCACGAGGTGTTCACCAGCGGCGTGCCGATCACGATGGCGCCGCTGGACGTCACGCACGAGGCGCTGACGACGGCGGCCCGCATCGAGGCCATCCGCGCCATCGGCAACCGCGCCGGTACCGTCGTCGCGGCCTGGATGGAGTTCTTCGAGCGCTACGACGAAGAGAAATACGGCCAGGACGGCGGCCCGCTGCACGACCCCTGCGTGATCGCCTGGCTGCTCCAGCCCGAGCTGTTCAGCGGCCGCGACTGCAATGTGCGCATCGAGACGCACAGCGAGCTGACGCGCGGCATGACCGTCATCGACTGGTGGGCCGTGACCGGCCTGCCGGCCAACGCCCAGGTGCTGCGCCATGTCGACGCGGACGGCTTCTTCGCGCTGCTGACCGAGCGGCTGTCAGCCTTGCAGTGACAGCGTCATGAGCTTGAACTCCGGTTCCTCGGGGAAGGGCTTGACCGTGAAGCCCAGGCCGCGCATCAGCTTGAGCATGTCGGCGTTGTTGCTCAACACCAGCCCCTCGATCTCAGCCAGGCCCTTCTCGCGAGCAGCGTCGGTGATGCCTTCCATCAGCCGCGAGCCCAGGCCCTTGCCGCCGAAGTCGTCGGCCACCAGCAGGCTGAACTCGCAGCTCGTCTGGTCGGGCTTCATGATGATGCGCGACACGCCGACGATGCGCTCGGCCTCGTCGAAGCCGCCGTCCGCGCGGGCGCTGCGTTCGGTGTAGACGGCGACCAGCGCCATCTCGCGGTCGTAGTCGATCAGCGTCAGCCGCGCCAGCAGCCCGGGCGGCAGTTCCTTGATGGCGCTGGCGAAGCGGAAGTAGCGGCTCTCCGGCTTGAGGCCGCGCACCAGGTCCTGCAGCATCTGCGCGTCGTCCGGGCGCACCGGGCGCACGGTGACATCGCCGCCGCCGGCCAGCGGCCAGACCTGCTCGAAGCGGGCCGGGTAGGGCAGGATGGCCAGGTGCGCATAGTCGAAGGCGCGCGGGCTGCCGGCCTGCGGCCCGGGCTGCAGCACGATGCGCGCGTCCACCGCCACGGCGCCGGTCTCGTCGACGATCAGCGGGTTGATGTCCATCTCGCGCAGCTGCGGGAACTCGCACACCATCTCGCTGACGCGCAGCAGCACGCGCTCCAGCGCCTCCAGGTCGGCCGGCGGTCCGCCCTGCCAGCCTTGCTGCAGCGTCTCGGCCACGCGGGCGCGCTCGATGAGGCGGCGCGACAGGAACTGGTTCAGCGGCGGCAGCTCCATCGCGCGGTCGGCGATCAGCTCGATCATGGTGCCGCCGGCGCCGAAGACGATGGTGGGGCCGAAGGCCTCGTCCGTCACGAGGCCGACGCAGACCTCCCGCCCGCCCCGGCCGCGCTGGGCGCGGGCCATCTTCTGCACCGTCACGCCGTTGATGCGCGCCAGCGGCTGCAGCCGCTTCACCCGCGCCACCATCTCGTTGAAGGTGTCGCGCGCCGCCGCGCCACTCTGGATGTTGAGCGCCACGCCCTGCACGTCGCTCTTGTGGGCGATGTCGGGCGAGTCGATCTTCAGCGCGACCGGGAAGCCGAGCTGGGTCGCCAGCATCATGGCCTCGTTGGCGCTGCGTGCCAGCATCGTGGGCGTGACCGGGATGTGGAAGGCCGCCAGCAACGCCTTGCTCTCCATCTCCGTCAGCGTGCGGCGGCGCTCGGCCAGCACGCTCTCGATCAGCAGGCGTGCCGCCTCGATGTCGGGCTGCGCCAGGCTGGACAGCGGCGGCGGCGTCTGCAGCAGCAGCTGCTGGTTGGCGTAGAACGACGCGATGCTGCCGAAGGCGCCGACCGCCGCCTCCGGGGTGCGGAAGTTGGCGATGCCGCCGTCGTTCAGCACGCGGCGCGCGGCCTGCACCGTGGCGTCGCCCATCCAGCAGCCCAGCAGCGGCTTGGCCGTGGCGGCCTTGGCCGCGACGACCGCGCGCGCCACCTCGGCGGCGTCGGAGCCGGCCTGCGGCGCGTAGATGGCCAGCAGCCCGTCGACGGCCGGGTC
Source organism: Pelomonas sp. Root1444 (assembly GCF_001426885.1). GTDB lineage: Bacteria > Pseudomonadota > Gammaproteobacteria > Burkholderiales > Burkholderiaceae_C > Pelomonas. The sequence continues at coordinate 376,035 of NZ_LMFP01000011.1, read as the reverse complement.
GGCGGCGGCGGCTTCGATCGCCGCGCGGAAGTGCTCGGCCGTGCCTTCGGCCGACAGGTCGATGAGGTCGGCCAGCGAGGCGCGATCGGGCAGGCGCGGGCCGAGCCGCAGCGCCGTCTCGGCCGACAGGCGGCCGAGCTGCAGGCCGATCTCGCCGGCATGGTCCGCCGCCAGCACGCCCGGCCCGCCACCGTTGGTGACGATGGCCAGCCGCTTGCCGACCGGCCGGTAGCGGGCGGCCAGGCCCTTGGCGGCCGAGAACAGCTCGACGAAGCTGCGCACCCGCACGGCGCCCGCGCGGCGCAGCGCGGCGTCGAACACGTCGTCGCTGCCGACGATGGCGCGGCAGTGGGTCAGCGCCGCCTCGTTGCCGGCGCTGCGCCGGCCGGCCTTCAGCACGACGACCGGCTTGGCATGGGCGGCCGAGCGCAGCGCGCTCATGAAGCGACGCGCGTTGGAGATGCCCTCCAGGTGGACGACGATGCTCTGCGTGCGCGCATCGGTGGCGAGGAAGTCCAGCACCTGGGCCAGGTCCATCGCGGCGTGCGGGCCCAGCGACACCACCTGGCTGAACCCGACATGGTTGTGCTGCGCCCAGTCCAGCATGGCCGAGGTGAGTGCGCCGGATTGCGAGACCAGCGCCAGCGAGCCCTCGGCCGCCAGTGGCCCGGCGGCGCTGGCGTTCAGCCCCAGGTGCGGGCGCTGGAAGCCCAGGCAGTTGGGCCCCAGCAGGTGCAGGCCCTCGCGCCGCGCGATGCGCTTGAGCTGCGCCGCCTGCTCGGGCTCGACGCCGTCGCTGACGATCAGCGCCGCGCGACAGGCGATGCGCCCGGCCAGCTCCAGCGCCGCGGCGATCTCCTCGGGGGGCAGGGCGATGATGGCCAGGTCGGCCCGCGAACGGGACAGCTCACCCAGCGTGCCGGTCGTCTCCACGTGCAGGAACTGCGGCGGGCTCGCCCCGGGCGCGGCCTGCAGCGCCGCGCACAGCACGCGCGCCTGGCGGGTCTGGCGCTCCGGCTCGTCCGGCGGGCCGGCGAAGACGACGACCGAACGGGGCATGAACAGCGGGGTGAGGAAATGGTGGTCCATGCGGAAACTCTAGGCGTCGATCGGCAGGCGCTGCCGTTCACAGGTTCGGGACGCCAGCATGGCGCCTGGGGCCGGCCGGCGTCTTGACCCAGGGCAACGCAAGAGCATGCCCATAGTTGATGTGACAGTCGGCGATCGACATCATTTATGAGTAAGTGAGACACTGGCCACCGGGGAATAGACGAGCGCCCGGGGCAGCAAGAGGCGCACCGTCGCGCGCATGCGCGCCGAGGAGAGACCGATGCCGACCACGGGGAAACTGCTGGAGGTCATCGCGTTGCAAACCGAGGTGGCCGGGCTGGGGTTGGACCTCGACCTGGGGAGCCTGCTGGACCGCGTCGTCAAGCGCACCGTGAACCTGGTCGACGCCGACGGCGCGGCGCTGGAAATGGCCGAGGGTGACGAGATGGTCTACCGCGCGGCCGCAGGCATGGCCGAGGGCAGCCTGGGCCTGCGGCTCCGGCGCAGCGACAGCCTGTCGGGGCGGTGCGTGGCCGAGGGGCAGTCGCTGATCTGTGCGGACGCGCTGCTGGACCCACGCTGCGACCGCGCTGCCTGCGAGCGCCTGGGCTTGCGCTCCATGGTGGTCGTGCCGCTGCGCCACCATGGCATGACGGTGGGCGTGCTGAAGGCGATGTCCCGTCAGCCAGGGCATTTCGCCGACCGGCATCTGGCGCTGCTCAAGCTGGTGTCGGAGCTCGTCGCCGCGGCGATGTACTTCGCCACCCGCTACGCGCCCGACGAGCTGTTTCGCAAGGCGACGCACGACGGGCTGACCGACCTGCCGAACCGCTCGCTCTTCATGGACCGCCTGTATGCCTCCCTGGCCCAGGCCCAGCGCGACGGCCAGCCGCTGGCCGTGATGATGCTCGACCTGAACGGCCTGAAGGGCATCAACGATGGCTTCGGTCACCGCGCGGGCGACGCGGCGCTGCTGACGTTCGCACACCGCCTGGCCGGCGGATTGCGCCAGACCGACACCGCGGCGCGGCTGGGCGGCGACGAGTTCGCCGTGCTGCTGCGTCCCCTGGCCGCCGACGGCGGCCTGGCGGCGACGATGCAGCGGCTGGCCGGGCAGATCAATGGCAGCGTGGAGTTCGAAGGCCGGCTGCTGCAGGTGGGCGCCAGCATGGGCGCGGCCAGCTTTCCCGAGGATGGGGCCGATGCAACCCGGCTGCTCGAGCTGGCCGACCAGCGCATGTACTGCGACAAGCGCGGGCTGCAGCCGGTGTCGGCCTGAATGGCAAGATGGGGCACCGCCTCACCGGGAGCACGCCATGCACCGCCGCCACGTCTTCACCTGCGCCCCTTTGCTGCTGCTGCGCCCCGCCTGGGCGCTCAACCTGAGCGAAGGCGACGCCAACGCCGGCATCCGCACGGCGCTGGAGCGCGGCGCCAACGCGGCGGTGGCGCTGCTGGGCCGGCGTGACGGCTTCCTGGGCAACCCGCTCGTGAAGATCGAGCTGCCCGGCTACCTGAAGGACGCCGGCAAGCTGCTGCGCGCCACCGGCCAGGGTGCGCGGCTGGACGAGCTCGTCACGGCGATGAACCGCGCGGCGGAAGCCGCCGTGCCGGCCGCCAAGCCGCTGCTGGTCAAGGCGGTGAAGGACATGAGCGTCGAGGACGGGCTGAAGATCCTGCGCGGCGGCGACGATTCGGTGACCACCTTCTTCGCCGACAAGACGCGCGAGCCGCTGGGCCGGCAGTTCCTGCCCATCGTGACCAAAGCCACCGAGAAGGTGGCACTGGCCGACAAGTACAACGCGGTCGCCGGCAAGGCCTCGGGCTTCGGCCTCGTGCGCGGCGAGGACGCCAACATCCAGCAGTACGTCACCGCGCGGGCGCTGGACGGCCTGTACCGCATCATTGGCGAGGAAGAAAAGAAGATCCGTCGCGACCCCGTGGGCACCGGCAGCGCGATCCTCAAGAAGGTCTTCGGAGGGTTGTAGATGCCCCTCGTTCAGTCCTGCGCCGGCTGAACGCCGGCAGGACTGCCCGGTCCCCCTCGGGGACGGCGATGCTTGCGGCATTGAGCCGCCAGCACATCGCCTGCGCGGCCGGCTTGGGGCGGCCCGGCGCTCGGCCGCTTTTCAGGGCAGTCCGTGGGCGTCGTGCCACTGGGCGAGCGACATGTCCGGGTACGCGTCGAAGCGCGGGCTTTGCGGCTTGCCCTCGATCTCCACCCAGGGCGCCTTGGAGCCCACCATGCAGTGCACCTGCTCGGGTGGCACCGGCAGCGGCGTGTCGATGGCGCTGGCATGCGGATGCACGAGATCGGGCCAGGTCGGGTCCCACAGCCACAGCGCGCTGCCGCACTTCACGCAGAAGTAGCGCCGGCCGCTGCTCTTGTGCCGGCCGTGGCCGTCCTTGTCCGGCAGCTTGGCGCGGTAGATGCGCAGGTGGCGCTTGCCCTTGACCTTCATCGTGTGCGTGAGGCCACCGAGGTTGATCGCATAGCCGCCCGCGCCCGCCGTCTTGCGGCAGATGGAGCAGTAGCAGCGCATGAAGGGCACGGGCGAATCCGCCTCGAGCGAGAACTTGATGCTGCCGCAGTGGCAGGAGCCTTCGAGGTGCATGGGCGGCCTTTCTACGGGATGGCGTGCAGAGGGGCATGATGGCCGACAATCCCGCCCCTTGCCTGTTTGCTGCCGCTTCGACGGCCCTGCGATGAATTCCGATCTGCCCGATCCCGTCACCCCGTCCGAGGAACCGGCCCTGGCCGCAGCTGCGCCCGAGGCACAGCCCGATCTCCCGCCCGACAACGCCGCTGCCGAGCCGGCCCCGGCGGAGGCCCCCGCTGCAGGCGCTGCACCGGCCGCACCGGTCGCGGATGCCGCGGCCGAATTGAAGGCGCTGTTCCCGGCGCTGTTCACCGGCAAGCCCAAGCCCGTCAAGCTGCGCATCCAGGCCGACATACAGGAGCGCGCGCCGGGCAAGTTCAGCAAGGCGCAGCTGAGCGCCTTCCTGCGCCGCCACACCGGCAGCACCGGCTACCTGATCGCGCTGACGCAGGCCAAGACCCGCTTCGACCTGGACGGCAACCCGGCCGGCGAGATCACCGAGGAGCACCTGGCCGCCGCCAAGGAAGAGCTGGTCCGCCGCAAGGGCCTGCAGCAGGAGCGCCAGCAGCAGGAGCAGGAGCGCCACCAGCTGGAGGCGCAGCAGCGCCGCAACCGCGGCCAGCTGCTGTGGGACTTCGAGCGCACCACGCTGACCGAGGCCAACTTCTGCGTGCTCAAGGGACTCAAGCCCGAGGAACTGCCCGGCCTGCTGGAGATCGCCCGCAAGGAGCGCGCCGAGGCGCCGCCCGCACCGCCGCGCCAGGAGCGCGATGGCGGCCGCCGCGACGACCGCCGCCCCGGTGGCGGCCGGCCGGAGGGCCGTGGCGAGCGGCGCCCCGATCAGCGCGCCGGTGGCCGGCGCGATGCGCCACGCGGCGAGCGTCGCGAAGGGGGCCGTGAAGGCGGCCGCCCGCCGCAGCCGGCCCGCAAGCCGGCCCCTCAGCCGCCCGAGCAGGCTGTGCCGTCCCAGATGGCCCAGGCCTTGCAAGCCGCCCGGGCCGCCAAGGCCGAGCCGGCCGCCGAGGCGCCGCCGGCCAAGGACCAGGCTTCCGACTGATCAGGCCGCGTAGCGCTGCTCGAGGTAGGCGAGCAGCGTGCGGATGGTCTGCGCCTCGCCGCCCACCGGCCGGCCGGGGCGCGGCGCGTCGTTCCAGGCGAACAGGTCGACGTGCAGCCAGTCCTGCTGGGCGGGCAGGAAGTCCTCCAGGAACAGCGCCGCGTTGATGGCGCCGGCCAGCGGGCTTTTTCCCGTGTTGACGATGTCGCCGATGGTGCTCTCGATGCCGGCGTGGTACGGCGCCCACAGCGGCATGTGCCACAGCGGGTCGTCCAGCTTCAGGCCCAGGTCGACGAGGTCGCGCGCCGTGTCCATGTGCTTGGCGAACAGCGCCGGCAACTGCGCCCCCAAGGCCACGCGGGCCGCGCCGGTCAGCGTCGCCAGGTCGATGACCAGGTCGGGCTCGCCCTCGGCGGCATAGGCCAGCGCGTCGCAGAGGATGACACGGCCTTCGGCGTCGGTGTTGCCGATCTCGATATGCAGGCCCTTTCGGGTCTTGATGATGTCGCCGGGCCGGTAGGCGTTCCCCGCGATCGAGTTCTCGACCGCCGGGATCAGCAGTTGCAGCCGCACCGGCAGCTTGAAGGCCATGATCAGCGTCGCCAGCCCCAGCGCATTGGCCGCGCCGCCCATGTCCTTCTTCATCTGCCGCATGCCTTCGCCGGGCTTGATGTTCAACCCGCCGCTGTCGAAGCAGACGCCCTTGCCGACCAGCGCCAGCCTGGGGTGCTTGGGATTGCCCCAGTTCAGCTCGATCAGGCGAGGTGAGCGCGTGCTCGCGCGGCCGACGGCGTGGATGCTCGGGAAGTTCTTCTTCAGCAGCGCATCGCCGACGACCTCGCTGTACTTGGCGCCGTACTGCGCGGCCAGCGCCTTGGCGGCGCCGGCGAGTTCCGCCGGGCCCATGTGCTCGGCCGGCGTGTTGACGAGGTCGCGCGTGGCCGCGATGGCCGCCGCCAGTGCCAGCCCGCGCTCGGCGTCTGCGCCGGCTGCCAGCCACAGCGTGGCCGGCTCGCGCTTGGCGGGCTTGTAGAGGTCGAAGCGGTAGCCGCCCAGCTCCCAGGACATCGCCGCGGCCTCGGCCTGCAGGGCCAGCCCGGTGTCGTCGAGGCGGTATTCGCCTGCCGGGAGTGCCAGCGGCAGGCTGCTCAGCGCGAACGGATGGGCAACATGGCCGATGCCGGCGAAGACCCGGGCCAGCCGGCCGTCGGCGCCCGGCACCAGCGCATGGCTGTCGGCGGCGCCGACGAAGCCGACCGTGGCCAGCCAGGCGCGGGTCGATTCGGGCAGGCTGGGCGCCAGCGCCTGGAAGGCGGCGCGGTCCACGACGGTGATGGACGTGGCCTTGGCGGGAACGGTTTTCTTCAGCTTGACGGTCATCGGGCAATCCTGAATTCGAAACCAACATTGTCGATAGATCACGAGTGCAAGGAAGTGTTCCCGGCCTGTCAACCTACGTTGCCGGCCTGGCGTTGTGCCTTCCAATCGCGCAGCAAATCCCGCGAGACGGCCCGCCAAAGGCCAGACAGCCATGATGAAAATCCAGACCCGTACCGAACAAACCCACCGCCGCCTGCCAGTGCCCGAGATGGCACAGGCCTGGAGCGCGGACGAATCCGTCGAGAAGGGCCGCAAGCACGAAGCCTTCGACACCGGCTTCTACAGCGGCGAGCGCCGCGGCCTGGCGCGAGCCCAGCGCCTGGACCGCAAGCGCTGAACTGCAAGCGCCCTGCTGGGCGCGTCTATGAGCCCGCCGCTCCCGCGCGCGGTACCCCCTTGATGAGCCCGCCGCCCGGCCCCGGACGGTGGGCTTTGTTTTGCGCGCGCGGTTCGTGGACTTTGCCCGCAGCACAGGGAGTCCGTGGGCGGCTTGCCGCGTTGCTGCGCCGAGAATGCCCCGCATGAAAGCTGCCCGCCGCTCCGTCGCCTTTTTTTCCGGCGCACTGCTGTATTCCTTCTGCGCAGGTGCAGCCATGAAGTACGCGAGCGTCGGCCTGCCCCGTTCGATCTACCTGTCGCTCGGTGGCCGCAACAGCCTGCCCGTCATGCTGGGTGAGGCCCTGGCGATCGCGGCGCTGATCTTCATCGTCGCCGCCGTCTGGGCCTACGTGACGCTGCGCCCGGCGCGGCGCCGCCACCGGCCCTATGTCGCCTGGATGATGGCCGGCATCGGCGTGGCCTGGGCGGGCTGGCTGATCTTCGGTGCCTTCAGCTTCGCGCTGAAGCCGCGCGCCTATTCCGCACCGCTGCAGACCATGCTGCTGTCCTCCAACGCAGCCCCGCTGTTCGGCGCGTTGAACATCTTCGGCGTGCTGGGCGGTGCCTGGGTGGCCGGCGCACTGGCCAAACGCCGGCAGCTGAGCCTGCCTGTCACACGCTCGCGCCGCCGCGAGGCCGAGGAGGCCGCGGCAGTGGAAGGCGACCTCGACAGCACCGTGTCCAGCCTCGGGCCGCACACGGTCTCGCCACCGCACTGACAGGACGAGCGCATGGCCCGCGCGGTCTGCCCCCGCTGCGAGCGCCCGCTGTCGACCTGCCTGTGCGCCACGCTGCCGGCGCCGCCGCTGGCCCACCGCACCCCTTTGCTGATCCTGCAGCATCCGGCCGAGGCCGGCCATGCAAAGAACACCACGGCGTTGCTGACGCTGGGCCTGCAGTCCGCGCGGCTGCTGCGCGGCGAGGTCTTTGACGCCAACGTGGCTCAACCGGCCGCGACGCTGCTCTATCCCGGCGAGGGCGAAGCCCCCGCGCCGCAGCATGTGAGCCAGCTGAGCCAGCTGATCCTGCTCGACGGCAGCTGGCGCCAGAGCCGCCGTTTGCTCGCCGCCAACCCCTGGCTGGCCGCGCTGCCGCGGCTGGCCCTGCCCGAGCAAGCCGGCCGCTATGCGCTGCGCCGCGCCCACCGGCCGGGCCAACTGTCGACGCTGGAGGCGGGCCTGCATGCGCTGGCCCTGCTGGAAGGCGGGCCGGCGCGCTTCGCGCCGCTGTGGGCGGCCTTCGAAGCCTTCGTCCAAGCCGGCCTTTATCGAAGGGAAACAGGGATGGCCTAGCATTTCAGGATGCCTTCGTTCCTGCGACCCGTTGTTCCCCTGGCCTTGCTGGCCCTCCTGGCCGTTTCGCTGCGGGCCCAGGCCGCCCCGCCGGAGGCGGCCACCGAGCATGTGAAAGCCCGCCTGGTGTCCAGCCAGGCCGCCGTCGCGCCGGGCCAGCGCTTCACTGTCGCGCTGGAGCAGGACATCAAGGCGCACTGGCACACCTACTGGCTCAACCCCGGAGATTCCGGCCAGGCGACCACCCTCGCCTGGAGCGGCGCCGAGGCGGGCCCCATCCAATGGCCGGCGCCGTCGGTGCAGGCCATCGGCCCCATCGTCAACTACGGCTACGAAGGCCGCCCGGCGCTGCTGGTGGAGCTGACCGTGCCGGCCGATGCCAAGCCGGGCGGCCGCTTCCAGCCCGGGGCGGAGGTCCGGTGGCTGGTCTGCAAGGACGTCTGCATCCCCGAGCAGGTGTCCCTGGGCCTGGACCTGCCGGTGGCCGCCGAGGCCAAGGCCGGCCCGGACGCCGCGCAGATCGAGGAGTGGCGCGCCGCCATCCCCAAGCCGGCGCCGTTCGCCGTGCAGGCCAGGCCCGCGCCCCAGGGCGTGCAGCTGAGCGGGCCGACGGCCGGCGTCAGCAAGGCCTACTTCTTTGCCGAGACCTGGGGCGCCGTCGCCCACAGCGCGCCCCAAGCCCTGAAGGCCGAGGCCGGCGGCTGGACGCTGGACATTCCCGCCGGCGACGAACCGGTGCCCGCCGGCAAGCCGCTCGCCGGCGTCATCACGCTGACGACGCCGGCCGGCCCCCAGGCCTGGACCATTGCCGTCGCCATGCCAGCCGGCGCCGGCAAGGGCCCCGGCCCCGCCGACCTGAACGCGCCGACCGCCGAGGTGGTGCCGCCGGCCGCGCCGCAGAGCGACCTGGGCCTGCTGCCCGCGCTGGCGCTGGCGCTGCTCGGCGGGCTCATCCTCAACCTGATGCCCTGCGTCTTCCCGGTGCTGTCGATCAAGGCCCTGGCCCTCGTCAACAAGGGCGACCACAAGGGCGAAGGCCTGGCCTACACGGCCGGCGTGCTGGCCAGCTTCGCGGTGCTGGCGGGCGTGCTGATCGCGCTGCGCGCCGGCGGCCAGCAGGTGGGCTGGGGCTTCCAGTTCCATTCGCCGGTGTTCGTGCTGGTGGTCGCCTACCTGCTGTTCCTGGTGGGCCTGAGCCTGTCGGGCCTGTTCGCCATCGGCGGCAGCTTCACCGGCGTCGGCTCGGCGCTGGCGTCGCGGCAGGGGCTGGCCGGCAGCTTCTTCACCGGCGTGCTGGCGGCGGTGGTCGCCACGCCCTGCACGGCGCCGTTCATGGGCGCGGCGCTGGCGTTTGCGCTGGCCCAGCCGGCGGCGGTGCTGCTGGCGGTGTTCCTGGCGCTGGGGCTGGGCCTGGCGCTGCCCTTCCTGGTCCTGGCCTTCTGGCCCGCGGCGCAGCGCTGGCTGCCGCGGCCGGGGGCCTGGATGGACAAGTTCAAGCAGGCGCTGGCCTTCCCGATGTATGCGGCCGTCGTCTGGCTGCTGTGGGTGCTGGCGCAGCAGACCGGGCCGGACGGCGTGGCGCTGGCGCTGATCGGCCTGGTGCTGATCGCCTTCGGCCTGTGGTGGCGCCACAGCAGCGGCGCGAGCCTCGTGGGCACCGGCGCGGCGGTCGCCAGCCTCGTGCTGGCGCTGGGCCTGGCGGTGTGGATCAAGCCGGTCGCGGCCGACGTGACCGTGGCCGGTGAATCCGCCACCGAGGCCTACAGCGCCGCCCGCCTGGCCGACCTGCGCGCGCAGAACAAGCCGGTGTTCGTCAACATGACGGCATCCTGGTGCATCTCCTGCCTGGTCAACGAGCGCGTCGCGCTGTCGCGCCCGGAGGTCAAGGCCGCCTTCGCCCAGGCCGGCATCACCTACCTCAAGGGCGACTGGACCCGCGAGGACCCGGCCATCACCGCCGTGCTGAAGGCCCATGGCCGCTCGGGCGTGCCGCTCTACCTCTATTACGCACCCGGCGCCGCCGAGGCCCAGGTGCTGCCGCAGATCCTCACCCCCGGCCTCGTCATCGAGGCGGTTTCTCCCCCCACCGCTCCCAGGAGTTCGACATGACCTTGCTTCGCCGCAGCCTGCTGGCCGCCCTGCTCGTTCCTGTACTGGCCCATGCCGCAGCCGACATCGATGCGCCGGCGCCGGCCTTCACGGCCACGACGGCCGACGGCAAGACCGTTTCGCTGGCCGACTACAAGGGCAAGACGGTGGTGCTGGAGTGGACCAACCACGACTGCCCCTTCGTGAAGAAGCACTATGGCAGCGGCAACATGCAGAGCCAGCAGAAGGCGGCCACGAGCCGCGGCGTGGTCTGGCTGCAGGTGATCTCCTCGGCGCCCGGCCAGCAGGGCCATGTCGACGGCGCCACCGCGCTGAAGCTCAACACCGACCGCGCCGCCGTGCCCACCGCGACGCTGCTGGACCCCAAGGGCGAGATCGGCAAGGCCTACGGCGCGCAGACGACGCCGCACATGTACGTCATCCGCCCCGACGGCACGCTGGCCTACAAGGGCGGCATCGACAGCCTGGCCACCGCCGACAAGAACGACATCGGCAAGGCCGAGCCCTATGTGACGCAGGCGCTGGTCGCCGTGTCGTCGGGCCGCAAGGTCGAGAAGGCGTCGACGCGGCCCTACGGCTGCTCGATCAAGTACGCCAGCTGACGGCCCTCAGAAGACCGACAACCCGGTCTTCGCGACGAACAGCTCCAGCGCCTGGCGCCCCAGCCAGGAGTTGCCGGTGGCGTCCAGCGCCGGCGACCAGACGCACAGCGTGAGGCGGTCCGGCACCACGGCGACGATGCCGCCGCCCACGCCGCTCTTGCACGGCAGCCCGATGCGGAAGGCGAACTCGCCGGCCGCGTCGTAGGTGCCGCATGTCAGCATCAGCGCGTTGATGCGGCGCGTCTGCGTCGCGCTGATCACCGTCGGCCCGGCCAGCGGATGTTGGCCGTCGCGGCAGAGGTAGCCGGCCGCGCAGGCCACCTGCTCGCAGGTCATTGCGATGGCGCACTGGTGGAAGTAGACGTCCAGCACCGTCGCCACGTCGTTGTCCAGCGTGCCGAAGCCCTTCATGAAATTGGCCAGCGCGGCGTTGCGATAGCCGGTGTCGGCCTCCGACCGCGCGACCTCGGCATCCACGTGCACGGCTTCGCCGCACAGGCCGCTCAGCAGGCGCAGCAGCTGGGGCAGGGCATCCGCCTGGCTGACGAGCCGGTCCGCCACCGCGATGGCACCCGCATTGATGAAGGGGTTGCGCGGGACGCCGCGCTCGCTCTCCAGCTGCACCAGCGAGTTGAACGGGCTGCCCGACGGCTCGCGGCCGATGCGCGACCACAGCGCCTCGTCCAGCGCCTTGATGGCCAGCGTCAGCGAGAACACCTTGGACATGCTCTGGATGGAGAACGGTACCGCGCTGTCACCGGCCTGGGCCGTTTCGCCCGCGCAGGTGCGCAGCGCGATGCCGAATTGCAGAGGCGACACGCGCGCCAGCGCCGGGATGTAGCTGGCGACCTTGCCGCCCGTGCCGAGCAGCGGCCGCAGTTCGGTGTTGATCTGGTCGAGAACGAGTTGGAAATCCATGGCGGCATTCTTACGCCGGGACAATGCCGCCCCATGCAAGCCCTGCTCGACGCCATCGCCGCGATGGCCACCGTTCCCCGCGATGCCCAGCGCCTCTTCCACGGCCGCGGCGGCCTCTTTCCTGGCTGCGAGCACCTGGCGCTGGACGCCTATCCGCCCGTGCTGCTGCTGACCAGCTTCGAGCCGCTGGCCGACGCGGCGCTGGAAGCCGTCGGCCAGGCGCTGGCCGCGCGCTGGCGCGACATCGCACCCGAGGGCGAGGCGCTGAACTGGGTCTACCAATGCCGCGGCGCCCAGGCCGAGACACGGCTGATGGCCGGTGCCGTGCCCGAGCCCCATGTCGTCACCGAGGCCGGCACGCGCTACCTCGTGCACCTGCTGCGCGGCCAGAACCATGGCCTCTTCCTCGACATGGCCGCGGGGCGGAGCTGGGTGCGGGACCATGTCAAGCCAGGCGCCAAGGTGCTCAACCTGTTCGCCTACACCTGCGCCTTCTCGGCCGTCGCGCTGCAGGCCGGCGCGGCCGAGGTTGTGAACGTGGACATGGCGTCCGGCGCGCTGGCCATCGGCCGCACCAACCATGAACTCAACGGCGTGAAGGCCGGCGCGAAGTTCCTGGCGCACGACATCTTCAACTCCTGGGGCAAGCTGACCCGCGGCGGGCCCTACGACCTGGTCATCTGCGACCCGCCCAGCTTCCAGAAGGGCAGCTTCGTCGCCACCAAGGACTACGCGCGGCTGGCGCGGCGGCTGCCCGCGCTGCTGGCGCCGGGTGGGCAGGCGCTGCTGTGCCTGAATGCGCCCGAGCTGGGGGTGGGCTTCCTGCGTGAGGTGGTCGCGGAGAACGCGCCGGCGCTGGAGTGGGTCGGGCGGGTGGCCAACCCGGCGGTGTTCGCGGATGTGTCGGAGGACCGGGGCTTGAAGGTGCTCGCCTATCGGGCGCCAGCCGCTTAAGCTCGGCGCTGCCGAAGCCCAGTGGAGCGCCAGCGTGAAAGTCCAGCGAATTCTCTTGTTCGTCCTGCTGCTCGCCGCGACCGCCGCGGGCGCGGCCGAAAACAGGCCGCAGAAGCCCGCCAAGGTGGATGCCAAGGTGGATGCCAAGGCGGCGCCTGCCGCCAGCGAGCTGCCCGCGCGATGGGACCGGCTGGAGCCGCAGGTCGTCGAGCGCGCGGCCCGGCGCCGCGGGCCGGCCGTGCCGACCTTCCCCGCCGAGCGGCCCTGAGATTCAGCGCCGGCTCGACGCCGGCCACAGCCAGCGCAGCCATTGCGGCCGCGTCGACAGCGTCATCGCGACGGCGACCGCCGAGCCGGCCAGCAGCATGAGCCAGACGAGCACGGCCATCGACGGGTGATCGGCGCCCAGGCACAGGCCGAACGACAGCGCCAGCGCGGCCCCGCCGGCCACGCGCAGCCGCGCTGGCGTGGCCCGGGCCCGCAGGCCGTGCACCTGCGCCCAGTGCACGTCCATGGCAAGGGCCAGCCAGGCGAAGCCGGCGAGGGCCGCGAAGGCGGCGCCAGCAAGCAGCAGCAGCGGCTCAGCCATTCGACGCCCCCGCGATGGCGGCCGGCGTGCTCTGGGGCGCGGCCTGCTGCCCGAGGCGGCCCAGCCGACGTGCGGCCAGCAGCGCGACGGCGGCCAGCGCCAGCAGGCTGAGGTCCACGCCCGCCACCGGCCAGTAGCCGGCGGACACCGTGCGGCCGAGGTGGTCACCGGTGGTGATCGCATTGGCCACGACGGCCGCGACCGCGCCCGCGGCGGCGATGAGGCATTGCTCGCGCCAGGCCGGGCTCGGGCGCCCCAGCGCCACCGCGCCGTTGCGGGCGAAGGCGTGCAGCAGCGCCAGCGCCCAGGCGCTCCAGAACACGGTCTTCTCCCAGTCGCCCTTGTCGGGCAGCGCGTCGGGCAGCAGGCGGTTGGCCAGCAGCATCGCGGTGGTCGCGATCAGCATGCCGGTCACCGTCGTCACGGCCAGCGCGTCGACGATGCGGCTGCCCTGGCTGCCGGCCTTGGCATGCTGCTTCTTGCGCTTCTCGACGAAGAAGATGAAGCCGGTGGCGATGCAGACGCAGCCCAGCAGCCCGCCCAGCACGTAGAGCCAGCGCAGCAGCCAGTGGCGGAAGTGCTGCAGGTGCAGGCCGGTGAGGAACTCGTTGACGCTGTCGACGGCCGTGCGCGGCGGGTCCTCGCGCAGCAGCTCGCCGGTACTGGCCTTGAAATGGATGCCCTCGCCGGTCAGCGCGACGCGGTCGGTGCCGGCGCGGTAGACGCTGACGAAGGCATTCGCGTCACCGACGTGTTCCACGCCGACATAGCCCACGTCACCCGCCATGCCCTTGGCGGCCCAGCGGCGCTGCGCCTCGGCGACCATCGCGTCCACCGACCCCATCGGTGCGCCCACGCCGGCGCGCTCATGCGGCAGGCCGGTCTCGCGGGCCTCGATCCTCTCGCTGAGCTCGTGCAAATCGCGCAGCTGCGTGTGCGCGACTGGGAAGTAGATGCCCGCGAAGATCACCAGGCCCGTGAACGCGAAGAAGAAGTGGAAGGGCAGCGCGACGACGCCGGTCAGGTTGTGCAGGTCCAGCGCGCTGCGCTGGGTGCTCTTGTCGCGGCGGAAGGTGAAGAACTCGCGGAAGATCTTGCGGTGCATGACGACGCCGCTGACGAGCGCGGCCAGCATCATCAGCGCGGCGAACCCGACGATCCAGGTGCCCAGGTCCTTCCACTTCAGGTTGAGGCTGTAGTGCAGCGGGTAGAAGAACTGGCTGCCGATGCGCAGCTGGCCGTCGGGCAGCACGGCGCCGTCGCGCGGGTCCAGCGCGTGGATGGCGAAGACGGTCTCGTCCGGGTCCTTCGCCTTGGGCACGGCATAGCCGGCGAAGACGGCGACGACCGGGTCGCGGTGCGTCGTGTAGGCGCCCCAGCGGCGCACCGTGTCGAAGCGCTCGGGGATGGGGCCGTCGACGCGGCCTTCCAGCAGCGCCACCGCCGCCTTGTCCGGCTGCATGCGCTCGAACGCCGGCTTGAGCACGCGGTCGAACGACGGCATGGGCTGCGGCTGGAAGCGCGACTGCGGCGTGGCCCAGCGGTCGATCTCGCGGTCGAACACCGACAGCGCGCCGAAGAAGAACACCACCATCAGCACGAAGCCCAGCACCAGGCCGAACCAGGTGTGCAGCCAGGCCATGGACAACCGAAAACTCTGGAACACGGGGGCGCTCCGTCAGGCCAGGGCACGCTGGACCAGCGTGGCGATGCCGGCCATCAACGCGCCGCTGCCCAGCAGCAAGACCCATGCGCGGCCGACGCGCGGCACGGCGAAGGTCCAGCAGAACACGACGAGATAGAGCAGCACGCCGAGGATGCTGCTGAGGTGCTCGGCGTCGTGGAAGGGCAGGCCGGCGGCATAGAAGCCGGCCAGTCCGAGGGCGACAAAACCCCAGCAGCAGGCGTAGCCCCCGAACACGGCCGCGGCGATGCGCGACAGCAGCGGCAGGGGACGCAGGAGGAACGAGGCGGCGGTCATGGCAGTCGCGCTGCGCGGGCAGCGGGCGATCGATAGCAGCGAGGCTTTCGAGTGTAAATGCGCATGATTCGCATTTGCAAATAAGGCGATTGCTAGCCCGGGTCGTGGCCGCCGCATGCGCGTCTGTCCGACACACGCCACGACGCGGCCGGCTTAGGGTGGCGTTTTCTCAACTCCGGAGCAGAGCCGTGTCAGATGACAAGACCCAGCGCGGCGGCCAGGACCGTCAGCGCATCAATGTGAACGAGGCCTATGAGCTGCGCGACTGGGCCGCCAAGTTCGGCGTCAGCCCTGAACAGCTGCGCGAGGCCGTGGCCCGCGTGGGCGACCGCGCCGACGAGGTCGAGCAGTTCCTGAAGGGCGCCAGCCGCTGACGTCGCGCAGGCCGGGCCTCAGTGCAGTTGCGCCAGCGCCTTCAGCAGCTTCTCGCGCGCCGCGGCGTCGCTGACGGCCTCGGCCAGCCGGTTGAAAAACACGGCCCGACTGTCCGTGCCCACGGCGGCGCGCTTGACCAGCACCTTGGCGATGGGCCCGACATGCTGGGCGAGCAACCCCTGCGCCTTGTCCATCACGGCGTCGGTCAGCGGCCCGCCGACGGTCGTGCCGCCCGCCGAGCCCTGGGACGCCTTGGAACCTGAACTGGGCGGTGCGCCGGTACCGCCGCCCGCGGTGCGCGCACTGGCTCCGGTGATCAAGCTGGCCTGGCCGAGGAAGGCGTCGCGCGCGCGCGGGTCGGTCACTTGCTCGGCGAGCTTGCTGTAGAGCTCGCCCAGGTCCCGGCATTCGCGCGCCGCGCGGCGCACGAGCACGCTGGCCAGCGGGCCGACATACCGGGCCAGCGACTGCTCGGCCTGGGTGAGTTGGGCCTTGTCCCAGTGCGTGGGCGCCGGGGTGCCCGCCGATGCGCCCGCGGTGGACGGCGGTGCCAAGGTCGGCGGGGCCGCCTGCGGCGGCCGCGGCGGCGCCATCATGAGAGTGCGCTCCCAGCCGGTGTCGGCCATGCCCTTGCCGGCACCGTCGATCAAGGCCTGCTTGAACTCGTAGGTGGTGGCGAAACGGTCGGCGGGGCGCTTGGCGAGCGCGCGCGCCACGATGGCGTCGAACCAGCCCGGCCGGCCGGCGCCTTCCGCCATAGACGGCGGCATGGGGTCCTCGTTGACGACCTTGTACATGAGCGCCTCGGTCGTGCCCGCGAACGGTGCGCGCCCCGTCAGCAGCTGGTAGAGCACGACGCCAGCGCCATAGATGTCCACGCGGCGGTCCATCGGCTTGCCGAGGAACTGCTCGGGCGCCATGTGGCTGGGTGTGCCGACCATGTAGTGGGTCTGCGTGAGGTTCTGCGACTCGATGCGCGCGATGCCGAAATCGGCCACCTTCAAGCGCCCGGCCGTCGTCATGATGATGTTGCTGGGCTTGACGTCGCGGTGCCACACGCCTTGCTCGTGCGCGTGGCCCAGCGCGTCGAGCAGCTGGCTCATGATGCCGGGGATGTCGGTGTCGGTGAAACGCAGCTTGTCGCTCAGGTAGCTCGCCAGCGAGCGGCCCTGGACGAACTCCATCGCGATGTAGGCGATCTGCTGGTCGCGGCCGAAGTCGTAGACGGCCACGATGCCGGGATGGCCCAGCCGGCCCGCCGCCTGCGCCTCGTTGCGGAAGCGCGAAGCCGCGCCGCCCGGGCTGTCGTCATCGGCGCTGACCTGCTGCCGGATGGTCTTGAGCGCGACGGTGCGCTGGATGTCGGGGTCGAAGCCCTTATAGACGACGCCCATCGCGCCCTCACCGAGCACCTCGGTGATGCGGTATTTGCCGAGCTGCGCTGGGTGCTTCTTGAGGTCGCTCATGAGTTGAGATGACTCACGAATCGAGCAACTTCATCGCCTGCACCACGCTGGCGCGCATGCGCGAGAACGAATCGGACAAGGTGGCGATCTCGTCGCGGCCGCTGGTCTTGAACTCCGGCGCGTCCAGGTCGCCCTGGCTGACGCGGTCGGCCAGCGCCGACAGCCGCGTGACCGGGCGCACGACCAGCATCCACACCATCAGGTTCAGCACGATGCCGACGACGACGAAGACGCCCACCAGCGACGTGATGAAGACCTGGAAGACCTTGTCGGCGCGCTGCATGGGCACGCCCAGCGGCACGGAGACGATCTGCGCGCCGATGACTTCGTTCAAGTTCCAGCCGAAGCCGTTGGCGGGGCCGTACTTGGCGACCATTGTGGCGGGTGCGGCATCCACGCTGCTGTGGCAGGCCAGGCAGGCGGGGTCGGTGATGCGCAGCGGGCGGGCGATGTACAGCGACGGGCCGGCGGGCGTGTCGCGCGTGCCGACGGTCTCCGTCAGATCGGCGGCGCTCCTGAATTGACCCACGATGTCGGCCTCCCAGCTGGTGGCACGGTCGCGCGGGTTGGTGGGGTTCAGCGTCGCCTCCTTGTAGGCGAACTCGGGGTGCTTGGCCAGCAGCGTGCCCAGCACCTCGGTGGCCGAGTAGCTGGGCACCGTCTGCGGCAGGAACTCGTGCGCCATCTGCGAGGTCAGCAGCGGCTTGATCTGCGTGTTGGTGTAGTTGCGCACCGCGAGCGCCTTCTCCATCAGCATGCGGGCGCTGCCGACGACCTCCTGCTGGGCGTTGTCCTGCAGCAGCTGGCGGGCGATGTAGCCGCTGACGGCGATGCCCAGGCTCATGACGAGCAGGTAGACCAGGTTGAATTTGACGAGCAGTTTCATGCGGATCCCGTGAGGGCGGCAATGGTAGTGCCGGCTTGGCGGCGCGGGCCTTCGTGAATGCTCCCTTGGCGGCCGACGAAAGACCAAAAAAAAGGCGCCCGACCGAAGCCGGGCGCCCTGATGCGGTGCGCGTTGTCGTCAGCCCTTCACGCAGACGACCTGCTTGAGGGTGTGCACCACGTCCACCAGCTCGCGCTGCGCGGCCATGACGGCGTCGATGTCCTTGTAGGCCGCGGGCGTCTCGTCGAGCACGTCCTTGTCCTTGCGGCACTCGACGCCCTCGGTCGCGGCGCGGTGGTCGGCCAGCGTGAATTGGCGCTTGGCGTCGCCACGGCTCATCACGCGGCCGGCGCCGTGCGAGCAGCTCTCGAAGCTGTCCGCATTGCCCTTGCCGCGCACGATGTAGCTCCTGGCGCCCATGCTGCCGGGGATGATGCCCAGCTGCCCGGCCTTGGCGCTCACGGCGCCCTTGCGGGTCAGGTAGACCTCCTGGCCGAAGTGGGTTTCCTTCTGCACATAGTTGTGGTGGCAGTTCACCGCCTCGATGTGGGCCTGGAAGTTCTTGTGGATGACCGTCTTTGCGGCCTCGATGACGCGCTTCATCATGACCTCGCGGTTGGTGGCCGCGAACTTCTGCGCCCAGCCGACCGCGCGCACGTAGTCGCCGAAGTAGCGGCTGCCTTCCTCGAAATAGGCCAGGTCGCGGTCCGGCAGGTTGGCCTGGTGGCGCAGCGCGTCCTGCTTGGCCAGCTCGATGAACATCGTGCCGATGAAGTTGCCCACGCCGCGCGAGCCCGAGTGCAGCATGAACCACACGGCGCCCGCTTCGTCCAGGCAGACCTCGATGAAGTGGTTGCCCGAGCCCAGCGTGCCGAGATGCTGGATGTGGTTGGTCTTGGCGATCTTGGGGTAGTCGCGGCACAGCTCGGTGAACTCGGGCTCCAGCTGCGCCCAGGCCGTGTTGACCGAGCCGGGCGGCTTCTGCCACGCGCCGGGGTCGCGGCTGCCCGGCTGGCGGCCGTGCGGCACGGCGCGCTCGATGGCGGCGCGCAGGGGCCCAAGGTTGTCGGGCAGGTCCTCGGCCGTCAGCGTGGTCTTGCAGGCCATCATGCCGCAGCCGATGTCCACGCCGACGGCCGCCGGGATGATGGCCTTGACGGTAGGGATGACCGAGCCGACGGTCGCGCCGATGCCGAAGTGCACGTCCGGCATCGCGGCGATGTGCTTGAAGACGATGGGCAGGCGGGCCGCGTTCTGGAGCTGGCGCTTGGCCGCGTCCTCGACCGGCACGCCCTGCGTCCACGTCTTCAGCGGCACGCCGCCGGGGACGTCCTCGTGGATGTGTTGGGGTTCCATGTTGATTCCTTCGATTGCGTCACAGCACCATGCCTTGGCGGGCTGCTTCCGCGTAGTTCTTGAGGTTCTTGTCGTTGTGGTCGATCGAATGGATGAATGCGGCGACGGTGCGGTCGATCTCTTCGCGCCGATTCAGATACCGCAGCTGGTGTCCGATGCCATGCAGCGCCGCAACCTGAACCTCCCGGCACGGGACGGCCAACATCTCGCGCAAGACATGCCACACGGCCTGCTGCCAACGGGGCTCGCTTCGTACGTTCCAGAACGTAGGCCAGACGTCGAACCACATGTAGCAGATGTGGGCGAGTTGGCCGCTCGAAGAACCGATCGGCTTGTTCATCTCGGCCAGCCGCGGTCCGAAGCACTGCCGCCAGAGCACCGGCATGGCGTCCATCATCCGCATAGCTTCATCCAGCGGCACGCTGGCATCAATGGCCGCGAACGGCACATCGCTGATCGAGTTGTTGGCCAAGTAATCCAGGCCAAAGCCGACCTGATCGTCGCCGTAGACCGACAAGTCGGTGCCCGCATTTGCGAACAGCACGGTCTGGATCCGTGTCCATTCAAGCGGAGTAGCCTCGAATTCTGGCTCGTAGACACTCCAGTACCACGCCTGCTCTTGGCCTTCTGGAACAGGCCGGTCAAACAGGTATCGCAGCGCCGCAGCGTAGAGATCAGGCTCCAACCCGACGCCCTGCGGAGTCCAAGCTGGCATTGAGGCTGCACGGCGTCGCTGCGCTGCAGTCGGTCGTTTCGTTTTCATGATGTGCTCGATGAGGCGCGCGTTGGCAGACGCGAAGTGTTCGCATCACTGTGCCAAATGAATGAGAAAGGCCCGCCACCATCAAGGCGGCGGGGAACGGCTCAACGCAGCTTCACCAGCCCATTGAGCACCTGGTCCAGACCTCCGAACACGGAGATCTTGTCGATGCGCTCGGCCACGCGTTCCAGCGTCTCCAGCTCCTTCAGGCGCAGGGCGACGGGGTTGTCCTCCATCACTTTGGCCGTGTTGAGCAGGGAACGCGTCGCCGCGGTTTCCTCGCGGCGGCGGATCACGTTGGCTTCGGCCGATTTCCCGGCCTCCACCACCTGGGCAAGGATGGTCTTCATCTCGCCCGGCAGCACGATGTCCTTCACGCCCACGCCGTCCAGTTGCAGGCCGTAGCCGGCCAGCTTGGACGTCACCTGGGCGGTCACGACCTCGTCGATGACCGACTTGTTCTCCAGCAGCTCATCCAGCGTGCGGGTGCCCACCGCTGCGCGCAGGCCGAACTGCAGCTCGCGGTAGAGGTGGTCGGCCGGCTTGGCCAGTTGCTCGAACGCACGCAGCACGTCCGTGTAGCGCCAGGTGGCCGAGAGGTTGAGCCGCAGCGCGACCTTGTCGCGGGTCAGGATCTCCTGGCCCGTCACCTCCAGTGCCTGCAGCCGCAGGTCCACCAGCTCCACCGCCACGTTGCGGCCGAACTTCCAGAACGCGTAGGAGCCTGCGGTCAGCAGGCGCTCCACCTTGCCGTCGACACGCAGCAGGCCGACGCCGGTTTCCGGCACCTCCACCTGCAGCACGCCGGCCCGGCCGGTCACCGCGCGCGGGCGCAGTTGCGGCTGTGCCAGCCGTGCGGCCAGGGCTGCGGGCAGCTCGGCGGACGCGCGCAGGTCGGCCACCTCGACCTGCACGTCCACCAGACCGCGCCAGTACAGGCGCCGCGTGGCAGGCGGCAGCACCTCAACGAGCACGCCGTTCTCGGTGCGCAGGCCGGCCTCGTGTTCAGTCAGCTCGACGCGCAGGAACTCCGCGTCGACGACGGCGGGCTCCTTGGCCATCAGGTAGTCGGTCAGCGGGTGCACGAAAGCCGGCTGGCTGATCGCGAACAGCTCGACCTTCGACGTGTCCAGGCCGGCGAACAGCCAATACGTGCCGGGCTGCAGCACGCGCTCGAAATCGCCATTGCGCAGCAGGATGCCGCGCTCGTTCTTCTTCACAGTCACACGCTTGATCGTCATGGTGTTCTCCTTGTGGTGACGCGTGTTGATGGGATGAGGGTGCCGTTACAGCAGCCCGTGCGGACGTCGGATGCCAGGGCCTGGCACCACGGTGCGCGTCGAGCGCCTCCTCCCTGAAGGCGTTCGCTGCTGGCCGTGGAAGCAGAGCCCCGCTTGCCCGGCGCGCGAGCGCGGGCCGCTGATGCGCGGTCCGGCCGGGGCCGGGGCGCACGTTCGGCGGGGTGGTCTTGCGACCGGTGGTTCCTGGATGGGAAATCCAAGTTTTGGAGCGGGAATCGAACCCGCGACACACGAATTACTGGTTCGTTGCTCTACCGTTTGAGCTATCCAAATGGCAGGAAAGCAGGGATACGAACCCCGCCCTTGCGGGACACCATGTCTTTCCTAGATCGGCCAATTCCAGCAGGGCGGCATACGTTGCGGCGACAGGCGGACCTGGCCACAGCGCACCGGCGGGGCTTGGGAACCCCGGCCTGTGAGCCCTTGCCTTCCTCGGCAGACTCGTGGGCGCCCGAGCCTTTCAGCTCAGCCGCGATCCCTTCGGCAGGCGCGCGGCCAGCCAGTCGTGCACGTCCGCGCGGATGTAGCGACCCTTGAGGATGAAGTCCTCGAAGCGGCTCGGCACGAACGGCGCGAACAGCAGCGGCATGCGCGCTTCGTCCGGCGTGCGGGCGGCCTTGCGCGAATTGCAGGCGCGGCAGGCGGCGACCGTGTTCATCCAGCTCAAGGCACCGCCACGGCTGGCCGGGACGATGTGGTCCACCGTCAGCGCGCGGTGGTCCTGCACCACGCCGCAATAGGCGCAGGTGTGCCTGTCGCGCTTGAGCAGCTTGCCCTTGCCGAAGGTCGGCACGACGTCGAAGAGGTTGATCCTCGACGCGCCGCGCAAGGCGACGATGGGCGGCACGGCCAGCACCGACTGACGGCCCGTGGCGGTGTTGACGCCGCCGCGCATGACGGCCAGCGGCTGATCTCCGGCGGACCAGACCACCGCGTCGGTGGCGACCAGGCAGGCGGCCTGCTCCACCGAGATCCAGGCCTGTGGCAGGCCGGTGATGTCCAACTGCAAAACGTCGTGCATGGTGGCCTCCTTTCCTTGGGCTGGCGCGGTGGATGAAATGACGCGTGGCGCCGCCAGCGGGTCCCGACCCCGCGACCTCCGGTTCGACAGACCGGCGCTCTTCCAACTGAGCTATGGCGACATGAATGAACGAATGGTCCGGGTGGCACGAGTTGAACGTGCAGCCACCTGCTCCCAAAGCAGGCGCTCTACCTGGTTGAGCTACACCCGGAGTGATGAAGGTTGTCGGTGACGGGTTCCGACGCCGCCCAATCGTTGCGGCCGGTTTGCGCCCCTCGAAGCGTGAGCTCGACGAGGGGCTTCGGTAAACAGCTGGTACCCCGTGCGGGAGTCGAACCCGCCTCTTCGGCTTGAAGGGCCGAGGACCTCACCGGAAGTCCAACGGGGCAGTAAAGCCATCTCGGCTGTGTCCACACGCGACGCGACCGGCCTGCGCAAGCCAGTGACGCGTCGCTGCACGCGACAGGCGGCCGCCCGAGCGCACATGCACACCAGGCCGGCCGATGCTTGTGCGTGGGCACACCCGAGATGGGGCAGGGCCGCCGAGGACGAGCCTCGGCGCCTGCCAGTGTTGAATGCGCGCCAGCCGTGGAGCCGGCGCGCAATCGATGCGAGTTGTGAAAGAGCAGGCGCCGCGCGTGCGCAGCGGCGCCGGGGCAGCCCCGGCGGCGGCAAAACAAAAGGCCCGGTTCCTTGGCAGGAGACCGGGCCTCGAATGAGCGTGGAAGGGCGGCGTCTAGCCGGGGCCTTCACCCGATGGGTTGGTGTCATGGCGCTCACGACCCAGGTCGTGTGCATAGGCGACGAAGCCGGGCATGCCCGCCGGCTTCGATCCCTGCGCCAGCAACGCGGCATCGCACCAGCTCTGGGAGCCGGTGAAGTCGATGACGGTGACGAGATGGCGGTTCATGGCAGGGCGCGAAAGCGGTTCGGTCGTCGGCTGGGGGTGAGTGGAAAAGCTCAAGTGCGTTGAGCGAATCCGCGCATTGTTAAGAACGTTCACGTCTTGGTCAAGCGCGGCACGCCACCTAGAATGCATGTGAAGTGTTTTCACAACACTCCATCCTTCGACCCATCCACGTGTCCAGCCCCGCCACCATCCGTCGGCTCAACGCCCTGGCTCTCTTCCAGACTTTCGCGGAAGAGCGCATCACGGCGGGCGACCCGCCCAAGGGCCTGGAGGCCGCCTGGGCCGCGCGCATCGGCGTCAGCGGCGCGACCTGGTCCATGGCCAAGAGCGGCGCCCGCCCCATCGGCGACAAGCTGGCGCGCCAGATCGAGCACCACTGCGGCAAGCCCGCGGGCTGGATCGACGAGGCCCGCGAGCCGACCGGCCTGACGCCCGCCGAGCAGCAGTTCCTGGCCCTGGCGCTGAAGACCTATCGCGGCACCAACAGCGACGGGCGCAAGCGGCTCAGGCAGGCGTTGAAGGACTTCGGCGCCGCCTGACGCCGCGGCCGTGACAGCCCGGCGTCAGCAGCCTGACCGGTCTCGCGCCATACTGCCGCCCATGCGCATCCTGCTTGTCGAAGACGACGAACAACTCGTCGAGACCACCGCCCGCGCACTGCGTTCGCAGGGCTGGGTGGTCGACTGCTCGGCCCGTGGTGAACCGGTGCCGCGCTCGCTGCGCGAGGACGCCTACGACCTGCTCATCCTCGACATCGGCCTGGCCGGCATCGACGGTTTCGAGACGCTGCGCCGCGTGCGTGCCGAGGGCCTGGCCGTGCCGGTGCTGATCCTCACCGCACGCGACGCCGTCGAGGACCGCGTGCGCGGGCTGGAAGGCGGGGCGGACGACTACCTCGTCAAGCCCTTTGCGCTGACCGAACTCGTCGCCCGCGCCCGCGCTCTCGTGCGCCGCAGCCAGGCGCGCACCAGCAACCAGCTGCAGCTGGCGCGCCTGCGCATCGACCAGGAGGCGCGTCGCGCCTACATCGACGAGGAGCCGCTGGCCCTGTCCGCGCGCGAGTGGGACGTGCTGGGCTTCCTGATGGCGCGCGCCGGCAAGGTGGTGCCCAAGGAGCACATCGCGCTGGCCAGCAATGCCTGGGACCAGGGCGTCAGCGACAACGCCATCGAGGTCTGCCTGTCGCGGCTGCGCGCCAAGATCGAGCCGGGCGGCGTGCAGTTGCGCACCGTGCGCGGCCTCGGCTACTTGCTCGAGGAAATCGGCTGACATGGAGCCCCTCGTCCAAGGCGTACCTTGGCCGGTACTCCGAGTTGACGGCGCTCGGCCCCTGGGTGGCTGAAGGCGTGCGCTCCAGCCTGCAGCGCCGGCTCTTCGGCTGGTTGATGCTGCCGCTGCTGGTGGCCACCCCCTTGCTCGGCATCGCCCTGTACCACCAGGTGCAGAGCAGCGCGCAGAGCTGGCTGGACGACGGCCTGGAGGACACCGCGCTGACGCTGGCCGGGCAGATCGACCTGCGCGGCGGCGAGCTGCGCATCGACATCAGCGCGACCATGGACCGCGCGCTGCGCTTCGACCGGCAGGACGATGTCTTTTACCTCGTGCTCGGCCCGCGCGGCGAGGTGATGCAGGGCGACGCCGGCCTGGCCGAAGTGCAACCGCAGCCGCGGCCGCAGCCGGCGGGCGACACGTACTACGGCGACGTGAAGCTGCGCGGCCGCGAGCTCCGGCTGGTACAGCTGGGCCGAGACTGCGGCCAGGGTGTCTGCCAGATCCTCGTTGCCGAGACGCTGCACAAGCGCGACGCGCTGCAGCGCGAGATTGGCGGCCTGGTGGCGCTGAACGGCCTCACGCTCGCGCTGCTGCTGGCCCTGGCCGGCTGGTGGGCCATCCGCCAGGGGCTGGTGCCGCTGACCGGCCTGAGTGCCGAGCTGGAGCGCCGCGACCTGCACCGCCTGACGCCGCTGACGGCCCGCCTGCCGCGTGAGCTGGTGCCGCTGCAGGCCGCCTTCAACCGTCTCTTCGAGCGCCTGGACCGCGCGGCCGGTGCCCAGCGCGAGTTCCTGGCCGATGCGGCCCACCAGCTGCGCACGCCACTGACGTCGCTGCAGACGGAGATCGAGCTGGCCATGCTCGAGCCGCATGACCAGCGCGTCGAACCGCTGCTCGATCGGCTGCGCCAGCGCGTCGTGCGCAGTGCCCGGCTGGCCCAGCAGCTGCTGTCGCTGGCCCGCGCCGAGGACCGCAGCGTCGACGTCGGCGCCGCGCTGGATCTGCGCGACATCGCCATCGAAAGCGGCCAGGACTGGGCCCACCGCGCGCTGCCGTCGGGCGTCGACTTGGGCTTCGAGCTGGCCGACGCGCCGGCGCTGGGGCACGCCTTCCTGCTGCGCGAGGCGTTGGAGAACCTGGTCCACAACGCGGTCAGCTATGCCGGCGCCGGGGCGCGCATCACGGTGCGTTGCGGTTCGTCCGCCGAAGGGCCCTGGCTGGAGGTCGAGGACAACGGCCCCGGCATCCCGCCGGCCGACCGCCCCGCAGCCATGCAGCGCTTTCGCCGCGGCGGCCAGGCCGCGGGCACTGGCAGCGGCCTGGGCCTGGCCATCGCCGCCGACATCGCCGGGCGGCACGGGGGGCGCCTGGAGTTGCTCGACGCCCATCACGGCCCAGGCCTGCGCGCGCGCCTGAGCCTGCCGCCGCTGCCGGATCCCGCGCCAGCGGCTTGATGCGGCGGTCCGGTCGGCCTGTCTACACTGACACGGCCCAGACGGAGAGCGCCCCATGCTGCCCGCCCCCATCCCTGCCGACGATGAAGAACGGTTGCGCGCGCTGCGCGAATTGCTGATCCTCGATACGCCACCCGAGGAGCGCTTTGACCGCATCGTGGCGTTCGCGGCCAGCGAGTTCGACGTCCCGATC
This sequence comes from Pelomonas sp. Root1444, assembly GCF_001426885.1. Classification (GTDB taxonomy): domain Bacteria; phylum Pseudomonadota; class Gammaproteobacteria; order Burkholderiales; family Burkholderiaceae_C; genus Pelomonas. The sequence continues at coordinate 350,131 of NZ_LMFP01000011.1, read as the reverse complement.
GCGCTGATCACCCTCGTCGACCGCGACCGCCAGTGGTTCAAGGCCCGCGTCGGCCTGGATGCCTGCGAAACCTCGCGCGAGATTTCCTTCTGCGGCCACGCCATCCTGCAGCCCGGGCTGTTCGAGGTGGTGGACGCGGCCCGCGACCCGCGCTTCGTCGACAACCCCCTCGTCGTCGGCGCCCCATTCATCCGCTTCTACATCGGCGCGCCGCTGCGGCTGCCGGGTGGCGCGGTGCTCGGCACGCTCTGCCTCATCGACACCCGGCCGCGCGAACTCGACGCCATGGACCGTGCCATCCTGGGCACGCTGCGCGACATGGCCGCCGCCGAGCTGGCCGGCCAGACGGAGCCGGAGGCTGGCGGATGAACGCGCGCATCGTGCCCAGGGGCCGGCTGCTGTTGCTGGAGCCGCAGTTCGTGATGCGCCGCACCGTGTCGACGCTGGCGCGCGACATGGGCCTGGCCGACGTGCAGGAGGCCACCAGCCCCGCGGTCGCCGGGCGCCTGCTGGCGGAGCGCCGCTTCGATGCGCTGCTGATGGCTGTCGACGAGGAAGGCGAGGCGCTGGCGTTGATGCGCCGGGTGCGCGCCGGCGAGGCGCAGCACCCGGCGGACGTGCCTATCGCCGCCACCGCCACGCACTGCGACGTCGAGCTGGCACTGCGGCTCAAGGAGCTCGACATCTGCCGTCTGCTGCTCAAGCCCTTCAAGGTGCGCGGCATGCTGGAGGTGATCTCCGCCCTCGGCGCGCCAGCGCCGCTGTCGCAAGGCTGAGGAAATGACCGCTCGCAGCGGCGCTTTTGTCGAAACCGTGGCGGCCACTTCGGCCTAGCATGGGCCCGCCATGTCGCGCCTGACCTTCATTCCCGCCGCCTTGCTGGCCCTGCTGCTGGTAGGTTGCGGCACGCCCAGCCAGCCGCTGCCCATGGCGGTCGCGCCAGCCGATGCGCTGCAGATCCGCGGCTGGGTGCCGGAGGCACTGAAGTTCCAGGTCGGCATCGCGCCCGTGCAGGGGGGCATGGAGACCGGGCGCTGGTGGGGCTCCAAGGTCAGCGCCACGGCGCTGCAGCAGGCGCTGGAGGAATCGCTACACGCCGTCGGCATGAAGCCGCCAGCCCCCGAGCCGGCGCCGCGCTTCGAGCTGCAGACCGAGCTGCTGCAGCTGGAGCAGCCCACGGTGCCGGCCATCGGCGTGACGGTCGGCGCGGCGGTGCGCTACACGCTGGTCGACAAGGCCAGCGGCCGCGTGGTCTACCAGCGTCGCATCGCCAACACCGAGGAAGCCGGCCTGGCCGATGCCATCGTGTCGCCATCGGAGCGGCTGCGCATCGCCAACGAGCGCACGCTGCGCGCCAACATCAGCCTGCTGCTGCGCGACCTGGTGACGCTGCGGCCCTGACCTCATGCCGGCGTCGGCCGGCGGTCAGCCACAGCGCCAGCGCGCAGACGAAGCCCAGCACGCTGGCCGTGCCGAAGAACGCCATCATCGGCGCGTAGCCCGCCGGGTTGGCCGCGCTGGCGCCCGCGCTGTCGTTCAGCCAGCCGGCGAACAGGTTGGCGCCGCCGATGCCGGCGTTCTGCGCCACCCACATCAGGCCGATGGCCGTGCCGAAGCGGTTGGGCGCGACCAGCCGGCTGGCCAGCGGCCACATGACGGCCGGCACCAGCGAGAAGCTGATGCCGATTAGCACGGTCGCCACCCACAGCGACCAGCCCGTCAGCGCCATGACGGCCAGCGCGATGGGCAGCATCAGCGTGCCGAACGCCAGGAAGGGTGCATAGCGGCCTACGCGGTCGCACAGCCAGCCGAAGGCGGGCGTGGCGAACACCGCGGCGAGGAAGACATAACTGTTCATCTCGCCGGCAGTGGCCAGGTCCAGGCCGTGGGTGTGCTGGAAGTACTTGATCGAGAAGGTGCTGCGAAACGCCAGGATGACCGAGTACCACAGCACGCACAGCGCCAGCAGGTACCAGTAGGCACGGCCGAAGTGCAGCAGGTCGCGCCAGACCAGGCGCTCGGCCGTGCGGCCGGTCGGCAAGAGGCCGGCCTTGCGTGGCCCGCGGTCCGCCCACCAATAGGCCAGCGACGCGGCGAAGGATGTGGCCGCGAAAGCCGTCGCGATCACGAGCGGCGGCTGCCAGCCCTGCGCATAGGCGGCGCTGAACCACGTGGGCGACATGTCCGCGCCGAACGAGCCCAGCCGCCCGATGGCCAGCGCCAGGCCCATCGCGAACGCCAGGCTGCGGCCACCGAAATAGTCGGCGATGGCGGCGAGCGTCGCGATGCCGAAGGTCTCTGCGCCGATGCCGAACAGCAGCCGGCCCGTGGCCATGCCGGTGAAGTTCGGGCTGAAGGCCGTCAGCGCCGCGCCGGCCAGGCAGACCGCGGCCGTGACCAGCGTCATGCGCGCCGCGCCGAAGCGGTCCACCAGCACGCCGCCGACGAGGATCAGCACGATGTTGGGCAGGCTGTAGATCGCGTTCAGCAAGCCGACCTGGCTGTCGCTGAAGGCACGCTGCTGCTGCAGCAGGTCGGCCACCGGGCCGATGGAGTCGTAGACGTAGTAGTTGCCGAACAGCGCCAGCGCCACCATCACGCCGACGAGCCAGGCGATGGCCCGGGGCGGCTGCGCGGCGCTCACAGCTTGCGGTGCGCGAGCGCGGGCAACTGCTGGCGCACCTGGGCCAGGCGCGCGGGGTCGATGTCGGCGCAGGCCACGCCTTCGCCCTCGGGCACGACCGCCAGCACCTCGCCCCAGGGGTCGACGATCATGCTATGGCCCCAGGTGCGGCGGCCGTTCTCGTGCTTGCCGCCCTGGGCCGGCGCGATGACATAACACTGGTTCTCGACGGCGCGGGCGCGCAGCAGCAGCTCCCAGTGCTTCTCGCCGGTCGTGTAGGTGAAGGCGGCCGGCACGGCCAGCAGCTCGCAGGGGTTGTAGGCGCGGTACAGCTCCGGGAAGCGCAGGTCGTAGCAGACCGACAGGCCCACGCGCAGCTGCTCGGCGTCGAAGGCCGTCGGCTGGGTGCCTGGCTCCAGCACACGCGCTTCGTCGTAGCTCTCGCGGCCGTTGTCGTAGGCAAAGAGGTGGATCTTGTCGTAGCGCGCCACGACCTCGCCGCTGGGCGAGAACACCAGCGTCGTGTTGCGGACGCGGTCGGGTGTGTCCGCCTTGATCGGCAGCGTGCCACCGATGATCCACAGCCGCAGCTCCCGGGCGGCGCGCGACAGCATGGCCTGGATGGGGCCATGGCCCAGCGTCTCGGCATAAGCCAGCTTGTCGCTGTCGTGGTGGCCCATCAGGCAGAAGTATTCGGGCAGGGCGGCGAGCTGCGCGCCCTGGGCGACGGCCGATTCGAGCAGGCGGCTCGCGGCAACGAGGTTGGCCCCCAGGTCGGGGCCGGAAACCATCTGGCAGGCGGCGATTTTCATGGCGCTCATGCTAGCTGCCCCGGCGGGCGCGCCGCGTCGCTTTACGGACCGGTGCGCGCTGGGTCGGATGTCACGGCGAGCGCGCCGGCTGGTCGTGGGCGGCGGAATGCCGGATGAGAATCGGGCCGTCATGTCGAGCCCCTCCTGCCTGCGGCGCCAGCTCCTGGCGCTGCCCCTCGCGGCCGTGCTGCGGCCGGCCCGTGGCGCCACCCCGGCGCTGACGCTGCGCCTGCCCGACCCGGATGCCTACGGCGCCCACGGCCAGTTCTTCATCGAGGTGCTGAAGCGGGCGCTGGCCCTGACGGCCGAGGGCGGGCCGCCGCCCGTCCTTGTCCACGCAGCACCGCACCTGCCGCGCCCGCGCCTGCGCCACATGCTGCAGGACGGCCAGCTGGACCTGCTGTGGAGCACCACCACGCCCGAGCGCGAGGCCCAGGCGCAGCCGGTGCGCTTTGACCTGCTCAAGGGCACGAACGAGCTGCGCCTGCTGCTCGTGCGCGCCGCCGACCTGCCCGCGCTGCGCGGCGTGCGCACGCTGGACGCGCTGCGCCGGCTGCGCGCCGGCGCGGGCACCTACTGGAGCGATGCGCAGATCCTGCGCGCCAACGGCTTCACCGTCGAGACGACACCGAAGTTCGACTCGCTGTTCCGCATGCTCAAGGCCGGCCGTTTCGACTTCATCCCGCGCACCCGCGAGGAGATCGACACCGAGTTGCAGCTGCACGCCGACCAGGGCTTCGCGGAGCTGCCGGGGCTGGCGCTGCAGTACAAGCAGCCGGTGTACTTCTTCGTGGCGCGCGACAAGCCGCAGCTGGCCGAGCGCCTGCAGCGCGGCCTGGCGCTGGCGGCGGCCGACGGCAGCTTCGACGCGCTCTTCAACGCCCAGCCGGGGCTGAAGGCCGCACTCGCGCAGCTGCGCAGCTACGCGGGCCTGCGGCTGCAGCTGCGCGCGCTGGAGCCCGGCGCCGCGTCGACCGAGCCGCGCTGACCGCGGCGGCGCCGCTCAGGGCGCGCTGGCGGCGCTGGCCGCCCTGGCCGCGGGCGCTTCGACCTTCTCCACCTTGGGGTCGTCCCAGCTGCCGGTGATGTGGAACTCGCGCGTGTTGGCGGCGGCCACCGGGCGGCTCAGGATCATCTGGGCCAGGAACGCGCCCAGCGCGATGGCCGGGTTGATGGCCGCATACGCCAGCGACGCGCCGCCGGCCGACACCTCGGGCACGACGACGACGCGCAGCTTCTGCGTCTCGGCCGCCAGGTCGGTGCTGCCGTCCACCAGCACGACGGCCTGCAGGCCGCGGATGCGGATGTTGTCGCTCCTGGCCACGCCGGCGGCGATCTTCACGTCGCCCGTCACGCCGTCGAAGGTGAAGCCCTCGGCGAAGACGTCGCGGAAGTCCAGCAGCAGCCGGCGCGGCAGCGACTGCAGGCTCAGCACGCCCAGCAGCCGGCCGACGCCGGGCTCGGCCTTCAGGAAGGTGCCCGAGTCGAGCTGCACGTTCAGCGCGCCGGCCATGGTCGGGTAGTGCGGCGCCAGCGGCGAGCCGTCCCAGCCGACCTGGCCTGCCAGCTGGCCCTTGCCGCCGCGCAGCACCTGGCCCTGGCCCAGCCGCTCCAGCAGCTTGCCGGCGTCGGCGATGTCGAGCTTCCAGTCCAGCTGGGTGCGGCGCCGGCCGCCGGTGTCGCCCTTGACGACGGTCCACAGGCCGCTGGCGGTCAGCGTCGCCTCGGGCGACAGGAGCTGCAGCTTCTCCAGCTTCCAGTCGCGCGCGGCGGCGGGGGCCTGCGCCAGCACCTCCAGGCGGCCCAGGCGCTTGCCGCGCAGTTCGAAGTCGTCGACCTCGATGTCCAGCGACGGCAGCGGGCTGCTGCTCGCTGCCGCCTTGCCCGGGTCGATCAGCTCGCTGACCGTCTCGGCCTCCTGGCGCGGCAGCGACAGCCGCGTGAGGCGCGCCTGCACCGCGTCGATCTGGCCGTCGCGCCCGCCGCGCAGCTCGATGCGGCCGTTCAGTTGCTCGGCGTCGACATTGATGCGCCAGGTGGTGCCGTCGCGGGCGATCAGCGCGACGACCCGGCCCAGCTGGCGGCCGCCGAGCTTGAGGGCCTGGCTGCGCAGCGCGATCTGGCTCGGCAGCAACAGCGCGTCGCCCGCGTCGTCACCACCGCCCCCGTTGCCGCCGGACAGCGCGGCCAGCCGCTGCTGCCAGGCGTCCACGTCCAGGCTGGCGACATTGGCCTGCAGCAGCACGCCGCTGGCCGGCAGCGCCGGCAGCTTGTCCTGCACGGCCAGCGCGCCGCGCAGCACCTGCGAGCTGGTGCCCGAGATGCTGCGCTGCAGCTGCGCCTGCAGCAGCGGCGCCGTGGCGGTGCCGACCTCCAGGCGGATCTCGTCGCGGCCGCTGCCGGTCGGCACGATCAGCAGGCGCAGCGGCAGCGTCGCGTCGGCCTCCTTGCGGGCCGGCGCGGGCAGGTCCAGCGCCAGGCCCTGCAGGCTGCTGCTGACGCTCAGCTCCGTCTGCCCTTCCTTGCCGACGGCGAGCTGGAAGCGGTAGGGCGCCTGGCCGCTGGCCGCCTGGGCCATGCGCGCCACGGCGCCCAGCTCGGTCGCGCGGCGCAGGCCTTCCGCCGTGGCCTGGCCCTGCACGGCAAAGCGCATGCTGCCGTCGCGCTGCGTGCCGCCCTCGATGCCGGCGTCGCCGCCCAGCAGCCGGGCCGTCACGCCGGCCAGTTGCAGGCCCTTGCGGTCGAAGTCGACGCGGCCGCGCGTGCCACTCAGCGCCGGCAGCTCGGGGCGCAGCTTCAGGTCCACGCCGCCCAGCTGCAGCTGGCCCTTGAGCGCCGTCTGGGTGGTGTCGTCCAGCGGGATGCTGAGGCCCAGCTTGAAGGCCACCGGGCCCTGGGCCGAGGTCGTGCTCAGCGCATGGCCCAGCCATTCGTCCAGCGGCGAGTTGCGCACGTAGTTCAGCAGGTCGGCGCCCATGCCGCGGCCGGCGCCGTCCAGCGCCAGCACGCGGCCGTGGTGCAAGTCCTTGATGCCGCCGTTGACGCCGCTCAGCTCGTACCCCATCACCTTGGCGCGGCCGTTGCGGATCTCCATGCCGCCGCGCTCGAAGATCAGCTCCGCGTCCACGCCCTCCAGCACCGGCCAGTTGGTGCCGACGTCGCTGTGCGGCACATAGGCCAGCGTCACGCCCTGGGCCTGCGTGACGACGCGGAAGATGCCGGTGGACCGGGGCGCGTCGAAGGGGAAGTCGGTCAACTCGCCCTTGATCCTCACGCTGGTGTTGCGCGCCTCGCCGCCCAGCACGGCGCGCGTGACATAGCTGCGCGTGGCCGGCAGGCGCTGCGGGATGTAGCGCGCCACGCGCGTGGCGTCCACGCGCTGCGCCTTGCCGCTCAGGTCCAGGAAGCCCGGCGTGGCCGCGCCGGCGGCGCGCCGCCAGGTCACATCGAACTCGCCGCTGAGGTCGGGCGTCTGCAGCTGCAACTCGCGCAACTTCACCTCGACGTCGCCGGGCGCCTTGGTGTCCGCCTTGGGCAGCTGCCAGCTCATCTGCGTGGACAGCCGCGTGATGGGCAGCCGCGGGTCCTCGAACAGGCCGGGCAGCTCGACCTCGCCGTCGTGCACGGACAGCTTCGCGGTGCCGCCGCGCTCGCTGGCGTCCAGCGCCAGGTTGGCGCCGCGCAGGCCGGGCCGGCCGAGGTGTCCTTCCTGCTCGCTGGGCTTGGGCGCCACGGCCAGGCCGTCGATCTGGGCCTTGACGCGGTAGCTGCGCGGCGCGTCCAGCGTGCCCTGCCATTGGCCGGACAGCGCCGTCAGCAGGCCGCGGGGTTCCAATTCGCCCAGCAGCTCGTGGGCGCGCTCGCCGAGCGGCAGGCGCTGCGCGATCTGGGCCATCAACGCGAAGTCCAGCCGCTGCGCGTTGACCTCGCCGCCCAGCACCGTGTCGTTGGGCCCCAGCTGCAGGCTCACGCCCCAGTCCGAGCGCGGCCAGGCCACCCCGTCGCCGCTGACGAAGCCGAGCTGGCGCGCCTGCAGGCTCAGCCGGTCCTGGGAGCGGGCGAGGTCCAGCCGGCCTTCGATGTGGTCCAGGTCCAGCTCGGGCGCCGAGTCCAGCAGCTTGAGCCGCACCGCCCGCAGCGCCAGGTCCAGCGTCGCGCTGACCGGCTCGCCGTCCTTGATCTGGCCCCAGGCGCGCACGGCGCCGTCGCCTTCGCTGAGCTGGAAGGGCAGGTCGACATGGCGGCGCAGCTGGCTGAGGTCGGCGCGTGGCAGCTCGGCATAGACCTGGCCGCTCCAGTGCTGGAACTCGGCCGGCCGTTTCAGCACGCGTTGCGTGAACTGGCCGCGCAGCGAGAAGCGCTGTCCCCAGTCGGCCGGGGGGGTCGCGTCCAGCCGCATGGCGTGGCGCCTCAGGCCGTTGCGCAGGATGAAGTTCAGCCCGGACAGTTCCAGCGGCCGCGCGTCGGCGCGTTTTTCGTCCACCCAGCGCACCCGGCCGCCGACGATGGCCAGCTCGGGCTGGCTGAACAGCCAGTCCAGGCCGGCGTCAGTGGTGCCGGCGTCGGTGCGCTCGGCCTCGTCCAGGCCCAGGCCGCCGATGAAGATGCGGCCGCTGGCGTCGCGGCGGATGATGAGCTCCGGCGCGTCGACCCGCAGCTGCGAGAAGCGCGGCTGCAGCACCACCAGCGACTGGGCCGACAGCACGGCCGCCACGCGCGGCAGCGTCAGCGCCGGCCGGCCGTTGGCGTCCAGCACGCGCACGTCGGCCAGTTCCATGCGGGGCATCCAGCCGCCGGACTGGACGGTGATGCTGCCGATGCGCAGCTCTATCCCCAGCGCCTTTGAGGCTTCCTTTTCCAGCCAGGGGCGCCATTCATTGGCGTGCGGGAGAATGGCCCAGTGCAACACAGCCCAAGCCGCCACCCCCAGAGCCCACACCAGGGCCAGGACCAGCACTGCCCAGCGCAGAGCGGTCCAGCACAGGCGCAAAGGCCAGCCGGCAGCGCGCGAGCAGTGGTGGAGGGCGGCCGAGAAGAAGTCAGACACGTTGTCTTGGGGCACGTGGAGAAGAACCGGCCGGCAGGCAATCTAGCACAGGGTCATGAGCCAACTGTTTCCCGTCGTTGCTGAACACAGCCGCTATGTCCAGCGGGTGCGCCGCCGTTATGCGGCCGAGTTGGCGCTGCTTCAACCGGGCTTGCCCGACCGGGCCGTCATCGCCGCGTTGATCGCGACTTTGTCCGCGCACCGGCCGCTGGCGAGCGCGCTGCGCGTGGCCCGCCACCTGGTGCTGGAACGCCTGGCGGTGCTGGACATCGAGCAGGGCGCCAGCGTGACGGACATCACCGCGGCGATGACCCATCTGGCGGAAGTGACGCTCGATCTCGCCCTGGTCGACGCCCGCAAGGAGCTCGACGCCCTCCACGGCGAGCCGCGCACCGCCGAAGGCGGCGACATCGCCTTCTGGGTGCTGGGCATGGGCAAGCTCGGCGCGCGCGAGCTCAACGTCTCGTCCGACATCGACCTCATCTACGTCTACGAGGACGACGGCGCCACGCAGGGCGCCCGGCCGATCTCGGCGCATGAATACTTCTCGGCGGTGGCCAAGCGCTTGTACGCGCTGATCGGCGACGTGACCGACGACGGCCAGGTCTTCCGCGTCGACCTGGCGCTGCGCCCCAACGGCAAGAGCGGCCCGCCCGTCGTCAGCCTGGGCATGCTGGAGGAGTATTTCCTCGTGCAGGGCCGCGAGTGGGAGCGCTTCGCCTGGCTGAAGAGCCGCGTCGTCGCGCCGCTGTCGGGCATGGGCGCGCCGGGCGACGCCCGCACGCTGGCGCTCCGCGACCTCGTCACGCCGTTCGTCTACCGCCGCTACCTGGACTACGGTGTCTTCGAGGGCCTGCGCCAGTTGCACGGCAAGATCCGCAACGAGGCCAAGGCGCGCGCCGCCGGCCGGCCCGAGCGGGCCAACGACGTCAAGCTGTCGCGTGGTGGCATCCGCGAGATCGAGTTCATCGTGCAGCTGCTGCAGGTGGTGCGCGGCGGCCAGTTCCCCGAGATCCGCACCCGCTCTACCGTCAAGGCGCTGGCCCAGCTGGCGGCCGGCGGGCTGATGAAGGCCGAGACGGCGCACAGGCTCAGCGAGGCCTATGTCTTCCTGCGCCGCGTCGAGCACCGCATCCAGTTCCTGGACGACCAGCAGACCCACTGCCTGCCGCAGGGCGATGCCGACCTGGCGTGGATCGCCGCGTCGCTGGGCTTGAAATCCTCGCGCGAGGCTTGCGACTTGTTCGAACAGCTGGGGGAGGTGCGCGAGCTGGTGGCCACCGAGTTCGACGCACTGCTGCACGAAGGCGGCAAGCCGCCCGGCGGCTGCAAGGGCGGCCAGTGCGGTGGCCCCAAGCCGGCCGTCGACGGCGAGGACTTCCTCAACGGCCTGCCCGCGCCGCTCGCGGCGGCGGTGCGCGCCTTGGCCGACACGCCGCGCGTGCAAGGCCTGCGCGAGGAGTCGCGCCAGCGCCTGGCCAAGCTCTTCCACCGCGCGGCGCAGGCCGTGGCCGCCGAGGAATGCTCGCTGGACGCGGCGCTGCGCTTCGTCGACTGGGTCGGCCCGCTGCTGCGCCGCGAGAGTTACCTGGCCTTGCTCGTCGAGCGCCCGGCCGTGCAGCAGCGCCTGCTGCGCCTGCTGGGCCTGGCGCGCTGGCCGATGCGCTACCTGATGCAGCACCCGGGCGTCATCGACGAACTGGCCGACCCGCTGCTGCTGCAGGCCCGCTTCTCCGCCCAAGCCTTCATCGCCGACCTGCTGGACCGCGAGCAGGGCTGGGCCCGCAGCGGCCAGGCCGACGAGGAGGCGCTGCTGGACACGTTGCGCCGCGCCCACCATGCCGAGGTCTTCCGCACGCTGGTGCGCGACGTCGAGGGCCGCATCAGCGTCGAGCAGGTGGCCGACGACCTGTCGCTGCTGGCCGACGCCGTATTGCAGGTCGCCATCGACTGGGCATGGGCCCGCTTCGGCAAGGCCCACCGCGAGCAGCCACGCCTGGCCGTCATCGCCTACGGCAAGCTCGGCGGCAAGGAGCTGGGCTACGGCGGCGACCTGGACGTGGTGTTCGTCTTCGACGACGACGACGAGAACGCCGCCGAGATCTACGGCGCCTTCGTGCGCCGCCTCATCACCTGGCTGACGCTGCGCACGGCGGCCGGCGAGCTGTTCGACATCGACACGGCGCTGCGGCCCAACGGCAACTCGGGGCTGCTGGTCACGTCGCTGGCGCACTTCGAGGCCTACCAGACCGGCCGCGGCAGCAACACGGCGTGGACCTGGGAGCACCAGGCCATCACGCGGGCACGCTTCTGCGCCGGCGATGCGGGGCTGGCCGAGCGCTGCGAGAACGTCAGGCGCCAGGTGCTGACGGCGCCGCGCGACGCCGCGGCGCTCAAGCGCGAGGTGCAGGCCATGCGCGAGAAGGTGCGCGCGGCGCGGCCGGTGCGGGACGGCCTCTTCGACGTGAAGCACAGCGAGGGCGGCATGATGGACGCGGAGTTCGCGCTGCAGACGCTGGTGCTGGCCAACGGCGCCGACCACCCGGAGCTGCTGGACAACCTGGGCAACATCGCTTTGCTGCAGCGTTGTGAGGCGGTGGGCTTGTTGCCGGTCGGTGTGGGTGTGGACGCGGCGAATGCCTATCGCGAGTTGAGGCGGGTGCAGCACAGGGCGAGGCTGGATGAGCAGTCGACTGCGCTGGATGCGGCTTCGGCAGCGCCGCTGGCGGTGCATCGCGATGCGGTGCGGGCGCTGTGGCTCGCTGTTTTTGGTTGATGGCCAGGCCCATGCGGGGATTTGCCTTCGGCGAAACCTTCGGTTTTCGCCCCCGCGGGCGAGTTACTTCTTTGGGCGT
>NZ_LMFP01000011.1:241088-338755 GCF_001426885.1 Pelomonas sp. Root1444 | reverse complement strand
CGTTCAAACAAGCGTCGCGAGTCAGTTCTAGAAGCGAGCTTCGCTCGCGCCTCAATGCCCTGCCATGCTCGGCGGCTCCAAAGGGGTGATGCGGAACAGCCAACAGCCAACAGTCCAATGCAACAGCCGGCCGAGGCCGGCTGCTTGGTATTCGATACTGGGTATTTGGGGGCGAACTCCCGGCACGGATCTCCGCAATGAGGCGCCGGTGGAGCTGGCTGGCACTGTGCGCCGCAGGTGCGGTCCTTTCCATACTCGGTTGGCTGATGCCACGTGATTGGCTCGATTGGCAGCCAAGCCTCGTCGCGACACAACCGTGGCGCGCCCTCACCGCCGCCTTCGTCCACTGGACCCCCACCCACCTCGCCGCCAACCTCGCCGGCTGCGCCGTCCTCGCCCTGCTGGGCCACCGCGCCGCCCTGGGCAGACGAGAAGCAATCGCCGGCCTCATCGCGCTGCCGCTGACGCAACTCGGCCTGCTGCTGCGCCCCGAACTGCAGCGTTATGCCGGCCTCTCCGGCGAACTCCACGCGCTGGCCGCGATCGCGGCGCTTTCACTGCTGGTCCGCCCGAACCGTGAGCGCCTGATCGGCGCCTGCATCGCCCTCGGCCTCATCCTCAAGCTCGCGCTCGAAGACCCCCTCGGCCCCGTGCTGCGCAGCACCGCCGGCTTCGACTTCGCCGTCGCGCCGTTCGCCCACCTCAGCGGTGCCGTTGCCGGCCTGCTCGCCTGGGCGCTGACAATGGCGGCCATTCAACCATCAAGATCGCCAAGGAACCCGCATGGGACGTGAAGCCAGTTGCACCGCCCGCGTGGGCACGGAGACCGCTGAGGTCACCGCCCTGCTCGAATCCACGGCCATCGTGCTGCGTGGCGACATCAAGCGTCGCTGGGACATCGCCGCGCTGCTCAACCTGCGCCTGGAAGACGGCGAGCTGCGCTTCCACGCGGGCGAGGAAGAGGCCGCCCTGGCGCTCGGCGAGAAGGAAGGCGAGCGCTGGCTGAAGAAACTGCAGACGCCCCCGCCCACGCTGGCCGCCAAGCTGGGCGTCAGCGCCGACAACCCGGCCCTGCTGATCGGCCCGACCGTCGGCCCGCTGGACCCGGCGCTCGCCGAGGCGCTGGCCGGCAGCATCACCACCAACGTGCGCGAGGCGCGCATGCTGGTGGCCGTGCTGAGCAAGCCGTCCGAGCTGCCGCGCATGGCCGAGTTCCATGCCGACATGATCTGCAAGACCGTCTGGGTCGTGCATCCCAAGGGGCCGGGCGCGAGCCCGTCCGACGCCGAGGTGCGCACCGCGATGCGCGGCTGGGGCTATGTGGACAACAAGACCAGCGCGGTGTCGGACGCACTCACGGCCACGCGCTACGTGCGGATGCAGGAGCCGCCCAAGAAGCGCGTGCGCAATCGCTGAACTGAAGCCGCCCCTCGCCCAATCCCGCCGTGCTGGACGCAGGCGAGCTTGGTCGGTCTTGCAGACCGCGCTGCGGGCAGTGCCGCAGCTCTTCGGCAGGCACATGCCGCCCACTGGGGCGCCATGTGTCCGGCCGAAGCCCCCGAGGGGACGGCGATGCCTGCGGCATTGAGCCGCAAGCACATCGCCAGCGCGGGCCGGCTTGGGAGCGGCGCGGCGCTCGGCCCGCAAAGTTCATGCGGCGCGGCTGTCGCGAACTCGAAAATGGATCGCCGAAGCCTCGGTCTCTAGATGACGTTGGCCTCGATCAGCGGCCGGCCGTCCAGCAGCCGCTGCGGCGTGAGCGCTTCGATCAGCGGTGCGTCCAGCCCGGCAATCAAGCGTGCCATCGAATGGCCCACCGCCGGTGCCTGCTGCATGCCGTGGCCGGAGAAGCCGCAGGCGGTGAAGGCGTTCGCACAGCCGGGCAAGCGGCCGGCCAGGCCGTTGTGGTCGAAGGCGTTCATCTCGTAGTAGCCGGCCCAGGCCGAGCGCACGCGCAGCGCCTCCAGCGCCGGCACGCGGGCGGCCAGCGTGGGCCAGAGCTGCGCGTCGAACTGGCCGAGGTCGATGGCATCCAGCGGCGTGTCGTCGGCATCCTCGCCGCGCGGCGGGCCGCCGGCCAGGACCAGTGACCCTTCGGTGCGGAACCAGAAACCGCTCGGGTCGATGACCAGCGGGCAGCCGGGCAGGGCGGCCGGCGTCTCCAGCACGAAGACATCGCGCTTCCTGGCGCTGACCGGCAGCGTGACGCCGAGCGCCGCGCCCAGCGGTGCGCTCCACGCGCCGGCGGCGATGACGACCGCGTCGCCGCCCATGCGCGACCCGTCCGCGCAGCGCACGGCGGTGACGCGGTCGCCCGCAATGTCGAAGCCGACGGCCTCCGCGGCGACGAAGCGCGCCCCGCAGGCGATGGCCTTGCGCCGGAAGGCGCGGTGCAAGGCCGGGCCGTCGAACCAGCCCTCGCCGCTCAGGCCCAGCGAACCCAGCGCCAGGTCGTCGACGGCCAGCCACGGGAAGCGCGTCGCGAGCTCGTCCGGGTTCAGCAGCGCGACGTCGACACCTTCGGCCCGTTGCGCCGCGTGCAGCTCGCGCAGCGTCGGTGCGCCCGCCGGTGTTGCCAGGTAGAGATAGCCCGGCTCGACGAGGCCGAGTGCGGGCCGGTCGTCGCCCACGGCCAGCTCGTCCGCCACGCGGCGCAGGAACTCGATGCTCCAGCGCGACAGCGCCATGTTGACCGGCTGCGAGAACTGCTGGCGGATGGAGCTCAGCGACAGCGAGCTGGAGGCCCGCGCATAGCTGGGGTCGCGCTCGACGACGGTCACCGCCGCGCCGTGGTCGCGCGCCAGGAAACAGGCTGTGGCGGCGCCCATCACGCCGCCGCCGAGGATGGTCACCTTGATCATGCTGGCAGCATAGGGGCCATGAACGCCGCCACCCGCCAGTCCCACCTCGATGCCCGCGCCATCGCCATCCTGCTGCTGTGCTGCCTGCTGTGGGGCATCAACCAGGTCGCCGCCAAGGCCGCGCTGACGGAGATCGGGCCGCTGTGGCAGGCGGGGCTGCGCTCCGTGGTGGCGGGGCTGCTGGTGTGGCTGTGGGCGGCGTCGCGCGGCATCCGGCTGTTCGAGCGTGACGGCAGCCTCGGCGGCGGGCTGCTCGCCGGCCTGCTGTTCGCGGCGGAGTTCGCCTGCATCTTCGTCGGCCTGCAATACACCAGCGCCTCGCGCATGGTGGTGTTCATCTACCTGTCGCCGTTCGTCGTCGCTTTAGGCATGCCGTGGATCGCGCACGGCGAGAAGCTGTCGGCCAGGCAGTGGGCCGGCCTGGTGGTGGCGTTCGCGGCGGTGGCCTTCGCGTTCGCCGAGGGCTTCTCGTCGCCGAGCACGCCGCGGCAGTGGTGGGGCGACCTGCTGGGCGTGGCCGCGGCGGTGCTGTGGGGCGGCACGACGCTGGCCATCCGCGGCACCCGGCTGAGTTCGGCCGCCGCCGAGAAGACGCTGCTCTACCAGCTCGGCGTGTCGGCCGTGGCGCTGTGTGCGGCCGCCGTGTGGGCCGGCGAGCCGCCGCCCGTGCACTGGTCACCGCGGCTGCTGGGCCTGTTCGGCTTCCAGGCCGTCATCGTGTCCTTCGCCAGCTATCTCGCCTGGTTCTGGCTGATCCGCCATTACGCCGCCACCAAGCTTGCGGTGTTCACGCTCAGCACGCCGCTGTTCGGGCTGCTGGCTGGCGCACTGCTGCTGGGGGAGGGCATCAGTGCCCGCCTCGTCGCGGCGCTGGCCGCGCTGGCGGCGGGCATCGTGCTGGTGAACCGCTGAGCTCAGGGCGCGGCTGCCGACGCGGCAGAGGCGGCAGGCTTCGGCTTCTCTGCGGCCTCTGATGCGCTGGCGGCCTTGACGACGATGAGCACGCTCTCGCTGTATTCGCCCGTCGAGTCGGTGGTCAACAAGGTGTAGCGCCCCTTGGCCTTCTTGCTGAACTGGATCTGCGCCTGCATGCCGGCGGCCCCCAAAGAGGTGGTCTTCAGCACGGCGAGGTCGTCGCCCTGCGCGCCCTGCAGCACGGTGACGGGCAGGCCGGGCTTGGGCTGGTTGACGATGAACGTCATGCTGTCCCCGGCGCTGACGAGGGTGGTTTCGTTCGGGGTCACGCGCACGCCCACATCGGACGGGCAGCCGCTGATGCGGCGCACCGCGCGAGCCTGGGCGCGGAAATGCAGGATGGTGGCGACGACGGGGCGGCGCCTGGCGTACAAGTCCTCGATCCCTTCGGCCAGCGCGGCGCTGTCGCAACGATCGCCACCTCCCGATCTCTTGCATTGGTTCTTCGGCTGCGCGAGCTCCTTGAGCTTGCTGACGTAACCGCCGACCAGCTTCTCCTGCGCCTCTTTGGCCTCGCGCTCCTTGGCGTCCTTCAGCGTCTTCCCCATCAGGTCGGTGAGCTTTTGCAGCTCGCTCACCGTCAACGGCGTGCCGGCCGGTGCCACAGCAGGCTTGGGCGCGGCCTTGGCTGCCGGCCTGGCCGCCGAGGCCGCCGCTGATGAAGCCGCAGCCGCCTCGGCGCCCGCCAGCGTGGCGGCCGCCAAAGAGCCGCCCAGGATCAGTAGCCCTGGGCCACCTGCCGCGGCCAAGCGGGGCGCCCTGACCTGCGCGGCAGATGGCGCCGCAGCGGACACGAGCATGGCCACCTTGTCCTCCGCCGTCTTTTCATCGGCCGCCTTCTCGGCCTGGTCACCCGCCGTGGAGGTGCCGATCTTGATGAAGCCCGACACGATGTCCTGCGCCTTGGTCAGCGAGGCGTCGGCGGCCTGGATGTCGACCTGCGTGCTGTGGATCAGCCCGTTGATGGTGCTCACGATGGTGTGGGCGCGCTCGCGGATCTCGCGGCCCGAGCCGGACACCGCCTTCAGCAGCGCCTGGCCGTCGCTCCACGCGTTGCGCGCCCGGGCCAGCGCGGTTTCGGCGGCACGGATCTGGGCTTCGAGGCCGGGGCGGTCGCTGACGTCGGCCGGCAGCGCGGCCCTGCTCTCGCCGACGGCCGCGGACAACTGCTCGGCGCTGAGCTTCCTGGACGACGGTCTGCCCGCATCGGGCAGCGCCTTGTTGCTCTCGACCTTCTCGACGGCTTTCTGGGCTTCGGCCTGGAGCGCCGCGGCCCGGCCTTCGGCAAGGCCCACCTTCGCGGCCGCCACTGATTTGTGCAAGGTCTCGATCTGCTTCAGCAGGTGGGCCAGATCGGCCTCCAGCGTCTCCTTGCTGTCTGCCTGCCCTCTGGCGTCCAGCGGCATCAACAGCGGTGCGGACTGGCGCAGCAGGCAGGTCAACGCCCTGTAGCCGTCGTTGTAGGCAGACTCCTGGTCCTTGTTGACCGCGTACTGGCTCAGGCCGTAGGCAGTGCCGACGACGGCGCCGAGCCGCGCCGTTCGCAGCTTGTCGCCATGCGGCGTCTCGGTCACGCCCGGCGCATTGGGCTTGAGCGTGTTGTAGAGCGCCCAGCCGGTCAGCACCGTGGCGCCCGTGGCGAAGGCGGCCTTGGTGCGGCCCATCTGCTGCATGCGCCCCAGATAGTCCTGGCGCACCGCCTCCACGCGCGCGATCTCCTCGTTCGCATGGCCGGCGAACTGAACCGGCTCGTCCTTCCAACCGTCCGGCGCCTTGGCCGGAATGCCCACGTAGGGATCGAAGAAGGCGCAGCCCGCCACGGCACTCAAAGCGGCAGCGGCGACCAAGCTGCGAGGCCAGCGCCCCGGCAGCACCTGACGGTTCAACTCGCTCATGACAATCTCCCTGAACAACCGGCCTGATGCCGGTCGCGGCGCGACGGTAGGTCGGCAAGACCTGGCAGGCATCCCCAGCTTTGTGGAGTGGCGGGTGTCCCGGTCGCGCCAGGGCAGCGCCGTGCGCTTGCATAGACTGCCGCATTCCTTCAGGAGACACCCATGATCACGCTCTGCGGCATCCCGCTGTCCAACTACTACAACAAGGTCAAGCTCGCCCTGCTGGAGAAGGGCATCCCCTTCTCCGAGGCGTACGTGAAGACGCATTCCCACGACGACGCCGTGCTGAGCTGCTCGCCGCTGGGCAAGGTGCCTTTCATCAGGACGCCGCAGGGCGCGCTGTGCGAGAGCCAGGTCATCGTCGACTACCTGGAAGCCGCCTACCCGGACACGCCGCGGCTCATCCCGGCCGACCCCTTCCAGGCCGCCAAGGTGCGCGAGCTCATCACCTACGTCGACCTGCACCTGGAGCTGGTCGCGCGCGAGCTGTACGCCGAGGCCTTCTTCGGCGGCCAGGTCAGCGACGGCACCAAGAAGCGCGTCGCCCGCGTGCTGCCCGAGAACATCACGGCCTTCAGGCGCCTGGCCCGGTTCGGCCCCTATTTGGCGGGCGACACGTTCACGATGGCCGACTGCGCCGGCTGGGTCAGCCTGCCGCTGGTGGGCATGGCCACCAAGATCATCTATGGCGAAGACCTGCTTCAGGCTGGCGGCGTGGACTGGAAGCCCTATGCCAAGCTGATCGGCGAGCGCCCGCATGCGCAGAAGGTGGCGGCCGACCGCAAGGCCGACCAGGAGCGCTCGCTGGCCGCCAACCGCGCCCAGGCATGACCGCCTGACCGCGGCCCGACGCCCGGCCGCGCCGGGCTGACGGCGCGCCGAGAAGTCATGCGGCTGCGACATTTGTTGCGCCCTGTCGCGAGCGGCGACGCCTAAACTGACCGCCCTGCCTCCGCATGAGCTGCTGCCATGACGTCCCTGCGCCCGCTGCTGATCGCCCTCGTCGCCGTGCTGCCGGTCGCGCCGGCCTGGGCCCAGGCCGATGCCGACGCGCGGGTCATCGTGCGCTTCAAGCCCCAGGCCGACAGCGTGCGCGCCAAGGCGCTCAGCCTGCGGGCGACGCGCGGCGAGGCGCGCGAGGTCGCGCAGACGCGCGCCACCGCGCTGGGCCTGCGCACCGGCCAGCGGCTGCAGGCCGGCATCAGCCTGGATGAGCGCACGCATGTGGTCGTCGCCAGGGGAACGACGAGTGAGGCTTTGGCCAGAAGGTTGGCTGCCGACCCGGAAGTCCAGCTGGTGGCGGTGGACCAGCGGCGCAAGCACCTTCTGTTGCCCAATGACCCGCTGTTCGGCGGGGCCGACGTGAACCCGGAATCGACGGTCAGCGGCGTGCAGGCCCGCACCATCGACCAGTGGTATCTGAAGAAGCCCAGCAGCACACCCGGCCAGGTCGTCTCCAGCATCAACGCGCCGGCGGCATGGGACACCGTGACGGGGTCCACCGGCGTCGTGGTGGCGGTGCTGGACACCGGCGTGCGGCTGGACCATCCCGAACTTGCTGGCAAGTTCGTCCCAGGCTACGACATGATCGGCTACGGCAGCCCGGGATCGACGTCGACGGCCATTGCCAACGACGGCGGCGGCCCGGACGTTGACCCTTCCGACCCGGGCGACTGGGTCAGCCAGGCGGACCTGGATGGCAAGCAGCTGGGCACGGGCTGTGATACCAGCGATCTGGGCAACAGCTCATGGCACGGCACCCGCGTGTCGGGCCTCATTGCGGCGGTGAGCAACAACCAGGTGGGCATGGCGGGTGTCGGCTGGGGTTTGAAGATCATGCCCATCCGCGTGCTCGGCAAGTGCGGTGGCTACGACAGCGACATCATGGCTGGCATGAAATGGGCCGCCGGTGTCGATGTGCCAGGCCTGCCGGTGAACGCCTTCAAGGCCAAGGTGCTCAACCTGAGTCTGGGCGGTAGCGGCAGCTGCGCCGGCACGACGGGTACCGCGGCCCTCTACAAAGACACCATCACCCAGGTCAATGCTGCCGGCGCCACTGTCGTCATCGCCGCAGGCAACTCGGAGGGCCAGGCGGTCGGCCTGCCGGGCAACTGCCCCGGGGTCATCACGGTGACGGGCCTGCGTCATGTCGGGACCAAGGTGGGCTTCTCCAGCATCGGGCCGGAGGTGACCATCGCGGCGCCGGGCGGCAACTGCATCAACGTCAGTGCGGGCCAGCCCTGCCTCTATCCCATGGTCAGCACGACCAACGCCGGCACGACGGCGCCGACCCTGGCCGACGCCAGCTACACCGGCAGCAATGCCTCGGTCGGCACCAGCTTTTCCGCCCCCATCGTCAGCGGCATCGTCGGCTTGATGGCCTCGGTGCGGCCGGGGCTGACGTCGGCCGAGGCGACGCAGATCCTCAAGTCGACGGCGCGTGCTTTCCCGACGAGCGGCGGCACGGCCGGCGTGCCCGCCTGCACGGCGCCCAACACGGTGCCGCAGGACGAGTGCTACTGCACGACGTCGACCTGCGGCGCAGGCATGGTGGATGCGGCCAAGGCCGTCGACGCCGCGCTGGCGCTGAGCGGAGGCGCCATCGCCGTCACGGAGTCACCCGCGAGCGGCCTGAAGGCCGGCCAGACGTTGACGTTGACTGCCTCGCCCGTGGGCCTGCCGTCCAACCGCGCCATCGTGTCGGCCAATTGGGTGGTGACGCAAGGCGGCGGCATCGTCAATGGCCTGGCGTCGGCGAACCTGACAACGGCGACCGTCACGCCGACGGGCGGCGGCACGTTCGCGGTGCGCGTCGATGCAACCGACAACCTGGGGCAAACCTACAGCCAGACGTCCATCGTCAACGTGACGGCGCCTCCGGTCGTCACGCCGCCGGCCACGACGAGCGGCGGTGGCGGTGGAGGCGCGGCCAGCGTGGCCTGGCTGGCCGCCCTGCTGCTGGCGGCACTGGCGCTGCGGCGGTCAGCTGGACGCCGCTGAGGCGGCCGACGCGGCAGTCGCCGCGCAGGCCTTGAACCCGGCCGCCAGCGCGGGGTCCTTGCTGGCCTTGAGCCGGGTCGCGAGCAGGCCGTCGGCCTGCTCGATGACCAGCATGTGGCGGGTGAGCGGGGCTTTCAACGCCAGCACGCGCAGCCCCTTGAGCCCGCGCCTGTCCAGCGCTGCGATCTCGGCGTTGGCCTCGGCCTGGGTGGCATGCCGGCTCAGCACGAAGGCGGGCTGTTCGGCGGGCAGGCCTTCCAGCGGCTCGTAGTTCAGGCGCAGCTGCTTGTAGGTCGCTTCCTTGCGGGCGCGGAATTCCGGGTCGGCGAGCTTGATGGTCGCCACCACCCACACGCCGGCCTGCTCGCTGCTGCGCAGTTGGGGCTCGACGCCGGCGGCCTTCAGCGCGACCTGGGCGGCGGCCAGCGCCGCATCGCCCTCCAGCGGGCCCAGCTCCAGGCAGCTGCGCTGGGCCAGGGCCGCGACGGCGCTGGCGGCCAGCGGCTGGATGCGCTCGGGGTGCTGCTGCGCCGCGACGCGCTGCGGCTCGCGGCCGCCGTCGGCGGGCACGCCGGTGACCATGTCAAGCCAGCCGCGTGACCAGATGAAGAAGACGGCGTTCACCGCCAGCAGCACCAGCACGACGACGCGCATCACAGGGAGGTCTCCAATCTGAGGCTCAGCTCGCCGCCGCTCATCGGCAGGATGCCGGCGGTGGTTGCCAGCAGCAGTTCACCACGCGGGCTGACACCGTGCGCGATGCCGGTCTGCTCGCCGACGCGCACGCGCCGGCCGGCGGCCAGGTCGCGGCGCGCGAACGCGGCCTGCCAGGGCGCGAAGCCCAGTGTCTCGAAATCGGCCAGCGTCGCACGCAGCACGGGCGCCAGGCGGTCCAGCGTGGCGCTCGCGGTGGCCGCCGGGTCCAGCGCCTGCAGCGCCGCATGGCCGCTGGTGAAGGCGCTGCGGTCGGCTTCGGGCGGCAGCGGTCGCAGGTTGAGGCCGATGCCGATGACGACGCCGCGGCGCTGATCGGGCAGGGGCACGGTCTCGATGAGGATGCCGCCGAGCTTGGCGCCGTCCAGGAACAGGTCGTTGGGCCACTTCAGGCGGATGCGCTCGCCGGCCGGGTCCAGCACGTCGGCGACCGTGCAGCCGATGGCCAACGACAGGCCGGAGAGGTCCAGGCCGGCGGGCATGGGCAGGGCGACGGAGAAGGTCAGCGACGCGTCATCGCCCGCGTGGTCGGTCAGCCAGGCCCGGCCCAGGCGGCCGCGGCCGGCGGTCTGGCGGCTGGCCGACACCAGCAACGGCCCGCCGCCGTCGCGCAGGTGGGCCAGCGCTTCGGTGTTGGTCGAGCCGCATTCGGCGAGGTGGCGCCGTTCCATGGCGTCAGCGGCCTGACTTCCGGGTCTTGGGCGCCAGCATCGTGCCGCGGCAGGTCAGCGCGCCGCACCAGCAGGCGAACTGCTTCTTGACCTTGGCCGTGTGGCGTTCGTCCAGCACCAGGCCGTAGTCGTAGAACAGCTCTTCGCCGGGCTCCAGGTCGCGCAGCGCGTTGATGAAGACGCGGCCATCGGCCTCGTCGGCCTCGCAGTTGGGCTCGCAGGCGTGGTTGATCCAGCGTGCGTCGTTGCCGCCGTACAGCGCGTCGATGACGAGGCCGCCGTCGAGGTGGAAGTAGAAGGTGTGGTTGGGCTGGCTGGGGTCGTGGGGGTGGCGGTCCAGCGCCTCTTCCCACGTGATGCGCTCGCCGGTGTACTCGATGATGCGCGTGCCCGCGGCGATGGGCGCCACCGCGTAGACGCCGCGCCCGTGCACGCCGGACTCACGGACTTCGATCTTGCGGCGTGGGGTTTTTGGCGGCATCGGCGCTGTGGTACGGTGATTTCATGGGTGCGCGTGTGCGTGAGCGTGCGCGCGAGGCCCGGATTGTAGGCAGGGGATTTCATGTCCTTCGCCCTCTGAACAGCGTTTGAGAAAGACCGATGAGCAAGACCCTGATCATTGCCGAGAAGCCCAGCGTGGCGCAGGACATCGTCCGCGCGCTGACTCCCGTGGCGGGCAAGTTCGACAAGCATGACGACCACTTCGAGAACGAGCAATACGTCGTCAGCTCCGCCGTCGGCCACTTGGTGGAGATCGCGGCGCCGGAGGAGTTCGACGTCAAGCGCGGCAAGTGGAGCTTCAACAACCTGCCCGTCATCCCGCCGCACTTCGACCTGAACCCCATCGACAAGAACAAGGGGCGGCTGAACGCGCTGACCAAGCTGATCCGCCGCAAGGA
The DNA here is from genome assembly GCF_001426885.1 of Pelomonas sp. Root1444. GTDB lineage: Bacteria > Pseudomonadota > Gammaproteobacteria > Burkholderiales > Burkholderiaceae_C > Pelomonas. Next base: position 327,740 of record NZ_LMFP01000011.1, on the reverse strand, counting down.
CGTGACGGCGCTGATCAACGCCTGCGACGCGGGCCGCGAGGGTGAGCTGATCTTCCGGCTCATCCAGCAGTACGCCCAGCCGGCCAAGGGGCCGCTGAACAAGCCGGTGCAGCGGCTGTGGCTGCAGTCCATGACGCCGGCCGCCATCCGCGAGGGCTTCGAGAAGCTGCGCAGCGACGCGCAGATGCTGCCGCTGGCCGACGCGGCGCGCTGCCGCTCCGAGGCCGACTGGCTGGTGGGCATCAACGGCACGCGCGCCATGACGGCCTTCAATTCGCGCGACGGCGGCTTCTTCCTGACGACGGTCGGCCGCGTGCAGACGCCCACGCTGTCCATCGTCGTGGAGCGCGAGGAGAAGATCCGCAAGCATGTGTCCCGCGACTACTGGGAGCTGCGCGCCAACTTCGACGCCCAGGCCGGCCAGTACGAGGGCAAGTGGTTCGACCCGGCGTGGAAGAAGAACGACGACCTGGAGCGCCGCGCCGACCGTATGTGGAACGCGGCCGATGCCGACGCCATCGCCAAGGCGGTGCTGGGCCAGCCGGCCACCGTCACGGAAGAGAGCAAGCCCAGCACCACCAGCTGCGGCGCGCTGTACGACCTGACCACGCTGCAGCGCGAGGCCAACTCGCGCTTCGGCTTCTCGGCCAAGACGACGCTGTCCATCGCGCAGGCGCTGTACGAGAAGCACAAGGTGCTGACCTACCCACGGACGGACTCGCGCTTCCTGCCCGAGGACTACCTGGCCGTGGCCAAGGACACGGCCAAGATGCTGGCCACCGAGGACCTGCCGGGCCCGCTGGGTGCGCTGTCGCAGCACGCGGCCAAGGCGCTGAAGGAGGGCTACATCAAGCCGACGAAGAAGGTCTTCGACAACGCCAAGGTGTCGGACCACTTCGCCATCATCCCGACGCTGCAGGCGCCCAAGGCGCTGACCGAGATCGAGGCCAAGCTGTACGACATGGTCGTCAAGCGCTTCCTGGGCGTGTTCTTCCCGCCGGCCGAGTTCCTGGTCACGACACGCATCTCCAAGGTGGGGGCGCAGGGCCACACCCATCACTTCCAGACCAACGGCAAGGTGCTGGTCAAGCCGGGCTGGCTGGCCGTCTACGGCAAGGACGTGGACGACGAGGACGCCAACCTCGTGCCGGTGCAGCCCAATGAAGTCGTGCGTACCGAGAGCGTGGACGTGAAGGCACTGCAGACCAAGCCGCCGGCGCGCTACACGGAAGCGACGCTGCTGTCGGCCATGGAAGGCGCCGGCAAGCTCATCGACGACGACGAGCTGCGCGAGGCCATGGCCGAGAAGGGCCTGGGCACGCCGGCCACGCGCGCGGCCACCATCGAAGGCCTGATCACCGAGAAGTACATGCTGCGCGAAGGCCGCGAGTTGATCCCGACGGCCAAGGCCTTCCAGCTGATGACGCTGCTGCGCGGGCTGGAGGTGGAGGACCTGACCAAGCCCGAGCTGACCGGCGACTGGGAAAGCAAGCTCGCCCAGATGGAGAAGGGCAAGCTCAAGCGCGAGCAGTTCATGGCCGAGATCGCGGCCATGACCGAGAAGATGGTCGCCAAGGCCAAGGGCTACGACCGCGACACCATCCCCGGCGACTACGCGACGCTGAAGACGCCCTGCCCCAAGTGCGGCGGCGTCGTGAAGGAGAACTACCGCCGCTTCACCTGCACCGGCAAGAGCGGCGACGGCAGCGACGCCTGCGGCTTCTCCATCGGCAAGATCCCCGGCGGGCGCAGCTTCGAGCTGAACGAGGTCGAGACCTTCCTGCGTGACAAGAAGATCGGCCCGCTGGAAGGCTTCCGCTCCAAGGCGGGCTGGCCGTTCACGGCGGAGCTGGCGCTGGTGTACGACGAGGAGATCCAGAACTGGAAGCTGGAGTTCGACTTCGGCGAGGACGCCAAGAAGGCCGAAGGCGATGGCGAGCCGGTGGACTTCTCCGGCCAGAACTCGCTCGGGGCCTGCCCCAAGTGCGCGGGCCATGTCTACGAGCATGGGGCCAACTACGTCTGCGAGCGCTCGGTGGGCGAGACCGTCACCTGCGACTTCAAGACCGGCAAGGTCATCCTGACCCAGCCCATCGAGCCGGCCCAGGTGCACAAGCTGCTGACCGCGGGCAAGACCGACCTGCTGGAGAACTTCGTCTCCAACAAGACGCGACGCAAGTTCAAGGCCTTCCTCGCCTACGACAAGAAGGAAGGCAAGGTCGTGTTCGAGTTCGAGCCGCGCGCGGGCAAGCCTGCGGGCAAGGCGGCCGGCAAGGATGCGGCGCCCGCCAAGAAGGCCGCGCGCAAGACAGCCAAGGCTTGAGAGGGTGAGAGGAAATCCAGCATGCCCGCCTTGCCGCCCTTCGGGCACGCCGAATCTCCTTTCACCTGCTGACACGCCGATGCATCCAGGCCGGCCGCACCTGCCCAGAGCCACCGGCCCGGAGGTCGTGAGGTGAACCGGCCGCCGGTGCGGCTGGGCATACAGGCCCGGTTGACGGCCGGCATTGCGCTGGTCGCGAGCCTGCTGGTGCTGATGGTCGGCTGGACGTGGACGTCGCGCGAGGAAGACGAGCTGATGCAGGCGCTGGGCCAGCGCGAGGCACGCATGGCCGGCCTCATCGAGCGTGGCTTTGCCGGGCCGATCTGGAACCTCGACCATGTGGCCATCGAGAACCTGCTCGACGCCGTCATGGCCGACCCGGAGGTGCATGCCATCGAGCTGCAGGGCCTGGGCCTGCGCGGCGGCCTCGCCAAGCGCGAGCGCACCCAGCCGACCCACGGGCCGCTGCGGCGCCAGTTCGCCATCGCCTACCAGCCCGCGGCGGATGCGCCCGGCGCGCAGGTCGCGTCGGCGGTGCTGACCTTCACGCGCGACCACGTCGACGAGCAGATCCGCCGCACCCGGCTGTTCGTCGTCGAGCTGCTGGCCGTGATGGTCGTCGGCATCGTCGTCGCCAGCTTCCTGCTGGTGGACTGGCTGGTGCGCCGGCCCGTGGCGCGGCTGGGCGCGCTGGCCCAGCGTGTGGCACGCGGTGACCTCGGCGCGCAGGAGACCGTCGAGCGCAAGGACGAGATCGGCGAGCTGACCGCGCGCTTCAATGCCATGAGCCTGAAGCTGCGCAGCGCGGCCGACCAGGTGCAGATCACCTCCGAAGGCCTGCGCGCCAGCGAGGCGCGCTACCGCAGCCTGTTCGAGAACGCGACCGAAGGCATCTTCCAGGCCGATGCCCAGGGCCGCGTGCTGAGCATGAACCGCGCCTTCACGCAGATGCTGGGCCTGGGCGCGCAGAACCCGGTGGGCCGGCGGCTCAGCGAGGTCACCGGCATCGCCCGCGAGGAGTTGCAGCGCGTGTCCGCCATCATGAGCGAGCAGGGCAAGGTGCAGCAGGCACAACTGCAGCTGCGCGGCGCGAACGGCCGGCCGTTGTGGGTGGAGCTCAGCGCGCACTGGGTCGATGTCGAGGGCGGGCAACGCCGCATCGAGGGCATGGTCAGCGACATTTCGTTGCGCCACCAGGCCGAGGCCGAACTGACGCGGCACCGCGACCACCTGGAAGAACTCGTCGCCGAGCGCACCGCCGAGCTGCAGGAGGCCAAGACGCGTGCGGAGAGCGCCAATTTCGCGAAGGGCCGCTTCCTTGCGACGATGAGCCACGAGTTCCGCACGCCGCTGAACGCCATCCTCGGCTTCACGCAGCTGATGCAGATGGAGACGACCATGCCGCCGGCGCAGCAGGCGCGCCTGCAGCTGATGCGCGACTCCGGCCTGCACCTGCTGGAGCTGATCAACGACGTGCTGGACATGGCCAGCATCGAGGCCGGCAAGGTCTCGCTCAAGCTCGCGCCGGCCGACCTGCGCGCGCTCATCGACATGACCTGCGACAGCGTGCGGCTGCGCGCCGAGCAGAAGAACCTGAGCTTCGTGATCGATGTCGATCCCCGCCTGCCCGCGCGGGTGCTCGTGGACGGCCAGCGCCTGCGGCAGGTGCTGCTCAACCTGCTGTCCAACGCGGTCAAGTTCACGGACAGCGGCACGGTCAGCCTCTCGGCCTCGGTCGTCGAACCGCCGCATGGGGGGCATGTGCGCCTGCGCTTCGAGGTGACGGACAGCGGCATCGGCATGACACCGGCGCAGCAGGCCCGCCTCTTCCAGGCCTTCGAACAGGTCTCGGATGCCTCGCGCCACCTCGGCGGCACGGGCCTGGGGCTGTCCATCAGCCAGCAGCTGATGCGCATGATGGGCAGCCAGATCCTCGCGCAGAGTACGGCGGGGCAGGGCAGTTGCTTCACGTTCGAGCTGCGGGTGGCGCTCGCATGACGCTACCGGTCGATTTGCGGGCCGAGCGCCGGGCCGCCCCAAGCCGGCCCGCGTTGGGCGATGTGCTTGCCGGTCGAACCGGCAAGCATCGCCGTCCCCCCGGGGGCTTCGGCCGGACACATGGCGCCCAGTGGGCGGCATGTGCCTGCCGAAGAGCTGCGGCACTGCCCGCAGCGCGGTCTGCAAGACCGTCCAAGCCCGCGCGCGTTCAGCGCAGCGGGATTGGACGAGGGGCACGATGACCTGGGCCATCGCAGCAAAACTGCTTGCCATCCTGGTGGCGGTGGCCATCGGCTGGGCGGTCGGCCGCATGCGCTGGCTGGGCGGGGGCGAGGCGGGCAGCCAGCCGGGCGAGCCGGGCGACCCTGCCCGCGTGCTGGCCAATGCGGCCTTCTACATCTTCGTGCCGGCCCTGCTGTTCCGCACCACGGCGCGACTGGACACGTCGGCGCTGCCCTGGGCCTTCCTGGGCGCCTTTTTCGCGCCGGTGCTGGTGCTGATCGCGCTGCTCTACGCCTGGCAGCGCTGGCGCCGCCAGCCGGGCGAGAACGTCGTCGTGCCCAGCGTCAAGGCCATCACCGCGGGCTTCGGCAACACGCTGCAGGTGGGCTTGCCGGTGGCGGCGGGCGTGTTCGGCGAGCAGGGCCTGGCCATCCACATCGCCGTGGTCAGCCTGCATGCGCTGTGCATCCTGACGCTGCTGACCTCCCTTGTCGAACTGGACCTGGCACGCGACCGCGCCTCTGGCAACCTCGGCGCGACGCTGCTGCAGACGGTGCGCAACACCGTCATTCATCCGGTCGTGCTGCCGGTGCTGGCAGGCCTGGCCTGGAACGCGACCGACCTGCCGCTGCCGGCGGTCGCCGACGAGGCGCTGCAAAGCCTGGGCACGGCGGTCGTGCCGCTGTGCCTGACGCTGATCGGCATGTCGCTGGCCTACTACGGCTGGCCGCGCACCTGGCGCGGCCTGGCCGGGTTGGTGGCCACCAAGCTGCTGCTGATGCCGGCCGTCGTCCTCGCGGTCGCGCATTGGGGCCTCGGGCTGACCGGCATGCCCCTGGCGGTCATCGTCATGATCGCCGCGCTGCCGACCGGCTCCAACGCGCTGATCTTCGCGCAGCGCTACCGCGCGCTGGAGGCCGAGGTGACGGCCGCGACCGTCGTCTCCACCGGCCTGTATGTCGCCACCGCGCCGCTGTGGCTGGCGCTGCTGGCGTGGATCTCACCCTGGCAGCCGCCGCCCTGACTGCCGGCACTTCTGCGCCGCGCGGCGCCGGCTGCCCAATCCCTGCATCGCTCTTCGAGGACTGACCCGCATGAACGCTCCCGCCCCCCGCCGCCTGGTGGCCTTGCTGGCCCTGTCCGGCGCGCTGTCCGCCGCGCTGCCCGTCTGGTCGGCGCCGCCCGTGCCGGGCGCCGTCAGCACCGAGGCCGGCCGGCTCGCGGTGCGCCATGAGAAGTTCACGTTGCCCAATGGCTTCGAGGTCATCCTGGTGGAGGACCACCGCCTGCCGCTGGTCGCCTTCAACCTGTGGGTGCATGCCGGCCCGCGCAACGAGGCCCCGGGCCAGACCGGTTTCGCCCACCTGTTCGAGCACCTGATGTTCGCCGGCAGCCGCCACGTGCCGCGTGGCGAGTTCGACAAGTTCGTCGATGCCGCTGGCGGCACCGATGCCAACGGCTCGACCAACTTCGACCGCACCAACTACTTCTTCACGCTGCCGTCCAACCAGCTGGCGCTGGGCCTGTGGCTGAAGGCCGACATGCTCGGCTGGATGATCGACGAGGTCGATTCGGTGGCGCTGGCCAACCAGCAGGACGTGGTGCGCAACGAGCGCCGCCAGAGCACCGAGAACCAGCCCTACGGCATCGTCGAGGAGGCGATGTACCAGGCGCTCTACCCGGCAGGCCACCCCTACCGCGCGGTGGTCATCGGCTCGCATGCCGACATCCAGGGCATCCAGCTCAAGGACGTGAAGGCTTTCGCCCGCACCTACTACCGGCCCAACAACGCCACGCTGGTGCTGGCCGGTGATTTCGATCCCAAGCAGGCCAAGGCGCTGGTGACGAAGTACTTCGGCACGCTCAAGGCCGGCCCGAAGCCGCCCGAGGTCAAGGTCGCCATGCCGGTGATCACGAAGGAGCGCCGCCTGGTCGTGACCGACCGCATCGAGCTGTCGCGCCTGAACCTGGCCTGGCACACGCCGCCGATGTTCGCGGCCGGCGACGCCGAGCTGGACGTCGCCGCCCATGTGCTGGGCGGCGGCAAGGCCAGCCGGCTGTACGGCCTGCTGGTGCGCGACCGGCAACTGGCGCAGAGCGTGCAGGTCAGCCAGCAATCGCAGTCGCTGAGCTCGGTCTTCGACATCGAGATCGTCGCGCGGCCCGGCGCCTCGCTCGATGAGATCGAGGCCCTCGTCGATGCAGAGGTCGCCAAGCTGGCCACGACGCCGCCCACCGAGGCTGAGCTGGCGCAGGCGCGGGCCGTCATCGAGACCCAGCTGCTGCAGCACATGGAGAAGGTGGGCATGCTGGCCGACCTCGTCAACCACTACAACCAGATGGCCGGCGACCCCGATTTCGTCGGCAGGGACCTGGCGCGCTACCGCCAGACGACGCCGGTCGCCGTCAGCGCCACGGTGGCTCGATGGTTGAAGCGGGATGCCCGCGTCGTCGTGCAAGCCAAGCCGGGCGAGCAGGTGCTGGCGGCCGAGGTGGCCACGCCGCCCATGCCGACGAAGGCGGCCAAGGGCGAACGCGAGTCCTTGAACGCGCCGGAGCCCTGGCGCAACAAGCCGCCCGGCGCGGCCAAGGCCGGCACGCTGTCGCTGCCTGCGGCCCAAAGCTTCCAGCTCGCCAACGGGTTGACGGTCATCCACTCGCAGAAGGCCGGGCTGCCGCTGGTCAGCGCCAGCCTCGTCGTGCGTGCCGGCCAGGGCGCCAACCCCGCCGACAAGCCGGGCCTCGCGGGCTTCACCGCGGCCATGCTGCCCGAGGGCACGACGACCCGCAGCGCCCAGCAGATTGCCGAAGCCGCCGCGGCACTGGGCGCCACGCTGACAACCCAGGCCGGCGGCGAGGAGGCGCGCGTCGAGTTCTCCGGCCTCAAGGCGGTGGCCGGGCAAGGCCTGGCCCTGCTGGCCGATGTGGCACTCAACCCGGCCTTCGCCGCGCCCGAGATCGAGCGCCTGCAGGCCCAGCGCCTGGCCGCGCTGGCCCAGGCGCGCGAGCAGGCGCCGCTGCTGGCCAATGCCATAGGCAACCGCGTGACCTATGGGGAGGGACACCCCCTGGGCGCCAACGCGCTGGGCACCGAAGCCAGCATCAAGGCCACCGACGCCGCCGCGCTGCGCGCCTTCTGGCAAGGGCACTACCGCCCGGAGCGTGCGGCACTCGTCGTGGCCGGTGACCTCGGCGAGGCCGAGCTGCGTGCGCTGGTGGAGCCGCTGTTCGGCCGCTGGAAGCCCGTGGGCGACGCCGCCCCCGCCGCGCCGCTGCCGCCGGCCGGGCCCATCGCTGCCCGCACGGTGCTGGTCGACAAGCCGGGCGCGCCGCAGACGGCGCTGGCCGTCGTCGCCCCCGGCCCGTTCGCGGCGGCCCCGGACGCGGCCGACATCGGGGTCATGAACGCGGCGCTGGGCGGCCTGTTCACGTCACGCATCAACAACCAGCTGCGCGAGGTCAAGGGCTACACCTACGGCATGTTCTCCGGCTACACGATGGGCCGCGAGCGCGGCCAGTTCGGCATCCGGGGCAGCGTGCGCACCGATGTGACCGGCGCGGCGCTCGTCGACATGTGGAAGGAGATCGAGGGCATGCGCGCCAAGCCCATGACCGCGGCCGAGCTGAGCCGCGTGCGCAACGCCCAGCTGCTGTCGCTGCCGGGCCAGTTCGACACCAACGTCGCCGTCGTCGGCGGCTATGCCGGCAACTGGGCCGTGGGCCGGCCGCTGAGCGCCGTCACCGACCTGCCCGCCAAGTACGGCGCGGTCACCGCAGCCAGCGCGCTGCGGGCGGCCCGGCAGCATCTTGACCCGGCCCAGCTCATCGTCGTGGCCGTGGGCGACAAGGCCAAGGTGCAGCCGCAGCTGGAAGCCATCGGCCGCAAGGTCGAGGTGCGGGACGCCGAGGGGAAGCCTGCGCCCTAACTGCCCAGCGATTCGTACAGCGCGATGAACTCCTGCGTCAGCTTGTGGCGCGGGTCGAGGTGGATCATGGGCCGGCTCAGCTCGTGCGATTCCTTGACCTTCACGCTGCTGGACAGGTAGGGCTGCAGCACCGGCAGGCCCTCGTCCAGCAGCTCCTGCACGGTGCGCTGCGGCAGCGAGGCGCGGGCCTGGAACTGGTTGACGACGATGCCCTCGACGCGCAGCTCCGGCGCGTGGTCGGCGCGGATCTCATCGACGGCCTCCAGCAGCCCGTAGAGCGCCCGGCGCGAAAAGTCGTCGCAGTCGAACGGGATCAGGCAGCCCTGCGCCGCGATCAACGCCGAGCGCGTGTAGAAGTTCAGCGCCGGCGGCGTGTCGATCCAGATCTCGTCGTAATGGCCGTCCAGCCGCTGCAAGGCCTCACGCAGCTTGTAGATCTTGTAGCGGCTCTCCAGCTTGCCGTGCAGCTCGTCCAGCTCGGGGCTGGCGGCCATCAGGTGCAGGTTCTGCCACGGCGTCTCGCTGATGAACTCGCTGTTGTCGTGCTCGCGCACGCTGAACTTCAGCGTCTGCGCGAAGAACTCCGCCGAGCCGGTGCGCTCGTCATCGGCGGCCTCGCCCAGCAGGTAGCGCGTCGTGTTGCCCTGGCAGTCCAGGTCGATGACCAGCACGCTCCTGCCCTGCGACGCGGCGATCGCCGCGAGGTTGCTCGTGATCGTGGACTTGCCCACGCCACCCTTCTGGTTGAACACGACTCGCCGCATCGCCCGCACCTCCGCTTGGATGCGACGATTGTGCACTGCACAAAAGTCAGTCGGGCACTGCGTTCTGGGGATTCAGCGGGTGGGCGATGCCGCCGTCGCCGTAGCTGCGCACCACCTGGGCGATGACGACCTGGTAGCCCTTCAGCCAGCGCGCCTGGGCCGTCTTGGCCTCGCGGTGCGATGGGTGGTTCATCAGCTGCTGCAGGGCGTCCATCGAGTCCCAGTAGTAGACGTTGGAGATCAGCCCGGTGGCGGGGTTCTCCCACGCCTCTTCGCCGCGATAGCCGGGGATGGCGCGGGCGATCCGGGCGATGCGCTCGTCGAGCGCGAAGAACTCGGCGTCGTACTCGCCCTTGGCGAAGGTGAAGGTGGACGTGAACATCAGCGTGGGGTGGCGAGCGCGCGTTCGACGAAGCGTCGCGGCACGGTGGTCTTGGGCACGCGCACCGGGAACCAGCTGCGGATGTCGCTGTCGATGCCGATGCCGTGCATGAAGTTGTAGAGGCCCTTCTTCAGCCCCTGGCCCAGGCCGTCGTGGTCGGTGGGCGTGGGGTCGATGAAGGCGATGTCGTTCCTGGCGAAGCGGCCGTCCGCGGGCAGCGGCTGCAGCGTGACGCCGTACTCCGCCGGGTTCATGCCCACGGGCGAGTGCACCGTGCAGGCAAAGCGGTGGAAGAAGCCGCTGTGGATGCAGCCGTTCTCGAACAGCTGGCGCACGTACTCCAGCGCGTCCACGGTGTCCTGCGTCGTCTGCGTCGGGAAGCCGTACATCAGGTAGGCATGCACCAGCACGCCCGCGTCGGCGAACGCCTTGGTCACGCGCGCCACCTGCTCGACGCTGACGCCCTTCTTCATCAGCTGCAGCAGCCGGTCTGAAGCGACCTCCAGCCCGCCGGAGATCGCGATGCAGCCGCTGTCGGCCAGCAGCTGGCACAGCTCGGGCGTAAAGGTCTTCTCGAAGCGGATGTTGCCCCACCAGCTGATGGCGACGTTGCGACGCAGCAGCTCCTCCGCGAGGGCCTTGAGCGCCTTGGGCGGCGCGGCCTCGTCGACGAAGTGGAAGCCCGTCTGACCCGTCTCCCTGACGATGGCCTCGATGCGGTCCACCAGCACCTCGGCCGAGGCGGCCTCGTAGCGCGAGATGTAGTCCAGGCTCACGTCGCAGAAGCTGCATTTCTTCCAGTAGCAGCCATGCGCCACCGTCAGCTTGTTCCAGCGCCCGTCGCTCCACAGCCGGTTCATAGGGTTGAGCATGTCCAGCAGCGACAGGTAGCGGTCCAGCGGCAACCCGTCCCAGGTCGGCGTGCCGACGTCGTCGAAGGGGATGTCGGGTTCGACGAAGTTGGTGTACCTGACCTGGCCTTCGTCGCGCCAGAAGGTGCGCACGAGGCGTTGCTTCGATCGCTTGCCCGCCACGTGCTCCAGCAGCGCCAGCAATGGCCGTTCGCCGGCGTCCAGCGTCGCGTAGTCGACGAAGTCGAACAGGCGCGGCTCGGCCAGTTCGCGCAGCTCGGTGTTGACGTAGCCGCCGCCCAGGACGGTGACGACATCCGGCCGCGCGGCCTTGATCGTCTGCGCGATGCGCAAGGCCGCGTAGACGGAGCCGGGGAAGGGCACGGACAGCAGCACGACGTCGGGGGCATGCTGCTCCAGCGCCGCCAGCGTGAGCCGCTGCAGCGTCGTGTCGACGAGGTTGGGCGGCGCGGCGAGCGCGTCGGCCAGCGGGTCGAAATGCGCCTGCGCCGCGGCCAGCGACTCGGCGTAGCGGACGAACTCGAAGCGCGCGTCCACCGCATCGCGCAGCACGTCGGCGAGGTCGTTCAGGAACAGCGTCGCCAGGTGCCGCGCGCGGTCCTGCAGGCCCAAAGCGCCGAAGGCCCAGGCCAGCGGGTCGCCGCCGTCCTCGTCGACATAGGCGTCCAGCGACGCGAAGCGCGCGCCCTCGGGGAGGAAGGCGCGCGTGTTGATGCGATGCGCCACCGTCGGGTCACGGCCCTGCAGGAAGGCGATGACGCGCGGCGTGACGGCGGCGATGGTGCCGAATTCGGCGGCGAACCAGGCGGTCTGGGCTGTGCGCTGGAGCTCAGGCAGGGCCTGGACGGTGCTGCGGATCTGCGCGAGACCGGCGGGCGCGAACAACTCCAGAACCAGCGCGAGCGCCAAGTCCACCTGCTGCGCGTCGATGCCTCGCGAGCGCAGGAAGCCGGTCAGGTAGGCGGTGGACGGGTAGGGCGTGTTCAGCTGCGTCATCGGGGGGATGACGGCAAGCACGCGGGGGGACGCTGGAGACATGCCGGAATTGTCGCGGTAGGGCATTCGTAGAACTGCTCACGTGCCTACCCTCGAGCGAACTTCTCCGAAACATCAACGTCGGCAAATTCGTGTTGCCGCCGCCTACCCCTTCAGCTTGTCCCGCCTCGCCTGCGCCTTCGCCGCGGCCTTCGACACACGCGCCAGCGACGTTTCATACACCGCCCCGTCCTCCCGCTTGTCGACGGCAATGACGGTCACGATCAGATGGTCGTCCTCGACCGAGTAAACCAGCCGCACGCCTTGATGTCGCAGCTTGATCTTGTAGCAACCGGCCAGCGGCCCATGCAGTTCACCGCCCGGCACGCGCGGGTTGTCCAGGCGCTTGGCGAGCAGCTTCTTCAGCGGCGCCTTGACTGACCCATCGAGCCGGTGCCATTCCTCCAGCGCCTCGGGCATGAAACGAAGCGCGTACTTGTGCTTCGCCTTGCCGCCCTCAGAGGTCGTCAATGTCCACCTCGACGGCGCGCGCCTTGTCGGCCAAGCGGCTGGCGGCCTTGCGGTACAGCTCCTGGTCGGCCAGTTCGTCCATCATGGCCTCGAACAGGCGCGGCTCAATCATGTAAAAGGCCGCCCGATTGTGGTTGAGCACCGCGACCGGGCGGTGGTTGGCCTCTCGCAGCACGGCAGCCGGGTTCTTCTTGAACTCGGACATGCTGACCGCGATTTCGGCAAGAATGGCTTCCATCATTTGGCTCCAAAATTGGCGCCAAATATAGATCTAATTGTATTGAACGGTCAAATTGGCGGGCGCATTGGCCGCTCTCAACGCCCTACCTGCCAGCGTCCTTTGGCCGAACTCGCAGCATGTGCACCGCCCTCAGCGGCTTCAAGCGGCTTCTTCTCTTCCACCAGTTCCCGGGGAACGAAGGGATTTGTCAGCGTGAAACGCTTGTGCGTACCGTTGCGCAGGAGTTCCAGCTCGTGCGCGAAACTGCTCTTGAACAAGCGCTCCAACGAGCCGTCCTGCCGGGCCAGGTTCAGCCCCGCCTCCAGCCGCTCCGCCATCCGTGGCTCGTGGATGGTGACGTAGAAGATGACCGGCAGCGGGAAGTAGATCGTGATGTCGGGCAGCAGCATCAGCTGCTCGGCCAGTTCGGGGCGGCTCGCCAGGATGGTGTCGACGTCCATCAGGCTGATGGGGATGTAGTCGATGCGCTTCTTGGCCAGCATGTCCAACAGCGTGGCCGGGTTGGCGATGTCGTTGACGCGGTAGCCGTTGTGCCGGTAGATCTCGACGTCCACCCAGCCGTTGGCCTGCCCGACGACGAGTTCCTTGAGGTCGTCCGCTTGCACGATGCGCTTGAACCGGTCGAGGTCGTCGCGGCGGATCAGCAGCTTCCGGTAGCCGAGCAAGTCCTTGAAGATGGGCACGTTGACGCGCAGGCTGCGCTCCGGCAACTTGTCGTCGCTGGTCTCCAGCGGCCGCCAGGGCCCGGCGTGCACGTTCACGACATCGCCGCGGTTGATCTCGCGCCGCAGCCGGGAGGTGGAGTAGCTCTTCACCACGCGGGTGAGCTGGTAGGGCCCGTAGTCCTTGGTGGTCTTGTCCAGCGCCAGCGTCAGCAGCGCGAACTGGTAGTCGTCGCGCTTCGGGGTGGCGCCCCAGTCCCAGTAGCGGAACTCCATGCGGGGCTTGGCGGGCGGCGCTGCAGGTTCGGCACGGGCTGCTTGCCAGGGCGGCAGGCCAAAGCCGAGGGCGCAGCAGACCGCCCAAGCTAGAGATACGGCGAGGCGGGCCGCCAAGCATGACTGCCATGGCGGATTCAGTCTCGGCTTTGCGCTCGAAAACATGGCCCCCGCGTCCCTCCCAGTGCCGGTCGTCCGACTGGCGTCAGCCGGTGATCCACCCCGCCAGCTTCTCTGCAATCATCAATGTCGGCGAGTTCGTGTTGCCGCTCGTGATCGTCGGCATCACGCTGGCATCGGCCACGCGCAGGCCCACCACGCCGCGCACGCGCAGCCGCGAATCGACCACCGCATCGGGGTCGTCCTTGCGGCCCATGCGGCAGGTGCCGACGGGGTGGAAGATGGTCGTGGCGATGTCACCGGCCAGGCGGGCAAGGTCCTCGTCGGTCTGGTACTGCGGCCCGGGCCGGTACTCCTCGGGCCTGAAGCCCGCCAGCGCCGGCTGGGCCACGATGCGCCGCGTCAGCTTGAGGCTCTCGGCCGCGACCTGGCGGTCGGCCTCGGTGGACAGGTAGTTGGGCCGGATGGACGGCGCGGCCAGCGGGTCGGCCGAGGTGATGCCGACGCTGCCGCGGCTGGTCGGGTTCAGGTTGCAGACGCTGGCCGTGAAGGCGTCGAAGCCGTGCAGCGGCTCGCCGAAGGCGTCCAGCGACAGCGGCTGCACGTGGTATTCCAGGTCGGGCCAGACCTTCTCCGGGCTGCTGCGCGTGAAGGCGCCCAGCTGGCTCGGCGCCATGCTCATCGGGCCGCTGCGGCGCAGCGCGTACTCCAGGCCGATCATGGCCTTGCCCAGCAGCGAGGCGGAGCGCAGGTTCAGCGTCCTGGCGCCCTGCACCTTGTAGACGGCGCGCACCTGCAGATGGTCTTGCAGGTTGGCGCCGACGCCGCGCAGGTTCTGCTCGACGTTGATGCCCAGCCCCTGCAGCAGTTCCGCCGGCCCCAGGCCCGAGAGCTGCAGGATCTGCGGCGAGCCGATGGCACCCGCCGCGAGGATGACCTCGCCGCCGACGTTGAGCCACGGCTGCTCGATGCCATGCGGCGTCTGCACCTCCACGCCGCCGCAACGCAGGCCGTTGTCGTCGCGCATCAGGCGCAGCTTGCGCACCTGCGCGCCGGTCCACAGCTCGAAGTTGGGCCGGCCGAAGGTCGTGGGCCGCAGGAAGGCCTTGGCCGCGTTCCAGCGCAGGCCCTTCTTCTGGTTGACCTCGAAATAGCCCACGCCCTCGTTGTTGCCGGCGTTGAAGTCGCTGGTGGCCGGGATGCCGGCCTGCTGCGCCGCCGCGGCGAAGGCATCGAGGATGGGCCAGCGCAACCGTTGCTGCTCCACGCGCCATTCGCCCTTGTGGCCGTGCATCTCGGCAAATCCCTCCGGCGCGGTATCGGGCTTGTCCAGCCGCCAGTGGTTCTCGTGGCGGCGGAAGGCGCGCAGCACGCGCTCCCAGCGCCAGGTGTCGTCACCGGTCACGTCGGCCCAGTGCTCGTAGTCGCGGCTCTGGCCCCGCATGTAGATCATGCCGTTGATGCTGGAGCTGCCCCCCAGCACCTTGCCGCGCGGGTAGCGCAGGCTGCGGCCGTTCAGGCCCGGTTCGGCCTCGGTGCTGAAACACCAGTCGGTGCGCGGGTTGCCGATGCAGTGGAGATAGCCGACGGGGATGTGGATCCAGTGGTAGTCGTCCTTGCCGCCGGCCTCGATGAGCAGCACACGCTTTTGCGGGTTGGCGCTGAGCCGGTTGGCCAGCAGGCAGCCGGCGGTGCCGGCGCCCACGATGATGTAGTCGAAACCTTGTGCGGACATTGAAGACAGTGCAGGGCGCTGCGCGGCGCGCAGCAAGCTCTAGCGTAATTCACTCCCCTTTCGGCACGGCGCTGCCCATGCCGTACCAGTCCAATTTGCGCGTCAGCGTCATGACCGCCGCCAGCACCGCGAACAGCAGCACCGCGCCGATGACGAGGGCCGTCTGCTCGCGGCTCAGCAGCACGTAGAGCGCGCCATACAACAGCGCGATGCCGCCGCCGAACGCCAGGCCGCGCAGCCAGCCGCCCAGCATGGCCGCGGCGTATTGCGTCAGCACCGCGGCCGCCGCGCCGGCCGCGATCAGGTAGGCCACCAGGAAGGGCAGGTGCTCCGACAGGCTCAGCAGCAGCAGGAAGAACAGGCTCAGCGCCAGGCCCACGAGCAGGTACTGCACCGGGTGGACGCGCCGGCCCGTCAGCAGTTCGGTCAGGCCGACGGTGACGAAGGTGAGCGCGATGAACATCAGGCCGTACTTGATGGCGCGGTCGCTCATGACGTAGGGGTTCACGGGGTCGATGAGTTCGACGGCGAGGACGTCGAGACCCTTGCGATTCGGCGTCGCTTGAGGTGCATCGATCCGGTAGGGAGAGAAACGTTCCGACAGGTCGGGCAGCGCGCCGCCCGACACGAGATCGGCTGCCGCCGAGCTGGCCAGCGACGAGACGGCCCAGCGCGCCGTGAAGCCGCTGACGCCGATCTGGTGCTCGATGGGTAGGAATTGACCCGTGAAGCTGGGATGTCGCCAGCTGGATTGCAGCGTGACCTGCGTGCTGCCGGCGGCTGGCACGACACCGAAACGCTGGCTGCCGACGAGGTTGAGTTTCAGCGTCACGGTCAGCGGCTGGTCCAGGCGCTGTTCCGGCAGCCGGGCGTGCAGGCTGCCACGCAGCGACGGATGCGGTGTGCCCGGAGAGACCGCCAGCACAACACCATCTCGCTTGAGCTCTGCGGTGCGGATGCCGCGCGCGTCGCTGAGCGCGGCGACGACAACCGGGTCGTCGCAGCTGAGCCGACCGTTGGCGTGCTCGGCCTTGGGCGTCAGGCTGGCCAACGTGTCCCAGCGCGCATCGATGTTGAGCTGGGCAGCATAGGTATTGACCTTGAAGAGGCCACGTCGCCGTTCTTCGGGGCTGAGACCGCCATTGATCTGCAGTTGCGAGGGTGTGGCCGTCAGCCAGAAGTCGCGCGAGTCGGTGATTTCCTTCTTGTCCGAGATGTAGGTCCAGGTTTCCTTGCAGGCGCGCACCAGCGCCGGCCCTGCCAGCGCCTGGGGACCGGCCAGCGATTGCTCGACGCTTTGCGTCGCCTCGCGTTGACGTTGCTGGCGCTCGTACACCAGCCCACCGATCTGAGCGAGGACGATGCAGATGAGGACGGAGATGACGGCCAGGATGGCCAGCTTGATGAGGAGGGCTTTGTTCATGCCGCCAGCATCGCCAGCGGTGGTGAGCGCATGACGAAGTGCGTGAAGCGAGCGTGAAGTCAGAGCGGCAGGATGAGCGTCACCTTCAACCCTGGCGCCGCCGCCTCGAACGCCAGCCGCCCGCCATGCAGCTCGGCCACGCGCCGCGCAATCGCCAGGCCCAGGCCCGAGCCCTTGACGAGGCTGCCCGGCCGCGCCGTCGAGAAGAAGCGCTTGCCCAGCTGCTGGAAGGCCACCGCCGGCACGCCGGGGCCGTGGTCGCGCAGCGCCAGGCGCACGCTCGTCGGCGTCGTGCTGACGGCGAGTTCGAGCGTCGAGCCGGCGGGCGCGAAGTCGATGGCGTTGACGAGCAAGTTGCCGAAGGCCAGCTCCAGCAGTGCGGCATCGGCGTCGACCGTCACCGCGTCGCGCGCCGTCCACACGACGCCGAGGCCCTTGCGCGCCAGCCGCGGCGCCTGGTGCTCCAGCTGGGCGTCGGTCCAGTCCGCCAGCGCCAGGCGTTGCCGCTCGCCCAGGCCCACCTGCGCCTCCAGCTGCGACAGCGCCAGCACGCGCTCCACCAGCGTCTGCAGCCGGGCGGTCTGGTCCAGCACCTGCGCGGCAAAGCGCTGGCGGTCCGCGGCGGGCAGCTCGTCCTGCAGCAGCTCGCCGCTGGCGCGCAGCGCGGCCAGCGGGCTCTTGAGCTCATGCGTCAGCGCCCGCACGTCGTGCTCCAGCTGCTCGCGACCCTCCAGCCGGCGGCGCATGTCGTCCATCGCGTTCGCCAGGTCGCCCAGCTCGCCCGGCATCGCCGGCGGCGCAATCGCCTGGCCGGCCTGCGCCTGCTGGGCATAGCGGCGCAGCCGCCGCACCGAGGCGACCAGCCACAGCGTCACCGCCACGCCGACGACGAGGCTGGCCGCCAGCAGCGCGGCGCCGGCCCAGAACACGCGGCGTTCGGCGCGGTCGATGAAGCGCTGCACGCTGGCCACCGGCTTGGCGACGCTGACGACGCCCAGCACGCGGCCCTCCTTCAAGATGGGCGCCGCGACGACGAGGATGGTGCTGCGGTCGTCGGCCGCGTAGCGCGTCGAGCGCGCGCCATAGTCGCCGCGCAGCGTGCGGGCGACGTCGTTCCACTGCGAATAGTCCTGGCCCACGGCCGACGGCTGGCCGGAGTCCAGCACGACACGGCCACGCGCATCGGTCACGTACAGGCGCAGGTCCAGGCTCTGCTTGCGCACCCCCCAGATCGCCACGTCGACCTCGCGCTTCGCGTAGCGCTGCAGCTGCGCGCCGAGCCGGCTGCCGGGCTTGAGGCCGTCGCCATCCATCTCGTCCGCGGCGGTCTCGGCCAGCAGGTGGGCGGCCTCCACCATCAGGTCTTCCATGACCTCGCGCACGCTGGGCTTCACCTCGGCCAGGAAGACCTTCAGCAGCAGCACGGCGCTGAGGCCGGCGATCAGGAAGAAGCCGAAGAAGACGCGCAGGCCCAGGCGCATGTCAGGACCTCCAGGCGAAGTGCTTCGTCATGGCTCCAGCGAGTAGCCCATGCCCCGATGCGTCTTGATGGGATCGCGCGTCGGTGCCGCCTCGCGCAGCTTGGCGCGCAGCGTCTTGATGTGGGTGTCTACCGTGCGGTCGCCGCTGTCGGCGCTCGTGCCCCAGACGGCGTCCAGCAGCACCTCGCGGGAGTGGATGCGCTGCGGCGCCTGCAGCAGCTTGAGCAGCAGGCCTAGCTCCAGCTTGGTGAGGTTGAGCAGCACGCCGTCCAGCCGCACGCGCGCGCCGTCGACGACGAAGCCCGCCGCCACGGCCGGTGCCGCCTGGGCGCGGCGCAGCAGCGCGCGCACGCGGGCCACCAGCTCGCGCGGGCTGAAGGGCTTGGCGAGGTAGTCGTCCGCGCCCAGCTCCAGGCCCAGCACGCGGTCCATCTCCTCGCTGCGGGCGCTCAGCACGATGACGGGCAAGGCCTTCAGCGGCCCGGCGCGCAGCTCGCGGCACAGGTCCAGGCCATGGCCGTCGGGCAGGCCGATGTCCAGGATGAGCAGCTCGGGCGCGGGCGTTTCGCGCAGCCGCTCGCGCGCCTCGGCCAGCCAGGCGCGGTGCTCGACCGTGAAGCCCTCGCGCTGCAGCGCGAACACGACGGTGTCGGCGATGGCCGGGTCGTCTTCCAGCAGCAGCAGGCTCAAGCGCGCCAGCCCTTGTGAAGTGCCGCCACCAGCGCGGCCGCCGAGCCCGGCGCGCGGTTCAGCGGCAGCGCCTGGCCGGCCCACAGGCTGATGAAGTCCGCCTGCCCGGCCTTGGCGGCCGCCTGGCGCATGGGCCGGCTGGCCGCGTTCGGCTGCGGGAAGGCGGGCAGTGCCACGCCGTCCAGCTCGCGCGTGACGCGGTTGGCCACGCCGCGCGCGAAGCGGCCGGAGAACGCGCGCGTCAACGTCGAGTCGGCATCACTCGCTGCCAGCAGCGCCGCGCGGTAGGCCGGCGACAACGGGCATTCGTCGACAAGCAGGAAGGCCGTGCCGACGGTCGCCGCGCTGGCCCCCAGCGCCCGCGCCGCCGCGACGCCGCGCGCGTCCGCAATGCCACCGGCGGCGATGACCGGGATGTCGAGCGCGTCGACCAGCTGCGGCACCAGGGCCAACGTGCCGATCAGCGCGCCTTCCGGGCTGCCCAGGAAACCGCCGCGATGTCCGCCGGCCTCATAGCCCTGGGCCACGACGGCGTCGACGCCGCTGGCCTGCAGCATGCGGCCTTCGGACACCTGCGTGGCCGTGCCCACCACCTTGAAGCCCTGGGCCTTCAACGCCGCCACCCGCGCCACGCCCGGGTCGCCCATGGCGAAGCTGATGACGGCAGGCCGGGCCGCGATCGTGGCTTCGAGCTGGGCCTCGAAATCCTCCTCGTAGCGCTCCGGGCGCAGCGGCGCCGGCAGGCCCAGCTCGGCATGCCAGACGGCCAGGCGGGCGAGGTAGCCGTCCAGCGCCTCGTCGTCGCGCAGCCAGGCCTGCGGGCAGAACAGGTTGATGCCGAAGGGCCGGTCGGTGTGCGCACGGATGTCGGCGGCTGTCTCGGCGATGCGCTCGGGGCTCAGGTAGGCCGCGCCCAGCTGGCCGAAGCCGCCACCCGCACTGACGGCGGCCACGAGCGCGGCGCTGGCGGCCTCGCCGGCCATCGGCGCCATCCAGATCGGAGGCAGGTCGAAGAGCATGTTCACCCCACGGTTCGCGCGGCCAGCACCGGGAAGAGCTTGATCAGCCCGTCGGCCAGCAGTTCCACCGCCAGCGCCGCGAGGATCAGGCCCATCAGCCGCGTCATGATGTTGATGCCGGTCTGCCCCAGCACCCGTGCGATCTTGCTGGAGGCCGAGAAGGCGATGAAGGTCACCAGCGCGACGACGACGCCGTAGCCGCACAGGATGGCCAGCTCCCACCAGTGCCGGGTCTTGTCCGCGTAGATGACCATCGTCGAGATCGTCGCCGGCCCAGTCAGCAGCGGGATGGTCAGCGGCACGACGGCGATGCTGGCGCCAGCGTCCACCTTGTTGTCGCCGTCGCTCACGTCCTGCGGACGGGCCTCGGCTGGCTTGGCGTTGAGCATCTGCAGCGAGCTGATCAGCAGCAGGCAGCCGCCGCCGACCTGGAAGCTGGCCAGCGAGATGCCGAAGAACTCGATGATCTTCAGGCCGAACAGGGCGCTGAGCGCGATGACGATGCCGGCCGTGCAGGCGCTGACGAGGATGGTGCGGCGCCGCTGCGCGCGCGAGAACGCGGACGTGAAGTGGATGAAGAAGGGCACCACGCCGACCGGATTCACGATGGCCAGCAGCGCGACGAGGGGCTTGTAGATGTCCATGGCGGGTGATTGTGGCGGCTACCATCGCCGCGCGGCCGCTGCCCGAGGTCTTTGCCAGCCTTCACGGGCGGGCACTCCGGGGCACCCCCGGGGGTCTTGAATCTCTCGTCCGGCAGGGCGCGAGCCCGGTGGCGCAAAGCGCCAGGCAGCTCACGCATCACCCGTCGCTCGGGCAGCGCGCCGCACCTTGTCATCAGGGAGACGAACAGGGTGGACGCTGCCCGCACCACGACCGCCCGGGCGCTGGCCCGCGCGATGCTCGCCGGTCCGCACGAGGCGGGCGGCCTGGCGGCGCGCATGGCCGCCTGCCTGGATGCACGCCCGCCCTGGCTGGCCGCGCTGGCCGAGGCGATGGCGCGCGTGCCGGGCGAGGTCTGGCGGCGTCTGGACGTGGCGACGCTGGCCCGGCGCGTCGACGCGCACGACGGTTTTGCCGAGGCCTGGTTCAGCGCGGCCCGGCCCGAGGCGCGCCGCTGGCTGCTGCGCGCGCCTGACGCGCCGGCACCGGCGCCTGCCGGCCTGGAGCGCCCGGACTGGCCCACCGTCGGTGCCCTGGCGCGCGGCCTGGGCATGACGCCGGCGGGCCTGTGGCGGCTGACGCTGCCCACCGACTGGCAGCGCTGCCGGCCGCTGGCGCAGCAGCATTACCGCCAGGCGCTGATCCCCAAGCGAGGCGAGGGCGCCGGCTGGCGGCTGCTGGAGGTGCCCGAGCCGCACCTGCGCGCGGTGCAGCGCCGCCTGCTGGCCCAACTGCTGAACGGCCTGCCGCCGCACGACGCTGCCTTCGGCTACGCGCGCGGCCGCTCGGTCGTGCAGCATGCGGCCCGGCATGTCGGCCAGGGCCGGGTCCTGCGCTTCGACCTGGGCGACTTCTTCTCGACCGTGCGCGCCGCGCGCGTGCATGCGCTGTTCAAGACGCTGGGCTACTCGACCGCCGTGGCCCGTGCGCTGACGGCGCTGTGCACGACCGCCACGCCGGAGGCCTGGCTGCGTGCCGAGCCGCGGCTGGGCTGGCTGCAACGCCAGCGCCTGCGCGACCCGCACCTGCCGCAGGGCGCGCCGACCTCCCCGGCCGTCGCCAACCTCTGCGCCTTCGCGCTGGACGCCCGCCTGACGGGCCTGGCCGAGCGCTTCGGCGCGCGCTACAGCCGCTATGCGGACGACCTCGTCATCTCCGGCCCCGCGGCGCTGCCGGTTCGCAGCGTGGGCGCCTGGGTCGCCGCGATCGCCGAGGACGAGGGCTTTGTCGTCAACCCGCGCAAGACGCGCAGCCTCGGCATCGCGCAGCGCCAGTCGGTGTGCGGCATCGTCGTCAACGACCGGCCCAACCTGCCGCGCGACGAGTTCGACCGGCTCAAGGCCGTGCTGCACCGCTGTGTCGTCGACGGCCCGGCCGGACAGAACCGCGACGGGCATGCCGACTTTCGTCGCCACCTGCAAGGCCGCGTGGCCTGGGCGACCCAGCTCAATCCCGGCAAGGCCGAAAAACTCAAGGCGCTGCTCGATCGCATCACGTGGCCTGGCTGAGCCCGCGCAGGTAGTCCAGCCCGGCCGCGCCGCGCGCGCCCCACCAGCTCAACAGCTCGCCGTCCACCAGCTGCACGCGCGCCTGCGGGCACAGCGCCTGCGCCTCGGCGATGTGCGCTGAACCGAAGCGGTAGGGCTCGGAGCTGAGCAGCACGCGGTCGATGCCACGCAGCCAGGGCTCGTTGCCGTCCAGTGCCGGATAGCGGCCGGCGCCCTGCTCGCCGCCCTGCACGTCGGGCCAAGTGCGCCAACCCACCTCGGCCAGCAGTGTCGAGATGTAGGTGTCGCACGCTACCGTCATCCATGGCTCGCGCCAGATCAGGTACAGCACCTGCTCGCCTAGCCACCGCTGTACGCGGCAGCGGGCCAGCGCTGCCGTGAACTCGGCCGACAGCGCGGCCGCCCGCTCATTGACGCCGGGCTGGCCGGCAAAGGCGGCGCGCAGCTGCTCGAACAGCGCCAGGTTGTCCTCCGGCCGGCTCGGATGCGTAACGATGACCTGGGGCACGAAGTCCCGCAGCGCCTCGGCCGTCTCGCGCCGGTTCTCGTCCACGTTGACGACCACATGGGTCGGGGCGAGCTTCTTCAGCTTCTCGAGGTTCACGTCCTTGGTGCCGCCCACCTTGGGCACGGCGGCGACCGCTTCGGCGGGGTGGATGCAGAAACCGGTGCGGGCGACCAGGCAAGGCCCCAGGCCGAGGGCCACCAGCGTCTCCGTCGCGCTGGGCACGAGCGAAGCGATGCGCGGCGGGCTCATGCCGGCTCGGTCAGCGCCAGGTACACCGCGCAGCAGCCGCGCAGCCAAACCAGTGTCGGCAACACCAGCGCCAGCGCGAACACGACGCCGCCGCCAATCAGCGCCGCGAGGCCCAGGTTGCCGCCCTGCAGCGGCACGCCGCTGGCGCCCATGCCGCGCGGCCCCAGGCCCGTGACGCCGGCCAGCAGCTCGCGCGCCGGCAGCTCGACCCCCGCGCCCAGGATGGCCAGCCCGGCCAGCAGCTGGCTGCCGCTGACGACGACGAAGCTGACGGCGGCCGTCGCCAGCGCCACCATCAGGTAGACGGCCGCCATCAACAGCGCCGTCTCGGGCAGGCCGTGACGCAGGCGGTGGCGCAGAAAGGCCAGCACCTCGCGGCTGCGCAGGCCGGCCCAGACCGCCGGCCCTGCCAACGGCCCCACCAGGATGACGAGCACGAACGCGATGCCGCCCAGCATCAGCACGCCGGCCGGCAGCACCACGGCCAGCAGCGGCGCGCCGACCAGCGGCAGGTGCGTTGCCCACAGCAGGGCGGCCAGCGCGAGCACCGCCACGGCCGCGAGCGCCACGCAGGCCAGCAGGGCCAGCAGCACCCGATGGGCGCTGCGCAGCGCTTGGGACAGCGCGTCCTGCGGATCCCTAACGCGTCGACCGCAGGCCTGGTCCATCAACATCAGGCCGGTGGCGTTGACGCCAAAAAAGGCGACAGCCAGGCCCAGGCCCAGCCACAGCGCGCTGATGAAGCCCTCGTCACGCCCCAACGCCGAGCGCGCCATCGCCAGCAGCAGGCCGGTCATGCAGAAGCTGGCCAGCAGCGCGTAGAGGGCGCGCAGGTTGCGTGGCGCGTCGATGCTGGCGAGCACGCGGGCGAGGGCGGAAATCAAGGGAGGCGTCATCGGGCGGCGATGGTAGCGATGACGGTGCGGTGAAGGCTTCGCACCGCCAGGGTTTGTGCTAGCTCGTAAAAACAACACTTACGGGAGGGGCGTCTCGTATTCCTTGACC
Organism: Pelomonas sp. Root1444; assembly: GCF_001426885.1. Taxonomy (GTDB): domain Bacteria; phylum Pseudomonadota; class Gammaproteobacteria; order Burkholderiales; family Burkholderiaceae_C; genus Pelomonas. Next base: position 304,167 of record NZ_LMFP01000011.1, on the reverse strand, counting down.
TCGCCACCATAATGATTTGCCTGTGTCTGGACGCCGCACCTTCGCTTGAATGGTTCACGATGGGTTGAAGCTCCACATGGTTTTTTGGTTTTGAGAAGAGAAGGGCTTCCCCATGGGAAACAAGCTTTACGTGGGCAATCTGGCCTACAGCGTGCGTGACGAATCGCTGCAAGAAGCGTTCGGTCAGTTCGGTACCGTGACCTCCGCAAAGGTCATGATGGATCGTGAAACGGGCCGTTCCAAAGGTTTCGGCTTCGTCGAAATGGGCTCCGATGCCGAGGCGCAAGCCGCGATCAACGGCATGAATGGCCAGGCCCTCGAAGGCCGCGCCATCGTCGTCAACGAGGCGCGTCCTCGTGAAGAGCGCCCGGGCGGCTTCGGCGGCGGCGGTGGCCGTTCCGGCGGCGGCGGCTTCGGCGGCGGTAGCAGCGGTGGCGGCTACGGCGGTGGTGGTGGCTACGGCGGCGGCGGTGGTGGCCGTTCCGGCGGTGGTGGCGGCTACGGCGGCGGCGGCGGTGGCCGTTCCGGCGGTGGCGGCGGCTACGGCGGCGGCGGCGGTGGCTACGGCGGTGGCGGCGGTGGCCGCTCCGGCGGTGGCGGCTACGGCGGCGGCGGTCGCTCCGGCGGCGGTGGCGGCTACGGCGGTGGTGGCTACTAAGCCCTGCTGACCCAGCATGAATGAACAAGGCGCCTGCGGGCGCCTTGTGCTTTTTGGGGCGCGGCCATGGCGCCCCATGCGACGCTGCTGAGCCGGCCTGCCATGGGCAGAAGTCCATGGCCTTCCGCGACGAGGACAAACAGTCCGCACAGACCGCTTGTGCCCGCCTTCAGTTCGCCAAGCTGGCCCGCCCGAAGGGCCTCAGTACCCCAGCGCCAACTTGGCGAACAGTTCGCGACGGCGGACCTGGCCGGGGCGTTCGCTGGCGCGGGTCAGGCCGATGCTGAAGAGGCGCGACAAGCCGACACGGTGCTGGAACATCACCGACAGCTGGCGGTCGCGGCCGTCCTCGGCAGCAAGAGCGACGCTGGCATCCTCGCGGCGCGTGAAATGGGTGTGCTGGCTGATCATCCGCAGTGAATCCCGCGGGCTCAGGTGCAACACGGCAAGGCTCTGCGCGCTGCGGTCCGTGAAGGCGCGTTGGCCGTTGGGCCCCTCGACCCAGCCAAGGCCCAGGCGCTGCTCGAACTCCAGCCACAGGCCCGCCGGCAACGGCGCGCGCAGCTTGGCCTGCAACTCGGCCTGCAAGCCCAGGCCGACGCGGTCGGCGTCGACATCCAGGCGCCGGCCCCATTCGACCTCGCCCATCAGAAAGCTCAGCAGCTCACCGGGGTTGGACTCGAAGCCCAGCAGCAGCGTGCGCGTCGCGTGCAGCCGGCCGCCGCTCTTCGCGCGGTGGCTGTCCAGCCCGACATGCCCCCAGACGCCGGTGTTGCGCGCCGCGGCGAACCAGAAGCCGGGCTGGAAGAGCCGGTCCACGACCTGCCCGCCCGCGACGCCGAGCAGCGGGTCGGCCAGCGTGCGCGTCTCCTGCACCGTCAGCTGGACCTCGCTCTCGTGCATGTCCACGAGCAATTCGCGCGGCCCCAGGCGCAGGTAGCCCATGGCCGAGGCGCGGCGGATGCCGCTCTGGTTGACGAAGCCGTTGTCGTTGGCAAAGCGCGGGCTGACCTCCTCGACGTTGACGTTGGCCACCCAGTCGCCGTCGCGGTGGCGCCAGCCCAGCCAAGCGCGGTGGCCGCGCTCGCGGCCGACACGCTGCACCTGGCCGTCGGCGGCGATGCCCAGCGTCGTGCGTGACAGCAGCAGGTGGCCGCGCCACTGGTCGCTGTCGCCGGCGCGCCAGACGCCGTCGCTGCCGACGACCTCGGTCGACAAGCCCTCGCCGAAGTCGCGCAGCGACACCAGGCCGGCCAGCCCGAGCCCGCCGAACTGCATGCGGCCCCGCGCGAAGCTCGCTTGCGAACCTTCAGGTTGCAGGCCGCTGCCCGTCGCGAAGGCACCGGCCCGCAGGACCTGGCCGCCGCCGGCATCGCGCAGGCTCAGCGCGGTCGCCTCGGCACCGGCGCCGCGCCAGGTCGCGCGCAGGCCGTGTTCGGGGTCGGTGATGGCGCGCGTGTAGAAGGCGGCCAGGCTGCGGTTCTCGCCCGATTCGTCGGGCTGGGTCGGGCCGACGACGTCGGCGCTCTCCAGGAAGAAGCCGCGCTTCTCAGGCACGCTGAGCGCGAAGCGCGTGTTGCCGGCCAGCTGCGGCGCATCGAGTTCGACCTGCGAGAAGTCGGGGTTCAGCGTCGCGTCGATCACCCAGTCGGCGCGCGGCCGCCACTTGAACTCGGCGCCCAGCGACGCCTTGCGGGCGCGGCGCGTGCCGGCCTCGTCGCTGTCGCGAGTCGTGCGCAGTGTCAACTCGGGGCGGAACGTGATGAAGCTGCGTTCGCGCACCTGCTCGACCAGGTCATCGAGGCCGTCCAGCGGCTGCAGCTCGGCGATGAAGCTCAGCGCGTCCTTGGTCAATGCCGGCGCGCTGACGTTGAGCGTACGGTCCTCGCGTGGGATGTTGCGCGCGACCATGACGCGCCATGGCGCACCCCCGGCATGCGGAAAGCGCAGGGCCGCCAGCGGCCAGCGCAGCTCGATGCTGTAGCCGTCCGGCAGCCGCATCGCTGCCGCTTCGACGTCGAAGTCGGGCGCCGTGTCTTCGCTGTCCTCCTCGGCGGAGAACTGGCCGTCCTCGAGGGCGCCGGCGGGGCTCACCCGCACGTACTGCGCGGTGCGTCTGTGGCCGACCGGATCGATGAAGACGGCCACGTAGTCCTGGTCGGCCTTAACCTGGTCGCGGCGGGCCAGCGGCGCGCGGATGCGGCCGGGCTCGGCGTCCCAGGCGCGGATGCCGAAGACGAGGGCGTCATCGGTGACGAGCACCTGCACGGTGGTGCGCCAGCGAGCGGGCTGCTTGTCGATAGGCAGGAACTGCGCGAAGCGCTCGTACACCGGCGCGCGTTGCCAGGCCGCGTCGCCGAGGCGGCCGTCGATCAGGGGCGGGGCCGCGCCGGCATCCAGGCGCAGTGCGGTGGGATGGGCAGGGCCGTTGGATGGCCAGGCGGGCAGGGCCAGGGCGAGCAGGCCCAGGCCGAGAAGGCGGGAGGTCATGGATGAAGGTCGTCCGGGATCGACCGCCATCGGGCGGCCGCGGGAATCAGGTGGGCTGCGCGCTCTGGGGCGGCAACCGGCGTGCGGCTGACTGGGGCGTCAGCGCAAGGGCGTTAGCAGGGGTGAAGCACCTTGGCCATGATGTCCTCCTTCGCCGCCCGTCCAGGGCCGGCTCTCGGTCCGAAGGCGCGCAGTGTAGCGAGGCCGCCGCGCGGCTGGCTACTCGCTCGCCCGCTTCTTGCGCGGCCGGCTGCCCAGCGCGCGGTCGTAGAGCCAGTTGGGCAGCAGGCGCAGCAGCTTGGCCGCCACGCCCATCTGCCACGGGATGACGCGGTAGCTGACCTGGGCGCGGATGGCGCGCACGGCCTGGTCGGCGAAGTCGTCGACCTGCATCAGGAAGGGCATGCTGTAGCGGTTGCCGCGCGTCAGCGGCGTGTCGATGTAGCCGGGCAGCAGCGTGACGACGCGCACGCCGAAGGGCCGGCATTCGCCGCGCAGGCTTTCGCAATAGGCGACGACGGCGGCCTTGCTGGCGCAGTAGGCGCCGTGCCCCGGCAGGCCGCGGATGGCCGCGACGCTGGCGATGCCGACCAGCGTGCCCGAGCCGCGTGCGTTCATCGCGGCCACGAAGGGATGGAAGGTGGCGGCCAGCCCGACGTTGTTGGTCGCGAAGCTGCGGCGCATCACGTCCAGGTCGTCGAACTGCGTCGTGTCCATGCCGATGCTGATGCCCGCATTGGCGATGACGACGTCGGGCAGGCCTTGCGCCGCGATGCAGTCGCGGCCGATGCGGGCCATGGCGTCCAGGTCGGACACGTCGGCGCCGTAGACCTTGAAGCGGGCGGCGTCGAGCCGTTGTTCCGCGGCCCACCGCGCCACTTCCGCGGTGCGTCGTGCCACCAGGGCGAGCCGCGCGCCATCGCGGTAGTAGCGCAGCGCCAGCGCCTGGCCGATGCCGCTGGAGGCGCCGGTGATGAAGACGAGCTCGGTCACTGAAGCCCCTGGTCCCGCGGGTGCGCGCGCCGATCCGCGTGCTCGGCCTGGATGGCGGTCACGGCCTGCCCTTGGCCGGCGAGGCGATCTGCCCCTGCGCCCTGCCGGTGAAGCGGACCTGGCCGGTCAGGTGGCGGTACTCGAAGTTCTGCGCCTGCAGCGTCGCGCCGCCCTGGCGGATGGTGACGGGCAGGTCCGAGCGCAGGATCTCGCTGTTGGACAGGGCCTGCAGGAACTCGCCACGCACCTCGAGCTGGGCCGGCGCGTTCTCGCCCGAGCCGGGCGGCAGGCGGCGCAGGTGCACGTTGCCGAACAGCTGCAGGTCGCTGCCGTCGCCGTTGCTGACGGCACGCTTGGCCTCGGCAATGGCGAGGCTGCCATCGGGTGCGACGGCGCGCACGCGCACCTGGTCGATCTCGACGGTGTCGGTGTCGGGGAAGTGGCGCAGCTCGGCGCCGGCGATCTGCACGTTGAGGCGGCCGTCGGCGCCGATGCGCTGGATCTCGAAATTGACCATGCGGTAGTCGGGCTCATGGCGCGGCGGGGCCTGCTCGCCGGGCTCGCCGATCAGCGGTGTGTTCTTCACCAGCCACCAGGTGCCGCTGGCCAGGAAGGCCATCAGCAGCAGCGGCAGGTAGTTGGACAACAGGCTCTGCACGCGCCACAGCCAGGGTTGGGGCGGGCGGCGGCGCGGGGTCGGTACCGGCAGCGCGGCGGGGGTCATGTTTGCCCCTCGCCCGACGGGTACGTCGAGCGATCCCCCGCGGGGATGGGGGCCGGCTCGGGAGCGGCCCGGCGCTCGGCCTCCGGCGGCCCGCCCCCGTCGAGGGTGTCGTGATGCGAATGCAGCAGGCGCTCGTAGTGGCCCGCGGCCATCAGCAGCAGGTCGCAGCATTCGCGCGCGGCGCCATGGCCGGCCGGGGCGCGTGTCACGTGGTCGGCGATGGCCAGCACCTCGGCGTGCGCGCCGGGCGGGGCGCAGGCGAAGCCGGCGCGGGTCATCAGCGGCAGGTCCGGCCAGTCGTCGCCCATGGCGGCCACCTCGCCCCAGCTCGCGCCCAGCTGCGCCAGCAAGGGCTCGGCGGCGGCGAGCTTGTCCTTGATGCCGTAGGCGGCATGCATCAGGCCCAGGTCGGCGACGCGGCGGCGCACGGCGGGGCTGTCGCGGCCGGTGATGACCACCGGCGTGATGCCTGCTTGCTGCAGTGACTTCAGCCCATGGCCGTCCAGCGTGCTGAAGGCCTTGAACTCCTCGCCGCGCTCGCCGATATAGATGCGCCCGTCGGTCAGCACGCCGTCGACGTCGAAAATGGCGAGCTTGATGGCCAGGCCGGTGCCCTGGGCCTTGACGAGCAGCTCGGGTGGGAAGCGAAGTGCCGCCATCAGATCACCTTCGCGCGCATCAGGTCGTTGATGCTCACCGCCCCGAGCAGCCGCCGCTCCTCGTCGACGACCAGCACGACGGTGATGCGTGCGGCTTCCATCAGGTCGGCGGCATCGACGGCGAGCGCCTCGGCACCGACGGTGCGCGGCTTGGGGTGGGCCACTTCGGCGGCGGTCAGCGCGCGCAGGTCGTGGCCCTGCTCGATGAGGCGGCGCAGGTCGCCGTCGGTGAAGACACCCTGCACATGGTCGTCCGCGTCGACGACGATGGCCAGGCCCAGGGCCTTGGCGCTCATCGTGCGCATCATTTCCGTGAACGGCGTCGTGGCGGCCACGCGGGGCAGGGCGTCGCCGCTGCGCATCAGGTCGCGCACATGGGTCAGCAGCTTGCGGCCCAAGGCGCCGCCCGGGTGGGAGCGGGCGAAGTCCTCGGCCTTGAAACCGCGGGCGTCCAGCAGCGCCACGGCCAGGGCGTCGCCCAGCGCCATCTGCGCCGTGGTGCTGGCAGTGGGCGCCAGCTGCAGCGGGCAGGCTTCCTCGGACACGGCGCTGTCGAGCACCACGTCCGCATGCGACGCGAGGCTGGACTCGGGCCTGCCGGTCATCGCGACGACGGGGATGCCCAGGCGCTTGAGCACGGGCAGGATGGCGTTGAGCTCGTCGCTCTCGCCGGAATTGGACAGCGCCAGCACGAGGTCGCCGGGCGTGACCATGCCGAGATCGCCGTGCGCCGCCTCGGCGGGGTGGACGAACAGGGCCGGCGTGCCGGTGGAGGCCAGCGTGGCGGCGATCTTGCGGCCGACATGGCCGCTCTTGCCCATGCCCATGACGGCGACGCGGCCGCGGCAGCCGAGCATGGCCTCGACAGCGCGGGCGAAGGCTTCGCCCAGGCGCGGGCCGAGCTCGCTCAGGGCGCGGGCCTCGACCGCCAGGGCCTCGCGGCCCATGCGGATGGCGCGCTCGGCGGCAAAGGGGGGAGCACTCATGCGGCCAGTGTAGACAAGGGCCGCGCGGCGGCGCGGGCGTGAGGCCCGCCGGGCCGCGGGTTTTCTGGGAGGTGTCGTGCCAGCCAGGTGCAAGCCTGCCGCGGATCGTGCGCCCAACAATCCGCCGCCATGCAGACCCGCTTGTCGACCCACCCCCCACGCGTCGCTCCATTGCCGACGGGCCTGTGGTCGCTGGGCGCCGGCCTGCTGGCGCTGCTGCTGTGGGATGCGAGCGGCCTGGACCTGTGGGCGATGCGCCAGGTCGGCAGCGCCACGGGCTTTGCCTGGCGCGATGCATGGTTCACGGGCCAGTTCATCCACCAGGGCGGCCGCCTGCTGTCATGGTTGGTGCTCGCCTTCATCGTGCTCGCCAACCTGCGGCCGGCACGGGTGCTGCCGGCGCTGAACCGGCGCGAGCGCCTGAGCTGGCTGCTCGTGACGCTCGCATGCCTGGCCGCGGTGTCGCTCATCAAGCGTGTCAGCCTGACGAGCTGCCCCTGGGACCTGCACGAGTTCGGCGGCGCCGCGCGTTACGTGTCGCACTGGGCGCTGGGCCTGCGCGACGGCGGCGGCGGGCATTGCTTCCCGTCCGGGCATGCCAGCGCGGCGTTCGCCTTCCTGTGCGGCGGCTGGGTGCTGGGTCGCGCCTACCCGCGCGCAGCGAGGGCCTGGGTGGCGATGGTGGTCTCGTTGGGCGTCGTCTACGGCGTCGGGCAGATGCTGCGCGGCGCCCACTACCCCAGCCACACGATGTGGACCGCCTGGGTCTGCTGGGCGGTGACCGTGGCGGCGGCCCAGGCCGGCTCCTGGCGCGTCAGCCGGCTCGCTGTCGCCTGAGCGCCAGCAGGGCCAGCCCGCCAAGCAGCAGCGCCGCGCTGGCCGGCTCAGGCACGGGCGTGATGGCTCCGGCGTCGAAGGCGATGTTGCCGCCCGCGCCGAACAGGCCCAGCAGCACGGTCTCGTCGCCGCTGAACAGCGCCTTGGTCGAGTTGGTCTGGATGTTGAAGCTGCCCTCCACCCAGTCGCCGAAGCCGCCTGCCTTGGACTCCGGCCGATAGCGCAGCTTGACGCTGGTGCCCGAGGTCATGGAGGCGCTCACCATCACGTCGTCGCCGCCGCCGCCGAGGCTGAGCCCGGTGCCGATGGTGTCGGTGAAGATCATCTGGAAGAAGGACTCCGCGCCGCCCTTGGGCGATGTGCGCGTCACGTCGAGCGTGACCTTGGGCAGGTGCTTGCCGGTGGCGACGTTGACAAAGAACTTGGGCGTCGAGATGTCGACGCCTTGCGTCCACGCCAGGTCGGAAAACGTCGCCTTGCCGCTGGTGCTGCCGCCGCCGCCGCTGCCCGTGACCAGCGTCAGCCCCCAGGAAAAGCTTTCGATGTCGATCCAGTCCTTGTGGCTGCGCTCGACGGATTCGCCCTTGATGCCATCGATCTGCAGGAAGTAGTCCGTGGCCGCGTGGGCGAGGCCGGCCGTGGCCAGGCCCAGGGCGATCAGCGCACCGCGCCAGGCGCGGGGAATGAGATGAGTCGTCATGTGTTGCTCCGTTGCGCCCGGGATGGGCGTGGCGCGGATGCTGTCAGGGCGGCTGGCCAGCACCATCCCCAGCAAAGGGTTTCCACAGAACCGGCGCCGCGGCCGCAGTCCTAGACTGGCCCGATCGCAGCACGCCAGGAGACGCCGTGCAGTGGACCGATACCGCCAACCCCACCTATTTCCACAAGGTGGTGGACTGCCAGTGGGCCTGCCCCGCGCACACCCCCGTGCCGGAGTACATCCGCCTCATCGCCCAGGGACGGCATGACGAGGCGTACTGGGTCAATTGGGTCAGCAACGTGTTCCCCGGTGTGCTGGGGCGCACCTGCGACCGCCCCTGCGAGCCCGCGTGCCGGAGAGGGCGGGTGGAAGAGAAACAGGCGGCCAAGCCGGAGCCCGTGGCGATCTGCCGGCTCAAGCGTGTTTGCGCTGACAACAAGAGCGACGAGTTCCGCGCGATGGTCCCCAAGCCCGCCGCGCGCAATGGCAAGCGCGTGGCCTGCGTGGGCGCGGGGCCGGCGTCGCTGGCGGTGGCGCGCGACCTGGCCTTGGAGGGCTATGCGGTCACCGTGTTCGACGGCGAAGCGAAACCGGGCGGCTTCATCCGGACGCAGATCCCGCGCTTTCGGCTGCCGGAGCGCGTCATCGACGAGGAGTGCGGCTACATCCTCGGCCTGGGCGTGGAGTGGCGTGCGGGCCAGCGTGTGGGCTCGATGAAGGCGCTGCTGGCCGAGGGCTGGGACGCCGTCTTCGTCGGCTGCGGCGCGCCGCGCGGGCGCGACCTGGCACTGCCGGGACGCGACGAGACGCGGGCGCAGGTGCACATCGGCATCGACTGGCTGTCCAGCGTCAGCTTCGGCCATGTGACCGCCGTGGCGCCGCGCGTCATCGTGCTGGGCGGCGGCAACACGGCGATGGACTGCTGCCGCTCGGCGCGGCGGTTGGGCGCCAGCAACGTGACGGTGGCCGTGCGCAGCGGCTATGCGCAGATGAAAGCCTCGCCTTGGGAGAAGGAGGACGCCGAGCATGAAGGCATTCCGATCCTGGACTTCCATGTGCCGCTGGCCTTCGAGCACGTCGACGGCAAGCTGACCGGCATGCGCTTCAAGAAGGCCAAACCTGGCAGTGAAGCGGGCGAGGAGGTCGTCATCCCCTGCGACGAGGTGTTGATCGCGGTGGGCCAGGAGAACAGCTTCCCGTGGATAGAGCGCGACGCGGGCATCGCCTTCGGTGACGACGGCCTGCCGGTGCTGGACAAGCTGAGCTTCCAGTCCTCGCTGCCGCAGGTGTTCTTCGGCGGCGACGCGGCGTTCGGGCCGAAGAACATCATCACCGCGGTCGCCCACGGCCACGAGGCCGCCGTCAGCATCGACCGGCTGCTGCACGGCGAGCCGGTCACGCAGCGCCCGCCGCCGCACGTCAACCTGGTGTCCCAGAAGATGGGCATCCACGAATGGAGCTACGACAACGCCATCACGCTGGACCTGCGCAGCAAGGTGCCGTGGGCGGCGGCTGAGGCTGCGCTGGCCAGCATCAAGGTCGAGGTGGAACTGGGCTTCGACGCAGCCGCTGCGCTGAAGGAGGCGGGGCGTTGCCTGAACTGCGACGTGCAGACGGTGTTTGCGCCCAAGCTGTGCATCGAATGCGACGCCTGCGTGGACATCTGCCCGATGGACTGCATCACCTTCACCGCCGACGCGCCCAACCTGCGGGAGCGGCTGAACGCACCGGCGCTGAACCTGATGCAGGACATCTACGTCGAAGGCGGACTGAAGACAGGCCGCGTCATGGCCAAGGACGAGGACGTCTGCCTGCACTGCGGCCTGTGCGCCGAGCGCTGCCCGACGGGGGCCTGGGACATGCAGAAGTTCATGCTGATCACGGCCAAGGCGGGCGCGGCCAGCCGCGATCATGCGACGCGCAAGGAGGTCGCATGACGACAACCCCCACGTGCGCTCTGCGCACTGCCCCCCGAGGGGGCTCGGCCTCCCTAGGGGCGGCCCGTCGGGAGGCCGCATGAGCCGCATCGAAGCCACCAACGACTTCGTCGTCAAGTTCGCCAACGTCAACGGCTCCGGCTCGGCGTCGGCCAACGAGCTGTTCGCCCGCGCCATCCTGCGCATGGGCGTGCCGGTCAGCCCGCGCAACATCTTCCCGAGCAACATCCAGGGCCTGCCGACCTGGTACGAGGTGCGCGTCTGCGAGGCCGGCTGGCTGGGCCGGCGCGGCGGCGTGGACCTGATGGTGGCGATGAACCCGCAGACCTGGGCCCAGGACGTGGCCGAGATTGAACCCGGCGGCTACCTGTTCTACGACGCGACCAAGCCGATGCCCCCCAGCGCCTTCCGTGCGGACATCCACGTCATCGGCATGCCCGCCACGGCCATCTGCAACGCGACCTACGACGTGCCGCGCGAGCGCACGCTGTTCAAGAACATCCTCGTGCTCGGGGCGCTGAGCGAGCTGATGGGCATCGAAGCCGGCGTCATCGAGAAGCTGTTCGCGGAGCAGTACAAGGGCAAGGAGCGGCTGCTGGACTCCAACGTGCGCGCGCTGCACGCCGGCCGCGAGTTCGCGCGCGACCATCTCTCCGTGCAACCCTTCGGCCTGGCCGTGAAGCGCGCGGACGCGGTGGGCGACAGGATCTTCATCGAAGGCAATGCCGCGACGGCGCTGGGCTGCGTGTATGGCGGCGCGACCGTCTGCGCCTGGTACCCGATCACGCCGTCGTCGTCGGTCGCGGAGGCCTTCGAGAAGTACGCGGCCAAGTTCCGTGTCGACCCCGCCACCGGCGAGAAGCGGGTCGCCATCGTGCAGGCCGAGGACGAGATCGCCTCCATCGGCGTCATCACCGGCGCGGGCTGGAACGGCGCGCGCGCCTTCACCTGCACGTCCGGGCCCGGCGTGTCGCTGATGACCGAGTTCCTGGGCCTGGCCTACTTCGCCGAGATCCCCTTCGTCGTCATCGACGTGCAGCGCGGCGGCCCCAGCACCGGCATGCCCACGCGCACGCAGCAGGCCGACCTGCTCTGCAGCGCCTACGCCTCGCACGGCGACACGCAACACGTGCTGCTGCTGCCCGAGGACCCGCGCGAATGCTTCGAGTTCGCCGCTGCCGCGCTGGACCTGGCAGAGCGGCTGCAGACGCCGGTCTTCCTGATGAGCGACCTCGACATCGGCATGAACCAGCGCCTGTGCGCGCCGCTCGAGTGGGACGACGAACGCCGCTACGACCGCGGCAAGGTCATGACGGCGGAGATGCTGGACGCCGGCCGCGAGTTCGCGCGCTACAAGGACGTGGACGGCGACGGCATCCCCTGGCGCACGCTGCCCGGCACGCACGCAGCCAAGGGCGCCTACTTCACGCGCGGCACGACCAGGAACGAGCAGGCCATCTACTCCGAGCGCGGCGACGACTACGTCCGCAACGTCGAGCGGCTGGCCCGCAAGTTCGCAACCGCCGCATTGCTCGCACCCCAGCCGCTGGTGCGCGCCGCCGCGCAGAAGACGCGTGTCGCCGTCGTCTACTTCGGCTCCACCGCGCCGGCCATGGACGAGGCGCTGGCGGCGCTCGCCGACGCCGGCATCCACATCGACGCGATGCGGCTGCGCGCCTACCCCTTCGCGCCGTCGGTCGCCGAGTTCATCGCTGCGCATGACGCCGTCTTCGTCGTCGAGCAGAACCGCGACGCGCAGATGCGCCGCCTGCTGATCAACGAACTGGAAGTCCCGCCCAGCCAGCTCATCAAGGTGCTGCACTACGACGGCACGCCCATCACGGCGCGCTTCATCACCGACGCGATCACGCGGCACGTCCACACGCTGGCCACCGCCCCGAGGAGCGCCGCATGACCTACCTCGCGAAGCCCAAGCTGCACCACCCCAGCCTGACGAAGAACGCCGTCGGCTACACGCGCCGCGACTACGAAGGCAAGGTCTCGACGCTGTGCGCCGGTTGCGGCCACGACTCCATCTCCGGTGCCATCGTGCAGGCCTGCTGGCAGCTCGACATCGAGCCCCACCGCGTCGCCAAGCTCAGCGGCATCGGCTGCTCCAGCAAGACGCCCGACTACTTCCTCGGCGCCAGCCACGGCTTCAACACCGTGCACGGCCGCATGCCCAGCGTGCTGACCGGCGCCTACCTCGCCAACCGCGAGCTGCTCTACCTGGGCATCTCCGGCGACGGCGACTCCGCCTCCATCGGCCTGGGCCAGTTCGCGCATGCGATGCGGCGCGGCGTGCGCATGGTCTACATCGTCGAGAACAACGGCGTCTACGGCCTGACCAAGGGCCAGTTCAGCGCCACGGCCGACAAGGGCTCGGTGGCCAAGAAGGGCGCAACCAACAACGACGCCGCCATCGACCTGGCCGCGCTGGCGCTGCAGCTGGGCGCCACCTACGTCGCTCGCAGCTTCTCGGGCGACAAGGCGCAGCTCGTGCCGCTGATCGAAGGCGCCATCCGCCACGGCGGTGCGGCCTTCATCGATGTCATCAGCCCCTGCGTGGCCTTCAACAACCATGCCGGCTCGACGCGCAGCTATGACCATGTGCGCGCCCACAACGAGGCGCTGAACCGCATCGACTTCATCGACCTGGCGCCCGAGCAGGTTGTCGAGCACGGGCCGGACGTCATCGACGTGCCGCAGGCCGATGGTTCGACGCTGCGGCTGCGCAAGATGGACGCCGACTACGACCCCACCGCCCGCCTGGGCGCGATGAACGCGATGCAGCTGCGCGCGGCGGCCGGTGAGATCGCCACCGGCTTGCTTTACGTCGACCCGGCGGCGAGGGATTGGCACGCGGCGCAGCGCACGTCGGCCGGCGCACTGAATGCGCTAGGTGAAGAAGAACTCTGCCCCGGTGCCGAGGCGCTCGCAAAGATCAACGCCGGGCTGAGATGATGCGCGGGCCATGCGCCCACACCATTTCACCCTCCTCCTCGCTGCAGCGCTGACCGCCTGCGCTTCATCAAGCCAAGACAAGGTCGCCACCGCGGCCACCACGCCGCTGACCGACCTCAACGTCGTCCGCGCCGACATCCCCGACGTGCTGAAGGCCGCCGCGGCGGCGCCTTACGCCATGCCGGCCGATGCCAGCTGCGCCGGCCTGGCGGCCAGCATCCAGGCGCTGGACGAAGTGCTCGGCCCCGACCTCGACGCGCCGCCCGCCAAGGGCAACACCGGCCTGCTGGAACGCGGCGAGGACGCCGCCACCAATGCGCTGCAGCGCACCGCCGAGGGCGTCATGCCCTTTCGCGGCTGGGTGCGCAAGCTGACCGGCGCCGAGCGCTATGCGCGCCAGGTCAGCGCGGCCATCACGGCAGGCGGCGTGCGGCGCGGCTTCCTGCGTGGCGTGGCGACGGCCAAGAGCTGCGTGGCCGCGCCGGCCAAGGCCGCCTGAAGCGCCGGCTCAGGACAGCCCCAGGCTGGGCTCCTCGGCGGCCTCGTCCACCGGCTTGGCCGGGATGGTGGCCAGCGCCAGCTCGGCACTGTTCAGCGCGCCCTCGATGAAGCCCTGGTAGTCCGAATAGGCCTCGCCGACGATGTGCAGGTTGCGCGCGCCGCTGCCGAAGTCGAAGGCCTTGAACGCGTCCATCACCTTCCACGAGCGCACGCCCGGCTGCCAGCCGTGGTTGGCGGCGCCGTAGGGCGCGCGCGCCCAGTCGCGGATGCCGTAGGTGATGATGCTGTCGCGGATGTAGCGCGCCGTCTCGGCCAGGCTGAGGTCGCCGAAGATGCGCCTGGCGCTGTCCGTCAGCTTGAGCGACGTGCCGGCTGCCGACTCCGCCGAGCGCTTCACGTCGCGCGCGACGAAGAGGGCGAAGGCGTCGACGATGCGCGGGTTCTGGTCCAGCTCGGCGCGGTCGTGGCGGTCGGCGTCGATGACGTAGTGGCGCCAGAACTCGGTCGACGGGCGGTCCATGTAGAGCAGCACCATGCCATGCCCGTCGGCGTCGGCTTCGGGTGGGCGGCGGAAGTAGTGGATCTCGCGCGTGGGCATGCAGTTGGCGTACTGCTGCGGCGGCTGGCCGTAGCTCCACCACGGCGTGTTGCAGACGAAGAAGACCTTCAACATCGGGAAGCCGTTGACGCTGTCCAGCTGCGAGGCGATGTGTTCGGGCAGGTGGCGCGTCAGCTTCAGCAGCGGCAGGCGCGGCAGCGCGAGGACGAGGCGCTCCGCGCGCAACGTGACGGCGCCGTTCTGCGTCGCCACCTCCAGCGCCAGCGTCGGCTTGCCCAGCTCCACCGGCCGCACGCCCATCAGCTTGTGGCCGCCGGCCAGCGTGACATTGGCGTGCGAACGCAGCCGCGTCAGCAGCCCTTCGGTCAACCGCGCCGAACCACCTTCGATGCTGGCCAGGCGCTGGCCCACGGTCTTGAGCGCGCGCAGCCACCAGATGATCCATTCGGCCGCGTTCAGGTTCTCCGGGATCATGTGATAGAAGGTCCCGGTGTCGCGCAGCTTCACCAGCGCGCGGTGGCTGAGGATGCCCTGCGCCGACAGCGCGTTCCAGAAGCCCATGTCCCACAGCGGCTGGCCGTGCAGCTGGGCGTGCTTTCTCAGCCGCATGTAGTCGGCTTCGGACAGCGCGTCGATCCAGGCCTGGTCGTGCGGGTCGCGGCCCATGATGAGCATGATGCCGCGCTGCAGCAGCTGCAGGGAGTTCAGCCCGCGCTCGGCCTCGGGCAGGTCGAGGTCGGCGGCGCCGGCCTGGTCGGACGACGGCCCGAAGAAGTCGACGAGGCCCACGCCCAGCTCGGCGCACAAGGCGGCGAAGCGCGGCTGCAGCGTCGGCTCGAAGCGCATCGGCCCGTACTCGGCGATGAAGCCGTCCATGTCCTCGGTCTCGATGCGCCCGCCCCAGCGGTCCGCGGCCGCCTCCAGCACCAAGGTGCGGTGGCCGGCGTCGGCCAGGCGCAGCGCGCAGTACAGGCCCGACACGCCGCCGCCGGCGATGACGATGTCATGGGAGGTCATCCTTGCTCCACTTGTATGTACAAGTCGGGAGCATATCGGAGGCGCGGCGCTAGCTGGGCTTGGCGCGTCGTTCGCGCCCAGTCGTCGGTAGCGCGTCGTCGGCATCGAGCACGGGGTCCCCGGCGTCCGGTGAATCGATGACGCGGTCGACGCCGATGTCCGTGGCTTCGGTCTCGTCCGCGTCCTCGCCCGTGCCCTCGATGGGTGCGACGGCCTGGTCGCGGTTCAGCGTCACGTCGACCGGCTCGCCCGGGTCGGCCGCGGGCAAGCGTTCGGCGCCCAGCGTGTCGCTGCCGCTGTCGCTGAGGTCGGAGGGGCCGAGGGCTTGTTCGTCGGTGCCCTTGGGTCGTTGCGGCGCCTTCTCGGTGCCCACGAGGCTGCTGTGTCCCATGGCGGTCTCCATGAGTGGTTGGATGAATCCAGTCTGCGCCGCAGCTGCGGTCGCCGTCGTCGGACGAGAGCGAGCTTGGCGTAGGACGAGGGCGCCCCTGGCTATCCTGTCGCGATGCCCAGCCCGCCCGCCGACACCCACTTGCGCGACCTCGCCCGCCTGCGCCGCGTGCGCGACCGCATCGACCGCGACTACGCCCAGCCGCTGGACGTCGAGGCGCTGGCGCGCGGCATCGGCATGTCGGCCGGGCACCTGAGCCGGCAGTTCCGCGCGGCCTATGGCGAGTCGGTCTACGCCTACCTGATGACGCGCCGCATCGAGCGCGCGATGGCCCTGCTGCGCCGCGGCGACCTGAGCGTCACCGAGGTCTGCTTCGAGGTCGGCTGCGCGTCGCTCGGCACCTTCAGCACCCGCTTTACCGAGCTGGTGGGCGTGCCGCCCAGCGTCTACCGGCGCGACGCGGCGGCCGAGGCCGAGGGCCTGCTGGCCTGTGTGGCCCGGCAGGTGACGCGGCCCATCCGCGGCTGAGCGGCAACCGATCAGGAATCGAGAAGCGCCCGCCGGACGGCAAACCTAGACTGCCTTCCACGGACTTCCCTAACGCCAAGGACACTGACCATGGACATCACCATCCACTCCACCTTCCTGCCCCACAGCGACGCCGAAACCTCGCTGGCCTTCTACCGCGACGTGCTCGGCTTCGAGGTGCGCAAGGACGTCGGCTATGCCGGCATGCGCTGGATCACCGTCGGGCCCAAGGGCCAGCCGGGCACGTCCATCGTGCTCTACCCGCCGCAGGCCACGCCCGGCGTCACCGACGACGAGAAGCGCACCATCGCCGAGATGATGGCCAAGGGCACGTTCGCGATGATCCTGTTCTCGACGCCCGACCTCGCCGCCACCTTCGAGAAGCTGCAGGCGGCCGACGCCGAGATCGTGCAGGAGCCGACCGACCAGCCGTATGGCGTGAGGGATTGCGGCGTGCGCGACCCGGCGGGCAACATGATCCGCATCCAGCAAGCCCCTCGCCCAACCTCGCAGCGCTGAACGCGTGCGAGTCTGGTCGGTCCCCCGAGGGGACAGCGATGCGTTTGGCCATGAGCCAAACGCACATCGCCTGCGGGCCGGCTTGCGGCGGCGCGGCGCCGGTCCGCGTTTAATGCGCGGGGCGCAGCAACATTGATAACTGACGATGGCCACGAAGAAGACGAGCCCCGCGGCGGCTGACAGCCACGATCTCATCCGCGTGCAGGGCGCGCGCGAGAACAACCTCAAGGACATCAGCGTCGAGATCCCCAAGCGGCGCCTGACGGTGTTCACCGGCGTGTCCGGCTCGGGCAAGAGCTCGCTGGTCTTCGGCACCATCGCGGCCGAGTCGCAGCGCCTCATCAACGAGACCTACAGCGCCTTCGTGCAGGGCTTCATGCCCACGCTGGCGCGGCCCGACGTGGACGTGCTCGACGGCATCACCACGGCCATCATCGTCGACCAGGAGCGCATGGGCGCCAACGCGCGCTCCACCGTCGGCACGGCCACCGACGCCAACGCGATGTTGCGCATCCTGTTCAGCCGGCTCGGCCAGCCGCACATCGGCCCGCCCAGCGCGTTCGCGTTCAACGTGCCGTCGGTCAAGGCGACCGGCGTCATCACCGTCGACAAGGGCGGCGCCAGCCAGGCGGTCAAGCAGACCTTCAATCGCACCGGCGGCATGTGCCCGCGCTGCGAAGGCATGGGCGCGGTCAGCGACTTCGACCTGACCCAGCTCTATGACGCCAGCAAGTCGCTCAACGACGGCGCCATCACCATCCCCGGCTACAGCATGGAAGGCTGGTACGGCCGCATCTTCCGCGGCTGCGGCTTCTTCGACCCCGACAAGCCCATCGCCAAGTTCACCAAGCGCGAGCTGCACGACCTGCTGCACAAGGAGCCGACCAAGATCAAGGTCGACGGCATCAACCTGACCTATGCCGGGCTGATCCCGTCCATCCAGAAGTCCTTCCTCTCGAAGGACGTGGATGCGTTGCAGCCCCACATCCGCGCCTTCGTCGACCGCGCCATCACGTTCACCACCTGCCCGGAGTGCCACGGCACGCGGCTCAGCGAGGCGGCGCGCTCCTCGCGCATCGGCAAGCTGAACATCGCCGAGGTCTGCGCGATGCAGATCAGCGACCTGGCCGAGTGGGTGCGCGGGCTGAAGACGTCGAAGGAGGCGCGCACCGTCGCGCCGCTGCTGGCCGCGTTGCAGCACCTGCTGGATTCGTTCGTCGAGATCGGCCTGGGCTACCTGTCGCTGGACCGGCCCTCGGGCACGTTGTCCGGCGGCGAGGCGCAGCGCACGAAGATGATCCGCCACCTGGGATCGCCGTTGACCGATGTGACCTACGTCTTCGACGAGCCCACCACGGGCCTGCATCCGCACGACATCCAGCGCATGAACGAGCTGCTGCTGCGGCTGCGTGACAAGGGCAACACCGTGCTGGTGGTGGAGCACAAGCCCGAGGCCATCGCGATCGCCGATCACGTCATCGACCTCGGCCCTGGTGCCGGCACGGCCGGTGGCCAGGTGGTGTTCGAGGGCAGCCTGGACGGCCTGCGCGCCAGCGGCACGCTGACCGGCCGGCATCTCGACGACCGCGCCGCGCTGAAGGCCGCCGTGCGCAAGCCCAGGGGCGCGCTGCAGGTGCGCGGCGCCAGCACGCACAACCTCAAGCAGGTCGACGTCGACATCCCGCTGGGCGTGCTCGTCGTCGTCACCGGCGTGGCCGGCTCGGGCAAGAGCTCGCTGATCCACGGCTCGGTCGCGACACAGGACGGCGTCGTCGCCATCGACCAGGGGGCCATCCGTGGTTCACGGCGCAGCAACCCGGCCACCTACACCGGCCTGCTTGACCCCATCCGCAGCGCCTTCGCCAAGGCCAACGGCGTGAAGCCCGCCCTCTTCAGCGCCAACTCCGAAGGCGCCTGCCCGGCCTGCAACGGCGCCGGTGTCATCTTCACGGACCTGGGGCCGATGGCCAGCGTCTCGACCGTCTGCGAGGACTGCGAGGGCAAGCGCTTCCAGCCCGCGGTGCTGGAATACAAGCTGGCGGGGCGCGACATCAGCGAGGTGCTGGCCATGCCGGTCACCGAGGCGGTGGCCTTCTTCAGCGACGGCAAGGCCAAGGTGCCCGCGGCCCACGCGATCCTGGTGCGCCTGGCCGATGTGGGCCTCGGCTACCTCACCCTCGGCCAGCCGCTGACGACGCTGTCGGGCGGCGAGCGCCAGCGCCTGAAGCTCGCCACCCACATGGCGGAAAAGGGCAACGTCTACGTGCTGGACGAGCCGACCACCGGCCTGCACCTGGCGGACGTCGAGCAACTGCTCGCGCTGCTCGACCGGCTGGTGGACGGCGGCAAGTCGGTCATCGTCATCGAGCACCACCAGGCGGTCATGGCGCATGCGGACTGGATCATCGACCTCGGCCCGGGCGCGGGGCACGACGGTGGCCACATAGTGTTCCAAGGCACGCCAGCCCAACTGGTGAAATCGAGGAAGACGTTGACCGCCAAGCATCTGGCGGCCTACGTGGCGGGCTGAGCCGCGCGTCCGTCAGTACTGCAGCCTGGGATACCAGCCCGCCGGCCGCCCTCCTGGCGTCAGGTCCAGGATGGACCACAGCGATGCGATGTCCGGCGCGTCGCGCGGGTCCTGGCCGGGGTCGGCCATGTCCTTGGTCATCTCGCTGGCCCAGAACAGGCGGACCTCGTCACCGTCGCGCTTGAAGACGGTCAGCGCCGCGTACTCGCTGCCGTCGTCCATCAGGATGCCCAGGTCCCTGGCGTAGTCGTCGCCCACGGTCTGCACGAAGTTGAGGTCGCGCCAGCCGCGCTGCTGCGCGAAGGCGTACTGCCGCTCCACGGGCGAGCGGCCAAGGATCTTCAGCGCCACCTGCTGCTTGATGTCCGCCGCGTTGCCGTTGACGGCGCCCAGCCAGTTGGTGCACATCGGGCAGGGGCGTTCGCGCTGCGGGCCGTACATCCAGAAGTAGGCGACCAGCGTGTCCTTGTCGCCGAACAGCTCCTTCAGGCCGACTTCGAAACCCTGCTCGTCCTTGAAGCGGTAGTTTTTCGCGATGACCGGGCCGGGCGGCAGCGCGCGGCGCTGTTCGGTGAGGCGGGTCATGTGGCGGCGGAACTCGATCTCCTCGGCCAGCAGCGCCTGCCGGGCACGGTCGTACTCGGCGGACGCGCCGGGGAATGGCGTCCTGGCTTGCCTGGCCAGTTCGGCGGCGGGTTTCAAGTCGGGCATGAAGGGCTCCTGCAGCGGCAAACGGACATGCTGCGCGGGCCTGGGTGGCGGCGACATCCCCAATCCATGGTTGGCAGGCTGTCGCAATCGGACGTGGCTTGTCGTCTACTTGGCAGGCCGATTGCCATGAAGCCTCTGCCCATGCCCCGCCGCCTGCTGAATGCGCTGGTCTCGCCGCCCGGCACGCCCAGCCACGCGGTCGAGCCGGTGCTGGTGCTCGACAGCCTGCCGCCTTTGGAACCGGAGTTGCTCGAGGCGCCCGCGCCCATGCCCCGGTGCGCCGTCGAGCAGGTGCTGGAGGAGGGCAGCCGCCGCGTCTACCAACCGCGCGGCGAGGCCGAGGTCATCGAAGCCCGGCGCCAGTGAACCCACTCAGAGCGGCGTGAGCAGCGCCTCGCCGCGCCGCAGCGCGTCGGCGTTGGCGATGAAGTTCTCCACCGTCGCGCGGATGGACTGCGGCGACCAGCCGGCGATGTGCGGCGTCAGGATGACGTTCGGCAGGCCCAGCAGCGCCAGCGGCGGCTGCGGCTCGCTCTCGTAGACGTCCAGCGCGGCGCCGGCGATGCGCCCGGCCAGCAGCGCGGCGGCCAGCGCGGCGGTGTCGATGCAGCTGCCGCGGGCGATGTTGACGACATGTCCGCCAGCGCCGAGGGCCGCCAGCACTTCGGCATCGACCACGTGGCGTGTGGCCGCGCCGCCGGGCGTGGCGACGACCAGGTCGTCGGCCCAGGCGGCCAGCGCCACCGCACGGTCGAAATAGGCCGCATCGCCGGCGTCCGCCCGCGGACGGCGGTTGTGATAACCGATGACCATGCCGAAGGCGGCGGCGCGCGCAGCGATCTTGCGGCCGATGGCGCCCAGGCCGATGACGCCCAGGCGCCGGCCGCCGAAGTGGGGGTAGAGCGGCAGCGCATCCCGCCACACGCCGGCCCGCACGGCCGCGCCCTGCTGGGGCAGCGCGCGCACGCTGGCCAGCAGCAGGGCCAGCGCGTGGTCGGCCACGCAGTCGTCGTTGGTGCCCGCGCCGTTGCACACCGCCACGCCGCGTGCGCGGGCTGCGGCCACATCGAGGTTCTCGTAACCGGCGCCCTGCGCGGCCAGCAGCTTGAGCTTCGGGCACACGGCGATCTCGGCAGCCGTGAAGCCGACCGAGCCGTTGGTCAGCACGAGGTCGATCTCGCCGGCGTGTGCGGCCAGCGCGGCGGCGCGGGCGGCGGCGTCGGGCGCGTCGATGACGTTGAAGCGTGCCAGCAGCAGGGCCTTGTGTTCGGCGGCAATGGGGACGAGGAGCAGCAGGGTTTCGGTCATGGGCGGCAGTGGGCGGCACGGAACCTCACATGATGCCGCCAGCCCCGAGCCCGCTCTCTGACCAATGGCAGGACCGCGCAGCGAGACCACAATCGCCGCACTTCAAATCAGCTCACCCGCCATGAAACGACTGCTGCTATCCGCCCTGCTGGCCGCGACGCTGGCCGCGCAGGCTGCCGACGAAACCCCGCTGGACGCCTTGCCCTACACGCCCAGCCTGGACGTGACCGCCATGGACCGCAGCGCGGACCCGTGCGACGACCTGTACCGCTATGCCTGCGGGGCGTGGACCCAGGCCAACCCCATCCCGGCGGACCAGTCGCGCTGGTCGGTCTACGCCAAGATGGCCAACGAGAACCAGCGCTATCTGTGGGGCGTGTTGGCCAAGCTCGGCGACCCGGCGGCCGAGCGCAGCCCGACGCAGGCCAAGCTAGGCGACTACTTCGCCGCCTGCATGGACGAAGGCGCCGTGCAGGCCGCCGGCCTGAAGCCGCTGCAGCCGCTGCTGGACCGCATCGCCGCCCTGCGCGACAAACGCGACCTGCCGGGCCTGCTGGCCGAGCTGCAACTGGCCGCCGGCAGCGACCGCCTCTTCTTCAGCTTCAGCGCCGGCCAGGACTTTGCCGACGCGACGCGCCAGATCGCCTTCGCCCACGCCGGCGGCCTGGGCCTGCCCGACCGCGACTACTACCTCAAGCGCGACGCCAAGACGCTGAAGATCCGCCACGCCTACGAGGCCCACGTGGCCCATGTCTTCACGCTGCTGGGCGAGGCGCCCGCGGCGGCGAAGGCGGCGGCGCGCAGCGTGCTGGCCACCGAGACGGCCCTGGCCCGCGCCTCGCTGTCCAAGGTCGACAAGCGCGATCCGTACAAGACCTTCCACGTCGTCGACGCCCGCGGCCTGAAGGCGCTGATGCCAGGTTTCGACTGGGCGGGCTACCAGGCGGCGCTCGGCACCACGCCTTCGCAAGCGCGCTACAACGTCACCGAGCCGGCCTTCTTCAAGGCGCTGGGTGTGCGCTTGAAGGCCATGAGCGTGGCCGACCTGCAGGCCTACCTGCGTTGGCAGCTGGCCAGCAGCCTCAGCCCGGCGCTGGGCAGCGCCTTCGTGCAGGCCAACTTCGACTTCTACGGCCAGACGTTGACCGGCACGCCGCAGCTGAAAGCGCGCTGGAAGCGCTGCGTGCAGCTTGTCGACCTGCAGCTGGGCGAGGCGCTGGGCCAGGAGTTCGTCGCCCGCAACTTCACGCCGGAGATCAAGGCCGCGACGGTGGAGATGACGCAGGAGATCGAGGCCGCCATGGCGCGCAGCATCGACGGCCTGACGTGGATGAGCGCCGAGACCAAGGCGCGTGCACAGGCCAAGCTCAAGGCCATCGTCAACAAGGTGGGCTACCCCGAGCGCTGGCGCGACTACAGCGCCTTCGCCGTGCAGCGCGGCGACTTCTTCGGCAACGTCGTGCGCGGCAATGCCTTCGAGCACCGGCGCCAGCTGGCCAAGATCGGCCAGCCGCTGGACCGCGGCGAATGGGGCATGACGCCGCAGACCGTCAACGCCTACTACGACGCGCAGATGAACGACATCAACTTCCCCGCCGGCGTGCTGCAGCCGCCGCTGTACGACCCCAAGCTGGACGCGGCACCCAACTACGGCAACACCGGCGGCACCATCGGCCACGAGCTGACGCATGGCTTCGACGACGAGGGCCGCCAGTTCGATGCCCAGGGCAACCTGAAGAACTGGTGGACCCCCAAGGACGGCCGCGAGTTCGAGAAGCGCGCCGCCTGCGTGGCCGACCAGTACGCGACCTACACCGTCGTCGACGACATCAAGATCAACTCGAAGCTGACGCTGGGCGAGGATCTGGCGGACCTGGGCGGGCTGGTGCTGGCCTGGGAGGCCTGGAAGGCGCACATGGTGGGCAAGACCGCGGAGAGCCGCGACGGCCTGACGCCCGAGCAGCGCTTCTTCGTCGGCTTCGCGCAATGGGACTGCGCGGCCGCGCGCCCGGAGGCGTTGCGCGTGCATGCCAAGGTCGACCCGCATTCACCGGCCAAATGGCGCATCAACGGCGTGGTCGTCAACATGCCGGAGTTCGAGAAGGCTTTTGCCTGCAAGCCCGGCGCCAAGCTCGTGAAGCCGGCGGGCCAGCATTGCAAGGTGTGGTGAGCTCAGGGGCGCGGCAGCTCGCCGGACGTTGACGCGATGGCGGCGATCGCCGGCTCCAGCGCGGCGGTCACGTCGCGCAGCAGCGGGTCGATGCCGTCCCCAGGCAGCCCGTCCGCGCAGGCCTGCTCCAGCCGTTGCGCGGCCTCGCGCAGCGCGCGCATGCCGAATGTGCCGGCCAGCGACTGCAGGTCGTGCCCCATGCGCCGCAGCGCCGCCACGTCGCCCGCGCGACGCGCGGTGTCGAAGTCGTGCCCGAAGTCCCGGTACCGCTCGGCAAAGCTGTCCAGCGCGCGCCGCAGCAGCGCGGCGTCGCCGCCCAGCTGCGCCATCGCGCCGGCCAGGTCGATGGCGGGCGGGCGTGTGGAAACGCTGCCGGCTTGTGCGTCACGCGGCCTCACCCAGCGGGCGATGGTGGCGTACAGGTGCGCCACGTTGATGGGCTTGGCGACGTGGTCGTTCATGCCGGCGGACAGCGCCCGCTCGCGGTCGCCCAGCATCGCATTGGCGGTCATCGCGATGACCGGCAGGTCGCGCCACCGCGGCTGCTGGCGCAGCCGCTGCGTGGCCTCGAAGCCGTCCATCTCGGGCATCTGGCAGTCCATCAGCACGGCGTCGTAGTCGGCGGCTTCCAGCCGCTCCAGCGCCTCGCGACCGTTGCGGGCCATGTCCACGCTGACGCCGATCCGGCTGAGCAGCTCGGCGGCCAGCTCGCGGTTGATCTCGTTGTCCTCCACCAGCAGCAGGCGTGCGTGGTCCAGCCACACGCCGCCGTTGGGCGCGGCGACCGGTCGCTCCGCAGCGGTGGCCCGCGTGCCGCCCCCCAGGGCCTCGGTGCAGGCGTCCAGCAAGGCGCGCGGCGTCATCGGCTTGTTCAACACCACGGACACCGCCAGCGACGCCATGCGCGGTTCCGTTGGCTCGGGCGACGCGTCGGTCAGCAGCACCACGGCCGGCGCCCGGCCAGGCGCGGCCGCGAGCCGCCGCGCGCATGCCAACCCGTCCATGCCGGGCATGCGGTGGTCCAGCACGACGAGGTCGTAGGCCGGCCCCTGGGCTGCGCGCTCCAGCGCCTGCGCGCCGCTGCCGGCGATGTCGACCTGCATGCCGCTGCGTGCCAGCGTCGCGGCGAACAACTGGCGTGCCTTGGCGTTGTCGTCGACGACCAACGCGCGCCGGCCGGGCCATGCGGCCGCCGGCGCCGCGGTCAGCGCGTCGGGCAGCACCGGCAGGCTCAGCGTGAACGAAAAGCGGCTGCCGCCGCCCGGAGCGCCGTCCACAGCGAGATCGCCGCCCATCAGGTGGACGAGCTGCCGGCTGATCGTCAGCCCCAGCCCCGTGCCGCCGTGGCGGCGGCTGGTGGCCGCGTCGGCCTGCTCGAAGGGTTCGAACAGCCGCTGCCGGAGCTCGTCAGAAATGCCCATGCCGGTGTCGCTGACCTCGAAGCGCAGCGCCACCCGGGTGCGCTCGCGTGCCGCCACGGCGACCGCCACCTGCACCTCGCCGTGGTCGGTGAACTTGATGGCGTTGCTCGTCAGGTTCAGCAGCACCTGCCCCAGCCGCACCGGGTCCCCCGTGAGGTGCATCGGCGGGTCGCCGTCCTCGCTGAACAGCAGCTCCAGCCCCTTGACCTGGGCCTGCGCGCCCACCATCGTGGCGAGGTTGTCCAGCACCTCGGCGAGGTCGAAGGGCAGCTCCTCGACGACCAGCTTGCCGGCCTCGATCTTGGAGAAGTCGAGGATGTCGTTGAGGATGGTGAGCAGCGACTGCGCCGCCCGGTTGACCTTCTGCACGTGACTGCGCTCGCGGGCCGGCAGCGCGCCTTCCAGCGCGAGGCCCGACATGCCGATGATGGCGTTCATCGGCGTGCGGATCTCGTGGCTCATGTTGGCGACGAACGCGCTCTTGGCGAGGCTGGCGGCCTCGGCCGCGTCGCGCGCCTGGCGGAGTTCGTCGGTGCGCTGGCGGACCGTGTCCTCCAGCGCCATGTGCTGGCGGCGCAACTCGGCGTCGCGCTCGTGCAGCGCGCCCATCATCGCGTTGAAGCCCTCGCCCAGCCGGGCCAGCTCGTCGGCGCCCTCGACGGGCACGCGCCGGTCGTAGTCGGCGCCGACGCGCACCTCGTCCACCGCCGCGGCCAGCGTGGCGATCGGCCGGCCTATCGAGCGTTGCAGCGCCCACAGCAGGCCCATGGCCACGGCCCCCAGCAGCAGCACCAGCGCGGCGCCGAAGGCCGTCAGGCCGGCCAGGTTCTGGCGCTGCAGCTCGGCCAGGCTGGTGACCAGCACGAGCCGGGCGTCGCCGTCGAGCGCGTGCACGAACTCGGCCGCGCCGCGCTCGGTGAGCAGCCTGAAACCCGGCTCGGCCCGGCCGGCCTCCGCGGGACGCTGTGGCGCGCCGGCCGGCAGCCGCGCCAGCACGCGGCCATCGGCCAGCCGAAGCTCGGCCGACAGCACCAGCGGGTTGCGCCGCAGCGAGTCCAGGATCTCCTGCGCGCGCTGAGCATCTGCAAACGCCACGGCCGACTCCGCACCGACGGCCACCAGCTGCGCCAGCGGCTCGACCTGCTCGCGGGCGCGCTGCTCCAGCGTCACCCGCTGCACCAGCACCAGGCCGCCCGCGCCTGCGACGAAGGCCAGCGCCGCGGTGATGAACAGCGTCATCATCAGCACGCTGCGGATGCGCGGCCGGGCGGTAGTCACCTGAGCCTCCGCAGGCTGCCGTTCTCTATCACCTCGTTGGACACCTCCAGCAGCTTGGCCGGGATGCCCAGCGAGGCGCGGCGGGCCTGGTCGAGGTTGATGCTCATCTCGATGCGCTCGCCCGCCAGCAGGCGCACGACGCCGCCTTCGGCGAGGAAGTCCGGCGTGTTGCCGACGGTCAGCACCGGGCGGCCGCGCACCTGCGTCAGCGCGGCGCGGCGCAGCGCCGGGCTCACGCCGCCCACGAAGACGATGTGGCAACTGGACAGCGCCTCGGGCGACACGGCACGCCGCACGGCGAAGGGCCGGCCCTGCTCGAGCCGACCCTGGAAGGTCTGCTCCAGCGAGGCGTCGAAATGGTTGTCGTCGATGACGCAGACGTTCCACGGCCCGCTTTCGTCGGTGAAGGCCTGCGCGGGCCAGCTGACATAGCGGGCGAAGTTGCGCAGGAAGGCCGCCTCGACCTTGGACTGGCGCTCGACGAGCGTGGACTGCGCGCCAGCCGGCACGCCGAACGCGCAGGCCAGCGCCGCCAGCGTGGCGGCGCGTCCGACGATCCGGGCGGCCATCGTCACCAGGCCGTCCTGAACGCCAGCAGGAATTCGCGGGGCCGCGAGCGCGTGCTCTGCGAGGGGCGGTAGTGCTCGTCGAGCAGGTTCTTGCCGGACAGCTCGACGCTCATGCGCCGCCCGCCGCCGGTCCAGGCGTAGCCCGCCAGCGCGTCGACGAGGCCATAGCTCTGCCGCGACGACGCGGGGCTGTCGGGCAGCAGCGTCTGGTCGCGCACGACGTGTGCGCCGCCGGCCAGGTAGAGGCCGCCCGCGAAGTCGTGCCGCAACCAGACATTGAACAGGTGCGGCGCGCTCATCTGCAGCCGCGCGCCGTGCAGCAGGCGGGCGTTCTTGTAGTTGACGCGCTCGGCGGTGGTCAGCGTGGCCGGGTCGCGCGCCAGCAGCGCGGCGTCGTTGCCGCCGTACTCGACGATGCGGGCATCGATGCGGCTGTAGGCCAGGTAGACCTGCCAGCCCGCGGCCGGCAGCAGGGTCGCGTCGACCTCGAAGCCGCGCGAGCGCTGCTGGCCGCTCTGCACGTTGTAGATGGTGATGTTGCCCGCGCTGTCGGTCTGCGCCAGGTCGTTGACGGCGTTGCGGTTGCGCAGGTCGAAGACGGTCGCCGTGGCCGTCGCGCGGCCGCCCAGCAGTTCGGCCTTGACGCCCAGGTCCCAGCCGCTGCCGCGCGTGGGCAGGGCGGGCGCCCGCGTGCCGTCGGGCCGGTTGAGCAGCTGCGCCACCGGCACGAAGGAGCGCGCATAGGACGCGAACAGCGACCACTCGGGCGTCAGCCGCAGCAGGGCGCCGTACTGCGGCGTCACCTCGTGCGTGGAGAAGGGCTGCGTCGTCCCGGCCAGGCGGTCGTCGAGCTGGGCGCGCGCGGCCGTGTAGCGCAGGCCGGCCAGCAGCAGCAGGTCGTCGCCCAGCAGCCCGAGCGTCGCGCCGGCGTGGGCCGAGCGGTCGACCTGGTGCAGGCGTCCGTCGGCGCGGCTCTCGGTCAGCGTCCCGAGCGGGATGTCCACATGCCGGTTCCACGTCGCCGGGTCGCGCAGGTCCCACAGCGGCAGCGGCGAGGCGGTCGGGTTGCTGCCCAGCGCCGGGTCGTTGGGGGCCTGGCCCGCCGTATTGTCGAAGCGCCGCCTCAGCGTCTGCGCGCCCAGCAGCAGCCGCAGGCTGGCGCCGTCGAAGCGGTACCGGCCCACGCCGTCGACCGCGAACGACTCGGCATGGTTGGTGTAGTCCTGCCGGCGCAGGCGGCGGCCTTGCAGAAAAGTCGTGTTGTTTGCCATGCCCAGGTTGCCGGAGAACAGCGCGTCGACCTCGAAGCGCAGCCGCGAGTAGCCGGCGCGCAGATGCCAGTGCTCGCTGGCTTCGATGTCGACCCAGGCGCTGGCGCCGGTGCTGTCGCTGCGCCGGTAGTCGACGTCGGACATGCTGTTCCAGTCGTCGGGCAGGCCGGGGACGCTGACGCCGACCAGGTTGGGGTCGGCCTCGGTAGGCACGAGCCCGGCCTGCCGCCCGTAGGCGGGCTTTTGCATCAGCTGCGGGGACTCGATCTTGCGGTACTGCTCGGCCTTGAGCGTCACGCTGACGCGGCGGTCGGGCGTCCAGCGCAGCGACGGTGCGACCGTGGAGGTGTGGGCGTCGTAGGGGTACCAGTAGTGGATGTCCTGGTCGTGGGCCGCGACGACGCGCAGCGCGAGGTCCGGCCCCAGCGGTGTGCCCGCGTCCGCCGCGACGCGGTAACGGCCGTAGGAGCCGACGCCGAGCTCCAGCTCGGCGAACGGCTTGGGCAGCGGGCTTTTCGAGATGACGTTGACGATGCCGCCAGGCGCCACCTGGCCGTACAGGAAGGAGGACGGCCCCTTGACGATCTCGATCCGGGCGGCGCTGGTCAGATCGAAGACCGACGGGCCGACGAAGCCGTCGCGCAGCACCTGGTGCGCGCCGGGCACCTGGCTGACCGCGAAGCCGCGGATCGCCAGGTTGGCGCTGCCTTCGTTGAAGTCGTTGCTGCGGTAGGTCACGCCGGGCGAGTAGCGTGCCACGTCGAACAGCCCCTGCGGCTTCTGGTCGCGGATGAAGGCCTCGTTGAAGGCCTGCACGGCGAACGGCAGCTCGCGGATCGGGGCGTCGAAGCGGGAGGCCGACACCGCGTGTGCCGCGAGGTAGCCGCGGTCGAGGTTGGCGGCGACGTCGAACGGCGAGAGCCGCACACGGACCAGTTCGGCGATGTCCAGGTCGGCCACGCCCGGGCTCTCGGCCGGTGCCGCCACGGCGGCGGCGGAGCCCGCGGCCCAAAGCATCAGCCGCACCGCGCCGCCTGCAAGCCTGCGGATGCCTGTCTCCTGTGCTCTGGCCCGGTCGTCGTCCATCGATCACTCGATTCCGTGGGGCGTGTTTGCGCGCAGTCTAGTCCTGCGCCTCGCCTGGCGACCGGCGCGCCGGGCCACTTCCCGTGCTGCATTTGCGGTTGCGCAAGGAATGTGCCGGTGCGCCGACGGCGCCGCCCGCCCTCTCAGGCCTGCACGACGTTGCGGCCCTGGCTCTTGGCGCGGTACATGGCCGCATCGGCCCGGGCCAGCACCGCGTCCGCGCTGGCGTCACCGCGCTCGGCCTCGGCGATGCCGAAGCTGGCACTCAGCGGCCAGTCCTGCTCCAGCCAGCGCAGCGGCGTCATGTCGACCAGCGCGCGCATGCGCTCTGCCACCAGCGCCGCGCCGGCGATGTCGGTGTCGGGCAGCAGCACGCCGAATTCCTCGCCGCCCAGTCGGCCGAAGCGATCGACCTCGCGCACGCAGGGCTGCAGCTCGCGCACCATCTGGCGCAGCGCGGCGTCGCCGGCGGCGTGGCCCAGCGTGTCGTTGAGCTGCTTGAAGCGGTCCATGTCGATCATCACCAGCGCATAGCCACGGCCGCGCTGCAGCCAGGCGTGGGCATGCTCCAGCGCCTGGTCGAAGGCGCGGCGGTTCAGCGTGTCGGTCAGCGGGTCGCGCTCCAGCAGGCGCTCGATGCGCAGGATGAGCCGCATCATGACGAGGAAGGCCAGCGTCGCGTTCTGCAGCAGCGTCAGCACCAGCGCCGTCCACAGGAACACGTGGTTGAACTCGGTCGGCTCGCGCAGGTCCGGCGTGCTGCCCGGCTGGATGAAGCTCTCCACGCAGCGCGCGGCCATCATCAACGCGATGAAGATCAGCGGCAGCGCCAGCGGCGCCGGCGTGCGGTGGCCCTTGGCGGTGCGGCCCAGGCCGCGCCAGGCCGCGATGCCGGCTGCCAGCGTGAGGCCGGCGCCGACCGTGTTGACGACGCGGGCCTGCCAGCGCAGGTCGCCGTCGTAGGGCAGGGCCAGCAGCAGCAGGGCAGTGGCCGCGACGACGGCGGCGCCGGGCTTCCAGACCAGCTGGCGCGTCGTGATGCCGGGCACGGCCGCGCCCAGCAGTGCGAACGAGGCGACGGCCAGCACGTCGCCGGGCCAGTAGGCCAGCGCATCGGGCAGCACGCCGCGCAGCGCATGCAGCAGCAGCGCCACGGCGGCAGCGCCGTTCGCGCAGGCCATGGCCAGCGAGGCGCGCGGCGCGATGCGGGCAACCAGCGCCAGGGCCACCCACACCAGCGCCGCCATCCCGGCGATGAAGATGATGGCCGCAAGCAGCGTCTGCGTCTGGGCGGGCGTGATCATGCGGCCGCCATCGCGCCCAGGGGCGTCGCCACGCAGACCCGGTTGCGGCCTTCGGTCTTGGCGCGGTAGAGCTCGGCGTCGGCCCGGGCCAGGCCGATCTCGCCCGCGGCGTCGCCGGCCGCGGGCAGGGCCACGCCGAAGCTGGCCGACAGCGGCAGCGCCATGCCCTTCCAGTGCAGCGGCGCGGCAGCGAGGCGGGTACGCAGGCGTTCCGCCACGGCCGCGGCGGTCTGCAGGTCGGCCGGTGCGCTCAGCGGCAGCAGCGCGCAGAACTCCTCACCGCCCAGGCGGCCCAGGCGGTCCACCTCGCGCAGTTCCGCCTGCCACAGGCGCACGCAATGCTGCAGCGCCGCGTCGCCGGCCTGGTGGCCGTGCGCGTCGTTGATGTGCTTGAAGTGGTCGATGTCGATCATGGCCAGCGCAAAGCCATGGCCGCGCTGCAACTGGGCCTGCGCCTGGCCGAGCGCCTGCTCGAAGGCGCGGCGGTTGAGCGCGCCGGTCAGCGGGTCGCGGTAGGTCAGGTGCTGGATGCGCGTGATGACGCGCCAGATCATCAGCGCGATCAGGCTCAGCGTGATGCTGGCCGTGACGCTCAGCCACAGGACGGCACGCGCCGGCGTGGGCCATTCGCCGTTGAGGACATGGCCGTCCCAGCCGGGTACGAGCAGCAACTCGGCGCCGTGGCCGATGCCCAGCGCGGCCATGGCCGCGAAGGGCAGCGTCGTGCAGAGCGTGACCGGGCGCGAGAGCTGCTGGCCGATGCCGCGCACGACCTCACGCACGGCCAGCAGCGCCAGCACCGTGGCGCTGGCGGTGCTGGCCAGCTGCGGCAGCAGGCCCGAGCCGCTGGCCAGGCCGGCCGTGATGCCCAGGGCGCCCAGGCCGCCGACCCAGGCGATGTCGCGCGGGCGCCGGCGGCTGCGCAGCATGCGGCGCAGGGCCAGCAGCAGCAGCACGGTGCAGGCCAGCAGGCCGAACTCGGGGACGGCCTGGCGCAGCAGTGCGGGCCAGCCGACCATGCAGTCGCCGCAGCCCTGCGACGCGATGCGCACGAGATGACCCGCCGCCATCAGCCGGCCGGCGCGCGGCGCGATGCGGAAGGTCTGCGCGAGCACCAGCCAGGCCAGCGCCGCCATCAGGTTGAAGAGGGCGCTGACCTTGAGGACCGTCGGGACGTCGAGAAATTCCATGCAGCTCAGGGAATGCCGCCCGCCTTTCGGGCAAGGCCACAATGCCGGCCATGGCGGATTGGGTCTTGATCACCGGGGGCTCGCGCGGCATCGGCGCGGCAACGGCCCTGCGTTGCGCCGAGGCCGGCTGGGACGTGGCCATCAACTACGCACAGGATAGCGCCGCGGCCGAGGCGCTGGCGGGCAGATTGCACGCTCTGGGCCGCCGCGCGCTGACGCTGCAGGCCGACGTGGCCGACGAGGCGCAGGTGGCGGCCATGTTCGAACGGCTGGACACCGCCGGCGGGCGCCTGGCCGGCCTGGTCAACAACGCCGGCATCGTGGCGCCCGCGGCCCGGCTGGCCACGATGACGACGGACCGCTGGCGACGCCTCTTCGACGTGAACGTCATCGGCACGCTGCTGTGCTGCCAGCAGGCGGCGCGGCGCATGAGCACGGCGCGCGGCGGCGCGGGCGGATCCATCGTCAACGTCAGCTCGCGGGCGGCCGAGTTCGGCTCGGCCGGCATCTATGTCGACTATGCGGCGACCAAGGGCGCCATCGACACCTTGACCAAGGGGCTCGCGCGGGAGCTCATCGGCGAGGGCATTCGCGTCAACGGCGTGCGGCCGGGCATCATCGAGACCGACATCCATGCCCGCAGCGGCATGGACGCCAGCGCCGCCGCGTCCACCCTCCCCATCCAGCGCCTGGGCAGGCCGGAGGAGATCGCCGAGGCGATTGCCTGGCTGCTTTCCGACGCGGCGAGCTACACGGTGGGCGCGCTGCTGGACGTGGCGGGCGGCCGGTAGTTGGCTAGCGCTTTTCCACCAACGTGGACGCCACGCCACCTTCCTCGGCCAGCCGCGCGGCGGTCGCGCGTGCCTCTTCGGCGTTCGGGAAGGGCCCGGCGCGCAGCCGGTGCAGCCCGGCTTCGCGCACGATGGTGAGCAGGGGCAGCAGGCTCAGGTCGGCCTCGGCCACACGCTGGCGCAGGCCCTCGGCAGCGTCCAGCTTGGCGAAGGCGCCGAACTGCAGCCAGTAGTTCATGCCGCCGTCGGCCACGGTGGCCGTCGTCTCGCGCTGCGGCGCGCCGGGCGGTGTGTCGGGCACGAAGACGGGCGTCGGCTCGCCGGCGGGCTTTTGCCAGTTGCCGGCGCGGATCTCGGCGTAGGTGATGCGCCTGACCTCGACCGGGGTGACGCCGCGCAGCACGTCGAGCTTGAGCGCCGCCGTGTAGCTCAGGTCGATGATGCGGCCCTTGTGGAAGGGGCCGCGGTCGTTGACGCGCACGATGACCTCGCGGCCGTTGGCCGGGTTGCGCACGCGGGCGTAGCTGGGGATGGGCAGCGTCGGGTGCGCGGCCGTCATCGCATACATGTTGTAGACCTCGCCGCTGGCCGTCGGGCGGCCATGGAACTTGCGGCCGTACCAGGACGCCAGGCCGCGGTCGGCATAGGCGACGTCGCCCGCCAGCGGCTCGTAGCGCTCGCCCAGCACCTCATACGGCTTGTTGGGGCCGCCGATGCGGATGCGCTCCAGCTGCGGCACGGCGTCGGGCGTGCGGGCCAGGTCGGCCGGCGGGTTGGGCAGTGGCCCATCGCGTTCCGCCGGCGCCGGCGAGCGGGTGGCGCAGCCGCCCAGCAGTGCCGCACACAGCAGGGCCACCAGGGCGGGGCCAGTATGCTGCGCGCTGTCTTTCCATCGTCGATGCCATGCCATGAGCAACTTCGTCTTCCCTCCGGCCGAGATTCCCAGTGCCGCCGTGCGCGGCACGGACGCGCGTTACGCGGTCCGCCGCATCTACTGCGTCGGCCGCAACTATGCGGATCATGCCCGCGAGATGGGCGCCGACCCGACGCGCGAGCCGCCGTTCTATTTCACCAAACCGGCCACGGCGCTGACATCCTCGGGCTCGACGGTGCCCTACCCGACCGAGACGGCGAACTACCACTACGAGATGGAGCTGGTGATCGCCATCGGCGCGCCGGTGTTCAAGCTGCGGCCCGAAGCGGCCAGGGCCGCCATCTGGGGCTATGCCCCGGGCCTGGACATGACACGCCGCGACTTGCAGGCCGCGGCCAAGGCGGCCGGCAAGCCCTGGGACACGGCCAAGGGATTCGACCAATCCGCCATCCTCGGTGACATCGTGCGCGTGGCCGACGTCGGCCTGCTGGAGAAGGGTGCCATCACGCTGGCCGTCAACGGTGTCGAGAAGCAGCATGGCGACCTGGCCGACATGAT
This sequence comes from Pelomonas sp. Root1444, assembly GCF_001426885.1. GTDB lineage: Bacteria > Pseudomonadota > Gammaproteobacteria > Burkholderiales > Burkholderiaceae_C > Pelomonas. Next base: position 270,643 of record NZ_LMFP01000011.1, on the reverse strand, counting down.
CTGGAACCAGGCCGAGATCGTCTCCAACCTGTCCCACCTCTTCCGCCTGTACCCGGGCGACCTGATCTACACCGGCACGCCGGCCGGCGTGGGTGCCGTCGTGGCGGGTGACGTGCTCACCGGCCGCATCGAAGGCCTGGGCGAGATCACGCTGACGGTGGGGCCGGCCGAGTGATGTTCACGGAAGAAACGCTGGAACAGGCCCGCGCCCGCAACATCCGCGAGGCGCTGGCCGAGGACATCGGCCACTGCGACTGGACTGCGCAGCTGGTGCCGGCCGGTCGCCGCGTCACCGCCCAGGTGCGGGTGCGCGAGCAGGCGGTGCTGTGCGGACGGGACTGGTTCGACGGCGTGTTCGCCGCGCTCGACACGACCAGCCGCATCGACTGGCTCTACGCCGAAGGTGCGGTGATGACGGCGGACAGCATCGCCTGCCGCATTGAGGCCGACGGCCGGGCGCTGCTCTCCGCCGAGCGCCCGGCCCTGAACTTCCTGCAGCTGCTGTCCGGCACGGCCACGATCACGCGCGCCCATGTCGACGCCGTGGCGGGAGCCAGCCCGAACGCCAACGGCTGCGCCATCCTCGACACCCGCAAGACCATCCCCGGCCTGCGGCTGGCGCAGAAGTACGCGGTGCGCATCGGCGGCGGGCACAACCAGCGCCTCGCGCTGTATGCCGGCATCCTCATCAAGGAGAACCACATCGCCGCGGCCGGCGGCGTGGGCCAGGCGCTGCGTGCGGCGCAGGCGCTCAATCGGCAGGAAGGCGCGGGCGTGGACATCCAGGTCGAGGTCGAAACCCTCGACCAGCTGCGCGAGGCGCTGGCCGCCGGCGCCGTGAGCGTGCTGCTGGACAACTTCAGCGAGGCGCAGATGCGCGAGGCCGTGGCCTTCAACGCCGGCCGCGCGCTGCTGGAGGTGTCGGGCGGCGTCGCGCTGGACCAGCTGCGTTGGATCGCCGCGACCGGCGTCGACCGCATCTCCATCGGCCGGCTGACCAAGGATGTGAAGGCCGTCGACTACTCCATGCGGGTGCTCGGGCCGGCCTGAGCGGGCGGGCTGCGATGAGAAACGGCGCCCGAGGGCGCCGCTTCTTTTGCCGGTCTGATGGGCTTCAGCGACGGCGGCCGCGTGCGGCCATGCCACCCAGCGCCAGCAGCGTCAGCGCCAGCGTCGCGGGCTCCGGCAGGTTGGTGCCGGGCACGGCGGCACCGGCCAGCAGGAAGATGTCGCCATAGCCGCCGGTGTCGCAGGGGCCGACGGAGCCGTTGTTCAGCAGCGCCGGGCCCGCGCCCCGGTCTCCGGTGTTGAAGCAGCCCATCCAGACCTGCACGGACATCACGTCATAGCCCTGGGCTTGCAGGCCTTGGGCGTCCAGTGTCGGCAGGTAGTTGATGAACTCGACCTCGTTGGAGGCGCGGTTGGTGTTGACGAGGTCGCCGCCGTCCGGGCAACTGGTGCCGTCGGGCGAGGGGTAGGACACCGTGGCGCTCTTCACGCACACCGCGCCCACCGTCAGCGCGAAATCGTCCGCGCCCGGCGTCGTCACGCCGGTGCCGTCGAAGGTCTTGTCGGACACGTAGAGCGCCGGGTCCTTGAAGAGGTTGGCGAGGTCCAGCGCCTGCGTCTCGAAATACTTGTTGGCCAGGTTGCCGTCGAGGTCGCGCACGGTGACCAGCGCCCAGATCGGCAGGCTGGCGGTGCTGTTCTGCGGGTTGTTGAAGTCGAAGGCGATGCCCATCTGGTGGTAGGCGCCGTCGAAGGTGAGCTTTTGGTTCAGCGCCGCCAGGCCGATGTCCCAGCTGTACGGTGTGTCGCCCGCCAGACCGCCGTTGTTGGTCGGGTCGTTGTTGTCACCGGTGAAGAAGTACTTCTTGTTGCCGCCGTTGTTCGTCGAGAAGCCGTTCTCGGACGGATTGACCTGATCGCCGTTGTTCAGGATGTTGCCGTTGTTGGCCGTGACGACGATGGTGTCGAGCAACGAGCCCTGGCTGGCAGCGAAAGAGTACGGGCCGGTGAAGCCGGCGTAGTTCTTGGACGCCAGATAGTCCAGCACCGTCGTCGAACAGGACACGAAATTGCCGACGGTCGCGCAGGCCGAGTTCGGCGATGGGTAGGTGGGTGAATAGGTGGGCAGAGGTGCAGCCATCGCCGCGCCAGCCCCGAGAGTGAGGGCCAGCAGGCTCGTCACTCGAATGATGTAGGGAATTTTCTTCATGCTTCGCCCCTTACGCAAAGATGACCTCTGCGATCAGATATGAGCATTTGCTGCGCCAGAAGCGCTAAGCTATTGATTCCGAACGACTTGCCAACGACGGCGGCGTCGCGCTGTCAAATAACCCGACTGGTAAAAGACGTCGAAAACGCCGCGGCCATTCGCGTTTCGCGAAGTCTGGCTTGGCAATGCCGGGCTCAGGCGTCGAACCAGGGCTCGTTGGGCAGGTCGTCGAAGACTTTGCGCAGCCCCGCGCTCCAGCCGTTGCGCAGCGCCAGGAAGTAGGGGTCGTCGCGCCCGATGCGGTGCGGCGGTTTCATGGCCATCTCGAACTGGTTGGCGCGCAGCATCAGCATGTCGATGGGCAAGCCGACCGACAGGTTGGAACGGATGGTCGAGTCGAAGCTGACGAGCGTGCATTTGGCGGCTTCGTCCAGCGGTGTCGTCTCGTAGTTGACGACGCGGTCGATGATGGGCTTGCCGTATTTGCTCTCCCCGATCTGGAAGTACGGCGTGTCCTCGGTGGCCTCGATGAAATTGCCCTGCGGGTAGACATGGAAGAGGCGCGGTCCCTCGCCCTTGATCTGGCCGCCGATCAGGAAGTTGGCGCCGAAGTCGACGCTGCTGCGTCGGTCATGGGGGTCGGTGTCACGCTCGATGACCTCGCGCACCGTCCGGCCCAGCAGCACCGCGGCGTCGTAGAGGGTGGGCACCTTGAGCAGGTGGTCGCCTTCGCCCTGCAGGCGCTGATTCAGCAGCGAGATGACGGACTGGGTCGTGGCCAGGTTGCCCGCGGTCAGTACGACGATCTCGCGCTGGTGCGGGATCTGGAACTGGTGCATCTTGCGGAAGCTGGCGATGTGGTCGATGCCCGCGTTGGTGCGGGTGTCGGAGGCGAACAGCAGGCCCGCACGCAGGCGCATCGCGACGCAGTAGGTCATGGGGAGATCCTGGCGAAACAGCTGGGTCGATTATGGTCGCCGGTGCGCGCCGGCGTCCTTCAGCAGGACGCGTGCTTCATGAGCCGGAACGTCCGTCAGGCGACCATCGCCCCAGCATGGCAGCGACGCCTTGCCGCGACGCCTGCAGTCCGTCGCGGCAGGGCGGGCCAGGCTTACTTCTTGGCTGCGTTGACCGGCAGTGCCTTGGCCATCTCGAGATGGTGCTTCAGGCCGGGCAACGTCTTCTGCGCCCAGGCCTTCACTTCGGCGTCCTTGGCTTCGCGCGAGGCTTTCTCGAACAGCTTGATGGTGTCTTCGTGCGCCTTGATGCCGAAGTTCTTGGCATAGCGCTCGTCGAACTTGTCATCGTCGCCCGCGTCGATCAGCTTGAGCTCGGCCTTCTGCTTGACCGAAGGGCCGTCGGGCAGCGTCACGTTCTTCGTCGCGGCCAGCGCCTTCAGTTCGTCGGCGACCTTGGTGTGGTCGGCAATCATCGTCGTGGCGAATGCCTTCACGTCGGCATTGCGGGCCTTGGTCGTCGCCAGCTTGCTGGCCTCGATCTCGGCTGCGCCGGCCTGCGCGGCATCCTTCATGAACGCCTCGTCGGACAGCGCGTGCGCATGCACGGTGAACATGGCGGCTGCGGCCAGCAGGGTGGTGCTCATGAAACGTTGGGCAGTGTGCATGGTGACTCCTGAGCGTCAGTGGTTGAGGGGACAGCACAGGCAACCCGCATGCCCGCGGCCGCAGGAGAGCGGCCCGGCGCGTTCCGACAGCGTCCCGTCATGCAGGCCGACATCCCGCTCCGCCGGCCCTGCCTACGCTGAGGCCCAACGCAACCGAAGGAGCCGAAATGCAAGACGCCACCCGCGGCACACCGTCCGACAACGAGTCCAGCACCGAGCAAGACCTGAGCGGCCCGGCGGCTGCCCGCAAGATCGCCGACCTGGTCGCGGCGGGCGACAGCTGCTTTTTCTGCACATTCAGCATGTCGTCCGAACTGCACGCGCGGCCCATGACAGTGACCGAGGTCGAAGAGGGCGGCGTGCTGTGGTTCTTCACCGAGGTCGACAGCCTGAAGAACATCGAACTGGACCGCGACCCGCGCGTCACGCTGTTTTTCAAGGAGGGCGACAACGCCGGCCATCTCAAGCTCGACGGCACCACGACCATCGTGACCGACCAAGCCACCATCCACCGGCTCTGGAGCCCGAAGCTGCGGGCCTGGTTCACCGAGGGCGAGAACGACCCGCGCATCAGCCTGCTGCGGGTCGATCCCGTCAGTGGCGAGTACTGGGACAACCGCCACGGCAGCGCCGTCGCCGGCATCAAGATGCTGTTCGGCGCCATCACCGGCCAGCGGGTCGATGAAGGCGTGCACGGCAACCTGAAGCTCTGACACAGAGCGGTCCGTGGCGTTTGGGGCGGATGACGCTGCGCAGGCCGGGGATCGGCCTGCGCCGATGACGAGCATTCCGCCCCTGCTCGATCCACGCTCACTCGCCCACGCCCAGCTCCCGCGCAAGGTACGGCCCCGTCCGGCCCGCCTTCGCGCCCGCCACGTCTTCCGGCGCGCCGCGGGCCACCATCGTCCCACCGTCTTCTCCCGCCCCAGGCCCGACGTCGATCACCCAGTCGCACGCCGCCACGACGCGCATCTCGTGCTCGACGACGACGACCGTGTTGCCCGCATCCACCAGGCCGTTCAATTGCACCAGCAGCTTGTCCACATCCGACGGATGCAGCCCGGTCGTCGGTTCGTCCAGCACGTACAGCGTGTTGCCGCGCTGCGCCCGCTGCAGCTCGGTTGCCAGCTTGATGCGCTGGGCCTCACCGCCTGACAGTTCGGTCGCGGGCTGGCCCAGCCGCAGATACCCAAGCCCGATCTGCTGCAGCAGCGCCAGCGGCCGGGACAGCGCCGCGTCCCCGGCAAAGAAGGCCAGCGCCTCGTCCACCGTCATGCGCAGCACGTCGGCGATGCTCTTGTCGCGCAGCAGCACCTTCAGCGTCGCCTCGTTGTAGCGCGCGCCGTGGCAGGCGGGGCAGGGGGCGTAGACGCTGGGCATGAACAGCAGTTCCACGCTGACGAAGCCCTCGCCTTCGCAGGTCTCGCAGCGGCCTTTGGCGACGTTGAACGAGAAGCGGCCGGCGTCGAAGCGCTTGGCGCGCGCCGCAGGCGTGGCGGCGAAGAGCTTGCGCACGTGGTCGAACAGGCCCGTGTAGGTGGCGAGGTTGGAGCGCGGCGTGCGGCCGATGGGCTTCTGGTCCACCTGTACGAGGCGGCGGATGTGCTCGGCGCCGGCGGCAATGCGGCCGTGCGTGACCTCGCGCGCCGGCTCATCGGCATCGTCGTCTTCCGCCGGCGCGGGCGGTTCATGCCCCAGCGCCTGGCTGACGAGATCGACGAGTGCCTGGCTGACGAGGCTGGATTTGCCCGAGCCCGAGATGCCGGTCACGGCGGTGAAGCAGCCGAGCGGGAAGTCGACGTCGACACCGCGCAGGTTGTTGCGCGTGACGCCGGCGAGCTTGAGCCAGCCACGCGGTGCGCGGCGGGGTGGGCGTTTCGCGTGATGGCGCGGAAACAGGTAGGCGGCCGTGCGCGAGGCCGGTACCGCCTGAAGCCCGGCCGGCGGGCCGCTGTAGAGCACCTGGCCGCCCAGTTCCCCGGCCTCGGGGCCGACGTCGACGATCCAGTCCGCCTCGCGCATCAGGCCCAGGTCGTGCTCGACGATGAACAGCGAATTGCCCGCAGCCTTCAGGTCCTTCAGCGCCTTCAGCAGCGCCTCGCCATCGGCCGGATGCAGGCCGGCGGAGGGCTCGTCCAGCACGTAGATGACGCCGAACAGGTTGGAGCGGATCTGCGTGGCCAGCCGCAGCCGCTGCAGTTCCCCGCTGGAGAGCGTGGGCGTGCCGCGGTCCAGCGACAGATAGCCCAGGCCCAGTTCGTTCAGCGTCGTGATGCGCGCCAGCATGTCCTGCGCGATGCGCTGGGCGGCGATGAGCTTTTCTTCCGACAGGTTGGGCGTGCGACGCACGTCGGGCGCGGCGGCATGCGCATGGCCGCCGGCCGCCACGCGCTGCGCGGTGTGCGCCTTGGACGTCGCCCGGCTGACGCCGTGGCCTTGCACCGCCGCGTGCGCGCTGCCCGCCGCCACCGGTCGCAGCACGTCCGCCAGCTTGCGCAGCGGCATGTGTGACAGCTCGCCGATGTCCAGCCCCTCGAAGGTCACCGACAGCGCCTCGCGCTTGAGCCGCTTGCCTTGGCAGGCGGGGCAGTCGCTGGCCACCATGTAGCGCGAGACCCGGCGCTTCATCAGTGCGCTCTGGGTCGTCGCGAAGGTGTGCAGCACGTATTTGCGTGCGCCCATGAAAGTGCCCTGGTAGCTCGGCTCCATCTTGCTGCGCAGCGCGGCGCGCGTTTCGGCGGGTGTGAAGCCGGCGTACACCGGCACGGTGGGCTGCTCGTCGGTGAAGAGGATCCAGTCGCGCGTCTTCCTGGGCAGGTCGCGCCAGGGCTTGTCCACGTCGTGGCCCAGCGTGACGAGGATGTCGCGCAGGTTCTGTCCATGCCAGGCCGGCGGCCAGGCGGCGACGGCGCGCTCGCGGATGGTGAGCGACGGGTCCGGCACCATGGACTGCTCGGTCACTTCGTAGACGCGGCCCAGGCCGTGGCAGGTCGGGCAGGCGCCCTGCGGCGTGTTGGGCGAGAAGTCCTCCGCGTACAGCATGGGCTGCCTGGCCGGGTAGTGGCCGGCGCGCGAATACAGCATGCGCAGCAGGCTGGACAGCGAGGTCGCGCTGCCCACCGACGAGCGCGTGCTGGGCGTGCCGCGCTGCTGCTGCAGGGCCACGGCCGGTGGCAGTCCGTCGATCGAGTCCACCGCCGGCACGCCGACCTGGTCAATGAGCCGGCGCGCATAGGGCGCGACGGATTCAAAGTAGCGCCGCTGCGCCTCGGCATAGATGGTGGCGAACGCGAGCGACGATTTGCCGGAGCCGGACACGCCGCTGAACACCACCAGCGCATCGCGGGGCACGTCCACGTCGACGTTCTTCAGGTTGTGCTCGCGCGCGCCGCGGACGCGCACGAAGCCCGTGGTGGGGAGGGGCTGCTTCTTCACGGTGGCATGAATATGCGCTGCGGCATGGCACTGGCCTGTAGGACGACGGCGTGAGCGCCGTGAAGGCTATGGCGCCTGTACGCCTACGTCAGCATCCGCGTCGTCCGACCGTTGGACCTTCATGGATGGGTCAGCATGCAGGCCAACCTCCAAGGAGATTCGCATGGCCAATCCCTGGCTGAAGAAGAACCCGTTCATGAGCATGTGGCTGAGCGCCGCCCATTCCGCCGCCGGCCAGGCGCGCGGTCAGATCGCTGCCAGCGCGAAGCGGCAGGGCAGCGCCGCCATCACGCAGGCAACGCAGGAGGTGATGAGCTTCTGGACGGGCGCGCTGACTGGCGCGGCCCAGCCGCGGAACCGGCGCAAGACGAAGCGGTAGGTCGGTAAGCAGGGCTGCGCGCCCGGCGTTGGCGTCAGGCCCCCCGCAGCGCCCGCTTCGCCGACACCGCCATGAACATCGCAAACACGACGACGACCAGCAGCCCCGCGGTCAGCGAGGAGTGCTCGGCCACCAGGCCGATCAGCGGCGGGCCGGCCATCATGCCGAGGTAGCCCACGCCCGAGACGGCGGCGATGCCATGGGCGGGCGACACGCCGGGCACCTGCGAGGCCGCGCTGAACAGCATGGGCACGACGTTGGACAGGCCCAGGCCGACGAGGGCGAAGCCGGCGAGGGCGACGAGCGGCGAAGGCACCGCCAGCGCGAGCGCCATGCCGGCCGCGGCGAGCACGCCGCTGGCGCGCAGCAGCCGGCGCGGCGCCAGGCGGGCGCGCACCCAGTCGCCGCCGAAGCGGCCGGCCGCCATCGCGGCGCTGAAGCTGGCATAGGCCAGCGCCGCGGTGCTGGCGTCGCTGGCGCGCTCCTGCTTCATGAAGAGCACGCTCCAGTCGTACATCGCGCCCTCGGCGATCAGGCCCATGGACGCGAGCACGCCCAGCAGCAGCAGCGGGCCGCGCGGCAGGCTGAGGGGCTGCTTCGCTTCCGCCTGCTTCTCGGGCAAGGGCAGCATGGCGCGGCTGGCGACGAGGATGGCGGCGGCGCACAGGCCGGTGGCCAGCAGCAGATGGCTGACCGGGCTCAGGCCCAGGGCCGGTACGGCGCTGCCGAGGCCGGCGCCGGCCATGCCCCCGAGGCTGAACATGCCGTGGAAGCCGCTCATCATCGGCTTGCCCGACAGCCGCTCGATCTCGCTGGCCTCGGCGCTCAGGGACACGTCGAACAGGCTGCCGAAACTGCCGAAGACCAGCATGACGGCGATCAGCGCCGCGTACTGCGTCGAGGCCTCCAGGCCGGCGATCGCCGCGCAGCTGATGCAACCCATGACGGCGGCCACGGCACGCGGCCCGTAGCGGCCGACGATGCGGCCGGCATAGGCCAGCGCCGCCAACGCGCCGACGCCGCTGGCGAGCATGGCCAGGGCCAGCGTCTGCTCGCCCAGGCCGTAGTGGGCCTTGACGATGGGCACGTGCACGCCCCAGGTGGCGAACAGTACGCCCATGACGAAGAACTGCGTGCGCAGCGCGATGGACGCGCCGGCGAGCGATGGCGCTACCGCCGCAGACGCCGCGGCGGCAGACGGAACTGCAGGCTGGGTCACTTGGCCGAAGCGGTCACGCGGGTGAAGAAGTCGTAGACGCCCTGGTCGCCCATCTTGCGGGCGTCGGCCAGTTCGCCGCCTTCGGTGGCGTACAGCAGCTTGCCTTGCGGCGACAGCACGGCGACGGCGGGGATGCCCTTCTTCAGCGGCACCCGGTAGCCCTCGGCGATGTCGACGTTGCGGTCGAAGCGGCCCACGTCCACCTTGACGACCTTGAAGCTCTTGGCGATCAGCGGGGCGCTGGGACCGCTCTTGAAGGTGGCGTCCAGCATGCGGCAGTCGCCGCACCAGTTGGCGCCGAACACCACCAGCACCGGCAGTTTGGCCTTCTCGGCTTCGGCCAGCATGGTGCGGATGGCGGCCTTGGCGTCGGCGGCTTCGTCGTAAATGGCGGGTGGGCCGGCGTGCACGGCCAAGCTCGCGGTCAGGAGGAGGGCGGTGGGAAGGAAGCGCATGGTGGTGGCTTTTACGTCAGGAGGGCGCGTCTTGAGATGTTTGAAAGCGGTTTCAAGCCATCTTGCATGAGGCCTGACAACGTTGTCAAGTGCCTGCTGCGCGGGTGGGTTGCAGTGGATTGGCGTGGCGTCCGCGGGCGTCGCTCACTGGGACGCCTGTTCGAAGAAACGCCAGATCACGTCGTTCGCGTCCAGCGCGCGCGAGGCGGCAGGCTTGCCGCGGCGCACGCTGTCGGCGCCGGGCCAGGAGTGGCCGCCGGTGTCGGTGACGCAGAGCTGCACGTGCGTGCCGCCGGTGCAGCCGCTGTAGGTCTCGCAGTAGGCCCCCGGCCTGTCGAGCGTGCGCTGCGGCGGCGCGGCGCAGTGGTCGCGCTGCACCCAGCGCGCGATGGTGTCGGGCACGGAGGGGAAGGCCATGACCTTGCTCTCGTCGCGGAAGGCGCCTGCGCCGGCACCGCCGTTGAAGAGCACATGGTCGTCGTCCTTGGCGTGGATGTGCAGCACCGAGATGGGCTTGCTCGGCGTGCAGTTCGCGGTTGCGTCGGTGCCGGCCACGGAGGCGACGGCGCGGAACACGTCGGCCGCCTCGCAGGCCAGCCGGTGGCTGAGCATGCCGCCGTTGGACATGCCGGTGGCGAACACGCGGCCGGCGTCGATGCTGTAGCGGCCCTTGATGGCGGTGACGACGGCGCGCGCGAAGCCGACGTCGTCGACATTGCGGTCGCGCGCATCACCGCAGCAGCCGCCGGCATTCCAGGTGGCGAATTTGCCGCCCGGCAGCTTGCTGTACCCATTGGGGAAGGCGACGACGAAGCCGGCCTCGTCGGCCTTGCGTTGCAGGCCGTACTTCTCGTCGTCGGCCATGTACTCGGCATGCCCGCCGCCGCCGTGGAAGGCCAGCACCAGCGGCGCGGGCTTGCTGGCGTCATAACCGGTCGGCAGGTGGACAAGCACCTTGCGGCCCTGAACCTGGATGTCCTGCAAGCCGCCCTTGGCTGGCGCCTCATTCGCCTTGTCGGCGCGCCGCTGCTCGGCACGGGCCTTGAGGCGCTCGCGCAGCGTTTCCTGGGCTTGTGCTGCGGGCAGCAGCAGGACGAGGACAACGGCATACAAGAGACGGCGCATGGTCAGCTTCCTCCACCCAGTACACGATAGACGGCCACCAGATTCTGGGCCCGCTGGCTCTGCACCTGCACCAGCGCCTGCTGGGCGGCGAACAGCGAGCGCTGCGCGTCCAGCACGTCCAGCGAGCTGGCGATGCCGGCGCGGTAACGCTCCTCGGCCAGCGCCAGGCGGCGCGCCTCGGCGTCCACCAGCGCGCCCTGCGCGGCGCGCTGCTCGCCCAGCGTCGCGCGGCCGGCCAGCGCGTCGGCCACGTCACGGAAGGCGGACTGGACAGCCTTCTCGTACTGCGCCGTCGCCGCATCCCGCGCGGCACGGGCGCCGGCCAGGTTGGCGCGGTTGCGGCCGGCGTCGAACAGCGGCTGGATCAGCGACGGCGCGAAGCTCCACACCGAGTTCTTGAACAGGCCCGACAGCTCGCTGCTCGCCGTGCCGAAGCTGCCGGTCAGCGTGATGCGCGGCAGGAAGGCGGCCCGGGCGGCGCCGATGTTGGCGTCGGCGGCGGCCAGCTGCGCCTCGGCCTGGCGGATGTCCGGCCGGCGCGTCAGCACCTCGCTGGGTACGCCGGTGGGCAGCTCGGCCAGGGGCTCGAAGTCGGCCAGCAGCCCGGTCGGCGCGGGCAGGCCGGGCGGCAGCGCCGAGCCCAGCAGCAGCACCAGCGCGTTCTCGTCCAGCGCGCGCTGGCGCTGCGTCTGGGCCAGCGCCACGCGCGCGGCCTGCAGCGCGGACTCGCCCGCGCGCAGGTCCAGCTCGCTCGCGATGCCACCGTCGAAGCGCTGGCGGATCAGGCCCAGCGACTGCTCGCGGCTGGCCAGCGTGTCGCGTGTGAGCTTGAGCAGCGCCTCGTCGGCCTGCAGCGCGATCTCGGCCGTGGCGACGGCGGCGACCAGCGCGTTGCGCACCGCCAGTTGGTTGGCCTCGGCGGCCAGCAGCTGGGCCTGCGCGGCGCTGCCGAGGCTGCGCAGGCGGCCGAACAGGTCGACCTCGTAGGCGCTGACCTGCAGGCCGGCCTGGTAAGTGCTGGTGATGCCGCCGCTGGCATTGGGCACGCGCGAGCCGGTGAGGCCGGCGTTGACGGTGGGCCAGAGGTCGGCATCGCGCGCGGCGGCAGTGGCGCGCGCGGCCTCGATGTTGGCGGCGGCCACGCGCAGGTCGCGGTTGTTGGCCAGCGCCAGTGGGATGAGTTGCTGCAGCCGCGCGCCCTGGAAGGCCTGCGCCCACGGCAGTTCGGCGGCCGCGGTGCCGCTGCCCCCCGCGTTCGGGAAGGCCGGGGCCGGCAGCGCGGCCTGGGCGGCTTCGGTGGCGCTGGGCTTCTTAGTCTCCGGGCCGGCGCAGGCGGCCAGCAGCGCGAGGGTGAGCAGCGAGAGCGCGGTTTTCATGCCTGGCTCCCCGACTCTTCCTCGCCCTCGTGGGCGTCGCGCCTGCGCTGCCGTTCGCTGCCGGGGAAGAAGCGGCGCACGACGACGAAGAACACCGGCACGAGGAAGACGGCCAGCATCGTGGCCGAGATCATGCCGGCCATGACGCCGGTGCCGATGGCGCGCTGGCTGGCCGAGCCGGCGCCGCTGGCGAGCACCAGCGGCATCACGCCGAGGATGAAGGCCAGCGACGTCATGACGATGGGTCTGAAGCGCAGGTGCGCGGCCTCGCGCACGGCGTCGAACACGCTCCTGCCGTGGGCCTGCAAGTCCTTGGCGAACTCGATGATGAGCACCGCGTTCTTGGCCGACAGGCCGATGATGGTGATCATGCCGACCTTGAAGTAGACGTCGTTCTCCAACCCGCGGAAGTTGGCGCCCAGCACGACGCCCAGCACGCCCAGCGGCACGACCAGCAGCACCGCCAGCGGGATGCTCCAGCTCTCGTACAGCGCGGCCAGGCACAGGAACACCGCCAGCAGCGAGAAGCCGAACAGGATGAAGGTGGTGGCGCCCGATAGCTTCTCCTCGCGCGACTGGCCGGTCCACTCGTAGCCGAAACCATCGGGCAGCTGGGCGGCGATCTTCTCCATCTCGGCCATCGCCGTGCCGGTGGACACGCCCTTGGCCGGTTCGCCGGCGATGCGCATCGTCGGGTAGCCGTTGTAGCGCACGGTCTGCAGCGGCCCGGTGATCCACTTGCTCGTCGCGAACGCGCTCAGCGGCACCGGCTGGCCGGCGCTGTTCAGCACGTTCAGCCGCAGCAGGTCCTCGGGCTGCATGCGCGCGGGCGCATCGGCCTGCACGATGACGCGCTGCAGCCGGCCGGCGTTGGGGAAGTCGTTCACATAGCTTGAGCCCAGCGAGGTGCCGAGCACCGCGTTGATGGCGCCGACGTTCAGGCCCAGTGCCATCGCGCGCTCGCGGTCGATGCTCAGCTCCAGCTGGGCGGCGTCTTCCAGCCCGTCGGGGCGCACGGCGTTCAGCAGCGGGTTCTTGGCCGCGGCGGCGAGCAACTGGCCGCGGGCCGCCAGCAGCTCGGCACGCGTGTGGCCGGTGCGGTCCTGCAGGCGCAGCGCGAAGCCGTTGGCGCGGCCCAGGTCGCGGATGGGCGGCGGGCTGGTCGGGAAGATCACCGCGTCGCGGATCTTGCTGAGCGCCGGGAAGGCGCGTGCCACCAGGCCCTGCGCCGAATGCTCGGCGCCGTGCCGCTCGTCCCAGGGCTTGAGCGTGACGAAGGCCAGGCCCGCGTTCTGCCCGGCGCCCGCGAAGCTGAAGCCGACCACGCTGACCATGCCGTCCACCTCGGGCTGCTTGAGCATGAAGTCCTCGGTCTGCTTCATGACCTCCAGCGTGCGCGCCTGCGTGGCGCCCGGCGGCAGCTGCACGTTGACGAGGATGTTGCCCTGGTCTTCATTCGGCACGAAGGACGTCGGCAGCTTCTGGAACAGCAGCACCGCCGCGGCGATGACGGCCGCGTAGACGAAGCCCATGCGCACCGCGCGGTGGATGAACTTCGCCACCCAGCCCTCGTAGCCCTTGGCGGTGCGCGCGAAGCCGCGGTTGAACCCGCCGAAGAAGCCGCGCTTGCTCGTGTGGTGGCCGGCCTCGACCGGCTTGAGCAGCGTGGCGCACAGCGCCGGCGTCAGCGACAGCGCGAGGAAGGCCGAGAACGCGATGGCCGAGACCATCACCGCCGCGAACTGGCGGTAGATGTTGCCGATGGAGCCCGTGAAGAAGGCCAGCGGCACGAACACCGAGATCAGCACCACCGTCACGCCGACGATGGCGCCGGAGATCTGAGACATCGCCTTGCGTGTGGCCTTGAGCGGCGACAGCCCCTCCTCGCTCATGATGCGTTCGACGTTCTCCACCACGACGATGGCGTCGTCCACCACGATGCCGATCACCAGCACCATGCCGAACATCGTCAGCACGTTGATGGAGAAGCCCAAAGCCAGCAGCGTCGCGAAGCTGCCCAGCAGCGCGATGGGCACCACCAGCGTCGGGATGATGGTGTAGCGGATGTTCTGCAGGAACAGGAACATCACGAGGAACACCAGCACGACGGCCTCGATCAGCGTCTCGACGACCTGCGAGATCGAGATGTCGATGAACAGCGAGCTGTCATACGGGATGGAGGCCTTCACGCCCGATGGGAAGTAGGGCTCCAGCGTCTTCAGGCGCGCCTTGATGAGCTTGGCCGTCTGCAAGGCATTGGCCGACGGCGCCAGCTGCACGCCGATGCCGACCGACGGCACGCCGTTCAGGCGCGTGGCGCGGCCGGTGTAGCTGTCGGCGCCCAGCTCGATGCGGGCCACGTCCTTGAGCCGCACGGTGGAGCCGTCGGCGTTGGCGCGCAGCACGATGTTGCCGAACTGCTCGACGCTCGTCAGCTGGCCGCGCACGACGACGGTGGCCGCGATGGTCTGGCCCGGCAGGTTGGGCAGGTCGCCGATGGAACCGGAGCTGACCTGCGCGTTCTGGGCCTGGATGGCCGAGTTCACGTCGGCCGGCGCGAGCCGGAAGCCGACCAGCTTGGCCGGGTCCAGCCAGATGCGCATCGCGCGCTCGGTGCCGAACAGCAGGCCCTGGCCCACGCCCGGCACGCGCTGGATCTCGGGCAGCACGGTGCGCGACGCGTAGTCGCCCAGCGCGATCGGGTCGAAGCCCGGGTTGCTGCTCGACATCATGATGAAGAGCAGGAAGTTCGGGTTGGCCTTGTCCACCCGCACGCCTTGCTGGATGACCGCCTGCGGCAGCCGCGGCTGCGCGCGGGCGTAGCGGTTCTGCACGTCGACCTGCGCCAGGTCGGGGTTGGTGGACGGGTCGTAGCTCAGCGTGATGGAGCCGGTGCCGTCCGCCTGCGCGACCGCCTCCATGTAGATCAGGCCCGGCGAGCCGTTCATCTCGCGCTCGATGACGCTGATGACCGAGTCCTCCAGCGTCTGCGCCGAGGCGCCGGGGTAGCTGACCGACAGCACGATGGACGGCGGCGCCACCGGCGGGTATTGCGCGATCGGCAGCTGCGTGACCGCGACGCCGCCGAGCACGAGGATGAAGAGGGCGATGACCCACGCGAAGATGGGCCGGTTGATGAAGAACTGCGCCATGTCGGGTCAGCTCTTCGATGCGGCCGAGGCGGGAGCAGACGCAGCGGGCGCCGAGCCCGGCGGCGTCCAGGCCACCGGCCGCGCCTTGCCGCCGGCCTTGACGCGCTGCAGGCCGTCGACGACGACCTTCTCGCCCGCCTTCAGCCCGCTCAGCACCAGCGCCTTGCCGCCCTGGGCCGGGCCCAGCTTGACCGGCCGCGCGCTGACGCTACCGTCGTCGGCCACCACCAGCACGGTCTCGCCGGTCGCGCCCCGCGCCACCGACTGCTGCGGCAGCCAGACGCCGTCGGCCACCTCGGCCTGCGCCAGCCGCACGCGCACGTACAGGCCGGGCAGCAGCAGGCCCTTGGGGTTGGGCAGTTCGGCGCGCAGCGTGATCTGGCCGGTGGCGGCGTCCACGCTGAGGTCCGAGAACAGCAGCTTGCCGGCCTCGGCGTAGACGCTGCCGTCCTCCAGCAGCACCTGCACCTGCGCGGCCTCCTTGCCGGCGGCGCGCTGCAGCCGGCCGTCGGCCAGCGCCTGGCGCAACCGCATCACCTCGGCGGCCGACTGCGTGAAGTTCACGTAGAGCTTGTCGATCTGCTGCACGACGGCCAGCGGCGTCGCCTCGCCCTGACCCACCAGCGCGCCCTCGGTGACCAGCGCGCGGCCGATGCGGCCCGCGATGGGCGCGGTGACGGCGGCGTAGCCGAGGTTGATCTGCGCCGTCTGCACGGCGGCCTTGCCGGCGGCCACGTCGGCCTTGGCCTGCAGCGCCGCGGCCTGCGCATTCAGCGCCTCCTGCTGGCTGACGGCCTGGCTCTTGGCCAGCGGCGCGTAGCGGTCGGCCAGCGCCTGGGCCTGCAGCAGGTTGGCCTCGGCGCGGGCCAGCGTGGCCTGGGCGCTGGCGAGCGTCGCGCGGTAGGGCGTGGCGTCGATCTCGAACAAGGCCTGGCCGGCCTTCACGTCGCTGCCTTCGGTGAACAGGCGCTTTTGCAGGATGCCGGCGGCGCGGGCGCGCACCTGGGCGACGCGGTAGGCCTCCAGGCGGCCTGGCAGCTCGGTGGCCAGGTCGGCGCGGCCCGGCGCCACGGTGACGACGCCCACCTCGGGCGGCGGCGGTGCCGCGGCCGTGGCCGGGCTGCTGGACTGGCCGCAACCGGCCAGCAGGCTGCCCAGCCCCGCGCCCAGGACGACCACCGCGCCAATGCGGGCGCTGCTACCCCATGCCAACTTCATCTTGTGACCTTGTTCGATTGCCTGTGGAGGGCCTCGCCCCCCCGCCGCCATGGGCCGTCAGGGGCAAAACGGGCAACTGTAGCGAGGCGTCATGAAGCGCGTTGGTGAAGCAACGCAAAGCCTCGCGGGCGCGTTTGCCGCTTCAGCCGTGGCCAGAAGTCACGTTGCCGACGGCCGAAGCGTTCTCAGGCTGCAGCCTGCAGCGCGGCCAGACGCGCGCGCTGCACGGCGCGGCCGATGTCGGCGCCCTGCGCGCCGCGCTGGATGGCGGCCGCGCTGACGGCGGCGAGGTCCACCTGCTGCGTCGCCGCCAGGTCGGCCGCCAGCCGTTCGCGCTGCGGGTAGTCGCGGTTCTCCAGGCCCAGCCGGCCGCGGGCGTCGCATTCACAGGCCCACAGCAGCTCGGCGAAGCGCTGCGGCCGGCGCCAGGCGTCGCAGCGTTCCAGCAGGCGCAGCCGCGCCTCCGCGCTGAAGGCGCCGCTCTGGTGAACATGGGTGTGCTCGCGCGCGACCAGCTCGGCCAGCTCGCGGCAGTCGCTCGGCACCTTCCAGCGCGCACTCACGCCGCGGGCCAGCTTCTCGCTGCGCACCTCGTGGGCGATGTGGCGCGGCAAGTCCTCCTTGCGCGTCGTGCCCTTGCCGAGATCGTGGCACAGGCAGGCGTAGCGCACGGTCAGCGGCGCCTGCTGCAGCGCGCATTGGTCCAGCACCATCTGGAGGTGGATGCCGGTGTCCACCTCCGGGTGGTGGGCTTCGGGCTGGGGCACGCCGTACAGCGCCTCCACCTCGGGCAGCAGCTTCTGCAAGGCGCCGGCCTCGCGCAGCACCTCGAGCATGCGCGAGGGCTTGTTCTCCATCAGTCCGCGCGACAGCTCCTGCCAGACGCGCTCGGCCACCAGCGCGTCCACCTCGCCGGCGGCCACCACGTCGCGCATCAGCGCGACGGTCTCGGGCGCGACCGTGAAGTCCGCGAAGCGCGCCGCGAAGCGGGCCAGGCGCAGGATGCGCACCGGGTCTTCGGCAAAGGCGGGTGAGACGTGGCGCAGCACTTTTGTCGCCAGGTCGCGCTGGCCGCCGTAGGGGTCGATGACCTGGCCGGCCTCGTCCTGCGCCATCGCATTGATGGTCAGGTCGCGGCGCGCCAGGTCTTGCTCCAGCGTGACGTCGGGCGCCGCATGGAAGGCGAAGCCGTGGTAGCCCGCGGCCGTCTTGCGCTCGGTGCGGGCCAGCGCCACTTCCTCCCGCGTGTCGGGGTGCAGGAAGACGGGGAAGTCCTTGCCGACGGGCAGGTAGCCGGCGTCGAGCATGTCCTGCGGCGACGCGCCGACGACGACCCAGTCATGGTCCTGCACCGGCAGGCCCAGCAGGCGGTCGCGGACGGCGCCGCCGACGAGGTAGGTTTGGAACTTGGGCATGCGCAGGATTCTGCGCGCCGCCCTCACCAGCGCGGCGCCACCTGCTCTCCCGGCAGCAGCTCGTAGGGCGGCTTCCAGGCCGGCAGTGCAGTCTTGAGCCGGTCACGCCAGGCGGCGATGGCCGGGTAGCGCGCGGCGATGTCGTAGCCGCTTTCTTCCACCGGGAAGAACTGGTAGCCGCACATCGAGATGTCCGCGATCGTCGGCGCGTCGCCCACCATGAAGGCCCGGTCGCTCAGATGCCTGTCGACGATGCCGAAGGCGTTGTCGACGCGGCTCTTGAACCACTGGGCCAGCGCCGGGTCGGGTGCGGTGGGCGCGAACGACTTCATGAAGCGGAAGGTGGCGAAGTAGCTGGTGAACTTGTGGTTGTCGAAGAACAGCCAGCGCAGCACGTCCTGCCGCTCGTCCTCGTTCGCGCCCTGGTACTGGCCGTGGCGTTCGGCGAGGAAGTGCAGGATGGCGGCCGACTGCGTGAGGCGCTTGCCGTCCACCTCGAGGATGGGCACCTCGCCCATCTCGTTCTCGGCTTGCCGCCACGGCTCGGACCGCGTCAGGCCGGCGGCGAAGTCGGCGAGCGGCACATGCCGCGCCGCCCAGGGCAGCCGCAGCGCCTGCAGCATCAGCGCCACCTTGTAGGTGTTGCCGGATTGGGAGAAGCCGTGGAGTGTGATCATGCGAATCAGCGTTGTTCGGGGGGAAGCCCGTTCAGGGCCTGGACGAGGCGGGCGTGCGCTTCGAGATCGACTGGCCGCAGTTTGGGCACGGTCCTGGCGGGGTAGCCGCCGAGGTGGTTGCCGCCCTTCCAGTCATGGCTGGGCCTGACCGGCCGCGGCACGAAGCCACCGCCGCAGTTGGGGCAGACGTTGCCAAGCAGGCCTTCGGCGCAGTTGGCGCAGAAGGTGCACTCGAAGCTGCAGATGCGGGCATCGAGCGACGCGGGATGCAGCGCCACGGCGCAGTGCTCGCAGCGGGGACGAAGCTCCAGCATGTCAGCGGGCCTGGCGGTAGGGCTCGTCCTCGACGATGAAGTCCTGCTCGCGCATCGCGTCGGCGATCCAGTCCTCCACCGCCGGGTGGGCCAGCAGCGCGTCGCGGTAGGCCGCCGCGGCCTCGGACACCGGCAAGCCGAAGCGGCTCAGCCGCACGGCCACCGGCGCGAAGTAGGCGTCCGCCGCGCTGAAGGCGCCGAACAGGAAGGGCCCGCCGCTGCCCGCGAGCGCGTCGCTCCAGGCGGCGTCCAGCCGCGCCACGTCGGCGCGCAGGGCCTCGTCCTCGGCCCACAGCCTGGCGCCGACGTCGGGGAAGAAGACCTCGATGTTCATCGGGCAGACGGTGCGCAGCTGCGTGAAACCGGCATGCATCTCCGCGCACAGGCTGCGGGCGCGGGCGCGGGCCTGGCGGTCGCGCGGCCAGACGGCGTGCTCGGGATGGCGTTCGGCGACGTACTCGGCGATGGCCAGCGTGTCCCAGACGGTGAAGCCGTCGTCCTCGACCAGCACGGGCACGCGCTTGGTGGGGGTGAGGGCGGCGATGGCGCGGCTCCAGGGCGAGCCCTCGCTGAAGTCGAAGCGCAGCTTGTTCTCTTCGAAGGGGATGCCGAAGGCCGCCAGCAGCACGCCGCTGCGCATGGACCAGGACGAGTAGTTCTTGTTGCCGATGTAGAGCTTCATGGGTCCTCGTGGGTTGAAGCCGGCGAGCTTAGGCGGCGCGCGGCGCGAGCGGGATGAGCAATCCGCAACGGATTAATGCTTGGCGCGCCAGGCATCCAGCCGCGCGACGCCGGTGCCGGGGGCCAGGTAGCCGGGCAGCACGGCCTCCAGCGCGGTGGGCTGTATGCCCAGTTCGGCCAGGCCCGGCAGGCCGCCGCCGGGCACGTTGGGCACGCTGAGCGAGGCCAGGTTGTCGCGCGACAGCAGCGGCTCGCCGGGCAGGCATTCCAGGGCCAGCGCCTGCAGCGTGGCCAGCGGCGCGGGCAGGGCGAGCACGGGTCGCTCGTGCCCGGCAGTGCGGCCGGCCTGGCGCACCAGCTCAGCCAGCGTCAGCTCGCGCGGGCCGGCGGTCTCGTAGGTCTGGCCGATGGCCTCGCGGCGCAGCAGCACCTCGACGATGGCGCGAGCCAGGTCTTGCACCCAGACCGGCCGCAGCCGCGCGTCGGCGCCGCCCAGCGGCATGACGGGGAAATGCTTCTGCAGCCGCGCGAACAGGTTGACGCTGCGGTCGCCGTCGCCGAACAGCAGGGACGGGCGCAGCAGCGTCAGCTCCAGGCCGCCGGTCTGCGTCGCCACCTGCAGCACGGCCTCGCCGGCCGCCTTGCTGCGCAGGTAGCGCGACGGTGCATGTTCGGCCACGCCCAGCGCGCTGACGTGCACGAGGCGGCGCACGCCGGCGCCGGACATCGCCGCGGTGATGCGCCGGGGCAGCTCCACATGCACGTGCTCGAAGGCCGCCGCGCTGCCTTGCAGGATGGCGATCAGGTTGACGACGGCGTCGTGGCCCGGCACCAGCCGCGGCAGGTCGCGGAAGACATCCGCCTGCACGAGGGTGACGCCTGGCAGGCTCTGCAGGCTGCGCGCATGCTGCAGGCGGCGCGTCGGCACGGTGATGCGCGCGTCGGCGCCCAGGCGGCGCGTCAGCTGCTCGCACAGCGCCCGGCCGACGAAGCCGCTGCCGCCGAGGATGAGGACCGAGAAGCTCATGGGGACGACCCTCCGACCGCCGCGGGCGGCACGTCGCTGACATCGGCGGCGCGCGCGCCGGCCGGGCCGACGCTGGTGCCCAGGCGCTCGCGCAGCCGGGTGGCCGGCAGGCCCAGCACCTGGGCGTAGACGGCGCCGCCCAGCAGCACCTTGCGCACGTAGTCGCGCGTCTCGTTGAAGGGGATGTTCTCGGCCCAGATGGCGGCGTCGATGACCGGGCCGTCGCGCCAGCGCGCGGGCCGGCCCGGGCCGGCGTTGTAGGCCGCCGCGGCCAGCGCCTGGGCGCCGTCGAAGCGGTCCAGCACCAGCTTCAGGTAGTTGGTGCCGATGCGCAGGTTGAAGTCGCGGTCGTGCATCAGGTCGGGGCTGTATGACATGCCGACCTTCTTGGCCGTCCATTTGGCGGTGGCGGGCATGACCTGCATCAGGCCGGCCGCGCCGACGTGGGAGCGCGCGTCCAGCACGAAGCGCGATTCCTGGCGGATCAGGCCGTAGACGTAGGCGGCATCCAGCCCCGCGGCCTGGGCTTCGCGCGTCAGCTCGGCGCGGTGCGGCAGCGGGTAGCGCTGGGCGATGTCGATGTCGGTCTTGGTGCGCTCGCTGGTGTTGATGCAGCGGTCCCAGACCTCGCGGTCGCAGGCCTCCTGCGCGGCGGCCAGCAGCGCGCGGTCGCTCATGCCGCGCAGCGAGAAGTTCCATTCGCGCACGCCCTCGCTGCGCAGGCCCAGGTCGATGAGGCGCAGCGCCCGCGCCAGGCCCGGGTGGCTGCGCGCGGCGCGGCGCTCCTCGGCGGTCAGCGGCGCGGGCACGGGCGGCAGCGGCGTCGGCAGGCCCAGGTCCTCGGCGGCCAGGCGGCCAAAGTAGTTCAACGGCGTCGCCGCCAGCGTGGCGAGCTGGGCGCGGGCGGCGGCGGCATCGCCCTTCAGCCGGGTGGCGCGGGCCTTCCAGTAGACCCAGGCCGGGTCGCGCTGCTCGGCGTCGCTCATCTGCTCGATGGCGCGCAGCGCGATGGCCGGCGCCTTGCCGCGCAGCGCGGCGCGGGCGGCCCAGGCGAGGGCGTCATCGCTCCACTCCAGCTCCGGCGCGAGCCTGCGGGCGCGCTCGAAGGCGTCGACGGCATCGTCCTGCAGCCGCAGCGCCGACTGGCGGCCGATCTGCACCCACAGCCAAGCCTGCAAGTCCTTGGGCAACTTGCCCCATTTCTCGCTCAGCACGTCGCCGGCCTGGTCGGGGTCGCTGCCGGCGACGCGGGCCAGCGCCAGCGCCGTCAGCTCGGCCTCGGCACGCGGCGTGGCGCGGGCCTTGCGGGTCAGGTAGCGGCCGGCGTTGTCCTGCAGCTCGGCCAGCTTTTGGTCCAGCGCCTTGTTGGCCAGCAGCGCGACGGCCTGGCGCGCGGCGCGCGGGCGGCCCTGCTCGGTGGCCTGGCGGGCGCGGGCCCAGAGGGTCTCGGGCTTGAAGAGGCCGGCGTCGACGAAGTTGCTGGCCAGCTCGCGGCAGCCGTCGTCGCCGTCCTTCTGCGCCATCCAGGCAGTGCGGGCGGTGTCGGCGCTGACCTTGTTGCCGGCCAGGTGGTCGGCCAGCAGCGCATAGCAGGCCACCTCGCGGTCGTCGCGCATCTGGTAGTTCGCATGGTCGCGGCGGAAGTTGGCCCAGTCGCGCCGGCGGCCGAGTTCCAGCAGCCAGTCGTTGCGCAGGCGGTCCTCGACATAGCTGCCGGGGTAGCGGGCGTAGAAGGCGTCCATCTCGGGCTGGCGCACGTCGGTGAGCCGCGCATTGAGGTCGAAGTACTCGACCCAGCCGGTCAGCGGATGGCCCTGGGCGCGCGCCGTGTCGACCAGCGTGGCCAGGCGCTTGCGGTCGCGCTTGACCCAGGCCTCGCGCGCCTGCACGGCCGGGTCGTCGTCGGCCTGCGGCGCCGCGGCAGCCGTCGCGACGAGCGACGCCGCCATCAGCACGGCCAGGGCCGCGCGGCCGATGCATTGCAGAACTCGCCCACCCATTTGACTCATGCCTACCGCCACTACCAAGCGGGCCAATTTAACCCAGGGCCCTTGTCCCTCACACGCACTTTGCCGTTCGCCACGAGCTAGGGGCTGGCGACCCGGCCGCGGCGCCTCTACCCTCGCGGCCCACCGACGAGGAGAGCGCCGATGAAGAGCCCCGCCCAACGCCTGGCCCTGGCGGCCGCCGCGCTGCTGTTCAGCCTGGCCGCCCACGCCGACCCGGAGGTCTACCCGACGCCCGGCACGCCAGCGCCGGCCACCAGCTTCGTCGCCGCGGCCAGCGGCCAGCTCAAGGCCTTCTATACCGGCCAGGCCGGCGGCCTCACCAACCTGCTGGGCGCGCGCATCAACGGTGTCGACGGCGCCATCGGCCTGAGCAACCACGGCAGCGCCTATGGCGACAGCTTCGTGCTGGGCACGGTGGCGGCGGGCGACAGCCTGGTCTTCTTCATCGACATCGACGGCAGCGGCGTGCGCTTCTACAGCGACCCGGCGCTGAACAGCGATGGCGTCAACCACGCCTGGGCGTCCACCTATGCGGGCGACGCGCTGGTGCCGGCCGGCACCCATGTCGCCTTCGAAGACCTGGAAGGCGGCGGCGACCTGAACTACCGCGACCACAGCTTCGTCTTCCAGATCAGCGCCGTGCCGGAGCCGGCGAGCTGGGCGTTGCTGCTGGCCGGCGCGGCCGTGCTGGCGAGGCGCCGCCCCCGCCGCTGAGCCGCGCGCTCAACCCAGGTTCCAGCCCTCGATCACGAAGCGCAGCCGGCCGCGGATGCCGGGGTTGGTGGGCTTCATCTTGCCGTTGGCGGCCACCGTGCTGCTGTCGAAGGGCACGCTGACCTCGATGCGGCCCGACTTGAGCTGGACCGCCGCGATCTCGGTGTCGGCCATGGACACGCCGGCGTCCTGCCAGGCGTACTTGACCTTCCAGGCATCGCCCTCCTTCACCGGCGGCACCATCTCCAGGATCAGCGCGTTGCGGAACAGGTAGCCGCCCTCGAAGTGCTCGCTCAGCCACAGGCGCTTCTCGATCTCGTAGTCGGGCACGCGCACGCCCAGCGTCATGCCGTAGGCCAGGGAGCGGCGGTGCTTGTTGACCTTGGCCCAGTTGGCGAGGAAGACGCTGCTGAGGTACAGGCTCGAAGTCTTCTGCCAGTCGGCGTGCGAGACGCAGGCGACGGAGTCCTCCTCGGACGTGCGCCTGGTGAGGTACCAGAGCTTGCCGCGCGGCGAGGCCAGCACTTCGATCTGGTACAGCGCGTTGACGGCGCGGCCCGCGTCGGCCTCCTTCTGGACCGCGTCGGGCAGGCGGATGTCGTCGATCTCCAGCCACAGGTCCACGCGCACGTCGCCGAACAGGAAGCGGGCCAGGTTCTGGAAGCCCTCCTCGCTGTTGACGATGCCGAAATAGCCTGAGTGCGCGCGGTAGACGAAGGCCTTGGCGCACTGCTCGGTGATGTTGCCCTTGCCGTCCAGGCCGCACAGCGTGGCGTTCTCGATCTTGACCAGCCCGTCGCTGCCATGGCCGACGAAGGCGCGCGACATGCCGGCGGCGGCTTCGTAGTCCATGCGGTTGCTGCCCACCAGCGTGAACACGCGGCGCGACGGGAAGCGCGCCTCGGGGATGAGGTCCACCCGCTTGTGCTTCTTGGCGGCGGCGGCCAGGTCCAGGTAGGCCGGCATGCGCTGGTCGCGGTCGAAGTTGGAGATGTCGTTCAGGCTCAGCCAGGACGGGATGTTCTGCCCCATCACGTCGATGCCGTTGTGCGGCGTCGCGTAGGTGAAGAACTTGTCGACATGCTTGACGACCTTCGCGGTGTCCAGCGCGGGGTTCTGCAGGAAGGCGCGGCAGACCAGGCCGCCCATCGAATGCGCGACGAGGTAGCAGCGGAAGTCCGCCGGCGCGATGCCGTTGTCGGGGTTCTTGCAGACCAGGTCGCGCACGCGGGCGACGAGCTGGGACAGGCCGCGGGCGAAGTCCTCGATCTCCGGCGTCTTGCCGCTGCCGAGGTAGGAGGAGGCGGCGTCGTAATAGCGGTAGATGACGATGCTGCGGCTGCCGAGCTTGTTGCTGGTGGGCTTGCCCATGGAGTCGGCCTCCCACTCGGCGTCGACGATGTCGTAGCCGTCCTCGTAGACATCCTGGTAGCCGTATTCCGACGCCAGCCGCACGACCGGCGACTCGAACACGTACTTGCGCGGCCGCTCGTCCTTGCTCGGCACGGCGCGGTACATGGTGGAGCCGAGGTTGAAGCCGCAGAACGGGTCGGCCGTGGTCTCGTCGATCTCGCCGCGCGACATGGCGTAGCCGCGCACATAGATGATGGGATGGAAGGGGGCGTGGGGTGTCGGCATGGTCAGCTCCCGGGTGGCGACGCGTTGACCATAGCCGCAGGCGGGCCGCGCGAGCCGCCGCGCGGGCTGCCGGCATCCACAGGGCTGGGGAGCGCGCGGCCCTGGGTTTTCCATGGGTTGTAATGGCCGCACCCCCCGACCGCCCTGCGACGATGAGTGCTGCCCACCCCGACCGACCCACGCTGCGCCGCGAGCTGCTGGCCGCGCGCCGCGCGTTTGCCGCCTCCCCCGCTTTCCAGACCGCGCAGGCGGCGCTGCTGCCGCAGCTGCATGCGCTGCTGGCCCAGCTCGAGCCCGAGCTGCTGGGCGTCTACTGGCCGCTGCCGGGAGAGTTCGACGTCGGCGCCCTGCCCTATGCGCGGGCGCTGCCGTTCGCGCGGCGCGAGCCGGCGGAGATGGTCTTTCGCCGCTGGGACGGCGCCGAGCCGGATGCGCAGGACGAATGCGGCATCGCCACGGCGAGCGGCGCGGTCGCCGTGCCCGACGTGGTCCTCGTGCCCTGCGTGGGCTTCACGCGCGAGGGCTTCCGCCTCGGCTATGGCGGCGGCTATTTCGACCGCTGGCTGGCCGCCCACCCCGGGGCCACCGCCATCGGCGTGGCGTGGTCGGGGGCCGAGACCCATTTCGCCGTCGAGGCGCATGACCGCGCGCTGACGCTGATCCTGACCGAGCGCGAGCTGGTCGCCCCTGACTGACCCGAAGGAAGCCCTCGCCGATGCACGACGGAATGACGCTGATCTCCACGCTGGCCGCCGCCTTCGGCCTGGCCCTGGTGCTGGGCCTGCTCGCGCAATGGGCGCGGTTGCCGGCGCTGGTGGGCTATCTGCTGGCCGGCGTGCTGATCGGGCCGCACACGCCCGGCTTCGTCGGCGACGTGCACCTGGCCCAGCAGCTGTCGGAGGTGGGCGTGATGCTGCTGATGTTCGGCGTGGGCCTGCATTTCTCGGTGCACGACCTGGTCTCGGTCAAGGGCATCGCGCTGCCCGGCGCGCTGGTGCAGATGGCCGCGGCGACCGCCATGGGCGCCGGCTTGGCGCACGGGTGGTGGGGCTGGGGCCTGGCGGCGGCGCTGGTGTTCGGCCTCGCGCTGTCGGTGGCCAGCACGGTGGTGCTGCTGCGCGCGCTGGAGTCGCGCGAGCTGCTGCACAGCGGCAACGGCCGCATCGCCGTGGGCTGGCTGGTCGTGGAAGACCTGGCCATGGTGCTGGCCCTGGTGCTGATGCCGGTGCTGGGCGGCAAGGGCGAGGGCAGCTCGGGCGGCAGCCTGGCCGTCACCATCGTCACGACGCTGCTGGCCGTGGCCGCCTTCGTCGCCATCATGCTGGTGGCCGGCCGGCGGCTGCTGCCGTGGATGCTGTGGCAGGTCAACCGCACCGGCTCGCGCGAGCTGTTCACGCTGGCCACCGTGGCCGCCGCCGTGGGGCTGGCCGTGGGGGCGGCGGCGCTGTTCGGTGTCAGCGTGGCACTGGGCGCCTTCTTCGCCGGCCTGGTGCTGCGCGAATCGGCCTTCAGCGAGCGCGCCGCGCACGAGAGCCTGCCGCTGCGCGACGCCTTCGCGGTGCTGTTCTTCGTCGCGGTCGGCATGCTGTTCGACCCGCGCATCCTCCTCGAGCAGCCGCTGGCGGTGCTGGCGACGGTCGCGGTCATCCTGGTCGGCAAGACCATCGCGGCCGGCGCCCTGGTGCTGCTGCTGCGCTACCCGCTGTCCACGGCGCTGACGGTGGCCGTGAGCCTGGCGCAGATCGGCGAGTTCAGCTTCATCCTGATGGGCCTGGGCCAGAGCCTCGGCCTGGTGCCGCCGGAGGCGACCAGCCTGATCGTGGCGGGCGCCATCGTGTCCATCGCGCTCAACCCGCTGCTGTTCTCGGGCGTGGAGCCGCTGCGGCGCTGGGTGCTGAAGCGCTCCGCCTGGGCGCGCAAGCTGGAGGCGCGCGACGACCCGCTGGCCGAGCTGCCGGCCGACACGCCCGAGGCTTCGCTGGCCGGGCAGATCGTGCTGGTGGGCCATGGCAGCGTCGGCACGGCGCTGCGCGAGCAACTCGGCGACCGCCCCTTCGTCGTCATCGACCGCGACCGCGAGGTCGTCGAGAAGCTGCGCCATGCCGGCCAGGCCGCCGTGCTGGGCGAGGCCACCGAGGCGATGACGCTGGTGCAGGCCCACATCGCCCAAGCGGCCTGGCTGGTGATGGCCGTGGCCGACGTGCGCGGCGTGCCGGCCATCCTGGCGCTCGGCCGCCAGCTCAACCCCACGCTGCGCTGCGCGGTGGTGGCGCACACGCCGGAAGAGGCCCAGTGGCTGGCGGAGGCCGGCGTCAACCACGTGCTGCGTTCGCAGCAGGCGCTGGCGCAGGCGTTGGCTCGCGTGATCGCGGCCTAGGCCTTCTGGCGCTGGCCGTCCAGGGCCGCTACAGCTCCCGGGCCGAAATAGACCAGCGCCGACACATACCGCCCGCTGCCGGCCGCGCTGCGCAGCAGCGGCTTCATCCAGCCGGCCGCGGCGGCCGGCTGGATGGCCAGGGCCATGGGAAGTCCTTGACAACGGATGCCGGATGTTCGGGCCGGCGGGGCGGCCTGCGCAACCGGGTCAAACGCCGGCGAGCTGGTCGCGCGTGAGGGCCGCCTGCTCGCGCACCCAGTCGGCAAACTGCTGCACCTCAGGCCGGCGCGCGGCGTTCGGGCCCAGGATCATCCAGTAGCTGAACGGGCAGCCCAGCCGGCGGCCCTTGCCGAAGGGTTCCACCAGCTCGCCGCGCTGCAGGTGCTCGTGCACCAGCGGCAGGCGGGCGAGCGCCACGCCCTGGCCGGTCAGCGCGGCCTGTACCTGCTGGTAGGTGAAGTTCAGGTACAGCCAGCGGCGCGGCTGCAGCTCGGTCTCGCCCTGCTCGTTCAGCCAGCGCCGCCAGCTCAGGAACTCGGCGCTGGGGCGGGCGTCGTCTTCCTCGGCCAGCGCATGGCCGGCCAGGTCGGCGGGGGTCTTCAGCGGCGCCGGCGGGTTCTGCAGGTACCAGGGGCTGACGGCGGGGGACAGCAGCTCCTCGAACAGCTGCACGGCCTCGGCCGGCACGGAGGGGCGGTCGTCGTAGCGCAGGGCCAGGTCGATCTCGCCATCCTCCAGGTCCACCTTGCGGTCATAGGCGGACACGCGGATGTCGATGTCGGCATGCTCGCGCTGGAAGGCCTCCATGCGCGGGATCAGCCACAGCGAGGCGAAGGACGCGAAGGTGCTGACGTTGACGACGCGCCGCCCGCGCGAGCGGCGGATCTGGCGCACCGTCTGGTCCAGCCGGGACAGCACGGCCACCGCGGTGGGCAGCAGCTGGGCGCCGTCGCTGGACAGCTCCACCTTGCGCGTGCCGCGCAGGAACAGTACGCAGCCGATCTCCTCCTCCAGCGACTGGATCTGGCGGCTGATGGCCGACTGCGTCAGGCTGAGCTCGTCGGCGGCCGCGCGGAAGGACAGCAGGCGGGCGACGGCCTCGAAGGCGCGCAGCGGGCCGATCGAGAGGGGCCTCTGGCGGACGGGTTGATTCATGCGTGGATAGTATCAATCCGCGCGCCGCAATCATTGGACCGCCCTGGGTGAACTCAGCAGAATCCCTGACATCAACCCAGGAGAGTCATCATGAGTGATGCGCAATCTGTTTGGCATTTGGACGGTGGCCGGGCCCTGACCCTGGCCGGCAGCGCCGAGGCGCGCCGCCTGGCGGTGGCCCAGGGCCGTGTCTGGCTGACGCTGTCCGGCACCGCCGATCAGCCGGCCGAGGACCAATGGCTGCAGGCCGGCGAGGCCGTGGCGCTGGCGCCGGGCCAGACGGCCGTGCTGGAAGGCTGGCCGGCGGCGGATTTCGAAGTGCTGGTGCCGCCCGTTTCAACCGCGAGCCGCGGCCTTCTTGGCCGGCGCTTTTTTGGCGGCTGACTTTCTGCCGGTGGCGGGCTTCTTCGCCTTGGCGTTGGCGGCGCGCAGCGCGGCCTCGAACGCCAGCCGGGCCCACGGCAGCATCAGCGGCGGCGACTCCAGCGCCTCTTCGGGCGCGCGGTAGTAGCCCGTCACGGTGCGCTCGCCGGCCTTGGTGAGGAAGCTGAAGGGCACGCAGCCGGCCGCGACGAAGCGCTCGCGCGTCACGTCGTCCGTCTTCAGGAACAGCTGCCCATCGGCAATGAGGGCGGCGAACAGCCCGTCGATGTAGAAGCCGCGCCCGCCGAACATCGCGCGCGTGCGCACCGGGCCGAGCGGGGACAGCAATTCGACGCAGAGATCGGTGAAGGGATCCATGCCGGCGAATGTAAGCTCCACCGCCATGGATGCGAACGACCGCGCCGCGATCCGGCACAAGCTGATCGAGCAACGCCTGGCACTGCCGGACCGGCTGTCCCTCGCCGAGCAATTGCAGGAGGTGCTGCGGGTCTGGCTGCTGCGCCGGCCCGAGACCACCATCGGTGCCTACTGGCCCATCAAGGGCGAGTTCGACCCGCTGCCGGCGCTGTACCGCTGGGGCGAGGATCACCCCGAGCGACGCATCGGACTGCCGGTGGTCGACAAGGTGCACGGCACGCTGCGCTTTCACGTCTGGTACCCCGGCTGCCCGATGGAGGAGGACGCCTTCCACATCCCCAAGCCCAAGGGCACCGAGGAATTCCAGCCGCAGTTGATGCTGGTGCCCTGCCTGGGCTTCGGCCCGTGCGGGCTGCGGCTGGGGTATGGCGGCGGCTTCATGGACAAGACGCTGGCGGAGATGCGGCCCCGGCCGGCCGCCGTCGGCATCGGCTATGCGCATGGCTTCCTGCCGCTGCTCAAGCCCAGCCCGCTGGACGTGGCGCTGGATGCGATGCTGACGGAGGAGGGCGTGGTCTGGGATCGGGAGGGGTGAGGGCGCAGGTT
>NZ_LMFP01000011.1:0-241072 GCF_001426885.1 Pelomonas sp. Root1444 | reverse complement strand
AACTTTCTTCTGCGGCGCCAGAAGAAAGTCACCAAAGAAGAGGCGCTGAACCGCACACGAGCGCCACTCGCCCTCGCTGCGCATCGCAACTGCCACTCGGTGAGTGGGACGACGCGACCCGCTGCGCTCTCGCTGCTGTCCTTGTCACCAGCGCCATCCATCGCCGCATCGGGCCGCTTAACGCGCGGCTGCACGCCGTGCTCACGAGGAATGCGAAGACAGCGTCGCTCGGGCGACGCACGCGGGCTATGCGGAAGGAGGTGTGCGTTCCCGAAGCAGGCGATCAAGCAGCCACACGCATCTGATGCCCAGCACCACCCCCAACAGCGCCATGTAGAACATGAAGCTCAGCATGAATTCCTGCCCGGCCTGTCGCGCCCAGGCGGTGTAGCCGGTCAAACCCATCAGCAGCTGACCGCAGGTGATGAAGAGCGGTATGAACCACCAGGCGGCGAAAAGCCCGAGGTGGTGTGCAGGGGCGCGTGCTTTGTCTTTCATGCCGGAACATCCGTTGAAGGCCCGCCACTATGCCAACGATGGCGCAACCTGGGTCAGGTGAACATGCACCGGGCCGGCTGCCAGTGCCGCTCAACGAGCGTGGCGTCGCCCGAGCGACGTGGCTTCTGGCGCCCCAGAAGAAAACCGAAGGTTTCGCCAAAGTTACCCGCCCGCCGGGGCGGACTCCCGGCGCGATGCACCGGGTCGAAAGGCATTCGGCAAAACAACCCACCACAGCGGGCACGTGCGAACCGCGCGGACAATCCCACCCCTCAGTTGCCACAAGCAACGCCCATCTCCAAGCCCATGTTGCTGACCCCATGAGCCTCTACCTCGACCACCTCGCCACGCTGCTGCGCCAGGCTGAAGCCGCGCTCGAACGCACCGGTTTCGACGCGCTGCTGATCGCCTCCGGCATCGAGAAATACGCCTTCCTCGACGACCGGCCCTACCTCTTCCAGCCCAACCCGCATTTCAAGCACTGGCTGCCGCTGACGAACCATCCGCATTCCTGGCTGGCCGTGCGGCCGGGCCGCAAGCCGCGCGTCGTCTACTTCCAGCCCGACGACTACTGGCATGTGCCGCCCAGCGCGCCGAGCGGCGAGTGGGTGGATGCCGTCGAGCTGGTCATCGTGCGTGAGCCGGAGGCGGCAGCGAAGGCGCTGGCCGACTGCGTGACGGCGCGCACGGCGGTCATCGGCGAGGGCGATGCGGCCCTGCCCGGCCTCGTGCCGAACAACCCCGAGCCGCTGCTGAACCTGCTGCACTGGGCCCGCGGCGTGAAGACGCCGTACGAGCTGGAGCAGATGCGCGCCGCCCAGCGCCGGGCGGTGCCTGCGCACCTGGCCGCGCGCAAGGCCTTCCTGGCGGGGGCCAGCGAGGCCGAGATCCACCGCGCCTACCTCGTCGCCAGCGGCCACACGGACCGCGACCTGCCGTACAGCAACATCATCGGCCTCAACGAGCATGCGGCCGTGCTGCACTACCAGTACCAGGACGACAGCCCGCCGCCGGAGTCGCGCAGCTTCCTCATCGACGCTGGCGCGCAGGTGAACGGTTATGCCAGCGACATCACGCGCACCTGGGTCGCGCCGGGCCACGACGAGTTCGCGGCGCTGGTCGCCGCGATGGAGGCCGAGCAACTGGGCCTCGTCGACGAGGTGCGCGAGGGTGTGGACTACCGCGACATCCACCTCAGCGCCCACCGCCGGACGGCGCGCGTGCTGCGCAACGCCGGCATCGTCAAGATGAGCGAGGCCGCGATGGTGGAAGAGGGCGTCACCAAGCCCTTCTTCCCGCACGGCATCGGCCACCTGCTGGGGCTGCAGGTGCACGACGTGGGCGGCTTCATGGCCAGCCAGGACGGCGGCGTGGCCGACAAGCCCGAGGGCCACCGCTACCTGCGCCTGACGCGGCCGTTGCAGGCCGGCATGGTGGTCACCATCGAGCCGGGGCTGTACTTCATCCCGATGCTGCTGCGCGAGCTGCGCGCCTCCCCGCATGCCGCCCAGGTGGACTGGCACGCCGTCGAGCGGCTGTCGCGCTACGGCGGCATCCGCATCGAGGACGACGTGGCCTGCCGCGCGGCGGGCGAGGCGCCTGAGAACCTCACCCGGGACGCATTCGCGGCCGCCTGATGGCCTGGGTGGCGGCCCTGTTGACGGGCGCCTTGGCGCTGCCGGCCAGTACGCCCACGGCTGAACTGGGCCGCGTGCAGGTGCAGGGCGAGGCCGCCATCGCGCGCGAGAGGAAGACGCTGGCCCAGCTCTTCAAGGCGCAGTCGCTGTTCGAGAAGTACCGCGTGCTGGCGCCCGCCGCGGCGCTCACCTTCAAGGTCTACCCGCGCACGCAGGGCGAGCTTGCGCAGAAGCTGGAACTGGCCCTCGTCACGCCCCGGGGCCGCGAGCCGGTGGCGCTGGATGCCGAGGACCGCTTCGTCATCGACCCGTCCTGGCGACAGCTCGATCCGTCGACGGAGCTGCGCAGCCGGCTGGCCGATGGCCGCGTGACGTGGCGGCCCGACATCCGCACGCCCGGCGTGCCCGACGGCGAGCGCCGTTTGGGGGACTTGCGGCTGCAATGCCGCGTGGCCTTCGGCAGCGGCGTTGCACGGGGCGCGACAGGGCTCGGCTGGCTGTTGTCGCTGGCCTTCGACGACTGCTGGGAGAAGGACTGGAGCCCGAGCAACTTCGCCGACCGGCCCGTCTTCGCCGTGACGCTGGTGCATGGTGGGCGGCGGCTGACGCTCAGCCAGCACCTGCTGCACGGCCTGCGCGACGATGGCGGCGCGGACTACGACTGGGGCTATTCGCTGCGCGAGCGCATGTTCCGCCTGCCGCTGGGCGACGAGAGCTGGCCGGACGACACGCGCGTGGTGTTCGAGGCGATGGACGATCCTCCCGCCGCGCCTGACGATGCCGTGAAGGCGCTGCAGGACGAGTGGGTGCAGGCTGCGTTGGCGTTGCTGCCCGGCATGACGCCGGGCGAGGTGGCCCAGCGCCTGGGCCCGTTCGGCGACGACACCCGCTTCGAGTCGGGCCGGCGCCTGCAGCGGCGCGTGCACGAGATCCAGCAGCCCGGCGGGCCGCTGCGGCTGGAGCAGGTCTGCCTGTTCGGCGCCGACGACCGGTTGCTGAAGTCGTCGCTGCGGCGGTTCGTGCCGGCGCGGCGCTAGCGCGCCGGGTCCCCGTACTGCACGCCGCGCCCGTGCGTGCCGACATAGACGCGGCCGAACACCTTGGGGTCGCCGCTGACCTGCAGGATCAGGCCCCACTGGTGGGCGTCGTCGTTGATGCGCTGCCAACTGGCCGCGCCGTCGGTGGAGCGGAAGATGCCGTACTGGCCCGACACGGTGCCGACGAGGTAGACGGCCGGGTCGGGCGAGCCGGGCGCGGCGCGGCCGAAGCCGAAGGCGTGGATCTCGGAGACGGCGGGCAGGCGCTTGAAGGCCTGGCCGTCGCCGGCGCGGTACAGGCCGTGATGGGCGGCCAGCCACAGGTCGCCTTCGCGGCCGGGCGTGGCGTAGAGGCGGTCCTGGCCGCCGCGCGCGTCGCCGCGGTTGCTGGCGTGATGGCCCCCGGCCGCCGGGCGGCTGACGCGGCCATCGGGCAGGGCCAGCGGCGCGGCGCTGAAGCTCGCGCCGCCGTCGTCGCTGGCGTAGCGCTGGTCGTCGAACAAGGCCACCGCGTGGAAGCGCTGCGGGTTGACGCGGTCGGCAACGACGCGGGTGCCGGCCGGCAGGCCCGTCACGGCCGTCCAGCTGTCGCCGCGGTCGTGGCTGACATGGGGGGCGCCGCCCTTGGGCGTCCACACCCAGGCGCGGCCATCGGCGGACACGGCGATGGCGCCGTCGCTGGACTTGGCATCGGGCACGGTGGCCGGCTCGCGCCAGGTCTTGCCGCCGTCGAGCGAATAGCCGAGGTTCTTGGCGCCATCGCGCGGCTTGCCGATGCGCACGATGACCTCGGGCGCAGCTTCAGCGCCGGTCACGTCGTGCGTGTTGCCGAAGAAGGGAGGCTTGGGGTTGCCGGCGGCCGGCTTGTCGAGGTCTTCGTGCACGAAGCCGGAGTAGTCGCCAATGGCCGTCACCAGCGGCACGCCCTTCGTCGGGCTGTGCAGCGCCAGTGCCACGGTCTCCTCGATGCCGCCGCTCATGACCTGCCAGTGCGTGGGCTGGTCCTTGTCGGCGGCCGTCAGGTCCAGCGTCTCCCAGCCGCCGTAGCCGGTGGTGAAGAGCGCGTGGTCGGGGTTGGCGGGGTTGATCTTGACGTCGTAGAGCCAGTGCAGGTGCGTGTCGGCGACATAGGGCGCCAGCGCCGCGTCGAACTTGGCGCGCGCCAGCAGCGGCTGCCAGCTGGCGCCACCGTCGGTGCTGCGGAAGAGTTCATCGCCGCCGCCCCGGCCGGCCGTGCTGGCCAGCAGGCGCCGCGGGTGCCTGGGGTCGACGGTGACGGTGGCATAACCGAAGGGTCGCGTGGCGCCGGGGCGCTCGGGCGTGATGTCGGTCCAGGCCACGCTGGCGACGTCAAGGCGCCACACCGAGCCGTTGCCCATGCGGTGCGGGCCGGGCTCGCTGGCATAGGCGATGTACAGGCGCCCGTCGCTGGCGAGCGCGCCGCGCATCGGCCGGTGCTGCGCCGGACCGCCGGGGACGGGTTGCCAGCTGGCGCCCGCATCGGTGCTGCGCCACAGGCTGGGCCGGCCGACGACCGAGATGCCCGCGTAGATCGTGCGGCTGGGCTGGCCGCGCGTGCCGCTGCTCGGGTCGAAGAGCACGAAGGCCACGCTGGCCTTGCCGTCGCTGCCGCCCCAGCTGGGCAGCGGGCCGTCGGACTCGTTGCGCCGCCAGGCCGAATCCGGCAACGCGTCCACCCGCTTGAAGCTGGCCGCCGCATCGGTGCTGCGCCACAGCCCGTCCTGGCGGCTGGCCAGGTAGAGGATGCGGCCGTCGTTGGGGTCCACGGCCAGGCGCTCGCCATTGCCGCGGCCGCCCTCGTTGCCGCCGAGCTTGAAGGGCAGGTCGGTGCGCTGGAAGGTGCGGCCGCGGTCCTTGGAGCGCAGCACCGCGCCGTTGGGCACGGCCGGGTTGGTGTAGGTGCCACAGGCGAGGTAGAGCGCGTCGGGGTTGCGGGGGTCGACGGCAAGGCTCTCGACACCCATCAGATTGACTTCGCTGAGCGGCAGCCAGTCCAGCAGCGGCTGCCAGCGGCCGGTGGCGGTGTCGCGACGGTAGGCGCCGCCCATGTCGGTGCGGGCGTAGACCAGGCCCGGCACGGCGGGCTGGAAGACGATGCCGTCGACGAAGCCGCCACCGTTGATGGCGACCTCGCGCCAGCGGTAGGGCGTCTGCGCCGGCGGGGCGGACTGGGCAGCGGCGCTGGCCAGCAGCAGCGCGCCCAGCAGGGGTTTGATGAGGTTCATGTCTCCAGCACCTTCTTTTGGGAAGCGTCATCGTAATTTGTTCGCCCAATGAACAAATACGGTAAACCCGTGGGAACCGGTTGTTCCCATGCGGTGCCGGCCGTGGTCGCGCCGGTCCATGCACAGGGTTCGCGGCAGGTCACAAGCGGATCGGAAATGGGATACTCAATGTCGGAACCATAGGCCACAAAAAATGGAACGCCATTCCATAGCAGGAGCCAGCACGGCATGAGCAGACCGATCTTGATGAGGCACACGCTGAGCTACGGCAGCGCCAACCTGCTGGGCAGCGGCGCGCTGGCCATCGCGGCGGCCTGGCTGCTCTATTTCTACACGACCTTCTGCGGGCTCACGGTCGTCGAAGCGGCCACGATCTTTTCGGTCGCGAGCATCCTGGACGCGATCAGCAACCCCGTCATGGGGTATATCAGCGATAACTTCTACAACACGAGGTTGGGTCGAAAGTTCGGGCGCCGGCGGTTTTTCATCCTGATTGGCATCCCGCTGGTGCTGCTCTATCCGCTGATGTGGATCGAGGGTTTCGGTTTCTGGTATTACCTGGGCATGTACGCGCTGTTCGAGCTCGTCTACACCTCGATCATGGTGCCGTACGAAACCCTCGCAACGGAGATGACCACGGACTTTGCCGTGCGCTCCAAACTCACCGGCTCCAAGGCCATGTTCGGCAAGGCCGCCAACTTCCTGGCCGCCTTCATCCCGGCGCAGCTGTTCCTGATCTACAGCAAGGAATCGGCCACGCCGTTCCTGCTCACCGGCATCATCTACGCCCTCATCATGTGCGCCGCCATGACGGCCCTGTACCTCGCCTCCTGGGAGCGGCCCGCGCACGAGGTGGCCCAGGAGCGCGCCGGCAGCCTGGTGCAGGCGCTCAGGAAACTCGGCACGGACATGCTGTCCACCTTTCACCTGAAGATATTCCGCAAGCACCTGGGCATGTATCTGCTGGGGTTCGGGGCGGAATGGCTGTTCGCTTCGATATTCACCTATTTCATCGTCTTCTGCATGGGGCAGGACAAATCGGTCGTCGGTTATCTGAACAGTTTCAGCTCGGTGATGCAGCTGATATCGACGATGCTGTTCATCGGCATCTGCATCAAATTCGGTTTTGCGCGGCCCTACCGCATTGCGCTGCTCGTCGTCTGCGGCAGCGTGCTGGCCTATGCCGGGCTGTTCTACCTGGGCTGGTCCAAGGAGACGACCGCCATCGCGCTGTTCGCCATCACGGCCGTGTTCGGGCTGGGCACCGGGGGGGTCTACTACATCCCCTGGACGGTCTACACCTTCCTGGCCGACGTCGATGAAGTGCTGACCGGGCGGCGGCGCGAAGGCATCTATGCGGGCGCCATGACCTTTGCCGGCAAGATCACCCGCTCGGCGATCGTCTTCGCGATGGGTTGGATCCTGGGCCAGTTCGGCTTCCTCTCCGGCCAGGCAGCCCAGCCGGACACGGCCATCAACGCCATCATCGGCATCTTCACGCTGGGCGTGATCGGCCTGGGCGCGGGCGGCATCTACTACACCACCCAGATGAAGCTCGACCGCAAGAACCACGCGGTGCTGCTGGAAGAGATTGCCCGGATCAAGGCCGGTGGCCGCATCGCCGACGCGCCGGCCGAGGCCCGTGCCGTGGCCGAGGAGCTGACGGGCTGGAAGTACGAGCAGTGCTGGGGGAACAACAAGCTGGCGCCGCAGGGGGCGGCCGCGGCGGTGCGCGCTTAGGCAGCCGCTGCGTCAGCGGGCACGCATCGCGGCGATGAGCCCGTCGCAAGCGGCTTCGACCAGGTCCAGCACCGCGTCGAAGCCCGCCGCGCCGCCGTAGTACGGATCGGGCACATGCGGGTTGCCGGCGTGCGGTGCGTAGTCCATCAGCAGCTTGAGGCGGTGGCGCTGCGCCGGCGGGCACAGGCGCTCGGCATGGGCGAGGTTGTCGGCGTCCATGGCCAGCACGAGATCGAAGCGGCTGAAGTCCTCGGCCAGCAGCTTGCGGGCCCGCAGGGCGCTGAGGTCGTAGCCGCGCAGGGCCGCGTGTGCCTGGCTGCGGTCGTCCGGCGGCGCGCCGATGTGATAGCCGTGGGTGCCGGCCGAGTCGACCTCCACGTCCAGCCCGGCCGCCGCCAGCTTGGCGCGCATGACGCCCTCGGCGGTGGGGCTGCGGCAGATGTTGCCCATGCAGAAGAAGAGGAGGCGGCGGGTCATGGCCGCATTCTCGGCGCCGTCAGAAGCGCAGGTCGGCGCGCAGCGAGATCACGCGGAAGGTCTTGTTGTTCGACCAGCTCTCGGTCAGGTACTCGTGCCCCGTGTCGCTGTTGGTGGCGATGCCTTCGGAACTGGACGACGTGGCACGGGGGATCAGATTGGCTATCGACAACCGCCAGTTGATGCCGTCGCGCACCGAGCCGCTGGCCCAGGACAGGTAGGCGTCGAACTGGCGGCGGGCGGTTTCCTCGCGGCGCAGCGTGAGGGTCTGTTGCACCCGGCTGGCCGGCACGTAGTTGAAGTTGAAGCCGCTGCCGAAGTTCTGGCCCCAGGCCTTCCAGCGGTGGTCGATGCCGAAGTTCAGGCTGCCTTTGGGCTGCTGGTCCAGGCGGGCATTGGCGCCAGGGATGCCCTTGACCTTGCTGTCGAACACCGCGAGGTTGAAGCGCAGCAGCATCAGCTGCAGTTCTGGCGGGGCGTCTTCCCACAGTTCGTCCATGCGTGCCTTGATCTCGAACTCGAAGCCCATCGTGCGCGCGCCTTCCATGTTGCGCGGCCGGCTGACCCAGCGCTGGGAGGCGTCCCAGGACACCGTCTCCAGCTGCACCTCGCTGCGGATCAGGCTCTTGATGTCGCGCACGAAGGCGCTGCCCGACACGATGCCGCCGGTGGGCAGCCAGTGCTCCAGGCTCAAGTCCACGCCGGTGGCCAGCTCCGGCTTGAGGTTGGGGTTGCCGGCACGGTCGGCGTAGGTCTGGTAGTTGGGGCCTTCGGGGTAGGTCGCGTTGATGCTCGGCCGCGCGATCAGGTCGTTGAGATTGGGGGCGCGGTAGCTGCGCGTCAGGCTCAGGCGCACCTGGTCCTTCGGGAACGCCTCCGGCTTCCACAGCAGGTGGAACAGCGGCGACGTGACCTGCGAGACGTTGCGCGTCTCGGGCAGCGAGCCGGCGGCGTCGGCGGTGGTCTGGATGCGCTCGTAGCGGACGCCGGCGTAGACCGACCACTGCTTGGTCGGGCTCCATTCGTCCTGCGTGTAGGCGGCGACGCGCTGGTTGCGCGAGCCCAGCGCATTGCCGAACTTCACGAGGCCCGGGATCACCTCGCCGTTGACCAGCGTGTCGCGCACCTGCATGCGCTGGCTGCGTTCGGTCTCCAGGCCAGTCACCCACTGGTGCTCCTGCGCCGTCTTCAGGCTCCATTTGCCGCTCAGGCTGGTCTGGTCCTCGTGGACGACGTTGCGGTCCACCTGCGTGCGCAGTCTGTTGCCGGTCTCGTCGCGCACGCTGTTGCTGGTGTTCTTGAAGCCGCCGCGGCCCAGCCGGATGTCCCAGGTCTCGCCTACCTGCGGCCGGTAGCTGGCCGACAGGTTGAGGCGCAGGTTGTGCATGCGCCCGTCGCTGTCGCCATGCACGTTGCGCAGGTAGGGGTTGCGGCTGCCGTCCTCGTCGAGCTGGAAGCCCTCGGCGATGTTGTGGCTGCTGCCCTCGTTTTGCGACAGCGCGAAGAAGGGCGAGAGGTTGAAGCTCAACGTGTCGCTGTACTTCCAGCGCAGGCGGCCGTTGCCGTTGAGGTTGGCGCTGCGGCCCATGCTGGTGCCGATCTGCGCGATCTCCTGCGTGACCTCGCCGGTCTCGGTGTCCGTGACGCGGTTGTGCGAGTCGATGTTGTTGAAGCGCCGGTGCAGCCCGCCGTTGGTGGAGACGGCGCCCACGAACTCGTCGCCGTTGGCGCCGCCCCACTTCAGGTTGCGCGTCCAGCTGAAATCGGCCTGCGGCTCGCCGCGGTCCTGGCCCAGCGTGAAGCGCAGCTCGTGGTTGGAC
Source organism: Pelomonas sp. Root1444 (assembly GCF_001426885.1). Taxonomy (GTDB): domain Bacteria; phylum Pseudomonadota; class Gammaproteobacteria; order Burkholderiales; family Burkholderiaceae_C; genus Pelomonas. The sequence goes on along the minus strand of NZ_LMFP01000011.1, from coordinate 231,617 downwards.
TTGACCAGCGGTTCGCGCAGGATGATGTTGATGGTGCCGGCGATCGCCCGAGCGCCGGTCTCGGCGGTGGGGGCGCGGTAGACCTCGATGCGCTCGACCTGGTCGGGCGGCAGGTCCTCCACCGCGAAGCCGGCCGGCGCGCGTTCGCCGTCGACGAGGATCTGCGTGAAGCCGCTGCCCATGCCGCGCATGCGGATGTCGCCGCCGCGGCCCGGCCGGCCACCGATCGTCACGCCCGGCAGGCGCCGCAGCACGTCGCCCAGCGCCGTGTCCCCGTACTTGTCGAGGTCCTCGCGCTCGATGACGATCTTGCTGGCCGTGCTGTTGCGCCGCCGGCTGTTGGCCGTCGGCCCGCTGCTGACCTCGACGCGGTCCAGGCGGTTGCCTGCGCCGCTGGCCGCGGGCGCCGGCGCGCTCGCAGCGGATGAGGCGGCGACGGGTGAGCCGCGCGGCAGGGGAGGGGCCTGAGCCGCACAGACGGTACTCAGGGCGCTAACGCACAGCGCGGTTAGCGCAACGAGGAGGCGGCTCATGGCCGCGCATTCTGCGGGCGAGCGCGTTACGTCCTCTCACGTAAAGCGCTCATTTACATGATCAGAACCGCCAGCCCAGGCCGACGCTGGCCAGCACCGGGTCGACCTTGAACGTGCCGGCTTCGGCGCCCGCCGAGTAGATGGTGGTCTTCAGGTTGACCTTCTTCACGTCGAAGTTCAGGTACAGCCCCTTGCTGAGCTCCACGTCGGCACCGACCTGCCAGGCCAGGCCCCAGCTGTTGCGCTTGATGCTGGGCTGCAGCGCCGTCTGCACGGCGGGCGCGAACTTCACGCTGGAGAAGTTGGTGTAGTTCACGCCGGCGCCGACATAGGGGCGCACGGTGCCGGTCGGGTTGAAGTGGTACTGCAGCGTCAGCGTGGGCGGCAGGTGCTTGAGCGAGCCGATCTCGACGCCGCTGGCGTAGATGTTGTGCTTTTGCGGGTAGGTCAGGATCAGCTCGGCCGCGACGTTGGGAGCGACGAAGTAGCTGATGTCGACCTCCGGGAAGGTCTTGTTGTCGATCGTCAGGCCCAGGCCGGTGCTGTCCTTGTTGGCCGAATCCAGGTGCAGGGCGCGCACGCGCACGAGCCAGGGGCCTTCGTCGGCGAAGGCGGGTTGCAGGCTCAGGGCAGCGGCGGCGATGGCAGCCAGGCGCAGTGCGGGGAGGAACTTCATCAATGACTCCAGGTGATGGGACGGCGTCCCGATGGAGGCATTGCACGCGCCGCACGGCCGGCGCGGTTTGAGGCAACACAAGGCGCCGCGGCGGGCCGCCCCGTTCAGCGCGGGGTTTTGTGTTGGATCAAGACTTGGCGCCGAGCCCGAGGCGCCCGCACAACGCCAGCGTCAGCGCGCTCTGGTTCAGTGTGTAGAAGTGCAGGCCCGGCGCGCCGCCCGCGACGAGGCGCTCGCAGAGCTGGGTGACGACGTCCAGACCGAAGGCGCGGATGCTGGCCGTGTCGTCCATGAAGCCTTCCATCTTCATCTGCACCCAGCGCGGGATCTCGATGCCGTCGCGCTGCGCGAACTGGGCGATGCGGCCGTAGTTGTGGAAGGGCATGATGCCCGGCACGATGGGCTGGGTGACGCCCAGCTTGCGAGCCTCGTCGACGAAGTGGAAATAGGCGTCGGCGTTGAAGAAGAACTGCGTGATCGCGCCGTCGGCGCCGGCGCGCATCTTGTCGGCGAAGTGCTGCAGGTCGCGCGCCGCATAGCGCTGCTGCGGGTGCACCTCGGGGTAGGCGGCGACCTCGATGTGCCAGTCGCTGCCCTGCGTTTCGCGGATGAAGCTGACCAGCTCGGACGCATAGCGGAACTCACCCGCCGTGGCCGTGCCGCTGGGCAGGTCGCCACGCAACGCGACGACGCGGTGGATGTCTTGCGCCCGGTAGGTGGCCAGGATCTCGGCGATGTTCTCGCGCGTGGAGCCGACGCAGCTCAGATGCGGCGCGGCCTCGAAGCCGGCGCTGGCGATGTCCATCACGGCCGACAGCGTCTTGTCGCGTGTCGAGCCGCCGGCGCCGTAGGTGACGCTGAAGTACTGGGGCTTGAGCGCGCCCAGCTCCTGCACGACGGTCTTGAGCTTCTCGACGCCGACCGGCGTGTTGGGCGGGAAGAACTCGAACGAAACGGAGGTGCTCATCTGGAAGCGTGTAGAAAGAATTCGCGGTTGCCATCACCGCCGGTGATGGGGCTGTCGAAGTAGTCCAGCACCTTGAGGCCCAGGGCCGTGCAGGCCAGGCGCACGCGGGCTTCCAGTCGGGGGTAGTCGGCCTCGTCCTTGACGAGACCGCCCTTGCCCAGGGCTTGTGGCCCCAGTTCGAACTGCGGCTTGATGAGCACGAGCAGGTGGCCGTGCACTTCGAGCCAGGGCAGCAACTCCGGGAGGCTGCCGACCATCGAAATGAAACTCAGGTCGCCGACGATCAGCGTGAAGCCGCCCGTCGGCGCATGCTGGCGCAGCACGTCCAGCTCGCGCACGTGCACGCCTTCCAGCGCCGTTACGCGCGCGTCGGCCTGCAGCCGTGGGTGCAGCTGGCCATGGCCGACGTCGACGCCGACGACATGGCGTGCGCCATGCGCGAGCAGGCAGTCGGTGAAGCCGCCGGTGCTCTGGCCCACGTCCAGCACGATCTGGCTGGCGGGGTCGAAGCCGGTGTGCTTGAGCGCGCCTTCCAGCTTCAGCCCGCCCCGCGACACATAGCGCAGCTCCGCGTCGTCGGTGACGCGCAGCTGCGCCGTCTCGGGCAAGTCCTCGCCGGCCTTCTTCAACACGGCCCAGCCGGTGGGCGAGGCCCATTCGGCGGCGCCGTTGCTGATCAGGCGCTGGGCCACCGAGCGGGTCGGCGTCAGGCCTTGGGCGACGAGAAGCTGGTCTGCGCGCATCGGCTCTCGATCAGTAGCGGTACGTGTCCGGCTTGTACGGGCCGGCCTTGTTGACGCCGATGTAGGCGGCTTGCTCCTCGGTCAGTTCGGTCAGCTGCGCGTTCAGCGTGGTCAGCTGCAGGCGGGCGACCTTCTCGTCCAGATGCTTGGGCAGCACGTAGACCTGGCCGACGGCGTAGTTGTCCTTGTGCGCGAACAGCTCGATCTGGGCGATGGTCTGGTTCGCGAACGAGCTGCTCATCACATAGCTCGGGTGGCCCGTGCCGCAGCCGAGGTTCACGAGGCGGCCCTTGGCCAAGAGAATGATCCGCTTGCCGTCCGGGAAGATCACGTGGTCGACCTGCGGCTTGATCTCTTCCCACTCGTACTGCTCGAGCGCCGCGACCTCGATCTCGTTGTCGAAGTGGCCGATGTTGCTGACGATGGCGTTGTTCTTCATCGCCAGCATGTGCTCGTGGCGGATGACGTTCTTGTTGCCGGTGGTCGTCACGAAGATGTCGGCCTTGTCGGCGGCGTATTCCATCGTCACGACGCGGTAGCCTTCCATCGCGGCCTGCAGCGCGCAGATGGGGTCGATCTCGGTCACCCAGACCTGGGCCGACAGCGCACGCAGCGCCTGCGCCGAGCCCTTGCCCACGTCGCCGTAGCCGGCCACGACGGCGATCTTGCCGGCCACCATCACGTCGGTGGCGCGCTTGATGCCGTCCACCAGCGATTCACGGCAGCCGTAGAGGTTATCGAACTTGCTCTTCGTGACCGAGTCGTTCACGTTGATGGCGCGGAACAGCAGCGTGCCCTTGGCCGACATTTCCTTCAGGCGGTGCACGCCCGTGGTCGTCTCTTCCGTCACGCCGATGATCTCGGCGCTCTTGCGGGTGTACCAGGTGCCGTCCTCGGCGACCTTCTTCTTGATGGCCGCGAACAGGATGCGCTCTTCCTCGCTGCCCGGGTTGGCCAGCACGGACAAGTCCTTCTCGGCCTTCTGGCCCAGGTGCATCAGCAGCGTCGCATCGCCGCCGTCGTCCAGGATCATGTTCGGGCCTTCGCCCGGTTCGCCCTTGCCGGCGAACTCGAAGATGCGGTGGGTGTAGTCCCAGTAGTCTTCCAGCGTCTCGCCCTTGTAGGCGAACACGGGCGTGCCGACTGCGGCCAGCGCCGCGGCGGCGTGGTCTTGTGTCGAGAAGATGTTGCAGGAGGCCCAACGCACTTCGGCGCCCAGGGCCTGCAGCGTCTCGACGAGCACGGCCGTCTGGATGGTCATGTGGAGCGAGCCCGTGACGCGCGCGCCCTTGAGCGGCTGCGTGGCGGCGTACTCCTTGCGGATGGCCATCAGCGCCGGCATCTCGTGCTCGGCGATCTTGATTTCCTTGCGGCCCCAGTCGGCCAGCGACAGGTCCTTGACGATGTGGGCGGGGGAGGTCATGCAGGCTCCTTCAAGCGAATGAAGCCGCTGTGCGCACAAGGGGAGACCAAACCTCACCCAGGCACGATCGGCCAGCGGGTGAGCGCAGTTGCAGTGGGATAGGTTCCGAGCCTGGCCTCAAAGGTGCTGAGGTTGCAACGCTCCTCGGAAGCCCGTGATTCTATGTGTTCGTCAGGCGGCCGCGGCACGCAAAAGTGAGATGTCCTCACGCGGTGGCGCACCGAAGAGGCGCCGGTATTCACGGCTGAACTGCGACGGGCTCTCGTAGCCGACGCGGTGGGCGGCGCTGGCGGCATCCAGGCCGTCGCCCAGCATGAGCCGGCGCGCGTGCTGCAGCCGCAGCTGTTTTTGGAACTGCAGGGGTGACAGCGCGGTGAGCTGCTTGAAGCGCAGATGCAGCGTCGAGGGGCTCATGTGTGCCAGCGCGGCCAGCTCGTCGATGCGGAGCGGCTCGGCGAAGCGGTGCGTGAGTTGCTCGATGACGCGGTTGAGGCGGCGGGCGACGCCGTCGCCCTGCGCGAGGGCGCGCAGCCGCCAGCCGAGCGGCCCGATCAGCACGCGGTAGAAGATTTCACGCTGCACCAGCGGCGCCAGGGTCTTCAGGTCTTGCGGGCTGTCCAGCAACTGCAGCAGGCGCACGGCGGCGTCCAGCAGCGCGGCGGTGACGGGCGCCACCTGCAGGCCGGCGCCGTCCGTGTCGGCGGGCTCGGGCGCGTCGCCCTCCAGCAGCAATTCGGCCAAAGCCTGCGTCTCGCAGCTCAGGCGCAGGCAGAGGTAAGGCCGCTCGGCGCTGGCCTCCACGACGTGGCCGCGCGGCAGTGTCGTCACGGGGACGAGCAAGCATTGCATCGCGTCGTAGTGCACGACCGCGTCGCCCAGCAGGGCGCGCTTTCGCCCCTGCAGCACCAGCACCAGCCCAGGTTCGTACAAGGCCGGCACCGGCTGGCCGGGCGCGCTGGCGCGGATCGCCCGCAGCCAGGGCAGGGCGGTGGCGTGCATGCCGTCGGCCGGCGCGCGCCGCAGCGCCAGCGCGATGGCGCGCTCGCGCAGGTTGTCGAGCAGTGCGTCGGTCGGCATGCCGCGGATTGTGCAAGCACGCGACCAGCCGCTGCCGGCGTAAGCCTTGGGAATCGGAGGATCAGGCAAGCTTGCGCCACCTTTGTGCTGGCCGCGCCCGGTGTGGAGTCTCTACGCTTGCGGCATCCTGTCACCTCCAAGCAAGGAGCTTTGCCATGAATCACGTCACCACCCCTTCCGCCTTGCCGCGCCGCCGCCTGGGCGCAGCCGGTCCCGAAGTCTCCGCCCTGGGCCTGGGCTGCATGGGCATGTCCGAGTTCTACGGCCCTGCGGACGACGCCCGGTCGCTGGCCGTGCTGCATCACGCGCTGGACATCGGCATCGATTTCCTGGACACCGCCGACATGTACGGCAGCGGCGCCAACGAGCGGTTGCTGGCGCTGCTGCTGGCCCAGCGCCGTGACGAAGTCTTCATCGCCACCAAGTTCGGCCATGTGCGTGCGGGCGACGGGACCGTCGCGCGCATCGACGGCAGCCCCGCCTATGTGCGCCAGGCATGCGACGCCAGCCTGCAGCGCCTGGGCGTGGATCACATCGACCTCTACTACCAACACCGCGTCGACAAGACCGTGCCGATCGAAGAGACCGTCGGTGCGATGGCCGAGCTGGTGAAGGCGGGCAAGGTGCGCCACCTCGGGTTGTCCGAGGCGGCCGCCACCACCATCCGCCGCGCCCACGACGTGCACCCGATCGCCGCGGTGCAGACCGAGTATTCGATGTGGACGCGCGACGTCGAGGCCGAGGTGCTGCCGACCTGCCGGCAGCTGGGCATCGCGTTGGTGCCCTACAGCCCGCTCGGCCGTGGCTTCCTGACGGGCCTGATCCGCTCCGCCGACCAGCTCGCCCCCGACGACCGCCGCCGCATCCACCCCCGCTTCCAGGGCGAGAACCTCGACCACAACCTCGCGCTGGCGGATTCGCTAGCCGCCTTGGCCGAGGAATGGAGCTACACACCGGCCCAGCTCGCGCTGGCCTGGCTGCTGCACCAGGGCGAAGACATCGTGCCCATTCCGGGCACGCGCAGCGTCGCCCGGCTGGACGAGAACGCACTCGCCGCGTCCATCCATTTCGACGACGGACGGCGCGAGCGGCTCGATGCGCTGCTGCAGCGGCATGCGATTGCCGGCACGCGCTATCCCGAGATGCAGATGAAGACGGTCAACGTCTAGGCGCCTGTGTCGAGCCGCATCAGCGCGCCACGCCGAGGAACACGGCCAGGCGCGTTATCTCTTCATCCAGCGCGGCGCGAAACGCGGCGTCCCGCGGCGCGCGGCCGCTGACATAGCCGCAGTCCACCTGAAGCTGCCCGCCGCGCACGCCGGCGTTGGCCCAGCCGATGACCTGGTCTCGCCACAGCAGCGGCAGCGCGTAATGCCCGCGCACCCGCTTGGCCGCCGGTGTGTAGGCCTCGAAGCGATAGGGCCAGCCCCACAGCAGCTCGAAGCGGCGGCGGTCCCAAACGACCGGGTCGAACGGCGCCAGCAGCCGCACCTGGCTCGGGATGCGCCAGCCGCGTGCCGGGTCCTCGTCGGCCGGCCAGTACCAGTCGACGCCGTCGACCCGGGCATGCGCCAGGCGCGACTTCGCACGGGCGATCGTTGTCGCGGCCAGGTCGCGCCATTGGTGGGCGCCGTGGAACAGCATGCGGATGACCAGTGACAGGCTGTTGGCCGGCAGCGGCGCGTACTTCTGCACCAGCGCGTCGGCCAGCGCGTCCATGGCGGTTTGCGGTTCGGGGTGCGCCTCCCACGCCTGCGCCAGCCGGTAGACGCGGGTGCCGCTGTCGCGTCGCACGACATCGAGCCGGCCGCGGTAGTGCAGGCCGTCGAGCAGCTCGGTGGACAGCCGGCTGTTGCCGCCGAACCAGTTCTTCACCGGCCCGTGGCCCAGCGCTGCGTCGACGTCGGCTGGGTGCGCCTCGCCCAGCCGCTCGACCTCGGCCAGCACCGCCTCGGCCAGCCTCCAGCGCGCCGCATCCCAGACGCGCCGCGTGGTGCGCGGGTGCATCAGCGCGCGCAGCTCGGGTGTGACGAAACCATAGTTGATGAAGAAGTCTTCCTGCAACGGCAGGCGCGGGTAGCGCCGCTCCAGGTCCCCGGCGCGGTAGCCCTTGACGCGGTGGCGCAGCGTCAGGTCCTGCGCGCGGGCGGGGGCGCGCAGCGGGTCGGCCTGCACGAAGCCACCGAGCCGCTGCACGGCGGCCAGGAGTGTCGTTGGGGCAAAAAGGCTGCGCGCGACCGCGTGGCGGCGCAGCGTGGCGAGGTCGGGTTGCGTCGGCATGGCGCAGCGGGAGAGGCGACGGCGCGCGAGATTAGCAGCCCGATGGCGGCTGGCCGGCCCGCTCGGCGGCCGGCACTAGAATTCAAGGTTGCTTTGCGGCGGCCACAGCCGCCGGTTTACCTAGGAATTCAACGTGTTCATCTCCAACGCCTACGCCCAGGCCGCCCCGGCCGCTGCCAGTCCCGAGTCCGGTCTCCTCGGCATGCTGCCGCTGGTGCTGATGTTCGTGGTGCTCTATTTCGTCATGATCCGGCCGCAGATGAAGCGCCAGAAGGAGCACAAGGCCATGATCGAGGCGATCGCCAAGGGCGACGAGGTGGTCACCGCCGGCGGCGTCATCGGCAAGGTCAGCAAGCTGGGCGACAACTTCGTTCATCTGGAAGTGGCCAACGGCGTCGAGCTGCAGCTGCAGCGCAGCGCCATCACCCAGGTTCTCCCTAAGGGCAGCTTGAAGTAAGCCGGCCCGGCGCCACCTCCCGGGGCGCTAACCAGGAAGTCTCATGAACCGCTATCCGCTCTGGAAGTACGCGATCCTGCTCGTCGCGCTGCTGATCGGCACCCTCTACACGCTGCCGAACCTGTTCGGCGAAGCGCCGGCGGTGCAGGTCTCCAGCGCCAAGGTCACCGTCAAGGTCGACACCGCGCTGCAAGCCCGCATCGAGTCCGTGCTGAAGGAAGCCGGCGTGCAGCCGGACTACGTGCAGTTCGACGGCACCTCGATCAAGGCCCGTTTCGGCGACACCGACACGCAGCTCAAGGCCAAGGACGCGATCAGCAAGGCGCTGAACGCCGACCCGGCCGAGCCGACGTACATCGTCGCGCTCAACCTGCTGTCGCGTTCGCCGCAATGGCTGTCGGCGCTGCACGCCAACCCGATGTACCTGGGCCTGGACCTGCGCGGCGGTGTGCACTTCCTGATGCAGGTCGACATGAAGGCCGCGCTGACCAAGAAGGCCGAGGCGCTGACCAGCGACGTGCGCCTGCTGTTGCGCGAGAAGGGCATCCGCCACGCCGGCATCAGCCGCGAAGGCAACACGGTGCTGATCGCCTTCCGCGACGCCGAGCAGCGCGCGGCGGCCACCGAGCTGCTGAAGAACCAGCTGGCCGACGTGACCTGGACGCCGCAGGGCGACGACCTGGCCGGCACGCTGTCGCCGCAGGCCCAGGCCGCGGTGCAGGAAGCGGCCATCAAGCAGAACATCACGACGCTGCACAACCGCGTCAATGCGCTGAACGTGTCTGAACCTATCGTCCAGCAACAGGGTCTGGACCGCATCGTCGTGCAGCTGCCCGGCGTGCAGGACACGGCCAAGGCCAAGGACATCATCGGCCGCACGGCGACGCTGGAGCTGCGCATGGTCGACAGCAGCGCCGAGGCGATGGAGGCGCTCAAGGGCAATGGCCCCGTGCCCTTCGGCACTGAGCGCTTCATCGACCGCGGCTTCGGCCCCATCATCGTCAAGCGCCAGGTGCTGCTGACCGGCGACAACCTGAACGATGCGCAGCCCGGCTTCGACGAGAACCACAACCCGGCCGTGCACCTGACCGTCGACGCCAAGGGCGCGCGGATCATGAAGGAGATCTCGCGCGAGAACATCGGCAAGCGCATGGCCATCCTGCTGTTCGAGAAGGGCAAGGGCGAAGTCGTGACGGCGCCCACCATCAACGACGAGCTGGGCAACCGCTTCCGCATCTCCGGCGCGATGACGACGCAGGAGGCCGCCGACACGGCGCTGCTGCTGCGCGCCGGCTCGCTGGCCGCGCCGATGGAGATCATCGAAGAGCGCACCATCGGCCCCAGCCTCGGCAAGGAGAACATCGAAAAGGGCATCGCCAGCGTCACCTGGGGCTTCGCCGCGGTGGCCGCCTTCATGTGCGTCTACTACCTGTTGTTCGGCGTGTTCTCGTCGCTGGCGCTGGGTTTCAACCTGCTGCTGCTGGTGTCGGTGCTGTCGATGATGCAGGCCACGCTGAGCCTGCCGGGCATCGCGGCCATCGCGCTGGTGCTGGGCATGGCCATCGACTCCAACGTGCTGATCAACGAGCGTGTGCGCGAGGAGCTGCGCGGCGGGGCCTCGCCGCAGCAGGCCATCCACCTCGGCTACGAGCGCGCCTGGGCCACCATCCTGGACTCCAACGTGACGACGCTGATCGCCGGCGTGGCGCTGCTGGTGTTCGGCTCCGGCCCGATCAAGGGTTTCGCGGTCGTGCACTGCCTGGGCATCCTGACCTCGATGTTCTCGTCCGTCGTGTTCTCGCGCGGCCTCGTGAACCTCTGGTACGGCCGCCAGAAGAAGCTCAAGAGCGTGTCCATCGGGCAGATCTGGAAGCCCCAGGACGACAAGCCTGGCGAGACGACCGACGTGGCCGCCAAGGCTTAAGGACAGAAGATGGAACTCTTTCGCATCAAGCGCGACCTGCCGCTGATGAAGCATGCGTTGATCTTCAACGCCATCTCCTTCATCACCTTCGCCGCCGCCGTGTTCTTCCTGGTCACGCGCGGCCTGCACTTCTCCATCGAATTCACCGGCGGTACCGTCATCGAGGTGGCCTATCCGAAGGCGGCCGAGATCGAGAAGACCCGCCATGTCATCGAGCAGATGGGCTTCGGCGAAGTCCAGGTGCAGAACTTCGGCTCCTCGCGCGACGTGATGATCCGCCTGCCCGTGCGCGGCGACATCAAGCAGACCGAGCTGGTCGGCAAGGTCTTCGGCGAGCTGTGCAAGGCCGAGGCCGGCACGGTCAGCGAACACCAGGAGATCACGCCGCAGGGCGAGCAGGTCAGCAAGCAGATCTGCAAGAAGGCCGATGGTGCCGAGCCGCTGAAGCTGTCGCGCTCCGAGGTCGTCGGCCCGGCCGTCGGCGCCGAGCTGGCCCAGGACGCCGCCAAGGCGCTGGCCGTGACGGTGCTGGGCATCATGATCTACCTGGCCATCCGCTTCGAATGGAAGTTCGCGGTCGCCGGCATCATCGCCAACCTGCACGACGTGGTAATCATCCTGGGCTTCTTCGCGTTCTTCCAGTGGGAGTTCTCGCTGGCGGTGCTGGCGGCCATCCTGGCGGTGCTGGGCTATTCGGTGAACGAGTCCGTCGTCATTTTCGACCGGGTGCGCGAGGCCTTCCGCAAGTTCCGCAAGATGAACACGCACGAGGTCATCGACCACGCGATCACCTCGACGATGAGCCGCACCATCATCACCCACGGCTGCACGCAGCTGATGGTGGTCTCGATGCTGCTGTTCGGCGGCCCGACGCTGCATTACTTCGCCGTCGCGCTGACCATCGGCATCCTGTTCGGCATCTACTCCTCGGTGTTCGTCGCCGCGGCGATCGCGATGTGGCTGGGCGTCAAGCGCGAGGATTTGGTGAAAACCGCCGGCAACCGTGACGATCCCAACGACCCGAACGCCGGGGCCGTCGTGTAGAGTGAACGAGACCCCCGACTCTCGACGCGCCGCCCTCACGCCTCCATGACCGCCGCTCGCAACCAGGCCCTGGCCACCCAGGCTCGGCGTGTCTATCTGGAGGCCCTGGTGCGCGGCATGACGCCACTCGTCGCCGCGGTCGGCCAGGGGGCGACGCAGCTGCTGTCGCAAGGCGCGCCGCATGCCGTCATGACGGCGCGGCGCGATGCGGTGCACGCCTGGCAGAAGCTGGGCCCCAACTGGCAGATGGCCGTCGTGGGCGCGCTGCGCCACGCGGCCGTGCATGGCGTGTCAGACAACGCCCGCGAGCACGAGACGACCGCGCAATCGCAGTCGCGCAAGATGAGCCTGGTCGACGACTCGACCATCGAGCGCGAGATCACGAGCTCGCGGCTGTCCCTCGTCATGATGGACCGGGCGACCTGGGAATTCACCGACCTGCGCACCCGCATGCAGGCGCTGGAGGCGCATGACGACCTCGAGCCGCTGGACCTGCTGCGTGCCCATGTCATCGCGCGCATCGCGCTGGACGCCTGGACCCGTGTCGGCCTGGACGCCCAGGTCTGGCAGCTGCTTCACCACGAGCTGCATGAGGAGTTCGCCCAGCTCATCAGCGAGGCCTATCACGAGACCAACCGCTGGCTGATCGCGCAGAAGGTGCTGCCCGAGGTCGACCTGCGACCCTTCATCCGGCGCACGGCCCAGGCCGCCGCTGCGGCCACCGCCGCTGCGGCCGGCGCACCGGCCGTGCCCGCGCCCCCAGCCGCCGCGCCCGTGTCGTCGGGCCTGGCTCCGCTGTCGACGCCCTCCGGCAGTGGCGACCTGCCTGCCCCGCGCAGCAAGGTCAGCTCGCAGGCCGATGAAGTCATGGCCCAGCTGCAACGCGTGCTGGCCCGCCATGTGCCCGGCTTCCCGGTCACCAAGAGCCAGGTCCCCGCCCGCCCCGGCGGCGGCAAGCCCAGCTTGGCCGGCCTGGGTGGAGCGGGCGGGCCGAGCCCGGGTCCCGGCCAGGGTGCGGGTGCGGAAGGCGGCCCGCGGCCTTCGCTGGCCGATGCGCCGGTGGCAGCCGCCTCGCCACGGCTGATGGGCGCGATCAAGCATGCGCAGGAGTCGCTGCAGCGCCGCCCGGGCGCGCCGGCCGGTGGTGTCGGCGTCGATACCGGCCAGAGCGCACCGCGCCAGCTCGAGGAGATCGGCGCCCGCAACCAGGCCTTCAAGCAGGTCCTGAAGCAGGCCGCCAGCACGCCGGCGGAACGGGCGACCATCGAGATCGTCGCGATGATGTTCCAGAGCATCCTGACCGAGGAGCGCATCCCGGCCACGGTGCGGGTCTGGTTCGCGCGGCTGCAGATGCCGGTGCTGCGCGTGGCGGTCAGCGAGCCCGACTTCTTCGCCGCCGCCGACCATCCGGCGCGCCGCCTGATCGACCGCATGGGCGCCTGCGTGATGGGCTTCAACGCCACCCAGGCCACCGGCCCGGGCGCCGAACGCGCCAGCAACGACGCGCTGGAGCGCGAGATCAAGCGCGTCGTGCAGGTCGTCGAGGCCTACCCGGACACCGGCCGACGCGTCTTCACGACCGTGCTGACCGAATTCGAGAAGTTCCTCGACCATTACTTCGAGAACGAGAACCAGGCTTCCAAGCGTGGCGTGTCGCTCGCCCAGCAGGTGGAGCAGCGCGAGACGCTGGCCATCCAGTACACCATCGAGCTGCGCAAGATGCTGTCCGAGGTGCCGGTGCAGGACGGTGTGCGCGACTTCCTCTTCCACGTCTGGGCCGACGTGCTGGCGGTCACCGCCGTGCGCTCGGGCGCCCAGGCCGACGTGACCAAGTCCATGAAGCGTGCCGCCGCGGACCTGATCTGGTCGGCCAGCGCCAAGTCCTCGCGCGAAGACCGTGCCGACGTCATCCGTCGCCTGCCGCCGCTGCTCAAGACGCTGCGCGACGGCATGAGCCACGCCGGCCTGGCCATCGACAAGCAGGACGAACATGTGCGCCAGCTCAACAACGCGCTGGCCGCGGCCTTCACCGCCAAGACGGCCGCCATCCCGCGCGAGCGCCTGGACGAGCTGATGGACCAGCTGGAAACGCTGGAGGCCATGCTGCCCGAGGACATCGAGGGCGACAGCCATGTCGACGAGATGCTGGTGCGCGACCTGTCTGGGCACGAGTCCGACGGCATGGAGGTCGTGGCCGAAGGCGGCTCGGCGCCCACGCCGGCCATGGTCGCCTGGGCGCGTGAGCTGCAGGTCGGCGGCTGGTTCATGCTGGACTACCGCGGCCGCAACGAGCAGGTGCAGCTGGCCTGGCGCGGCCTGCGCAAGCAGCTGGCGCTGTTCGTCACGCCCAAGGGCCGCGGCGTGCTGTTCTCGCTGAACCGCATGGCGGCCTTCCTGCAGGCCGGCCTGCTGCTGCCGGCGCAGGATGAGGCGCTGACCGTGCAGGCCACGCGCAAGGCGCTTGCCAAGCTGGATGCCGACCCCGACCAGCTGCTGAAATGAGAACGGCGCCCAAGGCGCCGTTTTGCATCAGTGGATCAGCCGGTCTTCCGGCGCGACGAAGAGTTCGTCGAGGATGAGCGCATCGGGCTCCTCGCCCAGACTCCAGAACACCATCAGCACGATGATCTTCAGATCTTCGAGGTCCATCGGTGCGCCCGAGATCGCCATCGCGCGGTCGATGACCATCTCGCGCATCGGTCCCGGCAGCACGCCGGCGGATTCCAGGAAGCTGACGAAGCCGACCGAGGCCTCGCCCAGGTGCTCGATCTCCGCGGGCGAGTAGACACGCATGGCGCTCTCGCTCTGCTCGCCCTGGTAGGACTCACCGGCCGCGGCCAGGCCGTCCAGCCAGGAGAGGGCTTCCTGGATCTCATCGTTCTCGAAGCCCACCGCCGTCAGCTTGCGCGTCAGCTGCGCATGGTCGGGGCAGGCGTCCGGACGCCAATAGGTCTCGTAGAGATAAACCAGGACATCGAACATCGTGAGGGGATGATAGCCCAGCGATCCGGGGGCTCCGGCTGCGAATAACCCCCCGGATCGCCCTCTGATATCCGCGGTTAAGCTGCTCAGCCCTGCCTGCGGCGCTGGAACAGCTGGCCGGCCAGACGGGCCACGTGGCCGTCGAGTTCCAGCTCCAGCAGCGCCGCGCTCAGCTCGGCCGCGGCCCAGCCGCTGCGGGCCATCAGCGCGTCCAGGCTGACGGGGTCGAAACCCATGGCATCGAGCAGTGCTTGCTGTTCGTGGGGCGTCTCGGGCAGCGTGGGGCTTGCGGCAGGCCGCGAACCCAGCGGCGGCAGTTCTTCCAGCACATCCTCGGCCGACTCGACCAGCTTGGCGCCCTGGCGGATCAGCGCATGGCAGCCCCGCGCCTGCGGCGAATGGATGGAACCGGGAATCGCGAACACCTCGCGGCCGGCCTCCACCGACAGCCGCGCGGTGATCAGCGACCCCGACTGCACCGCCGCCTCGACGACCAGGCAGCCCTGGGCCAGCCCCGCGATGATGCGGTTGCGGCGCGGAAAGTTGGCCTGCGTGATGGGCGTGCCGAGCGAATACTCGCTGACGATCAGGCCGCCGGCGGCCAGCAGCCGGGCGGCGAGGCCCGCATTGCGACGCGGGTAGACCTGGTCCAGCCCCGTGCCGACGACGGCGATGGTGGCGCCTTCGGCGTCCAGCGCGCCTTCATGGGCTGCGGCGTCCACGCCCAGCGCCAGGCCGGAGACGATGGTGTAGCCGGCGTGTGCCAGCGCCCGCGAGAAGGCGCGGGCGTTGTCGCCGCCCTGCGCGGTCGGGTTGCGGCTGCCGACAATGGCCAGCGAAGGCATGCCCAGCAGCTCCCGGCGGCCTTGCAGCCACAGCAGCAGCGGCGGGTCGGCCGTGGCCAGCAGGCGGGGCGGATAGTCGGCATCGCCCAGCACCAGCAGGTCGTGGCCGGGCTCGGCCAGCCAGGCCTGCGCGTGGGTGACCAGCTCGTCGAGGTGCGCGGGCGGCTGATTGAAGGCCTCGCGCTGCTTGGGCGGCAGGGCCTGGTCCAGCGCCACCGTGGGCAGTTCATAGACCGCCTGCGGGCTGCCGGCCATCGCAAGCAGACGCCGGGCAGCGCCGGGGCCGACGCTCTCGGTCAGCCGCAGCCACGCGGCCAGCTCGGCCGAAGAAAGCATCAGGGCTGCGTGAAGCGGTCGCCGGCCTTGACGGGTTCCTTGACCGAGATGATCAGCGCATACGAGACCCGCTCGTAGACCTCGAACACGAACAGCACGCCGTGGCGTTCGTCGGGCAGCTTGATGGCTTGCGCCTTCCCTTGCGTCTTGTCCACGGCGGCCTCGCCATCGCGCCACAGCGCAAACACATGGCCGCGCTCGACGCCGTCACGCTTGCCGCGGTTCAGGGTGACGATCTGGTTCTGGCCGGCGTTCAGCGCGTCGCCGTAGATGGCGGCGATTTGACCCGCCATGGGCTGGTCCGGCGCGTGAGGCACGTAGCGTTCCAGGTCGCGCTGCGGCGCCGGCGCGAGGCGGTCGCCGATGCCGACCTCCTGCTTGACCTGGCTGATCCGCAGCGTCGCCGGGACGATGTCGGTCTTGCCATCGGGCCGGGCGCGGTTTTCGCCCGGGCGTATCAGGTCGGCGGTGCCGACATACGGCGCCTCGTAGCCGAGGATCTCGTTGGTGGCCGGGTCGCGGAGCGCGCGCGCGGTGCGGAAGACGCGGAAGTCCGTCGCGCCGGCGAAATCGCCGCGGGCGTAGGCCAGGTCGCCCTTGCCCAGCAGCACATGGCCTTCCTGCGTCGCGACGATGCGCGGCGCGGTGGCCAGCGCGTCGGTGTCGAAGACGGCGGTGTCGGTCAGGAAGGGCTGGATCAGGGCCAGCGGGATGACGGGAATCGGGTTGGCGTCGAGCGCCGAGACGCGCATCTGCGGGCTGACCTTGACGGTGTCGCCGGCGCCGCCGACGCGCTGCCCGAACTGCAGGCGGGCGCGGCCGTCGACCTTGACGAGCATCAGCACCTGGCCGGGGTAGATCAGGTGCGGGTTGCGGATCTGGTCGCGGTTCATGCCCCACAGCTCGGGCCAGCGCCAGGGGCTCTTCAGGAAGAGCTTGGAGATGTCCCAGAGCGTGTCGCCGGGCTGCACGGTGTGGCTGTCGGGCGCATTCGGCGCCAGTTCGGCCAGCGGCACGCCGGCGCTGGCGACCTGCTCGGCCACGCGGCGTTGCTCCGGCGTGACGGGCAGCTTGCTGGCTTGGGCCCAGGCCGAGGTCGTCGCAAGGGTCAGGCAGGCCGCAAGGACTGAAAAGTGGACAGGGCGGGCAGCAGGCTTCAAGCGCGGTCTCCGAAGGGGGATTGCCGGATCGGCGAAAATCCGGGTCATTCTGCCCGCATTCACCGGGGGCAACCAACAACCGCTAGCGCTCGCTTGCGAGTGCTTACAAGGCGCCATGGCCCGACTCGACATCCTTCGCTATCCCGACCCGCGTCTGCACACCATCGCCAAGCCGGTGGACGCCGTGGACGAACGCATCCGCCGGCTCATCGACGACATGCTGGAGACCATGTACGCCGCCGACGGCGTCGGCCTGGCCGCGACGCAGGTGGACGTGCACGAGCGCGTCATCGTCATCGACACCTCGCAAGACCGTGACACGCCGCGCGTGCTGATCAACCCGGAGCTGGTCAAGACCAGCGAGCGCATGGTGGAGGGTGAGGAGGGCTGCCTGTCGGTGCCGCAGATCTACGACAAGGTGCCGCGGCATGCGGAGGTGACGGTGCGCGCCACCAACCGTGACGGCGAGGTGTACGAGTTCGACGCCGACGGGCTGTTGGCGGTCTGCGTGCAGCATGAGATGGACCATCTGTTGGGCAAGGTCTTCGTCGAGTACCTGAGCCCGCTCAAGCGCGACCGCATCAAGACCAAGATGGTCAAGAAGGCGCGCGAGGAAGAGGCCGAGGCCAAGAAGCGCAACCAGAGGTTCTGATGCGCATTGCGTCATGAAAGTCGTTTTCGCGGGCACGCCGGAGTTCGCCGCCGTCGCGTTGGATGCGCTGCTGGGCGCCGGCTTCACGGTGCCGCTGGTGCTGACCCAGCCCGACCGCCCGGCCGGGCGCGGCATGAAGCTGCAGGCGTCAAGCGTGAAGCAGCGCGCCGTTGCGGCGGGCATCCCGGTCGCGCAGCCGCAGGGCCTCAAGCTGGACGGCAAGTACGCCGCCGACGCGGCCGCGGCGCGCGAGGCGCTGCTGGCGGCGGAGGCCGACGTGATGGTCGTCGCCGCCTATGGGCTGATCCTGCCGCAGTGGGTGCTGGACCTCCCGCGCAAGGGCTGCCTGAACATCCATGCCTCGCTGCTGCCGCGCTGGCGCGGCGCCGCCCCCATCCATCGCGCCATCGAGGCCGGCGACACCGAGACCGGCATCACCATCATGCAGATGGATGCCGGCCTGGACACCGGCGACATGCTGCTCGTCGGCCGCGAGCCCATCCGCGCCGACGACACGACCGCGACGCTGCACGACCGCCTGGCCGCGCTGGGCGGCCGGCTGATCGTCGAGGCCCTGCAGGCCGGCGCGCTGACGCGCACGCCGCAGCCGGCCGAGGGCGTGACCTACGCCCACAAGATCGAGAAGGCCGAGAGCACCATCGACTGGCGCCGGCCGGCCGCCGAGATCGAGCGCCGCCTGCGCGCCTTCGACCCATTCCCGGGCGGCGTGGCGATGCTGGCCGGTGAGCCGCTGAAGGTCTGGCGCGCTGAACTCGTCGACGGTGATGGCGAGCCGGGCGTCGTGATCGCCACCGGGCCGGTGGTGGCCTGCGGCGAGGGCGCACTGCGGCTGACGGAGCTGCAGCGTGCGGGGGGCAAGCGCGGCCCGGCTGCCGCTTTCATGCAGGCGCGGCCGGTGGCCGCGGGCGAGCGCTTCGCGCTGATAACCGGTTAGGTCAGAGCGCCCGACGGGCGCCAATAGCGGTACTTTTAGGCATTGCGCGTCATCTGGGCTGCGACAGAATGCGCACGATTTTGCGGGCCGGGCCGCACGATCCGGACCCCTTGTGGAGGACCGCCCCTCATCGTCATCGAGCTCGCCATGACACTCACTTTGCTTTGCCGGGTCGCCTCGGCCCCCGCCCTGTTGCTGGGGCTGGCCTGGGCCGTCGCCACGCCGACCCTCGCGGGCGGCAGCGATGCGCTGCTGCTGCAGGCCCAGGCCCTGTTCGGTGTCGTCAAGCCGGTGACGCCGGAGGAGGCCTCCGCACCGCAGGCGGTGCTGGGGCGGGCGCTGTTCTGGGATACCCGCCTGTCGCTGGACGGCAAGACCGCCTGCGTCAGCTGCCACAGCCCGGCCGACTGGAGTTCCGACCGCCGCCCGCTGTCGGTCAATGCCAAGGGTCAATTCACGACGTTGCATTCGCAGGCGATGTTCATGGCGCAGGACCAGGTCGCCCTGCGCTGGTACGGCGACCGCAAGGACGGTGCCCACCAGGCGGAGCGCTCCATCACCGGCTCCATGGGCTACGGCAACACGGCCGACCTGGTCGCGGCACTGCGCAGCCTGGCCTATGAGGACCTGTTCCGGCGCGCTTTCGGCACCGAGGGTGAGGCGATCACGGCGGCCAATTACGCCAAGGCGCTGGCGGCCTACCAGCGCACGCTGCGCACGCCGGCGCCGCTCGACGATTTCCTGCAGGGCAATGCCGGCGCCTTGAACGCGCAGCAGCGCGTGGGGCTGGAGAAGTTCGTCGGCAAGGGCTGCGTGGCCTGCCACAACGGCCCGCTGCTGGGTGGCAACTCCTTCCAGAAGTTCGGCGTCACCAAGAACTACTGGCTGGCGACCGGCTCGAAGACCATCGACGAGGGCCGGTTCACGAGCACCAAGATCGAGAGCGACAAGTACGTCTACCGCGTGCCGATGCTTCGCAACATCGCCAAGACGGCGCCCTATTTCCACGACGGTTCCGTCGCGACGCTCGAAGAGGCGGTGCGGGTGATGGCCGAGGTGCAATTGGGCCAGACGCTGTCGCCCGAGGACGTGGGCGACATCGTCGCCTTCCTCGGCAGCCTGACCGGCCAGGTGCCGGCCCACTACGCCGCGCCAGCCGCCTGGCCGGCGGTGGCGGCCAACCGCTGATACCAATCACATCCTGCATGAAGAACCACAACCCATCGCCCGGCCGGGCGAGGCTGCTTTCCCTCGCGCGCCGCTGGCAGCGGCGGGCCACATTCGCCCTGGCTTTGGCCACCGGACTGCTCGGCAATGGTGCCGCCATGGCGCAGGCCGGCGAGCCGCTGCTGATCGGGCAGAGCGCCGGCTTCACCGGCGGCCAGGCGGAATATGCCAAGGACGTGCGCCTGGGCATCGAGGCGGCATTCAGCCTGGCCAATGCCGCGGGCGGCATCAACGGCCGGCCGCTGCGGCTGGTCACGGTCGACGACGGCGGCAAGCGTGACGCCGTGCTGGCCAACACCCGCAAGCTGGCCGAGTCGGACAAGACGCTGGCCCTGATCGGCTACACCAGCGGTGCAGGCACCGAGGCCAGCCTGGAAACTATCACCAAGGCCCGCATCCCCATGCTGTCGCCGGCCACCGGCAACATGGGCATCCGCGCCGCCTTCAACCCCTATCTCTTCCACACCCGGGCGGGCTATGGCGACGAGATGGCTCGCATCATTCGCCACGTCGCCTCGCTGGGGCTGACCCGCATCGCGCTGGCCTACCTGGACGACGTCGGCCCGGCCAACCTGCGCTCGATGCAGGATGCGCTCGCGGCCGAACGCCTGAGCGCCGTCGCCGTGGTGGGGTTGAACCGCAACGCCACCGATTTCACGCCGCAGATCGACGCCCTGGCCAAGGCGGATGCCCAGCTCGTCGTCTTCATCAGCAATGCCAAGCCGATCGCCGCGATCGTCAAGGGCCTGCGCGAGCGCGGGTATGGCGGGCAGTTCGCGACCAGCTCCTTCGCGGGCTCGCGCCTCGCGGGCGACCTCAAGCAGCATGCCCGCGGCCTGATCATGATTCAGGTGCTGCCCCAGCCGCGCAAGGACCACCTGCAGTTCCAGCGCGACTTCCACGCCAGCCTGCGCCGCCTGGCGGCCGATGCCCAGCCCAACTACACCATGCTGGAAGGCTTCATCGCCGGGCGGGTGCTGATCGAGGGGCTCAGGCGCGCCGGCCCCGCGCCCACCCGCGCCTCGCTGGTCGCGGGGCTGGAATCGCTGGGCAGTCTCGACCTGGGGGGCTACCTGATCCGCCTGTCCAGGGACAATCACAACGGCTCGCGCTTCGTCGACCTGGGCGTCATCAACGGAGACGGCCGGCTGGTGTTCTGATCATGGCGATTGGCTGCCGCTTGATTTCCAGCCGCGGCGCCGCATGTTCGGCTTTTGTTCTCCAAGGACGCCTGGGATGTTCAATCTGCTGAAAACCGCCATCCTGATGGCCGCCATCACGGCGCTGTTCATGGCGGTGGGCGCCATGATCGGCGGCCAGACCGGCATGCTGATCGCGCTGGCCGTCGCCATCGCGATGAACTTCTTCAGCTACTGGTTCTCCGCGGACATGGTGCTGAAGATGTACAACGCCCGCGAGGTCGACGCGAGCTCGGCGCCGCAGTTCTACGGCATGGTGCGGGAACTGGCCCAGAAGGCCGGCCTTCCGATGCCGCGCGTCTACCTGATCGACGAGGCCGCGCCCAACGCCTTCGCGACCGGCCGCAACCCCGAGCACGCGGCCGTGGCGGCGACGACCGGCATCCTGCGCGTGCTGTCCGAGCGCGAACTGCGCGGCGTGATGGCCCACGAACTGGCCCACGTCGCCCACCGCGACATCCTCATCAGCACCGTCAGCGCGACGATGGCCGGTGCGATCTCCATGCTGGCCAACTTCGCGGCGTTCTTCGGCGGCCGCGACGAGAACGGCCGGCCGATGAACCCGATTGCCGGCATCGCCATCGCGCTGCTGGCGCCGCTCGCGGCCAGCGTCATCCAGATGGCCATCAGCCGCGCCCGCGAGTTCGAGGCGGACCGCGGCGGCGCCGAGATTTCCGGCGACCCGGCGGCGCTGGCGTCGGCGCTGGACAAGATCCACCGCTACGCCCAGGGCACGCCGCTGCCCACGACCGAGGCGCATCCGGAGACGGCGCAGATGATGATCATGAACCCGCTGTCCGGTGGCGGGCTGCGCGGGCTGTTCTCCACGCACCCGTCGACCGAGGAGCGTGTCGCGCGCCTGATGGCGATGGTCAGGCGCTGACTCAAGTTCGCCGCCACGCCGCCGATACCTGAACAGATGAAGCGTCTCCTCCTTGCCCTGCCCCTGCTCGCGGCCCTGTCGGCCTGCGAGCAACTGGGCATCGACGACCCCGCCAAGACGGCGGCCTTGAAGGAGGCCGAAGGCAAGGCCATCGGCAGCGCCTGCCGCCACGCGATGCGCGCCATCGAGGACTGCTACGTGCTGAACCCCAAGGCGCAGAAGGCCGCGATCTACGCCGGCTGGCGCGAGATGGACGAGTACATGCGGGAGAACAAGCTCGAGGGCGTCGCCCCCGTCGTGCCCCGACCGGGTGCCAGGCCTGCGCAGCCGGCCGAGGAGGTTGTGGAGAAGCCGGCAGAGAAGCCGGCAGAGAAGGCCAAGGCGCACTGACCAGCGCGCTCAGCGGCATTTCGCGCCTTTGATCCTGCGCATCGTCGCGCCGCCGTCGTCCGTATCGGCGCCGGCCGGCAAGATGCGGGCCATCACAACCTCGATGGAGCCCGCCATGAACACCCCCCGCCGCCTCTTCGCCCTCGGTCTCGTCAGCGCCGCCCTCTGCGGCTCGGCCCAGGCCTGGAGCTGGAACAAGGGCGAACGCGTCACTGGCAACGGCGACATCGCCACCGAGGCCCGCGACACCGGCGCCTTTGACGCCGTCTCGCTGAGCGGCGGCTTCAACGTCGTCATCCGCCAGGGGGCGGGCAACAAGGTCGAGGTCAAGGCCGACCGCAACCTGCTGCCCCATATCGAGACGCGCGTCGTCGACGGTGGCAAGGGCCGCACGCTGGAGATCGGGCCCAGGAAGGGCATCAACATCTCCACGTCCACCAACCCCAGCTTCGTCATCGAGATGCCGTCGCTGCGCGCCGTCGCGGTGGCCGGCTCGGGCACCGTCAAGGTCGAGGCGATGAAGACCGGCGGCGTCGACGCTGCCATCGCCGGCTCGGGCGACATCCGCTTCGCCAACCTCGATGCCGAGCGCCTGGCGATGAAGGTCAGCGGCAGCGGCGACATCGTCGCGGCCGGCCGCTGCGGCAACGCCAGCGTCGCCATCTCCGGCAACGGCGACGTGAAGGCGGCGGAGTTGGTCGCCGAGGACGTCAAGGTCACCATCGCCGGCAGTGGCGACGCCCAGGTGCAGGCGACCAAGAAGCTCAATGTCTCCATCGCCGGCTCGGGCGACGTGAAGTACGCCGGTTCGCCGGAGATCAGCTCGTCGATCGCCGGCAGCGGCAAAGTCCGCCGTCTCGAGAAGTGATTCGCATGCCGCCGACAATGGCGGCATGAGTTTGTCTGCCAGGCTGCGCGCGCTCGCGGCCGATCCCGATTTCAGAGCCGGCGCGCGCGACATGGCCTCGCCCTCCCTGGGGCTGGCCGCCTGGGGCCTGGTGACCGGCGTCACCATGGTCAAGAGCGGCCTCAGCATCCCGCTGGCCATGGGCATGTCGCTGCTGGTGTTCGCCGGCAGCGCGCAGCTGACGGCCCTTCCGCTGATCGCCTCGGGCGCGCCGCTGTGGGTGCTGCTGGCCACGGCCTTCTGCGTCAACCTGCGCTTCGTCATCTTCAGCGCGCAGTGGCGCGCCTACTGGGCCCACCTGCCAAGGTGGCGGCGGCTGCTGAACGGCTACCTGTCGGCCGACCTGAACTTCGTCTACTTCGTCAAGCGCTACCCCGACGCCGTGCCGCAGCGGGGCCAGCAGCGCTATTTCTGGGGTGGCGTCGCCGTCAACTGGCCGACCTGGCAGATCGCGTCCTTCACCGGCATCCTGCTGGCCGACCGCATCCCACCGCACTGGGGCATAGGCTTTGCGGGCGTGCTGGCGCTGCTGGGGCTGTCGTACGCGCTGCTGACCGAGAGGATGCTGTGGTGGGTGGCCGTGACCGCAGCCGGCGTGTCGATCGCGACGTATTCGCTGCCGCTGAAGCTCAACATCCTGTGCGCCATCGTGGCGGCGGGCGCGGTGGGCTGGTGGCTGGACATGCGGAAGGCGCGCCATGAGTGAGTGGCTGACCTGGGTCGCGCTGTTCGGCCTGGCCGGCATCTCCGTGCTGACGCGCAGCTTCTTCATGATCGGCGAGAAGCCCTTGCCCATCCCCGGCTGGCTGCGCGAGCTGCTGAAGGTGGCGCCGCTGGCGGCGCTCGTCGCTGTCGTGGCGCCTGAAATCTTCATGACTAAGGGCCAGCTCATCACGACCTGGCAGGACGCGCGCTGGCCAGCGGCCGTCATTGCCACCGGCTACTTCTTCTGGCGCCGCGACATCCTCGGCACCATCGTCAGCGGCATGGCCGTCATGCTGACGCTGAAGCTCGGCCTCGGCTGGTGAATGCTGCCCCTCGCCCGGTTCCGCACCGCTGAACGCGGGCGAACCCGGCCGGTTCCCCTGGGGGACGGCGATGCTTGCGGCGTCGAGCCGCAAGCACATCGCCTGCGGCCCGGCGCCGGTTCGCAGTTCACGCGCAGCACGTGCAGAGCAGCGGCGAGAATCGCGGCAGTTTTCTCAACTGCACCGCCCGACCATGAACGTCATCCGCTTCTCAGACCTGATCGCCGCCGGCAAGGTGGCCGGCCAACGCGTCTTCATCCGCGCCGACCTCAACGTGCCGCAGGACGACAACGGCAAGATCACCGAGGACACCCGCATCCGCGCCTCGCTGCCCGCCATCAAGATGGCGCTGGACGCCGGCGCCGCCGTCATGGTCACCTCCCACCTGGGCCGGCCGACCGAGGGCGAGTTCAAGCCCGAGGACTCGCTGGCGCCCGTCGCCGAGCGCATGGCCGAGCTGCTGGGCCGCCCGGTGCCGCTGCAGCGCGACTGGGTCGACGCCGTCTCCGTCGCGCCGGGCCAGCTGGTGCTGCTGGAGAACTGCCGCGTCAACAAGGGCGAGAAGAAGTGCAACGAGGAGCTGTCGAAGAAACTCGCCGGCCTGTGCGACATCTTCGTGCACGACGCCTTCGGCACCGCCCACCGCGCCGAAGCCACCACCTACGGCATCGCCAAGTACGCCAAGATCGCCTGCGCCGGCCCGCTGCTGGCGGCGGAGATCGACGCCATCACGAAGGCGCTGGCCAACCCGCGCCGCCCGCTGGTGGCCATCGTCGCCGGCTCCAAGGTCTCGACCAAGCTGACCATCCTGCAGAGCCTGGCCGACAAGGTCGACGGCCTCATCGTCGGCGGCGGCATCGCCAACACCTTCATGCTGGCCTCGGGCCTGAAGATCGGCAAGTCGCTGGCCGAGCCGGACCTGGTCGACCAGGCCAAGTCCGTCATCGCCGCGATGGCCGCGCGCGGTGCCGAGGTGCCCATCCCCGAGGACGTCGTCACAGCCAAGGCCTTCGCGGCCGGCGCGACGGCCTCCGTCAAGGCTGCCACCGACGTGGAAGATGACGACCTCATCCTCGACATCGGTCCCAAGACGGCCGCCAAGCTGGCTGAGAAGCTCAAGGCGGCCGGCACCATCGTCTGGAACGGCCCGGTCGGCGTGTTCGAGTTCCCGGCCTTCGCCCACGGCACCGAGGCGATCGCCCGCGCGATCGCCGAGAGCATCGCCTTCAGCATCGCCGGCGGCGGCGACACGCTGGCCGCCATTGCCAAGTACGGCATCGAGAAGGACGTCGGCTACATCTCCACCGGCGGCGGCGCCTTCCTGGAAGTACTGGAAGGCAAGACCCTGCCGGCGTTCGAGATCCTGAGCAAGCGCGCCGCGGGCTGAGCGGTGGCGGGCGGCGGCCCGGGCACGGGCCGCCGGGGCCGGGTGATATTCGCTTCGGCATAGATCGCCAAGAAACCTGCATCGGCGGGCGCTGAAACGCGGCGTAATCTCGCGGGTTCCGCTTTGGAGACCCGCCGCCATGGAAAAGAACAACGCTCCCCTGTCGCCCGCCGAAGCCGCGCTTCGCGACGCCGCCCTCGACTACCACCGCAGCCCCACGCGCGGCAAGATCTCCGTCACGCCGACCAAGGCGTTGTCCAACCAGCGCGACTTGTCGCTGGCCTACTCGCCGGGCGTGGCCTATCCCTGCCTGGATATCGAGCGTGACCCGTCGCTGGCGGCCGAGTTCACGTCGCGCGGCAACCTGGTAGGCGTCATCACCAACGGCACCGCCGTGCTGGGCCTGGGCGACATCGGCCCGCTGGCCGCCAAGCCGGTGATGGAAGGCAAGGGCTGCCTGTTCAAGAAGTTCGCCGGTATCGACGTGTTCGACATCGAGCTGGCCGAGCGCGACCCGGACAAGCTGGTCGAGATCATCGCCGCCATGGAGCCCACGCTGGGCGGCGTGAACCTGGAGGACATCAAGGCGCCCGAGTGCTTCTACGTCGAGAAGAAGCTGCGCGAGCGCATGAACATCCCCGTCTTCCACGACGACCAGCACGGCACGGCCATCATCTCGTCGGCCGCGCTGCTGAACGGGCTTGAGCTGGTGGGCAAGGACATCGCCACCGTCAAGGTCGCCGTGTCTGGCGCGGGCGCGGCGGCCATCGCCTGCCTGGACGTCATGGTGGGCCTGGGCGTGAAGCGGGAGAACGTGTTCGTCTGCGATTCGCGCGGCGTCATCCAGTCGGAGCGCGAGGACGCCAAGGCCGGCAAGCTGGACGAGTCCAAGCAGCGCTACTGCCAGGTGACGACGGCGCGCACGCTGGCCGACGTGTGCGCGGGCGCCGATGTGTTCCTGGGTTGCTCGGCGGCCGGCGTGCTCAGCGCCGACATGGTCAAGACCATGGGCACGCAACCCATCATCCTGGCGCTGGCCAACCCGGAGCCGGAGATCCGCCCCGAGCTGGCGAAGGAAGTGCGGCCGGACTGCATCATCGCCACCGGCCGCAGCGACTACCCGAACCAGGTCAACAACGTCCTGTGCTTCCCCTACATCTTCCGCGGCGCGCTGGACTGCGGCGCGACCAAGATCACCGAGGGCATGAAGCTGGCCTGCGTGCGCGAGATCGCGGCGCTGGCCAAGGCCGAGACCAGCGATGAAGTGGCGGCGGCCTATGCCGGCCAGGAGCTGGCGTTCGGGCCCGACTACCTGATCCCCAAGCCCTTCGATGCGCGCCTGATCCTGCGCATCGCACCGGCGGTGGCGGCGGCCGCGGCGGCCGATGGCGTCGCGACCCGGCCGGTGACCGACCTCGACGCCTACCGCCAGTCGCTGGAGCGCTTCGTCTACCAGACCGGCATGTTCATGCGCCCGGTGTTCGCCGCGGCCAAGGCCGCCCCGGCCCGCGTCATCTACGCCGAGGGCGAGGACGAGCGAGTGTTGCGTGCGGTGCAGGTGGCGCTGGACGAAGGCCTGTGCAAACCGACGCTGATCGGCCGCCCCGAGGTGCTGGCCGCCCGCATCCAGCGCGCCGGCCTGCGCCTGAAGCTGGGCGACGACGTTGCCGTCATCGACCCCGAGGACGACCCGCGCTTCCGCCTGTACTGGGAGGCCTATCACGCGCGCATGAAGCGCAACGGCGTGACGCCAGAGATGGCCAAGTCGGCCGTGCGGCGCTCCAACACGGCCATCGGTGCGCTGGCCATCGAGCTGGGCGACGCGGACGCGATGATCTGCGGCATGGTGGGCCGCTTCGACCGCCACCTGGAGCAGGTGCGCGACCTCGTCGGCCTGCGCGAAGGCGCGCGCCAGTTCGCGGCGATGAACGCGCTGATGCTGGACAAGATGACGTTGTTCATCACCGACACCTTCGTCAACGACGACCCGGACGCCGAGGAGCTGGCCGACATCGCCGCGATGGCCGCCGACGAGCTGCGCCGCTTCGGCCTGCCGCCCAAGCTGGCG
Organism: Pelomonas sp. Root1444; assembly: GCF_001426885.1. Lineage (GTDB taxonomy): Bacteria > Pseudomonadota > Gammaproteobacteria > Burkholderiales > Burkholderiaceae_C > Pelomonas. Next base: position 204,474 of record NZ_LMFP01000011.1, on the reverse strand, counting down.
TTTGTGAGCCACTCGATGTTCGGCTCCAGCACGCGCCCGTCGGCCGTGAAGATGCGCCGCGCGCACGAGTTGTTCGCGGCCCGGCATCCCGAGGTGGAGTGCGACGGCGAGATGCACGGCGACGCGGCCTTGTCGGAGAGCGTGCGCCAGGCCTTCCTGCCCGACAGCAAGCTCAGCGGCGCGGCCAACCTGCTGGTGCTGCCGACGCTGGACGCCGCCAACATCCTGTTCAATGTGCTCAAGATCAGCGCCAGCCAGGGCGTGACGATCGGCCCCATCCTGCTCGGCGCCGCCGCGCCGGTGCACATCCTGACCCCGTCGGCAACGGTGCGCCGCATCGTCAACATGACGGCTCTGGCGGTGGCGGACGTCCGTGAGGCCAAGGGAACGCGAGTGGCGTGACCGAGGCTCGCGTGTTGTCCGGGCCGAGCGCCGGGCCTGCCATGAGCCAGAGGCTCATGGCCTTCCGTAGGCACAAGCAGTCCGCAGGGACTGCTTGTGTCCGACTCCAGTTCGCCAAGCCGGCCCGTCAGGAGCCGCTGGCGGCTCAATGCCGCCAGCGGCTTCGTCCCCTCGGGGGACCGACCAGCCTCGCTCGCGTTCAGCGACGCGAGACTGGGCGAGGGGCGCTGTTGCCTGGACTGAACTGCGCCAGCGCCACGCCGGCCAGGATGACGCCGGCGCCCAGCAGCTTGTGGGCGCTGAACTGCTCGCCACCCCAAAGCCAGGCGGCGGTGCCGGCGACCAGCGGCATCAGGTAGATCAGCGGCGCGGTGCGGGCCACGCCGCGTGCCTCGTTGGCCCAGCCCCAGGCCAGCCAGCCGATGAAGCCGCCGCCGGCGACCTGCCAGGCGGTGCCGGCCCAGACCCAGCCGGGCTGGGCGCGCCAGTCCAGCGCGGCCAGTGCGGGCGCGCACCACAGCAGCATCGGCAGCGTGCAGACCAGGCTGCCATAGCCCAGCACCGTCACGCCGCCGTGATGCTGGATCAGCGGCTTGGCCGCCACGGTGTAATAGCTGAACAACGCAGCGGCGGCCAGCAGCGTCAGGTCGCCCAGCCCGGCATGCCAGTCGGCCGCGAGCAGCTTGTCCGACGTGAACAGCAGTGCGCCGGTCGCCGCTGTGGCGACGCCGGCGACCTGGCCGTTTGACAGCCTCTCCACGCCGCTCAGGCGCAGGATCAGCAGCGTGAACACGGGGCCGCATGCCAGCAGCACGCTGGCGCTGAAGGCGGTGGAGCCGTCCACCCCGTAGGCCGAGAGCAGCAGATGCAGGCCCTGGCCGATCAGCGTCAGGCGGATCAAGGGCCAGACCTCGCCGCGGTCCAGCCGCGGCCAGCGGCTGCCAAAGCGCCAGCACAGCAGGGCGACCGCGCAGAACGGCACGAGCAGGTAGCGCAGCCCCAGGAAGGCGAGCGGCCCGACCTCGACGAACAGCGCCTTCTGCAACGGGAAGTTCAAGCCCCAGGTCAGCACGACGGCCAGGGCGGCCAGCAACGGGGCGGTGGCGGGGTCCTTCATATCGGCTAGCATATTCCCGTATGAGAGAAGAATTCTCAAATTCGAGCGACGACGGCCGGTTCGAGCGCCAGCTGGCCGAGCGCTTGGCCGCGCTGCGCCTGGCGGCCGGCTGGTCGCTGGACGAACTGGCCACGCGCAGCGGCGTGAGCCGCGCGACGTTGTCGCGGCTGGAGCGCGCCGAGACCAGTCCCACGGCGACGCTGCTGTCGCGCCTGGCCCGCGCCCATGGGCTGCCGCTCAGCCGGCTGCTGGCCGACGCCGAGGCGCTGCCCGTGCGGCTGTTGCGCGCCGCCGACCAGCCGCGCTGGCACGACCAGCAGAGCGGCTTCGAGCGTCGCATGTGCTGCCCGCCGCTGGCCGGCTTTGCCACCGAGGTCATCGAGGCGGTTCTGGCGCCCGGCGCCGAGCTGGCCTATGACGAACCGACCGTCGCGCGGCTGGAACACCACCTGTGCCTGCTTGAGGGCACCGTCAGCCTGACGCTGCAAGGCCAGCTCTTCGCGCTGATGGCGGGCGACTCGATCAGTTTCCGCGTGCTCGGCCGCAGCGTTTTTGCCAACCCAGGCTCCCAGCCCGCGCGCTATCTGCTCGCGATGACGGTGCCCAGCCTGTAACCGCCCGCTAACCTCGATGAGCCCAGAACTGCCCACCCGCCTCGCACCCCTCGACCCCGGCCAGCCCGACGCCGAGGCGCTGATCGCCCGGTCCGAGGCGCTGATGACTGCCCTGTACCCGAGCGAGAGCAACCACTTCGAGCCGGCCGACGGGCTGCGCCCGCCTAACGGCGAGTTCTGGGGGCTGTGGCTGGGCGAGCAGCTCGTGGGCTGCGGCGGGGTCAAGTGCCACGCACCTGCTGGCGAGCCGGCCTATGGGGAGATCAAGCGGCTCTTCGTGCTCGACAGCGCGCGTGGCCGCGGCGTCGCCAAGCAGCTGATGGCGCAGTTGGAGGCCGGGCTGCGCGAGCGCGGCGTGATGCTGGCGCGGCTGGAGACCGGCATCCACCAGCCCGAGGCGCTGGGCCTGTACCGGCGCCTGGGCTATGTCGAGCGCCCGCCCTTCGGCGACTACGCGCTCGACCCGCTGAGTGTTTTCTTGGAGAAGGCGCTGTAGCCGCGCGCACTGAAACGTGGCGAAACTTCGATGGGCCGTGGCGGACCATAATTCCGCGCCCCCAGAACAGTTGAGACAAGCCATGACCCGCGCCACCAAGATCGTCGCCACCCTCGGCCCTGCATCCAACACGCCCGAGATCCTGGAGAAGATGATCCGCACCGGCGTCGATGTCGTGCGGCTGAACTTCTCACACGGCAAGGCGCAGGACCACATAGCCCGCGCCGACATGGTCCGCGCCGCGGCCGAGCGCGTCGGCAAGTCGGTGGCCATCATGGCGGACCTGCAGGGTCCCAAGATCCGCGTCGGCAAGTTCGAGAACAACAAGATCGAACTCGTTCCCGGCGCCAAGTTCATCCTCGACGCCGACCGCACCGAGCTCGGCAACCAGGACATCGCGAGCCTCGACTACAAGGAACTGCCGCGCGACGTGAAGCCCGGCGACACGCTGCTGCTCAACGACGGCCTGCTGGTGCTGACCGTCGACCATGTGCGCGGCGCGCAGGTCCACACGACGGTGAAGCTCGGCGGCGAGCTGTCCAACAACAAGGGCATCAACAAGCAGGGCGGCGGCCTGACGGCGCCGGCGCTGACGGGCAAGGACATGGAGGACATCAAGACCGCGATGTCCTTCCAGTGCGAGTACCTGGCGGTGAGCTTCCCGAAGAACGCGACCGACATGGAGATGGCGCGGCAACTGGCCAACGTCGCCGGCGAGCCCTACCGCCACAAGCCCGCGATGATCGCCAAGATCGAGCGCTACGAGGCCATCCCCCACCTCGAAGCCATCCTGAAGGCCAGCGACGGCATCATGGTCGCGCGCGGCGACCTGGCCGTCGAGGTGGGCAACGCCGCCGTGCCGGCGCTGCAGAAACGCATGATCAAGATGGCCCGCGAGCTGGACAAGGTGTCCATCACGGCCACGCAGATGATGGAGTCCATGATCGTCAACCCGGTGCCCACGCGCGCCGAGGTCAGCGATGTGGCCAACGCCGTGCTGGACGGCACCGACGCCGTCATGCTGTCCGCCGAAACGGCCGCCGGCCGCTATCCGATCGAGACCGTCGAGCAGATGGCCAACATCGCGCTGGAGGCCGAGCGCGCCGAGTTCGTCACGCTGGACACCGACTTCGCCGGCCGCCAGTTCGGCCGCATCGACCAGTCCATCGCCATGGGCGCGCTGTTCACTGCGCACCACCTCGGCTGCAAGGCCATCCTGGCGCTGACCGAGTCGGGCTCGACGGCGCTGTGGATGAGCCGCCACCGCATCCAGGTGCCCATCTTCGGCCTGACGACCCAGCCGGTCAGCCAGCGCAAGATGGCGCTGTACCGCAACGTCACGCCGCTGCTGATGCCCACCTTCAGCGATCGCGACACGGCGCTGGCCGCGGCCGAGAAGATCCTCGTCGAGCGCGGCGTGCTGATGCCGGGCGACACCTATGCCATCACCTGCGGCGAGCCCATGGGCTACCCGGGCGGCACCAACATGCTCAAGGTCTGCCGCGTCGGCTGACCGCCTCTGCTCTCAGGCCCAGGCCAGGGCCAGCACCGCGGTCGCCATGACCGCCGTGGCGGCCCAGCCGAGCAGGCGCAGCTTGGTACCGATGACGTGCGGGCCCATGACGGCGGGCCGCGTGGCCAGCACCATCATCGCGGCCATGATGGGCACGGCCGTGATGCCGTTGAAGACGGCCGCCCAGAACAGCTGCTTGACCGGGTCCACCGGCGCGAAGCACAGCGCCACGCCGCCCAGCGTCGCGACCGCGATGACGGCATAGAAGCCGCGGCCTTGGCCCTTCTCCAGCTTGAGGCTGAGGCTGGAGCGCCAGCCCGCCACTTCAGATACTGCATAGGCCGCCGAGCCGGCCAGCACCGGCACCGCGAGCAGGCCGGTGCCGATGATGCCCAGGCTGAACAGCAGCGCCGCATGGTCACCGGCCACCGGCCGCAGCGCCTCGACGGCCTGCGCCGACGTCTCGATGTCGTGCACGCCGATGCGGTGCAGCGTCGCGGCCGTGGACAGCATGATGCAGAAGGCGATGAAGTTGGAGAAGCCCATGCCGATGTGCGTGTCCAGCTTGATGTGGCGCAGGTGCTCGCGCACCTCGGCGGGGCTGAGGTGGTGGCGGCCGCCGTTGGTGGCGTGGCGGTCCTCGACCTCCTGGCTGGCCTGCCAGAAGAAGAGGTAAGGGCTGATCGTCGTGCCCAGCAGGGCCACCAGCATCAGCAGCGTGTCGCGGTTCCAGGTCAGCTTGGGGTGCAGCGTGCGCGCCAGCACCTCCCCCCAGTCCAGGCCGATGACCGCGACGACGCCCACGTACGCCAGCAGCGCGAGCGTCAGCCATTTCAGCCAGCGCACATAGCTCTCGTAGGCCAGGAAGACCTGCATGATGACGCTGACGATGCCGAAGCCGAGCGCATACAGCTGCGTCGGGCCGCCCAGCAACAGGTGCAGTGCGGCGCCCATGGCGGCGATGTCGGCGGCGATGTTGAGCATGTTGGCCAGCAACAGCAGACCCACCAGGACGATCAGCACCGGCCGTGGGAAGGTCTTCTTCATGTTGGCGGCCAGGCCGCGGCCGGAGACGTAGCCGATGCGGGCGCTGACGATCTGGATGGCCGTCATCAGCGGCAGCGTGAAGACGAGGCTCCACAACATGCCGAAGCCGAACTGCGCGCCGGCTTGCGAATAGGTGGCGATGCCGCTGGGGTCGTCGTCCGCCGCGCCGGTGATGAGGCCGGGGCCGAGCTGGCGCAGGTAGTCGGTGGGCTTCTTCATGGCTGGCGGCTTGGCAAGAATGGTGCCTGCGCCGCCGTGCGGGCTAGCGGCGGCGCGGCAGGCGCCGCGTCGCGCCGATGGCCAGCGTGAAGAAGGCTTCTTCCGGCAGGCCCAGTTCGGCGCGCTGGCGCTGCAGCTGGCGCGGCGGTTCGTCCAGCGCCTCGTCGGTCAGCTCGAAGCTGCCCCAGTGCACGCCCAGCGACGCCTTGGCGCCCAGGTCGGCGTGGATCTTCAGCGCCTCTTCCACGTTGACGTGCTGGTCCTGCATGAACCAGCGCGGCTCGTAGGCGCCGATGGGAATCAGCGCGATGTCGAAGCCGCCGTCCTGCTGCCGTTCGGCAAAGCGCGCGCGGATGTCGGCAAAGTCGCGCGAGTAGCCGGTGTCGCCGGCGAAGAACAGCTGGCAGTCCGGCGCGAACACGGCGAAGCCGCCCCACAGCGTCTTCATGCGGTCGTTCAGACCGCGGGCCGACCAGTGCTGGGCTGGGACGAGGACGATGTCGGCGCCGCCCAGGCGTTCGCCCTGCCACCAGTCCAGCTCGGCGACGCGCGCCATGCCGCGGGCCTGGAACCAGGCCTTGAGCCCCAGCGGCACGATGAACAGCGGACTGCCGCCGGCCTGGGCCGCCAGCGCGCGGCAAGAGGCGAGGTCGAGGTGGTCGTAGTGGTTGTGCGAGACGAGCACGGCGTCGATGTGCGGCAGCTCGGCCAGGGCCACGCCGGGTGGCTGCGCGCGCTTCGGGCCCGCGAAGGACAGCGGCGAGGCGCGCTCCGAGAAGATGGGGTCGGTCAGCAGGTTCAGGCCGCCGAGCTGGGCGAGCACGGTCGCGTGGCCGATCCAGGTGACGGCCGGCTGCTGGACCGTACCCGTGTTGGCGCGGATGAAGCCGAGGTCGGCTGGCTGTGTCGGCGTCGGGATCTGCGGCCGGGGCGGCAGCCCCTGGCGCGCGGCGTTCCAGCGCCAGCGCAGCAAGTCGGCCAGCGACTTGGGCTCGAAGTCGCCGTGGTTGTTCTGGAAGCCGCCATCGCGGTGGTGCGGCGGGCGGCTCACCCTCAGCCTTCGGCGATCCGCTTGGCCAGGTGGGCCAGCGCCTCTTCCACCTGGTCCACCAGCACCAGGCACAAGTCGCCCGGCTGCAGGCGCGCCAGCGCGCGGTCGATGGCGGCGAACTCGCCGACGATCTCCTCGACATGCTTGGTGCGCGCGGCGCCTTCCAGTCCGGCGCGCAGCAGCGCCACGACCTCGCCGGCCGCACGGCCGCGCTGGCAGGCGTCTTCGTAGAGGATGACCTCGTCGAACGCGCCGCCGAGGATCTCGGTCTGCACGCGGATGTCCTCGTCGCGGCGGTCGCCGGCGCCGCTGATGACCACGCTGCGGGTCTTGGCCGGCAGCGCCGCGACGGCGCCGACCAGCGCCTTCATCGCGTCACCGTTGTGGCCGTAGTCGGCGATGACGGTGGCGCCGCGGTAGTCCATCACGTTGAAGCGGCCTGGCGCGTTGTCGGCATCGTTGGCGAAGCTGCCGACGCCGCGGCGGATGGTGTCCCAGTCCAGCCCCACACCCCAGGCGGCGGCCACGGCCGCCATGGCGTTCTCGACCTGGAAGCCGATCAGGCCGCCGCGGGTGATGGGAATGTCGCGCAGCGGGATGTTCTCGCGCCACACGCCTTGCGCGGCGACGAGTTGGTCGCCGTCGACGTAGACGCAGCGCTTGCCCTGTGCGCGGTGCGTGGCCATCAGCGGGTGGTGGCGGTCGGCGGCGAAGTAGATGACCTGGCCGGGGCAGACGGCGGCCATGCCGGCCGTCAGCGGGTCGGTCGCGTTCAGCACCGCGTAGCCGGTAGGCGCCACGTTCTGCACGATGACGCGCTTGACGAGGATCAGGTCCTCCGCGGTGTGCAGGAAGTTCATGCCGAGGTGGTCGCCGGCGCCGACGTTGGTGACGACGGCCACCTGGCAGCGGTCGAAGCCCAGGCCCTCGCGCAGGATGCCGCCGCGGGCCGTCTCCAGCACGGCGGCTTCGACGTCGGGATGCATCAGCACGTTGCGCGCGCTTCGGGGGCCCGAGCAGTCGCCGCTGTCGATCTGGCGGCCGTCGACGTAGACGCCGTCGGTGTTGGTCATGCCGACCTTCAGGCCGCAGCTGGCGAACATGTGGGCGATCAGCCGCGTGACCGTCGTCTTGCCGTTCGTGCCGGTGACGGCGACGACCGGGATGCGGCCGTCCTCGGCCTTCGGTCCCGTGCCGAACAGGTGGCCGATGATGCCCTCGCCGACGTTGCGGCCCTTGCCATAGCTCGGGCTCAGGTGCATGCGTAGCCCAGGGGCGGCATTGACCTCGACGATGCCGCCGTTGATCTCCTCCAGCGGCCGCAGCACGCTCTCGGCGACGATGTCGACACCGCAGACATGCAGGCCCACGACCTGGGCCGCCGCGATCGCGCGGGCCGCCACCTCGGGGTGCACGTCGTCCGTCACGTCGGTGGCGGTGCCGCCGGTGGACAGGTTGGCGTTGTTGCGCAGGATGACGCGCTGGCCCTTCTCGGGCACGGATTCCGGCGTCAGGCCTTGCTGCGTGAGCCGTGCGACGGCGATGTCGTCGAAGCGGATCTTGGTCAGCGACGTGGCATGGCCATCACCGCGGCGTGGGTCGGCGTTGACCTTGTCGACCAGCTGCTTGACCGTGTGCGTGCCGTCGCCGATGACGTGCGGCGGGTCGCGGCGGGCCGCAGCGATGAGCTTGTCGCCGATGACGAGCAGGCGGTAGTCGCCGCCGGGCAGGAACTTCTCGACCATGACCTGGCCGATCTCGTCGGCGGCCTTGTAGGCGGCGGCAATGCCTTCGCGCGTCGTCACGTTGACGGTGACGCCCTTGCCCTGGTTGCCGTCCTGCGGCTTGACGACGACGGGCAGGCCGATCTCCTGCGCCACGGCCCAGGCGTCGTCCACCGAATCGACCGGGCGGCCGATGGGCACGGGCACGCCGGCCGCCTGCAGCAGGCGCTTGCAGAGGTCCTTGTCCTGCGCGATGGACTCGCTGACCGCGCTGGTCGCGTCCACCTCGGCGGCCCAGATGCGGCGCTGCTTGGCGCCCCAGCCGAACTGCACCAGGCTGCCCTGTGTGAGCCGGCGGTAGGGGATGCCGCGGGCGATGGCCGCGTTGACGATGGAGCCGGTGGAGGGGCCGAGGCGGATGTCCTCGTCCAGCTCGCGCAGCTGGGCCAGCACCGCATCGGCATCGAACTCGCCGCCGCTCTGCGCCGCCAGCACGAGCTTGAGGGCATGCTCGAAGGCCAGGCGGCCGACGTCTTCCTCGCTGTACTCGATGACGAGCTGGTAGGTGCCGGCCTCGGGCGTCACATGCGTCTGGCTGAACGTGACCGGGCAGCCGGCCTGGGCCTGCAGCGCCAGCGTCGCCTGCTCCAGCACCTGCGCCAGCGAGGCGTCGGCGCGCAGCTCGCCGATGGTGGGGAAGAGCTTGCGCAGGCGCGGCTCGAAGCCGGGCAGGCGTTCGAGCGAGCGCTCGACGTCGGTGCAATGCACGACGGCCTCGATGGCCGTGTGGCGGCTCCACATGTTCGGGCCGCGCAGCGCGCGGGTGCGGGAAACGTCCATGAGTCGTTTTCTTTTAAGCGAGGTGCAAGGTGGGGACGAACGTGTCGAGGCCGGCGGCGATCAGCTCGGGCGAGATGCCCAGCGCCCAGGCGGCGGCAACGGCGGCAAGCAATGTCGAGGCGTCGGCCGTTTCGCTGCCGAAGCGGCGCAGCAGGGCCTCGATGTTGGCGCCGGGCGTCTCGGCCGGGCCTTGCGCCAGCACGGCGGCGCCGCCGCGCAGGAAGACGGCGCGGCCGCCGTTGTCGCGATGGCGCTGGATGGCCTCCAGGCCGCCGTCCTCGGCGTAGAAGACGACCTCACCGTCGCTGAGCTCGGCCATGTCGACCAGGCGCGGATGGGCCGCATTCAACACGGCGGCGCCGTCGCTCAGCACCACGTCGACCTGCGTGCGCAGCACCTTGTAGAGCTGGTCGGCGTCTTGCACGTCGAACTCGGCCAGCGCCGCGATGCCGTCCATGTCGGTCACGACGCCCACCAGGGCGCGGTCATAGGCCAGGCCGTCGCGCAGGATGGAGGCGGGGTCGTTCTCGACGACGACGGCGTTGACGCCGCGGTTCATCAGCAGGCGGTGCGCGGCGTCCCAGCGGGCGCTGTTTTTCTTCTCGACACGGCGGGTGCCGAGGAACAGGCCGTCACGGCACGCCAGGCCGACGTGGCGGCCGTTCAGGTGCAGCAGCCAGGCGACCAGGCGCGAGACCTGCTGGCCGCCCCGCGAGCCGGCCACGCCGACGATGGGGATGCGGCCGTTCTCGTCCTCGGCGAACAGGTGGTCGATGATGGCCTGGCCCACCGGCTGGGGCGCGCCACCGGCGGGCTTGAGGTGCATCAGCAGGCCCGGGCCGGCGTTCACCTCGACGATGGCGCCGCCGGTCTCGCTCAAGGGCTTCGAGATGTCCTCGGTGACGAGGTCGACACCGGCGATGTCCAGGCCCACGGTGCGTGCTGCCAGCGACACGGCGTGGGCAACTTCCGGATGGACCTCGGGCGTGCAGTCGATGGCGACATTGCCGTTGCGCTGGATGAGCACCGCCTTGCCCGCGGGGGGCACGGACTCGGGCGTGAAGCCCTGGCGTTGCAGGTCCAGCAGCACGACGGGGTCTTCGCCGAGCGTGATGCGGTTGAGCGGGAAATCCTCGGTCAGCCCGCGGCGCGGGTCGGTGTTGATCTGCAGGTCGATCAGCTCAGCGATGGTGTGCGTGCCGTCGCCGTGCACCCAGGCGGCTTCGCCGCGCGCGGCCGCCACGACCTGGCCGCCGACCACCAGCACGCGGTGCTCGTTGCCGCGGATGTAGCGCTCCACCAGCACCGATGAGCCTTCCGCGTCGGCCAGCTTGAAGGCGGCCTCGCAGTCGGCCTCGCTGGCGATGTCCAGCGTGACACCGCGGCCATGGTTGCCGTCGCTGGGCTTGATGACGACCGGCAGGCCGAGGTCCTGCGCGGCGCGCCACGCCTCGGCGGCGCTCTTCACTTCCTCGCCCTCGGGCACCGGCACGCCGACGGCCTTGAGCAGCGTCTTGGTCAGGTCCTTGTCGCCGGCGATGCCTTCGGCGATGGCGCTGGTCATGTCGGTCTCGGCCGTCCAGATGCGGCGCTGGCGCGCGCCATGGCCCAGCTGCACGAGGTTGCCGTCGTTCAGGCGGATGTGCGGGATGCGGCGATCGGTCGCGGCCGCGACGATGGCCGCGGTGGAGGGGCCGAGGTAGCAGTCGTCCAGCTTGTCGCGCACACGGGCCACGGCGGCGGGCACGTCGAAGGGCTGGTCGTTGATGACGGCCATGATCAGGGCATGGCCCTCGGCCAGCGCCGCGCGGGCGACCTGCTCGTCACGGGCGCGGAACACCATGCGGTAGACGCCGCGCTGGCTGGTGCTGCGGGTCTGGCCGAAGCCGGTGGGCATGCCGGCCAGGTTCAGCAGCTCGATGACGACATGCTCCAGCACATGGCCCATCCAGGTGCCGCCCTGCAGGCGCTCGATGAAGCCGCCGCGCTCGCCGACGCCGCAGTGGTGCTCGATGAGGTTGGGCAGGGCGGCGGTCAGGCGGTCGTTGAAGCCCGGCAGCTGGTGGCTGGGATGGTCCTCCAGCTCGCCGAGATCGAGCCAGACCTCCAGCACCGGCCGGTAGGTCCACATGTTCGGTCCACGCAGGTAATTGACGCGCAGCAGGCGGATGTCGTTCTTCTTGCTCATGGAGCGTATCGAGTAAGGGGTTGTGCGCAGTGCAGGCCCGTGGAATTGTGCGCCGAAGTCATCGGACAGAATTGCGACAGTCCGTAGGAGCCCACAACAGCATGCAAGACCTTCCTCCCGTCGCCGCGCCGCATCCGCAAATGGCCGCCTTGCAAGGGCGGCTCCAGGCTGGCGAGAACGTGGTGGCCACGCTGGAGGTTGACCTGGACGCCTCTGGACGCTTCGCGCAGGGGCTCATTGCGCTGACGAATTCACGGCTGCTGGCCTTCGAGCCGGGCAGCGGTGCCTGGAGCGATTTCAATCTCGCGCCCGGCCTGGCGCTCAAGCTCAGCGACCACGGCGGCCTGGCTTTCATGGAGCTGTTCGACGCCCACCGCCGCCTGGCGCGCTGGCGCTTCACGCTGGCGAGCAACCCGGCGGCCGTGCGGCTGGTCGACGCCTTCGAGCGCGAGGTGCAGCGCCTGGCCGGCCAGGTGCCGGCCGAGGTGGAGGACGACGGCGAGGACAACAACTTCGACTTCGGCGAGGCCGGCAAACCGCCCAGCACCTGGGTGCTGCTGCGCCTGTGGCGCTTCGCGCGGCCCTACCAGGGTCAGCTCTTGCTCGGCTTCGCGCTGATGCTGGGGGCGACCGGTGCGACGCTGGTCTCGCCCTACCTGACCATGCCGCTGATGGACCGGGTGCTCATCCCGTTCCAGAACGGCCAGCAGATCGACCCCGGCCTGGTAGGCCTGCTGCTGAGCGGGCTGTTCGGCGCGGCGCTGGTGTCCTGGGGCCTGGGCTGGGCCAAGACCTACCTGCTGTCGCTGGTGTCCGAGCGCATCGCGGCGGACCTGCGCACGGCCACCTTCGAGCATCTGCTGGGCCTGTCGCTGGAGTATTTCGGCAACAAGCGCACCGGCGACCTGATGGCGCGCATCGGCTCGGAGACGGACCGCATCTCGGTGTTCCTCAGCCTGCATGCGCTGGACTTCATCACCGACGTGCTGATGCTGGGCATGACCTCGGTGATCCTGTTCAGCATCCACCCCGGCCTGGCACTGGCCACGCTGGTGCCGCTGCCCTTCATCGCCTGGCTCATCCACCTCGTGCGGGACCGGCTGCGCACCGGCTTCGAGAAGATCGACCGCGTCTGGGGCGAGATCACCAACGTGCTGGCCGACACCATCCCCGGCATCCGCGTCGTCAAGGCGTTCGCGCAGGAGAAGCGCGAGGCGCGGCGCTTCCGCGAGGCCAACCAGAAGAACCTGGAGGTCAACGACCGGCTCAACAAGACCTGGAGCCTGTTCACGCCCAGCGTCGCACTGCTGACCGAGATGGGTCTGCTGGTGGTCTGGGGCGTGGGCATCTGGCTGATCGCGCACCAGAGCATCACCGTTGGCACGCTGACCGCCTTCCTCGCCTACATCGGCCGCTTCTATGGCCGGCTGGACTCGATGAGCCGCATCGTCTCTGTCACGCAGAAGGCCGCGGCCGGCGCCAAGCGCATCTTCGACATCCTGGACCACGTCTCCAACGTGCCCGACCCGGTGCAGCCGCTGCCCTTCCACGATGTGACCGGCGCGATCTCCATGCAGGGCCTGAACTTCCGCTACGGCTCGCGCTCGGTGATCCGCAACCTCAACCTGGACATCCGCCCCGGCGAGATGGTGGGCCTGGTGGGCCACAGCGGCTCGGGCAAGAGCACGCTGGTGAACCTGATCTGCCGCTTCTACGACGTGACCGAAGGCAGCATCAAGGTCGACGGCGTCGACCTGCGCCGCATCAAGGTGTCCGACTACCGTCGCCACATCGGCCTGGTGCTGCAGGAGCCCTTCCTGTTCTTCGGCACCATTGCGGAGAACATCGCCTACGGCAAGCCTGACGCGACCCGCGACGAGATCGTCGCGGCCGCCCGCGCGGCGCATGCGCACGAGTTCATCCTGCGCCTGCCGCACGGCTACGACAGCCTGGTGGGCGAGCGCGGCCAGGGCCTGTCGGGCGGCGAGCGCCAGCGCATCTCCATCGCCCGCGCGCTGCTGATCGACCCGGCCATCCTCATCCTCGACGAAGCCACCAGCGCGGTCGACACCGAGACCGAGAAGGAAATCCAGCGCGCGCTCGACAACCTCGTGAAGGGCCGCACGACGATCGCCATCGCCCACCGCCTGTCCACGCTGCGCAAGGCCGACCGCCTCGTCGTCATGGACCGCGGCGAGATCGTCGAGCTGGGGCCGCATGACGAGCTGATCGCCCAGCAGGGCCACTACTGGCGGCTGTGGGAAGCCCAGGCCCGGCGCGTCGATGCCGAGGGCGGTGACGACGGTGGCCTGATGGTCGTGGCGCCCAACCCGAATGCCCACACGGTGAACGCATGAGCACACTGCCTTTCCGCGACCTTCAGCTGGATGCCTTCGGCAAGCTGCTGCTGACCGACCTGAACGGCGACACCCATGCCGGCGTGACGCCGGTGCGCGCCCATCCCCTCTCGGCGCCGGACGAGGGCCTGTCGCTGGTGGGCATGCATGGCCATGAGCTGGCGTGGGTGCCACGCCTGTCCGCGCTGCCGGAAGGCCCGCGCCGGTTGCTGGAGGCCGAACTGGCGGCGCGGGAGTTCCATCCCACGCTGCAGCGCCTGGTCTCGGTCAATACGTTCGGGACGCCCAGCACCTGGCGCATCGAGACCGACCGCGGCGAGATCGATTTCGTGCTGAAGAGCGAGGAAGACATCCGCCGCCTGGACGAAGGCCGGCTGCTGATCACCTCCAGCCACGGCGTGCAGCTGCAGGTGCCCGACCGGTGGGCCCTGGACAAGCACTCCAAGCGGCTGCTCGAACGCTTCCTCTGAGGCATGAAAAAGCCGCCTCGGGAGGCGGCTCGGCGCGCGGTTGCGGCTGCTGATCAGCTCGCGTCGCCCATCTGCGATTGCAGATAGTTCTGCTCGCCGACGGTGGTGACCAGCTCCAGCTGGGTTTCGAGGTGGTCGATGTGCTCCTCGGTGTCATCGAGGATCTCTACGAACAGCTCGCGGGACACGTAGTCGCGCACGCTCTCGCAGTACGCCACGGCCTCCTTCAGGTGCAAGTGCGAGGCTCTCTCGATGATCAGGTCGCAGTTCATCGTCTCGACGGCGTTCTCGCCGATGTAGAGCTTGCCGAGGTCCTGCAGGTTGGGCAGGCCGTCCAGCGTCAGCACGCGCTCGATGAGCTTGTCGGCGTGCTTCATCTCTTCGATGGATTCCTCGTACTCGTGCTTGGCCATCTTCATCAAGCCCCAGTTCTTCAGCATGCGGGCATGCAGGAAATACTGGTTGATGGCGGTCAGTTCGAGCTTGAGCTGGGCGTTGAGGTGCGCGATGACTTGCGGGTCGCCTTTCATGGGGCCTGTCCTTGTTGTGTTCGTGAAGATGTACCGAAGTATCCCCAGCCAAACCCCTCGGTCAAAACCGGTCTTTCTGCAAATGAGACCGATTCGCATTAAACTTCGCGTCACCATGATCGTCTGTGTCTGCCACCGCGTCTCCGACCGTGACATCGCCATCGCGGCGTCGTCCGGTTGCCCGAACTTCGAGGCCTTGCAGGACGACCTGCGCGTGGCGACAGCCTGCGGCGCCTGTCGCGACTGCGCCTGCGCCGTCTTCGAGGAAAGCCGCGTCGAGGGCAGTGCGCCGCGGGCCCACGGCGTGATGCTTGTCAAGCAGCGAATGGCGGCTTGAACTAGAATGCTCCCCGGCGCCGACTTCCGGCGCCTTTTTGTTGGTCTTGTTTCCTGAACGTCGTTGTGAATTCCGCAGCCGATCCGGGGCGGGCCACTCAGTACGACAACAGTAAGGAAATTCCATGAGCACCATGCAAACCGGCACCGTCAAATGGTTTGATGACGGCAAGGGCTTCGGCTTCATCACGCCGGCCGACGGCAGCAAGGACCTGTTCGCCCACCACAGCGAAATCAAGAACAACGGCGGCTTCCGCACGCTGGCCGAAGGCGCCCAGGTTGAATTCGAAGTGAAGCAGGGCCCCAAGGGTCTGCAGGCTTCGAACATCCGTTCGCTGTAATCCCTCACGGCTTCGGCCGTTGAGTCAAGCCCGCGCCCTGCGCGGGCTTTGTGCTTTCTGGGCCTGCCCAACGACAATCTCGCCATGTCCGCTTTACCCCAACCGCCCAAGGCGCTGACCGCTTACCGCCCGTTCTGGGCCAAGCGCTTCGGCCCCGCGCCCTTCCTGCCCATGTCCCGGGCGGAAATGGAGCAGCTCGGCTGGGACAGTTGCGACATCGTCATCGTCACCGGCGACGCCTACGTCGACCACCCGAGCTTCGGCATGGCCGTCATCGGCCGCACGCTGGAGGCTCAGGGCTTTCGCGTCGGCATCATTGCGCAGCCGGACTGGCAGAGCGCCGATGCCTTCAAGGCGCTGGGCAAGCCCAACCTGTTCTTCGGCGTCGCGGCCGGCAACATGGACTCGATGATCAACCGCTACACGGCTGATCGAAAAATCCGCAGCGACGACGCCTACACGCCCGGCGGCGAAGGCGGCAAGCGCCCCGACCGCGCGACGCTGGTCTACACGCAGCGCTGCCAGGAGGCCTTCAAGGACGTGCCCGTCGTCATCGGCGGCATCGAGGCGTCGCTGCGCCGCATCGCACACTACGACTACTGGCAGGACAAGGTGCGCCGCTCGGTGCTGGTGGACAGCAAGGCCGACCTGCTCGTCTACGGCAACGCGGAGCGCGCCATCGTGGAGATCGCCCACCGGCTGGCCCGCCGCGAGCCCATAGAGCAGCTCACCGACATCCGCGGCACCGCCTTCATGCGCCGCGATGCCGACCCGTCGGCCGAGGGCTGGTTCGAGCTGGACTCCACCGAGGTGGACCGCCCGGGCCGCATCGACGATCTGATCAGCCCGTACCAAGAGATCAAGCAGGAAGCCTGCGCGACGGAGCCGGACGCTCCCAAGCCGATCGCCATCCACAAGATCGGCCGCATCCAGATGCCGCCGCGCGACCACACCGTCGTGCGCCTGCCGGCCTATGAGCAGGTCAAGAGCGACCCGGTGCTGTACGCCCACGCCAACCGCGTGCTGCACCTGGAGACCAACCCCGGCAACGCCCGCGCGCTGGTGCAGCGCCACGGCGAGCGCGACCTGTGGATCAACCCGCCACCCATCCCGCTCACCACGCCGGAGATGGACCACGTCTTCGACCTGCCGTATGCGAGGAGCCCGCACCCCGCCTACGCGGACGAGACCGGCAGCCACGACGGCGCGACCAAGATCCCAGCCTGGGAAATGATCCGCTTCAGCGTGAACATCATGCGCGGCTGCTTCGGCGGCTGCACCTTCTGCTCGATCACCGAGCACGAGGGCCGCATCATCCAGAGCCGCTCGGAAGACTCCGTGATCCGCGAGATCGAGGAGATGCGCGACAAGGTCAAGGGCTTCACCGGCATCGTGTCCGACCTCGGCGGCCCGACGGCCAACATGTACCGCATCGGTTGCAAGAGCCCCGAGATCGAGGCCGCCTGCCGCAAGCCCAGCTGCGTCTACCCGGGCATCTGCCCGAACCTCAACACCAGCCACGACCCGCTGATCAAGATGTACCGCCGCGCGCGTGCGCTGCCGGGCGTCAAGAAGATCCTCATCGGCTCCGGTCTGCGCTACGACCTCGCGGTGCAGTCGCCCGAGTACGTGAAGGAGCTCGTCACGCACCACGTCGGCGGCTACCTGAAGATCGCGCCCGAGCACACCGAGGGCGGCCCGCTGTCCAAGATGATGAAGCCGGGCATCGGCGCCTACGACCGCTTCAAGCAGATGTTCGAGGCGGCGAGTGCTGCGGCCGGCAAGAAGCAGTACCTTATCCCGTACTTCATCGCAGCCCACCCCGGCACCAGCGACGAGGACATGATGAACCTCGCCGTCTGGCTGAAGAAGAACGGCTTCCGCGCCGACCAGGTGCAGACCTTCTACCCGAGCCCCATGGCGACGGCCACGGCGATGTACCACTCTGGCATGAACCCGCTCAAGGGCATCAGCCGCGACGAGACACGCGGCGAGAAGGTCGACATCGTGCGCGGCGAGCGCCGTCGCCGGCTGCACAAGGCCTTCCTGCGCTACCACGATGCCAACAACTGGCCGCTGCTGCGCGAGGCGCTCAAGGCCATGGGCCGCGCCGACCTGATCGGCAACGGCAAGCATCACCTGATCCCGAGCTACCAGCCGCTCACCGACGGCGGCTACGAGAGCGCCCGGCGCAAGAACTCGACCGTTGCCAAGCCATCGGCCGCTAAACCGCGCCAGGGTCAGGTCCTGACCCAGCACACCGGCCTGCCGCCTCGTGTCACCGGCGCGGCGCGCGCGCCGGCCGCGCGTCCGGGCAAACCCGGCAAACGTTAAGGGGAGGTGCGGGACATTTGCCCGTGCTTTTCGCCGCGGCGCACCGACGGATGCACTACGCTTGCAGCTCTTGACCGACGAGGCTGCCGCGGCCGTGGCAGCCCCCGTGTCCCGAGCTCCGCCCATGCAAGACACGCCCGCCGTTGACGACGACCTGCTCGAACTGCTCGACGATCCCGAGCAGGGCAGCGACGAGCATCGGCCGCCGGAGCGGCCCTGGCGCATTCTGATCGTCGACGACGACGGCGACGTCCACAAGGCCACCGAACTGGCCATGCAGGGCCTGACCGTTGAAGGCCAGCCCCTGGTCTTCCTGCACGCCACGTCCGCCGCCCAGGCCCGCCAGCTGCTGGCCAGCGAGGACGACCTTGCCGTCGTGCTGCTCGACGTCGTCATGGAGAGCGAGGACGCCGGGCTGCAGCTGGTGCGCCACATCCGCGACGAGCTGGGGCTGGACGCCGTGCGCATCGTGCTGCGCACCGGCCAGCCCGGTTATGCGCCCGAGATCGAGACGGTGCAGACCTATGACATCAACGACTACAAGACCAAGTCCGAGCTGACGCGCACGCGGTTGTACACGGTGCTGACCGCGGCCGTGCGCTCCTACCGCCAGATCTGCGCGCTGGAGGCCAACCGCCGCGGGCTGGAGATGATCGTCGAGAGCAGCACGTCGCTGTCGCGCATGCGCGGGCTCTCCCGCTTCGCCGAGGGCGTCGTCACCCAGCTTTGCGCGCTGCTCGGCATCCTGCCCGAAGGCCTGGTCTGCGCGCAGACGCATGGCGAGTCTCCCGACGAGGTGCGCATCGTCGCGGCCGCCGGCCAGTACAGCGGCCTCATCGACCGCCCGCTGGCGCAGGTCAAGATCGCGGCCGTGCGCGAGCGCCTCGAGCGCTGCCTGCAGGAGCAGCGCAGCCTCTACGACGGCGTCACCTGCCTGTACTTCGGCATGGGCCCCGGTCGCGCGATGGCGGCGCTGGTCGACGTCGGCCGCGAGCTCGACGAACTCGACCAGCAGCTGCTGCGCGCCTTCTGCTCCAACATCGCGGTCGGCTTCGAGAACGTCGTGCTGTACAGCCAGCTGCTGGACCAGGCCTACAACGACCCGCTGCTGCGCCTGCCCAACCGCAACCGCTTCGTCGAGCTGCTCGACAAGAACCTGAAGGACCCGTCCGGTGTCACGCTCGCGCTGATCGACATCGACGACTTCTCCGACATCAACGACGCCTTCGGCCATCACTTCGGCGACCAGGTGCTGCAGGCCGCCACGCACCGCATGAGCGAGATGCTGGGCGGCGACACCGCGATGGCCCGCGTCGGCGCCGACACCTTCGGCGTGCTCGGCGAGCATGCCAAGGTCTGCCCCGAGACCGTGCAGGCCATCTTTGCCGAGCCCTTCATCGTGGCTGGCGAGCGCCTGCAGCTGTCGGCCACCACCGGCCTGGTCCGCCTGGGCGAGTCCAAGGCGGTCGGCTCCGAACTGCTGCTCGACGCGCAGATCGCGCTCAAGCGCGCCAAGCAGCAGCAGCGTGGCTCATCTCAATATTTCTCGGCCGCGATGGGCAGCGATGCGCGCGAGCGCTTCAAGCTCCTCAAGGGCCTGCGCACCGGGTTCGAGGAAAACCAGCTCTTCGTCGTCTACCAGCCCCAGGTCGACCTCGACACCGGCCGCGTCATCGGTGCCGAGGCGCTGCTGCGCTGGCGCACCGACGAAGGGCGCTTCATCCCGCCGGACCAGTTCATTCCGCTGGCCGAGCAGAGCGGCCTGATCATCCCCATCGGCGAGTTCGTCATGCGCGCCGCCTGCGTGCAGCTGAAGAAGATGCAGGCGCTGGGGCATCGCGAGTTCCGCATGGCCGTCAACATCTCGATGGCGCAGTTCCGCCACCCCGGCTTCATCGACATGCTGGCGCGCTCGATGGGCGACTGCAGCGTCATCGGCGAGAACATCGAGCTCGAGATCACCGAGTCCATGGCCATGGAGGACGCCGACCTCGTGCTGCGCGTGCTGGCCGACATCAAGCGGCTGGGCTTCAGCGTTGCCATCGACGACTTCGGCACCGGTTTCTCATCGCTCAGCCAGCTGCGCCAGCTGCAGGTGGACCGCCTCAAGATCGACCGCGCCTTCGTGCAGGAGGCGCAGGCCTCGTCGGCCGGCTCCACCATCGCGCAGATGGTCGTCAACCTCGGCCACGGCCTGGGCCTGACCGTCATCGCCGAGGGCATCGAGACCGAGGAGCAGCGGCAATACCTCATCGGGCTGGGCTGCCACGAAGGGCAGGGCTGGCTGTTCGCCAAGGCCATGCCGGCCGAGGAGCTCGAAGCCTGGATGACGCGCTGAGCGGCTTCAGGGCGGCGGCGCTGCCTCGAGCCGGTAGCCCATGCCACGCACGGTGTGGATCAGCGGCCGCGGATGGCCCTCGTCGATCTTGGCGCGCAGCCGGCGGATGAAGACGTCCACGACATTCGTCAGCGGGTCTTCATGCGTGCCCCAGACGGTGGCGAGGATGCGCTCGCGGCTGAACAGCCGCCCCGGCGCGCTCATCAACAGTTCCAGCAGTGCCAGCTCGCGCGCGGTCAGCGACAGCAGCTGCCCGCCGCGGCTGGCGCGCATCTGGGTGCGGTCGAACACCAGGTCGTCCAGCACCAGCTGCGGCGAGCGCGCCGGCTTGAGCCCGCGGCCGCGCCGGGCCAGCGCCTCGATGCGGGCCAGCAGCTCCTCGAACTCGAAGGGCTTGACGAGATAGTCGTCGGCGCCGGTGCGCAGCCCCGTCACGCGGTCCTCCAATGCGCCCAGCGCGGTCAGCATCAGGATGGGCAGCGCCACGCCCGCGGCGCGCAGCGTCTGGCAGACCTCCAGGCCATTGAGGCCGGGCAGCATCAGGTCCAGCAGCAGCAGCGTGTCCTCACCGCCGGCCTCGCCGGCCGCCCAGGCGTCCTGCGCGGCGGCCAGGGCCTCGGGCCCGGTGCCGGCGACTTGCACGTGATAGCCCTCGGCGCGCAGGCCGCGCTCCAGGAAGGCGGCGATGCGCATGTCGTCCTCGGCCACGATCAACTTCATGAGGATTCCTGTGTCAGCGGCAGCACGACGGTGGCGACGGTGCCGCCGCCGTCGCGAGGGGCCAGGCGGATGTCGCCGTCGTGCCCGCGGGCCAGTGCCAATGCGATCGCCAGGCCCAGCCCGCTGCCGTCGGGTCGATGGCGGCGCGCGCGCTCGCTGCGCCAGCGCTGTTCGAAGGCATGGGCGAGGTCGTCCGGCGCCAGCCCGATGCCCTCGTCCTCGATGCGCACCTCGGCGCGGGCAGGCGCGCCGCCGGGCACCTCCACCGCCACCCGCACCGTGCCGCCCGGGTGCGAGTAGCGCACCGCGTTGTCCAGCAGCACGACGAGCAACTGGCGCAGCCGCTGCGCGTCGCCCTGCAGTGGCAACGCCCGCGGCGGCAGCTCGGCCGGAGCCAGCCGCACGCCGTGTGCGGCGGCCAGCGCCTGCGCCTGCTCGACGGCCTGCGCGAGCGGCTGGGCCAGGTCCAGCGGCACGCGGCGGATGTCCATGGCGTCGATGTCGTGGCGCGCGACGGTCAGCAGGTCGTCGATGACCTTGCCCAGCTGCCCGGCCGTGTCCGCGATGCGACGCAGCGTGCCCTGGTACTCGTCCACCGGCTTGTCGCGCCCGCGCAGCGTCACCTCCGCCTCGCCGCGGATCACCGTGGTGGGCGTGCGCAGCTCGTGGCTGATGTCGGCGAACAGCCGGCGGCGGCGCTCCTCGGCCGCCTGCGAGGCCTGCAGCGCCTGGCTGAGTTCGCGGGTGCGCTCGGCCACCTGCTGCTCCAGCACGTGGCGGCGTTGCGCGTCGCGTTCGCGGTGGCGCGACAGCTCCTCGGCCATCGCATTGACGCTACCGGCCAGCAGCGCGAACTCGTCGCTACCCTGCAGCTGGATGCGGTGCCCCAGCTCGCCACGCTGCAACGCCACGGCCGCTTCGCCCAGCGCCGCCAGCGGCCGGCGCAGCGCCCGCGCGAAATACAGCGCCAGCGCCAACGCCAACGCGCCCAGCGTCGCGGCACCGGCCAGCCACAGCGTGCGCATGCGGGCCATCGCCCGGTCGGTGTCGACGCGCTTCTCGCGCACGGCCTCGTCCTCGCGGGCGATGCTCTCGGCCAGCAGCTGGCGCAGGTCGCGGCCGTGGGCCACGGCAAAGCGCTCGCTCGCGGCGGCCCACGCTGCCGCCGGGTTGGCCGCGCCGGGGGCGGCCGGCATCCCGCCCAGCTGGGGCACCAGCGTGTCCACGCTGCTGCGCAGCACCGCCAGCGCATCGCGGCGCTGCAGTTGGCGCGCGCGCGCCGGTGGGCGGTCATCCACGGCCACGGCCTGCGCGGCGAGAGCGTCCAACCGGTCCAGCGTGCCGCGCATGGAACCGGCCAGGGCCAGCAGTTCGCGCGGCTCGGCACCCGCGTCGAACTGGCGCTGCGCGGCCCACAGGCGCAGCCGCTGCTTGTCCGCCGCCAGCTGCGCGAAGCCGAGCTGGATGTCGGCGGCCACACGCCCGCGCAACACCTGGCGCTCGGCCACGCGCAGCGACCAGAGCGCCAGCGCGCATTCCGCCACCGCGGCGGCGGCCAGGGCCACGAGGGCCCAGGTGAGGCGTCGACCGAACATGGGCGGATTGTCGTGGCGGGCCCGGCGGCCGCACATGAACGGCAGATGAACGACGCATGCCGGCGCGTTCATGAAACCGTCAGGCGCGGCTCATGCGGGCGTCACGACCGGTTCAGTGCCGGCGGGCTCAATGGCGGCACGGCGGCACCGGTCGTGCCGCCCCAACCAAGGAGCATTGAATGAAGAAATCGCTGGCCCTGATCTGCCTGCCCGCCGCGCTGCTGGCCGCCGCCCTGCCTGCCCAGGCCGACGTGGCCGTGGCCAACCGCGCCATCTCCGAGGCCGACGTGCTGGCCGCCCAGAAGGGCTGGTGCCAGGCCCTGCTGGACATCGGTGCCGCCAACGCCCAGGGCGGCCAGCCGGCCGCCAAGGCGCTGGCCGAGAAGGTCATCGACGCCGCCTACGGCTACCAGATGGGCCCCGTGCTCTTCAAGCCCACGCTGACGATCGCGCCGCAGACCTTCCGTACCACCCGGGCGGGCGCGCTGTCCTACTTCGTCGGCGGCGACCCGGCGTTCCCCAAGGATGAAGGCTTCGCGCTCAAGGGCTGGACGCGCTGCGAGGTGGCGAACAGCGCGCTGTTCATCGCCGGCGACTCGGCCAGCAGCCAGGGCCACGTCAGCTTCACCGGCAAGGACGGCAAGGTGACCACTGTCGACAAGACCTGGAGTTATGTGAAGGACGACGCCGGCAAGCTGCGCATCGTCGTGCACCACTCGTCGCTGCCTTACGCGCCACGCTGAGCCGCGGTGGTGGGGCGGGGCGCCTAAACTGCGCCCGCGCCACAGCCAGGAGCGTCCATGAGCCTCGCCAAGATCCTCGTCGCCCAAGGGGGCGGCCCCACCGCCGTGATCAACCAGAGCCTCGTCGGCGTCGTGCTCGAAGCGCGGCGGCAGGCCGGTGTCGGCAAGGTCTACGGTGCACGGCACGGCGTGCGCGGCATCGTCAACGAGGACTTTGTCGACCTCACGCAGGAGACCAGCCACAACCTGGAGCTGGTGGCCAACACGCCGGCCTCGGCGCTGGGCTCCACGCGCGACAAGCCCGACGCCGCCTACTGCCACGAGATCTTCACCGTGCTGAAGGCGCATGGCATCACGCACTTCTTCTACATCGGCGGCAACGATTCGTCGGACACCGTGCGCATCGTGTCGGAGGAAGCGCAGGCGGCGGGCTATCCGCTGCGCACCATCCACATCCCCAAGACCATCGACAACGACCTGGTCGGCAACGACCACACGCCGGGCTACGCGTCCGCCGCGCGCTTCGTGGCCCAGGCCTTTGCCGGCGCCAACCTCGACAACGCCGCGCTGCCGGGCGTCTACGTCGGTGTCGTCATGGGCCGCCATGCCGGCTTCCTGACCGCTGCCGCCGCCTTGGGCAAGAAGTTCGACGACGACGGCCCGCACCTCATCTACCTGCCCGAGCGTCACTTCGACACCGACAGCTTCCTGCGCGACGTGAAGGCCGCGCACGAGCGCTACGGCCGCTGCGTCATCGCCGTCAGCGAGGGCATCCACGACGCCTCCGGCGCGCCGATGCTGTCCAAGCTCGCCGGCCAGAACTCGGATTTGGAGCGCGACGCGCATGGCAACGTGCAGCTCAGCGGCACCGGCGCGCTGGCGGACCTGCTGTGCGAGGAGATCAAGGCGAAGCTTGGCATCAAGCGCGTGCGTGGCGACACCTTCGGCTACCTGCAGCGCAGCTTCCTCGGCTGCGTGTCCGACGTGGATCAGCGCGAGGCGAGGGAGGTCGGGGAGAAGGCCGTGCAATACGCCTTCCACGGCGACCGCGATGGCTCCGTCGCGATCCAGCGCGTCGGCTACTACTCGGTCGACTATGAGCTGTTGCCGCTGACCGCCGTGGCCGGCAAGACCCGCACGATGGAGGACCACTTCATCAACGAGGCCGGCACCGACGTGACCGACGCCTTCCGCCTCTACCTGCGCCCGCTGCTGGGCTCCGGCATGCCGGATGCGTTCCGCCTGCGGCCCAACCCGGTGCCCAAGGTGCTCAAGCGCGGCTGAGCGCCGCGGCCGCAAGCACTTCCCCCGCCTTGAGGACGCCTGGCGGCCGACTCTCCCTAGTTGACATTTGATGGCGCCACCCAGGGACGCCTAAGTTTGTTCCACGCAGCCACCGGTTGCGACGGACGACACCCTCGCAACCAGGTGCGCGATGCACCGGGCCGTGCTCGTCCTGAAACGGGAGACAGACATGGCCGACACCCCCACCGACACGGACCTCGACGGTCCCCTCAGCCCCGACGACATTGGCGACGAGTCCTTCAAGCTCGCGCTGAACGCGCTGCTGGCCGCGCACCAGAGCCAGCTCGAAGACGACCTCAAGCAGGCCAAGGACCCGGAGCGGCTCAAGGCCGAGCTGCTCAAGGTGCTGCCGGACTGCGAGCAGGAGTTCGCCTTCGCCGACCGGCTGTTCGAAGGCTTCATGAAGGAGGACGTGGCCGTCCGCCTGCTGCCCGAACAGGCGCTGCAGCTGCTGGGACCGCGCGAGAACTGGCGCTGGTGCCTGCTGCACCTGCGCTGCTGCCTGATCTTCGGCTGGCTGGTGTGCCGGCGGCCGCGCAACTTCAGGGCCTTCAACTACCTGCTGTACCGCTACTGGCGCTGCGTGCGCGAGGTGATCGGCCAGCCGGTGGCCACGCCGCCGCGCGCCGATGAGGTGAAGGACTTCAACACCCTGGTCCATCTCGCCGCGGCGGCCTACCGGCCCTATTTGACTGACCAGCTCGCCACGGTCGACTTCCCCAGCGGCATCCCCGACGAGGTGTTGAACGGCCAGATCGACTGCTTCGACGGCGAGGCCGGCGCGGCCGAGGTGTTCGAGCGCCTGCTCACGCCCGAGACCGCCCAGGCCCTGCTGGGCGAGAAGGCCTTCGCTGCGCACAGCCGCCTGCCGTGGTTCTGGTTCTGCCGCTGCTGGTGCCTGTGCGCGATGCGGCTGGGCTGCTGCCTGGCCGGTGCCAAGAACTCGCTGGACATCGCGCGCTGCCTGGCCTGGTACCGGCGCTGCCTGCGCCAATGCTTCCGGCCGCTGACCTGCGCGCTGACCGGCCCGAACGCCTGCACCGATGAAGAGATCCAGGCGGCGCTCGGCGCCCTCGTCGTGCCGGTCACGGGCACGGCCGCGGGCGCCGGCTTCAGCCACTATGTGCTGGAGTGGTCGCTCAACGGCATCACCTGGCATGCCAGCGACTTCCGCTACCCGCCCATCCCGCCCGGCGCCGGCGTGCAGGGCAATTCACCCGTGTTCGGCGGCCTGCTGGCGCTGTTCGACACCTCGCTGCTCAACCCGGGGCTGTACTTCCTGCGCCTGACGGTGAGCTCGGTGACCGGCGCCGTCTGCGTCGCCACGCACACCTTCGAGCTGTCCAAGAAGGACGTGCGCATCCTCGGCGTCGACGGCTACTCGGCCATGGACACCAGCTGGGTCGACCCCGGCGCGCGCTTCATCGAGACCGTTCCCGCGCTGTGCGCGCGGCCGGCGTCGACGAGCGAGGTGTCCTTCGGCGGCTGCCTGTCGGTGCAGGGCGGGGCCTTCGTCGGCGGCTGCGAGCAGCGCACCGTGAAGCGCTACACGCTGGACTACAAGCCCGGCTTCGAGACCGACTGCAGCAGCGGCGGCTGGGTCAACTTCTGGTCGGTCGACTACAGCACGCCGGTGCAGAACCGCTTCATCAACCGGCGCACCGATTTCTCCACCCTCACCAGCGTCTGGGCCGCCGACTGCATGGTGGCGCCGCCGCCGCTGCCGCTGTGCGGCCCGCCGCCCTTCCGCAGCGTGCCCGATGCGCTGCTCATCGCCAGCTGCTGGCAGAGCAAGGTCTCCACCTGCGGGCTGAGCGGCCTGTTCACGCTGCGCCTGCTGGTCGAGGCGACCGACGGCTCCAGCTACTGCGACACGCAGCGGGTCTGGATCGACAACAAGACCCCCTGCGCCATGATCCGCATCGACGCGGTGCCTAAGTGCGCCGACCTCTTCATCAGCCAGTTCGCCACGCCGCCGGATTGCAGCGTGCCCTGGACGCTGCCGGTCTCGGGCATCGCCTACGACGAGCTGATCGACCCGATGCAGCCGTTTGCGCGGCCCAACGACAACTTCGACCACTACGTCTTGACCCTCACCAAGCAGGGCGGCGGCACGCTGCAGCTGCCGGTGATGGGCCCGGGCGGGGCGTGCTTCTACGGCACCCAGCGCGTCGGCAACCCCGGAGCGGACTGCACGCCCTGCGTGCCGCACGGCCTGCCGGCCAGCGCCACCATCGGCACGCTGGCGATGTTCGACCTGCGCGCGCTGGACGCCGTCTGCAGCAGCCAGGTGCCCTATCCGGTGCCGGCCAACTTCACGCTGCGCCGCCAGGAATGCTGCGTCTACCAGTTCGACCTGTGGGTCTACGACCGCACCATCACTTCCAGCGGCGTGCACTGGGCGCACGACAGCTGGCCGATCAAGATCTGCAACGACCTGCCCTGCCCGCCAGGGGCCGACGAGACCACGTGCGCCAGGCTACCCGGGCAATGAGCGATGGACGCCGAGATCGCCTGGTGGCGCCTGCTGGTGGCCGCGCTCGCCACCTGGCGGCTGGCGCATCTGCTGGTCGTCGAGGACGGGCCTTTCGACCTCGCTGCGCGGCTGCGCGCCGGCCTTGGCGCCGGTGCGCTGGGCCGTGCGCTGGACTGCATCCACTGCACCAGCCTGTGGCTGGCCGCGCCACTGGCCTGCTTCGTCACGACGGAGCCCGGCCTGTGGTGGGCCGTCTGGCTGGCGCTCTCGGGCGCGGCCGGCCTGGCCCACCGCGCCACCGAGCCGCCCGTCACCCTGCAAGCCCTTCAAGGAGAAACCGATGAGTTGCTGTGGACAGGCCCGCGCCCCGGCGCCGAGCCCGCAGGCCGCGAGCCTGAGCCGCCCGACACCGCATCCCATGCCCTACGCCGCGGCACCGCCACGGCCGAGCCCGACGCCGCCACCCGCTTCGACGGCCCGCGCGCCTGAGCCTGCCGTGCATGCGCACGGCGAGCCCTTGCTGCGCTACACCGAGCGTTCGCCCGTGCGCGTGGTCGGCGCCGCGAGCGGCCGGGCCTATGTGTTCTCGGCCGAGCGGCCGGTGCAGGCGGTCGCGCGGGCCGACGCGCAGGCGCTGCTGGCGACGCGTTTCTTCCGCCAGGCCTGAGCCGCGTTCGCAACGCCGCTCACGGCTTGGGCTTGATCAGCTTCGGATGCCACTCGTTGACGGCCAGCAGCGCCGCCGAGCCCATGTGCTTGTGCAACTCGGCCACCATCTCGCCGTTGACGATGACGGGATCGGTGTCCACCGCCTTGCGCGCGGCCTCCATGTCGGACGTCGCGAAGATGAACAGGCCGCGCAGCCCGTCCTTGCCATCCAGCGGGCCGGCATAGACCAGCAGGCCTTCCTTGGCCAGGCGCGTCATGTTGGCGAAATGGCCCTGGAACATCTCATTGCGGGCCGGGCCGTCGGGCATGCGCTTGGGGCCGGTCTTCAGCAGCACGAAGACATAACCCCGCAGCCCCTGCTCGTTGGCGCCCCAGGCCTGGGCCTTGGCGGCGTCGTAGGCGGCAGGGGCTTCCTGGGCGTGGGCCGGGAAGGCGCAGCACAAGGCGAGGGCGCAGGCGGTGGCGAGGTGTTTCATGGTGCTGGCGGTGCTGGAGTCGGGATGCGCGCATTGAACCGCGGCCGCGCTCCCGAGTGACCGCGATGAAACCCGCCCCACCCGGCGCCATGGCGAAACCATCGTCATGCGGCCGACGGCGGCGCTCGGCCGATCAGCCCGCGCGCTTGGCCAGCACCGCCCGCGCCACGCGCGACACCGGCGGGCGGCCCAGCACGTTGGAGATGAAGGCGCCGGCATCCACCAGCTTGTCCAGGGCGATGCCGGTGTCGATGCCGAGCCCGTCGAGCATGAACACCACGTCCTCGGTCGCGACATTGCCCGTCGCGCCCTTGGCATAGGGGCAGCCACCCAGGCCCGCCACGCTGGCGTGGAAGCTGTGGATGCCCAGTTCCATGCTGGCGTAGATGTTGGTCAGCGCCTGGCCGTAGGTGTCGTGGAAATGGCCCGACACCTCCGCCAGCGGGAAGTGCTTGAGCGCGCGTTCCATCGCCGCCTGCACCTTGCGCGGCGTGCCCACGCCGATGGTGTCGGCGATGTCGATGGCGTCCACGCCCAGTGCGCGCAGCGGCTTCACGACGGCCTCCACCTGGTCGGCCGTGATGTCGCCTTCGTAGGGGCAGCCCAGCGCGCAGGACAGCGCCGCGCGCACCTTCACCCCGGCCGCATGCGCACCCTCGATGACGGGCGCAAAGCGCTCCAGGCTCTCGGCGATGGAGCAGTTGATGTTCTTCTGCGTGAAGGCCTCGCTGGCGGCCGTGAAGACGAGGATCTCGTCGGGCTTCGACGCCAGCGCCGGCTCCAGGCCCTTGAGGTTGGGCACCAGCACCGAGTAGCGCACACCGGGCTTGCGCGGGATGGCGGCCATCACCGCGGTGTTGTCGCCCATCTGCGGCACCCACTTCGGGCTGACGAAGCTGGTGACCTCGATCTCCTTCAGGCCGGCGTCCTGCAGCAGCGCGACGAGCCAGGCCTTGTGCTCGGTGGAGACGTTCTCCTTCTCGTTCTGCAGCCCGTCGCGCGGGCCGACGTCGAGGAGCTTGACGTGGGTGGAAAGTGTCACTGGGTGTCCTTCGGCGAGTCCAGGCTTTCGAGATCGACCTGATCCTTCAAGCGACCGCTAGCCTTCTTGTTGGCAATGAAGTCGGTCAGACCGATGACATCGAGCCGCACGCCGCCGAGTACGGCCGATTCACGACGCTGAAAACAAGTCTCGAAGTCCACGCCGTCAATACCGGTCAGCAGGTCGATGCGACGCGGGGGCTGGCCCAACTGGATGATCGTGTCGGGTCCGAAGTCGTCGGCACCCAGCCCCAGCGACTCAAAACCGAACGCGGCCAAAGCGTGGAGGAGCCGCGCAATGTTGTCTGGCGTGTTCCGAACCCAGAAGTCGATGTCACCCGTGTAGCGTGGGTGGCCATGGGCGGCCAACGCGTAGCCGCCCACCACCAAATACTCAACGCCGCGTGCGTTGAGTAATTCGGCAAACTCTTTGAAGTCTTGGTTCAGCATCGCCGGACTCGTGAGGGGGCAGCATTTGCTGGCGCAGCGTTTCTACTGCAGCGATGCGCTCCGCCATCGGACGCGAACGCCAGAAGGCCAGGTCGTCGGCAGCCTGGTTCTTGCGGTTGGTGATCTTCAGCGTGCGCAGCATGGCTGGATTGTCACGCTTCCAGCTTCAAAAGCTCTGCACCGTCGCCCACCTGATCGCCCACCGCAAACAGCAGTTCCGCCACCTTGCCGTCGCGCGGCGACGAAATGGTGTGCTCCATCTTCATCGCCTCCATGACGGCCAGCGGCTGGCCTTTGGTGACGGTGTCGCCGGCCTTCGCGAGGAAGGCGACGAGCTTGCCGGGCATGGGCGCGGTGAGGCGCCCGCCCTCGGTGGGGCCGTCGCCGGCGTGGGCGATCAGGTCCACTTCGGTCAGCACGGCCGAGCCGTCCGCGGTGAAGACGGCGACGCGTTCGCCCTGGGCATAGGTCTTCACGCGGATGCGGCCCTCGTCGAGGAAAAGTTCGTGCGTCTCGATGTCGGCCGACTGCACGGCGAAGTCCATGGCTTCGCCCTCGAACGTCAGCGTCATGCCGCCGCGGTGGTGGCGGGACAGCAGCACCTCGTGATGCGCGCCGCCGGCTTCCAGGTCGAAGCGGCGCGTGGCCGAGCCGAACAGGCGCCAGCCGTCGCGTGCGCTCCACGGGTCGGTGCTCTGCGCTGCGCCTTCAACCGCCAGCGTGTGCGCCACGACAGCCGCTGCGCTGATGCGCAGCGGCAGGCCCGGCTGGTCGAACAGCGCCGCACGCTCGCGTTCGATGAGCCCCGTGTCGAGGTCTGCATTGGCGAATGACGCAGTAGCCGCGCAGCGCCGCAGGAAGGCGACGTTGGTCTGCAGGCCCACGATGTGCGTGTCGCGCAGTGCCGCGTCCAGCCGGGACAGCGCCTGCGCGCGGTCCTCGCCCCAGACGATGAGCTTGGCGATCATCGAGTCGTAGAACGGGCTGATGGCGTCGCCCTCGCGCACGCCGGCGTCGATGCGCACGTCGCCGCGTTGGAAGGCCACATGCTCGGGCCAGCGTGCCACGTCCAGCGAGCCGGTGGCGGGCAGGAAGCCGGCGTCCGGGTTCTCGGCGCAGATGCGGGCCTCGATGGCGTGGCCCTGCATGCGCAGCTCGGACTGCCTGAGCGGCAGCGGCTCGCCCGAGGCGACGCGCAGTTGCCACTCGACCAGGTCTTGCCCGGTGATCGCTTCCGTCACCGGATGCTCGACCTGCAGCCGCGTGTTCATCTCCATGAAATAGAAGCGACCGTCCTGCTCCGCGATGAACTCCACCGTGCCGGCGCCCACGTAGCCCACCGCCTTGGCAGCGGCGACGGCGGCCTCGCCCATCTGCGCGCGGCGCTCCGGCGTCATGCTGGGCGCAGGCGCCTCCTCCAGCACCTTCTGGTGGCGGCGCTGCACGGAGCAGTCGCGCTCGAACAGGTAGACGCAGTCGCCCTGCGTGTCGCCGAACACCTGGATCTCGATGTGGCGGGGCTTCTGCACATAGCGCTCGATCAGCACCGCGTCGTCGCCGAAGCTGCTGATGGCCTCGCGCTTGCAGGAGGCCAGCGCCGCGTCGAACTCCTCGGCGCTGTAGACGGCCCGCATGCCCTTGCCGCCGCCGCCGGCGCTGGCCTTGATGAGCACGGGGTAGCCGATGCGCCCGGCCTCGCGCTTGAGCAGCGCGGGGTCTTGATCGGCGCCGTGATAGCCCGGCACCAGCGGCACGCCGGCCGCTTCCATCAGCCGCTTGGACTCCGCCTTCAGCCCCATGGCCTGGATGGCGCTGGGCGGCGGGCCGATGAAGACGACGCCGGCGTCGGCGCAGGCCTGGGCGAAGGCCTCGTTTTCGCTGAGGAAGCCGTAGCCCGGGTGCACGGCCTGCGCGCCGGTCTGCTTCGCCGCGGCCAGGATGCGCTCCCACTGCAGGTAGGAGTCGCGCGGCGCGGAGCCGCCGATGTGGACGGCTTCGTCGCAGGCCTGCACATGCTGTGCATCGTGGTCGGCGTCCGAGTAGACGGCCACGGTCTGGATGCCGAGGCGACGCGCGGTCGCAGCCACCCGGCAGGCGATCTCACCCCGGTTGGCGATCAGGATCTTCTTGAACATTTCTTCTTGTCTCCGGTCTCGTGAACCTTCTACAGGGTTGTTCAGGCATGGCCAGGATCACTGGCGCTGATGGGAGCAGCAGGTGAGGGCGATCAGCCCGGCCTGTTGCCTTCCTGCAGCCGCTTGCGGCGCGCCTCGTAGTCGTCGTAGGCGGGCGCGTCGCGCTTTTCGCAGGCGCGCTGTGCCTGGGCGTCGCCGTTGTTAGCGCACTTGGCCTGGGCGACGTCCTGCACCTGGTCGTAGATGAAGGCGCAACCAGACAGCGAGAGTGCGGCGATCAGCAGGAGGGCGTGCTTCATGTCAGTGCGTGCAGACCTGCACCTTGGCAGCGGCGTCCGACGGCGTCAGTTCGGCCTCTGTCGAGCAGCGCATGCCCAGCCGCTCCAGCAGCGCGCGGTCCTTCTCGGCCTGCGGGTTGCTGGTCGTCAGCAGCTTGTCGCCGTAGAACATGGAGTTGGCGCCGGCCAGGAAGCACAGCGCCTGCATGGTCTCGGGCATTTCCTCGCGGCCGGCGGACAGGCGCACCATGGCGCGCGGCATCGTGATGCGGGCGACAGCAATCGTGCGGATGAACTCCAGCGGGTCCAGCGGCGCGGTGCCGGCCAGCGGCGTGCCTTCCACCTGCACGAGGTTGTTGATGGGCACGCTCTCCGGATACGGGTCCAGGTTGGCGAGCTGCGCGATCAGCCCGGCGCGCTGGCGGCGCGTCTCGCCCATGCCGACGATGCCGCCCGAACAGACTTTCAGGCCCTGATGGCGCACGCGCTCCAGCGTGTCCAGGCGGTCCTGATACGTGCGCGTCGTGATGATCTGGCCGTAGAACTCGGGCGCGGTGTCGAGGTTGTGGTTGTAGTAGTCCAGGCCCGCCTCCTTCAACTGCTCGGCCTGGCCGTCTTCCAGCATGCCGGCCGTCAGGCAGGTCTCCAGGCCCAGGGCCTTGACCTCGGAAATCATCGTGCCGATGGCCTCCAGGTGGCGGGGCTTGGGCGAGCGCCAGGCCGCACCCATGCAGAAGCGCGTCGCGCCGTTCTGCTTGGCCGCGCGCGCGGCCTCCATGACCTCTTCCAGCGGGATCAGCTTCTCGGCCTTTAGCCCTGTGTCGAAGTGCGCCGACTGCGGGCAGTAGGCGCAGTCCTCCTCGCAGCCGCCGGTCTTGATGGACAGCAGTGTGGACAGCTGCACCGCGTTGGCATCGAAGTGCTCGCGGTGCACCTGCTGGGCGCGGAACAGCAGGTCGTTGAAGGGCAGCTCGAACAGCGCCGCGATCTCGGCCACGGTCCAGGGCTTGGCCTGGCGGCGTTCAGCGTCGGTGGTCGGGGTGAGGGTCTGGATCTGGTTCATGCGGGGAGGTGTTCAAGCAGGGGTTCGAGCGACAGATGGCGGGCCATCGTGGCGTGGTCGGCGTGGGCCAGGCGCGGCACATGGCCGAGGCAGGGGGCGGCGAGGCCGCGTTGCAGCGCCTGCAGATTGTCGGCGACATGGGGCATGTGCTCGTCCACGGTGTTGGCCACCCAGGCGGCCAAGGTGAGGCCGCGGGCGCGCAGGACTTCAGCCGTCAGCAGCGCGTGGTTGATGCAGCCCAGGCGCAGGCCGACGACGAGGATGACCGGCAGGCCCAGGTCGGCGGCGAGGTCGGCGGTGTCCCAGTCGTCGTTGAGCGGCACGCGGAAACCGCCAACGCCTTCGACGAGGGCCACGTCGGCACGGAAGGCCACGCTGCGCAGCGCATGCAGCACGGGCTCGCGCGCGATGGCCTCGTTCTCGATGCGGGCGGCGATGTGGGGCGCGCAGGCGGTGCGCAGCTGCAGCGCGCCGACCTCGGCCGACGTGAGGCCCATGTTGCCGGCGGCGCGCAGGCGCTCCACGTCGTCGTTGAGCCAGTGGCCTTCGATGAAGTCCTGCCCGGCCGAGATGGGCTTGAGCGCGGCGACGCGCCGGCCGGTCTGTGCGAATGCATGGGCCAGCCCGGCCGTGACGGCGGTCTTGCCGATCTCGGTGTCGGTGCCGGTGATGAAGAAGCCCTTCCTCACGCCGCCTGCTCCTGCGCGGCCGCGGCGCGTTCGAGCGCCGCCAGCAGGTCGTCGACATCGGCCGCCGTGTGCGTGCCGCACAGCGTGATGCGCAGCCGCGCCGTCCCCGCCGCGACGGTGGGCGGGCGGATGCCCGGCACGCGCAGGCCGGCGCCTTCCAGTGCGGCGGCCAGGGCCATGACCTCGGCGTTGCCGCCGACGATGAGCGGCTGGATGGGCGTGGCGGCGTCGGTCAGCGACCAGCCCAGGCGCGGGTGGCGGTCGATCAGCGCCGTCAGGCCTTCGCGCAGCCGGGCCTGCAGTGCGACGAGGTTGGCGCGCCGCGCGGCGCCGAGCGGCCCTTCGATCAACTCGAAGCTGGTCAGCAGCGCATGCTCCACGGCCGGCGGCGAGGCGGTCGAGAAGATGAAGTTGCGCGCCGCCTGCAGCAGGTACTCGACGATGGTGGCGTGTGCCGCGACGAAGGCGCCCGCCAGGCCGGCGGCCTTGCCCAGCGTGCCGACGAGGATGAGGCGCTCGCTGTTCAGGCCGAAGTGCTCCAGCGAGCCGCGGCCCTTGTCGCCCAGCACGCCGAAGCCGTGGGCGTCGTCGACGACGAGCCAGGCGTCGAACTCCTCGGCCAGCGCCAGCAGGCCGGGCAGCGGCGCGAGGTCGCCGTCCATGCTGAACACCGCGTCGGTGACGATGAGCTTGACCTTGGCCGTGCTGGCGGCCAGCAGCGCGCGCAGGCCGGCCACGTCGGCATGGCCGTAGCGCGTGACCTTGGCCTTGGCCAGGCGCGCCGCGTCGATCAGCGACGCGTGGTTGAGCTGCTCCGAGAAGATCTCGGTGTGCTCGTCGCCCAACGCCGTGACGACGGCAAGGTTGGCCATGTAGCCGGTGCAGAAGCCGATGGCGCGGGCCTGCGGGATGTGCGGCGCATACCAGCGCGCCAGCGTGTCGGTGACAGCCTGGTGCGCGGCGCTGTGGCCGCTGACGAGCGGCGACGCACCGGAGCCACCGCCCCAGCGGCGTGCGCCTTCGGCCAGTGCGTCGGCGATGGCCGGCTCGGCCGCCAGGCCCAGGTAGTCGTTGGAACAGAACATCAGCAGCTCGCGGCCGTTGATGGTCTGGCGCGGGGCGGCACGCGAGTCGGCGCGGCGCAGCGTGCGGGTCAGGCTCTGGGCCGAGAGGGCGGCGAGCTTGGCGCTCAGGTGATCAAGCAAGGACATCGTTCAACGTCGCCGTCACGGCCCGGGCCAGGAAGGCCGCGGTCGCATCGTCGATCAGGTAAGGGGGCATCAGGTAGACGGTGCTGCCCGAATTTGTGGATATGGGTCGGATCAGCAGCTCATGTGCGCGCGCCGCGAGGTGGAAGCGCTCGGCGAAGCGCGGTGGCGCCTCTGGCACGTCGAAGGCCAGAATCATGCCGCGTTGGCGCAGGTGCGCCATGCGCGAGGTCAAAGGTGCGAAGGCGCGGGAGAGCCGAGCCGCCTGGGCTTGGTTGTCCTCGAGCTGCCCGGCGTCGAAGCGGTCCAGCACCGCATTGGCCGCGGCGCAGGCCAGCGGGTTGCCGGTGTAGGAGTGCGAGTGCAGGAAGCCGCGCGTGACGTCCTCGCTCCAGAAGGCGGCGAAGACGTCGTCCGTCGTCAGCACCAGCGACAGCGGCAGCGTGCCGCCGGTGATGCCCTTGCTCAGCAGCATGAAGTCGGGCCATTCGGCTTGCGTCTGCTCCCAAGCGAAGAAGGTGCCAGTACGCCCGCAGCCGACGGCGATCTCGTCCGCGATGAGGTGCACGCCGAACTCCCGCGTCAGCTCGCGCAGGCCCTTCAGGTAGCTCGGCGCGTGCATGACCATGCCGGCCGCGCCCTGCACCAGCGGCTCGACGATGACGCAGGCGATCTGCGCGTGGCGTTCCGCCAGCAGCGCGCGCATGGCCGCCAGCGCCTCGGCCTCGTTGCCCAGCCGCGCGTCCGGCGACGCAACGATGTGGGCGCGCATCAGCAGCGGATCGTAGGCGTCGCGGAAGACCTGCACGTCGGTCACGCTGAGCGCGCCCAGCGTCTCGCCGTGATAGCTGTTCTTCAGGCACACAAACTCGCGCTTCTCGGCGCGGCCGCGGTTTTTCCACGAATGGAAGCTCTGCTTCAGCGCGATCTCGACGGCGCTGGCGCCGTCGCTGCCGAAGAACACATGGCCCAGCGCGCCGCCCGTGCGCGCCGACAGCCGCTCGGCAAGCCGCACGGCGGGCTCGTGCGTGCAGCCGGCCAGCATCACGTGGGGCAGGGTGTCGAGCTGGGCCTTGATGGCGTCCAGCAGCGGCTGGTCGCTGTGGCCGAACAGGTTGACCCACCAGGACGAGTTGGCGTCGAAGTAGCGCCGGCCGTCGGTGTCGATGAGCCAGGGGCCCTCGCCGCGGGCTATGGGCAGCGGCGGCATGTCGGCCAGACGGGCCATCTGCGTGCAGGGGTGCCAGACGGCGGCGCGGCTGCGGTCTTGGAGGGAAGTCATGCGGAAGCGGGGCGTCGCACGCGGCGCACGAGTGCGCGCACGAACTTGAAGCAGAACCAGGTCAGCACGGCCATGACGGCGAGCGCCACGGCCAGCAGCGGGAAGAAGACGAAGGGATGCGCCCAGGCCAGCCACAGCATGGTGGGCACGGCCACGTCGCCCATCAGCGACAGGCCGATGTTGGAGAAGGGCTCGGGCGAGGTGTTGGCCGCCGCGCGCGTGCTGGCCTTGGCCGTGTGCGCCGCGGCCGCCAGGCCGCCGCCGAGCAGCGCGGCCATGATGCCCCAGGCCTGGCCGCCGTCGCCCGCCCAGCCGCTGACCAGGCCGGCCACCAGCGCCGCGCCGGCGGGAATGCGGATCAGCGTGTGCAAGGCATCCCAGGCGCTGTCGACCAGCGGGATCTTGTCGGCCAGGAACTCGATGAACGCGAGCGCCGCGGCACAGGCCATCACCAGCGGCGAGGCCAGCACCTGCAGCCCGGGTGGCAGCGCGACCCAGCCCCAGTGCCCGGCGATGCCCACCAGCAGCACCGTCAGGTACAGGCGCAGGCCGCTGGCCCAGCCGAGGGCGGCGGCCAGGGCGATCAGCTGGACGGCGTCGAGGTGCGTCATGGCAGGCGCGGCCTGAAGCCGGGCACGGTGGCATTGAACAGGGCCACGGCGGCTTGCCTGCCGGGGCGGCAGACCATCGAGAAGTGGAGCACCTTGCGCGAGGTGACGTAGCCCAGGTAGAGGTGGACATGCGCGGCGTCGCCCCCCACTTCTGCCGCGAGGGAGAGTTCCAACCCCGTGCCGCTGGTGTGGGGCTGGATGCGCTGTTGCAGCACCTCGACCGGCCCGCTGCCGGCGCCGTGCAGGGCCTTGATGCGGGTGCCGAGGCATTGCTCCGCCAGCGCCTGGGCCTTGTCGTCGGGGATGTCGTAGAAGTCCGCCGCGATGACGAGGACGGCGCCTTCCTCGTCGCACTCGAAGTTCAGCGTGTTGTCGTCCTCGGTCGGCATCTGGCGCCAGCGGGTGGACAGGTCGAGCACGAACTCCGAATAGGCGTACTGGTGCTGGGCGGCCGCCGGAGTGGGCGCCGGCGGCGTCAGCGGGAAGCTGTACTTCAGCAGGCTCATGGTGAGGCCAGCCAGGACGGCTTGCCCTTGCTCAGGAAGCTCTGCACGCCCTCGCGGCCTTCGTCGCTGGCGCGGATGTCGGCGATGCGCCGCGCGGTGTCGTCGCGCAGCTCGGGCGTGATCTCGCGGCCGGCCACGTCCTTGACGAGCTGCTTGCAGGCGCGCACGGCGGCCGGGCCGTTGGCGGTGATGGCGGCGACGATCTCGCCGACCCTGGCGTCCAGCGCATCGGCCGCGACCACCTCGTGCACCAGGCCCAGGCGCTGGGCCGCATCGGCCGAGAAGCGCTCCGCCGTCACGAAGTAGCGCCGCGAGGCCTGCTCGCCCAGCGCCTTGACGACATACGGGCCGATGGTGGCGGGCAGCAGGCCCAGCTTGGCTTCGCTGAGGCAGAAGCCCGCCGTGTCCACGGCAACGACGACATCTGCGCAGGCCACCAGCCCCACGCCGCCGGCGTAGACATCGCCCTGCACGCGGGCGATGACCGGCACCGGGCAGCTGTAGATCGCCCACAGCATGTCGGCCAGCCGCGTCGCGTCGGCGTGGTTCTCTTCCCACGAATAGCCCGCCATCGCCTTCATCCAGTTCAGGTCCGCGCCGGCGCAGAAGGCCTTGCCCTCGGCGGCCAGGACGATGGCGCGCAGGTCGCCGCGCTGGCCCAGCGTCGTGAACGCTGAGGCCAGCTCGTGGATCAGCACCTCGTTGAACGCGTTGCGGACGTCGGGGCGGTTCAGCGTGACGCGGGCGACGGGGCCCTGGATCGTGACGGTCAGGCAGGTACTCATGGCGATGCTCGGTGGAGGCGGATTGTCCGCGTCAGGCCAGCGGCTTGCTCATGAGCACGGACACGTAGGTCTTGCCCTGCCACTGGATGCGGCCCACGGTGGCGTAGCCGCGGCGCTCGTAGCGGCGGCGCAGCGCTTCCGCGGGTTCGGCGGTGTCGAGCGCCAGTTGCACGAAGCCCTGGTCACGGGCCCACGCCTCGGCCGCGGTAATCAGCCGTTCACCCAGGCCTTCGCCGCGGCATTCGGGGTGGACGGCCAGCTGCGCCAGGATGGCCGTGCCGGGCGTCGTGTACAGCGGCGGTGGCGGGTCGGCGATGTAGGCCTCGCCGGCGCGCTTGGGGCCACGCACGGCCACGGTGCCGACGAGGCGGCCCTCCAGCTCGGCGACGAAGCCCTGCGCGCCCGTCAGGCGCTCGCGCGTGACGTTCACGGACTGGTCCACGGCCGTGAAGTTCCAGCCCTGGGCGGCCAGGCTGGCGTAGGCGGCGTGCAGCAACGCCGTCAGCTCGGTCAGGCAGTCGCTGTCGGCCAGCGGGCGGATGGTCGGGCTGGGCGATGCCGTCATGAGGCGGTCTTGCGTGGTAGCGCCCTGCCGCAGGCGCGGGCCAGGGCGGCGCGGTCCAGTTGCTGCCGGGCTTCATCGCGCGACAGCTCGTAGGCGGGCAGCAGCCTTTCGGCGGCCGGCCAGGGCGGGCGCGAGGCGGCAGCGGCGCGGCAGAAGGCGTCGGCCACGGCCGTGGCGTTCGCCAACCGGCGGACGGTGTCGGGGTGGGTCGCGCTGCCATGGGCGGCCCAGCCCGAAACACGGCGGGCGGCCGTGCGCCACAGCGCGGCGCCGTGGCGCACGTCGTGACCGGCCATGCCGGCGAACACCAGGCCTAGCGTGTCCGCGTCGAGCTCCTGGGCGCGCGGGTCGGCGGGTGTCTGGCTATGGGGTTCGACGCTGGATTGCTCGAACAGCGGCAGAAACTGGTTGTCGGGGGCGCCGGGCACGGCGGCCAGCCGTTGGCGCATCCTGAAGAGGCCGTGACCCAGCACGAGATGGGCCAACTCATGCCCCATCACCGCGGCGAGCTCGTCGACGGATAGGGTCGCGAGCAGCTCGTCGGTGATGTTCGCCTTGCCGAGAAAGGCGAAGGCGTTGCCGGCACCGGCGGAGCCGAAGCTCTCGAAGGGCACGGTGCAGTGGCGCCGCCCTTGCGCGTCCAGCTCTGCGAGGCGGCCGCACCAGGGAGCCGCGACGCGCCGCAGGTCGGCCTCCACGCGGGCCAGGTCTTGCTGTGTCGCGGCACCGGCCGTGGCGACGAGGCCGGCCGACAGCAGGGTGAGAAGCAGGCGCGCGCGCATCGCCATCACATCCGGAACACGCCGAACTTGGTTTCAGGAATCGGCGCGTTCAGCGACGCACTCAGACCCAGGGCCAGTACGCGGCGCGTGTCGGCCGGGTCGATGACGCCGTCGTCCCACAGCCGCGCGGAGGCGTAATACGGGTGGCCCTGGTCTTCGTACTGCTGGCGCAGCGGGGCCTTGAAGGCCTCCTCTTCCTCGGCGCTCCAGGTGCCGCCCTTGGCCTCGATGGCGTCGCGGCGGATGGTGCTCAGCACGCTGGCCGCCTGCTCGCCGCCCATCACCGAGATGCGCGCGTTGGGCCACATCCACAGGAAGCGCGGGCTGTAGGCGCGGCCGCACATGCCGTAGTTGCCGGCGCCGAAGCTGCCGCCAATGATCACCGTGAACTTCGGCACCTGCGCGCAGGCCACGGCCGTCACCATCTTGGCGCCGGCGCGGGCGATGCCGTCGTTCTCATACTTGCGGCCCACCATGAAGCCGGTGATGTTCTGCAGGAACACGAGCGGGATCTTGCGCTGGCAGCACAGCTCGATGAAGTGGGCGCCCTTGTTGGCGCTCTCGGCGAACAGGATGCCGTTGTTGGCGACGATGCCCACCGGCATGCCCTCGATGTGCGCGAAGCCGCACACCAGCGTGGCGCCGTAGCGGGCCTTGAACTCGTCGAACTCCGAGCCGTCGACGATGCGGGCGATGACCTCGCGGATGTCGAAAGGCTTGCGTGTGTCGGTCGGGATGACGCCGTGCAGCTCGGCGGGGTCGAAGGCGGGCGCCTTGGGTTCCTGCATCGCCAGCGGATTCGCCTTGGACCAGTTCAGCCGCGCCACCGACTGCCGCGCAATCGCCAGCGCATGCGTGTCGTTGTTGGCCAGGTGGTCGGCCACGCCCGAGAGCCGCGTGTGCACGTCGCCGCCGCCCAGGTCCTCGGCCGTGACGACCTCGCCGGTGGCGGCTTTCACCAGCGGCGGGCCGCCCAGGAAGATGGTGCCCTGGTTCTTCACGATGATGGTCTCGTCGCTCATCGCCGGCACATAGGCGCCGCCGGCCGTGCACGAGCCCATGACGACGGCGATCTGCGGGATGCCTTGCGCGCTGAGGTTGGCCTGGTTGAAGAAGATGCGGCCGAAATGGTCGCGGTCCGGGAAGACCTCGTCCTGGTTGGGCAGGTTGGCGCCGCCGCTGTCCACGAGGTAGATGCAGGGCAGGCGGTTCTGCTGCGCGATCTCCTGCGCGCGCAGGTGCTTCTTGACGGTGATGGGGTAGTAGGTGCCGCCCTTGACGGTGGCGTCGTTGCAGACGATGACGCACTCCACGCCCGACACGCGGCCGATGCCGGCCACCACGCCGCCGCCCGGGGCGGCGTTGTCGTACAGGTTCAGGCCCGCCAGCGGCGCCAGTTCGAGGAAGGGCGTGCCCGGGTCCAGCAGCATCTCGACGCGGTCGCGCGGCAGCAGCTTGCCGCGGGCGGTGTGCTTGGCGCGCGCGGCCTCGCCGCCGCCTTGGGCGATGCGGGCGAGCTGAGCGTTCAGGTCGTCGACGAGGTCCCGCATCGCGTCGGCATTGGCCTTGAAGTCCGCCGAGCGCGGGTTGAGCTGCGTGTTCAGGACCGGCATGGAGTCTCCCGCGAGCCTGTCTTAAGCAAGGCTCAACTTGATCAGTTGGCGGCCTTGTGGGCCGCGTGAGGGGCGCCAGAATAATCCAGGGCGAACCCGGATGCAATCGCCACTTGAGTGATCCTCAAGAATTGCGCAGAATCGGACCCCGATGACCGCCGCCGCCGCCACCACGCCCCAGCGACGCTCGCCCGCCGGCCCCAAGGCCGAGCAGCGCGTGCGCGACATCCTGCGCGTGGGCCGCGAGGTGTTCGCCGAGCGCGGCTACGAGCGCGCGACGACGACCGAGATCGCCCAGCGCCTGGGTGTTTCGGAGGCCACCGTCTTCACCTACTTCCGCGGCAAGCGCGAGCTGTGCATGCGCGTCATCCAGGACTGGTACGACGAGATCATCGCGGCCATCGAGGCCGGCCTGCCGCGTGACAAGCCGGTGCGCGAGCAGCTGGAGTTCGTCGTGCTGACGCACCTGCGCCTGTTCCTGATCCAGGGCACGGGGCTGTGCGCGCTGGTGCTGTCCGAGGGCCGCACCAAGGGCCAGGACCTTGGCGAAGGCTTCATCGAGCTGCAGCGCCGCTACACCGCGCCGCTGATGGACCTGCTCGCCCGCGGCCAGCAGGCCGGTGAGGTGCGCAACGACATCCCGCTGCGCCTGCTGCGCTCGCTGGTGTTCGGGCCGATGGAGCACATGCTGTGGGAGGTGGTCATCACCGGCCGGCAGATCGATGTGGAGGCCAGCGCGCCCGACCTCGTCGCGCTGCTGTGGCCGGCGCTGCAGGCGCCCGACCAGGAGCTGCAACGGCTGCGCCGGCTGCGTGGGCAGCTGCAGGACGCCCTGGCGCAGGCTTAACGCGTCAGCGACTGCACCAACACCGTCTCGCAAACCTTGAACAGCAGCCAGGCCAACATGGCGCCCACCGACGAGGCCAGCAGCTCCAGCAGCTGACGCAGACCGCCGTCCTGCAGGCCCTGCCAGCCGTGCTCGGACAGCAGCGTCGCGTTCGCGCCGACCAGCCGCACGAGGTCCAGGGTCAGCAGGCCGAAGGCCATGAAGCCCGCCACCATGACGGCGAAGCACGCCAGGCGGTGGCGGCGCAACCAACCGGTGAAGCCCGAAATCGTGACCATCGCTTGTGCTCCTGCTGTGTTCGACCCTGTCTGGCTAGTATTCGCCATCTGGCAGGAGACGGGAGGCTCCGATGAAAGCAACGACGGTCTGGCTTGCGGCAAGCCTGTTGTCCCTGGCCGGCGGATGCGCGCGCGCGCAGACCGTTGCAGCCGACGCCGACTGGCGCTACCGCGTCGTCCCCGGCGACACGCTGATTGCGCTGACCGAAGCCTGGCTCGCACCAGGCAAGACCTGGCGCGACCTGCAGAAGCTCAACCATGTGAACGACCCGCTGCGGCTGATGCCCGGCTCCACGCTGCGCATGCCGCTGGCCTGGCTGCGCCGCGAGGCCGGTGTCGCCGAGGCGGTGTTCGTCAGGGGCGAGGTGCAACGCCAGCGCGGGGCCGCCAGCGCGCCGCTCGCCACCGGTGCGACGCTGCAAAGCGGCGACCGCATCCGCACCGGCGCGCAATCCAGCGCCAGCCTGCGCTTTGCGGATGGCTCTCGCCTGCTCATCCCGCCGGACAGCGAGGTCGCGCTGGCGCAGCTGCTGGTGCTCGGCCGCGACGCGCTGCCTGCCGTGCGCCTGGACCTGGACCGCGGCGGCGCGGACCACCGCGTCGCGCCCAACGCACAGCGCGTGCCGCTGTACGAACTGCGCACGCCGCACGTCAACCTGGGCGTGCGCGGCACCGAGTTCCGCGTGCAGGCGGCCGGCGGTGCGACGCGCATGCAGGTCATCTCGGGCGCCGTGCACGCCGACGGCCTCGGCGCCGACGTGGCGGCCGGCCAGGGCCTGCTGGCCGAGGGCGCGGCGCGCCAGGTCGCGCCGCTGCTGCCGGCGCCCGACCTCGCCGGCCTGCCGGCCACGGTCCAGCGCCTGCCGCTGCAGCTGCGCTGGGCGGCGTCGCCGGCCGGTGCGGTGGCCTGGCGGGCGCAGCTCTATCCCAAGGGCGACTTCGACCGCCTGCTGCTGGACGCCCGCGTCGCCGAACCCATGGCCGCCTGGGCGGAGGTGCGCGAGCTGGCCGACGGCGACTACACGCTGCGCCTGCGCGGCATCGACGCCCGCGGCCAGGAAGGCGCCGCGGCGGATGCCGGCATCCAGCTGCAGGCGCGGCCCGAGCCGCCGTTCGTCCAGGCGCCCGGTCCAGGCGCCGTCAGCTACAACGGCGCGATGGCGCTGGCCTGGACGCGCAACACCGCCGCGCCCGACGTGCGCCTGCAGATCGCCCACGACGCGGGATTCACGGACCTCGTCCTGCAGCCGCCGCCGTTGGCTGCGGCCGGCTACCAGGCCCCATTGCCCGAGGGCGTCTATCACTGGCGCATCGCGGCGGTGGAGGCCGGCGGTCGCGCCGGCCCGTTCGGCGACGCGCAGACCTTCGAGATCCGGCCGCCGCCTGCGGCACCGCCGCCGGCCGAGCCCGAGGTCGTCGGCGACCAGCTCCGGCTGCGCTGGCGCACCGATGCGGCCGTGGCGCGCTACGAGCTGGAATGGTCCAGGACCGACGCGTTCGACGGCGCCGACGTGCAGCGCTTCGCCACCGACCAGGCGGAGCTGGCCCTGCCCAAGCCATCGCCCGGCACCTACTACCTGCGCGCCCGCGCCGTCAACGCGGCCGGTGCCCCCGGGCCGTGGGGCCAGACCCAGCGGGTCGAGCAGCCGTACCCGCGCTGGCTCTGGCTGCTGCCGCTGCTGCTTGTGCCCCTGCTTTGAAAACGTACTGGCCCTGGCTCGCCCTGCCCGCGGCGCTGGTGCTGTGGGCCTTGCTGAGCCTGGCCGGCGTGCAGCCTCGGGTGGACCGCCTGCTGGCCGACCTGCTCGTGCGCGCCGCCGCGCCCGCGCCGGCCGCCTCGGCGGGTTCGGGCAGCGTCATCGTCGACATCGACGACACCTCGCTGCGTGCGCTGCGCGGGCCGCTGGGCGAGTGGCC
Organism: Pelomonas sp. Root1444; assembly: GCF_001426885.1. Classification (GTDB taxonomy): domain Bacteria; phylum Pseudomonadota; class Gammaproteobacteria; order Burkholderiales; family Burkholderiaceae_C; genus Pelomonas. The sequence goes on along the minus strand of NZ_LMFP01000011.1, from coordinate 160,523 downwards.
GTACTCGCGCGAGGTCTATGCGTTGATGCTGGACTACCTGCGCCAGGCGGGCGTGCGGCTGGTCGTCATGGATATCGTCTTCGCCGGCCCGCGCGAGGGCGATGCGCGCTTCGCCAAGGCACTGGCCGGCACGCCGCCGGTGGTGCTGGCGGCGGCCGGCCTGGCGCCGCGCCAGCGCACCGCCGTCGAGCTGGCGCACGCCACGCCGGCCGAAGAGGCCGCGCTGCAGCGCGTCGGCGCGGCAGCCGCCGGCATCCCCTGGGCCGGGTTGACGGCGCCGGCCGACCCGCTGCTGGATGCGCTGACGGTGCGCGGCAGCCTGGGGGTCATTTCGGTGTCGCTGGACGATGACGGCCTGCTGCGAGAGTTGCCGCTGCTGCACCAGGTGCAGGGCCGCACGCTGCCCAGCCTGGCGCTGGCCGCGCGGCTGCGCGCGGATGGCGCGAGCGACTGGCGCATCGAGGGTGGCGAGCTGATCGCCGGCGTGCGGCGCTGGCCGGTGGACGGGCAGGCCCGGCTGCGGCTGCGGCTGCCGGCCGGTGGCGGCGAGCTGCCGCGCCTGCCCTGGCAGCGGCTGATGCGCGCCGCGCTCGGCGAAGTCGATGACGCCGAGTTGCCCCGCCTGCTCGCCGGCCGCAGCGTCTTCGTCGGCAGCAGCGCCTTCTTTGCCGAGGAGGTCATGACGCCGCAGGGCCGCCTCACGGGCACGGCGTTGAACGCCGCCGTCTTCGAAGCCCTGGGTGCCGAACGCCTGCCGCTGCTGCGCGACCGCGGCCCCACCGTGTGGGCGCTGGACGGGCTGCTGCTGCTGCTCGGCGCGCTGCCGCTGCTGCTGCGCCACCAGGCGCTGGCCGCCGGCCTCGGCGTGGCGTCGATCAGCTTCACGGCCTGGGCCGCGGCATCGGCCGGCCTGCTGCTGGCGCCGGCGCCGGCCCTTTACCTGCTGGCACTGGCGCTGCTGCTGACCGCCGTCGTGCGCGAGCATGCGGCCCGCGAGCGCGAGCGGCGGCTGACGCGCGAGCGCGAGCTGGCCGAGGTGCGCAGCCGCGCCAAGACCGAGCTGCTGGCGCAGGTCAGCCACGAGATGCGCACGCCGATGAACGCGGTGCTGGGCTTCTCCGACATCCTGGCGCGCTCGCCGCTCACGCCGGAGCAGGCACATTACGTCGAGGTGCTGGGCCACGCCGGCCGCCAGGTCTTCGCCCTCATCAACGACCTGCTCGACAACGCCCGCATCGAGAGCGGCCGGCTGGAGCTGGTGGCGAGCCCTTTCAACCTCATCAAGCTCATCGAGCTGCAGCTCGAACTGCTGCGCGAGCGCGCGCACGGCCAGGGTCTGTGGCTGCGCTTGGAGGCCGGCGCCGACGTGGCCGGCTGGGTGCTGGGCGACGCGCAGCGCGTCGCGCAGATCGTCACCAACCTGGTCGGCAATGCGATCAAGTTCACCCGCGCGGGTGGCGTGACCGTGACGCTGTCCCGCGCAGCCGATGGCCGCGTGCGCATCGGCGTGCAGGACAGCGGCATTGGCATCGCGCCGGATCGGCTGGCGCACATCTTCATGCCCTTCGCGCAGGCCGACGCCAGCATCGCGCGCGAGTTCGGCGGCACTGGCCTGGGCCTGGCCATCACGCGCAGCCTGGCGCGGCTGATGGGCGGCGACGTCAGCGTGCAGAGCCGGCCGGGCGAGGGCAGCCGCTTCGAGGTCAGCCTGCAGCTGCCCGCCACCGAGGCGCCGCCGGCAGAACCGGCCGATGCGCGGGCCGGGTCCACCGTGCCGGGCCGGCCGCTGTCGCTGCTGCTGGCCGAGGACAACGACGTCAACGTGCTGGTCATCGAAGGCATGCTGGCGCCGCTGGGCCACCGCATCACGCGCGTGCATGACGGTGCGCAGGCGCTGGCGGCCTTGCGCGAGCGGGAGTTCGACCTGGTGCTGATGGACATGCTGATGCCGGTGCTCGACGGCCTGTCGGCCACCCGGCAATGGCGGGTCGTCGAGGCTGCCGAGGGCCGGCCGCGCACGCCCATCGTGGCGCTGACGGCGAACGCCTTCGACGGCGACATGCAGCAATCGCTGGCCGCGGGCTGCGACGCGCACCTGACCAAACCGCTCAGCGTCGCCGCGCTGCTGCAGGCGCTGGCCCGGCACGCGCGAGTCTGAGCGCTGCGGGCGCGGCCCTTCCCGTGCGGGAAGTCAGGCCCTAGTTCTTGGTGCTGTGGCCACGCCACAGCCTGACTTTCCGCAGGGGATCACGCATGAAATGACGCTCAACACTTCTTTGCACAAGGGCTGCAAAGCCGCGCCGCGGCGAGGGTCGGGACGACCCTGGACACAGCCCAGAGACCAGAGGAGTGAGCTTCATGCAACACCGACACACCCGATTGGCGCTGGCCCTGCTGGCCGCCGGCATCGCCGGCTCGGCCGCGGCGCAGGACGCGCCGCGGCAACAGCAGCTCGAGCGCATCACCATCACCGGTTCGTCCATCAAGCGCGTGGAGTCCGAGACGGCGCTGCCCGTCAGCGTCATCACGCGCGACCAGATCCTCAAGTCCGGTGCCACCAACATCGAGGACATCCTGCGCCGCGTCGGCGCCAACACGGCGCTGCAGTCCGACTCCACGCAGGGCGCCGGCTACGCGCAGAGCTTCGCCAACCTGCGCGGCCTGGGCCCCAACTCGACGCTGGTGCTGCTCAACGGGCGGCGCCTGGCCAACTTCGCGTTCGGCTCCATCGGCGGCAACTCGTCGGTGGACCTGAACAGCATCCCGTTCGCGGCCATCGACCGCATCGAGGTGCTGCGCGACGGCGCCTCCGCCGTGTACGGCACCGACGCCGTCGGCGGCGTCATCAACTTCATCACCCGCAAGGACTACGACAAGGGCGAGCTGACGCTGAAGTACGGCGACACCGAGAAGAACATCGGCGGCAAGGAGACCAGCGCGTCCGTCGCCTTCGGCATGGGCGACCTCAAGAGCAACGGCTACAACCTGCTGCTGACCGGCAACGTCAAGAAGCAGACCAAGATCAGCGCCATCGACCAGAAGTGGTACCTGCGCGGCCTGGAGGAGATCCCCGGCTCCGATCCCCCGACGTCGGGGCGTTCCTTCCCCGGCCGCCTCGTGGACTTCGGCATCACGCCGGGCGCCTATGCCAACGCCGGCACCAACTTCAGCGCCTGCGACCCCAACTTCAACACCATCCAGACGCTGGAGGACACCACGCCCAACGGCACGCCGATCAAGCGCTGTCGCTTCATCTACCCCGCCATGCAGGAGAACCTGCCCGACTCGACCAAGGCCGACGCCTTCGCCCGCCTGTCGCTGGACATGGGCAGAGACTCGACGCTGTTCTTCGAGGCCAGCTACGCACGCAGCAAGTCCATCGGTCGCACGGCCGCCGTGCCCATCGACTCGACGGCCGGCCACGTCAAGGCCGACGGCACCTACCCGTCCTTCGCGCTGCCCATCACGAGCAAGTACTTCCCACGTGAGCTGCTGCTCAGCCTGGGCTACACGGCGGCGGACTTCGACACGCTGGGCGGCGGCTTCACCGAGATCGCGATGCGCTCCGTGCCCGTCGGCCCGCGCACCAACAACACCTTGAACGAGCAGACCCGCCTCGTCGCCGGCCTGACCGGCGTCGCCGCCGGCTGGGACTACGACGCCGGCCTGACGGTGTCGCAGGCCAAGGGCTCGCTGGACTATTTCAACTATCTGCATGAGGGCCGCTTCATCACCGAGCTGGCCACGGGCGTCATCAACCCCTTCGGCCCGCAGGATGAAGCGGGCCTGGCGGCGTTGAACCGTGCGCGCATGGAAGGCCCGATGCGGCGCTCCAAGAGCACGACCTATGCGCTGGACGCCAAGGCCAGCCGCGAGCTGATGAGCATGGCCGGCGGCCCGATGATGCTGGCGCTGGGCGCCGACCTGCGCAAGGAAAAGGCCAACGACCGGTCCGTCAACGCGGACTACGAGCTGGGCCTGCACATCGGCGGCGAGGGCTCGGTGCCCAACACCACCGCGTCGCGCAGCATCTACGCGGTGTTCAGCGAGCTGTCCATGCCCTTCGCCAAGGGCTGGGAAGCCACCGTCAAGGCGCGCTACGACCACTACAGCGATTTCGGCAACACCTTCAACCCGGGCGTCACGCTGCGCTTCCAGCCGAGCAAGGCGGTGCTGCTGCGCGCCAGCGCCGGCACCGGCTTCCGCGCGCCGACGCTGTGGGACATCAACAGCCCGACGGCCTTCACCAACACGGCCAACTCGCTGGTCGACCCCGACTGCCCGCCCGGCCAGGCCAACGACCCGCGCTGCGAGACGCAGTTCAATGTGCGCCTGTCCAGCGACCCCAGCCTGAAGCCCGAGAAGTCGCGCCAGTACTCGGTCGGTGTCGTCTTCGAGCCGGTGCGCGACCTGTCGATCGCGCTGGACTACTGGCACATCCAGAAGAAGGACCAGATCAGCGTCATCGGCGGCGATGCCATCATGGCCGACGAGACGCTCTATGAGCGCTACAAGTCCCGCATCCACCGCCTGGCCAACGGCTTCATCAGCTACATCGAGACGCCGGTCGAGAACCTCGGCGACCTGAAGACCAACGGCATCGACGTCGACGTCAAGGCCAGCTGGGGCCTGGGCTCGATGGGCCGCCTGGGCGCCAGCTTCGCCGGCAGCTACATCAACACCTGGAAGCAGCAGAACGGCAAGGGCACGCCCTTCGTCTCCTACGAGGGCACGGCCGGCGACGGCGCGAGCGTGCAGCCGGTGCCGCAGTGGCAGCACACGCTGGGCCTCGACTGGAACCTCGGCAACTGGAACTTCACGCTGGAAAACGTCTTCGTGAAGGGCTGGACGGAATCGGCAGGCCTCGTCGAGGCCAACGTCGGTCCGGCGGTCGAGTACAAGGTCAAGGACAGCAGCCGCTGGAACATGGCGGTGGGCTGGAAGCCCGTGCCGGCGCTGGCGCTGCGCGTCGGCGCCCGCAACGTCTTCAACCAGGACCCGCCGTTCACCGCCGTGTCCAGCTACGGATCGCACGTGACCGGCTATGCCGGCTCCTTCGTCGACCCGCGTGGGCGCTTCTGGTACCTGAGCGCGAGCTACCAGTTCAAGTGAGCGCGGTGCGCCAAGCGCAGGGGGCTCTCCGGAGCCCCTTTTTCATGCGTTGAGCGCCCGCGCGGGCGGGCCGGGCAGCAAACGGTATACCTGACTGAAGTACTGGGTCGCCGCTTCTGGCTAGAGTCCCGCCGTCCCATCCCCCTCCGGAGCCCCCCAATGATCAACATGACCGTCAATGGTCGCGCCGTCTCGCTGGACGCCGACCCCGACATGCCGCTGCTTTGGGCGGTTCGCGAGGAGTTGCAGCTCACCGGAGCCAAGTTCGGCTGCGGCGCGGCCCAGTGCGGCGCCTGCACGATGCACGTGGCCGGCGCGCCGGTGCGGGCCTGCATGACGCCGATCTCGTCCGTGCAAGGCCCGGTGACCACCATCGAAGGCATCGCCTCCGACAAGGTCGGCCAGCTCGTGCAGGCGGCCTGGGTCGCGCATGACGTGGCCCAGTGCGGCTACTGCCAGAGCGGCCAGGTGATGAGCGCCGTGGCGCTGCTCAAGGCCAACAAGAAGCCCACCGACGCCCAGATCGACGAAGCCATGGCCGGCAATATCTGCCGCTGTGGCACCTACACCCGCATCCGCGCTGCCATCCATGCGGCCGCGGCCCAACTCGCCTGAGGAGACGGACATGCTCAACCCCCAACGGCTGGACCGCCTCGTCACCGGCGTCGGCGTCTCGCGCCGCGCCTTCGTCACCACCACCGTCGGCGGCGCCGTCGGCCTGGCCCTGCTGCCGGGCCTGGCTGCGGCGCAGCAACCGCCCGCTGCCAAGCCGGGCACCAAGCCGACCGAGCAGCCGGTCGCCTTCGTCACCATCGCACAGGACGGCACCACCACCATCCTGTGCAACCGCATGGACATGGGCCAGGGCGTGGAGACCGGCCTGGCCATGATCTGCGCGGAGGAGCTGGATGCCGACTGGAGCAAGGTCCGCAGCGGCTTCGGCGACCAGAAACCGGCCTACGTGGACCCGGCCATGGGCATCCACCTGACCGGCGGCTCCAACTCCATCAAGAACAGCTACCAGCAGTACCGCGAGCTGGGCGCCCGCACCAAGGCGATGCTGCTGGCAGCCGCGGCGCAGAGCTGGGGCGTTTCTCCGGCGTCGCTGACGGCGGAGAAGGGCGTCATCTCCGGCCTCATCGGCGACGCGCGGCGAACGGCCGGCTATGGCGAATTCTTCGACGCGGCCATGAAGCTGCCGGTGCCCGAGGCCGTCACGCTGAAGGACCCGAAGAACTTCAAGCTCATCGGCAAGCCCACCACGTTGATCGTCAGCGAGGCCAAGTCCACCGGCGCGCAGGCCTATGGCATGGACGTGCAACTGCCCGGCATGGCGGTTGCGGTCATCCAGCGCCCGCCGGTCTTCAACGGCAAGGTCGCCAAGCTCGACGCGGCGGAGGCGCTCAAGGTCAAGGGCGTCAAGGCCGTGCTGCCGGTGACCCTGGACCGCGGCGGCCAGGGCGTGGCGGTGGTGGCCAGCGGCTATTGGGCCGCCAAGAAGGGCCGCGACGCGCTCAAGGTCGACTGGGACCTGAGCGGCACGCCCAAGCCCGACACCCAGGCGCTGACCAAGCAATACCTGGCGCTCGCCCGGTCGCCTGGCACGCCCGCGCCCAAGCCCGAGTTCCAGGCCGACGTGAGCGGCTGGAGCAAGGCGCCGAAGAAGCTCGTCGCGGACTTCGTCTTCCCCTACCTCAACCATGCGCAGATGGAGCCGCTGGCCTGCACGGTGGATTTGAAAGCCGACCGCTGCGATTTCTACTTCGCTTCCCAGATGCCCGGCGTCGACGCGATGAACCTGGCCAAGGCGGTGGGCCTCAAGCCCGAGCAGGTGCAGATCAACGTGCAGATGGCCGGCGGCGGCTTCGGCCGGCGCGCCACGCCCGCCTCCGAATGGCCGCGCGAGGCGGCGGCCGTCGCGGTGGCGCTGGCCCAGGCCGGCAAGCCGATGCCCGTCAAGGTGATCTGGAGCCGCGAGGACGACGTCAAGGCCGGCTACTACCGGCCCATGACCGTGCACCGCGCGGAGATCGGCTTCGACGCCGCGGGCAAGATCGCCGGCTGGCAGCATCGCATCGTCAGCCAGAGCATCCTGAAGGGCTCGCCGTTCGAAGGCTTCGGCGTCCAGAAGGGCGTGGACGGCACGGCCACCGAGGGCATGCGCGAGCCCTATGAGTTCCCGATGAACCTCAGCGTGCATCACCCGGACGTGAGCGTGCCGGTGCTGTGGTGGCGCTCGGTCGGCTCCACGCACACCGCCTATGTGATGGAGACGCTGGTCGACGAAATTGCCCTGGCCACCAAGCAGGACCCGGTGGCCTACCGCCTGAAGCTCATGGAAGGCAACGGCAAGGCCGAGCGTCATCGTGCCGCGCTGCAGGCCGCCGTGGACAAGAGCGGTTATGGCAAGCGCAAGCTCAAGGCCGGCCAGGCCTGGGGCGTCGCCGTGCACGAAAGCTTCGAGTCGGTCGTCGCCTATGTCGTCGTGGCCAGCATGAAGGGCAAGGGCAAGGACCGCCAGCCGGTGCTGCAGGAAGTGCATGCCGGCGTGCACTGCAACCTGTGCGTGAACCCGCGCGCCGTCGAGACCCAGGTGCAGGGCGCGGCCATCATGGCGCTGGCGACCACGATGCCGACGCATCGCATCACGCTCAAGGACGGCGTCGTCGAGCAGAACAACTTCTACGACATGGCGATGCCGCGCATCACGGACGCGCCCAAGGTGATGACGGTCAGCATCGTGCCCAGCAACGACCCGCCCAAGGGCATGGGTGAGCCGGGCCTGCCGCCCCTTGCGCCCGCACTCGCCAACGCGGTGGCGCGGCTGACGGGGCAGCGCCAGCGCGAGCTGCCGTTCAGGTTCGCCTGAGCATCTCTCGCCGTCGCGGCAAGCCGCGCGGCTGTGTTTCAACATGAAAGGCGGGCCTTCGGGCCCGCCTGCTTTTTGCGGCACCTCTTCCGTGATTGCCGCAGCGCCGCCGCGCAGCTCGCGCCCACCCCGTTGGGCTGCGGCTCCGGGTGTTGTTCCCCTGTTGAGAGCCATTCATCTAGGGGCCCCTAAGGGTTGGGAGGCCCGGTGTTTGTGCGGCGAATGCGGGTCTTCCCGCATCTAGCATCCGCGCCGCTTTCGGGCTCGTCGCCCGAGACGGACAAACACAGAGAGGATTGCACATGAGGATGAACACGCAGGGTCGGCTGGCGTGCGCCGCGGCTTTGGCGGCACTGTTGACTGCCTGTGGCGGGGGCGACAGCGGCCCGACACCGATGGTGGCTGCGGCCGACACGTTGGCACTGGGCACGGGGCAGAACGCCTCGGTGCTGGCCAATGACACGGTGGGTGGCGCTGCCGCCCGCGTGGGCACTGGCGGCAACGCGACAGTGACCTTCAGCGGCACGTTGCCGCAGGGTGTCAGCGTGACCGACGGCGTCGTGGCCGTCGCGCGCGGTGCAGTACCGGGCAGCTACACGCTGAGCTACCAACTTTGCGAGGCCGGTGCCGCCAGCAACTGCGCGACCGGCAGTGCCGCGCTGACCATCGCCAAGCCCCCCATCGCCGCAGCGGCCGACAACCTCAGCATCGCCGCTGGCGAGACCGCCACGCTGCTGGCCAATGACCAGCTCGACGGCGTTGCCGCCACGGCCGACACGGTCACCGCCGCCACCACCGGCACCTGGCCTGCCGGCGTGACGCTGCGCGCCGACGGCGTGCTGATCGCCGCCGACACGGCCGCGGCCACGGCAGGCGCGACGGCACTGGGCTACCGCATCTGCCAGACCGCCGCACCCACCAACTGCGCCGACGCCAGCGTGAACCTGACGCTGCTGAGCCGCCTGGCTGTCAGCGGCCGCGCGCTGGATGGCCTGACCGGCGCGCCGCTGCCCGGCATCACCGTCGCCGTCGGCACGCGTACCGCCACGACGGACGCGCAAGGCCAGTTCAGCGTCAGCGGCGTGACCGCCAATGCACGCACCGTCGTCAGCTTCAGCGGCGCCGGCTATGGCGAGAGCGCCCGCATCGTCGCCGTGGGCGACACCGGGGCCAGCGGCGTGCTGGCGCGCCTGGTGCCTGCGACGGCCACCGCCACGCTCGACGCGTCCGTCGGCGGCAGCGTGTCCAACGCGGCCGGCAACGCCCGCGTCACGCTGGCCGCGGCCAGTCTGGCCCGGGCCGACGGCAGCACGCTGACCGGCAACGCCACCGTCAGCATCGCCGCCATTGACCCGTCGCTGGACTCCAGCCTGATGCCCGGCGACTACACGACGCTGAACGCCGGCACCGCCGTGCCCATCGAGAGCTTCGGCGCGCTGAGCGTGCAGATCACCGACAGCACCGGCAAGCCCGCCAACCTGCGCGCCGGCCAGACGGCCACGATCCGCATCCCGCTGGGCACCCGTGACGCCAACCCGCCCGCCACCATCCCGCTGTTCCACTTCGACACGGCCAGCGGCCGCTGGATGCAGGAGGGCTCCGCCACGCTGCAAGGCAGCGGTACGGCGCGCTACTACGAAGGCAGCGTCAGCCACTTCAGCGTCTGGAACGCCGACCGTGTCAGCGAGACGGTCTGGATCAACGGCTGCATCACCGACGCTGCCGGCGCCCGCGTGGCCGGCGCCAGCATCACCAGCGACGGCATCGACTACAGCGGCACAAGCAGCGCGCTCAGCGATGCGACCGGGGCCTTCCGCATCGCCGTGCGCCAGAACAGCCTGGCCACGCTGATCGGCGTGCGCGGCCTGCTGATCAGCAACACGCTGCGTGTGGAAAGCAGCACGGGTGAACTGACCCTGCCCGACTGCCTGGTGCTGGCCGCCAACGCCAACGGCGTGTCCATCAAGCTGACCTGGGGCGCCCGGCCGAGCGACCTCGACAGCCACCTGTGGACACCCAGCGGTGCGCACGTCTACTACAGCAGCAAGGGCCAGCTCGCGGCCGCGCCCTTCGCCAACCTGGACGTGGACGACACCAGCAGCTTCGGCCCCGAGGTCGTGACGCTGACCAAGCTGATGGTGGGCACCTACAAGTACGCGGTGCGCAACTACAGCGGCTACGACAGCGGCCCCGTCGCCGTCAGCGGCGCGCGTGTCGAGCTGGTGTTGCCGGGTGGCCGCACCGAGCTGTTCATCCCGCCGGCCACGGGCGAAACCGCCTCCACCGACTACTGGACGCTGTTCGACCTGGTCGTCGACGCCCAGTGCAACGTCACGCTGACGCGCACCGAGGCCTACACGGCCACGCCGCCCACCGTGCCCTCCAGCACGCCGGTGTACTGCACGCGGTCCTGACCGCAGCGTCGAACTGACACCCGGCGAGGCGGCGCTGGCATCATGGCCAGCCCCACCCTCTCGCCGGTCGTGTCATGACGCTCAAGATCATTGCCCTCAGCGGCGCGCTGCGGCGCGCCTCCTACAACACGGCGCTGCTGCGTGCGGCGGCCGGCATGGCGCCCGAGGGCGTCACGATCGCGCTGCGCACGTTGCACGGCATTCCGCTGTACGACGGCGACGTCGAGGCTCAGGGCATCCCCGAGGCCGTGACAACGCTGCGCGAAGAGATCCGCGCCGCCGACGCGCTGCTGATCGGCACGCCGGAGTACAACAACGCCATCCCTGGCGTGCTGAAGAACGGCCTGGACTGGCTGTCGCGCCCCAGCGGCGAGGGCGCCAAGCTGTTCGGCGGCAAGCCGACCGGCCTGATCGGCGCCACGCCCGGCGGCTTCGGCACCGTGCAGTCGCAGGACGCGCTGCTGTCGGTGTTCCGTACCTTCGGCAGCGATTTCTGGATGGCCGGCCGGCTGATGGTGTCGCACGCCGGCAAGGTCTTCGATGACGACGGCCGGTTGGTCGATGACAAGGTGCGCGGCCAGCTGCAGCAGTTCGTGCTGGGCTTTGTCGACTTCGTGCGGAAGAGGTCGGCATGAGCGTGTTCGTCGAGCGCATCACCAGCCATGTCGGCGACGTCGGCGGCATTCCCATCCAACGCGCGCTGCCGAATAAAGCCCGTCGCGTCATCGGCGCCTGGTGCTTTGCCGACCACGCCGGCCCGGCCACGCTGCCACCGGAGCGCCGCATGAACGTCGGCCCGCATCCGCACACGGGCTTGTCGACCTTCAGCTGGATGATCGAAGGCGAGGTGCTGCACCGCGACAGCCTGGGCTCCGAGCAGGTGCTGCGCGCCGGCCAAGTGAACCTGATGACGGCCGGCCACGGCATCTCGCACAGCGAGGAATCGCTGTCCGACCGCATCCATCTGGCGCAGCTGTGGATCGCGCTGCCGGACGCCGAGCGCGAGCGGGCGCCGAGCTTCCAGCATTTCCCGGAGCTGCCGCATGCGGCGCTGGGCGAGGGCTGGGACGCGACGGTGCTGATTGGCGAACTCGCTGGCCAGCGTTCGCCGGTGCCCAGCTTCACGCCGCTGCTGGGCGTCGACCTCGCCGCCGCCGGCCCGGCCTGCGCGACGCTGGCGCTGGATGCGCGCTTCGAGCATGGCGTGATGCTGCTGGAAGGCGAGGTCGAGGTCAGCCCGACCGGCCACGACGCGGTCGAGACCGTTGCGCCCGGCACGCTGCTCTACGTCGGCGCCGGCTGCGAGTCCCTCGAGCTGCGCTGCTCGGCGGCGTCGCGCCTGCTGCTGCTCGGTGGCGAGCCTTGGGCGCAAGCGCCGCTGCTCTGGTGGAACTTCGTCGGCCGCGAGCCGGCCGAGATGCAGACCTGGGCGGAGGACTGGGCGCGCGCCGATGGCGGGCGCTTCGGCGAGGTGCAGGGCTACGGCGGCCCGCGCATCCCCGTGCCGCCGGTGCCGGCGCTTCGCAAACCCTAGGTTGCGCGGGCGCTTTTGACGAGCGCCTCGACCCGCGGGCTGGCGTTGACCGCGACCAGTTCCACCTGCGGATTCGCCTTCGCGAACACGCGGAACAGCTCGTCCGTGAACCCATGGCCCACGTCGGCCACGCCGTCGAAGTCGATCTCCGCGCGCTTGAACGTCGTCAGCCGTGAGCCGACGCGGCGGGCGGCGGCGCGGGAGTCCAGCGCCTGGCCTTCGGTCGTCAACAGGCGCAGCTGCACGCGGGTCTGGTCGAACTCGATGCCGTCGCCCCGGATGCTCCAGGCCTCCATGACGCCATCCAGCGTGCGCGTCGTGTTCAGTGCAATCGCCATGTAGATCGAACTGCCCTGGCGCGGCAGCGCGCGGCCTTTCTTCCAGCCGCTGCTTTCCCAGGCACGGCGCTGGTAGGCGGTGTTGTTGGCATGGATGTCGAACACGTCGGCCAGCTGGCTGCTGAAGAACAGCCCGCGGCCGGTGTGGGCGTCGGGCGCGCTGGTCAGCCGCCCCTTGCTCAGCTCCAGCATCGCGTGCTGGGTGTCTTCCAGGTTGAAGGCGGTGCAGATCTTGTCGAACACGCCGCAGCCGTCGTCGCTGACCAGCAGCTGCACATGCGTGGGCGTCTGGCGCAGCGACACGGTGACGCTGCTGCCGCCGGAATGGTCGGCCGCGTTGTTGACCAGCTCCGTGAAGCCGTGCTGCACCATGCGCTCGACATGCTTGGGCAGCGCGAAGTAGGGCGCGAAGTCGCGCTGCCAGGGCAGGTCTTCCTGCAGGCCGTAAAGCGTGTAGCTGCGCGCCACCTGGCGCAGGCTGCCGGGTGAGAACACCGGGCGGCGGGCGGTGCCCGAGCGCGCCAGCCAACCGGCGTCCACCAGGCGCTTGAGTGCCGACTGCGTGGCGCGGTGGCTGGCCCCGGTGCGCTCCTCGACATGGGCCGCGAGGTCCAGCGAATGTTCGCTGGCGGCGGCCGTGATCCAGTTGGTGAGGTGGTCGAGCACCAGTCTTGTCATGACCGCGCATTGTGCTGACTACTTCAACCACGGGGGGTGGGGTCGCTACCGACTCCATAGAATCCCCACCCAGTTACGGCGCGGTTACCAACTACGGTTGGTATCGCAGTCGGCCCAGGTTTTTCAACTCCACCGGGGAATTCCCATGCCTCTCGTCTCCATGCGCCAGTTGCTGGACCACGCCGCTGAAAACGGCTACGGCATCCCAGCCTTCAACGTCAACAACCTGGAGCAGGTGCAGGCCGTCATGGCCGCGGCCGACGAAGTCGGCGCGCCGGTCATCCTGCAGGCCAGCGCCGGCGCCCGCAAGTACGCTGGCGAGCCCTTCATCAAGCACCTGATCCAGGCCGCCTGCGAGGCCTACCCGCACATCCCGCTGGTCATGCACCAGGACCACGGCACCAGCCCCAAGATCTGCGCCGGCGCCATCGAGTTGGGCTTCGGCTCGGTCATGATGGACGGCTCGCTGATGGAAGACGGCAAGACGCCGGCTTCGTTCGACTACAACATGGAAGTGACCCGCAAGGTCGTCGAGATGGCGCATGCGGTCGGCGTCACCGTGGAGGGCGAGCTGGGCTGCCTGGGCAACCTCGAGACCGGTGACGCCGGCGAGGAAGACGGCATCGGCGCCGAAGGCAAGCTGGACCACAGCCAGATGCTGACCGACCCTGAAGAAGCCGCCACCTTCGTCAAGGCCACGCAGCTGGACGCGCTGGCCATCGCCATCGGCACCAGCCACGGCGCCTACAAGTTCAGCCGCAAGCCCACGGGCGACATCCTGGCCATCAGCCGCGTGAAGGAAATCCACGCGCGCATCCCCAACACCCACCTGGTCATGCACGGCTCGTCCAGCGTGCCGCAGGAGCTGCTGGCCATCATCAACCAGTACGGCGGCAAGATGAAGGAGACCTTCGGCGTGCCGGTCGAGGAGATCCAGGAGGCCATCAAGCATGGCGTGCGCAAGATCAACATCGACACCGACATCCGCCTGGCGATGACGGGCGCGGTGCGCAAGTTCCTGGCCGAGAACCCCGACAAGTTCGACGCCCGCGAGTGGCTCAAGCCGGCGCGCGAGGCCGCCAAGGTCATCGCCAAGGAGCGCTACCTGCAGTTCGGCTGCGAAGGCCAGGCCGGCAAGATCAAGGCGCGCTCGCTGGCCGACATCGCCGCCGCCTATGCGCGCGGCGAGCTGGCGCAGAAAGTCCAGTGACGGGTGCAGTGACGCGTCACTGCTTCACCTACGGCTCGCTGATGTGGGCCGACATCATGGCCCGCGTCTGCGGGCGTGAGTTCGCCAGCGAGCCGGCCTCGCTGGCCGACCACCGCCGCCACCCTGTGCGCGGGCAGGACTACCCGGGCCTGCAGCCCGCCCCCGGTGCGCTCGTGCCGGGGCGGCTCTACCGTGACGTCGACGCCGCCGCCTGGGCGCGGCTCGACGCCTTCGAGGGCGACGAGTACGAGCGTGCGGACGTCGTCGTCACGCTGGCCGGCGGCGCCACGCTGGCGGCGCAGGTCTACCGCTTCCGCGCCGAGTTCCTGCCACGGCTGTTGCCGGGCGACTGGGATGCCGACGCCTTCGAGCGCGAAGGGCGGGCCCGCTTCATGGCCCGTTACGTCGGCTTCGACCTGCTCACGCCGCGCTGAACTCCCGGCAATACGCCACGTTTCGGCTCCTGGCACCCCTCGTTCGCGGGGTCACAATGCCGCCGCATCGCCCCCTCGTTGCCGGGGCCGGAGCAGGGGATGGACGAGCTGACCGGGATCGTCGCGCGGGCGGGGTTCCTGCCGCACGGCTATTGCTTCCAGTGGTCACCCGGTCTGCTGTGGACCATGGTGGGCTCCGACCTCGCCATCGCGCTGGCCTACTTCTCGATCCCGTTGGTCATCGCGCGCTATGCGCGCCAGCGTCCGCAGGTCAACCTCGGCAGCCTGGCCACGCTGTTCGCCGTCTTCATCTTCGCCTGCGGCATCACGCACGTGCTGGACGTCTGGACGATCTGGCGGCCCGACTACGAGTTGCAGACGGCCGGCAAGTTTTTCACCGCCTGCGCCTCGGTGCTGACGGCGGCCGTCGCGTGGCGGCTGATGCCCCGCCTGCTGGCCGTGCCGTCGGTGGACGAGATGCGCGCCGCCAACGAGGCGCTGCGCCGCGAGATGGACCGCCGCCACAGCGCCGAGGACGACCTGCTCGAAACGGCGCAGGGCCTGGCGGCGACGCTGTCGGCCATCGACGCCGGCTTCATCGCGACCGACGGCGAAGGCCGCGTCACGCGCATGAACGCGGTGGCCGAGCGCATCACCGGCTGGCCTGCCACCGAGGCGCTGGGTCGCCCGGTCGGCGAGGTCTTCGTGCGCGAGGGCGCGCCGGCGGGCCCGGCGCCGCACGACCCCATCGCCGTGGTGCGCGACGGCGGCTATCGCGGCCAGGCCGTCTGCATTGCGCGCGACGGCAGCCACCGGCCCATCGAGGTCCATGCCAGCCTGACCCACCATGCCGACGGCCGCGAGCGCGGTGTCGCGCTGGTCTTCCGCGACATCGGCCGGCTCACCGACGCCGAGGCGGAGGTGCGCCGGCTGGCCGCCGTCGTCGAGTCCTCGGCCGATGCCATCCTCGTGAAGACGCTGGACGGCCGCATCACCAACTGGAACGCGGCCGCCGAGAAGATGTTCGGCTACAGCGCCGCGGAGGCGGTCGGCCAGCCGGTGACGATGCTGGTCCCGCCCGAGCGCGAGGCCGAGGAGACGCACGTGCTTGCCAGCCTGGCGCAAGGCCAGCAACTGCCGCCGCTGCGCACGGTGCGCCTGGCCAGGGACGGCCGGCGCATTGAGGTCTCGGCGCAGGTCTCGCCGCTGCGCGACGCGGCGGGCCGCATCGTCGGCGGTGTCAGCTCGGTGCGTGACCTGACCCACCAACGCCAGATCGAGGCCGCCCTGCGCCAGAGCGAGGCGCGGCTGCGCTTCGCGCTGGAGTCCGCCGCCATCGGCGACTGGGAGATGGAGCTGGAGGGCGGCCGCATCCACCGTTCACGCCGTTATGACCAATGCTTCGGGCTGCCCGACGGCATCGGCGGCTGGGACGGCGCGCGCATGCTGGCCGCGGTGCATGCCGAAGACCGCGCGATGGTCGCGGCCGGGCTCGACGCCTTGCAGGGCCCCGCGCAGGGCCAGCTGCCCTGGCATGCCGAGTTCCGCGTCACCTGGCCCGATGCCAGCGTGCACTGGCTGCGCATGGATGCGCGCGTCACGCGCGACGACGCTGGCGCGGCGCGCCTGGTCGGCATCGTCGCCGACGTCACCGCCATGCGCACCGCCGAGCAGGCGCGCCAGCAGTCCGTCTGGCTGGCCGCCGAGAACCGCCGCGTGCAGGAGGGCAGCCGGCTCAAGAGCCTGTTCCTGGCCAACATGTCGCACGAGCTGCGCACGCCGCTGAACGCCGTCATCGGCTTCGCCGATCTGCTCAGCATGAGCAAGCAGCCGCTCGATCCGCAGCGGCAGCGCGAATGGCTGCAGCACATCGGCAGCAGCGGCCGGCAGCTGCTGAGCCTGATCAACGACGTGCTGGACCTCTCCAAGATCGAGGCCCGCAAGATGGATTTCCACGCCGAGGCGGTGGATCTGCCGGCCGTGGTCGGCGATGTGATGGCCACCGTTGCCGTGCTGGCCGAGCAGGGGGGCTTGAGCCTCAAGGCCGACATCGCGCCCGGGCTGCGCGGCCTGGTGCTGGACCCGGCGCGGCTCAAGCAGGTGCTGCTGAACTACCTGTCCAACGCCATCAAGTTCACGCCCGCCGGCGGGCGGGTCGAGCTGCGCATGCGCGGCGAAGGCCCGCGGTTGTGGCGGCTGGAGGTCGAGGACAGCGGCATCGGCATCCCGGCCGACCGCCTGGGCCACCTGTTCGTCGAGTTCCAGCAGCTCGATGACGGCCTGGCCAAGCGCCACCCGGGCACGGGCCTGGGCCTGGCATTGACGCGCCGGCTGGTCGAGGCACAGGGCGGCCGGGTCGGCGTCTACAGCGAGGTTGGCCACGGCAGCCGCTTCTACGCCGTGCTGCCGCGCCAGCCCGAACACGCGGATGCCGAGGCGCCGCACCCGGTTCGGCACCAGCTCGTGGTGCTGCGCGACCATCCGTTGCGCGACGGCGTGGCCCGCGAGCTGTCGCAGGCCGGCGTCAGCGCCGACGCCGCAGCCACTGTCGCCGAGGGGCTGCGCCTGGCGCGCCTGCGCCGCTACACCGAGCTGGCGCTGGACCTCGGCCTGCCCGATGCGCCGGGCCTGTCCCTGCTGGCGGCGCTGCGCAGCGGCGGGCCGTCCATGCACGCCGCCGTCAAGGCCTTGGCGCTGACGCCGGCCACGGGCGACAGCGTCGCGTTCGCGGTGGCCGACGTGCTCGCCAAGCCGTTGCGCCGCGCGGCGCTGGCACGCGCCCTGGTGCCGCTGCGCGAGCGCTTCGGGCCCGGGCGGCCGGTGCTGGTGGTCGACGACGAAGCGCAGGCGCGCGAGCTGATGTGCTCGGCCCTGGCCGCCAGCGGCATCGAGGCCGTCGCGGCGGCCGGCGGCGCCGAAGCCCTGCAGGTGCTGCCCACGTTGCAGCCCGCGGCCATCGTGCTGGGCCTGGTGATGCCCGGCGTCGACGGCTTGCAGGTGCTGCATGCGCTGCGCAGCGACCCGCGTTGGGCGGCGCTGCCCGTCATCGTGTGGACGACGCTGAACCTGGGCACCGAGGACATCGAAGCCCTGGCGCGCTCGGCCCAGGCGATTGCCAGCGGGCGGGCCCAGTCGCCGCTGGCCGACGTGCGCGATGCGTTGCTGCAGGCCGCGCGCCAGCAGCGCCGCGGCCGCCGCCAGGGCGGCACCTAAAATCCGCCGCCTTCCCTCCAAGCGCCGCCATGCCCCAAGCCCTCTACGAATCCAGCCTGACCTCCCTCCCGCTGCTCGGCCGCGGCAAGGTGCGCGAGAACTATGCCGTCGGCGACGACCGCATCCTGATGGTCGCCAGCGACCGCCTCTCGGCCTTCGACGTCATCATGGGCGAGCCCATCCCGGGCAAGGGCGCGCTGCTGACCAAGATGGCGCTGTTCTGGTTCGACAAGCTGCAGGGCATCGTGCCCAACCACCTGACCGGCGACGACCCGCTGGCCGTCGTCACGGCCGCCGAGCGCGAGCAGATCCGCGACCGCGCGATGCTGGTCAAGCGCCTGAAGCCGCTGCCCATCGAGGCGGTCGTGCGCGGCTACCTGGCCGGCAGCGGCTGGGCCGAGTACCAGCAGAGCGGCAGCGTCTGCGGCGTCGCCCTGCCGCCGGGCCTGCGCAACGCCGACAAGCTGCCGGCGCCCATCTTCACGCCCGCCACCAAGGCCGAGATGGGCGACCACGACGAGAACATCTCCTTCGAGCAGGCGGCCACCATCATCGGCACGGAGCTGGCCACCCGCGTGCGCGACATCTCCATTCAGCTCTACCAGCGCGCGGCCGATTTCGCGCTGACCAAGGGCATCATCATTGCCGACACCAAGTTCGAGTTCGGCCTTGATTTCACGAACAGCGCCGACGGCACCCTGACGCTGATGGACGAGGTGCTGACGCCCGATTCCTCGCGCTACTGGCCGGTCGAGAGCTACGCGCCGGGCAGCAACCCGCCCAGCTACGACAAGCAGTTCGTGCGCGACTGGCTGGAGCAGGCCACCGTCGACGGCAAGCCCTGGGGCAAGACGGCGCCCGCGCCGGCGCTGCCGGCCGAGGTCATCGCCAGGACGGTGCAGAAGTACGAGGAAGCGCTGCAGCGGTTGACGGCATGAGCCGCGCACGGCCGCCCGAAGGGGCTCATTCCCGCCTGGCGGGACAGCGCGCAGCGCGAAGGGTGCGCACATGAGCGTCAAGCTGCGCAGCCGGCTGGCTCAGAAGCTGGACGGCGAAATCGCCGCCGTCGCCGCCATGCCGGCGCGCTGCGCAGTGCTGCAGGCGCAACGCGCCATCCTGTGGCTGCGCCACGGCCGCGAGGCCGAAGCTCGCGAGGAGCTGGACCGCCTGCATGCGCGCGCGCTGCAGCATCCGCGCGTCGAGCTGGCCGCCTGGCTGCATCTGGCCGAAGGGCTGATGGCTTATTTCGGCGCCTTCGGTGGCGATGCGCGTGACCGCGTGCGCCGCGCCCGCGTCGTCGCCCACGCCGGCGGCCACGCTTCGCTGCAGGCCCTGGCCGACGCCTGGCTGGCGCAGATGGACTTCGTCGGGCGCGACATCGAGAACCTCGTCGACCATGCCCAGGCCGCGCTCGCCGCGCTGCAGCCGACCGACCATGCCGCCGGCTATCGCGTGGCCACCGCGCTGGCCTCTGCTTGGAGCCTGGCCGGCGGCGAGGCCGCGGCCTCGCCCTGGTATGCCTGGGCCCGCCAGCACGCCATTGCCGAGGGTGACGATGCCGGCCTGGCGGCGCTGCACTACAACCAGACGCTGATGCGCGGCCTGCGCATCCGCCATGCCGCGCTGGCCGGCGAGCCCGGCGAGGCCCCGGCCGTGCTGCTGGGCATCGAATCCATCGGCCGCTACGACGACGCCGTCGGCGGCTCGGCGCGCGCCGACCTCACACCGCTGCTGCGCGCCCAACTGCTGACCGTGCAGGGCGACTTCGCCGAGGCCGCCGCGCTGCTGCAGGCCCAGCTGCCCGCCGCGATGGCCGCGGGCCTGGCGCGCCTAGGCATCAGCCTGCTGGCCGACCTGGCCTGGTGCTGGGCCAACACCGGCGAGGCCTTGCGCGCCCGCGCGCTGGCCGACCAGGCCGCCATCGAGGTGCAAGCCGAGGACGAGCGCTGCTGCGACATCGACGAGCTGGCCGCGCTGCATGCGCGGCTGGCTCAGGTGTATGCGCGGCTGCGCGAGGATGGCCTGGCCGCCGCCCAGGCCGACGCCGCCGCGGCCGCCTGGGCGCGCGACGCCGCGCAGCGCCGCGATTGGGCCGAGCGACTGACGGCCGCTGGCCTGAGCAGTCCGCCACGCTGAGGCGCGTTTTTCGAGCGGTCGGGGCCGGGGCGCTGCGTTACCCTCGCGCGCCATGACCGCCGACGCCCCTGCCGACGACTCCGTCAACGCCTTGCCACCCGGCACCCGCTTCGGCGAGCTGGAGATCCTGGGCACCCTGGGCGTGGGCGGCTTCGGCATCGTCTACCTGGCGCGCGACCACTCGCTGGAGCGCGAGGTGGCGGTCAAGGAATACATGCCCAGCCAGTTCGCGCAGCGCGACGGCCACTCGCAGGTGTCGGTGCGCTCGCTGTCCATGCGCGACACCTTCGAGCTGGGCCGGCGCAGCTTCGTCAACGAGGCCAAGCTGCTGGCCCGCTTCGACCACCCCTCGCTGCTGAAGGTCTACCGCTTCTGGGAAGCCAACGGCACGGCCTACATGGCCATGCCGCGCCTGATCGGCCACAACCTGCGCGAGGCGCGCAAGACGCTGCCCACCCCGCCGCCGGAGGCCTGGGCGCGGCGCGTCTTCGACGCCGTGCTGGGCGGCCTGGAGGCGCTGCACGCGCAGCAGGTCTGGCACCGCGACGTCGCGCCCGACAACATCTTCCTGCCGGCGGATGGCGGCCCGCCCATCCTGCTGGACTTCGGCGCCGCTCGGCAGGCCATCGGCGACCGCACGCAGGTCTTCACCGCCATCCTCAAGCCCAGCTTCGCGCCTATCGAGCAATACGCCGAAGCGGCCAGCCTGAAGCAGGGCCCGTGGACCGATTTCTATGCGCTGGCCGCCGTCATGCACGAGTTGCTGACCGGCCATCCGCCGCCGCCATGCACGGCTCGCGCCATGGGCGACGAGTTGCAGCCGCTGGCCATCGATGGCTATTCGCCCGACTTCCTCGCCGCGCTGGACTGGGGGCTGCGCGTGCCGCCCCACCAGCGTCCGCAGAGCGCCGCCGCCTGGCGCGAGGTGGTGGCGGGCCGCGCCCGCGTGCCGGCGCCGCGGGCCGCGCCGCCCAAGCCTGCCGCGCCGCGGCCACCCCCCACGCAGCCCGCGCGGCTGGACATCGAGTTCGCCGACACCGTGCAGGCCATGCCCGAGGACTTGCTGCCGCTGGCGCCGCCCGCTGCGCCCCGGCCGGCGCGGCTGCGTGGCCTGCTGCTCTCCGCGGCGGCCGTGGCGGCGCTGGTGCTGCTGGGACTCTTCGTCGTGCAACTGCGCCAGAACATGGCCCAGCATGCGCCGCCTACCGAGGCGTCCGCGGCGTCAGCGCCGGTCGAATCGGCGGCCTCCGCCGCCACCGCAGCTTCGGGCCCCGCGCCGGTCGCCTCTGCGGCGAGCGAGCCCGCCTCGGCGGTGGTCGCTCCGGCATCGGCTGCGACACCCGCCGTCGTGGCGCCCACACCCGTGGCCAGCGCGCCGGCCCGGGCAGCGCCACGCCGCGATGCTGCCAAGCCCATCGTCACCGAGAAGGCCGGCGACTTCCGCCCCGTGCCACGCAGCCCGGTGTTCGCGGCACCGGAACCGGCGGCATCGGCCACGCCCACGCCGCCACCTGCGGCGCCCGCTTCAGTCGCACCCGCCGAACCGCGCAGCCCGGCCGAAGCCTGCGGCAGCCGCATGCTGCTGGCGCGCGCCTGGTGCATCGACCGCCAGTGCGAGAAGCCGGTCTTCCGCAACGACCCCGAGTGCGTGCGACTGCGTGAGATGCGGGAGCTGCGCAACAGCCACCGCGACGTGCCTTAACGCCGCATCAGAACAGCGCCATCGACAGCTTGCGCCGGTAGCTGTCGATCAGCGGGTCGCTGTGCACGATGGCGGCCTTGCCGGCGAGTTCCAGCGTGCCGGTCTTGGCTTCGGCGGCCGGCTTGGGCGCCGGCTTGGTCAGCAGCTCCAGGATGGCGACGTAGGTCTTGCGCGCCGCCTCGCCGTTCCAGGCCTTGTCGCGCATGATGATTTCCAGCAGCTCGTCCATCGCCTCGGTGAAGCGCTGGCCGGCCAGGTGATGCTGGGCGAGCGCGAAGCGGGCCTCGAAATCGCGCTTGTTGGCGGCAATGGCCGCCTGCAGCGCGACCGGGTCGGCTTCGGCTTCGTAGGCTTGCAGCCAGGTGGCCAGCGCGGCCAGACGCGGCGAGGGCACCAGCGTGTCGGCCGCCTTCACGGCCACGGGCGCGAACGCCTCGCGCGCTTCGGCGACGAGGCCCATCTCAAGCAGCGCCTTGATGTAGTCGAAGCGCGCCGCGTCGTTGCCCGGGTCGGTCTGCACCGCGTGGGCGAGCTTCTGCAGCGCGGCCTCCAGGTCGCCCTCGGCCATCAGGTCCTCCGCCTCGGCCACGTCGGCCTCGGCTTCCAGCATCTCGCCGGGCGGCACATGCTTGTCGAGGAATTCGCGGATCTGCGCCTCGGGCAGCGCGCCGACGAAGCCGTCCACCGGCTGGCCGCCCGCGAACATCACGCAGAACGGGATGGAACGCACACCGAACATCTGGCTCAGCTGCGTCGCGATCTCGGGCACCTCGTCGCTGTTGAGCTTGGCGAGGGTGAAGCGGCCGGCGTAGGCCTCTTCCAGCTTCTCCAGCACGGGGCCGAGCGTGCGGCACGGGCCGCACCACGGCGCCCAGATGTCCAGCAGCACCGGGCGCTGCTGGGAGGCGGTGATGAGTTCGGCTTCGAAGTTCTGGAGGGTGATGTCGATCATGGCGAGAGGGGAGGGAGCCTGCTGGCGCTACGGGAATCGGTGCGAGAGGAGCTGCGCGGGTGCAGGGCTAGGCGCGCGACGCCGCCTGGGCTTATGCCCAGGTAAGGCGCGCAACGACGCCATGCGCCCGCGCAGACCCTCTCCCGAAGGGTTGTCACTCAAAAACCCGCGCGCAGCGTTGCGAAGCCTCGCTGGGGAAGACCCCAGCTTCGTTTCGCGCCTTGCTCGCGGGCTTTTGAGTGTCAACGCATCCGACTCCCGTATCGCCAGCAGGCTCCGAGGAGCGCCACCTACAATTCAAGGCTTTTCTGAGCCTCGGAGCGCGCTTTGTCCACGTCAGCCCCTTTGAACCCAGACGCCGTCATCGGCATCGTCATGGGCTCCAGCAGCGACTGGGAAACGATGAAGCAGGCGGCCGTGATTCTGACCGAGTTCGGTATCGGATTCGAAGCCAGGGTCGTGTCGGCCCACCGCATGCCTGACGAGATGTTCGCCTATGCCGAAGCGGCCTCGCCGCGCGGCCTGAAGGCCATCATCGCCGGTGCCGGTGGCGCGGCTCACCTGCCGGGCATGCTGGCCGCCAAGACGACGGTGCCGGTGCTGGGCGTGCCGGTCGCCAGCCGACACCTGCAGGGCGTCGACTCGCTGCACTCCATCGTGCAGATGCCCAAGGGCATCCCGGTCGCGACCTTCGCCATCGGCAATGCCGGCGCGGCCAACGCGGCGCTGTTCGCCGTCGCGATGCTGGCCACGGGCGACGCGGCGCTGCTGGACAAGCTGACGGCCTTCCGCGCCAGGCAGACGGCCGTCGCCCAGGCGATGACCGAGGACCTGCGCTGATGGCGGCCTTGCTCCCCGGCACCGCGACGCTGGGCGTTCTCGGTGGCGGCCAGTTGGGCCGCATGTTCGTCCACGCCGCCCAGGCCATGGGCTACCGCTGCATCGTGCTGGACCCGGATGCCATCAGCCCGGCGGGGTCGGTGGCCGAGAAGCACATCAAGGCCGACTACCTGGACCCCGTGGGCCTGGCCCAGCTGGCGCGCGACTGCGACGCGATCACGACCGAGTTCGAGAACGTGCCCGCCATGGCGCTGGAGACGCTGGCCAACATGCGCGTCGTCGCGCCCGCCGCGGCGTCGGTCGCCGTCTGCCAGGACCGCGCCGTCGAGAAGGCGCATTTCGAGGCGGCCGGCGTGCCGTGCGCGCCGCATGCCGTCATCACCAACGAGATCGAGCTGGCCGCCATCGACCCGGCGCTGCTGCCGGGCATCCTCAAGACCAGCCGCATGGGCTACGACGGCAAGGGTCAGGTCCGCGTGGCCACGGCCGCCGAGCTGGCCGCCGCGTGGGAGAACCTGCAGCGCGTGCCTTGCGTGCTGGAGCAGATGCTGCCGCTTCAACGCGAGCTCAGCGTGCTGGTGGCGCGCGGCGCGGATGGCCAGCTCGTCAACTATCCCGTGCAGCAGAACCTGCACCGCGGCGGCATCCTGGCCGTCACGGAGGTGCCCGCGCCCGACGTGCCCGCCGAGGTGCAGGCGCTGGCCGTCTCCGCCGCCCGCCAGGTGGCCCAGACGCTGGGTTATGTCGGCGTGCTGTGCATCGAGTTCTTCTGGCTGCATGACGGCCGCCTGGTCGTCAACGAGATGGCGCCGCGCCCGCACAACTCCGGCCACTGGACGATGAACGGCTGCGACGTGTCGCAGTTCGAGCTGCAGGTGCGGGCGCTGGCCGGCCTGCCGCTGCCGGCGCCGCGCCAGCATTCGGCATCGCTGATGCTGAACCTGCTGGGCGACCTGTGGTTCGGCGAGCAAGGCGGCCCGACGCCACCCGCGTGGGACCGCGTGCTGGCGCTGCCCGGCACGCACCTGCACCTGTACGGCAAGGCGGATGCGCGCCCTGGCCGCAAGATGGGGCACCTCAACATCACGGCCGACACGCCCGAAGCCGCGCATGACGTGGCCGTGCAGGCGGCGGCCATCCTGGGCCTGCCGACCGACTTCTGATGCTGGTCCTGCCCGGTCACGATCCCGACGCCATCCAGGCCGCCGCACGGCGCCTGGCCGACGGCGGGTTGCTGGGCCTGCCGACCGAGACGGTCTACGGCCTGGCCGCGCGGGCCGACCGCGACGAGGCCGTTGCTGGGATCTTTGCCGCCAAGGGCCGGCCCAGCGACCACCCGCTGATCGTCCACGTGCTGGACGCCGCAGGGGCGGAGGCGTTTGCCGACCACCTGCCCGCGACCGCGCGGCGGCTGATGGACGCCTTCTGGCCCGGCCCGCTGACCGTCATCGTGCCGCGCCGGCCCGGCGTCGCCGAAGCCGCCGCGGGCGGCCACGCCACCGTGGCGCTGCGCGCGCCGGCGCATCCGGTCGCGCGTGCGGTGCTGGCCGCCGCCCGCGCACTGGGCGTGGAGGGCGTCGCGGCGCCCAGCGCCAACCGCTTCGGCCGCGTCAGCCCCACGCTGGCCCGCCATGTCGTCGAGGAGTTCGGCCCCGGCCTGATGGTGCTGGACGGCGGCGCCTGCGAGGTGGGCATCGAGTCCAGCATCGTCGATTGCAGCCGCGAGCGGCCGGCCCTGCTGCGCCCCGGCCTGCTCAGCCGCGCCCGCATCGAGGCCGCGCTCGGCGAGACCCTGGCCGAGCCGGACGCCGCCGCGCCCAAGGCCTCCGGCACGCTGGCCGCGCATTACGCGCCGAGCGCCCGCGTGCGCCTGCTGGACGCCGACGCATTGCCTTTACTTTTGGCCACAGTGGCGGCCAGCGGGGGGCTGGAAGGGGTGGCGGTATATTCACGCGCCCAGTTGCCGGCTTGGCGCTGGCAGGCCCAGCCGTCAGACCCGGCGGCGGCGGCGCACGAGTTGTTCGCGGTGCTGCGGGCCCTGGATGCGGCCGGCGCCCGCGAGATCTGGGTCGAGGCGCCCCCACGCGACCCGGCCTGGGATGGTGTGCGGGACCGGCTCAGCCGGGCCGCCGCCGCCTTCACCGATTGAGTTTTTGTTCCTGAGTTGATCGTCATGCAACGTGTTGTCTCCCAGAAGTTCAAGCGCGGCCTGGCCCTGGCCACACTGGCCGCGGCCGCGCTGATCGCCGGTTGCGGCGGCGGCGGCACCGCGCAGATCGAACCCTTCGCGCCCACCCGCGTCATCGCCTTCGGCGACGAGAGCGGCACCATCCTGCAAAGCGGCAAGAAGTACACGATCAACGGCCTCACCGCCGACACCCTGCTGGTGGACTGCACGCTCAGCCCGGTCTGGAGCCAGCTGCTGGCGGCCGGCTTCGCCTTCGTCTACCCGCAGTGCAACAAAGATTTCGTGGCGCTGCCCCAGGGCATCATGTACGCGACGCTCGGCGACAAGGTGGCGAACGTGCGCGACAGGATCGACCAGCACCTGTCCAACGACCGCTTCGGCCCCAAGGACCTGGTGGCGATCAATGTCGGCGTCAACGACGTGCTGGAGCTGTACCGCCAGTTCCCGGCGCAGAACAAGGACTCGCTGATCAACGAGGCCAAGGCGCGCGGCAAGCTGCTGGCCGAGCAGGCCAACCGCATCGCCAACGCCAACGGCCGCGTGGTGATCGCGACCATCTTCGACGTGGGCCTGACGCCGTTCGGCCAGAAGGAGAAGCTGCAGCAGACGGACATCGACCGCGCGGCCTTCCTGGACGAGTTGAGCGCGGCCTTCAACATCTCGATGCGCCTGAACCTGCTGAACGACGGCCGCCTGATCGGCCTGGTGCTGGTCGACGAGACCATCCAGCAGATCGCCCGCTTTCCGGGCGCCTTCGGCTACTCCAACGTGACGCAAGCCGCCTGCCGCTCCGACGTCGCCCCGCAGGACTGCACGACCTCGACGCTGGTGACCGACGCCAACCCGACGCAGTGGCTGTGGGCCGGCGACACGCTGCTGGGCCCCAATGCGCAGCAGCGCATCGGCACGATGTTCCTCACCCGCGCGAAGAACAACCCGTTCTGACCGGACCACCCCGGGGCGCTCACGCGCCTCGCCTCAAGGCCTTAGGCGGCCTCTGACGTGTCAGGCGGTGGTGCTGCGCAGTTCGCGGCGCAGGATCTTGCCGACGTTGCTCTTGGGCAGCTCGTCGCGGAACTCGATGAACTTCGGCCGCTTGTAGGCCGTCAGCTGCGCGGCGCAGTAGCTGGCGAGGTCTTCCTCGGCCAGCGCGGGGTCGCTCTTGACGACGAAGAGCTTGACGGCCTCGCCGGACTTGGCGTCCGGCACGCCGACGGCGGCGCATTCCAGCACGCCGGGGTGCAGGTTGACGACCTGCTCGATCTCGGTCGGATAGACGTTGAAGCCGCTGACCAGGATCATGTCCTTCTTGCGGTCGACGATGCGCACGAAGCCGCGCGCGTCCATGATGCCGATGTCGCCGCTCTTGAAGAAGCCGTCGGCGCACATGGCGTTGGCGGTCTCTTCCGGGCGCTTCCAGTAGCCGGCCATCACCTGCGGGCCACGGATGCAGATCTCGCCGCGCTCGCCGATGGGCAGGTCTCGCCCTTCGTCGTCGCGGATGGCGATCTCGGTGGACGGCACCGGCAGGCCGATGCTGCCGTTGAAGGCGCGCTGGTCCAGCGGGTTGATGGTCGCGGCCGGCGACGTCTCGGACAGGCCGTAGCCCTCGACGACCGGGCAGCCGGTGACCTTCAGCCACTTCTCGGCGGTGGCCTGCTGCACGGCCATGCCGCCGCCGTTGGAGATGACGAGTTCGGAGAAGTCCAGCCGCGAGAAGCCGGGTTCGGCGGCCAGCGCGTTGAACAGCGTGTTGACGGCCGGGAAGATGTGGATCTTGTGGCCGCGCAGCGTCTCGATGAAGCCGGGGATGTCGCGCGGGTTGGGCACCAGGATGTTCAGGTGGCCCATGCGCGCGCCGAGCATGAAGCAGGCCGTCAGCGCGAAGATGTGATACAGCGGCAGCGCGCAGACGTTGGTGAACTGCATGTTCTGGTCGGGCAGTCTGGCCAGCATGGGCTGGAACCAGGCCTCGACCTGCAGGATGTTGGCGACGATATTGCGGTGCAGCAGCGTGGCGCCCTTGGACACGCCGGTCGTGCCGCCGGTGTACTGCAGGAAGGCGACATCGTCGGGGCTCAGCGCGGGCTTCTTCAGCGTCAGCCGCTCGCCATGGCGCAGCGCCTCGTTGAAGCGCACGACGGTGCGGCCGTCGCCGACCGGCAGCCGGAACTCCGGCACCATCTTCTTCAGGTGGCGCACGGCGAAGTTGATCAGCGGCCCTTTCCACCAGTTCAGCAGGTCGCCCATGGAGGCCAGCACGACATGCTTCACGTCGGTCTCGGCGATGACCTCGGACAAGGTGTGCGCGAAGTTCTCCAGCACGACGATGGCCCGCGCGCCCGAGTCCTTGAGCTGGTGCTCCAGCTCACGCGGCGTGTACAGCGGGTTCACGTTCACGACCACGAAGCCGGCGCGCAGGATGGCGGCGATGGCCACACCGTACTGCAGCAGGTTGGGCATCATGATGGCGACGCGGTCGCCCTGCTTGAGCCCCTGGGCCTGCAACCAGGCGCCGAGTTGCAGCGACAGCTGGTCGATCTCCGCGAAGCGCATCCGCTGGCCCATGCAGATGGCCGCGTCGCGCCGCGCATGCTTGGCGAACGCCTCGTTCAGCAGGTCGACCAGGGAGCCGTAGACGCGCGTGTCGATTTGCGCCGGCACGCCAGCCGGATAGCTGGCCAGCCAGGGCTTGTCGCGCGGGCTCAGCACAGAGGCTTCATCAAGGGCGGCAACGGCGGCAGTCATCAGCAGGCCTCGGCGAAAGAAGGTCGCTGATCTTGGGTTGCAGCGTGTCACCCGGCTAGGGGACTTGCCCTACGTCGCGGTTGTGACATTAGGCCGTCGAGCCGCCGTCGAAGAGCGAGCGCGCCAGCGCCTCCTCGCGCTGCTTCACGATGGACAGGAACTCGCCGGCGCCGCGCATCGCGCGGAAGGTGTCGAAGCCGGTCTCCAGGAAGCTCTGCAGCGCGCCCATCCCGGCGATCTGCGCGGGGCCGCGCATCAGGCGCAGCGTCTGGCGCAGCAGCGGCTTGCGCGTCAGCTTGTCCAGCGACTCGCCGACGGCCATGGTCAGGTCGACCTGCTGCTGGCGCGACGCCGGCTCGCCGCAGGCGCGCCAGGCGATGCCGTACTCGGCCGGCGTGATGTCGGGCGACAAGAGGTGCTCGGCCATGCGCGTGTCCAGGCGCTCGGACAGCGCATGCAAGCGGGCGAGTTTGGCGACCGTGTCGACCACCTCCTCGGGGAAGAGGCGGGTCAGCGTCGGGATGACGCGGGCGAACTGCGCATCGCGCTGGCGGTAGTCGCCCGGGCCGTAGAGCTCCTGCAGGAAGAAGCGCGTCGCGCCCTCGTAGCGCGGGTTGGCGAGCAGGTCGGCATAGGTCTGGGCGAAGCGGCGCTGCTGCCAGGCCTTGAGGGCTTGCACGCGCGCTTCGAGCGCGGGGTCGGCCGCGCGGTGAGCGCGTTCGGCGTCCACGGCGCGCAGCTCCTTCAGCAGGGATTCGGCACTCAGTTGGTCCATGGGGCGGCGTTGATTCTGCCCGCTTAGACTGGGCCGATGAATGGGAGGTTGCAGAGGATCTGGGTGGTGCTGCGCCTGCTGGCGGCGCTGGCCGTCGGCTGGTACTTTGGCTGGGCCTGGGGGGTGCTGACGCTGGGCCTGCATGCGGCGGTGCTGGCCTTGGGCTTCGTGCAGCTGCGCTGGGTCAACCGGCCGCCGCCAGCCTGGGGCCAGCTGTTGCGGGCCTGGGCGCGCGAGGTGGTCGCCAGCGAGCTGGCCTTCTCATGGCGCCAGCCCTGGCGGGAATGGGCCGAGCCCGACCACCTGCCGGCGAACGCGCCGCACGGCGTGCTGTTGGTGCACGGCTTTTCCTGCAACCGTGGCCGCTGGAACGGGTGGATGAAGCGGCTGCGCGAGCAGGGCGTGGCGTTCATCGCGCCGTCCTTGGAGCCGGCCTTCGGCAGCATCGACGCCTATGCCGACGAGATCGAGGCGGGCGTGCGGCGGCTCCAGGCGCTGACCGGCCGCATGCCGGTGCTGTGCGCCCACAGCATGGGCGGCCTGGCGCTGCGGGCCTGGTGGCGCAAGTACGGCGCGGGCCATGAGACGCCCCACGTCATCACGCTGGGCTCGCCGCACCAGGGCACGCGCATGGCGGCGCTTGGCCTGGGCGTCAACACGCAGCAGATGCGTCTGGGCAACGCCTGGCTGGGGGCGCTGCCGGGGCTGCCGAATGCCGACTGCTTCTGGACACCCTGCGACCAGATCGTCAACCCGGCGGAGCGGGCCATCCTGCCGGGCGCGCGGGCGCACCGGCTGGATGGCGTGGGCCACATGGGCCTCGTGCATTCGCCCGAGGCCTGGAAGGTCTTGCAGGAGGCCCTTCGGACTCCGTCGCTTCAGACCGCCTTGGCCGGCTCGTCCTTCAATACACCGCGGCGGATCTGATCCAGCTCGATGCTCTCGAACAGCGCCTTGAAATTGCCCTCGCCGAAACCCTCGTTGCCCTTGCGCTGGATCAGCTCGAAGAAGATCGGGCCGATCACTTCCTTCGTGAAGATCTGCAGCAGCAGCTCGTTGTCGGCGCCCAGGTGGGTCGCGCCGTCGATGAGGATGCGCAGGCGCTTGAGCTCGGCGACGTTCTCGCCGTGCTGCGGCAGGCGCTTGTCGATCAGGTCGAAGTAGGTCTCGATGGTGTCCTGGAACTGGACGCCGGTGCGCTTCATGCCCTCGACCGTCTGGTAGATGTCGGTCGTGCCCAGCGCGACGTGCTGGATGCCCTCGCCGTGGTACAGGTCCAGGTACTCGGCGATCTGGCTCTTGTCGTCGCTGCTCTCGTTGATCGGGATGCGGATCTTGCCGCAGGGGCTGGTCATGGCCTTGCTCTTCAGGCCGGTCAGCTTGCCCTCGATGTCGAAGTAGCGCACCTCGCGGAAGTTGAAGAAGCGCTCATAGAACTCCGACCATTCCTTCATGCGGCCGCGGAAGACGTTGTGCGTCAGGTGGTCGATCTCGGTCAGGCCGTGGCCGACCGGGTCGGGGTCCACCGGCTGGCCTTGCGCGTCCAGCACGGGCACGAAGTCCACGTCGTAGATGCTGATGTTGCCGATGGCGCCCGCCGCTGCGCCGCCCTTGCCCTGCCAGCGGTCGACGAAATAGATCAGCGAGTCGCCGATGCCCTTGATGGCCGGGATGTTCAGCTCCATCGGGCCGGCCTTGTTGTCGAAGCCCCAGGCGCCCAGTTCCAGCGCGCGCTGGTAGGCCAGCCCGGCGTCCTGCACACGGAAGGCGATGGCACAGATCGACGGTCCGTGCAGCCGCGCGAAGCGCTGGGCGAACGAATCCTTCTCGGCGTTGATGATGAAGTTGACGCCGCCCTGGCGGTACAGGGTGACGTCCTTGTGCCGGTGCTTGGCCACGGCGCTGAAGCCCATCGTCGTGAACAGCGCGCCCAGACCGGCGGGGTCGGGCGCCGCGAACTCGATGAACTCGAACCCGTCGGTGCCCATGGGGTTGTCCCAGGGAGTGAACTTGGCCATGGCTGTCTCCTCTCGATTGCGCGGAAACGAAAATTCTGCGGCGCCGGGCGCGCAGGTTTCATGCAATGTCAGGCGCCGAATAACTGACGGACGCATGAAAGCTGCAAGAATTGCTGAATGGACGCCACCATCGACCTGGATGCCATCGACCGACGCATCCTGCGCGCGCTGCAGGCCGACGGCCGGCTGACCTACGACGCGCTGGCGGCCGATGCGGGCCTGTCGTCCTCGGCCGTGCTGCGCCGCGTGCGGCGGCTGGAGGAGGCCGGCGTCATCGGTCGTTATGTCGCCCTGGTGCCGCCCGAGCGCGTGGGCCTGGGGCTGACGGCGTACCTGAACGTGCGGCTGGAGAAGCAGACCGACAACCCGCTGCGCAACCCGCGCGACCTGTTCCGCGCGGCGGTGCAGACCTGGCCCGAGGTGGTGGAGTGCGCCGCGCTGACCGGCGAGATGGACTACCTGCTGCGCGTGCTGGTGCAGGACATGCAGCATTACGCCCGCTTCATCAGCGACACGCTGCTGATGCACCCCAGCGTGCAGGACTGCAAGACCAGCTTCGTGCTGGAGCGGCTGAAGAACACCACCGCCGTGCCCGTTTAGCGGGGCTTTGAACCGCGGTGCTTGGCGGTGGTACTCACCGGCCATGGCAGCCGCCCCACGCGCCTTCGCAAACCCCGCCCATCCCAACGCCGCCGAGCTGCTGGCTTCGCTGCCGCGGCTGCGCCGCTATGCGCGCGCGCTGCGCCGCAACGACGAAGACGCCGACGACCTGCTGCAGGACACGCTGGAGCGCGCCTGGTCGCGCGCCCGGCTTTGGCAGGGCGTGGGCGACATGCGCACCTGGCTGTTCAGCATCATGCACAACCTGCACGTCGACGCGTTGCGCCGCGGCCGGCTGGACACCGTCGACCTCGACGAGCAGACCCCCGAAGTGCCGGTGGCGCCGACCCAGGGGCAGATCCTCGTCCTGCGCGACCTGGACGCCGCCCTCGCCGCGCTGCCGGCCGAGCAGCGCGAGGTGCTGCTGCTGACCGCGCTGGACGGCCTGGCCTATGCCGAGATCGCGCAGGCGCTGGGCATCCCCATCGGCACGGTGATGTCGCGCCTGTCGCGTGGACGGGAGCGGCTGCGGGGGCTGATGTGAGCCTTGCTTCTAGGGGGTGCGGGAATAGCCCGCCACGCCAGCCGTCCATCCAAGGCGGGCCATCACGGCCGCCATCCAGCCACCACCCCAACCAGGAGTTCCGCATGCGCCTTCTCGCCTCCCTGTCCGCCGCCACGCTGCTCGCGCTGCCGCTGGCCAGCCACGCCCTCGACGGCATCACCGACCGCCCCGGCGACTTCCTGGCCACGTTCGCCGGCAGCAGCGCCAGCACCGACCTGGACGTGCTGGGCGCCAGCGTCTTCTACAACGCCGGCACCGACGTCTTCACGCTGACCGCGACGATGAGCGGCGCCGTCGGCAGCACGGCCACCGGCCTGTACGTCTGGGGCGTCAACCGCGGCGCGGGCGCGGCCGGTTTCGCGGCCAACGGCATCACCGGCGTGCGCTTCGACCGCGTCATCCTGCTGCGCCCCGACGGCACGGGTACCGTGGCCGGTGCCGGCGCATTGCCGGGCGGTTCGGTCATGCTCAGTGGCAACACCATCACGGCCACCGTCAGCGGCAGCCTGCTGCCGAGCACCGGCTTTGCCAACAAGCTGGACTACACCTGGAACCTGTGGCCGCGCGACAGCGCCTTCGCCGGCTTCACCGCCATTGCGGACTTCGCGCCCGACAACGCCAACTTCACCGCCACCCCGGTGCCCGAGCCGAGCACGGCCGTGCTGAGCCTGCTGGGGCTGGGCGGGCTGGTGGCCTGGCGCCGCCGCCGTCAGTCGAATTCGTGAAGTAGCTTGAGGGCGTGCGACTCGCTGAGGTTGAGCAGCTCGGCGATGTCGTGCAGGTCGTCCGGCACGGCGGCGTCGTCCCAGCCCCGGGCCGTGTGCCGCGCCAGGCGCACGGCCAGGTAGACGCAGCGCACCTGCGGATCGCGCTCATGCTTGTCGTTGGTGATGCGCGTCAGCAGCTCCGGCAGCTGCCAGCGCTTCATCAGGGCCTGCTCCAGGTCGGCCAGCTCGATGCCCAGCACCTGGCGCTGGGCCGCGTTGCTGCGCAGCTGGCGGTCGGCCTCCTGCAGCGCGGCGATCTGCAATGCCAGATCCGGCGCATGCACCCACAGCAGCATCTCCGCGAAGTCGTGCAGCAGCGCGGCACTGTGCAGGATGGCGGCATCGGGGTCGGCGCGATGGGCCGCGAAGGCCAGCGCGTAGCGCGAGGCGCGCTCGGCGCGTTGCAGGACGCGCGACAGGCCCAGCAGCGCGGCCTCGTGGTCCGACAGCACGTCCTCCAGCGTCGGCTGCGGGCCGAAGGCACGGAAGAACGGCGTGATGCCCATCAGCACCAGCGCGCCGGTGACAGTCTCGGGCGCGGCCCGCAGGCCGGTGCTGCTGCCGCGCCTGAGCGTGTGGGCATGGGCCAGCACCTTCAGCGTCATCAACGGGTCGGACGCGATCATCTCGCCCAGGCCGTTCGCATCGACGTCGTCCTCGGTCGCGCGCATGTGCTCCAGCGACTCGGCCGTCTCGGCCAGCACCGGGATCTCCGCGCGGGCGAAGGCGTCGACCCAGGCGTCGAGCGTGGGCAGCGGGGCGGTCAGGCGCAGGCGGTCGGACATGGCCCGATGCTAGGCCGATGCGGGATTGCATGGTCTTCGCATGCGACCCCGTTTTGCGGCTCAGTTCACAGTCTGCGGATGCCGTCCAGCTGGGCGACGAGCTGGCCGTCGACATAGAGCGCCCCTTCGGGCGCGCCGGCCTCGGCGTAGAACTCCAGCTGGCTGCGGGCGCGGCGGCGCCTACGGTAGGCGGGCGAGAACACCAGCCGGATGGCGCGTGCCGCGCGCTTCAGGCGGGTCCAGCGCAGGGCCCAGGCCTGGTAGGTTTCGGCGGCGTCGGGGCCGCGCAACTCGATCAATCTCATGAGGGTCTCCTTGGGCGCCTGGCCGGCCCTCATGACATGGATGAGGGGCGGGCGGCGGCACGGGTGTCAGGGGCTTTCGTCGGGGAAGCGGTCGCGCAGCAGGCGTCGCAGTTCGAGGCGGGCTTGCTGGCGCTGGGCATGGGCGTCGGTGGCGCTCTGGTGCCGGCCGGCCTGGCGTTTCAGGGCCGGTGCCACCAGCGGATTGCGCGGCTTGAGTGCCTTGATCTGCATCGGACGGGGAGAGGTGAACTGGGGCATGGAAAGCTCCGGTAGGGGCCGCGCAAGGCGGCGGGCAATGCAGCGGCTCGGCCCGTGAGGGCTTTGCGTTTGCGGACGATGGAGGGAGTGCCCGGGGCTTGTGCGTCGAGACGAGCGGGCCGGGCGGTCAGGGGCTATTGGGGTGTGCGACCTCGCCGTGTGCGCGGGACTTCAGCAGCACGACTTGCGCAAATGATAAACAAACGTTTCTCTTGCGCAAGCAGCTTTTATCCAACACCCCTAACGTGCGGGAGGCGCCCGGTCAGGGGCGCGGTTGGCGGTCAGCGCTTCTTGGGCTTGAGCGGCGCGATGTGCGACTGCAGCTTGCGCCACTCGTCCAGCTCTGCCTGCGGGCTGGGGGGCGGGGTCTTGGCCACCGGTCGCGGTGCTGCGGCGGGTTCGGGCGTGAGCACCTCGCCCAGCAGGTCCAGCAGCCGCGTGCGGGCGCGCTGCGGGTGGCGGCGGTAGTAGGTCAGCACCAGGCCGACGATGAAGCGCTCGTCGTCGTCCTGCGGGGTGCTCGGCGACGCGTCCACCGTGGCGGGCGCCGCGACCGGGGCAAAGGCCGCGGCCATGGACGAGGCCGGCGTCGCGGCGCGGGTGCCGTGCTCCAGGTCCATCCAGCCCGGCGGCTTGTGGCAGAGCTGCTCGAACTGCCGTGCAAGCCGCTCTCCGATCTGGCGCGAGCGGCCCTTGATCTGGCTCCAGTAGCTGGGCTGGATCTGCAGCCGCTCGGCGAAACGCCGCTCCAGGCCACGCAAGGTGGCCGCATCGGCGTGTTTGACGGTGGCGCTGACGAACTCTTCGAACAGGCGCATCGCGTTGTCCAATCGGATCTGCGCGACGTCGCGGGGGGCGCTGGGCATGGGCTGCAATGATAAATGCGTCTTGCTCTGCAGGCGCCCGTAGGAGGGTTCCCACTGGCACCCGATGAGATTTCCTACGGACCCCGCCGGGCCTGGCGCCCATATTCAGGTTTTAGGCCGTCAGGAGATTGACATGCGCACTGCCGACAACACGCTCATCGCACTGGAAAAGAAGTTCTGGCAATCCATGGTGGACGAGGACACGGACACCGCGCTCTCGATGTTGAACGAACCCTCGCTGATGGTGAGTTCGCACGGCGCGATGCAGTTCGACCACGCCCAGTACCGCGAGATGGCCGAGAAGGGCGGCATGGTCATCAAGTCCTTCAAGCTCAGCGACATGCAGGTCATGCACCCCAGCGAGGACACGGCCGTGCTGACTTACCGCGTCAAGCAGGCGATCGCCCAGCGCGGCGACACCAAGGAGGTCGAACAGGAAATGGCCGACTCGTCGGTGTGGATGCGCAAGGACGGCGAATGGCTGTGCGTGATGCACACCGAGACCGAGATCGACAAGGACCAGCAGGCCAAGAAGAAGGGCAGCGGCACCGCCGGCAAGGCGGGGCACTGACCCTCAGTCGCCTTCGTCGCCCGCCCGGTAGGCGCCGACGAGGGCGGCCTGCGTGTTCGGCGGCACCGCCTCGTAGTGCGACAGCACGAGCGTGTAGCGCCCTTCGCCCGCGGTGATCGCGTTCAGACGCGACTGGTAGCTGGCCAGCTCCGCCAGCGGCGCCAGGCCTTGCACGATCAGGCTGCCCGGCACGGCGGCGCGCGTGCCGTTGACCTGGCCGCGGCGCGAGGCCAGGTCCCCGGTGATGTCGCCGATGCTGTGCTCGGGCGCCGTGATCTCGACCTGCACGATGGGCTCCAGCACCAGCGGCTTGGCTTCCCGCACCGCTTCGATCAGCGCGCGGCGGCCGGCGGTGACGAAGGCGATCTCCTTGCTGTCCACCGAATGGTGCTTGCCGTCGTAGACGACGACGCGCAGGTCGACGAGCGGGTAGCCGGCGATGACGCCGCTGGCCAGCGCCGAGCGCACGCCCTTCTCGACCGCTGGCATGAACTGGCCGGGGATGGTGCCGCCCTTGACCGCGTCGACGAACTCGAAGCCAGCGCCGCGCGCCAGCGGCTCCACGCGCAGGTAGACCTCGCCGAACTGGCCGGCACCGCCGCTCTGCTTCTTGTGGCGGTAGTGGCCTTCGGCAGGCGCCGAAATCGTTTCGCGGTAGGCGATGCGCGGCGGTTCGGTGACGACCTCGCCGTTGTAGAGCTCGCGCAGCCGCTCCAGCAGCAGGCGCAGGTGCAGCTCGCCCAGGCCGTAGACCAGCGTCTGGTGGGTCTCGCCCGCCTGCTCGATGCGCAGGCAGGGGTCTTCGTCAACGAGGCGGCTCAGCACCTCCCAGAGCTTCTGCTCGTCGCCGCGCCGCGCGGGGCTGATGGCCAGCCCATGCACAGGCGTCGGGAAGTCCAGCGGCTTCAGGTGGATGTGCTCGTCCTCCTGGGCGTCGTGCAGCACGGCATCGAAGGCGAGGTCTTCCACCTTGGCAATCGCGCAGAGGTCACCGGGCAGCGCCTCCTCGATGTCGACATGCCGGGCACCCTGCAGCATGAAGAGATGGCCGACGCGGATGGGCTTGCGCGCATGGCCCACGAACAGCTGGCCGCCCTTGGCCACGCGGCCCTGGTGCACGCGCATGACGCCCATCTTGCCGAGATAGGGGTCCGCGACGATCTTGAAGACATGCGCCAGCGCATGGGCGGCCGGGTCGGGCCGGGCCGGGTAGGGCTGCGGCTCGGTGCCCTTGCCTTCCAGGAAGGGCGGCGGGTTGCCCTCGGCCGGGTTGGGCATCAGCGTCTCGATCGCGGAGAGCAGCTCGCCGATGCCCGCGCCGGTCTTGGCCGAACAGAAGCAGACCGGGATCAGGTGGCCCTCGCGCAGGGCCTGTTCCAGCGGCGCGTGCAGCTCGCGAGGGTCGACGTCGCCGTCGGTCAGGTAGCGGTCGACGAAGGCGGCGTCGACCTCCACGACCTGCTCCACCAGCGCCCGGTGGGCGTCGGCCACGGACGAAAAATCGGCCTGGATGTCCAGGCCGGCCGAGGCTGCGAAGAAGCAGTCCGCCACCCGCTGGCTGCCATCGGCGGGCAGGTTGAGCGGCAGGCACTCCCTGCCGAAGACCTCGCGGATCTGCGCCAGCAGGCCAGGCAGGTCGACATCCGGCGCATCGATCTTGTTGACGACGATGAGCCGCGCCAGGCCGCGCTCGCCAGCGGCGGTCAGCAGGCGCTGCGCCATCAGCTCGATGCCGTTCTGCGCATTGATGACGACGATGGCCGTGTCCGCCGCCTCCAGCGCCGGCAGCGCCTGGCCGACGAAGTCCGGCGCGCCGGGCGTGTCGATGGCATGCACGCGGATGCCACCGTGTGTGAAGTGCGCGAGGCTGGATTGCAAGGAGTGCCCCAGCCGCTTCTCCAGCGGATCGTGGTCGCTCACCGTGCTGCCGCGCTCGATGCTGCCGGCTTGCGGGATGACGCCGGCATGCGCCAGCAGCGCATCCAGCAACAGCGTCTTGCCGGCCGCGGCCGGGCCGACCAGCGCGACCGTGCGGATCGCGCTCACTCGTGAATCCAGGCTTTCAGCGCTCATCGGACTCTCCTTGGTTGGGGCCAGCGTAGAAGAAGCTGGCCGGCGCGGCAAGGGGGCAGAATCGTTCGGATGCAAGCTCGCTTCACCGCTCTCGCCCTGGCGCTGTCCGCCGTCGCGGCCCAGGCCCAGCCCCTACCCGCCGACGAACTGCAGGCCATGCTGGCCGAGGTCAGCCCGGCACGCATCGAGGCGCGCATCCGCAAGCTCGTCGGCTTCGGCACGCGGCACACGCTGTCCGACATCGCCTCCGAGACGCGTGGCATCGGCGCGGCGCGGCGCTGGATTACCGCCGAGCTGGCGGCGTGCTCCAGGGCGGCCGGCGGACGGCTGCAGGTGGAGGAGCAAAGCTTCATCGAGCCGGCCGGCAACCGCGTCAACCAGCCGACCGAGTTGGTCAACGTCGTCGCGACGCTGCCGGGCCGCGGCGCCAGCAAGGGGCGCACGCTGGTCGTCAGCGGCCACTACGACTCGCGCAACAGCGACGTGATGGACGCACTGGGCGAAGCGCCCGGCGCCAACGACGACGCCTCGGGCACGGCGGCCGTCATGGAACTGGCCTGCGTGATGGCCAAGCGCCAGTTCGACGCGACGCTTGTCTTCATGGCCGTGCCCGGCGAGGAGCAGGGCCTGCTTGGCGCCGCGCAGTGGGCCCGGGATGCGCGCGCTTCGGCGCTCAACGTCGAGGCCATGATCACCAACGACATCGTCGGCAGCTCGCGCGGCGACGCGGGCCAGCACGACCCGAATCGGCTGCGCCTGTTCGCCGATGGGCTGGACCCGCTGGTGCGGCTGCTGACGCTGGCCAACGCCAACCGCCCGGCCAACGCGGCCGACCAGAAGGCTTTTGCCGCGATGCAGGCCGAGCTGCTGCCGCTGCTGCAGGCGGGGGCCAACGAGGATTTGCCCACCCACCAGCTCGGCCGTCACCTGAAGGCCGCGGCGGAAGCGGCGATGCCCGGCTTCACCGTGCAGTTGATCCAGCGCCGCGACCGCTACCTGCGCGGCGGCGACCACATCCCCTTCCTGGAGCGCGGCTATGCGGCGGTGCGTTTCAGCGAGCCGTTCGAGAACTTCGCCCACCAGCACCAGAACCCCCGCACGGAAAACGGCATGGTCTACGGCGACCTGCCGGAGTTCGTCGACTTCCCCTACGTCGCGGACGTGGCGCGCGCCAACCTCGCGGGCCTGGCGACGCTGGCCTGGGCCCCCGCGCCGCCCAGGGGCGTGCGGCTGGACGCCAGCGGGCTGACGAACGACTCCACGCTGGAATGGGCGGCCAGCGACGACCCCGAGGTGGCCAGCTACCGCGTCGTCTGGCGCGACACCGACTCGGCCGCCTGGCAGCAGTTCAAGGATGTGGGCAAGGTCGGCCGCGCCACGCTGCCGGTGTCCAAGGACAACGTCATCTTCGGCGTGCAGGCCGTGTCGACGAAGGGTTACGCGAGTCTGGCGAGCTATCCGCTGCCCAAGCGTTAGCGCCCGAAATTCGCGGGTTGGGTAACAGACGCTGCGCGCGGTTCGCTGCCTCGTGGTGGGCGCAATACCTGCTTACCGCAGCGCGGCTGGCGTCGCCCATCATTGCCTTGCCATCACCGCGAGGGCTTCATTGCATCGAGCATGACCGCCTCGCCCGATCTGCCAGGCCTTTCCGGCTGCGGCAGAAGCGGTGATGACAGGCGCGGGAGCAGTGGTGACACCGCCTCCCGCGCCCTCTT
This sequence comes from Pelomonas sp. Root1444, assembly GCF_001426885.1. GTDB lineage: Bacteria > Pseudomonadota > Gammaproteobacteria > Burkholderiales > Burkholderiaceae_C > Pelomonas. The sequence continues at coordinate 120,857 of NZ_LMFP01000011.1, read as the reverse complement.
TGACGGGCAACGCAGGATCAGTCGCGGTGGCCATGCCCATGGCCATGGCCGTGCCCCCGACCGTGGCCGTGGCCGTGGCCGTGATGGCGGTGGTCGCGCCATTCGTCGCGGCGCCAGCCGTCATGGTCGCGATGGACGATGACGTTCTGGCGGTACCAGTTGTCCTGCACGAAATACACCGGCGCACCACAGGCGCCGTAGTGGTAGCAGTGGCGGCGCCAGTCGCGGCGGTGCTCCACCGGCACCCACAGGTAGACGGGCTCCCGGTAGGCCGGCCGGCCGATCAAGACCGGCTGCGGCGCGATGAGCATCGGTTGCGGATAGCGGCCGATGTCGACACGGCCATAGACGCCGGGTTGGCTGAAGCCGATGGACACGCCGACGTCGGTCGCCTGCGCAGCGGGCACGGCAGCCAGCGCGGCCAGGCCGAGGAACCCGGCGGCGAGCCAGCGGACGGGGCGGGTGGAAGGTTGGGTCATGAGGGGCTCCTTGAAGGCGGCTGAGCCGTTGCGCGTATTGGAACGTCAGCGCCCCGCGCGCCGTTGGCAGCGGCGCTGTAACAAAGGGCAGACACGGCCCAGTCCTACAAGGCCGGCGCGCCGCCCGGCATCAAGCTTGCTCTTCCTGGCTTGGAGCACATCGATGAGTGAACCCCTGCGGACGGGCGCGCCCCCGTGCGACGACGCGCCCGACCGCACGGTGGCCGCGGAACTGGCGCTGGCGCAGAACGCCCGCTTCCTGGAACGCTGCAGCCGGTTGGCCGGCGTCGGGGCGTGGGAATGGCAGGCCCACAGCGACGCGCTGGTGCTGTCCGACTCGGCCTGCGAACTGCTCGGCCTGCCGCTGGGCCAGGTGCCGACGCTGGCGGCGCTGCTGCTGCGCTTCGGCCCAGACGGCGCCGCCATGCTGGACGCGGCATTGCGCCGTGCCGTGGCCGACGGCCAGGGGTGGGATGTGGAACTGCCTTGCGATGCAGGCGCCAGGGGCCGGCGCGTCATGCGTGTCGTGGGCGGTCTGGACGGCGATGGCGACCGGGTTGGCGTCGTCATGCTGGATGTCACCGAGCCGGCCGAGGTGCGCGCCGAGCTGGAGCGCACCGTCGACCGGCTGGCGCTAGCCACGCACGGCGGCGGCATCGGCGTCTGGGATCTCGACCTGCGCGCCGGCGCGCTGGCCTGGGACGACGCCATGTGGCGTCTGCACGGCGAGCCGCCGCACGGCCAGCGCATCGACCTGGCCGCCTGGCGCCGCCGCCTGCACCGCCAGGACCGCCGCGCCGCGGTGCATGCGCTGCACGGCGCGCTGCGCGGCGAGCCCCAGATCGAAGGCGAATGGCGGGTCTGTTGGCCCGATGGCAGCGTGCACGTGCTGCGGGGCTGTGGCCGCATGCTGCGTGACGGTGGTGGACGGCCGCTGCGGCTGTCGGGCGTGTGCTGGGATGTCAGCGAGGAGCGGCTGCTGCAACAGCAGCTGGCGGAACAGCGCGAGCTGCTGGAGGTGACGCTGCAGTCCATCGCCGATGCCGTGCTGACGACCGACGCCGGCGGGCGCGTCACTTGGCTCAACCCGGTGGCCCAGCGGTTGACCGGCTGGAGCGCCGCCGAGGCGCGCGGCCAGCCGTCCAGCCACGTCTTCCGGGCGCAGCGCGAGGACAGCCCCGAACCGCTGCCCGACCCCGTGCAGCGCTGCCTGACCACCGGCCGGCCGACGCGCATGCCCGGCGGCGCGATGCTGCTGGCGCGCGACGGCGAACTGCGCGCGGTGGACGACTCGGTCGCGCCCATCCGCGACGCCGCCGGCCGGGTGCTGGGCGCCGTGCTGGTCTTCCGCGACGTGACACAGCAGCGCCGCCAGTTCGACGAGATCCGCTGGCGCGCGAGCCACGACGGCCTGACCGGGCTCGTCAACCGCAGTGAGTTCGGCCAGCGCCTGGCCCGCACCTTCGAGCGTGCCCAGCGCGACGGCAGCCATCACGCGCTGCTGGCCTTCGACCTGGACCGCTTCAAGCTGATCAACGACCACTGCGGCCATGCGGCCGGCGACGAGGTGCTGCGCCAGGTGGCCCAGCGGCTGGAAGCTGGCGTGCGCGGCCGCGACACGGTGGCGCGGCTGGGCGGCGACGAGTTCGCGGCCATCCTGGAGAACTGCTCGCTGGACGAGGCCTTGCATGTCGCGCAGAAGCTTTGCGACGCGCTGGACCAGTACCGCTACGCGCATGCCGGGCAGCGTTTTCGCATCGGCACTTGCGTCGGCGTCGCGCCGCTGGATTCGCGCTGGCCCGACGCCGAGGCGGCGCTGCGCGAGGCGGATGCCTGCTGCATGATCGCCAAGGAGCAGGGCCGCAACCGCGTGCAGGTGTGGGCGCCGGACGACGCGACGCTGCGCGCCCACCAGAGCGAGCACCGCTGGGCGACTCGGCTGCAGCAGGCGCTGGACGAGGACCGCTTCGAGCTCGACCTGCAGCGCGTGCTGCCGGCCCAGGGGGCCGAGGACGACGGCCGGTTGCGCGGGGAGCTGCTGCTGCGCCTGCGCGAGCGTGACGGCAGCCGCGTGCTGCCCGGTGCGTTCATGCCCGCGGCCGAGCGCTTTCACATCGCGCCGCGCCTGGACCGCTGGGTGCTGCGCCAGGCCGTCGCCCTGCTGGCACAGGACGGGCCGGTGGATGTCGTGTCGCTGTCGGTCAACGTGTCGGGGCTGACGCTGCAGGACGCGGCGTTCCACCAGGAGGCGCGCGCGCTGCTGCTGCAGCTCGGGCCCGAGCGCGCGGCCGCGCTGTGCCTGGAGATCACCGAGACCGCCGTCATCACGCGGCTCAGCGACGCGGCGCGCTTCATCACGCAGATGCGGGCGCTGGGGGCGCGCATCGCATTGGACGATTTCGGCGCGGGCGCGTCGTCGTACAGCTACCTGAAGGCGCTGCCGGTGGACGTGCTGAAGATCGACGGCCAGTTCGTCAAGGCCCTGATGACCGACCCGCTGGATCAGGTGGCCGTGCGCAGCTTCGTCGATGTGGCCCAGACGTTGAACCTGACGACCGTGGCCGAATGCGTGGAGACGCCCGAGGTGCTGCTGGAGCTGGTGCGGCTGGGCGTCGGCGAGGTGCAAGGCTTCCTGCTGCACCGCCCCGAGCCGCTGCTGCAACTGCTGGCCGCTGCCACGGAGGAGGCGGCCAGCAGCGCGTACGCCCCCATCAGCGCCTATTAGCGAGCGGCTGCCAGCGGCTCCGGCTTGCGCTCGGCGCTGACGGGCTGGTCGCGGTCATCCGCGTCGATGGCCGGCGTGGCGTGGGCGACCAACGTGGGCTGTGCCGCAGTGGCGTCAGCCACGGCGGGTGGCACGTCCTTGCCGTCGGCGACGGCGCGCAGTGAGACCTGCAGGCCGCGCGACAGCTGGCCCTGCCAATGCCGCAACGTCTCGCCAGCGGTGTGCATGGCGGTGGTCAGCTGCACATCCAGCGGACGCGGGTCGTCGACGAAGGTGAGGCCGGCACTGGCGAGCAGGCCGCCAGCGAGCACCACGACGGTCAACACGTGGAAGCCGCGGCGCTCGCGGGAGGAAGGCAGGCCGTCGTCATGGGCGGCCAAGCGCAACTGGTGCAGGTGGGTATGCCAACCCTCGGCATGCAGGGATTTGGGGAATCGCATGAGGCCCTCCTGAACGGAAGAGTCTGAGTCGTCCCTCGCGGGGGGAGGGAATCTGGCGTCAGTTTCGAGGGCGGGCCTGCCCCGACTTGTCAGCAGCCACAGGCTTGGCCTGTAGGACTTCAGGATGCCGCTTCGGCCTGCGGCGACGCGGGTGGAACGGGTGCGGCGGGCGTTGCCGGCTCGGCCTGCGCCGGGGGCACCGGCTCCGGCAGCGGGCGGCGCGGCAGACGCGCCAGCACCAGCGTGCCGCGTCCGGGGGCCGACAGCAACTGCAAGGTGCCGCCGAGGCTTTCGATGCGGTGGCGCATGCCCAGCAGACCGTGGTGGCCGGCGCCGACAGCATCGGGATTGAAGCCCTGGCCGTCGTCCCGGATGTGCAGCTGCAGCCAGCCGTCCGCCTCGCCGAGGCTCACGCGCACATGCTTGGCCTTGGCATGGCGCATCACGTTGGTCAGCGCTTCCTGCACGAGCCGGTACAGCGCCAGGCGGTCGGCGTCGTGCGTGACGGTCTCGGCCAGCTCCAGGCTCAGCTGCAGGCCCGAGCGCTGGGCGAACTCCTGCGTCAGGATCTCCAGCGCCGGGATCAGGCCGAGGTTGGACAGCGCCGAGGGGCGCAGGTCTTCGATGATGCGGCGCTTCAGCGCGATGCCCTGGTCGAGCAGCTCGCTCATGTGCCGCAGGCGCTCGTCGATCTCCGGCGCGGCGGTGCGCGTCATGCGGCGGATGCGGGCCACGTCCAGCTTGGCCGCCGTCAGCAGCGCGCCGAGTTCGTCGTGCAGCTCCCGTGCCAAGTGGGCGCGCTCGTCCTCGCGCACCGTTTGCAGGTGGCGGGCCAGCTCGGTGAGTTCGGCGGTGCGGCGCGCCACCTCGCCGTCCAGCCGGTCGCGCTCGCGGGCGAGCTCCTGCGAATGCTGGCGGCGCGCGTTGTGCAGGGCCTCGTTGCGGCGCAGGAAGACGGCCAGGCCGAACAGGCTGAGGAGCGTCAGCCCATGCACGCCCAGGCGGCCGTAGTTCAGCGAGCGGGTGACCGCGTCGCGCTCGCGGGCGATCTGGCCGAGTTCATGCCGGTCCAGCTGCGTGACGGCATCGCGCACCGCCTGCATCTTCTCGCGGCCGATGTCCGATTCCACCAGCCCCTGCCACGCCGGCGTGTTGCCGTCGCGGTACAGCTTGACGACCAACTGCAGCTCCGACAGCTTTTCGTTGGCGCGGCCGCTGGCGTCGGCGACGAGCGCCGCCCAGTCCGAGCTTTCGTACTGGCCGCGCAGCCTTTGCAGCACCGCCGGCAGCTCGCGCTCGGCCTGCTGTACGGGGGCCAGGTAGTCGTCCCGGCCGGTCAGCAGGAAGCCGCGCTGCGCGGTCTCGGCGTTGGTCAGCAGCTCGCGCAGGCGCAGGCTGTCGTCGCGGGCGAGATGGCGGGCCTGGGACTGCTTCAGTGCCTGGTCGGCGCCCCAGAAGGCCGCCTCGCTGACACCCATGACGGCGGCGGCGGCCAGCGCGGCAAACGCCACGGCGATGCCGCGATTGCGGGTGGCGCCTTCCAGCCAGGGGTCGAGATGACGCAGCACCGCGAGGCGTTCAGCTGGCTGCGGCAGCCGGGCGGGGCGCGACATGTTCAGCCAGTTCGGCGCAATAGGTGATCAGGTCATCGAGTTCGCGGCTCTTGTCGAACACGCGTTCGGCGCCGAGGCTCGCGCAGCGCCGGCGCATTTCCTCGGTCGCATAGTTCGTCAGCACGACCCGCCGGGCGCGCACGCCTAGCTGCTGGGCCGCCTGCAGCACGCCTAGGCCGGTGCCCGAGCGCAGGAAGACGTCGACGATGAAGAGGTCGGCGTTGGCTTCGGGGTCGCGGCTCATCCAGCGCACGGCACCCGCCTCGTCGGCGACGGAACCCACCACTTCCACCTGTGCGAGCTCCTCCAGCGTGGCGACCAGGTTTTCCAGGATCACCGGGCTGTCCTCGACGATGAAAGCTTTGAGTGCTGGCATGGCCCGGTGATTGGCGGTATGGCGTGATGGGGGTCAAGTATGGACCGCTTCGGCTACGCGCCGGCAGCGTCGGGGACGCGTCACACTGTAGGAATTGTCCTAGGTGGCGCGTCCCGCGTCGGATGTCACGGACGCACGGCGATGTCGTTGCGCACCGCGACGACACCCGAGGTCTCGCGCGCCAGCTTCTCGGCCGTCGCACGTTCCTCGTTGCTCTTGGCGAAGCCGGACAGCTGGACCGTGCCCTTCATCGTCTCGACGCTGATGGACATGGCGCTCACGACCGGGTCGGCCGCGAACTTGGACTTGACGCGGGTCGTCAGCGTCGCGTCGTCGATGTAGGCGCCGACGGTTTCCTGATTGCGTGTGACGGCACAGCCGGCCGTGGTGGCCAGCGTGGCGACGAGTGCGGTGGTGAAGGCCAGGGTCAGGACGGGCTTGTTCATTTGGGTATCTCCTTGTTGGCGGCCCGAAAGGCCGTGAACCGACTATCGGAGCAGCCGCCTGGACTAGGCATAGTCCCGTAGCGCGGCCCCTTGTCGGACACCGCTGGCGCGTTTGTAGGACACCGGCCTCTCGCGGCGGGCCTCGCGGGCTGCTACGCTGCTGCGTCCCCGCCAACATCAAGCCCACCATGATCCGCATCGGCATCGTCGACGACCACGCCATCGTGCGCACCGGACTGCGCCAGTTCCTGTCCGACCATGTCGACCTGCGCGTCACGGGCGAAGGGGGCAGCGGCCACGAGGCCTTGGAAATGGCACGGCGCGGGGAGGTGGACGTGCTGCTGCTGGACATCTCCATGCCCGACCAGAGCGGCGTCGATGCGCTGGCGGCCATCAAGGCGCGCTTCCCCGAACTGCCGGTCCTCATCCTCAGCGGCTTCCCCGAGGCGCACTACGCGACGACGCTGCTGCGCCAAGGCGCCAGCGGCTATCTGAACAAGGAATGCGATCCGGAGGAGATCGCCAACGCGATCCGCCTGGTGGCACGCGGCCGGCGCTACATCAGCCCGGCTGTCGCGGAGCAGCTGGCCGACAGCGTCGTGGGCGGCGGGGCCGCCGGGACGGCGTCGGACAAGCCGCTGCACGAGACCTTGTCCGAGCGCGAGTTCCAGGTCTTCCTGCGGCTGGCGCAGGGCGAAACCGTGGGCCACATCGCCGAGGCGCTGTTCCTCAGCGTCAAGACGGTCAGCACCTACCGCACGCGCGTGCTGGAAAAGCTCAAGCTGGCGACCAACAGCGACCTGACTTACTACGCGCTGAAGAACGGGCTGATCCAGTAAGGCGCGGGGCTGGCGCAAAAGGCTGCCAGGGCTCACGCCCTGCAGCCTTTGCTTTTGGAGCCGGCCGGTCAGTTGCCGGCGAGGCCGTCGCCCGGCGCGTCCAGCGTCCAGGGCAGCGCCGACTCATAGCCGAGCTCGGCGTCCGGCGCCTGGCTGCCCGCGGCCGGTGCCCACCAGCGCGACAGCGCCGACAGCAAGGGGTGGTTGGCGCTCTCGGCCGAGGTCGTGAATTCGGTGGGGGTGCTGTACTCGGCCATTCGGTGCGCTCCGGGCTGGCGGTGGAAAGATGAAATCGCACCGAAAGCATGGGCGAAGCGGCCCCTCGCCCGCATCGGCGTGCGGCGCGTCGGCGTGTCGGAGAAGTCCTGCAAGTGCTGGGAAGCCAGCCCGCCCGGCCGCGCCTACGCCAGCGCCGCTTGCAGGATCTGCGCCGCCTGCGGCACGGCCGTCGTGCCGATCAGCCGGCCATCGCCAACGAAGCGCGTCGCGATGAAGGCATCGGCGGCCGCGGTCGACGACTGCTCGCGCATCAACACCGCCTGCGCGCACAGCACCAGGCCCTGGGCGACGCGGCGCGCCTGCGGCTCGAGCGCGGCGGGGTCGCCGGTCAGCAGGCGGCGCAGGTGCTGGGCCTCCGCCCGCACCGGCGCGTCGGCGCTGGCGGCGAAGTCGTCCAGCAGCGCCAGCGCCACGTCGGGCTCGCGCGCCACCGCGCGCAGCACGTCCAGTGCCATCACGTTGCCCGAGCCCTCCCAGATGGAATTGACTGGCGCCTCGCGGTACAGCCGCGCGAGCACGCCGTCCTCGACATAGCCGTTGCCGCCCAGCAGCTCCATCGCCTCACCGGTGCATTCGATGGCGCGCTTGCAGACCCACAGCTTCGCGGCCGGTGTCATCAACCTTTGCCAGCCAGGCTCGCCCTGCTCGAAGCCACGCGCCAGGCGCAGCATCAGGCGCATCGCGGCCTCGCTTTCCAGTGCCACGTCGGCGAGCACGCTCTGCATCAGCGGCTGTTCGGCGAGGACCCGGCCGAAGGCGAAGCGCTCGCGGGCGTTGTGCAGCGCCTGCACGAGGCCGGCACGCAGCAAGGCGGCGCTGCCGATCACGCAGTTCAGCCGCGTGTAGCCGGCCATCTCGATCAGCGTTGGGATGCCGCGGCCCTCGTCGCCCAGCCGCTGCGCCCAGGCGCCGTGGAACTCGACCTCGCTGCTGGCGTTGCTGCGGTTGCCGAGCTTGTCCTTCAGGCGCATGACCTGGACGGCATTGCGCGTGCCGTCCGGCGTGTAGCGCGGCAGCCAGAAGCAGGTCGGGCCGGCTTCCGTGCGGGCCAGCACCAGGTGGGCGTCACTGCTGGGTGCGGAGAAGAACCACTTGTGCCCGGTGATGGCGTGGCTGCCATCCGCTTGCGCGACGGCCGTGGTCGTGACGCGGCGCAGGTCGGAGCCGCCCTGCTTCTCTGTCATGCCCATGCCGACCCAGATCGAGGCCTTGTCGCTGATGGGCGCCTCGCGCGGGTCGTGCGCGCGGCTGAAGAACTTGTCGCGCAACGGCGCGAACAGCTCGGGCTGCTGGTGCAGGACGGGAATGGCCGCCTGCGTCATCGTGGCCGGGCACAGGCTGCCGGCCTCCACCTGACCATGGAGGTAGCAACCGGCAGCGAACGCGGCCCAGCGGCCGGGCGTTTCGGTGGCGAAGACGTCGGCCACCAGGCCCTGGCGGCGGTACATCGCCAGCAGCTGGTGCCAGGCGGGATGGAAATCCACCAGGTCGACGCGCCGCCCGCGGGCATCGAGCTGGCGCAGCGTCGGGCCGTGGCGGTTCGCATCGCGCGCGAGTTGCGCCGTCTCGGCGCTGCCCAGTTCGGCGCCGTAGCGGGTCAGCGGCTCGACGGCCTGGGGCGCTGCGCCGCGCAGCGCGGCCAGCAGGGCCGGGTCGGTGCCGAGCAGGTTGTGGCCCACCCATTCGTCGACGAGGTTGTCGGAGGTGCTCAATCCGCCACCCCGGGTTCGGCCATCAGGCGGCCCTTGCCGGCACGCTGGGCCTCGTAGAGCGCGGTCTCGGCGCGGCGTTGCAGGTCGGCCAGGCCGCGGTCGCCGGGGCGCAGCTTGGCCCAGCCGGCGCTGAAGGAGAGCTGCATGCCCAGTTCGGCGGGCGCGCGTTCCGCCAGCGCCGCGCGCAGCCGGCCGTCCAGCGCCTGCGGGCCCTGCGGCAGGCAGCGCGCCATCAGCACGCCGAACTGCTCGCCGGCCAGGCGCCCGGCCAGGTCGCCCAGCCGCATCTGGGTCTGCACGCAGCTGGCGAACAGCGCCAGCGCGCGGTCGGCGACGTCCATGTCGTGCTCGGCCTGCAGCGCGGCGAAATCGTCCAGGTCCAGCACGACCAGGGCCAGCGGTTCGTCGAAGCGGCGCGCCATCGAGATGAGGTCGACCGAGCGCGTCGTGAAGGCGGCGCGGTCGATGAGGCCCGTCAGGCCGTCGGTCTGCGCCAGGCGGGCCAGCTCGGCCTCGATCTGCCCGCGCCAGGCCAGCAGCAACATGGGCAGGCTCAGCAGCAGCGCGAGCTGGCCGGCCAGCCCCAGCAGCAGGTCGGCCCACGGGGCCGCGTGGCCCAGCAGCGTGGCGGCGGCGCGGCACAGCAGGGCGGCCAACAGCGGCAGCACGGCGGCCAGGCCCAGCAGGCGCCAGCGCCGGCTGTTCAAGCCTTGCAGCACAGTGCTGCGGCTGGGCAGCGCCAGCGCCACCCCCAGCCAGGCGAGCTGCGCGGCCAGGCCGACGTCTGCCAGCGTTCGCGCCGCGCTGCGGTCGTTGGACAGCAGCGCGCAGCCGGTGCCCAGCAGCACGGGTGCGGCGACCATCGCCCAGCGGCCGGGCCGCGGCGTCAACCACAGGCCCAGCGCCCACCACAGCGCCGACAGCCCCGCGCTGATGACGGCGATGCCGATGCTGTGGAGGCCCTGTGCCGCCACCCAGCCGCCCAACATCGGGCTCGGCAAGGCCAGGCCCAGCGCCAGCGCCACCATGCCGGCTTGCGCCCAACGCCCGCCCGCGTTCGCGCCGTGCCAGCCGACGAGGGTGATCAGCACCAGCGCGGCGGCCAGCGCCTGCATCGGCATCAGCGCGAACAAGGCTTCGGTGAAGCTCATTTCTTCATCGCGATGGGTGTTTCGCGCGCCACCGGCACGGCCGTGATGCTGTTCTGCGGCGAACCGTCGATGAGGCGGTCGGAGTAGGTCAGGTAGACCAGCGTGTTGCGCTGCAAGTCCACCATGCGCACGATGCGCAGCCGCTTGAAGACCAGCGAGATGCGCTCGCTGAACACCTCTTCCTGGGCCGGCAGCGGCTGCTTGATGCTGATGGGGCCGACCTGGCGGCAGGCGATGGACGCCTCGGCCTTGTCCTCGGCCAGGCCGATCGCGCCCTTGATGCCGCCGGTCTTGGCACGCGACACGTAGCAGGCGACACCGCCCACCTTGGGGTCGTCGTAGGCGTCGACCACGATCTTGTGGTCCGGCCCGATGAGCTTGAAGGCGGTGTCGACCGAGCCGATGGGCTCGGCATGCGCACCGGCCATGGCGGCGAGCGACAGGAGAAGGGCGGCTTGCTTCATCGGGGCAGTCTAGAGCTTGTTCATGCGCAGCACGGCCGGTGCAACCCCGGTGCGGGCGCCGAGGCCAGCGATACAAAACGCAAAGAAACGAAATCAAACAAGCGCTTGATTGCTTGCTACAGTGCGCGCCCATGTCGACATCCAAGCCCAGCACCCGTTCGCCCCGCGCCGCGCCCGCCGAACGCCCCGCGCCGGCCGCCCCGCGCGCCGGGCGGCGCGCCAAGCAGGACGCCGTCGACGCCGGCGCGCTGCTGCTCAGCGCCGCCACCCGGCTGTTCGCCGAGCAGGGCGTGGCGCAGACCACCACGCGCGAAATCTGTGCCGCTGCCGGCCTCAATGCCGGCGCCATCCACTACCACTTCGGCGACAAGGACGGCCTGTACCGCGCCGTCGTGGCCGGCCCGCTGGAGGCGATGAAGGCGGAACTGGCCGGTTTCGACGACCCGGCGCTGCCGCTGCGCGAGATGCTTCGGCGCGTGCTGCTGCCCTTCATGGTCGCCGAGGACGACCCCGACGAGCGCGCCGTCATGCAGCTCTTCCTGAACGAGATGCAGCGGCCCAGCCCGGTGTTCGCGCAGGTGTTCCGGGAGCTGTTCGTGCCGGTGCACGACGCCATGGCGGCCGTGCTGGCACGGCACATCGGCCTGGCCAAGCCCGACGACGCGGTCACCCAGCTGCTCTACGGCCTGCAGGCGATGGCGCACGACTACTGCCTGAGCCGCCCGCTGATGGACCTGATGACGCCAGGCTGGCTGGACGCGCCCGGCGCGCTGGAGCAGGTGGGCGAGCGCCTGATCGACTGGGGCCTGGTGCTCGTCGAGCACGAGCGCCGCCGCCGCGGCCTGACGACTGATTGATGAACCCTGCGATGAAACCTTCCTCGACACGACTCCTGCCGCTGGCGCTGGCCGCCTTGCTGGCCGCCTGCACCACCCCCAGGGCGCCGGAACCCGCGGCGCCGCCGCGCCTGCCCGCCGCCTGGCTCACGCCGCAGGCCGGCGGCGCCGAACTCGCGCCCGCCTGGTGGCAAGGCCTGGGCGACCCGGCGCTGCCCGGCCTCATCGACAAGGCCTGGGCGCAAAGCCCCACGCTGGCGCAGGCGCGCGCCCGGCTCGCGCTGGCGCAGGCGCAGCGCCAGGCCGCGCAGGCCGCACTCGGCCCGCAGACGCAGGGCCAGGTCGCCGCCAGCCGCGGCCAGACGGCGCCCCCGCTCAGCCCGAGCAGTGCGGCCAACTGGACGGTGCAGGCCAGCTGGGAGCTTGACCTCTTCGGCGCGGCCCGGGCCAGCCGCGACGCCGCCGGGGCCCGTGCCGAGGCCGCCGCGCTGACGCTGGACCACGCGCGCCAGAACCTGGCCGTCGAGGTGGGCCAGGCGCTGTTGGCCTGGCGCCATGCCGACGCCCAGCTCGCGCTGGCCCGCGCGGACGAAGCCCTGGCCGAGCGCCTGGCCCGCGCCGACGCCCAGGCCGCCCGCGCCGGCACGCTGAGCGCCTCGCAGGCCGCGCTGAGCCAGACCCTTGCCGCCGCCGCCCGCACCGCTACCCAGGCCTGGGTGGAGCAGCGCGGTGCCTGGTTGCAGACGCTGGCGCTGCTGGTGGCCGACGACGCCGCCACGCTGGCGCCGCAGCTCGGCAGCCAGCCGCTGCCCGCGCCGGCCGCGCTGGCGGTCGGCGTGCTGCCGGCCACGCTGCTGGAGCGCCGCGCGGACCTGGCCGCCGCGCTGCGCCAGTGGCAGGCCGCGTCGCTGGAGGCCCAGGGCACGGCCATCGCGGAGCACGCGCCGCAGCTGAGCTTCTCCGCGCTGGTCGGCCGCGGCCGCTGGGAGCTGGGCGCCGGCACGGTCAGCGGCACCATCTGGAACCTCGCGCCCACGCTGACCATCCCCCTCTTCGACACCGGTGGCCGCGCGGCGGCGACGGCATCGGCCCGCGCGCAGGAGGCCGAGGCGCGTGCGGGCCTGGAGGCGCAATGGCGCGGCGCCGTCGCCGAGGTCGAGCAGGCCTTGCTGCGCTGGCATGCGGCGCAGGCGCGCCGCCGCGAGGCCGAGGCGACGCTGGGCCACTGGCAGCGCATTGCCGAGGCCAGCGGCGCCCAGGCGCGTGCCGGCCTGCTGAGCGGCTACGCGCTGGCCCGCGACGAACGCAACGCGCTGACCGCCCGCAGCGACGCGCTGGACGCCGCGCGCGAGCAGGCGGCCGCCTACCTGCAACTGGTCCGCGCCCTCGGCGGCGGCTGGACCGAGAACAAGAACACCTGACCTCACGACGACCATGAAGCTCAACAAGCCGTCCCTCCCGACCCTCGCCAGCGGCACGCTGCTGCTGACCCTGGCCGCCGCGGCCCTGCTGGCCCTGCAACCGGCCGACGCCGCCGACGACACCGCCAAGGCCGGCGCGCCCAAGCCGGCGCTCAGCGTGGCCGCCGTGCAGGCGCGCAGCGAAAGCTGGCCGCAGACGCTGGCCGCCAACGGCAGCCTGGCCGCCTGGCGCGAGGTGCAGGTGGGCACCGAGGCCAGCGGCCAGCGCATCGAGCAGGTGCCGGTGGACATCGGCCAGCGCGTGAAGAAAGGCCAACTGCTGGCCCAGCTCGCCGCCGCCAGCCTGAGCGCCGAGCTGGCCGCCAGCAAGGCCAGCCTGCTCGAGGCCCAGGCCAGCGCACAGGACGCCGCGGCCACCGCCGCGCGGCTGAAGAGCCTGGCCGGCAGCGATGCCGTCAGCGCCCAGCAGGTCGAGCAGGCGCAGGCCGCCGATGCCGCGGCGCGGGCCCGCGTCGCCGCGCTGCAGGCGCGCGTGAAGGCGGACGAGCTGCGCCTGTCGCACACCCGCGTCGTGGCGCCCGTGGACGGGGTCGTGGCGACCAAGGAGGCCGTCGAAGGCGCCCTGCCGCAACCCGGCCAGACGCTGTTCAAGCTGATCCGCGACGGCCGCCTGGAATGGCGCGCCGAGGTGCCCGGCGCCGACCTGGGCCGGCTGGCCGTCGGCCAGAAGGTGCGCATCACGCCGGCCGGCGGCCAGGCGCTGGACGGCCGCGTGCGGCTGGTGGCGCCCACGGTCGACCCGGCCAACCGCATGGGCCGCGTGCTGGTCGACGTGCCCGCACACGGCACGGCGCGCGCCGGCATGTTCGCGCGCGGCGAGTTCGTGCTGGGCGAGGCGCCGGTGTTGACGCTGCCGCAGTCCGCGCTGCTGCTGCGCGACGGCTTCGCCTACGTGTTCCGCGTCGAGGGCAGCAAGGTGCGCCAGGCCAAGGTCGAGACTGGCCGCCGCCAGGGCGACCGCGTCGAGGTCAAGGCGGGGCTGAAGGCCGGCGAGCCGGTCGTCACGCAGGGCGTCGGCTTCCTGGCCGACGGCGACACCGTGCGCGTGGTCGCCGCCCCGGCCGGTGCGGCCAGCGGCGTGGCGAAGTAAGGCGAGAGGTCTCCATGTTCAATTTCTCCGCCTGGGCCATCCGCCAGCCCATCCCCGCGCTGCTGCTGTTCGTCATGCTGACGGCGGCCGGCCTGCTGGGCTTCAAGGCCATGAAGGTCCAGCAGTTCCCCGACATCGAGCTGCCCACCATCCTCGTCACCACCAGCCTGCCCGGCACCGCGCCGGCGCAGATGGAGACCGAGGTGGCGCGCAAGGTCGAGAACGCCATCGCCACCGTGCAGGGGCTGAAGAACCTCTACACCAAGGTGCAGGACGGCACGGCCACCATCACCGCCGAGTTCCGCCTGGAAAAGCCCACGCAGGAGGCGCTGGACGACGTGCGCAGCGCCGTGCAGGGCGTGCGGGCCGACCTGCCGGCCGACCTGCGCGACCCGGTCATCACGAAGATGAACCTCAGCGGCTCGCCCATCCTGACCTACGTCGTCGCCTCCAAGGGCATGGATGACGAGGCACTGTCCTGGTTCATCGACAACCAGGTCACCAAGCGCATGCTGGCCGTGCGCGGCGTGGGCTCGGTGGCGCGCGTGGGCGGCGTCACGCGCGAGGTGCGCGTGGAGCTGGACCCGGCGCGCCTGCTGGCCCTGCAGGCCAGCGCGGCCGACGTGTCGCGCCAGCTGCGCCAGGTGCAGCAGGAAGCGCCCGGTGGCCGCGCCAACCTGGGCGGCGCCGAGCAGAGCGTGCGCACCATCGCCACGGTGGGCAACGCGCAGGAGCTGGCCGCGCTGGAGATCACGCTGGCCGAGAACCGCCGCGTGCGGCTGGACCAGCTCGCCACCATCAGCGACACGACGGCCGAGCGCCGCTCGGGCGCGCTGCTGAACGGCCAGCCGGTCGTCGGCTTCGAGATCACGCGCACCCGCGGCGCGGGCGAGCTGGATGTCGCCGAAGGCGTGCGCGCCGCCGTCGAGGAGCTGAAGGCGGCCCACCCCGACATCACCGTCACCGAGGCCTTCAACTTCGTCGACCCGGTGGTGGAGAACTTCGAGGGCAGCATGTCGCTGCTGCTGGAAGGCGCGCTGCTGGCGGTGCTGGTGGTGTGGTGGTTCCTGCGCGACTGGCGCGCCACCTTCGTCAGCGCCGTCGCGCTGCCGCTGTCGGCCATCCCGACGTTTGCCGTCATGCACTGGATGGGCTTCACGCTCAACGTCGTGACGCTGCTGTCGCTGTCCCTCGTGATCGGCATCCTGGTGGACGACGCCATCGTCGAGATCGAGAACATCATGCGCCACCTGACCGGCGGCAAGAGCCCCATCGACGCCGCGCGCGAGGCGGCCGACGAGATCGGCCTGGCCGTCATCGCGACGACCTTCACGCTGATCGCCGTGTTCCTGCCCACCGCCTTCATGGCCGGCGTGCCGGGCAAGTTCTTCGTGCAGTTCGGCTGGACCGCGGCCATCGCCGTGTTCTTCAGCCTCGTCGTCGCGCGACTGCTGACGCCCATGATGGCCGCCTACATCCTGAAGAAGCCCGACCACGACCCCGGCGAGCCGTTCTGGATGGCGCGCTACCTGCGCCTGGTGCGCTGGTGCCTGCTGCACCGCGGCAAGACGCTGGCGCTGACGACCGTGTTCGCCGTGGCCAGCTGCACGCCGCTGTTCGCGGGCAAGATCGCCGGCGCCTTCATCCCGCCGGACGACCTCAGCCAGACGCAGGTCTACATCCAGCTCGAGCCCGGCAGCACCTACGAGGACACGCTGAAGGTGGCCGTCGCCGCGCGCGACGCGGTGGCCAGGAACCCGCACGTCAAGATGGTCTACACGGCCATCGGCGGCGGCGCGGCCGGCTCCGACCCGTTCGCGATGGGCGGCGCCGCCGAGGCGCGCAAGGCCACGCTGACGCTCAACCTGACACCGCGCGGCGAACGCAAGGGCACCAGCAAGCAGGACCTGGAGCGCGAACTGCGGGCGGCCGTCGAGGCCATCCCCGGCGCGCGCTTCACGGTCGGCTTCGGCGGCTCGGCCGAGAAGTACGTGCTGGTGCTGGCCGGCGAGGACGGCGACGCGCTGCAGGCGCATGCGGCCAAGGTGGAGCGCGAGCTGCGCGGCCTCTCGGGCATCGGCCAGGTCACCAGCAGCTCGGCGCTGCAGCGGCCCGAGCTCATCGTGCGGCCCGACACCGCGCGCGCTGCCGACCTGGGCGTCAGCACCGCGGCCATTGCCGAGACGCTGCGCATCGCCACGGCCGGCGACTACGACCAGTTTCTGCCCAAGCTCAACCTGGCCCAGCGCCAGGTGCCCATCGTCGTCAAGCTGCCGGAAGGCGCGCGCACCGACCTCGACCTGCTGCGCCAGCTCAGCGTGCCGGGCAGCAAGGGGCCGGTGCCGCTGGAGCAGGTCGCCGACATCACGCTGGGCACTGGCCCCGCGCAGATCGACCGCTACAACCGCGCCCGCAACGTCAACTTCGAGATCGAGCTGAACGGCCAGGCGCTGGGCGACGTGCAGGCGCGCGTGGCGGCGCTGCCGACCATCGCCAACTTGCCGCCCGGCGTCATCAAGACCGAGATCGGCGACGCCGAGGCGTTCGCGGAGCTGAGCCAGAGCTTCCTGCTCGCGATGGGCACGGGCGTGGCCTGCATCTACGTCGTGCTGGTGCTGCTGTTCCACGCGTGGGTGCAGCCGGTCACCATCCTCGGTGCGCTGGTGCTGTCCATCCCCGGCGCCATCCTGGCGCTGTTCGTCACCGGCACCGACCTGTCCATGCCGGCCATGATCGGCATGATCATGTTGATGGGCATCGCGACGAAGAACTCCATCCTGCTGGTGGAGTACGCCATCATGGCCGAGCGGGAGCACGGCATGACGCGGCTGGAGGCCCTCGTCGACGCCTGCCACAAGCGCGCCCGGCCCATCGTCATGACGACCCTCGCGATGGGCGCCGGCATGCTGCCGATCGCTTTGGGCTTCGGCACCGACCCGAGCTTCCGCGCACCCATGGCCATCGTCGTCATCGGCGGGCTGATCACGTCGACCTTCCTGAGCCTGCTGGTCATTCCGGTGCTGTTCACGCTGGTGGACGACGGCATCCGCAAGATGACGCCGAAGCGGTGGCGCAAGGCGCCGGCGGTGGCCTGACGCGGGCGGCCGACCGTGCAGATTGCACGGTCTTGCCGCCCCTGGCTCGCAGGCGTGACAAAGCACCGCCCGGCCCCTCGACTCGCGGGGGGCGTTGCGTGGAGGCGGCTCATTAGAGTCGCGCCGCTGCAATGCCTGCAGTGAGGAAGAGACCCGATGAAAACAACCGTCCTGGCCAGCGTTCTGGCCCTCGCCGCCGCCCAGGCCTGCGCCGCGCCCGTCACCGTGGGCTTCGAGAACATCGCCAACGCGTCCAACGTCACCTACTACGACAACAGCGGCTTCACGAACCAGAGCTTCCGCTTCCTGCTGGACCATGGCCATGTCATCGACAGCGCCTACGCGCCCGGCGCCTATGCCTTCAACAACGGCAGCGACTGGTTGATGCACGACAGCTCCGGCGTGATGCGGATCAGCCGCGCGGGCGACCAGCTCTTCGCGCTGTCGCAGTTCGACTACGGGCACTACGGCCGCACCGGCGCCACGAGCGTGACGCTGACGGGCTTCTATGCCGACAACAGCACCATCACCGAGGTGCTGACCTTCACCGACTCGATCCAGACCTTGGCACTGTCCTCGGCCTGGACCAACCTGAGCCGCGTGCAGTTCGCCGGCAGTGGCAACCAGGCCTACGACAACTTCGTGTTCAACCGAGAAGCTGCGGCGATGGCGACGGTGCCGGAGCCGGCGTCGCTCGCCCTCGCCGGCCTGGCGCTGGCCGGCGTGCTCGTGGTGCGCCGCCGCCGCAGCTGATCAGCCGCCGTCTCAAGCGCATGGCCGCGAGGCCATGCCATTTCTCGTTGCGCGATCTACAGCCTGTGGTGGCCGAAGAGGCTCATTCGCGCTTGCAGGCGGGGCGTGTGCACAGCAGCGTGGCCTTGCGTGCATCCAACACCGTGATGCGGCCGTCGCCGTCGACATCGCGCGGATCGGCCGGACCGGATGCCGCCTGGTTGCGTGCCGCGAAGATGACGGCGATGTCGTCGCGGTCGACGTCGCCGTCGTTGTCCAGGTCCCCTGCAATGCTGGTGGCGCGGACGATCTGCGTGAACACCGACCCGTTGGCCGTCGACGCGCCCTGGACGCTGAGGGATATGTTGTTCGTCGTGCCCAGCACCGCATTGGCCGGAATGACGACCGGCACGTCGATCGTGCGCGACTGGTTGGGTGCCAAGGTCGCGGTGGCCGGTGCTGCCGCGCGGATGAAGCCGCGTTCGTCGACCGCCGTCACGGCGAAGCTGTCCGTGGCGCCCAGGTTGGTGACGAGAAAACGCACCACGGTGTTCAGCCCGGGCGCAAAGTTGCCAAAGCCACCGCCCAGCGCCTCCACCTTCACGGTGCGGCCGAGGAACAACTGCGGATAGGTGCGCAGGTAGGGTTTGCCGCCGCCGTCCGTGCCGGACACCTGAACGCGGAAGCGCTCGCCCGGCAGCTGGAAGGCCGACGACCATTCGTCAGGGGCCAGTTCGCCGCCGTTCGTCGCGGGCAGATCCATGATGGGAATGCCAGCCTCGGAAACCAGGCGGAAGCTCGCACCGGCGACGACGCCAAGCACCGTGGCGCGCGACTGCTGCACGGCACCGGCCAGCGGCTGTGACTTGATGGCGAACAGGCCTGTATGGCCGTCCCGCCCGCGGGATTCGACGAACTGAAAACGGTTCAGCTCGATCGGGCTGTCGGCGGTGACCGAGAGGTCGAAGCTGCCGGTGCCGGTGAGTGTCACGCGCCACGTCCCCGCTGCCGGCGCCGACACGGCGAACAGCGTGCCGCCGGTTACGGGGGTGACGGTCACGCCGGGTTGGCCCCCGGCGATCTCGCGGCCGCTCGGGTCGAACAGGCGGGCAGAAGAGCCTGCGTTGACTGCGGCCGACACCTGCAGGCTGACTGCGGCGGGATCAATGGGCAGATCGATGTTGCGGGTGCCGCCGATGGCGCCGCGGCCGATGAACACCGGCTTGGGGGTGCCTATGACATAGGGGTTCACCAGGCCGAAGATCTTCTCGGTCTCAGCGGTTGTGCGCGAGAGTTCGTACAACTGGCCGCCGGTCTCCGCCGCGATGGCGTAGTACGCAGGATCGATAGGCGAGCAGGAACCGAAGGTCAGGAAGCTGATGGAGATCTGCTTGGCACGCGCTTGCGTGATGACGTTGCCGGCGAGCCCGGCGTCTTTCGCGCTGGCGTCGGTGAACAGGTAGAGCTGCGAGGCGTCGGGCGCGGCATTCACCGCGCGCAGCGCGCCGGTCATGGCGAGTTCGGGGCAGTCGCCACCGCCTGAGGCGAACAGGCCGTTCGCGGCGCTCAGCAGCGCGCCGGCATCGGCCGTGACGGTGGCGCCGCTCACACTCGGGTCGTTGAAGCCGACCAGGATGTACCGGTCCGGAGGATTGGCGCCACTGGCCACGGCATTGACGATGCGGCCGATCGATGTCTTCACGCCGGCGATCACGCCGCCCATGCTGCCGGTGGTGTCGACGACGAAGCCGACTGCGCCGCGCACGTCGAGGAAGGCGCGGATCGCGCGGTCATTGCCCGCGATGCCCGGCGCGCCGAGGATCTGCCGGATCAGGCCCTCGGTGGCATTGACGGCGGCGGCGCGCGCGGCCCCGTGGCCGGTGCGGCTGGGCTCGTCCTTGTGAATGCCTGGGTCGAGGCCGAGGCCGTGATTGCATTTGCCCTCGGGTGGCGCGAGCACGAGGCTGAAGTAGCCCGTCGTCGTGCTGCTGAGACCCAAGCCCGCGAGGGTGCCGGAACCGAGCGTGGAGAAGCCGCGCTCGCAGGTGTCCTGCGTCGGTCCGAGGCGCGACAGGACGGTCGTGCCCAGCCCCGGGTCGCCCGACGAGATGTTGATCCAGTTACTGTGCGCGAAGAAGTCCTGCAGCGTGTGCAGTGCGCGCCCAACCTGGCGACGCGCGGCGTCTCCGTCGGGCGTCGGTGCCGTCAGCAGGCTGATCACGGTGTTCTTGATGTCGATGATGCGCTGCGAACATTCGGGCAGCAGTTCGTCGTCGCAGTGCGCTGTCGGCACGGTCAGCTCGCCGCGGTCGGAGACGATTTCGTCCACGCCAGCCGTGGCATCGCGAACCTGGAGGATGGCGCGCTCCGAGAAGCGCAGCGTGCTCAGCCCATCGCTGGATCGAACCGAGATGCGGGCGAGCGCGTCCCGCACGATGCCGACGTGGCCGAACTCAGCAGTCGGCTTGAAGGCCGCAGCCTGATGCATGGCGCCTGCTGTGCACAGCGCAAGCAGGGCGAAGGCGTACCGGGAGATGCGCTTCATAGCGTGGTTTCCTTGCAGAGCCTGTCCTTGCGGACGGTGGGCTGGGCGCTGGATCAGCGCAATCCCAGCCAGTTCAGCGGATCGATCAATTGCGCGCGGGCCAGCAGGACGACCAGGCCCGCATAGGCCAGCGGCAACGCGGTGCCGGCGATCAATGGCCAAGGCTTGCTCGCGTCCGGGCCGCCAAGCCATGCCACGCCCAGCAGCACGAGCAGTAGCAACGCGAGCAGCCCCAGCACCAGCAGCACGAGGAACGGCGATTTGTCGTTGCCCGACAGGCGAGCGGCGATGACCACGGCAGCGAAGACCGCGGCCGGGGCCGCCATGAGCACGCGCGGCGACATCGCGTCTCAGTCCGCGCTACGGCGGCGTCTCGCGCCCAGCAAGCCCAGGGCCAGCGTCGCCAGGGCCAGTGAACCCGGCTCAGGCACGCGGTTGCCGGCCGCCGTGACGGTGACGTCGGGCTCGGCGCCCGTCGTGGCGGCCAATACGTTGCCGAAGGCATCGCTGAACAGCAGCCCCGGCGGTGTCGTGAGGTCGAAGTGAAGGTCGGCGAGGCCGGCCTGCAGCGCGTCAAAGCTCAGGGTGGCTAGCGTGAAGGGACCGGTCTGGGCGGCAAGCAGGTCGGCCTCGGCGAGCAGCGAAACGGCGGCGATGTCGAGGCGTCCTGTGCTCACAAGCGTGCTGCTGAACTGGTCGATGCCGTCGACGCCGAGCGCGGCCCCGAAGGCAACGCCGGTGATCGACAGCACGGCGGCGTTGAAGGTCACGTCGAGGTCGAAGGCGCCCAAGGCATCCGGTGCGCCAAGGTGGTCGAACATGAGATCGACGGACAGGCTCTGGCCGACGTTGAGGTGCGTGGCAGACGGCACCAGGCTGACCGTGCCTGCCTGGGTGGTGCCCGCAAGCACCAGTGCTGCCGTCATCAACAAGCTGCGAAAGTTCACGTGCCGTTCTCCCTGGGCGCAATGGCTGCGATGGGCGGACGGTAGGGCGGGAGGCTGTGCGCTGCATCCTCACGCTTGATGAGCAGCACTGCCCCGGATCACAGCCAGCAAGCGCCGGCCGGGCTGGGCACGGGCGTCTGCCGGCCGGTGAAGCGCGGTGCCTCGGGGCGGCCGAGGTCGAAGTGGCTGAGCTGGTCGCTGCGCTGGTTGCAGACGAACATCTGCGATCCGGCGATGCACGCGCTGCGCGGGTAGCTGCCGTGCACCCAGTGGTGGTCCAGCAGCCGTGGCTGGAGCGGGTCGTCCAGCGCGATGACGCCGATGCTGTCGTGCAGCCGGTTCAGCGCGTAGAGATGGCGGCCGCCGGGGGCGACCAGCAGGCCGGCGGCGTAGCTGGTGCCGGCAAAGCCGGCGGGCAGGGCCGAGATCTCGTCGAGCAGCCGCGGCCCCCCGGCGCCCAACTGAACCGTCGACAGCGTCGAGGGCTGCTCCTGCAGCACGTAGACGAGGTCGACTTGCGTCGGGTGGAAGACGAAGTGGCGCGGGCCGGAGCCCGGGCTCAGCGCCAGCTCGCGGGCCGGCGCATCGGGCGTGGCGGCGGTGAGTGGCCAGGCCAGCAGGCGGTCGCGGCCGAGGTCGGTGCCGACCAGCCAGCGGCCGTCGGGGCTGGCCTGGATCATGTGGGCGTGCGGCGCGTCATGCCCGCCACTGGCTTGGCTGCCGGGCGGCGCCTTGGCGGCCTGTGGCGGGCCGGCGCGGCAGTCGGCGCCCAGGCAGGACGGCCAGCTCTCGGCACGGCCGACTCGGCCATCCGCCTGCAGGGGCAGCGCGGCGAAGCGGGCGTCGCCATAGTGCGCCACCCACAGCCGGCCCGCCGCCAGCGCCAGGTGCACGGGGCCGCGGCCCCCGCTGGGTTCGCGCTGCAGCGGCTTCAGGCGGCCGGCCTCGTCCTGCGTGTAGACGGCAACGTGGTCGCCGCCTTCCTCGGCCGCGTAGACGCGCTGGCCATCGGTGGCCAGCCAGCTCGGGCTGTGGGCATTGGGCGTGGTGCCCAGCGGCTTGAGCGCGCCGTCCGCGCCGATCGCGAAGCTGTAGAGGCCCTGGCCCAGCGGTGCGTAGGTGCCGACATGCAGGAAGCGGGCTGGATCGGGGGAGGGAGCGGCGGCGAGTGCGGGCATCAGAGGCGTGGCGGAGAAGAGCAACAGCAGGTCGCGGCGCTTCATTGGAACTGTGTCGTGATCGCGTCCACGACGCGGTCGCCCTCGTCGACGACGGCCATCCAGGCCCATTTGTCGAAGGTGGTGCAGGGGTGGGAGGGGCCGAGCGCGACGCGCTCGCCGACGGCCGGGCCGTCGGTGGCGAGCGGGTCCCAGCGCAGGTAGGCATGCTGGTCGTTCAGGCCGGTCACGCGCCATGCCGCGGGCGCCGCCCGCCGCGCGCCGCCGCGCAGATGCCAGATGGGCAGCGGCCAACCCTGGTCGAAGGACACGTCGCGCCGGCCGGCGTTGAGCAGCGCCAAGCCGGGCTCGGGGCAGGACAGCACCTGCGTCCAGACCTCCAGCGCCGGCACCAGGCTGGGCGCCGCGGGCGGCGTGCCCATGCGCTCATCCATGGCCTGCATGTAGCGGCCGTAGTGCTCATGGTCGTGGCAGATGTAGCAGCCCGAGCGCAGCAGGCCCAGGCGCCCCGGTCGCCCGGCCAGCACGGGCGCGACGAGGTCGAACAGCGCAGAGCCGCCGCCGCTCAGCCACAGCGGCAGCGCCTCGGCGTCGATCAGGCCTTCGGCCTCGATGGCGGCCAGCAGCGCCTCCACGCGCGAGCGCCATTGCTGCATCAGCGCGCGGTCCGGGCCGGTCTCGCCGACGACCTGCAAGCCCTCGTAGAAGCCGATGCCGCGCAGCCGCAGCGCCGGGTGGGCCTGGAGCGCGCGCGCCAGCGCCAGCGCCGGGCCGTGCTCGCGCAGCCCGCAGCGCGAGGTGCCGAGTTCGATCAGCACGTCGACCCGGGCCTCGCCAACGCCGAGCTGCGCCCAGTGCGCGGCCAGCAGGTCCAGCTGCGCCTGCGAATCGACGAAGAACGCCAGCTCCACGCCCGGGTGGCGGCGGCGCAGGGCGAGCAGTTCGGCCAACTCGGCCGCGCCGAGCAGCTGGTTGGCGATCAGCGCCCGCCGCGCCCCCGCGGCCAGGCCCAGGCGCAGCTGGTGCACGTTCGCGAACGTCAGGCCCCAGGCGCCGGCGTCAAGCTGGCGGCGGAACAGCTGCGGGCTCATCGTCGTCTTGCCATGCGGCGCCAGCTGCACGCCGCGCGCCGTGGCGAAGGCCTGCATCCAGGCGATGTTGTGGGCCAGCGCCTGCTGGCGGATCACAGCCAGCGGCGTGGGCAGCTCGTTGCCGGTCAGCGTCCAGCCGCGCTGGGCGACATCGGCCAGCGGCAGCGGCGGCTGCAACGCCGGGAAGCCTTTCAGCCAGGGGCCCAGCCAGCCGGGGCGAGGGGTATCGTGGTCGTCCATGCCGCCATCATCGCGCCGCCGGGCGTGCGGGCGGCGCAGGTTCCCATGGCTGGAGACATGCATGTTCGACCACGTCAAATTCGGCGCCAGCGATTACGCCGCGAGCAAGGCGTTCTTCCTCGAAGCGCTGGCGCCGCTCGGCGTCACCCTCGTCTCCGAGGGGCCGCCGGCCTATGGTGCGGAGCTGGCTCAGCCGCACGGCAAGGAGTCGCTGTGCCTGTTCGAGACCCAGGAGAAGCCGGCGCACCTGCATCTCGCATTCACGGCGGCCACGCGCGCCCAGGTCGACGCCTTCCATCGCGCGGCACTCGAGGCGGGCGGGCGGGACCACGGCGCGCCGGGGCTGCGCCCGCACTATCACGCCCACTACTACGCCGCGTTCGTCATCGGCCCGGACGGGCACAACATCGAGGCCGTGTGCCACGAGCCGGAAGCCTGATCCACGCGTGAACAAAAACACGCCGTCGGCCGTTGCGTGAATCCGGCCCGCACGCGAACGGCGCAAGCGCTGTTTCTGAACGCTGGCCGGGCGGCCTGCGGTCCTATCTTTGCGGCCATGACCCGCCATCGCCGCCCAATCCCGCTGCCCAGCTTCGGCCCGCGTCGCATCCGTTGCCATGAAGGCGCGGCGCGGCTGGTCGTGGACGAACGCGTCCCCAGCCAGGAACGGCCGGTGCAGGCGGAGCTGCACCTGCTGGAGCGCTTTTCGGCGCTGATGGCCGGCCAGGGCTGGCCCGCGCATGTCTCGCGCCTGGCCTACGACCGCATCTATGCCGGCGAGCGTTTCGGCTTCGCCAAGCGGGTGGGGCGGGGCGAGCTGCCGGGGCTCGCGGAGCAGCTGATCCAGTGCTGGCGCGCCAGCCGCAGCCAGCCGGCGCAAGGCTGAAGCGGCGTCCGGGTCACTTCGCCCGGTTGTGCTGGATCGCCGCGCGGATCAGCGCCTTGAAGGCGGCCGCGTCCACTTCGTCAGCCGCACCGAAGTCGATGGCACGGCGCACCTTGCCTTCGAGGCTGGAGTTGAACAGGCCCTTGGGGTCGGGCAGGGCGGCACCGTGCGGGAAGGTCAGCTTGACCTTGGCCTTGTAGGTCTCACCGGTGCACAGGATGCCGTCGCACTCCCACACCGGGCCGTCCCATTTCCAGGCTTCGACGACGGCGTCGTCCGCGGCCAGGATGAGCTGGCGCAGCCTGGCCAGCGTGTCGGCGCGCCAGTCGCCGAGGGCGGCGATCTTGGCGGTGATGCGTTCGGAAGGGGAGTCCTTGTCGGTGGTCATGAGAGCTCTTCGTCCATCACAGGCGTCAGCGGGGGCCGCCATTCTGACGGTCCGTTGCCGCAGCGTGAACAGGCCCTAGACTCGCAGCCCGCTTTCGCCGCCGTCGTCTTCTGCCCGTGAGAACCCTGTTGCTGGCGCTGCTGCTCGCGCCCCTGACCGCCCTGGCCCAGACGCCCTCGCTGACGCTGGAACAGCTGCCCCGCCCGACGATGCCGCCGGGCGAGCGCGGGCCGGTGGTGCCCGCTCAAGTGGAGCGTTGGCGACAGGAGGCCAAGGCGCTGGAGTATGGCGACGGCGTCAAGCGCGACGAGGTGGCGGCCGCCAAGCTGTATTGCCGCGCTGCCCGCTACGGCGATGCCGAGGCGCAGTACAGCCTGGGCTGGATGCTGACGAACGCCCGCGGCATCCAGCGCAACGATGCCGAGGCGGCCCACATGTTCGCCGCCGCCGCCGAGCAGGGCATGCAGCAGGCGCAGAACATGCTCGACTCGATGGGCGGCACGCCGCTGGGCGACCCGCCGCCCTGCCTGCGCCCGCCGGAGACCGACCCGCCGGTGGCCGTGGCACAGCCGCCGGCGCGTGGCGCCAAGGGGTTGCCGTCGGCCACCTCGCTGTGGGCCACGCTGCCGCTGCCCGAGCGCGCGCCGCCGGCCATCGTCAACTACGTCAAGCTGCTGGCGCCCGAGTACCAGCTCGCGCCGGCGCTGGTGCTGGCCGTGATGGCGCAGGAGTCCAACTTCGACCCACTGGCGGAGTCGCCCAAGAAGGCGCAGGGGCTGATGCAGCTGATGCCCGACACGGCCGCGCGCTTTCGCGTCACGCGCCTGACCGACCCCTCGCAGAACATCCGCGCCGGCATGGCCTACCTGCGCTGGCTGCTGGCCTATTTCGAGGGCGATGTGATGCTGGCGCTGGCCGCCTACAACGCCGGCGAGCGCGCGGTGGACCGCTACCTCGGCGTGCCGCCCTATGCCGAGACGCGGCTGTACGTGCGCAAGATCATGGCGGCGGTCGGCGGCCAGCGGCTGCACCCGTTCGATGCCAAGGCGGCGCCGGCCTCGCCCATGCTGCAGCGCGTGAAGGCGGCGATGCAGGCGATCCAGTCGCGTTGACTTTTCCCGGGCGGCGGCCGGTGCGCAGGCTGTTCACATGCTGCGCCGGTACTGCCCGCCCACTTCAAACAGCGCGCCGGTAATTTGACCCAGCGAGCACACCCGCACAGCGTCCATCAGCACGTCGAAGACATTACGGTTCTCGATGACGGCCTGTTGCAGGCGGGCCAGCATGGCCGGCGCTTCGGCCGCGTGGCGGGCGTGGAAGTCGGCCAGCCGCTGCAGCTGCGACTGCTTCTCCTCGTCCGTCGAGCGCGCCAGCTCGATGTGCTCCGGCACCGGCTCGCCCTTGGGGTTGCGGAAGGTGTTGACGCCGATGATGGGGTACTCGCCGGTGTGCTTGAGCATCTCGTAGTGCATCGACTCCTCCTGGATGCGGCCGCGCTGGTAGCCGGTTTCCATCGCGCCGAGCACGCCGCCGCGTTCGCTGATGCGCTCGAACTCGGTCAGCACCGCCTCTTCCACCAGCTCGGTCAGCTCGTCGATGATGAAGGCGCCCTGCGACGGGTTCTCGTTCTTGGCCAGGCCCCACTCGCGGTTGATGATGAGCTGGATGGCCATCGCGCGGCGCACGCTGTCCTCCGTCGGCGTCGTGATCGCCTCGTCGAACGCGTTGGTGTGCAGCGAGTTGCAGTTGTCGTAGATCGCGATCAGCGCCTGCAGCGTGGTGCGGATGTCGTTGAACGCGATCTCCTGCGCGTGCAGGCTGCGGCCCGAGGTTTGCACGTGGTACTTCAGCTTCTGCGAGCGCTCGTTGGCGCCGTAGCGGTCTCGCATCGAGATGGCCCAGATGCGGCGTGCAACGCGACCGAGGACGGTGTACTCCGGGTCCATGCCGTTGCTGAAGAAGAAGCTCAGGTTGGGCGCGAAGTCGTCGATGTGCATGCCGCGCGCGAGGTAGGCCTCCACGAACGTGAAGCCGTTGGACAGCGTCAGCGCCAGCTGGCTGATCGGGTTCGCGCCGGCCTCAGCGATGTGATAACCCGAGATCGACACCGAGTAGAAGTTGCGCACGTTGTGGTGCACGAAGAACTCGGCGATGTCACCCATGACCTTGAGGCTGAACTCCGTCGAGAAGATGCAGGTGTTCTGGCCCTGGTCTTCCTTCAGGATGTCGGCCTGCACGGTGCCGCGCACATTGGCCAGCACCCAGTCCTTGATCTTGGCGGCCTCGTCGGCCGTGGGTTCGCGGCCGTTGTCGGCGCGGAACCTGGCGAGGTTCTGGTCGATGGCCGTATTCATGAACATCGCGAGGATGCTCGGCGCCGGACCGTTGATCGTCATCGACACCGATGTGCTCGGATTGCACAGGTCGAAGCCGTCGTACAGCACCTTCATGTCGTCCAGCGTCGCGATGGACACGCCGGAGTTGCCGACCTTGCCGTAGATGTCCGGCCGCGGCGCGGGGTCGGCGCCGTACAGCGTCACCGAGTCGAAGGCCGTGGACAGGCGCTTGGCGGGCATGCCTTCGCTGACCAGCTTGAAGCGGCGGTTGGTGCGGAAGGCGTCGCCTTCGCCCGCGAACATGCGGGTGGGGTCTTCGCCCTCGCGCTTGAACGCGAACACGCCGGCCGCGTAAGGGAAGCTGCCGGGCACGTTCTCCAGCATCAGCCACTTCAGCAGCTCGCCATGGCATTCGTAGCCGGGCAGCACCACCTTGCGGATCTTGGTGCCGGACAGGCTCTGCGTGACCAGCGCGGTGCGGATCTCCTTGTCGCGGATCTTCACGACGTACTCATCGCCGGCATAGGCCTTGACCATGTCGGGCCACTGCTGCAGCAACTGGCGTGCGTCGCCGTCCAGTTTGGCGCGGCGCTGCTCGGCGAGGCCGGCCAATGCGCCGCCGGCGTCGTCCTGGCTGGCCGCTTCGAGCATCGCGTGGCTGGCATCCAGCTGCTGGATCTCTCGGGCCAGCGCCGCCTGCCGGCGCGCGCGTGCCTTGTAACCACGCACCGTCTCGCTGATGTCGGCGAGGTAGCGTACGCGGCCCGCCGGCACGATGGGCGTCTGGTGCGTGCTGTGGCGCGTGTGCACCGGGGGCAGGCGGCCGTCGGTCAGCGGCAGGCCCAGGTCGGCGAGGCGGGCCTTCAGCGCCTGGTAGAGCGCCGTCACGCCGTCGTCGTTGAAGCGGCTGGCCATCGTGCCGAACACCGGCATCTGGTCCGGCATCACGGTGAAGGCCTCGCGGTTGCGCTGCACCTGCTTGGCCACGTCGCGCAGCGCGTCCAGCGAGCCCTTGCGGTCGAACTTGTTGATGGCGACGAACTCGGCGAAGTCCAGCATGTCGATCTTCTCGAGCTGGCTGGCGGCGCCGAACTCGGGCGTCATCACGTACATGGGCACGTCCACCAGCGGCACGATGGCGGCGTCGCCCTGGCCGATGCCGGAGGTCTCGACGATGACGAGGTCGAAGCCGGCGACCTTGGCGGCGGCGATGACGTCGGGCAGTGCAGGGGAGATCTCGGAGCCGAAGTCGCGTGTGGCGAGGCTGCGCATGAACACGCGCTGGCCTTGCGACCACGGGCCGATCGCGTTCATGCGGATGCGGTCGC
Source organism: Pelomonas sp. Root1444 (assembly GCF_001426885.1). Lineage (GTDB taxonomy): Bacteria > Pseudomonadota > Gammaproteobacteria > Burkholderiales > Burkholderiaceae_C > Pelomonas. The sequence continues at coordinate 92,160 of NZ_LMFP01000011.1, read as the reverse complement.
CCAGCAGCGCGCCGCCGCTCTTGCGCCGCGACGGGTCGATGGAGACCAGCGCCACGCGCAGCGCGTCGCCCTGGTCGAGGCGCAGCCGGCGGATCAGCTCGTCGGTGAGGCTGGACTTGCCGGCGCCGCCGGTGCCGGTGATGCCGAGGACCGGCGTCTTGATGTCTTTGGCCCGTGAACGCAGCGCGTCGACGATTGAACCGTCGGCCTTGCCGTTCTCCAGCGCCGTCAGCAACTGGGCGAGGGAACGCCAGGCCGCTTCGGAGTGCCCGGTGATGGCGGACAGATCCTTGGGCGCATGCACGCTGAAGTCCTGGTCGGCCTTCATGACCATCTCGCCGATCATGCCTTGCAGGCCCATGCGCTGGCCGTCCTCGGGGCTGAAGATGCGCACGCCGATTCGGGCAAGCTCACTGATCTCGGCCGGCACGATGACGCCGCCGCCGCCGCCGAACACCTGGATGCGCTCGCCGCCGCGCTCTTTCAGCAGCTGCACCATGTACTTGAAGTACTCGACGTGCCCGCCCTGGTAGCTGCTGATGGCGATGCCTTGCGCATCCTCCTGCAGCGCCGCGGTGACGACTTCATCCACCGAGCGGTTGTGCCCGAGGTGGATGACCTCCGCACCCATGCCCTGCAGGATGCGCCGCATGATGTTGATGGCGGCGTCATGCCCGTCGAACAGGCTGGCGGCGGTGACGAAACGGACCTTGTGGGTCGGGCGGTACTCGGCCAGCGCTTTGTAGTCGCTAGAGAGATCGGTCATGGCTGTCTCCTTGCTCGGCGCGGATTCTAGGTCGCCAATTGACGTTAACGTCAATTGAGCGCGCCGCTAGGGTTATCCGGGACCGGCGGGCCGTGCGGGCTGCCACGATGATCGGCGCTCCGTCCACCCGGCGTTGCCGTCTCGAAGCATGAGCTCCTCATCGCCTGCCACCGCGCCCCAGCTGGGCACCGAGCTGACCCTGCGCGGCATCGTGCTGGGCATCCTGATCACATTGGTCTTCACGGCGGCCAACGTCTACTTCGGCCTGAAGGCCGGACTGACGTTCGCGACCTCCATCCCGGCCGCCGTCATCGCGATGGCCCTGCTGCGCCGCGCGGCGGGCAGCTCCATCGGCGAGACCAACATCGTGCAGACCATCGCGTCGTCCGCGGGCACGCTGTCGTCCATCATCTTCGTGCTGCCCGGGCTGGTCATGATCGGCTGGTGGACGGGCTTCCCGTACTGGATGTCGGCCACGCTGTGCGCGTTGGGCGGCGTGCTGGGCGTCATGTACTCCATCCCGCTGCGCCGGGCGCTCGTGACGAACTCGCCGCTGCCGTATCCAGAGGGGGTGGCGTGTGCGGAGGTGCTCAAGGTCGGCCACGCCACCGGTGGCGGCGAAGGCAGCCGGCAAGGGCTGGCGGCCATCGTCACCGGCGCCGTCGTGTCGGCCGGGTTCAGCATCGCCGTGGCGATGCAGCTGTTCGCGGCCAACCTGGCGCAGTACTTCCGGCTGCCCGGCCAGCGCAGCGGGGCCACGGGCTATGACCTGAGCTTCAGCTTCGCGCTGCTGGCCGTGGGCCATCTGGTCGGCCTGTGGGTGGGCGTCGCCATCCTGGCCGGCGCGGCCATCGCCTGGCTGGGCTTCGTGCCGGTCCTGACGCAGGCCACAGACGGCGCGGCCGAGGCGGTCGCGCTGGCGGCCTGGAGCCGGCAGGTGCGCTTCGTCGGCGCGGGCTGCATCGCGGTCGCCGCGATCTGGACGCTGGTCAAGCTGGCCGGGCCGGTCATCGCCGGCCTGCATGGCGCCGCGATGACCGCCCGCGTGCGCCGCGCCGGCCGCGCCGACACGCTGCCGCGCAACGAGCGCGACATCCCCATCGGCACCGTCGGCCTGGTCACGCTGGCCTGCATGCTGCCCATCGGCGTCATGCTGTCGCGCTTCGCCAGCTCGGCTGGGCTGGGCGACCAGCTGGGCCTGCTCGTCGTCGGCGGGCTGGTGTATGTGTTCCTGATGAGCTTCTTCGTCGCTGCGGTGTGCGGCTACATGGCCGGCCTGATCGGCTCGTCCAACAGCCCGCTGTCGGGCGTCGGCATCCTGGTCGTCATCGGTGCTTCGCTGCTGCTGGCGCTTGGTGTGAAGCCGCTGCTGCCGGCCGCCACAGGGCAGGCACTGGTCGCGTTCGCGCTGTTCGTCACGGCGGTGGTGTTCGCCGTGGCGACCATCTCCAACGACAACCTGCAGGACTTGAAGACCGGCCAGTTGGTCGACGCCACGCCCTGGCGCCAGCAGGTGGCCCTCGTCATCGGCGTGGTCGCCGGCGCGCTGGTGATCCCGCCGGTGCTCGACCTGCTGAACAAGGCCTACGGTTTTGCCGGCGCGCCCGGCGTGGACCCGAAGACCGCGCTGGGCGCCCCGCAGGCCGCGCTGATTTCGGCGCTGGCCAAGGGCGTCATCCAGGGCGACCTGGACTGGAACCTGATCGGCATCGGCGTGGCCGTGGGGGGGGCCTGCATCGTCTTGGACGGCATGCTGAAGCATGCGACGTCAGGCCGGGCGCACCTGGCGCCCCTGGCGGTGGGCCTGGGCATCTACCTGCCGCCGAGCAGCACGCTGATGATCGTCGTCGGCGCCGTGGCCGGTTGGGCCTACGAGCGCCGCGCCGCGCTCCAGCGCGACCCCGAAGCCGCCCGCCAGCTCGGCGTGCTGATGGCCTCGGGCCTCATCGTCGGCGAGAGCCTGTTGGGCGTGCTGCTGGCGGCCATCGTCGTGTTCTCGGGCCAGAACACGCCGTTGGCGGTCGTCGGCGAGGGCTTCGCGACGACCGCCCAGTGGCTGGGCGGCCTGGCCTTCGCCGGCATCGGCATCGGCCTTTATCGCGGGCTGCTCAGGAAGCAGCCCTGAGGGTCACTCGTCCGAGCCGGCAAAGCCGAACAGGTGCAGCAGGCTGGTGAACAGGTTGAAGATCGACACGAACAGGCTGACCGTGGCCAGCACGTAGTTCGTTTCACCACCGTTCACGATCTGCTGGGTCTCGAACAGGATCAGGCCGGCCGACAGCAGCGCGACGACGGCCGAGACCGTCAGCGCCAGCGCGGGGATCTGCAAGAACACCGCGGCCAGGCCGGCCAGCACGGCGACGATCATGCCGGCGAACAGGAAGCCGCCCATCCACGACAGGTCGCGCTTGGTGGTCGTCGCATAGGCCGACAGCGCCAGGAACACCGCGCCGGTGGCGCCCAGCGCCAGCATGACGGCCTGGCCGCCCGCGGGCAGCGACAGCGTGCGGGTCAGCAGCGGACCCAGCGTCCAGCCCATGAAGCCGGTCAGCGCGAACACGAGGCCGACGGCCATGCCGCTGTTCTTCAGCTTGTGGATGCCGAACAGCAGGCCGAAGTAGACGACCAGCGTCAGGATCAGGCCCGGCGCCGGCAGGTTGAAGGCCACGGCGGCGGCCGCGACGGCGGCGCTGAACAACAGCGTCATCGACAGCAGCGCATAGGTGTTGCGCAACACGCGGTGGGCGGTGCCGCGGTCGACCGCGCCGCCGTAGGGCGTGGCGATCGCGAGGGTGCGAGGTTGGTTTTGCATGGCAGCTCTCCGGGGAGGGGCGATAAGGCCGGCCAGACTAGGCCATCGTCACTGCATAAAAAAGCGGAAAATCAAGAACGAATACTTCCGTATAAATTGGGGGAACCCGGCAATGAGCCTGAACTACAGCTACCGCCACCTCTACTACTTCTGGGCCGTCGCCAAGGAGGGCGGCCTGACCCGCGCGGCGGAGAAGCTGGGCCTGTCGGTGCAGACCGTGTCGACCCAGGTCCGGGAGCTGGAGCAGGCCCTGGGCGCTTCACTGCTGAAGCCGGCCGGCCGCGGCGTCGCGCTGACCGAGGCCGGGCGCACGGCGCTGGATGTGGCCGACCAGATCTTCTCGCTGGGCGAGACGCTGCCCGAGCGGGTGCGCGAGGCCGTGGACGTGCCCACCGTGCGGCTCGCCGTCGGCATCTCGGACGGCTTGCCCAAACTGGTGGCGCAGCGCCTGCTGGCACCCATCCTCGACACGCCGCAGCTGCGCCTGCTGTGCCACGAGGACGAGTTCGACGACCTGCTGGGCGACCTGGCCCTGCACCGCCTCGACGTCGTGCTGGCCGACCGCCCGGCGCCGCCCAACCCCAACCTGCGCGTCTACAGCCACTCGCTGGGCAGCTCGCCCGTGGCCTGGTATGCGCACCCACGCTGGGCCGCCGCGGCGGCGCGCGAATTTCCCCGCTCGCTGGCCGATGTGCCGCTGCTGCTGCCGACCTCGCACGCCGCATTGCGGCCGCAGCTGGACCAATGGCTGACGCAGCGGGGGCTGCGCGTGCGCGTGACCGGCGAGTTCGAGGACAGCGCGCTGCTGGCGACGTTCGGTGCCGAGGGCCTGGGCGTGTTCCCCGCAGCGACCGCGGTGGACGACGCGCTGACCGGCCGCTACGGCCTCGTCAATGTCGGCGTGGCCGAGGGCCTGGCCGAGCAGTTCTACGCGGTGGGCACCGACAAGAAGATCACCCACCCCCTGGTGCGCCGCCTGCTGCCGCAGCCGGCGGCGATTGCGTCAACAGGCCCCTAGTTCAGCCGGAAGGCGGACACCGCCTCGGCCAGCTTGTGCGCCTGCTCGCGCATCGACTGCGCCGCGGCGGCGGATTCCTCCACCAGCGCGGCGTTCTGCTGCGTCATCTGGTCGAGCTGCGTGACGGCCTGGTTGACCTGCTGGATGCCGTCGCGCTGCTCGCTGGCGGCGGCGGCGATCTCGCCGATCAGGTCCGACACGCGGCTGACGCTGCCGACGATGTCGTGCATGGCCTGACCGGTCTGCGCGACCAGCACGGCGCCCTGCTCGACATTGCCGACCGAGGTGCCGATGAGCGACTTGATCTCCTTGGCGGCCTCGGCGCTGCGCTGGGCGAGCGAGCGCACTTCCCCGGCGACGACGGCGAAGCCACGGCCCTGCTCGCCGGCCCGCGCGGCCTCCACGGCAGCGTTCAGCGCCAGGATGTTGGTCTGGAACGCGATGCCGTCGATGACGCCGATGATGTCGCCGATGCGGCGCGAGCTGTCGGTGATGCCCTGCATGCTCTGCGTCACCTGCGCCACCACCTGGCCACCGCGCTGTGCGGCTTCGGCGGCCGACGCAGCGAGCTGGTTGGCCTGCCGGGCGGTATCGGCGCTCTGGCCGACGGCCCCACTCATCTCCTCCATCGAACTGGCTGTCTGCTGCAGGCTGGAGGCGGCCTGCTCGGTGCGGCCGGACAGGTCGTGGTTGCCCTGCGCGATCTCGCCGGCCGCGGTGGTGATCGATTCGACGGCGTCACGCACCTGGCCGATGGTCGTGCGCAGCGCCTCGACCATGGCCTGCATCTGGCCCATCAGGCTGTCGCTGCGTGCCGAGGACAACCGCGGGCTGAGGTCGCCGCGTGCGACGTCCTGCATCGCCGCGATGGCCACGCGGGGTTCGCCGCCCAGCTGGCCGAGCACGCTGCGCGCGATGGCCAGGCCCAGCGCGACGGTGATGGCCAGCACGACCGCGCCGATGCCGACCTGCTGCAGCGCGGCGCGCCAGACCAGCGCCTTCACGTCGTCGAGGTAGAGCCCCGAGCCGACGACCCAGTTCCAGCCGGGGATCTGCACGACGTACTGCAGCTTGGCCACCGGCTCGGTGCCGCCGGGCCGCGGGAAGTGGGTGTCGACGAAGGCCCGCCCGTTGCTCGACGCCTTCACGCCGGCGACCATGTCCCGGATCGTCTTGCGGCCGTTGCCGTCGACGATCTTGTCGAGCATGTTCTGGCCGGCCCACTCGGGCTTGACAGGGTGCACGACGCTGACGCCGTCCAGCGACCAGGCATAGAAGTACTCGCTGCGGCCGTCGGTGCCGCCGAAGCGCGCCATGCGGATGGCCTCCCGTGCCGTGGCCTGGGCGGCGTCCTCCTGCAGCTTGCCGCTGGCGGCCTGCTGCTGCAGCGCCAGCACCTGGTTGGCCACGGATTGCACGGCCGTCTGCAGCACCTCGCGGCGGCCGGCCATGATGTCGTTGTAGGCCTGGACGCTGTTGATGGCCACGAGCAGGATGACGCCTGCAATGGCGGTGCCCAGCAGCAGCAGGATGCGGCGCTGGAAACTCAGCTGGTTCAGCATGGATGCTCCTCGCCGGGCGGGTGGGTTGGGTGCTTGCTACAGTTGACGTTCACGTCAATCAACGCCCGGCAGCCCCGTTGTAACCGGGTTGTCGCGGGGTGAACAGGAGATATTCCGCATGAATTTGCCCGGCCTCAACTTCCAGCTCGGCGAGGACATCGATGCGCTGCGCGACGCCGTGCGTGCCTTCGCCGATGAAGAGATCGCGCCGCGCGCCGCGGAGATCGACCGCAGCGATCAGTTCCCCATGGACCTGTGGCGCAAGATGGGTGAGCTGGGCGTGCTCGGCATCACGGTGCCCGAGCAGTACGGCGGCGCCAACATGGGCTACCTGGCCCACATGGTGGCGATGGAGGAGATCAGCCGCGCCAGCGCCTCGGTGGGCCTGAGCTACGGCGCGCACAGCAACCTGTGCGTCAACCAGATCAAGCGCAACGGCAACGATGCGCAGCGCGCCAGGTACCTGCCCAAGCTGATCTCGGGCGAGCATGTCGGCGCGCTGGCGATGAGCGAGCCGGGCGCCGGCTCTGACGTGCTGAGCATGAAGCTCAAGGCCGAGGACAAGGGCGGCGTCTACCTCCTCAACGGCACCAAGATGTGGATCACCAACGGCCCCGACGCGGACACGCTGGTGGTCTACGCCAAGACCGAGCCCGAGCTGGGCGCGCGCGGCGTGACGGCCTTCCTGATCGAGAAGGGCATGAAGGGCTTCAACATCGCGCAGAAGCTCGACAAGCTCGGCATGCGCGGCTCGCACACCGGCGAGCTGGTGTTCAACAACGTCGAGGTACCGGCCGAGAACGTGCTGGGCGCCGTCAACGGCGGCGCCAAGGTGCTGATGTCGGGCCTGGACTACGAGCGCGCCGTGCTGACCGGCGGGCCGCTGGGCATCATGCAGGCGGTCATGGACAACGTCGTGCCCTACATCCACGACCGCAAGCAGTTCGGCCAGAGCATCGGCGAGTTCCAGCTCATCCAGGGCAAGGTGGCAGACATGTACACCGTGCTGCAGGCCGCGCGTTCCTTCGCCTACACGGTGGCCAAGAACCTCGACATGCTGGGCGCCGAGCATGTACGCCAGGTGCGCAAGGACTGTGCGAGCGTCATCCTGTGGACGGCCGAGAAGGCCACCTGGATGGCCGGCGAGGGCGTGCAGATCTTCGGCGGCAACGGCTACATCAACGAGTACCCTCTGGGCCGCCTGTGGCGTGACGCGAAGCTCTACGAGATTGGTGCCGGCACCAGCGAGATCCGCCGCATGCTCATCGGTCGCGAGCTGTTTGTCGAGACCATGTAATGGTCGACGGGACGGACAACAAGCTGCGGAGCAGCGCCGTTGCGGCGAAGGCTCATATCCGCAAGGCGGATGTGAGCTGCAGCCAGACCATGTAACCGCTGGCTGAGAAAATAGGCGCATGACGACGACCAACCACGAACTGCAGGACCTGCTCGACAACAACCAGCGCTGGGCGGCCAACACCGAGGCCCGCGAGCCCGGCTTCTTCTCGCGCCTGCTGAAGCAGCAGACGCCGCAATACCTCTGGATCGGCTGTGCCGACAGCCGCGTGCCGGCCAACGAGCTGGTTGACCTGCTGCCGGGTGAACTCTTCGTGCACCGCAACGTTGCCAACGTGGTCGTGCACTCGGACCTGAACTGCCTGTCGGTCATGCAGTTCGCGGTGGACCATCTGAAGGTGCGCCACGTCATCGTCGTCGGCCACAGCAATTGTGGCGGCGTGCGCGCGGCCTTGTACGACCTCCGGGTGGGCTTGGTGGAGAACTGGATCCGCCATGTGCAGGACGTGCGGCGCATGCACCAGGACTGGCTGGACACCGTACCCGAGCCGCAGCGCGTCGATGCACTGTGCGAACTGAACGTGCTGGAGCAGGCCCGCAACGCCTGCCACACCACCGTCGTGCAGGACGCCTGGGCACGCGGGCAGGAGATCGTCGTGCACGGCTGGGTCTATGGCCTGCACAACGGCCTGCTGCAGGACCTGCAGCTGACGGCCTCGCGCGCCGAGGACGTGGAGTCTGCCTACCGGCGCGCGCTGGAGCGCGTCAAGGCGCGCTACGCCGCGGCCTGATCGGGAATCGGGACGCATGTTCCCGACCCAGCTCACCGATTCGCGCGCGTTCGAGATCGCCCAGGCCCTGCTCGGGGGCTTCGACCGGCACTACCGGCTGTTCCGCGCCACGTCGGCCGAGGCCAAGGCGCGCTTCGAGCGTGGCGACTGGCAGGGCCAGCAGCGTGCCCAGGCGCTGCGGATCGAGTTCTATGACACCCGTGTCGCCGAAGCCGTCGAGCGGCTGGAGGAGCGCTTCTCGGCCTCGACGCTGCCGATGGCGGTCTGGCAACAGGTCAAGCTGCATTACATCGGCCTGCTGACCAACCACCACCAGCCGGAGCTGGCCGAGACCTTCTTCAACTCGGTGTGCACGCGCATCCTGCACCACGCGTACTTCCACAACGCCTTCATCTTCGTGCGGCCGGCCATCTCGACCGAGTACATCGAGAACGACGAGCCCGCGGCCACGCCCACCTACCGCGCCTACTACCCGACGCCCGACACGCTGCGCGAGACGCTCGCCCGCGTGCTCACCAACTTCCAGCTCGACGGAGAGTTCGCCGACCTCAGGCGCGACGTCGAGCGCGTGCTCGCGGCGGTGCTGGCGCGCCTGGGTGACTTCCGCTGGCGCGCCAACTTCCAGCTGCAGGTGCTGTCCAGCCTGTTCTACCGCAACAAGGGCGCCTACGTCGTCGGCAAGCTCATCAACGGCTTCAGCGAGACGCCGTTCGCGCTGCCCATCCTGCGCAACGAAGACGACGGCCGCTACGTCATCGACGCGGCGCTGTTCGGCGAGGACGACCTGCTCGCGCTGTTCAGCTTCGCGCGCGCCTACTTCCTCGTCGACATGGAGGTTCCGAGCGCCTACGTGCAGTTCCTGCGCTCGTTGATGCCCAGGAAGCCTCGCTCGGAAATCTATTCAGCCCTCGGCCTGCAGAAGCAGGGCAAGAACCTCTTCTATCGCGACTTCCTCTCGCACCTGCGCCATTCGTCGGACAAGTTCCGCATCGCGCCGGGCATCAAGGGCATGGTGATGCTGGTGTTCGACCTGCCGAGCTGGCCGTTCGTGTTCAAGGTCATCAAGGACTTCTACCCGCCGCAGAAGGACACCACGCGCGAGGGCATCCAGGCCAAATACCTGCTCGTGAAGGCGCACGACCGCGTGGGCCGCATGGCCGATACGCTGGAGTACACGCGCGTGGCCTTCCCGCGGCATCGCTTCGAGGACGAGCTGATCGCCGAGCTGAAGCACTTCTGCCCCAGCCTGCTTGAGGAGAGCGGGGACGACCTCGTCATCCGCCACCTCTACATCGAGCGCCGCATGGTGCCGCTCAACATCTACCTGCAGGAAGCCACGCCCGAGCAGCTGGAGCGCGCCGTCGTCGAGTACGGCAATGCGATCAAGGACCTGGTGGCCGCCAACATCTTCCCCGGCGACATGCTGTGGAAGAACTTCGGCGTGACCCGCCACGGCAAGGTGGTGTTCTACGACTACGACGAGATCGAATACCTGACCGACTGCAACTTCCGCCGCGTGCCCGCGCCGCGCAACGAGGAGGACGAGATGTCCGGCGAGGTCTGGTGGCCGGTCGGCCCGCGCGACGTGTTCCCCGAGACCTTCGGCCCTTTCCTGCTCGGCAACCCGCAGGTGCGCGAGGCCTTCATGCGGCACCACGCCGACCTGCTGGATGCGGGCTTCTGGCAAGCGCACAAGGCCCGCATCCTGGCGGGGCATGTGCACGACGTGTTCCCGTATGACCCGTCGCGCCGCTTCGCCGTGACGCCACGGCGCGACGTGGAACATCCGGGCTAGGCATCGCGGCCCGGCGAGCGCGGCTCGCCGAACCAGCGCCTCAGCGCCTCCCCAAGCGCGGCATCGTGGCCGTGACCGGCCCAGGCCACATGCCCGTCGGGTCGGATCAGCAGCGCCGCTGGCAGCTCGACCGTGCCGACGACGGGAAGCTCGCAGCGGCCCTCGGCTTGTGCGTCGCACAGCGTCACGCGGTCCGCCCAACCGGCAAGGATGAAGCGGCCGGGTGCGCCGAGGTTGAGCAGCACCGGGCGGGCCTCGTGCAGCAGGCCGAAGAGGCGCCGCCGCTCGCCGTGGGTGACGAGATCGAGGTCGGGCACCCGGCGACCCAGCAGCGGGTGCCCGGCGCCCAGTTCGTAGCGAACGTCCAGCCCCGACACCGACGCCGAGTACCAGCGGCGTGGCCCGTCCATCTGCATGGTCTTGGCCATCATGTCGCGCAGTGCGTTGGAGCGGTCGTCGCCCCGGTTCAGCGCCGTGAGCGCCAGCGTCTGCTGCAGCAGCGCCGCGCCGACGGGATGCCGCTCGGCGTGGTAGGTGTCGAGCAGGCCGTCCGGCGTGACGCCCTTGACCACCTGGGCCAGCTTCCAGCCGAGATTGACCGCATCCTGCAGGCCGAGGTTCAGGCCCTGGCCCCCGACGGGTGAATGCACGTGGGCCGCATCGCCGGCCAGCAACACCCGACCTTGCCGGTACTGCGCGGCCTGGCGTGCCGCGTCGGTGAACCTCGACAGCCAGGTCACGTTGTGGACGCCGAAGTCGGAGCCGTAGGCCGCCGTGAGCGCGGCACGGAGGGCGTCGACGGCGGGCTCGGCGCCGTGCTCCAGCGCGGGTTCGATGACGACGCCGCGGAGCCGCTTGCCATCGTCGAGCTTGCCGATGGCCGACGTGCCCTTCAGGCCCCGCCGGAAACCCAGGGGCGGGTCGTCCGACATGTCGGCCTCGAAGATCAGGTAGCTCAGATCCGCATCCCAGCCGGGGAACGCGATACCGGCCTGCTTGCGAACGCGGCTGCGCCCGCCATCGCAACCGACCAGGTAGCCGGCCCGCATCGTTGCGCCGTCGTCCAGCGTGATGTCGACGCCCGCGTCGTCCTGCACGAACGCCGTCAACTCCCGGCCGCGGTACACCGGCACGCGCAGCTCAGCCACCCAGTCGGCGAGGGTGCGCTCTATCCTGGCCTGCCACAAGCCCAGCGTGTAGTTGTGGCGGCTGGGGCGGTCACTCGCGTCCAGCACGGCGCCCGCGAACATCACCGCGTGGTGCTGGGTGCCCTGGGCGATGAACCGGTCGGCGACGCCGCGCTGGTCCAGCACCTCGATCGACCGGGGATGCAGGCCGCTGGCGCGGGAACCGGCGACATCCTGGTTGATGCGCTTCTCGACGATCGCGACGTCGACGCCGGCCAGTGCGAGTTCTGCCGCCAGCATCAGGCCGGTCGGGCCGCCTCCCGCGAGGATCACGTCGTGCAAGCGTGGATTCATGGGTGCACCTCGGCAGACGGTCAGGCGCCAGCCTCGGGGCTGCGCTTGTTGACCGCAAGTTGGGCCGCAAACGCGCGCTGGTAGGCCGGCCTCGCCTCGCCGCGCGCGACATAGGCCGCGAGCCGCGGGAACTCGTCGAGCACGCCCGTGGCGCGCAACCTGAGCAGCACGGAGACCATCATCAAGTCCCCGGCGCTGAAGGCGCCGTCGAGACGAGGCGAACCTCGTAGGGCAGCTGCGCCTCCTCCAGCGCCCAGCGCACGCGCGTGTCGCGCGCCAGGCCCTTGCCGCCGTCGGGCGAGCGTTCAAAAGCGGTGATCGTGATGGTCATGGCGTCGGTCCTCGCATCGGCTACGTACATGCCAACGACGAATCACACCGCGCTTTTTCGACAGACCCGCAGGACGCCTCGTCAACGGCCGCGTTGCCGGGCCGCTCAGCCCTGAGTCGGCCGGAACATGCGCACGCGATGGCCGTCGGGGTCGGCGGTGACGGCCGTGTAGCCGAAGTCCATTGCTGTCGGCGACTGCAGCACCGGCCAGCCGGCGGCCTTCCAGGAAGCCACCGCGGCGTGCACCTCGTCGTTGGTCTCAACCGTGATGCCGATCTCGGCGCCGCCGCCGCGCTGGCCGCTGGCGGGCTGCACGTCGTGCGCGGCCCACAGGCCCAGCATGGTCTTGTCGTTCAACATGAACATCGCGAAGTTCGGGCTCTGCTCGACGGGCTCGCGGCCCAGCAGCGAGCGGTAGAAGAGCACGCTCTCGGCGGGGCTGTGCACGTAGAGGATGAGGCAGTCGGGTTGCATGGCGGTCTCCTTGGTAAAGGCCGCCATGCTCGGCGCCGGCGCTGCCAGGGCTTGTCAGCAGCCCGCGCCGGGGGTCAGGGCTTGACGGGGGTGAACTCCCCGAACGCCTTCAGCTGCTCGGCGATCTTGGCCGAGTCGCCGACGACGACCCAGCTCTGCTCGTCGGGGTTGAAGTATTTCTTGCCGACCGCCTGCACCTGCGCCGCCGTGACCTTCTGGACCGCAGGCACGAAGCTGCCGAGGAACTCCGCCGGCAGGCCCACCAGCCAGTTGCTCGCGAGCTGGCGGCCCAGCGACCCCTGCAGCTGCGTGCTGACGAGGTAGCTGCCGGCCATGTAGCGCTTGTTCATCGCCAGCTCGGCGTCGGGCACGGGCTCCGTACCGATGCGGCGGTACTCCTTGATGTACTCCGTCATCGCCGCGCCCGTCACCTCGTTGCGCACGTCGGCGCCGCCGGTGATGGCACCGCCCACGCGCCAGGACTGGCCGCCGGCGCGGGCGCCATAGGTATAGCCCTTGTCCTCGCGCAGGTTCTGCATCACACGGCTGGAGAAGCCCTGGCCGAGGATGGTGCTGGTCAGGCGCAGCGCCACCTGCTCGTCGCCGCTGGCGGGCATGCCGGGGCGACCCAGGCGCAGCGTGGCCTGCACGCTGCCGGGGCGTTCCAGCAGCAGGCGCTGCACCGGTGCGGTGGCGGCGGGGGGCGTCAGCTCGGGCAGGGGTTCGCCGCTGGCCTTCCAGTCGCCGAAGGCGTCGCGCGCGAGCTTGAGCGCCTGGGCGGCGTCGATGCGGCCGGTGATGACCAGCAGCGCGCGGTCGGGGCGGAAGCGCCGCGCATGCTCGGCGCGCAGGCCTTCGGCCGAGACGGCGTTGATGGCGGCCTCGGTCTCCTGCGTGCGGGCATAGGCGTGGCTGCCGTAGATGGCGCCGTCCAGCGCCTTGGCGGCGCGGAAGCCCGGCTGCGTGCTGGCGGCCTTCAACGCCTGCAGCGCGTTGACCTTGGCGAGCTGCACCTCGCCGTCCGGGAAGGCCGGCTGGCGGGCCACCTCGGCCAGCAGCCGCGCCATGTCGCCCGCCTGCGAGGCCAGCGCGTTGGCGGTGACGCTGATGCCGTCGTTACTGGCGGCGGCGCTGAGGTCCCCGCCCATCGCCTGCGCGGCCTCGGCGATCTGCTTGGAGCTGCGCTGCGAAGTGCCCTCGGAGAGCAGGCCGGCCAGCAGCTTGGCGCGGCCCGGGGCGTCGGGCGCGTCGGCACCGAAGCCGGCGCCGCGCACGGCGAGCACGAAGTCCACGCGCGGGATGCCGTGGCGCGGAACGACCCAGACCTGCAGCCCGTTGGGCAGCGTCTGCTGGGTGATCTTGGGCACGGCCAGCGGCTTGTCCTTGCCGAAGGGCGGCAGCTCGGCAGGCATCTGCACGGTGGCGGCGTGGGCGGTGGCAACAGCCAGCGCGGCGGCGAGGATGCAGAGGCGGAAAGCGGGAGAGAAGTTCTTCATGACAGCTCCGACATCAAGGCTGGGAAGCCGGCTTGGTGGGCAGGGGCGCGGACGCTGCCGATGCCGCCGCCGCGGGCGGCGCCAGCATGGCGGCGGGCTTGCGGTCGATGACCGAGCGGTTGGCCTTCGTCAGGTAGATGGCGGCCACGCGCTGCACGTCGGCAGACGTGACGGCCTCGATCCAGCCCGGCACCTTGTTGACGACGTTCGCGTCGCCCCACAGCGCCTGCAGCTTGGCCAGGCGGTCGGCGCGCAGCAGGAACATCTCCAGGTTGTTGTACCAATCGGCCAGCAGCGCGGTCTTCAGGTTCTTCAGCGTCGCGTCGTCCACGCCGTCCTTGGCGATGCGGGCCACCTCCTCGTCGATGCCGGCCAGCAGCGCGTCGGCGTTGGTCGTCGGCTTGTAGAGCGCGAACACGGTGAACAGGCTGGGGCCGTCGTACTCCCAGATGCTGGTCAGGCCGTACAGCGAGCTGACGTTCAACGCCAGCTCGCGGCCCTTGACCAGGCCCTGGTACAGGCGCGACGCATCACCGCCGGCCAGCAACTGGCCCAGCACGGCAAAGGGCGCCTGGTCCTTGCTGGCACGGGCGGGGAGCTTCCAGGCCGCGGCAACGGCAGGCACCTGGGCCAGTTTGTCTCCTTGGGTCAGCCGGCGCTCCTGGGTGTTGAGGCCTTCGGTGAAGTCGCTCGGCTTGGGCGTGGGGCGCGCCGGGATCTTGCCGAAGTACTTCTCGGCCAGCGCGAAGCCCTGCGCTGGCGTCACGTCGCCGGCGATGGACAGCACCGCGTTGTTGGGGCCGTAGAAGTCGCGGTGGAAGGCGCGCACGTCGTCGAGGTTCGCGTTCTCGAGGTCGACGAAGCTGCCGTAGCCGTCGTGCTTGTTCTCCCACTTGTCGAAGGCCAGGTCGGAGATGTCCAGCCACATGAAGCCGCCGTAGGGCTGGTTCTGCACGTTGACGCGGATCTCCTCCTTCACGACGTCCTGCTGGTTCTTCAGCGTCGTCGGGTTGAAGTCCAGCGTCGTCATGCGGTCGGCCTCCAGCCACAGCATCGACTCCAGCGCCGAAGATGGCGCGGTCTCGATGTAGTTGGTGAAGTCGGGCCGCGTCGAGCCGTTGTTGTTGCCGCCGCCGGAGGTGATGACCTGGTCGAACACGCCCTTGGGCGACTTGGGCGTGCCCTGGAACATCAGGTGCTCGAACAGGTGCGCGAAGCCGGTGCGGTTCTTCGGCTCCAGCCGCATGCCCACCTTGTAGACGACGCTGACGCCCACGGTCGGGCTGCTGGCATCGGGTGAGACGACGACGGTCAGGCCGTTGGCGAGCTTCTTGGTGTGGACGGGAATCTGCCAGCGGTCGGCCTGCGGCGCGTCCTTGGGGGCGGCCAGCGCGGGGCCGGCGCCGAGCGCGAACACTGCGACGCTGATGGCGCCCAGCACCGCGCGGCGGGTGGTCTTCAACATGGGATCTCCTGTGCGGGAACGGCGCGCAGTTTCGGGCCTTTTGGGTGGAGTGCCGCAGGCCATGCCGGGAAAACCCGTGACGGGCTGTCACGCGGTGGTGCGGGTAGTTTTCACGTCGCGGCGCGTGATCCCTGGCGGGCCGTGGCTGCGTCCTTGTAGGCAGGCCCGGCATGTCGCCGCGCTTGCATCCCACGGAGACCATCATGGCCGCATTGCCCGTCACCATCGCGCTGAAGAAGATCAAGTGCCGCATCGAGACCGACGAGGTCGGCTCGGACGAGCCCTATGTCCTCGTCACCGCCGTCGACCTGACCAACCCGTTGCTGCCCAACGCCGAGGTCACGCTGTACGGCCCGTGGGGCGGCGTGGACGCCGGCGACACCTGCACGACGCAGCCGCTGCAGCCGGGCGTCAACCCGAGCGACTTTCCCTTCCTCGTCTGGCGCCGTAACGCCTGGGGCCCGTCGGGCAGCGCCAAGGCCATCCCCAACCCGGCCAACGCCATCCTGCTCGTGTCGATGATGGAGCACGACGACGGCAAGGCCAGTGCCGCGCGCGAGCTGGCCAAGGCCGCCGTCGTCGGCGCGCTGGCGGCGTCCGCCGGCATGACGCGGGCCCAGCGCGTGTCCAAGCTGATCGCCGACATCAACGGCGCGCTGGCCATCCCCACCGGCGCGCCCAACTTCGACGACCGCGTCGGCTCGACGCGGGAGGTGCCGCTGAGCGCCAGCCTGCTGAACGTGGCCGCGGGCCCCAAGACCAAGACGCTGACCATCGTCGGTGACGGCGGCAAGTACGACGTCACCTTCGTCGTGACCAAGGGCTGACGGACCGGCGCGGGCGGTGGCACCCGCGCCCGGATGTCACTGGCCGATCACCTGCTCCTTGGGGCAGGCCTTCGTCGGATCGGGGCACTTGGGCTTCTTGGGCCCGATCTGCTGGCCGCTGGTGCCCTTGTTGCTGCCGACACCGCCGCCCGAGCCCCCCGCGTTGGGCGCGGCGCCGGGGCTGGTGTTACCGGTGGCAGCCGTGGCACTGGCCGCGGTGCTGGGCTTCGCCTTCTTGGCTGTGGCCGTGCCGGCCGGCTGCGGTGCGGGCTCGGCGGCGAGGGCAGCCGTGCCGATGGCGAGCAGCAGGCTCAGCGCTGGGGTGATGAAACGGCGCATGGGGAGTCCTTTCAGTAGCGCAGCAGCGCGGTGAGTGCCGCCCGCGGCGGGCGTGGGGAAGCGGACAGCGACAGCAACTCGGCCCGCACCCGGGCGGCATCCGCCCGAGTGTCCAGCGCCTGGCCATAGCGCGCCAGTGCGGTCTGCGCGCGGACCTGCGCCGCCGGCTCGGTGGCCCAGGCGGCCATGGCGGCCAGCGCCTGCATGCGCAGGCGGTCCGGATGCCCCGGCGGCAGGCTCAGGTCGGCCGCCGCTTCGGCCTCGCGCAGCGCCCGTGCGCCTGGTTCCATCAGGCCCAGGTCCAGCTGCGCGATGCCCAGCAGCGCCAGCCCCAGCCAGCGGTCGGCCGGGTCGGCGCCGCCGCCGGCCTCGGCCGCTTCCAGCCAGTCGAGCGCCTGCTGGGCCTGGCCGCGCCGCAGTGCCAGTTCACCCAGCAGCACCTGCGACCGCCAGGCCGGGGTTGCGCCCTTGGCCGTCGAGAAATGCGCCCAGGCGGCGCGCAGCCGCGGCTCGGCCTGCGGCGCCTGGCCCGAGCGCAACTCCAGCCGCGCCAGCACCAGGCCGAGCAGCGGGCGCGTGTCCGGGTCGGGCGCGGCCTGCGCGTCGGCCTGGGCGTCCGCCAGCGCGCGCCGGGCCTGCGCCAGCGCGGCTTCGGGCTCGCCATGGTGGAACAGCGCCGCCGCCCACCACGCCCGCGCATACAGCGTCTGCGTGTGACGGGCGCCAAGCACCCGTTCCAGCTCGGCGACGGCGTTGCGCAGCAGCGGCACGGCCTGCGCGTAGCGGCCCAGCTCCACCTCCAGCGTGGCCGCCGACAGCCGGGCCAGCGCGGCATCCACCGGGCGCGCCGAGGCGGTCGCCGCAGCGACCGCCGCGAACCAGCGCCGCGCCTCGTCCCATTTGCCTTCGGCCCGCGCCACGGCGGCCAGCAGGTCGGCGGCCTTGATGTAGCTGCGGTGCTGCGCGGAGTGGCGCGCCAGCGCCTTCTCGGCCGTCTGCGTCAGCTGCGTGCGCGCTTCGGCCAGCTGGCCGGCCTCCAGCGCCATCTCGCCGAGGCTGGCCCGCGCGAAGAGCTCGAAGTCGTCGCTGCCCGACGCGGCCAGCCCACGCAGCAGCGCATCGGCCTGCAGCACCTCGCCCTGCCGCTGCAGCACGGTGGCGAGTTCGAAGCTCACCTCGCGCTGTTCCGGCGTGTTGGCCCGGCCCTGGCGCAGGGCCTGGGTGTGGCTGGTCTGCAGCGCCTCGCGGGCCTGGGCCAGGTCGCCGTTCTGCACCAGCAGCAGGCCGAGCGGCCGCGCCACGTCGGCCAGCAGTGCCGGGTCGCCGGCCAGCCGCCGCTTGGCCTCGGCCCAGCTGCGCCGCAGCAGCTCGATCATCGGCACCGTCGCGCTGCCCGAGGCATCGGGGCTGAGGCCGGCGAGCAGTTCCGTCAGCACGCTCTGCACGCGCCGCGTGCGCTCGGCCTCGCGGCTGGCCTCGCGCCACTGCCAGGCGGTGGTCGCCACGCCGGCCAGCAGGCTCGCCAGCACCAGGCCCAGCGCGGCCAGCTGCAGCCGGTAGCGCCGCCCGAACTTGGCGCTGCGGTAGGCCAGCGAGTCGGGCCGCGCGGCGATGGGCTGGTGGGCCAGGTGCCGGCGCACGTCGTCGGCCAGCGCGCTGGCGCCGGCATAGCGCGCCTCTGGGCGCTCCTTCAACGCCTGCGCGACGATCAGCGCCGGCTCGCCGCGCAGCCGGGGGCCGGGCTCGCGCTGGCCGGTGAGCAGCAGGCACAGCAGCCGGCCCAGCGCATAGACGTCGGTGGCCGTGCTGACCGGCTCACCGCGCAGCTGCTCCGGCGCGGCGTACTCCGGCGTCAGGCCGGCGGCCGCTTGTCGCGTCAACTCGACGTCCGTGTCGTCGGCCAGCAGCTTGGCGACGCCGAAGTCCAGCAGCTTCACCTGGCCGGCCGGGGTGACGAGGATGTTGCCGGGCTTGAGGTCGCGGTGCACGACCAGCCGCGCATGCGCATGCGCCACCGCATCGCACACCTGCAGGAAGAGGCGCAACCGCGCCGGCACGTCCAGGCCGTGCGCATCGCACCAGCTGTCGATGCGCTCGCCGTCCACCAGCTCCAGCACTAGGTAGCGGGTGCGCGTCGCGCCGACCCAGGCCTCGCCGATGTCCAGCAGCTGCGCGATGTGGGGGTGCGTCAGCCGCGCCAGCAGCTCGCCCTCGCGGCGAAAACGCGCCTGCTGTGCTTCGCCGCGCCAGGGGCTGTGCAGCAGCTTGATGGCTGCCTCGCCCTGGTGGGCGCCGTCGCTGCGCCGCGCGCGCCAGACCTCGCCCATGCCGCCGCTGCCCAGTGGGGCGACCAGCGTCCACGCGCCCAGCACCTGGCCGGCCAGCTCGTGCGCGGCGGGCCAGGGCGCCGGCGCGGCGAGGAAGCCGCGCGCCTCGGCGGCGCGGTCGGCATCGATCAGCGCCTGCAGCCGCGCGCGCTGCGCCGGCGGCAGCTCGGACAGGAACGCCTCGCGCTCGGCCGGGCTCGCGTCCTGCCACGCGTCGAAGGCCGCCAGCGCGCCGGCACGGTCCAGCGTATTCACGGCTGCAACGCGTCGAACAGGAAGGCGCGCGCCTTGCGCCAGTCGCGCTTGATGGTGGGCACCGACACGCCCAGCACGTCTGCGATCTCCTCCATCTCCAGCCCGCCGAAAAAGCGCATCTGCACGACCTGGTGGGCGCGGCCGTCGGCGCGCTCCAGCGTCTGCAGCACGTCGTCGAGCTTGAGCACGTCGGGCGTGCCCAGCTGGTCGAGCGCCGTGGTCGACAGCGTCACGTGGGCGCCGCCGCCGCGCTTGTCGGCCTGGCGCTCGCGCACATGGTCGACGATGACGCTGCGCATGACCTTGCTGGCATGCGCGAAGAACTGCCCACGGTGCAGCGCCGCTTCCTTGGGCGTCGGCCCGGCGCTTTTCAGCCAGACCTCGTGGATGAGTGCTGCGGGCTCCAGCGTCATGGGCGCATGCCCCGCGAGATGACTCCGCGCCAGGCGTTTGAGTTCGGGATAGAGCAGCGTGTAGAGGCGGTCGCGCGCCGCGGCGTCGCCGCTGGACAGTGCCGTCAGCAGCTGGGTGATTTCCGTCATGGCGCGATGCTCGGTGGACTGGGGCGCCAGGGCCATCCCCAGCTCTCCAAGCCCCCCGGCCGAGGCGCAGGCTGCGGCAGTTGTATCAAGGTTGCATTTCGTGACTTCTGACTTTGGCGCCCCCGCCCGGCGTGTGCGCGGAAGGTTTCGTTTCTATACATTCGAGTCACTTGATGACAAAGGCACACCCGAGCGAAAGCCGGGGTCGCAAAGCTTCCGGTCTACAGCCTTAGGGCCATGACAGCGGGGTTGCCCCAAGACGGATCGGCCCCGCCAGGTGCCCCGTCCGTCCCCCTTCGATGCCTTGTCGAAGGCGGCAGCCCTGCCACCACGGCGGCCACAGCGACCCTGTCTTGCACGAATGCGCCTGCGTTTCACGCAGCTCGTACAGGAGTCCCTATGAGCCACCCTGCATCCCTCCCGTTCATCATCCTCGTCGAGTTCCGCGCGGCGCGCGGCCTGCTTGCCGCATTCATGGCGGCGCTGCTGCTGGGCCTGCTGTGCGGCCCGCAGCCCGCCCGCGCGCAGGCCGGCGCGGCCAACAAGATCGCCGCGGACCTGCGGCAGGCACTCGATGCACGCACGCCAGGCCGGCAGACGTGGACGCGTGAAGCCGCCGGCACGCGTTACGTGAAGGCCCTGGTCGTCAGCAACTCCGCCGACCCGGAACTGGCCGACCTGCGCGCCCATGTGCTGGCGGCGGGTGGGTCGGTCTACCACCGCTACGTGTCGCTGCCCGCGCTGTCGGTCATGCTGCCGGCCCAGCGCGTGGCCGAGATCGCCGCGCGGGCCGACGTGCAGAGCATCTCGCCCAACCGGCCCGCCGCACGCACTGCGAGCGCGCTGGAGCTGGCCACCGGCGCCACCAGCGTTCGCGGCGCCGGCATCGGCGCGGTCCCGGGGCTGGACGGCTCGGGCGTCGGCATCGCGGTGCTGGATTCGGGTGTGGACCCGGACCACGAAAACCTGCGCGGCGCGAGCTCGCAGCGTTCACGCGTCATCCGTGCGGTCAACCTGCTGAAGGTCGGCGACGTCGGCTCCGGTCGCATGCGCGACTGGACGGGCGGTGTCGACCTGTCCGCCTCGCAGTCGATGTCTGCCTTCGAAAGAAGGATCGCGGCCGACGGCGCGCTGGATGCAGACGGCTACGGCCACGGCAGCCATGTGGCCGGCGTGGCCGCGGGGCGCGGTGCCTACCAGGTGGTGGATTCGACCGGCATCGCGCCGAACGCGAACCTGCTTGACGTGAAGGTGCTCGACGACGCCGGATCCGGCCAGCTCAGCGACGTGCTGGCCGGCATCGACTGGGTCATCCAGCATGCGCGGGAGTACAACATCCGCGTGCTGAACGTCAGCCTGGCGGCGGACTCGACCGAGTCCTACCTCACCGACCCGCTGTGCCGCGCGGTGCGCAGCGCAGTGGCGGCCGGCATCACGGTGGTGGTGGCCGCCGGCAACTACGGCCAGACGGCCGCCGGCGCCGAGCAGTACGGCAGCATCAGCGCCCCGGGCAACGAACCGTCGGTCATCACCGTCGGCGCGGCCAACACACACGCCACGGCGCGCCGCGACGACGACAGCGTCAACTTCTTCAGCTCGCGCGGCCCGACGCGCGGCTTCCACATCGCCAGCAACGGTGCGCGCCTTGTCGACAACCTGATCAAGCCCGACCTGGTGGCGCCCGGCAACAAGGTGGTCAGCGTGCTGGCCGCCGGGCCGGGCCGCGGTGGCGACTGGAGCTACCTGCCCAGCACCTACCCGGAGCTGTCGGCACCGTTCGGTGGCACGGCGCAGCCGCGCCAGCGCCAGCTGATGAACCTGAGCGGCACCTCAGTGGCGGCGCCGGCCGTCGCGGGCGCCGTGGCGCTGATGCTGCAGGCCAACCCCGGCCTCACGCCGCCGCTGGTCAAGGCCATGCTGCAGTACACCGCGCAGCCGATCGCCGACGCCAACCTGCTGCAGCAAGGCGCGGGCCTGCTCAACATCGAAGGCGCCGTGCGCCTGGCCGGCGCGCTGCGCAGCGACGTCGCCAGCGCCATCGCGGCCGGCACGCTCCAGCCGGGCGCGTCGTTGCTGGCGCCAGGCAAGGCCATGCCCACGCCCGTGTCGGTCATCAACGGCGCCAGCGTGAACTGGGGCCGCATCGTCTTCGCCGGCGGTGTGCACCTGCTGAGCGGCGCGGCGCTGTTCACGCAGTACCAGCCGATCTACGACCCGCGCGTGCTGTGGGTGCGCCAGTCGGCGCAGCGCCTCACGGTGGTCTACGCGCCCGCACGCGCCGGCGAGGCCACTGGCCCGTGGGTGCGGGCCGTCACGGTGGCCCGCGCGCCCAACCAGCGCTTCGTCACGCCGGGCGTCGTCTGGGCCAGCGCCTTGGCCGGCGGCACGTCGCTGCGTGCGCGCGCCGGGCTATTCATGCCTGTCGCCACGCTCACCGGCTGGCTGGCCTCGGGCAGCGGCATCGTGATGAGCGAGGGCATCGTGATGAGCGAAGGCATCGTCATGAGTGAGGGCATCGTGATGAGCGAGGGTATCGTCATGAGTGAAGGCATCGTCATGAGCGAGGGCGTGGTGATGAGCGAAGGTGTCGTGATGAGTGAAACCAACCACCGCGGCGAGCCGTGAGGCCGCCATGAACCCGGCGGCGGCGACCGTGGCAACGAACCCACTGCTCCCCGCATGGTGCTTGCGCCTGCACGAGCGGCTCATGCCCGACTACAACCGCCGCGCCACGGTGTACTGGTGGACCGTGGTGGTGCTGGGCCTGGCGGTGCTGGCGTATGCCGTGCAACACGTCGCCGGGCTGCCGCCACGGGCCTGGATGCACCTGGCCGGCGGCACGGTGCTGGCGATGCTGGCGGGGCTGGTGCCGGTGCGCATCCCGCGCTCGACCAACTCCTTCACCGCCGGCGAGATCTTCATCTTCCTGCTGCTGCTGCTCGACGGGCCGCAGGCCGCCGCGATCGCCTCGGCCTGCGAGGCGGCGGTGGGCTCCTACCGCACCTCCAGGCGCTGGACCAGCCGCATCGCCAGCCCGGCGATGGCAGCGGTCGCGATGTTCAGCGCCGGCTCGCTGCTGCATGCGGCGCTGGACGCCCTCAGGCGCCACGGGCTGGACAGCGACGGGCTGCTGCTGGCCGGCGCCGTCTGCTTTGCGCTGGCCTACTTCGTCGTCAACACCGTCATGGTGACGATGGTGGCGCGGCTCAAGAGCAACGAGCCGCTGCGGCTGCGCAGCTTCATCGACTCGTTCGGCTGGCTCGGCGTGGCCTACGCCGGCAATGCCTCCGTGGCGAGCTTCCTGTACCTGAGCTTTCGCAGCTCGGGCATCGTCGTCGTCGTGGCGGCCGTGCCCATCATCGTCATCCTGCTGACCACCGGGCACTACTTCTTCCGCCGCGAGGAGGCCGAGGAGGCGGTGCGCAAGGCGCGCGAGCAGCAGGCCGCGCAGCGCCAGATGCTGGAGAACGCGCGCCACGCCGGCATGGCCGAGATCGCTACCAATGTGCTGCACAACGTGGGCAACGTGCTCAACAGCGTCAACGTGTCGGCCGAGTTGATCGGCGCCAAGGTGCGCGACTCGGAGTCGGCGGGCCTGGCGCGCGCCGTCGCGCTGATGGACGCGCATGCCCATGACCTGGGCGACTACATCACCAGCGACCCGCGCGGCCGGCTGCTGCCCGGCTACCTGAAGCAGCTCGCCCAGGCGCTGGCCGAGGAGCGGCAGGGCATTGCCGAGGAACTTGCCGCGCTGACGAAAAGCGTCAAGCACATCAAGGAGATCGTCGCCACGCAGCAGTCGTATGCCGGTGCATCCAGCGTGGTGGAGGAGGTCCAGGTCACCGACCTGGTCGAGGACGCGCTGCGCATCGACACCGGCGGCCTCGCCGACCATCAGGTCAGCGTGGTCAGGGCGTTCGCACCCGTGCCGCTGCTGATGCTCGACAAGCACCGCATGCTGCTGATCCTGGTCAACCTGATTGGCAACGCGCGCTTCGCGATGAAGAGCGCGCCCGGCGCCCACCACCAGCTGACGCTGCGGGTCGAGGTGGCGCCGGACGGCACGCTGCGGGTGGCCGTCAGCGACACCGGCGAGGGCATCCCGGCGGAAAACCTGACGCGCATCTTTGCGCACGGCTTCACCACCAAGAAGGACGGCCACGGCTTCGGCCTGCACAGCTGCGTGCTCGCCGCGCGCGAGATGGGCGGCACGCTCGTTGCCCACAGCGACGGCCCCGGCCTCGGCGCCACCTTCACCCTCAAGCTGCCGCTGCAGCCACCCACTGGGAGCTCGGTTTCATGAACACGATCCAGAACCGACGCATCCTGCTCGTGGACGACATGCCGACCATCCACGAGGACTTCCGCAAGATCCTGCTGCCGCCGTCGGCCGCCAAATCGGCGCTGGACGCCGCCAAGGCCGCGCTCTTCGACGACGAGGTCAAGTCGGTCGAGGTGCCGTTCGAGCTCGACTCCGCCTACCAGGGCGAGGAGGGGCTCGCCAAGGTGCAGGCTTCGCTGGCCGCCGGCCGGCCCTATGCGATGGCCTTCGTCGACATGCGCATGCCGCCGGGCTGGGACGGCGTCGAGACCATCGAGCACCTGTGGCGCGCCGACCCCCAGCTGCAGGTCGTCATCTGCACCGCCTATTCGGACACCTCTTGGGAAGAGGTGCTGGCCCGGCTGGACGCGCGCGACCGGCTGCTGATCCTGAAGAAGCCGTTCGACAACATCGAGGTGCGCCAGCTGGCCAGCGCGCTGACCGCCAAGTGGCAGGCGACCCGGCAGGCGGACTTGCAGATCGACCAACTCGAGGCGGCCGTCGCCGAGCGCACCGCCAAGCTGGTGCACGCCAACGAAGCCCTGCAGGTGGAGATCGCCGAACGCAAGCACCGCGAGAGCCAGTTGGTGCAGTCGGAGAAGCTGGCCTCCATCGGCCAGCTCGCCGCCGGCGTCGCACACGAGATCAACAACCCGATCGGCTTCGTCTGCTCCAACTTCGGCGCCCTGCAGGGCTACCTGGACAACCTGTTCGCGTTGCTCGATGCCTACGAGCGCGCCGCGGCGCAGCTGAACTCGCCCGAGACCGCCAGCGGCCTCGCGCGGCTGCGCAAGGACTTGCAGTTCGACTTCCTGAAGGAGGACGTGCCGGGCCTGATGCGCGAATCCAAGGAAGGCATCGAGCGGGTGCGCGCCATCGTGCAGGACCTGCGCGACTTCTCGCAGGTCGACTCGGCGCAGGCCTGGCAGACCGTCAGCCTGCACGCCGGCATCGACTCGACGCTGAACATCGTCGCCAGCGAAGTGCGCGCGGTGGCCGACGTCGTCAAGGCGTACGGGCAGATCCCGGAGATCGAATGCCAGGCGTCGCAGATCAACCAGGTGGTCATGAACCTGGTGGTCAACGCCGCGCACGCGATGGGGCCGCAGCGCGGCAGCATCACCCTCACCACCGGCACGGAGGGCGACAGCGTCTGGCTGGAGGTGGCCGACACCGGCAGCGGCATCCCGCCGGAGAACCTGTCACGCCTCTTCGACCCCTTCTTCACCACCAAGCCGGTCGGCAAGGGCACGGGGCTGGGCCTGTCGCTGTCCTACGGCATCGTGCAAAGGCACCATGGCCGCATCGAGGTGGAAAGCCGCGTGGGCGAAGGCACGACGTTCCGCGTCGTGCTGCCGGTGCGGCAACCGAAGCCTTAAGCCGCCCCGCCGGGCGCGCGACAATGCCGGCCTTGCTCCATTGCCGCCCAGGTCCATGTCCGAAGCCACCCGCCCCGAACTGCCCGATCACCTCAGCGTCGACCCGCGCAGCCCCCACCATGTCGCCGCCGTCTTCGAGCACGACATCGGCATCCGCTTCAACGGCAAGGAGCGCCACGACGTCGAGGAATACTGCATCAGCGAAGGCTGGATCAAGGTGCCCGCCGGCAAGACGCTGGACCGCAAGGGCCGGCCGCTGACGATCAAGCTCAAGGGCGCGGTCGAGGCCTTCTACCGCTGAGACATCCACACCAGAACGGCTGCCGTCAGCAGGGCGGCCCAGCCGGGATGGCGGCCGCGGTTGCTCCACAGCACCAGCGCACCACCGGCCGCCAGCGTGAGGGCCGCGCCGCGTTCGATGACGCCGCCCGACGCAGCGCGGGCTTCCGGCAGCGCCAGCCACAGCAGCAGCGCCGCCAGCGCCCAGCCGAGGACCGTCACGAGGTGCCACGTGGCCCACAGGATGCGCGTCTGGTAGCCGCGCAATACCGGCTGACCGCCGCTGGGCACCACGCCGCCCCGCCGCAGCGCGCGGAAGATCAGCCACTCGCCGCCCACCGAGTGGGCCAGCCCGGTCAGCGCGATGACGGCAGCTGCGCCGACGAGCCAGGCGTTCACGCCGCCCTCCGCGCCGCCAGCCGCAACGTCAGCCCGCCTTCCGGCCGCAGCGTGACGGCCATGCGCGGCTTGGGGGCCTCGGTGCTGACGGGGCTCAGCTCGAAGCGCTGCAGCACCAGCGCCGCGATCAGCGTCATCTCCAGCACCGCGAAATGCTGCCCCAGGCAGACCCGCGGCCCGAGGCCGAAGGGGATGTAGGCGCCGCGCGGGATGTCGGCCGCGCCGGGCAGGAAGCGCTCGGGCTTGAAGGCCAGCGGCTGCGGCCACCGGCGCGGGTCGCGGTGCAGCAGCCACGGCGTCACGCGCACGAGGGTGCGGGCCGGCAGGCGCACGCCGCCGAGCGTGATGTCGCGCGTCAGCCGCCGCGTCAGCAGGCCTGCCACCGGCGGATACAGCCGCATCGCCTCCTTCAGCGTCGCCGACAGGAACGGCAGCGCGTTGGCGTCATCGGCCGTCGGCGTGCGGCCGGCCAGCAGCGCGTCGACCTCGGCGCGTGCCCGTGCCTGTGCCTCCGGGTGGGCGGCCAGCAGCCAGCTCCACCACAGCAGCGCCGTCGCGCTGGTCTCGTGGCCGGCCTGGAAGCTCACCATGCACTGGTCGTACACCTCCTGCGCCGACAGCGCCTGGCCGCTGGATGCGCTGGTGGCGTCGTCGCGCAGCGCCATCAGCATGCCGAGCAGGTCGGGCTTGGCTTCGGCGCTCGCCCGTCGCGCATCGATGTGGCCGCGCAGCAGGCCGTGCAGCAGCCGGCTCGCGCGCCGCTTGGCGGCCTTGCCGGGCAGCGGCAGCCAGTCGGGCAGCGTGACCGGCCAGAACATCTCGGCCAGCGCCGTCTCGCTGAGCACCTGCACCGCATGCGCCGCCGCGCCGGTGTCGCCGCCGATGGGCGTGCTGAACAGCGTGCGCGAGATGACGTCCATCGTCAGGTGGCTGAACAGCGCGTCCATTGCGACCTCGCCCGCCGCGACGCCGTCCAGCCGGGCCACGGCGGCCTCGGTCATCAGCGCCGCATAGCCCGCCACGCGCTTGGGCGTGAAGGCCTGCATCAGCATGCGGCGCTGGCGCTGCCATGTCGGCCCTTCGGTGACCAGCACCGACTGGCCCATCAGCTCGGCGAACACCTCGGGCCCGCGCTGCCAGCGGATCATGGCATCGGCATGCTCCACCATCGCCTCGCGCACCAGCTCGGGGTCGAAGACGTCGACGCTGCGCTCGCCGAGGATGCGCTGGGCCACCAGCTCGCCCAGCGGGCGCTGCGCGCTGATGACCGCCAGGTAGTCGCGCCGCATCGCCATCAGCACGGGCAGGCCCCACCAGCGGGCGGGGTGGCTTGGGAGGTCGTTCCAGGTGAGGGTCGTCATGGCCGCCATGCTGCGCCTGCGGGGCCGTACAGGTCTTGAACGAATGCGACACTGGCCCGATGGATGACGAGCGCACCCGCCTGTGGCTGCCGCCGCTGGCCCTGGCCGGCTGCGTGCGCGCCGTGATGCTGCGCGACACGCGCGGCCGCGGGCTGGACGCCGTGCAGCGCGAGAACTACTTCCCAGCCACGCCGCTGGTCAGCCTGTTCTGGTGGGCCGAGGGCAGCAGCGAATGGCTGGCGACGCCGGGCTTCTCGGTGCCGCCGCCGGAGCGCCGCCATGCGCCCGTGCTGTTCGGCGGGCCGTTCACGCTGCCCTCGCACACGCGCAACCCGGGCGAGATGTGCGCCTTCAAGCTGCTGATGCTGCCGGACGCCTTCACCGCGCTGACCGGTGTCGCGCTGGACCGGCATGTCAACCGCATCGTCGACGCCCGCGAGCTGCTGCCACCGGACTGGCGCGACTGGGCGGAGGCCATGTCTGCCGCGCCCGACGACGCGGCGCGGCTGCAGCGGCTCGAAGCCTTCCTGCTGCCGCGCTGGCAGGCGCTGGGCACGCAGCGCCCCGGCCATCGCTATGCAGACTGGACCCAGGCGCTGGCGGTGCGCGCCGCCACCAGCGCGGCCGGCCGCAGCCTGCGCCAGCTGGAGCGCCGCATCAAGGCCTGGGCCGGCGTGCCGATGCGCGAGCTGCGCGCCGTGTCGCGCGCCGAGACCGCCTTCTACGCGGTGGCCGCGGCCGAGGGCCGGCCCGGCTTCAACTGGGCCGACATCGCCGCCGAGGCCGACTACGCCGACCAGAGCCACCTGTGCCGCGAGACGCGCCGCCTGACCGGCTTCAGCCCCGAGGAACTGCGCCGGCGCATGCAGGCCGAGGAAGCCTTCTGGGCCTATCGGCTTTGGCGCTGATTGACGTGCACGTCAACCAAAAGTCTGACAATGCCGGCATCCGTTTCACTTCAGGAGACTTCCATGTCCGACCCCATCGTCATCGTGTCCGCCGCCCGCACCCCCATCGGCGGCCTGCTGGGTGATTTCGCCGGTCTCGCCGGTTGGGAACTCGGCGCCGTCGCCCTCAAGGCGGCGGTCGAGCGTGCCGGCGTGCCGGGTGACGCCGTGGACGAGGTTCTGATGGGCAACTGCCTGATGGCCGGTCAGGGCCAGGCGCCCGCCCGCCAGGCCATGCGCCGCGCCGGCCTGCCCGATTCGGCCGGTGCCGTCACGCTGAGCAAGATGTGCGGCTCGGGCATGCGCGCCATGATGTTCGGCCACGACATGCTGGCGGCCGGCTCGGCCGAGGTCGTCGTGGCCGGCGGCATGGAGAGCATGACCAACGCGCCCCACCTGATGTTCGCGCGCAAGGGCGTGAAGTACGGCGTGGCGCAGATGTACGACCACATGGCCATCGACGGCCTGGAGGACGCCTACGAGCGCGGCAAGGCCATGGGCGTGTTCGCCGAGCAATGCGTGGCCAAGTACGCCTTCAGCCGCGAGGCCATGGACCAGTACGCCATCACGTCCACGCAGCGCGCCAAGGCCGCCAACGAGAGCGGCGCCTTCGACTGGGAGATGGCGCCCGTGACGATCAGCTCCCCCAAGGGCGACACGGTCGTCAAGTTCGACGAGCAGCCCTTCAAGGCCAAGCTCGACAAGATCCCGACGCTCAAGCCCGCCTTCAAGAAGGACGGCGCGATCACCGCCGCCACGTCGTCCAGCATCTCCGACGGCGCCGCGGCCCTGGTGCTGATGCGCGAGAGCACCGCCAAGGCGCGCGGCCTGACGCCGGTCGCCCGCATCGTCAGCCACGCCGTGCACGCGCAGGCGCCGGACTGGTTCACGACCGCGCCGGTCGGCGCCATCCAGAAGGCGCTGGCCAAGGCCGGCTGGCAGGCGGGCGAGGTCGACCTGTGGGAAGTCAACGAAGCCTTTGCCGCCGTCACGATGGCCGCGATGGCCGAGTTCAAGCTGCCGCACGACATCGTCAACGTGAACGGCGGCGCGGTTGCCCTGGGCCACCCCATCGGCGCCAGCGGCGCGCGCATCGTCGTCACGCTGCTGGGCGCGTTGAAGGCACGCGGCCTGAAGCGCGGCATGGCGGCGCTGTGCATCGGCGGCGGTGAAGCCACGGCGCTGGCGGTCGAGATGCTCTGATGTTGGGAACCCACGACCTGGCGTTGTTCGCCGCCACCGTCTTCGTCCTCAACGCGACGCCCGGTGTCGACATGGCCTACACGGTGGCCAGCACGCTGCGCGGCGGCTGGCGGCAGGGCGTGGCGGCGGCCGTCGGCGTCGCCGGCGGCTGCGTGCTGCACACGCTGGCCGCGGCCTTCGGCCTGGCGGCGCTGCTGGCGACGTCGGCCGAGGCGTTCGCGGTCGTCAAGTACGTGGGCGCGGCCTACCTGCTCTACGTGGCCTGGGGCATGGCGCGCGCGGGCGTCAGGCCGCCTGGTGCGACGCCCGAGGTGGCCGCGCCGAGCTCGCTGTGGCGCACCGCGCGCCAGGGCTTCTTCACGAATGCGCTGAACCCCAAGGTCGCGCTGTTCTTCCTGGCGCTGCTGCCGCAGTTCATCGCAACCGATGCGCCGGACAAGACGCTGGCCTTCCTGTTCCTCGGCGCCTGGTTCATCGTCCAGGGCCTGCTGTTCCTGCTGGCGTTGATCGCCATCGTCGCGCCGCTGCGCCGCAGCCGGCCGCGGCCCTGGGTCGGCCGCGGCCTCAACCTCGGCGGTGCGGGCCTGTTCACCGCGCTGGCCGCCAAGCTGGCCTTGACCAAACCATGAACGTCCTCATCATCGGCGCCTCACGCGGCATCGGCTTCGAATTCGTCCGCCAGTACCGCGCGGCCGGCGCACGCATCACGGCCACGGCGCGCGACGACGCGGCACTGGAGCGGCTGCGCGAGCATGGGGCCCGCGTGCTGAAGCTGGATGTGGCCGACGCGGCCAGCGTGTCGGGCCTGGCCTGGCAGGTCGACGGCGACCGCTTCGACGTGGTCGTCATCAATGCCGGCGTCTTCGGCCCGCGCACGAGCGGGCTGCAGACGCCCAGCGCGGCGGATTTCGATGCCGTCATGCACACCAACGTGCTGGGTCCCATGCGGCTGCTGCCGCAGGTCGCCGACGCGCTGGCGCCCGGTGCGCGCGTGGCCATCATGTCGTCGCAGATGGGCGCCATCACCGGGCGCAGCAACGCGACGAGCTGGCTTTATCGCGCCTCCAAGGCGGCGGTCAACTCCGTCATGACGGACGCCGCGCTGGCGCTCGCCGGCAAGGCCACCGTCATCAGCTTCCACCCCGGCTGGGTGCGCACCGACATGGGCGGCGCCGGCGCCGACATCGACGCGGCGACCAGCGTCGCCGGCATGCGCACCGTGCTGGCCAGCGTGAAGCCGTCGGACACGGGCCGCTTCTTCAACTACGACGGGCAATTGCTTCCGTGGTGAGCCGGGGGCGTCGCGCCGCCCTCGCGGCGCTGCTGTTCCTGGGTGTGCAACTGGCGCTGGCGGCGCCCGCCCAGCAGTTCAACTTCACGGCCGAGGACAGGCCGGGCGCCGTGCCGGTGCGCTGGCCCGCTGGCGAGCCGGCGCCGCGCTTCGACGCCGCGCGCGGCCACGGTTTCGTCGCCGCCACCGCCGCCTGGCCGCCGCGCCCGGTGCTGCTGGACGGCCTGCGCAGCGACGCCGCGGGCGCTGTGGCGCCGGCCGTCGCCGCGGACACCTCGGCCGGCGCCGAGCACGCCAATCATTTCGGCCTGGCCTTCCGCATCCAGGTGCCGCCGGGCGCCTATGCGGTGCGCGTGCGCACGACGGTGGGCCCGGCCGACGCAACGGTGTCGGTCAGCGGCCTGCAGGCCAGCCGGCTGATGGCCACCGCCACCTGGGACGCCGCCGGCCTGCTGCCCAACCGCAACCGCATGACCGTGCAGGGGCGGGAGTGGCACTACCGCCACGTCAGCGGACGCGGCTTCATCGACATCGAGGTGGAGCCGCGCCGGCCCGGTGTCGAGGCGGGGCTGGAGGCGATCGAGCTGACGCCGCTGCCGCCCGAGCCGCGCGCACCGGGCCGCCTGCCGACGCTGTTCACGCTGGGCGACTCGACGGTCAAGAGCTACACCTTCGACGAGGCGCCGATGAGCGGCTGGGGCCAGGTCGTCGCCCGCCTGTTCGACCCCGCGCGTTTGCGGCTGCTGAACTACTCGATGGGCGGGCGCTCCTACCGCAGCGCCTATGCCGAAGGCCGGCTGGACGACCTGCTGCTGGCGGGCCGCGAGGGCGATGTCGTCATGATCCAGTTCGGCCACAACGACGAGAGCACCGATGAGGCGCGCCGCTGGGGCCGCGGCGCCACCGAGGCGATGTATGCCGCACTGATCCGCGAGGTCTACCTGCCGGCCATCCGCTCGCGCGGCATGGCGGCCGTGCTGGTGACGCCGATGTCCCGCGTGCCCGGCGCGCTGAAGGCGGGCGAGGCCTACGTGGACTCCTTCCAGACCCGGCGCTTCCCCGCACTGCTGCGGCGCCTGGGCGCCGAGCTGGGCGTGCCGGTGGTGGACCTGAACGCCCGCAGCGTCGAGTACTACAACCAGGCCGGCCCGGCCGCGGTCACGGCCATGGTCATGTCCATCGAGGCCGGCGAGACGCCCGGCAAGACCAACACCGGCAGCTATGCCAACGGCCACCCGGCCGACAAGATCGACGGCACGCACTTCAAGGAGGCGCTGGCCAAGCAGTACGCGCGCCTGGTGGTCACCGAGCTGGTGCGGCTGGCCGCGCAGCGCGAACCGACCGCTGCCGATCTGGCGGCGGCGCTGAAGCCGGAGGTGCGCGCGGCAATTGCCAGTGGCGACTGGGCGGCGGTCTACCCCGAGATTGCGCCCGACATCGTGGCGGGCGAGGGCGCCTACTACCGCAACCAGATCGAGAAGCTGCTGCAGCTGGGCGCGCTGGGGGTCGACGCGCAAGGCCGCTTCCAGCCCGAGGCGGCCATGGACGCCAGCGAATTCGCCGCCGCGCTGGCGCGGCTGCTGGGCCTGCGAGACCTCGCCTGGGCCGGCGCGCCGCCGGGCGGCGCCCTGGTCCGCGAGCAGATGGCCCAGTTGCTGCTGCGGGCCTACCGCGCCCGCTTCCACGCCAGGCCCGCCTACATGACCGACTACAACGCGCTGCGACCGGCTGGCGGCTCAGCCACGAGCGACCCCAACCTGGATGGCGCGGCGAGCGCCCGTTACGACCCCCTCCTGCCGTGGGAGCGCCTGCAGGACAGCGCCGCCGTCAATCCTGCGCGCGCCGCGGCGGTGCGGGAGGCCTATGCGTTGGGGCTGATCCGCGCAGAAGCCGGCATCGCCCGCGGCCGCATGCTCAACGGCGACCGGCTGGAGCCGCAAGCGGTGGTCAGCCGCGCCAAGGCGGCCAAGGCCCTCTACTTCATGTGGGTGCTCGGGCGGCCACCCAAGGCGGAGAACGACGGGCTGGAACTCGGCCGTTGACATCGGCATTTCGCCCTGCCGAATGCGCCGTCGGATACAGCTGGCTTCTTCATTTACGACGTACGGCGCCTGAACGGGTGACACGGAGGCTGGTCGGACTGCGCTAACGTCCCGTCCCGGGCATTCGCCTTGCTTGTCTCCTGCGCGCCATCCATCCGCCCCGTCCGTAGTCCACAGGACCGATTCATGAACACCCCTGTCGTTGAAGCCCGATCGACCACGCTGATCCGCGTTGGCGAAACCTGCGAGCGCCTCATCCGGTTCACTCGCGAAGACATCGCGACCTTCGCCCGGCTGACCGGCGACACCAACCCCCTGCACTACGACGTACAAGCCGCCCAGCGCGCCCGCCACGGCGAGATCATCGCCAGCGGCCAGCAGACCACGGCGCAGATGATCGGCCTGGTGGCCAGCCACTTCTCGCGCAGCGATGACGGCCGTGAACGCGAACTGCTCTGCCTGAACTTCAACTTCGCCTTCAAGGCCCCGGTGTTCGCCGAGCAGGACCTGGTGCTGCACTGGCGCGTCGCCAGCGTCGAGTGGAACGCCACGCTGGGCGGCTGGCTCGCCCAACTCGACGGCCGCGCCACCGTGCGGCATGCGCATCCCTGCGTCATCGGGCGCGGGACGCTGCTGGTCAAGGGCGACGACTGAACGATCGCACCCGGCAGCGGGTGCGCCGTGCGGGAGCGTTGGTGAACAAGGCGCACGCCGCGCGGAGCGCTTCCCCGATGCGGACGGCCTGACGGCGGCCGGGGACAATGGCGCACCGCAAAACCAGAGGTCGAGCTCACCATGCTCCTTACCGAAGACCACCTCGCCGTGCAGGACGCCATCCGCGCCTTCGTGCAGGCCGAGATCGCCCCCCATGCCGCGGCGTGGGACAAGGCTCACCACTTCCCCGCTGAACAACTGAAGGGCCTCGCCGCGCTCGGCTGCTACGGCGTCGCCGTGCCCACCGAATGGGACGGCGCGGGCCTGGACTACCTGGCGCTGGCCGTCATCCTGGAAGAGATCGCCGCGGGCGACGGCGGCACCAGCACGGTGGTCAGCGTCAACAACTGCCCGGTGTGCTCCATCCTGATGGCGTTCGCCGACGATGACCAGAAGGAGCGCTTCCTGAAGCCGCTGGCGCGCGGCGACATGCTCGGCGCCTTCTGCCTGACCGAGCCGCACGTCGGCTCCGAGGCCGGCGGGCTGCGCACCACCGCCGTTCGTGACGGCGACGACTACGTGCTCAACGGCGTCAAGCAGTTCATCACCAGCGGCAAGCATGGCGACGTGGCCATCGTCATGGCCGTGACCGACAAGAGCGCCGGCAAGAAGGGCATCAGCGCCTTCCTGGTGCCGACCGACACGCCCGGCTACACCGTCGCGCGCATCGAAGAGAAGATGGGCCAGCACAGCAGCGACACGGCGCAGATCCTCTTCGGGAACTGCCGCGTGCCCGCTGCCAACCGCCTCGGCGAAGAAGGCCAGGGCCTGAAGATCGCGCTGTCGGGCCTGGAGGGCGGGCGCATCGGCATCGCCTCGCAGTCGGTCGGCATGGCGCGCGCCGCGTTCGAGGCGGCGCTGCGCTACAGCAAGGACCGCGTCACCTTCGGCCAGCCGATCTTCAACCACCAGGCGGTGCAGTTCAAACTGGCCGACATGGCGACAAGGATCGAAGCTGCACGCCAGCTGATCTGGCATGCCGCCAGCCTGAAGGACGCCGGCCGTCCGTGTTTGAAAGAGGCGGCCATGGCCAAGCTGTTCGCCAGCGAGATGGCCGAGCGTGTGTGCTCGGACGCCATCCAGATCCACGGCGGTTATGGCTACCTCGCTGACTTCCCCGTCGAGCGCATCTACCGCGACGTGCGCGTCTGCCAGATCTACGAAGGCACGAGCGAGGTGCAGAAGATCCTGATCGGGCGGGCCTTAGCCGCCGGCTGAGCGGGCCTCCGCGGGCGCCGGCGGCGGGGCGTTACCGGCTCCCGGGCGCCGCGGTGGCGCGTTGCGCCGGCGGCGCGCCGCAGAGGAAGGGCGAGTAGCCGCGCTGATGGCGAAGCCGCGCGGCAGCGTCACGGCGGCGGTCGACATGCCGAGCGGGCCGGCGGTGGCGTTGAGGCTGGCAGCGGTCGGGCCCGGGCCGATCTGCGCGAGACGGCCGACACGCGGCAACCCCAGCCTGTGCGCTGAAGACTTCGCGCAAGCTTCGCGGCCGACGGCCTCGCCTTTCGTGATTTCAGGCGCAGGCCAGGTTGTTGACTAACGTGACACACGGATCTAACCTGACATCGGTCCCAAGCAGGAGCAGACGCCGTGAACGAAACCCTGACCAGCAGCGAAGCCGCCCGCATCTGCGGCGTGAGCTTCCGCACGGTGATCCGTTGGATAGAGCGCAACGAGCTGCAGGGCTATCGCCTGCCTGGGCGGGGCGACTACCGTGTGCTCGCCACCGAACTGCGCCGCTTCATGAGCCTGCACGGCATCCCGGAACCCGAGGACATGCCTGGGCAGCCCAAACGCATCCTGGTGGTCGACGACGAGGCGGCGATGGCCAGCGCGATCAGGCGCACGCTGCGGCGCGACGGCTTCGAGGTCGCCACCGCGAGTGACGGCTTCCTGGCGGGTTCGATGCTGCACGTCTTCAAGCCGCACCTGATGACGCTGGACATCCACATGCCCGGGATCGACGGCTTCGGTGTGCTGCGCTTCCTGCGCGAGCAGCCGCCGCCGTTCCCGTTGAAGGTGCTCGTCGTTTCGGGCGAGAGCGAGCCGCGCCTGCGGCAGGCGCTCGAGCTGGGTGCGCATGGCGCGCTGGCCAAGCCCTTCGAAAACGAGGAACTGCGGCAGGCCGTCGCGCGGATCCTGGGCGAAGCGCCCCGGGCCGGCCGCACCGGCGCCGACAAGGAACCCTGAAGCGGCCTTGCGCCCCCAGGGTCGCAGCCACCCACCCCAATTCACTGCCGAAGCGGCGGGGCTGTCCTCGCGCGCAGTGAGCCGTATTTGTCCGCTCAAAGGAGCCCTCATCATGATGTTCGATGACATGAAACTCTCCACCCGGCTCGGTCTGGGGTTCGGCACGCTGGTGCTGCTGATCGTCTTCATGGGCGGCATGACGCTCGTGCGGATCCCCACGGTGGACGAGGCATTCCGCAAGGTGACCGAGGAGCGTGTGCCGCGAGTGGCATTGCTCAACGAGATCAAGGGCAACCTCAACCAGATCGGCCTGTCCATGCGCAACATGCTCATCATGAGTGCGCCGGCGGACCTGAAGAAGCAGGAGGCGCAGATCGAGTCCGCCCGCAGGACCATCGGCCAGGGCTTGGAGAAGCTGCAGGCCGAGATCCAGAGCGAGAAAGGCAAGGCCTTGCTGGCGAAGATCCTCGAGGCCCGTGGCGTCTACGTGCCGGCGCAGATTGAGCTCATCAAGCTGGTGGCCGCGGGCAAGGTCGACGAGGCCAAGAGCCACCTGCTCGGCGTCGCCCGCCCGGCCCAGCTGGCGTATTTCGCCACGGTGGACGAACTGCTCGGCTTCCAGGGCGAGCTGCTGAAGGAGTCCGGCACCGAAGCCGCGAGCGCGTTGGCGGCCATCAACAGCGCCGTGTGGGTGTCGTGTGCGCTCGCGCTGGCCCTGGCCGTGGCGATGGCGGCCTGGATCATCCGTTCCATCACCCGCCAGATCGGTGGCGAGCCGCGTGTCGCGGCGGACCTGGCGCGCAGCGTTGCCGCGGGCGACCTGAGCGTGCGCATCGACCTCAGGCAGGGCGACAGGAGCAGCCTGATGGCGCAGCTCAAGGAGATGCAGGGCAGCCTGTCCGGCGTGGTGGCCGGCGTGCGCGAGAACGCCGAGGCGGTGGCCACCGCCTCGGCCCAGATCGCCCAGGGCAACAACGACCTGAGCCAGCGCACCGAGGAGCAGGCCTCGGCGCTCGAGGAGACCGCGGCGTCGATGGAGCAGCTCAGCGCGACCGTCAAGCAGAACGCCGACAACGCCAGCCAGGCCAATGCGCTTGCGCAGGGCGCCAGCATCGTCGCCGTCAAGGGCGGCGAGGTGGTCGGCCAGGTGGTCAACACGATGAAGGCGATCAACGACAGCTCGAAGAAGATCGCCGACATCATCGGCGTCATTGACGGCATCGCATTCCAGACCAACATCCTGGCCTTGAACGCGGCGGTGGAAGCGGCGCGCGCCGGCGAGCAGGGCCGCGGCTTCGCGGTCGTCGCCAGCGAGGTGCGCAGCCTCGCCGGTCGATCGGCGGACGCGGCCAAGGAGATCAAGAGCCTGATCGGCGCCAGCGTGCAGCGCGTCGAGCAGGGTGCCGCGCTGGTCGATCAGGCCGGCATCACGATGACCGAGGTGGTCAGCTCGATCAAGCGCGTGACCGACATCATGGGCGAGATCAACGCGGCCAGTACCGAGCAAAGCGCCGGCGTGTGCCAGGTGGGCGAGGCCGTCGGGCAGATGGACCAGGTCACGCAGCAGAATGCGGCACTGGTCGAGGAAAGCGCGGCGGCGGCGGAGAGCCTGCGGCAGCAGGCGCTGCGGCTGGTGCAGACGGTCGAGGTGTTCAAGCTGGCGCCGGGCAGCACCCAAGGAACCTGAGCCGAACCGCGTTCAGGCACGCGCGGCTCGTGGCGAAAGGCGCTGGACCCCTCAGGGCAGATAGCTGTCGTACGTGATCGCTCGCGCGGCCGGCTTCGGCGCGCCGGTGGCGTCGAACAGCAGCGGCCGGTTGCCGCGCGCGATGGGGAAGCCCGACAGCCAGGTGCTGTTGTCGGCGATCCCCCAGGTCGTGACGCTTTGCAGGCTGGCGTGCTGCTTGAAGACGTTGAACAGCGCGCGGTACTGCAGCGCTTGCGCCTTGAGCGCGGCGGCCAGCAGCGTGGCGTCGCCGGTGATGTCGGCGGCGCAGCCGGTGCGGCTGGCGAAGCAGGAGCCCGGGTCGTTGTAGAGCGACACGTCCAGCTCGGTCACGTGGTTGACGAGGCCCTTGCCGGCCACGCTGCGCAGCGCGTTGTCGACGTTGGCGGGCGTGGGCGAGGTGGTGCTGACGTGCAGCTGGTGGCCCACGCCGTCCAGCGGCACGCCCTTGGCCTGCAGGCCGGCCACGATGGTCATCAGCCGCGCGAGCTTGGCCGGGTCCTCGGTGCCGTAGTCGTTGATGAAGAGCTTCGCGTCCGGGTCGGCGGACCGGGCGGCGCGCAGCGCGTGCTCGATGTAGTCCGGCCCGAGGATCTGCAGCCAGCGGGAGTTGCGGTACGCCGAGCTGGCGTCGTCGCTGGTGCACTCGTTGACCACGTCCCAGCAGGCGACCTTGCCCTTGAAGTGCGTCACCACGTCGTGCACATAGGTTTCGAGCCGGGCACGCACCTCGGCCGCCGTGCCCGTGAAGAACCAGTCCGGCGTCTGCTGGTGCCAGCACAGCGTGTGGCCGCGCACGACCATGCCGTTGGCGGCGGCGAATGCGGCCAGCTCGTCGGCGGTGGCCCAGTTGTAGACGCCGGGCGAGACGGCCAGGCTGGCCGGCTTGAAGCAGTTCTCGGCGGTGATGGAGTTCGCGTGCTTCAGGATCACCGGGTTGGCGACCGCGTTCTTGTAGCCGCCCGGGTCGGCGGCCATGCCGATCTTGAAGTGGGCCGCGAAATGGGCCTTGAGGGCGGGGATCTCGGCGGGCGCCGGCGCGGGGGCGGGGCTGGGCGCGGCGCCCGCGCTGCCACCGCCGCCGCAGGCGCTCAGCACGTGCAGGGCCAGGCCGCTCAGCAGCAGGCGACGGCGATCCGGGAAAACGGCCGGCATCGGTGCCTCCTCAGCCGGCGAGCGTGGTGAACGCCCGCTCGAGCACCGCGGCGGAGGCGGCCAGCGCCGCCCGCTCGGCCGCGTCCATGGCCGGCTCCAGCACCTGTACCGCGCCGCCCGCGCCCACCAGCGCCGGCAGCGACAGCGCCAGCCCGCGGATGCCGCAGGCGCCGTCCTGCACGCGGCTGACCGGCAGGATCCGGCGCTCGTCGTTGACGATGGCGCCGATCAGCTCGGCGGCCACCAGCCCGATGGCATGGTTGGTGGCGCCCTTGCGCTGGATGACGTCGTAGGCCGCGCGGCGCACATGGCCCGCGACGGTGGGCTCCTCGTCCGCCGGCCAGCCGGGCCAGTCGCGCAGCGCGACGCCGCCCACCTGCGCGCCGGACCACAGCACCACCGACGAGTCGCCATGCTCGCCCACGACCTGCGCATGCACCGACGTCGGCGACACGCGCAGGTGCAGCGCCAGCCGCTCGCGCAGCCGGGCGGTGTCCAGCAGCGTGCCGGTGCCGATGACCCGCTCGGCCGGCAGCCCGCTGGCCGCGGCGACCACGCGCGTCAGCACGTCGACCGGGTTGGTCACGACGATGACGATGCCGCCAAAGCCCGCCAGCGCCCGGCCCATGCCGGCGGCGATGCGGGCGTTGTCGCGCAGCAGCTCCAGCCGGCTCTCGTCCGGCCGGCCGTTGCGGCCGGCGGCCAGCACGACGATGTCGGCCTCGCGCATCTGCGCCAGCGGCACCGCGCTGACCGCGCAGCGCGGGTAGAAGGCCGCGCCGTCGGCCATGTCCAGCGCCTCGCCCTCGGCGACGGCGGTGCGCTGGTCGTACAGCCAGAGTTCGCGCGCGTGCCCGGCGAGCAGCGTGGAAAACGCGACGCTGGTGCCGACCCAGCCTGTGCCGATGATGCCGATGCGTGCCTTCATGCCCGGCAGTATCAACCGCCGGAACAGGCTTTCACAGCTTGCGCAGGTAGGCCAGCAGCGCCGGGGTCTCGTCGTCGGTGAAGGGTCGGTCGACGACCGGCGGCGTCACGCCGGGCTGGGTGGTCAGCAGCGGCGCGGCGGGGTTTTGCACCTGCACGCGTTTGAAGAACTGCTTGTAGTGCTCCAGCATCTCCTCCAGCGTGGCGGCGGTGTTGTTGGAGAAGTAGGGCGCCGTCTGCGCGATGCCGCGCAGGCTGGGAATGTCCAGCTTCTGGATGTCGCCCGGCCCGCCGGCCGCCGGGTAGCCGGTGATCAGCAGCCGGCCCGGGTCCGACGTGGTGACGCGCGTCACGCAGGGCGGTTGCGGCGCGCCGCCGCCGCAGGCCGTGCCGGAGGGCGGCGTGCCGCTGTTGGTGATCTGGTAGGTGCGCACGTTGGCCATCTGGCTGGCGCTGCAGGGTGCGAACTGGAAGCGCGGCGGGTTCACCGTGTCCACCGGGCGCGGGCAGGCGGTGAGGATGTCGTGATAGCGCACCAGCAGCGTCGGCGTGCCGGCGATGCCCTGGCGGATGGGCGCGCTGCCGCTGGGGTGCGCGCCCAGGTTGCCGTGGCACTGCGCGCAGGCGCGGTTGAAGACCTGCTTGCCGAGCAGTTCCAGCGCGTTCAGCGGCGGGTCCGGGTCCGGCAACGGCGCGCTGGCCGCCATGGCGGCGGCCAGCCGCTTCACGCCCGGGCTGGAGAACATCGCGTTCTGGAACGCGGCCAGGTCGTCCAGGAAGGCCGGCTGCGCGTCCACCGTCGTGCCGGCGTGGCTGCGCAGCGCGCTCAGCGCCTGGGCCTGCAGCGTGTCGATGCGGCCGTCGAGCTGGTAGCCGCCGCTGGGGTTGGGCCCGCGCGGCCAGGCCGGCGCCTGGCCGTCGGGGCCGGTCAGGCGGGCGTCCAGGATGGACGGCACCGCGCGCCAGACGTCGGCCTGCGTCTCGGCGGTGGGCTGGGCCGCGGCGGGGCAGGGCACGGCGGCGCCGCAGTCCAGCAGCTTCACGTTGGCCGGCAGCGGCATCGTCACGCGCATCAGGCCGTTGACGGTCAGGTTGGTGAAGTCGCGCGCGGCCGCGCCGAGGACGCGGAAGTCGTTCGCATCGATGGGGCGGAAGAGCGGGTCGTCGACGCCCGTGGCCATCATCGTCGCCAGGCGCTGCTGCGCCTTCGCCGGGCTGAGCTGGAAGCGGTCGGCGGGCGAATGGCAGTCGGCGCAGGCGCGGCCGTTGCCGCCCAGGCCCAGCAGCTGGCGGTCGTTGAAGCCGGCCTTGCCGCGGCACAGCGCGCTGGGCTGGGAGGCGGCCAGCGCCGCCGTGTCGGTCAGCGCGCAGCCGTCTTCGTCCAGCGCGGCGGTGTGAGGTTCGCCGCCGCCACCGCAGGCGGACATGGCCAGGGCCACGGCCAGCAGCGTGTTGAGCCACGCGGGATGGGTGAGGTTCATGGGGGGTGTCCTTGCAGGCTCGGTCGCAGGGCGCGACCCGGCACGCACAATGGCCCGCACCCCGGCGCGCCGTCTTGAACGGTGCCTGAAAAATCCCTGAAACCTCTGTGAAACCGCGCCATGCCCGCGCCTGAACGCCTCGCCTTCGGCGACTTCGTGTTGCAGCGCTCGCAGCAACGCGTGCTGCTGCGCGACGGCAGCGAGCTGGGCCTGACGCCGCGGCTCTTCGGCGCGCTGCAGCTGTTCGTCGACCACCCCGACACGCTGCTGGACAAGGACCGGCTGATGCAGGCGCTCTGGCCCGGGCTGGTGGTGGAGGAGAACAACCTCAGCCAGACCATCTCGGCCCTGCGCCGCGCGCTGGGCGACGAGCCGGCTGGGCGGCGCTACATCCAGACGGTGGCGCGGCGCGGCTACCGCTTCATCGCGCCGGTGACCGCGCTCGACGATGCCGAGCCACCGCCCGCCGCCATGCCGGCGGTGGCGGAGCCCGTCGACCGGCCCAGCCGGCGCCTGGCACTGGCCGGTGCCGCGGTGGCTGCCGCGGCCGCGCTGGCCGCAGCCGCGTTCTGGCGCGCCGGCAGCGGCCCGCCCGCGCGTGCCACGCTGGCCGTGCTGCCCTTCAAGCCGCTGGCCGCCGACAGCCGCGACGAGCTGCTGGAGCTGGGCATGGCCGACAGCCTCATCACGCGGCTGTCGCTGGTGCCCGGGCTGGTGGTGCGCTCGGTCGCCTCCGTGCGGCGCTACGCCGGCAACGAGCAGGACCCGGTGCGCGCCGCGCGCGACCTGGACGTGGACTGGATCGTCGACGGCTCGCTGCAGCGGCGCGGCGACCAGCTGCGCGTCAACGCCCGGCTGCTGCGCGCCAGCGACGGCAGCGCCAGCTGGAGCGACAGCTTCGATGCGCAGTTCACCGGCGTGTTCGACATGCAGGACCAGATCTCCGCCCGCGTGCTGCAGGCGCTGGCGCCGCGCCTGCGGGCGGCCGGCGTGGCGCAGGGGCTGCCCGACAAGCCGCTCGGCGGCACGCGCAGCACCCAGGCCTACGAGCTCTACCTGGCCGCCACGCGGCACGCGCAGCCGCGCCGCGGCGACAGCCTGCGCAAGAGCATCACGCTGTTCCGCGAGGCGCTGGCCGTCGACCCCGGCTATGCGATGGCCCATGTCGGCCTGGCCGAGGCGCTGCGCGAGACGCTGCTGGCCGCCGACGCCGCGCCGGCCGACGTGTTCGAGCCCGCGCGGCAGGCCGTGGCGCGCGCGCTGGCGCTGGCGCCCGACCTGGCCGAGGCGCTGGCCGAGCAGGGCTTCAGCCGCTACTACTTCGACTTCGACTGGCCGGGTGCCGAGCAGGGCTTTCGGCGCGCGCTGGCCGTCAACCCCAATGTGGCGATGGCCCACTTCGGCTTGGCGCAGTTGCTGCTGACGCAGGACCGGCCCGACGAAGGCATGCGACACCTGCGGCTGGCGCGGGAGCTGGACCCGATGTCAGCCTTCCTCAACGCGCTGGAGGCCGGCTACCTGCTCGCGCGCGGCGAGCGCGACGCGGCCCGCCTGCGGCTGCAGCGCGCGCTGGACATCGCGCCCGACTTCTACCTGGCGCACCGCACCCAGGCGCTGCTGCACCTGGCCGACGGCCGCAACGACCTGGCGCTGACCGAGTTGCGCCAGATGGCGGCCGGGGCCGGCGGCAACAGCCGGCCGCAAGCGCTGCTGGGTATGCACCTGGCGCGGCTGGGCCACATGGCCGAGGCACGCGACATCCTGGACCGGCTGCTGCAGCGCGCGAGCCGAGGCTATGTGCCGCCCATCTCGCTGGCCGTGCTGCATGCCGCTTTGGGCGAAACGGCGCTGGCACTCGACGCACTGGAGCGCGCCCATGCGGCGCATGACACGCAGCTGGTGTTCCTGAAGGACGACCCGCGCTGGGCGCCGCTGCGCGGGCAGCCGCGCTTCGTCGCGCTGCTGCGCCAGCTGAAGCTGGACCGCTACGGACCGGGGTTGTCGCCGACCTGAGCGACTGCGGCCGTGCGCCGCAGCGTTTGGCGCGCCCTGCCGTTCATTCACGCCCGACCCTTGCCGTTCGTCGCAACGCAGGCCCGGCCCTCCCGGGGCATTGCCTAGCATGGCGCCCATTCGAAATCCGGGAGGCGGCAATGAAGCAAGACGTGTTGGTGGCGCAGGGCCTGCGCAAGGCCTATGGCGATCGGGTGGCCGTGCACGAGGTGGGCCTCTCGTTGAAGGCCGGCGAGGTGCTGGGCCTGCTCGGCCCCAATGGCGCCGGCAAGTCGACGACGGTCGGCATGATCTGCGGCCTGACGGTGCCTGATGCGGGTACGGTGACGCTGGCCGGCGGCCTGAGCTTGGGCAATGACGAAGCCGGCTACAAGCGCCGCATCGGCCTGGTGCCGCAGGACATCGCCTTGTACGAGGAGCTGCCGGCGCGCATGAACATCGAGCTGTTCG
Organism: Pelomonas sp. Root1444; assembly: GCF_001426885.1. Lineage (GTDB taxonomy): Bacteria > Pseudomonadota > Gammaproteobacteria > Burkholderiales > Burkholderiaceae_C > Pelomonas. The sequence goes on along the minus strand of NZ_LMFP01000011.1, from coordinate 48,708 downwards.
GTGCGCTGTACGGCATGGCGCCCGAGGTGCTGAAGCGCCGCGCCGACGAGGTGCTGGCCATGGTCGGACTGTCGGATCGCGCCGCGGACAAGCCGGCCACCTTCTCCGGCGGCATGAAGCGGCGCCTGAACATCGCCTGCGCGCTGGTGCATGACCCCGAGGTCATCCTGCTCGACGAGCCGACCGCCGGCGTCGACCCGCAAAGCCGCAACGCCATCTTCGACAACCTCGAGACGCTCAAGGCCGCGGGCAAGGCGCTGATCTACACGACGCACTACATGGAAGAGGCCGAGCGCCTGGCCGACCGCATCGTCATCGTCGACCACGGCCGTGTCGTCGCCAGCGGCACGCAAGCGGAACTGTTCGCGCTGCTGCCCGCGGCGCAGCTGCTGCAGCTCGAACTCGACGGCGAACCGGACGACGTGGCGCTGCAAGGCTTGACGGGCATGAAGCGCGTCGGCCAGCGGCTGGAGATCGGCGTGGCCGATCTCGCGCGTGACACCGGCGGCGTGCTGGCCGCACTGGCGCAGCGCGGCGTGAAGGTGCGGGGCCTCGCCACGGCTCGCGCCACGCTCGAAGACGTCTTCCTCCAACTCACCGGCCGCGCCCTGCGCGATTGAGGTCAACGACATGCAAGCCTTGCTCGCCCTCGTCCGTGCAGAACTCAAGCTGCACTTCTCCAACCGCCGCGCGGTGCTGATGAGCATCGTCGCGCCCATCCTCATCGCCGCCTTCTTCGGCAGCCTGTTCGGCACCGGCAGCAGGATGGCCGGCATCGCCGTCGGCGTGGTCGACCTGGACGGCAGCCCGCTGTCGCAGCGGGTCGTCGCGGCGCTGCAGGCCGACACCTCGCTGAAGACCACCGTCACCGGCGAGGCCGATGCGCTGGCGCAGGTGCGCGCCGGCAAGCTGCGCGCGGTCGCGGTGCTGCCCAGGGGGCTGGGCCAGCAAGCCGGCGGCGCGATGTTCGGCACCGGCGACAAGCCGGAGATCGTGCTGCACTACGACCCCTCGCAGGCCAGCGCGCTGGCCGTCGTGCGCGGCCTGCTGGCGCAGACGCTGATGCAGGAGGTCAGCCGCGCCGCGCTCAGCCCCGCGGGCCTCACCGACCTGCAGCGGCAGGTGCGCGCCGCCAGCATGCCCGAGGGCGAGCGCGACGACCTCGCCAGGATGTTCGACGCCATCGGCAAGGTGCAGGGACACGAAGCCGCTGCATCCGCGCCCCAGGGCGCAGGGTTGTCGCTGCCTTACACGACACGCGAGCTCGAGGCCGTGCAGTCCACAGCCAACGCGGCGCCCGTGGCCTACAACAGCTATGCCCATTCATTCGCCGGCATGGGCGTGCAGTTCATCCTGATGAGCGGCATCGACATGGCCGTGGGCCTGCTGCTGATGCGCCGCCTGGGTTTGTGGAAGCGCCTGCGCGCCGCGCCGCTGTCGCGCACGCAGCTGCTGGGCAGCCGCGTGCTGGCCAGCGCGCTGATCTCGCTGATCGTCTTCGCCGTCATCTACGCCGTGGCCATTGCCGGCTTCGGCGTGCGCGTGCTGGGCAGCGTGGCGGGCTTCGGCCTGGTGCTCGTGTGCTTCTCGCTGCTGACGGCCAGCTTCGGCCTGCTGGTCGCGGCGCTGGGCCGCACGCCCGAGGCCACGCGCGGCCTGGCCATCCTCGCGACGCTGTTGATGGTCATGCTGGGCGGCGCCTGGGTGCCGGCCTTCCTGTTCCCCGAGTGGCTGCAGGCGGCGTCGCTCGCCGTGCCGACCCGTTGGGCCGTCGACGCGCTGGACGCGATGACCTGGCGCGGCCTGGGCTTCGGCGACGCGGTGCTGCCCAGCCTCGTGATGCTGGGCTTCACCGCGGCGTTCATGGCGCTGGCGGTGTGGCGCTTCCGCTGGGAGGAGTGAGCCTCACCGCGCCGGCGTCACGCGCCAGACGGTGTTCGACAGGTCGTCCGCGACGATGACCGCGCCCTTGGGGTCCACCGTCACGCCGACCGGGCGGCCCATGGTCTTGCCGTCGGCCTGGAAGCCGGTGACGAAGTCCAGCGGCGCGCCGTTGGGGCGGCCGCCCGAGAACGGCACGAAGATGACCTTGTAGCCGACCGGCTGCTTGCGGTTCCAGCTGCCATGCAGGCCGATGAAGGCGCCCTCGGCGAACGGTGCGGCCAACCCCGGCTGCGCGAACGACAGCCCCAGCGGCGCCGAATGCGACTGCAGCGCGTAGTCCGGCCGCACCGTGGCTTGCACCTTCTGGTCGTCCTGGGGCTGCACGCGGCGGTCGGCGTTGGGGCCCCAGTACGCGTAGGGCCAGCCGTAGAAGGCGCCTTCGCGCACCGACGTCAGATAGTCCGGCACCAGGTCGGGGCCGAGCTCGTCGCGCTCGTTGACCACGACCCAGAGCTGCTTGCTGCCGGGCTCGAAGGCGAGTGCCGTGGGGTTGCGGATGCCGGTGGCGAAGGGCCGCGTGGCGCCGGTGGCGACATCGACCTGCCAGACCATGGCGCGGCTCTCCTCGACCGCCAGGCCGCGCTCGCCGATGTTGCTGTTGGAGCCGATGCCCACGTAGAGGTGGCGGCCCTCGGCATCGGCCGTCAGCGACTTGGTCCAGTGGTGGTTGATCGCCGATGGCAATTTCGCCACCGTCACCGGCGCCGCAGCGGCCTTGGTCTGGCCGGCCACGTAGTCGAGCCGCACGAGCGCGTCCTGGTTGGCGATGTAGAGCTTGTCGCCGATGAGGGCCAGGCCGTAGGGCGCATTGAGGTTCTCGGCGAACACCCAGCGGCCTTCATAGCTCCCATCGCCGTCCGCGTCGCGCAGCAGCGTCAGGCGGTTGCCTCCCTTGACGGGCGTGGTGCCCTTGGCCTTGATGAGGCCGGCGAGGTAGTCCTTGGGTGTCAGCACGGGCGCGCCGCCGCCCTTGCCTTCGGCCACGAGGATGTCGCCGTTGGGCAGCACCAGCGTCTGGCGCGGGATCTTCAGGTCGGTGGCGATGGCCTGGATCTTCCAGCCCTGCGGCACCGTGGGGCGCCGCTCGCCCCAGCCCGTGGGCTCGGCGATGCGCATGTCGGGCAGCAGCCCGCGCTCCGGCGGTGGCAGCTCGGGGTTGGCGCCGTGTTGCCCGCTGCCCTGCGCCGTTGCGGCGATGGCCCAGGTCAGTGCGGCGCCAAGCATGGCAACCGCGGCGACGCGCAAGCCCCGCGCCTTCATGCCGCACCCCGGCGCCAGCCGGCCAGGCCGACCGCGCTGGCGGCCGCCGCCAGCGCCGCCACCACGGCCGACAGCACCAGGCCGGTCGGCATCGCGGCCCAGCCGTCGCGGGCGTGAACCAGTGCGTTGACGAAGCCGATCACGCAAGTGGCCAGCAGCAACAGCAGGTAGACCGTGCCGCGGCGACGGCGTTCGGCGCCGCGCAGCACATCCACGATGCCCCACAGCAGTGCCAGGCCCGCGACGAGCAGGCCGCCGGCGATCAACCACGAGGAGAAGTTGGCCCACTGCAGCTGAAAGCTGCTGGTGTAGGCCCAGTCGCTGAGCAGCGCGCCGATGAAGAGCGGCAGTGCGGAGAACGCGATGACGGCATGCATTGGCCGGCTACGGCAATCGCGATGCCACCCGTCGGGCGGGAACCGCTTTTGCCGATGCAGGAGCCGTCGGCCACGGCGACCGGATGTTCGGGCGCTGCCGTAAAAATTGCTGCAAACACGGGCGACGGTGCGCCGCAGCGCGAACCCAATGACGGGATGCACGCGAAATGAAGCTGGCCATGGATGAGCCGACAAGGTGGATCCCGTACTGCGGCGAGGCGCCCGGCCCGGACGTGTGGCTGGGCCGCTGGAACCTCGACCCGGTGCTCGGCGTGGCCCTCGTGCTGCTGGCGCTGGTGTTGTGGCGCGAGCGGGCGCGTGCGGCGCCGGGCCGGCATCGCAGTCTGTGCGCCGCCTGGGCCTTGACGGTGCTGCTCTACGTGTCGCCGCTGTGCGCGCTGAGCTCGGCGTTCTTCACGGTGCGGGTGGTCCATCACATCGCACTGGTGCTGGTGATGGCACCGTTGCTGGCGCATGGCCTGGAACCTGGGCTGCGCCGCCTGCCCACGCCGCTGTGGACCTGCACCGCCCTCGCCGCCGCGACGTTCTGGACCTGGCATGCGCCCGCGCCCTATGCGGCGGCGTTGTCGTCGGTGCCGGTCTATGCGCTGATGCAGTTCACGCTGCTGGCCAGTGCGACCGCCTTCTGGCTCGCGGTGCGGCGCGCCGCACCGGCGGCGGCGCTGGGCGCCCTCCTGGCCACCACGGTGCAGATGGGGCTGCTGGGCGCGCTGATTACCTTTGCCGCGCGGCCGCTGTATGCGCCGCATATCGCATCGACGCTGCCGTGGGGCGTCGCACCGCTGGACGACCAGCAGCTGGCCGGCGTCACGATGTGGGCGCCGGGCAGCATCGCCTACCTGGCCGCGGCGATGTGGGTCGGCTGGCGCTGGATGCGCGCCGGCGTGCGCACCGTATCGGCATGAACCTCATCACGGCCATCGAATGGGCCGAGGGCTACAACCGGCGCGGCCTGTACTCGCCGATCGGCGTCACCTTCCACTGGGTGATGGCCGCGCTGGTGATCTTCCAGCTGGGCTATGGCTGGTACCTGGGCTGGCAACCGGTCGGCGGCGACAAGTACGTCGGCTACCAGACCCACACGCAGATCGGCCTGACGATCATGATGCTGGGCACGCTGCGCTTCCTGTGGCGCAGCCAGATCGCCGGCCCGCAGAACGTCGACGAGGACTCGCTCGCAGGCCGCGCCAGCCGTGTGCTGCAGGCGTGGTTCTACTTCAGCTTCTTCGCGCTGCCGATCAGCGGCTGGGTCATGTGGTCCACGCTGCCCAGCGACCTGCCGCTGTCCATCGCGGGCGTCATCCCATTCCCCAACCTGCCGTTCCATCAGCTGTCCGAAGGCCTGCAGCAGCGCCTGATGCAATGGGCCGCGAAGGCGCACTTCTGGATCGTCTGGATCACGGTGCTGGCCATTCCCGGCCATGCCGGCGCGGCCGTGCTGCACTACCTCGTCAAGCGCGACCGCGTGCTGCCTTCGATGTTCGACCTCAACGGGCCGCAGCAGCCGGGCGTGCTGGGATCTGCGCCAGATAAAGGCCCAGTTGATGAACCTCCTCCGGCCTGAGCTGCTGCGCCACCTTCAACATCACATGGTTGCCGTCATTGCGCCGCTTGGCCACCTGCCAGTCCTGCAGCTGCTGGGTCAGGTAGAACGCCGGCTGGGCGTTCAGCGGCGGCCCGCTCTGGGTGCCAGCGCCCGCCACACCATGGCACTGCTGGCAGGCCTTGGCATACAGCGCCGGGGTGGCTGCGGCGACGGCCTCGCCGGTGGCCGGCGGCAGGGCCTGCGCCGGCAGCGCGGCGTAGTAGTCGGCCACGCGCACGCGTTCGGCGCTGTCGAGGAAGCGCGCCACGTCGCGCATCACCTCGTGCGCCCGCAGGCCGGCGGCGTAGTCCTCCAGCTGCTTTTGCAGATAGCCGCGCGGCAGGCCGGCCAGGCGCGGCGCGTCGAAGCCGTTGCCCTCGCCGCGCGCACCGTGGCAGGTCGCGCAGGCATAGCGCGCACCGCCTTCGCCGCCGCTCATCGCGATGAGCTCGCCGCCGCGGCCCCAGCGGTCGTCACTGGGGCTCATGCGGTCGGTGCAGGCCGGGGCCAGCAGCGTGAGGACGAGAAGAGGCAGGTGGCGCATGGCGGGTGAATCATGGTCCCTGGCAAGCCTCGTGCTCGCCTGTGCCTTCCTCGTCGCATGCGATGGCCCGCCCGATCGCACGCCGACGGTGGGCGACGCCGACAAAGCACGTGGCCGGCAGCTCGTGGCCGACAAGGGCTGCGTCGCCTGCCACACCTTCCCCGACGTGAAGTGGCCGCGCGGCGGGCTGGGCCCGACGCTGGACGGCTTCGGGCGTCAGGGCCTGATCGCAGGGCAGTTGCCGAACCAGCCCGGCGTGTTGATGCAGTTCGTCCGCAATGCACCCGCCATGGTGCCCGGCACGGCCATGCCGGCCATTCCCATGTCAGACCAGGAAGCCCGTGATGTCACCGCCTACCTCCTCGCGCTCAAGCCTCGCTGAGGCCTTGAGCGGCTGGCCGCCGCCGGTGCTGGACCCGCACGGCCCGTTCTCCAACACGGTCACCACGCTGGCCTGGGGGCTGATCGCGCTGATGACGCTGATCTTCATCGGCGTGTGCGCGGCGATGTGGGTGGCGCTGTACGGCAGCGACGGGCTGCGCGCCAAGCTCGGCGGCGAGCGGGTCGTCAAGTGGTTCGGGCTCATCATCCCGGCCGGCGTGCTCCTGCTGCTGCTGGCCTGGGGGCTGACGCTGGCGGCCGGGATGACGACGGTCAAGGGCGACGAGCTGCGCATGCGCGTGTCCGGCAACATCTATTGGTGGCGTGTGTCCTACCTCGATGCGGCAGGCAAGGAGATGCTGGCCGACGCCAACGAGCTGCACATCCCGGTCGGCCGCCCCGTCGTCGTCGACATGGTGTCGGAGGACGTGATCCACAGCTTCTGGGTGCCCAAGCTCGGCGGCAAGATGGACATGATCCCGGGGCGCACCAACCAGCTCAAGCTGCAGGCCGACAAGGCAGGCGTCTACGGCGGCCAATGCGCGGAGTTCTGCGGCGGCGCGCATGCGCTGATGGGCTTCGTCGTCGTGGCGCATGAGCCGGCCGACTGGCAGCGCTGGCTGGACTCGCGCTTGAAGCCAGTGACGAACACGCCCCTCAGCGTCGAGGCGCTGCGCGGCAAGCAGCTCTTCAACGAGGTCGGCTGCGCGGCCTGCCACCGCGTCGCCGGCACCCAGGCGCAAGGCCTCTCCGGCCCCGACCTGACCTTCGTCGGGTCGCGCCGCTCGCTCGGCGCCGGCATCCTGCCCAACACCCGCGCCACGCTGATCGGCTGGATCGGCGACAGCCAGTCCATCAAGCCGAACAACCGCATGCCCGCCTACCGCTCGCTGAAGGCCGACGAGCTGAACGCGCTGGCGGCCTACATGGAATCGCTCAAGTGACGCGAGCCGCTGCCCCGGGTGTGGAGGGTGCCATCCGCGACGCCGCGGCCGAGCCGTCCGAGACCGGCTTCGACGCCAGGCGCTATGCGCGCTTCCCGACCCAGGGCGGCCGGCCGGCGGGCGAGTTCGAGGCGCTGCAGAAGGTCTGGGAAACACCGACCGGCTGGCGCGCCTTGAGCGCCGTCAACAACAACTTCATCGGCTTCCTGTTCATCGCCACGGCGTTCGGCTTCTTCATCGCCGCGGGCGTGCTGTCGCTGGTGATGCGAGTGCAGCTGGCCGCGCCGCTGGCTGCCGTCGTGCCGCAGGAGACCTACAACCAGCTGTTCACCATGCACGGCTCGGTGATGATGTTCCTGTTCGCCGTGCCGGCCGTCGAGGCGGTCGCCGTGCTGCTGCTGCCGCAGATGCTGGCGGCGCGCGACCTGCCGTTCCCGCGGCTGTCGGCGTACTCGTACTGGGCCTATGCCATCGGTGGCGTGGTCTTCTTCGGCTCGATCTTCTTCAGCCTGGCGCCGTCCAGCGGCTGGTTCATGTACCCGCCGCTCAGCTCGGGTGTCTACGCCAAGGGCATCAACGCCGACTTCTGGCTGCTGGGCATAGGCTTCATCGAGATATCGGCCATCGCCGGCGCCATCGAGCTCATCGTCGGCGTGCTGCGCACGCGCGCGCCGGGCATGACGCTGGCGAAGATGCCGGTCTACGCCTGGGCCATCCTGATCTTCGGCGTCATGATCATCCTGGCCTTCCCGGCCATGATCATGGTGACCTTCCTGCTGGAGCTGGAGCGCGCCTTCAACTGGCCGCTGTTCGACGCCACGCGCGGCGGCGACCCGCTGCTGTACCAGCACCTGTTCTGGTTCTTCGGCCACCCCGACGTCTACATCATCTTCATCCCGGCCTCGGCCATGGTGTCGACCATGGTCGTCACGGTGGCCCAGAAGAAGCTGGTCGGCCACGAGCTGGTGGTGCTGGCGATGATCGCCACCGGCTTCATCAGCTTCGGCGTGTGGGCGCACCACATGTTCACGGTGGGCCTGCCGGGCTTGTCGGCCGGCTACTTCTCGGCGGCGTCGATGGCGGTGGCCATTCCGGCCGGCGCCCAGGTGTTCGCTTGGATCTGCACGCTCGCCTCGGGCAATGTGCAGCGCAACGTGCCCTCGCTGTTTCTCGTCGGCGGCATCCTGATCTTCGTGATGGGCGGCCTGACCGGTGTGATGGTGGGCATGGTGGCCTTCGACGGCCAGGCGCACGACACCTACTTCGTCGTCGCGCATTTCCACTACGTGCTGATCGGCGGCATGCTGTTCCCGCTGTTCGCCGGCTTCTACTACTGGACGCCGATGATCAACGGCCGCCAGCTGTCCGAGCGGCTCGGGCGCTGGGTGTTCTGGCTGTCCTTCATCGGCGTGCACGTTTGCTTCCTGCCCATGCACCTGAGCGGGCTGATGGGCATGCCGCGGCGCGTCAACACCTACCTGCCTGACCGGGCCTGGGATCTGCCCAACATCGTCTCGACCGTGGGCGCCTTCACCATGGCGGCGGGTGCGCTGCTGTTCCTGATCGATGCGATCCGCTGCTACGCGCGCAGCGGCAGTGGCGGCGAGGCGCGCAACGTGTTTGGCGGCGGTACGCTGGAGTGGCTGTCGGCGGGCAACTACGGCGTGCGCTCCATCCCGGTGGTGAACGACCTCGAACCGCTGTGGACCGACCCCGGGCTGGCCGACGACGTCGAGGCCGGACGCTACTTCCTGCCGAACACCGCCACCGGCGAGCGCGAGACGCTCATCACCAGCCCCTCGCGCGCCGAGCCGCAGTACGTGCAGATCATGCCCGGGCCGTCCTGGTGGCCGCTGCTGTCGGCGCTGTTCACGGCGGGCTTCTTCCTGCTGCTGACGGTCAAGGCCATGGCGCTGAGCGCCGTCTGCGGCGTGCTGACGGTGTTCTGCCTGATGCGCTGGGTCTGGGGCAACGACCGCCACATCGCGCAGCAGCAGGTCGACGCCGGCGGCGGCATCCTGCTGCCGACCTATGTGGCCGGGCCCACCTCGCACGGCTGGTGGGCCGCGGTGCTGCTGGACATCGTGCTGGGCATGATCTTCCTGATGGCGATGTTCGCCTACCTGTACCTGTACGGCGCCCATCCCGATTGGTGGCGGCTCGAAGCGCCGCGCGGTGCGCTGCTGCCGGGCCTGTTGCTGCTGGGTGCGGCGGCGGGCCTGGCCTATGCGGCCCGGCCGTTGATGGCGAAGCTCCGGCGCGGCAGCGGGGCCAGCGCCGTGGCGATGGCGCTGAGCATGGCGTGCCTCGCCGCGGCGCTGGGGGTGGACCTGCGCGACTGGTGGGACGCCGGGCTGCGCGGGGATGCCAGCGGCCAGGGCGCCGCGATCTACGCCATGCTGGCCTGGCACGGCAGCGTCGTGGCGGCTGTGGTGCTGTCGGCCGTCTACTACGTGCTGCGCTGGATGCGCGGCCTGGCGCCCGGCCCGGCCAACAAGACACTGGAGGCGCTGCGCCTGTTGTTCATCTACGCCGCGCTGGAAGGCGCCGCCGGCCTGCTGTTGCCGCGCCTGCTGCCCTGGGGCGGGGCATGAAGCCGCCCTGGCGGCCGATCGTCACGGCCTTCTCGATCTGGTTCGCGCACTTCATGGCGTGCTGGGCGGCGGGCGAAATCTGGCCGCACCAATGGCACGCCAATGTGCTGGCCTGGGGCGCCACGGCCGCTGCGTCGATGGCCCTGGGTGTGCAGTTCATGCGCGTCAAGGCCAGGCCCTGCCGCCTTGCGCAGGGCGCGATCGCGATCGCCACGGCCGCGGTGCTGTTCGGCGCGCTGCCTTCGGTCGTCTTTGTGCCTGCTGGCTGATCGGGCTGTCAGCGGCGCAGCAGCGTCAGCCCGATCAGCCGCGAAACGACCGCGGCCAGGTACATCACGCCGACGAACATCTCCAGGCTGGTCAGCGCCCGGGCCAGCGGGCGCAGCGGGATCACGTCGCCGATGCCGGTGCTGGACAGCAGTGCGAAGCTGAGGAACATCAGCTCCGTCCAGCTGCGCGGCTGCTCCGGGTGGATGGCCGCGCCGAAGCTGCCCGGCTGCAGCGCCTGCAGCGCGACGTAGCTGTACGCAAAGCCCCAGGCCAGCAGCGTGAAGGTGGCACCGGCCGCGAACAGTTCGTCCGTCGTCGCGTGCATGTCGCCCATCATGTAGGCGACCAGGCTGCCGGCGGCGTAGAAATAGAACAGCGCTTCCAGCGTCGCCGACCACGGCTGCAGCCAGGGCATCTCCTGCACCGCCTGCAGCACCAGCATGACGATGGCGGGCAGCGCGAGGCAGACGCTCAGCCAGGTCAGGCCCGGCGTGCGGCGCACCATGCCGGTCGTGAACACCAGCACCACGATGCCGAAGGCGCTCAGCGCGACCGGGCCGACGCGCGTCGACTCCAGCATCGGGTAGAGCAGCAGGCCCACGAGCTGCACGATCAGCAGGATGGCTGAGGGATGGCGCCGCGTGGCGGCGAGGACTTGGCGCGGGGCGAACATGGCGCCATTCTGCGGGCGCGCCGCGGCCCGCTCAACGGATGGCCGTCAACCAGCGCTCCAAGCGCGGCGCCATGCGCCAGCCGTCCTCGCCCAGCCAGTCCGCCGACACCAGCACGTGGTGCGCGCGGCCGATCAGCTTCTCGCGCGGCACCGTGCCGATGAAGCGCGAATCCTCGCTGTTGTCGCGGTTGTCGCCGAGCAGGAAGTACTGGCCCGCCGGCACGGTGATCTCGGCGAAGTCGCGCCGCGCGCGCAGCGACGGCAGCAGCTGCACCGCATGCGCGCGGCCGCCGAGGTCCTCGGTCGCCCGCACCGCGTCGACCACCCAGCCCGGCGCAACGGCCTCGCCGCGCGTCAGCGCATCGCGATGCGCAAGCGGCTGGCCGTTGATGACCAGCACGTCGCCACGCATCGCGATGCGGTCGCCGGGCAGGCCGACGATGCGCTTGATCAGCCGCGTGCCGCCGGCCGGCGAGCTCAGCGTGACCACGTCGCCGCGCTGCGGCTCGCCCAGCGGCAGCAGCACGACGTCGGTCAGCGGCAGCTTGAGGTCGTAGGCCAGCCGGTTCACGAGCACCACATCGCCCTCCAGCAGCGTCGGCCGCATGGACGCCGAGGGGATGGGGTTCCAGTCGGCCACCGCGGTGCGGAACAGAGCGAAGCTGAGCAGGAACAGGATGAAGCCACGGTTGGCGCGCAGGGTGTGCTTGAGGTTCGTCATGCCGCCAATGCTGCGCGCCGCCGCGGCCCGCGTCGACGCGGCCGGGCTGGATGGCGGCGCGGGCCGCGCCGATGGCGGCATGGCCGCATGAATGGCGGAACCGCCGCGTCGGCGCATGCGCCGCAGAATGACGCTCCACCCCAAGGATCGCAAGCCGCCCATGCACGCGTTCGATTTCCGCCCCCTCGCCGAGCCCGACCTTCCCATGCTGCACGCCTGGCTGCAGCGGCCACACGTGGCGCGCTGGTGGGGGCCGGCCGAGAGCGTCGACGAGCTGCGCGAAGACTTCCTGACCGGCGGCACGACGCAGGCGTTCATCGCGCATCACGCGGGTGAACCGGTCGGCTTCATCCAGTGCTATGTCGTCATGGGCTCGGGCGACGGCTGGTGGGCGGATGAGACCGACCCCGGCGCGCGCGGCATCGACCAGTTCCTCGCGCACGCGTCGCAGTTGAACCGGGGGCTGGGCCGCGCAATGGTGCGGGCCTTCGTACAGCAGCTTTCTGCGGACGCTGCCGTCACCGTCGTGCAGACCGATCCGTCGCCGGACAACGCCCGTGCGATCCGCTGCTATGCGGCCGCCGGTTTCACGGCGGTCGGCGAGGTCGTCACGCCCGACGGGCCGGCGCTACTGATGCGCTGCCGGCCACCTCGGTTGAGCGCATGCTGAAGTTCTTCAAGTCACTGGTGCGGCCGGTGGCGCCCGGCCCCGTGGAAGAGGCCACTCGCGCCGAGCCGCCCCCGCGCCGGGTCGTCGCGCCGGGTGTGGAGCCCTTCGAGCTGGCGCCCGCGTGGGTCGATGCCAACGGCTTCCCGGTGCTCGACTGGACCGCCGTGCAGACCTACGCCTGGGTGCTGCCGCCTGCGCCATGCTGGCGCGGGAGCCGGACCCGCGTTGGGCGCCGCTGCCCCTTCAATGGCAGGAGACACCCGAGAAGGTCGCCTTCTAGGCCACCGAGCATTCGGCTGCGCGACACGGGCGTCGTCGCCCGGATCGCCGCCGCGGCGTGCGGGCCGCCGCGGTGCGGCTGCGGACATGCCAGCAGTCGCGGGGCGGGGCTGTCCCCCGCCCGGCATCCTTTCAGGCCGGTGGATCCTTCGCGCGGGTGCGCGACACGGCCATCATGATGCCGACGCCGGCGACGATGAGGCAGGCTATCGCCACATAGGTGGCCGCCAGTCCTGCTGAGAGCAGGGCCCAGGCGACGCCGCCAAGCAGCACGGCAAGCCCGAGGATGTACAGGGCGAACGACATAGGACCTCCAGGGAAGCGGGCCGGTGCCCGACGGTCAAACCACTCTAGTCCTGCAGCCCCGGCGCGGCGGTCGGACGCCGGCAGTGACGCCCGTAGGCTCGCTCCTACCGGCTGCGGAGACATCGGCTGCTGGCCTGCGCCGCTGCGCCGCCGCTATCTTGGCGACTCCCTTGCACGCCCAGGAACGTTCACATGCCCCGACGCGCGCTGCGCCACCCGGCGCTTGGCCTGGCCGCCTGGCTGGCCCTCACCTTCGTGGCCGCGGCGGCCGGCGCCATCGCGTCGACGGACGCGGCCGAGTTCTACGCCCGGCTGTCCCTTCCCGACTGGGCGCCGCCGGCCTCGGTGTTCGGCCCGGTGTGGTCGCTGCTCTACCTGCTGATGGGCATCGCCGCCTGGCTGGTGTGGCGCGAGGAGCGGCGCCCGGGCTCCCCGGTCGCGCTCGGCCTGTACGTCGGCCAGCTGGGGGTCAACGCGCTGTGGTCGTGGCTGTTCTTCGCCTGGCACCGCGGTGCGCTGGCTTTCGTCGACGTGCTGCTGTTGCTGGCCCTTGTCGCCCTCACGGCCGTGGCGTTCTGGCGCATCCGGCGGCTGGCGGCGCTGCTGTTGCTGCCGTACCTGGCCTGGGTCGGTTTCGCCGCCGCGCTGACCTGGGCGGTCTGGCAGCGCAACCCGGCACTGTTGTAGCGCCGCGCTCCCGTTGGGCCGGGACCCCGACGGTAAACTGCCTCGATGCCCGTTCTGCTTGCCCTCGACAGCGCCACCGACACGATGGCCCTGGCCCTCGTGATGCCGGGGCGGACGGCCGCCTTCGAGGCCGCGGGCGGCGCCCAGGCCTCGGCGCGCATGCTGCCGGAGATCAAGGCCTTGCTGGCCGGCGCCGGCGTGCAGATGGACGACCTCGATGCCATCGCCTTCGGCCAGGGCCCGGGCGCCTTCACCGGCTTGCGCACTGCCTGTGCCGTCGCCCAGGGCCTGGCGTTCGGCCTGGACAAGCCGGTGCTGGCCGTCGACAGCCTGATGCTGGTCGCCGAGGACGCGCGCGCCCAGGGCGCCGGTGACGATGTCTGGGTGGCGATGGACGCGCGCATCGGCGAGATCTACGCCGCGCATTACCGCTGGGCCGGCGGCGCCTGGCAGGTGGCCGAGCCGCCGGCCTTGTACCGCCCCGAAGCGCTGGCGGCCCATTGGGGTGTGCCTGCCGCCGCCGCCGGCACCGCGTTGACCGAGTACGCCGCGGCCCTCGGCACGCTGCCGCGCGCCTGGCCGCAGGCCCGTTCGCGCGCCGCGGCGCTGGGCGCGCTGGCGCTGGCCGCCTGGCAGCGTGGCGAGACCCGCGATGCCGCCGAGGCGCTGCCGGTGTATGTGCGCGACAAGGTCGCGCTGACGACGGCCGAGCGAGAGCAGCGGGTATGAGCCCGTCGCGAAAGGTGCAGCGTTGAGCGCGCTGCTGGAGCGCAGCCTGCCGCCCTACGAGGCGGCGGCGATGCGGGTGCCCGACCTGACCGAGGTGATGGCGGCCGAACGCCGCGCCTACCCGGTGCCTTGGACGCATGGCAATTTCGTCGACTCGCTGGCCGCGGGCTATGCGGCCGAGGTGCTGCGCGGCCCGCGCGCCGAACTGCTGGGCTACTGGGTGGCCATGCCGGGCGTGGACGAGCTGCACCTGCTCAACATCACGGTCGTCCCGGCCTGGCAGGGGCGCGGCCTGGCCGTCGTGATGCTGGACCGGCTGGTGGACGCGTGCCGGCGCCGCGGCCTGGCGCAGCTGTGGCTGGAGGTGCGTGTCGGCAACGAACGGGCGCGCGAGGTCTACAACCGCTACGGCTTTGCCGAAGTGGGCTGGCGCCGCGCCTACTACCCGGTGCAGCAGGGGCCGCGCGAGGACGCCGTGCTGATGAGCCTCGTGGTGCCTGCCCCATGAGTTGGGACGCGCGACAACGGGCCATGCTGGCTGAAATGGGCTACCGGCTGCCCGCTGCCATGGCGTCGGCGGCCATCGTCGAGGACGAACCCGAGCCGATCGCCGTCGCCGCGCCGCCGCCGGCCGTCATGCGCGTCGCCGTGCCCCCAGCGCCGGCGGTGGAGCCATCGGCCGTGCCGGCTCATTTCGCGGCGCTGGACCTGCCCGGCCTGCGCGACGCCGTGGCCGCCTGCCGCGGCTGCGGCCTGTGCGAGCAGCGCCGCAACGCCGTTTTCGGCGGCGGCGCCTTGCAGCAGGTGCAGTGGCTGGTCGTCACGGACCCGCCGGACGACGCCGACGATGCCGCGGGCGACGCCTTCACCTGCGATGCCGGCCGCCTGCTGGACCGCATGCTGCTCGCCGCCGGCCAGCGGCGCAGCGGCCGCGACGATGCCGAGCTGCCGACCGCCTTCGTGACGCCCATCGTCAAGTGCCGGCCGCCGCGCGGCCGCGCGCCGCAGCCGGCCGAGCTGGCCGCTTGCGAGGCGGTGCTGGCACGCCAGGTGGAGCTGCTGCAGCCCCGCCTCATCCTGGCCATGGGCCTGCAGGCGGCGCGCCGGCTCACCGGCCTGGCCGAGCCGCTGGGCCGGCTGCGCGGCCGCGTGCATGCCTGGCGCGGCCTGCCGCTGGTGGTGACCTACCACCCAGCCTACCTGCTGCGATCACCGGCCGACAAGGCCGGCGCCTGGGACGACCTGTGTCTGGCCCGCAAGACCTCCCACCCATGAGCCTGCCCGGTGACAACGCGGCGCGGGCGGTCGAGGCGGCACGCTTCAAGCTGCTCGCCGACTACCTGCCGGCCTGGATCGCCCTCTACGATTCCAAGACCCAGGTCTGCCTGTTCGCCAACCGCGGCTATGCCGAGGCCTTCGGGCAGACGGAGCAGAGCATCCTCGGCAAGACCTTCGGCGAGATCATCGGCCCGGATGCCGAGGCGCGCATCCAGCCGGCCGTGGACAAGGTGCTGTCCGAGCGCGTGGCCGTGACCTACGAGCGCGAGCTGCCCGAGGCCGACGGCACGCCGCGCTGGATCGAGGTGCACCTGATTCCCCAGCTCGGCGAAGACGGCGAGCCGGTCGCCAGCTGCGTGCTGATCAACGACATCACCAAGCACCGCCTGGCGGAGCGCGCGGTGCGCGAGTCCGAGGCGCGGCTGGACANNCCCGCCGTGCTGCAAGCTGGTCGGCTACACGCTGGAGCAGATGGTCGGCCGCCATGTGCTGTCCTTCATCGCCGACGACGAGCGCCCCAAGGTCAAGGAGGTCATGCGCCAGGGCCGCGAGGTGCGCTACGAGACGGCCGTCGTGCACAAGGACGGCACGCGCATCCCGGTCGAGTTCATCGTGCGCACGCTGGAGCGCGACGGCGAGAAACTGCGCATGACCATCGTGCGCGACATCCGCGACCGCCTCGCCAACGAGGCCCGCATCCAGCACCTCGCCCACCACGACGGGCTGACCGGCCTGCTCAACCGCGGCGCCTTCATGGACCGCATGGCGCTGCTGATGAAGCATGCGGAGCGCAAGGGCGAGATGCTGGCGCTGCTGTTCATCGACCTGGACAACTTCAAGCGCGTCAACGATTCGCTGGGTCATCTGGAAGGCGACCAGGTGCTGACGACGGTGTCGGAGCGCCTGGTCGGCGCGCTGCGCGGCAGCGACCTCGTCGGCCGCTTCGGCGGCGACGAGTTCGTCGTGCTGCTGACCGACCTGGCCAGCCGCGCCGACATCGTCGTCGTGCTGGAGGCGCTGCTGTCGGTCGTCGAAGTGCCGGTCAGGGCCGACGGCCGCGCGTTGTCCGTCACGCCGTCCATCGGCGTGGCGGTCTTCCCGGACGACGGCCGGCAGGCGGATGAGCTCATCCAGCATGCCGACACGGCCATGTACCGCGCCAAGGCCCGCGGCCGCGCGACCTACCAGTTCTTCGAATCCGTGCTGGCCGAGACCGCCTATGCCGACCTGGTGCTGGAGGCGGAGCTGGCGCAGGGCCTGACGCGCAACGAGTTCGAACTGTTCTTCCAGCCGCAGGTGGAGGCCACCAGCGGCCAGCTGTCCGGTGCCGAGGCGCTGCTGCGCTGGCGCCACCCGCAGCGCGGCCTGCTGGCGCCCGACAGCTTCATCTTCGTCGCCGAGCGCCACCGCCTGATGCTGGCGCTGGGCGAATGGGTGATGCGCGAGGCCGCCGCCACCGCGCGGCGCTGGCGCGAGCAGGGGCTGACGCACGGCCACGGGCCGATGCGCATCGCCGTCAATCTGTCGCGCATGCAGTTCAACCTCGACGGCTTCGCCGACACGGTGCAGCGCGTGCTGGCCGACTCGGGCGCCAAGGGCCAATGGCTGGAGCTGGAGCTGACCGAGCGCATGCTGATCGAGGACGTCGAGCATGCGCCGGCCACGCTGGCGCAGCTGCGTTCGCTGGGCCTGACGGTGTCGGTCGACGATTTCGGCACCGGCTACACGTCGCTGGCGCACCTGACCGAGCTGCCGCTGGACAAGCTCAAGATCGACCAGAGCTTTGTCGCCCGGCTGCCGGACGATGTCGGCGCCCAGGCCATCACCCGCGCCATCGTGCAGATGGCCGTGGGCCTGGGCCTGACGGTCACCGCCGAAGGCGTGCGCAGCGCCGCCCAATGGCAGCTGCTGGCGAGCTGGGGCTGCCAACAACTGCAGGGCGAGCTGGTCGGCTCGCCGATGCCTGCGGCCGAGTTCGAAGCCTGGGTGCGCGCACGGTGAGCCTGGTTCAAAAGATCCATGCCGAGATCGCCGCCGCCGGTGGCTGGCTGCCGTTCGACCGCTTCATGGGCATGGCCTTGTACGAGCCGGGCCTGGGCTACTACGCGGGCGGGCGGCGCAAGTTCGGGCAGATGCCCGGCGAAGGCTCGGACTTCGTCACCGCGCCCGAGATGTCGCCGCTGTTCGGCCGCGCGCTGGCGCGCCAGATCGCGCAGGCACTTGCCGCCAGCGGCTGCCGCGACGTCATCGAGTTCGGCGCCGGCTCGGGTGCGCTCGCGGCCCAGGTGATCGCCGAGCTGGATGCGCTCGGCGCCGGCCTGGCGCGCTACCGCATCGTCGAGCTGTCGGCCGAGCTGCGCGAGCGCCAGCGTGAAAGGCTGAGCCACTGGGGCGGCCGTGTCGACTGGCTGGACACGCTGTCTGACGCGATCGAGGCCGTCGTCATCGGCAACGAGGTGCTGGATGCGATGCCGGTGCAGCTCATCGCCTTCGACGGCCAGGCGTGGCGCGAGCGCGGCGTCGTCAGCGCCGGCGAGGGCTTCGCCTTCGAGGACCGCGACAGCGCGCTGCGGCCGCCGCTGGACAGGGGTTTCGTGCCTGGCACCGTCACCGAGATCCACCCGCAGGGCGAGGCCTTCATCGCGACGCTGGCCGGCAGGCTCCGGCGCGGCGCGGCCTTCTTCATCGACTACGGCTTCCCCGAGGCCGAGTACTACCACCCGCAGCGCCACGGCGGCACGCTGATGTGCCACCAGGGCCACCTGGCCGACGCCGACCCGCTGGTGGCGGTGGGCGACAAGGACATCACCGCACACGTCAACTTCACCGGCACGGCGCTCGCCGGCCAGGACGCCGGCCTGACCGTGCTCGGCTACACCAGCCAGGCCAACTTTCTGCTCAACTGCGGCATCGCCGATCTGCTGACCGACGCGTCGCTCGCCGAACGCGCCATGGCGCATCGCCTGCTGGCCGAGCATGAGATGGGCGAGCTGTTCAAGGTGATCGGTTTCGCGCCGGCGGATGCGCCTTTCGATGCGCTGGGGTTCGAACGCGGAGACCGCTCGCACACACTCTGAGGAGTCGTCGTGATGAAAGCCTGGCTCTTGCTGCTGCTGTGCGCCCCGGCGCTGGCGCAGGACCCCAACCCCGTCGGCCGCAGCCTCGCCGCCACTTGCGCCAACTGCCACGGCACCGAGGGGCGGCCACGTGGCTCGACGATGGTCCCACTGGCGGGCATGAAGGCCGAAACCCTGCTGCAGGTGCTGTCGGACTTCCGCCGCGGCGCCAGGCCGGGTACCGTCATGCCGCAGATCGTCAAGGGCTACACCGAGGAGCAGCTGCGCCTCGTGGCGGCCCATTTCTCGGCGCTGCCCCCCGTGCAGGCCCGGCCATGATCGGGCGCCGTGAACTGCTCGCCGCAGGCAGCGTGGCACTGGCCGGCTGTGCCGCGCCAACCGCTCGCATCGGCCGCGTCGTCGTCGTGGGCGGCGGCTTCGGCGGGGCCACCGCGGCGCGTTACCTCAAGCTCTGGGGCGGCCCCGCCGTCGACGTGACGCTGGTGGAGCGCAACGGCGGCTTCATCTCCTGCCCGATGTCCAACCTCGTCATCGCCGGCGCGCGCGATGCGCTCAGCCTCGGCCATGGCTATGCGGCGCTGGAGGCGCAGGGCGTGAAGCGCGTGCGCGGCGAGGTCGTCGGCATCGACCCCGCGGCCCGCTCGCTGCAGCTGGCCGACCGCAGCCGGCTGGGCTGGGACCGCCTCATCCTCGCGCCGGGCATCGACTTCACGCTGGACACCGTGCCTGGCCTTGCCGCCGCGCTGGACAGCGGCCGTGCCGTGCATGCCTGGAAGGCCGGCGTGCAGACGCTCGCGCTGCGCCGCCAGCTGGAGGCGCTGCCCGAAGGCGGCGTCGTGCTGATCAGCATCCCCAAGTCGCCCTACCGCTGCCCGCCCGGGCCCTACGAGCGCGCCTGCCTGATCGCCTCCTATTTGCGCCGCGCCAAGCCGCGCGCCAAGCTGCTGGTGCTGGACGCCAACCCCGAGGTGCAGAGCAAGAAGGCGCTGTTCGAGCGCGCCTTCGCGCAGCACCATGCCGGCGTGCTGGAGTACCGGCCGAATGCCGAGCTGAAGGAGGTGGCCGGCGACGTCGCGCGCTTCGAGTTCGAGGACGTCAAGGCCGACGTGCTCAACCTGATCCCGCCGCAGCGTGCCGGCGACCTGGCGCGCGACTTCGCCAACGTGAATGGTCGCTGGGTGGGGGTGGACTGGCTGACGATGCAGGCGCAGGCGGCGCCCGGCGTGCATGTCGTCGGCGACGCCATCCTGTCGGCCTCGGGCATGCCCAAGTCCGGCCACCTGGCCAACCAGCAGGCCAAGGTGGCCGCGGCGGCCGTGCTGCAGCTGATGCAGGGCGAGGCGGTGGATCCAGCGCCCGTCGTCATGAACACCTGCTACAGCTTCGTCACGCCGGCCGAGGCCATGCACGTGGCCTCGGTGCACCAGTACGACGCGGCCGAGAAGACGATGAAGCCGGTGCCTGGCGCGGGCGGCGTGTCGTCCGCCGCGAGCGCCCAGGAAACGGCCTATGCGCAGGCCTGGGCCGAGAACATCTGGGCCGACAGCCTGGCGTTGTGAATCACCAGGAGCCGGTGTTGGGCATCGACGCCCAGGGCTCGGCCGGTGCCAGCGCGGCGCCGGCCTGCAGCAGTTCGATGGAGATGCCGTCCGGCGAACGCACGAAGGCCATGCGGCCGTCGCGCGGCGGGCGGTTGATGGTCACGCCGTGGTCCATCAGCTTCTGGCAGGCGGCGTAGATGTCGTCCACCGCATAGGCCAGGTGGCCGAAGTTGCGGCCGCCGGTGTAGGTCTCGGCCTTGCCGTCTGCGTCGGGCCAGTTGTAGGTCAGCTCGACCTGGGCGTCCTCGTCGCCGGGCGCGGCCAGGTAGATCAGCGTGAAGCGGCCGGCGCTGCTCTCGGAACGCCTGACCTCTTGCAGGCCGAGGGCGTCGCGGTAGAAGCGCAGCGAGGCGTCGACGTTCTCGACGCGGACCATGGTGTGTAGGTAATACATAGGTTTGTTAGTAAGCAAAGCTTGCACGCTGCAGCCCCTTGTATTCTGTTCGTGAACAACACCTAGGAGCGCGTGCTGTCTACGGAAAGAGAAACGCGGCGGAGCGCGGCGAAGGGGACTCCATGCAGCAGTTCGAGGTCAGCGCTTTGATGTCGCGAACAAGCCCCGTGACGACCCATCACTTCGTGCTCTACGGACATCGGGCAGCTTCCTTCGGCGCTGTTGCCGCGCCCACATCTGCATGAGATTCGTACTGAGCTCAGATCGCTTTGTATTCGCCGAGCAGCCGCGGCCCGGTTTTCCATTGATCCTCGATGCTCGAATGGAGCCAGCGGAGCCATTCCACAGCTACCTCATCTGGCGTCTGCTCGACGCAGGGGCTGCACTTGATTCTAAGACTTGGGAA
Organism: Pelomonas sp. Root1444; assembly: GCF_001426885.1. Taxonomy (GTDB): domain Bacteria; phylum Pseudomonadota; class Gammaproteobacteria; order Burkholderiales; family Burkholderiaceae_C; genus Pelomonas. Next base: position 27,967 of record NZ_LMFP01000011.1, on the reverse strand, counting down.
TCTTACGGCCGGGCCCTATGGGATTTCGCAAAGTTTCTTGACGCAAACGGGCTGACGTGGAATCAACCATTTAGTTCGCCTGGCCACGGAGTAGTTGTCAGATATCGTGATTGGCAAATCAGCTTGCGACTCGATGCAGGCACTATTAACCAGAGGATGCGACTAGTTGTTGGCCTTTATGAATGGGCTGCGAGGAAGAAGCAAATCCAATCGCTCCCATTTCACTATCGGGAGGTGACGCCGCGCAGTACACGGCGGTACGCCTCCAATCGGAATGCAGCCCACCTCGCTATTAGCCGTCCAAATGTTCTATTGGCCGAATGGGATAAGGAGCCCGCGTTCCTACTCGCGAATCAGGTCAAACAAGCAAGGCGAGAAATCCGCTCAACGTCACAGAGGCTCTTATTCGATCTAATGGCGCGGGTCGGCCTCCGCTCGGTGGAGGCGCGAACGTTCCCGATTAAATATGTTTTTGATCCAAGGATCAAAAAAGATCTTAATGACGGTAGCATGATTTTTGTGAATTTGAGTCCTAATGATATGGACATCAAGTTCGACAAGCCTCGATCGGTTGCGGTGCCTTTTAGTTTGATGGAAGATCTTTGGGCTTATACGCGATTCGAGCGTAACCGACTTCTCGCCGGCAGAACGGAGCGACGAGAGTTGATAATTACCGTCAACGGAAATCCCTTCAGCAAAACGTCAGCGGGAAAGGTGTTTTCACATTTGGCTAAGAGGATTGGATTCAAAATAACTCCACTAATGCTCCGTCATACATACGCAATACATACATTATTGGTCCTCCGGGCTAATCCGAATCTGGGTATCGAACCACTTATGTGGCTGCGAGACCGGTTGGGACATTCGCATGTTGAAACCACGATGACTTACCTGCGGCAAATTGAGCGCCTCATGGGGGCGGAGGCTGAGCAACTCATGAGCGAATTTGACCGTATCTATGGCATTTGACAGCTCAAGCCCACAGTCCTCCCGGTTTCTGCGCGCACGGTTAGATGCCTAAGAGAAAAAGCTATGCCGCGTTGAAGGCGTCCGGACAAGACTTGTCTGCTGCGCGACTTGTGTACCGCGCGCAAACTAGAACGGCCGAAGATGCGGACATCGACATCAGAGCAGAGTTCGGGGTGCACGCGAGAATCACAGGCACCGCTAAGAACATCATCTTGAGCCGTGCGCTCGATCAGGGTGTCGACGACTGGGTGTTCGCAACCGTCGACGCTCTCCGCTCTTCAATGGACGCGGGCCTTACACCTGCAACGTGCATGTGTCGGCGAGATGCAATGATCCACTTCTTTGACTATCTCATCGCTGATACCGGCGCGAGGGAAACCCTGCGGTCTAGACCAAAGTCACCTTCTGAATTGTTGCCATACATATAACTGAATACAAGGCGTGGCAACAACAGCGGGGACAGGACAGAAATTGGTCGGAGCTGACGGTGCGGGCTGTCATCACAAACGTTAAGGCGGTTGTGATGGACATGTTTGCTCTCGGATACATTTCCGGAGATACTGATCGAATTGCCAAACTCTTTCGGCAAACTGGCGCGAGACGGGCCGTTGGAAAAGGTTTGCAGACGAGCTACAGCGATGCTGAACAGGAGCGCCTTTCGGCAGCTATAAAGGCTGACTTAACTGCCATCCATCATGGGCGTCTGCAAATCCCTATGCGTGAGTTGCAGGGGCTGCGTGCGCTGTTGGTTGCACATCGCATGGGTCATAACACGACCCCACTGCTCGAACTGACGCGCGACGCGTTGCAGCCAGGCCTATTGCCGGGCACGGTTTTGGTCAAAACAACCAAATATCGAAATCACAAGATTGTTTCTCAGGCCGGGAGATCTGGTTCAAGCCCTGTTGATTCCGATGGCAGCGGAACTCTGCCTAACGACGAAGTGTTCCTTTCATTTTCACTCGCGGAAGGGGCAATAATCCAACAAGCCATTGATTCGACAGACTGCCTTCTAGCAAAAACCCGAGAAGGGCTCAAGAACAGGGTATGGCTGTTTGAATCATCGGGCTATGGTAGAGGGGGCGTAAAGAAGGGAGATGTTTGCTGTCTATCTCAGGCGAGCATGGTCGACACAGTCCGAAAGCTAGTAGGACGGCATGCGCTTCGCGGGGATAACGGTGAAAAAATGAGCGTTAACTGCAGCCGGTTCAGAAAATCACGATTCGATAGGGCTTATCGAATCAGTGGTGGCGATCTCGCGATTTCGGCGAACTTGTTGGGAAACACGCCGGCGGTCGCCGCGCAAAACTACCCGACGATGAATCATGCTAGCCAGGCCTTCGCGGCTGAGTTCATGAATGAAGACTACGTTCGGACGATGCGCGAACGTGCTGCAAAGGCTGATCCTTCAGACGGCGCGGGCAAACCGTTGAGCACCGCTATTGACGTGAAGATTGACATCAGTGCTCGGACCGACCGAGCGCGGGCCCAGACGCCAGTTTTAGGTTGTAGCGACCCGCAAAATGGCGAGCATGCGCCTGGAGCAGGGCAGGTCTGCGACCGATTTTTAATGTGCCTTTTCTGTTCCAATTTCGCGGTTGTCGGAGACGTCGATGAATTGTGGCGCCTTTTCAGCTTCCAGGAATTCGCGCGAAGAGAGATGGCTACCCTTGAAGAGATACTCGGGGAACTTGCGACCGGTGAAGGAAGGGTCGGAAACCTGCTCGTCTTACGCGAACGCTATCGCATCGCTATCCCTGCGGTTGATAGATTTGTCGACCAGCAATTTCCGGCTAAACAGGTCAGGTCGGCCCGCAATAAGACTCAAGCCGCACTGCACCCCTTTTGGCAGTTGCAGATAGAACGTGGGCGCCTGGTCCGACGCGAATTGCTCGCGATTGGACAAGTTCCAGGCTAGTGGCGTCGCTGCGAGCCGGAAACCCAGATATCGATCATTTACCCTTTAGCTGCTATGGCAAAGACTGCTGTCGCTGGGACCTTACCTCGGAAGACGCACCCTCGCAGGGCATTTGAGCTCCTCGCGGCGCAACCCTCTTCATTAATTGGACTGACCCGCGAAGAGAGGCATGCAATCGTGCTCACCGCCGTGGTTGATAGTGTCGGTAGGGAGCACGTGTTAAGTCGCTTCGGTGACAAGGATTGGGATTTCTCTCCTGAGGTGATCGCAAAGAACAAGTCGAGCGCGCAAAGAAGGGCGAGTTGGCTTGCCGAGATTCCGGACATATTGATCGACGACGCAAAGGCAGCGGTTTACTGCGCGCTGCGGCAGGGTAGGCATGGGCAGGGCTATGCGGCCACCAGTTGTCGAGCTGTTATCGTGGAAGGTTTGCCGCTGCTGCTCAGGCACCTTTCGTCGTTGGGTATTCGGAATTTCAGTGAGGTCAGATCGCTCCATATAGCTGACTACGTCGGAACCGTCGGGCAGTCGTTGTCGCCTACCGCTCTCTCTCAACGCCTAACTATTCTCGACCTCGTTTGGTGGTTTTCCGACGAAATGTTGTGCCCGATGGTTTCCCATCCCTTCGGGGGAAGAAGCCTCAATGAAGTGGCGCGCGTAGGCGAGCAACGTGACAATGTCGTAGGTAGAACGGCTAAAACGGACATTATCCCGCCGACTATTCAAAAAGCGCTCTGGGAGCATTGCGAAAAGATTCTCGCCGGAGCTGAAGCGTTGCTTGACGCACGAGATTGCGGCCGACTAGACGGTAGCAATCCACAACTGCTCGCGGTGCGTGATGCAGCGCTCTATCAAATTCAGATCACCAGTGGGATGCGCAACTCGGAATCAACGGGTGTCGCAAACGGGTGCTGGCGTACGGAGGAGCGGGTCATTCCGCCTGGAAGACGAGTGACGTTGCACTGGGTTCAAACGAGGGAAATCAAGACCTCAGGCGGCGCGATCATGGACTATCTCGTGCCCGGTGAATTGTTCCGATCCCTAGAGATTCTCCAGCGCTTTTCGCTCCCTTATCAGAGACGATTGGCAGAAGAAGCTTTATGGCTCGAGAAAGCGCTTGACGCGGAAGGAAAGCCCGAGGGGCCGTTGCCTGCACGAATGACAACAGCGCAAGCGGTCCAGCGGCTTAATCATGTCCGGGAAATCGGAAGTCACATGTTGCTGACTATTAGCCACTATGCTTCAGATCACTACGGGCGAGGATCAAGGGTGGAGGTGATGAGCGTAAATGCCTGTCATGAGGCGCTTCACCGACTAGTGAAGGCTGCCGAACTCGATTGGACCATCGCAAATCATCAGTGTCGACGCACATTCGCGTACAACGTTGCGAACTCACGTCTTGGACGCATGGGATTGGTATTTATTAAATGGCAGTTTAAGCATGCGTCGGTTGCTTGGTCTCAGTTGTACGCCGCTAGTCCTAGGCAAGATCAGGCTTTATACGAGGATTTCGGTGACGAAATATTCGATAGCAAGGTTGAGCTAATTGCATCTTGGCATGATTCAGATTCGCGGCTGAGTGGCGGAGCGGGGAGAAAACTACTGCAGACGCGTGGCATCGCCGTGAAGAACATGCGGGAGCTGCTCACCGCCACTGCCGATTCAGTGGACTTGCGCAGTACGGGGCACGCATGGTGTTTGAGCGGCACACAGGGATGTCACGGCCAAGGGGTTTACGACGCCACCATGTGCGGTGGATGCTCTCAGTCAATTATTGATGAGTCGCAAGGCGCCGCTTGGAAGATGATTTACCTAGACAGTTTGCGATTGGCTGCGATTCAGGACTGCGGGCCAGCTGTGACACTAAAGGCGAAGCGAGCTGTCGCCTTGTCGGCTCAGGTGTTGGTAGACCTCGGTCTTCCATTGCCTACTACAAGTCAAGCCGAGGCCTATGGCGCCGGTAGTTGGGTCGAATGACCGCGCCATTTCAAGCAAAGGTTCGAACAGGCGGAAGTTCGCCTGGCCCTTCGGGGCAGGGCCAGTCCCCTAGTTCTTCGCCGCAAACTATGCGGCAGCGCAATCGTGAAAAAACGCGTGACGCGCTGCTGTTGGCGCTGGCGAGCGTGGGCGCCGATGGCAAGAAGGTAACGATCACCGCGGTAGCCGAAGCCGCAGGAGTTACATCAGCTCTCGTTCACAACACCTACCCTGACATTGCCGAGGCGATCCGACAGCAGGCGGGCAGAAGTTCGCGCCAACAAAGGGACCATAAAATTCAGCAGTTGGCCGAGTGCACGGCACGGAACCGGGAGTTGAGGTTAGAGCTGGACGCTGCGCTACGTGACATCCGGCAGTTAGCGTCGATCAACGAGACATTGCGCCAGGAGATCGATACTTTGCGTGCCTTAGTTTCTGACAAGGTTGCGATGCTGGATTCGAGCCAACGGCGCTAAGGGCAGGGCGGCGGAAGGTCGCGTTCTCGTGCGATCACACTCAGTCGCACGCGCGATTGATCACGGCCTCGATTCGATGGCCTTCGGGGTCGACAACGAACGCCGCGTAATAGTTCGGACCATAATGTTTTCGCAAGCCGGGGGCGCCGTTGTCTATTCCGCCATGTGCCAAGGCAGCAGCATGGAACTGGTCGACTGCCTTGCGAGAGCTTGCACTGAATGCGATATGGAAGCCTGCCCCTGGGGGGTGTGCTCCTGCATCTCGAAGATTCAACAAGAGCTTGTCGTCTTGGCCAGGGTGCCCATAACCAACAGACTGCGGACCGTCCTAGACGCGCACCTGGCCAAGCGGAGCAAGAACGGCGTCATAGAACGCCGCCATGTTCCCCAGGTCGGTGACACCGAAGGAGATGTGGTGCAGCAAGGGGTCTGTCATTTAGCGGATGCAGTTGGATCGAATCGAGTCCAAGCTTATCCGCACGTCAGTTCAACTGGATGGTTACCGCATGAAGTCCGTGCCACTCAATTTGGGAATCAGCGGCCTGGTCGTGCCGCGCTTTGACGTGCGCCAAAGCGTCCTGCAAAGCCAAAGCTCGCTGCCGGCTCGCTCGCTCGATGCCTTTGCGTCAGTCAAGCTGGCCCAGCAGGATGAACTCCGCTTGACCATCTATGGGCTGTTTCGTCCGAGAACGGGTACGCGCGACAACGGAGACTACAGCCTCAACGTGCGCCGGCTAGCGCCCTGGATCTCGCTAACCTGGGACCACAAGCTTTAGGGAACCAGCGCAAGACCTGCGGCTCAATGTTGCTTTGAAGTGTCGGATTCAACCGGTCGACGTTGGACCCGTAGGCTCAACACAGCGATGGTCATGTCGGCGCTTGCCAGTACGAGGCATTCGATCGGTCAGGTGTAAAAGGCCAACTGATCCAAAGTGAGGATGGCTTGCAAGGCTCTTGGCATGGTGTACGTCTCCTGCGCGGCAGCGCCATGGCCGACGGCGTGCCGTGACCCTGCCGTTCCAGTTTGAGCGACGGGATCAAAGTTGGCGAAAGTGTGACGTGCCAGGTATTTACCAAATGCGGTGGGGAACAACAGCGTGTCGGGCCGGCCCGCGCGCTGGGTCGCTGAAGCCTCGGCGAAAGCAAGCAGTTCCTTCAGCCTGGCGCCCTGCCCACCGTGGGACGCGCGATATGCGTCGTTCAGGATGCCCTCGATCTCAGTCAGTAGGATCTTCAGCACGGTGGCAGGTTTGCCCGCCACAAAGGCATCGATAGCCTCCTTCAGCAGTTCGCTCTTCGCCGCGAAGTGCCGCTTGGCAAGCCAACGAGACAACATGTGTTGCAGCCGGGGCGCATCGAACTTTGCCACGAGGGCGGGCTCAACGTCTGCGATATCGAATCCGGCTTCGCGTTGATGCAGCAGGTCCTTGAACTCGACGGCAATGATCTCGACGAAAGGGAACCACCCCGCGCCCAGCAGGCTCGCGAACAACGCTTCATCCGCTAGGGCCTGATACAGATGCCGATAGCGCAGCTCGCGATGCAGCGTCCCAAGCGCCGCAATAAATCCATCTACGTCAAGTTTGCCTCCGGGGTTCATGTCAAAGGCGAAACCGAAGCGCCATGCCTCGCGAAAGATGCACAGCACCTTGTCCTGTTCCCCGAATTCGACACAGGGAAACATCATTCCGGTGATGTCGGCTATGTCGCTCTCGAAAATGAGTGAGCCGGCCTTCACGTCGCGCTTGATCATGCACCGCATGTTCACTGCGGCCGTGTCGACCCATAGTTCGGCCTTGTTGCCCGGGTTGATAACAAGCAACACCGTATCGGCGCTGTCTATCCTGACGGATTTCCCAGCTTGTTGGGCCATATGGTTGATGACGCCGGCGACGTTCTCTACCAGACGGTGGAACAGCGGCTGGTCCGACGTCACGGCCAGCTTCGTCCACACCTGGATCGTTTCGCCGTCTTTCCCGGACTGGGCCGAGAAGCCGCACATGTCCTCGACATTCTCGAAGCGCAGCGGCTCGCCGCTATTGCTTACTGTGCCAACGCGTGCACGCGCTCCGTCTGCGGCTGACTTGTCTTGCTCTTCCGCCATGGCTCATCCCCTCCTTCAAGACCGACTGCAAGAAGCGACTCAGCAGCCTTGGCTGCACGAGCAGCTTCCAAGCGACAACCCGAGCGCCAGCAAGCTCCGCTTTCCCGACCTGCGCCGCCGGCAAGCCCAGCGGCGTCGCTCAGCAAGAGTCAGTCGCCGCCCTTGATCGCTTCGGACCGAAGCCGTGCGCCGACCGTTGCTTCGATGATCTTGTCTCGCAAGGTCTCCGCCTTATCCTGCTTCAGGACAGCCACGTCGAGATGGCGGGCGATCTGCTCCAGCCCCTTTTTTGTCTCGACGGCCCCTTCAAGGAACCCTGCAGCTTCCGAGCGGCTAGGAAGCGCCGTCAGCTTTGCGACGACCTCAGCCAGATCTATACGAGCCTCAGCAGGCGGCTCCTCCTTCTGACGTCGGCGAACGACGATGCGGATCTCGATCTCCGACGCCTCGTCGTTCAGCTTGGTAAGGTCGTCGGGCGAGAGTCGCTCCACGGCGACGGCGAGCCGTCGCAGCGCCGAAGCCATGCGGAATGCCTCGTCGCTCATACGCCACCCAGCAGCGTCGAGAACTCGTCGACGACCCGCTCGATCTCTTGGACGATGTCCGAGTGGCTGTTGCTTGAATATCCGGTCAGCACGACGGGCATCAGGTTCTGTGGCGCGTCGGCGAAGATCGTCTTGTTCTCGCGGAAATTGTTGGCAAGCGTCGGTACGCCAAGCCGCTTCGTTTGGGCGATGAACTGGCGCTGGGCGGCGATCGGCTGACCATCGTAAATTTGGATCATGGTGAAGATGACTCCGAGGATCTGCGGAGAGATATGCAGGTCTTGGTCTTCGGGACCTGCGAACTCGTTGAAGTCCTTGACCAGCTCCCGGACGCTGCGTTGCAAATAGTCGATGCCAAGGGTCGAGAGGTAATCGGGCTTCGCAGGGATCAGGATCTGCTCGCTCGCTACGATCGCATTCTTGGTGACGATATTGAAATTGGGCGGGCAGTCGATGAGGACGATGTCGTATTCCGCCTCAGCAGCGACGGTGGCGAGGGCCTGGCGAAGCTGACCATGGACCTTGAGGTAGTTGCGCTTCGCGGCCGGCAGGTTCACGCCGCCGAGCAACGTCGCCAGCTCCAGGTCGACATTGATCAGCCCGAGGTGAGAACAGATCAGGTCGATCTTTCCGCCATTTCGCGCGACGATCCTGTTGACGGCAGGAGGCGTGATCACGAAGTCGGTCAGAGATGGCGGCTCTTTGCTCTGGCTGATAGCGTCGAACCACGACTTGATGGTCTTGGTCGCCTTGTAATTTGTGTCCCAGTCGTCCGGCGTGAGGAACGAGAAGGTGAGACTGGCCTGCGCATCCGTATCGATCAGCAGGACCTTCTTTCCCCGGTAGGCCAGCTCACTCGCGATGTTCGCGGTGACGGTCGTCTTGCCGACGCCGCCCTTGTAGTTGATGACAGAAACGATATGCATGTTGCTCTCCCTGGATGGTTCGGTCGTGGTTGAGTCGGCCTCGCGTAATCGGCGAGGCCGTCATCTTCTTGTTCCCAACGCTTGTCGGCCGAGCATGTTCTCGGCAAGCGCTTAAGCGCCTCGCCCGACGGAAAGATTGTGGACGGCGGCAACGCGGACCGGGTGAGGGAAATCCAATGCCGGTGCCGCGACGAGCTTGGCACCAGTTACGGTCTGGCTACAGTCAGTTCGATCAACTGGTGACCGAGGTTGCGTAGCAGGAAAACCCTCGCGAAGCGGGATATGAAGGTCGCCGCGCGCACTTGGGCGTCGTCATCGAACCATGTGGCCATGCGATGGCCGTCGGCGGCGATGATCAGCCAACTCTCGCCGCAGTGGCGAAGGTAGTCGTCGACGTTGGCATCCTTGTCGTCGATCACCTGGCGAACATGGTCCGCGGTCATAGGGCCGACCCACATCGAGCCATCGCAGCTGAAGAAGCTTTGGGTCATGTCCCCGTAGCGCGCCACGCGGATGTAGTCGACCACCTCTGGGAAGTACGCTCTGTTGACCCAGTCGTACCTCTCCGACTGCCACAGGACGCCCGTGGGCGGGATGTTGCGCTGGGTCAACGCCGCGATGGCGGTTGCAAGCGGCTCGACCTCGCCCTTGCGATACGGCAGGTCTTTGAGATGGACCTTGGAGTCCACGGGGAGATGACCATGGCCGTCGTAGATGGCCCTGGCGCGGTCGACGATCTTTTCGCGCACCGCTTCACGGCCCTGCAACGGCACCGGCTGCCCGTCGGGCTCGTGGTGGAGTTCGGTAACTTCGATACCGATGACGCGATCGGTGGTGTGGATAAGGAAATCGGGCGACTCGCAATCCTCGATGCGGCCAGCGGGGAAGTCGCTGAGCAGGCTGCAGACCCTGTCGAGGTAGTGACGCTCGAGGTCCTTCTTTGCTTGACGAGTCATGCACCGGATTGTCGGAGGACGCAGCAGCGCGCGATGAGCGAGGCGTTCATGATGTCGTCGAGCTGCTGGTTGGCTTCAACGCCCCTTTCACTGGGGGCTCTGCTTCCCCGTCGCGGCCAGACACGGTACGACATCAAACCTTCTCGCAGGCTGCTCCCAAACGTTGGCAGGCTGGGCGATGAACTCAGCGAATGTCAGCGTGGGGCTGCTGCCCTCGCCGCCGATGTGAGTGCCGTTTGACATGATGTCCTCCTTTGAGTCGGGCCCCTACCACCTACTGTGCGTGGGCCTGGCCAGTTAGCAGCGAAGTTTGCCTGCGGCAAATTCCGCTTCGCTTCGGAGGCACGTAGGTTCCCGGTGCACGCCGACACCTTGGAGGCTCATCGCTTGGCCAATCTGACGATCTCCTGTGCGAGCTGAGATGCCAGTCGAATGGCCGCCCGCGTCGCGGCATCGGCTCTGCCCGTCACGCCGGGAAGGCTGGCCGCACGCAGCGACAGCACGAGCTTCTCCGCGGCGCTTGCAAACTCGATGTCACTTCGGCCAAGCGAGATCGTGATGCGCAACACCTGAAGGCAGCGATCGGAGTTACGCAGATGCGCATGGAGCTGTCGTTGCCATGGCTTGGACAGCGGCGGCGCCCTATCGAGCGCCTCGAGGAGGGCGGCGAGGTCCTTGATGACTTTCGCGCCATGGCGAATTTCCTCTGGCACATGCTCGTCTTCTTGGGCGGGCGCAGCCTGGTCTTCCGCTCGGTTCGGGTGATCAAGCATGTTCCCTAACGCCAAGCCAATCTGCCAGGGGTGTTGAACTGCATGCGCGAATTATTGCGAGGCGACTGACACCTTCAGCGGTGGTCGTCCGCCATCAAGCCTCTTGGATCTCAAGGAAGGCCTCGATCTTGCGCCGCACTGCTGGAGAGGCGCGTTGCAACCGCTCGACCAGCCGGCTCGGCCAGGCCACGTCATCACCGGCCTGTAGGGGCAGACCTTCACCGGTGAGCAGCCAATGCACTGATACCCTCCTGCCGTCGGTTGCCTTCAGCTCAGCCAGCCGCGCCAGCTTCTCCACACTGAGTAGGGCCTCGCCATTGCGAGCCTGCCTGAGTGTGCTGGTGTTGGCGTAGCCGAGCCAGTCAGCCAGCTCGTCCAACGGCATCTGCAAGTGGTCGTCGACGAGCTCCGTCAGGCGCTGCCCGAGCGCCTGCTTGAGCTTGTTGTCGCGACGGGTCTGTGTCATATTATCGCGTCTAGATCATAATATAACGGATGAAGCCAGAGGATTTCCAGCGCTGCCAAGTTGCAACGCCTCCCGAGATCGTCGAGCTGATGTGGCGTCTCGCGCGCGCCAAGCGAAGGGAGATGGAACGGTTCCCGCGGGTGCTTGACCTGGGTGCCGGAGACGCGCGCTTTTCCCGCGCCGTTGATGCTTACGACAGCTACACCGGCATCGAGTTCGACCCCGCCAAGGCCCACTCTGTCACGCTGCCGGAGAAGGCGAAGCTCATCGAAGCCGATGCCATGGCGTGGGTGGACCAAGGGTTTTCCCTGTGCATCGGCAATCCGCCCTACATCCGATATCACGGGCTTGAGGTCAAGTGGCGCGAGAAGGCTCTTCAGACCTTGGAAGATGCGACGGGGGTGCAGCTGAAGCGCAGCGCCAACGCTTTCGTCATGTTCCTGCTGCGGGCGCTACAGCTGACCGCAGATGACGGCCTGGTCGTACAGCTCATTCCATTTGAATGGGTGACCCGGCCCAGCGCCAAGGAACTACGCGACCACATCAAGACCAACGGTTGGGCGACCACCGTCTACCGTTTCGACTGCGAGATCTTCCCGCGCGTGCTGACCACCGCGTCGATCACCATCATCGACAAGCGGCGCAAGGATCCGGTGTGGAAGTTCGGCATCATCGGCAAGGGCGGGCAAGTCCGCAGCATCGCAGAGCCGTCGGGAAGCAGCGAGGCCGTGCTCGCTTACGCCAAACGAGCGGAGGACATCTATGGCCTGCGAGGACTGAGTCCCGGAGGCCAGGACATCTTCGTGCTGACCGAAGAAGAGCGCCTGCAGTTCGCGTTGCGCAAGACCCGCGACGTCACCCCCTGCGTGACCACGCTGCGGCACCTGGGTCAGGACCTAGCGGTCTTGGATGCCGAAGCATTCAATCGGCTGTATGTCGCTGCCGGCAAACGCTGCTGGCTGATTCGCAGCGACAAGGACGTTTTGTCAGAGCCGCTGCAGGCCTATCTGAAGGCCGTGGGCAACCGATGGCGCGCCTATAGTACGTGCACTGAGCGAAGCGTCTGGTGGCGGTACAAACCGCACCCAGCGCCGGAGATGCTGTTTTCCTCCGGCTTCGTCGGCAGCGGCACCAAGGTGCTGGTCAACAAGGTCCGCGCCATCGCCGCCGGTTCTGTCTACGGCGTCATCTCGACAGGTGCGCGCTCAGTGGACAAGATAGCTGACGAACTTCGAGGGTATGACTTCGCCAAGCGCGTCGTCAGCCATTCGAACAACCTCAAGAAGGTAGAGGTGCGTCAACTGAACGCGGTGCTGGCCGAAATTGCCTAGGGAGGTGCCATGGTGAGCACGGGCGAGAAGGGGCGTAAGCCCAGTGTGAAGCGCGCCAAAGCGAGTTTCGAGATCGACGCCTCGCTGTTCGAGGAACTGGGCGAGCGGCTCGTGAGCAAGCCTGAGGTGGCGCTCGCCGAGCTGATCAAGAACTCGTACGACGCCGACGGCACGACATGCACCCTGACGCTCGGTGAGGACAGCATCATCGTGGCCGACGACGGCCACGGCATGACTGAGCAGCAGTTCCTCGGGAACTGGATGGTGGTCAGTTCGCAGAAGAAGGGCGACCAGCGGTTCTCGCGTGCCTATCGGCGCAGCATGGCTGGATCCAAGGGCGTGGGGCGGTTCTCAGCACGCTTTCTGGGCCACCAGGTGGAGCTGCGAAGTGTGGCCTTTGACGAGGATGCCGGTTCGCGCACCCTGCTGGTTGCAGTGTTCGACTGGCAGGCCATCAGCCGCAGCGTGCGGATCACCAAGGTGGTGGTTCCCTACACCGTCGAGCGGGTTGGCGACAGTGTTGCGCTCGGCACCACGCTGACGATCACGAAGTTGCGTTCGGAGGCCGACCGCATCTCAATCGCGAAGGTCAAGACCGACATCCTGCGCCTGACCGATCCGATCACCGGGTTGGAGCGACCGCCGTTTGTCACCCGGCGTCCCGCCGGGACCAAGAAGCAGCACGACCCCGGTTTTTCTGTCGTGTTCTCAGGCGAGAAGGAAGAAGGCGCGGGCGACTTCACCGAGGACCTGCAAACGCAGATCCTGGACGCTTTCGTCGGCCGCGTGCGGTTGGAGGTGACCGAAACCGGCTTGGTCACTTATGAGGTCTTCTGGCGAGGCAAGGACGATCCCATCAAGTCCGGGGACTTCAAGCTCAAAGAGCTGAGCAGCCCGTTCACCTTGACGAAGACGCGCGCCAAGAAGGGTGAAGAGCAAGACGTGCGGGGGCTCAAGACTGATCTTGAGAAGGTGCAGCAGTTGCCGCTGGCCACGGCCCTGAATACTCCGGTGTTCATCGATCTGCGCTTTTTCCCGAAGCGCGCCGGGACGTTCAAAGAGCTTGGGTTGAACGGCACCAAGGCGCAGAAGTGGATCCGCGAACACGCCAGCATTGCGGTGGTGGACAACACCTTTGCAATGAGCGCGTACGCCGGCAGTAGCGATTGGCTGGGCATCGACGCGAGCAAGGCTACCAACGAACGCAATTGGCAGTCCGTGTTCACGCCGGTGTTCTTTCCGATGAGCCCGGAGCAGAAGAAGGACACGCAGCTCAACCCCATGCTGGCGTTGCCCCGTGGCCCTCAGCTCATTGGCCGGATCCACATTGCGACGCGCAAGTTGTCTGCATCGACGGTGGACGAAAGCGACGATTGGCTGCAGGCCAACATGGACCGGGAGTCGCTTCGCGACAACGGCGCCTTCCGCCTGCTCTGGCATCTCAGCCGCTTTTGCGCCGAGACAATCGCCCACTTCGACCGCGAACACCGACTGGCCGAGGAGCGCCAGAAGAAGGCCACCGAGCGCAAGGAGGCGAAATCAGCCCTTGCCCACGCTATCGCGGAGATCCGGTCCTCGAGCCAGATCGAGCCGGATCACCGCAATCGCATCGTTGGGCAACTGGAGCTGGCGCAGGACCGCATCGAGGCCACTGAACAGTACGACCGCGAAGCCCGTGCGTCGCTGGAGCTGATGTCCATGATGGGGGTCATGGCCGGGTTCCTGACGCACGAGTTTGAGAAAGCCGTGGGCTCGCTGACCAATGCAGCGGACATTGTTCGCAAGCTGGCCAAGCTGGACCCAGGCTTGGCAGGATCCGCGGAACGGCTCACTGAAATTGAGCGGAATCTTGCCCACTACATGGACTACATGCGCATGTTCGTCGACAAGGCCCGCGATCCTGTGCCGCAAGACTTCAAGGCTGCCGCGCAGATCCGCCGGGTCGTGCAGACGCTGCAGCCTGTGGCTGAAGCGCATGGCGTTGACATCACCGTGGACGTTGATCGGGCTCTTAAGGCACCGAGCATGCCCATCGCGGCCTACCACGGCATCGTCGCCAACCTGCTCTCCAACGCGCTCAAGGCGCTCGTTCCCAAGCGCTCCAGCGAGCAGCGCCATGTTCGCATCTACGCGACCAACGATCAGAACCGTCACGTGCTTGTGTGCTTGGACAACGGCATCGGCATCCCGGACTATTTGCGCGATCGCATCTGGGATCCGCTGTACACAACGACCGCCAACGGCGATGAGCAGAACCCGCTGGGCTCAGGTTTGGGGCTTGGACTCAATGTCGTGCATAACGTCGTCCGCAAGCTGCATGGAACCATCAAGCTGATGGACCCAACGCCGCCGGGCTTCTCCACCGGCTTTCGCGTCACCCTTCCTTTGGACGCCACTGCAAAATGAACCTTCTTGTGATCGAGGATGAGCCTGGCTTCGTCAAGCGGCTCCAACTTGCGTTTGCCCCAGATGGGTCATCCAACAAGCTGTTGACGCCAGAAAGTGTCGGGCTGCTCAAAGACGAGATGACGGAAGGCGAGTCATTTGAGGCCCAGTTCCTCAGCAGGCTTCGCAACATCCACGAGCGCGAGAACATCGACCTAGTGCTGCTCGATACCGATCTGTCGCGGTTCAAGGGCATCCCGATTTCGCAGACGCTTTGCCGCCAAGCGCTGCAGGAAATTGGCATCCCGGTCTGTCGGTACAAAAAGAGCTACTCGTCGACGACCTCCAATCGATTGAGGGACCTCAAGCGGATCGCGCGCGAGGGCGCCAGCGCGGTGTGGACGCCGCCCGAGCTGGTGAAGCAAGAAGAGCTTGGCGATTTGGTGCCGTGGTTGCTTGCTGTCGAGCAAGGGTTTCGGCAGATTCGGGAGCGGCTGCAGTCCGACCCCTCCATCTTGGAGAAGCCGCTGGGCCCCGCCGGCGTGCTCGCTCGCGTGCTCCGCGCTCCCAAGCTCCGCGCAGATCTGCTGGGCTATACGACCCAGAACCTCTTCTTCTTTGCGGCTCCTATCAATGAGGACGACGACGACTCCTTGCCACCAGTGCAAGTGCTCGCGACGCGCCTTGGGTATTGGCTTTTCAACTACGTCCTGACGTTCCCTGGACCCATCTTGCCGACAGCGGCAGCTGCCGCGCTGTTCAACTTGGACACGCCCTCCTTCCTCAACGAGAAGGTGCAGGAGATCGTCGCGCCGGCGAGATATAGCGGCCCGTTCGACGCCGTGGACACGTACTACTGGCGCGAAGAAATGAACGATCTCTTGGACACCAGCGACGGCGATCCGCTAGGCAGCGAGCAGTTCAGCGCGCTCAAGCTCAAGCGAGTGGACGAAGAAAATCCTGCGCTGCATGCCTATTACTGCGTGCTGTCCGGAAAGCCGATCGCGCTGGCGGAAACCGCCAACCCGAGTCCCGACTGGATTCCGCCAGGCGCTGACATCACACGCATCAGCGAAGACCTGCTCGAGTCCCTCGATCCCATGTTGAGCATGTAGATGAACAACGGCAGCCGAATCCATCTCTTTTGGCAGCAGTGGGAACGCGCCCTGCGGATCATCTTTGAAACTCGGGGTGCGCAGTTGGACTTTCCGCCCATGCAGGAGAAGCAAAACGGAAAGACCCCGCACCTCCGCGTGCTTGAGCTTGCCAAGCCAATCTGCATCCTCAACGCGCCGCAGAAGGCATCCATGCAGCGACGCCTGAAACGGATGCACATCTTGATCGGTGGAAGCTTTTTTATAGAAGACCAAGGTGATCACCCTTGCCTCATCGATGCCAAGTGCAACATCACCTTGTTTCAGCCAACCGAGAACGACGACGGCACTGTGACGTTGGAGCTCGTTGACGCGCTGCATTTCGACGTGGAGGCCCATGACGCCAATGGCAAGCACAAGCGCTTCCATCCGTTCTTTCACGTGCAGCGAGGCCTATCGCATAGCGATGAGGCGGTGAGGCAAGCAATCGCTGATGCGGAGGGACGGGATCAGGCGGATTACGTTGTCGATCAGACAGCGCAAAAAACCATCGGCGTCCCGCACCTTCGCGTGCCAACGCCCCAGCTAGACATCTTTGCAGTGCTGACGATGGTCGCTGCGGATTGCTTTTGCAATGGTGGCGATGCGGAGCGAGATGAAAAGGCTCGGCAAAGAAATGCACCCCCAGCCGCGCAGACTAATGTCGAGGCGCTGTTTGCCAATCTGCTACAGCTGCTCACGAAAACATCCAACGTCGTGCGCGAGGGCCGTACCTCGGTAGCTTTACGGGATCGGGTCACCGGCGGGAGCTTGATGTCGGCCGCGCAGTGGTACCCGGAGTGGGCCTCCGCCTGAGTTGGCGGTGCCGACCAGGCTTAGTGGGGATCGACTGGCGCGACACTCGCGAGCAGGCCTGCGAGGACTTCAAGAATGTCCGGGTGGCCTGACCGAGTCCCAAACATACTAGGTACGCACTGTTTTGCGCGGTGATCTGCACCGCCCTGCAACTGTCGCCGTCAAGGTGGGTTCGGCGGACGCTTATCTTCCATCTGCATATTCCGACGCGACCTGAGCACCTGGTCTAGCGTCTTCTGAGCACGGAATCCGGCGCCTGATGAGCACCTTGTCCGGAGGTGTCGCGCAGGGCAGCGTGTCCGGCGACTTGACACTCGGTCCAGCGCCAAATGGGGAGATGCTGACCGCCTCAGGCTGGTTGCTGCCGCTGGGCTTCATCAGTCGTGGGGCAGCAATGTGCCCAAAGCCGAAGTTCCAGATCAGGGCTGAAGGGCGGTTCCGCAGCGGTTGCCGTCCTCCGCGGCAAGTAGCCAGCCTCACGGTCTCTGCCACCAAGCCGCCATCGGCTCAGCCATCAACCGGCCAGCAGCGATGATGGCTGCCGGGGGCGCTGCCGTCATCCGGCAATGGCTATCGATTCATTCAAGGAGCATAGGTGAGTGCAGTTTCGCGTAGCACAGGGCTAGCCACTAGATTTGGTGTTTGCTTGAAATCGACGTGCACAGGTTTGCGCCGCCGTTCCTCCGCGTTGATGGCGTCCATGTTGCGCTTCACCTCAGGCAGCAATTGCTCGAAAGCCGTTTGAAGCGTCATGGCGTGAGTGCTCGGCTGCGGCCCCAGTTCACCGCGAAGCGCACGTAACAGGGCATAGGTGAAGCCGCCATGCGCTATCTTGGGGTCGGCGTGTTCGTACGAAAGCTCCGTTCCCGTAGCTGCGCTTAGTGTGGCGAAGCTGGCGGATGCGCTGCGCTTGTTGATGGCATATGGATTGCCGCTGAAGCCCACTGCGCCGGCGTGGCATGTGTCAATGATGAGCAAGCGGCGTCCGGCGAGGCGGCGCAGCGCATCGCTCAGTTCGGTGGCGCTGAGCAGCGAATTCAGATTAGGAGCTGCGCCCGGTCGTTGCACGCCTATCACGGCTTCCAGCGCCCGCACGCTGCCGTCAGCCGGTACAAAGTAGTACTCGCGCCCTGCAGTGTCGGCAACGCCGTGCGAGGCCAGGAACACTAACACCGTGTCTTCGGCGGCGGCGGCTTGCAGCGCGGCCAGCGCGCGCATGATGGCAGCCTTGGTGGGCGCTACTCCATTGTGGTGCGCCACAACTGCGCTGCGCACTTCACTGAAAAGCGCACGACCCCGTTCTTGGAGCATGGCACTGACCTCGGCAGCGTCCCTGGGCGCGTTGGGCAACGGGGGCAGGCGTATGCCACAGTCGTAAGTGTTCTTGCAGCGGGCGAAATCGTCGAAGCGTTCAACGCCGATGGCCAGCACCCATAGCCGCCCCTTCGCGGACCCGGTCAGCGCTGCGGCCAGAGGTCTCAGTGACGCAGTTTCATCTATGCCGATGGCTCTGTCCGAAACTGCCTCCACGCGAATGCGATCGAAGGGTAGGGAGCTGGGGATGGTGACGCTAAGGGTTTGCAAGTCGGCATTTTTTGCTTGCATGCGCTGCAGGCTTGGCATAACTGGAATGCCATCTGCATACACGCCGACCTCGCGCACCGCCGCGCTGCCGGAGCGCACGCTGAAGCGCACCTCTCGCCGCTCAGGCAACAACTGCTCGATGCGCACCTCCGGGGCCTTAAGGTTCGTCCATGCGGCCTCCAATACGGCGCGCGATGTTGTGGTCGGCAAGACTTCGCGCAAGGCGGCTTGCACGCGGTCTGGCCGGTAAAGCGTGCGCTCAAACTGCACGGCA
The DNA here is from genome assembly GCF_001426885.1 of Pelomonas sp. Root1444. GTDB lineage: Bacteria > Pseudomonadota > Gammaproteobacteria > Burkholderiales > Burkholderiaceae_C > Pelomonas. The sequence goes on along the minus strand of NZ_LMFP01000011.1, from coordinate 9,334 downwards.
CGCAGGAATTCGGGCTCACGCGTATCGCCGCGGTTGCGCAGCCAGCCTAGGAACTCGTCGCCGCCGGGTGAGCTGGCGTAGCTTCCGTCGGGGCGCCACGCGATCCAGTCGCTGCCGTTGCGATGAAGGAACAGGCCCATCGCCTCGCTCCCGCTGGTCACGTCGTACCAACGCAGCGTGCCGTCACCCACGGCCGCAACGACCCAGCGACCGTTGCCACTCAGCGCAACCTGATACGCCGGTGCCGGCAGATCGTGCTCCCACAGCACGCGTCCTCGGGCATCCGCGACCAGCACCGACCATTGCGTCCCGAGCGCGGCGCGGCTCGCATCGCTAGCCCAGCTACGCACCGACTGAAAGGCCTTCAATCGCAGCGGCTGGCCGTTGACGCGCACGGGCTGTTTGTAGCCGAAGTCGTCTAGCTGTGCGTCGACCTGAATGCCGCCACTGCGGTCGGGTGGCGCCAAACCAGCTTCTTCGCCGGAGCGTGCTTCGTGGAACGCGGTTTCAGGTGGCGCGGCCAAGCGGAACATGCGGCGCTGGCCGCCAGCGGCATCCATCGGCAGCAGTAGCGTCTCAGCGTTGGCGTCCAGGCGCCAAGCATTCCAGGCGAAGCGGAAGTCACCGTTGGGTGGCAACGCCTCGGCAAGCACCTGGCCGTCGCGCCCGACACGAGCAAGGCTGGGCGCCACCGTAGACACGAGCAGTTCCCCGTTGGGCAGAGGCAGCACGTTGGTGAAGCGCTGCCGGCCCACCGGCAGGCGTTCGATGGCACCGCTGGCAAGTGTCACGCGGTACAGCGGCGTGGGGCCATCGCCGGCAAAGGCTCCGTGCATGTGCAGCCGCGTACCGTCTGCGCTCCAGTTTGGGCAACACAGCGAACGTTGCGCCGGGTCTTCGACGGTAAACCGGCGCTGCACCTGCTGTTGGCGAGGGTCGAACACGACGATCTCGGGGCGGTCCTGCAGGCCGAAGGCCAGGGCCTTGCCATCCGGAGAAAAGCGCACGCCGCCGAGTTCGCTGCCGCGGCATTGCGTGCCGCTCCCTTCGCGGGGCGGGTACTCGGCACGGAAGCTCAGGCTGCCCTCCGGGCTGTAGACCCGCAAGCATCCGTCGGCCGAGGTCGTGGCCAGCGTGCCGTCGATGGCGAAGTCCACGAAGTTGACCCGCTCGGCGTACTCACGGTCCACCCACAACTCGCGGCCTGACGGCCAGTCCAGTACGCGTAGGCCCGCGCCACCGCCCAGCCCGATAGCCAGCCGCCGGCCGTCGGTGCTGATCGCCATGGATTCGATGACGCCGTCGAAGCCGCGCATCACCTGCAGCAGCCGGCCGGTCTGCAGGTCGAAACGGTAGGCCTGCGCCCGCTTGCCGCCCGACCAGGCCAGGCCCGTCCAGCCGCCGACGATAGCCTCGCGCGCATCCGGCGTGATGGCCAGTGCACGCAGGGCACCTTCCTCGCCAGCCTCGCTGGGCACGGCGATCACGCGCATCAACGCCAGATCGCGCGCCCGCCAGACGCGCAGCGTCTTGTCCTGGCTGACCGTGACGAGCCGCTCGAAATCAGGCGTGGCGCGGATCTGGTTGATGCGCGCGCTGTGCATCGCATAGGCGACGCGGGGCTGAGGTTGGGTTGACTGGGCGTGGGCGGAGCCCACGCCCGCTAGAAGAACGGCCGCGATGAATCCGTGAAGTGTTCGCCTCAGCGAGGGCATGCCCGCGTCGATGCAGTCCCTGAGGCCCCGGGTTGCAGGTCACCACCGCCGCAAACGGAGTCGTCCAGCGTCCGCGCGATGGGGTAGCGCTTGTTGAAGACGTTGGCTGCCGAGCCGGCAGCAGCGCTCCGGCCGAAGTCGGCTAGCGCAGCTGGGCGTGAGCCTAGGGCGAGAAGTTCTTCCAGCGTGGTGGGCAGGGTGGTGATGGCGATGTCGATGGGGCGGACGCCGTCTTCGGCGGGCGGGGGCGGCAGACCGCCTGCCGCGGGCAGAGAGAAGGCATTGCCCGTCGTGCCCCCTGCGGTGCCGCCAATGACCGTGCCGAAGGCCGTGCCCGTGCTGGCTGAATTGCCGCCGCCACCATTCACGCTGCCATTGGTCTGCCCACCAAAATTGCCCAGCGAGCTGAAGCCTGCATTGCTGTTGGCACCGCTGCCGGCGCTGGCACCTCCGGTGACGGTCGATGGGTCGCCGCCGTTTAGGCCGCCGCTGGCATTGAAGCTGGCGCTTGCGGATCCGGTGGCGAGCACGAAATAGCTCAGAAGCACACGGCTGACCTGGCTTCCTACGGTGTTGTCGGTCTGTACCAGGCGGTTGTAGATCTCATAGCGCATCTGGCCCCCGCTGGGCGTCACCCAGCCGGTCTGAGGATCGGCGCCGTTGTCCGAGGGATCGTGGTACGGGTAGTCCTGTTTTGAGAACGTGGCGATCGTGCTTCTGGCATAGCCTGCTTGGTCGAGCAGATTGACGAACCCCTTCGCAACGCCTTGGTTTCTGCCGGTCAGCAGGTAGCCAACCACGGCGTTGGACCCCAGCTCCGGCCTGTCGTACTGGTCGTAGCTCTTGTACTGCGGTTCGCCTGGTGGGTCGGATCTGGGATTAGGATCGTTCTTGTCGTAGCCATCGATTTGCACGTAGTCGAAACCGCATTGCAAATAGGTTTGCCCGAATTTGCAGCCGTTGTCCTGCAGGTACTGGCCTGTGGCCTCAAGGGCTTCGGTGGAGGTGTCGTTTGCGTCCGTGTAGACCTGTACCTTCAACGAGATCCCGCTGGTGGGGTTTCCGGCGGCCGTGCGCGCGCTGGCGCCGCCAAGGTATGTGGTGAGCAAGCTGCCGGATTCCAGCTGTTGGGCCAGCGTCGCAATGCGCAGAGGGGCCGGAGCAGTGCCGACGAACGAGATGCCTTCCAGGCGGTCGGCACCCACCGTGACCTTGGCATCCGGATTGCTCGCTGGCACCAGGGTGGGGTCTTCAATCAACAACTGAGGATTCTGCGAGCTTGCACGCTTGTAGTTGGCGACGTTGTTCGCCAGCACGATCTTTGCAATTTCGCCTTGCGATGGTACGGATGCGAGATCGTTGGTGTTGTCGAACAGATAAAGGCCGCCGCGATTGCCCTCAGTGCCGGTGCCGCCCACCGTAATGGAGTACGCGGTCTTGCCCCCGCTGCCCAGGTCGAGGCCTCGCGAATAGACCGAATTGCCCAGGTAGATGCCTTCTCTGGCTGTAGCGCCGCCCTTGCTTGTGCTCAGCAGGATGATGTCTCCCTTGTTGACACCGATGGGTGCATTGCTGACCAGGAAGCGGCCCGCCGTCACCTCCAACCCCTTGCCAGTGCTGCTGCCATCGAGGTTCAGGCCGTTCAACTCCACGTCCCGACCTGCAGTGATGCTTGCGGCGCCGACCTGTGGACGCAGATCGGGTTGGTAGCCCTGAGCCAACAGCAGGTAGCCAGTGTCGGGCCCGCCGATGTCCTTGCTGAGCGTCACGTCCTGCGTCGCTCGTACTTGAAGAGCTCCACTTGCAGACACGCCGCGCTCCCACGTGAACACCTCGTCCAGCGTGACGCTCCCTGCCGTGGACTGAGCCTCAATCGTTCCACCACGGGTCTTGATCGGCCCCAGTGCAAGGAGATCGCCGACCGATTTCAGCGTCAAGTCTCCACTGGCGGACGCACCGCCTGCGCCAATGGTCAAGGTCTTGCCTGCCATGAGCGAGCCTTTACCTGCGGCGGCCAACTGCTGGCTCTTGCTGGAGATGGCGCCTGCGCTGCTGAGGCTGAAGTCGCCCAACGACGAGATGCCCGCGTTGTCGCCCAGCGTGATGTCGCCCGTTGCCTTCACCGCGACGCCGTCTGTGCCCGCGAAGACGCTGGCGCTGCCGAAGTCCACGTTTGCGGCATCTCCGCCATCGGCACCTTCAACGCGAAGGCCGCTCACGGCGGCGCCGCCCAGCGTCACGTTGCCCGGCGTCTTCACCGTGAGGCTTTGTGCGTGCGCCGTACTGCTGCTCACGGCGCCGGCTGCTGCGGCGACGGTGCCGAGGATGACCGCGCCCGAGCTGTTCACGTTCACCGAGGCCGGAGTCACGATGGCGCCGCTACGCACGGCTGTGCTGCCGGTCAGCGTCACGGCGCCGTTGCTGTCCAAGGTTGCGGTGCTGGTGTCCAGCGTTGCGCCACTGGTCACGGATGTCGTTCCCGCCACCAGCGCGCCGTTCAGCTTGAGGTCACCCTTGGCATTGGCCAGCAGCGACGCCACGCGTTGCGTCGCGCTGCCGCCGGCAAGCGCCCCGCTGACGCTGAGCCTGCCCTGGTCAGCGTTCAGCGTCACGGCGCCGAGAGTGATGAGGTTGCTGGCGCTGAGATCGCCGCCTGCGCTGGTGATGCTGATGCCGCCCGCCCCGGCAGCCACAGCGCTCGTGGCGGCTTGCGTGAAGCCGCTGGCTGCGCTGGCTGTGAAGCTGCCTGCCTTGACGTTCTGATTCAGCGCGATGGCCGAGCCGCTCGAGGAGAGGGCCACGGCGGCCTCGCTCTTGATGGAACCGTTGACAGTAAGTGCGCCAGCCGCGTCAAGCGCAGCGCCTGACTGCGCGCCCGTCACGTCCAGCCCGCCCGACCCCAAGGTTGTCGAGCTGCCGGCCTTCAATGTGGCGGCACCTGCTGATTCCAGCTTGCCCTCGCCACTGGCGAGCGCTCCCGAGGCGTCCAGCGTCAGCACACCACCGCTGCTGATGCCGCCCTTGGCCAGCGTGATGCTGGCGGCGTTGGCGATCACATCGCCGCTGCTGAACACACCGGCATCGCCGAAGTTCACGGCGCCAGCGCGCTGCCCCGTGCCCGCGCCTTCCACGCGCAGGCTGCTGACGGCGGCGCCACCCAGCGTGACATCCCCGCCAGCGCGAACCGTGAGGCCTTGAGCTTTCGTCGTGCTGTTGTTGACGGTGCCTGAAGCCGATGCAACGGCCCCCAGCGTCACCGCGCCGTTGCTGCTGGCGGCAATGGCAGCCGGCGTCACGATGGCGCCGCTGCGCAGGGCGGTGGTGCCGGTCATCGACACGGCGCCGCCGCTGCTCAGCGTCGCCGCCGTCGTGTCCAGCGTGCCGCCGCTGGTGAGCGTGGTCGTGCCAGCCACCAGCGCGCCGTTCAGCGTGAGGTTGCCCTGTGCCTTGGCCTCCAGGGACGTCAGCAGCGCCCCCGTGCTGCCCAACGCCTTGCTGACCTGCAATGTGCCGCCGTCGCTTTGCAGCTTCACGGTGCCGGTGGTGAGCACGTTGCTCAGGGCCAGCGAGTTGGCGGCCGTGATGGCAACTGCTCCGGTGCCCGTGGCGATGGCGCTGGCTTCGCTTTGCGTGACGCTGCGTCCCGCAGTGGCCGTGAAAGCCCCGTTGTTCAGGATCACGAGCCCGTCAATGCCGATGTCCCGCCCTGCCTGCAGCCTCAGCCCTCCGCCAGCGGTGCCGCCATTGGCCACCCGGCCATCGATGACGGCATCAGCCGCCACCGTGATGTCGTTGCTGGCCTGCAGCGTCACCGAGGTGCCGTTCACGAGCTGGCGGTTGACGGCAGCCGCCTTGACGGTGAAGTCGCCGCTGGCCGTCGCGGCGGGCAGGCTTTCGTTGCCGCGCGTGCCGGCGACGATGAGGTTGGTCGGGTCCAGTAGCAGATTGCCGGCGCGACCGTTGGTGGCGCCGGCGTTCACGTCGCCAGAGAAGGCCAAGCGCTCGCGTCCCGACACCTCGACCTGGCCACCATCGCCCCCATGGGCGCCGCCGCGTGCGTTGACGCGGCCGTCGAAGCGCATGTCCCCGTCGGACCACAGCGCCACGGTGCCGCCGTGGCCCGACGCGGTGGCGCCGGCATCGATGACCGCGCCGCTGGTAACCGTCACGCTGCGCGCATGGGGCAGCTCGCCTGAGCCCTGCCAGCCACCGCCCATGGCCACGTTGCCGCCACCCGAACGGCCGCTGGCATCAATGCGCCCGGTCTCGGCCAACTGCACCGTGCCCGCCGTCACCTCGACACGCCCTCCCTGCAGGCCCGACGCGTCGAGCGCCCCCGTCAGCGTCAGCCGCGTTGCGCCGTCGCCTCGCAGCGAGATGACACCGCCCGCCGACTCGAACGACGTGGCCCGGATGGTGCCGCCGATGTTGATGGCGTTATCCACCAGCCGATGAGCGGTGGCCGCGCTGATCTGCACCACGCCACCCTCGGCCACGATGCTGCCTTGCTGGTCCACGCGCGCTGCCAGGGGCACGCCGGAGCTGTCCACCAGTTGTGCCATGGCATGTGGGTCGACGACGAGGTTCACGAGACGATCGCCGTAGAGGTCGAGTGTGAAGAGGTCACCTGCCGCGAGCACGACCTTACCCAACCGTGCATTGATGAAGCCGCTGTTAGCCACCTGGTGCCCCACCAGAGCAGCCAAGCCGCCGTCGGCCACGGTGATGCGGCCGAGGTTCTCCACCTTGGCGCCCGGCTTGCCGGGTTCCGTGAAGCGCAGCTTGCCGGCCATGAAGTCGGCGTTGGACAGGTTGGCGGTCGAGGCCACGAGGCCGGCCACGTCCACCTGCGCGCCGCGGCCGAACACGATGCCGTTGGGGTTGATCAGCATCACCTGGCCGTTGGCGGTGATGCGACCAAGGATGGATGAGGCATCGTTACCAACCACGCGGTTCAGCACCCAGGCGCTGCTGTTGGGCTGGTCGAAGCGCACGGTCTCGGTGGCGCCGACGTTGAACGATCGCCAGTCGATCACGGCGCGAGCGCTGCCCTGTTGCACGGTGGTGAGGGCACCGCTGTGCGCGATGCTCGCCTGCCCGGCCTTCACCTGGCCGCCTTGCGGCGCGGCATGCGCCTGAGGGGCCAGCAGCAGGCCGGCAGGAATGAGCGCAACGGCAACGGCGCGCGCGATGCAGTGGTGGGTGAAACGGCCCGCCTGACGATTCAGCTTCATGGAGTCGCCTTTGATGTGATGTGCTCAGAAGTCGGCGCCGAGGCCGACGAAAACGCGTGCGTCACGGTTGCCTTCGCTGGCAACGTCCTTCTTCTGCGGCTTGGCGACCTCCAGGTAGCCCTTGATGCCGCTGGGGCCGTTGAAGCGCAGGCCGCCGCCGAAGCTGGCCAGCGAGGTACTGACGGCCGGTGCGCCAACCTGCAGCCGGCGCACGCGGCCGGCGTCTCCAAACGCATACCAGGTGGTGCTGAAGCTGCCGAGCCGGGCGTTGAAGCGCAGTTCCACCTTGCCGGCGTAGCCGCGTTCGCCGATGGCCTCTGATGGGTCGAAGCCGCGCAGGAACACCTCGCCGCCCAGGCCCAGTTGCTCCGCTGCGGGCATACGGTCATTGGCATGCTGGGCCGTCAGCGCCAGCAGCATCGACCAGTCGCCGCCGAGGGACTGCAGCCGCGCGGCGTAAAGGGTCAGCCGCTTGAAGTCGGGCCGCGCGCCATTCAGGCGAGGGTCGTCCGCGGGCGAGGCGCCGAGGCCGTCGATGCCGACGGAGGCTTCGAGATCCAGCAGTGAGATACCGTCCAGGTCGTCCGCATGGTCGGCCGTGAGCCCGATGCGCAGCGCGCGGATGCGGTCGCGGGAGATGTCGCCCTCGGCCGTCTGGTTGTTGTAGCCATTGAGGGCGCCACGCACTGCCAGATTGCTGCGGCGGCTGCGCAGTACCGGGTAGCTCAGGCCCGCCTGGATGTTGGTGCTTTCCGTGTCGATGTTGGGCAGCGGCGAGTCGGGCTCGGAGCGCGAGACCGATGCCGACCACAGCATCTTCAGCCCTTGGGTGCCCAGCGGCGCCTCGCCGTTGTAGGCCAGCAGGTTCAGCCGCTTGTCGCCCGAGCTCACCAAGCGCAGCGCATGGCGGTCGAAGTCGCCGGTCACGCCGCGCAGTTCGGCACTGGCCTCCAGCCGGACACGGCCCTGCGCAGGCGTCGAGCGGTTGTGCAGCAGCACGGAGAAGGCGCGCGCCGCCTGCGTGGCGACGATGACGAGCTCCGACGATCCCGGCGCCGCGCCGGCCTTCAGGTTGGCCTGGGCATTGATTCCGGCCAGTTCGTTCACGAGCAGCAGTGCGCGCTCCAGCGTGGCCAGCCGCAGCGGTCGCTCGGCCGTGACCGGGGCCAGATGCTCGGCCAGCCCTGGAGACTGGAAGCCGCTGAAGGAGACGCGGTCCACGTAGCCTTCGAGCACCTGGATGCGCAGCGTGGCCGGGCCGGTGGTGCTGATGTCCTGCGCCGGCACGATGGCCTGGGACAGGATGTAGCCCGCCTCGCGGTATCGCGCACTGATGGCCGCCGCGATGCCGAACGCTTCGGCCAGCGTCATTGTCTGGCCCACACGCCCTGCCCACAGTGGTTTCAGGTCGTCCGTGCCCAACGTGCGGTTGCCGCTGATCTGCACATCGCCCAGCGTGAAAGTCACCGTGGCAGCGCCTGCTGGAGCGTTCTCGGCGAATGTGGGCTGGGAGATGCGGACGCTGTCGCGCCGTACGGGCTCGGGCGGCCGGCGGGTGTCCTGTTCCACCCGGTCGGCCGTCTGGGCCAGCACGTGCAGGGCGGCACCAGACAGCGCTGCGGCCAAGGCCGCCGTGGTCCATGTCTTCAAAGGGTCCTCCTGTCACTGACTTGCGCGGCTTATTGCTTACTCGCGCGCCGCCGCTTCCGCACGAGGTAGCGCCGATGCAGGTTAGCGTTGAGGCTTGACAGCTGTCTTTGCTCTTAACGCCACTCTTCATCTAAGTTGACTAGGACGGTAGAACCGAAGTCACACTAGCCGCCCACTTCGGGTTCGGCGCTGACGCTTTGAAGTGGCGCTCAAGAAGGTTCGACGCAAGCGGTCAGCGAAGTCATGTTGATTCGCTGAGCTATGCCTAGGATGCTCGTATCCACCAACGACTTGATGGATACGTACGCACTATGGACCAAGCAGCGCCAAGCCGCCGGCGGCGGCGAGTTCACAGTGCCGGATTCAAGGCTCAGGCAGTGCAAGCCGCGCAGCGGCCGGGCGTTTCGATGGCCGCTGTGGCGATGGCTCACCGCATTAACGCCAGCCTGCTGCGGCGCTGGGTCCATGAGAGAGCTCAGCCGCGTGTCAACGCAGTGCCTGCCAGTGATCAGCGCATGGGCTTTGTCGCGCTACCGATGCCGGCGCCATCAGCGCCGTCTACGCCGAGCGCTGAGAGCATCCGCATTAAGGTGCGCCGCGGGCTCGACCATCGCCGCGGTGACGTGGCCAGCCGGTGCAGCTGACGCATGTGCGGCCTGGATGCGCGAGCTGCGTAGGCGTCCGCCGAACACACCTTGACGGTTGCAGCGCGGGGAGCGGTGCAGATTCCCAGCC
>NZ_LMFP01000010.1 GCF_001426885.1 Pelomonas sp. Root1444 | reverse complement strand
CACGACGGATTTCACGGCCAACGCCGACATCACCGCCGTCACCGGCGGCAACGTGACGGGTGACGCCACCGCCCTGGCCACGGTCATCAGCAACATCGACACCGCCATCAACACCGTCAACGGCGAGCGCGCCACCTACGGTGCGGCGCAGAACCGCTTCGATGCCGTGATCTCCAACCTGCAGGTGTCGGTCGAGAACCAGAGCAGCGCCCGCAGCCGCATCATGGACGCCGACTTCGCCCAGGAAACCGCCAACCTGAGCCGCGCCCAGATCCTGCAGCAGGCCGGCAACACCATGATCGCCCAGGCCAACCAGCTGCCCCAGCAAGTGCTGGCCCTGCTGCGCGGCTGAACGTAGGCCCCAGCCGACGCCCGCCGGGGAACCGGGCGAAGGCAGCAGGGGTGGTTTTTAATGGCGGTGGTTTGACCCTTTGATCGGGCTTTCGGCGGCGGCGCGCACTCTCAGAATTCAGCCCATCGGATCGACGTTTCATTCGATCCGGCCTGAATTCCGAGGAGTGCGTAATGCCCCAGACCATCAACACCAACATCGTCTCTTTGAATGCGCAGCGGAACCTGAACGCTTCGCAATCGTCGCTGGCGACCTCCATGCAGCGCCTGTCGTCCGGCCTGCGTGTGAACTCGGCGAAGGATGATGCGGCCGGCCTGGCCATCGCAGAACGCATGAACACCCAGGTGCGCGGCATGAATGTCGCCATCCGGAATGCGAACGACGGCATCTCGCTGGCGCAGACGGCGGAAGGCGCGCTGGGCAAGCTCGGCGAGAACCTGCAGCGCATGCGGGAACTGACCGTGCAGGCTCGTAACAGCACGAACAGCAATTCCGACAAGGATTCGCTGAACAAAGAGTTCGAGCAGCTGGCCTCGGAGATGTGGCGCATCATGAATGCGACCACCTTCAACGGCAAACCCATCCTGGCCGACGCCAGTGGGCTGGCACAGACCTTCCAGATCGGTGCCAACACGACGACCAACGACTCCATCGCGATCAACGCGCTGGACCTCACCACCGAAGCCACGATGTCCGCCATCGTCGGCACCGGCACGGCGCCCTTCCCGACGCCCATCGACAACACCGCAGACTTCGCGGCGCTGGGTGTCGTCATCGACAACATCGACCTGGCGCTGGACTTCGTCAACAACACCCGGGCGACCTACGGTGCGATCCAGTCGCGCTTCGACGCGGTGATCTCCAACCTGCAGGTCGCCGTCGAGAACCAGACCGCCGCCCGCAGCCGGATCATGGACGCCGACTTTGCCCAGGAAACCTCCAACATGAGCCGGGCACAGATCCTGCAACAGGCCGGCAACGCGATGGTCGCCCAGGCCAACCAGTTGCCACAGCAGGTGCTGTCGCTGCTGCAACGCTGAAAGCGCTCAAAAAAATTCGGTCCTGGGCCTAAAGTTCCGGGAACCCTGGCCGATATCGCTCTGGCATATCGGCCTTTTCTACATTTCGCAGCATGGCAACCATCACCTCAGCCGGCATCGGCAGCGGCCTCGACATCGAGTCGCTGGTGAGCAAGCTCGTCTCTGCCGAACGCACGCCCATCACCCAGCTGACGAAGAAGACCGAAGGGCTCAAGACCGAGCTCTCCGCCTTCGGCAAGGTACAGAGCTCGCTGGCCACGCTGCGCGACGCGGCCGCCAAGCTCACCTCCCCCAGCACCTGGGGCGGCACCCTCGCCACGTCCAGCGACCCGACGAGCGTCTCGGTCAGCGCCGGTACCGGCGCGTCCATCGGCAACGTATCGATCGAGGTCAGCAAGCTCGCCCAGTCGCAGACGCTGGTCAGCGGCACGCCTTACGCCAGCTCCACGGCCACCGTCGGTCAGGGCAGCCTGACGATCACGCTCGGCGCCTGGGGCAGCAACAACACGACCTTCACCGACAAGGCCGGCGCCACGCCCATCACGATCAACATCGGCAACGGGCAGGACACGCTGAGCGGCATCCGTGACGCCATCAACTCGTCCAACGCCGGCGTGACGGCCTCCATCGTCAACGACGCCAACGGCGCACGCCTGACGCTGCGCTCCACCGCCACCGGCGAAACCAATGGTTTCCGCATCGAAGCCACGGGTGGCCTGGCCGACCTGAGCTACGACCCGCGCGTCGGCGTCACGTCGCTGATCCAGACGCTGCCGGCCCAGAACGCCCGCGCGCTGATCAACGGCATCGACGTCAGTTCCGAGTCCAACTCGCTGAAAGAGGCCATCGACGGCCTCAACATCACGCTGCTGAAGACGACCACCATCCCGGCCAGCGTCACCGTCGGCCAGGACAAGGACTCGATCAAGAAGCTCATCACCGACTTCACGGCCGCCTACAACGCCGTCAATGCGCTGCTGCGCGAGCAGACCAAGTACGACGAGGGCGCCAAGACCGCCGGCACGCTGCAGGGCGACTCCACCGCCGTGGGCCTGCAGAACCAGCTGCGCAGCATCATCGGCGGCACCACCTCGCTGGCCGGCAGCATCGGCCGCCTCGCCGAGATCGGCCTGGAGCCCGGCAGCGACGGCAGCTTGAAGACCTCGGAAACCAAGCTCAACACGGCGCTGGGCAACCTGGACAGCGTCAAGAAGCTCTTCATGGGGCTGGACGGCACCGACAGCAGCAACGACGGCTTCGCCCAGCGCATCCGCAGCTACATCGACGGCGCGCTCAGCACCGACGGCCGCGTCAGCAGCCGCCAGGCCGGGCTGCAGAAGCTCATCGACAACAACAACAAGCGCGCGGACCAGCTCGAGGACCGCGTCGCGCGCACCGAGGCGCGCCTGCGCGCCCGCTACACGGCGCTGGACACGCAGATGAGCAAGCTCAACGGCCTGTCCAACTACGTGACGCAGCAGCTCGCCAAGCTCAACGAGTGAGGCCACCCAGGCCGCTCAGGCGGCTGGCAGCGCGACGGCGACCCTCGGGTCGCCGTTGTCTTTTCCTTAAGCGGAAACAAGCGCACAGTTCCCAGGGTGTTTGACGCAAGGGCGGCTCAAGTTCCCCCGGGCAGAGGCCGAAAAACAGTCAACACGACGACGCCTCCAGCAGCTCACCATGTACGGCAACATGTCCTCCCCCTTCGCAGCCCGCAATCAAAGCGCCACCCTCTACGCCAAAGTGGGCTTGGAGACGGACGTGCAGGCGGCCAGCCCGCACCGCCTCGTGGCCATGCTGTTCGACGGTGTCTTCGACGCGATGGCCCAGGCCAGCCAGGCCATCCAGGCTGGCAACGTCGAACTCAAGGGCCGGGCGCTGGGCCGTGCCGTGCGCATCCTCGACGAAGGCCTGCGCGCCTCGCTCGACCTGTCGGCCGGCCAGCTGGCCACCGACCTGCGTGAGCTCTACGGCTACGTCTGCATGCGCCTGACCCACGCGAACCTGAAGAGCGACCGCGGCGCCATCGAAGAGTGCCAACGCCTGCTGACCCCCGTGCGCGAAGCCTGGACCACCATCGGCCAGTCGCCTGCTGCCATCGGCGCCCCCGCCGCCCGCGCTGCCTGAAACCCAGAATCACCCGGTATCCCGCAATGAACTCCGAACTGCTGAACTACTACGAAGCCATCGAACAAGCCAGCGCCGACATGCTGTCGGCCGCCCGCACGGGCAACTGGGATGAGGTCGTCAAGCTCGAAGGGGCCTGCGTGCTGCTGATCTCGCAGCTCAAGGCCGCCGCCAACGAGAGCCAGCTCGGCACCACCGAGAAGCAGCTCAAGACACGCATCATGCAGCGCATCCTGCTCAATGATGCCGAGATCCGCCACCTGGCCGAGCCCTGGCTGGAAGACCTGAACCAGGTGATGGCGGGCAAGAGCCGTATGGTCCATTGAGCCCCTCGCCTTGGGACGGCCCGGCGCTCGGCCTCAACGCAAGTGCAGCCACGCGACTACCATCGCGATATGACTGCCAGCCCCGCCGCTCCCGAGGAATTCCGCGTCACTGCCGCCGCTGAAATCGCGGCGTATTTGCAGCAGCTCCAACGCGATAACGCCACCGTGCTGCTGAACGGCCCGCCGGGCCAGAGCCTGGCCAGCCGCATCGGCACGCTGGACGCCGCAGCCAACGTGCTGGGCCTGGAGATCGGCGCCGACCCCGAAGGCGTCAGCCAGGCGCTCGTGGCCAGCGGCGAGATCACCGCCGTCGCCTATCTCGGCGCCATCAAGCTGCAGTTCGAGCTGGACGACACCGTCCTCGTCAGCGGCGCACAGGGCGCCGTGCTGCGCAGCAGCCTGCCCGAGCGCCTCTACCGCTTCCAGCGCCGCCAGTCCTTCCGCGTGCAGCCGGCGGGCAGCGTCTACCCCCGCGTCATCGTGCCGGGCGGTGACGGGCATGGCCAGGCACTGCGCGTGCTGGACATCAGCATCGGCGGCCTGGCCCTGGCGCTGCCGGGCGACGCGCAGCCGCTGGCCACCGGCCAGGTCGCTACCGGGCTGGTGCTGGAGCTGGACCGCATCACCGCCCTGCGCATCGCCCTGCTGCCCCACCATGCCAGCCCCATCGGCGCGGATGCCAACGGCCTGCGGCAGCTCGGCTGCTCCTTCGTCGACCTCGACGCCGCCGCCGGCCGCGCGCTGCAGGTCTATGTGGACCAGACGCAGAAGCGCCGCCGGCTGCTCAAGCTCGACACATGACGTGCGGCCGCGGCCACGGCGGGAGGCGAGGCTTCACGCTGATCGAGTTGGCCGCCGTGATGGCCATCCTGGGCATCGTGCTGGCCGTGGCAGTGCCGAACTATTCCAGCTACCTGGCCCGCCAGCGGCTGCGCCATGTGGCCGAGCTGCTGGAGCTGGACCTGCGCCGCGCCCGCGCCCTCAGCGTGGATGAAGGGCGCAACGTCTACGTGAGCTTCCAGAGTGGGGCGCAATGGTGCTGGGGCGCCAGCCGCCAGCCCGCCTGCGACTGCGGCACCGGCGCGCCGCGCTGCGAGCTCAGCGGCATTTCGTCACACGACCACAAGGGCATGCTGCTGCAATCCGGCCAGGGCATCACCTTCGAAGCCGGCAAAGGCCGCGCACTGGGCTGGACGCGCATCGGCATTTCCAACGAGCGCAACCAGCAACTGCACATCGACCTGAACCCACTGGGCCGGCCGGCGATCTGCGGCTCCGACGCCCGAAAAGGCAGTTGCTGAGCAACGCCCAATTTAGTGGGCCGATGGCCGTCGCGAGCGGTTGCAGGGTGCGTCGAGTAGCGGAGCCGTACACCCGTACGGCGAGCAACGCAGGCGCGCCATGCAGCCGCGCAGCAGGCCAGCGGCCCACTAAATCTGCATGTTCATGATTTCGGAGTAGGCCGACACCAGCCGGTTGCGCACCTGCAGCGTCGCCTGGAACCCGATCTGCGCCTTCTGCATCGCGACCATGGTCTCTTCGAGGCTGACGGTCGGGTTGTCCAGCTGCACCTCGCGCTGCAGGCGGGCGGCTTCGTTCTGCTGGGCGCTGACGCCCTTGAGCGCCTGCGTCATCGCGTCGCCGAAGCTGGCACCGGCCGTCGCGGCCGGCTTGGGGGCCAGCGGCGTGCCATTGACCGCCAGGCCTGCCCGGGCGGCGGCCTGGGCAAAGTCGAAGGGGCGCAGCTTCATGTCCATGGGGCAGGACTTTGGCAGCAAGTCACGGGCGCGAAGCGCAGAGATGCACGGGCGTGGTCGGCTACTTCGGCGCTTTCTTGAGGGTGCCGGCACGAATAATTTGCGCCATCGCCGGAGTTCCGGCCTCTGCTGTATCTGCCCACCCGATGGACAACGCCCTGAGTGCCCCCGCTGCCGCCGCCCCGGTGATGATCACCCCGGTCGGCGCTGCGCCCAACTTCGTGCAGCGCCTCAACGGGCTGCCGATGCGCAGCAAGCTGACCATGGGCGCCGGCCTGCTGGCGCTGGCCGGTGCCGTGCTCGCGATCACGCTGTGGTCGTCGCAGGGCGACTACCGGCCGCTGTTCAGCGGCCTGTCCGACAAGGACGGCGGCGCCGTCATCGGCCAGCTGTCTGCGCTGCAGGTGCCCTACAAGCATGAGGCCGGCGGCACCATCCTCGTACCGGCCAGCCAGGTCTACGAGCTGCGCATGAAGCTCGCGGCGGCCGGCTTGCCCAAGGGCGGCACCGGCAACGCGGTCGGCTTCGAGCTGATGGACAAGTCCTCGATCGGCCAGACCCAGTTCAACGAGCGCCTGAACTTCCAGCGCGCGCTGGAGGGCGAGCTGACCCGCACCATCACCGCCATGTCCGACGTGGCCGATGCCCGCGTGCACCTGGCCATCCCGCAGCAGAACGGCTTCTTCCGCGAGCAGCAAAAGCCCAGTGCCTCGGTCATGCTGACGCTGCGCGGCGGCCGCACGCTGGACCGCGGCCAGATCGCCGGCATCGTGCACCTGGTCTCGTCCAGCGTGCCCGAGCTGAACCCGAAGGCCGTCAGCGTGCTGGACCAGACCGGCGCCCTGCTCTCCCAGACCGGCGCCGACCCCGCCACCGGGCTGGACAGCCAGCAGCTGCACTACAAGACGCAGGTCGAGGCCGGCTTCAACAAGCGCATCCTCGACCTGCTGGAACCCGTCGTGGGCCGCGACAACCTGCGCGCCACCGTGACGGCCGACGTCGACTTCTCGCAGACCGAGGCGACCGCCGAGGAGTACCGCCCCAACCAGGGCCCCAATGCCCAGGCAGCGGTGCGCTCCAGCCAGAGCAACGAGTCCAACAACAGCAGCGGCGCCCCGGCCACGGGCGTGCCGGGCGCGGCCACCAACCAGCCGCCGGTGCCGGCCGTCGCGCCGGTCAACGGCGCCAGCGCACCGCTGCAGCCCGCCCAGGGCGCGGCGGCCAACGGCAACAGCCGCCGTGAGCAGGTCACCAACTACGAGGTCGACAAGACGGTGCGCGTGACGCGCGGCGCGGTCGGCAACGTCAAGCGCCTGAACGCCGCCATCGTCGTCAACCACCGCTCGGTGACCGACGCCAAGGGCAAGACGACCACCCAGCCGGTGCCGGCGGAGGAGGTCACGCGCCTGACGGACCTGGTCAAGGAGGCGATGGGCTTCAACGCCGAGCGCGGCGACTCGGTCAAGGTCATCAGCGCGCCCTTCGTCGTCGACAAGACCGAGCCCGCCGACGTGCCGCTGTGGAAGCAGCCCTGGCTGCTGGACATCGCCCGCAGCGCCATGGTGCCGCTGGCCTTCGTCGCCATCGCGCTGATCGCAGTCTTCGGCATGATCCGCCCGGCCATCAAGGCCGCCGCGCCGGCCCCGCTGCCGGACGAGAAGACCGAGACGGTCGATGAAGTTGTCGACGACACGGACCTGCTGCCCGGCGGTGGCATGCCCAGGCTGGAAGCGCCGCTGCACAACGAGAAGCTCGACCGCGCCCGCACCCTGGCGCGCGACAATCCGGTCGCCGTCGCCAACATCGTGCGCGACTGGATGGCCGGACAAACTGCGAGCTGATCAGGGTTGAGCCATGGATGACAAGGGCATAGAGAACGCAGCCATCTTGCTGATGTCGCTGGGCGAGGAAGAAGCCAGCGAGGTCTTCAAGCACCTGTCGCCCAAGGAGGTGCAGGCGCTGGGCGAGCAGATCGCCAAGCTCAAGGTCATCAAGCGCGCCCAGGTCGAGGATGTGCTGGACAAGTTCGACACCCTCGCCGACACGCACCACACGCTCGTCACCGACACCGACGAGTACGTGCGCGCCGTGCTGCGCAAGGCGCTGGGCGATGACAAGGCCAACCTGCTGCTGGACCGCATCCTGCAGGGCAGCGACGTCTCGAGCATCGAGAGCCTGAAGTGGATGGACGCCGCCAGCGTGGCCGAGCTGCTGCGCAACGAGCACCCGCAGATCATCGCGGCCATCCTGGCCCATCTCGACTTCGACCAGACCGCTTCGGTGCTGAAGATGTTCCCCGAGCGCGGCCGCAACGAGGTGCTGATCCGCATCGCGACGCTGGACGGCATCCAGCCGACCGCGCTGAAGGATTTGAACGAAGTGATGAGCCAGATCCTGGCCGGCGGCGAGCGCATGAAGAAGAGCTCGCTGGGTGGCGCGAAGACGGCGGCCGAGATCATCAACATGATGGGCTCCAGCGTCGAAGCCTCGGTGCTGGACTACGTGCGCGAGGCCGACGCCGACCTGGCGCAGCGGATCATGGACAACATGTTCACCTTCGACGATGTGAACAAGATCGACGACAAGGGCATCCAGGCGGTGCTCAAGGAAGTGCAGAGCGAAAGCCTGGTCGTCGCGCTCAAGGGCGCCAGCGCCGACCTGCGCGAGAAGATCTTCCGCAACATGTCCACCCGCGCGGCCGAGACGCTGCGCGAGGACCTGGACAGCCGCGGCCCGGTGCGCCTGTCGGAGGTGGAGGCCGAGCAGAAGGAAATGCTCAAGATCGTGCGCCGCCTGGTGGACGAGGGGCAGATCGTGCTGGCAGGTGGCGGTGACGACCAGTTCGTCTGACACTGGCATCCATGGCCACCCGTCCCCCACCCCGCCAAGTACCGCCGCCCGACCGCCGCGAGGGCGAGCGCCGCAACAACACGTATGCGCGCTTCATCCCCGGCGAGGAGCTGCAGGGCGCGCGCTCCTGGAGCTTCGACAACCTCGGCGGCGCAGCGGCGCCCTCTCCCTTCACGAACGCCAAGCAGACACCGGCCGCCAGTGCGCCGGTTGAGCCACCGCCCGCGCCCGAGCCCGACCTGCAGGAGCTGCTGCACGCCGCGCGCCAAACCGGCTACCAGGACGGCTACCGCGACGGCATGGCGGCGCTCGACGCGTTCAAGCACAGCTTCGCCCTGCAGATCAGCGCCCAGGTCGGCCAGCTGGTGAAAAGCTTCGATGCCGAGATGCAGGCGCTCGAAGGCGACATGGCCCAGTCCGTCGCCCGCATTGCCGTCGAGTTGGCGCGTCAGGTCGTTCACAGCGAGCTGACCCAGCGCCCCGAGCTGATCGCGCGCGTCGCGCATGACGCCGTCGAGGCGCTGCAGCTGTCGGCCCGCCATGTGCGCGTGCGCGTGCACCCGGACGACTTTCCGCTAGTGCAGGAAGGCGCCGGCAACGAGTTGCGCGCCCGCGAAGCCCAGCTCATCCCCGACGCCGAGGTGGCGCGCGGCGGCGTGAAGGTCGATGCCGACATCGCGAGCGTCGACGCCACCATCGCCACACGCTGGCAGCAAGCCATGTCGTCCATCGGGCAACAGTCCATCTGGCAGGACCGGCGGCAGGACGACGAGGAATGACTTCCGCCCGCACGGACCGCTGGCAGCGCTACCTCACCGACCTGGAGACGCTGGCCAGCAACGCGACGCCGCTGGAATCGCACGGCAAGCTGGTGCGCGTGGCCGGCCTGGTGCTGGAGGCCACCGGCATCAAGGTGCCGCTGGGCTCGGTCTGCCGCATCCAGATGCCCAGCACCGGCAACGCGCCGCGGCGCGGCCAGGCGCCGGTGAACGCCGAGGTCGTGGGCTTCTCGGGCGACCGCGCCTACCTGATGCCCACCGACGAGGTGCAGGGCCTGTCCAGCGGCGCCACCGTCGTGCCGCGCCACCTGCCGCCGTTGGCGCCCCAGTTGGGCCAGCCGCTGCACCCGTGGCGCCGTGGCGAGGACCGCGGCCTGCACCTGCCGATGGGCGACGGCCTGCTGGGCCGCGTCGTCGACCCGCACGGCCATCCGCTGGACCGCGGCGGCGAGCTGGCCAACATCCATAACGAACCCATGGTACGGCGCCCCATCAATGCGATGGACCGCGACCCGGTGCGCACCCCGCTCGATACCGGCGTGCGCGCGATCAACGCGATGCTGACCGTCGGCCGCGGCCAGCGGCTGGGGTTGTTCGCCGGCACCGGCGTCGGCAAGTCGGTGCTGCTGGGCATGATGGCGCGCTACACGCAGGCGGACGTCATCGTGGTCGGCCTCATCGGCGAGCGCGGCCGCGAGGTCAAGGAGTTCATCGAGGACATCCTGGGCGACGAGGGCCGCAAGCGCAGCGTCGTCGTGGCCGCACCCGCCGACGCGCCGCCGCTGATGCGCATGCAGGGCGCGCACTACGCCACGGCGATTGCCGAGTTCTTCCGCGACCAGGGCCGGCATGTGCTGCTGCTGATGGACAGCCTCACCCGCTACGCGATGGCGCAGCGCGAGATCGCGCTGGCCATCGGCGAGCCGCCCGCCACCAAGGGCTACCCGCCGAGCTGCTTCGCCAAGCTGCCGCAGCTGGTGGAGCGCAGCGGCAACGGCCTGCCGGGCGAGGGCTCGATCACGGCGTTCTACACCGTGCTGACCGAGGGCGACGACCCGCAGGACCCGATCGCCGACGCGGCGCGCGGCATCCTGGACGGCCACATCGTGCTGAGCCGCGAGCTGGCCGAGGCCGGCCACTACCCGGCCATCGACATCGAGCGCAGCATTTCACGGGTGATGACCAGTGTTGCACCCCAAAACCAGGTCGATTCCGCGCGTCGGTTTCGCCAACTTCTGGCGAAATACAACAAGGCCCGCGACCTGATCCAGCTTGGCGCCTATGCCCCCGGGAGCGACCCCGAGCTGGATACGGCCGTTCGCCTGCATGCCGACATGACGCGGCTGCTGCAGCAGGACATGCACAGCCCGGCACTTCTTCACGCCAGCGTCAGCCAATTGCAGGCCGTGGTCCAAGGCGCCTAAACCCCCGGGTTGGGCCGCCGATATCGACTGAGCGTCCTGCCGTTGGCGGGGTGCAGCCTGGAGTTTTCGATGAGTTCGACCGCGACCGACACCCTGAGCCTGCTGCTGGACCGCGCCGAGGGCGAGCGCGACGCCGCCGCCCGGCTGCTGCACGCCGCCAGCGCCCAGGCCCAGGCCGCCCGTGCGCAGCATGGCGAGCTGGCCGGCTACCGCCAGGACTACCAGCAGCGCTGGACGCAGAGCTTCAGCCAGCCGGCCACGATGAGCATCGTGGGCTGCTACCAGAGCTTCGGCCAGCGCCTGAACCAGGCCGTGGACACGCAAGGCCACGTCGCCAACCATGCCGACCAGCGCCAGGAGCGCGCCCGCGAGGCACTGCGCCAGGCCGAGCTGCGCGTGGCTGCGCTGCGCCAGCTGATCGCCCGCCGCCAGGCCGAAGCGGCCAAGGTCGCCCAGCGCCGCGAGCAGCGCGCCAGCGACGAGTTCGCCGCCCGCGCCCACCTGAACCGCATGGCCCACGCCTGACCGACATGCTCAGCAGTACCCAGAACGTCGCCCCCAAGCCGGCCCTGCCGCCGGCCGCTCAGCCCAGCGCCCAGCCCGCCCCGTCGGCCCAGGCCGGCGGCGCGAGCTTCGCCCAGTTCATGACCCAGCAGGCCAGCCCGCCGCCGGCCGCCGAGCCCGCGTCCGAGCCGCCGGAGGCTGCCGACAGCGCCCAGCCGCCCTCGGCCAACCCCGCCGCACGCCGCGCCGCCCAGCCGCCCAAGCCGGCCTCACCCCAGCGCCCCGCCGATGCGGCGCCCAAGGCCGACGCCAAGACCGCGCCCGCCGACAAGGCCGAGACGCAAGCCGCCGACGCCGTGGCGCCGGGCGAAGACGACGCCACGGAAACGCCGGAGCTGAAGGAGTTCGCCCAGCTGATCGGCCTGAACACCGCCCAGCCCGACCCCGCCGCAGCCAAGCCCGAGCTGCAGCGCAGCCGCGGCAACGGTGCCGCCGACGATGGGCTGCCGACGGGCCGCCCTGCCGGGCGCGCCGTGGCCGACGCCGGCGGCGCCGCTGAGCGCCCCGACGTCGCGCGGCCCGCCAAGGCTGCCGAACTGCGCACCGACAAGCCCGACGCGCGCACCGCCGCCAGCGAGCTGCTGCAGGACACCACCGGCAAAGCATCGGCCGCGCAGGTACCGGCGGCGCCCGACGGCGCCGCGCCGAACTTTGCCGCCGCGCTGGCCCAGGCCCTGCCCACGCCCGCGAGTGGCGGCACGCCGATCGTGAACGAGGCGGCCATGACGGCCCCCGTGCACAGCCCCGCCTTCGCGCCCGAGCTGGGCGCCAGCATCAGCCTGATGGCCGTGGACGGCGTGCAGCAGGCCGAGTTGCAGCTCAACCCGGCCGACATGGGGCCCGTATCCGTGCAGATCACCGTCGACGGCTCGCAGGCCCAGGTGTCCTTCCACGCCGCCCAGGCCGAAACCCGCCACGCGCTGGAGCAGAGCCTGCCCGACCTGGCCGCCGCACTGCAGGGCCAGGGGCTGACGCTGTCGGGCGGCGGTGTCTTCCAACAGCCCGCGCGTGACAAGGATCACGGCCAGCATGCCGCAGGCGCTGAGGGCAGCGACCACGGCACGCGCACCGGCCCCGGCCGGGTCAACGGGGCCGCTGCAGGTCCCGCGGCGGTGGCCCGGCGGACGGTCGGCCTGCTCGACACTTTTGCCTGACGCTGAACCCGAAATAGGCACGCCGCGCGGCGGCTAATCGGGGCTTGACTGGAGGGGGCGAGGTCAATAATCCAGCGCAAAGGTTGCCCACGCATGCTGTGGGCTCGACGTTCAAGGAGTTCTCATGGCGACTGCGCCGGCTGCTGCCCCCCAGGCCGCGCCCTCGGGCGGCAGCAAGAAGAAGCTGATCATCATCCTGGCTGCCGTGCTCGTGCTCGTGCTGGTCGGAGGTGGTGCGGCCTTCATGCTGCTGAAGAAGAAGCCGGCGGAAGACGCTGAGGACGGCGAGGACGCGGAAGTCTCCGAGGTCGCCAAGCCCAAGGCGAAAGCCAAGAGCGACCACCCGCCCACCTTCGTGCCGCTGGACCCCTTCACCGTCAACCTCGCCGACAAGGACGTGGACCGCTTCGCACAGATCGGCATCACGCTGGAAGTGCACGACCCCAAGTTCGCCGAGCAGATCAAGGCCTACATGCCGGCCATCCGCAGCAATGTGCTGATGGTGCTGTCGCACAAGACCGCCGCCGAACTGCTGACGCGCGAAGGCAAGGAAAAGCTCGCCAAGGACATCATGCGGGAGTCGGTGCGGCCCATGGGCATCGAGCTCGACGACGAGGACGAGGCGCCCGCCACCGGCGACGCGCCCAAGAAAAAGAAGAAGAAAAAGGCCCACGTCGAAAGCCCGGTGACGCAAGTCCTGTTCTCCAACTTCATCGTGCAATGACGGATCGGCCATGAACCAGCAGATCCTTTCCCAAGACGAAGTCGATGCACTGCTCCAGGGCATCACCGGCGAGAGCCAGAAGCTCGAGCAGGAGGAGGAGCAGGTCGGCGGCATACGCGAGTACAACCTCGCCAGCCAGGAACGCATCGTCCGTGGGCGCATGCCCACGATGGAGATCATCAACGAGCGGTTCGCGCGCAACATCCGCGTGGGCCTGTTCAACTTCATCCGCAAGAGCCCGGAAGTCGCCATCGGCGGCATCAAGGTGCAGAAGTACAGCGCCTTCCTGCGCGAGATCGTCGTCCCGACCAACTTCAACATCGTGTCGGTGAAGCCGCTGCGCGGCAGCGGGCTGATCGTCTGCGACCCGACGCTGGTGTTCGCCGTCATCGACAGCCTGTTCGGCGGCATCGGCAAGTTCCACGCCCGCATCGAGGGGCGCGATTTCTCGCCCACCGAGCAGCGCGTCATCACGCGCATCGTCGAGGTCATCCTCGCCGAGTATCACAAGGCCTGGAAGGGCATCTATCCGCTGGAGCTGGAGTACCAGCGCTCGGAGATGCAGCCGCAGTTCGCCAACATCGCCACCCCCAGCGAGATCGTCGTGTCGACCTCGTTCACGCTGGAGATCGGCGAGACCAGCGGCACCATCTACTTCTGCATCCCGTACTCGACGCTGGAGCCCATCCGCGATGTGCTGTATTCGACGACGGTGGGCGACTCCTCCGAGCCCGATCGGCGCTGGATCAACCTGCTGAAGACGCAGATCCAGGCCGCCGAGGTCGAGCTCGTCGCCGAGCTGGGCACGGCGCCGGCCACGGTGGAGCAGCTGCTCGCCTTCAAGCCCGGCGACTTCATCGAACTCGATCTGAACCCGATGATCGAGACCAAGGTGGACGGCGTGCCCGTCTTCCAATGCAACTACGGCACGTCCAACGGCCGCTACGCCCTCAAGATCGACAAAATGCTGACCGGCTCTCAAGAGAGCTGGCTGGGAGCCAAACATGAGTCCTGATTCACCCAGCCAAGAAGAACAAGACGCGATGGCGGCCGAATGGGCTGCGGCGCTGGCCGAGGCCGCACCGGCCCCGGCCGTCGCGTCCGAAGTCGCCGAAGTGCCGGAGCAGGTGTCCACGCCCAGCTTCGCCAACTTCACGCCGACCACCGGCGCCGGGCCCGGCAACGACATCAACATGATCCTGGACATCCCCGTCCAGCTGACCGTGGAGCTCGGCCGCACCCGCATCCCGATCAAGAACATCCTGCAGCTCGCGCAGGGCTCGGTCGTCGAGCTCGACGCGCTGGCCGGCGAGCCGATGGACGTGCTGGTCAACGGCTACCTGATCGCACAGGGCGAGGTGGTGGTGGTGAACGACAAGTTCGGCATCCGGCTGACCGACATCGTCACGCCGTCGGAGCGCATGCGCCGCCTCAGCAAGGCGGCCTGATTCCGCGTCGCTGGCGCGGCGGTCCTGTGAAAGCCCGCGGCACTGGCGCGGCAGTCCTGTGAAAGCCCGCGCCACTGGCGCGGTCTCGGGACAACCAAGGGTTTGTCGGGCCATTTAGGGGGTTCGGCCGCTCCAGTCCGTCCGCAGAATGCCGAGGCATGAACACCTCCGGCCTGCTCCCCTTTCTCTGGTTCCTCGCCATCGTCGCGCTGATCCCCGTCGCGCTGTGGCTGCTCAAGCGCACGCCCATGGGTGGCGCGGCCGCGGCCGGCGTGCTGCGCGTGGTGGCTCAGCTACCGACTGCGCCCAACCAGCGCCTGCTGGTCGTCGAAGTCGGCCAGGGCGACGACCGCCGCTGGCTGGTGCTGGGCGCCACGGCGCAGAACATCACGACGCTGCACGTGATGCCGCCGCAGGCCGAACCCGTGCCGCCGGCCACGTTCGCCAAGCTGCTCAGCAAGGAGCGGGGCCAGGAGAACACCCGTGAGGCTTAAGCCGCTGCTCGTCGCCGCCGCGCTGTTCTCGGCGGGCACGGTCCTCGCGCAAGGCCAGACACCGCCGCCGGCCACGCTGCCGCTGCTGGTCGGCCAGGGCGCCGGGGCCAGCTATTCGGTGCCCATCCAGACGCTGCTGTTCTTCACGGCGCTGGGCTTCCTGCCTGCGGTGCTGCTGATGATGACGGCCTTCACGCGCATCGCCATCGTGCTGAGCCTGATGCGCCAGGCGCTGGGCACGCAGGCCGCGCCGCCCAACCAGGTCATCGTGGGCCTGAGCCTCTTCCTGACCTTCTTCGTCATGAGCCCGACGCTGGACAAGGTCTATGCCGACGCCTGGCAGCCCTACAGCGCAGGAACGATCCAGTTCGACGAGGCCTTGAAGCGGGCCGAGGTGCCGATGCGCGGCTTCATGCTCAAGCAGACGCGCCAGGCCGACGTGGCCCTGTTCTCGCGCCTGGCCAAGGTGGACCCCAGTGTCAAAGCGGAGGACGTGCCTTTCAAGGTGCTGGTGCCGGCCTTCGTGACCAGCGAGCTCAAGAGCGCCTTCCAGATCGCCTTCCTGATCTTCATTCCCTTCCTCGTCATCGACATGATCGTGGCGAGCGTGCTGATGAGCCTGGGCATGATGATGCTGTCGCCGGTGCTCGTCGCCCTGCCCTTCAAGCTGATGCTGTTCGTCCTGGCGGACGGCTGGAACCTGTTGCTCGGCTCGCTCGCCGCAAGCTTCGTCACCTGATGAACTTGCGAGACGGATCGAGCGTAGCGCGTAGCGCTGTCCCCAACCGATTGAGACCTATGGACGCACAACAAGTCTTCACTTTCGGCCAGCAAGGCCTCTACATGATGATGCTCGTGGCCGCGCCCATCCTCATCGTGGTGCTGCTCGTCGGCGTGGTCATCAGCATCATCCAGGCGGCGACGCAGATCAACGAGGCGACGCTGTCCTTCGTGCCCAAGGTCATCGCCGCCGTGCTGACGCTGGCGGTGGCCGGGCCGTGGATGATGACGACGCTGGTGGAGTACATCCAGCGCACGTTGATGACGATTCCGTCGGTGGTGGGGTGAGCGGGCCCCTCGCCCAGCCTCGCCTCGCTGAACGCGGGCGTGCCTGGTCGGTCCCCCGAGGGGACGGCGATGCTTGCGGTAGTGGGCCGCAAGCACATCGCCACGACGGGCCGGCTTGGGAGCGGCGCGGCGCTCGGCCCGAAGCCGCATGCATGGCGCACAGCTGACATGTTCTCCGTCACCGAATCCCAGCTTCTGGAGTGGCTGAACCCGCTCCTGTGGCCGTTCATCCGCACGCTGGCGCTGTTCGCCGGCATGCCCACCTTCAGCCAGCGCAGCGTGCCGCTGCGCCTGCGCATCGGCCTGGCCCTGTTCATCTCGGTCGCCGCACAGCCGTCGCTGCCACCGATGCCCGTCACGCCGCTGGACTCGCTGCCCGCATTGACGCTGCTCGTCGCCCAGCAACTGCTGATCGGCCTGGCGATGGGCTTCGCCGTGCGCATCGTGTTCGCCGCGTTGGAGTTCGCGGGCGAGATCATCGGCCTGCAGATGGGCCTGAACTTCGCCGGCTTCTTCGACCCCAGCACCGGCGCCCAGGGCACCGCCAGCGCGCGCTTCTTCGGCAGCATGGTGGCCTTCCTGTTCATCACGATCAACGGCCACCTGCTGCTGATCAACGCGCTCATCCAGAGCTTCCACGCCTTCCCGGTCGGCGGGGAGCCGTTTGCCTTCCTGCGCGTGGCCACGCCTCAGCAATGGGGCGCGGAGATCTTCAGCATCGGCCTGTGGATCGCGTTGCCGCTGATCACGATGCTGATGTTCGTCAACCTCGTGCTGGGCGTCATCTCCCGCGTCGCGCCGCAGATCGGCGTGTTCTCGGTCGGTTTCCCGCTGACGGTCAGCGTGGGCCTGATCGGCATGGTCGCGACGCTGCC
Source organism: Pelomonas sp. Root1444 (assembly GCF_001426885.1). Taxonomy (GTDB): domain Bacteria; phylum Pseudomonadota; class Gammaproteobacteria; order Burkholderiales; family Burkholderiaceae_C; genus Pelomonas. Next base: position 110,666 of record NZ_LMFP01000010.1, on the reverse strand, counting down.
GCTGATGCAGACGCCGTTCACCGTGGCGCTGGAGCGTCTGCTGGCCGCGTTCAGCTGATCGCCGGCCGGGCGCAGCGCCGGCGGATGCCAGGCACCGGGCGAGGGCGGCCCGCGACAAAGCGAAGGTTTGCAAGGAACGCGTTCGCCCACCCCTCATCGATCACCGCCGCCCGATACACCCGCGGCGGCGGGGCGCTCACTGTCCGCCAGCGGCCGGGGAATGGCATCGCCGGCCTGGCGGCGCCGGAAAAGCGCGGCGCGGGCCAGCAACAGGGTGGTCACCGGCGCCGTGATGGACAGCAGGATGATGATGGCCCACACCTGCAGCGACAGGCCGGACCCGTGCACCGAGAAGTGCACGACAAAGCCAGCCGCGACCAACCAGGCCGCAAGGGTGGACGCCAGGGCCGGCGCATGCATACGCGTGAAGAAGTCCGGCAGGCGCCACAGGCCGAGGGCAGCGACGAGCACGAGGCAGCCGCTGGCCAGCAGCAGCGTCGCAACGATGAGGTCGCTCATTCGATCACCTCGCCGCGCAACAGGAACTTGGCCAGCGCCACCGAGCCGACGAAGCCGAACAGCGCCATCAGCAAGGCGGCCTCGAAATACATGCTGCTGTCGTAGCGGATGGCCAGCACCAGCATGATCAGCAGGGCCACGACGAACAGGAAGTCCAGCGCCAGCACGCGGTCCTGTGCGCTCGGGCCGCGCATCAGGCGCAGCAGGCCCACCACCATCGCCAGCCCATAGAGCACCAGCGTGACGGTGATGGCGATGGCGAGAAGGGGGCTCATTCGAAGATCTCCCGCAGCGGCTGCTCGTAGCGCGACTTGAAGTGGGCGATGAAGGCGGCCTCGTCGTCGAGGTCGAAGACGTGCAGCAGCAGCGCGCTGCGGTCGGGCGCCAGTTCCGACCAGACGGTGCCCGGCACGACGGTGGTGATCATGGCCAGGGCCGCCAGCGCCTGGGGCTCGCGCAGGTCCAGGGGCACGACGACGAAACGGCTCCGCGGCGACCGCGCACCGGCACGCAGCACGCCGCGGCCGACGTCCAGCGCCGACATGACGACATCAGCGCCGACATGCAGGATCAGCCGCGCGAGCACGCGGGGCTGATGCAGCGGGCCGGCAGCCGGCCGCAAAGGCGCCAGCAGCACCGGCATGGCCAGCGCGACGACGGCGCCCAGCAGCAGCGGGCCCGGGCCGAGCGGCGGGTTCAGCAGCAGCCAAAGCGCGAGCAGGCCGGCGGACAGCAGCGGCGCAGGCAGCCAGCGCTTCATGGCGGCGCTCCTTCGGCAACACCCGGCACCGGGCGGGCGGCAAAGACGGCGTCGATGTAATGCTGCGGCCGGTGCAACGCCTGCGCCGTGGCGCGCGCATAGGCCAGCGCGGGCTCGCCACACACGACGAGCCCCGTGCAGGCCGCGAGCAGCAGGGCGATGGGCACGCATTCGGTGACGCGCAGCCGCGGCGAGGGCCGGTTCTGCGGCGCCCAGAAATGGCGGATGCCCACGCGCATCAGCGCCGTGGTCGCGAGCAGCCCCGAGACGATGAGCAGGACGAACAGCGTTCGCCCCGCGACCGTGCCTTCGCCCGGTGCCAGGTCAAGCAGCGCGGACAGCATCGCCAGCTTGCCGATGAAGCCCGACATCGGCGGCAGCCCGGCAACCACCAGCGTGCACAGCAGGAAGGCCAGGCCGAGGAAGGCCAGCGCCGCGGGAATGGCGCGGCCGATCAGCGCCTGTTCTTCATCGTCGAGGTTAGCGTCGCCAGGCGCCGGGGCGTCGCTGAAGTGCGGCAGGTCGTCATCGTCGTCCGACCGCGGTGCCAGCTCGACCTGGCGCGCCCGCTCGATCAGTTCGACGAGCAGGAACAGCGCGCAGCCGGCCAGCGTCGAGCTGGCCAGGTAGAACAGCGCACCGGCACTGAGGGCCGGCGCGTCGAAGCCGGTGGCGGCGAGCAGCGTGCCCGAGGAGGCGATGACGCTGAAGCCGGCCAGCCGGTCCAGCCGTTGCGAGGCCATCATGCCCAGCGCGCCGAAGGCCAGCGTCACCAGCCCACCCCAGACCAGCACCTCGCCGCCGAACAGCGCCCACGGCCCGGCGCTGGCGGGAAAGCACAGCGTCCACAGCCGCAGCACGGCATAGACGCCGACCTTGGTGAGGATGGCGAACAAGGCGGAGACCGGCGCGCCCGCCGCGGCATAGGCGGGCGGCAGCCAGAAGTTCATGGGCCACACGGCCGCCTTGGCCAGGAAGGCGATGGACAGGATGGCGGCACCGGCGCCCAGCAGGCCGCGGTCGCTGTCGGGGACCTGGGACAGCTTCTGCGCGATGTCGGCCATGTTCAGTGTGCCGGTCACGCCGTAGATCAGCGCCACGCCGATCAGGAAGAGCAGCGAGGCCACGAGGTTGACGGCGATGTAGTGCAGGCCGGCCCGCACGCGGTCGCCCCCGCCACCGTGCAGCAGCAGGCCGTAGGACGCGGCCAGCAGCACCTCGAAGAAGACGAACAGGTTGAACAGGTCGGCGGTGAGGAAGGCGCCGTACAGGCCCATCAGCTGCAGCTGGAACAGCGGATGGAAGTGCACGCCGGCGCGGTGCCAACGCGCCAGCGAGAACAGCAGCGCCGCGAGGCCCGCGCCGCCGGCCAGCACCATCATCAGGGCCGAGAGGCGGTCGACGACCAGCACGATGCCCACGGGCACGGGCCAGTTGCCGGGCAGGTAGACGCCAAAGGCCGTGGCGGCGTCGCGCTCGTTGACCCACAGCAGCAAGGCCACCGCCAGCAGCAGCCCGGCCAGCGTGGACGTCAGGTTGAGGGCTGCGGCCGCCACCCGCCGCTTGTCCCCGAGCAGCAGCAGCGTGGCCGCCGTGGCCAGCGGCAGCAGCACGGGCGCGATGATGAGCTGCTGCATCGGCAGGGCCGCCCACCCGCTCATTGGTGCACCCTTCGGCCTGCGGCCTGTCCCGCCAAGCGGGAGCGAGCTTGCTTGGGGCGGCCCGGCGCGGCGCTCATGGCCGCTCCTCCTGGCCATCCACGTGGTCGCCGCCGCTCAGGCCGCGCAGGGCAAGCAGCAACACCAGGAACAGGGCCGTCGTGGCAAAGCCGATCACGATGGCCGTCAGCACCAGGGATTGCGGCAGCGGGTCGGTGTAGTGGTGCAAGTCTGCGGCGAGGCCGGGCTTGACGATGGGTTCCTTGTCGACGGACAGGCTGCCGACGCTGAAGATGAAGAGGTTGACCGCATACGACAGCAGCGACAGGCCGATCAACACCTGGAAGGTCCGCGGCCGCAGCAGCAGCCAGACGCCGGCACTGGCGAGCACGCCGATGGCCAGGGAGATGACGATTTCCATCAGCGGGCTTCCCCGGCGGCGGACGTGTTGGCCGGCTTGCGCCGCACGCGCAGCGACTGGTGAGCCAGCGACGTGAGCAGCAGCAACGTCGACCCCAGCACCACCGCAAACACGCCGAGGTCGAACAGCGCTGCCGTGGGCAGGTGGATCAGCCCGATGCCGGGCAGCGTGACATGCGCGGTATGCGTCGTGAGGAAGGGATGGCCGACGACCAGCGCGCCCGCGCCGGTGGCCAGCGCAATCAGCAGCCCGATGGCGATCCAGCGCGGCGGCTGCAGCGGCATGCGGTCCTCCACCCAGCGGGTGCCGCCAACCATGTATTGCGCGATGAAGGCGATGGCCATCACCAGGCCTGCCACGAAGCCACCGCCGGGTTCGTTGTGGCCGCGCATGAAGAGGTGGAAGGCAAACACGCCCGCCACCGGCAGCAGCAGTTGCACGAGCACCGCGGGCACCAGCAGATAGCCGGTGGCCGCGTCGCTGGTGTCGGGCCGGTCCGGCAGGTCGCTCTGCTCGCCTTCGGGAACGACGCGCTGCTGCGGTGGCCGCCCGATGACCTCGCGCGGCGGGCGAAAGCGCCGCAGCAGCGCATACACGGTCAGGCCGACGATGCCGAGCACCGTGATCTCGCCGAGCGTGTCGAAGCCGCGGAAATCGACCAGCATCACGTTGACGACGTTGGTGCCGCCGCCCTTGGGCAGCGCCTGCTCGATGAAGAAGGGCGAGATGCTCTGCGGCGCCTGGCGCGTCAGCATGGCATAGGACAGCGCGGCCAGGCCGGCGCCGACGAGCAGCGCCAGCACGAAATCGCGCCCGCGGCGCCACTGCGCGCGGCGGCGTGTGCGGGGATCGTCCTGCTCCCTCCGCCTGGGCAGCCAGCGCAGGCCCAGCAGGAAGAGCACGGTGGTGACGACCTCCACGGCCAGCTGGGTCAGCGCGAGGTCGGGGGCGGAGAACCACGCAAAGGTCAAGCACATCACCAGCCCGGTGACGCTGAGCATCGCCAGCGCGGCCAGGCGGTGGAACTTGGCCTGCCAGGCCGCGCCGACGGCGGCGGCGCCGCCGATCAGCCACAGCAGCACGAACTCGGGCGTGACCGGCACGCGGGCCCGATCGCCCCAGGCCAGCGGCACGACGAGGGCCGAGCCGAGGGCAGTCGCACCGGCGATGACCAGCATCCACAGCAACTGCGGCTGCAGGCGGCGGGTGCTCGCCAGGCGCAGACCGCGGCGTGCGAGGGCCGTCGCCAGGGCAAGCGCGCGCTCGAAGAGGCGCTTGCCGTCCAGCCGGTGGATCAGGGGCGTGCTGCGCAGCGCACGCGCCTTGAAGCGGGCCGCAAAGCGCCGGTAGATGACGATGCCGCCGGCCAGCGCCACCAAGCTCATCAGCAGCGGCGTGTTGAAGCCATGCCAGACCGCCAGGCTGTAGGCCGGCAAGGTGCTGCCGACGACGGGCGCCGCGGCAACGGCCAGCACCGGGCCGACCGACCAGGCCGGCGCGCTGCCCACCACGACGCAGGCCAGCACCAGCAGTTCGACGGGCACGCGCATCCAGTGCACCGGCTCGTGCGCCTGGCGCGGCAGCCCCTGGGCCGGCGGGCCGAAGAACACGTCATGCCCGAAGCGCAGCGAATAGACGACGGCGAACACGCCTGCCAGCGTGGCGGCCAGCGGCAGGCCGAACTCCACCCAGGGATGCGCGCTGATGAACACCGTCTCCGCAAAGAACATCTCCTTGGACAGGAAGCCGTTGAGGAGCGGCACCCCGGCCATCGCTCCGCAGGCCACGATGGCCAACGTGCCAGTGATGGGCATGCTTCGGAACAGCCCGTCCAGCCGCCGCATGTCGCGCGAGCCGGTCTCGTGGTCGATGATGCCGACCGACATGAAGAGCGACGCCTTGAAGGTGGCGTGGTTCATCATGTGGAACACCGCGGCGACGGCGGCGAGCGGGCTGTTCAACCCCAGTAGCAGCGTGATCAGGCCCAGGTGGCTGATCGTGGAATAGGCGAGCAGCCCCTTCAGGTCGTTCTGGAACATCGCGGCATAGGCGCCGAGCAGCAGCGTGACCAGGCCGGCGCCGCCGACGATCCAGAACCATTCGTCCGTGCCGGCCAGCACCGGCCACAGCCGCGCGAGCAGGAAGACGCCGGCCTTCACCATCGTGGCCGAATGCAGATAGGCCGACACGGGCGTCGGCGCCGCCATGGCATGGGGCAGCCAGAAGTGGAAGGGGAACTGCGCGCTCTTCGTCAGCGCGCCCAGCAGCACCAGCACCAGCGCGGCGGGGTAGAGGGCGTGGCCGCGGACGACGTCGCCCGCCTTCAGCACGGCGTCGAGTTCGTAGCTGCCGACGATATGTCCCAGCAGCAGCACACCCGCCAGCAGCGCCAGGCCACCGGTGGCCGTGACGGTGAAGGCCATGCGCGCGCCGCGGCGCGCGTCCTGCCGGTGGTGCCAGTAGCCGATCAGCAGGAAGGAGAAGACGCTGGTCAGCTCCCAGAACAGCACGAGTTGCAGCAGGTTGCCGGACACCACGACGCCCAGCATGGCGCCCATGAAACCGAGCAGCAGCGAATAAAAGCGCGCCGCCGGGTCCTCTGGCGACAGGTAGTAGCGGGCGTACATCACCACCAGCACGCCCATGCCGGCGACCAGCATCGCGAACATCCACGCGAAGCCGTCCAACCTCACCACCAGGTCCAGCCCCAGGCTGGGCAGCCAGACCAGGCGTTCGGACACGACGCCGGCGTCGCGCACATCCGGGTACAGCAAGGCCAGCGGCACGGCGACCGCCAGGGCCACCAGCGCCGCCCAGGTCGATTCGATGTTGCGCGCCCCGGTCGGCAGCAGGGCCGCCACGGCGCTGCCCACGAAGGGCAGCAGGAGCAGAAGCAGGAGGGACATGCGCCGCAGTCTACGGAGTCATGGACGCCTGCCGCCGTAGCAAGGCCAGGAAGGCTAGTAAGGCAGGCGCGGCAGGATGCCGGGCAGGTCCTGCATCCAATGGGTGCCTGCCGAGGCCTTGCCGTGGGGTGCACGCCGGTTGAGCAGGAAGGCCGCCTTCGGCGTCGCCCTTGGCGGCGGCACGATCAGCATGTCGCAGGCGGACTCGGCCAGCACCTTGCCGCTGACGCTGCCGAGCAGGAAGGCACCCAGCGTCGATTGGCCGTTCTTGCCGGCAATGATCAGGTCCGGGCCGAGCGTGCGAGCGAGTTGCAGCGTTGCGATGTCCGCCGGGCCGCGGCCCACCGAGAAGAACAGCGGCCGGGTGTCCACGCCGAGCCGGGCGAGGGAGCGCCGCATGCGGGCGAGGGTGCCGGCTTCCTCGCGCGCCACGACATCGAGGATGACGGCGCGTTCCACGCCGGCGCGGCGCAGCATGGATTCCATGAAGGAGTCGGCGGCGTGAAAGACATGCGTTCGCGCGCCGCCCGCCATCGCCATGCCGACCTGAGCGGCGGCGTCGGAACCGGGGGTGAAGTCCAGCGCCAGCAGCGCCTTGCGGTAGCGCGCGTCGGCGGGCTTGCGAACCACCAGCACGGGCTGCCGACCGACCCGCAGCATGCGTTCCACCGTCCTGCCGACCCGCAGGGTTCCCAGCCGGCCGTGGCCGCGGCGCCCCAGCACCACGAGGTCGACATGTGCAGCCGCCTGCACCAAAGCCTGCAGCGGGTCGCCGACCTTGACCTCGACGGTGGCCGTCACGTCGTAGGCGCCCGCGATCTCGACCGCGACGCGACGCAGTGCAGCACGCGCCAACGCGGCCTTCAGGTCGATGTCCGCCAGCGGCGTGAACCATTCGCGCAGCGGCCTGCAGGCCGGCTCCTTCAGCACATGCAGGATGTGCAGGCCGGCACCGTGCTGATGCGCCAGCAGCGCTGCACGCCGGACGGCGTTGTTGCCATCGATAGAGAAATCGGTGGCGACCAGGATGGCGTTGAAAGGAGTCATCGTCTTGCCCTCAAAGTCGTAAGCATTGAATGGGTGCGGCCAGCCGCCGGGTCACCTTGAGCGCGTCAAGGGGTCCACGGCAAGAAGGTCGGCGGTGCTCGGCGAATGCGCCGAGGTCGGCAGCGGCAGCTAGGCCGCGTAGTCGCCGCTCGCCTCGGGCTGGAAGAGGATGGCCAGCACCACCGCGGCCTTCAAGTCACCGGTGGGGGTGGACCATTCGGCGGTGCCGCCCGCCCGCAGGCCGAGCAGCGCGGCGCCCACCGGTGACAGCACCGACACGCGGCCCAGTGCGGGCTCGGCGTCGGCGGGGTAGCAAAGCGTCAGCGTCGATCGCTGGCCGGTCTGGGGGTCTTCGACCAGCACTTCGGACCCCATGGTCACCACATCGGCAGCGACTTGCCGCGAGGGCACGATGGCACAGGCGTCCAGCAGGTCGCCAACGGCCTGCAATTGCGCCGGGAGCCGGTCGCCGGTCGCATCGCGGCGCAGCAGGTTCAACAGGCGGACGTGGTCCAGTTCAGTGAGCGTTCGCTCGAGGGCCATTGCTTCCATGAGGCGTTCTCCAATTTGCGGCCTGCCTCTCGACGAGAGGCGGCACGCCACCGCGCGGGCTGAGGGCCCGGCGATCTGAAGTTGCGCAAATGGGGTGAAGGTGATCGCCGGGCTCAGTGATGTGCGGCCGGCTGTCGGATAGTTGCCAGCATGCCGGTGTGCCTGCGAGGCACGCGCGCTCGGCACGTGCAAGCACGGTGCAGGGCGCGGCTCGGCGCGGCAATGGCATGGATGGAACACATGCCCTGAAGTCTATAGACGACGGCCTTGCGCGCAAACCGGCTTCAACAAGTCGCACTGAAGTGTGGGCGTATTGGATTCAGGTCGACTGAGCTTCCGGATTCCCGAAGTCCCTCTCAGCCGGAGCCTGCTTCCATGCGTGCCGACGCGTCGCGATCATCCCGGGTCGACTTGGAGGGTCCAATGACTTCTTTGACTCTTTCGCTGGCCATGCTGGCCTTCGTTGTCACCCTCGCGGCGTGGCACGGTCACAGGCTTCGCAATGAGCCGCGCGACGTCGCCCTGCTGGCCGTGGCGGCCGCATTGCTGGGCAGCGGCTCAGTGGCGTCGGCCGTCGGTTGAGCCCATCGCCAAGCGGCGCTGCCGCCTGAGCGAACACTGCGAGCGGCAGTTCCTACTCTCAGGCCTCTCGCAGCGCCGTCGTCACCGGCAGCGACGCCGCCCGCACCGCGGGGAACAGCCCGCCGACGAAGCCGATGGCCAGCGCCCACTTGATGCCTTCCCACAGCAGGGCCGGCGACACGGCCAGGTTGAAGCTCAGCTTGCCGACCGAGCCGGCCGCCATCGTCGAGGCCTCGAAGCCGTTGAACAGCAGCCAGGCGATGAAGCCGCCGATCAAGCCGCCCACCAAGGCCAGCAGCGTGGTCTCCAGCATCACCGCGACGACCACCGGCAGGCCACGGAAGCCGATGGCGCGAAGCGTGGCGATCTCGCGGGCCCGGGCCGCGACGGCCGCGAACATCGTGTTGAGCGCGCCGAACACCGCACCCACCGCCATGATGGTGCCGACCGTGATGCCGATGATGCGCAGGATCTTGGTCATCTGCTCGGACTGCTTGGCGAAGAAGTCCAGCGTCGTGCTGGCCGTGACCTTGAGCTGCGGGTTGCCTTCCAGTGCGGCCTTGAAGTCCTTGAACGCGGCCGCGCTGGTCAGCTTGACGGTGGCCGAGTTGCGGCCGCTGCCGCGCTGGTAGGTGTCGTTGACGACATTGGCGTCGGCCCACAGCTCGGACTCCATCGCGTCGCCCGACGCGAAGATGCCCACCACCGTCCAGGGCTGGTTGCCCAGCTTGAGCGTGGCGCCCACCGTCAGGCCGGCGAACTGCCGCACCGCACCCTTGCCGACGACCAGCTCGCGCAGGCCCGGCTGGAATTGCCGCCCCTCGACGATCTTGACATTGGGTCGCACCGCGAACGCCGCGGCGCTGACGCCGCGCACCTGGGCGCTGCCTTCCTCGCCCGCCTTGGCGCTCTTGACCGGCAGGTTGGCGGCCACCACCGTTTCAGCCGAGACGATGGGCTCGCCCTTGTCGTTGCGCGCAATGCCGGGGGTCTGCTCGATCTGCACGATCTCCTCGCGGGTGAGCGACGAGGTCACCTCCGCGGCGGATGCGCCGCGCATGACGATGGCGGTGTCCTGGCTGCCCGAGTTGCGCAGCGTCTGCGCATAGCCCTCGGCCATCGCCAGCAGTGCCACCAGCACGCCGACGACGCCGGCGATGCCGACCACGATGACGGCCGATGACCCGAGCCGCTGGCTCAGCGTGCTGATGCCGACCGAGGTCACCGAGCGCGCCTGCGCACCGCTGCGGAACAGGAACAGCCACAGCGCCAGCAGCAGCACCAGCGCGATGGCGCCCTGCCAGGGCAGCATGACCCACGCAGCCAGCACGATCAGCGTCAGCAGGATGAGGCCCAGGTTCTTCAGGAACTTCATGGTCAGGCCCTCCCTGCGAGCGCGTCGGTGATGTTCAGCCGCATGGCGTTCATGGCCGGCAGCGCGCCGACGAGCAGGCCGAACAACAGCATCAGCCCGATGCCGATGGCCCAACTCGCCACGCCCGCCGCCGGAAGATTCAGGGCGCCATTGCTGGCCGCCCCGACGGCCGGGCCGATGACGCTGGCCAGAGCCAGCCCGATGCAGCCGCCGATGAACAGCAGCAGCACCGCCTCCGCCAGCACCATCGCCAGCACGCTCTGGCCCGAGAAGCCCAGCGTCTTCAGCACGGCGATCTCGCTGGTGCGTTCGCGCACCGCCTGCATCATGGTGTTGCCCGCCAGCAGCAGCAGCGTGAAGAACACGGCACCCATGATGGACGTGACGATGAGGTTGATGTCCGCCAGCTGCTTCATCCACGCGGCCGTGGCGGCCTGCTCGGTCAGCGTGCGGGTTTCGTGGTCGGAGTTGGCCGAGATGGCGTCGATGGCCTTGGCGATGCGGTCCGCCTGGTTCACGTCCGCCACCCGGGTCACGTACCAGCCGACCTTGCCCTGGTTCCACGGTGTCGTGTCGTCGAAGTACTTCCAGTTCAGCAGGAACATCTGGTCGAACCAACCGGCCGTCTTCTTGTCGGACACATGGATGAAGCCGACGATCTTGAACGGCCAGTTCTGGCTGCCGTTCTTGTCCGGGAAGATGGTGGACTGCATCGGAACTTGGTCGCCCACCTTCCAGCCGAAGCGCTTGGCCAGGCCCTCACCGACCAAGGCGCCGTCCTTGGTCTCGGCGAAGGCCTTGCGGTGCTCGGCCGAGACTTCCATCTCGGGATAGATGTCCAGGTAGTTGGACGCGACGGCGAAGCTGAAGACCTGGTTCTCCGGCTTTTGATAGGCGCCGCCGAACCAGTTGGCGAAGGTCGTGTCCTTGACGCCGTCGATCTGCGCGATGCGCGCGCCCAGCGACATCGGCAGCAGCTGGATGAAGCTGAGCTTGGCACCGGTCTGCAGGCGCTGCGCGCCGTTGGCGCTCTGGCCCGCCTGGTCGAAGCCGACGCGCACGGCGTCCAGCAGGCCGAACAGCAGGAAGGCCGTGATGATGGACACCAGGGTCAGGAAGGTCCGCAGCTTGCGCCTGAACAGCGCCGCCCAGATGAGGTGGAGGTATTTCATGGCGAGCTCCTGCCTTTCAGGCCATCGCTTCGGCGGCGGTCACCAGGGTGCCCTTGTCGAGGTGCAGCGTGTGGCTGGCGCGAGCCGCGGCGCGCGGGTCGTGTGTGACCATGACGATGGTCTTGCCGTGCTCGCGGTTGAGCGCCTGCAGCAGCGTCAGCACGTCCTCGGCGGACTGGCGGTCCAGGTCGCCGGTGGGTTCGTCGCAGACCAGCAGCGTGGGGTCGGACACGATGGCCCGCGCGATGGACACGCGCTGCTGCTGGCCGCCCGACAGCTCGGTGGGCTTGTGCGCGGCGCGGTCGGCCAGGCCGACCAGCTGCAGTGCGATGGCCGCGCGCTTCTTGCGCTCGGCGGCCGACAGCTTGGTCAGCAGCAGCGGCAGCTCGACGTTCTTCTGCGCCGACAACGTGGGCATCAGGTTGTAGAACTGGAACACGAAGCCGACGCGGGATGCACGCCACTTGGCCAGCGCCGCGCCGCCGAGCTGGTCGATGCGCTCCCCGCCCACGGTGATCGCGCCGCCGCTGGGTGCGTCCAGCCCGCCCATCAGGTTCAGCAGCGTGGTCTTGCCCGAGCCCGACGGCCCCATCAACGCGAGGAAATCGCCCTGCTGCACATCGAGGTCGATGTGGTGCAGCACCTCCACCTTCTGCTTGCCGCGCGTGTAGACCTTGGACAGATCGCGGACTTCGATCAAAGCGCTCATGCTCATTCCTTGGACGTGACGGTTGAACCCTGCTTCAGCTCGGCGGGTGGCGAGACGACGACGGTTTCACCCGCCTTGAGGCCGGCCGTGGCCAGCTTGAACTTGCCGACATCGGCACCCAGCTGGACCGCACGCTGCTCGGCGCGACCCTCTTGCACGACGAACACGACCGCGGCGCCATCGCGCTGGGCCACGGCATCCGGCGGCACCAGCACGCCAGGCACCGGCTTGACATCCGCCTTGGGCTGGGCGGCCAGGAAACTCACACGCACGCCCATGTCGGGCACGACACGCTCGTCCTTCTTCTCCAGCGCCACGCGCACCTTGACGGTCGCCTTGCCGCGGTCGGCGCTCGGGATGACGGCCACGACGTGCGCGGGGATCTTCCAGTCGGGGTAGGCGTCCAGCACCGCCTCGCAGGGCATGTCGGGCTTGACCTGGGCGATGTAGGCCTCGTTGACGTCCACGTTCACCTCCAGCGAGTCCATGTCGACGATGGTGCCCACGCCGGTGCGGGTGAAGCCGCCGCCGGCCGACAGCGGCGAGATGATCTCGCCCACCTGCGCCGCACGGGCCGTAACGACACCGTCGAACGGCGCGCGCACGGTGGCGTAGTCGAAGTTGACGCGCGCCTGGCGCACCTGGGCCTGGGCCACCTCCACCTGACGCTGCGCGGCGTCGATCTGGGCCTTGTAGGACTTCACGGCGGTGGCGGTCTGCTCCTGGCTCTGCCGCGTCGTCATGCCGCTGGCGGCCAGCTCGGCCTGCCGGCGCGCGTCGGCCTCGGCCTGCGCCAGCTGGGCGCGCAACTGTCCCGTCGAGGCCTCGGCACTGCGCACCTGGGCTTCGGCCGCGGCCATGCCGGCCTTCAGCCCCGTGTCGTCCAGCCGCGCGAGCACCTGGCCTTTCTTGACGCGGACACCCTCGTCGATCAGCACTTCGGTCAGCGTGCCGGTCATCTGGGCCGAGACGGTGGCCATGCGCCGCGCGGTCACGTAGCCCGTGGCCTGCAGCACGGCGTTGGCCGACGGCCCTTGCCCGTTGGCGCGCACGGTCGTCGTCTGCACGGCGATGGGCTTGTTGCCGGCCCAGTACCACCACGCCGCAGCGCCCGCCAGCGCCAGCGCGACGATGGCCGCCACCACACCCCACACCCACTTCGGCGGGCCACCGCCATGGTCGTCGCGTTGCGCACCCTCGATGCGCAGCTCCTTCAGCAATCCGGTATCGATGACTCGCTCCCTGAAAATGACTGCACCAGTTTGGAACCCGGGCGCATTGTGCACAGTCAGCGCTGTCAGGCGATCCCATTTTTCGATGGGCGGTCGCCAGCGCCCGCCAATCGACGGCTGGCAGGGATGAACGGCGGATCAGCTGGCCACGAGCCCGTTGCGGATTGCGTAGACCGTCAGTTCGGAGTTGTTGGTCAGGCCGAGCTTTTCCAGCACGCGGGCGCGGTAGACGCTGACCGTCTTCGGGCTGAGCATCAGCTCCTCGGCGATGTCCGACAGCCGTTTGCCCGAGGCGATCATCACCAGCGTCTGCAGCTCGCGGTCGGAGAGCTTGTGGTGCGCCTGCTCGGTGACGGGCGTGGTCAGGCTCTCCACCAGCATCTGCGCGATCTCGGGCGTCACGTACTTGCGGCCCTGGGCTACCGTGCGTACCGCCTGCACCAGCGTGGCGGGGTCGCCACCCTTGTTGACGTAGCCGTAGGCGCCGGCCTTCAGCGCGCGGATGGCGTACTGGTCCTCGGGGTACATGGAGACGATCAGCGTGCGCACCGCGGCGCCCTCGTCCTTGAGCACGTGCAGCACGTCCAGGCCGGAGCGGCCTGGCATGTTGATGTCCAGCACCAGCACGTCACAGGGGTTGTCCTTGCCCAGCTTGTGCAGCAGGCCGCGCAGCTCGGTGTAGTCGCCTGCCTCGCCGACGACCTCGATGTCCTGCGCATCGGCCAGCGTGTCACGGATGCCGCGACGGATCAGCGCATGGTCGTCGCAGAGGATGACGCGGATCATGCGCGGCCCCAGATGGAGTTGCCGATGTCCTTGCCGAAGTCGGTGGCGTCGTCCAGGGCGTCGATGGCATCCTGTGCCAGCGGCACGGTCAGGATGAGGCTGGTGCCGTGGCCGGGCGTGCTGCTGAGGTCCACCCAGCCGCCCACCGTCGCCGCCCGCTCGTGCAGGCCGCGGATGCCGAAGGAGCGCTCCTTGGCCAGGTCGCCGGCGGCGATGCCCTTGCCGTTGTCGCAGATCTCCAGCGTCAGCACGCCGGAGTCCAGGCTGAGCTCGATGCCGACCTTGGAGGCCTGTGAATGCTTGGATACATTGGTCAGCGCCTCCTGCGCCGTGCGATAGGCCACCAGCGGCACGCCCGGTGGGAGTGCCAGGCGCTCGTCGCCGACCCGCAGGCTGGCCTCGATGCCGGTGCGGCGCTCGAAACGCGCCGTCATCCACTGCAGCGCGGCCACCAGGCCTTGCTCCAGGATGGCCGGCCGCAGGTTGTGCATGATGCGCTGGCTGGCGTCGATGGCCGAGCTGACCGTCTCCAGCGCCGCGGCCACGCGCTGGCGCACCTCGGGCTCCTGGGCATGGCGGTCGATCCAGGCGAGGTCGAACTTGAGCGCGGTCAGCGAGCCGCCGACGTCGTCGTGGATCTCACGCGCGATCGCGGCGCGCTCCAGCTCGACGCTGGTCTGGAGATGGCCGGCCAGCTCGTGCAGCCGTTGCTTGGACTTGACCAGCTCATGGTCGGCCGCAGCGCGGGCGCGCTCGTTCTCGGCCGCTTCGATGGCGTGCAGCAGCGCGGGGGCCAGGCGGTTGAGGTTGTTCTTCAGCAGGTAGTCGGAAGCGCCGTTGCGCATGGCCGCCACCGCGGTGTCCTCGCCGATTTCACCGGAGACGAGGATGAAGGGCGTCGCCAGTTGGCGAGCCTTCACCGCCTCCAGCACCTGCAGGCCGGAGAAGCCGGGCAGGTTGAAGTCCGAGATGATGGCGTCCCAGGGGCGGTCCAGTGCCGCCAGCACAGCGGCAAAGGCGTCCAGGCGCTCCAGCTCCACCCGCAGCCCGGCCCGGCCGAGCTGTGCCAGGATGAGCTGATGGTCGAGCTCGGAGTCCTCGACATGCAGCACATGCAGGATGCGTGCTGCCTGCTCCACACCAGAAGTCGTCATGGGCACACAGTATGCCGCGCCCGACGCGCGGGCCTGGCGCCACACTCAACGCACTTCAGAGCGGTAATACGGCTCGTTCTCGACACATCTCCAGATCGACACCTGCCGAAAAACGGGTGAACATGCCATGATGTATTCGCCCTGAAACAATTGACAGGGCATCTGGACAAGAAGCGGCATCCCCTCGCGGAGACACGATGCAGACAGACCCCTCCACCGCCGACCTCGATGGCGCCATAGCGCCCATGCCACTGCTGGCGGCTGCGGAGCTGCAAGACCACCTGATGACGGTGACGAACGACCTGGAGCGCCTGCAGCGCCTGCTCGACGACGCCGGCGAAACCCTGTCCACGCATTTCTACAGCGCGTCCAACCAGGCCATGTCGCTGCTCAGCGGCACCGACGGCAGCCCCGTCTCGCAGGGGCTTCAACAGATCATGCAAGACATCGCCGGCGCCATCACCGCCCTGCAATTCCACGACATGGCGACACAGTTGATCGCCCACACCAGCCAGCGCCTGCGCAACTGCGCCGACCAACTGGCCCGCGACACCTTCGGCGCGGACGACGAGGACGGCGCCGCCGTCGTCGAGATCGCGCCGCTGCGCCCCAATCCCGTCACGCAGGACGAGATGGACGCGGGCTCCATCGAGCTTTTCTGAATCCCCCCGGTCCACTCGCCCCAGGCAAAAACGTTCTCTCGGAGAAAACTCAAATGCACTCAATCCTCGCTGTCGACGATTCGGCCTCGATGCGCCAGATGGTGGCTTTCACGCTCAAGAACGCCGGCTTCAACGTGGTGGAAGCGGTGGATGGACAGGACGCCTGGGAAAAGTCCGGCACGCGCGACTTCGACCTCGTGCTGACCGACCAGAACATGCCGCGCATGGACGGCATCAGCCTGACCAAGAAGCTGCGCGAGAACCCCAAGTTCAAGACCACGCCCATCCTGATCCTGACCACCGAGTCCAGCGACGCGATGAAGCAGGCCGGCCGCGCCGCGGGCGCCACCGGCTGGCTGGTCAAGCCTTTCGACCCGGCCAAGCTGATCGAAGTGATCGGCAAGGTCATCCGCTGAAGTAGCGCGTCAGGGGAACCAGCCATGGGTGACATGACCTCCGAAGGCGCCAGCATCAGTGCCGGCATCGATCTCAGCCAGTTCTACCAGGTCTTCTTCGAGGAGGCCGGCGAGAACCTCGACAACATGGAGCAGCTGCTGCTCAACGTGAACGTCGACGCGGCGGACGATGAAGAACTGAACGCCATCTTCCGCTGTGCCCACTCCATCAAGGGCGGCGCGGCAACCTTCGGCTTCAGCGACGTCGCCGAGCTGACCCACCAGATGGAGACGCTGCTGGACAAGCTGCGCCGCCACGAGCTGCAGCCCAACGCGGCGATGGTCGACGTGCTGCTGCAGTCCGGCGACGCGCTGCGCGCCCAGCTCGGCCGCCACCAGGGCTCCGGGGCCGACCCGTTCGACACCAGCGATCTGCTGGTCAGCATCAAGAGCTTCGTCGAAGGCGGCGGCGCGCCCGCGGCCGCCGCGCCCGCACCGGCACCCAAGGTGGCGGCCGCAGCCCCGGCGCCCTCGCCTGCACCTGATGCCCCTGCGACGCCCGCCAGGCCCGGCGCGCGCCTGCTGGAGCTGCAAGTCGGCCCGCTGACCGACCTGAGCCTGGCCGACAACCTGGTCGAGCTGTTCAAGGAGATCACCGACCTCGGCAACATCGAACCGCTCGACGCCGGCCAGAGCTCCGACGGCATGCGCCGCTTCAAGGTGCTGACCAGCTCGACCGACAACGACCTGCTGGACCTCTTCACCTTCCACGTCGCGCGCGAGCAGGTCAAGCTCATCCCCCTCGGCCCCGGCTTCGGTTTCTATGACGGCGCGCCCGGCGCGCCGCCCGCCGAAGCGCCGTCCAACGACCCCGGCTACGGCTTCTTCGACGACGCCCCCGGCCTGCCCGCCGATGCCGCACCGGAGCCCGCGCCGGCCGCCGATGCCGCCCCCGCTGCGGCGACCGCGGCCATCGTGCCGGCCCGCCCCGCCGTGCCCGCCAAGACCGAGGCCAAGCCGGCCGCCGGTGGCATGGACCAGACGACACTGCGCGTCTCCATCGAGAAGGTCGACCAGCTCATCAACCTCGTCGGGGAGCTCGTCATCACCCAGGCCATGCTGGCCCAGAACAGCCGCGAGCTGGACCCGGCGATGTACCAGCAGCTGACCTCCGGCCTGGCCGACCTGGAGCGCAACACGCGCGACCTGCAGGAATCGGTGATGTCGATCCGGATGATTCCGATGTCGACCGTCTTCAACCGCTTCCCGCGCATGCTGCGCGACCTGGCCGCCAAGCTCGGCAAGAAGGTCGAGCTGGTCACGCAAGGCGAAGCGACCGAGCTGGACAAGAGCCTGGTCGAGAAGATCACCGACCCGCTGACGCACCTGGTGCGCAACAGCTGCGACCACGGCATCGAGATGCCCGACGAGCGCACCGCACGCGGCAAGCCCGAGCAGGGCACCATCACCCTCGTCGCCTCGCACCAGGGCGGCAGCATCGTCATCGAGGTGCGCGACGACGGCCGCGGCCTGAACCGCGAGAAGCTGATCAAGAAGGCGCGCGAGAAGGGCATCGACGCGCCGGACAGCATGTCCGACGCCGAAGTCTGGAGCCTGATCTTCGCGCCCGGCTTCTCGACCGCGGACGTGGTCACGGATGTCTCCGGCCGCGGTGTCGGCATGGACGTCGTGAAGAAGAACATCACCTCGCTGGGCGGCACGGTCGAGATCGACTCTGCCGAGGGCTACGGCATGAAGGTGTCCGTGCGCCTGCCGCTGACGCTGGCCATCATGGACGGCATGAGCGTGGGCGTCGGCGACGAGTGCTACATCCTGCCGCTGTCGTCGGTCGTGGAGTCCTTCCAGGTGCAGTCCAACACCATCAAGACCGTCGCCGGCTCGGGCCGCGTCGTCGAGGTGCGCGACGAGTACATGCCAGTCATCGAGCTGGAGAAGGTCTTCGAGGTGCCGCGCTTCGACTTCGAGCATGTCAGCTCCATCATGGTCGTCGTCGAGGCCGAAGGCGGCCGCGTCGCACTGCTGGTGGACGAACTGCTCGGCCAGCAGCAGGTCGTCGTCAAGAACCTCGAAGCCAACTACCGCAAGGTCAACGACGTGTCGGGCGCCACCATCATGGGTGACGGCCGCGTGGCGCTGATCCTGGACGTCGGCAGCCTGGTGCGCCGTTCGCGCCACTGAAACCATTTCAACAAACACGGAAGAGGCCCCCATGGAAGCCAGCAACGTCCCAGCCCTGCGCCAGCAAGGTGCCGTCAGCGCCAAGGCCCACGGCCCCAAGAGCGGTGAATACCTGACCTTCCGCCTCGGCTCGGAGGAGTACGGCATCGACATCCTGAAGGTCCAGGAGATCCGCTCTTACGAGCAACCCACGCGCATCGCCAATGCGCCGGACTTCATCAAGGGCGTCGTCAACCTGCGCGGGGTCATCGTGCCCATCGTGGACCTGCGCCTGAAGCTGAACTGCCCGAGCGCCGAGTACAACAGCTTCACGGTCGTCATCGTGCTGAACGTGAAGAACCGCGTCGTCGGCGCCGTCGTCGACTCCGTCTCCGACGTGCTGGAACTCAACCGCGACGCGATCAAGCCCGCGCCGGAACTCAGCGCCGCCTCGGTGGACACAAGCTTCATCACCGGCATCGGTTCGGTCGGCGAACGCATGCTGATCCTGATGGACATCGAAGGCCTGATGAGCAGCGCCGAGATGGGCCTGATGGACGCGGCCGTCGCGGCCTGACGCCCGGCCGCCATTTCTTGAACGCATCCCCGCAATGCGGCGGGGCTTGCGCAGCCTTGCCCGCTTAGGTCCTTGGAGAGTCGCATGAGCCAGCCCGTCCACTCCATCGCCCGCCAGGTGTCGGTCACCGGTGCCGTCGCAGTCGCCGTGGTGCTGCTCGGCGTCAGCCTGGTCGTCGGCACGATGCTGAAACGCTCGACCAACGAACAGGCGCAGACCTGGGTCGGCGACAAGGCTGCCTCGCTCGTCGACGCCATGCAGGCGATGGACGACGTCGCGGCCAAACAGATCCAGCGCAGCTTCGGGTCATTTCGCCAGGAGTTCGGCCCCAGCTTTGCGCTGGACGAGGCCACCGGCGAGCTGCGCGACTGGGGTCCCAAGCTCAACGGCAACTTCACGCAGGTCGACAAGTTCACTGCCGTCACCGGCGGCGTGGCCACGGTGTTTGCGGCCAAGGGCGAGGATTTCGAGCGCATCACCACCTCGCTGAAGAACGAGAAGGGCGAGCGCGCCATGGGCACGCTGCTCGACAAGCAGGGCGCGGCCTACGCGGCCGTCAAGTCCGGCAAGCCCTACACCGGCCGCGCCACGCTGTTCGGCCGCGCCTACATGACGCACTACGAGCCGATCAAGAGCGACGCCGGCAAGGTTGTCGGCATCCTCTTCGTCGGCTACGACCTCGACGCGTTCGAAGCAGCCATGGACCGCATGGCTGCCAGCGCCAAGTTCTTCCAGCACGGCGGCACCTACATCGTCACGATGCCTAAGGACCCGGCCAAGGCCCAGCTCGCGGCCCACCCGAGCGCCAAGGGCAAGCTGCTGTCCAGCGTCGCGCCGGGTTTCGAGAAACTGCTGGCCGAGCAGACCGCCAGCACCGTCGTGCTGGACGATGTGCCGGATGTGCTCGGCAACGGCCAGGGCGACAACTTCGCCGTCGCGCGAAAGAGTGAGAAGACCGGCCATTGGGTGGTCGCCCAGGTCTCGCGCAGCGAGGCCGGCGCTGCCGGGCGCAACATGCTGTGGTTCTTCGGCGGCGCACTGGCGCTGACGGCCGTGGGGCTGGGCTTCGGGCTGATGTGGATGATGCGTCGCTGGGTCGCCCAGCCGCTGGCCTCGCTGCAACGCGCCGTGGGCGCCATCGCGGAGGGCGACCTCAGCCACCCCGTCAGCAGCAACCGCAACGACGAGATCGGCGCGCTGATCCAGGACACCGAAGCCATGCGCCAGCGCCTGGCCACGACGATAGGCACGGTGCGCAACTCGGTCGACAGCATCGGCACGGCCAGCACCGAGATCGCCACCGGCAACCTGGACCTCAGCCAGCGCACCGAACAGACCGCCAGCAACCTGCAGAACGCCGCCTCGTCGATGAGCCAGCTGACCGGTACGGTGCGCCAGACGGCCGACTCGGCCCGCACCGCCAACCAGCTGGTGCAGTCCGCCGTGTCCGCCGCCACGCGCGGCGGCGAGGTGGTCGGCCAGGTCGTCACGACGATGGACGAGATCAATGCGGCCAGCAAGAAGATCGCCGACATCATCGGCACCATCGACGGCATCGCCTTCCAGACCAACATCCTGGCGCTGAATGCCGCGGTGGAAGCGGCACGTGCCGGCGAGCAGGGGCGCGGCTTCGCGGTCGTCGCGGGCGAAGTGCGCTCGCTGGCGGGCCGCAGCGCCGACGCCGCCAAGGAGATCAAGGCGTTGATCGGCAACAGCGTCGAGCGCGTCGACAACGGCGCCCGCCTGGTGCAGGCGGCCGGCACGACGATGGGCGACATCGTCTCCAGCGTGCAGCGCGTGCAGGACATCATCGGCGAGATCAGCTCGGCCGCCAGCGAGCAGAGCGAGGGCATCGCCTCGGTCAACACCTCGGTCGTGCAGTTGGACCAGATGACGCAGCAGAACGCCGCGCTCGTGGAAGAGTCCGCCGCGGCGGCCGAGAGCCTGAAGGAGCAGGCGCAGCGCCTGGTCGAGGCCGTCGCGGTGTTCCGCGTGGCAGGCAGCGAGCCCCGGCGCGCCGCGCCCGCGTTTGCCGCCCCGCCCAAGCCCGCTCCCGTCGTGCCGCGCTCGCCCGCAGCAGCCAAGGCAGTGACGGCAGCGCGCCCTGCCCCACCGGCCGCCAGGCCCTCGCCCGCGGCCGCGCCGCGGCCGGCACCGGCGCCCACGCCCGCGGCCACCGCCAGTACCGACGAAGGCGATTGGGAGACCTTCTGAACGTAAAAAAGGCCCGCTGATCGCGGGCCTTGCTTTATCGGGGCGCGGGCGTCAGACGCGTTCCGCCACCCAGCCCGCGACGCTGGCCAGCGCCGCCGCCACGCCGGCCGGCTGGGTGCCGCCGGCCATGGCCAGGTCGGGCTTGCCGCCGCCCTTGCCGCCGACCTGCTGCGCCACGAAGTTGACCAGCTCGCCGGCCTTCACCTTGCCCACGCTGTCGGCGGTCACGCCGGCCGCGATCTGGACCTTGTCGCCATCCACGGCGGCCAGCACGATGGCCGCCGTCTTGAGCTTGTCCTTGAGCTTGTCCATGGTCTCGCGCAGCGTCTTGGCGTCGGCGCCTTCGAGCTTCGCGGCCAGCACCTTCAGGCCCTTGACGTCGACGGCCTGGCCCATCAGCTCGTCGCCCTGGGCAGACGCCAGCTTGCTCTTGGCCGCGGCGAGTTCCTTCTCCAGCGCCTTGACCTGGTCCAGCACGGCATGCAGGCGGCCTTCCAGCTCGGCGGGCGCGGTCTTGAGCGTCTGTGCGGCGGACTGCACGGTGGCTTCCAACTGCTGCAGGTAGGCCAGCGCGTTGTCGCCGGTGACGGCCTCGACGCGGCGGATGCCGGCGGCCACGCCGCCCTCGGCCACGATCTTGAACAGGCCGATGTCGCCGGTCGCCTTCACGTGGGTGCCGCCGCAAAGTTCCTTGGAGGAGCCGATGGACAGCACGCGCACGTTGTCGCCGTATTTCTCGCCGAACAGCATCATCGCGCCCGACTTCTGCGCGTCCTCCAGCGCCATGACCTGCGCATTCGCGCCGGCGTTGCCGAGGATCTCGGCATTGACGATGGCCTCGATCTCCTTGATCTGCTCGGCGGTCATCGGCGCGTTGTGCGCGAAATCGAAGCGCGTGCGCTCGGCGTTCACCAGCGAGCCCTTCTGCTGCACATGCGCGCCCAGCACCTCGCGCAGCGCCTTGTGCATCAGGTGGGTGGCGCTGTGGTTCCGCACGGTCTTGGCACGGCGCTCGGCGTCGACGCGGGCGGTGAAGACGTCGCCCACCTTGACCGAGCCTTCCACCACCTGGCCGTGGTGACCGAACACGTCGGCCTGGATCTTCAGCGTGTCGGCGACGACGACGCGCGTCGTGCCGTTGCGCAGCTCGCCGGCGTCGCCCACCTGGCCGCCGCTCTCGGCGTAGAAGGGCGTGTGGTCCAGCACGATGACGGCGTCGTCGCCGGCTTGCGCCTGGTCGACCTGCGCGCCGTCGACGTAGATGGCCGTGACCTTGGCGGCCTCGACGACGAGGTCGTCATAGCCATGGAACTCGGTCGGCGCGCCGCTGTAGGCCAGGCCTTGCGCCATCTTGAACTTGCCGGCGGCGCGGGCGCGGTTCTTCTGCTCTTCGAGCAGCTCGTTGAAGCGCGCCTCGTCCACGGACACGCCGCGCTCGCGGCAGACATCGGCGGTCAGGTCGACCGGGAAGCCGTAGGTGTCGTGCAGCTTGAAGGCCGTGTCGCCGTCGACGTTGCCGCCTTTGGCGAGCGCTGCTTCGAGGATCTCCATGCCGGTCGCGATGGTCTGGAAGAAGCGCTCTTCCTCCTGCTTCAGCACGTCCGTCACACGGGCCTGGCCGGTGCGGATCTCGGGATAGGCATCGCCCATCTCGGCGGCCAGCGCGGCGACCAGCTTGTGGAAGAACGGCGTGCGTGCGCCCAGCTTGTAGCCGTGGCGGATGGCGCGGCGGGCGATGCGGCGCAGCACATAGCCGCGGCCGGCGTTGCCGGGGATGACGCCGTCGACGACGGTGAACGAGCAGGCGCGGATGTGGTCGGCAATGACCTTCAGCGACGGGCTCGTGGCATCGCAGTCGCCACCGCCGGCGGCGTCCACCGCCGACTTGGCGGCGGCGAGCAGGTTCACGAAGGTGTCGATCTCGTAGTTGGAATGCACGTGCTGCAGCACGGCCGCCAGGCGCTCCAGGCCCATGCCGGTGTCCACGCTCGGCTTGGGTAGCGGGTGCATCACGCCGTCTTCAGTCCGGTTGAACTGCATGAAGACGTTGTTCCAGATCTCGATGTAGCGGTCGCCGTCCTGCTCGGCCGAACCCGGGGGGCCGCCAGCCACGTCGGGGCCGTGGTCGTAGAAGATCTCGGTGCAGGGGCCGCAGGGACCCGTGTCGCCCATCATCCAGAAGTTGTCGGACATGTAGCGCGCGCCCTTGTTGTCGCCGATGCGCACGATGCGCTCGGCGGGCACGCCCACGGTCTTGTTCCAGATGTCGTAGGCCTCGTCGTCTTCCTCATAGACGGTGACCCAGAGCTTGTCGGCCGGCAGCTTGAAGTGCACTGTCAGCAGCTCCCACGCGTAACTGATCGCGTCCTTCTTGAAGTAGTCGCCGAAGCTGAAGTTGCCCAGCATCTCGAAGAAGGTGTGGTGGCGGGCGGTGTAGCCGACGTTGTCCAGGTCGTTGTGCTTGCCGCCGGCGCGGATGCACTTCTGGCTGGTCGTCGCGCGCGTGTAGGCGCGCTTGTCGAAGCCCAGGAACACGTCCTTGAACTGGTTCATGCCCGCGTTCGTGAACAGCAGCGTCGGGTCGTCGCCCGGCACGACAGGGCTGGACGCGACGATCTGGTGTCCTTTCGACTCGAAGAACTTCAGAAACGTCTGGCGGATCTCGGCGGCTTTCATCCCGGGGCTTCCTGGAAAGAGTCAGTGACAAAGAGGGGCGATTGTAGGGAGAGGGCTTTACCTGCCGGCAGTAGAGTGCCGGGCAATTCGACTGGAGATCCCCGATGGACGCGAATTCCCCGCTGGACGCGCTGGACAACCCCGGCCTGCTGCGCACCCAGGCGCTGATCAACGGCGATTGGGTGGGCGCCGCCGCCACCTTCGCGGTGACCGACCCCGCCACCGGCCGCGAGCTGGCCCAGGTGCCCAACCTCGGCCGCGCCGAAGCGCAGGAGGCCATCGCCGCCGCCGCCAACGCGCTGAACGCATGGCGCAGCAAACCCGCCAAGGAGCGCGCCGCCGTGCTGGTGCGCTGGCAGCAGCTGCTCGTCAAGCACGCCGACGACCTGGCCCGGCTGATGACGGCCGAGCAGGGCAAGCCGCTGGCCGAGGCGCGCGGCGAGGTCGTCTACGGCGCCAGCTTCCTCGACTGGTTTGCCGAGGAAGGCAAACGCGTCTACGGCGAGACCATCCCCACCACCGACCCGACCAAGCGCTACCTGGTGCTCAAGCAGGCCGTCGGCGTCTGCGCAGCCATCACGCCGTGGAACTTCCCGCTGGCGATGATCACCCGCAAGGTGGCGCCGGCGCTTGCCGCCGGCTGCACCGTCATCATCAAGCCGGCCGAGGCCACGCCGCTGACGGCACTCGCCGCAGCCGAGCTGGCCCAGCAGGCCGGCATGCCATCGGGCGTGCTGAACGTGTTGACGGCGGACGCGGCCCAGTCCATCGAGATCGGCCAGGTGCTGTGCGAGAGCGACGTGGTGCGGCACCTGTCCTTCACCGGCTCCACGGAGGTCGGCCGCATCCTGATGAAACAGTGCGCGCCGACGGTCAAGAAGCTCAGCCTGGAGCTGGGCGGCAACGCGCCCTTCATCGTCTTCGACGACGCCGACCTCGACTCCGCGGTGGAGGGCGCGCTGGCCAGCAAGTACCGCAACGCCGGCCAGACCTGCGTCTGCGCCAACCGCATCTACGTGCAGGCGGGCGTGTACGAGGCGTTCCTGGAGAAACTTTCGGCCAAGGTGGCGACGCTGAAGACCGGCAACGGCTTCGAGAGCGGCGTCAACGTCGGCCCGCTGATCGACGAGGCCGCCTTGCAGAAGGTGGAGGCCCACGTGGCCGACGCGATCGCGCTGGGCGCCAAGCTGCTGGCCGGCGGCAAGCGGCTGGCGACGGAAGCCGGCAACTTCTTCGAGCCCACGCTGCTGGCCGACGCCACGCCGCAGATGCTGTGCTCGCGCGAGGAAACCTTCGGCCCGGTCGCGCCGGTGTTCAAGTTCCAGACCGAGGCGGAGGCCATCACGCTGGCCAACTCGACGGAATTCGGCCTGGCCAGCTACTTCTACAGCCGCGACATCGGCCGCATCTTCCGCGTCGGCGAGGCGCTGGAGTACGGCATGGTGGGCGTCAACACCGGGCTGATCTCGACGGCCGAGGTGCCGTTCGGCGGCGTCAAGCAGTCGGGCCTCGGGCGCGAGGGCGGGCGGCAGGGCATCGAGGACTATGTGGAGGTCAAGTACCTCTGCCTGGGAGACATCCAGAAGTAGCAGTCGTCCTGCGCTCGGCACAAAAAAGGGGCCCTTGTGGGGCCCCTTTGCTTTGGCAGAGTCGCCGATGAGGCGGTCCTGCCAGTTGCTCTTTGCGATCAGAACTCGTACTTGGCCGTGATCTGCATGGCCCACTGCGATTCGCCACGGGTCTGCTTGGTCGTGTAGTCGGTCGGGTCGTTGACCGAATAAATCATCTTGCCCGTCGTCGCATCGATACCGGCGTAGTTGATCCAGCGGCGGGTGTTGCCACCGGTACCGAAGGCGACTTCGTCGACGCGGCCCCAGCGCTTGTTGACCAGATTACCGAAGTTCAGGATGTCCAGCGTCAGCGTGCCCTTCTGCTTGCCGAAGATGCCCGGGACTTCCTGGCTCACGCGCACGTCGAAGCTGTTGGTGAACTTCGAGTAGGACGTGTTGCGGCCGACCACGCCGCCCTTGCTGTCGCGCAGGCCCTTGTTGTTGTTGACGATCTCCCAGAACTTCGCCTCGGCGGCAGCGGCAGTCTGCTGCTGATAGGCAGTAAGCGCCGCGGACTGCTGAGCGGCCGGCAAGCCAGTGATGGCCGTACCGTTGACGGGCGAGCGGAACAGCACTTCACCCGAGCCGGGGGCCTTGGGGATGTAGAGCAGGTCGTTACCCGCCACGCCGTCCCCGTTCACGTCGTTGTTGAAGGTCCAGCTGTAGGGCCTGCCTTCGCGGCCTTCGTAGACAACGCCCAGCGTCGTCTTGTACTTGCCGAAGAAGGCCTTCGAGAAGTTCATCTGAGCCGAGAAGCGATCGCGGATCATCGTGGCCGAGTTGGCGGCGACTTCCTCGTTCGGATTGAAGACCGCGCGGTTCAGCCAGCCGGAATTGGCCGTCGAGGAGGTCAGGCCGCTGACTTCCGTTGCGCGGGTGCGGGTGTAGGCCACACCCCAACCGAAGCCGCCGCGGTTCGGGCCAGACAGCGACAAGGTCAGCACGTCGCCGCTGCCCTTGCTGGTGTTCTTCAGCACCGTGACGTTGTTGTACAGCTGGTTGTTCAGCGCCTTGGTTTGGCGACCGCAGGTCGTCGGGCTGGAATCGTTGCCGCCCGCGTAGCACAGCGGGTTGCGGCCGGCGGCGTTGTAGTACATCTCGCGACCATCGATCGGCGACGTCGAGGTGACGGGGCCGAGGTTCAGGTACTGGTAGTACAGACCCTTGTCGACTTCGGTGTGCAGCCATTCGGCGCCAGCCACCAGGCCGTACCACGGCAGTTCCTTGTCCAGCGCAAGGTTCATCTTCCAGACCGTCGGCTGCTTCACACCCGGGGCGACGAAGTCGACGTTGGCCGCCGGCGGATTGGTGGCAGGTAGCGGAGGTTGATTGCTCGGATCGGCGGAGAACTGGATCGTCGAGCAGGCGACGGTGCCGCTGCCGCAGGACAGGTTGGCCGTCGTGACCCCGGTGTTCTGGTACGGGTTGGTCAACCAGACCGACGCCGCGGAGCCCATGAACAGACCCACGCCGCCGCGAAGCTGCGTCTTGAGGTTGTCGACCGGGTCAAACTGGTAGTTGAAGCCAAAGCGCGGCTGCACGATCTTCTGGCCGTCCAGCGTGTAGCTGTTGTCGTAGCCAAAACCGCCACCCGCACGACCGTTCGCGAGGATGGTCGGGGCGCCTGATGCGCCCGAGTTGAACTTCGGCTTGTCGTCCGTCTGCAACATGTCCACGCGCAGGCCGCCGACAAAGCTCAGCTTCTTGCTGACCTTCCAGGTGTCCTGAAGGAAGACACCGATGTTGGACAGCGTCCAGTTTGCCGCACCGTCCTGCAGCGTGCTGCCGGCCAGCGGCATCTGCGCTTGGTAGGACGACGGCACGCCGGTGGCCCATTGCGCGACCGGATCGCTGCTGCTGAAGGTGTAGGTACCCTTGGTGTTCTGCAGGAAGGCGTTGAAGATCTGGTTGCGTTCGATATCGACGCCGGCCTTGATCTCGTGGTTGTCCAGGAACAGGTTGCCGGCGAAGAAGCCGTTGAACGTCTTGGTATGCAGGCTGTTGAAATGGCGGCTCTGCTCGGTACCGAAGACCAACGAGCGATTCCCGGTAGCGGAGCCCGCCGGTGCAGGCGTCGTCCAGGACAGCGTGACCTGCGGCAGGTTGCTGTTGTTCTTCGGGTCGCTCTTGTAATCGCGCTGCGACAGCTTCAGTTCGGTCGAGAAGTTGTCCGTCCAGTCGGCGAACCACTGGCCCACCACGGTCTCCAGCGTCTTGCTCTGGGTATACCAGTTGGACGACAACGCCAGCTGGTTGGCGGTGAAGTTCGGGAAGATGGGGTTGTCTTCGGTGGACTTCGTGTAGCGGACGTTGACCTTGTGGTTGTCGCTGACGTTCCAGTCGAGCTTCAGCAGGGTGTCCTTGGCGATCAGGTCGACGCCCGTGGGAATGCTCAAGCCGCCGATGTCAATCTTGTAGAGGCTGGATGCAAGATCCTGTGCCGCCTTGATCTGTGCCTCGGTGATGCCCACGTTGACACTGTCCGTGCCCATCGGGCCGAAGGCCGGCACGGAGCGGCTGCTCTTCAGCTCTTCGTAGCTGGCAAAGAAGAACAGCTTGTCTTTGATGATGGGGCCGCCGAGGGTGAAGCCCTTCAGGTCTTCCATGAATCCCGGCGTGCGGAAGGTGACGTTGCGCACGCGGTCATAACGGTCACCGCTGAGCTTTTCATCGCGATAGGCGTAATAGACGCTGCCGGCAAACTCATTGGTACCCGACTTCGTCACCGCATTGATGTTGGCGCCGGTGTAGCCCTGTTGCGTGACGTCGTAGTTGGAGATATTGACCTGGACCGCCTGGATGGCGTCGATGGAAATCGGCTGCTTCAGCGTCGGCAGGCCGTTCAGTTCCAGACCGAAGGTGTCGTTGACCTTCACGCCGTCGATCGTGACCGTGTTGAAACGTCCGTTCTGGCCGGCGACGGAGATTTCGCCATTGCCCTTGTCGGTTTGGACGACACGCGGGTCGGTGCGGGCGTAGTCCTGGAGGCTGCGCGAGATCGATGCGTACGCGGCGAGTTCGTCGCGACCAAGGCTGGTGCCCGCGCCCATGGCCGTGCTGTCGAACTTGCTGGCGGTAGCACGGCCGGTGGTGACGACGGTTTCCAGCACATTGGCGCTGCGGACGCGCAGTTCAAGATTGAGCGCCTCAGCAAGCGCCAAGTAAATGTCGTTCTGCACTTCACGCTCGCTACCCTTGACGGCGGTGACCGTGTAGGGGCCGCCGACGCGCAGGCCACGCGCCGAGAAGCGACCGTCGGCATCGGTCGTGAGGGTGTTGGTCGAACCCGATTCCCGGTGCAAGACAGTCACCGAAGCGCCGGCCAACGGCTTGCCATCGGTACCCAACACCTGGCCGCTGATCGCCGCCGTCGTGTTCTGCGCCATCACCGGCGCTGCAGCCACGATGGCCACGGCGGCGCAGAGCGCCGAAAGCGGGAATCCGGACCCAAACCTGTTGCTCATCCCAATCACTCCTGTTGTGCGCGCAGCAGACGCGCGGCTGGTATCGAAATCGTCACGGCGCCGTCATGTGACGGCGCGCGGTTGCGTTGGCGCGATCTCCAGAAGAGGCGCGGGGCGCAACGGTGACGGAATTGTCATGACTTTCTGTGACAGAACTTTACGGGTAAGTCAGAAGTGGCCCGTTTCAAACAGCCGGCGCCTCACCAAGGCACTACGCCAGTGCATCGCGCCATGCGGCTGCCTCCGCCGATGTCCGCCGAAGCAATCCTAGTTTTGCACCAACAAAGTGCATTTTTTCGACTTTGTAAACATCTCCAAGCACGGTACTTTCTTGTAGTGAAATCGCGACACACCCGCAGTCCATCTTCTCCATCGCGCTCGCTCCCGGCGCCCCGGCACCTCCTCCACATGGCTCAACCCTTCCCTTTCCGCATCGCGACCCGCCCCATGCTGGGCGCCCTCATTGCCGCCTTGCTCGCCGGTTGCGCAACGCAGCAGGCGGGCAAGACCAGCGAACTGACGCTGCTGTCCATCAACGACTTCCACGGCAACATCCAGCCGGCCAAGCCGACGCCGTTGATGCCCCGCCTGCCCGACCCCGCCACGGGCGAGGTGAAGCCCCAGCCGGCGGGTGGCGTGGCCTATCTGGCGACAGCGCTGGCGCAGTTGAAGGCCAAGAACCCGGACGCTCTCGTCGTCGCCGGGGGCGACCTGATCGGCGCGTCGCCGCTGATCTCCAACCTGCTGCGGGATGAACCGACGCTGGCGGCCCTGTCGGGATTCGGCATCTCGGCCAGCGCGCTGGGCAACCACGAGCTGGACGCCGGCCTGCCCGAGCTGCTGCGTCAGGCGCGCGGCGAATGCGGCCCGAACGGCTGCCTGTGGCCGGGCTACAAGGGCCCGGGCTTTCCTTACCTCGGCGCCAACGTGCTGGACGCCAACACCGGCAAGCCCCTGCTGCCCACCCATGTGATCCAGCAGGCGGGCCGTCTCAAGGTGGCCGTGGCCGGCGTGGCCACGAAGGACACCCCTTCAGTCATCGTCGCCCGCGCCATCCAGGGCATCCGCTTCGCCGATGAGGCCGACACGCTGAACGCGCTGGTGCCGCAGCTGAAGGCCGCCGGCGCGCAGGTGCTGGTGGCCGTCATGCACGAGGGCGGCGTGCAGGCCCAGGGCGCCAGCGCCAATGACCCGAGCTACGCCTGCCCGACGCTGACCGGCCGCGTGCAGGACATCGCCAAGCGGCTGGACCCGGCCTACGCCGTCATCATCGGCGGCCACACCCACCAGGCGTACACCTGCAAGATCAACGGCCGCCTGGTTGTGCAGGCCGGCAGCTACGGCGGCTGGATCACCGAGACGCACCTCAAGCTGGACGCTGACGGCCGCGTGCTCGACGCCCAGGCCGTCAACCATCCGGTGCTGCAGTCGGTCTACGCGCCCAACCCCGCGCTGGCGGAGCTGGTCGCCCGCGCCGCCGCGATGACCGAGGCCGCGCGCAACAAGCCCGTGGCGACGCTGCCCAGCGGCGCGACGCGCCACGCCAAGGAGCCCAACGGCGATGCCCCGCTGGGCAACCTCATCGCCGACAGCCAGCTTGCCTTCGCGCGCAAGCAGGGCCCGGCCGACGTCGCCTTCATGAACCTCGGCGGCATCCGCTCGGACCTGGTGGTGGAGCGCGGCAAGCCGACGACGATGAGCGACCTGCTCGCCATCCAGCCCTTCGGCAACGACATCATTGCGCTGACGCTGAATGGCCAGCAACTCTGGGACATCCTGCAGCGCCAGCTGCCCAAGGCCGGCGCCGCACCGCGCATGCTGCAGCCGTCCTCCACGCTGCGCTACCACTGGCGCGCGGGCGCCGACGGCAAACCGGAACTGGGCGAGATCCTGCTCGACGGCCAGCCGCTGAACCGCACGCGCGAGTACCGCGTCATCGTCAACAACTTCTTGTCCGAAGGCGGCGACGAAGGCGGCGGTTTCAAGCACGGCCGCGACCGCGCCGTGCTGGGCACCGACATCGACGCCCTCGTCGACTGGCTGCGCAGCAACCCGCAGGCGCTGGAGCAGGCCGCCCCCGGCCGCATCGTTCGCGAATGAGGGGGCGGCGGCCGGTCAGCGCGCGCGTGCAGCCGGCCCCGCGGCGCCTGCGTCATCGGTGCGCACCACACCTAGGCGGTACGCCGCGCTCACCGCCTCGGCCCGGGTGCTGACGCCCAGCTTGGCGAAGATCGCCTGCAGATGGTGGTCGACGGTGCGCGGCGACCGGTTCAGTCGCGTGCCGATGTCCCTGCTGCGCAGGCCGGCCGCCAGCAGTTGCAGCACCGACAGTTCCTTGGTGGTCAAACCCGCCTCGTTGCGCAGCGTCGACGCCCGCGGCCCGCGAGGCAGGCCGCCGACGCCAGCGGCGCGCAGTTGGCGGGCGACGCGCTCGGCCATCGGCCGGGCGCCCAGCGACTGGAAGATCGCCAGCGCCTCGCGCTGCGCCGCCACGTCGCCGTCGGCCAGGCAACGCGCCCGTTCGTAGGGGCAGTCCAGCGCGGCCCAGGCCTGGGCCGCCGCAGGCCACGCGCCGCCGGCCTCCACGGCGTGCACCTGCGCCGAGCAATGGTCGGGCAGCGCGACATCCTGCCCCGCCCGCCGGCACCACATGACCAGCTCCGCCGCATGGCGCGCATGCCGCTTGGCCAGCGCCAGCGGCAGCGCGGCGGCGGCTTCGAGCGCGGCGGCGTCCGGGCGCCCTTCCAGCCACGCGGCTTCCGCACGTGCCGCATGGACCGGCGCCAGCCGCTGCAGCGCCGCGGCGCCGGCCGCGAGGCCCGACGCGCGGTCCAGCGCCGCCCACGCCGGCGCCGTTTCGCCGCGCCTGGCGTGCAGCCGGCCGAGCGCGATCAGCGCCATGATGGTGGCGATGGGCGCGGCGCGGCGCTCGCCGATCACCTCTTGCGCGGCGGCGCCTGCGTCGTCCCAGCGGCCCTGCAGCAGCCGCACATGGGCCAGCCACGACAACTGGTACATGCGCTGCGAGTCGAGGTCGCGCTCGCCGCAGAACGCGATGCCACGCTGCAGCAGCGCATCGGCCTGCGGCAGCCGCAGCATCTCGGCACAGGCCGAGCCGAAATTCGCCAGCGCCATGCCCAGCATCTGGTCGTCGCCGACCGATTCGGCCAGCGCCACTGCACGGGCCAGCGCCCGCATGCCGTCGTCGACCTGGTCCAGCGCCATCTGCGCGCTCCCGAGCGTCACCAGCGCATGCACGAGGCTCGTGCGGTCCTGGCGGTGTTCGGCGTCGGCCAGCACCGGCGCGACGAGGCGGATCGCCTCGTCACTGTCCTGCACCAGCATGCGCAGGCCCGCCGCCGCCCGTTGCACCAGCAGCGCCGCGTCCGTCGCGGCGCCGGCGGGCAGCAGCGCCCGGGCCTGCTCGAGGGCGACGTCACCCTCCGCGCTGCGGCCCGCCATGACCAGCAGCAAGGCCAGGCGCGACTGTGACACCGCCGCCTGCGCCGCCTCGCCCGCTTCAAGCCACAGCGCGACGGCCTGCCGCCGTGCTGCCATGGCCTGCTCCAGCTCGCCGACCATCTGCACCTGGATGGAATGCTGCTCCAGGCTATGCGCGCGCCCGGCAGCCGTGGCGGCGCGGTCGGCCGCAAGGCGCCAATGCGCCGCGGCCTCGCGGTGCGCGCCCCGGCGGGCCGCCTCCTGGGCCGCCATTGGCGCGAATTGCCGGATGGCCGCAGCGTCATCCGCGCCAGCGGCGTGGTGCACCAGCCGTGCCGCGTCGGCATGCGGCGCGTCCGGCGCCTGTAGCGCCAGCAGGCAGCGGCGGTGCAGCGCCGCGGCTTGCGACGGCGTCATCGCGCCGCAGATCGCCAGCCGCGCCAGCTCGTGCCTAAAGCTCAACGACTGCCCGTCGGCGCGCAGCACACCCGTGGCCAGGCATTCACCCATCGCGCCGCGGTCCTGCGGCACCAAGGCCTGCAGCAGCGCAGCCTCCACACGCGGGCCCGCCACCGCCGCGGCATCCAGCACCGCACGCGCCGCGGGCGACAGCCGCGCCGCGCGGGCCAGCACCGCATCGGCGACATGCGGCGGCACGCTCAGCTGCCCGGTCGGCACGGCGGCCAGCACCTCGGTGATGAAGAACGGGTTGCCCGCCGTGCGCCGGTGCAGTTCGGCAGCATCCACCGTGCGGTCCCCGCACAGCACCTGCACCGCCTGCAGCGACAGCGGCGCCGGCGCAAGGCGCAGCACGCCGGTCGTGGCCAGGTCACCCAGCACGCCGCGCAGCGGGTGCGACGGCACCAGCTCGTCGTTGCGGAAGCTGGCGACGAGCAGCGAGCGGGTGCGCTGCATGCGGCGGCCGGCATAGCGCAGCAGGTCCAGCGTCGCGCCGTCCGCCCAGTGCAGGTCTTCGATGATCACCAGCGCCGAACGCTCGGTCATCAGGTCGAGGAAGGCGACGAACTGGCGGTGGCGGTCGCCGCCAGCCGCCGTGCCGGAACGGCCGAGGATGTCGTCCAGCGCGCCGAGCGGGCGCGGCGTGGCGAGCGCATCGCAGCCGCCCCAGTAGACCGGCAGGGTCTCGAGTTGCGCGCGCGCCAGGCTGCGCAGCAGCGTGGTCTTGCCGATGCCGGCTTCCCCCTCGACGAACACCAGCCGCCCGGCGCCGCTGACCGCAGCATCGAGCTGGGCCTGCAACTGCGCCAGCAACCCATCGCGTTCGAGCAGCTTCATCGATCGATGCTAGCAGCGCGGTCAGGCGGCAGCGATGCCGCGCACGGCCCAGGCACGCGCACCCAGCTCGAAGGCGTCGCCCGCCCGCGCCGCGAAACGCTGCCGCAGCCGCTCGCGCAGCTGCTCGCGCTGGGGTGCCGGCAAGCCCATCGCATGCGCGGGCGCCGGTCCCTGGCCGCGCAGGAAGGGTTGCCAGTAGTCGTCGAAGTTGGCGAAATGCATGGCGATGTCGACCGCGCGCGTGGCGACCTGCGCCAGCCCGCATTGCTCGAACAGTGCGGCGAGCGCCTCGGGCCGGCACAGCGCCACGCGCGGCCCGGTGTCCTGGCTTGGCACGGTCGGGTCCAGCTCGCGCGCGGCGTCCCAGTAGCCGCGGATCAAGTCCATGCGCCCGCCATAGTCCCAGACATAGGCGGCGACGCAGCCGCCCGCGGCGGTGACGCGTGCCATCTCCTTCACGACGGCGGCCGGGTCGGCAGCGAAGTTCAGCATCAGCGCCGCCACCGTCGCGTCGCTGCAGCCGCCGGCCAGCGGCAGCGCATCGCCCGACGCGCAGTGCAGCTCGGCACGGTCGCCCAGCTGTTCGCGCGCCTTGCGCAGGAAGCCTTCCGAGGGGTCGACGCCGGTCACACGGGCCGGCGCGCAGCGCGCCAGGACGGCCGCGCTCAGGGCGCCGGTGCCGCAGCCGACGTCGACCCAGCGCTGCCCGGCGGGCCGGTCGAGCCAGCGCAGGAAGGGCGGCGCCACCTGGCGGCTCCAGCGGCCCATGTAGCGTTCGTAGGCGTCGGCATGCAGCCAGACGGGCTTGGCAAGCAATGCGTCTTGCATGTCAGCCTCCGAGATGGCGTGCCGCAGCGAGCGCACCGATGCGGCGGCCCAGCTCGGCGCCCGCCTCGGTCGAGAAGCGGAAGTGCATGCCGCCATAGACGCGGGCGTTGCCGACCTCGCGCACGAAGTCGTCCAGCGTCGCCCAGCCGCGCTCCGCGCCGTTGGCCGAGGCGCTGCGGGTGCGCAGTGGCGTCGCCGCGCCCCTGGCCATCTCCGCCTGCAGTACCGCGGCCACGACGCCCGACTGCACGCAGTGCGCGCAGGGGTACTCCGGGTGCATGGGCGTGGCCAGCAGCGGCTGCCAGGACGGGTCCTGCGGCGTCGCGGCGTTGCCGTCCTGGTCGGCGTTGCGAATGGCGGTGATGGGTCGCCACGCCGCGTGGTGGTACTTGGCGTCGAAGACCGCGATCATGGCGTCGTCCATGCCCTGCGTCAGCGCCACGAAGAGCCGGGCGTTGCGCAACAGGTCGCGGCCGGGCTGCTGGGCCAGGCTCCGCGCCAGCATGTGATAGATCGGCGGCACGGTGGTTTCCCAGAAGCGCGCAATCTCGGTCTGCTCGGCGCTGCGTCGGCTGCCGGTGCGCGCGCCGAGGGTGCGCGTCTCGTTGAAATCGCGCGCCCAGCGCTCGCTGGCCAGTGTGGGCGGCGGGCCGGGCCGGAAAGCGTTGCCACTCGGCATCACCCATGGGCGGCGCTGCGACCACTGGGGCACGGCCGGCACCGTCGTCGGCACATAGCGTCCGGGCGTGGTGAACGGACGGTAGGCCTCCTGCGTGGCGGCGCCGTCGTCCTCGCGCTGGGCGATCAACGTGGCGGCCGCCTGATCGCCCGCGCGCGTGCCCGCAGTCTTGGCGGCTCCGTCGGGCAGGGCGGCCATCGCCGCCTGGTAGGCGCCATCGATCAGGGGCTGCTGGACGGGCAGCAGCTTCAGCAGAGCGGTGCGGTGGGCAGCGGCGATGGCGGCCTCCATCGCGACGCGCTTGTCCTGGACCGCACCGTCCGATGCGACGCCCTCGGCGGCTTGCAGGGCGGCCGTGTGCGCGATGGCCATGATGCGGTTGGCCGGCTGGGCAGGCAGGCCGGCCGCGACGACCGCGTCGCAGCTGCGCTCGTTCCAGTCGGTGACGGCGTCGGCGCGGGCGGCGGGGGCCGACAGTGCGGCCAGTACGACGAGGATGGCGGGAAGCTTGGGTTTCACGAAGACCTCCTGGGATGAGAGGCTGTGAAGGTAGGCGGCCGTGGCACGACGCCATAGGGCGGAGTTGCCTAGATTGCGGGGGTTCGCCGGCCAGGGACGGGGTGCTTGCCACCGCTGAAGGGAATGCTCGGAATCCGCTGGGGCGGATTCCTCGGCCTCGCTGGCACTCGGCCCGTGCCTGCGGCACGTCCAAGGACAGCCACTGGCTGGCCTTGAGCGAACCTGTGGGTCTCATCCCAAGGCCCTTTCCAAATGCGAACGGCCCCTGATGGGGCCGTCTGCATTTGGAGCGGGTGATGGGAATCGAACCCACGTAGTCAGCTTGGGAAGCTGAAGTTCTACCATTGAACTACACCCGCATCGGGCCGCGAGTTTACAGGCCCGCGCCGGCCGGCCGGCGAACCTCGGGCGCGACCCGCGGCTACAGTCGCGCGAATGCCGCCCCCCGCTGTCGCCGCCCACCACCCGCCCGCCACGCTGTTGATCGCCTGGCGCCAGTTGCTGAGGGATTGGCGGGCCGGCGAGTTGCGCCTGTTGATGCTGGCCGTGGCGCTGGCCGTCGCGGCGCTGTGCGCCGTGGCGTTCCTTTCGGACCGGCTCGACCAGGGCCTGCGCCGTGATGCGGCCCAGCTGCTGGGCGGCGATGCCGTCGTGGCGAGCGACCAGCCGACGCCGCAAGCCCTCGTCGACCTCGCCGCCGAGCTGAAGCTGACCACCGTGCGCAGCGCCAGCTTCCCGAGCATGGCGCGTGCCGAGGAGGCGCAGGGCGGCGAAAGCCGGCTCGTGTCGGTCAAGACCGTCAGCAGCGGCTACCCGCTGCGCGGCCGCATCGTGTTGCGCAGCAGCCTGCCCGGCCCCGGCAGTGCCCCCGCGGCCGGCGAGGTCTGGGTCGACCCTGCCGTGGCCGACGGCCTGGGCCTGAAGCTGGGCGACATGCTGCTGCTGGGCGACAGCCGCCTGAAGCTGGCGGCCCTCATCGAGACCGAGCCGGACCGCGGCGCCGGCTTCATCAACTTCGCGCCGCGCGTCATGCTGACCGAGACCGACCTGGCCGCGACGCACCTGGTGCAGCCGGCCAGCCGCATTACCTACCGCCTGGCGCTGGTGCCCGCCCCCGGCGCGGCGCCGGATGCAGTGAAGCGCTTCGTCACACGCGCCGAGCAGCTGGTCGAGCAGAACAAGCTGCGCGGCGTGCGCCTGGAGTCGCTGGAGTCGGGCCGGCCCGAGATGCGCCAGACGCTGGACCGTGCGGCACGCTTTCTGCGGCTGGTCGCGATGCTGTCGGCGCTGCTGGCCGCCGTGGCGGTGGCGCTGGCGGCGCGCGATTTCGCGGCGCGGCACCTGGACGCCTGCGCGATGCTGCGCGTGCTGGGCCAGCCGCAGCGCCGCATCGCCTGGGCCTACGGGCTGGAGTTCCTGCTCGCCGGCTTGGCCGCCAGCCTGGCCGGGGTGTTGATCGGCCTGGGGCTGCACCAGGTGTTCGTGTCGCTGCTGGCCGGCCTCATCAACGTGACGCTTCCGGCGCCCAGCATCTGGCCGGCACTGCTCGGATTGGGCCTGGGCCTGTCGCTGCTGCTGGGCTTCGGGCTGCCGCCGGTGCTG
Organism: Pelomonas sp. Root1444; assembly: GCF_001426885.1. GTDB lineage: Bacteria > Pseudomonadota > Gammaproteobacteria > Burkholderiales > Burkholderiaceae_C > Pelomonas. The sequence continues at coordinate 73,652 of NZ_LMFP01000010.1, read as the reverse complement.
CAGCTGGCGGCGGTGCCGCCGCTGCGCGTGATCCGCCGCGACCTGGGCGCGCCCAAGGCGGGCTCGCTGCTGGTGCTGGGCGCTGGCGTGGCGGGCCTGGCGGCCATCCTGGTCGTGCTGGCGGGCGACGTTGTGCTCGGCGGCATCGCGGCGGCCGGCTTCGCGGGTGCGGTGCTGCTGTTCGCGCTGCTGGCCTTTGCCGCGGTCAAGCTGCTGCGCCGCGTCGTGCCGACCAACGTCAGCGGCGCCGGCGTGCCGCGCTGGCTGCTGCTGGCCACGCGCCAGGTCGCGGCGCGGCCGGGCTTCGCGGTCATGCAGGTGGCGTCGCTGGCGGTGGGCCTGTTGGCCCTGGCCTTGCTGGTGCTGCTGCGCACCGACCTCATCGACAGCTGGCGCCGCGCCACGCCGGCGGCGGCGCCGGACCGCTTCGTCATCAACATCCAGCCCGACCAGGGTGAGGCCTTCCGCAAGACACTGCAGGAGGCCGGCGTGAAGGACTACGACTGGTACCCGATGATCCGCGGCCGGCTGACCGCCATCAACGGCGAGGCCGTGCAGGCCAAGCGCTTCACCGAGGACCGCGCCCAGCGCCTGGCCGAGCGCGAGTTCAACCTCAGCCACACCGGCGCCCTGCCCGCGCACAACCAGCTGGTGGGGGGCGCCTGGGGCGCGGCACCGGCGGGCGAGATGGGCATGAGCGTCGAGGAAGGCCTGGCGCAGACGCTGGGCCTGAAGCTGGGCGACCAGCTGGCGTTCGACATCGCCGGCCAGCCGGTGCAGGGCCGCGTCACCAGCCTGCGCAAGGTGGACTGGTCGTCGATGCGGGTCAACTTCTTCGTGCTGTTCGAGCCCGCCAACCTGCCCGACCTGCCATCCACGCAGATCGCCGCCTTTCGGCTGCCAGCCGGCGCGAAGCTGGACCGCGAGCTGGCGCGGCAGTTCCCCAACCTCACCGTCATCGACGTGTCGGCCCAGCTCAACCAGGTGCAGGGCGTGCTGGACCAGGTCATCCAGGCGGTGCAATTCCTGTTCGGCTTCACGCTGGCGACCGGCCTGGTCGTCCTGCTGGCCGCCGTGGGCAGCACACGCGAGGCGCGCACGCGCGAGTTCGCGCTGATGCGGGCGCTGGGCGCGCCGTCGTCGCTGCTGGCACAGGTGCAGCGTGCCGAGCTGCTGGGCGTGGGCGCGCTGGCCGGCTTCCTGGCCGGTGGCGTGGCGCTGGTGCTGGCCGCGCTGCTGGCGCGCTATGTCTTCGAGTTCGACTGGGCGATCAAGCCTTGGGTGCCGTTCGTCAGCGCGGTCTGCGGTGCACTGCTGGCCTGGAGCGCCGGCTGGTGGAGCCTGCGCGGCGTGCTGCAACGGCCGGTGATGCAGACGTTGCGCGAGGCCCAGGCGGAATGAGCGTGGCGCGCGGGGTCAGCGCCCGCGACCTCGGCCGCTACCTGGCGCTGTCCGCGGGCATCACGGTCGTCTATTACCTGCTGGGCCGGTTGGGGCTGCTGATGGTGCTGCCGCCCTACCAGGTGGCGCCCATCTACCCGGCGGCAGGCTGGGGCCTGGCGGTGCTGCTGGTGCTGGGCCTGCGCTACCTGCCGGCGGTGGCGCTGGGCTCCTTCGTCGTGCAGGCGACGATGCTGGGCGAACTCAGCAGCCAGCCGGTGCAACTGGCACTGGGCATCGGCTGCGGCGCCGCGGCCCAGGCCGCGGCCGGCACGCTGCTGATGCGGCGCTGGTGCGGCCGGCCGCTGCTGCTGGCCTCGCCGCGCGAGATCGCGGGGTACCTGGTGGCGGCGACGCTGGCCGGTCTCATCAGCCCCAGTTGCGCGACGCTGCTGCTCAGGGCAACCGACGTCATCGCCACCGCTCAGATGGGCCTGGTCTGGACGATCTGGTGGACCGGCGACCTGATGGGCGTGCTGATCGCCACGCCCATCACGCTGGCGCTGATCGGCCACCCGCGCTCGGCGTGGGCGACGCGACGCTTCAGCGTCGGGCTGCCCATGCTGCTGACGACGCTGCTGGTCGGGCTGGGGGTGGCCGTGACGGTGGAATGGGACCGCCAGCGCGACCGCGCCGATTTCGTGCGCGAAGCCAGCAACGCCGCCCAGGCGCTGGCCGGCCGGTTGCGCGAGCCGCTGCTGGCGCTGGAGAGCGTGCATGGCCTGTTGAAGGTCAAGCCGCGGCCCACGCGCGAGGAGTTCGCCCGCGCGACTCAGGGTTTCCTGGCTCAGGACAGCCCGTTGATCGCGTTGGGCCAGTCGCTGCGCGTGGCGCGCGCGGACGTCGAGCGTTTCAATGCCGCCGCGGCGGCGGACGGCTTCCCGGGCGGCTTCCGGGCGCGTGACCGCACCCGGGCGGGCGACGTCAGCCCCCCGGCGGACGAGGACATGATGGTCATCCGCCTCGTCGAGCCGCTGTCGCGCAACGCCGGGGCGCTCGGCATCAATGTGCGCACCATCCCGAGCGCGCGCGCCGCGATCGCCCAGGCGGCGGCCTCGGGCCGGCCGGTCGCGTCGGCAGGTTTCCAGCTGTCGCAGGACAAGGAAGGCGCCGTCGGCGTCGTCGTCTACCAGCGCCTGTTCCGCGCCGCGGCAGGGCCCGGGGAGGATGCGCTAGACGGCGTGGCCTTTGCAACGCTGCGGCCGGACGTGCTGCTGTCGCGCCTGTCCGCCAACTGGCCCGAGCATCTGGGCGCCTGCCTCGTCGACCTGGAGCCGGGCGCGGCCTATCCGCGCCTGGGCGGCCGGCGCGGCTGCGAGGCCGTGCAGCGCGGCAGCGACGCCGTGTTGCCGCTCGTCAGGATGCCGCTGGAGTTCGGCGGCCGGCACTGGGAGGTGCGCATCTACGACCTACCCGGGATGGTCCACGCCCCAGGGCGCAGCTGGGCCTTCGCGCTGGTGGGCCTGCTGGCCACCGCCATGGTGGGCGCGTTGCTGCTGCTGATGTCGGGTCGCACGCAGCATGTCGAAGCGCTGGTCAAGAAGCGCACGGCGGAACTGGAGCGCGAGATCGCCAACCGCGCCGAGGGCGAGCAGGCGCTGCGCCAGAGCGAGCAGCGCTTTCGCAGCATCTTCGAGACGGCACCCATCGGCATCGCCTTCACCGACCTGGATGGCGGTTTCAAGGAGGTCAACGCGCATTTCTGCCGCATGGTCGGCTACCCGGCCGAGGCGCTGGCGGCCAAACGCTCCATCGACGTGACCCACGCGGACGACCGCCGCGAGGACGTTCGCCAGGCGCGCCGCCTGACACGCGGCGAGATTCCCTTCTACCGGCGCCTGAAGCGCTATGTGCGGCCGGACGGCACCATCGTGCACGCCCGCGTGCTCGTCAGCCTGCTGCGCGGTGACGATGGCCGGCCGCAGCGGCTGGTCGGTGTCGTCGAGGACATCACCGACCAGCTGCGCATCGAGGAACTGGACCGCGCGCGCGAGGCCGCCGAGGCGGCCAACCAGGCCAAGAACGAGTTCCTGTCGCGCATGAGCCATGAGCTGCGCACGCCGATGAACGCCATCCTCGGCTTCACGCAGCTGATGCAGATGGACGCCGCCGAGCCGCTCGCAGCCTCGCAGCGCGGCCGCGCCCAGCAGATCGCCCAGGCCGGCTGGCACCTGCTGGAGATGATCAACGACACGCTGGACCTGTCGCGCATCGAGGCCGGTTCGCTGCGGCTGGAGCCGGTGGCGCTGGAGCTGCCGCCGCTGCTGGCCCGGGCGCTGGCCCTGGTGCAGCAGGGCGCGGCCGAGCGCGGCCTGGCCATCAGCCAGCGGCTGGACCCGGGCTCCCTGCGCGTGGTCGGCGACCCGACGCGCGTCACGCAGGTGCTGACCAACCTGCTGAGCAACGCGGTCAAGTACAACCGGGACGGCGGCAGCGTCAGCATCACGGCGACCAGCCCAGAGCCCGGCTGGGTGGAGGTCGCGGTGCGCGACACGGGACTGGGTTTGACGGATGAGCAGCGCGCTGCCCTCTTCCAGCCCTTCAACCGCCTCGGCCGCGAGAGCAGCGGCCTGCCCGGCACCGGCATCGGCCTGGTCATCAGCCTGCGGCTGGCCGAAATGATGGGTGGCAGCCTGCGCGCCGAAGCGCAGGACGGCCCTGGCGCCTGCTTCGTGCTGCGGCTGCCGGCGGCGGGCGCTGCCGTACCCGCCGCCCCCGCCACCGCCGCGGACGGCCCCGCAGCGCCGCAGGCCGGCCCGCACCGGCGCGTGCTGTACGTGGAGGACAACCCGCTGAACGCCGAGGTCATGCGCGGCATCCTCGAGCAGCGCCCGGGGCTGGAGCTGGAGGTGGCGCCGACGGTCGCAGCCGGCCTGAAGGCCTTGCGCGAACGGCCACCGGCCCTGCTGCTGCTGGACTGGCAGCTGCCCGACGGCGACGGCCTGAGCCTGCTCGCCCGCCTGCGCGAGCTGGGCGGCGCCGCGCCGCCGGTCGTCGTGGTGTCCGCCAATGCCCAGCCCGATCAGATGGCGCTGGCCCGCACAGCCGGTGCCGACCACTACCTGACCAAGCCACTGGACGTGCGTGAACTGCTGGCCCTGGTTGACGAATTGTTGGCATCGCCGCCAAGGTCGGAGCGGGCAGAATGACGGCCTGACCCCACCCCGAAGCGCAGCGCCCGATGAGCTCCACCGATCTCGTACCCACCACCGGCGCCCAGGCCGTGCAGACCCTCGCGCGCGCCGACGGCCGCCAGTTCCTGACCTTCCGCATCGGCGAGGAGGAATACGGCCTCGACATCCTGCGCGTGCAGGAAATCCGCTCCTACGAAGCGCCCACCCGCGTGGCCAACGCGCCGGCCTTCGTCAAGGGTGTCGTCAACCTGCGCGGCGTCATCGTGCCCATCCTGGACCTGCGCATCCGCCTGGGCCAGCCCGGCGAGTACAACGCCTTCACCGTCGTCATCGTGCTGAACGTGGCCGGCCGCATCGTCGGCATCGTCGTCGACTCGGTGTCCGACGTGCTGGAGCTGAGCGCCGACGAGATCAAGGCCCGCCCCGAGGTGCCGGCGGCGATGGACGCCCGCTTCATCACCGGCCTGGGCAAGCTCGGCGAGCGCATGCTGATCCTGCTGGACATCGAGGCGATGATCAAAAGCCCCGATTTCGGCCTCGTCGACTGAACGAAGTTAGCGGCCGCCAACTGTTTCAGCCGCTGAAACACTGCGTTTTAGCCCAGACGGCATCATCCTTAGCACTCGGTATGGCGGAGTGCTAATATTCCCTTCGCCGCCGCATCCACACGCGGCGGTTCAGAAGGAATCAAGACGATGTCTGCCTCTTCCGCCATTGCCGTTCGCGACCCTTGGGCCCTCGTGCCCTCGCTGGGCAATCTGGACGCGTACATCTCCGCCGTCAACCGCCTGCCGCTGCTGACCGCGGAGGAGGAAAGTTCCGCCGCGCGCAGCCTGCGTGACGAGGGTGACCTGGAAGCCGCGGGCCGGCTGGTGCTGTCGCACCTGCGTCTGGTCGTGTCCATCTCGCGCCAGTACGTCGGCTACGGCCTGCCCCAGGGCGACCTGATCCAGGAAGGCAACGTCGGCCTGATGAAGGCCGTCAAGCGCTTCGACCCGGACCAGGGCGTGCGGCTGGTCAGCTATGCGATGCACTGGATCAAGGCCGAGATCCACGAGTACATCCTGAAGAACTGGCGCATGGTCAAGGTCGCGACGACCAAGGCCCAGCGCAAGCTGTTCTTCAACCTGCGCTCGATGAAGCACCAGCTCAAGGCGGGCCAGAGCGACGCTGCCACGCACCGCAACACGCTGACCGAAGCCGAAGTGGCCCATGTGGCCAGCACGCTGAACGTCAAGCGCGAGGAAGTGCTGGAGATGGAGACGCGCATGTCCGGCGGCGACGTGGCCCTGGAGCCGCAGACCGACGACGAAGGCGAGAGCTTCGCCCCCATCGCCTATCTGGCCGACGACAGCCACGAGCCGACGCGCGTCATCGAGGCCCGTTCGCGCGATGAGCTGGCCGGCGACGGCATCCACCGCGCGCTGGACGTGCTGGACCCGCGCAGCCGCCGCATCGTCGAGGAGCGCTGGCTGAAGGTGAACGACGACGCGTCCGGCGGCATGACGCTGCACGAGTTGGCGGCCGAGTACGGCGTGTCGGCCGAGCGCATCCGCCAGATCGAGGTGGCGGCGATGAAGAAGATGAAGAAGGCGCTGACCGAAGCGGCCTGATCCTCTTCCACCCTTTAAAAGGCCCCTGATGGGGCCTTTGTCATTTCTGCGCCTCGGCCAGCAGCAGCTTGATGTCGTCGGCCAGGGGCTTGGCGCCGGCGCCGTAGCGCACGTAGACGCGCACGCGGCCTTCCGTGTCGAAGATGAAGCTGGCGGCGGTGTGGTCCATCGTGTAGGTCTCGGGCGTCTTGCCGGGCACCTTGGCGTAGAAGACCTTGAACTCCTTGGCGGCGGCCTTGGTCTGCTCCTCGCTGCCGCGCAGGCCGACGAAGCTGGGATCGAAGCTGGCCAGGTAGGCCTTGAGCAGCGCCGCGGTGTCGCGTTCGGGGTCGACGGTGACGAAGACGCCTTGCACTTTGTCGCCGTCGGCACCGAGCGAGCGCTTGACCTCGGCGACCTCGGCCATGGTCGTCGGGCAGACGTCCGGGCACTGCGTGTAGCCGAAGAAGATCACCAGCACCTTGCCCTTGAAATCCGCCAGGGACCGGGCGCGGCCGTCCTGGTCGGTCAGGTTGAGCTGCTTGGCGTAGTCGGCGCCGGTGAGGTCGATGCCCTTGAAGGCGGGTTTGTCGGGCGTTGCCTTCTGGCAGCCGGCCAAGGTCAGCGCGGCCAGCACGGCCAGGGCGAAGCGACGAGTGTTCATGGCAGGTAGTGGTCGATCAGGAGGGCCGCGAACAGCAGCGACAAGTGCCAGATGGAGAACCAGAAGGTCCGCCGTGCCAGCTTCTCCGAATAGGAGCGCCAGAGCCGGAAGGCATAGCCGCAGAAACCCAGGCCCAGCGCGACGGCGCAGACCAGGTAGAACCACCCACTCATGCCGGCCAGGAAGGGCAACAGCGTGGCCGCGAACAGCACCCAGGTGTAGAGCAGGATCTGCAACCGCGTGTAGTCATTGCCGTGCGTGACCGGCAGCATGGGCAGGCCGGCGCGGGCGTAGTCCTCGGCGCGGTACAGCGCCAGCGCCCAGAAATGCGGCGGCGTCCACAGGAAGATGATGAGGCACAGCAGCCAGGGCTCCGGGCCCAGTTCGCCGCGCAGCGCCGCCCAGCCCAGCACCGGTGGCATCGCACCGGAGGCGCCGCCGATGACGATGTTCTGCGGTGTCGTCGGCTTCAGGATGACGGTGTAGATGACCGCGTAGCCGACGAAGGTGGCGAAGGTGAGCCACATCGTCAGCAGGTTGACGTAGAACCCAAGCAGCGCCATGCCGGCCGCGCACAGCAGCGCCGAGAAGGCCAGCGTCTGCGTGCGGCTCAGCTCGCCCTTGGCGGTGGCGCGCCAGGCGGTGCGCTTCATGCGCGCGTCGATGCCGTCCTCGATGAGGCAGTTGAAGGCGGCGGCGGCGCCGGCGACCAGCCAGATGCCGGCGATGGCCGCGAGCATCGTCAGCGCTTGCTGCAGGTCCGGCAGGCCGGGCACGGCCAGGGCCATGCCGATGGCGGCGCAGAAGACGATGAGCTGGACGACGCGCGGCTTGGTCAGCTGGTAGAACTGCTGCCAGCGCGGGCTGTGCATGAGGGCACTGGCGGTGGACGTGGAAGCCATGGTCAGGAATCAAGGCGCTGGGTACGCGCGAGCAAGGTGGTGAGCAGGGCCAGCAGCACGGCGGCGCCGGCGGTATGGGCCAGGGCCGCAATGATGGGCCAGTCGAGCACGACATTGGACAGCCCCGAGGCCAGCTGCCAGCCCGCCGCCGCCAGCAGCGCCTTGGACCAGCCCGGCGCAACTCGACGAAGGGCCCAGGCCAGCGCGAGGATGGCGGCGAAGACGAACGCCGCGCCGGCCCGGTGGGCCATGTGGATGGCGGCCAGCGCCTCGAAGCCCAGCCAGCCGCCGTCGGCGCGCTGGCCCAGTTCGCGCCAGAGCTGGAAGCCCTGGCCGAAGTCCATATGCGGCCACCATTGGCCGCCGTGGCAGGTGGGGAACTCGTCGCAGGCCAGCACGGCGTAGTTCGTGCTGACCCAGCCGCCGAGGGCGACCTGGACCAGCGCGAGCGCCAGGACCGCGATCACGGCGCGGCGCAGCGCCGCCGGCACGGGCAGCGGCCGCGGCTCATAGGCCTCGTGCTGCCAGGCCAGCAGCATCAGCAGGCCCAGGCCGAACAGCAGGTGCAGCGTGACGATGGCCGGGAAGAGCTTCATCGTCACCGTCAGCGCGCCGAAGGCGCCCTGCACGCAGACCCAGACCAGCGTCAGCGTCGGCAGCCAGGGCGACGGCGCCGCCTCGCCCGCTCGGCGCTTGAGGCGCCAGCCCAGCACCGTCATGACGAGGATGAGCAGGCCCACGCCGCTGGCCAGGTAGCGGTGCAGCATCTCGATCCAGGCCTTGCCATGGGTGACGGGGCCGGTCGGCATCGCCACCTGCGCCGCCTCGATGTGGTCGCGGGCGCCGACCGGGCTGGCCGAGGCGTAGCAGCCGGGCCAGTCGGGGCAGCCCAGGCCGGAGTCGGTCAAACGGGTGAAGGCACCGAAGACGATCAGGTCGAAGGTGAGGAACAGCGTCAGCAGCGTCAACGCGCGCAGCCGGCCCACTGGCGCGGCATGGCGCGAGCGCTGGCGCCACCACAGCAGCGGGCCGATGGCGACCACGCCGCCGATGGCGGCGACCTGGCCGAGCGGAAGCAGGGCTTCGTTCATCGTCCGGGGTTGTCCCAGCCGGCGCTGGCCTTGAGCAGCTTGTCGAGGTCGCCCTTGAGCTTCTTGGGATCGGGGTCGGCGGGCGCGCGCAGCATCCAGCGGCCCATCGGGTCGACGAGGAAGAAATGGTCGGACAGCGCCTTGCCGGTGGCCGGCTTGAGCCAGGCGGCCAGGCGCTCGCGCGGCACGCGCAGCACCGTGACCTCGACGCCCTTCTGGCTCAGCGCCGCCAGCAGCTCGGGCCGCGGCGCCGGTTCGTCCTGGCCGATGAGCCACAGCTTGTCGACGCGGTCGCGGTTCTTGCCGAGCATCTCGCGCAGCTGGCGCTGCACGTACAGCTGGCGCTCGCAGGCCTCGCCGCAGGCGGCGGGCTGCACCACCGTCAGCAGCCACTGGCCGTGCAGCGACGCCGCGCTGACCGGGCGGCCCTGCAAGTCGGTCAGCGGCAGGTCGGCCGGGATCTCCACCGTCGGCACGATCAGCTCGCCATAGGCCGAGCCGCTGGGCTTGATGACGTAGAAGGTGAAGTAGGAGGCGACGACCGGCGCGGCGCACAGCGCCAGCAGCAACAGCATCTTCCAGCGGCCGGCGCGCTGGCGCGTGGCCGAGCGCGGGTCGGGCAGGCTGTGCACCGCGAAGCTCAATGGCTCAGGGCTGCTGCTGGCGGCAGAGCCGGGGGCGGAGGAGTTGGAACCAGACATAGAGGATCAGGATCAGCGCGCAGAGCGCGAACCATTGGAAGGCGTAGCCGTAGTGCTTGTGAAGGCCGAGGTCCGGCGCCGGCCAGTGGCGCAGCAGGCCGTCGCCGGTGCCGGGGCTGGTCTGCACGACGGTCAGCGGCAGCAGTTTGAGGCCGGCTTCCGCGGCGAAGGCGACAGGGTCGAGATTTTGCCGGATCGCTCCAGTGGCCCCTTCGCCGAGCTCGTAAAGCCGTGACGGCGAAGCGGCGAGGCGGCCGGCCACCTCGACCTCGCCGGCCGGCGTGGCGAGCGGCGGCAGCCGCCTCGGGTCGACCGCGTCGCGCGGCGCCCAGCCCCGCTGCACCAGCACGGCATCGCTGCGGCCGGCGAGCCGCAGCGGCGTGACGACGTAGAAACCGGCGCGGCCGTCCATGGGTCGGTTGTCCAGCCACACCGTGTGCTCGGCGACCCAGGTGCCGCGCAGCGCGACGCGGCGGTGCAGCTGCGCCTGGCCGATGTCGGCATTGGCGAGGGCGGGCCGCTGGCCCTCCGCGTCGATGGCGGCCTGCAGCGCGAGCTTCTGCGCGGCGCGGTCGAGCTGCCACAGGCCCAGGCGCGCGGTCAGCGCGGCGCACAGCAACGCTGCGGCGAGCACCAGCCAGCCGTGCCGCGTCATGCACGGCCCCGCGGCGGATAATCCCAGCCCATGAAATTCGTGTTCCTGATTGCCTTCATCGGCATCCTCGGTGCGCTTGCGGCCGCTGGATTTTTCATGCTTCGCCACGGCCGCGGCAACGACAAGCGCGGCTCGAACATGGCGCGGGCACTGGCGGTGCGCGTCGCGGTCTCGGTGGCCTTGTTCGCCTTCATCCTGTTTTGCTGGTGGATGGGCTGGATCGAGCCCAAGGGCGTGCCCGTGGGCCGCTGACGAGCGCCGAGGCCGTCAAAAAAAAGCGCCGCTTCCGCGGCGCTTTGCTTTTGGGCTGGGCGCCCCGTCACATCCAGTAGACGACGACGTACAGGCCCAGCCAGACCACGTCGACGAAGTGCCAGTACCAGGCCGCACCTTCGAAGCCGAAGTGGCGCTCGGGCGTGAAGTGGCCCTTCATCACGCGGATGGTGATGAACAGCAGCATCAGCATGCCCACGAACACGTGGAAGCCGTGGAAGCCCGTCAGCATGAAGAAGGTCGAGCCGAAGATGCCGGAGCTGAGCTTGAGGTTCAGGTCCTTGTAGGCGTGGGCGTACTCGAAGCCCTGCACGAACAGGAACACCAGGCCCAGCAGCACGGTGATCCACATGAAGGCGATGGTCTTGGCGCGTTGGCCGGCGATCAGCGCGTGGTGGGCGATGGTCAGCGTCACGCCCGAGGTCAGCAGCAGCGCGGTGTTCAGCGTCGGCAGCGGCCAGGGGCCGATGGTCGAGAAGGGCTCGACCGTGCCACCCGGCGCGGCGGTGAAGCCGGCGGCGGTGCTGGGCCAGATGGCCTTGAAGTCCGGCCACAGCAGTGCGTTCTCCAGGCTGCCCAGCGTGGGCACCGAGTAGACGCGGGCCCAGAACAGCGCGCCGAAGAAGGCGGCAAAGAACATCACCTCCGAGAAGATGAACCAGCCCATGCTCCAGCGGAAGGAGACGTCGATGCGGTCGCTATAGAGGCCCGTCTCGCTCTCATGGATGGCCTCGCGGAACCACTGCTGCAGCACGAAGGCCCAGAACAGCAGGCCGCCGAACAGCGAGTACATGCCCCAGCCATGGCCGTTGACCCACTGGCCCGCGCCGAGGATGACGAAGAACAGGCCGATGGCGGCCATCACCGGATGCCGCGAGGGCGCCGGGACGTAGTAGTACGGGGCCTTGCCCGGGGTCGTCGTTGCCGACATGTCGTTCTCCTGGTTCTACTCTGCGTTCTGAACTTCGTTGTGACCGGGCCGTCAGGCACCAGCCACGCCGCTGCCGATGACCCAACGGACCACCAGCACCAGCACCAATACAAACAGGGCCGCGCCAAGCACGCCCGCGATCAACACATGCACCGGGTTGAGCTTGGCGATGTCCTGCTCATGATCCTTGCCCCGGCGCACGCCGAAGAAACCCCAGGCCACGGCCGAGATCGTCTGACGCAGCGAGGCCTTGCGGCCCACGGCGTCCTTCAGGTCCTGACCCGGCTTGCTCACAGCGCGCCTTTCAGTGCCTGCACATCCGTGGGCGCCTGGCCCAACTTCACACCGCCCTTGCCCGCCACCTCGAAGAAGGTGTAGGACAGGGTGATGGTCTTCACATCCTTGGGCAGCTTGGGGTCGATGACGAACACGACCGGCCACTGCTTGCTCTCGCCCGGCTTCAGCGTGTACTCGTTGAAGCAGAAGCATTCCAGCTTGTTGAAATGCGCGCTGGCCTGCATGGGCGCATAGCTCGGGATGGCCTGCGCGGCCATGGTCCGGTCCTGCACGTTGCGGAACTCGTACATGACCTGGCTCAGCTGGCCCGGGTGCACCGTCATGTGGCGCACCGCCGGCTTGAAGTCCCACGGGCCGCGCGCATTGGTGTCGAACTCGACGGTGATCTCGCGGCTGTAGTCGATCTGGCCATTGCCGTTGGCCAGCCCCTTGTCGGTGGAGAGCGCCTGGCGCTCGGCCAGCGACAGCACGTTGATGCCCAGCGCCTCGCAGATCGACTTGTACAGCGGCACCAATGCATAGCCGAAGCCGAACATCAACGCCACGACAACCGCCAGCTTCACCAGAAGCTGCCGGTTGTCGCGGCGAAGGGCGTCCAGCAGCCGCATGTCAGTGCGCAAACAGCGTCATCTTGGCGATGAAGCCGACGCCGAAGGCCAGTGCGATCGTCAGCAGGATCAGGCCCAGCCGACGGTTGCTCTTGCGCTGCTCGGGTGTCATGTCGCGATCAGCCGATGACCTTGGTGGCCGAGGCGTCCAGCTTGGGCGGCTCTTCGAAGGTGTGGAAGGGCGCCGGCGACGGGATCTCCCACTCCAGGCCTTCGGCGGCTTCCCAGGGCTTCTGCGAGGCCTTCTCACCCTTGCCGCGCATCATCGGGACGACGATGAACAGGAAGAAGTAGACCTGCGCCAGGCCGAAGGCGAAGGCACCGATGGAGGCCAGTTGGTTGAAGTCGGTGAACTGCATCGGGTAGTCGGCGTAGCGACGCGGCATGCCGGCCAGACCCAGGAAGTGCATCGGGAAGAAGGTCACGTTGAAGGCGATCAGCGACCACCAGAAGTGCAGCTTGCCGCGGAACTCCGAATACATGACGCCGGTCCACTTCGGGCCCCAGTAGTAGACGCCGGCGAACAGCGCATACAGCGAGCCAGCCACCAGCACGTAGTGGAAGTGGGCCACGACGTAGTAGGTGTCCTGGATCTGGATGTCGATGGGGGCCATCGCGCAGATCAGGCCGGTGAAGCCGCCCATCGTGAACACGAAGATGAAACCCACGGCCCACAGCATCGGGGTCTCGAAGGTCATCGAGCCGCGCCACATCGTCGCCAGCCAGTTGAAGATCTTCACGCCCGTGGGCACCGCGATCAGCATGGTCGCGTACATGAAGAACAGCTGGCCCGTCACCGGCATGCCGGTGGCGAACATGTGGTGGGCCCAGACGATGAAGGACAGGATGGCGATGGAGGCCGTCGCGTACACCATGGACGCGTAGCCGAACAGGCGCTTGCGGGCGAAGGCCGGCACGATCTGGCTGACGATGCCGAAGGCCGGCAAGATCATGATGTAGACCTCGGGGTGGCCGAAGAACCAGAAGATGTGCTGGTACATGACCGGGTCGCCGCCGCCTGCGGGGTTGAAGAAGGCGGTGCCGAAATGGCGGTCGGTCAGCGTCATCGTGATGGCACCGGCCAGCACGGGCATGACGGCGATCAGCAGGTAGGCGGTGATCAGCCAGGTCCACGCGAACATCGGCATCTTCATCAGCGTCATGCCGGGGGCGCGCATGTTGAGGATGGTCACGATGATGTTGATCGAGCCCATGATGCTTGATGCGCCCATGATGTGCATCGCGAAGATGCCGGCGTCCATCGACGGGCCCATCTGCAGCGTCAACGGTGCGTACAGCGTCCAGCCCGCGGCGGGCGCGCCGCCGGGCATGAAGAAGCTGCCCACCAGCATGATGGCCGCGGGGATCAGCAGCCAGAAGCTGAAGTTGTTCATCCGCGCGAAGGCCATGTCGCTCGCGCCGATCTGCAGCGGGATCATCCAGTTCGCGAAGCCCACGAAGGCCGGCATGATGGCCCCGAACACCATGATCAGACCGTGCATGGTCGTGAACTGGTTGAACAGCTCGGGGTTGAAGAACTGCAGGCCGGGCTGGAAGAGTTCCGCGCGGATGCACAGCGCCAGGATGCCACCGACCATCAGCATCGTGAACGAGAACAGCAGGTACAGCGTACCGATGTCCTTGTGGTTGGTCGCGAACACCCAGCGGCGCCAGCCGTGGGGTGCGTGGTGGTCGTGATGGTCGTCGTGGGCGTGGTCGCCAGCGTGGCCACCGTGAACGCCGTGGGGGGGGAGCACTGCACTCATGTGATTTCCTCTGATTCGGCGTTCGGTATTACTTGCGGGCAGCGACGATTTCAGCCGGCTGCACGGTCTGGCCCGTCTTGTTGGACCAGCTGTTCTTCGTGTAGGTCACGACGGCGGCGATGTCGGTGTCGCTGAGCTGCTTCCAGGCGGGCATGCCCTTGTCCATGCGGCCGTTCAGCACGACCTGGATCTGCTCGAGGTGGTTGTCGGACAGCACGACGGGCGACTTGTCCAGCGCCTTGATCGGGCCGGCGCCGGAGCCGTCGGCCTTGTGGCAGACCGCGCAGTTGGCGGCATAGACCTTCTCGCCGCGGGCGACCAGCGCCGCCTGCTCCCAGACCTTGCTCGGATCGTCGGCCTTGGCGGCCATTTCCTTCTTCTTGCCGTCGACCCACTTGGTGTAGTCCTCGGCGGACACGACCTTCACGTGGATGGGCATGTAGGCGTGCTCCTTGCCGCACAGCTCGGCGCACTGGCCGTAGTAGTCGCCGATCTTCTCGGCCTTGAACCAGGTGTCGCGCACGAAGCCGGGGATGGCGTCCTGCTTCACGCCGAAGGCCGGCACCATCCAGGCATGGATGACGTCGTTGGCGGTCGTGATGATGCGGACCTTCTTGTCCACCGGCACGACCAGCGGGTTGTCGACCTTGAGCAGGTAGTTGTCGACCGGCGCGGGCTTGCCGGAGTTCGAGGCCTCGCGCTGCTCGGTGTCCAGCGTGGCCAGGAAGCCGATGCCCTCGCCCTCGCCCTTCAGGTAGTCGTAGCCCCACTTCCACTGGTAGCCGGTGGCCTTGATGGTCACGTCGGCATTGGTCGTGTCCTTCATCGCGACGACGACCTTGGTGGCCGGCAGCGCCATGCCGATGACGATGAGGAAGGGCACGACGGTCCAGGCGATCTCGACGGCCACGCTCTCGTGGAAGTTGGCCGACACCGCGCCCTTGGACTTGCGGTGCTTGAAGATGGAATAGAACATCACCCCGAACACCGCCACGAAGATGACGAGGCAGACGATCAGCATGAAGTTGTGCAACCACATCTGGTCGGCCGCGATGCGCGTGACCGGCTCGTGCAGGTTGAGCTGATTGACGCCGGGGCCGCCTTTGAGGTCGTTCACCGCGAGGGCCGAACCCGTTGCCAGGGCCGCCGTCGCCGCCACGGCGGCCCGCTGGGCCCAGCCGCGTGAGGCGCTATGCACTCGTGCGTTCATCATCGTCATGGTTGTCACTTGGTTCTTTGAAGAGCGGGTCTTGCTGGCCCGGCGTTGCGGCAGGGCTGGAATGCAAGTTCCGTGGATTGAGCCGGGTTTTGCCCATGGCCCTCTTGGCGGCGCGGCATTTTAGCCCAGCACCCCCGCGCCTCCGCCCGGCCCGGGCCCCTGGGAATCACCTAGCGATCAGCGTTCCGGGCGCCCCTTGCGCAGCGTAGCGCGCATCGCGTCGACCGACACATGCGTCTGCGCCGCGACGGCCAGACGCGGCGCGGCCTTGAAGGCATGGCCGAACACCAGCTCCAGCGTCAGCACGAGGCGGCCCTCCGCGTCGCGCATGGTGTCGAGCTCGGCCAGCAGCCGCCGCTGCCAACCGCGGCCGCGCAATCCGGCGAAGCGCGCCGGCGCCACGTTGCCACCCAGGGCGCGCAGGTCGCCCAACAGGCTTTCGGGGCTGGCCCAGGTCAGGCGCAGCCGCTCCTGATCCATCACCGGGTCGGCGAAGCCCGCCTTCAGCAGCAGGTCGCCGATGTCATGCATGTCCCACCAGTCCGGCGCCGGGCGCCCCCAGCTGTTGCGGGCATACAGCGGCCGCAGCTCGACGAAGCTGTCGGGCCCCAGGCACGAGAACATGACGAAGCCACCGACGGCGATGCTGGCCTGCCATTGCCCCAGCAACGCCGGCAGTTCGGGGCAGGCGTGCAAGGCCATGTTGGACCAAAGCAGCTCGACCGCCGGCGTGGCCGGCAGCGCCGCCACCTGGCCCGAGCCGGCGCCGCGCAGCTTGCGCCACCAGTTCAGCGCCCGGGCGCTGGCCGCGCGCTCCACCAGCACGGGGTCGGCCTCGTGCCACAGCATTTCCGCGTTTGGATAGGCCAGCCGCAGCAGTTCGGCGCTGGCGCCGAGGGCCGGTGAGGTGTCCAGCACACGCGCCGGCTGCAATTTGATGAAGCTCAGCCGCTCGGCCATGCGGCGCGCGACCTCGGCATGCAGCCACGGCGGCTGCTCGGCGCGCGCCAGCCGTCGGACCTGGTGGCGCAGCGCGGCCGCATCGAGATCCTGAGGCCGCGGCCCCTTGTTTGAAGTAGGGGTCGATGCCGGCTCGCTCATGGGCCGGTCAGTATATTGAGCCGATGCCCGAGCGCGCCCTGGCGGCAACGAAGCCCCCGTTGATCGAGAAAGTGCTGATGCGCTGCGCCGGCCAGTGCGCGGTCTGCCGCGCCTGGAGCCACCAGACGATCTGCGGGACTTGCGTGGACCTTTACGCCCGGCCTCAGGCGCGCTGCTGGACCTGCGCGGCCCGGCTGCCACCGGAGCTGACCGGCCGGCCTCGGCCGCAGTGCGGGCGCTGTTTGCACGAGGCCCCGCCGCTGGACCGTACCGTGGCCGCGCTGGACTACGGCTTTCCCTGGGACGGCCTGCTGCAGCACTTCAAGTACCACCAGGGCCTGCAACTGCGCGAGAGCCTGCTGGAGCGGCTCAACGTCGCCCTCAGTGCCGCCGAGGTCGTCGAGCCCGACTGGCTGCTGCCCGTGCCGCTGTCCGCCGAGCGCCTGCGCGAGCGCGGCTACAACCAGTCGTACGAGCTGGCCCGCGCGTTGGCGCGCCGCCGCGGCCTGCGCTGCGACCCGCACCTGCTGCTGCGCGTGCGCCACAACGAGCGCCAGGCCGGCCTGAAGTTGCAGGCCCGGACGGCCAATGTGCGCGGCGTGTTCGCCGTCGAGCCGTTGCGTGCCCAGCGGCTGCGCGGCACCAGCGTCGCCCTGCTGGACGACGTGATGACCAGCGGCGCGACGCTGTACGAGCTGGCCCGCGTGCTGCTGCAGGCCGGCGTGATGAGCGTGCAGGCCTGGGTCATCGCTCGCACCCCGGAGCCCGGCCAGGAATGAGGCGGCGGGGATACTCCCGCCCATGTTTCACATCGTCCTCGTCCACCCCGAGATCCCGCCCAACACGGGCAACGTGATCCGGCTCGCGGCCAATACCGGCTGCACGCTGCACCTGATCGAACCGCTGGGCTTTTCGATGGAAGACCGGCTGCTGCAGCGCGCCGGGCTGGACTATCACGAGTACGCCCGCGTGCAGCGCCACGCCGACTGGGCCGCCTTCCTCACCGCCGAGTCCCCCGACCCGGCACGGCTGTTCGCCTTCACGACGCGCGGCAGCCGACCCTTCGGCGACGTGGCATGGCAACCGGGCGACTACCTGGTCTTCGGCAGCGAGACGGCCGGGCTGCCACCTGCGCTGCGTGACGGCTTTGCGCTTGAACAGCGCGTCCGGCTGCCGATGCGCGAGGGCCAGCGCAGCCTGAACCTCAGCAACAGCGTCGCCGTGGCCGTCTTCGAAGCCTGGCGGCAGAACGGCTACCAGGGCGGCAGCTGAGCCTATTCGGGCCGGGCCTCGCGGCCCATCAGGTGGTCGACCGCCTGGCCCGCGCGCAAGCGGCCTTCAAGCAGGGCCACCATGGCCTCGGTGATGGGCATCTCGACACCGGCTTCGCGGGCTCGCGCGAGGACCGTCGGCGCGCTGTAGACGCCTTCGGCCACATGGCCCAGCCGCTTCAGGATGTCCGGCACGGCCAGGCCCTCGGCCAGCATCAGGCCGACGCGCCGGTTGCGCGACAGGTCGCCCGTCGCCGTCAGCACCAGGTCGCCCAGGCCCGACAGGCCCATGAAGGTCTCGGCCTTGGCACCCAGCGCCAGGCCCAGGCGCAGCATCTCTGCCAAGCCCCGCGTGATCAGCGCGGCGCGGGCGTTCAGGCCCGGAGCGTCGGGCGCGACGTTCGAGAGCCCGTCGCAAACGCCGACCGCGATCGCCAGCACGTTCTTGACCGCGCCACCGACCTCGACGCCGATCGGATCGGTCGACGTGTAGACGCGCAGCCGCTCGCCGTGGAAGGCGTCGACCGCGGCCTGGGCCAGGCCGGCATCCTCGCTGGCCGCCACCAGCGCCGTTGGGCGGCCGGCAGCGACCTCCTGCGCAAAACTCGGCCCCGACAGCACGCCCACGCGCCTGCCCAGTTGCAGCTCGCGTGCGATCTCGTGGCCCAGACGCCCGCTGCCGGCCTCGAAGCCCTTGCACAGCCACAGCGTCCGGTGCGTCGGCGGCAGGGCGGCGAGCGTCTCGCGCAGGCCGGACATGGGCGTGGCGATGACGGTCAGGCCCTCGGCCGCATGGGCGATGGCCTGGCCCCGGTCGGCCGTCAGTGCGAGCGGCGCGGGCAGTTCGCTGTCCGGCAGATAGGCCGCGTTGCGGCGGCTCGCCCGCATCTGTCCGATGGCGGCGGCGTCGCGTCCCCACAGCTTCACGTCATGGCCTGCATGAGTGGCCTGGATGGCCAGGGCCGTGCCCCAGGCGCCGGCACCCAGCACGCTGATCTTCATCGTCGTCATGCGCAGAAGTGTCCACCAAGAAAAACGCCCCGCTCGGGGCGGGGCGTCGTCGCGAGGCGGGCCTCGATGTTCAGTTGACGGCCGAGCCGCCCTGCACTGCGCGCTGTGCCTGCTGGGCTTCGAACATCGCCTGGAAGTTCACTTCGGTCAGCAGCACCGGCGGGAAGCCGGCGCGGGTGCAGACGTCCGACACGATGGCGCGCAGGTAGGGGTAGACCATCTGCGGGCAGACGATGCCCAGGATGCCTTCGACCTGGTCCTGCGGCACGTTGCGGATCTCGAAGATACCGGCCTGCTTGGCCTCGACCAGGAACAGCGTCTTGTCGCCGACCTTGGTGTTGACGGTGGCCGTCACGCAGACTTCGAAGATGCCGTCGGTGACGTTCTCGGCCGACAGCGTCAGGTTGATGTCGACCTGGGGCTGCTGCTGCTCCAGCAGGATGTGCGGCGCGTTTGGCTGTTCCAGCGACAGATCCTTCAGGTACATGCGCTGGATCTGGAACACGGGGGTGCCTTCGGCGGCAGCTTGGATCTCGTCGGCCATGGAACTCTTTCTAGCGGAGCGTCAAACAAAAGCCCGCAGGCGGCGCGCTGCGGGCGGTGATGGATTATGGGCGAGGCCTCCTGACAGGCCGCCCGGGGCTTGCCCGGGCTTGAAATCAGGCCGCCTGGAGCAAGGGGGCGAGTTCGCCGCGCTGGTCCAGCGCTATCAGGTCGTCACAGCCGCCCACATGGGTGTCGCCGATGAAGATCTGCGGCACGGTGCGGCGGCCGGTCTTGTTCATCATCGCGTCGCGCTCGTCGGGGTTGAGGTCCACGCGGATCTCCTCGATCTGCTGCACGCCACGCTGCTTGAGCAGCATCTTGGCGCGGATGCAGAAGGGGCAGACCAGCGTGGTGTACATCTTCACGTGGGCCATCGTCATCTCCATGAAAAACCGCTCAAGCGGTTTCGGCGAAACGGCTTACGCCGTTTTTTGCCAAATGGAAAGCCGAATGCAGTCCAGTTTGGCGAAAGTCCGCTACGCGCACTTTTCCACCGGCAAATTTGCCTCCCGCCAGGCCTTGAGGCCGCCGGCAAGCACCTGGGCCTTTTCGTAGCCCAGCTTGCGCAGCATGCCCGCGGCGCGGCCGGCGCGCGCGCCGGTCGGACACACCACCACCAGCGGCAGGGCCTTGTTGGCCGGCAGGGACTTGTGGCCTTCCAGTTGGCCGAAGGGGATGTTGCGCGCACCGACCGCGTGGACCTTGGCGAACTCCTCGGGCTCGCTGACGTCGATCAGCACGCCCTTCTCGCGGTTGACGAGCCGCACGGCCTCGGCGGTACCGACGGCCGCACCCTGCGAGCCCGACACCACCATGGGCCAGATCAGCATGCCGCCGGAGACCAGCGCGGCGACGATCAAAAACCAGTTCTCGATCAGGAAGTTCAAGCAAGCATCCCGTGTAATTCAACGAAGCCGGTGATTATCGCCGGGTCCGATAATCCGCCGCTCCCACCACCTGTTGCGCCCCTGCCCCATGTACAAGCTCGTCCTCATCCGCCACGGCGAATCGACCTGGAACCTGGAAAACCGCTTCACCGGCTGGACCGATGTGGACCTGACGCCCACCGGTGTCGAGCAGGCCAAGACCGCGGGCCGCCTGCTGAAGGAAGCCGGCTACGACTTCGACATCGCCTACACCTCAGTGCTCAAGCGCGCCGTCTGGACGCTGTGGCACTGCCTGGACCAGATGGACCGCACCTGGCTGCCGGTGCGCCACGCCTGGCGCCTGAACGAGCGCCACTACGGCGCGCTGCAAGGCCTCAACAAGGCCGACATGGCCAAGCAGTACGGCGACGAGCAGGTGCTGATCTGGCGCCGCAGCTACGACACGCCGCCGCCGGCGCTGGAAGCGACCGACCCGCGCAGCGAGCGCAGCGACCGCCGCTATGCCGGCCTGGCCGAAGGCGACGTGCCGCTGACCGAATGCCTGAAGGACACCGTCGCCCGCGTGCTGCCGTTCTGGAACGAGACCGTCGCGCCGACGATCAAGAGCGGCCAGCGCGTCGTCATCGCCGCGCACGGCAACAGCATCCGCGCGCTGGTGAAGTACCTCGACAATATCGCGGACGACGCGATCGTCGGCGTCAACATCCCCAACGGCATCCCGCTGGTCTACGAGCTGGACGAGAACCTGAAGCCCCTCAAGAGCTACTACCTGGGCGATGCCGAAGCCGCCGCCAAGGCCGCGGCCGCGGTGGCCAATCAGGGCAAGGCCTGATCCACGGCTGACCGCACCTCGTCGACGCTGGGCCACCCGGGCCAGCGCCGCATGACGGTCACCGTCGTGCCCCACGGCGCCCAGCGCGCGGGGTCGGTGGGGCCGAGCACGCTCAGCAGCCTGGCCCCCACGCCAGCGGCCATGTGCGCCGGTCCGGTGTCGTTGGCGACGACGACGCCAGCGCCCTGCAGCAGCGCGTTGTAAACACCCAGCTGCACGCCGTCCAGGCGTATCGCGTCGGGGTAGAGCTGCTTCGCCCCCTCCACTTCGGCAGGCCCCGGCACGATGACGACCTGCCGGCCGGCGGCATGCAGGCGGCGCGCGAAGTCGGGGAAGGCCGGCCAGCTGCGGTCCAGAAACTCCACCTTGCCGTTCGCGAACGGGCAGATCAGCACGAAGCGCCCAGGCGCCACGCCATGCGCCGCGAGCAGTGCCCGCGCCTGCTCGTGCTGCGCGTCACTTACCTTCATGTGGATGTCGGCCGGCGGCTCGGCCTGGACGCCCAGGAAGTCGCACGCCAGCTCCCAGTACTCCACCAACGTGTGCCGCCCGTCGCGGCGCAGGTGGCCGCGCCGCATCAGCCAGGTGCGGCCGTCGCCCGCGTGGCCCTCGGCCTGCAGCCCGGCCAGCCGCGCGTCCAGCGCGGCCGAGAAGGCATAGGGGAAGAGCAGCATGTTGGCGCGCCGGTCGAAACCCGGCTCGCCGGCCTTGAAGCGCCGCCGCAGCTCGCGCAGCTGCGCGACGCGCTCACGCAGCCCGCCCGGCCGCACATGCACCGGCCACCCCTCGGCCTCCAGCAGCCCGCGCGCCCAGCCCTTGCCGACCAGCTCCAGCCGGTAGCCGTGCTGCGCCAGCAGGCGCAGCGCCGGCAGGCTCAGCACCGTGTCGCCGACGAAGTTGCGCAGGCGCACGATCAGGGGTCTGGCTTCTATCATCAGCGGTCTTTACAAAGTGGCGCGGGATTCTGCCAGCGCAGCCTCATGACCGACCTGCCCTCCTCGGCCGATGTGATCGCCGCCCACGACGCGGCGCTGGGCGCGCCGCCCGTGGCCGGCGATGCGAACGACCTGCGCGGCTGGATCGCCGCCAACCACTTCCACAACCGCAGCCTGTGGGCGCACGAAGACCTGGCCCGCCGCACCCAGGCGCCGAACGCCGAGATCGTGGCCAACAAGCGCGCCATCGACCGCCACAACCAGGCGCGCAACGACGCCATCGAACGCATCGACGAAGTCCTGCTGAGCGCCCTCGGCCTGGTCGACCCGGCGACGCTGGCGAGCGCCCTGCCCCGCGCCACCGCCGCGCCCGGCGCACGCCTGAACAGCGAGACCGCGGGCTCCATGCTGGACCGCATCTCCATCCTCGGCCTGAAGATCGCCGCGATGCGCGAACAGTCGCGGCGCACGGATGTCGATGATGCCCACCGCCGGATGTGCGGCGAACGCCTGCAACGCCTGGTGCAGCAGCGCGCGGACCTGGGCGCCTGCTATGACGAGCTGCTCGCCGACGCACGCGCCGGCCGCGCCTATTTCAAGGTCTACCGCCAGTTCAAGATGTACAACGACCCGCGGCTGAACCCGGCGCTGGTGGCGGAGGCGGGGTGACCGCACAGCGCTTCGCACCCAACCTCGACTGGCTCTATCCGGAGCACGCCTACCTCGACCGCATCGACGCCGCGCGCGCCGACGGCTTCTCGGCCGTCGAGTTGCAGCAGCCGCACCTGCATGACGCCGACGCACTGACGGCGCGATTGAGCGGCATGCGCGTCGTGCTGATCAACGCGCCGGCTGGCGACTGGGCGGCCGGCGAACGCGGCTTTGCGGCCCTGCCCGGCCGGGAGGCCGAGTTCCGCGACGCGACGCTGCGCGGCCTGGACCTGGCCGCACGCCTGGGCGCCGCGCGCGTGCACCTGCTGTCGGGCATGGCCGAGGACGGCGAGGCGACGCGCGCCACCTGGCTGGCCAACCTGGCCTGGGCCGCGGAACAGTCGGCGCTGCCGCTGGTCGTCGAGCCCATCAACCGGCGCGACATGCCGGGCTACTTCCTGCACCGCCAGGCGCAGGCGCTGGCGCTGCTGGCGGCGCTCGATTCCCCGCGCGTGCAGCTGCAGCTCGACCTCTACCACTGCCGCATCGCCGAGGGCGAATCGCTGAGCCACCTGACGCGCGCGCTCGATCTGGGCCGGCTCGGCCATGTGCAGGTGGCGGGCGTGGCCGGCCGGGGCGAACCGGAAGCCGGCGAGTACGCCGCCGAGTTCGCGCTGCTGCAGGCGCGCGCCTGGCCCGGTGCCATCGGCCTGGAATACCGGCCGCGGGGCGCCACGGCCGCCGGCCTGGCCTGGCTTACAGCCGCGCGCTGATCGCGCTGCGCAGCGCCTCGCCCAGCGCGCGGCGGTCCTGGCCCGCCGCCGCCACGCTCGGCAGGATCTGCACGTCTATGCCCAGGCCGCGCGCCGAGGCGATGCGCCACAGGCTCTGCGCCAGCGTCATGTCGCCAATGAAACGGGCGGACGTGCTGAAGCGTTCGCCGGGCTCGTGCCAGCGCAGCACCACCGGCAGCACCGGTGCCTCGGTGGCCACCGCCGCTTGCAGCAGGTTGGCGTGGAAGGGCAGCAACTCCGGGCCGGCGCCGGTCGTGCCCTCCGGGAAGACGGCCACGCAGTCGCCCGCCTGCAGGGCTGCGGCCGCCTGGTGCACGACGCGCAATGCGTCGCGTTTGCTGGCGCGCTCGATGAAGAGCGTGCCCGCGCCGTCCACCAGCGCGCCCACCAGCGGCCAGTGCTTCACGTCGGCCTTGGAGACGAAGCGCGCCTGCGGCAGCACCGCATGCACGGCCGCGATGTCCAGCCAGGAGACGTGGTTGGCGACGACGAGATGACCCGCGGGCAGCGCCTGACCGTCGCACTTCAGCGCGATGCCGAGCAGGCGCAGCGTCTTGAGCGACCACCACTGAATGAGCTGGTGCCGCTCGACGGCCGTCAGCAGCTCGAAGCGGCGCTTGACGATCCACAGGCCGTGCAGCACATGCGGCACCAGGCGCGCCAGGCGCCACACCGCCCTCATTCGGCCGGGGCTTCGTAGGCGATGTGGCCGGCCACCAGCGTGCAGCGCACCCGTGCTGGCAGCTCGAAGCCGCTGGACGCGAATGCGAAAGGCGTGTGCTTGCCCTGGCTGGCCAGGCGCTCGGGCGTGACGGCCCAACTGGCGCCCGCGTCGAACACGCAGACGTCGGCCACGCCGCCTTCGACGAGGCGGCCCGCGCTGGCGGACAGCGAGCCTAAAGCGCTGCCGAGCACGCGCACCGGTTCGGCGGTGACGACGGCAAGCGCCCGCTGCAGCGGCAGGCCGGAGTCCCGCGCCCAGCGCATGGCCAGGCTCAGCAACAGCTCAAGGCCGGTCGCGCCCGGCGTGGCCTCGGCGAAGGGCACGGCCTTCTCGTCGGTCGTCACGGGCATGTGGTCGGACACCAGCGCGTCGAGCGTGCCGTCGGCCAGGCCGGCGCGCAGCGCGTCGCGGTCACGGCCCTGGCGCAGCGGTGGCGTCAGGCGCATCGCGGAGTCGAAGTAGCCGATGTCCACGTCGCTGAGGTGCAGCGAATTGATGGACACGTCGGCCGTGATGGGCAGGCCTTCCTTCTTGGCCGCGCGCACAAGTTCGACACCGGCCGCGCTGGACAGGCGGCACAGGTGCACGCGGGCGCCGGTGGCGCGCACCAGCTCGAAGATGGTGTGCAGCGCGATGGTCTCGGCGCTGACCGGCACGCCGGACAGGCCCAGCCGCGTCGCCACCGCGCCACTGGCGGCCACGCCGCCGCCCAGCCAGGCGTCCTGCGGGCGCAGCCAGACCGTGTAGCCGTAGGTGGCGGCGTATTGCAGCGCGCGGCTCAGCACGACGGTGTCCTTGACCGGCACCTCGGCCTGCGAGAAGCCGATGCAGCCGGCCTCGGTCAGCTCGGCCATCTCGGTCAGCGCGGCGCCGCTCAACTGGCGCGTCAGCGCGCCGAGCGGGAACAGCCGGCAGCGGCTCAGCTTGCGGGCGCGGAACTTCAGCATCTCGACCAAGCCCGGCTCGTCCAGCACGGGGTCGGTGTCGGGCGGGCAGACCAGGCTGGTCACGCCGCCGGCCGCGGCCGCGGCAAGTTCGCTTTCCAACAGGCCTTCATGCTCATGGCCGGGCTCGCGCAGACGGGCGCACAGGTCCACGAGGCCGGGCGCGACGACGAGGCCGGTGGCGTCCACCGTACGCTCGGCGTTGAAGTCGCCGACGTCGCCCAGATGGACGATGCGGCCGTTGGCGATGGCGACATCACCGATGCGGTCGAGGTTGGATGCCGGATCAACAAGGCGGCCATTCTTGATGAGGATCTTCACTTGCAGCACTCCCGTGCAGAACCGTTCAAGGCGCGCGCAGCGTCGCCGTCCATCCAGTGACTCCCGCCGATCCGGCTTTGCCGGGCGGCCGGGAGTGCCTCCTTGAGGGGGTGGCGCGAAGCGCCGCGGGGGTGGGCTGCCCTCATGCTTCGTTCCCGGCGAGGATGGCCATGACCGCCATTCGGACAGCGATGCCGAATGTCACTTGGGGCAGGATGACGCTGCTCTTGCCGTCCGCCACCTCGGACGCGATCTCCACGCCGCGGTTGATCGGGCCCGGGTGCATGACGATGGCGTCGGGCTTGGCCAGCGCCAGCTTGTCCGGCGTCAGGCCGAAGTGCTTGAAGAACTCGCCGCTGCTGGGCAGCATGCCGCCGTTCATGCGCTCGTTCTGCAGGCGCAGCATGATGACGACGTCGGCGTCCTTCACGCCCTCGGCCATGTCGTGGCAGACGCGCACGCCCATGTCTCGCAGGTCGCCCGGCACCAGCGTCTTGGGGCCGACGGCGCGGATCTCCGGCACGCCCAGGATGTTCAGCGCGTGGATGTCGGAGCGGGCCACGCGCGAGTGCACGATGTCGCCGACGATGGCCACCGTCAGGTTGCGGAAGTCCTGCTTGAAGTGCCGGATCGTGTACATGTCCAGCAGGCCCTGCGTCGGATGCGCGTGGCGGCCGTCGCCGGCGTTGACGACGTGCACGTGCGGCGCGCAGTGCTGGGCGATCAGGTGCGGCGCGCCGCTCTCGCTGTGGCGCACGACGAACATGTCGGCATGCATGGCGCTGAGGTTGGCGACCGTATCCAGCAGCGTCTCGCCCTTGGCGGTGGAGCTGCGTGCGATGTCGAGGTTGATGACGTCGGCGGACAGGCGCTTGGCGGCGATCTCGAAGGTCGTGCGGGTGCGCGTGCTGTTCTCGAAGAACAGGTTGAACACCGATTTGCCGCGCAGCAGCGGCACCTTCTTGACCTCGCGGTCGTTGACGGACAGGAAGCTGCCGGCGGTGTCCAGGATCTGCTCGATGACCGCGCGCGGCAGGCCTTCGATGGACAGCAGGTGGATCAGCTCGCCGTGCTTGTTCAGCTGGGGGTTGCGCTTGCTCAGCATCACCGGACTCCTGCAGGGCCGCCCCAAGGGAGGCCGACGCCCCCTCGGGGGGCAGTGAACGAAGTGGACGTGGGGGCCATTACTTCACCTCGAAGCTGAAGCGGCCATCTTCACTGCGGGCCAGACGCAGGTGTTGGTCGCTGCCAAGCGCCACGCGCGCGGCCGAGAACGCCGCCTCGATGGGCAGCTGCCGCCCGCCGCGGTCCACCAGCACCGCGAGCTGCACGCTGGCCGGGCGGCCGAAGTCGAACAGCTCGTTGATGACCGCGCGCGTCGTGCGGCCGGTGTAGAGCACGTCGTCGATCAGCAGGATGTCGCGGCCATTGACGTCGAAGGGCAGCGTCGTGTGGTCGGCCTTGGCAAGGCCGCGCGAGCCGAAGTCGTCGCGGTGCAGCGCGCTGGAGATGACCCCGGAGGCGACGCCGAGGTCGGCCGCCAGCCGCTCGGCCAGCCAGGCGCCGCCGCTCCAGATGCCGACGAGGGCGGTGTCGGGCGTCAGCAGCCGCTGCACGCCTTTCTTGAGCACGAGGTACAGGGCCTCGGCATCCAGCTTGAGGTCGCTCATGGATGTTCTCTGAAGAATTGTTCAAGGATCAAAGCGGCGGCGGCGGCGTCCACGTCGTGGGCCCCTTCGGCCTCGGCCTCGACGCTGGTGTAGCGCTCGTCCACCTCGAAGACCGGCAGGTGGTGGCGCCCGGACAGGCGCCGGCCGAAGTTCTGTGCCTTGGCCGTCATCTCGTGCGGCGCGCCGTCGGGGTGGCGCGGCACGCCGACGACCAGGGCGTCGGGCTGCCAGGTCTTGACGAGTGCGGCGATGGCCGCGAAGTCGCCGCTCTTGACGGTGCCGCGCGGCTCCGCGACGCCGAGCAGGCGCGTGCCCGACGCCACGCCGATGCGACGGGTGCCGAAATCAAACGCAAGAAAAGATTGGAGCTGCGATGGCGCCAGGGCCACCATCACGCGTGCCCCGCGTCCGAGCTGAGCATGCGCGGGTCGATGCCCAGCAGGCCCAGGGCCTTCTCGTAGCGCAGCTCGACCGGCGTGTCGAAGATGATCTCGGGCGCCGCATCGACGGTCAGCCAGCCGTTGCGGCCGATCTCCTCTTCCAGCTGGCCGGCTGCCCAGCCGCTGTAGCCCAGCGTCACCAGGATCTTGCGCGGGCCGGCGCCGTTGGACAGCGCCTCCAACACGTCGCGGCTGGTGGTCATCTCCAGGCCACCGGGCACGGCCAGCGTCGCGTTGTAGTGGCCGCCCTGCTCGTCCAGCGGCTCGTGCAGCACGAAGCCACGGTCGGTCTGCACCGGGCCGCCGTAGAAGACGGGGCTGTCGGCCAGCGGCTCGGCCGGTGGGCTGAGCTCGACCTTCTCGAACAGGTTGCCCAGCGTCAGCGAGATGGGCTTGTTGATGACGAGGCCCAGTGCGCCGTTGTCGTTGTGCTCGCAGAGGTAGACCACCGTGCCTGCGAAAGCCTCGTCGGCCATGCCGGGCATGGCGATGAGGAACTGGTTGGTCAGGACGATCCGGTCGGCAGGCATGGGCGGCATTTTATTCTTGGGACCATGACCCAGCCTTTAGACCGCGCCCTCGTCTGGTTGCGCCGCGACCTGCGCGTGGATGACAACGCCGCGCTGTATCACGCGCTGAAGGCCGCGAAGCAGGTGTACTGCGCCTTCATCCTCGACCGCGACATCCTCGACGCCCTGCCCCGCGCGGACCGGCGCGTGGAGTTCATCCTCGGTGCGCTGCAGGTGCTGGACGAGGATCTGCGCCAGCTGGGCGGCGCGCTCATCGTGCGCCACGGCATCGCGGCGGACGAGCTGCCCCGGCTGGCCGCCGAACTGCGCGTACAGGCCGTGTTCGCCAACCATGACGACGAGCCGCAGGCGCTGACGCGGGATGCCCGGGTGGCCGAGCGGCTGGCGAGCTTCAACGCCGACCTGCGCACCTTCAAGGACCATGTCATCTTCGAGCGCCGCGAGGTCATGACCGCGGCGGGCGGGGCCTACAGCGTGTTCACGCCCTACAAGAACGCCTGGCTGCGCAAGGTCGACGCGTTCTATCTGAGCAGCTATCCCGTCGAGCGCCACGCAGCGGCGCTGGCCGGCAGCGAAATCGCCACCGGCGTGCCCGCACTGGCGGACATCGGCTTCCAGCCGGCCGGGCTGATCGCGCACGTCGGCCAGGGCAGCCGCGGTGCCGCGGCACTGCTGGACGACTTCCTCGACCGCATCACCGATTACGACCAGAGGCGCGACTTCCCCGCGCTCAAGGGCCCGAGCTACCTGAGCGTGCACCTGCGCTTCGGCACCGTGTCCATCCGGCGCCTCGCGCGCATCGCCCACCAGCTCATGCAGGGAGGCGACCATGGTGCCGAGGTCTGGCTGTCGGAGCTGATCTGGCGCGATTTCTATCACCAGGTCATGCACCACCACCCCCACGCGATGACGGCGGCCTTCCGGCCCGAATACGATCAGATTCATTGGGAAACCGGCACGCAGGCCGAGCAGCTCTTCAGCGCCTGGTGCGAAGGTCGCACCGGCTACCCGCTGGTGGACGCGGCGATGCGCCAGCTCAACCAGACCGGCTACATGCACAACCGCCTGCGCATGGTGACAGCCAGCTTCCTGACCAAGGATCTCGGCCTGGACTGGCGGCGTGGCGAGGCCTACTTTGCACGGCAGTTGCTGGACTACGACCTGGCGTCGAACAACGGCGGCTGGCAGTGGGCCAGCAGCAGCGGCTGCGATGCGCAGCCGTATTTCCGCATCTTCAACCCCACCAGCCAGAGCGAGAAGTTCGATCCGCAGGGTCACTTCATCCGCCGCTATTGCCCGGAACTGGCCGACCTGTCGCGCGCCGAGATCCACGCGCCGTGGCCAAGCGCGCCACTGCAGATGCAGGGCCGCGACTATCCGCACCCCATCGTCGACCATGCCGTGGCGCGGGAACGCACGCTGGCGCGCTACGCCGTCGTCAAGAGCCGGGCGATCTGAGCGGGCTCAGAACAGCTCGACGTCGCTCTGCTGCGTCGATTCCTTGATGACGCCGCTGGCCACCAGGGCCGCGTAGTTGTGGACCTGGTTCCGGCCATGCCCTTTGGCGTGGTAGACGGCCTTGTCGGCGCGCTCGAAGGCGCCGGCCGGCGAATCCCCGGCCCGCACTTCGGTGAAGCCGATGCTGACCGTGATGCGGCCCACCTGCGGGAAGGCGTAGCGCTCGGTGTTCACGCGCAGCCGCTCGAAGGCTTCGCCGGCGTGGATCTCCTCGTCGCAGCGCATCAGCACGACGAACTCCTCGCCGCCGAAGCGGTAGAGCAGGTCGTGGAAGCGGAAGGAGCCGCGCATCAGCCGCGACAGCAGCAGCAGCACCTCGTCGCCGATCAGGTGGCCGAAGCGATCGTTGACGGACTTGAAGTGGTCGATGTCGATGACGCCGAGCACGTAATGCGGCGTGGCCGTCTCGTGGCGGCGGTCCTCGGCCTCGTGCTGGACCGCGGGCCTGACCGGGATCTCGGAAAGCACCTTCAGGAAGCTCTCGTCGAAGGTCTTGCGATTGAGCAGGCCGGTCAGCGTGTCGCGCTCGGAGTAATCCAGCAGCCCCTGGAAGTTGTGATAGATGCGCAGCACGCTGCTGACCATGCGCTGCGCGCCGGTGCCCAGGCGGCGTGTGGACAGGATCTCGATGACGCCGACGACGTCGCGGTCGGTTGCGATCGGGAACAGGTAGAGCCACTGGCCGCCCTGCGCGACCTGGGTCACGCTGCGGCTGCGCATCGCTTCCAGGCGCAAGGGATGGTCCGCCACCTTGGGCAGCGCGTCGGGCTTGGCCCACAGCGGGTCGGCGGACGCGACCGCGTCGCCGGCGCGCAGGTGGGCGCGCGTCAGCCAGCGCTCGTCGCCCTGTTCGCCGACGCTGCGGTAGATGGCGACGGACTCGGGCTCCAGCAGGTCGCGCAACGCCATGACCAGCGTGACGTCCATGACGTCACGGTCGCGGAAACCGGTGAGCTCGGCAAGATGATCGACAACCTGGGACATGCCGTCAG
This sequence comes from Pelomonas sp. Root1444, assembly GCF_001426885.1. Classification (GTDB taxonomy): domain Bacteria; phylum Pseudomonadota; class Gammaproteobacteria; order Burkholderiales; family Burkholderiaceae_C; genus Pelomonas. The sequence goes on along the minus strand of NZ_LMFP01000010.1, from coordinate 43,212 downwards.
GCTACCACTGCGGCCTGCGTGTACTGGCGGATCAGCGCCAGTACCTGCTCCTCGTCATAGGGCTTGCCAAGGTAGTGATCCACGCCGAGCTGTGCCGCGTAGTCGCGGTGCTTCTGCGCGATGCGCGAGGTGATCATGATGACCGGCAGCCCGGCCAGGCGCGAATCGGCCCTCATGTTGCGCACGAGGTCGAAGCCGTCCATGCGCGGCATCTCGATGTCGGACAGCACCACCGACGGCAGCTCGTCGCCGGACAGCTTCTCCATCGCATCCAAACCGTCCTTCGCCAGCAAGACGCGGTAGCCCACGCGCTCCAGCAGGCGCTGGGTGACGCGGCGCACGGTCAGCGAATCGTCCACCACCATCACCAGAGGTGCCTGCGCGGTTTCCTCGATGACCGGCACGACCGGCGCCGGTGCGGCGGACTGCGACTGCGCATGGGCCGCCACCAGGCGAGCCTGGGCGTCGACGCCGTACCAGTCGGCCAGCGCGACGACGTTGTAGATCAACGCCACCTCGCCCGAGGCCAGCAGGCTGATGCCCGCCAGGCCCGGCACGCGGTTGAGCTGCGCACCGAGGTTCTTGACCACGACTTCCTGGTTGCCGACGACTTCGTCCACGTGCAGCGCCAGGGCGCCCTGGGCGCTGCGCACCAGCACGATGGGCGCATGGCGGCCGTGCGTGTGGCCGCGACCGCCGTGGCCCAGCAGGCCACCCAGCCAGTAGAACGGCAGCTCGGCGCCGCCGTGCTGCAGCTTGCCCGTGGCGTAGGCCGTCTCCACCACGTCGACCGGCACGCGCTGCACCGACTCCATCAGCGCCGCCGGCACGGCGACCACCTGGTCACCGCTCTTGAGCAGCACGATCTGCGTCAGTGCCGTCGTCAGCGGCAGGCGCAGCAGGAAGCTGGTGCCCTGCCCCGCCGTCGAGGCGGTCTCGATGCTGCCGCCCAGCGTGCCGACCTCGGCGCGGACGACGTCCATGCCGATGCCGCGACCGCTCAGCTCGGTGATCTGGCTGGCCGTGGAGAAGCCCGGCGCGAAGATCAGGCGCTTGAGCTGGGCGTCATCGGGCTCGGCGTCCGCCGAGATCAGGCCCAGCTGCAGCCCACGCTCGCGAATGCGGGCGAGGTTGAGGCCGGCGCCGTTGTCCGCAAAGTTCAGCAGCACCTCGTTGCCATGCTGGCTGACCTCGATGCGCAGCGTGCCGACCGGGTCCTTGCCCGCCGCCGCGCGCACCTCGGGCGCCTCGATGCCGTGGGCGACGCTGTTGCGCAGCAGATGCTCGAAGGCGCCCGCGGTGCGTTCCAGCACCGAGCGGTCCAGCTCGGTCTGGCCGCCGCTGATCTCCAGCTTGACCTGCTTGCCGCTGTCGCGCGCCGCCTGGCGCACGACGCGGTGCATGCGTTCGCCGATGCTGTCGAAGTCGACGAGGCGGGTGCGCAGCAGGTCGTCCTGCAGTTCGCGTGTCAGCCGCGATTGCGCGGCCAGCTCGTCTTCGCCGGTCTGCACGTTGCGGCTCAGCGTGCGCTGGAGCGTGGCCACGTCGCCGACCGACTCGGCCAGCATGCGGGTCAGCTCCTGGAAGCGGGTGTAGCGGTCGAACTCCAGCGGGTCGAACTCGCGGCCGCCCTGCTGCGCCAGCTCCTGCTGGGTGTGCATCTGGGCTTCGGCCTGCAGCTCCAGCTCGCGCAGCTGGGCACGCAGGCGTTCCAGGTTGTCGTCGAGATCGAGCAGCGCGCCCTTCATCTGGGCCAGCTCGGACTCCATTCGCGCGCGGCGGATGCTGACCTCCCCGGCCTGCGTGGCCATGCGTTCCAGCAGGCTGCCGCGTACGCGCACCAGGGCCTGGCCGATGGCCAGGTTCTCGGTGCCAGGCGCCACCTCGGCAGCGTCGGCGAAGCGGCTCCAGTCGATCTCGCGGGCCGGCTCGGCCGTGGCCTCCTCGGCGACCGGCGCGGCAGCGGCCTTGGCGAAGCGGGCCAGCGGTTCGGGCCTGGCCTCGGGCTCCGGCCTGGGCTCTGGCTTGGGCTCGGGCACGGCCACGGGAGCGGGCGCATTCAGACTGCGACCCAGTGCCTCGAAGGCCTGCTCCAGCGCGTCGCCGTCATGCTGCAGCGCCTGCACCTGGCCGATATCGGCGGTGCCGGCGCGCAGCAGCGCTTCGATGGCGGATTCGAGGTGGTGGGCCTGCTCGCCCAGGCGCATGGCGCCGGCGAGACGGGCGCCGCCCTTGAACGTGTGCAGGGCCCGCATGCAGGCGTCCGAGCGACCCATGTCGGCCGGGTCGGCCAGCCAGTCGCGCAGCGCGGCGTGCAGCTGCTGCAGCAGGTCGCGACCTTCCTCTTCGAAGATCGGGTAGAGCTCGGGCTCGATGGCGTCCGGCAGGCCGGCCTCAGGCTCAGGTTCGGGTTCCGCCGGTGTGGCGGCGGCGAGCACCGGTTCGGGTTCGACTGGCGCCGGCTCGACCGGCTCCGCCAGCGGGGCGGGCTCGGTCGGCGGAGCGTCCTGGTGAACTTCGTCGAGATGCCCCACCAGGGTGTCGTCGTGCAGTTGCGGTACCGGCAGTTCATCCAGCGCCGCGCTCGCCGTGGTGGATTCCTCCTGCGGCTGGTAGGCGTGCAGGCGGCTGAGAACGTCGGGGTCGTTGGGCTTCAGGAAGCCGGCGGCAAACTGGTGCAGCAGGCGACGGATGTCGTCGGCGGCGCGCACGAAAAGCTCGGCATCGGCCTCATCGAAGCCTGCCGCACGCTGCGCGCGGCCCAGGGCGTGCTCCAGTTCGCGGGCCAGGCTGGAGAGGTCCTCGTAGCCCACCGTGCCGGCATTGCCGGCCAGCGCATGCGCCTGCACCTCGCAGCTCTGCGGCACGGGCTGGCTGAGGTCGGCGGCCCATTCGGCCAGGCCGATGGACAGCTTGCGCGACAGTTCGTCGGCCTCGTTCAGGAAGATGTTGAACAGCGCGATGCTGATGCGCAGCGGACCGATGAGCTTGAAGCCTTCATCGGGGTCCGAGAACTCGGGCTCAGGTTCCGGCGGCGCGGTTTCGACGAGGTGCAGCGAGGGCACGGCGGGTGCCACAAACGCTTCAGGTTCGGCGGGTTCCAGCGCGGGAAGGACCAACGTGGTCTCCTCCGGCCGCGCGGGCGGTTCGCCGCCGGGTTCGGGCTGCGGCGGCGCGAGCACCGGCTCGTCCAGGTCCAGTTCGAGACGGAAGTTGGCCAGCGTCTCCTCGTCGGGCGCGGCCAGCGGCATCGGCTCGGTGGGCGGGTGTGCCGGCACCAGCGCGCCGAGATCCAGCGTGATCTCGTCGGGCACGCCGGCGATCGGCGGCGCCGGCTCGGCAAGCTCCAGCACGAAGGCAGGTTCGAACGGCTGCGTGTCGGCCGCCGCCGGGTCGACCGGAACGGTGGGGGCGAAATCGATGACTTCGACCTCGACTTCGTTCTCGTCCTCCAGCGGCAGGTCGATCGCGGGCGCGGCGGCGGCCGCCGGCCAGTCCAGCGGCAATGGCTGGCCCTGCAGGCGCAGCGAGTCGGCACTGCGGCGCAGCGGGTCGGACACGCTGTGGCCCGGCTCGGCACCGGCGATCTGCTGGCGCCACTGGGCGAGATAGTCCAACGCCTCGGCGGTGAAGCCGAGCAGGGCCGCATCGGCCTGCGGCTGCGCCTCGGCCAGGCGGGCGTTGTAGAGCTGCTCACAGGCCCAGGCGCCTTCGCCGAAATCGTTCAGGCCCACCATGCGGGCACTGCCCTTGAGCGTGTGGAAGGCGCGGCGGACGATGGTGAGCTGCCCGTGGTCGGCCGGCTCCTCGCGCAGGGCCTCCAGCGCGGCGCGCGCGTTGCCGATGACCTCGTCGGCCTCCTCCAGGAAGATCTCCCGCATTTCCGGGTCGTCCGCGACGCTGGGCTCGAGCGGGGCGACCCGCACGGGTGCAGGTGGTGCGGCGGCCGGTTCGGTCAGGTCGAGGTCGGGCAGGCTGAGGTCGGGCAAGTCCAGCGTGGCCAGGTCCACACGCAGCGGCTGCGTCCGCTCATGCGCCGGCGCGCCTTCGGGCGATTCGTCGCCCAGGTCGACGTGGAAGCCGCTGGCTTCGAAGCTCGGCAGCTCGACGGCGCCGTCGCGGCGGCCCATGACGGCGTCCAGGCGGCCGCTGGCTTCGTCGAACTGGAACATGCGCTTGGCCAAGGCCGGCTGCACGCTCAACATGTCGATAAGGAAGCCCAGCGCGCCGAGGTTGTTGGCCAGGCGCTCGAAGGCACCGCGGGCGCTGGCGCGCTCGAAATCGATCTCGGTACTGGCCAGGCCGTCCACCTCGTCGCGCATGCGCACGGTGGCATGTGCGGCCTGGTCCAGGCCCAACACGCTGAGCACGCCGCGCATGGCCTGCAACTGGCCGGGCACGGGGATCAGCAGCTCACGCTGGGTCGGGTTGCGGAAATACTCGTCGCACTGCTTCTCCACCTCGGACAGGCTGGCGCGCAGCTCGTGCACGACGCTGCCCAGCGTCTGGCGGTCGGAGACCCGGCGGTAGAGGTCCTCCATCCAGTCTTCCAGCGGCTCGGCCGGCTGGCCATGGGCGACGGCTTCCACGCGGCGCGCCAGGCGGCGCACGCGGTCGGCCTGCTCGGGCTGGTCGAAGGCGGCGTCTTCCAGCGCGGCTTCGACGTAGAGCAGGCTGGTGGCCACCTCCATCGCCAGCGCGGGCGTGGGCGCGGCACGCGAGCGCAGCGTCGCCACGATGGCGCGCTGCAGCGTCTGCGCCAGCACCTCGCCGCTCGGGAACAGGCGCGTCAGCGAGTCGGCGAGGGCCGCGAACTGCTCGTCCAGGCCCGTCAGGCGATGCTGGTCACCCTCGGCAGCGCTCGACCAGCTTTCCTTGGCGGCCAGCACACGGCGCTTGGCCTGCGTGACCCAGGCGGGGTCGATGCGGCCGAGGCTGGCGTCTTCATAGTCGCCGGCCTGCTCGTCGGTCAGCCGGTAGGCCTCGTGCACGGCCTGCAGGCGCGGCCCGGCGCCCTGGGTGAGGCGGCACTGGGCGCAGAAGAACAGCAGGTCCTGCGCGAGGCGTTCGGACACCTCGCCCTGGCCGAGCACGCGCAGCTCATGCAGCAGCTTGGAGCCCAGGCGCTTGGTGTAGGCATCGCTGCCGATCAGCTTCAGCGCCTGGCCTTCGAAGACGGCGGCGGCGAGTTGCCACAGCGTGCGCGACGTGCCGGCCGGCAGCGCGGCCGCGAGGCCGGCGCACAGCCCGGACAAGTTGGCCGCATGGGCGGAGCTGGGCTCGCGCATCTGGCGCAGCAGCGCGGTTTCGAAGGGCGCACGCACGGCATCGGGCGAACGCGGCAGCACGCCGGATTCGAGCGGGATGGAGCGCCAGGCCCAGTCGTAGGGCCACAGGTCGGCGGGGTGGATGCGCTCGGCCCCGTTGAGCTGCTGCAGGGCGCGGTAGCCGGGGTAGAGGGCGAGCGACGAGGTCTTGTTGCCGGCCAGCAGGCGGGCGACATAGGCGAGCAATGCGAAGTCCGCGCGCTCGATGACGTCGACGGTGCTGGCATCGACCTCCAGCGGGTGCTCGGCCAGGCGGGCCACGGCCGTCTCGGCGGCGCGCAGCACGGCAGCGCCGGCCGGCAGGCCGACGAGCGACAGCACGCCGCTGACCTGGTGCAGCTGGGCGGCCGCCTGCTGCAAAGGCGGGCTGGGCTGGGCGTCGGCACCGAAGGCCGTGAGCCGGTTGTCGCTGCCGTCCCGCACGAGGCGGCGCAGGGTCTTGTGCACCGACTCCAGCGAGCGGCGCAGTTCCTCCTGCACCCAGGCCAGTGGGCTGAGGTCGGCCGGGAGTTCGGAGTCTCGCAGGGAGCTGTCCATATCAGTGCTTTACAGCGCCGCGCGCCATGCCGACGGCTGAAGTGTGGGTGTTGCGGGCCGAGCGCCGGGCCGCTCCCAAGCCGGACCGCGTTGGGCGATGTGCCTGCGGTTCGATACCGCAGGTATCGCCGTCCTCCGGGAGGACCGACCGGGCTTGCCCGTGTCCAGCGCGGCAAGACTGGGCGAGGGGCTCCATGTCAGGCGACCTTGAATCGCGACACCGACGCGCGCAGCGCCTCGGCCGAGCGCGACAGCTCATGGACCATCTGCGCCGTGGAGCGCGTGCCTTCGGAGGTCTGCTCCGTCACCGCAAAAATGTGCTGGATGTTGGAAGCCACCTCGTTGGCGGATTCGGCTTCCTGGCGCGCTTGCGCCGAGATGCGCACGATCAGCTCGTCCAGCTGGCGCGACACGTTGTCGATGTCTTCCAGCGCGCGGCCGGCGGCGTCGGACAGCTGGGTACCTTCCACCACGCCGCGCGTCGAGCGCTCCATGGCGGCCACGGCGTCGTGGGTGTCGGTCTGAATGGTCTTGACCAGCGCGGCAATCCGCCGCGTCGCATCGCCGGAGCGTTCCGCCAGCCGCTGCACTTCTTCCGCAACGACCGAGAAGCCGCGGCCCGCTTCGCCGGCCGACGCGGCCTGGATGGCGGCGTTCAAGGCCAGCACGTTGGTCTGCTCGGTAATGTCCGAGATCAGCTCGGTGATCTCGCCGATCTCCTGAGATGACTCACCCAGGCGCTTGATGCGCTTGGAGGTCTCCTGGATGGAGTCGCGGATGGCGTTCATGCCGGCGATGTTGTTCTGCATCGCGGCCAAGCCTTGCTCGGCGGCCTGGCGGCTCTGGCGCGCCACCGCAGCGGTCGTCTGCGCCTGGGCCGACACGTCGTTGATTCGGCCGGCCATGCCCAGCACCGCCTCGCCGGTCGCACGGATCTCGTGCAGCTGTTCCTTGGACGCGGCCAGCAGGTCGGTCGAGGTCTGGTCGACCGCGCCGGTCGTGTCCGTCACGCGGGCTGCCGTGGCCTGCACCTGGCCCACCAGGTTGCGCAGCTCTTCCACCGTGTAGTTCACCGAGTCGGCGATCGCACCGGTGATGTCCTCGGTCACGGTGGCCTGCTGCGTCAGGTCACCTTCAGCAACCGTGGACAGCTCGTTCATCAAACGCAGAATGGCGGCCTGGTTGGCGTCGTTGACGCGCTTGGCCTCCTGCTCCTGGGCCTCGGCTTCGCGACGCTGGGCTTCCGCCAGCGCGGCGCGTTCGGACTGGTCCGCAACGAAGAGGCGCAGGAAACCGATCGCACCGCCCACCAAGGCCGCGAGCGACGCGACCAGGAAGAGGATCAGGCCCCAGCCAGCGCCACCGGACTTTTCCAGCTCGGCAGCCGCCTGCTCCAGGCCTTTGCGCAGCGGCTCGGAGTCGTTCAGGATGGCTGTCTGGGCCTCGCGCGCCGACACCAGGCCCTGCAGGTTGCCCAGAATCGCCGACGCCTGCGTGCGGGTCTGCTCGTACTGCTTCAGCAAGGTCTGCAGCCGTTCCTTCAACTGCGGGTCACGCGCGGCGTTCAGGCGCAGCTCGGGGCTGCCACTGATCAGCGCTTCGGTGATCAGCTTGAAGGAGTTCAAGTCCTTGCCCAGCAGGAAGACGGCCTCGGGGCTCACGCCCTCCTGCGTCAGGAACTCGTTGGCGCTCTTGCCGATGCGCTGCGTCAGCATGACCAGCTGGCCGACCGCCGAGACCTCGCCCGCTGAGGCGCCGATCTGCAGGGCCTGCGAGGACACCGCCTCGGCGGATTCCAGCAGGTCGCTGGATTGGCGGTTGATGGCGCGCAGCGCCTGGCCAACCTGCGTCAGGATCTTTTCCTGGGCCTGCACCACCTTGCCGTTCTTCTCGGCGCGCTCGACCAGCGGCATCAGCGTGTCCAGCGTCGGCTGCACGCCCGTCGGCGCGACGGCCAGTTCACCCTCGCCCGTACGCAGGTTGTGGACAACGCCGCTCAGCGTGCCGACGGATTCGCGCAGTTCCGCGAACGCGGCCGGGTTGCCCACCAGCGCGGCAGACACCGACTTGGCCATCCGCTGCGAGTGCATCAGCGCCTGGCCGGTGGCGCGGACCTGTGCGGCGCTGCGGTTGGAACTGTTCAACACCAGGAAGACGGAAAACGCCGTACCCAGGATGCCCAGTGCGACCAGGCCGGTCAGCACACGCTGGCGGTGGCGGCCGAACAGGTCGCCGAGCTGCTCCGCGCCGGTGGCGGGCTGCGGCGGCAACATCGTCGGGTCGGCGGCCTGCGTCGTCGGCGCGAAGTTGATCGTGCTGGGCGGGAATTCGCTGTTGGGGCCGGGCTCGGTCGGCACCGCGGGCGAGATGATGGACGGCGTCTCGTCACGCATGAAAGCCTCGGCGCGCGTCGACATCTCGACGCCGGCAAGCGTCGAATCGGCGGTACGCGTCGTGTCGAAAGCACCGGGTTGCGAGTCGATGGTCGTATCGACGCCTTCCCTCGCTGACAGCGGCAGCGCATCGGCTTCGGACTTTCCCCTCATCTTGTCCAGCAGGCTCATCTCACCCTCGTCCTTCAGTGTTTGTGATGTCCGCCGCCTTTTGGGCGCGGACCTTGGGGCTCATTGGTTCGCTTCACGCGACGATGTGCAGGAAGTTCTCCTGCCTCGACAGCGCTTCGAGATTGATTTCCTGCCAATGGCGACCGGCCTCGTCGCGGCGCAACGCGCCGGCAAACCGGGGCAGCGGTCCGGCGGGCTGCTCGGCGGCCAATGGCAGTTGTTCGTCGCTGCGCAGGCCGGCCAGGCGGTCGACCAGCAGCGCGCAATTCAGGTTCAGCTCGGTGCCCAGCGACACCAGCCGAGCCTGCGGCGCGAAGGCCCGGCCCAGCGAAGGCTCGCGCAGGCCGAGGTAGACGGCGAGGTCGACGACGGTGAACAGGCCGCCACGCAGGTTGGCCACACCAGCCAGCCAGGGCTTGGCATAGGGCACCGGCTTGATCGGCACGGGCGCGAAGATCTCGCTGGCCTGCTTCAGCGAGAACAGCAGGCCGACACCGGCGCACTCCACGGCCAGCCAGCTGGCGATCAGCGTCGTCTCGCGGGCGGCCTGCATGCGCTCGGCCAGGCGCTGCTGCAGCTCACGGAGGGCCGTCTTGTTTGCCATGGCCGGCTCAGCCCAGGGCCTTGATCTTGGCCAGCAGCTCCTCGGCCTTGACGGGCTTGACGACGTAGTCGCTGGCGCCCTGGCGCATGCCCCAGACCTTGTCGGTCTCCTGGCCCTTGCTCGTGCACATGATGACGGGCACGCCGACGTAGCGTTCGTCGCGCGTGATGGCGCGGGTCAACTGGAAGCCGTTCTGGCCGGGCATGACGACGTCCATCAGGATCAGGTCGGGCTTGGCCTCGGCCAGGCGCTTCATCGCCTCTTCGCCGTTCTCGGCCGTGCGCACGCTGTAGCCGCGCTTGACCAGCATCTCGGACAAGGCGTGCAGTTCGGTCTTCGAATCGTCGACCAGCAGGATGTTGTGGATGCTCATGGCAGTTCTCTTTAGGTACGTGCTTCTTGGCGCCGGTGCTGCAACACCGCCTGAAGCAGCTGGTCCTTGGTGAAAGGCTTGGTCAGGTAGTCCTGCGAGCCCACCATGCGCCCGCGGGCCTTGTCGAAGAGGCCGTCCTTGGACGACAGCATGATCACCGGCACCCCCGAAAACTGCGGGTTGCGCTTGATGATCGCGCAGGTCTGGTAGCCGTCCAGGCGCGGCATCAGGATGTCGCAGAACACGAGGTCGGGATGGAAATCTCCCAGCTTGGCCAGCGCGTCGAAACCGTCCTCGGCCAGGGCCACCTCGTGGCCGCCCTGTTTCAGGAAGATCTCCGCGCTGCGGCGGATCGTGTTGCTGTCGTCGATGACCAGGATGCGGGTCGGCGCCGCGCCGGAAACTTGCTCGTTCAAACCTCGTCTCCTCGGAACTTCAGCTCGGGGCCTGGCCGCTCGTGAGGCCGAGTCAGATGCGAACCATCTCGAAATCTTCCTTGCGTGCGCCGCAGTCGGGACAGGTCCAGTTCATGTCGACGTCGGCCCACTTGGTGCCGGCTGCGATACCGTGCTCGGGATCGCCCGTTTCTTCGTCATAGATCCATCCACAGATCAGGCACATCCAGGTACAGGGTTCGCTCACGGTGCTTAGAGTTTGCTCACTACAATCGATTCATTCTAGCCAGGGCCTAGGGCGCAATGCTGAGGGCAAACGCCTGTGCCCAAGGCCTCGGAATCGCCCATTTAGCGGCAGACTCCACGCTTTGCGGCAACTCTTTGGCCGCGACCGCCACGACTCCCCATGAGCCCAACACCCACTCCCACCGACACCGAGGTCGATCAGCCTCAAGACGAGCAGGAAAGCCCGCCGCCGGCCTGCGTGCTGAGCTTCAATGCCAGCGACGCTTCCGGCGCCGGCGGCCTGGCTGGCGACGTGGCCACGATCGCTGCGATGGGCGCCCACTGCCTGCCCGTCGTCACCGCCGTGGTGCTGCGCGACACGGCCGAGGTCTTCGAACACGAGAACCTCGACCCCGACACCATCGCTGAGCAGGCCCGCCACATCCTTGAAGATGTGCCCATCACCGCCTGGAAGGTCGGCTTCCTCGGCAATGCTGAAGGCGTCAGCGCCGTCGCCGAGGTGCTGAGCGACTACCCGGATGTCCCTCTGGTCACTTACCTGCCGTCGGTCGCCTGGATCGACGAGGACGAGCAGCAGCAATACCTGGACGCGCTGCGCGAGCTGGTGCTGCCGCAGACGGTCGTGCTGGTCGGCAACCACAAGACGCTGACCGACTTCCTGCTGCCCGACTGGGACAACGAACGCAGCCCATCGGCCCGCGAGCTGGCGGTGGCCGCCGCACAGTCGGGCGCCCAGCATGTGCTGGTAACGGGCATGCAGTTGCCCAACCAGTACGTGGACAACGTGCTGGCCAACGCGCAAGGCCCCATCACCGGCGAGAAGTTCGAGCGCTTCGAGACCGCTTTCGTCGGCGCGGGCGACACCTTGTCCGCAGCGCTCGCCGCGCTGCTGTCGGTCGGTGCCGAACTGCATTCGGCCGTCAGTGAGGCGCTGTCCTTCCTGGACCAGTCGCTCGATGCCGGCTTCCGCCCGGGCATGGGCAATGTAGTGCCCGACCGCTTCTTCTGGGCGCTGCCCCCGGCCGACGAGGACGGCGCCGAGCCGGCCTTCGAAGAGGTCGAAGCAGAACCCGAGCCCGCGCCGAAGACGCCGCGGCGCATGCACTGACTTTCTCCGATCCTGTCCCATGGCCAGCAATAACGAGCTTTTCGAGCGCGCCGCGCGCGTCATTCCGGGCGGGGTCAACTCCCCGGTGCGCGCCTTCCGCGCCGTGGGCGGCACGCCGCGCTTCATCGCCCGCGGTGAAGGCGCCTACATCGTCGACGCCGAAGGCAAGCGCTATGTCGACTACATCGGCTCCTGGGGGCCGATGATCCTGGGCCACGGCCACCCGGCCGTGCTGGATGCGGTGCAGAAAGCCGCCGTCGAAGGCTTCTCTTTCGGCGCACCGACCGAGCGCGAGATCGAGCTGGCCGAGGAGATCTTGAAACTCGTGCCGAGCATGGACCAGGTGCGCCTGGTCAGCTCCGGCACCGAGGCGACGATGAGCGCCATCCGCCTGGCACGCGGCGCGACCGGGCGGCCGAAGTTCATCAAGTTCGAGGGCTGCTACCACGGCCACACGGACGCGCTGCTCGTGAAGGCCGGGTCCGGCCTGGCGACCTTCGGCCACCCGACCAGCGCCGGCGTCACGCCCGGCGCCGCAGCGGACACGGTCGTCCTGGAATACAACAACGTCGAGCAACTGGAAGCCGCATTTGCCCAGTACGGCAGCGAGCTCGCCTGCGTCATCGTCGAGCCGATCGCCGGCAACATGAACTTCGTGCGGGCTTCCGTGCCGTTCATGACCGCGATGCGCGCACTCTGCACGCAGCATGGCGCACTGCTCGTGCTGGACGAGGTGATGACGGGCTTTCGCGTCGGGCTGGGCTCGGCGCAGGCCCACTACGCCAAGCTCATCCCGGGCTTCGCGCCGGACATCTCCGTGTTCGGCAAGGTCATCGGTGGCGGCATGCCGCTCGCGGCTTTCGGCGCCCGGCGCGAGGTCATGCAACACCTGGCGCCGCTGGGCGGTGTCTACCAGGCCGGCACGCTGTCGGGCAACCCGGTGGCCACGGCCTGCGGGCTGGCCACGCTGCGCGAGATCCAGAAGCCTGGCTTCTTCGAGGCCCTGTCCGCCAGAACGCGCCAGCTCGTCAATGGCTTGAAGGCGGTCGCCGCGGAGAACGGCGTGCCCTTCAGCGCCGACGGCGAAGGCGGCATGTTCGGCTTCTTCCTGCTGCCGGAGCTGCCGCAGAACTACACCCAGGTGATGACGACCGACAAGGAGCGCTTCAACCGCTTCTTCCACGCGATGCTGGACGCCGGCATCTATCTTGCTCCGGCCCTCTACGAGGCGGGCTTCGTATCGGCGGCGCACAGCCAGGCCGACATCGACGCCACTCTCGCGGCCGCGCGCACCGCCCTGCGCTGATCCCACGCCCTGCGGGGCTGACCGATATGCATCTCCACATCCTTGGCATCTGCGGCACCTTCATGGGTGGCCTCGCAGCGCTGGCACGCGAGGCCGGCCATCGCGTGACCGGCTGCGACGCCAACGTGTACCCACCGATGAGCACCCAGCTCGAGGCGCTGGGCATCGAGCTGATCGAAGGCTTTGGCGCCGAGCAGCTGGAGTTCAAGCCCGACGTCTTCGTCATCGGCAACGTCGTCACGCGCGGTGAGCGCTTCGCGTTGATGGAAGCCATCCTCGACGCCGGCCTGCCCTACGTCTCCGGCCCGCAGTGGCTGGCCGAGCATGTGCTGCAGGGCCGCCATGTGCTGGCCGTCGCCGGCACGCATGGCAAGACGACGACGACCTCCATGCTGGCGTGGATCCTGGAGCACGCCGGACAGAAACCCGGCTTCCTGGTCGGCGGCGTGCCGCAGAACTTCGGCGTGTCGGCGCGCCTTGGCGAGGGCGCGCCGTTCGTCATCGAGGCCGACGAGTACGACACCGCGTTCTTCGACAAGCGCAGCAAGTTCGTCCACTACCGGCCGCGCACGGCCATCCTGAACAACCTCGAGCACGACCACGCCGATATCTTCCCGGACCTGGCGGCCATCGAGACGCAGTTCCACCACCTCGTGCGCACGGTGCCCGCCAGCGGCCGCCTCGTCGTCAACGCCCGCGAGGAGGCGCTGCAGCGCGTCATCGCGCGCGGCTGCTGGAGCGACGTGCAGCGCTTCGGCGCCAAGAAGGAAGAAGCCGGCATGCTGCGCGCCCGCGGCGAGCCGCAGGCTTTCGACGTGCTGCGCGGCAGCTTGAAGGTCGCCCGCGTGGAGTGGGCGCTGATCGGCGAGCACAACCAGCTCAACGCGCTGGCCGCGATCGCGGCAGCGGAGCATGTCGGCGTGTCACCCGAACAGTCGGCTGCTGCGCTGGCCGAGTTCCAGAATGTGCGTCGTCGCATGGAACTGCGCGGCGAAGTCAACGGCATCAAGGTCTACGACGACTTCGCCCACCACCCGACCGCCATCCGCACCACCATCAACGGCCTGCGCCGCCGCATCGCGCCCGCCGACCGCATCCTGGCCATTTTCGAGCCGCGCTCCAACACGATGAAGCTGGGCACGATGAAGGCGCAGCTGCCGTGGGCTCTGGAGGAAGCGGACCTGGCCTTCTGCAACCAGCAAGGGCTGAGCTGGGATGCGAAAGAGGTGCTCGCGCCGATGGGCGCGCAGGCCGTTGTAGGTACTGACGTTGACGCGCTGGTGGCGGCGGTCGCGAAGGTCGCAATGCCAGGTGACCACTTGCTGTGCATGAGCAACGGCGGGTTTGGCGGCATTCACGATAAGCTGCTGGCCGCGTTGACCAGATAGGGCTTGTCACGCCGACTGGCGGCGCCGGGCCAGCACAAACAGGCCGATTCCTGCGGCCATCAGCATGCTGGTTGCCGGCTCAGGCACCGGCGCCAACATCACATCGATCGAGTAGTCCATCGATTCGGCCCCCGCAAGGCCCAGCGGGCTTACCGTCATTCGGTAGAGGCGGTTGTCGAAGACGAAGGCCGGGTCCGTGTAGCTAGGTTGAGCGGCGTTGAGATTGATCGTTCGAATCAGGCTGCTCGACTGCGCGTCGACGATGACGATTTGCAATTGCTGCCCGGATGAGAGCGCAGTACCGCCAACTGCGGCACGAACCGAGAAGCTGGATGAGATCTGCTCGCCGCGAGTCAGCGCCGGCCACGAGAAGTTGATCGTGTCACTGTTGTCACCGGCCTTGCCTACATTGCCGATGAAGACGCCCGCGTACTCGTAGAACCTCGAGTCGTCCAGACCGAAGGCCACCGGTGCCGACGGCTCATCGAAATCAGGGAAGAACAAGCCTTCTTGCCACGGCATGAATGTCGCGTGCGCAGACCCCATTCCAAACAAGAGAGAGGCGCTCGCGACGCAGCGGGTGACGATCTTCATGACACGCCTTCGTAGTTCGACAGTGACGTTACGCCCGTCCCTTCGTTCCGTAGATGCCAAGCCTTAGGGGGTCCACCAGCCCGCTCGACCACATAAGAGGGAATGGGCGGACACCAATGCCCTCACGTTTGTCTACCGCGAATGGCGTCGCGCATTGAACACAGTCAACTCGTTAGGGATTCGACCTTTCCGAGCCGCGTGGGATTCTGCGCACCATCGCCAACTTGAGTGCATTGGGAGAAGTCATGAAAAAGATCGCGTCCGTAGCGCGGTGCCTAGCCTTGTCCGCCTGCGCGGCCGCTCTGCCGGTGCAGGCGGCCATGTGGAATTTGACATTCAACGACGTCCGCCATCTATATGAAGCCAGTGACGGAATACCCATTGACTATGGAAATGTCACGATCAGCGGCCATCTGTTAGGTGAGGATTACAACCACGATAACCGGATCAGCAAAGATGAGGTTTGGTCACTCAGCATTGCGGGTTACTCATTTGGTCCGGATGAGATTTCTCACTTCTCAATCACCGGCAATGTGATCAATGTGAGTGCAATCGGCTTCCGAAGCAAACTAGATTCCACCGGCCTCTTTTATATTAGCGGCGGATATAACGACAGCTACTACGCGGGGCCAACGAGCAGAATTACATTCGTGGCATCGCCAGTGCCCGAAGTCGCCTCTACGACGATGCTGATAGTGGGGCTCGTTGGGTTCTCGGGATTCTTGCGAGCATCACGTAGGCTTCGTTCGCCGACACCTTGAACCTCCCACCGGCGGCTGGTGGGGAAACTGCCCGCCCGCCAACTTGCCACCTCAACGAAAACCTGCAGACGCGGGTTCTCCGTAACCAGAGCGGGCTCCTGGAGTCACATGACGAGACCGCATAAAGCAGCTCCCTCGCCTGCTCTTCGCCCACCAAGCGGAGCACACGAGAAGCTGGTATCGCATTTCACGCCCCGCACTCAATCGCTGCGTTAGGGATTGACTGCATTTCGGTTCGATGCAATCGTGGAGCCCCAAACTTGGACATCGCCTATGAAACGCCCTCTAGTTGCCGTAAAACTTGTGTTGCTCGCCAGCTGCGCAGGCATTTCAGCCGCGTACGCCGACCAG
Organism: Pelomonas sp. Root1444; assembly: GCF_001426885.1. Classification (GTDB taxonomy): domain Bacteria; phylum Pseudomonadota; class Gammaproteobacteria; order Burkholderiales; family Burkholderiaceae_C; genus Pelomonas. The sequence continues at coordinate 27,658 of NZ_LMFP01000010.1, read as the reverse complement.
TGGAATTTCACTTTCCATAATCTGCATCATACCTACACAGATCTGATGACTGACGAAACCATCGATTATGGTTTTGCGTCTATCGATGGTTACTTCACCGGGTTTGACGATAATAACGACGGCGTCATCAGTCGTAATGAACTCGACCAGCTGTACTTTGGTGGCGGCGAACCCTACGAAGTTGGGTCGTTTACCTACGGCGGCGGGAACCAGCTCAGCTTCCAGGCTTACGGCTACCGAAGTTACGTTGATACGACGTCCGGATACTATGGCGGGAGCGGAGGCTATACCGTCGCATACAGGCTAGGTCCGACCAGCTACATCACCGCTGCTTCCGCGCCCGTGCCGGAGCCCGGGTCATCAGCGCTTCTGTGCGTAGGTTTTATTGCACTCGGGGGTGTGCATGTCCTGCGCCCTAAAAGGGCCGGATGACAACAGTTTGCAAACGTCGTGGTCTTCGAATGAATCGCCCCTGCTTTCGTGGAGGCAAGTTGGTGTGAGTCAGAACGTAACGGCCTGACGTTCGGCGACTTGCCGGTAGTGGTTTGCCTCGGCCTCGGCAGGTTGATGTAGCCATGGGCTCAAGCAAGCGATGGTGAACCACGAGACCCATTCGAACGTGGCGAATTCGACGCCCTCCTTGGTCTTCCAAGGACGGCGGCGGTAGATCAGTTCGGTCTTGAACAGACCGTTGATCGTCTCGGCCAGCGCGTTGTCGTAGCTGTCGCCCTTGGAGCCAACCGAGCCCTGGATGCCCGCCTCGGCCAGCTGCTCGCTGTAGCGGATGCTGAGGTACTGCGACCCGCGATCCGAGTGATGGATCAGCGCGCCGTCGCGCTCGGGCTTGCGCTCGTACGGCGCCTGCTCCAGCGCATCCAGCACGAAGTCAGCCCGCATGGAACTGCTGACCTGCCAGCCGACGATGAAGCGCGCGTACACATCGACGACGAAGGCCACGTAGACCACATGCCCTGCCAGGTTGAGACGTAGGTGAAGTCGCTCACCCACGACTGGGTTCGACCGCTCGGCCTTGAACTGTCGATTGACGCGGTCCAGCGGGCATGGCGCCTTGGCGTCGAGCACCGTGGTGCGCACCCACTTGCCGCGTCTGGCCCCTTGCAGGCCCTGCAGCCGCATCAGCCGCTGGACCGTGCGCGCCACCGTCACGTCCTCGCGACGCAGTTGGTGCCAGACCTTGCGATGGCCATAGACCTGCAGGTGGCTCGTCCATACGCGCTGAACCTGTGGCGCCAGTTGGGCATCACGTTGCGCTCTGGCGGGCAGCAGCGCTGGCTTGCGCTGGCGCGCGGCGTGGCGTCAGTAGCCCGACGGGGCGACATCCAGTACGTTGCAGATCAACTCGACCCCGAAGTGCTCGCGCTGCACGTCGATGAAGCGCCTCACTTCTTGATGTGGCGGTCGAGCTCCGCCTTGGCAAAAACGCGCTGGCCAGCTTGAGAATCTCGTTGATCTGGCGCAGCTCTCGCACCTCGCGCTCCAGCTCGGTGCGCTGCTGCTCGGCAGTGGTGGGATCTGGCGAAGGCCCTCGTCACGCTCGGCTTGGCGCACCCAGCGCCGTAGTGTCTCGGATGTGCAGCCCATCTTGGCCGCAAATGAGACGATCGCCGCCCACTGCGACTCATGCTCTGGCCCTGCGACTCCAGCGTCATGCACACTGAGCGCTCAACAAACTCCGAGGGGAACTTCGGGGAGTTTCTCTTCATGGTTCCATGTTCTCAAACGAAGGAGCCTCCTCGGAAGTCGGTGCGATTCAGAGAACCCTTCACCGCCATTTTTGAGCAAATGGGAGATTCGGTTGGCTGAGCCCGGCCAAGCCGCACCGTTCATAGCGCAGCTTGACGCTGATCGGTGACGCCACACATGTCAAGACGTGGTCAGGCCGCGCGGCGGACCGCTTGAGGCTCAAACCAAATCAGACGAGCGGCGTCGCGTTGCGCAGCCGGATGTGCAGCTCGCGCAGCTGCTTCTCGTCCACCAGCGACGGCGCGCCGGTCAGCAGGCACTGGGCGCGCTGGGTCTTCGGGAAGGCGATGACGTCGCGGATGGACTCGGCCTTGGTCATCATCGTGACGATGCGGTCCAGGCCGAAGGCCAGGCCGCCGTGCGGGGGCGCGCCGTACTGCAGCGCGTCCAGCAGGAAGCCGAATTTGATGCGCTGGTCTTCCGCGCTGATGTTCAGCGCCTCGAAGACCTTCGCCTGCACTTCGGCGCGGTGGATACGCACCGAGCCACCACCCAGCTCCCAGCCGTTGAGCACCATGTCGTAGGCCTTGGCGATGCACTTGCCCGGGTCGCTGGCCATCAGGTCCTCATGGCCATCCTTGGGTGCCGTGAACGGGTGGTGAACGGCCGCCCAGCGGTTGTTCTCCTCGTCGTGCTCGAACATCGGGAAGTCGACCACCCACAGCGGCGCCCACTTGTCCTCGAACAAGCCGTTGGCCTTGCCGAAGTCGCTGTGACCGACCTTCAGGCGCAGCGCACCGATGGCGTCGTTGACGACCTTGGCCTTGTCCGCACCGAAGAACAGCAGGTCACCATCCTGCGCGCCGGTGCGCTTCAGGATTTCGGCGACGGCTTCGTCATGCAGGTTCTTGACGATGGGCGACTGCAAGCCTTCGCGGCCCTTGGCCACTTCGTTGACCTTGATCCAGGCCAGGCCCTTGGCGCCATAGATCTTGACGAACTCGGTGTAGGCGTCGATCTCGCCGCGGCTCATGGCGGCACCCTTGGGCACGCGCAGCGCGACGACGCGGCCACCCGGTGTCGTGGCCGGGCCGCTGAAGACCTTGAAGTCCACCGTCGTCATCGCGTCGGTCAGCTCGGTGAACTCGAGCTTGACGCGCAGGTCGGGTTTGTCGGAACCGAAGCGATGCATGGCCTCCGCATACTTCATGACGGGGTAGTCGCCCAGCTCGACGTTCAGCGCCTTGCGGAAGACGTGGCGGATCATGCCCTCGAACATCGAACGGATCTCTTCCTCGGTGAGGAACGATGTTTCGATATCGATCTGCGTGAACTCAGGCTGGCGGTCGGCGCGCAGGTCCTCGTCGCGGAAGCACTTGGTGATCTGGTAGTAGCGGTCGAAGCCCGACACCATCAGCAGCTGCTTGAACAGCTGGGGCGACTGCGGCAGCGCGAAGAAGTGACCGTCGTGCACGCGGCTGGGCACGAGGTAGTCGCGCGCGCCTTCGGGCGTGCTCTTCGTGAGCATCGGCGTCTCAATGTCGACGAAGCCATGCTCGTCCAGGAATTTGCGCACTTCCATCGCGACGCGGTAGCGCAGCATCAGGTTGTTCTGCATGTACGGGCGGCGCAGGTCCAGCACGCGGTGCGTGAGGCGGGTCGTCTCGCTGAGGTTGTCCTCGTCGATCTGGAAGGGGATGGGCACCGACGGGTTCAGCACCTCGATCTCGTGGCACAGCACCTCGATCTTGCCGCTGACGAGGTTGGCGTTCTCGGTGCCGGCGGGGCGCGAGCGCACCTTGCCGACGATCTTCAGGCAGTACTCGCTGCGAACGTCCTCGGCGATCTGGAAGCTGTCCGCGCGGTCGGGGTCGCAGACGACCTGCACGAGACCTTCGCGGTCACGCAGGTCGATGAAGATGACGCCGCCGTGGTCACGGCGGCGATGGGCCCAGCCCATCAGGGTCACGGTCTGGTCGAGCAGCTTCTCGCTGACTTGGCCGGCATAGCAGGTACGCATGGTGTTCTTCTCCGAATTCTTTGCGGGGTGTTCTGTGGGGCGCTGACGAGCTCGCTCGGCTCTCAGGATTGAACGCCTGCCGGGGCGCTCAACCCGGTCGATTTGACTGGCCCGCCGGGTCGGCCGGACCCCGCAGGTTGGGCTTGGCATCGAGCGCCACCGCCGGCGCGACCGCCTGGCTGGCATGGGCCAGTTCGCCCGCGTGCGGCAGCGGCGCCACGGTGCCCATCGAAATGATGTACTTGAGCGCCTCGTCCACCGTCATGTGCAGCGGTCTGACGTCGGCACGCGGCACGATGAGGAAGAAGCCTGATGTGGGGTTGGGCGTCGTCGGCACGTAGAGACTGAGATGCTCGTCCTCGAGATGCCGGGCGACCTCCCCGCTGGGAGAACCGGTGACGAACGCGATGGTCCAGCTGCCGGCACGCGGATACTGCACCAGCACGGCTTCGCGGAAGGCGTTGCCGCTGCTGGAAAACAGCGTGTCCGACACCTGCTTGACCGAGCTGTAGATGCTCTTGACGATGGGGATGTGGGACATCAGCCGGTCCCACTGCGTCAGCAGCCACTGACCGAAGATGTTGGCCACGAAAACGCCCGTCGCCAGCAGGCCGCCGGCCAGGATGACGAGACCCAGGCCCGGCACATGCTGCAGGCCCAGCAAGCCCTCGCGCAGCGAGGCCGGCATGACCAGGGCCAGCGCCGCCAGCAGGGAGCCGAAGACGCCGTTGACGACGTCCAGCACCTGGCTGAGCACCCAGACCGTGATGGCCAGCGGCAACCAGACCAGCAGGCCGGCGACGAGGTATTTGCGTAACGAAGCGCCCACGAAGATACCGGTTCAGTGGCAGGCGCAGGAGCCGCCGCAGGGTGTGGACGAGGCCGACGAGGCCTCCGTCGTGCCTGACGACTCGCTCTTGGCCGGCTCGGCGGCAGTAGAAGCCGCAGCGCCCGCGGCGGGCGCCGCAGCGGCGCCGGCGCCACTGTTGCCGCCGCGGAAGTCGGTCACATACCAGCCCGATCCCTTGAGCTGGAAGCCCGCGGCAGTGATCTGTTTGGAAAACGTCTCCGCCGCGCAGGCGGGGCAGGTGGTCAGGGGTGCGTCGGAAAGCTTCTGCAGCACGTCCTTGGCGTGGCCACAGGCGCTGCAGCGGTAGGCGTAGATCGGCATGGTGGGCTCTCGTGAGTCTCGGGAGGCGAAAAGCCCAGCATTTTAGGGGAGGCTCAGCGATGGGGCTGCAGATGGTGGCTGACGTGCTCGTGCCGGTCGGTCAGCACCTGGGGCGCCAGCGAGCCCGCCACCATGCCGACGAGGGCGGCGAGCAGGCCCGCCAGCTGGCCCGGGAAGAACTCGCCCCAGGTCGTCACCTGCGGGAAGAAGGCCACCCAGACGGCGATGCCGGCGAAGATGGAAAACACGGCGCCCTGCGTCGTCGCGCGCCGCCAGTAGAGGCCGAAGACCAGCGGGATGAAGGCGGCCACCAGCGTAACCTGGTAGGCGGCGCTGACCATCTCATAGATGGGCGTGCCCTGCAGCGCGATGGAATACGCCAGCACGCACAGCGCGAAGATGACCAGCGTGACCCGCATGGCGACGAGCGCCTGCCGGTCGCTCATGCCGGGGCGGATCTGCTTGAGGATGTTCTCGACGAAGCTGGTCGTCGGCGCCAGCAGCGTGGCCGAGGAGGTGCTCTTGATGGCAGACAGCAGTGCGCCGAAGAACAGGATAGAGAAGACCAGCGGCATGTGGCCCATGATGAAGGTGGGCAACAGGCGCTGGTAGTCGTTCTGCGCCAGATCCAGCGCCTTGTCGCCCATGACGGCGACGGCGGCCAGCACGATGAACATCGGCACGAAGGCGAAGGCGATGTAGCTGAAGCCGCCGATGATGGCGCCGCGCTGGGCGGTCTTGGCGTCCTTGGCGGACATGACGCGCTGGAAGACGTCCTGCTGCGGGATGGAGCCCAGCATCATGGTCAGCGCCGCGCCGAGGAACATCGCGATCTGGGTGAACGTGGGCTCGGGGAAGAACTTGCCGAGGTCCTTCTGCACGGCCAGGTCCAGCACGACGCCCGCGCCGCCGGCCAGATCGGCCGAGAACACGGCAATCACGGACAGGCCGATGACCAGCACGATCATCTGGATGAAGTCCGTCCAGGCCACTGCCAGGAAGCCGCCGATCACCACGTAGACCAGCACCGCCAGCAAGCCCACGATCATGCCCATCTCGGTGCTCATCGCGCCGTTGGTCAGGATGTTGAACACCAGCCCCAGCGCCGTGACCTGCGCCGCCACCCAGCCCAGGTAGCTGAGGATGATGGCGAGCGAGCAGACGATCTCCACGCCCTTGCCATAGCGCTGGCGGTAGAAGTCGCCGATGGTCAGCAGGTTCTTCTGGTACAGCTTGGCGGCGAAGAACGCGCCCACCAGCACCAGGCACAGGCCGGCACCGAAGGGGTCCTCGACGATGGCGCCCAGGCCGCCCTGCACGAACTTCGCCGGGATGCCCATCACCGTCTCGGCACCGAACCACGTCGCGAAGGTCGTCGTGATGACCATCACCAATGGCAGGCTGCGGCCGGCGATGGCGAAGTCCGCGGTGTTCTTGACCCGTGTGCCGGCCCAGACGCCGATGCCCAGCGTGCCGAGCAGGTAGAGCACGACGAAAACGATCAGCGTGGTGTTCATGGGAGGCGGGTGGTGGGCCGGAAAAATTGGCGCGGATTATGAGGTGCGCGCCAGCGCCCTTCAGTAGAAGCCGAGATCGAGAAAGCGCACCGTCAGCCACGCCAAGGCGATGCCGATTGCGAAGCCCGCGGCGCCCCAGAGCAGGCCGGACAGCAGGCGGTTGGTGCTGCGCAATTCGCGCACCAGGGCGCGCATCTCGGCATCGCCGCCGCGCTGGGCCTGGTGCTTCAGCGCGTCATGCAGCAGGCGCGGCAGCGCCGGGATGAGCTGGGCAAAGCGCGGCGCCTCCTTCTGCAGCTGCTTGTTCAGCGCGGGCCAGCCGACCTGCTCGTTCATCCAGCGCTCGAGGAAAGGCTTGGCCGTGGCCCACAGGTCCAGCTCAGGGTCGAGCTGGCGGCCCAGGCCTTCGACATTGAGCAGCGTCTTCTGCAGCAGCACCAGTTGGGGCTGGATCTCGACGTTGAAGCGGCGCGAGGTCTGGAACAGCCGCATCAGCACCTGGCCCAGCGAAATGTCCTTCAGCGGCCGGTCGAAATGAGGCTCGCACACGGCCCGGACCGCGCTTTCCAGCGCATCCACCCGGGTCTCGGGCGGCACCCAGCCGGACGCGATGTGCAACTCGGCCACCCGCTTGTAGTCGCGCTGGAAGAAGGCGATGAAGTTCTGCGCGAGGTAGTCCTTGTCCACCTCGGTCAGCGTGCCGATGATGCCGAAGTCCAGCGCCACGTAGCGGCCGAAGGTCTCGGGCGCCAGGCTCACCTGGATGTTGCCGGGGTGCATGTCGGCGTGGAAGAAGCCGTCGCGGAACACCTGCGTGAAGAAGATGGTCACGCCGTCGCGGGCCAGCTTCTTGATGTCGATGCCGGCCTCTTCCAGCATGGCGCGCTGCGAGATCGGCACGCCCTTCATCCGCTCCATGACGATGACCTCGGAGCTGCACAGGTCCCAGTGCATCTCCGGCACCAGCACCAGGTCCAGGCCGTCCATGTTGCGGCGCAGCTGCGCGGCATTCGCCGCCTCGCGAACGAGGTCCAGCTCGTCGTGCAGGTACATGTCGAACTCGGCCACCACCTCGCGGGGCTTCAGCCTGCGGCCGTCGGCCGAGAAGCGCTCGATCCAGACCGCCAGCCGGCGCATCAGCGACAGGTCGTCATCGATGACATCCAGCATGCCAGGACGCAGCACCTTGACGGCGACTTCGCGACCGTCCTTCAGCGTCGCGAAATGCACCTGGGCGATGCTGGCGCTCGCCACCGGTTCGGCGTCGAAGCTGGCAAAAAGTTCTTCCAGAGGCTGGCCGAACGCCCGCTCCACCATCTCGCGCGACAGCGCCGCCGGGAACGGCGGCACGCGATCCTGCAGCCGGGCCAGTTCAACAGCCACATCGTTGGGCAGCAGGTCACGCCGCGTCGACAGCACCTGCCCGAACTTCACGAAGATGGGGCCCAGCCGCTCCAAGGCGAGGCGCAGGCGCACCCCGCGCGGCTCCTGCCAGCGTCGGCCCAGGCGGGTCAGGCGTCGCAGCAGCTGAAAACGCCGCCGGCGCAGGCCGGACAGCGCCAGGTCATCGAGACCGAAGCGCCAGACCGTCCACAGAATGACCAGCAGCCGTGAGACAAACCTCATGCGCCGCTACCGGCAAAGCGCTGGGCCATGCCCGACAGGCTGCGGCGCAGCGCCCGGCCGAACTGCGCGAGCTGGCGCGCCGGCAGCGGGCCCACGACGGCGGCGAGGTCATCCTCGATGTCCCAGCGCAGGTTGTCCATCAGCCAATGCATCTCGCCGGCAAAGGCCGCATCGCCCTGCACGCTGACGCCCGGGGCACCGCCACTGAGCGCACCGAGCGCCAGCTTCGCGGGATTGGAGGCGTCGATCTCGATGCGCAAGCCACCCGGACCGGGCGGCGGCGCGTCGAGCCGCTCGAACAAGCCAGCAGGTGTAACACCGAGTATCAGATCGGGCGCGGCCGGCAGCAGTGCCGGCCAGCCCGAGAGATGCACAACCAGCCCACGCCCGGCCAGGGGCTGGAGCCGCCTCGCAGCAATCGGCTCGCGCGACACGACATGGTTGATCAGCAGCACGAGGCGGTCCTGCAGCGCGGGCATCAGCAGCGGCGACAGGGCGGGCAAAGGCGGGAACGGCCAGGGGGAAGACATGTTCAAGATTGTAGGCAGCGGACCCTGAACAGGGGACGAGGCGCAGGCGCTTGTCAAATTTGTTGGTGGAGAATCCCGGATCGCTTTTTGCAAGCCCATCCCTACCTGGGCCACAGATATTCCACGATGTTCGAGGATCGCAGCTACAAGAGAACGTTCTACAGCGCACCGCAGTCGGTCGAGTCGCTGATAGCAGCCTTCCTCGAGCCGGGCATCATCGTGCTGACCTTCCTGCTGGTGAACGGCCACTTTGAAGAGCCGGTCATGCGGCCGACGCTGACGCTGTGCCTGCTGGTGTTCGCCCTGACCTTCCCGGGCCGCAACCGCTTCAACGACCACCCGGCCAGTGCGCTGGTGGACGTGGTGTCGTCCTGGCTGGTGCTGCTGGGCATCCTGCTGCTGTGCGGCTATGCGACGAGCAGCCTGCACTACTTCGAAAACGAGGTGCTGCTGTGGTGGGCGGTCATCACGCCGGTGCTGCAGATGGCGGCGATCGCCATCGGCCGCCGCATCCAGAAGTGGCGGGCCCGTGACCCCAGTGCGCGCCGCACGGCCGTCGTCGTGGGTGCCGGCACGCTGGGCCACAAGGTGGCCCGCGCGCTGCGCGATACGCAGGGCGTCATCTGCCTGGGCTACTTCGACGACCGCAACCGCGAGCGCCTGCATCCGGACGCCGGCGCGGAGCTGCTGGGCACGCTGCCGAAGCTGAGCGAGTACGTGCGCGACAAGGGCGTGCGGGAGGTCTACATCACGCTGCCACTGGGCTCCCAGCCGCGCATCGTGGAGCTGCTGGAACAGGTGCAGGGCACCACCGCGTCGCTCTTCTTCGTGCCGGACGTGTTCGGCATCAGCATCATCCAGGGCCGCCTACAGGACATCAGCGGCGTGCCGGTCGTGGGCATCTGCGAGACGCCCTTCACCGGCACCAACCAGCTCGTCAAACGCATCAGCGACATCGTGCTGGCATCGCTGATCCTGGTCCTGATCTCGCCGGTGCTGCTGGCGCTGGCCATCGGCGTCAAGCTCAGCTCACCCGGCCCGGTCATCTTCAAGCAGCGCCGCAACGGCCTGGATGGCGAAGAGATCATCGTCTACAAGTTCCGCTCCATGCGCACGCAGGACAACGGCAACGTCGTCAAGCAGGCCACCAAGGGCGATCCGCGCATCACGCCCTTCGGCGCCTTCATCCGCCGCACCTCGTTGGACGAACTGCCGCAATTCATCAACGTGCTGCAGGGCCGCATGAGCATCGTGGGCCCGCGCCCGCACGCCGTGGCGCACAACGAGGAATACCGCAAGCTCATCAAGGCCTACATGGTGCGACACAAGGTCAAGCCGGGCATCACCGGCTGGGCGCAGGTCAACGGTCTGCGGGGCGAGACCGACACCATCGACAAGATGATCGCGCGCGTCGAATACGATCTGGAATACCTGCGCAACTGGTCACTGGCCCTCGATCTGCAGATCATTCTGCGCACCGTGAGGCTGGTGGTGTTCGATCGCCATGCCTACTAAGCCCTTCCAAATTCCACGCCCGGTCTGGGTTGCAGCGCTCGCCATGATGGCTGCGGCCGCCCAGGCGCAGACGGACGACACGACGCCCTTCTACGTGGGTGGCACGCTGGGCGTGTCGCGGGTGTCCAACGTCTACCGGGAGCCGAACGCGACGAATGACGACACCGTCACGAGTGTGGGCTTGCTGGGCGGCATCGACCAGCGCCTGGGGCGGCAGCACCTGACGGTGGACGGCTCGCTGCAGAACAACCGCTATGCGACCAACAGCGACCTGAACTACCGCTCCTACAGCCTGCGCAGTGCGCTGAACTGGCAGACGGTCGGCAACCTGTCCGGCGTGCTGAGCGCCAAGTCCGACCGTTCGCTGGCCGACTTCAACATCGGCAACGGCATTGATCCGGACGACCTGGTCCGAAAGAAGAACATCGAGCGCAACGACGAATACCAGGCCATCGCCCGCCTGGGCGTCACCACGCGCTACACGCTAGAAGGCGGCTGGACGCAGCGCCGCCGTGACTTCAGCGCCGAGGAGTACGCCCGCTTCGTCTACCGCCAGAACACCGGGTCGCTGGGCCTCTACGCCACACCGGCCGGAAACGTGAGGCTGGGTCTCGTCGCGCGGCATACCAAAGGCACGAATCCACGCTATCCCGTCGGGCTGGCGATCGACCCAGACACGTCTGAAGTGGTCGTGGTCAATGCCATCAATGACTTCACCCGCGACGACATCGATTTCACGACCCGCTGGACCGTCGGCGGCCACAGCACGCTGAATACCCGTATCAGCCGCAGCAAGACCCGCAACAGCCTGGACCTGCTGCGCGACTTCAGCGGGACGACGGGCGCCATCGGCTGGAACTGGCGGCCCACCGGCAAGCTGCAGTTCGACCTGAACTATTCGCGCGACACGGGCCAGGAGAGTGTGGTCCGCGCGGCGGACCTGAACCGGGTCTACACCACGTGGCAACTGGGAAGCAGCTATTCCCTGACAGGCAAGCTGAGCCTTAGCGCCAGGGCAAGCAGCAATCGAACACGACGCAACGGCGAGTCCGGTGTCAATCTCGCCAATGCGTTCGACGACACCAAGCTCTACAACATTGGCGTGCGCTGGGCCATTTCGCGCGGCTTCAGCCTGAACTGCCAGTACGACCACGCCAGCCGCGACAGCAGCGTGCCGCAATACGTCTACAGCGCCAGCAGCTACGGCTGCACCGGCCAGGCCATCCTGTTCTGAGAGGCTGAGAGCCGATGACCACCGTCCTGCTGACCGGCGCTGCCGGCTACATCGCTTCGCACACCTGGCTCGCCTTGCAACACGCCGGTTATCGCGTCGTCGGCGTTGACAACTTCGTCAACAGCTCACCCATCGTGCTGGAGCGCCTGGCGGAACTCGCTCCGGCGCCCATCGAGTTCGAACGCGCGGACGTTGGCGATGCCGCGGCGATGGACGAAATCTTCGACCGCTACCGGCCGGCCGCGGTCGTGCATTTCGCCGCCTACAAGGCAGTGGGCGAATCGGTCAGCCAGCCATTGGCCTACTACCGCAACAACCTCGGCGGCCTGGTCAACACCTGCGAGGCGATGAAACGCCACGGCTGCCTGCGCATCGTGTTCAGCTCCAGCGCCACGGTCTACGGCGCGCCGGAACAGCTGCCACTGCGCGAGGATGCGCCGACCTCCGCGACCAACCCGTATGGCGCCACCAAGCTGATGGGCGAGCAGATCCTGCGCGACCTCGGCATCGCCGAGCCGGCCTGGCAGACCGCCTGCCTGCGTTATTTCAACCCGGTCGGCGCCCACGAGAGCGGCCGCATCGGTGAGGACCCGCGAGGCACGCCCAACAACCTGATGCCTTACGTCGCCCAGGTCGCTGTCGGCCGGCGCGCCAAGCTGTCGGTCTTCGGCAACGACTACGCCACGCCCGATGGCACCGGCGTGCGCGACTACATCCATGTGACCGACCTCGCCGAAGGCCATGTCGCGGCGCTGCGCCGGCTGCTAGACCAGCCCGGCTCGCTGACCGTCAACCTTGGCACCGGGCAGGGCTACAGCGTGCTGGACCTCGTCCGCGCCTACGAGGCCGCCAGCGGCCGCAGCGTGCCTTACGAAATCGTCGCGCGCCGCCCCGGCGACGTCGCGGCCTGCTGGGCCGACCCGACCTCGGCCCGTGAATTGCTTGGCTGGGAGGCTAAGCTCGACCTGACCCGCATGTGCGAGGACAGCTGGCGCTGGCAGCACCTCAATCCCCAGGGCTTCAATTGATCCGAACCGACATGTCCATCCACAAGACCCCCGTTCTGCCCGTCATCATGGCTGGAGGCTCCGGCACCCGCCTTTGGCCGCTGTCACGCGCCGGTTATCCGAAGCAGTTCCTCGTGCTGTCAGGCAATGAGAGCCTGTTCCAACTGGCCGCCCGGCGTCTTGCCGCCCTCGCCTCGCCCGAGTTCGAACTGGCAGGACCCTGCATCGTCGGCAACGACGAGCACCGCTTCCTGGTGCTCGACCAGCTGCGCGAAACGAAACAGGAGCCAACCAGTGTGTTGCTGGAGCCGCTGGGCCGCAACACTGCACCGGCGCTGACACTGGCGGCACTGGCCGCGCTTGAAGGCGGCAATGACCCCGTCCTCGTCGTCACGCCGGCCGACCAGACCGTCACCGATGGTGCGGCCTTCACGGCCGCACTGCAGGAGGCGATCCGGATCGCCGCCGAAGGCGCCATCACCATCCTCGGCATCACGCCCGACCGTCCCGAAACGGGCTATGGCTACATCCGCACCCAACCCGACGCCGGCGGGCTGAGCGTCGCCCAGTTCGTCGAGAAGCCGAATCTGGAAACCGCCCAGCGCTATCTGGCCGAGGGCGACTATTACTGGAACAGCGGCATGTTCGTGCTGCGTGCCAGCGTCTGGATGAAGGCGCTGGAGCGCTTCCGCCCCGACATCGCCGAAGCCACCCGCGCCGCCTGGGCGGCTCGCAAGACCGACGCCAAGTTCGTGCGCCCCGGCAAGGCCGAGTTCGCCGCCGTGCCGAGCGAGTCGGTCGACTACGCTGTCATGGAGCGCTGCCCGGGCACCGACATCCCGCTGCGCATGGTCGCGCTGGACGCCGGCTGGAACGACCTCGGCGCCTGGGAGGCTGTGTGGCAGGTCGCCGAGAAGGACGAGAGCGGCAATGCCTTCGTCGGCGACGCGCTGTTCGCGGACAGCAAGAACACGCTGGTGCATGCCACCAGCCGCCTGGTCGGCGTCGTCGGCCTGACCGACATCGTCGTCGTCGAGACGGCCGATGCCGTGCTGGTGAGCGACCGCTCGCGCAGTCAGGAAGTCAAGCAGATCGTCAACCGCCTTGGCGCCGACCAGCGTGGCGAGCATGCGCTGCACCGCAAGGTCCACCGCCCCTGGGGCTGGTACGACAGCATCGACCAGGGCGAGCGCTTCCAGGTCAAGCGCATCATGGTCAAGCCAGGCGCGTCCCTGAGCCTGCAAATGCACCACCACCGCGCCGAGCACTGGATCGTCGTCAGCGGCACCGCCGAGATCGTCAACGGCGACAAGACCATCCTGCTGACCGAGAACCAGAGCACCTACATCCCGCTGGGCCAGACCCACCGCCTGGCCAACCCCGGCAAGGTGCCGCTGGAAATCATCGAGGTGCAGTCCGGCTCCTACCTGGGCGAGGACGACATCGTCCGCTTTGAAGATACTTACGGCCGGACCTGACGATAGGCAGGCGCCGAGCAACAGGCCCGATCATTCGGGCCTGTTCTGTTTCTCGCGCCAGCTGCAGTTGCGCGACACTGTCCCGCTCAGACCGCACATCACCATGACCATCCTTGTCACCGGCGGCGCCGGCTTCATCGGCAGCAACTTCGTGCTCGACTGGCTGGCGCAAATCGACGAGCCCGTCGTCAACCTCGACGCGCTGACCTACGCTGGCAACCTCGAAAATCTCGCATCACTGGACGGCGACGCCCGCCACGTCTTCGTCAAGGGCGACATCTGCGACCGCGCCCTCGTCGACAGCCTGCTGGCCGCGCACAAGCCACGCGCCATCGTCCATTTCGCGGCCGAGAGCCATGTGGACCGCTCCATCAGCGGCCCCGGCGCCTTCATGAAGACCAATGTCGACGGCACCTTCACGCTGCTCGAAGCCGCCCGCGCCTATTGGGGGGCGATGGAGGCCGAGGCCAAGGCGGCCTTCCGCTTCCACCACGTCTCAACCGACGAGGTCTACGGCTCGCTGAAGGCCGACGACCCGCCGTTCGCCGAAACCAACCCCTACGAGCCCAACAGCCCCTACTCGGCCAGCAAGGCAGCCAGCGACCACCTCGTGCGCGCCTGGCACCACACCTATGGCCTGCCGGTCGTCACGACCAACTGCTCGAACAACTACGGGCCTTATCACTTTCCTGAGAAGCTGATCCCGCTGATGATCGTCAATGCGCTGGCCGGCAAACCGCTGCCCGTCTACGGCGACGGCCAGCAGATTCGCGACTGGTTGTACGTGACCGACCATTGCAGCGGCATCCGCGCCGTGCTGGCCGGAGGCCGGCTGGGCGAGACCTACAACATCGGGGGCTGGAACGAGCAGGCCAACATCGACATCGTCAAGATCGTCTGTGCGCTGCTCGACGAACTGCGACCCGACCCGGCCGGCAAGTACGAGCGCCTCATCACCTATGTGAAGGACCGCCCCGGCCACGACCGCCGCTATGCCATCGACGCGCGCAAGATCGAGCGTGAACTGGGCTGGCGGCCGGCGGAGACCTTCCAGACCGGCATCCGCAAGACCGTGCAGTGGTACCTCGACCATCCGGACTGGGTCGCCCGCGTGCAGAGCGGTGCCTATCGCGACTGGATCAGCCAGCAGTACACCGCGGCATGAAGATTCTGCTGCTCGGCAAGAACGGCCAGCTCGGCTGGGAGCTGCAGCGGTCGCTGGCCGTGGTCGGCGACGTGGTGGCGCTGGACCGGCACAGCGGCGCAGACCTCGCCAACGCAGAGTCGCTGCTCGCGACCGTGCAGGCGGTGGCGCCGCAAGTGATCGTGAATGCGGCGGCCTACACGGCCGTCGACAAGGCCGAGAGCGAGGTCGAGGCGGCCCGCGCCATCAATGCGCGGGCACCGGCGCTGCTTGCCATCGAAGCCCGGCGCACCGGCGCGCTGCTCGTTCACTACTCGACCGACTATGTCTTCGACGGCAGCGGCGACCGGCCTCGCGATGAGGAAGCCGCCATCGCGCCCCTGAGCGTCTATGGCGCCACCAAATCCGAGGGCGAGGACGCCATCCGCGCAAGCGGCTGCCAGCACCTGGTCCTGCGCACCAGTTGGGTCTACGCGGCACGCGGCGGCAACTTCGCCAAGACCATGCTGCGCCTGGCGCGCGAACGCGATCAGCTCAAGGTCATTGCCGACCAGATCGGCGCGCCAACCGGCGCTGACCTGCTCGCCGACCTGTCGGCCCACATGCTGCGCGCGGCGCGGGCGAATCCGGCGCTGAGCGGCACCTATCACGCCGTGGCGGGCGGCGAGACCAGTTGGCATGCCTACGCCCGCCACGTCATCGAGTTTGCCCGCAGCCGCGGCGTGGACATCAAGGTGGCGCCGGACCAGGTCCTCGCCATTCCGACCAGCGACTACCCCACGCCCGCCACACGGCCGCTGAACTCGCGCATGTCCACCGCCAAGCTGCAGCAGCGCTTCGGCCTGACGCTGCCGACGTGGCAGCAAGGCGTCGACCGCATGCTTGAAGAAATCCTCTGAAGGGACCGACCGTCATGAAGAACCGCAAGGGCATCATCCTCGCCGGCGGGTCCGGCACGCGCCTGCACCCCGCCACGCTCGCCGTCAGCAAGCAACTGCTGCCCGTCTACGACAAGCCGATGGTCTATTACCCGCTGAGCACGCTGATGCTCGCGGGCATCCGCGACATCCTCCTGATCAGCACGCCGCAGGACACACCACGCTTCGAGGCGCTGCTGGGCGACGGCGCGCGCTGGGGGCTGAACATCAGCTATTGCGTGCAGCCCAGCCCCGACGGTCTGGCGCAGGCCTTCATCCTCGGCCGCGACTTCGTCGGCGGCGCGCCCAGCGCGCTGGTGTTGGGCGACAACATTTTCTACGGCCATGACTTCGCCGGCCTGCTGGGCAACGCCACCACCCGCGACGGCGGCGCCAGCGTCTTCGCCTACCACGTGCATGACCCCGAGCGCTATGGCGTCGTCGAGTTCGGCGCCGACAAGCGCGCGTTGTCCATCGAAGAAAAGCCAAAGGCCCCCAAAAGCAACTACGCCGTCACCGGCCTGTACTTCTACGACGAGCAGGTCTGCGACATCGCCGCCAACATCAAGCCGAGTCCGCGAGGCGAGTTGGAGATCACCGACGTCAACGCCGAGTACCTGAAGCGCGGCCAGCTCAACGTGGAGATCATGGGCCGCGGCTACGCCTGGCTAGACACCGGTACGCATGACAGCCTGATGGAAGCGGGCCAGTTCATCGCGACGCTGGAAAAGCGCCAGGGCCTCAAGGTGGCCTGCCCCGAGGAGATCGCCTATCGGGCCGGCTGGATCGACGCCGCGCAGCTGGAGGCGCTGGCCAAGCCACTGGCCAAGAACGGCTACGGCCAGTACCTGCTCAAGGTGCTGACCGAGAAGGTCTTCTGAAGCCATGACAGTCACCATGTTCACGTCGTTTACTGCCCCTCGCGAAGGCGCCAATGGCCCCACGGGTGGCGAGCGAGGCCTTTGATGCAAGTCACCGCCACCGCCCTGCCCGAAGTCCTGCTGATCGAGCCCAAGGTGTTCGGCGACGCTCGCGGCTTCTTCATGGAAAGCTGGAACGAGGCGCGCTTCAATGCGGCGCTGGGCCGCGAAGTGCATTTCGTGCAGGACAACCATTCCCGCTCGTCGCGCGGCGTGTTGCGCGGTCTGCACTACCAGCTCGATCCGCACCCGCAAGGCAAGCTGGTCCGCTGCGTGTCCGGTGCCGTGTTCGACGTCGCTGTC
Source organism: Pelomonas sp. Root1444 (assembly GCF_001426885.1). Classification (GTDB taxonomy): domain Bacteria; phylum Pseudomonadota; class Gammaproteobacteria; order Burkholderiales; family Burkholderiaceae_C; genus Pelomonas. The sequence goes on along the minus strand of NZ_LMFP01000010.1, from coordinate 10,572 downwards.
GACATGCGCCGTTCCAGCCCGAATTTCGGGCGCTGGGTGGGCTTCGAACTGACGGCCGACAACCAGCGCCAGCTGTGGATCCCACCAGGCTTCGCCCATGGCTTCGTCGTCGTCAGCGAGACGGCCGACTTCCTCTACAAGACCAGCGGCCGTTATGCGCCCGAATGTGAGGGCGCCGTGCGTTGGGACGACGCCAGCATCGGCATCGAATGGCCGCTGGAGGGCATCACGCCGCAGCTGTCCGCCAAGGACCTCACTGCACCTCCGCTGGCTGACGCCAGAACGTTCGATTGACCTTTCCGCGCGACCATCGCGAGGGCAGCACAGGCGAGCTGCAGTAAAAAGCGCCGAAAGTGCAAAATTGCCGCCCAGGCGATCTATCACTTCCGCCGAAATTATCAATTCGCGCATTTGACCTTCTAGACTGCGGCCATCAATAGGCCTCGGACGCTGATGAACCCCTGACCGGGTTCCGGGGCCTTTACCAGTGCCCCGCCAGCGTCGGCGTAGGGCACTGCAACGCTAAAGGTCCGCGATGAAGCTTCAAGTCACTACCCTTCGCGCCAAGCTTGGCACGGCATTCGGCGGCCTGGCGCTGCTGGTGCTGCTGGTCGCTGGCTTGTCCATCAAGGCCCTGCAGGACGGCAACGCGCGGTTCGATAACTACGTGCACGGCATCAACGCGCGGGCCACGCTGGCCATGCAGGTGCGTGCGGCCGTGGATGATCGGGCGATCGCGGCGCGCAACCTCGTACTGCTGACGAACGACGCCGACCGCGAAAACGAGCGCTTGCGGGTGCTCGACGCGCACCGCCGGGTCGGCGAGCAGTTGGCGGAGCTGCGCCGCCTGGCCCAGGCCGAAGGCACGAGCGAGAAGGCCCGCGAGCTGATCGGCGGCATTGCCCAAGTCGAGGAGCGCTACGGCCCTGTCGCGGTGGCCATCGTCGACCTCGCGGTGCGCAAGCAGACCGAGGCCGCCGTGACCCAGATGAACAATGAATGCCGCCCGCTGCTCGATGCGCTGATCAAGGCGGCGCGCGCATACAGCGAGCACACGCAGATGCGCGCCAACCAGCTCATCGAGGCCGCCGCTCACGACTACGCACTGCAACGCAACCTGCTGCTCGCCGCCTGCACGGTGGCCGTGATCGCCGCCGTGCTGGCCGGGTGGGGGATCATGCGCCGGCTGCGTCTGGACCTGGGCGCCGAACCGGCCGAACTGGGCGCCACCGCCCAACGCGTGGCGCGCGGCGACCTGAGCCCTGTCGAAGGTGCGAACGCCGCTGCAACAGGCAGCGTGCTCGCTTCGCTGGGCACCATGCAGGCCAGCCTCGCATCCATCGTTCGACAGGTGCGCGACGCGTCGGACTCCATCGCCACCGGTTCCGCCGAAATCGCGACCGGCAATGCCGACCTCAGCCAGCGGACCGAAGCACAGGCCAGCGCATTGGAGGAAACGGCCGCCACGATGGACGAGCTGGCTGGCACCGTGCGCAGCAACGCGGACAACGCCAAGCAGGCGAACCAACTCGCGCTGTCGGCCTCACAGATCGCCGAGCGTGGCGGTAGCGTCGTCGGGGACGTCGTCACGACGATGAAGGGCATCGACGAAAGTTCCAAGCGCNCGCCGACATCATCGGCGTCATCGACGGCATCGCCTTCCAGACCAACATCCTGGCGCTGAATGCCGCCGTCGAGGCGGCCCGCGCTGGCGAACAAGGGCGTGGCTTCGCAGTCGTTGCCGGAGAGGTGCGCAACCTCGCCCAGCGCAGCGCGCAGGCCGCCAAGGAGATCAAGTCGCTGATCACCGCGAGCGTCGAGCAGGTCAGCCAGGGCGGGGAACTGGTCGACCGCGCGGGCCAGACGATGCAGCAGGTCGTCGGCGCGATCCGCCGCGTCAGCGACATCGTCGGGGAGATCAGCGCGGCCAGCCTGGAACAGAGCGCTGGCGTCGCACAGATCGGCCAGGCCGTCTCGCAGCTCGACCATGCGACGCAGCAGAACGCCGCGCTGGTCGAGGAAAGCGCCTCGGCCGCCGAGAGCTTGAGGACGCAGGCCCAGCAACTGGTGCAGACGGTGGCTGCGTTCTCGCTGGGTGAGGGCAAGGCCACGGCCCGCACTGTCATCAGCCAGCCGGCGGCCGCGCGCGCGCCCGCCCCGGCTCAGGCATCTCGCCCGACACGCCCCGCACGCCAGACCAGCCTCAAGCCTGCCCCTGCTCCCGTCGCTCCCACCCTCGCCAAGCTCCAACTCGAAGCCGTCGGCGGCGACTGGACGAGCTTCTGAGCGTTCGTGGCTAGGCGCGTGCGTCGCCCCACCGGAGCGGGGTGACCTCGTCACCAACATAGCTCGTGTGGCCGCTGCGGTCGACACAGTACTGGGGCGAGATGATCATCTCCCGCACCGTCATGCCTTCGCCAATGCGGGTGTGCTCGATCAGCACGGAACGCTCAACCACCGAACCAGCGCGCAGGTGGGAGCCATGCCCGATCCACGTCGGACCGACGACTCGAGCTCCGGGCTCGATGCGCACATTCGAGCCGATATAGACCGGCCCTTCGATCTGGACCTTGTCCCAATCCACCGAAGTATTGAGGCCGACCCAGACTTGCGGCCGCACCTCGCGGCCCGGCATGTCCATCTGCGCCACGCCGCCGGCCATCACCTGCTGCGTCACCGCCCAGTAGTCCGTCACCCGCCCGATGTCGATCCAGTTGAACGGCCGGTTCTGTGCAAAGAAGGGCAGGCCTTTCTCCACAAGCAACGGAAACAGCTGGCTGCCGATATCAAACTCGACGCCGGACGGGATCAGGTCAAGCACCGCCGGTTCGAAGATGTAGATGCCCGTCGAGGCCAGCGTGCTCCTGGCGTCTTCGGGCTTGGGTTTTTCCTGGAAGGATGTCACCCGGCCGTCCGCCTCAGCCACCACGATGCCGTAGTTCTTGGTCTGGTCACGCGGCACGTCGAGCGTCACGACGCTGGCAATGGCGCCCTTCGCCTTGTGCTCCGCAAGTGCCGCTCCGATGTCGAGATCGATCACCGCATCGCCGCACAGCACGATGAAGGTTTCATCGAAGAAGCCGCCAAAGTCCTGGATCTTGCGCATGCCGCCGGCCGAACCGACGGGCTTGCAGACCACCTCGCCCTGCTCCCGCACACCTTCGTAGGAATAGCCAAGTTCCACACCCCAGCGATGACCAGCGCCGAAGTAGTTCTCGATCTTCCAGTGCATGAAGGCGACGTTGACCATGATCTGCTTGACGTCATAACGCGCCAAATGCTCGACCAGGTACTCCATCACCGGCTTGCCCAGGATGGGCACCATCGGCTTGGGCGTGTGCTTCGTCAGCGGGCGGACCCGCGTCCCCTGGCCGGCCGCCAGAATCATCGCTTTTGCCACTTGTACTTCCTAACCTTCGCCAAAGACATCCCGAGTCAAGCAAGCTTCAAGCCAGACTCACGCATTGAACGGTTATCCGCGGCCGATGCCGCTGTAGTCGATCCCCAGCGCCTTCATCAGCTTCGGGTCGTAGAGGTTGCGGCCATCCAGGACCATCGGCGTCTTCAATTTCGCCTTGATCGCATCGAAGTCCGGCGTGCGGAACTCCTTCCACTCCGTCACGATCAGCAGCGCATCGGCACCCTGCAGCGCGTCGTCCGCGCGTGCCACCAACTTCACGTCGTCGCGCGCACCCAGCACCCGCGCCGTCTCGATCATGGACACCGGGTCATAGGCCGCCACCGTCGCACCGCGCCGGGTCAGCTCGTCGATGATGACGAGCGATGGCGCCTCACGCATGTCGTCGGTGTTGGGCTTGAATGCCAGGCCCCAGATCGCGAAGCGGCGACCCTTGAGGTCGTCGCCGAAGCGCGCAACCACTTTGTCGACCAGCACGCGCTTCTGACGCTCGTTGGCCTCCTCAACGGCGGTCAGCACCTTCAGCGGGATGCCGGCGTCCGAGGCGGCCTTCACCAGCGCCTTGACGTCCTTCGGGAAGCAAGAGCCGCCGTAACCAGCGCCGGCGTAGAGGAATTGATAGCCGATGCGCGGGTCGCTGCCGATGCCGCGACGCACCAGCTCGATGTCGGCACCGACCTTCTCGGCCAGCAGGGCCAGCTCGTTCATGAAGCTGATGCGCGTCGCCAGCATCGCGTTGGCCGCGTACTTCGTGAACTCCGCACTGCGGACGTCCATGACCAGCATGCGGTCCTGCGTGCGATTGAAGGGCGCATAGAGCGCGCGCATCAGCAGCGTGGCCTGCTCATCGTCGGAACCGACGATGACGCGATCCGGCTTCATGAAGTCCTCGACCGCGGCGCCCTCCTTCAGGAACTCCGGGTTGGAGACGACGGCATAGGCCATGTCGCCGAGGCCGCGCTTGTCCAGCTCTTCCTTGACGGCGGCGCGCACCTTGTCGGCCGTGCCGACGGGCACCGTGCTCTTGTCGACGATGACCTTGTAGTCCGTCATGCGCTGGCCGATCGAGCGGGCCGCTGCGACGACGTACTGCAGGTCAGCGGAACCGTCCTCGTCGGGCGGCGTGCCAACGCCGATGAAAAGCAGCGTGCCGTGCTGCACGGCGAGGTCGACATCGGTTGTGAATTGCAGGCGGCCGGCGGCGACGTTACGACGCACGATCTCCAGCAACCCGGGTTCGTGGATGGGGATCTCTCCCGACTGCAGGATGCGGATCTTCCCGGGATTCACGTCCAGGCAGATCACATGGTTGCCCATCTCGGCCAGGCAAGCACCCGTGACCAAGCCCACATAGCCGGTGCCTATGGCGGTGACTTTCATTGCTTATCCTTCATCAGGGTCTGAACACGTTTTGTACCGCACCCGCAGGAAGCGGCCGTGGCAGTCACACCTTGTAGTAGTCCCGATACCAGGCCACAAAGCGCTGGATGCCTTCAGGGACTGGCATGGCGGGGCGGAAGCCTGTCCAAGCGGCGAGTTCCTCCACGTCGGCGTGCGTCGCCGGCACATCGCCGTCCTGCATCGGCATGAAGTTCTTCACCGCCTCGCGGCCGACCGCCTGCTCGATGGCCTCGATGAAGCTCATCAGTTGGATGGGCGCGTGGTTGCCGATGTTGAATACGCGATACGGGGCACTCGAACGCGCCGGGTCGGCCTGGTTCGGGTCGTAGTCCGCATCGGCCGTCGCCGTGCGGTCCAGCACGCGGACGACGCCTTCGGCGATGTCGTCGATGTAGGTGAAGTCGCGGATCATCTTGCCGTGATTGAACACGTTGATGGGCCGGCCTTCGAGGATCGCCTTGGTGAACAGGAAGAGCGCCATGTCCGGCCGGCCCCAGGGGCCATAGACGGTGAAGAAGCGCAGGCCCGTCGTCGGCAGGCCGAACAGGTGCGAGTAGGTGTGCGCCATCAGCTCGTTGGCCTTCTTCGTCGCGGCGTACAAGCTGATCGGGTGGTCGACGCTGTGATGCTCGGAGAACGGCATCAACGTGTTGCCGCCGTAAACGCTGGAGCTTGACGCGTAAGTCAGGTGCTGCACGCCGTTGTGACGGCAGCCTTCCAGGATGTTGGTGAACCCGACGATGTTGCTGTCGATGTAGGCGTGAGGGTTCTCGATGGAGTAGCGCACCCCGGCCTGGGCGGCCAGATGCACGACGCGGTCGAAGCGCTGCTCCGCAAAGAGCTTGGTGATCCCGTCGCGGTCAGAGACGTCCATCTTCACGAAACTGAACGCTGGATTTGGCGTCAGCCGCGCCAGCCGGTCACGCTTGAGCTTCGGGTCGTAGTAGTCGTTCAGGTTGTCCAAACCAACAACCTGGTCGCCGCGAGCGAGGAGGATCTGGCCGACGTGCATGCCGATGAAGCCGGCCGCGCCGGTTACGAGAACTCTCAATGCAAATCTCCCATGGGACTAAGCTTCAAAACAGTGGCGGCGCGTGGCGTCATGACCCCTGCGAGGGTCAGCAGAGGTCACGTATTCTGGCTCACCGCGCGAGACATGCATCCCCGCGGACGTTTGTGGTGTCGGTGGACGCTTGCCGACACGGCGTGCAAAATTTGGCAAATCGCGGTAGGACCGCAAGACGACCTGCGCCGTTGTTGCAATGGCTTACGCCAAGCACCACTTAACTGAGAGTTATCGCACTGCGGTTTCCGCGGGCAGTGACCAAAATTCAAGGCATCCGCGACCAAGCAGTCAAGGCCGCGATCAATCCAAGGGTTACTGACATGAAGCACTCTCTCGTTCACCATTCGCGCGCATCTGCCTTGGCAAGCTTGGTGCTGACCAGCGCTTGCCTAGTGGCTTGCGGCGGTGGCGGCGGTGATAAGGCGCCTGAAAGAACGCTTGCTTCGGAGACGCCTTCCACGCCCGCATCTGCGACTGCGGAAGCCGCCTCGGGGCCCGCAAGTGCGCCCGCCAATGAGGCGAGCGCAGCTGCTGCTTCTGCCTCGGCGCCCGAGGCTTCGTCTGCTGGTATACCGTCGATTGGCGGCTCGCCCGCCGCAACAAACACTCAACCAATCACAACCACCCCCGCGGACGTAAAAGCGTTGGCGGGCAGCGGCATTACGGACGGAACGTCTGTTGTATCGATCGGCGCAAGCATGGCAGCGTCGCTCGCCAAAGCAATGGGCACATTGGGCACTGTCCCAACTTCCGGTTCGACGACGGCCTCACTTAACGCCACAGCATCCGAAACGGCAGTGACCGAACTGAGGTTCTATGTGGAAACGACTGGCGACGATGCCGCGAATGGCGCTGCACAGACGCCAACAGGCAACAGTGGCCCCGTAAAAACGCTAGCGCGAGCGCAGCAACTAGTGCGGTCAAAGATTGTCGCTATGCAGGCCGGCACGATCCCTCGCGCGCCCGTCAGGATCCTTGTCGGACCGGGTGAATACAGGCTCGCTGATACCTTGTACTTCGGCCCTTCCGACGGAGGTGCAAGAGATGCTCCGGTCGTCTATGAGGCTCGGCAGCTCGGTACCGTTTTGATAAGCGGTGCCGTCGACCTGGGAAGCAAGAGCGCACCCTCGACGGCAACTCCCGTTGACTTCGCCACGCCCGTTAATGGCGACGCCATTAACGGTGGAGGGCAGTTCTTTATCAACGGTCGGCGCGCCGTCCTCGCCCGCCAGCCGAACGCGGGTTCCGCGTGGTTCGTACAAAAGCCCGTTGTGCTCAGCACGGATGTTGCTGGCAGCCAAGGTAGCGAAGCGTTTGCTCCAGCAGCTAGCGATCTGGCTTGGATTACGGGCTTGAGCGCTGCAGACAAGAAGCGTGCAGTGGTCGAAGTTATGCAGGCTTGGTCAAGCGGGCGCCATCGTATTTCGACTCAAACCACGCCAGCGGGCAGCTTGAGAATTGCTCCAAAAGCTAGATGGCCTTTTCTACAGTTTGGCGTTTCGCAGCGCTATTACGTCGAGAACGCGGTAGCAGCGTTCGACGCCCCTGGCGAATGGATTCAAGACGCGGGAATGGTCCGGTATATCCGCCGTAACGATGAAGCCGGCGCAACAATCCGGGCTACATTGCCTACGCTGGAAAAGCTGCTGGTCATCACCGGAACAGCGAGCGCAAACGTCCAGAGTTTGTATTTCAGAGGAATTTCTTTTGGCTACACTCGCTACCTAACTCCTGACGTAGGCTTTACGGATGGTCAGGGCACCCTAACAGTCAACGCCGCAGTAACCATCGATAAGGCTCGTGACGTTGTATTCGATGGCTGCACTGTCTACCGTACTGGTGGGTGGGGCATCTGGCTTCGCGAGAGCGTTCGCGACTCCAAGATTATCAATTCTAACCTCCGTGATCTCGGGGCCGGCGGTATCAAAGTCGGGTTGCCGAACCAATCTCCTTCGAACACCAGCGCCACCGGCAACATTATTATTGCCAACAATGTCGTGGCTGATACGGGTCAAGTATTCCCAGGGGCCGCGGCCCTCTGGCTCGGCCAAACATGGGACAACCAAATCCTGCGCAATACTGTCTACAATACGTCATATACGGCAATTTCCGTTGGATGGAGCTGGGGATATCAAACCGCCAGTTCCGGGCGAAATATTATTCAAGGAAATCTTCTCTACAATATTGGCCAACGCGAGCTATCTGATATGGCGGCGATTTATACGCTCGGCGTCTCTCCGGGCACGGTAATCTCCAATAATGTTATTCGCTCGGTTCGCGGCTACATTGGATACGGCGCCGGCGCTTGGGGTATCTATAATGATGAAGGCACAACCGGCGTCATCATGGAGAACAATGTAATTTTAGGCACGGACTCGGGCGCGTACCATTTACATTACGGAAAAGATAACACCCTGCGTAGCAACATCATGTCGGGTGGCGACTCCGCAGAAATTCGCGTTACCAACTTCGAGTCAGGCACGAACCTCGCAATACTCAACAATTTGCTCGCACCCAAAACTCTACAACCGTTTGATAGATATGCTGAAGCACCTGGAGTAACGTTTAAATCCAATGAAGCGACGCCTACACTCAGCGGACCGGGACTGATCTTGGACAAATGCGGCACCGGGTGCGCATTGAGTAGTTCTTCTATTCAATCGAGCACGAAACCTACAGACGTACGTTCATCGAATGCCACTTTTAGCGGCGTGATTGCGAGCGCCACGACCGCTTGGGCGGGCACGACCGACAGCGCGCAGCAAGCTGCGAGAATTGGGTCGCTCGGCCTGCCGCCTGTGGACGATGCTCCGACCGCAGTCATCGTTCCGTTTGTTGCCGATATCGCGGGGGCCGCTGAAGGTGCGCGACCGAGCAATCTGGTTTACATCCCGCGCGATAACACCACCTCCATCAGGGTGGAGGCTCGGCCAGACATGCCAGCAGGCAAATGCCTGGTGTTCAATGACGCTGCAACCTATGCCAACCGATACGAACCATTCGCGTACGCGCAGCTGATGCACCTTTCCGGCACGACCGTTGTGGAATTCGAGGTAAGGATCGATTCGACCACCAATCTGCGAAACGAGTGGCGCGACAACGCCGCCGCTTATCTCACCGGGCCTACGATGCAGATCACGGCCAACGGCGTAGATATCGGGGGCACCATCGTTGCACCGATGACCGTCGGAGTATTGACGAAATTCAAGATCACCACTTCACTGGGGTTAAACAGCACGGGGAAATGGAAGCTTGAGGTGACCCGCGCCGGTGGAACGACCACCGTGGTGGACAATCTCAGCTTCAAGAATGAGGGATGGCGAAAACTGCATTGGCTTGGGTTTGTGTCAGATGCCTCCACGACTTCTAAGCCCTGCCTGGCTTCCCTCAAGGCCACCAACACGCCGCCTGACCTCTGACAAATAACGCGCGCTCAAGTTCATTGTTCCCGTAACCTGCACCCGCCCATCCGTACCAAGGCGCAACGCGCGCAGAGCCGAGAGAAAGCGCGATGCGCAAGAGCAGATTTACAAACGAGCAGGACATCGGGTTTATCAAGCAGGCCGACGAGGCTCCGCCACTCGCCACCTCTGCAGTTGCCACGGCGGATGTTTATATTCTCGCCCGCAGGAGAAAACCCATGTCCAAAGCCGTGCTATGTATCAAAACTTATTGCGCTTTGCTAGCGGCATACGCGCCGATTTGCCTCGCATCGACGACATTCGACATTCGCTTTATCCAAGATCAGGATACGAGCAACCTGCTTGGCTTTGCGCTGAATCCGATGACTGGGAATATGGTGCTGACTTCACTGAGTTACGGCGGTCAGAGCAATGTATGGATACTGTCACCTATAGGCGCTCTTCTTCATTCGACGCGTGCACCGTTTGATACTGGCCCGTATGGAAATCTCGCTAGCATTTCTTTTGGTGCAGGGAACAGCTTCTACGCCTATGCCATCAAGTACGATGGTGTTCACTACGATCAAATCGAGAGGAGCGTAGTCCATTTTGACGCCGGAGGCGACGTGGCCCTTTCGTCTTTCAACGCTGCAAACTACGGGGTTGATGGCGACGGTATGACCTATGATCCAGCCAACGGGACGCTCTTGATCTCGAGCTTTGGTGGGGCTGTAGATGAAGTCTCGCTCACCGGTACCCTCATGCGCACCTGGAATCTTTCTTACCGAGTCTATGACGTTGCCATTGACCCAATGAACGGCAACCTGTTCGCCTTGCGCGACGAAGGGCGACTCATCGACGAGTATGTCCGCAATGCGGATGGCACGACGATACTTCAGAACACGTACTCGCTTGGCGGCGGCAGTTACTTCAATGTTGAATTTGATCGCACCTCGCGAGCGTTATACGCTCAGAGTAACATCGCAATCACGGTCTTCGGCCGTGACGAATTGGTGCCGATCCCCGCTGTTCCGCTACCCCCAACGGCATGGATGCTGACTGTGGGGCTGGTCGCGCTCGTTCCAGCGATTCATCGCAAGCAGCCGGTGAAGGCAGGCGTGTTTACGGCGGCCCGAAGTGCTTGAACTTCTCTGGGGCGATGCCGTCAGAGTGCCTGCGTCGGTCGAGCCGTGTTTCGCTAAAGCTAAAACGCGCTAGCTCTTGTGAACCGCCCCGGATTTCGCAGAGGCTCCAACTCTAGAGAATGGAGCCATGAGAAAGTCCCC
>NZ_LMFP01000009.1 GCF_001426885.1 Pelomonas sp. Root1444 | reverse complement strand
TCGTGGACACAAGCATCCAGGTCCGGCTACCGGGCATCAAGGTGACTTGGGCGGACGCATACCAGGTGACTGACCAGGAGGCTGAAGTCGACCGCATGCCAAATCAGCGGCGCATTGACCTGCCCCCTTTCGCCGTACCACTCATTGCGAGGGACCCCTGGGGGTCAAGGGTATGCCAGTGCGGCGGTTGAAGGTGAGCCTGCATCGGCAGCTTGCTGTCGATGCAGGCGTGCGAAGCACCTCGGTGGCACGCGGCCAAGTGCTCGAATGCGGCCGCACATCGTCCTGCTAGGCCTGGATCGCGACGCGGGGCTGCGCCAGCGTCTCGAACCAATGCTCGTTCAGGCACTCGTCGCGGAACTTGCCGTTGAAGCTCTCGATACAGCCGTTCTGCGTCGGCGCCCCTGGCTCGATGAGGATGTGCTTGATGCCATGCCGCTGGGACGGATTCGCTCTCGTTCAGATTGGTACGTCAGACAGGGAGCAGGTCACATGTGCTGGCGTCGGACTTCTGCATCAAGCCCCATCGACCACTCGGCGCTGCGGCCTCGGCGGGAGTTCCCGCAGATGAACGTCCTGCCGGGGCTGGCAACTGCTGGCAGGCCTGAGACGGCCCAAGCGCTCACGCTGACGCTGCCCGCCGGCTCCTAGAGCGCACACAGGCTGGTGCGCTTTGTCCGCGACGCGCGGGCTATCAGTGAGGTCGGGTGAATTCCGCAGCTCTACGTTCAAGCAATATTACGCCGCANCAAAGCAAAACGCCCAACCTCTTTCGAGATTGGGCGCTGGGCTTGGGTAACTAGCCTGACGATGACCTACTTTCACACGGGAATCCGCACTATCATCGGCGCTGACTCGTTTCACTGTCCTGTTCGGGATGGGAAGGAGTGGGACCAAGTCGCTATGGTCGTCAGGCTTGACTGGTTGGTCTGTTGACGAGGTCAACAAACCCAATTCGTAGAGTCAGCAGATGTTCTCTGCACACCGCAAGTATAAATCCTTGCAGCGGAATCAGTATTTGATTGCGTCTTCGTAGCTTCGAAGAACGACATAACTTGAACACTCACCTTGAGACGTGCGTTGCACAGACTCTCAAAGTTATAGGGTCAAGCCTCACGGGCAATTAGTACTGGTTAGCTTAACGCATTACTGCGCTTCCACACCCAGCCTATCAACGTCCTGGTCTCGAACGACCCTTCAGGGGGCTCAAGGCCCCGGCAAGACTCATCTTGAGACGAGTTTCCCGCTTAGATGCTTTCAGCGGTTATCTCTTCCGCACTTAGCTACTCGGCAATGCCACTGGCGTGACAACCGATACACCAGAGGTGCGTCCACTCCGGTCCTCTCGTACTAGGAGCAGGCTCTCTCAATCTTGCAGCGCCCACGGAAGATAGGGACCAAACTGTCTCACGACGTTTTAAACCCAGCTCACGTACCTCTTTAAATGGCGAACAGCCATACCCTTGGGACCGGCTACAGCCCCAGGATGAGATGAGCCGACATCGAGGTGCCAAACACCGCCGTCGATATGAACTCTTGGGCGGTATCAGCCTGTTATCCCCAGAGTACCTTTTATCCGTTGAGCGATGGCCCTTCCATACAGAACCACCGGATCACTTTGTCCTACTTTCGTACCTGCTCGACTTGTCAGTCTCGCAGTCAAGCACGCTTATGCCAATGCACTATCGTCACGATTTCCGACCGTAACTAGCGTACCTTCGAACTCCTCCGTTACACTTTGGGAGGAGACCGCCCCAGTCAAACTGCCCACCATACACTGTCCCCATCCCGGATAACGGGACAAGGTTAGAACCTCAAACACACCAGGGTGGTATTTCAACGTTGGCTCCATCAGATCTAGCGACCTGACTTCAAAGCCTCCCACCTATCCTACACAGATCTGTTCAAAGTCCAATGTAAAGCTACAGTAAAGGTTCATGGGGTCTTTCCGTCTTTCCGCGGGGAGATTGCATCATCACAAACATTTCAACTTCGCTGAGTCTCTGGAGGAGACAGTGTGGCCATCATTACTCCATTCGTGCAGGTCGGAACTTACCCGACAAGGAATTTCGCTACCTTAGGACCGTTATAGTTACGGCCGCCGTTTACTGGGACTTCAGTCAAGAGCTTGCACCCCATCATTTAATCTTCCAGCACCGGGCAGGAGTCACACCCTATACGTCGACTTTCGTCTTTGCAGAGTGCTGTGTTTTTAATAAACAGTTGCAGCCACCGATTCTCTGCGGCCTCATTGGGCTCCCCTTGTACAGGTTCACCTACTAAAGGCACACCTTCTTCCGAAGTTACGGTGTCAATTTGCCGAGTTCCTTCTCCAGAGTTCTCTCAAGCGCCTTAGAATACTCATCTCGCGCACCAGTGTCGGTTTGCGGTACGGTCGTTGCAAGCTGAAGCTTAGTGGCTTTTCCTGGAAGCAGGGTATCACTCACTTCGGAGGCAAGCCTCCTCGTTATCACGCCTCATCTAAGCTCTCCGGATTTTCCTAAAGAGCACGACTACACGCTTGAACCGGGACATCCAACACCCGGCCGAGCTAACCTTCTCCGTCCCCACATCGCACTTGCAATCGGTACAGGAATATTGACCTGTTTCCCATCAGCTACGCATCTCTGCCTCGCCTTAGGGGCCGACTCACCCTACGCCGATGAACGTTGCGTAGGAAACCTTGCGCTTTCGGCGAGGGGGCTTTTCACCCCCTTTAACGCTACTCATGTCAGCATTCGCACTTCTGATACCTCCAGCAGGCTTCACAACCCACCTTCACAGGCTTACAGAACGCTCTCCTACCACGTGCAATAAATTGCACATCCGCAGCTTCGGTAACTGGCTTAGCCCCGTTACATCTTCCGCGCAGGACGACTCGATCAGTGAGCTATTACGCTTTCTTTAAATGATGGCTGCTTCTAAGCCAACATCCTGACTGTTTTAGCCTTCCCACTTCGTTTCCCACTTAGCCAATTTTAGGGACCTTAGCTGGCGGTCTGGGTTGTTTCCCTCTTGAGTCCGGACGTTAGCACCCGGTGCTCTGTCTCCCAAGCTGTACTCTGCGGTATTCGGAGTTTGCCAAGGTTTGGTAAGTCGCCATGACCCCCTAGCCTAAACAGTGCTCTACCCCCGCAGGTAATACTTGAGGCACTACCTAAATAGTTTTCGGAGAGAACCAGCTATTTCCAAGTTTGTTTAGCCTTTCACCCCTATCCACAGCTCATCCGCTAGTTTTGCAACACTAGTCGGTTCGGACCTCCAGCACCTGTTACGGTACCTTCATCCTGGCCATGGATAGATCACTTGGTTTCGGGTCTACACCCAGCGACTATTCGCCCTATTCGGACTCGATTTCTCTACGGCTTCCCTATTCGGTTAACCTCGCCACTGAATGTAAGTCGCTGACCCATTATACAAAAGGTACGCAGTCACCCTTGCGGGCTCCTACTTTTTGTATGCATGCGGTTTCAGGATCTATTTCACTCCCCTCCCGGGGTTCTTTTCGCCTTTCCCTCACGGTACTTGTTCACTATCGGTCGATTACGAGTATTTAGCCTTGGAGGATGGTCCCCCCATATTCAGACAGGATTTCACGTGTCCCGCCCTACTCTATTCGCGCCTAGTTCCACAATCTGCATTTCTCATACGGGGCTATCACCCGCTGTGGCCGGACTTTCCATTCCGTTCTGATATACAAACTGCTAAAACGCGAGGGCTACTCCGATTTCGCTCGCCACTACTTTCGGAATCTCGGTTGATGTCTTTTCCTCGAGCTACTGAGATGTTTCAGTTCACCCGGTTCGCCACAATGACCTATGTATTCAGTCAGAGTTACTGCTTGCGCAGTGGGTTTCCCCATTCGGAAATCTCCGGATCAAAGCTAATTTGCCAGCTCCCCGAAGCTTATCGCAGGCTATCACGTCCTTCATCGCCTGTAATCGCCAAGGCATCCACCACATGCACTTAGTCACTTGACCCTATAACTTTGACAGCGCTGACTGCACTGTCGTCAAGGACTCAATTCAGATCCTCAGATCCAAACTGTTTTTGAGTATTCACGCGTTACGCCGTTCTTCATACCTAATCAATTTCTTGCTTAGTTGAAGTCTATGTTTGACGCAATCAAAATGTTGCCGACGGCACGGTGCATCAGGAGATGCTTTCCGTCGACAACGCTGATTCGACTCTACAAATTGTTAAAGAACAACAGCCGATCTTTGCAGACCTGAAGCTGGTAAACCTCAACGAACATCGCTATTCGCTAAGGTTTACCAACTTGGTGAGTGAAACTGGTGGAGGATGACGGGATCGAACCGACGACCCCCTGCTTGCAAAGCAGGTGCTCTCCCAGCTGAGCTAATCCCCCGATATCTCGTGGTGGGTCTGGCTGGATTCGAACCAGCGACCCCCGCCTTATCAAGACGGTGCTCTAACCGACTGAGCTACAGACCCACGCGAAACTCGTTGCGTCGCTCTGTATCATCGCCAGCTGTCGAGGCCAGCTCCACAGGCTCACGCGATTTCACTCACTGTTGTATGACAGCCGATAAGTGTGGGCGCTTAAAGCAAAGTGCTTGAGCTTTCGCTCTATAGCGATCTCGCTCTGACAGCTCCGGAGAACCATCGAGGCTTGATCAATCTAGAAAGGAGGTGATCCAGCCGCACCTTCCGATACGGCTACCTTGTTACGACTTCACCCCAGTCACGAACCCTGCCGTGGTAATCGCCCTCCTTGCGGTTAGGCTAACTACTTCTGGCAGAACCCGCTCCCATGGTGTGACGGGCGGTGTGTACAAGACCCGGGAACGTATTCACCGCGGCAAGCTGATCCGCGATTACTAGCGATTCCGACTTCACGCAGTCGAGTTGCAGACTACGATCCGGACTACGACCGGGTTTCTGGGATTAGCTCCCCCTCGCGGGTTGGCAGCCCTCTGTCCCGGCCATTGTATGACGTGTGTAGCCCTACCCATAAGGGCCATGATGACCTGACGTCATCCCCACCTTCCTCCGGTTTGTCACCGGCAGTCTCATTAGAGTGCCCTTACGTAGCAACTAATGACAAGGGTTGCGCTCGTTGCGGGACTTAACCCAACATCTCACGACACGAGCTGACGACGGCCATGCAGCACCTGTGTTCTGGCTCTCTTTCGAGCACTCCCAAATCTCTTCAGGATTCCAGACATGTCAAGGGTAGGTAAGGTTTTTCGCGTTGCATCGAATTAAACCACATCATCCACCGCTTGTGCGGGTCCCCGTCAATTCCTTTGAGTTTCAACCTTGCGGCCGTACTCCCCAGGCGGTCAACTTCACGCGTTAGCTACGTTACTGAGAAGAAACCCTCCCAACAACCAGTTGACATCGTTTAGGGCGTGGACTACCAGGGTATCTAATCCTGTTTGCTCCCCACGCTTTCGTGCATGAGCGTCAGTACAGGTCCAGGGGATTGCCTTCGCCATCGGTGTTCCTCCGCATATCTACGCATTTCACTGCTACACGCGGAATTCCATCCCCCTCTACCGTACTCTAGCTATGCAGTCACAAATGCAGTTCCCAGGTTGAGCCCGGGGATTTCACATCTGTCTTGCATAACCGCCTGCGCACGCTTTACGCCCAGTAATTCC
The DNA here is from genome assembly GCF_001426885.1 of Pelomonas sp. Root1444. Taxonomy (GTDB): domain Bacteria; phylum Pseudomonadota; class Gammaproteobacteria; order Burkholderiales; family Burkholderiaceae_C; genus Pelomonas. The sequence goes on along the minus strand of NZ_LMFP01000009.1, from coordinate 78 downwards.
GATTAACGCTTGCACCCTACGTATTACCGCGGCTGCTGGCACGTAGTTAGCCGGTGCTTATTCTTCAGGTACCGTCAT
>NZ_LMFP01000008.1:212698-267083 GCF_001426885.1 Pelomonas sp. Root1444 | reverse complement strand
AGTATTTTTGAAAATTTCTTTTCTCGATACTCAGCAACTTTGCTTCTTTCTTTGTCGCCTCATACTGTTTGCTTTCGCATTCAGTCGTCAGCAGCAAAGAGGCGAGATTTTGATCTGCTTTCGCAGCGTCGTCAAGCGCTTTTTGAAAAATTCTTTGAACTTCTCAGCACTCGCCGACTCTCTCAAGCCCGCCTGCCAAGCCTCTCGGCCCGCCTTCGCTCGTCCCGCTCCGCCGCCATTTCCGGCTGCAGCGCTGTGATCAGCGAAGCCCACGACTTTAGCACAGGTTTTTCAGCCGGCGCAAGAGGTGTGGACCGTTTTTGCGATGCCCTGCAAACTCGACAGGCCGCCCATGCTCCTGCCGAAGCGCTCGCGTCTTCTGCCCCCTCTTATATTGGGACGACTGCGTCGGGGCTGGCACGAGCCACGCCTGACGCGGCGGCGTCGGCCAGTCCCACCGGCGGTGTCAGTAACGACAGCATCGCCGTCGCACCAACGGGCGCCCATATCCCAGTATGGGCGAGGCTCTCACCGCATCTGACCGCTACGGACCCTGCTCCATCGCTCCGTCGTTTGCAACTGGACGCTAGAGAGGGGCCTGCACTGAACAAGCATCCCCGCACGGTTGGTCGCGCGCCAAGCCAGGCGGCGAGAACCGCGCCGGCCACCACTCATCAAAGCCTCAAGCCTCTTCTTGAAACGCCTCTTCCCGCTTGCTCTTGATGGACGGCAGCATGACGACAACGATCATCAGCGCTGCGGCGATCAATAGGCCCGCGGATAAGGGGCGGGTCATGAACGTACTCCAGTCTCCGCGGGCGAGCAAGAGCGCACGACGCAGGTTCTCTTCCATCATCGGCCCGAGAATGAATCCGAGCAGCAACGGTGCCGGCTCGCAGCTGAGCTTGTAGAAGACGTACCCCAGCAGGGCGAACCCCGCCGTCATGAACACATCGAAGTTGTTGTTGTTCAGCGAGTAGGTGCCGATACAGCAGAAGACGACGATGGCCGGGAAGAGGAAGCGGTAGGGCACCGTCAGCAGCTTGATCCAGATGCCGATCAGCGGCAGGTTCAGCACGATGAGCATCAGGTTGCCGAGCCACATCGACGCGATCAGCCCCCAGAACAGCTCGGGGTTGCTCGTCATGACCTGCGGGCCCGGCTGGATGCCCTTGATCGTCATCGCGCCCACCATCAGCGCCATCACTGCGTTGGGTGGGATGCCGAGGGTGAGCATCGGGATGAAGCTGGTCTGGGCGCCGGCGTTGTTGGCGCTCTCCGGGCCGGCGACGCCCTGGATGGCGCCCTTGCCGAAAGGCACGCGCGGGTTGCGGGCGACCTTCTTCTCCAGCGTGTACGAGGCGAACGAGGCCAGCAATGCCCCGCCGCCCGGCAGCACGCCGAGTATGGATCCCAGCGCCGTGCCGCGCAGCACCGCGGGCCAGGCGTCGTGGAAGTCCTCCCGCGTCGGCCACAGGCCCTTGACCTCCTTGGTGAAGACCTCGCGGTGCTCCTCCGGTTGGCCCAGGTTGGCAATGATCTCGCCGAAGCCGAACACGCCCATCGCGATGACGACGAAGCCGATGCCGTCGGTCAATTCCGGGATGTCGAAGGAAAAGCGCGCCGTGCCGGTGATCACATCGGTGTTGATCTGGCCCAGCAGCAGGCCCAGCACGATCATCGAGATCGCCTTGATCAACGAGCCGGATGCCAGCACGACGGCACCGACGAGGCCCAGCACCATCAGCGAAAAGTATTCCGCCGAGCCGAACTTGAAGGCGAGTTCCGTCAGCGGCGGCGCGAACGCCGCGATGATGATGGTGCCGACGCAACCGGCGAAGAAGCTGCCCAGCCCGGCAGCGGCCAGCGCCGCGCCGGCGCGGCCGCGGCGCGCCATCTGGTAGCCGTCGATGGCGGTGACGACCGAGCTGGATTCGCCCGGCACGTTGATGAGGATGGCCGTCGTCGAGCCGCCATATTGCGCGCCGTAGTAGATGCCGGCCAGCATGATCAGGGCGGGCGTCGCGTCCAGCGCATAGATCGACGGCAACAGCATCGCGATGGTGGCGACGGGGCCCAGGCCCGGCAGCACGCCGATCAGCGTGCCGAGCACGGTGCCAAAGAAGGCGTACATCAGGTTCTGCAGCGTCAGCGCCGTCTGGAACCCGAGACTGAGGTTGTTCAACAGATCCATGTGCCGCCCCTCAGCCGTTGAAGTAGATGGGCCAGAGCGGAATGGTCAGCTTCAGGCCCAGGATGAAAAGCGCCCAGCTGCCCACGGTCAGCACGACGCTGCTGATCAGCCAGTCCAGCCAGTGAAACTCACGGCCGGCCAACGACGACAGCAGGATGGTCAACGGCAGCGTGCACGCCATGCCCAGGCGGGGCAGCGCCAGCCCGAACACGACGATCGCCGCAATGATGATGATCAGCGGCCGCCAGGCGACGTCGCCGATCGGGTCGCCGCCTTCTGACTCCAGCGTCAGCGCCTTGAACAGCACGAGGCTGCCCATCAGCGCCAGCAGGATGCCCAGACCGAAGGGGAAGTACCCCGGGCCGGGTCGGGCCGAAGTACCGAAGGAGTAATTGGTTGCGCCCCAGGCGAAGGCCACGCCCACCACCAGGAACAGCAGGCCGGACCAGAAGTCCCGCTGGCTCTTGATTTTCATTGCGTCATGTCTCCAGCGCGCCGCGGGAATGCGCGCGATTTCGTGCGGGCGATTCTCTCAGCGGGGGGCGGCCGCCGGCCTGTGGATTACACGTAAGCACCCGGCGCCCGCCGGCCGTCGTCATCCCAGGCCGGTGTGCTGCGCAGCACTTCCTCGACCGTCGTCACCCCTTCGGCCACCTTCATCGCACCCGCGAGGCGCAGCGGGCGCAGGCCCTCCTGCACGGCCTGGCGGCGCAGGGCTGGCAGGTCGGGCGACGGATGCATCGCCGACTTGACGCCTTCGGTCACCGTCAGCAGCTCGTAAAGGCCGGCCCGGCCACGGAAGCCGGTGTTGCGGCACTCGAGGCAGCCCACCGGCTTGTACGGCCGCACGCCGCCACCCAGCCGCCAGTGGCGCACCAGGTCGTTGAGACTCTCGCGCGTGACGAGGGGATCGGGCTGCTTGCAGTGCGGGCAGAGCGTGCGCACGAGGCGCTGGGCCAGCACGCCGATGATGGTCGCGCTGATTAGATAACTCGGCACGCCCAGGTCGGTCAGGCGCGTGATGGCCGAGACCGAATCGTTGGTGTGCAAGGTGCTGAACACCAGGTGGCCGGTCAGCGCAGCCTGGATGGCCATCTCGGCCGTCTCCAGGTCGCGGATCTCGCCGACCATGATGATGTCCGGGTCCTGGCGCATCAGCGCGCGCAGGCCTTCGGCGAAACCGAAGTCGAGCACGTTCTGCACCTGGGTCTGGTTGAAGGCCGGCTCGATCATCTCGATCGGGTCTTCGATGGTCGTGACGTTGACCTCGTCGGTCGCCAGCCGCTTGAGCGTCGAATACAGCGTCGTGGTCTTGCCGCTGCCGGTCGGGCCGGTCACCAGGATGATGCCGTGCGGCTGCTTGACCAGCGCCTCCCAGCGGTCCGAGTCATGCTGGCCGAAGCCCAGCGACGACAAATCCTTGACCGCCGTTTCCGGGTCGAAGATGCGCATGACCATCTTCTCGCCGAAGGCAGTCGGCAGCGTCGACAGCCGCATTTCCACCTCGTCGCCGGCCGGGTTGCGCGTCTTGATGCGGCCGTCCAGCGGGCGGCGCTTCTCGACGACGTCCATGCGGCCCAGCAGCTTGATGCGCGACGTCATCGCCGCCATCACGGTGGGCGGCAGCTGGTAGACCGTGTGCAGCACGCCGTCGATGCGAAAGCGGATGACGCCCATTTCGCGGCGCGGCTCGAGGTGGATGTCCGACGCGCGCTGGTCGAACGCGTACTGCCACAGCCAGTCGACCACCTGCACGACGCCCTGGTCGTTGGCGTCCAGCTGCTTGGTGCTGCGGCCCAGTTCGACGAGTTGCTCGAAGCTGGCGACCTGGCTCTGCTCGCCGGCCTTGGCGGCCTGCCGCACCGAACGCGCCAGCGTGAAGAACTCGGTCGTGTAGCGGGCGATGTCCAGCGGGTTGGCGATGACCAGCTTGATGGGCTTGCGCACATGCGACTCGATCTGCGCGACCCAGCCGGTGTCAAAGGGCTCGGACGTCGCGATCGTCACGTCGTTGACACCGAACTGCACCGGCAGGCAGCGCTTGGCCTCCGCATAGCCGATGGACATCACGTCGCCGACGCGGCCGACGTCGACCTTGAGCGGGTCGATGCGCAGATAAGGCAGCCTGGCGCGCACGGCCAGCCATTCCGTCAACGCGTCCACATCCATCGGTTTGCCGGTTGTCAGGCGCACCAGATTGGCGTGGCCCAGGCGCACCAGCGGGTGCAGCGAGCTGTCACCGGCACCCAGGCGTTGCTCGGTGCGCTGGACCTGCGTCTCGTCGATGAGTCCGTCCTCGAGCAACCACTTCAACAGCGTGCGCCATTCCAGTCGGCCGTCGGACTTGAAGGCGGGGGCCTGAGGCTTGAGCTTGGTCGACATCGGCGGGACTCAGAGTGCGTGGAGGATGCTCATCGGCAGCGGCCTGACAAGCCTGAGCCATTTGCGGGCCGGCAGCTTGAAGCGCGATTCGATATTAGCCGCGCGCTGCTCCAGCACATCGCGGTGCGGCACCTGCACGCCGCGTGCCGCGACGACGATGGTGTTGCCCTCCTTGGTGGGCGCCAGGCTCCAGACCTGGTCCGACCCGAAGGCCTTGGCGATGCGCAGCGCGCTGCGCGCGAAGCTGGCGCTGCGGCCGAACAGGTTCACCGTCATCAGCCCGCCATCGGCCAGCGCGCCGCGGCAGGCGGCGTAGAAGGCCTCGTCGTCCAGCACGGGCGACGCCGCGTCGTGGTCATACAGGTCGACGTTCAGCACGTCGACGGTCTGCAAGTTGGCATCGTCCACCACCCAGCGGGCCGCGTCTTCGTTCAAGACGTTCAGCCGCGCGTCATTGCCCGGCAGGCGGAACCACTGCCGGCAGGCGGCGATCACCTCGGGGTTGATCTCCACGGCCGTCGTGCGCATCTTCAGCTGGCCATGGCAGAAGCGCGTCAGCGCCGCGGCACCCAGGCCCAGTTGCACCGCATGGCCCTCGCCCAGAGTGGCCGGGTCGCGCCACAGCATCCAGGCGCACATGCGCTGGATGTATTCGAGTTCGAGCTGGTCGGGCTTGCGGATGCGCATCGCGCCCTGGACCCAGATCGAGTCCAGGTGCAGGAAGCGCACGCCGTCGAATTCGCTCAGCGTCGCCGGGCCCCAGGTTTGCCGCTTGGATGTCATGGCCGGCATCCTAGAGGTAGGGCGCCAGCGCCTTGCGCCACGCATCGATCTTGTCGGCCAGGCCCAGGCCCGCATGCGCAGGGCTGGTCGACGGCAGGCGCAGCACCGGCAACTCGGTGCCCGGCAGCGCCAGCAGCGTCTGCTTGTGCGCCAGCGCGCCATTGCAGGCGATCGCCCGCAGGGTCGGCAGGCGTGCGACCAGCTCGCCCAGGTCGCTGGGTTCGGCGGCTTCGATGGCCGTGTCCAGGCTGCCTTCGCGCTGGCATGCGGCCACCGCGTCCCACAGCGCGATGCGGTGGCGGCGCAGCGTCTGCAGACGCTCCTCATACGGCCGCGCTCGCATGTCGCACTCGTCCAGCAGCGCGCCCATCACCGGCCAGAAGGCGTTGCGCGGATGGGCGTAGTACTGCGCCGCCTGCAATGAGGCCGCGCCGGGGAAGCTGCCGAGCACGAGCAGCCGGGCACGCGTGTCGAAGACCGGCGCGAGACCGATGAGCCGCTCAGTCTCAGGGTTTGGGGGCTTGGCGGGCACGGGCGGCAGCTGCGACGATGCAGGACTTTTGACTGGGAGGACGACGCATGAACACTGAAGCCATCTGGCTGTTTCTCAGCACCCAGGGCGTGGACTTCGGCCTGAAGATTCTCGCGGCCATTGCCGCCTGGGTCATCGGCCGGTGGCTTATCTCGGTCGCGCTGCGCGTCTTCTCCGCCGCGCTGCAGCGCGGCCACCGCATCGACTCGACGCTGGCGACCTACCTGCGCTCCATCCTGGGCGTGCTGTTGAACCTCGTCCTCATCCTGGCGATCCTGGACATCTTCGGCGTCAAGACGACCTCGTTTGCCGCCCTGCTGGCCGGCGCGGGCCTGGCCATCGGCACCGCATGGGGTGGGCTGCTGACGCATTTCGCGGCCGGCGTCTTCATGCAGGTGCTGCGGCCCTTCAAGGTCGGCGACTTCGTGCAGGCCGGCGGCGTGACCGGCACCGTGACCGAGATCGGCCTGTTCGGCACGACCATCCACACGCCGGACAACGTGCACACGCTGATCGGCAACAACACCGTCTTCAGCGGCGCCATCCAGAACTACTCCATGCTGCCGCACCGGCGCGTGGACTGCAAAGCCAAGGTCGCCAACAGCGTCGACGCCCAGGAAGCCATCGCCAAGCTGCGCCCGGCCATCGCCGCGATTCCCAACGTGCTGGACAAGCCGCCGCCGGACATCGAGATCCTGGAGTTCACACCCGAGGGCCCGCTGCTCTGCGTGAGGCCCTACTGCCACACCGACCATTACTGGCAGGTCTACTTCGACACGCACAAGGCCATCGTCGCAACCTTCGGCGCCGCCGGCTATCCCGTGCCCGAGACGCCGATCGCCCCGCGCAACCGCTGACAAGGCACCACCATGACCGATCTCACCGCCCGCATTGCCGGCCTCTGGCGCTATCCGGTCAAGTCCTGCGCCGGCGAGTCGGTCGACACGCTGCAGCTCGACGCCGACGGCTGGCCCGTCGGGGACCGCGGCTGGGGCATCGTCGATGCCGGCGGCGAGCTGACCTGGATGGGCGCTCACCCGCGGCTCGCCCTGGTCCATGCGCGGTCGGTCGGCCCGGATCTGGAGCTTCTGGCCCAGGGGCGGTCGCTGACCGTACCGGGTGACGGCGGTGACGCGTTGGAGGTGCGCGGCTGGAACGGCGAACGGCAGGCCTTCGATGTGCTGCAGGTCTGGGACGCTGGCGAGGACGCCGCCGCGCTGCTGAAAGCCACCACGGGCGAACGGCTGCGGCTGGTGCGGTTGAGCATCGAAGCGCAACGTCGGCCGATCCTGAACGCCCTGCACATCGTCAGCGAGGGTTCTCTGCAGTCCTGGCAGGAGGCGCTCGCCGAGCCGCTGAACGGGCTGGCCCAACGCGCGCGGCCCAATGTCCTGCTGAGTGCGGAAAACGGCGGCGAGCTGCCGCCCTTCATCGAAGACATCATGATCGAAGCGCGCATCGGCGCGCTGGCGCTGGGCCGCACTTCGGCCTGCGTGCGCTGCGTGATGCCCACGGTGGACCCGGCCACCGGCGAACCCCAGCCGTTCGCGCTGGACGCCTTGACCCGGCTCAGCGCCGAGCGGGCACCGGGCGAGCCGGTGCAGTTCGGCATCTATGCACGCGGCAACGGCGCAGGAGCGCTGTGCGTGGGCGACCGGGTCGAGCTGTCGCTGAACTTCGGCACCGGCTGATCAGCGCGGCAGCCGCGGCAGCGCGGCGCGCGCATTCGCGCTGGTGATCTCGGCCGCCTGCTCCACGGTCCAGCCGCGCAGCGCGGCCAGGCTTTCGGCGATGCGCGGCAACTCGGCCGGCTCGTTGCGCGCCTGGCCCGGCTCGGCTTCGCGCTGCTCCGCCGTCTTGTAGAGCCACTGCGGCGGGATGTCGGGCGCATCGGTCTCCATGACCGGCACATCGTCGGGCACGCTGGCCGCGACGCGGCGGATCTGCAGCGAGCGCTCGAAGGTCAGCGTGCCGCCGAAACCCAGCTTGAAGCCGAGGTCGATGAAGGCCTGCGCCTGCTGCTCGCTGCCGTTGAACGCATGCGCGATGCCGCCGTGCGAAAAGCCGACACGGCGCAGGCCGGCCAGCAGCTTGTCGGCGCTGCGGCGCACATGCAGCAGCACCGGCAGGCCCGCATGCTTGGCGAGCTTGAGCTGCTCGACGTAGAAGCGCAGTTGCGTATCCTCGTCGATGCCCTCGACGAAATAGTCCAGCCCGATCTCTCCGACGGCGACCAGCCGCTCGTCGTCCTTGTGACGCTCCAGCGCCTCGGCGACGCGATCCAGGTCGTCCGGCTTCGCGCCCATCACGCACAGCGGATGGATGCCGAGCGCATAGGTCAGGTCGTGTTCATGCGCCAGCTCGCGCACGCGCTCCAGGTTGTGCGCATCGACGGCGGGAATGACGATCTGCCTGACGCCCGCCGCCTTGGCGCGCGCGACGACGGCGTCACGGTCGGCGTCGAACTCGGCCGCGTCGAGATGGCAGTGGGTGTCGATCCACATGCCTTCCCTTGTATCTCAGCGGAACACCACCGTGCGGTTGCCGTTGAGTAACACCCTGTGCTCGGCATGCCACTGGATGGCCCGTGCCAGCGCCACGCACTCCATGTCGCGGCCGATGCCGACCAGTTGCTCGGGCGGCATGCTGTGGTCGATGCGGGCGACCTCCTGCTCGATGATGGGCCCCTCGTCGAGGTCGCTGGTCACGTAGTGGGCCGTCGCGCCGATCAGCTTCACGCCACGCTCGTAGGCCTGGTGGTAGGGCTTGGCGCCCTTGAAGCTGGGCAGGAAGCTGTGGTGGATGTTGATCGCGCGACCGCTCAGGTCGCGGCACAGCTCGGGCGACAGGATCTGCATGTAGCGCGCCAGCACGACGAGGTCGATCTGGTTGTCGGCCACGACCTCGCGGATCTTGTCTTCCTGCGCGGCCTTCTGCGCGTCGGTGCCGCCCAGCAGCGGGAAGTGGTGGAAGGGAATGTTGTGCGACGCCGCGAGCTGGTAGAAGTCGCGGTGGTTGGACACGATGGCCGGAATCTCGATGGGCAGGTGCCCGGTCTGCACGCGGAACAGCAGGTCGTTCAGGCAATGGCCCAGCTTGGAGACCAGCAGCAGCACGCGCGTCTTGCGGGCACGCGCCACCAGCTCCCAGTCCATCTCGAACTGCGCGGCCAGCGGCGCGAAGGCGGCCTGCAGCGCGCCCTCTTCCGCTTGGGCCTCGAACTCGATGCGCATGAAGAAGCGCGCATGGTCGGCGTCGCCATGCTGGTGCGACGTGATGATGTTGCCGCCCTGCTGCAGCAGCACGCCGGTGACGGCATGCACGATGCCCGCGCGGTCGGGGCAGGAGAGCTTCAGAACAAAACGCGGAGTCATGCGGGAGTCGCCTGGAATTGCCCCGCGACCAGGCGCAGCTGGCGGTCGCAGCGCGCCGCGAGGTCGCGGTCGTGGGTGACGAGGATGAAGGCGGTGCCGAGTTCGCGGGCGCGCTCCAGCATCAGCTCGAAGACGCCGGTCGCCGTGTCGCGATCGAGGTTGCCGGTGGGCTCGTCAGCCAGCACGCAGGCCGGCCGGGTGACGAGGGCGCGGGCGATGGCCACGCGCTGGCGCTCGCCGCCGGACAGCTCGGCCGGCCGGTGCAGCACGCGCTCCTTGAGGCCGACGCGGGCCAGCATCTGCGCCGCCTGCTCGCGCGCCTCGGCCGGCGTCTGGCGGCGGATGCGCAGCGGCATGGCGACGTTGTCCAGCGCCGAGAACTCGGGCAGCAGGTGGTGGAACTGGTAGACGAAACCCAGGTGCTGGTTGCGCCAGCGGCCGCGCTCGGCCTCGTCCATGCCCGCGAGGGGCTTGCCCATCAGCGTGACGTTGCCGGCGGTCGGCACGTCCAGCCCGCCGAGCAGATGCAGCAGCGTGGACTTGCCCGAGCCGGAGGCGCCGACGATGGCCAGCGTCTCGCCGCGCTGCACGGCCAGGTCGACGCCTCGCAGCACGGTCACGTCGAGGCCGCCTTCCTCGAAGCGGCGGGTCAGGCCGGTCGCCTGAAGGATGTGGGGATCACTCATAACGCAGCGCCTCCGCCGGCTGCACGCGGCTGGCGCGCCAGCTCGGGTAGAGCGTGGCGAGGAAGGACAGGACCAGCGACACCAGCGCGATCGGCACGATGTCGGCGCTCTGGGGGTCGCTGGGCATCTGGCTGATGACGTAGATGCTGCCCGGCAGGAAGCTGACGTTGAGCAGCCGCTCGATGGTCGGCACGATGACGTCGATGTTGCAGGCCACCAGCAGGCCCAGGCCCACGCCCGACAGCGTGCCGATGACGCCGGCCACCGCGCCCTGCACGATGAAGATGCCCATGATGGAGCGCGGGCTGGCGCCCAGCGTGCGCAGGATGGCGATGTCGCTCTGCTTGTCGGTGACGGTCATGACCAGCGTGGATACCAGGTTGAAGGCAGCGACGGCGACGATCAGCGTCAGGATGATGCTCATCAGGCGCTTCTCGATCTGCACCGCGTCGAACCAGTTCGCGTTGGCGCGCGTCCAGTCGCGCACGAGGATGTCCGGCCCCATCGCCTGCTTCAACTCCGCGGCGACGCGGCGGGCGTCGTGCACGTCGCGCAGCTTGAGCTGCACGCCGGTCGGGCCCTCCGTGCGGAACAGCTTGGCCGCGTCGTCCACATGGATGAGCGTCAGGCCCGAGTCGTATTCGTAGTGGCCGGCGCTGAAGGTGCCGGCCACATTGAAGGCACGCAGCCGTGGCACCACGCCGGCCGGCGTGACCTGGCCACCGGGCGCGACGACGGTGATCTTGTCTCCCACACCGACGCCCAGCTGCCGGGCCAGCTCGGCGCCGAGCACGATGTTCCAGGCGCCCGGCTGCAGCTTCGCGAAGACGCCGTCCTTGAGCGCCGCGCCCAGGCCGGTGACGCTGGCCTCCTCGGCGGGCGAGATGCCGCGGATGATGGCGCCGCGCATGTCCTCGCCACGGGCGATCAGGCCCTGGCTCGCGATGAAGGGCGCTGCACCGATGACCTCGGGGTTCTGGCGTGCCTTGGCCGCCGTGGCCTGCCAGTCGGGCAGCGCCTGCCCCGAATAGTCCAGCAGCTCGACATGGGCGATGACGTTGAGCATGCGGTCGCGCACCTCGCGCTGGAAGCCGTTCATCACCGACAGCACGATGATCAGCGCCGCCACGCCCAGCGCGATGCCGAAGATGGACACGCCGGAGATGAAGCTGATGAAGCGGTTGCGCCGCCCGCCGCGGCCGGCGCGCACATAGCGCCAGCCGACCTGGAGTTCAAACGGCGAGGGCATGGGGCGGTGCGATGGCGTGCTGCATGGGGCCGGCATGGTAACTGGCAGTCCATGGCGAGAATGCCCCAAGCCCTCTTCTGGAACGCCGATGCAGCCCTTGTCCGTCCCGCTCCTGGCCTGTCTGCTGACAGGCGCTCTCGCCCTGCCGGTTGCGGCCATGCCCGAGCTGGTCATCCTCGTGCGCCATGCCGAACGCGCGAGCGAGCCCGCGGGCGACCCTGCCCTGACACCGGCCGGCGAGCAGCGCGCGCAAGCCCTGGCGCAGGCGCTGGTTGGCCTGCGCGTGAACGCCATCCTGACCACGCAGCTGCGGCGCACACGCGACACCGCCGCGCCATTGGCCCAGGCGCTGGGCTTGCAGGTGCAACCGGTCGAAGCCAAGCGCGGCGGCACGGCCGCGCATGTGCAGGCGGTGGCAGACGCGGTGCGGGCGCAGACAGGTGCCGTGCTCGTCGTGGGCCACAGCAACACGGTGACCGCCGTGCTTGCGGCACTGGGCGGGCCGAAGCTGGCGGCGCTGTGCGAGACAAGCTTCCATCACGCCTTCGTGCTGCAACCCGCCGCCGAGCCGCCGCGCTGGGCGCAGTTCAACTATGGCGCGCCGAGCGCCGCGCCGGAGGCGGGCTGCCTGTAGGAGACTGCGCGCTCAATGCAGCATCTGCTCGACCTCGGCCGCCGGGTCGCCCGTCGCGGCGATCTTGGCAGCCAGCAGGTCGAGGTCCAGGTGCAGGTGGACGATGAGCTCGGGCACGGCCACCTTGAGTGCCTGCACCGGTTCGTCGTGGTGCTCGGCCGCGTCGGCCAGCACCTCGGCGACGTGCAGCACGGCGGCGATCAGCGAGAAGGGGCGGATCTCCAGCGGCGCGTTGGCGTCCTTGAAGGCCTCCACCATCGCGTCCGGGAAATGCCAGTGCGCCGCCAGCGAGGCCGTCACGTCGGCATGCGTGCAGCCGAAGCGGTGCTCCTCCAGCGAGAAGCGGCTGCCGGGCTCGGCCGCATGGGTCTCGACGTCGGCCACCAGCTGCGGCGCGTCGGCGGCCATCAGCAGCTGGCCGGTGCGCAGCATCAGGCCAGCGAGGTAGGTGGTATCGGCGGTGGTGGCATCGGCGCCCAGCATGCGGGCCAGGATGCGCGCGTAGTTGGCCGTGGCCACGCTGTGGCGCCAGAAGGTCGCGCGGTCCAGCCCCGGGACCTGCGGGAAGGCGCCGCTCAGGCAGGCTGCCATGGCGAGGTTGCGCAGGGTCTCCAGGCCCAGTGCATGGGCGGCATCGATGACGCTGGCGATCTGGTGCGAGGGGCTGTAGTGGGCCGTGTTGGCCAGGCGCAGCACCTTGGCCGACAGCGCGCCGTCCTTCTCGATCAGCGCGGCGATGTGGCTCAGGCCGACGGCGTCGTCGTCGAAGCTCTTCAGCAGCCGCGTGGCCACCTCCGGCATGATCGGCAAGGCGTTGTGCTTGAGGAAGAAGCGTTCCGCAGCTGCGCTCATCGCGGGCCTCCGGGGGGCGTTTGGATGAACCCAGTCTAGGACGACAGACCGCGCCGCGCCACGGACTTCACCACCCTTAAACGACCAGCAACGCGCGGAAATCGTTGACGTTGGTGAAGCTGGGCCCCGGGGTGAGCAGGTCGCCCAGCGGCGCGAAGAACGCCGCGCTGTCGTGCGCGTCCAGCAGCGCCTGCGGGTTGAGGCCCAGCGCCCGCGCGCGGGCCAGGCTGGTGGGCGTCAGCAGCGCGCCGGCATGCGGGCCGACGCCGTCGATGCCGTCGGTGTCGGCCGCCAGCGCATGCACGCCCGGCTCGCCCTGCAGGGCCAGTGCGCAGCCGAGCAGGAACTCGGTCGCGCGGCCGCCCTGCCCCGTGCGCCGGGCGGCATCGACGGTCACCGTCGTCTCGCCGCCGGACAGGATGACGCAAGGCCTGGCGAATGGCTGGCCATGGCGCGCGACGGCACGGGCCAGCGCGGCATGCATGCCGCCGATGACGCGCGACTCGCCCTCGATCTCGTCGCTGAGGATGTAGGCGGCGACGCCTTGCTCGCGTGCCGCGGCAGCGGCGGCCTCCAGGCTGGCCTGCGGCGTGGCGAGCATGACAAGTTCATGGCCGGCCAGGCGTTCGTCGCCGGGCTTGGGCGTCTCGAAGGCACCGGACGCCAGGCCGGCGCGGGCGGCGTCGGGCAGCTGGATGCGATAGCGCCGGCAGATGGCCAGCGCGTCGGCGCAGGTGCTCGCATCGGCCACCGTCGGGCCGGAGGCGATGACGGCGGGGTCGTCTCCCGGCACGTCGCTGATCGCCAGCGTCAGCACCCGCGCCGGGGCGCAGGCCGCAGCCAGCCGCCCGCCCTTGATGCCCGAGAGGTGCTTGCGCACGCAGTTCATCTCGCCGATGGCCGCGCCGCTGTTCAACAGCGCGCGGTTGACGGCCTGCTTGTCGGCCAGCGTCAGGCCGGGCGCGGGCAGGCTCAGCAACGCCGAGCCGCCGCCGGAGATCAGGCAGATGACGAGGTCGTCGCGCGTGAGGCCGCGGGTCAGCCCGAGCAGCTTCTCGGTCGCGGCAAGGCCATTCGCATCAGGCACGGGATGGGCCGCCTCGACGACCTCCAGCCGGCGCGGCCGCCAGCCCTTGGGCATATGGCCGTAGCGCGTGATGACCAGGCCCGACAGCGGCGCCTCGGCGGGCCAGGCGGCCTCCAGCGCCTGCGCCATCGCGCCGCCGGCCTTGCCGGCGCCGAGCACCAGCGTGCGCCCTTTGGCCGGGTCCGGCGGCGGCGGCAGGTGCGCGGCGAGCACTCGGCCCGGCAACGCGCGCGCGACGGCCACGTCGTAGAGCTGGCGCAACAGCGCGCGCGGGTCGAGCGTCATGGCTTGGCCCAGCGGCCGATCAGCGCGCGTTCGTCTTCGGTCAGGCCCGTCGCGTTGTTCAGCGGCATCGCGCGCTGCACGACGACCTGCTGGTAGACCTGCGCCTTGTGCGCCGTCAGCGCCTCGGCCGAGTCCAGGCGCACGCCCTTTTGCGCCACCTCGCCGGTGTGGCAGGCCAGGCAGCGCTGTGCGGTGATCGCCTGCACCTGTGCCAGCGTGACCGGCGCCGCCGCCGCGGCGGCCGGCTGCGGCGGCGGTGCCATCCAGACGATGAGCGCAGCCAGCAGCGCCAGCGCCAGCGCGACGGCGCCCCAGCTGTTGACGCCCTTGTGGCGCTTGACGAAGAACACGCGGATGGCCACGCCCGCGGCCATCAGCACGCACAGCACCACCCAGTTGTGCGGATGCTGGTAGAGCATGCCGTAGTGGTTGCTCAGCATCGTGATCAGCACGGGCAGGCCGAACCAGGTGTTGTGCACGCTGCGCTGCTTGCCGCGCTGGCCATGGATGGGGTCGGGCTTCTGGCCCGCACGCATCTGCGCGATGACCTTCTTCTGGCCCGGGATGATCCAGTGCGCGACGTTGGCCGCCATCATGGTCGCCAGCGTCGCACCGACGATCAGGAAGGCCGCGCGACCGGCAAAGAGGTGGCAGGCCAGCCAGCTCTCGAAGACGACGAAGGCCGCGACCACCGCCAGCACGCGGCCGTCGTTGCCGATCTGTCCATCGCGCGTGCGCCCCAGCGCCTGGCAGGCGATGTCGTACACCGCCGAGCCGACGACCAGAAAGCCCAGCGCTGCCGCCACCGCCTGCCACGGCGCACCCCAGGCGTACACGCGCGGGTCGATCAACATCTGGCTGGCGTTGGCCAGGTAGAGCACGACGAACAGCGCGAAGCCGCTCATCCATGTCCAGTAGCTCTCCCAATAGAACCAATGGAGGTCCTGGGGGAGATTGCCCGGCGCCACCATGTACTTCTGCGGGTTGTAGAAGCCGCCGCCGTGCACGGCCCACAGCTCGCCGTCCACGCCCTTGGCCTTGAGGTCGCCGGCGGTGGGCTTGACGAGGTGGTTGTCCAGCCAGACGAAGTAGAACGACGCGCCAATCCACGCGATGACGGTGATGACGTGCAGCCAGCGAAGCAGCAGGCTGGCCCAGTCGAGCAGGTAGATGTCCATGAAGCGGCGGTTCTCCGGGCCCCACCACGGCGGGTGCTGTGAGGCCAATGGGTCGCGTCCGCGGGCTGCCAGCGCCCGACACCGCTGCGACGGGTCGCGAGTTTATTCAGCGCAGCGACAAGATCTGTGCCAATGCCGCCACGGCGATGACGCCTGGCTGCTTGCCGGCCACACCGGGCACGCCGATGGGGCAGACAACCTGGTCGCGCTCGCCTTCGGTGAAGCCACGCACCTCCAGCCGCTGGCGGAAGCTCGCCCACTTGGTGCGGCTGCCAATGAGGCCGATGAAGGGCAGGTCGCAGTGGTCGCGCTGGCGCTTCAGGCAGGCGGCGACGATGTCGAA
The DNA here is from genome assembly GCF_001426885.1 of Pelomonas sp. Root1444. Lineage (GTDB taxonomy): Bacteria > Pseudomonadota > Gammaproteobacteria > Burkholderiales > Burkholderiaceae_C > Pelomonas. Next base: position 251,504 of record NZ_LMFP01000008.1, on the reverse strand, counting down.
GTCCTCCGCGTGGCTGTGGCTCATGATGAGCACGGCCGACCCGGTCGCGAGGTCGCGCACCGCGTCGGCGGGTGGATCCAGCGCCTCCTGGCGCCAGCCACGGGCGGGCGGGTCAGCGGGGAACTGGTCGGCGCGGCTGTCGATCCAGTGCAGGGCCAGCGGCAGGTCACGCGCGATGCGGGCGATGGCCAGGCCGACGTGGCCGGCGCCGAACAAGGCCAATGGCCGTAGCGCCACGTCGGGCAGGCGGGCGGCCAGGTCTTCATCCGCTGCGATGCGCTCGAAGTGCAGCCACACGACGCCGCCGCAGCATTGCCCCAGGCGGGGGCCGAGTGGATAGCGCACTTCCTCGGCCAGCTCACCGCCTGCCAATGCGGCGCGCGAGCGCGCGATGGCGTCGAACTCCAGATGGCCGCCGCCGACCGTGCCGGTGACGCCACCCGTCGCCACCGCCATCCACGCCCCGACCTCGCGCGGCACGCTGCCGCTCGTGCGGGCGACGGTGACGAGGATGCGCGCTTCAGCTGCCACGATAGGTCGAATAGCTCCAAGGCGACGCCAGCAGCGGCACGTGGTAGTGGCTGTCCGGGTCCGCAATACCGAAGTCCAGCGGCACCTCGTCCAGGAAGGCCGGCTCGGGCAGCGCCTGGCCCAGGGCACGGAAATACGCCGCCACCTCGAAGACGAGGCGGTAGCGGCCGGCCGTCAGCGTGGCACCGTCCAGCAGCGGGCCGTCGGCGCGGCCGTCCCCATTCAGGTGCAGGCTGCGCAGCCATTTGGGGCCTTCCGTGTCGAGGCGGTACAGGCGCACGGCCATGCCGGCGGCCGGGCAACCGTTGGCGGTGTCCAGCACATGTGTTGTCAGCTTGCCCATGGAATCTCCGTCGATTGATGCAAAGTGTAGGGATGAGCAACGTCCGCTATCCCCGCGACCTGGTCGGCTACGGCGAGAACCCGCCCCAGGCGCAATGGCCCGGCGGCGCCCGGGTGGCCGTGCAGTTCGTCCTGAACTACGAGGAAGGCGGCGAGAACTCGGTGCTGCACGGCGATGCCGGCAGCGAGCAGTTCCTGTCGGAGATGTTCAATCCGGCCAGCTATCCGGCGCGTCATCTCAGCATGGAAAGCATCTACGAATACGGCTCGCGCGTGGGCGTGTGGCGGCTGCTGAGAGAGTTCGAGCAGCGTGCGCTGCCGCTGACCGTCTTCGGCGTCGGCATGGCGCTGGAGCGCCACCCCGATGTGACGCAGGCCTTCGTCGAGCTGGACCACGAGATCGCCTCGCACGGCTGGCGCTGGATCCACTACCAGGGCATGGACGAGGACACCGAGCGTGCCCACATGGCGCAGGCGATGGCGTCGCTGAAGCGCCTGACCCTCGGCCGCGACCCACACGGCCTGGGCTGGTACACCGGCCGCGACAGCCCCAACACGCGTCGCCTGGTGGCCGACTTCGGCGGCTTCGAGTACGACAGCGACTGCTACGGCGACGACCTGCCCTTCTGGCTGCAGGTGAAGAAGACCGACGGCAGCCTGGCGCCCCACCTCGTCGTGCCCTACACGCTGGACTGCAACGACATGCGCTTCGCGCTGCCACAGGGCTTCAGCCATGGCGAGCCGTTCTTCGAGTACCTGCGCGACTCGTTCGACGTGCTCTACGCGGAGGGCGCCGAGTCGCCCAAGATGATGAGCATCGGCATGCACTGCCGGCTGCTCGGCCGCCCGGGGCGCCTGCGCGCGCTGCAGAAGTTCCTCGACCACATCGAGGCGCACGACCGCGTGTGGGTCTGCCGGCGGCTGGACATCGCGCGGCACTGGAAGACCGTCCACCCCTTTGATGCCAAGACGGCCTTCGTCTGGGAATGATGAAACTCGATGACCTCAACGACGCCGCCGCGGCCGACTTCGTCGCGCTGCTGGACGGCACCTATGAACATTCGCCGTGGATCGCCGAACGCGCCGCGGCGGCCAGGCCCTTCAAGTCGCTGGCCGCGCTGAAGGTGGCGCTGGCACGCGTCGTGCGGGAGGCCGGCATCGACGAGCAACTCGGCCTGATCCGCGCCCACCCCGAGTTGGCCGGCAAGGCCGCCGTCGCGGGCGAGCTGACGGCGGAGTCGACGAACGAGCAGCAGAAGGCGGGGCTGACCGCCTGCACGCCCGAAGAATTCGCCAAGCTGCAAAAGCTCAACGCCGACTACAACGCGCGCTTCGGCTGGCCCTTCATCCTCGCGGTGCGCGGCCCGCGGGGCACCGGCTTCACGCGCGCCGAGATCATCGCCACCTTCGAGCGCCGGCTGCGCGCCCACCCGGACGTGGAGCGGGCCGAATGCCTGCGCCAGATCCACCGCATCGCCGAGATCCGCCTGAACGACAAGTTCGGTGTCAGGCCGGAGCTGGGCGAGCAACTTTGGGACTGGGCCGCCGCGCTGGCCGCGCACAGCGAGACGGAAGGCTTCCTGACCTGCACCTACGCCACGCCCACGCACACGGCCGTGGCCGAGCAGCTGATGGCCTGGATGCGCGACTGCGGCTTCGACGAGGTCCGCCGCGACGCGGTGGGCAATGTGGTGGGCGTCTACAACGGCACCGGTGATATCTCCACACAACAGCGCCTGCTGACCGGCAGCCACTACGACACCGTGCGCCGCGCCGGCCGCTTCGACGGGCGGCTGGGCATCTTCGTGCCCATGCTGGTCGTGCGCGAACTGCACCGCGCCGGTCGGCGCCTGCCCTTCGGCCTGGAGGTCGTCGGCTTCTCCGAGGAAGAGGGCCAGCGCTTCCCGGCCGATTTCCTCGGCTCCAGCGCACTGGTCGGCGCCTTCCAGCCGGCCTGGCTGGAAGGCGCCGACGCGGCGGGCATCATGCTGCGCGACGCGATGCAGGCCGCCGGGCTGCCGGGCACGATGGAGAGCATCCAGTCCATCAAGCGTGACCCGTCGCGCTACCTCGGTTTCGTCGAAGTCCACATCGAGCAAGGCCCCGTGCTCGACAGCCTGGACCTGCCGCTGGGCATCGTCACCAGCATCAACGGCAGCCGCCGCTACACCGGCGAGATCGTCGGCCTGGCCAGCCATGCCGGCACCACGCCCATGGGCCAGCGCCGCGACGCCGCCGCGGGCGTGGCGGAGCTGATCCTGTTCACCGAACAACGCGCCGCCGCCGTGCCCGACGTCGTCGGCACGGTCGGCATGCTGGAGGTGCCATCCGGCTCCATCAACGTCATCCCCGGCCGCTGCCGCTTCAGCCTGGACCTGCGCGCAACGACCGACGAAGCACGCGACGCACTGGACGCCGATGTGCGCGCCAAGTTGGAAGAGATCTGCCAGCGCCGCGGCCTGAGCTTCACACTGCAACCCACGCTGGCCGCCAATGCCGCGCCGAGCGATCCCGCCTGGCAGGCGCGCTGGGAGGCTGCGGTCACCGAACTGGGCCTGCCCCTGCACCGCCTGCCCTCCGGCGCGGGGCACGATGCGATGAAGCTGCACGAGTTGCTGCCGCAGGCCATGCTGTTCGTGCGCGGCGGCAATGGCGGCATCAGCCACAACCCGCTGGAGTCGGTGACGGTGGATGACGCGGAGCTGGCGGTCAAAACGTTCTGCTTGCTTTGTCAAAACACCGCTGACCTAAGCTAGAGGCGCCTAATGAACCAGCAATTGCGTCTGAGGTTCGCCTCCACGAATGCGCTGGAGGAAACGCTAGATGGCAGCGAAGAGGCATTCGCGAGATATTTTTTTGCGGTTTACCACTGCAAACCCGATGAATCACCGGACCTCAACACGCGTCGCGAAGAACTTCGGCGTCTCCATCCCGAACTGGCGATCGAGGTTGGAAAGCGTTTCGTTCTATCAGGAGAGGCTGCGTTCCAAGCGGTGGGCAGCTATCTCAACGCTCTCGCGTTCGCAGAGACGCTTTCGGAGGACTACCGGGCCTACTTCAAACAACGACTCGAAGAAGTTGCTGCGCTCCATCGCAAAGCACAAGCTTTGCATGAACCGATCCACTTGACCGAGGGCCAGCTATCCCACGACGCTCGGCTTGAATTCATGGCATGCATCGCACTTTCCAACGGCCAGATCATTGCTGACTTCACATCGACCAACTGAGCATGAATTCAACCGACACCTGGATCACCAGCCACTTCGACGACGAAGTCCGCTTCCTGCAAGCCCTCGTCCGCATCCCCACCGACACCCCGCCCGGCAACAACGCGCCGCATGCGGACCGCATGGCCGAGCTGCTGGCTGAACTGGGCTTCGAGGTCGAGAAGCACGCCGTGCCCGCACCCGCGGTCAAGAAGGCCGGCATGCAGTCCGTCACCAACCTGATCGTGCGCCACCGCTTCAGCAGCTACGGCCCGACCATCGCGCTGAACGCCCACGGCGACGTGGTGCCGCCGGGTGAAGGCTGGACGCATGACCCCTATGGCGCCGAGATCGTCGATGGCAAGCTGTATGGCCGCGCGGCCGCCGTCAGCAAGAGCGACTTCGCGACCTACACCTTCGCGCTGCTGGCACTGAAGCACTCGGGCCTGCCACTGAAGGGTGCCGTGGAGCTGCACTTCACCTACGACGAGGAGTTCGGCGGCGAGCTGGGCCCCGGCTGGCTGCTCAAGCAGGGCCTGACCAAGCCCGACTTCCTGATCGCCGCGGGCTTCAGCTACCAGGTCGTCACCGCGCACAACGGCTGCCTGCAGATGGAGGTGACGCTGCATGGCCTGGCCTCGCATGCGGCCTACCCCAGCACCGGCATCGACGCGCTGCAGGCCGCCAACAAGCTGTTGACGGCGCTGTACGCGCACAACGACGTGCTGAAGACGCGGCTGTCCGAGGTGCCGGGCATCACGCATCCCTATCTCAACGTGGGCCGCATCGAAGGCGGCAGCAACACCAATGTCGTGCCCGGCAAGGTGGTGCTGAAGCTGGACCGCCGCATGATCCCCGAGGAGAACCCGGCCGCCGTCGAGGCCGAGGTGCGCGCGCTGATCGAGGCCGCCGTCGCGCAGAGCCCCGGCGTGAAGCTGGAGATCAAGCGCCTGCTGCTCGCCCATGCCATGAAGCCGCTGCCCGGCGCCGCGCCGCTGATCGCCGCGCTGCAGAAGCATGGCGAGGCGGTGTTCGGCGAGCCCATCCCGACCTCGGGCACGCCGCTGTACACCGACGTGCGCCTGTACACGGCGCACGGCATCCCGGCCGCCATCTACGGCGCCGGGCCGCGCACGGTGCTGGAGAGTAATGCCAAGCGCGCCGACGAGCACCTGGTGCTGGACGACCTCCGGCGCGCGACGCAAGTCGTCGCACGCACCTTGGCCGAACTGCTAGCGCGCTGAACGCAGCACTTGCTGGCGCTCGGCCAGCTCCGTCGCGCCGAAGGGGCTCCAGCCCGGCTTGTCGGCATAGATGCGATACAGCGCCGCGAGGTTGGCGCGCAGCATCGCGTCTTCCGGCGCCAGCGCCAGCCCGCCGAGCAGGCCTCGGCCCAGGCGCTGGGCGGTGTCCGGCCCGGCCGGCACGCCGCTGAGCGCCGACACCGCCGCCAGATTGGCCGCGGCGGCCGAGGCAGGCAGCCTCTCGCGGGCCGCGGCGAACAGCGCGGCCGCCGCCGCACGGTCGCCGCGCGCCCAGGCCAGGTGGCCGCGCAGCGCGGCGGCCAGGCCCCAGGCCGCGGGTGCCGCCTCCAGCGGCACGGCCGCCTCATAGCGCGCCAGCCCGGCCTCGACATCGCGCGCCATGCGCACCCGCTCGGCCTCGCTCATGCCCCCCACCTGCAGCCGCAGCCAGCCGGCCACGGCCTCGGCGTAGTCCAGTTCGGGCAGCCAGCGCGAGAGCGACCAGTCGGGCACCTCGTCGCCGCTGCGCGCCTTCACCCAGCCCTGCGGCAGCCCCGCCCGCATCGGCGCCAGCTTGAGCCAGTCGCCGCGCTGCTCGGTCACCGAGTAGGGAAAGCTCTGGCGCGGCGAGCTGCCGATCTCCACGCCCGGCGAATCCGCATACGGCGCCGCGCGCACGCGCAGCGCGTTGCGGCTGGCGGCGTCGATGCGGGCCAGATCGTCGAGCCGGATGCGCCGCGGCGCGAAGGCCAGCGCCTGCATCGGCAGGCCGGCCTTCAGCTCGGCGCCGCCCCAGGTCAGCGCCAGCGTCTCGGGCATCAGGCCGGCCTCGCCCTGGCGGGAGAAGCGCAGATAGGTCTGCACGAAGAGTTCGCCGTCCTGCTCGAACAGCCGGCCCCACAGGGCCAGCACCGCCTGGCCGCGCGCCAGCCTGCCAGCGCTCTCGCCGCCGCGGCTGACACGGGCCAGCACCTCGTCCACATCGCACACGCCGCCCGGCTCGGCCACCAGGTCCACGGCGCCCACCGAGCCCAGCGGCAACATGCCCATCAGCAGCTGCAGGTGCGCCAGCGACGAGGCCTGCCGGCTGGCGGCCTGCAGCGCCGCCGAGCCGCCGTCGGCCCGCCAGGGCAGCACCAGCGCGTTGACGGCCGCGCCGCGGAAGACGACGGGGTCGGAGCAGGGCCGGTTGAACATCGCGGCCCGCGCGGGCGCCATGAGCGCAGTAAGCGCGGTGAGCGCCAGGGCCAGCAGGAGCGTCAGCAGACGGCGCAGCATCATTCGCCTCCCGCGCAGGGTTGGGCCGGCTGCTGCAGGCGCAGCAGGCCGGCCTTGGGGTAGGCCGGGTCGGCCAGGGCCTCGCGCAGCGTGCGCGTGGCGCTGGCCAGCACATGGGCGTGCAGGGATGTCAGCTCGGCCTTGCTGCGGCCGGTCAGCCCGCGCTTGAGCATGGCGCCCAGCAGCCCGTGGGCGCGGCAGAGGTTGGCGTGCGCCGGCTCGTAGGCGCGTTCGCGCAGCAGCTTCAGCCCCAGGCTGGTGGCGATGAAGGCGTCCAGGTCCAGCGGGCGGGAGACGAGCTGCACGGCGTCCTGCGTCGGCGCGGCGCCCGCCTCCGGGTAGCGCAGGCGCTGCAGGCCGGCCGGCACCGTCTCGCGCTGGTCGGCCGCGAAGCGCAGCGGCACCAGCAGGTAGTTGATCTGCGCGCTCAGCGCCGGCGGCGTGCCGTCGCGTTCGACGACGCCCCAGACCTCCAGCAGCACGCGCTGGTCGTTGAGCTGCTCGACGACCTCGGCGCTGAACTCGCTGCCATCCAGCGCCGGCGCGCGCTTGAGGCAGGCGCGGAAGGCCACCGGCGCGGCACCCGGGTTGATCCAGCGTTCGTCGCGCTCCTGGTCGAGCTGGAACTGCAGCTTGTTCAGGAAGCGCTCGACGGCCGCACGGTCGGGCAGCGCGCCGCCGCTGGGTTCGCTGAGCAGCACGGTGAACCCGCTCGACGCCGGCGCGCAGTTGACGACGGCGGCCTGCGTGCTCGCGGCAAGCAGCAGCAGGGCCGGCAGGCAGGATCGCAGCATGGATCACTCCAGGTTGGTGATGGCCTCGTCCACGGCCTGCTTCAGGCGCGGATAGGCCTCGGCCGGCGCGGCCACTTCATCGCGAAGGCGCTGGCCCAGCTCGGCGGGCTTGCCGGCCACGGCGGCGTCCACGAAGTCGCGGTAGCGGCGCAGCTGCGGCAGCGCCTTGCGGCAGCCGTTGTCGCCGATCAGGCCCAGCAGCTCGCGGTGAGCGCCGATGTCGTAGTGCCGGTTGCGTTTGAGCAGCAGCGGCGGCAGCACGCGGCACAAGGTCTGCGGCTCGCGCACGGCCATGGCTTCCAGGCCCCACACCGCCGCCAGCGCATGCAGGCCGGGCCGGCGCAGCTCCATCAGCAGGGCCGGCAGCGCCGGCTCGCCAAACGACGCCAGCACGACCGCGCTGTTGCGGAGTTTGTCGAGGTCCTCCTCCTCGGTGAGCTTCTGCAGCAGGCCCAGCATCTCCTTCGTGTAGCTGAGGTCGAGCTGGCGCTGCTTGATGGCGAGGTCCACCGAGTCCTTGATCCAGAAGCCCAGCACGAGGACGACGACGCTGGCGATCAGCTTGGGCGCCTCCGCACCCATCCAGCCGAGCATGCGGGCTGGCAGCGACTTCGGCGGCGCGGCGGCTTCCATGGCGCGCAGTGTCTGCCTGCGCCTGGCCCGCCGGCAACCCCAAAGGAGAGAACGTCGCGCCGCAGCGCCGCTTGACCTGCGACAAGCGCGCGCAGGGGGTGCCGCCTAAACTTCCGCCCATGCCACGCCTCACCCACGCCCGCGCGCGCCGCCAATCCTGGTGGCTGCTGGCGGTATTCGTGCTGGCGCTGCTGGCGCCGGGCCTCAGTGCGGCGCTGGCGCATGCGCGCGGTGACATCGGCGGCTGGCAGGACGTCTGCCGCGCGCCGTCGGTCGGCGTCAGCAAGCCCAAGCCGGTCGAGGCCGCCCTGGACCTGCTGGCCCAGGGCCATTGCCCGGCCTGCCACCACGGCAGTGCTGACCCGGCGGCACCGCCGCCGGCCGGGCTGCTGCCGCTGCTGCGCAGCGACCTCGCCTTCAGCGCCCCCGAGCGCTTCTGGAGCGCACCGCGCACCGCCCATGCCTGGGTGAGCGCGCCGGCCCGCGCGCCGCCCGCCCTGCACTGAGCCCCTGCCCGCCCGCCGGCGTGAACGCACGCCTGGCGCCGCCGTGCCTTCGCACGCCCGCTCAGTCTGAAGCGATTCCCATGATCCGATGCCACCCGCTCGCTGCGGCCGCCGCACTCTGCGCCGCCGCTTTCTCCGCCCACGCCTGCGACGAATGCGACCCCGAATTGCACGAGGCGCTCGCCGCCGCGCCGGCCGCCTCGCGCACCAAGCTCGCCCTGGTGCGCGTGCAGGGCGCCTCGCCCAGCTCGCTGCCCAGCAACATCCCCACCACGCGCGAGACGGTGATGCGTGAAGACATCGAGCGCAGCGTCAACGCGACCGACTCGGAAGACGCGCTGAAGTACCTGCCCAGCCTGCTGGTGCGCAAGCGCTACATCGGCGACTACAACCACGCCATCCTGTCCAGCCGCGCCTCGGGCACCGGCAACAGCGCGCGTTCGGCCGTCTATGCCGACGGCATCCTGCTGTCCAACTACCTGGGCAACGGCGTCGGCGGCCTGAGCTTCCCGCCGCGCTGGGGGCTGGTGACGCCGGAGGAGATCGCGCGCGTGGACGTCATGTACGGCCCGTTCTCCGCCGCCTACCCGGGCAATTCGGCCGGCGCCGTGGTCGACTACGTGACGCGCATGCCGAGCCGGTTCGAGGCCCACGCCAAGCTGGCCTACGTGTCGCAACCCTTCGAGCTCTACGGCACGAAGGCGACCTACCGCGCCTGGCAGGCCAGCGCGTCCGTGGGCGACCGCGCCGGTGACCTGAGCTGGTGGGTCAACCTGAACCGCACCGACAGCGACGGCCAGCCGCTGACCTTTGCCAACCGGCTGGCCAGTGCAGGTACCGCAGCCGCCCAGGGCACGCCGGTGACGGGCGCCGTCCTGGTGCCCAACAGCAGCGGCCAGCCCTGGTACCTGCTCGGCGCCGGCACGCAGTACGGCACCCGCCAGGACCACCTCAAGCTGAAGCTGGCGTACGACGTCGGCGCCACGCTGCGGGCCAGTTACGTGATGGGCCTGTGGCGCAACGACGCGGACGGCAACTCTGAAAGCTACCTGCGCAACGCGGCGGGCGACACCATCACCAGCGGCGCCATCGTCATCGACGGCAAGCCCTATGCGGCGCTGACCGGCGCCGACTTCGCGCTGACGCGCGAGAAGCTGCTGCACGTGATGCACGGCGTGTCGATCAAGAGCCGCGGCGGCGGCGAATGGGACTGGGAAGCCGCCGCAAGCCTGTACGACTACCGCACCGACGACAAGCGCCAGAACGCCGTCACCAACACGCAGCCTGCAGCCCGCACCGGTGGCGCCGGCACGCTGGCCGATGGCAGCGGCACGGGCTGGCACACGCTGGCGCTGAAGGGCATCTGGCGGCCCGCCGGCACCGCGCATGTGGTGGACCTCGGCGTGCAGCAGGACAGCTACAAGCTCAGCCACGCCACGTCCAGCATCGTCGGCAACTACCTGGCCGACGGCGCCAGCGCGCTGACCTCCAACGTGAGCGGCCGCACGCGGCTGCAAAGCGCCTACGCGCAGGACGCCTGGCTGCCGGCGGACGACTGGAAGGCGGTGCTGGGCGTGCGCGCCGAGCACTGGCAGGCGCGCGACGGCCGCACCGACTTCTCCGCCGCCGCCGGCCGGGCCTACGCGGCGCGCAGCGCGACCTTCCTGTCGCCCAAGGCGGCGCTGTCGTGGCAGGCCACGCCGGAGACGGTCATCAAGGCCTCGCTGGGCCGCGCGGTACGCATGCCCACGGTGGCGGAGCTGTACGGCGCCACGTCGACGACCAATGCCCAATACATCAACGATCCTGACCTGAAGCCCGAGACATCCTGGACGGCCGAGCTGAGCGCCGAGACGACGCTGGGTGCCCTCCAGTCGCGCCTGACCCTGTTCGCCGAGACGACGCGGGACTCGCTGTATTCGCAGACCGCCTTCGACGCCGCCGCCAACCGCAACATCACCCGCGTGCAGAACATCGACAGGATCGGCACCACCGGCCTGGAGGCCACGCTCGCCGCGACCGACTGGCTGGTCCAGGGGCTGGACCTGTCCGCCAGCGCCACCTACACCGACTCCAGGATCAAGGCCAACCGCGGCTTCGTCGCGACGGCCGGTGACACGCTCGGCAGGTGGCAGCCCAACATCCCGCGCTGGCGCGCCACCGCGCTGGCCACATGGCGCCTGGACACGCACTGGAGCGCCAGCCTCGCCGCCCGCTACAGCGGCCGCCAGTACCGCACGCTGAACAATGCCGACGTGAACGGCTTTGCCTACATGGGTGTCAGCCGGTACGCGACGGCCGACCTGCGCGTGCTGTGGAAGATCGACCGCCAGTGGAGCGCCGCGTTCGGCATCGACAACCTGAACAACGCCAAGTACTGGAACTTCCACCCCTACCCGCAGCGCAGCTATTGCGCCGAGCTGAAGTTCGATCTCTGAGGACCCGAGCCATGAAAACCACCCTCGCCACCCTGCTGTGCGCCCTCGCCGGCGCTGCCCACGCCCACATCACGCTCGAGCAGCCCGAGGCTGCGGCCGGCAGCAGCTACCGCGCCACCTTCAAGGTCGGCCACGGCTGCGAAGGCGGCGCGCCGACGAAGGAGATCGTCGTCACGCTGCCCGAGGGCCTGCGCGGCGCCAAGCCCATGCCCAAGCCAGGCTGGACCATGACGACGAAGCGCCGCGCCTTGAAGACGCCTTATGACAGCCATGGCAAGCCCGTCACCGACGAATTGGCCGAGGTGCGCTGGACGGCCGACGGCGAGGCCCACTTCCTTCAGGACGCCTGGTACGACGAGTTCGTGCTGCGCGCCACGCTGCCGGCGGACGCTGTAGAGCTGTGGTTCCCGGTGCGGCAGGTCTGCACGCAGGGCGAATGGCACTGGGCGGAGCTGCCGACCGCCGCCAACCCCAGGCCGCGCGCCCCGGCGGTGCGGCTGAAGCTGGTGCCGGCGGGCGCGCCGGCGCACGCGCACTGAGGTCCTGAAGCGGAATTAGCGCCCCTCAGCCCCGGTTGATCGCGGCATTGTTCCGGGGGGTCAGCGCCGATGATTCATCCCGTCACCAGTGCACGGCCCCCGGCAACGTTGCGGCCCCTGGCGAGGCGGTACGCGAGCCGCCCGCGACCCTGAGAAGCACGAAAGTTCCGGCCCGCAAGCGTCACCCCCGTGTCGCCCGCGGAGCCGCCTGCGCTGTGATGCACGCCGCAGCCCCACGCGCACCGCAAGGTGCCAGTCCCGGGCGGCGTGAAGCGCTCTTGCGCCCCGACGGCCCTGCCGTCCGGGGCGTTTTGTTTTCAGTTTTTTGCCTTGACATGGCGTGTGACCAGCCCGTCCCAGGCCTCCCGCATCGTCGCGGTGATGACCTGCTTCGCATCCGGGTCGCCCTGCAGCAGCGCCTTCAGGTAATGCCCGGCCTGCCGAAGGTCCAGATGCGGCGGCAGCGGCGGCACGTTGGGGTCGGCCATCACCTCCAGCAGCACGGGCCGGTCGGCCGCCAGGGCCTGCGCCCAGGCGCCGGCGACCTGCTCCGGCCGGTCCACCCGCAGCCCCTGCAGGCCGAGCAGGCGTGCGTACTCGGCGAAGGGGAAGGCCGGCAGGTCCTGCGAGGCGCTGAACTTCGGGTCGCCTTCGGACACGCGCTGCTCCCAGGTGACCATGTTGAGGTCGCCGTTGTTCAACACCATCACCACCAGCCGCGGGTCGGCCCAGCGCTTCCAGTGGTGGGCGATGGTGATCAGGCCGTTGATGCCCAGCATCTGCATCGCGCCGTCGCCCACCAGTGCGATCACCGGGCGGCCGGGGTGGCACATCTTGGCGGCGATCGCGTAGGGCACGGCGTTGCCCATGGTGGCCAGGCCGCCCGAGAGCGAGCCCATCATGCCGCGCCGCGCCTTGACGTCGCGCGCATACCAGGCGGCGCTGGTGCCGGAATCGACGGTCAGGATGGCGTTGTCCGGCAGCTGCGGCGACAGCTCCCAGAACACCCGCTGCGGGTTGACGGGCGACGCCTCGTTCATCGCCCGCTTTTCCAGCACGGCCCACCAGTCGCGCACGCTGGCCTCGATGCGGTCGCGCCAGCTTCGGTCCGCCTTGCGCTCGAGCAGCGGCAGCAGTGCCTGCAGCGTGCGCCGGCTGTCGCCCACGACGTTGAGCTCCATCGGGTAGCGCAGCGACACCTTGCGGCCATCCAGGTCGATCTGCACGCCCCGCGCCTGGCCTTCCTTCGGGAGGAACTCCGAGTAGGGAAAGCTGGAGCCCACCATCAGCAAGGTGTCGCAGCCGCTCATCAGCTCCCAGCTGGGCACGGTGCCCAGCAGGCCGATGGCGCCGGTCACCCAGGGCAGGTCGTCGGGCACCGCGAACTTGCCGAGCAAGGCCTTGGCGACGCCCGCACCGAGCACGTCGGCCACGGCGATCAGCTCGTCGGTGGCGTGCAGCGCCCCGGCGCCCGCGAGGATGGCCACGCGCTGGCCGGCGTTGAGCACAGCGGCCGCAGCACGCAGGCTTTCGGCGTCGGGCACCAGCGGCGGGTAGGTCGTGCCGATGCCGGAATGCACCGTGCCGTGCTCACGCGGCGGTTGCTCGACGGCGTCCATGTCCTGCAGGTCGTTGGGGACGATGACACAGGTCACGCAGCGCTGGTCGCGCGCGATGCGCATCGCGCGGTCCACCAGGTGGCGAACCTGCGCCGGCACCATGGCCACCTGCACGTATTCGTGGGCCACGTCCTTGAACAGGCTCAGCAGGTCCACCTCCTGCTGGTAGTCGCCCCCCAGCGCCGAGCGGGCCTGCTGGCCCACGATAGCCACCACCGGCTGGTGGTCGGCCTTGGCGTCGTACAGGCCGTTGAGCAGGTGGATGGCGCCCGGCCCCGAGGTGGCCAGGCACACGCCCACCTCGCCGGTGAACTTGGCATGCGCGGTGGCCATGAAGGCCGCCAGCTCCTCGTGGCGGGCCTGCACGAATTCCATCTGGTCGCCCATGCGGTTGAAGGCGCCCATCAGCCCGTTGATGCCGTCGCCCGGATAGCCGTAGATGCGGCGGACGCCCCACTCATGCAGCCGCTGCAGCAGCTGGTCGCTCACGGTCTTGCTCATGCCTGTTCCTGACGTTGCACAGGCGGCCAACGCGGCAAGCCGCGCGCCCGGGCGGCGGGCGTCAGGCCAGCAACTGCTCCAGCCGCTGCTCCCGCAGCCCGTAAAACCGCTTGATCTCGGCGACCTGCGCCAGCAGCTCGGGCCGGCGCGCGGCCAGCGCCTCGGCGGCGGCGCCCTGCGCCTTCACGGCCAGGATCATCTTGTTCTTGCTGGTGTGCTCCAGCGCGATGAACTCGAACACCTGCGTGCGGTAGCCCTGGCTCTCCAGCAGCAGGGCGCGCAGCGAGTCGGTCACCATCTCGGCCTCCTGGCCCAGGTGGATGCCATGCTGCAGCATCGGCCGCAGCACCGCCGGCAGCGTCATCTGCGGGCGCAGTTCCTTGTGGCAGCAGGGCGAACTCATGATCACCCTGGCGCCCGACTGCAGGCCGACGTGCAGCGCATGGTCGGTCGCGATGTCGCAGGCATGCAGCGCGATCATCACGTCCAGCGGCTGCACGGCCTGCGTGCGCACGTCCCCCTGGTCGAAGCGCAGGCCGGCGAGGTTCTCGCCTTCGACGATGGCCGTGCAGAGCTTGACCATGTCGTCGCGCAGCTCGATGCCGGTGACGCGCGGCTGCAGGCCGTGCGACTGCAGCCAGTCGTGCACGGCAAAGGTCAGGTAGCCCTTGCCGGAGCCGAAATCGGCCACGCGCACGGGGCCCCGCAGGCCGGCTTCCTCGACGGCCGAGGACAGGATCTCGACGAAGCGGTTGATCTGCTTCCACTTTCGCGCCATGGCCGGCACCAGCGCCGGCTCGCCCTTGACGAGGTGGGTCAGGCCCAGCGCCGACCAGACCGGGTGGGCGATGTCCAGCGGTCGCTGCTTGGCCTTGTCGTGCGCGCCCGGTGCCGGCGCCTCGGCGCCATCGATGCGCGTCGCCCGCAGCGTCTCGCGGCCCTTGCGGCTGACGGCGAACTGCACCTCCTCCGTCGCGGTGTGCAGGTGGGCGTTGCGAAAGCGCGCGCCCAGCAGCGCGGCGATCTCGGCCAGGCCGGCCTCGGGCGCGTGGTTCTTGGTGACGTCCTTGGTGCGGTGCCGCCAAAGGAAGCTCAGCGCCGGCTCGCCACGCAGCTCGATGGCGCGCACGGTCAGGCGTTCGACGTCGTCCTCGTCGCCCACCGGGCCGGACAGCAGCAGCTTGCCGAACTGCCCGCCGGCGAGGGCCAGCCGCACCAGATGGACAAAGCGCTCGTGGGCCGGGGCCGTGGCGGCGGGAGGTTGGGTGATCAGGCGGGTGAACATCGACCGGGATTGTCGCGGCCCGCCCGCCGCGTCATTACAAAGCCTTCCGCTGACTGTCTGGCCATCCCGCACCCCCGTGGCGCGGGGATGCGTCGCACAAGCGGCATCCCTAGAGTCACCCCCTAGTTTGAAGCCCGTCCGGGCTCAACATAACTTCAAGGGGGGCCCGAACGATGTCCAAGTCCATTCGCCTGCTGGCAGCCGCTGTAATGACTGCCCTGGCCGCCACGTCCGCACACGCGGATTTCAGCTATTCGACGCAGGGCGTGGACTTCACGTACCACGGCGTGGATGCGAACACCTTCACGCTGCGCATCCAGAACGCCCTGGACGCCACCGGCAACTGGGCGCCCGCCACCCACCTGGGCTACCTGGGCTTCAAGGGCCTGGGCAACCTGAGCACGCTGACCGGCGTGCAGGTGACGGTGAACCCCGCGCCCGCCAGCAGCATCCAGTGGCTCTACACGGCCGGTGAAGTGACCGGCAATGGCTGCAATGCCAACGCGAACTCGCAGTCGATCTGCCTGGACGCGACACCCGACCTGCCGCTGAGCAACGACCTGTTGTTCACGATCGACCTGCTCGGCAACGGCATCAACATCGGCAGCGTCACGGCGCCGCAGCTGAAGGCCAGCTTCACCGTCTGGCAGGAGGCCACTCGCAACAAGCCGGCCAGCTTCGTCGGCACCGGCGACCTGCTCGCCCAGACGCTGGCCAGCACCGCGGCTGCCAACAAGCTGCCCGAGCCGGCTTCGCTGGCACTCGCCGGCCTCGCGCTGGCCGGCCTGGCCCTCGCCCGCCGCCGCATCCGCGCCTGACCCGGCGCCGCATCGCGGCGATCAAGGCCCCGACTGCCACCCGGCAGCGGGGCCTTGTGCATTGCCCTTCAGAGTTCAGCGGCTCAGGCGTGCGTGACGTGGCCACGCGTGTCGGCGGTGTCCAGGTGCGGCAGCGTGTTGAACGTGACGAGGTGGTGCCGCTTGGGGTTGAAGGCGAACTCGGTGACGGCCGAGTTGCGCAGCCGCAGGTTCAACTCGACGCAGGTCTCGGCCGGCGCGCCCAGCACCTGGGCCACCGCCGTCGAAATCGGCCCACCGCTGGACACGATGAGCGCCTGCTTGCCGACGCCCAGCGCCAGCACGCGGGCCAGCGCATCGGCCACGCCGGCGGCAAAGTCCGCATGCGCCGGCATGCCCACCGGCGCGGTCTCGCCGCGCATCCAGGCCAGCAGGCCCTGGCGCAGCAGGCGGAAGTGCTGCTTGACGGTCTCGGGGTCGGTCGGTGCACTGAGCGGCCCGGGATGGATGGCACGCACCACCGCCTCGCTGTCGTATTCGTTCAGGCCCGCCAGCGCGACCGCAGGCAGGTCCTCGCCGTAGCCCTCGGCGATGCCGGCCAGCGACTGCGCATGCCGGCGCAGCGTGCCGGTGAAGACGGCGTCGAAGCGCTGGCCGCGCTCGCGCCAGTAGGCACCGAGGTGGCGGCACTGTTCATGGCCCCTGGCGCTGAGCTGGTCGTAGTCGGCCGCGCCGAAGCTGGCCTGGCCGTGGCGGACGAGGTAGAGGCTTCCCATGCGTGCATGATGGCCCGCGGGCGGGGCCGCGCCTGTCGCGACAATGACGCCATGTCACGCCTCCGACAAGCCACCCGCGACGACACCGCCGAACTCTGGCGCGTGCGCTACGCCGTCACCGAGAACCGGCTGACGCCGGGGCGCATCCCGGACGCCGAGCTGCATGCCCACCTGGAGGACCACGGCCGCGGCTGGGTCGTCGAGCTGGCACCCGGGCGCATCGCGGGCTTTGCCATCGGCGATGCCCGCGACGGCCACATCTGGGCCATGTTCGTGGACCCGCCGCTGCACGGCCAGGGCTACGGCCGCCAGCTGCACGACGTGATGGTCGCCTGGCTGTTCGCCCAGGGCCATGACCGGCTGAACCTCGGAACCCAGCCGGGTTCCCGCGCCGAGGCGTTCTACCGCCGCGCCGGCTGGCAGCCGGCGGGCGACGGCCTGGACACCCACGGCGACAAACGCTTTGAACTGCACCGCAAGGATTGGAAACCCCATGCTTGAAACCCATGAGATCGAGACCGGCCCCCAACCGCGCACGACGCTGATCGTGCTGCACGGCCTGGGCGCCGACGGCTTCGACTTCGTGCCCATCTGCGGCGAGCTGCGCCTGCAGACGCTGGGCGCGATCCGCTACGTGTTCCCGCATGCGCCGACGCGGCCGGTGACGATCAACAACGGCTATGTGATGCGCGCCTGGTACGACATCCTGGTCACCGACCTGGTGCGCCGGGAGGACGAGGCCGGCCTGCGCGAATCGCAGGCGCAGATCGCCGAACTCATCGACCGCGAACGCGAGCGCGGCGTGCCGGCGGAGCGCATCGTGCTCCTCGGCTTCTCGCAAGGCTGCGCGATGGCGCTGATGACCGCCCTGCGCTACCCGCACCGCCTGGGCGGCGTGGTGGGGCTGTCGGGCTACGTGCCGCTGGCCGCCACGACCGCCGCCGAACGGTCGGACGCCAATGCCGACCTGCCCATCTTCCTGGCCCATGGCACGCAGGACCCCATCGTCGCCCCGGCGCGCGGCATGGCCAGCCGCGACGCGCTGCGCGCGCTGGGCCACGAGGTCGAGTGGCACGACTACCCGATGCCGCATTCGGTCTGCGCCGAGGAGATCGAAGACCTCAATGCCTGGCTGCTGAAACAACTGGGCTGAATTCCGGCCGCTCTTCCGCGCGCCGGCCCGCCAGGCGCCGGGCGATGATCGATGCGTCATGGAGCGCCTGGCCGAACAGATCGTTGACTGGCACAACCGCCACCCGCTTGCACGCCGCATCACCGCGGACAGCGTGCACACCATCGGCGTGGTCGCCCTGCCCTTCGTGCGCGCGACCGCGCAGGCCGGCGGCTTCGTCGAGCCGGTGCTCACCGACGCGGTCAGCGCCTTCGATGCACTGGCCGGCACGCCGCCCGTCTCGCGCTGGGCCGTCTGGTCGCAACGGCTGAAGGACCTGCCCCGGCTGCTGAGCCGCCGCCCGCGGACGCAGTGGCGGGCTTTCAACGAGAAATTCCTGCCCGGCCTGAGCCCGGCGCGCATCGAGCAGTTCGCGCTGGCGCATGGCTTTGCCGAGCCGCCCGCCGCGCCGGAATCGCGCCCGTGGCGCGTCATCGTCATCGACGAGCGGCGCGCCAACGCGCACAGCGGCTGGCCGTTCGAGCTCTATCTGATGAGTGCCGGCATCGACGTGGGCGAGAGCCGCACCCGCGTGCTGGCGGGCCGCGGCATCCCGTCGCAGATCATTGGCCGCCGGCTGTGGGACCCGAAACGCGTCGGCATCGCGGCAGGCACGCTGGCGGTGCTGGTCGCCGTGGCAGCGTGGCTGCTTTGGCCGCAGCGGGCGGCGGAGCCGGTGGCGCCACCCGTGCCGGTGGCGGCCTCCGCACCGATCGAAGTGCCGCAGCCCGCCTCGGCGGCCGTGCCCGTACCGGCTTCTCAGCCCGAGGCCGCCGCCGCGCCGGTCCCGGCGGCGTCGCTGCCGGAGCCAGGCGATGCCGCCTCCAGCGAGCCGCCGCCCGACATCCGCCCGCGCCTCGTCCAGCGTGCCGACGGCAAGGTGCTGCCGCCGATGCTGGGTGGCAAGGCGCCCGAGAAAGCCACCGAGAAACCTGCCGAAAAGGCGGCCGAGAAGCCCCCGGATACAGCAGCCGAGAAGAAGGCGGCCGACGGGGTTGCCGACAAAGCTTCCGCCGCGGTGTCCGCCAAGGCCGAGCCCGCCGATCCGCGGCTGGCGCGCCTGGCCCAGGCGCCGGGCGCGGTGGCCGTCGCGCTGGTCGGCCCGCCGGGCAGCAAGGCGGAGGCCGAGGCGCTGCTGAAGAAGATGCAGGCCGGCCTGGCCGGCGTGCACAGCAACCCGCAGGCGCTGCAGGCCGACGTCATCCAGACGCCCGAGGGCTGGCGCGCGACGATCTGGCCGTTCCCGAGCCGTGAGCAGGCGCAGCTGGTCAACGCGACGCTGGTGGCCCGCGGGCTCAAGACCAAGGCGGTGAACTTCTAGCAGCGCGAGGCGCGTGAGCGCCTCTGTGCGGCTACTTCACTTCCAGCTTCATCGTGTTGGCGATGAAAGCCAGGATGTCGCTGCGCTCCTCGATGATCTTGGAGGTGGGCTTGCCGGCACCATGGCCCGCGTTGGTCTCGATGCGGATCAGCTTGGGGGCCGGGCCGGTGTCGGCGGCTTGCAGCGCGGCGGCGTACTTGAAGCTGTGCGCCGGCACGACGCGGTCGTCATGGTCGGCCGTGGTGACCATGATGGCCGGGTACTTGGCACCGCTGCGGATGTTGTGCAGCGGCGAGTAGGCGTACAGCGCCTTGAACATCTCGGCGTTGTCGCTGCTGGTGCCGTAGTCGGTGGCCCAGGCCCAGCCGATGGTGAAGTTCTGGTAGCGCAGCATGTCCATCACACCGACCTGCGGCACGGCGGCTGCGAACAGGTCGGGCCGCTGGTTGGCGACGGCGCCGACCAGCAGGCCGCCATTGGAGCCGCCATTGACGGCGAGCGTCTGCGGACTGGCCACCTTGTTCTTCACCAGCCATTCGCCGGCGGCGATGAAGTCGTCGAAGACGTTCTGCTTGCGCAACTTGGTGCCCGCTTCATGCCAGGCCGAGCCGTACTCGCCGCCGCCGCGAATGGACGCGATGACGTAGACACCGCCCATCTTCAGCCAGCTGGCGGCCGTGACGCCGTAGGTGGGCGTGATGGGGATGTTGAAGCCGCCGTAGCCGTACAGCAGCGTCGGGTTGGCGCCGTCCAGCTTCAGGCCCTTCTTGGCGGCGATGAAGATGGGGAAGCGCGTGCCGTCCTTGCTCGTGACGAACTCGCGGCGGGTCTCGTAGTCGTCGGCGTTGAAGGCGGTCTTGGGCTTCTTGAACAGCTCGATCTTGCCGGTCTTGACGTCGTAGCGGTGGATCTCGGACGGTGTCGTGAGGCTGGTGTAGCTGAAGAACGTCTCGGTGTCGCTCCAGCGGCCGCCGAAGCCGCTGGCGGTGCCGACGCCCGGCAGCTTCACTTCCGACAGGCGCTTGCCGCCGGCGCCATGCACGCGCACCAGCGTCGCGGCATCGTTCAGGTAGCTCAGCAGGAAGCGTCCGCCGACCCCGGAGGCGGCGGTCATCGCGTCGGGGCCTTCGGCCACCAGCGTCTTCCAGCCGGCGGGCGCCGGGTTCTTCAGGTCGATGGCGACCAGCTTGCCACGCGGCGCGTCCTTGTCGGTCTTGACGACGAGCTTGCCCCCGGTCACGGCGACGGGGCTGTACATGGCGTCGAAGTCCAGCGTGATGGGCTGGGGCTTGCCGCCGGCGAAGGCGCCCTTGGGCAGCGGCAGCACCATCAAGCCGTTCTTGCTGCCGGCGCTCTTCCAGACGTTGATGAGCAGCAGTTGGCCGTCGTCCGACACCTCGGCGCCGAAGCCCCATTCCTTGTCGTCGCGGTTCTCGGTGACGAGCACGTCGTCGGCCTGGGGCGTGCCGAGGCGGTGGTAGTAGAGCTTCTGGAAGTAGTTGGCACCGGTCAGCTTGGCGCCTTCCTTGGGTGCGTCATAGCGTGAGTAGAAGAAGCCCTTGCCGTCGGCCGTCCAGGCGGCGCCGCTGAACTTGACCCAGTCGATCTTGTCCTCCAGGTCCTGGCCGGTGGCGAGGTCGCGCACCTTCCAGACCTGCCAGTCCGAGCCGGCGCCGGCGGTGCCGTAGGCCAGCAGCTTGCCGTCGCGCGAGGGCACCAGGCCGGACAAGGCCACCGTGCCGTCCTTGGACAGCAGGTTGGGGTCGAGTGCCACCACCGGGGTGTCTTTCAGCGACTTGGCGGTGTAGATGACGTTCTGCTGCTGCAGGCCATCGTTGCGGCTCCAGAAGTAGCGGCCGCCTTCGGTGAAGGGGATGCCGTAGCGCTCGAAGTTGTAGAGCTCGGTGTAGATGCGGCGCGCCGGCAGGCGCTGCGGCATGGCTTCGAGGAACTTGTCGGTGACCTGGTTCTGCGCCGTCACCCAGGCCTTGGTCTCGGCGCTGTTGTCGTCCTCCAGCCAGCGGTAGGGGTCGGCGATGGCGGTGTCGTGGTAGGCGTCGATCTGGTCGGCCTTGCGCGTGACGGGGTAGGTCAGCGACTGGGCGTGTGCGCTTGTGGCGACGACGGCAGCGAGGGTGATGGCAGACAGGGTGAGCTTCATCGAGCGGTGTCCGTGATTCGTGGAGCCGCGGATTGTCCGTGCGCCCGCTCGGGGGCGCCGATGGTCATGCGATGAAGCCCTGACAGCAATAACCCGCAGCAGGCCTCGCAGCACTGAACCTTCCGGGCCGAACGCTGGGCCGCTCCCAAGGCGGGTCGGCGGGCGATGTGCTTGCGGCTGAATGCCACAAGCATCGCCGTCTCCCCTGGGGGACCGACTGGACCTGCCGGCTTTCAGCCGGTGCAGGGCCGGGCGAGGGGCTTCATTTCAGCTGCGGTAGTCGGCGTTGATGGTGACGTAGTCGTGGCTGAGGTCGCAGGTCCACACCGTCGTGGTCGCCGTGCCGCGGTTCAAGCCGACACGGATGGTGATCTCGCTCTGCTTCATGACGCGCTGCCCGTCTTCCTCGCGGTACTCCGGCCGGCGGCCGCCGCGGGTGACGACATGGACGTCGTCCAGGTGCAGGTCGATCAGGCCCTGGTCGAGGTCGCCGATGCCGGCATAGCCGACGGCGGCGAGGATGCGGCCCAGGTTGGGGTCGCTCGCGAAGAACGCCGTCTTGACCAGCGGCGAGTGCGCGATGGCGTAGGCGGCCAGCTTGCACTCCGCCTCGTCACGGCCGCCTTCGACGGTCACGGCGATGAACTTGGTCGCGCCTTCGCCGTCGCGGACGATGGCCTGGGCCAGTTCCTGCGCCACGGCGACCAGCGCATCGCGCAGCGTGGCCGCATCGGCGCTGTCCAGCGACGTGATCTCGGCATGCTGCGCCTTGCGGCTGGCGATCAGCATGAAGCAGTCGTTGGTGGACGTGTCGCCGTCGATGGTGATGCGGTTGAAGGACGCGTCGGCGGCCTGCTTGACCAGCGGCTGCAGCAGCGCCGGGGCGATGTTGGCGTCGGTGGCGACGAAGCCCAGCATGGTGGCCATGTTCGGCCGGATCATGCCGGCGCCCTTGGAGATGCCGGTCAGCGTGACCGGCACGCCGCCGATCTGGATGCGGCGCGACGCGGCCTTGGGCAGCGTGTCCGTCGTCATGATGCCGGCGGCGGCCTCGGCCCAGCCGTCGTCGCGCAGCGCCGCCAGCGCACCCGGCAGGCCGGCGGCGATGCGGTCGACGGGCAGCGTCTCCATGATGACGCCGGTGGAGAACGGCAGGACCTGCTGCGGCTGGCAGCCGATCAGGTCGGCCAGCGCCTGGCAGGTCTGGCGCGCGCGGGCCAGGCCGTCGGCGCCGGTGCCGGCGTTGGCATTGCCGGTGTTGATGACCAGCGCACGGACGGCGGCGCCCGCGGCCAGGTGCTCGCGGCAGACCTGCACCGGCGCGGCGCAGAAGCGGTTGGTCGTGAACACACCGGCCACGGCGGCACCCTCTTCCAGCGCGATGACGCTGAGATCGCGCCGGTTGGCCTTGCGCACGCCGGCCATCGTCACGCCGAGGCGCACGCCCGGCACGGGCAACAGGGAGGCGGGATCGGGGGCGATGAGATTGACGGGCATGGCGCGCTCGGAAGTCAGGGAAAGCGCGGGGATTCTAAGAAGCGAAAAAGGCTCCCGAAGGAGCCTTTGCAAAGGAATGCTGCGATCAGCGCGAACGGCGGCGCATGCTGACCAGCGCACCGGCGAGGGCCAGGCCCGCAAGGGCCAGGCTGGCCGGCTCGGGCAACTCGCCGACGGCTTCCAGATTGACGCCACCGCTGTAGCTGAAGCTGTTGAAGCGCGCCTGTTCCGCGCTCTGCTGCACGCCGGGGTCGCCAGCAACGCCTTCCACGAAGAAGAGAAAGTCGCCCTTCGCTTCGAAAGGCTGCACATCGCCGTACGTGAATCGGGTGCCGAACAGATCGTCGATTTCGAAGGTCAGTTCCGAACCGTTGACGCCCACGAAGCCAGCGCGGGCGAAGGTGATGCCCTGGTTGGCCCAGAGGGACAGGTCGGCGCTGGTCTCCAGCCAGGCATTGAGGCGCGCCAGACCGTTGAAATGGATCAGGAACTCGTCGCGGAAGAATCCGGCCTGGCTGTGTGTAACCAGCGCCGAACCGGCCTGGGTGCTGAGGCCGGCGGAGTAGCCGGTGCCTTGCGCTTCCAGCGTGAGCGGGTGCGGGGCGGCATGGGCGCTCTGGACGGCGATGGCGAGCAACGCCGAGGTGAGGATGGTCTTGATCGACATGAGGTTGCGGGCCATTGGGGGATTCAGGCGCTGCGGCGGCGACGGGCGACGAAAGCGACGGCGGCGAGGCCGGCGGCGAACAGGGCGTAGGTCTGCGGCTCGGGAACCGGCGAAGTGGGCGTGACGCGAAAACTGGCGCTGTAGGTGCCGACGCTGCTGCCGTTGTGGCCGGCCACCAGCGTGCCTTTGACGACCAGCGTCAGGGCGCCGTTGAAGCTGCTCGCCGGCAAAGCGTAAAGCTCACGGCCGTCGGGATTGCCGCGATAGGCGATCAGGCTCTGGCTGAAGCTTGCACCGTTCAGCGTGACGCTGGAGATGTCTATGTCGGAGCTGCCCGAGTTCAGGATCAGCGTGCTGAGCGCGCCATTGACGGAGCTCGGACCGTTGTATCCGGTCAGCGTGTAGATGTCTTCGAAGCTGCCGGCGGTGCTGATGGTGTGCGAGATGCCGGCAGAGAGCGTGCCGCCCGTCGAGCCGATCAAGTCCACGACGATGGGGGTGCTGGCCTGGGCGGCGCCGGTAAACAGCGCGGCGAGGGCGACGGAGGCGGCAATCGACGTTTTCATTGTTGGCTTTCTGGTTCTCTATCGGGGTCTACCCGGGTTTCGCCGGGGAATGGACTGCACTCTAGGGGGGTGACGAGCCGCCGAGCACCCCCCATGCACGTGGCGGACGGGGCGTCATGTGCTCAAACGCACGGTTTTCCCCCTGGATGGGTGGGGCAAACGAGGGCCGCCGCCCCATGAAAACGGGCCGGCAATGCCGGCCCGTGAGCATTCACGCCTGGTGAATCAGGCCAGCTTGCCGTGGCAGTTCTTGAACTTCTTGCCGCTGCCGCAGGGGCAGGGATCGTTGCGGCCGACATGGCCGTACTGCTCCAGCAGCGTCGCGGGATCAACCTCCTGGCTGACGGAGCCGTCCTCGTTGGGGTGCTGGTAGGTCACGTTGGACACGGCTTCGGCACGGCGCTCGATGGCCTCGGCAGCCAGGTCGGCCTCTTCCTGGCTTTGGATGCGCACGTTCAGCAGCGTGCGGGTGACTTCCATCTTCACGACGTCCAGCAGCTGCGAGAACAGCTCGAAGGCTTCGCGCTTGTATTCCTGCTTGGGGTTCTTCTGGGCGTAGCCGCGCAGGTGGATGCCCTGGCGCAGATAGTCCAGCGCGGCCAGGTGCTCGCGCCAGCGCTGGTCGATGCTCTGCAGAAGCACCATGCGCATGAAGGGGTTGAACTGCTCGATGCCAACGCGTTCCAGCTTGCTCTCGAAGAGCTGGTCCCCGGCCTTGATGACGGCCTCGACGATCTCGTCGTCGGTGATGGAGTCGCTCTTCTTGACCAGCTCGGTCAGCGACAGATCGATCTGCCATTCGGCTTGCAGCACCTGCTCAAGGCCCGGCAGGTCCCACTGCTCCTCCACGCTTTCGGCCGGCACATAGGTGCGCACCACATCGGTCAGCGTCGAGGCTCGCAGGGAGGCGATCTGCGCCACCAGACCCTCGGCTTCGAGGATGTCGTTGCGCTGCTGGTAGATGACCTTGCGCTGGTCGTTCGACACGTCGTCGTACTCGAGCAGCTGCTTGCGGATGTCGAAGTTGCGCGCCTCGACCTTGCGCTGGGCGCCTTCGATGCTGCGCGTGACGATGCCCGCCTCGATGGCCTCGCCCTCGGGCATCTTCAGCCGGTCCATGATGGCGCGCACGCGCTCGCCGGCAAAGATGCGCATCAGCTGGTCGTCCAGCGACAGGTAGAAGCGCGAGCTGCCCGGGTCGCCCTGGCGGCCGGCACGGCCACGCAGCTGGTTGTCGATGCGGCGGCTCTCATGCCGCTCGGTCGCGATGATGCGCAGGCCGCCCTCGGCCTTGACCTTGTCGTGCAGGCCCTGCCACTCGTCCTTGAGCTGCTGGATGCGACGGGCCTTCTCGTCGGCGGGAATCGTCTCGTCGGCCTCGATGAACTTGACCTGGTTCTCGACGTTGCCACCCAGCACGATGTCGGTGCCGCGGCCGGCCATGTTGGTGGCGATGGTGATGACGCCCGGACGGCCGGCCTGGGCGACGATCTGCGCCTCCTTCTCGTGCTGCTTGGCATTCAGCACGTTGTGCGGCAGCCCGGCCTGCTTGAGCAGGTTGGAGATCAGCTCCGAGTTCTCGATGGACGTCGTGCCCACCAGCACCGGCTGGCCACGGGTGTGGCAGGCGCGGATGTCCTCGATGACGGCGGCGTACTTTTCCTTGTCGGTCTTGTAGACCAGGTCCAGCTCGTCCTTGCGGATGGTCGGGCGGTTCGGCGGGATGACGACGGTCTCGAGGCCGTAGATCTCCTGGAACTCATAGGCCTCGGTGTCGGCCGTGCCCGTCATGCCGGACAGCTTGCCGTACATGCGGAAGTAGTTCTGGAAGGTGATCGAGGCCATCGTCTGGTTCTCGGCCTGGATCTGCACGCCTTCCTTGGCCTCGACGGCCTGGTGCAGGCCATCGCTCCAGCGGCGGCCCGACATCAGGCGGCCGGTGAACTCGTCGACGATGATGACCTCGCCGTTCTGCACGACGTAGCTCTGGTCCTTGTGATAGACGTGGTGGGCCCGCAGCGCAGCATTCAGGTGATGCATCAGCGTGATGTTGGCCGCGTCGTACAGGCTCGCGCCCTCGGCGATCAGGCCGGCCTGCGCGAGCAGGCGCTCGGCGTTCTCGTGGCCTTCTTCGGTCAGGTGAATCTGGTGCGACTTCTCGTCCACCGTGAAGTCGCCGGGCTCGATGACACCCTCGCCGGTGCGCGGGTCCAGCTCGCCGATCTGCTTCTTCAGGCCGGGGACGATGGCGTTGATCTTCAGGTAGACGTCGGTGTGGTCGTCGGCCTGGCCCGAGATGATCAGCGGCGTGCGCGCCTCGTCGATGAGGATGGAGTCCACCTCGTCGACGATGGCGTAGGACAGCCCGCGCTGCACGCGGTCGGCCGTCTCGTAGACCATGTTGTCGCGCAGGTAGTCGAAGCCGTACTCGTTGTTGGTGCCGTAGGTCACGTCGGCGGCGTAGGCGGCCTGCTTCTGCTCGCGCGGCATCTGCGGCAGGTTGATGCCGACCGTGAGGCCCAGGAAGGTGTAGAGCTTGCCCATCCACTCCGCGTCGCGGCGCGCGAGGTAGTCGTTCACCGTGACGACGTGGACGCCCTTGCCCGTCAGCGCGTTCAGGTAGACCGGCAGCGTCGCCATCAGCGTCTTGCCTTCGCCCGTGCGCATCTCGGCGACCTTGCCGGCATTCAGCACCATGCCGCCGATCAGCTGCACGTCGAAGTGGCGCATCTTCAGCGCCCGCTTGCTGCCTTCGCGGCAGACGGCGAAAGCCTCGGGCAGGATGTCGTCGACGGTCTCGCCGGCGGTGATGCGCTGCTTGAACTCGGCCGTCTGCGCGCGCAATTCGTCGTCGGTCAATGCCTCGTACTTCGGCTCCAGCGCATTGATCTGCTGCACGGTGCGGCGGTACTGCTTGAGCAAGCGCTCGTTGCGGCTACCGAAAATCGAGGTGAGAAGCTTGGGCAACATGCTGCGAGGAATGAGGGCTGGGCGGGCGCCGGCAGGGCCGACGGGACGCGCGAAGCTGGGGGCAGGAGGAGGCAATGCAAGGCGGGTTTGCCCGGCCGCGCAAAACGGCGCAGTTTAGCAGCGGGCCTTTGGGCGGGCGGCCCCGCGACCGCACGGCTGACTACACTGCGCCCATGTCCTCGGCGCCTCGCTATCTCGCCCCGAAAACGCTGCGCGCCAGCGTGCCGGACCCGATGCCCATGGCGCAGGCGCTGCGTGCCCACGAGGGCCTGGTGCGCCTGGGCGAACGGCTGGAGGCCTCGCGGCGCCGGTTGCGCGTCATCACACCGGCGCTGCCGGGCAACCTGATCGCGAGCGTCCAGCCGGGCCCGCTGGACGAGGAAGGCTGGAGCCTGCTGGTCGCCAACGCAGCAGTCGCCGCCAAGCTGCGCCATCTGCTGCCACGTCTGGAAGCGCTGCTGGCGCAGGCAGGGCTGCCGGGACGCATTCGCATCAAGCTGGCTCAGAAATGAAAAAACCCCGCCGCCGTGAGGCGTTGGGGTTTTTGTGAGACCTACCGCGAGCAGCAGTAGGTCGCTTGTTGGTGCCGGCTATCGGATTCGAACTGATGACCTACCGCTTACAAGGCGGTTGCTCTACCAACTGAGCTAAGCCGGCGAAAACAGGAGGCGGATTCTAGACGGTCGCCGCACGCGCTCGCGCGCGGCGTTCGCTATTTCACCCGCTTGAGCGTTGGCCGCGGGCCACCGCCCGGCGTGTCCGGCGGCGTGGGCGCGTCATCGCCCTCGTCGTCTTCCGTCTCGCTGGCCAGACGCAAGCCGCTGCGGCGCGGGTCCGCCGGCGCCGGCACGCTGGGCACCGCGTCGCCCTCGCCCAGCGGCTCCGGCGCGGGGAAGGCCATGCCCTGGCCGTTCTCGCGGGCGTAGATCGCCACGACATGGTCCACCGGCACGACGATCTCGCGGGCCACACCACCGAAGCGGGCCTTGAACTGGATGAACTCGTTGCCGAGGTCCAGCCCGCTGGTCGCATCGAAACCGATGTTCAGCACGATCTCGTTGTTGGACACGTACTCCATCGGCACCTGCACCGAGCGGTCGACGTGGACCGCGACATAGGGCGTGAAGCCGTTGTCCGTGCACCAGTCATGCAACGCGCGGATCAGGTAGGGGCGGGTGGACGTGCCGTTGCCCGCACCACCGGAGGCCGAGGTCGGGTCCATCAGCGGCGCATGACCTTTTCCGAGGGCGTCAGCGCCTCGATGTAGGCCGGGCGGCTGAAGATGCGCTCGGCGTACTTCAGCAGCGGCAGCGCGTTCTTGGACATGTCGATGCCGTAGTAGTCCAGGCGCCACAGCAGCGGCGCGATGGCGACGTCGAGCATCGAGAAGTCGTCGCCCAGCATGTACTTGTTCTTCAGGAAGATCGGCGCGAGCTGGGTCAGGCGGTCACGGATCTGCGCGCGGGCCTTTTCGAGCTGCTTGTCGGTCGCCTTGGTCGTCGTGCCGCGGCCTTCAAGGATGTTCACGTGAGCGAACAGCTCCTTCTCGAAGTTCAGCAGGAACAGCCGCACGCGGGCGCGTGCCACCGGGTCGCCGGGCATCAGCTGCGGGTGCGGAAAGCGCTCGTCGATGTACTCGTTGATGATGTGCGATTCGTACAGGATGAGGTCGCGCTCGACGAGGATGGGCACCTCGTTGTACGGGTTCATCAATGCGATGTCTTCGGGCTTCGCGAACAGGTCAACGTCACGGATTTCGAAGTCCATGCCTTTCTCGAACAGCACGAAGCGGCAGCGGTGCGAGTAGGGGTCGGTGGTGCCGGAGTAAAGGACCATCATGGCTTGGGCTCCCGAGGGGTCAGTCAATCAAAAGCGCGCGGCGGCTGGCCGCGCCGAAAAAGCAAACGCAGTGGGTGGCCGAAGCGCGCCCCACTGCGTGGTTCGGCGCCGCTTTGAGACAGCGCCGGGATGGACGGGCTTACTTCACGTCCTTCCAATACGAGGCGTTCAAACGCCACGCGAACACGGTCAGGCAGCCGAGGAAGATCAGCACGATGACGCCCAGTTGGAAGCGCTGCGCCTGCGCCGGCTCGCCCATCCACTGCAGGTAGGCGACCAGGTCGGCCACGGCTTCGTCGTACTGACGTTCGTTCAGCGTGCCGGGCGTCACCTGCTGGTAGCCGGCGAAGACATGGGTCTTCTTCTCGTGGTCGTGCGGGTCGGCGACTTCCTCGAACTTGGCGACACGCTGGCCTTGCAGTTCCCACATCACATGCGGCATCGCGACGCTCGGGAAGGCCAGGTTGTTCCAGCCCGTCGCCTTGGTGTCGTCGCGGTAGAAGTTCCGCATGTAGGTGTAGAGATAGTCCGCGCCCGAACCCTTGGCACCGTCGGCACGCGAGCGCGCGATGACGGTCAGGTCGGGCGGATTGGCGCCGAAGAAGGCCTTGGCGTCCTTCGCGTCCAGGCTGACCTTCATGGTCTCGCCCACCTTGTCCGCCGCGAACAGCAGGTTGTTCTTGATGTCGGTCTCGGACAGGCCGATGTCGCGCATGCGGTTGTAGCGCATGTAGGCGGCCGAGTGGCAGTTCAGGCAGTAGTTGACGAACAGCTTGGCGCCGTTTTGCAGCGCGGCCATGTCCGACATCTTGTCCTTGGGGAACTTGTCCCACTCGATGCCGCCGCTGGAAGCGTGCGCGGCGCCGGCCAGGCCCAGCGTGGCCAGCAGGATTGCGATCAGCTTTTTCATTGGTGTTCTTGCTCCGCGGCTCAGTGGGCGTGGAAGGTCACACGGTCCGGCACCGGCTTGGGTGTGCCGATGCGGCTCCACCACGGCATCAGCAGGAAGAAGCCGAAGTAGAACAACGTGCCGGCCTGTGCAACCAGCGTGCCCAGGTCGCTGGGCGGCTGGATGCCCAGGTAGCCCAGGATCAGGAACAGCACGACGAAGACGGCGTACAGGTACTTGTGCCAATCGGGGCGGTAGCGGATCGACTTGACCGGGCTGTGGTCCAGCCAGGGCAGGAAGAACAGGATGATGACCGCGCCGCCCATGACGACCACGCCCCAGAACTTGGCGTCGAAGACCTTGAGCAGGAAGATCAACACGGCTGCGCCGACCAGCAGGGCCACCTTGGCAGCGCCGCCGAACTTGCCCTTCAGGAAGCTCACCAGCGCCGCGATGCCGATGACGCCGCACAGCACGTTGACCATGGGGTCGGTCGTGGCGCGCAGCATCGAGTAGAACGGCGTGAAGTACCAGACCGGCGCGATGTGGGCCGGCGTCTTCAGCGGGTCGGCCGGGATGAAGTTGTTGTACTCCAGGAAGTAACCACCCAACTCCGGCGCGAAGAAGAGGATCGCCGTGAACGCCATCAGGAACAGGCAGACGCCGTAGATGTCGTGCACCGTGTAGAACGGGTGGAAGGGCACGCCGTCCAGCGGGCGGCCTTGCGCGTCCTTGGGACCCTTCTTGATTTCGACGCCGTCGGGGTTGTTGGAGCCGACATCGTGCAGCGCCAGCAGGTGGGCCACGACCAGACCCAGCAGCACCAGCGGCACGGCGATGACGTGGAAGCTGAAGAAGCGGTTCAGCGTCGCATCGCCGACGACGTAGTCGCCACGGATCATCAGCGCCAGGTCCGGGCCGACCAGCGGCACGGCGGCGAACAGGTTCACGATGACCTGGGCGCCCCAATAGGACATCTGGCCCCAGGGCAGCAGGTAGCCCATGAAAGCTTCGGCCATCAGGCACAGGAAGATCGCGCAGCCGAAGATCCAGACCAGCTCGCGCGGCTTGCGGTAGCTGCCGTAGATGAGGCCGCGGAACATGTGCAGGTAGACGACCACGAAGAAGGCCGAGGCGCCGGTGCTATGCATGTAGCGGATCAGCCAGCCCCAGGGCACATCGCGCATGATGTACTCGACCGACGCGAAGGCCAGGCCCGCATCCGGCTTGTAGTGCATCACCAGGAAAATGCCCGTGACGATCTGGATCACGAGCACCAGCAGCGCCAGCGAGCCGAAGATGTACCACCAGTTGAAGTTCTTCGGCGCGTAGTACTCCGACATGTGGACCTTGTAGGCGTCGAACGCGGTCGGGAACCGGTTCTCCAGCCAGGTCATGGTCTTCACACCTGCCGAGGCGCCCGCGGGAGCTTCCTTGAATTCAGCCATGTCTCGTCCCGTTGTTCTCGTTAGGCCTTCTTGTCTTCGCCAATCAGCAGCTTGGCGTCGGACAGGTACATGTGCGGCGGCACCTCGAGGTTGTCGGGCGCGGGCTTGTTCTTGAAAACGCGGCCGGCCATGTCGAAGGTCGAGCCGTGGCAGGGGCACAGGAAGCCGCCGGTCCAGTCGTCGGGCAGCGAAGGCTGCGGGCCGGCGGCGAACTTGTCGCTCGGCGAGCAGCCCAGGTGCGAGCAGATGCCCACGGCGACGAAATATTCCGGCTTGATCGAGCGGTACTCGTTCTTGGCGTAGTCGGGGGTCGGGTAAGCCTTGCGATCCGACTTGGGGTCGGCCAGTTGGCCGTCGATCTTCTTGAGGGCCTCGAGCTGCTCCGGCGTGCGACGCACGATCCAGACCGGCTTGCCACGCCATTCGACGGTCAGCTTCTCGCCGGGCTTGATGCCGGAGATGTCGACCTCGACGGGGGCACCGGCGGCCTTGGCACGCTCGCTCGGCGCAAAAGTGCTGACGAAGGGCACGGCAGTCGCGACGCCACCAACGGCGCCGGCGCAACCGGTTGCAATCAACCAGGTACGCTTGCCTTGGTCCACTTGCTGGTCACTCATGAGGGTCCTCTAAAGAGACTTCTGATCGGGGCAGCCCAGGATTCTAGCGGACGCTTACTCCGGCCCCACCGGTGCCGGCCGGGATGCCGGACGCAGGTTTACCCGCCTTCTGGCTTTGCCGACTTGGTCGCAACATGCGCGGCAACTACTTTCCAACCTGGAGTGCGCATGAGTTTCTTCTCTGAATTCAGAGAGTTCGCCGTCAAAGGCAATGTCATCGATCTGGCGGTCGGCGTGATCATCGGCGGCGCCTTCGGCAAGATCGTCGACTCGCTGGTGGGCGACGTCATCATGCCGGTGGTCAGCAAGATCTTCGGCGGCCTGGACTTCAGCAACTACTTCATCCCGCTGGCCGGCCAGACGGCCGCGACGCTGGCCGAGGCCAAGAAGGAAGGCGCGGTGCTGGCCTATGGCAGCTTCATCACCGTGTCGCTGAACTTCATGATCCTGGCCTTCGTCATCTTCCTGATGATCAAGCAGATCAACCGCCTCAAGCGCGCCGAGCCGGCGCCTGCCGAGCCCGCGGCCACGCCCGAGGACATCCAGTTGCTGCGCGAGATCCGCGATTCGCTGAAGCGGTAAGCGGTTTTCCCCTCATCAGCCCGGTAAGCAATGGTTACCGGGCTTTTTTTTGCCACGGATTTGGCAACTCGCTGAAAACTTGGGGAAGTGCCAAGCGCGATACTTTCAGGCCGCTTGTGGCACCCACTTGATGAACGCGCCCGAGATACGCCTGAATCCGCACCTCGAAGCCTCGCTGACCCGCATCCGCCTCGCGGGCGAGCAGGCGGCAGAGCGCTGCGCGGAAGGCTTGGGGTTGTCGGCGCTGTCCGCCGGCCAGGCCAAGAAGCGCAACGCTTTGCTGGCTGCGCAATTCGTGTTCCGGCAGCAGCAGGGCGTGTTCTCCCAACACTTCCTCAGCAGCCTGCGCCGCCAGGTCATCGCCGAACAATCTGATACCAAGCCCGTTGCGGCGCCCGCAGCCAAAAAGGCCTGGAACGAGCTGTCGCTGATGGATGACGACCAGGTCAACAACCTGGTCGCGGCCGATCGCATTGGCTTGGCCGTCGGCCACCATTGCGAATGGGAACTGCGCGAGGTCGAGTCCTATGTGGCCGGCGTCCAGATCGGCGAGCGCAATCCGCTGCGGCCGGAGCTGATCGGCCAGGCGCTGCTGGATGGCGTCCAGGCCATCACCGATGACCCGCTGGTGCGCCAGACGCTGACCGACGAGTTGACGCGCTCGCTGGCCCAGGAAATGCGCGCCTGCTATGCCGACATCGCCGAGCTGCTGCGCTCGCGCGGCCTGCGCCCGCAGGATCTGCGCGTGCGCGGGACCCCGGACGGCGGCGCGTCGCGCGTTGGCGGCTTCAGCGGCAGCAGCCAGCAGGGCGAGTTCGACTCCAGCCATGGCGGCATGTCGACCCGCAACAGCGCTTTCGGCGGCCCTGGCGGCTTGGCCCAGCCGAGTGGCCGCGGTGGGTTCGGCGGCAGTGGACGCAGTGGCTATGGCCGTGTCGGCGCCGGCAGCTTCGGCCCTGTCGACCCGCAGATGATGAACCTGCTGCGCCGCCTGGCGCAGGCCCCCGTCGCCTATGACGGCTACGACAACGGCCTTTCCAGCCGCATGGGACTGGATACGCTCACCGGCGAACCCAGCGCCTGGGGCCAGATGCCGCTGCCGGCGAACCTGATCCACCAGCACCGCGACGAGCTGCGCCAGGCCGCCACGGGCCGGCTGGACCACATGGTCATCGACGTCATCGGCAGCCTGTTCGACCAGATCCTGTCGGACCCCAAGGTGCCGCCGCAGATGGCGCGCCTGCTCGCGCGACTGCAGCTGCCGGTGCTGCGCGTGGCGCTGAGCGACGAAACCTTCTTCTCGTCGCGCCGCCATCCGGTGCGCCAGTTCGTCAACCGCCTGGGCTCGCTGGCCTGCGCCTTCGACGACTTCAGCGACGACCCCGGTCGCGCCTTCCTCGCCCATGTGCGCGACCTGGTGCAGGACGTGGCCCAAGGCGATTTCGACCGCATGGACGTCTACACGGCCAAGCTGGACGACCTCGAAGGCTTCATCGCCGAGCAGACCCGCGTCACGCTGAAGGCCTCCGGCGACGCCGCCGCCGTCGTCGAGCGCCGCGAAACCGACCTGCGCCTGCAACAGCGCTATGCGCTGCAGCTGCAGCAGCAGCTGGCCAAGGTGCCGATGCAGGATTTCCTGCGCAACTTCCTCGCCCAGGTCTGGAGCCAGGCCATCGTGGTGGCGTCGCGCGAGGGCGCCCCGGAGCGCGCCCTGCGGCTGCGCACGCTGGGCCGCAGCCTGGTGATGAGCGTGCAGCCCAAGGGGGGCACGGCAGCCCGCGCCGATTTCCTGCGCGAGCTGCCTCATTTGATGCGCACGCTCAACGAGGGGCTGGACCTGATCCGCTGGCCGGACGGCCCGCGCAAGGACTTCTTCGGCGCGCTGCTGCCGGCGCACGCGGAATCACTGAAGGGCCAGGCGCCCAGCGCGCTGGACACCAACCTGCTCATCAAGCAGCTCGACCAGATCTTCGGCGTCGCGCCACCGGCCGAGGCCGACCTCGCCAGGCCGATGGCCGGCGAAACCCTTCCTGCCGACCTTGACGCCAGCCAGCGTCTGACGCCGGCCGAGGCCAAGAGCCTGGGCCTGGTCGAGGACACTGGCGTCGACTGGAAGGGCGAGCTCGACCTGGACCTGTCCGGCAACGACGTGGCGACCGCGCCGCTGGAGGCCGTCGACATCTCCATCGACGGCCTGCCCGCCGCCGAGAGCGCGCCCGAACCGAGCAGCGGCGCGCTGCTGGTGGAGAACATGCAGCTCGGCTTCGCCTACCAGATGCACACCGGCGACGAGTGGCAGAAGATGCGCCTGGCCCATATCAGCGCGGGCCGCAGCTTCTTCATCTTCACCCACGGCAACCGCCACCAGGAAACGGTGACCATGACGGCCCGCATGCTGAGGAAGCTCTGCGAGGCCGGCCGCATGCGCGCCTTCGAGCAGGCCTACCTGCTGGAACGCGCGACCGCCCGCACGCGCGCGCAACTGGCGGCGCTGTCTACGCCGCGCTGACCGAAGCCGTCAACCGGCGCGCCATCGCCAGCGCCGCCCCCAGGCTGGCGGGGTCGGCCACGCCGCGGCCCGCGATGTCGAAGGCCGTGCCATGGTCGGGGCTGGTGCGCACGAAGGGCAGGCCCAGCGTGACGTTCACGCCCTTCTCCACGCCCAGGTACTTGACCGGGATGAGGCCGTGGTCATGCGTCATCGCGACGACGACATCGAACTCGCCGCGGCGCGCGCGCATGAAGACGGTGTCGGGCGCATAGGGGCCGCTGGCGTCCCAGCCTTCGGCCCGCGCATCGGCAATCGCTGGCGCGATGTGATGGATCTCCTCGTCGCCGAACAGCCCCCCCTCACCCGCATGCGGGTTTAGGCCGGCCACGGCGATGCGCGGCGCCGCGACGCCCATGCGCTGCAGCGCCGCGCCGGTGATGCGCAGCGTCTCCAGCACCGCCTCCCGGGTCACGCGGTCTATCGCCTCGCGCAGCGAGCAATGGATGGTGACGAGCACCGTGCGCAGCTCCTCGTTGGCCAGCATCATGCGCACCGGCACGCCGCCTGCCAGCGCTTGCAGCATCTCGGTGTGGCCCGGATAGGGCGACCCGGCCGCGTGCAAGGCCTCCTTGTGGATGGGGGCCGTGACGAGCGCCCCCGCCTGCCCCGCCTGGATCAGCCCGACCGCCGCCTCGATGCACAGCGCCGCCGCGGCGCCAGCGCGCGCGTCGACCCGCCCCAGCGGCGCCGTTGAGAGGTCGGCCGGCAGCGCAGCGGGCTGCCACACCGGCAGGCAGCGCGGCGGCACGCGACCCGCATCCGCGACCGACGCCAACTGCGCGACGGCCAGCCCGCCGCCGGTCGCCGCGATGGCCCGCCGCAGCACGGCGACATCACCGACCACGACCGCATCCATCGGCGCCTCGCGCCGCCACAGGCTGGCGATGATCTCCGGGCCTATGCCGCAGGCATCGCCCATGCTGATGACGAGAGGGGGTGCGGGTGACGGGTCCGGGGTCATGGGGCATTCTTCCATCAGCCCGCGTCCGACAGAATCGGGCCATGAACGACAAGCGCTTCTACCCCATCGGCACCCCCGGCGAGCCCTGGGGCCCAGCGGAAGTCGCCGCATGGCGCGCCCGCGTGACCCGGCAGCGCAGCTACGCGGACGACGTGCTGCGCGCCATCGAGCCGCTGCGGCAGGCCTTCGACGTGGCCGAGTACGGCGCGCTGGACAACGACGACGGGCATTTCCCGCTGCTGGCGATCCGCAGCCGGCCGTGGAACGACGCACTGCCCATCCTGGTCGTGACGGGCGGCGTGCACGGCTATGAAACCAGCGGCGTGCTGGGTGCCCTGCAGTTCGTCGCCGAGCACGGGCTGGCGCAGGCCGGCCGCGCGAACCTGCTGGTCGTGCCCTGCGTCAGCCCGTGGTCCTACGAGCGGGTGCAGCGCTGGAACCGCGACGCGCAGGACCCCAACCGCAATTTCCGCGACGGCAGCCCCGTGCCGGAAGCCGCGGCGCTGGTGGCGCTGCTCGCGCCGCTGCGCGGCCGGGTGCTGATGCACATCGACCTGCACGAGACGACGGACTCGGACGAGTCGGAGTTCCGCCCCGCGCTGGCGGCGCGCGACGGCGAGGCGTTCGTGCCGGACACGGTGCCCGACGGCTTCTATCTGGTGGACGACGTCGACCGCCCGCAGCCGGCTTTCCAGCGCGCCGTCATCGACGCCGTCGCCCGCGTCACGCACATCGCACCGGCCGACGCGAATGGGCAGATCATCGGCACACCGCTGCAATCGCCGGGCGTCATCAGTTTTGCAGTCGCCAAGCGTCACCTGTGTGCAGCCATCACCGGGGCGCGCTTCAGCACCACCACCGAGGTCTACCCAGACAGCCCGCGAACGGCGCCGCAGGCCTGCGTACTGGCCCAGGTCACCGCCGTGCGCGCCGCCATCTCGCACGCACTGGCCCATGCCTAGGCCGGGTTGTCGACGTCGATGAACTGCCAGCTCAAACCCAGCTCGGCCGCGACGCGCTCGCCCACGCCCTGCACGCCGTAGCGCTCGGTGGCATGGTGGCCGGCGGCAATGAAAGCGACGCCGGTCTCGCGGGCGTAGTGGGCCTGCGGTTCGGATATCTCCCCGGTCACGAAAACATCGGCGCCGGCCGCGATGGCCGCCTCGAAATAGCCCTGGGCACCGCCCGAGCACCAGGCCACGCGTCGCAGCGGCCGGCCGTCGCCTGCGACGCAGACAGGGTCGCGGCCGGTCAAGGCGCGCAGTTGCGTGGCCAGCGTGGCCAAGGTCGTCGGCGCTGTGCTGCCGATGAAGCCCAGCTCCTGGTCACCGAAGCGGCCGTCGGCCGCCCAGCCCAGGCGCGCGCCGAACTGGGCGTTGTTGCCGAATTCGGGGTGGGCGTCCAGCGGCAGGTGGTAGGCGAACAGGTTGATGTCGTGCTGGATGAGGCGCGCCAGGCGCTGCTTCATCCAGCCGGTCACGCGGCCGTCCTGCCCGCGCCAGAACAGGCCATGGTGGACGAGGATGGCGTCGGCGCCCACCGCGATGGCGGCGTCGATCAAGGCCAGGCTCGCGGTGACCCCGCAGACGAGCCGGCGGACCTCGGCGCGGCCCTCGACCTGCAGACCGTTCGGCCCATAATCCTTGAACCGTGCGGGCTCCAGCCACTGGTTCAGTCGGAGTTCCAGCGCGGCGCGTTCGGTCATGGCTTGTGAGGTATCGGGTGTTGAAGCGGCTCTGGCTGATTTTCGCGCAGGCGGTGACGGTGATGCTGGCGGCCCTCTTCGTCGTCGCGACCCTCAAGCCGCAATGGCTGCAGCAGTCCCGCTGGCACGAGGCACCCGTCGCCGCCACGGCCCACCAGATCGCCCTGCCCCCGACGCCGCCGGCCTCCGTCGTGCGTGCCGGCTATGCGCAGGCCGCGCGTGCCGCCGCGCCGGCCGTCGTCAGCATCACCGCGAGCAAGGCGCCGCCGCGTTCGGCGGCCCGCGCACGCGATCCCATCTTCGGTTTCCCCTTCGGCCTGCGCCAGCCGCGCGGCAACCCGCAGCTGGGCCTGGGCTCGGGCGTCATCATCTCGGCCGACGGCGTGCTGCTGACAAACAACCACGTGGTGGAGGGCGCCTCCGACATCGAGGTGCAGCTCAGCGACGGCCGCCAGGCCCAGGCCAAGCTGGTCGGCACCGACCCTGAGACCGACATCGCCGTGCTGAAGATCGCCCTGCCCGACCTGCCCGCCATCCGGCTGGGCGATGCGGCGAACCTGCAGGTGGGCGACGTGGTGCTGGCCATTGGCAACCCCTTCAACGTCGGCCAGACGGTGACCTCGGGCATCGTGTCGGCGCTGGGCCGCAACCAGCTCGGCATCAACACCTTCGAGAACTTCATCCAGACCGATGCGGCCATCAACCCGGGCAACTCGGGCGGTGCGCTGGTGGACGCCGATGGCCGGCTGGTGGGCATCAACACGGCCATCTTCTCGCGCAGCGGCGGGTCCCTGGGCATCGGCTTCGCCATCCCCGTCGACGTGGCGCGCCAGGTGGCCACGGCCATCCTGAAGGATGGCGCCGTCGCCCGCGGCTGGATCGGCGTGCAGACGCGCGAGCTGACGCCGGAACTGGCCGAGGCGCTGCGGCTGGGCGACGGGAAATCGCAACTTCGGGGCGTGCTGATCGGCGGCGTGGTCAACGACGCGCCGGCGGCCAAGGCCGGCATCAAGCCGGGGGACGTGCTGACCCGCATCGGCGAGCACACGGTCGCGACGCCGGCCGAGCTGCTCGCCAGCGTTGCGGCGCTCAAGCCCAAGAGTCAGGTCGAGGTGGGCGTGCAGCGCGGCGGCAAGGCGATGAGCTTCCTGCTCGCGGTGGGCCAGCGGCCCAGGCCTCAGCGGCTCAGCGAAGACGAGTGAGCGGTCAGTCGGCGGCGTCGTCCGGCGCCTTGGTGTGGCGCACGAAGTAGGTCGCCGCGAACAGGCCCAGCTCGTACAGCAGGCACATCGGGATCGCCAGCGCGAGCTGAGAGACGATGTCCGGCGGCGTGATGACGGCCGCGACGACGAAGGCGACGACGATGAAGTAG
>NZ_LMFP01000008.1:196616-212691 GCF_001426885.1 Pelomonas sp. Root1444 | reverse complement strand
CACCACCACCACCGGCACCTCGAAGGCCGCACCGAAGGCGATGAACATGTTCATCACGAAGCCGAGATAGGCCTCGATGTCCGGTGCCGCCGTGATGCTCTTGGGCGCGAAGCTCTGGATGAACTTGAAGACCTGACCGAAGACGAAGAAGTAGCAGAACGCCACGCCGGCGAAGAACAGCAAGGTGCT
This sequence comes from Pelomonas sp. Root1444, assembly GCF_001426885.1. GTDB lineage: Bacteria > Pseudomonadota > Gammaproteobacteria > Burkholderiales > Burkholderiaceae_C > Pelomonas. Next base: position 212,502 of record NZ_LMFP01000008.1, on the reverse strand, counting down.
GGAGATGACGAGCGGCATCACCAGGCGCTTCTCGTGGGAGTACAGGCCCGGCGCAATGAAGGCCCATGCCTGGTAGAGCACCACCGGCAGCGCGAGCATGAAGCCGGCCAGCATCGTGATCTTGATCGGCACGAAGAACGGCGCGATGACGTTGGTGGCAATCATCGTCGTGCCGGCCGGCAGGTTGGCCACCAGCGGCGCGGCGAGGAGGTCGTACAGGTGGCCGGGGCCGGGGTAGAACGCCAGCACGCCGAAGCAGACGGCCACGGCGATCAGGGCGCGCACCAGCCGGTCGCGCAGCTCCAGCAGGTGCGCGACGAAGGGCTGCTCGGTGCCGGCCAGTTCGTCGTGGTCGGGTTTCTGGAAGGAGCTCATCGGTGCGTGTAGGGCCGGTCCAAACGCACTGACGCCCCTTCAAGGGGCGGCAAGCGAAGCAAGCGTGGGGACTTCATGTTCTTCCTGGCGGCCGGAAACGCGCCACCCGGGCGGCTCCCGACTGGGTGTGTCGCTTCACGCCGGCCTTCTGCTTGAACCACAGCGGCGTGGCACCACGCTTGAGACGCCAGTTCTTCTTGGGGTGGCGGTACTCGGGCGGTGGGGATGCGAGGCCGGTGTCCGGGTCGTACGAGGAGGAGGATGAGGCGTCGTTGCTGACGTCCTGCCAGGTCTGGTTGAGCGCCTGCGTGGCGGAATCGACCTCCTGGCGCACGGTCTGCTCCACGTCCTGCACCGCCGACTGGAACTGGGACTTCATCTTCTGGAGTTCTTCCAGTTCGATGGAGCGGTTGACCTCGGCCTTGACGTCAGCCACGTAGCGCTGCGCCTTGCCGAGCAAGGTGCCTACCGTGCGGGCGACGCGCGGCAGCTTCTCGGGGCCGATGACGATCAACGCCACCGCGCCAATCAGCGCGATCTTGTCAAAGCCGAAATCAAGCACTCGTCGTCAGCTCAGGACTTGGTCTTGGCATCGACGTCGACGGTGTTCGGGTCGTTGACCCGATTGGCCGTGACCTGTTGCGGCGGCGCGGCCGGCTCGTCAGGGGCCGTACCGTCCTTCATGCCGTCCTTGAAGCCCTTGACGGCGCCGCCGAGGTCCTTGCCGATGTTCGTCAGCTTCTTCGTGCCGAAGATCAGGATGACGACCAGCAAAACGATCAGCCAGTGCCAAATGCTGAATGAACCCATGATGTTGACTCCTTGAGGACTGGCTCAAATTCTAGGTGAGGGATGACGCCCTATCCGGGCTCGTTGCGCCGCGGTCGACCATCCGGTGTGATCTTGCGCAAGCCCTACGTTTGGTCGCAACTCAGCCTTTCAACCACGGTCGCGGGCCACCCATCACGTGCAGATGCAGGTGATACACCTCCTGGCCGCCGTCCGGGCCGGTGTTGATGACGTGGCGGAAGCCGTTGGTGACGCCCAGTTCCTTCATCAACCGCGGCCCCAACGTGGTCATCTTGCCGAGCAGGCCGGCCTCGGCCTCGGTCACCTCGGCCATGGAGGCGATGTGGCGCTTGGGGACGATGAGGACGTGGACCGGCGCCCAGGGGTGGATGTCGTGGAAGGCGAAGACGTCGTCGTCCTCGTAGACCTTCGTGCTCGGGATCTGGCCCGCGACGATCTTGCAAAAGATGCAGTTCGGGTCCGCGCTCATGGCTGGTTTCCTCGTTGGGCAAATTCGGTCAGGCCGGACAGGCCTTCGCGCCGGGCCAGCTCGTTCAGCACGTCCGCGGGTTTCAGGCCGAAATGGGCCAGCGCGATCATGCTGTGGAACCACAGGTCGGCCACTTCGTAGACGACCTTCTGCGGGTCGCCATCCTTCGCAGCCATGACGGTCTCGGTGGCTTCCTCGCCGACCTTTTTCAGGATGGTGTCCAAGCCCTTGTCGAAGAGCTTGGCGACATAGCTGGTGCTCGGGTCCGCACCCTTGCGCGATTCAATGACCGCGCCGACGCGGGAGAGGATGTCGTCACTCATAGATCTTGCTCGGGTCCTTCAGCACCGGCTCGCTGGCGCTCCAGACGCCGTTCTCCAGTTTCTGGAAGAAGCAGCTGTGCCGGCCGGTGTGGCAGGCGATGCCCGGCTCGTGGCCCAACTGGGTGATGGTCAGCAGCACGACGTCGTTGTCGCAGTCCATGCGGATGGCATGCACCTGCTGGAAATGGCCGCTTTCCTCGCCCTTGTGCCACAGCTTGTTGCGCGAGCGGCTCCAGTAGACGGCCTGGCCGCGCTCGGCCGTCAACGACAGCGCCTCGCGGTTCATCCAAGCGAACATCAGCACGTCGCCCGTGCCCTGCTCCTGGGCGATCACGGGCACCAGGCCCTTGTCGTCCCACTTCACGTCGTCCAACCAACTGCTGTTCATCGTTTCAGTCTAGGTGAGTGGGACCGGCATGGCCGCGCTCTTCGGCAAACCAGTTCAGCACGGGGACGGTGCCGGGCAGCACCGGCTTGACCTGCACGGGCAGGCTGGCCCAGGCCATCTGCTGGCCCTCCAGCATCTGGAACTCGCCGGTCCACTCGAACACCTTGCAGAAGTTCAGCCGCACCCGGGCGTGGGGATAGTCCATCACCAGCGTCTGCCACGGGTGGGCCGCGCCGATCCGGATGCCGATCTCCTCGCGCAACTCGCGGGCCAGCGCCTGCTCGACGCTCTCGCCGGCCTCGACCTTGCCGCCCGGGAACTCCCAGTAGCCGGCGTAGACCTTGCCCTCGGGGCGCGAGGTCAGCAGGAAACGGCCTTCCCGGCCGGTCGCGTCACGTTCGACCAGCACCCCCACGGCCACTTCGACCGGCACGCGCTCGGCCTCAGACATGGTCCAGGCCCTCGGGCGCGTCGCCGCCGATGCGCAGCGCGGGCTCGGCCTCGCCGACCGCACCGCGCCCGGCGTGGTCGCGCGCGAACTGATAGGCCACACGGCCCGAGCGCGAGCCGCGCTCCAGCGCCCAGATCAGGGCCGGCTGGCGCGCGCCTTCGATGGCCGCGTCGTCCACGCCGAAGTGGCGCAGCCACTGGGCCACGATGGCCAGGTATTCGTTCTGGCTGAAGGGATAGAAGCTGATCCACAGCCCGAAGCGCTCGGACAGCGAGATCTTCTCCTCCACCGCCTCGCCGGGGTGGATCTCGCCATGCTCGCCGTGCGTGCCGGCCAGGTTGTCGACCATCTTCTCGGGCAACAGGTGGCGGCGGTTGCTGGTGGCGTAGATCAGCACGTTGTCGCCGGCGGCGGCCACGGAGCCGTCGAGCACGCTCTTCAGCGCCTTGTAGCTGGCCTCGCCTTCGTCAAAGCTGAGGTCGTCGCAGAAAACCACGAAGCGCTCCGGCCGCTCGGCGACCTGCTCGACGAGGTCCGGCAGGTCGACGAGATCGGCCTTGTCGACCTCGATGAGGCGCAGGCCCTGCGGCGCAAACTCGTTCAGCACCGCCTTGATCAGCGAACTCTTGCCCGTGCCCTTGGCGCCCGTCAGCAGCACATTGTTGGCCGGCCGGCCGGCGACGAACTGCGCGGTGTTGCGCAGCAGGCGTTCCTTCTGCGGCTCCACCTCCTGCAGGTCGGACAAGCGGATGCGGCTGACGGCGCGCACCGGCTCCAGGCACAGCGCGCCATGGCGGCGGCGGGCGCGGAAGGCGGTGGATGCGGCCCAGTCGGGCGGCGCGGCGGCGTGGGGGAGAACCGCTTCGAGCCGGGCCAGCAGGCCCTCAGCGCGGTTGAGAAAAGATTCCAGAGCGGCGGACATCGCCGCAGTTTAGGCGGGCCGCTTCAGCCGATGGCCTTGAGCGACGCCTCCAGCTGCTCCGTCGGCAGCCGCTTGAAGCCGGAGCGCGCATAGCGCTGCAGCCGGCCGATGATGAAGCTGACCCACACCGAGGCTTGCACATTGGCCTGCACCGTCGGCGTCAGCGAACCCTGGGCCTCGGCCGCCGCGCGCAGCACCTGGCGCAGGGACGATTCGATGCGGTCGAAGAACTGGTTGATGCGGGCCGTCAGGCGCTCGTTCTCGTAGACCAGCGCGTCGCCGACCATCACGCGCGTCATTCCCGGGTTCTTTTCGCCGAACTGCAGGATGACGGCGGCGATGCGGGCGGCCGCGCCGGGTGGCGGCAGCGGCTGCGGCGCATCGACGACCTGGTGCACCAGGCCGAAGACGCTGTGCTCGATGAAGTCGATGAGCGCCTCGAACATCTGCGCCTTGCTGGCGAAGTGCCGGTACAGCGCCGCCTCGCTGACACCCAGCTTGGCGGCCAGCGCCGCGGTGGTGATGCGGTCCGCGCCCGGCTGCTCCAGCATGCCGGCCAGCACCTGCAGGATCTGCGTGCGACGCTCGCCGGGCTTGGGACGCTTCCTCGCGGTGGCGCTGGAAGGGTTGTCGACGGGCTGGGCGGCGTCCATGGCGGGGCGGCTAGTCCCTGAGCCAGCCCAGACGCCGGGCTTCGTAGATCGCCTCCACCTTGGAGCGCACATGCAGCTTGCGGTAGACCCGCTTCACGTAGGTCATGACGGTGTGCGGCGAGACCTGCATGAACTGCGCGATCTCGTCGAAGGTGAAGCCCTTGGCCGCGAGATGCAGCACGCGCGACTCCTGCTCGGACAGCGCCACCACCTCCTCGTCGGCCAGCGTCGCGGCCATCGCCTCGGGCGAAGGGCCGGTAGAGCCCTGCGCGCCCGGCGCCAGGCGCACCAGCAGGCGGCGTGCGATGACAGGGCTGATCGGGCTGCCGCCGGCGCGCAGCGAGCGCAGCTGGCCGGGCAGGTCCAGCGCCAGGCTGTCCTTGAGCAGGTAGCCGGTGGCGCCGGCCTCGATGCTGGCGACGACATGCTGCTCGTCACCGAACACGGAGATCACCATCACCTCGCACTGCGGCCGCGTCTGGGCCGCATGGCGAATCAGCTCGATGCCGCTGCCGCCGGGCAGGTCCAGGTCGACGAGGAGCACGTCGGGCTGCAACTGGTCGAACATGCGCCGGCCCTGGGGCAGGTCGGGCGCGATGCCCAGCAGCTCGATGTCAGGCACGCTGCCGAGGGCATGCGTGAAGGCCTCCCGGAAGCGGGCTTGGTCTTCAACGATCAGGACCGAAAACGGGGTCATGGGACTCTGTAGGACTTTCAAGGCGCGGAGCACGCATTTTCGGTCGAGGATACCCCCTGGACCCTGCGCGGCTCCCTTTAGAAAGGGGGGGAGCGTAACAACGCGCCCAGCGAGCGCACGCGGCGGCTGACATACACCGGCCGCCGGTGCAGGCCTGCCACCCCGGCGCGGCGCAGCCAGCGCTGCATCCAGACGGTCCGCAACCCCAGGCCGCGGGCGTGCTTCTGGTGGATCAGCGTGTCTTCCACCAGCACGCACTGCTGCGGCCGCACGCCCAGCCGCGCCAGCACGATGCGGAACATGCGCGCGTCCGGCTTGGGCCGCGACTGGCCGAAGCAGGCCATGTCCTCGATGCAGATCAGGCCCTCGAACACGCGCGCCAGGCCCACGGCCGCCAGCACCCGCTCGGCATAGGCGCGCGGCGCGTTGGTCATCAGGAACTTGCGCCCCGGCAGCCGGCGCAGCGCGGCGAGGTCATGGGCGTGTCCGTGCAGATGGGCATCCAGGCCGGGCAGCAGGTGCGTTTCGTGCAGGAAGTGCGCGGGCTTGACGCCATGGTGGCGCTGCAGCCCCGTCAGCGTGGCGCCATAACGCGTCCAGTAGCGGTGGCGCAGCGCGACGGCCTCGTCCTCGGCCAGGCCGAGGTGGGTAACGATGTAGGCCGTCATCGACGCGTTCAGCTCCGTGAACGCGCGGTGCGAGGCGTTGTGCAGCGTGTCGTCGAGGTCGAACAGCCAGACCCGGTCGTGGGGGTTCAATTCAACCGTTCCTTTGCATTTCGCGGGCCGAGCGCCGGGCCGCCCCCAAGCCGGCCCGCTCTGGCGATGCTTGCCGGTTGATCCGGCAAGCATCGCCATCCCCGCGGGGGATCGGCCAAGGTCATCCTTGGACGAGGGGCCAATCAGCGCGAGCTGATCATCGTGCCGTAAGCCTGGTCCGTGAGGATCTCCAGCAGCATGGAATGCGGCACGCGGCCGTCGATGATGTGCACGGCGTTGACGCCGCTCTTGGCCGCGTCGATGGCGCCGGCGATCTTGGGGATCATGCCGCCGCTGATCGTGCCGTCAGCGACCAGCTCGTCGATGCGGCGCGGCGTCAGCTCCGTCAGCAGCTCGCCGGCCTTGTCCAGCACGCCGCGGATGTTGGTCAGCATCAAGAGCTTCTCGGCCTGCAGCACGGTGGCCAGCTTGGCGGCGACCACGTCGGCATTGATGTTGTAGCTCTCGTTGTGCTCGCCGAAGCCGATGGGGCTGACGACCGGGATGAACTGGTCGTCCTGCAAGGCCTTCACGACGCTGGGGTCGATGGCGACGATGTCGCCGACCTGGCCGACGTCATGCTCCTTGGCCGGGTCGTCCTTGTCCAGCATCTTGAGCTTCTTCGCGCGGATCATGCCGCCGTCGCGCCCCGTCAGGCCCACGGCCTTGCCACCCGCAGCATTGATGAGGCCCACGATGTCCTGCTGCACCTGGCCGGCCAGCACCCACTCGACGACCTCCATCGTCTCTTCATCCGTGACGCGCATGCCCTGGATGAACTCGCCCTTCTTGCCCAGGCGGGACAGCGCCCCTTCGATCTGCGGCCCGCCGCCGTGCACGACGACCGGGTTCAGGCCGACGAGCTTGAGCAGCACCACATCCTCGGCGAAGTCCTGCTGCAGCTCCGGGTCGGTCATCGCATTGCCGCCGTACTTGATGACGATGGTCTTGCCGTGGAACTTGCGGATGTAAGGCAGGGCTTGCGAAAGGATCTCCGCCTTCTCGCGCGGCGCGATGTGGGAGACGTCGGTGGTGTGGGCGCTGGTCATGCGGTGCTCCGGAGCAATGCGGCGCATTCTAGGAAGAGCCAGCCGACCGCCCTGTAACGCCGCCGTATCACCACCCTGGACAATGCCGGCATGCAAGCCCACGCCTATCTGAAGCTCTCCGTCGCGACCGCTGTCGTGACGATCGCGCTGAAGACCGCCGCCTGGTGGTGGACCGGCTCGGTGAGCCTCGCGGCGGACGCGCTGGAGTCCCTCGTCAACCTGGCCGGCGCGGTGTTCGCGCTCGCCATGGTCACGCTCGCAGCGCAGCCGCCGGACGCCGAACACCCCTACGGCCACCACAAGGCCGAGTACTTCTCCAGCGGCTTCGAGGGCATCCTGATCATCGCCGCGGCCATCGGCATCTTCTGGGGCGCCTTCGACCGCTGGCGGCACCCCGAGCCGCTGCACGCCGTCGGCCTGGGCATCGGCCTGGCCGTCGTCAGCTCCGCGCTGAACGGCGCGCTGGCCTGGGCCATGCTGCGCAAGGGGCGCGAGGTGCGCTCGATGGCATTGCAAGGCGATGCCCGCCACCTGATCACCGACGTGTGGACCTCGGCCGGCGTCGTGGCCGGGCTGATCGGCGTCATGGCCACGGGCTGGCATTGGCTGGACCCGCTGCTGGCCGTCGTCGTCGCTCTGAACATCCTGCGCGAGGGCCTGCACCTGATGCACGAATCGACCCGCGGCCTGATGGACGAGGCGCTGGACGCCGACAGCCTGGCGCGGGTGCACGCGGTGCTGGACGGCTTCCGCGGCCCGCATGCGATCCGCTTCGACCATGTCGTCAGCCGCACCGCCGGGCAGCGCCGCTTCATCGACCTGCACATGCACATGCCCGCCAGCTGGACGCTGGGCCGCGCGGCCGCGCTGCGTGGCGAGGTCGAGGAGGCGTTGATGCGCGCCGTGCCCGGCCTGCGCGCCAGCATCCAGCTGCTGCCCACCGATGTCGAAGCCCACACCATGGACGAGGAGGACCTGACTTGATCGCTGTTTTGCAACGCGTGCGCGAGGCGCGCGTGGAGGTGGCCGGCGCGGTCGTCGGCGCCATCGGCCCGGGCTTGCTGATGCTGGTCTGCGCCGAGCCGGCCGACACCGAGGCCACGGCCGAAAAGCTGATCGCCAAGGTGCTGAAGCTGCGCGTCTTCAGCGACGAGGCCGGCAAGATGAACCGCAGCGTGCAGGACGTGGCGGGCGGCCTGCTGATCGTCAGCCAGTTCACGCTGGCGGCCGACACCAGCGGCGGCAACCGCCCCAGCTTCACCGGCGCGGCACCGGCCGAGCAGGGGCGGCGGCTCTACGAACACACGCTGGCGTTCGCGCGCCAGCAGCATCCGGGGGTCGCCAGTGGCGAGTTCGGTGCCGACATGCAAGTGCACCTGGTCAACGACGGGCCGGTGACCATTCCGATGCGGATGAACTGATGGCGCCAGAAATCATCCTCATCGATTCGACCGAGGGCCACCCGCCGACGCGCGATCAGCCGCGCGCGGACCGCCGCGTGCACGGCGCGCCGCAGCGCGAGACCTGGACGCTGCACGAAGCCGGGCCGATGAGCGCCGGCATCTGGACCTGCGAGGTGGGCCGCTGGCGCATCGCCTTCCCGGCCGGGCGACAGGAGTTCTTCCACGTGCTGCAGGGGCGCGTGCGCCTGCATGGCCCGGTTGGCGCCGTGGACGTCGGCCCGGGCCAGGGCGCCGTCATTCCGCCGGGCTTCGCGGGCGAGTTCGAGGTGCTGGAGCCGGTGCGCAAGCAGTTCGTGCTGGTGGACGTGAACGGCTAACCGACTTCGACGGTCCAGCGGCAGACACTGCCCGGCGCCGGCCGCTGCAACGCCAGCGCACCGAGGCGGTAGGCATGGGCGCGGCGTTCGGCGGGCAGCTCCTGCCCGGCTTCGTCCCGCACCCGCTCCACGCCATGGCCGCGCGGGCCGACGCGGTAGGTCAACTCGAAGCGCAGGTCGGCCAGCGTGACCTGCACCGTCAACCCGTCCAGCACCGGCGGCATGACCGGGTCCACAACCAGGGCGCCCTGCTCCAGCCGCAGGCCCAGCAGCGACCCGATGACGAGGCCGATCGCGATGCCCGGGCCGCTGGAGTAGATGCGCCAGCCGCCGTCCAGCGCCACCTCGCCGGCCAGCGCGCGGCCGTATTCGGCCTGGGCGACATAACGGTCCGGGAAGGCGGCATCCGAGCTGGAGTAGTAGCAGTTGGCCTGGCGCGCGCTGGCGCTGGGCACGCGTTCCGTCAGCACGATCGGGTGGGCCAGCGTCAGCGCCTGCAGGAAGGCCTCGGCCTGGCCGAGGTGGGCCAGCATCTGCGCATAGCGCAGGTGGGCATGCATGTACATGATGCCGATCTCGCGGCCGAAGAAGGTGCTGGTCTCGGCGCGCTGGAAGAGCTGCGACGGCCCGCCGCGGTAGGGCAGCGGCGCGTCGAAGAGCCGGGCGCCGTCGGGGCCTTTCAGGTGGCGTTCGATCAGTGCGGCCTGCAACCGCGCCTGCTCGGGCGTGAGCAGGCTGTCGAGCACCGCATGCATCATCGGCAGCAGGCTGTAGCGCAGGCCGGTGCGGGTGTCGCGCGGGTGGATCCACAGCTCGCGTTCGCCCTCTTCAGGGAAGAGCGCATAGCCGGCGACGACATCGTCCTGCACCAGCAGGCGCTGGAACTCCGCGCGCACGCCGGCGGCCTCAGCGACGAGGCCGGCCGCCTGGTCGCGCCGGCCGACCTGGCCCAGCGCGGTGGCCAGCGTGTGCAGCATCTGGTGATGCAGCGTGACCGTCCAGGCGCTGCACAGCCGCTCGCGCAACGCCGGGTCGGCAGGCTGCAGCGAATCGTTCCAGTCGCCATGCCAGTAGGCGGCGAGGCCGGTGCCGGGCACGACGCGCTGGCGGATCAGCGCGAGCGCCTGCTCCACGTGAACGGCCACCGTGGCCACGTCGCCGTCGTGGAAGGGCACGGCCTCGTGCAGCAGCGCCGCGTCGCCGCTGGCGATGAGGTATTGCGCCAGCCCCAGCAGCGGCCAGAACACGATGTCGCCATGCGAGTCACCGGCGCGGATGCCGCGCTCGCGTTCGAAGAACATGAACCACTGCGGCCAGTCGCCGTCGGGGTTCTGGGCGCCGAAGACGCGCAGCAGCAGGTCGCGCACCGGCGCCGTCTGGCCCAGCGCCAGCAGCATCTCCAGCGGCCCCTGGCAGACGTCGCGCGTGCCCCAGCCGCCGCCGGAGTACTGCTCCAGGCCGCGTGGCGACAGGTAGTGCACCAGCGCGTTGTGCGCATACCAGGGCAGGATGTCGCGCAGCTGGGCCAGCGCCGGGTGCGCCAGCTGCCACTGCGGCAACGCCAGCGGCCGAGGCGCGCGCGGCGCGGCCTGCAGCAGTTCGCCGCGCAGCGTCATCTGGACGGTGGCCGCGGGCGCGAAGTCCAGCACCAGCAGCGGCTCGCCGCGGCTGACGCCGTCGTCGAACAGCCGGCCGTCGTCGCCCACGATGGCCATGCCCGGGGCGTCGATGACGAGGGCGCCATCGGGGAAGCGCCCCGCCAGCTCGCTGCCCGCGGGCGGCGTGATGCGCAGGCGGTCGCCGCTGTGCGCCCAGGCCGGCTTGAGCTCAGCGGCGCCATCGTCGCCGCCCAGGGCCAGGGCGAGGCTGGCGCGCACCTGCGGTGCGGCACCCTGCAGCACACGCAAGGTCAAGCCCATCGCATCCGGCGCGGCGCCGGCCTCGGCAACGACCTCGATGAGGCCGCTGCCATGCGCATAAAGCCAGCGGCAGCGCTGCGGCTGCATCTCGAAGGCCGACGGCAGGCCGAGCAGCCGCCAGTCCTGCCCCTCCCACTGCACGAACAGCCGCAGGCCGGCGGTGCGGAACAGCCCCAGCAGGCTGCGCTGCGTGGACAGCAGGCGGTTGATGCTGACGTGGCCCTGGGTCAGCATTGAATGGAAGACGCCACCCATCCAGCAGGTGGACGTCAACGCACCTTCGTCGGGCACGAGGTGGTCGCCGCTGCGCAGGATGTGGCCGTGCGGGCGCTGCACCTGCAGCTCCTTGGCGCGCAGCACGACGTGGCTCGAGTCACCGATGAAGAACGACAGCAGCTGGCCGCTCCGCCATTCCTCGTGGCGGCGCTCGCCGCCGAACAGTTGGCGGCGAGCCTCAGCGTCGAGGTCCAGGCAGGCGAGCTGGGGCGCGGTTGCAAACAGGCTGGCCGCAGGCGGCAGGCCCGCCGCGTCCAGCGGCTCGGCGGGCTGCGCCTCCGGCAGCGCAAGCAGCGTTTGCAGGCGCGCCAGATCGGCGGCACTGCTGGCCGCCGGGTGATCGGCCTGCAAGGTCAGGAAGAAGCCGGCGGCGACGCTGGCAGACGGTGCCAGCGCGATGGCCTCGTCCTGCAGCGCGACCAGGGCGTGCTCCTGCTGCAGGCGCTGGCCGGGCAGGCCGGCCTGGAGCGCCGGCGGCGCCAGGCCCTCGCGCGCCGCATGGCCGAACACCTGCACGGCGTCCGTCGCAAAGCTCTCGGCGCGCCGCAGCGAGCCCGCCAGCAGCCAGGGATGCTGGCCGCGCTGCGCCTGGTTCTGGCGCGCCGCCAGCAGCACCCCGTGGGCCACGTCATGCAGCGGCTGCAGGTCGATGTAGTGGCTGACGTAGAACTCGTTGGTGCGCACCGCGCCGTAGTCGGCCAGGCCGACGTCCTGCACCAGGACGGGTGCGATCTCGCAAGGCCCCGCGCCCACGTTCTCCGCCAGCAGGTGCCAGAACAGCGTCGCTTCGTCCGCCGCCAGCCGCAGCTGCAGCCGCAGGGCCAGGCCCTGCCAGTCACCGCGCATCTCGAAGGCGCCGTCCAGCGCATGCACCTGCAGCGGCGACAGCGGGCCGAGCAGCGGCACGGCGCGCCAGTCGCCGCCGGCGTCGCGGCGGCGCAGCCAGACGTTGGCCGGCCCGCCCTCCAGCTCGTTGCCCGGGAAGAGGTTGAGCATCAACGCGGGGCCGGACATCAGCCGGCGCAGCGCGCCGTGGGACAGCAGCTCGGCTTCGAGACCGGCGCGGTTGCGGATCAGGTGCACAGTCATCGTCAGCTCTGTCGTTGGGCGAGCAGCCACGGCAGCAGTTCGGGATCGTTGTAGGCGGGCGTCCAGGCGTCGTGGCCCACACCGGGATAGATGGTCAGCGAGGCCTTGCCGCCAGCCGCACGCAGCGCTTCGACGCAGGCGACATGGGGCGCCAGCGGCACGTTTTTGTCCTGGTCGCCGTGGTATCCACGCACCGGCACGTCGCGCATCGCGGCGACCCTTCTCACATCGCCAAAGCCGCAGACCGGCGCGATGGCCGCGAGGTCGCGCGGATAGGTGCAGGCCCACTGCCACATGCCGTACCCGCCCAGCGACAGCCCCGTGCCCACGCAGCGCTGCGGGTCGATGTGCAGCCGGGCCTTCAGCGCACCGAGCAGACGATGCAGGCGCTCGGGATCCCATTGCTGGCCGTCCTCCAGCTGCGGGCTGACGAGGATGGCGGGGTAGGCCAGGCCATGCGCGACCTGCATCGGCGGGCCATGGACCTTGACCTTCTCCAGGTCGGTGCCGCGCTCGCCCGAGCCATGCAGGAAGACCACCAGCGGCCAGCGGGCGCTGCGCTGCGCGTACTCGCGCGGCAGCCACACCCAGAAGCGCTGGCCCTCCAGCTCCCACGCGCGCTGCTCGCCGGCAGCCAGGCCTTCGGGCACCTTGGGCGGCAGCGCGGCACAACCGCCAAGCAAAGCGGCGGAGAGCGCAGGCGTCGTCAACAGCAGTTGGCGGCGATTCATCGTCATGGCGTGGGCTCCAGTTGAACGGTGGTGGCGCCGGCCGGCAGCGGCAGCTCGCGCCCCTGCCAGGCCAGCCCCTTAGTTTCGGCGTTAGCACGCGGCAGTTTGCCGTCACCGGGCCAGGCAAGGCGCAGCCCGCCGGGCAGGCGCTCAGGCGCCCGGTCGATGTGCAGCGTCCAGCCGCCGTCGGCGCGCCGCAGCAGCCGGTAGTCCAGCCGGCCCCAGGCGGTGGACAGGCCGGTCACGCCGATGTCGCCGGCCGCGCGCCAGGCGGGCGACAGGCCGGCGCCGAGCACGACGCTGCCGGTCGATTCGCGCTCGTAGGCCAGCAGGTCCAGCGCGGCGCGCAGGTAGTCGGAGGAGATCCAGGCATGCGGCATGTCGCCCAGGAACTGCACCTTGCGCGCGTCCGGCAGCACGACCTCGGCCCACTGGCGCCAGCCCGCCGGGCGCTGGTGGGTGAAGAACCAGGCCAGCAGCCGGTGCGCATCGTCCACGCGGCCCAGGCGCACCAGCGCGCTGACGTTGCGCAGCTCGTAGGGGGTGTAGTCCTTCCAGGCCTTGGCGCCGCTGATGCGCGCGTCGGCCTCCTTGACGTAGCGGTCGAAGGTGCCGCGCAGCAGCTCGGGCGGCAGCCTGCCTTCGGCCTGCGCGGGGTTCAGCGCCATCGTCGTGGAGGTGGCGTCGAAGTCGCCGCGGTCGGCGGCGCCGGCGATGTGGTCGAGCTTGAAGTGGCTGGCGGTCGCGGCGATGGAGGCGCCCAGGTCGGCCTCGAATTCGTCGCGCGACACGGCCCAGCGCACCGCGTCGGCCGTGTGGCCGAGGGCCTGGGCGATCTGCACCGCGTCCTTGTAGCCGCGCAGCGCCCAGAAGTCGTCCCAGTACGAATAGGCCGGCTTGTCGCTGTAGCCCTCGTGGCTGATGGACGGCGGCATCAGGCCCTTGAAGCGGGCGTCCGCGCCGGGCTTGCGTTCGCTCTGTCGCAGCGCCTCCATCCAGGCCATCACGCGCTGCACCTTGGGCCAGTGGCGCGCCAGCAGCGCGCGGTCCTGGGTGTGCCGCCACAGCTCGGCGACGGCGAACAGGTATTGGCCGTGGCTGTCGTTCTCGACGACCGGGTCGGCGCCGCGCTGGTCCACGCAGCAAGGCACCTTGCCGCTGTCGAAGATGTAGCCGCCGAACCAGTCGACGAACTCTTGCGCCGCCCTGGCCTCGCCCATGCGCACGAGCCCGGCCACCATCATGGCGCCGTCGCGGATCCACGAGCGCGCGTAGGAGCGCGTGCCCGGCCGCAGCGCGGCGCCGTCGCGCGACACCAGCATCTGCGCGAGCGCGCTGCGCATCGTGTCGACGACGGGTTGGGCCTGCGGCGGCAGGCGCAGCTCCAGCACGCCGAGGCGGTCGCGCCACTGCGCGGCGGCGACGGCCAGGCGGGTGTCGAGCGCGCCCGCCTCCACCGCGCCGCGGCCCGACACCCAGCCCAGCGTGCGGGACTGGCCGGGCGCCAGGTCGACGTCGAAGCGCATCAGCGCGGAGGGCAGGCCCTCGGCATCGGTCAGTTGCGCGAGTGGCGGCGCCTGCGACAACGCCACGAGACCGGGGCCGGCACGCCAGGCCGCAGCACGCACTTCGGCCGGCGCTTCTCGCGGCCTGATGTGCAGGCCAGCTGCGGTGAGCTGGCCGTCAGCCCAGGCCAGCGTCGGCAGCGGGCTGATGCCGCCCGGTGTCGACAGGAACTGCTGCGGCGGGTTGACCTGCCAGGGTCGCAGCGCGAGCAGCAGCGAGACCCGCTGCGGCTTCGACGTCGGGTTGCGCAGCGTGTAGCGGGCCAGCAGCTGCGGGTCCTGGGCCGGGCCGTCGGCGCCGGCCTCGATGCGCAGCTCCACATCGGCATGCCGCCATTGCACGACCGGCAGCGCATGCTCGACGAGGCTGTGCTCGGTGCGCACCTGGGCCCAGGTGACGAGCTTGCCGTCAGCTAGGCGGATGGCGGGCTCGACGCTGGGGCCGCCGCGGGTCAACTCGATGGCGCCGTCTTCGCTGACGAGGCCGGAGCGCTGCGCGCCGCCGTCCACGCCGACGACGGTCCAGTAGTTCTGCTCGCCGAGGAAGGCGCGCGGCAGCTCGCCGCGGGGCAGCGACTTCGCGACCTCGGCGACGGCGGCATTGCGGTCGGGCCATTGCGCGGCGTCGCGCAGCTCGACGTCGGGCGGCTTCCTGCCGTCAAAGCGCAGTCGCATCCAGCGCCATTCCTGCTCGCCGAGGAACAGCGCGCGGCCGGGGCGCGACGACAGCAGCTTCCAGCGCCGGTTGTCGTCCGACACCTCGACGCGTGTGGCCGCGCCGCGGGCGAACCACAGGCCGTTGAACTCGCGCAGGCGCTGGAAGTCCAGCGTCAGCTCGCCGCCGCCGAGCTTGCGTTTGGGCTCGGGCCAGGTCGTGGGCGCGGGTTCGCGCGGTTCCAGATTCAGCGCACCGACGCACAAGGCCCCTGCCCCGCCGCCGCCCTGCTGGCCGGCGACGACGACGAACTCGATGAACTGGCTGCGGGTGAGCGCGCGGTCGGTCGTCGGTCCCCAGGCGAAGACGATGTGGCGGCGCTTGAAGCTGTGCTCGGTCAACGTCTCGGGCAGCGGCATCGCCGGGCGGTTGATCCACCAGACGTTGTCACCGCTGGCGTCGACGAACTTGATTTGCACGTCGTTGGTCTGGCTGCTGCCTTTGATCTGCGTGGTCAGCGCGAAGTCCGCGGGCCAGGCCAGCGGCAGTTCGCGGCGCAGCACGGCGTAGCCCGACACACCGGAGAAGTCGTAGTCGAGGCAGAGGCTGTCGTCCTTGGCGTCGCGGCGGATGCTGGCCTTGACCTGGTCGGAGGCGGTGGCTTTCCAGGGGGTGGCGTCCTTCATGTCGTCGAGGACGGCGGCTTCGGAAGGCGCGCCCGCGATCAACGTGACGGCCAGCAGGACGTGATGAAGCGGCTTCATGGGTTTTTCTTGCCGCAGCGGGTTAGCGCGAGACAGTGGTGCCGGGAGTTCGCCCCGGCGGGCGACCTACTTTCTGGGCGACCAGAAAGTAGGAAAAGAGTCGCCCCCAAATACCCAACACCGAATACCAAGCAGCCGGCCTCGGCCGGCTGCTGCATTGGGCTGTTGGCTGTTGGCTGTTCCGAATCACCCCTTTGGAGCCGCCGAGCATC
>NZ_LMFP01000008.1:14219-196569 GCF_001426885.1 Pelomonas sp. Root1444 | reverse complement strand
GGCACCCCGCAGCGCAGCGAAGGGGCGGCGGAATCGGGGCGGCTTTCTTGGTTACTTCTTTGGGCGCCCAAAGAAGTAACTCGCCCGCGGGGGCGAAATCCCCGCACGGGCCTCGGCGCAAAACCACCGTAACGAGAAGCCCCCCTCACTTCACACTCCCCATCAACAACCCCTGCATGTAGTACCGCTGCAAAGCCACGAACAACAGCAACACCGGCAGCACCGTGATGACCGCCCCCGCCATCATCAGTTCGCTGTCGTTCACGTGCTCCCGCGACAACGCCGCCAGAGCCACCGGCAGCGTGTGCATCTCGCCGTCGGTCAGCACGATCAGCGGCCACATGAAGTCGTTCCAGCTTCCTAAAAAAGCAAACACCGCCAGCGTCACCAACACCGGCTTCAACGTCGGCAGCACGACGTTCCAGAAGATGCGCCACTCGCCCGCGCCATCCAGGCGCGCCGCCTCCAGCAGCTCGTCCGGCACGCCGCGCGCGTACTGGCGGACCAAGAAGATGCCGAAGATGCCCGCCATGCTGGGGATCAGCACGCCCATCCACGTGTTCACGAGGCCCATGCCCTTGAGCATCAGGAACAGCGGCAGCATGGTCACCTGGCCCGGGATCACCAGCGCCGCGATCAGCAGGCCGAACACGCGCTCGCGGTGCCGGAAGCGCAGCTTGGCGAAGGCATAGCCGGCCAGCGTGTTGAAGCTCACCGACACGAAGGTGCTGACGACGGCCAGCCCCAGGCTGTTGACGAAGGCGCGCTTGAGCCCGCCGTCGCCCAGCAGCTGCTGGTAGTGCACCAGCGTCGGCTGCTTGGGCAGCAGGGGCGGCGGCAGGCTGGACGCGCTGCCGGCCGGCATCAGCGACACGCAGACCATCCACACGAGCGGAAAGATCGCCAGCCCCGCAAAGGCCCACAGCAGCCCGTTGAGCACGACTCGCTTCATGCGCCCTCCCCGGTCCAGCGCCGCTGCAGCGCGATCAAACCCTTGCTGACGACGACGATGATGACGAACAGCACGAAGGCGACAGCCGAGGCCAGGCCCAGGTTCCACCACTTGAAGCCCTCTTCGTACATCAGGTACAGCACGCTGACCGTGCTCTGCAGCGGGCCGCCCTGCGTCATGACGTAGGGCTCGGCGAAGAGCTGGAAATAGCCCGCCGTCGTCAGGATGGCCACCATCAACATCGTCGGCGCGATGCCCGGCAGCGTGATGTAGCGGAACTGCGCCCAGGCCCGCGCACCGTCCAGCCGCGCGGCCTCGTACAAGTCGTGCGGCACGGCCTGCAGCGCGGCGATGAAGATGATCATGTTGCCGCCGAAGTTCTTCCAGGCGGCGAAGCCGATGATGGTGGGCATGGACCAGTGCGGGTCGCCCAGCCAGTCGACGGGGTCGATGCCGAAGGCCTGCAGCGTGTAGTTCACGAGGCCGTACTTCACGTGGAAGAGGTAGCGCCAGATCACCGCGACGGCCACCAGCGTCGTGACGACGGGGGCGAACAAGGCAGTGCGCAGCAGGGGCTTGAAGCGCACGAGCCTGGACTGCAGCAGCACGGCGGCAGCGAGCGACAGCGCGATGGACAGCGGCACGCCGAAGGCGACGAAGTAGGCCGTGTTGCCCAGCGCCTTCCAGAACAGGGGCAGCGTCAGCACGTGGACGTAGTTGTCCCAGCCCTGCCAGCGCAGGTTGCGCAGGTCGGCCAGCGCGTAGATGTCGAAGTCGGTCAGGCTCAGTGCCAGGCCGGCGAACACCGGCACGCCGAAGAACAGCGCGATGACGATGAGCGCCGGGGCGACGAAGGCCCAGGCGGCGAGGGATTCGCGACGGGCCGTCTTCACGACGCTTTCCTGTCCAGCATCCAGCGCCGCTTCTCGAGGATGCGGTCGACCAGCGCGTCCAGGCCCCGCACGGTGGCGTCGAGGTCGGTCACGCCGTGCACGGCGCGCGTGGCGGCGAGCTGCATCTCCTTCTCGATGCGCTCCCACTCGGGCACGGCCGGCGCCGCGCGCACGCGCTGCAGCTGGCGGTGGAAGGCGGCGGCGTGGCGGTCCTGGGCCAGCGTCGCGCCGTTCAGCGGCAGCGCCCAGGCGCTGCGCCGCGCGGGCAGGTCGCCGGTCAGGCGGTAGAACTCCAGCTGCACGTCGGGCCGGCTCAGGTAGCTGACCAGCGCCCAGGCCTCGGGCTTGTGGCGCGAGCGCTTGAACACGGCCAGGCTCGCGCCGCCCGCCAGCGAGGCGCCGGGGCCGCCCGGGCCGGGCAGCTCGGCGGTGGTCCACGCATGGGCCAGTTCGGGCGGCAGGCGGCGCTTGAACTCGCCGATGTCCCAGGGCCCCGACAGGTAGAACGCGAAGCTGCCGCGGCCGAACTCCTGCCAGAGGTTGCCGATCTGCACCTCGCTGACGCTGGGCGCCTCGCCACGCTGGAAGCGCTCCAGGTAGAAGCCCAGCGCGGTGCGGAAGCCCGGGCCGGAGAAGTTGCCGTAGCGGCCGCCGTCGCGCAGCACCTCGCCCGGCTGCTGCAACGCCAGCGCCAGCAGCGGCGCGGATTCGTTGGTGGGCAGCAGGATGGGCTTGTCCATGCCGTGCCGGCGCAGCTGCGCGAGCGTGGCGCGCCAGGCGTCCCAGTCGCGCGGCATCTCGTGGATGCCGGCGCGGGCCAGCAGGTCCTGGCGCACGAACATCAGCCGCGTGTCGACGTACCAGGGCAGGCCCACGCGCTGGCCGCCGGGCGCGTTGGTGGCCCAGATGCCGTCGAAGTAGTCGCCCGCGGCCAGCGCCGGCGTGCGGGCCAGCCAGGGCTCCAGCGGCTCCAGCGCGCCCAGCGCCTGCATCTCGGGCAGCCAGGTGTTGCCCACCTGCGCGAGGTCCGGCGTCGCGTCGCCGGCGAAGGCCGTCAGCAGCTTCTCGTGCGCGGCCGTCCACGGCAGTTGCTCGACCTTGACGCGCACACCGGGGTGCTCGCGCTCGAACGCGGGCATGAGCTCGGCCACGACCTCGCTTTCGCGGCCCATGGCCCAGAAGCGCAGCGTGGTGCCGCTGTCGCGCGCGCAGCCCGTGAGCGCCGCGGCGGCAGTGGCCGTGAGCAGGTCGCGGCGTTTCATCTCAGCCGAGCCAGCCTCCGGTGAAGCCGGCGCGCTTGAGGCCGCGAACGAGGTGCGCGTTCCTGCGCATCACCTGCCAGACCAGCTCGCCGCGGTGGTTGCCCATCATGGCCAGCATCGGCCCCTGGTCGATGCCCAGCATGTCGGTGTCCACCCAGCCCTTGCCGGGCTCGATGCGGCCATGCGTGAGGCGCACGTCGGGGTAGTTGAAGCTGGGGTTGAAGGCGTCCCAGAAGCCGTAGCGGCCCCAGGTGTGCGGGTGGCGCTGCTGGATGGCCATCAGTGCCGGGATGGCGATCTCCGGGGCGAAGGCGATGGAGCTGCCGGCGCCGTAGGGCGCCAGCGTGCCGTCGTCCACCTCGCCCATGCCTCGGCCGGCGTAGCTGGCGAAGCGGCGCCTCTCGGTCTTGCCGGCGGTGGTCGTGTAGGCGAGCGTGATGTCGGCCGGGCCGTCGCTGGCGGTGACGCCCCAGACCTCGGCGCTGTAGCCCTGCCAGCCGCGCGGGTTGGCGGCGGCGTAGGCCTGCTGCACATAGGTCGCGCGGCGCGAATTCTCGAAGTAGTCCAGGCCCGTGTCCCGCATGAAGGCGTCGCGGATGCCGCGGAAGTCCACCCAGCAGTGCGTGAACTGGTGGCCGAACAGCGGCGCGAAGCGCAGCAGCGTCTGGCCTTGGCTCTCGCCCCAGCTGCGCTCGTAGGTGCTGAGCCAGGCGCCATAGGCCTCGGGCGGCACGGGCCGCGTGGGCGAGCCCAGCGCCAGCAGGTAGACCATCATGGCCTCGTTGTAGCCCTTCCAGTCGTTGGGCAGGTGGCCGCGCTCGGGCGTCCAGCCGTGGCCGATGGACGGCGGGCGCACCTGCGCCCAGGCCCAGTCGACGCGGCCATAGAGCTCGTCGACCAGCGCGCGGATGCGGGCTTCGTCGGCATGCTCCCCATCGAAGAAGCTCTGCACATGCAGCGCGCCCATCATCAGCAGCGCGGTGTCGACGGTGGACAGCTCGCAGCGCGCGAAGCGCAGCCCCGTCTTCATGTCGAGGAAGTGGTAGAAAAAGCCCTTGTGGCCGGCCACACCGGTCCTGCCAGGGCCTTGCGGCAGGCCGGCGAAGAAGCGCAGCGTGGTCAGCGTGCGTTCGCGGGCCTGCTCACGGGTGATGTAGCCGCGCGCCACGCCCACCGGATAGGCGCTGAGCGCGAAGCCCACGGCGGCGATGCTGGCGAAGGACGGCGTGGGCCAGCGGTCCGGCGCGAGGCCGGTGCTGGCGTCGGTCGTGTCCCAGAAGAAGTCGAAGGTGCGGCGCTCGAGGTCGGCGACGAAGGCGTCGGCCGCAGGATCGGGCGCCAGGCCCCAGGCCGGCAGCGCGCCGGCCAGTGCGAGGCCGGCGCCCTGCGCGAGCAGGGCGCGTCGGGTCAGTGAATCCATCATGAAGAGGCATTGTGGGAGCCGGCACGGCCGGCCCCCGGGCTGCGAAGGTCAGAACGTGTAGCTCGCGCCCAGCTTGAACTGCCGCATCGGGCCACGCACGCCCGTGCGGGTGTCGAAGTGGTCGTTGTCGCCGCCGAGCGCGTTCTTCGGCGGCGTGGACGGGCCGCCGACCCAGTCGTCGTAATAGCCCCAGTTGGCGGTGTTGAACAGGTTCAGCACGTCGGCGCGCAGCTGCAGCTCGCCACCGTAGACCTTGAAGTTCTTCGCCAGCGCGAGGTCGAGCTGCTTGAACGTGTCGGAGCCGCGCGAGACGGCGACGCAACCATTGGGGCCGGAGAAGCCAGTGTGGCAGTCGATCACGCGGCGCGGCTGGCCATCACCCACGGTCAGCTTGCCGGACAGCTGCATGCCCCAGGGCAGCTTGTCCATCAGGCCACCGACCACGAGACGGTGTTTCTCCGCGTCCTTGGACGGACGGAAGCCGTAGGTGCTCTTGCCGTAGGTCCAGTCGAAGATGCCATCCGACCATTCGTTGTTGGTCGTCTTCGCGTCGGTGTAGGTGTAGGCGACGGTCATGCTCCAGCCGCTGGCTTGCGTGTAGGGCTTCTCCAGCGACAGGAACAGGCTGGTGGCCTTGTTCTGCCCGACGAAATCACCCAGCACCAGCGCGCCATAGCCGCTCGGGCCGTTCCACAACGGGTCTACCGAGTTCGAGTTTCCGAAGCCGCCGTTGGGGTCGCGGTTGCCCTCGAACCAGATGAATTGGTTCTTCGCGTGGATCTTCGAGACCGCGACGTCCATGTTCCACACGCCAACGGCCTGGCGCACGCCCAGGCTCAGTTGGTCGGCGAAGGGCATCTTGAAATCGTTCCTGATCAGCCAGATTTCACCCGCGCCGACCGTTGCGTTCTTCTGCAGTTCGTCCAGCGCGTTGTTCGCCATCCTGCGGTCGTAGCTGCGGCCCCAGCCACCGTACACCACCGTGGCCTTGTTGCCGAGCACGTCATAGGAAGCGCCAATGCGCGGTGCGAGCGCCCCCTTGTAAGCCTTGCGCGAGCTGCCGTTGGAGATGTAGTCGGCGATGTTGATGCCGCCTTTGGCGAGCGACTGTGCATAGGTCTGGCCGGGGGGCGCCGTGATGCCGTCCACGGTACGGCCATCCAGCCCATTCAACGCGGCGACGCGGTCCGCCGGCGTCACGTAGTTGTTATTGAGCATGTTGTCTTCATAGTCCCAGCGCGCGCCGAGGTTGAGCTCCAGCTGCCTGGTGATCTTCCAGTCGTCTTGCAGGTAGATGCCGTACTGCTTGTTCTTGAAGTTGGCGGAGGCAGACGGAATCGCCAGGCGGATGTTGCATTGGTCGCTGGACAAGCCACCGTTGCTGACGTTGGTGCCGGTGCAGGCGAGGCCGCTGTAGTAAGGCTGGCCCGTCGTCACGTTCAGGACGGTGTCGATCGTGGGCACGCGGAATGCAGTGCCACTGAGGTCGTACTTCATCGCCTTGAACTGCACGCCGCCCTTGATGACATGGCCGGCGAGGCCCGTGTAGCTGAGGTCATCCTTCAGGTAGATGCCGCTCTGGCGCCGGTCCTGCGCGTTGGGCGAGCCGCCGGTGAAGAAGATGTCCTGGACGTTGTTGATCGCGTTGGTGGGCGAGTACTTGAAGCGGACCTGCGGGTCCGTGGAATCGGACTGTGGATTCCACTTGGTGCTTTCCCATCCAACCCGCGCTTCGTTGAGCCAGCTGTCCCCGGTGTACTCGTGGGTGACATCGACACGGTAGGTGTTGTTGTTGTTGTTGATGGCAGTGGTCGGTGCGAAGCGGTCCCCCTCGACCGAATAGCCGGTTTCCTTGCGCAGCGTGGTCGAGATGTCCAGGCGCTGCCGGTCGTCGATTTCGGCGGAGAGCTTGCCGAACAGCAGGTGCTGTTTGAACTGGCCCTTGAAGGCCCCCTGCTGCCCGGCGATGGTCGGCACGAGGCCGGGGCTGCCGGGGTACTTGTCCAGGTTCATCGCGGTCAGTTGGCGCGGCTTGTCGAGCGACTTGCCGTCATAGGCAAGAAAGTAGTGCAGCTTGTCCGGCACGATCGCCCCGCCGATGCTGAAGCCGCCCTCGATCTGTTTGTTGGAGGGCGGCGCAATGCCATTGGCCTCATCCTTCTCCTGGATGGGGCTGAGCGAGGTCCAGTTGCTGCCGGTGCGATTGACGTAAACGTTTCCATGCGTTTCGTTACCGCCGGATTTGGTGACTGCCGAGATCGCCACGCTGGACACTTGGTCGTACTCGGCCTTGTAGTTCTGCGTCAGCACACGGTACTCGGCGATCGCGGCCTGCGGGAAGGGGTTGCCTTGGCTGGTGTCCTGGCCGGAAACGCCGCCACGCAGGATGTTGTTCTTCTGGCCGACGCCGTCGATGAAGACGTTGACCGAGTCGATGTTCTGCGCGCCGCCGCGCAGCCGCGTGTTGCCGCTGGTGTCGGTGTCGAAGCGCACGCCCGGTGCCAAGTCGGCCGCCGACAGGAAGTTGCGTGACGCCTGCGGGATGGCTTCGATCATGCGGTTGGAGACGGTCGTGCCGACTTGCGAGTCGATGACGCCCTGGCGCTGTGCGCTGCCTTCGATGACGACCGTGCCGAGCTGGTTGGTGGCGGTGGGGCCACCGCTGGCGAGGTCCAGCGTGGCGTTCTGGCCGACCGACAGCGTCACGACACTGCCACTGGTGGCGCCGCCCACGCGGATTTCGTAGGTGCCCGGGTTCAGGCCCACCAGCGCATAGCTGCCGTCCGCGAGCGTCTTGGTGCGGTAGGTGTTGCCGTTGGCCTTGTTGACGGCGACGACATCGGTGCCGCCCGGCGCCGAGGCGCCCGCGGCGGTGATGTTGCCCCGCACGGTGGCGTTGGCGGTCTGCGCCTGTGCCGGCAGCGCGGCGATCAGCAGGCCGCCAAGCAGGCCGGCGGCGCAGAGGTGGCGGGCGAGAAGCCTGGGCTGGCTTCGGAGGGTGTGCTTGCTCATGATGTCCTTGTCTCCTGTGTTGTCTGTGATGTGGACGGGATTCAGGTGCGTGCCCCGCAGGAGCGGCGCACGACGAGCTGCACCGGCATGACGGTGCTCTCGGTGGACAGTGATGGCGGGTTGTCCAGCGCATCGGCCAGCGCGTCCAGCGCCTCGCTGCCGAGGGCGGCGATGGGCACGTGCATGGTGGTCAACGCCGGGCTGACGTAGCGGGCGACGGGGATGTCGTCGAAACCGGCCAGCGCCATGTCATCAGGCACGCGCACGCCGCCGGCCTGCAGCGCGCCGAGCAGGCCGATGGCCATGATGTCGTTGGCGGCAAAGACCGCGTCGGGCCGTTGCGCCGCCGGCAGCGCCAGCAGCGCGGCGCCGGCGCGCTCGCCGGCCGCCTCCGAGAAGTCGCCTTCAAGCAACCATGTCTGCGCCGCTTTGGCGAGGCCGGCGCGGTAGCCGCGCTCGCGCTCGCGGGCCTCGAAGTTGCTGGCCGGGCCGCCCAGGAAGGCGATGCGTCGCCGGCCGGTTTTCACCAGGTGCTCGGTCATCTCGCGCGCACCGCCGAAGTTGTCGACGGCGAAGACGCGCTGCGTGGGCTGGCGCACGCCCGAGTTCAGCAGCACGGCCGGCAGCGTGTGCGGCAGGTTCTGCGACAGGAAGTCGTCGTCGGCATGCGGCGACATGACGATCAGGCCGTCGACGCGGCCGTTCATCGCGCGTAGCGCGGCGGCCGCTTCGTTCGCGTCGTCGTGCGAGCTGGACAGCAGCAGGTGCAGGCCGCGCGCGCGGGCCGCCTGGTCGATGCCGCGGATGAGCTCCGAGAAGAACTCGCCGTGCAGGTCGGGCAGCAGCGCGCCGATGGTGTCGGTGCGGCGTGTGATGAGGCTGCGCGCGGCGCCGGAGGGCACGTAGCGCAGCTCCCGCGCGACGTCGAGGATGCGCTGGCGGGTGTGCGGCAGCACGTTCTCGGCGCCGTTGAGCGCGCGTGACACGGTGGCCACCGAGACGCCGGCGACGCGGGCGACATCCTTGATCGTGGCAGGGGTGACCGTCATGTGCTGTCAGAGGTGGGCGCCGTGCGAGGCAATGACGTCAGCATAGAAGCGCGCGCTGGCCTTGGGCGTGCGCTGCTGTGTCGAGAAGTCCACATGCACGAGGCCGAAGCGCTTGGCGAAACCCAGTGCCCATTCGAGGTTGTCGAACAGCGACCAGGCGCAGTAGCCGCGCACGTCGGCGCCGCGCGTGATCGCGTCCTGCACCGCCGCGATGTGGGTGCGCAGGTAGTGCATGCGCAGCGGGTCGTCGATGCGGCCGTCGATGGCCACCGGTGGGTCGTAGAAGGCGGCGCCGTTCTCGGTCACGTACAGCGGCAGGCCGCCATAGCGCTCATGCATCCACACCAGCGTGTCGGCCAGGCTTTGCGGATGCAGTTCCCAGCCGGTCTCGGTGTAGATGCCGCCGGGCTGGCGCTGCGCCGTGGCGGGCACGGGCCATGCCTTGGCGTCGTGGCGGACGACGGCGCGGGTGTAGTAGTTGAGGCCCAGGAAATCGATCGGGGCTTTGAGCGCCTCGACCTCGGCGGCCGGCCAGTCGGGCCAGGCCTCGCCGAACACCTCGCGCAACTCCTGGGGGTAACTGCCCAACAGCGCGGGGTCGAGGTACTGGCGGTTCATGTAGGCGTCGGCCAGGCGCGCCGCATGGCGGTCCTGCTCGCTCGCGTCGGCCGGCACGTGCTTGGGCTCGATGTTGACGACCAGGCCGATCCGGTTCATTCCCATCGCCCGGTAGGCCTGCACGGCGCGGGCATGGGACTGCATCAGCCGGTGCGCGACGATGGCCGCTTCAAAGGCGCTGCGGTGGCCGGGCGCCAGCATGCCGTGCATGTAGCCGCCGTCCGCCACGACCCAGGGCTCGTTGAGCGTCGTCCACATCGGTACGCGGTCGTCGAGTGCCTTGAAGCAGACTTGCGCGTAGTCCGCGAACCAGTCAGGCATGTCAGGGCTGAGCCAGCCGCCGCGGTCGTCCAGTGCGGCGGGCAGGTCCCAGTGGTAGAGCGTCGCCATCGGCGTGATGCCATGGGCCAGCAGTTCGTCGACGAGGCGCTCGTAGAAGCCCAGGCCCGCCGCGTTGATGCGCCCGCGGCCTTCGGGCAAGACCCGACCCCAGGCGATGCTGAAGCGGTACGCCGTCAGGCCCAGCTCGCACATCAGTGCCACATCGTCCTTCATGCGGCGGTAGTGGTCGCAGGCGACGTCGCCAGTGTCGGCTCCCAGCACGCGGCCCGGCGTGCGCACGAAGCGATGCCAGTTGCTCACGCCCGCCCCGTCGGCCAGCGGCGAGCCTTCGATCTGGTAGGCGGAGGTTGCGCAGCCCCAAAGGAAGCCGGGCGGGAACGGTTGTCTCATCCGTCGGGCCGGCTCCGCTTGCGCATGCCGGCTTGTTGAAGTCATGTAAACGTTTACATGCATTCTTCACGGGATGAAGTAGCGCGTCAACAGCGTGTTTACCCGGCGCAACGGCGGGCGCGGCGCTCAGGGAGTCGGCTTGAACGGCCGGGGCGCTTCAAGGGCGGCACCGCAGCGCCACGTGACGCAGCCGTCGCCCGGCGTCGCTAGGATCCGCGCATCAATTTCTATGGGGATGAAATGCTGGAGCAACCCGTTGGCCATGTCTTTGAAGCCAGCCTGGGCGACGCGCTGCCGCCGCGCCAGCGCCTGCATCTGATTCTGCTCGGCGTCGACAGCGTGTCGCGGTCGACAGCCTTCTACGAGGCGCTCGGTTGGGCCCGCTCACCGACCGGCAACGAGGGCTTCACGAAGTTCGACCTCGGCGGCCATGCGCTTTGCCTGATCTCGCGAGAGGCTCTGGCGCAGGACGCCGGATTCGACGCGCCGCGCGGCACCGGTTTCTGCGGCGTTGCGCTGATCTACCTCGCCAAGTCAGCGGACGAGGTGCCGCGCATCCTGGCCAAAGCCGTGGAAGCCGGGGGGCGGCTGGTGAAACCGGCCACCCGCACGCAGTGGGGTGTGGCCGGCTACTTTGCCGACCCGGACGGCCATCTTTTCGAGGTGGACTACGAAGACGCCTGGGTGTTCGACGACGGGCACCGCCTGATCGTCGACAAGGTCAATGGCTGAGGCGGCGCGGCGTCCCGGACCGAGCGCCGGGCCGCCCCAAACCGGCCCGCTCCATGTCAGTCGGCGTACTGACCTGCGGCCTTGATGACCGGGGTGAGCTTGTTGATCTCCGCCTCGACGAACTTCTTGTGCTCTGCCGGCGCCAGGCGGGCGTCGTTGACGATGACGGCGCCCAGGGCTTCCTGGCGCTTGTGGAAGTCGGCGTCCTTCAATGCCGCGCGCAAGGCGGTGTTGACCTTGTCGACCACGGCCTTGGGCGTGCCCTTGGGCGCGTACAGGCCGTGCCAGACGGCGAGGTTGAAGCCCTTCAAGCCCGACTCGTCGGCCGTCGGCAGCTTGGCAAGCGGCCCGCTGCTCAGGCGCTTGCTCGACATGACCGCATAGGCCTTGACCTTGCCGGACTCGATCTGGCCGCTGGTGTTGGTCGTCTGGTCGCACATGATGTCGACCTGGCTGCCCAGCAGGTCGTTCATGGCCGGCGCGGTGCCCTTGTAGGGCACGGTGGTCATGTCGATCTTGACGGCCGACTGGAACAACAGCCCGCACAGGTGCGAGGCCGAGCCGACGCCCGCGTTGGCGAGGTTGATCTGGCCCTTGTTGGCCTCCATCCACTTGGCCAGTTCGGCGTAGTTGGCGGCCGGCAGGTTGGGCCGGCCGATCAAGGTCATCGGCACTTCGTTGACCATGCCGAGGTATTCGAAGTCCTCCAGCGTCTTGTACGGCAGGTTGCGGTACAGCGCCGATGCGCTGGCGAGCCCGATGTGGTGCAGCAGCAGCGTGTAGCCGTCCGGCGAGGCCTTGGCGACCTTGTTGGCGCCCAGCGTGCCGCCGACGCCGCCGACGTTCTCGATGATGATGGTGCCGCCCAGCGGCTTGCGCAGCGCCTCTGCGAGGTCACGGGCGACCTTGTCGGTCGGGCCGCCGGCGGCGAAGGGCACGATGATGGTGACGGGCTTGTCCGGGTACTCGGCCAGGGCGGGCAGGGCAACGGCGGCGGCCGTCAGGCCGGCGGTGAACAGCAAAGCGGTGCGCATCAGGAAGGTCTCCAACGGTTAACGACGGTCTTCGATGAGCTTGCCGTCGTTGGGCAGGCTGCCGGGCGGCAAGAGTACTACCTCGATACGCAGTTTGGTCAGGTCGCGGGCCGTCTGCATCAGGCTTTCCACGAGGCCGGGGGTTGTGGATTCCCACATTTCCACCTGCAACACGACGTGGTCCTGCGCCAGCTCGCCGCTGACGACGAGACGGGCGCGCCGCACCTGCGGATGCCGCTTGACGAGGTCGGCCACCTGGCCGGCGTGCACGAACATGCCGCGCGCCTTGGCCGACTGGTCGGCCCGGCCCAGCCAGCCGCGCAGGCGCTGGTTGGTGCGACCGCAAGGGCTGATGCCGGGCATCACCGCCGAGAGGTCACCGGTGGCGAAGCGGATCAGCGGATAGCTCGGGCTCAGCGTCGTCACGACGACCTCACCCACCTCGCCTTCAGGCAGCGGCACGCCCGAACCGGGCCGCACGATCTCGACGATGACGCCCTCGTCGACGACGAGGCCTTCGCGCGCCTGGGTCTCGTAGGCGATGAGGCCGAGGTCGGCCGTCGCATAGCACTGGTAGGCCTCGACGCCGCGCTCGGCGAACCATGCCACGAGGGCCGGCGGGCAGGCCTCGCCGCTGACCAGCGCGCGCTGCAACGCGGGCAGCGCATGGCCGCCCTCGGCCGCCTTGTCTAGCAGGATGCGCAGCAGGCTGGGCGTGCCGGCATAGGCCTCGGGCTGCAGGTCCAGCATGGCCTGCAGCTGCAGCTCGGTATTGCCGACGCCACCGGGAAAGCTGGCTGCACCCAGGGCCCGCAGGCCGGCCTCCGTCATGGCGCCGGCGGGGGTCAGGTGGTAGCTGAAGCCCACATGCGCCAGCTGGCCGGCGCGAATGCCCGCGGCATACAGGGCGCGTGTCATGCGCCAGGGGTCGGCGCCTTCGGCATCGGGCTCGGGCTCGTAGAGCGGCCCGGGCGACTGGAAGATGCGCCGCGGCACGCCGGCCGCGAAGCCGCCGATGCGCAGGTTGCGGCGCGCCGCCTGGGCCGTGGCCAGGCTGCTCTTGCGCGTCAGCGGCAGCGCGGCCAGCGCCGCGCGCGATGTGACGGCGGCCGCGTCGACGCCCACGAGGAGGGCCGTGTACGCCGGGCTGCTGGCCTGTGCATGCGCGATCTGCGCGGGCAGCGCGGCCAGCAGTGCCGCCTCGCGCTCGGCCGGGTCGCGGGCCTCGAGCGCGTCGTAGAAGGCGGTGCTCACTCGTCGTCCTTCCAGCGCGTGAGCCGGCGCTTGATCTCGTCCTGCAGCTTGCGCATCTCGGTCGCCGACTTCAGCGTGAACCTGTCCCACTCCGGCGTGCGCGCGGGGCGCCTGGCCAGCTGGACCGTGACCGCCGCGCCGTCGACGCTCAGCCTGAGCACCACGTCGGCGCCCAGCATCCAGCCCTCGCCGCGCTCGGCCAGCACGCGCTGGTCGCGGGCAAAGCGCTTCATCGTCTGCAGCGCCGAGTCCGCATCAAACGCAGGCGGCGCGATCTCCCAGGATTCATCCATGTCTGCCCCCACGTCGCTTCGCTCCTGCCCCCCGCGGGGGCGCCGCCGGCTTGGGGCGGCCCTGCGCTCGGCTACTCATGCCAGCCACCTCTTCCTTCGCTTGTAGCTCTTCACGTCCTTGAAGCTGCGCCGCCCTTCCCCGCCCACGCCGAGGTAGAACTCCTTGACGTCCTCGTTCTCGCGCAGCGCGGCCGCGGCGCCGTCCATCACGACGCGGCCGTTCTCCAGGATGTAGCCGTAGTCGGCATAGCGCAGCGCCATGTTGGTGTTCTGCTCGGCGAGCAGGAAGGTCGTGCCTTCGCGCGCATTGAGGTCGCGCACGATCTCGAACACCTCCTCGACGATCTGCGGCGCCAGGCCCATGGACGGTTCGTCCAGCAGGACCATCTTCGGGTTGGCCATCAACGCGCGGCCGATGGCGCACATCTGCTGCTCGCCGCCCGACGTGTAGGCGGCCTGGCTGGCGCGGCGGGTCTTGAGGCGCGGGAAGTAGGTGTAGACCTTGTCCAGCGTCGCCGCCACGGCCGCGCGCCCGTCCTTGCGGGTGTAGGCGCCGGTCATCAGGTTCTCCTCGATGGTCAGGTGGGCGAAGCAGTGCCGGCCCTCCATGACCTGCACCACGCCGCGCTCCACCATGGCCGAGGTCGACAGCTTCTCGATGCGCTCGCCGCGCAGCTCGATGCTGCCCTTGGTCACCTCGCCGCGCTCGCCTTCGAGCAGGTTGGACACCGCGCGCAGCGTCGTCGTCTTGCCGGCGCCGTTGCCGCCCAGCAAGGCGACGATCTTGCGCTCCGGCACCTGCAGAGACACGCCCTTGAGCACCAGGATCACGTGGTTGTAGATGACCTCGATGCCATTCACATCGAGCAGCGGGGCCTGGCTCATCGGATCAGCTCTGGCAGTCCGCGGGCGAGCGGCGGGGCAGCTTCTTCTCACCCGCGTACTTGTCCGCCGCCGCCTTGACCATGGGCTTGATGATCTGCGCGTCGGCCTCGTACCAGTCGCTGCTGAAGGCCCATTTGGCACCGTCCCAGGTGTGCACGCGTGCCCAGGTGGAGCCCTGGTGGTCGGTACAGCTGGTGCTGATCGGGCGGATGACGCCGGTCAGCCCCAATGCGGCCAGCTTCTTGTCGTCCAGCGACAGGTTCTCCAGGCCCCAGCGCACCTGCTCGCCCGTCATGACCTTGCCCTTGCCGAAGCGCTCCTGCGCACGTCGCACCGCCTCCACCGCGAGCGCCTGGATGACCAGCCCGCGCGTGTACAGCACCGAGCCGACCTCGTCCTTCGGGCCCGTGCCCTGGCCCTTGTCGTGCACGAGCTTGAGGATGTCCTGGATGACCTTGGGGCTCTGGCCCGAGGTGTTGAGGTTCAGCGCGTTGTAGCCCTTGGCGCCCTCGCCCACGTCCTTCACGTCGGGCTCGGCGCCCGACCACCAGACGCCGTACATCTTCTCGCGCGGGTAGCCGGTGGCCTGCGCCTCCTTCAGCGCGGTGGAGTTCATGACGCCCCAGCCCCACAGCAGCACATAGTCGGGCCGCTGCTTGCGCACCTCCAGCCAGGCGGACTTCTGCTCCACGCCCGGTGCCGTGACCGGGATCTTGATGAGCTCGAAGCCGTGCATCTTCTGCCGCTCGTCCAGCAGCGGGATGGGTTCCTTGCCGAAGGGGCTGTCGTGGTAGACCAGCGCGATCTTCTTGCCCTTGAGCTTGTCCAGGCCGCCCTCCTTCTTGCCCAGGTGCTGGATCAGGATGTCGGATGCCGTCCAGTAGCTGCCCATCAGCGGGAAGTTCCACGCGAACACGCCGCCATCGGCCGACGCCGACAGGCCGTAGCCCAGCGTGATCAGCGGGATCTTGTCGTTAGGCACCTTGTCGGTGAGCGCGAACGTGATGCCGGTGGCCTGCGGGTCGAAGACGCTGGCGCCCTTGCCCTTCAGGCGCTCGTAGCACTCCACGCCTTTGTCGGTGGCATAGCCGGTCTCGCATTCCTCGAACGTCAGCTTCACGCCGTTGACGCCGCCGTCGCGTGCGTTGATGAGCTTGATGTAGTCCTGCTTGCCATTGGCCCAGGGCGTGCCGTTGGGCGAGTAGGGCCCGGTTCGATACACCAGCAACGGGAAGAACTGCTCCTTGGCTTGCGCCTCGGCGGCCGGCGAAGCAAGTTGCAGAGCGGCCAGTGCCGCGCAGGTGATGAAGGTCTTCATAGGGCTGTCTCCTGTCGTTATGGGTATCAATGAGGGAAGGGCCAGAGTCTGAGCTTTTCCTTTGCGGTGGCCCAGAGCCGCGCGAGGCCGTGCGGTTCCTTGATGAGGAAGAAGACGATCAGCGCGCCGAAGATCATCAGCGCGAGATGCGAAGCGGTGGCGGTGTCCATCGGCAGGCCGGTCCAGTAGGGCAGCTTGTCCAGCAGCAACGGCAGCACGACGATGAAGGCCGCGCCGAAGAAGGCACCCGAGATCGAGCCCAGCCCGCCGATGATGACCATGAAGAGCAGGTCGAACGAGCGGTTGATGCCAAAGGCCGCCGGCTCCCACGAGCCCAGGTGCACGAAGCCCCACAGCGCGCCGGCCACGCCGATGATGAAGCTGCTGACGGCAAACGCGCTGAGCTTGGCCTGCATGGGCCGGATGCCGATGACGGCGGCCGCCACGTCCATGTCGCGCATGGCCATCCACGACCGGCCGATGTGGCCGCGCACGATGTTCTTGGTGGCCAGGGCGAACACGACGACGAAGCTCAGGCACAGCAGGTAGCGCGATGCCGGCGACTCGACGCTGATGCCGCCAATGCTCAGGCCCGCGATGCTGACCGAGCCCGACGACGAGCCGTTGGTGACCCAGGGCAGGCGCAAGCAGGCCCAGTCGACAAAGAACTGCGCTGCCAGCGTCGCCACCGCCAGATACAGCCCCTTGATGCGCAGCGACGGCAGGCCGAAGGCCACGCCCAGCACCGTGGCGCCCAGGCCGCCGGCCAGCAGCGACACGATCAGCGGCACCCCCTCGAAACGCGCCTGGCAGTTGTAGGCCACGTAGGCGCCCACAGCCATGAAGGCGCCCGAGCCGAGCGAGATCTGGCCGCAGTAGCCGACGAGCACATTCAGCCCCAGCGCGGCAAGGGACAGGATCAGGAAGGGGATGAAGATGGCGCGCAGCAGGTATTCGCTGGACACCATCGGAACGACGACGAAGGCAGCGGCCGTCAGCACGGCAAAGGCGATGCGATCCTGGCGGATCGGCAGGATCTGGCTGTCCGCGGCGTAGGTGGTCTTGAACTGGCCGTTCTCGCGGTAGAGCATGTCAGTCCTCCGGCGTCGAAGGCACACGGCCACGCGGGCACAGCGTCACAGCGGCCAACTGCACCTGGCGCCCCTCCGTGCCCCTGCGCCTCTGTGGCTTTGCGGAATCGGCTTCAGACGCGATCAATGATCTTCTCCCCGAACAAGCCCTGGGGCCTGACCAACAGCACGACCAGCACCAGCACATAGCCGAACCAGTATTCGATGCCCCCGCCCAGCATCGGTCCGAGATACGCCTCCGACAGCTTCTCGCCGACACCGATCAGCAGCCCGCCGACGATGGCGCCCGGCACGCTCGTGAGCCCGCCCAAGATGACGACCGGAAGCGCCTTCAGGGCCACCAGTGACAACGAGAACTGCACGCCCAGCTTGCTGCCCCAGATCATCCCGGCCACCAGTGCGACGAAGCCGGCCACGCTCCAGACGATGACCCAGATGCGCGACAGTGGGATGCCGATGCTCTGCGCGGCCTGGTGGTCATCGGCCACGGCGCGCAGCGCGCGGCCGGTGGCGGTCTTCTGGAAGAACAGCGACAACGCCGCGACCAGCGCCGCGGCGATCAACGCGGCATAGAGGTCTTCCTTGCTGACGAGGATGCCGCCTTCGAACTGCTGCTCGAACAGGAACATCGGGTCCTTGGGCAGGCCGATGTCGATCTTGTAGATGTCGTTGCCGAAGATCAACTGGCCGGCGCCTTCGAGCAGGTAGGCGATGCCCAGCGTGGCCATCAGCAGCGTCACGCCCTCCTGGTTGACGAGCTTGGACAGCGCCAGCCGCTCCACCAGCCACGCGACGACGACCATCACGGCCAGCGCGCCAAGGAAAGCGATCACGTTGACGACCAGCTTGCCGTCCAGGCCCGTGAACTTCGGCAGCCATTCGGCAAAGCGCGCCATCGCCAGCGCCGCGAACAGCACCATCGCGCCCTGCGCGAAGTTGAAGACGCCGCTGGCCTTGAAGATCAGCACGAAGCCCAGCGCGATCAGCGAATACAGCATGCCCGCCATCAGGCCGCCGATCAGGGTTTCAATAAAAGGGCCCATCAGTGCGCCGCTCCGAGATAGGCCTTGATCACGTCTTCGTTCTTGCGCACGTCGTCCGGCGCGCCGTCGCCGATCTTCTTGCCGTAGTCCAGCACGACGACGCGGTCCGAGATGTCCATGACCACGCCCATGTCGTGCTCGATCAAGACGATGGTCGTGCCGAACTCGTCGTTGACATCGAGGATGAAGCGGCACATGTCCTGCTTTTCCTCCACGTTCATGCCGGCCATGGGCTCGTCCAGCAGCAGCAGGCTGGGCTCCATCGCCAGTGCGCGCCCCAGGTCCACGCGCTTCTGCAGGCCGTAGGGCAGGCGGCCGACCGGCGTCTTGCGGTGCGCCTGGATCTCCAGGAAATCGATGATGCGCTCCACCGCCGCGCGCTGCTCGGTCTCCTCGCGCCGCGCCGGGCCCAGGTGCAGCGCCTGCCAGAACAGGCCGCGACGCATGCGCAGGTTGCGGCCGGTCATGATGTTGTCCAGCACGCTCATGCCCTTGAACAAGGCCAGGTTCTGGAAGGTGCGCGCCACGCCCATCTCGGCGACCTGGCGCGGGCTCATGCCGTGATAGGTCTTGCCACGCAGCGTGATGGCGCCATGCTGAGGCTGGTAGACGCCATTGATGCAGTTCAGCATCGAGCTCTTGCCCGCGCCGTTGGGGCCGATGATGGCCCGCACCTCGTGCTCGCGGACGTCGAAGCTGATGTCGGTCAGCGCCTTCACGCCGCCGAAGGCCAGCGAGATGTTCTTCACGTCGAGGACGACGTCGCCGATGCGCTTCATGCGGCGCTCCTCACGGCCGGAAACGTGCGCGCCTCGGCGATGCGCAGGTCCGCCGCCACGATGGCCGTGCGGCCGTCCTCGAACTTCACCTGCGTCTCGATGTACTGCGACGCCTTGCCGCCGTAGAGCGCGTCGATCAGCACGCCGTACTTCTCGGCGATCGCGCCGCGCCTGACCTTGCGGGTGCGCGTCAGCTCGCCGTCGTCGGCGTCCAGCTCCTTGTGCAGGATGAGGAAGCGGCTGATCTGGCTGCCCGCCAGCAGTTCGTCCTGCGCGAGGTCGGCATTGACCTTCTCCACGCAATCGAGGATCAACGCATAGACCTCGGCGCGTTGCGCGAGGTCGGTGTAGCCGGCGTACGGCAGGTTGCGCCGCTCGGCCCAGTTGCCCACCGCCTCGAAGTCGATGTTGATGAAGGCGCAGACCTTCTCGCGCGCATCGCCGAAGCAGACCGCCTCCTTGATGTGCGGAAAGAACTTCAGCTTGTTCTCCACATACTTGGGCGCAAACATCGCGCCGTCGAAGGCGCCGCCTGCGAGGCGCCCCACGTCCTTGGCGCGGTCGATGATCTTCAGGTGGCCGCCCGGCGTCAGGAAGCCGGCGTCGCCGGTGTGGAACCAGCCGTCCGGCGTCAACGCCTCGGCGGTCGCCGCATCGTTCTTGTAGTAGCCCTTGAGCAGGCCCGGCGAACGCACCAGCAGCTCGCCGCCGTCGGTCAGCTTGATCTCCACGCCCTCGATGGGCACCCCCACCGTGTCGGCGCGCGCCTCATGGTCGGGCTGCAGGCAGACGAACACGGCCGTCTCCGTCGAGCCGTAGAGCTGCTTGAGGTTGATGCCGATGGCGCGGTAGAAGCTGAACAGGTCGGGCCCGATGGCCTCGCCGGCCGTGTAGGCGACGCGCACGCGCGAGAAGCCCAGCGTGTTGCGCAGCGGGCCGTAGACCAGCACGTTGCCTAACGCGTAAGCCAGGCGGTCCAGCAGGCCCACGGCCTGGCCGTCCATCAGCCGCGTGCCCACCCAGCGGGCCAGCGTCATGCAGCGGTCGAACAACCAGCGCTTGAGGGCGGAGGCGTCCTCCATGCGGATCATCACCGTCGTCAGCAAGCCCTCGAAGACCCGCGGCGGCGCGAAGTAGTAGGTCGGCCCGATCTCCTTCAGGTCGATGCTGACCGTGGACGAGGATTCCGGGCAGTTGACGACGTAGCCGACCGCCAGCCACTGCGCAAAGCTGAAGATGTTCTGCCCCACCCAGGCGGGCGGCAGGTAGGCCAGCACCTCCTCGCGATCGGTCAGCCGGTCGAAGCGCATGCCCGCTTCGGCGCGGTCGATCAGCGTCGCATGCGTGTGCATGACGCCCTTGGGATGGCCGGTCGTGCCGGAGGTGAAGAACAGTGCCGCGACATCGTCCTTGTGGCCGGCCTCGACCTCGGCGGCGAACCACGCCGGCCGCTCATCGTGGGCGGCGCGGCCCTGCAGGATCAATTCGTCCAGCGATGCCAGGCCCGGCTCGTCGTAATTGCGCAGGCCGCGCGGATCGTCGAACCAGATGCGCCCGAGCTGCGGGCATTGCGCGCGCAGCTCCAGCATCTTGTCCACCTGCTCTTGGTCCTCGACGACGGCGAAGGCGACCTCCGCGTTGTTGAGTGGGAAGACGAACTCGGCGGCGACGGCATCCTGGTACAGCGGCACCGGGATGGCGCCCAGGGATTGCGCGGCCAGCATGGTCGCGTAGAGCCGTGGGCGGTTCTCGCCGACGACGACGAGATGCTCACCACGCCGCAGGCCCGCGGCCGCGAGGCCCAGCGCCAGCTCCCGCACCAGCGCGGCGAGCTCCGCCCAGGTCAGCGTCTGCCACACGCCGAAGGCTTTCTCGCGCAACGCGGGCGCGTCGGGCCGGCGGGCCGCGTGGTCGAGCAAGAGCCTTGGAAAGGTCGTCAAGCCTGTCTCCGTTGCGCGGGCTGGAGCCCGCGTCTGTGCGCCGATTCTGAGCAGGACTTTGACGCCCATCTGTCGGTACGACGACAATTTACGGGTCTTCACGGCCCAGACTTTCCCGCATGGCCGACACCCCAGTGCCTTTGCGCCAGCGCGCGCGCCGGCCGACGCCGACCGAGCTCGATGCCATCCCCTGGCTCAGGCTGCTCGACGGCGGTCAGCGCGAACTCGCCGTCAGCACGCTGGAGGTGGCGGATGCCGAACCCGGCGAGCGCCTGTGCCGCATCGGCCGGCCGGCCACGTTCTGGTTCGGCGTCGTCGACGGCTTGCTGAAGATGAACAACGACGACTCGCTGGGCCAGGCGGTCACCTTCACCGGCGTGCCGCCGGGCGGCTGGTTTGGCGAGGGCACGCTGCTCAAGCGCGAGGTCTACCGTTACAACATCCAGGCGCTGCGCCCCAGCGTCGTCGCCGGCCTGCCCATCACCAGCTTCCACGCGCTGCTGGACGGCAGCATCGCCTTCAACCGCTTCGTGCTGGACCAGCTGAACGAGCGCCTGGGCCAGTTCATCGCCGCGCGGGAGACCGATCGCATCCACGACCCGGACGTGCGCGTGGCACGCAACCTCGCCGCCCTCTTTCACCCGACGCTGTACCCAGGCGTGGGGAACTGGCTGCGCATCACGCAGCAGGAATTGGGCTATTTGGTGGGCTTGTCACGCCAGCGCGTGAACCAGGCGCTGCACCGGCTGGACGCCGCCGGGCTGATCCGCATCGAGTACGGCGGCCTGCGGGTGCTGGACCTTGCCGGCCTGCGGCGCTTCCCGGACGCGGCCGGCTGAAGGCTCAGGCCGCGAAGGCGACAGCTTCGGGCTCGACGCGGGGAAGCGTGGCCCAGCGGTTGGCGGTCAGCTCGTACAACAGCGCCGCAGCGCTGCCGGGGCCATCGGCCAGCGTGCCCTTCAGGCGCAGGCCCAGGCCTTCCAGCGTCTTGCGCGTGGGCACGTTGTTGGGCAGCACGGCGGCAACGACCGAACCTTCGTGGCGCTGCTCGAAGGCTTGGGCGATCCCGTACAGCGCCATCTCGGACGCCAGCCCGCGGCCCCAGGCCTGCGGCGTGATGCGGTAGTAGAGATAGAGGCCGCCATGGCCCGCCACGCTGCGGTGCATCAGCCCGCCGAAGCCGATCAGCTGCTCAGGCTGCTCGCGCTCGGCGATCGCCCAGTGGCCGAAGCCGCGAGCCTGCCAATGCGTGATCCACGCCTGCAACTGCGCCTCGGTCGCCGCGCGGCCGTGCGGCGTCGCGGCGGCACAGAAGCGCGTCACGGCGGGGTCGGCGTACAGCGCCATCAACGTGTCGAGATCGCCCTCCCTGGGCGGACGCAACACCAGGCGACGGGTGACCAT
Source organism: Pelomonas sp. Root1444 (assembly GCF_001426885.1). Lineage (GTDB taxonomy): Bacteria > Pseudomonadota > Gammaproteobacteria > Burkholderiales > Burkholderiaceae_C > Pelomonas. Next base: position 174,855 of record NZ_LMFP01000008.1, on the reverse strand, counting down.
GGCTGCCGGCACGGGGGCAACAGGCTCGCAGGACTCACTCAGAACCATGAAATGACGGCGGCTCGGTAAAAACCCTAGGAGGGTAGCCGCGAGTGCCCGCGGGCGGAAGTCCGCAACAGCGGGTGTTGTCGCATTGCTGTCACAAATCCGTGCAAAGCGCGCGTAAAGCCAGGGCGAACCGGCGCGCCTTCTAAAAATAATATTCTTGGATTCCACTTGGATGGCGCATGATGGCGCCATGCCTGCTTCACCCCTGCTCTCACCCAAGGCCGCCAAACCGGTCGACGAAAAGCTGACCATCAACATCGGTTGCGTCGACCTGGGCCAGATCGACCTGCTGGTCCAGGAAGGCTTCTATGCCAACCGGACCGACTTGATCCGCACGGCCATCCGCAACCAGATCGCCACGCATGCGGATGTCGTGCGCCAGGTCGTCACGCGCAAGCGCATCGTGCTGGGCATCCAGCAGTTCAGCGCCGCAGACCTGGGCGAGGTGCTGGCTTCGGGGCAGAAGCTGCAGATCCGCGTGCTGGGCCTGGCGGTCATCGCACCCGACGTCACGCCCGAGCTGGCGCTGGCGACCATCGAATCGCTCACCGTGCTGGGCGCCCTCCATGCCAGCCCCGCCGTGAAGACGGCCCTTGTCGGGCGCCTGCTCTGACGCCACCCGGCAACACCATGAAAGTTCCCATGCATCCCCAGTTCAGCCAGTTGATGAAAGACGCCACGGCGCACACGCGCGCCGGCGACCTCCAGGCCGCCATGGCGGCCATCACCGCTGCGCTGGAGCGCAGCGCCGCCCCTGCGCCGGTACCCAGGACGGACGATGGCGTCATCGATGTCGAGGCCCGCGTCATTGAACGCGACGTGCCGGCGGCGGCGGCGGCGCCGCAGGCTCAGACCGCGGCGCAGTTCATCGCCGGCCATTTCGCCCACCGGGCCGGCGCGCGCGACTACCGGCTGTTCATCCCGGCAGCACAGGCGCAGAGGCCGCAAGCGTTGATCGTCATGCTGCACGGCTGCACGCAAAATCCCGACGACTTCGCGCGCGGCACACGCATGAACACGCTCGCGGCGGCGCACAACGTGCTGGTGCTCTACCCCGCGCAGGTGCGCCAGGCGAATGCCCAGGGCTGCTGGAACTGGTTCAAGCACAACCATCAGGGGCGCGAGCGCGGTGAGCCGGCCATCCTGGCCGCGATGGCCAGGCACATCGCGGCCAGCCACGGCGTCGATCCTTCCCGCATCTTCGTGGCCGGCCTGTCGGCGGGCGGCGCGATGGCGGCCATCCTCGCGACGACGCATCCCGACGTGTTCGCCGCGGCCGGCGTCCATTCGGGCCTTGCTGCCGGTGCCGCCCGCGATCTGCCGGGTGCACTGGCGGCGATGCAGGGCCAGGGCGGCGGCGCCCCGGCCGGCAAGGCCAAGTCCGGCGTCCGCCTGATCGTCTTTCACGGCGATGCCGATGCGACCGTCCACCCCCGCAACGCCGACCAGGTGGCCGCGGGCCATGGCGCCGACGCAATCAGCGTCGACGAACAGCCGTCCGTGACGTCAGGCGGGCGCAGCTGCACGCGCCGGCTGCACAAGGATGCGCAAGGCCGGGTCGTGACCGAACAGTGGCTGGTGCATGGCGCCGGCCACGCCTGGTCGGGCGGTGACCCGGCGGGCTCCTATGCGGATGCGCGCGGGCCCGACGCCAGCGCGGAGATGCTGCGCTTCTTCCTGGCCGGCTAGGCCGCGGGCGTCTCCACACGCACGCGCTTGAAGCGCGAGCCACCGCCGCTGTGGATGCTGACGGCGGACTTCGCGCAGCCGAAGCGCTTGGCCACCAGCGCGATCAGTTCGGCATTGGCCTTGCCGTCCACCGGCGGCGACTTCAGCCAGGCGGTCCAGGTGCCGTCCGGCTCCTGGACCAGCTCGGACCGCGACGATCCGGGCTTGGCCTTGAGCTGTAGCGTCGTGGTGGTCAACCCGTCAGCAACGCGTTGACGCGCTTCACGTAGGCGGCCGGGTCTTCCAGGTGGCCGCCCTCGGCCAGCACGGCCTGGTCGAACAGCACCTGGGCCAGGTCGTCGAAATGCGCGTTGCCATCCAGCTTCTTGACCAGCGCGTGTTCGGCGTTGATCTCCAGCGTGGGCTTGGACTCCGGCGCGTTCTGGCCGGCCTGCTTCAGCAGGCGTGCCAGGTGGCCGCTCATGTCGCCCTCCTCGACCACGATGCAGGCGGGCGAGTCGACCAGGCGGGTCGTCACGCGCACGTCCTTGGCGCGGTCCTTGAGCGCGTCCTTGAGCTTGTCCAGCAGCGGCTTCAGGTTCTCAGCGGTCTCGTCGGCCTTCTTCTTCTCGTCCTCGTCCAGCAGCTTGCCCAGGTCCACCGCGCCCTTGGCGACGGACTGCAACTGCTTGCCCTCGAACTCGTAGAGGTGGCTGAGCATCCACTCGTCAACGCGGTCCACCAGCAGCAGCACTTCGATGCCCTTCTTGCGGAAGATCTCCAGCTGCGGGCTGTGCTTGGCCGCGGCCAGCGAATCGGCAGTGATGTAGTAGATGACCTCCTGGCCCTCCTTCATGCGCGACAGGTAGTCCGCCAGGCTGACGTTCTCGTCGGCATGCGTGGACGCGAAGCGGAACAGCTTGGCCAGGCGCTCCTGGTTCTGGTGGTCTTCGCCGATGCCTTCCTTCAGCACCTGGCCGAAGTCCTTCCAGAAGGCGGCGTACTTGGCGCGCTCGGCTTCGTCCTCACTGTTGGCCAGGCTTTCCAGCATGCCCAGCACGCGCTTGGTCGAGCCCTCGCGGATGGCCTTCACGTCGCGGCTTTCCTGCAGCAGCTCGCGGCTCACGTTCAGCGGCAGGTCGGCCGAGTCGATGACGCCCTTGACGAAGCGCAGGTACACCGGCATCAGCGCTTCGGCGTCGTCCATGATGAAGACGCGCTTCACGTACAGCTTCACGCCGCCGCGCTTGTCGCGGTTCCACAGGTCGAACGGCGCCTTGGCCGGGATGTAGAGCAGCTGGGTGTACTCGCTGCGGCCCTCCACGCGGTTGTGCGTGTACGCCAGCGGCGCCTCGCTGTCGTGGCTGATCTGCTTGTAGAACTCCTGGTACTGCTCCTCGGAAATCTCGCTCTTGCTGCGGCTCCACAATGCCGACGCCTTGTTGACCGGCTCCCACTCGTCGGTGAGGACCTGCTTGGCGGCTTCGGCGTCCCAGGTCTCCTTCTTCATCAGGATGGGCAGGGAGATGTGGTCGCTGTACTTGGCGATGGTCGACTTGACGCGCCATGTCTTCAGGAACTCTTCCTCGCCCTCGCGCAGGTGCAGGATGACATCGGTGCCGCGGCCCGGCTTGCTGAGGGTCTCGATGTCGTATTCGCCCGTGCCCTCGCTGCTCCAGCGCACGCCCTGGTCGGCCGGCAGCCCGGCGCGGCGGGTCTCGACGGTGATGCGGTCGGCGACGATGAAGCCGGAGTAGAAGCCCACGCCGAACTGGCCGATCAACTGGGCGTCCTTCTTCTGGTCGCCCTCCAGCTTGGCCATGAATTCGCGCGTGCCGCTCTTGGCGATGGTGCCGAGATGGGCCGCGGCCTCCTCGGCGCTCATGCCGATGCCGTTGTCGCTGATGGTGAGCGTCTTGGCGTCCTCGTCGAAGCTGATGCGCACCTCCAGGTTGGGCTGGTCCTCCCACAACGCGGCGTTGTCCAGCGCCTCGAAGCGCAGCTTGTCGCAGGCGTCGCTGGCGTTGGACACCAGCTCGCGCAGGAAGATCTCCTTGTTGGAGTACAGCGAGTGCGTGACGAGGTGCAGGATCTGTTTGACTTCGGCCTGGAAAGCGTGGGTTTGTTTTTGGCTCATGGCTTGCTGAAGGACAGGAAAAACAGGAATGCGGCGCATGCCGCGGGCGACCGGCGCCAGATGAGGACGGGCGCCGGTGGTTTCAAGGGGTGGCGGGCGACGGTTTCGCGCCGGCCAGCAGCGGCGGCAGCTCGGCGGCCAGCCAGTCCATGACAACGCGCGTCTTCATCGGCAGGTAGCGGCTCTGCGGGCGGATCAGGTGCAAGGGGAAGCCGAAGGGCTGCGGCTCGTCGAACACCCGCACCAGCGTGCCCTCGGCCAGCGCCTCGGCCGCCAGCCACGCCGGCAGCCGCGCCAGCCCCATGCCGCCGATGGCGGCCTGCAGCAGCACCTCGGCGCTGTCGCAGCGGATGCGCGAGGGCAGGCTCACCTCGACCAACCGGGCCGCCGCATCGTGGAAGCGCCAGGCCGACAGCCGCCCGTCGCGCGCGTACATGACGGCCTCGTGGCCGCCGGCCTGCAAGGCACCGAGGTCCGCGGGGTGGCCATGCCGGGCCAGGTAGGCGGGCGCGGCGCACAGCAGCATCCATTGCATGGCCACCGGCCGGGCGACGAGCTGGGCGGTGTCGGGCAGCTCGCCGCTGCGCAGCGCGAGGTCGATGCCCTCCTCCACCAGGTCGACATGGCGGTCGGTGAAGCCGAGCTCCAGCGTCATGCCCGGATGCTGGCGTGCCAGCGCGATCAGCAGCGGCCCGACCTTCAGCCGCCCGAGCATGGCCGGCATGCTGACGCGCACGACACCCCGGGCGGTGTCTCGCGCGGCGTCGGCCAGCGCCTCGCCGGCGTCCAGCTCGGCCAGCACGCGCCGGCAGCGTTCGTAGTAGCAGTGGCCCTCCTGCGTGAGGCTCTGGCTGCGCGTGGTGCGCTGGAAGAGGCGCGTGGCCAGCCGGGCCTCCAGCCGCGCGATGCTTTTGGCCACCGCCGAGCGGGTCACGTGCAGCCGCTGCGCCGCCAGCGCGAAGCTCCCCGCCTCGACCGCGGCGACGAATTCCTCGATACCTTGCAAACGCTGACCCATTGGCGACATTTCGGCGACTGTGATCAGAAAATTATCCACCACTGCGTCCATAACATCGTCAATAACATGACCGCCTCTCCCTCGCGAAAGGCATCCATGCAACACACGACCGCACCACGCCGCTGGCAACTCGCCGCCTTCGGCCGCGACCATCTCGAACAGACCGCCGCCCCCTTGCCCGACCCCGGCCCGGGGCAGATCCTGGTGCAGGTGGGCGCCGTCGCCCTGAACTACCGCGACCTGCTGATGGTCCAGGACGGCATGGGCCTGGACGTGCCGCTGCCCTTCACGCCCGGCTCGGACATGGCCGGCACGGTGCTGGCCACCGGCCCCGGCGTGACGCGCTTTGCCGCTGGCGACCGCGTGATCAACACCTTCTGGGGCGGCTGGATCGACGGCGCCTGGCAGGGCGACACGGTGCTGATGGGCGGCCCCGGCCCGGGCATGCTGGCCACGCACGTGCTGATCGACGCCAGCTGGGCCGTCGCGGCGCCGGCGACGCTGAGCCTGGCCGAAGCGAGCACCCTCCCCTGCGCCGGACTCACCGCCTGGTTCGCGCTGGTCGAGACCAGCGGGCTGCGCGCGGGCGACACCGTGTTGATCCACGGCACGGGCGGCGTGGCGCTGTTCGGCCTTCAGCTGGCGCGCCTGCACGGCGCCCGGGTCATCGTCGTCACCGGCAGCGAGGACAAGCGCGCGCAGGTGCTGGCGCTGGGCGCCGAGGCGGCGCTGCTGCGCGACAGCGACTGGCCGGCCGAGGTGCGCCGCCTGACCGGCGGGCGCGGCGTGGACCAGGTGCTCGAGCTGGCGGGCGGCCCGGCGTTCGACCGCTCGCTGCAGGCGGCGCGCCAGGGCGGCCGCGTCTCGGTGGTCGGCATGCTGGGCGGCGCCACGCTCAGCGCGTCGTTCTATGCGATGGCACTGGGCCGTGTGACGGTGCAGGGCATCGGCGTGGGGCACCGCCGCGCGTTGGAGGACCTGGTGCGCGCCGTCGACGCCACCGACCTGCGGCCCGTCATCGCGGCCACGTATGGCTTCGATGAACTGCCGGCGGCGCTGGCCCACCTGGAGCGCGGCGCCTTCGGCAAGGTGGTCGTCACGCCGTAGCGGCGCCCCGGCGCGCCTGGACGGCGCCGGCCAGCACGTCCAGCACCGCCAGCGAGTCATCCCAGCCCAAGCAGGCGTCGGTGATGCTCTTGCCGTACTCCAGCTTGCTGGCATCGTCCTGCCCCGGCGTGAACTTCTGGGCGCCGTCGTTCAGGTGGCTTTCCACCATGACGCCGAAGATGCTCTTGCCGCCCTCGCGCAGCTGGCCGGCGATGTCACGCGCCACGTCCAGTTGGCGCTGGTGCTGCTTGCTGGAGTTCGCGTGCGAGCAGTCCACCATCAGCCGCTGCGGCAGCCTGGACTTGGCCAGGTCGGCGCAGGCCGCGGCGACGTTCTGCGCGTCGTAGTTCGGCGCCTTGCCGCCGCGCAGGATGACGTGGCAGTCGGCATTGCCGCGCGTCTCGACGATGGCGACCTGGCCGTTCTTGTGCACCGACAGGAAGTGGTGGCCGCGCGCCGCGGCCTGGATGGCATCGGTCGCGATCTTGATGTTGCCGTCGGTGCCGTTCTTGAAGCCGATGGGCGCCGACAGGCCCGAGGCCAGCTCGCGATGCACCTGGCTCTCCGTCGTGCGCGCACCGATCGCGCCCCAGGCGATCAGGTCGCCGATGTACTGCGGCGAGATGACGTCCAGGAACTCGCTGCCGGCCGGCATGCCCAGGCGGTTGATCTCCAGCAGCAGCTGGCGGGCGATGCGCAGGCCCTCGTCGATGCGGTAGCTCTCGTCCAGGTAGGGGTCGTTGATGAGGCCCTTCCAGCCCACCGTCGTGCGCGGCTTCTCGAAGTAGACGCGCATGACGATCTCCAGCGTGCCGACGTACTTCTCGCGCTGCTCCTTGAGCTTGCGGGCGTATTCGATGGCGGCGGTCGGGTCGTGGATGGAGCAGGGGCCGATGACCACCAGCAGCCGGTCGTCCTCGCCGCTCATGATCTTGCGGATGCGCTGGCGGGTCTGGCCGATCAGCGCCTCCATCGCGGTGCCGCGGATGGGGAAGAAGCGGATCAGGTGCTCCGGCGGCGGCAGCGGCGTGACGTCGACGATGCGCTCGTCGTCGGTGGCGCTGGTCTTGTCGTCCTGGGAGTACCAGCGCTGGGCTTCGGGTTCGACGGAGGAGACTTTGGCGTTCATCGTGGTTACCTCAGGAAATGACAACGGCTTGCCGTTGCGTTGCAGGCTCACTTTGCGGAGCAAAGTTAAGGCGCAAAGCGCCGGCCGAAAACAAAAAACCGCCGGGCTTTGGGGGCCCGGCGGTTCGTAGGGAGTCTGGGTTCAGCGCGCGCGCTCAGGACTCTCCACCGCCGGGGCGGGGAAAAAACCAAAAGCTAAAAAATGCGGCGCGGGACATGGGTGCGGAATCTAGCACGCTGGCAAATGGCGGCTTTCGCGAGACGCCAAGCCAGGCTTTCAGGCCGTGCCGCCCACGGTGAGTCCTTCGATCCGCATCGTCGGTTGCCCCACGCCCACCGGCACGCTCTGGCCTTCCTTGCCGCAGACACCCACGCCGGTGTCTAGCGCCATGTCGTTGCCGATCATGCTGACGCGGGTCAGCGCGTCCGGCCCGTTGCCGATGATGGTGGCGCCCTTGACGGGGTACTGGATCTTGCCGTTCTCCACCCAATAGGCCTCGCTGGCCGAGAACACGAACTTGCCGCTGGTGATGTCGACCTGGCCGCCGCCGAAGTTGGTGGCGTACAAGCCCTTCTTGATGGACGCGACGATCTCCTTGGGGTCGTCCTGGCCGCCCAGCATGTAGGTGTTGGTCATGCGCGGCATCGGCACGTGGGCGTAGCTCTCGCGGCGGCCGTTGCCGGTGGGCGCCACCTTCATCAGCCGCGCGTTCATCGCGTCCTGGATGTAGCCCTTCAGGATGCCGTCCTCGATGAGCACGTTGCGCTGGCTGGCGCAGCCCTCGTCGTCGACATTCAGCGAGCCGCGGCGGTCCGGCAGCGTGCCGTCGTCCAGCACCGTCACGCCCTTGGCCGCCACGCGCTGGCCGATGCGGCCGGAGAAGGCGCTCGACCCCTTGCGGTTGAAGTCGCCTTCCAGGCCGTGGCCGACGGCCTCGTGCAGCAGCACGCCGGGCCAGCCGGGGCCGACGACGACGGTCATCTCGCCGGCCGGCGCGGGGCGGCTGTCGAGGTTGGTCAGTGCCGCATGCACGGCCTGCTCCACGTAGGTGGCGATCATCTCGTCGGTGAAGTAGGCGAGGCCGAAACGCCCGCCGCCGCCGCCGGAGCCGATCTCGCGGCGGCCGTTGCTCTCGGCAATGACCGTGATGGACAGGCGCACCAGCGGCCGCACGTCGGCCGCGATGGTGCCGTCGGCACGGGCGATCAGCACGACCTCGTGCTCGGCGGCCAGGCCGGCCATGACCTGGGCGATGCGCGGGTCGCGGGCGCGGGCCATCTTCTCGGTGCGCTCCAGCAGCGCGACCTTGGCGGCGCTGTCGAGGCTGGCGATGGGGTCGGCCACGCCGTACAGCTCGCGACTGCCGGCGACGCGGCCTTGCGACGGCACCTTGACGCGCCGGCTCTGGCCGGCCGCGGCGATGGTGCGCACGGTGCGCGCGGCGTCCAGCAGCGAGTCCAGCGAGATGTCGTCGGAATAGGCGAACGCCGTCTTCTCGCCGGCCACGGCGCGCACGCCCACGCCCTGGTCGATGCTGAAGGAGCCGCTCTTGACGATGCCCTCCTCCAGGCTCCAGCCCTCGGCGCGCGTGGTCTGGAAGTAGAGGTCGGCGTCGTCGACACGGTGCTCCGTGATGAGGCGCAGCGCCTGCGAGAGCGAGGCCTCGGTCAGACCGAAGGGCTCCAGCAGTTGCGAGCGGGCGGTGGCCAGGCGGGCCAGGGTGGGTTCGACGGCGATCATGGGGCGATTCTAGGAAGCCGGAGCCGCCAGCGCCGAACGCCCGACCCTGACCGCGTAAGGGGCGGCGCCGGAATGCGCACGCGGGTCAATTACAAGTCTTCACAAAGGTGGCCCATCTAGGGGTGGCTCAGCGGGGAAGGCGAGCCCGAGCATCTGACACCCCACCCGTTGGAGAACCCGCATGAAGCCCCTGCTCGTCTCGCTGTCCCTGGTTCTCGGCGTCGGTACCGCGGCCGCCGCCACGCCGGTCGGTTCGGGCTACACGCAACCCGTCTTTCTGACCGCACCCACCGGCGACTCGCGTCTCTTCGTCGTCGAGAAGGCCGGCCTCATCAAGGTGCAGCAGGGGGGCAGCGTGTCCACCTGGCTGGACATCTCGACCCAGGTCGACACCGCCGGCGAACGCGGCCTGCTGGGCCTGGCCTTCGACCCCGGCTTTGCCAGCAACGGCCGCTTCTACGTCGACTACATCGACAAGACGACGCTGAACACCGTCGTGGCGAGCTACACGGTGAACGCGTCCGGCGCCGTCGACACGGGCAGCGCCAAGACCATCCTCACCGTGGCCCAGCCGGCCGGGCGCAGCAACCACAAGGCGGGCTGGATCGGCTTCAACGCCACTGACCCGGGCAACCTCTACATCGCCACTGGCGACGGCGGCAGCAGCAACGACCCCGACAACAACGCCCAGAACCTGGACAGCAACCTCGGCAAGCTGCTGCGCGTGACGCCCGGCGCGAACGGCGGCTACACGGTGCCGACGGACAACCCCTTCGTCGGCGTGGCCGGCAACGACGAAATCTGGGCCTACGGCCTGCGCAACCCCTACCGCAACAGCTTCGACCGCCAGACCGGCGACCTGTGGATCGGCGACGTCGGCCAGGGCGCGCGCGAGGAGGTCAACTTCGCCGCCGCGGCGTCGGGCCTGGGCCGTGGCGCCAACTACGGCTGGCGCGTGCGCGAGGGCACGATCGCAACGCCCGGCATCGGCGACCCCACGCCGCCCAACCTGACCGAGCCGCTGTTCGACTACGGCCGCGACGTGGGCGGCACCGTCATCGGCGGCTACGTCTACCGCGGCGCGGATGCCAGCCTGAACGGCAAGTACGTCTTCGGCGACTACGTCACCGGCGACATCTGGAGCTACAGCGGCGGCACGCGGACCGCGCTGGACTCGCCCTTCGGGGGCTTCCAGCTGACCAGCTTCGGCGAGGGCGGCGACGGCTCGCTGTATGCAGTCGGCATCGACGGCAACATCTACCTGCTGGCCGCCGCGGTGCCGGAGCCGGCGTCGGCCCTGTTGCTGGCCCTGGGCCTGGCGGCCGGCCTTCTCACTCGTCGCCGCCGTTCTTGAGCTTGAGCCCGGCGTCATAAAGCCGGTTGCGCGGCGCGCCGCTGATCTGCGCGGCCAGCGCAACGGCCTGCTTCAGCGGCAGTGCGGCCACCAGCAACGCGAGCACCCGCAAGGCCTCGGCCGGCAGGTCGTCTTCAGCCGCTGCCTGGGGTGCGGCGGCATGCAGCACCAGCACGAACTCGCCGCGCTGGCGCTGCGCGTCCGCCGCCAGCCACGCCGGCAGCGCCGCCGCCTCGGCCGTGTGGATGCTCTCGAACTGCTTGGTCAGCTCACGGCAGACCGTCACGCTGCGCATCGGCGCCAGCTCAGCCAGCAGCGCGATCAAGTCCACGATGCGATGCGGCGCCTCGAAGACCACCTGGCTCTGGCGCTCGGCCGCCAACACCGCCTGCAAGGCCATGCGGCGCTCGCCCGCCTTGGTCGGCATGAAACCGGCGAAGGCGAAGCCCGTCGCCGCGGTGTCGCCGGCCACGCTCAACGCCGTCACCGCACTGCTGGGCCCGGGCAGCGGCAGCACGCGGTAGCCGGCCGAAACCACCTCCTGCACCAGCACGGCGCCGGGGTCGGAGATGGCGGGCGTGCCGGCGTCCGATGCATAGGCCACCCGCTCGCCGGCAGCCAGCCGTGCGATGACGGCCGCGCTGGCCTCGCGCTCGTTGTGCTGGTGCAGCGCGATCAGCGGCTTGTGCAGCCCCAGGTGACGCAACAGGCCACCGCCCTGGCGCGTGTCCTCGCAGGCCAGCGCATCGGCCAGGCTCAAGGCCTGGATGGCGCGCAGGCTCAGGTCGGCCAGGTTGCCGATGGGCGTCGCGACGAGGTAGAGCGTGGCAGCCGGATACTGCTGGCCACCGGCTGCAGCCTGGGCGGCCTGGAGAAGCAGGGAAGCGTCAATGTTCAACTGGGGCTCTCGATCAAAACCGGACACCACGGCGCGCGGCGCTGCGGCCGAGGACGCGGCGCTGGCACATCTGCAGCGCGCGGGCCTGCGACTGCTGGAGCGGAATTATCGAGTCGGCGCCGGCCCCAGCCGCCGGGCGGGTGAGGTCGACCTGATCCTGCAGGCACGCGACGGCACGCTGGTGTTCGTCGAAGTGCGCGCCCGGGCCGACGCCTCCCATGGCGGCGCGGCAGCCAGCGTCACGAGCAGGAAACAGCAGCGGCTGATCTACGCCGCCCAGCACTACCTGCTGCGCCACGCCAGCCCGCCGCCCTGCCGCTTCGACGTCGTCGCACTGGATGGCGACCAGCTCACCTGGCTGCAGGGCGCCTTCGACGCAGAATGAGTCGGAACCCAGAGCGCCCGCCTTGATGCGGACCGGCGCCGGGCCGCCCCAAGCCGGCCCGCAGGCGATGTGCTTGCGGCTCAATGCCGCAAGCATCGCCGTCCCCTCGGGGGACCGGCCGGACTTGCGCGCGTTGCGCCGCAAGGCTGGACGAGGGGCTCTTATGATCCGGCCCGAATGATTGAACAACGTATCCAGCAGCAGTTCTTCGAGAGCGCCGACCTGCTCTACCAAGCCGCCGAGCAGCTTGCCCGGCCCCTGGCGATGGCCGCGCAGATGGTGGTGGACGCCATCACCGGCGGCAACCGCATCCTCTGCGCTGGGCAAGGCCTGGCCAGCATGGACGCCGACTACCTCGCCGCCCGCCTGGCCGGCCGCTTCGAGCAGGAGCGCCCCGGCCTGGCCGCCTGGAGCCTGGCCGCACAGGCCCGCGAGGCCGCCGGGCTCGACCTGGCGCGGCTGCTGCAGGCCCATGGTCACCCGGGCGACGTGCTCATCATGATCGAGCCGCTGCGCGAGCAACGCGACGCCTGGCAGCCCGCCCTGGCCGTGGCCCACGCGCAGGAGATGAGCATCATCGCGCTGACGGCCCAGCCGCCCGGCGCCGCCGACGAATGGCGCGGCGTGCTGCAGGACACCGACATCCAGATCCGCGTCAGCCACGGCCGCGAGCCGCGCGTTGTGGAAGCCCAGCGCGTGCTGCTGCATGCGCTGGCCGACGCCGTCGACCTGCAACTGCTCGGCAGCGACGAGTGAACCCCGAATTGGAGACCTGATGAAGAAACTCACCCTGACCCTGACCGCCGCCGTCCTTGCGAGCACGCTGTTCACCGGCTGCGCGCCGCTGCTGATCGGCGGCGCGATGGTGGGCGGCGTCGCCGTCGCCACCGACCGCCGCACCTCCGGCACGCAGATCGAGGACGAGACCATCGAGGTCAAGGCCGCCGCCCGCATCCGTGAGCAGCTGGGCGACCGGGTGCACATCAATGTCAACAGCTACAACCGTGTCGCGCTCATCACCGGCGAAGCCCGCAACGAGGCCGACCAGGCCGCCGTCGAGCGCATCGTCGGCGGTGTCGAGAACGTCAGCAAGGTGCTGAACGAAGTCGCGGTCACGATGCACAGCTCGCTGAGCACCCGCTCCAACGACGTCGTCATCAAGAGCAAGGTCAAGGCTCAGCTGATTGACGCGCGCGACCTGCACAGCAACGCGTTCTACGTGGTCGTCGAGCGCGGCGAAGTCTTCCTGATGGGCCGCGTCACCGAACGCGAAGCCGCACGCGCCACCGAGATTGCGCGCCAGGTCGGCGGCGTCAAGAAGGTCGTGCGGGCGTTCGAGATCATCAGCGAGGAAGAGCTCGCGCAGACGCTTCCCAAGAAGTAATCAACCCCTCGTCCAGCGTCTACGGCGCCGATCGGTCCCCGAGGGGGCGCGGCGGCGCGCTGGCGTCAAAGACGCTTGATCAGCGAGGACGTGTCCCAGCGGTTGCCGCCCAGCGCCTGCACGTCGGCGTAGAACTGGTCCACCAGCGCCGTCAGCGGCAGCCGCGAGCCGTTGCGGCGGGCTTCGTCGAGGACGAGGCCCAGGTCCTTGCGCATCCAGTCCACCGCGAAGCCGAAGTCGAATTTGCCTTCGACCATGGTCTTGCCGCGGTTGTCCATCTGCCAGCTCTGCGCCGCGCCCTTGCCGATGACGTCCAGCACCTGCGCCATGTCGAGGCCCGCGTTCTGGCCGAAGCGCACCGCCTCCGCCAGGCCCTGCACGACGCCTGCGATGCAGATCTGGTTGACCATCTTGGCCAGCTGGCCCGAGCCCGGTCCGCCGAGCAGCGTGACGGCCTTGGCGAAGGCCAGCGCGATGGGCCTGGCAGCGTCGAATGGCGCGGCATCGCCGCCGCACATCACCGTCAGCGCGCCGTTGACGGCACCCGCCTGGCCACCGGAGACCGGCGCATCGATGAAATGCAGGCCACGTTCGGCTGCCACGGCATGCAACTCACGCGCGACCGCGGCCGAGGCGGTCGTGTGGTCGACGAAGACCGCACCCGCCGCCATGCCGGCAAAGGCACCGGCGTCGCCCAGCACGACCGAGCGCAGGTCATCGTCGTTGCCGACGCAGCAGAACACCAACTCCGCGCCCTTGGCGGCCTCGGCCGGCGTCTTCGCAAAGGCGCCGCCATGTTCCTTGACCCAGGCCTCGGCCTTGGCCGCGGTGCGGTTGTAGACGGTGACCTGATGGCCGGCACGCGCCAGGTGCCCAGCCATGGGATGGCCCATGACGCCCAGGCCCAGGAAGGCGACGCGGCGGGGCGGAACAGGGTCGTAGCTGCGGGTGCTCATGCTCAAAGTATCGTCAGGTGTTCGGTACCGGTGGACAGGTCGCCGCTGCGGGCGCGCTCGCTGTTGAGCTTGATCTGCAGCCGCAGGTCGTTCACCGAATCAGCGTTGCGCAGCGCATCTTCATAGGTCACCTTGCCGGCCTCGTAGAGGTCGAACAGCGCCTGGTCGAAGGTCTGCATGCCCTGCTCGCGCGAGCGCTTCATCAGCTCCTTGATCTCGCTGATCTCGCCCTTGAAGATCAGGTCGGAGATCAGCGGCGAGTTCAGCAGGATCTCGACGGCGGCGACACGGCCCTTGCCCTCGCGGCGCGGCAACAGGCGCTGGCTGATCAGCGCGCGCAGGTTCAGCGACAAGTCCATCAGCAGCTGCTGGCGGCGGTCTTCGGGGAAGAAGTTGATGATGCGGTCCAGCGCCTGGTTGGCGCTGTTGGCGTGCAGCGTGGCCATGCACAGGTGGCCGGTCTCGGCGAAGGCCACGGCGTGCTCCATCGTCTCGCGGTCGCGCAGCTCGCCCATCAGGATGACGTCGGGCGCCTGGCGCAGCGAGTTCTTCAGCGCGGCCTCCCAGCTGTCGGTGTCCAGGCCCAGCTCGCGTTGCGTGACGATGCAGTTCTTGTGCGGATGCACGAACTCGATCGGGTCCTCGATGGTCACGATGTGGCCATAGGTGGTCTCGTTGCGCTCGTCGATCATGGCGGCCAGCGACGTGCTCTTGCCCGAGCCGGTGGCGCCGACGACGATGACCAGGCCGCGCTTGTGCTGCACCACCTCGCGCAGCACCGGCGGCAGGTCCAGCGACGTGATGGTCGGCAGCGTGGACGGGATGGTCCGCAGCACCAGGCCGACCTGCCCCTGCTGGATGAAGGCGTTGACGCGGAAGCGCCCGATGCCGTGCGGCGAGATCGCGAAGTTGCACTCCTTGGTGCGCTCGAACTCGGCGGCCTGCTTGTCGTTCATGATGGCCCGCGCCAGCTGCAGCGTGTGCTGGCCGGTCAGCGGCTGGGGCGACACCTTGGTCAGCTTGCCGTCGACCTTGATGGCCGGCGGGAACTCGGCGGTCAGGAACAGGTCGGAGCCCTTGCGCGACAGCATCAGCCGCAGCAGGTCGTTGATGAATTTCGAGGCCTGGTCGCGTTCCATGAGGGTCCTGCTTGATAGGAAGAAGTTTTGCCGGTGCTCACGCGGCAAGCCGCATGAGTACCGTCAAATTTCCCGGGCTAGCCCGGGAAATTTTCCGGAAACTTGGCCTTAGAACGGGCCTCGGCGGGCGAGATGATGTTGCGGCGGACCAGGTCGGTGAGGTTCTGGTCCAGCGTCTGCATGCCCTGGCCGTTGCCGGTCTGGATGGCCGAGTACATCTGCGCCACCTTGTTTTCGCGGATCAGGTTGCGGATGGCCGAGGTGCCCAGCATGATCTCGTGCGCCGCCACGCGGCCGGTGCCGTCCTTGAGCTTGCACAGGCTCTGCGAGACGACGGCCTGCAGCGACTCCGACACCATCGCCCGCACCATTTCCTTCTCGGCCGCCGGGAAGACGTCGACGATGCGGTCCACCGTCTTGGCGGCCGACGAGGTGTGCAGCGTGCCAAACACCAAGTGACCCGTCTCGGCCGCGGTCAGCGCCAGGCGGATGGTCTCCAGGTCGCGCATTTCGCCGACCAGCACGCAGTCCGGGTCTTCACGCAGCGCGGAACGCAGCGCGTTCGCGAACGAGTGGGTGTGCGGGCCGACCTCGCGCTGGTTGATCAGGCTCTTCTTCGATTCGTGCACGAACTCGATCGGGTCCTCGATGGTGAGGATGTGGCCGTACTCGTTCTCGTTGAGGTGGTTGACCATGGCCGCGAGCGTCGTGCTCTTGCCCGAGCCGGTCGGGCCGGTCACCAGCACCAGGCCGCGCGGCTTGAGCGCGAGGTCGGCGAACACCTTGGGCGCGGCCAGCTGCTCCAGCGACAGGATCTTGCTCGGGATCGTCCGGAACACGGCACCCGCGCCGCGGTTCTGGTTGAAGGCGTTGACCCGAAAGCGCGCCAGGCCCTGGATCTCGAACGAGAAGTCGACCTCCAGCGTCTCCTCGTACACCTTGCGCTGCGAGTCGTTCATGATGTCGTACACCATGTCGTGGACCGCGCGGTGGTCCAGCGCCTCGACATTGATGCGGCGAACGTCGCCATGCACCCGGATCATCGGCGGCAGGCCGGCCGAGAGGTGCAGGTCCGACGCCTTGTTCTTGACCGAGAATGCCAGCAGCTGAGTGATGTCCATGGTGTTCGGTGGAGTGCTCGGACCATTATGGCCATCTCGGATTCCCTCAAAGCCGTCAAAAGCCGCATTGATGCGGCATGTGTCGCAGCCCGGCGCGCGCCGGCTTCGGTGCAATTGCTCGCTGTCAGCAAGACATTCCCCGCCGCGGCGGTGCGCGAAGCCTTCGACGCCGGCGCCCGCGCCTTCGGCGAGAACTATGTGCAGGAGGGCCTGGCCAAGGTCGAGGCGCTCGTCGACCTGCGCGGCCGCATCGAGTGGCACCTGATCGGCCCGCTGCAGTCCAACAAGACGCGGCCGGTGGCCGAGCAGTTCGACTGGGTGCACTCGGTCGACCGCCTCAAGATCGCCGAGCGCCTGGCCGAACAGCGCCCGCACAGCCTGCCGCCGCTGAACATCTGCCTGCAGGTCAACATCAGCGGCGAGGCCAGCAAGAGCGGCCTGGCGCCGGCCGACGTCGCCGCGCTGGCCCACCAGGTGGCCGCCCTGCCCCGGCTGCGGCTGCGCGGCCTGATGGCCGTGCCCGAGCCGGGCCCCGGGGCCCTCGCCCAGCACCAGGCCATGGCCGCGCTGTTCGAGACGCTGAAGGCCGAGGGCCTGGCTGTGGACACCTTGTCCCTGGGCATGAGCGCCGATCTGGAAGACGCGATCCTGGCGGGATCGACGATGGTGCGCGTCGGCAGCGCGATCTTCGGCGCCCGCGGATGAAGGCCTGGTTGCTGGCCCTGGCCGCGCTTGCCACGTTGGACGCGCTTGCCGCGCAGGCCCAGCCCGTCCCCGACACGCTCGCGCAGCGAGCTTTGGCCTGCACCGGCTGTCACGGCAAGGAGGGCCGCGCCGCGCCCGACGGCTACTACCCGCGCCTGGCCGGCAAGCCGGCCGGCTATCTCTACAACCAGCTGCTGAACTTCCGCGACGGCCGGCGCGACTACGGGCTGATGAGCGAACTGGTCACGCCGCTGTCCGACGCCTACCTGCAGGAGCTCGCCGGCCACTTCGCCGCGCTGGACCTGCCCTATCCGCCGCCGCAGAAGCCGACACTGCCCGCGCCCGAGCTGGCACGCGCGGAGCAGCTCATCCGCCACGGCGACGCCGCGCGCCGCCTGCCGGCCTGCACCGCCTGCCACGGCGAGCGCCTGACCGGCACCCAGCCCGCGGTACCCGGCCTGCTGGGCCTGTCACGCGACTACCTGAACGGCCAGCTCGGCGCCTGGCGCAGCGGCCAGCGGCGCGCGCAGGCGCCAGACTGCATGGCGCAGATCGCCAAGGCGCTGACCGCGACCGAGATCAACGCGGTGACGCAGTTCCTCGCCGGCCAGGCCCTGCCGGCCGACGCGCATCCCGCCGCCGCCCTGCCCGCGCCGGCGCCGATGCGCTGCGGCGGGCTGCAGCCATGAGGCGGCTGGCCGTCGGGCTTCTGCTGCTGGTCGCGCTCGCCGCAGCCATCGGCTTCGGGCTGCTGGCCTGGCAGCGCAACCTCTCCGACGCGACGCCGCCATTCACCGCGCCGGTCGACCTGCAACGCGGCGCCTACCTCGCCGCAGTCGGCAACTGCGCCGGTTGCCACACCGCCCGCGGCGGCGAGCGCCTGGCCGGCGGCCGGCCCATCCCGACACCCTTCGGCACGGTGTTCTCGTCCAACCTGACGCCGCATGCGACCGGCCTGGCCGGCTGGAGCGCCGACGACTTCTGGCGTGCGCTGCACTTCGGGCAAGGCCGCGACGGCCGGCTGCTGACGCCGGCCCACCCGATCACCAATACCACGCGAGTCACGCGCTCGGACGCCGACGCGCTGCACGCCTGGCTGCAGGCCAGGCCGCCGGTGGACGCGCCGCGCCGCGGGCACGAACTGCGCTGGCCGATGAACAGCGAGCTGGGCAGCCAACTGGCCATCGCCGCGTGGCGGGCGCTGTACTTCAAGCCCGGCGTCTACCAGCCCGACACCGAGCACGACGCCGCCTGGAACCGCGGCGCCTACCTGAGCCAGGGCCTGGCGCATTGCAGCGCCTGCCATGCCGGCCGCAACGCGCTGGGCGGCGACAGCGGCGCGACCGACTTCCGCGGCGGCTTGCTGGCCGGCCTGGGCTGGCAGGCGCCTTCGCTGCACGACCCCACCGAGGCCGGCGTGCAGCGCTGGCCGGATGCGACGCTGCAACGCTGGCTGCGCGACGGGCATGCGGAGGGCCACTCGGCGCAAGGGCCGATGGCCGAGGTCGTGCTGGGCAGCACGGCGGCGCTGGACGACACCGACCTCGCCGCCGTCAGCGGCTACCTGCGCAGCTTGCCCGAGCAGCCGGCCGCCCGGCCGGAAGCCGCCCAGCCCGACCCGCGCCGGCGCGAGCGCGGCGCTGGCCTGTACCGCGAGCATTGCGCCGCCTGCCATGGCGCCCAGGGCGAGGGCCGGCGCGACCAGGCCGGCGCCCTCGCCTACCCGGCCCTGGCCGGCAGCCGCATGGTTGCGCAGGCCAGCGCGGCCAACCTGATCCGCGTCATCGAGCGCGGCGGCTTCGGGCCGGCGACGCCGGGCCACCCCAGGCCCTATGGCATGCCGCCCTTCGCCGGCGTGCTGGGCGCCGACGACCTGGCCGCGCTCGCCAGCCACCTGCGCACGTCCTTCGGCCATCGCGCCGGCGAGGTCGATGCCGTTGAAGTGTTGCGTTTGCGGGCCGCGGCAGCGGCACATTGACACGCCAAACCCGGGGGCGTGTAGGGCGACGTGAACGTTTTCACGCTGCCCTCCGGCGCAGGAAGCAAATGGTGACATGTCGCGCCACACTGCGCGCCGGCGCTCAATGAGGGCCGTTGGTTTCCAGTGCGGCAGCCTGCCGCCCATATCGAAGATCACCGCAAGGACCTGAACTGCAATGAACTTCCTGACGCAACTGCGCATTGGCCCCCGCCTGTACGTGAGCTTCGGCTTGCTGATCGTGTTGCTGGTGGCCATCGGCGTTTTTGGCGCCTCCAATGCCAACCGCCTGGCCAAGGACCTGGACCGCACGGCCAACTCCAGCCTGGTGAAGATCGCCGCGGCCAACGCGCTGGAGAGCCAGGTCAACATCATTTCGCGCGCCGTGCGCGACCTGCTGCTGCTGGACACCGCCGGCGCCATCAAGAAGCAGAAGGCCGCCATCACCGGCGCGCTGGAAGAGGCCGAGAAGCAGTTGGCCAGCCTCGAATCCGCCGCCACGGGCGACGACGAGAGATCCGCCGTCGGCCAGGTGCGCGAGCGCAAAGCCAAGTTCCTGACCGCGCTGGACAAGTTCCAGAAGATCCAGACCGACGGCAGCCCCGACGAGGCGCGTGAAAGCCTGATCACCGACCTGCGCCCGGCCCAGGCGGCCCTGCAGGAAGGCCTGAAGAAGCTGGTCGACATTCAGTTCGACGGCGGCAAGCAGCTGGCCACCTCCGGCGGCGAGCTGGCACGCTCCTCGGTGCTGCTGACCGCCGTGCTCGTCGCCGTGGCTGTGGCCATCGGCATCGGCGGCAGCCTGGTCATCGCCCGCTCCATCGTCGGCCCGGCGCGCCGCGCCCAGGCCGCCGCCGAAGCCATCCGCGCCGGCGACCTGACCCGCGACATCCAGGTCGACGGCCGCGACGAGCTGAGCCAGATGCTGCAGGCCATGAAGGACATGCAGGCCGCGCTGTCGGGCGTCGTGCGCGACGTGTCGACCGCCGCCAGCCAGGTGGCACAGAACTCCGGCAACATCGCCGACAGCAATTCCAACCTGGCCGAGCGCACGACGCGTTCCGCGGCCAGCCTGCAGAACACGGCCGCCTCGGTCGAGCAGATCGCCTCGACGCTCAAGGGCGCGAGCGACCTGACCCGCCGCGCCGCCGGCATCGCCGTGACGGCCCGCCAGGCCGCGAGCAACGGTGGCTCGGTCGTCTCCAAGGTCGTCGAGACCATGGAGGAGATCAGCGCCAGCTCCAAGAAGATCGGCGACATCATCGGCGTCATCGACGGCATCGCCTTCCAGACCAACATCCTGGCGCTGAACGCCGCAGTGGAAGCCGCCCGTGCCGGCGAGCATGGCCGCGGCTTCGCGGTCGTGGCCGCCGAGGTGCGCGCGCTGGCCCAGCGCTCCGCCGGCGCCGCCAAGGAGATCAAGGTGCTGATCCAGGAATCGACCGTCAAGGTCGAGAACGGCACCACGCTGGTCAACAACGCCGGCGTGACCATCCGCAGCGTCGTCGACGAGGTCAACAACATGGGCCAGCTGATCGAGGAGATCTCGCATTCGGCCCATGAGCAGGCCGCCGGCGTCGGCGTCGTCAACGGCGCGATGAACGAACTGGACCGCGCGACGCAGCAGAACACCAGCTTGGTCGGCGAACTCAGCCGCTCGGCCGATGCGCTGCGCGACAGTTCGACCCGGCTGATCGAAGCGGTCGGTTTCTTCCGCGCCGCCTGAGCCTCAACCCCCAACTTGCCGAGGTAGCCATGTCATTCCTGCGTTCCGCCACCGTCCTGGCCGCCAGCCTGATGATCGCCCTGGCGGCCCACGCCGCGCCCAAGATCGTAAAGAAGGTGCCGCCGGATTTCCCCGCCGAGGCCTCGAAGAAGGGCATCTCCACCGGCGTGGTCAAGGCCAAGCTGGTCATCGAGGCCGACGGCAAGGTCAGCGACGTCGAGATCGTCGAGGCCGAGCCCAAGCGGGTTTTCGACCGCGCCGTCAAGGCGGCGCTGATGGAGTGGAAGTTCGAGCCGGGCGAGAAGACCAGCCACGAGGTCAAGCTGGTCTTCAAGAACGAGGACTGAACGGCTAGCGCCTCATCGCGGCCGGCACTTCGCCCTGCTTGGCCTGCCACAGGGATACGCCACCCGCCGCCAGCACGCCCACGACGACGGCGCCAGCCACCCAGGCCAGGCGCCGTTTTCTTTGCGCCTGCCGAACCCGCTGCCAGCCGCCGCCCGTGGCCTCGCGTAATGCGGAGCTGACCTGCGCGGGCGGCAGCCGCTTCAGGTTCACGGCCTGCTTGCGGCCGTCGCGGCCGATCACCACCTCGAAGCTGAACGCCTCATCCAGCCGCGGGCCCTCGCCGTCGGTCGGGAAGGCGGCCAGCCCGACGGCCACCTCTTCCCCGCCGCCCTGCGGGCTGAGGGTTCCGTACCCGGCCTCCGGGTTCCAGGCGCTCAACACTCCTTCAAATCGCATACCGTCCTCTGACCCAACGCACTGATCCTGCCCCCGCCGTCGCTGCGGCAGCAGCCGGATGTAAGCCCGACAATCCCGCCTCCGCAACCCCGCAAGCTCGTCACCGCATGCCCATCAACTGGTTTCCCGGCCACATGAACTCCACCCGCCAGGCGATCAAGGATCGCGTGAAGGCGGGGCTGGACGTGGTCATCGAGTTGCTGGACGCACGGCTGCCGGGGTCCAGCAGCAACCCGCTGCTGGCCGCGCTGACGACCGGCCGGCCGTCGCTGAAGGTGCTGAACAAGCAGGATCTGGCCGACCCGGCCGTCACGGCCGCCTGGCTGGATTTTTACAGCGCCCAGCCGCACACCCGCGCGATGGCGCTGGACGCCGGCGAAAAGACCCCCGCCCGCGCCCTCATCAAGGCCTGCCGCGAGCTGGCGCCATTGCGCGGCGACATGCACAAGCCGCTGCGCGTGCTGATCTGCGGCATCCCGAACGTCGGCAAGAGCACGCTGATCAACACCCTCGTCGGCAAGCGTGCCGCCAAGACCGGCGACGAGCCGGGCATCACCAAGCTCGAGCAGAAGTTCGTGCTGGAGAACGGCTTCTACCTGTTCGACACGCCCGGCATGCTGTGGCCGCGCATCGCCATCGAGCAGAGCGGCTACCACCTCGCCGCCAGCGGCGCGATCGGCCGCAACGCCTTCGACGAGGCCGAGGTGGCGCTGGAGCTGATCGCCGTGCTGAAGCGCCGCTACCCCGAGCGGCTGCAACAGCGCTACGGGCTGGTGGAGCTGGGCACCGATGACGCCGTGCTGGAGGCCATCGGCATCAAGCGCGGCGCCAAGGTGCGCGGCGGTGCGGTGCAGATGCACAAGGCCGCCGAGGCGCTGCTGATCGACTACCGCCAGGGGCTGCTGGGCCGCATCACGCTGGAGACGCCCGAGGAGATGGCGGCCTGGCGCCAGGCCGCCGCCGACGAGGAGGCGCGCAAGGCCGACGCAGCGGAAGCCGCCCGCCTGGCCGACAAGGAACGCCGCAGCGGCAAGCGCAAGTCGTCCAGCGGCGACGCGTGATTCCCCTGCCTTGACCGGCCGGGAGGGCCGCCTATGCTGGGCCGGCCGCCACTCCACGCGCCGTCATGACCCGCCTGTCCCTGCTCGACCTCGCCTTCTTCATCGCCGAGACCGAGGCCAGCCCCAAGCACGTGGCCGGCCTGCACATCCACCAGGTGCCCAAGGGCGGCGGCGCGAACTTCGCCAAGCAGCTGTACGAGGAGTTCCTCGAGCACACCGACGTCCAGCCGCCGTTCGACCAGGTCATCCACTTCCTCTCCGCCGGCCTGATGCCGAGCTGGGCCACGGCCGACGCGGTGGACCTGAGCGAGCACGTCTTCTTCCACAAGATGAAGGCCGGCCACAACGACCGCGAGGCCCTCTACGCGCTGACCGCCGAGCTGCACCAGCCCATGCTGGACCGCAGCCGGCCGCTGTGGGAGGTGCACGTCATCGCCGGCCTGTGGGACAAGCAGTTCGCCATCTACTACAAGATGCACCACGCGGTGGCCGACGGCATCACGATGACGCGCTGGGGCGTCGAATCGCTGCGCACGACGCCCGACGACGACCGCGTCACGCCGGTCTGGACCCTGGACCACACCCGCCGCAGCGGCGGCCTGGGTCGCAAGAAGCGTCTGGACCAGGCCGTGGCCGGCACGGTCTGGAAGCAGCTCACTGCTAACAGCAAGCGCGCCGTGGGCATCGGCAGGCTCACGGCCATGCTGGCGCTGGAGGCCGTCAAGCTGACCAAGAACGCCATCGCCCTGCCCTTCAAGGCCAGCGGCGACACGCCCTTCACCGGCAACGCAACGCCGGGGCGCCAGTTCGCCACCGCCGCCGTGCCGATGGCCCGCATCGATGCGATCCGCAAGGTGGCGCGCGCCACGCTCAACCATGTCGCGCTGACCTGCCTGGACGGTGCCATGCACCGCTACCTGGCCGACGAAGGCATCGCGCTGGACCGTCCGATCACCATCCAGATGCCGGTCAACCTGCGCCGCGAGGGCGAGAAGGGTGGCGGCAACAAGATCGGCATCATCCTGGTGGACCTGTCGCCGCCCACCGACGACGCCTACGTGCGGCTGCGCAACGTCGGCTACTCGCTGCGCAACGTGCGCGCCATGATCGACTCGGTCGCACCCGAGGCGGTCGAGACCTACACCATCCTCACCGGCCTGCTGGGCCAGATCGCCGGCACCTTCAAGCTCGCCGACGTCATCACGCCCATGGGCAACACGCTGGTCTCCAACGTGCCTGGGCCCGACCACCGCCTCTATCTGAAAGGAGCGCCGCTGCTGGAGATGCATCCGGTCTCGACGCTGCCGGCCACGCACCTGCTCAACATCACGCTGTTCAGCTACGCCGGCACGCTGTATGTCGGCTTGATCGCGACCGACGCGCTGCCCAACCTCGGCCGGCTGGCGGCCTATGTGGACGAGGAGATCGCGGCGCTGGAGCAGGCCGTGGGGATCGCGGCATGAGTTTCGACGCCTACCTCTACGACCACTGCCGCACGCCGCGCGGCCGGGGCAAGCCCGATGGCGCGCTGCACGCGGCCACGCCGATCTGGCTGGTCCGCACGCTGCTGCAGGCGCTGCGCGAACGCGCGCGACTGGACACGACCCTCGTCGACGACGTCGTGCTGGGCTGCGTCACGCCCATCGGCGAGCAGGGCGGCGACATCGCACGCATCGCCGTGCTGGACGCCGGCTGGGCGCAGTCGGTGGCCGGCGTCACGCAGTCGCGCTTCTGCGCCTCGGGGCTGGAGAGCGTCAACCTCGCCGCGGCCAAGGTGGCCAGCGGCTTCGAGCGGCTGGTGGTGGCCGGCGGCGTGGAGAGCATGAGCCGCGTGCCCATGGGCAGCGACGGCGGCGCCTGGCTGCTGGACGAGCGCGTCGTGCAGGCCATCGGCTTCGTGCCTCAGGGCATCAGCGCCGACCTGATCGCCACGCTCGAAGGCTTCTCACGCGACGAACTTGACGCCTGGGCCGCGCGCTCGCATCAGCGCGCCGCGGCGGCCCGCGCCGAAGGCCGGTTCAGGCAGGCGCTGGTGCCGGTGCATGACGAGACCGGCGCGCTGCTGCTGGCCGAGGACGAAACCATCCGCCCACAGACCACCACCGAGACGCTGGCCGCGCTGAACCCCAGCTTCGTCAAGCTTGGCGCCAGGTTCGACCCCCTCGCGCTACGCAGCTACCCGCAGGCCGGAGCGATAGAGCACCGCCACCATGCCGGCAATTCATCCGGCATCGTCGACGGTGCGGCGCTGGTGCTTGTCGGTTCCAAGGCGGGCGGTGAAGCAGCGGGCCTGAAGCCCCGCGCCCGCATCCGCGCGGCGGCCGTGACGGGCAGCGAGCCCACCCTCATGCTGACCGGCACGACCCCGGCCTGCCGAAAGGCGCTGCGCCAGGCCGGCATGCAGGCAGCCGACGTGGACCTGTGGGAGATCAACGAGGCCTTCGCCGCCGTGCCGCTGAAGACAATCCGCGACCTCGGCTTGGACCCTGAACGCGTCAACGTGAATGGCGGCGCCATCGCGCTGGGCCATCCGCTCGGTGCCACCGGCGCCATGCTGCTCGGCACGCTGCTCGACGAGTTGGAGCGGCGCGACCTGCGCACCGGCTGCGTGACGCTGTGCGTGGGTGGTGGCATGGGCATCGCCACCGTCATTGAACGGTTCTAAAGGCGCATCCACCCGCCCAGGCGCAGATGCCAGCGGCCGCCGCGGTTCTCCCAGCGGTTGGGTTCATAGCGGTAGCCCGACCGCGGGCGGTCGTAGTAGCCCGGCACCCATTGGTGCCGCCCGCCGTTCCAGCCCCAGTAGCCGCCGATCCAGACGGCGCCTGGATAAGGCATGACCGGCTGCACCTCGGCATAGGCCGGCGGCGGAGGTGCGTCGACGACGATGCCCGGCTCCGCCGCGTAGCCACCCCCGTGATAGCCGCCACGGTGGGCCGGCACGACCACGCAGGCGGACAGCAGCGCGGACGCGGTCAACGCCAGCGCGAGGCCGGGCCGTCTCATCGCCGCGGCACCGGCTGCACGTAGACCGGGCCGCTCTGGTAGCGGCCGCCGTCCTGGTAGTGGCCATAGCCGCCACCGCCGCGATAGCCGCCATGGCGATGGGGCACGATGATGCAGCCCGACAACAGGGCCACGGAAGAGATCAGCGCAATGGCCAGGGACAGACGTTTCATGAGGCAACTCCGGACCGCACAAGCGCGGCCGCACGCCTCTAACCCCCCGGTGCGACCGGCGGATGACCGCGACACACAGAGTTACTCCGTGGCGGAGTGTGTCTGTGCTTTCGAAGCGCCCGCCATTCAACGCGGTTCGCGCAGCACTGCAGCGAGGCAGGCCATGCCCAGTGCCATGACGCCTGCCGTCAGCCACAACGCCGCACGAAAGCTGCCGCTGGCCTCGACCATCAGCCCCGTCAGTGCCGGCGCGCTGACCTGCGCCACGCCGTAGCTCAGCGTCAGCCTGGCCATCGCCTGGCCCGGGTTGGCCGGTGAACGCCGGCCGACCAGCGCCAGCGTCAGGCTGACGATGCCGATGAAGGTCGCGCCATACAGCAGCGCGCCGAGCAGCGCCGCTGCCAGGCCGTCGGCCACGGCCGGCAGCAGCACGCCGACGATCTGCACGCCGAAGGCGATCAGCAGCGCCTGCACGTCACCGGTGCGCCGCGCGATGCGGTCCCAGATGAAGACCGCCGGCGTCGCCGCCAGGCCCACCAACAGCCAGGCCCACGGGCCCTGTCCGGCCAGCAACGGCTGTTTCTCGACGATCGCGGCCGTGAAGGTCGCGTTGATGACGAAGCCCCAGCCGGCGCAGAAATAGGCGGCCACCATCAGCGCCATCCAGCGTCGGTTCGGCGCCTGCGCGGCCGCTGCCTTGCTCGCAGGCGGCGGCACCGGCGGGCGCCACACCCACGCCGGGACCAGGAAGGCCAGCCCCAACAGCGCAAAGCCCTCCCACTGCGCGGCCCAGTCGAGTTCAAGCCGCGTCATGCCCATGGCGCCCAGGGCCGACACCACGATGCCCAGGCCCAGGCCGATGAAGTACAGGCCCAGCTCGGGGCGGCGGCCGGCGCGGATGAGCCAACCCTGCACCAACCCCGAGCCAAGCAGCATGCCGGCCGCGCCGCACAGGCCGCCGACGTAACGCGACAACGCCCAGGCGCCAAACGAGGTGCTCCAGCCCATCAGCGCCGTGATGACCAGCGCCAGGGGCAGACCCCAGCTGTACAGGCGCTGGCGCCACACCGGGCTTTCGATCCAGGCCGCCAGCAGCGCGCCACTCATGTAGCCCGCGTAGTTGATGGCGGCCAGCAGGCCGCCGTCGGCCACGCCCAGGCCCGCCTGCGACTGCATCTGCGGCAGCAGCGGCGTGTAGGCAAAGCGCGCCAGCCCGATGGTCAGCACCAGGGCGCAGATGCCGCCGAACAGCACCTGCCAGGCCTTCAACCTCGATCCGGCAGTGGACGGTTCGCCATTCATCGAAGGCCTCGTCTTTCACGACGTTCACCATGCAGGTCCACGGCGCCGCAGGCCCGAGGGGCCGGATCAGGATTCAGACAGGACGGCGGCACGGGCTCTGGCATGCCCGCAGGTTACGCGAGCCGCCGATCCTGGGGGATTGCCCGGAGCCGGGCTTGCAAACCGTCCGGCCACACCCAGTTGCCCCTCATGCCGTTGCTGATCTGCTTCGCCCTCGTCCTGCTTGCCGCCGCCGGCATCGCGCTGTGGCCGCTGTGGGTGCGCCGGCGCCGCGAGCGCATCGCGAACCGGCCGTTCCCGCCCGCCTGGCGGCGCCTGCTGCGCCGCCATGTGCCGCTGGTGTCACGGCTGCCGGCACGCCAGCAGCTGCGGCTCAAGGGGCTGATGCAGGTCTTCCTCGCCGAGAAGCCCATCCTCGGCTGCCGCGGCTTGCGCGTGACCGACGAGGTGCGCGTCACCATCGCGGCGCTGGCCTGCCTGCCGTTGCTGGGCGCAGCCCGCGGCGTCTACCCGGAGTTGCGCCAGGTGCTGGTCTATCCCGGCGCCTTCGTCGTCGACCGGCCGGTGACGGAGTCCGGCGGCGTGCTGTCGGACCAGCGCCGCGTGCTGGCCGGCGAGAGCTGGAGCCACGGCCAGGTGCTGCTGGCGTGGGACGAGGTCAGGCGCGGCGCGGCCACGCCGGGCGACGGCCACAACGTCGTCATCCACGAGTTCGCCCATCAGCTGGACCAGCACAACGGCCCGGCCAACGGTGCGCCCGCGCTGGCGAGCGCCGCGGCCTACTGGCGCTGGTCGACGGTGATGCAGAACGAGTTCGATGCGTTGCGCTGGCGGCTGGCGGGCGGGGAACCCGGCCTCATCGACGCCTACGCAGCGACCGACCCGGCAGAGTTCTTCGCGGTGATCAGCGAGCTGTTCTTCGAACGGCCCATCGAACTGGCCGCCGGCCATCCGGCGCTGTACACCGAGCTGAGCGCCTACTACCGGCTCGATCCGGCTTCCTGGATCTAGCAACTGCCGGTCGCGAGCAAGCCACTCAACGCCGCCGCCTGCGCCGTATCGAGTCGCCCCGCCGCCTCCGCCAGCGCGAGCTGGCGCCGGCCCAGGGCCAGCAGCAGGTCGGCGTCGAGCCCGGCGGCGAGCAGGGCGTCGAGATGGCGGGCCAGCACGCCGGCATCGCCACGCGCGATGGGGCCGGAGACGGCGCCTGCCAGGCCGCGCGCCGCGGCGGTATCCAGCGCACCGCGGGTCAGCGGCAGCAGCGCCGCCAAGGCTTCGCCGGGCGGCAGGCCGGCCGCGGCCCACAGCGCGCCGGCTTCGGACAGCACCGCCAGCACGCCGCTCGCAGCCAGGTTGGCCGCGGCGTGATAGGCCGCCCGCGCCTGCGCCGTCATCGGCGACGGCAGGTCCAGCGGCAGCAGGCCCAGCCGCTGCGCCAGCTCGCGCAACGCCGGCCGGTGGGCGGCGCCGGCCTCGATGCCGACATGCACGCCGGCCAGGCCCGTGTCCCCGGCCAGCAGCTTGAGCGGATGAAAGCCGGCCGCGGCGGGCGCGAGTGCGAGGGCCGCCAGCGGTGTCGCGCCGCTGCAGTGCAAGGCCAGCTGGCCGGCCCGCCACGGCAGCGCGGCGGCGGTGGCGGCGATGGCATCGTCGGGCACGGTCAGCCAGACCCAGTCGGCCGCCCGCGCGGCATCGGCCGCCACCAGCTCGCCCGCCCCCGGCTCGCGCCGGCCGATGGCGACATCCTCGCCCGCCGCCCGCAGCGCCGGCACCAGCGCCCGCGCCAGCCGGCCGTGGCCGATGACGGCGTGCTTCACCGGCGCCCGGCCCTGCTGGCCATCACGGCTTGACGAACTTCAGCGTCATGCGGTCGCTCTCGCCGATGGCCTGGTACTTGGCGCGCTCCTTGTCCTTGTTCGTGTAGGTGGGCGGCAGCGCCCAGACGCCGTTCTCGTGGTCGGCCGTGTCCTTGGGGTTGGCGTTGACCTCGCTTTTGCCCGCGAGCTTGAAGCCGGCGGCCTCGGCGAACCTGATGACGGCGGCCTCCTGCACGTAGCCGCTGGGCGCCTTGGGGTCTTGCGTGCGCGCGGCCGGCAGGCGGTGCTCCTCCACGCCCAGCACGCCGCCCGGCTTGAGCGCCTTGAAGGCCGCGTTGAAGACATCCTGCGCCTTGTCCTGGCCCATCCAGTTGTGCACGTTGCGGAAGGTCAGCACCGCGTCGGCGCTGCCGGGCGGTGCGATGTCGAGCAGGCCCTTGGCGGGGTCGAAGGCGGTGATCCTGACCTTGCCGTAGACGCCCAACGATTCCATCTTGGCCTTGAAGCGGGCGCTGCCGCCGTCGGCGGCGTAGAGCTGGCCCTGCTCGCGCAGGTAGGGCGCCAGGATCTCGGTGTACCAGCCGCCGCCGGGCGCGAGCTCGACGACGGTGTCGGTCGGCTTGATGCCGAAGAAGCTCAGCGTCTCGTAGGGGTGGCGGTACACATCGCGGGCGACGTTGCCGACGCTGCGGTGGTCGGCCGCGACGGCCGCCTTCAGCGGGTCGGCGGCCTGGGCGTGGGCGCCAAGGGCAGCGGCCATCGAGGCGGTGGCGAGGGCAGCGGTGAGCCAGGTCTTCATGGGCGGGGGTCTCCTTGTGGGGCGGCCAGTATCCAGCCGCGCCGATGCCCCTGACAAAGGTCAGCCGACCGCGACCTCTCCCCCGGCCCACAACGCCTCGAAGGCATGGGCGGGCATGGGCCGCGCGAGGTGGAAGCCCTGCAGTTCGTCGCAGCCCTGGCGGCGCAGGTAGGCCTGCTGCGCAGCCGTCTCGACGCCCTCGGCCACGACCGTCAGGCCCAGCCGGTGCGCCAGTGCGATGACCGCATCGACGATGGCGCTGCCCTGGGGGCCGGCGTCGATCTGGTCGACGAAGGACTTGTCGATCTTCAGCGCATCGATGGGGAACTGGCGCAGGTAGGCCAGGCTGGAATAGCCCGTGCCGAAGTCGTCCAGCGACAGCCGCACGCCGGTCTCCTTCAGGCGCCCGAGCATATCGATGCCGGCGGCCGGCGTGTCGACCAGCATGCTCTCGGTCACTTCCAGCTCCAGGCTGGAGGCCGCGACGCCGTGGCGGCGCAGGGCCTCGTCCACGACCGTGTCCAGGTTGCCCGCGGCGAACTGGCGCGCCGCCACGTTGACGGCGATGCGCGGCATCGCCAGCCCCAGCGCCTGCCAGCGCGCCTGCTGGGCGCAGGCCTCGTCGATGACCCACGCGCCGATGTCGAGGATGAGGCTGCTTTGCTCGGCGATCGGGATGAAGCGGCCCGGCGGCACCAGCTCGTCGCCGCGCTGCCAGCGCAGCAGTGCTTCGGCTCCGACGATGCGACCGCTGGCCGCGCACACCTTGGGCTGGTAGTGCAGCAGCAGCTCGCCGCGCTGCAGCGCATGGCGCAGTGCCACCTCGGTCTCCAGCTTGGCGACGGCCTGCCGGTTCAGCTCGTGGGTGAAGAAGCAGAAGCCGTTGCGCCCCTGCTCCTTGGCCCGGTACAGCGCCGCGTCGGCGTCGCGCAGCATCGCGGTCGCGTCGCTGCAGCCGTCGTCGGGAAAGATGCTGATGCCGATGCTGGCCGTCACATAGACCTCCTGGCCGCCGGCCAGCGCCAGCGGGCGGGCGACGGCAGCGAGCAGGTCCTGCGCCAGCACGGCGGCGTCCTGCGGGCCATGCAGCAACTCGGCGATGACGAGGAACTCGTCGCCGCCGGGCCGGCCCAACGTGTCGCCGGCCCGCACCCGGTCCTGGAAACGGCGCGTGATGCCGATCAGCAGCTCATCCCCGGCCGGGTGGCCCAGGCTGTCGTTGACGGTCTTGAAGCCGTCGAGGTCGATGTAGAACAGCGCCAGGCGCCCGCCGCGGCGCGCGGCGCGGGCCAGCGCATGCTCCAGCCGGGTGTGGAGCAGGCGCCGGTTGGGCAGCTCGGTCAGCGGATCGTAGTTGGCCAGGCGCTGCAGCTCGGCCTCGTCGCGCTTGACCCGGGTGATGTCGGTGAAGACGCCGACGTAGTTGGTGACCACCCCGGCCTCGTCGCGCACGGCGCTGATGGTCAGCCACTCGGGGTAGATCTCGCCATCCTTGCGCCGGTTCCAGATCTCGCCGCGCCAATGGCCGCTGCGGGCGACGCCCGCCCACAACTCACGGTAGAAGGCCGCGTCGTGCCGGCCCGAATGCAACAGCGCCGGCGTGTGGCCGATGGCGTCGTCGGGCGTGTAGCCGGTGATCTCGGTGAAGGCGCGGTTGACGCTCTCGATGTGCGCCCTGGCGTCGCAGATGATGACCCCGTCGCGCGTGCTCTCGAAGGCCTGGGCCCACTGGCGCTGATGCTCCTGCTGGCGGCGCCGCTCGGTGATGTCGTGCACGACGCCGAACACGCCGCTGAGGCGGCCGTCGGGCTCGCGCAGCGGCCCCAGCGTGCACAGGTACCAGCGCCGCCCCAGCGCCGTCGTCATCTCGCCCTCGCTGGCGACGATGCCGCCCGACTCGATGACCGCGGCGTTGAGCGCCGCGATGCGCGCGCGGTCCGGGTTCGAAAAGAATGCCCCCGCCTCGCGGCCCAGCACCGCGGCGGCCGGCTGGCCCAGCGCGCGGCAGGTGGCCTGGTTCACGAAGGTGAAGCGGCCCTGCAGGTCCTCCGTGAAGATGATGTCGGGCGTGCTGTTGCTGATCGCGTCGAGCAGGTTGAGCGCACGCAGCTTCTCGGCCTGCTCCGCCCGCTCGCGCCGTGCCGCCCGCAGCGCACGGCGCTGCTGCAGCCCGAACACACCGACGGTCACCACCGCCAGCGCCGCCACGCCGGACGCCAGCCCGGGCTGCAGGCGGCCCGACGCCAGCAGCCAGGCCAGGCCGCCGGCCATGCCCAGCAGCATGGCCGCGCCGGTGGGCCGCCAGAAGGTCTTGCTCGCCAGGTCTCGCGCCATGTGTTTCTCCCAGGCAGAGGATTCTGGGCAGCGCCCGTCACCGCGAATTGACCTGCATCAAGGCCTCGACCGCTCGGCCGGTGCGTTATGCGCAGGAAGGCGCGTGCCCGGCGCCGCCATGGCGGCAGTTAAAGTGCGGCGACCCATTGCGCTCCCGCTCGACCGCCTTCCGCATGAGCCTGCCCCACGTTGCCGTCCTCGACGACGAAGTCGACATCACCCAGCTGCTGGCCAACTACCTGCAGATGCAGGGTTTCCGCGTCAGCCAGGTGCACAACGGCCGGGCGCTGCTCGAACTGATGGCCAGCGACCCCGCGGCCCTGGTGCTACTGGACCTGGGCCTGCCGGGAGAGGACGGCTTTGCCATCGCCCGCCAGCTGCGCGAACGCTGGCGCTGCGGCCTGGTCATCCTGACCGGGCGCGGCGACGCCATCGACAAGGTGGTGGGGCTGGAGATCGGCGCCGACGACTACGTCACCAAGCCGTTCGACCTGCGTGAGCTGCTCGCCCGCATCAAGGCCGTGCTGCGCCGCCTGGTGCCGGCCGAACCACCCGCGGCGGCACCGGCCGCCACAGCCCCCGGGCCGGCGGAACGGCCGCTGCTGCGCTTTGCCGGCTGGACGCTCGACACTGCCGCCCGCCGCCTCGTCGACGCGACCGGCACCGAAGTCGTGCTGACCACCGGCGAGTTCGAGCTGCTGCAGGTGCTGGCCCGCCACGCCGGCCGCGTGCTGTCGCGCGACTTCCTGCTCGAGCAGACCCGCGGCCGCGAGGCGGCGCCGTTCGACCGCACGATCGACGTGCTGATCGGCCGGCTGCGCAAGAAGCTGGGCGACAACGCGGACGAGCCGCAACTCATCAAGTCGGTCCGCGGCGCGGGCTATCTCTTCGTCCCCGGCGTCGCGCAGGGCTGACATGGACGCCGCCGAAGCCGCTGCCATCTACCGCTCGCTGTTCGCAGCCTATGCCGACGCGCTGCTGCTCGTCGAGCCCGGCGGCGGCATCGTGCTGGCCAACCCGGCCGCCTCCGAACTGCTGGGCTACTCGCCCGAGGAGCTGGTCAGCCTGTCGGTCGATGCGCTGGTGCCCGATGCCATCCGCCCGCGCCACGCCGCCTACCGCGAGGGGTATGCCAAGCACCCGCGGGCGCGGCCGATGGGCACGCAGATGGAGCTGGTGGCGCGGCGCAAGGACGGCTCCGAGGTGATGGTGGAGATCGCGCTGAGCCCGCTGCAGGGCCAGGGCCTGCCGTATGTCGTGGCGGCGATCCGCGACATCGGTGCCTACCCGCGCGTGAAGCAGGCCCTCAAGCGCGCCCGCTATGCCGAACATGTCGCCGAGGTCGGTGCGATGGCGGTGGACACACGCGACCCGCAGCAGCTGCTGCAGCGCATCCCGCAGGTCGCCGCTGAGGCGCTGCAGGCCGACGCCGCCGTCGTCTTCCTGCTCGAAACCGACCGCCAGGCCTTCCGCGTGGCCGGCTGCGCCGGCGACCTGCTGCCCGAGCATCTCGGCGCACAGGTGCCCAACCGGCCGGACACGCCGCCCGGCTTCGTCGTCGCCCAGGGATGCGGCGTGCTCGTCACCGACTACGCAACGGAGCAGCGCTTCGCCGTGCCGAGCGCCTATGTCGATGCCGGCCTCGTCAGCGCGCTGGCCGTGCCGCTGACCGACCGCGGCCAGAGCGTCGGCGCGCTGACGGTGCGCTCGCGCCAGGCCGGTCGCTTCGGCGACGACGAGATGCGCTTCCTGCAGTCGCTGGCCCACCTGCTGGCCGCCAGCCTGCAGCGCACCCAGACCGAGGAGGCGCTGCAGCATGCGCAGCGGCTGGAGAGCGTCGGCCAGCTGACCGGCGGCATCGCGCATGACTTCAACAACCTGCTGACCATCATCCAGGGCAACCTGCAGGTGCTGGAGGACGTGCCGGCCGTCGCCGACGACGCCAACGCGCCGCAGCTGGTCGGCGCGGCGATGCGCGCGTCCAAGCGCGGCGCCGAGCTGACCGGCAAGCTGCTGGCCTTCTCGCGCCGCCAGGTGCTGCAGCCCACGCGCGTGGACGTGCCGGCGCTGCTCGAATCGCTCGCCGACATGCTGCGCCGCACGCTGGACCAGCGCATCCAGATCACCGTGCAGGTCCAGCCCGGCTGCCCACCCTGCCTGGCCGACCCCGGCCAGCTGGAATCGGCGCTGCTCAACATCGCCATCAACGCCCGCGACGCGATGCCCGACGGCGGCGCGCTCAACTTCGCTGCGCAGCGCTGCGAGGCGCTGCCCGCCGCCGTGCTGGCCGAGCTGCAGGACAGCCGCCCGCAGGCCTATGTGCAGATCGCCATCGGCGACACCGGCACCGGCATGCCCGACATCGTCAAGGAGCGCGCCTTCGAGCCCTTCTTCACGACCAAGGAAGCCGGCCGCGGCACGGGCCTGGGCCTGAGCACGGTCTACGGCTTTGCGAAGCAGTCACGCGGCGCGGCGCTGCTGGACAGCACGCTCGGTGAGGGCACGACGGTGTCGCTGCTGCTGCCCTGCCATCCGGACGCCGCCGGCGCCGAGGCGGCCACGGTGGCGGCGGGCGACGCCGTGCCGGCCGGGCTGCGCGTGCTGCTGGTGGAGGACGAACCGGAGGTGCGCGCGGTCGTGATGAACTTCCTGCGCACGCTGGGCTGCGAGGTGCAGGCGCTGGCGACGGCCGAGGCGGCGCTGGAGGAGTTGGCGGCGGATGCCGGCTACAGGCTGCTGCTGTCGGACATCGCGCTCGGCGCGGGCCTGCGCGGCACGCAGCTGGCGGCACTTGCGCAACAGCGCCAGCCGGCGCTGGCCGTGCTGCTGATGTCGGGCTATTCGTCGGAGCTGCTGGATGCCAACGAGGCGTCGGCCTGGGAGCTGCTGCGCAAGCCCTTCACGCGCGAGGATCTGGCGCGGGCCATAGCGCGCGTCCTCAACGCCCCTCGCCCAGTCCCGCCGCGCTGAACGCGGGCGTGCCCGGCCGGTCCGCTGCGCTCGCACCCGGGGCGGTGCCCAGGGTCACTGCAGCATCGTGCTGGGCGTCAGGCTGCGCTGCACATAGGCGTGCAGGGCCTGCACGTCGGGGATGCTGACGTCGCGGCGGCCGCGCTCGGGGAAGGCGATGAGCTTGTCGCGCGACAGGCGCGACAGCGCCCGGCTCACGGTCTCCAGCGTCATGCCCAGGTAGTTGCCGATCTCGGCGCGCGTCATGCGCAGCGTGATCTGGTCGTTGCGCAGGCCGCGCTGGCCCATGGATTCGGCCCAGTAACGCAGGAAGTCGGCCACGCGGGCGTCGGCCGACAGCGTGCACAGCGACAGCAGCGAGTCGCGGTCGCGGGTGATCTCGCGGCTCATCGCCTCGTGCAGCAGGCCCAGCAGCGGCGCGTGGCGGGCGCAGGCGGCCAGCAGCGCGTCGTAGCGCAGCGTCCAGACCTCGCCGGTGTCCAGCGCCACCGCGTCGCAGCCGTAGCGGCCGGCGGCGATGCCGTCGAAGCCCAGCCAGTCGCCCTTGAAGTGCAGGCCGACGACCTGCTCGCGCCCATCGGCCGCCTGGTTGATGGTCTTGAAGAAGCCCGAGTGCACGACATGCAGGCTGCCGAAGTCCTCGCCCGCCTGGTACAGGCTGTCGCCGGCATGCAGCACG
Source organism: Pelomonas sp. Root1444 (assembly GCF_001426885.1). GTDB lineage: Bacteria > Pseudomonadota > Gammaproteobacteria > Burkholderiales > Burkholderiaceae_C > Pelomonas. Next base: position 139,477 of record NZ_LMFP01000008.1, on the reverse strand, counting down.
CGGCGCGTGATGGCGACATGCTCCTGCAGCTGGCGCAGCGTGTCGGCGATGCGCTGGGCCACGACCGACTGGCCGGCGGCCGGACGCTGCGGCGGCAACAGGGTTGCGGCGATCGGGGTGCGGGCGGTGGTGGCGGTGGCGGTGGCGGTCATCATCTGGGGGCTCCCTGGGGCGCTGGATTCGATGGGGAGAAGCTTAGGGAGCGGCCGACAACGGGTGGACAACGCTCCGGCAATGGACGGCACGGCTCGGTAATGCTCGGTAAACGGTGGGTAAACGGCGCCGTCGCGGGGCTTGCGGCGCGTGGGGCGCCCTGGCAACGGCTTGATCTGCGTCAGCGGCCCGGCGCGGCCCGGGCTGCAGACTGCCGGACCGGAATCCCATCCATGCCGACACTCGCCCTTCCCTGGTCCATCGACGCGCTCACGCCCGGCGGCCTGCTCGCCCTCGCGGCCGGCGCCGACCGGCTCGGCCGTGCCGCCGCTGGCGCCGGCCTGCCGCAGCCGTTGCGCGGCAAGCGCCTGGCGTTGCTGACCGCCGACCACGACAGCCCGGCCGCGGCCGCGTTCATCGCAGCAGCCACCGAACTCGGCGCCCACGTCGCGCGAGTGCGCAACGACAGCCCACCGGAAGCCGGCCGGCGTGACCGCGCCGCACTGCTCGGCCAGCTCTATGACGCCATCGAATGCCAGGGGCTGGCAGAGGCCGAGCTGCGCCAGCTGAGCCGGGATGCCGGCGTGCCGGTGTTCGACGGCATCGGCAGCCCCGCCCACCGGCTGTATGCCGGCGCCGTGCCGATGACGGCCGAGCCGGATGCCGCACAAGAAACCAGCCGCCGGCACCGTTTGCTGCAAGCCTTGCTGTGCAGCGTGCTCGCCTGAGCACACGGCAGGGGAAGCGCCGAAAGGCGACGCGGCCTCGGCATGCCGTCCGACAACCCTGCGCGGCGGCGCGGGCCTAGTCTTGGCTGTCCTTCTCCCGGCCATCGCGCATGACCTCCTCCGCCGCCAACGCGCCCTCTGCCTGGGGCCGCTTTCTGATCGTCGCGAAGCCCTACTGGAAAGGCGACCGCAAGCGGGTCGCTTGGGCCGTCCTCGTGGGTCTCATCGCACTGATGCTGCTGGACACGCATCTCGCGGTGCTGATCAACCGGCAGACCGGCGAGCTGACGTCGGCGCTGTCGGCGCGTGACGAGGAGCGCTTCTGGGAGGCCGTGCGCGGCATGCTGTGGGTGGTGGGCATCGCGGTGCCGGTCTACGCGCTGTACTACGCCTCGCGCGACGCCTACGCCAACGACTGGCGCCGCTGGCTGACGCACCGCTTCCTGGACGCCTATCTGGGCGACCGCGCCTACTTCCGGCTGGCCGGCGTCGACAACCCCGACCAGCGCATCGCCGACGACGTCAACACCTTCACCAGCCGCTCGCTGAACTTCCTGCTCATCCTCCTCGGCTCGGCCATGCAGCTGGTGGCCTTCAGTGCCGTGCTGTGGTCGCTGTCGAAGATGCTGGTGGCCTTCCTGATCGTCTACGCGCTGGTGGGGACTGGGCTGTCCATGCTGCTGTTCGGGCGGCCGCTGATCCGGCTGAACTTCTGGCAGCTCAAGCGCGAGGCGGACTTCCGCTTCCGGCTGATGCGGCTGCGGGAGAACGCCGAGTCCATCGCCTTCTACCGCGGCGAGAAGCAGGAGCGCCACCAGCTCGACCAGCGCCTGCGCGCGGCGCTGCTCAACACCAAGAAGATGATCCGCGCGCAGTTCATGCTGAACCTGTTCCAGCGCTCCTTCAGCCAGTTGAGCCTGCTGGTGCCCTTCGTCGTGCTGGCCGGCCAGGTGCTGTCGGGCGAGCTGGAAGTGGGCAAGGCGGTGCAGGCCGGCGGCGCCTTCGCGGCGGTGCTCAGCGCGGTGTCGCTGATCGTCGACAACTTCGAGAGCCTGTCGCGCTTCGTCGCCGGCATCGACCGCCTGCACGTCATGGCCGCCAAGCTGGAGGAAGCGCCGCCCGAGCCGGGCATCGAGCTGCAGCCGGCGCAGGACCTCAAGCTGTCCAAGCTGACCGTGAAGGCGCCCGACAGCGAGCGGGTGCTGGTGCGGGACCTGTCGCTGAGCGTGCCGGCCGGTGAATCGCTGCTGATCACGGGCGCCAGCGGCTGCGGCAAGAGTTCGCTGCTGCGCGCCATCGCCGGGTTGTGGACGCAGGGTGGCGGCAGGATCGAGCACCCGCCGCAGGATGACGTGTTCTTCCTGCCGCAGCGCCCCTACCTGCAGACCGGCTCGCTGCGCAGCCAGCTCATCTACCCCAGCACCCACACCGACAAGGACGACGCGGCGCTGCTGAAGGTGCTGGACGAGGTGCAGCTGCGCCACCTCGCCGAGGGCGACGCCGGCCTGGACCGCAGCGAGGACTGGGAGAAGCTGCTCAGCGGCGGCGAGCAGCAGCGCCTGGCCTTCGCGCGGCTGCTGGTGCATGCGCCACGCGTGGCCATCCTCGACGAGGCCACCAGCGCGCTGGACGATGCCAACCAGAAGCGCCTGTACGAGCGCCTGGCCCAGCGCGGCACGACGCTGATCAGCATCGCCCACCGCGCCGCCGTCGCGGGCTTCCACCGCCGCGTGCTGCAGCTCACCGGCGGCGGGCGCTGGAAACTCTCCAAGACGCCGCCGGCCGCGCCGGCCGACGCGCCCGCGGACGGCAAGCCGGCGGCCGCCAACCCGCCGTCCAAGCTGAAGAACACGTAATCCTTGCCGCGGGGCGCGTCAGATTTGCAGTCGGCACACGGGTGCCGCCGGGTGCCGTTCTTGCCGCTGGTTCAGGCCGGCGCCCTGGCCGGTTCAACTGGGGATCTCCATGGAAAGCAAAGCCCGACTTCTCGGCCATCCGGTGCACCAGATGCTGGTCGTGTTCCCGCTCGGCCTGCTCGGCGCCTCGGTGGTCTTCGACCTGCTGGCCCTGGGCATGAACTTCAGCCTGATGGCCGTGGTCGCCTACTACCTCATCCTGGCCGGCGTCGTGGCCGGGCTGGTGGCCGCGCCCTTCGGCACCATCGACTGGCTGGCCATCCCGGCCGGCACGCGCGCCAAGTCGGTGGGCGCCATGCACGCGACGGGCAATGTCGTCGTGCTGGCGTTGTTCGCCGCCAGCGCCTGGCTGCGCAGCGCAGACCCCGGCGCGCCGCCCGCGCTGGCACTGGTGCTGTCCTTCGGCGGCGCCGGCCTGTCGCTGGTGACGGCCTGGCTCGGCGGCGAGCTGGTCGACCGGCTGGGCGTGGGCGTCTCCGACGGCGCGCACCTGGATGCGCCGAGCTCGCTCAGCCACCGCGACGCGCGCCCGCTGGCCAGCGGCGGCTCACGCACCATCCGCTGACCGTGCCGCAGCGCGGGCGCTGCGCCACGCTTCCGCGAGGAAGGGCAGCCCGTTGAACAACAGCGCCGCTGCCAGCAGCGCGATCGTGTAGGGCCAGGGCGGCAGCGGCGACTTCAGCCGCAGTGCCCAGTCCGGCGCCTCGCTCGACTGGCCGATCAGCGCCAGCGTCTGCCCCGGTGCCAGTGCGAGCAGGCCCGCGAGACCTGCCCAGGGGAGCAGATGCTGGAAGCCATGCACCCACTGCTCCAGCGCCGGGATGCGGCGGCTTGCGAGCGCCACCTGCAAGTCGGTCGCGTAGGCGGCCTCGTGCAACAGCAGCGCCGCCAGCACCAGCGCGAACAGCCCGGCCGTCGGCGCCAGGAACAGCCCGCCCAGGATGGCCGTGCCGAGCAGCGCCAGCATCAGCAGGTGCAGCAGCGATTCGCGCAGCCCCGACGTGTGCTCGATGCGCAGCCGCCGGTGGCAGGCCCAGTCCAGCACGCCGGCCAGCACCAGCAGCGGAGCCCAGACGAAGGCCAGCAGGCCCTGGACGATGGCGGCGCTGTCGTTCATGTCACGCCGGCTTGGCCACCATCAGCCAGAACACCGCCACCAGCGCGAGGAAGGCCGGCACGCCCAGCACCGTCCAGACCTTCAGCAGCCGGAAGTACCGCGCCGGCAACGGCTCGCCCGCGGCGGTGGCGGCTTCGGCAAGGTCGCGCATGCGCATCTGCAGCCCCACCACCGGCAGCCAGCACAGGCCGGCCAACGCGTACAGCGCGAAGGACCAGGCGATCCAGCGCGTCGACAGCGGCATGCCGGCCAGATGGGCCAGGTAGGCACCGCTGAGCGGCTGGAACACCATGGTGGTGGCCGTGAAGCACCAGTCGGCCCAGACGACGCGCCGCACGACGATGGCGGTGGCCGCCGGCTGGCGCGTCACGCTGGTGAAGAGCAGGTACCAGGCCGAGCCGATGCCGGTGCCGAACAGCAGCGTCGAGGACAGCACGTGCAGCCACTTGACGATCAGGTACTCCATGCGGGCCTCCGCGGCTCCAGCACCCACAGCAGCATCAGCAGCGCCAGCATCGGCAGGTTCTTGACCATGGGAGCATACGGATGCAGCCAGAACTCCGGCAGGCGCAGCGCGATGACGGCGCTGTAGAACAGGATCAGCCCGATCTGCGCCGCCCACAGCCAGCGGCGCGAGCGCAGCGGCGCCAGCGTCAGCAGGCCCAGCAGCAGGTCCAGCCCGGCCGCGCCCCACAACGCCGGTGCCAGCAGCTCGGCCGGCACGCCGGAGCGCGCCAGCAGCTCCAAGCTCTGCGCCCGCGGAAAGACCGCCACCGAGACGACCGCGCTGGCCAGCCACACCACCGCGAGCGACCCGCGCAGCAGCGGCTGCAGCCAGCCCAGCTGCGCCAGCACGCGCTGCGCGGCGCGGTGGTCGGGGGCGATGAAGTCAGCCGGCGCACGCGGCATGCGGCCCAGCAGGCGCGCCAGCGGCGCGGGGTCGGCGGTGTTGCCACGCGCCAGCATGGCCGAGGCCGCGCGGTCCAGCAGCGCGTCGCGCCGCCAGTCGCCCAGGCGCGCCGCCAAACCCACCAGTGCGGCCGGCACCGACAGCAGCGGCACGCGCTGGCGCAGGCCCAGCGCGCCGCGCAGCGCCAGCAGGTAGTCGCGCAGCGTCAGCGGCCGCGGGCCGACGAGGGCCACGCGGCGCCCGCGCCACTGGCCCGCCGGTGCCTCGACGAGGCTGCGCAGCGCCTCGGCCGCGTCGTCCACGTGGATGGGTTGGATGCGCTGCCCGCCGCCCGCGGGCAGTGGCACGACGGGCAGGCTGGCCAGTGCGAGAAAGCGCTGCGAGCTGGCCCCGCCCGGCCCGAAGACCAGCGACGGCTGCGCCACGCAGGCATCCAGCGGCAGCGAGAGCAGGTGGCGATCGGCCTCGTGTTTGGTGAGCAGGAAGGGCGTCTGCGCGCGTGCATCGGCGCCCAGCGCCGACACCTGCACGACGCGCACCACGCCCGCGCTGACGCAGGCGTCGAACAGTGCCTGCGGCCCGCGCACGTGCACCGCGGCGAAGCTGGCCGCGCGGCCGCACTCGCGGAAGACGCCCACCGCGTTGACCACCGCGTCGATGTCCTCCAGGTGCACCACCCACACGTCGGCCGGCGTGGCCGTGAACTCCAGCTTGAGCCAGCTGCAGCGCGCATGCTCGAGGGGCGGCGGGCGGCGCCCCGCGCAGACGACGCGATGGCCAGCGGCCAGCAGCTCGCGCAGCAGCCGGCCGCCGATGAAGCCGGTCGCACCCGTCAGCAGGATCTTCATGCCCGCCAGCAGGCAAAGCGCATGCCGTGGAACGGCGCTTGCCGACAGCGGCGTATCCAGACCCTGCACCGGAACCGCGATGAAACCACTGCTTTCCCATCTGGCCGGCCGGCTGCTGGTCAGCGACCTGTTGTCCAGCAGCCTGTCGGCCGCCGTGCTGGCTTGGCGCGGCCGCGCCGAGACCGGCAGCGCCGCCGCACCGGTGAACGCCATCAGCCACTGGCTGTGGGCGCGCAAGGCGCTGCGCCAGGACGGCGTGTCGGCCCGCTACACATTGGCCGGCACGGCTGTGCATTTCGCCGCGGCGCTGCTGTGGTGCGGCTTCTACGAGCGCCTGCGCGCCCGCCGCGGCGCGGCGACACCGGCGCATGCGGTGGCCGACGCCGTCGCCGTCAGCGCGGTGGCCGCGGTCGTCGACCTGGCCTGCGTGCCCGAACGGCTGACGCCGGGGTTCGAGCGGCGCCTGTCCAACCGCAGCCTCGTGATGGTCTACACCGCCTTCGGCGCGGGCCTCGCGCTAGCCGGGCTGGCCGCGCTGCGCCGCCGCTAAGGGGCCCTGCCCCCCGGCTGTCGGCTCCGGGCTCAGGGCATCTGGCTGCGCATCGCGCGCAGGTTCGCCACGCCCAGCAGCATCACCGCCCCGATGATCGCGGCGGCGATGCCGGGCCAATGCGTGTCGGCGGACAGCCAGTGCTCGCGCGGCACCGCCAGCATGCCGCCCACCACCGCACCCAGGCCACTGAAGGCGACCTCGACCAGCAGGCGCAGGCGTCCGAGCGTCGTCGTGCGGAAGCTGGACAGCACGGCGATCAACGTGCCTGTGATGCACCACAGAACAAGGTTCATGTTTGTCTCCTTTTGCAGCCTCGCGGCCTGCGCCACTGGGGGCAAACATCACACCCGCCCCATGCCGGAAAAGCCGGGGCCGCGGCTTCAGCGGTCGAAACATAGGACATCGCCTACGGGACGGCGTGGCCTTGGTGAAGGGACGGCCTCGCGGTCGCTCGCCTAGATTTGAATCGTCGCGAGCCAGAGTTGCAGCTGAAGCAGCTGCTCTATTGGCAGACCGACAGAAGGCCCGGTACCGAGGTATCGGGCCTTTTCTTTGCACGGCCGCGGGCCGACATCCCGCCCGAGGGAGCGCTGGTTGGGCTCCTGGATCAGGCGAAGCACGCCGACGCGCGGAGCCTGTCGGAGGCGTGCGGGCTTGGCGTCGGACGGCCTCGCCCGGCGCCCGGCGGCGATCTCAAGCCGCGGCCGTCTCCGGTAATGCGTGCATCAAGACGGCCAGCTGCCGGCTGACGTCCGCCAGCAGCGGCTCGATGGCCGCGGCGTCGGCGCCCTGGCCGCACGCCGCCTCCAGCGCGCCGGCCGCCTGCTGCAGCGCCGGCATGCCCAGCGTGCCCGCGACGCTCTTGAGGTCGTGTGCGCAGCGCAGCGCGCCCGCGCCATCACCCCGCGCGCAGGCCTCGCGCACGCGGGTCTCGAAATCGGCCTCGCGCTCGCGGAACATGCCCAGCAGCCGCCGGTACAGCATCTCGTTGCCGTTGACCGCCTCCAGGCCCGCCCGCGTGTCCAGCTCCGACGGCATCGCCACCAGCCCAGCGGGCCGGCCCGGCTTGGCGCCGACCCAGCGCGCGAGGGTCGCGAACAGTTCGTCCACCTGGAACGGCTTGGCGACATGGTCGTTCATGCCCACCGCCAGCACCTTCTCGCGGTCGCCTGCCATCGCGTTGGCGGTCATGGCGATCACCGGCAGGCCCTGCAGCGCGGGGCGCTGCCGCAGCGCCCGCGTGGCCTCGTAGCCGTCCATCACCGGCATCTGGCAGTCCATCAGCACGGCGTCGAAGCTGTCGCGGTCGAGCGCGGCGAGCGCCTCCCGGCCATTGGCCGCGACGGTGACGACGACGCCCGCGCGCTCCAGCAGCGAGCAGGCCAGCTCCTGGTTGATGGCGTTGTCCTCGACCAGCAGCACGCGGGCGCCGCCCAGGCTGGCCTGGCGTGCCTGCAGCAGCTCCAGGCGCTGCTCGCTGCGGCGCGGCAGCGTGGCACGCTGGCCCAGCGCGGTGATGCAGGCGTCGAGCAGCGCCGACGGCGTGACCGGCTTGGGCAGCAGCGCCGCCACCTGCAGCCCGCGCGCCTGCAGCTGGCGCTCGGCCTGCTCGCGGCCGAAGGCGGTGACCATCAGCACCGTCGGCGGCGCGTGCCGGCCGGAGCTGCCCTGGGTCAGCCGCGCCAGGCATTCGATGCCGTCCATGCCGGGCATGCGCCAGTCGAGCAGCACCAGCCTGAATGGGCGGTCGGCCGCATCGGCACTGGCCACCGCGGCCAACGCCGCCTCGCCATCCGCCGCCATTTCGGCATTCAGGCCCAGCGACGCCACCAGCGTGCTCAGCAGCTCGCGCGCCGCCGGGTGGTCGTCGACGATGAGCAGCCGCGTGCCGCGCAGCTCGGTGGGCTGCGCGGCCGGCTGCAGGCCCGGCTGCAGGCTGAACGGCAGCGTGAAGTTGAAGCAGCTGCCACGGCGCGGCTCGCTGTCCACGCCTATCGTGCCGCCCATGCGCTCCACCAGGTGGCGGCAGATGGCCAGGCCCAGGCCGGTGCCGCCGAAGCGGCGGCTGGTCGACGCGTCGGCCTGCGTGAAAGGCTGGAACAGCCGCTTGCAGGCCTCGGGGCTCAGGCCGATGCCGGTGTCGCGCACCTCGAAGCGCAGCACCACCCGCTCCGCACCGCGCTCAGCGACCGTGACCGCCATCGTCACTTCGCCACGCTCGGTGAACTTGACGGCGTTGTTGCCCAGATTCAGCAGGATCTGCCCCAGCCGCGACGGGTCGCCCACGAGCCCGGTGGGCAGGCCCGGCGGCAGCGCGAACAGCAGCTCCAGCCCCTTTTCCTCGGCCGGCATGCCCAGCAGGTTGGCCAGTTGGTCAAAGACGTCGGCCAGCTGGAACGGGATGGACTCGATCTCCAGCTTGCCGGCCTCGATCTTCGAGAAGTCGAGGATGTCGTTGATGACGACCAGCAGCGACTCGGCGGCGCGGTGCACCTTGTCGACATAGTTGCGCTGCTTGGCGTCCAGCCCGCTCTGCAGCGCCAGATAGGACATGCCGAGGATGGCGTTCATCGGCGTACGGATCTCGTGGCTCATGTTCGCCAGGAACTCGCTCTTGGCACGCGTGGCCGCCTCGGCGGCATGCTGCGCGCGTTCCAGCTGCTCGGTGCGTTCGCGCACGCGCTGCTCCAGCGTGTCGGCCAGCGTGCGCACTTCGGCGCGCGAGCGGCGCAGCCGCAGCAGGAAGAACACCGCGCCGCCCAGCGCCAGCAGGCTGCCGGCCAGCACGGTCCACAGCCAGCGCTCCTGCAGGCCGCGCGCCTGCAACTCGGCCGCCTGCTGCTCGCCGCGGCGCTGCAACTCGGCCAGCTCCAGCCGCCGCGCCTCGTCGCGGCGGTGCTGCGCGGCCTGCAGCAGGCGATCGGCACTGCGCTCGGCAGTGGCCTTGGCCTGCAGGTCCGCGGATTCGACCACCAGGCGGTAGGCGCGCGTCGGGTCGCCCGCGGCGGCCGCCAGTTCGGCCAGCCGGCGCGTCGCCAGCGCCTGGTGCAGCGGCTGCCCGAGCGCCAGGGCACGGCGGTAGGCATCATCGGCCTCCGCGAGCGCCTCGGCCGGGTGGCCCAGTTGCTGCTCGATCTTGCTGCGCTGCAGGGCGGAGAAGAACCAGCCGGCCGGCAACTGCGTGATCTTGAGGATCTCCCGCCCCCGCTCATTGGCGGCCCGCGCTTCCTGCAACCGCCCCTCCTTCAGCGCGTACTCCGCCTGCGTGTTGACGGCGATGCCCAGCCCGGTCGGCGACCCGATGGCGGTGAAGGCAGCAATGGCTTCATCGAGATACGGGTAGGCCTCCGCGCGCTTGCCCTGCTGGTAGGCCGCCTCGAACAACGCCATCAGCGCATAGCCCTGCTGCAGCCGGGAACCCGCCGCCTTGGCCTGGCGCAGCATCTCCTGCAGCTGCGGCATCGCTTCGTCCAGGCGCCCGCTCTGCATGTACGAGATCGCCAGGCCGTGGCGGGCATAGGCCATCACCAGCGGGTCGCCGGAGCGCTGTGCCGCGTCCAGCGCCTGCAGCGCCATCGTCACCGCCTCTTCGAGCCGGCCGACGCGGCGGTACACCAGCGCGCCGCGGAACAGCGCTTCGGCCAGCAGGTCCGCCCGGTCGACGCCTTCGAGGGCCGCCACGGTCTGCGAGGTCACTTCCACCAGCCGACCGACGTCGTTGCGGTTCACGGCCGCCAGGCCGATGTTCATGTTGGCCTCGGCCTGGGCGGCCCGGTCGCCGGCGGCGGTGGCCTCGCGCAAAGCCTCTTCCGCATGGGCCATGGCCTCGGTGGTGCGGGCCAGATGCACCTCGATGCGCGCCAGCAGGTTCAGCACGCGCGTGCGGTCGGCGGGCGGCGCGTCCGCCGGCAGTTCGGCTTGCAGGCGCTGGGCCTGCGTGTAGGCAGCCATGGCGTCGTTGTCAGCCAGCTTGCGCACGGCGACGGCGCGCTGCCGCCAGTCATCGATGGGGGCCGCCGCCGCCGCACCCAGCAGGAGCAGGCCCGCCGCGAGCACTGCCCGCCATCGAATCCCGGTTGGCGTCATATCTTGAGGCTCAGGCTGGTGCCTATCTGGCGGTCGTTGACCCAGGCATTCTGCGGCCGCGTCTCGACGCCGAAATAGGAGCGGCGCAGCGTGCCGAGCAGGTTGCCGCCGTCCAGCGACCAGGTCAGCTGCTCCGAGACGCGCCAGCGCAGCGAGGCATCGAGCCAGCCGTAGGCGTGCGTGGTGGTCTGCAAGGCGCCCAGCCCCACCACGCTCGTTGCACCGCTGGGGAAGCTGCTGCGCCAGTTCCACGCCAGCCGGGCCGACCAGGCGCCCTGCTCGTACAGGCCCACGAGGTTGGCGCTGCGGCGCGACAGGTTCTGCATCGGCACGTTGGCACGCAGCGTGCGGTCGTAGGTGCTGCTGTCGACGAAGGTGGCGTTGGCCTGCAGCCCCAGGCCGCGCCAGGCGCCCGGCAGGAAGTCGAGGAAGCGCTGGTACGACAGCTCGGCCCCGCGGATGCGGCCGGTGTCGGCGTTGTAGGGGCGGCTCACCTGGTAGACTTGGCCGTCGTGGGTCTCGGCCTGGCTGAGCGTGGCGATGAAGCCGTCCACCCGCTTCCAGAACAGCGTCAGCGCGGCGGCGTGGCCGGCACCGAAGTGACCTTCCGCGGCCAGGTCGGCATTGGTCGCCCGCAGCGGCCGCAGCGCCGGGTTGCCCGCCGTGCCCTGGTTGAGCTGCGGGTTGGTGCTGTTGGGCGTGAGCGTGATGGACGGCGACAGCAGGTTGAAGTCCGGCCGGGTGAGGGTGCGCGACGCCGCGGCCCGCAGCTGCCACGGCCCGCCCGCGCGCCAGCGCAGGCTGGCGTTGGGCAGCCAGTCGGTCGTCGTCGTGTCGATGTCCAGCGGCGCGATGCTGCCGCCCGAAGGCACGCTCTGGTTGCCCGACAGCGTGGCGCGCGTGCGCACCAGGCGCAGGCCGGCCTGGCCGTCGAGCGCCAGCGCGGGCAGCCGCCAGCCCGCCTCGGCGTAGGCAGCCTCGGTAGCTTCATGGATACGCCACACGCCCAGCGGCCCGCCCGCCGTGGGCAGCGCCGCCGTGATGCCGAAGGCCTGGCGCAGCGCGACCGGGTCGCGGGCATCGGCCAGCGTGTCGGTGAGGTAGCCGACGATGCTCCCTGCGCGGGCGTCCAGGAAGGGCGCGTAGGGGTAGATGGCAGTCCGGCCTGGTGGGACCGCGGCCGAAGCGCCCGGCACGGCGATGTCGCCGAAGATCAGGTTGTCCGCGTTGTCGGCATGCCGGCGCGCATGCCGCCAGCCGATGGCCACGCGCTCCAGCACACCGCCGTCCAGCTGCCATTCGGCATCGACGCGGCCGGCGAGCAGGCTGCCGCGCAGCGGGCGCACCCGGTAGGCCAGCGACACGTAGCGCAGCTTCGCCGGGTCGGCCAGGTCGGTGCCTTCGACCGAGGTGGCTGGCGCCAAGCCCGACAGGTCGTGCGTGAAGCGCGCCGCCGTGCCGGCCAGCGTCGGGCCGGAGAAGAACAGCCGGTTGAGGCTGCGGGTGTGGCTGAGGTCGGCGCTCACGCGCAGGTCGCCCGCCGTCCACGCGCCGCCGGCGGCGAGCTGGCGCGTGCGGTCGATGGTGTCGCGCGCAAAGCCGAGGATGGAGACCGGCGTGTTCGTCCAGGTGATGCGCTGCACGTCGTGCGTGCCCGGGAAGAGCACCACGCTCGCCGGGTCGAAGCCGCTGCCGGCCGCGAAGTTCGGCCCGGTGTTGACCTGCTGCGTGTGCTGCGTGGTGCGCAGCTCCGCGAGGTGGGCCTCGGCATAGAGGTCCAACGCCGCGCCGGGCCGCCAACCGAGCATCACGCTGGCCGCGCTGCGCCGGCGGCGGCCGAGGCTGGCGCTCTCGCTCGTGCCACCGGGGACGACGGTGTCCTCGCCCGGCACCAGGTCGAGCCGGCAACCCGAGGTTGCGCGGGCGCTGCAGCGCATCGGCGCGCTGGTGCCCTTCAGGTCCTCGCGGTAGGCGCGGTCTTGAAGCACCAGGTTCACGAGCGCGGCGGCCTCGCCTGCCAGCACGGCCGTGCGGCCGCCATACAGCAGCGAGAACTGCCCGGCGCCCTTGTCGACGAGGTCACCGCGCAGGTAACGCGCCGACAGCGCCAGCGTGGGCGCGCGGAAATCGAACGGCTGGCGGGTGCGCAGATCCACCGTGCCGCCCAGCCCGCCCTCGATGCGCGAGGCCGCCGAACTCTTGTAGACGTCGATGCCGGCCAGCATGTCGCTGGGCACGTCGGCATAGTCCAGCGCGCGGCCGAAGCCCGCGGTGAACAACTCGCGACCGTTCAGCGTGGTCTCGACCTGCACCAGCCCGCGCACCGACGCGACGGACGCTTCCCCCCGGTCGCGCGTGATCTGCACGCCGGTGATGCGCTGCACCGCATCGGCCACGCTGAGATCGGGCAGGCGGTTGATCTCCTCGGCCAGGATGGCGTCGACGATGTCGTCGCTGCGGCGCTTGCGTTCCGCCGCGGATTCGACGCTGGCACGGGTGCCGGTGACGACCACCGGCTCCAGCCTTTGCGCGGATGGTGTGGTCGGCGCCAGCAGGGCGACGGCGGTCGGAACGATCAGGGCGAGCTGCTTCATGAGGCCCTCCATCTGTTCTGGCGCCTCGGAGGTGGCGCTTCGCCGTCTTTTATCCCGAATCTTGCGATCTCGACAGTGCCGGCTCGATCATTTTTGATCCCCGCAGATCAGATTTGCGACCAGTTCGGTCCGGCCCGGATGGGCGCTGCTAGGGAAGAGCATGAGTCAACACGGGCAGGCCCATCGGACGCAGCCGGCTCAGGCCAGGACGCCGTCGAGCAGCGTCTCCAGCGCATCCTGGGCCGGCGTGGTTCCAACCTTCTCGGGCATGAGAAGGCCCTCGATGCTGAGCATAGTGATGCCGTGCACCTGCGCCCAGCAGGCCGCGGCCTGGCCCTGCAAGGGCCGTCGCCTGAAGGCGCCGGACGCCTGGCCGCGCGTCAGCATGTCCAGCAACACCCCCAGCGCCGACAAGGCGCGCTCGCTGAGGTGCGCGACGCGGGGGTCGCCCGCGTCGCCGCTGAACATGAGGCGGTACAGCGCTGGGTTGGCCACGCCGAAGGCGATGTACGCGCCGCCGACTGCCAGGAACTCCTTGCGCGCGGACCGCGGCCGAGGAGTTATCGCCGCTTGCAACTCTTGGCCCAACTGATCGAAGCCGCGCAACGCCAGCTCGAGCAGCAGTGCGGCCTTGTCGGGGAAGTGCTTGTAGGGCGCAGCATGGCTGACACCTGCCCGACGCGCCACCTCACGCAACGTGAACTTCCAGCCCTTGTCCTCGCGCAGCATCGCTGAGGCGGTCTCGACGATCGCCCGCCGCAGGTCGCCGTGGTGATAGGGCCTGTCGCCGGCGTCAAGCGTCGTGGTCGGTGTCTTTCTTGATGACGGCAAGGGGGGCGACATCCGCGGTTTCCCGGGGCTCATGAGTGGGTTGGCCGTCGCATTTTAAGTAATGTAGACAACGAACACATTGTTTACGGCGACAACATATTCACGTACAGTGCGCTCATGTTGTCATCGTCTACATAGGAACAGAAGACGACAGGATCGCTGACCGCTGCGCTGGAAGTCGTGGCACAGACGACCTTCACGTATCCCGTCAAGCCGCGCTGCGACAGCTTCGTGATCTCCTGGTGATTCGACATGTCGTAGTCCCCTTCGCGGGGAAGCTTGAGTTCCACATTTCCGTCAACCGGAGAACACCAGAATGAAACTGATCGTCGATGGCAAGGACCATGTGGTCGATGTTGAACCAGAGATGCCGCTGCTGTGGGTGCTGCGCGATGAGCTCGGGATCACCGGCCCCAAGTACGGCTGCGGCGTGGGCCAGTGCGGCGCCTGCACCGTGCATGTCGACGGCACTGCCGTGCGCTCCTGCTCGATGCCCGTGGGCGCCGTACAGGCGCCGGTGACCACCATCGCAGGCCTTGGCCGGCCGGGCGCGCTGCACGCGGTGCAGCAGGCCTGGATCGAGCACCAGGTCGCCCAGTGCGGCTACTGCCAGGCGGGCCAGATGATGGCGGCTGCGGCCTTCCTGGCCAGCGAGCCGAACCCGACGGACGAACAGATCGACCACGCCCTCTCGGGCAATCTGTGTCGCTGTGGCACCTATCCACGCATCCGTCAGGCGGTGAAGACCGCCGCTTCGCGTATGAAAGCGGCTTGAACCATGGCCAACATTGCACGCATTGCCCGGCGCACTTTCCTGATCGGCGCGGGGGCGGTGGCCGCCGGCATGGCGGTCGGCACGTATCTCTACAAGCGTGAGCCTGTCAACCCGTTGCTCAAGGACCTGCCCGACGGCGCCGCCACGCTCAACCCGTATGTCCGCATCGATGCACGCGGCATTACCCTCATCACCCCGCGTGCCGATCTGGGCCAGGGAGCGTACTCGGTGCAGGCAGCGCTGATCGCCGAGGAACTGGACGTGGCCTGGGGGCAGTTCGAAGTCGAGCCCGGACCGCCGAGTGCGGCGTATTACAACGGCACCGTGATGGCCGAGGCCTTTCCCATCGCGGCCACGAGCGACACCTTCATGGCGCGCAGCGGCCGCAGCGCGGCGGGACCCATGGGCAAGTTGCTCGGCATCCAGGTCACCGGGGGCTCGTCCACCGTGCCCGACGCGTTCGACCGATTGCGTGTGGCGGGCGCGGTCGCACGGCAGATGCTGCTGGCCGCGGCGGCGCAGCAGACCGGCGTGCCGGTCGTGGATCTGAAGACCGCCGACGGTCATGTCATCACGCCGGACGGCAAGCGCCTGCCCTATACCGCGCTGGCTGCCACTGCGGGCAAGCTCACCCCGCCAACGGACGTGAGCCTCAAGCCCGCCAGTCAATGGAAGCTGCTCGGCAAGCCGATGCAACGACTCGACATCCCGGCCAAGTCCACCGGCACGGCGATGTACGGTATCGATCTGCGCATGCCGGGCATGGTGTACGCCACCGTGCGCACAAACCCGCGCCGGGGCGGCGGCGTCAAGGGCTTTGATGCCAGGAAGGCAGAAGCCGCTAAGGGTGTGCTGAAGGTCGTGCCGATCACCGAGGGTGTGGGCGTGATCGCCGACAACACCTGGCGCGCCTTCCAGGCCGCGAACCTGCTTGAGATCCAGTGGGGCGCTGCACCGTACCCTTTGACGACGGACGCCATGTTCCAGCAGGCGGCGGATTCGTTCACCGCTGAACGCCGCGACAGCCGGCAGAAGGACGAAGGCGATGTCGAGTCCGTCCTCAAAGCTGCGCAGGCAAACCAGGTGCTTCAGGCTGAGTACCGCGTGCCCTACCTGGCCCATGCGCCGCTGGAGCCGATGAATGCCGTCGTGCTGCTCAAGGACGGGCGACTGGACATCTGGACCGGCACGCAGATTCCCCGCTTCGTTGTGGCGGGCGCGGCGGCCGTGAGCGGACTCGCCGAAGAGAACATCCACCTTCACGTTCAGATCATGGGCGGCAGCTTCGGTCGCCGGCTGGAAGAGGACTACGTGCGCCAGGCAGTGGAACTCGCCAAGGCGCACCCGGGCGTACCGATCAAGATGACCTGGAGCCGTGAGGAGGACATGACCCACGATTTCCCTCGCCCGCTGGCCATTGCCCGCGCACGTGGCATCGCGGCGAAAGGTCAGGTGCAGGCCTACGATCTGAGCATCGCCGCGCAGTCGGTCAACACATCGCAACTGGGGCGGCAGAACCTGCCGACGCCAGGCCCCGACATGGCCATCGTGGCCGGCGCTTGGGACCAGCCCTTTGCCATCCCACACTACCGGGTCACCGGCTACCGTGTGCCCGAGATGGTGCAGGTCAGTTCATGGCGATCGGTGGGGGCGTCGGGCAACGGCTTTTTGCACGAGTGCTTCCTGGACGAGTTGATCCTCGAAGCCGGCGCCGACCCGCTGGCGGAGCGCCTGCGTCTGTGCTCACACGAACCGTCCAAGCGTGTACTTCAGGCTGTGGGAGAGATGGCTGGCTGGGGCACGCCACTGCCCAAGGGACGTGGGCGCGGACTCGCCTTCACGCTGTCCTTCGGCGTACCCGTGGCCGAGGTGGTGGAGGTCACGGCCACGGCCAAGGGTATCCGTATTGACAAAGTCTTCGTGGTTGCCGAAGTTGGTCAGGTGCTTGACCCTGTGAACCTCGAAGCGCAACTGACGGGCGGGGTGATCTGGGGCTTGGGCCATGCCATGACGGGTGAGCTCACGTACGCCGACGGCGCGCCGCAGCAGACCAACTTTGACGCCTATCAAAGCCCGCGCCTCTATCAGACGCCGCAGATCTTGACCAAGGCGCTGCAGACGACCGGGCGCATCAAAGGCATTGGTGAGCCTGGCGTGCCGCCTGCGGCTCCCGCTCTGGCCAATGCCATCTTTGCGGCGACGGGGCAACGCATCCGCGAGTTGCCGCTGCGCAAGCACGTCGAGTTCGTTTGAGCATGGCAGGCGGAGTGATACCGCCTCGCCGTGACTTTCCCGGACGATGATGCCATTCGTCAGTCGCATCAAGCCCCGCGCAGAAGCGCCATGCCGCCAGCCCGCAGTACACACGTATCGCTCCTGGCGGTAGCGGGGCATTTCATACAAGGCGCGGCACGCAAGCGCCAGCATCAAGCTGGCGGTGCCACCATCGCAGGCAACTTATTGTTTTCTAAGCATTTTGGTAGGCCGTATTGGACTTGAACCAATGACCAAAGGATTATGAGTCCTCTGCTCTGACCAACTGAGCTAACGGCCCCCGGGGAGGAGGCGCGGATTCTAGTCAGCGTTGGCTCAACGCTGAGACAGCGCCTGCCCGACCATCCGCGACGTGATGTCGACGATCTGGATCATGCGGTCGTAGGCCATGCGCGTCGGGCCGATGACGCCCAGCGTGCCGACGACCTGGCCGTCGACCTCGTAGGGCGCGCTGACGATGGACAGCTCCTCGTACGGCACGACCTGGCTTTCGCCGCCGATGTAGATGCGCACGCCCTCGGCGCGGCTGGACGTGTCGAGCAGCCGCATCAGCTGCGTCTTCTGCTCGAAGAGGTCGAACAGGCGGCGCAAGCTGCCCATGTCATGGCTGAAGTCCTGCACGGTCAGCAGGTTGCGCTCGCCGGAGACGACGACGCGCTCTTCCTGCTGCGCCATGGCCTCGGAACCGACCTGCACGGCCGCGCTCATCAGCCCGGCGATCTCGCCGCGCAGTTCATCGACCTCGTGGCGCAGGCGCTCGCGCACGGCCTCCAGCGTCAGGCCGGCGTAGCCGGCGTTCAGCCGGTTGCTGGCCTCGGCGAGTTCGCCCTGGCTCAGGTCTTGCGCGGTGAAGATGACGCGGTTCTGCACGTCGCCGTCGGGCGAGACCAGGATGACGAGCACGCGGCGCTCGCCCAGGCGCAGGAACTCGATGTGATGGAAGACGCTGGGCTTCTTGGGCGCCGTGACGACGCCGACGAAGCTGGACAGGTTGGACAGCATCTGCGCCGCGCTGGCGATGACGCGCTGCGGCTGGTCGGGCTGCAGCTGGGCCGTCTCGACGCCGATGAGGCCGGGTTGGGCCGTCAACATGGTGTCGACGAAGAGGCGGTAGCCGCGCGCGGTCGGCACGCGGCCGGCGCTGGTGTGCGGGCTGGCGATGAGGCCCAGGTCTTCGAGGTCGGCCATCACGTTGCGTATGGTCGCGGGGCTGAGTTCCAGGCCCGAGGCTTTGGACAGCGTGCGCGAGCCGACCGGCTGCCCGTCCGCGATGTAGCGTTCGACCAGGGTCTTCAACAGGGATTTGGAGCGCTCGTCGAGCATGTCCGCATTCTATGGACACCCCTTTTCCCGGGCGGAGAGGCGATACCCATGTGGTGTAATTTGCCGCATGGCCGAGCGCTTCAGACATGTCGCCATCGTGGGCAAGCATCAGGCGCCTGGCATCGGCCCGGTGCTGGAGGAGATTGCCCAATTTTTGTGCAGCCATGGGCTGGACGTCTCGCTCGAAGCGGACACCGCGCTGAACACCGGCTTGACCGGCTACGAGGCGCTGCCCAACGACGAACTGGGCCGGCAGTGCGACCTGGCGGTGGTGATCGGCGGCGACGGCACGATGCTGGGTTTCGCGCGCGACATGGCCCGCCACGGCATCCCGCTGGTCGGCATCAACCAGGGCCGGCTGGGCTTCATCACCGACATCCCGATCGAGCGCTGGCGCGAGTCGCTGGCGCCGGTGCTGGCGGGCGACTACGAGGTGGAGCCGCGGGCGATGCTGGAGGGCGCAGTCTGGCGCGACGGCGAGCCCATCTTCTCCGGCCTGGCGCTGAACGACGTGGTCGTGAGCCGCGGCGCGACGTCGGGCATGGTGGAGCTGAAGATCGAGGTCGGCGAGCAGTTCGTCGCCAACATGCGGGCCGACGGCCTCATCGTGGCTTCGCCGACGGGCTCCACGGCTTACGCACTCTCTGCCGGTGGGCCCATCCTGCACCCCAGCATTGCCGGCTGGCTGATGGTGCCGATCGCACCGCACACGCTGTCCAACCGGCCCATCGTGCTGCCCGACCTGGGCGAGGTGCGCATGGAGATCGTCGCGGGGCGGGATGCCTCGGTGAACTTCGACATGCAGAGCCTCGCCAGCCTGCTGCACGGCGACACCATCACCGTGCGGCGCAGCCAGCACCAGGTGCGCTTCCTGCACCCCAAGGGCTGGAGCTATTACGCGACGCTGCGTCGCAAACTGCGTTGGTACGTCTAGAGCCTGACCCATGCTGCGGCACCTGAGCCTCAAGGATTTCGTCATCGTCCCCACGCTGGAGCTCGCCTTCGAGCCCGGCTTTGCCGTGTTGACCGGCGAGACCGGCGCGGGCAAGTCCATCCTGATCGACGCGCTGCAACTGGCCCTGGGCGGCCGGGGCGACGCCGGCGTGGTGCGCGAGGGCGCCGCCAAGGCCGAGATCACCGCCGAGTTCGACACGCCCGCGCACCTGCGCCCGTGGCTAGACGAAGCCGGCTTCGACGCGGACGACGCGCTGCTGCTGCGCCGCGTCATCGACGCCGCGGGCAAGAGCCGCGCATGGATCAACGGCGGCGCGGCCACGCTGACGCAGCTGCGCGAGCTGGCCGACCACCTGCTCGACATCCACGGCCAGCATGCCTGGCAAGGCCTGACCCGGCCGGCGGCCGTGCGCGAGCTGCTGGACGGCTTCGCCGGCCTGGACACCGCGCCGCTGGCCCGCGCCCATGCCGCCTGGAAGCAGGCGGCCGAGGCGCTGCAGAAGGCGCAGGGCCTGCAAGCCGAGGCGCTGCGCGAACGCGAGCGCCTGGCCTGGCAGATCGGCGAGCTGGATGGCCTGGCACCCGCCGAGGGGGAGTGGGAGGAGCTGAACGCCGAGCACGGACGGCTGTCGCACGGCCAGTCGCTGATCGACGCGGCCAAGTCGGCGCTGGACGCACTGGACGAGGCTGAGCCCAGCGCGCAGTCGCTGGCCGGGGGCGCGCTGGACCAGCTGGAGCGCGTGCTGGACCACGACGCCCGCCTGCTGCCCGCCGTGCAGGCGCTGCGCGACGTGCAGGCCCAGCTGCAGGACGCCAGCCACACGCTGGCGACCTACCTGCACAAGACCGACCTCGACCCCGACCGCCTGGCCGAGCTGGACGAACGCGTGTCGGCCTGGATGACGCTGGCGCGCCGCTACCGCCGCCAGCCGCACGAGCTGCCGGCGCTGCTGGCGCAGTGGCGCGCCGAACTGGCCGCGTTGGACGCCGCCAGCGACCCGGCGCAGCTAGAGGCCGCGCTGGCCGCCGCACGCAAGGCCTTCGACACCGAAGCCCAGGCCGCCAGCCGCGCGCGCAAGAAGGCCGCCCCGCAGCTCGCGGCCGCCGTCACTGCCGCGATGCAGCACCTGGGCATGGCCGGCGGCCAGTTCGACATCGCGCTGCAGCCCACCGACGGCCCGCAGAGCTATGGCGCAGAGTCGGCAGAGTTCCTCGTCGCCGGCCACGCCGGCAGCACGCCGCGGCCGCTGGCCAAGGTGGCCTCGGGCGGCGAGCTGTCGCGCATCGCGCTGGCCATCGCCGTGACCGCCAGCCAGGCCGCCAACGCCAACGGCAACGGGCAGGCGCCGGGCACGCTGATCTTCGACGAGATCGACGTCGGCATCGGCGGCGCCGTGGCCGAGACCGTGGGCCGGCTGATGAAGCAGCTGGGCCATGCGGCGGACGGACGGCGCCAGGTGCTGGCCGTCACCCACCTGCCGCAGGTGGCCGCCTGCGCCGACCACCATCTCGTCGTCGCCAAGAGCCTGCAGGACGGTGCGACGGCCAGCCGCGTGTCGCCGGTGTCCGGCGAGGCCCGCGTCGCCGAGATCGCCCGCATGCTGGGCGGCGAGCGGCTGTCGTCCACGAGCCTCGCCCATGCCGAGGAGATGCTCGCCGCATCGACCAGCCCGCCCAAGGCGAAGAAGGCCAAGTCATGACCCGCGAAGCGGAAGCTGCGCCCATGGGCGCGGAACCCGAGCTGCAAGGCGACGTGGTGCTGCTGACCGGCATGTCCGGCGGCGGCAAGTCCGTCGCCATGCATGCGCTGGAGGACGCCGGCTACTTCTGCGTCGACAACCTGCCGGCCGAGCTGCTGCTGGACTTCCTGCAGCTCGAGCAGCAGCGCGGCGAACGCCGCGTCGCGATCGCGGTGGACGTGCGCTCGGCCGGCTCGCTGCCGCTGATGCTGCCGCTGCTGAAGGACTTGCGCGCCCGCGGCGTGTCGGTGCGTTCGGTCTTCCTGGATGCCAGCGACGAAGCGCTGATGCGGCGCTTCTCCGAGACGCGCCGCCCTCACCCGCTGCGAGGCGACCGCGCCCAGGACGGCAGCGAGGACAGCCACCGCCTGCTGCTCGACGCCATCCAGCTGGAGCGCGAGCTGCTGGGCGGCCTCAAGGCCGAGTCCACCGTCATCGACACCAGCCAGCTGCGCCCCGCCCAGTTGCGCGCCTGGCTGGGCGACCTGGTCGGTCCGAACGCCGGCAGCAAGCTGACGCTGGTGTTCGAGAGCTTTGCCTTCAAGCATGGCGTGCCCAGCGACGCGGATTTCGTCTTCGATGTGCGCGTGCTGCCCAACCCCTACTACGACCGCGAGCTGCGGCCGCTGACCGGCCGCGATGCGCCGGTGGCCGCCTATCTGGCGGCGCAGCCGGAGGTCGGCCTGATGATGGGCCAGATCGCGGGCTTCCTGTCGCGCTGGCTGCCCAACTTCGCCGCCGACCAGCGCAGCTACCTCACCGTCGCCATCGGCTGCACCGGCGGCCAGCATCGCTCGGTCTATCTCGTCGAGATGCTGGCGCGCCAGTTCAGCCATCACGGCCACGTGCTGAAGCGGCACCGCGAGCTGGACGCTCGATAGAATAAAAATTCTAGACCATGTGTTCTAGAACGTTTATGCTGCGAAGCATGAACGCCCGAACCACCGCCACTGCGCGCCCGACGGCCGCCGAGCTGGACCTGCTGCAGGTGCTGTGGCGCCTGGGCCCCGCCGACGCCAAGACCGTGCACGAGGCCCTCCTGCCCGACCGACCCGACGCGACCTATGCGACCGTGCTGCGGCAGCTGCAGGTCATGCACGGCAAGGGCCTGCTGAGCCGCGACGAAAGCCTGCGCCCGCATCTGTATGCGCCGGTGCATGCGCAGGACAAGCTGCAGCAGTCCCTCGTCAAGGACTTCATCGCCAAGGCCTTCGCCGGCTCGGGCAAGGCCCTGGTGCTGGCGGCCCTGAAAAACCATGTCAGCGCGAAAGAGCGCGCGGAAATCCGCCAGCTGCTGACCAAGAACGGAGATGGGGCATGAGCCTTGAATTTGCGATGAACGCCTGGGGCTGGGCGCTGTTGAATTTCGTCTGGCAGGGCGCCGTCATCGGCGCTGGCGCGGCACTGCTGCTGGGCCTGCTGCGCGGCGCCTCGGCGCGCTGGCGCTATGCCGTCTGCGCGGCCAGCCTGGGGCTGTGCCTGGGCTTGCCGCTGGCGCAGTGCCTGGACCTCGCGCCGGCGGATGTCGAGTTCACCGGCGAGCTGCCGGCGGTCCTCGAACAGCTGCCAGCCCTGGTCACCGCCTGGGCCCTGGGCACCGGGCTGATGCTGGCGCGGCTGGCACTCGGCCTGGCCTGGGTGCACCGTGCGCGGCGGCGCAGCACGCCGGCGCCGGCGCAGTGGCAGGCGCGATTGGACGGGCTGGCGCGCGGCCTGGGCCTGCGTCGCGCGGTCGGCCTGCGCCTGCTGCCCGAACTGGCCGGCCCCATCACCGTCGGCATGCTCAGGCCCTGCGTGCTGTTGCCCGCCGCGCTGCTGAGCCGCCTGCCGGTGGACCTGCTCGAAGCGCTGCTGGCGCACGAGCTGGCCCATGTGCGGCGCTGGGACTACCTCGCCAACCTGCTGCAGAGCGCGGTGGAGGCACTGTTCTTCTTCCATCCGGTCGTCTGGTGGCTGTCGGCCCGCATGCGCGCCGAGCGGGAGCTGGTGGCCGACGAGATCTCGGCGGCGCTGCTGGGCGATTCACGCCGCCTGGCGCTGGCCCTGCATGCGCTCAGCGAGTTGCAGCCGCATGCGGCGCCGGCCGTCGCGCTGGCTGCCGGCGGCGGCGACCTGCTGCGCCGCATCGAGCGCCTGCTGGCGCCCAAGCCGCAGGCCACCGGCTGGAAGCTGGCCCTGCCGGCCCTGCTGATCGCAGCGACCAGCTTCGTCGTGCAGGCCAAGGGCCGCGACAAGCCCGACGCACCCGAGCCCACCGCCGTCACGGCCACGGCCACCGGAGCGACGCCGGCCGATGCGTCGCCGGCCCAGCAGCTGCGCCTGCCGGTCAATGCCAAGCACGTCGTCGTCATCGACGACGCCACCGGCAAGGTGCTGATGGCGCGCAACGCCGATGCGGTCGTGCCCATCGCCTCGCTGACCAAGCTGCTGACCGCCATGGTCGTGCTGGACGCCAAGCTGGACCCGAACGAGAAGCTGCGCATCACCGACGACGACGTCGACACGCTCAAGCACAGCCGCTCCCGCGTGCGCGTGGGCACGCAGATGTCGCGCCAGGCGGCGCTGGAGATGGCGTTGATGGCGTCGGAGAACCGCGCCGCCGCGGCGCTGGCGCGCACCTTCCCCGGGGGCGAGGCGGGCTTCGTGAAGGCCGTGAACGCCAAGATCCGCGCGCTGGGCCTGAGCCGCACGTCCATCGCCGAGCCGACGGGCCTGTCACCGTCCAACACCTCGACCGCCACCGAGATGGCCGCCATCACCGCGGCCGCGGCGCGCTACGGCGAGATCGAGCGCATCACCAGCGTCAAGAAGGCCAAGGTGCCGGTGGACGGCCGGCAGCGCGAGATCCGCAACACCAACCGCCTGGTGGGCGCCAAGGGCTGGAACATCCGCGTCTCCAAGACCGGCTACACCGAGGAGGCCGGCCGCTGCCTGGCGATGCGCATCATGAACGGCAAGCGCCCGGTCACCGTGGTGCTGCTGGACGCCGACGGCTCGGCCAACCGCCTGCGCGACGCCGCGCTGATCCGCAAGTCGCTGGCCCGACGCATCGACTGACCACCATGCAAAGACGCCACCTGCTCGCGGCGGGCGGAGCCGCCCTCGCCCTGCCTGCCGCCGCGCTGGACTTCGCACCACCACGCGCACCCGCCGCGATGCGGGTCAGCCCCGACCGCATCATCGACATCGCCGTCGGCATCCGCCCTTTCCGGGCCCAGGGGCCGCGCATC
Organism: Pelomonas sp. Root1444; assembly: GCF_001426885.1. Taxonomy (GTDB): domain Bacteria; phylum Pseudomonadota; class Gammaproteobacteria; order Burkholderiales; family Burkholderiaceae_C; genus Pelomonas. The sequence continues at coordinate 115,446 of NZ_LMFP01000008.1, read as the reverse complement.
GAGGCCGAGCGCCGCTTCGGCAAGACGCTCGTCCACCACTATGGCCATGGCGGCAGCGGGTGGTCGCTGTCGTGGGGCTCGGCGCAGCGGGCGCTCGCGCTGGTGCAGGCCGCCGCCAAGCCTGGCGAGCGCATTGCCGTCATCGGCTGCGGCGCCATCGGCCTGACGACCGCGCGCACGGCCCAGCAGGCCGGCTTCAAGGTGCGCCTGTATGCCAAGGACCGCCCGCCGCGCGTGCACTCGTCCGCAGCCACCGGCCTGTGGACGCCGGACTCGCGCATCGTCGCCAGCGAGCACGCCGGCGAGGCCTGGACAGCCGGCTGGGAGGCGATGGCGCGGGCGTCCTTCAAGGTGCATCAGGGCTACCTCGGCCTGCCGTCCGGGCCGGTCGAATGGCATGACGGCTATGTCGTGTCCAACGAGGGTTTCGACACGGCGCTGCCCGGCCATGTCGGCGAACCGGACTATCCCGACCTCCATCCGCGCATCGCCGACCTGCGCCCGCTCGGCAAGGCGCTGGAGGCGGGCGAGCACCCTTTCCGCGCCGGCCAGGCACGCCGCTTCACGCAGCTGGTGTTCAACATCCCGGCCTACCAGCGCCTGCTGCTGGACGACTTCGCGCGCGATGGCGGCGAGCTGGTGCAGCGCGAGTTTCGCCAGCCGCGCGACTTCGCCCGCCTGCCGGAGCGCCTCGTCGTCAACTGCACCGGCGACGGCGCGCGCGCACTGCTGGGCGACACCGGCATGACGCCGGTGCGGGGCCAGACGGCGCGCCTGATCCCGCAGCCCGAGGTGGACTACGCGCTGATCTACCGCGGCCAGAACGTCGTCGCGCTGCCGCGCCGCGACGGCCTGCTCATCGCCGCCATGGGCGAACACGACTTCGGCAGCGACGACCTGCGGCCCGACCGCGCCCAGTCAGAGGACGCCGTGCGGCGGCTGGCGACGCTGTTCTAAGGCGAGGCCGGTCCGTCCGGCGTTTCGGACTCGCCCAGCAACAGGGCCAGCAGCACGGCCGTGCCGATCGGCATGAAGATGACGATGGCGATGAACCACGGCGCGAAGGCGCGCCCGGTGCGCCGCACCAGCTGCATCATGAACACGCAATGCATGGCGCCGGCGATCATCAGCCCCAGGCCCATCAGCGTCATCTTGGCCGGCGAGGGGTCGTCCTCGTTGGCGCCGCTGATGAGCTGCCACAGGCACAGCCCCGCGACCAGCAGCGTGATCAGCGAATACTCGACGCCGCTCTTCACTTCGGCTTTCATTCAGCTCTCCTCGATCAGTTTCTTCAGCGGCGCGGGCAGCGCGTAATGCGCGAGTTTCTCCCGGGCGACCCAGGTGCCCGTCGGAGCCGTCGCCGCGGGCGCGTCGGCGCGCAGCGTGTGCAGCACCCAGTCGAAATGCGTCAGCGCATGCTCGATGCGCGGCAGCGTCTCGGGGCTCGCGCCAGCGACCGCGGCGCGGGCGCTGGCCTCGTCGTCGAACATCGGCAGGGTCCACAGCCCCGCCCAGACCCCGGTGCCGGGACGCTGCTGCAGCAAGACCTGGCCCCCGGCGTCCTGGATCCAGAGCCACCAGTTCTCGCGCCGGCCGCGCTTGAGCTTGCGCGTCTTGACGGGGAAGCGCGTCGGCTCCCCCTCCTGCCGGCCGCGGCACAGCGGCTGCACCGGGCAGATCAGGCAGTTGGGCGACCGCGCGGTGCAGACGGTCGCGCCCAGGTCCATCAGGCCTTGGGTGTAGCGGTCGACGTCCTGCGCGGGCAGGAGCTCGGTCGCGTGGTTCCACAGCGTCTTCTCCGCGGCACTGCTGGACAGGTCGCCGTCGAAGGCGAGCACGCGCGACAGCACGCGCTTGACGTTGCCGTCCAGGATGGCGACGCGCTCGCCGAAGCAGAAGGCCGCCACCGCCGCGGCCGTGGAGCGGCCAATGCCCGGCAGCGTCTGCAGGCCGGCCGCGCTGCGCGGGAACTCGCCGCCATGCAGCTCGGCCACCGCCTTGGCGCAGCCATGCAGGTTGCGCGCGCGGCTGTAGTAGCCCAGGCCCGCCCACATCGCCAGCACCTCGTCCAGCGTGGCCGCGGCCAGGTCGGTGACGCGCGGCCAGCGCGCCAGGAAGCGCTCGTAGTAGCCCAGCACCGTCACGACCTGGGTCTGCTGCAGCATGATTTCCGACAGCCAGACGCGGTAGGGGTCGCGCGTGTTCTGCCACGGCAGCGTGTGGCGGCCGTGGCGGCGCTGCCAGGCGACGACGGTCTTGCCGAAGTCCGAGATCAACGCTTCTGGCATGCCGGGCAGAAGAAGGTGGAGCGCTGCCCCTGCACGATGCGCTTGATGGCCGTGCCGCAACGCCGGCAGGCCTGGCCCTCGCGGCCATAGACCTGCGCCTGCATCTGGAAGCTGCCCGCCACGCCATGCGCGTCGCGGAAGTCGCGCAGCGTCGTGCCGCCCGCCTCCAGCGCCTGGCCCAGCACGGTGCGCACGGCCGCGGCCAGCTTGTCGGCGCGCGGGCGGCTGAGCTTGCCCGCGGGCAGGCGCGGGTCGATGCCGGCCATGAAGAGCGCCTCGCAGGCGTAGATGTTGCCGGCGCCCACGACGATGTCGCCCGCGAGCAGCGCCTGCTTGATGGCCACGCGCCGGCCGCCCAAGGCGGCATGCAGGTGCAGCCCGTCGAAGCGGTCGTCGAAGGGCTCCAGGCCCAGGCCGCCGAGCAGCGTCGCCACCGGCTCGGCCTGCAGCCCCGCGGCCCAGACGACGGCGCCGAAGCGGCGCGGGTCGGTCAGCCGCAGCAGGCCGCGATCGGTGTGCAGGTCGAAATGGTCGTGTGCGCCGGGGGCAGGCGCCGTGTCGAGGAAGGCGAGCGACCCCGACATGCCCAAGTGCATCAGCAGCCCGCCGCTCCCATCGAGCGGAAGCCACAAATATTTACCCCGTCTTTGCACGCTGCCGACGCGGCTGCCGAGCAGCGTTTCGGGGTCCACGCCGATGGGCCAGCGCAGCGGTTTTCCCAGGCGCAGGCCGGTCACCCGGGCCCCGTGGATGGCGTCCGCGAAGCTGCGGCGTGTGACTTCGACCTCGGGTAACTCGGGCATGGGACGGAAATCATAATCAGCGCCTGCTTTCGGAGTCTGAATGCCGTTCCCCGTCCGCCGCATCGCCTGCGCCGCCGCCCTGCTTCTCGGGCTGCAAGCCCATGCCCAGGAGGCCCCCTCCACGCCGTTCACGAACTCGGCGATGGACGCCCCGCTGTTCTACCAACTGCTGATCGGCGAGCTCGAGCTGAACAGCGGCCAGGCCGGCGTGGCCTTCCAGGTGCTGCTGGACGCCGCGCGCCGCACCGGCGACGAGGAGTTGTTCAAGCGCGTCGTCAACATCGCGCTTCAGGCTCGCGCCGGCGATCAGGCGCTGCTGGCCGCGCGCAGCTGGGCCGACACCATCCCGACCTCGGTGGACGCGTATCAGACCACCGTGCAGCTGCTGGCCCTGCTGAACAAGCCGGCCGAGGTGCCGCAGCCGCTGGCCACGCTGCTGAAGGTGGCGCCCGACGTGCAGCGCCCGGGTCTCATCGCGGCGCTGCCGCGCCTCTTCCAGCGCTCGCCCGACCCCAAGGCCGTGCTGGCGGCGCTGGCACCCGTGCTGCAGGCGCAGACCGGCCCGCTCAAGCCCGCGGCGCTCTACACCGAAGCGCGGTTCGCGATCAACGCGGGCGAGAACGCCCGCGCGCTGGCCCTGACCCGCGAGCTCAACCAGCTGCTGCCCGACAGCGACGACGCGATGCAGCTCGCCGTCGACCTGCTGCCGGCCGAGCCCCAGGCCGAGAGCTTGATCACCCAACGCCTGCAGCAAAAGCCCGACCAGCATGCGCTGCGCCAGGCCTATGGCCGCGCCCTCATCAAGGCCCAGCGGCCCGGCGATGCGGCGCGCGAGTTCCGCGTGCTGACCGGGGCGACGCCCGACAACCCTGCCGCCTGGCTGGCGCTGGGCGCCATCGAGCTGGAACTCAAGCACCTGCCTGCCGCCGAGGCCGCATTGAGGGAGAGCCTCAAGCGCCTGGACACGCCGGCTGCCGGCACCGACGACGAGATCAAGGCCCGCGCCGACGGCCGGCAGAGCGCCTGGCTGATGCTGTCGCAGGCGGCCGAGCAACGCGGCGATTTCAAGGCCGCCGAGGCGGCGCTGCAGAAGGTCGACGGCGGCGGCATCGAGGTGAAGTTCCGCCGCGCCAGCCTGCTGGCCCGCCAGGGCAAGCTCGCCGAGGGCCGCAAGCTGCTGCGCCCCGCGGCCGATGCTGGTGATGCCGACACGCGCGCAGCCGTGCTGGCCGAGGCCCAGCTGTTGCGCGAGCAGCGCGACTACGCCGGGGCGGCCGGCGTGCTGAAGGCCGGGACGGAGCGCTTCAAGGAAGACACCGACTTGATCTACGAGCAGGCCATGATGAGCGAGAAGCTCGGCCGCTTCGACGAGATGGAGGCGCAGCTGCGCCGTGTCATCGAGCTCAAGCCTGACCACCACCATGCGTACAACGCGCTGGGCTATTCCTTCGCCGATCGCAACCAGCGCCTGCCCGAGGCCAAGGAACTGATCGAGCGCGCGCTGAAGCTGGCGCCCGGCGAGCCCTTCATCGTCGACAGCCTGGGCTGGGTCGAGTTCCGCCTGGGCAACCTGCCCGAGGCCACCAAGCTGCTGCGCCAGGCGATGGCCGGCCGGCCGGATGCCGAGATCGCCGCCCACCTGGGCGAAGTGCTGTGGGCCAGCGGCGCGCAGGACGAAGCGCGCCGCGTGTTCGCCGATGCCGCCCAGCGCGACCCGGCCAACGAGGCGCTGCGCGAGACGCTGGACCGGCTGAAGGTGAAGCCTTGAGGGCCGCGGCACTGGTGCTCGCGCTGGCGCTGGCCGGCTGCGCGCAGTTGCAGAAGGCGCCGCCCGCCGCGGTGCAGGAAGCGCGGCTCAGCGGCCGCATCAGCGTGACGGTGGCCGGCAATGTGCACAACCGCGGCACCGGCGGCGCGGCCAGCTTCGAGCTCTTCGGCGGCCCGCAGGCTGGCCGGCTGGAGCTGACCTCGCCGCTCGGTGCCCTGGTGGCCCGCGCCGAATGGCGGCCGGGCCGCGTCATGCTGCAGACGCCGGGGGACGAGCGCCAGTTCGACGACCTCGACGCACTGACCCGCGAGCTGCTCGGCGAGGCCGTGCCTGTCGCCGCGCTGTTCGACTGGCTGCAGGCCCGCCCCTGGCCGGCCGCGCCGCACCAGAAGACGGCCGGCGGTTTCGAGCAGCTCGGCTGGCGCATCGAGCCCAAGCTGCCGGCGCTCGTCGCCACCCGCCTGGCCGACCCGGTCGTCACGCTGCGCGCGCGGCTGGACGACGGCTCGTGAAAGCCTTGTACGACCTGGCCGCGCCGGCCAAGCTGAATCTCTTCCTGCACATCGTCGGCAAACGCGCCGACGGCTATCACCTGCTGCAGTCGCTCTTCGTGCTCGTCGACTGGGCCGACACGCTGCATGTGGAGGTGCGCGGCGACGGCGCGCTGCAGCGCCACGACGTGCTGGGCGGCGACCTGCCAGCGGACGACCTGTGCCTGCGCGCCGCGCGGCTGCTGCAGCTCGATACCGGCTGTACGCTGGGCGCCGACATCCACCTGGAGAAGCGCCTGCCCGCCGGTGCCGGCATGGGCGGCGGCTCGTCGGATGCGGCGACGACGCTGCTCGCGCTGAACCGGCTCTGGGGCCTGCGCCTGCCGCTGGAGCGGCTGATGGCCCTCGGCCTGAAGCTCGGCGCCGACGTGCCCTTCTTCCTCGGCGGCGGCCCTGCCTTTGTCGAAGGCATCGGCGAGGTTCTGCATCCGCTGGCCCTGCCCGAACAGCGCTTCGCGGTGCTAAAGGGCCCGGCCGGACTGGCGACCAAGGACATCTTTTCAAGCCCGAGCTTGGCAAGGTCCGAAAACCTGGCTATAGTCGCGGGCTTTCCCGCCCTGGCAGGAACTGCAGAAAGACTGGTTGCAGGCTTTGGTCGAAACGACCTCCAGCCCGCCGCCGAAGAAATCAGCAGTGAAGTGCGAGACGCGGTGGCGCTGATGTCGAAGCAATTCGGCAACGCCCGGATGACGGGCTCTGGCGCTGCGGTGTTCTCGGTACTCGCCGAGGATGGAAAAGATGGCAAGGACGACCAGTCCCTGGCGACATTGCTTCAGGCTCAGCCTGAAGGGTGGACCGGTCGAATCTGCCGCAGCTTAGGTTCTCACCCGCTCGCGGGCTGGGCCGGCTGACAAGGTTTATAGGGTTCGGCCGCTCGGCCGGGTCCTGTGTAGGGGAGTCGCCAAGTTGGTCAAGGCATCGGATTTTGATTCCGACATGCGAGGGTTCGAGTCCTTCCTCCCCTGCCAAATGTTTTCCGTATTTCGCTGAACCGGCTCTTCTTCAGCGGGCCACCGATCCAAGGAAGCCCAGTGCTGCTCAACACGGTTCTCTTCACCGGCAACGCGAACCCGGTTCTGTCCCAGGAGATCGCGACCCATCTCGGCCTCGAGCTGGGCAAGGCGGTGGTCGGCCGTTTCTCGGACGGCGAAGTGACCGTCGAGATCCAGCAGAACGTGCGTGCCCGTGACGTGTTCGTCATCCAGCCCACCTGCGCGCCGACGAACGAGAACCTGATGGAGCTGCTGATCATGGCCGACGCGCTCAAGCGCGCCAGCGCCCGCCGCATCACGGCCGTCATCCCCTACTTCGGCTACGCCCGCCAGGACCGCCGCCCGCGTTCCACCCGCGTGCCCATCTCGGCCAAGGTCGTCGCCAACTGCCTGGAGACCGTCGGCGTCGAGCGCGTGCTGACCATGGACCTGCACGCCGACCAGATCCAGGGCTTCTTCGACATCCCGGTCGACAACATCTACGCGTCGCCCGTGCTGCTGTCGGACCTGAAGAGCCGCAACTACAGCAACCTCGTCGTCGTCAGCCCGGACGTCGGCGGTGTCGTGCGCGCCCGCGCGCTGGCCAAGCAGCTCGGCTGCGACCTGGCCATCATCGACAAGCGCCGCCCGGCCGCCAACGTCTCCGAGGTCATGCACGTCATCGGCGACATCGACGGCCGCAACTGCGTGGTCATGGACGACATGATCGACACGGCCGGCACCCTGGTGAAGGCGGCGGAGGTGCTGAAGGCGCGCGGCGCCAAGAGCGTGTTCGCCTACTGCACCCATCCCATCCTGTCGGGCCCGGCTATCGAGCGCATCGCCGGCTCGCAGCTCGACGAAGTCGTCATCACCAACACCATCCCGCTGACCGATGCGGCCAAGGCCTGCAAGAACATCCGCCAGCTGTCGGTGGCCTTCCTGTTCGCCGAGACCATCCGCCGTATTTCCGATGGCGAATCGGTCACCTCCCTTTTCTCGGAACAAAACAACAATTTCTAGTCAGTCTGAGTAGGGTCCCTCCCGCAAGCGGGGCCCTCCCTTTTCTCGGAGCAGAACGACAACTTCTGATCAGTCCGAGTAGGGTCCCTCCCGCAAGCGGGGCCCTCCCTTTCCTCGGAGCAGAACAACAACTTCTGATCCGGATTCCGCCGCCGTCGAAAGACGGCTTTTCAACGGTGCCTGGTCGCGGGTGCCGTTTCTCTTTTTGGAGAAAACCATGAAGTTCGTCGCTTTTGAGCGCAAGCTGCAGGGGACCGGAGCGAGCCGCCGCCTGCGAGTCGCCGGCAAGGTGCCCGGTATCGTTTATGGCGCTGGTGAGCCCGCACTGATCGAGCTCGATCACAACGCGCTGTACCACGCCCTCAAGAAGGAAGCCTTCCACAGCTCCTTGCTGGACATGGAGCTGAACGGCTCGGTCACGCAAGTCCTGCTGCGTGACTTCCAGGTGCACCCGTTCAAGCCGCAAGTCCTGCATTGCGACTTCCAGCGCGTGGACGCCACGACCAAGATCACGAAGAAGGTGCCGCTGCACTTCATCGGTGAAGAGAACTCCGTCGCGGTCAAGACCGACAAGTGCACGGTCAACCACGTGATCACCGAGCTGGAGATCACCTGCCTGGCCCAGCAACTGCCCGAGTTCATCGAGGTGGACCTGTCCGGCCTGACCCAAGGTCACTCGCTGCACGTCAATGACGTGAAGCTGCCGGCCGGCATCAAGGTCGTCACGCACGGCAAGCCGAACCCGGTCGTCGCAACGCCGGTCGCTCCTGTGGCCGAAGAAGTGATCGTCGCCGCCGCTCCGGCCGCCGACGACGCCAAGGGCAAGAAGAAGAAGAAGTAATTCTTCGGGCTTCCAGCCAACGTCGAAGGGCTCCAGAGTCAATCTCTGGAGCCTTTTTTCATGGCCGCGTCGGCAACCGCCCACCCAGGTTCTTCAACAGCAGGTCGGCCGCCACCAACTGGCGGTTGCGCGAGGCGAGGACGCTGGATTCGGCCGACAGCAGCGAAGCCTGGGCCGTGCTGACGTTGAGATAGCTGACCGTGCCGGCACGGTACTGGGCCAGCACGATGTCGAGGTTGCGCTCGGCCGCCTCGAAGGCGTCGCGCTGCAGCGCCAGCGAGGCACCGGACTCTGCAAGCTCGACGAGGTTGTCCTCGACCTCCTGGAAGGCCGTCAGCACGGCCTGGCGGTAGTTGGCCGTCGCGGCGTCGGCGGAGGCGCGGGCCTGGTCGCTGGCCAGGCGCCGCTGGCCGCCGTCGAAGAGCGGGGCGGCGACCGCCGCGCCTATGCTCCACAGCAGGTTGGGCGCCGACACGAGGTTGGACCAGGACGCACCGCGGTAACCGGCGCTGGCGGACAGGTCGATGGACGGGAAGAAGGCCGCGTCGGCGATGCCGATCTGCGCGTAGGCCGCCACCTGGCGGGCGCGGGCGGCCGCGATGTCGGGGCGCTGGGCCAGCAGCGTCGAGGGCACGAGGTCGGGCACCGGCGGCAGCTCGGGCAGGCTGGCGCTGGGCGCCAGCTGGAACTGGCCCGGCAGCTTGCCGAGCTGCGCCGCGATGGCGTGCTCCAGCTGCGCGCGCTGGGCGCGCATGTCCGCGAGCTGGGACTGCACGCTGCGCAGCTGCGTGCGCGCCTGCAGCACGTCGGTCTGCGCGGCAACGCCGCTGGCGTAGCGGGCCTGGGTCAGCTCCAGCGCGCGCTCGTTGGCGGTGACCGTGCGCTGCAGCAGCGCCTGCTGGGCCTCGGCGGTGCGCAACGCGAAGTAGCTCTGCGTCAGCGTCGCCTGGGCGGACAGGCGCAGCGCGGCCAAGTCGGCCTGGCTGGCCTGGTAGCTGGCACCTGCCGCCTTGATGCCCGTGGACAGCCGCCCCCAGAGGTCGAGTTCCCAGGCCGCGTTGGCGGTCAGCGAGTTGGACGTGGCCACGCGGCGCTGGCCGCCGTCGTCCGCCACCGAGGCGGAGCGCGTCGTGCCGCCGCCCAGCGACAGCGTGGGCCAGAGGGCCGAGCTGCTGGCCTTCAGCACCGCGCGGGCCGACGCGACCTGCGCGAGCGCGGCCGCGAGGTTCTGGTTGCCGACGACGAGATCGGCCTGCAGGCCGTCGAGCACCGGGTCCTTGAACAGCGTCCACCAGGCTTCGGGCACGACGACGTCGGGGGCGATGCGCTGCCAGTCGGCCGAGCCCTTGAAGGCCGCGGGCGGCGCCGGCTCGGCCGGCGGGTTGGGCGCCGTGACGGCGCAGCCGGCCAGCAGCAAGGCCAGCAGCAGCGGGGCGAGTGCGTTCTTGGACATGGGCTTCAGGCCGTGGCCGGTGCGGTGGAGGCGGCGGTGCGTGGGGGCATGCGGCGCTTTCGGCTGAGCCGGTCCATGCAGCAGAACACGACGGGCGTGGTGTAGAGGGTGAGCAGCTGGCTCAGCAGCAGGCCGCCGACGATGGAGATGCCCAGCGGCACGCGCAGCTCGGCGCCTTCGCCGTGGCCCAGCGCCAGCGGCACGGCGCCGAAGACGGCCGCCACCGTCGTCATCAGGATGGGCCGCAGCCGCAGCAGCGCCGCGCGGTAGATGGCCGCGCCGGAGGACAGCCGCGCGCCGCGCTCGGCCGCGCCGTGCTGGGCCGAGATGGCGAAGTCCAGCATCATGATGGCGTTCTTCTTGACGATGCCGATCAACAGGATCACGCCGATCAGCGCAATGATGGTGAAGTCGGTCTTGAACAGCATCAGCGCCAGCAGCGCGCCGACGCCGGCCGAGGGCAGCGTCGACAGGATGGTGATGGGGTGGATGAGGCTCTCGTAGAGCATGCCCAGCACCAGGTAGATGGTGATGACGGCCGCGAGGATGAGCAGCGGCTGCGACTTCAGCGACGCCTGGAAGGCCTGCGCCGTGCCCTGGAAGCTGCCGCGCACCGACACCGGCGCGCCGCTGCGGGCGACGGCGTCGTTGATCGCGTCGACCGCGGCGGACAGCGACACCCCCTCGGCGAGGTTGAAGCTGATGGTGCTGGCCGGTGTGCCGCTCTGGTGGTTGACGGCCAGCGGCGTGCTGGTCGTCTCGACGCGCGCGACCGCCGACAGCGGCACCTGCTGGCCGCCGCTGCCGGTCAGCATCAGGCGGTCCAGCGTCTGCGGGCTCTGCAGCCAGACGGGCGCGAGTTCCATGACGACGCGGTATTGGTTCAGCGGGTTGTAGATGACGCCGACCTGGCGCTGGCCGAAGGCGTTGTTCAGCGTGCTGTCGAAGGCGCTCATCGTCAGCCCCAACCGCGCCAGCGCATCGCGGTCGACGACGAGCGAGGTCTGCGTGCCCTTGTCCTGCTGGTCGGTGTTGACGTCGGTGATCTCGGGCACCTCGGTCAGCGCGCGGCGGATGCGCGGCTCCCAGGTGCGCAGGTCGGCCAGGCTGTCGGACTGCAGCGTGTACTGCAACGACGCGCTGGACTGGCGGCCGCCGATGCGGATGTCCTGCACCGGCGCCATGAACATGTTGGCACCCGGCACCTTGGCCAGCTTGCCGCGCAGCCGGGCGATGACGGCGTCGATGCTCTCCTGCCGCTCGCTCTGCGGCTTCAGGCTGATGAACATGTTGGCGCTGTTGCGCTGGCCGCCGCCGGTGAAGCCGGTCACGTTGGCCACGGCCGGGTCGGCGCGCACGATGTCGTGGAAGGTGCGCAGCTTGAGCTGCATGGACTGGAAGCTGCTGGCCTGGTCGGCCTGCACGCCGCCGGTCATCAGGCCGGTGTCCTGCTGCGGGAAGAAGCCCTTGGGGATGGTGAGGTACAGGTGCACGTTCAGCGCGACGACACCGGCCAGCACCAGCAGCGCGACGGGCTGGTGGCGCAGCGTCCAGCGCAGCGAGCGCCGGTAGCCGCGCATCAGCGCACGCTGCAGGCGGGCCAGCTTGCGGCCGAAACGGCCGGGCTGCTTCGCCTCCGCCTGGGGCTTGAGCAGCGTCGCGGCCATCATGGGCGTGGTCGTCAGCGACACGAGCATGGACACGAGGATGGCCACCGACAGCACGACCGCGAACTCGCGGAACAGCCGCCCCACGATGCCGCCCATCGCCAGGATGGGGATGAAGACGGCGATCAGGCTCAACGAGATGGAGACGACGGTGAAGCCGATCTCCTTCGCGCCCTTGAGCGCCGCCTCGCGCGGCGGCACGCCGCGCTCGATGTGGCGCGAGATGTTCTCCAGCACGACGATCGCGTCGTCGACGACGAAGCCGGTCGCCACCGTCATCGCCATCAGCGACAGGTTGTCGATGCTGTAGCCCAGCAGGTACATGACGCCGCAGGTGCCCGCCAGCGACACCGGCACCGCGACGGCCGGCAGCAGCGCCGCGCGGAAGCGCCGCAGGAAGATGAAGACGACGACGATGACCAGCCCGAACGAGATGGCCAGCGTGCGCTGTACCTCCTTGATGCTGCCGCGGATGGTGGACGTGCGGTCCATGACGACGTCGACGTTGATGGCCGGCGAGATGGACGCGCGCAACTGCGGCAGCAGCGCGCGCACGGTGTCGACGGTCTCGATGATGTTGGCGCCGGGCGCCTTGTTCAGGATCAGCAGCACGGCCGAGCGACCGTTGGCCAGGCCGTCGTTGCGCAGGTCCTGCACGCTGTCGTCGATCTGCGCCACGTCGCGCAGGTGGACCGCCGCGCCGCTCTTGTAGCTCAGCACCAGCGGCGCGTACTCGCTGGCCAGGCGGGCCTGGTCGTTGGCGGCGATCTGCCAGTAGCGCTGGTCGTCCTCCAGCATGCCCTTGGGCCGGTTGGCATTGGTGCCGACGACGGCCGCCCTCACCTGCTCCAGCGAGATGCCCGTTGCCGACAGCTTGTTCGGGTCCAGCTCGATGCGCACCGCCGGCAGCGCGCCGCCGCCCACCGTCACCTGGCCCACGCCGTCGACCTGCGACAGCCGCTGCGCCAGCACGGTGGACGCGGCGTCGTACATCTGGCCGCGCGTCAGCGTGTCGGACGTCAGCGCCACGATCATGATGGGCGCGTCGGCCGGGTTGACCTTGCGATAGGTCGGGTTGCTCGGCATGCCGCTGGGCAGCAGCGAGCGCGACGCGTTGATGCCGGCCTGCACGTCGCGCGCCGCGCTGTCGATGTCGCGGCTGAGGTCGAACTGCAGCGTGACGCGGCTGCTGCCCAGCGACGACGAGGAGGTGATCTCGGTGACGCCGGCGATGCTGCCCAGCGTGCGCTCCAGCGGCGTGGCGACCGTCGCGGCCATCGTGTCGGGGCTGGCGCCGGGCAGCGACGCGCTGACCGAGATGGTCGGGAACTCGACCTGCGGCAGCGGCGCGATGGGCAGCAGCAGGTAGGCGATGGCGCCGGCCAGCGCGATGCCGCAGGTGATCAGCGCCGTGCCGATGGGGCGCTCGATGAAGACGCGCGACAGGTTCACGCCCGTGCCTCCGCAGCGCGATGGCGATGCTTGCGCAGCCTTGCAGCGAGCCCCGCGAAGCCGAGGTAGATGACCGGCGTCGTGAACAGCGTGAGCAGCTGGCTGACGATGAGGCCGCCCACCATGACCACGCCCAGCGGGTGGCGCAGCTCGCTCCCCACGCCGGTGCCCAGCATCAGCGGCAAGGCGCCCAGCAGCGCGGCCATCGTCGTCATCAGGATGGGGCGGAAGCGCAGCAGGCAGGCCTGGTGGATGGCGTCGCGCGGCGTCATGCCCATGTCGCGCTCGGCCTCCAGCGCGAAGTCGATCATCATGATCGCGTTCTTCTTGACGATGCCGATCAAGAGCACGATGCCGATGATGGCGATGATGTCCAGATCCAGCCGGAACGCCAGCAGCGCCAGCAGCGCACCCAGGCCGGCCGAGGGCAGCGTGGACAGGATGGTCAGCGGGTGGATGGTGCTCTCGTAGAGCACGCCCAGCACGATGTACATCGTCACGATGGCCGCGAGGATGAGCAGCAGCGTGCTCGTCAGCGATGCCTGGAAGGCCAGCGCCGCGCCCTCGAAGCGGGTCTCCACGCTCAGCGGCAGCTGCAGCGCATCGACCTCGGCGCGGATGGCCTTGACCGCCTCGCCCAGCGACGCGCCCGGCGCGAGGTTGAACGACACGGTGGACGACGGGAACTGCGCCACGTGGTTGACGGCCAGCGGCGCGAGCCGCTCGCTGAAGCGCGCGACCGAGCTCAGCGGCACCTGCACGCCGTTCGCGCCGGGCACGTACAGGCGCCGCAAGCCGTCCAGGCCCTCGCGGAAGCTGGGTGCCACCTCCAGCACGACGCGGTACTGGTTGCTCTGCGTGAAGATGGTGGAGATCAGCCGCTGGCCGAAGGCGCTGTACAGCGCGCTGTCGATGGCCGCGACGCTGACGCCCAGCCGCCCGGCCGCGTCGCGGTCGATGTCGACGAAGGCCTGCAGGCCCTGCTCCTGCTGGTCGCTGGCGACGTCGGCGATCTGGTGCAGGCCGCGCAGCCGCTCCAGCACCGCGGTGGTCGAGCGGCTCAGCTCGGCGGCGTCGGGCGAGGACAGCGTGAACTGGTACTGCGTCTTGGCGATGCGGTCCTCGATGGTCAGGTCCTGCACCGGCTGCAGGTACAGCGCGATGCCGGGCTCCTCGGCCGCGGCGTCGGTCAGGCGGCGGGCCACCTCGGCCGCGCTGGCTCCGCGCGTGGCCTTGGGCTTGAGGGCGATCTGCAGCCGGCCCTGGTTCAGCGTCGTGTTGCCGCCGTCCACGCCGATGAAGGACGACACGCTCTCCACCGCCGGGTCCTTCAGCACGCGCTCGGCCAGGCGCTGCTGGTGCTCGGCCATGGCGGCGAACGACGTGGCCTGCGACGCCTCGGTGATGCCCTGGATCTGGCCCGTGTCCTGCACCGGGAAGAAGCCCTTGGGCACCAGCAGGTAGAGCACCGCCGTCAGCCCCAGCGTGGCCAGGAAGACGACGAGCGTCGCGGCCGAGCGGTCCAGCACCCAGTTCAGCATGCGGCCGTACGCGGCAATGATGTCGTCGAAGGCCTTGCCCACGGCGCGCCACAGCCGACCGTGGTTATCCTCGTGCTCGTGCTTGAGCAGCCGCGCGCACATCATCGGCGTCAGCGTCAGCGACACGAAGGCCGAGATCAGGATGGACACGGCCAGCGTGATCGCGAACTCGTGGAACAGGCGGCCGACGACGTCGCCCATGAACAGCAGCGGGATCAGCACGGCGATCAGCGAGACCGTCAGCGAGATGATGGTGAAGCCGATCTGCTTGGAGCCCGTCTGCGCGGCTTCATACGCGCTGACGCCCTCGCCCCCTTCTTCCATATGCCGCGCGATGTTTGGGCTGCGGCCGGGCGCTGTCGCGCCCTTCACGTCGGCTTCGCCGACATGAGCCTGCGCCGAAACATTGCCCCTCCCCTCTTCGAGGTGACGGGCAATGTTTTCGATCATCACGATGGCGTCGTCGACGACAAAGCCGGTCGAGATCACCAAAGCCATCAACGTCAGGTTGTTGATCGAGAACCCCGCCATGTACATGACGCCGAAGGTGCCCACCAGCGACACCGGCACCGCGACCGCCGGGATGATGGTCGCCGGCAGGCTGCGCAGGAAGACGAAGATGACGCCGATGACCAGCACGACGGCGAACAGCAGCTCGTGCTGCACGTCGGTCACCGACGCGCGGATGGTGGTCGTGCGGTCGGACAGGATCTGCACGTCCAGCGATGCCGGCAGGCTGGCCTGCAGCTGCGGCAGCACGGCGCGCACGCGGTCCACCGTCTCGATGACGTTGGCGCCCGGCTGGCGCTGCACGTTCAGGATGACCGCCGACACGGAGGACTTGCCCGCCTGGCCGGCCCAGGCCGCCAGGCGCAGGTTCTCGGCATCGTCGACGAGCTCGGCCACGTCCTTGAGCCGCACCGGGTTGCCGTTCTTGTAGGCGATGACGAGGTTGGCGTACTCGGCCGCGCTGCGCAGCTGGTCGTTCGCGTCCAGCGTCGAAGCGCGCAGCGGGCCGTCGAAGCTGCCCTTGGACTGGTTCACGTTGGCCGCCGCGATGGCGGTGCGCACGTCGTCGATGGACAGGCCGAGCGTCGCCAGCGAACCCGGGTTGGCCTGGATGCGCACGGCCGGCCGGCGCCCGCCCGCGATGCCCACCAGGCCCACGCCCGGCACCTGCGAGATCTTCTGCGCCAGGCGGCTTTCCACCAGGTCGTGCACCCGCGGGACGGGCAGCGTGGTGGACGACACCGCGATGGTCAGCACCGGCGCATCGGCCGGGTTGACCTTGCTGTAGACCGGCGGCATCGGCAGGTCGGTGGGCAGCAGGTTGCTGCCGGCGTTGATGGCCGCCTGCACCTCCTGCTCGGCCACGTCCAGCGCCAGGCTCAGCTCGAAGCGCAGCGTGATGACCGAGGCACCGCCCGAGCTGGTGGACGACATCTGCGCCAGCCCGGGCATCTGGCCGAACTGGCGCTCCAGCGGCGCGGTGACCGAGGACGTCATCACGTCCGGGCTGGCGCCGGGGTAGAGCGTCGTGACCTGGATGGTCGGGTAGTCGACCTCGGGCAGCGCCGACACCGGCAGCAGCCGGTAGGCCAGCGCGCCGGCCAGCACGATGGCCAGCATCAGCAGCGAGGTCGCGACCGGGCGCGCGATGAAGAGGCGGGACGGGTTCATGCCGCCGGCCTCAGCGCGACGCTGCCGATGCGCCTGCCGGCGCCGACGCGCCGTGCTGCCGGTTGCGGCCGCGCTCGCGCCCGCTGGCCGCCGAGGCGCCCGCGGCCGGAGCCTGGATGACCTCGGCCTTGCCGCCGTCGCGCAGCCGGTCGGCACCGTCGATGACGACCTGGTCGCCCGGCTTCAGCTCGCCCTGCACCGCCGTCGCCTCGCCGTCGGTCGCCAGCAGCTGCACCTTGCGCAGCGCGACGGTGCCGTCGGCCACCAGGTAGACGAAGGTGCCCGGCGCGCCGCGCTGCACCGCCGCGGTGGGCACGACCAGCACGTCCTTCAGCGTGTCCAGCTGCAGGCGCACGTTGACGAACTGGTTGGAGAAGAGGTTGCCGTCCTTGTTGTCGAACAAGGCCTTGACCTTGATCGTGCCGGTGGTCGCGTCGATGGCGTTGTCGGTGCTGTCCACGCGGCCCTCGGCCAGCTTGTTGCGGTGCTCGCGGTCCCAGGCCTGCACGGCCAGCGGCTGCTGCGCGGCCAGCTGCTGACGGATGCGCGGCAGGCGCGCGTCCGGCACGGCGAAGACGACGGCCGCCGGCTGGGTCTGCGCGATGCTGAGCAGGCCGTTGGCGTCGCTCGGCGTCACGGTGTTGCCGAGGTCGGCCTGTTTCAGGCCCGCCTGGCCGGCGATGGGCGCGGTGACGCGCGTGTACGACAGCTGCAGCCTGGCGTTATCCAGCGCCGCCTGGTCGGACAGCAGCGTCGCCTCCAGCTGCCGCACCAGCGCCTGCTGGGTGTCGAGCTGCTGGCGCGGCGCCGCCTCTTTCGCGACGAGGTCGCGGTAGCGGGCCAGGTCGGCGCGCGCGTTCTCCAGCTGCGCCTGGTCGCGTGCCAGCGCCGCCTGGGCCTGGTCGCGCGCGATCTCGAAAGGCCGCGGGTCGATGAGCGCCAGCAGCTGCCCCGCCTTCACCGGCTGGCCTTCCTTGAAATAGAGGGCCTTCAACTCGCCGCTGACCTTGGCCCGCACGACGGCGGTGTTGGCCGCGGCGATGCTGCCGATGGCGTCGATGGCGACGGCCAGGTCGCGCCGCTGCACGCTGGCCACCGAGACCGGCTGCGGCCCCGTGCGGCCGAAGCGCCCACCACTGCTGCTGCCACCGCGGCCGGCGCCCGAGGCTGCCGATGCCGCGCTCGCAGGTCCGTCCGCGCCGCTGGCCTCGCGGCCCTTCCACCACCAGCCCGCCAGCGCGAGGGCGGCGATGGCGACGGCGATCAACACCCATGCCCGGGCTGCACCGGCCGACCTGCTGCGTTTGGCATGCTTGTTCTGCATTCGGTCCACTCCTGATTGCCGGCGAGTTTCCCGACCGAATGTAGCTAGAGCGTTTCTGGACGCCAAAGCTAGGATGCCGGGCATGATCAAGCTGATGGTGGGCCTGGGCAACCCGGGCGCCGAATACGAAGACACCCGCCACAACGCCGGCTTCTGGTGGATAGACGGCCTGGCCCGCGGCCTCAAGGTGAGCCTGGCACCCGACAAGGCCTATCACGGCCTGGTGGCCCGCGTGAACCACGCGCCCGGTGCCGCCGGTCCGATCTGGCTGCTGCAGCCCATGACCTACATGAACCTCTCCGGCAAGTCGGTCGCGGCGCTGGCGCGCTTCTTCAAGATCGCGCCGGACGAGATCCTCGCCATCCACGACGAACTGGACCTGCCGCCCGGCGAGATGAAGTTCAAGAAAGGCGGCGGCGACGGCGGCCACAACGGCCTGCGGGACATGCGCGCCCAGCTCGGCAGCGGCGACTTCTGGCGGCTGCGACTGGGCATAGGCCACCCCGGCCACAAGGACGAGGTGGCCGGCTACGTGCTGCGCAAGCCGCCGCTTGCCGAGCGCCAGGCGGTGGAGGACTGCATCGAGAAAAGTTACGCCGCCGTTGAGCTGATGCTGCGCGGCGACATGGACAAGGCGCTGGCCAAGATTCACGCCAAGCCGCCGCGCCCCAAGCCCCCCAAACCGCAGCCGCCGGTAGACACTCCGGCGTCATGAAGCCCCTGCTGCTGACCCTCGCCCTGGCCGCGGCCTTGCCCGCTTTCGCACAAACCCAGGTGCACCGCGCCCAGGTCTACCGCTGCGGCCCCGACGGCCGCGACCTGCGCGACTCGCCCTGTCCCGGCGGCGCGCAACCGGCCAGCGTGGACTTCGACCAACCCAGCACCGCCGACAGCCGCGCCGCGCGCGACCGCCACCTGGCCGACGCCAAGCAGGCGGCCGCACTCGCCGCCGCCCGCCGCGCCAGCGAGGCCGAGGCCCGCCGCCAGAAGGCTTCGCACATCGGCCTGCAGGCGGCGGCACCCGCCCAGGCGGCCAGCAGCCCGCAGGTCACCTACCTGAAGCCGCCCAAGACGGCCAAGCCCAAGCGGCCTTCCGGCACCGGCAGCAGCGCCGGCCGATAGAATCAGCGCCGTTGGTGCTCGCGCCCGCCTTCATGGCGGCTGCAGTTCAACGGGAATCAGGAGGGGGAGCCGCACCGCAGCGAACCTAACCTGAGCTGTCCCCGCAACGGTAAGTGGACGAGGCCCCGCCTCGATGTTCGACCGAGAAGCCACTGGCGCGCAGGCGCTGGGAAGGCGTCGAACACCATCAGTCCACCAGCCCGGATACCGGCCAACGACGGGGCCGCTGCGCGCACGCGCCAGCGGCCGTTTTTCAGCCTTGCTGCGGGGGTCAGCACGGCTGGGTGATCGTTCGTCTGCTCTCATGCCCCAAGCTTTCCCCGCGACCCATCGGTCGCTGCTCGCCTTGTCCACGCTGGCCCTGGCCATGTCCGCCCACGCCCAGAACAAGCTCGACACCGTCGTCACCACGGCCACGCGCTCGCCTCAGAAACTGTCCGAAGTGCTGGCCGACCTGACCGTCATCACCCGTGCCGACATCGAACGCCAGGCCGCCGCGAGCCTCGCGGACCTGCTGCGCAACAACGGCTGCGCGGAGATGGTGCGCAACGGCGGCGCGGCCGGGACGACGTCGTTGTTCCTGCGCGGCGCCGATACCCGTCACACGCTGGTGCTGATCGACGGCGTCAAGGTCGACTCCCAAGCCACTGGCGGTGCCAGCTGGCAGGGGCTGCCGCTGTCGCAGATCGAGCGCGTCGAGGTGCTGAAAGGCCCGGCCAGCGCCATTTACGGCTCCGATGCCGTGGGCGGCGTGGTGCAGATCTTCACGCGCAAGGGCAGCGGCCGCACCAGCGCCGACCTGGGTGTGTCGGCAGGCAACCTGGGCACCTACAAGGCCGACGCCGGCCTCTTCGGCACCGTGGGCATCTTCGACTACGCGCTGACCGGCGCCTTCGAGGGCACCGACGGTTTCAACGCAACGACGCCCGAGTCGACCTTCAGCTACATCCCCGACCGCGACGGCCACCGCAAGCGCCAGGCCATGCTGCGGGTGGGCGCACAGTTCAGCGCCACGCAGCGCGCCGAGGCGCTGGTCATGCGCAGCCACACCCATGGCCAGTACGACGGCAGCAGGTCGCGGCCACTGATTGACGACATCAGCAAGCAGGACGCCGACGCCGCACGCCTGGCCTGGACGGCACAGTGGACGCCCGACCTGCAGACGCAGCTGAGCTTCGGCGAATCGCGCGACCGCTACGAGACCACGCCCTCGCCCTACCTGACCGAGACGCGCGTCCGCAACGTCGCGCTGACCGGCTTCTACAAGATCACCACCGGCCATCAGCTGAACTTCACGGCGGAGCGCATCGAGGACAAGCTGGACAACAGTGACGTCACCGCCTTCCGCACACGTGAGCGAGACAGCGCAGGCCTGGGCTACCTGCTGTCGCTGGGCCGCTTCGACATGCAGGCCCACGCACGCCACGACCGCGACAGCCAGTTCGGCGACGTGGACACCGGCACGCTGCTGGCGGGCTTCGAGGTCGCTCCGGGCCTGCGAGTGGTGGGGTCGGTCGGCAACGCGTTCCGTGCACCCACCATCTATCAGCAGGCCTCGCCCTACGGGCCCCTGAGCCTGCCCGGCACGAAGCCGCTGGACGCCGAGCGCGGTCGCAACGTCGAGGCTGGGCTGAAGTGGGCGAGTGGTGATCACGAGTTCAGCGCCACGGCCTACCGCAACCGCATCAGCAACCTCATCAACTTTGGCGAGGCCGGCGCCTGCCGCCCGGACAGCTTCGGTTGCTACCGCAACGTGGCCAAGGCGCGACTGCAGGGCCTCAGCCTGGCCGCTGCCACCCACATCGCGAGCGTCAACCTGCGCGGCACGCTGGACTTGCAAAAGCCCACCAACGAGGCTGACGGCAAGCTGCTGGCGCGCCGTGCCAAGCGCCTGGGCACGATCAACGCCGACTGGGCGCTGGCCAACTGGACGCTCGGTGCGGCCGTGCAGGCCTCGGGCGCTCGGTTCGACAACGCGACCAACACACGCAAGCTCGGCGGCTACGCGCTGCTGAACCTGAACGCACAGGTCGCGGTCAGCCGCGAAGTGAAGCTGCAGTTCAATGTCGACAACGTGTTCAACCGCGAGTACCACACGGCCTACGGCTATGCCTCCGCGCCGATGACGGCGCTGGTCTCGCTGCGCTGGACGCCGCAGCTGTAGGGACCGCGATGAGCGCACACGACCTCATCGTCGGCGGCCAGCGCAGCGGCAAGTCGCGCCGCGCTGAAGCCCTGGCCCTGCGCTGGCAGGCCGGCGGCGGCCGCGTCGCGGTCATCGCCACCGCGCTGGCCGCCGACGACGAGATGCGGGCGCGCATCGCCCACCACCGCGCCGCCCGGCCGGTGGGCTTCGAGACGGTCGAGGCGCCCCTGGCGCTGTGCGCGGCCTTGCAGCAGGCGGATGACGCAGGCACGCTCGTCGTCGTGGACTGCCTGACGCTGTGGCTGACGAACTGGTTGATGCCCATGGGCACCGCACCCGACGCTGCCGGCTGGGCCACCGAGCGCGCCGCGCTGCTGGGCCTGCTGCCGCGCCTGGCCTCGCCGGTCGTCTTCGTTTCCAACGAGGTCGGCTGGGGCGTGTCGCCCCTGGGCCGCGAGGTGCGCGGCTTCGTCGATGAACTGGGCCGGCTCAACCAGGACGTCGCGCGCCTGTGCGGGCAGCTCACACTGATGGTCGCGGGCCAGGCCTGGACCCGCCCCGTCGAGGACGCTTGCGATGCTTGAACGCCTGTTTGCCCTGTTGCTGCTGGCCCTCGCGCTGCCCGCCGGCGCGGTCGAGATCAAGGACGACCTGGGCCACGTCACCCAGGTGCCGGCACCGCCGCAGCGCGTCGTCAGCCTGCTGCCGTCGCTGACCGAGACCGTCTGCGAGCTGGGCGCCTGCGGCCGCCTCGTCGGCGTGGACCGCTACTCCAACTTCCCCGCGCAGGTGAACGCGCTGCCCAAGCTCGGCGGCATGGACGACACCAACGTCGAGCTGATCGCGGCGCTGAAGCCCGACGTGGTGCTGGTGGCCGTGTCATCGCGGGTGGCCGAGCGGCTGCGCGCGCTGGGCATGAAGGTCATCGCGCTGGAGCCGCGCTCCTACAAGGACGTGCAGCGGGTGCTGGGCACCATCGGCCAGGTGCTGGGCGTGGCGGATGCGCAGCGCGTCTGGCGCCGCATCGAGGCCGGCGTGGCCGCCGCGGCCGGCAGCGTGCCGCCGCATGCGCGCGGCGTGCGCGTGTACTACGAGGTCGCGAGCGGCCTGTACGCCGCGGGCACCGTGTCCTTCATGGGCGAGACGCTCACCAGGCTGGGTGCCGGCAACATCATCCCGCCCGAGCTGGGCCCCTTCCCCAAGATCAACGCGGAGTTCGTCGTGAAGGCCAACCCGGCGCTGATCATGATCGGCCAGCGCGGCTCCGAGGGCCTCGGCGCACGCCCCGGCTGGGACCGCATCGAAGCCATCCAGCGCGGCCGCGTCTGCGTGTTCAAGGCCGAGGACGGCGACATCCTGTCGCGCCCCGGTCCGCGGATGGCCGAGGCCGCGCAGATCATGGCCAAGTGCCTGCGCGAGAAGACCGCGCCGTGATGAACGTCCGTCCCGGTCTGCTGCTCACGCTGCTGCTCGTCATCGGCGGGCTTGGCGTGCTGGCCGGCGTGCTCATCGGCAGCACCGGCTGGGCGGACCTGCAGGACGACGGCATGGCCGTCATCCTGTGGGAGATCCGCCTGCCGCGGTCGCTCGGCGCGTGGTGCGCCGGCGCGCTGCTGGGCATGGCCGGCGCGATGGCGCAGGGGCTGTTCCGCAACCCGCTGGCCGACCCCTACCTGCTGGGCAGCGCCTCGGGCGCCGGCCTGGCCGTCGCCGTCGCACTGGCTCTGACCGGCGTCTCGCCGCAGACCTCGTCGCTGCTCGCCCACGTCGGCCTGACCGGCATCGCCTTCGTCGGCACGCTGGTGGGCGTGGGCCTGACGCTGGTGCTCGCGCGCGGCGTGGAGCAGACGCTGCGGCTGCTGCTGGCGGGCGTCGTCGTCGGCGTGGTGCTGAACGCGCTGACCGGCCTGGCCACGCTGTGGGCGCCAGACATCCTGCGCGCGATGCAGGCCTTCCTGCTGGGCAACACCGGGCTGCTGGGCTGGAGCAGCGTCGCCGTGATGGCCGCCAGCGGCGCGGCGGCCCTCCTCATCGGCCTGGTCGCCAGCCCGGCACTGGACGCATTGACGCTGGGCGAAGCGACCGCCGCATCGCTGGGCGTGCGCATGGGGCTGGTGCGGCTGCTGCTGATCTTCGCCTTCGCGCTGGCCACCGGCGCCGCCGTCGCGCAGACCGGCATCGTGGCCTTCGTCGGGCTGGTGGCGCCGCACCTCGTGCGCGTGCTGTGCCCGATGCTGCACGGCCGGCTGATCCTGCTGTCGGCCGCTGCGGGCGGCGCGCTGCTGCTGGCGGCGGACGTGCTGGCGCGCGGCCTCATCCGGCCGCAGGAACTGCCGGTGGGGCTGGTCACGGCGCTGCTGGGCGGCGTGTATCTGCTGGTGCTGATGCATCGCCGAGGAGCCCCCAAGCGATGAGTGCCTTGCATGCCCGCATCGACCGCGTGCGCATCGATGGCCGTGACCTGATCCACGGCATCGACCTCGACATCCCGCAGGCCCGCTGGACGGCCATCGTCGGCCCCAACGGCGCCGGCAAATCGACGCTGCTGCGTGCCATCGCCGGTCTGCAGCGCTGCGACGGTAGCGTGCAGTTGGCCGGCAGGCCGCTGGCCGACTGGCCCAGCCGCGAACGCGCCCGCCACCTCGCGTGGATGGGCCAGCAGGAAACCGGCGCCGACGACCTGACGGCGCAGGACGTCGTGCAGCTGGGCCGCCTGCCGCACCGGCCCTGGCTGGCCGCGCCCACCGCGGCCGACCATGCCGCCGTGCAGGCCGCCATGCAGGCCACGCAGAGCTGGGCCTGGCGCGAGCGGCGGCTCGGGTCGCTGTCGGGCGGCGAGCGCCAGCGCGTGCTGCTGGCGCGGGCCCTAGCGGTGGAGGCACCGCTGACTCTGATGGATGAGCCCCTTGCCCACCTGGACCCGCCCCACCAGGCCGAATGGATGGCCCTGGTGCGGGCCCGCGTGGCCGCCGGCCGCAGCGTCGTCAGCGTGCTGCACGAGCTGCACCTGGCGCTGCAGGCCGACCACCTCGTGCTGATGGCCGACGGCCGCATCGTGCACGCCGGCTCGCCCGCGGACGCCGCCACGCACGAGGCGCTCAAGCGCGTCTTCGGCCCCAGCCTGCACATCGCACAGATCGAAGGGCGCTGGGTCGCCCTGCCTTTATGAGTCGTTGCCCCGCCCTTTTCATCAGCGCCCCGTCCTCCGGCTCGGGCAAGACCAGCATCACCGCCGCCATCGCACGCAGCCATGCGCGCCGCGGCCGGCGCGTGCGCGTCTTCAAGACCGGGCCGGACTTCCTCGACCCCAGCATCCTGGAGCGCGCCAGCGCCGCGCCGGTCTACCAGCTCGACCTCTTCATGGGCGGCTTCGCGCATTGCCAGTCGCTGCTCGCGCAGGCGGCGGCCGAGGCCGATCTCATCCTCGTCGAGGGCGTCATGGGCCTGTTCGACGGCAACCCGAGCAGCGCCGACCTGGCCGCCGCCTTCGGCCTGCCGGTCGTCTGCGTCATCGACGCCTCGGCCATGGCACAGACGTTTGCCGCGCTGGCCACCGGCTTGCAGCGCTTTCGCCCCGAGCTGCACCACTGCGGCGTCATCGCCAACCGCATCGGCAGCGCAGCCCACGGGCGCATGCTCGGCGAAGGCCTGCCGGACGACCTGCCGCTGATCGCCGCGCTGCCGCGCGAGCCCCGGCTGATCCTGCCCGAGCGCCATCTGGGCCTGGTGCAGGCGCTGGAGCAGCCGGGGTTGGATGCGCAGCTCGACGCCTGGGCCGACGCCTGGGAGGCCGGCCTGCGGCCGGGCCTGGCCTTCAAGCCCATGGACTTCGCGGCCGAGGCCGACGCGCCGCCGAAACCGCTGCTGCAAGGCCGCCGCATCGCCATCGCGCGCGACGCGGCGTTCGGCTTCATCTACGCGGCCAACCTGGACCTGCTGCGCGCCCTGGGCGTCGAGCTGGCCTTCTTCTCGCCGCTGCGCCACGAGGCCCTGCCCGCCTGCGACGCGCTGTGGCTGCCCGGCGGCTACCCCGAGCTGCATGCCGACGCGCTGGGCGCCCACCCCACGCTGGCCACCGCCATGGCCGCCCACCTGGCGCAAGGCAAGCCCCTGCTGGCCGAATGCGGCGGCATGCTGGCGCTGCTCGACGAGCTGACCGACGCGGCGGGCGAGGCGCACCGCATGGCCGGCGTGATGCCCGGCCGCGCGCATGTGCAGCACCGCCTCGCGGCGCTGGGCCTGCAGGCCATCGCCTGGCCCGAGGGCCCGCTGCGCGGCCACAGCTATCACTACTCGACGCTGGACACGCCGCTCGCACCGATCGCCCAGGCCAGCAACCCCAACGGCGGCAAGACGGCCGAGATGCTCTACCAGCACGGCTCGCTGCGCGCGAGCTACGTGCACCACTACTTCCCGTCCAACCCCGAGGCGGTCGCCGCCTTCTTCAAGGGCTGAAAACATGGAAATCGAAACCCCGCCGCTGGACCACAAGCGCCTGGAGCAGCCCGCCGAACGCCGCGGCCTCGTGCTGGTGCACACCGGCGACGGCAAGGGCAAGAGCACGGCGGCCTTCGGGCTCGCGCTGCGCGCGCATGGGCGCGGCAAGCCGGTGCTGATCTACCAGTTCATGAAGGTGCCCAGCGCCCGCTTCGGCGAGCACCGCGTCTTCGAGCAGCTCGGCGTGCCCATCGTCGGGCTGGGCGACGGCTTCTCGTGGAAGAGCAAGGACCTCGATCACTCCGCTCAGTTGGCGCGTGAGGGCTGGGCGCGGGCCGAGGCCAGCATCCGCGCGGGTGAGCACTTCCTGGTGGTGCTGGACGAGATCATGTACCCGCTGCGCTACGGCTGGCTGCCGCTGGACGGCGTGCTGGCCTGCCTGCGCGAGCGGCCGCCGCACGTGCACGTGGTGCTGACGGGGCGCGGCGCGCCGGCCGAGCTGATCGAGCTGGCGGACACGGTGACGGAGATGACGCTGGTGAAGCACCACTACAAGGCCGGGGTGCCGGCGCAACGGGGCATCGAGGATTGATCGCTGGCGGTGTGAGCGCCCTCCGTCGCTGCGGCTTTGCGCCAACTCCCGGCACCACTCTGGCCGCTAAGCAGGAGTAGCCAAGATGCTCATGCCCTCGCTACTGCCGCTAGCCATGCTCCTAGCACTGCTCATCGACCGCGCATTCGGCGAACCGCCCACCTGGGCGCACCCTGTCGTCGGCATGGGCCGCTACCTCGGCCTCTTCCAACTGACGCGGCTGCCCCCACCCGTTGCCTTCACCGCCGGCGCCCTCGCCTGGCTGACCGGTGCCGCGGCCACCGCATTCATCGCTCTCTGGCTGGAAGGCTGGCTGTTGCTCGCCCTACAGCCCTGGCACTCGCCACCCTGGCGGCTGCTCGCCACCGCCCTGCTGATCGGCCTGCTCCTCAAGCCCCTGCTCGCCTGGCGCATGCTCGCCGACGAAGCCATGGCCGTCGAAACCGCGCTCGAAGAATCCCTGCCCGCCGGCCGCCAACGCCTGTCCCGCCTCGTCAGCCGCGACACCTCGGCGCTGACGGACACCGAAGTCCGCGAAGCCGCCATCGAGACGCTGGCCGAGAACCTCAACGACTCCGTCATCGCCCCCCTGTTCTGGTTCGCCATCCTGGGCCTGCCCGGCGCGGCCCTCTACCGCTTCGCGAACACCGCGGATGCCATGTGGGGCTACCGGGACGAACGCGAGTGGTGCGGCAAATGGGCGGCGCGGGCAGACGACCTGCTGTCATGGCTGCCGGCGCGACTGACCGCGCTGGTGCTGATGCCGCCGGCGGTGCCGACGCTGCTGCGCGAAGCGCGCCGCACGCCGTCACCCAACAGCGGCTGGCCGATGGCCGCGATGGCGCTGCGCTTGAACGTGAAGCTGTCCAAGCCCGGCGTCTACACGCTGAACGCGACCGGTGGCCCGGCGCAGGCCGGTCACCTGCACGCCGCGCGTGCCGTCGCAAGCCAGGCCGTCGTCACGGGCGCCGTGCTGATCGCCGCGCTGGCCTGGGCGCTGCGAGCATGAAGGCAGCGCCGCTGCAACCCGAGCATGGCGGCCCCGACGGTGGGCCGGTGCCGATGCACGACTTCTCGACCAATGCCAGCCCGCTCGGCCCGCCACCCGCGCTGTGGCAGGCCGTGTCGAACGCCGACCGCCGCAGCTACCCCGACCCGCAGTACCGCGCGCTGCGCCGCCGCCTCGGCGGCGACAGCGACGCAGAACTCGTGCTGCCCACGGCCGGCGGCGCCGAGGGCATACGCCGCATGACGCTGGCCGCGATGCGCGCCGGCCACCATGAGGTGTGGGTGCCGCAGCCGGGCTTTGGTGACTACGCCGTCGCCGCCCAGGCGCTGGGCCTGGCCGCGAAGCCCTATGCCGAGCCCGCCGACATCCAGCCCACCGCACCGGCGCTGGTCTGGATCTGCGAGCCTTGCAACCCGACGGGCGCGAGCGCCGCGGCCTGGCCGGCGCTGGACGGCCATCTCGTCGTCGTCGACCGCGCCTACGAGCCGCTGCGCCTGCTGGGCCAAGCCCCGCCACTGCCGCCCCAGGCCTGGCAGCTCGTCTGCCCCAACAAGGCGCTGGGCCTGACCGGCGTGCGCGCGGGCTATCTCATCGCGCCCGCGGCCGACGCGGCCTGGGCGCATGCGCGGTTGCTGGCGCCCAGCTGGGTGCTGTCGGCCGAGGGCGTGGCCTTGCTGACGCATTGGCTGGACGACGACACCCAGGCCTGGCTGGCCGCTGCACGCGCCCGGCTGCGCGAATGGACCGCCGCGCAGCGCGCGCTGCTGGCCGACCGCCAATGGCAGCAGTTGCCGAGTTGCACCAACTTCTGGCTGGCCCGCCCGCCGCGGCCCGGCACGGCGCCGCGGCTGCGTGAGCGCGGCATCCAGGTGCGCGACGCCGCCTCGTTCGGCCTGCCCGGCTGGGTGCGTGTGTCGGCCCAGCCGCCGGCCGCCCAGCAGGCGTTGCGGCAGGCCTTGATCGATATCGAAGGAGAGAACTCATGAGCGCAGCATCGGGCCATCCCAAGCAAGCTCGCGCCCGCTTGGCGGAACGGGCCGCAGGCCGAAGGGTGCGCCCATGAGCCACCGAGGCAAGGCCGTCATGGTGCTGGGCACCACCAGCGGCGCCGGCAAAAGCTGGCTGGCTACCGCGCTGTGCCGCTGGTACGCGCGCCAGGGGCTCAAGGTCGCGCCCTTCAAGGCGCAGAACATGAGCAACAACGCGCGCGTCGTGCCCGGGCTGGCCGATCGCATGGGCGAGATCGGCAGCGCCCAGTACTTCCAGGCCCTGGCCGCGCGCCGCGTGCCCGAGGTGCGCATGAACCCGGTGCTGCTCAAGCCCGAGGCCGACACGCACAGCCAGGTCGTCATGCTGGGCGAGGTCGACACGACGCTGTCCGACCTGCCATGGCGCGAACGCAGCGCCCGCCTGTGGCCGCGTGCCGAGGCCGCGCTGCACGAGCTGATGGCCGAGAACGACGTGGTGGTCATCGAGGGCGCGGGCTCGCCGGCCGAGATCAACCTCGCGGCCAGCGACTACGTCAACCTCGGCACCGCGCGCGCCTCCCGCGCCGCCTGCCTGCTGGTGACCGACATCGACCGCGGCGGCGCCTTCGCGCATCTGTACGGCACGCACCAGCTGATGCCCGCCGACGTGCGCGCGCAGATCCGGGGTTTCGTGCTGAACCGCTTCCGCGGCGATGCCGGCCTGCTGTCGCCCGGCCCCGAGCAGCTGCAGCTGCTCACCGACGTGCCCACCATCGCCACGCTGCCGATGTGGCACGGCCACGGCCTGCCGGAGGAGGACGGCGTGTTCGACGACCGCAGCACCGGCGCCGGCCTGCACATCGCCATCGTCGCCTACCCGCGCATCTCCAACCTCGACGAGTTCCAGCCGCTGCGCCAGCTGCCCGGCGTGCGCCTGTCCTGGGCGCGCGAGCCGCAAGACCTGACCGGCGCGGACTGGATCATCCTGCCCGGCAGCAAGTCCACCGCGGCCGACCTGGCCTGGCTGCGCGCGCAGAAGCTGGATGCCGCCATCAACGCGCATGCCGGCCCGGTGCTGGGCATCTGCGGCGGCCTGCAGATGCTGGGCGAAGCGCTCATCGACACGGTGGGCGTGGACGGCAACGCGCCGGGCCTGGGGCTGCTGCCGCTGGTGACGGTGTTCGAGGCGCAGAAGCTGCTGCTCGACACCGCCGTCGCCTTCGACCCGCTGACCGGCCCCTGGGCGCCGCTGAGCCTGGTGCAGGCGCGCGGCTACGAGATCCGCCACGGCCGCACGCGCGCCCACCCGGCGTTCGAGGCGCCCCGCGTGGCGCTGCGCAATGCCGCCGGCGAGGCCATCGGCTGGCAGGCGGGCCAGGTGCTGGGCGTCTACGCCCATGGCCTGTTCGAACAACCGGCCGTGCTGCAGGCGCTGTTCGGCCAGGCGGCCCGGCCGCTGGACGCCGTCTTCGACGGCCTGGCCGATTTCATCGACCTGCACTTCCAGCCGGGCAAGATTGCCAGCCTGATCGACTGAACCCCGAGACCCTCGCCATGCGCCGCCTGTTCGCCCTTGCGCTGACCGCCCTGCCCCTGCTTGCCCACGCCTGGGGCGCGGACGGCCACCGGACCGTCGCGACGATCGCCGCCGGCCTCATCCAGGGCAGCCCGACCGAGGCCCGCGTCGCCGCATTGCTGGGCGGCATCCCGCTGCCGCTGGCGGCCGTCTGGGCGGACTGCGTGAAGGGCATCGCGCCGAGCCAGGGCTACACCTATCCCACGCCCGGCAAGTACACGGCCTGCGCGCCGCTGGAGACGCCGGCGCGCATCGCCGAGATGGCCGACTACGTGCGCCGCAACGACCGGCAATGCGTGCTGGGCGCCGGCGAGGACAGCTGCCACAAGCAGACGCACTACACCGACGCGGCGGTGCAGCGCAGCCGCTACCTGCTGGGCTTCACCGGCACGCGCAGCGACGACGTGGTTGGCGCTTCGCGCGCGGCCATCCTCATGCTGCAGGGCCGGCCTTCACCCGGCCAGCCCAACTTCAAGAACGCGCGCGAGGCCTTGCTCGTGCTGGTGCACCTGGCGGGCGACATCCACCAGCCCCTGCATGTCGGCAGCATCTACCTCGACGACCGCGGCCGGCGCGTCGACCCGGACAAGCAGGGCCCGGACCGCGCCAGCTTCACCGTGGGCGGCAACAGCATCGAGCTGAGCCCCGCCGCGCCGGCGGGGCCGAAGAACCTGCATGCGTTCTGGGACGACGTGCCCGACGAACTCGAGCCGCGGCAAGTCGACGCGGCCTGGCTGGCCGAGGCACGCCGTGTCGGCTCTCTGCCGGGCGACCCCGCCGACTGGCCCGCCCGCTGGGCCACGCAGTCGCTGGCGCAGGCCGGCATGGCCTTCGACGGCCTTGCCTTCTCGGCCCGTCTCGAGGGGCGCTGGCACGTGACCCTGCCCGGCGGCTATGCCGCGAAGTCGCAGGCCATCAAGCGCCAGCAGCTGACGCTGGCCGGCGCTAGGCTGGCCCAGGTGCTGAAGGCGCTGTTTCCGCGCTAGCCGCCGCGGCGGTCAGGCGCTGGTACTTCTGCATCAGCGCCTCGCGGCTTTCGATGTGGGCCGGGTTGATCGGGATGCAGGCGACGGGGCAGAGCATCACGCATTGCGGCTCGTCGAAGTGGCCCACGCATTCGGTGCACTTGTCCGGCGCGATCTGGTAGAACTCCTCGCCCATCGAGATCGCGTTGTTCGGGCAGGCGGGCTCGCAGACGTCGCAGTTGATGCACTCATCAGTAATCATCAGCGCCATGGGTCAGCCCTCCTTGAACTTGTCGTTCAAGCGCGCCAGCACCCCCGGCGACACGAACTCCGCCACCTCGCCGCCCAGCGTCGCGATCTCGCGCACGAAGGTGCTGGACGTGTACTGGTGGTGCTCGCCGGGCGTCAGGAAGATGGTCTCGACCTCGGGCATGAGCTTGCGGTTCATGCCGGCCATCTGGAACTCATACTCGAAGTCGCCGCCGGTGCGCAGGCCGCGCACGACGACGCGGCCGGCGTGGGCACGCACGAAATCGCGCAGCAGCCCGTCGAAGGCGATGACCTCGACATTGCCCAACGGCGCTGCCGCCGCCTGCACCATCGCCAGGCGCTCGTCCAGCGCAAACAGCGTCTTCTTGTGATGGCCGACGGCGACGGCCACCACCAGGCGCTCGAACATGCCGGCCGCGCGGCGCATCAGGTCTTCGTGGCCCAGCGTGATGGGGTCGAAGGTGCCCGGATAGACGGCTGTGATGGTGGTGCGCGAAGTCATGCGCCCCGATTGTCCTCGCGACGCAGCAATTGGTAGTGCACGGCCCCGGCACGGCCCTGGCGCCAGGCAATGAATCCGGCCGGCGGCGGGATCTCGGCGGGAGACTCGACGTAGATCAGCCCGCCGTCGGTCAGCAGCGGCACGGCGGCCGCCAGCGCGCGGTCGAACAGGTCGTCGGCGAACGGCGGGTCGAGGAAGATCAGGTCGAAGCGGTCCGTGCAGGCCGTCATCCAGTTCAGCACATTGGCCCGGTGGACGGTGATGGCCGTGGCCTGCAGCCGCTTCTGGCTGGCCCGCAGCCCGTCCACCAACGCCGCCTCGCGCTCGATCATCACCACGGCCTCCGCCCCGCGCGACGCCGCCTCGAAGCCCAGTGCGCCGCTGCCCGCGAAGGCATCCAGCACGCGCCAGCCGGTCAGCGTCTGGCCCAGCCAGTTGAAGAGGGTCTCGCGGATGCGGTCGGACGTCGGGCGCAGCCCAGGCAGGTCGAGCACGGGCAGCTTGGAGCGCTTCCACTGGCCGCCGATGATGCGGATTTCACCCGGGCCCCTCGCCGCCGGCGTACCGGTGCCGCTTCCCCGAGGGGATGCGGGCCGGCCTGGGGCGGCCCGGCGCTCGTCCCGCGCGCCCTTGCTCACTGCCGCACCGGGATGCCGCGCGCCGCCATCAGCGCCTTGGCCTCGCCCACGGTGTGCTGGCCGAAGTGGAAGATGCTGGCGGCCAGCACCGCGTCGGCGCCGCCTTTCGTGATGCCGTCGGCCAGGTCGTCGAGCGAGCCGACGCCGCCGGAGGCGATGACGGGCACGGGCACGGCGTCGGACACGGCGCGGGTCAATTCGAGGTCGAAGCCACTCTTGGTGCCATCGCGGTCCATGCTGGTCAGCAGGATCTCGCCGGCGCCGAACTCGGCCATCTGCTTCGCCCATTCGACGGCATCCAGGCACACGTTCTTGCGGCCGCCATGCGTGTAGACGTCCCAGCCAGAGCCATCGGCACGCCGCTTGGCGTCGATGGCGACGACGATGCACTGGGCGCCGTACTTGTCACTCGCGGCGCGTATCAGCTCGGGGTCCGCCACGGCCGCGGAGTTGAAGCTGACCTTGTCGGCACCGGCGTTCAGCAGCCGCCGCACATCGGCCACCGCCCGCACGCCGCCACCCACCGTCAGCGGGATGAAGACCTGGGATGCGACGGCTTCGATGATGTGCAGGATGAGGTCGCGGCCGTCGCTGGTGGCGGTGATGTCGAGGAAGGTCAGCTCGTCGGCGCCCTGCTCGTTGTAGCGGGCGGCGATGTCCACCGGGTCGCCCGCGTCACGCAGGCCCACGAAGTTGACGCCCTTGACCACGCGGCCGGCGGTGACGTCGAGGCAGGGAATGATGCGTTTGGCGAGCATGGCGGGGATACGGAAAAGGAAGCCGAATTATTCCTTCGATGGTTAGGGGCTTCGCAGCCGGGGCCAAGCGTTGCCCAATCGCAGCTGCACAACCCACCCCACGGAGACGACGATGAGACTGCCTTCCCATGCCCTGCTCGCCACGGTCCTGGCAATGAGCGCCACCGCCGTGTCGGCGCATTCCACGACATTCACCGGCACTTTCGCCGCGGAAGCCCTGGGCGCCACCGGCTCCGGCACGCTGTCGCTGGAGTACGACGACGACGGGCATACGCTGCTCATCAACGCCACCTGGGCCGGCCTGTCGGGCACCACCAGCAACGCGCACATCCACTGCTGCACCGCGGCGCCCAACACCGGCACCGCGGGCGTGGCGCTCGCGCAGGGCGGCATCCTGCCGGACTTTCCGCTGGGTGTGTCGTCGGGCAGCTACATGAAGGTCATCGACCTGACCCAGACCAACCAGTACAGCGCCACCTTCCTGGCGAACAGCGGTGGCACGGCGGCCGGAGCGGAAGCGCGGCTCATCAGCAACCTGACCTCGGGCAACGCCTACTTCAACATCCACACGACGACCTTTGGCGCCGGCGAGATCCGCAGCTTCGTCACCGCCGTGCCGGAGCCCGAGAGCTATGCGCTGATGCTGGCCGGCCTGGGCCTGCTGGCGCTGCGGCGCCGGAGCTGAGTTCTTCCGGGTCGAGCGCCGGGCCGCTCCCAAGCCGGCCCATCTGCCGATGTGCTTGCCGGTCAATCCGGCAAGCATCGGCGTCCCTTCGGGGGACCGGCCAAGGTACCCCTTGGGCGAGGGGCGGCGTCTCAGCCCGCCGCCGCCAGCAGCGCGTCCGCGCGGGCCTGGGCGGCGGCAAAGTCCAGCGCGCCGGTGTAGATCGACCGGCCGCAGATGACGCCCTCGACGCCTTCGCTCTCGACCACGCACAGACGCTCGATGTCGGCGATGTCGGACAGGCCGCCCGAGGCGATGACGGGAATCGTCAGCGCCTGGGCCAGCTTGACGGTGGCTTCGATGTTGATGCCGGTCAGCATGCCGTCGCGGCCGATGTCGGTGTAGATGACGCCTTCGACGCCGTAATCCTCGAACTTCTTGGCCAGGTCGATGACCTCGTGGCCGGTCAGCTTGCTCCAGCCGTCGGTCGCGACCTTGCCGTCCTTGGCATCCAGGCCCACGATGATGTGGCCGCCGAAGGCGGTGCAGGCGTCCTTCAGGAAACCCGGGCTCTTGACCGCGGCCGTGCCGATGATGACGTAGCTGAGGCCGTCGTCCAGGTAGCGCTCGATGGTATCGAGGTCACGGATGCCGCCGCCGAGCTGGATGGGGATCTCGTCGCCCACCTCCTTGATGATGGCCTTGATGGCCGGCTCGTTGACCGGCTTGCCCGCGAAGGCGCCGTTCAAGTCCACCAGGTGCAGGCGCCGCGCGCCGGCATCGAGCCAGCGCCGCGCCATCGCGGCGGGGTCCTCGCCGAAGGTGGTGGAGTCGTTCATGTCGCCTTGCTTGAGGCGGACACAGCGACCGTCTTTCAGGTCGATGGCGGGGATCAGCAGCATGGCTGGGGGCTGGAGAGCTGAGGGAGGAAGGGGGCGGGAGGGCGCGAGAAGGTGCGGGCCGGCGGGCACCGGTCAGGGTTTCCAGTGAAGGAAATTGCGATAGAGCGCAAGGCCCAGCGCGGCACTTTTCTCGGGGTGGAATTGGGTCGCAAAAATGTTATCCCGGGCCACCGCACAGGTAAAGCGAGCGCCGTAATCGGTTTCGCCGGCGCTGTGCCGCGGGTCGGTCGTCGTGGCGTAGAAGCTGTGCACGAAGTAGAACCAGCTCTCGTCGGGGATGCCATCCCACACTGCATGGGGCTGGGCCTGGCGCACGCGGTTCCAGCCCATCTGGGGCACCTTGAAGCGGCTGCCGTCCTCCTGCAGCCGGCCTTCGAGGCGGAAGCGCTGCACGCGCCCTGGGATGAGCCCGAGGCCGGGCGTGTCCTGCTCCTCGCTGTGGTCCAGCAGCATCTGCATGCCGACGCAGACACCCAGCAGCGGCTTGGTGGCCGCCGCTTCGAGGACGGCTTCCTTCACGCCCGAATCGGCCAGCTCGCGCATGCAGTCGCG
This sequence comes from Pelomonas sp. Root1444, assembly GCF_001426885.1. GTDB lineage: Bacteria > Pseudomonadota > Gammaproteobacteria > Burkholderiales > Burkholderiaceae_C > Pelomonas. Next base: position 80,983 of record NZ_LMFP01000008.1, on the reverse strand, counting down.
CATGGCGCCCTGGCCTGGCAGCACGACCCGCTCCGCAGCACGCACCACATTGGGGTCGCAGGTGATGGCCACGGCGAAACCCTGGCCTTCCGCAGCATGAATGACGGCCTGCGACACCGAGCGCAGGTTGCCCATGCCGTAGTCGACGACGGCGACGGTTCGGGTCACAGCGAGCCCTTGGTCGAAGGGATCACACCCGCCGAGCGCGGATCAAGCGTCGTCGCCATGCGCAGCGCGCGGCCGAAGGCCTTGAACATCGTCTCGGCCTGGTGGTGGGCGTTGTGGCCCTTCAGGTTGTCGATGTGCACGGTGGCCAGCGCATGGTTGACGAAGCCCTGGAAGAACTCGAAGGTCAGCTGCGTGTCGAAGGCACCGATGCTGCCGGCCGTGAACTTGACGTCCATGTGCAGGCCCGGGCGGCCCGACAGGTCGATGACGACGCGCGACAGCGCCTCGTCCAGCGGCACGTAGCTGTGGCCGTAGCGCGTCAGGCCGGCCTTGTCGCCCACGGCCTTGGCGACCGCCAGGCCCAGCGTGATGCCAACGTCCTCGACAGTGTGGTGGCCGTCGATGTGCAGGTCGCCCTCGCAGTGCACGTCCAGGTCGATCATGCCGTGGCGGGCGATCTGGTCGAGCATGTGGTCGAAGAAGCCGATGCCCGTCTGCAGCTTGGATTGGCCCGTGCCGTCCAGGTTGATGCGCACGGTGATACGCGTCTCGCGGGTGTTGCGGGTGACTTCGGCCGTTCGTGCCGATGAAGGGTGGGCTAGTTCAGACATGCTTCGAGCGCTTGGAGCAGCACGGTGTTTTCGTCGGGCGTCCCGACGGTAAGGCGAACACAGTTCGCGAGCAGCGGATGCATGGCCGAGACGTTCTTGATCAGCACGCCGTTCGCCTTGAGCGCTGCGAAGGTGGCGGCGGCGTCCTGCACCCTGGCGAGGATCATATTGCCCTGGCTGGGCCACGGACTGATGCCGGGCATGGCCTGCAGCGCGCTGAAGACCCGCTCGCGCTGCTGGCGCAGCTCGGCGGCCTGGGCGGCGTAGACGTCGGCATGCTCCAGCGCGAACAGTGCGGCTTCGGCGTTCAGCACGCTGATGTTGTAGGGCGGGCGGAGCTTCTCGATCTGGTCGACCAGCTCGGGCGCACCCAGCAGGTAGCCGATGCGCACGCCGGCCAGGCCGAACTTGCTCATCGTCCGCATGACCAGCACATTGGGCTGGCGGGCCATCAGCGCGAGGCTGTCCGCGCTGGCGAACGGCTGGTAGGCCTCGTCCATGACGACGAGGCCGGGCGCGGCCCGGGCGATGCGCTCGATGACGGCGGCGTCCCACAGCGTGCCGGTCGGGTTGTTCGGATAGGCCAGGTAGACCAGCGCGGGCTGGTGTTGGGCTATGGCGGCCAGCATGGCGGCTTCGTCGAGCTGGAAGTCGTCCGCCCGCAGCGGCACGCCGATGAATTCCAGCCGCTGCTGGCGGGCCAGGGCCTCGTACATGACGAAGCCGGGCAGCGGCGCCAGCACGCTGGCGCCGGGCCTGGCGATGGCGATGGTCAGCAGGCCGATCAGCTCGTCCGAACCATTGCCCAGCGTGACGCCCACGTCGTCGCCCACGCCGGCATGCCGCGCCAGCGCGCGGGCCAGTTCTGCAGTGCGCTCGGCCGGGTAGCGGTTCAGCGCCAGCGCACCCAGGCGTTCGCCCAGCGCCTGCTGCAGCTCGGGCGGCAGCCGGTAGGGGTTCTCCATCGCGTCCAGCTTGACCGCGCCGGCGCTGGGCTGCACGACATAGGCATGGGCTGCGCGCACGTCGGGGCGTATTTGAACGAGAGCTTGGGCGAGGGCTTGGGCGAGCGGTTCGGTCATGGGGCGGTCACGAGAGGGTTGAGCACCTGCACGCTGTCGAAGACGGCGTCATGCGGCAGGGCCAGGCTGAGCAGGCGGGTGCAGCCCTGCGCCTTGGCGCTGGCGACGACCAGCGCGTCGGCGAACGGCAGGCCGAAGCGGCTTTCCAGCGACCAGGCGGATTCGACCGTGGCCTGGTCCGTGGCCCAGGGGCGCCAGTGCTGGTAGCGGCGCACCTCGGCGCGCACGTCGCCCTGCGGCATGGGCGGGTTCACGCGCTGCGTGGCCAGCAGGTAGAAGTCGTTCAACACCTGCACCGACAGGCGGCCGGTGCGGGCGGACCACAGCTCGCGCAGCCAGGCCAGCACCTGCTCGCGCTCGGCCGGGCGGGCACCGTCCTCGCTGAAGAGCAGCACGGAGGTGTCGACGAAGACGGGGGCGCTCACAAGACGCCTCGCCCGGGATACGGCTGGCCGTCTGACGACCACGTCCGTTCGCGGTGCAACCAGTCCTGCAGCGCGCGCTCGTAGACATCGTCGTGCTGCATCTTCTCGGCCAGCAGTTCACCCAGCAGGCGGGACACGCTGGTGTTGCGACGCGCGGCCTCCAGCCGGGCCCATTCGGCCACGCCGTCGTCCATGGACACGGTGACGTTCTTCATGGCCCGGAGATTACACGAAGTTCGTGTTGCACGAACTTCGTGTCTTCGGAAGGCTGACTAACGCAGGCGCAGTTCGGCCGCCCGGGCGTGCGCCTGCAGGCCCTCGCCGTGGGCCAGTTCGCTGGCGATGCCGCCCAGCGACTGCGCACCCTGGGCGCTCACCTCGATGAGGCTGCTGCGCTTCTGGAAGTCGTAGACGCCCAGCGGCGACGAGAAGCGCGCGGTGCCGGCCGTCGGCAGCACGTGGTTCGGGCCGGCGCAATAGTCGCCCAGCGATTCGCTCGTGTAGGCGCCCATGAAGATCGCGCCGGCGTGGCGCAGCAGCGGCTCCCAGCGCTGCGGCTGCTCGGCGCTGATCTCCAGGTGCTCGGGCGCGATGGCGTTGCTGATCTCGCAGGCCTCTTCCATCGAGCGCGTCAGGATCAGCGCGCCACGGCCTTCCAGCGACGCGCGGATCACGGCCTCGCGCGGCAGCGTGGGCAGCAGGCGTTCCATGCTGGCGCGCACGGCTGCGAGGAACGCTGCATCAGGGCTGAGCAGGATGCTCTGCGCCAGCTCGTCATGCTCGGCCTGGCTGAAGAGGTCCATGGCGACCCAGTCCGGCGGCGTCGTGCCGTCGGCGATGACGAGGATCTCGCTCGGCCCGGCGATCATGTCGATGCCGACCTGGCCGAACACATGCTTCTTGGCCGAGGCCACGTAGGCATTGCCGGGGCCGGTGATCTTGTCGACGCGCGGGATGGTGGCCGTGCCGTAGGCCAGCGCCGCCACGGCTTGCGCGCCGCCTACTGCGAACACGCGGTGCACGCCGGCCACGGCGGCGGCGGCCAGCACCAGCGGGTTGCGCGCGCCGTCCGGCGTGGGCACGACCATGATGATGTCCTGCACGCCGGCCACATGCGCGGGGATCGCATTCATCAGCACGCTGCTCGGATAGGCCGCCTTGCCGCCGGGCACGTAGATGCCCACGCGGTCCAGCGGGGTGACCTTCTGGCCCAGCAGGTTGCCGTCGTCGTCGCGGTAACTCCAGCTCAGGCCGCAGACTTCGAGCTGGCGCGCGTGATAGGCCCGCACGCGCTTGGCGGCAGCCTCCAGCGCGCTGCGTTGGCCAGGCGTGATCGACGCCAGTGCGGCCTGCAACTCGGCCTGCGTGATCTCCAGCGCGGCGACGCTGCCGACGGTCATGCGGTCGAAGCGGGCGGTGTACTCAAGCACGGCGGCATCGCCGCGCTGCCGCACATCGGCCAGGATCCCGGCAACGCGGGCCTCGATGGCGGCATCCGTCTCGGCCGACCAATGGCGCAGCCGTTCGAACTCGGCGTCGAAGTCGGCAGCGGCGGTCGAGAGTTGGCGAAGCTTCATGGTTGGATGGCCGAGGCGAAGGCGTCGATGAGCGGGCGCAGCAGGTCGCGCTTGAGCTTGAGTGCCGCCTGGTTGACGACCAGGCGCGACGAGATGTCCATGATCTGCTCCACCTCCACCAGCTTGTTCGCACGCAGCGTGCCGCCGGTGGAGACGAGGTCGACGATGGCCTCGGCCAGCCCGGTCAGCGGCGCCAATTCCATCGAGCCGTAGAGCTTGATGAGGTCCACGTGCACGCCCTTGTCGGCGAAGTGCTGGCGGGCGATCTCGGTGTACTTGGTGGCCACGCGGATGCGCGAGCCCTGCTTGACGGCGGCGGCGTAGTCGAAGTCGGCACGCGTCGCGACGCTGACGCGGCAGCGGGCGATCTTCAAGTCCAGCGGCTGGTACAGGCCGTGCGAGCCGCCTTGCGCGAGGGCCTGCTCGTGCAGCACGTCGCGGCCGGCCACGCCGAGGTCGGCGCCGCCGTATTGCACATAGGTCGGCACGTCGCTGGCGCGGACCATCACGATGCGCACGCCGTCGTGGTTGGTCGGCAGGATGAGCTTGCGCGAGGTCTCGGGGTCTTCCAGCACCTCGATGCCGGCGGCGCGCAGCAGCGGCAGCGTCTCTTCGAAAATGCGGCCCTTGGAGAGCGCGAGGGTCAGGCCGGTCATTGCGTCCACTCCTCGGGGGCCAGCGTCTTCATCGACAGCGCATGGATCTGCTCGCGCATGCGCTCGCCCAGGGCGGCGTAGACACGCTGGTGGCGCTTGATGCGGGTCAGGCCGGTGAACTCGGCCGACACGATGGTCGCGAAGAAGTGGCGGCCGTCGCCCTCGACTTCCAGATGCGTGCAGGGCAGACCTGCAGCAATGAAATCGCGCACTTCTTGCGGTGTCGGGTCGGCCATCATGGGTCCTCGGGAAAAACCCGGATTTTAGGGAGGACTCAGGACCGGATCTTGTAGCCGCTCTTCAGCAGCGATAAAGCGAGGCTCGCCGTCACCGCGAAGCTGACGCCGACGACGCCCAGGCTCAGCCATGGGGACACGTCGCTGACGCCGAAGAAGCCGCGGCGGAAGCCGTCGATCATGTAGAAGAACGGGTTCAGGTGGCTGATGCCTTGCCAGAAGCCCGGCAGCGAGTGCACCGAATAGAAAACGCCCGACAGGAACGTCATCGGCATGATGATGAAGTTCTGGAAGGCGGCGAGCTGGTCGAACTTTTCGGCCCACAGGCCGGCGATCAGGCCCAGCGTGCCCATCAGGCCGGCGCCCAGCACCGTGAAGGCCAGCACCCACAAGAGGTTGTCCAGGCCGGGCGGCGCAAACCAGATGGTGACCAGCAGCACGCCCGCGCCCACGGCGAGGCCACGCACGACGGCCGCGCCCACGTAGGCGACGAACCAGGCCGCCGGCGACAGCGGCGTCAGCAGCAGGAACACTAGGTTGCCGGTGATCTTGCTCTGGATGAGGCTGGACGAGCTGTTGGCGAAGGCGTTCTGCAGCACGCTCATCATCACCAGGCCGGGGATCAGGAACTGCGTGTAGCCCACCGTGTCGTAGACCTTCACGTGGTCTTCCAGCGTATGGCCGAACACGAGCAGGTACATGACGGCCGTCAGCACCGGCGCGCACACGGTCTGGAAGGCAACCTTCCAGAAGCGCAGCACTTCCTTCTTGAAAAGCGTCGAGGCCCCGTTCATGCATGTTCCCCTTGCATGATTTCCAGGAACACGTCTTCGAGGTCGGCCCGGCCGATCTCCAGGTCCTCGACGGGGCAGCCGACCTTTCTCAATTCCGCCAACGTGGCCTCCACTTCAGCGGCGTCGTGCGCCGTCACCTGCACGATGCGGCCCGTCACGCGGGCACGCGCGGCGATGTCCGGTGGCAGCTGCGCGTCGGTCTTGAAGCGCAGCATCGTCGACGCCGTGCCGGCGAGCAGCTGCGAAGTGCGGTCCAGCGCCACGATGCGGCCGTTCTTCAGCATGCCGATGCGCTGGCACAGCGCCTCGGCCTCTTCGAGGTAGTGCGTCGTCAGCAGCACCGTGTGGCCTTCCCTGTTCAGGCGCGCGATGAACTGCCACAGCGTCTGGCGCAGTTCCACGTCGACGCCGGCGGTGGGCTCGTCCAGCACGATGACCGGCGGCCGGTGCACCAGCGCCTGCGCCACCAGCACGCGGCGCTTCATGCCGCCGGACAGCTGCCGCATGTTCGCGTTGGCCTTGTCGGCCAGGCCCAGGTTGGCGAGCAGCTCGTCGATCCAGTCGTCGTTGCCGTGCACGCCGAAGTAGCCGCTCTGGATGCGCAGCGACTCGCGCACGCTGAAGAAGGGGTCGAACACCAGCTCCTGCGGCACCACGCCCAGTGCCTTGCGGGCGGCGGCATAGTCGTCCACCACGTCATGGCCCATCACGCGCACGCGGCCCTCGGTGGCCTTGGTCAGCCCGGCGAGCACGCTGATCAGCGTCGTCTTGCCCGCGCCGTTGGGGCCCAGCAGGCCGAAGAACTCGCCGGCCTGGATGTCGAAGCTGACCCCGTCCAGCGCCTTGAGCTGCCCTCCCCGGTATGTTTTCTTGACGTTCTCGAACGAAATGGCAGGGGGCGATGGGGTCGGGCTCGGCATGGCGCGGAATTCTAGGAGTGGCGCCGTTTGGCCGCTCTTCACTGCCAGAATGCCCCGCAGCTCACTCCCGCCCCATGCCGCCGCCCAAGAAACCCCGCCGCACCGCCGAGCGCATCCTGGAGGTCACGCTCGACCTCTTCAACGCCTTCGGCGAGCCCAATGTGTCGACCACGCTCATCTCGGCGGAACTGAAGATCAGCCCGGGCAACCTGTACTACCACTACCCGGCCAAGGACGAGCTGGTCAACGCCCTCTTCGGCCGCTACGAGGCCGAGCTGCAGGAGCTGCTGGCCGCCGCCGACAACGTGCGCAATGTGGAGGACGCCTGGCTGTTCTTCCACATGCTGTTCGAGCTGATCTGGAAGCACCGCTTCCTGTACCGCGACCTCAACGACCTGCTGTTCAAGAACCGCCGGCTCGAAACCCACTTCCAGACGCTGCTGGCGGCCAAGGAGCAGGCGATGCGGCACGTGCTGTCCGGCCTGCACCTGGGCGGCGCGTTGAAGATGGAGCTGCGCGAAGCCGCGCCCACGGCCAACGCGATGGTCGTCGTCGTGAGCTACTGGCTGAGCTACGAATACGTGCGCGACCCGCGCCATGCGCTGGAGCCCGACCGCGCCGGCGCGGCGCTGATGCGCGGCGCCTTCCACGCTTTAAGCCTGCTGCTACCCTACCTTGAGCCTGCGTCCAAGGACCACCTCTACAAACTCGCCGGCCAGTACCAGACCCATCAATCACAACCCTGACGGAGACAAAGCCATGGCCAAGTGGACCGCCTTCCCCTACGACAACAGCGCGTTCGTGTACACGCCGGCCACGCTGAAGAAGCACTGGGCGCGGCTGCATGCCGGCGACGCGGAGCCCTTCCCCAAGGACGCCGACGTCGTGCAGGCCTGGATCCACTTCCACGCCGGCGACTTCCAGGCGGCCTACGACGCGGGCCTGGCCGCGGGCGGCGCCGGCATCACCGTCGCCAACAAGGCCCAGGGCATCTACGCCAACTACCTCGAGAAGAAGGAGAAGGTGAAGCTGGAGATGTTCCTGGAGATCGCCGAGCGCGCCGAGGCCCAGCAGGCCGAAGAACCCAAGAACCCGAACGCGCACTACTGGCAGGCCTACGCACTGGGCCGTTATGGCCAGGGCATCAGCATCACCAAGGCGCTGGCCCAGGGCCTGGGCTCCAAGGTCAAGAACGCGCTGGAGACCACCATCACGCTGGCGCCCAAGCACGCCGACGCCCACATCGCGCTGGGTGCCTTCCACGCCGAGGTCATCGACAAGGTCGGCAAGCTGCTCGGCAAGACCCAGGGCGCCGACACGGCCACGGGCTTGAAGATGTTCGAGCAGGCCTTGAAGCTCAACCCCACCAGCGCCATTGCGATGATCGAGCGCGCCAACGGCCTGGTCATGCTGGAGGGCGACAAGCGCATGAAGGAAGCCGAGAAGCTGTACGCCGACGCGGCCGCCTGCGAGGCGATGGATGCGATGGAGCAGCTGGACGTCGAGATGGCCAAGGAAGAACTCGAGGAATAAGTCACACCTGCTGCCGCGGGTCGTGACGGAGTTCACGACCCGGCCACCCGTGCTTCCGGGGGTGCGGGCCAAGGTGCCGCGACGTAAGCTTCGCCCCCATCAGCCACCCCTTCAACGAGACCGCGCCATGAAGTTCCTGATCCCTGCCCTCGCCGCCGTGACCGCTTTCGTGGGCTCCGCCGCCCAGGCAGCCAACAACGCCACGCCCGAGCAGGCCGAGCTGCGCGCCGAGTGCGCCCAGAGCTACAGCGAGACCAGCAGCGTGGCAATGCCGGCCGCCGCCAACGAATACCAGTTCGTCTACTCGAACGGCAAGTACAAGGGCGAGGCCAAGCCCGGCAAGCTGCTGCCCTGCACCACGCAGCAGTACGCCGCCTACCTGGACAACAAGGCTGATCCCGCCAAGGTGATGGCCGCCTACCCGACCGCCGCCGGCCGCCCCACCACCAAGGGCAAGAAGAAGGCCGAGAAGGCCGAACCGTTCAGCCTCTGACGCGGCCCAGCTGTCAGCAAACGCAAGGCGCTCTCCGGAGCGCCTTTGTTTTTGGCGCTGGGCGACCTAATCTTGGAGTTCAGTGCACTCCAAAGAGGTCATGCCATGCGGAAACTCCTGATCGCCTCGCTCGTCCTGGCCAGCACCGGCGCTCTTGCCGACGACGCCGACATGACCAAGGCCCGGTCCGAACTGCGCGCCGGCTGCGCGCAGAGCTACGCCAGCTTCATCGCGAACCAGCCGGCCGGCAACGCGCCCGAGTACCGCGGCGAGAAGCACCCTGGCGACATGCGGCACTACAGCGACGCCAAGCCCTGCACCGAAGAGCAGCTGGCCGCCTACCTCGACAAGGCCGAGCCTTCGCTCGTCATGCGCGCCTACCCGAGCGCTGCTGGCCGGCCCAAGGCCAAGAAACCTACAACCGCCGCCTCGGCTTCGGGCAAATAGCGCAGCACCGAGCGCCAGGCTCCCAAGCCGGCCCGCCGGGGTTCACCGCTCCCAGGGCATCATCAGCGCCAGCATCAGCAGCTTCTCGAACTCCGGCGCGAAGTTGGCGATGATGGCCTCGGGGTCGGGGCACAGCACGGCATCGGTGATGAGGCCGAACTGCACCCGCCCGGCATAGGTCAGGATGCTGACGCCCATGCCGATGTCGCCCGACTGCGGCACCCAGAACATCACCTTCTCCACCGTCGAGCCGCAGAACTTCAGCGCCTCGGCGGGGCCCGGCACGTTGGTCATCACGGCCGTCGCCTTCCGGGCGAAGATGTTCAGCATCGCGTGCTGCACCGGCTTGATCAGCAGCCCCGCCACCGACAGCAGGCCGAAGGCCATCACCGGCTGGAAGCTGCCCTTCAGCTCGTTCATGCGCGCCCGCACCGCGAACAGTCGCTCGACGGGGTTGGCGATGCCGATGGGCAGCACCAGCGGCACCAGGCCGAAGCGGTTGCCCAACTGCCAGGCCTGTTCCAGCGGCCGAAGGTTGACGGGCACCATCGCGCGGATCTCCTTGCCCGCCGGGTCCTCGCCCTTGTCCGCCAGATAGCGGCCGATGGCGCCGGCCGCGCAGGCCAGCAGCACGTCGTTGATGGACGCGCCCAGCGCCTTGCCGACGGCCTTCACCTCGTCCAGCGCCAGGCTGTCGTCCCAGGCCACGGTCTTCCTCGCGCCGGGCTTGCCCTTCAGGCGCGTCGGCGAGTCGTCGGGCATCAGCGCGAAAGCCGCCACGTCGGACACCGCCTGGTAGCCCATGCGGGCCATCTCCATGGACGAGTCCATCGGCGTGGCGCCACTCATCGCAATGTCGACGCCCTTGGCCACACCCTTGCCCGTCATGCCGATGGCCTTGACGGTCATGTTGGTCATGGGCCGCAGGAAGGCGTCCAGCAGCCAGTCGGCCTCATGGGGTTCTTCCGCCTCGGCGCGGGGCGCGCGCTTCGGCGGTGCCTTGCCACCGTCGGTGATGGACAGCATGACGGCGATCAGCGCGATGCCGTCGGCGATGCAGTGGTGGATGCGGGCGATCAGCGCGCTCGTGCCGTCGCCCATGTCCTCGATGAGCTGCATCTGCCACAGCGGGTGGGCCGGGTCCAGCGGCTGGGCGCACAGCTCGGCGACGCGCTTGCGAAGCACCTCGTCGTTGCTCTCGCCGCGCATCGGCAGCGGCACCTCGGCGATGACGTGGCGGGCGATGTCGAAGTCGCGGTCGGCCACCCACTGCGCGCCGAGCAGCGCGTCCTCGACCACCTTCTGGCGAAAGCGCGGGTACTGCAGCAGCCGCTCGGCCACGCGCTCGCGCAGCTGGGCGAGCGTGATGCCGGGACGGATGGACCACACCCCGACGATCATCATCAGGTTGGCCTCGGTGTCCATGCGCAGCCAGGCGGTATCCACCTTGGACATGCGTTCGCTCATCTGGCCCAAATCGGTCTCCTCGCTGATTGTTCTTGCAGGCCTAAACTCGCTGGCCGCCAGTCGATTGTCATGAGAATCGACGCACTTGATCAGCCTGGAGAACCCCGTGAGCCTGAAAGACCAGTTCGAAGCCGCCGTCGCCGATTCCAAGAATCTGCCGGAGCGACCCGACAACATGACGCTGCTGAAGATCTACGCCCTCTACAAGCAGGGCAGCGCCGGCGACGTCGAGGGCAAGCGCCCGGGCTTCACCGACATGGTCGGCCGCGCCAAGTGGGACGCGTGGAACGAGCTCAAGGGCACGTCGCAGGACGAGGCGATGCAGCAGTACGTGGACCTCATCGAGTCCCTGAAGTAAGCCGACGCCGTCGGCTCATCCACGACCGGCCGGGCCTGCGCGCTCAGGCCGGTTTCTTTTTGGCCGGCGCCTTCTTCTTGGCGCCCGCAGCCAGCAGCGAGTCGAGCTCCTTCTCGATCTCGCCCTCTATCGTCTTCTTGAAGGCGCCGAGCAGGAAGCCCAGCTGCGCGACCAGCTCGAAGTGGTCGGGCGCGACCGTCAGCTCGCCCTTCACACCCGAGCGCGTGAACTCGACGGTGTCGCTGGTTTCGCCTTCCAGCACCGTGCATTCCATGTCGAACTTCGCTTCGACCTGCTCGGCCCATTGCCAGGCAATCTCGCGCGCCTTCGTCAGGCCCAGGTCGTGGTCTCGGTGAATGCGGATTTCGGCCATGGCGGCCCTCCTTGGTCTCTTTGCGGCGCACTCTACGCGAGAAGCCTCGTGTCACATCTGGCCGGCCTTCCGACCCACCGTTTGCACGCATACTTCCGCGCCAAAAGCCGGGCTCAAGCCCGCTGCAGCAGGGAGAAACCATGCGACTTGTCGACCCCTACCGGCACTGCCTCGAGCCGCTCGACGAAGGCTTGGCGCATTTCAACGCGGCCGAGCCCGACCATGAGCAGGCGGTGTACTGGTTCCGCGTCGCTGCCGACGCGGGCCATGCCGAAGGCCTGGCGATGCTGGCCTTGTGCCAGCTTGAAGGCCTGGGCCTGCCGCGCGACGCGGTGCAGGCCCGTGCGCGCCTGGAGCAGGCCGCGGCCGAAGGCAGCCTGACGGCCCAGTTCCACCTCGGCCGCATGCTCGTGGCCGGCTGGGGCGGCGCGCCCGATGCCGCCCGCGGCCTCGCCCTCTACGTGGCCGCCGCGGCCCGGGGTCATGCCGACGCCACCTTCAACCTCGCCAGTTGCCTGGACGCCGGTTGGGGCTGCCAGCCCGACCGCCTCGGCGCCAAAGCGCTGTTCCTGCGCGCCCGGGCGCTGGGCAGCCCGCTGATGGCACCGGGCCTGCGCATCCGCAAGCGCGAACTGGACGCCCTGCGCGAGCTGGTGCGGCGCTTCGAGCAGGCCGGCGATCTGGCCCGTCTCATCGAGGAGCGCCAGCGCGAGATCGTGCTGGTGCAGGAGCTGGCCCAGCACCCGGCCCGCAAGGCGCGGCGCGACGGCCGCCGGCGCCGCCACCTGTTGCGAGCGGCCAGCGTGACCGCGCTCATCGCCGGCATCGCCGCAGCATTGGCGGGCCTGTTCGGCTGGCGCACCGGTCAGTCGCTGGCGCATGATGCCGGCCCCACGTCCATCGCCTGATCATGTCCGCGCTGCCCCTGAACGCCCACCTGACACACGTCGGCCCACTCGTCTACGGCTGCATGGCCCTGGGCGGCGACTGGAGCGGCGGCCCGGTCACCGAAGCCGACGTCGCCCACGCGCACGCGGCCGTCGAAGCGGCGCTGGGCATCGGCATCAAGCTCTTCGACCACGCCGACATCTACCGCCGAGGCAAGGCCGAGGCCGTGTTCGGCGAGCTGCTCAAGCGCGACGCCGGCCTGCGCGCCAAGGTGCGGCTGCAGAGCAAGTGCGGCATCCGCTTCGGCGACGACACGACGCCGGGCCGTTACGACCTCAGCGCCGAGTACATCGAGGCCAGCGTCGACGGCATCCTCAGGCGCCTGGCCGTCGAGCACATCGACATCCTGTTGCTGCACCGCCCCGACCCGCTGATGCAGCCCGCCGAGGTCGCGCGCGCCTTCGGGCGGCTCAAGGCAGCGGGCAAGGTCGGGCATCTGGGCGTGTCCAACATGCATGCGGGGCAGATGCGCTGGCTGCAGTCGGCGTTGAGCGAGCCGCTGGTGGCCAACCAGCTGGAGATCAGCCTGGCCAAGCTGGACGCGATCGACGCGGGCACCACCTTCAACGACCCACAGGCGGCGACGCGGCCCGGCGGCGACGCGTGGGCGGGCACGCTGGAGTACGCGCAGCAACACGGCGTGCAGCTGCAGGCCTGGGGATCGCTGGCGCAAGGGCGGTTCAGCGATCCGACAGCCTCGGCGGCGGCAAAGGTCGTGCATGAGGTGGCCGAGACGCACCGCACGACGGCCAATGCCGTGCTGCTGGCCTGGCTGCTGCGGCATCCGGCGGGGATTCAGCCGGTCATCGGCAGCGGCAATGCGGAGCGCATCCGGGCGTGCGGCGACGCGGTGAAGATTCAGCTGAGCCGGGAGGAGTGGTATCGGCTGTATGTGGCGGCGCGGGGGCAGGCGTTGCCTTGATTCAAGCGTGCCGCCGCATCGGGATGACGACACGAACCCTTCGATGAGCACTTACACGATCATTTGGGAATACCAAGGCGGCACTTACATGAAGCAGGTACGTGCTCGAACCGCTCTGGTGGCCCTTCTTGCATGGTCACGCCGGTTGAGTGCAGGGGAAATTCCTGGCATCGGAGAGAAGCGCTTGGCCCGCCTGGTTCAGGCAATGGAAGAGGATCCCGCCGGCCTTTTTAGTCCAGTTGCACTCACGGGTCTAAAAAGTGCGTGGTGTGCAAGCACGCCATATGGCGGCTTGGTGAACATCGTCAAAACCGACGTGTCGAGATAGCCTGCAGCGTTTCACCGCTCAACGGCACGCACCAACGGCTGCCTCGGATGCAGCCTCGCCATCGACAACACATCCACATAAACGCCATTGCGCAACGCATACGCCTTGAGCCGCCCCTCGTGCTCGAAGCCATGGCGCTCGTACAGCCGGATCGCCCGCGCGTTGTCGTGATAGACCGTCAGCTCGATGCGCAGGATCTGCGCCCAGTTGTCGGCGTAGTCGAGCAGTGCCGCCATCAGCGCCTGGCCAACGCCCTGGCCCTGTGCAGCCTTGGCGACCGTGATGCCCAGGCCCATCGCATGGCGGCGGCGCACCGAGGGGCCGGCCGGATGCAGGCCGGCCAGGCCCACGGGCTTGTCGCCCAGCACGGCCGCCAGCACCAGTTCGTTGGAGCCCGGGGCCGGCGGGTTCATGCCGGCGATGCGCTGGGCCCACAGCTCCTCGCTGGCAAAGGGCAGTTGCGTCGTGCCGCCGAACACGTCGGGGTCGGAAAACTGTTCGGCGATGGCCGCGGCGTCAGCGGGTTTGACGCGGCGCAGGGTCAGCTTCATGCGGGGTGCCTCCTTCAAGGCTCCGCAATGTAGCCCGGCGCTCCTCGCGCGACAGCGGCACCAGTCGCTCGACAGCCGCATGGAAGCGCCTCCAGTCCCGCCCCTCACGCTCGAACAGCCGCTCGAAGGCCGGCACGAGGTCGCTGTAGGCCGACAGGATGGCGAAGTTGGCGTTGTTGGCGCGCTGGAACCAGGCCTCGTAGCCCGGCGCCTCGCGCGGCGCGCGCTCGCGCAGTTCGGCCATGACGGCGGCCTTGCCCTGCGCTCGCAACTCGGCCGGGCCGTCGTAGACCTTCTGCAGCCGCTCGCGCCCTTCACGCGCCAGCGCCAGGAAGCGCGCACGCCGCGCGCGGCCGGCCTCGAAGGCGGCCAATGCCTCGGGCTTGTCGGCCAGCCATTGGCGTGCACCGAGCAGCTCGACCGCGCTGGCATAGGCCTCGTTGAAGCCGGTGTCGTCGCTGGCGTAGACGCGCTGGTGCGCCAGCTCGTGGAAGATCATGGCGGCCAGCTCGCCTTCGGCATAGCGGATGAAGGTGTTGAGCAGCGGGTCTCCGCCCAGCAGCCGGCTCCAGCCCAGCGTCGAGTAGGCGGGGATGGGCTGCACCTGGACCTCCCAGCCTTCGGCCTTCAGCGCGTCGGCGCGCTTCCTCGCCTCGTCGAGGTCGAACCAGCCCTGGTAGCCGGCGCAACCCATGATGGGGTAGCACCAGGTCTTGAGCGTGAAGCCGAACTCGGGCGCGGCGATGACGTTCCAGACGGCGGCCGCGCGCTTCAGGTCGGCATAGCGGCGGTAGCTGTTGTTCTCCGGCAGGGCCAGCTGGCTGCTGGCGAAATCGCGCATGCGTTGCGACAGGCGCAGGCGCTCGGCGAGGTCGGCCGGCGTGGCCGGGTCGGCCAGCCAGTCGTCCACCGGCTTGGCGGCGCGCACGATGCCCAGATGGCCGTTGGCCGCCTGGCTCCAGTGGCCCAGGGCGCTGCAGCCGCCCAGGGCCAGCGCCAGCGGAACGAGCAACAGCCGACGGATCAAGCGGCCTCGACCTGCACCAGGCAGTCGTAGAACGCCGGCGCCTCGCCCATGTCGGTCAGGCGCTGGTGCGTGACCTCGTTGACGTTGCTGCCCTGCACGCCCAGCTTGCGCCACCAGACGCCCAGCCCGTTGACGACGCCCGGCCGCGCACGCGCGCTGACCTTGAGCCTGGCAACGTAGCGGCCGCGGTCGTTGAAGGCCGCGACCAGCGCGCCGTCGACCAGGCCGCGCGCGGCGGCGTCGCCGGCATGCATCTCGATGAGCGGCTCGCCCTCGATGTCGCGCAGGCTCTTCACGTTGACGAAGCTGCTGTTCAGGAAGTTGCGCGCCGGCGGCGAGATCATGGCCAGCGGGTAGCGGGCGGCCAGCTCCGGCGAACTCCGGGCGCTCTCGTAGTTGGGCACGAAGTCGGCGCCCGCGGCCTGCGCGCGGCCATTGGGGGTGCGGAAGCCCCCTTCTGCAAACGGCGCCTCGGCGATGGGCAGCGGCTGCCAGCCTTGCTCGCGCAGCAGGGCCACGTCGATGTCGGCCGTGAAGGCCTGCGCCGCCAACTGCTCGTCGGTGTCGGCAAAGCACGGGTCGGTCAGGCCCATCGCCGCGGCCAGCTCGCGGAAGATCTGCGTGTTGGGCTTGGCCTCGCCCAGCGGCGCAATGGCCGGCTGGTTCATCACCACGTCGGTGTGGCCGTAGCTGGTGTGCACGTCCAGGTGCTCCAACTGCGTGGTGGCGGGCAGCACGTAGTCGGCGAGGTCGGCCGTGTCGGTCATGAAGTGCTCGAGCACGACGGTGAACAAGTCCTCGCGCTGGAAGCCCTTCACCACCTTGGGCGACTCGGGCGCCACCGCGACCGGGTTGCTGTTGTAGACGATCAGCGCCTCGATCGGCGGGTCGGCCTGCAGCAGCGCGTCGCCGATGGTGCTCATGTTGACCATGCGCGGTGTGCGGCCGGCCAGCAGGTCCGGGCGTTCGAGGTTGGCGTTCTTGAACGGCGCATTCCAGCCCGAGGCCGACAGCAGCATGCCGCCGCTGGGGTGGCGCCAGGCGCCGGTCAGGCAGGGCAGCAGCGCGATCAGCCGCACGGCATTGCCGCCGCCGCGCACGCGCTGCAGGCCGTAGTTCATGCGGATGGCCGCGGGCGTGATGGTGGCGTAGTCGCGCGCCAGGCCGCGCACCTCTTCGGCGGTGATGCCGCAGACCTCGGCGACACGCTCGGGCGGCCAGTCCAGCGCCTTGCCGCGCAGCTCGGCCCAGCCGTCGACGTGCCGGTCGATGTAGTCCTGGTCCAGCCAGGCGCTGGCAATCAGCTCATGCATCAGGCCCAGCGCCAGCGCGCCGTCGGTGCCGGGCAGCACGGCGATGTGCTGGTGGCATTTGTCGGCGGTCTCGGTCTTGCGCGGGTCGATGCAGACGAGCTTGGCGCCCTCGCGCTTGGCCTGGTTGGCGTACGTCCAGAAATGCAGGTTGGACGCGATGCTGTTGCTGCCCCAGATGATGATGAGCTTGGCGCCGGCGAAGTGGCGCGTGTGCATGCCCAGCTTGTGGCCGTAGGTGGCGGCCAGGCCCGCCCCGCCGGCCGAGGCGCAGATGGTGCGGTCCAGCCGCGCGGCGCCCAGCGCGTTCCACAGCCGCCCGGCCATGGCCTCGCCCTGGATCAGGCCCATGGTGCCTGCGTAGCTGTACGGCTGGATGCACTGCGGGTCCTTCACCGCCTTCAGGCGGGCCGCGATGTCGGCAAGGGCCTCGGCCCAGCTGACCTGCACGAAGGCCGGCGCCTCGGTCTTCTTGCTGACACGCTTGAGCGGATGCAACACACGCTCAGGGTGATAGGTGCGCTCGGGATAACGCGACACCTTGGTGCACAGCGCGCCATGGGTGTTGGGATGGTCGGCGCGGCCCTGGACCTTGACGACACGCTCGTTCTCGACGGTGACCTGCATGGCGCAGGTGTCCGGGCAGTCGTGGGGGCAGGCGCCGTAGACGGTACGGGTGGTCATGGGAGTCGCGATTGGGGCAGAGCCGCGATTCTCGCGCGGGATGCCCGACCGGCTCGCTGAGGGTCACCGTACAAGGCTGGCCAGCCATCGCTGGCGTCAATGACTGGGCAAGTCTCCGGGAAACAGCCAGTTGCCGTTAAAGCTGAGCTGCGATCGAACTGCAACGCGGGGTTCTGCAGCCTCCCCTAAGCGTAGGGGAGGCGCTGGGCGGCACGCACTCGTACCTTTCGTGGGCCGTTACGGATCCGGACCAATCGGAACGAACGCTGCGGCACCGACGCGAAGGAGCCTGACCATGGCCGAGCCCGAAGCCGCACTGCCGCCGATCGAGATCCCGTGGAAGCTGGCGTCGACGACGCAGCCGCTGGTCACTGGCGAGCCCGCGCAGACCGCGATGTCGCTGTTCTTCTTCGAGCCCGACGATGCGAACCTGACCGGCGCCTTCCCCGACGAGCGGCTGGTGTTCGTCAAGATCACCGCGTCGGTGTCGCCGGCGTCGTTCCCGGCCGAGCTTTCGAAGGTGGCGGCAAGCTTTCTTGGCGAAGGCATTCCGTGCATGCACCTGCTGCTCGACCTGAAGGTGCGGCCGAACGTCGACGGCACGCCGCCCGCCGACACGATCCGCCCGTACTTCCATGCGGCCGCACCGCTGAACCGGCGCATGCTGCAGACCGGCGTGATCGGCGCCGACGCCTACGAAGGCGAATCGGACGGCGTCGCGATCGGCAAGAGCGGCTCACAGATGGCCGAATCGCTGCGCAGCCATTCCAGCACGACCACCGCCAGCGCCTCGGCGGGCCTGAGCCTCGGGCCGTTCTCGCTGGGCGGCTCGGTGCGCAACACCACCACCGACGTGGGGAGCGACCGCGCGGTCTCGCAGGTCGTCGACACGACCTCGCGCCAGGCCTCGGACGAACGCCGAGAGCTGCTGAGCCACACGACGCGGGTGGAGAACATCATTTCGCTCTTGTCGACGAAGTACGTCGGGACGCCGCATCTGAGCTTCTCACTCTCGCCGCAGCCGCTGCAGCAGCTCTCGATCGACCCCTCGGACCCGAACCTGTGGTTCCAGCAGCTGCTGGCCCGGCGTTCCAGCGGCATCGAGGGCATCCAGGAATTCACGGCGGTGATCGTCGTGCCGAAGGGAACGGACTTCTGCATCAACGCCCGGCTGCGCCGAGTCTGCCTGCTCGACAGCCTGCCCGGGCCGCTGAACTACGACGAGCGTTTCAACGGCACCCTGCTGCAGTTCGCGCGCATGGTGAACTACCTGAACCGCACTTTCCCGGCCGGCACGCCGCTGGAAGAACTCGACATCGACATCATTGGCGGCCTGACCAGCGGGACCTTCAAGCGCCCAGTGGTCCAGCTCTGGGGCCTGCGGCTGGGCGAAAGCCTGGTGGTCGCGTCGGTGGTGTCGCCGGGCGCGTCGGCCGGGGCGTCGCAGCGCGGCAGCGCCAACTACAAGCACATGCTGGAGGTCTGGCTCGACACCTTGCGAGACGAGTACGAGCGCGAATTGGCGCGCTCACCGCTCGAACGCGGCGTGCTGTTCGGCGAGAACCGCTTCCTCGGCACCTGCTTCGCCAGCGGGCCCGAAGCGGATGGCGCGTTCGTCGTCAGCGGCAGCAACGCCAGCGTCAGCCCGCTGTTCCGCGTGCCGCTGAACCAGGGGCTGTTCGACATCGGCGGCGTGCGCAGCGCGTCAGCGTCACTGACCACCTCGACGCGAACCCGCGCGCTGGAAACCATCACGCGCTGGAACACGATCGAGAAGCAGGTGAGCAGCCTGCTCGGCAACCCCGGCAGCGGCTTGAAGGAAACGCCACTCGTCGCGAACGACCCGAAGGTGGTGGGCATCTTCGTCGACGCGATCCGCAAGCTGCCGGCCGACGACGCACGCAACGTCGGCCTCAGCGAGGCCGCGAAGCTGCTGCAGCTCGATGGCGCACAAGTGAAGATGCTGCAGGCGGCAGGCGCCAGCAAGCTGGCGGACATCGCAACCGTGCTGCAGAACGCGCCCGAGGTGGAACGTCAGAACACCGAGGTGGCGCGGCTGCGTGCGCTGTTCAAGAGCCAGAAGATCGAGGGCACGCCGCCGGAGTTGATCAAACTGGGCGTCACCGGCCAGGACAGCGCAGCGATGCTGGCCACCATCGGCAAGGGCCTGACGGGCAGCAGCAGCGGCGCGGTCGGCGGCAAGCGCTGAGGCGGATGGCAGACCGGTCACCGCCGGACCACCGTCGAAACGAAGACACCGAAGCTCATGGTCACCCGTCGAGCCCCGCGCCGCCTGCAACTGGGGCCGGTGATCGGGCACACCGACGACACGTCCACCCGCATCTGGATCCAGGTCGGCGACGACCCGTCGCGCTATGCGCTGCGGGTTGAAGGCATCGGGCTGTTTCCGTTTCAGAGCACCGAGTTCGGCGCAGTCGAGTTCGGCACCGCGATCGCTTTCGTCACCGGCCTGCAGCCTGACATCGCCTACCGCTATCGCGTGACCCGCGCCGGCCGCTTCGTGCCGGGCGCGAGCGGCACCGTGCGCACCATGCCGCCGGCCGCTTCGATGACGAACCTCTTGTTCAGCGTGATCTCCTGCAATGGCGCCGAACAGCTCGGCGCCTGGGACCGCTTCGCCGACCACGTCGAGGATGCCAAGCCCTCGTTCGTCGTCATGATGGGCGACCAGGTCTACATGGACGAGGACGAGCCCGACATCTTCGAACGCCACTTCGGTTCCGACCCGGTGACGCGGCGCCGCGCGATGGCTGACAAGGTCCGCGCCAACTGGTCGCGCGAGCCGGTGCGCCGTGTGTTGGCGAATACCCCCTGCTACATGGTCTGGGATGACCACGACATCCGCGACGGCTGGGGATCGCTCGCGTCCGACAGTCCAACGATGGCGGCGCGCTTCAACCGCGGCGCGGCGATCTTCCGCAAGTCGACCGCGTTCTTCGAGGACGCACGCGACGTGTACTGGCATTTCCAGGGCTGCCGCAACCCGCTGCCAGGCGACCACCGCGACGCGTTCTTCCCGGCGCAACTCGACCCGGCCTTTCCGAACTACATCGCATCGCCGGTCCCGCACGGCCAGCGGCTGGGCATGCCGTACGTGTTCCGCTGCGGTCGCGTGCTGGTGCTGGTGCTGGACAGCCGGGGAGAGCGCGACGTGTTCCGACCCGCGAAAGAGAAGCCGATCCTCGGCCTGCGTCAATGGCAGTTCATCGACGCGGTGTTCGCGAACCTTCCGGACGACATCGACGCGCTCGCGATCGTGACGCCCACGCCGGTCGCGTCACAAGACCCGGACGGCCAGACCCAGCGCTTGATGGGCGAACGCACGGACGACGTTGAAGCGTTCAAGCGCGGCGACGAAGAGGCACTGTTCCACCCCGAGTCGAGCAGCTCCAAGGTCGAACTGGTGAAGGCGATCCTCAGCAGCAAGATCGCCAGCCGAACGGGTGTGCAACCCAACATCGGCGCATTCCAGGTCTCGAACCTGGACGAGGCGCGCGATCAGTGGTCGCATCGCTATGCGCGGCCCGAGCAGAAGGAGCTGATCCAGAAGGCCTTCGCGGCACGGAAGCTCAATCGCAACGCGGCGTCGATGCGCGCGCTGGTCTTCCTCTCGGGCGACATCCATATCGGCTGCATCTTCGACCTCAAGGCGCAGCTGCAGAACGCCAGCGCGGTGTCGCTGACGTCGTCCGGCATCAGCCAGATCGACGACACCCAGCCGCTGGTCGGCACCTTCATCGACGAGTCGTTCTCGGTGGCGCCCGGCATCACCTCGACCTTGCGCGACGTGGTCAACCAGTTCAACTTCGGCATCGTGCAGGTGCAGCCGACCGGGCACGGCGCGCAGATCAACGCGGTGCTCGCGCACGAGGGCAACGGTTTCGCATTCGGGCTGGATGTCAAAGATTTGATCTGAACCCTCGCCCTCAACGGGACCGGCCAGCAAGGCGCTCACGCAGACGTTGGCCGCATACCCCCACTCAGGCGGCAGGTAGCGTCAATCGCGCGATACAGCCCCGCGGCGCGGCGGGCAGGAGTTCGGCGCTGCCACCGTGGCGCTCGGCGATCTCGCGCACGATGGCCAGGCCCAGGCCGCAGCCTTCACCCGTCGTGGCGCCGCGCACGAAACGCTCGAAGGCGCGCTCGCGCAGGTCGGGCGCCAGGCCGGGGCCGTTGTCCTCCACGTCCATCCACACATCGTCGCCGGCGCGGCGCAGCCTCACGGTGAGGGTCGCGCCAGCGCCGGCATAGCGCACCGCGTTGTCGATGAGGTTGACCAGCGCCTCGCGCAACAGCAGCTCCACGCCCTGCACGCTCAAGCCTTCCTTGGCGATGTCCACGCCGAGGTCGCAGCCGGCGGCCAGCGCGCGTGGCACCCACTCGGCGGCCACCTCGCGCACCAGGCGGCCGCAGTCCACCGCCGCCCAGCCCTGCGCCGCCACCGCGTCCGGCTCGGCGCGGGCCAGCACCAGCAGCTGCGACACCAGGCGGGCGCTGCGCACGGCGCTCTCGTGCACGCGCACCAGGCGCTGGCGCAGTGCCGGGTCGGCAACGCCGTCCACGGCCGCCAGCGCCAGCTCGGTCTGGCTCTTCAGCCCGGCCAGCGGCGTGCGCAGCTGGTGGGCCGCGTCGCTGATGAAACGGCGCTGCGTGGCCAGGCTGTGCTGCACCTGGCCCAGCAGTTCGTTGACGGCACCGGCCAGTGCCCGCACCTCGGGCGGCGCGGCCTGCAGCTGCACGGGGTCCAGCGCGTCGGCGCGGCGGCCTTCCATCTGCTGCTGCAGTTCGGCCAGCGGCTTCAACCCGCGGCGGATGCCGGCCCACACGCCCATGCTCATGAGGGCGATCAGCAGCGACAGCGGCAGTGCCGTGTCCAGCAGCATGCGGCGCGCCAGCTGCTCGCGCGGCGCGCTGGAGCGGGCGACCTGCACGCGCAGGGCCGACTCGGCGGCGCCCGCGGCAGCCAACCGCAGGTCCAGCGAGACGACGCGCATCGGCTCGGGCACCGTCGCGTCGAAGAAGACCGGCTCGCCGGCCTCGCCTGCATGCGGCGGTGCCGGCATGCGCGCATCGCCCAGCAGCAGCTGCCCCGGCGGCGAGCTGACCATGTACATGACGCGGTCCTCGGGGTCCGCAGCCAGGATGTCCTGGGCCGAGCGCGGCAGGTCGACGAACAACCCGCTGGCGGTGGGCTTGATCTGGCGCGCCAGCGCGCGGGCCGCCTGCAGCAGGCTGGCGTCGACCAGCTCGTCGGCATGGCGGCTGGCCAGGCGGTAGGCGCCGAACGCCGCCACGCCCCACAGCACGGCCTGGGGCAGCAGCAGCCATAGCAGCAGTTGCCGGTGCAGCGAGCGGCCGGCCGCGTTCGTCACGCCGATGTGGCTTCCAGCAGGTAGCCCAGGCCGCGCACGGTGCGCACGGCCAGGCCCGAGCCTTCGAGCTTCTTGCGCAGGCGGTGGATGTAGACCTCGATGGAGCCGCCCGACGTGTCCTCGCTGCCCCAGGCCGCCACGATCTGCTGCTTGGTGACGACGCGGTCGCGCTCGGCCAGCAGCAGGTCCAGCAGCGTCCATTCGCGCGGGCTCAGCTCCAGCGGCTCGCCGCCGACGCTGGCGCGGCGCGCGGCGCGGTCCAGCGTCAGGCGGCGCAGTTGCTGGGTCTGCGACGCGGGGCGGCCGCGGCGCAGCAGCGCCTGCAGGCGCGCCTCGAGTTCGGGGAAGTCGAAGGGCTTGGTCAGGTAGTCGTCGGCACCGGCCTGCAGGCCGGCCACGCGGTGCTCCAGCGCATCCAGCGCGGTCAGCACGAGGATGGGCAGCGTGCGGCCGGCCTCGCGCACGCGCTTGAGCACGGTCAGGCCGTCCACCATGGGCAGGCCCAGGTCGAGGATGGCGATGTCGAAGTCCTGCTTGCGCAACAGGTACTCGGCCACGGCGCCGTTCTCGGCCCGTTCGACCTTGAACGAGGCGTTAAGCAGTTGCTGCTGCAGCGCATCGGCCAGCAGGGCGTCGTCTTCGGCGAGCAGCAGGTTCATGAGGCCAGCAATGTAGCCGGGCCGGCCCTCATGGTTAATACGATATTAAGTTTATTAATTGCCGGTAATGATGCCGGATGCTCCGCGCCTGCGTCCTTGCCCTGGGCTTGCTGCCCACTGCCGCCCTGGCGGCGCCGCAGGCGGACGTCGTGCATTGGTGGACGTCCCCCGGCGAGGCCGCCGCCATGCATGCGCTGGCTGACGCCTACCGCGCCGCGGGCGGCCGGTGGCGCGACCTGGCCGTCGTCGCCTCCGAGCAGGCGCGCGCCGTCGTGCTGGCGCGCATCCAGGCCGGCAACCCGCCGATGGCGGCGCAGTTCAACCCGTCGCAGCCTTTTCGACAGCTCGCGCGCGAGGGCCGGCTGAACGCGCTGGACGACGTCGCCGCGCAAGCGCGCTGGGCCGAGACGCTGCCCGCCACGCTGCTGGACGCCGTGCGCGTGGACGGCCACCTCTACGCCGCGCCGCTGAGCATCCACATGCCGGCCTGGCTGTGGAGCTCCAAGGCCGCGCTGGCCAAGGCCGGCGTGAAGCAGGAGCCACGCAGCATCGACGAGCTCTTCACTGCGCTCGACAGGCTGCAGGCCGCGGGGCTGATCCCGCTGGCCCATGGGGGCCAGCCCTGGCAGGACCTCAACCTCTTCGCCGCCATCCTCGCCAACCAGGGCGGGCGCGAGCTGTACCTGGCCGTGCTGCGCGACCGCGACGCCGCGGCGCTGCACGGCGACGCGCTACGCCAGGTGCTCGCCACCTACAAGAAGTTGCGCCGTTATGTCGACGCCGCCTCGCCGGGCCGCAGCTGGAACGACAGCACCGCGCTGCTCATCAGCGGGCGCGCCGGCCTGCAGTTCATGGGCGATTGGGTCAAGGGCGAGTTCACCGCCGCCGGCCAGCAGCCGGGCCGCGACTTCGGCTGCACGCCGGGCCTGTCGCCGCGCGCGCCCTACATCGTCGACGGCGACGTGCTGGTGTTCCCCAAGGACAAGGACGGCAGCGCACGCGCCGCGCAGCAGCTGCTCGCACGCGTGGCCACCGCGCCGGCCACGCAGCTGGCCTTCAGCGCGCGCAAGGGCTCGGTGCCGGCGCGCACCGACCTCGACACCCGCACGCTCGACGCCTGCGCCCAGCTCGGTGCCGCTGCGCTCCGCGATGCCGGCCGCCTGGTGGGCAACACCGAGATGCTGCTGGCGCCCGAGTCGCTGCGGGCGCTGGAACTTGCCGTCAGCGACTACTGGAACCGCGACATTCCCGTGCAGACGGCGCAGCAGGCGATCGCGCAGATCCTGCAGAACACAGACAACCCTCGGAGACCACCTTGACCCGCGTTCACATCCAGGACCTCAGCATCCGCTTCGGCACCCACGACGTCATCAAGGGCCTCGACCTCGACGTCCACAGCGGCGAGTTCCTCGTGCTGCTGGGGCCGTCGGGCTGCGGCAAGTCCACGCTGCTGCACACCATCGCGGGCCTGAACCCCGTCAGCGGCGGCAGCATCCACATCGGCGAGCAGGACATGACGCATGCCGAGCCCAGCCAGCGCGGCGTGGGCATGGTGTTCCAGAGCTATGCGCTGTACCCGACGATGACGGTGAAGGAGAACCTCGCCTTCCCGCTGAAGATGGCCAGGACGCCCAAGGCCGAGCTGGAAAAGCGCGTGGCGGCCGCGGCCGACATGCTGCAGCTGCAGCCGCTGCTGGAGCGCCGCCCGGGCCAGCTCTCCGGCGGCCAGCGCCAGCGCGTGGCCATCGGCCGCGCCGTCGTGCGCGAGGCCAAGGTGCTGCTGCTGGACGAGCCGCTGTCCAACCTCGACGCCAAGCTGCGCACCGACCTGCGCCGCGAGCTCAAGCTGCTGCACGCGCGGCTGGGCAACACGATGATCTACGTGACCCACGACCAGGTCGAGGCGATGACGCTGGCCACGCGCATCGTCGTCATGCACCAGGGCGTCATCCAGCAGATCGGCACGCCGGCCGAGGTCTACGAGAAGCCGCACAACCTGCGCGTGGCGGGCTTCGTCGGCTCGCCGGCCATCAACCGCATCGAGGGCCAGGTGGGCGAAGGCGGCCGCTTCGTGTCGCCGGGCCTGTCGCTGCCGCTGCCCGCCGCGCTGGCCACGCGCCCGCAGGGCGAGGTGCTGACGCTGGCGGTTCGACCGGAGAACGTGCGGCTGGGCGCCGACCAGCCCTTTGCGGCGGAAATCCAGCTCGTCGAACCGCTGGGCAACCAGCATGTCGTGTGGATGAACTGCGCCGGGACCACCGTCTCGGCCGTGCTGCCGGGCCAGCCGGAGGTGGCCGACGGCGCCAGCGTGAGCTTCGGCTTCGATGCCGCGAAGACGCTGTGGTTCGATGCGGCCGGGGAGCGCATCGACGTTTGAGCGGGCGGCCGCGCGCACGGCCCGCCGACGCCTTGGGGATGTTTTCGGCCGCCGGGCCTCGCTAGGCTGCCCGCGCCGCTCAACCGCGGCGTCAGCAGTACCGGAGTCCATGTCGTCGCCTGCCCGCTGTTCCTGCACGGCCGCCCTCGCGGCCCTTACCTGCTTCACCGCTGCCGCGCTGCCCGCGGGCTGGACGGCCGAGCCCGCCGACGGCAGCGGCGTCCACGTCTACCGCCACAGCCGCGGCAGCCAGCAGGCCGAGCTGCGCATCTACCCGGCCGAAGCCGGTGCCCAGCCGCTGATGGCGTGGTTCGAGGCGCGCCGGCTGGCACCGCTGCCCGGCTACCGCAGCAGCTTCAAGCCGGCGCGGCAGGCCAGCCCGATGCTGGTGCTGGCCAACGGCGAAGGCGTGGACGCGCGCGGCCGGGCCGTGCATCTGGTGCGCATGGCCTGCCAGCGCCCCCAGGGCGGGCTGGTGTTCGCCGAGGCGGTGCTGTCGGCGGACGCCGGCTACCTGAAGCAGGCGGTGCCCGAGATGGCCAGCGTCCTCGAGCCCGCCTGCGTCGGCCAGAGCGCCGCCGTTGCGCCGCCCGCGCCCACCGCGCACGCCAAGCCAGCCGCGCGCGCCGCCGACGACGCCCCCTATGCCCACGTGACGCCCAAGGGCCAGGGCCTGAAGACCGGCGAGATCGAGGCCGTGCTGCGCGAATGGCGCGACGAGCGGAGCGGCATGACCATGCAGGTCCGCACCTACTACCACCTGCTGCTGAAGGACGGCAGCTACCGCAAGGGCCTGCCCCCGGTGGCGCTGGAGGACTTCGACGCCGCCGCCGCACGGCGCGCCGAGGGCGACACCTGGGGTCGCTGGACGCGCGAACGTGGCCAGTACCACCTGGTGCGCACCGGCAGCCGCCACGTCAACAAGGTGAGTGCCGACACCGCCCGCCAGCCGGCGCGGCGCGACGAGAAGCTGGAAGGCACCTGGGCCGTGCACACGGCCTACTCCACCGCCTGGTCGGTGGCGCGCTCGCGGCGCGACATCCAGTTCGGCCACGACGGCCGCTTTGCGCGCAGCTCGGGCGGCGACGTCGTCGGCAGCATGGGCGCAGGCGCCGACGCGGTGGCGGGCAGCGTGACGCACGACGACGACAGCAGCGCGGCCACCATCGGCAGCAGCACCGCCGGTGGCGGCTCCTCGCGCCGCCGCGCCAGCACGCTGCCCGACCGCTCGGGCAGCTACCGCCTGGACGGCTACACGCTGGAGCTGCGCTACGACAGCGGGCGCGTGGAGCGCCTGCCGTTCGTGGCGACGACGGACCGCGACGCGCTCTACTTCGGCGGCGAGGAGTTGTCGCGAGTGAAGCCGGGCAAGCGCTGAACGCCCGGCCGTCTTAGGGGTGACGGCCGGCCGGGCCGGCTCCTAGGATCGGCCGCCGGTCCACCGGCTTGGAGAACCCCGATGCGCAGCCCCGTCCAACGTTCCCGCGCCAACGCGCGTGTCACCGCTTGCGCGTTCTGGCTCTGTGCCCTCGCGGCGGCCAGCCCGCCCGCCGCGGCCGCGGAACTGCAGGCCTATGCCGGCGCCGTGGGCGGCATCGCCTCGGGCACGGGCGGCATCTTCGCCTGCGCCACCAGCGGGCCCACCATCGGCCGCGGCTGGTTCGCCGGCGTCGCCATCCCCACCGAAGGCTTCGCGGCCTGCAGCCTGGGCGGCGGCATCGAGGACAAGACCGCCGCGTCCGGCCCGCTGGCCGCCCTGCAGAGCGTGAACGCGCCGGTCGGCGGCGGCAGCTTCGTCGGCGAGGCCCGCGCGCGGGCGGACTACGGCCGCCTGGGCGTGGCCGCCAGCGGTACGATGACCGGCGCGTCCACGTCGTTCACCTACCGCCAGACGGCCGGGTTCGCGCGCTTCCAGGACACGCTGACGCTCACGAACCCCGGTGTCGCCACCGGCACCGCCGGCTCGGTGGACTTCGCCTTCCTCATCGACGGCATGCTGAAGAGCCTGCCCAATGCGCCCTACTCGCAGCAGGGCGACATCGGCCTGGGCATACGCGTGGGCAACGGCGTGGGCAATGCCGCGTACGGGCCGTGGTTCTCGTTCATGGGCACGGTCGTCAACGACGGCACGCCCTACCTGCGCGGCGGCGGCACTGGCCTGCCCGGCGGCTTCGTGCTGGCACCGGGCAGCTTCCAGGGCTCGGCCGAGGTGCTCAGCACCGCCAACTTCGGCATCCGCTGGGGCGAGCCCTTCGAGGTGGAAGCGGCCCTGCTGACGTCGGTCTCGCCCTGCTGCTACGGCAGCTCGCTGACGTCGGAGTTCATGAGCAGCGCGCTGCTGACCGGCATCAGCGCGCGCGCCGGCGGCACGGCGATCACCGACTTCTCGGTGCTGTCCGCCTCCGGCACGGCCTACGGCCCCGGCGGGCTGCTGCCGGTGCCCGAGCCGGCCAGCGTGGTGCTGTGGGCCGGCGGGCTGCTGGCGCTCGCGGCGCGGCGGCGCATCAGCCGCGCGGCGGGGGTCAGTTCGGCGTCAAAGGCCTGACCCCGTACTGCTCCAACAAGTCCCGCACCGCGCGGGCGCGGAGCTGCTCCAGCTCGCCGCTGGCCGCCATGCCGCGCAGCACCTCCTCGACGCGCGGCACCAGGTCCTGGTGCTTCACGTGCAGGAAGTGGTACAGCGCCACGCGCTGCAGCGGGGGGTCCAGAGGGCGCACCTCGCTTTCCAGCCCCAGTTGTTGAAGCACGAGTGCCCCGCTGAGGCGGTCATTCACCGCCACGTCGACACGCTCGGCGGCGACCATGCGCATGAGCGCTTCCATGGAGGCCACCGCCGTCACCCGGCGCATCCCGCGCGTGCCGGCTTCGGACGAGCCGACGCCCCGCACGATCCCGACCCGATAGGGCGCGACGGAGGGCCAGCCTTGCACCTTGAAATCCAGCCGCTTGACGAAGGCGGACGGCTCGATGAAGTTGATGGACGGCCTGAGCGCGATCAACGTCGGGTACTGGGTTTCGACGAGCAGGATGCGCTGCACTTCGCCGTCGACCCGCCCCTCGCTGGACTCCAGCAGCGAGCGCAGTGCCGGCACGGGGACGAATTGCACCTGGATGCCCAGCCGGGCATAGGCCACCTTGAGGATCTCGCCGCCGATGCGTTGGTCGGGCACGCCTTCAAGCCGGGCCAGGCGCAGCGTCAGCGGCGCCGTGTCGGGCGAGGATGAGCCGTATGCGCTGCCACCGAACATGACGGCAGCCAGGGCCCCGCAAAGCATTCGGATCGGCTGACTGACGGCGGCCATGACGCGCTCCTCACAGGAACGGTGGGAATGACGACTCCAGCCCATCGTACGCGCCGTCGCGGCACAACGGCAGGGGTGCGCCAGGGCCCGGGAACGCCGATCTGGCATTCTTGGCGCCGATCAACAGCGAAGGGGCGGCATGGAGCGGCGTGACTTCATCCAGATGGCGGTGGCGGCGTGCGCCCACACGGCCGCGCCGTCGCGCGCCGCGGCGCCTGACCCGCAGCAGGCCAGCGTTGCGCAGTTGTGCAGCCAGATCGCCGATGGATCGCTGGACGCGGCGACGCTCACCGCCGCCTGCCTGGATCGCATCAAGGCGATCGACCAGGCCGGCCCCATGCTGCGCGCCGTGCTCACGGTCAACCCGGAGGCCGGCGCCATCGCGGCGGCGCTGGACGGCAAGCGGCGCCGCGGCGAACCGCTGGGCCCGCTGCACGGCATCCCTGTCGTGCTGAAGGACAACATCGCCACGGGCGACACCATGCCGACGACCGTCGGGTCGCTGGCGCTGGACGGCGTGCGTTGCAGCCGCGACGCCGCGCTGGTGCAGCGCCTGCGCGCCGCGGGCGCGGTCATCCTGGGCAAGAGCAACCTCAGCGAATGGTGCAACGCCCGCTCGTTCAACTCGATCGCCGGCTGGAGCGGCAAGGGCGGGCTGACGCGCAACCCGCATGCGCTGGACCGTGTCTGCGGCGGTTCAAGCTCGGGCTCAGCCGCCGCGGTCGCGGCCGGCCTGGTGCCGCTGGCGATCGGCACCGAGACCGACGGCTCCATCGTCTGCCCCGCATCGATCTGCGGCCTGGTCGGCGTCAAGCCGACGGTGGGCTGGTCCAGCCTGGCCGGCGTGCTGACGATCAGCGATGCGCAGGACGCAGCCGGCCCGCTGGCCCGCTCGGTGCACGACGCCGCCCTGCTGCTGGACGCGATGGCCAGCGCCCCCGAGGCACGGCCGGTGGCGGCGCAGCTTCGCAGCGGCTCGCTGCGCGGCAAGCGGCTGGGCGTCGCCACCGAGTACCTCGTGCGCGACGCCGCCACGCGCGCCGTGTTCGCCCAGGCGCTGGAAGTGCTGCGGTCGCGCGGTGCGACGCTGGTGGAGGTGCGCATCCCCAACCGCGACCGCTACGGCGACAGCGGCATGCAGCTGATGGTGCATGGCCTGAAGGCCAACCTCGCGGCCTGGCTGGCCGAGTACCCCGTCGAGCCGCCCATCCGCAACCTCGCCGACGTGATCGCCTTCAACAAGGCCCACGCCGCGCGCGAGATGGCGCATTTCGGGCAGGAAGTGCTGGAGGCGATCGAATCGCGCGCGCTGATGTCCGCCGACGCGGTGCAGCGGGCACGCGCCACGCTGCGGCGCTATGCGGCCACCGAAGGCATGGATGCCGTCCTGCAGAAGGAAAGGCTGGACGCGCTGGTCGGCACCACCAGCATCCCCGGCTGGCCCAGCGACCCGGCGCGCCGGCAGCGGCCGGACAACGGCTTCACGTCGCCGGCGGCGGCGGCCGGCTACCCGCATGTGACGGTGCCGGCCGGCCATGTGGGGCTGTTGCCGGTGGGCCTGTCGTTCGTCGGCACGGCCTGGAGCGAGGCCGAGCTGATGGCGATGGCCTACGACTTCGAGCAGGCCACGCAAGCCCGGCGGGCGCCGCGCTTCGCGCCGGCGCAAGCCGCCTGATCAGTTCTCCTTGTAGATCCGCACCCAGTCCACCAGCATCCGCGCGGGCAGCGGCGTGGTCGCGTCCGGCGCGCCGGGCCAATCGCCGCCAACGGCGAGGTTCAGGATGACGAAGAAGGGCTTCTCGAAGGCCCAGGTGCCGCCGGCCGGCAGCTGGGCCGGCGTGAGGCGGTGGTACTCGACGCCGTCGACCTGCCAGATGATCTCGCCCGGCCGCTTGATGATGGTGTAGGTGTGGAAGTCGTTGGCCACCGGCACGCCGAAATCGCGCGGCTTGCCGATGCCCTGGGCGCCCGAGTAGCCGGGGCCGTGCAGCGTGCCGTAGGTGACGTTGGGCGTCTTGCCGATGAACTCCATGATGTCGATCTCGCCCGACGCCGGCCATGGGTTGGTGGCGATGTCGGCACCCAGGCTCCAGAACGCCGGCCAGATGCCCTGCCCCGACGGCAGCTTCATGCGCGCCTCGACCTTGCCGTAGGTGAAGCTCACCTTGCCGCTGGTCTGGATGCGGGCCGAGGTGTAGTCACAGGGCTTGCCGTTCCAGCAGGGGCCGGGGTTGGTGGCCTTCTCGGCGGTGATGACCAGCATGCCGGCGCCGTCATGCTGCGCGTTGCGCGCGTTGGCGGTGTAGTACTGGAACTCGTGGTTGCCCCAGCCGTCCTTCTCGGCGTTGCCGAGGTCGTAGTTCCAGTGGGCGGCCTTGGGCACGGTGCCGGCGGCGCCGTCGAACTCGTCGCTCCAGACCAGGCTCCAGCTGTTGGACGGCGCCGGCGCCGGGGCGGGCGCGGCCGTGGCGGAACTGCCACCGCCGCCGCAGGCAGTCAGTACGGCGGCGGCGACGGGCAGGACGATGCGCCAGGGGTTGGCGGCGCGGGTGGTGCGGGGCATGTGGGGTCTCCGGTGTCGTTGTGTTGTCAGGGCGCTCAACGGCGCCAGTCTTGCAGAAACTGCCGATACCACTCGGCGCTGGCCTTGGGCGTGCGCGCCTGGGTGGCGTAGTCGACATGCACGATGCCGAAGCGCTTCAGGTAGCCGCTGGCCCATTCGAAGTTGTCCATCAGGCTCCACACCATGTAGCCGGCCATCGGCACGCCCTGCTGCATGGCGTTGGCGACGGCGGCGATGTGGTCGCGCAGGTAGGCGGTGCGGTCGTCGTCCTGCACGCGGCCGTTGGCGACGGCGTCGTCCTTGAAGGCGCCGCCGTTCTCGGTCACGTAGACGGGCGGCAGGTCGGGGTAGTCGCGGTGCAGCAGCACGAGCAGGTCGGTCAGGCCCTGGGGGTAGATTTCCCAGCCCATGTCGGAGACCGGCAGGCCACGCTCGCCGGCCTTCCAGTCCTCGCCGCTGGCGGAGAGGACGCTGCGGGTGTAGTAGTTGACGCCGAGGTAGTCCATCGGCTGGGCGATGGCCGCCATGTCGCCGGGCTGCACGACCGGTGCGTCGGCGCCGAGTTCGGCCAGCACGTCGTCGGGGTAGTGCCCCTTGAAAAGCGGGTCGGTGTACCAGCGGCGGCCGCGCGAGTCGGCCAGCCGGGCGGCGGCGATGTCCGCGGGCATGGCGGTGGCGGGCATGCAGGACGACAGATTGAGCACGATGCCGAGGAGGCTCCTGGCCCCATCGGCACGCAGCGCCTGCAAGGCCAGGCCGTGGCTGAGCAGCAGGTGGTGCGACACCTGCGCCGCGATCCGGCGGCTCTTGATGCCCGGTGCGAAATTACCCTGCTCATGGCCCAGCACGGCGACCACCCAGGGCTCGTTGTGCGTGGTGAGGCCGTCCAGCCGGTCGCCGATGCGGGCCTGCACGTGGCGGGCGTAGTCGACGAAGCGGTGCACCGTGTCGCGGTCGTTCCAGCCGCCACGGTCCTGCAGGCCTTGCGGCAGGTCCCAGTGGTTCAGCGTCGCGAAGGCCTGGATGCCGCGTCGCTTCAGGCCGTCCACCAGGCGCTCGTAGAAGTCCAGGCCCTTGGGATTGAAGTCGCCATGGCCCAGCGGCTGCACGCGCGGCCAGGCGATGGAGAAGCGGTAGCAGTTGACGCCCAGCGCGGCGATCAGGTCGAGGTCTTCGTCGAGGCGGTGGTAGTGGTCGCAGGCCACGTCGCCGTTGCTGGCGTCGGCAATGGCGCCAGGCTGTTGGCAGAAGCGGTCCCAGATGGATTCGCCCTTGCCGTCTTCATGGGCGGCGCC
Source organism: Pelomonas sp. Root1444 (assembly GCF_001426885.1). Taxonomy (GTDB): domain Bacteria; phylum Pseudomonadota; class Gammaproteobacteria; order Burkholderiales; family Burkholderiaceae_C; genus Pelomonas. The sequence goes on along the minus strand of NZ_LMFP01000008.1, from coordinate 48,484 downwards.
TTCGATCTGGAAGCTGCTGGTGGCGACGCCCCAGACGAAGTCGGGCGGGAACTGACGATGCAGAGGATTCATGGACTGTTCTTATTTGACGGCGCCGGCGGTCAGGCCCGCGATCAGTTGGCGGGAAGAGATGACGAAGAGGACGATCAGCGGCAGCGTGGCGATGGCCGAGCCGGCCATCAGCGCGCCCCACTCGGTGCTGGTGGTGCTGAAGAGGCTGCGCAGCGCCAGCGGCAGCGTGTAGTTGTCGGCGCTGCGCAGCACGATCAGCGGGTTCATGAAGTTGTTCCACGAACTGATGAAGGTGATGAGCCCCAGCGTGCCCAGCGCCGGCTTCATCAGTGGCAGCGCGATGCGCCAGTAGATGCCCAGCTCGCTGGCGCCGTCGATGCGCGCGGCGCTGAGCAGTTCCCTGGGCACCGTGCTGGCCGCGAACTGGCGCATCAGGAAGATGCCGAAGGCGCTGGCCGCGCCGGGCAGGTACAGCGCGCGGTGGGTGTCGATCCAGCCCAGCGCGTCCATCACCATGAAGGTGGGGATCATGTTCATGAAGGCCGGCACCATCATGGTGGCCATGACGAGCGCGAACAGCAGCTTCTTGAAGCGGAACTCCAGCATCGCGAACGCGTAGCCGGCCATGGAGCAGAACAGCAGCGTCAGCGCGGTGGACATCAGGCCGACGTAGAGGCTCCAGCCGACGTTCTTCCAGAACGGCAACCGCGTCGTCAGCACCTTGATGTTGTTGAGCAGTTCGTCGCTGAAGAACAGCGGCGGCGGCACGTTGAAGATGTCGGTGCGCGACTGCGTCGCGAACACGAACATGAAATAGAACGGCGCCAGCATGATCAGCGCGCCGACGCCGACCAGGGCATAGGCCGCGAGCTTGGGCATTGCCTTCATGCCTGCACCCGCCTCTCTGCGAAGGCCTTGTTGGTCAGCCAGGTCAGCGCGGCGATGACGCCGAACATGATCCAGGCCAGCGCGCTGGCGCCGCCGAAGTCGCTGAAGTCGAAGGCCAGGCGGTACAGGTACATGCCGACCGTCATCGCGGCCTGGTCGGCGCCGCCCTTGCCGTTGGTCAGGATGAAGGGCTCCTCGAACAGCTGCAGCCCGCCGATGACGGAGAGCGTCACGCCGAACAGGATCATGGGCTTGAGGCCGGGCAGCGTGATGCGCAGGAACTGCTGCCAGGGGCCGGCGCCGTCGAGCTTGGCGGCCTGGTAGAGGTCGTGCGGGATGGTCTGCAGCGCGGCGAGGTACAGCACCAGGTTGAAGCCGACGTAGCGCCAGAACACGACGATGGCGACGGCCGGCTTGATGGCGTCGGGCGAGCGCATCCAGTTGATGTGCTCGGTGCCGAACAGGGCGTGCAGCGCCTGGTTGACGAGGCCGTAGTCGGTCGAGAACAGCGAGCCGAACAGCATCGCGATGGCGACCGTGGACGTGATGTAGGGCAGGAAGTAGGCGCCCGAGAACAGCCCGCGCCAGCGGCCGAAGCCCTGGTGCAGGAACACCGCCAGCGGCAGCGCGACGAGGTGCTGCGGCACGCCGGACGCGACCGCCAGCCACAGCGTGTTGCGCAGCGACTTCCAGAACCAGCCGTCGGTCAGCGCGAAGACGAAGTTATCGAGGCCGACGAACTTCATCGAGTCCAGCCCGCTGGTGGGCTCCCAGGACTGGAAGGCCAGCCACAACGAGAACAGCAGCGGGAACAGGCTGAAGACCGCGAACAGGACCAGGAAGGGGCTGACCAGCAGGTACGGCGCCCAGCGGGCGGGGATGCGAAGGCTCATCAGCGGTTTGCCCTGTGAAGCAGCAGCGCCTGTGCGTCTTCCAGCGCCTGGGCAATGGGCTTGCCGTACTCCAGCACGTTGTCGAGTTCGGCGTTGACGACCTCCTCGGCGAACTTGTGCTGCCTGTGCATCCTGACGACGGGGATGCGCCGCGCGGCGTCGCGCCACAGCTGGCGCGCCTTCTGGCCGCCGAGGAAAGGCACGGGCTGGTCGAAGAAGGCGTCCTCCTGCGCGGCCAGCAGCGCGGGGAAGGCGTCCTGCGAGCGGAAGGCGTCGAGCTGGCGCTGGCTGTCCAGCGTCAGCTCCTGGATCAATTGCCAAGCGAGTTGCTTCTTCCGCGGGTCGGACCGGCGCGGGATGGCGTAGTAGGTGCCGCCGTAGGCGCAGTAGGTGTGCTCGGGCAGCTGCGCCACGCGCCACTTGCCCGCGGTGCCGGGCGCCACCCAGTTGGCCATCTGGCCGGCCATCCAGCCGCCCGACATCTCGGTGGCGAGGCGGCCGCGCTTGAGCATCTCCGCCCAGTCGTTGAACCAGACCTCGACGCGGGCGTCCAGGCCCTGGCGGCGCACCTGCTGCGCCAGCTCGAAGGCGCGCACGAAGCTGGGCTGGGTCACGCGCGGGCGCTGCCGGCTGTCGAAGTACTGGCCCTCGCCGGTCGGGATGCCCGCTCGCACGACGATGTCCTTCAGCAGCCGCACGTCGCCGATCAGGTAGGCGCCGGTCCGGGCCTTGAGCTGGGCGCCGGCTTCGACATAGGCCTCCCAGGATGCCGTCAGGTCCGCCTCCCTAAGCCCGGCTTGAGCCAGCAGGTCGGCGCGGTAGAACAGCGAACCGGGGCCAATGTCGCCCGGCATGGCGACGATGGCGCCCTCGCGGTTGCGCGCGGTCTCGAAGGCGAAGCGGACGAAGCTGTCCTTGAAGCGCTCCGCTCCGAAGGCCGGGGCCGACAGGTTCTCCAGGCCGGCGCCCAGTGCGAAGCGGCCGAGGTAGCTGGACTCCAGCGCGATGACGTCGGGCAGGTGGCCCGAGGTCGACAGCGCGGTCGTCATGGCTGTGTGATGGTCGTCGTACTGGCGGCTGATGACCTGGGCCCGGATCTCGGGGTGGCGCTGGCTCCAGCCCTTGAGAACGTCCTTGGCGATGACGTCGACGAGCGGGAAGGCCGCAACGGTCAGCGGCGACGCTGGCGCAGCGCGCGCCGGCGCAGCGGCGCCGCCGACCGCTCCAACGAAGGCGGCGGCCAGCAGACGACGGCGGGGAATGACGTGGGCGGAGGACATGGGGCATGAAAGCGCTTTCATAATTGTGCGTGGCCCGTTGCGCATTGCTCAGCAGCACAAACCCTAGGGAACCGGCGGTAACGGTGGCAGGCGCGGCAATGGCTGCGCGACAGCTGGGGTGCCTGGCAGGCACGCGGCTTGCACTTACCCACCGCTCCGGGTTCAGGGCGGCACTGCGTCGTGCCAGCTTTACCGGAGTCCGGCGAGATCGCCGGCAAATTTTTCCGTTGCGCCCTCCGGACGCTGCGACGCTGGAGGTCAGTTTGCAAGATGCCGTTCTCGCGCCCCGGGCTTTGAGCCCCGGTTCGCACCTCGTCCAGTTCTACGAGGACGACGCGTTCATCGTGGAGGAGGTGGCGGAGTTTCTGGACGGCGCCTTGCGCTCCGCAGACGCCGCCATCCTGATCGCCACCCCCGAGCATCGGGCCGCCATCGGGCGCCGGCTGCAGGGCTTCGGCGGCGCCCAAAGTGCGCAGCCTTGGTATCCGGGGGAGCTGATCGCGCTGGACGCGCGCGAAACCCTGGCCCAGTTCATGGTCGGCGGCCGTCCGGACGAAGCCCTCTTCCAGGCGGCGGTCGGCGCCGTCGTCGCCCGCGCCACCCACAGGGGCACGCGCGCCGTGCGCGCCTTCGGCGAAATGGTCGCGCTGCTGTGTGCGGACGGTCAGCCCGAGGCGGCCCACCAGCTGGAGGAGTTCTGGAACCGGCTGGCCCAGCGGCACACGTTCACGCTGCTGTGCGCCTACCCGATGGCGCTGTTCGCGAGCAGCGAGCAGGCCGAGTCGTTCCGGCACGTGTGCGCGCTGCACACGGGGGTGCAGCCGGCCGAGAGCTTCGCCTTCCCGGCCGGCTCGGCGGACGTCGGCACGACCGTCGCCAAGCTGCAGCAGCAGGCCGCCGCCCTGCAAAGCGAGGTGGCCCGGCGCCTGGAGGCGGAGCGCACGCTGCGCCGGCGCGAGAAGGAGCTGTCCGATTTCCTCGACAACGCGGCCGAGGGCCTGCACCGCGTCGGCGCGGACGGCATCATCCTGTGGGCCAACCAGGCCGAGCTCGACATGCTGGGCTACGCCGCCGGGGACTACATCGGCCGCCACATCGCCGAGTTCTATGTGGACCAGCAGTTGATCACGAGCATCCTGCACAAGCTCGCGACCGGCCAGACGCTGCGCGACCAACCCGCGACGCTGCGCTGCCGGGACGGCGGCCGCAAGCATGTGCAGATCACCTCGAACGCCTACTTCGAGAACGGCCGCCTCGTCTACACCCGCTGCTTCACCCGCGACGTCACCGACCGGTCGCTGCGGGAGCACACCGAACGCGAGCGCAACAACCTGCTGATGCGTGCGCCGGTGGCGGCGGCGCTGCTGACCGGGCCGGACCTCGTCTTCCGGCTCGCGAACTCGCTGTACTGCGAGATGGTGGGCCGGACGGACCTGGTGGGCAAGGCGCACCGCCTGGTGCTGCCGGAGCTGGCGGGCACCGCACTGCCGAAGATGCTCGAGCGGGTGTTCGAGACGGGGCAGCCCGTGGTCGTCGACGAGCTCAGCGTGCGGCCACACCTGGCCGCCGCCGACGCGACGGCGGAGCGCTTCTTCAAGTTCAACGTGGAGCCGCTGCGGGCGCCGGACGGCGCGGCCTACGGCGTGATGGTGCTCGCAGTGGACGTGACGGCGCTGGTGCATGGGCGGCGCGTGCTCGAGGCCTCGAATGCCGAACGGTCCCGGCTGCTCGATGAGCTGCAGGCCGCCAGCCAGGCCAAGGACGAGTTCCTCGCCATGCTGGGGCACGAGCTGCGCAACCCGCTGTCGCCCATCGTCACGGCGCTGGAGCTGATGAAGATGCGCGGCGACCTGCAGAGCGCCAAGGAGCAGGCCATCATCCAGCGCCAGGTCGACCACCTGATCCGCCTCGTCGACGACCTGCTCGACGTGTCGCGCATCACGCGCGGCAAGGTGGAGCTGCGCACCGAGTCGGTCGAGATCGCCCAGGTGCTCGCCAAATCCGTCGAGATGGCCAGCATGCTGTTCGAGCAGCGCCGCCACCGGCTGTCCATCGACGTGCCGCCGACCGGCATGCTGTGGCGCGGCGACCCCACGCGCCTCGCCCAGGTGGTGTCCAACCTGCTGACCAACGCGGTGCGCTACACCGACCCGGGCGGGCATGTGCGGCTGCGCGCCTGGCGCGACGGCGAAGACATCGCCATCTCCGTGGCCGACAACGGCAAGGGCCTGGCGCCGGCCATGCTGCCCCGCGTGTTCGAGCTGTTCTTCCAGGGGCACCAGGGCATGGACCGCGCCGAGGGCGGTCTCGGCATCGGCCTGGCATTGGTCAAGAACCTGGTGGAGCTGCACGGCGGCACGGTCGAGGCGCGCAGCGACGGCCCCGGGTGCGGCAGCGAGTTCATCGTCAGGCTGCCGACCCAGCGCCCGGACACTGGCAGCGACGCGGCGCCCGCCAGCGACGCGACCCCGAACGACCACGATGGCCAGCGCCGCATCCTGGTCGTGGACGACAACGCCGACGCGGGCGAGCTGCTGGGCATGCTGCTGCGCGCCAACGGCCACAGCGTGCTGCTCGCGCACGACCCCTTGGAGGCGCTGCGCGTGGCGCAGGCCTTCCATCCGCAGGTCGCGCTGCTGGACATCGGCCTGCCGGTGATGGACGGCTACGAACTGGCGGCGCAACTGCGCGGCGTGTTGAAGACACCTTGCGGCTTCATCGCACTGACCGGCTATGGGCAGGACGCCGACCGCCGGCGCAGCGAGGCCAGTGGTTTCGACGGCCATCTGGTCAAGCCCGTCGACATCGATCTGCTTCTCGCCACGTTGAACCGCATCCCCGCGACGCCCCCTTGAAACCGGTCGCACCGGGCGGCCGGGCAGGCTGCCGCAGGCGGCGAGCCTAAACTCGCGGCTTCCCCCGCCTGCCGCCGATGACCACCAAGCCACCCCCGATGAAAGCGCCTTCAAGCCGGCCGGACGGCGTCGTCACGCTGGAGCAGGTGGCCGAACAGGCGGGCGTGTCGCCCAGCACGGTGTCGCGCATCCTCAACGGCACGGCCGCCGTCAGCCAGGCCAAGAAGGACGCCGTGCAGGCCGCCATCCGCGACCTCGGCTTCCGCCCCAACCCGGTCGCCCGCGGCCTGGCAGGCGGGCGCACGCTGTCGGTGGGCGTGGTCACGCAGATCATCTCCAGCCCCTTCTACGGCGAGGCGCTGCTCGGCATCGAGCGCGAGCTGGAGCGGGCCGGCTACGTGCCGATGTTCGTGTCCGGCAACTGGCACGAGGACGACGAGCGCAAGGCCATCGAGACCCTGCTGTCGCGCCGTGTCGACGGCGTCATCGTGCTGGCCGGCCGGCTCTCCGACGCCGAGCTGACCAAGGTGGCCGACAGCCTGCCGATGGTCGTCGTCGGCCGCCAGCTCGAAGGGCCGCAGCTGTTCAGCTTCAGCTTCGACAATCGCCTGGGCGGCCGGCTGGCCACCCAGCACCTCATCGAGCAGGGCCACCGCCGCATCGCCTTCATCGCCGGCGATCTGATCCATGAGGACGCGGTGGAGCGCCAGAACGGCTACTTCGACGCGCTGGCCGCGGCCGGCATCGCGGTCGACCCCAACCTCATCGTGCAGAGCGACTTCACCGAGGCCGGCGGCATGCTGGCGGTGAGCCGCCTGCTGGAGCGCGACGGCCGCTTCACGGCGCTGTTCGCCTCCAACGACCAGATGGCCATCGGCGCCTGCCTGGGCCTGCACCGGCGCAACCTGCGCGTGCCCGACGACGTGTCGCTGGTCGGCTTCGACGACCTCATCATGGCGCGCTACGCCATGCCGCCGCTGACCACCGTGCGCCAGTCGGTCTACGAGATCGGCGTCGGCGCGGCGACGGCCATGCTGGAGCTGCTGCGCGGCGGCAAGCCCAAGGTGCAGCTGCCCGAGCCGGCGCTGGTGGCGCGCGAGAGCACGCGGCGCATGACGCGCTGAAGCCTCCGCCCTGGAGCCGGCGCCACCGCGGCGCCATGCCTTTTCCTACGCCGCTTGCGCGCTTGCGGCGTTGCCGGCACGCCGCACCAAGGGTGTTGCCTAGGTTGAAAGCGCTTCCAATCGCTTATTCTTGAAAGCGCTTTCAGCCCTTTCGGGGCCACCGCCACAAGATCACAACTCCGGAGACAAGAGAATGAGACAGCCTCGACCTGCCCTTCGCCTCACCACCCTGGCGGCCGCCAGCGGCCTGCTGTTCGCCAGCGCTGCGGTGCACGCCCAGACCGCCGCCGCGCCGCCCGCAGGCGCCGCCAGCGGTGCGCAGCAACTCGAAACGGTCATCGTGACCGGCATCCGCCGCAGCCTGGAATCCTCGGTCGACCTCAAGCGCAACGCCCATGGTGTCGTGGACGGCATCGTGGCCGAGGACATCGGCAAATTCCCCGACACCAACCTCGCTGAAGCCATGCAGCGCATCAGCGGCGTGTCCATCGACCGCTCGGCCATCGGCGAAGGCTCCAAGGTCACCGTGCGCGGCGTGGGCCCCGACTTCAACCTGGTGCTGCTGAACGGCCGCCAGATGCCGGCCTCCGCCATCAACGATGCCAGCGCCTCCGACTCGCGCGCCTTCGACTTCGCCAACCTCGCCGCCGAATCGGTCTCGGCGCTGGAGGTCTTCAAGACCACCCGCGCCAACGCCCCCACGGGCGGCATCGGCGCCACCATCAACATCAAGACCGCCCGCCCCTTCGATACCAGGCAGCAGGTCGCGAGCCTGGGCATCAAGCTCGTCAAGGACCAGTCGGGCCAGAACCTGCCCGACCGCCTCAAGGGCGACGCCGTCACCCCCGAGGTCTCGGGCATCTACAGCAACGTCTTCGCCGACGGCAAGTTCGGCGTGGCGGTGACCGGCAGCTACCAGCGCCGCGACCTGGGCTACAACCAGGCCGGCGTGTTCAACGGCTGGCACACGATTCCCGCCAACGGCGGCGGCTGGGGCGAAATCGCCCCGGGCAGCACGGCCGTCAACCGCCCCACCGGCAGCGGCGTCTACTCCACGCCACAGAGCATCGGCTACAGCTTCACCGGCGTGAAGCGCGAGCGCGTCAACGGCCAGCTGACGCTGCAGTTCCAGCCGATCAAGGAAGTGGTCGCCACACTGGACCACACCTACTCCGAGAACAAGCTGCAGTCCCGTCGCAGTGACGTCTCGGCCTGGTTCGGCTTCGGCCCGTCCAACACCACCTGGACCGATGGCCCCGCCGCCGCGCCGCTGATCTATTCGGAGATCGTCAACGGCGTCGGCACCGGCGACCTTGCAATGGGCTCGGGCCAGTTCGCCGTGAAGAACACCAACCACTCCACCGGCCTGAACCTGGCCTGGAAGACCACGCCTTCGCTGAAGTTCGAGCTGGACGCCCACCACTCCACCGCCGTGACCAAGCCGGACAGCCCCTACGGCTCCAATGCCGTGCAGGGCTCGGCGGTGTTCAGCCGCGGCACGACGACGGTGGACTTCAGCAACGACTTCCCGGTCTGGAGCCTGCCCGGTGCCACGTCCGACACGAGCCGCCAGCTCGCCACCGGTTCGTCCTACCGCAACAGCTACATGAAGTCCGACGTGGACCAGGTGCAGCTGCGCAGCAACTACAAGTTAACCGACACCTCCAACCTGGACTTCGGCGTCTCGCTGACGCATGTGAAGAACCGCACCGCCTTCGCGGTCAACGAGAACGGCAGCTGGGGCGGCATCGCCACGGCGGCGGACTACCCGGACGACCTCTTCACGCCCGACTCGATCAGCAAGTACTTCTCCCGCGTGGGCGGCAGCGGCAGCTCCGCCATGTTCAACAGCTTCAACACCTTCGACTTTGCCGCGCTCAACGCCATCGCGGCCAAGCTGGACCCGAACGGCAAGTACCGCGCGCCGACCGACTACACCCAGCCCGGCTCGGTCGACCGTCGCACGCAGGAGAAGTCGCAGAGCCTGTACGCCCAGTTCAACACCGAATGGGACTGGATCGTGCCGGTGGGCGCGGCGCTGGGCCTGCGCTACGAGCGCACCAACGTCACCTCCCGCGCGCTCGTGCCCACGGCCACGGGCATCTCGTGGCGCGCGTTCAACGAGTTCTCGCTGACCTACGGCCCGGCCAGCTTCACCGAGCTCAAGGGCAAGTACAGCTACGTGCTGCCGTCGCTGGACCTGGACTTCGAACTGACGTCCGACACCAAGCTGCGCGCCAGCTACGGCGAAAGCATCGGCCGCCCAGGCTGGGGCGCCATCCAGGGCGGCCAGACGCTCAACGAGGTGCGCGCCGGTGGCGGCAACGGCGCCCAGGGCGATCCGGGCCTGAAGCCCCTCAAGTCCAAGAACTTCGACCTCTCGCTGGAGCACTACCTCGACAAGGGCTCGTACGTCGCCGTGGGCCTGTTCCGCAAGAACATCAGCAACTACATCGGCAACACCATCGTCAAGGGCACGCCGTTCAATCTGCCCACGCCGATCGGCGGCACGCTGTTCAAGGAGGCCACGGCTTCGGGTTGTGCCGCGACGGACAACCCCTGCATCCGCAACTGGATCTTCACGAACCGGGCCACCGCCCCCGGCGTGACGCGCGGCGACAAGGACGCCCAGGGCAACTGGCAAGGCACCATCGTCGGCCAGCCGGGCGACCCGATCGCGGTGTTCGACATCACCGTGCCGGCCAACCAGCGCAACGACTACATCAACGGCGCCGAGGTCAATGTCCAGTACGCCTTCCGCAACGGTTTCGGCTTCTCGGCCAACTACACCTACGTGAAGTCGGGCCTGAAGTACGAGGACGCCAAGATCGGCGACCAGTTCGCGCTGGAAGGCCTGTCCAACTCGGGCAACCTCGTGGGCTTCTATGAGGACAACACCTACAGCGCCCGCGTTGCGTACAACTGGCGCGGCAAGTTCCTCTCCGGCCGCCACGATGGCCGCGAGCCCAACCCGATCTACACCGAGCCCTACGGCCAGGTGGACCTCAGCCTGGGCTACAAGATGAACGAGAAGCTCTCCTTCCAGTTCGAGGCCATCAACCTGACCGACGAGATCCAGCGCGCGCACGAGCGCCGCAAGGAGATCCTGCAGATGGTCACGCAGACCGGCCGCCGCTTCATGATCGGCGCGCGCTACAAGTTCTGACACCGGCTGGTTCGGCGGCCTCCCGTCCGCGGGGGCGCCGCCCTTGTTCGCCGATGGGCGAGGCCGCGCGAGCGGCCCTTTTTGTTTGAAGACCCCGCTTGTGAATACTCGACTGCGTCAAATCGTCGTGCTGGGCGGCGGCTCCGCGGGCTGGCTGGTGGCCGGCCTGTTGGCCGCCGAACACGGCGGGCCCGACGGTCCGCTGTGCATCACCCTCATCGAGTCCGCCTCGACGCCGCCCATCGGCGTCGGCGAGGGCACCTGGCCGTCGATGCGCGACACCTTGCGCCGCATCGGCATCTCGGAGGTCGACCTCATCCGCGAATGCGACGCCAGCTTCAAGCAGGGCTCGCGCTTCGACGGCTGGGCCAGCGGCCGCGAAGGCGATCGCTACCACCACCCCTTCACCCTGCCCACCGGCTGCGGCGAGGCTGACCTCGTTGCGGCCTGGCTGGCCGAACATGCCGACCGCCCCTTCGCCGAGGTCGTCTGCCCGCAAACCGCTGTCTGCGACGCTGGCTTGGCGCCCAAGCAGGCGGCCACGCCGCAGTTCGCCGCGGTGGCGAACTACGCCTACCACTTCGATGCCGGCAAGTTCAGCCAACTGCTGCGCCGCCACGCCGTCGGCAAGCGCGGCGTCCGACACATCGTCGACGACGTCGAAGCGGTGCTGCCCGCCGCTGATGGCAGCGTCGCCGCGCTGCGCACGCGCACCAGCGGCGACCTGGCGGCCGACCTCTTCATCGACTGCTCCGGCCTGCCCTCCTTGCTGATCGGCGGGCACCACGGCGTGCCGCTGGTCGAGCAGCGCGACGTGCTCTTCAACGATGCCGCCCTGGCCATGCAGGTGCCCCATGCCGAGCCGGACGCCCCGCTGGCCAGCTGCACCATCGCGACCGCCTGGTCCAAGGGCTGGATCTGGGACATCGGCCTGCCGCAGCGGCGCGGCGTCGGTGCCGTCTACGCCAGCCGCCACGCGACGCAGGACGAAGCCGCCGAAGCGCTGCGCCACTACCTGCGCGCCACGGGCGCGCCACAGCCGCTGCCCGCCATGCGGCCCATCAGCTTCACGCCCGGCTACCGGGAACGCTTCTGGGTGGGCAACTGCGTGGCCATCGGCCTGTCCAGCGGCTTCATCGAGCCGCTGGAAGCCTCGGCCCTGGCCATGGTCGAACTCAGCGTGCAATGGATCAGCGAGTCGCTGCCTGCCGACCGCGCCGCCCTGCCCACGCTGGCACGCCGCTTCAACGAGGTGTTCGCCTACCGCTGGCGCCGTGTCATCGACTTCCTGAAGCTGCACTACGCGTTGAGCCAGCGCGACGACAGCGCCTACTGGCGCGAGCACCGCGACCCCGCGAGCTGGCCCGAGGCGCTGCGCGAACTGCTGCCGCTGTGGCGCGAGCGCCCGCCGTCGCGGCTGGACCTGGGGCGCATCGATGAGGTGTTTCCCTGGGCCAGCTACCAGTACGTGCTGTACGGCATGGGCTTTCGTCCAGAATCGACCGCGAGGCCCGCGGCAGCGCAGGCCGCCGCACCGCATCTGCAGGCCGCCGCTGCCCTCTCCCGTCGCATGCTCGGCGGCCTGCCGAAGCACCGCGCCCTCATCGACCACATCATCCGCAGCGGGCTGCCGCACATCTGATGACCCAACCCGCCCAGCTCGACAACGTAGCGCACGCCGGCCTGCACATCCACACCGGGCACGGCGCGCGTTTCGGCGACGCCGTGCAGTCCGCGCTGCTGGTGCCCGAAGAGTTCCGCAACGCCCAGGCCCATTACCCCATCGTCTTCCAGAAAAGCGCCGACGGCACCCAGTTCAACGCCGTCGCGCTGTTCGGCCTGGAGCCGGGCCAGAACCTCTTCCTGTCCGACGGGCAATGGGACGCCCACTACCTGCCCATGGCTGTTGAGCGCCAACCCTTCCTGATCGGCATGGGCGAGCAGGCGCTGATGATCCAGGTCGACCTGGCCAGCCCCCGCATCGCCGCGGGCCCCGCGGCCGGCACGCAGGCGGTCTTCCTGCCCCACGGCGGCAGCAGCGATTTCCTGGACCGCATCAACGCCCTGCTGCTCGCCCTGCATCACGGCATGCAGCAGATGCGCGAGCTCACCGCGGCGCTGCTGTCGCTGAACCTGCTCGAGGCCTTCGTGCTCGACATCGAGCTCGAGGACGGCAGCGAGGGGCGGCTGTCGGGCTACTACACCCTTCACGAGGAGCGCCTCGCGGCCCTGCCGGGCGAAGCACTGGAGCGCTTGAGCCGCGCCGGCCATCTCGTGCCCATCCACATGGTGCTGGCCTCGATGTCGCGCTGGCGCGACCTCATCGACCGACGCAACCGCCTGATGCAGCCAGCCTGATGCAAGCCATCCGCGAACGCACCGGCCTGAAGCCGGCCGACCTGGGCGACGACATCCTCACGGCCACCGAGCCGCTGGTGCTGCGCGGCCTGGTGCGCGACTGGCCCGCCGTGCAGGCCGGCCTGCAATCGCCCGAGGCGCTCGCCGGCTACCTGCTGGGCCATTGGCGCGACGCCACCGTCGGCGTCATGCTCGCGCCGCCCGAGGCCGGCGGCCGGCTCTTCTACAACGACGACTTCACCGGCTTCAACTTCGAGCGCAAGGTCGGCCGCTTCGACGTCGTGCTGGGCTCGCTGATGCAGCTGCTGGGCGCGCCGCAGCCGCCGGCCCTCTACATCGGCGCGACGAGCGTCGACACCTGCCTGCCGGGCTTTCGCGCCGAGAACGACCTCGGGCTGGCGGTGGACGACCCCATCGTCAGCTTGTGGCTGGGCAACCGCAGCCGCATCTCGGCCCATTTCGACCTGCCCGACAACGTCGCCTGCGTCGTCGCCGGCCGGCGCCGTTTCACGCTGTTCCCGCCCGAGCAGATCGACAACCTCTATGTCGGCCCGCTGGACTTCACACCCGCGGGCCAGGCCGTCAGCCTGGTCGACTTCCACGCCCCCGACTTCGACCGCCACCCGCGCTTCCGCGAGGCCCTGGCGCACGGGCAGGAGGCCGAGCTGGAGCCGGGCGATGCCCTGTTCATTCCCAGCATGTGGTGGCACCACGTCGAGGCCCTGTCCGCGCTGAACCTGCTGGTGAACTACTGGTGGCGCCGCACGCCCGACTACATGGACTCGCCCATCAATGCGCTGATGCTGGCGCTGCTGACGATGCGCGGCCTGCCGCCGGAGCAGCGCCGCAGCTGGCGCCATCTGTTCGACCACTACATCTTCGACGACGGCGACCGCGCGGTCGCCCACATCCCCGCGCACGCCCGCCATGCGCTGGCGCCGCTGGACGACGCGGGCGCCCGCGCGATGCGCGCCCACCTCCTCAACCGATTGAAGCGTTGACCATGCAACACACGAACGCCCCCCTGCGCACCGGCCCCGTCCGTCGCGTCGTCATCGCCGGCGGAGGCACCGCCGGCTGGATGGTCGCCGCGCTGCTGTCCAAGGTGCTCGGCAAGGGGCTGGCGATCCGCCTCGTGGAATCCGACGAGATCGGCACCGTCGGCGTCGGCGAAGCCACCATCCCGACGCTGCTGACCTACCACCAGCTGCTGGGCATCAACGAGCAGGAGTTCATGGCCGCCACGCAGGCCACCTTCAAGCTCGGCATCCAGTTCGAGAACTGGCGCAATGTCGGCGAGGACTATGTCCACAGCTTCGGCCTGACCGGCAAGGACCACTGGACGGCTGGCTTCCAGCACTTCTGGCTGGCCGCAAGGCAGCGCGGCGAGCAGCGCGTGCCGCACGGCGACTACGGCGACTATTGCCTGGAGCTGCGTGCCGGCCTCGAGAACCGCTTCGCGCACCTGCCGCGCAACGGCCTGAACTACGCCTTCCACCTCGACGCCTCGCGCTACGCGGTCTTCCTGCGCGGCATCTCGCAAGGCCATGGCGTGCAGCGCATCGAGGGCAAGATCGCCCAGGTCCTGCAGCATGACGATGGCGACATCCGCGCCCTGCGCCTGGCCGACGGCAGCGAGGTGGAGGGCGACTTCTTCATCGACTGCACCGGCTTTCGCTCGCTGCTGCTCGGCCAGACGCTGGGCGTGGGCTTCGAGGACTGGTCGCATTGGCTGCCCTGCGACAGCGCCGTCGCGGTGCAGACCGCCTCGGTCGGCGAGGCCGTGCCTTACACCCGCTCCATCGCGCACCCGTTCGGCTGGCAGTGGCGCATCCCGCTGCAGCACCGCGTCGGCAACGGCCTGGTGTTCGCGAGCCGATACCTCGGCGACGACGAAGCCAGGGCCATGCTGCTGCAGAAGATCGAAGGCGAGGCGCTGATGCAGCCGCGCGTGCTGAAGTTCACCCCTGGCCAGCGCGACGTGACCTGGAAGCGCAATGTCGTCGCCATCGGCCTGGCCAGCGGCTTCCTGGAGCCGCTGGAGTCGACCAGCATCCACCTGATCCAGCGCGGCATCACGCGGCTGATGCAGTGCTTCCCGGCGGGCGGCATCCACCAGACCGACATCGACGAATACAACCGCCAGGTGCGCGACGAGATCGAGCACATCCGCGACTTCATCATCCTGCACTACAAGGTGACGAACCGCCGCGACGCGCCGCTGTGGCAGCACTGCGCGGCCATGGACGTGCCCCAGTCCCTGGCCCACCGCATCCAGATGTTCAGCGACACCGCGCGCGTGTTCAAGGCACCGCACGAGCTGTTCGGCGAGAACTCGTGGATCCAGGTCATGCTGGGCCAGGGCCTCACGCCCGGTGCCCACCACCCGACCGCCGACCTGATGGGCGACGACGAGCTGGGCCACTTCCTCGGCGAGATCCGCAAGCAGGTCGCCCGCCAGCTGGTGCAGCTGCCGCGGCACGAGGACTATGTGCGCAGCTATGCAGCGCCGGTGCAGCCGCAGGCGGCCACGGCCTGAGGCTGCACAAAGCTGCTGTGATGGGCCACGGCGGCTGCGGCCCGGCATGTCGTTTGCCGCAAGGGCCGATCCCAACCCCATGGCGTGCCGATGAAACCGTCCGATCCCACCGATGTCATTCGCGTCGTGGGCGCGCGGGAGAACAACCTGCGCAACATCAGCGTCGACATTCCCAAGAAACGCATCACGGTGTTCACCGGCGTTTCGGGCTCGGGCAAGTCCTCGCTCGTCTTCGACACCATCGCGGCCGAGTCGCAGCGGCAGCTCAACGACACCTTTTCCACCTTCGTGCGGCACCGCCTGCCGCATCACGCCCAACCTGACGCCGATTCGCTGCAGAACCTCTGCGCCTCCATCGTCATCGACCAGCGCCGCCTCGGCGGGAATGCGCGCTCGACCGTCGGCACGGCCACCGACATCCTGGCGCTGCTTCGGCTGCTGTTCTCGCGCATCGGCCAGCCCTTCGTGGGCTACGCCAACGTCTTCTCGTTCAACCACCCCGACGGCATGTGCCCGCGGTGCGAAGGCCTGGGCAAGGTCGACACCGTCGACGTGGAGCGGCTGTTCGACCGGCGGCTGTCGCTCAACCAGGGCGCCATCCGCTTCAGCGCCTTCGCGGTGGGTGGCTACCGATGGAAGCGCTACGTGGCCAGCGGCCTGTTCGACAACGACAAGCCGCTGAAGGATTTCAGCGACGCGGAGTGGCAGACGCTGCTGCATGCGCAGGATGTCCCGGTCAGCAACCCCGGGCCGGGCTGGCCGCCGACGAGCCGCTACGAGGGCGTGCTGCCTCGCATCCGCCGCAACTTCCTCAGCCGCAACGTCGACGAGATCAAGGGCCTGGACCGCGCGGAATGGGATCGGCTGGTCACGGCAGGCCCGTGCCCGCAATGCCACGGGGCGCGCCTCAACGACAAGGTGTTGAGCTGCCGCATCGACGGCCGCAACCTGGCCGACTGGTGCGCGCTGGAGGTGGCCGAGCTGCTGCCTATCGTGCGCACTGTCGATGCGGCTCTCGCGGCCACGCTGGTGCCGGCGATCGCCTACCGGCTGCAGCACGTGATCGACATCGGCCTGGGCTACCTGAGCCTGGGCCGCGAGACCACCAGCCTGTCGGGCGGCGAGTCCCAGCGCGTGAAGATGGTCCGGCACCTCGGCAGCAGCCTGAGCGACATGAGCTACATCTTCGACGAGCCCAGCGTCGGCCTGCACCCGCGGGACGTCGCGCGCCTGGGCACGCTGCTGCGCCACCTGCGCGACAAGGGCAACACCGTGTTGGTGGTGGAACACGACCCCGATGTCATCACGATGGCCGACCACGTCATCGACATCGGGCCAGGGGCAGGGGACGCCGGCGGCCGGGTGGTCTTCGAGGGCAGCGTCGCGGCACTCCGCGAGGCCGACACGCCGACGGGCCGCTGCCTGTCGCGCCCCGTGCGGGTCAACAGGGCCCCGCGCGCGCCGACGGGATGGCTGCCCCTGAAGCATGTCAACCTGCACAACCTGAAGGACGTGAGCGTCGCCATCCCGGAGGGCGCGCTCACCGTGGTGACCGGCGTCGCCGGCTCGGGCAAGAGCAGCCTGATCAACGGTGCCTTCGTCCGCGCCTACCCCGAGGCGGTGTGCATCGACCAGGGCGCCCTGGGCGGCTCCCGTCGCTCGAACACGGCGACCTACACGGGCATCCTCGATCCGATCCGCCAGCTCTTCGCCAAGGCCAACGCGGCCAGCGCGTCGCTGTTCAGCGCCAACTCGGGCGGTGCCTGCCCGGTCTGCAAGGGCCTCGGCACCACGGAGACAGACCTTGCATTCATGGAACCCATCGTCAGCATCTGCGAGCGGTGCCGGGGCCGGCGCTTCACGGACGAAGTGCTGCAGTACCGCCTGCGTGGCAAGCACATCGGGGAAGTCCTGGCGATGCGGGTCGCCGAGGCGCAGGCCTTCTTCGACGAAGACGACATCCGCCCGGCGCTCGACCGCCTCGACGAAGTCGGGCTGGCTTACCTCTCGCTCGGTCAGCCGCTCTCCACCCTGTCTGGCGGTGAGCGGCAACGCCTGAAGCTGGCCACGGAACTCGGCCAGTCCGGCCGGCTCTATGTCTTCGACGAACCCACCTCCGGGCTGCACCTGTCCGACATCGACCGCCTGCTGCGGCTGTTCGACCGGCTCATCGAGCGCGGCGCCGCGGTCATCGTCATCGAACACCAGCTCGACGTGATCGCCCGCGCGGACTGGCTCATCGACATGGGGCCGGAGGCAGGACAGGCGGGAGGGCGGGTCATGTTCGAGGGCACCGTGGCCGACATGCTGGCCCGGGGTTCGAGCGAGACGGCTGCGCATCTCAGAAGACATGTCAGCCGAACAAGGGATGAATGAAATCCCCCACACGCTACAGGCCCGTTCGGGTCGGCTCACAATGGCACCCATCATGAAGTTCAACCACACGATCCAAGCCCGCCTCGACACCTGAGACGCCCTTCGACCGTGTTCGGAAGGCGCCACGCCTTCCGGTCCCACCCACCCCGGCAGGCTCGCACCTCCCGGGGTTTTGTTTTTTGCCGACCTGAGTTCACGCCATGCGCACGCGCACCTTCGACAAGCTGATCGCCACGATTCCCGAGCGCCGGAGCGCGGCTTCGTCGCGTCTGCGCTTCGGCGTCCTGCCTTTGCGCTAGCCCTGCCAGGTGGTTTCCGCCGGGGGCTGGCAACAGTCACCGCATCAGGAATCCACCATGAACTCGAACAACTTCCGCAAGCTGCGCAACATCGGCGTCATCGCCCATGTCGACGCCGGCAAGACCACGACCACCGAACGCATCCTGTTCTACACGGGCGAGAACCATCGCATCGGCGAAGTCCACGACGGCGCCACGACGATGGACTTCGACCCGCAGGAACGCGCCCGCGGCATCACCATCCACAGCGCGGCCACCACCGTGCACTGGCAGGGCACGCAGATCAACCTGATCGACACGCCCGGCCACATCGACTTCAACCTCGAGGTGCGCCGCTCGCTGCGCGTGCTGGACGGCGCCATCGTCGTCTTCGACGGCGTGGCAGGCGTGGAGCCGCAGACCGAGACCAATTGGCGCCTCGCGGACGAGTACCGCGTGCCACGCATCGCCTTCGTCAACAAGCTGGACCGCGTCGGCGCGGACTTCCAGCGCGTCGTCGCGTCCCTGCGCGAGCGCCTGGGCGTGCGTGCACTGCCGCTGCAGCTGCCCATCGGCACCGAGGGCGAGTTCCGCGGCGTCGTCGACCTGTTGACGATGCAGGCCCTCGTCTGGGACCGCGACGACGCCACGGCCCCGCCGCGCGTGGACGCCATCACGCCCGAGCTGCTGCCCGCCGCCCAGGCCGCCCGCGCGCTGCTACTGGAAGCCGCCGCCGAGCAGGACGACGCGCTGCTGGACGCCTGGCTGCGCGGTGCGGCGCTGCCCGTCGACGACCTGCGTACGGCGCTGCGCCGCGGCACGATCGCGGGCGCCTTCGTGCCCGTGCTGGCCGGCTCGGCCTTCCGCAACCGTGGCGTGGAACCGCTGCTGGACGCCGTCGTGGCCTACCTGCCTGCGCCCGCTGAAGCGGCTGGCGCCGCTCCGGCCGATGGCCCGCTGTCTGCCCTCGCGTTCAAGCTGACCGCCGACGACCACGGCGCCATGGTGTTCGTGCGCGTCTACAGCGGCGGCCTGAAGCGTGGCGATACGGTCTTCAACGCCAGCACCGGCAAGCCCGAGCGCGTCGCGCGGCTGTACGAGATCCATGCCGACCGGCGCGTCGAGCGCGACGAACTCGTCGCGGGCGACATCGCGGGCGTCGTGGGCCTGAAGGACACGCTGACCGGCCACACGCTGGCGTCCACCAAGGACGCGCCCGTGCTGGAAAGCATCGCGGTGCCCGAGGCCGTCATCGACGTGGCCATCGAGGCGCGCAGCCAGGAAGGCACCGCGGCCCTCGCGAAGGGCCTGGGTGTGCTCGTGCGCGAAGACCCGTCGCTGCGCCTGCGCCAGGACGCCGACTCGGGCCAGACGCTGCTGTCCGGCATGGGCGAGCTGCAGCTGGAAGTGGCCGTCGAGAAGCTGCGTTCACGCTTCGGCGTGGAGGTGCAGGTGGGCCGCCCGCAGGTCGCCTACCGCGAGACGATCACGGCCGCGGCCGAGGTTCGCCACGTGCACCGCAAGCAGAGCGGCGGACCCGGCCAGTTCGCCGAGCTGACGCTGCGCGTGACGCCGCTGCCGCGCGGCACGGGCATCCGCTTCGAGAGCACGGTGGTGGGCGGCGCGATCCCGCGCGAGTTCATCCCGGCGGTCGAGGCCGGCATCCGCAAGGCCGCCCAGGCGGGCCCGTTCGCGGGCCATCCGCTGTTGGACTTCGAGGCCGTGCTGGTGGACGGCAGCGCCCACGTGCGTGACTCGTCGGCGCTGGCCTTCGAGCTGGCGGCCGCGACCGCGCTGCGCGAGGCGGTGCTGAAGGCGGCGCCCGTGGTGCTGGAGCCGGTGATGGCCGTCGAGGTCATCACCCCGGCCGAAGCCCTGGGCGACGTCATCGGCGACCTGCTGCGCCGCGGCGGCCAGGTGCAAGGCCAGGATGCGCGCGGCAACGCGACCGTCGTGACGGCCCACGTGCCGCTGGCGCGGATGTTCGGCTACATCGGGCAGCTGCGCGCGCTCAGCTCGGGGCGGGCGCAGTTCACGATGCAGTTGAGCCATTACGCCGAAGCACCCGCCCGGGCGGCACTGGCGGCCTAAAAAAGGGCCCCTGGCAACAGCCAGGGGCCTCAAGGTCTCGCCGTCGTCGTGGGCGCAACCCCACGCGACGGAAGACGCCAGGAAGAGTTCATCCGGTCAGAAGCGGTAGTCGGCGGTCAGCACGTAGGCGCGGCCCAGCACGTCGGCCACGCTGGTCAGGTAGCCGCGGTAGGCGTTGTGGTTGGTCAGCGGCGGCTGGTCGTTGAGCAGGTTGCTCACGCCCAGCGACAGCTTGAGGTTCTTGAAGCCCGAATAGCGCACCAGCAGGTTGAACTGCTCGTAGGGGCTCACGTCGCGCGGGCCGCTGGTGCCGGCGCCGGTGACGGCCGGCAGGTTCTGGTCGTAGAGCTTGCTCTGGTAGCGCTGCGACAGCTGCACCAGCCATTCACGCCCCTCCCAGGCGATCGAGGCCGTGTGGCGCCAGCGGTTGTTGAGGCCGCGCGTGGCGTTGGACAGCCCGGCGTTGGGGTTGACCGGCACGACATCGTTGAAGAAGCCCAGCGCCGACACCCAGTCCCCGTTGTTGACGCCCTCCGAGCGTGCGTCCCAGCGTGTCAGGTAGGCGATGTCGACGCCCGCGGTGACGCGGCCCCAGTCCTGGCGAGGCGAGCTGTACTTCAGGCTGCCATCCAGGCCCGCGCCGCGCATGGAGCCGACGTTGGAGGGCGTGTTGACGACCGCATCCTTGAAGCCGTTGGCGCTGGTGACGCCCAGCGTGCCGTCGGGGTTGCGCAGGAACAGGCCCGGATAGACCGACGGGTTGGCCAGGATGTAGTCGATGGCGCGGTTGCCGATGACGCTGTCGATCTGCGTGCGCCAGTAGTCCAGCGTCATCGTCAGGTCCTTCACCGGCTCGAAGGCGACGCCGAAGGTCAGGCTGCGCGAGGTCTCGGGCTTGACGCCGGCGTTGTTGGGCACCTTGGTGATCTGCGTGTACCCGGTCAGGCTGCAGACCTGCTCCGGCGCGTAACCTGGCTTGGGCGTGGCGACGCCGTTGACGGTCGGGCACAGCAGCGGGTCGTTGAACACCGCCATGGCGGTGCGCTCGGTTTCCTTGGTGTAGATCTCGGGCAGGCTGGGTGCGCGGTAGCCGGTGTTGGCGGAGGCGCGCAGCACAAGGTTGGAGACCGGTGTCCAGCGCGCGCTGAGCTTGGGGTTGACCGTGGTCTCGCCCAGGTCGCCGTACTTGTCGCCGCGCACCGAGGCGTTCAGCGTCAGGTCGCTGCGGATGGGCACGTCCAGCTCGGCGAACAGGGAGGTGATGTCGCGGCTGATGCGGGTGCTGGTGGCGGACGTGGCGCCGCTGGCGAGGTTGTCGCCGCCCAGCAGGTCGATCTGGCCGTTCAACGCCGGGGACACGTCGTTGCTGGCCAGGCCGACGGCCTTCCAGGCGTCGCGGCGCAATTCGGCGCCGAGCGCCAGCATCATGCTGCCGCCCGGCAGCTTCATCAGGCTGCGCGAGAAGGTCGCGTCGATGCTGGTGTTCTCCGCCTTGTGCAGGCGCAGCGTCTGGCCCGTCATCGACGCCTTGCCCAGCAGGGCCAGGCCGTCGGCGTCCTGCAGGCCGAAGGGGTTGAGCTTGGGGTCGAGGAAGAGCGTGCGAGAGGTCGTGCCCTGCACGCTCGCGATGCCGCTGACGCGCAGCCAGCCATCGCCTGCCTGCGTCTCGCGCTGCGAGCGGCCATGGTTGACGGCGGCGCGGTAGTCCCAGGCGCCGATCGTGCCCTCGCCGGTGAGCACGATGCGGTCGTTGGTGTGCACGTCGTTGCGGATGCGTGCACCGGCGTCGGCGACCGACCAGAGCACGTCGATGGGCCGGCCGGCCAGGTTGAGGCCCGGCACCGCCGGCACCTTGCCGTTGCCGGGGTAGTAGGGATGGGTGCTGGCCAGGCGCACCGTCGGCGCGGCGGGGTTGTTGTACTGGTCGACCTCGTACTGGCTGTGGTTGAACTCGACCGTGAGCTGGTGGTCACCCGGCAGTTGCAGCTTGCCCTGGGTGAAGAAGTTGAAGATGTCGTTGCGGTTGTTGAAGGCCGTGTACTGGGTGTTGGCGTCCAGGAAGCAGGTCTGGCGGCCGCCCGAGGTGCTGGGCACCGAGTAGGGCGGCAGGCAGCCGCCGGCGTACATCGGGTTGTAGCGGACGGTGCGCAGCGCGGCGGTCGGGTGGGTCGGGTCGGTGAAGTTGCCGGGCGTGGCGTTGGCCCCCAGGCCGGGGGCCGTGCTGATGCCCAGCTGCGTCAGCGCCGAGCCGTCGGTCAGCTCGGGGCGGGCCGAGCGCGGCAGCACGTCGCGGTGCTGTTTGTCGAGCGCGGCATAGACGTTCCAGCCGTCCGTGGCCAGGTCGCCGATGCCGCCGATCAGGCCCAGCGCCCGGCTGGCGCCGCCGCCGGAGCGCTCCGGCCGGACCGTCTCGAGCTTGATGCCCACGCCCTTGTAGCTGCCCAGCGTGTAGAAGGCCTGCACGCCGCCCATGGCGTCGGAGCCATAGCTGGAGGAGGCGCCGTCGCGCAGGATGTCCACATAGCTCATGGCCATGCGCGGGATCACGTTGACGCTGACGTACTGGTTGGTCAGCGGCTCCTTGGCCAGGCGGCGGCCGTTCAGCAGCGTCAGCGTGCGCATGGGGCCGAAGCCGCGCAGGCTGGTCATGGGGCCGGCCGTACCGGCATAGCTGCCCAGCGAGCTCGCCTGCGGCAGCTCCAGCATCATGTCCTTGAGCTCGGTGTTCAGCCGCTGGTCGAGCTCGACCGCCTTCATGGACGAGACCGGCAGCGCGCTCTCGTCCTTGACCGAGCGCCGGATGATGGACCCGGTGATCTCGACGCGCTCGACGACCTGGGTCTGCGCGGTCTGCGCCTGGGCCAGCGGCGCGGTTGCGATCAGGCTGCCCAAGGCCAGTGCGATGGCGGTGGGGCGGGATGTGAGGTGGCGCACGTCTTGTCTCCGGTGGGCTGTAGGTATGGGGTCGGCCGCGCGCTCGGCGCGGCGCTCAACGGCTGGCGTTCTTCATGCGTTCGCGGCTGTTGTTCAGGTGGATGAACATGGCCGCGCGCGCCGCTGCGGCATCGCCGCGTCGGATGGCCTCGAGCACCGCGTGGTGCTCGCGAGAGGTGATGTCCTTGCCCGGGCGGAGCTCGGGCGACGGCTCGCCGAAGCGCGCCACCTTCGGCGGGCGCCCGCGGCGGGGCGTGGCGGCCGCCGCCAGATGGCGCGGGATGGTGGCGCTGCTCAGCGAATGCAGCACATGGGCGAAGTACTCGTTACCCGTGGCCTGGGCCAGCAGCTCGTGGAAGCGGAAGTCGGCCTCGGCCGTGGCCTCGCCGGTGCTGCGCTGGATGTCGAAGTCCTTCAGCGCCCGCTCCATCGCGGCGAGCTGTTCGGGCGTGCGCCGCTGCGCCGCCAGCGCGGCCGCCTCGGGCTCCAGGCTCAGGCGCAGCTCCAGCATGGCGAGCTTCTGCTGCATCTTCAGCTCGGCGGCCGCCACCGGTTGCAGCAGCGGGTTCTCGACCTTGGGCGCCAGCACGAAGCTGCCCACCCCCTGCTGGGTTCGCAGCCGGCCGCCGGCCTGCAGGCGCGACATGGCCTCCCGCACGACGCTGCGGCTCACGCCGAACTCCTGCATCAGCGCAGGCTCCGTGGGCATCTTCTCGTTGGGCTTGAGCACGCCGCTGGCGATGCGCTCGGAGAGCGCGTCGACGATGCGCTGGGACAAGCTGGTGGAGCGGCTGGCGGGTTGGGCGGAAGTGGTCACGGCAGTTCGTTGGAGTTCGCCTAGTTGTCTGACGACTGACTTCAGTATATGAGCCGAAAAATCATGCGAATCATCGGAAACCCTGAACTAAGGCGAATTTCCCCAATGTGCATTGGCATCCGTGCCGAGCAACCCTACACTGCAAGTCATCAGACGACTGACGTTGATAATCAAATGATCAAGATAGAAAGCATCCGCGCCGTCGAGTTCACCCACCCGACGCGCCGCTCGGTGGACGCGGCCGGCCACTCCCACCCGGGCCCGCTGAGCCAGGCCAGGCTGGCGCTGCTGAGCATCCGCAGCACCGACGGTGTCGAAGGCCACTGCTTCGCCCCGCCGCAGGTCGTGCGGCCGCATGTGCTGGACCAGTTCGTGCGCCGCGTGCTGGTGGGCGGCGACGCGCTGCAGCGCGAGAAGCTCTGGTGCGAGCTGGAGCACTGGCAGCGCGGCAGCGCCGGCCAGCTGACCGACCGCGCGCTGGGCGCGGTGGACAGCGCGCTGTTCGACCTGATCGGCCGCACGCTGGGTGTGCCGGTCCACCAGTTGCTCGGCGGCTACCGCGACAAGGTGCCGGCTTACGGCAGCACCATGTGCGGCGACGAGCTGGCCGGTGGCTTGTCCACGCCCGAGGAGTACGCCGCCTTTGCGCTGCGGCTGGTGGAGCGTGGCTACAAAGCCATCAAGCTGCACACCTGGATGCCGCCGGTGTCCTTCGCGCCCAACCCCGGCATGGACATCAAGGCTTGCACCGCTGTGCGCGAGGCCGTGGGCCCGGACATCGAGCTCATGCTCGACGGCTATCACGAGTACAGCCGCACCGACGCGCTGCGCATTGGCCGCGCGCTGGAGGAGCTGGGGTTCGCCTGGTTCGAGGAAATGATGAACGAGCAGAGCACGGCGTCCTACGCCTGGCTGGCGGGCCAGCTGGATGTGCCTCTGCTGGGCCCGGAGAGCCTGTCGGGCAAGCACTACGCGCGCGCCGACTGGGTCAAGGCCGGCGCCAGCGACATCCTGCGCGCCGGCGTCACCGGCTGCGGCGGCATCGGCCCGACGATGAAGGTCGCCCACCTGGCCGAGTCCTTCGGCATGAACTGCGAGGTGCACGGCAACGGCGCGCCCAACCTCGCCGTCTGTGGTGCGATCCGCAACTGCCGCTGGTACGAGCGCGGGCTGCTGCACCCGTTCCTGGACTACGACGAGGTGCCGGCCTATCTGAACGCCATCGTCGACCCGATGGACGCCGACGGCTTCGTCGCGCTGCCCAAGGGCCCGGGCCTCGGCGAGGACATCAACTTCGACTACATCGCCCGCCACACCGTCGCCACCTATTGAGCGCGCCGCCATGTTCCTGGCATCCCAGCGGCCCCTGCGCCGCCGCCCTCTGCTCGCGCTGCCCGCGCTGCTCGCCGCCGGCTGGGGCACCGCGCACGCCGGCTCGCCCGACGACCAGCTGCTGATCGGCATGAGCATGAACAACCTGCTCTCGCTCGACCCGGCGGCCGCCACGGGCCTGGATGCGGCCACCGTCGCCTGCAATCTGTATGACAGCCTGCTCGAAGTGGAGGCCGCCGATGCGACGCGGCTGCGCCCCAGCCTCGCGCAATCGTGGAGCGTCGGCGAAGGCGGCCGGCGCATCACGCTGAACTTGCGCGCCGACGTGCGCTTCGCCAGCGGCAGGCCGCTGACGGCGGCGCATGCGGCCTGGTCGCTGCACCGGGTGCTGAAGCTCAACCTCGCACTGGCCTCGGTCTGGAAGAGCTACGGCTTCACCGCCGCCAATGCGGCCACCCACATCCGCGCCGAGGATGCCCAGACGCTGGTGCTGGACCTGCCCCAACCCACCGACCCGACGCTGGTGCTGATGACGCTGGCCACCTCGATGAGCGGCTATGTGATCGACCGCGAGGCCGTGCTGGCCCACGAGCAGCGCGGCGACCTCGGCAACGCCTGGCTGACCACGCACGCCGCCGGCTCCGGCGCCTTCGAGCTGGAGGAATGGCGGCCCAAGGAGCTGCTGACGATGCGCCGCGCGGCCCACCACTGGCAGCCGGCCGCCAAGCTGCGCCGCGTCGTGTTCCGCCACATGACCGAGTCGCAGACGCTGCGGCTGATGCTGATGCGCGGCGACCTGGACGTGGCCGGCGGCATGTCGGCGCCCGACGTGCGCGCGCTGGCGAAGCGGCCCGACCTCGTCGTCGAGGAAGTGCGCCGTGCCACGATGTATTACGTGGCCGTCAACGCCCGCCATCCGCGCTATGCCGACGAGCGCGTGCGCCGCGCGGTGCTGCGTCATCTGATCGATTTCCAGGGCGTCGCCAGCGGCGTGCTGCCCTTCTACGGCGAGCTGCAGATGCGGCCCGTGCCGCCCGGCCTGCCCGCTTCGCTGCCGCAGCCCGATTACCGCTTCGACCCTGCAGCCGCGCGCAAGCTGCTTGCCGAGGCGGGCCTGCCCGAAGGGTTCGACACGACCATCCGCGTCGTCGCCGAGGCGCCCTTCACCGGCATCGCCACCAGCCTGCAGGCCACACTGGCGCAGGGCGGCATCCGCGCCAGCATCCTGCCGGGCACTGGCAACCAGGTGTACGGCTCGATGCGCGAGCGCAGCTTCGAGATCGTCGTGGGCCGCGGCGGCGGCGGCGCCGAGGCGCATCCGCACTCCAGCCTGCGCGCACTGGTCTACAACCCCGACAACCGCGACAGCGCGCGCCTGAGCAATTTCCAGGGCTGGCGCACCGGCTATGCGGACGCCGCGCTGAACGGCCTCATCGAGCGCGCACTGCTGACGCCCGACGCCGCCGCACAGGCCGACCTCTATCGCCAGGCGCAGCAGCGCTTCGACGCCCAGGTCGGCGCCATCCAGCCCATCGCGCAGATGCTCGACACGCAGGTGCTGCGGCGCGCGGTCCGCGGCTACCACGGCCACCCGAGCGGCGCGACGCGGCTGCGCGAGGTCTGCAAGGAAGGCCGCCGCTCATGAGCGTGAAATGGATTCGCGGCGGTTCGAGCGCCGGCCTGGCCTTGCTGGGCCTGCTGCTGCTGACCTTCATGATCGGCCGCGTGATGCCGCTGGACCCGGTGCTGGCCATCGTCGGCCCCGACGCGGACCGCGCGACCTACGAGCAGGTCTACAGGCAGCTCGGCCTGGACCGGCCGCTGTGGGTGCAGTTCGGCCGTTATCTCGGCGACCTGGTGCAGGGCGACCTGGGCCGCGCGCTACTGACTGGCCGCCCCGTCACCGAAGACCTCGCACGCGTGCTGCCCGCCACCATCGAGCTGGCCACGCTGGCCATCCTGCTCGGCGCGCTGCTGGGCGTGCCGCTGGGCGTCTGGGCCGCCAGCCACCACAAGCGCTGGCCGGATCACATCGCCCGCGTCGTGGGCCTGGCAGGTCATTCCACGCCGGTGTTCTGGTTCGGCATGATGGGTCTGCTGGTGTTCTACGCCTGGCTGGGCTGGGCCGGCGGCATCGGCCGCATCGGCCTGGGCTTCGAGGGCGCGGTGCCGCGCCTCACCGGCCTGATGCTGGTCGACACGCTGCTGGCGGGCGACACCGCGGCTTTGCAGAGCGCGCTGCGCCACCTGCTGCTGCCGGCCTGCGTGCTGGGGCTGCACTCGATGGCGTATCTGAGCCGCATGACGCGCAGCTTCATGCTGGCGCAGCTGAACCAGGAATACATCACCACCGCGCGCGTCAAGGGCCTGAGCCGCCGCCAGGTGGTGTGGGGCCATGCCTTCCTGAACATCCGCGTGCAGCTGCTGACCATCCTCGCGCTGGCCTACGGCGGCCTGCTGGAAGGCGCCGTGCTGGTGGAGACGGTGTTCGGCTGGCCCGGCTTCGGCAGCTACCTGACCGGCAGCCTGCTGCTGGGCGACATGAACGCGGTGATGGGCTCGGTGCTGGTCATCGGCCTGCTCTTCGTCGCGCTCAACCTGACTGCCGACACGCTCTACCGCGTCTTCGACCCGAGGGCCCGCTCATGACCACTTCCGCCCTCCCCGCGCCGGCTGGCCCCTGGCAGGCCTGGCGCGTGGAAGCCGCCGCCACCGCGCGCAAGCTCCTCGGCAACCCGCTCACGGCGATCGGCGTGGCCGTCATCGCGCTGCTGGTGCTGGTGGCCTTGTTCGCGCCGTGGATCGCCACGCACGACCCACTGCGCCAGCAGCTGGACGCCGCCCTGCTGCCGCCGGGCGCCGCGCACTGGTTCGGCACCGACGAGTTCGGCCGCGACGTCTTCAGCCGACTCGTGCACGGCACGCGCATCACGCTGTTCATCGTCACGCTGGTGACGGTCGTCGTCGGCCCGCTGGGCATGGCCATCGGCGTGGTGTCGGGCTACTTCGGCGGCCGCGTCGACGTGCTGTGCATGCGCGTGGCCGACGTGTTCCTGTCCTTCCCCAGCCTGGTGCTGGCGCTGGCCTTCGTTGCGGCTTTGGGCCCGGGGCTGGACCACGCGGTGCTGGCCATCGCGCTGACCGCCTGGCCGGCCATCGCGCGCCTGGCTCGCGCCGAAGCCATGACGTTGCGCCATGCCGACTTCATCGTCGCGGCCCAGCTGCAGGGCGCCTCGCACCTGCGCGTGCTGTGGCGCCACCTCACACCACTGTGCCTGCCTTCAGTGCTGGTGCGGCTGACGATGAACATGGCCTCGGTCGTGCTGACGGCGGCCGGCCTGGGCTTCCTCGGCCTGGGCGCGCAGCCGCCGCTGCCGGAGTGGGGCTCGATGATCTCCGAAGGCCGCCGCTACATGCTGGACAGCTGGTGGACCGTGGCCGCCCCGGGTGCGGCCATCCTGGCCGTCAGCATGGCCTTCAACCTGCTCGGCGACGGCCTCAACGACGCGCTCGACCCGCGCCAAAGTTCATGACGACTGCCGCCCCCCTGCTCCAGGTCCAGGGCCTGCAAGTGGCCTACGGCACGCCCGCAGCGCCCGTGCCGGTGGTGCGCGGCGTGTCCTTCACGCTCGGCCGCGAGAAGCTGGCCGTCGTCGGCGAATCCGGCTCGGGCAAGACGACCGTCGGCCGCGCGCTGCTGAAGCTGCTGCCACAGCAGGCCCGCATCAGCGCCGAGCGGCTGCAGTTCGACGGCATCGACCTGCTGCGGGCCGGCGAGCGCGACATGCAAGCCCTGCGCGGCCGGCGGCTGTCGATGATCATGCAGGACCCGAAATACTCGCTGAACCCGGTCATGAGCATCGGTCGCCAGATCGGCGAGGCGGTGCAGCGCGACGGCAAGGTGCAGCGCGCGGAGTGCGATGAGCGCGTCGAAGCCCTGCTGGCGCGCGTGCGCATCCGCGAGCCCAAGCGAGTGGCCGCGCAGTACCCGCACGAGGTGTCGGGCGGCATGGGCCAGCGCGTGATGATCGCGATGATGCTGGCGCAGCGCCCGCAACTGCTGATCGCCGACGAACCGACCTCGGCGCTGGACGTCTCGGTGCGCCAGGAGGTGCTCGGCCTGCTGGACGAACTGGTGGCCGAGCAGGGCCTGGCCCTGCTCTTCATCAGCCATGACCTGAACCTGGTGAAGCATTTCTGCGACCGCGTGCTGGTCATGTACGCCGGGCGCATCGTCGAGACGCTGGCCGCTGCCGACCTGCCGCAGGCCAGCCACCCCTACACGCGGGGCCTGATGGCGTCGCTGCCCAGCCTGCGCCACCCCCGCGCCGTGCTGCCGGTACTGCAGCGCGACGCCGCGTGGAGCGCCGCATGACCGCGCCGATGCTGTCCGTGCGCGACCTGCGCCTGGCCTTCGGTGAGGGCGGCGAGGCGCGCACCGTGCTGCATGGCGTGAGCTTCGACGTGGCGCCGGGGCAGGCCTTCGGCCTGGTCGGCGAGTCCGGCTCGGGCAAGACCACCGTGCTGCGCTGCCTGGCCGGGCAGTACCACCACTGGCAGGGCGACGTCGCCATCGATGGCGAGGCCTATCGCGGCGAACGCAGCCGGGCGCATGCACGGCGCGCGCAGATGGTGTTCCAGGACCCGTACGGCTCCCTGCACCCACGCCACACCGTGCGCACGACGCTGGCCGAGCCGCTGCGCGTGCACGGGCTGGACCGCATCGACGAGCGCATCGACGAGGCGTTGCAGCAGGTCGGCCTGCCGCCGCACTTCCGCTTCCGCTACCCGCACCAGATCTCGGGCGGCCAGCGCCAGCGCGTGGCCATCGCCCGCGCCCTCATCCTGCGGCCACCGCTGCTGCTGCTGGACGAGCCGACGTCGGCGCTGGACGTGTCGGTGCAGGCCGAGGTGCTGAACCTGCTGGCCGACCTGCGCGGGCGGCACGGCCTGACCTACCTGCTCGTCAGCCACGACCTGGGCGTGGTGGCCCATCTGTGCGAGCGGCTGGCCGTCATGCAGCAGGGGCGCATCGTGGAGACGCTGCAACGCGACGCGCTCATCGCCGGCGAGGTGCAGCACGCCTACACGCGGTCCCTCGTGCGGGCCGCCGAGGGCTGAGGCCGCCCGGCGCTCCCGCGCTGCATGCGATTCAGGGCGCCGCGGCGGGCACCACCGCCGTGACCTCGATCTCCACCTTGGCCCGGTCCTCCATCAGCGCCGCCACCTGCACGGCGCTCATCGCGATGCCGTAGTCGCGGCCCAGCACCTCGCGGTAGGCCTGGCCCACCTCGCGGCCGCGGGCGATGTATTCGCGCTTGTCGATGAGGTACCAGGTCATGCGCACGATGTGCTCGGGCTGGGCCTGCGCCTCGGTCAGCACGGCGCGGATGTTGAGCAGCGTCTGGCGCACCTGGGCGATGAAGTCGTCGCTGTCGAACTCGCAGCGCTCGTTCCAGCCGATCTGGCCGGCGACGAACACCTGGCGGCCGCTGGCCGCGACGCCGTTGGCATAGCCGCGCGGCTGGGTCCAGCCGGCAGGCTGCAGGATTTGCTTGATCATGGGGTTGTCTCCTGTTGTGCGGCGAGCGAGCGCTGCAGCGCGGCACGCAGGTCGTCGGGAAAGGCCTGCGGCCTGTGCGTGGCCAGCGAAGTGCAGACCAGCACCTGCGTGAACTCGACGCGCATGCCGTCACCACCGTCGAACGTGACGCGCAGCGTCATCGAGCCCCCACCCAGGCGCTCGATGCGGATGCGCTGCACGAGCCGGTCGCCGTGGCGGCTGACGCGCAGGAAGCGCGTGTCCAGCTGCGCCGTGGGCATGCCGACCTGGCGTTGGCCGATCAGCACGTCGAACGGCAGGCCGAGGTCGTGCGCGAACCAGTCCTCGATCAGCTCGTTGAGCATCTCGAAATAGCGCGGGTAGTAGGCGATGCCGGCCGGATCGCAATGGCCGAAGCGCACGAGCTGTTCACGCTGGTAGGCGAAGCCGCTCATGGTCCAACCCCCAGATGCTTTTGCCACAGCGCCGGTTCGGCAGCCAACGCGGCCGACGGGCCGGCCCAGGCGACGCGGCCGCGCTCCACCAGCGTGTGGTGGTCGGCCAGGCGGATCAGCCGCTGCACGTACTTGTCGACGACGAGGATGGTCTGCCCCGCGCCGCGCAGCAGGTCCAGGCAGCGCCAGATCTCCTCGCGCACCAAGGGCGCCAGGCCTTCGGTCGCTTCGTCCAGCACCAGCAGCCGCGGGTTGGTGACGAGGGCGCGGCCGATGGCCAGCATCTGCTGCTCGCCGCCCGACAGCTGCTGGCCCGAATGGCCGGCGCGCTCGGCCAGGCGCGGGAACAGCTCGAACACGCGCGCCGTCGTCCAGGGCTCGCGCGCGCCGCTGCGGTTGGCGGCGAAGGCGTCGAGGTGCTCGCGCACGCTCAGGTTGGGGAACACCTGCCGCCCCTCCGGCACCAGCGCCAGGCCCAGCCGCGCGATGCGGTCGGCCGGCCAGCCGGTGATGTCCTGGCCCGCGAAGCGGATGCGCCCGCCCGTGGGCTGGAGCCAGCCGCACAGGCAGCGCAGCAGCGTGCTCTTGCCCATGCCGTTGCGGCCCAGCAGCGTGGCGACCTCGCCGGGGCGCATGGTCAGCTGCATGCCGAACAGCACCTGGCTGGCACCATAGCCGGCTTGCAGCTCGTCGACCTCCAGCAGCGCGCTCACGACGCAGCCTCCAGCTCATCGCCCAGGTAGGCACGGCGCACCTCGGGGTGCTCGCGGATGGCCGCGGGCGAGCCGCTGGCGATGACCCGGCCGCCGACCAGCGTCGAGATGCGGTCGGCCAGGCGAAACACCGCGTCCATGTCGTGCTCGACGAGGAGCAGCGTCAGGCCTTGCGACTTGAGCGCCTGCAGCAGCGCCACCATGCGCGCGGACTCGTCCGGGCCCATGCCGGCCAGCGGCTCGTCCAGCAGCAGCAAGCGCGGCCGTGCGGCCAGGGCCAGGCCCACTTCGAGCTGGCGCTGCTCGCCATGCGCCAACTCACCGGCGATGCGGTCCGCCTGTGCGTGCAGGCCGACCCGCGCGAGCAAGGCGTTGGCCTCCGCTTGCGCCGCCGCATCGGTGCGTGCGCTGCGCCACCACGACGGCGCACCCTCGCGCCGCGCGAGCACCGCCAGCACGAGGTTGTCCCGCACGGTGCAGGGCTTGAACAGGCTGGTGATCTGGAAGCTGCGCACCAGGCCGGCCTGCACGCGGCGTGCCATGCCCTGGCGCGTGACGTCCTGGCCGTCGAAGACGATGGCGCCAGCGTCGGGCTGCAGCGCGCCGGAGATCTGGTGGATCAACGTCGTCTTGCCGGCGCCGTTCGGGCCGATCAGCGCATGCAGTTCGCCGGGCCGCACGTCGAAGCTGGCGCCATCGGTCGCGGCCAGCGCGCCGAAGCGCTTGACGAGCTGTTTGACCTCAAGCACGGCGCCACACTCCTGCGAGGCCACGGGGCGCGTACAGCACGACCAGCAGCAGCAACGCGCCCAGACCCAGCTGCCAGTGCAGCGTGACCCCCGACAACAGCTCTTCCAGCAGCAGCAGCGCCAGCGCGCCCAGCGGCCCGCCCCACAGCGCACCCGCGCCGCCGATGATGACCATCACCATCAGCTGGCCGGACTGCGACCAGTGCATCAGGTGCGGCGTGACAAGGCCGTTGAGATTCGCCAGCAGCGCGCCCGACAGGCCGGCCAGTGCGCCCGCCAGCACGAAGGCCTGCCAACGCACGGCGAACACGCGGCCACCGGCGGCGGCGACGCGCACCTCGTTCTCGCGCGCGCCCTGCAGCAGCCAGCCGAAGGGCGAGTTCACGAGCCGCTGCAGGCCCAGCATCACGGCGGCGAACAGCGCGAGCGCCACCCAGTAGAAGCTGGCGTCGTCTTTCAGGTCGAGGCCGAACCCGGGCACCGAGCGCTGCGCGAGCGGCAGGCCGTCGTCGCCGCCATAGGCCTTCAGCGACACGGCGAGGAAATAGAACATCTGCGCGAAGGCCAGCGTGATCATGATGAAGTACACGCCGCGCGTGCGCAGGCTGATGGCACCGATGACGGCCGCGGCCAGCGCGCTGACCGCCATGGCCGCGGGCCAGGCGATCCAGGCGGAGGTGATGCCAGCGTCCATCAGCACGCCGACCGTGTAGGCGCCCAGGCCGATGTAGGCCGCATGCCCGAAGCTCACGAGGCCGCCGAAGCCGAGGATGAGGTTGAGGCTGGACGCGGCGATGGCGAAGACGAGGATGCGCGTCGCGACCACCGTGTAGAACTCCAGGCCCGCGGCCTGCAGCAGCGGCGGCAGCGCGGCGAGCGCGGCCAGCAGCGCCCAGGTCCAGCGCCCGAGGCCGCGGTGGTGGAGGGCGCGTGTGTCAGCCATGCGCAGGGAAGAGGCCGCGCGGCTTCCAGAACAGGATGGCGGCCATCAGCACGTAGATGAGGATGGAGGCGAGCGCCGGGCCGAGGTTGGACGCGACGTCGGGCGAGGCGAGCTGGCGCAGCGCGGCGGGCAGCAGCGTGCGGCTGGCGGTGTCCACGACGCCGACCAGCAGCGAGCCGACCAGCGCGCCGCGCACGGAGCCGATGCCGCCGACGACGATGACGACGAAGGCGAGGATGAGGATGCTTTCGCCCATGCCCACCTGCACCGCGAGCAGCGGCCCGAGCAGCGCGCCGGCCAGCGCGCACAGCGCCGCGCCGAAGCCGAACACGGCGGTGAACAGCGCACGGATGTTGACGCCCATGGCCGTGGCCATCGGGCGGTTGGACGCGCCGGCGCGCACCCACGCGCCGTAGCGGGTGCGCGTGACCAGCACCCACAGCAGCAGCGCGACGGCCAGGCCCACGCCGATGATGAGCAGGCGGTAGGCGGGGTAGTGCAGGCCGGGCAGCAGCTCGACGGGGCCGGACAGCGCGGCGGGTGTGTTGAGCATCAGCGGCTGGTCGCCCCAGAGGATGCGCACGCCTTCGTTGAGCATCAGGATGAGGGCGAAGGTGGCGAGAACCTGGCTGAGGTGGTCTCGGGCGTAGAGGCGGCGCAGCAGCGTGACTTCGAGGGCCATGCCGAGGACGGCGGTGCCCACGAGTGCTGCGAGGACGGCAAGCAGGAAGGACCCGGTGGCTGCAGCGACGGCGGCGGCGAGGTAGGCGCCAACCATGTAGAGCGAGCCATGGGCCAGGTTGATCATGTCCATGATGCCGAACACGAGGGTGAGGCCGGCGGCGAGCAGGAAGAGCATCAGGCCGAATTGGAGGCCGTTGAGGGCTTGTTCGGTGAGGAGGATCCAGTCCATGGTCAGT
>NZ_LMFP01000008.1:0-14206 GCF_001426885.1 Pelomonas sp. Root1444 | reverse complement strand
AACTTTCTTCTGCGGGGCCAGAAGAAAGTCACCAAAGAAGAGGCCCTGAACCGCACGCCAGCGCGAAGCCGCCAGGAGCGGCGCGCGAAAACGCCCGGCGGCTTGGCGCCCAGACGCGACCCGCTGCGCTCTCGCTGCTGTCCCTGTGACGAGCACCATCCACCGCCCCTTCACGCCGGTTAACGCCGGCTGCACGCCGAGCTCACCAGCAGAAGCGAATGCGGCGTCGCTGGGGCGACGCTCCTGCGGTTGGGCGCGGTGTTGGGGTTCGCTGCGCTCACCCCAACCTACGAAGAAGCCACGAACCATCGCGCCGTTGCGTCGCCCGAGCGACGCTGTCTTTGGTATTCCTCGTGAGCACGGCGTGCAGCCGCGCGTTAGGCGGGCTGAAGTGGCGATGAGTGATGCTGGTGACAAGGACAGCAGCGAGAGCGCAGCGGTTCGCGTCTTCCCAGTCATCGAGCGGCTGTTGCACGGCGCAACTCGTGCACGTGATGCNGTGCGGTTCAGGGCCTCTTCTTTGGTGACTTTCTTCTGGCCCCGCAGAAGAAAGTTACCCCGCTGCCGGGCGGGACTCCCGGCAATGCAACGAGCGCGCGCACGCTTCACAAAGCAACCGGACAACACCAAGCCCATCACGACACTCACATCTTGCAAGAACCGACGTACGCATCCTCATGCTGCGTGAAGATCCTCCCCATCGTCCGGTTCGTCACCCTGCCCTGCCCATCCTTGGTGACCACCCGCAGGTAGTAGTCCTGCACCGGGTACTGGTTGCGGTTGAACCTGAACGGTCCGCGCACCGAATCGAACTTCGCAACCTTCAGCGCCTTCAACAAGGCCGGCTTGTCCTCCACCTTGCCCTTCACATCCCTCACCGCCGCATTCATCAACAACGCTGCGTCATACCCCTGGCTCGCGTACAAGGAAGGCAACCGCCCGTAGTCCTTCAAGAAGTCCGCCACGAACTTCTTGTTCGCCGGGTTGTCCATGTCGTGCGCCCAATGCGAGCTGTTGAACATGCCCAGCATCGGCTCACCCACCGCCTTGATGACGTCCTCGTCCGCCGAGAACCCCGGCCCGAACAGCGTCACGTCCTTGGACAGCCCCGCGCCGACGAACTGCTTGATGAAATTGATGCCCATGCCACCGGGCAGGAAGATGTACATCGCATCCGGCTTGGCGGCGCGCGCCTGCGCCAGCTCGGCCGCGTAGTCCAGCTGGCCCAGCTTGGTGTAGATCTCCTCGACCACCGCGCCCTTGTAGTAGCGCTTGAAGCCCGTCATCGCGTCCTTGCCCGCCGGGTAGTTGGGCGCCAGCAGCACCAGCTTCTTGAAGCCCTTCTCCGCCACCGTCTTGCCCACGGCCTCGTGCAGGTTGTCGTTCTGCCAGGCCACGTTGAAGAAGTACGAGTTGCACTGCTCGCCCGCGTACTGCGACGGGCCGGCGTTGGCGCTGATGTAGGGAATCTTGGCGTCGAACACCGAAGGCCCGACGGCCAGCATGACGTTGGAGAACACGATGCCGGTCATGAAGTCGACCTTGTCGCGCTTGATGAGGCGCTCGGCGCTCTGCTTGGCGACCTCGGGGTTCTGCTGGTCGTCGGCCGTGACCACCTCCACGGGCAGGCCGCCCAGCTTGCCACCGTTGTGCTTCAAGCCCAGCGCAAAGCCGTCGCGGATGTCCACACCCAGGCCGGCGCCGGGGCCGGACAGCGTGCTGAGAAACCCGACCTTGAGCTTGTCTGCGGCCTGGGCCGCGGGCAACAGGGCGAGGCTGACGGCAACGGCGGCGAGGGTCTTCTTCATGCGCGTGGTCTCCATGCAAAGGGTCAGGCAGTGTCTCTGAGTCGGAAGCGCTGCAGCTTGCCGGTCTCGGTGCGCGGCAGCGTGGCACGGAACTCGATGGCACGCGGGTACTTGTAGGGCGCGATCGTGGCCTTCACGTGCTCCTGCAAGGCACGCACGTCACCGGCATGCCCCTCGCGCAGCACGACGAAGGCCTTGACGAGCTGGCCGCGTTCCTCGTCGGGCACGCCGATGACGGCGCATTCGGCCACCGCCGGGTGGCTCAGCAGCGCGGCCTCCACCTCGGGACCGGCGATGTTGTAGCCGCCGGAGATGATCATGTCGTCGGTGCGTGCCTGATAGACGAAGTAGCCGTCGTCGTCGATGAGATACGAGTCGCCGGTGAGATTCCACCCGTCCTGCACGTACTGGTGCTGGCGCTCGTCGGCGAGATAGCGGCAGCCCGTGGGGCCTTTCACGGCCAAGTGGCCGACCTGGCCTGCGCGCAGCGGCTGGCCGCCGTCGTCGAGGATGCAGGCCTGGTAGCCCGGCACGGGCCTGCCGGTCGCACCGGGCTTGGCGGTGTCTTCGGTGTGCGAGATGAAGATGTGCAGCAGCTCCGTGGCGCCGATGCCGTCGATCAGCTCGATGCCGGTGGCCTGCTTCCACAACGCGCGCGTCGCGGCCGGCAGGGCCTCGCCCGCACTGACGCATTTGCGCAGGGACGAAAGATCGTGCTGACCCACCAGCGGCGCCATCGCGCGGTAGGACGTCGGTGCCGTGAAGCAGACCGTCGCGCGGTGCTCGGCCATCGCCGCCAGCAGCGCATCGGGCGCCGGCTTCTCCAGCAGCACGGCCGACGCGCCGACGCTCATCGGGAACAGCAGCAGGCCGCCGAGCCCGAAGGTGAAGGCCAGCGGCGGGCTGCCGATGAACACATCGCTCGCATCGGCGCGCAGGCAATGCGGCGGCCAGCAGCGGCAGATCGCGAGGATGTCGCGATGGAAATGCATCGTGCCCTTGGGCTGGCCCGTGGTGCCCGAGGTGAAGGCGATCAGCGCGCAGTCGTCGCTGGCGGTGTCGACGTTGGTGAACCATGCCGGCTGCCGCGCGGCGCGGGCTTCCAGGCCATCCGGCGCGGCGCTGCGGAAGTGACAGATGCCGCGCAGCACCGGGTTCTGCAGCTGGGCGGCCGCCAGCTCGCCGGCCAGCGCCGCATCGCACAGCGCATGCGTGACCTCGGCCTTGGCGATGACCTTGCCCAGCTCCACGGCACGCAGCAGCGGCATGGTCGCGACCGCGATCGCGCCGGCCTTGATGACGGCGAACCAGCAGGCCGCCAGCTGCGGCGTGTTGGCACCGCGCAGCAGCACGCGGTTGCCGGGCACGACGCCCAGCTCCTCGACCAGCACATGGGCGATGCGGTTGGACTCCGCCTGCAGTTCGGCATAGGTCCAGCGCACGCCGGCGCCCTGCACGCAGGGCCGGTCGCCCTGCCCGTCCTGCACCCAGCGGTCCAGCAGCTCCGTGGCGGCGTTCAGCTTCGGCCCGAACTGCAGCTCGGGCAGGTCGAACACCAGCTCCGGCCACTGGTCCTGCGGCGGGAGATGGTCTCTTGCGAAGGTATCCAGATGGGCCGATGGGTGCATGACGTCCTCAGGCTTGCTTGAGCAGTTCGCGACCGATGATGAGTTGCTGCACTTCGCTGGCGCCCTCGTAGATGCGCAGTGCGCGGATCTCGCGGTAGAGCGACTCGACGATCTCGCCGCGCCGCACGCCGCGGCCACCGAAGAGCTGCACGGCCGCGTCGATGACCTGCTGTGCGCCTTCGGTGGCCATCAGCTTGGCCATCGCGGCCTCCTTCGTGATCGTGCGGCCCTGGTCGCGCAGCCAGGCCGCGCGGTAGACCATCAGCGCGGACGAGTCCACCGTGCAGGCCATGTCGGCCAGCTTGGCCTGCGTCAGCGGCAGGTCGGCCAGGCGCGCGCCGAACATGGGGCGGGCCTTGGCTTGCTGGAGGCCTTCCTGCAAGGCACGGCGCGCGAACCCCAGCGCGGCGGCGGCGACCGAGGTGCGGAAGACGTCCAGCGTGCGCATGGCCAGCTTGAAGCCTTCGCCCGGCGAGCCGAGCATCTGGCTCTTGGCCACGCGGCAATTCGTGAAGCGCAGGCGCGCGAGCGGGTGCGGCGCGATGACGGCTATGCGCTCGGCGATGTCGAAGCCCGGCAGGCCGGCATCGACGATGAAGGCACTGATGCCGCGCGAACCGGGGGCTTCGCCCGTGCGGGCGAACAGCACATAGAAGTCCGCAATGCCGCCGTTGGAGATCCAGGTCTTCTCGCCGTTCAGCAGATAGGCGTCGCCATCTTCGGTGGCGCTGCATTGCAGGGCCGCGACGTCGGAGCCGGCGTCGGGCTCGGACAGCGCGAAGGCGGCCAGCGCCTCGCCGCGGGCCACGCGCGACAGGTAGCGTTCGCGCTGCTCGGCTGTGCCCTGCAGCGAGATGGCGCCCGAGCCCAGGCCCTGCATCGCGAAGGCGAAGTCGGCCAGACCGTCATGCCTGGCCAGCGTCTCGCGGATCAGGCAGATCGCGCGCGTGTCGATGGCCTGGCCTTCACCGGCCACCGCATGGTCCAGCCAGCCGGCCGCGCCGAGCTGCGCGACCAGCGCGCGGCATTGCGCGTCGACATCGCCATCGTGGTCGACATGCTGCAGATGCTCGCCGCACCACGCATCCAGCGCCGCCGCCAGCTCGCGGTGCTTGGCGTGGAAGAACGGCCAGTCGAGATGGTCCATCCTCAGTCCCCCTGGAAGGCGGGCTTCTGCTTGGCGACGAACGCCTCGTACGCGCGGTGGAAGTCCTGGGTCATCATGCAGATCGCCTGCGCCTGCGCTTCGGACTCGATGGCCTCGTCCACGCCCATGGCCCATTCCAGGTGCAGCATGCGCTTGGTCATCGCGTGGCCGAAGTTCGGGCCTGCGGCAATCTCGCCGGCCCAGGCGGCCGCTTCATTCAGCAGCTGTTCGGGCTCCACCAGGCGGTTCAGGAAGCCCCAGGCCAGCGCCTCCTCGCCACCCAGGCTGCGACCGCTGTAGAGCAGGTCCGACGCGCGGCCCTGGCCGACGATGCGCGGCAGCATCGCGCAGGCGCCCATGTCGCAGCCGGCCAGGCCCACGCGCGTGAACAGGAAGGCCGTCCTGCTGCGCGCCGTGCCCACGCGCAGGTCCGAGGCCATCGCCATGATGGCGCCCGCGCCGGCGCAGACGCCGTCGATGGCCGAGATGATGGGCTGCGGGCAGGCACGCATGGCCTTGACGAGATCGCCCGTCATGCGCGTGAAAGCCAGCAGGTCGGGCATGCTCATGCCGGTCAGCGGGCCGATGATCTCGTGCACGTCGCCGCCCGAGCAGAAGTTGCCGCCGGCGCCCTGGATGACGATGGCCTTCACGTCGCTCACATAGGCCAGGCGGCGGAAAAGGTCACGCAGTTCGGCATAGGACTCGAAGGTCAGCGGGTTCTTGCGCTCCGGGCGGTTCAGCGTGATGACGCCGACCGCGCCCTGTTGCTGCCAGCCGAAGTGCGCGGGTTTGTAGCCGGCCAGGCTTTGGCTGTTGCCGGATGCCAGGTGCGGGGTCATGTGTTGTCCTTCAGATGCATCTTGAGTTGCGCGAGCAGCTCGTGGACCTGCGCCTTCTGCGCCGGCGTCCAGCCGGCAAACAGCTCCACGATCCAGCCCTCGTGCGTGGCGGCCATGCGCTTGAACTGCTTGCGCCCCTGTGGCGTCAGCCTGACGATGAAGCTGCGCCGGTCGTCGGCGCGCGTCTCGCGCAGCACCAGGCCTTCGGCCTCGAGCTGGTCGGTGATGCCGGTCACGTTGCCGCCGGTCACCATCAGGCGCTTGGACAGCTCGCGCATCGTCAGGCCGTCGGGGTGGCGCTCCAGCTGCGCCAGCAGGTCGAAGCGCGGCAGCGTGGTGCCGAACTCCTGGCGCAGCCGCTGGCGGATCTGGTCTTCCACGCGCGTGGTGCAGGACAGCAGGCGCAACCAGAGCTTCAGCGCCTGGTGGTCGGCGTCGGACAGCCGGGTTTCGAGGTCCATCTCGGAGGCCGACATCACATCGTCTCCCCGCCGCAGACGGCGATGGCCTGGCCGTTGACGGCCGCGGCTTGGATGAGCCAGGCGATGGTGTCGGCCACTTCCTCGGGCTGAATCAGCCGGCCTTGCGGGTTGGCCTTGGCCAACTCGGCTCGTGCCTGCGCCGCTGTGCGGCCGGTCTTGGCGACGATGGTGTCGACGGCATTCGCGACGATGTCGGTCTCGGTGTAGCCGGGGCAGACGGCGTTCACCGTGACGCCCTTGGCCGCCACCTCCAGCGCCATGGCGCGCGTCAGGCCCAGCACACCGTGCTTGGCGGCGCAGTAGGCTGCCACATAGGCATAGCCCTTCAGTGCCGCGGTGCTGGCCACGTTGACGATGCGGCCCTGCCCGCGCGCCACCATGCCGGGCAGCACGGCGCGGCTGCACAGGAAGCTGCCGGTGAGATTCACGTTCAGCAGGCGCTGCCAGAGCTCCAGCGACGTGCGCGCCACCGGCGCCGTCTCGACCTGGCCGGCGTTGTTGACGAGGATGTCCACGTCGCCCACGGCCGCGAAGGCGTCGGTGACGCTGTCTTCGTCGCCGACGTCGCAGACCTGAACGGCCACGTCGCCCAATGCCGCCTGCGCGCTGAGCAGCCGTGCGTGGCTGCGCCCCATCAGCGTCACGCGCAGGCCGTCGGCCAGCAGCCGCTTCGCGATGGCGGCGCCAATGCCGCTGCCACCGCCTGTGATGACTGCGTGCTGCTGCTTCATACGCCCAACGCCTTGTTCGCCTGCTCGGCCGCTGCGACGCCCGCCGAGCGCTGGCGCTCGAACTCGCGCTCCAGCTGGCTCTTGCCCGAGAGGTACTGCCGGGGCCATGCCAGGCCGATGGGGCCGGCATAGCCGATGCGGGCGGCCTCGGTCAGCGTCCAGGCCGGGTTGGCCAGGTGCGGCCGCGCGATCGCGCAGAGGTCGGCACGGCCGGACGCGATGATGCTGTTGACATGGTCGGCCTCGGAGATGGCGCCGACGGCCATCGTCGCGATGCCGACGCGGTTGCGGATGCTTTCCGCAAACGGTGTCTGGTACATGCGACCGTAGACCGGCTTCTGCGCCTTGCTGACCTGGCCGGAGGAGACGTCGATGAGGTCGGCACCGGCGTCCTTGAAGGCGGCGGCGATGGCCACGGCATCCTCCGGCGTCGTGCCGCCGGGCACCCAGTCGTGCGCCGAGATGCGCACCGACATCGGCCGGTCCGCCGGCCAGACCTCGCGCAGCGCCGTGAAGACCTCCAGCGGATAGCGCAGCCGGTTGTCCAGCGAGCCGCCGTACGCATCGGCGCGCTGGTTCGTCAGCGGCGAGATGAAGCTGGACAGCAGGTAGCCGTGCGCGCAATGCAGCTCCAGCCAGTCGAAGCCCGCCGTGGCGGCGCGCTTGGCGGCGGCAACGAAGTCGTCACGCACCCGGTCCATGTCGGCGCGCGTCATCGCGTGGGCGACCTGGCTGGTGCCGGGAAGGTACTGCTGCTCGCTCGCCGCCAGCAGCGGCCAGTTGCCGGACGGCAGCGGCTGGTCCTCGCCACCGCGCCAGGGCACGCAGGTCGAACCCTTGGGGCCGGCATGGCCCAGCTGCATCGCGATGGCCGCGCTGCCGTTGGCATGCACGAAATCGACAATACGCTGCCAGGCGGCGCCCTGCGCATCGCTCCACAGGCCGGGGCAGCCGGGCGTGATGCGCGCGTCGGGCGACACGCAGGTCATCTCGGCAAACACGAGGCCCGCGCCGCCTAGTGCGCGTGCACCCAGGTGCGCCAGGTGGTAGTCGCCCGGCACGCCGTCCACGCAGCTGTACTGCGCCATCGGCGACACGGCGACGCGGTTCTTCAGCCTGAGGCCGCGCAGCTGGAAGGGCGTGAACATGGGCGGCACCTGCGCGTCCACGCCGCTGCGGCCCGCCAGCCAGCGCTCGAACTCGCCGACATAGCGCGCATCGCGCAGCCGCAGGTTCTCGTGCGAGATGCGCTGCGAGCGCGTCAGCAGCGAATAGGCGAACTGCTCGGGCGCCAGGCGCGCGTGGCGCTCGACGTTCTCGAACCATTCGGTCGAATTGCGCGCCGCGTTCTGGATGCGCAGCACCTCGACGCTGCGCGTGGCCTCGTAGGCTTTTAGCGCGTCGGCGAGGTCGTCATGCGCCTGGATGTCGCGCGCGAGGTCGATCGCATCTTCCAGCGCCAGCTTGGTGCCCGAGCCGATGGAGAAATGCGCCGTGTGGGCCGCGTCGCCCATCAGCACGACAGGAGCCCTGCCGTTGTGGTGCACCCAGGTCTTGCAGACCACGCGCGGGAAGCGGATCCACTGCGCCGAGCCGCGCAGGTGGCCGGCGTTGGAGATGAGTGGATGGCCGTCCAGCACCTTGGCAAAGAGCTTCTCGCAGAAGGCGATGCCCTCCTCCTTGCTCATGTCCTCCAGGCCCGCGGCGCGCCAGACGGCTTCGGGCGCCTCGACGATGAAGGTCGAATGCGTCGCGTCGAAGCGGTAGGCGTGCGCCTGGAACCAGCCCCACTCGGTGGGCTGGAAGTCGAACGTGAAGGCATCGAAAAGCCTGGTCGTCCCCAGCCACACGAAACGGCATTGGCGCAGGTCGACATCGGGCTGGTACGTGGCGGCGTACTTCTGGCGGATGCGGCTGTTCAGGCCGTCCGCCGCGATGATGAGGTCGGCGTCGATCTCTGCGTCATCGGGCACGTCGGCTTCGTAGACCAGTTCGACGCCGAGTTGTTCGCAGCGGGCCTGCAGGATGTTCAGCAGCTTCTTGCGACCAATGCCGCAGAAGCCATGGCCGCCGGAGACGATGGTGCGCCCGCCGATGTGGACGGCGATGTCGTCCCAGTGATTGAAGGCGTCGCTGATCTGCGCCGCCGTTTCAGGGTCGGCCTCGCGCAGCGCGTCCACCGTCTGGTCGGACAGCACGACGCCCCAGCCGAACGTGTCACCCGCGCGGTTGCGCTCCAACACCCGGACGACATGCGCCGGGTCCGCCTTTTTCATCAGCAGCGCGAAGTACAGGCCGGCGGGGCCGCCACCGACACAGGTGATACGCATGGGCACGGGCCCTCCTTGCGTATCACTTTAGAAATCAATAGTTCAAACGTCAAGCATCTGGCAGCGGTGTGGGGCGGCGGACAAACCCCAGGTTTCGCCTGCGCGAGCCGCGTCGCTGGCAGCGCGGCGGCGGCCGCCGCGGCCATGGCCAGCTGACCGCAGGTCCAGCGGCAGTTGCCTCAATGCGCCCCGACCGGCGCCTCACCGGCAATGCCGGCTTCCTCGTGATCATGCGGGAAGGGCGCCAGCCAGGCCAGCACGACGGGCGGTATCGAGAAGATCAGCACCCAGCCGAAGAAGCTGATGTAGTTGTGGTCCACCATGTTCCACATGAAGCCGCTGACAGTGCCGGTGCCCCACTTCGTCAGCGCCATGACGCCGGTGGCCATCGCGTAGTGGGCCATGCGGAAGGGGCCCGGGGC
Source organism: Pelomonas sp. Root1444 (assembly GCF_001426885.1). GTDB lineage: Bacteria > Pseudomonadota > Gammaproteobacteria > Burkholderiales > Burkholderiaceae_C > Pelomonas. The sequence goes on along the minus strand of NZ_LMFP01000008.1, from coordinate 4,816 downwards.
GATCTGCTGCATCATGTACAGCATGTGGCCCACGGAGCCCATGCCGAAGCCGAACTTCTCGAGGGCGACGATGGCCGCGACGGTGACCGTGTCGGTCGGCATCGTCTGGGCGAGATAGAAATAGGTCAGGTGCGGGATGTTGAGCACGAGCGCCAGCGTGAAGAAGCTGCGCGGCAACGTGCGCTTGGCGACGAAGAAGCCGCCGAGGAAGGCGCCTGCGATGAAGGCCAGCGTGCCCACCGTGCCGTTGATGTGGCCGAGCGACTCGTTGTCCAGGCCCAGGCCGCCGGCGGCCACCGAGTCGAGCAGGAACAGCGGGCCGAACTTCTCGATGAAACCCTCGCCGAAACGGTAGAAGAAGATGACCGCCAGCATCATCCAGATCTGCGGCTTCTTGAAGAAGGTGACCCAGGCCTCGCGCATGCCGGTCATGCCGACGGCCAGGCCCTGGCCCTGCAGCGTGGACGGCGCGCCCGGCGGCAGCACACGCCAGTGCCACAGGCCGAACAGCGCCATCGCCGACGCGGCGAGCGACACGACGATGACCCAGCACTGCACCCAGCTCATGCCCATGTGGTTGTGCAGGTAGCCCGTCAGCGACACGAACAGGCCCGAGGCCACGACCGCACCCATGTTCCAGCACATCCCCTGCAGGCCGGAGTAGCGCGCCTGGTCGGTCTTGGAGACGGTGGTCATGAAGACGCCGTCGGCGCAGGTGTCCTGCGTGGCCGACGCGAAGCCGACGAGCCAGAAGAAGGCCAGCGAGAGTTTGAAGAAGCCCTCCAGCGGCAGGCACAGCGCCACGAGCCCCAGCCCGGCGGCCATCGTGAACTCCATGCTGATGACCCAGAAGCGCTTGCTGCGGTAGGCCTCCAGCAGCGGCGCCCACAGCGGCTTGAGCACCCACGGCAGGTACATCTGCGAGGTGTAGAGCGCGATGTCCTCGTTGGAGACGCCCAGGTTCTTGTAGATGATGGCGGCGACGACGCCCACCATCACATTGGGCAGGCCCATGGCCAGGTAGAGCGAGGGCACCCAGGTGAGCGGGTGGCGGAGTTTCTGGGTCATGGTGTGGGGACTTTCTTGCTGCCGTTCAGCAGTGCGATGACGTCGGACGTCGCCTGGTCGGATTGGAGAGCCTGCAGCGCGGCACGCGCCCGGTCGGTGGCTTCGCCGCCATGCGGGTTGCTGGCCAGCGTCTGCAGGCCGCGCTGCGCCTTGTCGCGGTTGCCGGATTCGAGATGCGCCCAGATGGCGAGGTAGACGTAGTCGCCGACCTGGGGCTCCAGCACGCTGGCCCCGTCGGCCGCGTTGGTCATGCTGGGGCTCACGCCCTTGGTGCCGAGCACGCGGGCCAGCTGATACAGCGTGGGCGCATCGTTGCGGCGCTGCTTGTAGGCCGCCATCAACGAAGCGCGTGCCTGCTCCAGCGCGGCGGTGCGGTCGGCGCCGCTTGCGTGGGCAGCCGCGCCCTGCCACGCCCAGCCGAGCAGTCGGTTGGCTTCGAAGGGCGGTGCGTCCTGCTGCGCCCAGGGGGCCAGGATCTCCAAGGCCTTGTCGACATCACCGTAGCGGATCTGGGCATGGGCCAAGGCCCAGCGCATCACGTCGGGCGCGCGGTCGCCGCCGGCCTTCTGCACACGGGCCTGCAGGCGGGCCAGGACAGCCTTGCCATGCGCCGCCTCGGGGCCGGCGGTGATGACCATGCCGTCGAACTCGGCTTCGGCCTGCTCGTCGGGCAGCTCGGTGATGCGCACCGTGGCCAGCGCACCGGCCGGTATCTGGGCGACGTAAAGGTTGTCCAGGTGCCGGCGCAGCTCGCTGTTCAGGCGATTGGGCGCGATGCCGGTGGCGGGCTCCAGCGTCGCCAGCGCGTCCTCACCGGCAGCAACGCGGCGGAAGTACTCGTTGAAGCGCTGCACGCGCTCGGTCTTGGACAGCACGTAATGGGTCAGCAGCCAGGACTGCGCATAGAAGACGCCCATGTTGCTGTCGTCGATGTCCTTCTCGCCGGTGGACTGGAAGCCCGGCTTGAGCAGCCTGGCCGGCTGCAGCCAGCTGCGGTGGGCCAAGATGCCGGCGTTCGGGTTGAACGCGCCGATCTCGATCGCGCCACGGGCGATGATCGTGGCGCCGAAGTACTCTGCAAAGCCTTCGACGTACCACGCCGGGTAGGCCATGCGCGCGTACTGCGCCATCATGCGGTGCGCATACTCATGGAAGAGCACCTGGCCGGTGAAGTCCTGCGACATCGGATGGTTGACCGCGAAAGCCAGCGCGCCGTCGGTGCCCGAGACGAAGAGGCCGGCCAGCTTGCGATCACGCAGGTAGGGATGGACCTTGCCGATGAGATCCGGATCGTCGCTGAGCACGATGGGAAACGGCGGCCGCGCCAGGCTCTGGCCGACGCCCAGCGTCATCAGCATGGCCTCGTGCAGGCGTTCGAGGTCCTGCACCCGGCTTTCGGCCATGCGCTTGGACGTCTGCGCCAGCACGCGGAAATGCTTGCTCTCGGCCAGCAGCCAGGGCGCTGACCAGGCCGACGAACTCCAGGCGAGCAGGCTCACGCACAACGTCAGCAGCCATTTGCAGTGCCGCATCGTCTCCTCCCTTGCTTTGTTCTTATCGGCCCGCCGGCGTCAGCGCCTGCAGCGCCGCCGACACATAGACCAGCGGCGCATTCCAGTTGATGGCCACCTCGTTGGCCGCATAGCTGCAGTCATGGTCGATATAGGACAGCGCCGGCAGCTTGGAGGCGTAGCGCACGGGGCAGCCGTTCTGGTCCTGCTGGCCGGGGTTGGGGCCGCCGACGATGAAACCGGGCACCGGTGGCTCGACGCCGTCGGCACTGGATGGCCGGTGATGCGGGTGCATCGGCGTGCGCTGGCCGATACCGGTCACGTAGCTCATGCCGAGCGGGTTGCGGCCGAGCACGTAGTCCAGCACCGACTGGGCCGCGTCGAGCTGGGCACGCTCCTGGCTGAGGCGGTAGGCCTGGATCAGCATCAGCGCCTGGTTCAGCGCCTGGGCGTTGCTGCCCCAGACGAAGTCGGCGGGCGCCTCCATCGTGAGCCGGTAGGCCGATGCCCGCCAGGTGGCGGCGAGTTCGGCGCCGAAGCCGCGCACGCGCCGGGCCACGAGGTCCGCGTCCGCCTTGGGCAGCTTGCCGCGGTTCTGCGCCAGGCTCATCCACGCGAGCCCGCCCACGTCGCTCCAGCTGGGCACGCCGATGGGCTGCTTCTCCAGCGCCAGGGCTTCGCGGTAACTGGCCTCGCCGGTCGTGATGTAGAGCTCGGCGGCGGCCCAGGCGAACTCGTCGTCCAGCTTGGCGTCGCCGTACTCGCCCGTCTTGATGTCGGCGGGCTGGCGGTAGACCGCCTTCGGATTCGCCTGCGCCCAGCGCCAGGCGTCACGGGCAGCCTGCTGCATGCGCGCCGACAGGCCCGGCCGCTGCGCCTCGAACGGCGCGAACACGCGGCTGGCATGGGCCATCACGGCGGCGAAGTCCAGCGTGGCGGCGGTGCTCTTCTGCACGACGTAGCGCTCGCCGCGTGTCTGGTGCGGCATCTGGTTGCCGTCGAAGCCCTTGTTGGTGAGCTTGTGATAGACGCCGCCGTCCGCGGGGTCCTGCATCGTCAGCATCCATTCGAGGTTCCACAGCACCTCGTCGAGCACGTCGGGCAGGTCCTTGCTGTTCTCGGCGCTCTCGGGGATGTCGAGCGTCAGCGCCTTGAACAGCTCTGGGAACTGCTCCCAGGCGGACAGCAGCGTGTAGACGGTGATGCCGGAATTGACGATGTACTTGTTGTAGTCGCCCGCGTCGTACCAGCCCTTGGGCGAAGAGATGCGCGTGCCTTCGGGCCGCTTGGCGCTGGCGGCCGAGGCATGCACCAGCACGTCGGTATCCGGGTGGCCGGCCGGGCGGGCCCAGCGGCCCGCATGGCGGGCATCCAGCGCCGTGCTGGCGCGGTTGAAGTAGAAGGCCTTCAGGCTGGCTGCGGTCAGCGCGGCATAGGCGTCCGCCGCGACGCGGATGCGCGGCGACGCCGGCACGCCGTCGGCGCGCAGCTCGTACTCCCCCGGCTCGGTCAATGCGGAGAAGTCGGCCAGTCGCACCGCCTGGCCCGCCGGCGCCCAGGTCTGTGCTGGCCCCAGGCGGCCACGCAGCGCGACCTCACCGCCGCCGACGCGCACGAGGCGGAACTCGTCCCCTGCCGCGCCCGGCAGCGCCGCCCATTTGGCGGCGTTGGGCAGGTAGCCGACCTGGTTGACGGCGACACCCTGCGCCTGCGCGGCGCCTGCGGAGAACAGGCCGGCCAGCACCACCAGTGAACTCGCAGAACGCCAGCGCCGGCGCAACGCCAGCGGGGTGAAAAGGGCTTGGATCTTCATGTGGGCAAGGATTGTGACAGCGTTGTCAGCGCGACTGTATTGGGGTCGTTGCCAAGGTGGCGCACCGCCGCCCGGCCGTGGGTCGACCGGCGGCGGTGCGCGACATCAGACGCTCCAGCGCTGTTCACGCCCTTCGCCCACCACCGCACTGCGGCGCCCATCGACCTCGATGCACCAGTCGCGCAGCGCCCCTTCGCTCACCTGGGCCGTGTAGCTGCCGCCCTGGCGGCTGACCGTGCCGCGTGCAGCCACCGTGCCGTCCATGCCCACGACCGTGAAGCCCGCGCTGGCCCCGTCGGCCAGCTCGAACACGCGCAGCACCGTGCCGCGGGCGTAGTCGTAGTCCGGCTTCTCGGTCTCGGCACCCCAGGCGATGACGCTGTTGGGTGCTGCGTACAGCGGCATGCTGAGGAAGCCATGCGTT
>NZ_LMFP01000007.1:29963-94929 GCF_001426885.1 Pelomonas sp. Root1444 | reverse complement strand
TATCCAAGCGGGCCGCTTCGCGGGGGCGACTGGAATTTTTGGGTTTTTGGACAGCCTCGTTAGGGCTTAGATGATGGTCAAAATCAGCAGCATGGATCTTGCTTTCCGGTGGCTAGTTTTTGCTGCACTTTGGATTGGACTATCGACATCGGCAACTGGCGCTCCTCGAACGCCAACCCCGCCGATTGTCCGGCTCGGCGACTACTCCTACACGGTCCCAGTCTGGTGGGATAAGGTCCAAGTCAAGGTGCCTGAGCACTTCCAGTCAATGCACGAAGTGGAGGCATATGTTTATGGCAAGTACGGGAACGACGTAGGTACAAGCGCAACATGGCGAATGGCTCTCAAGACTTATGCCCTCGCGTATCAGAGATTCCCCCGCACGCTTCCTGTGTACCTTGCCCATTGCCATATGCGTGGCGGTGACCTTGATCGCGCCGCTCAGATTTATGCAGACTTGTATGAGCTTTCGTCAAGCCAAGCCGAAGAAGAGCACTGGTATCGGGTCTATCTCGCTTTCAATGCCGGTCTCGCGTATGCCCGGTTGGGGCGCTTGTCTGAAGCACAGCATTGGTATCTGCTTGCTTCGCGCTATCTGAACGACGAAGGTCCGAACGCTGGCGCAATCATTTCGTATGCGCGGCAGGCGGAGCAGGCACTTCAAGACCCTGATTTTCTCCCGTATTCTGAGAAGTAGGATTGGACGTGCTGAGAGGCAGGCCCTAACCATTCGCTCGAGCCGACTCGCGTCGGCAAGCCGCCGCTCGCGGCTCAGCTTCAACGTTGAGAGCGCTCGTCGCCAGCTACTTCACACGGGCCGCTGCGTTCAGGTAGCCGTTTCCCGCGGGAAAAGTTCAATACTTTGACCTCGCACCGAGCGAACCGCCGAGGCCCACGAGGGCCTCAAGTTCGAAACTTTGCCGTTGGTTTGGTCGCTTCAAGCAGCCCGGGTTCACTATGAACCTAGTTCGAAACTTTGATCGTCGGCACCTCCTACTCGAACAAATGCCCCAGGTCGTGATGACCCATCTGGTCGGCCTTGGTGCGCAGGTAGCGCTCGTTGTCCGGCCCCGGCGCGGTCAGCGACGCCTCGCGTTGCACCACCTCGATGCCGAACTCGGCCAGCGCCGCCATCTTCAGCGGGTTGTTGGTCAGCAGCCGGATGCGGTTCACGCCGAGCGCCCGCAGCATGCAGGCCGCGGCGTCGTAGCGGCGCGCGTCGATGGGAAGGCCGAGCTGGGCGTTGGCCTGGATGGTGTCGGCGCCGGCGTCCTGCTCGGCGTAGGCGCGCAGCTTCTGCACCAGGCCGATGCCGCGACCCTCGTGGCCGCGCATGTAGACGATGGCGCCGCGGCCCTGGGCGGCGATGCGCTTCATCGCGCTCTCCAGCTGCGGCCGGCAGTCGCAGCGCAGCGAGCCGAACACCTCGCCCGTCATGCATTCGGAATGCACGCGCACCAGCGGCGGCTCGTCGCCGGGCTGGCCCGCCAGGTCCCCCAGGCTCAGCACGACGTGCTCCTGGCCGCTGTCGCCCTCACGGAAGCCGTGGATGGCGAACTCGCCATAGGGCGTGGGCAGGCGGGTGGAAACGATGCGTTCGATCTTCATGGTGGGGTGCGGCGAGCCGCCATTGTCGCCGCCCGTGGGAATACCCGTCAGTCCTGCTGCAACGTCTGGAATCACTGCGCTGAAAAGCGTTGCGCTAGCCTGTGCGTCTTCGCAACCGAAAGACCCCCATGAGCCAGCGCATCCAGTTCCAGCGCCCCGATGGCGCGTCCGTCAGCGGCCACCTGGCCGAAGCCGCCGAGCCGCTTGGCGCGGTCGTCGTCATCCAGGAGTGGTGGGGCGTGAACGACCAGATCCGTGGCGTCGCCGAGCGTTTCGCAAGCGCGGGCTTCACGGCGCTGGTGCCCGATCTCTACCGCGGCAAGAGCACCGTCGAGGCCGAGGAGGCCGAGCACCTGAAGGGCGACCTCGACTTCGCCGACGCTGCCGCGCAGGACATCCGCGGTGCGCTGCTGCACCTCAAGGCTTTGGGGCTGGGCAGCGGCAAGGTCGGCATCACCGGCTACTGCATGGGCGGCGCGCTGACGTGGCTGGCGGCGCAGCAGTCCCCCGAGGCCGATGCGGCCGTCGTCTGGTACGGCATGCCGCCGCTCAAGGCCATCGACGCCGCCAGGCTGAAGCTGCCGGTGCAGGCGCACTGGGCCACGCAGGACGAGTTCTTCGCCATCGACCAGGTCGACGCGCTGGAAGCCAGGCTGAAGGAAGCCGGCGCCAGCTACGAAGGCCACCGCTACCTGGCCCGTCATGCGTTTGCCAACGAGACGGCGCAGGGCGCGGGGCGCATCCCGCAGACGCAGTACGACGCCGCCTGGGCGCAGCAGGCCTGGGACCGGGCGATGCGCTTCTTCGGCCAGCACCTTGGCTGATGGCCACGGCGCTGGCGCGGCTGCTGCCCGAACTGCGCGCCTGCACGCATTGCGAGCCGGCGCTGCCGCTCGGCGCGCGGCCCATCTTCCAGCTCGACCGACGCGCGCCCATCCTGATCGCCGGCCAGGCGCCTGGGCGCGTCACGCATGCCAAGGGCCGGCCGTTCGACGACGTCAGCGGTGACCGCCTGCGCGCCTGGCTGGGCGTCACGCCCGAGCAGTTCTACGACCCGGCCTGCTTCGCCATCCTGCCCATGGGCCTGTGCTTCCCCGGCACCGGCGCGTCGGGCGACCTGCCGCCGCGGCCCGAATGCGCGACGCGGTGGCGCCGCCGCGTGCTGGACGCGCTGCCGAACGTGAAGCTGACCCTGGCCATCGGCCAGCATGCGCTCGCCGGGCACCTGGGCAGCAATGCGCCGGTCGACGCGCTGGTGTCCGGCTGGCAGGACGGCTTGGCACGCGGCCTGCTGCCGCTGCCCCACCCCAGCCCGCGCAACCAGCGCTGGCTGAAGCAGCGGCCGTGGTTCGAGGCGGAGGTGCTGCCCGCATTGCGTGAGGCCGTGGCCGACGCGTTCAAGGCGGCGACGGCGGCGCCTCCTCTTCGTCCTCGGCCCGCGTCGCATCCGCACTGAGTTCACCGGTGCCCGGATGGCGCCGCTGACGGTCCATTTCCTTGCCGAGCGCGGAGTCGAGCGCCTTGGTCAGCTTGTCGGCGGCGCCCTCGATGGCCAGGTGCAGGCTCTCGGCCTGGTGCGTGACCGCCATGTTCTTCAGCCCCGCCACGCGCGCCTCCAGCATGCAGCGCATGTCGGCGGCGCCCGATTTCGCGCTGCCGTTGACGTCGCCCAGGTGTGCCTCCACATGCGTCACACGCTCCTTGTGGTGGTCCACCGCGTCGCGGATCACGCCCTCGACATGCTCGATCAGCTTCTCGTGGCCTTCCACATGGTTGTCGGTCTCTATCCGTACCTGCATGACGTTCCTTTCGACGCGGACATCGCGCGATGCTGACACTAGGGCAGGCGTCGTGCCACCCTCAGATAGGCAAAGCGTTCGTGGCCTTGACCTCTTCCATGACGGCATAGGTCCGCGTCTCGCGCACCCCGGGCAGCGTCCAGATCACGCTGCCGATGAACTCCCGATAGGCGCCCATGTCGCGCACCCGCGTCTTCAGCAGGTAGTCGAAGCCACCGGCCACCAGGTGGCACTCCAGGATTTCCGGGCGGGCCTGGACGGCGGCCTTGAAGGTGTCCATCACGTCCTGCACCGTGCGGTCCAGGTGCACTTCGATGAAGACCAGCATCGCCGCGCCCAGCTTGGCCGGGTTCAGCCGCGCCTCGTAGCCCAGGATGTAGCCCTCGCGGGTCAGGCGCTTCACGCGCTCCAGCACGGCGGTGGGCGACAGGTGCACCGTCTCGGCCAGCTTGAGGTTGGAGATGCGCCCATCCGCCTGCAGCGCGCGCAAGATGCGTTCGTCGATCTTGTCCAACCTGGGTTCCTCGCTCATATGGATTTTCGTCGGCCGTTCTTGTGATTGTTGGAATTTAATCCAAGAGCCGCTTCAATACATTGCAGGATCTCACCAGGAGCCCGCCATGCCAGCCTTTGTCGCCCCGCCCGAACAGCCCCGCCTGCCGGACCCCTATCGCGCGGAGGCCGGCGTCGTGCAGGCGCTGGTCGAGCGCGTCGGCAGCGCGCTGGACTGGCGAGGCGTCATCGCGATGGCCGCGCCCTGGGTGGAGCAGGTGCGCAGGAACCCGGCGCCGTTCTGGGCGATGGAGTCGCTGCTGCGCGAATACCCCATCACCAGCGCCGAGGGCCTGGCCTTGATGCGCCTGGCCGAGGCGCTGCTGCGCGTGCCGGACGCGCCCACCGCCATCGCACTGACGGCCGACCAGCTGGGCCGTGCCGACTTCGACGGCGCCAGCGAGGGCAGCCCGCACAAGATGCTGGCCGCGCTGTCGGCCTCGGCCATCTCCATGTCCAAGCGCTTCCTGCCGGGGGCGGAGGACGACGGCGGCCTGTTCAAGCGCCTGGGCGCGCAGACCGTGGTGGCGGCCACCGTGCGCGCCATCCAGCTGCTGGGCCGGCAGTTCGTGCTGGGCCGCAACATCGGCGAGGCGATGAGCGAGGCGGACGACGCCCGCAAGGCGCAGAAGAATCTCAGGTTCAGCTACGACATGCTGGGCGAAGGCGCCCGCACCGAGAGCGACGCACGCCGCTACCAGGCCGCCTACCTCGGCGCCATCAAGGCCATCGCCGCCGGCCACCGTGCGGACTCTCCGGAGGCGTCGGACGGCATCTCCATCAAGCTCAGCGCACTGTTCAGCCGCTACGAGGTGCTGCAGCGCGAGCGCGTCTTCGCGGAGCTGCTGCCGCGCGTGTGGGAGCTGATCGAGCTGGCCGCCAACGCCAACATCAACCTGACCATCGACGCCGAGGAGGTCGACCGCCTGGAGCTGTCGCTGGACGTGCTGGACACGCTGGCCGCCAAGATCGCCATCGTCTACCCGCAATGGCGCGGCTTCGGCCTGGCGGTGCAGGCCTACCAGACGCGCGCGCTGGCGGTCGTCGACGAAGTGGCCGCGATCGCGCGCAAGCACGGCCTGCGCTTCATGGTGCGGCTGGTCAAGGGCGCCTACTGGGACGGCGAGATCAAGCGCGCTCAGGAGCTGGGCCTGTCGCACTACCCCGTGTTCACGCACAAGCAGCACACCGACGTGAGCTACCTGGCCTGCGCCCGCGCGCTGATCCAGCATGCCGACGTCATCTACCCGCAGTTCGCCACGCACAACGCCGGCACCATCGCCGCCATCGTGCAGATGGCCCGCGCCACCGGCGCGCAGTTCGAGATGCAGCGCCTGCATGGCATGGGCGAAGGCGTCTACCGCGAGGTGCTGAAGGACGGCACCATCCCCTGCCGCGTCTACGCGCCGGTCGGCGAGCACCGCGACCTGCTGGCCTACCTGGTGCGGCGCCTGCTGGAGAACGGCGCCAACTCGTCTTTCGTGCACCAGCTGGCCGACCCCAGCGTGCAGGTGCCCGAGCTGCTGGGCTCGCCGCTGCTGGAGGTGCGCGGCACGAGCGCGCTGCCGCTGCCGCCGGCGCTCTACTTCGATGAACAAGGCCGTGGCCGCGCCAATTCCACCGGCGCCGACCTGACCGCACCCGCCCAGCGCGCGCCGCTGCAGGCTGCGCTGGCCAGCGTGGCGGTGCGCGCGGTGCCCGAGGCCACGGGTTCGGAAGTCGACGCCGCGATGCAGCGCCTGCATGCCGGCTTTGCGGGCTGGAACGCCCGCGCGGTGCCCGTCCGCGCCGCCATCCTGCGCCGCGCCGCCGACGACCTCGACGCCCGCCTGCCCGAGTTCTGCGCGCTGCTGGTCAAGGAGGCCTTCAAGACGCAGGCCGACTGCGTCGCCGAGGTGCGCGAAGCCGTGGACTTCCTGCGTTATTACGCGGACCAGGGCGAAGCCGATGTTGAAGCGATGCAAGGCCGCGGCGTCTTCGTCTGCATCAGCCCGTGGAACTTCCCGCTGGCCATCTTCGCGGGCCAGGTGGTCGCCGCGTTGGTGGCCGGCAATGCCGTCGCCGCCAAGCCCGCCGAGCAGACGCCGTTCGTTGCGCTGAAGTTCGTCGAGCTGCTGCACCAGGCCGGCGTGCCGGCCGACGCGCTTGCGCTGCTGCACGGCCCCGGCGAGACGGTCGGCGCCGGCCTCGTGGCCCATGCGCACACGGCCGGCGTCTGCTTCACCGGCTCCACGGCGGTGGCGCAGATCATCAACAAGGCGCTGGCCGCGAAACCCAATTCGCCGATTCCCCTCATCGCCGAAACGGGGGGCCTGAACGCGATGGTGGTGGACTCGACGGCGCTGCCCGAACAGGTCATCGACGCCGTCGTGCAATCGGCCTTCCGCTCCGCCGGCCAGCGCTGCTCGGCATTGAGGTTGCTGTGCGTGCAGTCCAGCATCGCCGAGGGTGTCGTCGAGATGCTTCGCGGGGCGCTTTCGCAGCTGCATGTCGGCCAGCCGGCCAACCTGGCGACCGACGTCGGCCCCGTCATCGACGACGAGGCGCATGCCGGCATCAGCCGCCATGTCGAGCGCCTCAAGCGCGAGGCCAAGCTCATCGCCGAGGCGCCCGTCGCGGAGGCCATGCCGCGTCAGATCCGCCCCGTCGCCTTCGAGCTGCCCACCGTGCAGCACCTGCGCGAGGAGATCTTCGGCCCGGTGCTGCATGTCGTGCGCTTCGACGCACCGGTCGACGAGGTCATCCAGGACATCAACGCGCTGGGCTATGGCCTGACGCTCGGCATCCAGACCCGCATCGACAGCCGCGCCCAGCGCCTGGCCGACGAGGCCCGCATCGGCAACGTCTACGTCAATCGCAACATCATCGGCGCGGTGGTGGGCGTGCAGCCGTTCGGTGGCGAATGCCTGTCCGGCACCGGCCCCAAGGCCGGCGGCCCCGACTACCTGCGCCGCTTCTGCGCCGAGCCGGTGCTGGACGCGCCCGCGCCGCCGCTGGTTCTAGACGGCCCCGCCGACGCGCTGGCCGTGGCCGCCGACCCGGCGTGGCGCGCCACACCGCTGGCCGACCGCATCGCCACGCTGCGCCGCGCCGCCGACACGCTGGACGCGCCCGCGGCGCTGGCGCTGCGCAGCCTCTTCCCGGCCGCGCACACGCGGTTCGACGACGTCGTCCTGCCCGGCCCCACCGGCGAAAGCAACACGCTGCGCCACCACGCCCGCGGCGTCTTCGCCGTGCTGGGGCGCGGCGACGCCGGCCTCGCGGCGGTCGTCAGCGCGCTGCTGGCCGGCAACAGCGCCATCTGGCTGGGCGGCGACGAACGCGCCCGCCAGGCGCTGCTGCGCGCCGGCCTGCCGGTCAATGCGCTGACGCTGCTGCCCGACTCGGCCCTGCCCGGCCTGCTCGCCGCGCCGCAGCTGGCGGGCGTGGCGCTCGCGTCATCCGACCCGGCCGCCGCCCACGCGCTGGCCCAGGTACTCGCCGCGCGCACCGGTGCCATCCTGCCGCTGGTGACGGCGGCCGGCCATGTGCGCCAGCTCTACCGCTGCGCAGCGGAGCAGACGTTGACGGTCAATACGGCGGCAGCGGGGGGGAATGCGGCGTTGCTGGCGGGCGTGGCTTGACGCCGGCGGCGCCGGCTCAATAGAAGCCTTCGCGCCGGCGGTAGCGCTCGGCGCGTTCGGTGTCGTACTTCGCGGCGTCGAACGCCTCGCCCTGGATGGCGCGGTGCACCTGGCCGCCGGTCGGCAGGACCGACGGGTCGACGAAGCGCGCCGGGTCCCACAGGCCGGACCGCAGGAACGCCTTTGAGCATTGCGTGTAGGCCTCCTCGATGTCCACCAGCAGGCCCAGCACCGGCGTGCGGCCTTCCAGCGCGCAAGGTGCGAGCAGCGCGGCGTCGGTGGTCAGCGTGGCGCGGCCGTTGACGCGGAACGTGTCCGTCGCGCCCGGCACGATGAAGATCAGGCCCACCTGTGGGTTCGCCAGCACGTTGCGCAGCGAGTCGGCCAGGCGGTTGCCCGGCCGCTCGGGGAGCAGCAGCGTGCGCTCGTCCAGGATGCGGACGAAGCCGGGCGGGTCGCCGCGCGGGCTGACGTCGCAGCGGCCCATCGCATCGCTGGTCGCGAGGCACACAAACGGCGAACGCTCGATGAACACGCGCGTCACGGCGTTCAGCCGGTCGGTGATCTTGGCGCGCGCCAGCGCGGCGGGCTCGCCGATGAGCGCGCGCAACTGCGCCTCGCTGTGGACGATGTCGGCAGTGAGGCGGTGGGACGGCGGTGTCATTGGCGAAGGCTCTGCAGGCGGTGCGCCCATTGTGGGCGCAGCGCGGCAACGAAGCGGCTCGCGCCCAGCGCGAGGGCTGCAGTGACGGCCAGCATCGCCGTCATGTGCACCACCACCGCCGCCAGCGCGAGCAGAAGCGAGCCCGACGCCGTGATCTCGCGGGCCGGCGACGCGCTCAGGCATAACGGCACCAGTGCCGGCACCAGCATCAACCCGCTGCCATGCAGCGTGGCGGCCGCAAAGGCGCCCGCCGCGATGCCGCCGCAGCGCTTCAACCGCAACAGCACAAAGGCGCCCAGTGCCGCCAAGCCGGCCAACGGCGCCAGCGCGTCCATGGGCCCGCCCAGCATGGCGACGCTCAGCGCCACCGCGGCGACCGAGGCCGCATGCCCGATGGCAATGGGCCCCAGCGCGCGCAACGCCTGCCGCGCATCGCCCGTGCGCAGGCCGCACAGGGCGGCCAGCCCCCAGCCCGTGCACGGGTTGAGCCCATGCAGCGCGCCGGCGCCGGCCACGGCCAGCCAGGGCCACAGGCTGGTGCTCATGGCGCTCAGGCCTTGGCGCCGCAGCAGCTGGCGGGCGGGGCGACGGCGTCTTCGTAGCGGTCATGGTGCCGCACCCACGCCATCGTGTACTCCAGCCCGGCCTCGTCCCGGCCCTTGGGCGTCAGGTCGACGAGGTTGTACGTGCCCATCATGACCTCCACGCCGCGGCCGAACGTCGAGTACGTGTGGAAGACATCGCCCGCGTCGTCCTTGTAGAAGACGCTGATGCCCGGCGCCTCGGTCTGCGGGAAGGGCGTCATGTGGAAGTTGTAGAACACCTCGCCGTCCACGCGGTCCTCGGGCGCGAAGCTGACGTTGAAGTCACGGTTGAAGTCGTTGCCGTGCGACGAGGCCCAGTTGAACCGCCAGCCCATGCGCTCGCGAAAGCGCAGCAGCTCGGCCAGCGGCGCGCGCGACACGGCCAGCAGCGCGATGTCGCGGTGGGCCAGGTGCACGGCCATGCCGTCGAGGTGGTCGGCCATGAAGGAGCAGCTCTTGCAGCCCTGCTCCCAGCCGGGGCCGAACATGAAGTGCTGCACCAGCAGCTGGCGCCGGCCCTGGAACAGCTCGCCCAGGCGCCGCGGGCCGTCGGCGGTGTCGAAGACGTAGTCCTGTTCCAGCCGAACCCTGGGCAGGGCGCGACGCTCCGCGGCGAGGCGGTCGCTCGCCTGGGTCAGCGCCTTCTCCTGCGCCAGCAGGGTCTTGCGCTCGGCGATCCAGCGGTCGCGGGTCACGATGGGGTGGGGGAGGGTGGCGGTCATCAAGCGCTCCTTGGGTTGAGGGAAGAACAAGGCATGCAGCGGCTCCACCCGGGGGGCGGGTGGGTGTCTGCTTCAGGGGGAATCAGGCGGCGCGGGCGCGCTGCGGGCGGCGGACCGCGCGGACCTTGCCGCTGCTGCCGCCGCCGGCGTAGAACAAGGCCTTGCCGTCGGACTCGAGGCCGCTGACGCCGGTGCCGGCGGGCATCTGCAGCGTCTCCAGCACGGCGCCGTCGGCGGGGTCGATGTGGCGGATCTCGCTCTCGTCGCCCTCCCAGGTGCCGTGCCAGAGCTCGCCGTCCACCCAGGTCACGCCGGTGACGAAGCGGTTGGTCTCGATGCTGCGCCGCACGGCGCCGGTGTCGGGGTCGATCTGGTGGATCTTGCGGGCGCGGTACTCGCCCACCCACAGGCTGCCCTCGGCCCAGGCCAGGCCCGAGCAGCCCTGGCCCGGCGCCGGGATGGTGGCGACGACGGCGCCCGTGGCCGGGTCGATCTTGGCGATGCGCGCCTCGGCGATCTGGTACAGGTGGCGGCCGTCGAAGGCCGTGCCGGCGTCGCAGGTGTGCGGCAGGCGCTGCGCCACCTCGCCGCTGGCCGGCGCGATGGCGAGCAGCGCGTCGTTGGTGGCGGCCCAGACGCGCTCGCCGTCGTGGGTGATGCCGTGGATGGCGGGGTGGCCCTCGAAGGGGCCGTACTCGCGGACGATCTCGGCGGGCTGGGTGGGGGCGGTCATGGCTTGCTCCGGGTTGGCGCGCCGTCTCCAGCGCATGGCCGCCAATCTACGCAAGCGGCAGCGCGGCGGGGAGTAACAAGATCGTCGTGAAACCGGCGAAACCGACCAGAGGCGGCGCCAGCCAGCGCCGCGCGCGCGCCTGGCCGATGGCGCGCACGCGGCCCGCCGCCTCCAGCTCGGCCAGCGCGCGCTGCACCGTGCGCTGGCTGTCGCCCAGCGCCAGGGCCAGCGCCGACGTCGACCAGGCCGCGCCGTCGGCGAGCAGCGCGACCAGCTCGCCCTGGTCGCCGTCCACGGGCGGCGCCAGCACGGCCACCGCGCGCCCGTCCCGCGGCCGCAGCGCAAAGCCGCGCGGCGTGGCGTCGAGGTCGGCCACGTCCTTCAGCAGCGCGCGCAGCCGGCCGATCTCCACGCGCAGCCGGGCACGGTGCGTCTCGTCGGCCTCGCGCAGCCGGAAGGCGCGGGCGATCAGCACGTCGCGCCCCGCGTCGCCCGGCCAGGCCTCGGCCAGCACGCGCAGCAGCGTGAACAGGATGGGCCGGCGAGCCAGCGCCAGCGAGGCGTCGCCGGCGCGCAGGCCGTGGCGGCAGGCATCCACGACCAGCGCGCCCGAGCCCAGCAAGGCCGCCACCTCATGCAGGCGCAGCGGCTGCGCCTCGCCGCCCGCCAGGCGCCGCGCGGCCGGCTGGGCCAGCACCGCGCGCGCCTGCCGCGCCTCGGCCTGCAGGGCCGGGATGCCGGCACGCCCGGCCGCTTCGTCGGCCTGCGCCAGCGCCGCCTCGGCGTCCGCGATGCGCAGGCGGCGCAATGCCAGCTCGGCGCGCGCCAGCGCCGCGACGGCGGCGGGCAGCGGCGGCAGGCCGGCGGTGTCGATGTCCAGCAGCGCCGCGGCCGCGTCCAACTGCCCCAGCAGCAGCCAGCGCCGCGCGGCGATCAGGCCGGCCTGCAGCGCATTGGCGTGGTCGCCGCGCGCCGCCAGCGTGTCGCGCGCGGCCTCCAGCGCGCGCGGTGGCGCGCCGAAGTCGCGCAAGGCCAGCGCCACCTCAGCCTCGGCCACGACGCAGCGGGCGCGCGCCAGCGCCTCGTGCGCGCCGAAGCCGCGCGCCGCCTGCCGCAGCAACTCGCGCGAGCGCACCAGCTCGCCCAGCTGCGCCATCGCGATGCCGCGCAGCGCCAGCGCCGGCGGGTCGCTGCGCAGCGCCACGCGCTTGAGCGCCTGCAAGGCGTCGCCGGCGGCGAGCGCCCGGGCGGCGGCGGAGATCAGCGAGTCCATCCCCAAAGGTTAGGGCCTGTCCGCGTCACGGTGCTCCGCCACCATGCCTCGTACGCGCCCGCAGTCATGGGCGCAAGGGAGGACGAGATGTTTCCTTGGTTCTGGCTCTGGGCGCCGCAGCTGCGCCTGCCTTTCAGCGGCGACGTGGCGCAGGACATCGAGCCGCGCCTGGACTGGTTCTTCGCCGGCATCAAACCCCAGGCCGGCAACGCGCGCATCGAAGCCCGGGCCTTCGACGTGGCGAGTTACGGTGACCAGTTGGGCGTCATCACCGAGCTGCTCCTCGAGTGGGCCGAGCGCCTGCCGGCCGACTTGCAGGCCGGGTCCGCGCCGCTGCAGGAGCTGCGCGAGATCCACCGCCGCATCCAGGCCATCAAGGACGCCGAACGCGAGCGCGAGCTGGCCACGCTGGAGGCGCGCGTGCGGCAGCTGCGCGAGCGGCGCGGCTGAGTCAGAAGAAGTTGTCGAGGAAGGCGGCTGCCGCTGGCGACAGGCCGACGATCTTGTCCGTCGCCTGCCGATAGAACTTGAAGTTCAGCTCGGTCTCGGGCCGGCCGTCGCCCCAGTCCGCAAACGGCTTGAGCTCGGCACGGCCCAGCCGGCGCGTGGCGAGCGCGGTGCGCTGGACGCGGACGCTGACCCGCGGCGTCTGGCGCTCGATGCCGGGCTGGCGCGGCGTGGCCTCGGCCGCCGTGACGACGCCGCGCGCCACCAGCCCTGCGCCGCCTTCGTTCTCGCTGGCGAAAAGGTAGACGACGTCGCCGGCGGCGATGCGCTTGCCGCCGTACATCGTCTTCTGCGCGGGGAAGTCGAACCGCGCGGCCTGCGGGTCGCGGATCTCGGCCTTGATGGCGAACGTCATGGGGCCCATCTTCGCTGCTTCAGAATGCCTGTCGATGACCGACGTGCCCGACCCGGACCCCATGCCCCAGCCGCCCCCGCAGCCCGACCTGGACGCCTGCTGCGGCAACGGCTGCGACCCCTGCATCTTCGACCTGTACGACCTGGCGATGGACGACTACCGCCGCGCGCTGCGTGAATGGCGGCAGCGGCATCCCGAGGCCGGTTGAAAGGACTCCGCCATGTGCCGCAACATCCGCACCCTCTTCAACTTCGAGCCGCCGGCGACAGAGGTCGAGATCCGCGACGCTGCCTTGCAGTTCGTGCGCAAGCTCAGCGGCTTCAACGTGCCGTCGCAAGCCAACGCGGCGGCGTTCGACCATGCCGTGCAGGCCATCGCGGCCGAGGCCCGCACGCTGATCGCGTCGCTCCAGACGACGGCCGAGCCCAAGAACCGCGAGGTCGAGGCCGCGAAAGCGAAGGCGCGCTCGGCGGAGCGCTTCGCGCGCTGACGCACAATCGCCGCGCCCGCCTCTCCGCTGCCCGCCATGCGCCTGAAGATCGCCCTGTCCGTCGTCGCCCTGCTGCTGCTCATCACGGCCTGGTTCGTGTTCGCCTGGCACTGGAGCTATTCGGAAGGCGAGCGCGCCGGCTGGGTGCAGAAGCTCTCGCGCAAGGGCTGGGTCTGCAAGACCTGGGAAGGCGAGCAGGCGCTGGTGTCACTGCCGGGCACGGCCTCGGTCGAGAAGTTCTACTTCACCGTGCACGACGAGGCCACGGCCGCGGCCATCAACAAGGTCATGGGCCGGCGCGTCAACCTGCACTACGAAGAGAAGGTCGGCCTGCCGGGCGCTTGCTTCGGCGAGACGCGCTACTTCGTCACCGGCGTCACGCTGGTCGACGAGATCTCGCTGTCGCCCGGCATCGTGGTGCCGGTGCCGCCGGCTTCGGCGGCCAGCCAGTAAGGCGGCGGTCGGCGGGGCATCACTGCTTCTCTCGCTGCGACGCAGCCGGTGCGCTCAGGCGAAGCGCCGAAGCGCGGCCGTAGCTGCCGTGCACGTCGCCCTTGATCCAGTCCGCCAGCAGCTTCAAGTAGCCGTCGGTGATGCGGGTCGGCGTGCGAGAGCCGTCGGCCTTCACGCTGAACTCCACCATGCCGTGATCGGTGTCGGGAAAGACATGGGCGTCGATCGGGCGGCCCGCCGCGATCAGCTTCAGCAGGACGGCGCGCGTGGCTTGGATCGGTGCCTCCCGGTCCTCTTCAGCCAGCACCCAGAGCAGCGGCACCTTCAGCCGCCTCAGCACCGCAGCGGCGTCGTAGTCCCAGATGAGCTCCAGGTTGTCGAAGCGGGCCCGGCCTATCCTTCGCAGGTCGGCGTCGCTCATGCGCAGCATGTCGCCGCTGTATTCGCCCTGGATCGTCGCGGCCCAGGGTGCGCTGCCGATGTCGCGCCGGACTTTGGCCAGTGACGCGTACCCCTGCGTGAAGTGCGAGCGCACCAGCGTGGCCGTCGCACGCGCCAGCCGTTCCACCTGGGCCACCTCGGCGGCGCCGAGCTTCATCTGCCGGGCCTCGTCGAGGAGCTGCTCGCGGTCTTCCTCCGTCGGAGAGACGACCAGCCCGAAACCCACGGCCACGAAATCGGCGGGAGACCGCGTGCTCGCCAACGGTGCGACCCAGCCGCCCTGGCTGCCGCCGAAGAAGCCGGCACGCCCGAAGCGGCCGGCGGCCAGGCGGCGAGCCTCCTGCAGGGCCGCCGCCGCATCGTCGGCGAGCAGCTCGAAGTTCTGCGTGTAGTCGCCCGCGGAGGCGCCGGTGCCGCGCTTGTCGTAGACGAAGACGGAGACCCCTTGCGCGGCCAGCATGTAGGCATAGACGCTGCCGATCGCCGCGGTCTTCTCGGAGCCGTGCACCATCACGACCAGCGGTCGATCGGCGGCCGGCTCGCCCGGCGGTTCGACCAGCCGGCCCGCCAGCCGGGTGGCCGCGCTGACGAAGCTCGTGTCGGTCTCGCGGGTGGTGCTGCGGGTCCAGCGGCGCACCTCACCGCCTGGCACCGTGACCGTCGCCACGTCGGCATCGCAGGCGATGGGGGATCCCGCGGCCCCGGTGCTGCCCCGTCGTCCGTCGCGAAACAGATATCGCTGGCCCGATCCGGGTGGCGGCAGGGCCGAGCCGATCACCACGAAAGCCTCACGGCCCTCGCCATACACACCGGGCCGGCATGGCGCCGCGGCATCCGTCGGCGCGGCGAACGCACCAGCCCGCACAAAGGCCAGGGCGCACAGCGCGCAGGCGTCTTTCATCCTCAGGTTCATCGCGTTGCATCCTTTCTGTGGCGCTGTCACGGCAAGTGGACGACGTGCGGGACGAAGTCTCCACCCGCGCGTTGGACGGCCTCGCACGCTGATGCCACGACCTGACAGCGGTGTCCGGCGAAACTATGCGGATGGCCTTTTTCCAACCGCTCGCCGCGCGCTTCGAGCGCCTCGTCGACCCCTATCCCGAAACCGCCGGCCACGCGCCGCCCACCGGCTTCTTCGCCTTCCTGTGGCGCTGCGCCGATGGCGTACGGCCGCACCTGGCGGCGGTCACGCTGTTCACGGCCGGCATCGCGGCGGCCGAGGCGCTGCTGTTCAGCCTGATGGCGTCGCTGGTGGACTGGCTGGCCGGCGTCAAGCCGGCCGAGCTGTGGACCCGGCCCCAGCCCGTCATCGTTGCGCTGCTGGCCGTGCTGGGCACCAGCGTCGCGCTGGCGGCGGTGCAGGCGCTGCTGAAGTACCAGGGCGTGTTCGGCAACTTCCCGATGCGGCTGCGCTGGCTCTTCCACCGCCGCATGCTGGGCCAGAGCCTGGCCTTCTTCGGCGACGAGTTCGCCGGCCGCATCGCCACCAAGGTGATGCAGACGGCCCTGGCCGTGCGCGACACCTGGCTCATCGTCGTCGACATCCTGGTCTACGTCGCCGTGTATTTCGGCACCATGGTGGCCATCGTCGCCAGCTTCGACCCCTGGCTGATCGCGCCGTTCGGCGTGTGGCTGGCGCTCTACGTCGTTGCGTTGCGCTTCTTCGTGCCGCGGCTGGGCAGGATCGCCCACGCCCAGGCCGATGCGCGCAGCCTGATGACCGGCCGTATCACCGACGCCTACACCAACATCGCCACCGTCAAGCTGTTCGCCCACGGCCGGCGCGAGGCCAGCTATGCCAAGTCGGCGATGCAGGACTTCATGGTCACGGCCTACGGGCAGATGCGCCTGGTCACCGGCTTCGAGGTTGTCAACTCGGTGCTGTCCGCGCTGTTGGTCGGCAGCACGGCGCTGCTGGCGCTGTGGCTGTGGGGCGTGTCGGCCATCGGCGTCGGCGCCGTCGCGGCCGCCACCGCGATGGCGATGCGTCTGAACGGCATCTCGCACTGGGTGATGTGGGAGATGGCCTCGCTGTTCGAGCACATCGGCACCGTGCAGGACGGCCTGGCGACGCTGTCCAAGCCGCAGGCCATCGCCGATGCGAACGGCGCCGCCGAGCTGACCGTGCCGCGCGGCGAGGTGCACTTCGAGAACCTGCACTTCGCCTACCCGAACGGCAAGGTGGTCGTCGACGGCCTGGACCTGCGCATCCGCCCCGGCGAGAAGATCGGCCTGGTGGGCCGCAGCGGCGCGGGCAAGAGCACGCTCGTGAACCTGCTGCTGCGCCTGTACGACCTGCCGGCCGGCGGCGGCCGCATCACCATCGACGGCCAGGACATCGCGACCGTCACGCAGGACTCGCTGCGCCGCCACATCGGCATGGTCACGCAGGACACCTCGCTGCTGCACCGCTCGGTGGCCGACAACATCCTGTACGGCCGGCCCGACGCGACGCCCGCCGACCTGGAGCGCGCCGCCACGCGCGCGCACGCCGACGAGTTCATCGCGCAGCTCTCCGACCCCAAGGGCCGCACCGGCTTCGAGGCGCATGTGGGCGAACGCGGCGTCAAGCTCTCTGGCGGCCAGCGCCAGCGCATCGCCATCGCCCGCGTGATGCTGAAGGACGCGCCCATCCTGCTGCTGGATGAGGCGACCAGCGCACTCGACAGCGAGGTCGAGGCGGCCATCCAGCAGTCGCTCTACACGCTGATGGAGGGCAAGACGGTGGTCGCCATCGCGCACCGCCTCTCAACGATCGCGGCGCTGGACCGCCTGGTCGTCATGGACGCCGGCCGCATCGTCGAGCAGGGCACGCATGCGGAGCTGCTGGCCAAGGGTGGCATCTATGCGCGCCTGTGGGCGCACCAGAGCGGCGGCTTCCTCGGGCTGGACGACTAACGCGCCTGCAAGCGGGGGTTGGATGGCAGCGCCGCGCCGCGCAGCTGGCTGTCCAGGAAGGCCGCGCTGAGCCGCTGTGCCTCGCCCAGGTCGGCATGGGCCGCCTCGGTGGCGCTGCCGCTGCGGGGGCCGCGCGGCGCGCCGCCGGCCGGGCCGTGGCTGCCGCCCTGCCCGCCACCCATGCCGCCGCGGCGGCCCAGGGCTTCGCCGCCGCGGTGCTGATCCTGTGCATGCCAGCCGTCGGGCGCCAGCGTGCCCGCCAGTGCCGTGTGCGAGAGGCCCGGCAGGTTCAGCAGCCAGCCGGCACCGGGGCGCTGGGTCTCGAAGGCGCGGCGGCGCTCGGCGGGCCGCGTGAAAAGGCCCAGCGCATCGCCGTCGTCGTCGCCGCTGATCAGCAGCAGCGGCGGTGCCGCGGCGGGGGCGTCCATCGGTGGCGGGCTGATCGCGATGACGGCGCGCGGCTGCCACGCGCCGGCGTCGGCGCCGAGGTCCAGCGCGGCCTGCGCACCGGTCTCGTAGCCGGCAACGGCGGCGCGTTGCCAGTCCAGCGTCACGCCGGCCGCGGCCGGCTGCGCCTGCAGCGCGGTCAGCAGACGGCGCAGCGCGGCCAGGCGTTGAGCGCGCATGGCCTCGCCATAGTGCAGCTCGCCCAGCGCGCGGAATTCTCCGGTGCGCGCCAGCGTGGAGCGCCAGGCGGCCGCGTCGTCTTCCAGCGGCTGCACCGTCAGCACGGCATAACCCGCCTGTGCCCACGCGGCCACCCAGCGTTGGCCGGCGTCGCTGTCCTGGCCGATGCCCGGCAGGTAGACGACGACCGGCAGGTTGCCGCTCGCAGCGGCGCTGCGCGTGATGCCGACCCGCCGGCCCTGCAGTTCGAAGCTGGCCAGCGCCAGGTTCAGTTCACGCGTGGCCGTCTCGGCCCAGGGGCGCGGCGCGGGCGCGCCGGCGCAGCCGGCCACGGCCAGCACAGCCAGCGTCAGCAGCGTGCGGCGGTCGGGTTGCATCGTCAGAACTTGCCGAAGAAGGCCGTGATGTCGAAGTAGACCGACAGCTCGCGGCCGTCCGCCGTGGTGATGTCGAGGCGGTCGTAGGACTTGTCGCCCTGGTGGAGAAGGGCCTGGCGCGTGCGCTTGTAGCCGGGATAGCGCTGTGACAGCCACATGTATTCGGAGCGCACGCCGGCAACGCCCTTGAGCTCGGTCTGGATGACCACGGCATTCGCCAGGCTGCTGCCGTCGCTGCCGGCGTAGGTGATGCCCGGCGGCGCCACGACCGGCGGCGCGGGCGGTGCCGTCTGGCAGGCGGCGAGGGCGAGGCTGAGCAGCAGGGCTGCGGCGAAGCGCGGTGCGGGCATGGCAAGGCGGAGGCTGGTGAGGATGCGCGCAACGATAGCCGCGCCGCGCCGCTGCTTTGTGTCCCGAGGCTTGCGGGAAAACGCGCCCTTAGACTTCCGCCCCATGAGTGCAGAACGTGCAGAAGTGATCGCCTTCATCGGCGGCGGCAACATGGCCAGCGCCATCCTCGGGGGGCTGCTGCGCGCCGGCATGTCGGCCGCGCAGTTCATCGTCGTCGAGCCGGTGGCCGCGCAGCGCCAGAAGCTGGCCGGCGAGTTCGGCGTGCAGGCCCTGCCCGCCGGTGACGCCGGCCTGGCCCGCGCCACCACCGTCGTCTGGGCCGTCAAGCCGCAGCTCTTCGCCGAGGCGGCCGCGCCGCTGAAGGCCTGGGTGAGCGGCGCGCTGCAGCTGTCGGTGATGGCCGGCATCCGCTCCGATGCGCTGGCGGCTGCCACTGGTGCCGAGCGCGTCGTGCGGTCCATGCCCAACACGCCGGCGCTGATCGGCCAGGGCATCGCCGGCCTGTATGCGCGGCCGGCCGTGTCGGCCGACGGGCGCGCCCTCGTCGAGCGGCTGCTGGCGCCGACCGGCCAGACGCTGTGGGTCGAACGCGAGGACGACCTCGATGCCGTGACCGCGTTGTCGGGCTCCGGCCCGGCCTATTTCTTCTTCTTCGTCGAGGCCATGATGGCCGCGGCCGTCGACATGGGCCTGAGCGCCGAGCAGGGACGCCGGCTGGCGCTGGCCACCTGTGCCGGCGCGGCGGCGCTGGGGCTGGCGTCGGACGAGTCGCCCACCACGCTGCGCGAGCGCGTCACCAGCAAGGGCGGCACGACGCATGCGGCCATCACGTCGCTGCAGGCCGACACCGTGGACGCGGCCATCCGCCGCGCGGTGCTGGCTGCGCAGAAACGCGCGGCGGAGCTGGGCCGCGAGTTTGGCTGAAGGCGGCTGATGGGCATCGCCACCCGCAACAGCTTGCGCGACTGGCTGCGGGCGCCGGGTTCGCTGAGCCGCCGCCTGGCCAGGCTGGGCGAGCGCTTCGAGGTGCAGGTGCTGCGCCAGACCGTCGCGCCGCTGCGCAAGCACGAGCGCATCGCGCTGGGCCAGCCGCACTACGGCCTCGCGCTGGTGCGCGAAGTCATCCTTCGCGTGGACGGCGAGCCGCTGGTCTGGGCGCGCTCGGCCGTGCACCAGCATGCGACGCGCGGCCCGTGGAAGGCCGTGCGCGGCCTGGGCAACCAGCCGCTGGCGCATCTGCTCTACGACGACCCGCGCATCCACCGCAGCGCGCTGCAACCCCGGCGGCTGGCGCGTTATGGCGTGACGCGCCGCCAGATCGAGCGCCAATGGCTGCAGGCCACCGGCGAAAGGCCACCGCCGCAGATGCTGTGGTCGCGCAACTCGGTCTTTAGCTGTCGGGGAGCTGACTTGCGTGTCATGGAAGTGTTTTCACGAAGTCATAAATTCGCGACCCGCCCATAAACCCCCATAAACTCAGTCCGTACCAGAGGGGCGTTAGTACAGACCCGCCGCGCCAAGACGCAGACGGGCTCAATGACTGGGGGCGTTATGAATACCAGAGATGTCGTGATCTTCAGCGGCGAGCGTTTTGTCGTGCCGCAGTGCATCCAACGGATCGACCATTTGTCGACCCACGGATGGCAGCTGCGCTACGGCGGCACCAAGCTGTTCTCGGACCACAGCCAGGACGGCAGCGGCGCCCGGCGCGCGCTGGCGCTGGCGACGAAAGAGCTGCTCAAGCGCATCGCGACGATGCCGGCGCCTTCGCGCCTGCGCCGCACGCCCAGCCGCAAGAAGCAGAGCGACCTGCCGTCCGGCATTTCCGGCCCCATCGTTCGCCAACGTGCGGGAAGTCGTGTCCGTGATTGCAGCTTCGCGGTAACCCTACCCCGCTTCGGTGACACGCCGCTGGCGCGCAGCGTCTACATCGGCACCGAGAACACGTACACGGTGGAGCGTTACCAGGAGGCGCTCGAACGCGCCGTCGCGCTGCGCGAGAAGGCCGAGCTCGCCTACCAGCGCGCCGCGACCAAGGAGCGCCGCGCCCAGGCGCTGACGCTGAAGGTGCAGATGAGCAGCCTGCTCGGCAAGGGCTGAGCGCGGTCATTTCGCGGGGTTTGCCCGGCAGGCGGCGATCGGCGGGCGTATGAAACCCGCTTGATCCGGCGCCCGCGCCGGCGACAGACACAATCGGCGGCCTTGGCTTTGACGCCCAGCTGCCGCCCATGTCCACCGCCGCCTCCCTGCCCGATCGTGTCTTTGCCCTGCTGAACGCGCTGCGGCCCGCGCCGCAGGCCGTCAATGCGCGTGAGCGCCTGCGCGTGCTGTTCGGCGCGGGCCTCGGCATCGCGTTGGCGGGTGCGCTCAGCCAGGCCGTCATGGCGCCAGGCCTGCCGTGGCTGGTCGCGCCGCTGGGCGCAAGCGCGGTGCTCGTCTTCGGCCTGCCGGCCAGCCCGCTGGCCCAGCCGTGGGCCGTCGTGGGCGGCAACACGGTGTCGGCGCTGGTGGGCATCGCCTGCATGGCCTGGCTGCCGCTGCCGCCACTGGCGGTCGCCGCCGTGGCCGTGGCGCTGGCCATCGGCATGATGTTCCTGCTGCGCTGCCTGCACCCGCCGGGCGGCGCGGCCAGCCTGCTGATGGTGATAACCGCCACGCAGGACTGGCATTTCGCGTTCGTGCCGGTGGCGCTGAACTCGCTGCTGCTCGTGCTCGCCGGCGTGGCCTACAACAGCGCCACCGGCCGCCGCTATCCGCACGCGCAGCACGTGACCGCGCCGCCGCCAGCCACCGGGGCGACCGTCGCGCCGCCGCGCTTCGGCGATGCCGAGCTGGACGCCGTGCTGGCCCGCTACAACCAGGTGCTGGACGTGCCGCGCGACGACCTCGCCGACCTGCTGCACGAGGCCGAGCTGCTGAGCTACCGCAACCGCCTGGGTGGCTTGCGCTGCGCGGACATCATGTCCACCCCCGTCATCACCGTCGAGTTCGGCACGCCGCTGGCCGAGGCCTGGGCGCTGCTGCAGCAGCACCGCATCAAGGCGCTGCCGGTGGTGGACCGCGTGCAGCGCGTCGTCGGCATCGTCACGCGCGCCGACTTCATGCGCGCCGCGGAAGCCGACCAGCGCGAGGGCCTGAGCGGCCGCCTGCAGGCACTGCTGCGCCCTTCGCCATCCACGCATTCCACCAAGCCGGAGGTGGTCGGCCAGATCATGACGCGCCAGGTGCGCGTGGCCAGCGCCGACCGGCCGATCGCCGAGCTGGTGCCGCTGTTCTCGGCCACCGGCCACCACCACCTTCCCATCGTCGGCGAGCAAGCCAGGCTCGTCGGCATCCTCACGCAATCCGACCTCGTGAAAGCGCTCAGCCATGGCCCATGACCGCAATGACCAAACCTTCCGCTGGGGCGTGATCGGCCCCGGTGGCATCGCCAACCGCTTTGCGGGCGCACTCGCCGCCGTGCCGGGCGCGCGCCTGGCCGCCGTGTTCGCACGCGATGCGGCCAAGGGCCAGGCCTATGCCGAGCAGTGGCAGCGCGACGGCGCACCGGCGCGCGTGACCACCGACCTCGCCGACCTGCTGGCCGACCCCGCGGTGGACGCCGTCTACATCGCCACGCCGCACTCCCACCACGGCGAGTACGTCCGCGCCGCGCTGCTGGCGGGCAAGCCGGTGCTGTGCGAGAAGCCGCTGGTGACGTCGCTGGAAGAAGGCCGGGTCCTCATCGACCTGGCCAAGGAAAAGGGCGTCTTCCTGATGGAGGCGCTGTGGACGCGCTTCCTGCCCGCCTACGAGCTGGCCGGCCGCATGCTGCGCGAGGGCGCCATCGGCGAGCTGCGCGCGATGCACTCGACGTTCTGCTTCGCCGCCACCTACGACCCCAAGCACCGCAACTGGAACCCGGCGCTGGCCGGCGGCTCGCTGTGGGACATCGGCATCTACAACCTCGCCGTGACGCGCTGGGCGCTGCAGCAGATGAACGACGGCGAGTGCCCCGAGCCGGTGGCCATCGACGTCGCCGCCAAGCTGGCGCCCACCGGCGTGGACGACGCCGTCAACGTGATGCTGCACTTCCCCGACGGCATCACGTCGCAATTCCGCTGCGGCTTCGACGCCGCGTCCGTCAACGCCTTCGAGATGCTGGGCTCCAAGGCCGGCCTGCGCTTCCCGATGGACTTCTGGGGCTCCGAGGCGATCGAGCTGGTCACCCGCAAGGAGCCGGCGCAGCGCACGGAGGCGCCCTACGTCCTCAACGGCTTCGAGGGCGAGATCGCCGAGGCGCAGACCTGCATCCGCGCCGGGCTGCTGGAGAGCCCGCGCATGCCGCACAGCGAGACGCTCGGGCTGCTGTCCTGGATGGACGCCATCCGCGAGCGCTTCCCCGGTGGCGTGAACAAGAAGTAAGGCGCGCCGCGCCCAGCGGGGCAGCCTGGACGAAGGGCCTGTTCAGCGCGGAAGCAGCAGGCGGTTGCTGCGCGCCGGGTTGCGCTGCAGGTGCAGCGCGGCGGCGCCTTCCACGGCCTTGCTGCTTTGCGCGCGCACGCTGGCCGACAGGCCGGTGCCGATGGGGCATTGGCCGGTGGACGCGTGGGTCATGGCGGCGGCCAGCATGGCTTCCTGCGTGTCGCCGAGCGGGCGGCCGAGGTCGTCCTCCACCGTGCAGCCGGGCACGTAGCGCGCCGTCGGGCCACTGCCCGGCACGAAGCCGTCCGAGTAGTCGCCGAAGCCCTTGGCGTTGACGCCGGCGAACTCGATCGGGAAGTAGCTGATGCCGCAGTTGTCCTTGGCCGTGAAGCCATAGGGCTTGCCGCAGGTCTTGCCGCCGATCAGCACGACGTCGACGTTGACGCCGCGCAGGCCGTTGATGACCGACTCGCTGGCCGAGCAGGTGCCCGACTGCGCCAGCACGTAGACGCGGCTGAGGTTCAGCGTCGGCAGCGGCTGCACGCGGGTGCAGCGGCCGCCCTCGGCGATGCAGGAGTCGGCGAAGAACGGCGTGACCTCGTTCTCGGCGCTGCGCTTGGCGCTGTAGCGCAGCGTCTCGAAAGGCTGGCCGGCGGTGCGCGTCGTGCCGGCGATCATGGTCGCCAGTTCGCTGGCGATGAACAGGTAGCCGCCGCCGTTGTAGCGCAGGTCCAGCACCAGCTCGGTCACGCCCTGGGTGCGGAAGTCGTTGACCGCATTGATCAGCAGGTTCTCGGCCGGCAGGTTGTGGTCGTTGAACAGCAGGTAGCCGGCGCGCGCGCCGCTGGGCAGCGTCAGCACGCTGGCCTGCGGCACCGGGTTCTTGGTGATGCTGGCGCTGGCCAGGCTGCGCGACAGCTGCACGCCGCCGCGCTGGAACACGAAGGCATGCGAGGTGCCGGTGGTGCTGGGGTACAGGCCCTCGTTGAGCACGTCGACGCCGGCATCGGTGGTCGTGTCGGCGGCCGTGCCGTCCACGCTGACCAGCTCGTCACCGCGCATCAGGCCGGCATTGGCGGCCGGCGTGCCGGCCTCCACGAACGCGATGCGCAGGCGCCGCGGCGGCGTCGGGCTGGCCATGCTCCATTCGATGCCGTAGCCGGCCTCGACGGCGTTCTCGGACATCGCCTTCCACTTGTCCGTCGGGTAGGTGAAGCTGAAGCGATCGCGCTTGGCGCCCGAGTCCGTCGTCCGCGTGCTCTTCAGCGCCTCGAAGTAATTGTCCAGCGCCGCGTAGGCATCGCTGCCGCTGTAGCCGGCACCGTTGGGGTCGATGCGCGGCACCTCGTCGCGCCACAGGTAGGCCTCGTCGAAGTAGGCGCGCAGCCACTTTTTCTCGCTGTCCAGCGTCGAGGTGCGCAGGTTGCTGGCGGCCAGCGTGTTGCTGGCAGCGCACTGCTGGGCGAAGCTGGACGACGGGCCGGCCGGGTCGGGGGTGAGGCTGCCCGTGCCGGGCGTCGGCGTAGGCGTCGTGGGCGGGTTCGGCGTGGGCGTGCCGCCCACCAGCGGTGTGCCCCCGCCCCCACCACCGCCGCAGCCGCTCAATGAAAGAATTAGCGACAAGGTCAGCGCCCAAGCGCTGCGGCTCACAATCGACATCACTTCCACTCCCTGAAAACTCTGATCAGGCGGTCGGCGCCGCCTCGGGCGGGAAATGTAGTTGCAATTTCATGCCGCCCGAGGCGCTGTTACATGCGGACGCGGCACTCTGACCGAGTTCTGTCCATCAGCGCAGCGCCAGGTCGGCAACGGTGCCCACAAACACCGCGAAGCCCAGCCAGTGGTTGGCGCGGAAGGCCTTGAAGCACTCTGCGCGGCTGCGCCGGCGGATCAGCGTGAAGTGCCACAGCGCCTGCGCGGCGGCGCACGCCATGCCGGCCAGGAACCAGCGCCCCAGGCCCAGCCGCAGCCCCAGCCCGCCCCACGCCGCCAGATAGGCGGCGTAGAAGAGCATGATGCCGGCGACATCCCAGCGGCCCAGCGCGATCGCCGACGAACGCACGCCGATGCGCAGGTCGTCGTCGCGGTCAACCATCGCGTACTCGGTGTCGTAGGCCAGCACCCAGAACAGGTTGGCCACCAGCAGCGCCCAGGCCGACAGCGGTACCGCGCGCAGGTTCCATTCCGCCCCGCCCAGCGCGGCGGCAAAGGCCATCGGGATGCCGAAGGAAAACGCGATACCCAGCACCGCCTGCGGCATGGCCAGCACGCGCTTGGCGAACGGATAGGCGATGGCCACGGCCAGCGCCGCGAAGCTCAGCAGGATGGCCGGCGGGTTGGTGGTGAGCACCAGGCCGAACGAGACGAGCGACAGCGCCGCGCCGAGCAGCAGCGCCTCCTTCACCGACACGGCGCCCGTCGTCACCGGCCGCTGCGCGGTGCGCTGCACATGGCGGTCGAACTCGCGGTCGGCCACGTCGTTGACGCAGCAGCCGGCCGAGCGCATCAGCACCGTGCCCAGCGTGAAGACGGCCAGCAGGTGCCAGCCCGGCCAGCCGTCCGCGGCAATCCACAGCGCCGACAGCGTGGGCCACAGCAGCAGCAGCCACCCGGCAGGGCGGTCCCAGCGGATCAGCTGCAGGTAGAGCGCAAGCCGCGATGGCTGGGCGGGGCCGGGGGCGGCGGGGGCGGCGGTCGTCATGGCGGGCATTTTCACGCGGCACGGGCAGCGGCGGCGTGGGCATAGTCGGCGTCCATGCCCATCACCCCCTTCCACTTCGGCCCCGGCGCTGCGTTGCATGCGATCGCGCCGCGCCACGTGAGCTTCCTGGCCTTCTGCGCGGCCAACGTGTTGATCGACATCGAGTCGCTCTACAACCTCGTCAACCGGCGCGAGCCGGCGCATGCGTCCTTCCACACCTATGTCGGCGCGACGCTGGTGGTGCTGGGCCTGGCCGGCCTGTTCTGGCTGCTGGACCGCTCGCCGCTGAAGCGTCTGTGCGGGCGGTTGACGCTGCGCCCGGTCGCGATCGGCGCGGCGCTGGGCGCGTGGAGCCATGTGCTGCTGGACAGCGTCATGCACCGCGACATCCAGCCTCTGTGGCCCTTCAGCACCGGCAATGCGCTGCAGGACTGGGTGTCGCTGCCGGTGCTGCACGGGGCTTGCCTGGCATCGGCGCTGTTCGCGCTCGCGTGGATGGGCGTGCGCAAGCTGCTGCGGTCGCCCTGACCCGTGCAACGCTGCACCGGCGGCCAAATCCTTGGCCGGTGTCGGCCCATTCGGCGCGCTACTAAAGTGGCTCAGCCCCTTTTCACATCGCCCCGATTGCACCGACCGCCATGACCGACCTCAGCCAGTTCCCCATCACCAAGAAGTGGCCCGCCGCCCATCCCGGGCGGCTGCAGCTCTACTCGCTGCCCACGCCCAACGGTGTGAAGGTGGCCATCATGCTGGAGGAGATCGGCCTCGCGTACGAGCCGCACCTCGTCAAGTTCGACACCAACGACCAGCTCAGCCCCGAGTTCCTGTCGCTGAACCCGAACAACAAGATCCCCGCCATCATCGACCCCAACGGCCCGGGCGGGCGGCCGCTGCCGCTGTTCGAGAGCGGCGCCATCCTCATCTACCTGGCGGAGAAGACCGGGCAGCTGCTGCCCAAGGACCCGGCGCGCCGCTACGAGGCCATCCAGTGGCTGATGTTCCAGATGGGCGGCGTCGGGCCGATGTTTGGCCAGGTCGGCTTCTTCCACAAGTTCGCCGGCAAGGACTACGACGACAAGCGCCCGCGCGACCGCTACCTCGCCGAAGCGCGCCGCCTGCTCGGCGTGCTGGACGGCCACCTCAAGGGCAAGTCCTGGCTCGTCGGCGACGAGTACACGGTGGCCGACATCGCCACCTTCCCTTGGATCAACAACCTGATCGGCTTCTACGGTGCCGGTGAGCTGGTGGGTTATGCCGACTTCCGCGAGGTCGACCGCGTGCTGCAGGCGTTCCTGGCGCGGCCGGCGGTGCAGCGGGGGCTGAAGATCCCGGCGCGCGACTGATTCGCCGTGCCGAGGTTCAGTGCCGGCTCTACTGGCCGGCGTCCGATGCCGTTGGCTTGACCGGGCCGACCTCCACCGTGCCCCGCACCGAGCGGTAGGCGGCCTGCTCCACCAGCTTGTTGAGCTGCGTGACGATCTCGGCCGGCGAGACCTGTTCGATGACGTCGATGGCGTTGGACTTCGGGTCGCTGTACTTGGTGTGCG
Source organism: Pelomonas sp. Root1444 (assembly GCF_001426885.1). Taxonomy (GTDB): domain Bacteria; phylum Pseudomonadota; class Gammaproteobacteria; order Burkholderiales; family Burkholderiaceae_C; genus Pelomonas. The sequence goes on along the minus strand of NZ_LMFP01000007.1, from coordinate 68,220 downwards.
TGAACTGCGGCTTGCGCGCAACGACGGTCAAGGTCTTGGCGTCCAGGGTCACCCGCTCGAAAGAGATGAAGGGTGCGACGTAGGCCTTGCTCTTGTGCTGCTCGCCGGTGCGCGGGTCGGTGGTGGTCTGGTCCTGGTCGGCCTGCTCCTGCTTGCGGTCTATGCCGTCCTCGTCGAGCAGCTCCCACTGGTTGCCGGTGGGTTTGACGTAGATGCCGATGCCGCCGAGCCGGCTGGGCATGCCCTCGCGCGACTCCCACGCGTAGCGCGGCAGGATGGCCTCGATGCGATCCCACTCGGCGCGCTGCGGTATCTGGATCAGGCGTTCCCGCAGCGCATCGAGCACCAGCGCATCGCGGGTTTCGAACGACGCGTTCCTGAGCTGCTCCACGAGCCCGGGGTTGGCGCTCCAGCGCAGCATGATGCGTTGCGAGGCGGGCTCCTCGGCGGCCAGGGCGCTGTCCAGCCCGCGCAGGACCGCCATGTTCAGCAATTGCGGGTCTACCTGCACGGTGCGGCGTGAGAAGTCGTCCAGGCTGCTGGCGCGCTTGCCACGCTGCTTGACGATGCTGAGTTGGTCGCCGAGCGTGGAGATGAGCGCGATGGTCTGCGGACGTTGGGCCGCCTCCTGAGCCGGCGCGGCCAAAGGCAGCACGATCACGGCCAGAGCCCATAGTCGTTTGAGCATCGTCTCACCTCCCGAGTGCTTCCAAGCGCGCATGCTAACGCCGAGAATCCGGTGTCTCGCCTCACGAAGCCGGCGCTTCCCTGCCCTGGAAGGATTGCGATGAAGGCCTTGCTGGCCCTTGCCCTTGCCGCTGCCGCAAGTTCGCCCTCGCGCTGGACGCCCGAGCGCGTCGCGACCGACCAGTACGAGTCCTCGCCGAGCTTCTCGCCCGACGGCCGCACCATGGTCTTCATGCGCGCCGATCCGCAGTTCTCGGTTTACCGCCTGCTGCAGTCGGACTGCGGCCCCACGGGCTGGAAGGAGGCGGTGCCCGTGGCCGTCTCGGTGCCGCCGCCGGCCAGCGATGCCGACCCCTTCATCACCGCCGATGGCCGCCAGCTCTGGTTCGTGTCCAGCCGCCCCTTCCCCGGCAAGCGTGGCGACGACCTCGACATCTGGGTGGCCGACAGCGACGGCCGCGGCGGCTGGGGCGCGGCGCGGCGCCTGCCCGAGCCCGTCAACTCGCCGCAGTCCGAGCTGCTGCCGCGCCGGTTGCCGGACGGTCGCCTCTTCTTCGGCTCCGACCGCCCTGGCGGCCTGGGCGGCAACGACGTCTATGTCGCCACGCCGCAAGCCGATGGCGGCTGGCGCGTGGCCAACCTCGGCGCGCCGCTGAACACGGCGCGCAACGACTACGAAGTCGAGGTGTCGCGCGACGGGCGGCAGGCCGTCGTCGTGTCCGACCGCGAGGGGCGCTCGCACCTCTACCGCTATGCGCGTGCGGCCGACGGCTGGCGGCCGTTGGGCCGTGTGCCCGCCCGCGAGGAGGTCTTCCAGGTCGGCCCGCTGCTGTCGCCCAAGGCGGACCGCCTGCTGTTCGCGCAAGCCGACGGCGCGCGCTCGGGCGAACTGTTCCTCGTCGACCTGCAGGCCGCTGCCGACGCCAGCTGGCCGCCGGCATGCGCGGGCAGCCCGCCGCGATGACCGTGACGCGCCGCACGGCGGCCCTCGCCCTCACCCCAACGACAGGAGCCGCCATGGCCGCCAAGACCCGCCCCGTCAATGCCGCCAACGCACCGGCGCCCTCAGGCGGCTATGCGCAGGCGCTGGAGCTCAGGGCCCCGTCGCGCCTGCTCTTCATCAGCGGGCAGATCCCGGTCGACCGTGCGGGCGGCGTGCCCAAGGACTTCGCCGCGCAATGCCGGCTCGTCTGGGCCCACGTCGAGGCGCAGCTGCGCGCGGCCGGCATGACGCTGGACCATCTCGTCAAGGTGACCACCTACCTGGGCGACCGCCAGCACGCGCTGCAGAACTCAGCCATCCGACGCGAGGTGCTGGGCGCGCGCAGCCCGGCGTTGACGGTCCTCATCGCCGGCATCTACGACAGCGACTGGCTGCTGGAGATCGAGGCCATCGCGGCCGACTGACTTCAGGCGCCGCGACGGCGCGCGTGTGGGGCTGGCGCGCCGCCGGCATACATCGTATGATGATCGTCATGCGAAAAACAACTGCCAATGCCCGCGCTGCAGCCAAGGACGCCACGCACGAGCGCATCGTGTCCGTGGCGGCGCGGGCCATCCGCCGCAGCGGCTACGGCGGCACGGGCGTGGCGGACATCATGAAGGAGGCCGGCCTGACACACGGCGCCTTCTACTCGCACTTCGCTTCGCGCGAGGCCATGCTGGCCGAGGCGGCAGCGAAGGCATGCGCGGAATCGGCCGCCGGCGCCACCCAGGTGGCGGCCGACGCGCCGCCCGGCATGGCGCTCCACACCATGCTCGCCACCTACCTCTCCAAAGGGCACGTCGAGCAGCTGGAAGCCGGCTGCCCGCTGGCGGCGCTGGGTTCCGAGACCTCGCGGCAGGCCCCCGAGGTGCGTCGGGTCGCGACACGCCATATCAAGGCCACCATCGACCTGCTCGCCCGCCAGCTCCCGGACTGGGGGCAGCAGGGTGCGCACGAGAAGGCGCTCGTGATGCTGTCCACGATGGTGGGCGCCCTCATGCTGGCGCGCGCGGTCGATGAGCCTGGGCTCTCGGACAGCCTGCGCGAAGCGGCACTCCAGCATCTGACGTCCATCGGGCGCTGAGCCTTGGCCGCGCAGCGCCCTTTTTGCTCGCCTCAACACATGATGATCATCATGCGAATTTGCGGCGCAGCGCCCGTCGATCCGACTTTCACCATCCCCACCACCTGACGGAGAAGCGTCATGAACATGAAGAAGCAGGGCCAGAAGATCGCCCTCGTGACCGGCGCCTCGTCGGGCATCGGGCAAGCCACCGCAGAGCGCCTGGCCAGCGCCGGCTACATCGTCTACGGCACCAGCCGGCGCGGCAGCGCTGCGGGCGGGCGATCGTTCGAGATGCTGGCGCTGGACGTGACCCAGGATGCGTCCGTGGCCGAGGCGGTGTCGCAGGTGATGCAGCGCGAAGGGCGCATCGACCTGCTGGTCAACAACGCCGGCTTCGGTGTCGCTCCGGCAGGGGCGGAAGAAAGCTCGATCGAGCAGGCCCAGGCCATCTTCGACACCAACTTCTTCGGCATCGTCCGCATGACGCGCGCCGTCCTGCCGCACATGCGCGAGCAGCGCGCCGGACGCATCATCAACATCGGTTCGGTGCTGGGACTGCTGCCCATGCCTTATGGCGCGCTCTATGCCGCGACCAAGCACGCGGTCGAAGGCTATTCCGAGTCGCTCGACCATGAGCTGCGCACCCGGGGCATCCGCGTCTCGGTCATCGAGCCGGCCTACACGAACACGCCGTTCGATGCGAACTTCCTGCAGCCCGACGCCCAGCTCGATGCCTACCGCGAGGCGCGCGCCGCCGTCAGCCGCCGCGTGAAGGAGGTGATGGCCACGGCCGACCAGCCGGGCGTCGTGGCCGAGACCGTGCTGAAGGCCGCCAGCGCGGCCCACCCACGGCTGCGGTACACCGCCGGCGGGCTTGCCGCCCGGCTGAGCTGGCTGCGCAGGTTCGCGCCGGCCGGCGTGATGGATGCCGGCATCCGACGGGACCTGCGCCTGGACGCAGCGCAGGCGGTGCAATCATGAAGGCCTTCGTCGTCGATCGCTATCAGAAGCAAGCCCCGCTACGTCTGGCCGACATGCCGACGCCGGAACTCCGTGACGACGAGGTGCTGGTCGAGGTTCACGCCGCGGGCGTGAACCTGCTGGACGCCAAGATCCGCAGCGGCGAGTTCAAGCTCATCCTGCCCTATCGCCTGCCGCTCATCCTGGGCCACGACGTCGCGGGCGTGGTCGTCAAGGCGGGTGCGCGCGTGCGGCAGTTCAAGCCGGGTGACGCCGTCTATGCGCGTGTCGACGACTTCCGCATCGGCACGTTCGCCGAATTCGTGCCGGTCAAGGAGTCCTCGCTGGCGCACAAGCCGCGCAACCTGACGATGGAGGAAGCGGCCTCCATCCCGCTGGTGGGCCTGACGGCCTGGCAGGCGCTGGTCGAGAAGGCCGGCCTCACACAGGGCCAGCGCGTCTTCATCCAGGCCGGCTCCGGCGGCGTGGGCACCTTCGCCATCCAGCTGGCCAAGCACCTGGGCGCCAGCGTGGCCACGACGACGAGTGCCGCCAATGCCGCACTCGTGAAGCGCCTGGGCGCCGACGTCACGGTCGACTACCGCACGCAGGATTTCGAGACCGTGCTGCACGGCTACGACGTGGTGTTGAACAGCCAGGACGGCAAGACGCTGGCCAAGTCCCTGCGCGTGCTCAAGCGCGGTGGCCGGCTCATCTCCATCTCCGGCCCGCCGGACCCCGACTTCGGCAAGGAGATCGGCGCACCGGGCTTCGTGAGGCTGGTGATGCGGCTGCTGAGCTGGGGCGTCAGGCGCAGCGCGCGCCGGCTCGGCGTGCGCTACTCGTTCCTCTTCATGAAGGCGAGTGGCACCCAGCTGCAGCAGATCACCCGCCTGATCGAGGACGGCGCCATCCGGCCGGTGGTCGACAAGGTCTTCCCGTTCGCGTCCACCCACGAGGCGCTGGCCTATGTCGAAGCGGGTCGGGCCAAGGGCAAGGTCGTGATCAAGATCAAGTGAGGCCTAGTCCAACGCGGTGACCGTGTCGCCCGCCTGCGGCACGCAGCCCGCCGCCAGCGGCGCGCCGCCCTCGCGCTGCACGACGCCGTGCGGCCCGTGGCACAGCTCGATGCGCCGCGCGGTGGGCCAGCGCCGCAGCGCAAAGGCCTCCAGGCTGTCGGGCAGGCTGGTCTGCACAGCGCCGGCATCGAGCTGCTCGGGCGGATGGTCGTCGAAGTGCACCCAGGGCACGAAGCGCCCCGCCAGCATCAGCCACGGCGACGCGTGCACCGGCTGCGGCGCATAACCCTCGCGCTGCAGCCAGGCTTGCGCATCCTCGCGCGCCGTCGTGCCTGCGGTCGCCGCGGCGAGCAGCTCGGCGACCCACTGGTTGCAGTTCTGGTAGCGCGTGCTGAAGGCGTAGGCATTGGCGCTGTAGCGCGCGTTCAGCAGCCCCAGCGCCAGCGGCTTGTCGCGCGCGGCGGCGGCCCACTGCGCGGCGGCCTCGGGCGGCGGCAGCAACAGGCGCACATAACCGACGCCGGGGTCGTCGCTGCCCGACACGAAGCCGGCCAGGCCCTGGTCGAACAAACGGGGCTGGCCTTCGGCGCAGGCGTAATAGAGCTGGCGCACGGCCCAGGGCATATCCAGGCCGCTGGCCAGCGCCACGCCGGCATGCGAGTAGCGCAGGCCGAAACGCGACAGGTCGGTGCCCGAACGCGCCACCAGCGCCGCCTCGGCACCGGAGGCCGCCAGCGCCTCGCGCACGACGGCGGTGAAGCGTAGCAGGCGGTCCTGCTGCGTGGCCGTCACCTCGATGGGTCGGTCGCAGCCGCGTGGCGGTGAACCGGCCTGGGCCGCGCCGCCGGCTGCCAGCAGCGCCGCGGCGAGCCACTTCAAGGCGTGACGACGCGCGCGGCCAGCTCGCGGTGCCAGGCGTCTTCGAGCACGAGGAAGAAGGCCCGGCCGGTGTCGGCATGCGCGAAGGCCACGCCGTAGGGCTGCGGCGTGGCCTGCACCTCGTCGCCCACCTGGACGGCGCGCGCGGCCAGCGCCTGCTGAGGCAGCGTCAGCGCCACCGGCTCGGCGCCGTCGCGCGCCAGCGTCAGGCGCAGCTTGCCGGCTTCGGCCTGGGCCACCTCGGTGACGCGGTAGCGCCCCTCGGCGCGCTTGTCGCCGCCGGTGCTGCTGCCGGACGAAGCCTTCAGCGAGTCGGACACGCTGCCCGACGAGGCCGAGCCGGCACCCGCGGCGGACGAGGTGAAGGAGTCGGCCTGGGCGACGGACGTGGCCAGGGCGAGGGCGGCGAGGAGGACGAGGCGCATGGGGGCTCGCTTTGGAAACTGCGGATGGCCGACGATAGCGCGGAAGCGCTCAGGCTTTGTTAACGAGGGCCGGGCCCGCCTGCATGGCCGTACCGCGCCAGCTTCTCAACATCAGCGCATTGGCGACGACGCTGACGCTGCTGAAGGCCATCGCCGCGCCGGCGATGACCGGGTTCAGCAGCCCGAAGGCCGCGAGCGGGATGCCCACGACGTTGTACGCAAAGGCCCAGAACAGGCCCTGGCGGATCTTGGCGTAGGTGCGGCGCGACACGTCCAGCGCGTCCGCCACCAGGCGCGGGTCGCCGCGCATCAGCGTCACGCCGGCCGTCTCGGTGGCCACGTCGGCGCCGCCAGCCATCGCGAAGCCCACCGATGCGGCCGCCAGCGCCGGCCCGTCGTTGAGGCCGTCGCCGACGAAGGCGACCACCGCGCCGTCTGTGCGGAGCCGCTGCACGATGGCGGCCTTGTCGCCCGGCAGCACCTCGGCATGGACCTCGGTGATGCCCAGCGCCCGCGCCACGCCCGCTGCTGCGCCCCGGCTGTCGCCGGTCAGCATGACGGTGCGGATGCCGCGTGCCTGCAATTGCGCGACGGCCTCGGTGGCCGTGTCCTTCACGTGGTCGCCGAAGGCCAGCAGGCCCAGCGGTTGTGCACCGTCCATCAGCCAAGACACGGTGTGGCCGTCGGCCTCCAATTGCTGCGCTCTTGCAGCCAGCGCGCCGGCATCGACACCGAGCTCCTGCGCCAGCCGCGCGCTGCCCAGCGACAGCGTGCGCCCATTCACGACGCCTTGCACCCCGCGGCCCGGCAGCGCGCGGGCCTGCTCGGCCGGCAGCGCGGGCAGGTCCTTCGCCGCGGCGAGCACGGCGACGGCCAGCGGGTGGCTGCTGCTGCGTTGCAGCGCGGCGGCGAGTTGCAGCAGTCCGTCGCGCGTGCCGCCCTTCACCGGCTCAGCGGCCACCAGCGCGGGCCGGCCCGCGGTCAGCGTGCCGGTCTTGTCGAAGGCGACGACGCTGACCGCATGGGCCAGCTCCAGCGCCTCGGCGTCCTTGATGAGGATGCCCTGGCGGGCCGCGACGCCGGTGCCGGCCATCAGCGTCGTCGGCGTGGCCAGCCCCAGCGCGCAGGGGCAGGCGATGACGAGCACGGCCACCGCGTTGACGACGGCCTGCTCGGCGTCGCCGGTGTGCAGCAGCCAGCCGGCCAGCGTCAGCGCCGCGATGGCCAGCACGACCGGCACGAAGACGGCGCTGACGCGGTCGACGACGCGCTGGATGGGCGCCTTGGCCGCCTGGGCCGACTCGACCATGCGGATGATGCGCGCCAGCGCCGTCTCCGCGCCGACGGCCGTCGTGCGCAGCGTCAGCGCACCCTCGGCATTGATGGCGCCGCCGGTCACGCGGTCGCCCGGCGACTTGGCCACCGGCAGGCTCTCGCCGGTGATCAGCGATTCGTCCACGTGGCTGTGGCCCAGCGTGATCTCGCCGTCCACCGGGATGCGGTCGCCGGGGCGCACGGCGATCATGTCCCCCACGCGCACCTCGGCCACCGGCAGCTCGACTTCCACGCCGTCGCGCAGCACGCGCGCCGTCGCCGGCCGCAGCGCATTCAGCGCGCGGATGGCCTCGGTCGTGTGGCGCTTGGCGCGCTGCTCCAGCCACTTGCCCAGCAGCACCAGCGTGATGACGGCGGCCGAGGCCTCGAAGTACAGGTGCGCGTGGCCGGGGTGGCGCAGCAGCAGGTAGACCGACAGCCCGTAGGCGGCCGACGTGCCCAGCGCCACCAGCAGGTCCATGTTGCCGCTGCCGGCGCGCAGCGCGGCCCAGCCGGCACGGTAGAAGCGCGCGCCGAGGACGAACTGCACCGGTGTGGCCAGCAGCAGTTGCAGCCCGCCGGGCAGCATCCAGGCGATGCCGAACAGGCCCAGCAGCATGGGCAGCACGAGCGGCAGCGTCAGCGCCGCAGCGGCCGCGACCGGCCACCACACCGGCAGGCCGCCCACCGCCGGCGCGGCGGCGGGCGCTCCGGCAGGCGGGAGGGCGCTGGCCGGGTAGCCGGCCTTGTCCAGTGCGGCCGTCAACGCCTCGACCCGCACATTCGGCAGCGCCTTGACGGCGGCCTGCTCGGTCGCGAGGTTGACGCTGGCCGCCTGCACGCCGGGCACGGCCTGCAAGGCCTTCTCGACGCGGCGCACGCAGGACGCGCAGGTCATGCCGCTGACTTGCAGCGTCACGTCTGTCAGGGCCGGAGAGCGGGCGGTGGCGGTGTTCATCGGAACCTCGGCATCTGGGAAAGTGGCGCCATCGTGAGGCTTCCCATCATGGCAAGGTCAAGCGCGGTGTGCATGGCCTCGCGTGGGCAGGGTTTCAGTCCAGCGTCAGCGCCTGAGCGAGGTGGCTGTAGACGGCGTGCACGCGCTGCAGGTGGCGGGTCTCGGGGTGGGTCAGCAGCCAGAGATCGGTCTCGGCGCCGTCCAGCGGCTCGGTCAGCCGGCGCAGCTCGCGCCGCGGCTCGGCCAGGAACAGCGGCAGCACGCCCACGCCCAGGCCGGCCGCGACCAGCTCGGCCACGCTCTGCACGCTGCCGGTGCGAAAGGCCGGCTGCAGCGTCGGGAAGTGCTTCTGCCGCCAGCGCACCGAGGGGTGCTCCGGCAGGCCGTCGTCGGGCGCCACCCAGGCCGCCTCGCCGGCCTCGACCTGATCCCAGTGCCGGATGGCGCTGCCGCGCGCCGCGTACAGCGCCACGCGGATGGGCCCCACGCGGCGGCCGACCAGGTGCGGCGGCGGCTTGGCCGTGGCGCGCAGCGCGATGTCGGCATCGCGCCGCGTCAGGCTGGCCAGCTCGTTGCCGGTGTGCAGCTCGAACTGCAGCCCCGGCTGCGCGCGGTGCAGCGCCGCCAGCGCCGGCGCGAGCAGGCCGTGCAGCAGCGTGTCGGTCGTCGTGATGCGCACGGTGCCGGCGGCCTGGCCGGGTTGCGCCTGAGCGGCGGCGCGGGCGGCCTCCACCGCGGCTTCCACCTGCTCGGCCTGGGCGGCCAGCGTGCGCGCCAGCTCCAGCGCCCGGTAGCCGCGCCGGCCGCGCTCGAACAGCGCCTGCCCCAGGCCGCGTTCCAGCCGCTGCAGCATGCGGAACACGGTGGACGCATTGACGCCCAGCCGCTCGCCGGCCGCCGCCAGCGTGCCGGCGCGGTGCAGCGCCAGCACCAGGGCGAGGTCGGCGGGAGCAAGTTCATATTGCATGGCTGCAATCTCAGTTGGCTGGATTGCGTATTTTCCTGCGCGTGATGCCTGCCTACATTGGCTGCATCCCTCACGTCCGGAGACACCCATGACACCTTCAACCTCCCTTGGCCTGCTGCTGCTGCGCCTGTCCCTCGGCCTGATGTACCTGGCGCATGCCGGGCTCAAGCTCTTCGTCTTCACGCTGCCGGGCACGGCGCAGTTCTTCGCCGGGCAAGGCCTGCCGGGCGTGCTGGCCTACGCCGTCTTCGCGGCCGAGGCCGTGGGCGGCGTGCTGCTGTTGCTCGGCGTCTGGCCGCGCCAGGTCGCGCTGGCGCTGACGCCCATCCTGCTCGGCGCGGCCTGGGTGCACGCGCCCAACGGTTGGGTCTTCACTGCGCCGGGCGGCGGCTGGGAGTACCCGGTCTTCCTGGCCGCGATGTCCGTCGTGCAATGGCTGGCCGGCGACGGCGCCGGGGCCGTCAAGCGCAGCGGGCGCTTCACCTGGGGCGCGGCATGAGCGGCCTTGCGTTGGTGAGCCATGCGCTGTGCCCCTACGTGCAGCGCGCGGCCATCGTGCTGAAGGAAAAGGGCGTGGCCTTCGAGCGCGTGGACGTCGACCTCGCCGCCAAGCCCGACTGGTTCCTGCGCCTGTCGCCGCTGGGCAAGACGCCGGTGCTGCAGGTCGGCGGCGAAGCGCTGTTCGAGTCCGCCGTCATCTGCGAATACCTCGACGAGACGCGGCCGCCGCGCCTGCATGCCGACGACGCGCTGGTGCGGGCGCGCGAGCGGGCCTGGGTGGAGTTCGGCTCGGCCGTGCTGAACGGCATCGCGGCGCTCTACAACGCGGCCGACGACGCGGCGCTGGGCCGCGCCCGGGCCGCGTTGCGCGCGCGCTTCGAGCAGTTGGAGGCGGCGCTGGACGACACGGGGCCGTGGTTCGCCGGTGGGCGCTTCGGCCTCGTCGACGCCGCCTTCGGCCCGGTGTTCCGCTACTTCGACGTCATCCCGCCCGAGGGCCTGTTCGACGGCCTGCCGCGCACCGCCGCCTGGCGCACGGCGCTGGCCGCCCGGCCCTCGGTGCGCGAGGCCGCGCCGGCCGGCTATGCCGAGCGGCTGCGCGGCTTCCTGCGCCAACGCGGCTCGGCGCTGTCGCGACGGCTGGCCGCCGGCGGCGCATGACCCGCCGGCGCGGGTGGCTCGCCGATTGCCGGCACACTGGCAGGCCGTTCTCGCAAAGGCTCCGATGCACCGTTTTGGCTTCGACAACACCTTCGCCCGCGAGCTGCCCGGCGCCGGCGTGGCCTGGCAACCGGCCGCCGCGCCCGCGCCGCGCCTGCTCTTCGCCAACGCGGCGCTGGCCGAGGAGTTGCGCCTGCCGCCCGAGGCGCTGCAAGGCCCCGACGCCGCGGCCCTGTTTGCCGGCAACCTGCTGCCGCCAGACGCCGAGCCGGTGGCGCAGGCCTATGCCGGCCACCAGTTCGGCGGCTTCTCGCCGCAGCTGGGCGACGGCCGCGCGCTGCTGCTGGGCGAGGTGATCGACCGCAATGGCCACCGCCGCGACATCGCCTTCAAGGGCTCGGGCCGCACGCCGTTCTCGCGCGGCGGCGACGGCAAGGCCGCCGTCGGCCCGATGCTGCGCGAGGTCTTGATCGGCGAGGCCATGCATGCGCTGGGCATCCCCACCACACGCGCGCTGGCGGTGGCCGCCACCGGCGAGCCTGTCATGCGCGACCGGGTGCTGCCCGGCGCGGTGCTGACGCGCGTGGCCGCCAGCCACCTGCGCGTCGGCAGCTTCCAGTTCTTCGCCGCGCGCGGCGACCTGGACACGCTGCGCCGCCTGGCCGACTACACCATCGCGCGCCACGACCCCGAACTCGTCGACGCGCCCGACCGCTACCTGGGGCTGCTGCGCGCCGTCGCCGGGCGCCAGGCGCGGCTGGTGGCGCAGTGGCTGAACGTCGGCTTCATCCACGGCGTGATGAACACCGACAACATGGCGCTGTCGGGCGAGACCATCGACTACGGCCCCTGTGCCTTCATGGAAGCCTACGACCCCGCCGCCGTCTTCAGCAGCATCGACCATGGTGGCCGCTACGCCTACGCCAACCAGCCCGGCATCGCCCGCTGGAACCTGGCCCGCTTTGCCGAAACGCTGCTGCCGCTGGTGGTCGATGAGGACGACGAGCCGGCCGTGGCGCGCGCGGTGGCCGAGGCGACGGCCGTCATCGACGCCTTCCCGTCGTTGTTGGACAGCGCGCTGCTGGCCGGCCAGCGCCTCAAGCTGGGCTTGCTTTCCGCTGCGCCGGCCGACACTGAAGCGGACACCGCGCTGGTGGCCGACTGGCTGGCGCTGCTGCACGCGCAGGCGGTGGACTTCACGCTCGCCTGGCGCCACCTGGCATCCGCCGCCGAGGGCCGGCCCGAGCCGCTGCGCGACCTGTTCGCCGACCGCGCGGCGCTCGACGCCTGGCTGGCCCGCTGGCGCGAGCGCTGCGCGCGCGATGTGGGGCCGCAAAGCGGCGAGCGCGCCGAGCGCATGCGCCGCGCCAGCCCGGCCGTCATCCCGCGCAACCACCTTGTCGAAGCCGCCCTGGCCGCCGCGACGGAGGGCGACATCGCGCCGTTCGACGCGCTGCTGGCTGCCCTGCGCGACCCCTGGCGGGAAGCCGCCCTTCTCACGCCCTACGGCGCGCCGGCCCCCACGGAGGTGACGGCGGGCTACCGGACGTTCTGCGGCACTTGAGGCCGGAGCCGCTCTTCGAAGTCCAATCGCTCAGCATCTTGATTGGAAGGCTGTCGGCGCGCGGCCAGGACCGGTGCGTTGTCAGTCCATGAAAACACTCCTGTTGGCCGCAACACTCGCAAGCCTCCTGCTGATTTCAGGATGCGCCACGCGCATTGACGACGAGGTCGTGGCGCGGGCGGATGAAACCTGCCCGGCCGCGCCCGGCGGGGCGTGCTACGCCGGGCCGGGCGGCCCAAGGTATGCGGGCCCTGGTGGGCCTTTGTACGCAGGGCCCGGCGGGCCGCTGTACGCCGGGCCCGGTGGCGCCGCCTACGCAGGCCCGGGCGGTGCCTGCTACGCCGGACCGGGCGGCGGCTGCCATGCCACGGCCGCACCGGGCCAATGCCCCGCGCTCTGCGCTGCGGCCGCAAGCGCCGCCGCCACGCGGGCCGCGTCGTCAGCGAGCCCTTGAGCCGCCCCTAGGCCTGCCACACCGCATAGCCCGCCTCGCGCAGGCCGATGGCCAGTTCCACCTCCATGTCGCGCGCCGCGTCGTAGGGCATGGGGTTGTAGAACTCGTACAGCTCCGGCATCAACCGCACACCGTACTTCAGCACGAAGCGGTTGGCCTGCACGCCGGCCATGTGGCGGTCGAAGCGCAGGTCCGGGTCCAGCCCGGTCATGCCGACGTACACGCAGGGCTTGACGATGTCGTGGCCGGGGTTGCACTTGCGAAACGCGGGCTCGTTCCACACGCGCTCGGACAGCAGCACGACATAGACGTGGTAGTGGTCGCGGGGCTGTCGGCGCGGCATGGGGCGCGATTGTCGGTTGGCGCCTTCTCTAGAATCCGCCCCCTTTTTGCCTGCACGCGCGCAGCCGGCCTCATGGACATCGTCGTCAACGAAGAACTCAAGGCCTACATCGACCCGCTGACGGTGGAGGAGCACGAGGCGCTGGAGCGCAGCCTGCTGGCCGAGGGCTGCCGCGACGCGCTGGTGCTGTGGGGCAACGTGCTGGTGGACGGGCACAACCGCTATGGCATCTGCCGCAAGCACGGGCTGAGCTTCCAGACGGTGCAGAACACGCGCTTCAAGTCCATCGAGGACGTGCACCTGTGGATGATCGACCAGCACCTCGGCCGGCGCAGCATCTCGGACTTCCAGCGCGGCGTGCTCGCGCTGCGCAAGCGCGAGATCGTGGCCGAGCGCCGCGCCCGCGGCACCGCTGCACAGGCCCCGGCACCGGCCGCCGAAGCGCCCGCTGAGAAGCAGGCGGCCGCCGCGCAGGACGCGCTGCAAACGCGCGAGGCGCTGGCCAAGGCCGCGCGGCTGAGCAGCAGCCAGGTCGTGCTGATCGAGAAGATCCAGAAGCAAGGCGCGCCTGGGCTGGTGGCGGCGGTGAAGGCCGGCGCCGTGTCGATCAACGCGGCCGCGGCGGTCGCCACATTGCCCGCCGAGGAGCAGGCCGCCGCCGCGGCCGCCGGTGCCCAGGAGCTCAAGCAGGCGGCCAAGCGCGTGCGCGAGGCCAGGCGCAAGTCGGCGGCGCCCAGCCCGGCCGTGGACGACGGCGCCACGGCGGAGGATGGGGCCGTGGCCGCCGCGGCGCCCGAACCGCAGGCCACGTTGGAAGCGCTGCGCCAGCGTGTTGCGACGCTCGAGAGCGAGAACGCGGCGCTGCGGCAGGAGCTGGCGGCGCTTCGCGCGCGCTTGCCGTCGCCCGACCCGGCGCCGTTCTGACACGCGCTTCCAGGCCGTTCGTTCCCTACCGATACCGGTCCAGCGCCGGCCGGGCCAGCGCAGCCAGCATGGCGACGCCCGTGTAGTGGCCCACGAGCTGCGTGATCTCCAGCAGCGCTGTCTCGTCGAAGTGCTCACGCAACGCGGTCCAGGTCGCGTCATCCACGTCCAGCCGCTTGACGAGGCCGTCGACGAGCCGGAAGACGGCCAGCAGGTCGGGCGCCCACAGCGCCGCGTCGGGTGCTGGCTCGCGCAGGTCGCCGATCTGCGCGCTGGACAGGCCCATGCGCCGCGAGATCGTCTGCTCGTGCAGGTTGAACTCGTAGTCGCAGCGCGCGGCGCTGCAGGTGCGCAGGACGATGGCCTCGCGCAGCGCAGGCGCCAGGCGCTTGTGGTCCGCCAAGCCGGTGGGGCCGAGGAAGCCGCTGTCCACCATCTCCTTGAAGAGCTCGGCGTGGCGGGCCACGGTCAGGAAGATTTGCGGCGGCGGCATGCCCGGCGGCACCAGCCGGTCCATGCGTTCGGCCACGTCGGCGGGAAGGGGTTGCGATTGCGGCGCGATGCGGGGTGAAGGGGCAGTGTTCATGCTTCGGATTCAGAAGCGTTGCGGTGGGGCGCACTCTAGCGCCAACTGCTTCTAAAATCAAAGCATGACGACAAAACGCCTCGCACGGCTGGCCGCGGCCGATGCGCCCGCCTCCGGCAAGGACGCCCTCAACGCGGCGCTGGAGCTGTTCAACCGCCGCTGGACGCTGCGCATCCTGTGGGAGCTGCGCGGCGAGGACGCGAGCCTGAACTTCCGCGCACTGCAAGCGGCCTGCGGCGACGTGTCGGCCTCGGTGCTGAACCAGCGCCTGGCCGAGCTGCGCGAAGCCCTGCTCGTGGCGCACGACGCCGGCAGTGGCTACCGCCTGGCGCCGCAGGGGCGCGCGCTGCTGGCGGCCATCGAGCCGTTGCTGAAATGGGCGCCGCGCTGGGCGCGCGAGGTGCAGAAGGCGTCGGCTTAAGCCGGCACGCGTGCCGCCCTGCGCACGCGCCCGATGTGGTCGGCGGCTGGGGGTTCAGAACGCATTGGCGATGTCGCCGCTGCGACGGGCGAGCTTGAACGCCGCCACGGCTTCCACCAGTTGCTGCGCCTGAACCTTCATGCTTTCGGCGGCGGCCGCGCTTTCCTCGACGAGGGCGGCGTTCTGCTGGGTCGCCTTGTCCATCTGCGTCACGGCTTCGCCCACCTGGCTCACGCCGGCGCTCTGCTCGGCGCTGGCGGCGCTGATCTCGCCCATGATGGCGGTCACGCGCTGGATGGCATCGACCACTTCGGACATCGTCGCGCCGGCCTGGTCGACGAGCGTGGTGCCCTGCTCGACCCGCTCGACGCTGGCGCCGATGAGGTGCTTGATTTCCTTCGCGGCCTCCGCGGACCGGCCCGCCAGGTTGCGGACCTCCGACGCCACGACGGCGAAGCCCCGCCCTTGCTCACCGGCACGGGCCGCCTCCACGGCGGCGTTCAGCGCAAGGATGTTGGTCTGGAAGGCGATGCCATCGATGACGCCGATGATGTCGGCGATCTTCCTGGAACTGTCGTTGATCCCCTTCATGGTCTCGACGACCTGGCCCACCACGTCGCCGCCCTTGACTGCCACCGCGCTGGCGCTCTGGGCCAGCTGATTGGCTTCGCGGGCGTTGGCGGCGTTCTGCCCGACGGTTGAACTGAGTTCTTCCATGGAGGCCGCGGTTTCCTCCAGCGCGGAGGCCTGTTCTTCGGTGCGGCTGGAGAGGTCGCCGTTGCCCTGGGCGATCTGCGCGCTGGCGGTCGCGATGCTCTCCGAGGAAGTCCGAACCTGGGTGATCAGGGCGACGAGCTGCTGCTGCATGCGGCCCATCGACGCCAGCACGCTGCCGGCCGGCGCCCGGTCGGCACCGCGCACGGTGCTGAGGTCGCCCTCGGCCACGCGCTGTGCGGCGTTGCCGAGGTCTGCCGGTTCAGCGCCGAGCGACCTCACCAGGCGGCGCGTGATGAACCAGCCGAGCACCGCGGCCGCCGTGACCGCGAACACGCTGAGCGCCAGCATCGTCGCGCGCTGCGTTGCATACGACGTGCCGGCCTCTTGCACGTCCAGCCGGGACTGCTCCTTGCTGTAGCCGATGTACTCCCGCGTCGCCGCGAGCAAGGCCGCGAGCAAGGGGCGGCACTCGGCGTTCATCTTCTGGATGGCGTCCTCGTTCCGTCCTGCCGCCGCCAGCTCGACGATGGCCACGGCGATCGGGCCGTACTGGGCCTCGACCTTGTCGATCTTTTCCACCAGCGCCCGGTCACGCTCGGTGGCGTCGGTGCCGTGTGCAACCGCCTCCTTGAGCGCCTTGAGGCTGGCGGTGAGTTCTTCGTGGCCCTTCACGGCCATCGTCTTGGCCGCCTCGCGATCGGCAGCCTTGCTGACGAGCACCATGTCCCGCACGGCGATGGCGCGCCGGTCCGCCATGCCGCGGACGTCGGTCGCCAGGCTCTCGCGCTCGGCGGCGCCGGCGATGTGGTTCGAGAACCGGTCGTTGGCCGTGCCAAGGCTGCGCAGCCCGAGGCCCGTGACGATCAGCACCAGCACCGTCAGGGCGCCGAAAGCCATCGTCAACTGCTTTCTGATCGTCAAAGCGCCCATTTGCATGCCTATTTAAGTATTTATGACTGGGGTCGGTAATAAATAGCTTAAGCCTGCGGCAGCGAAGTGGCAGACGCATCCGGGATGAAGAACCCTTTCCTCCAGCAAGGTTCCGTGGACTTTGCACGCCGGGCTTCAACGACGACGAACCCCGTCGCCTGCCGTCGGACGCAACCCTCCCGGCGTTCGGGCCTGGCGGTGTTCGCGTCGGTCGAGCACGAGAAGGCGCGAGGAGCGGCGTCCTCAGGCAGGCGTGAAGGGCCGTCTCGACGGGGCTATCAGCGATCCGAGCGGCGCAGCAGCATCAGCGCGCTCAGCGCTTCATCAGGCCGGCACACGCACGGCCAGCCGGGCGCGCTCGATGCCGGCGAGCAATGCCTCCTCCGAGAACGGCTTGCCCAGCAGCTGTGAGACGCCCGCGGCGGCGGCGGCCTCGTGCTTGTCGTCGGAGGACGTGATCATCAGCACCGGCAGCGCGGCCGTCGCCGGCGCGGCGCGCACCTGGCGGGTCAGCTCGAAGCCGTCGATGCCGGGCATTTCGACGTCGGTGATCAGCACGTGCGGCTGCTCGGCGGCCATCAGCGCCAGCGCCTGCTCGCCGCTGTCGGCCAGCGCGACGCGGTAGCCCTGCGCGGCCAGCAGCCGGCTGAGCTTGACACGCACGATCTTGGAGTCGTCGGCCACGACGATGAGGGTCTCGTCAGCACGCAGCTCGCGGGTGGGCGGCGGCGCGGCGCGCGCGGCGGCCTCTGCCCGGGCTTGGGCTTCAGCGGCCAGGCGGGCGACTTCGGCAGCATGGGCGGCCTGGATGGCGGCTTCGTGCTCGGCCTGCTCACGGGCGAGGCGTTCGGCCTCCTCGCGGGCCCGTGCCGCTTCGGCGCGGCGCGCGGCCTCGGCCAGTTCGGCGGCGGCGCGCTCGGCGCGTTCGCGGGCCTCGGTTTCTGCAGCCAGGCGTGCGGCTTCGGCTTCGGCGGCCTGGCGTTGCGCGGTCGCGGCCTCCCGCTCGGCCTGTTCGCGGGCACGGCGTTCGGCTTCGGCGCGTGCCTGGGCGGCGGCGGATGCCTCGCGCGCCCGTTGTTCGGCCGCCAGGCGCTCGGCGGCATCGCGTTCCTCGGCCAGCCGGCGGGCTTCGGCAGCCTCGCGGGCGGCCTGTGCGCGGGCTTCACGCTGGGCCGCTTCGTCGCGGTCGGCGCGCTCGCGTTGGGCTTCCACGGCGTCGGCCTCGGCGCGCTGCTCGGCCAGGCGCTGGGCCAGGCCGTCCTCAATCTCGCGCAGCACCGGGTCTTGCGCAGCGCGCTCGTCCTGGCCGTTGGCCAGCCGCTGCGCCCGTGCCACATGCTCGGCCTGCTCCAGCGCCGCGCGCTGGGCCTCGCGGTGGGCGACCGCGTCCCGCGCACGCTGCTGGCGCCGACGGCTCAGCCACAGCAACACCACCACCGCTGCAACCGCCGCGGCCAGGATCCAGATCAACTGCTCATTCATCGTCAGGGGGGCTCACCATGGGGCCGGAAGCTCCCAGCTTAACGAAGAGTGGCAGGGCTTGCGCCCGACTTGGCCGCCGCCGCGGCAGTTTTGCTCGCCTGGGCGCCCGCCGCGCCGGGCGTGCGCGCCGGCAGCGCCTGCACCTCGAAGCCCACGCGGGCCCAGCGGCCGCGGCCGTCCATGGCGGTCAGCGTGTGGGCGCCGGCCTGGCGCAGCGTCAGCGTCTGCACCGCGCCGCCCGCCTCGCTGCTGCCGACGAGCTGGCCGTCCAGCAGCCAGTGCACGCCCTGCTGCGCGCCGACGGCCTGCAGCCGCAGGCCGATGCTGGCCTGCCCCGGCGTGGGGCGCAGCACGCTGCCGGGCTCCAGCCCGACGATGCGCAGCGCCGCGCCCTGCGGCGACGCCGGCGCGCAGCCGGGGCGCCAGGGCAGCAGGTCGACGGGGTCGCGCTGGGCGGGGTCGAGGAAGGGCTGCAGCAGCGTGGGCCAGCGCGCGATGTCGTGGCGGCTGGCGCTCGCGGCGCAGTCGGGGCGCACACGCTGCAGCCCATCGGTCCAGGCGGCTTCGACCAGCCCGCCCGGGCGCAGGCGGTCGGGCAGCGTCGGCGGCACGGCGCCGTCCAGCGTCCAGGCGGTGCGGCGCTGCAGGCAGTGCGCGGGCGGGGTGGCGGCCTCGGCCGTGCCCAGCGGCCAGCAGATGGCCTGGGCGCCGACGCTGGCGGGCTGGTGGCGTGGGGCCAGCTGTTGCCGGGCTTCGTCGGGGCCGAGCGCCGCGGCCAGGTCGCGCAGCAGCGGCGCGGCCGAGTTGGCGCCGAAGTGGCCGGGGTTGGGCGTGCCGTCGGGCCGGCCTATCCACACGCCGAAGGTGTAGCGGTCCGTCACGCCCAGCGCCCAGGCGTCGCGGAAGCCGAACGACGTGCCGGTCTTCCACGCGATGCGCTGGTTGCCCTCGCGGAAGGGGCTGCCGGGGCGGCCGCCGTTCTCCAGGATCTCGCGCACGATGAAGGCGGCGCCTTCGCTCATCAGCCGCGCCTCGGTGACGGGCCCGGCCGGCGTGAGCCGCGGCCTGGCCGCCAGGCCGCCGCGGGCCAGCGCCGTGTAGGCGCCGACGAGTTCCTCCAGCGACGTGCTGCCGCCGCCCAGGATGAGGCTGAGGTTGGGCGACGCGTTGGCCGGCATGCGCAGCCGCAGCCCGGCGTGGCGCAGCCGGCCGGCGAAGCGCTCGGGGCCCAGGCGCTCCAGCAGGTCCACGGCGGGCACGTTGAGCGAGCGCTGCAGCGCCTCGGCCACGCTGACCGGGCCGGAGAAATCGGCCTGGAAGTTGCCCGGCGCATAGCCGCCGAAGTTCTGCGGCGCGTCGATCAGCAGGCTCTCGGAATGGATCAGTCCCTCGTCCAGCGCCATCGCGTACAGGAAGGGCTTGAGCGTGGAGCCCGGCGAGCGGTGGGCGCGCACCATGTCCACATGCGCGCCGCGCTTGGCATCGGTGAAGTCCGCCGAGCCCGCATAGCCGCGCACCGCCAGCGTGCGGTTGTCGACCACCAGCGCGGCCATGGAGGCGGCATCGGGCAGCGTGTTCAGTCGGTCGGTCAGCAGCTGCTCCAGCCGGGCCTGCAGGCCGGCGTCCAGCGTGGTCTGGATCACGGCTTCGTTCTGGCCTTCTCGGCGGGCCTGCTGGCGCAGGCGCTCGGCCGCCAGCGGCGCCAGCCAGCGCGCACGCAGCGGCGGGGCGAAGACGCGCTCCAGCTTGGCGTCGGCCACGTCCGCCGCGCTCCAGACGCCGAGCGTCTGCATGCGCGTCAGCACCTTGTCGCGTGCGGCCTGCGCGGCGGCCACGGCGCGGTCGGGGCGCAGCCGGGTGGGCGACTGCGGCAGCGCGACGAGCAGCGCGGCCTCGGCCTGCGACAGCTCAGCCGCGCCCTTGCCGAGGTAGGCGCGGCTGGCCGTCTCCACGCCCTCCAGCGGCCCGCCCATGGGCGCGAGGTTCAGGTACAGCGACAGGATCTCGTGCTTGCTGAGGTGGAGCTCCAGCTGCAGCGCGCGGGCGATCTGGCGCAGCTTGGCGGGGAGGGTGCGGCCCGTGGCCCGGTCGTCGACGAGGCGCGCGACCTGCATCGTCAACGTGGACCCGCCCGACACGATGCGGCCGTGCCGCGCCCACTGCCACGCGGCGCGCGCCAGCGCCGCGGGGTTGATGCCGGGGTGCCAGTAGAACCAGCGGTCCTCGTAGTGCAGCAGCGCCTGCAGGTAGCGCGGCGACACGGCCTCGGGCGTGGTCGGGTGGCGCTGCGCGCCGTCGTCGCTGGCCCAGCTGCGCAGCGGCGTGCCGTCGGCAGCCAGCACTGTCAGCGTGGGGGAGGTGGCCGTGGGCTGGAGGAGGGGGAAGGCGAAATCGGCGATGAGGACCGCCAGCAGCAGCGCGGCGAGGGCGAGCTCGAAGCGGCGCCACCGCAAGGCCCCAGGCGCCCGCGCCGACTCGGTGCTGTTCACTCAGAGGTTGAGAGGTTTTCGGCCGTGCCCGAAAGGCGCGTCAAAACGCTGCCGATCTAGGCGCAAAGCACAACCATAGCTCGGGCTATGGCGAGCATTTGCAACGACGAGCGGCGGCGTTTTGGCGTGCAGGGCGGGCATGGGTGAAAGCCTCTCAACCTCTCAGGCCGGGTGGATAGGCTGGGCCACCAGCCGCACGCCCAGGGCCGCGCAGACGCGGCTCACCGTGTCGAAGCGTGGCTCGCTGCCGGGGCGCAGTGCCTTGTAGAGGGCTTCCCGTGTGATGCCCGAGTCCTTCGCCACTTGCGTCATGCCGCGGGCGCGGGCGATGTCGCCCAGCGCGGCGGCCAGCAGCGCCGGATCGCCCTCCTCCAGCACGGTGGTCAGGTAGGCGGCGACGTCCTGCTCGCTGTTCAGGTACTCGGCCGCATCGAACTCAGGCAGTTCGGAGACGTGGGTCTTGCGGGTCATCGTTCAATCCTCCAAAGACTGGGCCAACCGGATGGCCTTGCGGATGTCGGCCTGCTGCGTGGACTTGTCGCCGCCCCCCAGCATCACGATCAGCGCGTCGCCGCGCTGGACGTAGTACATGCGCCAGCCGGGGCCGAAGTGCTCGCGCATCTCGTACACGCCGTCGCCCACGGCTTCCACATCGCCCAGGTTGCCCAGCTGCGCCTTGCGCAGCCTTTTGACGAGGCGCACCCGAACGAGGCCGTCTTTCAGGCCTTGAAGCCAGTCAGAGAACTCGTTGAGCTGGCGGACGGTGAAGCTCATGGCATAAATGTAATCGAACGATTACACGGGTTCAATCCGGCTCGGTGAAGCCCCCGGTCACCGCGGGCTGGATGCCGCCGCCCGCGCAGCCCGCACCTGCCGCAGCTCCGCCGTCAACCACTTGGCACTCTCCACCGGCACCTTGCCGGCGCAGCGCACGAGATACGGCTTGCCGCTCATGCTGCTGCCGGACGCGCCGCGTTCGATGAACTGCTCGGCCGTCTTCACCAGGTCCTTGCCTTCCAGGTAGTCGAGCTTCTTCAGCAGATGCGCCTTGGCGTCCGCGCCGGCATACCAGCTGCCGTTGCGGTTGAACTCGCAGCCGGAGGCTTGCAGGTGGCTCAGCAGGGCGTCGACTTCGGCGCGGGCGGAGGCCGGCAGGGGTGCTGCGCCCACGCTGGCGGTGAGCAGACCCCCGAGCAGGAGAAGGACGGCGCGCATCGGCCTCAACCCGGCGTGACCGCCAGCCGCAACGCCGCCACCGAGGCGCGCCAGTCGGCGGCCGACTCGCTGTCGTCCCACAACTCGGCCAGCTCGGAGTCATCGGCCACCACCCGGTCCAGGACGCGGCGTGCCTTGTCCAGCAACGCTGGCGATGGCCGCACGCCCACGCCGGTGATCCAGGCCTGCAGGCCTTCCGGGCCACCGGTGATCGGCGGGCTGCGGCCGAGCAGCTGGGCCACCACCGCCACCGCCGCGACCGCCTCTTCGGCGTCGGGCGCTTCCAGGTAGCCGCTCGACGCATCCAGCACCCGGTCCAGCGTGGCCTCGATGTGGGACAGGTCGGTGGCGTCCATCAACACATAGGCCCAGTCGCTGGCGGTGTCGTTGGCAAAGGGTTCGTGTGACCAGGCACCCATGGGTGGTCCTTTGGTGAGTTGGATGGATCGGCGGCGCGGCGGTTGTGGATCGGTCCAGCCTGCTGCGGGCAGCATGGAGGCCTCATTCGTAATGCGTCCACATCCGCAGCACCTTCACAGTCTTCTCGTCGGTCAGCACTTGGTACACCAGCCGATGCTGAATGTTGATCCGCCGCGAATAGGCGCCGGCCAGATCGCCGACGAGCTTCTCGAACGGCGGGGGGTTCTGGAAGGGGTCGACCTGGAGCACCGCGAGCAACTCCTGCGCCTTGACCTTGAGGCCGCTGGCGCTGAGCTTCTGAGCGTCCTTTTGCGCATGCTTGGTGTAGACGAGCCGCCAGCTCACCAGCCGGGCTCCGTGGCGCAGTCATCCAGGGGTTCGGCCATGCCCTCCTTGATGGACTCGCGCATGCCCGGCACGGCCAAGAGGTGCAGCGTTTCTTGAATGGCCTTCCAGTCCTCGGCGGACAGGAGCACGGCGTCATTGCGCTTGCCGGAAATCGTGATGGGCTGGTGGGACTCGGCGGCCTCGTCGATCAGGCGGTAGAGGTTGGCGCGGGCGTCGCTGGCGGTGAGGGTGGTCATGGGCGGCTCTTTGTTCGAAGCGTACGCATTTAAGTACGTAAACACAAGGGGGTCACGAGGGTTTAGGTCGAACCCCGCGTGCTCGCCTTCGTGGCGGAGCAGCCGCTGGAGGCGCTCTACGTCAGCACCGTCACGTTGGCCGAAATCCGCTTCGGCATCGAGCGCGTCACCGACGCCGCCCGGCGCGCGGAACTGGGTGCCTGGCTCACGAACAAGGTCCGGCCCATGTTCGAGCAGCGCGTGCTGCCGGTGTCAGAAGACGTGATGCTCGTCTGGCGGCTGCTGGCGGAGGAGGGGCGCAAGGGCGGGCATACCTTTTCGCAACCGGACTTGATCATCGCGGCGACGGCGGCTCACCATGGGCTGACGGTGGTGACGCGGGATGTGTCGGAGTTTGAGCGGGCGAAGGTGCCGGTGTTGAACCCGTGGGGGTGATGGCGCCGCGCGGGCATTTCGGCGCTAACCACCCTGCCACCGTTGATGGCCGTGGTGTCGCACGATGCTGGTTTCGCTGGCGGAGTTGCTCGGGGAGACGCCGCATGCGGCGACCGAACACAGGCAGCGCAAGCCAAGGTTGAGCTCCAGAAGTTCAGCAAAGCGTTTAGATTTTGGAACTGACCCCGAACCGTGACCCCGAACGGCGTGTGCGTCAAGCGGCGATGAGAGTCGACGGCAACTGCTCCTCGGGAATCGCCAGCTTGTGAGAGAAGAACATGACTTCATCGCCGACGTACCGCTTCTGCGCCGTGTAGTTGAGCCCGTAGGTTAGCCCTCGGCTCAGTTCATACATTTGGCAAATTTCTGCGGCATTGTCATATGACACCACCCAAGGTCTACTGAACCGAGGAGACTGCAGCAGCTTGGAAATTCGCAAGTGATCGTCGTGCGCGTAGAAGTTTCTGTAGAGCCCCTTGCCTTTCACGTAGTAGGGTGGATCAAGGTAAACGAGTGACCTTCGGGGAAGAAAGCTAGGCACACGAGCCAGCAGCGACCTTGCGTCCTCTGTGTAGACGCTGATGCCAGCGGAATGCTCAGCAATCCTCCGTAGGCGAGCGCCAAGCACTTCCTTTTTCAAGCGTGCGTCCATTTTGTAGACGCCTTCTTGCGCTTGACCGCCAATCACCCCGCCTTTCAGAATTCCAGATCTATTCGTGCGGTTCATAAATAGGGTGGCGAAGCCTTGTTCCACCATCCCAACCTCTACTTCGCCTCGCAGTACGGAGCGCCAGTAGAACCATTGCTCCATAGTCACGGGCGTGTCGTGGAGCAATCGCTGCAACTCCTCCGGAAATTTGGTGGCTGCTATCCAAAATGCGTACACCGCCGGATCGGCGTCGTTTATGTGGACGTGACTCGCATGTTTATGGAACAGCAATTCGAGTGCAACCCCCGCACCTCCAGCGTAAGGCTCAAGGTAATGTCCGCCACACAAGTCATTCCGCTTCATTACCTCCGCAATGAATGGCGCGAACTTGGCTTTCCCTCCGGGATAGCGGAGTGGCGTGTATAGCTTATTGGAGTACATCGAGTCAGACTTTAAGAGCTTTTTATCACTTTAGCTGGCTTTGCCTTCTTTGCACTGCTGGGGCCAGCAACATCCACTACCGCCCGCTCGAAGTCGGAGAGAAACTGCTCCACTCCGGCTGCGTTATCGGCTACCCAGCCCTCTATTATTTTCAGTGTACCGATAGACTCAAGTCGCCGCGTAAACCACTTCTTGGCGAAGTCCCTGTCAGCCGACACCTCGACCTCGGCCTCAGTTTCATTTGACTGCAGCGCCAAAATAGAGTTTTGGATGTGATCGGTACTATGCCCCGCCTTCCTAAGCATTTTTCGAGTTTCTGGATAGGTTGCCAAATCAGAAACCAAGGCCTTACACATCGACTCGATTATAGACTCAGGTGACTGCTTTACAGTGACGCGAGGATCAATTGGAAGACGCAGGACGTTGGTCGCGCCGCCCGTTTTGACACTGGTTGTGTCGGCGTCCAAGACGATCAGTACACTCTTAAAGTATTCGTCCGCCCTGAGTAAGCCCACGAGATTTGCGCACCCGACGCGCGCAGATATTATCTTGATTCGTCTCTGGGTCCTGCTCGCAATCGCCCTAAGTCTGGCCGGAGTAAGGATTGCACCAAGAAATAGTGCCGCCTCATCATCCTCGACATATACCTTCACCACCGGTTGCTCCGGTGGTTTCCTCAGGTTAAGGTACATGTCGTCATGAATCGCCTGATAGTCGGAAACATCAAGCAGTTCAACCGGCAAGCCCCCTTGAAGATAAACAATTGCATCTCGTCTATTTTTCGGGTCCGGCACCTCATGTATTTCAGCGTGCGCTTCGGCAAGCATTGTCAGCGAATGCGTTGTAGCGATTATTTGAAGTGACAGTCTGTTTGCCTGCGTCTTCAATTCCTGGAGTAGCTTAACTTGCGCCTGCGGATGGAAGCCTGCATCGATTTCATCGATAACGAGAATTCCTCCTGGATAATTTGGCAATTCGCGCTTCAGCTTCTGGAATGAAACGAGCGCAGTAGCAATTGCGCTGAGTGAATCTTGGCCCAAGGAAACGCCTGTACTGTCGTACCCGCCGTATGGCGGGTGAAGCGACATCTTCTTCGTATCCGCAACCCATTGCGCAGTAATCTCCGGTGAATCGTGATGCGCTCCGGTGTGAATAATCTTTCTGGTGAATTCATCGAGAAATTTTGCGTCCTCCGGATGTGGGGTCGACTTTGCATTTTTTAGCGTTTCCTCGGCTTCTCCTATAGGAAGCATTCGAATCATGCCCAAGTATATTGTTGGAACGGGGACCTTGCCGTCTGCGAGTATTTTGTATGGGCCGACGATCTTTTGCCCTTTGGGTTCATTGCGGGGCACAATGCGGAAACCGGCCGGGGATCTCTTGGTGACGTTGCACTTCTTCTCGAAGAAGTCGTTTCCTGCTCGATATTTCAGAAATATGCTCGGCTTCTTGGCCTCATCTTCAACGAAGTCGCGGTCACCAGAGAGTTGAATGATCTCATGGAGATTTGCTTGCGGGAGCTTTTCAAAGTATGAATTGCGACTCTTCCCCTTCCGAGACAGTCCAGAAGCATTGGATATCAACGCTAGTACAGTTGACTTTCCAATGCCGTTCCTGCCGGCAATCAGCGTTAGCCGCTGGGCGATTGGCAGCGTCAATCCCCCAAGTCTGCGGAACGGAATATCAGAAAAGCGGATCTCCTCTAGCCTAATGGGGAGCGGTGGAGTGGTGGGTGCCGCAGTCTTCCCTCCGGCCTGAGCGGATCCATCTGTCGAAAGGTTCTTCTTCTCTGGCAATTTATGTCTCCCTAGGGGCTGGCTGTGGATATTCGAAATTCGCGAAATTCTGGGTTGGTTCTCAAGTATTGCGGGGCACCGCGCCAACGCCTCCCGCGCATTGACGATGGCGCGTGGATCGGGGCCAGGTCTCAAATCTAAACCCCTCGCTTGAAGCTCGAAGACGGCGCCCTGAGCCAAGCTTGCAATTCGCACCATTGCGCTGCATGGCTACTTCTGGCCTTTCTTCTCCGGATCCTGATGCGTCACAAATCCGATGGGCCGCTTCGGTGGATCGGGCGGCGTCACCAGCTCTCGCAGCGCATCGAACACCTGCTTGAGCTGGGCACGCGTGTTGCGACTGAATGTGTCGTGGCTCATGGCCAGCGCCTCGGTCTTGTCCTCCAGTTCGGCCAGACGCTGGGCCAGGTCGGCGTGGGTTGCCGCCAGCTCGCGCACCCGCACAAAAGCCCGCACCACGTAGATCGACACCTCGACGGCGCGGGGCT
Source organism: Pelomonas sp. Root1444 (assembly GCF_001426885.1). Classification (GTDB taxonomy): domain Bacteria; phylum Pseudomonadota; class Gammaproteobacteria; order Burkholderiales; family Burkholderiaceae_C; genus Pelomonas. The sequence continues at coordinate 41,861 of NZ_LMFP01000007.1, read as the reverse complement.
GTTGAGCAGCGTGGCTGCCATCAAGGCGCCGTGCTCCGTGAAGACGCGAGGTGCATGGCGCCGCCCGCCATGGCCAGGGCTGGCGCTTGAGGTCGCAGATTGCGACCTCAAGAGGGCGAACTCCTCGGCGCTCAGCGTGAACATGAAGTCCTGCGGGAACCGCCCAAGGTTGCGCTTGACCGCCTCGTTCAGTCGCTTGGTCGGCACCTCATAAAGCGCAGCCAGCTCCGCATCCACGATCACGCGCTGAGTTCCGATCGTGAGGATGCGCGGCAGGATGGCGTCGGCCTGCGGCAGCTGAGCGGACGCAGGCCCGCGAGGGGCTTGATCGCTATCGCTCATCGCCTGTCCGCCACCGTGATCTCCCCTTCCGCCTTCCCGACCCCCCGAATCTCCGCCCGATACATATCCTCCGCAAACGTCGCCGGCACCACGTACCTGCCCGGCGTTACCACCCGCACCAGGTAGAACAAGTCCAACTGCCCACCCAGCCGCGCCGCCGCCACAAACCGGTCGTCGCGGTACTCGGTGTGGACGATGCGCTCGTTGGCATTCGCCTGCGCCACATTGACCCCCTCCACCGTGAACTCGCCGGCCTGCGGGCCCTGGCTCAGATTCAGGTTCTCAATCTCGAAGCCCGCCGGGATGCGGTCCACCACCAGGCCGTCCTTGATCTGCTGCGCGGCCTTCACGCGCAGGCGGACGATGAACATCTCGCCCGTCGTGAACTGTCGCGCCGTCACGGGCTTGCCGTCGGTCGTGAACATCGCGCGTTCCACCGAGATGCGGTCGCTGCTCGGGGCCAGCGGCTTGACGGGGTAGCCCTGCGCGGTGACGTCGACGTACAGCGGCGCGGTGCCCTCGTTCTTTAGCGCGACGCCCGCTTTCAGCTGGGCCAGGTCGAAGCTCTGCTGGCCGGTGCCGCTGCCGGTCCAGGCGCCGCTCTTGGCGCCGGCGGTCAGCGTAGTCTTCCAGCCGTCGTCCTTGCTGGCGCCGCTGGTCGCGGCCTGCACGGCGAGGAACAGCGCCAGGCGTTCCTGCGTGGAGTAGTAGTTGCGCTTCTGGAAGTCGTCGGCCAGGTCGAACAGCAGGTTCTCGCGCTTGTCATGCTGCACCTTGTGGCGCAGCAGCAGCGCATAGGCCAGCGCGCGGTCGCGGATGCGTGAGCCGTAGTCGCCCAGCCATTGGCCCCAATAACCATCGTCGGGCTGGTAGCCGTAGCCGCGCTGCATCGCATCGTCCAGGGCGACCTTGGCGCGGGCTTCGTCGCCCATGGCCTTCAGCGCCAGCGACAGGTGCACCAGCGGCAGCGGCGACAAGGCGCTGGCGCGGTGCTGGTCGTGCAGCGTGCGCAGTGTGGCCAACGGCGCCTTCTGCTCGCGGCCGAGGATGTAGCCCATGTGGGCGGCCTCGGCAAAGCGCTGGTGCGCCATGCGCATCGCCTCGGCGTCGCGGTAGTCGGCGAGCTGGCCCCTGTCGTTGCGGCGCGGCTCCTTGGGCGGCGTCATCTGCTGGCCGGGGCTGCGCTGGAACTGCTCGGTGAGGTTCTCCAGCGACTTCTTCAGCTGGCCTTCCGGCACCGCAAAGCCGGCGTCGCGCGCGTCCTGCAGGAAGCCGGTGACATAGGCCGTCAGCCAGCCCTCGTAGGGGTTGCTGGCCGCCCACAGGCCGTAGCCGCCGCGCGCCTGCTGCATGCCGGCCAGGCGGGCGAAGGCGCCTTCCAGCCGCTTGGCGCGTTCCTCGCGGGGCACGGGGGTCATGCCCCAGCGCTTTGCGGCCTCGTCGTCGATGAAGACCAGCGGGTAGGCGCTGGACGTCGTCTGCTCCAGGCAGCCGTAGGGGTACATCAGCAGGCCGCGCACCTGCTCGCGGATGTCGATGGGCGGCGTGTTGCTGACGCTCAAGGAGAGCGCCGCGGAGCCGGCCCAGTAGGCGTCCAGCAGCGCCTTGTCCACGGGCTGCGTGGCACCGGGCTCCAGGCGGATGCGGCGGCTCTCGCGCACCAGCGGGGTCACCGGCTGCACCTGCAGCGCCGCCTCGCGCACGAGGCTCAGCGGGCCGGCGCTGACGGTCAGCTTGATCGGCGCCAGGCCGTTGGCGTCCAGCGCCTCGGCCTGGAAGCGCAGGATCTGGCGTTGCTTGTCAGCCAGCTTCACCGATGCCGCGTCGCCGGTGATCCGCACGGGACCGGTGGCCGTCAGGGCCACGCGCACGTTCTGCGGCGCGCCGCTGAGGTTGGTCACGTCCAGCGCAATCGTGGCCTTGTCGCCCGGCGCGATGAAGCGCGGCATGTTCAGCTCGGCCACCAGCGGCGCGGCGACGACGGTGTCCGTCTGCGTCGAGCCGTAGCTGTCGGCGCTGCTCACCACGGCCATCAGCCGCAGCGTGCCGTTGAAGTCCGGCAGCTTCACGCTGATGCTGGCCTCGCCCTTGGCGTCCAGCGCCACCGGTCCGCTGAACAGGTCCACCAGCAGCACCTTGCGCGGCATGCTTTGGGTGTCCCGCTTGCCGGCGTCGCCGCCGAAGCGCTGCTGGGCGACGTTGCCGTCCATCTTCTCGATGAGGCGGCCGTAGAGGTCCAGGATGTCGGCGCCGTAGCGGTGCTTGCCAAAGAAGAAGTCGGCCGGGTCGGGCGTCTTGAAGTTGGTGATGTTCAGGATGCCCACGTCCACGGCGCTCACCGTGACGATGGCCTGCTTGCCCGCGAGCTGCGGCACCTTGACCTTGATGGGCAGGGCCGTGGACGGCACGGTCTTGGCCGGCGCCTCCAGCGCCACTTTCAGCTTGCGGTCCTCGCGGTTCAGCGGCAGGTGCACCAGGCCCAGCGCGCGCGCCGGCGTCACGCGGTCGCCCTGGCTGCCGGGGCGGAAGGCGGCGACCGTCACGTAGAGGTCGTTGCGCGCCCAACTCGCATCGACGGGAATGTCCAGCTCGGTGCCCGAGGCCTTCACGCCCACGCGCTTGCTCCACAGCACCTTGTCGCCCTCCACGGTGACGACGGCCTCGCCGTCGTGCGGCGGCTTGATGGTCAGCTTGGCGGTGTCGCCCGGCTTGAACGGCGAGCCCTTGAGCTGCAGCTGCACGCGGTCGGGGCGGTTGCCGATGTCGTCGGCGTCCTGCGCGCCATAGCCGGCGTAGAAGCCGTAGCGCAGCGTCTGCTGCGTGGCCGGGTCTTCGATCTCCAGGCGGTAGCGGCCCCACTTCACCGGCAGGTTGACGGTGGTCTTGGCGGCCAGGTTGAGGCTGCGCGCCTCGACCAGCTCGTCGGTCGTGTTGAAGCCGGAGTGCCAGCCGCGGCCGTCGTCATAACGCCAGTACCACTGGCGCTCCTCGTAGGTGAGCGTGAGCTTCAGGTCGCGGGCACCCTTGAAGGCACCGGTCGCGTCCACGCGCACGACCTCGAAGCCGGCCAGCCCGCCCTCGGGCGCGACGTTGCGGTCGAACAGCGGGCGCACGGCCACCAGCTCGGGCGCCGGCCACCAGGTGCGCTCGATGCTGCGCACCACCGGCCGGCCGCCGCTCTCCAGCAGGCTGAACGCGCCGCGCACGCGCATCGGCGAGCTGCGCTCCGACAGGTTGGCCGTCAACGTGACCTCGGCCTTGCCTTCGGCGTCCAGCTCCTGCTCGGGCACGTCGGTGCGCGAGCGCGCCTTGTCGTCCGCGAAGTCGCCGAACAGGAAGCCCGGCAGCTTGCTCGCCAGCGGGTTGACCAGGCGCTCGGTGGACACGGTGGCCTGCAGCCGGTTGCCGGCGGCGGGCGCGCCGTAGAGGTAGTCGCCCTGCACCTGCACGGGCAGGTTGACCTCGCCCACCAGCGCCGCGTCGGGCGCGCTCAGCGTGAGCTTCATGCGCTCGGGCAGGAACTCCTCGACCTTGAAGGCCCATTGCGCATCGGGCTGCTTGGCGGCGGGGTCGACCCGGGCCTGCAGCGTCCAGCCGCCAGTGGGTGCGTCGGCGGGCAGCGTGATGGTCTGCTGGAAATAGCCCTGGCCGGCCTTGGCGGGTTGCACCAGCGTTTCGACGAGCTTGTTGCCGTCGGGCTTCTTGACCGTCAGCGTCAGCGGGATGAGCTTGGCGGGCACGCGGCCGTCGGCGTCGCGGGACAGCACGGACACATTGAACGTCTCGCCCGGCCGGTACAGGTCGCGGCCGGCGTAGACGAACAGCTTGTTGGACCGCGACGGGTGGCCGGTGGCGTCGAACTCACTGAGGTCCAGCGCCGCGTCGCGCAGTGACAGCACGGACATCTCGTTGCCCTTGCGCGCCATGACGGCGCGCGCCTTGTCGAAGGTCTTGGCATTGGTGCCGGTGAACACGGCGTGACCGTCCCCGTCGGTCTGCGCCTGGGCCAGCGCCTTGCCGGTTTCGTCGACGAGGCTCAGCTCGATGCCGCCCTGCGCCTTGCCGCTCTTCAGCGACGTGGTGAACACGTCCAGCTGCGCGGCATGGCGGCGCAGGTGCAGGCCGATGTCGGTGACGTAGTAGTGCGTGACCTGGTAGTCCCAGCCGAAGCGGCCGGGCTGGCTCATCACGGCGATGTAGATGCCGGGCTCCTGCAGCTCCTTGATCTTCTCGACCGGCAGGAAGCTGACGTTGCGGCGGTTGGCACGCTCGTCGGTCTTGAAGCGAGTGATGTAGACGCTGTCGGTCATCGCGCGCAGCTCGTCCAGCGCCCAGCCGCCGACGGTGCCCTTCAAGCGGCGCTGGTTGTCGCCGTAGCCGTCGTAGTAGTAGTCGCCGTCTTCGGTTTCACCGCCGGAATGCCCGCGCTCGCGCCGGCCGCCCACCTGCTCCAGGAAGGCCGGCAGCGACGCCGGCTTCACGCGCAGGAACTGCACGTCCACCTCGGGCGTGTTGATGCTGACGACGGGCAGCCCGCCGTTCTGGCCGGCCGGCAGCACCAGGCCCTTGCTGGCGAAGTAGAAGCTCGCCGGCATGGCCTCGCTGGCGGCCTCGCAGGTCTGCGCGGTGGCCAGCTTGTTGCCGGAGTGCGAGGCCAGGCCCGCGTTCATCGTGATGCGGTAGGCGCGGTCCGGCGTGACGTAGGGCAGGTAGAGCACGCGCGGGTTGTCGCCCAGCACCCAGCGGGCGGCCAGCGGCTTGAAGCTCGCCGGATCGGCCGGCGTGGCCTTGGAGGACGGGTCGTCGGGGTCGGCCTTCCGGCCCGGCATGCCTTCGGCGGCGGTCAGCAGCGTGCCGAAGTCCTGCTTGCGGTCCAGCGCCTGCGTGAACATGACGGCGATGGCCGGCGAGCCGTCCAGCAGCCGCGCCTTGCACTCGCTGAAGGCGAAGGCCGCTTCCTCGGCGCCGATCTCGCTGCTGCTGAGCAGGCCGGGCGACTTGAAATGCTGCCAGGCGAAATAACCCGACACGGCCGCGCCGGCCACGAAAACGGCCGCCACGGCGGCCTGCACGATCCTGGATGCCATTCGATCTCTCCCTCGCTGCGGGGCGAGTGTAGGGAGGGATGTCGGCGCGGTCGGGGGGTGAAATTCCCCAGCTCAGCGCTGCGGCACCTGCATGACCAGCGGCTCGTCGAGCAGGCTGCCGACCGGCTCGCACAGCGTCATGACGAAGCCCAGCACCGACACGAGCAGCGTGGCGGTGAAGCGGTTGCGGGCGGAACTGAACATGCCGCCAATGGTGGGCCACATGGCCGCTCGGCGTGCCCCCTAACTCACCAGTGAATGCTGACGGCGTGTTGGCAGCAGCCGACGTTTTGCGGCCGTCAGCCGGCCGCAAGCGCGCGGCGCAGCTGGCCCGGCGTGGCGCCGGTGCCGGCCTTGACGTGCCGGCTCAGGTGGCTGGCGCCGGCGTAGCCGCAGGCGGCGGCGATGTCGGCGAGCGGCAGCACGGTCTGGCGCAGCAGCGCACGGGCGCGGTCCAGGCGCCGAGCGGCCACCCAGTCGTGCACCGTGCAGCCCATGGAGACGCGAAACATGCGCGCGAAATGGAACTCGGACAGGTGCGCCTCGGCGGCCAGCCGCGGCAGGCTGAGCTCGGCGCCGTCGAGGTGAGCGTCGACGAAGGCCAGCACGCGGCGCCGCGCCGAACTCGAAAGCCCGCCCGCCGCCCGCTCGGCCCGCTGGCGCTGCCGGGGGCGGGCCGCCTGCAGCAGCAGGTGGTCCAGCGCCGCCTGGCTCAGCGCGTCGATGCGCAGCCGCTCGGCCGGGTCCAGCCAGTCGCGCGCCGCGACGCCCTCGGCCCAGGCCGCCAGCGTGGCGTCCGCGCCGAAGATGCGCTGCTCCAGCGTGATCGCGCGTGGCTCGGCATCCAGCAGGCGCACGACGCGATCGGCCCAGGCGTCGGCGGAGAGGTAGAGGTGCACGAAGCGCAGCGGCCCGGCGACGTTCCAGCGCGACTCGTGCTCGGCCGGCAGGATGCAGTGGCAGCCGGGGCGGCCGGTCTCGCCTGGCGTCTCGATCAGGTGGGTGTCGTGCCCGCCCTGCAGGTAGACCGACAGCGTGTGGTGGCCCGGCCGCTGGTAGTCCATGCGGCCGCCGTGGTTGCGCCACTGCACCAGGCGCAGGCCGTCGGCCAGCGCCAGCTCGCGCTCGCGGCGCGCGTTGGAGCGGCCCAGCACGTCGAAGACGGGCTGGTCAGCGGTCGCGCCGGCGGTGAGGTGGGCCATGCGGCCATGCTACGGCCGCCGGCCGGGCGTGCGCCGTGACGGGGTCGACGATGCGCAGGAATGTGCAATCACTCGGCCGGGCCGCGCGCCACGATGGCGCCATGAATGCTTTCCTGTACCTGCTGGTCGTGCTCATCTGGGGCACGACGTGGATCGCGCTGAAGTGGCAGCTGGGGCCGGTGCCCATCGCGCTGTCCATCGCCTACCGCTTCGGGCTGGCGGCGCTGCTGCTGTTCGCGTGGCTCGTCTGGCGGCGCCAGCTGGTCGTGCCGCGCGGCAAGGCGCTGGGCTGGGTGCTGGCGCAGGGGCTGTGCCTGTTCTGCCTGAACTTCGTCTGCTTCCTGAACGCCAGCCAGACGGTGGCCAGCGGCCTGGTGGCCGTCGTGTTCTCCAGCGCGGCGCTGTGGAATGCGCTGCTGGCACGGGTCATCCATGGCCGTGCGATCGCGCCACAGGTGCTGGCGGGTGGCGCGCTGGGGCTGGCGGGCTTGGTGCTGCTGTTCTGGCCCGAGATCAGCGGCGGGCATGCGACGGCGGCCGGCCTGGCCTGGGCGCTGGGCGGCACGCTGTGCTTTTCCACCGGCAACCTGCTGTCGGCCGCGCTGCAGAAGGAGGGCCTGAAGCCGGTGCAGACCAACGCCTGGGGCATGGCCGTGGGCACGGCCATCCTGCTCGGCTACGCGTTGCTGGCCGGCGTGCCTTTTGCGTTCGACGTGAGCGCGCGCTACGTCGGCGCCCTGCTGTACCTGGCCATCCCCGGTTCGGTCGTCGGCTTCACGGCCTACCTGACGCTGGTCGGCCGGCTGGGGCCGGAGCGGGCGGCCTACAGCACGGTGCTGTTCCCGGTCGTCGCGCTGAACGTGTCGGCCTGGGTGGAGGGCTATGTGTGGACGGCGCCCGCGCTCGCGGGCTTGGTACTGGTGATGGCGGGCAATGTGCTGGTCTTCAGGAAGAAGCCCGCCGCTTCTCCAGCAACGCCATCGCCTCGCCCACCAGCCCGCGCCTGAAGGCCAGCACGCAGACGATGAAGATCAGCCCGGTGACGAGGCTGACCGATTCGCCCAGGCTGTTGAACCAGGCCACGCCGGTCAGCTCGCCCAGCCAGTTGCCGAAGTCGCCGATCTTGTTCTCCAGCGCGATGATGACCAGGGCGCCGACCATGGGGCCGACCAGCGTGCCCATGCCGCCCACCAGCGTCATCAGGATGACCAGGCCGGACGTCGTCCAAATCGCGTCGGTCAGCGTGGCGAAGCCCAACACCAGCGTCTTGGTGGCGCCGGCCAGGCCCGCCAGGCCGGCGGACAGCACGAAGGCCAGCAGCTTGAAGTGGGCGGTGTCGTAGCCCAGCGAGGTGGCGCGCGCCTCGTTCTCGCGGATGCTTGTGAGCACCTGGCCGAACGGTGAGTGGACGATGCGGTAGATCAGCCAGAAGGCCGCGATGAAGATGGCCAGGACGACGTAGAACAGCGTCAGGTCGCTCGTGAGGTCCAGCCCCAGGAAATGGCCCCGCGGCACGGACTGCAGGCCGTCTTCACCGCCGGTGAACGGCGCCTGCAGGAAGAAGAAGTACAGCATCTGCGCCAGCGCCAGCGTGATCATCGAGAAGTAGATGCCCGAGCGGCGGATGGCCAGCAGGCCGAACAGCAGGCCCACGCCGGCCGCGCCCAGCATGCCGACGACGAGGCCGACCGGCGTCGGCAGCCCCCAGACCTTGAGCGCATGGCCGGTCACGTAGGCGGCCGTGCCGAGGAAAGCCGCGTGGCCGAATGACAGCAAGCCGGTGAAGCCCACCAGCAGGTTGAAGGCGCAGGCGAACAGCGCGAAGCACAGCACCTTCATGACGAAGACGGGGTAGGCGCCCAGCAGGGGCAGCAGGCCGATGCCGATGAAGAGCGCGGCGTAGCCGAGGAGCTTCTTGTTCATTTCTCTTTTCCGAACAAGCCCGCCGGACGGACAAGCAGCACGATGGCCATGACGACGAAGACGACCGTGTTGGACGCTTCGGGATAGAACACCTTGGTCAGCCCCTCGACGATGCCCAACCCCAGCCCCGTCAGGATGGAGCCGAGGATGGAGCCCATGCCGCCGATGACGACGACGGCGAACACCACGATGATGAGGTTGGACCCCATCAGCGCCGACACCTGCAGGATGGGCGCGGCCAGCACGCCGGCAAACGCGGCCAGCGCCACGCCGCCGGCATAGGTCAGCGTCACCATGGCGGGGACGTTGATGCCGAAGGCCTGCACGAGCTTGGGGTTCTCGGTGCCGGCGCGCAGCTTGGCGCCCAGCGACGTCTTCTCGATCAGCGCCCAAACGGCGAAGCAGACGATCAGCGACGCGACCACGACCCAGGCCCGGTAGTTGGGCAGGACCATGAAGCCAAGGTTGGTGGCCCCCTGCAGCGCGTCAGGCACCTGGTACGGCTGGCCGGACACGCCGTAGACCGAGCGGAACACGCCCTCGATGACGAGGGTGATGCCGAAGGTCAGCAGCAGGCCGTAGAGGTGGTCCAGCTTGTAGAGCCACTGCAGCATCGTGCGTTCGATGACGATGCCGATGAGGCCCACGACGAATGGCGCGAGACCGAGCATGACCCAGTAGTTCAGCCCCAGGTATTCCAGCCCCATCCAGGCGAAGAAGGCCCCCATCATGTACAGCGCCCCGTGGGCGAAATTGATGATGTTGAGCATGCCGAAGATGACCGCCAGGCCCAGCGACAGCATCGCGTAGAACGAGCCGTTCACCAGGCCGAGCAGCAGCTGGCCCAGGAGGGCCGGCAATGGGATACCAAAGATCTCGGTCATCGCGCCGTGCTCAGCAGATCACTTTTTAACGAGCGGGCACTTGCTGTCAGCCAGCTTGGTAAATGCCTCGTCGCCGGGGATGCGGGTCACGACCTTGTAGTAGTCCCACGGCTCCGTCGATTCCTTCACCGACTTCACCTGCATCAGGAACATGTCGTGGATGCCGCGGCCGTCTTCCTTGCGGATGGTGCCCTTGGTGTAGAAATCGTTGATGGGCGTGGCCTTCATCTTGGCGATGACCTTGTCCGTGTCGTCGGTCTTGATCGCGTCCACGGCCTTCAGGTAGTGGGTCACGGCCGAGTAGTCCGCCGCCTGCAGCGACGAGGGCATGCGCTTCATCTTGTCGAAGAAGCGGCGGCTCCAGGCGCGCGCCTCGGGGGTCTGGTTCCAGTACCAGGAGTCGGTCAGGTACATGCCCTCGGTGGTCTTCAGGCCCAGCGAGTGCACGTCGTTGATGAACATCAGCAGGCCGGCCAGCTTCATGCCCTTGGTGACGCCGAACTCGTTGGCGGCCTTGATGGCGTTGATGGTGTCGCCGCCCGCATTGGCCAGGCCCAGGATCTGCGCGCCGGAGCCCTGCGCCTGCAGCAGGAAGCTGGAGAAGTCGCTGGCGTTCAGCGGGTGCTTGACGCTGCCCTTCACGGTGCCGCCGTTCTTCTGCACGACGGCCGTGGTGTCGGCCTGCAGCGCGGCGCCGAAGGCGTAGTCGGCGGTCAGGAAGTACCAGTTCTTGCCGCCCGCCTTGGTCACCGCGCCGCCGGTGCCGTTGGCCAGTGCCACGGTGTCGTACGCGTAGTGGATGGTGTAGGGCGTGCAGTTGGCGTTGGTCAGCGCCGAGCTGCCGGCGCCGATGGAGATGAAGGGCTTCTTCTTCTCGGCCGCGACGGTGGCCATGGCCAGGTTGGCGCCGGAGTTGGTGCCGCCGATCAGCAGGTCCAGTCCCTGCGTGTCCATCCACTCGCGCGCCTTGGCAGAGGCGACGTCGGCCTTGTTCTGGTGGTCGGCAAAGATGAACTCGACCTTCTTGCCGGCGGCCACGCCCTTCAGGTCCGCGATGGCCATCTTGATGGCCTCCACGCCGCCGGCGCCGTCGATGTCGGCATAGACGCTGGACATGTCGGTCAGGAAGCCGATCTTGATGACGTCACCCGAGACCTGGGCGTGGGCGGCGAGGCCGCAGGTGGCGATGGCAGTAGCGATGAGGGTCTTCTTCACGGATGTCTCCTGGGTGTGAGTCTTTGTGGGTTCAAACACTGAGCAGCTCGTCGAGCTGCGCCTGTTTGGCGGGCAGCTCGGCGGCAGGGAAGGAGAGCACGACTTCGCCGTGCTCGATGACGATGAAGTGGTCGGCCAGCGGCGCGGCGAAGCGGAAGTTCTGCTCCACCATGACGATGGTGAAGCCCTGGCTCTTGAGCGTGCGGATCATGCGCGCGAGGGCCTGGACGATGACGGGGGCGAGGCCTTCGGAGATCTCGTCGAGCAGCAGGATGTCGGCGCCGGTGCGCAGGATGCGCGCGACGGCGAGCATCTGCTGCTCGCCACCGGACAGGCGCGTGCCGGGGCTTTGGCGGCGCTCGGCGAGGTTGGGGAACATGGCGTAGATCTCGGCTTCGCTCATGGCCTTGCCGCGCTTGGCTTTCAGCGACGGTGGGAGGCGTAGGTTCTCTTCCGCGGTGAGGCTGGCGAAGATGCCGCGCTCCTCGGGGCAGTAGCCGATGCCGAGTTGGGCGATGCGGTGGGTGGCGAGGTGGATGGCCTCTTCGCCGTGGATCTTGATGCTGCCTTTGCGCGCGCCGGTGAGGCCGAGGATGGCGCGCAGCGTGGTGGTGCGGCCGGCGCCGTTGCGGCCGAGCAGGGTGATGACCTGGCCGGGCTGCACGGACAGGTTGATGCCGTGGAGGATGTGGCTTTCGCCGTACCAGGCGTGGAGGTTCTGGATTTCCAGTGCGGGGGTGGCCATGCTTTGTCAGCTTGCTCGGTGAAGCGTGCGTTTGCTCGGTGCATTGCCGGGAGTCCGTCCCGGCGGCCNGGTAACTTTCTTCTGCGGGGCCAGAAGAAAGTCACCAAAGAAGAGGCCCTGAACCGCACACGACCGCGGCGCCGCGAAGAGCGGCGCGCGAAAACTCTCTGCGCGGTTTCGGGCAGACGCGAACCGCTGCGCTCTCGCCGCTGTCCTTGTGACGAGTGCCATGGCGCGCCCCTTCACGCCGCCTAACGCCGGCTGCACGCCGGGCTCACCAGGAATACCGCGTCGCCGGGGCGACGCTACGGAGGTGCTGGCAGCGATCGCGTCGCCCGAGCGACGCTGCATTTCGTTTTCTCGTGAGCACGGCGTGCAGCCGCGCGTTAGGCGGCCCGCTGCGGCGATGAATGGTGCTGGTGACAAGGACAGCAGCGAGAGCGCAGCGGGTCGCGTCTGCCCATTCGCCGTTCGGCTGTCGCACGGCGCAGCTCGTGCAC
>NZ_LMFP01000007.1:648-29936 GCF_001426885.1 Pelomonas sp. Root1444 | reverse complement strand
CCCCGCCGCCGGGCGGGACTCCCGGCACCACACTGGCCACCACCCAGCAGTACCGAGCGACCAGCCATCATCAATGCGCCCCCACCAACTCGGTTGCCTCAGTCCCCATGTAAGCCTCCAACACCGCCGGATGCTTAGACACGGTCGCGTAGTCCCCCTCCGCCAACACAGCTCCACGCGCCAACACCGTGATCCGGTCCGCGATGCTGGCGACCACCTTCATGTTGTGCTCCACCATCAGCACCGTGCGCCCCTCGGCCACCCGCTTGATCAAGGCCGTCACCTTGTCCACGTCCTCGTGGCCCATGCCCTGCGTCGGCTCGTCCAGCAGCATCAGCTGCGGCTCCATGGCCATCGTGGTGGCAATCTCCAACGCACGCTTGCGGCCATAGGGCAAATCGGCTGCCTTCAGCGAAGCCATATCGCGCAAGTCAACCAGCTCCAGCAGCGACAACACCTTCGCGTCCAACGTCTTCAAGCCGGTGAGCCCCTTCCAGAAATGGAAGCTCGTGCCCGTGAAGCGCTGCAGCCCGATGCGCACGTTCTCCAGCACCGTCAGGTGTGGGAACACCGCGGAGATCTGGAACGACCGGATGACCCCGCGGCGCGCGATCTGCGCCGAGGTCTCGCCCGTGATGTCATGGCCCGCGAACACGATGCGCCCACGCGTCGGCGTCAGGAACTTCGTCAGCAGGTTGAAGCAGGTCGTCTTGCCCGCGCCGTTGGGGCCCAGCAGCGCGTGGATGTGGCCACGCTGCACGCGCAGGTTGACGGCGTCCACGGCCGTGAAGCCCTTGAACTCCTTGGTCAGGTCCTGGGTCTCGAGGATGTATTCGCTCATGGACTCACCGGGTTGGCTGCCGGACTCTAGGCCGGTATCGCGGGCGTGGGCTTACGGGCATTCACGGGGTCGCTCCGTCCGCGGAAAGAAAGCGCTCGATCAGCCCGATCTGCTCGGGCGTGTTCAGCGCCGGCGCATGGCCGCAGCCGGGGATGACCGCGACCGCCGCGCGCGGGCCGCGCTCGCGCATCGCCTGCGCGGTCTGGGCCGTCAGCAACGTCGAGTCCTCGCCGCGCAGGCACAGCACGGGCAGGTCGAGCTCGTCCCAGGCGGCCCACAGCGCGTAGTCGTCCGGGTGGTGCTCGAACTGCTGCACCAGCGCCGGGTCGTAATGCGGCGTCACGCGGCCGTCGGGCAGGCGGCGCAGCGAGGTCTCTGTCAGGTGCCGCCATTGCGTGTCGCTCAGGTGGCCGAAGCTCGCGTAGATCTCGCGGAAATAGGCCTCCAGCGCGCTCACCGTCGCGAAGCTGGGCGGCTGGCCGGCATAGGCCTGGATGCGCGCCAGCGCGGCGGCGGCAAGCTCCGGGCCGTTGTCGTTCAACACCAGGCGGCGGATGCGGCCGCGCAGGCGCGTGGCCGCGCCCAGCGTGCCGATGGCGCCGCCCATGGACGTGCCGACCCAGTGCACCTTGTCCAGGCCCAGCTGGTCCAGCAAGTCTTCGGCTTGTTCGACGTAGAACGCCAGGCAGTACTCGCGCGCCGGGTCGATGGCCCATTGCGACAGGCCGCGGCCCGGCGTGTCGGGGCAGACGATGTGCCAGCGCGCGCTCAGCGCGGCAGCGAAGTCGTCGAAGTCGCGGCCACTGCGCGCCAGGCCGTGCCACGCGATGACCGTCGGCGCGTTGGCGTCGCCCCACTCGGTGACGTGCATCTCGCGGCCGAGGCAGTTGACGTAGCGCGATCTCATGCTTTCGTCCTCCCGCGCGCCCATGCCGCCAGCCGCAGCCGCCCGACGATGCCACCGGGGAAGTGGTAGACGGCCAGCACGAACAGCAGGCCCAGCCACAGCAGCCAGCGGTCCGGCGACACCAGCGTGCTGACGACCGGCAAGCCCTCGACGAGGCTGCCCGCCCACTTCAGCAGCGCCTGCAGGTAGTTCTGCGCAACGATGAACAGCACGCTGCCGATGACCGCGCCATAGACCGTGCCCATGCCGCCGATGACGACGATGAGCAGCAGGTCAAGCATGATCTCCATCGACATGGCCGTCTCGGGGCCGGTGTAGCGCAGCCACAGCGCCAGCAGCGCGCCGCCGCAGCAGGCCAGCAGCGCCGCGATGACGTTGGCGCCCGTGCGATAGACCACCGTGCGGTAGCCAATCGCCTCGGCCCGGAACTCGTTCTCGCGGATGGCCTGCAGCACCCGGCCGAAGGGCGAGTTGACGATGCGCAGCAGCAGCGCGATCAGCGCCAGCACGGCGACGAACAGCAGGTAGTAGGTCAGCAGCCGGCCGTCGAGCATGACGCCGAGGACGGGTTCTTCCATGAACTCGGTCGACGGCCGCAGCACCTCGGGCAGCTGGAAGTTCAATCCGTCCTCGCCGCCGGTGAAGTCGCTCAGCTGCGAGGCCAGCGTCATGAACGCCGACGCGACAGCCAGCGTGATCATCGCGAAGAAGATGGCCTTCACGCGCAGGCTGGCCAGGCCCATCGCCAGTGCCAGCACCGCGCTCAAGGCGAGGGCGGCGAGGAAGCCCAGGCCGAGCGACGTCCAGTCCGAACCGAGTCGCGCCGACGCGATGGCGATGCCGTAGGCGCCGATGCCGACGAACATCGTGTGCGCGAAGCTGACGATGCCGGTGTAGCCCAGCAGCAGGTCGTAGCTGGCGACGAGCAGGATGAAGACGAGGATCTTGGCCGCGACGTTGAGCGCCTGCGTGCCGGGGAAGAGGAAGGGCGCCCCGAGCAGGCCGACGAAGCAGGCGATCAGCAGCGCGGCGAGGATGCGGCTGCGCGGCAGGTCATGGGAGAGCAGCGAGCGGAGCATCACTTCGCTCCTACCGGGTAGAGGCCTTGCGGGCGCCACAGCAGGATGGCGACCATCAGCCCGATGTTGGAGAACAGCGCGGCCTTGGGCGCGAGGAAGCCGACGTAGTTGGCGACGAGGCCCACCAGCAGCGCGCCGACGAGGCAGCCCACCGTCGAGCCCAGGCCGCCGATGATGATGACGATGAAGAGCAGCAGGTTGACCTGCGCGCCGATCTGCGGCGTGACGCCTTGCTGCACCAGGCCCCACAGCACGCCACCCAGGCCGGCGAGTGCGGCGCCAGCGACGAACACGCCGACGAACAGGCGTTTGATCCGATAGCCCAGCGCCTCGACCATCTCGCGGTCCTGCACGCCGGCGCGGATGAGCAGGCCGATCTTGGTGCGGTTCAGCACGACCAGCAGCGTGATGAGGACGGCCAGGCCGACGAGCATGGCCAGCACGCGGAACTTCTCGACGGCCACGTCGCCGAGCAGGAAGATGCCGCGCAGCGTTTCGGGCATGGGCAGCGGGATGAGCTGTGCGCCCCAGCTGGCCTTGATCAGCTCCTCGCCGATGATCATGCCGCCCATCGTGATGAGGATCTGCTTGAGGTGCTGGCCGTAGACGGGGCGGACGAGGACGCGCTCGAACACGACGCCGACGGCGGCGGCGATGGCCATGCCGGCGAGGCAGGCGGCGGCGAGGGCTGAGAGGTTGGCGAGGACGTCGGGACTTGATGCCCAGGGCGCCATCGCGGCCAGCACGGTCGTGGCCATGAAGGCGCCCAGCGCGATGAACACGCCGTGGCCGAAGTTGAGGACGTCCATCAGGCCGAAGACCAGCGTCAGGCCGGAGGCGATGACGAAGATGATCAGGCCCATGGCGATGCCGGCCAGGGTCAGGTTGAGCCAGGTGCTGGGGCTGCCGGTGAGGGGCAGCGCCAGCAGCATGATGGCGGTGAGCAGCGCGAGCGGTCGTGGGTCGAGTTTCNAACTTTCTTCTGCGGGGCCAGAAGAAAGTCACCAAAGAAGAGGCCCTGAACCGCACACGATCGCGACGACGCCATGAGCGTCGCGCGAAAACATCCACTGGCGTTGCGGGCAGACGCGAGCCGCTGCGCTCTCGCTGCTGTCCCTGTGACGAGCGCCATTGATCGCCTCTTCACGCCGCTTAACGCCGGCTGCACGCCGGGCTCACCAGGAATTGCCGCGTCGCTGGGGCGACGCCACAGGGGTTTGACGGCGTGTTGGGGTTCGCGATGCTCACCCCAACCTACGAAGCAGAGCCGAGCCGCCGCGCTAACGCGTCGCCCGAGCGACGCTGTCTTCGGCGTTTCTGGTGAGCCCGGCGTGCAGCCGCGCGTTAAGCGGGCAGGTGGTGCGATGGATGGTGCTGGTGACAAGGACAGCAGCGAGAGCGCAGCGGGTCGCGTGTGGGCGGCAGCCGTTCGGCTGTTGCACGGCGTNGGTGTGCGGTTCAGGGCCTCTTCTTTGGTGACTTTCTTCTGGCCCCGCAGAAGAAAGTTACCCGGCCCCCGGGACGGACTCCCGGCACCACACTCGGCACGAACCAGGGGCAACGAGGCTCGACCAAGAACGGCAGCCGTCATTGATGCGCCCCCAACGACAACCCCAACAACCGTTGCTGCAACGACGAGTCCTCGATCAGCTCGGCCATCGCTCCGCGATGCACAACCCGTCCGTCATCCATCACCGCAACCGAATCGCCCAACTCAGCGGCCACCCGGAAGTTCTGCTCCACCAGCAACACCGTCGTGGCCGACGTCTTCTTCAGCTCCCGCAATGCCGTGATCAGGTTGGCCACGATGGCCGGCGCCAGCCCCTTGCTGGGCTCGTCGATGACCAGCAACTCACGCGGCTCGATCATGGCGCGGGCGATCGCGAGCATCTGCTTCTGCCCACCCGACAACTTGCCCGCCGGGTGCGTCCAGAACGTCTTCAGCGCCGGGAACAAGCCGAACAGCCACTCCAGCCGCTTGGCATCGAGGTCACCAATCCGCTTGGCCGAGCGGGCCGCCAGCAACAGGTTCTCCGCCACGCTCAGCTCGCCAAAGATGCCCATGGTCTCGGGCACATAGGCGATGCCGCGCGACGCGATGTCGGGCGTTGCGAGCTTGGTGATGTCCTCGCCCTTGAAGCGCACCGAGCCCGCGCTCGCCGTCCACAGCCCCATCAAGGTCCGCAGCGTGCTCGTCTTGCCGGCGCCATTGCGACCCAGCAGCATCGTCACCTGGCCGGCCGGCACGTCCAGGTCCACGCCGTGCAGGATGTGATACGCCCCGACATGCGTATGAACGCCACGCAACTCCAGCAGGGGTCGTGTCAGCCCCTCGCCCGGCGAGTACGCCGGTCGGTCCCCCGAGGGGACTCGCGCCGGCTCGGGAGCGGCCCAGCGCTCGGCGCTCATGCCGCCACCCCGAGATAAGCCTCTTGCACGATGGGTGACGCGATCACCGTCGCCGGGTCCCCATCGGCAACCAACCGACCCTGGTGCAGCACGATGATGCGGTCCGCCAGCTCGCGCACGACGTCCATCTTGTGCTCCACCAGCAGCAGCGTGTGCTTCTTCTCGGCCTTCAGCGCACGGATCAGGTCGAGCACCACGGGCACCTCGTCCACGCTCATGCCGGCGGTCGGTTCGTCGAACAGGTAGACCTTCGGGTCCAGCGCGATCAGCATCGCCACCTCCAGCTTGCGCTGGTCGCCATGCGGCAGGCTGGCCGCCAGGTCGTCGGCCCGCGAGCCCAACCGCACACGGTCCAGGATGGCCCGCGCCTCGGCGATCAACTCCTTGTGCGACAGCCACACCGACAGCATCCTCAAGCCCTTGCCATGCCGCGCCTGCACCGCCAGCCGCACGTTCTCCAGCACCGTCAGGTGTGCGAACAACTGCGTCAGCTGGAAGGCCCGGCCCAGGCCGCGGCGCGTGCGCACCGGCGCCGGCAGCGGCGTCAGGTTCTCGCCATCCAGCCACACCTCGCCGCTGCTCGCGGGCAGCTGGCCCGAGATCAGGTTGAAGTAGGTCGTCTTGCCCGCGCCGTTGGGGCCGACGATGGCCGTCAGCGTGCCGGGCTGGAAGGCGCACGACACGCCGTCGACGGCCACATGGCCGCCGAAGCGGATCGTCAGGGACTTGGTTTCGAGCATGGGCCGTTCAGGTTCAACGCTTGTTCCTGATCGGCACGTTCATCTCTTCCGGCTTGATCTCCCGCACCAGCTCCGGCACGCCCCACGGGAAGGCCGGGTCCACCTTGATGCGGAAGTGGTACATCGACTGCATCGCCTGATGGTCTTCCGCGCGGAAGGTCATCTTGCCCTTGGGCGTCTCGAAGCTCATGCCCTCCATGGCCTTGATGAGCTTGTTGGTGGCCGTGTCACCGCCGGTCTTCTTCAGCGCCTCCACCAGCGCAATCGCCGCGCTCATGCCACCCGCCGTGAAGAAGTCGGGCGGCTGCTTGAACTGCTTGTAGTGGTTGGACACCAGCCACTCGTTGACGGGGTTCTTCGGAATGCCGAAGTAGTAGTAGGTCGCACCCTCCATGCCGGGGAACTGCTTGTAGGCGGCCATGGCCGGCAGGATGTTGCCGCCCGAGCCCACGGCGATGCCGTAGCGCTTTTGCAGGTCCAGCGCGGCCAGCGCGCCGAACGGCGGCGTGGCGCCCGCCCACACGACGGCGATGACCTTGGGGCCGGGCTTGTCCTTCAGCGCGTCCACCAGGCGCTGGATGCCGGCGGTGAAATCGGTCGTCGCCGTGGGCAGGTATTCCTCGTGGACGATCTTGGCCTTCTTCAGCGCTTCCTTGTAGGCCTTCACGGCGTCGCGGCCGAAGGCGTAGTCCTGGGCCAGGATGCCGATGTTCAGGCCGGCGATGTCCGACGCGACGGCGTTGCCGATGGCGTCCTGCGAGGAGTTGCGGCCGGTGCGGAAGATGTACTTGTTCCACTTGTCGCCGGTGATGGAGTCGGCCACGGCGGGCTCCACCAGCAGGATCTTCTTGTACTCCTCGGCCACCGGCAGCATGGCCAGCGCCACGCCGGAGGAGCTGGGCCCGACGGCGATGTCGGCCTTGTCGTCACCGTAGGCCGCGGCCAGCAGGCTCTTGCCCACGTCGGGCTTGCCCTGGTCGTCCTTCTCGATGACGACGAGCTTCTTGCCCGCGACGGTCATGGTGCCGCCGGTGGCGTAGTCCAGGCCCATCATGAAGCCGACCTGCGTCTGCTTGCCGTAGGCCTCCAGCGGGCCGGTCTTGCTGTAGACGTGGGCGATGCGGATTTCCTTGGCCTGGGCCAAGGTGATGCCGGGGACGGTGACCGCGACGGTGGCTGCGGCGAGGGCAAAGCGGCGCGTGGTTTTGCGCATGGGGCTTGTCTCCTGAAGTTCGTCTTCGTGTCTGCTCTGTCGGCAGACGGTGTCTTCCCTTTTTGCAAGGGCCGTGCCCGGCGGGGAAGGGAGCGCCGGGGCGGTTTTCGTTCGGGTTGTCCCGAGGTTTTGGGCCGTTAAGAGCGGCGTGAGTGTCTGAAGTTCAGGCATTGCCTGATTTCCAGACCGAACAGGTGTGACGTTAGCGCAGCGGCTCGCGTCGTGCGTGCTCAAACGAGAAGCCGGTGAACCGAATGGCCAGCATCGCCGAAGACACGAACAGCATCCGGACTTCCACTTCGGGTTGCAGCCACTCGCATTCCCAATACCCCAGATCGCCAAACTCCTGCTCTAAGAGTTCTTCTGCCGGCAGCTGCTGTACGAGGTGGCTGACCCCAGTGAAGCGGAGCGCGTACGGAACCTTGTATTGAAGTTCTCGATCCCAGCCATTGAGGACCAACAGAACGCTTTGTTCGGCAACATTTGCCTCGAGGCTCTTCAGCTCGGCGTCATGGAGCGTGTGCTGCGCTTCCAGTTCAAGCAGAGCAGGCGGCAGATGTTCGCGAACGCCGGACAGGTAGCTCTCGTATTGCCTGAAGACTTCCCCAAAGTTATCGCAACCGGCTTCCCACCAGGCTTGCGTGAAGAACTTCATCTGGTGATTTGGCAAGAGTCAGGCCTCGCTCGTCCGCTCAATCTCTGGCCACCTCGCCAGCCGCTCATACAACGACGCGCGCGAAATCTGCAGAAGCCTGGCCGCCGCCATGCGGTTGCCGCCGGTGGCCTGCAGCGCGCGGGCGATGGCGTCGCGCTCCAGCGCCTCGATCAGCTCGGGCAGCGGGGCGACGGCCTGGGCGGTGGCCACCACAGGAGCGACGGGTTGCGGCGCGCGGGCGACCACAGCGACCGTCGCCGGCCCTGCCGATCCACCCTGAAAGCTCGCCGCCGTCAGCTGCATGTCGTCACTCATCAGGCTGACCTGCTCCAGCGTGTTGCGCAACTCGCGGATGTTGCCGGGCCAGGGCTGCTGCATCAGCCATTCGATGGCGTCGGGGCTCAGCAGCTTCTGCGGCATGCCGCTGCGGCGGGCGATGTCTTCGCCCAGCGCTTCGGCCAGCGCCTCGATGTCGTCCAGCCGCTCGCGCAAGGCGGGCACGCGGATGGGCAGCACGTTCAGGCGGTAGTACAGGTCGGCGCGGAAGGTGCCCGCGGCGACCATCGCGGCCAGGTCCCGGCTCGTCGCGGCAATGACGCGCACGTCCACGCGCAGCACGGTGTTGGACCCTAACGGCTCCACCTCCTGCTCCTGCAGCACACGCAGCAGCTTCGATTGAAGCGCCAGCGGCATGTCGCCGATCTCGTCCAGGAACAGCGTGCCGCCGTCCGCCAGCTTGAACTTGCCGTCGCGCCCCTTGCGGTCGGCGCCCGTGTAGGCGCCGGGCGCGACGCCGAAGAACTCCGCCTCCAGCAGCGTCTCCGGCACCGCCGCGATGTTCACCCCCACCAGCGGCCGGTGCGCGCGCCGCGACGCGGCGTGGATGGCATGCGCCATCAGCTCCTTGCCGGTGCCGGTTTCGCCCAGCAGCAGCACGGTCGAATCGGTCTGCGCCACGCGCCGCGCCTGGCGCTTCACTTCCAAGGCCGCGGGGCT
This sequence comes from Pelomonas sp. Root1444, assembly GCF_001426885.1. Taxonomy (GTDB): domain Bacteria; phylum Pseudomonadota; class Gammaproteobacteria; order Burkholderiales; family Burkholderiaceae_C; genus Pelomonas. The sequence continues at coordinate 21,096 of NZ_LMFP01000007.1, read as the reverse complement.
GGCGCCGATGAAGCTGGCGATCGTGTACTTGGGCCGGCGCTGCGCCGCGAGCTGCCGGCGCGTGTCCTCCAGCTCCTGCTGCAGCCGCGCGAACTTGGTGATCAGCGGCTGCATCGTCGTCTCGGGGTGGTCCAGCAGCACGAGGCCTAACGCGCCTATGACTTCACCCGCGTCATTCCTCAGCGGCAGCCGGCTGACGAGGAAGGTGCCGGCCTTGTTGGTCAGCAGGTCCACCAGCACCGGCTTGCCGGTCTCCAGCACCTGCAGCATCTGCGTGTTGGGCACCACGTCCTCGACGCGCTTGCCGACGAACTCGTGCTCGTCGGCAAACCCCAGCGCCGGCAGGAAGCGCTTGTAGCCCTCGCTGATCCAGACCACGCGGTGGTGGCGGTCCACCACCATCATCCCCTCGGTCGACCGCGCCAGCACGTCGAACATCGACTGCGCGGCCAGGCGCAGCAGGCCATCGACGTCCTGCGGGATGTCGTGATGCTCGGGTGTCTGGGATTTGGACAACGGCATGGCCGCGGCAATGTACCGCGCCACGCCGTCGGGCGGGCTCGGAAGGAACCCGCTCGGTTTCACCGTCAGGGCGTTGTTCAGAACTTGTACGTCCCGCCGACGGTGACCGTGCACGGCGCGCCGTAGTAGGCGTTCAGCACGCCCAAGGCGGCAATGTTGTAGCCGTCGGTCTTGTAGGCCTTGTCGGTGAGGTTGCTGCCCTGCAGGAAGAAGCTCAGGCGTGCGTCCTTCTCCCAGATCAGGCCGGCGTTGACCAGCGTGTAGGCGTCCTGCGCCAGCGCCTCGGACAGGTCGGTCGTCGGGTAGACCTTGCTGCGGTAGCTCAGGCCCAGCCGGGAGCGCAGCGTGCCCATGGGCAGCCGGGCGTTGTGCTCGATGTTCAGGCCCACCTGCGTCTTGGGCGTGTTGGTGAACTTCTTCTGGTCGGCCACGTTGACGCCGCGGTCGATGTACTCGTCGTACTTGGCGTCCATGGCGGCGATGTGGCCGCTGAGGCGCCAGGCGGCGGTCGGCATCCACAGGAACTCGATCTCGCCGCCCTTGAGCGTGGCCTGGCCGGCGTTGGTGAAGTCGCCGAAGAAGCCGGGCTGGCCGTTGGGCTGCGTGTAGCTGGTGAACACGGACAGCTGCACGTTCTTGTACTTGTTGTGGAACAGCGCGGTGTTCAGCTCCAGCCGGCCCCCGTCCAGGATCATCTTGGCGCCCAGCTCCAGCGAGTCCAGCTTCTCGTCCTCGAACGGCCGGCCCGAGGACGGGAAGGCCAGCGTGTTGGCGCGGATGTTGTAGCCGCCGCTCTTGAAGCCGCGCGAGGCGGTGGTGTAGAGCTTCACGGCATTGCTGGCCTTGTACTCGAGCGACAGGCGCGGCGAGGTGTTCGTCACCGCCCGCGTGTGGTCGAAGTTGGCCGGGACGGCGATCGGGGTGCCGCTGAACGTGTCGTTCGCGAAAGCCTGGTTCAGCACGACGGCGCGCTTGGTCTCCTTCGTGTAGCGCAGGCCGGTGCTGATGGAGAACGCCGGGCCCAGGCGCCAGCTCCAGTCGCCGAACACGGCCTTGCCCTCGGTGTAGACCATGCCGTTGGTGGTGCCGAAGCTCAGGTTGAAGAAGTTGTTGCGCACCGTGCCGCCGGCGCGGCCGTCGAAGTAGTAGGCGCCGATGACGCCCGAGTGGTTCTGGCCTTCGTAGATGGCCTGCAGCTCGTGGCTTTGCGAGCTGTCGTGGTACTCGGCGCGCACGTCGGCGATCTTGGCGGGCAGGCCGTCGAAGTCGATGCTGGTGTTCGTGTCGGACGCGCGGTGCGCCAGGATGTACTTCAGGCTCCAGGCCTCGCTGACGCCCCAGTTCAGCGTCAGCGATTCGCCCTCGCTGTTCGTGTGGTTGGCGTTGGGCATGCCCGTCGCGATGTCGTAGCGGCCGGTCGTCGGCGGCGTCTTGGCCGGGTCGAAGGGGTTGACGTTCAGGCGCTGGAAGCCGCGCATGTGCGAGTTGTCGCGCGTGCGGTCCACCGAGACCTGGGCGTTGAAGGTCGAGCCGGTCGGGAACCAGCCGGCCGAGACGCGGCCGCTGGTGGTGGCCTGGTCGCTGACCGGGCTGCCGTCGGTGAGGTTCCTGCCGTAGCCGTCGCGGTTCAGGCTGGCGCCGGCGATGCGGAAGCGGAACTGGCCGTCGTTGACGGCCGTGCCCACGGCGCCCTTGGCATTGACCTGGCCGTGGCTGCCCAGCGCCAGCGTCAGCGCGCCCTCGGTCGCCGTGGGCAGCGGCTTGGACACGTACTTCACCGCGCCGCCCACCGTGTTCTTGCCGTACAGCGTGCCCTGCGGGCCGCGCAGGATCTCCACGCGCTGCACGTCGTACACGTCCAGCAGCGCCCCCTGCGGGCGGGCGATGTAGACGTCGTCGAAGTAGATGCCCACGCCCGGGTCCACGCCCCACAGCGGGTCGGCCTGGCCCACGCCGCGGATGAAGGTGGTGATGGTCGAGTTGCTGCCGCGCGCGGCGTAGATGGTCAGGTTGGGCACCTGGCCCTGCAGGTCGCCGAGGTCCTTGATGGCCAGCTTGTCGAGCTGGTCCGCGGTCAGCGCGGTGACGGCCACCGGCACGTCCTGCAGCGACTCCTCGCGCTTGCGCGCCGTGACCTTGACGACGTCCAGCGTCGTCACGGCGCGTTCGGGCGCGGCCGGCGGCGTCTGCGCGCCGGCCGGCAGCACGGCCGTGGCGCCGAGGGCGGCAAGGATGGCGAAATGCAGGCGTCGCATGCGGACGGCGGGCGCCGGCGGGCGTCGGGTCATGGCTTGTCTCCTTGTGGGTATGTCTGTCAGCCAAGGCCACTCAGCGCAAAACCCGTGCCGGTGCCAACCTGGGGCGAAACACGCGCAAACCCTTGCGTGCTAACCCTTGCTTTGGGCGGTGGGCGGGCGGTGGATGTCCGGATTCCAGGCATCCGCGTGCCCGGCACCGTCCGGCCGGCAGACAGCCGGGCTTTTCGAGCAAGGGGCTGCAAGCCGATCGGGCCGTCGATATGCTGCGCCGCTTCCTTCCCCATCCCCCCGGAGATCCAAGATGCTCAAACGCCTGCTTCCCGCCGTCCTCGCCCTCGCCTGCACCGCGCCGGCCCTCGCCGCCGGCCCGCAGCTCAAGGGGCAGGCGCCGGGCTGGTACCGCCTGCAACTGGGTGATTTCGAGGTCACCGCCTTGAACGACGGCACGCTGGACCTGCCCGTCGACCAGCTGCTGCAGCAGCCCGCGGCCAAGACGCTCAAGGCGCTGCAGCACGCCTACCTCGGCGTGCCGCTGGAGACCTCGGTCAACGCCTACCTCGTCAACACCGGCGCCAAGCTGGTGCTGGTGGACAGCGGCGCCGCCGGCCTGTTCGGCCCGACGCTCGGCCGCCTGCTCGCCAGCCTGAAGGCCGCCGGCTATACGCCCGAGCAGGTCGACGAGATCGTCATCACCCACATGCACGGCGACCACATCGGCGGCGCCTCCAGCACGGCCTTCCCCAACGCGACGCTGCGCCTGGACAAGCGCGACGCCGACTTCTGGCTCTCGCCCGAGCAGATCGCCAAGGGCGGCGAGGGCGCCAAGGCCATCGCGGGCCTGGTCAAGGGCTTTGCGGACACGGGCCGCTTCAAGCCCTTCGACGGCAGCGCCGGCGGCGTCGAGATCGTGCCAGGCGTCAAGGCCTTCCCGGCCTACGGGCACACGCCCGGCCACAGCAACTACGTGGCCGAGAGCAAGGGCCAGAAGATGATGTTCTGGGGCGACCTGATGCACGTCGCGGCGGTGCAGTTCCCCGACCCCTCCGTCACCATCCAGTTCGACAGCGACCCTAAGGCCGCGCGCCCGGCCCGCGAGAAGGCCTATGAGGCCGCCGCCAAGGACGGCTACTACGTCGCCGTCACGCACGTCAGCTTCCCCGGCATCGGCAAGCTGCGCGCCGACGGCAAGGGCTACGACTGGCTGCCGGTGAATTACTCCGCGAATCGCTGAGCGCGGCGCGGGCCGCGCGAATCACAATCGCCGGCCCTCAACTCACGTCCGCTGCAATGAAGCCGCTGCTACCCGCTCTCCTGCTGTCCCTCACCGCCACCCTGCCGCTGTCGGCGCAGGCAGGCCCCAAGGCCGAGGCGCTGGGCATCTGCCTGGGCGACAGCACCACCGGCAAGGACCGCAAGGACCTGGCGCGCTGGATCTTCGTGGCGATGTCGGCCCATCCCGAGATCAAGCCGCTGTCCAACGTGCCCGACGCGACCCGCGCCGAGGCCGACGAAGGCGTCGCCCAGCTGCTGACGGCGCTGCTGACCGAGCGCTGCCGCGTGCAGGCGCGCGAGGCCGCGCAGCAGGAGGGCAGCGCCGGCTTCGTGACGGCGTTTCAGAAGCTCGGCGAGCTGGCGATGAAGGAGCTGATGACCAACCCCGAAGTGGGTGCGGCCATGGGCGGCTTCGAGCGCCGCATCGACCGCGCCAAGGTCGAGGCCGCGCTGGGCGGGCGCTGACCCTCAAGCCTGCCGGCGTGCATGGCGCCCCTCGCGCGCCATGCGCACGATGGTCGCCAGGTTCACCGCCGCGACGACCACCTCCAGCGCCGTGCCGCCGATGGAGCCGGCGATCAGGTTGTTGGCGATCCACAGCGCCGTGCCGCACAGCATCAGCAGCCGCATGGGAATGCCCTGCAGCGTGAACAGCGCGATGGTGCCCAGGCATGAGGCCGTCAGCGGCAGCCAGTCCGCCGGCCGGGTCGCGATGGCCAGGCCGAAGCCGACATTGGCCGCCACCACCGCGACCGCGACCCAGGGCGAGCGCGTGCGCAAGGACAGCAGCGAGCGCGTCATCGAGATCAGCGAGCTGGCCACCGCCGTCGGGTTGCCCAGCAGCGCGAAGTGCACGACATAGGCCAGGCACTCGCCGGTCATGAACCACTTGAAGCGCCGGTCGTCGGTCTGCAGGAAGCAGGCGACGCCCAGCACGAAGGCGGCGTAGCCGAAGAGTTGGGCGGGCGAGAACCAGTCGGTGGCGGGCATGCGCAGGGGCGGGGTGGACGTCTGACCCCCCGAAATTGGGGGAGGTTTTGCCGGGGCCGGCGATTGTCCTGCCGACGCCCGGCAAGGCGGCCTTCGCGCGCCGCTGAGGCGCATTCCCGGCGGTTATGCGGGCCGCTCGAATTGGCAGCGCGGCCGCGGACTAACCCGATGTCGCGTGCACCGCGGTTTGCAGACCATGCGATCCGCCTCAGCTTCGCGACGCCCGCCATGACCATCAAGAAGACGCTTTTCGCCGCCCTCACCCTGACGGCCCTGTCGAGCGGCATGCCGGCGCAGGCCGCGCTGCAGCTGCGCGCCGGCGGCACGATGATCTACGACACCGCCACCAACCTGACCTGGCTGGCCGACGCCGGCCTGGGCGGCCTGCGCAGCCAGGCGGAGGCCGCCCAGTGGGCCGACGCGCTGAGCTTCGGCGGCGTCGACGACTGGCGGCTGCCGACGGTCGCGCCGGTCAACGGCCTGGCGCTGCAGCTCGACTACACCGAGGACGGCTCCACCGACATCGGCCTCAACAACGCCGGCCCCAACACCGAGCTCGGCTACCTGTATCACGTCAGCCTTGGCAACACCGCCGCGGGCCTGGCGCAGACCGGCGACTTCGCCGGCCTGGCCGACCCGGCCAACGCCATCGGCCCGGTGTTCTGGACCGGCACGGCCAGCGAGCCGGGCTGGGGCCTGGCCTTTTTCATGGGCATGGGCCTGCAGGACCAACTCGCCAACGACACGCTGGGCCAGGCCTGGGCCGTGCGCGTCGGCGACGTGGCCGCCGTGCCCGAGCCCGCAAGCCTCGCGCTGATGCTCGCCGGCCTGGCCGCCGCTGCAGGTGTCACCCGTCGCCGCACTCGCTGATCCCGTTTCGCAGGAGCCCGCCATGAGACTGCTTGCCTTCTTCACCCTGTGCTTCAGCGCCTGCCTCGGCCTGGCCGGCAGCGCGCAGGCCGCCTACACGCCCACGCCCAACGACTGGGCCTGCACCAACAAGGTCGGCGGCACGTGGACCCACGGCCGCGCGCCCTCGGGCTGCGACGCCGCGGCCTTCGGCCCGGACAGCTTCGTGCGCGGCAACTACACCGGCGTCATCTTCAGCGACGCCTCGAGCAGCCTCGTCGACGAGCGCAAGCGCTACATGCAGGCCATGTACCCGGTCATCCGCGACGCCAGCCAGCGCTACCTGCTGTCGCGCAAGCCAGCCGTGTCGGCGCGTGAGCTGGAGGCCTTCCAGCGCGGCACCTACGCGACGCTGCGCCAGGAGACCTTCTGGTCGCACTACCGCGACGCGCAGCTGGCCGCCGGCCAGCCCTATCTGCTGAAGATGATGCGCGGCGACAGCGGCCACGGCCACGGGATGATGCAGGTCGACGACCGCTATCACTTCGTCCAGCTCCAGGAAGGCAAGGGCTGGAACATGATGCAGAACTTCACCTACGCGATCGACATCTACTACGCGGCGTGGGAGGCCGCGCCCAATGCCTGCCTGGGCGGCGTGACGATGCCGGTGGGCACCGCGGCCGAGGTCGACGCCTACTGGCGCAGCCGCGCCCGCTCGGCCTGGAGCGCCTACAACGGCGGCCCCACCAAGGTCTGCCGCTGGCAGAACGCGGCCGACGTCAACGTGGCCAAGGACAACGGCTACCGCGACAACTACGACAACCGCCTGTGGCTGGTCGACGTGGCCGACCTGGGCAAGGCCGCCGCCATCGACGTGGCCTGCCTGATGGACAACGGCCCGTCCTGCCCCGTGCCCACCGGCGGCAGCGTCGAACCAGGCAAGCTGCTGCAGGTCGGCGCCGCCGCCTGCGTGCTCAACGGCAGCACGCTGGAATGCGTGGACGACGTGCGCCACGCCGCCTGCCTGGCCGGCCGCGCCAGCTTCGACGACGGCAGCATCACGCCCGTCTATGTCGCGCAGACGGCCGGTTATGCCCGCATCGACCACAACCGCCACCAACTCTGCCGCGCCCAGGTGCCGGGCCTGCAGTCGCTGGCCAGCGCCATTTCCACGCTGCAGCCGCTGGACCTGCGCTCCGCGCCCGACGGCATGGTGCTGGGCCAGGCCGCCGCGGGCAGCTACCAGGTGCTGGATTTCATGGTGGTCGGCGCGCAGCAGCAAAAGCGCCTGTACCGCATCCGCGCAGCGCTCAACGGCGCGACGACCGATGGCTGGATCGACGCCGGCGACGCCACCAACCACGCCACCCGGGCCGTCGGTGCGGCGCCCACCGGCGCGGGCGCCATCGCCTATGCGGGCGACTGGGTCGCGGTCGTGCCCAACCTCAACATGCGCGCCACCCCGGGCGGCGCGCTGCTGGTCGCCATTCCGGCCGGCACCGCCGTGCAGGTCAAGGAGGTGTTCGGCACCGCGTCGGCCAACAACCTCTACTACCGCGTGGAATACGTGCACAGCGACGGCGTGCTGCGCGAGGGCTGGATCTTCGCCGGCAACCTCTACCCGGCCTCCACGCTCGCCAACTGGGCGGTGCCGACGGCCGCGCCCTCGGCGGCCAAGCATGCCCATTGCCCCAACGGCACCCGCTACGACCACCACCTGCGCCAGTGCATGAGCACCAGCAGCACCTACGGCCCCTTCACGGCCGCCGCGATGCAGGCCTGCCTGGACAGCGGCGGCGGAGCGGTCTGCACCGCCCAGCGCGCCACCGTCGTGGACGGCGTGGCGCTGGCGACGCCGATCTGGGGCAAGGCGCTCGCCGCCGCGGCCAGCGGCAACGGCGATTGCCCCCGCGGCGCGGCGCGCTCCATGGCGCACCGGTTCCATTGCACCGAGACCGTCATGCGCAACGCCGCCGCGGAGACCGACGTCTACGGCCCCTTCGGCACCGCGCTCGTCAACGCCTGCCTGGCGCGCTCCGGCAATGCGGCCTGGTGCCGCACCAACCGCTGGCCGGCGGCCGGCTTCCTGGCCTTGCAGCCGTAGCGCATGAAGGCGGCCCTCGCCATCGCAGCCGGCGCAGCGTTGGCCGCGGCGCTGTGGTGGGCCACGGGCGCGGCGGACATGCCGGCCCTGCAGGCCGCGCCGGCCGTGCCCGTGGCACCGCTCAATCTGCCCGCCAGCGCGCCCGCCGTGCCGACGCCCGCGCCGGCGGCCAGCCTGCCCCTGGCCGATCTGGCCCAACCTGCGGCGCTGGCCACGGTGCCGCCCGCCCAGGCGCTGCGCGCGCTGCAGCAATGCCACGCCGCCGACCGCTGCCGCTTGACCCGCGGCGAAGGGATGGACGAGCATTTCGCGGTGGTCGGGTTGCTGCGCGAGCAGATCGACCGCCTCGCCGCCCAGGGCAGCCCGGCCGAGCAGGCCGCCTGGGCGCGCGAGCTGCTGGCCTTTCCCGACGGCCATGTGCAGGCGGCTGCGCTGGCGCTGGCTGCCAAGCTGCCGCCCTCGGCCGAGACGGCGGCCGCCGCCGTCTCGGCGCTGGCCAGGACCTACGACGCCGTGCTGCTCGGCAAGGCCTACCCGGTGCTGCAGCAATGGCAGCAGCTGGGCCTGTCCGCCGGCTACGACGACATGTTCGTCGGCCTCGTCCATACCGGCGGCTGGCAGGCCGCGCAGTCGGTGGCCGAGAACATCGGTCCGTTCCTGAACGCGGGCAACGTCGGCCGTTTCGAACAGGTGGCGCGCCAGCTGCCGCCGGGCGCACGCCAGCAGGCGCTGCTGCGCTCGCTGCGGGACTTCGAGCTGCAGCGCCGCGGCGGCTGAAATGGGAGCCCCTCGCCCGGTCTTGCGCCGCTGAACGCGGGCAAGCACATCGCCAGCGCGGGTCGGCTTGGGAGCGGCCCGGCGCTCGGCCCGCAATACAACGGAGGCGGCGGCGGCTGACAATGGCTTGCAGCGTGGGCCGACAGGCGTGGCCGGCGCTTTTGCCGAGTCTGCTCCCATGCGCTTCCTCGCCCGCCAGTTCGCGCGCCAGACCGCCCGGCTCCTGCAGGACCCGTGGGCGTTCGTGTGGCACACGCTCAAGTCCTTCCGTGCCAACCAGGGCCTGCTGCTCGCGGGCGCGGTGGCCTACTACGCGCTGCTGTCCATCGTGCCGCTGCTCATCCTCAGCGTCATCGCGCTGTCGCACTGGGTGCAGCAAGACCTGCTGCTGCAGACCGTGGGGCGCTACTTGGCCTGGCTGGTGCCGGGCCAGTCGGACGCGGTGGTCAGCGAGCTGGCGCGCTTCCTCGCCCACCGCGAGGTGATGGGCTGGGTGCTGCTGGCCAGCATGCTGTTCTTCAGCTCGTTGGCCTTCTCGGTGCTGGAGAGCGCGATGCAGGGCATCTTCCACCACCGCCGCAAGGACAACCGCCGGCACTTCCTGGTCTCGGCACTGATCCCCTACCTCTACATCCTGTGCCTGAGCGTGGGCCTGCTGCTGGTGACGCTGGTGGCCGGCAGCTTCCAGGCGCTGGGCCAGCGGGAGGTGGAGTTCCTCGGGCGCACCTGGTCGCTGCACGGCGTGTCGGGCGTGATGCTCTATCTGCTCGGCTTTGCCGGCGAGGTGTTCGTGCTCGCATCCGTCTACATGGTCATGCCGGGCGGGCGGCCGTCGCTGCCGCTGGCGCTGATCGGCGCGCTGGCCGCGGCGCTGCTGTGGGAGATGTCGCGCCATGTGCTGGTCTGGTACTTCGGCACGCTGTCGCAGATCGGCACCGTCTACGGCTCGCTCACCACCGCCATCGCGGTGCTGCTGAGCCTGGAGATCGCGGCCACGCTGCTGCTGTTCGGCGCGCAGGTGATCGCGGAGTTCGAGCGGCTCGGCGAGTCGTAACGCTGCTCGAATTTCAACAGTTCACTGTTGATTTCGCAGCAGGCTGTTGATTTGCAAACAGTCGCTCCGGGCAGGCCGAGCGACGTGCCACCCACCCGTTTTCATAGGAGAAACGGCCCGGTTTCAGAGGCCGTTCGGGCCGCTGGCACCGAGCTTGCAATGAGAGCACCTGACATGACAGGTCAGGCCCCGCTCCCATCCGATGAACCCCCTCGCCTTCGCTGACGCACCGCTGCACCACGGCCCGGCTGCCGTGCGGCTGTACAGCCGCATCCGCGAGGACATCCGCGCCCGCATCGTCAGCGGCGCCTGGCAGCCGCACGACCGCCTGCCGTCCGAGAGCGAGCTGATGGCCCGCTACAGCGTCAGCCGCATCACCGTGCGCCAGGCGCTGGGCGACCTGCAGAAGGAGCGGGTCATCTTCAAGGTGGCGGGCAAGGGCAGCTTCGTGTCGGCCGCCAAACCTTTCCAGGAGCTGGGCCGGCTGCAGGGCTTTGCCGAGGCCATGGGCGCGCTGGGCCACGACACCTACAACCGCGTGCTCTCGGTGGCCACGGTGCCGGCGGCTGCAGGAGTGGCCCAGCGCCTGCAGCTCGCCGCGGGCGAGCGCGTCACCGAGATCCGCCGCGTGCGGCATGTCGGCTCCCAACCCGTCTCGCTGGATCTCACTTGGCTGCCGCTGGGCCTCGGCCAGCGCGTGGCCGCCGCAGACCTCGCCGTGCGCGACATCTTCGGCATCTTGGAGGCCGACTGCGGCGCGCCGCTCGGCCATGCGGACCTCGTCGTCGACGCGCTGCTGGCCGATGCCGAGCAGGCCGCGCTGCTCGGCGTGGCCTCCGGCGCGCCGCTGCTGCACATCGAACGCCTCACCCACGGCGCTGATGGCCGCCCGCTCGACTACGAGCACCTGTACTGCCGCGCCGACAACTTCCAGTACCGCCTGCGCCTGCAGCGCGGTCCCTCACTCCACAAGCCATGAACACCATAGAAACCGAAGTCGACGTCCTCGTCATCGGCGGCGGCACCGCCGGCCCGATGGCGGCCGTCAAGGCCAAGCAGGCGAACCCCAACCTGCGCGTGCTGCTGCTGGAGAAGGCCAACGTCAAGCGCAGCGGCGCCATCAGCATGGGCATGGACGGCCTCAACAACGCCGTGCTGCCCGGCCATGCGACGCCTGAGCAGTACGTGCGCGAGATCACCATCGCCAACGACGGCATCGTCAACCAGAAGACCGTGATGGCCTATGCGGCGGGCAGCCACGCGATGGTCGAGGAGCTGGACCGCTGGGGCGTCAAGTTCGAGAAGGACGAGACCGGCGACTACGCCGTCAAGAAAGTCCACCACATGGGCAGCTATGTGCTGCCCATGCCGGAAGGCCACGACATCAAGAAGGTGCTCTACCGCCAGCTCAAGCGCACGCGGGTGGAGATCACCAACCGCCTGGTCGCGACGCGCCTGCTCACGCACGAGGGCCGCATTGCGGGCGCCATGGCCTTCGACTGCCGCACGGCGGACTTCCACGTCATCCGCGCCAAGTCCGTCGTGCTGAGCTGCGGCGCCGCCGGGCGCCTGGGCCTGCCCGCCAGCGGCTACCTGTTCGGCACCTACGAGAACCCCACCAACGCGGGCGACGGCTACAGCATGGCCTATCACGCGGGCGCCGAGCTGTCGGGCATCGAGTGCTTCCAGATCAACCCGCTGATCAAGGACTACAACGGCCCGGCGTGTGCGTATGTGACCGGTCCGTTCGGCGGCTACACGACCAACGCGCAGGGCCAGCGCTTCATCGAGTGCGACTACTGGTCGGGCCAGATGATGTGGGAGTTCTACCGCGAGCTGCAGGGCGGCAACGGCCCGGTGTTCCTGAAGCTGGACCACCTCGCCGAGGAAACGATTCAAGAGATCGAAACCATCCTCCACACCAACGAGCGCCCCAGCCGCGGCCGCTTCCACGCCGGCCGCGGCACCAACTACCGCGAGCGCATGGTGGAGATGCACATCTCAGAGATCGGCCTGTGCAGCGGCCACTCGGCCTCGGGCGTATGGGTCAACGAACGTGCGCAGACGACGGTGGCCGGCCTGCATGCCGCCGGCGACATGGCGTGCGTGCCGCACAACTACATGCTGGGCGCCTTCGTCTACGGCAAGCTGGCCGGCGAAAGCAGCGCCGAGTTCTGCGCGGCGAATGACTTCGCACCGGTCGACGCGGCCCAGGTCGAAGCCGAACGCGCCCGCGTGCACGCCCCGCTGCTGCGCGGAAATGAGAACAGGGGCCTGCCGCCCAACCAGGTCGAATTCAAGCTGCGCCGCATGGTCAACGACTACCTGCAGCCGCCCAAGGTCACGAAGAAGATGGAGATCGGGCTGGAGCGCTTCGAGGCCATCCGCGAGGACCTCGGCCAGCTGCAGGCCCGCGACCCGCACGAGCTGATGCGTGCGATGGAAGTGCACTTCATCCGCGACTGCGCGGAGATGGCCGCACGTGCGTCGCTCTACCGCACCGAGAGCCGCTGGGGTCTGTACCACGCCCGCGTGGACTACCCCGAGCGCAACGACGCCGACTGGCGCGTGCACGTGCAGCTGCACAAGGACGCGCAAGGCCGCATGAGCTGCTTCAAGCGCGCCATCGAGCCCTACATCGTGCCCATCGCCGAGACCGAGAGCGCCGCCTACAGCCGCCTGCGCATCCCCGACGCCGTGCCCGCTTGAGAGGAACTGCCATGACCACCATGACCACCCCCATCCGCCCGCAAGCGCTCACGCCCAGCCAGGTGCCCGTCACCGTCGACGCCGACAAGTGCATCGCCCACAAGGGCTGCACCGTCTGCGTGGACGCCTGCCCGCTCGACGTGCTGGCCATCGACCTCAGCAAGGGCACGGCCTACATGAAGTTCGACGAGTGCTGGTACTGCATGCCCTGCGAGAAGGACTGCCCGACGGGTGCCGTCCACGTCGAGATCCCCTACCTCCTCCGTTGAACTGAACGAGCCATGAAGAAACTCGCTTTCCTTGCCCTGTCACTCGCGCTGGCTTCCGGTGCGGATGCCGAGACCATCCGCGTTGCCATCGGTACGCAGGACACCACGATCAACTGCGCCACCGGCGGCCTGCTGATCCGCGAACTGAAGCTGCTGGAGAAGTACCTGCCGAAAGACGGCAAGTACAAGGGCGTCACCTACGACATCCAGTGGAAGAACTTCACCTCCGGCGCGCCGCTGACCAACGAGATGGTGGCCGACAAGCTGGACATCGGCTCCATGGCCGACTTCCCCGGCACCAACAACGGCGCGGCCTTCCTGAAGGCGGGCAAGAGCAGCATCTTCCTGACGGTGCTGTCGGGCAGCACGTTGGGCAGCGGCAACGGCATCGTCGTGCCCAAGTCCTCCGCGATCACGTCGGTGGCCGAGCTGAAGGGCCGCACGATCTCCGTGCCGTTCGCGTCCACCGCCCACGGCATGCTGCTGCGCGCCATCGCGGCGCAGGGCCTGGACCCGCAGAAGGACGTCAACATCATCACGCAGGCACCCGAGGTGGCCGGCCCGGCGCTGCAGGCCAACAAGATCGAGGCGCACGCCGACTTCGTGCCGTTCGCGGAGTTGTTCGAGCACCGCGGCATCGCCCGCAAGATCTACGACGGCGCCCAGGCGAACGCGCCGACGTACCACGGCTCGCTCGTCGCGGGTGAGTACGCGAAGAAGTACCCCGAGATCGTCGTCGCCTTCCTGCGCGCCGCGCTGGAGGCCGACAGGCTGATCGCCGCCGAGCCCGAGAAATACAGCGAGCTGATCGAGAAGGTCACGGGCATCGAAGCGGCCGTGAACTACCTGTACCACGGGCCGCTGGGCCTGCAGACGCGCGACAACACGTGGAAGCCGGAGTACCGCAAGGCGCTGGCGACGTCCATCGAGACGCTGAAGCTGATGGGGCGCGAGTCGCCGCTGAAGGCAGAGACGTTCATCGATGACCAGTACATCCGCGCGGCGTTCAAGGCTTCGGGGTTGGACTACGAAGCCAAGCTGAAGAACTACGACAAGCTGGCGTTGAAGGCTGTGGATGCCGTCACTGGGAAACCCATCACCGATTTCCAGCGTGTGGCGGGCATTTGGCTGGTGGGTGAGCCGAAGGTGCGGCACTACGCCTCGATTGAAGGAGCTTTGGCGGACCTGCGCAAGCTGGAGGGCGAAGGCAAGAAGGCGCGCGGCGTGTATGTGCATGACCTCGTGAACCGGATCAAGCTGCTGGCGCCGAACAGCCACTTCGTCATTGATGGCAAGGGCCAATTGAGTGCCTTCCTGCAGAAGGATGCTGCGAATGCGTATGCGGCGGCGGTGAAGGGTAAGGCGCTGGACTTTGCTGGCGCGCAAGCTGCGGCGAAGGCTCGCTGAGATTTGCTTGCCATGCGGTGCTTCGCCTTTCTGGCCAGGCCCAGCCGGGAGTTCGCCCCGGCGGGCGACCTACTTTTTGCGCCGCCAAAAAGTAGGCAAAAAGCTCTCCCCTGCAAAACCGCCCGCCTTGAGGCGGGTTCCCTGCGATGGCCGAATTCCAGGGGCCGCGCTGAACTCGCTTCGCTACGCTCCGCTCAAACAGTCATCGCGGAGTCAGTTCTTGAAGCGTGCTGCGCACGCCCCCTGGAATTCGGCCATCGCAGGCGGTTTAGAAGGGGAGGCCCCAAACAGCCAACCCCGACGGCTCGGCTGCGCCATCGCCCGAGTCGCGCCGCCCGAGCGGCGCTGCATTCCCCTGATAAGCCCGGCGTGCAGCCGGCGTTAACCGGCTCGAGGGGGCAATGGATGGCGCTCGTCACAAGTGGTAGGCGAGAGCGAAGCGGCTCGCGTCTGGGCGCAACGCCATCGGTCGTTTTCGCGCGCCGTTCATCGCGGAATGGTGCTCGTGTGCGGTTTCAGCGCCTCTTCTTTGGTGACTTTCTTCTGGCGCCGCAGAAGAAAGTTACCGCGCTGCCGGGCGCGCATCCCGGCATGGGCCTTGGCGACAAGCAACACCGTCCGGAGCAATACGAATGAGCGCCGTCCTCCCCGCCACCGCACCCCTACAACGCGCCGCGCGCCCAGCACCTCGCCTGCCGCTCACCCGCCTGAGCCTGCAGCTGCTCTCCCTGCTCGCCTGCCTGGCCCTCTGGCAACTCGCCTGCGCCTACCGCCTCAACCTCGGCTTCATCACCTTCGCCAACACGCCGCGCCCCGCCGAAGTGCTGGAAGCCGCGCTGCAACTCGCCCAGTCCCCCAAGCTCTGGCCCCATCTCTCCAGCAGCCTGCTCCGTGTCGGCGCCGGCTTCAGCCTCGCGGCAGCAATCGGCGTCACCCTCGGCCTCCTCATCGGCCGCCTGCGCCCAGCCCGCCTGTCGCTGCTGCCGCCGCTGGAAGTGCTGCGCCCCATCCCCGCCGTCGCGTGGATCCCGCTGTCGATTCTGATGTTCCCGTCGTCCGAGGGCAGCATGATCTACATCACCTTCGTCGGCGCGCTCTTCCCCATCCTGCTCAACACCATCCACGGGGTGCAGCACGTGGACACCCGCCTCATCGCATCCGCCAAAGGTCTGGGCACGAAAGGCTTGCGCCTCTTCACCGAGGTGATCGCCCCCGGCGCCGCGCCCAGCATCGTCACCGGCCTGTCCATCGGCATGGGCACCTGCTGGTTCTGCCTCGTCACCGCCGAAATGATCGCCGGCCAGTACGGCATCGGCTACTACACCTGGGAGAGCTACACCGTGCAGGCCTATCCCAACATCGTTGTCGGCATGCTCGTCATCGGCGCGTTAGGCATGGGCAGCAGTGCCCTCATCACCTGGGCCGGCGAGCGGCTGATGCCCTGGCAAGGCGCAAAGCGATGAGCGGGCGCGTCCACGTCGAGCACCTGTCCATCGAGCTGGGCGAAGGCCCCGCGCGCTTCGAGGTGCTGCGCGACCTGTCCGTCACCATCGAGCCCGGCGAGTTCGTTTGCCTGCTCGGCCCGTCGGGCTGCGGCAAGTCCACGCTGCTGGGCGCGCTGGCCGGCCACTTGTCGCCGTCGCACGGCCACGTCAGCCTGGACGGCGAGGCCATCACCGGACCCGACCCCGACCGCGGCCTCGTCTTCCAGCAGCACACGCTGTTCCCGTGGAAGACGGTGCTCGACAACGTCGGCCACGGCCTCAAGATGAAAGGCGTGCCGCGCGCCGAGCGCGAGCAGCGCGCGGCCGAGCTGCTGCGGCTCGTCGGCCTGCAGGGCTTCGAGCGGCGCTACCCGCGCGAACTGTCGGGCGGCATGCAGCAGCGCGTCGAGATCGCGCGCGTGCTCATCAACCACCCGCGCGTGCTGCTGATGGACGAGCCCTTCGGCGCGCTCGACGCCCTCACCCGCAGCCGCATGCAGGAGCTGCTGCTGGAGCTGTGGACACGCATGCGCACCACCGTCGTGTTCGTCACGCATGACATCGACGAAGCCCTCTTCCTCGCCGACCGCGTGCTCGTCATCGGCCCGCGGCCGGGCCGCGTCGTCGAGGAGCTCAAGCTCGGCTTCCCCCGTCCGCGCCGCGCCGCGCTGCTGACCGAGCCCGCCTTCGTGCAGCTCAAGCGCCGCTGCCTGGCCCTGCTGCGCGAGGACGGCCATGCACCGCCGCTGGAGCGGCTGTCGCCCCTCGGCCCGCCGCCGCCCGGCGGCGACCAGCGCCACTGGCGTTTTGCCAACTGAACTGCTCATGACCGACCTGACCGCCCCCGAAGTGCAAGACCTGCTCCAGCGCCTGGCCCACCCCGACCCCGGCGTGCGCCGCGTCGCCGTGCTGGACTTTGCCGACGTCGAGGATGCCGCCGTGCTGCCCGCGCTGGCCGGCCTGCTGCGCGACGACCCCGACCCCACGCTGCGCGCCGAGGCCGCCCGCGCGCTGGCCGGCTGGGACGAGCTCGCCGTCGTCGACGCCCTTGCTGGCGCGCTGAGCGACACGGCCGAGGTCTCGGCCGCTGCCGCCCAGTCCCTCACCGAGCTGAAGGACCCGCGCTGCGGCGAGCGCCTGCTGGCCCATGCCGCCTCGCCCGACGCCTTCGTCAGCGCTGCCGCCTTGCGTGCGCTGCGCGAGCTGCGCGTGCCCGCCGCGGCCACACCGGCGCTGGTGGCGCTGCAACATGCCGACGCCGCCGTGCGTCGCGAGGCGGTTGCCGTGCTGGGCTGGCTCAAGCACGCGGCGGCCCTGCCATCGCTGACCCGCCTCGTCATCGCCGATGCCGACGCGGACGTCCGCCGCGCCGCCGCCGGTGCGCTGGGCCTGGCCGCGCCCGGGCAGATCACCACCGTGCAGGCCGCGCTGTGCGAGGCGCTGCAGGACCCCGCCTGGCCCATCCGCGAGGAAGCCGCCTCCACGCTCGGCAAGCTGCGGGCTGCCGGCGCCGCCGCCGCCTTGCGCGCCGCGATGGACGACGCCTACTGGCAGGTGCGCCTGCGTGCCGCCCGGGCGCTGGGCCGCATCGCCGATGTGCGGGCCGTGCCGGTGCTGAGTGCAGCCCTCATCCACCCGGCCGGCAACTTGCGCAAGGAGGCGGCGATCGCGCTCGGCGACATCGGCGACGCGGGCGCCGTGCCGGTGCTGCAGGCCGCCGCCGCGGACCCCGACCCGGAAGTGCGCAAGGCCGTGCGGTTGTCGCTGCAGCGCCTGGGCGCGCCCGCCGGTGTCGACCGATGAGCACGCTGCCCGAGGCCGTCGACCTGACGCCCGCCACGCTGCGCCTGCGCTGGCCCGACGGCGCTTCGGCACTGCCCGCCGCCCGCCTGCGCGCGGCCTGCCGTTGCGGCGACTGCCGCGCCGGCCGCAGCCGCAGTGATGGCGCCGCCGTTCAGCTGACCGACGCGCTGCCCGTGGGCCGCTACGCGCTGCAGCTTGTCTTCAGCGACGGCCATGACCGCGGCATCTACCCGTGGGCCTGGCTGCGCGAACTGGCGACGTAGGAACGCGACCGCCGCGCAAGGCGGCCCCGTCCGACAGCCTTGCGATGCCGCAATCCCATACTCGGCCCATGCGCTTCGAGGACTACTACCGGGTCATGGGCGTCGCTGCCGACGCCGATGCGGCTGCCATCAAGCAGGCCTACCGGCGCCATGCCCGGCTGCTGCACCCGGACGTGAACCCCTCCGCCGATGCGCATGCGTCCATGGCCCGCATCAACGAGGCCTACGACGTGCTGGCAGACCCCCAGCGCCGCACCGCGTATGACGGCGTGCGCCGCCGCCACGGCGCGCCGCGGCAAGCCACCGCGGGCGCTGCTGCCGGCGACACACCCGCCGCCCCTGACCTCCCCAGCGACTGGCAACAGGGTTTCAAGTACGAGGGCGCACCGACCACCGGGCGCGGCGGTGGCGAAGGCTTCAGCGACTTCTTCACTGGCATGTTCGGCCGCTCGGCCAAGCCCGAGCCGCCCGATGCCAAGCCCGAGCGCGGCGCCGACGAGCACGTCAAGCTCGTCATCGACGCGTCCGACGCCATCGCCGGCGCGGTGCGCTCGGTCAGCGTGCGCAGCCTGGCGCCCGACGACAAGGGCCACCGCGCCGCCGTCACGCGCAACCTGCAGGTGCAGATCCCCAAGGGCGTGCGCGCCGGCCAGCACCTCCGCCTGCCTGGCCAGGGCTCGTCAGGCCGGGGCGGCGGCGCGCCGGGCGACCTCTACCTGGAAATCCAGTTCAAGGACGCCACCCGCGAGCAAAGCCGCGACGTGCTCGAACCGCTGCCGCTGGCGCCCTGGGAGGCCGCGCTGGGCGGCGACGTGACGACCACCACGCCGGCCGGCGAAGTCAGCGTCACCGTGCCGCCCGACACGCCGCACGGCAAGCGCCTGCGCCTGAAGGGCCGCGGCCTGGCCGGCCCGGCCGGTGAGTTGGCGGGCGACATGGTGCTGCAGGTCGAGGTGAAGCTGCCGCCGTCCACCCTGCCGGGCGCACGCGCCGCCTACGAAGTGATGGCCGCCGCCGTGGGCCGCGACTTCCATCCGCGTGGAGGCCAAGCATGAATGGCGGCGACGGCGTGCTGGTCGGCGTCGTCATCGACGACGAGACCCTGACGCTGGACGAGCTGGCCTGCGCCTGCGGCGTCAGCCCCGACTGGCTGAGCCAGCGCCTGGAGGCGGGCCTGCTGGCCTGCTGCAGCGGCGAGGGCGACAACCGCCGCTTCGCCAGCCCGCAACTGCACCGCGCCCGCCGCCTGCTGGCCATCGAGCAAGACTTCGATGCGAACCAGGAGCTGGCGGCGCTGGTGGTGGACCTGTTGGAAGAGATTCACCGGCTGAGGGCCGGGCGGTAGGCGCTGCTGCCGGCACAGTCAGGTAGGCTATCCGCACCGCAGACCCACCGGAGCTTTCGATGACGCATCAAGGCGCATGCCATTGCGGCGCTGTCCGTCTCACGCTGCCGGCGACACCCGAAGTCGCCACAGCCTGCAACTGTTCGCTCTGCCGCCGTATCGGCGGCCCCTGGGTGTACTTCGAGTTCGGCACGGTAACGATCGAAGGCCATCCCGACTCCACCGAGGCGTACGTCCAGGGTGACCGCACGCTGCGCACGATCCGCTGCCGGCATTGCGGCTGCGTCACCCACTGGGAGCCGATCGACCAGGCGGCTGGCGCCAAGCATGGCGTCCATCTCGGCAACTTCGACCCGAAGCTGATCGCGTCCGTGCGCGTGCGCAAGTTCGACGGCGCGGACACCTGGAAGTTCCTGGAGGAGTGACGGGGTCAGCCACGGCACTGGCGGGACCGCTCGAGAGCAACGCGGCAGCGGTCAGCCTGCCGTCATGGTCGGCTGGACTCGAACCCCAGCGCGCGGAACGCAGATGACGCGAGGAGCTGCCAACGTGGTCGCCATCATTTCATGTCATCGCCAGTGTCGGCGGCCAAGCGCAGGGCTCATCTCGCGCTGCAAGGCACGCCAGACCCGCTCCAGACCTGCACACATCCATGGTTGGCCATCCCTGAACACACGCCACTGCCTCACGTCCCTCGGGTTGGGCTCGAAGTGCAAGACCCAGGCAACGCCGCCACACGAGAACGTCCAGTCGAACGGCTGGCGCTGGTCCTCGTGCCTCGTAAACGGTAGAGCGGGCGCAGCCTCGTCGGCGTCACGGCTCAGTCGCCGCTCTCGACGAGCATCGCGCTCGGCAGGCGTTGCGGGACGGTAGGGCCGCATGCTCAAATGTTAGACAAATATCGTTAACGATCTACCGATAACACGTTGAAGCTCATGGGAACCAAGGTCGTCGGCGTATCCAGTGGTATTAGTGGCAATGCATGGGTGTGGGCCGCGACAAGCATCGTCCTAGCTGGGGCGGCGTTCTTTGGATTCGCATCTTGCGGCGGCTATTCGTGGCACATGGAGGCCTTCCGCGTCTTGGCCGCTGGCTCAATCATCGTGGCCGTTGTATTTCCGAGCCCTTTGTTGCGCACCATGGTGCGTAAGGCCACGTTTGTTGTGACGCTTGTCATCGGCTTTTTCCTAGTGGAGGCTGCGGTGGCCCCCTTCTATCCTGGTCCCCCAGAGTCGCTGCGCCAATATGGCGCCCTTTTTGGGGAGTCACTAGAGTTTGGTCCGTGCCGCTGAGCTTCAACTGGTCATTGCAGCGGACGCCTTCGGCGCCCGCTGAATTTCGA
>NZ_LMFP01000007.1:0-476 GCF_001426885.1 Pelomonas sp. Root1444 | reverse complement strand
CCTGCCGCTCGAGCTGACGTCCGTCGGCAAGCCTCCGGCCGCGTCTCAGCTTCAACGTTAGAGCGCAAATGCGAGTTGCCTACTCCCTGTTGGCGAGCTTCCTGTTTGCTGCCAGCGCGCTTCTCGGTCTATTTGTCGTGGCCACCGCCGCGCTGGGCGTTGGCAGCGAGAGGGCAATCTCCGAGGGCTTCATTGTTTGGGCCATTGGTTCACTGGTCGCGGCAGTTGGGCTGCTTGCTGCAGTTCGCCGGCCCTCTCTAGCGCTCGCACTTGGGCTCTGTGCCGTTCCATTTGGGTTGGCTCTTTTCGCTGCGCACTTTGTCATGCGTTTCGGGCAATGAGGTTGCGCTCTAACCCCTCCATCGAGCGGACGGCCTCCGGCGCACTTCGTGCGCCTCCGTCCGCCGCTCACGTCGAACGTTGAAGCTGTCAAATAACCTCAAGCCGGGCAGCCCCTGATTCACTTCCTGAGGCCT
>NZ_LMFP01000006.1:377-1728 GCF_001426885.1 Pelomonas sp. Root1444 | reverse complement strand
GCCCGGTTGGAGCATCCACTGTCCGTCGGTGAACTTCATGGCGGGTTGGTTCCTTGTTGTCTCTGATCGGCCGGCGGTATGCCGGCCCCTGCGTCTGTGTGTGTCTGTGGTGCGCCGGTCTCCTCACGGCCCCTGCAACTCGGCGCCAGAAGGGTGCACGGTCGGGACGGAGATCATCGTTTGCCCGTATTCGCGGCGCCAACTGTCTTATCCCTATTTACTTCGTACATCGTCCAAACTAATATTGGTAAGACCGATTTGCAGATTTGGCACCGAGGTCCGACCAAATGCCAGCCGCTTGCAGCGAGCCAGCCACGGAGTTCGATCAATGGCGCCACACCAAGAAGAAAGGAGACATGTCTTGCAAGCCCAAGCGCACGGAAGCCAGCAGCTCCTGAAGGTCATCAATCGCATGGCCCTGGTGCGCCACTTGTGTGCCCACCCCGGCCTCTCACGCGCAGACCTGGCCGCCGCCGTGGGCTTGACCAAGTCGACCGTGGGCCTGCTGGCCCGCGAGCTGATTGCCGAGGGCTGGCTGGTCGAGCGAGAGATCGTCGCCACCGGGGACATGGGCCGGCGCCCGACACCCCTGTTCATCGACCCGGCCCGGCTGCTGCTGATCGGCGCCGAGGTGGGCGTCGACTCGGTGCGCGTCGTCGCAACCTCGCTGACCGGCGAGCTGCTGGCGAGCGCCGTGGCCCCTTACGGCGCGGGCTGCACCGCCAAGGCATGCATCCGCGTGCTGGCCTCTGCGCTGCTGAAGTTGTGCAGGCAGTTGGGCGCCGACCAGCAGGTGCTGGGCGTGGGCATCGGCCTGCCGGGTGGCGTGGATGCAGCGCGCGGTGTGCTTCGCTTTGCGCCCAACCTGGGCTGGCGCGATGTGCCGTTCGCGGCGCTGCTGGAAGAGAAGCTGACGGACTCGCCGCTGGCCGGCGTGCCGCTGTTCTTCCAGAACGAGGCAGCCGTGGCCGCCGTGGGCGAGATGGAGTTCAACCGCTCGCCAGGCTCCGACCCGCTGCTCTACGTCTCCATCAGCCAGGGCCTGGGCGCCGGTGTCATCGTCGGCGACCGTTTGCTCACGGGCAACCGTGGCTTTGCCGGCGAAGTGGGCCACACAGTGCTGCAGCTCGACGGCCCGCGCTGCTCCTGTGGCCGCCGCGGCTGCGCCGAGGTGCTGATTGCCACACCGGCCATGCTGCAAGGCAGCGGCGACGCGGCAGCACCGTGCTCGCTGGCCGATGTGCGCGCCCGGCTGACGACCGGCGACCCGCAGACGTTGCAAGCCGTCGCCTCGGCCGGCCATTACCTCGGCGTGCTGCTGCAGAACCTGGCCACCGCCTACGACCCCGGT
>NZ_LMFP01000006.1:0-363 GCF_001426885.1 Pelomonas sp. Root1444 | reverse complement strand
CTTCCTGAAGCCGGCGCTGGCCACGTTGAACGACTACGCCGCCGCGGCCAACCTGACACCGCCCATCGTGCGCACCTCGCGCT
The DNA here is from genome assembly GCF_001426885.1 of Pelomonas sp. Root1444. GTDB lineage: Bacteria > Pseudomonadota > Gammaproteobacteria > Burkholderiales > Burkholderiaceae_C > Pelomonas. The sequence goes on along the minus strand of NZ_LMFP01000006.1, from coordinate 280 downwards.
TCGGCGCCAACGCCGTCGCGATCGGTGCCGCGGCCCTGGTCCGCTACCGCCTGACCCGCCCTGCCCTCTTGCTGTCCAACCGCGACACGGCAGCCACTCACATCGAAGAACTCAAAGAGGAACCCGCCTGATGTACCTTGGAATCGACCTCGGCACCTCCGAAGTCAAGCTGCTGCTGCTGGACGGCAGCGGCCGCATCGTCGGCACCGCCGGCTCGGCGCTGTCACTCTCGGCCCCCGAGCCCCTGTGGTCCGAGCAGGCCCCGGCCGACTGGTGGCAG
>NZ_LMFP01000005.1 GCF_001426885.1 Pelomonas sp. Root1444 | reverse complement strand
GCCCGGTTGGAGCATCCACTGTCCGTCGGTGAACTTCATGGCGGGTTGGTTCCTTGTTGTCTCCGGGAGGCCGGCGGCGATGCCGGCCCTTCAATTCATCTCTTCGGGTCTTCTGGTCGTCTCTCCTCAATGATTCCTTGCGCGGCCCGAGCCCCAGGCCGCTCCCCAGCCACCTCCCCGAGCCCGGTGTTCAGCCGGGCGAGACCGGGCGAGGGGCTGGGGCATGCTTGGCGATGTAGTCGGCGTGGTCGGGCATGCCGGCCACGGTCTGAGTGATGGCCTGGCGCAGGCGTACGAAGTGCTGCAGCAAGGCCTGCACGTCGATGAGGTCGACGAAGGGGTCGTAGGCCTCGGGCCTCAACCCCAGGCCCAGGAATAGGGACACCCAGGACGGCTCGGCAAAACTGTCGGGGTCGAGGACGGCGACCCGGCCGGTCGAGCGGAAGAGCTCGATCTGGTGGGCCAGCGAGTCCGGGATGGGCATGGCCGCGCAATAGCGCCACAGCTCGCTGTCGCGCCGTGCCGTCACCTTGTAGTGCAGCACGATGAAATCGCGGATGGACTCGTACTGGCGGGCCATCAGGCGGTTGAACTCGGCCGCGAGGTGAGGCTTGAAGTTGCGGTCGGGCAGGAACTGGATGAGGCGGCCGACGGCGTCCATGATGAGCTGGATGCTCGTGGACTCCAGCGGCTCCAGGAACCCCGACGACAGGCCGATGGCGACAACATTCTTGACCCAGCCCTGCTTGCGCCGGCCGGTGGTGAAGCGCAACTGTCGCGGCGTGTCCAGTGCCTTGCTGTCCAGCCCGGCCAGCAACGTGGCAGCCGCCTCGTCGTCGCTGATGAAGCTGCTGCAATAGACATGGCCATTGCCGGTGCGATGCTGCAGCGGGATGCGCCATTGCCAGCCGGCCGCCCTGGCAGTGGATTGCGTGTAGGGCGTCAGCGGTTCGACGCGCTCGCTGGGCACCGCCTGGGCGCTGTTGCACGGCAGCAGCTCGCTCCAGTCCTCGAAGGGCGACTGCATCGCGCCGCCGATCAGCAGCGCGCGAAAGCCCGAGCAGTCGATGAATAGATCCCCGTCGATGCGACGGCCGTCCTGAAGCTTGACCGCGGCGACGAACCCGTCCTCGGGCCGCAGTTCCACGTCGACGATCAGCCCTTCGATGCGCTGCGCGCCGCGCTGCATCGCGTAGTCGCGCAGGTAGGCGGCGTAGAGGCCGGCGTCGAAGTGATAGGCGAAGGAGAAGGCGTTGGCCGCCGACGGCGCGCCGCCCTCGGGAAGCGTGAAGCGGTTGCGCCGCGCCATGACGGTCGGCGTGGACCAATCCTCGTAGGTCGGCATGTCGGCAACGCTGCGCTGCAGCCGCAGCCAATGCTGCCAGGGCGAGCGGCCCTCGATGGCCGGGCCGAAATCGCCGAAGCCGTGGAAAAAGCGATTGCCGACATGGCCCCAGTCGCGGAACTCGATGCCCAGCTTGAAGCTGCCCTGCGTCTGCCTGACGAAATCGGCCTCGTCCAGGCCCAACGTCTTGTTGTAGGCACGGATGGGCGGCAGCGTCGCCTCGCCGACGCCGATGGTGCCGATGTCCGGCGACTCGACCAGCACGATCTCCGGCCGCCGCGCACCGGCGCGCGCGAACAGCTGGGCCAGCGGCGCGGCCGCCATCCAGCCGGCGGTGCCGCCGCCCACGATGACGATCTTGCGAAGGGAAAGGTCTGACATCCGGATGAACCCGCGAGGACTGCCGGGCGCACCGGAATGGTGTGGCGGCATGCGGAGCGGCGTGAATCTTCGATGGCCTGTGGCGAATTGCGCTAGGTGCTTTCACCCAATTTACTTCGTGCGACGATCGAACTAATATGCACCAAGGCCGATATCAAAGCACCAACAAGGAGACAAGACTTGCAGGCTGAAGCCGCCGGTAGTCAACAGTTGCTCAAGGTCATCAACCGCATGGCCCTGGTGCGCCACCTGTGCGCCCACCCCGGGCTTTCGCGTGCCGACCTGGCTGGCGCCGTGGGGCTGACCAAGTCCACCGTCAGCATGCTGGTGCGCGAGTTGATCCAGGAGGGCTGGCTCGCGGAGCGCGAGGTCGTCGCCACCGGCGACCTGGGCCGCCGCCCCACCCCGCTGTTCATCGACCCCGGCCGCCTGCTGCTGCTCGGCGCCGAGGTGGGCATCGAATCCGTGCGCGTGGTCGCCACCTCGCTGACCGGCGAGATCCAGGCCTCCACCGTCACCCATTACAGCGCCGGCCGCTCGGCCAAGGCCTGCATCGCCAGTCTGGCCACGGCGCTGCTCAAGCTGCGCAGGCAGCTCGACGCCGACCAGCAGGTGCTGGGCATCGGCGTCGGCCTGCCGGGCGGCGTCAACGAGGCGCGTGGCGTGCTGCATTTCGCGCCCAACCTCGGCTGGCGCGACGTTCCCTTCGGTGCGCTTCTCAGCGAGAAGCTGCAGGACTCCTTGCTCGCCGGCGTGCCGCTGTTCATCCAGAACGAAGCCGACGTGGCGGCGCTGGGCGAGATGGAGTTCAACCCCGCGCCGGCCTCCGACCCGCTGCTGTACGTGTCCATCAACCAGGGCCTGGGCGCCGGCGTCATCGTCGGTGATCGCCTGCTGACCGGCAGCCGCGGCTTTGCCGGCGAGGTGGGCCACATGGTGCTTCAGTTGAACGGCCCGCGCTGCTCCTGTGGCCGCCGCGGCTGTGCCGAAGCGCTGGTCGCCACGCGCGCCATGCTCGGCCGCAAAGAAGAGGATGGCGAGGACGCCACGGCGCTGCGCTCGCTGTCCGAGGTGCGCGCCCATCTCGTCGACGAGGATCCCGAGACATTGCAGGCCGTCTCCTCCGCCGGCCGCTATCTCGGCGTGCTGCTGCAGAACCTGGCCACCGCCTACGACCCCGGCNCTTCCTGAAGCCGGCGCTGGCCACGTTGAACGACTACGCCGCCGCGGCCAACCTGACACCGCCGAGCGTGCGCACCTCACGCTTTGGTGCGAATGCCGTCGCCATTGGCGCCGCAGCGCTGGCACGCTACCGCCTGACCCGCCCGGCCCTGCCGCTGACCGACAGCGGCGTCGCCGTGGCAGAAGCCGAGGAACCCGCCTGATGTACCTTGGAATCGACCTCGGCACCTCCGAAGTCAAGCTGCTGCTGCTGGACGGCAGCGGCCGCATCGTCGGCACCGCCGGCAGCGCGCTGTCACTCTCGGCCCCCGAGCCCCTGTGGTCCGAGCAGGCCCCGGCCGACTGGTGGCAG
>NZ_LMFP01000004.1:585-1071 GCF_001426885.1 Pelomonas sp. Root1444 | reverse complement strand
CGTAGATAGATGAGATTACAAAGACAGTGACAGTGAAACCAAGAAAATATTACAAGCATGCATTTTTATTTTTATAACGACACGAAACAACAACATATCTTTTTTAAGGGAGAGATTTAAACGACTAAGGATGATGGATCTTATGAGATTGTTTGTACCTTTTCGTAGAGGACCATATCTATCTTAGATTTGTGTCTCTAGATGCTTGGCCTCACGTTGAGACGGCTTGCAAGTTTCTGTCCCAGAGATCTATCAGCTTGAGACCAGTAAGATATCCAGATGCTACGGATCTCATGGGTCAGACGTGGCTCTGATAGTATCTCAACCCATCTCTTGACAAAACGGTCTTGCCTGTCTGGTGCCCATGATCTGTATCTATCTCCAGGCTGTTTGAAGTTGTTCTCCTTCTTGATGACACACTTTGTTCGGATTCCAGTGTAGGAATTTGTAGGGATAGGAGCTTTCTCAGCGCAACGGACAGGATCA
>NZ_LMFP01000004.1:315-570 GCF_001426885.1 Pelomonas sp. Root1444 | reverse complement strand
TTCATAAAACCTTCATGGTGATTGTTGTGGTGAGCACATTTAGGAGCATTAACTGGTAACTGCAGATAATTTGGTCCAAGCCGATGTCTCTGAGTGTCACCATAAGCAAAGATTCTACACTGAAGTAGTTTGTCATCTGAGTAGTAAATCCCAGGAACCACAAGACCAGGGTTGAAAGCAAGCTGCTCAGTTTCATTGAAGAAGTTATCAATCGTCCTGTTCAGAACCAAGCGACCAACAGGTTGCAATGGCAAA
>NZ_LMFP01000004.1:0-228 GCF_001426885.1 Pelomonas sp. Root1444 | reverse complement strand
ATGGTTTGGATAAAAAGTTTCCACTCAGGGTAGTTACCCGATGTAATGGCATCATGGAGATCTTTAGTAGCGTGGCTGTGATTGGCTCCTCCAACAACCTTTGCCTCTTCATCAGTTAGATTCTTGATACCACAAGTTGGTTTCCAATGGAACTTGACGAAGAGAACTTTTCCGGATTTAGCGACTAGAGTGTAAGTGTGGACACCAAAACCTTCCATGTGCCTGTAA
>NZ_LMFP01000003.1:1113700-1441870 GCF_001426885.1 Pelomonas sp. Root1444 | reverse complement strand
GCTGGTCAGGCCGCGACCGTCTGACTTAAACCAACGGGCCTCCGCGATTCCCGGGGCGGTTCAAAGTGCCCTTTTGGGTACCGCTTGAGCGTAGTGAGGGGCGAGTTGGCTGCTGCACGGATCGCGGGACCTGGCGGCGTGACGCGATCCTCCATGGCCACCTGCACGAGATTGGGCATGGTCAACTTGGCCAGATGGCGACCCGGTGAATACAGACCGATGAATAGTGCGAAGCGCGCCGCCACCCGCTGGTCGAAGGGCTGGCCTGGCGGGACAAGCTTCAGATAGCCCTCGTCATCGCCGGGGCCTGTCATCAGCCCCAGCTTGCCCGGCTCATTGCTGGACAGTACGTAGTGTGGCGGCATTCCGAGCAGGCCTCGCAAAGCGTCATAGATGCCGTGGAATGTCAGGCGAACGCACGGCATGAAGCCCAGCGCCAGCACGCCGGCAACGCCGCTGAAATGTGGGACCTGAGAAATCACCGCGGCCAGCTCAGGTTCCCGGGCGGCCGTCGCAAGCACGTGACCGCCGCTGAGCGACGAGCCCCAGATCGCGATCTTGTTCGCATCGACTTCGGGCAGGGTGCGCGCATGCGCGATGGCTGCTTGCCAGTCCTGCAGTTCCTTGCTGATGTCCAGCAACTGGCGCGGCTGCCCGTCGCTCGCTCCGAAGTGGCGATAGTCGAATACCAGCGTGTGGTAGCCGGCCGCGGCGAACTGCTCCGCATAGGCACCGAGCCGCATTTCCTTGATCCCACCAAGGCCGTGAGCCATCACGACGCAGGGTCTCGGGTTGGTCGCTTCGGCTGCAGCGGGATAGAAGCATCCTGCACATTCCTGCCCCTGCGAACGGAACTTGACGTCTCGTCGTGTCATTCTGTCTCCACACGCTAAAGATTTCGAACTATCTGATAATGACGGTTATCAGATTGTGCGACGACACAGGCATCGCAGTCAAGTGCCAGACCATTGCCCTTCGACAGGAGCAGGCTCCAGGCAAAACGATGCCCGTCGCCCAGGGGCCAGGCATGAAGCCATAAGATCGAGACATGGAAAAAGGCAAGTCAAGGGATCGGTCTGCAAACGTCGAACGAGAGAACTCGCGCGGCAATGGCGAGCGCCGCTATGCAGGCAGCTCCCACCATGAACGGCTCGAGGATCGACGGCGGCGCTTGATCGGCGCGGCCATCGGTGTCTATGGCACTGTCGGATTTCGGGCGGCGACCGTGCGCGCCGTGTGTGAGCAGGCAGGCCTCACCCCGCGCTACTTCTACGAGTCCTTCGCCAGCAACGAGGTGTTGCTTTGCGACGCGTGCGGGGAAGCAATGGAACACATGCGCATGCTTGCTCTTCAGGCCGTTCAGGCCTGCGAGCCGACGCCGGCCGCGCGGATTCAGGCCGCTGCGCGGTCGTACTTCGCAGCCATCCTGTCAAACCCTGCAGTTGCGCGTGTGACTCTGATCGAGATCGAAGGCGTCAGCACCTATGTGGATGAGCGGTACGGCGCCGAGCTAGACAAGACCACCGCGTTGATAGAGCGTCTGGTCTTCGCCGATCTGGCTGTGGGCAAGAACGCCACTTTGCACCCACGGATGCTCGCTCGGGCTCTGCTCGGCTCGCTCTATCAACTCGCCAAGGATTGGACGCATTCGGGATTCGTCGAACCCATCGACGTGCTTGTTTTCCACTTCCGAGCCATGGCTCTGGGCGCGCTTCAGCAACTCAGGACTTCGGTCTAATTCGAAGCGTTGTCAGGTTTCGCTCGCCAGCGCCTCCGGTCGTCCTGTTTGCTCCCCCCAATCGCTGGATTGCTATTGGGCGTAGGTCGGCGACTGCTTTGTGGCGCTGAATTCCGCAGGCCCACCGGCTGCTGGGGGTCGATTTGAGACGGTCGCTGGACGCGGGAGCGGTCATTCGGGCGTAGTAAGCGCAGCCAGCAGCATCGAACGGCCGCTCATGCAGTCAGACCAGCCACTCAGAACCTCAGGCGGCCGGCACCTGGAAGACCGAACCCGGCTCAGAACCGGTCACACGACGCCCCGCCCCCAGTGACCGAGTTCGCTGCCAACCGGGCACTGACAATCTTTGTTTTTGTTCGCCTGCTCAAAGATGTCAAACTCAGGCCGTTTGACAGTCTTTCGAAATTTCTCTCCGCAGGGGCAATGTCTGACACTCTTAAATTTTTCGATCATTTTAAATAAAGTCCAAGACACGGCAGACAAAGGGGCGCATCGAGCGCCCCTTTTCTTTTGTCATTGCGCCCACTGCTCGGAATACATCCTCGACGCCGAAGCTTCTGGCCAACGCCAGCACATAGACCTTCAGCAGATTTATCCATCGGCGGCACTGGCAATGCCACGGCGCGGCCGGCGCTGGTCAGTGCGCCGAGGACGGCAGCAGCAGGTAGAGCGGGGGGACAAAGAACTGGCTGACAAGACACTCGGTCAGCCCGCCAGAGGGGCGTCGCTTGGCGCGGAGGGCTTCGGGGCCGGCCTCGACTTCTTCGCCGCCGCACGCTTGACCGCCGGCTTGGCCGCCGGCTTCTTGCGACGCTTCTCAGCCAGCTCGATCTCTGCCCAGACGGGGGCGTGGTCGCTCGGGTGCTCGGCACCGCGTTCATCGCGATCCACGCCGGCGTCCAGCACCCGCAGGGCGCTGCTGACCAGGATGTGGTCAATGCGCAGGCCTGCATCGCGCTCCCAGTGCTTGCGAAAGTAGTCCCAGAACGTGAACGGCACCTTGTCGAGATAAACCGCCTTGATGGCATCCGTCCACCCCTGGGCCAACACGTCGGCAAACGCCTGGCGCGACTCGGGCTGCAGCAGCGCGTCCTTGCGCCAGCTGTCGGGTTTGTAAATGTCAGCGTCGGTGGGGACGACGTTCCAGTCCCCCAGCAGCACGACGGGCTGGCCGGTCGCGAAGAGTTCGGCTGTGCGCTTCTTCAGTCGTTCAAACCAGCGCAACTTGTAGTCGAACTTGGGGCCAGGCTGCGGGTTGCCGTTTGGCAAGTACAGGCAGGCGAACAACATGCCGTTGATGGCGGCCTCCAGGTAGCGCGCCTGCTTGTCGCTCGCGTCGCCCGGCAAGGCCTTGATGACGGGAACGAGTTCATGGCGGGACAGCAGCGCGACGCCGTTCCAGCTGCGCTCGCCGACCACCAGTGAGCGATAGCCTGCATCCTTCACCGCCTGGACGGGGAAGTTCTCCGTGGTGGCCTTCAGCTCCTGCAGGGCGACGACGTCGGGCTGCGTTCGCGCCAGCCAGTCGAGCAGTTGGTCGGTGCGCCGCACCACGCTGTTGATGTTCCAGGTCGCCACCCGCACCGCATCACCGCTTTGACTTGAGGTGGGCTTCCTCGGCCGTGGCCTCGTTGTCGACCGCCTTCACCGCGACCTCGGGTTCGCCAGGAGTGACGCCGAACTTCCTGGCGCGGTCTCGGACTTCATCGGTCTCGCTGGTGTTGATGCCATCCGACATGGGGAGTCCCACAGTGTTGAACGCCCACCGTAGGCCAGCGACGGCCGGCCGGGTGTCGGACAACTCCGCGTTGTCGGCGCCGGCGCGGTTGGCCCCCGGCCCGTGGCCCCGGCCGCGCGGGCAGTGCCCGAAGTGGCTCAGCGCGCTTTTGCAATGAGAGAAAGCAAACAGACCCGGCGCTCGGCCGGGTCTGACGCGCGGTCGCTACCGTGACGGATGCGCGGCAATGAGGCTCAGCGCACCTTGCCCGACTTCCACGCATTCAGCAGCGTGTCGTAGGCAATCGTTTCGCCCTTGGGCTTCTCATTGGCGAGCTTCTGCCACGGCGCGCCCTTGTCGGACAGCCATTTCTTCGGGTCTTCCTTCTTGTTGAGCTTGGGCGCGCAGCGGGCCATGCCGGCGCGCTCCAGGCGGCTCATGACCTGGTCCATCTCCTCGGCCAGGTTGTCCATCGCGGCTTGCGGGGTCTTCTCGCCCGTCACGGCGACGGCGACGTTCTTCCACCAGAGCTGTGCGAGCTTGGGGTAGTCGGGCACGTTGGTGCCGGTCGGCGTCCATGCGACGCGTGCCGGGCTGCGGTAGAACTCCACCAGGCCGCCGAGCTTGGGTGCCAGGTCGGTCATGGCGCTGCTGCGGATGTCGGACTCGCGGATGGGCGTCAGGCCCACGATGGTCTTCTTCAGCGAAACGGTCTTGGCGGTCACGAACTGCGCGTACAGCCAGGCGGCGGCGGTCCTGTCGGCGTCGTGCGCCTCGAAGAAGGTCCAGGAGCCCACGTCCTGGTAGCCGTTCTGCATGCCCTGCTTCCAGTACGGGCCGTTCGGGCCCGGGGCCATGCGCCACTTGGGCGTGCCGTCTGCATTGACCACCGGCAGGCCGGGCTTGGTCATGTCGGCCGTGAAGGCGGTGTACCAGAAGATTTGCTGGGCGATCTGCCCCTGGGCCGGCACGGGGCCGGCCTCGCCGAAGGTCATGCCGGTGGCTTCCTTCGGGGCGTACTTCTTCATCCAGTCGACGTACTTGGTGAGTGCGTAGACGGCCGCGGGCGAGTTGGTGGCGCCGCCGCGTGAGACGCTGGCGCCGAGGGGCGTGCAACCGTCGGGCGAAGCGCGGATGCCCCACTCGTCGACCGGCTTGCCGTTGGGGATGCCGATGTCGGCCGTGCCGGCCATCGACAGCCAGGCATCGGTGAAGCGCCAGCCGAGCGACGGGTCCTTCTTGCCGTAGTCCATGTGGCCGTAGATGGGCTTGCCATCGATGGTCTTCACGTCGTTGGTGAAGAAGTCGGCGATGTCCTCGTAGGCGCTCCAGTTCAGTGGCACGCCCAGCTCGTAGCCGTACTTGGCCTTGAACTTCTGCTTCAGGTCTGGCCGGGCGAACAGGTCGGCGCGGAACCAGTACAGGTTGGCGAACTGCTGATCGGGCAGCTGATAGAGCTTCTTGTCCGGGCCGGTGGTGAAGCTGGTGCCGATGAAGTCGGCGAGGTCCAGCCCGGGGTTCGTCCACTCCTTGCCCTTGCCGGCCATGTAGTCGGTCAGGTTCATGACCTTGCCGTACCGGTAGTGCGTGCCGATCAGGTCGGAGTCCGAAATCCAGCCGTCATAGATGGACTTGCCCGACTGCATGGAGGTCTGCAACTTCTCGACGACGTCGCCCTCCTGGATCAGGTCGTGCTTGACCTTGATGCCGGTGATCTCTTCGAAGGCCTTGGCGAGCGTCTTGGATTCGTACTCGTGCGTGGTGATCGTCTCCGAGACGACCGAGATCTCCTTCACGCCCTTGGCCTGCAGCTTTTTGGCGGCGTCGATGAACCACTTCAACTCGGCCGCCTGCTGCTGCTTGCTCAGCGTGGAGGGCTGGAACTCGGTGTCGATCCACTTCTTGGCTTCGGCCTCGCCGGCCCATGCGCTCTGACCCACAACCAGAGCAGCAGCGGCAAAGGCCACGGCATTCAAGCGCAATTTCATGTCTGTCTCCTGAGATGGCTTCCCATTGCTTGCACTGGCATGCCGGTCGGGAAGAGATGGCCGGCCGCCTTTTCGAAAAACGCGTTTCAGCCTTTCCGCATGATCAGCGCGAGCAGTGCCATGGAGAGCACGAAGCTGATCCAGATGGAGGGTTCGTCCACAAGGCCGAACCAGGCGACCATCTTTTCGCTCAAGGCGACGAAGGCCAGGTTGACGTAGGCCGCCGCCAGCAGGCCGACGAACAGGCGGTCCCCGCGGGTCGTCTCCATCGGCAGCCAGCCGCGGCGGCTGGTGGTGGGTGACTTCAGCTCCCAGACCGTCATGCCGATCAGCATCAGCACGATGCTGCAGAAGAACACTGCCACCGGCAGCGTCCAGGCCATCCACTCGAACATGCTTGTCTCCTCTCGGTCGATCGCGGGGCGCTAGACGCGGCCCATCGCGAAGCCCTTGGCGATGTAGTGCCGCACGAACCAGATGACGATCGCGCCGGGCACGATGGTCAGCACACCGGCGGCGGCGAGCACGCCCCAGTCCATGCCGGAGGCGCTGACCGTGCGCGTCATCGTCGCGACGATGGGCTTGGCATTCACGCTCGTCAGCGTGCGGGCCATCAGCAGCTCCACCCAGCTGAACATGAAGCAGAAGAACGCCGCCACGCCCACGCCGGCCTTGATGAGTGGCACGAAGACGGTCAGGAAGAAGCGCGGGAAGGAGTAGCCGTCGATGTAGGCCGTCTCGTCGATCTCGCGCGGGATGCCGCTCATGAAGCCTTCCAGGATCCAGACCGCCAGCGGCACGTTGAACAGCAGGTGCGCGAGCGCCACGGCGATGTGCGTGTCCATCAAGCCCAGCGTGGTGTAGAGCTGGAAGAAGGGCAGCAGGAAGACGGCCGGCGGCGTCATGCGGTTGGTCAGCAGCCAGAAGAAGACGTGCTTGTCACCGAGGAAGCTGTAGCGGCTGAACGCGTAGGCCGCCGGCAGGGCCACCAGCAGCGAGATCACCGTGTTGATGGCCACGTAGATCAACGAGTTGATGTAGCCCGAGTACCAGCTCTCGTCGGTGAAGATGGTCTTGTAGTGCTCCCAGGTGAAGTCCCGCGGGAACATGCTGAAGGTCGACAGGATCTCCGTGTTCGTCTTGAACGACATGTTGACCATCCAGTACACGGGCAGGATGGCGAACAGCAGGTAGGCGAACAGGAAGATCGAGCGCTTCCTGAAGCGGCGTTCATCCATGGGAGGCTCCTTGCGGGCTGGTGGTGCCCACGCGCTGCATCCAGTTGTAGAGGATGAAGCACAGCAGCAGGATGATGAGGAAGTAGATCAACGAGAAGGCGGCGGCGGGGCCGAGGTCGAACTGGCCCACCGCCTTCTGCGTCAGGTATTGCGACAGGAAGGTCGTGGCATTGCCCGGGCCGCCGCCCGTCAGCACGAAGGGCTCGGTGTAGATCATGAAGCTGTCCATGAAGCGCAGCAGCACGGCGATCATCAGCACGCCGCGCAGCTTGGGCAGCTGGATGAAGCGGAAGACGGACAGCTTGCTGGCGCCGTCGATGCGCGCGGCCTGGTAGTAGGCGTCAGGGATGGCGCGCAGGCCGGCGAAGCACAGCAGGGCGACCAGCGGCGTCCAGTGCCACACGTCCATCACCAGCACCGTAAGCCAGGCGTCGGTCGCATGGCCGGTGTAGCTGTACTCCACGCCCAGCCAGGCGAGCGCCGCGCCCATCAGGCCGATGTCGGTGCGGCCGTAGATCTGCCAGATGGTGCCGACCACGTTCCACGGGATCAGCAGCGAGATGGCCACCAGCACCAGCACCGCGGAAGACTTCCACCCCTGGGCCGGCATCGACAGCGCCAGGCAGATCCCCAGCGGGATCTCCACGAGCAGCACCGACAGCGAGAACCCCACCTGGCGCAGCAGTGCGCCTTGCAGGTCCTCGTCGCGCATCACCGCCTTGAACCACTCGGTGCCGACGAACACGCGGCGTTCGGGCGAGATGATGTCCTGCACCGAGTAGTTCACCACCGTCATCAACGGCAGGATGGCGGAGAACGCCACGCACAGGATGACCGGCAGGATCAGGAACCACGCCTTCTGGTTGACCGGCTTCATGCCATCAGCTCCTCGTCCTTGTAGTAGCAGGTGTGGCTGCCCTTGACGCTGAACCACGCGGTCGCGCCGACGGCGGCGGGCGTGATGTCGGGGCTGAGGCGCGCCCGGATCACGCTGTCGCCCGACCTGGCGGTGACGAGCCAGTAGGTGCCGACGTCCTGCCGCTGGGTGACGACGGCCTGCAATGCGCCGGCCGCACCGGGTTCTGCCAGCGTCACGTACTCGGGGCGCACACCCAGCATCGTCGCGCCGGCAGGAGCGCCGGGCACGATGTCGGCGGGCAGGAAGTTCATGCCCGGCGAGCCGATGAAATGCCCGACGAAGGTGTGCTGCGGGCGCTCGAAGAGCTGGCCGGCCGTGCCGATCTGCACCGCGCGGCCGCGCGTCATCACCACCACTTCCTCGGCAAAGGTCAGCGCCTCGACCTGGTCGTGGGTGACGTAGATCAGCGTGAGCTTGAGCTCGTGATGGATCTGCTTGAGCTTGCGGCGCAGCTGCCACTTGAGGTGCGGGTCGATGACGGTGAGCGGCTCGTCGAACAGCACGGCGCTCACGTCCTCGCGCACCAGGCCGCGGCCGAGCGAGATCTTCTGCTTGGCGTCGGCCGCCAGGCCGGCAGCACGCATGTCGAGCTGGCCGCTCAGCTCCAGCATCTCGGCGATGACGCCCACGCGCTGCTTGATCCTGTCGCGCGGCACGCCGCGGTTCTTCAATGGGAAGGCCAGGTTCTCGGCCACCGTCATCGTGTCGTAGATGACAGGGAACTGGAACACCTGGGCGATGTTGCGCTGCTGCGGCGTCTGCCGCGTGACGTTGATGCCGTCGAACTGCACCGTGCCCTGCGACGGCGTGACGAGGCCGGAGATGATGTTGAGCAGCGTGGTCTTTCCGCAGCCCGAGGGACCGAGCAGCGCATACGCGCCGCCATCGCGGAAGACCATCTTCAGCGGCAGCAGCGCGTAGTCTTCATCCGCCTGGGGGTTGGGGCGGTAGGCGTGGGCCAGGTCGAGTTCGATGCGGGCCATCAGGTCAGCTCCTTGGCCGGCGCCAGCAGCAGCGCGCCGCTGGCGTCGAACACGTAGACCTGGGCCGGGCTCAGATGCAGCGTGAGGCTGGCGCCCAGTTCGAAGAAGTGCACGCCGGTCAGTTGGGCGACGAGTTCTCCGACCGGCGTGTCCACGTGCACGAAGGTGTCGGAGCCCGAGATCTCTGCCAGCTCCACCGTGCCGGGCAGCGCCACGTCGCCGGGGCGGCTTTGCACGTGCAGGGCGCTGGCGCGCACGCCGACGGTCAGCGTGGCGCTGCGGGCGGCGGGCAGGGAGACCGTGATCTGTACACCCGCCGGCAGGCTCACGCCCGACGCGGCGGCGGTGCCGGGAATCAGGTTCATCGGCGGGTCGCTGAAGGCGCGCGCGACGCGGATCGACCGCGGCCGGTGGAACACCTCGGCCGTGGGGCCGTGCTGGAGCACTTCGCCGGCATCCATCACGGCGGTATAGCCGCCCAGCAGCAGGGCCTCGGTGGGCTCGGTGGTGGCGTACACGACGGTGGAGTCGCCGTCGGCGAAGAGCTGTGTCAGCTCGTCGCGCAGTCCCTCGCGCAGCTTGTAGTCCAGGTTCACCAGCGGCTCGTCGAGCAGCATCAAGGGTGCGGCCTTGGCCAGCGCGCGGGCCAGTGCCACACGCTGTTGCTGGCCGCCGGAAAGCTCCGCGGGCAGGCGCGACAGGAAGGGTTCGATGCGCAGCTTGGCGGCCAGGGCCTGCACACGGCCGGCGATGTTCTTCTCGCGGCGCAGCTTGAGCGGCGAGGCGATGTTGTCGTACACGCTCATCGACGGGTAGTTGATGAACTGCTGGTAGACCATCGCGACGTTGCGCTGGCGCACCGGCATGCCGGTCACGTCCTTGCCGTCCACATGGACGTGGCCATGCGTGGGCACATCCAGCCCCGCCATCAACCGCATCAGCGTCGTCTTGCCGGCCTGCGTGGCGCCGAGCAGGACCGTGACGGCGCCGGGCACGAGCTTCAGGTCCAGTGGGTAGAGATGGGTCTCGGGGCCCACCACCTTGTCGACCCGCTCCAGCGTCAACTCCATGTCGTCGTCCTCACGCTGTCTGCGGTGGGGGTCGTTGTCGTTTCGCCCGGCCATCGCGCCGCCCACCAGCGGGCGACGTCCTGGCGTTGTGCTTCGGTCAGGTGCAACCCGAGCTTGGTGCGGCGCCACAGCACGTCATCGGGCGTGCGTGCCCATTCGTGGTCATGCAGGTAGACGAGCTCGCATTCGTGCAAGCCCGGTGCGACCTCTTCACCCAGGCCTTCGGCCCCCAGAACTTTGTCGATGCGAGCGCCATAGCCACGAGCCAGCCGATGGCGCAGTGTGGCTGGCAGCGCCGGGTGGCGCTCCCCCAGCTTCTGTTCGAAGCGGGCGAAGTCGACGTCGGGCCGCGCGGCCGGGCCGATCCAGGCACTGAGGTCGCCACCGGGCAGGTAGGTGCCCGCCGTCCACGCGGCGCTTTTCACGCCCAGGCATTTGCACAGCCCGTCCGCCGCATCCTCGGCCAGCTTGCGGAAGGTCGTGATCTTGCCGCCCCACACGGTCAGCAGTGGCGCGCGGTCGGTGTCGAGTTCGAGCAGGTAGTCGCGCGTCACGGCCGAGGGGTCTTCGGCGTCATCCTCGATCAGCGGGCGCACGCCGGAGTAGCTCCACACCACGTCGCTCGGCACCACCGGCTTGACCATGTAGCGGCTCGCCTGTTCGCACAGGTAGCGGATCTCGTCGTCGTCGATCTTCGCGTCACCGACCGCGCCCTTGTGCTCGACGTCGGTGGTGCCGATGAGCGTGAAGTCGCCCTCGTAGGGAATGATGAAGATGACGCGCTTGTCGGCGCCTTGCAGCGCGTAGGCATGGTCGTGGTCGAACAGCTTGGGCACCACGATGTGGCTGCCCTTGACCAGCCGCAGTGGCTTGATCATGGACGCGTTCGCGTGCGCATGCTCCCTGAGGAACTGGGCGGCCCACGGCCCTGCGGCGTTAACGAGGGCGCGAGCGCGCACGGGGCGGGTGTTGCCCGCGCCGTCCTGAAGCGTGACCTGCCAATGGGCGTTGTCGCGCTGGGCATCCGTGCAGCGCCAGCCCGGCAACACCTGGGCGCCGCGCTCGGCGGCATCCAGCGCGTTGAGCACCACCAGCCGGGCGTCGTCGGTCCAACCGTCGGAGTACAGGAAGGCGCGCGAATAGCGCGGGTTCAATGGCGCGCCCAGTGGGTGCCCGCGCAGGCGGATGGTGCGTGAGCCGGGCAGGAACTCGCGCCGCGCGAGATGGTCGTAGAGGAACAGGCCGATGCGCATCATCCACACCGGCCGCATGCTCGGGTCGTGCGGCACCACCAGCCGCAGCGGCCGCATGATATGCGGGGCGCTGCGCAGCAGCACCTCGCGCTCGGCCAGTGCCTTGCGCACCAGCAGGAAGTCGTAGTACTCCAGGTAGCGGATGCCGCCGTGGATCATCTTGGTGGAAGCCGACGAGGTATGGGCGGCCAGGTCGTTCTTCTCGCACAGCACCACCGACAGGCCGCGCCCGGCCAGGTCGCGCGCGATACCGGCGCCATTGATGCCGCCGCCGACGATGAGCACGTCGCACGCCAGCGCCGCATCGGAGAGGGTGGGCACTGCGACCGTGGGTGTCGCGCTCGCCGAGGAGTCGTTCAAGCTGTCTCCGATCGTTGTGGATGGCCGCACGCTCAGGCGCGATAAAAACGCTTTTGCAAGTTCGTTTTTGTTCGTCTGCGTTCGCAGCTTTTCTTTTTATGCCACAAACGAACGCTGCGCAAGAGCGGATGCACCCGCTATGGCACTTCCGGCCGGGCGTTTACGCTCGCCTCCCCAACTTGACCTCCCGCCTTGCGCGCATGACCCCCAACCCCCGACAGGCCTTGTTGATCCAGGAGGTGCGCAACCGCGGCGCGGTCTCCGTGGAGGCCTTGGCCGAAAAGTTCGGCGTGACGCTGCAGACGGTGCGGCGCGACGTGAAGCAGCTCGCCGCTTCAGGCCTGCTCGCGCGCTTCCATGGCGGCGTGCGCATGCCGACGTCGACGACGGAAAACATCGCCTACCGGCAGCGCCAGCAGCTCAACGAGCACAGCAAGCAGCGCATCGCGCGGGCGATCGCGGCGGTCGTGCCGCAGGACTGCTCGCTGATCATCAACATCGGCACGACGGCCGAGGCGGTGGCTCGCGAGCTGATGGATCACAAGGGCTTGCGGGTCATCACCAACAACCTCAACGTCGCCGCCATCCTGAGCGACAACCCCGCCTGCGAGGTCATCGTGGCAGGGGGCGTCGTGCGCTCCCGCGACCGCGGCATCGTCGGCGAAGCCACGGTGGACTTCATCAGCCAGTTCAAGGTGGACATCGGGCTGATCGGCATCTCCGGCATCGAGGACGACGGCACCTTGCGTGATTTCGACTACCGCGAGGTCACGGTGGCGCGGGCGATCATCGAGCACTCGCGGCAGGTGTGGCTGGCGGCCGATCACTCCAAGTTCAACCGGCCGGCCATGGTCAAGCTGGCCCGGCTCGACGAGGTCGACAGGCTGTTCACCGACCAGGCGCCGCCCGAGCCTTTCCCTGTGCTGCTGGCAGAAGCGGGGGTGCAGTGCGAGGTGGCGCCGCCCTAGTCCCGGCGGTTCACGCCGGTCGCGCTAGAACCGATCAAAGAACGCCTTGGTCTCGCTGGCCGCGAAGCTGGGCGGCCAGTGGCCACCGGTCGCGTGGCCGCACCAGACGACCGGCTTGCCGGCGCTGCAGCCCTGGTACTCCACGCAGCCGTTGGTGCCGATGGGCACGGTGGTGGCGCTGCAGCTGTTGCGGGCCACGAAGGTGTTGCGGGCATCCTCCCCTGCCGAGTAGGGGACGGTGTTGTCGTCCATCGCGTGGTCGAAGATCGCCGCCACCCGGTGGGTCGACGTGCCGCACCCGCTCCAGAGCGACCCTGACAAGGGGGCGATGGCGCGCACCACGTCGCCCATCTCGCAGCCGATGGCGTTGGACATCATGCCGCCGAAGCTGAAGCCGGTGGCGAACACGCGTTGCGGGTCGGTGCAGATGCCTTGCTGGACCTGGCTGATCAGGTTGCGCATGAAGCGGATGTCGCGCCCGCCACTGTTGGCCCAGCCTGCATCCAGGCCTTGCGGGGCGATGAAGATCGCGTTGTTGCCGTACAGCGGCTTGAGCCCGAAGAAGCCGTTCCAGGTGCGCACCTCGGTGGCGCTGCCGCCGCGCCAGTGCAGGCCGATGATGACCGGATAGGTCTTGTTGCGGTCGTAGTCCGTGGGCAGCTCCAGCCAGTACGTCCGCTGCATGCCGTCGGAGCTGATGGTCTGCTCGCCGGTGCTCAGCTTGGCGGCGCTGCCGCAGCCGGCGCTGGCGGTGCCGGCCGCGCCCGATGGGGACGATGACGGCGAAGACGCCGGTGCCGCCGCGGGCGTCGGGCTGCTGTCGGTGGACGCCCCACCGCCGCCGCAACTGGCGAGCGCCCCGACGAACACCGCGATGCCCAGCGTTCGCCGGATCGAGTGAAGGGCTTGCGCGGCGTTGGAAGAGGACGCCTGAATCGTGGCCATCGATGTGATCCAGTGAGGGGTTCGTGGGCGGGGCGTGATCGAGTCACGCGAGCCGGCGCCTGACGTCAACGTGGATGGTCGAACCGGCGCCTCAGCATGGCGCGCCGGCCGGATCGCGGCGGCGCGATTCAATTTGGTATTACCAGTCTAGCAATTCACATCATTGGTATTGCCAAATTGATAGCCCCTACTACTCCCCGTTACACACGCCATGGACACGCCCGAGGAAGTGACGCACCCGCGCCACGACGTCGTCCAGGTTCGTTTCCAGCAGCCAGTGCCCGCCGTCGAGCAGATGCAACTCGGCATCAGGCAGGTCACGCAGGTAGGCGCGGGCTGATTTCTCGGGCATGTAGGCGTCCTGCGGTCCCCAGACGATCAGCGTGGGCGGGCGGTGCTCGGCCAGGTACTTGCGATGCTGCGGGAACCAGGCGCGGTTCTCTTTCAGGCCGGCGATCAGGCCGATCGCGATCTCCTTGCGCCTGGGCGTCATCAGCGACCAGTGCAACTGCCACAGGTCGGGCGGAATGCGATCTGCCAGCTCCGGCCGGACCGCGTTCAGGAACTCTTCCTTGAACGTCTCCTCGGTGATCGATGCCGCCAGCTTGGCGCGCATCTCGGCGGCCGGCAGCGTCCAGGTCTGCTCGATCTCCGCGTACTTCGGACCGAGCGCGTCTTCGTAGGGAATGTCGCCGTTCTGGATGATGAGCGCCGCCACCCGCTCGGGTGCCCGGATGGCCAGCCGCGCGCCGATGGGCGAGCCGAAATCGTGCAGGTAGAGAGCGAAGCGGTGCAGGCCCAGCTCGCGCACGAAGTCGTCGAGGAACGCGGCGATGCCGTCGAAGCTGTAGTCGAAGCCTTCCGGCGTGCCGCTGTACCCGGCGCCCGGGTAGTCCGGCGCGATGAGCCGCCAGCGGTCCGCCAGGCGCGGCATCAGGTTGCGGAATTCGTAGGACGAACAGGGATAGCCGTGCGGAAGCAGCACGACCGGCGCCCCTGGCGGCCCCGCCTCCCGATAGAAGGTGTCCACATCGCCAACGCGGATGCGACGGTGCCGCACGCTCGTACCCATGAGCACTCCTGCTTCGTCAGTCCAGCGGCAACCCTAACCGATCGATCGCGCGGCGCCTCCGGAAAGCACAACCGCCGTGGGGTTTTGGAATGCGTGAATCAAGGGGCAGGACGCGCGCCCAATGTGTCGATGACCAGCGCCACGCCTTGGCTGCCCGCACGCACCGCGAGCGCCCGGCTGCCCGGCTGCCCCGGCTGCCGCTGTGCCGTGCCCGAAGGACTCACACGCGCCTCGATCGTCAGGTCGACGGCCTGCGACAGCCGCGGGCCGGTGGGGGACATCGCATGACGGTCGTCGAGCACGAAGTCGGCCGGCAATGCGGAGGCCGGCAGCCGCAGCACGGCCAGCGGCGCCGGCCCCGCAGCCGCGGAGCGGGCGACGATGAAGACGGTGTCGCCGGGCTGCACCTTGCCCTGCAGTGCTGCGGCAACGCGGACGGTGCCGGTGATGCCGTTGGGTAGCGGCGCAGTGGCGCGCGCGCCATCCAGGCCGGCCATGTCGTTCTGCAGCCGCAGCGCGATGTCGGAGTCGGGCTCCAGCAGCGGCAGCAGGCGCTGCCAGTGGCGGCGCGCGGCGTCGCGGTCGCCGCGCCGTGCGGCCGCGGTGCCGGCCAGGGCGAGGGCCTTGGGCTGGTCCGGGTGCAGGGCCAGCGCAGCATCGAGCGCGGCCTGCACCGGGCCGTCCAGCGCGCCGCCGCGGGCGGAGGCGAGGGCGTCGGCCCGGTCCGCCAGCAGACGCGCCTGCAGCTCGGCCGGCGCCCGCTGGCGCGCCGCCAGATCGGCCGCGCGCTGGTAGGCCTGCGCGGCGGCGGGGAAGTCCTCCTGCACCTCGCGGGAGCGGGCCAGCACCATCCAGCCTTCCAGGTCGTCCGGCGTCTGCTGCAGGCGTTCGGCCAGCCGCGCGACCATGGCATCGGCGTCGATGCCCTTGCCGGCGTGCGTGTCGGGCTGCGCTTGCGCGAGCGTGGCGGCGGCGCGCGGATCGCCCACCTGCAGGTACAGCCCCAGCGCCGCCAGCGGCAGCAGCACGCTGAGCACGGCGGCGGGCGCGCGCTTCTGCCACGGGCCGTCGGCCGCGCGCGCCTGCGGCGTGGCGGCCGCGCGGTCGATGTCGTCGAGCAGGCGGCGCTGCAGTTCGTCGACCGCCTGCCGGTGATCGGCGGGTGGCAGTGACTGGCGGTCCAGCTCGTCGCGTTGGGCGCGGTACAGGCTGCGCAGGCGCGCCTCGATGCCGGCACGCCCCTCGGGCTGGGCGATGCTCTCGCGCAGCAGCGGCCACAGCAGCCCGGCCAGCGCGACGAGCAGCAGCGCCAGCGCCGTGCCCCACAACGTCCAGATCGGGCTCATGGCGTGGTCTCCTCGGCCAGCAGCCGCTCGGCCCGGGCCTTGTCGGCCGCGCTCAATGCGGCAGACGGCGCCTGCCGGCCGCGACGGCGCAGCGCGGCCAGCAGCGTGGCGATGCCCGCCGCGGCGCCGACGAAGGGGCCGGCCCACAGCAGCCAGGTCGACGGCCGCAGCGGCGGCGTGTAGTGCACGAAGGCGCCGTAGCGCTGCTCGAAGAAGGCGATCACGTCGCCGTCGCTGCTGCCGGCCTGCAGCTGCGTGCGGATCTCGCGGCGCATGTCGGCGGCCAGCGGCGCGTTCGACTCGGCCACGGTCTGGTTCTGGCAGACGACGCAGCGCAGCTGCGCGGCCAGCCGGGCCTCGCGGGCTTCCAGCTCGGCCGGCGCATCGGCCCGCGCCAGCGTGGCGCACAGCATGAAGGCGAGCAGCAGGGCTTTCATCTGAGCGTCCTGACGGCGGGCATCAGCTTGTCGCGCCAGACCTCGGCCGTGACCGGCCCGGTGTGGCGCAGGCGCACGCGGCCGGCGGCGTCGATGACGAAGGTCTCGGGCACGCCGTGCACGCCGAAGTCCATGCCCACGCGACCGTCGGCGTCGACGGCGGAGGCGATGTAGGGGTTGCCGACCTGGGCCAGCAGCGCGCGCGCCGCGGCATCGCGGTCCTTGTAGTTCAGGCCGTACAGCGGCACGGCGTCGCGCGCGGCCAGCACCTTCAGCGCCGGCAGTTCGGCGCGGCAGGGCTCGCACCAGGAGGCCCAGACGTTCAGCAGCCATACCTGGCCGCGCAACGGCGCGGTGTCCAGCCGTTGCTGTGGATCGTGCAGCAGCGGCAGGCCGATGGCGGGCGCGGGCTGGTCCACCAGCGCCGACGGCAGCGCGCGCGGGTCGCGCCGCATGCCCAGGCCCAGCACCACGGCCAGGGCGAGGAAGGCCAGCAGCGGCAGCAGGAAGCGCATCAGGCGGCCTCCGGTGCGCGGCCGGGTAGCGTGGCGCCCGACGCGGCCGGCTGGCGGCGCCGGGCGGTGGCGCGGTAGCGGCGGTCGGTCAGCGCCAGCAGGCCGCCGGCGGCCATCAGCGCGCAGCCGATCCAGATCCAGCTCATGAAGGGCTTGACCTGGATGCGCGCCGTCCAGGTGCGCGCGTCGACGGGCTCGCCCAGCGCGACGAAGAGGTCGCGCGTCAGGCCGGTGTCGATGGCGGCCTGGCTCAGCGGCATGGCCTGGGCGCGGTACTGGCGCTTCTCGGGCCGCAGCAGCGTCAACAGCTGGCCGTCGCGGCTGACGGCGACATGGCCGCGCTGCGCGTCGTAGTTGGGGCCGGTGGTGCGGTCGACGTGCTGCAGCTGGAAGTCGAAGCCGCCGACGCTGACGGTCTGGTCGAGCGTCAGGCTCAGCTCGCGCCGGCTCTCGAAGCCGTTGGCCAGCGTGACGCCGAACACGAAGAGCCCGATGCCCCCGTGCGCCAGCAGCATGCCCCACCAGCCGCGCGGCTGGCGTGTGATGCGGTGGCGCCAGTCGGTGCCGTTCTCATCCGCGCCGGCCAGGCGTTGCCAGGCATGCGCCAGCGTGCTGCACACGCACCAGGTGGCCAGCAGCAGGCCGAAGGCCGACAGCGGCGTCCAGGCCGCCGCACTACCGCGCGGCAGCAGCGCGGCCAGCAGCAGCGCGCTCGCGCCGCTGGCGGCCAGCGCCCAGCGCAGCCGGCGGCCCAGCTCGGGCAAGGTGCTGCGCTTGAAGCGCGCCATCGTGCCCACGCCCATCAGCATCAGCGCCGGCACGACCAGCGGCACGAACACGGCCTCGAAGTAGGGCGGGCCGACGGAGATCTTGTCGCCGCCCAGCACGTCCAGCAGCAGCGGGTAGAGCGTGCCGATCAGCACGGCCAGCGCGGCGGTGCTGAACAGCACGTTGTTGACGAGCAGCAGCGACTCGCGCGACAGCGCCGCGAACCAGCCGCCGCCGCGGACGGTGGGCGCGCGCCAGCCGTACAGCAGCAGCGAGCCGCCCACCACGGCGACCATGAAGCACAGGATGTACAGGCCGCGGCCCGGGTCCACTGCGAAGGCGTGCACCGACGTCAGCACGCCCGAGCGCACGAGGAAAGTGCCCAGCAGGCTCAGCGAGAAGGCCGCGATCGCCAGCAGCACCGTCCAGCCGCGGAAGGCGCCGCGCTGGTCGGTCACGATCAGCGAGTGGACCAGCGCCGTGCCGACCAGCCAGGGCATGAAGGAGGCGTTCTCGACCGGGTCCCAGAACCACCAGCCGCCCCAGCCGAGCACGTAGTAGGCCCAGGCGCTGCCGAGCAGGATGCCCAGCGTCAGGAAGCTCCAGGCTGCCAGCGTCCAGGGCCGCGACCAGCGTGCCCACGCAGCATTCAGTTCGCCCGAGAGCAGCGCCGCGATGCCGAACGCGAAGGCCACCGAGAAGCCGACGTAGCCCATGTAGAGCAGCGGCGGGTGCAGCACCATGCCGGGGTCCTGCAGCAGCGGGTTCAGGTCGCGCCCCTCGGCCGCGGCGGGCAGCAGCCGCTCGAAGGGGTTGGACAGGAACAGCAGGAAGGCCAGCAGCCCGACGCTGATCATGCCCATGACGGCCAGCACGCGCGCCACGTAGGCGGGAGGGAGCTGGCGGCTGCACAGCGCAACGGCCAGCGTCCAGCCCGACAGCAGGCATTGCCACAGCAGCATGGAGCCCTCGTGGCTGCCCCACACGGCCGTGAAGCGGTAGATGGCCGGCAGTTCGGAGTGCGAGTTCGCGGCGACGTAGCGCACCGAGAAGTCGCCGGTGAGGAAGGCCTGCGCCAGGCAGGCGAAGGCCAGCCACGCGAACAGGCATTGCAGCGCCGCGGCCGGCCGCGCGACGCGCATCCAGCCGGCCACGCCCCAGTGCGCGCCCGCCATGGGCAGCACGGCCTGCACGGTCGCGACCAGCAGCGCCAGCACCAGCGCGAAGACGCCGACCTCGGGGATCATCGCGGCGCCCCGTCGGCCTTGGCGCCGGCCTTCAGCGCCGCGGCGGCCTCGGGTGGCATGTAGTTCTCGTCGTGCTTGGCCAGCACCTCGGTGGCGGTGAAGACGGCGCCGTCCTGCAGCCGGCCGGCGACGATGACGCCCTTGCCCTCGCGGAACAGGTCGGGCAGCAGGCCGCGGTAGCGCACCGGGATGCTGCGCGCACCGTCGGTGACGGTGAACCGCAGGTCCAGCCCATCGGCGCCGCGCTGCAGCGAGCCGGACTCGACCAGCCCGCCGAGCCGGAACGCGCCCAGGCGCGGCGCCTCGCCGGCCTGCACTTGCGTGGGGCTGTAGAAGAACATCACGTTGCTGTTCAGCGCGTTCAGCACCAGGGCGGTCGCGGTGGCAACGGCGGCCAGGCCCAGGCCGACGAACAGCAGGCGGCGGCGGCGCGGCGTCATTCGGCCTCGCCGGTTTCGAGCGCCGCGGCGCGGCGGCAGCGCCGCCACAGCAGCAACGCCTCGGCCAGCAGCAACAGGCCGCTGGCGCCGTAGGCCAGCAGCAGGTAGAAGCCGTGGTCGGGGTGGTTCATGACTGCGCCTCCAGCGCCGCACGTTCGGTGATCAGGCAGCGCACGCGCGCCAGCGCCACGGCCATCGTGTAGGCCCAGCAGGCCAGCGCCATCAGGAGCATGCCGGCCAGCATCGTGTGCGTCATCGTCGGCGCGGCATCGAAGCGGATCGACGAACCCTGGTGCAGCGTGCTCCACCAGCGCACCGAGAAATAGATGATGGGCACGTTGACGACGCCGGCCAGCAGCAGGATGGCGCCGGCACCGTCGCCGCGGCGCGGATCCTCGAAGGCGGACACCAGGCCGAGGTAGGCCAGGTAGAGGAACAGCAGGATCAGCTCCGACGTCAGCCGCGCGTCCCACACCCACCAGGCGCCCCAGGTCGGCTTGCCCCAGGCGGCGCCGCTCCACAGCGCGATGACGGTGAAGAGCGCGCCGGTGGGCGCCAGCGCGCGCGACATCAACGGCGACAGCCGCGTGCCGAACACCAGGCCCAGGCCGGCATGCAGCGCCGCGACGAGGTAGATGAACATGGACATCCACGCGGCGGGCACGTGGATGAAGATGATGCGGTAGACCTCGCCCTGCTGGTGGTCGGTCGGCGCGACGGCGAAGCCCACCCACAGGCCGGCCAGCGCCAGCACCGCGGCGAGGCCGGCGCACCACGGCACGAGCCGGCCGGCGAAGGCGTGGAACACCGGCGGCGAGGCCAGGCGGCGCCAGCGCGGCGCTGGGCGGCGGGGGGTGAGGGGCAGGCGGCCCGTCGTCACGTCGTGGTTCATGTCGTCACTCCAGCGCCAGCCGCAGCGCGGCCGCGCTGGCCCAGGGGCACAGGAAGGCCGCCAGCGCGAGGCAGGCGCCCAGCAGGCTCAGCGACGCGCCGGCCGGCAGCCCCTGCTGCCCGGCCGACACCGCCGCGCAGCCGAACACGAGTGGCGGCACGCTCATCGGCAGCATCACCAGTGCGAGCAGCACATGGCCGCGCACGCCCAGCGTCAACGCCGCGCCGAGCGCACCCAGCAGCACCAGCGTCGGCGTGCCCAGCAGCAGCGCGACGACCAGCAGGCCGACCGCATCGCCGCCCAGCCCGTACTGCAGCGCCAGCAGCGGCGCGGCCAGTACCAGCGGCAGGCAGGCGATGCACCAGTGCGCTGCCACCTTGGCGGCGACCAGCGCTGTCAGCGGGTGCGGCGACAGCAGCCATTGCTCCAGGCCGCCGTCGGCCAGGTCGGGCTCGAACAGGCGCTGCAGCGAGATCAGCACCGCCAGCAGCGCGCTCACCCAGACGACACCCGGGCCGATGACACGCAGCAGTGCCGCATCCGGGCCGATGGCCAGCGGAAACAGGCTGCACACGAGCACGAAGAACAGCAGCGCCGCGAGCGCGTCGGCCGGCCGCCGCAACGCCAGCAGCAGTTCGCGCAGGAACACTGCGGTCAGCATGGGGCACTGGCATCCAGGTCGAGGCGGCGCACGCCGGCTGTCAGGGTCAGGTCGTGGTGGGTGGCGACGACAGCCGCGCCGCCGGCCTGCAGGTGCTCGGCCAAGCGCGTGTCGAAGAGGCGTTCGCCGGCGGTGTCCAGTGCGGCGCAGGGTTCGTCCAGCAGCCACAACCGGCGCCGGCCCATCCAGACGCGTGCCAGCGCCAGGCGCCGCCGCTGGCCTTGCGACAGGCGGCGTGCCGGTTGTGCTGCGAGTGCGGCCAGACCCCAGGCCTGCAGCGCCGCAGCCGGGTCGGCGGCGGTGTCGGCCGGGCCGGCCAGGCGTTGCGCGAAGCGCAGGTTCTCGATGGCGCTGAGGTCGGCGTTGACGCCGTTCAGGTGCCCGAGGTAGGCCATGTCGCAGGCGTAGGTGGCGTCACCCGGCAGCAGCGGCCGCCCCTGCCAGTGCAGCTCGCCGCCGCTGGGTTGCGCGAGGCCTGCGAGCAGGCGCAGCAGGCTGGTCTTGCCGCTGCCGTTGGCGCCGCGCAGTTCCAGCACCTCGCCGGGATGCAGTTCGAAGCTCAGGCCGGCGAACACGCGCCGGCCCCCGCGCCGGCAGCGCAGTTCGCGGGCGCTGAGGCGCATGCTGCCGTCAGGGCTTGGCATCGCCGGAGCCGGCAGACGCGTCGCCGTGGGGCACCTTCTGGCCCGGCGTGTCGCTCGGCGCGTCGCCCGGCGGGATGTGCGGCAACCGGTGCGCGATGCCCTTGTGGCAGTCGATGCAGGTCTTCTCTTTGTTGGCCAGGTAGGTCGAGTGCATGGCCTGGGCGCGCGCACTCTGGCGCGTGAAGTCCATGGAGTCGTAGTTGTGGCAGTTGCGGCACTCCAGTGAGTCGTTGGCCTTCAGCCGCGACCACTCGTGCTGGGCCAGCTCCAGGCGCATGTCCAGGAACTTCTCGCGCGTGTCGATGGTGCCGAAGATCTTGCCCCAGACCTCCTTGGAGGCCTTCATCTTGCGCGCCATCTTGTCGGTCCAGTTGTGCGGCACGTGGCAGTCGGAGCAGACCGCGCGCACACCGGATCGGTTGGTGTAGTGGATGGTGCTCTTCAGCTCGGCGAACACGTTGTCGCGCATCTCGTGGCAGCCGGTGCAGAACTTCTCGGTGTTGGTGAGTTCCATCGCCGTGTTGAAGGCGCCCCAGAACATCACGCCGCCGATGAAGCCGCCGATGGTCAGGAAACCGAGGCTGAAATGGACGCTGGGCCGGCGGATGACCACCCAGTAGCGCTTGAGGAGTTTCAACATGCTGCTGCCTTCGCGATGCGCCTACTTCTTGGGTGCCTTGTCGGCACTCTGCGACTTCTTCAGCGACTGCTGGATCACCGTGTCGACGTCCTGGAAGGTGTTGTTCACCAGCGGGCGGGCGGCGTCCTGTGCGACGTGGCACTGCATGCAGAAGTAGCGCCGCGTCGAGACCTGGCCCAGCACGCGCCCGTCGCGGTCCATGTAGTGCGTGATGCTGACGGGGACGGCCTGCGACGTCTCGGTCCTGGCGCGCGCATGGCAGTCCAGGCACTTGTTGAAGTTCTTGTCGATCTGGTAGCCGTCCACGCGGTGCGGGATGGTGGGCGGCTGCATCGCGTAGTTGCGGGTGCGGCGCACGTCGTCGTTGATGGCGTTGGCCAGCGGCGGCGGCTTGGTCGACTCGGTGATGGGCGTGGGCCCGCGCGCCGCATCGGTGAAGCTGCGGGCCGGCGGCTGCGTTTGCGCCGAGGCCAGGCCGGCGCACAGGCACAGCAGCAGGGTGAGGTGTCGGAGGACGTTCATGATCTTCTTGCCTCTTCAGACCTTGGTGATCTTGACCGCGCACTTCTTGAAGTCGGTCTGCAGCGAGATCGGATCGGTGGCGTCCAGCGTGACCTTGTTGATCAGCTGGCTGGCGTCGAACCAGGGCACGAAGACGAGACCTCGCGGCGGCTTGTTGCGCCCGCGCGTCTCGACACGCGTGCGCATCTTGCCGCGGCGTGACGCCACCTCGACCTCGCTGCCGCGCCGCACGCCGAGGGCCTTGGCATCCTCGGGGTGCATGAAGCACAGCGCGTTGGGCACGGCGCGGTGCAGCTCGGGCACACGGCGCGTCATCGAGCCCGAGTGCCAGTGCTCCAGCACGCGGCCGGTGGACAGCCAGAACGGGAACTCCTTGTCGGGCGACTCGGCCGGCGGCTCGTAGGGCAGCGCGAAGATCACGGCCTTGCCGTCGGGGTGGCCGTAGAACTGGTAGCCGCTGCCCGCCTTC
This sequence comes from Pelomonas sp. Root1444, assembly GCF_001426885.1. Taxonomy (GTDB): domain Bacteria; phylum Pseudomonadota; class Gammaproteobacteria; order Burkholderiales; family Burkholderiaceae_C; genus Pelomonas. Next base: position 1,419,038 of record NZ_LMFP01000003.1, on the reverse strand, counting down.
ACATAAGGGTCGGTGCCCTCGCGATAGCGCCACCGCGTCTCCTTGCCGTCGACGACCGGCCAGCGCAGGCCGCGCACCTTGTGATAGTCGTCGAACGGGGCCAGGTCATGCCCGTGACCGCGGCCGAAGGCGGCGTACTCCTCGAACAGGCCCTTCTGCACGTAGAAGCCGAAGGCCTTGGACTCGGCGTTCTCGTAGGCCTTGTCCATGTCGGCGAGCGGGAACTTGTCGACCTGGCCGTTGCGGTAGAGCACGTCGAACAGCGTCTTGCCGCGCACGGCCGGCTGCTTGGCGATCAGCTCCTCGGGCCAGACCTCCTCGATCTTGAAGCGCTTGGAGAACTCCATCAACTGCCACAGGTCGGAGCGCGCGTCGCCGGGGGCGTTGACGAGCTGGTGCCAGAAGTGCGTGCGGCGCTCGGCGTTGCCGTAGGCGCCTTCCTTCTCGACCCACATCGCCGTCGGCAGGATCAGGTCGGCCGCGACCGCCGTGACGGTCGGATAGGCATCGGAGACGACGATGAAGTTCTCGGGGTTGCGGTAGCCGGGGTAGCCCTCCTGCATCAGGTTGGCGGCCGCCTGCATGTTGTTGTTGACCATGACCCAGTAGGCATTGAGCTTGCCGTCCTTGAGCATGCGGTTCTGCAGCACGGCATGGAAGCCGGGCTTCTCGGGGATGGTGCCGGCGGGCACCTTCCAGAGTTCCTCGGTATGGGCGCGGTGCTTGGGGTTGGTCACCACCATGTCGGCCGGCAGCCGGTGCGAGAAGGTACCCACCTCGCGCGCGGTGCCGCAGGCCGAGGGCTGGCCGGTCAGCGAGAACGGGCTGTTGCCGGGCGTGGCGATCTTGCCGGTCAGCAGGTGGATGTTGTAGACGAGGTTGTTGGCCCAGGTGCCGCGGGTGTGCTGGTTGAAGCCCATGGTCCAGAACGACATGACCTTGACCTTGGGGTCGGCGTACAGCTCGGCCAGCGCGAGCAGGCGGTTCTTGGGCACGCCGGTCAGGTTGGCCGTGTAGTCCAGCGTGTAGGTCGAGACGAACTTGGCGTACTCGTCGAAGCTGATGGGCTTGGAGCCGGTCGGGTCACCGGCGTTCTTGGCGGCCTTCTGCAGCGGGTGGTCGGGCCGCAGGCCGTAGCCGATGTCGGCATTGCCCAGCTTGAAGTTGGTGTGCTTGTTGACGAAGTCCTTGTTGACGCGGCCCGTCGAGATGATGTGGTGGGCGATGAAATTCAGGATCGCCAGGTCGGTCTGCGGCTTGAAGGTCAGCTCGATGTCGGCCAGCTCGTAGGAGCGATGCTCGAAGGTGGACAGCACGGCCACCTTGACGTCGGGCCCGGACAGGCGCCGGTCGGTCACGCGCGTCCACAGGACGGGGTGCATCTCCGCCATGTTGGAGCCCCACAGCACGAAGGCGGTGGCGGCCTCGATGTCGTCGTAGCAGCCCATCGGCTCGTCCATGCCGAAGGTGCGCATGAAGCCGGTGACCGCCGAGGCCATGCAGTGGCGGGCGTTGGGGTCGAGGTTGTTGGTGCGGAAGCCCGCCTTCATCAGCTTGGAGGCGGCATAGCCCTCCCAGACCGTCCACTGGCCGGAGCCGAACATGCCGACCGACGTCGGGCCCTTGGCCTTCAGCGCGGCCTTGAACTTCTCGGCCATCACGTCGAAGGCCTTGTCCCAGGACACGGGCTGGAACTCGCCGTCCTTGGCGTACTGGCCGTCCTTCATGCGCAGCAGCGGCGTCGTCAGCCGGTCCTCGCCGTACATGATCTTGGACAGGAAGTAGCCCTTGATGCAGTTCAGGCCGCGGTTCACCTCGGCCTCGGGGTCGCCTTGCGTGGCGACGACGCGGTTGTCCTTCACGGCGACTGTGACACCGCAGCCGGTGCCGCAGAAGCGGCAGGGCGCCTTGGACCAGGTCAGCTTCGAGGCATCGGCCAGCGCGTTGCCGCTCTGGGCTTGCACGATGGGGATGCCGGCGACGGTGCCGGCCGCGGTGGCGGCGGTCTGCCGGACGAAGTCACGTCGTGTGGTGGACATGGGGGAGCTCCGTGTTCAGGGATTCGAGCGATTCGGCGTGCTGGTAGACCATGGCCACGCTGAGCACGCCGGGTGCTTGCCGGATCGTGGCCACCTGGTCCAGGATCTCGGCGGATGTGGGTGCTTCCAGCGTGACCACCCGCTTGCCGTTGGCGTCCGCGCCGTGGATCTGGGCGCCGGGCAGTGCGTTGATGAGCGCATCGACCGCGGTGCAGTGGCTGGGCATGGCGTGGACCACCAGGCTGGTGATGTGCAGTTCGTCGCTCATGGGTGGGATGCGTTCAGCTGGTGGGTGGGCCGGCGAACATCTGGAACACCCAGACGGCGAAGCCGTAGCTGACGATCACCGTGCCGGCGATCACCGGCGCCATGACGATCGAGAGGAAGAGGAAGCTGCGCCACTCCTCCGTTCGCGCCTTGCTCGGCAGGGTGCCGCTGTGGGGTTCCGACATGAGTGCTCCCGCGTCTACGATTTGTGGGTTAGGGCGACCATCAAGGGGCGGAGGGGTTGTGGCTGTGGGGTGACCGACTGTCAAACCGGCACGGCAGATGCATATTGCGCCCGGTGCGCCGCCGCGGGGTTGACGCACGTCAAGCCATTCGACGAAGGTGGCGCCATGCCAGCGCCGCGCCCACCAGGACCAGCGCGAACAAGGCCAGCGCCGCCATGTTCAGCAGCCCGCCGAGCGCTCGCAGCGCGGGATCGGCATGACCCGGCACCAGACGCAGCAGCAGCGACAGGTGCAGCAGCGCCAGCGGCGCGTAGAACCAGGGGCCGTAGCGCAGCTTGATGCCGGCAATGGCCGGCAGGATGACCGGCGCATGGCCCATGACCATGCTGAACACGAAGCCCAGGCCGAGCGCATGCAGCGCGGCGTCGCGCGCCGGCCAGCCCAGGCTGGTGGCGGCCCAGGCCAGGCCGGCGACGGCCAGCCAGCCGTAGCCGCCCAGCAGGCAGACGGCCATGTAGCGGCTCAGGCCCTCGGCGCGCACGGTGCGGCGCGCGATGTCGTGGCGCAGCAGCCAGGCGGCCAGCGCCGCCAGCGCCGCGCCGTACAGCGCACCCGAGACGGCGGCGCCGATGAGCAGCAGCGCCAGCACGCCGTACAACAGCATCTCGGCGGCCGGCCGGCGCCGCATCATGCGCGTCATCTCCAAACGCTCGGCGGCGATGGTCAGCACCAGCAGCGCGAACCACCAGGGCAACGCGTCGAACCCGGGCCGCTGCAATGCGAAGGCGAGGTTGCCGACCAGCCAGCACAGCGCGCCGGCCATCAGCAGCAGCGTGTGGGCCACGCACTGCCGGCGCAGGATCTGCACGTTGACGCCGATGAAGCCGAGCGAAGCCATGACGCCCAGCCCCGCGGCCATGTCGCGCTGCCCCGCCAGCAGCAGCAGCCCCGCGCCGCCGGACAGCAGCGGCACGGCGAAGGCCCAGCGCTGCTTCAGCGCGACGGCGCGCTCCAGCGCGATGACGCTGGCGAGGAAGCCACAGATCATCAGCGCGCCGTGCATCTCGGCCGCACGGCCCAACCAGGCGCCATGCCCGAAGGGTGTCAGGCCCAGCCGCGCCAGGCCACCGGCCACGCCGCCCAGCAGCGCGGCCACCGCGAGCGCAGGCAGCAGGGCCGGCGCTCGCATCACCAGCCCATGAACAGCCGGGCCCGCGGGCTCAGGCGGTCGGAGTTCCAGGCCGGCTCCCAGACGAGCTGCGTGTCTATGGCCATGCCGTCGGGCAGCACCCGGGCGAGTTCGTCGTGGACATCGTCGAGGATGACGTCGGTCACCGGGCAGGCCGGCGACGTCATGGTCATCGTGACGCGCGCCTGCGCGGCGTCGATGGCGACGCCGTAGATCAGGCCCACGTCGACGATGGTCAGCGCGAGCTCGGGGTCGATGACGCGGCGCAGCGCGGCCTCGACGGGCTCGCGCAGCGCGGCGGGGCCGTCATAGGGGAAGGGCGTGTCGATGCTCATCTGCGGCGCCAGTACGGCCTGTGACATGGCCGCGGCTGCTGTTCTTGAAGATGCGCGCATTGTTCGGCCCGCGCGGCCGGCGCGGCTTGATGGAGCGCAAGCGCGGCAGAGGTCGGCGCGTCAGAGGGGCAGGCGCTGGCCGCGGGCCCGCTCCAGCGCCCGCTGCGCACTGGCCGCGGCGCTGAGCTGGTCGCGCAGGTAGTCGGCCAGGCGCGGTTGTTGGCTGAAGGCGGCGTTGAAGCGGATGTGCGGGTCGCGCGCGCCGTCGGCGGCGAAGGTGGCGCCGCCCACGAGCAGGATGCCCTGGCGGAAGGCGCCCTTCACGACGCTGTCCACATCGACGCCGGCCGGTACGGCGCCCCAAAGGAAGAGGCCGCCTTCGCCGGGGTGCTCCAGCAGCACGCCGGCCTGGCGCAGCTGCTGCGTGGCGGCGGCGCGGGCGGTGCTCAGGCGCTGCTGCAGGCGGTCCAGGTGCTTGCGCCAGCGGCCCGCGGCCAGCACCTCCAGCAGCACCAGCTCGTTGAGCGTGGAGGTGGTCAGCACCGAGACGATCTTCTCGCGCATCAGCGCCTTGATCAGCGCCGGCTCGGCGGCCATGTAGCCCAGCCGCAGCGCCGGGCTCATGGCCTTGCAGAAGCTGGAGTAGTAGATGACGCGGTCCAGCCCCGACAGCTGCGCCAGCCGCGTCGGCGAGTTCGGAACCTGGGGGTGGAAGTGCCCTTGCACGTCGTCCTCGGCGATCAGGAAGCCGTGGCGCTGTGCCAGCATCAGCACGCGGTGCAGGTTGGCGGCGCTGCTGCCCCAGCCGGTCGGGTTGTGCAGCACGCTCTGGATGAAGAGCAGGCGCGGGCGGTGCTGGGTGCAGGCGGCGTCGAGCTGCTCGAGGTCGATGCCATCGGGCCGGCGCGCCACGGGAATGATGTTCACGCCGGCCTGGCGCAGCCGGTCGAAGAGCAGGAAATAGCCCGGCGTCTCCACGGCGACGGCGTCACCCGGGCGCAGCAGCGTGCGGCAGATCAGGTCGATGGCATGCGTGCCGCCGTAGGTCGTCAGCACGCGGCCGGCGTCGACGGCGATGCCCTGGCTGCGCAGCAGCGTGGCAATGCGCTCGCGCAGCTCCGGCAGGCCCTGCGGCGGGCAGCGCGCGGCCATGCCGGCGCTGGCGCGGGCCAGGCCGCGCTGCACGGCGGCCGCGGGGATGGCGTCCTCCAGCCAGGTGGCCGGCAGCGCGCCGCTGCTGGCCAGCAGCACGCCGGCCTTCTGGTCGTTGGCCTGCTGGGCCAGCCAGACGGCCTCCTGCTCCTCGCCGGCCTCCACGCGCACGGCGTCGGGCATCGCATCGGCCGGGCCCTCGGCGACGAAGAAGCCGGCCGTGCCGCGCGAGTCGATCAGGCCGGCGGCGACCAGCCGGTCGTAGGCGATGACGACGGTGTTGGGGCTGACGCCCAGGCGCGACGCGAGCTGGCGGATGGAGTTCAGCCGCGCGCCCGGCGGCAGCTGGGCGCTGGCGATCAACGCATGCAGGCGCTGCTCGATCTGGTCGGCCAGCGGGGTGGGGGAATCGCGGTCCAGCGAGAACATCAGCGCATCAACATCAAGGCGAGCACGGCCAGGGAGGCGGCCATGATGGCATTGAAGACGCGCCGCCGCACCGGGCTGGACAGCACCCGGCCGATGCCCACGCCGAACAGCGCCCACATCGAGATGCAGGGAAAGCCGATGACCGCGCCGACGAGGCTGACGAGCAGCGCGCCTTGCACCACGCCGAGTTGCACGGGCATGAAGACCGACGCGATGGTGACCGCCTTGACCCAGCTCTTGGGGTTGACAGCCTGGAACATCGCCGCCTGCGCAAAGCTCACCTGCTCGGGCGGGCGGTCCTGGGCGACCGGGCTGCCGACGAGGCGCCAGGCCAGCACCAGCAGGTAGAGCGTGCCGGCCAGCTTCAGCGCGACATGCAGGGCCGGCCAGGCGGTGAACAACGCGCCCAGGCCCATGCAGGTGGCGAAGGTCTGCACCGCGCCGCCGGCGTTGATGCCGAGGATGGCCGGCAGCGTGCGCCGGTAGCCGTGGTGGGCGCCGCAGGCGACCATCATCATGTTGTTGGGCCCGGGTGTGCTGGACATCAGCACGCAGTAGGTCAGCAGCGGCAGCATCTCATTCATGCCGCCATTGCAGCCGCCGGCCGCGCGGGCGTGAAGCTACAGCGCGGGGTGGCGCGCGGTGCGCTGTATCAGTGGGTCGACCGGCACAGCGCCCCGCTCAATACTTCCAACTGAGCGCCGCGTTGACGCTGCGCGGCGCGGCGTAATAGGCCTGGTCCCATTTCAGGCTGCCCAGGTAGTTCGCGTCGTTGACGTTGTTGACGGCCAGGCTGGCGCTCCACTGCCGGTTGAACTCGTAGCTGCCGTTCAGGTCCAGCACGCCGTAGGCCTTCTGCTGCACGGCGCCGGTGGCGTCGCTGATGCCGCTTTGCCAGCGCAGCGCGGCGCCGAGCTTGAGCCGGGGCAGGGCCTGGTAGGTCGAGGCCAGGCGCAGCACGCGGCGCGGGATGTAGCGGTTCACGTCCTCGCCGTTGCTGCCCTTCAGGCGCAGCTGCGTCCAGCCGCCGGACAGGCTCCAATCGGGGCTCAGCCGGCCGGACAGCTCCAGTTCATAGCCGGTGCTGGAGGCGGCGATGCCGGTGTAGTAGTTGCTGAAGTCGGGGTGCTGGCCGGCGATGACGGGCACGTTGCGCTGGCGCGTGCGGAACAGCGCGGCCGCGCCGGTCAGCTGGCCGTCCAGCCAGGCGGCCTTCAGGCCGGCCTCGAGGTTGCTGCCCTCCAGCGGGTCCAGCGCATTGCGGTTGATGTCGGCCTCCAGCTGCGGGTTGAAGACCTCGGCATAGCTGGCGTAGGCGCTGTAGGTGGCGTTCAGGTCCAGCACGGCGCCGAGGTAAGGCTTCACGGCATCGTGCTGGTAGTCCTGCGCGACGCCGTAGCTGATGCCGCTGCTCTTCACGCGCGTGGCGTTGAAGCCGGCAACTATCTTGAGCGCGTCGCTCGCGTTGAACTGCGTGGCGGCGTAGGCGCTCTGGCGGCGGCGCGTCGTGTCGGAGTAGCCCGTCGAGGCGCCGAAGGCCGGTTTGGGAAAGCTGCCGTCCCAGCCCTGCAGCGGCGGCACCGGGGCGCCGATGTTGGCGGCGTAGCGCGACAGCTCGTCCAGCGTCTGGCGGCCGGCATTCAGCCCGAACATCAGCTGGTGCCGGCGGCCGGCCAGCGTGAAGGGGCCGGAGACGAACAGGTCGGCCACCGTGTCGACGTACTTGCCGTCGAAGGCCGAGGGGTAGGCCATCAGGCCGGTGTCGGGCGCGCCATAGACGTAGAGCAGCTCGCTGGGCGTGCTGCGGCGCTTGCGCGAGACGGTGGCGCGGGTCTGCCAGCCGCTGCCGAGGTCGTGGCTGAGCTCGGCGAAGACTTCGGTGTCGCGGTTGGTCCACCAGGCCCAGTCGGCGGCGCTGCTCGTGTTGCGCGGGTAGTCGACGCGCCGGCCGGTGCTGTCCACCAGCGGCAGGGCGCCCCACATCGGGCTGCGCGCCTTGCTGCGCTGGGCGTGGATGCCGGCGGTCAGCTGCGTGCTGGTGCCGAGGTCGAGCTCCAGTACGCCGTAGGCGACGCTGCGGTGCTGGCCGTAGCGGTCGAGGTGGCTGTCCTTGTCCTCGTCGACGAGCACGAGGCGGCCGCGCAGCGAACTGTCGGCGTTCAGGCCGCTGCTCAGGTCGGTCTGCAGGCGTTGCTGGTTCCAGGAGCCCAACGTCAGCGCGGCGCTGGCGGCGAAGCGCTTGTCGCTGGCGCGTTTGCGGATGAAGTTGACCGTCGCCGACGGGTTGCCGGTCCCCGCCAACAGGCCCGTGGCGCCACGCAGCACCTCCACGCGCTCGAAGGCGGCGGTGTCCAGCGCACCCCATTGCGCGCCGTTGGCGAAGGGCAGGCCGAGGCCGTCGACCTGGACGTTGGTGATGTCGAAGCCGCGCGCGCTGAAATAGGTGCGGTCGGTCTCGACGCGCTCGACGAGCACGCCGGGCGTCAGGTCGAGCAGCCGGGTGATCTCGGTGAGGCCGAAATCCTGGATCTGTTGGGCGCTGATGACCGTGATGGACTGCGGCGTGTCGCGCAGCGTCATCTCCAGGCGTGCGGCGCCGCTGCTGCTTTGGGCCCCCGCGGCCTTGGCCGTCACGCGAACGACGGGCAGCGTGGCTTCGGCGGTGGGACGGGGCTCTACGACGGTGTCCACCTGGGCGAACACCGCGCCGGTCGCCGCTGCCAGCGGGAGGAGGGCGGCGAGGGTCTTGTGCTTCATGCGAAAGGCCTGCCGCTGAAGACGGCACTGAGGAAGTCAAAATTCGACTTTAGCGCTAATGCGAATGACTCTCAGTTGCGTTTGAACATGAATCGGCCTTAACGATCAGGCTCGCGCGAACGACATTGGCCGTGTGGCGGCGAAACGCCGCAACACGGGATGCTGGTGGGTTCGGAGCGGCCCGCCGTCAGGAATCAACCGGCTGGCTCAGGGGAGGCGCTAGGCCTGCATCGGACTTTGCATCCGACTCCCCATTCGGCGTTGCCGACACGTCGTTGAGAAATCAACGCCTATCGACATCGCAAAAAATGCATCACGTGGTGATGCGTCAACCGTCCAAACAGCGGGTGAGGACCCGGCCTGAACAGCTATCTGACGTTATTCCTCGTGAATCAGGCGTTTTGAGCGCCGAACTTGGTCGTAGCGACGTCGCCGAGTTGGGCCACGACGGCCACAACGGAGAAGGCGAGAGTGACAAGCAGCAGTTCCATTTCTTTCCCTTTGGTCTTTATTGAAACGAGTTCATTCTAAGGGTTAACACCAGGATACGCAAGGGTTTACCCCGATGGCAGTGAGGCGCTTGTCACGCTCAGGGCGGCCCGTCCAGCAAGTAGATAGGTTTCTATGTGAACTACATATAGAAACCGCCAAAGAAACGATATTTCAGAACTAGCAGCCCCTCCTAAGCTCGCGGCCGTTCCTGAACGAGCCTTGAGCCATGCGAATCACGAAGCTGACGACCTACCGCGTCCCGCCGCGGTGGATGTTCCTGAAGATCGAAACCGACGAAGGCGTCGTCGGCTGGGGTGAGCCCGTCATCGAGGGCCGCGCGCGCACTGTCGAGGCGGCCGTGCATGAGTTGTCCGAGTACCTCGTCGGCCAGGACCCGTCCCGCATCAACGACCTGTGGCAGGTCATGTACCGCGCCGGCTTCTATCGCGGCGGCCCCATCCTGATGAGCGCGATCGCCGGCATCGACCAGGCGCTGTGGGACATCAAGGGCAAGGTCATGGGCCAGCCGGTCTACGAGCTGCTCGGCGGCCTGGTACGCGACAAGATGAAGGTCTATTCCTGGGTCGGCGGCGACCGTCCGGCCGACGTCATCCGCGACATCAAGCGGCTGCGCGAAGGCGGCTTCGACACCTTCAAGATGAATGGCACCGAGGAACTCGCCATCGTCGACAGCGCCCGCAAGGTGGACGAAGCCGTGGCCCGCATCGCGGAGATCCGCGAGGCCTTCGGCAACGACATCGAGTTCGGCATCGACTTCCATGGCCGTGTCGCCGCGCCGATGGCCAAGCCGCTGCTGAAGGCGCTGGAGCCCTACCGCCCGCTGTTCGTCGAGGAGCCGGTGCTGGCCGAGCAGGCCGAGCAGTACCCGCGCCTGGCCGAATACACCAGCATCCCGCTGGCGGCCGGCGAGCGCATGTTCTCGCGCTTCGACTTCAAGCGCGTCTTCCAGGCCGGCGGCATTTCCATCGTCCAGCCCGACCTGTCGCATGCCGGCGGCATCACCGAGTGCTTCAAGATCGCGTCCATGGCCGAGGCGCACGACGTCGCCTTCGCGCCGCACTGCCCGTTGGGCCCGGTGGCGCTGGCGTCCTGCCTGGCGGTGGACTTCGTGTCCCACAACGCCGTGCTGCAGGAGCAGAGCATGGGCATCCACTACAACAAGGGTGCCGAGCTGCTGGACTTCGTCAAGAACGCCGACGACTTCCGCATCGAGAACGGCTTCATCAACCCGTTGCGCAAGCCAGGCCTGGGTGTCGAAATCGACGAGGAGCGCGTCATCGAGGCCGCCAAGAACCCGCCCGACTGGCGCAACCCGGTCTGGCGCCACGCGGACGGCAGCGTCGCAGAGTGGTGATGCCTGACGCGAAACTCATCGCGCTGGACTGGGGCAGCACGCGGCTGCGTGCCTTCCTGCTGGGTGACGGCGGCAAGGTGCTGGCCACGCGTCAGTCCAACGACGGCGCCGCGACGCTGCACGGCGCGGAGGCCTATGCCCGCGCGCTGGGCGATCTCATCGGCGACTGGCGCGCCGACCACCCTGCGCTGCAGCTGCTGGCCTGCGGCATGGTGGGCAGCCAGTACGGCTGGCGCGAGGCGCCTTATGTGCGCTGCCCCGCCGATGCCGCGGCGCTGGCCGGCCAGGTGCTGAAGCTGGACGAGCGCTTAAGCATCGTCCCCGGCCTGGTCGACGACGCGGCCCAGCCCGATGTCATGCGTGGCGAGGAGACGCAGATCGTCGGCGCGCTTGCGCTGCATCCCGAGCTCGCCGACGAGGCCTGCCTGGTGCTGCCGGGCACCCATTCCAAGTGGGCGCGCGTGCGCGACGGCCGGGTGACCGGTTTTGCCACCCACATGACGGGCGAGCTGTTCGCGCTGCTGCGCCAGCATTCGGTGCTGGCCCGGCTGATGCCGGCCGATGGCGCCTCGCCGACGGCGCCCGAGGCCTTCCTGCAAGGCATGGACGCGGCGCGGGAGGAGGGGGGCCTGGCCCACCAGCTGTTCGCCGTGCGCACGCTGGGCCTCTTCAAGCAGCTCGCGCCCGAGCAGCTGCCGGACTACCTGTCGGGCCTGCTGATCGGCCATGAGATCGCCAGCGAGCTGCGCGGCGCCGCGCCCGGCCGCATCGCCCTTGTCGGCGACCCAGCCCTGTGCGCGCGTTATGTGCAGGCGCTCACGCGCTTCGGCCAGCCCGCGCCGCTGCTGCTGGACAACACCGCGCCCGCCGGCCTGTGGCGGCTGGCGCAAACCATGAAGTTGATCTGATGCTGAACGCCGCCCTGCAAGCCCTGCCTCTCGTCGCCATCCTGCGCGGCGTCAAGCCCGAGGAGGTCGAGTCGATTGCCGACGCCCTGCACGGCGAAGGCTTTCGCGTCATCGAGGTGCCGCTGAACTCGCCCGACGCGCTCGATTCCATCGGCCGCCTGGCGCGCCGCATGCCGGCCGACACCGTCGTTGGTGCCGGCACCGTGCTGAGCACGCAGGCCGTGGCCGACGTGCAGGCCGTGGGCGGCAAGCTCATCGTCATGCCGCATGCCGATGTCGCGGTCATCCGCGAAGCCAAGGCGCGCGGCCTGTTCTGCGTGCCGGGTGCGGCCACGCCGACCGAAGCCTTCGCCGCCGTCGCCGCCGGCGCGGACGCGGTCAAGCTGTTCCCGGCCGAACTGGTCACGCCGACCGTCATGAAGGCCATGCGCGCGGTGCTGCCGCGCGAGCTGCGCCTGCTGCCGGTGGGCGGCATCGCCCCCGACACGATGGCCGTCTACGTCAAGGCCGGCGCGGCCGGCTTCGGCCTCGGCTCGGCGCTCTACAGCCCCGGCCTCTCTGCTGCCGAGGTGGGCCAGCGTGCCCACGCCTTCGTGCAGGCTTGGCACGCGCTCTGAGCCAGGGATCGGCATGAACCGCTTGTTCGGCGCAGCACTGCTGTCCGCGGCCCTGAGCACCGCGGCGGGCGCACAGACGCTGCTCAAACTCGACGCGCGCGCCGAGGCGCCCGCGCCGCAGACCGGCTACCTCAAACTGGGCACGGCGCGCTCGCCCAAGGGCGGGACGCTGGCCGCCAACAGCCAGTACCTGCTGCAGGGCGGCAAGCCCTGGTTGCCGGTCATGGGCGAGTACCACTACAGCCGCGCACCTGCGTCCCAATGGGACGCGCAGCTGCGCCTGATGAAGGCCGCCGGCATCGACATCGTCGCCAGCTATGTGTTCTGGAACCACCACCAGGGGCAGCCGGGCGGTTTCGACTGGAAGGGCAACCGCGACCTGCGCCGCTTCGTGCAGCTCGCCCAGGCCGCCGGCCTGCAGGTGGTGGTGCGCCTGGGCCCGTGGGCGCACGGCGAGGCGCGCTATGGCGGCATCCCCGACTGGATCGTCGACGCCATGCCCACGCGTGGCAATGACGCCGAGTACATGGGCCACGTCGAGCGCCTGTACACCGAGATCGGCAGCCAGCTCAAGGGCCTGCTGTGGAAAGACGGCGGCCCGGTCATCGGCGTGCAGCTGGAGAACGAATACAACCTCAACGGCCCCGGCCAGGGCGAGGCGCACATCGCCGCCCTCAAGCGCCTGGCCGTGAAGGCCGGCATGGATGTGCCGCTGTACACCGTGACCGGCTGGGACGGCGCGGTCTACCCGTCGGGCGAAGTCACGCCGGTGTTCGGCGGCTACCCCGACGAACCCTGGGCCAGGAGCACGACCGAGCTGCCGGCCAAGGAGACCTACGCCTTCCGCTTCGACACCCGTGTCAGCGGCGACCTCGGCGCGCAGACCCAGGCCCATGGTCGGGGCACCGCCGAGACCGACAAGGACAAGGTGCCCTTCCTGGGCGCGGAATACGGCGCGGGCCTGCCGGCCATGTACCGCCGCCGCACGCTGGTCTCGCCCGACGACATCGCGTCCATGCTGCCGGTGCAGCTGGGCTCGGGCGTCAATCTGCTGGGCTACTACATGTTCCACGGCGGCCGCAACCCAGTGGGCGCCGGCGGTACGGGCCTGGAGGAAAGCTCGCTCAGCGGCGGCTACAACGACACGCCGCGCATCAGCTACGACTTCCAGGCGCCGCTGGGCCCCGACGGCCAGCAGCGCCCGGTGCTCGCCAAGCTGCGCCCCTTCCACTACTTCCTGCGCGACCATGGCGCCCAGCTCGCGACGATGACGGTGCGCCAGCCCGAGCGCGTGCCGGCCTCGCTCAACGACCTGCAGACGCCGCGTTGGTCCGTGCGCAGCAAGGGCGACGCCGGCTTCCTGTTCTTCAACAACCATGTGCGGCAGTACCCGATGCCGGCGCAGGCCGGCGTGCGCTTCGAGGTGCAACTGCCCGGCGGCGCCGTCACGCTGCCGAGCCAGCCGATCGACATCCCGAGCGGCGCCTACTTCGTCTGGCCGATCAACCTCGACCTCGACGGCGTGAAGCTGCGCTATGCGACGGCCCAGCCGGTTGCGCGGCTGGATGCAGGCACGCAGGGCATCGTCCATGTGTTCGCGCCGACGGCGGGTGTTCAGGCCGAGTTCGCGCTCGCCGACGGCGTCAAGGCGATGTCGTCGGAGGGCGGGCAGCTGCTGCCCATCGGCAAGGCGGGCGGGCGCGCCGTCAGCGTGCTGCTGCTGTCGCATGAGGAAGTCGCCAAGCTGCAGATCCTCGACATTGCAGGCCAGCGCCGCCTGGTCTTCAGCGACCAGCAGGCCTGGGTGGCCGATGGCAAGCTGCAGTTGCGCGGCCTGGCCACCGAGCCGCTGCATGCGGCCGTCTTCCCCGCGCTCGCCAAGCCGCGTGCGAACGGCCTGCTGGTGCGCGAGGACGGCCCGCTGCAGCACCTCGAGTTCAAGGCCGACACCGGCGAGCCGGCGCTGCAGGTCAGCGCCACGCGCGAGGCCCGCAATGCGCCGCGCATCCTCAAGGGCGGCCTCGCCGGCGCGGCGCTGCAGCCCATCCCCGAGGCCTTCGCCGCGGCGGCGACCTGGTCGCTGAAGCTGCCCCAGCAACTCGCCCCCAAGGCCGAGGACGTGCTGCTGGAGCTGGACTTCGTCGGCGACATCGGCCGCGTCTTCGCCGGCACGCGGATGCTGGACGACTGGTACTACAACGGCCAGCGCTGGCAGATCGGCCTGCGCCAGTTCGGGCTCAAGCCGGGCGCCAAGCTCAGCCTGGGCGTGCTGCCGCTGCGAGCCGACGCGCCGGTCTACATCGACGCCGCGCACCGCCCCAAGTTCGCCGACGGCCAGGCCCAGGTGGCCGAGCTGCGCGGCGCCCGCCTGCTGCCGGTGCGCCGCGTGGTCATCACGCCATGAATGTCGTGGTGACGGAGGCGAGGCTCGACCTCGTGCTGGCCCACAACGCCACGCTCGGCGAAGGCCTGTTGTGGCACGGCGGCCGCTGGTGGTGGACCGACATCGAGGCCGCCACGCTCCATGCCTGGAAGCCCGGCGCGTCGGGGCCGCAGTTCTGCCGCCTGCCGGATCGCCTCGGCAGCTTCGCCCACTGCCGCTCCGGCCGCGTGCTGCTGGGCCTGGCCAAGCGCGTGGCCATCGCGACGCTGGGGGAGAACCTGGAGCTGACCCAGCTGCAGACCCTCGCACCCGTCGACGCCGCCGAGCCACGCACCCGCATCAACGACGGTCGCACCGACCGCAGCGGCCGCTTCGTCTTCGGCACGCTGAACGAGGCGAAGGAAAAGCGCCCCATCGCCAGCTTCTACCAGTACTCGACGGACCACGGCCTGCGCCGCCTGGCTCTGCCGGCGGTGGCCATCGCCAACAGCATCTGCTTCAGCCTGGACGGTCGCACGATGTACTTCTGCGACTCGATGTCCCGGCGCATCCAGCGGTGCGACTACGACGCCGAGACCGCGCAGGTCGCCAACATCCGCCCGTTCACGCAGATCGACCATGCCGGCGCCTCCCCCGACGGCTCCGTCATCGACGCCCAAGGCTGCCTGTGGAACGCGCAATGGGGCGCGGGCCGCGTGGCGCGCTACGACCCCGAGGGGCAGCTGATGGCGGTGTTCACCGCGCCGGCCGCCCACACGAGCTGCCCCGCCATCGGCGGCGAGGGCGGCGACCAATTGATGCTCACCACCGCCCGCACGGACCTGGGCCGCGATGCGCTCGCCGCGCAGCCGCTGTCCGGCAGCCTGTTCGGGCTGCGCCTGCCCCAGGCGCTAGGCGTCGCGGACGCCCTGTTTGAAGACCAAGGAGACACACCATGAAGATGCAACGACGCGCCCTCACCCTGGCCCTGCTGGCCACGCCTTTCGCGCTGCACGCCGCCGAGCCGGTCAAGATCGGCTTCCTCGTCAAGCAGGCCGAGGAGCCCTGGTTCCAGGACGAATGGCGCTTCGCCGAGCAGGCCGCCAAGGACAAGGGCTTCACGCTGGTGAAGATCGGCATCCCCAACGGCGAGAAGATGATGGCCGCCATCGACAACCTGGCCGCGCAGAAGGCCGCCGGCTTCGTCATCTGCGCGCCCGACGTGAAGCTGGGCGTGGCCGTCAACCGCGCCGCCAAGCGTCACAACCTCAAGGTCATGTCGGTGGACGACCAGCTCGTCGACGGCGCCGGCAAGCCCATCGCCGACATCCCGCACATGGGCATCTCGGGCTACGAGATCGGCAAGCAGGTGGGCGTGGGCCTGCTGGAGGAGATGAAGGCGCGCGGCTGGAAGCTCGACGAGGTCGGCGTGCTGCGCGTGGCCTTCGACCAGCTGCCCACCGCCAAGGACCGCACCATGGGTGCCGTGGACGCGCTGAAGGCCGCCGGCGTGCCGGTCGCCAACATCGTCGATGCGCCGCAGGCCAAGACCGACACCGAGAGCGCCTTCAACGCCGCCAACATCGCGTTCACGAAGAACGCCAAGTTCAAGCGCTGGGTGGCGTTCGGGCTGAACGACGAAGCCGCGCTGGGCGCCGTGCGCGCCGGCGAAGGCCGTGGCATCAAGCAGGACGCGATGCTGGCCATTGGCATCGGCGGCAGCCAGACGGCGCTCAACGAGTTCACCAAGCCCACGCCGACGGCCTTCTACGGCACGGTGCTGATCAGCCCCAAGCGCCACGGCTACGAGACGGCCGTCGCGGTCTTCGAATGGGCCACCCAGGGCAAGGCGCCCCCGCCCGTCACGCTGACCAGCGGCACGCTGATGACGCGCAAGAACCAGGCCGAGCTGCGCAAGCAGATGGGGTTGTGACCCAGCCCCTCGTCCAAGGCGTACCTTGGCCGGTCCCCCGCGGGGCCGGCTTGGGCGCGGCCCGACGCTCGGCCCCCAAGTTCCAGGCATACGAGCCGCAGCTGCGGCAATAGAAACTGACATGTCTTCCCTGCAGTTCGACAACATCAGCAAGGTGTTCCCCGGCGTCAAGGCGCTGAACGGGGTCAGCTTCGAGGCACGGCCAGGCCAGGTCATGGGTCTGCTCGGCGAGAACGGCGCCGGCAAGAGCACGCTGCTGAAGATCCTCGGCGGCCAGTACAAGCCCGACGGCGGCCGGCTGCTCATCGACGGCCAGGAGCGCCACTTCACGTCCGCGGGCGACGCCATCGCCGCCGGCGTGGCCATCATCCACCAGGAGCTGCAGTACGTCTCCGAGCTGACCGTGGCCGAGAACGTGCTGCTGGGCCGGCTGCCCACGCGCATGGGGTTCGTCGACCACAAGGCCGCGCGCCGCATGGTGGCCGAACAGCTTGCCGCCATCGGCGTGGAGCTGGACCCGGCCATGCGGCTGTCCGAGCTGTCCATCGCGCAGCGCCAGATGGTGGAGATCTGCAAGGCCGTCATGCAGGACGCCAAGGTCATCGCCTTCGACGAGCCGACCAGCAGCCTGTCGCACCGCGAGACCGAGATCCTGTTCCGCCTGGTCAAGCGCCTGCGCTCCGAGGGCCGCACGCTGATCTACATCTCGCACCGGCTGGAAGAGCTGTACGAGCTGTGCGACGCCTGCACCATCTTCCGCGACGGCCGCAAGATCGTCACGCACGAGGTGATGGCCGACGTGCCGCGCGAGCGGCTGATCGCCGACATGGTGGGCCGCGAGCTGCAGGACATCTACGACTACCGCGCGCGCCAGCACGGCCCCATGCGCCTGGAGGCGCGCGGCCTGCACAGCGAGCGCCTGCCCGAACCGCTGAGCTTCGCGATGCGCGGCGGCGAGGTGCTGGGCTTCTTCGGCCTGGTCGGCGCCGGCCGCAGCGAGCTGATGCGGCTGCTGTACGGCGCCGATGCGCGCCGTGGCGGCGAGGTGCTGCTGGACGGCCATACCGTGGCCGCCAGCAGCCCCGCGGACGCGATCGCCGCGGGCATCGTGCTCTGCCCGGAGGACCGCAAGGAGCAGGGCATTCTGGCGCACAGCTCGGTGGCCGAGAACATCAACATCAGCTGCCGCCGCCATGGCCTGCTGGGCGGCGTGTTCCTGCGCCACGGCCAGGAGGCGCAGCGCGCCGACGACTTCATCAAGAAGCTGCGCATCAAGACGCCCAGCCGCGAGCAGGAGATCCGCTTGCTGTCGGGCGGCAACCAGCAGAAGGTCATCCTCGCGCGCTGGCTGGCCGAGCCGGGGCTGAAGGTGCTCATCCTCGACGAGCCCACGCGCGGCATCGACGTGGGCGCCAAGAACGAGATCTACAAGATCATTCACGACGTGGCCGCGTCGGGCTGCTGCGTCATCGTCATCTCCAGCGAACTGCCCGAGGTGCTGGGCATCGCCGACCGCCTCATCGTCATGCGCGACGGCCGCATCAGCGGCGAGCTCACGCGCGACACCGCCAGCGAGACCGCCGCCCTCGCGCTGGCCCTGCCCGATGGCATTTCCGGCGTGCCCGCCGCACCGCTGCATTGATCATGAACACGACCAGCCTCCCCCAATCCGCCCCGCGCCCCGCCATGACCTCTCCCGCCCGTGCCCTGCTCAAGGAGCACAGCATGACGCTGGGCTACCTGCTGCTCTTCGTCGTGTTGTCCTTCAGCGTCGAGAACTTCTTCTCGTCGGCCAACATCGTGGGCCTGCTGTTGTCGGTCGCGCAGATCGGCATGGTCGCCTGCACGATGATGTTGTGCCTGGCCTCGCGTGACTTCGACCTGTCCGTCGGCTCCACGATCGCCTTCGCTGGCGTGCTGGGGGCGATGGTGCTGGAGCGCACCGGCAGCGTGGGCCTGGCCATCGGCGGCGGGCTGATGGCCGGCGCGCTGATCGGCGCGGGCAACGGCGTGCTGATCGCCTACCTGCGCGTCAACGCGCTGATCGCCACGCTGGCGACCATGCTGATGGTGCGCGGCCTGGCCTTCATCGCCTCGCAGGGCCAGGCGGTCGGCATCGCCGACGAGGGCTTCATCAGCTTCGGCGACACCGCCTTCTTCGGCCTGCCGCTGCCGATCTGGATGACAGCCTTCTGCTTCCTGATCTTCGGCGTGCTGCTCAACCACACGGTGTTCGGCCGCAACACGCTGGCCATTGGCGGCAACCCCGAGGCCGCGCGCCTGGCCGGCGTGCGCGTGGAGCGGCTGCGCGTGTGGATCTTCCTGCTGCAAGGCGTCGTCACCGCGCTGGCCGGCCTGATCCTGTCGGCCCGCATCACCAGCGGCCAGCCCAACGCGGCCACCGGCTTCGAGCTGGACGTCATCTCTGCCTGCGTGCTGGGCGGCGTGTCCCTGCAGGGCGGCAAGGCGCGCATCTTCGGCGTCGTCATCGGCGTGCTCATCATGGGCACGGTCGAGAACGTCATGAACCTGCTCAACGTCGACGCCTTCTACCAGTACCTCGTGCGCGGCCTGATCCTGCTGGCTGCTGTCCTGCTCGACCAGTTGAAGACCCGGGGCGAGCGCCGGAACTGAGCGATGACCATGCGCCTGCAGGGCAAGGTCGCGCTGGTGACCGGATCCACCCAGGGGATCGGCAAGGCCGTCGCCCGGCTGTTCATCGCCGAGGGCGCCAAGGTCATCCTGAACGGGCTGAATGCGGACGCTGACGGGCAGGCGCTGGTGGCCGAGCTGGGCGAGGCGAACGCGATGTTCATTGCCGCAGACATCGCCGACGAGGCGGCGGTGGCGGCGATGGCCGCCGCGGGCACTGAGCGCTTCGGCCGCATCGACGTGCTCGTCAACAACGCCGGCATGAACGTCTTCGCCGAGCCGCTCGCGATGACGCCGGCGCAGTGGCGGCGCTGCTTCGCGGTGGACCTCGAAGGCGCGCTGCACTGCAGCCGCGCCGTGCTGCCCGGCATGCTGGCCGGCGGTGGCGGCAGCATCGTCAACATCGCCTCGGTGCACGGCCATCGCATCGTTCCAGGCGCGTTTCCCTACCCGGTCGCCAAGCATGCGCTGATCGGCATGACCAAGGCGCTGGGCATCGAGTACGCCGCGCGCAACGTGCGTGTCAACTCGATCTCGCCCGGGCTCATCCTGTCCGAGCGCGTCGTCGAATGGCTGGCCAGCGTGCCGCCCGAGGAGGCGCAGCGCCAGATCGACCTGCTGCCCTGCAAGCGCATCGGCACGCCCGAGGAGGTGGCCTACACGGCGCTGTTCCTGGCCAGCGACGAGGCGCGCTTCATCAACGCCACCGACATCCTCATCGACGGCGGGCGCTCGCAGCTTTATCACGAATAGCATCGCCGCCGTCACCAGGCGCACCTGCCATCATTGCGGCATGTCGGATCCCCGCTCAGACCGTTTCGTCCGTTCCCATCTCAAGACCCGCCAGCTCGTGCTGTTGGTGGAGCTGGGGCGACACGGCTCCATCCTGCATGCGGCGCAGGGCGCCAACCTGACGCAGCCGGCGGCGTCCAAGCTGCTGGCCGACCTGGAGCATGCGCTGGGCGTGAAGCTCTTCGAGCGGCTGCCGCGCGGCGTCGCGCCGACCTGGTATGGCGAGGTCATGATCCGCCGCGCCGGCGCCGCGCTGGCCGAGCTGGACGCCGGCCACCAGGAGGTCATGGAGCTGCTGTCGGGCCTGTCCGGCCGCGTCGCCGTCGGCTCGGTGCTGACGCCGTCGACAACGCTGCTGCCGGCCGCCGTCGTTGCGCTGAAGGCCCGCCAGCCGCGCGTGCATGTCGCCATCACGGTGGACACCAGCCGGTTGATGACGCAGCAGCTGCAGAACGGCGACCTCGACCTCGTCATCGGCCGCGTGCTGGACAGCGAGTCCGCCGCGCAACTCAGCTTCGAGCCGTTGACCGACGAGCCGCACAGCCTCATCGTGCGCGCCGGCCACCCGCTGGCGGGCCGCAACGACCTCAGCCTGCCCGAGCTGGCCGCGCAGGCCTGGATCCTGCCGCCCAGCGGCAGCATCCTGCGCGACCGCCTCACGGCGCTGTTCCTGAGCGCCGGCCTCGACCAGCCGCAGCAGGCGGTGGAGACCCTGTCGCTGCCCGTCGTCACCAAGCTGCTGATGCAGTCCGACATGATCGTTGCGCTGCCCGAGGAGCTGGTGCAGCCTTATCTGGACGCCGGCCTGCTGACCGTGCTGGACATCGAGCTCGGCCTGCGCATGGACGCCTACGGCATCGTCACGCGACGCGGCCACCAGCTCTCGCCCGGTGCCGAGCTGATGCTCACCTGCCTGCGCGAAGAGGCGGCCCGGCGCGCCGACGCGGTGCCGAAGTAGCACGGCCTTGGTGCGGGGCAGGCGGGGCCGTTGATGCGGCACCACGCCAAGCGTCACAGAGTGAAACCGTGCCCATCCGTTGCAGGGATTGACAACAGAATGCGCCGCTCGCCAACGCGGCGCCTGTCAACCTAGCCCTGGGCTGTTTCACCGTGATGGACTTCGACCTTGATGCGTTTCTCGCTGCCACCGGCAACCGCCGGCAATGGATGCAGCGGGCTCTCCTGACCGGTGGCACGCTGGGCGTGGCCGGCTGCGGCGGTGGCAGCGGTGGGGCGGGTGCCGACGCCGTGGCCGCGGCCGATGGCGCGGCCACGGCGTCGGGCAGCGCCGCGAGCGCGGCGACCGTGGCGGCCCCCGCGACGGCCGACATGGCGGCCGTCGCAAGCACCAGCACTGCACGCACCTTCGTCCACCCCGGCCTGCTGCACACCGAGGCCGACTTCACGCGCATGCGCACCCAGCTCAACGCCGGCCGCGAGCCCTGGGTCGGCGGCTACCGGGCGCTGACCTCCAGCGGCCGCGCGCAGCTGGGCCGCGACCCACAGCCACTGGCCACCGTGGTGCGCGGTGGCGAGGGCGAGAACTTCCGCGCGATGGTCGAGGATGCCCAGCGCGCCTACCAGCTGGCGCTGCGCTGGAAGGTCTCCGGCGACAAGGCCTATGCCGATCAGGCGGTGCGTTATGTCAACGCCTGGGTCTCGACGATGACGACGTTGACCGGCAACAACGACCACTACCTCGCCGCCGGCATCTACGGCTACCAGTGGGCCAACGCGGCGGAGATCCTGCGCACCTACCCCGGCTGGAGCGCCAGCGATCTCGCCGCCTGCCAGCAGTGGCTGCTGAAGCATTTCTACCCGCTGACCAGCACCTTCCTGAAGACCCACGCCGGCTCCAACGTCACCAACCACTGGGCCAACTGGGACCTCGTGTGCCTGGTGGGCATGCTGTCGTTCGGCGTCTTCTGCGACCGCGCGGACGTCTACCAGGAGGCGCTCGACTACTTCGTCAGCAACGGCCGTGGCAACGGCGCGTCGCAGCACATGGTCTACGCCCGCCACCCCGGCCACATGGGCCAATGGCAGGAGAGCGGCCGCGACCAGGGCCATGCAACGCTGAGCCTGGGCATGGCGGGCTACCTGTGCGAGATGGCGTGGAACCAGGGCGACGACCTGTACGGCATGGATGACAACCGGCTGCTGGCCGGTGCCGAGTACGTCGCCAAGGCCCAGTTGCGCGACGCCGCGGGTGCGTTCTACACGCTGCCGTTCTATACCTACAGCAACCGGCAGGGCACGCGCACGGCCGTCTCCGACGGTGGGCGGCCCAACCTGCGCCCCTGCTGGGAGGCGATCTACAACCACTACGTGAAGCGCAAGGGCCTGGCAGCGCCGTCGGTGACGGCGCTGGCCGCGCAGCTGCGGCCCGAGGGCAACACCTGGCTCGGCGACGACCTCAGCTTCGGCACGCTGACCTATTCGCGCGATGCGGAGAAGTCCCGCGTGCCGCCCAGCGGGGTGCAGGCCATCGTGCGCGGCGGCGCGGCGCAGCTGTCGTGGTGGGGCAGCGCCGACGCGGCGGTGCATGCCGTCATGCGCGTCGCTGCGGGCTCCAGCGCCTACACCGAGCTGGCCCGCGTGCCGGCGGGCGAGCTGAACACATGGACCGACGCGTCGGCCACCGGCGGCCGCTGGCAGTACCAGATCCGCGCGTTGGACGGCGCCGGTGCGACGCTGTCGACATCCGCCACATCGACGGTCGACCTCGATGCACCGCTGCTGATCAACCTGCCGCTCGACGACGGCCAGGGCACCGGTGCGCGGGACACCAGCGGCCGCGGCCTGAACGCCGCGCTGAAGGGCGGCGCATCCTGGGGCGCCGGCCGCCAGGCCAACCGGCAGGCGCTGGTGCTCGACGGCAGCTCGGGTCACCTTGAAATGCCCGTGGGCCTGCTGGCGCGCACCGGCGACGTGACGCTGACCGCCTGGGTCTGGTGGAACGGCGTGACCCGCGGCAACGCGCGCGTGTTCGACTTCGGATCGACGGACATCACCTACCTCGCGCTGCTGGTCAGTCCCGACGCCATGCGTGTCAGCGTCACCAACACCAGCTATTTCGGCGAGCAGACGGTGTCGACCGGTGCGCTGCCGAAAGGCCGCTGGGTGCACTTGGCCGTCACGCTGCGCGACCGCACCTGCACGCTGTACGTGGACGGTCTGGCTGCGTCCTCGATCACGACGATGGACCTGGCGCCCTACCAGCTCGGCAACACGACGCACAACTGGCTGGGCCGCGCGCAGTACGGCGCGGACCCGTACTTCAACGGCCGGCTGCAGGACTTCCGCATCTATGGCGGCGCGCTGGACGCGGCCGCGGTGCAGGCGCTGGCCAGGGCCTGAGGCTTCAGCTGCGGCGCTGGCGTGTCACGTCCAGCGCGCTGTCCAGCGCGTTCATCAGCTGGCCCGCATCCAGCGGCTTGGTCAGGTAGCGGAAGAAACCGGCCGCCAGCCCCGAGGCGGCGGCGTCCGGCATCGCATTCGCCGTCAGCGCGATGACCGGGATGTCGGCCGTGCGCGGGTCCCGCTTCAAGAGGGCCTGCGCCTCGCGGCCGCTCATCAGCGGCATGTTGTTGTCCATCAGGATGACGTCGGGCCGCTCCGCCAGCGCGATGTTCACCCCCGTGCGGCCGTCGGCCGCCGACAGCAGGCGCAGGTCGGTGCGTGGCCGCAGCAGCTCCTCCACCAGCTTGCGGCTGGCGGGGTTGTCCTCCACGTAGAGCACCGTGGCGACCGGCGCCCCGCCGCGCGGCGTTGCCAGCTCGGTCAGCGCACCCCAGTCGGTCTCGGCGCGCGGCAGTACGGGCATCTCGCTGGCCTGCAGGTCGACCGTGAACACGCTGCCCTCTCCCGGGCTGCTGTGCACGCTGATCTGCCCGCCCATCAGCTCGACGAGCCGGCGCGTGACGACCAGGCCGATGCCGGTGCCCTGCTCGGGGCCGGCCTCCTGGCCCAGGCGGTTGAAGGGCTGGAACAGCGCCTGCACCTGCTCGGGCCGCAACCCGCGGCCGGTGTCCTGCACGGTGATGCGCAGCTGGTGCGGGCCGAGCGCATCGCAGCCCACATACACCGAGCCGTTCGGCCGGTTGTACTTGATCGCATTGCTGACAAGATTGAGCAGCACCTGCTTGAGCCGCATGCGGTCCGCCAGCGCGACCCAGCCGCCGCCGCTCGAGAACTGCGTGGCAATGCCGCGCTGCTGGGCCAGCGGCTCGATCATCTTGCGGCATTCGGCCAGCACCTCGTCCATCAGCACCGGCTCCAGCGACAGCTCGACATGGCCGCTCTCGATGCGGGCCAGGTTCAGGATTTCGTTGATCAGCGTCAGCAGGTGCTTGCCGGCGCCGACGATGTGGTCGACGAACTCGCGCCGGCGCTCGGGGTTGGCGTCGGTGACGTCGGTGCCCAGCAGCTGCCCGAAGCCGATGATGGCGTTCAGCGGCGTGCGCAACTCGTGGCTCATGCTGGACAGGAACTCCGATTTGGCGCGGTTGGCCTTCTCGGCGACGTCGGTTGCGTGCTTCAGCTCCTCGTTGGAGCATTCCAGCTGGGCGGTGCGCTCGCGCACGCGCGTCTCCAGCTCCTCGTTGAGCCGCAGCACCTCGTGCGAGCGGCGCTCGATCTCGCCCAGCATGCCGTTGAAGGACTCGGCCAGCACGCCGACTTCGTCATCGGTCACCTTGGGCGCGCGGCGCGAATAGTCCTGGCGCTGCATGACGTCGCGCGCCACGTCGCTCATGGCCAGGATGGGCTGCACCACGGCGCGCTGCAGGCGCAGCGACAACAGCATCGCGATGCCCAGTGCCACGACGGCGACGGCGGCGGAGATGCCGATGTAGGTCAGCACGCGGTCGTAGAGCGCGTACTCGGCGCGCAGCAGCACGCTGCCTATGGTTCGGCCATCCTGCTGGATCGCCTGCACGACGATCAGATCGCCGCCGGTGCGGCGCACGCCGGCGTCCTCGGCGTGCGCCGGCAGTGTGGCATCCACGCCCGCTCCGACATAGGACGCAAACCGCTCCCCGTCGGCGCTGTAGACGGCCGCCGCCTTGATCTTGGGCTGCAGGCGCAGCAGCGCGAGGTTCTCGCTGGCGACCTTGTGGTCGTCGAACTCCAGCGCGGGTGCCGTGGCGCGGCCGAGCAGCTCGGTCTGGGCCTTGAGGTCGGCCACCCATCCCTCGTGGTAGGCGCGCAGGTCGTAGGCCACCATCGCGCCCAGCGCCACGAGCAACGCCACCAGCGACGTCAGCATCGTGACGCCGAGCAGCCTGCGCTGGAGCGATAGCCTGAACATGCTATGTCCTCGCGCCTTCAACCCGGCGTGCCACGCCGAGCAGGCGCACGCTGATCTTGAGGCCGCTCTGCGCGAGCGTCGGTAACAGGATGTCGAAGCGCACCTTGTCCTCGACGACGACGAAGTTGATCATGCCGGTGGTGCCGCCGCGGTCGAACTCGGTGACGGTCAGCACCGGCCGCCCCTGCAAGGCCGCGAGCAGCTCGGCGGCGTGCGCGGACATCGCCTTCGACACGAACACCAGCTGCAGCCCGTCGGGGGAGTCACCGCGTGCCAGCTTCCGCACCTCGATCTGCCGGCCCGCCACCGAGGCCGCGGCGCCCGTGCGGCGGAATTCCTCCGCCACCGCGGCGCTCGCAAGCACGCCGATGCGGAACGGGTCGCCGGCCGCGCCCAGCGCCTGCGGCGGCCAGTCGATGTAGTTGCCGAACTTGCAGACAAAGGCCGCCTTGACCTGGTATTCGACGCCCGGGCCATCGTCGGCGGCCGCGCGCGCGCCGGCCGACGCGGCGCCCAGGGCCGCAAGCAGCAAGCGGCGACGGTCGAGCAGGGGAGCCGTCATCAGGGGAAGCGCAGCTTCAGCTGCAGCATCAGGTTGCGGCCGATGTGCTGGCGCGTCTCGACCTCGGTGAACTCGCCATGGCCGCGGTCCAGCAGGTTCTGCGCGGTCAGCGCAATCTCGGCGTCAGGGGTCAGCCGGGTGCCCAGCCGCAGGTCCAGCACCGTGTAGGCCGGCACGCCGGGTGTATCGAGGGCCGACGCGTGGCGCAGCATCAGGTCGAGCTCGGTCTCGCGCGGCAGGTTGAAGGCGGCGCGAAGCTGCCACAGCCGGCGCGGCATCGCGCCTTCGGCCACGGCGACCGAGTCCGCCGTGTCGCGGCTGCCGGGCTTGAGTGCCAGGCGCGGCTGCAGCAGCGTCAGGCCGCCATGCAGGCGCAGCCACGGCGTGGCCTGCAGGCTGGCCCAGCTCTCGATGCCGCTGACACGGCCGCGCATGCCGTTGCCGAAGTAGACCTGCGTGTTGCTGGGCGCCAGCTCCTGCGTGTGCAGGTGGTCGTAGCGGCCCTGGAAGGCGGTGGCCGACAGCGTGAGTGCCTCCAGCGGCTGGCCGCGGTAGCCCAGCTCCAGCACGTTGGCCGTTTCGGCGCGAAAGCCCGCGTCGCCATACAGGATGAAAGGCGGCTGGGCCGGGATGTAGATGTCGCGGTCCAGCCGCGACGGCGCGCGCACGGTGCGCGCGGCCGAGGCCCACCACAAGTGCCCGGGCGCCGGCTGCCAGGCCAGGCGCAGGTTGGGCAGCACCTCGTTGCCCGTGTAGTCGTTGCGTTCGAGGCGAGCGCCCAGCGTCAGGCGCAGCGACTCGGCGAGCTGGACCTCGTCCTGTGCGAACACGCTGGTCCAGCGCTGGCTCAGGCGCTCGGGCAGGAAGGCGAACTCCGGCGCGCTGTGGCCGACACGGTCCTGCGAGCGGCGGTGGTTGAGCCCCAGCACGACGGTGTGTGCGGGCGTGGGCCGCAGCTGGTATTGCACGTCCAGGTCGGCGATGGTCAGCGTCTCGTCGAAGGTGGGCGGCGTGACGCGCGTCGTGCGGTCCAGGTAGCCCTGCACGCTGAGCTCGCCGCCCCCAAGCGGCCGCTCCCAGCGTGCCAGCAGATTGGCGCCCGACAGGCGGATGGTGTCCAGCGCGAAATCGACACCGTCGATGTGGATGCTGCCTGGCAGCGGCTGGCCGTGGTTGCCGCGGTAGGCGTTGCCCAGCAGCGTGAAGCGTTCTTCGGCCCGGCCCCAGTCGGCGCGGAAGCCGCCCTGCACGAGGTGGCCGGCGTCGTCCACCGGCGTGCCGGCGGCGGTTTCGGAGTGGCGCTGGTCGGAGCGCTTGAGGTACAGGCGCAGGTCGCCACCGTCGGGGCCGTCGCCGAGCTTCAGGCCATGGCGCACCAACGCGCTGCGCTCGCGGTTGCCGGCCGCCGCGGACACCAGGCTGCCGCGGGTATTGGCGGCGCTGCGCGTGATGATGTTGATGACGCCGTTGACCGCGTTGACGCCCCACAGCGTGCTGCCGGGGCCGCTGGCCACCTCGATGCGCTCGACGTCTTCCAGGGCCACGTCCTGCGCGTCCCAGAACACGCCGGCGAACAGCGGCGTGTAGACGGACCGACCGTCGATCAGCACCAGCAGCTTGTTCGCCGAGCCGGCATTGAAGCCGCGCGCGCTGATGCCGTAGCCGCTGCCGTAGACCTGAGCCACGTGCAGGTTGGGCGCCAGGCGCAGCACCTCGGGCAGGCGCGTGAAGCCGCTGCGGCGGATGTCGTCGGCGGTGATGACGAACAGCGAGGACGGTACGTCGGCCAGGCGTTGCTCGCGCTTGGCGGCCGACGTGATGACCACGTGGCTCAGCTCCTCGAGGCTGAAATCGACAAAGTTGGGCCGCGCCACCGCGGGCGATACCGACAGTTGGACCGTCAGGGCCGCGGCTGCAAGGCGCCGAGACCGATACGGAGACAGACCCATGCACCCCTCCCACCACTGTGCGTGGTGTTGGGACGATAGCTCAGTGGTACGAGCGCAGCAACGCACCGTGCAACATAGCGTCAGATCGTGCACGGAAAGCGCTCGCGCGCGACCAGTGCAGCCGCCGCCGGAGCGGCGCCGTCCTACGCGGCGTCGCGCCGGCAACTCACAGGCCCGCTCCCCGCCCGGGGTCAAAGTGCTGACATGGACATCGAGCGGAGACGCACCATGGCTGCAACCGACTGCCCCCCGAGGCCCGGTATTGAGCCGTCGCAAGCGACCGACGTGCTGATTTGCGTCATCGGCACAGCCGAGGTGATGAACCGCCATGGCGACGCGCTGCACGCGCTGCACGGTGAAGAGGTCAGCCTGATGAACTGGTGCCTGGATGACGACTTCGGCGAACCGCCGCCGGCGGCAGACTGGGCTGACGGCCTGGTCGTGCTGAACTCCGACGTCTGGGCCGCACCCACCGGCTGCGCGCGCCTGCAGGCGCTGTTGAAGATGGCCTGGCGCTGCGGCCGCACCATCGCGCTCTGCGGTGACGCGGTGAACTCCTTGAGCACCCTCGGCTTCGCCACCGACGTGCCGGCCGAGGCCGAGGGCCTGTTCCTCTGCCCCGACGGCCCCTGTCGCGAGACGCTGGCCGAATTCCTCGACGCCGTCCACGAGCAGCCGCACCGGCGACGTTGACCCTGACTTCCTCGCTTGCCCGCGTTCAGCGCGGCAAGACTGGACGACGGCTCAACTTTTTCGCGGCGTGAGGCTGCAATCCACCGGCGGCAGGTCTTCGCCCGGGTCGATGAAGGCGAGCAGCGCTGCTGGCGGAGACAGCGAGCCCAGCGCCAGCGCCGCGATGGCGCGGCCACCCAGGCGCTTGCCTTCCAGCGCCACGCGCGGTTCGGCCAGCGTGCCTTGCAGGCGCAACGGCGCGCGCAGCGTCAGCGGCGAGAAGTCCTTGGGATGGGCGACCAGGCGCAGGTCCAGCGTTTCGTCCTTCAGGCTGATGCGGCCGTCCAGGTCGATGCGGCTGTCGCGGTTGTCCATCAGCGCGGTGCGGGGTCGCAGCGTGCCGGCATTGAAGCGGCCGTCCAGGCTGGCGCAGTTCAGCGCCAGCTTCTGGTCGCCGCGCAACAGCAGGCCCAGGCCCTGGGCGATATCCAACCCCATGGCCTCGGTCAGCAGGTGGGAGACGCTGCCGTTCTCCAAGCGCAGCTGCACCGGCCCGCTCAGGCTGCCCAGCAGTTCGGCGATGCTGCGGCCGCGGCCTTGCACGTCGAGCTGCGCCTTGAGCCGCCCCGTCACCGGGTCGCTGGCCAGGGGCTTGGTGTCGAACTTCAGCCAGCGCTCGATGGCCATGCCGTGCGCATCCAGCCGTGCCTGCCACAGGGGCGGCGCATCGCGCGGGTCCAGCCGGGCCGAGCCGGTGACCTCGCCGCCGGCCACGCCGGCGTTGAGGTGGTTGAGCGTCAGCACGCCGCCCTCCAGCACCAGGCTGGCGTTCACCGGTGCGAGCGGTTCGAGCTTGGCGGTGCCCAGGTCAAGCTGGTTCAACGCCACGGCGACACGGGCGTCCATCGCGCGCAGTGACGGCAGGTCCAGCGGCCGGTCGGGCAGCACGCGGCCGGGGCGGCTGGGCGGCGCATCGGCGCCGACGGCGGGGCCCAGGTCCGCCAGCCGCAGCGGACCGCCGCGCAGCAGGCCGCTGAGCATCGGGCGCTCGGCCCGCGTGTCGAAGATGAAGTCGCCGCCGAGCCGGCTCTGGCCGATGCGCGCGCGCACGCCACCCAGCTGCCAGACGCCTGAGGCGTGTTGCAACCGGCCGGCGAGGTCGAAGGCCGGCGTCGTCGGCAGCGTCACACCGAAAGGCCGGCCGACGGCAGCCAGCGAGCTGCCCCGCACCTGCAACTGGCCGTCCAGCGCGCGGGCGTCCAGCAGCGAGGCGGCCGCGCCGGCGAAGGCCAGCCGCTCGCGGCCCTGCGTCAACTCCAGGCGCAATTGGACCGGCGGCGCGCCGGCCTCGGGCGGTGACACCAGCGCCAGGCCGGCGCTGGCCTCCGCGTTCAGCGCCAGCTGCTGGCCGCGCAGCTTGCCCTTCATGTCGGCCTTCCAATGGCCGTCCGGCTCGGTGGCGAAGCGCGCGTCGGCCAGCAGCTGCAGCGGCGCATCGTCGAGCTTTGCAGTGCCGTTGTGCACGATGAGCTGGTCGATCTGCGGCATTGGCGTCGGCTTGTCGCGAGCGCCGTCCGGCTGCAGCGGCCAGGCGGTGCGGCCCGCCTCGTCGCGCTGCCAGTTCAGCGACAAGCCTTCCGCCTGCACCAGCCGCAGCCGCAGCGGCGCGCCGCGCCGCCAGTCCCAGATGTCGCCCCAGCGCCAGGCCAGCACGACGTCATGCGCATCGGCCAACGGCTCGCCTTTCAGGCCTGTCACGCGCAGCCGCGGCGCCTCCAGGCGCGGCTTCCACAGCAGGTGCAGGCGCGTCGCCGCGTCCACCGACAGCCCGTGGCCCGCGCGCTCCGCCAGCTGCGGCGCGAGGCCCGGCCAGCCGGCCGCGTCCAGCGCGACGAGTGCAGCGACCGCGACCGCGGTCACCCCACCGGCAATGAGCAGGCCCCTCTTCTTGTTCATGCCGCCATGCTGGGCAGCGGGCCCGGCAGCGGGCGTGGGACGGTGGCGCCGGTGCCTGTAGGACATGACCGGGCCGCGGCGCCTGTCGGCATGGTCCGACACATCGTTGGCGCATGGGCTGGTCTTCAACGGCGTGCGTGGCGCCCAAAGTGTTGGCACCGGCCCTCGAGGCCTCAACCCCCGAAAGGACGCCCGATGACACCGACCACCACCCGAATCCCCTTGCTGGCCACGCTTGCAGTGGCCGCTGCCCTGACGGCTTGCAGCCGCAACAACGATGAAGACCTGACGGCCGGCCAGCGCCTGGACGGCGCGGTCGCCGATGCCAAGCGCGAGGCCAACGAGACCAAGCGCGATGCGCAACAGGCGATGAACGATGCGGAGATGAAGAGCTCCCGCGCGGCCGACCGCACGGCCGAGGTCACGACCGACATGGCCATCACCGCCAAGGTCAACGCCGCCCTTGCCGTGGACGACAAGCTCAAGGCCACGCAGATCAACGTCGATACGCGCGAAGGCCAGGTCACGCTGACCGGCCAGGCGCCGGACCCGCAATCGCGCGAACGCGCCGCGACGCTGGCTTCTGCCGTGGATGGCGTGAAGCAGGTCAACAACCAGCTGGTCGTCAGCCGCAACAGCTGATCGGGCCGCTGCTCGACAAGGGGCGCCCCGGGGGCGCCCTTTTTGATAGCACCTCTCATGGTGAGCCCCAGGGGCGCTGCGGGGGTTCGCCGATACGATGGGCGACCCTCCACCCCGCGTCGCCATGGACCTCACGATTGCCGCCATCCTCGGCCTCGACGGCCTGACCAACGGGGCCATCTACGCCCTCGTCGCGCTGGCCCTGGTCCTCGTCTTTTCGGTCACCCGCATCATCTTCATCCCGCAGGGCGAGTTCGTCGCCTTCGGCGCGTTGACGCTGGCCGCCATGCAGATGGGCAAGGTGCCGGGCACGGTGTGGCTGCTGCTGCTGATGGCCGTGGCCGTCGCCGTGCTGGACCTGGCGCAGGGCCTGCGTGAGCGCTGGCCGGCGGCACGCCTCGCTGCCAGCCTGGCGCGCACGCTGAGCTTCCCCTTCATCATCGCTCTCGTGGCGCCGCAGTTCGTGCAGCGGCAGCACGCGTTGATCGTGCAGGTGCTCGTCACGCTGGCCATCGTCACCTGCATGGGCCCGCTGCTGTACCGCCTGGCCTACCGGGCGCTGTCCGGCGCCAGCGTGCTGACGCTGCTCATCGTCTCGGTCGGCGTGCACTTCGCGCTGACCGGCGTGGGCCTCGTGTTCTTCGGCGCCGAGGGCTACCGGACGCCGGCCTTCTGGGAGGCGCGCTTCGACGTCGGCCCGCTGAGCTTCACGGGCCAGACGCTGATCATCTTCGGGGCCTCGCTGGTGCTGCTGCTGGCGATGTTCCTGTTCTTCGAGCGCACGCTGACGGGCAAGGCGCTGCGCGCCACGTCGGTCAACCGCACCGGTGCGCGGCTGATGGGCATCTCGGGCGATGCGGCCGGCAGCATGAGTTTCACGATGGCTGCCTTCATCGGCGCGCTGTCCGGGCTGCTCATTTCGCCATCGACGACCATCTATTACGACACCGGCTTCCTGATCGGCCTCAAGGGCTTCGTCGCCGCGGTGTTCGCCGGCCTGGCCAGCTTCCCGATGGCGCTGGCCGGCGCGGTCGGCGTGGGGCTGATCGAGAGCTTCGGCTCCTTCTGGGCCAGCGCGTTCAAGGAGGTCATCGTGTTCACGGTGATTCTGCCCATCCTCCTGTGGCGGTCCTTCGTGGACCCGCACCACGAGGAGCACTGAGCATGAACCGCACCCACCTGGCGATCGCCGCCGCGGTCGCGCTGCTTGTGCTGCCCTTCGCGCCGGTGCCCGACTTCTGGATCACCCAGCTCAACTACATCGGGCTCTTCTCGCTCGTCGTGCTGGGGCTGGTGCTGCTGACCGGCGTCGGTGGGCTCACGTCCTTCGGCCAGGCGGCCTTCGCCGGCATCGGCGCCTATGCGACGGCCTATGTGTCGACGACGCTGGCGCTGTCGCCCTGGCTGGGGCTGGTGGTCGGCCTGGCCCTCACGCTGGTGCTGGCGCTGGCGATCGGTGCGATGACGCTGCGCATGTCGGGCCACTACCTGCCGCTGGCCACCATCTGCTGGTGCCTGGCGCTGTACTACCTCGTCGGCAACCTGGAGGCGCTGGGCAAGTACGACGGCCTGCTGGGCCTGCCGGCGCTGCAGATCGGGGACTTCAGCTTCCAGAGCGAGCGCCGCATCTACCTGCTGATCTGGCTGGCGGCGCTGTTGGCCGCGGTCGCCATCACCCGGCTGCTGGACTCGCGGCCCGGCCGCATCATGCGGGCGATGAACGCGCACCGCGGTGGCGGGGCGACCATGCCCGAGGCGATGGGCGCGTCCACCTTCCGCTACAAGCTGGTGATGTTCGTCATCGCGGCACTGCTGGCCTCGCTGTCGGGCTGGCTCTACGCCCACATGCAGCGCAGCGTGAACCCGTCGCCCTTCGGCATCAAGTTCGGCATCGAGTACCTGTTCATGGCCGTGCTGGGCGGCATCGCCACAGTGGGCGGCGCCTTCACCGGCGCGGCGCTGGTCAAGCTGGCCGAGGACCAGCTGAAGGTCTGGCTGCCGATGATCTTCGGCGGTTCGGGCAACTACGAAATCATCGTCTTCGGCGTCGTGCTGGTGCTGGTGCTGCGCTTTGCGCCGGACGGCCTGTGGCCCTTGATTGCCCGCTGGCTGCCGGCCCCGCGCCAGCGGGCGGTGGATGAGAACGTGCCGCCCCTGAGCTCGCGCAGGCATCCGCAAGCCGGCGCCGCACTGCTGGACGTGCGCGCCATCCGCAAGCAGTTCGGCGGCCTCGTCGCCGTCAACGACATCAGCTTCAAGATCAGCGCCGGTGACATCGTCGGCCTGATCGGCCCCAACGGCGCCGGCAAGAGCACCACCTTCAACCTGATCTCCGGCGTGCTGCCGCTGACCGGCGGCGAGGTGGAGTTGCTGGGCCTGCGTGTCGACGGCCACAGCAGCCGCGAGATCGCACGCGCCGGCCTGTCGCGCACCTTCCAGCATGTCAAGCTGGTGCCCGATATGACGGTGCTGGAGAACGTCGCGTTAGGCACCTACCTGCGCACGCGTACCGGCACCGTCCGCGCGATGCTCGGCCTGAATGCGGCCGAGGAAGCCCAGGCCCGCGCCGAAGCGCTGCGCCAGTTGCGCCGCATCGGCCTGGCCGAGCAGGCGCACGAGCTGGCCGGCAATCTCGCGCTGGGCCCGCAGCGCCTGGTGGAGATCGCCCGCGCGCTGGCCAGCGACCCGTCGCTGCTGCTGCTGGACGAACCCGCCGCCGGCTTGCGCCACAAGGAGAAGGAGGCCTTGGCCGAGGTGCTGAGGCAGCTCAAGGCCGAAGGCCTGTCGCTGCTGCTGGTCGAGCACGACATGGACTTCGTCATGAAGCTCACCGACCGCATCGTCGTCATGGAGTTCGGCCGCTGGCTGATGGAAGGCACGCCCGCCGAGGTGCAGGCCAGCCCGGCGGTGCGTGCGGCTTACCTGGGAGCGGATGAATGAACGCGCTCCTGGAAGTGGTCGACCTGCACGCCGGCTACGGCCGCGCCGAAGTGCTGCATGGGCTGAGCTTCACGGCCGAGGAGAAGAGCGTCGTCACCGTCATCGGTCCCAACGGCGCCGGCAAGTCCACGCTGCTGGGCGCATTGATGGGACTGATCCCGTCGCGCAGCAGCGTCCTGCGTTTCGCGGGCGAGGACATCGCCGAGCTGACGCTGGAAGAGCGCGTCATGGCCGGCCTCGCGCTCGTTCCGGAGAAGCGCGAGCTGTTCGGCACGATGACGGTGGAAGACAACCTGCTGCTCGGCGGCTGGCGGCCCAAGAAGCTGGGCGACAAGCGTTGGCGCGACGGACTGGAGAGCGTCTACACGCGCTTCCCGCGGCTGAAGGAGCGCCGCGCGCAACAAGCCGGCACGCTGTCCGGCGGCGAACGCCAGATGCTGGCACTCGGCCGCGCGCTGATGGGCCAGCCCAAGCTCTTGATGCTCGATGAGCCCAGCCTGGGCCTGGCACCACTGATCGTGCGCGAAATTTTTTCCATCGTCGATGACCTGCGCGCCAGCGGTGTCAGCATCCTGCTCGTCGAACAGAACGCCCGCGCCGCGCTGCGCGTGGCGGACCATGGGCATGTGCTGGAGACGGGCGAGTTTGGATTGACCGGGCCGGCGGATCAACTGGCGGCGGATCCGCGGGTCATTGAGACGTATCTTGGGGCGGGACATCAAGGCTAGCGCGTGATTGAACGAGCGTTGCCGGACCCGATTCCTGCAGATCCTTCACAGGGGTCTCAAACACGATCGCCAGGCGCTCACTGCGCCGTAAATCCGCCATCCACCGCCAGCGACTGCCCCGTCAGGTACCGCGCCTTGTCGCTGGCCAGGAACACGATGGTCTGCGCCACCTCGTCCACGGTGCCGAAGCGCTGCGTCGGGTTGCCCGCGCGCATGCCGGCCTTGGCGTCTTCGCTGCGGCCGACGAAGCGTTCCAGCATGTCGGTCTGGATCGGGCCGGGCGCGACCGCGTTGACGCGCACGCCGGCCGCCGCACCTTCCAGCGCCGCGCTCTTGGTCAGGCCTTCGACCGCGTGCTTGCTGGCCACGTAGACCGAGGCGCCGGGGAAGCCGATCAAGCCTGCCACCGACGACAGATTGACGATGGCGCCGCCACCCTGGCCCAGCATGGCGCGCATCTCGTGCTTCAGCGAGAACAGCACGCCGCGTACGTTGCTGTCGAAGATGAGGTCGTAGTTGTCGGCACCCTGCTCGGTGATGGGGCCGGTCGCGCCTTCGACGCCGGCGTTGTTGACGGCCACGTCCAGGCGGCCGAAGCGGGTCACGGTCTGCTCGACGAGGGTGCGCACGTCGGCCTCTTCCCGCACATCGGCGCGGATGAAGGCGGCGTCCGCGGCGCCCACGGCTTTCAGTTCGGCAACCAGGGCCTGGCCTTCCGGCTCGCGTCGGCCGCTGACGACGACGGTGGCGCCTTCCTTCGCGAAAGCGAGCGCCGTGGCGCGGCCGATGCCGGTCAGCGCGCCGGTGATGAGGACGATGGGTGAAGTCATGTGAAATCTCCGCGGAGTGGTTGAGTGACTTCACTGTGATTGCCGCTCGACCGAAGCGGTAGCCGGCCCAACTGCCTAAGATTTATTCCGGTCGGGAATCAAAGGCAAAGGTGGGAAGAGATGGACCGGTTGCAGGCGATGCAGACCCTGGTGCGGGTCGTGGAGCTGGGGAGCTTCTCGGCCGCCGCGCGGGAGTTGGGCAGCACGCAGAGCGCTGTCAGCAAGCAGGTGGCGGCGCTGGAGAAGGCGCTCGGCGCGCAGCTGCTGGCGCGCAGCACACGGGCGTTGAAGCTGACGGACGCTGGCGAACGCTACGTCGAGCAGGCGCGGCGCCTCGTCGCCGAAGTCGCCGAAGCCGAGAGCGAGCTGCGCGCCGGCGAACACCGGCTGCAGGGCTGGCTGCGCGTGGCGGCCTCGGGCACCTTCGGCCGCATGAAGCTGGTGCCGCTGGTGCGCAGCTTCCAGGCCGCCCACCCAGGCGTGAAGGTCGACCTGCAACTGCATGACGGCTTCGTGGATCTCATCGAGCAAGGCATCGACATCGCCGTACGCGTTGGCGAACAGCCCGATTCCAGCCTGGTGGCGCGGCGCATCGGCACCGTCCGCCGCTGCGTCGTCGCGCGGCGCGGGTATTTCGAGACCTTGGGCATGGCGCCGCCGCGTGAGCCGGCGGACCTGCCGCGGCACAACTGCATCGTCTACAGCGAACTGCGCGCCGGCCCGGTCTGGTCCTTCGAGGCCGGCCCAGGCGCCAGCGCGCCGCCGGGCAGCGAGGTCAGCGTGCGTGTGGCCGGCAGCCTGCGCACCAACAGCGGCGAGGCGGTGCGCGAGGCCGTGCTGGCCGGCATGGGCCTGGCCTATGCGCCGGGATGGCTGTTCGAGACCGAGGTGGCGCGGGGGGAGGTGCAGTTCGCCATGCCGAACTGGCTGGGGCGGGCGCTGCCGATGCAACTCGTCAGCCCACCGCAGCGGCGCTCCTCCGGCAAGGTCAGGGCGTTTGGCGACCACCTGGCCGCCGGGCTGGCCTGAGCATCAATCTTGCAAGCACGCGGCCATGCGCCTGCTCCACTACTTCGCAACCCTCCCTGCCGGCAAGACGGTGCTCTGGTGCTACCTGCTGTGGTACCTCGTCAACGTATCGGCGCTGTTCGACCCGTCGCCCGCCATCTGGCTGAACTCGGCCGGCATCAGCCTCGTCATCGGGCTTGCGCTGCGGCTGAGCGTCTCGAGCGCCACGGGTACGGCCACGTCCAGCGCCGCGCGCTGGCAGACGTTCCGGCTGTTCATGATGCCGTTCGGCGTGTCCAGCTTCGCCACGCTGATCAAGGGGAAGGGCTATGTCCTCGTGTTCCCGTCTGACCCGTGGCTGCTCGGCGCGTCCGTGTCCGCCTGTGTCGCGTTCGTGCTGGGCTGCCAGGTGCTGCGGCTGGCCGCGCGTGTCGGGCCGTCCCCTGGCCGCTGACCTCACACCCGCTCAGTCCGGGCGGCTCCAGGCCAACAGCTTGTTGTTCGCCGGCATGTCCAGCCGCTCGCTCAGCATCAGGCCGACGGCGGCGGCTTCTCCGGCCACGTCGGCCAGGCGGCGGATGCCCCACGCGGGGTTGCGCGTCCGCAGGTCGGCGTCGAAGGCGAGGTTGCTGGGCGCCGTGGGCTCGTCGTCGAGCAGGTAGGGGCCGTAGGTGATCAGCAGCCCGCGCGGCGCGAGATGGCGCGCCGCACCGCGCATCAGCGCCGCCGTGCAGGCCCAGGGCGCGATGTGGATCATGTTGGCGCAGTAGATCGCATCGACCTGCGGTGGCACGCCGGCCCAGGGGTCGTCGAGCACATTCAGCGTGATGGGCGCCTGCACGTTGCGCAGGCCCGCGCACCAGGCGGCAATCGACGGCAGCGCCGCGGCGTCGAAGTCGCTGGGCAGCCACTGCCAGCCGGGCAGCCCGGCGCTGCAGAAGGCCGCATGCTGGCCGGTGCCGCTGGCGACTTCCAGCAACACGCCGGCGGGCGGGAGCAGGCGCTGCAGGGCCGCCAGGATGGGCGGCCCGTTGCGCTCGCTGGCGGGGCTGTGGCGGCGGAGATCGGTCATGCGCGCATCTTGCCTGCGCGCAGCGCCCTCAGGCCAGCCGCCCCGCCTGGAAGTCCCGCACCGCCTGCACCAGCTCGGCCTCGGTGTTCATGACGAAGGGGCCGTACTGCGCGATGGGCTCGCCCAGCGGCTTGCCGGCGATCAGCAGCGCGCGCGTTGCGGCCTCACCGGCCTGCAGGCGCGCGCCGTCGCTGCCCGGCGTGTTGGCCAGGATGGCCATGCGGCCCGACGGCACGAGGCAGCCGGTCTCGAACTTCAACGCGCCTTCGTAGACATAGACGAAAGCGTTGAACTCGGGTGGCAGCAGCTGCTCGAAGCGGGCGCCGGGCGCGAAGTGCAGGTCCAGGTAGAGCGGCTCGGTGGTCTCGCGCTGCACGGCGCCGCTCACGCCGTGACTGGCGCCTGCGATGACGCGCGCCTTGACGCCGTCGCGCTCCAACTCCGGCACCTCGTGGCCGGCCACGTCGCGGTACCAGGGCGCGCGCAGCTTGTCCTTTGCGGCCAGGTTCAGCCACAGCTGGAAGCCGGCCATGCGGCCCGCGTTCTGCTCCGGCGTCTCGCTGTGGATGACGCCGCGGCCGGCGGTCATCCACTGCACGCCGCCGTCGCTGATCAGGCCTTCGTTGCCGGCGGAGTCGCGATGGCGCATGCGGCCCGCGAGCATGTAGGTGATGGTCTCGAAGCCGCGGTGCGGGTGGTCGGGGAAGCCGGCGATGTAGTCGTCCGGGTTGTCAGTGCCGAAGGCGTCCAGCATCAGGAACGGGTCCAGCCGGCGCTGCAGGTTCTGCGTCAGCACGCGGTTGAGCTTCACGCCGGCACCGTCGCTGGTCGGTTGGCCGGCGACCAGGCGCTCGACCTCGCGCGGTTGGTTCAGCAGGGATGTGGCGACGGTGTTCACGGTGTTCCTTTCAGTGTTGGCGGGCCGAGCGCCGGGCCGCTCCCAAGCCGGCCCGCCTTGGGCGATGTGCTTGCCGGTCGAACCGGCAAGCATCGTCGTCCCCTCGGGGGACCGACCAAGGTACTCCTTGGGCGAGGGGCTTCAGGTCAGGCGGCAAGCAGTTGGTTGATCTGCGAACGGGCGGCGGCGATGCCCTGCTCGGCGGCGAAGGCCATGCCTTCCGCGTAGACGAACTCGACGTCGGTCATCCCCAGGAAGGCCAGCACGGCGCGCAGGTAAGGGGTCATCTGGTCGCTGGGCTGGTCGCGGTGGATGCCGCCGCGGCTGGTGACGACGAACACCTTCTTGCCGGTCAGCAGGCCGACGGGGCCCTTCTCGCCGTACTTGAAGGTGACGCCGGCGCGGGCGATCGCGTCGATCCAGTTCTTAAGCTGGGCGGTGATGTTGAAGTTGTACATGGGCACGCCGATGACGACGGTGTCGGCGGCCTGCAGTTCGGCGATCAGCGCGTCGTCCAGCGCGACACGGGCGGCCTGCTCGGGGCTGCGCTGGTCAGCCGGCGTGAACAGGGCGCCCAGCGCGGCTTCGTCCAGCACCGGCTGCGGCGTCAGCGTGAGGTCGCGCACAGTGACGCTGGCGGCAGGGTGGGCGGCGCGCAGGCCGGCGGTCAGCTCATTGGCCAGGCGGGTGGAAACCGAGCCTTGGTCGTCTGTGGCACGGCGGGCGCTGGCGTTGATTTGCAGGATGTTCATCTGTGGCTCCGAAGGGGTGAGGCGATGGATGAACTCTAGGAGCCATCAATCGACGGCAGAAGCCGCCGATTTGCATAAGATTGTTCCGCCAATGCACCAATGAGCGAGACAGATGGAATCCGACGCCGACGACCTGCTGCTGTTTGCACGCGTCATGGAGGCTGGCAGCTTCAGCCGCGCGGCCGAGCGCGTGCACTGGCCCAAGAGCACCGTGTCACGGCGCATCGCGGCGCTGGAGGTGCGCCTGGGCGAGAAGCTGCTGCAGCGCACGACGCGCAAGCTGACGCTGACGGACTTCGGTGCCGGCGTGCTGGAGCATGCGCGTGCCGTCGCGGCCGAGGTGGACGGCGCGCTGGCCCTGGCGCTGCACCGCCAGCGCAAGCCCAGCGGCCGGCTGCGCGTCAGCATGCCGGCGGATTTCGCCGAGCGGGTGGCCGCCGGCATGCTGGCGCAGTTCGCGCTGGACTATCCCGAGGTGCAACTGGAGCTGGACCTGACGCCCCGGCGCGTGGACATCATCGGCGAGGGTTTCGACCTCGCCATCCGCATGGGCCAGCTCGACGACGACAGCCAGCTCGCCGCGCGCAAGCTGGCGACGACGCATTGGGGCCTGTACGCCTCACCGGCCTACCTGGCGCGCGTGGGCGAACCCATGCTGCCCCAGGCGCTGGACGGCATGCATGGCCTGATGCTGCTCACGCGCACCGGCGAGGCGGTGCCGTGGCGGCTTCAGCGCGACGGCGCCGAGCCCCATGTGGCCCTGCCGGCGCAGCGCACGCTGGTCAATGCGCCCAGCCTGCTGGCACAGCTGGCGGTCAGCGGCGTGGGCATTGCCGGCGTGGACCGCCTGCTGGTGCGTCATTCGCTGGAGCTGGGCCGGCTGCAGCGGCTGCTGCCGGACTGGCACCTGCCCGGCTCCAGCTGTTGGGCCGTCTTCCCGGAGCGGCGGCTGATGCCGCTGCGCACGCGGGTGTTCCTGGAGGCGATGTCAGCGCTGCTGGACGCCTGCCCGGCGCCGACGGCTTAGGGCGATGACGGCCAGGCCGATGGCCAGCATGGCCGCCGTGTCGGCCTCGGGCACGGCGGTGGCGAGCACCGCGGCAGCCAACTGCTGGTGACCCCGTGTGGTGGGGTGGATGCCGTCCCAGAACAGCGAGGTGTCGCAGGGGTTCGCCGCGTCGTCTGCTGCGCAGGCGTTGGTCCAGTTGCTGAACTCCGTCATGCCAGCCTGGCTGGCGGTGACGGCTGCGGTCAGAAAGCTGTACATGTCGAACGTCGCCACGCCGCTGGTGGCGCCCAGCGCACCGTACAGCGCCGTGTTCATGGCCGCGCTCAATGCCGAGGCCTGCACGCCCATGCCGGACGCCTGGGCGAACGGTGTGAGGCCCAGATTGGGCGTGTTCAGCACCAGGATGTGTTGAGCGCCGGCCTGCTTCAGGTCAGAGACCATGCCGCCCATGTCGGCCGCATAGGCTGCCACCGTCGAGCCCGCAAGCGCAGCAAACTGCTCCGGCGTCGTGGACGGTGTGACGGCATCCAGCAACACGCGCACGTTGTTGCCGCCCCCGGCGACGATGTACAGCGCGTTCGGATCGACGACGGTCGCGGGGCTGCCGAGGTAGCTGTTCAACTGCGTGCGCAGGCTGAACGGAAAGCCAGGCAGCTGGACGAGGTCGTCGCCGTCGATGCTGGTCTGCGCGCCGCCGAAGGCGTAGTTGTTGCCGCCCGCCACGGACGGCGCGAGCGGCAGGCCCAGCGACTGCGCCAGGTATTGCGTCCAGACCGGGCCATTCGAATACGTGCCCGTCGCAGACGGGATGCGGCTGTAGGACCCGTCGCCCGCGATGACGACGGGGGGCAGACCCTGCGTGCCGCCCTGCGACAGCACCAGCGCGTTGTTGCCACTGTCGGACAGGCTGTCGCCGAAGACGACGAGGCCGGAATAGGTCGAGGCCGAAACCGACAGTGCGGCGGCGCAAAGACCGAAGCCCGCGACAGTGCGGGCGAGCAGGCGAAAAGACATGGGAACTCCCTGAGATGTGCCGCAGGACATCGAACGGCGGCTGACAGCATCCGTGGCACCGCGCGGTGCGTCAACCCGGCATTCCTGCCGGGTGGCAGGCTTACTCTTCCCCGCTAGCGAACGCCACCTCGACGGCCGCCTCACGCGCCTTCGGGATGGGCGCGAAGCGCCATTGCTTGATGGCCTCGACGGCCGCCGCGCCGAGGCGGCTGTGACTGACCTTCACGGCATGGGCCTGGCTGACCGAGCCGTCGGGCGCCACCGTGAACTGCACCTGGACGACGCCATTGCGGAAAGACTGCTGCTGCAGCTGTCGCGGGATGGCGGGGTTGACCTTGACCAGTAGTTTGAGCGGCACTTCCGCCTCTTCCGCCGGCGCCGGCGCCGGCGGGGGCTCGACCGCGCGGGCCGCGGCGGCCAGCGGTGCCGCAGGCTCCGGCGTGGGGGCGGCGGTGGCCAGCAGCACCGGCGTGCGTTCAGGTTCGGGTTCGGACCGGACGGCGACGGGTGCCGCGACAGGTGCGGCGGCCGGCGCGTCGGCCCGGGCCTGCGCCGGCGCGGCCGCCGGTGCGGGTTTGGGCGCCGCGGCCACGGCGGCGGGCTTGCGCGCCGGCGCGGGCGCTGGCGGGGGCGGGGGCGGTGGAGGCGGCGAAGGCTGGGTGCGGCTCGCGCCCTTGTCGGCGTTGACCTTGATCCAGTGGAAGACCGCGTCGGCGGCTTTTTGAGCGCGCTCCAGGCCATCGGCCTTGGGGGCGTCGTTCTGCGCGTGGGCCGGTTGGGCCAGCACCATCAGGGCGCCCGCGATGGCGGGCAGGGTCAGCGCCAACTTGGGGCGCGGTCCGTGTGTCATGACGGCTCCACAGGGGCAAAGGGGCAAGGGACAAGGGACAAGGGGCGGCGGAACTCTAGTCACGCCGCGCGCCGTCGGCGGAGGGGGAGGCCGCACGCACCGTGCAATTTGCAGCACTTCGCC
Source organism: Pelomonas sp. Root1444 (assembly GCF_001426885.1). Lineage (GTDB taxonomy): Bacteria > Pseudomonadota > Gammaproteobacteria > Burkholderiales > Burkholderiaceae_C > Pelomonas. The sequence goes on along the minus strand of NZ_LMFP01000003.1, from coordinate 1,377,238 downwards.
GGACTGCTTCCTTCTCAGGCGGCGCTCAGCAGCGCGCGGCAGCGCTTCTCGTGCTGCTGGATCTCGGCGAGCGTGACTTCGATGTCGTGGCGCTGCTGCTCCAGCTGCTCGCGGTGTTGCGCCAGGATGGCGAGAAAAGCCCGCAATTGGGGCGCGGCGCTGGCCTGGCTGTCGTACATGTCGACCAGCTGCTTGATCTCCTGCAACGCCAGGCCAAGGCGCTTGCCGCGCAACGTCAGCTTCAGCCGCGTGCGGTCACGCGGGCTGTAGACGCGGTTGCGGCCCTTGCGGCCGGGTTCGAGCAGCCCCATGTCCTCGTAGAAGCGGATGGCGCGCGGCGTGATGTCGAACTCGGCGGCGAGTTCGGTGATGGTGTACGTCGGCTGCGGGGCTTCGGTCGCGGGCGGGACAGACTTGCGGGGGGGCATGGCTACACTCGATTGACGTAAACGTCAGTCTAAATGGCTCTGTCCTCACGCTATGGCCAACGCTCGCGAATCCGAATTGCATTACCCCCTCGGCGACACGCTGCCGCAGCCCGGCGAGGCGCTGGACCTCGCGCCCGGCGTGCGCTGGGTGCGCATGGGGCTGCCCTTTGCGCTGGACCACATCAACCTGTGGCTGCTGCGCGACCGCCTCGACGGCCGCGAGGGCTGGACCATCGTCGACTGCGGCATCGCCAGCGATGAGACGCGCGCCAACTGGGAGACGGTCTTCGCCGAGCGGCTGGACGGCCTGCCGGTGCTGCGCGTCATCGCCACGCACTTCCATCCCGATCACCTGGGCCTGGGCCACTGGCTGACCGAGCGGTGGAACTGCCGCCTCTGGATGAGTGCGACGGACTTCAACCTGGCGCGCCTGGCGAGCAGCTCGACGGTCGGCATGGGGGGGGCTTCGGCGGCGACCTTCTTCGGCAGCCACGGCCTCACCGACCCCGAGGCCCTCGAGAAGATCCGTGCCCGCGCCGACTACTACCCGAAGATGGTGCCGGTCGTGCCGGCCAGCTTCCGTCGCCTGATGGACGGCAGTGAGGTCGAGATCGGCGGGCGCGTCTGGCGCTGCATCGCCGGCTACGGCCATGCGCCCGAACACATCAGCCTGTTCTGCGACGAAGCCAGGCTGCTGATCTCCGGCGACATGGTGCTGCCGCGCATCTCGACCAATGTGTCGGTCGTGGACGTGGAGCCGGAGGCCGACCCGCTGACGCTGTACCTGAACTCGCTGACGCGCTACCTCGAGCTGCCGGCCGACACGCTGGTGCTGCCGTCGCACGGCAAGCCGTTCACCGGCCTGCACGAGCGCATCGACCAGCTGCAGGAGCACCACGACGAGCGCCTGGCCGAAGTGGTGGCCGCCTGCCGCGCCGCGCCCACCCATGCGGCCGGGCTGCTCGGCGTGCTGTTCAAGCGCAAGCTGGACCTGCACCAGACCACTTTCGCGATGGGCGAGGCCATTGCGCACCTGCACGCGCTGTGGCTGAAGGGCGAGCTGCGCCGCGAGCTGGGCGACGACGGCGTCTACCGCTTCTCGCCGGCCTGACCTGAAGGCGCACGGCGGCACAAAGTGAAACGCCGCCGCGGGCTCACCCGGGGCGGCGTCTCTGACCGGTACCTTTTCTCCCTCAACCTCGTGCCGGCTGGTTCGCCGGCTTCGGTACCACGTGGTGACAGCGTCGGGACGGAGTGTTGCCGAATGCGAGTGCGCTGGTATGACCGCGAAGCGGGAATATTCACAGCGACCCATTGCGGCTTGACCACGTCCGCTGCGGCGACGTCACTGCACGACGATGGATTCCTCGCGCAGCGCCTCGCGGGAGCGCTCGAAGTCGGGCAGCACGGAGCGCACCGTGTCCCAGAAGGCCGGGCTGTGGTTCATCTCGCGCAGGTGGGCCAGTTCATGGGCGACGACGTAGTCGATGATGGCGGGCGTGAAGTGGATGAGGCGCCAGTTCAGCCGGATGGAGCCGTCAGCACTTGCACTGCCCCAGCGCGTCTGCGCCGACGACAGCCGCAGCGTCTTCATCTTCACGCCCAGAGCCTCTGCAAACCGTTGGCAGCGCGGCAGGAAGTCTTCCTTGGCACGCGCCTGCAGCCAGGCCTGCGCCAGGTCGCGGATCTGCTCGGCCGAGGCGCCCAGCGGCAGCGGCAGGCGCAGCTGGCGCGTCGTGGCGTCCCACACGACCTCGCGTTCGGCCGGTGCCAGCACCAGCGTCAGCGCCTCGCCGAAGTAGGGCAGGCGGCCGCCGTCCAGCCACTCGATGCGCGACGCCTGGATGCGCTGCTGGCGCTCGCGCTGCTCGACCAGCTTGCGCAGGATCCATTCGCCCTTGTGGTGCAGGGCGCGTTCGATCTCGCCGATGGGCACCCAGCGCGGCGCGCTGACGCGCAGGCCCTGCGGCCCGACGACGAAGCCGATGCTGCGCCGGCGGGCGCGCTTGAGCTCGTAGCCGACGCGGTGCTGCCCCAGCCACAGCTCGCGCCGCGAGCGCGGCGCGCCGGGCTCGGCGGGCGTGATCTCCGGCGCCACGTCGAACAGCGACAGCTGGCTGTCCTGCAGGAGTGGGGCCGGGCGCTTGGCGGGCATCGCGTTCAGCGTTGGGTCGGTGCGGGGTTGCCGGCGACGCCGGCCGCCGGAGGGTGGGCGTAGGCCTGCGGGTCCAGGCGGCGCATCTCCGATTCGATCCAGTCCTTCACCTCGCGCATCAGCTCGGCAGGCTCGCGGCCCTCGGGGCGGATCTGCTTGCCGATGGAGATGTCGACGACGCCCGGTTTGAGCAGGAAGCTCTTGCGCGGCCAGCAGCGCGCCGCGGTGGCGGCGATGGGCACGACCGGCAGGCCGGCCTCGATGGCCAGGCGGGTGCCGCCGGTCTTGTAGTCGCCCACTTCGCCGCGCGGGATGCGCGTGCCTTCGGGGAACATGATGACCCAGTTGCCCTGGCCGCCCAGGCGCTTGCCCTGCTTGAGCACCTTGTTCCAGGCCTCGGTACGGCGGCCGCGGTCGATGTGGATCATGTCCATGCGCGCCATGGCCCAGCCGAAGAAGGGCACGTAGAGCAGCTCGCGCTTGAACACATAGGCCAGCGGATGGCTGAACAGCGCGGGGTAGGCAAAGGTCTCCCAGGTGCTCTGATGCTTGGACAGCAGCACGACGCCGGCGCGGCGGTCCGACGCGGGGGGCAGGTTCTCCATGCCCTGGATGCGCCAGCGGATGCCGCAGATGAAGCGGGCGCTCCAGATGGCGAGCTTGAGCCAGCCGGCGCAGGCCCAGTAGATCGGGTCGCCGCGGCGGAAGATGGACAGGATGACGACGGCCGTCGCCCAGGGGATGACCGTCACGATGAGGACGAGGACGAAGATCAGCGAGCGGATGGCGCTCAGCAGGTTGGACATCAGTGGAGGTCTCCGGCCTGGGTATCGGGTGAGAAGGCCTGGCCGCGCTGCTCGGCGACGCGGCGGCGCTCTTCCTGGATGAGGGTCTCGGCGAAGTTCGACAGGTCGTCGTGCACGCGCGCCTGGGGCACCTGCACGAGCAGGTTGGCGAGTTCGTCGGCGCTGAGGTTGCCGAACGGCCCGGTCAGCACGAGGTGAGGGATGCAGCCGGCGTTCTGCGCCGTCAGCAGGTCCGTCAGCGAGGCGCCGACCATGTGCACCGCGCCCAGTTCGACGTCGAAGCGCTCGCCGATCTGCTGGATCAGCCCCGGCAGCGGCTTGCGGCAGTCGCAGCCTTCCTCCGGCGTGTGCGGGCAGAAGAAGGCGGCGTCCAGCCGCCCGCCCTTCTCGGCCAGCAACTGGTTCAGGCGCAGGTGCACGGCGTTCAGCGACGCCATGTCGAGCAGGCCGCGGCCGATGCCGGCCTGGTTAGTGGCCAGCACGGTGTGCCAGCCCGCATGGTTGAGCCGCGCGACGGCCTCCATCGCGCCGGGCAGCGGGTCCAGCTCCTCGGGCGCCTTGACGTGGTCGTCGCGGTAGCGGTTGAGGGTGCCGTCACGCCCGAGGATGACGAGCTTCATGCCGTGGGCGTGGTCGGCGCGCATGGAGTTTTTCTTCAAGTCGCCAGGCGCGACAGGTCGGCCACTCGGTTCATCGCCGCATGCAGGCGGCCCAGCAGGGCCAGGCGGTTGGCCCGCAGCGCCGCGTCTTCGGCGTTGACCATCACGTCGTCGAAGAAGGCGTCGACCGGAGCCTTGAGGGCGGCCAGCGCCTTGAGCGAGCCGGTGTAGTCGTGCTGCTCGAACAGCCGGTCAGCGGCCGGCTGGACCTCGGTAATGGCGGCCGCCAGCGCTTGCTCGGCGGCTTCCTGCAGCAGCTCGGGCTTGACCTCGGTGGGCAGCTCGCCCTCGACCTTCTTCAGGATGTTGCCGACGCGCTTGTTGGCGGCAGCCAGCGACGCGGCCTCGGGCAGCGCCGCGAAGGCGCGCACGGCCTCCAGGCGGCGCGGCACGTCGCCCAGGCGGGCCGGACTCAGCGCCAGCACGGCGTCGACTTCCTGGGCGCTGTAGCCCTGGTCGCGCAGCGACACGGCCAGGCGGTCGGCGAAGAAGCCCAGCAGCGCGTCGCGAGGGTTCGTGACCAGCTCGCCGAACGGCGGCACGGCCGCGTCGATCAGCGCGGGCAGATCCAGCGGCAGGTTCTTCTCGACCAGGATGCGGATGACGCCCAGCGCATGGCGGCGCAGCGCGAACGGGTCCTTGTCGCCGGTGGGCAGCTGGCCGATGCCGAACAGGCCCACCAGCGTCTCCAGCTTGTCGGCCAGCGCGACGACCGTGCCGGTGTGGTTGCGCGGCAGCGCGTCGCCGGCGAAGCGGGGCTTGTAGTGATCCTCGATGGCGATGGCGACGCCGTCGCGCAAGCCCTCGTGGCGGGCGTAGTAGCCGCCCATGATCCCTTGCAGCTCGGGGAACTCGCCGACCATGTCGGTCAGCAGGTCGCACTTGGCGAGGCTGGCCGCCTGCTTGACTTTGCTGTCCAGCACCTTGAACTCGTCATCGGCCTCGACCGTGTACGGCAGGGTGGCCATGCTCAGCTGGTTGACGATGGCATGCGCGATCGAGCGCACGCGCTCGGCGCGCTCGCCCTGGCTGCCCAGCTTGCCGTGGTAGACGACCTTGGCGAGGCCGGGCAGGCGGTCTTCCAGCTTCTTCTTGCGGTCCTGGTCGAAGAAGAACTTGGCATCGGCCAGGCGCGGGCGCACGACGCGCTCGTTGCCCTGTACGACGGCGCTGGCGTCGGCCGGCGCGATGTTGCTGACGACCAGGAAATGGCGGGTCAGCTTGCCGGCGTTGTCCAGCAGCGGGAAGTACTTCTGGTTGGCCTTCATCGTCAGGATGAGGCACTCCTGCGGCACGGCGAGGAATTCGGCCTCGAAGGCGCAGGTCAGCACGTTGGGGCGCTCGACGAGGGCGGTCACTTCGTCCAGCAGCGCTTCGTCGTCGATGGGCGTGAGGCTCAGCGCGTCGGCGGCGCCCTTGAGCTGGCGCGAGATCTCGGCGCGGCGCTCGGCGAAGCTGGCGATGACGGCGCCCTGGTCGCGCAACTGGGCGGCATAGCTGTCGGCCGACTCGATGCTGACCTCGGGCTGCGCGGCCTCGAAGCGGTGGCCGCGGGTGGTGCGGCCGGCCATCAGGCCCAGCGCCTGGACGGGCACGACCTCGCTGCCGTGCAGTGCGACCAGGCCATGCGCCGGGCGCACGAACTTCACGTCGCTCCAGCCGTCGGCGAGCTGGTAGGTCATGACCTTGGGAATGGGCAGCTTGGCCAGCGTCTCGTCCAGCGCCTTCTGCAGGCCTTGGGCCAGCGTGGCGCCCGGCTGCAGGCTGTCCCAGAACAGCGCCTCGGCCTTGCCGTCGGGCTGGCGCTTCAGCTGCGGCAGAGCTTCAGGTCCGGCGCCGATGGACGCCAGCTTCTTCAGCAGCGCGGGTGTGGCCTGGCCGTCGGCGGTCAGCGCCACGGCGACCGGCATCAGCTTCTGCTGCACCGCCTTGTCGGCGGCCTTGGCGGCGACGCCGGCGACATGCACGCCCAGGCGGCGCGGCGACGCGAACGACGTGACGGCGGCATCCGCCGCAGCCAGGCCTTGCGCCTTCAGGCTGTCGGCCAGCACCGTGGCGAAGGACTCGCCCAGCTTCTTCAGCGCCTTGGGGGGCAGCTCTTCGACGAAGAGTTCAACGAGCAGATTCATCAAGCGGCCGCCTTCTTGCTGTTCTTCAGTTCGATCTGAGCGACCACTTCATCGGCCCAGGCTTTCGGCGCCATCGGGAACCCGAGGCGCGCGCGGCTTTCGACATAGCTCTGCGCGACGGCGCGGGCCAGGTTGCGGATGCGGCCGATGTATGCGGCGCGCTCCGTCACGCTGATGGCGCCGCGGGCGTCCAGCAGGTTGAAGCTGTGGCCGGCCTTCAGCAGCTGCTCGTAGGCTGGCAGCGCGAGCTGCTGCTCCATCAAGGCCTTGGACTGCTTCTCGTGCGCCGCGAAGGCGCCGAGAAGGAACTCGACGTCGCTGTGCTCGAAGTTGTAGGTCGATTGCTCGACCTCGTTCTGGTGGAACACGTCGCCGTAGGTCAGGCCGTCGGTGTAGACCAGGTCGTACACGGACTCCTTGCCCTGCAGGTACATCGCCAGCCGCTCCAGGCCGTAGGTGATCTCGCCGGTGATGGGCTTGCAGTCGATGCCGCCGACCTGCTGGAAGTAGGTGAACTGCGTGACCTCCATGCCGTTCAGCCACACTTCCCAGCCCAGGCCCCAGCAGCCGAGCGTCGGGTTCTCCCAGTCGTCCTCGACGAAGCGCACGTCGTTCTTCTTCAGGTCGAAGCCCAGCGCCTCGAGCGACCCCAGGTACAGCTCCAGGATGTTGGCCGGCGCGGGCTTGAGCACGACCTGGTACTGGTAGTAGTGCTGCAGGCGGTTGGGGTTCTCGCCGTAGCGGCCGTCCTTGGGGCGGCGGCTGGGCTGCACGTAGCCGGCCTTCCAGGGCTCGGGGCCGAGGGCGCGCAGGAAGGTGGCGGTGTGGCTGGTGCCGGCGCCGACTTCCATGTCGTAGGGCTGCAGCAGCGCGCAGCCTTGTTGGGACCAGTAGTCCTGAAGCGTCAGGATGATTTGCTGGAAGGTCAGCATGGGATCAGGGGAGAAGGGGGTGGCCGATTCTATTGGGCCGCCTTCCTCAGTCCGATCAGGGCAAACAGTGCCAATCCCCAGAGTGGCCACAGGCCCAGCGCGGCCAGCCAGCGGGCGTAGGGCGTGGCGCCGCTGCGGCCCTCCACGTCGGCCTCCAGCACGCCGCGCTGCAGCGCCGGCAGGCGGGCGGTGATGCGGCCGTGGTGGTCGACGACGGCCGTCGCGCCGGTGTTGGTCGAGCGCACGACCGGCCGCTGGAATTCGAGCGCGCGCATCTGCGAGAACTGCAGGTGCTGGTCCTGGACCATGACGGTGCCGAACCAGGCCAGGTTGCTGACGTTGACGAACACGGTCGCCGCGTCCGGCCCGACGGCGCTCTGCACGAAGTCTTCGCCGAACAAGTCCTCGTAGCAGATCAGCGGGCGCAGGCGCTGGCCGGCCACTGCCCAGGGGCGTTGGTGTTCGCCGTGGGCCTGGTCGTCCAGCGGGATGTTCATCGCCCGCACGAACCAGCCGAAGCCGGGCGGGATGAATTCGCCGAAGGGCAGCAGGTGGCGCTTGCCGTAGTGATAGTCGGTGCCGAGGCCGACGACGGAGTTGACGAAGCCCACGTCGGCATTGCCGAGGAAGGCGCCGAGCAGCACGGGGCGCTCGGGGTTCGCCAGGCGCACGAGCGTGGCGCGGTCAAGTTCGGCCAGCGGCAGCGGCACGACGGATTCGGGCGTGATGACGACCTGGCCCCGTGCGGACTCGATGAGCCGGGTCAGCGTGCCCAGGTTGGTGGCGAAGCGCTCGGGGTCGAACTTCTGGTCCTGCGGGATGCTGGGCTGGACCAGCGACAGCGCGATGCGACCGCTGGAGGTGGTGAAGTCCTGCGGCAGCAGCAGCCCGGCCAGCGGCAGCAGCAGCGCGGGGGCAGCCAGCGCCCAGGCACGCTCCTTCAGCAGCATGAGGCCGGCGGCGGCCAGCGCGGCCAGCGCCGTGATGCCGTAAATGCCGATCCATGGCGCCCAGCCGGCCAGCGGGCCAGCCGTGTGCGCGTAGCCCGAGGCGATCCACGGGAAGCCGGTGAGCCAGCTCGCCCGTGCCAGCTCGGCCAGCAGCCATGCCGGCACCAGGGCCAGCAGCCGCATGCGGCCAGGGGCGATCCAGCGGGCGGTCAGGCCCAGCGCGAGCGCGTAGTAGCCGCTCAGACCCGCCGCCAGCAGCCCGACCGCCAGCGCGGCCAGCAGCCAGGGGATGCCACCGAACTGGTGCATGCTGATGTGCAGCCACCACAGCCCGGCGGCCAGCCAGCTCCAGCCGAACAGTGCGCCGCACAGGGCAGCCACCCGGGGCGTGGCGCGGGTGACCAGGCCGAACAGCAGAGCCAGCGCGGCGAGCTGCGCCCACCAGGCGCCGGTCGGCGCGAAGGAGGCCGTGTGCAGCAGGCCGGCGGCCAGTGCAACGGCCCCGGCGACACCCGCCCTCACGCCTCGGACTCGTCTTCAGGCGCGCGCGTGACCTTGAACCAGCGCACCGCGCCGCCGCGGGTCAGCATGACGGAGAAGTTCAGCCCCGCCACCTGCACGGACTCGCCGCGCCGCGGCACGCGGCCATGCTCATGGGCGACCAGGCCGCCGATGGTGTCGAAGTCGTCGTCCGGCAGCGCCAGGCCGAAGGCACCGTTGACGGCCGCGATGGTCGCGTCGCCCGCCACGCGCTGGCTGCCGTCTGCCAGCGTGTACAGGCCCGACTCGCCATCCTTGTCGTCGAACTCGTCCTCGATCTCGCCGACGATCTCCTCCAGCACGTCCTCGATGGTGATGAGGCCGGCGGTGTTGCCGAACTCGTCGATGACGATAGCGAGATGGTTGCGGTTGGAGCGGAAGTCGCGCAGCAGCTCGTTGAGCCCCTTGCTCTCGGGCACGAAGACGGTCGGCCGCAACAGCGCGCGGAGGTTGAGCTCCGGGGCGCGCTGCATCTTCAGCAGGTCCTTGGCCAGCAGGATGCCGATGATGTTGTCACGCCCGCCTTCGTAGACGGGAAAGCGCGAATGGCCGGTGTCTATGACGATGCCCAGCAGCTCGTCGTAGGGCGCGTCGATGTCCAGCAGGTCCATGCGCGGCGCGGCCACCATCGCGTCGCCGGCCGACAGTTCGGCCATGCGCAGCACGCCTTCCAGCATCTGGCGCGACTCGGGCTCGATCAGCTCGCGCTGCTCGGCATCGGCCAGCGTATCGATCAGTTCGCTCTTGGAGTCGGGGCCGGGGTGGAGGAACTCCAGCATGCGCTCCAAAAGGCCACGCGCCTCGGGCGGGTGTTTGGCGGCCCCGCGAACTGGGGGCCGGCCTGAATGCGGTTCGCTCAAGGGGAGCTGTCAGGGTATTGCGGAAGGGACAGAATAGCCGATTGGTTTGACAAACCCTTGTTTCCCGGCGCCGAGTCCCTATCTTGGCTGCCTTCTTCCGAAAACGGTTCCCGCCATGTCCAACTCCGCCAACGGCCTCATTCCTGCAACCATCCTCACGGGTTTCCTCGGCGCCGGCAAAACCACCTTGCTCAAGCGCGTGCTGACCGAGGCCCACGGCCAGAAGATCGCCGTCATCGAGAACGAGTTCGGCGAGGAGAACATCGACACCGACATCCTCGTGTCGGACACCAACGAGCAGATCATCCAGATGAGCAACGGCTGCGTCTGCTGCACCATCCGCGAGGACCTGCGCACGACGCTCTCCGACCTGGCCGCCAAGCGCCGCAAGGGTGAATTGACCTTCGACCGCGTCGTCATCGAGACCACCGGCCTGGCCGACCCGGGCCCTGTGGCGCAGACCTTCTTCATGGACGACGAGATCGCCGAGAGCTACCTGCTGGACTCCGTGCTGACGCTGGTGGATGCCAAGCACGCCGACGAGCAGCTCAACACCCGCCAGGAAGCGCGCATGCAGGTCGGGTTCGCCGACCAGATCTTCATCAGCAAGAGCGACCTGGTGGAGCCTTCGGCCGTCGAGGCGCTGATCCACCGCATCAAGCACATGAACCCGCGCGCGCCCATCCAGACGGCGCATTTCGGTGAGGTGGCGCTAAGCAAGGTGTTCGACCTGCGGGGCTTCAACCTGAACGCCAAGCTGGAGATCGACCCCGACTTCCTGAAGGCGGACGACCACGGCCACCACCATCACCATGATCACGACCATGAGCATGGCGAGCACTGCGACCACCCGCATCACCACGCCCACGAGGACGACGTGAAGAGCTTCGTCTTCCGCTCGGACAAGCCCTTCAACCCGGCCAAGCTGGAGGACTTCCTGGGCGCCATCGTGCAGGTCTACGGCCCCAAGATGCTGAGATACAAGGGTGTCCTACACATGAAAGGCACGGAGAAGAAGGTCATCTTCCAAGGCGTGCATCAGATGATGGGCTCCGATCTCGGCCCGAAATGGATGCCGGGTGAGAAAAAGCAGAGCAAGATGGTGTTCATCGGCATCGACCTGCCGAAAGACGTGTTGATGCAAGGTCTGGAAGGCTGTCTGGCGTGATGTTTTTGCCTCCTTGGAAGCATGCTTTCAAGGGGGAACCGACCTGGAAATTCGCATGGCTACAATCCGCCGCGCTCAAAATTGGGCTGCCGGCTGAAAAGCAGTGCGACCAAGGTCTGACACCGCGCCGATGCAAGCCCCCGAGAGCGAGGAGAAGACAGTGAGCAAGATCCCGGCCCCCAAAACCGCCGCCGCATCCAAGGGTGCGAAGACTGGCGCCAAAACCGACGCCGGCGCTGACGTCGCTATGTTGGAAGTGCCCGCCCCCGCGAATCGCTTCGCCGATCGCTTCGCTCCGCCGAAGCCGCCCGCGCGTGGCGCCAACCACACGGACGAGACGCCGCGCATTGCCGCCAAGGGCGACCCGAAGCTGGTCAACGCCTGGAAAACCAAATCCGGTGCGGAGCTGACCGACGCCGAAGTCCTGGCCATGCCGGACTCGGAGTACATGAACGCCAAGCAGATCGAGTTCTTCCGCGCCAAGCTCAACGCGCTGAAGGACGGCGTGCTGTCCAACGCGGGTGAGACGACCGAGCACCTGCGCGAGGACACCACCATCGTCCCCGACCCGGCCGACCGCGCGACCATCGAGGAAGAGCATGCGCTGGAACTGCGCACGCGCGACCGCGAGCGCAAGCTGCTGAAGAAGATCGTGCAGTCCATCGCGCGCCTGGACAGCGGCGAGTACGGCTATTGCGACGAGACCGGCGAGCCCATCGGCCTGGGCCGGCTGATCGCCCGCCCGACCGCGACGCTGTCGCTCGAAGCGCAGCAGCGCCGGGAGCTCAAGCAAAAGATGTTCGGCGATTGATGTGGCCCACCCCCTACCGGCTTCGCCGGCCCCCTCAAGGGGGCACTGCCAGCGGCCCGGCAAAGCCGGTTCCGCGGCAGTCGCTGGGTAATGTCTAGTGCGTCGCCGGAATGAGGGATAGTCAAGCCATGTCCGAGTCCAAGCCCGCAGACCCGAAGGAAGGCGACAGCTTCTTCCGCAAGGTTGCGCGCTTCGTCGCCAACCCGACGACGGACTGGTCGGAGATCAATTCGCGCCAGGACGATCCCGAGGGCGACCTCGCCAAGGCTGAGCTGCGCGCGATGGTGGAGCGCAAGCGCCGCAACGACTTCGTGCGCAAGCGCGAGCTCGACATGCTGCGCCGCATCCGCCGCGAGGGGCTGACGCCGGAGCAGCTGGCGGCGCTGGCCGCGTCGCCGTCCAGGCTGGGCGACGACGACCGCATCAGCGAGCCCAGCTCCAAGATCGACCTGGGCGTGAAGGCCAAGATCGACGAGATCGAGCAGCAGATGGTGGGCGAGAGCTTTGCGACCACGCAGGCCGTGCCCAAGCAGCAGCCCGGTTTCTTCGAGACCAGCACGCGGCCCGTGGCCTTCGCGTCCACCGTGGCCGCCCCGTCGCCGGGCGACGCGGCGGTCGGCCGTGTCAGCGAGTTCTCCACGCTCAAGGAAGCCAAGCGCCTGTCGGCGCCGACGCCGCCGGCCGCCGTCACCATGGGCGCGGCCATCCCGCCGCTGTCGGACTCGCCAGCGAGTCGCCTGCCCGACATGCCGCCGCTGGAGATGCCGCTGTCGTTCACGCTGGCCGATTCGTCGGCGCCGGTCGAGGTGCAGGAGGTCGTGCACGACCCCGATCTCGACGAGGCCGTCATCGCCTTTGCCAACGCCGACTACGACAACAGCGAGCGCGCGTTGACCGAGCTGGTGCGCCCGGGCGGCAGCCGCAACCTGCACGGCGAGACCTGGCTGGTGCTGTTCGACCACTACCGCGCCACGGGCGCCCAGGGCAAGTTCGAGGCGCTGGCCGTCGAGTACGCCCAGCAGTTCGGGTTGTCGGCGCCGCAATGGTTCTCCATGCCCAAGCTGGTGGCCGAGTCGGCCCGCCATGCCAGCCGCCTGCCCATGGGCAAGGCCGGCCAGATCAGCTGGACGGCGCCGGCCTCGCTGTCCGCCGAGGACGTCGCCGTGCTGCAAAAGCGCAGCGAAACCCTGCCGATGCCCTGGGTGTTCGACTGGGGCACGCTGGACGACGTGCAGATCGACGCGGCCATCCAGTTGCGCCAGCTGTTCCGCCTGTGGGCCACGCAGCAGATCGACCAGCGCTGGGTGGGCGGCGACCGTTTCCTCAACCAACTGAAGGAACTCGCCCCGGTCGGCGAGCGCGACACCGACCCGGCGCTGTGGATGCTGCGCCTGGAGGCCTTGCGCCTGGCCAACCGGCCGGACCAGTTCGACGAAGCGGCTATCGACTACTGCGTGACCTACGAGGTCTCGCCGCCATCCTGGGAGCGCGCCAAGTGCCGCGTGCGCATCGGCGGCGAAGGTTCCTCGACCAACAGCTCCGCGACCAGCACGATGCAGAGCGAGGCGCAATCCAGCTTCCTCGACACCAGCGTCCACGACGCGGCCAGCTCGGCGGCCCAGGTCGAGCTGCAGGGCCAGCTCAGTGGTGACATCTCCGAGAACCTGCGCGCGCTGTCTGCCGAGATCGGCGATGCCAGCCTCATCAACATCGTCTGCACCAAGCTGATCCGCCTGGACTTCATGGCCGCCGGCGACCTGTTGAACTGGGTGCTGCAGCGCCGCACCGAGAACCGTTCGGTGGTCTTCACCGACGCCCATCGCCTGGTGGCGCTGTTCTTCGGCGCCATGGGCATCAACGAGCACGCGAAAGTGAAAGTCAGGATCAACTGACTTGTCCCGCGTCGGCTTGGCCCCACTTGGAGGCCCTATGTCTTCTGAATCCTCCTCCGCCGTCTATCACGGCACCACCATCATCTCCGTGCGTCGCCAGACGCCCGCCGGCTGGCAGGTCGCCATCGGCGGCGACGGCCAGGTCACGCTGGGCAACACCATCGTCAAGGCCAGCGCGCGCAAGGTGCGCAAGCTGTATCGGGACCAGGTGCTGGCCGGTTTCGCCGGCGCCACGGCCGATGCCTTCACGCTGTTCGAGCGCTTCGAGGCCAAGCTGGAGAAGCACCAGGGCCACCTCGTGCGCGCCGCCGTCGAGCTGACGCGCGACTGGCGCACCGACCGCGTGCTGCGCCGCCTGGAGGCCATGCTGGCCGTGGCCGACCGCACGGCCTCGCTGATCATCACCGGCAATGGCGACGTGCTGGAGCCCGAGCAGGGCATCGTCGCCATCGGCTCGGGCGGTGCCTACGCGCAGGCCGCCGCCAAGGCGCTGCTGGCGCACACCGAGCTGGGGGCGGCCGACATCGTCAAGAAGTCGCTGGAGATCGCCGGCGAGATCTGCATCTACACGAACCAGAACCACACGCTCGAGGTGTTGGAATGAGCTCGATGACCCCGATGGAGATCGTCTCCGAGCTGGACCGCCATATCGTCGGCCAGCACGCCGCCAAGCGCGCCGTTGCCATCGCCATGCGCAACCGCTGGCGCCGCCAGCAGGTCGACGAGAAGCTGCGCGGCGAGATCTCGCCCAAGAACATCCTGATGATCGGCCCGACGGGCGTCGGCAAGACCGAGATCGCCCGCCGCCTGGCACGATTGGCCGGCGCGCCGTTCATCAAGGTCGAGGCCACCAAGTTCACCGAGGTCGGCTACGTCGGCAAGGACGTCGACTCCATCATCCGCGACCTCGTCGAAGTGGCCGTCAAGCAGGAGCGCGAGCTGCAGATGCGGCGCGGCCAGACGCGCGCCGAGGACGCCGCCGAGGAGCGCATCCTGGACGTGCTGCTGCCGGGCATCGAGCCCGATAACGCCACGCGCCAGGCCATGCGCAAGCGCCTGCGCGAGGGCCAGCTCGACGACAAGGACATCGAGCTCGACCTGCTCGCCCCCAAGCCCAGCCTCGAGGTGCTCGGCCCCTTCGGCAACCAGCCCGGCATGGAAGACATGGCCGAGCAGCTCAAGGGCATGTTCAGCCAGTTCGGTGGGGCGCAGAAGAAGACGCGCAAGCTCAAGGTCGCCGAGGCCTTCAAGCTGCTCGTCGACGAGGAGGCGGCCAAGCTGGTCAACGAGGAAGAGATGCGCGCGACGGCGCTCGCCAACGCGCAGGAGATGGGCATCGTCTTCATCGACGAGATCGACAAGGTCGCCTCGCGCAACGAGCATGGCGGCGCCGAGGTGTCGCGCCAGGGCGTGCAGCGCGACCTGCTGCCGCTGGTGGAGGGCACGACGGTGTCGACCAAGTACGGCCTGGTGAAGACCGACCACATCCTCTTCATCGCCAGTGGCGCCTTCCACCTCGCCAAGCCGAGCGACCTGATCCCCGAACTGCAAGGCCGCCTGCCCATCCGCGTCGAACTCGATTCGCTGTCGGTGGCGGATTTCGAGGCCATCCTGACGAGCACGCATGCCAGCCTGGTCAAGCAGTACCAGGCCTTGCTCGCGACCGAGGGTGTCACGCTGGACCTGCAACCCGAGGCCATCCGCCGCATCGCGCAGATTGCCTTCGAGGTGAACGAACGCACCGAGAACATCGGCGCACGGCGCCTCGCGACGGTCATGGAGCGCCTGCTCGACGAGATCAGCTTCGACGCGCCCAACCGCGCGGATCAGACCGTGTCGCTCGACGCCGAGGCGGTGGACGCCAAGCTGAAGGCGCTGGCGGCCAACGAGGACTTGAGCCGCTTCATCCTGTAGCCCTCAGTGCGGCAGGCTGGCCGCGCTGCCGGTCCAGCGTAGCAGCTGCATGAGGGTCGGTGCCTGCGTCTTGCCGAGCAGGTTGCGCACGTGGCTGCGCACCGTGCTCACGCACAGGCCGAGATGGCGTGACGTGGCGTCCACCGGTTCGCCATCGGCCAGCAGCATCAGCACGTGGCGTTCGGCCTTGCTGAGCCGGCACTGACGGGTCAACGCATCGATGCGGGCGGCCTGCGTCAAGGCCGGCTCGTCCAGGTGCAGGCTCAGCAACACGCTTTGAGGCGGCCAGCCCGACGCCTGTGCGATGGCGGGCGCCAGCGGCGCCGCATGCAGCCAGCCCGTGGTCAGCCCAGGCGTGAACCAAAGGCCGGTGCGCGACGACGTGCACGCCGAAGCCTGCTTCAGCAGTTCGTCCAGGTGCGGCGCGTCAAGCTGGCCCAAGCCCATCAGTTGGCCCGCGCGCGCCTGGCCCAGGCCGTCGGCGAGCAGATGTTCGGCGCTGGTGTTCATGAACAGCAGGCGGCGGTCCGGCAGCAGCACGAGCAGTGGCTGCGGCAGGGCGCCAAGTACCTGGTGCGGCTGCGGCGTGTGGGCGCTGGCCGCGCGGACGGACGCTTCGGACGGAACGGCTTGCAGCATGGAATCCCCCTGAGCTTACGCGGCGCGACGACGCCGTCTCTTGTCATCAAGTTTGGTGAGTGCAGGGCGCCGCCGCCATTGCCGAGAAGTACGCGCTGCGTGGCCCGACGCATAAGCCATCCGGCCGAGCCAAAGGGATGGCCAGAAAGCGACGACGAAGCGGAAGGGCGTCGATACCATCGACCGCAGCGGGGAGACTGCGCATGAAGATTCTGTTGATCGATGACCACCCCTTGTTCCGCGAGGGTGTGGCGCTGCTGTTGAAGCCGCTGGTGGAGGACTTGCAAACCTGGGAGGCGGGCAGCTGCGAGGAGGCGTTCGCCTTGCTGGCGCAACGCGGCGGCGCCGACCTGGTGATGATCGACCTGGGCCTGCCGGGGCTGTCCGGCCTGGAAGGCCTCGCCCGGCTGCGCAGCGACCATCCCGAGGTGCCGGTGGTCGTCATGTCCTCGGCAGACGACAAGGACACCGTGCTGGCCGCGCTCGATGCCGGCGCCATGGGCTTCATCCCCAAGAGTTCGACGTCCCAGGTCATGCTGGGCGCATTGCGCCTGATCCTGGCCCACGGCATCTATCTGCCGCCCTCGGCCTTCCTGGGCGGGCGGGCGCCGCCTGCCGCCGAGCGCACTGCGGCTGCACCGCCGTCGCCGGCACGTGAGCGCCGCCCCGCCGACCTCGGGCTGACACCCCGCCAGGCGGACGTGCTGCACCTGTTGCTGCAGGGCAAGCCCGCGAAGCTGATCGGCCGCCAGCTCAACCTGTCGCTGAGCACCGTCAAGGCCCATACCTCCGCCGTGCTGCGCGCGTTGAACGTGACGACGCGCACCCAGGCCGTGTTGGCCGCCAGCCGGATGGGGTTGTGCTTCGAGAACGCAACGCCGCCGCGGGAGGCGACGGCCGAGCCCGACGGGCTCGGCGGCATCAAGTGGGCTTAGAACTCCGCGGCGGCTGCCTCGGCGAGCGCTGCGAACGTGGCGTTCTCGAAGAGCATGTCCACCAGCTGCGATGCCAGCAGCTTGCCGGCGAGCGAATCACTGGGATAGTGCAGCCCGGCAATCTCCCGATTCCAGGCAATGTCCGCCGCCGCGGCCATCAGGGCGTCAGTCAACTGCGGGAACAGCCTGGCGTAGAAATGCCAGGGCGTGCGCCTGCGTTGAATGGCCACTGGGATAGGCCGGATGCGCCGGGTGATCCCGGTCGCCGTGGGGGAACATCGGTTCCAGCGGCTCGCTGCAGCACATGCCTGGCCGGCCGCGCTTGAAGCGCCGCTTGAAGTGGTAAATGGGCGCGAGCATGTTGTCGAACAGCGCATTGACGGCCTTCTTTGCGCCGGGGCGATCCGGCGCCTCGACGCTGCCGACGACCGCCTGCACCGTCGAGGTGGCCTCGATGTCGTAACCACGACCCTGCCGTTCGATCTCCGCCCGGCGATCACGCCGAAGCGGCGATTTCAGGCCGACGAGATAGCGACATTCGCTTGCGGTCCGCTGCCAGGGCGGGTCGGGCAGAGTCAGCAACGTGCGCCAGTCCTGGGGCAGGTGCGGCGTGGGTGACCGCTCGTTTTCCTTGAACCGGTCTCCCCACGCGTCATCCGGAAACCGGCAGCGCTCAGGTTGGAAGACTTGCGTGTTCATGAGAACGATTCAGTGGATTCGCTGACCTCCACCAGGCAGCAGCGCAGCGCCCCCGTCTTCCAGTGCTGGCCCTCGTCGCCTTGCAGCCAGGTTTTCGCAGCGCCATGGTCCTTGAAGGCGCGGGTGAACTTCGCGGTGTGCTGCCCGGCTGCGGCCACTGTCGTCTCCTCGACGATCGTCAGCTTCGGAGGGCGATCCGAACTTTTGTTGCTCGCCCCGGTGGGCGGTCGATCCGCAGACTCGGTGCTCGCGTGCCTGGGTGGGCGATCCGCCGATTCGGTGCTGACTCCGCCGTAGCCGGCCGTGCTCAGGTCCGCGGCTTTGGACACCGCTGCCGGAATAATCTTCATCCAAACAAAACCGTGCTCGATAGACATGGCGCCTCTCCTGAAGGTTGATGGCGCGGCAAGCGTAACGGGATGTTCCATACTCGCCCATGGCACTTTTGTCTCATGCGATTGGTTGCTTGACCCTTGTGCTGCTGGCAGCTGGGTTGCGCTCCGACGCCAGTCACAAGCCGCCGCGCGGCCTGATCGCTTTCATCGGGACAGGGGTCACGACGAGAGACGAGTCCTTCGCCAAGTTCGAGGCCGCGCTTCGCCAGCGGCATCCTGAACTGGCGCGTTCCTTCGACCTCGGCCTGTTTCGAGCAAGCGCCGGCGACGACGCAGGCATCCGTGACGCCGTCGGGCGCGCGTTGCAGGCGCACGCCCGATTGCTCGTCACGCCCACGGGCCGTACATCGACGGTGGCCGCACGGGTCGCCAAGGGCACGCCACTGGTCTTCGCCACCTACTCCGACCCCATAGCGAGCGGTGTTCGGGATGCCATGCAAACGTCCCGCATGGCCACCACGGGCGTTGCCCTGGCCGACCAGCTGCACGCGAAGCGGCTGGAAATCCTGAGGGACGCGTTGCCGCACCTTCGCGAGGTGGCTGTGCTGGCCGACCGGGACTGGGTGCAGGAGTACGACCCCGACAACCGGCTGGGGCGAATGGCAGCCCACATCGGCCTGCGGACCACGGTGGTGCTGGCCGAGAACATCAGTGAGCTCGAGGCGCTGATGACCGATCCGGCGACCAGGCGCTTCGACGCCTGGTACATCCCGCCCACCTATATCGCCTACCTCGCGCAGCGCCAGCTCATCGCGCACCTGAAGCGCCTTGGCAAGCCGGGCATGCATGCGACGGTCGGCGAGGTGGAGGCGGGCGCAGCCATGGCCTATGCGCAGGACAGCGCCTTCGCTTACGACGCGCTGGCGGACCTGGCAGCCCGCGTTTGCCAGGGCGAGTTTGCCGGCGCGATCCCGGTGCAGACGCCGCAGCGCTTCACGCTGGCGCTGAGGACCGACGCGGGCGACCGCATCGCACCTGCCGTTGTGCGGCGTGCGGACCGGGTGTACTGAGCGCATGCGGATGCAGGCTTTGCAACCCCGCGGCCTGGCCCGGCGCTATGCCTGGCTGATCGGCAGCATCGCGACGGCGCTGATCCTCGTCTCGGGCCTCAGCGAGATGTACTTCGGCTACCGCGAGGCCCGCGAGCACATCTCGCGCCTGCAGGCGGCACAGGCGATGGCCGCGGCGCGTGAGATCGAGCAATACCTGAAGACGTTGACCGCCGGTATCGCCGACGCCGCCAAGCTGCCGTGGGGCCAGGAGCCGTTCGGGCTGCAGGCCAGGCGCCAGGAGTTCCAGCGCCTGATGGTGCTGCACCCGGCCATCCTGGAGCTGCAGTCGGTCGATCGCACGGGGCGCGAGCAGTTGTTCGTGTCGCGCAGCCAGCCCGACCGGCTGTTCTCGCAGCAGCAGACCGCCTTCATGGCGGCGCCGCAAGAAGGCAGGCCGGCGTCCGTCGGGTTCGAACAGCCGTTCTTTCGTGGCGCCAGCGAGCCCACGATGCTTCTGACCGTGCCGGACCGGGGCCCCGGCGGCGCATTGACGGTCGCAGCCGTCAATCTGCGCTTTCTGACCGACGTCAGCGGTGGCCTTGCCGGCATCGGCGACGGGCGGGTCTTTGTCATCGATGCCGCCAACCGGCTGATTGCCCACCCGGTGGCGACGCATGTGTCACGCAGCCTCGACATGACCGACTTTCCGCCGGTGCGCTTGCTGCGCGATCGCGCCGGCGCGACGCGGGATGCCTCCGGGGCGCTCGACGCCGAGGACCTGGGCGGCGCCGCCGTGATCGCCAGCGCGGCACGCGTGGAAATGACCGATTGGCTGGTCGTCGTCGAGGTGCCGCGGGCGGTCGCCTTGGCGCCGGCGATGTCCACGCTGCAACGCACGCTGCTTTTGATGAGCTTGGGTCTGGCGCTTGCGTTGTTTGCGAGCCTGCGCTTGGCCGCGCGCATGGCCACGCCCATCGTCAAGCTGCGGCAGGCGGCAAGTCGCATCGCACAGGGCGACCTCGGCTCGCGTCTGCAAGTGCAAAGCGGCGACGAGATCGAGATGCTCGCGCAGGACTTCAATGTGATGGCGGCCGAACTGGAAGCCTCCTACGCCGGGCTGGAGACCAAGGTCGAGGACCGGACGCGTGCGCTGTCGCGCGCCAATGAGCAGCTTGGCGAGCAGGCCGGGGAGCTGGCGCGGCTGAACACGCAGTTGATCGCCAACATGGAGGAGCTCCGCCTGCGCACCGAAGAGGCCGAGCGGGCGAACGCCGCCAAGACGCGCTTCCTCGCCGCCGCCAGCCACGATCTTCGCCAGCCCATGCACACCGTGGGCCTGCTGACCGGCGTGCTGAGATTGCGCCTGGACCGGCCCGAACTGGCGGGACTCGCAGACAAGGTGCTCGCATCGGTGGCGGTGATGGAGGGGTTGTTCAGCAGCTTGCTGGACATCTCCAAGCTAGACGCCGGTGTGATCAGGCCCGAACTGCAGAACATCCCGCTGCGACCCATGCTGGAGCGCGTCGAGACGGCCTATGGCCCGCAGGCACGCGAGGCCGGGCTGGCGCTGCGCGTGAGGCCCTGCGACGCCGTCGTGCGCACCGATGCCCTGATGCTCGAGCGCGTGCTGGGCAACCTCGTCTCCAATGCGATCCGCTACACGACGCGTGGTGGTGTGCTGCTCGGCTGCCGGCGCCGCGGGCAGGCGCTGGCGATCCAGGTTTTCGACACTGGCATAGGCATCGCCGCTGAGCATCAGGAGCAGGTGTTCGAGGAGTTCTACCGCGTGGGCGGTGGCCGTGCGGCCCGCGCCGAGGGACTGGGGCTGGGCCTGTCCATCGTGAAGCGCAGTGCCGCGATGCTGGGGCACGGCCTGCGCATGCGGTCCACGCCCGCACGGGGTTCGATGTTCGAGATCTGCGTCCCCCTCGTCTCCCTGCATTCGAGCATGGCGTTGGCGAACGCGGCCGCGCCGGTCGGCGGGTACGATCTGCACGGCGTGTTCGTCTTGGTCATCGACGATCACCCGCACAACCGCGAGGCCTTGGGCGACGTGTTTGGCCAGTGGAACGCCCAGGCGCTCTGCAGTGCCTCGGCGGACGAGGCGCTGGCGCAGCTGGGCCAGCACCTGCGCACGCCGGACCTGATCGTGGCGGACTACCAGCTGGCAAACGGCCAGGACGGCTTGGCGGCCATTGAACAGGTCCGTGCGGCGGTCGAGGAATGCGTGCCGGCGATCCTGCTGACCGGCACGTTGGACAGCGTCGATCCGGCCCTGCTGCGAGCGACCCAGGCGATCGTCGCCATGAGCAAACCCACCGATGCGGGCAGGCTGCTGCGAGGTGTCGACGAGGTGATCAGGCGTGCCATCGATCCCGTCGCGGAACCGCCTGCGGCGGCCGGAAGTCCTTGACCGTCAGCCCCTTGCGGCATTGATCGCCAGCAAGCCGTCGAAGATCAACCCTTCGACCAGCTCATGCGGCACGTCCAGCGACGGCGCCACCTTCCAGCCCGCGCCGCCGGTCATCAGCACCAGCGGTTCGCGACCTTCGCGCTGGCGCAGCAGCCGGGACATGCGCTCGATGGCGCCGGTGATGGCGAAGGTGCCGCCGGTCGTCAGTGCGTCGCTGGTGTTGGTGGGGAAGTCGCGCACCTCGCCGGTGGGTACGCGCAGGCCGGCGGTGCCGCCTTCCAGCGCGCGCAGCATGATGCCGTGGCCCGGGAGGATGAGGCCGCCGAGGAACTGGCCGCTGCTCGACAACGCATCGACCGTGACCGCCGTGCCGACCATCACGGTCAGCACCGGTCCGTCGAAGCCGCGCTTCCTTGCATGGGCATGCGCGCCGATGACGGCCACCCAGCGGTCGGCGCCCAGGCGCGTCGGGTGGTCGTAGCCGTTGGTCACGCCGGCGGCCTCGGACGAAGGCACGACCCAGCGCGCCGCCAGGTCCCAGTGCTCCATCTGCTCCTCGACCCGGCGGCGCACCGCGTCGCCGGCCACATTGCTGCCCAGGATGCGCGTCGGCGGCGCCAGGTTCTGCCAGTCCTCGTCGGCCAGGCGGTCGATGTTTTCCAGGAAGACGGCGCCATGCTGCTCAGGCGGGCTGCCCGGCTCCGCCCCATCCGGATAGACGGCCCACTTGAGCCGCGTGTTGCCGATGTCGATGGCCAGAAAGCTCATGTTGGGCTGTGGCGTGAACGATGCCGCGAGCCTACCAGCAGGATTTCCCGTTCCTGTGCGGGTTTCTGCTTCAATCGAAGACCCCCCGACCGCTCTGTCCCACAAGGAGAACCCCATGCTGCGTCGCCTGCGCATCCAAGCCAGACTCTGGCTGGCCTTCGGCATCATCCTGGCGATGACGGCGGTCCTGGCCGCCGTCGGCGGCTTCGGCCTGCAGGTGTCGCAGAAGGCCATCCAGGGCATCACGCAGAAGCTCATTCCGACCGCCAACATCACCATGGCGGCGCGCAGCCAGTTGCTGCAGAGCAGGGCGGCCACGTCGACGCTGGTGGCTTCCATCTTCAACAAGGAAGCCCTGGCTCGCGCCCGCAAGGAGTGGGACACGGCCCAGGCGGGCCTGGACCAGGCCATGGACGACTTCGGCGCCATGGCGACCGAGCAAACGGGCAAGGACAACCTCGCCAAGTTCCGCGAGCTGATGGCTGCCTATCGCAAGGCCGCACGCCCGGCCGCCGACAAGCTGCTGGCCGACGGCTATGCCGACTCGCAGTCGGCATTCGACGACATGAAGGCCGCCGACGCAGCCTACGAGCCGGCGCTGGCCATGCTCACCAACATCGAGGCCGACCTGAAGAAACGCGGTGACGCCATCTTCACGAAGGTCGACGGCATGGTCGGCAGCGCCTTCATCGTCTTCCTGGTCGCCTTCGCCGTCTGCGTCATCGTGGGCGCCGTGCTGGCGGTGCAGATCTCGCGCTCCATCATCGGCCCGCTGACGGCCGCCAAGCGCTTTGCCGAACGCATGGCCGGCGGCGACCTGTCGCGCGCGCCCGAGGCCAGCGGCAAGGACGAGTCCGCCGAGATGATGCAGGCCCTGGCTGCCATGCAGAAGTCGCTGTCCGAGATCGTCGGCCAGGTGCGCGAGTCGGCCGAGAGCATCCAGGTCGCCTCCAGCGAGGTGGCCAGCGGCAACATGGACTTGTCGCACCGCACGGAGCAGACGGCGTCCAACCTGCAGCAGGCGTCCAGCTCCATGACGCAGCTGACCGGCACCGTCAGCCAGAGCGCCGATTCGGCCATGACGGCCAAGCAGCTCGCCGGTGCCGCCGCCGAGACGGCCGGCCGCGGTGGCGAGGTGGTGTCGCGCGTGGTCAGCACCATGGGCGAGATCAACAACGCCAGCAAGAAGATCGCCGACATCATCGGCACCATCGACGGCATCGCCTTCCAGACCAACATCCTGGCGCTGAATGCCGCCGTGGAGGCGGCGCGCGCGGGCGAGCAGGGCCGCGGCTTCGCGGTCGTGGCGGGCGAAGTGCGCTCGCTGGCCCAGCGTTCGGCGGAAGCAGCGCGCGAGATCAAGGGACTGATCGGTGCCAGCGTCGAGCGTGTCGAGGCCGGCACCAGCCTGGTCAACGACGCCGGCACGACGATGACCGACATCGTCGGCTCCGTGCAGCGCGTGACCGACATCATCGGCGAGATCAGCGCGGCCGCTGCCGAGCAGAGCCAAGGCATCGCGCAGGTCAACGGCACCGTGATGGAGCTGGACCAGATGACGCAGCAGAACGCTGCGCTGGTGGAGGAGTCCGCTGCGGCCGCTCAGTCGCTGAAGGAGCAGGCCGTGCGCCTGGCCGGCCTCGTCGCCTCGTTCAAGCTGAGCTAGCCCGGGACTGGCTCTCGACCCGCTCCGGGTTGCTGCCGGCGCACAGGGCGACGGCGCGGCGCGCCTTCTTTACGAGGTCTCGGCCGCCGGTTGGGCGCCCACCTGCGGGCGCTCCGTGTTGGGCACCCAGTCCCACCATTCGTGCTGGCCCTCTTCGGCATTGCCCTGCGTGCGGTGCACATCCCAGGTCACCAGATAGTCCGGGCTCTGCATGTCGACGCCGGAGGCCACGTTCCGGTAGTGACCGGGCGGAGCCTTGAACCAGGCGCGCAGGTCCGGCGGCAGCATGAACTCGGCCGGCGCGACGGCCGGGTCGCTGTGCTGCAGTGCCAGAGTGATGCCTTGCTCGGCATCGACCCTCAGCACCCGGCCGGCCAGCTGGCGCTGGCGCAGCAGCGAACCGTCCAGGTCGAAGTAGTTGATGCCGACCACGCAGCGGCGGTCCAGCAGGTCGGGGAGCTGCATCAGTGGCGGAGGGGCGCGACGCCCACTTGCGGCATGTTGGCCAGGCCGATGTCGCGGGCGTGCTGCTCGAAGCCCTTGTTCTTCCAGAAGAAGGCGCCGGGCATGGTGGTGGGGATGACCAGCACGTAGAACAGCGCGCGGCCCATCAGCGCGGTGGCCACCAGCGTCAGGCCCGACACGGCCAGGCCCAGCAGCTGCAGCGCATGCACGCCGTCATTCAGCAGCAGGCTGGCCAGCAGGCCGGCGGCCAGCAGCAGGTTCAGGCCCAGCAGCGTGTTGCGCAGCAGATAGGTCTTGCCGAAGGTCGTGCTCAGCACGTAGTGCGCGGCGCCGCCTTCATGCTCGGCGCTACCCATCTCGCGGCCATGGGCCAGCAGGCCGACGCCTTCCAGCAGCAGGCCCACGCACAGCGCGGCGGCGGCGACGCGGACGACCATCGTGAAGCTTTCACCCGTCAGGCCCAGCGTGGCCACCAGCACGGTGCCGGCCAGCAGGCCGCCCAGCGACAGCATGTTGCCGCCGAAGGAGGTGCCGGTCTGCCAGTGGTTCCAGAACGGGCGGGCCTTGATGCGGTAGCAGCGGTACATGTAGTACAGGCCCGCGGCGCTGCCGGCCAGCGCGAGGTAGCCGGCGGCGGTGGCGGCCGCGCTCGTCAGCGACGCTGGCACGATGGCATCGGGTGTGATGCCGAACACGCTCTGGAACAGGCCCGCGAACACCGGATTGGCCGGCAGGCTGAACGCGATGTGCATGCCCAGCGCGGCCATGAAGATGGCGATGCCCAGGCCCTCGCGGGACACCGGCGAATGGCGCAGGTTGTTGAAGCCGCGGTAGAAGCGGTGCGGCTTGCCCAGGTGCATCGTCGACATGAACAGGCCGAAGGCCACCAAGCCGAAGCACAGCATGGCCAGCGGCACGTACATCGCCGAGGCGGCGAAGGCGGTGAAGCCGTCCAGGCCCAGTTGCGCACCCAGGAAGCTCAGCGCGAACGCGCCGGCGGCCGTCTGCGCGGCCAGCGTGAACAGCACCAGCGGGTTCTCGCGCGACGACAGGCGCTTGAGGTTCCAGTGGCGTTCCTTGCCCAGCTTCTGGTCGATGGCCGGGCGGTAGCGGCCTTCGCCGTCCTTGTGGTACTTCACCGGCATGGAGTCGGTGCGCGTCATCTCGTCCGGCAGCTTCTTGATCTGCTGGAAGCGGATGTTGGGGTGGGTGATCTCGGGCGACGGGAAGCCGGGGATCTCCACACGCGCCTGCTCGCGGTTGGCGGGGATGTTCTCGATGACGCCGAAGTCCAGCGCATTGCCCACGCAGGCGGACACGCAGGCGGGCTTGAGGCCCACTTCCAGGCGGTCCACGCACATGTTGCACTTGGAGACCTGGCCCTTGACGGGGTCCAGCTGCGGCGCGTTGTACGGGCACACCCAGGTGCAGTAGCCGCAGCCGAAGCAGGTCTCGGGGTCTTGCAGCACGGCGCCGTACTCGGTGTGCTTGGTGTAGGCGCGCGTCGGGCAGCCGCGCAAGCAGACCGGGTCATCGCAATGGTTGCAGGCCATGGAGATGTTCATGCGCTTGTAGTCGGGGAAGCTGCCGCCTTCCACATAGCCCACCGAGCGGAAGGCCAGGTGAGGCGGGTTCTCGTTCTTCTCGGAGCAGGCGGCCTCGCAGGCGTGGCAGCCGATGCAGTTGTCGGCCGTGAAGAAGAAGCCGTGCTGCTTGTTGCGGTTGGGGTTGGTGCCGACCGCCGGGTTCTCGTTGATGAACATCGAGCGGCCCGGCGTCAGGTGCGGCGCCTCGGCCTTCACGTGCTCGATCAGGTCGATCTTCTGGCCGTAGCGGTTGCGCTCGGCCATCTCCTTGTCCTGCAGGAACGCGTAGTGCTGTTCCTCGGTGCGGATCTCCCAGATCTTGCGGGGCCGCGCCGCGCTCTTGGTGGCGTCGTTGATGAGCTGGTCCAGGGGGAGGTCGTTCTTCATGGGGTTCACCGGTCGGTTTAGAACGCGCGGCGCTCAAGGTTCAGGCGCGCGGCTTCCTGCTGGTCGATGTGCTCGATGCGACAGGCGTTCTGCTTGAAGGCGGGCTGGCGCGAATACGGGTCCAGCAGGCCCAGCGTCAGGCGGTTCACGCAGTCATGGAAGTGGAAGGGGATGAACACCATGTTGCGACCGACGCGCTGCGTCAGCTGCACCATCACCACCGCATCGCCGCGGCGGCTGATGACGCGCACATAGCTCTGGTGCTGGATGCCCAGCTCGGCCGCCGCGTCCGGGTTCATCTCCATGTACGGCGTCGGGCTGAACTTGTTGCAGTTGCCGATCTTGCCGGTACGGGTGCGGGTGTGGAAATGCTCCACCACGCGGCCCGAGTTCAGCCAGAACGGGTACTCGCCGTCCGGGCATTCGTTGTTGTTGACGAAGCGCACCGGGATCAGCTTGGCGCGGCCGTCGGGCGTCTGGAACTTGCCGTCGCTGTAGAGGCGCGGGTTGCCGAGGAAGTCCTTGCGCTGCAGCATGTCGAAGCCCTCGGCCTCGCCGACGCGCGCCGCGTCCTGGGCTGCCTGCGCTTCGCTGTACGGCCACTGGATGCCGCGCGCTGCCTCGATGCGGTCATAGCTCATGCCCGAGATGTCCAGCGTGCGGCCCTCGCCCTTGGACAGCTCGCGCATCTCGTTGAAGGCGCCCTCGGCCGTCGCCGGGAAGTGGATGACGTTGCGGTCCTGGAAGCGCTTCGCCATCTCGTTGAAGATCCAGAAGTCCGGCTTCGAGTCCGCGTAGGGCTTGAGCACGTTGCGCGTCAGGTTCACGCGGCGCTCGGTGTTCGTGTGACAGCCTTCCTTCTCGGCCCACACGGCGGCGGGCAGGTAGACGTGCGAGTGCTGGTTGGTCTCGACGTCTTCGTAGACGTCCTGCACCACCAGGAACTCCAGCTTCTCCATCGCCTTGCGGATGCGCGGCTGGTTGGGCATGGAGGTCATGGGGTTGGTGGCCACCAGCCACAGGCCCTTGATCTCGCCGGTCTCGATGGCCGGGAAGATGTCGGTCTGCGCCATGCCGCGCGCGGGCGGGAAGAAGCTCTCGTCGATGCCCCAGAAGTCCGCCACCGTCTTGCGGTCCTTCTCCTTCTCCAGCAGGCGATAGCCTGGCAGGCCCGAGCAGGACGACCACTCGCGCGTGCCCATCGCATTGCACTGGCCGGTGATGGACAGGCTGGTACCGCCCGGGCGGCCGATGTTGCCGGTGATGAGGTTGAGGTTGTTGATGCAGACCACGCCGTCCGAGCCGTGCGTGCTCTGGTTGATGCCCATGGTCCAGATGCTCATCGCCGCCGGCGCCTTGGCGTACAGGCGCGCCACGGTGCGGATGCGGTCCTCGTCGATGCCGCAGACATGCTGGGCCGTCTTGGGGTCGTAGTCCTTGAGCAGCTCGCGCAGCTCCTCGATGCCGTTGGTGTGGGCCTCGATGTAGGCCTTGTCCTCCAAGCCTTCCTTCAGGATCACGTGCATCATCGAATTGATGAGCACCGTGTCCGTGCCAGGTGTGAGCGGCAGGTGGATGTCGGCGAACTGGGCCAGCATCGTCACGCGCGGGTCGATGACGATGATGGGGAACTTGCGCTTCTCCAGCGCTTCCTTCAGCCGCCAGTAGATGATGGGGTGCTGCTCCGGCAGGTTGGAGCCGAAGGCCATCAGGCAGTGGGTGTGCTCGAAGTCGTCGTAGCAGCCCGGCGGGCCGTCGCTGCCGAAGCTGCGCTTGTAGCCCGACACCGCCGAGGCCATGCACAGCGTGGTGTTGCCGTCGTAGTTGTTGGTGCCGATCTGGCCGCGCACCAGCTTGCCCAGCGTGTAGAACTCTTCCGTCAGCAGCTGGCCCGTGGAGACGACCGCGAACGAATCGCGCCCGTACTTGGCCTGGATCTCCTTGATCTTCGCGGCGGTCTTGTCCAGCGCCGCATCCCACGTCGTGGGCTCGAAGGGCAGGTGGGCCTTCTCGCGCATCAACGGCACCTTGCCGCGGCCGGGAGAAGTGAACAGCTCGGCCTCCAGCAGGCCCTTGATGCACAGCTTGCCGCGGTTCACATCCGCGCCGGCGTGGCCGCGGCTGGTGACCACCTGGCCGTCGTCGCCCAGGCCGATCTCGATCGCGCAGCCGGTCGAGCAATAGTTGCAGGTGGTGTACTTCCATTCCTTCACGGCCTTGACCGGGATGGCGATGGGCTTGCGTTTCTTGCGACCGAAAAGCATGGCGGCGTCTGTCTTTGAAGTTGTGGTGCGCGGTGCGCGGCGGGGCTCAGCCCAGCTGCCGGGCGAACTGCCCGGTCACGGTTTCCATCACGGCCAGCAGGTTCTCGCTGGCCACGAACACATCGTTGGCGGCCTGCGGGCCCTGGCTCTCGCCGCCCAGCGCGGCCTGCAGGAAGACCCACTGGTTGCGGGCCAGCTCCAGGTTGTCGCGGATCGCCGGCGTCGCCTCCGGGGCCTGCGTGAGCGTCTGCATGGCGGTCTTGAACTCGGCGCTCGCCTTGGCAATCTCGCTTTGCACCTGCGCCGGCCGCGCGCCCTGCTGGCCCGCCAGGAAGTACAGCGCCAGGCGTTGCGACAGCATGCGCTGGCGGCCCGACAGGTTGACCAGCCAGGCCGTGCCCACGCGTGAGCGCTCCTGCAGCTGGCCGGTGGCGACGTGCGCCAAGCTCAGCACCTCGCCCGAGCGGCGCAGCAGTTCGTCCAGGTCCTCGCGGCGCGGTGCGCGGTGCAGCAGCGCACGGTAGTCCAGGAAGCGGTGCTGCAGCGCACGGAAACTGCCGCCGATCTCGGGCGTGGGCGCGAAGCTCAGCAGCAGCTCCAGCTGCCGCTCGAAACGCGCCTCGCTGAGCTGCAGCACCTGGCGCGCACGCGCGCTCAGCTCGGGGCGCAGCTGCGCGAGCCAGGCCTTGCCCATGCGCTGGCTCAGCATGCGCTGCGCGCCGGCCTGGTCAATGGCCTCGCCCAGCTCCTGGATGCGGGCCTGCGCGGGCAGCGTCAGGCCTGCGCCGAGGGCGAGTACGGCACGGCGATGCAGGTTGCGCACCAGGCCGCTGCTGCTGCGGTCGCCTGCCTGCTCTCGCGCCATCTTCTCCATACCGAATCTCGTTTTCATACAGCTGGTCTGCCCTTTGCTTTGCAAGGCATGTGCCAGCGATGAGGCTGGCCTTTTTCAAGCTGCACCGTGGTTAACGGCCGGCAGCGCCCCACGCCGAAGCAGCAGAGACGCCCGGTGCGGGTGCACTCATCCCGAAAATGGTGCCCCTCCTCCAGTTCCGCACCGCTGTACGCGGGCGGACCTGACCTGGGACCGCGCTGCTCGCACATCGCCAGACGGGCCGGCTTGCGGCCCGGCGCTCGGCCCGAAATGCGAACTACATAAAGTCACCTCCATGCGCTTCGAACTCGACACCGGCCTGTCCAGCCTGCAAGGCAAACGCGCCCGCAATGAAGATTTCGCGGGCGTGCAGGCACCCGCGGCCCATGAAGCGGAGCGCGGCTGGGTCGCAGCGCTGGCCGACGGCGTCAGCGGTGCCGAGGGCGGCAATGGCGACGGCTTGATGGCGGCGCAGACCTCCGTCATGAGCCTGTTGCGCGACTTCCACGGCGTGCCTTCGGACTGGGACACCAGCGTCGCGCTGGACCGCCTGCTGGGCCACCAGAACGCCTGGCTGGCGTCGCACAACCGCCGCCCCGGCCCCGACGGCCAGCCGCGCGAGGCACTGACCACGCTGACCGCCGTCGCGTTGCGCGGCCGCCGCTACGCGCTGGCCCACGTGGGCGACAGCCGCGGCTGGCTGCTGCGCGACGGCCAGTGCCTGCTGCTGACGCAGGACCACCGCATGGAGCGCCGCGACTTCGCCGGCCTCACGCGCGCTTTGGGCCTGGACGACGCGCTGCGCCTGGACCACAGCGCCGGCGAGCTCAAGGTCGGCGACCGCCTGCTGCTGACCAGCGACGGCGTGCACGGCAGCCTGTCGGCCCGCCAGATCGGCGAGCTGCTGCGCACGACGCCCGGCGCCCAGGCCGCGGCCGACGCGCTGACCGCCGCCGCGCTGGCCGCCGGCAGCCATGACAACGCGACCGCGCTGGTGCTGGACATCAAGGACCTGGCCGACCCCGGCCTCGCCGACCTTGCGGCGCTAGGCCGCACGCTGCCCAGCCCCGGCCCGCTGGGCGTGGGCGCCACGCTGGACGGCTACCAGATCACCGCGCTGGTGGCCGACAACGGCGTGCACCGGCTGCTGCAGGCGCGCGAGGTCGCGTCCGGCCGCCTGGTCGCGCTGAAGATGCTGCGCCCCGGCCGCGCCGACGACCCCGAGGAGCGGGCCATGCTGGCGCACGAGATCTGGCTGGGCCTGCGCCTGGCCGAGGCGCCGCGCCACCGCCGCCGCGGTGGCGAGAGCGGCTTCGTGCGCGTGCACGCGCCGGCCGATGGCGCGAGCCACTTCTATGCGGTGTTCGACTGGCATGGCGGCCAGACGCTGGAGCAGCTGCTGGCCAAGGGCCCGCTGGACAGCGCGCAGGCGCTGGCCATGGCCAGCTCGGTCGCGCGGTCGCTGAGCCTGCTGCATGCCGCGGGGGTCATTCACCGCGACATCAAGCCGGCCAACCTGCACCTGGGCGACGACGGCCAGTGGCGCGTGCTGGACCTGGGCGTGGCGCTGAGCCCGCGTGCGCCGGCGGCGATGCGGGAGCTGCACGCCGGCACGCCGAGCTACATCAACCCCGAGCAATGGCAGGACCCGCCACAACCGGCGGATGCGGGTTCCGACCTGTTCGCGCTGGGCGTGACGCTGTACCAGGCGCTGACCCGCCGCCTGCCGTATGGCGAGATCGAGCCCTACCAGTTGGCGCGTTATCGCCGCGAGCCCGCCAGCGTCAGCCGGCTGCAGCCCAGTGTGCCGATGCCGCTCGACCGTCTCGTCATGCGCGCCATCGCGCGCGAGGCCAGGCTGCGTTTCGAGACGGCCGACGAACTGCTGCTGGCGCTGGAGCGCCTGGCGGCGCGCGACCAGCCCACCTCGGTCAAGTCGTCGCGCCCGCCGCGCGACGCGGCGTTGACGTGGCAGATCGCGTTCGGCATCTCGGCGCTGCTGAACTTCCTTCTCGTCGGCTGGCTGTTGTTCCTGCCCCGCTGAAACGACAACGGCCTGTCAGGCAGGCCGTTGTCGGTGGCGTGAAGCGGTTCAGCTGCGCTGGTAGTGCACCGGCTCCGCGTCGGCGCTGGCCGGCGCGTGCCGCGCGCGGCCGCCCTTCTCGGCCCAGGTTCGGGTCCAGCGGATCTGCATGACGCGCATGACGCCCAGCATCACCATCGCCAGCATCGCGAAGATCACGAAGCCCCACAGGTAGGTGCCGGCGTACTGCTTGGACAGGCCCATCAGGTTGGGCACCAGGCCACCACCCAGGGCGCCGACCTCGCCGATCATGGAGCCGGCCACGGCCGTGGCCGCGGGCCAGCGCAGCGGCACCAGCTGGAACAGCGCGCCGTTGCCGGCGCCCAGTGCTGCGAAGCAGACGATGAGCAGCAGCGTGGTCAGCACCAGCGAGCCGCCGGCCATGCCCACGGCCACCAGCGCGCCGGTGACGACCACCAGCACCACGGTCAGCATGTTGACGCCGCCCCAGCGGTCCGACAGCCAACCGCCGACGATGCGCACTGCCGCGCCCATGAAGGCCGCCAGCATCGTCAGCTGGCCGGCCTGCACCTTGGAGACGCCGAACTGGTCGTGGTAGTAGGTCGGCAGGAAGGTCGTGAGGCCGATGAAGCCGCCGAAGGTCACACCGTAGATCAGGCTGAAGGCCCAGCCGTCCTTCTCGAACAGGCAGGCCGCGTGATCGCGCAGCGAGGCGTGGCTGTCGACGTCGGGCGGCTCCTTGGCGAACACGATCATGACGATCATGGGCAGCAGGATGGCGCAGGCCGCGATGGCGTAGACCGTCTGCCAGCCATAGGCCTGGGCCAGCGGCGGGGCGATCAGCACCGACACCGCCGTGCCCACGTTGCCGGCACCCACCAGGCCCATCGCCAGGCCCTTGTACTGCGGCGGGTACCAGCCCGAGCCCAGGCTCAGCGCCACGCCGAAGCTGGCGCCGGCGATGCCCAGCAGCACGCCCATGGCCAGCAGGTTGTCGTAGCTGTCGACCTTGAAGTAGCCGTACAGCATGGCCACGGCGATCATGACCATCTCCACCAGCGTCGCGTTCTTGCGGCCGATGTATTGCGACAGGATGCCCAGCGGGAAGCGCATCAGCGCGCCGGCCATGATGGGCACCGACAGCATCAGCCCCTTCTGGGCCGGCGTGAGGTTGTAGGCCTCGCTGATGAAGGGCGCCAGCGCGCCGTTGAGCACCCAGATGCAGCAGGAAAACGCGAAGTACAGGAAGGCGGCGAACAGCGTGGGGCTGTGGCCGGCGTTTTTGAAGTTCTGGAAAGCGGACATTTCGGGGTTCGATCGGGCTGGTCGGACGCCCGAGGCCCCACGAACGTGCGCCAGGGCGGCTCGGACGTCGCGGCAGGAAGGCGGCCCGCACCATTGCAGGCACCACGCCCCATCTTTGCAAGCCTCGTGCCCGCTTTCAG
The DNA here is from genome assembly GCF_001426885.1 of Pelomonas sp. Root1444. Lineage (GTDB taxonomy): Bacteria > Pseudomonadota > Gammaproteobacteria > Burkholderiales > Burkholderiaceae_C > Pelomonas. Next base: position 1,344,422 of record NZ_LMFP01000003.1, on the reverse strand, counting down.
GCGCATTGAAAGCCAATTCCTGCGCCGTTTTGGGGCGCATGAATTGGCGTGCGGTGCCGAGTCCGATCGGCCGCACCGCCTTGGCGCGGCTGATGCACGCGGATCAGGCGCGTTGGTAGGTCACGGGGTCCTGGATCGCATCGGCTGCAGCGGGGCGGGCGCGGCCACCCTTCTCGGCCCAGGTGCGCGTCCAGCGGATCTGCACCACGCGCAGCATCACCAGCATGGCCACGGCCAACACCGCAAACGCGACGAAGCCCCAGAAATACGTGCCCGTGAGCTGCTTGCTCTGGCCCATGGCATTGGGCAGGAAGCCGCCGCCGAGGGCGCCCACCTCGCCGATCATCGAGCCGGCCACGGCCGTCGTCACCGGCCAGCGCAGCGGCACCAGTTGGAACAGCGCGCCGTTGCCGGCTCCGAAGGCCGCGAAGCACAGCATGAACAGCAGCGTCGTGATCACCAGCGACTGGCCCGCCATGCCGCAGGCCAGCAGCGAGCCCGCCACCAGCACCAGCACGCCCGTCAACGTGTTGACGCCGCCGATGCGGTCCGACACGGCGCCGCCGGCGATGCGCACGGCCGAGCCCATCAGCGTGGCCAGCATCGTCAACTGCCCGGCCTCGATCTTGGTGACCTTGAACTGGTCGTAGAAGTAGGTGGGCAGGAAGCTCGCCAGGCCGATGAAGCCGCCGAAGCTGACGATGTAGATCAGGCTGAAGGCCCAGCCGTCCTTCTCGAACAGGCAGCTCACGTGCTCGCGCAGGCTCTGGTGCTCGCGGTCCGGCGGTTCCTTGGCGGCGATCCACATGACGGCCATGGGCAGCATCATCGTCAGCGCGGCCAGGCCGTAGACGGCCTGCCAGCCGAACTTCGTGGCCAGCGGCGGCGCGAACAGCACCGCCAGCACCGTGCCCGAGTTGCCCGCGCCGGCGATGCCCATGGCCAGGCCCTTGTACTTGGGCGGATACCAGCCCGAACCCAGGCTCAGCGCCACGCCGAAGCTGGCGCCGGCGATGCCCAGCAGCACGCCCATCGCGAGCACCGAGTCGTAGCTCTTCACGAACAGGAAGCCGAACGCCAGCGCCGCGACGATCAGGCCCATCTCGACCATGGCCGCGTTCTTGCGGCCGATGTATTGGGCCAGCACGCCCAGCGGGAAGCGCATCAGCGCGCCGGCCAGGATGGGCACCGAGATCATGAAGCCCTTCTGCGCCGGCGTCAGTGCGAAGGCCTCGCTGATGAAGGGCGCCATCGCGCCGTTCAACACCCAGATCGCGAAGCAGAAGTCGAAATACAGGAACGCGGCCAGCAGGGTGGGCCAGTGGCCGGCGCGCTTGAAGTTTTGGAAGGCAGACATCGGGGAGAGCTCCAGGCCGCAACGCCCAAAGCCGCCCACGCACGCGTGCCTGGGCGGCTCGAACGTGGCTGCGGGAATGCCGCCTGCACCATTGCAGGCAGCGAATACCATTCATTGCAAGCGCCATGCCCGCCCGGCCTTCGGGAAGCTGGCGTGGTTCTTGCGCCGTTTTGGGGCGCGACATCCGATGCCATGTCCGATACCACTTCATCCCCGCCGTCTTCATTGCTGATCTGCTGCCCCGAGGCGCCGCCTCAAGCGGCCGAGCTGACCGCCCGCGGTTGGGCGCTGCGCACCGTTTCCGAGCTGGCGCCGCCCGAAGACGGGCAGGGTGCGGGGCTGTTGTGGTGCCCGGACGGCACCGCGCTGGCCCAGCTGATGCACTCCGATCGGGCCTTCGGCCTGCCCGTGGTGCTGCTGTCGCCGCCGCCCACGCCCGAGCAACGCCGGGCCGTGCTCGCGCGCGGCGCGCTGCTGTGGCTGCCGGCCGGCGTGGGCGCCGATCAGTTGGCCGAGGCCTTGCAGTGGGCGCGCGACCTCGACGCCCAGCTGCGCGCCCGCGACAGCGCCGCCCAGGCGCGGCTGGACGAGCGCAAATGGACCGAGCGTGCCAAGGGCCTGCTGATGCAGGCGCGCGGCATCGACGAGGCCTCCGCTTTTGCGCTGTTGCGCAACACCGCCATGCAGACCCAGGCCAAGCTGCCCGAGGTCGCGCGCGGCGTGGTCCACACCAGCGAACTGGCCGAGGCGCTGGAGCGCGCCGGTGCGCAGCGCATGCTGAGCCAGCGGCTGGTCAAGCTGCAGGCACTGCGCCAGTGGCCGCGGTTGGCGCCACCCGAGCGCCGCGAGGTGCAGGCGCTGCTGGACGCCTCCAGCGAGCGCGTGGCCGCCAACCTGGCCCGGCTGTCGGAGCTGCTGCGCAACCAGCTGGGGGAGGAGCTGAGCACCGTGTCCGCCGCCTGGGCCCAGCTGGACGCCGCGCTGCGCGCGCGCACCGCCGACCTGGTGCGCAGCGACCGCGCCGCCCAGCGGCTGCTGGACAGCAGCGAGACGCTGGTGGCCCGGCTGTCCGAGCGTGCCGGCCAGCGGCCCGTGGGCCTGCTGGCGCAGGTCACGCGGCTGCGCCTGCTGAGCCAGAGCCTGGCCAAGGAAGGCCTGCTCGCCCAGCTCATGCCCGGCCACGACGCCAGCGGCCTGGCCGCGGGGCTGGACGAATTCCTCAAGGCCTACGACGAGGTGCGCGCCGCCCCGCTGGCCGGCCCGGCCCTGCAGCCGGCGTTCAAGGCGGTCGACGAAGCCTGGCTGGTGCTGCTGCGCGGCCTGCGCGTGGAGCAGGGCGACGCGGTGCAGCGCATGCACCAGGGCAGCGAGCGCCTGCTGCAGGCGCTGGAAGACCTGATCCGCGCGTTGCAGGGGTCGCTGCAGCTCATCCTGGGCTGACCTTGTCGGGCTCGACACAATCTGCAGATTCGCTCGATACATCGCGGCGGTGCAATGCAGACGTCCAACCCTTAAGGAGACGCGATGCATCACGATCACGACGCCAAGCATGACCACGACCTGGGCCTGGCCCACGACCTGACCCGCCTGCGCCAGCAGGCCCTGGAGCGGCGCGCCGCGCTGCGCTGGTTGATGGGCGCCGGCGCGATGTCGCTGGTCGGCTGTGGCGGCGGCGGCAGCAGCGACACGACGACCACGTCTTCTTCCGGCTCTTCGGGTTCTTCCGGCAGCTCGGGCTCGACGAGCACCAGCTGCTCCGTCATTCCCTCCGAGACCGAGGGCCCCTATCCGGGCGACGGCTCCAACACCTCCAACGGCAGCGTCGCCAATGCGCTCGCGCTGGCGGGCATCGTGCGCAGCGACATCCGCGCCAGCATCGCCGGCGCCAGCGGCGTCGCCGCGGGCGTGCCGCTGCAGGTCATCATCGAGCTCGTGAACACCAATGCGTCCTGCGCCGACCTGTCGGGCTACGCCATCTACCTGTGGCACTGCGACGCGCTGGGCCGCTATTCGATGTACTCCAGCGGCGTGACCGCCGAGAACTACCTGCGCGGCGTGCAGGCCACCGGCAGCGACGGCACGGCGACCTTCCAAACCATCTACCCGGGCTGCTACTCGGGCCGCGTGCCGCACATCCATTTCGAGATCTACCGCAGCACGACGACGGCGACCAACTGGAACAACAAGCTGCGCACCTCGCAACTGTGCTTCCCGGCCGACGCGAACACCGCCGTCTACGCCACCAGCGGCTATGGCAACAGCGCGTCCAACAACGCCGCCATCAGCCTGTCGAGCGACGGCATCTTCAGCGACGGCTACAGCACCCAGCTCGCCACCGTGACCGGCTCGGTCAGCGCCGGCTATGTGGCGACCTTGCGGGTCGGCATCGCCGCATGACGCGGCTCGAGCGCCGGGCCGCCCCGAGCCGGGCCGCGGCCCCTCGGGGGATCGGGCGGCGTTTTCGCCGCACGCGGGGCTGACGATGCATTGCCTGGTCGTCGATGACGATGTCGAGATCCGCACCAACCTGACGGCCTATCTGCAGGGCTTCGGCTGGCGGGTCAGCGCGGCGGCCGACGGCCAGGTGATGCGGCGGCTGCTCGCCGCCGACACAGTGGACGCCATCGTGCTCGACCTGATGCTGCCCGGCGAGGACGGCCTGGCGCTGCTGCGCTGGCTGGGCACGCAGCCCGATGCGCCGCCGGTGCTGATGCTGACCGCGCGCGGCGACACCATGAGCCGCGTCGTGGGCCTGGAGCTGGGCGCCGACGATTACCTGGCCAAGCCTTTCGAGCCGCGCGAGCTCGTCGCGCGCCTGCAGGCGCTGGTGCGCCGCGCCAGCAAGGGCCAGGGCGGCGCGGTGAGCGACGACACGCGCCTGCTGCGCTTCGGGCGCTGGCGTTTCGACCGCCTGACCCGCCAGCTCATCAACGCCGAGGACGTCGGCATCGCGCTGTCCAGCGCCGAGTTCCGGTTGCTGGCCGCCTTCGTGCAGCGCCCGGGCCGCGTGCTCAGCCGCGACCAGCTCATCGAGCTCACCCGCGCGCAGGGCGTGGAGGTCAACGACCGCAGCATCGACCTGGCCGTCTCGCGGCTGCGCGCCAAGCTCGGCGACACCGCGCGCGAGCCGGCGCTGATCCGCACCGTGCGTGGCGAGGGCTACCTGTTCGATGCGGAGGTGGCGCCATGCTGAGCCGGCTCAAATCGTGGGACCGGCTGGGCCCGCGGCTGTTCCTGCTGATGTGGGCGGCACTCGCGCTCAGCCATCTGGCGGCGTGGTGCCTGGTCACGCAAGGCCTGCAAGGCCCCGGCGACGAACCCGCCGGGCCGCCGCCGCATCTGCAGGGGGAGGCCGACAGGCCGTCGCCACCATCGCCGCATGGCGACTTCGCCGGGCGACCGCCGCCACCGCCTGCGCACGCGGCCCGCATGCCGACCTTCCCATCGCTGCCGCCCTCGCTGCCCTGGCATTCGACGCTGCTGGACTACGGCGTGCGCCTGGCCGTCATCGCGCTGGCGGCGTGGTGGGGTTCGCGCTGGCTGGCGCGGCCGGTGCGCCGCCTCGTCAGCGCCGCGCAGCAGCTCACGCCCGCGCTGGCCCGCGGCCAACCGGCGCCCAGGCTCAACCAGGCCGACGGCACGCGCGAGGTGCGCGAGGCCGCGGCCGTCTTCAACCGCATGGCCGCCGAGCTGAGCGGGCAGTTCGAGGAACGCGGCCTGATGATCGCCGCCATCTCGCACGACCTGCGCACGCCGCTGACGCGCATGCGGCTGCGGCTGGAGACCGGCGAGGTCGAGGCCAGGGTGCGCGAGCGCTGCATCGACGACCTGCGCGAGATGAACCACCTGGTGGAGAGCGTCATCGAGGTCTTCCGCCCTGGAGAAGCCGCGCCGCCGCAGCGCGTGGACCTCTCGGCGCTGGCCCAGTCCGCCGTCGACGACCTCGCCGAGGCCGGTGCGGCCGTCGGCTTCGAGGGCCCGCCCGCCGTCGTGACGGCCGACCCGCTGGCGCTGCGCCGCGTCGTCGACAACCTCGTCGGCAACGCCTTGCGCTATGCGGGCAACGCCCGCGTGCGCGTGGACCTCGCGGCCGGCGTGACGCGGCTGGTGGTGGAGGACGACGGCCCCGGCATCCCAGAGGCCGAACTGGAGCGCGTGCGCCAGCCCTTCCGCCGCGTCGAAGGCTCGCGCAACCGCGCGACCGGCGGCACGGGGCTGGGCCTGTACATCGCCCAGCAGCTGGTGCGGCGGCAGGGCGCGCTGCTGGTGCTGAGCAACCGGGCCGAAGGCGGGTTGCGGGCGGAAGTGGTCTTTTAGGAGGCTGCCTCGGGCACGCAGGCCGCGGTCATCGGCGAATCGAGCCGCCAGCCCTGGGCCGCGTACAGCGCGCGGCCGTCCGCGGTGGCGACGAGCAGGCCCGTGCGTGCGCCGCGGTCGAGGGCGGCGCCGGCCAGCAGCGCCATCGCATGCCGGGCCAGGCCGCGGCGGCGGTGGGTTTCTGCGTGGCGACCTGGTCGAAGACGGCATGCGGGCCGGCGAGCCCGACGCGCGCCTGCGCGGCCAGCTGCCCATTGGCCGCGAGCACATGGCATTCGAGCGCGGCGGCGCCGGCCGTCAGCACTGCGCGGTAGCCGGGCGCGAGGGCGGGCGGGGCCGTGGCTTGCAACGGCGTGCTCATCAGGTACTCGGTGGGCTGCTTCACCCACGCGGCGGGCAAGGCCAGCGTGGCGGGATCGGCCAGCGCCTTGATCCAGGCGCCGGGCCCGGCGACGCCGTCGGCCCAGGCGCCCAGGCGAGCGGGCGACCATGCCGGAAGCAGGTCGCGCCGGCGGTGGCCGGGCAGGCCGACCTTGATGCGCCAGGCGCCTTCGCCCAGCGGTTCGGGGGCCGGTGTCGCACGCGAGGCGGCCCAGCCGCGGCCCCAAGCGGCCAAGAGGTCTTCGAGGTTCATCGCGCGATTCTCAGCGGCCTTCCGGCGCCAGCCGTGGCGCCAGCCCACGTGCGGCGCAGAAGGCGCGGTAGTCCGCGATGCGGCCTTCCGTCGTGATGCGTTGCTGCACGCTGCCGTCGCGGGCCACGTAGTCGACGTCACCGCGCACGACGACGTGCAGCACCAGCACCTCGTCGCCCACGGCCTCCCAGCTGTCGACGTTGCCGTCGGGCTCGAAGATGTAGTCGCCCGGCCGCACGATGCGGCCGTCGTCCAGCCGGCGCTCGCCCTGCAGGTTCAGGCCGTGCACCTCGCCATGGTGGCGGTGCAGCGTCAGCTTGGTGCCAGGCGCGAGCCGCATCAGCTCGACCCAGCCGCCCCCGTCCTCCAAGGGCAGGAACTGCAGCGGCAGCGACCACTTGCCCTCGCCCTCGGGCATCCAGGCGTCGAGGCCGGCGCGCCGCAGCGCGGCGGTGACGTGGGGCTGAACATGAGGTTGCAGGCCGACGAGGGGTGTCGCCAAGGTCATGTGAGTCTCCGGTAGTCCAGGCGCTAGAGTGCCGTCCACAATGGCTCTGCGAAAGAGCCAAGTTGGACGAAGAACATGGATCCAAGCCTCGAACTCGATCTGCGCATTGCCGGCCGCGGTTCGCGCCTGGCCAGCCTGCACGCCGCCCTGCGCGACGCCATTGCCAGCGGGCGGCTGGCGCCGGGGCTGCGGCTGCCCGCTTCGCGCGAGCTGGCGGCGCGGGTCGGCGTGTCGCGCAACACGGCGGTGGCGGCCTATGAGCTGCTGGCCTCGGAGGGCTGGCTGGAATCGCGCGGCGCGGCGGGCAGCTTCGTGGCCGAGCTGCCGCGCGCGGCGGTCAGCGTGTCGGACCGCGCCAGCGTCGCGCCCTGGGCCGACAGCCGCTGGTTGCGCGGCGATGCGGGTGGCTGGCCCGCGCCGCTGGTCAGCGGCCCGCCGCCCGCCTATCACTTCAAGACCGGCATGCCGGAGGTGGCGAGCTTCCCGTTCGACGTGCTGCGCCGCCTGCAGACCCGCGCGCTGCAGGCCGCCGCGCGCGAGCCGGCCCGCTATCCCGAGGCGCAAGGCCTGCGGGCGCTGCGCGAGGCGATCGCCGGGCATGTGTCGTCGTCGCGCGCGGTGGCCTGCACGGCGGACGACGTGGTCATCACGGCCGGCGCGCAGCAGGCCTTCGACCTGATCGCGCGCGTGCTGGTCACGCCCGGCCGCACGCGGGCGGCTGTCGAGAACCCCGGCTACCCGCCGCTGCGCGCGGCCCTGCTGGCGGCCGGCGCGCTGCTGGCGCCGGTGCCGGTGGATGCCGAGGGCCTGGTCGTCGGCGCGCTGGCGGCGGACGCGCGCATCGTCTGCGTGACGCCGTCGCACCAGGCGCCGCTGGGCATGGCGATGTCGCTGGCGCGCCGGCGCGACCTGCTGAACTGGGCGGCCGAACGGCAGGCCGTCGTCATCGAGGACGACTACGACGGCGAGTTCCGCTTCACGTCGCGGCCGCTGGATGCGCTGAAGACGCTGGACCGCGACGGCCGCGTGTTCTATGTCGGCACGCTGTCCAAGAGCATGCTGCCGGCGCTGCGGCTGGGCTACGTCGTCACGCCGGCGTGGGCGCGCGACGCGCTGGTGGCCGCCAAGCATGCGGCGGGCTTCGGCACGCCCGCGCTGATGCAGGCGGCCGTGGCGGACTTCATCACCGAAGGGCACCTGCTGCGGCATGTGCGCCGCATGCGCGGCGAGTACGCCGAACGGCGGCGCGTGCTGGAGCAGATGCTCCAGCGCCACCTGGGGGAGCGCGTGCAGATCCTGCCGGCCATTGCGGGCCTGCACCTGGCGGTGGCGCTGCCCGGCGTCGACACGGACGAGCTGACGCGGCGGGCCTGGGCGGCGGGCGTGGGCGTCGAGCCGCTGAGCCGCTATGGGGCGGGCATGGGCGAAATGCCAGGACTGGTGCTGGGCTACGGCAGCGTCACCGCGGCGCGCATCCCGGAGGCCGTCCGGCGCCTAGCCCGCGCGCTTGGCACCCTCTGAATCGCCGCGCTTGGCTCTGTGAAGCGGTGGGCCGCCTGCCTAGGCTGGCGACCTTGGCAATCACGGAGCACCCCATGGCCTATTTCATGTGCCGCACCTGCGGCACCGAGCACGACGACACTGCGCAGCCGCCACAGCTGTGCCGCATCTGCAGCGACGAGCGCCAGTACGTCGGCTGGCAGGGCCAGGCCTGGACGACGCACGACGAGCTGGCGGGCACGCACCGCAACCGGCTGGAGCTGGACCATGCGCTGTTCGGCATCGGCATCGCGCCGGGCTTCGCGATCCCGCAGCGTGCGCTGCACCTGCCCGAGGCGGGCGTGTTGTGGGAGAGCACGGCGCTGGTGACGGACGAGGCCGTGGCCGAGCTGAAGCGGCGCGGCGGTGTCGAGCGCATCGCCATCTCGCACCCGCATTTCTATTCGGCCATGGTGCGCTGGAGCGAGGCGTTGGGCGGCGTGCCGATCTTCGTGCACGAGAACGACCGCGAGTGGGTGGCGCGCTGCTCGCGCTGGGTGGAGTTCTGGCGCGGCGACACGCTGCATCTCGGGCGCGGGGCGACGTTGCTGCGCTGCCCGGGGCACTTTCCGGGCAGCACGGTGCTGCATTGGGTGGGTGGGGATCGGTCGCTGCTGCTGGCGGGCGATGCGCTGCATGTGGCGCAGGACCGTCGGCATGTGAGCTTCATGTACAGCGTGCCCAACCATGTGCCGGCGCGGCCGAAGTGGGTGAGGGAGACGCAGGCGCGGCTGCGTGGGGTGCCGTTCGACGATGTCTATGGATTCACGTGGGGGCTGAACATCATCGGCGGCGGGCGTGAGGCGGTGGATGCGTCGTTTGAGCGGTACTTTGATGCGGTGGCTGGGTAGGTTTCGGGTTGCTTTGCGGCTGTCCTAACGACTCGGTGCCGTGCTGCCGGGAGTCCGCCCCGGCGGGCGGGTAACTTTTCTCTGTCGCGCCAGAGAAAAGTCACCAAAAGAGGAGCGCTGAACCGCACGCCAGCACCACATGCACGAGCTGCGCCGTGCAACCGCCGAAGGGCCGTCGCCCACACGCGACCCGCTGCGCTCTCGCTGCTGTCCTTGTCACCAGCACCATCCATCGCGGCAGCGGGCCGCCTAACGCCGGCTGCACGCCGGGCTCAAGAGAAAACCAAAGGCAGCGTCGCTCGGGCGACGCGACCGATGCGCATCTTCGGTGGCGTCGCCCCAGCGCGCGGTATTTCCTGGTGAGCCCGGCGTGCAGCCGGCGTTAGGCGGCATGAAGCGGCGCGCCATGGTGCTCGTCACAAGGACAGCAGCGAGAGCGCAGCGGCTCGCGTCTGCCCGCAACGCCACTGGTTGTTTTCGCGCGCCGCTGCTGGCGTCGTCGGGACGGTGTGCGGTTCAGGGCCTCTTCTTTGGTGACTTTCTTCTGACCCCGCAGAAGAAAGATACCCCGCCGCCGGGCGGGACTCCCGGCAATGCAGCGAGCACGCACGCGCTCCGCAAAAGCAACCTCGAACCCATCAGCCGATCAAGCCGCCTGTTCCACGTGCGCATGCCGCGTGTACAGGAAGTCGATGACCTCCTTGCGCGCCGCCACGTACCTCGCATCCTCAGCAAGCTCCACCCGCGCCCGCGGCCGCGGCAGGCCGACTTCGAGGATCTCGCCGATCGTCGCCGCCGGCCCATTGGTCATCATGACGATGCGGTCCGACAGCAGCACCGCCTCGTCCACGTCATGCGTCACCATGATCACCGTGCTCTGCGTGCGCGCCACGATCTTCAGCAGTTCGTCCTGCAGCTTGGCGCGCGTCAGCGCATCCAGCGCGCCGAAGGGCTCGTCCATCAGCAGCACCTTGGGCTCCATGGCCAGCGCCCTGGCAATGCCGACGCGCTGCTTCATGCCGCCGGAGATCTCATGCGGCCGCTTGTGCAGCGCATGGCTCATGCCGACCAGCTCCAGCGCGGCGCGCGTGCGCACCTTCAGCTGGGCGGCGCTCTCCTTGCCGCCGAACACCGACTCGACCGCCAGCAGCACGTTGTCCATGCAGCTCAGCCAGGGCAGCAACGAATGGTTCTGGAACACCACGGCGCGCTCCGGCCCCGGCGCGGCGATCTCGCGGCCGTCGCAGATCAGCGCGCCCGACGTGGGCTGCAGCAGGCCGGCGATCAGGTTCAGCAGCGTGGACTTGCCGCAGCCCGAGTGGCCGATCAACGTGATGAACTCGCCGCGCTGCACGTCGAGGTTGACGTTCTGCAGTGCATGGAAACGCCCCTTGCGGGTGGTGAACACCATCTCGGCGTCCTGCACTTGGATGAACGGCTTGGTCATGGCATCAATCCTCGAAGGTGAAGTGCTTGGCAAGGGACATCAACGCCCACTCGAGCAGCAGCCCGACGGTGCCGATGACGAAGATGGCGATGATGATGTGGGCGACGTTGAGGTTGTTCCACTCGTCCCAGACCCAGAAGCCGATGCCCACGCCGCCGGTCAGCATCTCGGCCGCGACGATGACCAGCCAGGCCGTGCCCACGCTCAGGCGCACGCCGGTCAGCACATAGGGCAGCACGGCGGGCAGCAGGATGCGCGTGATGACCTTCCACTCGCTGAGCTTGAGCACGCGGGCGACGTTCAGGTAGTCGCTGGGCACGCGCTGCACGCCCACCGCCGTGTTGACGACCATGGGCCAGATCGAGCAGATGAAGATGGTCCAGATCGCCGCCGGGTTGGCGCTCTTGAAGACGAGCAAGCCGATCGGCAGCCAGGCCAGCGGCGACACCGGCTTGAGCAGCGCGATCAGCGGCGACACCATGCGGCTGGCGAACTCGAAGCGGCCGATGACGAAGCCCAGCGGGATGCCCACCAGCGCGGCCAGGCCGAAGCCCATGCCGACGCGGCCCAGCGAGTTCAGGATGTTCCAGCCGATGCCCTGGTCGTTCGGACCGTTGCTGTAGAACGGATCGGCGAACAGCTTGACGGCCGCGTCGAAGGTGGCGGCCGGCGTCGGGAAGGCGCCGCCCTTCATCGTCGCGATGCCCCACAGGCCGATGAGCGCGGCCATGCCGAGCACCGGCGGCAGCACGCGCATCATCAGCGCGCGCCAGTCGAAGGGATCGCGCCTGGGCTTGGCGGCCTTGGGCGCTTCGACTGCGGCCGGGCGGCTGACCGTGACCGGGGCGGTTGCGGCAGCGACGTTGTCGCTGGGAGAGTGGAAGACTGCGGAGACCATGATTACGCCTTGATCTTGAAGCCGTCGGCGTACTTCGCCGGGTCCTTGCCATCCCAGACAACGCCGTCCATCAGCTTGCTGGTGCGGAAGTCGCTCTTGGGCACGCTGATGCCCATGGCGCCGGCGACCTGCTTGTAGAGCGCCGCCTGGTTGACCTGCTTGGCCACTGCCAGGTAGTCGGGGTGGGCCTTGAGCAGGCCCCAGCGCTTGTGCTGCGTCAGGAACCACATGCCGTCCGACAGGTAGGGGTAGTTCACCGCGCCGTCGTTGAAGAACTTCATGTGGTTGGGGTCGTCCCAGGTCTTGCCCAGGCCGTTCTGGTAGCGGCCCAGGATGCGCTGGTTGATCGCGTCGACACCGGTGTTGATGTAGGCCTTCTGCGCCACGGTCTCGGCCATCTTCAGCTTGTTGGACAGGCTGGCGTCGATCCAGCGGCTGGCTTCCAGCACGGCCATCATGACGGCGCGGGTGGTGTTGGGGTACTTCTGCGTGAACTCGGCCGTGGTGCCCAGCACCTTCTCGGGGTGGTCCTTCCAGAGGTCCTGCGTGGTGTTGGCCGTGATGCCGATGCCGTCCATGATGGCGCGGTGGTTCCAGGGCTCGCCGACGCAGAAGCCGTCCATGTTGCCGACGCGCATGTTGGCCACCATCTGCGGCGGCGGCACGGTGATGAGCTTGGCGCCGGACATCGGGTTGATGCCAGCGGCGGCCAGCCAGTAGTGCATCCACATCGCGTGGGTGCCCGTCGGGAAGGTGCCGGCGAAGGTGTATTCACGCGGGTTGGCGGCCATCACCTTGGCCAGCGAGGGGCCGTCGACGGCGCCCTTGTCGGCCAACGCCTTGGACAGCGTGATGGCCTGGCCGTTGTTGTTCAGGTTCATCAGCACGGCCATGTCCTTCTTGGGGCCGCTCGTGCCGAGATGGACGCCGTAGACGAGGCCGTAGAGCACGTGCGCCATGTCCAGCTCGCCGTTGACGAGCTTGTCGCGCACGCCGGCCCAGGAAGCCTCCTTGGTGGGGATGATCTTGACGCCGTACTTCTTGTCGAAGCCCAGCACCGCGGCCATGACGACGCTGGCGCAGTCGGTCAGCGGGATGAAGCCGATGCGCACCTCCTCTTTCTCGGGCTTGTCCGAGCCTTGGGCCCAGGCGCCACCGGCCAGGCCGGAGAGACCGGTCGCAAAGGGCAGGGCGGCGGCTGCGGCAAGCAGGCTGCGGCGCTGCGGGTTGGGCGTGCTGGTCGAGTTATCGGGTGCGGTCATCACGGGCTCCTGTTCATGCAAGGCGCAACGCCGTGCGACCACGCTTCGCCCGTGCCGTCTGTCAACAGCACGTGCGAAATAGGAGAGGTCGGACGCCGTTGTCCCGAAGTGCCGGCCGAGTCATCAGCCGGCCGGCCCGAGAGGCCTGCGCCATTGCAGGCCTCGCCTCCTTCAACGCAGGTTGCGTGCCAGCTTCTGCGCGGCAACGGCGCCGCGCTTTGCACGCGCTTGGCGCACGACCGCCGCCGCCGCGGGCGGTTTGTGCCGGGCCGGTGCGTGCGGCTGCGATGCGTGTTGGTGCGCGGCGCCCCCGGTGCGGGCATGCACTTTTAGGAGCGCCCGCAATTGCCCGCTGGGCCCGCAGCCGCTGCAATCACGCGGACTGAATAGACAAGACAGGGAGTGCCCCATGCGGCTCGACAACTACAGCGTTGCCCCTTTTGAAGCGCTTGAACCCATCGAAGCCTTCGAGCCCGTGCATCGTGACGCCGATGCGCCCCGGCAGGGCGCGCCCGGGACGCCGGCGCCCGAGCCGGTCGCTGTCGAGGAGGCACCCAGCCAGCTGCTCAGCGAGATGGCCCAGCAGCCGCCGGCCTTCGTGCTGCTGCCCGAGCCGGGCCCGCGGCGGCGCCTGCCGCGGCTGGACGATGGCGACCGCTGGGCGCTGAGGCAGCGTGAGCCCGAAGGGCGCTTCGAGCGTTTCGAGCACTCCGAGCCGTTCGAGCGGGAGAGCGCCGGAGATGGTGAGCTGCCGGGTCGCACGCCGCCCGCCGGGGTCAACGAGGTGCCTGCGCCGGCCGCATCGCCTGCCAGCGCGCCCGCACCGGCGCCTGCACCGACCCCGGTCGAGGCCGCGGCGCCCGCAGCAGCACCGGCCGCCGAGCCAGTCGCCCCGCCGCCCGCGCCCACCGCCACGGCAGCCACAGTTGCATTGCCGTTGGGCCCCGCCGTCAGCCCCGACTGGCTGAACCAGCGCGAGGCCGCGCTGAAGGGCGTGCGCGCCGAGTTCGAGGCAGCGCGCGAAGCCGCACGCCGCGCGCCGCCCGCCGATGTGGCGAACGCGGCCGGCAGCGGCTGGGTGCCCGCGCCGACCGATCACGACGGCAATCCCGTCAACGGCGCCGTCTTCGTGCCCGACGCCGCCGCGGCGGCCGCGGCGCCCGAGTTCGTGCCGGCCTGGATGCTGCGCGAAGGCGTCGGCGCCCCCGCGCCGCAAGGCCAATGGCTCAGCTTCGACGACGGCGCCTACGAGCAGGCCTACCGCGAGCGTCTGGCCGCCCGGCCCGAAGCCTCGGTGCCGCTGACCCAGCTGGCAGCGCTGTATGGCCAGCCCGTGCAGCAGCTGCTCGGCGCGCAACCCGGGCTGTGGACGTTGGCGACGCAGGATCACGCCATCAACGCCGGCGCGCCGCCCCAGCCCGGTGTCGCGATGGGCGACGCGGCCGGCCTCGGCCAGCTCGACCTCTACCTGGCCGACCCCTTCATCACGCAGCTGCGCGAACAGCTCGGCGGCACGCCCGCCGCGCCGGCCAGCGGCCTTGCGCTGGAGCAGCAGCGCCTGTACGGCACGGAACGCGCCGCCGAGCTGACCCAGCTCAGCCAGGCCATGTCGGCCGTGCGCCAGGCCCATGCCGCCGCCATGCAGGCCGCACGCGACGGCGGCGGCGCCGGTTGGGTCGAAGTGCCGATGCAGTTCGGCACCGACCCCGAGACCGGCTGGCCCACCGGCGTCTACGAAACCGTCAGCCATGGCGACAGCGCCGAGATCGCGCGCGATGCCAACGGTGCGCCCGTGCTGGCCAAGCAGCGCGTCTTCGACGAGGCCGTCTTCACCAACGCGTGGCTGGCCGAAGGCGCCAGTTCGGGTGGCCTGGCCCAGGAAGCCTTCGCGCGCTTCTACGGCCAGGCCCACAGCCACATCGCGCTGCAGCAGGACAACAGCGAAAGCGGCGGTCCGCCGCGCTGGGTCAGCCAGCCCAGCCTCGACAACCCCCACGTCGGCCTCGGCGACAGCGGCGTCCTGGACGGCGACCTGGTCGCGCTGGACCTGAACCATGCGCCGCGGCTGAACAACGACGCCGCCGTCGGCTTCGACCCGCAGCTCGGCTGGGTCACGTCGCGCGACAACATCCACGAGCATCGCAGCTGGTTCGATAAGGCCATGCCCATCGTCATGGTGGCCTTCGTCAGCTGGGCCACCGCTGGCGCGGCCAGTGCGGCCGGCTGGGGCGCCATCGGCTCGGCGGCGGCCGCCGGCGCCGCAGCATCCTTTGCGGGCGGCGTGATCAACGGCAACCTCAGCCTCAAGGGCGTGCTCATCGGCGCCGTCAGCGGCGCATTGACGGCCGGCCTGACGCCCGGGCTCACCAACACGCTGAAGGACGCCGGCCTGGGCGCAGCCGCCGGCGTCGCCGCGCGAATGACGGTGCAGGGCGGCATCCAGGCGCTGCTGGGCGGCAAGTTCAAGGACGGCGCGCTCGCCGGCTTCGCCAGCGGCCTGGCCGACCTGACCAAGGTCAACATCGGCGAGAACATCGACAAGGCCGTGCAGGCCGGCACGATGAGTGCCGCCGACGCGCTCGCGGCGCGCACCTTCAACACCGTGCTGAGCAGCGCCATCCGCGCGGCCGGCAGCCCCGGCGACCCGGCGCATGCGTTTGCCAGCGACTTCCTCGGAGAACTGCTGCAACAGAGCGGCGTGCCCGCCACGCCCGACGAGCCCGTGACGCAGACGGCCTTCGACGACGAAGGCAACCTGATGCCGGGCATCGTCGACCCGAACGCCACGCCCGCCGAGCGGCAGGCCCAGCTGGCGGCCCACCTGCAGGCGCAGGGGCTGGAGCCAGCGCAGGCGCAGCAGCTTGCCACCGAGACCGTGCTGCGGCAGGAGCTGCAGCGCGCCGTCCTGACTGACCCGCGCGTCCAAGGCGGCCGGCTCGTGCCCGACCCAGCCCATGACGCCGCCTTGGAAGGCGTGAACGCGGAGTTCGGCATCAACCCCGACGGCGACCCCGCGCTGATGCCCGTGGGCTGGCTCGACGATGCGAGCAAGGGCTTGGCCAGTTACGTCCGCCGCATCTCCGAGCGCGCCGGCGGCAAGCTGAAATCCACGCTCGACGATGTGATGGAGGCCGTCACCATCAAGCGCCTGGACCAGGCGCAGCAGTCGATCGCGCGCTACCTCGACGACGTCGCGGCGCGGGGCGGCCTGAGCGAGGCCGAGATCGTCGTGCTGGGCACGCTCTACGCGGCCAACGCCGCGCTGTTCCCGACGACGGTGCTGGACGTTGTCCCCGGCGCAGGCAAGGCCATCGGCAAGGTTGGCGACCTCATCCGCGCTGGTGCGAATGCGCGAGAAGTCGCGGTGGCGACGCGCATCGAGAGCCGTGGCCTGGCGGAGTGGGAGCGTGCGGCGCAGTTGCAGGCGGCCCGGGCCGAGGCTCAGTTCACCGCCCAGGGCATCACGGTCGTGCGCGAAGTGCCGGGGCAGAAGGGCGCCTGGAATGACGCGCTCAATGGCGGGCTGAAGCCCAATACCGGCTATGTGCTGGCCAACGGGCACAGCTACGTGACCGACGCGGCCGGCCGCGTCACGCGGGCCGAGGGTGACCTCAGCGCCCTGATCAGATCAGACCGCAACCTGTACCAGCAGGTCAGGGCGGGTGAAATCGGCGGGCAGGGCTACGAGGGCGGGCATCTGATCGGCAGCCTGTTCGGCGGGGCCGGTGAGAAGATCAATCTGGTGCCGCAGCTCACCAGCGTGAATCGGGGCGAGTACCGTGCCATGGAGAGAACGTGGGCGGAGGCGATCCGCGACGGCAAGCAAGTCAAAGTCGAAGTGAGTCCGGTGTACGCAGGTGGCAGTCAGGTGCCGACCAAGATTGAAGTCATCTATTGGATTGACGGGCAGCGCGCTGTCCAGACATTCCGCAACTGAGACAAGCATGCAAGCACTCGTTGAACTTGATCAAGCGACCACGGCCGTCGTCCGCTGTGCCCATGCAGCGGTGCCATCCGTGGACTGGCAGGAAGTCGTGATGCGAACGCGCATCGCACCACTCGGAAATGTTTCAAGCCTTCAGTTCACCTTTCGCCTGGCCGACGGGCGGATCGGTACCGGCATTGAGCCCGTGCGTGAGGCGGAACGTCTCTTGGATGACGCGACGTTTGCTCACTGGCGCCTTACCCAAGACCTCGGCTTGCCCCGCTGGTACATGATGACTGTCAGGCTGGAGCGCAGTGGCAAGTACTCGGTGGACTTCGAGTACCGCGACGACTACCAGGAAGGCGACATCATGAAGCCGCTCGAATGACGCCTGCCAGCATGTGCCGTCTTAACCCGCAGCATTCAAGAACTTCGATGCGCTGATGGCTGACCCGCCGGCCACGGCGCAGTCGCTGCAGCGCGCCGCAAGCCTGCTGGCCCAACGGGTGGCGCAGGACCTCCGGCGCTGAGCGGCCGGGGCGCTCAGTTGGTGCGCGCCGCCCCACGGCGGAACAGGCGCGGCCTTTCAGCGCGCGCGCAGCAGCTGGTCCGCGTCAATCAGCCGCATCGCCACCGCCGCCATCGTCTGCCCGCCGTCCATCGCGATCTGGCGCAGGCGCTGGAAGGCGGCCTCCTCGTCCAGGGCCTGCTCGCGCATCAGGATGCCGCGCGCCCGCTCCACCAGCTTGCGCTCGGCCAGCTGGGTCTGCGTCTGGCGCAGGTCGCGTTGCAGGCTCTGGTCGTGCTCGAAGCGCGCCAGCGCCAGCTGCAGCAGCGCGCCCAGGCGCTGCGGCGGCAGGCCGGCGAGCTGCAGCGTGCTGATGCCGGCGGCCAGTGCCGCGCGCATCTGCTCCGGCGCCATCTGCTCGGCGAACAGCAGCACCGGGCGGGGCTGGCTGTGCAAGGCGTCGCCGAGCTGGGCCAGCAGCTCGGGTGCCGGTTGCTCGCAGTCGATCAGCAGCAGTTGCGGCGACAGGCGCTGCAGCGCCGTGGGCAGGGCGTCGGGCTGGGTCACGAGGTCGATGACGTCCACGAGCTGGCAGCGCAGCCGGATCAGTTCGAGGCGGATGACCGGGCTGCGGCGCTGGCCGGCATCGGCCAGCAGCACGCGCAGGCCGGCGAGGGAAGACGGCGGGGGCATGTTCATGCCCCACGCCAGCGCAACTTCCGTGCCTTGTCGGTGCGGCGCCGGGGCGAGCCCGGCGGTTTCAGTCCGGCGCGACGAAGCCCGCCGCCTTGTAGGCCGCGGCGATGGTCGCCTTGCCGACGCGCGGCGCCATCTCCTGGTGCACCGGCATCAGCGCCTTCTTCCACGCGTTCATCTCGGCCGGGGTAGGCGTGTGCAGGGTGGTGCGGCCGCTGGCCTGGATGCCTTGCAGCGCCGCGGCGTTCTCGGTGCTGGCGATGGCGTTGGCGTAGGCCGTGGCCTCCTTGATCGCCGCCTCCAGCGCGCCGCGGATGTCGCCGGGCAGACCGTCCCAGAACTTCTTGTTGACGATGACCGCATAGGCCAGGTGGCCATGGTTGGACAGCGTCATGTGCTTCTGCACCTCGTGGATCTTCTGCGTGTAGAGGTTGCTGGGCGCATTCTCCGTGCCGTCGACGAGGCCGGTCTGCAGCGCCTGGCGCAGCTCGCTGAAGGCCATGACCTGCGGGATGGCGCCCAAAGCGCGCATCTGCGCGTCCAGCACCTTGCTGGACTGGATGCGCATCTTCAAGCCCTGGAAGTCGGACACCTGCCGCAGCGGCCTGTTGGCGCTCATGATCTGGAAGCCGTTGTCCCAATAGGCCAGGCCCTTGATGCCCTTGGGCTCCAGCTTCCTGAACAGCTCGGCGCCCAGCGGCCCCTCGGTGATGGCGCGGAAAGCGGCGGTGTCCTTGAACAGGAAGGGCAGGTCGAAGACCTCGAACTCCTTGACGCCCAGCGGCCCGAACTTGGCCAGCGACGGCGCCAGCATCTGCACGCTGCCCAGCTGCAGCGCCTCCATCTCTTCCTTGTCCTTGTAGAGCTGGCTGTTGGGATACAGCTCGATCTTCACGCGCCCGCCGGTGCGGGCCTCGGCCAGCTCCTTGAAGCGCTGGGCGGCCTTGCCCTTGGGCGTGTCCGGCGCCACCACGTGGCTGAACTTGATGACGATGGGCGCCTGGGCACGGGCAGCCAGCGGCAGGGCGAGTGCGGCGGCCAGCAGGCGGCGGCGGGCGTGGGTCATGGGCTCATTCTCGCGGCCCGGGCGGCGCGCGCCATGTGGAGTTCCACACCTGAGCTCTAGACTGCGCGCATGTCGATCCGCAGCCTGCGCGGCCCCGCCGCAGTCGCCGCCCTGCTCCTCGCAGTGGCCGTCGCCGCCCCGGCCCAACCCGGCCCCCAGGCTGAGGCGCAGCTGGCCCGCATCCGCGCGCTGCAGCAGCAGCGCCCCGGCGACGGCCTGCTGGTCCATTACGAAGCGATGACGCAGGCGCAGGCCGGCGACCGTGCCGGTGCCGTCGCCACGCTGCGCCGGCTGCTGGGCCGCCGGCTGGGCCTGGTGCCGCTGGCCGACATGGGCTTCGACACGCTGCAGGACGAGCCGGGCTTTCGCGAGGTGCAAGCGCAGTTGCTGGCAGAGACGCCCCGCACGCCCGACGCGCCGGTGGTGCTGCGCCTGCCGGCGGGCAGCGCGCGCCTGATTCCTGAAGGCATCGCCTACGACGCCAGGCGCCGCACCCACTACCTCGGCAGCATCGCCGAGCGGCGCGTGCTGGCGGTGGACGGCCAAGGCCGAACGCGCCCGCTGTCGACCGCGGCCGACGCGCTGGACGCAGTGCTCGGGCTGGCCGTCGACGCCAAGCGCGACCGGCTCTGCGCCGTCAGCACCAACGGCTTCGAGGACAGCGCGCAGGCGCAGCGCCGCAATGCGGTGGTGTGCTGGTCGCTCGCCGACAGCCGGCGGCTGCTGCGCGTGGCCGTGCCGGAGGCGCGCCAGCTGAACGACCTCGCGTTCGCGCCCGACGGCAGCCTGCTCGTCACCGATTCGATGGCCGGCAACCTGTGGCGGGTGGGCGGCGACGGCAGTGCGCGGCGCGTCGATGCCGACGGTGCCTTCCGTGGCGCCAACGGCGTCGCCGTCGCGCCCGACGGCAGCGCCGCCTACGTCACCGCAAGCACCGGCATCCTGCGCGTGAGCCTGCCGGGCGGCGAGCCCACCCGTCTGCCGCAGCCTGACGACGTGGTCAGCGGCGGCATCGACGGGCTGTACTGGGCCGACGGCGATCTCGTCGGCGTGCAGAACACCGTCAACCCCGGCCGCGTGCTGCGGCTCGCGCTGGCCGACGGCGGCACGCGCATCGTCGCGGCCACGGTGCTGCAGTCGCACCACCACCCGGACTTCGCGGAGCCGACCACCGGCGTCGTCGTCGATGGCGCGCTGCATGTGCTGGCCAACTCCTACGTCGGCTACTGGTTGCCCGCCGGCCGCATCGACGACAGCCGCGCCCCGCCGCCGCGTGCGCCGGCGATCGTGGCGGTGCCGTTGCGGGTCGCACCACGGGCCGGTACGGATTGAGCGGCGGTTGCGCCCGGCGGCTTGTGGTATTCCACAGGCGGCCCCGGCCCGCCAATCCATAGACTGCCCTCATGAAGCCGCGCGAAATCCTTTCCCGAAGCCTGTGGCTGGCACCGCTGGTGCTGTCGCTGATCTTCGTGGGCGGCGTGCTGGCCTGGGTGCGGGCCAACGGCGTAGAGGAGCAGGAGCTGCAGCGCCAGACGCTGATCTCCGACGCGCTCAGCGCCGAGGTGCAGCTGCGTGCGCGCATCGACGATGAGCAGACCTACCTGCGCCAGCTCGCCGCAGGCCTGGCCGGCCAGACGCCCAGCTCGGCGGTGTTGGCGGCCCATCCGGAGGTCAACGCGGGGCTGCGCCGGCTGTGGCTGTCCGTCACCTGGCTGGACGCGCGCAACCGCGTGCTGGCCGAGGTGCCCGAGCAGGCCGGCGCCAACCGCTATGAGGACGGGCTGTCGCTGCACCTGACCGCGCGGGTCGCGCCCGATGGCGTGCTCGTCGTGCGCTATGCCCCGGCGCTGCTGCTCAAGCGCGGCGTGCCCTGGTGGCTGGCGCGCAAGTACGACGTGCAGCTGGTCGACAGCGCCGACCAGGTCATCGCCTCCAGCACCGACTCGCCACTGCGGGCCGCCCAGGGGCCGCGGCCCAGCTACCGCATCGCGCTGCCGGGCCCGCTGCGCGCCAGCCCGCTGACCGAGGCGACGCTGGCCGACGCGGCGCTGGAGCTGACGTTGCGCGAGCCGGTGCCCGATGGCGTGCGGCCGCTGGCGCTGGTGCTGGTGGCGGGCTTCCTGCCGCTGATCGCCGTGGCGAGCTGGCTGCTGCGCCGCCAGATGCGCCAGGTGCAGCGCGCCGAGGTGACCGGCCGCACCGAGGCCGCCTGGCGGCGCGCGATGGAGGACTCGGCCCTCGTCGCGCTGCGCGCGCGCGATTTCGATGGCCGGCTGCTCTACGTGAACCGCACCTTCTGCGACATGGTCGGGCTGGCCGCGGAGCAGCTGGTCGGCCTGCTGCCGCCCATGCCCTACTGGCCGCCCGACGCGCTCGACGAGCTGACCGAGCGCAACCGCCGCAACCTTGCCGGCCACGCGCCGCGCGAGGGCTTCGAGGCGCGCTGGCGGCACAGCTCCGGCCGCCTGCTGGATGTGATGGTCTTCGAGTCGCCGCTGGTGGATGCCGGCGGCCGCCAGATCGGCTGGATGGGCAGCATCATCGACATCACCGAGCGCAAGCAGCTGGAGGAGCGCGAGCGCCGCCAGGTCGAGACGCTGGCCCACAACGCGCGGCTGACCATGCTGGGCGAGGTCGCGTCCACGCTGGCGCACGAGCTGAACCAGCCGCTGACGGCCATCGCCAGCTACGGCGCCGGCGTGACCAACTCGCTGGCCAAGCTGGGCGTGCAGGACGAGCTCGTGCTCGGCGCACTGCAGCGCCTGGGCCAGCAGGCGGCGCATGCCGGCCGCATCGTCGCGCGCATCCGCGAGTTCCTGACCCGCCGCGAGCCGCGCCACGAGCCCTGCGACCTCAACGAGGTCATCAGCGCCGCGCTGGACCTGCTCAAGCGCGACCTGCAACGCCGCGGCATCGCGCTGGAGTTGGCGCTGTCGCCGCAGGTGCCGCCGGTGCTGGCCGACGCCGTGCTGATCGAGCAGGTCGTCATCAACCTGGTGCGCAATGCCGCGGACGCGCTGCTGGCACGCGAGGGCGGCCGGCGCATCGCCGTCGGCAGCCGCCTCGCCGGCGACTTCGTGCGCATCGACGTCAGCGACAACGGCCCCGGCCTGCAGGGCCGGCGCATCGAGCAGCTCTGCGCGCCGTTCTATTCCACCAAGGCCGAGGGCATGGGAATGGGGCTGGCCATCTGCCGCTCCATCGTCGAGGCCCACCAGGGCATCCTCGACGCCAGCGACACGGCCAGCGGCGGGGCGCTGTTCTCTTTCAGTCTTCCTTTGAGCCGGGAGAGCGTGCATGGCTGAACCACGGATGGGCACCGTCCACCTCGTCGACGACGACCCTGGCGTGCGCGACGCGCTCGCCTTCCTGATGCGCTCGCGCGGGCTGGACGTGCGCGCCTTCGCCAGCGGCCCGGCGCTGCTGGACATGCTGGACGTGGAGGGCCCGCGCAGCGGCCCGCCCCGCGGCGTGTTCCTGCTCGATGTGCGCATGGAGCCCATGAGCGGCACGCGGCTGCACGACGAGCTGCTGGCGCGGCGGCTGAAGAACCCGGTGCTGTTCCTGACCGGCCATGGCGACATCCCGATGGTCGTCGAGGCGCTGAAGAAAGGCGCCTTCGATTTCCTCGAGAAGCCCTACAGCGACAACGCGCTGGCCGACCGCATCGCGCAGGCGCTGGCCGTAGACGCTGCCATGCAGGCCGAGGGCGCCCAGGCGGCCGAGCGCGCCGCGCGCCTGGCCAGCCTGACCGACCGCGAGCGCGAGGTGATGACGCGCGTGGCCGCCGGCAAGCTCAACAAGATCATTGCCGACGAACTGCACGTGTCCGTCCGTACCGTCGAGGTCCATCGCGCGCGCGTCTTCGCCAAACTGGGCGTGCGCTCGGCCGCCGAGGTCGCCACGCTGATCGCCGGTCGCTGAGTTCATCCACCGACCCCATGAACCGCAGCCCCGCAAATACGGGGGGCCGCGGCAGGCACTGTCACCGGGCGCTGGCAGCATCCACCGTTGCAACTAGAACAACGTTGGAGACCCCATGAGAACCCTCGCCGCCCTGCTGCTCGCCACCGCCATGGCCCCCGCCACGGCGGCCATCGTCACGTTCGACGGCTACATGCCGCGCTACGACTATTCGATGAGCCTCATCCAGGCGGACGGCTTCAACTTCGCGGTGACCTGCACGAATTGCATGGGCGTCGACGACCGGCCGCCGCAGGCCCTCAACGGCGACCCGCTGCCCGGCGCGTACAACGGCACGCCCTCGCTGCTGTACAGCCAGGACCCGCTGGCCATCTCCGCCGTCGGCGGCGGCGCCTTCTACCTCGACCGGCTCGACCTGGGCCAGAGCTGGTACGTGCCGGACGTGGATGTCGGCAGCCTCGTGACCGTGTCCTATGTGTTGGCGGCCGGCGGGAGCGGCAGCCAGCAGGCATTGCTGGATCGCAGCTACACGACCGTCGTCATCGGCGAGGACGTGCTGAGCGTCAGCATCACCGGTGGGCGCGGCTTCGGCTACGTGTCGCTGGACAACGTCGTCGTCAACAACCTGCCGGAGCCCGAATCCGCCGGCCTGGCCCTTGTTGCCCTGGTGGGGGCCGCCGCGGCCCGGCGGCGCCATCGCGAGGCATGACTCCCTAAACCGGCGCAATCCGGCGCCGTCGTGGCGCAGGGCGGTCAGGTTTTGCGGAAATTCAAGGTGTTTCAACCTGGCATGGGGTTTGCACTAAGAGTTCTGCCGAGGCGACTGGCCTCGGGGAACCTAAGGAGTACCTCACCATGAAGACCTGGACCCACCTGAGCCCGCTCACCCTGTCGGCCGCTCTGCTCGCAACGATGACGCTGACGGCGCCCGCGAGTGCCCAGGAACCCACCGTGCCCGCGGCGGCCGAGCGCCTGCAGCTGCGCGCCGCGCAAGGCGAATACCTGCTGGACGACGGCCGTACGCTGAAGGTGCATGTCGGCGTGCGCCGCCTGGGCGTGAGCCTGGACGAGAACCCGCTGGAAGCCTGGCGCGCCGAGAACGCCGAGCTGCTCGTCAGCCCCGACGGCCTGCGCCGCGTGCGCCTGTACCGCAACGGCGACGGCACCGTCGATCGCATCGCGCTGGAAACCGACCGCGTGCGTTGAGCCGTTGGGTCAGGCCGGCTGCGGGGCCGGCCTGCCTCATGAGGGGTCGGTTCAGCCGTGCGGCGGCTGAATCGGGATCCAGACCTTGAAGCGCGTGCCCACGCCGGGCTCGGATTCCACCTCGATGCGCCCGCCGTGCTTCTGCACGATGGAGAAGGACAGCGACAAGCCCAGCCCCGTGCCCTGGCCGACCGGCTTGGTCGTGTAGAAGGGCTCGAAGATGCGCCGCTTGACCTCGTCGCTCATGCCGCAGCCGGTGTCCGTGATCTCGACGCAGACCCAGTCGTTCTCGGCGCGCGTGGCCAGCGTGATCATGCCGCGCTCGGGGATGGCATGCGCGGCATTGACGATCAGGTTCATGAAGACCTGGTTGAGCTGCGCCGCGATGCAGCGCACCGGCGGCAGCAGCGCATAGTCCTTGCGCACCTCGGCCTTGTACTTGACCTCGTTCATGACGACGTTGAGCGTCGAGTCCAGGCCGGCATTGATGTCGGCATCCTGCCAGTCGGCATGGTCGACGCGCGAGAAGTCCTTCAGGTCCTGCACGATCTTCTTGACCCGCAGCAGCCCGTCCTCGCTTTCGTCGAGCAGCTGCGGCAGGTCTTCCTGCACGAAGTCCAGGTCCACCGCCTTGTCCAGTCGCACCAGTTCGTCGCGCAGCCCGGCCGGCAGGTCGTCGCGCGGCACATCCTTGAGCAGCGCCAGCAGGCCGAAGATCGGCTCGACATAGCCGCGCAGCGAGCCCAGGTTGGAGCTGACGAAGCCGATGGGGTTGTTGATCTCGTGCGCGACGCCCGCGGCCAGTTGGCCGATGGAGGCCATCTTTTCGGACTGCAGCAGCTGGTTCTGCGCCTCCTCCAGCCGGCTGTTGGTCTGCTTGATGCGTTCGTAGTTCAGCTCCAGCTCGCTCTGCACGCGGCGCACCTCGGTGCGGTCCTGCAGCAGCCACCAGGTGCCGGCCGTCGGCTCGGCCGGGTTGGCGACGTAGGCAATGATCTGCACCCACAGCAGGTTGCCGGCCAGCGTGCGCACTTCCATTTCGTGCAGCAGCGAGCCGCCTTGAGACAGCACGTCGGCGGCCATCGTGCTGAGCAGGTCGTAGTCCTCGTCGCTCTTGAAGAAGGTGCGCGTCGGCAGGCCATGCGGCGAGACGTCGCCGAGCTCGAACATCTCGACGAACTTCTTGTTGCCGCGCTGAACGCGCCGGTGCGCGGTCGCGATGATGCCCACCGACGCGTTCTCGAGGAAAGCCTCCAGCTCGTGGTGCGTGCTGAGCAGCTCCGCCGTGCGGTCGGCGATCATGTTCTCGAGCTCGTTGCGGTGGCGGCGCAGCTCGTCCTCGGCCTGCTTGCGGCGGGTGATGTCCTGCAGCGTCTCGATGGCGCCCACGATCTCGCCCTGGCTGTCGACCAGCGGCGCGGCCGTGAAGTACAGCCAGCGCCCGCCGTTGCCGAAGGCCGGGAAGAAGCCCTCCACCTCGTAGGCGTCGGCGATGTTCGGCGACGCATGGCACTGGCCGCCGTACAGGCGCTCCTTGTGCTGCTCGACGGAGCGGTCGACGATCAGGTCGGCCAGCAGCGGCCTGGCCTCGGTGTAGAAGGCGCGCCAGGTGTCGTCGCGCCCCATCATGTCGGAGGCGTCGCGACCGGTGAGCTGCGCGCACGACGCGTTCCAGTGCGTCACCCGGTGCGACTTGTCGATCACCAGCGTGGGCACCGGGTTGTTCTCCAGGATCTGGTAGAGCACGCGGCCGACATCCAGCAGGCTGGTCTGCACGTGGCGGATGTCGCTGAGGTCCTGCGCCGTCAGCACCGCGCAGGGCTGGCCGCCCAGCATGACGTGCTGGGCCTTCACTTCCAGCACGCGCCGCGAGCCGCTGCCGGTCTCGGCCTCGATCTCGATGGCCGGCATCTCGCCTTGCTCGGCCAGGCAGCGCAGGCTGTAGCGCTGGAGTTCTTCGCTGAACTCGGCCGCCGCCCAGCCGTGTGGCGCCATTTCCTGCAGCGCCGGCAGGTCGTAGCCCAGCAGCCGCTGCATGGCCGTGTTGGCCATCAGGATGTGCTCGGCATCGTGCACCAGCGTCGGCGCGCTGACCGCATGCAGCGCCAGGCGGAAGTCGTCCGTGATGGCGGCCGCGCTCACAGGTTCACCTCGCCCGGGTCCTCGAGGATGAAGGAGCCGTCGCTGCCCCACTTGACGTGGGTGATGCCGGGCTCCAGGCGCTCCAGGCGGCGCAGCTCCGCCTCCTGCGCGCTGAGCACGCCCATCTGCTGGCGCACCTGGTCGGCCAGGCGCTCGTTCTCCATCGTCAGCTCGCGGATGTGCAGCACCTGGCGCACGGCGCTGAGCAGGTCGAAGTCGGCCCAGGGCTTGGAGATGAAGCGCGCGATCTCGGCCTCGTTGATGGCCGCCACCAGTGCGTTCAGGTCGGCATAGCCCGACAGCACGATGCGGCCGCAATCGGGCTGCATGACGCGCAGCAGGCTCAGGAACTCCACGCCCGTCATGCCCGGCATGCGTTGGTCGGAAATGGCCAGCGCGAAGCTGCACTCCTGCGCGCGCTGCAGCGCGGACGCCGCGTCGGTGAAGCTCTCCACGGTATAGCGCTCGCCGGCGGCGTTCTTCAGCCCGTTGCGCAGCAGTCGCTGCAGCGCACTGAGGATGGAGGGCTCGTCATCGACGAGCAGGATGCGTTCGCTCATTTCGAGCCCCCTTCCGGCAGCTTCACGAAGATATTGAGCTTCACGCCCTCGCGGCCGGAGAACTCGCGCAATTGCCGCACGACGCGGGCGTCGAACACGTAGCCGGCGGCCAGCAACAGCGTGCCCTGCGGCGACAGCAGGTCGCGCGACAGCACCATGCCGGGCATGACTTCATGGGCCGCCAGTTCGCGGTCCAGCGGCTTGTCGATGGGCTCGTCCTGCAGCGCCAGCTCGAAGGCCTCGACGACGCTGCGCTCGTAGCGCGAGCCCGCGCCACCGAGGATCAGCGAATGCGCCTCCGCCGCCGAATAGCGCTTGAGCGACATGCGGCCCGACTGCGCCGCGTAGTAGTCGCTCGCCACGCTGAGGATCTGCGCGCCCAGCGGTACCTCCTCGCCGCTCAGTGCGTCGGGGAAGCCCTTGCCGTCGATGCGCTCATGGTGCGAACGCACCAGCCGCGCGACGCGCTGCAGCCGGCCCAGCGGCAGCAGCGCGGCCTCGCCGTTGAGCGTGTGGCGGCGGTACAGCGCCAGCTCGTCGCTGGCCATGGCCGACAGCGGCTTGCGCAGCATGGCGTCGGGGAAGCCGATCTTGCCGACCTCGTGCAGCAGGCCGGCGACGTAGATGTCCTCCTCCATCGCCGGGCCGACGTTGAGGCGGCGCGCGGTGCGCTTGGCCAGGTCGGCCACCTGGCGCGAATAGCCGGCCAGGCCGCCGCCGCGCAGCTCGATGAGACCGGAGAACACGTTGATGGAGAGCAGGAAGTTCTCCTGCAGTTGCGAGAACGAGGTCTCCAGCATCGCGTTGACCTGCTCCAGCTCGCTGGTGCGCGCCTTCACGCGCGCGGCCAGGTCGGTGTTGAGCGACTGCAGCTCCTCGTTCTGCGTGCGCGTGAGCTCCAGCAGCGCGCGGTTTTCCTTCTCCAGCCGGCGGCGCTCCAGGCCGTCGTGCACGCACATCAGCAGCTCGCGGTCGTCCCAGGGCTTGGCGATGTAGCGGTGGATCTGGCCGCGGTTGATGGCCGCGACGGTCGAGCCGATGTCGGCATAACCCGTCAACAGCACGCGGCCGACCGTGGGCCAGCGCTCGCGCACCTTCTCCAGCAGCGCCGCACCGTCCATTTCCGGCATGCGCATGTCCGAGACGACCAGGTCGACCGGCTCCGTCTCCAGCATGGCCAGCGCCGCCTTGCCGCTGTCCGCGAGCAACACGCGGTAGCCCTGCGGGCGAAAAAGCCGCCGCAGCGAACTCAGGATGGAGGGCTCGTCGTCCACGAAAAGGACGACGGGCGGTTCGGTGTCTTCTGCACTCATCGGGTCTCCCGCAGCCGGACGCACGGGGGGATGCGTCCGCTTGGAAGCGAGTTTAGGCAGCCCGGGCGCTGGCGGTTGTCGAGTTTTTCTCGGAAAGCCGGCGCCGACTGTTACCGATTCACACCGCTGTGACTTCCGCCTTTGGGCGGGGCTCATGCGCCGCTTGCCGCGTTTCGTGCGGCGCCTCCAGCGATTCGCCCGCTGGGCGCGCGCGCTGCGATCCCTGCGACCTAGAGTGCCGGTCATGGACACATCCAACCCCCTCGCCCATGGCAATGCCTTGCAGCAGCGCTACTACCGTTGGGCCCTGCCGTACTACGAACGCTTCGGGCGCGATGACCCGCTGCTGCGCGAGCGTGTCGAGCTCGCCGACATCTACCTCTATTCGCGCCGCGGCCTCGGAGCCTGGGCGGGTTGGTGGCTGGTGCTGGTCGGCGCGGCGGCATGGCTGCACGGCCGTGGCGCGGGCTGGGGTGCGGCGTTCGGCATCGCGGCCCTGGCCTGGGTGGCTGTGACCTTTGCGCTGCTGGGTGTCTGGCTGACGCCGCAGAAGCAGACCTGGCGCGGCACCGTCACCAGCTGCGTGGTGGGGGCGGCGGTGGGCGCACTGGCGACCCTGCTGACTCATGGAGGACTACTCGGTGGCGTCGAGCTCGCGCGCGAACCGGGCGCCCTGCTGGCGGTGTTCATGTCGACGATGCCCTTCTTCATCGGGATGGTGCTGGTGATGGGCTTCGTCGGGCGCGTTGGCCATGGGGCTCGCCAACGTCAACTCGCCCGCCTGCAACTGGTGGCCGAGCGCGACGCTGCCGCCCGCGCCGCCGCCGAGGCCGACCTGCGGCTGCTGCAGGCGCAGGTGCACCCGCACTTCGTCTTCAACACGCTGGCCACGCTGCAACACTGGGTGGACCGCCGCGACGAGCGCGCCGGCCCGCTGCTGCGCGAGCTGTCCGGCTTCCTGCGGCGCAGCACCGAGATGCTGGGCCGCGCGACCGTACCGCTGGCCGACGAAGTGAAGGCGGTGCGCCACTACCTGGCCATCCTGGACGCCCGGTTGGAAGGGCGGGCGCAGGGGGAGGTCGACATTGCGCCGGACCTGGCGCCCGAGCCGCTGCCACCGGGCCTGCTGTTGACACTGGTGGAGAACGCCGTCGAGCACGGGCTGGAACCCAAGATCGGCGGCGGCCGCCTCTGGGTGACCGGCGCGCGCGAGGCCGACGGCCGCTGGTGGCTGCGCGTGGACGACGACGGTCTGGGCCTGGCCGACGGCGCGGAGGACGATGTGGGCCTGGCCAACCTGCGCCAGCGTCTGCGGCACCATTTCGGACCGCATGCCCACTTCACGCTGCGGCGCCGTGACGAGGGCGGCACGCGCGCCGAAATCACCATCACGCCATGACCCGACTGCTGATCGCCGACGACGAACCCGCGCCCCGCGAGCAACTGGCCGAGGTTCTGGCCCAGGCCTGGCCCGCGGCGCGCATCGTCGCGCAGGCCGAGCACGGCGCCGACGCCTGGGACCAGTGGCTGGCCCACGAGCCTGATGCCTGCTTCCTGGACATCCGCATGCCGGGCCTCTCCGGCATCGACGTGGCGCGGCGCATCGCCGGCCGCTGCCCGGTCGTGTTCGTCACCGCCTATGGCGACCACGCGCTGCAGGCCTTCGATGCCGGCGCGGTGGACTACCTCGTCAAGCCGCTGGACGCGCAGCGCCTGGCCCAGGCGGTGACGCGGCTGCGCGAGCGCCTGCAGCGCCCGGCCGTGGACGGCGACGCGCTGCAGCGCCTGCTGGCCCGGCTCGGCGACGGGCAGCGCCGCCCCGCCTGGCCCGACACGCTGCAGGCCGGCGTAGGCAAGGAGGTGAGGCTGATCCGCATGGCCGACGTCCTCTACTTCGAGTCCGACAGCCGCTATACGCGTGTCGTCTACGTCGAGGCCGGTCAGCAGCGCGACGCCCTGCTGCGCACGCCGCTGAAGGACCTGCTGGCGCAGCTGGACCCCGCGCGCTTTCAGCAGGTGCATCGCTCCGTCGTGGTGGCCGCTGCGCAGATCGCTACCGCCGTGCGGGACGACGACGGCGGCATGCTGCTGCGCCTGCGCGGCTCGGCGGACACGCTGCCGGTGTCGCGGCCTTTCCAGGGCCTGTTCAAGCCGCAGTGATCTGCACCGCCACGCCGCTGAGCACCGCATTGCCGCTCAGCGGGTCGCGCGCCGCATCGTCCAGCAGCGCGTTCATGTTGACGCCGGGCCGCTCGCGGGCGACGCCCAGTTGCACGCCGTCCAGGTCGTGGCCCCAGCCATGCGGCAGGCTGACGACGCCGGCGCTCATGTCGGCGCTGCGCTCGACGCGCGCCACCAGCTCGCCCGCGGCACTGCGCACCCGCGCGAACTCCGCCAGACCGAGGCGTTCGGCGTCGCCGGGGTTCACCAGCAGCGTGCAGCGCTCCGGCCCCTTGGCGAGCAGGGGCAGGTTGTGCATCCAGCTGTTGCCCGAGCGCACGTCGCGCCGGCCGATGAGGCTGAAGGCGGGCGCGGCCTCCACCTGGATGGCCGCCAGGTCGGCCACGATGGACGGCGGCGCCAGCTCGATCTTGCCGCTGGGCGTGCGCAGCACCTCGGGGATGCGGGCGGTCAACGCGCCCAGGTCGATGCCGCCGGCCTCTACGGTGCTGGCCGCCTTGACCTTGGCCAGGTTGAGGCCGTCGGGCTTGCGGCCGAACTGGTCGCCATAGGGCCCGACGCGCAGCTGCAGGTCGATGAGGCGCTCGGGGCCGCGCCACGGCCGCAGCGCGGCCAGCACGGCGGGCGCGTTGTCGCCGGCGAAGCGCTTCACGTCGGACTCGATCGCCTCGTCGTCGAGCTGCTGCACGTCGACGTTGAGCCCGCGCCCTTCCAGCAACGCGCACAGGCGCAGGATGGTCTGCCACTCCTGCGGCGTGCCGGCCGGCGCGTCGAACACGGGCCCCGAGAAGCGCGCATGGTTGCGGTGGCTGAGCTGCGGGAAGGCGACGTCGAAGTGCAGGTCCTCCAGCGGCGACAGCCCGGGCAGGATGACGTCGGCATGGCGGCTGGTCTCGTTGATGTAGATGTCCAGGCTGAGCATGAAGTCCAGCCCTTCGAGCGCCTGGGCGATGCGCGGCCCGCCGGGCGCGGACAGCACCGGGTTGCTGGCCACCGTGATCAGCGCCTTGATCTGCCCTTCGCCAGCGGTCTCCATCTCCTCGGCCATCACCGTGATCGGCAGCTCGCCGAAGACCTCGGGCGCGCCGGAGACGCGGCTCTTGCGGCGGCCGGTGGTGATGCCCTTGCCGCTGCCGGGCCTGCCCTGCGTGTTGGCCGCGAACGCCGCGGCCTTTGCGAACATCGCGCCGCCCTCGCGGTCGAGGTTGCCGGTCA
This sequence comes from Pelomonas sp. Root1444, assembly GCF_001426885.1. GTDB lineage: Bacteria > Pseudomonadota > Gammaproteobacteria > Burkholderiales > Burkholderiaceae_C > Pelomonas. The sequence continues at coordinate 1,312,873 of NZ_LMFP01000003.1, read as the reverse complement.
GCACGTTGAGCAGGTCCACCAGCCAGGAGTTCACCGTGCCGAAGCGCGTCGTGCAGGTGCCGATGCGGCCGTAGACCGCGGCGCGCGGCGCGGCGGCCAGCTCGCGGGCGATGCGGCGCTGCGCGTCGGCCGGGATGCCGCAGCCGGCGGCAGTGACCTCGGGCGCGAACGGCGCCACGGCGGCGCGCGCCTCGTCCAGCCCGTTGACATGCTCGGCCAGGCGACCCAGCTTGACCAGGCCTTCGTCGAACAGCGTGTGCGCGATGCCCAGCAGCAGCAGCGCGTCGCCGCCGGGGCGGATGGGCAAATGCTCGTCGGCCACGGCGGCCGTTTCGCTGCGGCGCGGGTCGACGACGACGATGCGCCCGCCGCGCGCGCGCATGGCCTTGGCCTTGCCGCGGTAGTCGGGCACCGTCCACAGGCTGCCGTTGCTGACCATGGGGTTGGCGCCCAGCATCAGCAGGTAGTCGCAGCGCTCGATGTCCGGCAGCGGGATGGACAGCCAGTGGCCGAACATCAGCCCGGCGCTGAGCTGCTTGGGCATCTGGTCCAGCGTCGAGGCGCTGAAGACGTTGCGGCTGCCCAGCGCCCGCACCAGGCGCGGCGTGTAGGCCAGCAGGTTGACCTTGTGCGCGGCCGGGTTGCCGATGGTCAGCGCCACCGCGTCCGGCCCCTGTTCGCGCCAGACCGGCAGCAGGCGGCGCTCGATCTCGGCAAAGGCTTCGTCCCAGCTCGCCGGCACGAAGCGGCCGTCGCGCTTGATCAGCGGCGTGCGCAGGCGGTCCGGGTCCTCATGCAAGTCCTTCAGCGACACGCCCTTGGGGCACAGGTAGCCGCGGCTGAAGACGTCGTTGTCCGCGCCGCGGATGCCGACGACCTTGGCGCCCTCGGTCTTGACCTCCAGGCCGCAGCAGGCCTCGCACAGCGGGCAGATGCGGTAGTGGGATTCGACGGGCATGGCGGTCTCCTGGCGCTTCTTGGGGAAACGGCCAGCTTAGCGTCGCGGTGCGGGGCGCGCCCGTCGCGCAGGCGACGGGGGTCAGCCGCCGGCGGCGCCCCGCTCGGCCATCTCGTCCAGCCAGCGCCGCACGCCCGCCTCGCCGAGGCCGTCGACGCCGCCGATCAACGTCTCGTGGATGGGCCCGATGCCGACGAAGCCGAGGATGTTGCGCTCCAGGGACTTGACGCTGTGCGCGCGGAAGTACCAGCGGTAGACCTGGGCCGGCATGCCCATCGTGACGATGACGCGCGCCGAGCGGCCGGTCAGCAGCTTGCGGCCCAGCGGGTTGCCCTCGACCGGCTCGAAGGCGAAGCCGCGCCGCGCGATCTGCTCCAGGAAGCCCTTCAGCAGCGCCGGCATGTCGCCCAGCCACAGCGGGAAGAAGAACACCAGGTGCTGGGCCCAGCGCAGCGTCTCCTGGGCGGGCCGGAGCGACGCCGGCACTTCGCCCTCCAGCCAGTCCTTCTGCGAGCGCAGCAGCGGGAAGTCGAGCTGGGCGACGTCGATGACGCGCACCTCACGGCCGGCGCGCAGCGCGCCGTCCGCATAGGCCCGGGCCAGCGCATGGCAGAGATGGCCGCCGGCGGGGTCGGGGTGGGCCTGGATGAGGGCGATGCGTTCGGGCATGGCGGCTCCTTGGAGACCTGCCATGGTGGCGCCGGGCGGCAGGCCGGCGCTTGATGCCGGTCAAGCTCGCGCCAGCCAGTCCTGCAGCTGCCGCAGCACGGCCGCATCGGTCTGCAACGCGAGATGGCCGAGGCCGGTGAAGACGGCGGTATCCGTGAAGGCCAGGCGCCGCGCGGCCTCGCGGTGCTGGCCGAGGGCGCTGGCCACCGGCACCAGGCCGTCGCCCAGCCAGCGTGCCGGCGGGCCGCTGGGCTTCCTGGCCGTCGTGGCCGCCACGGCATAGCTGGCCACGCCCGCGGGCAGCGGGATGCGGCTGGCCGCGCCGTCGTCGGCTTCGAGCAGGCTGCCGTGGCGCAGGTCGCGGATGCCGGCGCTGCGCCGCGCGGCCAGCGCGGCCAGCGGCCGCGAGTAGGCGCTGGCGGCGAGCAGCCGCTGCACCTGCTGGCCGCCGCGCTCCAGCGGCGCGCCGAGGTGGGGTGTGCCCAGCGTGATCAACCGTTCCAGCCGTTTGGGCCAGCGCCGGCGCCCGGCCTGCGCGATGGCACTGCGCGCGACCAGGCCGCCCATGCTGTGCCCCAGCAGCGTCAGCGGGCCGGGCACGCCGTCCAGCAGCTCGGCCAGCTCGGCACCGTTGCGCCAGATCGCGCGGCCGCTGTTGTAGCGCAGGCCCAGCGGCTGGTAGCCCAGCGCCGCGAGCGCCGCCGGGAAGTCCGCGCCGTCGCGCCGCCATTGCGCCTCGTTCATGCACAGGCCGTGCAGCAGCACGAGTGGCGGGCCGGTCGCGCCGTCCACCAGGGGCTGCAGGCTCATGCGCGTGGCCAGCGGGTTAGTGGTCGCTTCCAGATAGTCGCCGAGCACGCCGTTGAGCGCGGCCAGCGCGGCGTTCGCGCGCTCGGGCGCCGCCGCGCCGAGCAGCGGCGTCAGCGCGCCGAGCGCGATGTCGAGCCCGCCGCCGACGAGCCGCGTCACGCCACGCACGCTGCGGTAGACGAGGCCGGTGATGCCGGACGTGCGCTCGCGCGAGGCCGTCAGCGGCAGCCGCGCGATCTCGGCATGCATCGCCTCGACGAGGTCGGTGACGCCGGTGGTGGCATCGACGGCGAGGCGGCCGGCGCTGCGGAGCAGATGAGGGGAGGGCATGGGCGGATCATGCACGCCCAGGGGTCAGCGCGGCAGTTGCGCCGGCGCTGGCCATGCGAGGTTGCGCCCGTCCCGCCAGCGCAGCGTCCACAGGCCGAGGTCCAGGCCGGCGCGCAGCTCGTGGGTGCCCGGGTGTTCGCGGGCGCGCCGCGCGTCGCGCTCGGCGATGCCCACCCAGAGGTCGCGGCCATTCGCCTTGGCGAGATACAGGCATTGGTCGGCCAGGTCCACGGTGTCGTTCCAGTCGGCCGGCGCAGCGCCGTCGGCATCCGGCGCCAGCGGATGGCAGGCGTAGCCGATGGAGCAGGTCTTGCGCAGCAACTGGCCGTCGTCAAGGACGAAGTCATGCGCCGCGATGCTGGCCCGCAGCCGCTCCGCCAGCACATGCACCTCGCCCGGGTTGGTCTGGCGGGCCAGCACGAGGAACTCCTCGCCGCCCCACCGCACCAGCGTGTCCGACCCGCGCAGTTGGCGCTGCAGCACGGCCGCGCACTGCTTCAGCACGGCGTCGCCGGCGGCATGGCCGTGTTGGTCGTTGACCGCCTTGAAGTGGTCGACGTCGATCATCATGAAGACCAGGTCGGCGTTGGTCGGGGCCGCATCGCCGCGCGTGCCGGCATGCAGGCGCTGCGCCTGCGCGAGGTCGGTGGCGATCGTGGCCACGAGGTGGCGGCGGTTGCGCAGGCCGGTGAGCGGGTCGGAGAAGGCCATGTCGCGCATGGCTCCATAGGCCTTCTTGACGTGGTAGCGGCTGACGACCGCCACCGCTGCGGCGGCTAGCCCCGCCACGGCGGCCAGGGCCAGCATCCAGCGAAAGCGCTGCTGGTGGCGCTGCTCCTGCTCCAGCGCCTCGATCTGGCGCTGGCGCTTGTCGGCTTCATAGGCGGCGTTGGCCTCGGCGATGCGCTTCTGGTCCGCGGCCTTGCGCACGCCGTCGGTGAGGCGCTTGAACTGCATCGCGGCCTCGTAGGCGCGCTCGTGCTCGTGGTTGAAGGCCAGTTCCTCGGCGAGCAGGCCATGCACCTCGGCCACGTTGCTGTCCATGCCCGGCGCCGCTGCGAAGGCCGCGATGGCCTTGCGGATCCAGTCGATGCCGCCGGGCCGCCCCAGCCGGTTCAGCGCGGTGCCCTTGTTGACCCAGGCCACCCACAGCGACTCCTGGTCGCCGGACTGCTCGACCAGCGGAATGGCCTCGTCCGTGTAGGCCAGCGCGGCCTGGTAGTCCTTCTTCTGCAATGCGACGTCGGCGAGATTCGTTGCCGCAACGGCCAGCTCGTAGGGCCTCAACTCCTCCTGCGCCAGCGTCCTGGCCTTCAGCAGCGCCGCTTGCTGGTCATCCGGGCGGCCGAGCAGGCCCAGCACGTAGGCCTTGCGCAAGTAGTAGCCCGGCAGGCTCGAGCGATCGCTGGCGGCCTCCGACGCGTCGATGGCCCGTTGCACGGCGCCCAGCGCCTGGTCAGGGTGACCCAGCTTGGCATTCAGCAGCGCCATGGCGGCCAGCGTCTGCGAGGTTTCGTAGACCGCGTCGGGACGCTCGTCGAACACGCGCAGCGCCTGGGTGAGCAGGAGGTTGCTCTCGGGCAACTGGCCGAGCCGCAGCAGGGCCGTGCCGGCCAGCCGCCACGCGTTGGCCGCGTCCATGCGCGCATCGGCGTCCTTGGTGGCCGCGGCCGCTGGCGGCAGCCGCGCCGCAATGCCCTGGTAGCGCTTGAGCAGCTCTTCGTTGCGCCGTGCGTCGGCAAGCGCCGTCAACGCCAGCACGTCGAAGTGCAACTGCCCCTTGGGATCGCGAGCCTCGTCGCGGCCCGCCAGTGCCTGCGCCAGGGCCTCGTCGTGGCGGCGCATGCGCACCAGGTCGCGGATCAGCTGCGCGCGCAGCCAGCGGCGCTCGTCGGGCGTGGGCGATGCGTGGGCCAGCGCCTGCTGGGCGAGCTGGATCGCCACGACGGGTCGCCGGCGATCGTCCTCGGCGATGCGGGCCTTGACGGTGTCCATGTCCGGCGCGGACGCCGGCTGGCCCACGGCGGCCGTCGTCCAGAGTGCGACGCACACCAGCATCGAGCCGAGCGCGAACCGCACGGGCGGTCGCGACGGCGGCAGCCCGACCCCATGCCGGTCCGGCCGGGGCCGAATGTCCTTGTTGTCCATGAGATCCGATCATCTGCCCGATCGGAGGGGCGCAGCCAGTCTAGGCCACCGCCCCGCGCGAAACATGACCGATCCGGTGCTACATCTGCCGGAACAGGTGCGCGCAACTCTCGGCGACGAGCAGCATCTCGCTGCCGTGCTTGAGCTTGATCTGCATGCGGCCGCGGAAGTCGCGGCTGACGCTGGCGATGGCGTTCACATTCACCAGCGTGGAGCGATGGATCTGCCAGAACTGCTGCGGGTCGAGCTCGTCGATGAGTTCCTTCAGCGGCTTGCGGATCAGCGCCTCGCCGTCCTTCAGCGCCAGCCGCGTGTACTTGTTGTCGCTCTGGAAGAACATGACCTCGTCGACGGTGATGAGGCGCAGCGTCTGGCCGACCGAGGCATTGATCCAGCGCAGCGGCGCGCGCGCGGCCGACGGCACGGCCGCGGGGCGCGTGCCGAGCTGGTCGAGCACGCCGCCGAGCTGGGCCGGGGGATGGCCCTGGCCCAGGCGCGACTTCAGCCGCGAGATCGCCGTGAACAGCCGCGCGCCGGCCAGCGGCTTGAGCAGGTAGTCCACCGCGCCCTGGTCGAAGGCGGCGATGGCGTACTGGTCGTAGGCGGTGACGAAGACGACATGCGCCCGGCCGTTGACCTGGCGGGCGACGTCGATGCCGGTGGCGCCGGGCATCTCGATGTCCAGGAACAGGATGTCGGGCTGGTGCTGGTCCAGCAGGCGCAGCGCCTGCAGGCCGTCGGCCGCCTCGCCGACGATGCTCAGCTCCGGCCAGAGCTTGCCGAGTTGCTCGACCAGTTCGCCGCGCAACGCGGCCTCGTCCTCCGCCACCACGGCGGTCGGGGAAAACAGGCTCATGAGGGAATGTCCAGGATGAATTCGGTGCGGCCCGCGCCGCTGCTGCAGACGAGTTTCGCGCCCAGCACGGCCAGGCGCTCGCGCAGCGACGCGAGGTCGGCGTCGTCGCTGCACAGGCCTTCCTGGTCGAAGCCCAGCGTGATGCCGCCGCCCACCTTCAGCCAGCAATGTTGCGGGTGGCCCAGGCGCAGCGCGCGCTGCACCAGCGGCAGCAGCAGCATGGGCGGGAGCTGCGTGGCGCCGTGCGAGCCGAGCTCGCAGTCGAAGGCGGGCGGCGTGCCGTTGAGGTCGCGCAGCAGGTCCAGGTAGCTGGCGATCAGCTCGGCCTCGCCGCCCAGCGTCGCACCGGCATCGCGCAGCCGCGGCAGCGCCACGCGCAGGTGGCGGATCAGCCGCTCCAGCCGGGCGCTGGCGGTCGCGTCCTGGCGGCCATAAGCCTGCTCGACGGCGACGAGGGCGTCGAACAGCAGCGCCGGGTCGACCTGCGCCTGCAGGGCGGCCAGGCGCGAACCCAGCGCATGGCGGCGCAGCTGGCTGTGCTCACGCAGCAGGTCCTGGGCGGCCTGGTCCTGGCGGCGGCGCACCGCGCGGAACTCCAGCACGCCGACGATCATCAGTGCCGGCATGAAGACCCACAGCGTGTCGCCGATGACGGCGCTGAGCCGGAAGTTCATGCATTTGGGCTTGCCATGCGTGGCCGCATAGATGTCGCACAGCGATGGCCAGGGCAGCGCGGCGGCGAGCGGGTAGACGACCGCGATGGTCAGCACGGAGCCGATCAGCGTCGCGGCGACGAGGCGCTGGCGGCGCGCCGGATGGATGGGGCTGCTGCGCGCCGCCGGCAGCCAGCACAGCAGCAGCACGATGCAGCTGACGAGCGGCACCAGCAGGTGCCGGGCCAGCACCTGGGGCAGCTGGTCGCCGACGCGCAGCTCCAGCAGCGAGGCCAGGTCGATGGCGCCGAACAGCAGGGCCGCCGTGACGAAGGCCAGCACCTCGGCAGGCCGCACCGAGCGCCAGGCGTGCAACACGTGGCGGATCACGTGAGCGCCTCCGCCGGCAGGTTGACGCGGGCGACGACGCCGCGCGGCTGGTTCGCTTCGAGCACCAACGTGGCCGCGTCTCCGAAGCGCGCGGCCAGCCGCGCCCGCGTGTTGGCCAGGCCCACGCCCGCGCCCCCGCTGACGGCGCCGAAGCCCTGGCCGTCGTCGGCCACCTCGATGCTCAGGCCACCGTCCTGCGCATGCGCCGCGCGGATGGCGATGCGCCCGCCCTCGGGCAGCGGCGACAGGCCGTGCTTGATGGCGTTCTCCACCAGCGTCGGCAGCACCAGCGTGGGCAGTCGGGCGGCCAGCAGCTCGGGTGGCGCGCTGATGTCGAAGGACAGCCGCTCGCCCATGCGCATCTGCAGGATGGCCAGGTAGTGGCGCACCAGCTCCAGCTCCTCGGCCAGCGTGGACTCGTGCCGGCGCATGCCGGGCAGGGCGGCGCGCAGGTAGGCGATCAGCGCCACCAGCATGTCGCGACCGCGCTCGGGCTGGGTCTCGTACAGGCGCTTGACGTTGGCCAGCGTGTTGAACAGGAAGTGCGGCTCGATCTGCGCGTTCAGCGCCGACAGCTGGGCCTCGGTCTGCTGGGTCTTGAGGGCCTCGCGCTCGCGGAACAGGCGGGTGAGCTGCTCGCTGCCGGCCCGCTGGGCGCGGCTGACGCGCAGCAACGCGTAGGCCATGCCGCCGAGCAGCGTCCAGATGCCGATGGTGGAGGTCACCCAGCCGGGCTTGGCCTGCATGCTGGGGTCGTCCAGCACGGCGGCGGCATAGCGCAGGTAGGTGCCCAGTGCCGCGCCCAGCCCCACGGCCAACGCCTGCACCGCCAGCGCGGCCGGCAGCTTCCAGCGCCGGCCGGCCAGCAGTGCCTCGGCCACGGCCACCATCAGCAGCAGCGACACGCCGGTGAGCAGCGACTGGCGGCTGAATCGGATCAGGTCGAACAGCCCGGCGGCGAAGCCGCCATCCTTCTCGTCCCACCAGGTCAGCGAGCGCGAGATGGCGTGCAGCAGGCAGAAGTAGTAGACGCCCGCCAGCATGCGCAGGTTGCAGATGCGGCGAAAGGCTTGCAGCGGCGTCAGGTCCTCCATCTGCGCCATTTTCGGGCGGCGGCCTGCCGCGCGGCCGGCATGCGACGAAACGAGGTCAGCCGAGCTTGGCCCCGGCAATCAGCGCCTTGAGTTCCCGCTCGGAAGCCGCCGGGTCGCCGAGGTTGACCTCGATGAGGCGGCGCAGGTGGGTGATGGACTCGATGTCGATGCTGCGGCAGAGCACGCCGGCGCGGCCGTCTTCGACATGCGCCAGCTCGCCGGCCATGGCGATGACGAGATCGCCGCTGCTGTCTTCGCCCAGCGGCAGCTTGACGAGGCAGGGCATGCCGGCCTGCGGCGCCGCGCCCGCCGGCAGTTGCAGCAGCACGCCCTTGAGCGAGATGTCGATGACTTGGCAGCGCAGCAGCGCCTGCGTCGTGACCAGCTCGGCGCCGGCGGCGAAGGCGACGCGGGCGAATTGGCGGCGTTCGGTGCTGATGATGCTCTCCCGGTGCCGACCGAGGTCGGGTCTGGCGATCCTAGACGAATGGCTCCAGCGCGCCAGCGCTGCCGAACACCGTGCTGTTGTCCACCGCCTGTTGCAGCCGCTCGGGCGCCAGCGCGGCCAGGCCCATGGCTTCGAGCATGAACCAGGCGGCGCGCAGGAAGGCGACGATCTCGTCGCGCGTGGCGTCGGCCAGCACCGGCTCGCCGTCCCAGTCGCGCGTGGGGACCTCGCGCGGCGCGACGACGGCCGGCCGGTGCGCCCGGGCGATGCGGGCCAGCAGCTCGCGCGTGTCCACGGTCGCGCTGGGCGCGTCGATCAGGCGCACGAGGTCGCCCAGCTGCTGCTCCGCGGCCGCGGCCAGCAGCCGCGCAGCCTGGTCGGCCCCGCCCGCGAGGTAGAGCCCGGCGGCGAGGTCGACGTATTCGAGGGCGGCCGACAGCCGTTGCAGGTCGGGGTTGGACGACATGGGCGCCGAGTCTAGGTTGTGTGAAGGGGCAACGGGCGGCCAAACTTCACGCTGCTTTGTTTATGCTGGCCCGATCCAGGAAAGCCCCAGGAGCCGCCGATGATCGACCGCCGCCAGCATCTGCAACACCTCGCCGCGCTCGCCGCCGCCTCTGCCCTGCCGGCCCTGGCGGCCGAGGACAAGGACGGCACCTATGACGAGGATTCCATCCTCAAGGCCGCCACCGACTTCTTCGGCCAGACCACGGAAGGCCTGGCCAAGGTGATCGAGAAGGCTTTCAAGGAACAGGGCCGGCCCAACGCCTACATCAAGGGCGAGGAGGCCTCGGCGGCCATCACGGTCGGCCTGCGCTATGGCGACGGCGAGCTGCTGATGAAGGGCGGCGGCGGCGCCAAGGTCTACTGGGCCGGCCCGTCCATCGGTTTCGACCTGGGCGCCAACGCGTCCAAGGTCTTCACGCTGGTCTACAAGCTGCCCAAGCCTGCGGACATCTACCAGCGCTTCCCCGGCGTGGACGGCAGCCTGTACTACATCGGTGGCGCCGGCATCAACTACCAGCGGTTGAACGGCATCACGCTGGCGCCCATCCGCCTGGGCGTCGGGCTGCGCGCGGGCGCGAGTGTCGGCTACATCCACTACCGCCGCGAGAAGAGCATCAACCCGTTCTGAGCGCTCGCCTGAGTCGCCAAAGCCTGCGTGCCGTCAAGGCGGCATGCCGGCGTGGCTGGCAACCTCGCAGCCTTTGCGAGCAGCCGCCTGGCGCCACAGGCGTAGACTGTATTTTTATCCAGTATTCGAGACCGCCGTGAGCACCACCACCGACCTCCCCGTACAGGACATCTCCAGCGAAGTCCTCATCGAGAAATACGCCAAGGGCGGCGAACAGACGCCCGACGAGCTGCGCGAACGCGTCGCGCGCGCGCTCGCCCAGGCCGAGAAACCCGCCGACCGCGCCGGCTGGGCGGCCGCCTTCCTGGATGCGCAGAAGCGCGGCTTCGTGCCCGCCGGCCGCATCATGTCCGCCGCCGGCACCGAGCTGTCGGCCACCCTCATCAACTGCTTCGTGCAGCCGGTGGGCGACTCCATCGCCACGGCCGAGGACGGCGTGCCCGGCATCTACACCGCGCTGACCGAAGCCGCCGAGACCATGCGCCGCGGTGGCGGCGTGGGCTACGACTTCAGCCGCATCCGCCCGGCCGGCGCCTGGGTGGGCTCCACGCGCAGCCATGCCTCCGGCCCCATCAGCTACATGCGCGTGTTCGACCGGTCGTGCGAGACGGTCGAGAGCGCCGGCAGCCGCCGCGGCGCGCAGATGGGCGTGCTGCGCTGCGACCACCCGGACATCGAGGCCTTCATCCACGCCAAGGACCAGGGCGACCTGCGCAACTTCAACATCTCCATCGGCGTGACCGACGCCTTCATGGAGGCGGTGCAGGCCGACGGCACGGTGGAACTGGCGCACAAGGCGCGGCCCAGCGCCGAGCAGATCGAGGCCGGCGCCTACCAGCGCGGCGACGGGCAGTGGGTCTACCGCAAGGTCAAGGCGCGTGCGCTGTGGGATCAGGTCATGCGCTCCACCTACGACCACGCCGAGCCGGGCGTGCTGTTCCTGGACCGCATCAATGCCGACAACAACCTGCATTACTGCGAAACGATCGCGGCGACCAACCCGTGCGTGACGGCCGACACCTGGACGATGACCAGCGAAGGCCCGCGCCAGGTGCGCGAGCTGATCGGCAAGCCCTTCCACGCCATCGTCGATGGCAAGGCCTATGCGACCGAGTCGCAAGGCTTCTTCGCGACCGGCGTGAAGCCGGTCCTGAGGCTGACCACTCGCGAGGGGCATGCGCTGCGGCTGACCGGTGACCATCCCGTGCGTCGCGTGACGCGCAAGACGCGCTATCTCGTCGAGGCCGAATGGACGCCAGCTGCAGAGGTGAAGCCGGGCGACGAGCTGATGCTGCACGACCATCGCGCGTTGCAAGGCTGGGAAGGCCCGCGCAGCGAGGCGGAAGGCTATCTGCTGGGCCTGCTGATCGGCGACGGCACGCTGAAGGCTGACAAGGCGGTGCTGTCCGTCTGGGCGCCCGAGCTGAAGGTGGTGGGCAGCGATGTGGGTCACCCGCCCGCCAGTGTCGACAGCGTCATGCAGGCGGCCGAGACGGCGATGCGGGAGGCCATCGTCAGCCGCGCGGACTTCCAGGGCTGGCAGCGGCCGGTCGCTGGCCGTGGTGAGTTCCGGCTTGCGTCCGCTGGCCTGCGTGATCTGGCGGGCGCGCTTGGGGCGGTGCCGGGCAACAAGCGCATCACCCCCTCGATGGAGTCCACGTCGGCCGAATTCCATCGCGGCCTGCTGCGCGGGCTGTTCGACGCGGACGGCTCCGTCCAGGGTGCGCAAGACAAGGGCGTCAGCGTGCGCCTGACCCAGGCTGATTTCGGCCAGTTGCAGGCGGTGCAGCGCATGCTGGCGCGGTTGGGTGTCGCATCGGCGATCTACCGTGACCGGCATCCCGCCGGACCGCAGCGCATGCCCGACGGCCGCGGCGGCGAGCGCGACTACGAACGGCGTGCGTTGCATGAGCTGGTCATCAGCGGCGACAACCTGCGCCGCTACGCCGAACAGGTTGGCTTTGAGGACAGTGCCAAGCAGGCGCGCCTCGAGGAGTTGCTGGGGGCCTACCGGCGCGAGTTGAACCGGGAGCGCTTCACGGCCACGGTCGAAGCCGTCGAGCCCGAAGGCGTCGAGGCGGTCTACGACGTCACCGTCGAACATGTCCATGCGTTCGATGCCAACGGGCTCTATGTCCACAACTGCGCCGAGCAACCACTGCCGCCCTACGGCTGCTGCTGCCTCGGCTCCATCGACCTGACGCGCTTCGTGCGCGATCCGTTCAGCGCCAAGCCGGCGTTCGACGAGGCCGGCTTTGCCGAGGTCGTGGCCGTCGCCACGCGCATGCTGGACAACGTGCTGGACGTGACCCCGTGGCCGTTGCCGGCCCAGGCTCAGGAGGCCGCCAACAAGCGCCGCGTGGGCCTCGGCTTCACGGGCCTGGGCGACGCCCTCGTCATGCTCAACCTGCGTTACGACACGCAGGCCGCGCGCGACATGGCCAGCCGCATCAGCGAGCTGATGCGCGACGCGGCCTACTCGGCGTCCAGCGACATCGCCGCCGAGCGCGGCAGCTTCCCGCTCTTCAATGCCGACCTGTACCTCTCCGGCGGCAGCTTCGCGTCGCGCCTGCCGCAGGCGCTGAAAGACAAGATCCGTTCGCAAGGCCTGCGCAACTCGCACCTGCTGTCCATCGCGCCCACCGGCACCATCAGCCTGGCCTTCGCCGACAACGCGTCAAACGGTATCGAGCCGGCCTTCTCCTGGACCTACACGCGCAAGAAGCGCCTGGGCCAGGCCGAGGGCGGCGGCTTCAAGGAGTACGCGGTCGAGGACCATGCCTGGCGCCTGTATAGACATCTGTTTGGCGCCGATGCGCCGCTGAGCGACGCCTTCGTCACCGCGCTGGAGCTGAGCGCGGCCGACCATGCGTCCATGGTCGCCGCGGTCGCGCCCTACATCGACACGTCCATCAGCAAGACGGTCAACGTACCGGCCGACTACCCGTACGAGAACTTCCAGGACTTGTACATGCAGGCCTGGCAGACCAAGCTGAAGGGCCTGGCCACCTACCGGCCCAACAGCGTGCTGGGCTCGGTGCTGAGCGTGACGCCGGAGGTCAAGCAGCCCGAACCGCTTCGTCCAGATTCAGGCGCCGAACTCGGCGGCGCCAACCAGCGCCTGCGCGTCGAGCGCCTGCCGCAGGCCGTGGTCGCGTCGCTGCGCTGGCCCAGCCGTCCCGAGATGCCCGGCGGCAACCCGGCCTGGAGCTACCTCATCCAGCACCCGCATGGCGACTTCGCCCTCTTCATCGGCGAGCTGCCGCTGGACGGCCCCGACGGCGGGCTGTTCGGCCGCAACCTGCCCTTCGAGGTGTGGGTCAACGGCGCCGAGCAGCCGCGCGGCCTGGCGGCGCTGGCCAAGACGCTGTCGACCGACCTGCGCACCAACGACGCCGCCTGGCTGCGCCTGAAGCTCGACGCGCTCGCGACTGTCGCCGAGGAGCGCGCCTTCGAGATGCCCATGCCGCCCAGCGGCGAGCAGCGCCTCTTCCCGGGCGTAGTCGCCGCCACGGCCGCCGTCATCCGCTGGCGCTGCGAGCAGCTCGGCGCGCTGGCCGAAGGCGGCCCCACGCCGGTGGTCGACGCGATGTTCAGCCGCAACGAGCCGCGCACCGGCATCTCCGGCACGCTGGCCTGGGCGGTCGACGTGGACAACCCAGCCACCAACGAGCAGTTCACGCTGACGCTGAAGGAGGTGTTGCTGCCCACCCCCGACGGCGGCACGGTCATGCGCCCTTGCGCGATGGGCTTCTCGGGCAACTACCCCAAGGCGCTGGACGGCCTGGCACGCCTGCTGTCGCTGGACATGCGCGTGATGGACCCCGGCTGGATCGCGATGAAGCTGCGCAAGCTGCTCAACGTCGGCGAGCCGCTGGGCCACTTCATGGCGCCGGTGCCGTCGCTGAACGGCGAACGCCGCCAGCAGGTCTGGCCGTCGACTGTGGCCTATGTGGCGCGCCTCATCATCCACCGCTATGCGATGCTGGGCATCCTCGACGAAGCCGGCCAGCCGCTGACCGACATGGGCCTGCTGCAGACGCCGGCGCCCAAGCTCGCCGCGGCGGCAGGCACGCTGCAGGTCCAGGCCGGCAAGCCCTGCCCGGAGTGCGGCAACGCCACCATGATCCACAAGGATGGCTGCGACTTCTGCACGGCGTGCGGGTACGTGGGGCAATGCGGGTGACCCGGGCTCGCTGAAACCGGGTCGGCAGCGGTGCGGGTTCCTCCGCCGCTGCCTAAGAGGGCGCCCGGATCAAGTTCACCGCGACGGGCTGGCGCCCGTCCAGCACGTCGCTTGTCACTTCCCGCAGCACCACGACCTGGTGCTGCCCCTGCCACGCCTGCCACAGCGCCGCCACGTCCGCATCGACGCCGGGTGGCCCGCTGAGCGCGTAGGTGCGCCCGGTCTTGGTGGTCACTTCCTCGGTGTCGGGGTGCACGAAGGCGACGGCGGACGACACCTTCGCGCAGTGTTCCGCGGCCAGGTAGCCCGCCAGGTGCCAGGTCGGGGCGTCGTAGTTCGGCACCTGCACTTCCCAGGCCCGCCAACGGACCAGGATGAGCCGGGGCTCCTGCGAATACGGCGTGGAGATCCAGAAGTCCATGCGCGCCGGTCCGGTCGGGCCCTGCTCGCGTCGATCAGACCGTCAGCTCCGGCGGCACCTTGCCACCGTTCACCGCGATCTCGGCCAGCACCCGCTTGTGCAGCCAGATGTTCATCTGCGCCGAGTCACCCATCAGCTCCGGCGGGCAATGCAGCTCGGTGGCGAGTTCCTTGCGGGCGGCCAGGCTGGAGTCCAGGTCGAGCAGCTTGAGAAGGTCGACGATGGATGTGCGCCAGTTGAGCTTCTGGGGGTTGGCCGCCGCGCGCTGTTCGAGTTGCTCGACGACGTCGACGATGGCAATGGGCTGGACCGCTGGCGCCGCGGTCGCAGGTGCTGAGGCGGGCGCGGGCGTTGCGGGGGTCGTGGCCGCAGCGCTTGCCGTTGACGGCGCGGGCGCCGCCCCCTTTGCCTGCGTCCCAAGGCCCAGCCTGTCGAGGATCTTGCTGAAGAAGCTCATTTCGTCTCCTGTTGGAAGGGATGATGCGAGCGTGGAGCCGGAGCGGCCGGTTCCACCCGGGGCGCGTGGCGCGCCAGCGCGCGGCGGAGGACGGCGCGCCAGCGTGGCAGGGGTGCGGCGCGGCCGGTGCCCTCTTCGGCGCCAGCCTCGGCACGAAACCAGTTCGGCACTGCAAATCTGAAGGGGGTTCTCATGGGGGCTCCGACTGCAAAACCACTGCATCCCCCGGACGATGCCCCCGCGACGGCGCGCTGGCTGTAGGACGCCGTGCCGCTTACGCACCAGCGGGCCAGCATCTGCCGGCCGGGCGGTCGGCCGCCATGACGGCAACGGTCGGACTACCTGCCCGGTGCGCTGCCCGCCGCGGTGCCGGACCACTGCCGCCGGTACTCGGCCCGGTAGGGCAGCGCGTCGTCGATCTCCTGCGATCCCAGCTGGCGCAGCAACTGGGTGGTGACGGCAATCGGGCGGGCCACGCGGCCACTGGGCGACTGCTTGGCGAAGGCCCGCCTCAGTTCGTCGGCCAGTTGCCAGCCCTGCAAGCCGGTCGGCTCGGCGATGGTCGCGAGCTGCTGTGAGCGACCGGAGCGTATGCGGCTCAGCGCCGTGCGCGAGCCGTCGCCGGCGGCGATGCCGACGATGTCGCGGCGCCCCAGGGACAGCAGCGGGAAGTGCATCGAGTCCATGTAGACATCGTTGATCGCCAGCACATGCGTCCAGCGCACGCCGAAACGCCGGTGCAGCCGCTCCAGCGCCGCAGGCATCTCTTTCGCGGCATTCGAGATCGGGACGTCTTCTATGGCCAGCAGCTCGCAGCGCGCGCAGCGCGACAAGGCTTCGCGCATGCGCAGCGTCTTGGTGTTGGCGATGTCGAAGCGGCCGTCGTTGAAGATGACGACACCGGCGCGCGCGCCGCCGGCCGGCGTCACCAGCGCGGCGGCCATGTCCGCAACGACGGCGGGATCGGTGCTGACGTTGGCGAACAGGCTGGATGCCGGCCCGCTGTGGGACGAGGCATGCCAACCGACCAGCACCGGCGCGGGCCGCGTGGACGCGGCGAGCCGGTCGGCGATGTCGGCTTCGTCGAAGCCGCCCAGCACGATGCCGTCCACGCCGGCGAGCAGGGCTTCATCGAAGCGCCGCCGTATCGTCGCGCGGTCGCCATTGCCGTTGACGATGTTCAAGGTCCAGCCGAGTTCCTGGCAGGCCTGCTCGAAGCCGCGATAGACGGCCGTGATGCCGCCGTTGCGGAAGTCCTGCGCCAGGAAGACGACGCGCTTGGAGGCCGCGGCGGCCACCTCGCCCTGCGCCGCTGCGGCAGTGGCGAGGACGGCGGCAAGCAGCGCCAGCACCGAACGGCGCAGCCATCGCGACAGCGGCGCCCCTTTCGGTTGCGAGCAGGTGGTGATCATGTGTGCAGCCTAACTTGCCAGGGCTCGCGGCGCCCGTGTCTGCGGTCAGCGCGCGGATAGCATGGCCGCACATGGCCCCGACCTCTCCATGCCAGCCCGCGCCCGCACGGCCATCGTCGCACGACCTGCGTCCGCTCGACCGCGTGCGCGCCTACCTGAGCGCCTACGCCGCGCGCGACCTTGCCGCCATTGAGTCCCTGCTTGCCGATACGGTCACGCTGCGTGACTGGAAGCTCCGCGTCGTCGGCAAGGCCGCGGCGCTGGCCGAAACGCGCAAGAACTTTGCGGCCGTCGGCAGCCTGGCGATCGACGTGCTGGCCGCGTACGAGCGCGACGGTGGCGTGGCGGCCGAACTGCGCATCGTCATCGACGGCCGCGACACCCTCCACGTCGTGGATGTGTTCGAGCTGGACGCCCAGGGCCGCATCACGGCCATCCGGGCCTACCTGGGCCGCGGCGACACCGCGCCGCCGGGCTGACGCGCCGGCGTCCGATCGATCAGAGGGCGCTCAGCGGGGTGTGGCCGTCTCCGGCCCGCTCGCGTAGCCCACGCCGTGCGCGGCCAGGTAGTCGCGGATCAGCCGCCGCACCACCTGGGAGGGCGTCACGTCCTGCTGTGCGCACAGGGCCTCGAAAGCCTTTTTCTTGTCCGGGTCGATCAAGACCGTCAGGCGGGCAGTCTTTTGCTCCATGCCGGCTCCTTATGTTCACTGCATGATAATGCCAGGCAAATAAGATTCACATAAAGACCGTGACCTCGGCGTCTGAAGGCGTCGCTCTTTCCGCGCCCATGCCCGACACCGCCGACCCGTCACAGTTCGTCAAGCCCTTCGTCTACGAGACGCTGAACAGCCGGGCTCTGCATTTCTCGATCTGCGAGATCCAGAGCCGCATGCAGGTCCAGCGCCCCGACGCCCTGGACCTGGCCTACACCCGCACGATGATGGCTTTCCTGCTGTTCGTGCCGCGGCCCGAGCGGCTCGCGATGATCGGGCTGGGTGGCGGCTCGCTCGCCAAGTTCTGCCACCGCCATCTGGCCGAGACCCAGATCGAGGTCGTCGAGATCAACCCCCATGTCATTGCGCTGCGCGAGCAGTTCCAGGTGCCGGCCGACGGTACGCGGTTCCGGGTGCGGCGTGGCGACGGTGCGGACTTCGTGCGCCACACGCACGACCGGCTGGATGTGCTGCTCGTGGACGGCTTCGACCACGAAGGGCAGCCGCCCGCGCTGTGCTCCCAGGCCTTCTACGACGACTGTCGTGCCGCGCTGCGGGCGGACGGCCTGCTCGCCGTCAACCTGCACACCGCCCACCCTGAATTCCAGCGCCATGCCGCCCGGCTGACGCGCGCCTTCGACGGCGAAGTGCTGCTGGTGGGTGACAAGGATTGCAGCAACACCATCGCCTTCGCCGGCCGGGGCGTGCTGCGCGGGAACGCGCCGTCCGCCGCCCTGCGCAAGCCGCGGTCGCTCGACCGGGTCGCCTGGGACGACCTGCTGCCCGCCTTCGCCCAGGTCGCGGCCGCGTTGCGGCTGCAGCGCGAGGGCGGCTGATCAGCTCGTCCCTGTGCAGGTCACGCCGGCCGTTCGGCAGATGCCGACGGCCTGAACGAGCGGTAGCCGCCGCGCCGCTCCGGCCGGCTCAGCACCAGCTGCCAGAGCTGCCCCTGGCGCGAGCGGAAGAAGCCCGCGCAGCTGAGCAGGTAGTAGCGGAACATGCGTCGGAAACCCTCGTCGTAGTGCGAGGCGAGCCGTAGCCACGCGGCCTCGAAGCGTTCGGCCCAGATCATCAGCGTGCGGTCGTAGTCCGGGCCGAAGTTGTGCCAGTCCTCGACGACGAAGCGGCCCTCCAGCGCCCCGGCCAGCTCGACGGGCGAGGGCAGCTTGCCGTTGGGAAAGATGTAGCGCTCGATCCAGGGGTCGGTGTGCGGCGCGCGGCGGTCCACGCCGATGCTGTGCAGCAGGAAGAGCCCGTCCGGCGCGAGCAGGCGGCGCGCTGTGTCGAAGTAGACGCCGTAGTTCTTCAGGCCGACATGCTCGAACATGCCGACCGAGACGATCTTGTCGAAGCGGCCCTGCAGCGAGCGGTAGTCCTGCAGCCGCAGCGTCACCGGCAGGCCGGCGCAGCGTTGCTCGGCAATGGCCAGCTGCTCCTTGCTGATGGTGATGCCCGTCACGTGCACACCATGCCGCTCGGCCGCGAAGCGCGCCAGGCCGCCCCAGCCGCAGCCGATGTCCAGCAGTGTCTCGCCGGGCTTCAGCTCCAGCTTGCGGCAGATCATCTCCAGCTTGTCGACCTGGGCCTGCTCCAGGGCCTGCGCGTGTTCCCAGTAGGCGCAGGAATAGATCATGCGGGAGTCCAGCATGGCCTCGAACACGTCGTTGCCGACGTCGTAGTGCCGCTCGCCGACCTGATGGGCGCGTTCCACGCTCTGCAGGTTGAACAGGCGCTGGCGCAGGCCCTCCAGCAGCAGGCGCAGCTTGGCGGTACCCGGGGCGGTGCGGTCGAGCTCGGCGCGCAGCAGGCGCTCGAACATCATGTCCAGCCGCTCGCAGTCCCAGTCGCCATCCACATAGGATTCACCCGCGCCGAGCGACCACTGCGTCAGGATGCGACGGAAGGCGCGGGCGTCGTTGACGCGCATGTCCCAGGGCCGCGTGCCGTTGATCTGCACGTCGGCGCGCGCCAGCAGCTCGCGCAGTACCGGCGGCGGGGCGGCTGCCGGCCGGTGCTGGGGGCCTTGTGGCCGGTACAGGGTGGCTTGCTCCGAATGCATGCGAGACAGCTCCTTCCAACGACACCCGCCCGGGCTTCGTGAGCCGGGCGTGGCGCGTCAAGTTTGCCGTCGCGGCCGCGTCGACGCAGCCCCAAATTTCAATGCCGTCCGCAGGGGTATTGGAGGATCCCTGTCAGGGCAGGCCCCAGCCGAAGGGGTCGGCGGGGTCGATGAGCAGGGTCGCCTCCGCGGTGACGAAGGCCTGGCCGCGGATGGTGGGCACGATGTGCTCGCCGGCTGCCTCGTACCAGCCTTCGAAGACGCTGCCGATGACGCTGGCCTGGCGCCAGACCTGCCCCGGCGCGAGCTTGCCGCGCGCGGCCAGGCAGGCCAGCTTGGCGCTGGTGCCGGTGCCGCAAGGGGAGCGGTCATATTGCCGCCCGGGACAGAGCACGAAGCTGCGCGAGTCCGCGCCGTCATCGTCGTCGGCGAACAGCTCGATGTGGTCGATGACGGCGCCGTGCGCCCCGCGTTCGCCCTGGTCATGCAGCGCCTCGCCCACCATGGCGGCGTAGTCGGTGAGCGCGCCAACCCGTTCGGGCCGCACCGCCTGGCCATGGTCGGCGCACAGGAAGAACCAGTTGCCGCCCCAGGCGATGTCGCCGGTGACCACCTGGCCGGTCGGCAAGGTCACGGCCACGTCGGCAGCCAGGCGCCAGGCCGGCACGTTGCGCACGCTCGCCCGGCCGTCGTCATGCAGCGTCGCGCGCACCTCGCCCACGGGCGTCTCGATGACGTGCTCGCCAGGGCGGATGCGGCCCAGGTGCGCCAGCGTCGCCACCAGCCCGATGGTGCCGTGGCCGCACATGCCGAGGTAGCCCGTGTTGTTGAAGAAGATGACGCCGGCCGTGTGCGCGGGGTCCTGCGGCGCACACAGCAGGGCACCGACGAGAACCTCGCTGCCGCGCGGCTCCAGCAGCGTTGCGCGGCGGTAGTGGTCGTGCTCACGTGCCAGCAGCTCGCGGCGCTCGGCCATGGTGCCGTGGCCGAGACCGGGAAAGCCGCCGACGACCACGCGTGTCGGCTCGCCGCCGGTGTGCGAGTCGACGATCTGGACGCGCGTCATGGCTGCGACTGGCAATGCGCCGGCCGCGTCGCCAGCGCCGTGGCCACCAGCGCCTCGACATGCGCGCGCTCCGCGCCCACCAGCGGCAGCCGCGGCCGGCGCATGTGCTCGCTGCCCACGCCCACCAGCGCGTCGATGAGCTTGAGGTTCTGCACCAGCTTGGTCGACACATCCAGGTGCAGCAGCGGCGTCATCCAGCGGTAGATGGCGCGGGCCTCGTCCCAGCGGCCGGCCTGCATCAGGTCGAACATGGCCACCGTCTCGCGCGGGAAGGCGCAGCCCACGCCGGCCAGCAGGCCGTCACAGCCCAGCGCCAGCCCTTCGAAGGCGAGGTCGTCCACGCCCATGAAGAGGCGGTAGCGGTCGCCCAGCAGGTTGCGCAGGTCGGTGATGCGGGTCACGTCGCCGCTGCTCTCCTTGATGGCCGCGATGTGCTCGCTGTGCGGGCCTTCGGCCAGTTCGGCGAAATGCCCGGGCCGCAGGTCCACCCGGTAGGCGACCGGGTTGTTGTAGACCATCAGCGGCCGCTGCGCGGCGGCGGCATAGGTGCGCACATTGGCCATGGCCTCGCGTGCGTCGGCCACGTAGATGACCGAGGGCATGACCATGTAGCCGGCCACGCCCAGCGCGTTGGCGCCCTCGATGAAGCGCAGCGCCTCGCGCGTGCTGCTTTCGGACACCGTCGCCAGCACCGGCACGCGGCCGTTGGCGGCATCCAGCGCGCAGCGCGCGACGGCCAGCTTCTCGTCCAGCGCCAGCGTGCTGGCCTCGCCCAGCGAGCCGCAGCAGACCACGCCGTGGATGCCGTTGCGGATCTGGAAATCGATGTGCCGCGCCGTCGCGTCGAGGTCGAGGCTTTCGTCGGCTTTGAACTTGGTCGTGACGGCGGGGAAAACGCCGCGCCAGGGAACGGTCTGCATCGGTAGGGCTCCTGCGATCGGAGCCCTCATGTTCGCTCAACTAGAAGGCCGTCCACTCGTCGTCGGCGCCGGCTGCCACGGCGGCCACGGCAGGGGCCGCGACGGGCGTCGCCGGCACCGGGTGTGCCTTGGGCGGCGAGGCCTTGGCCTTGACCTTCACGGCCGGTGCGGGCCTTGCAGTCTTGGGCGCTGCCGGCTTGGCTGTCGTGGCGCCGTCGAGCTTGAAGGTCGAGACCGTCTCGGCCAGCTGGCCCGCCTGCACGCGCAGGCTCTCGGCCGCGGCTGCACTCTCCTCGACGAGCGCGGCATTCTGCTGCGTGACCTGGTCGAGCTGGTTGACGGCTTCGCCGACCTGGGCGATGCCCTTGCTCTGCTCGCCGCTGGCGGCACTGATTTCGCTGATCAGGTCGGACACGCGCCGCACCTGGCTGACGACCTCGCCCATCGTGCGGCCGGCCTCGCCGACCAGCGTGTTGCCGGCCTCGACGCGCTCGACGCTGGCGCCGATCAGCGCCTTGATCTCGCGCGCCGCCTCGGCCGAGCGCTGGGCCAGCAGGCGCACCTCGCCCGCCACGACGGCAAACCCGCGGCCCTGCTCGCCGGCCCGCGCCGCCTCGACCGCGGCATTGAGCGCCAGGATGTTGGTCTGGAAGGCGATGCCGTCGATGGTGCCGATGATGTCGGCGATCTTGCGGGAGCTGGTGGTGATCTGCTCCATCGTGTCGACGACCTGGCCCATCACCTGGCCGCCGGTCTCGGCCACGCGCGCCGCGCCGGTGGCCATCTGCTCGGCTTGGCGGGCGGTGTCGGTGTTGTGGTTGACGGTGGCGCTCAGTTCCTCCATCGAGGCCGCCGTCTCCTGCAGGCTGCTGGCCTGCTGCTCGGTGCGCTGGCTCAGGTCCGCGTTGCCCTGTGCGATCTGGCCGCTGGCGGTGGCGACGCTCTCGGCGTTGCCACGCACGGCGCCGACGATGCGCACCAGCGAGTCGTTCATGCGCTGCAGCGCACCGAGCAGCTGGCCGGCCTCGTCCTTGCGCGTGGTCGCCAGGTGCACGCGCAGGTCGCCGGCTGCCACCGTCTCGGCGGCGTCGACGGCCTGCTGGATCGGCTTGACGACCGAGCGGGTGATCAGCAACGCCATCGTCATGCCTATGGCAATCGCGGCGGCCGCGGCCAGGAGGACGGCGACCGCCGCGAAGTCCACCGTGTCATCGGTCGCCTTGGCCGCCTGGTGCATCAAGTCCTTTTGATAGGCGACCAGCGCCTCCAGCGCCGTGAAGTACTTGGCCTGCAGCTCCTGCGTCTCGCCGAGCAGCAGGTCTCGCGCCGGGTCGGTCTCGCCCTTCAGGCCCAGGTCGAGGACCTTGCGCACCGAGGCCACGAAGAGCCCGCGCGCCTGCACCACGCCGTCCATCATTTCGCGGCTGCGCCCCGGGGGCAGGCTGGCGTTGAGCTTGTCGAACAGTTCGGCAGTGCGCTTGGCGGCGGCATCGACGTCGGCCAGTTGCTTGCGCTTGGCTTCGGGCGTGGCCACCAGCAGCACGTTGCGCACGGCTTGCGCGTTGATGTTGACGTTGTCCTTGATTTCCTCGAGCTGGGCGATCTTGACCAGCCGGTCGCTGACCATCACCTCAAGCTCGTCATTGATGTGCATCAATGCCGTGCGGGCGTAGGCGGCCAGCAGCACGCTGAAGGCTATGGAGATCGCGAATGCGAGGCCGAGACGCTTGCCGATGCGCAGGTCGGTGAGGAGGTTCATGGTTGGGTCTCCAGGTACGGCGACACTCCCTGTAGGGGCCGTGGCATCTTGTGGACCGCGCCGGGAACCCCTGGCTGCGAGTCTGTGCCATTGGATGCATGCAGCGCAAGGAACTTTGTGCCCCAATCGGTGCTGTGAGGCCAAGGAGTGACGAATGGGCAGCGATGCAAGACTGAGCGACAAGGTGCTGGCCTTGGTGACCCAGCCGCCGGAGCCGGCCTGCGAGCCCGTGCCCCGTCCGGCGGACGCCGCGGCCCGCGCCATCGAGGGCGCGGCCACCAAGGCAGCGCTGGCGGCCGGCGCGCTGGCGCTGCCAGCCGGGCCGCTGGGCTGGGCCACCATCGCGCCGGAGATGATGGCCGTCTGGCAGATCCAGCGCCAACTGGTCGCCGACATTGCGGCGCTCTACGGGCGCAGCGCCCAGCTGGGGCCGGCGCAGATGATGTGGTGCCTGTTCCGTCACACGGCCGCCCAGGCGCTGCGTGACCTGGGCGTGCGCGTCGGCGAACGCGTCATCGTGCGCCCCGCCGCGCAGGCGGTGCTGCAGCGCGTGGCCGGCGCGGTCGGCATGCACCTGGGCAAGCAGGTGGCCGGGCGGGCGCTGTCGCGCTGGGTGCCGCTGGTGGGCGCGGCGGGCGTGGGCGCCTATGCCTACTGGGACACGCGCCAGGTCGGCCGCGCCGCGCTGCAGCTCTTCGAGCGCGAGCAGGTCATTGACAACCCTGCATAGCTGGCGGCCGCGAGCCTGACAAACTGGGGCCGTCATGCAGCTGCCGACCATCATCGACATCGAGGCCTCGGGGTTCGGCCGCGGCAGCTACCCCGTGGAGGTCGGCTTCGTGGCCACCGACGGGGCGCTGTTCTGCGGCCTCATCCGCCCCGAGCCCGACTGGCTGCACTGGGACGACGGCGCCGAGGCGCTGCACGGCATCAGCCGCGCGCTGCTGCAGCAGCATGGCAAGCCGGCGCGCTGGATGGCCGAGCAGCTCAACACGCGCCTGCGCGGCCAGGTGGTCTTCTGCGACGGCTGGGGCCACGACTACACGTGGCTCGCCCGGCTCTACGACGCGGTCGAACTGCGGATGAGCTTCAAGCTGGATGACTTGCGCAAGCTGCTCAACGAGGACGAGGCGCAGCGCTGGAAGGGCGTCACCGAGGCGGTGCGGTCCCGCCAGCAGCTCACGCGCCATCGTGCGAGCAGCGATGCGCGGGTGTTGCAGCTGGCGTTGGGTGAGGTCAAGAACGCCGCGACGGCCTAGCCGGCCTGTCCGCTACGCGAACAGCCCCGCATGCTGCTCCCGCAGCAGCTTCTTCTGCACCTTGCCCATCGCGTTGCGCGGCAGCTCCGGCACGACGATGACGCGCTTGGGCACCTTGAAGCCGGCGATGCGGCTCTTCAGTTCGCGGATCAGTGCCTCGGGGTCGGGTTGCCCGGCTGGCGTGATGACGGCGACGACGGCTTCGCCGAAGTCCGGGTGCGGCACGCCGATGACGGCCGATTCGCCGACGCCCGGCAGCTCGTTCAGGAAGCCTTCGATCTCTGCCGGGTAGACGTTGAAGCCGCCGCTGATGATGAGGTCCTTGCTGCGGCCGATCAGCGTCAGGTAGCCGTTGGCGTCGACGCGGCCGACGTCGCCGGTCTTGAACCAGCCGTCGGCCGTGAACTCCTCGGCCGTCTTCTCAGGCATCTGCCAGTAGCCGCTGAAGACGTTGGGCCCACGCACCTGCACGTGGCCGATCTCGTCCGGCGCGCAGGGCTGGCCGTCGTCGCGGGCGATGCGCAGGCCCACGCCGGGCAGGGCCGGGCCGACGGTGCCGCCGATGCGTTCGCCGTCCTCGGGGCGGCAGGGATTGGAGGTCAGCATCAGCGTTTCGCTCATGCCGTAGCGCTCCAGGATGAGGTGGCCGGTGCGGGCCTGCCATTCGCGCCAGGTCTCGATCAACAGCGGCGCCGAGCCGCTGATGAACAGCCGCATGGCGCGCGTGTCCAGCTGCTTCTCCTGCAGCAGCCGCACGTAGAGCGTGGGCACGCCCATGAAGACGGTGGCGTCGGGAAAGCGGCTGGCCACGGCCGACGCGTCGAAGCGGTTGAACCAGAGCATGCGGCTGCCGTTCAGCAGCGCGCCGTGCGAGGCGACGAAGAGGCCGTGCACATGGAAGATGGGCAGCGCGTGCAGCAGCACGTCGTCGGGCCGCCAGTCCCAGAAGTCCTTCAGCGTCTGCGCGTTCGACAGCAGGTTGCCGTGACTGAGCATGGCGCCCTTGCTGCGCCCGGTCGTGCCGCTGGTGTAGAGGATGGCGGCGAGGTCGCCGGGCAGGCGCGGCACGGGCTGGTGCGCGTCGCTCATCTGCACGGCGCGGTCCAGCAGGGTGCCGGTGCGGTCGTCGTTGAGCGTGAAGACCCAGCGCACGCCGCGCTGGAAGGCCAGCTTGCTGACCCAGCCGAAGTTCTTGCCGGCACAGACGACGACGCCCGGCGCCGCGTCGGTGATGAAGTGCGCCAGCTCGCTGGCCTGGTAGGCGGGGTTCAGCGGCAGGTAGACATGGCCCGCTCTCAGCACCGCGAGATACAGGATCAGCGCCTCGACGCTCTTGTCGGTGTGCACGGCCACGCGGCTGCCGGCGGGCAGGTCCAGCTTGTGCAGCCAGTTGGCCAGCATCGCGCTGCCGCGCTCCAGGTCGCGCCACGAGTAGTGGGCGCCTTCGGCATCGATGGCGGTCGAATCGAGGTTCGCCGGGAAGCCGGCGCGCAGGGCGGTATAGAGGTTCATGCTGTTGGTTGACAGGCTGGTGCCTTACCAAGCGACTGCCGGCTGGCGAAGCCGGTAGGGGGTGTTACTCCATTTTGGCGCCGGAGGTTTTCACGACGTTCGCCCAGCGCTTGACCTCCGCGCTGACGAACTGGCCGAAGGCCTCGCCGTAGAGATTGGGCGTCTCCGCGCCCAGGCCGTGCCAGGTGTTGCGGATCTCGTCCGTGGCGAAGGCCTTGCGCAGTTCGGCCTGCATGGCGGCGATGGCCTCCCTGGGGGTGCCCTTGGGCGCCCACAGGCCGTACCAGGTCGAGACCTCGTAGCCCGGCACGCCGGCCTCGGCGGCGGTGGGCACGTCGGGGAAGCCGACCGCGCGCTTGGTCGACGCGACCGCCAGCGCCTTGATGCGCCCGCCCTTGATGTGCGTAGCCGACGAGCCCAGGCCGTCGAACATCATGTCCACCTGGCCGGCGATCAGGTCCTGCAGCGCCGGACCGGCGCCGCGATAGGGGATGTGGGTGATGAAGGTCTTGGTCTGCAGCTTGAACAGCTCGCCCGCCAGGTGGTGCGAGGTGCCGTTGCCGGCCGAGCCGTAGTTCAGGTTGCCGGGCTTGGCACGCACGGTGGCCAGCAGGCCCTTGAGGTCGCTGACGGGCACTTTGCCCGGATGCACGACGATGACCTGCGGCACGCTGGCCAGCAGGCCGACGGGGATGAAGTCCTCCTCCAGCCGGTAGTCGAGCTTGGGATACATGGCCGGAGCGATGGCGTGATGCACGGCGCCCATGAAGAAGTTGGTGCCGTCCGGCGCCAGCTTGGCTGCCAGCCCGGCACCCACCGTGCCGCCCGCGCCACCCTTGTTGTCAATGATGACCTGGCGGCCCATCTGCCGGGTCAGCATCGCGGTCAGCGGGCGGGCGAAGGCGTCGGTGCCGCCGCCGGCGGGGAAGGGCACGATCCAGGTCTGCGGCTTGGCGCCTTGCGCCTGGGCCAGCCAGGGGCTGGACAGCACCGGGAAGGCGGGCAGGGTGGACAGCAGCGTGCGTCGCTTCATCGGCGTGTCTCCTCAAGGTTGAGGCGGGCGATTATGGGCGCCCGGGCAAGGCCTCCCGTGGGCCCAAGAGGCGCCCCTCGGCTGCCGCGCCGGCAACCTTTCACGCGCGGCGCACGTGTCCTGCCTTATCCTGCCCGTCAAAGGTTCAAGGCAGGCTCCGGCTGCTGTGCGGACGGCACGGCAACCGGCGTCTCGTCGCCGCGGATGCGTCACTTCAACTGGCTGATCGACAAGTTGGCTTGCCTCGCCGCGCTGCTCGGTCTGGCGGGCGGCAGCGCGCTGGCGTTGGACGCACCGATGCCCATGCCCTGGGCGGCCCGGTCTGACGCGGTGTTCCACCGCGTGCTGATGACGCCCATGTCCATCGTCAGCCTGGCGCAGGACCGCGAGGGCTTCATCTGGATCGCCACCCAGTACGGGCTGTCCCGCTGGGACGGCTACAAGCTGCGCACCTACGTCGGCGACATCGCCGTGTCCGGCGCCTTGCCAGACAGCTACGTGCTGGCGCTGCATGTCGATGGAAAGGGGCGGCTTTGGGTCGGCACCAGTGCCGGCGGACTGGTGAGTTATGACCCGCAGACCGACCGGTTCGACCCGGTTCTGGCCGCGGGTGCCGCGCTGAGCCGCAAGAGCGTGCACGCCGTGCTCGACGAGGGCCCGGACCGGCTGTGGGTGGGCACCGGCGCCGGCCTGGACCTGCTCGACACGCGCAGCGGCACCGTGCAGCGCCATGCCGGGCTGGCGCGCAACCAGGGACTGCCCGACAGCGCCGTGCAGTCGCTGCTGCACGACGCCGCCGGCGGCTTGTGGGTGGGCACCGACAAAGGCTTGTTCCACCGCGCGGCCGGCAGCGCGCGCTTCCTGAACGTGACGCTGCCCGCCGACGAGGGCGCGCCTTTCGTGGCCGTGCTGCGGCTCGACAGCGAGCAGCGCGTGTGGGTCGGCACACGCTCGCACGGCGCCTTCGTGGTCGAGGCCGGTGCGACCGCGGCGGTGCCATTGAACCAGCTGGTGAAGGCTGCGGCCGCCGACAGGGGCGCCACCGGCGTGGCCAACGCGGCCATCCTCAACATGGTCGAGGCCGCCCCGGGCGACATGTGGCTGGGCACCGACGGCGGCGGCGTCCTGCGCGTCGATTCGCGCAGCTGGCAGCTGCGCCGCGAGCAACACCGCCAGGGCAGCACGGCGAGCCTGCCCGATGACGACATCTCCGCGATGTACCGCGACCGCAGTGGCCTGGTCTGGGTGGCCACCGACACGGGGCTCAGCCACTACGACGCGCGCCAGTCCACCGTCAGCACGTGGTTTGGCGGCCAAGGCGCGGCGGCGGGCATCAACCACGTCAACGTGCCGTTCGTGCTCGCCATGCCGGATGGCCGCGTGTGGCTCAGCGTGGGCGATGGCGGCGTCGACATCGTGCGGGCCGAGCAGGGCCGCGTGGCGGCGCTGCGGCCCGATGCCGCCAAACCCCTCACGGCGTTGCCACCGGGGCGTGTGCTGAGCATGGTGCAGGCGCCGGATGGGGCGGTCTATCTCGGCACGCAGCGCGGGCTGTATCGCGCCGATGCCGACGGCCGCGCGGTGCGCAGGCTGGAGGTCCCGGGGCGTTCGCCCACCGCGTCGGTCTGGGCCTTGGCGATGCAGGACGGCCGGCTGTGGCTGGGCGGGCTCGACGGGCTGTGGGCCGTGGTGCCGGGCGATGGCCCGCACCTGCGAGTGCTGGCGCGTGAGGATGGCGCCCGCCTGGACGAACAGCGCATCAGCGCGTTGCTGCCGGGGAAGGACGGCGTGCTGTGGGTCGGCACGCGCACCGGCGTGCTGCGGCTGGACACCGCCACGATGGCGCTCAGCCGGCCCGCGCAGGACGCGCCCGGCCGCATCGGGCTGCCGACGGGCTACATCTCCTCCATGCTGCTGGACCGGCGCGGCCGCCTGTGGGTGGCGGGCTTCGGCGCCGGCGTGCGGGTGATGGAGACCACCGCGGCGCCGGGCGCCGAACCGCAGATCGGCCGCGTCACCGTGGCCGAAGGCCTGCCGCACAACGGCGTCGATGTGCTGGTGTTGGCACCGGACGGTGACGTGTGGGCCAGCACCGACGCCGGCCTCGCGCACATCTCGCAGGACAGCCTGCGCGCCCGCAGCCTGGGCGCGGCCGAAGGCGTGGGCATCCTCGGCTACTGGACGAGCGCCGGCGCCGCCGCCGCGGACGGCATGCTGCTGTTTGGCGGCCTGGGCGGCCTGACCATCGTGAACCCGCGCCAGGCCGTGCGGCGCACCGAGCCGGCGCCGCTGGTGGTGACCGAGGTGCGGCTGGGTGACGTGCGCACCGTGGTGCCGCCCCGCCCGCAGGGCGCCAACCCGGCCGTGCTGACGCTGGAGCCGCAGCGGCGCAGCCTGCTGGTCGAGTTCTCGGTGCTGGACTATGGCGCGCCGGAGCGCAACCGCTACGAATACCGGCTGCTGGGCGTCGATGCCAACTGGGTGGCGACCGAGCCGAGCCGGCGCATCGCCACCTACACCAACCTGCCGCCCGGCGACCACGTGCTGGAGCTGCGCGGCACCGGCGCCCAGGGTGCGTGGTCGGAGGTGCTGCGGCTGCCGCTGCACGTGCGTGCGCGCTGGCACGAGACGCTGTGGTTCCGCATCGGTCTGGGTCTGGCGGTCTGCGCACTGCTCGCCGCGCTGGTGCAGGCGCGCCTGCTCATCCTGCGGCGCCGCCAACGCGGGCTTGAACAGCTGGTGGCCGAGCGCACCATGGCGCTGGAGCAGCGCACGCGCGAGCTACAGGAAAGCCAGCAGCAGCTGGAGCAACTGGCCTACTACGACGGGCTGACCGGCTTGGCCAACCGACGTCTCTTCAATGACGACCTGCGTCATCTGATGGCCCAGGCTCAGCGCAACGGCCTGGGTTTGTACCTGCTGCTGATCGACCTGGATCATTTCAAGCAGATCAACGACACCTGGGGCCACGATGCGGGCGACGCGGTGCTCAGGTCGGTCAGCGCGAGCCTGAACGTGGCAGTGCGCGAGGCCGACCGCACCGCGCGCCTGGGCGGCGACGAGTTTGCGGTGCTGCTGCCGGACACGTCGGACCCCGCCGCCGCCGAGGCCGTCTGCCGCCGCATCGTCGACGCGCTCGCCGATGCATTGCGGCAGGCGAGGCCGTTGGCCCTGCTGCCCAGTGCCAGCATCGGTGGCGCCTGCTATCCGCGCGACGCGCAGGATGTCGACGCGCTGTACAAGGCGGCCGACCTGGCGCTGTACGAGGCCAAGCATGCGGGGCGGGCGCGCTGGCGGCTCTTCGACGGCCCGCCCGCCTAGGATTGGCGGCCGGTCAGTTCGGTTCGGGGAGCTTGAGCCAGCGCTGCAGCCGGGTGCGCAGCGCGACGAAGTCCAGCGGTTTGGTCAGGTGCTCGTCCATGCCGGCGTCCATGCTGGCCGCCACGTCGGCGTCCAGCGCATGGGCCGTCAGCGCGAGGATGGGGAAGTTGGCCAGCTTGCCCTCGCGCTGCTGGGCGCGCAGGCGGCGGGCGCATTCCAGGCCGTCCATGCCGGGCATCTGGATGTCCATCAGCACCAGGTCCGGGGCGGCCTCGGCGCACGCGGCCAGGGCCTCGATGCCGTTCTTGGCCAGGCGGGCCTGCACGCCCATCAGCGCCAGGAATTCCAGCGCGACGACCTGGTTGATGTGGTTGTCTTCGACGAGCAGCACCTGCGGCAAGCGCCGCGCGGTGGAGGGTTGGCCGCCTTCAGGCTGGGGCGCATTCGCACCCGCGTCGCCAGCGGCGGCGCTCAGCCAGATCGGATGCGTTGGCACTTCAACATGCAGCCTTGCGTTGTCCATCCCATGTCCTCGTTGACCTTGTTGTTATGGCCCCACCGCAAGGAGGGGCGAGCCATTGTTGCCGCAGGCGGCGCGGATACGCAACCGCTAGTCCCACGAATGTGGTGAATCCTGGCCGCTCAGGCCGCTCGGCGTGACCGCCTGTCGCGGCCTTTGCTGACACTTTCGGCCCGACCCCCTACCTACACTGCTCGCCTTTGTCGTTTTGACCCCTCCCCATGTCTGACGGTCTGATCCGCATCCGAGGCGCTCGGCAGCACAACCTCAAGAACCTCGATCTCGATCTGCGCACCGCGGAGCTGACCGTCGTCACCGGCCCCAGCGGCTCGGGCAAGTCCAGCCTGGTGTTCGACACCCTGTACGCCGAAGGCCAGCGGCGTTACGTGGAAACCTTTTCAGCCTATGCGCGCCAGTTCCTGGACCGCATGGACCGCCCGGCCGTCGACAAGGTGGACGGCGTGCCCCCCGCCATCGCCATCGACCAGACCAACCCGGTCCGCACCAGCCGCTCCACGGTGGGCACCATGACGGAGCTGAACGACCACCTGAAGCTGCTTTATGCGCGTGCGGCGGAGCTGTTCGACCGCAGGACCGCATTGCCCGTCAGACACGACACCGCCCAGAGCATCTATGCGGAGCTGACGACCCGGGCCGACGCTTCAGATGACCCGCGCATGGTGCTGACCTTCCCGGTCGAACTGCCGGCCAACACCTCGGCGGAGCAGGTGGCGCAGTGGCTGTCGGCCAGTGGTTTCACGCGCGTACAGGCCGAGCGCGAGGTTGAAGGTAAGAAAGTGTTGGACGTGGTGGCCGACCGCTTCCGCATCCAGGGGGCGGACAGGCAGCGGGCGATGGAGGCCATCGAGCTGTCGCTCAAGCGCGGCTCGGGCCGGCTCAACGTCTATGTCGGCGATGCCGGGGATGTCCTGTGGCGGTTCTCCACTGGCCTGCACTGCCCGGACAGCGACATCCGCTACGCCGACCCGCAGCCGGCGCTGTTCTCGTTCAACTCGGCCTTCGGCGCCTGCGAGGCCTGCCGCGGCTTCGGCCGCGTCATCGGCGTGGACCTGGGCTTGGTCATTCCCGACGAGCGCAAGACGCTGCGCAACGGCGCCATCAAGCCCATGCAGACGCCGGCCTGGAAGGACTGCCAGGACGACCTGCTGAAGTACGCCGGCGAGGCCGGCATCCCGCGCGACACGCCGTGGAAGGACTTGTCGCCGTCGCACCGCGAGTGGGTCATCAACGGCACGCCGAACTGGAACGGCAACTGGAACAAGCAGTGGTACGGGGTCAAGCGCTTCTTCGACTACCTGGAGAGCAAGGCCTACAAGATGCACATCCGCGTGCTCTTGTCCAAGTACCGCAGCTACACCGAATGCCCGGCCTGCCACGGCGCGCGCTTGAAGCTGGAGGCGCTGCTGTGGCGTGTCGGCTCCAAGGCCCTGGCGGACGCGGCGCTGCCGGCGTCGCAGCGCTTCCTGCCAGTCGGCGTGGACTGGACGCGCGAGCAGCTGGAGGCGCTGCCCGGCTTGAGCCTGCACGACCTGATGCAACTGCCCATCCAGCGCCTGCGCGACTTCGTCGACGGCCTGCAGCTGCCCAGCACCATGCTGGACGAGGCGCTGAAGCTGCTGCTGGACGAGATCCGCCACCGCAGCCGCTACCTGTGCGACGTGGGCCTGGGCTACCTGACGCTGGACCGCCAGAGCCGCACGCTGTCCGGCGGCGAGGTGCAGCGCATCAACCTGACGACGGCGTTGGGCACGTCGCTGGTCAACACGCTGTTCGTGCTGGACGAGCCCAGCATCGGCCTGCACCCGCGCGACATGGGCCGCATCGTGCAGGCCATGCAGCGGCTGCGCGACGCGGGCAACACGCTGGTCGTCGTGGAGCACGACCCGGCCGTGATGCTGGCGGCCGACCGCCTCATCGACATGGGCCCCGGCCCCGGCGAGCGTGGCGGGCAGATCGTCTTCGACGGCACGCCGGAAAGCATCCGCTCAGCCGACACGCTGACCGGCGCCTATCTGGGCGCGCGCAAGCATGTCGGCATGGGGCTGAAGCGGCTGGTCGAGGAGAACACGCCCAAGCTCATCCTGCAGGGCGTGCGCGAGCACAACCTGCGCGACGTGACGGTGGAGTTCCCACTGCAGCGCCTGGTCGTCGTGACCGGCGTCAGCGGCTCGGGCAAGAGCACGCTGATGCAGGACGTGCTCTACCCCGCGCTGGCCCGCCAGTTCGGCAAGGCCACCGAGACCCCCGGGCAGCACGAGCAGCTGCTGGGCGCAGACTTCCTCGCCGACGCCGTGTTCGTCGACCAGTCGCCCATCGGCAAGACGGCGCGCTCCAATCCGGCCAGTTACGTCGGCGCGTTCGACGAGATCCGCAAGCTGTTCGCCGACGCGCCGATCGCGCGCGAGCGCAGCTACACGGCCGGCATGTTCAGCTTCAACGCGGGCGACGGCCGCTGCCCCACCTGCGGCGGCTCGGGCTTCGAGCATGTCGAGATGCAGTTCCTCAGCGACGTCTACCTGCGCTGCCCGGACTGCGACGGCAAGCGCTTCCGCGCCGAGATGCTGGACGTGAAGCTGGCGCTGAAGGACAGGGACCTCAGCGTGGCCGACGTGCTGGAGCTGACCGTCGCCGAGGCGGTGCACCTGTTCAGCGACCACCGCGCCGTCGTCGCCAAGCTGCAGCCCATCGTCGACGTGGGCCTGGAGTACGTGCGCCTGGGCCAGCCGGTGCCCACGCTGTCGGGCGGCGAGGCGCAGCGCCTGAAGCTCGCCGGCTTCCTGGCCGAGGCGGCGGCGTCGCCGCGCTACGGCGTGGCCAAGAAGGGCACGCTGTTCCTGTTCGACGAGCCGACCACCGGCCTGCATTTCGACGACATCGCCAAGCTGATGCGCGCGCTGCGCAAGCTGCTGAGCGCCGGGCATTCGCTGATCGTCATCGAGCACAACCTCGACGTGATCCGCGCGGCCGACTGGCTCATCGACCTCGGCCCCGAGGGCGGCGAGGGCGGCGGCGAGGTCGTCTGCGTGGGCACGCCGGAAGAGATCACCAAGCACGCCAGCTCGCACACCGCCGCGGCGCTGCGCGACTACGCGCTGCACATGGACCGCCCCGCCACCGTCGTGGAGGAAGGCCGGCCGCTGCAGTCCATCGTGCGCGGCCGCCGTCAGGCCGACGAGGCCATCAAGATCGTCAACGCCCGCGAGCACAACCTCAAGGGCTTGAGCGTCGACATCCCGCGCGGCAAGTTCAACGTCGTCACCGGCGTCAGCGGCTCGGGCAAGTCCACGCTGGCCTTCGACATCCTGTTCAACGAGGGCCAGCGCCGCTACCTCGAATCGCTGAACGCCTACGCGCGCAGCATCGTGCAGCCGGCCGGGCGGCCGGAGGTGGATGCGGTGTGGGGCATCCCGCCGACGGTGGCCATCGAGCAGCGCCTGAGCCGCGGCGGCCGCAAGAGCACGGTCGCGACGACGACCGAGGTCTGGCATTTCCTGCGGCTGCTGTACGTGAAGCTGGGGGTCCAGCATTGCGTCAACGACGGCGCGCCGGTGCGGCCGCAGAGCGTCGAGAGCATCGCCGCGCAGCTGATGCGCGACTACCGCGGCCAGCATGTCGGCTTGCTGGCGCCGCTGGTGGTGGCGCGCAAGGGCGTCTACACCGACCTTGCCAAATGGGCCAAGGGTCGAGGCCACACGCACCTGCGCGTGGACGGCGAGTTCCTGCCCACGTCGCCGTGGCCGCGCCTCGACCGCTTCAAGGAGCACACGCTGGAGCTGCCGGTAGGCGACCTGGTGGTGACGCCCGAGAGCGAGGCGGAGCTGCGCGAGCTGCTGGCCAAGGCGCTGGACATCGGCAAGGGCGTGCTGCACCTGCTGGCGCCGCTCGACGGCCTGAGCGACGTGTTGGCCGATGGCGAGACCGGGCGCGGTATCGGCCAGGTCAAGGTGTTCTCCACCAAGCGCGCCTGTCCGGTCTGCGGCACCAGCTACCCGGAGCTGGACCCGCGGCTTTTCTCGTACAACTCCAAGCACGGCTGGTGCACCAGCTGTGTCGGCACCGGGCTGGCGTTGACGCGCGAACAGCGCAAGGCGCTGGACGACAGCGTGCAGAGCGACGACAACCGCGGCCGCGAGCAGAGCTTCCCGTCTGAAGAGGCCGAGGTCGAAGGCCTGACCGACGCGGCCTGCCCGGATTGCCACGGCACGCGACTCAATGCCACCGCGCGCTCGGTGGAGTTCGAGCACAAGGGCATCGGCGACGTCGCCGCCTGGAGCGTGGGCGAGGCGCGCGACTGGGTGCGCGGCCTGCACCTCGAAGGCCGCGACGCGGACATCGCGCGCGATGTCGTCAGCGAGATCCTCGGCCGGCTGGAGTTCCTCGAAGAGGTGGGCCTGGGCTACCTGACGCTGGACCGCGCCGCGCCCACGCTGTCCGGCGGCGAGGCCCAGCGCATCCGACTGGCCGCGCAGCTGGGCAGCAACCTGCAGGGCGTCTGCTACGTGCTGGACGAGCCCACCATCGGCCTGCACCCGCGCGACAACCAGATCCTGCTGAAGGCGCTGGCCACGCTGGGCGACAAGGGCAACACGCTGGTGGTCGTCGAGCACGACGAGGACACCATCCGCCGCGCCGACCACATCATCGACATCGGCCCGGGCGCGGGCAAGCGCGGCGGCCGCGTGGTGGCCGAGGGCACGGCGGCGCAGCTCGCGCTGCAGCCCGAATCGACGACCGGCCGCATGCTGGCCCATCCGCTGATCCACCCGCTGCAGGATCGCCGGCCCATCGAGGCGGACGCGCCCAAGCTGACCGTTTTGAACGCCGCGCTGCACAACCTCAAGGGCGTGACGGTGGACGTGCCGTTGCACCGCCTGGTCGCCGTGACGGGCGTGTCCGGCTCCGGCAAGTCCACGTTGGCGCGCGACGTGCTGCTGGCCGGCATGGCCGTGGCGGTGCCTTTGAGAAAGGCACCCGCCCAATGGACGGGCTGCGACGGCATCCAGGGCCACGAGCAGGTCGACCGCGTGCTGGAGGTCGACCAGACCCCCATCGGCAAGACGCCGCGCTCCTGCCCGGCGACCTACATCGGCTTCTGGGACGCCATTCGCAAGCTGTTCGCCGAGACGCTGGAATCCAAGGCGCGCGGCTATGCGCCGGCGCGCTTCAGCTTCAACACCGGCGCGGGCCGCTGCCCCGGCTGCGAAGGCCAGGGCATGAAGACCATAGAGATGAGCTTCCTGCCCGACGTGAAGGTGCCCTGCGACCAGTGCCACGGCCAGCGCTTCAACCCCGAGACGCTGGGCGTTTCATGGCGCGGCAAGAGCATCGGCGACGTGCTGGCGATGGAGGTCGACGAGGCGGTGGAGTTCTTCGCCTCCATGCCGTCCATCGCGCATCCGCTGCAACTGCTGAAGGACGTGGGCCTGGGCTACCTGACGCTGGGCCAGCCGTCGCCGACCTTGTCCGGCGGCGAGGCACAGCGCATCAAGCTGGTGTCGGAGCTGGTCAAGGTGCGCGACGACGTCACGCGGCGCGGGCAGAAGGCGCCGCACACGCTGTACGTGCTGGACGAACCGACGGTGGGCCTGCACATGGCCGACGTGGAGAAGCTGATCCGCGTGCTGCACCGGCTGGTGGCGGGCGGGCATTCGGTCGTCGTCATCGAGCATGACCTGGACGTGATCGCCGAGGCGGACTGGGTGCTGGATCTGGGGCCGGAGGGCGGCGACGCCGGGGGCCGCGTCGTCGTCACGGGGACGCCCGAGGACGTGGTGGCCAGCGGCAGCCACACGGGCGTCGCGCTGCGGCCGGTCTTGGCAAGGGCTGCCTGATGCGTGGGCGTCGAACACCCTTGGCTTTCTGGAAGCCTCGCTGAGCCACAGCCTGGTTCCTCGCCATGCCGAGGTCGCACACACTGCCGACCTTCAATCGACTGGAGCCTGCCGTGGTGATCGTTCTGGGATGGGTGCTGGTGTTGCTGCTGCTGGCGTTGTGGTCCGGCCTGGTGTGGTCGGGCCAGGCGCTGCTGGCGGCCATGCTGGCTCACGCGGGCACGCTCGGCGTCGGCGACTGGAGCCTGCCTGCGGCGTTGACCGCGTGGCTGCCGGTGCCGGTGGCCGAATGGCTGGCGGCCCTGCTCGAAAACCTGACGCCTCAACTGCAGGCCCTGGCTGGCACGCTGCCGTGGCTGTCCGGCGGTGTCACCGTGCTCGCTTGGGTGGTGTGGAGCGTTGGCGCGTTGCTGCTGCTGGGTGTTGGCCTGGCGGTGCATGTGGCAGTGGCGCTGTGGCGCAAATCCCGGAACTCCACGTTGCCGAGCGGCGTCACGGCGCTGCGTTGACCGGGCACGGCGCGAAAGCGCTCATTGCAAGGGCCTGAGCTGCATCGCCAGCACTGCCTCGGCGACCTTCTGGCCGATGCGGTAGCCCACGTCCACCGAGTTGCGGAAGTGAACGCCGCTCCAGACGCGTGAATCGGCCAGCTCGCGGCCCATGGCCTCGGGCGTGTCCCAGCTGCAGGGACGGTGGTCATCGACGAACGGCGGCGAGCCTTGCCCTAAGCTTGCCACCATGGTGATAGCCGACCTGCCGCCCGACGAAGACCGCCGCCTGGCCCGCCTGGCCCAGCTGGCCGTCATGGACACCGAACCCGAGCCGCTGTTCGACCATCTGGCCGCGCTGGCCGCGCAGATCTGCGGCACGCCGGTGGCCCTGCTGGGCCTGCTGGACGAGAAGCGCCAGTGGTTCAAGGCCGCCGTCGGCTTCGGCCGCAGCGAGACGCCGCGCGGCCAGACCTTCTGTGCCCACACGCTGCTGTGCGACGGCTTGTTCGAGGTGCGTGATGCCCGCCTGGACGACCGCTTCGTCGACCACCCCGACGTGCGCGCCGACCCGCCGCTGCGCTTCTATGCCGGTGTGCCCATCCGCCTGGACGACGGCAGCCATCCGGGCACGCTGTGCGTCGTCGATTTCCAGCCGCGCGAGCTCAGCGAGGCCCAGCGCGAGGCGCTGACGCGCCTGGCCGGCATGGCCGCCGAGGCGCTGATGATGCGCGAGCGTGCGCTGGCCTGGGTCGACCCGGTGGCCGCCGAGCAGCCGTTTCGCGTGCTGGCCGAGACGGCGCCACTGGGCGTCTTCCGCGCCGACGCGGCCGGCCAATGCATCTACACCAACCTGGCCTGGCAGCAGATCTGCGGCCTGACGCCCAAGGCGGCGCTGGGCGAGGGCTGGGTGGCCACGCTGGCGCCCGAGGACGCGGCCTCGGTGCTGGCCCACTGGCGGCGCTGCGTGGCGGGCTGCCAGCCCTTCGAGATGCGCTACCGCGTGCGCCGCCCAGGCGGCGGCGCGCTGCGCCAGGTCTGGATGCGGGCGCGGCCCCTGCTGGCGCCCGACGGCGGGCTGGCGGGCTACGTGGGCATCGCCGAGGACGTGACCGACCGGCTCAGCGTGGAGCGCGAGCTGCGCGAGAGCAAGGCCTTGCTGGACCGCACCGGGCGCGTCGCCGGCGTGGGCGGCTGGAGCCTGGACCTGCAGACCCGCGAGCTGGTCTGGAGCGACCAGACCTGTCGCATCCACGATCTCGAGCCGGGCCACCGGCCGACGGTGGAGGAGGCGGTCGGCTACTACAAGCCCGAGGCGCGTGCTGCCATCGAGGCGGCGGTGCGGCGCGGCATCAGCCATGGCGAACCCTGGAGCCTGGAGCTGCCGCTCGTCACAGCCACGGGGCGCGAGATCTGGGTGCTGTCGCAGGGCCAGGTGGACTGGCAGGACGGCGTGCCGGTGCGGCTGGTGGGCGCCTTCCAGGACGTGACGGAGCACCACCGCGCCGCCGCCGAGCTGGAGCACAGCCGCCAGCGCCTGCGTGCGCTGTACGAGTCGACGCCGGCGCTGATGCACTCGGTCGACGCGGCCGGGCGCGTGCTCAGCGTGTCGGACCGCTGGCTGGAGCGCCTGGGCTACCGGCGCGAACAGGTCATCGGCCGCATGCTGGACGACTTTCTGACGCTCGAATCCAGCCAGCAGGTGCGCGAGGTCTACCGGCCGGCGATGTGGCGCGACGGCCATGTCGACGACTGCCCGGTGCAGCTGATTTGCGCCGACGGGCGGCTGCGCGACGTGCTGGTCTCGGCGGTGGCCGAATTCGATGCGCTGGGGCGGCCGGTGCGCGCCCAGGCGCTGGTGGACGACATCACCGAGGACCTCAAGCGCCGCGCCGAGCTGGAGCGGGAGCAGAGGATGCGCCGCCAGACCGAGCGCCACGTGCAGGAGCTGGACCAGCTGCTGCGGGAGCGCTCGGAGATGCTGGACGTGCTGGCCCACGAGGTGCGCCAGCCGCTGAACAACGCCAGCGCCGCGCTGCAGAGCGCCACCGCCAGCCTGGCCGGCCGCGGCGAGCGCCAGGCGCAGGAGCGGCTGACGCGCGCGCAGGCCGTGCTGGGCCAGGTGCTGGCCGGCGTGGACAACACGCTGGCTGCCGCCAGCTTGCTGGCCGGCGGCGGCAGCATCGCGCGGCTGGACACCGACATCGACACGCTGATCGCCGTGACCATTGCCGACCTGCCGCGCGAGCAGCGCGACCGCGTCGCCGTGCACCGTCACACCGCCACGCGCACCGCGCTGATGGACATGAGCCTGCTGCGGCTGGCGCTGCGCAACCTGCTGTCCAACGCGCTGAAGTACGCGCCCGGCCTCAGCCCGGTGACGCTGCACGTGATGGACTTCGACGAGCCCGCGGCGCTGCAGTTCGAGGTCGCTGACGCGGGCCCGGGCATCCCGCGCGAGCTGCTGCCGCGCCTGTTCACCCGCGGCGCGCGCGGCGGCGGGCATGAGTCGGCCCACGGCCTCGGGCTCTACATCGTCAAGCGTGTCATGGACCTGCACGGCGGCAGCGCCGAGCTGCTGCGCACCGGCGCGCTGGGCACCGTCATGCGGCTCACGCTGCCGCAGGACTGAAGCTGCCGCGCAGGCTGCTAGATCACCTGCAGCGGCGCGCGGAAGACG
The DNA here is from genome assembly GCF_001426885.1 of Pelomonas sp. Root1444. Taxonomy (GTDB): domain Bacteria; phylum Pseudomonadota; class Gammaproteobacteria; order Burkholderiales; family Burkholderiaceae_C; genus Pelomonas. Next base: position 1,273,721 of record NZ_LMFP01000003.1, on the reverse strand, counting down.
TAGCCCACGCGCGACTTGCTCTGCAGCGGCACGAGGGTGGGCGTGGCGCGCTCGATGCGGCGGCGCAGCCGGTAGATGGTGGCCGAGAGGCCGTCATCGGATTCGCCTTCGGGCACCTCACGGCCGAGCTTGTTCAGCAGCGCCTCGCGCGTGACCGGCTCGCCGCCGGCCTGGGCAAAGCATTCCAGCAGCTGCCGGTCGGCCTCGCTGAGCTGGATGCGCGTGCCGTCCGGCACGACGAGCTCGCCCGCGGCGCGGTCCAGCTTCCAGGCCGCATCGGCGGTGGCGGGCTTGGCGACGCGGCGCTGCACGGCGGCGATGGCCAGCGACACCTGCTCGAACTGCACCGGCTTGACGAGGTACATGTCGGCGCCGGCGGTGATGACCTCGCGGAACACCTCCGGCCCCAGGCGGCCGGACACGACCACGATGCCGGCATCGGTGCGGCGGCGCAGGATCTTGATCAGCTCCACACCGTTCACGCCCGGCAGCATCAGGTCGACCAGGTAGAAATCGAAGCCGAAGGCCTCCGGCGCGGCCAGCAGCGCGTTGCTGTCGTCGAAGCGGCTGACCGCGATGCCCTGCTCCTGCAGGAACTGCGTCAGGAATTCCGAATACTCGGCGTCATCGTCGATCAGGGCGAGGGTCTTGGGCTGCATGGCGGCGGGGCACGAAAGCAACCGCGGAGTTTGCCGCATGACTGAGGCGTCAGGCGGCATGTCCCGCCTCGCGGCGTGCCGATTTCCTCGGGCGCCCGGGCCATAAATGATTGACACTGGCCCGGCGCCGCGAAATCTGCAGCCCCGAAGGAGACGAGCCATGGACGCGACCTCGCCGGACGACGACGCTGCCGACACGCTGGCCTGGGTGCTCCCCGGCCGCCGCACCGCGCCTGCCGAGGCGCTCAAGCGCATCCAGCTGCTGTGCGGCGCCTGGCCGGACCTGCATGCCGCCATGCTGGTGGTGCTGGCCACGCACCAGGAGCTGCCGCGCGACATGCTGGCCGCGGCCATCAAGCAGTTCCGTGCCGACCTGGACGCCTCACGCGCGAGGACGTCGTGAGCCTGCTGACGGCGATCTGGAACGGCGGCAAGAGCGGCTTCGACGCCGTGCTGCGCACGCGCGCGAATTCACCCAAGAAGGGCGGTGGCCTGTCCTGGGTCAAGGAGTGACGCTCAGCGCTTGAGGCCGAGCGCCTGCCAGCCCGCATGGCCGAGACGGGCCAGCGTGTCAAGATTGTTTTCGTAGATGGCTGCCGTGTCCGGCATCGCCTCGACAGCCCGCGAGATGCTCTCCTCGCGCAGCAGGTGCAGCGTGGGGTAGGGCGCGCGGTTGCTGTAGTTGGTGATGTCGTCGGCCGCGCTGCCCTCGAACTGGTAGTCGGGGTGGAAGTCGGCGATCTGCAGGATGCCGTCGAGCTTCAACTCCTCCACCAGCGCGTCGGCGGCGTCGAGGAAGTCGTTGAAGTCGAGGAAGTCGGTGAGGACGTTGGGGTGGATGAGCAGCGTCGTGTCCACCACCTCGGGGTCGGCGCGGTTCAGCGCCAGCAGCTCGTGCGCCAGGTCCTTCAGCAGCGCCTCGGGTTCGGTCGCGTCGCTGACCACGTAGCGGATTCGTTCGTTGACATGCACCGCCTTCGCGAACGGGCAGAGGTTCAGGCCGATGATGGCCTTGACGACCCAGTCGCGGGTGTCCTGGATGATTTGTTCTTGATGCATTGAATTTGCCTTTCGGGCCGAGCGCCGGGCCGCTCCCAAGCCGGCCCGCGCTGGCGATGCTTGCGGCCCGAAGCCGCAGGCATCGCCGTCCCCCCGGGGGACCGGCTGGGCGCGTCCGCGTTCAGCGGGACGAGACCGGGCGAGGGGCCAACCATTCTTCGGCCAGCCGAACCCACATCGAGCCGCCCAGCGGGATCAGCTCGTCGTTGAAGTCGTAGCTGGGGTTGTGCAGCATGCATGGCCCCATGCCGTGGCCGCCCAGGCGGTGCTCGCCGTCGCCGTTGCCGATGAGGAAGTAGCAGCCCGGCTTGTCCAGCAGGTAGTAGCTGAAGTCCTCTGCGCCCATGGTTGGCTCGAACTCCTGCACGTTGTCGGCGCCCACCATGTCGGTCAGCACGCGGCGCGCGAACTCGGTCTCGGCGATGTGGTTGATGGTCGGCGGGTAGTTGCGGCGGAACTCGAACTCGGCGCTCAACTCGAAGGCGCCGGCCAGCTGCTCGGTCATGCCCTTCATGCGGCGCTCCAGCAGATCCAGCAGCTCCAGCGTGAAGGTGCGTACCGTGCCTTCCATGACGACCGAGTCGGGCACGACGTTGGTGGCCTCGCCGGCGTGGATCATCGTCACGGAGATGACGCCGGGATCGATCGGCCGCTTGTTGCGGCTGATGATGGTCTGAAAGGCCGTGACCAGCTGGCAGGCAGCGGGCACCGGGTCCAGCCCCAGGTGCGGCATGGCGGCGTGGGAGCCCTTGCCCTTGAGCGTGATCTTGAACTCGTTGCTGCTGGCGAACACCGGGCCGGGCTTCAGCGCGAACTGGCCGGCCTTCATGCCGGGCCAGTTGTGGGCGCCGAACATGGCCTCCATCGGGAACTTCTCGAACAGGCCGTCCTTGATCATCTCACGCGCGCCGCCGCCACCTTCCTCGGCAGGCTGGAAGACGAGGTATACCGTGCCGTCGAAGTTGCGGTTGGTTGCCAGGTGCTTGGCCGCGGCGAGCAGCATGGCCGTGTGACCGTCATGCCCGCAGGCATGCATGCGCCCGCGGATGCTGCTGGCATGCGGGAACTCGTTGCGCTCGGTCATCGGCAGCGCGTCGATGTCGGCGCGCAGGCCCACGGCGCGGTCCGACGTGCCGTTCTTGACGATGCCGACGACGCCGGTCTTGCCGAGGCCGCGGTGCACGGGGATGCCCCAGTCGGTCAGGGCCTTGGCGATGACGTCCGCGGTGCGCTCCTCGTGGAAGCAGAGTTCGGGATGCTTGTGCAGGTCACGGCGGATGGCCGTGATCTCGGCCGCGTCGGCCAGGATGGTGTCGATGAGCTTCATGACAGGGTGACTTCAGGCTCAGTGAAGTCCCGGAGTTTAGGATTGCGCCCGTGAACCTCCGTCGCAACGCTCGCGGCTGGCTACTTTGGCTGGCCCTGCTGCTCCCCATCGCGCAAGCGATGGCGGGCGTGCATGCGCTGTCGCACATCGACGACCGGCAGGGCGAGGGCATCGCCCACCTGGTTCACTGCGACCTGTGCCTGACCGCCGCGGATCTTGGCGCTGGCGCGCCCGCAACCCAGTCGCCTGCGCTGGTGGTCGCCACGGTCACGCATGCCGCGCCGTGGGTTGCCCAGGGCAGCGTCCCGCGCGCCGTCAGCCTGGGCCTCCCGCCCGCGCGGGCGCCTCCCGCTTCCGCCTGAACCCCAAGCCTTGCCGCGCCCCGCTCCCGGGGTGTGGTCGTTTGCGTTTTCTCGTGGAAGTACCCTCATGCGTTCCTTTGCTCTGGCGCCCGTTGCGGCCGCCTGTCTGTCCGTCTTCGTCTCCGCCGCTCACGCCGAGCCCGCCGAATCCCTCGACAAGGTCGTCGTCACCGGCAACCCGCTGAAAAGCCAGGTGCTGGCCCAGCCCAGCGACTCCCTCTCCGGCGACCAGCTCGTGCTGACCCGTTCCTCCAACCTGGGCGACACGCTGCAGGGCCTGCCTGGCGTGGCCGCCACCAACTTCGGCCCGAACGCCAGCCGCCCCAGCATCCGCGGGCTGGACGGCGACCGGGTGCGCATCCTCAACAACTCCGGCGCGTCGGTGGATGCGTCCAACCTCAGCTTCGACCACGGCGTGGCCATCGACCCGCTGGTCATCGACAAGGTCGAGGTGCTGCGCGGCGCCGCAGCGCTGTTGTACGGCGGCAATGCGGTCGGCGGCGTCGTCAACACGCTGGACAACCGCATCCCGCGCACGCTGATCGACGGCCTGAGCGGCGCGGCCGAGGTGCGCCTGGGCGGGCCGTCCAACGACCGCAGCGGCGCCGTCGTGCTGGACGGCGGTGGCGGCCGTGCCGACGCCGGCTGGGGCTGGCATGCCGACCTCTCCGGCCGCGATGCCGGCAACCAGCGCGCGCCGCGCTTCTCCAGCCCGACCGACGACGGCAGCGAGAGCCGCACCTCGGTGCGTAACTCGGCCTCGCACGACCACAGCGCGGCGCTGGGCGGCTCGGTGTTCTTCAAGGGCGGCTACGCCGGCGTGTCGGTGGACGACTTCCGCACCACCTATGGCACCACCGTGGAGGACGCCGCCCAGATCAAGATGAAGCGCCAGCGCGTGGCCACGGCCGGCGAGTGGAGCACCGAGGACGGGCCGGTGCGCCACGTCGGCTGGCAGCTCAGCCGCAACCGCTACGAGCACTCGGAGATCGAGGACGGCGCGGTCGGCACGACCTTCAAGAGCACCGGCACCGACGGCCGCCTGGAGCTGACTCATGCGCCGCTGGGCGGGCTGCACGGCGTCGTGGGCCTGCAGTGGGAGACGCTGGACTTCTCAGCCCTGGGCGAGGAGGCCTTCGTGCCGAGCACGCGCACGCACAACAACGGCCTTTTCGTGCTGGAACAGTACCGGTTCGGCGACCTGCAGCTGTCGGCCGGCGCCCGGCACGAGCAGGTGCGCATCGATTCGGCCGGCGACACCGACAACAGCGACGGCCGCTTCGGCTCGCCGCAGCAGCGCCGCTTCAGCCCGACCAGCCTGGCGTTCAGCGGCGTCTACCCGCTGGCGGGGGGCTGGAGCGTCAGCGCCAACCTGAACCGCACGCAGCGCGCGCCGGCCTATTACGAGCTGTTCGCCAACGGCCTGCACCTGGCCACCGACGCCTACGAGCGCGGCGACACGACGCTGGGGCTGGAGCGCTCGCATGGCGCCGACTTCGGCCTGAAGTGGGAGGGCGAGCGCAGCCATGCGCATGTCAACGTCTACGAGACCCGCTTCTCGAACTACATCGCGCTGCAGGCCAACGGCGAGACCGTCCCGGGCGAGGAGGCGGGCAGCACGCTGCCGGTCTACGTCTTCCAGGGCGTGCCGGCGCGGCTGCGCGGCGTCGAGCTGGAGGGCCGCTGGCAGGCCATGTCGTGGCTGGCCTTGCTGGGCCAGTTCGACATGGTGCACGGCGAGAACACGCAGACCGGCGAGGCGCTGCCGCGGCTGGCGCCGCGCCGCGCGATGCTGGGCCTGGAGGCGCGCCAGGGCGACTGGTCGGGCCGGCTGGAATGGCGCCTGGCCGCCCGCCAGGACCGGGTCGACGCCTTCGACAAGCCGACACCGGGCTACGGCACGGTCAACTTCAGCCTGGCCCGGCAGCTCAAGCTGGGCGACCTGGACGGCCTGTGGTACCTGCGGCTGACCAACCTCGGCAACAAGCTGGCCTACAACGCGACGGCCGTGCCGACCATTCGCGACCTGTCGCCCCAGCCCGGCCGCGCGGCCAGTACGGGTCTGCAGATCCGTTTCTGATCCTCAAGCCGGTGTACAACCGTGCATGCCGCCCGCACATCGGGCGGCGTGCACGCTGGTCGTGCGTGCGCGCACCGGAAGCTTCTGTCTGGGCGGGCGCGTAAATTGCGACGCGGCAGGGAACAGGAGCGACGATGCAGACCGCCTTTGACGAGATGAATGCCGCGGGGACCGCCACCCGCGCCCACTACGAGGCCTATGCCCGCTGGCTGGCGGAGCAGCCCGAATCCCTGATGCGCGAGCGGCGCGCGCAGGCTGAACTGATCTTCCGGCGCGTGGGCATCACGTTCGCTGTGTATGGCGACAAGGACAGCGGCGAGGGCACCGAGCGGCTGATCCCCTTCGACCTGATCCCGCGCGTCATCCCGGCTGCCGAATGGACGTCGATGCAGGCCGGGCTGGCGCAGCGCGTGACGGCGCTGAACCGCTTCATCCACGACGTCTATCACGACCAGGAGATCCTGAAGGCCGGCATCGTGCCCGCCGACGAGATCCTGAACAACGCCCAGTTCCGCAAGGAGATGATGGGCGTGGACGTGCCGGGCGGCGTCTACAGCCACATCGCCGGCGTCGACATCGTGCGCGCCGGCCACGCCGATGGCAGCGGCCACTACTACGTGCTGGAGGACAACCTGCGCGTGCCCTCGGGCGTGAGCTACATGCTCGAGAACCGCAAGATGATGATGCGGCTCTTCCCCGAGCTGTTCGTGCAGCACCGCATCGCGCCGGTGGCGCACTACCCCGACCTGCTGCTGGACACGCTGCGCAGCGTGGCGCCGTCGGGTGTGTCCGACCCCACCGTCGTCGTGCTGACGCCGGGCATGTACAACTCGGCCTACTTCGAGCACGCCTTCCTGGCCCAGCAGATGGGCGTGGAGCTGGTCGAGGGCCAGGACCTGTTTGTCGATGGCGGCTTCGTGTACATGCGCACCACGCGCGGCCCCAAGCGGGTGGACGTCATCTACCGCCGCCTGGACGACGACTTCCTCGACCCGCAGGTGTTCCGCGCCGACTCGCAGCTGGGCTGCGCGGGGCTGGTCGGTGCCTACAAGGCCGGCAAGGTGACGCTGTCCAACGCCATCGGCACCGGCATCGCCGACGACAAGTCCATCTACCCCTACGTGCCGAAGATGATCGAGTTCTACCTCGGCGAGAAACCCATCCTGCAGAACGTGCCCACCTATGTGTGCCGCGAGAAGGAGGACCTGGCCTACACGCTGGCCCACCTGGGCGAGCTGGTGGTGAAGGAGGTGCACGGCGCGGGCGGCTACGGCATGCTGGTCGGCCCGGCGGCGACGCAGGCCGAGATCGCGGCCTTCCGCGAGCGCATCGTCGCCAACCCCGGCAACTACATCGCGCAGCCGACGCTGTCGCTGTCCACCTGCCCGACCTTCGTCGAATCAGGCATCGCGCCCCGTCATATTGATCTGCGACCCTTCGTGCTGTCGGGGGCATCCGTGCGCATGGTGCCGGGCGGGCTGACGCGGGTCGCGTTGAAGGAGGGCTCACTGGTGGTGAACAGCAGCCAGGGCGGCGGCACCAAGGACACCTGGGTCCTGGAAGACTGAGGGAATGGTCAGCCCACCCCCTACCGGCTTCGCCGGCCCCCTCAAGGGGGCGACGCCAGCAGCCCGGCAAAGCCGGTTCTGCGGCGTCCGCTGGATATCGCGCAAGCTTCGGCGCGCGGTGCCTGATGAACAACTTTTCGTGAGACTGTGCCATGCTCTCTAGGACCGCCGACCACCTGTTCTGGCTCAGCCGCTACATCGAGCGGGCCGAAAACACGGCCCGGATGCTGGACATCGCCTACCAGACGTCGCTGCAGCCGCAGTCGGCACAGGAGTCCGAGCAGTCCTGGCGCAGCCTGGTGTCCATCTCCGAGCTGAACGGCCTGTACGGCGCCAAGTACGCGGCCATCAACGGCCGCAACGTCATGGAGTTCATGGTGGCCGACGAGAGCAATCTCTCGTCCATCTACAACTGCCTGCGCGCCGCGCGCGAGAACGCGCGGGCGGTGCGAGGGTCTCTCACGACCGAGGTCTGGGAGACGATGAACCAGACCTGGCTGGAGTTCCGGCGCCTGCTGCGCGAAGGCGCGCTGGCGCGCGACCCGTCGCAGCTGTTCGAGTGGGTCAAGTACCGCTCGCACCTGTCGCGCGGCGTGACGGTCGGCACCATGCTGCAGGACGAGGCCTTCCACTTCATCCGCATCGGCTCCTTCCTGGAGCGCGCCGACAACACGGCGCGGCTGATCGACGTGAAGTTCTATCGCCAGGACGGCGAGGCCTCGACCGAGCGCGACACCGCACGGGACTTCTACTACTGGTCGGCCGTGCTGCGCTCGGTGTCGGGCTTCGAGATCTACCGCAAGGTCTACAGCAACGTCATCCAGCCGGACAAGGTGGCCGAGCTGTTGATCCTGCGCCCCGACATGCCGCGCTCGCTGTCGCATTGCGTGACGCGCATGCAGGCCAACCTCAAGCGCGTGGCCAATGCCCAGTCCGGCGAGACGCTGCGCCGCGTCGGGCGCCTGGAGGCCGAGCTGGCTTTCGGCCGCATCGACGAGATCCTGGCCCAGGGCCTGCACCCCTTCCTCGATGGCTTCCTGGCCGAGGTTGCCGATCTCGGTTCGGCCATCAGCCGCGACTTCCTCGTCTAAGGGCCACGCATGTCCATACACGTCGCCCTCAAGCACGTCACGCGCTACAAGTACGACCGTCCGGTCAGCCTCGGCCCGCAGGTCGTGCGCCTGCGCCCGGCGCCGCATTGCCGCACGCCGGTGCTGAGCTACTCACTGCGCATCGAGCCCGAAGGGCACTTCATCAACTGGCAGCAGGACCCGTTCGCCAATTACCTGGCGCGGCTGGTGTTCCCCGAGAAGACGACCGAGTTCACCGTCACGGTAGACCTGGTCGCCGAGATGTCGGTCTACAACCCGTTCGACTTCTTCCTGGAGCCGCACGCGCAGACCTTCCCGTTCGGCTACGACGAGGCGCAACAGATCGAGCTGGCGCCCTACCTGCAGGTCGAGCCGGTCACGCCGCTGCTGGCCGCCTACCTGGCGGACATCCCGCGCACCGAGCGCACGACCATCGACTTCCTCGTCGACCTCAACCAGCGCGTGCAACGCAGCGTGTCCTACCTGATCCGGCTGGAGCCCGGCGTGCAGACGCCGGAGGAGACGCTGCAGAAGGCCTCGGGCTCCTGCCGCGACTCCGGCTGGCTGCTGGTGCAGGTGCTGCGCCACCTGGGCCTGGCGGCCCGCTTCGTGTCGGGCTACCTGATCCAGCTGACGCCCGACGAGAAGGCGCTCGACGGCCCCAGCGGCACCGAGGTCGACTTCACCGACCTGCATGCCTGGTGCGAGGTCTACCTGCCCGGCGCCGGCTGGGTCGGCCTGGACCCCACCTCGGGCCTGATGGCCGGCGAAGGCCACATCCCGCTGGCCGCCACGCCCACGCCGGGCAGCGCCGCGCCGATCAGCGGCGGCGTGGACCAGAGCGAGGTCGAGTTCGGCCACGAGATGAGCGTCACGCGCATCTACGAGTCGCCGCGCGTGACCAAGCCCTACACCGAGGCGCAATGGGCCGACGTGCTCAAGCTCGGCGAGCAGGTCGACCGCGAACTCGAAGCCGGTGACGTGCGCCTGACGATGGGCGGCGAGCCCACCTTCGTCGCCATCGCCGACCGCGACGCGCCCGAATGGAACACCGACGCGCTCGGGCCGACGAAGCGCCTCTATGCCCAGCAGCTGACGCACAAGCTGCGCGACGAATACGGGCAGGGCGGCTTCCTGCACTTCGGCCAGGGCAAGTGGTACCCCGGCGAGCAGCTGCCGCGCTGGGCGCTGTCCATCTGCTGGCGCGCCGACGGCCAGCCTTGCTGGCGCAACCCCGACTGGTTCGCCGACGAGCGCGAGGGCCATGCCTACACCAGCGAGCACGCCCGCACCTTCATGGGCGCGCTCGCGCGCCGCCTGGGCCTGACCGACGCCCATGTGCGGCCCGGCTATGAAGACACCTTCTACTACCTGTGGCGCGAGCGCCGCCTGCCGGTCAACGTCGACCCCTTCGACTCGCGGCTGGACGACGAGATGGAGCGCACGCGCCTGCGCCGCATCTTCGAGCAGGGCCTGTCGCATGTCGTCGGCTATGTGCTGCCCATCCGGCGCAGCGGCGACGCGCCCGCGCTGGCCGGCGCGCGCTGGCAGACGGGGCCCTGGTTCCTGCGCGACGAGCGCCTGTACCTGCACCCCGGCGACTCGCCGATGGGCTGGCGCCTGCCGCTGGACTCGCTGCCCTGGGTCAGCAAGGGCGACTACCCCTACCTGATCGAGCAGGACCCCTTCGCACCGCGCGGCATGCTGCCCGCCGCGGCCGCGCTGCGCACGCAGGTGCAGGGCGTGACGTCGGCGGGGCCGACGCCGGGCTTGCGGCAGAGCGGCGCCAGCACCAGCACCGGCGGGGAGGGGCTGGCGGGGGGCGCCGCCCGTGCCGACGCCACGCCTGGCCGCTTCGAGAGCGCCCACGACGTGACCCGCACGGCCTTGTGCGTCGAGGCCCGCGACCCGCGCCGCGCCAACGGCCCGGCGGCCGAGGCCAAGGGGCAGGCCAGCGGCGTGCTCTACGTCTTCATGCCGCCGCTCGAGAAGCTCGAGCATTACCTGGAACTGCTCGCCGCCGTCGAGGCCGCCTGCGAGGACACCGGCTTCAAGATCGTGCTGGAGGGCTACCCGCCGCCGCGCGACCCGCGCCTGAAGCTGCTGCAGGTCACGCCCGACCCCGGCGTCATCGAGGTCAACATCCACCCGGCGCACAACTGGCGCGAGCTGGTCGACCACACCGAGTTCCTCTACGAAGCCGCACGGCTGACGCGGCTGTCCAGCGAGAAGTTCATGATCGACGGCCGCCACACCGGCACCGGCGGCGGCAACCATTTCGTGCTGGGCGGCGCCACGCCGGCGGACTCGCCCTTCCTGCGCCGGCCGTCGCTGCTGGCCTCGCTGCTGGCCTACTGGCACAACCACCCCTCGCTGAGCTACCTGTTCAGCGGCCTGTTCATCGGCCCGACCAGCCAGGCGCCGCGCGTGGACGAGGCGCGCAACGATCAGCTGCGCGAGCTGGAGATCGCGCTGGGCGAGATCCACCGTCTGGGTGACAACACTCAGCCGTGGATGATCGACCGCATGCTGCGCAACGTCCTCGTCGACGTGACCGGCAACACCCACCGCAGCGAGTTCTGTATCGACAAGCTCTACTCGCCCGACTCGGCGACGGGGCGGCTGGGCCTGCTGGAGCTGCGCGCCTTCGAGATGCCGCCGCATGCGCGCATGAGCATCGTGCAGCAGCTGCTGCTGCGTGCGCTGGTGGCGCGCTTCTGGCAAGCACCCTACCGCGCGCCGCTGGTGCGCTGGGGCACCGAGCTGCATGACCGCTGGCTGCTGCCGCACTTCATCCGCGAGGACTTCGCCGACGTCATGCAGGACATGGGCGAGGCCGGCTATGCGCTGGACGCCGCCTGGTTCGCGCCGCATTTCGAGTTCCGCTTCCCCAAGTACGGCGAGTTCGCCGCGCGCGGCGTGCACGTCACGCTGCGCGGCGCGCTGGAGCCCTGGCACGTGATGGGCGAGGAAGGCTCGGCCGGTGGCACCGTGCGCTACGTGGACGCGTCGATGGAGCGGCTGGAGCTGCACGTGAGCGGCCTCGTCGACCCGCGCCACCGCGTGACGGTCAACGGCCAGCCGCTGCCGCTGCAGCCCACCGGCCGCGTCGGCGAGTTCGTCTGCGGCGTGCGCTACCGCGCCTGGCTGCCGCAGTCGGCGCTGCACCCGACCATCGGCATCCATGCGCCGCTGACGGTGGACCTCGTCGACACCTGGCAGCAGAAGTCCCTCGGCGGCTGCCGCTATTTCGTCGCCCACCCGGGCGGTCGCAACTACGACACGCTGCCGGTCAACGCCTACGAGGCGGAGAGCCGACGCCTGGCGCGTTTTGCGTCCATCGGCCACACGCCGGGTCGTGTCGAAGTGAAAGAGCCGCAACGCAGCCTCGAGTTCCCGTTCACGCTGGATCTGCGCAAGCTGGGTTGAAGCCTACTTGGTGCAAACTTGCGGCATGAGCATCGACCTCGCCGAACTCCGCAAGCTCTCGGTGGCTGAGCGCATCCAGCTTGCCGAGGACTTGTGGGACAGCGTCGCCCTCGATGCGGCCCAGGCGCCTGGCCTGACGGAGGCGCAGCGCCTGGAGTTGCGCCGTCGGTCGCTGGCCGTCGAGGCTGAACCCGATGCCGGCATCCCGTGGGATGAGGTTCGCGCGGAGTTGATGGCCGCCACGCCATCGCGCTGAGCATGCGCGTGCTGTTCAGGCCCGAGGCGCGCGCCGAGCTGCTCGACGCCCAGGCTTGGTACGAAGCGCAAGCCGTGGGCCTCGGCCTGGAGTTCGCCCGTGCCTTCGACGCCGCGTTGCAGTCGGCGTGCCGCAATCCTGACGGATTCGCCGAAGTCGAAGAGGGATGCCGGCGCGTCGTGCTGAGGCGCTTTCCCTACTCGCTCTACGACCGCGTCGCCGGGGGCACCTTGTGGGTGCTGGCGGTCTTCCACCATCGACGCCCGCCGTCCGCGCGACAAGGGCGAGGCTGAACGCCATGCGCATCGAAATCCAACCCGGCGTCCGCCTCTTCGTCGACATCGAAGGCCTCGGCCATGTGCCGGAGGGTCCCGAGCTGCGCGAGAAGCCGACGCTCATCCTCGTCCACGGCGGCCCGGGCTTCGACCACACCGCCTTCCGCCCCTTCTTCAGCCGTTTCGCGGACCTCTGCCAGGTCGTCTACTTCGACCTGCGCGGCCATGGCCGCAGCGACCCGCGGCCGGCCGATGAATGGGTGCTGGACGTGTTCGCCGACGACATCGTGCGGCTGTGCGAGGCCCTCGGCATCGTCAACCCCATCGTGCTGGGCCAGAGCTTCGGCGGCTTCGTCGTGCAGCGCTACCTGGCGCGGCATCCGCAACACCCCGGCAAGGTCGTGCTGTCCAGCACCTCCCACCACTTCGGCCTGGAGCGCAAGATCCAGCGCTTCGGCGCCCTCGGCGGCCCGGCCGCGGCGGACGCGGCGCGCGCGTTCTGGGAGCGCCCCGGCGCGGACACCTGGGCGCTCTACGAGAAGCACTGCCGCCATCTCTACAACACCCAGGCCCGCAACCCCAACGCGGGCGGCTGGATGATCTTCAAGCCCGAGATCCTGTTCGCCCACACGCGCACCGAGCTTCCCAGCATGGACCTGCGCCCGGGCCTGGCGAACGTGCAATGCCCGGTGCTGGTGATGGCCGGCGAGCAGGACCCGGTCACGCCGCTGGAGGACGCGCAGGAGATCGTCGCCGCGCTGCCGGCGCAATGGGTGCAGTTCGAGCGCTTTGCCGGCGTGGGCCATGGCGCCTGGCGCGACGACCCCGAGGCGGCCGAGCGTGTGCTGCGAGCCTTCCTGTCGCCGCGCGCGCAGTCCGGCGACAGCCGGATGCCCGACGCGCCGTGATGCGGCTTGGCGGCCGTGAGCCTCGAGAAATACGGGCGCCGGGCCGGTTCAACCCGAAGGCTGAGGCGCTGGCATTGCATTGACAATGCCTGCCTTTCCCCAGCGCTGCATGCCAGCCGTAGCGACCCGCGATGCCCGAGCTCACACCCAGTCAGTGGAGCCTGCTCCCCGACGAGGCGGACGAGCCGTCCGCCCCCGATCCGCTGGCGCAGGCCGCCTCCAGCGCGCTGCGCAGCCGTGACGGCCATTTCTACGAGCTGACCGGCCAGGTCAACCAGCCCGGCGAGCCGCAGGCCGGCCTCAGCGAGCGCTGGCAGCGCTTCTTCGCCGCTGGCGGCCCGGCCGGCTGGCAGGAGCTGTCGGCCAAGGCCCTGCGCGTGCAGCGCCGTGTGCTGGAGGACGGCGCCAGCTACAACGTGCACAGCGACGCGCCGCCGCTGCCGGGCGAAGACGGCAAGGACAGCGCGCCGCTGGCCCGCCACTGGCCGCTCGAGCTGCTGCCCATGCTGATCGAGCCCGAGGAGTGGCGCCACATCGAGGCCGGCATCGCCCAGCGCGCGCGGCTGCTGGAGGCCGTGATGGCCGACACCTACGGCGAGCGCCGGCTGCTGCAGCAGGGCCTGCTGCCGGCCTCGCTGGTGCTGGCCCATCCGCAGTACCTGCGCGCCATGCACGGCGCCCGGCCGCCGCACGGCGTGCACCTGCATGTGCTGGCCTTCGACCTGACGCGCGGCGCCGACGGCCACTGGTGGGTGGTCGGCCAGCGCACGCAGGCCGCCTCGGGCCTCGGGTATGTGCTGGAGAACCGGCTCATCATTGCCCAGCAGTTCCCCGAGGCCTTCCGCCAGATGGCCGTGCAGCGCCTGGCCGCCAGCTACCGCGACTTCATCCGCGCGCTAACGACGCTCTCGCCCGGCGGCGAGCGCAGCCGCGTGGCGCTGCTGACGCCCGGGCCGCGCAACGAGACCTATTTCGAGCAGACCTTCCTGGCCCGCTACCTCGGCATCACGCTGGTGGAGGGCGCCGACCTGACGGTGCGCGCCGACAAGGTGTACCTCAAGACGCTGGCCGGCCTGGAGCGCGTGCACGTGCTGCTGCGCCGCGTCGACGACACCTGGCTGGACCCGCTGGAGCTGCGCCCCGACTCCATCCTCGGCGTGCCGGGCCTGCTGCAGGCGGCGCGCGCCGGCGAGGTGGTCATCGCCAACGCGCCTGGCGCCGGCTGGCTGGAAAGCCCCGGCCTCGCGGCCTTCTGGCCCGGCGTGGCCGAGAGCCTGCTCGGCGAGGAACTCTCGCTGCCGGCCATCCAGAGCTGGTGGTGTGGCGAAGAGAGCGCCTGGCGCGCGCTGCGGCCGCGGCTGGCGGAGTTCATCGTCGTGCCGACCTTCTCGGCCAGCAGCACGACCCAGCATTTCGCGCCCGTCGTCGCCGCCGAACTTGGCGCCGAGGCGCTGCAGGAACTGGCTGCGCGCATCGACGCCGACCCCACCGCCTACACGCTGCAGGCGCGCGTCAAGCCGACCAAGCAGCCGGTCTGGATACGCGGCGCGCTGGAACCCCGGGTGGCGCTGCTGCGCGTGTTCGCGCTGACCGATGGCAAGGGCGGCTGGAAGGTGTTGCCGGGCGGCCTGACCCGCGTCGCGCCGCGCCGCGACCCGCTGGCCGACGCCTGGCTGTCCATCCAGCGCGGGTCCTTGAGCGCCGACACCTGGGTCATGACCGACGGCGAGGTCGACCCCACCTCGCTGCTGCCCCAGCCGCTGCAGGCCGCCGACCTGCGCGACGTGCACTGGACCGTCACCAGCCGCGCCGCCGAGAACCTGTTCTGGCTGGGCCGCTACACCGAACGCGCCGAGAACAGCGCGCGGTTGGCGCGCCACGTCATCGAGGCCAGCGTCATGGTGCAGCGCGGCGCCATGCCGGCGCCGATGCTGCCGCTGCTGGACGCGCTGGCGCGCAGCCACGGCCTCATCGACGCCAAGGCGCCGCAGGCCGCGGACGACCCGCGCGGCTTCGAGCGTGCGCTGCTCGCCTCGCTGCTGCCGAGTTCCGGCGTCACCAGCGTCGGCTGGAACCTGCGCGCGCTGCAAGGCTGCGCACTGGCGCTGCGCGAACGGCTGTCGCCTGAGGCCTGGCGCCTCATCCACGAGACCGCCGCGCAGTTCGAGCAGCACCTGCGCGCCGTGCTGGACCGCCCCGGCCCGGCCTCATCCATGGCGCCGGTGAGCGACGTGCTCAACGTGCTGGCGCGCGCCGACACCCACCTGGCCGCCATCACCGGCGCCCAGACCGACCGCATGACGCGCGACGATGGCTGGCGGCTGCTGTCCATCGGCCGCCAGATCGAGCGCCTGTCCTTCCATGCGGAAGTGCTGGCGGAGACTTTTGCGCAAGACCTTGCCCTCACCGAGGACGGCTTCGCGCTGCTGCTGGGCGTGTTCGACTCCACCATCACCTACCGCGCCCAGTTCCAGGCTCGCCGCGAGGCGCCGCCGCTGCTGCACCTGCTGGTGCACGACACCGAGAACCCGCGTTCGCTGGCCTGGGTGGCGCGCACGCTGCGCGACCGCTTCGCCAAGCTGGCCCGCCACGACCCGGGCTGGGCCACCGACATCGCCGCCGACCTGCCCGTGCCCGAGGCCTGGCCGCTGGCCGAGCTGGCCGCACCGGGGCCGGCGCTGGTCCAGCACCTGGCACGCGCCGCGGCGCAGGCGGGCGAGCTGTCCAGCCTGATCAGCCAGCGCTACTTCGCGCATGTGCTCGGCGCCGAGCAGCGGGTGTGGCAATGAGCGTTCGGCTCGCGGTCCACCACGTCACCGAGTACACCTACGAGGCCTCGGTGGAGTGGGCCTACCACGCCGCCTGCCTGGCGCCGCGCGACACGCCCGGGCAGAAGGTCAGCGGCTGGAAGCTCAACATCGACCCGCTGCCCGACGGCTGGGGCATCGAAGGCCTGGAGCTGGACGCCGCCGAGCTGGCCCGCCACCTGCGGCGCGACCCCTGGGGCAACCGGCACCTGAGCTTCGGCCATGCGCGCGTGCATGAGCGCCTCGTCGTTGACAGCCGCTTCGAGGCCACGCTGACCGACCGGCCAGCACCCGACGTGGACCGCGGCCCCGCCTGGGAGGCCGTCGCGCGCAGCCTGCGCTACCGTGCCGGCCGTGCGCTGCAGGAGGCCGACGAATTCGCGCTGGCCTCCACCTACGCCGCGCCGGACGAGGCGCTCGCCGCCTATGCGCGCCGCGCCTTCCCGCCCGGACGCCGGCTGGCCGCGGGCGGGCTGGCGCTGATGCACCAGATCCATACCGACCTGCGCTACCAGCCGCACAGCACGACGGTGGCGACGCGCGCCGCCGATGCACTGGCGCAGCGCAGCGGCGTGTGCCAGGACTTCGCCCACGTTTTCATCGCCGCCTGCCGCTCGCTGGGCCTGGCGGCGCGCTACGTGTCGGGCTACCTGCTGACGCGGCCGCCGCCGGGGCAGGCCAAGCTGGTGGGCGCCGACGCCTCGCACGCCTGGGCCGAAGTCTGGTGCCCCGAGCAGGGCTGGCTGGCGCTGGACCCGACCAACGCCGTGCCCGCGGGGCTGGACCATGTCACGCTGGCCTGGGGCCGCGACTATGCCGACGTGGCGCCACTGCGCGGCGTGCTGCGCGGCGGCGGCGTGGCGCAGCTGAACGTGGGCGTCAGCGTGGAGCCGATGGTCGCCTGAGCCGCGCCGCCACCGGCGCGCGGCGAGGTCGGCGAGGACCGGTGCGGCCAGGCCGATGCCGATGCTCGCCGAGGTGCGCATTCCGCTTGATGCCGCTGGATGCCGCTCTGTGTCACCACCGACACATCGCAGCTTTCCCTGTTCAGCCGCGCAGCAGCGGCAGCACCGACGCCACCATCAGCGCCGCCGCACCCCAGTTGAAGGCCTGCAGCGCGCGCGGCCGGTGCAGCCAGCGGCGCATCTGCTCGCCCAGCAACGCCCAGGAGCCGCAGCAGGGCAGGTTGACGAGCACGAAGATGGCGGTGATCGCCACGAGGCCCAGTTCGCCGTAGGCCGTGACGGCGGTCAGCGCCATCGCCCATGCCTTGGGGTTGATGACCTGGAACAACGCCGCGGCACCAAAGCCCATCGGGCGTCCGCCGCCCTGGCCCGGCCCGTCGCCCGGCGTCGGCGGTGCCGCGGTCGCCACCTTCCAGGCCAGGTAGAGCAGGTAGGCCAGGCTCGCCCACTTCAGCACGTCATGCAGGCCCGGGTAGCGGCTGAAGACTTCACCCAGGCCCAAGCCGACCAGCACCAGCATGACGCCGAAGCCGAACGAGATGCCCAGCAGGTGCGGCAGGCTGCGCCGCCACCCGAAGTGCGTGCCGGAGGCCAGCAGCATCAGGTTGTTGGGGCCGGGCGTGATGGACGTGACGAAGGCGAAGCCGGCGAGGGCGAGCAGGGTGGCACTGGTATTCATGGGCCGCAACTCTAGGCAGGGCGACGTCGAATGGGCTTGCGTTCTGCAGTGCGGATGGGCGGTGCTGTGCAATCATCTGCGGTCATGGATGTGATCGACGAGAAGATATTGCGCGAACTGGTCAAAGACGGCCGGGTGACCAACGCCGAACTGGCCCAGCGCATCGCCCTCAGCCCCTCGGCCTGCCTGCGCCGCGTGCAGGAGCTGGAACGGCTGGGCGTCATCAGGGGCTACCGCGCGGTGCTGGACCCGGCGCGGCTGGGGCTGGGCTTTGTCGCCTATGTCGCCATCGGCCTGTCGCGCCATACGCTGGGCGAACAGCAGGGCTTCGAGCAGGCGATGAAGGACTGCCCCGTCGTGCGCGAATGCCACAACGTGACCGGCGCCTTCGAGTACCTGCTGCGGGTGGAGGTGGCCGACCTGCCGGCCTACAAGCGCTTCCACGCCGACGTGCTGGGCGGGCTGCCGCAGGTCAGCATGATCACCAGCTACATCGTCATGGATTCACCGAAGGACGACAGGGGCTAGCGCGCCAGCGCCCGCGACCTTCCCGCGCGCTTGTTGGCGAACATCGCCTCGTCCGCGTGCCGCATCAGCGCATCCGGTGTGCGGCCGTCGCCGGGGTAGTGGGCCAGGCCCAGGCTGCTGCCGACGGCGACCTGGGCGCCGCTGCTCAGCGTGATGGGCTGGCTCAGCGCGTCCAGCAGCCGGTCCAGCACCGGTTCGGCCTCGGTGGGCGCCTGGGCCGGCGTCAGCAGCACGACGAACTCGTCGCCGCCCAGGCGGGCCACGGTGTCGCTGGCGCGCAGGCCGGCCAGCAGGCGCGCCCCGACGGTCTTCAGCACCTCGTCGCCGGCGTCATGGCCATGGGTGTCGTTGATCTGCTTGAAGCCGTTCAGGTCCATGTAGGCCAGCGCAAACACGTGGCCGCTGCGCTCGGCGCCGTGGATGGCCTGCCGCAGGCGGTCGGCCAGCAGCAGGCGGTTGGGCAGGCCGGTCAGCGCGTCGTGCAGCGCGGCGCGCTCCATGCGCGCCTCATGGGCCTTGCTTTGCGTGATGTCCAGCAACATCCACAGCGTCGTGCCGCCGCTGCCGGGCAGCTCCACGCCGGCCATGTCCACCCAGATCAGCGAGCCGTCCTTGCGGCGCATCTTCTGCTGGGTGCGGAAGCGCCCGCCCGCGCGCAGCTGCGGATAGGCCAGCCGGCCAAAGGCCTCGAAGCTCGCGTCATCGGGGTAGAGCTGCTGGGCGGGCGCGCCGAGCAGCTCGCCTTCGCGGTAGCCGAACATGCGCTCCAGCGCCCGGTTGTGCCAGACCGACCGGCGGTCGCGGAGCTTGACGATGCCCACCAGGTCGCTCTCCAGCATGGCCTGCTGGTCCAGCGTGAGCTGGTGCAGCTGCTGGCGGATGCGGTGGGTCTCGCTGATGTCGAACATCACCGAGCGGCTGCGCAGGAAGTGCCCGGCCGTGTCGTAGACGGCCGTCGCCGACAGACTGACGCGGCGCGTCTCGCCCTGGCGGCCGACCAGGTCGTACTCCAGCCCCGACACGCGGCCTTCGCGCTTGAAGCGCGCGAAGTTCTCGTCGAACTGGCGCTGCCCCTCCTCGGTGAAGAAGTCGCGCGGGCCGACCCGGCCGATGAGCTCCTCGGCGGAACAGCCCAGCCATGTCAGGCCCAGCGCGTTGATCTGCAGGAAGCAGCCGTTGGCGTCCACCGCGTAGTAGGCGCAAGGCGCGTTGTCGTAGAGGTCCAGCAGGCTCTGGCGGGCCTCGTCGGCCTGCGCCTGCAGGGCCCGGCGGGCGGTGATGTCCGACCCGATAACCATGAAGCCGTTCAGCTCGCCGTTGCCCGCATGCAGCGGCTGGACCTCGACGTCCACCCAGCGGTCCTGGCCGTCCTTGGTGCGCTGGAGCAGTTCCAGGTGGCAGCCCAGCCCGGCTTCCGTCGCCTCGCGCATGTGGCGTGCGGTGTCGGGGTCGGTCCGCGGCGATTGCAGCAGCTCGCCGGGCAGGCGGCCCGTGACCTCCTCGCTCGCGTAGCCGAACAGCCGCGTGAAGCCGGCATTGACCCAGGTGATGCGGCGCTGGACATCGGTGATCAGCACCGCGTTGGTGGTGTGGCTGGCCACGGTGGCCAGGCGCGCCAGGTCGGCCGTCATGTCGCGCGCCATCTGCTCGGCGCGCGCACGGCCGGCCGCCAGCAGGTAGACGGTGATGGCCAGCAGCAGGCTCAGCAAGGCGCCGCCCACCTCCAGGCCCACGCCGGCCAGGCCCAGCAGCCGCATGGCCGCCTTGTGCGTCAGCGCGGCATCGAGCCGGAACTCGCGCCCGGCGATGGTGAACTGGGTGGACTCGGCCATCGGCGCGTCGGCCAGCGCGTAGTCCGCGGCTTCGGCCAGTGTCAGCGGCTGGCCTTCGCGGGTGGCCAGCAGCGGCGCGAAATCACCGTCCAAAGTGCGCACGGACAGCTTCAGGTTCAGCAGTGTCGCGGCGGTGTCCGTCGCACCCTGCAGCAGTTCGTTCGCCACCAGCGGCGCATACAGCAGGCCGAGCAATGCGGCGCGGCGCTCGGTTGGCGTGCCCGGGTCGCGGCCCTGCTTGTAGACCGGCACCAGCAGCATGAAGCCGTGCCCCTGCTGCTGGTCCTGCACCAGGGTCACCGGGCTGGTCAGCGTGGCCTCGCCGCTGTCCACGGCCTGCTCGATGGCCTGGCGGCGTACCGGGTTGCCGCCCGAATCGATGCCCCAGGCCTGCGCGTTGCGTGCCAGCGGCTCGATCTGCGTGACGACATAGTGCGGGTCGCCCGCGCCCAGGCCGTGCACGCGGAAGTCCGGTGCGCCGTTGCGCCGCTGCGCGTCGACGAAGGCGTCGAGGTCGGCATGGGCCACCTTCTCGATGAAGCCGAAGCCGCGCACACCGGGGAACTCGCTGGGCAGGTCGCGCGATTCGACATAGGCGCGGAAGGCTGGCCGGCTGAGCTTGCCGTCCATCGCGGCCAGCGTGCCGCGCGCGCCCTTGAGGCCGTAGACCGGCATGGTCACGCGCTTGACGAGGTCGGCCTGCAGCCGCTCCACCTGGCGCTCCTGCTGGCTGCGCGCCTCGGCGCTGGCCAGGCGCTGCTGCCAGATGACCGCACCGGCGGTCAGCGCCAGGCCGATGGACAGCACCGCCGCGGCCGCCACCCAGGCGGTCGTGCTGACCATTTCTGGCCCCTTGTAGCCGTCTCCGATTCGCAAGCTGGTGTCTCTGGCAGGTCGTGCCGTTCATTGAAGCATGTCCCGGCGGCGCCGTCAGCCCCATGCGGCCATCTGGGCGGCGCACAATCTGGACGTTATGAACCTCCACCTGATCCAGGCCCGCGCCAACCGCCTCGCCAACCGCCGCCTGCTGGGGGCCGTGGCCCAGCTGTCCGAGGCCGACTTCCACGCACCGCGCACGAGCTTCTTCCCGAGCCTGGCGCTGACGTTGAACCACATCCTCAATGTCGACCACTACTACATCGCCGCCTTGCACGGCGACGCGGCGATGCGCGACATCTGGGCCACCTACGTGCCGGCCCGCACCGCAACCGAGCTGGCCGGGCGGCAGGACGAAAGCGACCAACGGCTGATCGCCTTCTGCGAAGGGCTGGCGGCGGACGACGACGACCGCATCATTGCCTTCGACCGCGGCGCCGGCATCGCAGCGGGGCCGCGCGAGCCGCTGGGGCGGGTGCTGGCCCATCTCTTCATGCACCAGACCCACCACCGCGGCCAGGCGCACGCGATGCTGGCCGGCACGTCGGTGAAGCCGCCGCAGCTGGATGACTTCATCATGCTGGGGGATTCGGTGCACCGCGGCGGGGACATGTTGGCGCTGGGGTGGGAAGAGCCGGTGTGACCCGGCGCTGACGCGGCTACAGCTCCGCCACTCCTTTCACTCGCACCGGCAGCGCGACCGGCTGGGCCACCACCTCGGCCGCCTTGCCGTGCAAGCGGTCCAGCAGCGCCTGCCACTGCTGCTTCACCGCGACGACGTTGGCGTGCTTCACATGGCCGTAGCCGCGGATCTTCTCGGGCAGGCGGGCCAGTTCGACCGCGGTGTTGAGGTTGGCAGCCGTCAGTGAGGCCAGGATCTCGTCGACCAGTTTTTCGTAGTCGGTGATCAACTGGCGCTCCATGCGGCGTTCCTCGGTCTTGCCGAAGATGTCCAGCGCGCCGCCGCGCAGCCCCTTCAATTTCGCCAGCCATTTGAAGGCCGTGAAGGTCCAGCTGCCCAGTTCGATCTTCTTCGCGCGGCCGTCGGCGCCGGGCCTGGAGATCAACGGCGGGGCAAGGTGGAAGGAGATGCGCTCCCAGTTCTCGAACTGGTCCTTCATCGCGGCCTCGAAGCGGCCGTCGGTGTACAGGCGCGCGACCTCGTACTCGTCCTTGATGGCCAGCAGCTTGGCGTAGTAGCGCGCCACCGCCTGCGTGAGCCGTTGGCCCTTGCCCAGCGATGACTCGGCCGCGCGAACGCGGTCGACCAGCGTGCGGTAACGCGCCGCGTAGGCGGCGTCCTGGTAGTCCGTCAGGAACTTCACACGCCGCTCAATCAGGCCGTCCGGGCCATCGAGCTGGTCGTAGTTGAAGAGTTTCACCACGTTGACGTCGCCCGCCAGCCTGGCGATCGCGTCGGGCGCGGCGATGGCCAGGCGCCCCAGCGCGAAGGCGGTCTTGTTGGCCTCGACGGCGACGCCGTTCAGTTCGATGGCGCGCATCAGCGCGGCTTCGCTGACGGGCACCAGGCCGCGTTGCCAGCAGGCGCCCAGCATGATGATGTTGCTGGGCAGCGTGTCGCCCATCAGGCGCTGCGAGATGTCCTGCGCATCGAGGGTTTCGAGTGAACCCTGCTCGCCGACGGCGAACTTCATCTTGGCCAGCAGCGAGTCGCCCTGCAGCGACGCATCCGGGTTGCGCACGAAGCTCGCGGTCGGCAGCTCGTGCGTGTTGGCCAGGATGACGGTGCGGCCGGCCTTGACGGTGCCCAGCGCATCGGGCGAGGCGCCCACCACCATGTCGCAGGCCAGCAGCACGTCGGCCTGCTGGGTGTCGATGCGCACCTGGTTGAGCAGGTCGAGCGTGGGCGCGACGCGCACGAAGCTCAGCACCGCGCCGCCCTTCTGCGCAAAACCCATGAAGTCCAGCACGGAGGCCTGCTTGCCTTCGAGGTGGGCGGCCATGGTGACCAGCGCGCCGACGGTGACGACGCCGGTGCCGCCGACGCCGGTGACGAGGAGGTCGAAAGGCCCCGTCCAGTTCCAGGCCGCGGGCGCCGCGATGCCCGCGAGTTCGCGGGCCAGGTCTTGCGCGG
Organism: Pelomonas sp. Root1444; assembly: GCF_001426885.1. GTDB lineage: Bacteria > Pseudomonadota > Gammaproteobacteria > Burkholderiales > Burkholderiaceae_C > Pelomonas. The sequence goes on along the minus strand of NZ_LMFP01000003.1, from coordinate 1,250,925 downwards.
TGTAGGTGGCGCCGGCCTTCTTCTTCAGCACCGGCTCGTGCACGGACACGAAGCTGGGGCAGAAGCCGTTCACGCAGGAGAAGTCCTTGTTGCAGCTGCTCTGCTCGATGGCGCGCTTGCGGCCCCAGTCGGTTTCGACCGGGACGACGCTCAGGCAGTTCGACGCCACGCCACAGTCGCCGCAGCCTTCGCACACTTGCTCGTTGATGAAGATGCGTCGCGGCGGGTCGGCAAACTCCTTCTTCTTGCGGCGGCGGCGCTTCTCGGCGGCGCAGGTCTGGTCGTAGATCAGCACCGTCACGCCTTCGATCTCGCGCAGCTCGCGCTGCACGGCATCCAGCTCGCTGCGGTCGTGGAAGGTCGTGCCGGCGGGAAAGAGGCCATGGTGGTCGTCGTACTTGCCGATCTCGTCGGACACGACGACAAGCCGCTTCACACCTTCGGCTTCGACCTGGCGCGCGATCTGCGGCACGCTGGTCTGGCCGTCCACCGGCTGGCCGCCGGTCATCGCGACGGCGTCGTTGTAGAGGATCTTGTAGGTGATGTTGGTCTTGGCCGCGATGGCCTGCCGGATGGCCAGGTAGCCCGAGTGGTAGTAGGTGCCGTCGCCCAGGTTCTGGAAGACGTGCTTTTCCTTCGTGAAGCGTGAGTGCGCCGCCCAGTCCACGCCCTCGGCGCCCATCTGGATGAGGCCCGACGTGCCGCGCTCCATCCAGCTGGCCATGAAGTGGCAGCCGATGCCGGCCAGCGCCCGCGAGCCTTCGGGCAGCTTGGTGCTGGTGTTGTGCGGGCAGCCCGAGCAGAAGTAGGGCTGGCGGCGCACGCCGTCGGCGGCGTTGCTCAGCAGGCAGGGCGTCAGGAAGTCGACGACCAGGTGGCGGCGGTCCAGCGCCGGGTTCAGCCGCGCCAGCCAGTCGGCCACGGTGCCCATGATGCGGCTCGGCCGCAGTTCGCCGAGCGCGCTCAGCACCGGTGCGCCATGCTCGTCCGTCTTGCCGACGACGCGCGGGCGCTGGAACTCGGGCAGGTGGTAGAGCAGTTCCTTGATCTGGCGCTCGACGACCGGGCCCTTCTCCTCGATGACCAGGACGTCGGTCAGGTTGCTGCAGAACTCAGTGATGCGCGTCGGCTCCAGTGGGAACACGAGGCCCACCTTGTAGACGCGCACGCCCGCGGCGGCCAAGGCGTTCGGGTCCAGGTCCAGCCGGCGCAGCACCTCCATGAAGTCGTAATGCGCCTTGCCGACGGTCACGATGCCCAGCGTCGCGGCGGGGCTGGTGACGATGTGCTTGTCGATGCTGTTGACCTTGGCGAAGGCCTTCACCGCCTCGATCTTGTGGCCCAGGCGCGACTCCAGCTCCAGCGAGGGCAGGTCGACCGAACGGATGTGCAGGTCGGTCGGCGCGGTGTAGTCGACGGCATGCTCGAAGTCGAGCGCCACACTGTCGAGATCGACGGTCATGCCGCTCTCCACCACTTCGGAGATGGCCTTGAAGCCCACCCACGCGCCCGAGAATCGGCTCAGCGCCCAGCCGTACAGGCCGAACTCCAGGTACTCGGCGACGTTGGCCGGGTGGACCAGCGGCATGCTCCAGGCCTGCAGCGCCTGGTCGCTCTGGTGCGGCGTGCTGCTGGACACACAGCCGTGGTCGTCGCCGCACACCACCAGCACCCCGCCTTGCTTTGACGTGCCGTAGACGTTGCCGTGCTTGAGTGCGTCGCCCGAGCGGTCCACGCCCGGGCCCTTGCCGTACCACATCGCGAACACGCCATCGACGGTGCGCTGCGGGTCCAGCGCCACGCGCTGCACGCCCAGGCAGGCGGTGGCGGCCAGGTCTTCGTTGATGGCGGGCAGGAACTCGATGTGCGCCGCGTCGAGGAACTTCTTGGCCTTCCACAGCTGCTGGTCGACCATGCCCAGCGGCGACCCGCGGTAGCCGGAAACGAAGCCGGCCGTCTTCAGTCCAGCCCGTTCGTCCTGCTGCTTCTGCGCCAGCAGCAGCCGCACGAGCGCCTGGGTGCCGGTCAGGAAGACGGCGCCGCTGGGGGCGGCGAGGTTGTCGCTGAGCTCGTAGGGACGCAGCGCGGGGGTGTCGGACATTGGAGGCTCCTCGGGGCCGGAAATTCTTCCTCCGCAACGGCGGAAGAACTTGCCTCATTGCCGATGGATTGCATGGTGGGTGAGATGATTCTTCTCCAAAGAGGGGAATCATGGAAACGAACGAGTTCGACCGCGCCAGCCTGCAGATCCTAGAAGCGCTGCAGGTCGATGCGCGGCTTTCCACGCAGGCGCTGGCGGAGAAGGTCGGCCTGTCCGCCACGCCGGTATGGCGGCGCGTGAAGGAGCTGGAGGACCGCGGCGTCATCCGCGGCCAGGTCGTGCTGGTGGACCGCGAGAAGATCGGCCTGTCCATCTGCGTGCTGGCCAACGTGAGCCTGGTGCGGCACAGCGAGGGCGCGGTCGAGCAGTTCGAGCGGCTGGTGGGCACGCGGCGCGAGATCATCGAATGCCACGCCATCACCGGCGAGGCCGACTACGTCATCAAGGTCGTCGCGGCCGACATGAAGGCCTACGACCTGTTCCTGCAGCAGCACATCTTCAAGCTGCCCGGCGTCAGCAGCGTGCGCAGCAACGTCGTGCTGCGCGAGGTCAAGTACGAGACGGCGCTGCCGGTGGGGTGAGGGCTTTCAGCGCAATCGGTGCACGACGCTGCCGGCCACCGCCTCACGGCTGGCCTGCGCCGCGGCATCGAAAGCGGCTTGCGCGGCCAGCACGGCGTCCATGTGCCGCTCGGCCCAATGGGCGAACGTCGCGATGGTGTCGGTCAGCGTGTCGCCCAGCGGCGTCAGCGCGTACTCGACGGTGACCGGCACGCTGGTGGCGGTCACCGTGCGCGAGATCAGCCCGTCGCGCTCCAGCTTGCGCAGCGTCTGCGTGAGGACCTTCTGCGTGATGCGCTTGATGTCACGCTTGAGCGCGCTGAAGCGCATCGGCCCGTCACGCAGCCGGTCGAGGATCAGCAGCGCCCATTTGTCGGCCAGCCTCCCCAGCACCAAGCGGGTGGGACATTCGTCCTCGTAGACGTCGTAGGCGAAGGAGGGGCGTGCGCTCATGGGTGGTTACCTGCAGGGAACCTGGTGCTGCGCAGGTGCCTGCTTGGAAGGATGGGCCGGAGTTGCTCCAATGTACTGGTTTCCAATGGATACCAAGGAGTGACTGATGAGCGGAACGATTCTGGTGCTGGGCGCGGGTGGCAATGTCGGCCGGCCGTTGGTGAAGGCACTGCTGGCACAGGGCGAAAAGGTCATCGCGGCGACGCGCTCGGGCCACGCCGTCGAGGGCGCCGCGGGTGTGGCGTTCGACTACGCAAACCCGGCCACGCTCGCCGCCGCGCTGGGCGGCGTCGACCGTGCCTACCTGATGCTGCCGGCCGGCCATGTGGAGGCGCTGGCGCTGCTGCTGCCGGTCGTCGAGCTGCTGGCCGCGCGGCGCATCAAGATCGTCTTCCAAAGCGCCATGGGCGTGAATGCTGACGACAACATCCCCTACCGGCAGGTGGAGCTCGCGATCGAGCGCTCCGGCACGCCCTTCGTCATCCTGCGGCCCAACTGGTTCGCCGACAACTTCCACACCTACTGGAAGGCCGGCGTCGACCATGGCGTCATCGCCGTGCCGGCGGGCCAGGGCCGCACCAGCTTCATCGACGCGCGCGACATCGCCGCCAGCGCCGCTGCCGCGCTGAGCCGCGGCGACTTCGACGGCCAGGCCTGGGACCTGACCGGCCCCGAAGCACTGGGCTACGCCGAGGCCGCGCAACTGCTGTCGGACGTCCTTGGCAAGCCGGTGCGCTACGAGGCCGTCGACGATGCGCGCTTCATCGACCAGCTGAGCAGCGCCGGGGTGTCGAGGGCGTATGCGGAATTCCTCGCCGCCATCTTCCATCCGGTCCGCGAGGGCTGGACTGCGGCGGTGACCGACGCGGTGCCGCGGCTGACGGGGCAGGCGGCGCGCAGCCTGCGCACCTATGCCGAGGACCACCGGCAGGCGCTGGCGGGCTAAGCCCGGGGACCGCGCGTCGCGGCACCGAGCTGCTGCAGCGCCGCGGCGAAATCCAGCCGGCCCATCGCGTCGCGCAGGCGCGCCAGGCCGTCCGCGCCGCAGGCGGCCTGCAGCGCCGGCGCCAGCTTCTCGAAGAGGTCCAGCGCGGCCAGGTCCTGCGTCAACAAGGCCTGGCGCAACGGCGCCAACGCCTCGTCGTCCAGCGGTCCGGCGGCGGGTTTGGCGGCTTCCTGCGCGGCCCGCTGCTGAAGCAGCCAGGGCCGCGCGGCGGCGCTCAGCGCCGTCATCCGGCGGCGCACCTCGGCCAGCTCCTCGCGGAAGTCGGCGCCCGCGCGCGCCTGCGCTTCGGCGTGCTGGGCGGCCTCGCGCAACGGCCGTGCAGCCAGCAGCCCGGCGCTGCCGCCCAGCTTGTGCAGGCGCGCCGCAACCGCCGAGGCATCCGGCAGCGGAGGGGCCTCGGCGCCGATGTCGGCGAACTCGTTGATGAGCCGCTCCAGCAGCCGTGCGAAGAAGGCCGCGTCGCCCTGCAGGCGCTGGCGGGCCTCTTCGCGGTCGATGCCGTCCAGCACCGGCCAGCCATCGGGCGCGGGCGCCTCGGTGGCGCGCGGGGCGACTGGCAGCTGCCGGCCGCGCAGGCGCTCGACATGCTGGCGCAGCAGCTGCACCAGGCCCGCCGGGTCGAAGGGCTTGCTGACGAAGCCGTTCATGCCGGCGTCCAGCGCGCGCTGGCGCTCGCTGAGCAGCGCGCCGGCTGTCAGCGCCAGGATGGGCAACGCCGTGAGGCCCAGCTCGGCGCGGATGTGGCGGGCCGCGGCCAGGCCGTCGAGCACCGGCATTTGCACGTCCATCAGCACCAGGTCGAAGCCGTCGGGCGTGGCCTGCAACAGCGCGACGGCGGCGGCGCCGTCCTGCGCCAGCGTCACGCGGGCGCCCTCCTGTTCGAGGATGCGCTGCACCACCTCCAGGTTGATGGGGCTGTCGTCGGCGACGAGCACGCGCACGCCGGGCAGCAACTGCACGGCCGTCGCGCCGCGCGTGCTGGCCAGCAGCGACTCGCCCGTGCCGTGCTGGGCCAGAGCCGCATGCGCCGCGTCGAACAGGCTGGACACATCGGCCGGCAGGCGCAGCCGGCCGGGCCCGGCCGCACCGGCGGCGCGGCTCATCAGCACGCAGGGCAGCGTCGCCAGGCGCCGCTGCAGCGCGTGCTGGGCGGCCGGGTTCAGCGGCTGCAGCAGGCGGTGGTCCAGCAGCAGCAGGTCGGCCGGCGCGCCGGCCAGCCGGGCCTGCAGCGCGGCCACGTCGGTCAGCGGCTCGGCCTGCCAGCCGAGGTCGGCGCACAGCCGCTGCAGCGCATCGCGCTGGGCCGCGTCGTCGCTGGCCAGCAGCAGCGCCAGCGGCCGGCTGGGCAGGCCCGGCGCCAGCTGCGCCGGCTCGAACGGCAGCCTCACGACGAAGCGCGTGCCCGCGCCCGGGTTGCTGCTGACGTCCACCTTGCCGCCCATCAGCTCGCACAGCTGCTTGACGATGGACAGGCCCAGGCCGGTGCCGCCGTAGCGGCGCGACGTCGAGCTGTCGGCCTGCGTGAAGGGCGTGAAGAGCCGGGCCAGCGCCTCGGCCGGGATGCCGATGCCGCTGTCCTCGACGGCGATCTCCAGCGTCAGCCGCGCGCCCGGCTTGCTGCGCGCGGCCAGGCGCACCTGGCCCTCGGCGGTGAACTTGATCGCGTTGGACAGCAGGTTGTTGACGATCTGGCGCAGCCGCGGCGCGTCGCCGAGCAGCAGCGCCGGCAGGCCGGGCTCCAGGTCCAGCTGCAGCGCGATGCCCTTGCCGTCGGCCTGCGGCCGGAACAGGTTGGCGATGTCGCGCAGCAGCGCGGCGGGGTCGAAGGGGGCGGCCTCCAGCACCATCTCGCCGGCTTCGATCTTGGACAGGTCCAGCACCGCGTTGATGATGTCCAGCAGCGAGCGGCTGGCGCTGCTGATCTTGCCCAGCAGCTCGCGCTGGTCGGCATCCAGCGGCGTGCGCTCGAGCAGGAAGCTCAGGCCCATGACGGCGTTCATCGGCGTGCGGATCTCGTGGCTCATGTTGGCCAGGAATTCGGTCTTGGCCGCATTGGCGGCGTCGGCCGCCTGCATCGCCTCGGTCAGCACCGCCTCGTTCTGCGCGAGCTGCCGGTTGGAGTCGCGCAGCGCCGCCTCGCGCTGCTGCAGCGCCTCGGTCATCGCGTCCAGCGCCTGCGACAGCTGGCCCAGCTCGTCGCCGCTGCGGAGCCCGCTGCGCGCGGCCAGGTCGCCGCCCTCGACGGCCTGGGCCACGCGGCGCAGCCGGTCGATGGGCCCGAGCACGCGGCGCAGCAGCAGGCCGGCGAGCAGCAGCGTCAGCGCCAGCAGCGTGGCCTGCGTCGCGACGGCCAGCCAGCGCTGGCGCACCGCGTCGCGACGGCGGGTTTCGGTCAGGCTGCGCGACAGGTCGAAGGCGCCATCGCTGACGCGGCGGGTCTCGTTGACGAGCTGGTCGGTCAGCGTCTCGCGGCGCACGACGGTGTCGTCGTCGACGCCGCCGCGGGAGGTCTGGCGCAGCGCCGCGAAGACTTGCGGCAGGTTGCGCGCCGTGTCCTGCAGCTCCTGCACCTCGCTGGCCTGGCCCGCCTCCGCATAGTCGGCCAGCGCGCGGCTCAGGCGCTCATGCACTAGCGCCCACTGGCGCGCGGCGCGTTCGCTGTGGTACAGGCCGTAGTCCTGCGTCAGCACCAGCAGGCCGGCGGCGTCGCGGGCGATGACCTCGACGGTTTCGCGCAGCGCGTCGTTGCGGGCGGACGACTGGCGCTCCATCGCGATGGTCGTCAGGCGCAGGCCGACGACCGCGAGCGCCGCGATCACGCAGGTCATCAGGGCGGGGCGCAGGCGCATGGGCTACTTGATGACGGTCATCGCGCGCGCGTCGAGGGCGCGCATCGGCTCGATGCGCATCAGTTCGAGATAGTCCGGCGCACCGGCGCCGCCCACCAGGCCCTCGCGTGTCGCCCAGCGGGACTCGGCCTCCAGCGTGGACAGCAGCGTCTGGTCCAGCCCGAGGCGGAATTCATAGCCTTCGAGCTGGACGCCCACCGCCTTGGCGTCCTGCTTCCACAACGTGGCCAGGCGGGCGTGGGCGCGCGCCGGCTCGCTGTTCAGCAGCGCGATGCTGCGCTGCACGGCCTTCAGCAGGCGCAGCAGCGTGTCCTGGCTGAGGCCCGGCTGGGCGACCAGGTTGACCGTGACCGTGTAGGACCGCAGCGTCGGCAGCACCAGGCCCTTGGCGCCCAGCTGTTCGACCGCCTGCGGGCCAACGGGGCGGTACAGGGCCGCTGCGTCGACCTCGCCGCGCAGCAGCGGCTCGGCCCCGCGCGCCGGATCGAGGAACACCAGCGTGACCGAGTCGCGCGCCACCCCGTTGACGAGCAGGAAGACGTTGGTGAAGTAGTGCGCGCTGGTGCCACGCACGACGCCGATGCGCTTGCCGGCCAGGTCGGCCGGCGTGCGGATGCCGCGGTCCTGGCGTGCCACCATCATCGTGTCCTTGGACGAGGTGCCGAAGGTGGCGACGATGTCGAAGCGATGGCCCGAATGCAGCGCGAAGACCATCGGCGTGTCGGCCGCTGTGGCCATCTGGGCTTCGCCGTCGGTCAGGTGTTTCAGGCAGCGCCGGCCGTTGATGCAGGGCAGCACGCGCACGTCCAGCCCCTCGGCCGCGAAATGACCCTCCAGGCCGGCCAGCTGCAGCGGCGCGAACAGCGGCGTCTCGCCGACCGCCAGCACCAGCGGCGCAGCGGCGGCGCGGGCCAGCGGCATCAACAGCAGGGTCAGCGCGAGCAGCAGGTTAGCGAGGGCTGGACGTGTCTGCTGGGTGAGGCGCATGGCCGCATTGTGCCGGCGCTCAGCCGGGCTCGGCCTCGCCGACGCGGCCGCGGCCGGCCGCCTTGGCCGCGTACAGCCGCCGGTCGGCGGCCTCGACGAGGGACTCGCCGCGGCTCGCCATGAGGCTGGGGTCCTGGTCGGGCCGCGCGGCTGCCCAGCCGACCGAGACGCTGATGGCGCCGGAGGGCGCCGCCGCGTGCGGCAGTGCCAGCGCGCCGATGGCATCGACGACGCGCTGGGCCATGCCGCGCGCGCCGGCCGCGTCGGTCTGGGGCAGCAGCACGGCGAACTCCTCGCCACCGTAGCGTGCGGCGAGGTCGCCGGGGCGGCGGATGGCCGCGCGGATGGCGGTGCCGACCTCGCGCAGGCAGGCATCGCCACTGACGTGGCCGTAGTGGTCGTTGTAGCGCTTGAAATGATCCACGTCGACGAGCAGCAGCGCCAGGCTGTCGCCGCCGCGGCGCGCGCGCTCGCACTCGGTGTGCAGGTCCTGGTCGAAGCGGCGGCGGTTGGACAGGCCGGTCAGGCCGTCGGTCAGCGCCGAGGCGCGCAGCGCGTCACCCAGCGCCTTGAGCCGCAGCTGCGTGCGCACGCGCGCCACCACCACCTCGGCCACCGGCGGCTTGCGGATGAAGTCCGCCGCTCCGGCTGCAAAACCCGCCACCTCGGCAGCCACCTCGGTGTGGCCGGTGACGATGATGACCGGCACGTCGGCCAGCAGCGGGTCGGCATGCAGCGCGGCACAGACTTCCAGCCCCGACAGGCCTGGCATCTCGGCATCGATGAGGACGAGGTCGGGCGCGCTCTCGTGCGCCAGGCGCAGCGCGTCCTCGCCCGACAGTGCGAAGCGCAGCTCGCCCAGGCCGTGCAGCATGCGCGCCAGCACCTGCACGCTGGCGGCGTCGTCGTCGACGAGCAGCAGGCTCTGCCGCGCGTCGAGCTCCGTGGGCCAGGTCTCCGGGGCAGGCAGCTTCATGTTCGGTCGGTGAATGGCGCGTCGTGGCGGCTATCGGCCCGAGCGGCGCAACGAAAGAAATGACCCGCGCCAGCCGCAACGGCCGCTGCCGCGGGGTGGATGCGTTCGGGGGCGAGGCGTCACAGCGTGCCGTAGCTGTGCAAGCCCGACAGGAACATGTTGACGCCGAGGAAGGCGAAGGTCGTCACCAGCAGCCCCACCAGCGCCCACCAGGCCGCGACGGTGCCGCGCAGGCCCTTCATCAGCCGCATGTGCAGCCAGGCCGCGTAGTTGAGCCAGACGATCAGGGCCCAGGTTTCCTTGGGGTCCCAGCTCCAGTAGCCGCCCCAGGCCTCTGCAGCCCAGAAGGCGCCCAGGATGGTCGCGATGGTGAAGAAGGCAAAGCCCAGCGCGATGGCCTTGTACATGAGGTCGTCGAGCTGAGGCAGGTCGGGCAGGCGGGCGCTCAGGCGGCTGCGCAGCGCGATGACCACCGCCAGGAACACGGCGACGCCGGCGATCTTGCGCGCCCAGCCATCCAGGCCAGCGATGGTGGCGGCATCCAGCGCGGCGCCGAAGCGCACCGCCAGGATGAGGGCGATGACGCCCACGGGCATCGCGACCAGGCCGATCCACAGCGAGCGCGTCGCGGCCGTCTTGAGCAGGTAGGCCAGCGCCACCATGGCGGCCAGCGCGAAGGCGCCGTAGCCGACGAAGTTGGCGGGCACGTGGATCTTCATCCACCAGCTCTGCAATGCCGGCACCAGCGGCTGGATCTCCTGCGCCTCGCGCGCCACCGTGTACCAGAGCAGGAAGCTGACCGCGGCGCTGACGACCAGCATCACGTAGGCGCCCAGCGAACGCGTCGCGAAGCGCTGCTCGTAGTACAGGTGGAAGAGCGTGGTCAGCCAGCAGAACAGCACGAAGACTTCGTAGAGGTTGCTGACGGGGATGTGGCCGATGTCGGCGCCGATCTGGTGGCTCTCGTACCAGCGCACCAGCGTGCCGACCAGCGCCATCAGCACGCCGCCCCAGGCCAGCTTGGAGCCGACGACCTCGGCCACGCTGTGCCGGCCCGCGCCGGTGAAGAAGCCGCCCCAGTAGAAGAGAGTGCTCATGTAGAACAGCAGGCTCATCCACAGGATGGCGCTCTGGCTGGACAGCATGTACTTGAGCCAGAAGACCTTCTCGCCCGCAGCCAGGTCGGCGCCGAAGCCGTCGGTGTGCTGGGCGTACAGGCCGATGGCCACCAGCGCTGCCGCACCGGCGCCGACGCTCAGCCAGCGCAATGGCTTCCAGAACCATCCCAGCGCGATCAGCGCCGGCATCGCGAACAGCAGGATGCCTTGCTCGTAGCCGTCCATCGACGCGTGATAGCGGCTGAAGGCGTAGCCGCCACCGAGCAGCACCAGCGCGGCGAAGACCCAGTCCAGCGCGTCGCGCCGCTGCAGCGCGTGGCGGCGCGGCAGGTCGAAGGTGGTGGTGTTCATGAGCGTTCCTTCAGGATGGCGGCCTTCAGCTGGGCGAACAGCACCGCGTTGTCGGGCGATTCGCGGGTGCTGGACATGGCCATGCGCACCTGCGAGCCGCCAGGGTCGGCGCTGGGCGCGATCCAGACCCACAGCCGCCGCTCCTTGATGTAGAGCATGGCGAAGACGCCGACGATGAGCAAGAGGGCACCGAGATAGACCAGCTTCTGACCAGGGGCGCGTGCCACCTGGAAGACGCTGGCCTGCACCTGGTCGAAGTTCTCCAGCTGCAGCAGCATGGGGGCGGGGTAGTACAGGCTGTCGGACAGCGAGAGCACGGCCTGCGTCATGAAGGCCTGCGTCGCAGCGTCGGTGGCCACGCGCTGCAGGCCCGCGCGCTCGCGGGCGAGCTGGTGCAGCTCGAACAGGCTGCCGTTGAGGATGCGCAGCAGCACCTCGGACACGCGCTGGCGGTCGGCCTCCGGCACGTCGGCCTCGATGAAGCGGGACAGGGCCGGCAGGCCGCCCCGGACGCCATCCTTGCCGTCCTTGGCATCGTCGCCCGGCTTGGCCGCGGCGCCGGAGAACAGGCTGAGCGCGCGCTGGGCGGTCAGCTGCAGCTGCTCTGCCATCTGCGGCTGTCCCGGCGGCGTGGCGCTGACGGCATAAGCGCGCGCCGCGGCATCGCGCAGCGCCGGCTGCGCCAGGGCCTGGCGCAGCCGCAGCCAGCCGGCCAGTTCGCCGTTTTCGTCGGCGGGCATGCGCAGGTAGCGGAACGATTCGGCCGGCGTCTCGCGCATGCCGGCCAGGAAGAGTTTCTGGCCGTCCAACTCGACCGGCAGCATGTAGTTGTTGTACTCGCGCGCCTGCCCGGCGGCGTCGCGCAGCTTGTAGCTGAAGCTCGGGCCGATGTTGTGCAGCGCCTTGTCGGTGCTGGTCTTGGCGCCGCTGCCCAGATGCTGGCTCAGGCGTTCGCCGAGGTCGACCTTGCGCACGTCCGCACCGCTGGCGTTGCCGTCATTGGCGAGGTTCTCGACATTGATGACGCGCAGGCCGTCCAGCTCCAGCGTCTGGTCGCCGAACTTCATCTGCGTGCCGACGCGGCCCTCCAGCGGCAGCGCCGCGCCACCGGCCAGCGGCAAGGCCTTGAGCTGCAGCTTGCTGCCGCCGTCCTCGAAGCTGCTCTGGTAGATGGCCAGGCCCTGGTGGATGACGGGCTCGTTGACCTTCACCGTCGCCTCGCGGACCGTACGGCCATCGTGGATGACGATGTCGCTGGCGAAGCTCTTGGGCATGCCGGTGGGGTAGTAGTCGACCCTGAACTGCTTGAGCTCGATGTCGAACGGCAGGTCCTGCAGCACGACGCCGTTGGGCAGGCTGAGCACCGCGATGCCTTGGCGCTGCTTCTCCGGCACCGACACGTTGCCGCGGAAGCTGGGGTTGGCCACGCTGAGGCGGTGTTCGGGCTTGATGTCAGACACCAGACCCGAGCCGGTGTACAGCTGCTTGCCCTGCAGCCACATCGCCACCTTGACCATGGCGTTGCCGTCCAGCACGCCGCCGACCAGGATCAGCACGATGGATGAGTGCGCCGCGAGGTAGCCGAGCTTGTTGGCCGCGCCGCGGCGGGCCGCGATCATGGTGCCGTGCTCGCGCTGCTGCACGCGGGCCTTCCAGCCGAGCTGGGTCAGCGCCGCGCCGATCTCGGCGAGCGCCATGGGCGGGTTGCTCGGCAGTTCGGCGATGGCCTTGTGATGGTGGGCCTGCAGCGACTGCTCGCGCACGCTCTCCTTGTAGCTCTTGAGGTCGGCAACGATCTTGGGCGTGTTGCGGGCGATGCACAGGCTGGTCGAGACGACCAGGAAGGTCAGGATGGCGAGGAACCATGGCGCGCTGTAGACCGTGTACAGGCCGACGCGGCCGAACACCTCGGCCCAGAAGGGGCCGAACTGGTTGATGTAGTTGCCCATCGGCTCGCTCTGGCGCAGCACGGTGCCGATGACCGAGGCGATGCAGATCACGCTCAGCAGCGTGATCGCGAAGCGCATGGACGCGAGCAGGTCCAGCAGCTCGCGGGCAGCGGTGGGGCGGGAGGCGGTGGGGGATGACATCAGCGGTCGGGATCAGGGCCAAGAAAAAAGGCCGGTGGGGGACACCGGCCTTCGTTCCTCGAGGCTTGCTAGAGGTTCAACGCAACCCGGCGATGTAGTCGGACACCGCCTTGATTTCCTTGTCGTTCATCTTGGCGGCGATGCTCGTCATCATCGGGCCGTTGGCGCGGGCGCCGCTACGGAACGCAACCATCTGGGCTTCGACGTAGTCGCCATGCTGGCCGCCGATGCGCGGGTACTGCGCGGGGATGCCGGAGCCGTTCGGGCCGTGGCAGCCGGCGCAGGCCGGCACGTTGCGGTCGGCGATGCCGCCGCGGTAGATCTTCTCGCCCAGGGCGACGGTGTCCTTGCTCTTCGCGAAACCGGGCTTGGCGGTCTTGGACGCATAGAAGGCCGCCACGTTGCGGATGTCTTCCTCCGACAGCGGCGCGGCCATGCCGTTCATCACGGGGCTCTTGCGCTTGTTGGTCTTGAACTCGACCAACTGCTTGGCGAGGTACTCGGCATGCTGGCCGGCGATGATGGGGTTGGCGGGCGCGCCGCGCGAGCCGTCGGCCGTGTGGCAGGCCGCGCACACCTGGGTGGAGATGGCGCCGCCCTTGCCCAGATCGGGCTTGGCCGCTGCCGCGGCGGGCTCGTTCGCCTGAGCCACGGTGGCCAGCAGCAGACTCGACAGGAGGGTGGCGACAGTCTTCATGGATTTATTGGGTTTCGTTGGGCGCAACTTTCGAATTTTACAATGCCCGACCAAAGCGTCCGACCCTGCCATGACCAACGAAATCCCTGAGGCCCAGCCGATCACCGAGAAGCTGGCTCTGGCCTGGACGCACACCGCGCGCTTCCTGACGACCGCCAGCCAGCTCGTCCACCTGCCGGCGACTGAGCTGCCGGAAATCGCCTTCGTGGGCCGCTCCAACGCCGGCAAGTCCACCGCCATCAACACGCTGGCGCAGCAGAAGCGCCTGGCCTTTGCGTCAAAGACGCCCGGCCGCACCCAGCACATCAACCTGTTCGAGCTGGGCCCCAAGGACGCGCCCGACGCGTTGTTCGCCGACCTGCCGGGCTACGGTTATGCCGCGGTCAACAAGTCGGCAAAGCTGCGCTGGCAGAAGGTCATGGCCGAGTACCTGGAGGTGCGCCGCAGCCTGTCCGGCGTCGTGCTGATGGTCGACTCGCGCCTGGGCCTGACCGACCTGGACAAGCAGTTGCTGGAGTTCGTTGCGGCGCGCGTGGCGACCGGCGAGATCAAGCTGCTGGTGCTGCTGACCAAGTCCGACAAGCTCAACCGCAAGGAGGCCGACGCGGCCCTGCGGGCGACGACCGAGTTCCTCGCCGGCCTGACGACCGAGACCTCCGACGTGGCGGTGACGCTGTTCTCGGCGCTGAAGAAAAGCGGCGTCGGCGACGTCGCGCTGGCCCTGCATGAATGGGCCCATGGCACGGAGCCTTTCGAAGCGTCAGCCTCCGTCTAGGTCGCTCATCAGCGTGTCGACGGCGCGCTGGACGACGCTGTCGTCCTCCAGCGCCGTGATGAGGCCGTTGGCCAGCAGCGCCTCCAGCGCGCGGCGCGTCAGTGGCAGGCGCTCATCGGCCTCGCGGCCAACGAAGAGCATGAACTGGCGGCCCTCGCTGATCCAGGCGACCTGCGCCGTGTGCCAGTCGCCCTGGATGAACATGTGAAACCAGCGGCCGATCTGCAGCCCGTCGATCCAGCGCTGCAGCGCGGCGCGTGCGTCCGGCGACGCGTGCTCGTCGTAGAGCTGCACCGGCACGGTCGGCAGCTCGCCGCGGTCGACATCGGCGCTGAGCCAATGCGACGGCACCTGCGAGTCGCGCTCCTCCATCAGCCGCTGCACGATCTCGTCGGCGGACGGCGCGGCGCTGCCGGCCTGCGCGGGCCGCGGCGCCGCGGGGCGGCGGTCGCCCGGGTCCATGGCCGGCAGGCCGCGCAGCAGGCGGGCGTGCTGGGCCATCAGCTCGGTCAGCGGCGGCTCGCGCTTGGCTTCGGGCAGCTGGATGCTGTCGCAGCCGGCGATGAGGCGCTCGATCAGCACCGGCAGCCGCATGCGCAGCGCCTCGCGGTCGGCCTGGTCGCGCGGCGTGGTGAGGCTGTCGATGACGGCGTCGACGAGTTCCATCGCCGCCTGCGCCTCCTGGGAGTCGCGGCCGTGGCGCACCATCGCCGTGACGATGGCCTCCACCCAGGCCGTCTGCAGGAAGCGGTGCATGCGCGGCCCCAGCGGCGCATCGGCGATCTGGTGGTCGATCTGCTCGCGCAGCAGCTCGCGCCACTCGGTGCGCAGTTGCTCCCGCTCCAGCGCCGCCAGTGCCACCGCATTGCGCTCGCTGCTCTGGCGCGCCTGCTTGTCGATGCGTGCATCGACGCGCGCCAGCACCTGCTGGAACAGCGCGGCGGTCGGCGTCGGCGCGTCGACGAGGAGCTGGGCCTCGGCCTCCATGAAGCGCAGGAAGTCGACGAGGCGCTCGTCGTCGGCGCGCTCGAAGGCCATGCCGTGCGCGGCGACGCGGTTCAGCAGTGCCCAGGTGGGGTGATCCTGACGGCGCAGCAGCGTCGCGTCGCTGCGCGCCAGGCGTACGACGGCGATCTGCAGCCGCGCCAGCAGCGCCTTCAGCGGCGGCAGCAGGCGCGGGTCGGCCAGGATCTGGTCGTAGAGACGGCTGAGCATGTCCGGCCCGGTGGTGCGCACGAAGGGCGCGGTCGCGTTCGGGTCGCGCGGTGCGGCGGCAGTCAGGCCCTGGGGGCGCGAATTGGCCGCATCGACGCGGCGCGACAGGCCGTCCAGCGTGGCCTGGGGCGTGGGCCGCGTGCCGATGCCGCGCGCGGCGGCCAGGCGCTGGTGGGCCAGCGGGTCGGTCTGGGCGCGGCCGTGCGAGGCGACCATGTCGCTGATGTCGGCGGCGCGCAGCGCGGCGCAGGCCTGGCCGTACTGGCGGGCCAGCGCGCGGGCCAGCGGCCCCGCTGCGGCGCGCATCAGCTCGTACTGCACCTCGGCACTGACGGGGCTGGCGGCCAGCGCGTGGTGCAGCGCATGGGCATACAGCGCGGGGCGCAACGGGTTGTCGCGTTCGCGGGCGCGGGCAGTGCCGCGCAGTGCCGCGTAGAAGTTGCCGATCTGGTGCAGCTCGGCCCGGTTGAGTTCCTCGGCGGCGTGGGCGACGTGGGCAATGGCGACGTCCTGCAGCGCCTGGCGTTCGTCAACGAGGCTGAGGCTATCGCCGCCGCCGAGCTGCAGCGGCACGCGGTGCAGCGGGTCCTCGCCGCGGCGGCCGGCCTGTAGCAGTTCGATGAGCTTGCCTTCGAAGTCGGCCGCGAACGTGGCGCGCACCTTGCGCCATCCCTCGCGCAACGGGAAATGCTGCGGTTGGGCGTCCAGTTCGTCCTGCACGACGTTCATCAGCTCGCGGGCCAGCGGGCCGGCTTCGGTCAGCGCGTGGTCGAGCAGGGCGTGGGGGTGCAGAGAGGCGGACATGGGCTCGGTGAGGCGGCCGGACCATTATCTGGCCCCAGCTTGGGGCGCCCGGGCGTGTTGCCCTCGCTTACGGCCCCTGATCCACAGGGGCTGGTGCGGCGGTTCGGGACGTTTTCACGTTTGCGGCGCTAACACCATGCCGGGACGGCGGGGCGCCTGGGCGGCGGGCCTGCGCCGCTGCAGGCATGATGCGCGCCGTCCCGGCTCTCGCTTCATCCATGAAACGCCTCTTCGCCGCCAGCTTCGCATGTCTTGCCTGTGCCGCCGCGTCCGCGCAGGACGAAGCGCCCAAGCGCCCCGATCTGCCGCTGTGGGAGCTGGGGGTCGCGGCCGGCACCCTGTCGCAGCAGGCCTACCCGGGGTCGGATGAGCAGGTCCGGCGCACGCCGGTGCTGCCCTACGTGATCTACCGCGGCAAGGTGCTGCGGGCCGACAACGAGGGCGCTGGGCTGCGGGCAGTGAAGACCGAGGGCTTCGAGCTGGACGTGTCGTTCGCGGGCTCGCTGAGTTCCGGCGGCAGGTCGCTGCGCGCGCGTGAGGGCATGCCGCGGTTGGGCACGCTGGTCGAGTTCGGGCCGGTGGGGCGCTGGTTCCTGAACGGCCGTGACGCCGCCGGGCGTCTGACCTTCGAGCTGCCGCTGCGTGGTGTGTTCGAAGCGCGCGACCTGCGCCGGCATCGCGGCATGAGCCTGGAGCCCGAGCTGGGCCTGGAGGGGCGCGCCAAGGGTGATCCGTGGAGCTATGGCGTGAGCGTGGGCATGTTGGTTGGCGACCGCCGGCTCGCGTCCACCTACTACACCGTCGCGCCCGACGAGGCGCTGCCGGACCGGCCGGCCTATGCGGCGCGTGCCGGGCTGATTGCCTGGCGGCTGAAGGGCGGCGTGTCGCGCCAGCTGACGCCGGACCTGCGGCTGTTCGCCTTTGGCCGCGTCGATAGCGTGACCGGCGCCGAGAACCGCGACAGCCCACTCGTGCGACGGACGACGGGCGGGAGCGTCGGCATCGGACTGACCTACACGTTGATGCGATCGGCGGCGCGCGCCAGCGACTGAGTCGGCGACGAGGGCTGCGCAAACGCGCAAAAGAAAAGGGGCTGCTTGCGCAGCCCCTTCGTTTGTCAGCGACGGGTGGGTCGCCGGCGTGGACTTACATGTCCATGCCGCCCATGCCACCCATGCCGCCCATGCCACCAGGCATGCCGCCGGCGGGAGCGTCGTCCTTGGGGGACTCGGCCACCATGCACTCGGTCGTCAGCATCAGCGATGCGACCGAAGCGGCGTTCTGCAGCGCGGTGCGGGTCACCTTGGTCGGGTCCAGGATGCCCATCTCGATCATGTCGCCATAGGTGTCGTTGGCGGCGTTGAAGCCGTAGTTGCCCGAGCCGGCCAGCACGGCGTTCACGACGACGGAGGCTTCGCCACCGGCGTTGTAGACGATCTCGCGCAGAGGGGCTTCGATGGCGCGCAGGACCAGCTTGATGCCGGCGTCCTGGTCGGCGTTGTCGCCCTTGATGGCGCCAGCAGCTTGCTTGGCGCGCAGCAGCGCGACGCCGCCACCGGCCACGATGCCTTCTTCAACGGCTGCACGGGTGGCGTGCAGCGCGTCTTCGACGCGGGCCTTCTTTTCCTTCATCTCGACTTCGGTAGCGGCACCGACCTTGATGACGGCCACGCCGCCGGCCAGCTTGGCCACGCGCTCTTGCAGCTTCTCGCGGTCGTAGTCGCTGGTGGCTTCCTCGATCTGGATGCGCACTTGCTTGACGCGGGCTTCGATGTCGGCAGCAGCGCCGGCGCCGTCGATGATGGTGGTGTTTTCCTTACCCACTTCGACGCGCTTGGCCTGGCCCAGGTCGGCCAGCGTGACCTTCTCCAGCGTCAGGCCGACTTCTTCGGCGATGACCTTGCCGCCCGTCAGGATGGCGATGTCTTCCAGCATGGCCTTGCGGCGGTCACCGAAGCCAGGCGCCTTGACGGCGACGACCTTCAGGATGCCGCGGATGGTGTTGACCACCAGCGTCGCCAGGGCTTCGCCTTCGACTTCTTCGGCAATGATCAGCAGCGGACGGCCGGCCTTGGCCACTTGCTCCAGCGTGGGCAGCAGGTCGCGGATGTTGCTGATCTTCTTGTCGAACAGCAGCACGAAGGGGTTGTCCAGGATGGCGGACTGCTTCTCGGGGCTGTTGATGAAGTAGGGCGACAGGTAGCCGCGGTCGAACTGCATGCCTTCGACGACGTCCAGTTCGCTCTCGAGCGACTTGCCGTCTTCGACGGTGATGACGCCTTCCTTGCCGACCTTGTCCATCGCCTCGGCAATGATGCGGCCGACTTCGGAGTCGCTGTTGGCCGAGATCGTGCCGACTTGCGCGATTTCCTTGGAGGTCGTGGTGGCCTTCGAAGCCTTCTTCAGCTCGGCGACCAGGGCGGTGACTGCCTTGTCGATGCCGCGCTTCAGGTCCATCGGGTTCATGCCGGCGGCCACGTACTTCATGCCTTCGCGGACGATGGCCTGGGCCAGCACCGTGGCGGTGGTCGTGCCGTCACCGGCGTTGTCGGACGTCTTGGAAGCGACTTCCTTGACCATCTGCGCGCCCATGTTCTGGAGCTTGTCCTTCAACTCGATTTCCTTGGCGACCGACACACCGTCCTTGGTCACGGTCGGGGCGCCGAAAGAGCGCTCGAGCACCACGTTGCGGCCCTTGGGGCCCAGGGTCACCTTGACCGCGTTGGCGAGGATGTTCACGCCTTCAACCATGCGGGCGCGGGCTTCACCGCCAAAGATCACGTCTTTTGCTGCCATTTGATTCTCCGGATTCCTAAATTGGGGTCAGAGTCGATTTGTTTTGCGTCGACTCGCGATCAGCGGGGCAGGGCTTCACTGCGTGAAGGACTGTCCCCGAGTCATTACTTTTGAACGACGGCGAAGAGGTCCTCTTCGCGCATGACCAGCAGTTCCTCGCCATCGACCTTGACGGTCTGGCCCGAGTACTTGCCGAACAACACGCGGTCGCCCACGGCGACGTTCAGGGCCACGAATTCGCCCTTGTCATTGCGCTTGCCCGGGCCGACGGCCAGGACTTCACCCTGGTCGGGCTTCTCGGCGGCGTTGTCGGGGATGACGATGCCCGAGGCGGTCTTGGTTTCTTGTTCCAGACGGCGAACGATCACGCGATCGTGCAGGGGGCGCAGTTTCATGGAATCTCCTTTGAGAGTTTGCATTGGAGCGGCCGCATGCTCCTCGAGTTGCGGCGCACTGGAAAACGGGGCCGGGAAGCCGGCCCGATACAGTTAGCACTCGATCAAATCGAGTGCTAGCAGTCCGGCATTATAGGGACGGACTTTGACGATTCAAGCGGGTCCGGCGGGCTTTGCGCTGCTGCGCAGGCAATAAAAAACGACCGCCGTGGCGGTCGTTCTTGTGAAGCGGTGGGCGCTCAGCGGGCCGCGCGCTTGCGTGCCCAGCCGAGGGCGCCGAGGGCGCCCAACGCCAGGGCGATGCTGCCGGGCTCAGGCAGCGGGGTGCCGACGGTCGGTGCCGTGAACTCCAGATCGTCGAGCATCAGGCGTTGGTCGACGCCGCTGAAGGTGACCGAACGGGCCGTGCCGTCGAACTTGATGCTGCCGTTGTGCCACTGGCAGAAACTGATGCCGGGCTGGTCGCAGCTGCTGCCGGTCAGGCCGGCCAGTGTCTCCAGCGCATTGCCGGTGCCGCCGAGGCCGTCGAACACGCGGACCGTCACGTTGGAGCCGGCGCGGATGCCGTAGACGAAGTCGAATTCGTTGACGAAGCCGCCAGCCAGGTCGATGGTGAAGCTGAGGGCGTTCGGGGTTGCGCCCTGTCCGGGGTTGCCAAGCAGCAGTGCACCGCAGCTGCCAGTCTTGGCGAACAGCCACAGGCCGTCGCAATCGTTGAGGGCGGAGGTGACGCCCCAGGCGGGACCGGTGAACGTCACGCCCTTGTATTGGCCCAGCTTGCCGACGGTGGTGACGTCCTCGAAATTCAACGCCACGACACCGGCCACGGCCGGCTGCAGCGCTGCGGCCAGGGTCAGGCCCAGAAGTTTGCTTGTCGCGCGCATGGCGTTCTCCGTCCGGTTTGTTCGAGTTGGTGGGTGAAAGGACTGTAAACAAGCACTGCCACCCCAGGCGGGCCAGCGCCCCTTCAGTTGAGGGGGACGGCCATGCGGGATACCGGGCTTAGGGGGGGCGAAGCGCCATGGCTACACTGCCTTGGGTGGAAACCAAATGGCTTGAAGATTTCGTCAGCTTGGCCGAGACGCGCAGCTTCTCCCGTTCGGCCCAGCTGCGCCACGTGACCCAGCCGGCGTTCTCACGGCGCATCCAGGCGCTCGAGGCCTGGGCGGGGGTCGACCTGGTGGACCGCTCGTCCTATCCGACGCGGCTGACCGCGGCCGGCGCGACGCTGCTCGCCCAGGCGGTCGAGTTGCTCGGCAACCTGCAGGCAACGCGCAACATGCTGCGCAGCCATCAGGCGGCGGACCAGGACATGATCGAGTTCGCCGTACCGCATTCGCTGGCCTTCAGCTTCTTCCCGCACTGGCTGATGGGCCTGCGGCGCGGCTTCGGAGCGATCAAGTGCCGGCTCAACGCCGCCAACGTGCATGACGCCATGCTGCAGCTCAGCGAAGGCAACTGCGATCTGCTGCTGGTCTACCACCACGCCAGCCAGCCGCTGCAGCTGGACCCCGAGCGTTACCAGATGGTGTCGTTGGGCCACGAGACGCTCTCCCCCTACGCCAGGGCGGACGCGCATGGCGAGCCGCTGTTCCGCCTGCCGGGCCGACCCGGCCAGAAGATCCCGTTCCTCAGTTATGCGGCCGGCGCCTATCTCGGCCGCCTCGTCGAGCTGATCGTCAAGGAGGCGGACTGCGCGTTGAACCTGGACGCCATTTATGAAACCGACATGGCCGAAGGCCTGAAGGCGATGGCGCTGGAGGGGCATGGATTTGCCTTCCTGCCGGCCAGCTCGGTGCAGAAGGAACTGGCCGGTGGGCGCCTCGTGCCCGCCGCGGCGGCGGGCACTTTCAGCGTCAGCATGGAGTTGCGCATCTATCGCGAGCGGCCGGAGATGTCGCGCCGCCAGAAGCCCGCGGCCCAGGCGCTCTGGGACTATCTTGCGTCCGCGGCATGAACTCATCGCAGCTGTGCATGAATCGCGTAAACCCGTATTCGGGCTGACGGCGCGGCGTGGTCTGCTCACGCCTGTTTTCGATACCTACTTCCTTGTTGTTGGAGTCTCCATGAAGAAAGTTCTGCTCGTCGCGGCCCTGCTGGCCGGTGTCACGGCCGTGCACGCCGAGGACACGCTGAAGAAGATCAAGGACAGCGGTGCGATCACGCTGGGCGTGCGCGAATCCTCGGGCCTGTCTTACACGATTGGCGATGGCAAGTACGTCGGCTACCACATCGATGTCTGCGAGCGTGTCGTCGCCGACCTGCGCAAGCAGCTGGGCGGCAAGATCGACGTGAAGTACCAGCCGGTCACGTCGGCCAACCGCATTCCGCTGATCGTCAATGGCACCGTCGATCTCGAATGCGGCTCGACGACCAACAACGCCGCGCGCCAGAAGGACGTGGCCTTCGCCGTGACGACCTATGTCGAGGAAGTGCGCATCGCCGTGAAGGCGAATTCGGGCATCAACGCCATCAATCAGCTCAACGGCAAGACGATCGCGACGACGACGGGCACGACTTCGGTGCAGACCCTGCGCAAGCACGAGCGCGCCGCGGGCGTCGACTTCAAGGAGGTCTACGGCAAGGACCACGCCGACAGCTTCCTGCTGCTGGATTCCGGCCGCGCCGATGCCTTCGTGATGGACGGCTCCATCCTGGCCAAGAACATCGCGACGTCCAAGAACCCGGCCGACTTCAAGATCGTCGGCGACGTGCTGTCCGTCGAGCCGATCGCCATCATGATGCGCAAGGACGACCCCGCCTTCAAGAAGGCCGTGGACGACAGCATCAAGGGCATGATGAAGTCGGGCGAGCTGGCCAAGATCTACGACAAGTGGTTCCTGCAGCCCATCCCGCCGACCAACACCAAGATCGGCCTGCCGCTTTCGCCGGCGACCAAGGACGCCTGGGCCAACCCGAACGACAAACCGATGGAAGAGTACGCCGTCAAGAAGTGATGACAGGCACGGTTTGAGCTAACACAAAGCGGGTGCGGTGCACCCGCTTTGTTCTAGAAGGGTCGAAGGAGAGGCGATGAGTTGGGATTGGCAGGTGTTCTGCAAGAACACCCTCGATGGTGAAGTGATAGCCAGCTGCTTCGGCAGCGGCGGCGACATCACATATTTGCAATGGATGCTGTCCGCCTGGGGCTGGACTTTGAGCGTCGCATTGCTGGCCCTGGTGCTGGCGCTCGGGGTCGGGTCACTGATGGGCATCCTGCGCACCACGCCGAGCCGTACGCTGGTGGCGGTGGGCAACACGTGGACGGAGCTGTTCCGCAACATCCCGCTGCTGGTGCAGCTCTTTCTTTGGTATCACGTGCTGCCGTCGCTGTTCACCAGCCTGCGGGTGGTGCCGCCCTTCATGCTGGTGGTGTTCGCGCTCGGCTTCTTCACGTCGGCGCGGATCGCGGAGCAGGTCAAGGCCGGCATCCAGAGCCTGCCCAAGGGCCAGCGCTATGCCGGCCTGGCGATGGGCTTCACGCTGCCGCAGACCTACCGCTACGTGCTGCTGCCGATGGCCTTCCGCATCGTCATCCCGCCGCTGACCAGCGAGAGCATGAACATCATCAAGAACTCGTCGGTGGCGTTCGCAGTCAGCATTGCCGAACTGACGATGTTCTCCATCCAGGCCGGTGAGGAAACCTCGCGCAACGTCGAGATCTATCTTGCCGTCACGGGCCTGTATTTCATCTCCGCCTTTGCGATCAACCGGATAGCGCTCGTCATCGAGAACCGGGTGCGCGTGCCCGGCATGGTGGGGGGCAAGTGATGCTGAACCTTGACTTTGCCTTCCTGAACTGGGGGGTCATCTCCAGCTTCGTCGCCAAGGGCTTCTTCTTCTCGCTCCAGCTGACGCTGGTCGCGATGATCGGCGGCATCCTGATCGGCACGCTCCTGGCGCTGATGCGCCTGTCCGGCAAGCCGTGGCTGGTGATGCCCGCCGCGGCCTACGTGAACACGCTGCGCTCCATCCCGCTGGTGATGGTCATCCTGTGGTTCTTCCTGCTCATCCCGCTGATGACCGGCAGGCCCATGGGCGCCGAGGTGTCGGCCATCATCACGTTCACGCTGTTCGAGGCCGCCTACTACTCCGAGATCATGCGCGCGGGCATCCAGAGCGTGGCCAAGGGCCAGGTGTATGCCGGCTACGCGGTCGGCATGACCTACCGGCAGACCATGCAGCTCGTCGTGCTGCCGCAGGCCTTCCGCAACATGCTGCCGGTGCTGCTGACGCAGACCATCATCCTGTTCCAGGACACCTCGCTGGTCTACGCCATCGGCGCCTATGACATGCTCAAGGGCTTCGAGGTCGCCGGCAAGAACTTCAACCGCCCGGTCGAGACCTACCTCGTCGCCGCGGTCGTCTACTTCGTCATCTGCTTCGGCCTGTCCATGACGGTGCGCCGCCTGCAGGCCAAGATCCAGATCATTCGATAACAAGAGTCCGCCATGATCGACATCAAGAACGTTTCCAAGTGGTACGGCAGCTTCCAGGTGCTGACCGACTGCACGACGTCCATCCAGAAGGGCGAGGTCGTCGTCGTCTGCGGCCCGTCGGGCTCCGGCAAGTCGACGCTGATCAAGACCGTCAACGCGTTGGAGCCTTTCCAGAAGGGCGACATCGTCGTGGACGGCATCTCCATCGCCAATCCCAAGACCGACCTGCCCAAGCTGCGTGCGCGCGTCGGCATGGTGTTCCAGCATTTCGAGCTGTTCCCGCACCTGTCGGTGACCGAGAACCTGACCATCGCGCAGATCAAGGTGCTGGGTCGCTCGCAGGCGGACGCCAAGACGCGCGGCCTGAAGATGCTGGAGCGCGTCGGCCTGTCGGCGCACAAGGACAAGTTCCCCGGCCAGCTCTCCGGCGGCCAGCAGCAGCGCGTCGCCATCGCGCGGGCGCTGTCGATGGACCCCATCGTGATGCTGTTCGACGAGCCCACTTCGGCGCTGGACCCGGAGATGGTCGGCGAGGTGCTGGACGTGATGGTGCAGCTGGCCAACGAGGGCATGACCATGATGTGCGTGACCCACGAGATGGGCTTCGCCAAGAAGGTCAGCAACCGCGTCATCTTCATGGACGCGGGCAAGATCATCGAGGACTGCAGCAGCGCCGACTTCTTCCAGAAACCCGAAGAGCGTTCGCCGCGTGCCAAGGACTTCCTGGCCAAGATCCTGCAGCACTGATTCCTGCCGCAGCAAGCAAACGCCCGCCCATCGGCGGGCGTTTTGCTTGTGTCGCGCCGTTCAGGGCTCGATGGCCGCGCCGACGACCGGGCCGCCGGCCACGGTGCCGATGCGCGTCGCCTTGCCCGTCGTCAGGTCGATGCGATACCAGGCCGACCTGCCGCCCGTGGTGATCGCCGCGTAGGCCGCATTGGACACGTCCGAGATGTCCAGCGTCGCCTTGTCGAACGGGCCGACGCCGAGCGAGCCGACGGTGTAGAGCTTGCCGGTGTTGGGCGACACCGCGGGCTGCACGCCTTCCTTCGTGCCCTGGTGCACCAGCACGCCCTGGCGGCCGTCCAGCGCGTAGTTGGTGGTGATCCTGTTGTTGTCCTTGTTGTAGGTGTAGCCGGCCGCGACGACCGCCAGCGTCTTGCCGGCGTTGGGGTCGGCTGCGTCATAGGCCAGGCGGCCGTCCAGCTGCACGCCCGGCTCGCTCGCGTTGCCGTCGACGGGGGCGCCGGTGTCGGGGTGCAGGCGCAGGTTGGCGCCGGCATCGTTGACGACGCGGATGCGGTCCACCGTCGGGTTGAAGTCAAAGCCCCATTCGGTCGCGCCTTCCTTGGGGAGCGCGCTGGGTGTGCCGATGGTGCTGGCGGCGCCGGTGCGGGTGTCGATGCGGTAGAGCTGGCCGCTCGCGCCCAGCCCGTACAGCTGGCCCTTGGCCACGCGGTAGTCGATGCCCAGCAGCGTGTCGCCCGCGGCCAGGCCGGTCAGCGCCTTGCTCGACAGCGTCTTCTGCGGCTGGCCGGCGTTGAACTGGACCAGCTGGTTGGCCGCCGTCACCACGTAGACCGTCTCCTTGGCCGGTGGGCCCAGTGGCTCCATGGGCTGGGTGGCGCAGGCGGCGAGCAGCAGGGCGGTGGCAGCCAGGGCAGGGGCGTGGCGGGTCATGGCATCTCCAGGAGTGGGGCGGTCGGTTTATACGCGCCACCTCCGCGCCTGGATGCAGGCCTCACCCCAACAAGCGCCCGAGGCGATGGGCTGGCCGACGACAATCCGCCCTCATGACCGACACCCTGATCCTCACCCGCCCCGACGACTGGCACCTGCACCTGCGCGACGAAGCGGCGCTGGCCAGCGTCCTGCCCTACACGGCCCGCCAGTTCGCGCGCGCCATCGTGATGCCCAACCTGCGCCCGCCGGTCACCACGGCCGCCCAGGCGGTGGCCTACCGCGGGCGCATCCTCGCCGCCCTGCCGGAGGGCGCGGACTTCCAGCCGCTGATGACGCTGTACCTGACCGACAACACGCCGGTCGACGAGATCCGGCGCGCCAAGGACGCTGGCGTCGTGGCGCTGAAGCTCTATCCGGCCGGGGCCACCACCAACAGCGATGCCGGCGTGACCGACATCCGCAAGACCTACAAGGCGCTGGAGGCGATGCAGCGCGAAGGCCTGCTGCTGCTGGTGCACGGCGAAGTGACGGACGGCGACATCGACGTCTTCGACCGCGAGGCGGTGTTCGTCGAGCGCGTGATGCGCCCGCTGCGCGCGGCCATGCCCGAGCTGAAGGTCGTCTTCGAGCACATCACGACCAAGGAAGCCGCGCAGTACGTGATGGACAGCGACCGCTTCACGGCCGCCACCATCACGCCGCAGCACCTGCTCTACAACCGCAACGCCATCTTCACCGGCGGCCTGCGCCCGCACTACTACTGCCTGCCCGTGCTCAAGCGCGAGGAGCACCGCCAGGCGCTGCTGAAGGCCGCGGCCTCCGGCTCGGCCAAGTTCTTCCTCGGCACCGACAGTGCGCCGCATGCCGCGCAGCTCAAGGAAAACTCCGTCTGCGGCGCCGGCTGCTTCACGGCCGTGTCCGCGCTGGAGCTGTACGCCGAAGCCTTCGAGGGCATCGGCGCGCTGGACAAGCTCGACGCCTTCGCCGGCCACCACGGCCCCGACTTCTACGGCCTGCCGCGCAACACCGGCACCGTCACGCTCCAGCGCGAGCCGTGGACGCTGCCCAGCGCCGTGCCCTTCGGCGAAGCCCAACTCAAGCCGCTGCGCGGTGGCGAAACGCTGAACTGGAAACTGATCGCATGAACGCACTCAAGAAGGTGGCCTTTCTCGTCGACTTCGACAACGTCGCCACCGACGTCATCGAACAAGCCCTGCAAATGGCCTTCAAGGACTACGAGGCCGTCCACATCCGCCGCGCCTACTGCAATGCCGAGCAGGCCCAGACCCACCAGGCCTTCCTGAAGCGCCTGGGCCTGCGCGCCATCGTCAACCTGGCCATCGGCAAGAACTCGACCGACATCGCCATGGCCGTCGACGCGATGGACCTGGCCATCACCGAAAAGCCCGACGTCATCGTGCTGGTCTCGTCCGACAGCGACTTCGCGCCGCTGGTGCTGCGGCTGCGCGAGAAAGGCGCCTGGCTGCGTGGCTTCGGCCAGTACGGCAAGACCGGCGACGGCGTCATCGCCATCTACGACCAGTTCAACGAACTGGCGCATGACAGCGGCAAGTCCGCCGTCAAGCGCGAACCCGCGCGCAAGGCCGCGGCGCGCCGCCCCGCTGCCAAGAAGGCCGCGCCGCCGCCCAAGGCCGCGGCAGTCGAAGCCAAGCCGGCGCCCGCGCCCGCACCCAAGCCGGTGGCGGCCCCCGCCCCCAAGGCCGCCGCCCCCGCGCCCAAGCCGGCCGCCGCGCCCGCGCCCGTCGACGCCAACGTCGCCGCGGCACGGGAGATCAACGCCATCCTGGCGCTGCTGCCCAAGCTGGCCGACGGCCAGTGGCACGACCTCGGCGCGGCCGCCAAGGCGCTGAAGGAAGCCGGCCTGCTGCCCAAGACGGCGGCCTCCACCAAGCTGTTCCGCAAGCACCCGCAGGCCTTCCAGCTGCAGCCTGCCAAGCAGCCCAACCAGGTGCGTTTCGGGCACGGATGAGCGCGTCGCGCGGGAGGCAATCCTCAGCCCGCGTGGGTGAGGACCGGGCCTTGGGCCCGAAGCGGCTAGCATCGACGCCCACCTTGGGAGGTGTCGCTTGTTGATGAAGTCCTGTTTGAAGTTCCGGGCATTGGCCCTGGCCGGCCTGGTCGGTCTGGCCGGCGCGCAATCGCCGCCATCCGCACCGCCGTCTGCGCCGGCGCCCGCCGCCGCGGCCAGCCAGGCGCAGCCGCAACAGCCGCCGACGGTGTCGGCCAGTGCGCGGCGCCTGTACGAGCGCAGCAAGGGCCAACTGCTGCAGATCCGCACGCTGCTCAAGACCCAGGACAGCCAGGCGTCGGTGGGCTCGGGCTTCCTGGTCAGCGACGACGGCCATGTCGTCACCAACTACCACGTCGTCAGCCAGTTCGCGCTGGAGCCCGACAGCTACCGGCTGCGCTACGCGACGACCGATGGCCAGGGCGGCGCGCTGGAGCTGCTGGACTTCGACGCCCGCCGCGACCTGGCGCTGCTGCGCGCCGTGGACGACGGCAAGGGCGGTGGCCTCAAGGGCCGCGGCGCGCTGGGCTTCCGGCCGCAGAGCCAGCCGCTGGCCAAGGGCGAGCGCATCTACTCGATGGGCAACCCGCACGACGTCGCGTTCGCCGTCGTCGAGGGCAACTACAACGGCCTGGTCGAGCGCAGCTTCGACCCGCTCATCTACTACGCCGGCGGCATCAACCCCGGCATGAGCGGCGGCCCAGTGCTGGACGAGGACGGCCTGGTCGTCGGCGTCAACGTGTCGACCATGCTGTTCGCGCAGCAGGTCAGCTTCCTGGTGCCGGGCGAGTTCGCCGAAGGCCTGGTGAAGCGCAGCCTTGGCGCCAAGCCCATCCGCACGGCGGCCTGGAGCCGGCTGCGCGACCAGCTGACGGCCTACCAGGACGAGCTCGTCACGCGCTTCGTGGCGCTGCCCTGGGAAAGCGCGAACAACAAGCGCTACCGGCTCCCCGTGCCCAAGCAGGACTTCATGCGCTGCTGGGGCAACAGCACGCCGGCTGACACCAAAGGGCTCGCTTTCGAGCGCTCGCAGTGCCGCATGGACCACGCGCTCTTCGTCAGCGGCAACCTGCAGACCGGCTGGCTCGACATGTCGCACGAGGCCTATGACGGCGAGAAGCTCGGGACGCTGCGCTTTGCGCGCCAGTATTCGGGGAGCTTCCGCAACGAGCGGCTGGGGCAATCCGACAAATCGCGCACCGCGCCCTATTGCAAGGAGCAGTTCGTTGACCGTGACGGCCTGCCGTTGCGCGCCGTGGTCTGCCTGCGCGCCTACCGCAAACTGGACGGCCTGCATGACTTGAGCGTGCTGGTGACCGCCGTGGACGCGCCGCAGCAGGGCGCGCTAGGCCGCTTCAACGCCCGTGGCGTCAGCTTCGACAACGCGCTCAAGCTCGCGGCGCATTACCTGGAGGGCTTCGCGTGGACGAACCCCAGCAAGGCCAAGTGATGCCCGCCGACATCGATCCCATCGAACCCTTCGCCCCGGCACCCGCGGCGCCGGTTGCACCCGACGCCGCGGTCGTCGAACTGCTGGGCCGTGACGGCCACGCCGTGCTCGTGCAGCGCGTGACGCGCTGGCCGGTGCGCATCGGCCGCTCGCCCGCCTGCGACGTCGTGCTCGACGACGCCCACCTGGCCGCCGCGCATGCTGAGCTGCACCTCGCACCCGCCGGCGGCGTGCTGCTCAAGCTGCTGGACAGCCGCAACGGCGGCCACGTCGGCAAGCAGCGCCTGCGCGCGGGAGACGAAGCGCTGCTGCCGGAAGGCGGCATGTTCCAACTGGCCGGCAGCTCGTTGCGCCTGCGCACCAGCGCCGACGTGCTCGCGCCCGAGCAACTCCTGCTCGTCGACAAGACACGCCATTGGGCGCTGGTGCCGCTGCTGCTGCTGGCGATGGTGTTCTTCCAATGGGTGGACCGCTGGAGCGCCGTGGACCCGGACGCACGCTGGGTCGACTACGCCGCGCCGCTGCTGGCGCCGCTGGCGTTCGTGCTGGGCTGGGCCGGCCTGTGGTCGCTGGCCAGCCAGATCTTCCAGCACCGCTTCCCATTCACGACGCACCTGCGCCGCGCGCTGGTGGTCATCGTCGTGTTGCAGGTGCTGGAGTGGCTGCTGCCGGCAGTCGCCTATGCCTTCTCCTGGCCGCGGCTGATGGCGGTGGAGTCGCTCGCCACGCCGGTGGCCCTGGCCGCGTTGATCTCATGGCACGCCCGCCTGGTGTGGCCGCGCGCCCGCCGCACACTGAACATCGGCATTGCGGCGCTGCTGCTGCTGGGCCTGGGCCTGCAGATCGGCAACCGGCAGGAGCAGCAGTACGTCTTCGGCCCGCCCTACCTGGCCAGCCTGCCACCGCCGGCGCTGCGCATCGCGCCGCCCAAGCCGCCGGAAGACCTCATCGAGTCGCTGAAGCCGCTGAGGGCCGAGCTCGCCAGGCAGGCGCGCAAGGACAACGAAGGCGCCAGCGACGACGACGGCGAGTGACGTTGCCGGATGAGGGCCGCGGCGCCGGCCTGGTGGCCGCGGCGGCTCAGTTCTGCGGCAGGAAGCCGTCGACCGACAGGTAGCGTTCGCCGGTGTCGTAGTTGAAGCCCAGCACGCGGGCACCGGGCGCGAGGTCGGGCAGCTTCTGCGCGATGGCCGCCAGCGTCGCGCCGCTGGAGATGCCCACGAGCAGGCCCTCCTCGCGGGCGCAGCGGCGCGCGTACTCGCGCGCGGCCTCCGCCTCCACCTGGATGACGCCGTCCAGCAGCGCGGTGTCCAGCACCGTCGGGATGAAGCCGGCGCCGATGCCCTGGATGGGATGCGGGCTGGGCTGGCCGCCACTGATGACCGGCGAGGCGCTGGGCTCCACCGCATAGACGCGCAGCTGCGGCCAGGCGCGTTTGAGCACTTGCGCGCAGCCGGTGATGTGGCCGCCGGTGCCCACGCCGGTGATCAACACATCCAGGCCGTCGGGGAAGTCGCGCAGGATCTCCGCGGCGGTCGTTTTCGCATGGACGGCCGGGTTGGCCCCGTTCTCGAACTGCTGCGGCATCCACGAGCCCGGGTGCTGCTCCAGCAGCTCGCGCGCCCGCGCGATCGCGCCCTTCATGCCCTTTTCGCGCGGCGTCAGGTCGAAGCTCGCGCCATAGGCCAGCATCAGCCGGCGGCGCTCGACGCTCATGCTGTCGGGCATGACGAGGATCAGCTTGTAGCCCTTGACCGCGGCCACCATCGCCAGGCCCACACCGGTGTTGCCCGACGTCGGCTCGATGATGGTGCCGCCCGGCTTGAGCAGGCCCTGTGCCTCGGCGTCCTCGACCATGGACAGCGCGATGCGGTCCTTGATGGAGCCGCCCGGGTTGGCGCGCTCGGACTTGACCCACACCTCGGCGCCCTTGAACAGGCGCTGCAGGCGGATGTGCGGCGTGTTGCCGATGGTGTCGAGGATGCTGGCGGCTTTCATCGAGGGCTCCTGTTCGCGTGAGGGGGATGAGTGTGCCAGCGCTTGCGCTACTTCTTGCGGGGCGGCGGCAGCGCTCCGTCGCCCTGCTGCAGGCGGCCGTCGCGCATCAGGCGCACGCCGGCGGCGACCGCGCGCGCGGCGCGCCTGACCTCGTCCTGCACGGCGGTGTCGGCGTCCAGCGCCTCGTGGCTGGTCGCATAGGGTTCGTAGTAGCCGACATAGCGGTCCAGCCGCGCGCCGAAGCCGGCGTCGATGAGCCCCATCCAGTCCAGCCAGTCCGACAGCGCCCGGCGCGTGCCTTCGATGCCGGCCACGTCGCCATGCACGACGACGCCGTAGACGCGGCCGGCCAGGTGCTTGGGGTAGTCCCAGCCGCGCAGCTCCATCTGGCGCGCCAGCTCGGCCTTCTTGCCCTGGGTGGATGTCGGGTCGGGGTTGCCGCCGTCGGCGCAGACGAGGCGGTCCATCATCAGCTTCAAGGGGCTGCTGGCCTGGTACCAGTGCACCGGCGTCAGCAGCAGCACGCCGTGCGCGCGCACCCAATGCTCATAGATCTCGGCCATCCAGTCGTTCGTCTGGCCCGCCGCATGGTTGGGGTAGCAGCTGCAGGGCCAGTGGCACAGCGGCATGGCGGTGGACACGCAGCCCTTGCAGGGGTGGATGTGGCGGTCGTAGTCGGACGTGAGCCGGCTCAGGTCCAGCACGTCGACCGCCATGCCCTCGGCTTCGCAAGCGGTGCGGGCCAACTGCGTCATGCGCCAGGTCTTGGACATCTCGCCAGGGCAGGTGCCGTCATTGCGCGGCGAGGCGTTGATCAGCAGCACGCGCGACGGCGTGGCGCGGTCGGCCCAGCGGGCCTGCGCATCCTGCAGGCGCAGGTGCAGGTCGCGCCATTCGCGCGACAGGTCGTAGCTCGGGTCGGCAAAGCCGGCGCCGGCCTTGACCGTCAGCGGCGCCTTGCGGCCTTCGTCGAAGGCCTCCCAGGCGATCTGCTCCAGCCGCACGAGGGCGTCGCGTTCGGCGTCGAAGGCCGGGTCCACGAAGCGCTGCCGGAAGCGCTCGCCGAACTGCTGGCGGGTCAGGGCTTGCGCCTGGCCGGTTCTGACCGGGGATGTCATTCACGCGCCTCCGTTGCGCCGGTTTGGCGCCCCGGCCAATGTAGCGAGTGGGCGCGTGTGCGTCTGCAACGATAATCCGCCGCGTGAAGCAAGCCAGACCGCCGCTGGGGCAAGCATGGAAACATGGCCCTGGAGGAAGGTCCGGACTGCAAAGAGCGACGTAGCGGGTAACGCCCGTCCACCGCAAGGTGCGGATCAGAGCCACAGAGACGAGCCGGTTAAGTCCGGAGTGAAACGCGGCAATCTCTACGTGCAGCAACACCAAGTAGGCCAGCGTTGATGCGGCTCGCAGAGCTGGCGGGTAGGTGGCACCGAGCCGGGCAGCGATGCCCGGCCCAGAGGAATGGCGGTCACATCGCCCAACCCGTTAGGGGCGGGCGGTGCACAGAATCCGGCCTATCGGCTTGCTTCACTTTTTTCTTCCGGCAGGGTGGGCGGCGTGTCGATAGACTGCCCGCTTTGCCCCACCCGCCATGAACCCCGACGCCAGCCGCCTGTGGCGCGCACCCCGCTGGGCCCTGTCCGTGCTGCTGGCCTGCCTGGCCATGGTCGGGCCGTTCTCCATCGACACCTACCTGCCGGCCTTCTCCGGCATCGCCGCGGCACTGAACGCGACGCCGGTGGAGATGCAGCAGACGCTGTCCGCCTACCTGTTCGGCTTCGCGGTGATGAACCTGTTCCACGGCGCCTTGTCGGACTGCTTCGGCCGCCGGCCCGTCGTGCTGATCGGTCTGGCGGTGTTCACGCTGGCCAGCGTGGGCTGCGCGGTGGCGGGCTCCATCGGCCAGCTGGTGTTCTGGCGCACGGTGCAGGGCATGTCGGCCGGCGCGGGCATCGTCGTGTCGCGGGCCATCATCCGCGACATGTTCCCGCCGGCGGACGCGCAGCGCGTGATGTCGCAGGTCACCCTCTTCTTCGGCGTCGCGCCGGCCATCGCACCGATGGTGGGCGGCTTCCTGTTCGTGCATGCCGACTGGCATTCGATCTTCTGGTTCCTGACCTTCGTCGGCGCGGCGCTGTTCGTCTCCAACTGGCGGCTGCTGCCCGAGACGCTGCACCCCAACCTCGTCCAGCCCTTCCATGTCGGTGCGCTGATGCGCGAGTACTGGCGCCTGTGCAGCAGCCCCAAGTTCATGATGCTGGTGCTGGCCAGCGGCATCCCGTTCAACGGCATGTTCCTTTACGTGCTGGCCGCGCCGGTGTTCCTCGGCGAGCACCTGCACTTCGCGCCGCAGCAGTTCTTCTGGTTCTTCCTGTGCTCCATCGGCGGCATCATGGCCGGCGCCGCGGTCAGCGGCCGGCTGGCCGGCAAGATGTCGCCGCAGCGCCAGATCATGCGGGGCTTTCGCATCATGGTGGCGGTGTCGACGCTGAACATCGCGCTCAACCTGTTCGCGCCGCTGCACGCCTTCTGGGCCTTGCCGATGGTCGGCCTGTTCGCCTTCGGCTGGGCGCTGATGGTGCCGGTCGTGACGCTGTTGGTGCTGGACCAGGTGCCCGAGCGCCGCGGCATGGCCTCGTCGCTGCAGGCCTGCATCGGGTCGGCCGCCAACGGCCTGGTCGCCGGCGTGCTGGTGCCGCTGGTGATGCACTCCACCGTCGCACTGGCCGTCACGTCCGCGGCGCTGATGCTGATCGGCCTGGCGGCCTGGTACGGCGTGCGCCGCTCGGTGGCGGCGGGCTGAGCGCTCAAGCCGCCCGCCGCACTGCCGAAATCCACGGGATGAAGATGAAGACCTCTTGGCTGATCGCTGCGCTGCTGGCCGCCGCGGCCGCCCGTGCCGAAGACACCAAGGAGCCGGCCGAGGTGCTGCGCCAGCGCCTGGCGGAGCGGCTGGCCACCAAGCCCGAAGGCGCGGTGGCGGCCAAGCCCGCGGCCAGCCCCGCCAAGCCTGCGCCGGCCAAGCCGCCCAGGCCCGCCAAGCCCGCCAAGCCCGCCCACTGGGGCTACACCGGCGACATCGGCCCGGACCGCTGGGCCGAGCTGGCGCCGGAGAACAAGCTGTGCGCCGTGGGCACCCGCCAGAGCCCGATCGACATCCGTGACGGCATCGCGGTCGACCTGGAGAAGATCGCCTTCGACTACCGCGCCAGTGGCTTCACGGTGCAGGACACCGGCCACACGGTGCAGGTCAACGTCGCCCCCGGCAGCGGCCTCACGGTGATGGGCCGGCGCTATGAACTGGTGCAGTTCCACTTCCACCGGCCGAGCGAGGAGCGCGTCAACGGCCGGCAGTTCGACATGGTGGCCCACCTGGAGCACAAGGACGCCCAGGGCCGGCTGGCCATCGTCGCCGTGCTGCTGGAGCGCGGGCCCGACGACAAGCCGCAGCCGCTGATCCAGACCGTCTGGGCCAACCTGCCGCTGGAGCGCGGCGACGCGCTGGCGGCGCAGGTGCAGATCGACCTGAATCAGCTGCTGCCCGCGAACCGCGGCTACTACACCTACATGGGCTCGCAGACGACGCCGCCGTGCCAGGAGGGCGTGCTGTGGATGGTGATGCGCCAGCCGGTGCAGCTGACAGCCCAGCAGATCGCGGTCTTCGCGCGGCTCTACCCGATGAACGCGCGGCCGCTGCAGGCCGGCTCGGGCAGGTTGATCAAAGAATCTCAGTAGGCGCTTGCCTGGCGCTCGGCCCGAAAGCCTGCGGGCTCAGGCCTTGCCCTTGCCGGTCGTCCGCGCACCCGACAACCAGTCGTACAGCGTCGCGAACAACTGCTCGGCGACCACCGGCTTGGCGACATGGTCGTCCATGCCGGCGTCCAGGCAGCGTTGGCGCTCTTCGTCGAAGGCATTGGCCGTCATCGCCAGGATGGGCAGCGCCGCGCCCTTGGCGAGGCGGCGGATGGCGCGGGTCGCGTCCAGGCCGTCCATGACCGGCATCTGCACGTCCATCAGCACCAGCGCATAGTCGCCGGCCTGGACCATGTCGACCGCCTGCCGGCCGTCGACGGCCACGTCCACCGTCAACCCGGCGCTGCCGATCAGCGCAACGGCGACCTCCTGGTTCACTGCGTTGTCTTCGGCCAGCAGGATGCGGCGCGGTTGGCTGCGGGCCAGCTCGGCCAGCCGCTCGCGCGCGGAATGCGGGCGCGGCGGCGCGGCGGGCGGGGTCTGCACCTGCGTGGTCGCCTCCACGGCGAGCGCGAACCAGAAGGTGCTGCCGCCGCCGAGCGTGCTGTCCACGCCGACGTGCCCGCCCATCAGTTCGGCCAGGCGGCGGCAGATGGCCAGCCCCAGCCCGGTGCCGCCGTAGCGGCGCGTGGTTGAGCTGTCGGCCTGCTCGAAATCCTGGAACAGCCGCGCCTGCGCTTCGGCCGCGATGCCGATGCCGCTGTCCTGCACCTCGAAGCGCAGCGTCAGGCGCGGGCCCGTGGCCTCGCCGTCGAGCCGCGCGGCCAGCCGCACGAAGCCGCTCTCGGTGAACTTGACCGCGTTGCCGGCGAAGTTCAGCAACACCTCGGCGATGCGCTGCGGGTCGCCGAGCAGCAGGCGGCCGCTGAGGGCGGGCGCGATGTCGGTCTCGACCCGCAGCCGCTTGGCAGCGGCCGACTGCGCGGTCATGTTGGCGACGTTGTCCAGCACCTCGTCGACCGTGAACGGGCGGCGCTCCAGCTGCACCTTGCCGGCTTCGATCTTGGAGAAGTCCAGCACGTTGTTGATGACGCTCAGCAGGTGCTCGGCCGCGTTGGCCACTTTCTGCAGGCGCTGCTGCTGCGCCGGCTCGACGGCGTCGCTCTGGGCCAGGTAGGTCAGGCCGATGATGGCGTTCATGGGCGTTCGGATCTCATGGCTCATGTTGGCCAGGAAGGAACTCTTGGCCAGGCTGGCGGCCTGGGCGGCCTGGGTGGCCTCGGCCAGTTCGGCGGTGCGCGCTTCCACCAGCTCCTCGAGGTGGTGACGGTAGCGCTCCAGCTCCAGCGCGTCGCGGCGCTGGCGCGAGATGTCGGTCAGGAAGCCGTGCCACAGCACGTTGCCGTCGGCCTCGCGCTGCGCGATGGCGTTGCCGTAGATCCACCGCACGCTGCCGTCGGCCTGCGGCGTGCGGAACTCCTGCTGCCAGGGGCTCAACGAGCGCGCCGATGCCAGCAGGCCTTCGCGCACCAGCGCGCGGTCGTCGGGATGGATGCGTTCGAACCAGGCCGCGGCGCTGCGGCCGAGTTCGCTGCTGTCGAGCAGGAAGTATTCGCGCACCGCCTCGCTGACGTACGAGAAGCTGAACTCGCCATCCACTGCCAGGCGCAGCTGGTAGACGACGCCCGGCACCGTCTCGGCCATGCCGCGCAGCCGCTCGATGAGGGCGCGCTGGGCGTCGAACTGCTGCTGCAGGGCGTCGCGCATGTGTTCGAGGTGGCCGCCCAGCAGGCCGATCTCGTCCTGCCGCGTGTGCTGTAGCTTGGCGTTGAAACGGCCGCCTGCGAGGTCGTTGGCGAAGTGCCCGAGGTCGCGCAGCGGGCGGAACAGGCGCGAGTTCAGCAGCCACAGCACCAGCGCCAGCGACACCAGCAGCTGGCCGCCGACGGTGGCCCCGTAGAGCCAGCGCTGGCGCAGCACCGCGGCCGTGCTGAGGTGGTCGTCGATCTCGATCTGGAGGTGGCCGATGCGCGTGGCGCCGCGCAGGATGTCGCGCTCGCCGGTCAGCGTCTGGCCCAGGCGCCGCTCGGGCAGGTGGTGCTCTATGAAGGGCAGGCCCTGGGACGCATCGCTGACGGTGACGCGCACGACCTCGGGCGACTTGACGATGGCCGACACCACCTCCCGCGCCGCGACGGCGTCGAGGTTCCACAGCAGCTCGGGCAGGCTGCTGGCCAGCACGTCGAGCTTGGCATCGAGGTCGCGCTGCAGCGACTGCTCGGCCACCTTGGACTCGCGCAGCCCGATGAACAGACCGCCGACGATCAGGGCCGGCAGAAGCAGCCCGATGCTCGCGCCTAGGGCCAGCGCGGCAAACAAGGAGGAGGAGGGCTTGCGGCTCAAGATAGGGTCATGCTGCCACAGCCCGCGACATCGTCACCCACCGCAACACGGCGCGGGTGTCAGCCCTTGCCGAGCAGTGCCGGCTTCAGCGAGGAATCGACCGGCTTGTCGCCCAGCCAGATCTTCAGCACCGCGTTGTAGAAGGCGATGTCCTTCAGCGGCTCGCCGATCGGCTTGCCGTTGAACGTCATGACGGTGCCGGTGTCGGGCACCCAGTCGACGTTGATGACGTCACCCTTCTTGGCCTGCGGGATGTTGACGAAGGCCTCGCCGAACTGCGCGAGCTGGTTGACGAACTTGGAGCGCTCGGCCTTGTCGGTGTTGGCCGTGATGCCCGTCAGGAAGGCCTGACCCAGTTCCTCGCCGGTCACCTCGCGCAGCAGGCCCAGGCTGAAGCGGCGCGGGCCGGGGCTGTCGAGCACGCCAGCGGGCGTGTCCTTCTTTTCAGGCAGGTAGAGCACCAGGGCATAGACCTTGATGACGATGCGCGTGCGCACGCCGGCGCCGTTGACCTTCAACTCCTTGCCGGCGACCTTGACCGTGTCATCGAACTTCAGGCCGCCGACCTCGATCGCCTGTGCGGCGCCGCCCAGGCCGACGGCGAGGGCCAGGCCGGCAATCCAGCGGATGGCGTTGTGCGTCTTCATGCAGTCTCCTGATCTTGGATGTGGGATGTGGGCGCGCCTCAGTGCGCTGCTTCCAGCTTGAAGAGGCTGACGACTTCTTCGAGGCCATGGGCCTGGGCGCGCAGTGAATCGGCGGCGGCGGCGGCTTGCTCCACCAGCGCGGCGTTCTGCTGTGTGCTCCTGTCCATGTCGTGGATGGTATGCGTGACGCGTTCGATGCCGGAACTCTGTTCGGCGCTGGCATGGGTGATCTCGCCCATGATGTCAGTCATCCGTTGCACGCTCGCCACCACGCCCTGCATGGTGTTGCCGGCCTGGGCGACGAGCTGACTGCCCAGAGCCACTTTCTCGACCGAGTCGCCGATCAGGCGCTTGATCTCCTTGGCGGCTTCGGCGCTGCGGCCGGCGAGCGACCGCACCTCGCCTGCGACCACCGCGAAGCCGCGGCCCTGCTCACCGGCGCGCGCGGCCTCCACGGCGGCGTTCAGCGCCAGGATGTTGGTCTGGAACGCGATGCCGTCGATGACGCTGATGATGTCGACGATCTTCTTGGACGACGCGTCGATGCTGCCCATGGTCGTGACCACCTTGGCCACCACCTCGCCGCCTTCGGCTGCCACCGTGGACGCCGCCTGCGCCAGCTGGTTGGCCTGCTGTGCGTTCTGCGCGTTCTGCTGCACGGCGTCGGTCAGCGTCTGCATGGCCGACAGCGTCTGCTCCAGCGACGCGGCCTGCGCCTCCGTGCGCACCGACAGGTCGAGGTTGCCGCTGGCGATCTCGCTGGACGCCGAGGAGATGGACTCCGTGCCCTCGCGCACCCGGCCGACGATGCCCTTCAGGCTCTCGTTCATGTCCGACAGCGCCTGCAGCAGCTCCCCGGTCTCGTCGCGGCTGCGCACCGCGATCTCGCTGGTCAGGTTGCCCGAGGCCACCTTGCGTGCCACGCTCACCGCGCCGCGCAGCGGGATGACGATGCCGCGCGTGATCAGCAGGCCGGTCAGCACGCTGGCGGCGATGGCGGCGATCGCCAGGCCCAGCAGCAGCAGCGCCGTTTTGCGGGCGACCTGGTTGGACTTCAGCCCGGCCGCTTCCATCTCCGCGTTGCGGGTCTCGACCAGCTTGTCCAGCGCGGCCATGTACTTGCCCTGGGCGGCGCGCACGGAGAACTGGTACTTCAGCGGCGCCCCTTCGGCATCGCCCGACGCCACCGTCTTCACGAAGGCGGCCTGGCCGGTCAGGAACCGGGCGCGCGCCTCCTTGACCGCCTTGAGCTGCTCCTGGCTGGCCGCGTCGGTCAGCAGCGGCTCCAGCTCGACCATGGTCTTCTCATGAGCGGCCATCAAGCTGGCGGTCGTGTCCAGCTCCTTCTTGATCTGCTCCTCGCCGGTCATGATCAGCGTCGTCATCATGCTGCGCGAGGCGTCGCCCAGCTCGGCCTTGGCCTTGTTGGCCAGTGCCACGGCCTTGTAGTCGCTGCTGATCAGCTGGCTGATCTCGCCGTTCAGCGTCTGGATGCCGAAGTAGCCCAGCCCGGCCATGGCCATCAAGCAGGCGATCACCACCATGAAACCAGCGGTGAGCCGTTGCCCGATGCGCATATGGGACAAGAACGTCATGAAAGCAGCCTTGGGTGTGTGGTGAGGCGGGTGCCTCGGCGCGCGGCGTTCCCACCGCATGCCGATGAAACAGCATGAAATTTCAGCAGAAATTCCGGCGCAGCCGACCGCGCGGACGGGCAAACGAGACACCCGGCTGTGACATGTGCGGCAAAACCGGCTGAAGGCGCGCGGGCGGTCGAGGCGGTGCGCGGCGCGTTTGAAAGCCTGGGCGCGCTCACGCTCATTTGCCACGCACTTCAAGCGCCACTTCGCAATGTCTAGGCAAGTCCTTATTTATGAAGGATATTTTCGCGGCGGGCTGGATATTTTCACAGCCATGGCTAAGTGCTTGATTTCATTGAAAAAACTTGTGCGCAATGTTGACCCCGGGGGTTGCAGGGCTTAAAGTGGGATGAAGTGTCGTTTCGTGGTGAAAAGTGTCGGAAATCGTCTTTCAAGGAGCCTCCAACTTGGCGCTGGACGCCAAGGGGCGCCTGAGCGTTCCAACGCGGCATCGCGAGGTGTTGCAGCTGCTCTGCCAGGGGCGGCTGACCGTCACCAAGCACCCCGACGGCTGTCTCATGCTCTTTCCCCGCCCCACGTGGGAGCAGTTCCGCGACAAGGTCGCCGCGCTGCCCATGTCTGCGGCCGGCTGGAAGCGTGTTTTCCTCGGTAACGCGATGGATGTCGACATCGACTCGGCGGCGCGGGTGCTGATCTCCCCGGAGTTGCGCAAGAGCGCCGGGCTCAAGAACGACGTGATGCTGCTGGGCATGGGCAGCCACTTCGAGCTCTGGGATGCCGAAACCCATGCCGCCCACGAGGCCGAGGTGATGGCCGGCCCGCTGCCCGACGCGCTCAAGGACTTCAGCTTCTGATGGGCGCCGAGATGAATGACAGCGCCGAGTTCCGCCACACCACCGTGTTGCTGGACGAGGCGGTCGACGGCGTGCTTGCGCGGCCGGACGGTGTCTACGTGGACGGCACCTTCGGCCGCGGCGGCCATTCACGCGCGTTGCTGGCCCGGCTGGGCCCGGCAGGGCGCCTCATCGGCATCGACCGCGACCCCGAGGCAGTCGCCGCCGCCGCGGCCATCACCGACCCGCGCTTCACCATCGTGCACAGCGCCTTCGCCGACATGGCCGACGCGCTCGCCGACATCGGCGTGCACCAGCTGGACGGCGTGCTGCTGGACCTGGGTGTTTCAAGCCCGCAGATCGACAACCCGGAGCGCGGCTTCAGCTTTCGCTTCGACGGCCCGCTGGACATGCGCATGGACACCACCCGTGGCCAGAGCGCGGCGGACTTCCTCGCGCGCGCCGACGAGCGCGAGATCGCACAGGTGATCAAGGACTATGGCGAAGAACGGTTTGCTGGCCAGATTGCAAAGGCGCTTGTTGCTCGCCGAGAAGCCGGTGCGCCGCTCACGCGCACCGACGAACTGCGCGAACTCGTGGCTCGCACGGTCAAGACCCGTGAGCCCGGCCAGGACCCGGCCACGCGCACCTTTCAAGCTCTTCGGATTCACGTCAATCGAGAGCTGGAGCAGCTTGAGCAAGGGCTGAACGCAGCGCTGCGCCTGCTCGCACCGGGTGGCCGGCTGTCGGTCATCAGCTTCCATTCGCTCGAGGACCGGCGCGTCAAGCAGTTCATCGCTGCGCACAGCAAGGCGGAGGTCGACCGCCGCGCGCCATTTGCGCCGCCGCCCGAGCTGGCGCTGGTGTCGCTGGGCCGCGTGAAGCCCAGCGAGACCGAGATCAGGGCCAACCCCCGCTCGCGCTCCGCCGTGCTGCGCGTGGCCGAGCGCACCGATGCGCCGTTGAAAGGCTGAGGGCCGGCGCCGTGGCCAAGCTCAACTTCATCCTCATCCTGGCCGTGCTGGCCAGCGGCCTGGTGCTGGTGCACAGCGCCTACGAGTCGCGCCGCCTGTTCGCCGAGCGCGAGCGCACCAAGGCCGAAGGCCAGCGCCTGGCGGCCGACGCCGAGCGGCTCAAGGCCGAGCGGCACGCGCAGGCGACCAACCTGCGCGTCGAGCAGGTCGCACGCGAGCGGCTGGGCATGCGGCTGATCTCGCCGGCCGTCGTGGCCTCGGGAGTGGCGCCGTGATCGGCCGCGACAAGGGCAGCAAGGCCAACAAGGCCGGCGCGCGCGCCCTCGGCTCGGGCCGCGGCGTCACCTACTCCACCAGCCCGCTGCTGGCATCCAAGACGCCGCCGTGGCGCTCGCGCTTCCTGGTCGCCCTGGTCGGCCTGGCCTTCGCCGGCCTGCTGGCCCGTGCCATCTACGTGCAGGTGCTGCACACCGAGTTCTTCCAAAAGCAGGGCGAGGCACGCTACGCGCACACGCTGGAGTTGCCGGCCAGCCGCGGCCGCATCAACGACCGCAGCGGCCAGACGCTGGCCGCCAGCGTGGCCGTGCCGTCGATCTGGGCGATCCCGAAGGAAGTCGACGCCGACGCCGACAAGCGCCGCGAGCTGGCCAAGGCGCTGGGCCTGTCGAACAAGGAGCTGCAGGCCAAGCTCAACCCCGAGTCGCGCTTCGTCTGGCTCAAGCGCCTGGCCGATGACGAGACGGCGGCCAAGGTCAAGGCCATCGGCCTGAAGGGCATCTTTCAGGACCGCGAGTACCGCCGCAAATACCCCGAGGGCGAGGCGGCGGCGCATGTCGTGGGCTTCACCAACGTCGAGGACCGCGGCCAGGAGGGCATCGAGCTGGCCTTCCAGAAGGAGCTGCAGGGCCGCGACGGCTCGCGCTCCGTCGTGCGCGACCGCCTGGGCCGCGTCGTCGAGGACATCGGCGACGTCGTGCCCGCCGCTAACGGTAGCGACATCGACCTGTCCGTCGACTCCAAGGTGCAGTTCTTCGCCTACCAGCGCATCCGCGACGCGGTGGCCGCCAACAAGGCCAAGGCCGGCTCGGTCGTCGTGCTGGACGTGCAGACCGGCGAGGTGCTGGCGCTGGCCAACTTCCCGAGCTACGACCCCGGCAACCGGCAGAACCTCTCCGGCGAGCAGCTGCGCAACCGTGCGCTGACCGACGTCTTCGAGCCCGGCTCGACGATGAAGCCCTTCATCGCCGGCCTGGCGCTGGAGACCGGCCGCGTGAAGCCCGAAACGCTGGTGGACACCGGCAACGGCCGCTACCCCTTCCAGGGCGCCGTCATCAGCGACACCAAGGCGCACGGCGTCATCACGGTGCGCGAGGTCATCCAGATGTCCAGCAACATCGGCACGACCAAGCTGGCCATGCAGATGCAGCCGCGCGAGATGCATGAGCTGTTCACCGCCATCGGCCTGGGCCAGCGGCCGCAGATCAGCTTCCCTGGCGCGGTGACCGGCAAGCTGCGGCCCTACAAGACCTGGCGCCCCATCGAGCAGGCGACGATGAGCTATGGCTACGGCCTGTCGGCGTCACTGTTCCAGCTGGCGCGCGCCTACACGGTGTTCGCGCGCGACGGCGAGATCATCCCGGTCAGCATGCTGCGCCAGCCGCACGACCATCCGGTCGCCGGCATCCGCGTGTTCTCGCCCAGCGTTGCGCTGGAGCTGCGCCACATGCTGCAGGCCGCCGCCGGCCCGGGCGGCACGGCGCCGGATGCGCAGGTGCCGGGCTACAGCGTCGGCGGCAAGAGCGGCACGGCCCACAAGCAGGAAGGCCGCGGTTATGCGGCCCACAAGTACCGCTCCTGGTTCGTCGGCGTGGCGCCGATCAGCAAGCCGCGCATCGTCGTGGCGGTGATGGTCGACGAGCCGACGGCCGGCGTCTATTACGGCGGCAAGGTCGCCGGCCCGGTGTTCAGCCAGGTGACGGCGCAGACGCTGCGCCTGCTGGGCGTG
Organism: Pelomonas sp. Root1444; assembly: GCF_001426885.1. Taxonomy (GTDB): domain Bacteria; phylum Pseudomonadota; class Gammaproteobacteria; order Burkholderiales; family Burkholderiaceae_C; genus Pelomonas. The sequence continues at coordinate 1,207,997 of NZ_LMFP01000003.1, read as the reverse complement.
GCGCCCGACCTCGACGTGAAGAGCCAGATCGTCGCGAACCAAAAAGCGGTTCCCGTGGAAGAGAGCTTCTGATGCTGACCCGTTTGAAATCCCCCGAGGCCGCCGCCCGCTGGCTGCGCGAATGGTGCACCGGCACCTTGCGGACCGACAGCCGCCAGGTCATGCCCGGTGACGCCTTCATCGCCTGGCCGGGCTATGCGCGCGACGGCCGCGAGTACGTCGCCGCGGCGCTGGCCTCCGGCGCGGCCACCTGCCTGGTGGAAGAGGCCGATGTCGACCGTTTCGGCTTCGTCGATGCCCGGGTTGCGTCGCTGCCCGGCCTGAAGGCGCGCACCGGCGAGATCGCCGCCGCCTTCTTCGGCAAGCCGACCGACACGCTGGACGTCATCGCCGTCACGGGCACCAACGGCAAGACCTCGTCGGCCTGGTGGATCGCTCAGGCCTCGGCACAGCTGGCCAGGCGCTGCGGTGTCGTCGGCACGCTGGGCATCGGCGAGCCGCCCAAGCTGGACTACAACGGCCTGACGACGCCCGACCCGGTGCTGCTGCAGGCCGCGTTCGCACGCATGGTGGACCAGGGCTTCGTGGCCTGCGCCATCGAGGCGTCCAGCATCGGCATCGTCGAAGGGCGCCTGGCCGGCAGCGCCATCCGCGTCGCGGTGTTCACCAACTTCACGCAGGACCACCTCGACTACCACGGCGACATGAACGCCTACTGGGTGGCCAAGCGCGCGCTGTTCGGCTTCCCCGGCCTGCGGGCGGCGGTCATCAACCTGGACGATGCCAAGGGCGACTCGCTCGCGGCCGAGCTGGCGGCGCTGGACGTCTGGACCACCGGCGTGCAGCGCCAGGATGCGCGGCTGACGGCGCGTGACCTGCACTACACCGGCGAGGGCCTGGCGTTCACGTTGCAGGAAGGTGGCGACGCCATCGCGGTGCAGACCGGCCTCATCGGCGACTACAACGCCGCCAACCTGCTCGGCGTGGCCGGCGCACTGCGCGCCCAGGGCCACCCGCTGGCCGACGTGGCGCGCGCGCTGGCGCGCGTCACGCCGGTGCCCGGCCGCATGCAGCGTGTCGGCAACGGCCGCGAGCTGCCCCAGGTGGTCATCGACTATGCCCACACGCCCGACGCGCTGGACAAGGCGCTGTCCGCGCTGCAGGGGCTGGCGAAGGCGCGCGGCGGCGAGCTGGTCTGCGTGTTCGGCTGCGGCGGCGACCGCGACCGGGGCAAGCGTCCGCAGATGGGCGCCATCGCCGCCCGGCTGGCCGGCCGCGTGGTCGTGACGACGGACAACCCGCGCACCGAAGCGCCAGCGCAGATCCTGGCTGACATCGCTGCCGGTGCGCCCGCAGCCACCGTCATCGAGGCCCGCGAGGAAGCCATCCGCGCCGCCATCGGCGAGGCCGGCGGGCGCGACATCGTGCTCATCGCCGGCAAGGGGCACGAGGACTACCAGGAAGTCAACGGCGTGCGCCGGCCGTTCTCCGACGTGGCCGAGGCGCGCGCCGCGCTGCTGGAAAGGGCGGGCCTGTGAGCGGCGCAGCGCAGGGGCGTCCCAAGCCAGCCAGCATCCCCTCGGGGGACCGGCCGACGTACACCTCGGACGAGGGGGCGGCATGTTCCTGACGCTCACGCAAGCGCAGGCGCTGCTGCCGGGCGCCGTGCTCGTCGGCGACGGCGCGACCGGCTTTGCCCGCGTGCACAGCGACACGCGCACGCTGCGCGCTGGCGACCTGTTCGTCGCGCTGCGCGGCGAGCGTTTCGATGCGAACGACTTCCTGGCGCAGGCCAAGGCGGCAGGCGCCGTCGCGGCGCTGGCCGAACGCGGCCTGGCCGACGCCGGTCTGCCGGGCCTGCTGGTGCCCGACGCCAAGGCGGCGCTGGGTCAACTCGCGGCGGCCTGGCGCCGCCAGCAGCAACTGCCGGTCATCGCCGTCACCGGCAGCAACGGCAAGACGACGACGACCCAGATGATCGCCAGCATCCTGCGCGCCTGGGTGGGCGACGCCGCGCTGGCCACCGAGGGCAACTACAACAACGACATCGGCGTGCCGCTGACGCTGCTGCGCCTGCGCCATGACGACGAAATGAGCCACCGCGCCGCGGTCGTCGAGCTGGGCATGAACCACCCCGGCGAGATCGCGCCACTGGCGGCGATGACGCAGCCCACCGTGGCTCTCGTCAACAACGCGCAACGCGAGCACCAGGAGTTCATGGCCACGGTCGAGGCGGTGGCGCGCGAGAACGGCGCGGTCATCGAGGCGCTGTCCGGCAGCGGCTGCGCGGTGTTTCCAGCCGAGGACAACTGCGCGCCGATCTGGCTGGAGCTGGCGGGTCCGCGGCCACACCTGAGCTTTGCGCTGCGCGGCGAGGCCGACGTCACCGGCGCTGCGCAATGGATGGGCGGGCACTGGGCGCTGGAGCTGCACACGCCCGCCGGCACCGCGCCCGTCGCCTTGCACATGGCCGGCGAGCACAACCTGCGCAATGCGCTGGCCGCCGCCGCCTGCGCGCTGGCGGCGGGTGCCCCGCTGACGGCAATCGCGCAGGGCCTGGAAGCCTTTCGCGCGGTCAAGGGCCGCTCGGAGCTGAAGACCGACGCCCGCGGCCGCACGCTCATCGATGACAGCTACAACGCCAACCCCGACAGCGTGCGTGCCGCCATCGACGTGCTGGCCGGCATGCCGGGCGATGGCTGGCTGGTGCTGGGCGACATGGGCGAGGTCGGCAACGACGGCCCGGCCTTCCACCGCGAGGTCGGCGCCTATGCGGCCGAGCGCGGCATTGCGCACCTGTGGACGGCCGGCAGCGCCGCGCGCGACACGGCCACGGCCTATGGCCCGACCGCTCGTGCGTTCGACACCACCGCCGCGCTGATCGCGGCGCTCGACGAACAACCCAGCGCGGCCCAGACCCTGGTCAAGGGCTCGCGCTTCATGAAGATGGAACAAGTGGTCGCCGCATTGCAGAACAAGAACATCACCGGAGACACGCATGCTGCTTAGCCTGGCCCAGTGGCTGCAGGGTCTGTACCCCGACCTGGGTTTCCTGCGCGTCTTCCAGTACATCACCTTCCGCGCGGTGATGGCGGCCATGACCGCGCTGCTGATCGGCCTGGCCTTCGGGCCCTGGGTCATCCGCCGCCTGACGGCGATGAAGATCGGCCAGCCCATCCGCGCCTACGGCGTGCAGCAACACCTGGCCAAGACCGGCACGCCCACTATGGGCGGCGTGCTGATCCTGATCGGCATCGGCATCTCGACGCTGCTGTGGTTCGACTGGAGCAACCGCTTCGTCTGGGTCGTCATGTTGGTCACCATGGGCTTCGGCGCCATCGGCTGGGTGGACGATTGGCGCAAGGTCGTCGACAAGAACCCCGAAGGCATGCGCAGCCGCGAGAAGTTCTTTTGGCAGTCGCTGATCGGGCTGGTCGCTGCGCTGTACCTGGCGTTCAGCGTGTCGGAGACGTCGTTCCTGGGCGTCGTGCAGCTGTTCTTCCGCTGGGTGTCCAGCGGCTTCTCGACCGAGCTGCCGCCCAAGGCCGACCTGCTGATCCCGTTCTTCAAGACGATCTCGATGCCGCTGGGCGTGTGGGGCTTCGTGGCGCTCGCCTACTTCGTCATGGTCGGCACCAGCAACGCGGTCAACTTCACCGACGGGCTGGACGGCCTGGCCATCATGCCGGTGGTGCTGGTGGGCTCGGCGCTGGGTCTGTTCGCCTACCTGACGGGTTCGTCGGTGTTCGCCAAATACCTGCTGCTGCCCTACATCCCGGGTGCCGGCGAGCTGCTGATCTTCTGCGCCGCCATGGCCGGCGCGGGCCTGGCCTTCCTGTGGTTCAACGCGCATCCGGCGCAGGTCTTCATGGGCGACGTCGGCGCGCTGGCGCTGGGCGGCGGCCTGGGCACCATCGCCGTCATCACGCGCCAGGAGATCGTGCTGGGCATCATGGGCGGCATCTTCGTGGCCGAAGTGCTGAGCGTGATGCTGCAGGTTAGCTGGTTCAAGTTCACGAAGAAGAAATTCGGCGAGGGCCGGCGCATCTTCAAGATGGCGCCGCTGCACCACCACTTCGAGAAGAGCGGCTGGAACGAGACCCAGGTCGTCATCCGCTTCTGGATCATCACCATGCTGCTGTGCCTCGTCGGCCTGGCGAGCCTGAAGCTTCGGTAAGCCGCATGAAGCTGGACCTGCCGCAACTCGACCAACAGCGCGTGCTCGTGCTGGGCCTCGGGGACTCCGGTCTCGCGATGGCCCGCTGGTGCGCGCGCTTCGGGGCGCAGGTCACGGTGTGGGATTCGCGTGCGCAGCCGCCACAGCTCGGTGCGCTGGGCGACACGGCCGCCTTCATCACCGGCGAGCTGACCGCGGAGATCGTCGCCGGCTTCCACGCCGTGTTGAAGAGCCCCGGCCTGTCACCGCTGGATGCGCGGCTCAAGGCCGTCTACGAGCATGGCCCCGCGGTGCGCGGCGAGCTGGACCTGTTCGCCGACGCACTGGCTGCGTTGAAGGCCCAGCACGGCTACGCGCCCGCGGTGCTGGCCATCACCGGCACCAACGGCAAGACCACGACGACCTGCATGACCGGCCTGCTCGTCGAGCGCGCCGGCAAGCGCGTGGCCATCGCCGGCAACATCGGCCCGACGCTGCTGGACACGCTGACCGAGGCGCTCGCGAAGGAGCCCGATCCCGCGCCGGCCCAGACACCGGCCGAAGCGATTGCGGCCGAGATCGAGGACGCGCCCACCGAAGCGGCTGCCGAGGAAGACGCGGTGCTGCCCGACGAGGACACGCCGCTGCCGATAGTCCCGCCGCCGCCGCGCGGCCCGGTGTTCGAGACGCTGCCGGAGGTCTGGGTGCTGGAGCTGTCGAGCTTCCAGCTCGAAGGCGTCACCGGCTTCGAACCGACGGCCGGCGCCGTGCTGAACCTGACGCAGGACCATCTCGACTGGCACGGCGACATGGCCGCCTACGGCCGCGCCAAGGCGCGCGTCTTCGGCCGCGAATCCGTCATCGTCGCCAACCGCGACGACGCCGAGGTGGAGGGCCTGGTGCCCGCGCCGGTGTTCGTCAAGGGCAGCCGCGGCAAGCCCGGCCGCACGGTGTCGCGCCGTGTCGTGCGCTTCGGCCTGAACGCACCCAAGGCCGCCGGCGACTTCGGCCTTGTGGAAGAGGGCGGCCTGACCTGGCTGGTGCGCGCGCTGGAGCTGGACCCGACCATCAAGCGCAAGAAGGGCGACGGCGAGGAGCCGCTCATCATCCAGCGCCTGATGCCCGCCGACGCGTTGCGCGTGCGCGGACGCCACAACGCCGCCAATGCGCTGGCCGCCCTCGCGCTCGCGACCGCCGCCGGCTGCGAGCTCGCGCCCATGCTGCACGGCCTGCGCGAGTACCGCGGCGAGCCGCACCGCGTGGAGCCGGTGGGCAGCATCGACGGGGTCGAGTTCTATGACGACAGCAAGGGCACCAATGTCGGCGCGACGGTTGCCGCCATCTCGGGCCTGGGTGCCGACCGCGCGCCGGCCAAGCTGGTGCTGATCCTCGGCGGCGACGGCAAGGGCCAGGATTTCGCGCCGCTGGCCGATGGCGTGCAACGCCATGCCCGCGCCGTCGCGCTGATCGGCCGCGACGCGGCGCAGATCGAAGCGGCGCTGGCCCACGCCGGCGTGCCGCTGCAGCACCACGCGACGCTGGAAGCCGCCACCGCCTGGTGCCTGGAACAGGCGCAAGCGGGCGACAGCGTGCTGCTGTCCCCCGCCTGCGCCAGCCTGGACATGTTCCGCAACTACGCCCACCGCGCCGAGGTCTTCGTCGCGACGGTGCAGCAACTCGCCGATGACCGGGGGGGCGCGCTGTGAACGCGGTGCTGAGCGGCTTCACCGCCAAGTTGCAAAGCCTGTGGAAGCGTGAGGACGAGTCCGGCGGGCCGGTGCCCGTGCGCGACTGGGTCTCCACGTCCGCCGGCCGCCCGACCCAGTTGCAGGGCTTCGACATCACCCTCGTCTGGGTCGTGCTCGCGCTGATGGCGCTGGGCCTGTTGATGGTTTATTCGGCCTCCATCGCGATGCCGGACAACCCGCGCTTCGCGAAGTACCTGCCGACGCATTTCCTGACCCGCCACATGGTGGCCATCGGCTTCGCGCTGATCGCCGGCCTCATCACGGTGCAGATCCCCGTGTCGCTGTGGGAGCGCTATGCGCCCTGGGTCTTCGTCATCGCGCTGGTGCTGCTGGTGGCGGTGCTCATCCCCGGCATCGGCAAGGTCGTCTACGGTGCGCGCCGCTGGATCCCGCTGGGCGTCATGAACTTCCAGCCCAGCGAGCTGGCCAAGTTCGGCATCGCGCTGTACGCGGCCAACTACATGATGCGCAAGATGGACGCGCGGGAGAACTTCTTCCGCGCCGTCACGCCGATGGCCATCTCGCTGGCCTTCGTGGGCCTGCTGCTGCTGGCCGAGCCGGACATGGGCGCCTTCATGGTCATCGCGGCCATCGCGATGGGCATCCTGTTCCTCGGCGGCGTCAACGGCCGCATGTTCCTGCTCATCACGCTGGTGCTGGTGGGCGCGTTCACGCTGATGATCACCTTCAGCGAGTTCCGTCGCGAGCGCATCTTTGCCTACCTCAACCCCTGGGACGACAAGTACGCCCAGGGCAAGGCCTACCAGCTGACCCACAGCCTGATCGCCTTCGGCCGCGGCGAGTGGTTCGGCCAGGGCCTGGGCGGCAGCGTGGAGAAGCTGCACTACCTGCCCGAGGCGCATACCGACTTCCTGCTCGCCGTCATCGGCGAGGAGCTGGGCTTCGCCGGCGTCGCGCTCGTCATCCTGGCGTTCTTCTGGCTGACGCGCCGCTGCTTCCTCATCGGCCGCCAGGCCATCGCGCTGGACCGCGTGTTCGCCGGCCTGTATGCGCAGGGCATCGGCATCTGGATGGGCGGCCAGGCCTTCATCAACATGGGCGTGAACCTCGGCGCGCTGCCGACCAAGGGGCTGACCTTGCCGCTGATGAGCTTCGGCGGGTCGGCGATCCTGATGAACTGCGTGGCGTTGGCGGTGGTGCTGCGGATTGACCTTGAAAACAGGCAGATGATGCGCGGAGGCCGCGCATGAAGGGCATCGTCTTGACGATGGCCGCGGCCCGCACAGCGGGCAGTTTGCCTGTTTGGGGCCCGCTCACATGGCATTGCCATGTGAAGAGAGCGCCAGCGACCGGCGGGCACCAGAACCGGCAAATGATGCGCGGGGGCAGGTCATGACGCGGCATCTGATCGTCATGGCCGCCGGCACCGGCGGCCACGTCATTCCCGGGCTCGCCGTGGCCGAAGAGATGCAGCGCCGCGGCTGGACGGTGTCGTGGATCGGCACGCCGCATGGCATGGAGAACCGCCTGGTGCCGGCGCGCGGCATCGAACTGGATGCGCTGCCCTTCGCGGGGCTGCGCGGCAAGGGGTTGAAGCACACGCTGCGCGGCATCGTCGGCTTCTTCAAGTCCCTGGGCCAGGCCAAGCGCGTCTATGCACAGCGCCACGCGACGGCCGTGCTGGGCATGGGCGGCTACGTCTGCGTGCCTGCCGGCCTCACTGCAGCGCTGACCGGCCGGCCGCTGATGCTGGTCAATGCCGACGCCGCGATGCTGAAGAGCAACCTGGCGCTGAAGCCCTTCGCACGCCGCATCGCCTTCGGCTTCGACGGCGCGGCGGCGGCCTCCACGCGTGGCGCCGTCGTCAGCGGCAACCCGGTGCGCGCCGAGATCGAAGAGCTGCCGCTGCCGGCCGAGCGCATGGCCAACCGCATCGGACCGCTGCGCCTGCTGGTGCTGGGCGGCTCGCTGGGCGCGCGTGCGCTCAACCAGGCCTTGCCCGAAGCGCTGGCGTTGTGGCCCGAAGAGCAGCGGCCGCAGGTGCTGCACCAGTCCGGCCAGGACCACCTCGGCGCCGTCTGGCAGGCCTACACCGACGCCGGCCTGACGGCCGAGGTGCGGCCCTTCATCGACGACATGGCCACGGCGCTGGCCTGGGCCGACGTGGTCGTCTGCCGCGCCGGCGCCATCACCGTCAGCGAGCTGTGCGCGGCCGGCTGCGCGGCTGTGCTGGTGCCGCTCGTGGTGAGCACCACCTCGCACCAGCGCGACAACGCCATCTTCATGGCCCAGCACGGCGCGGCCATCCACCTGCCGCAGACGGAGCTGACGCCGGCCAGCCTCCACGAATTGCTGGGCGGCCTGGACCGCAACGCCCTGCTCGCGATGGGCGAGAAGGCCCGATCCCTCGCGCGGCCCCGGGCGGCTGCACGAGTGGCCGATGAAATCGAAGGAATGTTGAAGTGAAGCACGCGGTTCAACGGCTGCATTTCGTGGGCATCGGCGGCGCCGGCATGAGCGGCATCGCCGAGATCCTGCACAACCTGGGCTTCACGGTCAGCGGGTCGGATGCCGTCGAGAGCGCGACGACGCAGCGGCTGCGCGCTTTGGGCCTGCGCGTCGAGATCGGGCATGCGGCGCCCAACATCGGCGATGCCCAGGCGCTGGTCACCAGCACGGCGGTGGCTGCGGACAACCCCGAGGTGCAGGCCGCCCGTGGCCGGCAGGTGCCGGTCGTGCCGCGTGCCGTCATGCTGGCCGAGCTGATGCGGCTGCGCCGCGGCATTGCCATCGCCGGCACGCATGGCAAGACGACGACGACCTCGCTGGTCACCGCCATCCTGGTGGAGGCGGGCCTGGACCCGACCTTCGTCATCGGCGGCAAGCTCAATGCCGCGGGCGCCAACTCGCGCCTGGGCCAGGGCGAGTTCATCGTCGTCGAGGCCGACGAGAGCGACGCCTCCTTCCTGAAGCTCAGCCCCGTGCTGTCCGTCGTCACCAACATCGACGAGGACCACATGGACACGTACGGCCACTCCGTCGAGAAGCTGCACGGCGCCTTCGTCGAGTTCCTGCATCGCATGCCGTTCTACGGCGCGGCCGTGGTCTGCGCGGACGACCCGGGCGTGCGCGCCATCCTCGGCCGCATCGAGCGGCCGGTCGTCAGCTACGGCCTGTCTGACGGCGTCAGCGTGCGGGCGGTCGACGTGCAGGCGTTGCCCGGCGCACAGATGCGCTTCACCTGCCAGCGCGAGGGCGCCGAGGACATCGCCGTGCTGCTCAACCTGGCCGGCGAGCACAACGTGCGCAACGCGCTCGCCGCCATCGCCATCGCGACCGAGCTGGACTGCGCGGATGCCGACATCCTCAAGGCGCTGGCCAACTTCTCAGGCGTCGGCCGCCGTTTCGAGAAGCATGGCGAATGGCCGGCGGCCGATGGCGGCCGCTTCGTGCTGATCGACGACTACGGCCACCACCCGGTCGAGATGGCCGCGGTGCTCGCCGCAGCGCGCGGCGCCTACCCCGGCCGGCGGCTGGTGCTGGCCTTCCAGCCGCACCGCTACACGCGCACACGCGATTGCTTTGCGGACTTCGTGCGCGTGATGGGCGGCGCCGATGTGGTGCTGCTGACCGAGGTGTACTCGGCGGGCGAGGCGCCCATCGAAGGCGCGACCGGCGCTGCGCTCGCGCGGGCAGTCGGCACGCCGCACTTCGTCGCAGCGGTTGCCGACATGCCGGCCGCGCTGGCCGCACTCACCCGAGACGGCGATGTCGTCATCGGCATGGGCGCCGGCTCGATGAGCAGCCTGCCGGGGCGCGTCGCCCAGCATTTCCAAGGAGGCGCAGCATGACCTCTGCGATCGACCTGAACATCGACCCCAGGAGCCTCGGCCGCGTCGCCGTGCTCTTCGGCGGCACGAGCGCCGAGCGCCCGGTGTCGTTGATGAGCGGCAACGGCGTGCTGGCCGCGCTGCAGTCCATCGGCGTCGACGCGCATGCCTTCGACCCGGCCGAGCGACCGCTGCAGGCGCTCAAGGACGAAGGCTTCGCGCGCGCCTTCATCGCGCTGCATGGCCGCGGCGGGGAGGACGGCACCATCCAGGGCGCGCTGGAATGGCTGGGCATTCCCTACACCGGCTCGGGCGTGACGGCTTCCAGCGTCGCGATGGACAAGACCATGACCAAGCGCGTCTGGGCCGCCGAGGGCCTGACGACGCCGCAGTACCTGGCGCTGTCGCGCGCCGAGCTGACGCGCGAGCGCATCCGCCAGATCCCCGACGAGCTGGGCCTGCCCGTCATCGTCAAGCCGCCGCACGAGGGCAGCAGCATCGGCATCACCAAGGCCGCGGGCTATTCGGACATGCAGGGCGCCGTCGAGCTGGCGCTGGGCTTCGATGACGAGCTGCTGTTCGAGCAGTGCATCGAGGGCCCCGAGCTGACCTGCGCCGTGCTGGGCGAGGGGGAGGGCGCCGTCGCGCTGCCGGTCATCGAGATCCGCGCCGAGGCCGGCAACTACGACTTCGCGAACAAGTACGAGACGGACACGACGCAGTACCTGTTCGGTTCGCTGCCCGCCGCGCTCGAGGCTGACATCGGCCGCCTCGTGCTGCACGCCTACCGGCTGCTCGGCTGCCGTGGCTGGGGCCGCGCCGACCTGATGCTGCGCAAGGCCGACATGAAGCCCTTCCTGCTGGAAATGAACACCAGCCCGGGCATGACCTCGCACTCGTTGGTGCCCAAGGCTGCGCAGGCCCTGGGCATCGACTACCCGCATCTCTGCCTGTGGCTGCTGTCGCAGGCCCGCCTTGACCGCGCTTGAATTCATGAACTCAGCCGCCACCGCTGCGCTGCCGCCCGACGTCCGCCTGATGAATGCGGTGTCGGCGCTGCTCGTCGCGGCGCTGCTGGCCACGGCGGCGTGGGGCTTCATCCGCTGGGTGGTGCGGTTGCCGGTCTTCAACTTCCGCGCCATCCAGGTGGAGGGCGACGTCAGCCGCAACAGTGTCGCGTCGCTGCGCGCCAATGCACTGCCGCGGCTGCACGGCTCCTTCCTCAGCATGAACCTGCGGGACGGCCGCGCCGCCTTCGAGGCCGTGCCATGGGTGCGGCAAGCGCAGTTGCAACGCGTGTGGCCGATGCGGCTCAAGGTCAACCTGCAGGAGCACCGTGCCGCCGCGTACTGGGAGGTGCGCACCGACGGGGCCGATTCCGCCACCGAGGCGACGGCCGAGCGCGCGCTGGTCAACAGCTTCGGCGAAGTCTTCCAGGCCAACCTCGGCGACGTCGAGGACGAGAACCTGCCGGTGCTGGCCGGCCCCGCGCACGCCGCCGCCGACATGTTGCAGATGTGGCAGGCGCTGTCTCCGGCGGCCGAGAAGCTTGGCGAAAGCATCGAACGGCTGGACCTGTCGGGCCGCGGCTCCTGGCGGGCGACCTTCGGCAGCGGCGCGGTCGTGGAACTCGGCCGCGGTGCCGGCCCGGAAGTCGTCGAGCGCTTCGGCCGCTTCGCCCACTCCATCACGCAGGTGACGGCGCAGTACCGCAGCCCGCTGCTGTCCGCCGACCTGCGCCACGCCGACGGCTACGCGGTGAAGCTGCGCGGCGTGACGACACAAATGCCGGGTAAACCCGCAAATAGAAAACGCTGAGGACGGACATGCCCAAGGAATACAAGGATCTGGTCGTCGGTCTGGATATTGGAACCGCCAAGATCATGGCGGTCGTGGCCGAGGTTTTGCCCGGGGGTGAATTGCGCATCGCCGGCCTCGGCGTGGCGCCGTCGCATGGCTTGAAGCGCGGCGTGGTCGTCAATATCGATGCCACCGTGCAGTCCATCCAGCAGGCCTTGAAAGAGGCCGAAATGATGGCCGACTGCAAAATATCCCGGGTTTACACGGGTATCACCGGCAGCCATATCCGCGGCCAGAACTCCACCGGCATGGTGATCGTGCGCGACAAGGAGGTCACGCCGGTCGATGTGACCCGTGTCGTCGAAACCGCCAAGGCCATCAATATTCCCAACGACCAGCGCCTGCTGCTGGTCGAGCCGCAGGAATTCGTCATCGACGGCCATGAGGTGAAAGAGCCCATCGGCATGAGTGGCGGCCGGCTGGAAGTCAAGGTCCATATCGTGACCGGCGCGCAAAGTGCTGCTGAAAACATCGTCAAATGCGTGCGCCGCTGCGGTTTGGAGGTGGACCAGCTGGTTTTGAACCCCAGCGCCTCCAGCCATGCCGCGTTGACCGCCGACGAGCGCGATCTGGGGGTGGCCCTGGTGGATATCGGCGCCGGCACGACCGATGTGGCGATATTCACCGGCGGCTCCATCCGCCATACCGCTGTGATTCCGATCGCCGGTGACCTGATCACCAGCGATATCGCGATGGCGTTGCGCACGCCGACCAAGGATGCCGAGGAAATCAAGGTCGAGTACGGCGTCGCCAAGCAGCTGCTGGCCGACCCGTCCGACCAGGTGGAAGTGCCTGGGCTGGGTGACCGCAGCCCCCGCATGCTGTCCAAGCAGGCGCTGGCCGGCGTGATCGAACCGCGTGTCGAGGAAATATTTTCCCTCGTGCACCAGGTCATCCGCGAGAGCGGGTATGAGGAATTGTTGTCCTCCGGCATCGTGCTGACCGGCGGTTCGGCCGTCATGCCCGGCATGGTGGAACTGGCCGAGGATATTTTCCTGAAACCCGTCCGGCGCGGGTTGCCGACCTATTCGGGCGCTCTTTTCGACATGGTGGCCAATCCGCGTTCGGCCACCGTGATGGGCTTGCTGGAAGAAGCCCGGCTGTCGCGCAGCCGGGGTTTCAAGGCGGCGCAGCAGGCCGGCTCGGTGCAAACCCTGCTCGGCCGCGTCAAAGATTGGTTCATGGGGAATTTTTGACCCCCCTAAACCACGATTTTTTGTTTCAGCAACTAGTCATTCACTCAGTGCCAAGGCACAATTGCAGCAGTTAGGAGGTTCATATGCCCATCGAGATGATCGAAGAGTTTGACCAAGGCACCCAAATCAAGGTGATCGGGGTCGGTGGTGGCGGCGGCAACGCTGTCGACCACATGATCGCCCAGGGCGTTCAAGGCGTGGAATTCATCTGCGCCAATACCGATGCGCAAGCGCTGAACCGCTCCAAGGCGGATCAATTGCTGCAACTCGGCACCTCCGGTCTCGGCGCCGGCGCCAAACCCGAAATGGGCCGCTCCGCCGCCGAGGAAGCTGAATCCCGCATTCGCGAATCCATCGCCGGCGCCAATATGCTGTTCATCACCGCCGGCATGGGCGGCGGTACCGGCACGGGCGCCGCGCCGGTGATTGCCCGCGTCGCCAAGGAAATGGGCATCCTGACTGTCGGTGTCGTCACCAAACCCTTCGAATTCGAAGGCGGCCGCCGCGCCAAGGCGGCCGATGCCGGCCTGGCCGAACTGGAGGCGAATGTCGACTCGCTGATCGTCGTGCTGAACGACAAGCTGCTGGACGTGCTGGGCGACGACGTCACGCAGGATCAGGCCTTCGCGCATGCCAATGACGTGTTGAAGAACGCTGTTGGCGGCATTTCGGACATCATCCACATCCCCGGCCTGGTCAACGTCGACTTCGAAGACGTCAAGACCGTGATGAGCGAGCCGGGCAAGGCCATGATGGGCACGGCGCAGGCCGGCGGCCCCGACCGCGCCACCAAGGCGGCGGAAGCCGCGGTAGCCTGCCCGCTGCTGGAAGGCATCGACCTGTCCGGTGCGCGCGGTGTGCTGGTGCTGATCGCCGCGAGCCGCGCCAACTTCAAGCTGAGCGAGTCCCGCAACGCGATGAACGCCATCAAGCGCTACGCGTCGGAGGAGGCCCACATCATCTACGGCACGGCCTACGACGAGTCGTTGGGCGACCAGCTGCGGGTGACCGTCATCGCCACCGGCCTGACGGCCGGCCGCGCGCGCCAGCAGGCGCCGCTGCAGGTGGTACAGACCCAGCAGGTCGTGCGCAACGGCACCGACGGCATGCCCGTGCTGACGCAAGCCGTCGCGATGGCCGCGCCGGCGGCGCAGCAGGCCAACGTGGGCCTGGGCCTGGGCGACTTTGCCAATGCCAACGTGCCGAGCGTCTGGCGCCATGGCCGTTCGGGCAGCGCGGCCGCCAAGGTCGAGGCGCTGTCGTCCAACGGCATGGACGAGATCGAGATCCCGGCCTTCCTGCGCAAGCAGGCGGACTGAATCTCCGCTCTCCATGAAAGGGCGGGCCTTGTGGCTCGCCCTTTTGCCATTTGGGGCCCTGTTGCGCGTTCGTGTCACCGGCGCTGGATGACGCGCGCCGCTTCTCGGCCACTCCTATGACGGACGTGCCGTTGCGGCCGCGCGCTTGGCGCCCGAAAGCAGGGCCAGCAAACCGCCGCCTGCCAGCACCAGCGCCAGCGCTGCCATGCGGGCGCCGGGCAGCGTCGCGGCGGTCGTCGTCAGCAGCGCGGCGGCGGCCATCTGCAGGAAACCCAGCAGCGCCGAGGCCTGGCCGGCCTGTGATGCGAACGGCGTCAACGCCAGCGCCGTGCCGGTGGGCGACACCAGCCCCATGCCGAACAGGAAGAGGCAGGCCGTGACGACAAAGCCGGCAAGGCCTGCGGCGCCGCTGGCGAGCATCGCCACGCCGCCGAGCATGGCCAGCGCCGCGCCGAGGCGCAGCACGGCGGGTGCGCCCCAGTGCGCCGTCCAGCGCGGCGCCGTCCGGCCCGCAGCGAAGACGACGAACACCGATGTCGCGAAGAACAGGCCCACCTGCAACGCCGAGAAGCCGAAGTCGCGCGCCAGCACCAGCGGCGCGGTGCCGAAGAAGGCGAACAGCGCGCCCAGGATGGCCGCGGTGGCCAGCGCCGGACGCATGAAGCGCTGGTCGGACAGCAGCGCGACGTAGCCGCGTGCCAACGCCCCGGCGCTTTGGCGGCGGCGCCGCTCGGCCGGCAGCGTCTCGCCGACGATGCCCACATAAGCAGCCGCCAGCGCCAGGCCCGCCACCATCAGCACGGCGAACAATGCGCGCCAGCCCAGCGCCGCCTGCACGAGGCCGCCCAGCAGGGGCGAGAAGCCGGGCGCGGCGGCCATCACCACCATGATGCGGCCGAGCAATGCGGCGAGCTGCGCGCCTTCGAAGCGGTCGCGCGCGGCGGCACGCGCCAGTACCGAGGCCGCCGCCACGCCCATGGCCTGCAGCGCCCGGCCGGCCAGCAGCAGCGGCAGCGCGCCGGCCGCCGCGCACATCGCGCTGCCGATGACGAAGATGGCCAGGCCACCGAGCACGACGGGCCGGCGGCCGAGGCGGTCCGACAGCGGCCCGACGACGAGCTGGGCGAGCGCGAATACCGCGAGGAACAGGCCGAGCACGGCCGCGGCCAATGCGGCTTCGTCGACCTGCAACGCCGACGCGATGACGGGCAGCGAAGGCAGCAGGATGTTGGTGGACAGCGTGGCGAGTGCCGACAGCGCGGCCAGCGTCAGCAGCCAGGGGCGCGGCACGGCGCTCGCGTTGCTCATGCGGCGGCGTCCTCGGCGATGAACGCCACACTGCGCGAGACGACGTCGGCGTCAGCCACCAGGCGACGATGCCCGAGCCCCGGGGCCGGTTCGAGCCGCGCGCCGGGCCAGGCCTTGTGCAGCGCCTGCGACGCGGCGAAGGGCACGGTGCGGTCCTCGGGGTCGTGGACGATGAGGCCCGCATGCCGCAGGCCGTGCTGCAGCCGGTCGAGGTCAACATAGGCCAGCCGCGTGCCGATGAAACCCTCCACCCAGCCGGCGAACGCGGCGGCTTCCTCGGGACCCAGGCCGTGCGCTGCGGCCTGCCGCTTGACCATGGGCGTGAGCGACGATGGGCCGGCCAGATGCACGCTGCGTCGCACCTGCGTTCCGCGCGCGAAGGCCAGCAGCGCCGCCGCCGAGCCCATCGAATGGCCCACGATGGCATGCACTTCGCCGGTTGCGGCCAGCAGCGAGCGCAGAGCCCGCCCGGCATGCACGACGCTGCACGCATGGCCACCGGAGTCGCCATGGCCCGGCAGGTCGAACAGCGTCGCGGAGAAGCCGGCATCGACCAGTGCGCCCGCGAACCCCAGCAGCTGCGAGCCGCGGCCGTTCCAGCCGTGCACGAGGACGACGCGCGGGCCGCGGCCCAGCGTCCAGCGTGCGAGCTTGATGCCCTCGTGGCGCAGCGGCGGCTCGGCCGCGTGGGCCAGTGCGGCCTTGTCGTCGGCGCTCATGGCAATGCGTTCGGGCGTCGAGAAGGCGTGGCGTGCGGCCGCCAGGCGGCCGTCGACATGGGCCGCAAGCGATGGGGCAAGGGCGGCAAGGGCAGGGGGCATGGCGATCTCCGCGGCGGCTGCGCCGACCCGCGTGGGCCGGCTCGGCAATGGGTGGGTCATCTACAGGTTTCATGTCGGTTGACATGATTGATATAAATGTCGATCAACATATAAACTGTGTCAACACCGTCCTCCAGGAGACCGCGATGAAGGTCAGCCGCGCCCAGGCCGAAGAGAACCGCGAACGCATCCTCGACAACGCCGCCCAGCTGTTTCGCGAGCGGGGCTTCGACGGCATCGGCCTGAACGACCTGATGCAGGCCGCGGGCCTGACGCGCGGCGGCTTCTACGGCCACTTCACGTCCAAGGACGACCTCGCGGCCCAGGCCACTCGGCGTGCGCTCGAGGCCAACCGCGAGCAGTGGAAGAAGCAGACCGACCGCGGCCTCGCAGCCTGGGTCAAGGCCTATCTGTCAGACGCCCACCGCGACCGCATCGGTGCCGGCTGCGGGCTCGTGGCGCTGGCGGGCGACGCGGCGCGCGGCGGGCCGGCGGTGCGCGAGGTGTTCGCCGACGGCGTCGAAAGCCTGGTCGCGACGCTGCAGGCGCAGATGCCCGCGGGCGACGCCGCCGGGCGGCGCGAGGAGGCGCTGGCCATGCTGTCGACGCTGGTCGGTGCGTTGCTGCTGTCGCGCGCGGTGGGCGACACCGGCCTGTCGCGCGAGCTGCGCGATGCGGCGCGCAAGAGCGTGCCGGCCGGCGGCGGCTGAACGGTCGCTGCCGCCGCCCGGGCGGTTGGCCCGGCGCCGCACCCCTGTGGCATGCTCGCGCCCCATGTCAATGCCTAGAAGGTTTCATAGGGATGCTTGAGCTGGGCGTCCTGCTGCGTGCCTGGGTGCTGACGCTGGCCCTGGGTGCCTGCCTGCCGGTGTTGGCGCAGCGCCTGCCGCAGCCCAGCGCCAGGCCGGCCGGCGACGGCTCCGCGGCCGCAGAGCTGGCCACCAGCGCATGGACGCGCACGCAGCTCGATGCCTGGTGGGCGGCGCTGCGCCACCACAGCGTCGCGGGCGGCGATCGCCTCAACGTGCCGGTCGAGCTGCTGCCCCCCGACGACGCCGCAGCGTGGCGGCCGGTGACCCTGCCCGACGTGCGCCCGCGGCCCGGCGTCGCGATGGTCAACGACGTTCGGGGCTACGAGATGCGCTGGTATCGCCTGCAGATCCCGCCGGGCAGTGATGAGGCGCTGGGCCTTTACCTGCCTCGCCTCGTGACGCTGTCGGCGGCGGTGCTGATGCGCACCGACGAAGGCTGGCAGACGCTGCTGGACAACCAGCATGCCGAGCGCGAGCAGTGGGTGCAGCCCCTCTGGCTGCCCCTGCCGGGCGCGGGAGCCAAGGGGCTGGAGCTGGTCGTTGCGCTGCCGGTGCCGGCCGGGAGCTATCACGCGGTGTCGCGCATCTGGGTGGGGCCGCGCGACCAGCTGGAGAAGCGCTGGCTGTGGCGAGTGCGCGCGCAGACCGGCCTGCCGCAAGCCGTCAGCCTGACGCTGGCCGTGCTGGGCCTGTTCGCATTGACGCTGTGGCTGCGCCGGCCCGAAGCCATCTACGGCCTGTTCGCGCTGGGCGCCGCAGCCTGGCTGGTGCGCAACCTGCACTACTACGTCAGCCTGCCGGTCTCGCAGTGGGGGCAGGACTGGTTCTGGTGGGCCACGCATGCTTCCATGGGCTGGGTCATGCTGACGGCTGTGCTGTTCGCGCTGCGCTTCGCGAGCCGGCGCGCCAAGTGGCTGGAGCAGACGCTGATGGCCAGCGTCCTGATCGTCAGCGTGCTGAGCATGCCGCTGTGGCTGCGCCAGCTCGACATGGTGGTGCTGCAGTACGCCGTGACGGCCGCCGTCGCGGCGGTCGGCACCGCCTGGGTGGCGTGGCTGGCCTGGCGCGAGCGCCGGCCCGAGCTGCGTCTCATGGCCGCGGCGCTGGTGATCGGCGTGCTGATCGGCGCCCACGACCTGGCCGTGCTGGCCGGCTGGGCCTGGCCCGAGCATTTCTTCCTGATGCCGTTCGCAACGCTGGCCGTCATGCTGAGCTTCCTGCACGCCGTGCAGCGCCGCTACGTCGGCACGGTGGAGCAGGTGCAGGCGGAGAACAGCCAGCTGCAGGAGGACCTGGACGAGCAGGTCTCGGTGCTGCAGGCGCAGAACGCGCAATTGCGCGAGGTCGAACGCCAGCAGGCGCTGCTGCTGGAGCGCCAGCGCATCATGGCCGACATGCACGACGGCCTGGGCTCGTCGCTGCTGTCGGCGCTGGTTGCGATGGAGCAGGGCAGCATGTCGCACGAACAATGCGTCGAGGTGCTGCGCGAATGCGTGGATGACCTGCGCCTGGTCATCGACTCGCTGGAGCCGGTCGGCCACGACCTTGTCTCGCTGCTGGCCACCATGCGCTACCGGCTCGGCAAGCGCCTGCAGATCGGCGGGCTCAAGCTCGAATGGGACGTGCAGGACCTGCCGCCCCTGGCCTGGCTGGAGCCGCCCGACGCGCTGCACGTGCTGCGGCTGATGCAGGAGGCGCTGAACAACGTGCTCAAGCACGCCAGCGCCAGCCGCGTGCGCATGGTCACGCGCCACCACGGCAGCTATGTCGAGATCCGCGTCGAGGACGACGGCGCCGGCTTCGACCTGCAGACCATCCAGCACGGCCGCGGCCTGAAGAGCCAGATCAAGCGTGCCCAGCGGCTGGGCGGCAAGCTGCGCATCGACTCGACGCCGGGCATGGGGACCCGGCTATCGCTGCGATTGCCCGTAGACAGAGGGAATCCGGCCTGATCCTGGGACAATCCCAGGCATGGTCAAGCAACGCACCCTGAAGTCGATCACGCGCGCCGTCGGCGTGGGCATCCACAGCGGCCAGAAGGTCGAGCTGACGCTGCGCCCGGCGCCCGCCGACACCGGCATCGTCTTCCGCCGCGTCGACCTGTGCCCGCCGGTGGACATCCCGGTCGGCGTCATGTCGGTCAGCGACACCCGCATGGCCACCACCATCAGCCCGGGCGGCGACCCGGGCGGCCCCAAGGTGCAGACCATCGAGCACCTGCTGTCGGCCTGCGCCGGGCTGGGCCTGGACAACCTCATCATCGACATCAACGCCGACGAGGTGCCCGTGCTGGACGGCTCGGCCGCCAGCTTCGTCTTCCTGCTGCAGTCGGCCGGCATCGTCATGCAGGACGCCCCCAAGCGTTTCCTGCGCGTGAAGAAGCCCGTCGAGGTGCGCCAGGGCGAGGGCAAGAAGCTGATGTGGGCCAAGCTGGAGCCGCACCACGGCTACACGCTGAGCTTCGAGATCGAGTTCGACAACCCGGCCGTGGCGGCCACCGGCAGCCAGTTCGTGTTCGACATGGGATCGGGCACCTACAAGAAGGAGATCGCCCGCGCGCGCACCTTCGGCATGACGGCCGACATCGACCTGATGCGCTCGCGCGGCCTGACGCTCGGCGGCTCCATGGACAACGCCATCGTGGTGGACGACTACAAGGTGCTGAACGCCGACGGGCTTCGCTACGACGACGAGTTCGTCAAGCACAAGATCCTCGACGCCATCGGCGACATGCAGGTGGCCGGCATGCCGCTGCTGGCGGCCTACACCTCCTTCAAGGGCGGGCATGCGCTGAACAACAAGCTGCTGCGCGCGCTGCTGGCCGACCCGGCGGCCTACGAGGTCGTCACCTTCGACGACGAGCGCGCGGCGCCCAAGGGCTTCGCCGAGCTGGCGCCGGCCTGGTGAGGGCGTCGGCATGATGATCGCCCGCCTCCTGGTCGGCCTGCTGCTGTTCTCGGCCGTCGTCTGCTTCGCCTTCGCCATCGCGACCGGCCAGGCGCGCTGGCGGCGCATGGGGCTGGTCATCATGAAATGGACGCTGATCGCCGCGCTGGCCTTCTTTGCCGTGCTGATCCTGGAGAGATTGGCGCTGTTGCTGTGAATCCGTTCACGGCGGGAGGGCTCTCCCCTTGGCTTGCGGGGATGCGATTGCGGCGCGAGGTGCTCAGAATTGCGTCACGGTCGCAGCAACGAGTTGCGGCGGCCCAGCCCGGAGAGAACAAGACACCGGGTGCCACGCGCGGAGATGGCCGGGGGGCCGGGGAAGCGCCGTTGGTTGCAAGAGAGATCGTTCGAACCGAACTTGGGCCGCTTCCGCAGAAGCGGCCCTATTTTTTTGGGGCGCGCACGGGTGCTGTCGGCAAGCTGTCCGGTGTTACGTCCTTTCACGGAGCGGCCGGGGCGAGCGTCAGCCCGGGCATGGCGCGGGCGTTGAAATGCGCAGGCCAGCTGTCGCTGACCGCTGAAAGAAAGGACCTCGACATGAAGACCGCCCTGATCGCCTCCGCCGCCCTCGCCCTGCTGACACCCTTCGCGATGGCCCAGACGCCCGCGCCCGTCACCGCGCAGACCACCGTGCAGCGCGATGTCAACCAGCAACAGCGCATCGAGAACGGCTTGCACGACGGCACGCTGACGACGCGCGAAGCCGGTGCCCTCGAGCGCGAGCAAGCCCGCGTCGACAAGCTGCAGACCCAAAGCATGAAGGACGGCCACCTCAGTGCCGCCGAGCGCCGCCAGCTGCGCGCCGCGCAGAACAAGGCCAGCCGCGACATCGCGGCGGCCGAGTACAACGGCGTCGATGGCAACCCGCAGTCGGCCTCCAGCCGGCGCATGCAGGCCGACGTGCAGCGCAACGTCAACCAGGAAAAGCGCATCGAGTCCGGCCTGGCCGACGGCTCGCTGACGAAGCGCGACGCCGCCCGCATGGAGCGCGGCCAGGCCCGGGTGGACCGTACCGAGGCGCACGCCGCTGCGGATGGCCATGTCGGCGCTGCCGAGCAGCGGCACGTGCAGCGCGCCGAGAACCGCCAGAGCGCGCGCATCCACCGCGCCAAGACCAACGCCGCGACAGCCGGCTGATCCGGCGGCCAACGCCTGAACCGCCCCGAGGGGCTTCGCTCCTCGGCGTCTGCAATCGCGGGCAAAGCGCCGGGCGAGGGGCCTCAGGCGCCCAGATACCGGCCGCGCAGGTGCGCCTCGAAGTGCGCCGGGTTCAGCGCCTCGCCGCTGGCGCGCTGCACGAGTTCCGGCGTCTCGTAGCGGCTGGCCGCCTGCCAGACATGGCTGGACAGCCAGTCGAACACGCCGCCCAACTCGCCCCGGGCGATGCGGGCGTCCAGGTCGGCCTGCTGCACCCGCATCGTCGCAAACCATTGCGCCGCGTACATCGCCCCCAGCGTGTAGCAGGGGAAGTAGCCGAACAACCCGGCCGGCCAGTGCACATCCTGCATCGGGCCGTCCTTGAAATTGCCGCGCGTGTCCAGCCCGAGCAGCTCGGCCATCTTGGCGTCCCACAGGGCCGGGATGTCGTCGACCTCGGCCTGGCCTTCGATCAACGCGCGCTCGATGTCGAAGCGCAGCAGGATGTGGGCGGGGTAGGTGACCTCGTCGGCGTCGACGCGGATGTAGCCCGGCTGCACGCGGGTCAGCAGCCGGTGCAGGTTGCCGGGCTCGAAGGCGGGTTGGTCGCCGAAGTGCTTGATGAGCAGCGGCGACAGCAGGCCGGCAAACGCCGGGTGGCTGCCGAGCTGCATTTCGAACGAGAGGCTCTGGCTTTCATGGATGCCCATGGAGCGGGCGCGGGCGATGGGCTGGCCCAGCAGTTCGCGCGGCAGGCCCTGCTCGTAGCGGCCGTGGCCGGTCTCGTGGATGGTGCCCATGAGGCTGGGCAGGAAGTTGTCCTCACGGTAGCGCGTGGTCATGCGCACGTCCTCGGGCACGCCGCCGCAGAAGGGGTGGGTGCTCTCGTCCAGGCGGCCGGCGGCGAAGTCGAAGCCCATCAGCTTCATCGCGTCCAGGCCCAGCGCCTTCTGCGCCGCGGCGGGGAAGGGGCCGACCGGTTCGATGACGGCCTCGGTGGACTGCTTGGCGATGACGTCGCGGATCAGCCCCGGCAGCCACTGGCGCAGCGGGGCGAAGGCGCGTTCGACGTCGGCGCTGCGCATGCCCGGCTCGTACATGTCCAGCAGTGCGTCGTACTTGGACAGGCCGGCGCTCTGCGACAGGAACTCCGCCTCCTGCCGCGCGATCTTCAGCACCTCGCGCAGGTTGGGCGCGAAGCCGGCCCAGTCGTTGGCCGGGCGTTGCGTGCGCCAGGCGTGCTCGCAGCGGTTGTTGGCCAGGCTCTTGGCCTCCACCAGCGCCTGCGGCAGGGCGTTGGCGGCCCGCCAGGCGCGGCGGATCTCGCGCAGGTTGGCGCGCTGCGTTTCGTCCAGCGGCTCGGCGGCGGCCGTGTCGAGCAGGCCGGCCAGCGCCGGGTCGGTGGCCAGTTGGTGCAGCAGGCCGTCCATCTCGGCCAGCGCCAGGCTGCGCGCCTCGTTGCCCTTGGCGGGCATGTTGGCGGCCTGGTCCCACTGGGCGATGGCCTGCAGGTGCGAAAGGCGATGCAGGCGCTGCTGGCGCGCCGCGAGGTCTTGGTAGGCGGGGGTGGTGATCATTGCAACCAGGTCTCCGGGATGAGCCACAGCAAGGCGGCGGTGTAGAGGACGAAACGTATGAACTTGCCCAGCGCCATCCAGCCCACGCAGGGCCAGAACGGCAGCTTCAGCCAGCCCGCCACGGCGCACAGGGGGTCGCCGACGACGGGCAGCCAGCTCATCACGCAGGCCTTGGGACCGAAGTGCTGCAGCCAGCGCATGGCGCGCGAATGTGAGGGCTCATGGTGCTTCACGGCCTCGACGGCGCGCTCGATGCCATAGCCCATCCACCACGAGACCGCGCCGCCCAGCGTGTTGCCGACGGTGGCCACCGCGATGACGGGCCAGAACATGCCGGGGTCGGCCTTGACGACGAGGAAGACCGCAGGTTCCGAGCCCAGTGGCAGCAGCGTCGCCGACACGAAGGCGATGACGAAGACGGCCACCAGGCCGACCTGCGGCAGTGCCAACGCCGCGAGCAGGTCGGTGATGAATTGGGCAAGCCAGGCTTCCATGGCGGCATTGTGGGCCGGGCCGCGAGAAGGCCCTGGCTACAATCTCGCCTCATTTTTGAGCAGACCCCTCCGTGCACCTCGGCCCCCACCTCCTCCCCAACCGGCTCTTCGTGGCGCCGATGGCAGGGGTGACGGACAGGCCCTTCCGCCAGCTGTGCCGGCGCCTGGGCGCGGGCTATGCGGTCAGCGAGATGGTCACGTCGCGCAAGGAGCTGTGGGGCAGCCTGAAGACCTCGCGCCGCGCCGACCATACCGGCGAGCCGGGGCCCATCGCGGTGCAGATCGCCGGCACCGACGCGGCCATGATGGCCGAGGCCGCGGCCTACAACATCGACCGCGGCGCGCAGATCATCGACATCAACATGGGCTGCCCGGCCAAGAAGGTCTGCAACAAGTGGGCGGGTTCGGCGCTGATGCGCAACGAGGCGCTGGCGCTGGAGATCGTCGAGGCCGTCGTCGCGGTGTGCGCCCCCCGCGGCGTGCCGGTCACGCTGAAGATGCGCACCGGCTGGAGCGCCGACGAACGCAACGCGCTGCGCCTGGCGCGCCTGTTCGAGGCCGCCGGCATTGCCATGCTGACCATCCATGGCCGCACCCGCGAACAGGGCTACAAGGGCCTGGCCGAGTACGACACGATCGCAGCCGTGAAGACAGCGCTGACCATCCCGGTCGTCGCCAACGGCGACATCGACTCGCCCGAGAAAGCGCGCGACGTGCTGGCCTACACCGGCGCCGACGCGCTGATGATCGGCCGCGCCGCGCAAGGGCGGCCGTGGATCTTCCGCGAGGTGACGCACTTCCTGGCGACGGGGGAACACCTGCCCGCGCCCACGGTGGTGGAGGCGCGCGACGTGTTGACCGAGCACCTGCACGACCACTATGGCCTGTACGGCGAGGCGAGCGGCGTGCGCAGCGCGCGCAAGCACATCGGCTGGGCCGTGCGCGGCCTGCCGGGCGGTGAAGCCTTCCGCCAGCACATGAACACCCTGGAGCGCTGCGAAGAGCAGTTGCAGGCGCTCCGCGACTGGTTCGACGATCTCGGCCAGACCCATCACCGCCTGCCACCCCTGGCGGTTCCTGCAGCCAACGACGACGAGGCCGAGGCGGCGTGTGCCGCCTGAGCTTTATGAGCGCCCAAAAGAACACCCCGCCCAACCCCATCGACGCCTGCGTGCGCGACAACCTCGAAGCCTTCTTCCGTGACCTCGACGGCCAGGAGCCGCACTCGATGCACGAGATGCTGATCAAGCTCGTCGAGAAGCCCCTGTTCGAGATCGTCCTGCGCGAAGCCGGCGGCAACCAGAGCAAGGCGGCGCAATGGCTGGGCATCAACCGCAACACGTTGCGCCGCAAGTTAAACGATCACAACCTTGGCTGACGACATGGCACTGACTGCACTCCTCTCGGTATCCGACAAGACCGGCATCCTCGAATTCGCCAAGGCGCTGCACGCCCTCGGCACCAAGCTGCTGTCCACCGGCGGCACCGCCAAACTGCTGGCCGACGCCGGCCTGCCCGTCACGGAGGTGGCCGAGCACACCGGCTTCCCCGAGATGATGGACGGCCGCGTGAAGACGCTGCACCCCAAGATCCACGGCGGCCTGCTGGCGCGTTCCGACCTGCCCGAGCACGTGGCCGCGATGGCCCAGCACGGCATCACGCGCATCGACATCCTGGCCGTCAACCTCTACCCGTTCGAGGCGACGGTGGCCAAGCCAGGCTGCACGCTGGAAGACGCCATCGAGAACATCGACATCGGCGGCCCGGCCATGGTGCGCAGCGCGGCCAAGAACTGGCGCGACGTGACGGTGCTGACCGACGCGGCCCAGTACGCCGGCGTGCTCGACGAGCTGAAGGCCAGCGGCAAGACCAGCGACAAGACGCGCTTCGCCTGCAGCGTCGCCGCCTTCAACCGCATCGCGCAATACGACGCGGCCATCAGCAACTACCTGTCGGCGCTGCAGGAAGACGGCAGCAAGGCCGAGTACCCGGCGCAGATGAATTCGACCTTCGTGAAGGTGCAGGACCTGCGCTACGGCGAGAACTCGCACCAGACCGCCGCGCTCTACCGCGACCTGTTCCCCGCACCCGGCTCGCTGGTCACCGGCAAGCAGCTGCAAGGCAAGGAGCTGAGCTACAACAACATCGCCGACGCCGATGCCGCGTGGGAATGTGTGAAGAGCTTCGACACGCCCGCCTGCGTCATCGTCAAGCACGCCAACCCCTGCGGCGTGGCCGTCGGCGGCAACCCGGCCGAGGCGTACAGCAAGGCCTTCAAGACCGACCCCACCAGCGCCTTCGGCGGCATCATCGCCTTCAACCGCGAGGTGGACGGCGCCGCGGCGCAACTGGTCGCCAAGCAGTTCGTCGAGGTGCTGATGGCACCCAGCTTCAGCGCCGAGGCGCTGGAAGCCTTCAAGGGCAAGGTCAACGTGCGCCTGCTGCAGATCGCGCTGCCGCCCGGCGGTGCCACGCCCTGGCTGCAGGGCCGCAACGCCGGCGACAGCAAGCGCGTCGGCTCCGGCCTGCTGCTGCAGACCTCTGACAACCACTTCCTGAAGAAGGAAGACCTCAAGATCGTCACGACGCTGCAGCCCACGGCCCAGCAGCTCGACGACCTGATGTTCGCGTGGACCGTCGCGCAGTACGTGAAAAGCAATGCCATCGTGTTCTGCGGTGGCGGAATGACGCTGGGCGTCGGCGCGGGCCAGATGAGCCGCCTGGACTCGGCCCGCATCGCCTCCATCAAGGCCCAGCACGCCGGCCTGAGCCTCGCCGGCTCGGCGGTGGCCAGCGACGCCTTCTTCCCCTTCCGCGACGGCCTGGACGTGCTGGCCGATGCCGGTGCCACCTGCGTCATCCAGCCGGGCGGCTCGATGCGTGACGACGAGGTGATTGCGGCGGCCAACGAGCGCGGCATCGCCATGGTGTTGACGGGCGTGCGTCACTTCCGGCACTGAGCAGGTGTCGCCTGCGCGACTAGATGCAGTCCTCTAGTCCAGGGCCGGCCCCGTTGGGCGGCCCGTCAGTTGCGGTTAGCCTCCCCGGATTCGATCGAGAGCCGGAGACAAGCCCATGGACACCGCGCTGCAGGAACGCCTGCATCTGGCACTGCTGAGCCAGCGCCGCGCCTTCGAGGCCGAGCGCATGCCGGCCTACGGGGTCCGGCGCGATCGCCTTGAGCGAGTGCTGAAGATGACGCGCCAGCATGGCGAGGCGCTGGCCGCCGCGATGGCGCGGGACTTCGGCCACCGCGCGCGGCAGGAATCGCTGCTGGCTGACATCTTCACCGTCGAGTCCGGTGCGCGTCATGCCTTGAAGCACCTGCGCCGTTGGATGAAGCCGCGCGGCGTGTCGACGCCACTGCATTTCCTGCCCGGCCGCAACGTGCTCATGCGCCAGCCGCTGGGTGTTGTGGGCATCGTCTCGCCCTGGAACTACCCGTACTACCTGGCGATGGAGCCCGCCGTCGCCGCGCTGGCCGCCGGCAACCGCGTGCTCATCAAGCCGTCGGAGCTGACGCCGGCCACGTCCGAGCTGATGGCCCGCCTCGTCACCGAGCATTTCAAGCCCGAGGAGATGCAGGTCATCACCGGTGACGCCGAGGTCGGCAAGGCGTTCACGCAGCTGCCTTTCGACCATCTCTTCTTCACCGGCTCCACCGCCGTCGGCCGCCACGTCGCGCAGGCCGCGGCCAAGAACCTGACGCCGGTGACGCTGGAGCTGGGCGGCAAGTCGCCCGCCCTCGTCGACCGCAGCTGCGACCTCGACCTGACCGCCTCACGCCTGGCCTTCGGCAAGCTCTTCAATGCCGGCCAGACCTGCGTCGCACCCGACTACCTGCTGGTGCCGCGCGAGATGGTCGAGCCGCTGAGCCAGAAGATCCTCGCCCAGATGCGCCGCATGTATCCGCGCATCGCCGGCAATGCCGACTACACCAGCATCGCCACGCCGCGCCACCACGCGCGGCTGCAAGGCCTCATCGACGACGCGGCCCAGCGCGGCGCGCGCGTGCTGCGCACGCATGACGAGCAGCCCGGCGACCGCCGCCTCGTGCCGGCGCTGCTGCTGGACGTGCCGCCCGACGCGACCGTCATGCGGGAAGAAATCTTCGGCCCGCTGCTGCCCATCGTCGGCTACGACCAGGTCGGCGAAGCCCTCGCCCACATCAACCGCGGCGACCGCCCGCTGGCGCTGTACTGGTTCGGCCAGGACGCCAGCGCGCGCGACCACGTGATGCGCGAGACCCATGCCGGCGGCGTGACGATCAACGACTGCCTCTGGCACCTCGGCCAGGAGGACCAGCCTTTCGGCGGCGTCGGCGCCAGCGGCATGGGCTCCTACCACGGCGAGTGGGGCTTTCGCACCTTCAGCAAGGAGAAGCCGCTGTTCATCCAGTCGCGCTTCGCCGGCACCAAGCTGTTCCAGCCGCCGTACGGCGCGACCTTCGAGCGCCTGCTGGCCCTCCTGAAGAAGATCATCTGATGCAACGCCGTCGACTCCTGAAGTTAGGCCTGGGCGCCGCCGTCGCCATCGGCATCGCCGGTGTGGGCGTCGCGCTGATCAAGCCGGGCCTGGTGGACAACAAGCTCAGCCCCGGCTCGCGCGAGCTGATGCGCGCCGCCGCGCAGGCCGTGCTGTCCGACCTGCTGCCGCCCGCGGGCGCGGCGCGCGAGGCCGCGCTGGACGCGCAGCTCGGCCGTCTCGATGCCTTCATCGCCGGCATGCCTGCGGCCACGCGCAAGGAGTTGTCCGACGCGCTGGGCCTGCTCGGCACGGCGGCCGGCCGCTTCGCGCTCGTGGGGCTGTCCAAGCCCTGGGCCGAAGCCGGCACGCAGGACGTGCAGCAGGCGCTGGAAGCCATGCGGCTGTCCTCGTCCAACACCAGGCAGCAGGTCTATCACGCGCTGCGCGACCTGAACGCCATCGCCTTCTTCACCGAGCCTGGCAACTGGCAGACGGCCGGCTACCCCGGCCAGCGCGAGATCCCATGAGTTCCATCCCCGATCCCATCCTCGAAGGCCTGCAGCGCGGCTGGAAGGTGCACGGCGGCGCGCACGCGACGCTGCCCGCCACGCTGGACTGCGACGTCGCCATCATCGGCAGCGGCGCCGGTGCCGGCATCACGGCCGAGATGCTGGCCCGCGCCGGGCTGAAGATCGTCATCGTCGAGGAAGGCCCGCTGCGCTCCAGCAGCCAGTTCAAGCAGCGCGAGCTCGACGCCTACCGCGAGCTCTACCAGGAGTCCGCCGGCCGCAAGACCGTCGACCAGGCGATGAACATCCTGCAGGGCCGCTGCGTCGGCGGCTCGACGACGGTCAACTGGACCGGCTCCTTCCGCACCCCGCCCGACGCGCTGGCCTATTGGGGCGACAAGTTCGGCCTGACCGACTTCAACGAGGCGGCGATGGCGCCGTGGTTCGAGCAGGTCGAGAAGCGCCTGAACATCGGCGACTGGCTGACCGAGCCCAACGAGAACAATGGCGTGCTGCGGCGCGGCGCCGAGAAGCTGGGCATCCCGACCAAGGTCGTGCGCCGCAACGTCAAGGGCTGCTGGAACCTCGGCTCCTGCGGCATGGGCTGCCCGACGAATGCCAAGCAGTCCATGCTGGTCAGCACGCTGCCGGCGGCGCTGGACCTCGGTGCCACGCTGCTGGTGCAGACGCGCGCGGCGAAGTTCGAGCTGCAGGGCGACAAGGTCACGGCGCTCGTCGCCGAGCCGGTGGCGCTCGATGGCACTGCCAACGGGGCGCCGCTGCGCATCACGGCCAGGCACTACGTCGTCGCTGGCGGCGCCATCAACTCGCCGGCCCTGCTGCTGCGCTCCAACGCGCCCGACCCGCACGGCCTGCTCGGCAAGCGCACCTTCCTGCACCCCACGGCCGGCGGCGTGGCGCTGTTCGACCACGACGTGGCCGGCTGGGCCGGCGCGCCACTGTCGGTGTTCTGCGACCACTTCCTGCACACCGGCCCCATCGACGGCCCGGTGGGCTACAAGCTGGAGGTCGCGCCGGTGCACCCGGCCTTCGCGCTGACCAATGGCGGCGGCATCGGCGCCGAACTGGCCCAGCGCGCCCGCGACATGCCGCGCACCCAGCTGATGATCGCGCTGCTGCGCGACGGCTTCCATGCCGAGGCGGCCGGCGGTGCGGTCAAGCTGCGCGGCGACGGCACGCCGGTGCTGGACTACACGCTGAGCGACTACCTGCTGGAAGGCGTGCGGCGCAGCTACCTGACGATGGCCGAGATCCAGTTCGCCGCCGGTGCCAAGACCGTGCGCCCGGTGCACGAGCAGGCGGCCGGCTACGCCAACCTCGCCGAGGCCAAGCAGGGCATCGCGGGCCTGGCGATGAAGCCCTTCCTCGCCACGGTCGGCAGCGCCCACGTCATGGGCGGCTGCACGATGGCCGCCGACGCCAACCGCGGTGTCGTTCGGCCGGACGGCCAGCATTGGCAATTGGCCAACCTGTCGGTGCACGACGGCTCCCTCTTCCCGACCAGCCTGGGCGCGAATCCGCAGCTGACGGTCTACGGCCTGGCGACGCGGCTGACGAGTGGCTTGATCCAGCGCCTGGGCGCCGACGCGGTGACGCTGGCCTGACGGCGAGAATCGGCGGCATGCCGCTGACGATCCGCCAAGCCACGCCCGAGGACGCCGCCCTGCTGGCGTCCTTCGCCACCCAGGCCTTCACCGACACCTACCGCGGCCTGGACGACCCGCAGGAGATCGCCGACTACGTCGCCGAGCACTTCACGCCCGAAATCGTCGCCGGCGTCGTCGAGGACCCGGCCTGTTCGACGCTGCTGGCCTGGGTGGGCGAGCAGTTGGCCGGTTATGCCGTCGTCCGCGCCGAGCCGGCGCCCGGCTGCGTGGCCGGGCCGGCGCCGCTGCAGCTGTGGCGGCTCTATCTCGGCGAGGGCTTCATCGGCCAGGGCCTGGGCGCACGGCTGATGGCGGCCGTGCATGCCGAGGCTCGCAGGCGCGGTGCGCAGACGCTGTGGCTCGGCGTCTACGATCGCAACCTGCGGGCCGTCGCGTTCTACAAGCGCTTCGGCTTCGCCCAGGTCGGCGGCAAGGAGTTCCTGTTCGGCGGCCGAATCTACTTCGACCCGATCTACGCGGCCCCCGTCACGGCCGCCCAGTCCCTGGAGGCCTGACGCCATGATCGAAGGTTCCTGCCTGTGCGGCAGCGTGCGCTGGCGCTTCGATGGCCAGCCCGACGGCGCCACTGCGTGCAACTGCACCGCCTGCCGGCGCTACGGCACGCTCTGGGCCTACGACCATGTGGACGAAGGCATCCACGTGACCGGCGCCACGCAGGCCTATGTGCGCGGCAAGGCGCTGGAGTTCCACTTCTGCCCCGCCTGCGGCTGCGTGACGCACTGGCGCGGGCTGCGGCTGGAGGCGGATGGCCGCCGCCGCATCGCCGTCAACCTGCGCCTGGCGGAGCCCGAGGCGGTCGCGGCGATTCCCATCGACCACTTCGACGGCCTCGACACCTTCGACGACCTGCCGCGCGACGGGCGCTGCGTCGCGGACTACTGGTTCTAGTCCTACAGGTAAAGCCTTGAAAGCCGACGGCCCGGCGTCAGATCCGGATCGCAAACTTGTGCCGTTCCGCGCGTCTGTCGCGCGGGCGTTGGTTGGAGGAGTGTTGCCATGAAGTACCCCCGATTCCTGCTGGCCTGCCTGGGCCTGCTGGCGGTGTTGTGGACAGGCGCCGTGCAGGCGCTGCCTACCGTCGACCAGGTGCAGGCCGCCGCGCAGCGCGGCGACTATGCGGGCGCCGAGAAGATGATGCGCGAGGTCGTCACGGCCAAGCCCGACAGTGCCCGCGCCCACTACGTGCTGGCCGAGATCCTGGCGCACGAGCGCCAGTTCAACGAGGCGGCCGAGCACACGCGTCGCGCGCGCTCGCTGGACCCGGCCATCAAGTTCGCCGACCCCGCCAAGTTCAAGGCCTTCGAGCAGCTGCTGCAGCGCGAGCAGATCGCGGCTGCCAAGCCGGCCGCGCCGACGCCGCTGGAGGCCACCGCGCCACCGCCACAGCAACGCGTTGCGCCGGCCACGGCGGCCGAATCGTCGAGCGGCGGCGGCGTGCCGGTCTGGATGCTGGTCGTCGGCGCGATCGCCTTCATCGCGCTGGCCGCGAGCTGGATGCGCCGCCGCGCGGCTGCGCCGGCCGCACAGCCGGCGATGGCCGGCGGCTACGGCATGGGCGGCGGCTATGCCCCTGGCATGCCCCAGCAAGGCCCGATGGCGGGCGGCGGCTCGGGCCTGATGGGCGTGGGCCTCGCCGCGGCCGGCGGTGTGGCGGCCGGCATGCTGGCCGAGCGGCTGCTCAATGGCGGCCATGACGAGCGCGGCACGGCGCACCAGGCCGATGCCGGTGCGGGCACCGCGGGAGGCCTCATTCCCGGCAGCTTCAGCGGCGGCGATAGCGCCGCAACCGAGCTGACCCAGCGCGACATCGACTTCGGCAGCGGCGACGGCTGGGGTGGTGGCGGCGACGCCGGCGGTGACTTCAGCGGCGGCGGTGGCGACGACTGGTAAGCCCGGCTATCCGAGGTGAGGGCGGCACTGATAATCCGCCCCATGACGCCAGCCGCTCTCACCGGCCAGTTGCTCGCCTCCATCGCCCGGCTCATCACGGGTGCGCAGGGCCACTGGAAGGGCTGCCCGCCACAAGCCGAGCAGCGCATCTACATCGCCAACCACCAGAGTCACTTCGATCTCGTCCTGATCTGGGCCGCCTTCCCGCATGAGCTGCGCGCGCAGACCCGCGCCATCGCCGCGCGCGACTACTGGACCAAGAGCGCCTTCAGGCGCTGGCTGACGACCGAGGTCTTCAACGCCATTTACGTCAGCCGCACCCGCGCCAACCCCGACGAAGACCCGCTGGAGCCGCTCGTCGAGGCGCTCGCGAACGGCGACTCGCTGGTCATCTTTCCGGAAGGCACCCGCTCCAACAAGGGCAACCCGCAGCCCTTCAAGAGCGGCATCTACCACCTCGCCGAGCAGTTCCCGCACGTGCCGCTGATCCCGACCTGGATCGACAACGTGCAGCGCGTCATGCCCAAGGGCGAGGTCGTGCCGGTGCCCATCCTGTGCACGGTCACGTTCGGCGCGCCCATCCAGCTGTTGCCAGGCGAGAGCAAGGCCGACTTCCTGTGCCGCGCCCGCGAGGCGGTCATGGAGCAGCGGCCCGATCCGACCCAGGTCGGGCGCCTGGCGGAGGCCGACTGATGCGCTGGCTGAAAGCCTTGAGCGCCAGCGAGCAGGTGGCGCTGCTCTTCGTCGTGCTGTTCGGCTTCCTGATGCTGCTGACGATCGGCCTGTTCCTGAACTCGCTGCGCGAGCGCGAGGACGACGACGCGCGCCGCGCATCCGAGCTGGCCTGGGAGCGCGTGCGCCGCGACCTGCGCGCGGCCTGGATCGGCGGCTGCATGTTCTGGGTCGCGTGGATCTCCGGGCCGCTGGGCGCGACGCTGCTGTTCGCGCTGTTCTCCTTCCTGGCGCTGCGCGAGTTCATCACTCTCGTGCACACGCAGCGCAGCGACCACCGCACGCTGATCGTCGCCTTCTTCGTGCTGCTGCCGGTGCAGTACATGATCTGCGGCACGCGCTTCTTCGACCTGTTCACCGTCTTCCTGCCGGTCTACGGCTTCCTGGCGCTGCCCATCGTCAGCGCCTTCGCCGATGACCCGCGCCAGTACCTGGAGCGCAACGCCAAGATCCAGTGGGGCGTGATGGTCTGCGTCTACGGCCTGTCGCACGCGCCGGCGCTGCTGCTGCTGGACTTCCCCGGCTACACCGGCCGCGGCGCCTTCCTGCTGTTCTTCCTCGTCATGGTGGTGGCGTCCTCGCAGATCGCGCAGGAGATCGCCACGCGCACGCTGCGCCGGCGGCCGGTGGCGCGGCGCATCAGCCGCAGCTTCTCGATGCGCGCCTGGTGGATAGGCACGCTGACCGGTTCATTGGCCGGCGGGCTGCTGTTCTGGATCACGCCGTTCAAGGCCGGCCAGGCGCTGGGCATGGCCTTCCTGACCGCCGCCGCGGCAGGTTTCGGCGGCCTCGTCATGAAGGCGCTGAAGAAGGACGCCGGCGTGCGCTACTGGGGCAACCGCAGCTCCATCACCGGCGCGGTCGGCCTGCTGGACCGCATCGCCGTGTTGTGCTTTGCGGCGCCCGTGTTCTTCCATTCGGCGCGCTGGTATTTCCAGCTGCCGCTGGGGTATCGATGAGGATCCTCGGCATCGACCCGGGCCTGCAGACCACCGGCTTTAGCTTCGGCCCGTCGCTGTCGCGACTTCACGAGCGCTTTGCGCTCATGAGCCTGCACAGAAGCCTTGCCACGGTCACCTTGATGGGCATTTGGCAGCGATGAGGATTCTCGGTATCGATCCCGGCTTGCAGACCACCGGCTTTGGCGTCATCGAAGCGGACGGCCCGCGGCTGGCCTATGTCGCCAGCGGCACCATCAAGACCAGCGCCGTCGACACCGGCGACCTGCCGGCGCGCTTGAAGATCCTGTTCGACGGCATCCGCGAGGTGACGGCGCGCTACCAGCCGCAGTGCGCCGCGGTCGAGATCGTCTTCGTCAACGTCAACCCGCAGTCCACGCTGCTGCTGGGCCAGGCGCGCGGCGCGGCGATCACGGCGCTGGTGTCGGCCGACCTGCTCGTCAGCGAGTACACGGCGCTGCAGATGAAGAAGGCCATCGTGGGCCACGGCCACGCGAAGAAGGAGCAGATCCAGGCCATGGTGCAGCGCCTGCTCAACCTGCCGGGCCTGCCCGGCAAGGACGCGGCGGACGCGCTGGGCATTGCCATCATGCATGCGCATGCGCGCGTCAGCTTCGAAGCGATGAGCCGCAGCACGACGCTGCAGCGCCGCCAGCACGCGCAGTTCAAGGGCGGCCGGACGTACTGACCGGCCGGGCCGGCCGCGCTGCCCTGGACAGGGCTTTCAGGCTCAGCGCCAGTGCGTGGATGCCTTGCTCGATCTGCTCAAGCGTCAGGCTGGCGTAGCCCAGCACCAGGCCAGCCGGCCGGTCGGCACCGTGCGGCGCGGCATACAGCGGCGAGACCGGGTAGACACCTACGCCGCGGCCGCGTGCGGCCGTGGCCAGCGCGGCTTCGTCCCGCGGCCGCAG
Source organism: Pelomonas sp. Root1444 (assembly GCF_001426885.1). GTDB lineage: Bacteria > Pseudomonadota > Gammaproteobacteria > Burkholderiales > Burkholderiaceae_C > Pelomonas. Next base: position 1,173,676 of record NZ_LMFP01000003.1, on the reverse strand, counting down.
CGACGGCAGCCAGAGCACGACGTGCAGCCCCGCGGCGGCGCCGTCGATGCGGCAGTCCGCGGGCAGGTGGCGCGCGGCGGCATCCAGCAGCGCCGCGCGCCGGCGCTCGTGCTCGCGCCGCATGCGGCGCACGTGGCGCTCGTAGGCGCCGCTGGCGATCAGCGCCGCCAGCACCCGCTGGTCCCACACCGGCGCGTGGCGGTCGGTCATCCGCTTGACGCGCTGGAACACGGGCACCAGCTCGGCAGGCAGCACCAGGTAGCCCAGCCGCAGCTGCGGCGACAGCGCCTTGGAGAAGGTGCCGATGTAGATGACGCGGCCGTCCGCGTCCATCGACTGCAGCGCGTCGATCGGGCGCTGGCCGTAGCGGAACTCGCCGTCGTAGTCGTCCTCGATGACCCAGGCGCCGTGCCGCTGGGCCCATTGCAGCAGCTGCTGGCGCCGCCCGACCGGCAGCACGCCGCCGAGTGGGAACTGGTGCGAGGGCGTGACGTAGGCCAGGCGAACGCGGTCGCCCTCGGGCAGCCTGGCGGTGTCGATGCCGTGGGCATCGACCGGCGTGGCCAGCAGGCTCGCGCCGGTCGCCTCGAAGCAAGCGCGCGCCATCAGGTAGCCCGGCTCCTCGAACACGAACGCATCGCCCGCATCCAGCAGCAGCCGCGCACACAGGTCGATCGCCTGCTGCGAGCCGTGGACGATGACGATCTGCCCGGCGTCGCAGGCCATGCCCCGCGCGCGCCGCAGGTAGCCCTGCAGCGACTGCCTCAGCGTGGCGTCGCCCTCGGGCTCGATGTAGCCGAGCGCGTCGCGCTGCTGCAGCAGCTGGGCCTGGTACTCGCGCCGCCAGGCCAGCGCGGGGAAGTCGCGCGAGGCCAGCGCGCCGTAGCGGAAGTCGATGCGGACGCGCTCCGCCGGCAGGGCCGGCAGTTCGGCCCCCAGCAGCCGGTGCGCGAACGCCGACAAGGCCGGTGCGTTCGCGCGCCGGCTGCCCGCCCGCGGTGCCATGGGCCGCGCCGGCCTCGCCGGCAAAGCCACCGTGGCGGCGCGGCCGGCGGACGTGGCGATGAAGCCTTCCGCCGCGAGCTGCTCGTAGGCGGCCGTCACCGTGGTGCGCGACACGCCCAGCTCGGCGGCCAGCGCCCGCGTGGACGGCAGCCGGGCGCCCGCGGCCAGCGTGCCGTCGGCCATCTGGGCGCGCAGCAGGTCGTAGATGCGGCGCCCGGTGCCATCGCGGCTGCGGCGGGTACGGCTCGTCTGGCGGGCGGGCGCGGAGGCGCGCAACTGGACCACTTGAATTCCTCCGAACTGGCACTTCTCATTGTGCCGGCCTGCAGGCATCGTCGGTGCCTGCCGCAACGAACTCGCACCGATGTACATCCCCCCGCAATTCGCCGAGACCCGGCCCGAGGCCTTGCACCGCATCATCCGCGCCCACCCGCTGGGCATGCTGGTCACGCACGGCCCCGCGGGGCTGGACGCCGACCACATCCCGTTCGAGCTCGACGTGGCGCACGGCCCGCACGGGCGGCTGCTGGCCCACGTGGCGCGCGCCAACGACCTGTGGCGGCGCTGCCCCACCGGCACCGCGGTGATGGTCGCCTTCCGCGGCGCCCAGGCCTATGTCTCGCCCAACTGGTACCCGAGCAAGCACGAGGCGCACCGCCAGGTGCCGACCTGGAACTACGAGGTCGTGCACGCGCATGGCGTGATGACCGTGCGCGACGACGCGCGCTTCGTCCGCGGCCTGCTGGCGGCGTTGACGCGCCGGCATGAAGCGGCCGAGCCCCGGCCGTGGAAGATGGGCGACTCCGCGCCCGATTTCATCGATGGCCTGCTGGGCCACATCGTCGGCATCGAGATCGTCATCACGTCGCTGGTGGGCAAGGTCAAGCTCAGCCAGAACAAGGACGCGCGCGACCGCGAGGGCGCTGCGGACCAGTTGCACGCCCGCGGCTCGGTGGAGATGGCTGCGCGGATGAGACAGGTGGGCCAGGATTCGTCGCCTCCCTGAAAAAGCAAACGGCCCGCCGAAGCGGGCCGTCAGGCGCAGCAGGCAGGCTCAGGCCTTGCGACGCCGGGCCATCCAGCCGACCAGGCCGAGGCCGCCGAGCATGAGGGCGTAGCTCTCCGGCTCGGGGACGGCAGAGATGCTGTAGCCGCCGCTGCTCTCGATGCCACCGGTGGGCGTGTAGTGCAGGAAGGCGTCGGTCACGTCCATGCTGCCGGAGGTCATCGTCAGCGTGAAGTCGGCGTTGGAGAGATGGCTGTAGCTCAGGCCCAGGAATACGCCGTTGTCGAAGTCCGCCGTCGCGCCCGCGTTCAGCGGGAAGTTCGTCAGCAGGAAATTCAGCGAGAAGGCCGTCAGCGCGATCTGTTCGAAACCCGAACCGGTGACCGGGTCGGTGTAGCTGAAGCTGCCCGAGAACGGCACGCTGTCGGCCGCCAGCGGGCCGGCATCGATGACGCCGTTGAAGTTGAACGTGGCGGCTTGGGCCGACGCGGCCATGAGCGCGGCGGCAGCGATCAGCAGGGGGCGGAATTGCATGATGTTGTTCTCCTTGCAAGAAATCAGAACTTGAACGACGCCGCGTTGATTGCGGCGCACAGCACGGCCTTGAGCTTGGCGACGGGGCGCGACGCAGCGGCGCCGGCAGAGCCGTCGGGGTCGTAGCCGATCAGAGCGCCGTCCGCTTGGTTGACGCAGGTGACATGGCCGGTGGCAAGCGGCGCACCGCTGTTAATGCCTACGGCTTTCAGCAGGTCGGTGAAGACGAGGCTGTCCACGCCTGGCTTGAAGTCGGTGATGGTGTCCAGGCCGTCGCTGCCAGTGCGGTAGACGAACTGGTTCGCGCCGGCCTTGCCGGTCAGCGTGTCACGACCCAGGCCGCCTTCGATGACGTCGTCGCCATCGGTGCCCACGATGGTGTCGTTACCGGCCGTGCCGCCCAGCTTCTTCACCACACTCAACCCAATCAACATCGGATCATGGTCCGACGCACGGAACACCGTCGGCTGGTACCAGTCGTTGCCGGCGGCCTTGTCCTCGGTGTTGTAGTCGGTCCACTCGGGTTCGTCGGCGTTGATGTGCCAGCTGGTGGCGCCCACCACCTTGGCGGCGACGCTGGCCGTGCCCAGGCCGTGGTCCAGGCGGCCGGCGCCGGCGTCGAACACGTAGCTGTAGTCGGCCGGGTCGAACTTGCCGACCAGGTCCACCAGGCCGCCGGTGGTCAGCAGTTCGATGGGGTCTTCCTGGGCATAGGCGTTGAAGTCGCCGATGAGGATGACGTCCTCCGTCTGGGCCGTGGCCTTGACGGTGGGCAGCCAGGCCAGCAGGCGCTGGGCCTGCTCCTTGCGGGTCTGGTTGTGGCAGCCCTGCAGGTCGCCCTGGTCGGCGTTCAGGCCGGAGCCGCAGCTGCCCTTGGACTTCAGGTGGTTGACGGCGACGGCGAACTTCTCGCCGTTCGGGGCGACGAAGCCCTGCGCGAAGGTCGGCCGGCTGTTGACGGCGTTGGTGTCCGACATGGACGCGCCGATCAGGCCCAGCTTGGCCGGCTTGTAGATCATCGCGACGCGGATGGCGTCGGTGCCCGTGCCGGCGGCCGGCAGCGGCACGGCGGCATAGGTGTTGGCGCCCAGCATGGCGTTCAGGCCGTCGACGAGGTTCTGCACGGCGAAGTTGCTGCCGCCGTTCTGGATCTCCATCAGGCCCACGACGTCGGCGTTCAGCCCCGACAGCGCGGCCAGGATCTTGGTGCGCTGGCGGTTGAACTCGGCCAGCGTGTTGGCGCCGCGGCAGTCGCTGCCGCAGCTGGGGCTGCCGGCCACGAACGCGCCGCCACTGCCGCTGGTGAAGTAGTTCAGCACGTTGGCGCTGGCCACGCGCAGGTTGCCGCCCACGGCCGGCGGCGTGGCCGGGCGGGCGGTCGGGCGGGCGAACACCGGCGCGGCGGTCGGGTGGATCTTGTACGACAGCGGACCGCCGGCCGAGTCGGTCGACGGGCCGAAGTCGACCACGCCGGTCACGCCCTCGACGCTGTCGCCGGCGCGCACGGTGCCGTCCTGCCAGAGGTAGGGCGTCGGGTTGGGGAACTTGGTGGCGCTGCCATCGTCCAGCACGACGCTGCGGGCCAGGTTGGCGGCCAGCAAGGCCTGGGCCGCGGCGCCGGGGCGCAGCACGTTGGTGGGCGTCAGCGTGCGGCCGCCGGCCGACACGGTCAGCTGGCCCCAGCTGCCGACGAAGTTGGTCTGGTTGACAGTCAGCGCGTCGGTGATGCGCACCAGCATGCCCTCGTAGCGCTCCATCGCCGACTGCGTGGCCAGCGCGGCCAGGCTCACCTCGACCGGCTGCGGCAGCTGGTTGCCGGTGCTGACGACGGTGACGGCGGAGACGCTGCTCAGCTCGGTCAGCGGGTTGGCCTGGCTGGCCGCGCTGGTGGAGACCGAGTACTCCTGCACCTTGGCCGAGACGGTCACCTTGTCGCCCACGGCGACGGTAGGCGCGGTGCTGGTGAAGACGAAGACGCCGTCGGACGTGGCCGGGTCGCCGTCGCCGTCCGGGTCCTGCAGGTAGAAGCCGTTGTTGATCAGCTTGGTGACGACGCCGCTAGTGGTGACGCTGGCACCGTCCATCGTGCTCTTGGCGCCCGAGCCCTGGATGGCCGGGATGGTGACGATGCCGCTGACGGTCAGCTTGAACGTGCAGCTCGCGGTCTGCGCTTCGTCGTTGTCCCATTTCAGGCTGAGGTTGTAGTTGCCGGCGGCCAGCGTGTTGGCGACGCTGAACGACTGCGTGGCGGCCACGCCGTCGCCGCTGGCGGCAACGAAGCTGTCCAGCGCCACGCCGTCGGGCAGGCTGCCGACGACGCTGACGGCCGTGACGCGGCTGTCGGTGTCCTTGGCGCTGACGGAGAAGCCGGACGCGGTGCCGGCCACGGCGACGGCGTCGGGGCAGCTCGGCACGATGGGGGCGTTGCCGCCGCCACCGCCGCAGGCGTTGAACGTGCTCGCCGTGTTGCGCGGCGCCGGGGTGCCGCGGCTGAAATCGGCCAGGTTGTTGTCGGTGTCCGTGCAGCCGTTGGCGGCGCGGAACAGGCCGCTCGTGCTGTTCGAGGCGATGGACGCCGCGCCCTCAAAGAAGTTGGCCGTGCCGTAGCCGACCAGGTCGACGATGAGCGCCTTCTGCGCGTCCGAGCAGGCGTTGGAGCCGCCGTTGCAGCCGATGGTCGTGGCTTGGCTGGCCAGGATGACCTTGCCGTTGGTGCCCGACAGGTCGGTGCTGCCGGAGGCGTCCGGGGTGATCAGGTCGGCGCCCGCCGCGGCAGTGGCCAGCTTGACCAGGTAGTACTGGCCAGGCTGCAGCATCACGTTGGTCAGCGGCACGGCGACGAAGTTGCCGGTGCCCGTGGCGCTGGCGTACTGCACCGACATGCCGTTCAGCGACACCGGCGCAGCGCCGGCGTTGAACAGCTCCACGTAGTCGCTCTTGTAGACGTTGCCATTGCCGCCGTAGACCTGGCTGATGACGACACCGTTCGTCGACGCCAGCGCGACGGGCACGGCGAAGGCCGCGGCGAGGAGGGACACCAGGGGTTTCAGTTGCATGACGGGTTAGTAAAAATTGCCCAAACGGGGCGCATCGTAGGGAGGCTTGATGACGATTTGATCCACCCCGTTCGTGGGGGCGCGCAAACCCGCCCTCGGGCATCATCCCGGCCCATGCCGCCTGCACTGCTTTTGATCGGGGTTCTCACCTATTTCGGCCTGCTGCTGGTACTGGCGCGGTGCGTCTCGCGCGGTTCCGGTGCTGAGGGTTTCTATGTGGGGGGCAGGGAAAGTCCCTGGCCGGTTGTCGCCTTCGGAATGGTCGGCACGTCGCTGTCCGGCGTCACCTTCATCAGCGTGCCGGGCTCGGTCGCGGCCAGCGGCTTCACCTACCTGCAGATCGCGCTCGGCCAGGTCGTCGGCTATGCCGTCATCGCCCTGGTGCTGCTGCCGGCCTACCACCGGCTGAAGCTGGCCTCCATCTACGGCCTGCTGGGCGACCGCCTGGGGCCGGCGGCGCAGCGGCTGGGCTCGGCCTACTTCGTGCTGAGCCGCACGCTGGGCGCCACGGCGCGGCTCTACCTGGTCGTCGCGGTGCTGCACACGCTGATCCTGCAGCCGCTGGGCGTGCCCTTCGCGGTAGGTGCGGCGGTCGTGCTGGTGATGATCCTGCTCTACACCGTCGAGGGCGGCGTGAAGGCGCTGGTCTGGACCGACACGCTGCAGACCGCCGGCATGCTGACGGGCCTCGTCGTCTGCGCGGTGCTGCTGTGGCGGCCGGACGCCTTCGCTCAGCTGGATGCCACGGGCCTGTCGCGCGTGTGGGTGGGCGACCCGCTGAGCCGCGACTTCTCCGTGAAGGCCTTGCTGGCCGGCATGTTCATCGCCATCGCCATGACGGGGCTGGACCAGGAAATGATGCAGAAGAGCCTGTCGGTCGCCAAGCTGCGCGACGCGCAGAAGAACCTGCTCGTGCTGGCCGTGCTGATGCTCGTCGTCGTCGCGGCCTTCCTGCTGCTCGGCGGGCTGCTGACGCTGTTCGCACGCGAACACGGCCTGAACGTCAGCGGCGATGCGCTCTTCCCCGCGGTCGTCATGCAATACCTGCCGGCCTGGGTGCAGGCGGTCTTCGTCATCGCGTTGGTCTCGGCGCTGCTGCCGAGCGCGGACGGTGCGCTGACGGCGCTGACCGCCAGCACATGTCTTGATCTGCTTCGGGTGGGCAAGGAAGACACCCGCACCCGCCGGCGCGTGCACCTCGGCTTCGCGGCGCTGTTCCTGCTGCTGGTGCTTGGCTTCAAGGCGCTGGACAACGCCAGCATGATCTATCTGATCCTGAAGCTCGCGGGCTACACCTACGGGCCGCTGCTCGGGCTGTTCGCGTTTGCGATGTTCACCCCGCGCCAGGTGTCGGGGCGGGCGCTGGTGGCGGTGTGCGTGGCGGCGCCGCTGCTGTGTGCGGTGCTGGACTTCGGGCAGCCGTATGGGGGGTATCGGATCGGGTTGGAGCTGTTGTTGCTGAACGGTGTGCTGACGTGGGCCGGGTTGTGGATGTTTGGCAAGCACCAAGGGACACTCGTCGGCCGCCGGTAATCTGCACTTCGCCATGACCTTTCTCGATCTACTTTCCATTGCTGGCTCAGTTTTCATCGGATTGGGTGGCGGTGCCGCTCTGGTTTTTGCACTAACGCAGTGGCTTGGCGGACTCTGGGCCGCTCGAATTGTTGAGCGTGAAAAGTTGACGGGTGTTCGAGAACAAGAACTTTTGGTCCGACGTCGGAATGTGTACGGCAAGCTTGCTGTTTCCATGCGTGTCTTTCTCAGCGCTAGTACGCAGCGGGAGGACGAGCAAAGAATGAGCTTCTTGGAGGCTTACGACGAGGCAGCGCTGTGGGCTCCTGACGATGTGATGAACGCGGTTGGCGAATTGCTAGACCTCATCAGGAAAAACTCTGCCGAACGTGGCTCGGTAAGGGAGAACACTCTTCAACGAGCGTATGCAGCCGCCATCGCTGCGATGCGAAGAGACTGCGGCTTTCCGAGCACAACCTTCGAGTACAGACTTGTCAGCTTCTAAAGTCTTCGTTGCGTTGTGCGAATAGAGAACAGCCTCACCCGCATGCTCGCCGCCTTCGTGCGCGAGCACTGGCACGCCTATGCGTCCGCCGCCGCGATGCTGTCCTGCATCGCCGCACTGACCGTCTGGATCCCGCGCCAGGTGGGCCATGTCGTCGACGCGCTGGTGGCCGGCGGCCTGAAGGGGCCGGCGCTCATCGAGCAGCTCGCCTTGCTCGTCGCCGCCGGCCTCGTGATCTACCTGCTGCGCGTGGGTTGGCGGCTGGCGTTGTTCAGGGCGGCGTTCAAGCTCGGCGCGCGCCTGCGCACGCGGCTGTTCGCGCGGCTGGCGCTGCAGGGGCCGGCCTACTTCCAGCAGCAGCGCACCGGCGACCTGATGGCACTGGCGACCAACGACATCGACGCCGTCGAGCAGGCGGCGGGTGAGGCAATGCTCGCCGGCTTTGACGGCACGCAGACGCTGGTCCTCGTGCTGGCCATGATGACGCTCGCCATCGACTGGCGCCTGGGCCTGGCGGCGCTCGTGCCGTTCCCGTTGATGGCGCTGGCGTTCTGGTGGATCTCCAAGCACCTGCATGAAGCCGCGCAGGACTCGCTGAGCCGCTTCGGCGACCTCAACCAGCAGGTGCAGGAAAGCCTGGCCGGTGTGCGCACGTTGCGGGCGTTAGGCCTCGTCGGCCGCAGCCAGCAGCGCTTCGGCGAGTTGGCCGGGAACGCGGCCGAGGCGGCCTTCCGATCGCAGCGCTGGGAGGCCGCCTACGAGCCCGCCGTCGGCATGACGCTGGGCGCGGCGACCGCCATCGCACTGGCCGTGGGCGGCTGGCTGGTGGCGCAGCGCGAGATCAGCATCGGCCAGCTGACGGCCTTCACGATGTACCTGGGCCAGCTGATCTGGCCGATGTTCGCGGCCGGCTGGGTGCTGGCGCTGCTGGAGCGCGGCCGCGCCGCGTGGGCCCGGCTGGCGCCGGTGCTGGATGCGCCGCTGACGCTGGCCGATAACGGTCATGCGGCGCCGCCCCCTCGCGCCGAGCTGCGGGCGGAAGGTCTCACCTTCACCTTCCCCGGCGCCAAGCGGCCCGCGCTCGAAGGCCTGGACCTGACGCTGCGCCCGGGCCGGACGCTGGGCATCGTCGGCGCGACCGGCGCCGGCAAGTCGACCTTCGTGCGGCTGCTGCTGCGCCAGGCCGAGCCCGATGCGGGCCGGCTGACGCTGGGTGGCTTGCCCTTGCCCGAGCTGCCGCTGGCGACCCTGCGCGCCCACATCGCATGGGTGCCGCAGGAGCCCTTCCTGTTCTCCGCCTCGGTGGCCGAGAACATCGCGCTGGCGCGGCCCGCCGCCACGCCGGCCGAGATCGAAGCGGCCGCGCGACTGGCCGCCGTGCATGACGACATCGTCCGCCTGCCCAGCGGCTATGCCACCGAGGTCGGCGAGCGCGGCGTGACACTGTCCGGTGGCCAGCGCCAGCGCGTGGCCATCGCGCGGGCGCTGCTGTCGGACGCGCCGCTGCTGGTGCTGGACGACGCGCTGTCGGCCGTCGACACCGGCACCGAAACCGACATCCTCGACCACCTGCGAGAGCTGCGCGCCGCGCGGCCCGACCGCAGCGTCATCGTCGTCGCGCACCGGTTGTCGGCCGTGATGGATGCCGACGAGGTCATCGTGCTCAAGCAGGGCCATGTCGTCGAACGCGGCACGCATGCCGAGCTGCTGCGCCTGGGCGGCTGGTATGCCGTGCAGTGGCGCTACCAACAGATCGAGGCCAGCCTTGAAGCCGAGTGATGTGAAGCCCCTCGTCCAGCCGCACGCCGCTGAACGCGGTGCGTCTGACCGGTCCCCCGAGGGGACGGCGATGCTCGCGGCATCGAGCCGCGAGCCCATCGCCGGTGCGGGCCGGCTCGGGAGCGGCCCAGCGCTCGGCCCGGAATGCTGCAGCTTCATGCGTCGCGAGTGTGGAATGGACAGCTGAGATGGCAAGGACCCTAGAGAAGCCGTGGCAGAGCGTCGGCCTGCTGATGGACTCGGCGCGGCCGGAGCGCCCGCAGCTCGTCCGCGGCGGCCTGTGGCTGCTGCTGGCCGCCGGCCTCGAAGCCATCGCCCCCATCCTCGGCAAGCGCTACATCGACGACTACTTGCTGCCCGGCCACTACGACCTCGGCGCGATGGGCGCGCTGCTCGCCACCGTGCTGCTGACGGGCTGGGCGTCGAGCTGGATCCGCTACGCCCAGCTGTCGCGCATGGCCGGCGTGGCGCGGCGCTCGGTACTGCGGCTGCGCGAGCGGGTCTACGCCCATGTGCTGGCGCTGCCGATGGCCTTCTTCGACAAGGCCATCACCGGCCAGCTGGTCAGCCGCGTCACCAACGACACCGAGGCCGTCAACCAGCTGTACCGGCAGGTGCTGTATGTGATGCTGGACTCGACCATCGTCGTCGTCGGCTCGCTGGTCGCGATGGCCTGGCTTGACTGGCGGCTGATGCTCATCGTCGCGACGCTGGTGCCGGCCATGGTGGTCATCATCAAGACCTACCAGCGCCTGTCCGCCCCGGCCGTGGCGCGCACGCGCCAGCTGCGCAGTGACATCAACGCGCAGATGGCCGAGAGCATGGCCGGCATGGCGGTGCTGCAGGCGGCGGGCGCGGCGGGGCGTTTCGGCGAGCGCTTCGAGGCGGTGAACGCCGAGCACCGCCTCTCTCGCATCGCCGAGCTGCGCGCCAACGCCTGGCTGCTGCGCCCGGCGCTGGACCTGCTCAACGTGCTGCTGCTGGTCACCGTCATCTACGGCTTCGGCCGGCGCGAGCTGTCGGGGCTGGAGGTGGGGCTGCTGTACGCCTTCCTGGCCTACATCGCCCGTGTGGTGGAGCCGCTGATCCAGATCACCATGCAGTTCGGCCAGCTGCAGCAGTCCATGGTGGCGGCGTCGCGCGTGCGGGCGCTGCTGGAGGAGGACGAGTTCCGCGGGCCGCCGCAGGACGGCGCGCCGGTCACGCAGGGCGCCATCCGCATCGAGGGGCTGACCTTCGGCTACGACCCGGCGCGCCCGGTGCTGCATGGCATTGACGTGGACATCGCCGCCGGCAGCTTCGTCGGCATCGTGGGCCACACCGGCAGCGGCAAGAGCACGCTGCTGTCGTTGCTGCTGCGCTTCTACACGGCCCAACAAGGCCGCATCACCGTCGATGGGCAACCGCTGGCAGCCGTGCCCGACGCGGCCTTCCGCGACGCCGTGGGCCTGGTGCCGCAGGAGCCGTACCTGATGGCGGCCAGCGTGCGCGAGAACATCGCGATGGGCCGGCCCGGCATCACCGAGGCCGCCGTTCAGGCCGCGGCGCAGGCCGCCCGCGCGCACGACTTCATCACCGCGCTGCCGCAGGGCTACGACACCCGGCTGGGCGAAGGCGGCGCGCGCGTGTCCACCGGGCAGAAGCAGCTGATCGCGATGGCGCGCGCGCTGGCCGGTGCGCCGCGCATCCTGTTCCTCGACGAGGCCACCAGCAACATCGACAGCGCCACCGAGCAGCGCGTCGGCGAGGCGCTGACGGCGCTGCGCGGCCGCGTGACCGTCATCGCCATTGCGCACCGCCTGTCCACCATCCGCGCGGCCGACCAGATCCTGGTGCTGAACCACGGTCGCCTGCAGGAGCGCGGCACGCACGAGGCGCTGATGGGCCTGGACGGCGGCCTGTACCGGCGCCTGGTCGAGCTGCAGACGCTGGAAGAAGCCGAGCCGGATTCCGAGGCGACCTGACCTGGGTCAAGACGGGGCGGTGCGATGGCGCCTAGGCTGCAGCGTTGTCCCGGGCTCGTCCGTCTTCTTCATGAATCCCACTTTTCCCCAGGTGCTGATCTGCGGCGCCGGCCCCGCCGGCCTGGCGCTCGCCTGCGCGCTGCACGACCGTGGCCTGGCCGTGCAGGTGCTGGAGCAGGCCGGCGAGGCCCAGCTCGCCGAGCCCGCGGATGACGGCCGCGAGATCGCGCTGACGCACCGCTCGCGCCGCCTGCTCGAAGGCCTGGGCCTGTGGCAGCGCCTCGCCGACATCGCGCCGCTGCGGCGCGCCAGCGTGCGCTCCAGCGGCTCGCGCCAGGTCTTGCCTTTCGAGTCGGCGGGGCAGGACCTCGGCTGGCTGGTGCCCAACCACCGCATCCGCGCGGCGGCCTGGGCGGGTGCGCGCGAGCGCGGCATCGACGTGCTGTGCGGCCACAGCGTCGTCGGCCTGGAGCGCGACGCCTTGCAGGCGCGTGTGCGTACCGCCTGCGGTGAGCTGCATGCGGCGCCGCTGGTCGTGGCGGCCGACAGCCGCTTCTCGGCGCTGCGCCGGCTGGCCGGCATTGCGGCGCGCCACCAGGACTTCGGCCGCAGCGCGCTGCTGGTGCCGCTGGCCCACGAGGCCGAGCACGAGGGCCTGGCGCAGGAGTGTTTCCTCGAAGGCCACACGCTGGCGCTGCTGCCGATGACGGGGCGGCGCTGCTCGGCCGTGTGGACGGTGGCGAACGCCGAGCTGCCGCGCATCGCGGCGCTGGACGATGCGGCGCTGGCTGCGGCCATCGAGGCGGCCGCCGACGGCAAGCTGGGCGCGATGCACGTCGTCGGCCAGCGGCATGTCTATCCGCTGGTGGCCGTCTGGGCCGAGCGCTTCGTCGCGCCGCGCTTTGCCTTGATCGGCGACGCGGCCGTCGGCATGCACCCGGTGACGGCGCATGGCTACAACCTGGGCCTGTACGGCATCGACGCGCTGGCGCGACGCCTGGGCCCCGGCCGCGACCCCGGCGAGCCCGGGCCGCTGCAGGCCTACGAGGCCGAGCATCGCCGCGCTGCCGGGCCGCTCTATGCCGGTACGAATGCGCTGGTGCGCTTCTTCACCGACGACCGCGCGCCGATGCTGGCGCTGCGCCGCGCCGTCATCGACGTGGCACGGCACCTGCCGCCGCTGCGGGCGGCGATCACGCGCAGGCTGGTGGACGCTGTCTGAGCCGCGGGCCGAGCGCCCGCGGAGGGCCGGGCGAGGGGCTTCAGCTCACCACGCCGAAGCCAGCGAAGTACCGCTTGAACGTGCCGATCTCCATCGCGAAGGTGCCGTCGACCTCCTTCAGCGCGATCGGGCGCCACCAGCTCACGTCGTGGGCGTAGACCGTGGCATCCAGCGCGTTCACCGTCGCCTCGGTGTTGCCCCAGGGGTTGCGCAGCAGGATGTAGCGCTTGCAGTTGCGGTAGGCCCAGCCCAGCACCGTGTAGCAGTGCGAACCCACCACCTGCGCGGAGCTGTAGTCCACCGGGTCGGGCGCATCGGCGCCGGAGCCGTAGGTCCAGGCCGTCATCGGCCGGATGGTGCGGTAGCTCAGGCAGTGGCTGCGCAGCGTGTGCCAGAGCTGGTCGGCCGAGCGCGAGGCGGTGTCGTGGTAGGCGCGGCTGCCGCCGGTGAGCTGGGCCGTGGCCCAGACGCAGTCGCCCCAGCCGGTGGCGGTGATGTCGGGGTGGTCGGTCGTCGTGCCGGTCTCGAGCTTGGCGAAGGCCTTCTCGTAGATGGCGGGCCAGGCCTCGCCGCTTTCGCTGGAGCGTGCGTAGATGAAGTTGCCGCCGGCCGTCTTGGGCACAGTCTCGCTGACCTCGATCTCGCGGTCGATGCCCTGGTTGTCGGGCTTGTAGAAAGTCACGCGGTCGAAGAACTGGCTCTGGCTGGCGCCCGTGGCCCGCGTGTGCTGGGCGATGCGGTAGGGCTGGGCCCAGGCGATGGCCGACAGCGCGGCGATGAAGTAGCAGTTGGCCACGGCGCCCTGCACGGGGTCGTAGAACTCGGCGGTCTCGTCGAAGAAGCGGCCGCCGTCCTGCCAGCTGGCATTGGGCGGCGTCCAGTCCTGGTTGTTGCCGAGTTGCAGCGCGGGGTCGTGGCTGACGGTGCGCACGAGGTCGGGCGTGTAGTGGCGCGCCATGCGCAGGTCGCTGACGGCCCGCGGCAGGTCGAAGGTGAGGCGCAGCTTGGTGGCACGGCTCCAGTCGATGCAGCCGACGGTCAGGTCGTCCAGCGAGTTGATGTTCAGCGTGCGGGCGATGTCTTTCAGGCTGGTCAGCCCGCCCAGCTCCGCCATGGGCGGACGCTCCGCGTCGTTGGGGCCGCTGGGCATCTCGATGTCCAGCAGCGTCGAGCGCTGCGCCCGCATGCTGCCGTCGGGCTGGCGCGCGCCGCCGATGTAGAGCGGCCCGCCGAACTTCGGGTCGAACAGCTCCTCGTAGGGCATGCCCAGCACTTGCTCGAGCAGGGCCGGCTTGTTGGCAACCTGCTTCCAGTCGATGCGTTTGCCGGACACGACTTCCGCCAGGGCGTACGGATTGATGGCACAGCCGGGCGCGGCGGCGCCCTGGGGCGGCTCGGTCAGCGCGCGGCCGGTGAGCGAAGGGTCGGAGATGGATTCGATGGGCATGGTGCTGCTCCCAGGAAGTGACAACGCCATCGCCGGCCCGATGCCATGCGACGGCGCAGTCAGTGTGGGCGCCGCCTCTGCCCGAGGCATCCGCTCGGTTGAGGAACGGTGCGCCTTCTAGGGGTGCTGCGCGCCGCGAGCCTCCAGAACGGCGAGGCTGCCGCGCAGCGAGCGCAACGCCTGCTCGATGCGGGTCTCGCCCGGTGCGGGCAGCAGGCGTGCTTCGCGATCGGCCAGCACATCCTCGCGCAACGTGAGGCCGGCGCGGGCGAACTGGGCCTGGAGCGTCGCGGCGCGCTCGCGCAGCAGCTCGCGCGTGGCCTGGTAGGCGTGCTCGGCGAGGTGGCGGCGCTGGCTGTAGCTGAAGGTGTTGGCCAGGAACAGTTCGGCGTCGCGCGGGTCGGGCTCGAACAGCAGGATGTCGGTCTCGGGATGGCTGAGTTCGTAGCCGCGCAGGCCCAGTTCCAGCCGCGAATGGATCAGCGAGCGGAAGGTCTGCGACAGCACCAGCGGCAGGCCGCCGTCCACCAGCCGGTGGATGCGCGGCTGCAGCGCGCGCACGGCCGGGCGGCCGAGCTTGCTGGCCAGCTTCTTCGCGCGGCGCGAGCGCGCCTCGCGGTTGGACAGGCGGTCGCTTTCGTAGGGCACCAGCGGGTTCAGACAGATCAGCAGGTCCAGCCCGCGGTCCAGCAGCACGGAGGCATGCAGCGTCTTCTTCAGCGCGCCGTCCACGTAGTGCCGGCCGCCGATCTCCACCGGCGGGAACAGCCCCGGCAGCGCGGCGCTGGCCTGCACGGCCTGCGAGATGGGCACATGGTCCCAGCCCTCGGTGCCGAAGGGGATGGCCTCGCCGCTGTCGAGGTCGGTGGCGACCAGCACCAGGCGGTGGCGCAGCTGGCGGAAGTCGTCGGTGCGGCCGGGCCGCGCGAAGACGCGGGTCAGCGCCTCGGCGAAGCGGTTGCTGGACAGCAGGCCGGTGGGCAGCACGCGGCCCAGGCGCTCGATGGCGCCGAGTGCGGAGCGGCCTTCCAGCAGCACCTCGCGCGCCGCGTCGCCCAGCAGCCGCGGCAGCAGGCGCAGGCGCTCGCCGAACTCGGCCCAGGCGGGCTGCAGCAGTTCGGCGGGGTCGAAGCGGTCGGGCGCCCCGGCGGTGTTCTCGATGAAGGCGGCGCAGAGCTGGCGCGGCGTCATGCCGTTGGCCAGGCCGGCGGCGATGAAGCCGCCTGCGCTGACGCCGATGTAGCCGTCGCAGGCGGTGAAGTCCAGGCCGTCGACGGCCTCCTCCAAAGCACAAAGGGCGCCAACTTCATAGATGGCGCCCAGTGGGCCTCCGCCTGCCAGGGCCAGGCCAATCCTGGGCTGGCGCATGGTCAGGAAGAGCTAACGGTGCTCAGGCCTGCGCTGCCGTGTCGGCGGCCGGAGCCGCCTTCTTGGCCGGGGCGCGCTTGGCCGGCGCGGCCTTCTTTGCAGCCGGTGCCTTGGCCGGCGCAGCGGCCTTCTTGGCCACGGCCTTGACGGCGGCCTTCACGGGCGCAGCCTTCTTGGCCGCCGCCTTCTTGGCCGGCGCGACCTTGGCAGCCACGGCCGTCTTGGCCGCGGTGGCCTTCCTGGCGACGGTCTTGCGGGCGGCCTTCACGGGTGCAGCCTTCTTCAGGCCGGCCGACACGGCCAGCGCGTCGATGCGCTTGATCAGGCTGTCGACATCGCTGGCGGACGGCACGTTCAGCGCCTTCAAGGCCTTGGCGACGCGCTGCTCGAAGATGGACTCGAGCTTGTCCCAGTGCTGGCCGGCCTTGGCGCCGACATCACCGGCCACGCCGCTGAGCTTGCTGGCGGCGGCGCTGAGCTTCTCTTCAGCGGCGGATTGGGTCTTCTTCTGCAATTTCTGTCCTTCGGAGACCAGGGCCTCGAAGACCTTGGAGCCTTCGCCCTGGGCCTTGGCGAAGGAGGCGAGGCCGGCGGCCCAGATCTGCTGGGCGCTGTCCTTGACGTTCTGTGCCATCGCGCTGTCGAGCAGGCCAGCGGGGAAGCCGGTGGCGGCCGCAGCCTTCTTCTTGTCAGCCATCTTCTGGAGCTTCTTGACCATGGGGTGTCCTTTCGAGTGAGCGCAATGTATTGACCGGCGGGACTGTAGCCCTCGCATCCTGCATCGGCGCGTCCATTCCTAGTGTGGGCGCTCTACGCCGGCGGTGGCCTTCACTGGGGAAAGTGCGCAGCGGGCCACCCCAGGCACTGGGGAAGAATCGGCGCGCTCACCCCCTTCCAACAAGCAGGAGACCTCGCATGCAGTATTTCGTCACCGGTGCCACCGGCTTCATCGGCAAGCGACTCGTCAAGAAGCTGCTGGCCCGGCGCGGCAGCACGGTCTACTTCCTGATGCGCGAGGAGAGCGCGGCCAAGCTGCCCGACCTGCTGGCCTACTGGGGCGTGGGCAAGACCCGTGCGATTCCGGTCTATGGCGACCTGACGGGCAAGAAGCTCGGCGCGGCCAGCGACGTCATCAAGAGCCTGAAGGGCCAGATCGACCACCTCTACCACTTGGCCGCGGTGTACGACCTGGGCGCCGACGAGGAGTCGCAGGTCGCGGTGAACATCGAGGGCACGCGCAGCATGGTGGAGTTCGCGCAGGCGATCGACGCCGGCCATGTGCACCATGTGTCGTCGATCGCCGCCGCGGGCCTCTACGAAGGCGTGTTCCGCGAGGACATGTTCGACGAGGCCGAGAACCTCGATCACCCCTACTTCATGACCAAGCACGAGAGCGAGAAGATCGTGCGCAAGGAGTGCAAGCGGCCGTGGACGGTCTACCGGCCCGCGCTGGTCGTCGGTGATTCCACGTCCGGCGAGATGGACAAGATCGACGGGCCTTACTACTTCTTCAAGCTGATCCAGCGCATGCGCCAGATCCTGCCGCCGTGGATGCCCAGCATCGGCCTGGAGGGCGGTCGCATCAACATCGTGCCGGTGGACTTCGTCGTCGACGCGCTGGACCACATCTCGCACAAGGTCAGCAAGGGCCACGGCTGCTATCACCTGGTGGACCCGAAGGGCTACCGCGTCGGCGACGTGCTGGACATCTTCAGCAAGGCCGCGCACGCGCCCAAGATGAACCTCTTCATCAATGCGGCGCTGATGGGCTTCATCCCCAAGAGCGTGAAGAAGGGCTTGATGGCGCTGGCGCCGGTGCGCCGCATCCGCAACGCGGTGATGAAGGACCTCGGCATTCCCGAGGACATGTTCACCTTCATCAACTATCCGACCCGCTTCGACTGCCGCGACACCGAGGCGGCGCTGAAGGGCTCGGGCATCGCCTGCCCCGACCTGAACGACTACGCCTGGCGGCTGTGGGACTACTGGGAGCGTCATCTCGACCCGGCGCTGTTCATCGACCGGTCGTTGCGCGGTGCGACCGGCGGCAAGGTGGTGCTGGTGACGGGCGGCTCGTCGGGCATCGGCCTGGCGGCGGCCATCAAGTTCGCCGAGGCGGGTGCGATCACGTTGATCTGCGCGCGCGACGAGGCCAAGCTGGCCGAGGCGGTCAAGGAGATCAAGGCCGCAGCCGGCAAGGACGCGCAGATCCACAGCTATGCCTGCGACATCGCCGACGAGGCTGGCTGCGCCGGGCTGCTCCAGTGGTGCAACGACGAGTTCGGCGGCGTCGACTTCCTCATCAACAACGCCGGCCGCTCCATCCGCCGCGCCATCGAGAGCAGCTATGACCGCTTCCACGACTTCCAGCGCACGATGGAGCTGAACTACTTCGGCTGCCTGCGCGTGACCATGGGCCTGCTGCCCGGCATGGTGGCCAAGAAGAAGGGCCATGTCGTCAACATCAGCTCCATCGGCGTGCTGACGAATGCGCCGCGCTTCAGCGCCTACGTCGCCAGCAAGGCCGCGCTGGACGCCTGGACGCGCTGCGCCTCCAGCGAGTTCGCCGACACCGGCGTGACCTTCACCACGATCAACATGCCGCTGGTGCGCACGCCGATGATCGCCCCCACGGCCATCTACAAGAACGTGCCGACGCTGGCGCCCGAGGAGGCCGCCGACATGATTGCGCAGGCCTGCATCAACAAGCCCGTGCGCATCGCCACTCGCCTGGGCATCTCCGGCGAAATGCTGCATGCCGCCGCGCCGCGCATCGCACAGATCGTCATGAACACCACCTTCCGCATGTTCCCCGACAGCTCGGCCGCCAAGGGCGACAAGTCCGGCAAGTCGGGGCTGTCGCCGGAAGCCATCGCCATGCAGCAGATGATGCGCGGAATACACTTTTGACCCTTCGTCCAGGCTCGCCGCGCTGAACGCGGGCGTGCCCGGTCGGTCTTGCAGACCGCGCTTCGGCAGGCACACGCTGCCCACTGGGCGCCGCCAGTCGGGACGGCTTGGGGCGGCCCGGCGCTTGGCCCGGAACTCGGCGCTTCGCACTGGGCCCGGCTCCGGCCGGGCTTTTTCGTTGGAGAGGATGAGATCCATGCTCAGAGGTCAACGCATCGGCCTGCGGCACATGACCGAAGACGACCTGCCTTGGCTCAAGCGCATGCTGGGCGACCCGCAGGTGCGGGGGCCGTTCGGCGGCTCGCGCATGACGCCGCCGCACCAGATCGACCGGCGTTGGCAGGAGCACGGCTTCGCGGGCGAGGACCTGGAGCGGCTGCTGATCTGCCACCTGCTGGACGGCAGCGTCATCGGCGAGGTGGTGCACTTCAGCGCCGCGCGCTACACGACCGCGCGCGAGATCGGCTGGACGCTCGCCGACGTGTCGATGCGTGGCCAGGGCCTGACGACCGAGGCGGCCGGCCTGCTGGTGGACTACCTGTTCGAGAACTGGCCGGTGAACCGCCTGTCCTGCGGCATGTCCGTCCACAACCATGCGTCGCGGCGCGTGGCCGAGAAGTGCGGGTTCGAGCATGAAGGCATCCAGCGCGGCGTCGTCTTCGTCGCGGGCGAGTATGTGGACTGCCATGCGCTGTCGCTGTTGCGCAGCGACTGGCTGGCGATGAAGGGCAGGGCGGCGTGAGCGACAAGAAGGAATTCGACCTCATCGTCTTCGGCGCGACCGGCTTCACCGGCCGGCTCGTCGCCGAGTACCTGCACCTCAGCGGCGCCGCCGGTGCGCGCTGGGCCATCGCCGGGCGCAGCCTCGACAAGCTCGCCAAGGTGCGCGACGAACTGCACCTGCCGCCCGCCGTCGCGCTGCTGAAGGCCGATGCCGGCGACGCCGCAGCGTTGAAAACGCTGGTCGCACGCACCCGCTGCGTCATCACGACGGTCGGCCCCTACCAGTTGCACGGCGAGCCGCTCGCCACCGCCTGCGCCGAAGGGGGTACCGACTATGTCGACCTCTGCGGCGAACCGCTGTGGATGGCACGCATGATCGACAAGCTCTCGCCGCTGGCGCAACAAAGCGGCGCGCGCATCGTCTTCTCCTGCGGCTTCGACTCCATCCCCTTCGACCTCGGCGTCGTCTACCTGCAGGCCGAGGCGCAGGCCCGCTCTAGCGCGCCGCTGCCCGAGGTGCGCGGGCGTGTCGCCAGGCTCAAGGGCACCTTCTCCGGCGGCACCTTTGCCAGCATGCTGGAAACCATCGAGGCCGTCCGCCGCGACCCGGCGCAGATCAAGCTGATGGCCAACCCCTTCGCGCTGGCCGGCGGCTTCAAGGGCCCGCGGCAGCCCGACGACCAGGGCGCCGGCTACGACGACTGGGCCGACGCCTGGGCCGGCCCCTTCGTCATGGCGACCATCAACACCAAGAACGTGCACCGCAGCAACGCGCTGCGCGGCCACCCCTGGGGCGCGGGCTTCATCTACAGCGAGAAGCTGCTGACAGGCAAGCCCGGCCAGGGCGACAAGGGCCGCAAGAAGGCCGTCGCGCTGGCGCGCTTCACCAGGCTGCAGAACCTGGCCCTGGGCTTCGGGCCGACGCGCGCGCTGCTGCGCCGCTTCGTGCTGACCCAGCCCGGCGACGGCCCGGACAAGGCGGCGCGCGAAGCCGGGCGCTACGAGGTCTGGTTCACCGGCAGGGCCGCGGGCGGCCAGACGCTTCGCGCCATCGTCAGGGGCGACCGCGACCCCGGCTACGGCTCGACCTGCAAGCTCATCAGCGAGGCCGCGCTGTGCCTCGTGCAGGACGTGGGCCGCGACGCCACGCCCGGCGGCGTCTGGACGCCGGGCAGCGCGATGGGCCTGGCGCTGGTGCGGCGCCTGCAGGCGCGCGCCGGTTTGTCCTTCGAGATCACCGCATGAGCCGCGCGCCGCGCTGGGCCATCGCCCAGCCCCGCATGCATGTCACTCTGGCCGGCAACCTCGCCGAGACGCTGGCGGCGCTGGAGGCCGCGGCGGCGGCGGGTGCCGACGGGCTGCTGAGCACCGAGCTGGCGCTGACCGGCTTTCATCGCCGCGTGCCCGAGCTGCTCGACGTCGAGGCGCTGGCCGATGCCGAGCGCCAGCTGCGCGCCGCCTGCGCGCGCCTGGCGCTGCCGGCGTCATCTTCAACAGCCATCTCTACATCGACGCCGCGGGCCGCGAGCTCGGCCGCATCCACAAGCGCGGCCTGACGGACAGCGAGGCCAGCTTCTTCGCACGCGGCGGCCCGCGTGTCTGGACGGCCATCGGCGGCGTGCTGGCGACGTCGGTGCTGTGCCGCGAGATGCTCGACGGCGCCGACCTCATGCCGGAGTTGCGAGCCGCGCTGCCTGCGGGCGATGCGCGGCCGCGCGTGGTCTTCTGGCCCAGCTACATCGCCGAATCCGACGCCGAGCAGTCGGCGCTGTGCAAGGCCTACCGCCTCGGCGCCGCGGGCCTGGCGCGCGACCTGGGCGCCTGGGTGCTGCAGAGCAACTGGCCCGAGTCGCTGAATGCACCGGCGCAGCGCGGCTTCGGCGACAGCGTCGTCATCGCGCCGGACGGGCGCCGGGTTGCGACGCTGCCGCGCGACGCGGCGGCGCAGGTGGTCGTGGCGCTGGACGCGGGCTGATCAGTCCCGGCCGGCCGGGCGCTCGAAGCCGCTGTCCACCCAGGCCTCGGCGGCCGACTGGCTGAGCTTGAAGCCGGCCAGCACCTTGACCTGCGCCAGCTTCTCGCCGGCCGCGTCGAAGGCGGCGAGCCAGGCGTAGGGATCGTCCTCGGCGGGCACGATCTCCAGCGTGATCTTCAGCCAGTTGCCGTCGCGCGCGACGTAGAGCGCCTTGTTCAGCTGGGCGTGCAGCTGCTGTTCGTGGCGGCGGATCACTTCGGACGCCGTCTTCACCAGCGTGTTGAAGGCGTTGACGTCCAGCGGCTTGGGGTTCTTCTTGTCGCGGCCCATGGTCCACGGGCCGACCAGCGCGGGCTCGCTCTCGCCGGCCTTGAACATGGCGACGGCCCAGCCCTCGTCGTCCTCGTTCTTGATGACCTGCGCGGTCCAGCCGTTGTCGCGCCACAGGCGCGCTTCGTAGAGGGGTTCGTCGTCGGAATCGGACATGGAAATGGCAGGCTTGAAAGCCTGCCATTGTCCTTCGCCGCGGCGAACCGTCAGCCGTTGCTGGCGGAAGCGGCAGGCATGACGGCCGGCGCGCGCGTCACGCGGGTCTTGCCGCCGGTCGTCACCAGCACGACGGGGTCGCCGCTGTTGAAGCTCTCGGTGCCCTTGGCCTGGATGATGGCGCGGCGCTCGCCGTTGCGCAGCTGGACGATGATCTCCAGCGCGTCTTCCTTGGTGGCCGAGCGCTCGATGGCGTTGCCGATGACGGCACCGGCCACGGCGCCGATGACGCCGACGACCGCGCCTTCACGGCGCCCGCCGACCGAGCTGCCGGCGATGGCGCCGGTGACACCGCCGGCCACGCCGCCGACGCCGCTCTGCGAGCCGTCGACCGTGACGGGGCGGGAGGACAGCACGGTCGCGTCCTGCACCTGCGACAGGCGCTGCGCGTCACCGCGCTGGACGACGTCGGGACTGGTCGTCGAGCAGGCCGACAGCACCAGGGCCGCGGCGAGCGTGAGGGAGGTCATGAGCTTGGACATTCGGAATCTCCGTGGGCGGTACAGCGGGCCCAACGTGTCGAATTGTCCCGCCGTTGACCGCTGGTGGCCGGCCGCTACAACTCTTTACCCGGCAACGGTCAACCGTGCAGGCGCGAGTTGCGCGGCACGCTGGCCAGCAGGAACTCCATCTGGTCGGCCAGGATGCGGCGGCCGCGCAGGATCATGTCCTCGTGCAGGCTGGGCACGTAGGGCAGGTAGAGCAGGCTCATATGCGCCTCCTCCGGCATGCGGCTGCCCTTGCGGCCGTTGCAGGACCGGCAGGCCGTGATGCAGTTCATCCAGGTGTCCCGGCCGCCGCGCGAGGTCGGCTGGATGTGTTCGCGGGTCAGGTCCTCGACGTCATGCCGGTGGCCGCAGTAGGCGCACACGAAGCGATCGCGCGCGAACAGCTTGGCGTTGGACAGCGCCGGCGCCTGGCGCCAGGCCCGGCTGGGTACCGCGCCGCGCACGGCGATGATGGAATGCACCTCGATGCGCGACTGGCGGCCCGACAGGCGCTGCCAGCCACCGCGCAGCACCTGGCAGGGGTCGCCCAGCGTCCAGGCGACGCCGTCGCAGGCGTAGATCACGGCCGCTTCGCGGGTCGTGATCCAGGCCTGGGGGCGGCCGGAGACATCGAGTTGGAGCACATCCACAGAAGTCAACCTCCAAGCGTGAGACTACTGCAGAAGGCCTCCGCCGCTCAAGCGCGGGCCCGTGACGGCCCGGCCCTCCGGGTCATCCCTAGGTCCGCGGCAGTATTAGGCACATCACCCTAGAAATCGCCAGGGCAAGCTGGCGCTGTCACGCGAGCGACCTGCAAAATAGAACGATCGTTCGTTTTATTCCAGAGTCCACTCCGTCCGTGTCCACGCTGCCCGTCCCCGCCAAGAAAGCCGCCCCGCTGCGCGCCGCCAAGCCGGTGCCCAAATCCGCCGGGGTGGCGCGCTCTCTGCAGAAGGGCCAGCAGACCCGCGCCGCCATCCTCGACGCCGCCCTCGGCCTGGCCTCGCACATGGGCCTGGAGGGGTTGTCCATCGGCGCGCTGGCGGATGTGACCGGCATGAGCAAGTCGGGCGTGTTCGCCCACTTCGGCTCGCGCGAGGAACTGCAGATCGCGGTCGTCACCGAGTACCACGCCAAGTTCGAGGAAGAAGTCTTCTTCACCGCCATTCGCGAGCCACGCGGGCTGCCGCGGCTGCGCGCGATGTTCGAGCGCTGGGTGCGCCGCGTGTCGGTCGAGGTGGACTCGGGCTGCATCTACATCAGCGGCGCCGTCGAGTTCGACGACCGGCCCGGCCCGGTGCGCGATGCGCTGGTCGCCATGGTCAAGGCCTGGCATGCGGCGCTGCACAAGGCCATCGTGCTGTCCGTCGAGGAAGGCCATCTGCGGGCCGATGCGGATGTCGAGCAGATCGTGTTCGAACTGCACGGCCTGATCCTTTCGCTGCACCACGATGCGCGCTTCATGCGCATCCCCGGCGCCCTCGCGCGCGCCGGCACCGGTTTCGACCGGACCATCCAGTTCTATGCCACGCCGGCCGGCCTTGAGCTCGACCGTGCGCGCAAGTCGCCCAAGACCGGCGCTGCCAAGCGCTAACCCCATCACTACACAGACCGTTCCAGGAGTACCCGATGCCCCAGTACACCCCGCCCATGCGTGACATGCAGTTCGTCATGCACGAGCTGTTGAACGTTGTCGACGAGCTGAAGATGCTGCCCGGTCATGAGGACATCGACGCCGACACGATCAACGCGGTGCTCGAGGAAGGCGGCAAGTTCGCGGCCGAAGTCATCGCGCCCATCAACCTGAGCGGCGACGCCGAAGGCTGCACCCTGGACAAGGCCACCCACGAGGTGACGCCGCCCAAGGGCTTCAAGGAGGCCTACAAGCAGTACGTCGAAGGCGGCTGGCCGGCGCTTTCCTGCGACCCCGAGTTCGGCGGCCAGGGCCTGCCGCACCTGGTGAACCAGTTCTTCTACGAGATGCTGAACTCGGCCAACCAGGCCTGGACGATGTACCCGGGCCTGAGCCACGGCGCCTACGAGGCCCTGCACGCCCATGGCACGCCCGAGCAGCAAGCCACCTACCTGCCCAAGCTGACCAGCGGCGAGTGGACCGGCACGATGTGCCTGACCGAGCCGCATTGCGGCACCGACCTCGGCATGCTGCGCACCAAGGCCGAGCCGCAGCCCGACGGCACCTACAAGCTCACCGGCGCCAAGATCTTCATCTCGGCCGGCGAGCACGACATGGCCGACAACATCATCCACCTGGTGCTGGCCCGCCTGCCTGACGCGCCTCAGGGCAGCAAGGGCATCTCGCTGTTCGTCGTGCCCAAGTTCAACGTCAACGCCGACGGCTCGCTGGGCTCGCGCAACGGCATCTTCTGCGCCGGCCTGGAGCACAAGATGGGCATCCACGGCAACGCCACTGCGCAGATCGTCCTGGAAGGCGCCAACGGCACGCTGGTGGGCCAGCCCAACAAGGGCCTGGCGGCGATGTTCGTCATGATGAACGCGGCCCGCCTGGGCGTGGGCAACCAGTCGCTGGGCCTGACCGAGGTGGCCTACCAGAACGCCGTGGCCTACGCGAAGGACCGCCTGCAGATGCGCGCGCTGTCCGGCCCCAAGGCGCCGGACAAGCCGGCCGACCCCATCATCGTGCACCCCGACGTGCGCAAGATGCTGCTGACCGCCCGCGCCTTCGCCGAGGGCGGCCGCATGCTGCAGGCCTACACGGTGCTGCAGCTGGACAAGGCGCTGAAGAGCGACGACGAGGACGAGCGCAAGGAAGCCGATGCCGAAGTCGCGCTGCTGACGCCCATCATCAAGGCCTTCATCACCGACAACGGCTGGCTCGCCACGTCGCACTGCATGCAGGTGTTCGGCGGCCACGGTTTCATCCACGAGTGGGGCATGGAGCAGTTCGTGCGCGATGCGCGCATCAACATGATCTACGAGGGCACCAACACCATCCAGTCGCTGGACCTGCTGGGCCGCAAGGTGCTGGGCAACAACGGCGCCACGCTGAAGAAGTTCGGCAAGAAGATCGCAGCCTTCATCGAGGAAGAGGGCACCAACGAGGCGATGCAGGAGTTCGTGAACCCGCTGGCCGAGCTGGGCGACAAGGTCAACAAGCTGACCCAGGAGCTCGGCATGAAGGCCTTCGGCAACCCCGACGAAGTGGGCGCCGCAGCGGTGGACTACCTGCGCGTGGTGGGCCACATGACCTTTGCCTATTTCTTCGCCCAGGCCGCCAAGATCGCGCTGGCCAAGAAGGACAGCGGCGATCCGTTCTACACCGCCAAGCTGGCCACGGCGCGCTTCTACTTTGCCAAGCTGCTGCCCGAGACAGCCAGCCTGATCCGCACCTGCCGTGCCGGCCTGGCGCCGCTGATGGAAATGGAAGAGGCCCTCTTCTAAGGATGCCCCGATGA
The DNA here is from genome assembly GCF_001426885.1 of Pelomonas sp. Root1444. Taxonomy (GTDB): domain Bacteria; phylum Pseudomonadota; class Gammaproteobacteria; order Burkholderiales; family Burkholderiaceae_C; genus Pelomonas. Next base: position 1,148,202 of record NZ_LMFP01000003.1, on the reverse strand, counting down.
AATCCCTGTTCGCTGCTGCGCTGCTTTCGCCCGTGCTTGCGCTCGCGCAGGCAACACCCGTGGGCCTGTGGAAGACCATCGACGACGACGGCAAAACCGCGAAGTCGCTGGTCCGCATCAGCGAACAGGGGGGCACCCTGGTCGGCAGCATCGACAAGCTGCTGGACCCCACGGCGCCGGCCGACGCCAAGTGCGACAAGTGCAATGACGACCGCAAGGACAAGCCCGTGCTGGGCCTGCAGATCATCCGCGGCGTGAAGGCCGAGGGCGATGGCGTCTGGGGCGGCGGCGAGGTCCTGGACCCCAACAACGGCAAGACCTACCGCACGCGCCTGAAGCCGGTGGACGGCGGCAAGAAGCTGGAGATGCGTGGCTACATCGGGCCGTTCTACCGCAGCCAGCTGTGGCTGCGCGTGGAGTGACGCAGCATGGGTGAGCTCGCTGGACGCGCTTGGCAGGGCCTGGCCACCGGCATGCCGGTGGCGCGCTGGTTCTGGCATCGGCAGCTGAAGAAGCCGTTCTTCGGGCGCTTCATGAAGCCGTGGCGCTGGCCGCTGGACGTGCCCTCCGAGGGGTGGGAGCGCCTGCGCATCGCCAGCGCCAGCCGTTCGACGCTGGCCGCGGTGTTGAAGCGCACGACCGCTGGCGCACCACGCGGCGTGGTCGTCTGCGCCCACCCGATGGGCCTGGCCGCCAAAGGCTTCTGGCTGCGCAACGGCCACGCGGATGCGCTGCTGGCTGCGGGGTTCCACGTGCTCGCCTTCGACTTCAACGGTTTTGGCGAAAGTCCCTCCACGAACTTCGACTGGCCGGCCGACAGCCTGGCCGCGGGCCGCCACGCGCGGCAGTTGTTCCCCGGACTGCCGGTGCATGCGCTGACCGCGTCGTTCGGTGCGATGCACGCACTGAACGCACTCGGTGCGGCGGACTACCCATACGACCGCATCGTGGCCGAAGGCTGTGCCTCCAGCCTGCCGGCATTCTGGAAGCACTATCCCTTCGCCCATGCGGTGCTGCGCCTGGGCAGCGCCGTGTCGCCCGAAGGTGAGCGCCGGCTGCGGCCCGAGCTCAGCATCACGCGGTTGCCCGCGCACGTGCGCTTGCTGCTCGTGCACAGCCGGGGCGACCGATGGACACCCATCGATCATGGCGACCGACTCGCCGCTGCCGCGCCCAAAGGCGCACGCGTCGAGCGGCTGACGCTCGCGCGCGCCGACCACACGCACGGCATGCGCGACGAGCGCGCGGTCTACTGGCCGGCCGTGCACGACTTTCTGACCGCGGCCTGAGCCGCGGTCCCCGCTTCAAACAGGAGACCCCATGAGTTCCAAGTTCCAAGTCCGCAAGGTCGCCGTGCTCGGCGCCGGCGTGATGGGCGCGCAGATCGCGGCCCACCTCGTCAACTGCAAGGTGCCGGTCGTGCTGTTCGACCTGCCCGCCAAGGAAGGCGCCAAGAACGGCATCGTCACCAAGGCCGTCGACGGCCTGAAGAAGCTCAAGCCCGCGCCGCTGGGTGACGCCGCTGAGGCGGCGCTGATCCAGCAGGCCAACTACGAAGAGCACCTCGAAGTCCTCAAGGGCTGCGACCTCATCATCGAGGCCATCGCCGAGCGCATGGACTGGAAGCTGGACCTGTACACCAAGATCGCGCCGTTCGTCGCGCCGCACGCCATCGTCGCGTCGAATACGTCGGGCCTGTCGATCACCAAGTTGTCGGAAGTTCTGCCCGAAGAAATCAAGCCGCGCTTCTGCGGCATCCACTTCTTCAACCCGCCGCGCTACATGGCGCTGGTCGAGCTGATCAACACGCCGACCACGCAGCCGGAAATCCTCGACCAGCTCGAGGCCTTCGTCACCACGTCGCTGGGCAAGAGCGTCGTGCGCGCCCACGACACGCCCAACTTCGTCGCCAACCGCGTCGGCATCGCCGGCATGATGGCCACGATGATCGAGGCCGAGAAGTTCGGCCTGTCGGTGGACGTCGTCGACGACCTGACAGGCAAGAAGCTGGGCCGTGCGTCGAGCGGCACCTTCCGCACCGCGGATGTCGTGGGCCTGGACACCATGGCCCACGTCGTCAAGACGATGCAGGACAACCTGAAGGACGACCCGTTCTACAGCACCTATGCCACGCCCAAGGTGCTGGGTGAGTTGATCCAGAAAGGGGCGCTCGGCCAGAAGACCGGTGCCGGCTTCTACAAGAAGGTCGGCAAGGACATCCAGCGCCTGGACTTCGCCACGGGCGAGTACGTCGCCGGCGGCAAGAAGGCCGACGAGATCGTCGCCCGCATGCTCAAGAAGCAGCCGGCCGACCGCCTGAAGCTGCTGCGTGAATCGAGCAACCCGCAGGCGCAGTTCCTGTGGGCCATCCTGCGCGACAGCTTCCACTACGCCGCCGTGCACCTGGACACCGTGGCCGACACCGCGCGCGAGATCGACTTCGCGATGCGCTGGGGCTTCGGCTCGCAACAAGGCCCGTTCGAGCTGTGGCAGGCCGCCGGCTGGAAGCAGGTGGCCGAGTGGATTGCCGCCGACATCGCCGACGGCAAGACGCTGTCCAGCGCGCCGCTGCCGGCATGGGTCACGGAAGGCCCGGTCGCCGAGGCTGGTGGCGTGCACACGCCGCAGGGCTCGTGGAGCGCCGCGGAGGGCAAGTTCAAGCCGCGCAGCGAGCTGCCGGTGTACGAGCGCCAGGCCTTCCGCGAATCGCTGCTGGGCACCGGCGCGGCCGACCCGCTGAAGAGCGGCACCGAGCTGTTCAAGAACGACGAAGTGCGCGTCTGGACGCGGGACGGCAACGTCGTCATCGCCTCCATCACCGCCAAGCTGCACCTGATCAGCCCCGCCGTCACCGAGGGCCTGCTGAAGGCCGTCGAGATCGCTGAAAGCCAGTACAAGGGCCTGGTGATCTGGAGCCCGGACGACGTGTTCTCCGCCGGCGCCAACCTGGAAAGCCTGATGCCCGTCTTCATGAAGATGGGCAGCAAGGGCATCGCGCCGGAAGAGAAGAAGCTGCAGGACATGATGCTGCGCCTGCGCTATGCGTCGGTGCCGGTCGTCGCCGCCATGCGCGGCCTGGCGCTGGGTGGCGGCGCCGAGCTGGCCGTGCACTGCGCGCGCCGCGTTGCGCATGTCGAGAGCTACGTGGGCCTGGTCGAAGTCGGCGTGGGCCTGATCCCCGGCGGCGGCGGCCTGACCTACATCGCCCGCCGCGCCGCCGAGATGGCCGCAGCCGGCAATGCCGGTGCCGACATCCTGACCTTCCTGAAGGACGGCTTCCTGACCGCGGCCACGGCCAAGGTCGCGACGTCGGCGCATGAGGCCAGGAAGAACGGCTTCCTGCTGGAGTCCGACATCATCGTGCCGCACAAGGACGAACTGCTGCACGTGGCCACGGCCACCGCGCTGGGCATGGCCGAGGCCGGCTACCGCGCGCCGCACAAGGCGCTGTTCCCGGTCGCCGGCCGCAGCGGCATCGCGACGATCAAGGGCCAGGTCGCCAACATGCGCGACGGCGGCTTCGTCAGCGCGCACGACTACCACCTGGCCGCTGCCATCGCCGACGTGGTCTGCGGGGGCGAGGTCGAGGCCGGCTCCCTGGTGACGGAGGAGTACCTGATGGCGCTGGAGCGCAAGCACTTCTGCTCGCTGCTGGACAACCCCAAGACGCAGGAACGCATCATGGGCATGCTGCAGACCGGCAAGCCCGTCCGCAACTAAGGTCCGACGTGAACCGGCTTCAACGCACGCTCGCCAAGCTGGACGGCCTGCCGTCCCCGCTGCGTGGGCCTGCGCGCAACTTTGCGCTGCGCCGCGCGGTGCCTTTCACGGGCACGGCGTCGCTGGACTTCGTTGCGCTCACCCCCGAGCACAGCGAGATCCGCGTCGCCAACAAGCGCCCGGTGCAGAACCACATCAAGGGCGTGCATGCGGCCGCGATGTCGCTGCTGGCCGAGACGGCGACCGGCATGGTGGTGGGCATGAACGTGCGCGACGACTGCCTGCCGCTGTGCAAGTCGCTGCAGGTGAACTTCCGCAAGCGTGCCACGGGCGGACTCACCGCCAAGGCGCATCTGACGGACGCCCAGCGCGCCAGCATGGCGAGCGAGACCAAGGGTGAAGTGCGCGTCGCCGTGACCGTGACCGATGAAGCCGGCATCGAGCCGATCGAGTGTGAATTTGTCTGGGCCTGGGTGCCCAAAGAGAAGCCCCAATCCCAAGACCTTGCGGGACAGACCGAAGCGCGTACCCGCGCGTAGCTCTGTCCCCAACTGACCAAGGAAACACCATGAGCAAGCAAGTCCAAGACGCCTACATCGTCTCCGCCACCCGTCTGCCCATCGGCAAGAGCGGCCGTGGCTACTTCAAGAACACCCGCCCCGACGAGATGCTCGTCAAGGTCATGCAGGCCGTGCTGGCGCAAGCCCCGGGCCTGGACCCGGCCGCCATCGAAGACGCCATCGTCGGCTGCTCCTTCCCCGAAGGCGAGCAGGGCATGAACATCGCCCGCGTGGCCTCGGTGCTGGCGGGCCTGGGCCCCACCATCGGCGGCGTGACGATCAACCGCTACTGCGCCTCCGGCATCACCGCCGTGCAGATGGCCGCGGACCGCATCCGCGTCGGCGAGGCCGATGTGATGTTCGCCGGCGGTGTCGAGTCGATGTCCATGATCCCGATGGGCGGCAACAAGCCCAGCCTGTCGCCGCTGATCTTCGAGCGCGACGAGAACATCGGCATCGCCTACGGCATGGGCCTGACGGCCGAGAAGGTGGCCGCGCAGTGGAAGATCAGCCGCGAAGCGCAGGACGCGTTCTCGGTGGAATCGCACCGCCGCGCGGTGGCCGCCATGCAGGCCGGTCACTTCGACGCTGAGATGACGCCGTTCGATGTCGTCGAGCGCACACCCAACCTGACCGACGGCACCGTCAACGTGAAGACCCGCACCGTCAAGCTCGACGAAGGCGCGCGCCCTGACACGTCGCTGGAAGGCCTGGCCAAGCTCAAGCCCGTGTTCGCCGCCAAGGGCAGCGTGACCGCCGGCAACAGCTCGCAGACCTCCGACGGCTCGGGCGGCCTGCTGATCGTCAGCGAAGCGGCACTCAAGCGCTTCAACCTGACGCCGCTGGCCCGCTTCGTGTCGTTCGCCGTGCGCGGCGTGCCGCCGGAGATCATGGGCATCGGCCCCATCGAGGCCATCCCGGCGGCGCTGAAGGCCGCCGGCATCACCGCCGCGGACCTGGACTGGATCGAGCTGAACGAAGCCTTCGCCGCGCAGTCGCTGGCCGTGCTGAACGACCTCGACAGCAAGGGCATCGTGCTGGATCGCGCCAAGGTCAACCCCAACGGCGGCGCCATCGCGCTGGGCCACCCGCTGGGCGCCACCGGCGCCATCCGCGCGGCCTCGGTCATCCACGGCCTGCGCCGCACCGGCGGCAAGTACGGCATGGTGACGATGTGCGTCGGCGCCGGGCAAGGCGCAGCCGGCATCTTCGAAAGGCTGTAAGCCATGGACCGTCGCCGCGCCCTCAAGACCACCACGGTACTGCTCGCGGCGACGCCGCTTGCCGCCTGCACCGGCAAGCTCAAGACCTTCTCCAACTGGAAGCAGGCCCAGCAGGCCGTGCTGGACCTGTTGTTCGCACCCAAGGTCGTTCAGGGCAACGCCTGGAACCTCAGCCAGGTGATGCAGCACCTGGCCCAAAGCATCGAGTACTCGATGCAGGGCTATCCGGCGCTCAAGGGGGCTTGGTTCCGATCCTCGGTCGGCTCGGCGGCGTTCGCGGTCTTCAATGCACGGGGCACGATGAGCCACGACCTCGCCGAGCCCATTCCCGGCGCGCCGGCGCTGGATGCGTCACAGGCCCTCAAGACCTCGGTACAGCGGCTGCTGGACGCGATGGACGCATTCGCCCAGTTCAACGGTACGCTGCGGCCTCATTTCGCCTACGGCGAGCTGACCAAGCCGCAGTACGAGCGAGCCCACCTGATGCACCTGGGCAATCACTGGACGCAATTCCACGCCAGGACCGCTACCGCCTGAAGGACCGCACAATGACCATCAAGAGCTACACCGTCAACGGCGTCGCGACCCTCGAGATCGCCCGCCCCGAGAAGAAGAACGCGATCACGCAGGCCATGTACCAGGCCATGGCCGACGCGCTGCGCGCTGCCGATGCCGACAAGGCGGTGCGTGCGGTGTTGATCACCGGCCAGCCCGGCATCTTCACGTCGGGCAACGACCTCGAGGACTTCATGGCCGGCCCGACGCGTGGCGAAGACGCGCCGACCTTCCAGTTCATGCATGCATTGGTGGATTGCGGCAAGCCCGTCGTCGCCGCCGTGACCGGTGCGGCCATCGGCATCGGCACGACGATGCTGCTGCATTGCGACCTGGTGTTCGTGGCCGACGATGCGCGCCTCGCGATGCCCTTCGTGGCGCTGGGCCTGGTGCCCGAGTTCGCCTCCAGCGTGGTGCTGCCGCAGTTGATCGGCAACCGGCGTGCGGCCGAGAAGCTGTTGTTGGGCGACCCCTTCACCGGGGAGCAGGCCGTCGAATGCGGTATCGCCAACCGGGTGTTGCCGGGCAGCGAGGTCGTCAACCATGCCCGGCGCATTGCCGAGCGCTTCAACAACCTGGCGCCCGGCGCGGTGCGCGACAGCAAGCGCCTGATCCGCGACCCTCAGCGTGACGCCGTCAAGGCGGCCATCACGCGGGAGGCCGAGATCTTCGGCGCCCGCCTGCGCAGCCCGGAAGCCATGGAGGCCTTCCAGGCGTTCTTCCAGAAACGCGCTCCGGACTTTTCCAAGTTCGATTGAGCGCGTGAGGCGGGTGGGCGCTATCTCCGGATCAGGCCGACCACCAGGCCGATGACGGCCAGGATCAGGAAGCCGTAGAACAGGATCTGGGCAAAACCGGCCGCACTGGCCGCAATGCCCGTGAAGCCGAACACGGCCGCGATCAGGGCGATGACAAAGAAGATGATGGCGTAACGCAGCATGGCGAACTCCTCACGGGTTGATGCCTGAATGGCGGACAGTTGAAGCCTACCGACGCGCCCGTGCCAGACATGCCGGACGGCACAGGTGCATGGAGTCGGACACCACTGACGCCGTTACAACGAAATGACCCGCGCCGGTACCGCTGGCGCAATGCCGGCAACGGCGCCAGCGGGGTCTTCCCGCGGCCGATTCACTCACGATCTTGAGCGCTGCGCCCGCAGCCTGCACTCCTAGACTGGCCGCGCCGCAATCACGTGGCAACACCGGCCGCACGAGCCGTAATGACGGTCGGATCCCTAAGGAGACAAGCAATGTGGATCGACAGACTTTGCCGGCGCCTGCGCCGGCTGGGCGCACTCGCGCTCGCAACCGGGCTGGCAGGCATGGCATCCCCGGCCATGGCGGCATTCAGCCTGACGACGCTGCACGACGGCGGCAACGCCGCCAAGGTGCAGTACCAGGTAGACACCGGCGGCGGCCTGGTGTTCAAGGTGATGGCCTACGACAACGGGGTGAGCACCCAGTCCAAGGGCGACATCTCCAGCCTGGTCTACAACGGCGCCCAATACGCCGATGCCAGCCGCGGCTCGCAGCTGAACTCGGGCTTTGACTTCCTCTACAGCAACGTCTCGGCCGTCGACGTGCAGGCCCAGATGATCAGCAGCACCGGGGCGGCCACGCCGGCCTCCACCGCCAACGGCGGCGTCGTCAGCGGCGGCGCGTACATCAAGGTCACGGTCACCGTCTTCAGCGCCAATGGCGGTGTGCTCAAGCACTACTACATGGCCAGGAGCGGCGAGCCGCGCGTCTACATGGGCACCTACTTCACCGAGGAGCCCGACACGCTGAACCTGGTGCGCTACATCGTGCGCGTGCCGATCGGCGTGCTGTCCCGCGGGCCCGCGGCTGGCGTGCCCGGTGGCCTGGCCAGCAACGGCACCTGGCCACAGGACCTGCGTGGCACGAACAGCACCATTGAGGCCAGCGACGTGTTCGGTTTCTCCAGCGGCACGTCCAACGCCGGTCAGACGCGCTCCAAGCATTACTCCAACATGCGGTTGAAGGACTGGCAGTACTTCGGCGGCCTGAACAGCGGCAGCACGGTGGGCCTGTGGTTCTACCGGGACAACAACGAAGGCAACTCCGGCGGGCCGTTCTATCGCAGCCTGCTCAACCAGATCACCTCCACCAACAACGAGCTCACCTACATCGTCAACTACGGCGAAGGCCAGACCGAGGCCTTCCGCATGGGCGTGCTCAACAGCTACACGCTGATGTTCACCGGTGGCGCCGCGCCGACCGCGCCCGACACCAGCTGGTTCTCGGTGATGGGGCTGGACGGCTTCGTCGCGCCGTCGGGCCGCGGCACCGTGGCGGGCGTGGGCCTGTCGGGGACGGATTCCGCCTACACCTACACGGTGGGCTTCTCCAGCGACAAGGCGCAGTACTGGACCACCGCCAACCTGGCCAACAACGGCTTCTTCAAGAGCACCGGCATGCGGCCCGGCAACTACACCGTCACGGTCTACAAGAACGAGCTGGCGGTCTACACCGGCAGCGTGACGGTCACGGCCGGCAACACGACGACGCTCAACACGCTGACGATCAATGCCGACCCGTCCAGCACCGCGGCGATCTGGCGCATCGGCAACTGGGACGGCCTGCCCAACGAGTTCCTGAACGGCGGTCGGCTGACGACCATGCACCCGTCGGACGTGCGCATGAGCAGCTGGGTGCCGGCCACCTTCGTGGTCGGTTCGTCGAGCGCCGCCAGCGGCTTCCCGGCCTACCAGTGGAAGGACGTCAACAACGCGCGCGTCATCCAGTTCAACCTGACCAGCGCCCAGGTGCGCAACCTGACGCTGCGCGTCGGCACGACGACCGACTTCAACAGCGCCCGCCCCCAGGTCAGCGTCAACAACAACAGCTGGACCTCGGCCATCCCGACCGCGCCGCCCAAGGGCTCGCGCAACCTGACGGTCGGCACCTACCGCGGCGTCAACCGGCTCTACAGCTTCGACATCCCGTCGACCGCGCTCGTGGCCGGCACCAACACGGTGACCCTCAACGTCGTCAGCGGCACGTCGGGCACGGGCTTCCTCAGCCCGGGCCTGTCCTATGACGCGGTCGACCTGATCGTCACGCCCTGAAGCCCCTCGTCCGGGCTCGCTCCGCTGAACGCGGACGAGCCCAGCCGGTCCCCCGAGGGGACGGCGATGCATGCGGCATTGAGCCGCATGCACATCGCCCAAGGCGGGCCGGCTTGGGACGGCCCGGCGCTCGGCCCGCGAGCCCAGGCTAGACCGTAATCGGCCTGGGCTTGCCTTCGCGGTCGATGGCCACGAAGGTCAGGTTGGCCTCGGTCACCTTCACCACGTGCAGGTTCTCGGGGTCACGCTCGGCCATCACCTCGACATGCACGGTGACGGACGTGCGGCCCACGCGGGTCACGGTCGCGTAGAAGCTCAGCAGGTCGCCGATGGACACCGGCTGCTTGAAGACGAACTCGTTGACGGCCACGGTCGCGACCCGGCCTCGCGAGATGCGCGCCGGCATGATGGAGCCGGCAATGTCCACCTGGGCCATGATCCAGCCGCCGAAGACGTCGCCGTTGGCATTGGCGTCGGCCGGCATGGGCATGACACGCAAGACCAGTTGACGGTCGGTGCCGGACAGGGAGGGGGAGGCGGTTGAATCCATGACCCCATTGTCCCCGCGCAGCGCGCGCCACGCAGGCGTGGGGTGTCAGGCCGCCCGGCTGGCGTCCCGGCGCAATCCGACGGCGTCGGTCTCGGCCAGGCTCTTGTCCTGCGCGGTGAGGCGGAACACGCGGATGGTGTCATGGACCCGGGCGACCTGGCCGTTCAGCTCGCTGGCCGAGGCAGCCAGTTCCTCCACCATGGCGGCATTCTGCTGGGTGAGCGAGTCCAGCTGCTGGACCGCCTCGCCGACCTGGCCGACGCCGACGGACTGCTCGCGCGCGGCGCTGTCGATCTGCTCGAGCACGCGGCTGAGGCGCGAGACCGCGCCCATCACCTCGTCCATGCGCACCCGGGCGTCGTCGGCGCGCTCGCCGCCGGTGGTGACACGTTGGCGCGAGTCCTCGATGAGGCTGCGGATCTCCTTGGCGGCGGCGCTGGTGCGCTGGGCCAGCGCCCGCACTTCGGCGGCCACCACCGCAAAACCCCGGCCCTGCTCACCCGCACGCGCCGCCTCCACGGCCGCGTTCAGCGCCAGGATGTTGGTCTGAAAGGCCACGCCTTCGATGACCTGGATGATGTCGCCGATGCGGCGCGACGAGTCCGCGATCTCGTGCATGGTGCTCGCCACGCCGTGCACCGCTTCCTGGCTGCGCTGCGCCAGGGCGGTGGTGTCGTGGGCGGACCGGGCGCCCTCGCTGGCCAGGTCCGAGGTCTGTCGCACGGTCCCGCCGATCTCGTCCATCGCCGCGGCGGTCTGCTCCAGGCTGGTGGCCTGGGACTCCGTGCGGGACGACAGATCCTGATTGCCGGCCGCGCTCTCCCGGGCGCCCTCCTGCAGATGGGCCACTTCCTGGCGGACGTCGCGCACGACCGTGCGCATCGACACCGTCAGCTGCGCCAGGGCCAGCTGAAGCTCGCCGATCTCGCCACGGCCACTGATCTCGACTGGCCGGGTCAGGTCGCCGCCCGCCAGCAGGTTGGCGGTGGCGACCACCTGCCGCAACGGCCTGACCGCGCGGGCCATGACGCCGACGCTCGCCACGGCGGCGCTGGCCGCGGCGGCCAGCACCAGTGCCCAACCGGGGGCGCCGGCCCAGGCTGCAAGCACCGGGCCGGCTGCGGCCACGGCGGACAGCGCGACGACCTGCCCCCGCAGCTCCGGCCTCAGCCAGCCCGCCATGCGGCCCAAGACATCGTTGCGCCTGACCACGCCACGCCTGAGCACATGGACCCGCCGGCCCGTCGCCGCCTCGGCACGCATCGTCGCGTAGAGCTGCTCGAACTGGCACACCTCCATCTCGCTCGGCGGTGTGCGCACCGACAGATAGCCCACCGTGCGCTCGCCGTTGCGCACGGGGTCGCGTTGGCGCGCACCCAGTAGAAGTCGCCGTTCTTGCGGCGGTTCTTGACGAGGGCGCTCCAGGGCAGGCCGGCCTCGATGGTGGCCCACAGGTCGCGGAAGGCTTCCTCCGGCATGTCCGGGTGGCGCACGATGTTGTGCGGCTGGCCCAGCAACTCGGCCTGCGTGAAGCCGCTCACGGCCACGAAGCTGGGGTTGCAATAGGTGATGCGACCCTTGAGGTCCGTGATGGAGATCAGGGTCTGGTCGGGGGTCAGGGCGTACCCGTTCTGGGTCACCGGCAGGTTGTTGCGCATGAAGCCCTTTCAGGCGGGGTGGCAAACCCGCCGTCCCGGTTTTGGTGCCGGCCCAGCATAGGAGCGCGGGCGCGCGCGCCACTTGCGCTGCGTCATGGCAAGCGCCGGTGCGTCATGCCAGTACCCCGCCTGCCGCGCCGCCGAAGGCGGGGCGGGACAATGCCCGCATGCGTTCACTTGCCGCCCGCCTTCCCGAGCCCGCCCCTGCCAGCAGCGCCCGTGGCGACTGGGGTACCGTCGGCCGCCTGCTGCCCTACCTGTGGCGCTACCGCTGGCGCGTCGGCCTGGCGCTGGCCTTCATGGTGGGCGCCAAGCTCAGCAATGTCGGCGTGCCGCTGCTGCTGAAGAACCTGGTCGACCGCCTGGACCTCAAGCCCGGCCAGCCGCAGGCTCTGCTGGTCGTGCCGCTGGGCCTGCTGGTGGCCTATGGGGCGCTGCGGTTGTCCACCTCGCTGTTCACCGAAGCCCGCGAGCTGATCTTCGCCAAGGCCACCGAGGGCACGGCGCGCAGCATCTCGCTGCAGGTGTTCCGCCATCTCCATGACCTGAGCCTGCGCTTCCACCTGGAGCGACAGACCGGTGGCATGACGCGCGACATCGAACGCGGCACGCGCGCCGTGCACTCGCTGATCAGCTATTCGCTCTACAGCATCGTGCCGACGCTGATCGAGGTGGTGCTGGTGCTGACGCTGCTGGGCGTCAAGTTCGATGTCTGGTTCGCCGGCATCACCGTCGCGGCGCTGGTGGTCTACATCAGCTTCACCGTCGTCGTCACCGAGTGGCGTACCAAGTTCCGCAAGACGCTCAACGAGCTGGATTCCGTCGCCCACAGCAAGGCCATCGACTCGCTGCTGAACTACGAGACGGTCAAGTATTTCAACAACGAGGGCTTCGAGTCGGCGCGCTACGACGAGAGCCTGGAGAAGCTGCGCCGCGCCCAGCTCAAGAGCCAGACCACGCTGTCGCTGCTGAACACCGGCCAGCAGCTCATCATCGCCACGGCACTGGTGCTGATGCTGTGGCGCGCCACGCAGGGCGTCGTGGACGGCCACATGAGCCTGGGCGACCTGGTGATGGTCAACGCCTTCATGATCCAGCTCTACATCCCGCTGAACTTCCTCGGCGTGGTCTACCGCGAGATCAAGCAGGCGCTGACCGACATCGAGAAGATGTTCCTGCTGCTGGACCGCGAGCGCGAGATCGCCGACCTGCCGGATGCGACCGAGCTGCAGGTGCGCGGCGGCGCCGTGGTGTTCGACGACGTGCGCTTCGCCTACGACCCGGTGCGGCCCATCCTGCACGGCGTCAGCTTCGAGATCCCGGCCGGGAAGAAGGTCGCCGTCGTCGGCCCCAGTGGCTCGGGCAAGAGCACGCTGGCGCGGCTGCTCTACCGCTTCTACGACATCGATGGCGGCCAGATCCGCATCGACGGCCAGGACATCCGCGCCGTCACGCAATCCAGCCTGCGCCGCGCTATCGGCATCGTGCCGCAGGACACCGTGCTCTTCAACGACACGGTGGCCTACAACATCGCCTACGGCCGGCCCGGTGCCGGCAAGGAAGAAGTCGAGGCGGCGGCGCGCGCGGCCCACATCCACGGCTTCATCAGCGCCACGCCGCTGGGCTACGACACCATGGTCGGCGAGCGCGGCCTGAAGCTGTCAGGCGGCGAGAAGCAGCGCGTGGCCATCGCCCGCACGCTGCTGAAGAACCCGCCCATCCTCATCTTCGACGAGGCCACCTCGGCGCTGGACTCCACCAACGAGCGCGCCATCCAGGCCGAGCTGGAGGCGGTCGGGCAGAACAAGACCGTGCTGGTCATCGCGCACCGGCTGTCGACGGTGGTGGATGCGCACGAGATCCTGGTGCTGGAGCAGGGCCGCATCATCGAGCGCGGCCGGCACGACGTGCTGCTGGCCCGCGGCGGGCGCTATGCCGAGATGTGGCGGCTGCAGCAGTCGTCGGGCGATCAGTGAGGCTTCTTCGGCTTGTCGAAGTTCTTGGGGCGGTAGACGTTGCCGTCCCATTCGCCGTCCACCCGGCTTTTCTGCGCTGATTCGCGGGCGCGGCGGATGACGCGCTCCGCCTCCAGTGCTGCGGCGCGGGTCTGGCGCTGGCGGCGGCGCCAGCCGGTGGCGCGGCTGGCCTGGCCCTGCAGCCAGGCGCCCACGCGCGCCAAAGTCGCGTCGACCCGGGCGCGGATGCGGTAGGGCAGGGCCATGTGCAGCGCCAGCACAAGGCAGACGACCAGGCCGGCGACGGCGAGCAGGGTGTGAACCATGGCTTGAGTGTGACCTAAACCCGCGTCTGCGGCCACCGGTGGATGTCAGGCTTTCTGGTGCAGCGCCCACAACGCCAGCATGGCGTCAGGAATCGCGCGGCTGGCGGCATCCCGCTCCGCCGCGGTGGCGTCGGCCAGGCCGCCGTCCTCCGCGCCCAGCGCCGCGATCGGCGCCAGCAGCGGGGCGGTCGCCTCGCCGTCGAACCGTGGGCCCCAGGCCTCGGGTGCCAGGCTCACGGCCACCAGGAAGCCGGCGGCCCAGTCCTCGGCGTCGGCGTACTCGGTGTCCTCGTCCTCGCCCTCGGCAAAGCTGAAGATGGGTTCCCAGGCCTGCGGGCGCTCGGCCCAGGCGATGGCGATGGAATGGAGGTGCCGCAGCACCAGCAGGGTGACCTTCTTGCGCTGCTTGCCGCTGGCGAAGGGCGCCGGGTCGGGCTCGCCGTCCCCACCCCAGATGAGGGGCAGCCAGGCCTCGCCCGGCAGGTCGGCCAGGCGGCGGCCCGGCGTCAGCAGCAGGCCGGCGAGGTAGCCGTCCAGCGCCTCGACGTTCATGGCGGCGTCGGTCGGCAGGGCGGCCAGCAGCTCATCGAGGTCGTTGATCTCGTCGTCCGACAGCGGGCGGTTGTCGGAGGCGGGGTTGTATTGGGGGTACTGCAAGGCATCGTCCTTTGTTTTTGAGTTCAACCGTGGCGGCCGTGGCGGCTCTTGGGTTTCTTGCTGTCGACTTCGGCGAGCTGCACCTTCAGCAAGGCCATCAGCACGCGGGCGTTTTGCTCGGTCATCAGCAGGATGCTGCTGGGCTCGATGCCGTCGATGGGCGTCTTGGGCGCCACGAGGGCGTCCACCTTGAAAAGGATCTGGCCGTGCTGGTTGGCGGACGCGGCCTTGAACTTCTGGATTTCGATCTGGTGGGTTTTCATGGGCGGAAATGACGGCCGGCGGTCCGCCATCTTGCCATTCATGGCCGCTGGCCCTAAGGTCCGCGCATGGCCCGGCCTGCTCGACTCGAGATTGCCGGCGCGGTCTACCTGATCGGCGCCCACTGCCCGTTCGAGAGCGGCCGGCCGGCTTTTGCCGACGAAACCGACCGCGCTGAGATGCGTGCGCTGCTGGCCCAGGCGCTGCACCGTTTCGACGCCCAGGCGCTGGCCTACGCGCTGATGCCGGAGCACTACGACCTGCTGCTGTTCACGCGCCGGGCCAACCTGTCGCAGCTGATGCGCCACGTGAACGGCGTCTACACCCAGCACCGCCAGCGCCGCCATGGCTTCAGCGGACCGCTGTTCCAGGGGCGCTTCCACGCCGTGCTGGTGGACCGCGAGCGCCATCTGCTGGACGCCTGCCGCTGGGTGGACCTGAACCCGGTGCGCGAAGGCCTGGCGCGCGGCGCGGCCGGCTGGGCCGGCTCGAGCTTTCGCGCACTGGCAGGCCTGGAGGCAGCGCCCGAGTGGCTGGACGTCGATGGCCTGCATGGCCACCTGCTGGGCCGCCCGGCGGTGACGGCCGCCCAGCATCGGCTGGCCGGTGACCGCTATGCCCGCCTCGTCGCGTCCGAACCGGGGCTGCAGCTCTTCCCGGGCCGGCTGCGCGAGCAGATCTTCCTCGGCGACGCCGAATTCGCCCGCCGCATGCGCGCCGCCGCCGTCGCACCCCGGCGCGTCGCCCGCACCAGCTGGGCCGAGTGGCTGAAGCGCGCCGGCGGCATCCGCGAGCAGGCGCTGTGGCTGGCACACACCCAGGGTGGCGTCGCCATGACGGAGCTGGCCGCCCAGCTGGGCCTGTCGGTATCTCGCATCAGCCGGCTCATCGCCGCCGCGGAACGGGCCGTCTGACGCCATCCCGGGCACCGCGAGGTCGACAGAACTGGGGATGACCGGGCGGTCCGGCTCCCGCAGAGTCGGGCCCACCGCGGGAGAAACCCATGAGCTTCGCCGACTGGCTGACGGAACGTGCGCGTGCGGCCTGGGCCTGCCTGGCCCTGCGGCTGCCGGCGTGCGATGGCCGCAATGACAGCCCCATCCACGCGGCGGACCCGGTCGGCGGCGCCCTCGACGACGTTCAGCTGCTGATGGCATTCGCCGCCCAGAGCCGCCGCAGCGTCAAGGCGGACAAGGTCGAGAGGCTGATGACGGCGGCGGAGGTTCTGCGCACCGTGCGCGCCGCCGGGCAGGAGCCCAGCGCCGCCCAGCTGACAGCCTTCTGGACCAGCTACGACGCCTTCGCGGTCGACATCGCGCCATTGAGCGCCCACTCCATCCGCTCATCGCAGTACCTCAACGGGCTGCGTTTCCCGGCGTCGCTGTTCACCGGCACGTCATTTCATGCCGCCGCAGCGGTGGCCGTGTTCAGCCTGTGCCTGATCCTGCAGGCGTTCTGGGTCGCAGGCGATGAGCTCACCCGCCGCGCCGCCGAGCTCGAAACGCAGAAGACGAAGCTCGTCGAGCGCCAGGAGCAAAACGACGCTGCACTGCAGCGTGCCAACGCGAGGCTCGAGGAGAAGATGCGGCGGATATGTGAACTCGGCACCTGCACGGGCCTCTTCCTCGACATGGGTATGACGCTGCCCGCGCGGGCGAAAACACCTGCGGACCAGAACCTGCTCAGCACCCTCAACGGCGAGGCGCGGGCGCTGCGCAGCGAAGTGCTGGACAAGGAGCTGATGGGCCACGAATTCGAGGCGGAGATGGCGAAGCTGCTGGAGCTGTGGCGCCCGGTGGAGCAGTTGCTGACGCAGTGGCACGGGCGAGCCTGCGAGGTGTGCGAACAGAAGCCGCTGCGATTCTTCTGTCCAGTGGACCGACCGAAGGTGGACCCGCAAGGCACCGCGAGGATAGACAAGGACATCGAACTCAAGAAGGCTGAACTCGCCCGGGCCGAAGCGGGCAACGCCCTTTCCGGCGACGCCGCGAAGGCACAGGCGGTGGACCGCAGCTACTCGGCCTGGTCCGCGCGCAACGTCCTGCGGCGCGATATCGGGCAACTTGAAGCCGAGAAGCGCGCCAAGCAGGCCGACAACTTCCGCAACATCGTCGTCGAAGTGAGGCTGATCGCCGCCAACATCAGTGCCTACCTGATCGCGATGGCCTTGGGCGTGCTGGGCGCACTGACCTTCATCCTGCGCGCGCTGACCACGCAGCTGCGCGAGCACACCTACGTGCCGGTGTCGGTCAGCATCAGCGTCGTGCGCATCGTGCTGGGTGCCATCGCCGGCGTGTTCGGCAGCATGCTGGCGCCGGGCAACGAAGTGAGCAAGAGCCTGCCGCCGCTGTTCGTGCCGTTCATCTTCGGCTACGGTATCGAAATCCTCTTCTCGATGCTGGACAAGACCGTGCGAGCCTTCACGCAGCCGGAAAGCGCCACGCCGCGCCCCACATGAGCCCAGGCCGCTGGTCCGTGAGCCGCCGCGCGCTGCTGCTCGCCGGCCTGCCGCTGGCCACCCAGGCGCAAGCCGCCTATGCCGGCCCCATCTTCGACGCCCACCTGCACTACAACGACGACGCGCAGGCGCCGCACCCGCCGGCCGACGTGATGGCGCGCATGGCCCGCGCCGGCGTGCGCGGCGCGTTGGTCAACAGCCGGCCCAACGACGGCACGCTGCGCCTGGTGGCCGAAGCGGGGCCGCAGTGGGTGCCCTTCATCCGCCTGTACCGCAACCGCGCGGACTACACGGGCTGGTTCGCCGACGACAGCATCCGCCGCATGGTGCTGGAGCTGCTGGCCAAAGGAAATGAAGGCAGCCCGGCCGGGCCGTTCCGCGGCCTGGGCGAGTTCCACCTCTACGACAGTGCGAATGCGGACGGGCCGACGGCCGTCGCGCTGATGAAGCTGGCCCGCGAGCGCGGCCTCACGGTGCTGGCCCATGTAGACGGTGTGGCGGTGCACAAGCTGCTGGGCCATGCCCCCGGCACCTCGCTGATCTGGGCGCACACCGGCATCTCCGGCGAGCCGGTCGAGCAGGTGCGCGAGCTGTTCGCCAAGCACCCGGGCCTGCGCGGCGAACTGTCCTACCGGCCCGGCCTGACGCACGACGGCCGCATCACGCCGGAATGGCGGGCGTTGTTCGCCGCGCATGCGGGCCGCTTCCTGGTGGGCTCCGACACCTGGGTCACGCCGCGCTGGCAGCACTACGAGAGCCTCTTCGCCGACTACCGGGGCTGGCTGGGCCAGCTGCCGGACGAGGTGGCGCGGCGCATCGCATGGGGCAATGCGGCCGGGCTGTTCGGGCTCAAGCCGGCCTGAGCAACTCGGCTTGAGACGGCGGTGACCGGCGCCGCGTAACACCTTGCCACGTGACCACGGCGACGCGGCCGGCGCACGCCCTACGATGCGCGCCATGCTCAAGCTCCTCGTCCGACGTCCCTGGCTGGGCGCCATCGTCGCGCTGCCCCTGGTGCTCCTGCTGCTGAGTGCCATCGTGGCGGCGCTGGTGTGGGTGCAGCTGCCTGACCTCGACACGCTGACCGACTACCAGCCGCACCAGCCGCTGCGCGTCATGAGTGCCGACGGCCAGCTGCTGGGCGAGTTCGGCGCCGAGCGCCGCCGCTTCGTGCCGCTCAAGGACATCCCCAAGCCCATGCAGGACGCACTTCTGGCCGTGGAGGACGCCGACTTCTACGCCCACTCGGGGCTGGACTTCGGCGGCATTGCACGCGCGATGTGGCGCAATGTGACGACCGTCCGGGGCCCCTTGCACGGCGCGTCGACGATCACCCAGCAGCTGGCGCGCGACACCTTCCTGACCAAGGAGCAGCGCTGGTCGCGCAAGGTCGTCGAGGCGCTGCTGGCCGTGAAGATCGAGCGCGCGCTGACCAAGGCGCAGATCCTCGAGATCTACATGAACCAGATCTACCTCGGCAACCGGGCCTACGGCTTCGCGGCGGCCGCCGAGCGCTACTTCGGCAAGACGCTGGACAAGCTCGACACGGCCGAGACGGCGCTGCTGATCGGCCTGCCCAAGGACCCCAACCGCCTCAACCCGGCCGTCTATCCCGAGCGTGCCAAGCGCCGCCAAGCCGTCGTGCTGGAGCGTCTCGCTGCCGTGGACCTGATCACGCCTGAGCAAGTCAAGGCGGCCCGCGAGCAGCCACTGGACATCCACCGCCCCAAGCGCACGGCGGGCGTGGCCGACCATGCCGCCGAGCAGGTGCGCCAGGAGATGCTGACCCGCTTCGGCGAGGCGGCCTACACGCGCGGCCTGACCGTGACCACGACGCTGCTCTACGCCGAGCAGAGCGCCGCCCAGGAGGCGCTGCGCCACGCCCTCTTCGAGCTCGAGCGCCGCCAGCCCTTCCGCGGGCCGGAGGCGATGGTCGACCTGCCTGAGTCCGATGCCAAGAGCGACGGCCTGGACGACGCGCTGGACGCCGCCTTCGACGCCCACCCCGACCTGGGCGAGCTGCGCACCGCCGTGCTGCTGGAGCAGGACAAGGGCGCCGCCAAGCTGGTGCTCGCCGACGGCGAGCGCATCACGCTCAAGGGCGCGTCGCTGCGGCCGCTGCAAAGCCTCAAGCGGGGCGCCGTGGTGCGCGTGCTGGAGGGCAAGGGCAACCAGTGGCAGCTCAGCCAGACGCCGCAGGCCGAGGGCGCGGTCGTGACGATGGACCCGGCCACCGGCGCTATCCGCTCGCTGGTCGGCGGCTTCGACTTCACGCGCAACCAGTTCAACTCCGCGACCCAGGCCTACCGCCAGCCCGGTTCGGCCTTCAAGCCCTTCGTCTACTCGGCCCTGATCGAGCAGGGCGCCTGGGCGGGCACGCTCGTCAGCGACCAGCCCTTCGTGCAGGGCGACTGGGCGCCGCGCAACTACGACGGCCAGTACGAGGAGGCGTTGACGCTGCGCCAGGGCCTGGCGCGCTCCAAGAACATGGTGACCATCCGCCTCGTGCAGACACTGGGTCCGCAGCGCGTGCGCGCCTGGGCGGCCCGGTTCGGCCTGGACGAGGAGCGGCAGCCGCTGAACCTGACGCTGGCCCTGGGCACCGGCGCGGTCACGCCGCTGCAGATGGCGCAGGCCTATGGCGCCTTCGCCAACGAAGGCCAGCTGCGTACCGGCTGGCTGGTGCAGCGTGTGAAGGACGCGCAGGGCGAGACCCTGTTCGAGGCCGACCCGCCCCCGCCGCGCCAGGCGGTCAGCGCGCGCAACGCCTTCATGACTGCGCAGTTGCTGGCGGCCGTCGCCCGCGAGGGCACCGGCGCGCGCGCCAGCACCACGCTCGGCCGCTGGGATCTCTATGGCAAGACGGGCACGACCAACGACGCCGTGGACGCCTGGTTCTGCGGCTTTCAGGCCTCGCGCGTCGGTGCCGTGTGGATAGGCTATCCGCAGCCCAAGTCGCTGGGTGAACGCGAGACCGGCGGCGGCCTGGCCCTGCCGGTCTGGGCCGCGACCATGGCCGTCGCGCTCAAGGGCCAGCCCAACAACCAGCTTGCCCCACCCGGCGACGGCCTCGTCAAGATGGGCGAGGACTGGTTCTACACCGAGTTCTCCGGCGACCTGGCCATCGCCCGCATCGGCCTGCCGCCGCCGCCGCCGCCCGAGCCGGCATCCGAAGCGGCGTCGGAACCCCAGTTCCCCTTGAACTGAATTGCAGGTCCCAAAGCGGCCAGCCTCCGGCGGCCGCAGGCGTTCGAATGGCGGTGTTCTGCAACCCACCGCCAGAGGAACGAATGATGAGACTTGCCGTGCGAGGCATCCCGACCCCCGATGCCGACCAGCTCCGCCGCGGCGGGCCTGATGCCAACGGCCAGGCCGCGCTGAGGCGCCGCGCCGAAGGCCAGGGCAATCCCTGCCGGCACTGCCTGGATTTGATCGCCGAGGGCGATGACAAGCTGGTGCTCAGCTACCGGCCGTTCGCCAGCCCGCAGCCCTATGCCGAGACAGGCCCCGTCTTCCTGCATGCGGCGGGCTGCGAGCGCTACGACGCCGACGCGCTGCCGGCCTGGTTCGGCTTCATGACGCAGGCACTGGTGCGCGGCTATGACGCCCACGACTGGATCGTCTACGAGACCGGCCGGGTGGTGGTGGGACGTGAGCTTGAGGCCGCCTGCCGCAGCATCCTGGAGAACGAGGCCGTCGCCTACGTGCACATCCGCTCCAAGTTCAACTGCTTCCAGTGCCGCGTCGAGCGCGGCTGAGGCATCAACCGGCGTACGGCCCCTTGACCTCGCCCCAGCCCCATTTGGGCATGGGCGCGTCGGCGTCCACCACGGCGCCGGGCTGCGAGTTGATGACGGCCAGCCGCGAGCCCCATTCCAGATAGCCCACCAGCGCGGAGCGGAACTCCGGGTCGTCGGGCATGCCCAGCTCGTCGGCAGTGTCCAGCAGCAGCGCGACCCAGGCGCGGCGCTGCGCCTGGCACAGGTGGCGGTGCAGATGCTGGCGGATCATGTGCGGATGGCCCCCGTGGTCGGCTGAGTAGGCCGCGGGCCCGCCGAGCACCTCGGCGAGGAAGGCGGCGACATGGGCCGGGTGCTCGCCGCCCATGTGCTCGAACACCGGGCCAAGCAGCGCGTCGTCCTTGACGCGTTCATAGAAGCGTTCAGTCAGCCGCAGCAGGGCGGGCAGGCCGCCGAGCCAGTCGTAGAGCGTGGGGACGGCAGCATCGGTCATCGGGTGGGTCCAGAGGGTGGAGGGGCGGAAGTGGGGCCGGCTGCCGGGGCGGCAAGTGGGTGTTTGCCCGCAGTCAGCCACAGCGCGAACGCCAGTTCGCCGACCAGGACGGGCAGCATGACGGCCGGGAACAGCCACTGCGCCAACGTCGGCGCCAGCAGCAGCGCAAAGCTGTTGAGCAGATAGGCCAGCCCCGCTGCGATCAGCAGCCAGCCCAGCACGCGGGGTGCCACGCCGCTGGCGGCGACCAGCGCGCCGCGGATGACGCAGGCGAAGCCGAAGAACACCAGGCCGATGCCGAAGCCCTGCCCGTGCAACTGCACGGCCAGCATCGCGAGCGCGTCGCGTTGGCCGGGCAGGAAGGCGGCCGCCAGGCCGGGTGCGGTCGCGAACTCCAATGCGGTGAGCAGCTGCACGCGGTTGGCGACGAGCACGGCGGTCTGCACGAGGTTCAGGCCGGTGGCCGTCAGCGCCCAGGTCTCGTTGACGGGCCGCAGCAGCCGCCAGAGCACGACGATGACGGGCAGGTCCAGCACCTGCATCAGCAGGTCGGCGGCGAGGCCGAGGCGCCACAGCTGCGGCTGCGCGGCGATGTTGTGCGCGGTGGCAGAGGCATCGCCGGCCACGACGAGGGCGCCGCGCAGGAAGACCTCGCTGCTCAGACCCAGCGCAATGATGGCGAGGTAGCACAGGCCGGCGAGGCGCAGTTCGTGGCGGCTGACGGGGTAGGACGTGGCGGGCATGGGCGGGGGTGGCGACGCGCGACAGGACGCAACGCCGGGTAACAGTTTCTTGACGGCACAGTGGAGACCTAGAGTAAGTCGTCCCGACACCTTCAGACATTCGCCATGCGCCGCTCGCCGTTCGTCCTTGCCACCCTTGTCCTGCTGCTTGCCAGCTGCGCCTCGGTGCGGGAGCCGCGTCCAGCGAAGGAATCGCGCATGGCCCAGCCAGCCTCGGTGGCCGGCGTGGCGGAGGAGAGCTTCGGCAAGCCGGCCTGGGGGCGCCAGGGCGAGTTCACGCTGAGCGGCCAGCGCGTGCGCTACGAGCGCGGCGCCGAGCGGTTGTCGCTGTTCGAGCCGCTTGCAGCCGATGTGCGCGTGCCGCTGCGCTTCAGCTGGGCCAGCCCGGCCGGCGACAGCGCCACCACCTGCGAGGGCTGGACGCCGGAGCAAAGTGCCAATGGCCGCCTGGCCGCTGCCAAGCCCTGGGTGCTGAGCTGCCGCTGGGGCAGCGCGCCGGCCGCCATGCTGCAGATCGGCGAAGGCCAGATGCGCCGCGGCAAGCTCAGCCGCGAGGGCGCCTACCGCCGCGGTGAGCTGACGGTGGGCCTGCGCTCGGTGCACCTGATGGAGGGCAGTCCCACGCCGCACACGGCGGCCGTGGGCTACGAGATGCTGCACCAGGGCACGGTGGTCGGCACCGTCGACCTGAGCGGCGGCGTGCCGCGCCTGCGCCGGCCCGACCCCGCAACGCCGCTGGGCCGCGCCGTCACCGAGGCGGCGCTGGCATTGGCGCTGGCCTCGGAACCGAGCTGAAACCCCTCAAGTCTCCAGCTTCAGCGGCGGCACGCGCCGGCGCAGGGCCTGGGCCTTGACGATGCTGGAGCTGGTCTGCGCGCAGTCGGCCAGCCGGTCCAGCGCCTGGTCGAGGTGCTCGATGGAGCGCAGCGCCAGCCGCAGCACGAAGCAGTCGTCGCCCGTGACCTTGTCGCATTCCAACGCCTCCGGCATGGCGGCGATGCGCTGTTGAACCGTGGCGAGCGCGCCCGGCATGGGCCGCACGCGCACGATGGCCTGCAGCGGGAAGCCCAGGGCCAGCGGGTCGATCTCGATGGTGAAGGCGCGTATCACGCCGCGTTCGCGCAGACGCGCCAGCCGCTCCGATGTCGCCGGCGGCGACAGGCCGATGGCCTCGGCCAGGTCCTTCAGCGGCGCCCGGGCGTCTGCAGCGAGGGCTTGCAGCAGCAGGCGGTCGGTGTCGTCAATCATGTTTCTGCTGAAATTCAATTTCTCCGTCGTGGATTCTGCGCTTCTTCTGATTTGCCGTTCATATCATCTGTGATGCAGCAGGCGGCCTTGAAACAATGGCGTCTTTGCTTGCAAGGAACCGAGCATGTCACCGACCACCCGCGGCGTGCTGGAAATGGGCAGCGCGATGAGCCTGTTGGGCTCCATCGGCTATTTCGTGCTGTTGTCCGGCCTGGCGCCGCTGGACGTGGTGTTCTGGCGCTGCGGCTTCGGGCTGCTGACACTGGCGCTGATCTGCACGGCACTCGGCCTGTGGCGCCGGCCGAGCGTGCCTGAGCTGGGCCTGGCCGTGCTCGGCGGCGTGGCCATCGTGCTGAACTGGGTGCTGCTGTTCGGCGCCTACAACCGGGCCTCGGTGGCGGTCGCCACGGCGGTCTACAACCTGCAGCCCTTCCTGCTGATGGGCCTGGGCGTGGTGTTCTTCGGCGAGCGCCTGAGCGCCGCGCGGCTGGCCTGGGTGGCGCTGGCCTTCGCGGGCGTGCTGCTCATCGTCCAGGCGCGCCCGAGCGCGGGCTACGTCGGCGGCAGCTTCACGCTGGGCGTGCTGATGGCGCTGGCCGCGGCGGCCTTGTGGGCGGTGGCGGCCGTCGTGGCCAAGCGCCTGAGCGGCATGCCGGCGCCGCTGATTGCGTTGATCCAGGTGGGCGTGGGCGTGTTGATGCTGGCGCCTTTCGCGCGGTTCGAAGCGCTGCCCCAGACGACGCTGGGCTGGATGCCGCTGGTGGTGCTGGGTGTCGTGCACACCGGCCTGATGTACGCGCTGATGTACGCCGGCGTGCAGCGCCTGCCGACGGCGCTGCAGGGCGGCCTGTCCTTCCTCTATCCCGTGGTGGCCATCGGCGTGGACCGCCTGGCGCTGGGCCACGCGCTGGCGCCGCTGCAGTGGCTGGGTGCGGCCGCCATCCTGCTTGGGGCCGGCGGCTTGGTCAGGGCTTCTCGGCGAGGGCCTTGAGGTTGGACAGGCCGGCGTCGAAGTCCGGCCCGACCATCTTGTCCATGAATAGGCCCATCCAGCGGTAGAGCGGGTTGGCGCCCATGTCGCCGTTCATGGACCAGGTGACCTGCGTCGCGCCGCCATTGGCGTCCAGCCGGAAGTCGCCGGTCGACGTCGTGCCGAAGTCGGGGAAGAACAACTCGTAGCCCAGCCGCTTGGGGGCCTCGGCGGTCGCGAAGGTCATGCGGCCGTCGCCCTGGCTCTTGCTCTGCCAGGCCCAGACGGCGCCCGCGCCCGAGGCCGGGCCGCTGTACTCGATGGTCATCTGCGGGTCGCGCTGGTTCCAGGCGCTCCACTGCTTCCAGCCGCGCGGGTCAGCGATGAGAGCGTAGATCTTCTCCGGTGGGGCGTTGACGGTCACGCTGCGCGAGACGACGAACTTGGGCGACAGCAGCAGGCCGATGCCGAACAGCAGGGCCAGCAGCACGACGACGGCGATCAGCAGGGTCTTCAGCGCTTTCATCGGGACTCTCCCTGGGTTTGAGTGGGGCGCACTGTGAGCGCCCGCCGGCCGCCACACAATCCGCACAACTCCCCGAGCATCCCCATGACTGTTGACGTCGACCTCGCCGCCACCTACGCCGAACAAGGCTTCCTCATCATCCCCGGCTTCAAGGCCGCCGCCGAGATCGCCGCGCTGCGCGAGCGCGCGCTGCAGATCGTCGACGCCTTCGACCCCGGCGAGCAGCGCCCGGTGTTCACGACCGAGGAGCAGCAGCGCCACGTGGACGACTACTTCCTCGACAGCGGCGACCAGGTGCGCTGCTTCTTCGAGGAGGAGGCTTTTGATGCGCAAGGCCGGCTGCGCGTCCCCAAGGAGCTGGCGATCAACAAAATCGGCCATGCGATGCACGACCTCGATCCGGTCTTCAGCGCCTTCTCCAAGGGCGAGGCGCTGCGCGGCGTCGCCGCCGCACTGGGCTTGGCGCGGCCGCAGGTCTGGCAGTCGATGTTCATCTTCAAGCAGCCCGGCATCGGCGGCGAGGTGCGTTGGCACCAGGACGCCAGCTTCTTCGAGACCGACCCCATCACCGTGACGACCTTCTGGTTCGCACTGGAGGACGCGACGCTGGCCAACGGCTGCCTGTGGACCGAGCCGGGCGGCCACAAGGGCCGGCGCGGCGTGCTGCGCGAGCGCTTCGTGCGCGAGGGCCGCAAGGCCTGGATGGAATCCATCGACTCCACGCCCTGGCCGGCCGCCGATTCGAAGGAGGCGATCCCGCTGGAGGTGGAGGCGGGCTCGCTGGTCGTCTTCCACGGCCTGCTGCCGCATTACTCCGCCGCCAACCGCTCAGCGAAGTCCCGTCACGCCTACACGCTGCATGTGACGGATGCGGCCAGCCGCTACTCGCCACGCAACTGGCTGCAGCGTGACGAGTCGTTGCCAGTGCGCGGTTTCTAGCGGATCTGCTCACGCGGCTCGCAATTCCACACGCCTTGGGTCCGTTGTCCTACACGGAGACGGTGCCTGGGCCGGCAGGGTGCACACCCGGACCGTCTCAACAATGACTTCATCGCAACCGTCGATTTCGACGACAGGAGGCTGTGATGAAGTTTCCAAAATCTCTGCACGCCGACGGCTGGTCCAATCACATCGATACGACCAAGTCCGACAAGCCCTCGCCCGCAGCAAAGCCGATGGGCGTCAAGCCCACCCTGCGTGGGGAGCCGCTGCGTGCCACGACGACGCAGGCCGCGCCTCGCGTCGAGCCGGTCAGCTTCGCCGCCGCGCCGGCACCGTTCACCGCCTCCACGGGGGCCAGCCGCACACCGGCTGCCAGCACGGCGCCGCGCTCGGGCGTCAACCCCTGGCTCATCGGTGCCGGCGTTGGCGCGGCGTTGATCGGCCTGGCCGTGACGATGTCGCGCACCATGTCGCCCAGCGAGCCCAGCGCACCGCCTGCCGCCGTGCTCAGCCAGGCCACACCGTCGCCTGAGGACACGCTGCTGCAGTCCCAGCCGCCGAGTGCCGGCCCCGTGACACCAGCGCCGGAAGCGCAACCTGCCGAGACGCCGGCGGCGCCTGCGCCCGCCGTGGAGCCCAAGGCCGCCGCGACGCCGACCAAGGTGGCCGAGGCGCCCACGCCGCCGTTACCGGTGGTGCGTGGGGACCCCGCCACGACGCCCAGGACGCTGGCTCAGGCCTCCCCGCCGCCCGTGCGTGAGTCGGCGCTGCAGCCGCTGGCCCCGGTCACGCCTGCCGTGACGCCGCCCGTGCAGGCCGCGCCGCCGGTGGTGGCCGCGACCCCGGCTCCGGCTCCGATCCCTCAGACGCCGCCGGCCGCGGTGCCGCCTGAGACCGTGCCGCCCGTGGCCCAGGCCGCGCCGCAGCCGCAGCCGCCCGTTGCGGCTCCGGAGGACAGCAGCATCACCGTCAATGTCCGCACCGCGCTGGCTGCCGACTCCACGCTGGCCGCCGTGCCCATCGCCGTCAGCACCGACCACGGCGTCGTCAAGCTGGAAGGCCAGGCGCCGGACGCCTCCACCCGCGAACGCGCCACGGTCGTTGCCGCCGCGACGAGCGGCGTCAAGGCGGTCGACAACCGGTTGACGGTGCCCCCGGTGGCCACGGTGGGTGGCGTGACACCGACCAGCGGCGGTTGATCCTGATCAGGCACTCCCCAAAAGCAAAGGCGCCCATCGGGCGCCTTTGTCTTTGTGCGTTGGCGGCTCAGTGGCAGAGCTGCGTGCGGGCCGGCGCCAGGTCGGCGTCGATCAACGCCTCTTCCGTCACTTCACGAGCGGCTTCCAGCTGCAGGCAGAGTTCGGTGATGCCGTCGTCGCGGCCGCCGACCACGTCCGGCAGCGGCGCCGCGGCGATCTCGGCGGGCAGGTCGGCAAGGGCGCCGATCAGCTGGAACAGCAGCTCCAGGCTGGCGTCGCCGCCCTGCGGCAGGTCGCGGGCCGCGCCCAGGCTGCGGGCGAGGTACCAGCAGGCGTCGGCGGCGTTGTCGCAGGCCTGCGCCTTCAGTTCCAGCGCGCGGCTGCGGGCGTCTTGCTGCTGCCGGGCTTCGATGGCCTCATGGGCCCCGAGGTCCGCCGGCACGGCATCGTCGAGCGAGAACGCAGCAAAGTCGAGGTGTTCGGCCATGGGGTCATCCTAACGGCGGGTCGGTTGCGCAGGTGCCCCCCGACCCCGGGCGGCGTGAAGCAATCGCCGGAACAAAGTCACGGCAGTGCTTCTATTCAACGCTTCTTGGTCGGGCGGGTCCAGCCGCTCAATGCAACCTGTTTGCCGCGCGCCACGGCCAGGTCACCTGGCGTCACATCCTTGGTGATGGTGGAGCCGCCGCCGATGGTGGCACCCGCGCCCAGCGTGACCGGCGCGACCAGCACGCAGTTGGAGCCCACGTGCACGTCGTCGCCGATGGTCGTGCGGTGCTTGTTGGCGCCGTCGTAGTTGGCCGTGATGGAGCCGGCGCCGTAGTTGACACGCTCGCCCACCGTGGCGTCGCCGAGGTAGGCCAGGTGGTTGGCCTTGGCGCCCTTGGCCAGCGTCGAGTTCTTCACCTCGACGAAGTTGCCGATGTGCACCTCGGCGCCCAGCTGCGCGCCCGGGCGCAGGCGGGCGAACGGCCCGATCAGCGCGCCCTCGCCGACGCTCGCGCCCGCCGCCTCGCCGTCGATGTGGGTGAACTCGTGGATGCGCGCGCCCGCGGCGATGGTGGCGTTGCGGATCACGCAGTTGGCGCCGATGCGCACGCCGTCGCCCAGCGCCACATGGCCCTCGAACACGCAGTTCACGTCGATCTCGACATCCTGCCCGTGCGTCAGCGTGCCGCGCAGGTCGAAGCGGGCCGGGTCGGCCAGCCGCACGCCGGCGTGCATCAGGCTTTCGGCCTGCTGGGCCTGGAAGGCGCGCTCCAGCTGTGCGAGCTGCACGGGGTCGTTGACGCCCAGCACCTCGGTCTCGCTGTGGGCCTTGATGCCCAGCACCGGCAGGCCCTCGGCCACGGCCATCGCGACGATGTCGGTCAGGTAGTACTCGCCCTGGGCGTTGTTGTTGGTCAGCTGGCCGACCCAGCGCTTGAGCGCCACCGTGGGCGCGGCCATCATGCCGCTGTAGCCCTCGTGGATGAGGCGCTGCTCCGGCGTCGCATCCTTGTGCTCGACGATGGCCAGCACGCCGCCATCGTCCTTGTCGCGGACGATGCGGCCGTAGCCGGTCGGGTCGGCGAGGTCGACGGTCAGCAGCACCAGCGCATGCCCGGCACAGGCATCGATGAGCGCCTTGGCGGTGGCCGTCTCGATGAGCGGCACGTCGCCGTTGAGGATCAGCGTGGTGCCTTCGCCCACCAGGGCCGGCACGACCTGCTGGATGGCGTGGCCGGTGCCGAGCTGGGGCATCTGGCGCACGAAGCTGATGCCGTCGGCCTTCACCGCCGCTTCCACCTGCTCGGCGCCATGGCCGGTGATGACGATGCGCGCGTCCGCCGCCAGCGGTTCACCGCTCTTGAGCACATGCGCCAGCAGCGAGCGCCCCGCGAGCTTGTGCAACACCTTGGGCGTTGCGGACTTCATGCGGGTGCCCTTGCCCGCCGCCATGATCACGATGTTCAGCGCCATGCCTGCCTTGCGACTACGTTTTTGCGAAGCCGCGATTATGGGCAGGCAGGGCAGCGAGCCCTTTAACGGACGGCTTGCACCGACACCCGATGCGATTTCGGGTTGACCTTGGGGAACTCGGCCAGCGCGGCGTCGAACAGCGGCGTCAGCAGCGCCTCGCTGCCCATGGTCATGCCCTCGTTGCTGGCATGCGTCTCGAACAAGGCCTCGCCGGTGGCGCGGTCGCGCAGCAGCAGGGCCACGGCGCGGTCGTAGCGGCGGTCGAAGAAGGGGTCCTGGCGCCAGCCCCAGCTCCCCCAGCCGCCGTAGCCGTAGCGCGGCGACAGCAGCCGGCCGCGCCAGCGCCACCACAGCGGGTCGTCCCAGGGCACCGGGTCGTACGCGGTGACGCGGGCGCCCAGCGTCACCAGGACGTCGGCGCTCTTCGCGTCGGCCGCGGGCTTGAAGCCGGCCCGCTCCAGCGCGCCGCGGGCGGCGTCTTCCAGCGTGGCCTGGCGCTTGGTGGCCTCCTCGCTCTGCTGCTGCGAGGGCAGGCGGTCGAAGGCATAGGTGCCTGGCTTGCGGTCGGCCGGCCAGTTGCCATAACTGGATACGTCAGCGGAGACCGTGTACGGGCCGGCGCAGCCGGTGATGGCGGCGACCGAAGCGGCGGCAAGGACAGTGAGGATCAGGCGGCGGTTCATGAAGCACCTCCATCGTGGCGATGTTGGGATTTTGAACCGCCCAGTTTGCCTGCGTGTAAAGGCAAGGCAAAAGCGTCTCTCGCTAGCGTTGAAGCGTGATGACCGCCGCTGGCGAAGGTGTCGCGCAGCCTTCATCGTCGTCGAAGGCGATGTCGCCGCCCGCTTCCGGCACGCCCGTGGCGCGGGCCGTCTCGAAGGGGTAGAGCTTCTTGTCCATCATGTGCGAGGTCACGATGTTGCCCATGGCCGTGAAGATGTTGTCGATGCGGCCCGGGTAGCGCTTCTCCCACTCGTTGATCATGGCCTTGACCTGCACGCGCTGCAGGTTCTCCTGGCTGCCGCAGAGGTTGCACGGGATGATCGGGAACTCGCGGTGCTCGGCCCAGCGCACGAGGTCGGGCTCCTTCACGTAGGCCAGCGGTCGGATGACGACGTTGCGGCCGTCGTCGCTGACGAGCTTGGGCGGCATGCCCTTCAGGCGGCTGCCGAAGAACATGTTCAGGAACAGCGTCGTGACCATGTCGTCGCGGTGGTGGCCCAGCGCGATCTTGGTCGCGCCCAGCTCGCCGGCCACGCGGTACAGGATGCCGCGGCGCAGGCGCGAGCACAGGCTGCAAGTCGTCTTGCCCTCGGGGATGAGGCGCTTGACGATGGCGTAGGTGTCCTGGGTCTCGATGTGGAAGTCCACGCCGCGCGAGCGCAGGTAGTTGGGCAGCACCTCCGCGGGGAAGCCGGGCTGCTTCTGGTCGAGGTTGACGGCGACCAGGCTGAACTTGATCGGCGCGCGCTGCTGCAGGTTCAGCAGGATGTCCAGCATCGCGTAGCTGTCCTTACCGCCCGACAGGCACACCATGACCTTGTCGCCGTCTTCGATCATGTTGAAGTCGGTGATGGCCTGGCCCACCTGGCGGTGCAGGCGCTTGGACAGCTTGTTGATCTCGTGCGCGGCCTTCTTGTCGGCGGCGGCTTGGTCGGCGAAATCCAAAACGTCAGCGGTGCCCGGCCGCCCGAAACCGCTGGCAGCCCCTTCGGGGGGCAGCTCGCCATGCGAGCGTGGGGGCAAATCAAGTTCAGACATGTTGTTCACCATGCACCCAGTTCAGTGCTGATTGCGACTTCGCAGTCGGGAAAGATTTCGAGCTTGGTCAGCTTCAGCCGCACGCCGACGACGCCGGGCAGGCTCATCAGGCGGTTGCAGAGCTTGCCGAGCAGGGCTTCGACGAGGTCGGTGTGCTCGGAGGTGCACTCGTCGATGATGGCCGTGCGCACGCGGCGGTAGTCCAGCACGTGGCCGATGTCGGCGTCGCGGGCGACGACCGGCATCGCGCCGAGGTTGACCTCGGCATCGACCTGGATGGGCTGCGGCCCGGTGCGCTCGAAGTCGAGCACGCCCAGGTTGGCGCGAAAGCGCAGGCCCTGCAGATGGATGACCTGGCGGTTGTTGTAGCGCTGCGGCGCCGCAGCCACCTGTGGGCGCAGCGCCAGTTCGATCTGCTTGGCCGCCTGCACGCCGTCGGCCAGCGCCGTCTGCACGCAGGGGTGCCAGCGGCGGCTGGCATCGCCGGCCACGAAGGCGCGCTGGCGCGAGGCCTCGTCCAGCAGCGCGAAGGCCGAGGGCTCGGGCTCGAAGCCCAGCAGCGCGGCGACGACATCGAAGCGCTCGGCGCCGACCGTGACGCCGCTGTCGTCCGGCAGCAGCGCCTCGGGCAGCTGCGTGGCCAGCCGCAGCGTGATGCGCGGGTGCGCCTCGGCGCGCTGGGCCAGGTGGATCTGCGCGCGCCAGCTGCCGCGCGACCACAGCGTCACGTCATGGCCGCGCTCGGCGAGGAAAATGGCGTTCTCGGCCGCGTTGTCGCCGGCGCCCAGCAGCAGCACGCGGCCGGGGGGCAGGGATTCGCGGCGGGCGGTCAGCTGCGAGGCGTCCAGCACGCGCTCGTGCGGCACGGCGAAGTAGCGCGCCGGGCGCAGCAGGCGCAGGCCGGTGGCGATGAGCAGCGCGCGGGCCTGCACATGCTCGCCGGTGGCCAGCTGCAGCGCCCAGCCCTCGGGCGTGTGGCGGGCCGATTCGGCCCGCGTGCCCAGGCGCAGCGTCAGGCCCGGCGTGGCCTGGGCCTGGGCGGCGTAGTGCTGGCCCAAGGCGGCCAGGTGCGCGGCGGGTTCGCCCAGCACCCAGTCCTGCGCGAAGTTGAGCCCGGCCAAAGCGGCGCACAGCCGGGTCTCGCGCTCCACCAGCAGCGACGTCATGCCCATCTGCCCCAGCCAGGACGCAGCGCTGCAGCCGGCGGGGCCGCCGCCGAGGATGGCTACGTCGAGGACAAGAGGGCTGGGCATGGGTGCGGCGGGAGCAAAGCCGCGAATTATCCCAGCCGGGTTTGTTTTCTGCCCAGCCGTTTGAAGAGCCGCCACCCCAGCAGCGCGGCGAGGATCACGCCGTACACGGCCGGTTCGGCGAAGTTGTTCTTGCCGGCGCGCATCCAGATGAAGTGCAGCAGCGCGACGACGGCCACCGCATAGACCGCCTTGTGCAGCGCCTGCCAGCGCTTGGCGCCGACGGCCTTGATGGCCTTGTTGAAGCTGGTTGCGGCCAGCGGCAGCATCAGTGCCCAGGCCGTGAAGCCCATCAGGATGAAGGGCCGCTTGGCGATGTCGGCGGCGATCTCGGCCGGGTCCAGCCCCATGTCCAGCCAGCCGTAGGCCAGCAGATGCACGCTGGCATAGCAGAACGTGAACACGCCTAGCATGCGCCGAAAGCGCGCCAGCGCCGCCAGGCCCGTCAGCTCGCGCAGCGGCGTGATGGCCAGCGTCAGCCACAGGCCGCGCAGCGTCCAGTCACCCAGGCCGCGGATCAACGCCTCCGCCGGGTTCGCGCCGAGCCGATTCGCCGCGGCCGCATAGACCAGCCAGGCCAGCGGCGCGAGGCACGCCAAGAACAGCAGCGGCTTCGCGGCGCGATGCATCAGTGCCGGCTGGACGATACGCCGCACCGTCCGCCCACCCGGCGCAGCGGCCGAACTCGGGGCCGCCCGGCGCTGGTCCTGCGGCGCCGTCGTCAGGTCATGCTTCATCGATCAGAAGAACTTGCGCAGGTCCATCCCGGCGTAGAGCTGGCCCACCTGCGCCTCGTAGCCGTTGAACATCAGCGTCGGCCGCTTCTTGGCGAACAGGCCGTCCTCGCCGATGCGGCGCTCGCTGGCCTGGCTCCAGCGCGGGTGCGCCACGTTCGGGTTCACGTTGGAATAGAAGCCGTACTCCTGCGGCGCGCTCTGCTCCCAGCTGCTGCGCGGCTGCTTCTCGACGAAGCGGATCCTGACGATGCTCTTGGCCGACTTGAAGCCGTACTTCCAGGGCAGCACCACGCGCACCGGTGCGCCGTTCTGGTTGGGCAGCACCTCGCCGTACATGCCGAAGGTCAGCAGCGCCAGCGGGTGCATGGCCTCGTCCATGCGCAGCGCCTCCACATACGGCCAGTCCAGCACGCCGGAGCGCAGCCCGGGCATCTGCGCGCGGTCGGCCAGCGTCGTGAACTCGACGAACTTGGCCTTGCCCGTGGGCTCCGCTCGCTTGATCAGTTCGGACAGCGAATACCCGACCCAGGGGATGACCATGCTCCAGCCCTCCACGCAGCGCAGCCGGTAGATGCGCTCCTCCATGGCAGCCAGCTTCATGAGCGCGTCGATGTCGTAGTTGCCCGGCTTGGCGCACTCGCCCTCGACGGCCACTGTCCACGGGCGGGGCTTCAGCGTGTGCGCAAGCTGGGCCGGGTCGGCCTTGTCGGTGCCGAACTCGTAGAAGTTGTTGTACGAGGTCGCGTCGGCGTAGCTCGTGGGCTTGTCCAGCACCATCGCGCCGGCGACGGCGCTGCGCGCACCCGGCAGCTTGGCCAGCTTGCCGCCGCCCGCGGCCGTCGGTTGGGCCAGCGCCAGCGGCGAGGCCGCCGCGAGCCCCAGGGCGGCCAGCGTGGTGCGGCGGTTGAGGTAGGCACGGTGAGGCGTGATTTCGCTCGGGTGCGGCTCGTGGGGGGCGGGCGTCTTGATCAGCATGGGATGGCACGGGAGTGGGATAAGGATCGGTCGTCGGGCGGGCGCCACAACTTACACCGATGCATCGGTTTGCGCGCGAAGGGGTGTGAATTCCCGACCGCTCAGGACGGCTCGGGCGTCCAGTCAACCGTGGTGGCCGACCACGGCGACCTTCGTCACGCCGATGGGCTTGCGGGCCTCCCATGTCGTCCGGTTGATCTGCGTCACAACAAAGGGTTAACCCTGGGTGCAACATGCATCCCGCTGCATGAATCGGTCTCCATCGGAGGCCCGGCAGTAAAAGTTTGGAGAACCATCATGTCCACCTACGTCGAAGTGCTCGTCCCTGTTCAGCCTCTCACCCCGCGCCTGGCGTTCTGGATCGGCCGTGCGACAGACGCGGTGCAGGCGTTCCAGCGCGCGCACGCGGCCCGGGGCGAGCGGCGTCGCCTGCTCCGCGAGGCGATTGCTTTGCGCCACCTGGCGCACGAGATGGAGTCCTCCATGCCAAGCATGGCAGCAGACCTTCGCCGCGCTGCGGACAGCGCGTTCTGAGACGGGCACTGCCGCCCGGCAATCGTCGGGCATGGCTTATTGGCATCGTGAGCCAATCGCGTGCGTTGATGACGGGCCGCCGCACCATCGTCATGTTTCAACCCACGCCCGCCGGCGAAGGCGGGCGGTGCGTTCAAGTTCGCCCGCGACGCCGGCATGACCGATGTTTCAACCCACGCCCGCCGGTGAAGGCGGGCGGTGCTGCCCGCGCGTCTTCCCTGACGTCGCGCCCTACGGTTTCAACCCACGCCCGCCCGTGAAGGCGGGCGGTGCCGCTCAGTGGGCAGGCCTCCTGCACCTTGCGCATGTTTCAACCCACGCCCGCCGGTGAAGGCGGGCGGTGCCGAGGCGATCGACTTCACCGGCTGGACCTGGGACGTTTCAACCCACGCCCGCCGGTGAAGGCGG
>NZ_LMFP01000003.1:922719-1113671 GCF_001426885.1 Pelomonas sp. Root1444 | reverse complement strand
GCCGCCAAGAAAGCCGACGAGGCGGGTTTCAACCCACGCCCGCCGGTGAAGGCGAGCGGTGCGTCCCCAGCGAGGCGATGCGGCCGAGGGACGGCCGGTTTCAACCCACGCCCGCCGGTGAAGGCGGGCGGTGCGAACTCTTGGACGCCGCGCGCGATCTGCTGTGTGTTTCAACCCACGCCCGCCGGTGAAGGCGGGCGGTGCATGGGCTTGTCGCGCGCGATGTCCCAGCGCGACAGCAGGTTTCAACCCACGCCCGCCGGTGAAGGCGGGCGGTGCCGACGGATACAGTTCGTGTGAGCGAATCGGAACTGTTTCAACCCACGCCCGCCGGTGAAGGCGGGCGGTGCCAGGTGCACTGCATCGAACGAGTAGTTGGTGAAGTTTCAACCCACGCCCGCCGGTGAAGGCGGGCGGTGCGGCCATCGCGGGCGCGATCGGCCTGTTGATCGAGTTTCAACCCACGCCCGCCGGTGAAGGCGGGCGGTGCGAGTCGCTGGTGAGCGACGGCTTCAGCGACAGCTGTTTCAACCCACGCCCGCCGGTGAAGGCGGGCGGTGCGGTGAGCCCGGCGTGGCGGCAGAGCAGCTACGGCCTGTTTCAACCCACGCCCGCCGGTGAAGGCGGGCGGTGCGCTGGGCGCCCCATTCCGCGGTCCACCCACAGGTTGTTTCAACCCACGCCCGCCGGTGAAGGCGGGCGGTGCGTCGAAATTCAGGCCACGGTAGAGGCCCAGCTTGTTTCAACCCACGCCCGCCGGTGAAGGCGGGCGGTGCACGATGGGCGCAGCGCCTGACGACAGTGGCGGAAAGTTTCAACCCACGCCCGCCGGTGAAGGCGGGCGGTGCGATGCTGCATCGGCAAGGCGCCCAGACGTTGCTGTTTCAACCCACGCCCGCCGGTGAAGGCGGGCGGTGCCGTCGAGTCCGCCGTCACGCACCAGCGCATCGGCGTTTCAACCCACGCCCGCCGGTGAAGGCGGGCGGTGCTTCGACGGTGGTGCCGAGCGCCTGGGCAACAAAGGGTTTCAACCCACGCCCGCCGGTGAAGGCGGGCGGTGCGCGCCTACGGAGCGCGGAGAGGCAGTGCCGTGCTGTTTCAACCCACGCCCGCCGGTGAAGGCGGGCGGTGCTGGGCGTGCGGTCGGTACCGGTCTTGTCGGAGTGGTTTCAACCCACGCCCGCCGGTGAAGGCGGGCGGTGCAGTGGCTTCAGCGGTTTCCGCGGCGTTGTTGGTGTTTCAACCCACGCCCGCCGGTGAAGGCGGGCGGTGCGGCGACGCGCCGGTGTAGTCCGCGGCGCTCCACAGTTTCAACCCACGCCCGCCGGTGAAGGCGGGCGGTGCGCCGCCGATGACACCGGCAACTGGACTTTCAGCCGTTTCAACCCACGCCCGCCGGTGAAGGCGGGCGGTGCTCGAACTCGGCCTGCCCTTCATCCGGCGCGAGTTTGTTTCAACCCACGCCCGCCGGTGAAGGCGGGCGGTGCCGGGCATGACCAACGTGAACGCCGCCAACTTCGGTTTCAACCCACGCCCGCCGGTGAAGGCGGGCGGTGCAGCGTCGGGGACTTCATGGAGGGCGTCCCCCTGCTGTTTCAACCCACGCCCGCCGGTGAAGGCGGGCGGTGCAGCCTGGATGGCATGCGCTTCAGCGACCAGATGCGGTTTCAACCCACGCCCGCCGGTGAAGGCGGGCGGTGCGCCCACAGGCACAGGCTTAAAGCCGCCCCAGCTTGTTGTGGTTTCAACCCACGCCCGCCGGTGAAGGCGGGCGGTGCGCAGTACCGCGAGGCCGCCGAGTCCAAGCGGCAGTTTCAACCCACGCCCGCCGGTGAAGGCGGGCGGTGCGCGAACAGGTCGCCCGCCTCCGGGTGGTCCGCATCGTTTCAACCCACGCCCGCCGGTGAAGGCGGGCGGTGCCCTGCGGCGTTCTTGCGGTTCGGGTTCATGACGAAGTTTCAACCCACGCCCGCCGGTGAAGGCGGGCGGTGCATCGTGTGGGAGAAGCAGCCCGGGCGGTACGTGCTGTTTCAACCCACGCCCGCCGGTGAAGGCGGGCGGTGCCGGCGATCCTGAAGGCCAACGAAGGCATCCCGCAGTTTCAACCCACGCCCGCCGGTGAAGGCGGGCGGTGCCCCTCGAGCATTGCGCCGCTCGTGGCGATCATCGAGGTTTCAACCCACGCCCGCCGGTGAAGGCGGGCGGTGCGTCACTGATCCCGTCCCGGTGCCGGTGTTGAGCTTGTTTCAACCCACGCCCGCCGGTGAAGGCGGGCGGTGCACCGGGACGGCGCGCGCCAGCGCGAGATGTCGGTGTTTCAACCCACGCCCGCCGGTGAAGGCGGGCGGTGCACCGCCTTGATGACCGGGCGGAGGATCATGGTCTTGTTTCAACCCACGCCCGCCGGTGAAGGCGGGCGGTGCTTGCCGGATTTGCCCGGTTTCCGGTCGTGAGGACGTTTCAACCCACGCCCGCCGGTGAAGGCGGGCGGTGCCACTTCAAGCCTGGTCAAGCCGTGGCCTACGAAGGTTTCAACCCACGCCCGCCGGTGAAGGCGGGCGGTGCGGAGCCTTTGCCGGTTTCGACGTAGGCGACGCGGTTTCAACCCACGCCCGCCGGTGAAGGCGGGCGGTGCAACGGTCGCAGAGCGCGGCTCATTGGCGACGATGTTTCAACCCACGCCCGCCGGTGAAGGCGGGCGGTGCAGGCTGCCCGCGGGCGGGATGGTGAGGCCGTCGGTGTTTCAACCCACGCCCGCCGGTGAAGGCGGGCGGTGCGGTCGCGCGTCGACACCGTGCCGTCGGTGTTGAAGCGTTTCAACCCACGCCCGCCGGTGAAGGCGGGCGGTGCACGCGCTCAGCGAACAGGCGCTCGGGTTCGCCCAGTTTCAACCCACGCCCGCCGGTGAAGGCGGGCGGTGCCGCATCTGCCGGCAGGCCGGCCGACACATTGTCGAGTTTCAACCCACGCCCGCCGGTGAAGGCGGGCGGTGCACTGGCGTCTCCGGGCGCTGTGCGAGGCCAGCTCGTTTCAACCCACGCCCGCCGGTGAAGGCGGGCGGTGCCAGTCGGCCAGCTCGGCGCGGACCGTCTGCGGGCGGTTTCAACCCACGCCCGCCGGTGAAGGCGGGCGGTGCTCCGTCGGCGGCCGCGAGCAACTGGCGGCACTGCTGTTTCAACCCACGCCCGCCGGTGAAGGCGGGCGGTGCACCACGACACGCGCCAGCAGATCGGCGTGGTCGAGTTTCAACCCACGCCCGCCGGTGAAGGCGGGCGGTGCCGCGCGATGGGCCATGCCCACAGCCTGGCTGACGTTTCAACCCACGCCCGCCGGTGAAGGCGGGCGGTGCGCTGCGCCGACCTACGCGCACATGGTGGCGCTGGTTTCAACCCACGCCCGCCGGTGAAGGCGGGCGGTGCACAAGTACCTCGACAGCGACGTGGAGTACTCGCTGTTTCAACCCACGCCCGCCGGTGAAGGCGGGCGGTGCCGTCTGCACTCCCTCTTCACCTCGGAGAACACATGTTTCAACCCACGCCCGCCGGTGAAGGCGGGCGGTGCCGGCCTTGGGGCGCATGAGCACCAGGCGTGAGGTGTTTCAACCCACGCCCGCCGGTGAAGGCGGGCGGTGCGTCGTTCGACGCCGCCGTCGACGCGTTTAAGCGGTTTCAACCCACGCCCGCCGGTGAAGGCGGGCGGTGCGGCGGTGCTGCGCGCAGACCCGAGCCCCCAGCCGTTTCAACCCACGCCCGCCGGTGAAGGCGGGCGGTGCAACCCGATGAGCCCACCATGACCGACCGCCTGACGTTTCAACCCACGCCCGCCGGTGAAGGCGGGCGGTGCCAGTGACCTTGTGCGCGTCGGTGAGGTGGCAGAAGTTTCAACCCACGCCCGCCGGTGAAGGCGGGCGGTGCTCCACTCGCCGCGCGCCTTGCGGTCGGCGATCTCGTTTCAACCCACGCCCGCCGGTGAAGGCGGGCGGTGCGCAAGTTGCCCAGCCCTTCGGCAAAGCCAGCGTCGTTTCAACCCACGCCCGCCGGTGAAGGCGGGCGGTGCTGTCGAGCGGCAGGGGCATGCCCTCGTTGGAGAGGTTTCAACCCACGCCCGCCGGTGAAGGCGGGCGGTGCAACGTCATCGCCGGCGCACCATTCCGCACCATCGTGTTTCAACCCACGCCCGCCGGTGAAGGCGGGCGGTGCGGGCCGGGGCATCGGGGCGCGCCACGCGGGCAAGGTTTCAACCCACGCCCGCCGGTGAAGGCGGGCGGTGCGTTGTGTTGCCGGACACACCGGCACCGGTCACATAGTTTCAACCCACGCCCGCCGGTGAAGGCGGGCGGTGCCCATTGCATTCCGCGCTCCGGTGACGAGCACGCAGTTTCAACCCACGCCCGCCGGTGAAGGCGGGCGGTGCGCGGGTGGAGAGGCTTTGCTCGGCGATCTTGTCGTTTCAACCCACGCCCGCCGGTGAAGGCGGGCGGTGCAACTGGCCCAGGTTGACGCCAGCCGAACCGCCGGTTTCAACCCACGCCCGCCGGTGAAGGCGGGCGGTGCGCCGATCACCAGTGCACTCACGGGGTGGATGCAGTTTCAACCCACGCCCGCCGGTGAAGGCGGGCGGTGCCATCGATCCCCCCATCCCGCCGACCGCCTGACCCGTTTCAACCCACGCCCGCCGGTGAAGGCGGGCGGTGCTCACGGGCCGCGCCTTCCGCCCGCAGGTGCTGCGTGTTTCAACCCACGCCCGCCGGTGAAGGCGGGCGGTGCCCGCGCACTCGCCAGCTACATCGCCGAGCTGGAAGTTTCAACCCACGCCCGCCGGTGAAGGCGGGCGGTGCCCACACCCTCGGCGACGGGCGCGCTGCCGGCAAAGTTTCAACCCACGCCCGCCGGTGAAGGCGGGCGGTGCGCGCCAAGGTGGCCAATGGCAACAACTGGTGCCATGTTTCAACCCACGCCCGCCGGTGAAGGCGGGCGGTGCCAGCCCACACCAAGGCTTGCGTGTCAGGGTGCAGGTTTCAACCCACGCCCGCCGGTGAAGGCGGGCGGTGCCGCGCTCGGCGCGCGTGAGCATGTGCACGACGACGTTTCAACCCACGCCCGCCGGTGAAGGCGGGCGGTGCAGGTCGAGCAGCAGACCGGCCGCAAGCCCGGCAAGTTTCAACCCACGCCCGCCGGTGAAGGCGGGCGGTGCAGCGCTTTGCCAGCACCGCAATGCCGCCAGCAAGGTTTCAACCCACGCCCGCCGGTGAAGGCGGGCGGTGCTCCGCGTTGCGTGAGCGTTGAGCAGCGTTTAAGTAGTTTCAACCCACGCCCGCCGGTGAAGGCGGGCGGTGCCCCCCGCTGGCAAAGCCTGAGCGGAACTGGCGAATTCTGCCGTTGTCCGCGAACCATGGACTCGCTGACTGGTTGCAACGTGGCGTGATGGCCGCCTGAGCTCGCAGGTGCCTGTCATCACTGGCTTTTCGCGCCGCGCGATCCTCACGGTGAGGACCGCGGCGCTGCAGGTTCGCGCGGGAGGCGCTCACAACACCAGGGGCCCTTCAAAGTCGACCGCCTTGAAGTGGCCGTACTCGCGAACTTCCGCGCCGCGCGTGTCGGGGAGGCGGTAGATGCGCAGGCAATCCTGCGTCTCCTCGATTTCGGCGCGCAGCTTGCGCTCCAGCGTTTCCAACTGGGCGAGGTCGATCTGGCATTCGAAAACCGATTTCTGCACCCTCTGGCCAGTGGCTTCGCAGAGCTTGGCCACACGGCGCAGCCGGCGCCGGCCTTCGCGTGTTTCCGTGTTCACGTCGTAGCAGACGATCACCAGCATGGCGCTTTCACCGGATAAGGAAGGGCAGGTAGCTTGCCGGCCGGCCCTCGGCGTCCGTTTCGCCGCGCACCGCGCGTGCGAGCAGCCGAGCCTGCACGAGCGGCACGAGGCCGAGCGCCATGGGCTGTGCGAGCAAGGGGTGCTGCAACGTCTCCTGCTTGCGTTCCTGGAACGCAACGAGCACGGCCTTGCGCGCGTCGGGTTTGAGGGTGACCGCGCCGCCCTCGCGTTCGATGAAGTCGGCGGCGCGCAGTTGCTGGCGGTTGATGAGGGTGAGCGCCAGGCGGTCGGCCACCGGGCGGAACTCTTCCATCAAGTCCAGCGCCAGCGCCGCTCGTCCCGGGCGCAGCGCATGCAGGAAGCCGACTTGAGGGTCCAGCCCCACCGCCTCCAGCGCGCTGCGGCAGTCGTTCATCCAGAGGCTGTACAGGAAAGAGAGCAGCGCATTGAGGCGGTCGCGCGGCGGCCGGCGACTGCGGCCGTCTTGCAGGTGGAAGTGCTCACGCGCCTCGGGGCGCACGAGCAGGCTAAGGCCCATGAAGTGCTCGCGCGCGGCTTCGCCTTCCACACCGCGCAGTGCATCCAGCGTTTCGCACCCAGGCAACGCGCGAAGGCTGGCTGCCAGGTTCTGGGCGAGGCGGGTGAGTCGCGCGCCGTCTGCCTCGGACTTGGCTTCCCGCGCGCCGCGCAGCAGCAGGCTGCGGGCGTTGCGCACCTTGCCGGCGACGAAGCAGCGCGCCAGCGCGAGCGTGCGGCCGGCGTCCAGGCTGAACTGGTGTTGTGCGCGGCGCAGCAGCACGTTGCCGGCGGTGGCGCCCTCAAGCCGAGCCTGGAAGCGGCCGTGGTCGTCCAGCAGCACCAGTGCGACGCCTTGCTGGGCGAGCGTGTGCATCAGCGGGGTCGAGACCTGGATGTGGCCGAAGCACACCACGGCATGCAGGTGATGCAGCGGCACGCGGAGCTTGAGTTCGCGGTTCTGTTCGATGGCGAGCGTCTGGTTCTCCACGCGCAGGTAGGTTTCCGGCGTGGTGAGGTAGAGGGTATTGAGCAGCTGCATGCGCACCTCGGCAGTCAGGGCATGACGCCGAGGTCGGCATCGGGATCGAACAGCGCTTGAATGGCGGGTGCGCCGCCTGGTTGCGCCGTCTCGGGTTGGCAGCGGTCGTGCAGCGAGCAGTTCTTGCAGCGCTGCGCAGCGAGGCTGCCGGTCAAGGGAGGTGGCAGCTGCCCGCTGTCCAGCAGCGCATGCACCGCAGCGCTGGCTTCGGCCACGCGTTGCCGCAGTGCAGCGTCGATGGCCACGACGCGGCGGCGTTTGGAGCTGGCGTAGAACAGCGCGGCTTCGGGCACCTTGCGCCCGGTCATGGCTTCCAGGCACAGCGCCTGCGCGGCCAGCTGCAGCTCGTCGCAGGCAGCGATTTCGGCGGCCTTGTTGCGCGACCCCTGCTTGTACTCGACGGGGTAGGGCGTGCCGTCCGGCTCGAACTCCACTGCGTCCGCCTTGCCGATGAGGCCCAGCGCGTCGTGCCAGAGCGGCAACGCGCGCTCGACCCGCGCGCCGCGTTCGCTGAGCACGCCGGGCTGGTCCACCCGGGCGTGCAGTGCGTTGCCGCGCAGCGTGTGCAGGTTGTCGTCGAAGGCCTGCTCCAGGTGGATGAGGGCGCATTGCCGCGGGCAGTAGGCCCAGTGCTGGAGGGCGGACAACGGGATGGGGTCAATGTCTTGCATGGCCCATCCCTGCCGTTCAGCCGATGCGGCGCAGCAGCTTGACGCCACTGGGCAGGCCGGCCTCGTCGACGCTGACTTCATAGTCCGCAAAGCTGCGCGGCGCGGCGACGCCGTCCTTGAGCTTGATGCTGATGCGATCGAACAGGCTGTGCGAGTGGGCGTTGCCGAGCTCGCTCTCGTGCTGGAAGACGAACAGTCCGCGGGTGGCCATCTCGCCGCGGGCGGCCGAGCGGTCGTGCTCGAACATCTGCTCCAGGCCTTGCATCAGCAGTTCCAGGTCTTCGGCGCTGAAGCCGGTCTGCTTGGCGAGGAAGGCGGACACGAAGCCGTGCGAGCGATAGAGGCCGTAGGGCACGGTGTGCTTGCGGCCCATGGTGCGGTTGTCGCCGCCTTGCTTCTCGGCCTCGGCCTCGGTGGCCACGGCCATGCGGGTGATGCTGTGCTCGCTGGCGACGATGGGGTCGGCGGAGCGGGCGAAGGTCAGCTGCACGGGGCCGCGGACCTGACCGCAGTTGACGCCGGTGGACATGACAGCGCCGAAGGTGCGCACGTCGAAGAAGTTCTGGCAGATCCAGGCACGGGCCTTGTCCACGCTGTCGGCACTGCCCTTGCGCTTCTTCTTGCCCTTGGCGTCGGGGTCGTCGGCCAGTTCGGCTTCGGCGCCCACAGCTTCATAGGCCTTGCGGTGGGTCTGCTCCAGCACCGCCTTTTCCTTGATGTAGATGTCGTAGGGCGGCTGCGCGCCTTTGACGAGCTGCACGAAGTTGCGCAGCTTGCGCTTGAGCGCCACGTCGGTCATCAGGCCGTGGCCGGTCTCGGCATCGATGCGGGGCATGTTGCCGGCGTCGGGGTCGCCATTGGGGTTGCCATCCTTCACGTCGAAGAGCAGCACGAAATCAAGGCGGCCGGTGATGGGGGTGCTCATGTTCTCAATCTCCCTGGGGTTGGTCAGTGGTGGTGTCGGTATCGGTCTTCTTGGTGAAGAAGTCTTGGCGCTGGTGGTAGTAGCCGAGGGCGAATTCGGCTTGCTGGGGCAAGGTGAGGCGGTGAGGCAGCTCTCGCATCGGTAGCGCCACGATCTCGCCGACCAGCTTTTGGAAGTACTCGGCTCGCTTCTTGGTGAGCTTGCGCAGGTGGGCAAACATCAGTTTTTGCAGTGACGCAAAGATGTTGGCGGGCGTGGTCGATGCGGCGCCGAAGTAGCGATCACGAATGGTGGTGTTGATATCGCCCTGGGCCTCACCCTGAATGCGCTCAAACGTGGCGAACAGTCGCCCGCACTTGTAGGCCGGTGTGTCGTTGCTCATGTCGAGGGTCTCCTTGAACGGAAGCGTGGAAAGGTTGGGGCGAGGCTGGCTGCGCATCTGGCGGTTGAGCCAGGCCTTGAGCACGCAGGCGCGCAGGTAGGTCACGTCTTGCTCGGCCTTGCAGCGCTGCACGGCGGCATTGAGCAAGCCGGCCGGCAGGGGCAGGTCTTCGAGGATGGCGCGCATCCATTCACCGGCCAGGCGGGGCGGGATGTTGTCGGCCTTGCCTTGCAGGGCGCAGGTGGTGAGCAGCCTGAAGAGCGAGGGGGTCTCGGGCTCGTTGTCGAAGCGTCGTGCCACGCGGATGTCCTCGAAGTGCTGGAGTAGACGCGGCGCCAGGTCGACGAAGGGCACGCCGGGCAGCCAGAAGCGCACGCTGATGCGCGCCGCATTGGGTGCAAGGCCCAGGATGAAGAAGCGGGTGCTGCCTTCGGCTGC
This sequence comes from Pelomonas sp. Root1444, assembly GCF_001426885.1. Taxonomy (GTDB): domain Bacteria; phylum Pseudomonadota; class Gammaproteobacteria; order Burkholderiales; family Burkholderiaceae_C; genus Pelomonas. Next base: position 1,104,384 of record NZ_LMFP01000003.1, on the reverse strand, counting down.
AGGCTGCTGGCCGGCCTGCACGGTGCGGTAGAGCGCGCGCACGGCGTCCCGTCCTCGGTCCGGGTTGTCGGGCCTGGGCTCGCCCAGAAGGTCGGCCAGCGTGTATTCGCCATCGAATTCATGCGGCCTGTCGGCCCAGAACACGGTGGAGGCATCCCCCACTTGGACGCGGTTGCGCGAGTCGGTCTTGAGCAGGTCGTTGAGGGCGGTGGTGTAGGCGAACGCGGCCTGCTCGCTGACCGGCGCGTTCAGCCCCTGCGTCTTGCCGTAGGAGTTGAAGGCATCCAGGTTGAAGGACACGACGTTGGCCCCCGAGCTCTGTGCGCCCCAGACGCCCTTGATCGATGTGTGCAGTCGCGCCGCCGGGAGCTGCTGTCCTTGCAAGATGAGGCAGGGAGCCAGTTCGCCAGCGCTCTGGGATGCGCGGAGTGCATCGATGGCTGCGGCCACGGCCGGGCGCTCGCAGATGAGCAGGCCTGGATCGCCCTGAAGCTCGAACGCGACCTGGGCATTGGTTTCGAGCATTTCGGCCCAGTGGGGCGCTGCCTGCAACGGGATGAGATGAGGCGCGCGCAGGAAAGCGAGCAAGGCGTTCAGGCCCACATCAGACCCGGCCCAAGGTAGTAGGGCCTCCGCACGTTCCCGGAATGCGGCGGCCTGTTTCGCCAGGTTTGGGCTTTCGGCCTTGGCGCTGGCGCCGAGCGCGTACTCGGCGCTGTCCCACAGCAGGTTGGCCGCGACGCCCGAGGTCTTCTTGACCGACTGCGGGACGAGGAAGCTGGCGCCGACCCGCTTCTTGCCCTCTTGCCGTCGCGTGTCGCGCAACTGCACGGCGCTACCGTCGGGCCGCAGCTCGACGACGAAGGGGATGACCTTGTCTTCCCAGCCCGGCTTGGGCAGGCGGCGCGCGGGGTCGGGGTCGTGGCTGCGGCGCTCGTACAGATCGGCCAGGGCGTGCAGGATCATGCGGCCACCTTTTGGGAATCGAACGCGGGCACGTCGATGACGCCTGCCTTCATCGCGGCGCGGAAGAAGCGGGGCTGAGGCGAGGCCGGGTTGCCAAAGTCAAGGTCGTGCAGCATCCAGCCGAGGTCCTTGTTCTCCGCAATGGGCGGGGGCTGCGGGCTGCCCGGCTCGACCAGGCGCACGTCCGCGGCGAACTCGCGGCAGCCGAGGTAGGGCTGGTTGACACACTGCCCTTTGCTGGCGCGGCGCAGGAACATCTCTTCGTATTTCTGGCGCGGCTCGTTGCTGGTCACCTGCAGTTCCGCATGCAGGCGGTAGGCCACGTCGCGCAGGAAGAGCCCGGCCCGCTGCTGGCGCTCGTCCTCCACATAGAGCGCCAGGTCGCCCGCGCCGGCCGTCATGGCCTGCTGCACGTTGCGGGTGGAGATCACTGCGCCCACCTCGTTGCGCCGCAGGTTGATCCAGCGGATGGGCCGAAGCACCTCGATGCGGCGCACCTGCCAGCGCACCGCGGGCTTCCACAGGATGGCTTCGAAGAGCGAACGCGCCGCAGAAGGGGTGATGACGTCGTAGGAGACGCGCTCCACCTTCATCTCGGGGCGGGTGAAGCAGGCGAAGTCGCCGCTGGCAAGCAGCGTGAATGTCTGGGGCATTGTTCCTCCCTGGAATACCTTTTTGAATGCCTCTTGAGCAACGCTACTGGACGAGGCTCATGGCGTCGAGCGGGTGACTTCCCGATAGCAAGCCAAAGCGCGGGTCATAGCGCGTGACGTCGGTCAGCAGATAGCCCCCGCCCGGCAGCGGCGCAAGGTCGCGCTCGAGGGCCTTGAACTGGTGGGCGTGCACGTTGAGCGTGTAGCGCTGGAGCTTGCGCAGCAGCCAGCGATCGGTGGCGCCGCTTTGGAGCTGCTGAATCAATGGGGCCAGCGCCTGGTGGCTCCCACCGATGCCGGGAACCTCGTGCAGGGGAACGATCACGGCCTCCTGCCCGGCGTCGTCGATCAGCTTGAAGTTGTCTGCCGCCGTGCGGAAGCTGAACTCGAACTTCGTGTCACGGTCTTCGAGCAGGCCGACGATGCCCTTGGCGTCGAGCTGCGGCTGGCGGCTGTAGAAGAGCTGGAAGTAGCGCTCGAAAGCGGTGGGTGCCAGAGCATCGGGCAGCCCGGCCGCATGCAGGCTGACCGTCGTTTCGGCGGCGCTGCGCAAGAGCGCGAGCGGCTTGGGGATGGGGCGCACGAAGACGTGCACGGCGCCGGGCGCATCGAGCCGCCCTTCGCGGTTGCAGCGGCCGGCGGCCTGGGCAATGGAATCGAGCCCGGCGAGTGCGCGGAAGACGACGGGGAAGTCCACGTCCACGCCGGCCTCGATGAGTTGCGTGGCGATGAGGTGCAGCGGCTGGTCGCCGCGATGCGCGAGGCGATGGCGGAGTTCGGCCAGCACGTCGGCGCGGTGGGCGCCGCACATGGCCGCGCTGAGGTGCAGGGTGCTCTCGCGCGGCAGCAGGCGGGCGAGGTCCATGGCGTCCTGCCGGGTGTTGACGATGGCGAGCGCGCAGCGCTCGGCTTGCAGGCGCTCGGCCAGGTCGGGCAGTTCGGTGGGCGTGGAGAGGTCGCGCGGCCAGTGGATGTGGGTGCGGCGCAGGCGATCGAACAGGGGCTCCGGGGTGTCGATGATGGGCTGCGCTGCGGGCAAGCCGCGAAGACGTTTGCGGATGTCCGGGTGACCGCTGTCGGTCAGCACGGGTTGCGTCGCGGTACACAGCACGAGGCTGATGCGAAATCGCGCGAGCAGGACGTTGAGCGCATCGAGGATGGGTTGCAGGAAAGCCGGAGGCAGCATCTGCGCCTCATCCAGCACGATGACGCTGCCGGCCAGGCGGTGCAGCTTGCGGCACTGCGAGGTGCGGGCGGCGAACAGGGACTCGAAGAGCTGGACGTTGGTGGTGACGATGAGGGGCGCGTCCCAGTTCTCGGCGGCAAGGCGAGTGGCGGTGGTCTCGCGCTCGTCGCGTTCCTGGGCCTGGCTGTGGTGCTCCAGCACGTTCTCGGCGCCGAAGATGCCGGCGAACACGCTGGCCGTCTGCTCGATGATGCTGGTGTAGGGAATGGCATAGACCACGCGGCGCAGGCCGTGCTGGCGGGCGTGGTCGAGGGCGAAGGCGAGCGAGGACAGGGTCTTGCCGCCACCGGTGGGCACGGTGAGGCTGAAGACGCCGGGCGGCAGTTCGGCCTTCGCGCGGCAGGCGGCGAGCACATCGCCACGGGCGCGCATGATGGGGTCGTCGGCACGTCCTTGGGCCTGGACTTCGGCGGCCTTGGCATCGAGGTGTGCGCCCAGCCGAGCTGCGTACTCGGCAATGGAGGGGAAGGCGCCGCGTCGGGCCGCCTTGCCGTCATCGAAATGACGCTCGGTGTCCAGGAAGTCGGCATCGACCAGGGCCGAGAACAGCATGCGCAGGCCGAGCGCACGACCGAGTGGCAGACCGTTCTTGTTGTCCTGGCTCCACCGGCGGGCCTCAGCCATCAGTGTGGTGGCGTCGAGGGGAGCGGCTGGTGTGGTGTTCGCCTGGGCCAGGGCGTGGATGGCCTCGCGATGTTCAGCTTGGGCGTTGGTGTGGGCCAGGCGCGTTGCCAGGCCTTCGTGGGTATCGGGCTGCCAATCCGCAAGGCCGGCGTGGTGCCCGGCGATCAGATATTCCAGAGGCCGGGCCAGTGCGGCTGCGGCGGGGGAGCCGATGATGCGCACGAACTCGGCCCGGGCGTGCAGGGCACCGGCGGCCGAGTGGGTCTTGTCATTGCTGCGAATGCGACCTTCGATGTGGGCGTCACGGTCTTGCTGCACATGGCGTTGGAACCCCGGACGGGCCTTGCCGAGGTCGTGCCAGGCGCCAGCAAGCCGAGCCCAGAACGGGTCGTTCCAAGTGGCGGAAAACTCCGCAGCAAGACGTGCCACCTTGGCGAGATGCTCGTCGAGCGGGTGCCAGTCACCCGCACTGTTCCGGCTGTGCGCGATCAGCATGAATCCCCCTGAGCTGTGGCTGTTGTGTCGCCAGATTAGGAACAGGGTAGCTCGCCAGATGAGCCAGAAGTTTGATGATCGTCAGTGGTTCCCCTGGTTCACCTGAAATCCCGACTCTCCGTCGGCAACCTCCCCAGCAGCGGGTTGAGGTTCTCGAAGCCCTGCGCCAGCAGGTGGCGCACGTCGCCATCGCCGCGTTGCCAGACGCCGTCCACGGCCAGCAGCCGCGCGCCGAGGATGGTGCTGCGGTGTTCCTCGTACACCTTGGGCCAGACGATGACCTGCACGTTGCCGGTCTCGTCTTCCAGCGTGACGAAGAGGGTGCCCTTGGCGGTTTGCGGCTTCTGCCGGCCGGTGACGATGCCGCAGGCGCGGGCGCGGCGGCCGCTCTTGAGCTTGTCGAGCTGGGCCGCCGTCAGCAAGCCCTGCTTGGCCAGGCGCGGGCGCAGCAGCGCCAGCGGGTGGCGGCGCAGCGTCAGGCCGGTGGCGGCGTAGTCCCACAGCACCTCCTCGCCCTCGGCGGCGGCGGGCAGGGCGAGGTCGTCCTCGGGCAGCAGGCTGCCTTGCAGCAGCGCCGGCATGGCATGCAGCGCCGAGGCCTGCCAGACCTGCTGGCGGCGGTGGCCGGCGAGTGAGGTGAGCGCGTCGGCGGCGGCGAGTTGCTGCATGTCCTGCTGCGTGAGGCGGGCGCGCAGGGCCAGGTCTTGCGGGTGGGCGAAGGCGCCGTCACGGCGGCGGGCTTTTTCGATGCGTTCGGCTGCGTCGTTGCCCAGGCCGCTGACGAGGCGCAGGCCGAGGCGGACGGCGGGCTGGTGCTGCCCCGGCCGCAGCTCCAGCGTGCTGTCCTTGTCGCTGTGGTTGACGTCGATGGATCGCACGTCCACGTCGTGCCGGCGAGCGTCCTGCACCAGCTGGCTGGGCGTGTAGAAGCCCAGCGGCTGCGAGTTCAGCAGCGCGCACAGGAAGGCCGCGGGTTCGTGGCATTTGAGCCAGGAGCTGACGTAGGTGAGCAGCGCGAAGCTGGCAGCGTGGGACTCGGGGAAGCCGTAGGAGGAGAAGCCCTTGATCTGGTCGAAGATGCGCTTGGCGAAGTCGTCGGTGTAGCCGCGCTTGCGCATGCCGTCGACGACTTTGTCGTAGTACTTCTCCAGCACGCCGGGGCGCTTCCAGGCGGCCATGGCCCGGCGCAGTTGATCGGCCTCGCCCGCGCTGAAGCCGGCCGCGATCATGGCCACCTGCATGACCTGCTCCTGGAAGATGGGCACGCCGCGCGTGCGCCACAGCGCGGCTTTCAGCGCTTCGCTCGGGTACTCAACCTCGTTTTCGGGCAGGGCGCGGTTCTTCAGGTACGGGTGCACCATGCCGCCCTCGATGGGGCCGGGCCGCACGATGGCGACTTCGATGACGAGGTCGTAGTAGTTGCGCGGCCGCAGGCGCGGCAGCATGGACATCTGCGCGCGGGACTCGATCTGGAAGACGCCGATGGTGTCGGCCTTGCAGATCATGTCGTAGGTCTTGTCGCAGCCCTGCGGGATGGTGGCCAGCTCGTAGGCCTGGCCCCGCAGGGGGTTGACGAGGTCGAAGCAGCGCTTGATGGCGGTGAGCATGCCCAGCGCCAGCACGTCGACCTTCATCATCTTCAGCTCGTCGATGTCGTCCTTGTCCCATTCGATGACGCTGCGGTTCTCCATCGTCGCGTTCTCGATGGGCACGAGGCGTTCCAGCGGTCCTTCCGTCAGCACGAAGCCGCCGACGTGCTGGCTCAGGTGGCGCGGCAGCCCGTTGAGCTGGCGGCCCAGCGTGATGAGCTGCTGCAGGCGCGGGTCGTCGTCGGCCAGGCCCAGTTTCTGGAGCAATGCCAGGCGATGTTCTTCGGGCAGCACCTGGGTGGACCAACCGCTGTGGTCGCTGCTCATCACGTCGAGCTGTTCCTCGCTGAAGCCCAGCGCCTTGCCGACGTCGCGGATCGCGCTCTTGGGGCGGTAGCAGATCACGACGGCGGTCAGCGCCGCGCGGTCGCGGCCGTATTTGTCGTAGAGGTACTGGATGACCAACTCACGGCGCTCGTGCTCGAAATCGACGTCGATGTCCGGCGGCTCGTTCCTCTCGCGGCTGATGAAGCGCTCGAACAGCAGCGTGCTTTCTTCCGGGTTCACCGAGGTGATTTCAAGGCAGTAGCAGACGACGCTGTTGGCCGCCGAGCCGCGGCCCTGGCAGAGGATGTCCTGGCTGCGGGCGAACCTCACCGTGTCGGCGACGGTCAGGAAGTAGTGCTCGTAGCGGAGGTCTTCGATCAGCTGGAGTTCGTGCTCGAGGCGGGCTCGCCATGCGTCCGTCAGCCCGGCGGGCCAGCGCTGGGCCGCGCCCTCGTAGGTCAGCGCGCGCAGGTGCTGCATGGCCGTGCGGCCGGGCGGGATCACTTCGCTGGGGTACTGGTAGCTGATCTCGTCGAGCCTGAACGTGCAGCGCGCCGCCACATGCAAGGTCTCTTGCATCAGCGCCTCGGGGTAGATGCGCGAGAGCCGGTAGCGGCTGCGCAGGTGCCGCTCGGCATTGGGCTGCAGGTCGAAGCCGCATTCGGCCACGGGGCGCCCCAGCCGCGTGGCCGTCATCACGTCCTGCAGGGCCTTGCGCGAGCGCACGTGGAAGTGCACGTCGCCCGTGACGACCAGCGGCAGGGCGGTGTCGTCGGACAGCGCCTGCAGGCGCTGCAGCCACAGCGCGTCGCTGGCCTCGCGCAGCAGCTCTACGGCCAGCCAGGCCCGGCCGGCGAAGTGGCGAAGCGCCCAGTGCGCGGGCGAAGCCAGCTCGGCGTCGCTGGCCTCGCGCGGCAGCACCAGCAGCGCCAGGCAGTCGACCAGCGTCTCGGGGGCGATCTGGCGCCAGTGCAGCGTGTACTCGCCCTTCACGGGGCTGGCGCGGCGCAGCCGGGTGATGAACTGGCTGAGGTTGCCGTAGCCGTTGAGGTTCTGCGCGATCAGCACGAGCTTGAAGCGCGGCGTGCCGGCGTCGTCGCGGACGAGGAACTCGCTGCCGATGAGCAGCTTCATCAGCTGCGGCTGCTCGATGTCGGCGTCCGGTTCGCCGGCTTCCTTCGCGGCCACCTTCAAGGCGTGGTGCGCCGCCTCGCGCATCTCGCGCAGCTGCTTGTGCGCGCGCACGACGCCGGCCAGCGAACACTCGTCGGTGATGGCCAGGGCCTCGTAGCCTTGGGTGACGGCCCGCTCCACCAGCTCCTGCGGTTCGGACGCGCCGCGCAGGAAGCTGAAGGCCGTCAGGCAGTGCAGCTCGGCGTAGCGCGGCAGCTCGCGGGGTGGGGCTGCCGCCGGGCCGGCACGGCCATGAGGGGCGGAGGAAGCGCCGGGTGGCTGCAGCGCGTCGGCGGCGCGGCGCATGTCGGCGTCCGACTCGAAACCCAGCCGGCGCAGCTCGTGCAAGCGCTCGTCGCGGTCGGATTGCGGCGGGCTCATTGGTGCTCCCTTCGCGCTTCGCGCTGCGCCGCCAGGCGGGAATGAGCCCCTTCGGGCGGCCGTGAGGGGCTCATGCGAACACCCCATGCAGGAACCATCCGCTCGTCGCAGCGGCCGCGTCGGGCAGCCGCTCGTGATAGACCCACAGCAGCCCGCGGGCGGCACTGCGGTAGATGTAGTAGTCGCGCGTCTGCAGCCCGCCGGCCTGCCACCAGCCGGCCTCGATGCGGTGCGGCCCGCTGACGCGCGCCAGCGGCCCGGCGTACAGCGGCTGCTCCTGCGCATCGCAGCGCAGCGGCTGGGGCGGCTCGACGAGCCAGGTGGGCTGCGGCCCCGGCGGGCGGCGCACGGCGGGGCAGGGCGGCGCCGGCCAGGCCTGCCAGCGCTGCATCTCGGCCAGCCGGTGGTCTTCGTGCAGCCGGCCCTCGCGCACCTGGCCGGCGCCCAGGCGCACCGACAGCCGCTCCAGCAGCGCGTTCGTCGTCGCGCGCTCTTGTGGATCCTGGGCTCCGCCATGGCCGGGCAGCAGGCTGCTGCTGGCCTCCTCCAGCGGCAGCACCGCGTCGGCGCTGAGGCTGATCTCGCCGGCCGGCGCGGCCAATGTCGTGCGGGCCAGGTGCTCGCCCAACAGGCGCGTCAGGCGGCGCATGTCGCGGGTCGTGTCGGCGGTGGCGATGCTCAGCTCGCCGCTGCCGGCCACGTCGCGCGCGCGCATGGCGTCGTGCTGCCAGGCCAGGCGCAGCGCACGCACGCCGGCGTGGCGGGCGGCGAGGAAGGCGCAGAGCTGGCGCAGCAGCGCCTCGGCAAAGTGCAGCAGCACCGGCGCATGCTCCACGCGGTAGGGCAGCTCCAGCCGCGCGTCGAAGCGCTCGGGCAGCGTCAGCCAGTCGTGCGCCTCGGGCAGCTCGCCATAGGCCTGGTCCAGCGCCGTCAGCAGCGCCGGGCCGAAGCGCCTGGCCAGCGCCGGGCGGGGCAGCCGGCGCAACTCGCCCAGCCGCTGGCAGCCCAGGCGTGCCAGCATGGCCTGGTGCGCGTGGGCGGCGCTCAGGGCCGAGAGCGGCAGGGCGTCGAGTCGCTCGCCGAGCCGGCCCTGGCGGGGCGGCGGGGCCGCGCGCGCCAGCGCCAGCGCGGCCAGCGCCGTCGGCGCCCAGGCGGTGGCGCCCAGGGCCAGGCCCGCCAGCGCGGCACGGGCCTGCAGGCGCTGGCGCAGCGCCCTGGCACCGCCGAACAGGCGCAGGCTGCTCGACACCTCGGCAACGACGGCCTCCTCCAGCCGCGCGACCCGCGGCGTGAAGCTCAGCGCCAGCCAGCCCAGGGCGTCGATGTCTTGGCCCGGCGCATCAGGCGTGCTGCACAGGGCGAGCCAGCGCATGCGGGCGCTCCGTCGGAGGGCTGACCGGCGCCGGGGCGGGGTCCGGCACGGGGGCGGGCAGGGGCTTGCGCTTGGCTGCCGTCAGCAGCGGCTCGACCGCGCCCGGCACGGCCGGCAACGCCAGCCAACCCTCGTGCGCCGGCCCGCGGCGCTTGAGCAGATGCACCTGCAAGTCCCAGCCCTCGCCAGGCTTGACGACCAGGCGCAGTGGCGCCGCCGAGGACTGCTGTCCCGCGCGCTCGGGCCGCATCAGGAAGACCGGCGCGTCCGAACCCAGCGCGCTGACCTGCAGGCGCCGGATCTGCTCGGGCCGCGCCTCGGGCAGCCAGGCCAGCACGGCAACGCGCGACTTGATGGCCTGTTCGGCGGCCCAGAGTGCCTGTGCCGGCGTGCCGGCCGCCACCCAGATCAGCGCCGATGCCGGCAAACCCAGGGCCTGCAGCCCCGGCAGGTGCGGCGTGTGCGGCGGGTTGACGAGCAGCAGCGTGCGCATCGCCGCTGCCGGCGCGGCTGCGCGTGAACGCCGCCCCGGCCGCCCCGGCTGGGCGGGGGGCAGCGCCTGGCTGGCCCACCAGGCCCGCAGGCCCGGTGCCAGCAGGCGCCACTCCAGCACGCCCGGCTGCGGCGTCAGCAGTTCCACCGCCGCACGGGTGGGCCAGCCACCGCCCGGCAGTTCGGCATCCAGGGCCGCGAAGCCGCTGGGCAGCGTCGGGTCGGCCGAGGTGCTCAGGCTGCTGCCGCGCCACAGCCGGCCTTGCCATTGAGCTTCCAACGGCAGCGCGCCGGGCGGGCTCGTCAACAGCGGATGCCCGGCATGAGGCGGGCTGACAGAGGAGGGCAGGGGAGCGGACAACATGGCCGGGCAGACAACAAGCGGGGAAGAAACCGGAGCCTGGATGAGACCACAATACTGTATGCATATCCAGTATTTTCGGCCAATCGCTCCGACGTGCCCGTTAGTGCCGGCCTCGCCGCCTCATGAAAACCCGTCGCCGTCGAAGTCCACGGCATCCTCGTCCCGCGCCAGTGTGGGCGGCGCATCCCGGGGCTTCATGGCCTCCAGTTGCTCCCGCAGCTTGGCGACCTGATCCAGCCAGTAGTTGGGGGTGCCGAACCAGGGGAAGGCGAGCGGGAAGGCCGGGTCGCCCCAGCGGCGCGCCAGCCAGGCGCTGTGGTGGATCATGCGCATCGTGCGCAGCGGCTCAATGAGGCGCAGTTCGCGGTCGTCGAATTCGGCGATCTGCTCGTAGCCGTCCAGCACCGCGTTGAGCAAGCTGCGCGCCGCATCCGGTTCGCCGGGCAGCAGCATCCACAGGTCTTGCACGACCGGGCCCATGACGGCGTCGTCCAGGTCGACGAAATGCGGCCCGCGGTCCGGAGTCCACAGGATGTTGCCCGGGTGGCAGTCGCCGTGCAGGCGGGTCAGCTGCAGGTCGGGCAGGCTGTCGAAGGCGGCCTGGATGGACGCGATGCAGCGGCGCGCAATTTCGTCCCACTGCGGGACGATCTCGGCCGGGATGGCGCCGTTGGCCATCAGCCAGTCCCGCGCCACCTGGGCCGGCGCGGCGCTGGCCCAGCTGAGGCGCTCGGCAAACGGCCGCTGGCGCCCGACGCCGTGCAGCCGCGCCAGCAGGCGGCCGATCCAGCGCAGCACCTCGGGGTCTTCCAGCTCCGGCCCGCGGCCGCCCTGGCGCGGCGTGACGGCCAGGCGCTGGCCCTGGTGGTGGAAGAGCGTCGAGCCGCCGGCCAGCGTCCACGGCGCGGCCACCGGCACTTCGGCGGCGGCCAGCTCGGCGGCGAAGGCATGCTCTTCCAGGATCTGCGCGTCGCTCCAGCGCCGGGGCCGGTAGAACTTGGCGACGGCCGCACCGCCATCCTCCAGGTGCAGCATCAGCACGCGGTTCTCGAAGGAGTTGAGCTGCAGCAGCCGGCCGTCGGCACGCAGGCCGGCCGCGTCCAGCGCGTCAAGCATGAACTCGGGCGTCAGGTCGCCGAAGCTGAGGTCAGGGGTCGCGTCATGCATCCGGCGAGTGTCGCCGGTCGGGCGTTCTCAGCCGCGCCGCGGGCGCTGGGTCGCGTAGCGCGGGGCGTCGACGACCACGCCGACGATGTCGTCCAGCATCGCCTCGTCATCCGCATCGTCCAGCACCGGCAGGTTGCGCGGGTTGTAGCGCCCCGGGTCCATGCTGCGTTGGGGCGCGAGGCGTTGCGGCAACTGCGCGGCAGGGGCGGGCACGCGCGGGCGGCGCTCGCTGAAGCCGTCGCCGTGGCCGCCGAAGACATGGGCGTCCTGCCACAGCGGCAGGGGTTGGGAGAACTGGCCCCAGTCGCTGCCGTAGTCTTCCTCGCTGCCGCCGACCGCGCTGCCGCGCCGGCGCGGCAGGCTGGCGGTGGCCGCCGGCGCGGGCAGCGGGCCGCGCGGGTTGCTGCCCTGGGGCACCAGCAGCTGCAGCTCGGCGACGCTGGGCAACTGGTCCGGCGCGCAGCGCAGGTAGCGCACCCGGCAGGCGGACAGCACCGCATGCTTGATCTGCAGGCTGCGCGGTGTGACGCCGCGCTCGCCTTCCAGGTCGATGGCGGCCAGCACGCGGCCGTTGGGGCTGCAGACCGCAAAGGTCACATGGGAGGCGCCGAGCAGGTCGAACCAGTAGCGCACTTCCTTGGCCTCGGTCGGCTGGCAAAAGCGCACCAGCGGCAGCTTGGACAGCACGACGTGATGCGGCAGCGCCTCGCGCAGCAGGCGGAAGATGCGCCGCTCATCGGTGGTGAAAACCGGCCGGGCCGTGAGTGACCACTCCGCGGGCAGGCCTTTGTTGGCGTACGCCGGCCGACGCAGCGCCCAGACCAAGCTGATTGCCAGGCCCAACACGCATGCAGCCAGCGCTGCGATCCAATAGATGGCGTACGGCATGTCCTCGGGGAGTTGGACGTCGTCGCCGACGGATGCGCGGCGCATTAGGAGTTCAATGTAGCGTAATCAGGTGACAGGTAATTACTCGCTATTCCCGATTCCCCCAGTCTGAGGGGGCGGGTGCCGCGCCGCGCTCGATTTCACTCCTTGGCAGCGCGCCCGGACGCATCGAAATGGGCTTTCACCTCGGCCACGCTGTCGACGAAGCCGCTCAACACCTGCGCCTGGCGCTTGAACTGGAAGTCCAGTTCGCTGAGGTGCCGCTCCAGCGCCTGTTCGACCTGGGAGCCGAAGGTCTCCGGCGGCAGGCGCAGCCAGGCCGCGGACTCGCCACCGTCCCGCTCGACGATGGCGCCGGCCGCGGTCGCGATGCGCAACATCGGGCGGTTCTCGCTCAGCGCATGGATGAAGAGGGTGTCGATGCCGCGGTTGCGGGCGTGCAGCGCGGCGGCGTCGAACAGCCGCCGGCCGAGGCCGCGACCACGTGACTGCGGCAGCACCGAAACGCCGAACTCGGCCATCGTTCGGTTGGGGTCGCCCGGCACCGGCTGGCCGTACGCCAGATGCGCCATGGCGACCAGCTGCAGGCGGCGGCTGAAGATGCCCAGCACCTCGTCGCGGGCGAAGTCGATGCTGAGCGCGTACTTGCGGATCTGCTCGTCCGAGGCCGGGTAGCCGAAGCGCAGGTAGCGGTCGCGGTCCTCCAGCGCCAGCAGGTGGTCGATGATGCGATGGCGGTGGCGCCTGGCCAGCGAGCGGATGGGCACCCAGGTCGCCAGCCGCCCGAGCGCAGCGCGGGCGCTGGCCAGCGCGCCGCCGCTGGGCTCGGTGGCCGGCGGATGGGGGTCCGGGCCGAAGGCCGACAGCTCGTGATCCCAGTCCGTTGCCGGATCGGCGGGCGGCGCTGCTGGGGCGGAGGGCGGTTTGGAGGGCATGGCAGGACGCAAGCGGGATGTGTCGAGCGTAGCTGGTCGTGCCCTTTCAAACCAGAATCCAAGCTGCTACACTCGCGGGCTTTTCCGTCAAAAGGCTGCGGGAAAGAAACTGAGGCCCGCGTCGCCGTGCAAACGAGTCGAGAAAACGAGCGGGCTGCGCCGAGAGGTTGTGCATCCATGACACAGCACCGAAGCCAGTCGAAATTCAGCCATCCATTGCCGGTTCTTGAGAGCCGGCACAGCGAAAGCAACTCATGAAGACCTTCAGCGCCAAGCCGGCCGAGGTGACGCACGAGTGGTTTGTGATTGACGCCACCGACAAGGTGCTCGGACGTGTTGCCAGCGAAGTGGCACTCCGTTTGCGCGGCAAGCACAAGGCCATTTACACGCCTCACGTGGACACCGGTGATTTCATCGTCATCGTCAACGCGGAAAAGCTCCGTGTGACCGGCAACAAGGCCACCGACAAGGTGTACTACCGTCACAGCGGCTTCCCCGGTGGCATCTACGCCACGAAGTTCAAGGACATGCAAGCCAAGCACCCCGGCCGCGCGCTGGAGAAGGCCGTCAAGGGCATGCTGCCCAAGGGCCCGCTCGGCTACGCGATGGTCAAGAAGCTGAAGGTCTATGCCGGCCCGACGCACCCGCATACCGCCCAGCAGCCCAAGGCTCTCGAGATCTAAGGAACGGCCATGATCGGAAACTGGAATTACGGTACGGGCCGTCGCAAGTCGTCGGTCGCTCGCGTCTTCATGAAGAAGGGCACGGGCCAGATCATCGTCAATGGCAAGGCCATCGACGCTTACTTCGGTCGTCAGACCTCCATCATGATCGCCAAGCAGCCCCTGCTGCTGACGAACAACGGTGAAGCGTTCGACATCAAGGTGAACGTGCATGGCGGTGGCGAGTCGGGTCAAGCCGGCGCGCTGCGCCTGGGCATCACCCGCGCGCTGATCGACTACGACGCAACGCTGAAGCCCGAACTGAGCCGCGCCGGCTTCGTCACGCGTGACGCGCGTGAAGTCGAGCGTAAGAAGGTCGGCCTGCACGGCGCCCGTCGTCGCAAGCAGTTCAGCAAGCGTTAATTTCTGCGCTTGGATACAAAAGGCCGCTTCGAGCGGCCTTTTGTTTTTGCGCGGACAATCCCCATATTCGTCTCTGGACAGATTCACAGGAGCCTCGCCATGAGCGCCGTGCTTGATACCCCCGTCACCGACATTCCCGTGCCCCTGGTCTTCACCGACAGCGCCGCCGACAAGGTGCGTGACCTGGTGGCCGAGGAAGGCAACCCCGACCTGAAGCTGCGCGTGTTCGTGCAGGGCGGCGGCTGCTCCGGCTTCCAGTACGGCTTCACCTTCGACGAGGCGGTCAACGACGACGACACGCAGATGCAGAAGAACGGCGTGACGCTGCTGATCGACTCGATGAGCCTGCAGTACCTGATGGGCGCCGAGATCGACTACAAGGAAGATCTGCAGGGCGCGCAGTTCGTCATCAAGAACCCGAACGCCACGACGACCTGCGGATGCGGCTCCAGCTTTTCAGCCTGAGCGTGCGTCCTGCCCTTCGTTGAGAAGCCGCCCTTGGGCGGCTTTCTGCTTTTCTGACCATGGCCTCTGCCTTGCCCATGCCGGACCCTCGACTGGCGCGCACGGAGCGCATGCTCCTGTGGCTGGTGGCGCTGGGCTTCTTCATGCAGACGCTGGACGCCACCATCGTCAACACGGCGCTGCCGGCGATGGCGCGCAGCCTGGGCGAAAGCCCGCTGCGCATGCAGTCGGTCGTCGTCGCCTATTCGCTGACGATGGCCATGCTGATTCCGGCCACCGGCTGGCTGGCGGACCGCTTCGGCACGCGCCGTGTCTACATCGGGGCCATCGTGCTGTTCGTGCTCGGCTCGGTGCTGTGCGCGCTGGCGCCGGATCTGAACCTGCTCGTCGCTGCGCGTGTCGTGCAGGGGGCGGGTGGCGCGATGCTGCTGCCGGTCGGCCGGCTGGTGGTGTTGCGGACGATCCCGCGTGAGCGCTTCCTGCAGGCGATGAGCTTCGTGGCCATCCCCGGCCTCGTTGGCCCTCTGCTCGGGCCCACGCTGGGCGGCTGGCTGGTCGAGGTGGCGTCCTGGCACTGGATCTTCCTGATCAACGTGCCGGTCGGCGTCATCGGCGTGCTCGCCACGCTGAGATTCATGCCGATACCGGCGCCCGTGGCGTTCAAGCGCTTCGACTTGGCGGGCTATGTACTGCTGGCCTTCGGCATGGTGGCGGTGTCTCTGGCGCTGGACGGGCTGTCGGGGCTGGGCCTGCGCCAGGCCTCGGTGCTGTTCCTGATGATCTTCGGCCTGGCGAGCCTGACGGCGTATTGGCTGCACGCGCTGCGTCGGCCCGACCCGTTGTTCTCGCCGCAGCTGTTCCGCGTCGGCTCGCTGCGCATCGGGCTGCTGGGCAACCTGTTCTCGCGCCTGGGCAGCTCCTGCATGCCCTTCCTGATCCCGTTGCTGCTGCAGGTGACCATGGGTTACTCGCCCGCCCAGGCCGGCATGATGATGCTGCCGATCGCACTGGCCAGCATGTCGATGAAGCGCGTGACGACGCCGCTCATCGTCCGCCATGGCTACCGCCGCGTGCTGGTGGTCAACACCTTGCTCGTCGGGCTGGCGATGGCGACCTTCGCGCTCGTCTGGCCCGGGCAGCCACTGGCGTTGACGATCGCTCAGCTGGCCCTCTTCGGCGCCGTCAACTCCATGCAGTTCACCGCGATGAACACGCTGACGCTGAAGGACTTGGAGCCCGGTACGGCCAGCAGCGGCAACAGCCTGCTGTCGATGGTGCAGATGCTGGCGATGGGCATGGGCGTGGCCGCCGCGGGTGCCGTGTTGGCGGCCTTCACGGCGCACTACGGCATGGACGGCGTGCAGACGCTGCAGGCCTTCCGCGCCAGCTTCGCCTGCATGGCGCTCATCACGATGGCCTCGGCCGCGATCTTCTGGCAGCTCGCGCCGGAGGACAGCCGCGCCGTGCCGGCGAGCCGCGAGCAGGACGTGCCGGAGCCGGGTTAGGCCGGGTACAGGGCGCCCAGGCGACGCCGCCCGGCGGCGCCGGTGACGGCGGGCAGGTTGCCCGGCTGGTGCGTGACGAAGCAATGGGCCAGCCAGGCGAAGGCAGCCGCCTCGACTTGGTCGACGGGCAGCCCGCGGTCGGCACTCGACTGGACCTGCACGCCCGGCAGCAGTTCGGCCAGGCGCCGCATCAGCGCGCCGTTGCGCGCCCCGCCGCCGCAGGCGATCAGCGTGCGCGCTTGCGGCATCTGCGCCTTCAGCGCGTCGGCCGCCGTGCGGGCGCTCAGCTCGAGCAGCGTGGCCTGTACGTCCTCGGGGCGCTGGCCGGGCTTCAGCCGCGCCTGCAGCCATGCCGGGTGGAAGAGGTCGCGCCCGGTGCTCTTGGGCGGCGGCAGCGTGAAAAAGGGCTCCGCCAGCAGCGCGGTCAACAACTCCGGCAAGACCTGGCCGGTGGCCGCCCAGGCACCGCCCGTGTCGTAGGCCAGGCCGCGGTGGCTGGCGATCCAGCCGTCCATCAGGCAGTTGGCCGGGCCGCAGTCGAAGCCGCCGGTGCGGCCGTCCGCGAACAGCAGGCTGAGATTGCCGATGCCGCCGAGGTTGAGGGCGGCGACGTCCGCGTCCGGCGCGCCGAAGACCGCGCGGTGGAAGGCCGGCACCAGCGGCGCGCCCTGGCCGCCGGCGGCCACGTCGCGGCTGCGCAGGTCGCAGACGACGTCGATGCCGGCCTGCTCGGCCAGCAGTGCGCCGTTCAGCAGCTGCGTCGTGTAGCCGTCGAAGCCGCCGGGCCGGTGGCGCACCGTCTGGCCGTGTGCGCCGATTGCGGCCACCTCGTCGCGGCGCGTGCCTGTCGCTTCGAGCAGCTGTGCCACGACATCGGCATAGCCGCGCGCGACGGCGTTGGCCGCCAGCGCGGCGCGGTGCAGTTCGTTGTCGCCCGGCGTGTTCAGCGCGAGCAGCTCGTCGCGCAGCGCCGGGGAGAAGGGGGCGTGTACATGGCCGGTGACGACCAGTGCCTGCGCGTCGAAGAGGACGCCATCGATGCCGTCGAGCGAAGTGCCCGACATCAGCCCGATGTAGGGCCGACGATCGGGATCAGTCGGCGGCGGAGACGCCATCCATCGTTTCCGCGACGGCCAGCTGGGTCTTCACGCTGGCGACGGTCTGCTGGAACTGCGCCTTGGCGTAGTTGGGCAGCGTGATGGCCTCGGAGGCGCGGGCGATGGCGCGCGGGTCCATGTGGCGGCCGCCGACGCGGAACTCGAAGTGCAGGTGCGGGCCGGTGGCCCAGCCGGTGGCGCCCACGGCACCCAGGCGCTGGCCTTGCTCGATGCGCTGGCCCTTCTTCACGTCGATCTTGCTGAGGTGCGCGTAGACGGTCGTGCGGTCGCCCGCGTGGCGGACATGCACGACGTTGCCGAAGCCGTTCTGCCAGCCTGCCATCTCGACGACGCCGTCGCCGACCGAGCGCACCGCCGTGCCGGTCGGCGCGCCGTAGTCCACGCCGTTGTGCTGGCGCCAGGTGTTCAGGATGGGGTGGAAGCGCATCGCGAAGCCGCTGGTGATGCGGGAGAACTCCATCGGGCTGGCCAGGAAGGCGCGGCGCTTGCTCTGGCCGTCGAAGCCGTAGAAGCTGGCCTTGCCGGAGGCGCTGTCCTTGAAATAGACGGCCGAGTAGGTCTTGCCGTTGTTCGTGAACTCACCGGCCAGCAGGCGGCCGACGCCGCCGTCCCAGTTGATGGGCTCGCCATCGGCCGTCAGCGTCTCGTAGACGATGCTGAAGCGGTCGCCCTTGCGCAGTTCGCGGTGGAAGTCGATGTCGCCGGAGAACATGTCGGCCATCTGCGAGGCGATGGCATCGGGGATGTTGGCGTCGTCGGTGGCGGCGAACAGCGAGGTGCGGATGCTGCCGCTGCCGAGCGCGACCTGCGCCTGCAGTGGGGCGACCTCGGTGCGAGCGCGGAAGACCGTGCCGTCGCGTTCGATGGTGAGACGGGTGAAATGACTTGATTGCTGCTCGACCTTCTCGGCCGGGAAGCGCACGACGATCTTCTGCACCTGACCCGAGGCGTCGGCCGTCAGGTGGACCATCTTGCCGGCGCGGCCCTGCAGCACGCGGCGGCCCATGGGGTCGTTGCGCAGGAAGGCGGCGGCGGCCGGGTCGAAGGCGCCGGCGCGGCGCAGCAGGCTGTCAGGGGTGTCGCTGGAGCGGGTGGCCTCGGCGCGGGTCAGGCCGATGGCATGCGTCGCCAGCTCGTCGAGCTGGGCTTCGATGTCGGGGGCGGCCAGCGTCTGGATCAGCGTGCGGCGCGGCAGTTCGGCGGCGTCAGGCGCCATCGGCGCGATACCGAAGGCCGTCACGGCGAAGCAGCTCAGGGCGCCGACGACAGACGCGGTCAGGGCGCGGGGATGCTTGGCGGCAAAGGTTTCTACGCTTTTGAGTGCAGTTTGAAGCTGATGGAGACGTTTCTGGACTGCGGTCACGCTCGGCATCCCGGGGTTGTCGCTGGGGCAATCCCGGCCAGGCCGGTTGCATGCGAAGAGGCCGCGCAGTGGGCGATGCGGAGCGGCCCTAAAATCCATATCGGTTGTGCTGAAGCAACACCCCCGATTCGAAGGGTGAATTCTAACGGCTTTGTCCTACTCGACATGCCGGTTAACCCCGATAGATCAACAACTTAACAATTTCGCCCGCCTTTTGCGAGGCGGGAGACGCGCATGTCCGACGCCGCCCCATTTCCCATCACCGATGCCGTCCAGGAGGCGCTGGCCATCACCCGCCGCGGCGTCGACGAACTGCTGCCCGAAGCCGAATGGGTCAAGAAGCTGGCCCGCTCCGCCGCCACCGGTGTGCCGCTGCGCATCAAGCTGGGCCTGGACCCGACGGCGCCGGACATCCACGTGGGCCACACCGTGGTGCTCAACAAGATGCGTCAGCTGCAGGACCTGGGGCACCAGGTCATTTTCCTGATCGGCGACTTCACGTCGCTGATCGGCGATCCGTCCGGCCGCAACGCCACCCGCCCGCCGCTGACGCCCGAGCAGATCAAGGCCAACGCGGAGACGTACTACGCCCAGGCCAAGCTGGTGCTGGACCCGGCGCGCACCGAGATCCGCTACAACTCCGAGTGGAGCGAACCGCTGGGCGCAGCCGGGTTGATCCAGCTGGCGGCCAAGTACACGGTGGCGCGCATGCTGGAGCGCGACGACTTCACCAAGCGCTTCCACAGCCAGACGCCTATCTCGGTGCACGAGTTCCTCTACCCGCTCATGCAGGGCTACGACTCGGTGGCGCTGAAGAGCGACCTGGAGCTGGGCGGCACGGACCAGAAGTTCAACCTGCTGATGGGCCGCCACCTGCAGCAGGAATACGGCCAGGAGCCGCAGTGCATCCTGACCATGCCGCTGCTGGAGGGCCTGGACGGCGTCGAGAAGATGTCCAAGTCCAAGAACAACTACATCGGCATCACGGAGCCGGCCAACACCATGTTCGCCAAGATCCTGTCGATCAGCGACGTGCAGATGTGGAAGTGGTACGAGCTGCTGTCCTTCAAATCGATCGGCGAGATTGCCCAGCTCAAGACCGAGGTGGCAGGCGGGCGCAACCCGAAGGATGCCAAGGTGGCGCTGGCCAAGGAGATCACGGCGCGCTTCCACAGCACGGCGGCGGCGGACGCAGCCGAGGCCGACTTCAACAACCGCGCCAAGGGTGGCATCCCGGACGAGATTCCCGAAGTGCGCTTGAGCGGCGCGCCGCTGGGCATCGCCCAGGTGCTGAAGGCGGCCGGCCTGGTGGCGTCCACCAGCGAAGGCCTGCGCATGATCGAGCAGGGCGGCGTGCGCCGTTCGGGGGAGGTGCTGTCGGACAAGGGCCTGAAGCTGGACGCCGGCGAGCACGTGCTGCAGGTGGGCAAGCGCAAGTTCGCGCGCGTCGTGCTGGGCTGAGCCACGCCGGCTCGGAAAAAAGGGAGGCCGAGGCCTCCCTTGTTGCTTATGGCCTGACAGGTCGCGGATAGCTGCCGGGCTTGATGTTTTGCACTGGCTGCTCCGCGATGCGCCGCTGCAGCTCGGCAATCGCCGCGTCCAGCTGTGCGTCCTGCCCCATGGCCGTCGCGCGGGGCGGGTTGTCGACCTCGATGTCCGGCGTCACGCCGACGCCCTCGATGAGGAAGCGCCCTTCGGCATCCACCTGGCCGCTTTCGGCCGCCCGCATGATGCCGTTGTCGATGAGGCGGTTGCCGTCGGACAGCCAGACGCCCGCGCCGGAGCTGCGCTTGCCGATCACGGGCCCGAGCTTCAGGCGCTTGAAGCCTTCGGCGAAGGTCTCGCCGTCGCTGTAGGTGTCCTCGTTCATCAGCACCACCGTGTGGCCGCGGTAGACGTTCTGCATGTTGGCGTAGACGTCCGTGCCGCCGGGTGAGCGGGGCTGCCAGAAGGCCCAGCCGCGGCGCAGCAGCTTCTCGAGGATCCAGCTGTCGATGTTGCCGCCGTTGTTGTAGCGCACGTCGATGATGAGGCCGTCGCGGTCGCTGGCGGCGTAGAACTCGCGCACGAAGTCGGCGATGTCGGCCGGGCCCATCGCGCGCAGGTGCACGTAGCCGATGCGGCCCTGGCCGGCGCGCTCCACGGCGCGGGCGCGGCTGACGCGCCAGTCGTTGTAACGCAGCTGGTTCTCGCGCATCTGCGCCACCGGCGTGACGATGCGCTGCACGCTGCGCTCGCCCTGCTTCACGTCGATGAGCACCTGGCGGCCGGCCTGGCCGCGCAGCAGCTCCAGCAGGTGCGGCGCCTGCCCCGTCGGGCGGCCATTGATGGCCGTGATGACGTCGCCCACCTTGAGGCCCAGGCCCGGCGCGGCCAGCGGCGGTGCCTCGGCAGGCAGCTCGGGGTCGAAGGCGTAGATGGCGTCGATGCGCCAGCCGTCGGCCGTGCGCGAGAAGCGCCCGCCCAGCCCGCCCAGCGCCGGGTCGTCGCTGCCGGGGCGGACGTCGCCGGGGGCGACCTGGCTGTGCAGCGCGCCCAGCTCGGACACCATCTGCGCCATCAGCTCGGCCAGCTCGAAGCGGTCGGTCACGCGGTCCACCAGCGGCTCGTACTTGGCGCGCACGGCGGTCCAGTCGACGCCGTGCATGTCCTTGTCGTAGAAGTGGTCGCGGTGCATGCGCCAGGCGTCGGCAAACATCTGCCGCCATTCGGCACGCGGCTGGGTCGCGATCTGCCAGTCGGCCCAGCGCACCTGCTGCTTGCTCACGTCGGCGGGCAGCTTGGGCGCGGCGTCGACGATCAGCACCTCGGGCGCGCCCTGGCCCTGGTTGCGCATCAGCATCAGCTTCTTGCCGTCAGCGCTCAGCTCATAGCCGCGCACGTCGTGGGCCAGGATCTCCGCCGGGCCGCCCTGGTTGTCGATGCCGATGGACTTGAGGTGGCTCTTGCGGTCCAGGTCCTGGTCGAGGAACCACAGGCGCTTGCCGTCGGTGCGCAGCGCGCGGTAGCTGCCGGCCGGCACGGGCAGTTCGTACAGGCGGCCGGCGAGGCCTTCGAACTGGATGGCCGGCTTGCGCTTGGGCGCGGGCGGCTTCTTGTCCTCCGCCTTGTCCTTGTCGGGCTTGCGCTCGGTCGGTTCCTTGTCGGTGGCCTTGCGGTCCTCGGCGCGCTGCTCCTCGGCCTTCTTCTCGGTGGGCGACTCCAGCTCGTCCTTGGGTGCGAAGGGCGAGCGCAGGCCGGGCTGCAGCGCCAGCGCGTAGAGCTTGCTGCGAAAGCCGAAGAACGGCCCGGTGTTGCGGTCGCCCCAGGGGCTGCCATTGCCGGTCGTCGCGAAGTTGCGGCTGGAGGCGAAGTACAGCCACTGCCCGTCGGGGCTGAAGGCGGCGCCGTCGCTGTCGTAGCGGTCGCTCGTCAGCGTGTGCGTGCGGCCCTCGGCCACCTGATGCAGCTGCAGCTGGGTGCGGTCGGGGTGGCGCAGCGACAGCGTCCAGGCCAGCACCTGGCCGTCCGGGCTCCAGCGCTGCAGCTGCGGCGGTTCGCCCAGCCCGCTGCGGGCGATCTCGCGGGTATTGCCCGCCACCGGTGCCTTGAGGTCTGTCAGCCAGATGCGGCCTTCCTTGTCGGTGTGCGCCAGCCAGCGGCCATCGGGCGACGCCAGCAGGTCGCGGCGCTGCGTGGTGGCACCGCCGGTGAGGCGTTCGGGCTGGCCGGTGCCGTTGGCGGCGAAGCGCCAGATCTCGGTCTCGCCGCTGAAGTCGCAGATGGCAAAGACGCTCTTGCTGTCGGCGCTGAACTCGCCCTTGCGGCAGCGGCCGTCGGGTTGCTGCGGCAGCTCGGCGCGGCGCAGCGGGCCGACCCCCTGGGTCGCCAGGCGGCCGCGCGCGGCCAGCAGCACGCGCTCGCCGTTGGGCGCGAAGGCCGTGTCGGTCAGGAAGTCCTGCGGCTTCTTGATCCAGCGCTCGCGCTGCTGGTCGAAGTCGCCGCCCAGCGCGATGTCCAGCTTGCGCGGCGCGCCGGCCTGCGCCAGGTCCAGCAGGTAGAGGTCTGCGCCCAGCGCATAGACGACGCGGCTGCCGTCGATGGCCGCGTGGCGGATGTCCCAGCCCTTGTGCGTGGTGTGCTGGCGCAGGTCGCCGCCCTGCGCGTCGACCGACCACAGGTTGACCGTGCCGTCACGGTCGGACAGGAAGGCGATGCGCGCCTGGGCGCCGTCGCGGTAGGGCAGGGGGCGACGGTCGTTGTTGCCTTCGGCGATCAGCGGCCTGGCTTCGGCGTTGCCGGCCAGGTCCAGCGACCACAGCCGTGCGATCGCACCGCCGCGGTACTGGCGCGCGTTGTCGCCGCGCAGCCCGCTGCGGGTGAAGTAAAGGGTCTTGCCGTCCGCGCTCAACGCGGCGTCGCTGGCCTGGCCGACGGGGAGTTGGCGGCGCTGCCCGGTCTTCACGTCGAGCGCGAAGAGCTGGCTGCCTGGGCGGGCGTCCAGGCTGGTGTAGATGACCTCGCCCGCGGCGCTGAAGCCCCACACGCGCATGCCGCCGCCTTCCCACGTCAGGCGCTTGGGCGGGCCGCCGGTGACGGGCATCAGGTAGATCTCGGTGCCGCCGTCGTACTGCGCGGTGAAGGCCAGCCAGCGGCCGTCGGGCGACACGGCGGGCTGGCTTTCCAGCCCCGGGTGGGTGGTCAGCCGCTGCGCGTCGCCGCCGGCCAGGCCGACGCGCCAGAGGTCGCCCTCGGCAACCAGGTAGACCTGCTCGCCCTGGATGACGGGCTGGCGATAGAAGCCGGTGGTGCCAGCCCAGGCGCTTGTGACGCACAGGGCCGCGGTCAGTGCGGCAAGACTCGGACGGGGCATGCGTGATCTCCTCGAAGGGCCGCCATTGTGGTGCTAGGGGGGTGATGGGCGATTCGTCACGGCGGGCGGGTGAATCCAGGGGCGGCGGCGGCCCGTAGACCAACCGATGCCAAGCCGGCATCGCCTCACAGGATGCCCCCATGAATGCTCGACGGACCCGCAGCGCCCTGGCCGTGGCGCTGCTGTGCATCGCTTGCGGCGCGCAGGCGTCCAGCCATCGCGAAGCGCCCTTCATCACCACCGTGCCCAAGGTCGATGCGACGGACTTCTACATGTTCCGCAGCTACGAGGCCGGCCGCGACGGCATGGTCACGCTGATTGCCAACTACCTGCCGCTGCAGGACGGCTACGGCGGCCCCAACTACTTCTCGATGGACCCGAACGCGCTGTACGAGATCCACATCGACAACAGCGGCGACGCCAAGGAGGACATCAGCTTCCAGTTCCGCTTCAAGAACAAGCTGTCCAACAACGGCGCCGGCACCAGCTTGAGCATCGGCGGCAAGCAGGTCGGCATCCCGCTGATCCAGAGCGGCGCGGTGTCCAACGTGAAGGACGCCAACCTGCAGGTCAACGAGAGCTACACCGTCACCGTCGTGCGCGGCGACCGCCGCGGCGGCACGGCGCAGGCCGTGGCCCATGCCACCAGCGGCGCGACCACCTTCGACAAGCCGGTCGACAACATCGGCAAGAAGACCATCGCCGACTACGCGGCCTATGCGGCCCAGCATGTCCACCCGGTCAACATCCCCGGCTGCAGCACGCCGGCCAAGGTCTTCGTCGGCCAGCGGCAGGACCCGTTCGCCGTCAACCTGGGCACCATCTTCGACCTCGTCAACGCGCCCGTCTCGGTCATCACCGACCCCGCGCTGATCAATGCCGCGCCCAACACCGTCGGCGACAAGAACGTCACCACGCTGGCGCTGGAAATCCACAAGGACTGCCTGAAGGCGGCGGGCAGCGACGTCATCGGCGGCTGGACGACGGCCAGCCTGCGCCAGGGCCGGCTGCTGGACCCCAAGCCCGCCAGCGGCCACCAGACGGCCGAGAAGGCCGGCGGCGCCTGGGTGCAGGTGTCGCGCCTGGGCATGCCGCTGGTCAACGAGGTCGTCATCGGCCTGAAGGACAAGGACAAGTTCAACAGCGCCAAACCCAAGGACGACGCGCAGTTCGCCGACTATGTGACGAACCCGACGCTGCCCGCGCTGCTGGAGATCGCGCTGGCCCTGCCCAACACGGCGCCCACCAACTTCCCGCGCAACGACCTGGTCACGACTTTCCTGACCGGCATCAAGGGCGTCAACCAACCGGCCACCGTCACGCCGTCGGAGATGCTGCGGCTGAACACGGCGATCGCACCCGTGGCCTTCGCTCAGCAGAACCGTCTGGGCATCGTCGGCAACATCCTCGCCGGCGGCAGCGACAACGCCGGCTACCCCAACGGCCGCCGACCCAAGGACGACGTCGTCGACATCTCGCTGGTGGCCGTGATGGGCGGGCTGTGCGTGGCCAACGGCGACACCGACAAGCTCGGCTTCGGCGCCGCCTGCAAACCCAGCGCGGTGCCGCTGGGCGCCACCGCCTTCAAGCTGCATGACGCGGTGGACCAGGCCGTCGTGCCGCTGCTCGCCGCCTTCCCCTACCTCAACACGCCCATCCCGGGCACGAAGTGAAGGAGGCCGCCATGAAGAGCCGCAAGACCGCTGCCCTCGTCACCGGCGCTGCCCTCGTGCTGGCTGCCTGCGGCGGTGGGGACGACGACGCCCACACACCACCCCCGCCACCCGTGGCCACCGCAGTGCCCGACAGCGCCGTGGCCTCGTCCACCGCGCTGGTGGGCTACCTCAAGGGCCAGCAGGCCGATGACGAGACCTCGGAGGCGCTGACGCTGCCGTCCGTGGACGTGTCGGCCAGCGAGACCGAAGAGCCGCAAGCCTTGTGATGCGCGCTCTCGCGTTGCTGCTCACGCTGCCGCTGGCAGTCGCAGCGGGGCCCTTCGTGCCGCGGGACGACGCCGAGATCGTGCAGCGCCTGCCTTATCGCGTGGACGCCGCGGAGCGCCAGCGCCGCGCGGCCCTGGCACGCGACCCGGCGCAGCTGCCGCTCGCCGCCGCCACGGCACGCGCGGCCCTGCAGCGCGCCCGCGTGCACGGCGACCCGCGCGAGCTGGGCGTGGCGCAGGCGGCGCTGGCACCTTGGTGGCAGCTGGCCGACGCACCGGCCGAGGCGGTGCTGCTGCGCGCCCGCGTGCTGCAGGCGCGCCACGAGTTCGATGCCGCGCAGGCCGACTTGCGCCGCTTGCTCGCGCGCGGCGACCTGACGCCACAGGACCGCGCCCAGGCGCTGCTCGATGCCGCGGCCTTGCACCAGCTGCGCGGCGAGCTGCCCGAGGCACGGGCGCGCTGCGAGCCCCTGCAGCCGCTGGCTGCGCTGCCGGCCGCGGCCTGCCTGGCGGAGCTGGACAGCCTGTCCGGCAAGGCCACGTCTGCCGCGCGCACGCTGGCCGGCCTGAGCCCCGGCCGCACCGTCCCGCCGTGGCTGGCGCTGATGCGCGCCGAGCTGGCAGAGCGCCTCGGCGACGAGGCCGCGGCGCCGGGCCTGTACCGCACCGCGCTGGCCGGCGCGGACGCGGTCTACACCCGCGCCGCGTTGGCGGACTGGCTGCTGGCCCGCCGCCGTGCGGCCGCGGCGCTGGCCCTCGTGGAGGACAGCCCCGATGCCGAGGCCGACGCGCTGCTGCTGCGCCGTGTCATCGCGCTGCGCCAGCTGGGCCGCGATGCCGCCATGCCCACGGCCCTGCTGCGCGAACGCCTGGCCGCCGTCGAGCGCCGCGAGCCCGGCAGGCATGCGCGCGAGCAGGCCCGCTTCGCGCTCGATGTGGCCGCGGACCCGCGCGAGGCCTTGCGCCTGGCGCGCCTGAACTGGACGTTGCAACGCGAGCCGGCCGATGCGCTGCTGCTGCTGCGCGCCGCGCTGGCCGCCGGCAGGGACGGCGACGCGACGCGCCGCGAGCTTGCCGCCACGTTGCGCGACAAGGGCTGGCAGGATGCGCGCCTCGCCACTCTCGACCGGAGCTTTGCGCCTTGATCCGCCTTCTGCTGTGGCTGTCGCTGCTGCTGGGCGCCGCAGCCCACGCCCACCAGGCCAGCGATGCCTACCTCGTCTATCGCGTGGAGGGTGCCGCCGTCGAGCAGCGCCTGGACATCGCGCTGCTCGACCTCGACCGCGACCTGGGCCTGGATGCCGACGGTGACGGCACGCTCAGCTGGGGCGAGGTGCGCAGCCGCTGGCCCGACATCGAGGCGCTGGCCGACGCCGGTGTGCGCTTCACGGCCGATGGCACCGCCTGTTCGCGCGGGGAGCGCACGCCGCCACAGCTCGACCCGCACAGCGATGGCATGCACGCCGTCCTCGTCAGTCGCTGGCACTGCCCGGCCGCCGTCGCTGAGCTGGCGATCGACTACCGCCTGTTCGCCGCCACCGACGCGGCGCACCGCGGCCTGGCCCGGCTCGTCGGCTCGGCCGGCGAGCCGCTGCTGCTGACGCCGGGCGCCGGCCCGCAGCGCCTGGCGCTGGACAGCCGCGACCTGGGCGGCTTCGTCGTCGAAGGCATGGCGCACATCGCCAGCGGCCTGGACCATGTGCTCTTCCTCGTCACGCTGCTGCTGGTGGCCGTGTGGCGCCGCGACGGCCACGGCTGGGCGCCGCGCAGCAGCGCCCGCTGCGCGCTGGCCGAAACCCTCAAGCTCGTCACCGCCTTCACGCTGGCCCACTCGGTCACGCTCGGCCTGGCCGCCAGCGGCGCGCTCGCACCGCCCGAGGCGGCCGTCGAATCCCTGATCGCGCTGACCGTGCTGCTGGCCGCGCTGGACAACATCCGCCCCTTCATGCCCGGGCCGCGCTGGCTCACCGTCGGCCTGTTCGGCCTGGTGCACGGCATCGGCTTCGCCGGGCCGTTGAAGGACCTGGGCCTGCGCGGCGCGGAACTGGTGCTGCCGCTGCTGGGCTTCAACGTGGGCGTCGAGCTCGGCCAGCTGGTGGTGGTGGCGCTGCTGCTGCCGCTGGCACTGGCGCTGCGCTCGGCCGCGGTCTACCGGCGCGCCGTCGTGCCCGGCGGGTCGGGCGCCATCGCGGTGCTGGCGCTGGTGTGGTGCGTGGAGCGCAGCCTGGCCCTGCAGTTGCCGCCCTGAAGCGGTGGGTGCGGCCTCGAACGATGCCCTGCGCGTGTCGGCGACAGGTCGATCCAATCCTAGGGGGGCTCGGTGTCTACCCGTATGCCCGATGGCATCCGCAGGCAGATAGTGGGCCGGTCACAGCCCACAGGAGTTCCCCATGCATCGTCACCTGACCGCCTTCGCGCTCTGCCTGGGCGCTTCGTTGGCACAGGCCCAGGGCGCGGGCGACCCGACGCAGCAGCTCGCCGGCCTGAGCGCGCCGGTGCAGCTCACGCGCGACCGCAGCGGCATCGTCCATGTGCAGGCGCGCAGCGAGGCCGACCTGTGGTTCATGCAGGGCTATGTGCATGCCCGCGACCGGCTCTACCAGATGGACGAGTACCGCCGCACCGCCAGCGGCACCTTGGCCGAGCTGCTGGGCCCCGGCGCGCTGGCATCCGACGTGCAGTTCCGCACCCTCGGCCTGCGCCGCGCGGCGGAGCGCTCGCTGGCCGCGCTGTCGCCTGAGGCGCGCGCCGCGCTGGAGGCCTACGCGCGCGGCGTGAACGCCTATGTCGCCACCCGGCCGCTGCCGCTGCAATACGGCGCGCTGGAGCTGACGCGCTTCGCGCCGTGGACGCCGCTGGACAGCGTCGTCATCGGCAAGCTGTTCGCCGCCGACCTCTCGCTGCAGACCGACATCGACAGCACGCTCGCGCTCGGCGCCTACCAGCAGGCCGGCGCGGTGGCCGGCTTCGACGGCCGCGCGCTGTACTTCGAGGACCTGAACCGCGCCGCGCCCTTCGACACCGCCGCGACGCTGCCCGACGCGCAGCAGCGCCGCCCGCAGCCGGGTGCCGGGGCCGGCATTGCACGCACCGCCGAGCCGGCCGGCGTGGGCGACGTGGCCCTGCGGCTCGCGCAACGCTGGCGCGAGCAGTGGCGCCAGGTGCCGGCGCTGCGCGGCGTCATGAACCGTCATGAGCGCGCCGGCTCCAACCTGTGGGCCGTCAGCGGCCGCCTGACCGACAGCGGCCGGCCGCTGCTCGCCAACGACAAGCACCTGCAGCTCAGTGCGCCGGGCGTCTGGTATCCCATCGGCCTGACCCTCACCGGCCCGCGCGGGCTGCGCTTGGTGGGCGACAGCTTCGCCGGTGTGCCAGCCGTGCTGGGCGGCTACAACCAGCACCTCGCGTGGGGCAGCACCAACACGCTGTTCGACGTGACCGACACCTACCAGGAGCAATTGGTGCCCGACGCCGCCTCGCCCAGCGGGCTGAGCAGCGTCTACCAGGGCCGGCTGGAGCCCGTCATCCCCATCCCCGAGACCTACCGCGCCAACCAGCCCGGCGACGGCCGGCCGGACAACCTCGTCACGATGCCCTCGGGTGGCGCGTTGCCGGCGGCGACCCTCATCGTGCCGCGCCACGGCCCCATCGTGCAGTTCGACGCCGCCACCGGCACGGCGCTCAGCCTGCAGTGGGCCGGCGCGGCGGCCACGCGCGAGGTGGACACGGTCTTGCGCTTCGCGCGCGCCACCAGCCTGGACGACTTCAAGGCCGCGCTGCAGTTCTTCGACGTGGGCTCGCAGAACTGGGTCGTGGCCGACGGGCGCGGCGACATCGGCTACTTCACCAGCGGCGAGGTGCCGGTGCGCGAGGACTTGCAGGCCGGCAGCGTGGCCGGCCTGCCGCCGGACTTCATCCGCAACGGCCAGGGCGGCAACGAGTGGGCGCCGGTGCGCAACCCGCAGCCGCAGCAGGCGCTGCCCTTCGAGGTGTTGCCGTTCGCGGAGCTGCCGCAGATCGTCAACCCGCCGGCCGGCTTCTTCGTCAACGCGAACAACGAGCCGCTCGGCGTCACGCACGACAACAACCCGCTGAACACCCTGAGGCCCGGCGGCGGCATCTTCTACCTCGCCTACACCTTCAACGATCCCACCGGCCTGCGCGCCGGGCAGATCACCGACCGGCTCAAGGACCTGCTGTCACGCCGCCGTGCGCGCTTCGAGGACATGCAGGCCATCCAGGCCGACACGACGCTGCGTGACGCGCCGGTGCTGCTGCCTCATCTGCTGAACGCGGTCGACCGCGCCCGCCGCCCCGGCGCGCTGCCGGCGCTGGCCGCCCTCGTCAGCCAGCCCGGCGTGGCCGAGGCCCAGGCCCGCCTGCGCGGCTGGGACTTCAGCAGCCCGACCGGCCTCACCGAAGGCTGGGACGCCGGCAAGCCCGCTGGCGCGCCGCCGAGCGCCGCCAGCGTGCGCGCGTCGGTCGCCGCGACCATCTACACGCTGTGGCGTGGCCGGCTCATCGCCAACAGCATCGACCGCGTCGTCGGCGGTGCCGGCCTGCCGGTGCCCGATGCCGTGCATGTGATGAGCGCGCTGCGCCACCTGCTGGAGAGCTTCCCGCAGCGCGGCGGCCGCGGGGTGTCGGGCGTGGATTTCTTCCCCGTGCCCGGCGTCGCGTCCGCCGAGGACCGCCGCGACCTCGTGCTGCTGCAAAGCCTGGCCGACGCGCTGGCCCTGGCTGCGAGCGATGCCTTCAAGCCCGCGTTCGGCGGCGCCACCGCCCAGGCCGACTGGCGCTGGGGCAAGCTGCACCGCGTCGTGCTAAGCAGCAACCTGGGCGGGCCTTTCACCATCCCGCCGGGCGGCGGGGCGGTGCCGGCACCGCTGCCGGGGCTGGACGGCATCCCGGTGGACGGCGGCTTCAACACGGTGGACGCCGCCTCCTTCGACCCGCGGGCCGCCACGCCGGATGCCTTCATCTTCCGCCACGGTCCGTCCCAGCGCCTCGTCGCAGAGGTCGCGCCCATGGGTACCTCGCGCGTGGAGAACGTCTGGCCGGGTGGCCTCAGCGAGCAGCCCGGCACGCCGACGTACGAGCGCTACCTCCAGCGCTGGCTGGCGAACGACGCGGTGCCGCTGCGGCTGGACGGCCAGGTCGAGGCGGTGGAACGCTACCGGCCCTGAGGGCAGGGCGCGTCAGCCGGTCATCAGGGCCGTGTAGCGCCGCTGCATTTCCTCGGGCGTCAGCTTTTCGATCGAATGGCCCAGCAGCCAGGCGTGGCCGAAAGGGTCACGCAGCCGGCAGGAACGTTCGCCGTAGAACTGGTCGGTGGGCGGCATCGTCATCGTCGCCCCCGCGGCCACCGCCCGCGCCGCCATCGCGTCGGCGTCGTCGACATGCAGGTGGATGGTGCAGCCGGTGAACTGGTCCCCCTGCGGGCCGACCATGCCGTATTCGGGGAACTCGTCGCACACCATCAGCACGACGGGGCCGAGTTGCAGCTCGACATGGCCGATGCGGCCCGAGGGCTCGACGAGGCGGAACAGTTCGGTCGCCCCGAACGCCTGCTGGTAGAAGGCGACGGCGGCCTTGGCGTCGCGCACCATCAGGTACGGGAACACCTCGTGGATTTCGTTCATGGCAACGGCTCCTGAGGGCAAGCGGCAACGGGCCGCGGTGACCGCAGCGTAGGGCGCCCGGGCGGCGGCTGTATTGGACTTTTTTCAGTCGCGTTCTGCACCGCCACGGACCGGCCGAGGCGCGTCCAGCACGGCCACGTGGGTCGGCTGGTCCGCCTGCACCGGCTGGTAGGCGCCCGGCGCCATGCCCGTCAGCTGCCGGAACTCGCGGATGAGGTGCGACTGGTCGGCGTAGCCGCCGCCGGCGGCGACCTGCGCCCAGTCGCGCGGGCCGCAGCGCGCGAGGGTGGGTAGCAGCACGCCCAGGCGCAGCACGCGGGCGTAGCGCTTGGGCGTGAGGCCCACTGCCTGCTCGAAGCGGCGGATGAACTGCGCCGGCGCGCAGCCGCTGGCGCGCTGCACCGGTGCCACCCGGGCACTGGCCGGGTCGGCGTGGAACGCCGTGAGGGCAAACCGGGCCAGCGGGTCGATGGGCCGGGAGCCCTCCAGACGCGCCATCAGGCCGTCGTGCAGCAGGCGCAGTGCCTGTTGCGGCGATGCGGCAGCCTGCAGGCGCTCGCGCAGCGTGCGGGCCGAGTGGCCCCACAGGTCTTCCAGCAGCTCGGTGCGGTTGCGCAGCGCCGGCAAGGCGCCGCCGAAGAAGGCCGCCGCGCCGGCTGGCGTGAAGTGCACGCCGACGACGGCCGACGGCCCCTCGGTGCCGCGCAGGCCGAAGCGGTCGAACGGGCCCTGCACGATGGCGCCATGCAGCCGCCGGGCGACGTCGCCCTGCTCGCCGTCGTAGCGGACGAGGCAGTCCTGCAGCAGCGGCACGACGATGTCGGCACAGCCCGTGGGCAGGCTGCGCTCGCGCGTGTGCGGCAGGGCGCCGCGGGCGCTGTACCAGAGGCAGTCCACATAGGCGGCCAGCGGTTCGACGGGGCGTTGGCTGAGGAACATGCGTGTGCTTTCAGCCCGATGCGACGCCCGGGCAAGGCGCCATCTGCTACAGCGCCGCAATGCCCGCCGCCACCTGGCCGGCTGGCACGTGAAGCGCGGCGCTTTCGACATGACCCACCTGGTCGTCGAAGAAGAAGTCCGGCTCGAACTCGCGCAGGAACTCGCCCTTGGCCAAGCCGCCAAGGAACATCGCCTCGTCGACCTCGATCTGCCAGTTCATCAGCGTGCGGATGGCGCGCTCATGCGCCGGCGCGCTGCGCGCGGTGACCAGCGCGGTGCGCACCTTCATGCCGCCGCCGGGCGCGTGCTGCAGGCGCTGCAGCGCGGCCAGCACCGGCTTGAAGGGCCCGGCCGGCAGGGGCAGGTGCGCGCGGCTGCTCTCGTGCTCGCGGAAGGCGGCGAGGCCGTCGCGCTGGTAGATCTGTTCAGCCTCGTCCGAGAACAGCACCGCGTCGCCATCGAAGGCGATGCGCAGCTCCCGCGGGTGCGCGGCCGACGCACGCGCGGCGTCGGGCATCACGCGCGCTGCGGCCACGCCGGCCGCCAGCGCCTGGCGCACATCGGCCTCGTTGGCCGACAGGAACAGCTGGGCCGCCAGCGGCTTCAGGTAGCGCCAGGGCGAAGCGCCGCGCGTGAACACGCCGCGCTCGATGGCCAGGCCGTAATGCTTGGCCGAGCGGAACACCCGCATGCCGGAGATCGGGTCGTTGCGCGACAGCACGACGACCTCGACCTGCGGCGCGCCGCCCCCGGCGTTGAAGGCCAGCAGCTTCTGCACCAGCGAGAAGGCCACGCCGGGCGGGGCGGGCTGGTCGAGGCGCTGTTGCTGCAAGGCCATGTAGGCATGGTCGTCGCCGGCCTCGAAGATCAGGTTCTCGGCCTCGAAATCGAAGAGCGCGCGCGACGAGATCGCGACGACGAGTTGACCGGTGAGCGTGGCTGGCATGGCCGTCGATGATAGGGGCCGACTCGCATCCAACGCGTGTCGACCGGCGCGGCGTACGGCCCGCCGAGGCTTGCACGGCGAGCTACTGCTTCCATCGCTGGCCGGTGAGGCGTAGGGGCAGGCGATTGGTTGCTGCACAAGCAAATGCGGAAAGCGTCGTTCCCACGGCCTTATGCGGTTCCTAGCATTCGGCCACGTTGTTTCAACAGGAACCCCGATGCGCTTTTCCCGCCTCCTCTTCGTCCAGGCGCTCCTCGCCTCCAGCCTCTTCGCCACCCAGGCCGCGCGGGCCGACCAGCTCGACGACATCAAGAAGAAGGGCGAGCTCGTCGTCGGCGTGCTCGGCACCGACGAGCCCAACAGCTTCATCGACCCTAAGACGCGCGAAATCATCGGCTACGAGGTCGACCTGGCCCGCGCCATCGCCACCCGGCTGGGCGTGAAGCTCCAGGTCAAGCAGCTCGCCGTCGCCGCGCGCATCCCGGAGCTGCAGCAAGGGCATGTCGACCTGCTGGCGGCGTCCCTCACGCACAACAAGGAGCGCGAGGCCGTCATCGACTTCTCGCTGACCACCTTCGTCACCGGCCAGAAGGTGCTGGTCAAGGCCGACAGCGGCATCCAGGACCTGGCTGCGCTCTCCGGCAAGAAGGTCGTCACCATCAAGGGCGGTACCCAGGAGCCCAACATCCGCAAGGCCGTGCCCGGCGTCGACGTGGTCACCTTCGACACCGGCCCGCAGGCCTTCCAGGCGCTGCAACAGGGCAAGGGGGTCGCGTTCGTCAACGACGAGGTCTCGCTGCTGGACCAGCACGCCAAGCTCGGTGCGGCGGCAAGCCAGTACCGCATCCTGGCGCAGAACATCAGCGTCGAGCCGCTGGCCATCGGCATCCGCAAGGGCGAGAAGCGCCTGAAGGCGGAAGTGGACGGCGTGCTCAGCAGCCTGGAGAAGGCGGGCGAGGCCGACAGGCTGTTCGTCAAGTGGTACGGGCCGGACACGCGGCTGAAGTTCCCCAAGCGCACCTTCAAGATCGACAGCGACAGGGTTGAGAGCTAAACAGCTGTTTGCGCTGACCGCGGCCGCTGCCTCACGAGGGCGGCGGCTGCTTTTTTGCCGGACTCTCCATGCCCGTCCTGTCCTTTGCCCCGTTGTTGCACGGGGATTACCTCGCCTGGCTGCTCGCCGGCCTGCGGCTGTCGCTGCTGCTGACCGGCCTGACGCTGCTGACCGCCCTGCCGCTGGCCATCGCCGTGGCGCTGCTGCGCCTGTCGCCCTGGGCGCCGCTGCGTGCCGCCGGCGAAGGCTATGTCGAGGCGGTGCGCTGCGTGCCGCTGCTGGTGCACATGCTGTTCTGGTACTTCGGCGTGCCGGAGCTGCTGCCGGCGGGCATCAAGGCGGCCGTCTATGCCGGCGACATCGAGATCTTCAGCGCCTGGGCCGCGCTGACGCTGTACACGGCGGCCTACATGTCCGAGGACATCCGCTCCGGCGTGCGCGCGGTGCCGGGCGCGCAGCTGGACGCCGCCCGCGCCCTGGGCTTCAGCCATCTCGCCGCCCTGCGCCTCATCGTGCTGCCGCAGGCGCTGCGCATCACGCTGCCGCCGCTGCTGTCGCAGACGCTGAACCTGTGGAAGAACACCAGCATCGCCACCGTCATCGGCGCGGCCGAGCTGATGACGCAGGCGCAGCGTGTGGAGTCGGCAAGCTTTCGTGGCTTCGAGACGTTTGCGCTGGTGACCGTGGCTTATCTGTCGGTGTCACTGGTGCTGACGGTGCTGGCGCACTGGGCCCAGCGCGTCGCCTCGCCGCAGGGCGCGCGGCGATGAAGGAGCTGATCGAGACCTACTGGCTCTACGTCCTGGTCGGCCAGTACCCGCATGGGCCGCTGGGCGGCCTGGCGCTGACCGTGCTGCTGGCCACGCTGGGCCTGGTGCTGGCGCTGCCTCTGGGCATCCTGCTGGGCATCGCCCGCTTCAGCCCCGACCGCTGGCTGCGCCTGCCGGTGACCGGCTGGGTGTGGGGGGTGCGCGGCACGCCGCTGCTGATGGTGGTGTTCTGGGCCTACTTCTTCCTGCCCACGGTGACCGGCCACAAGACCGACCAGTTCAGCACCATGCTGGTCGCGCTCATCCTCTTCGATTCGGCGTATCTCGCCGAGATCGTGCACGCCGGCCTGCAGGCGCTGCCGCGCGGGCAACTGCAGGCGGCGATGTCGCTGGGCCTGACGCGGGGCCAGGCGCTGCGTTCCATCCTGCTGCCCCAGGCGCTGCGCCACATGCTGCCGTCGCTGATCAACCAGTTCGTGGCGACCATCAAGGAGACGTCGCTGGGCACCATCATCGGTCTGTCGGAACTGAGCTTCATCGCCAACCAGATCAACGCCCAGGTGCTGGTCAAGCCGGTCGAGATCTACCTGACGCTGGCCGGCTGCTACTTCGTCATGTGTTTTGGCCTGACGCGCATCGCCAAGCTGCTGGAACGATGTATCGCCGCGACGTAGTGCCTTACACCCAGCGACCGCCGTGGATCCGGCTTTGCCGGTCCACCAGCGGTGCCCCCTTGAGGGGGCCGCAGCTGTGCTGCGGTAGGGGGTGGTCTATTTCACCCAGGTGTTCAACTGGATGATCGGCAGCAGCACCGCGAGCACGATCAGCAGCACGACGGCGCCCATCGCGACGATGAGCAGCGGTTCCAGCAGCGTGGCCGCCGCCATGGAGCGGCGCTGCACCTCGACCGCCAGCTGGCGCGCGGCGCGGCCCAGCATCTCGGGCAGCTGGCCGGTCTGTTCGCCCAGCCGGGCGAACATCGCCAGGATGCCCGGGAAGCGCTTCTTGCCGGCCAGCGCCGAGCCCAGCGGCGCCCCTTCGCGCACCTGCGTGAGCGCGTCCAGCGCATCGGCCTGCATCGCGCGGTTGGACAGCGTCTCGGCCGCTGCCTGCAGCGCCTTCAGGATGGGCACGCCGGCACCGGCCAGCATGGCCAGCGTGCCGGCGAAGCGTGCCGCGTTGTAGCCGCGGGCGAGGCGCCCGATCAACGGCAGGCCGAGGACGGCGGCGTCGAAGCGCAGCCGGAAGGCACGCGCCTTCAGTGCCTGGCGCAGCACCAGCCCGCCGGCCACCAACGCGCCGAGCATCGCCCAGCCCCAGGTGCGCACGAAGTCGCTGATGGCCAGCATCGCCACCGTCAGCATCGGCAGCGCGCGCTTGGAGCTGGTGAACACCGTCGCGATCTGCGGCACCACGTAGGTGACGAGGAAGATGACGATGAACACCGAGATGAGAGACACGATCGCCGGGTACGCCATGGCGCCGACGAGCTTGGCCTTGAGGTCCTGGCGCTCTTCCAGGTCGTCGGCCAGCTTCTCCAGCACCTGGCCCAGCGCGCCGCTTTGCTCACCGGCAGCGACCACGCCGCGGTAGACGTCGTCGAACTCGCGTGGCGCCGTGGCCAGCGCGCGGGCGAAGGCCGAGCCGGCGTTGACCTCCGCCTTGAGCTGGCTGATGAGCTCGCGCTGCTTGGTGTCCTCGCTCTCGTCGGCCAGCGCGGTCAGCGCGCGCTCGATGGGCAGGCCCGAGCCCACCAGGCCGGCGAGCTGGCGTGTCCAGACCGCCAGCGCCGTGGCGTTGAAGACCCGGCGCGTGAAGCGGCTGCCCTCCTGCGCGCCATGCTGCTGCACCGTCTCGATGGACAGCGGCGTCAGGCCCAGCGTGCGCACCGCGGCGCGCGCCGCACGCGGGTTGTCGGCTTCGATCAGGCCGCTGCTCTGGCGGCCGGATTCGGACAGGGCTTCGTATTTGTAGGCGGGCACGTCGGGTCAGCGCCTATTCACGGGTCACGCGCAGCACTTCTTCGAGCGATGTGACGCCGGACTGGATCAGCCGGTCGCCATCCTCGCGCATGGAGCGCAGGCCGTTGGCCTCGGCCGCAGCCTGCAGCTGGCTTTCGGCCGCACGGTTGTGGATGAGGCTGCGCACCGTGTCGTCGGCCACCATCAGCTCGTAGACGCCGGTGCGACCCTTGTAGCCCGTGTGGCCGCAGGCGTCGCAGCCGACCGGATGCCAGCGGCCATGGTCGTCCTGGGTCTTGCAGACGGGGCACAGGCGTCGCACCAGCCGCTGGGCCAGCACGCCGAGCAGCGAGGACGACAGCAGGAAGGGCTCCACACCCATGTCGGTCAGCCGCGTGACGGCGCTGGGCGCGTCGTTGGTGTGCAGCGTGGCCAGCACCAGGTGGCCCGTCAGCGACGCCTGGATGGCAATCTGCGCGGTCTCGTAGTCGCGGATCTCGCCGATCATGATGACGTCCGGGTCCTGGCGCAGGATGGCGCGCAGCGCCTTGGCGAAGGTCAGGTCGATCTTGCTGTTGACCTGGGTCTGGCCGATGCCGGGCAGCTCGTACTCGATCGGGTCCTCAACGGTCAGCACGTTGGTCGTGGCGGTGTCGACGGTCTGCAGCGAGGCGTACAGCGAGGTCGTCTTGCCCGAGCCGGTCGGGCCGGTGACCAGCACGATGCCGTGCGGCTGCTGCACGAGCTTCTTGAACGCGGCCAGCACGTCGCCGTCCATGCCCAGGCCTTCGAGCGTGAACTTCGATTCGCTCTTGTCCAGCAGGCGCAGCACGGCGCGCTCGCCATGGGCCGATGGCAGCGTGGACACGCGCACGTCGATGGCGCGGCCACCGATGCGCAGCGAAATGCGACCGTCCTGCGGCAGGCGCTTCTCGGCGATGTCGAGCTCGGCCATGATCTTCAGCCGTGAGATCAGCGCCGCGTGCAATGCGCGGTTGGGCTGCACGACCTCGCGCAGCGTGCCGTCGACGCGGAAGCGCACCGACGACGACCGCTCGTAGGGCTCGATGTGGATGTCGCTCGCGCCGTCCTTGGCCGCCTGCGTCAGCAGCGCATTGAGCATGCGGATGATGGGCGCGTCGTTGGCAGCCTCCAGCAGGTCCTCCACGGCCGGCAGGTCCTGCATCATGCGCGACAGGTCCACGGCGCTCTCGACCTCGCCGACGACCGTGGCCGCGCTCGATTCGCTGCCGGCGTAGGCGGCGTTGATGCGCTCGGTCAGCGAGTCGGCGGCCTCGGACTCGAGGCGGTCCACGGTGTACAGGCGCTGCACTTCCGACAGCGTGGCCCAGCCCACTTCGGGCGAGGCCCACAGCGTCAGCGCACTGCCGTCGTCCTCGAGCAGCACGCGGTTCGCCCGGGCAAAGGCATAGGGCAGGGGGTGGCGGTTGGCGGCCATGGGTCCGTCACTGCGGCGGTTGTTGCGGAGCGGAAGCAGGAGAAGGCGGTGGCTGCAGGGACGGCTGCGGCAAGGCCTTGGTGGGCGGCGAGATCGTGGGCTCCGGCAGCACCGGCGCGCCGGTGTCGGGCAGCAGCAGGCGCTGCTCCGGCTGGCTGGCCTCCTGCACGGCGCGGATGCTGCGGTAGCGGTCCAGCGTCAGTTCATTGCCGCTTTGCGCATTGCGCATGACGACCGGACGGAGGAAGACCATCAGGTTGGTCTTCACGCGGCGGCGGTTCTCGCTCTTGAAGAGGTTGCCCAGCAGCGGGATCTTGGACAGGCCCGGCACGCCGTCGCCGCCGTCGGTGTACTCGTCCTTCAGCAGGCCGCCCAGCACGATCAGGTCGCCGTCCTCGACGACGACGTTGGTCTCGATGGCGCTCTTGTCCAGCGTCGGGCCGTTGGTGCCGGTGCTGCCCGGCACGACCGAGGAGTTCTCCTGGTAGACCACCATGCGCACGGTGCCGCCTTCACCGATCTGGCTCTTGATCTTCAGCGTCAGGCCGACGTCCTTGCGGTCCACGGTCTGGAAGGGATTGACGGTGCCGCCGGCCGCCGACGTGGCGGCGTAGGAGCCGGTCACGAAGGGCACGTTCTGGCCGATGACGATGCGCGCTTCCTCGTTGTCCAGCGACACGATGTTGGGCGTGGACAGCACGTTGGCGCCGCTCTGGCTCTCGAAGAAGTTGGCCACGGCGCCCAGTGTGTAGAAACTGCCGAACTTCTTCAGCACGCCGATGTTCAGGCCCTGCGGCGCCGAGCCGTTGCTCAGCGCGGATGTCACACCGCTGCGACCGCCGGCCACCGCGCCGGTGGCATTGATGATGTTGGCCAGGCCGGAACCGAAATTGGTGCCGGCGCCGGTGATCGAGCTGTCGCCGCTGTTGCCGAACAAGTTCTGCCACTGGATGCCGAACTGGGCGGACTTGCTGTTGTCGATCTTGACGATCAGCGACTCGACGTAGACCTGTGCGCGGCGGCCATCCAGCTGCTCGATGACCGCGCGCACCTGACGGTACAGCGGCTCGGCGGCGGTGATGATCAGCGAGTTGGTCGTCGGGTCGGCCTGCACGAAACCGCCGGTGGACGGGCCGGCCGAGGCCGCCAGCGGCGACGTCGCGGCGGTGGAGATGCCGCCCGCCGTGCTGCCCGTGCCGCCGGCCGTGCTGTTGCTGCCCAGCGTCGTGCCGGAGGCGCCGAAGGTGCTGCCGGTGCCGCTGAAGCCGCCGCTGCTGGACGATGACGAAGAGCTGCCGCCGCCCGCGCTGGACGACGAGCCGGCGCCGAAGGCGGCGCGCAGCACGGCCGCCAGCTTGGTGGCATCGGCGTTCTTCAGGTAGACGACGCGGATGTTGTTGCCGCCGTCGGTGCCGGGCTGGTCGAGCTTGTCGACCATGGAACGCACGGCGGCCAGGCGCGCCGGGTTGCTGGCACGCAGGATGAGGCCGTTGGAGCGCGGGTCCACCAGCACGTTGACGGCGCTGCTGCTCTGGCCCGGCACGGGGGCGCCGCCGGTGGCTTGGCCGCCGTCGGCCAGGCGCTGCACCAGCGGTGCGAGGTCGGCCGCGACGGCGTGCTTCAGCGGCACGATCTCGATGTCGCTGGTGCCCGGCGTGTCCATCGCCGCGATGATCTTGCCGATGCGCTGCAGGTTGTCGGCGTAGTCGGTGATGACCAGGCTGTTATTACCCGGGTTGGCGTTGATGGTGTTGTTGGGGCTAATCAGCGGGCGCAGCACGGCGACGAGGTTGTTCGCGTTCTCGTGCTGGATGCGGAAGATCTGGGTCAGGATCTGGTCGCCGCGCGCATTGCTGGTCTCGACGGCCACCGAGCCGGCCTGCAGCTTGGCGTCGGGTTCGGGCAGCACCTTCAGGAAGCCGGCGGTCTCCACGACGGTGAAGCCCAGGCCGCGCAGCGCGGCCAGGTAGTTGCGGTAGGCCTCGGCCACCGAAACCGGTTGTTCGCTGTAGACCGTGATCGTGCCCTTGACGCGCGGGTCGATGATGATCTGGCGGTTCAGCATGACGCCGATGGCGCGTGTGACGGCCTCGATGTCGGCGTTGACGAAGTTCAGCGTGACCGGTGAGCTGGCCCGCACGGCCGGGCCCTTGGCGGCGTTCGGTCGGGCGCGTTGCACGGTGGCGTTGTCGGGCTGCGCGAGCGCGCTGCCGGCGAGCAGCAGCGCGGCGATCGCCGTGGCGGTGCGTTGGAGATTCATGATCATCCGATCGTCAAGACGGAGCGCGCCCCTTGGCGGCGTCCGATGATGTTCAGCAGGTTGTTCAGCGCTTCCTCGCGGCCCGGCGCGGCGCCGGCCTCACCGGTGAAGCGGCCCTTGCCGCCGCTGCTGAGCGTACCCACGCCGGACAGCTGCAGCGCGCCTTCCAGCGTCGACAGGCGCAGCGTGCTGACGCCAGGGTTGGCAGCGTCGGCGTTCAGGCTGAGGCGGTAGCTGCCCAGCGGCGCGACGGTGGACACACGCGAGGACAGGTTGAGCAGGTCCAGGTGCAGCTCGCCGAACTGCAGCCAGCGGCCCTGCACCCAATGCAGCCTCAGCTCACGCGCCGACAGGCGCAGGGAGCCGCCGAGCTGGAGCGTGTTCCACGGTGTGCCCAGGCCCGACAGCAGGCCGGCAGGCAGGCGGGCCAGCCAGTCGGCACGGTTGTCGACGCTGAGCTGCAGCTGGCCGAAGCCGGGCTTGATGCCGATCAGCAGGTCGCCGTTGATGCAGCAGTCCTGCCGGGCCGCGAGCTGCAGGCCCAGGCCCTTGAGGCTCATGCGCCAGCGCAGCCGGCCCGGCAGGGCAGCGGCATCGCGGCTGCCCGGGCCCCCGGTCAGCACGAGGATGCCCGAGCCGTCCCAGATGCTGCCGCGGGTGTCGACGATGAGCAGGTGCTCGCTGGTCGCCGAGGCCAGTGCGCGCGCCAGCCAGCTGGCCGGCGCGAACAGGATGAACGCGCCGATGAGGCCGATCAGTGCGCCGGCGATGCTCCAGCGCCGCGACAACCCGTGCCGCACCGAGCGGCTGCCGTGGACGCCGCCGAAGACGGACTCCTGCACGGTCGTCAGCGGGGGCGGAGCCTTCTTCTTGAACCAGGCCATCAGACCTCTCCCAGGCTGAGGACGATGCTGCCGGAGTAGCCATTGGGGCCACGGGTCAGCTGCGCTTCGATGGGGCGGGCGCGCGCCGCGGACCGCACCTCGCCGAGGAAGCCCTGCAGGGCCGGCGTCGAGATGCCATTGAGTGCGACGACGGCACGGTCGCCGGTCAGCGTCAGGCGGGCGACTGCGCCGAGATGGTCGACCGAAGCCTTCAGCGCCGCCTGCGCCTGCGCGGGCGGCACCGTCGGCGCGGCCCGCAGCGTGCGGGCCTCCTGGGCCTGGGCCTGCATCTGCTGCAGTTGCAGCTCCAGGGACTCGAGTTCGGCGGGTGCCGTCTTCAGCGTGCGCAGGGCCGGGCCCAGCAGCAGGGCCCAGGCCAGCGTCAGCCCCAGCAGCACGCCGATGCTGGCGACGGCCAGGCGTTCCCGCTCGCCGAGGGACTGCCACTGGCCCAGTGCCTGGGCGCGGGCATGGCGCAGCTGGGCGGCCAGGCCGTCGCCGCTGGTGGAGGTGTTGAAGCGGACCATCAGCGGCCTCCTTGGGCGCTGGCGCGGCTGACGGTCAGCTTGCCTTCGCTGGCGTCCAGCCGCCAGCCGTCGCTCTGCAATTGGGTGCGGAAGTTGTCGACCTGCGGCTGGCTCCAACCCTGGGCCGACACGGTGAGGCGGCCGGGCTCGAAGGCCAGCGCCTCGGCGGGCGGGCGGTCCGACGGCCAGGCGGTGGCGGCGGCACCGAGCAGGGCTTCCAGGTCTTGCTCGCCGACGCTGCCGGCGCTGGCGCGCAGCAGGTCGAGCTGCTTTTGCATCTGCACCGGTGCATCCAGGATGGCACGCACCTGCGGGAAGGCGCCCGTCAAGGTGGCCGTGATGGCCGTGCGGCGCGCGGCCAGCTCGCGGTTCTGGTGCCAGGCCCACAGGTTCAGGCCGATGAGCTGCACGACGAGCAGGGCGGCCAGGCCGTAGCGCGCCGGCTGCCAGGGCTTGCGCATCAGCGCGCGGCTGACGAGCCGCAGGGCGCGCACACCGCGGGCGCGCGGCGCGAGGTCGAACTGGCGCAGGTTCCAGGCGTTGTCGATGACGGCCAGTGCGCGCTGGGCCGGCGTCTGTACGCTGACCGTCGTACCCAGCCAGCGCTCGGCCGTCGTGGCAATGCCGGGCGTGGCCGTCCACTGCGCCGCGTGCACGAGGCCGGGGGGAAAGAACTGGCGCGCCAGGCCACCCTGCAGGGGCAGCGTGGCGACGCCGTCGCTGTGACTCCAGCGCAGGGCGACGCCATCTTCCCCGGGCCCGTTCGCTTCGAAGAAATGGCCGCGCGGCAGTTCGTCCGGCCACGACAGCGGCGCGACGCGGTCGACGAAGACATGGGCCGCGTCAAGGTGCGCCAGATGCTCGGCGAGCCAGGCGCGCGACGTGATGGCGACCCACGCGGTGTCGCCCCCGACCGCGTCGGGCTCCAGCGCGAAGTGCAGCAGCTCGGGATCGTCGAGCACCAGTTCCTCGAGCTTGCCGGCCAGCGCCGCGCGCATCTGCCGGCCAGCGCGGGGCAGGTCGACGCAGCGCCAGCTGATGTCCGATTCGGCGACGAGGGCGATGACGCTGTCCGCGGCCGGCAGGCCGGCGGCGAGCGAGCGGCCTTCCGAGCTGACCTGGCGGCCGTCGGGCGTCAGCGCCCAGTCGTACTCGCGCGGCGCGCCAGCGCGTGTCAGGTCCGCCGCCGCGGGCGCGGCTCGGCCCAGGGCGCGCAGGCGCGTCCGGGGGGGCAGGAACAGCAGCAGGGTACTCATAGGGGCAGGCAGGCGCGGCGCATTCTAGGAGGGGGCTGAGGCGTTGACGGCTTGAATCAAAGACTTGCGGTGCGGATCTGTTGCAGCCGTCATTTCAGCGGTCGATCAGCTGGTTGATGCGCTCGCGCGCCAGCACGACCACCGTGAGGCCCTGGCGCTCGATCAGCGAGCGCTGCTCCAGCTGGCGTTCGTCCAGGCGCAAGCGGCCGGTGATGATGAAAAAGGATGAATCCACCGAGGCGCGGCCGGCGGCGATCTGCACGGTGGCGGGCAGGAAGGCGGCGGCGTCCGCCGTGTTCTGCAGCGGCCGGCCCTTGCGGTTTTGCACCAGGCGCTCGGCGTCGGCCAGCGTGACGCCATCGAACAGCGCCGCGATGACCTCCCGCGGGGCGGTGTTCAGGTTGACCGGCGTGGGTTTGGGCAGCAGCACGACATAAGGCTGCAGGCGAGCCAGCGTGTCCGCATCGAGCCCCAGCCAGCTGAGCTGGTCGAGCCCGGCGGGCTGCAGTGGGCCGCTCTCGACGTCCGACGCGCTGCTGGACGGCGCACTGGCGCCGCTGGCCGGCGCGGGGAAGGCCGCACGCAGGCCGTTGATGATGACCGCAGCGGTGCCCGGCGGCGCGTTGACCTGGTTGCACAAGCGCTCCAGCACGCGCTGCTCCTGTTCGGGCACCTGGGCGCCGCCGAGCAGCGCGCGCAGGTTGTAGTGGCTCTGCGCGTCCTCGATGCTGCCGGACAGGAAGGCCTCGGGGCCTTCGTCGTTGCTCGCGGCGGCGTTGTCGGCGGCCAGGAAGGTCGACAGCCGCGCCTCGGCCAGCGGCACGGACCACGGCTCGCCGAGGTGGTCGACGGGCTTGTTGCGGTTGCCCTTGGCATCCTCCTGCAGGATGAGCCGCGCCCAGTCCAGCGCACCCTGCAGGATCCAGGTGCTTTGCGCACGGGCGCGGTCGGCCGCCTCGGTCTGCACGGCGCGGTACTGCTGCCAGACCATGCCGGCCGCGAGGCTGGCGATCAGCGTGACGATGATCATCGCGGTCAGCAGGGCTGCGCCTTGTTGGTCACGGCGGGCGGTCATCGCACGGTCACCTCCAGCTCGCGTGTCAGCGTGCCCACCATGCCGCTGCCCTCGGCGAACTGCATGGTGATGCGCAGGCCCGAGGGCGGCTGCGAGACGGCATTGGGGTTGACCGGGCCGGCGTTGGATGCGTTGCCGGTGGACTGGCAGTTGCTCCAGGCGTTGCCCCAGAAGCAGTGGAACTGCCAGGCCGCCACGCCGTCGAAGGCGCGCAGCGCCGGATTGCGCTGGGCCAACTGCTGGAGGCCGCGCTGGCGCTGGTCTTCCAGGTCCTGCACGGTGCGCAGGGCCGGGCTTTCCCAGCGCCACAGGCTGCCCTCGCGCAGGCTCCAGACGACGACCTGCAGGCCGGCGGGAGCCTGGCGCGTCAGTACCAGGTTGCCGCCGTCGAAGGACACCGGCTCGACGATGCTGTGGCTGTTCTGTACGGCGCGCAGGTCGACCTCCCACTGCGCCAGCACGGTCTGCAGCCGCGCCGTCTGCGCCAGCCGCACCTGCGCGATCTCGCGGCTGCGCAT
Source organism: Pelomonas sp. Root1444 (assembly GCF_001426885.1). Lineage (GTDB taxonomy): Bacteria > Pseudomonadota > Gammaproteobacteria > Burkholderiales > Burkholderiaceae_C > Pelomonas. The sequence continues at coordinate 1,060,091 of NZ_LMFP01000003.1, read as the reverse complement.
CAGTGCGTCGATGCCACGCCAGGCCATGCCGGCCATCGTCGCCATGACGACGAGGGCGACCAGCACTTCGACGAGGGTGAAGCCGCGGCTGCTGCGCATCGTCACCGGCCCATGATGGTGGACAGGGTCAGCACCGGCCGGCCCTGGTCGTCGGCGATGTCGGCCTCGACGCGCCGGAACTGCGGATTGGGCGTGGGGCTGACCTTGAGCTTGCCCGCGTAGCTGCGGCCGAGTTGTTCGCAGGCGAAGGGCGTTTCGCCGATGTCCGGGAATTGCCGCGTCAGGCGCAGCTCGGTCAGCATGTTCTCAGCGCACCACTGGCCCGAGCTGACCAGGGCCAGCCGTTCGGCGTTGGTGGCCAGCGCGCCTGCGGCCTTGATGCCAGCGCCCAGCGCGATGGCGACGATGACCAGGGCCACCAGCACCTCGATCAGCGTGAAGCCGTGCTGGCGCGACCTCATTGCGGCGTGACGACGTCGAAAGCCGCGAGGCCGTCGGTGGCCAGCACCACCTGCTGGCTGCCCAGTTGCAGGCGCAGGCGCTGGGCCGGGATGACCGGCTCGGGCCCGAGCACGAGGCCGGGGTTGGCCACGCTGGCGTTCTCGATCTGCACGGCCACCGGATCGCCGAGCCAGCGTGACGGCAGCTGCAGCGTGCGCGGCAGCCCGGTGAACTGGAAATCCTCGCCGGCCTTGCTGCCTCGCGGGATCCAGCGCACGGCCAGCCCCGAGGCACGGCTTTCGGCGCGCGCCGCCTCGAGCAATGCGGCCAGGCGTTGGGCCTCGCGCTGCAACTGCAGCTCGCCCGGGTCGCGCAGCGCCAGGGAGATGGTGGCGCTGGTGATGGCGATCAGCGCGACGACGACCAGCAGCTCGATGAGGGTGAAGCCGCCGGCCCTGCCGCGCTCACTGCCAGGAGCCGATGTCCGCGTCACGGCCCTCGCCGCCGGCGCGGCCGTCGGCGCCAAAGCTGTAGACATCGACCTCGCCCTTCACGCCGGGGTTGGCGAATTGGTAGGGGTGGCCCCAGGGGTCGTTGGGCAGCTTTTCCAGATAGGGCTTCCAGTTCGGCGGCGGCGTGCCGGCCGTGGGCTTCTGCACCAGGGCATTCAAGCCTTGCTCGGCGCTGGGGTAGCGCTGGTTGTCGAGCTTGTAGAGCTTCAGTGCCTGCATCAGGTTGTTGACATCGGTGCGCGCGGCGGTGACCCGTGCGTCCTCGGCGCGGTCCAGCACATTGGGCACGACAAGGGCTGCGAGCACGCCGATGATGACGAGCACGACCAGCAGTTCGATCAGCGTGAAGCCGCGGGCGAGAAAGGAACGGCGCATGGCGGAGGCGTGGAAGCGCAGAAGCTGGGGTGAGCGGGCCATCATAATGGCCTGATGCTTGCTCGATTCACGGCGTTTTCGGTGTGGCTGCTGCTTGGCGGCTCGGTGGCTTACTGGGGCCTGCAGTTGTTCGCGCGGCCGCTGGCCATGCCGCCGTCGGCGGTGCCGGCTGGCGAGGCCCGCGCCACGCAGGTCGACCTCGGCCGGCTGCTCGGTGTGGCTCCGCCGGAACCGGTCGCTGCCCCCGAGGTCGCGCCGTCAACCCGCCTGCGCCTGCTGGGTGTCGTGGCGCCAAAGAGCGCCCGTGCCGCGGACGCGGGCGAGGGCGTGGCGCTGATCGAAGTGGACGGCGTGCCGCGCACGGTGCGCGTCGGTGCGGTTGTCGATGGCGAGCTGCGCCTGCTGCGCGTCGATACCCGGAGCGCCAGCCTCGGCCTGGTCGGGCAGGCACCCACGCAGGTGCTGGAGATCAGCCCGCCCGCTGCGCCGATGACCGGCTCGCTGCCGCCGGCCGCGCCGTCGCCCGTCGTGCTTGGCGGCAATCCGCCCGCCGCCGCCGAGCAGATGCAGCCGCCGGTTCAACCCCCGCAGGGTCAGACGATGAGGCCCCCGATGTACGGTGGCGTGCCCTTGGCTGCGTCTGCGCCGAACCAGCCCCAGATGTTGCAGCAGCGCTGATCTTCAGGCGCCGAGGGTCGGCACCTGTGCGCCGGGCTCGGGCCGCGTGGCGAGGCGGGCTTCCGCGACCTCGTGCAAGTCGGTCAGCAGCGCGGCCGCCGCGCGGATCATGGGCCAGGCCAGCGCTGCGCCGGTGCCGTCGGCGCTGTCCATGCCCAGCTCCAGCAGCGCCGAGGCATGGAACAAGGTCAGCGCCTCGTCCAGGCCGCGGTGCACGTGGCTGCGGCAGAACACCGCGTAGTCGGTGACGGGCGCGCAGATCAGCGACGCGAGCTTGAGCGCGGCGCAAGCGGCGATGCCGTCCACGATGATGAGGCTGCGCTTGCTGGCCGCCACCAGCATGGCGCCCACCATGACGGCCAGCTCGTAGCCGCCGAAGGCCGCCAGCAGGTCCATCGGTTCCTTGGCGTCACGGTGCCGGGCCAGAGCGCCGTGCAGCACGTCGAGCAGGTGGGTGAGGTCGTCCTGGCGCATGGCCGGGCCGGACACGACGAAGTCGCGCACCGGCTGGTCGGCCAGGCGCGACAGCACGAGGGCTGCGCATTCCGCCGAGCCCTGGCCCATGCTGGCGCAGGCCAGCACGTTGCCGGGCAGGTTGTCGGCGATCTCCATGCCGACGCGCACGCCGGCGTGGGCCTGTTCCAGGCTCATGGCCTGGGCCGTGCGCGCGTTGCGCGTGCCGTGTGCGACCTTGCGGGCAAGCAGCCGCGCATGGGGCGGCAGGTTCTCGGCGACGCCGCAATCGACGACCGTCAGGTGCATGCCCTGCAGCCGCGCAAAGACGGACACCGGCAGCTGCGCGTGCAAGGCCATCTGGACCTGGTCCTTGGTGGCCCGGCCCCATTGCGCGCCGACGCCGTCGACGACGATGCCGTGGTCGGCCGCGAACAGCGCGAGCACGGGGTCACGGAAGCGGGGCGTCAGGCTGTTCTGCACGAGGCCCAGGCGGACGGCCAGCGGCTCCAGTTCGCCCAGCCCGCCAGCGATGGCCGAGCGTCGGTCGACACGGTCGCGAAGCGCCCGTTCCAGTTCTGGATTGGCGGTGGGGGAAATCAGCGACTGTTGGGCGACGGTCATGGCGCAGGCGTTGTCAGGCCCCCGGATTTCAACTCAAGCCAGGAACAAGCGATAGGCGGGGTTCGCCGATTCGTCTTCAAACGGGTAATTCAGGCTGGCAAGAAACTCCCGCAAGGCCGCGGCATCACCGCGTGGCACCTGGATGCCGACAAGGATGCGACCGTGGTCGGCGCCCTGGTTGCGGTAGTGGAACAGGCTGATGTTCCAGTCCGGATGCATGCTGGACAGGAACTTCATCAGGGCGCCGGGACGCTCGGGGAAGACGAAGCGGTACAGGCGCTCGTCGCGTGCCAGCTCGCTGCGGCCGCCGACCATGTGGCGGAGATGCTGCTTGGCCATCTCGTTGGTCGTCAGGTCCAGCGTCTCGAACCCGGCCTTGCTGAAGGTACGGGCCAGTTTGGCGGCCTCTTCGGGCTTGGAGATGGCGATGCCGACGAAGATGTGGGCGACATCGGCGTCGGCGATGCGATAGTTGAACTCGGTGACGCTGCGCGGCCCGAGCAGCTCGCAGAAACGCTTGAAGCTGCCGCGCGCCTCGGGAATGGTGACGGCGAACAGCGCCTCGCGGTGCTCGCCGACTTCGGCCCGCTCGGCGACGAAGCGCAGGCGGTCGAAGTTCATGTTGGCGCCGCAGGTGATGGCCACCAAGCTCTGGCCCTTGGCGCCGGTGGCCGCCACGTATTGCTTGACGGCCGCGACGCTCATCGCGCCCGAGGGCTCGAGGATGGAGCGGGTGTCTTCGAAGACGTCCTTGATCGCCGCGCAGACGGCGTCGGTGTCGACCACGATGAAGTCGTCGACCAGCTCGCGGGCGATGCGGAAGGTCTCTTCGCCGACCAGCTTGACGGCCGTGCCGTCGGCAAACAGCCCCACGTCCTGCAGCTGAACGCGGCGGCCGGCCCTGACCGAGCGCAGCATCGCGTCGGAGTCCGTCGTCTGCACGCCGATGATCTTGATCTCGGGCCGCAACGCCTTGACATAGGCCGCCACGCCGGAGATGAGGCCGCCCCCGCCGATGGCCACGAAGATGGCGTCGATGGGGCCGGGATGCTGGCGCAGCAGCTCCATCGCGATGGTGCCCTGGCCGGCGATGACGTCGGGGTCGTCGAAGGGGTGGACGAAGGTCAGCCCCTGGGCCTTCTCGAGCTCCAGCGCATGGCCATAGGCGTCCGTGAAGCTCTCGCCGAACAGCACGGCCTCGCCGCCGAGCGCCTTGACGGCGTCGACCTTGACCTGCGGCGTCGTCAACGGCATCACGATGACGGCGCGGCAGCCCAGTTTCTTGGCCGACAGCGCGACGCCTTGCGCGTGGTTGCCCGCCGAGGCGCAGATGACGCCCGCCGCGCGTTGCTCGGGCGTCAGGTGGGCCATCTTGTTGTAGGCACCGCGCAGCTTGAAGCTGAAGACGTCCTGCTCGTCCTCGCGCTTGAGCCAGACCTTGTTGCCCAGGCGCTTGGACAGCTTGGTCGCGGCGCTCAGGTCGGTCTCACGAGCGACTTCATAGACCCGGGCGTTCAGGATGCGCTGCAGGTAGCTGCCGCCCGGCGGCAGCATGGCGGGCACCTGGGAAGGCACGGGGGCCGACCCCTTGGCGGCAGCGGTGCGTCGGCGCGAGGGGGCGCTCATCAGGTCTCCATGGCATTTTGTTGCGGCGCCGCATGATAGGGGAGGCCTGTCTTGCGGCGCGGCGCCCGTGATGAGGGCAAAAAAAACCCGAGCTCTTGCAAGCTCGGGTTGAATCCACCATGGAGGCGGTGGAGGAGACAATCGGTGCGAAAACGTTTTCGCTTGGTTGACAGTTTAGCGCCGAGTTATGCTGCGCTGCAATATTTTTCTGTGAACGAATTGGAGCTTTGCCCCTAATGACCATGGAATGCACCGTCAGTTGGTTGGGCCCGGACGGCCCGAGTGGCATGAGCTTCGCTGCCGAGACCGGCAGTGGTCATGTATTGACGATGGACGGCGCCCCGGACGGTGGCGGTCGCAATCTGGCACCGCGGCCGATGGAAACGGTGCTGGCGGGCACCGGAGGCTGCACGGCCTATGACGTCGTGCTGATCCTCAAGCGCGGCCGGCACGATGTGCGCGGTTGCAAGGTGGCGCTGAAGGCCGAACGGGCGACGAGCGACCCCAAGGTCTTCACGGCCATCCATTTTCATTTCGTCGTCAGCGGCAAGGCGCTGAAGCCCGAAATCGTCGAGCGTGCCGTCGCGTTGTCGCACGAGAAGTACTGCTCGGCCACTGCCATGCTGGCCAGGACTTCGGCCATCACGACCTCCTTCGAGGTCGTCGAGGTCTGATCACACCCGGTGGGCCACGGTCGTCATGACCTTGGCGGCCGCGCGCATCAGCCGCCGGATCGGCGCCGGCAGGGGCAGGGCGCCGGCGGCGAGTGCCGCATCGGCATGCGCCGCTTCTTCGCGTTTCATCTGATCGACGATGGCGCGCGACGGCGCGTCGGTTTCGGGCAGGCGGTCCAGGTGAGAGGCGAGATGGGCTTCGACCTGGCGCTCGGTTTCGACGACGAAGCCCAGGCTCCAGCGGTCGCCTGCCAAGCCGGCCAGACTGCCGCAGGCGAAGGCGCCTGCCCACCACAGCGGCACCAGATGGCTGGTGTGCGTGCCCAGCTCGGTCACTCGGGCTGCCGTCCAGGCCAGGTGATCCAGTTCTTCCTCAGCAGCTTGCTCGAAATGCCAGCGCTGTTCATCGGTCCGGCTGAACAACGCCTGGGATTGGTAGAGCGCCTGGGCGCAGATTTCGCCGACATGGTTGACGCGCATCAGAGCGCCGGCCTCGCCGGCTTCTGCGGCTTTCAAAACGGGGCGTGCCATGCCCGTTGCTGGCGAAGGACGCCCAGCGTGGGGCGAAGCAAAGACGGTACGCAATCCGGAATCGAGGGCGCCGAGGCAGCGGTCTCCAAAACTCACGGAGCGCCGAAGAGGTGTGCTTGCGTTCGGATGCATTCAGTTAAGCAGTGTTTCCATGAAGAAATGATGAACCGCGACGCCGTTGTGGTCAGGCAACGGCAACACACAATTTCATATCCGTGAATTCCCCAGGGGGTCCAACCTGTAGTGGAATACGCGCACTTCCTCATAGGAGGTGAGTCGACAGTCTGTTCGGGACAGCGACTCGGATGAATACCTAGGAGTATCGAATGAAGAAAGCTCTGATTGCCCTGGCCGTCCTCGGTCTGACCGGTGGCGCCGCTGTGGCGCAATCCTCCGTCACCCTCTTCGGCGTCCTCGATGCTGACCTGAAGTACGTCAAGACCGGCGACCTCACGATGAAGAAGCTGGACTCCGGTGGCCTGAACACCAGCCGTCTGGGCGTGCGTGGCACGGAAGACCTCGGCGGCGGCCTGAAGGCCGGCTTCTGGCTGGAAACCCAAGTCGACACCGACACCGGCACAACTGGCACCGGCGCTTTCTGGGGCCGCCGCGCCACCGTGAGCCTGTCGGGCGACTTCGGTGAAGTGCGCCTGGGCCGCAACAAGACGGTCTCGCGTCTGCACCTCGAGGACTTCGACCCGACCTCATTCACCGGTCTGGGCAGCGTCAGCGTCCTGTACAGCAACCTCGGCAGCGGCAACAGCACGTCCTACGGTCGCGCCGACAATCTGGCGTCGTATTCCCTGCCCACCAATCTGGGCGGCTTCTACGGCGGCGTGGACGTCTCGGCCGGCGAAGGCACGAGCACCAACAAGGGCCAGTCGGTCCGTCTGGGCTACAAGCAGGGCCCCCTGCACGTGTCTGGCGCCTATGCCAGCACGTCCAATGCGGCTGACAGCAGCAAGTTCAAGCTGGCTTCGCTCGGCGGCGCGTATGACTTCGGCGTGGTTCGCCCGTCGCTGTCCTATACCCAAACCAAGTACCTGTCGCGCGAGCAGAAGATCTGGACGGCCGCCGTCACCGTGCCGCTGGGCCAGCAGGGCCAACTGTGGGGCTCCTTCACGGATGCCAAGGCCAATGGCGTCGCCGAGACGGCCGCCGCGGGCTACACCCCGATCGGCGATGCCAAGCTCTACGCCGTGGGCTACATCCACAGCGTGTCCAAGCGCACCGCTCTGTACACGACGTTCTCGCAACTCAAGAACGACGGTGCTGCACGCTTCATCATCGGTGGCGCTCCTGCCGCGACTGCCAACGGCCAGAAGTCCAGCGGCTTCGACGTCGGCATCCGCCACAGCTTCTGATCCCGGCGGCCCAGCCGCTTGCAATCAGCAAAGCCGCCTTCGGGCGGCTTTTTATTTGTCCTGTCCGGGACAGGGGAATCGCTGTGTACTAGGAACAACAGCCCCTGCGTTATGGCAGGGCAGTTCGCTGAGAATGGTCCGGTTCACCTTTCTTCGCAGGAGACAACGTTGATGAAAAAAGCAACCTTGGCCGTCGCCATTCTGGCAGCCAGCACTTCCGCCGCATGGGCTCAGTCCAGCGTCACCCTGTATGGCATCGTGGACGCAGCCGTGCGCTACACGACGAATTCAAATCCGGGCGTCGCACAGAAGCAGCTTGTTCCGGGCGGTATGTCGCAGAGCCGTCTGGGCATCAATGTCACCGAGGACCTCGGTGGCGGCCTGAAGGCCTTGGCCAACATGGAGCATCGCCTGAGTTCCGATACGGGCGCCGTCGCCGCTGCGGATTTCTGGCGCCAGGTCTGGGTCGGCATCCAGTCAAATGAATTCGGCCAGATCCGCCTCGGCCGCCAATACAACATCCTGTTCGACCTCTACACGTCGACCTTCGCCTCCTTCCGTTACTCGCCGTACATCGAGGCTTACAAGCCCGAGATCGGCATGTCCATGGCTGCGCGCCAGGACAACATGGTCAAGTACCTGGTTCAGCTGGGTAATGTCTATGGCGAGATTCAGGTCAGCGCAGGCGAGGGCCAGTCGGGTGCGGCTGCACAGCTGCCCAACAAGACCATCGGCGGCCTGCTGCGCTACAGCGACGGCACCTTCGGTGCGGGCGGTGCCTATCTGCAAGCCACCGAGCAGACCGGCCGCAAGATCAAGGCCACCGTGCTCGGCGCGTCGTACACGTCCGGTCCGCTGTACGTGCATGCGTCCTGGGGTCAGAACAAGTTCGAGAACCCCTTCGGCCTGCTGAACCAGACGAGCGCCCCGGCATTCGCTGCATCGGCCGCTGCCAATGGTCCGTTCGCCGTTGCCCTGGGCACCCGCGGTGCCTACACGTCCGGCTTGCTTGGCGCCAGCATCTTCAACAACGATGCATTCGACATCAACAAGCGCACGATGCTGATGTTCGGCGCCACGTATCAGCTGACCCCGCAGCTGAACATCGGCGGCAATGTCTGGTTGAGCGAGCAGACCCATTACGGCACCGTGCAGAACCTGGCCGCTCCGTTTGCAGCGGCTTTCGGCGCAAGCGCCTCGGGCTTCAGCACCAACGCCAACACCAAGTCGAAGGCCGACTTCTTCGCAGTGGTGCTGGATTACGCGTTCTCGAAGCGCACCGACGCCTACCTGGAATTCGACTACACGAAGACCCGCGGCGAAGTGAGCTTCCTGAACGGCGCCACCAAGCGTGGCGGCGCGATGCTGGGCCTGCGTCACCGCTTCTGATCGACCCGGCAGGCTGGGCCTGCCGTGCTTGCAACGGGCCGCGTCAGCGGCCCGTTTTCATTGGCGCCCGACTTGAAGGCTAGGGGTTTCCCGGGGCTCTCAAGGCTCCCGCCTTCGCCATGATCGCGCCTTCGTGCGGCGCAGAGACGCGGCCGCACGCTTTCGAATCTTCATGCTGGTTTTCATTCTCCGCCGCCTGGCTCAGGCCGTTGTAGTCATGCTGTCGGTGGCTTTCATCGCCTTCATGCTGTTCCAGTACGTCGGCGACCCGGTCACCAATCTGCTGGGCCAGGACGCGACCGAGGAGCAGCGCATCGCGCTGCGCAAGGACCTCGGCCTGGACCAACCCTTCCCCGTGCAGTTCGCGCGCTTTGCCGGCAACGCAGCCCAGGGGGAGTTCGGCATCAGCCTGCGCCAGGGCCGCAAGGTCTCGACGCTGATCGTCGAGCGCTTCCCTGCGACGCTGGAGCTTTCCCTCGTCGCTGGCCTGATTGCATTGGGCCTCGGCATACCCCTGGGCGTCTATGCCGCGCTGCGCCGCGGCAAGGCCAGTGCGCAGCTGCTGATGACCGGCACGTTATTCGGCGTCAGCCTGCCCAACTTCGTCATCGGCATCGTGCTGATCTGGGTCTTTGCCGTCGAGCTGAAATGGCTGCCCAGCTTCGGCCGCGGCGAGGTCGTCGATTTCGGCGGCTGGACCTCGGGCCTGCTGACCCGCGACGGCCTGCTGCACCTCATCCTGCCGGCGTTCACGCTGTCCGCCTTCCAGCTCACGCTGATCATGCGGCTGGTGCGCGCCGAGATGCTGGAGGTGCTCCGCACCGACTACATCCGCTTTGCCCGCGCCCGCGGCCTGACGGACCGCAGCGTCTACTTCGGCCATGCGCTGAAGAACACGCTGGTGCCCGTCATCACCATCACCGGCCTGCAGCTGGGTTCGCTGATCGCGTTCGCCATCATCACCGAGCAGGTCTTCCAGTGGCCCGGCATGGGCCTGCTCTTCATCCAGGCCGTGCAGTTCGCCGACATCCCGGTGATGGCCGCCTACCTGTGCCTGATCTCGCTGATCTTCGTCGTCATCAACCTCGGCGTCGATCTGCTCTATTTCGCCGTCGACCCGCGCCTGCGGATCGAAGGCAAGGCGCATTGACCATGGCCGTTGACGCCAACTCCAACCCCACCGCTTCGGCTTCGGCTCTGCGTGGCTTTTTCGACGGCGACGTCTGGCATTCCTTCCGCAACTCGCCGGTTGCCGTGCTGGCAGCCGTCATCACGCTGGTCTGTTTCGTCTGCGCGTTGTTTGCCGAAGGGGTTGCGCCGCACAACCCATTCGATCTCGCGACGCTGGAGCTGATGGATTCACTGAAGCCGCCGGCCTGGGTGGAGGGGGGCGAGCCCAAGTACCTGCTCGGCACAGACGGCCAGGGCCGTGACATCCTGTCCGCGTTGATGTATGGCGCGCGCATCTCGCTGCTGGTCGGTTTCGCGTCCGTGCTGTTGTCCATCCTGATCGGCGTCACGCTCGGCCTGCTGGCCGGTTTTGTCGGCGGGCGGGTCGACGCCTTCATCATGCGCATCTGCGACGTGATGCTGTCCTTCCCGTCCATCCTTGTCGCGCTGATGATCAGCGGCATCGGCCGCAGCCTGTTCCCGAATGCGCACGACATGCTGGCCTTCGTCGTGCTCGTGCTGGCCATCTCGCTGACCGGCTGGGTGCAGTACGCACGCACGGTGCGCGGCTCCACGCTGGTGGAGCGCAACAAGGAATACGTTCAGGCTGCCCGCGTGATTGGCGTCGGGTCGCTGCGCATCATGCGCCGCCATGTGCTGCCCAATGTGCTCGGCCCCGTGCTTGTGCTGGCCACCATCCAGATCGCCTCGGCCATCATCACCGAGGCGACGCTGTCATTCCTCGGCGTCGGCGTGCCGGCCACCAGCCCGTCGCTGGGCACCTTGATCCGCAACGGCAACGACTACCTGTTCTCGGGCGAATGGTGGATCACCGCCTGGCCCAGCCTGACGCTGGTGCTGATCACGCTCAGCGTGAACCTGCTGGGCGACTGGCTGCGCGACGCGCTCAACCCCCGTCTGCGATGACCGCTCCCTTGCTCGAAGTCAGCCACCTACGGGTGGAGTTCCCGACCCGCCGCGGCACGCTGCTGGCGCTGGATGACATCTCCTTCTCCATCGCCCCGGGCGAGATTCTGGGTGTCGTCGGCGAATCCGGCGCCGGCAAGTCGCTCACCGGCGCGGCCATCATCGGTCTGCTGGACCCGCCGGGCCGCATTGCCGCGGGCGAGATCAAGCTGGCCGGCCGGCGCATCGACAACCTGCCTTACGAGCAGATGCGCCGGGTGCGTGGGCGCGAGATCGGTGCCGTCTTCCAGGATCCGCTGACGTCGTTGAATCCGCTTTACACGGTGGGCCAGCAACTCGTCGAGACCATCACGACGCACCTGGACCTGTCGGCTTCGCAGGCACGCGTTCGCGCCATCGAGTTGCTCGCCTCCACCGGCATCCCGGCCCCCGCGGCCCGCATCGACCACTACCCGCACCAGTTCTCCGGCGGCATGCGCCAGCGCGTGGTCATTGCGCTGGCCCTCGCAGCCAATCCCAAGCTCATCGTGGCCGACGAGCCGACGACCGCGCTGGACGTGTCCATCCAGGCGCAGATCATTGCGCTGCTGAAGAAGGTCTGCAAAGAGCAGGGCGCGGCCGTCATGCTGGTCACGCACGACATGGGCGTCATCGCCGAGACCTGCGACCGCGTGGCCGTCATGTACGCCGGCCGCGTCGCCGAGATCGGGCCGGTCGCCGACATCATCCACAGGCCCGCCCACCCGTATACGGTGGGTCTGATGGGCTCCATCCCGGCCATGGACGAGGACCGTGAACGGCTGCTGCAGATCGACGGCTCGATGCCGCGGCTGACCGCCATCCCGCCCGGCTGCGCGTTCAACCCGCGCTGCCCGCGCGTCGTCGACCGCTGCCGCATCGATCGGCCCGACTTGTTCGACGTCAATGCCACGCGCGCCGCCTGCTGGCGCCCGGTGACCGTGGAGGTGGCGCGATGAGCAAGCCTCTCGTGGAGGTCCATGACCTCGCCAAGGTCTTCGACGTGTCGCCGCCGTGGCTGAACCGGGTCGTGGAGCGCAAGCCCAGGGCCTTCGTGCATGCGGTCGACGGCGTGTCGTTCGCCATCGAGCGCGGCAAGACGCTGGCGCTGGTGGGCGAGAGCGGCTGTGGCAAGAGCACGGTGGCGCGCCTGCTGGTCGGCCTCTACGGGCCGACGCGCGGCAGCGTCAGTTTTGACGGCGAAGACATCGCAAAGACGCTCGCCGGCCCGGGCGCTGGCCCGCTGCGCCGGCGCATGCAGATGATCTTCCAGGATCCGTATGCGTCCTTGAATCCACGCTGGACGGTGTTGGACATCGTCGCCGAGCCGCTGCGCGAGCATGGCCTGGTGAAGGGCGACGCCGATGCGCGCCAGCGGGTCGGCGAGCTGCTGAGTTCGGTGGGGCTGAATCCGGCCGATGCGGAGAAGTTCCCGCACCAGTTCTCCGGTGGGCAGCGCCAGCGCATCTCCATCGCTCGCGCGCTCGCGACCCAGCCCGAGTTCCTCGTCTGCGACGAGCCGACCTCGGCGCTGGATGTGTCGGTGCAGGCGCAGGTGCTCAACATCATGAAGGACCTGCAGCGCGAGCGCGGCCTGACTTACCTCTTCATTTCGCACAACCTTGCCGTCGTGCGTCATGTGGCCGACCAGGTCGGCGTCATGTACCTCGGCCGGCTTGTCGAGGTGGCGGACAAGGCCACGCTGTTCGCGCGCCCACAGCACCCCTACACGCGCATGCTGCTGGACGCGATCCCCGACATCCACATGAGCGGCCGCGCTCGCACGCCAGTGCAAGGCGAGGTGCCCAACCCGCTCAACCCGCCGAGCGGCTGCAGCTTTCATCCGCGCTGCCCGTTGTCCAATGAACGCTGCAAGGTCGAGCGGCCGGCGCTGCTCGAACTTCGTGGTGTGCGCGTGGCCTGCCACGCGGTGGAGGAGGGGCGCGCCTAACGCGTCGGTGCGGAGGCGGGCGCCGACGCCGCGTCGGCCGGCTTGGCCAGCGTGAGCGGCCCTTTCTGGCCACAACCCGCGAGAGCGGTAAGGGTGATGGCCAAGGCGATGATCTTTGCTAGGGTAGGCGCGCCTACACTGACGGGAGTCTTCTTCATCCGCCCAGTTTATGTCCCTGTCCGACGCCGACTATCACGCCAAGGCCCACGCCCTGCTCGCCCGCATCGAGGCGCAAGTGGATGCATGGCTGGAAGAGGACGTGGTCGACATCGACAGCCACCGCACCGGCGGCCTGCTGGAACTCAGCATGCCGGGCGGCAGCAAGATCGTCATCAACACGCAGCCGCCGCTGCAGGAGATCTGGCTGGCCGCGCGCTCGGGCGGCTACCACTTCAAGTGGGATGGCGCGCAGTGGGTGGACCGCGAGGGCCAGGAGTTCTGCGCACGGCTGTCGCGCAGCGCGAGCGAACAGGCGGGGCAGGCGCTGAAGTTCAGCGCCTGCTGAGGGTGGCTCAGCGTTTGAAGAGGTCCAGGATGGACTTCTTCTCATCCTCGGTCGTCGTGCCGGGGACGGTCGGTTCATTCGACAACTCGCGCACGCCGCTGCCCGAGGTGTATTCCTCGTAGAACCACTCACCATTGATGTTGGTGATGCCTTCGGGCGGCGTCATCTCGTCGACCGGCTTGCCGCGCAGCGCGAACTGCATGTATTCGATCCAGACCGGCAGGCTCAAGCCGCCACCGGTTTCGCGGTCGCCGAGCTTGCGGGGCTGGTCGTAGCCGATCCAGACGATGGCAACCACATCCTTCTGGTAGCCGGCGAACCAGGCGTCCATCGAGTCGTTGGTGGTGCCTGTCTTGCCATAGATGTCCGGGCGCTTCAGCGTGGCTTGCGCGCGCGCGGCGGTGCCGCTGCGCGTGACCTCCTGCAGCAGGCTGCTCATCAGGAAGGCATTGCGTGGCTCGATGGCGCGGGCGTTGTCCGCCAGTGCGACCGGCAGAGCCTCGTAGAGCAGCCGCCCCTTGTTGTCGGTGATGCGGCTGATCAGCTGCGGGCTGACGCGGTAGCCGCCGTTGGCGAACACCGCGTAGCCCTGCGCCATCTGCATCGGCGTCACCGAGCCGGCGCCCAGTGCCATCGTCAGATAGGCCGGATGCTTTTCGGCCTCGAAGCCGAAGCGGGTCAGCCAGTCCTGCGCATAGCGCACGCCGATGGAGTGCAGCACGCGGATGGACACCATGTTCTTGGACTTGGCCAGCGCCGTGCGCAGCGGCATCGGGCCCTCGAACTTGCCGTCGTAGTTCTTCGGCTCCCACGGCTGGCTGCCGGTCGTGCCGGCGTCGAAGAACAGCGGCGCGTCGTTGACGACCGTGGCCGGCGTGAAGCCCTTTTCCAGTGCGGCCGAATAGATGAAAGGCTTGAAGCTGGAGCCCGGCTGCCGCCAGGCCTGAATCACATGGTTGAACTTGTTCTTCGCATAGTCGAAGCCGCCGACCATGGCGCGCACCTGGCCGTTGTGCGGGTCCAGCGACACGAACGCGCCTTCGACCTCGGGCAACTGGGTGATGGTCCATTCGCCGCCGTCCTTCTGCTTGGGGCCCTTGACGACGCGGATGACGGCGCCGCGGCGGATGCGTGTCTTGGGGTTGCCCTTCTCGGCCAGGCCCGAGGTCGCGGGCTTGAGGCCTTCGCTGGTGATGGTGATGGCGTCGCCGCTTTGCAACACGGCCGTCACTTTTTTCGGGTCCGCTTCGAGCACGACGGCGGCCAGCAGTTCGTCGTTGGCCGGGTGGTCAGCCAGTGCTTCCGCGATGCGCGTGTCCAGCGCCTTGGCGTCGCCGGGCAGGTCGGCGTAGGCCTCCGGGCCGCGGTAGACCTGGCGCTTCTCGTAGTCGAGGATGCCGCGGCGCAGCGCGCGGTAGGCCACGTTCTGCTCGGCGCTGTTCAGCGTCAGGTAGACGTTCAGGCCGCGTGAGTAGGCCTCGTCGCCGTACTGGCTGAAGATCAACTGGCGCGCTGCCTCGGCGACGAATTCGGCATGCGAGACCGACTCCGGCACCGGGCGGATGCGCAGCTTCTCGGCCTTGGCCTCGTCGCGCTGCTCCTCGGTGATGTAGCCCGTCTCGTACATCCGCTCGATGATGTACTGCTGGCGGATGGTCGCGCGCTTGGGGTTGTTGATGGGGTTGTAGGCCGACGGCGCCTTCGGCAGGCCGGCCAGCATCGCGGCCTCGGCGATGCTGATCTTGTCCAGCGGCTTGCCGAAATAGATCTCGCTGGCGGCCGCGAAGCCGTGTGCGCGGTGGCCCAGGAAGATCTGGTTCATGTAGATCTCGAGGATCTTCTCCTTGGGCAGGGCCGCCTCGATCTTCAGCGCGAGCAGGATCTCGTAGATCTTGCGTGTGAAGGTCTTCTCCGTGGACAGGTAGAAGTTGCGCGCCACCTGCATCGTGATCGTCGAGGCGCCCTGGCTGCGCGACTCGCCGACGTTGGCGAGGCCGGCGCGGATGACGCCCAGGTAGTCCACGCCGCCGTGCTGGTAGAAGCGCGCGTCCTCGATGGCAAGCACGGCTTCCTGCATGACCTTGGGGATCTCCTGGATGGGCCGGTAGCTGCGACGCTCCTCGCCGAACTCGCCAAGCAGCACGCCGTCGCTGGACAGCACCCGCATGGGCAGCTTGGGGCGGTAGTCCGTCAGCCCGCTGATGTCCGGCAGGTTGGGGTAGGCGAGGGCCAGGCCCAGCGCCAGCAGCAACGCCGCAGCTGCGACGCCGCCGGCCAGCAGGCCGAGCGCCCACAGCGCCAGATGACCCAGACGGGGCGCGATAGCTTTGGTGCGAGGGGCGGGGCCGGCGCCGGCTGCGGTGGAAGGGCTGGACGCAGCGGATCGGAGCTTGTCTGTCATGTACCGGCGGAGCAAGCCCGTGAGGGCGCGAGGGGATGAGGCGGTTGATTATAGGAAGCGCGGCATTCCATCTTTTATACGAAGCGAGGTTGTAAACGACGTGTCAAATGAACGCTTCCCCTGTGTTTTTCAGGAGCTTGCAAGTTCGTAGGTTCGTGTATGTTTAGCAACGTGGCGTTACGCGCTCGCGGCGGATTTGCGTTCGGCGTCAACGGCTTTGCTGCTAGCATTCAAGTAACTTATTAATAGTCCGATACGTAAGCCGACGTGTCGGGAGACAAAGGGCATGGGAATACTCGACGCACTTTTGGGTCGCAAGCACCCAGCCTTGATTGGCCTGGATATCAGTTCATCGAGCGTCAAGCTGGTGGAATTGAGCCAGACCGCGAGCGGCGAATTCGTGCTGGAGCGTTTCGCCAGCGAACCGTTCGAAAAGGGCTGGATCGCCGACGGCCAGATCGAGAAGTTCGACGAAGTGGCCGACGCCGTGCGCCGCGTTGTCGCGCGCAGCGGCAGCAAGACCCGTGACGCCGCGCTGGCGATGCCGCAGTCGGCCGTCATCACCAAGAAGATCATGTTGCCCGCAGGCCTGCGCGAGGAAGAACTCGAACTGCAGGTCGAGGCCGAGGCCAACCAGTACATCCCCTTCTCGCTGGACGAGGTCAGCCTGGACTTCTGCGTCATCGGCCCGAGCCCGACCTCCGTCGGCGACGTCGAGGTGTTGATCGCCGCCTCCCGCAAAGACCGCGTGCAGGACCGTCAGGGCCTGGCGGAGGCGGCCGGCCTGCGCCCGGTCGTGCTCGATATCGAATCGCATGCCTCGCGCATGGCCATGGGCCGCCTGGTTGCGGCCCTGCCCAACGAAGGCAAGGATGCGCTGGTTGCGCTGTTCGAGATCGGCGCCGACACGACCAGCCTCAAGGTGTTGCGCGACGACGAACTGCTTTACGACCGTGACCAGTCCTTCGGCGGCTCCCAGTTGACGCAGCTCATTTCGCGCCAGTACGGCTTCTCCTTCGAGGAGGCCGAGCAGAAGAAGCTCTCCAACGAGCTGCCCGAGGACTACGAGACCGGTGTGCTGAATCCCTTCGTCGACAGCCTGTCGCAGGAGATCGGCCGTGCCCTGCAGTACTTCTTCACCAGCACGCCGCATCACAAGGTGCACTACGTGATGCTGGCCGGTGGGACGGCGACGCTGCCCGGCCTCAAGGAGCGCGTGACCGACTTGACGGGCTTCGCCTGCATGGTGGTGAACCCCTTCGAAAACATGGCCATGGGCTCCTCGGTGCGCGAGTCCAAGCTGCAGCGTGAGGCACCGTCTTACCTGACCGCCTGCGGCCTCGCGATGCGGAGGTTCTTCCAGTGATCCTGATCAATCTGCTGCCTTACCGCGAGGAAAGGCGCAAGCGGCGCAAGGCCGCCTTCTTTGCCGGCCTGGGCCTGGCGGGCCTGCTTGGCGCCGGGTTGGTCGTTGCGGCTTACTTGCTGCTGCAGTTCCTCACGTCGGAGCAGCAATCGCGCAACCAGTACGTCCAGAACGAGATCTCGCGGCTTGAGGCGCAGATCAAGGACATTGCCAACCTGAAGGCCGAGATCGAGTCGCTGAAATCGCGCCAGCGTGCGGTGGAGGATCTGCAGACCGATCGCAACACGCCGGTGCAATTGCTGAACGACCTGGCCCGGCTGTCGCCGGAAGGCGTTTACCTGACGGCGATCCGTCAGGACAACAAGGTTGTCACCATCAGCGGCATCGCCCAGACCAACGAACGCGTTTCCGAGTTTCTGCGCAACGTCTCGCGCAACTCCGAATGGCTGGAAAAACCGGACCTCATCGAAGTCAAGCTGGCGAACGTCAGCACCAACAGCCGCGACCAGCGCCGGCTGCTGGACTTCTCGATGAAGGTCTCGATCAAGGCGCCGCCGCGCGAGACCGCATCGGGCGCTTCTGCCCCGCAGAAGGGCTGATCGAACCATGGCCACTTCTATGCGAAAGATCGACCTGAATGCCTGGTTCCAGGACCTCGTCGGCCAGTTCCAGGGGCTCAATCCCAAGGAGCCCGGCCAGTGGCCGATGGCCCCCAAGCTCGCAGCGTCGTTCGGCGTGATGCTGCTGGTGGTAATCGTCGGCTACTTCGTGCTGCTGGCCGATGAACAGGCCGCCCTGGAGGCCGAACAGAACCGCGAACCCCAGCTTCGCCAGGACTACCGAGCCAAGCTCGCCCAGGCCGTCAACCTGCCGGAGCTGCGCAGGCAGAAGAGCCAGGTCGAGGAGTATGTGACCCAGCTCGAAAAGCAGCTGCCTGGCAAGGCCGAGATCGACTCGCTGCTGTCCGACATCAGCAGCGCCGGTGTCGGGCGCGGCTTGCAGTTCGAGCTGTTCCGGCCCGGGCAGGTATTGGTCAAGGACTACTACGCCGAGTTGCCGATTGCACTTCGCGTGTCGGGCCGTTATCACGACATCGGGGCCTTTGCTGCCGATGTGTCCAACCTGTCGCGCATCGTCACCTTGCACAACCTTGTCGTGCAGGCGCCCACCGGTCGTGACGCGAGTACCGCGCTCAGCATGGAAGCCACGGCGCGCACCTATCGCTATCTGGACTCCACCGAAGTGGCCGAGCAGCGCAAGGCTGCGGCCGCAGCCAAGGCCGGAGGCAAGAAATGAGGCGGCTGTTGATCCCCATCGCCGCCACGCTGGCATTGGGCGGCTGCGGCAGCGACCTTGACGAGCTGCGCCAGTGGATGGAGCAGGAGCGCAAGGAAGCCAAGCCGACCGTCACGCCGTTGCTGCCACCCAAGAAGTTCCTGCCCCAGCCTTATGAAGCGGGCGTCGGGGTGGACCCTTTCAGCACGCAGAAGCTCAGCGTCGCCATCAGGCAGGAAGCCGCGCAGCCCAACTCGCTGCTGACGGCCGAGATCAACCGCCGCAAGGAGCCGCTGGAGGCCTACCCGCTGGACACCATGTCCATGGTCGGCAGCCTGACGCGTGAAGGCCGGCGCTATGCGCTGCTGCGCGTCGACAACCTGCTCTACCAGGTCAAGGCCGGGGACTACCTCGGCCAGAACTTCGGCCGCATCACCAAGATCAGCGAGACCGAAATCACGTTGCGAGAAGTCGTCCAGGACGCTGCGGGCGAGTGGATTGAACGCACCAGTACCCTCCAGCTACAGGAGAAGGGACGATGAAGACATTGCAGGAGAACAAGCCGATGGGCCGTAGCTGGTTGTTGGGGGTCGCCTTCGCGCTGCTGGGTGCCCCAGCCGCCTGGGCGCAAACCCAGATCCGTGCCATCAACACCAGCCAACAGGCCGGGGTCGATGTCGTCCGCATCGAGTTGAGCGAGCCACTGGCCGCGCTGCCCAATGGCTTCACGGTGCAGGCACCGCCTCGCATCGCCATCGACCTGCCTGGCGTCGTCAATGGCATTGGCCGCAATCTGGTCGACATCAACCAGGGCAACCTGCGCTCGGCGGCCGTGGCCCAGGCCGGCGACCGGTCTCGCGTCGTGCTGAATCTGCGCCAGGCAACCACGTACAACGCCAAGCTGGAGGGCAATGCGTTGGTCCTCGTGCTGGGGGCGTCAGCGCCCATGGCGCAGGCACCCGGCCAGCCGGTGCACTTTGCGCAAAGCCTGAACGCGGCGCCGCAGGCGCTTCGCGATGTCGATTTCCGCCGCGGCGCCGATGGCGCGGGCCGCATCATCGTCAACCTGCCGAGCAACCAGGTCGGCGTCGACATCCAGCAGCAAGGCCAGGGTCTCGTCGTGGAGTTCCTGCGCTCCAGCCTGCCGGACAACCTGCGCCGCCGGATCGACGTGACGGATTTCGGCACGCCGGTGCAGACGATCGCGACGACGCAGGCGGGCGACCGCGTGCGCATGGTGGTCGAGCCCAAGGGCAGCTGGGAGCACAGCGCCTACCAGAGCGACAACCAGTTCGTGCTCGAAATCAGGCCGCAGAAGGTCGACCCCAACAAGCTGACCCAGGGGCCGGGCTATTCGGGTGACAAGCTGTCGCTGAACTTCCAGAACATCGAAGTGAGGGCGTTGCTGCAGGTCATCGCCGACTTCACCAACTTCAACGTCGTCACCAGCGACACCGTGACCGGCAACGTCACGCTGCGCCTGAAGGACGTGCCTTGGGACCAGGCGCTGGACATCATCATGCAGGCCAAGGGGCTGGGGCTGAAGAAGGCCGGCAACGTGCTGTGGATCGCGCCCAAGGAAGAGCTGGCCACCAAGGAGAAGCTCGACCTCGAAGCCAAGGCGGCGATCGCCCAGCTCGAGCCGGTGCGCACGCAGTCCTTCCAGCTCAACTATGTCAAGGCCGAAGAGATCGCCAAGGGGTTGACGGGCCAGAGCATCGGCTCAGGCAGTTCATCCGGCGGTAGCAGCAGCGGGGGCAGTGGTGGCAGCAGCGGCAGCGGCTCCGGCAGCGGCACGCGCATCCTTTCGCCGCGTGGCAGCGTGATCTCCGAATCCCGCACCAACCAGCTCTTCGTGTCGGACATCCCGAGCAAGCTCGAAGAGATCCAAGCCATGATCGCCAAGATCGACATCCCAGTGCGCCAGGTGCTGATCGAGGCGCGCATCGTCGAGGCCAACGACCGTTTCGGTCGCGCGCTGGGCATCAAGCTGGGCGGTTACGACGCACGGGGCCAGGCTGGCGGCATCCCCGGCTACAACGTTGGCGGCAGCAACTACCTCACCGTGGGCAGCAACTACAACCTGGTGGGCTGGCAGACGCGTCAGACGGCCACCGACCCCGGCTACAACAACACCAACTTCGTCAACCTGCCGGCCAACACCTCGTCGGACAGCTTTGCCGGCGCGGTGGCGCAGACGGTGGCCGTGTCGCTGTTCAGCGCCACAGCCAATCGCTTCCTGAACCTGGAACTCTCGGCGCTGGAATCCGACGGCAAGGGCAAGGTCGTGTCCAGCCCGCGTGTCATCACCGCCGACCAGGTCAAGGCGCTGATCGAGCAGGGTGAGGAGTTGCCCTACCAGGTCGCCACGGCCAGCGGCGCGACGTCGATCGCCTTCCGCAAGGCGAACCTGAAGCTTGAGGTCACGCCGCAGATCACGCCCGAGGGCAGCGTCATCCTGAGCGTCGATGTCAACAAGGACAGCCGCGGCACGCTGACGCCGCAGGGCTACGCCATCAACACCAAGCATGTGCAGACGCAGGTTCTCGTCGAGAACGGCGGCACGGTGGTGATCGGCGGCATCTACACGCAGGACGAGGGCGAGACCATCAACAAGGTGCCCTTGCTCGGCGATGTGCCTGTTCTGGGCAACCTGTTCAAGAACAAGACCCGCACGACTTCCAAGACCGAACTCCTGATCTTCCTGACACCCAAGGTCGTCAGCGAGCGGGCAGCGGTGCGCTAAGACATTCAGAGATATCCAGGAGTTTGAGCATGTTGCAAACCATCGTCACGCAGGGCTGGCGTCGCCTCGCGCGGGCTGCGTTGGGGCTGGGCATGACGGCCTTTCTGTCGGCCTGCGGTGGCGGCGGCGGCAGCGCCGGCGACCCCACCTTCCCTTGTACCGGGGCCAGCTGCCCCGGCGGTGGGACAACCGGCCCGACTGCGGCCGACCTCGTCGTGACGCTCAGCGGCTCGACGCTGCCGACCGATGGCACAGGTTCCGTTCTCGTCACCGTTTATGCGGTCGATGCCAAGCGCAACACGATTGCCGACGTGCCCGTGTCGATCTCGGTCGACCAGAACGCGCTGGTCTCCACGACCGCCACCAAGACCGACACCAGCGGTGTCGTGACCGGCACGGTGCGTATCGGCTCGGATGAATCGAAGCGGACCATCACGGTGACGGCGGCCAGCGGCTCGATCACCAAGACGGCGCAGATCTCGGTGGTCACGCCCTCGCCGACCGGCAACACCACCGGCCCGGCGTTGACCGTGGCGCTCTCTGCCACGCAGATCACGCCTGCCGTGGGCTCGACCGTGACGGTGCAGTTGCGCTCGTCCACAGGGGCCGCGCTTCCTGATGTGGTCGTCAGCTTGGCCACCGGCCGTGGCAACCTGGCCAACCTGTCGGTGGCCACCGTGCGCACCGACGCCAACGGCCAGGCGACCGCCCAGCTGACCGCCAGCCCGTCCGGCGTCACCGGCGCCGACTACGTGACCGCGATCGCGGCCATCGGCTCCACCACGGTCAGCGCGCAACAGGCCTTCACGGTGACGAACGCGCTGCCGACGTTGACCGTCAACCCGGCTTCCGTCACGCTGCGTCTGTCACAGCCGGCGCCGGAAGTGACGGCCACGCTGCGCAACGCCGCCGGCCAGCCCGTGGCGAACCAGGTCGTCACCTTCGCGCCTGTCTCCACAGGAAACATGACCGTGACGCCGGGGTCGGCCCCGACCGACGCCAACGGCGTCGCACGCACCACACTGAAACTCTCGACCACCGCGGGTACGACGTCCGCGACCGACGCGCTGCGCGTGAGCGCCACTTATGCGGAGCAGGCCCTCGTCGGCAACGTCATCGTGCAGATCGTCGGCGAGTCGCCCACGGCAACGATGACGCTGAGCAGTTCCAACCTTTCCGGGTTGGGCGCATCGTCGAAAGCCAATGTGCTGGTACGCGACGTTGGCGGCAATCCGGCAGCGGGGCAGCTCGTGCAGTTCAGCTCGCAGTTCGGCCTGGTGAAGTTCGATGCGTCCACGGCGGTGACCGACGCGACGGGCGTTGCCAGCGTCAATGTCACGCCGGCGACCGGTACGTCCAACGGGGCGGATGTCGTCAGAGCCAACGTGACGGTCGCGGGCATCGCCGCGACGGACAGCAAGCCCGTGCAGGTCGTCAGTGCCACGTCGCCCGGCGCGCCGGTGCTGCAACTCGGCCTCTCGTCCACCTCCGTCAGTTCCGCCGTGCCAGCCACGGTGACTGCCACGTTGACGGATTCGCGCGGTCTGCCCGTTGCAGGCCAGGTGGTCACCTTTGCCGTCATCCGCGGCCTCGGTCGCACCAATGTCGGCACCGCGTTGACCGATGCCACCGGCAAGGCCGTCGCGCTGCTGTCTCCTGCGACGTCCGCATCCGCGGGCGCCGACGAGGTGACGGCCACGGTGCAATACGCCGGCACGACCTTGTCGGCGACGCAAGGCTTCCAGGTTCAGGCGACGAACGCCACCATCGTCAGCTTCACGGGCCCGGGCTCGCTGTCCGCTTACGGCCAGGACACACTGACCATCGTATTGACCGGTGCAGCAGTGGATTCACCGGTCAAGCTCAGCGTCTCGTCCTCGTGCGCTGCCGCGGGTAAGGCTACGGTGTCACCGGCCAGCATTTCCGCGACCAGCAACACGGTCACGCTGCAATACCGCGACAACGGTTGCGGGGCTGTGCAGCCCACGGACCTGCTGCAGGTCGTCATCGACGGCACCTCGACCGCGCGGCAACTGACACTGCCGATCTCCGCACCCGCGGCGGTGAGCCTGGCCTTCATCTCGTCGGTGCCTGAGCAGATCTTCCTGAAAGGCTCGGGCTTCACCGAATCGTCCATCATCACGTTCGAGGTGCGCGACGCGGCCGGCAACCCGCTGCCCAACAAGGTCGTGGAGCTGCGCCTTCAGACCGGCGCTGGTGGGGTGACGATGGAAGGGCGCGGCGTCGAGTCCGTCGATCCGCTGTCGCCCAGCCCGTTCACGCAGACCTCCAACGCCTTGGGGCGCGTGCAGGTTCGGGTGAACTCGGGCACCCAGCCGACGCCAGTGCGCGTGCATGCCAAGCTCAGCGGCGAGAACATCGCCACTGTGTCCAGCAACCTGAGCGTGGGTATCGGTTTGCCGTCGCAGCTGAACTTCTCGATGTCGCAGCAAACGATCAACATCGAGGGCTACAACATCGACAATGTGCCCAACACCTACACGCTGATCGCGGCCGACCGCAGCAGCAACCCGGTGCCGATTGGGACGACGATCAACTTCGTCGCCGAAGGTGGCCAGGTGGAGTCGAACAAGCTGATCTCGCAGACCAACGGCATCTCGCAGGCGACGTCGAATTTCGTCTCCGCACAGCCCAAGCCCGTCGACGGCCGCGTCACCGTCGTGGCGTTTGCCCTGGGTGAGGAGTCCTTCATCGACAAGAACGGCAACAACATCTACGACAGCGGGGAAGAGTTCCAGGACCTGGGCAACATCTTCAAGGATCGCAACTACGACGGCATCTTCGACGCGAGCTTCGACGAGTTCCTCGGCGTCAACCTGCCTGGCAACACCAGCAGCACCTGCGTGCCGCCGACGACCGTGGCGATCTTTGGCCTGAACGCCTACAGCCCCAGCGTGCCGGGCACCTGCGATGGCAAGTGGACAGGCTCCGGCCAGATCTATGTGCGCCGCGCCGTGGAAACGGTGTTGTCGACGTCCACGGCACGTCCGCTGTGGCCGGGCGGCGACTCTCGCGTGGCGTACGCCAACAGCACATTGCCGATGCAAACGGGACCGAGCACATCGCAGGTGACGAACTACCGTGTGGCCGGTGGGGACACCATCTGCAGTGTTAAAGCGAGCGACACCTTCACTCTGCTCGCTGCCGACGCCAATCCGGGCCTGTTGAGCAGTGCGAGCGCAGACCCGAGCCTCGCCGCCAGCTACATCGTGCTGCCGCGCCTGAACCCGATGCCCGCCGGCACGGTGGTCACGGTAGCAACGGCCACCACCGGCTTCTCGGTATCGTTGGCCGGCGGATCACCCGTGCCGAACACCAGCCAAGCCAATCTGGTGGGCATTGGCTACAACTTCGATACCGCGATTTCTGGCTCCGTGACGGTCACCTTCACGAGTCCACGCGGCACTGGCACTTCGTTCTCGTTCACAGTCGAGAAAAAGAACAGCTGCCCCTGAAAGTGAAACTCGCCCTCATCGGCATGCCCGGCGGTGGCAAGTCCACCGTCGGTCGACAATTGGCACGCCAGATCGGCGTGCCTTTTGTCGATTCGGACCACGAGATCGAGGCGCGCATCGGCGGCAGCATCAGGGAGTTCTTCGAGCGCCACGGCGAAGATGTTTTCCGCGACCTTGAGACGGAAGTCATCGGCGACCTGATCGCGCGGCCCGGCGACTGCGTGTTGGCCACCGGCGGCGGTGCGGTGCTGCGCGAGCGCAACCGCGAGCTGCTGCACGGCGGCACGACGGTGCTCTATCTGCGCTCCACACCGGAAGACCTGTTCCGCCGTCTGCGCCATGACACCACGCGGCCGTTGCTGCAGGTGCGCGACCCACTGGCCAGGCTGCGGGAACTGCACCACCAGCGCGACCCGCTCTACCGCCGCTGCGCGCACTATGTGCTGGAGAGCGCCCGGCCGTCGGTGCATGCGCTGGTCAACATGGCGCTGATGCAGCTGGAGCTAGCCGGCCTGCTCGACCCCACGCGGGTCGCTGCGACGGTGGGCGCCGAGCCCCTTTGACGGCTGGCGGTGGAGGGCGGCTCTTACACTTCGCCGCATGCCTGCCACCGATACCGTCCGCATCCAGCTTCCCGACCACCGCAACTACGACATCCGCATCGGCTCGGGTCTGTTGGACCAGCCCGCCAGCTGGCAGGGCCTGCCCAAGGCGGCGGTGGCGGTCATCGTCACCAACGACACCGTCGCACCGCTCTACGCCGAACGGCTGCGTGAACGGCTGCAGGCCGTCTACACCCGGGTCGACCTCGTGGTGCTTCCCGACGGCGAGCAGCACAAGGACTGGGCGAGCCTCAACCGTATCTGCGACCACCTCCTCGGCGAGGCGCTGGACCGCAAGACGGTGCTGTTCGCGCTCGGTGGCGGCGTCATCGGCGACATGACCGGCTTCGCGGCCGCCATCTACATGCGCGGCGTGCCTTTCGTGCAGGTGCCGACCACGCTGCTGGCGCAGGTCGATTCCTCGGTCGGCGGCAAGACCGCGATCAACCATCCGCTGGGCAAGAACATGCTCGGCGCCTTCTACCAGCCCGAGCGCGTGATTGCCGACCTCGACACGCTGGACAGCCTGCCCGAGCGCGAGCTGCGTGCCGGCCTGGCCGAGGTCATCAAGTACGGGCCCATCGCCGATGCCGGCTTCCTGTGCTGGATCGAGGACAACCTGGGCGCGCTGCTGGCTCGCGACAAGGCGGTGCTCGGCTACGCGGTGCGGCGCAGCTGTGAGATCAAGGCGGACGTCGTCGGTCAGGACGAGCGCGAGCAGGGCTTGCGCGCCATCCTCAACTTCGGCCACACCATCGGCCATGCGATAGAAGCGGGCCTGGGCTATGGCGCATGGCTGCACGGCGAGGCCGTCGCTTGCGGCATGGTGCTGGCTGCCGATCTGTCGCAGCGCCTGGGGCTGATGCCGGCCGGCTTCGTCGAGCGGCTGCGTGCTTTGATCGAGCGTGCGGGCCTGCCGGTCCAGCCGCCCCGGCTGGGCGCTGAGCGCTACCTGCAACTGATGCGGGTCGACAAGAAGGCCGAGGCTGGCGCCATCCGCTTCGTGCTGATCGAGGCCCTTGGCCAGGCCGGCCTGCATGCGGTACCCGATGCCCTCATCGTCGAAACGCTGACGGCGCACGGGGCGGCCTGATGACGGCGGGATGCCCGCCCTACGCCGCCGACCCGGCGCACAGCCGCGGCCGGCGGCTGGCGGAACCCGCGGCGCCGACGCGCAGCGAATTCCAGCGCGACCGCGACCGCATCATCCACAGCACCGCCTTCCGGCGCCTCGTCTACAAGACCCAGGTCTTTCTGAACCACGAGGGCGACCTGTTCCGCACACGGCTGACGCATTCGTTGGAGGTGGCGCAACTCGGCCGTTCCATCGCGCGCAGCCTCGGGTTGGACGAGGACCTCGTCGAAGCGGTCGCGCTCGCGCACGACCTGGGCCACACGCCGTTCGGCCATGCGGGCCAGGACGTGCTGGACGAATGCATGCGCGAACACGGGGGCTTCGAGCACAACCTGCAGTCGCTGCGCGTCGTCGACCAACTGGAGCAGCGCTACCCGGATTTCGGCGGCCTCAACCTGTGCTTCGAGACGCGCGAGGGCATCCTCAAGCACTGCTCCCGCCGCAATGCGGAGGCCCTCGAATCGACCGAGCCGGGTGGCATCGCGACGCGCTTTCTGCACGGCGGCCAGCCCAGCCTCGAAGCGCAACTTTGCAACCTCGCCGACGAGGTGGCCTACAACGCGCATGACGTTGACGATGGCGTGCGGTCGGGGCTGATCGAACTGGAGCAGTTGCTGGAGGTCGAACTGGTGCGCGAGCACTGGCGCTCGTCGCTCGACGCCCACCCGCACCTTGCCGGCAAGCGCCTCCTGTTCGAGACCATCCGCCGCATGCTGTCGGCCCAGGTCTACGACATCATCGACGCCACCCGCGCCGCGCTGGGCGAGGCAGCGCCGACCGATTCGGATGCCGTTCGCCGGTGCGACAAGCCCTTGCTTCGATTCAGCGCGGACATGCGCACGAAGAGCACGGCGCTGAAGCGCTTCCTGTTCGCTAATCTGTACCGGCATCCCCAGGTCCAGTCCACGCGGGCGCGAGCCGAGCAAGTGTTGCGTGACTTGTTTGCGGCCTATTCGACCGAGCCGGCCCAGATGCCGGCGGACTTTGCCGAAAGGCCCGACCGCGAGCGGGCGTGCGCCGACTACATCGCCGGCATGACCGACCGCTTCGCGATCCGCGAGCATCAGCGGCTGACCGGCAAGACGCTGTTCTGACCGTGTCGTCCAAAATGGGGTCGGAGTCGATTATCCTGGCGCGTCGCCTAGCAAGGACGCACCATGGCTCGCCTCCCCCGCCTGATCCTGCCGGACCAGCCCCATCACATCATCTTGCGCGGCAACAACCGCCAGGCCATCTTCTACAGTGACTTCGACCGCGAGCACTTGCTGGCGACATTGAAGGAGGCGTCCGCGCAGTACCGCGTGGCCATTCACGCGTACGTGCTGATGGACAACCATCTGCATCTGCTCGCCACGCCGCCGACGGCAGAGGCCCTCAGCCGCATGATGCAGTCGCTCGGCCGACGCTATGTCGGCTGGTTCAACGCCCGTCACCAACGCAGTGGCACCCTGTGGGAGGGGCGTTTCAGGGCGGGGCTGATCGAAGGCGAGCGGCACCTCTTGGCGTGCATGCGCTACATCGAGATGAATCCAGTACGCGCCGGATTGTGTGCGGAGCCTGCCCAGTGGCCATGGTCCAGCGCGGCCCACCACCTCGGGCTGGTTCGCAGCCCGCTTGTCGCGGAGCATGAGATGTATTGGTCGTTGGGCAACACACCTTTCGACCGTGAGCACGCCTATCGCGAATTCCTGGCCGAAGGCGTGCCTGCTGCTGAGAAGGCCCATTTCACCGATGCTGCGTTGCGCGGGCGGCCGATTGGCAGCGAGGCCTTCTTGAAACCGCTGTCAATTGAACACGCCGCGGTGGTCCATAAACGTCCGCGCGGCCGCCCGCGCAAAACAACTTAGCGGGACTATGGCCCCATTTATTTTTCATGAGTCTTCAGAGCAAAAATAAATCGACTCTGACCCCATATTAATGAAGTTGCCGCATTTGCTGCACTGCATTACGCTCCCGCCCTGTCGTTTCCCAGGAGGGCGCCATGAGCCACGCCGCGCAGATTCAGTCCGAAATCCAAGACCTCACAGAACACGGGCTGTACCGGCCAGCGAATGAGAAAGACGCCTGCGGCCTGGGCTTCGTGGCGCATATCAAAGGCCTGAAGGCGCACAACATCGTCCAGCAAGGCCTGAAGATCCTCGAGAACCTGGATCACCGTGGCGCGGTCGGTGCCGACAAGCTGATGGGTGACGGCGCCGGCATCCTGATCCAGATCCCGGACGAGTTCTACCGCGCCGAGATGGCCAAGCAGGGCATCAGCCTGCCGCCGCCCGGCGAGTACGGCGTCGGCATGATCTTCCTGCCCAAGGAGGCCGCCTCGCGACTGGCCTGCGAGCAGGAACTGGCCCGCGCCGTCAAGGCAGAAGGGCAGGTTCTGATCGGCTGGCGTGACGTGCCGGTGGACATGGACATGCCCATGTCCCCCACCGTCCGCGAAAAGGAGCCGGTGATCCGGCAGATCTTCATCGGCCGCGGCCCGGACATCATCGTGCCCGACGCGCTGGAGCGAAAGCTCTACGTCATCCGCAAGACCGCTTCCAGTGCCATCCAGGCGCTCAAGCTCACGCACAGCCGCGAGTACTACGTGCCCAGCATGAGCTGCCGCACGGTCATCTACAAGGGGCTGCTGCTCGCCGACCAGGTCGGCAAGTACTACAAGGACCTGGCCGATCCGCGTGTCGTCTCCGCCATCGCGCTCGTCCACCAGCGCTTCTCCACCAACACCTTCCCGGAGTGGCCGCTGGCCCACCCCTACCGCATGGTCTGCCACAACGGCGAGATCAACACCGTCAAGGGCAACTTCAACTGGATGCGTGCCCGTGAAGGCGTCATGAAGTCGCCCGTGCTGGGGGACGACCTGAAGAAGCTTTACCCCATCAGCTTCGAGCACCAATCCGACACGGCGACCTTCGACAATGCCATCGAACTGCTGACGATGGCCGGCTATCCGCTCGCCCACGCCGCCATGATGATGATCCCGGAGGCCTGGGAGCAGCACGAAGGCATGGATGAGCGCCGCCGCGCCTTCTACGAGTACCACGCCGCCATGATGGAGCCCTGGGATGGCCCCGCCGCCATGGCGTTCACCGACGGCCGCCAGGTCTGTGCCGCGCTGGACCGCAACGGCCTGCGCCCGGCCCGCTACTGCATCACCGACGACGACCTCGTCGTCATGGCTTCCGAATCCGGCGTGCTGCCCATCCCCGAGAGCAAGATCGTCAAGAAGTGGCGCCTGCAGCCCGGCAAGATGTTCCTCATCGACCTGGAGCAGGGCCGCATCGTCGACGACGAGGAGCTGAAGAACCAGTTCGCCAACGCGCGCCCTTATCGCCAGTGGATCGAGAACGTCCGCGTCAAGCTGGACGACATCGCCGTGCCTGAAGCGGCTCGCCCCAGCTTCGGCACGTCGCTGCTGGAGCGCCAGCAAGCCTTCGGCACGACGCAGGAAGACATCAAGTTCCTGCTCGCTCCGATGGCTGCGAATGGCGAAGAAGGCATCGGCTCGATGGGCAACGACTCACCGCTCGCGGTGCTGTCGAGCAAGAACAAGCCGCTGTACAACTACTTCAAGCAGCTGTTCGCCCAGGTCACGAATCCGCCGATCGACCCGATCCGCGAGAACATCGTGATGTCGCTGAACAGCTTCATCGGGCCCAAGCCGAACCTGCTGGACATCAACGCCATCAACCCGCCGATGCGCCTGGAGGTCAGCCAGCCCATCCTGGACTTCGACGACATGGCGCGCCTGCGTGGCATCGAGGTGCCCACCAACGGCAAGTTCAAGCCGAGCGAGCTCGACATCACCTACCCGCGCGATTGGGGTCGTGCCGGTGTCGAAGCCCAGCTCGCCTCGTTGTGCGCCTCGGCCGTGGATGCGCTCAAGACAGGCCACAACATCCTCATCATCACGGACCGCCACCTGAGCCAGGACCGCATCGCGATCCCCGCGCTGCTGGCCCTGTCCGCCGTCCACCACCACCTCGTCCGCGAGGGCCTGCGCACGACGGCCGGCCTGGTCGTCGAGACCGGCACCGCGCGCGAGGTGCATCACTTCGCCGTGTTGGCCGGTTATGGCGCCGAAGCCGTCCACCCCTACCTGGCCCTCGAAACGCTCGAGGCGATGAAGGACGAGCTGCCGCCCAAGCTGACCGCCGAGCAAGCCCGCTACAACTACATCAAGGCCGTGGGCAAGGGCCTGTCGAAGATCATGTCCAAGATGGGCATCTCGACCTACATGTCCTACTGCGGCGCGCAGATCTTCGAGGCCATCGGCCTGCAGCGCGACTTCGTCGAGAAGTACTTCCGCGGCACGCCGACGCAGGTGGGCGGCATCGGCGTGTTCGAAGTGGCCGAGGAGGCAATCCGCATGCACGAAGCTGCCTTCGGCGACGACCCGCTGCTGGACAGCATGCTGGACGCTGGTGGTGAATACGCCTGGCGCACCCGCGGCGAGGAGCACATGTGGACGCCGGACGCCATCGCCAAGCTGCAGCACAGCTCGCGCAGCGGCAAGTTCGAGACGTACAAGGAATACGCCCAGATCATCAACGACCAGAGCAAGCGCCACATGACGCTGCGCGGTCTGTTCGAGTTCAAGTTCGACCCCGCGAAGGCCGTGCCGCTGGAAGAGGTCGAGTCGGCTGCCGACATCGTCAAGCGCTTCGCCACCGGGGCGATGTCGCTGGGCTCCATCTCCACCGAGGCCCACGCCACGCTGGCCGTCGCGATGAACCGCATCGGCGGCAAGAGCAACACGGGCGAGGGCGGTGAAGACCCGGCCCGCTACCGCAACGAGCTCAAAGGCATCAAGATCGTCCAGGGCGCCAAGATCGGCGACGTGCTGGGCCACAAGATCATGGAGGCCGACTACGAGCTGAACGAAGGCGACAGCCTGCGCTCCAAGATCAAGCAGGTCGCTTCCGGCCGGTTCGGTGTCACGACCGAATACCTGGTCAGCGCGGACCAGATCCAGATCAAGATGGCGCAGGGCGCCAAGCCCGGCGAGGGCGGCCAGCTGCCCGGCGGCAAGGTGTCCGAGTACATCGGCTTCCTTCGCCACTCGGTGCCGGGCGTGGGCCTCATCAGCCCGCCGCCCCACCACGACATCTATTCCATCGAGGATCTGGCCCAGCTCATCCACGATCTGAAGAACGTCAACAATCGCGCCGACGTCTCGGTAAAGCTGGTGTCCGAAGTGGGCGTTGGCACCATCGCCACCGGCGTGGCGAAGGCCAAGGCGGACCACATCGTCATCGCCGGCCACGACGGCGGCACGGGCGCCTCGCCCTGGTCCTCCATCAAGCACTGCGGCACGCCGTGGGAGCTGGGCCTGGCCGAGACGCAGCAGACGCTGGTCGTCAACCGCCTGCGCGGCCGCGTGCGCGTGCAGGCCGACGGCCAGATGAAGACCGGCCGCGACGTCGTCATCGGCGCGCTGCTGGGGGCCGACGAGTTCGGCTTCGCGACCGCGCCGCTGGTCGCCGAGGGCTGCATCATGATGCGCAAGTGCCACCTGAACACCTGCCCGGTGGGCGTGGCCACGCAAGACCCGGTGCTGCGCAAGAAGTTCACCGGCCGCCCCGAGCACGTCGTCAACTACTTCTTCTTCGTCGCCGAAGAAGCGCGCCAGATCATGGCGCAGCTCGGTGTGCGCAAGTTCGACGAACTGATCGGTCGCTCTGACTGGCTGGACACCAAGAAGGCCATCAGCCACTGGAAGGCCAAGGGCCTGGATTTCAGCCGTATCTTCCACCGCCCGGTCGTCCCCGCCGACGTGGCCCGCATCCACAACGACGTGCAGGACCATGGCCTGGACAAGGCGCTGGACGTCAAGCTCATCGAGAAGTGCCTGCCCGCCTTCGAAAAGGGCGAGAAGGTGCAGTTCATGCAGGAAGTGACCAACGTGCGCCGCACGGTGGGCGCCATGCTGTCCGGCGAACTGATCCGCCGCAAGCCGGAAGGCCTGCCCGACCACACCATCTTCATCCAGATGGAGGGCACCGGCGGCCAGAGCTTCGGCGCCTTCCTGGCGCAGGGCATCACCTTCTACCTGATCGGTGACGCCAACGACTACACCGGCAAGGGCCTGTCCGGCGGCCGCGTCGTCGTGCGCCCCAGCATCGACTTCCGTGGCGACGCGACGAAGAACATCATCGTCGGCAACACCGTGCTCTACGGCGCGACCCGCGGCGAGGCCTTCTTCCGCGGCGTGGCCGGCGAGCGCTTTGCGGTGCGCCTGTCGGGCGCCACGGCGGTTGTCGAGGGCACGGGCGACCACGGCTGCGAGTACATGACCGGCGGCACCGTCGCCGTGCTGGGCAAAACCGGCCGGAACTTCGCCGCCGGCATGAGCGGCGGCATCGCCTACGTCTATGACGAGGACGGCCATTTCGCCAAGCGCTGCAACACCAGCATGGTTTCGCTGGAGAAGCTGATGACCGCGCAGGAGCAGGAGGCCAATGTCGACAAGGCCATCTGGCACCGCACCAAGGGTGTCGACGGCGTCGACCGCGAGGCCCAGACCGACGAGGCCATCCTGCGCAAGCTGCTGGAAGACCACCACCGCTGGACCGGCAGCCAGCGCGCGCGCGACATCCTCGACCATTGGGCCGAGGCGCGCGCCAAGTTCATCAAGGTGTTCCCGAACGAATACCGCCGCGCCCTGGGCGAACTCAACGCCGCCAAGCAAGCCGCCACCACCATCGCTCAGGCCAAGGCGCCTGCAGCAGCCAAGGTCTGAGTTCAAAGTACTTGCGGGACAGACCGATCGAGCGAAGCAAGTAGCTCTGTCCTCAACTGATTAAGGAAAAAGCATGGGTAAGGTCACCGGCTTCATGGAGTACGAGCGTGTGGAAGAGGGCTATGAGCCCGTCCCCGCTCGCGTCAAGAACTACAAGGAATTTGTCATCGGCCTGAACGTCGAGCAGGCCAAGCAGCAGGGCGCGCGCTGCATGGACTGCGGCACGCCGTTCTGCAACAACGGCTGCCCGGTGAACAACATCATTCCGGACTTCAACGACCTCGTTTACAAGAGCCGCCCGGAAGACTGGAAGAACGCCATCACGGTGCTGCACAGCACCAACAACTTTCCCGAGTTCACCGGCCGCATCTGCCCCGCGCCCTGCGAGGCGGCCTGCACGTTGAACGTCAACGACGACGCGGTGGGCATCAAGTCCATCGAGCACGCCATCATCGACCGCGCCTGGGCCGAAGGCTGGGTGCAGCCGCAGCCGCCCAGGGTCAAGACCGGCAAGAAGGTGGCCGTCGTCGGCGCCGGCCCCGCTGGCCTGGCCGCGGCCCAGCAGCTGGCGCGTGTGGGCCACAGCGTCACCGTGTTCGAGAAGAACGACCGCGTCGGTGGCCTTCTGCGCTACGGCATCCCGGACTTCAAGATGGAGAAGTCTCATATCGACCGCCGCGTCGAGCAGATGAAGGCCGAGGGTGTGGAGTTCCGCACCGGCGTGCTGGTCGCTGCGCTGCCCGAGGGCTCCAAGGTCACCAACTGGGCCAAGGAAACCATCTCCGCCGACGACCTGAAGAGCCAGTTCGACGCCGTGCTGCTCACCGGCGGCGCCGAGCAGTCGCGCGACCTGCCCGTGCCCGGGCGCGACCTGGCCGGCGTGCACTTCGCGATGGAGTTCCTGCCGCAGCAGAACAAGGTCAACGCCGGCGACAAGCTGAAGAACCAGATCCGTGCCGACGGCAAGCATGTCATCGTCATCGGCGGTGGCGACACTGGCTCCGACTGCGTCGGCACCAGCAACCGCCACGGCGCCAAGAGCGTGACGCAATTCGAGCTGCTGCCGCAGCCGCCGGAAGTGGAAGACCGGCCCCTGACCTGGCCCTATTGGCCCATCAAGCTGCGCACCTCGTCGAGCCATGAAGAGGGCTGCGAGCGCGAGTTCGCCATCGCCACGAAGGAATTCATCGGCGAGAAGGGCAAGCTCACCGGCGTCAAGACCGTGCGCCTGCAATGGCAGGGCGGCAAGATGATCGAGGTTGAAGGCAGCGAGCAGATCCTGAAGGCCGACCTCGCTTTCCTCGCCATGGGCTTCGTGTCGCCCGTTGCGACCATCCTGGACGCCTTCGGTGTCGACAAGGACCAGCGTGGCAACGGCAAGGCGTCGACCGAAGGCGTCAATGCCTACAAGACGAATGTCGACAAGATCTTCGCCGCTGGCGACATGCGTCGCGGGCAGAGCCTGGTCGTCTGGGCCATCCGTGAAGGACGGCAGGCGGCCAAGGCGGTGGACGAGTATTTGATGGGGGCGAGCAGCTTGCCGCGTTGAACGGCGCTGGGCTCACAAATGGAAAAGCCGCCCGAGGGCGGCTTTCTTCATGGCGGGTGTCGAGCTCAGTTCCGGATGATGATCTCGCGCCAGTTCAGGCGTTGCAGGCCGATCGCGCCAGGCGGCGTCACCTCTTGACCGCCCGTCTTGCCCTTGTCATCGCCAAAGACCACGCGGACTTTGCTGGGGTCGCCGTCGATCGGCGGGTCGGCCACGATTTGCACGTCCACGACGACACCGTCAGGTGGACTGACGTAGCAGGAAGCGCCTGAGCCCTTGAGCGCGCACGCGCCGGAGCCCAGATCAATGGCAAAGACACGGCTGTTACCGTTGGGCGAACAGGCGTCGCCCGAACTGGGCGCCGTGGCCGCGAACGACACGATGCCGTAGTAGGACACAGGGTCGGACAGCACGCGCCAGCCCGGCCCGCCGGCAGACACGCCCAGATCGAGGTACCAGCCGACCTGTGTGCGCAGATCCAGCGTGATTGGCGTATTCAGGTCGGTGAGCTGACGCATGTTGGACACGGTCAATGGGAAGCTCGCACCGGAAGGCAGGTCGGCCGCAGTGCTGAAGAACGCGTTGGTGCCGTCCAGAATGGCAAAGAAGCGCTGCGCCTGGGCGCTGTTCAGGTCGCTGGAGTCCAGCAGGCGACCGGTCCCGACCGTGATATAGCGCCGGTTGGTACCCGGCTGCACCACCGGCAGCGGCTTGCTGGTGATAGGCAGCGCATTGCCGTCCGAACCGGTCAGCGTGGCGAACTTGACTGGCGCCGGATAGCCCGAAGTGCCCGAGACGTCCAGCCGCCACAGGTTGCCCATCAAGTCGCCGCCGTAGATGGCGTCGGCCACCCCTTCGCCCAGGTTGATGATGAAGGCGTTGATGTGCGCCAGGCCCATTTGGACGCTCGACGAACAGGTGCTGCACTCGGTAGCCACTTTCTCAAGCAAGGCGCCGGTGCGCGGGTTGATGAAAAAGAAGTAGCCCTTGCCATTGCTGTTGTTGTAGCCGGAAGCGGCAACCACCACCCAACCGTACTTGCGCGTCCTCACAACCACCGGCTGGGCGTAGGTGTAACCCAGATCGGTGTCCGTGAATTCCCACAACACCTTTTGTGCCGCGGTCGACTCGTTGGTCACGGAGGCGGGGTTGGTGATGTCCAGCGCGTAGATGACCTTGCCGCCTTTGCCCAGGCCGCCTACCAGCAGCGTGCGCCAATCTGTGCCGCTGCCGCCGGCAGTGCGGCCCAGGTCGACGTCCACGGCCAACGGCGAGGCGTCCACCAGGAAGTGATGGGAGAACTCCGGCTTGCCTACCGAAGCCAACCCATTGACGTTGGGGGTGGAAGTGGGGCCGTTGAACGTCGCACCCGGCACGTAGGCGAAGACTTCCCGGCCTGCGGTGCTGCCCGTCAGGTTGCCGTCGATGGCATGGAGCATGCCGGCGTTCGAGCCTGCGTACACCATGGGCGTGCGATTGGCGTAGGTCGTCTTGAAGGTGTCGTAACCCGGGTTGCTCACCGCCGAGTAAGGGGCCGAAGGCGGGCCCACCGGGCGAACCTTGGCGTTGACGATGTCGCCAACCGGTGACGCCCGGTCACGGTACGCGCGCGTTGAGTTGGTGACCGTGGACGAGCGCTCGTTGGTGCGATCGCCGCGAAGGTAGTTCAGATAGTTCAGGGAGTCGTCGCCGCTGACGTAGTCGGTGTTCAAAAGTGCGAGCTGGGCAGTCGAGATGCTGTCGCTGCGCAACGGCACGCCGGCTTTGGTCGCCGGGTTGTAGGTGACGATGTTCCGCCTGGTATCCCAGCCCGTGTTGGCCGCCTGTGTCGCCAACTTGTCGGCAAAACTCCAGCGGGTCTCCAGGTTGGGTTTTCCGGTCTCCGCGTCGATGGTGGCCAAGCTGGCCACGACGTCGCCCGTCCAGGTCTTGGCGTCGTACTTGGACGCATAGGAAGACACGCCCAGCGTCGAAATCTGCGGCACGGA
This sequence comes from Pelomonas sp. Root1444, assembly GCF_001426885.1. Classification (GTDB taxonomy): domain Bacteria; phylum Pseudomonadota; class Gammaproteobacteria; order Burkholderiales; family Burkholderiaceae_C; genus Pelomonas. Next base: position 1,023,576 of record NZ_LMFP01000003.1, on the reverse strand, counting down.
CGTGACGAAGGATGTCGAGTAAGCGCTCAGCTGCGACGCAATGCTGGAAAAGGTCTTCTTAAGGCCGTCGACCATCTGGTCGGCGCGGGCGGCGGTGTAGTAGTTATCCGGCCGCGGGCCGCCGTCCGGCGTGGTGTCGGTGGTGGTGTACCACCAGTTCCTCCCCTCAGCGCCGGCACCATTGGCGAATTGCGCCGCGGTTGCGGTCTCATCCTTGTAGGTGTCTGGCACCTTGAATCCGCCGTACTTGGCCGTGAGGTAAAACTGGTTGTAGCGGTTCTGGTTGTGGTTGCCGTTGTAGCCGTTCTCCATCACGTCCAGCCAGTAGGTCTGGATGGTTTGCGTGCCGGGCATGTCCAGCCGCACGTCGCTGATGTTGGCCCAATAGGCCAGGCCGGCCATCAGTGCCCCGTTGTTCGTGCAGCAGCCACCGTAAGGCTGAGTCGCGCCCAAGCTGCTGCCCATGCCTTGCAGGACGCCGACGCGGTTGGTCCAGGCGAGGGCATCGACGGCGGTGTCGTTGAGGACTTCGGCGGGCTTGGCAGGCTCGGAAGCCCCGGTGGCGCCTGGGAGGTTGCGGTCGGCGTGCGTGTTGACGTCGCCGATGCCGAGGATGAAGTTGCGCTGGCAGGAGTACTGCACCGGGTCGTCCCAGGTGCTGATGACCGGGAAGCCGTCCGCCCAGGTCGCCAGGGTGGCGGCGTTGGCAGCGCCGGGATCCGTCCACGCCGGCACGTTGCCCTTGTTGCGCAGATAGCGCTGGACGGCGTAGTACAGCTCGCCCACCGGGTCATAGGTCTTGTAGGTGCTGGCGGCGCTCGGGTTGATCTCACCGAACTTGTTGAGGTAGTTCATCACCCCGCTGTTGCTCACGGCGGCGCCGAACGCGGTCGCGTCGGTTGAGTCGGGGTTGGTCAACATGACGCCGGTCGAGGCGTCCCATTCGGTCTTTGGGTTGGTGACGGGAAGCCCACCGGGCACCGGCATGGTGGGGCCGACGAACTTCTGCTTGGCGCGCAGGACGCCGCCATCTCGCGCAATGATGTTGTTGGAGATGCGGCTGTCGTTGAGATAGCCGAAGGCGCTGTAGCGGATCTTGTCCGAGTACTGCTGCATCAGGCCGGTCGGCTTGTAATTGCCGTTGCCGTACAGGGTGCAGTTGCTCTCCATGGCGTCCAGGCCGAGAGACGTCTCGCAGACCTTCACGCGGATGAAGACCTCGTAAAGCGTGCCGTGCTGGTAGTTGACCCCTGAGTAGTGCGTGGCGGCATTGCCGTAGTTGGGCGCCGGCGTGTTCGTCGTCGACGTCATGAAGCGCATCTTGTTGCCCAGCGACCAGATGCGAGTGGAGATACCCACTGCTGTCGAGAACGGTGTCGCGCCAGACACCGTTGCGTTGGTCGATACGCTGCTGTCCGGGAAGTTGTTGGTGCCGCCCTGGTTGGTCGCCCAGGCTTTTTCAAGCACCGTCAGTGACGGCGTGTCGATGAGACGGTAGCCGCCGGTCAGCGCCCAGCGGAAGGGGTCGATGGTCTGCATCGACGCCCAGTTCAGGTAATTGCCGCTCCACTGACCGGTGCAGGTGCGGTTGGGCGCCTTGGCCACTGGATAGAAATAGTTGTCGGTGCTGGTGCCGTCGGTGTACCGGTAGGCATAGCACTTCAGCGGGTCGAAATAGCCGATGTAGGTGTTTGCAGCGGAATAGGTGCGGCCGGGGTGGGCGACGCTGATGGCGGTCGGGAATTCGACGGACAGCGCCAGCGCCAGGTTGCCCGGCACGTTGACGGCGGAGAACACCGGTTGGTCTCCCAATCGGACCTGCGCTGTCGTCGTGGCGGCGATGGACATCAGGCTGGCTGCGGCGAGCCAGCCGCGCGCATGGGCTGAGCGGACTGCGTTCATGGGTGACCTCGACATGCCGGGGCGATGCCTCAATTGGTGGTGAACGTGGATTGGAAGAACGACACCGTGTTGCGCGGGCCGGTCACCTTCAGCGTGATGCGGAAGATGGGCTGCGCCGGCGGAGATGGCTTGGGGGGCTCGTTCGACGCCCCGCCAAACACCGGCTGCGTGGCCATCGTGCAGGTGCTCGGCGTGCAGGCACCTTCCGTGAGGGCCATGCGGTCGATGACGTAGCGGATCTTGACGCCCGTGTTGCCACCGACATCGATGTCCTCTGCGCTGGCGACCTTGGCGAACTCCGTGTCGTTCAATAGCGCGACGGGAATGCCCTGGGCGTTGCTGGGCAGCAGTCTGGCGCTGTAGTTGGCAGCCGGTAACGCGGTATTGCGCGTCGCCTCGCTCGCCAGCGCGCCGCCGGCACGCACGGCGGTCATGGCCAGTTGCAGCGCCCGCTCGCCCTGGTTGGTGAGGTCACGCTTGAAACCGATATTGCCCAGCGTGAACTGGCTGCTGTTCAGCGATCGAGAGATGGCCACGGCGCCGATCATCAGAATGACCAGCGTGATCAGCGCGAAGACCAGCACGATGCCGCGCTGGTGACGCGGGTGCGTGTGACGGGTGGAGCGGTGTGTCATCACGGCTAGCGGGAGAACCGAACATTGCGCAGCGGCACCGTGAACTCGACGGTCCGGTAGCGCTGGGTGGTCGTGCCGGTCGGCACGGTGAAGGTGTGCCGCAGCGCCGTCGGCAGGTCGCCGAACAGCGTGAGCGTCGAATTCGTGACCGCATCTTTCTCGGCCAGGTCGCTGCGCAGCACCAGCCCGACGCGCACGGCCAGGATGGACTGAAGGTTGGCCTGCGCCGCCGCAGTGCCGGCGCGCAGCGCCGCGGCGGTGTAGCCGTTCGCTGTGGGCGCTACCCAGTTGGCGACGGTCCGATTCGCCGGCAACGGGTTCAGCGGCAGGGTTGCGACGCCATAGCGCACGCGCATGTCCACCACACCTTCGGCGAGCGCCTGGCTGCCGGTGGTCAGTTGCAGCAAGTCGTAGGCCACCAGGGTGTTGTTGGCACCGATGCCCAGCAACTGCAGGCGCGGGCGGTTGCCGGTCACATTGCCCAGTAGCGAGACCGTCGTGTTGCCGACCGCGAAGTCAGCCAGCGCCACGCCGTTGATGACGTTGGCGCCATATTGCCCACCAAAAGTCAACACCTCGGCGGAGCCGCCTGCAAAGCCCGCGCCCACCTGCTGCAGCATGCAGTTCAGAGGGGGAGCGGCCCGGGGTTGCGACACCAGCACCAGGTCGCCGCCTCGAACGCCCAGCGTGTTGGTCAACCTCACCTGGCCTGCGGCCGCCGTCCCAGGAACGACCGACAGCGCCGCCTCGGCCAATCCGGAATTGCCCGTCGCGACTGAGATGACATCCGAACCGCCCGCGCCTGCACCGGCAAACACCATCAGGGGTGCCAGAACGGGGCTCTGCGGCACGGTAGCGAAGGGGGTGGGGAAGGCGCCTGGCGACGGCAACAACTGACTGCTGTCGCGCGACACGAGCAAGGTGCATCCATAGTTGCTGGCCACCGCCTGGCTGAACCCGGCACCGGCGCTGCGCAGTTCCTGGTCCAGCAGATAGGACACGTAGGCCGCATTGCTGGTCAGGTCGTTGCCGGACGTGACACCGCGGCGCACCGCTTCCTGGCGCGCCACCATGGTGGAGATCGTCAGCGTCAGCACCAGGCCGATGACCACCGCCACCATCAGTTCCGGCAAAGAGAAGCCGCGGTAGCGGCGTGGCACGGTTCTCATTGGGGGATCACCACAGTGGTGACGTAGCGATAGTTGTCGTTGGCATCACCGGTGGTGCCGGTGGGCTTCCAGGTCATGGTGATGCGTGCGGTGTTGCCGTTCACGGTCACCTCGCCGTTGCCACTGGGCATGCCGCCGCTGGCGGGGTCCGAGGCGCGTGCGGCCCACGGCTTCACCACGGTCGCAGCGTCAAGGTTCACGCTGTTCGCATTGATCATGAGGGCCGCCATTTCGTTGGCCAGCAGCGCCGCCCGCTGCGAATCCTCGTTCGTCGTGGATGCCTGCAGCGCCCGCGCCTGCAAGGTGATCAGGCCCAACAGCCCGAACGAGATGATCAAGATGCCGACCAACATCTCGATGAGTGAAAAGCCGCGGGACGGCGGTGTCTTGGGATGCTTCACGGGAGTGCTCATCGTCTGCAGCTGTCGGGTGCGGTGCTGGCTTTGCCGGGGTCACACATCCGGACAGCGCCGGACAGGGAGACGTCCAACTGCAAGGGCCGGTTTTCTGCGCTGCTCGCGGCAGGCGCCACAAGGTACGTGGTCGCAGCAGCAGTGCAGTCCAGCCCGATGGAGGTCGGATTGGTGAGCGTCGTCTGCCGTCCGTCGCCGGCGAAGCACACCGCGGTGCCTGTGCCCGGCGTCGGCGAGGTGAGGTTCACGCCGGCAGAAACGTCGGTGAGCACGCCGCACTGAATGGCTACGGGGATGTCGTCGGTCATCAACGGGTTGGGTACCGAACGGATCTGCCACTGCGCGCCAGCGGCGTCCGCCGTCGAGGTGGGCAAGCAGTCCTTGCTGTTCGTTCGAAACAGCACCACCGTCTGGTTGCGCCGCTGTGCCTCGGCCTGGGCCAGCCGAATGCTGGACTGCAGCGACTCAGCCACCGTGCGCACCCGCGCATTGCGGATCCACGTGGTGAAGTTGGGGATCGCCATGGCCATCAGGATGGCCAGCACGCTGACCGCGACCAGCAACTCGATGAGGCTGAAACCGCGGTGGCGGGCGTTCAGCATGACTCACCCTTCTTCATGATCCACTTGCCGGAACAGTTGCTGCCCCAGCCCGTCGGCACGGCCGTCGTCGCGCGCAGATCCTGCTGATTGATCGTGTATTTGAAGCCGCTGACCGGGCCGCTGCCAACTGCTTCCAGTGTGAATTCTGTGGCATTGGCCGTGGTGCAGCCGATGACGAAATTGCCGAAGGTGCGTGACGCGACATTGCTGTTGTTGCAAGGCGAGACGAACGTTCCACTGTTCGCGTAGGTGCGGTTGTCCTGAAAGTAGCGCTCCATCTGCGCACGCATCGTCGCCAGGCCGGTGCTCGCGTCGGTGAGACGGCTGCGCGTCACGTAGGACGTGTACTGGGGAATGGCCACCGCAGCGAGGATGCCGATGATGGCCACGGTGATCATCACTTCGATGAGCGTGAAACCGCGGGCGTGCTGGAAGCGTTGAGGAAACATGGCGGTGTTCTGCATGGGAGTGGGAATATTTTGGTATCCGCTGCCAAAGCGGGTTGACCGCTTGTCGCTACGCTGCGAACGCTGGTCGCAGCGGCGCATCGTTCCGTGAACTTGCGCACGTTCGAGGCAAAACGGCCTCGTATCTCGCCGTTACACGCGTAATGTGACGTAACGCAATCGCCGCGATCCATGGGACATCGGGTCCTTCGATGCTCGCGCCCTCATCCCTGGGAAGAACCCGAAGGGCTTCGGTGTTTCCCCTATCATGGCGCCCTTTCTCCCGCCCGGCTTCGGCCCGCTTGCGTGAACCCCTTGGCAACCGCACCCCTGATCGAACTGCGCAACGTCAGCTGCGGCTATGGCGATCGCGTGATCCTTGATGGCGTCAACCTGAAGCTCGAGCGTGGCAAGGTGCTGGCGCTGATCGGCACCTCGGGCGGCGGCAAGACGACGGTGTTGCGCTTGCTGGGCCGGCAATTGCGGCCGATTTCGGGCCAGGTGCTGTTCGACGGCCAGGATCTGGCGCCGTTGAACCTGGAGGCCCTGTATGCCGTGCGGCGCCGCATGGGCATGCTGTTCCAGTTCGGCGCTTTGTTCACCGACCTGAGCGTGTTCGAGAACGTCGCGTTCCCATTGCGTGAGCACACCGACCTGTCCGAGGCCATGATCCGCGACCTGGTGCTGATGAAGCTCAATGCCGTCGGCCTGCGCGGCGCGCGCGACCTGATGCCCAGCGAGGTGTCCGGCGGCATGGCGCGCCGCGTGGCGCTGGCGCGGGCCATTGCTCTGGACCCGGACCTGGTGCTCTATGACGAGCCGTTCGCCGGGCTGGACCCGATTTCGCTCGGCGTCGCCGCGCGGCTGATCCGCGACCTGAACGACGCCTTGGGGCTGACCAGCGTCATCGTGTCGCACGACCTGCACGAGACCTTCGAGATTGCCGACGAGGTGGCCATGATCGCCAACGGGCGCGTCGTCGCCCAGGGCACGCCGGACCAACTGCGCCACAGCGAGGATCCGCTGGTGCGCCAGTTCGTCGGTGCCGAGGCGGACGGCCCGGTGCGTTTCCACCAGCCGGCCAAACCGGTGGCCGAGGACTTCGGGGTGTCGGCATGATGGGTTTTGCCGCCCGCATCGGCGCGGGGCTGCGCTGGACGCTGACGGACATCGGCGGCGCCGCGCGCTTGTTCTTCGCGCTGCTGGCCCGCTCGCCCAAGGCGCTGGCGCGCTTCGTCCTCGTCCGGGAGCAGGTCTTCTATCTGGGCAACCGGTCGCTTTCCATCATCGGCGTGTCCGGCCTCTTCGTCGGCTTCGTGCTGGCGCTGCAGGGCTACTACACGCTGCAACGCTATGGCTCGGCGGAGGCGGTCGGCCTGCTGGTGGCGCTCAGCCTCGTGCGCGAGCTCGGGCCGGTCGTGACGGCGCTGCTGTTCGCCGGCCGCGCGGGCACGTCGCTGACGGCGGAGATCGGCTTGATGAAGGCTGGCGAGCAGCTGACCGCGATGGAGATGATGGCGGTCGACCCGGTGCAGCGCGTGCTCGCGCCTCGCTTCTGGGGCGGCTTCATCGCCATGCCCTTACTTGCGGCAGTCTTCTCGGCGGTCGGCATCATCGGCGGCTGGCTCGTGGCGGTGCCGTTGATCGGCATCGATTCCGGCGCCTTCTGGTCGCAGATGCAGGGCGGCGTCGACGTGTTCGCGGACGTCGGCAACGGCGTCGTCAAGAGCCTGGTGTTCGGCGTGACGGTGACCTTCGTCGCGCTGCTCCAGGGTTACGGCTGCAAGCCCACGCCCGAAGGCGTGTCGGCGGCCACCACGCGCACCGTCGTGCTGTCGTCCCTCGCCGTGCTGGCGCTGGACTTCATGCTGACCGCGATGATGTTTTCGATTTGAATGATGGAGTCAGGGAGTACACATGCAAGCCTCTCGACATGACGCCTGGGTGGGTTTCTTCGTGCTGCTGGGCGGCGCGGCGTTGCTTTTCCTCGCGTTGAAGGCCGGGAATCTGCTCAGCCTCAATTTCGACGACACCTACCAGGTGTCCGCGCGCTTCGACAACATCGGCGGCTTGAAGCCCAACGCCGCGGTCAAGAGCGCCGGCGTGGTCATCGGGCGGGTGGAGTCGATCAGCTTTGACGACAAGACCTTCCAGGCCAAGGTGGTGATCAACCTGCACAAGGGCGCGCTGTTCCCGAAGGACAGCTCGGCCAAGATCCTGACGTCCGGCCTGCTGGGTGAGCAGTACATCGGCCTGGAGCCGGGGGCCGACGAGAAGAACCTCGCCGGCGGCGATGTCATCCGCCAGACGCAGAGCGCCGTCGTGCTGGAGAACCTCATCGGCCAGTTCATCAACAGCAAGGCCTCCGACATGGGCAGTGCCACGCCGGCTTCGGGAGGCAAGCCGTGATGGGCCGCTGGATCCGAACGCTGGCCCTGCTGGCATTGGTGCTGAACCTGGCAGGTTGCCAGACGGTCAAGGGCGTCGGCACGCGGCTGGAGCGCGCGGTCGACAAGGTCATGGGCTCCAAGGGCCAGCGGCTGGACCCGTGGGAGTCGTGGAACCGCAAGGTCTTCGCCTTCAACGAGAGCCTGGACGCGAACCTGCTCAAGCCCGTGGCGACGGCTTATTCCGAGATCGTCCCGGCGCCCATCCGCACCGGCATCGACAACTTCTTCGGCAACATCGGCGACGCTTGGTCGTCCGTGAACCTGGTGCTGCAGGGGCGGTTCAAGGCTGGCGTCGAGCAGGGCATGCGCTTCGCAGTCAACTCGACGCTGGGCCTGGCCGGTGTCCTGGACATCGCCACCGAGGTGGGCCTGGAGAAGAACAGCCAGGACTTCGGCAAGACTTTGGGCAAATGGGGCATGGGCACCGGCGCCTACATCGTCTGGCCGGTGTTCGGTCCGTCCTCAGTGCGCGACTCCATCGCGCTGCCCATCGACTGGCAGGCTTCGCCAGCCGTGCTGTTCGACGATGGCCGCAAGCAGGTCGCCATCACGGCGCTGAACCTGGTCAATACGCGTGCGAACTTCCTGCGCGCCGGCGACATGCTGGAAGGCATTGCACTGGATAAATACACTTTTTACCGCGACGCCTACCTCCAGCGGCGCGGCAGCTTCGATGATGACGACGAGGTAGAAGTGCTGGTGCCCGGCAATGGCGCCCCGGCCCCGGCTGCCCAGGCGTCGGCGGCTTCGGCACCCGAGCCGGCCGCCTCGGAGCCCGCTGCGACCGTGAAGAAGCCCGCCGACCCGGCCTCTGCCGCGTCCCGGTGAACCACCGGGTTCATTGCGCGGTTCACGCGGGATGAGCCAACCATAACCGGGGCTGGCGCGTTGAGCGGCAGTCCCCGTTCTTGAGAAAGCGAACCATGACTCTGCTGACCTCCCTGCGCCGCCTGCTCGCCGTGACCACCCTCGGCCTTGGCCTGGTGCATGCCGCCCACGCCGCCGAAGCCGGTGCCCCCGATCAACTGATCCGCCAGCTGTCGCTCGAAACCATCGAGGCCGTCAAGGCCGACAAGGACATCCAGGCCGGCAATATCAGCAAGATCATTGCCCTGGTCGACGCCAAGGTGATGCCGCATGTCAACTTCCAGCGCATGACGGCCTCCGCCGTCGGCCGCTTCTGGCGCCAGGCCACGCCCGACCAGCAGGCCAAGCTGCAGGCCGAGTTCAAGACGCTGCTGGTTCGCACCTATGCCGGCGCGCTGACGCAGGTGAAGGACCAGACCATCGGCCTGAAGCCGCTGCGCGCCGAGTCGGGCGCCACCGAAGTCGTTGTACGCACCGAGATCCGCGGCAAGGGAGATCCCATCCAGCTCGACTACCGCCTCGAGAAGGCCGGCGCCGAGTGGAAGATCTACGACGTCAACGTGCTTGGCATCTGGCTGGCGGACCAGTACCGCAACAGCTTCGCTCAGGAGATCGGCGCCAACGGCATCGACGGCCTGATCAAGAGCCTGGCCGACAAGAACGCCAAGGCCGGCGCACCGGCCGCCAAGGGCTGATCTTGAGCGGCCTGAAGCTGCCGCCGCGGCTGCGCATGGACGGCGCCCGCGCCGCCTGGGCGCAGATGTCGCCGGCCCTGCGCGCCGAGGCCGCCCAGGTGCTGGCTGCGGCCGGCCGCGAGGTGCGGCTCTCGGCCGCCAGCCTGAAGGATTTCGATTCGTCGGCGCTCAGCCTGCTGTTGTCGGCCGCCCGCCAATGCAGCGAGCAGGGTGCCACGCTCAAACTAGATGACGCGCCCGACAAGCTGCGCGAGCTCGCCCGCGTCTACGGCGTGGCCGAACTGCTGTGGGCACCTCAGCAGCCTGCCGCTGGCGGCTGATCAGCCTGCGTAGCGCTTGGCGCGCAGGTTCTTCTTGATTTCCTGCAGCACGGGCCGCAGGTGCTGGCCCAGGCGCAGTGCCACGCCCGTCGTCAGGATGTCCACCGCGATGAGATGCAGCAGCCGCGACACCATGGGGCTGTAGCGGTCGAAGTCCTCCGGGTGGTCGACGGCCAGCAGGATCTGGCTCGGGCCCAGCGCCAATTGCGCGAGCGGCGAAGCGCTGGCCGTGATGATGATGATGGTCGCGCCCTTCTTGCGTGCGATGTCCGCGGCATCCAGCAGGTCGCGGCTGCGGCCGGAATTGCTGATGATGACGGCGCAGTCGCCCGGCTGCAGCATGGTCGCGCTCATCAGCTGCACATGGCCATCGCTGGTGGCCACCGTGTTGACGCCCAGGCGGAAGAACTTGTGCTGGGCGTCCTGCGCCACGATGCCGGAGTTGCCGACGCCATAGAACTCGATGCGCCGGTTGTGGCGGGCCGAATCGGCCAGCGCATCGATGGCGCGCTCGAAGGCATGGCTGGCCGCGTCGTTGCGGTAGTGCAGCAGCGCGGCGACCGCGTTGTCGACCACCTTGACGATGATGTCCTGCGGCTTGTCGTCCTCGTCCACCGCGCGGTGCACGAACGGCACGCCCTCGTTGACGCTGCCGGCGAGCTTGAGCTTGAAATCGGCCAGGCCGTCGTAGCCCACGCTGCGGCAGAAGCGCACCACCGTCGGTTTGGACACGTGCGAGCGGTCAGCCAGTTCGCTGACCGGCAGGCTCGCGAAGCTGCGCGCATCGGCCAGCAGCAGCTTGGCGACGCGTTGTTCGGCCGGGGGAAGGGCAGGCAGCGCCGCCTTCACGCGTTCGAGGATGCTCACTGTTCTTCAGCCCAGGAGAAACCGTCACGCGCCACCAGGGCGCTGGCCGCCGCCGGGCCCCAGGAGCCGGCGGAATAGGGGCGCGGGCCGCTGGTGTCGGTCTCCCAGGCGTCGAGGATGGGTTCCACCCAGCGCCACGCCTGCTCCTGCTCATCGCTGCGGACGAACAGGTTCAGTCGGCCAGCGATCGCATCCAGCAGCAGGCGCTCGTAGGCGCCGACGCGCTGGGTGGCGAAGGCCTTGTCGAAGTCCAGGTCCAGCGAGACCGGCGTCAGCTGCTCGCCGTGGACGGCGCCCTTCTGCGCCAGCAACTGCAGCTCCAGCCCGTCCTCGGGCTGCAGCTTGATGACCAGGCGGTTGGGCTGGCTGGCGCCGCCCGGGAAGATCTTGTGCGGCACCGGGCGGAAGTTGACAACGATCTGCGCATCGCGTTCGGCCAGGCGTTTGCCGGTGCGAAGGTAGAAGGGCACCCCGGCCCAGCGCCAGTTGTTGACCTCGGTGCGGAGCGCCACGAAGGTCTCGCAGGCGCTGTCCGGCGGCACCTTGACCTCTTCCAGATAGCCCGGCACCGCCGTGCCCTCGATGCTGCCGGCGCGGTACTGGCCGCGCACCACGTCCCGCGCGACGCTTTCCGGCGTGAAGGGCTTGAGCGAGCGCAGCACCTTGAGCTTCTCATCGCGGATGGCGTCGGCGTCGTTGCTGCTCGGCGGCTCCATCGCGATCATCGTCAGCAGCTGCAGCGCATGGTTCTGGATCATGTCGCGCAGCGCACCTGTGCCGTCGTAGAAGGCGCCGCGCGTGCCCACCCCCAGGCGCTCGGCCAGCGTGATCTGGATGTTGGCGATGCTCTCCCGGCGCCACAGCGGTTCGAACAGCGCATTGCCGAACCGCAGCGCCATCAGGTTCTGCACCGACGGCTTGCCGAGGTAGTGGTCGATGCGGAAGGCCTGGCTCTCCGCGAAGACGCTGCGCACCGCGCGGTTGATCTCCTGTGCGCTGGCAAGGTCGTGGCCCAGCGGCTTCTCCAGCACCACCCGCACCTTGTCGTGGTTCAGGCCGACCGCACCGAGCTGCTGGCAGATGCCGGTGAACAGATGGGGGCTGGTCGCGAGGTACAGCACGACGGTGTCGGCATTGCGTGCGTCCAGCCATTCCTTCAGCCCTTGGTAGTGGTCGGGCTGGGAAAGGTCCATGCGGCGGTAGTGGATCAGCGCCGCAAAACGCTCGAACTCCTCGTCATTGGGACGCTTGGCGCCGTCGACCTCACGGAAGCGCTCCTTGAGCCACTCGCGATAGCGTTCGTCCGTCTGGTCGTCACGCGCGACGGCGAGAATGCGACCGTCTTCGGGCAGCTTGCCATGCCGGAAAGCCTGGAACAGTGCGGGCATCAGCTTGCGCCATGTCAGGTCGCCGGTGCCGCCAAAGAACACGAGATCAAAGGACATCTACGGGTCTCCAGGCCAGCGTCCTCCCATGAGACGCTAACCGTTGTGTAACTTAGTTTCGTGAAATACTATGCAGCAGTTTCTTCGCCGGGTCAATCCAATCGACCCGAACACAGGCCCACCATGAACCAGCTCGACCAGCTCAAAGCCTTCACCACCGTCGTCGCCGACACTGGCAATTTCCTGCAGCTCGCGCAGTTCGCGCCGCGTGACGCGACGACGAATCCTTCGCTGATCCTGAAAGCCGTGCAGTCGCCCGACTATGCGCCGCTGCTGAAGGAGACCGTCGAGGCCCACCGCGGCAAACCGCTGGACGAAATCGTCGACCAGGTGCTCGTGCGGTTCGGCTTGGAGATCCTCAAGGTCGTGCCCGGCCGCGTGTCGACCGAGGTCGATGCGCGCCTGTCCTTCGACAAGGCTGCCAGCCTCGCGCGGGCGCGCCGCATCATTGCGCTGTACGAAGCCGCCGGCATTGGCCGCGAGCGTGTGCTCATCAAGCTCGCGTCGACCTGGGAAGGCATCCAGGCCGCCGCTGAACTGGAGCGCGAAGGCATCCGCTGCAACCTGACGCTGCTGTTCGCCTTCGCCCAGGCCGTGGCCTGCGGTGAAGCCAAGGTGCAGCTGATCTCCCCGTTCGTCGGCCGCATCTACGACTGGTACAAGAAGTCCGCCGGCGCCTCGTGGGACGAGGCCGCAATGGCCGGGGTCAACGACCCCGGCGTGAAATCGGTGACGCAGATCTACGGCTACTTCAAGCAGCACGGCATCAAGACCGAGGTGATGGGCGCGAGCTTCCGCAACATCGGCCAGATCCGGGCGCTTGCCGGCTGCGACCTGTTGACCATCAGCCCCGACCTGCTCGCGCAACTGCAGGCGATCGACGCCAAGCTGGAACGTGCGCTCGACCCGGCCAAGGCGCCCGACATGCCGGCCATTCACCTCGACGAAGCCGCATTCCGCTTTGCGCTGAACGAGGATGCGATGGCGACCGAGAAGCTGGCCGAAGGCATCCGCCTGTTCGCCGTCGACGCTGGCAAGCTCGACAAACTGATCGAAGCCGCCTGACTGACCATGGCCAAGCGCTGCGACCTGTCTCCCGTCTGGGCCCAACTGCAGGCCCACTACGCCGCGAGCGGTCGCGGCTTCGACATCCGCCAGGCCTTCGTGGCCGACGCGGGCCGCTTCGGCGCGTTGTCGTTCGAAGCGCCCGAGGTCTTTGCCGACCTGTCCAAGAACCGCATCGACGCGGCCACGCTGGCCCTGCTGCTGGCCCTGGCCCGCGACTGCGGCCTGGAAGCGCGACGCGATGCCCTGTTGCGCGGTGATCCGGTCAACCACACCGAAGGCCGCGCGGTGCTGCACACCGCCTTGCGCGCGCCAGCCGGAAGCGGCGCGCCATTCAACGCCGAGGTGCAGGCGTCGCTGGACGCCATGCTGGCCTTTGCCGAAAGCGTGCGCCGCGGCGAGCGCGGCGACATCACCGACGTCGTGCACATCGGCATCGGCGGCAGCGACCTCGGCCCGGCCATGGTCGTGCAGGCGCTGCAGGCCTTCGGCCGCCGTGACCTGAAGCTGCACTTCGTCTCCAACGTCGACGGGCATGACCTGGCGCCGGTGCTGGCGGCGCTGGCGCCCAAGCACACGCTCTTCGTCATCGCATCTAAAACCTTCACGACGCAGGAGACGCTGGCCAACGCGCAGGCCGCCAAGGCCTGGTTCCTCGCGGCCGGCGGGACGGACATCGCCCGTCACTTCGTCGCGACAAGCAGCAACACCGCCGCGGCCGCCGCCTTCGGCATCGACACCGCCTTCGGTTTCTGGGACTGGGTGGGTGGGCGCTATTCGCTGTGGTCCGTCATCGGCTTGCCCATCGCCATCGCGGTGGGTGCCGACAACTTCCGCGAGCTGCTGGCCGGCGCCCATGCGATGGACCAGCACTTCGCGACTGCGCCGCTGGAGCGGAATCTGCCGGTGCTATTGGGCCTGGTGGACGTCTGGTACCGCAACTTCCATGGTTTCACGAGCCGCAGCGTCGCGCCCTATCACCAGGGCCTGCGCCGGCTGCCGGCCTATTTGCAGCAGCTGGAGATGGAGAGCAACGGCAAGGGCGTGGACCTGGACGGCCACGCGCTGTCGCTGGGCACGTCCCCGGTCGTCTGGGGCGAGGCCGGCACCAATGGCCAGCATGCCTATTTCCAGATGCTGCACCAGGGCACGGACGTGATCCCGGTCGAGTTCATCGCGGTGAAGCGCCCCAACCATGGCGCGAGCGGTGAGTTGGCCGAGAAGCTTGCCGACCAGCACCGCAAGCTGCTCGCCAACTGCCTGGCGCAGAGCCAGGCGCTGATGCAAGGCAAGACCGCCACCGAGGCGCTGGCCGAAAAGGCGCCGACCGCGTCCGCGACGCTGGACCGCGACGTGCTGTCCCGCCACCGCAGCTTCCCCGGCAACCGGCCAAGCACGACGCTGGTGCTGGATGCGCTGACGCCGCGCTCGCTGGGCGCGCTGATCGCGCTCTACGAGCACCGCGTCTTCGTGACCGGCGCGCTTTGGGGCATCAACAGCTTCGACCAGTGGGGCGTGGAACTCGGCAAAGCGCTGTGCAACCAGCTGCTGCCGCGACTGGAGAGCGGCGACACCGTCGGGCTGGATGGCTCGACCGCAGGGCTGCTGACGCGATTGGTGGTCGCATGAAGATCGTCTTCGACTTCGGCGGTGTCGTCTTCCGCTGGCACCCGGCCAGCTTTCTCGCGCGGGTCCTGCCGCATCGCATCGAGACGCTGGAGCAGGGCGCCCAGGCGGCGTCGCTCTTCTTCCAGAACTACGGCGGGGATTGGGGCTTGTTCGACCAGGGTCTGATCGGCACGGACGAAGTGGTGCGCCGCATCTCCGCCCGCACCGGCTGGCTGCGGGGCGAGGTCGAGACCGTCGTGCGCGCGGTGCCGGACGAGCTGATGGCCATCCCGGCGACGGTCGTGCTGATCCGCGACCTGAAGGCCGCGGGGCACACGCTGCACTTCCTGTCCAACATGCCCGAGCCCTACGCGGACCATCTCAGTGCGACCTATCCACTGACCGAGTGGTTCGAGTCGGGCCTGTTCTCCGGCCGGGTCAAGCAGATCAAGCCGGGCGCGGAGATCTTCGCGTTGGCGGAGCGGCACTTCGGCGCGAAGCCTGAAGAACTGCTTTTCATCGATGACCATCCAGTCAACGTCGACGCGGCCTTGTCGCGCGACTGGCAGTCCTTCTTGTTCACCGATGCCGCCAGCGCGCGGCGCGAACTGGTGTCCCGCCGGCTGCTGAGCGCTTAGTGCAGCGGCTCGCCGTTGGGCCCGAATTCATCGGGGTCCTGCGGCGGTGTGGCCGGCACGCGGAAGCTCTCGCTGGCCCACGCGCCCAGGTCGATCTGGCGGCAGCGCTCGCTGCAGAACGGGCGCCACTTGTTGCTCGGCGCGAACACGCTTTCGCCACCGCATTGCGGGCAGCGCACGATGCGCTCCCCTTGGACATTCGTCTTCATTGGCACAGCGCGAGTTCGAAGCTGGTGTCTTCCTGGGCCAGCTTGAGCCGGCCCTCCTCGTCCTGGCGCATCAGCCGGATGGAGATCATCAGCCGGTGGCCCGAGATCTCCGGGATGAGGCCGAGGCTGGGGTCGATGCGCATGCGCAGCAACTGGTAGACGCGACCTGCCGCCAGGCTCTGCTGGAACTGGCCGGCCGTGGCCGCCACCTTGTGCGGCGCGCCGGAGTCACGCAGCATGCCCAGCAGCACCTGCAGCGCCTCGGCCATCGGCATCAGCGACTGCGCCCAGCTCATCAGGTCCTTGCGACGGCGCACCGGCAGCATCTGCTGCCAGTTGTAGTAGGCCGGCAGGTCGAACTCGCAAGTGCCGCCCGGGATGCTGATGCGGCTGCGGATGCTCATCAGCCAGTCGTTGCCCGTCAGCGCCACGCCAGTCTTGCCGGCCAGCGCGTTGAGGCGCTGGAAAGCGCCGTCGATGCGCGCGACAACCTCGTCCAGCCGTGCTTCGTCGACGCCTGGGCTGCCGCGATAGGCGTTGAATTGCGCCTTGTGTTTCTCGAGTTCCTTGAGCAGGTCGCTCTTCAGGTCGGCGCGCGATGCGACGTCGAGGATCTCGAACAGCGTGACCAGGGCGAAGTGATGGTCGAGCGCGGCTTCGCGCGCCATCAGCGTGCCGAGACGGTCGAACAGGTGTTCGAGGCGAAGCATCGTGCGGATGCTTTCGTTGAACGGGTACTCGTACAAGACCACGGCGGGGACTTCAGTCAGGGCGCGGCGATTGTTTCACAGCCCCAGCGTGCGGCCAGCATCAGAACTTGGTTTCTGAGCGTGACAAGCGCAATGCCGTCATTCCACAGCACGGCGTCTGCCGCCGCACGGCGCGTCTGGCGGCTGGCCTGTGCGGCAAGGGCGCCTTCAATGCGCTCGTGCGTCCAGCCGGGCCGCTGCAGCACGCGGGCGAACTGCGTCTCGGTCGAGCAGTCGATGACCAGCACGCGGGCGACGCGGGGCCGCCAGCGGCCGGACTCGACGAGCAGAGGGACGTCGAAAACGATCAGCGGTGCGCCCGCTGCGGCCTCGGCCTGGGCGAGGGCTTCAGTGGTGATCAGCGGATGCAGGATGGATTCCAGTCGCCGCTTCGCAGAGGCGTCGGAGAAGGCGAGGGCGCGCATGCGCTCGCGGTCCAGCGCGCCGTCGGTCGACACGAATGCTGCACCGAAGGCTTGCGCGATCGCCGGCATGGCTGCACCCCCGGCCAGTGTGAGCCCGCGCGAGATGGCGTCCGTGTCGACAACGACAGCACCTGCCTCGCGCAGAAAACCGGCGACCGTGCTCTTGCCCGAGCCGATGCCGCCGGTGAGGCCGACCCTCATGCGTGGCTCACGCCCAGCCGAGCCAGCCCAGGACCGTCTGCTGGCCTGCGAACAGCACGACCAGCCCCCCGCCTGCGAGGAAGGGGCCGAAGGGCACGTAGCGGCCCTCGCGCAGGCCGGCCGTCATCTTCATGATGATGCCGACAATGGCGCCGATGGCCGAGGCGCCCAGCACGATGGGCAGGATCATCTGCCAACCCAGCCAGGCCCCCAGCGCGGCGAGCAGTTTGAAATCGCCAAAGCCCATGCCCTCCTTGCCGGTGGCGAGCTTGAACAGCCAGTAGATGGACCACAGCGACAGGTAGCCCGCCAGCGCGCCGATCAAGGCCTTGTCGAGCGGAATGGTCCAGCCCATCAACGCTGCGATGAGGCCGGTCCACAGCAGCGGCTGGTTGATGGCGTCGGGCAGCAGCGTCGTGTCCCAATCGATCATTGCCAGCGCAATCAGTGCGGCCACGAAGCCGCACCACAGCAGCGTCGTCGGCTGGGCGCCGAAGCGCCAGGACAGCGCGGCGAACGCGAGGCCGGTGGACAGCTCGACGAGGGGGTACCGCTTGGAAATCGGAGCCTTGCACGCGGCGCATTTGCCACCCAGGCGCAACCAGCCGACGAGGGGCAGGTTCTCATGCCAGCGCAGCTGATGGCCGCAATGCGGGCAGCGCGAGCGCGGCTTGGAGATGCCCAAAGGCGGCAGTTCCTCGATCCTGGTGCCATAGGCGTCCACCGCCTTGGCCAGCTTCTCGGCGTCCGCGGACGGCACGCCGGCCACGCGGGCCATCGCTGCCGCATCAGTCAACTGCGCCGCGGATTCATGCAACCACTGGCGCTCCAGCATCAGCGGCAGGCGATGGATGACGACGTTCAGGAAGCTGCCGATGCACAGGCCCAGAACGCCCAACAACCAGGGGGAAAGCCAGACGGACCAGTCGATTGAAGCGAGGGGCATGGTGGGCGGCGCGACGGGTGGATAAGGGAGGCGGGAATCTACCCGCATTGAGCCGCCCTACCGGGGGCAATCAGACAACCGCGCCAATCTTGAAGATCGGCAGGTACATAGACACCACGATGCCGCCGATCAAACCGCCGAGGATGACGATGATGAAGGGCTCCATCAGGCTGGACAGGGCCTTCACCGCCTCATCCACTTCGTCCTCGTAGAACTCGGCGGCCTTCGCGAGCATGTGGTCCAGGGAACCTGACTCCTCGCCGATGGAGGCCATTTGCAGCACCATCGTGGGAAAGATGCCCGCGGTCTGCATGGAGGTCGTCAGCGCGGACCCGGTGGAGACGTCGCGCTGGATCTGCTCCGTGGCCTCCTGGAACACCGCATTGCCCGATGCGCCACCGACAGAATCCAACGCTTCGACGAGAGGCACGCCCGCGGCGAACATTGTCGATAGGGTCCGCGTCCAGCGCGCGACGGCGGACTTGTACAGTAAGTCGCCGAACACGGGGATCTTCAGCAATATCCGGTCCATGCGCTTTTGCACCTTTTCGGAGCGCTTCCAACTCTGGATGAAGAAGTAGACGCCGCCGCCAATGCCAAGAAACATGGCCCACCACCACGCCACAAAGAACTCGGACATGGCGATGACAATCAGGGTCGGAGTCGGCAGGTCGGCCCCGAAGGAGGTGAAGACTTCCTTGAATGCGGGAATGACGAAAATCATGATGACCGCGACGACGATGAAGGCCACGACCATGACCGCGATCGGGTAGGTCAATGCGGACTTGATCTTGTTCTTGAGAGCGACCGTCTTTTCCTGATAGATCGCAAGCCGGTCCAGCAAGGCTTCAAGGATGCCGCCGGTCTCGCCGGCCTCGACGAGGTTGCAGTACAGCGCGTCGAAATACATCGGATGCTTGCGGAAGGCCGCCGAGAGGCTGGTACCTGTCTCGACGTCCTGCCGGATGTCGTTCAACAGCCGTGCCAGCCGTGGGTTGGTCGCGCCGCGTCCCACGATGTCAAAGGCCTGCAGGAGCGGCACGCCCGCACGCATCATCGTGGCGAGCTGCCGCGTGAAGACGGCGATGTCCTTCTGCTTGATCGAGCTTCCACCGCTGACGCGGCGCTTCTTGACCTTGTTGACGAGGATGCCCTGGCGGCGCAGCGTGGCGCTGACCATTGCTTCGCCCCCCGCACGCAATTCGCCCTTGACGATCTTGCCGTTGCGGTCCTTGCCCTCCCACTCGAAGACGAACTCCTTGACGCCTTTTACTGCGGCGGTGGCAGTTGCCATGCGCTCTCCTCGCGACTGTTTATTCGTTGGTGGCGGACAGGACTTCTTCGAGCGACGTGACGCCGCCGCGCACCTTGATCAGGCCCGACTGGCGCAGATCGCGCACGCCTTCCTTCTTGGCCTGTTCGGCGATGTCCATCGCCGTTCCCTCGGCCAGGATGATGCGCTGGATCGGCTCGGTGATGGGCATGACCTGGTAAAGGCCAAGGCGGCCGCGGTAACCATTTGTGCAGTTGTTGCATCCCACGGCCCGATACGGCTTCCAGCTCCCATCAAAGTCTTCTTCACTGAAGCCGGCCTTCAACAGTGCGTCGCGCGGATAGTCGGCGGGCTGCTTGCAGTTCTCACAAAGCCGCCGCACCAGGCGCTGCGCAGTGATCAACAGCACACTCGACGCGATGTTGAAGGGTGCCACACCCATGTTCAGCAGGCGCGTCAGCGTCTTGGGCGCGTCGTTGGTATGCAACGTGGACATCACCATGTGCCCGGTCTGGGCCGCCTTGATGGCGATGTCAGCGGTCTCAAGGTCGCGGATCTCGCCGACCATGATGATGTCGGGATCCTGGCGCAGGAAGGACTTCAGCGCGGCCGAAAAGTTGAGCCCGGCCTTGTCGTTGACGTTGACCTGGTTGATGCCCGGGAGGTTGATTTCGGCCGGGTCTTCAACCGTCGAAATATTGACACCCGGCTGATTGAGGATGTTCAGGCAGGTATAAAGCGACACCGTCTTGCCCGAACCCGTCGGGCCGGTCACGAGCACCATCCCGTAGGGGCGGTAGATGGCCGCCAGCAACCGCTCTTTCTCGATCTTCTCGTAGCCCAGCGCATCGATGCCCAGCTTCGCTGACGAGGAGTCCAAGATACGGATGACGATCTTTTCGCCGAACAGCGTGGGGAGCGTGCTGACGCGAAAGTCGATGGACTTCGCACCGAACTTCAGCTTCATGCGGCCGTCTTGAGGCACGCGGCGCTCCGCGATGTCCAGGCGCGAAATCACCTTAATCCGGGAGGACAGCTTGTCCTTGATGGCGATCGGTGGCTGGGTGATCTCTCGCAGTTCGCCGTCGACGCGAAAGCGCACGCGATAGTGGAACTCGTACGGCTCGAAGTGCAGGTCGGACGCGCGCAGGTTGATCGCGTCGACCAACATTTTTTGCAGGAAGCGCACGACGGGCGCGTCCTCGACATCGCCCAGCTCGGCCGCCTCCGGCTGTGGAGCGGATTCTTCCTCGGCGATGTCGAAGTCAAAGTCGCCGCCGGCGATCGACTCCAAGGTTTCAGTTGCACTGACGCCGACGCTGCTGAGCATCTTCGTCAGCTTGTCGTGCTCGACGATGACCCATTCAGGCTGCAGCTGTGTGGCGAACTTGATGCGCTCGATGACTTCGAGATCGGTCGGGTCGGCGCCACCCACGAAGAGGCGATTGCCGCGTCTCGACAGCGCAACGACCTGGTACTGCAGCGTCAGCTTCGCGTCGATGACGTTCTGCGGCATGCGCTGCGGATCGATGGCGGCAAGGTCCAGCAGCGGCAGCGCCAGCGCGCTGGACAGCGTGTGCGCCAAGTCGGACGGCGACACCTGACCGCTGGCGATAACCGCATTGACGAAACTGACCTTCTTGTCGCGCGCCTGCTTGACGAGTTCTTCAGCAGCCTTCGCCGGCAGTTTGCCTGCATGCACGAGCATGCGCGCAACCCCCGACAGGGCAGATTGAAGCGGCTCGGCGAGCGTGGTTTCCACGGGTGTGCGTCGGCGACGGCAGAGTGAAGTCGATCGATTGTGCCAGCGTAGGGCAGGGAAATTCAGCGGCGCGGCGTGACGTTTGCCGCATCTCGCGGACCCCCATCCCGAGGGTGAAGACTTGGTCGGGGTGAGAGGATTCGAACCTCCGGCCTCTACGTCCCGAACGTAGCGCTCTACCAGGCTAAGCTACACCCCGATGTCTTCCGTTGCGAGCCACTTAAGAGTGGCGCTCAACCGACTGAATTGCGAATTCTAGCAGAGATTCTGTCCACTTGTTGCGAGGTAGCGACTGAAGAGAGTCGCTTGCGTGTCTTGCTTCGGCGCGCGCGGCCTCACGTGTGGACTCCAGGGCGCCCGTAGAGCGAACGATGCCGACGATCTCCTGCAGCTTTTCTTGCTCGCCTTCCTCAATGGCATGGCGCAGCAGCGCACGTTGCTCGGGCAGGGCGCGTTCCATGGCGATCAGCAGCGGCAGCGTCGTCTTGCCTTCGCGCAAGTCGTCACCGATGTTCTTGCCCAGCTCGTGGGCATCGCCTTCATAGTCGAGCACGTCGTCAATGAGCTGGAAGGCTGTGCCCAGCGCACGGCCATAAGCTGCGCAAGCTTCCTCGACCTCCGGCGTCGCGTTTGCAAGTACCGCGCCGAGGCGGGCGCTGGCTTCGAAGAGCTTGGCGGTCTTGAAGCGAATCACGCGCAGGTAGCTCTCGACGCTGATGTCCGGGTCATGCATGTTCATCAGTTGCAAGACCTCGCCCTCCGCGATGACGTTGGTCGCCTCGGCCAGCACTTCCAGCACGCGCATGCGATCGACCGAGACCATCATCTGAAAGGCGCGCGAGTAAAGGAAGTCGCCGACTAGCACGCTCGCCGCATTGCCGAACAGCGCATTCGCAGTCGGCTTGCCGCGTCGAAGCGACGACTCGTCGACGACGTCGTCGTGGAGGAGGGTCGCCGTGTGAATGAACTCGACGACGGCTGCCAGTTCAAACCGTGCAGTGCCCTCGAAGCCGAGCGCGTTTGCAAACAACAGCACGAGCTTGGGTCGCATGCGCTTGCCGCCGGCATGGACGATGTAGTGGGCGATCTGATCGATCAGCGCCACCTCGGAGCTCAGGCGCTGCGCGATGACGCCATCGACCTGGGCCATCTCGGCGGCGAGCAGCGCAAGGGCCTCGGCAACTTGGGGTGGGGGCGAGGCAGTCTCGACGCGCACTCTGGACTCTCAAGCTAGGGATCGGGGCATTATAGAAACCGCATTTGCGCTCCTCGGCCTCGGCCGGCATTGAAGGGCCGGCGGAACGCCTGTCTCGCAACAGGGAGGACGGTCATTGCCAGTCATTCAAGACTGCGGGTATACTCGCGGGCTCTTTGCAACTCGTGCGCCTCGGCGCCTGGGCTGCGGGAGAACAAAACCGACAAAAAGGCCCGACGAGGGCGGCAGCGTTACCGCATGGCGGAGCGCCAAGCTGCTGGAGCCGGGTGAATGCACCTCACGGGTGCGAAAGGAAGAACATGTACGCGGTCATCAAAACCGGCGGCAAGCAGTACAAGGTTGCTGCTGGCGAAAAGATCAAGGTCGAGTTGCTCGACGCGGAAGTCGGCGCTGAGGTCACCCTCGATCAAGTGCTGGCAGTTGGCAGCGGTGACGGCCTGACCGTCGGCGCTCCGCTGGTCGCTGGCGCCACCGTCAGCGCCAAGGTCGTCAGCCATGGCAAGCACGACAAGGTTCGCATCTTCAAGATGCGCCGTCGCAAGCACTACAAGAAGAGCCAGGGCCATCGCCAGAACTACACCGAGCTGGAAATCAGCGCGGTCAACGGCTGATCCAGTCGTCTTTCGCTAATTTCTAGGAGCTACTCATGGCACAGAAAAAAGGCGGCGGTTCCACACGGAACGGCCGCGACTCCAAGCCCAAGATGCTGGGCGTCAAAGCTTATGGCGGCGAGCTGATCTCCGCAGGTTCGATCATCGTGCGCCAGCGCGGCACCAAGTTCCATGCTGGCGTGAACGTTGGCATGGGCAAGGACCACACGTTGTTCGCGCTGGTCGATGGCCACGTCAGCTTTACCGTCAAGGGTGCGAGCAACCGTTCGACGGTGGTCATCACGCCGCTGGCCGCCTGAACGGCAGCCGTTGAGGGCGAGCGCATCGCCCGACACCCTCAAGCCCCGGCTCGCCGGGGCTTTGTCATTTCTGAAGTCTGGCGCGCCACACGACGGCATGCTGGTCACAACCTCCGCCATTACGATGGCAACCCGCCATGAAATTCGTTGACGAAGCCACCATCGATGTCGCCGCCGGTAACGGCGGTGCGGGCTGCGCGAGCTTTCGCCGCGAGAAGTTCATTCCCTTCGGCGGGCCGGACGGGGGGGACGGTGGCAAGGGCGGCAGCGTCTGGGCCGAAGCCGACCGCAACCTGAACACGCTGATCGACTACCGCTATGCGCGCCGCCACGAGGCTCGCAACGGCGAGGCCGGGCGCGGCTCCGACTGCTTCGGCGCGGCAGCCGACGACATCGTGCTGCGCATGCCGGTCGGCACCATCATCACGGACCTCGAAACCGAGTCCGTCATCGGCGAACTGCTCGAGCCCGGCCAGCGCATCCTGATCTGCAAGGGTGGCGATGGCGGCTTCGGCAACCTGCATTTCAAGACATCCACCAACCGCGCCCCGCGCCAGAAGACGCCCGGCTGGCCGGGCGAGATCAAGAAGATCCGTCTGGAATTGCGCGTGCTGGCCGACGTGGGCCTGCTGGGCCAGCCGAATGCCGGCAAGTCGACGTTGATCACGGCGGTGTCCAACGCCAAGCCCAAGATCGCCGACTATCCTTTCACGACGCTGCATCCGAATCTCGGCGTCGTGCGTGTCGGGCCGGAAAAGAGCTTTGTCGTCGCCGACATCCCTGGCCTCATCGAAGGTGCTGCCGAAGGGGCCGGCCTTGGCCATCAGTTCCTGCGCCACCTGCAGCGCACGCGGCTGCTGCTGCACGTTGTCGATCTGGCGCCCTTCGATCCCGAGGTCGACCCGGTCAAGGAAGCCAAGGCCATCGTCGCCGAACTGAAGAAGTACGACGCTGAACTGCACGCCAAGCCGCGCTGGCTGGTATTGAACAAGCTGGACATGGTGCCCATCGAAGAGCGCGCCGCGCGCGTGAAGGACTTCGTCAAGCGCTACAAGTGGAAGGGGCCGGTCTTCGAGATCTCGGCGCTGACCCGCGAAGGCTGCCAGCCGCTGATCCATGCCATCTACGACCATGTCGCCGCCCAGCAGCGTGTGCTCGAAGAGCCCGACATCCGTTTCGATTCCCCTCGTCCTACCGACTCAGCCGCCGAATGAGCTTGCTGTCCAGCGCGCGCCGCATCGTTGTCAAAGTCGGTTCCAGCCTTGTCACCAACGAGGGGCGCGGTGTCGATGCCGAAGCGATTGCGAACTGGAGCCGCCAGCTCGCGGCGTTAGCGAATGAAGGGCGCGAGCTGGTCATGGTGTCCAGCGGCGCAATCGCCGAGGGCATGAAGCGCCTGGGCTGGACGACGCGGCCCAAGGAATTGCATGAATTGCAGGCTGCGGCGGCCGTCGGACAGATGGGCCTGGCGCAGATGTACGAGAGTCAGCTCAGCGCACACGGCATGCACAGCGCCCAGGTGCTGCTGACCCACGCCGACCTGGCCGACCGCGAGCGTTATCTCAATGCCCGCTCCACGCTGCTGACGCTGATGGCGCACCGCGTACTGCCGGTCATCAACGAGAACGACACCGTCGTCAATGATGAGATCAAGTTCGGCGACAACGACACGCTGGGCGCGCTGGTGGCCAACCTCGTGGAAGCTGACGCCTTGGTCATACTGACCGACCAGCGCGGCCTGTACTCGGCAGATCCGCGCAAGGACCCGACCGCCCGCTTCATCGACAACGCCCAGGCCGGCGATCCCGAGCTGGAGCGGATGGCCGGCGGCGCCGGCTCGAGCATCGGCCGTGGCGGCATGATCACCAAGATCCTCGCCGCCAAGCGCGCCGCGGGCAGCGGGGCGGGCACCGTCATCGCCTGGGGGCGCGAGCCCGACGTGCTGCTGCGCCTGGCGCGCGGCGAGGCGATCGGCACGGCGCTGCATGCCGCCACGCCCAAGCTGGCGGCGCGCAAGCAATGGATGGTGGACCACCTGCAAATGCGCGGCGCCGTTCGCGTCGACGCTGGCGCCGTCGTGAAGCTGCGTGGCGAGGGCAAGAGCCTGCTGCCCATCGGCGTCACCGAGGTGCAGGGCGACTTCCACCGGGGCGACGTCATCGCCGTGCTGGCGCCGGACGGCACCGAGCTGGCGCGTGGCCTGGCGAACTACTCCGGCGCTGAATCGCGGTTGATCGCCCGCAAGCCGTCATCGGAGTTCGAGGGGTTGCTCGGCTATGCGGCCGAGCCGGAGCTGATCCACCGCGACAATTTGGTCCTCCGCTAGGAGGAGCCAATTGCGGCGCAGCTCATATCGCTTGCGATGTGAGCGTAGTCGGACTCAGCCCTGCGACTCGCCTTCCGGCGGCGTCGCCGTCGCTTCCAGCGGCATCGGCCCGCTGTTGCGCTCCCGATGCGCCGGTCGCATGCCTGCGCGCAGATAGCGGTTGTGGTGGTTGATGCGCGGCAGATAGCGCGCCAGCTCCGTCAGCGCCATCTCGTAGACGCCGCGCTTGAACTCGATTACCGCCTCCAGTGGCACCCAGTACTCGTTCCAACGCCAGGCGTCGAACTCCGGGTGGTCGGTGGCGCGCAGGTTCATGTCGCAATCGCGGCCGAGCATCTGCAGCAAGAACCAGATCTGTTTCTGGCCCCGGTAATGGCCGCGTGCATCGCGCCGGATGAAGTGCTCGGGCACCTCGTAGCGCAGCCAGTCGCGCGTCCTCGCAAGGATGCGCACATGCTCTGGCGTGAGCCCCACCTCTTCGTGGAGCTCTCGGAACATCGCCTGCTCAGGCGTCTCGCCGTGTTTGATGCCCCCTTGCGGGAACTGCCACGAGTGCGTCCGGATGCGCTTGCCCCAGAAGACCTCGTTGCGTTGGTTGAGCAGGATGATGCCGACGTTGGGGCGGAAGCCTTCACGGTCGAGCATAATCAACCTCAAATCTCTAGTTGGTTCGATTATTGCATCGGGCCGCGATTGCGGCGTTGCCCTCGCTAACCCGAAGATTTGCCCCTGTTTTGTCGTGACTTCGGCCGGGTTTTCACCCGGCCTTCGCATTTGGGTCTACCCATGAAAGCCTCGCAGTTCTTTGTCTCCACCCTCAAGGAAGCGCCCGCCGATGCGGAGGTTGTCAGCCACCGGCTGATGATGCGCGCCGGCATGATCAAGCGCCTGGGCGCCGGGATATACAACTACATGCCGATGGGACTTCGCGTCATCCGCAAGGTCGAGAAGATCATCCGCGAGGAGATGGACGCCGCCGGCGCCGTCGAGTGCCTGATGCCCGTCATCCAGCCTGCCGAGCTGTGGCAGGAGACCGGCCGCTTCGACAAGATGGGCCCCGAGCTGCTGCGCGTGAAAGACCGCCATGGCCGCGACTTCATCGTGCAGCCGACGAGCGAGGAGGTCATCACCGACATCGCCCGCCAGGAGCTGCGCAGCTACCGCCAGCTGCCGAAAAATTTCTATCACATCCAGACCAAGTTCCGCGACGAGCGCCGGCCCCGCTTCGGCCTGATGCGTGGCCGCGAGTTCACGATGAAGGATGCCTACTCCTTCGACCGTGATGTAGAGGCGGCCGGCCGCAGCTACGACAACATGTACGCGGCCTACTGCAAGATCTTCGATCGCTTCGGCCTGCAGTACCGTGCCGTCGCGGCGGACACCGGCGCCATCGGCGGCGACCGCTCTCACGAGTTCCAGGTCATCGCGGACACCGGCGAAGACGCCATCGTCTACTGCCCGACCAGCGACTACGCCGCCAACATGGAGCTAGCCGAGGCCGTGGCGCTGCTGCCCGCACGCGCCGACGCGTTGCAGGCGCTGGCCAAGACGCCCACGCCCGGCAAGGCCACCTGCGAGGAAGTCGCGTCGCTGCTGGGCCTGCCGCTTGCGCAGACGGTCAAATCGCTGGTGCTGGCCACCGACGAATTGGACAAGGACGGCAACATCGCCAAGACCCAGGTCTGGCTGCTGCTGGTGCGCGGCGACCATGACCTGAACGAAGTCAAGGCCGGCAAGGTGGAGGGCCTCAAAGGCGGCTTCCGCTTCGCGACCGCGGGTGAGATCGTGGATCACTTCGGCTGCAAGCCGGGCTACCTCGGCCCCATCGGCCTGAAGAAGCCGGTCAAGATCGTCGCCGACCGGACGGTCGTGGTCATGAGCGATTTCGTCTGCGGGGCCAACGAGGCCGACTTCCACCTGACCGGCGTCAACTGGGGCCGCGACCTGCCGGAGCCGGATGTCATCGCCGACATCCGCAACGTCGTCGCCGGCGACCCCTCGCCGGACGGCCAGGGCCTGCTCGCCATCCAGCGCGGCATCGAGGTCGGCCATGTGTTCTATCTCGGCACCAAGTACTCGGCCGCGATGAACGCGACCTTCCTCGACGAGAACGGCAAACCCAGGCTGCTGGAGATGGGCTGCTACGGCATCGGTGTGACGCGCATCCTGGGCGCCGCCATCGAGCAGAACCACGACGCCCGCGGCATCATCTGGCCGGACGCGATCGCACCGTTCACCGCCGTCATCTGCCCCATCGGCATGGACCGCAGCGAAGAGGTCAAGGCCGCGGCGCACCAGCTCTATGACGAGCTGAAGGCGCTTGGCGTGGACGTGCTGCTGGACGACCGTGGCGAGCGCCCCGGCGCGATGTTCGCGGACTGGGAGCTGATCGGCGTGCCGCACCGCGTCGTGCTGTCTGATCGGGGTATGAAGGAAGGCCAGGTCGAGTATCAAGGCCGGCGCGACGAGGCGGCGACCAAACTGGCCGTCTCGAGCGTTGTCGGCCACCTGAAGGGTCTGCTGAAGCTTTGAAACGCCGCCTTGCGGTATTGGGCCTGCTCGCGGCGCCGCTAGGCGCGCGGGCAGGTGCCCAGGTCGAGGAACCCTTGGCTGACGCGGTGCGCTCGGCCTTGGGCGCGGCCATCGCGCAGAACGCGCCGCCGCGGCCGCGGTTCGACGATGTCGAGGCGCGCATGGCCTACCTGCGCTGGCTGGGCGCCATGAGCGAGCGGCTCAAGAAGCGCAAGACCGAGACGCAGATCCGCATCGAGTTCCTGGAGACGGTCTGGTACGAAGCCAAGCGCGCAGGCCTGGAGCCCAGCCTGGTGCTCGGCCTCATCCAGGTGGAGAGCGGCTTTCGCAAGTACGCGATCAGCACGGCCGGTGCGCGCGGCTACATGCAGGTGATGCCGTTCTGGACGCGCGCCATCGGTGACGGCAACGCGTCACGGCTTTTCCACATGCAGACCAACCTGCGCTTCGGCTGCGTGATCCTCCGCCACTACCTCGACATCGAGAAGGGCGACCTCTTCCTGGCGCTGGGCCGCTACAACGGCAGCCGTGGCCGCGCCGAGTATCCGAACGCGGTGTTCGCGTCGCGCAGGCAGTGGTTGATGCCGGGGGAGCGCTGAAGCGCTCCCCTTCAGCTCAGCTCAGCGCATCACGATCAGCTGAACCCGACGGTTCGTGCTGCGACCTTCGCGGCTGTTGTTGTCGGCCAGGGGCGCAGATTCGCCGTAGCTGATCGTTGCCATGCGCGCGAGCGGCACGCCAGCGCGGGCGAGATGCATGCGCACGGCTTCGGCCCGCTTGAGGCCCAGTTGCTGGTTGACCGCGTCGCTGCCGGTCGCGTCGGTGTGGCCCTGGATTTCGATGAACACCGGCTGGTTGTCGGCCTTGAGCTTGGCGACGAGTTGATCGAGCTCCTGGCCGGCCTGTTCGGTGAGCTGGAAGCGGCCCGATTTGAACTTGATCTTGTCATCGGTCAGCACCGTGCTCATCAGCAAGCCGGGCGGCTTGGGCAGATTGGCGGCTTCCTGGGCTCGCGCCGCCGCCTCCCGCTCCAAAGTCACGATGCGCGCCTCGCTGCCTTGCAGCCGGCCGTCCAGGGCCTTGAGGTTGTCGTCATGGGCCTGCACACGGGTGCCGAGGCCGTCCACGCTGGTCTGCACCGGCGCGACGGTCTCCTTGACGAATTCCTTGGTGGCGCAAGCGCTCAGCAACAGGACGCTGCTGGCAACGATCAGGGGCGACAGTCTCGTCATCGGTGGTCTCGTGGTGGATTGCGCGACTCTAGGCATTCCTTCACGGACAAACGTGTTGAGCTGTGAGCAATCCTTGCGCCATTAACCTGGCTGAACAAAGCCTTACCGTTGCACCTTTTCGCCGCGACGGGCGCAGATCGCCTATAGCCCTGTCCAAGCCTTGGGCTGCGCCTGGGCGATGCCGCTCAACTCCAGCACCCGCTCCACCGTTTCGTTCACGATCTCTTCGATGCTCTTCGGGTGGTGATAGAAGGCCGGCAGCGGCGGGAAGCAGATGCCACCCATCTCCGTGACCGCCACCATGTTGCGCAGATGGGCCAGGTTCAGCGGCGTCTCGCGCACCATCAGGATCAGCCGGCGACGCTCCTTGAGCGTCACGTCGGCGGCACGGGTCAGCAGGTTGTCGCCGAGGCCGTGGGCGATCGCGGCCAGCGACCTCATCGAGCAGGGCGCGACGACCATGGCGCGGGTGCCGAAGCTGCCGCTGGCGATGCAAGCGCCGATGTCGCCGGGCGCATAAGCGTGGTCGGCCTCGGCCTCCAGCGTGGAGCGGTCGAGGCCCAGCTCATGGTGGGCATTCAGGATGCCGGCGGGTGTGGCGACCAGGTGCGTCTGCACGCCCAGCTCGCGCGCACGGCGCAACAGGCGCAGCGCGTAGGCCGCCCCGGTCGCGCCCGTCAGCCCGACGACGAGGCGGGTCACGCCGTGGCGAGCGCCTGCTGCAGTTCGCCCGACTCGTACATCTCCATCATGATGTCCGAGCCGCCGACGAACTCGCCATTGATGTAGAGCTGCGGGATGGTGGGCCAGTTGGCGTAGTCCTTGATGCCCTGGCGCACTTGCTCGTCTTCCAGCACATTGAAGGTCTTGATGTCGCTGGCGCCGGCGGCCTTCAGGATCTGGATGGCGCGGCCGGAGAAGCCGCACATCGGGAACTGGGCCGTGCCCTTCATGAAGAGCATGACGCGGTTGGATTTGACGAGGTCGTCGATGCGTTGCTGAACGTCGCTCATGGCTGTCTCGGGTTCGATGGGAAAACCCGATTATCCGAGACGCTACGGGGTCGACGTCAGTAGCTGTACGCCAGACCCAGTTGCAGCAAGGGCTTGAAGCGCAGGTCGCGCATCGCATCCTCGAAGCCCTGGGCGCTGCTGCGACCCAGGCGCAGGCCGCTGTACGAGCCCGACATCAGGCCAAAGTCGGCGCTGAACGCGAAGCCGCTGCCCTGCACGCGGCCGGTGTAGCCGATGCCGACGTAGGACAGGTTGGCGCTGGGCTCCAGCGAGTAGGCGTCCATGTGGTTGAGCGACAGGTTGCGCCGGCCGGCCGACACCGGGCCGCTGCCGAGGGCAAGGCCGCCGCTGCTTTGCGACATGGACAGCGGGCCGAGCAGCAGGCCGCCAGTGGCGCGCAGGCCACCCTGCAGGCTGGAGAAGCCCGAGCGGGTCAGGTAGTAGTCGCCCAGCAGGTTGGCGCTGAGGATGCGCGAGCCGCCCAGGTGGGGCGTGGCGTCGGAGGCGGCGTCGGCACTGCTGAGTTGCAATCGTGCCTGCCAGCGCGGGTTGGCGCTGGCTTCAGCGTCGGCCCATGCGGGCAGCGTGAAAAGGGCAGAGAGACTCAGAACTGCAGCGCTTGTGAGGCGGGCCATGATCGACTCCTGCGCAGTGCAACGAGCGGCACCGGGATTCGATACTACGCCGCCTCTGGGTTCCCGTGAATGAAGAACGGGCGGCAAAAGATCACGCAAACATGGCGTGCGTTCGCGCCCCGGCAAGCCAGGCTTCAGCCGCGCCAGCGGCCGCCACTGGCGCGCGCCCGGCCGCCGAGGTCGCGTTTCAAGGCCACGTCGGCGAAACCTCGGGCGGCCAACTGTTGCGCCACCGCATCGGCCTGGTCCCAGCCATGCTCCAGCAGCAGCCAGCCGTTGGGGGCGAGGTGTTGCGGTGCAGCGTCGATGAGGGATTGCAGGTCGGCGAAGCCATCGCCGCCGGGCGTCAGCGCGGTGATCGGCTCATGGCGCAGCGCCGGCAGGTGCGGGTCGTCACCCGCGATGTAGGGCGGGTTGCTGACGACGAGGTCGAAGCGCCGGCCGGCCAGCGGCTCGAACCAGCTGCCGTGGCGCCAATCCACGGCCAGGTTGAGACGCTCGCCGTTGCCGCGGGCGACCGCCAGCGCGTCGGCGCTGACATCGACGGCGCTCACGAGGGCGCGCGGGCAGGCCGCCTTGACGGCCAGTGCGATGGCGCCGCTGCCGGTGCCGAGGTCGACAAGGCCGGGTTGGCCCGGCAGCTCGGCCAGCAGGGCCAGCGCCCAGTCGACCAGTGTTTCCGTGTCCGGCCGCGGGATCAACGTGGCCGGCGTGACCCGCAGCATCAGGCCGTGGAAGGGCTGCCAGCCGGTCAGGTGAGCCAGCGGTTCGCCGGCGGCGAGGCGGTGCAGCGCGGCACCGGCGCCGGGTGCGGGTGCGTCGCCGTGGGTGATGAGCCAGGCGCGGTCCTGGCCGGTGAGGTGGCTCAGCAAGCACTGCGCGTCGCCGCGCTCGACGCCCAGCCGGCGGGCGAGGGCCAGCGCTTCGTCCACCGTCAGACCGGCGGTCACGCGCGGCCTTCTTCCAACTGCGCCAGCTGCTCGGCCGCCTGCGCGGCGAGCAGCCCCTGGATGACATCGCCGAGGTCGCCGTCCATGATCTGGCCGAGCTTGTATAGCGTCAGGTTGATGCGGTGGTCGGTCAGCCGCCCCTGCGGGAAGTTGTAGGTGCGGATGCGGTCGCTGCGGTCACCGGTGCCGATCAGCCCCTTGCGCGTGGCGGCCTCCTTGGCAGCGCGCTCGCTGCGCTCCTTGTCCTGGATGCGTGCCTGAAGGACCTGCAGCGCCTTGGCCTTGTTGCTGTGCTGGCTGCGGCCGTCCTGGCATTCGGCCACGATGCCGGTCGGCAGGTGGACGACGCGCACGGCGGAGTCTGTCTTGTTGATGTGCTGGCCACCCGCACCGCTGGCGCGGAAGGTGTCGATGCGCAGGTCGGCCGGGTTCAGCGTGATGGCCTCGGTCTCGTCGGGCTCGGGCATCACGGCGATCGTGCAGGCGCTGGTGTGGATGCGGCCCTGGGCTTCGGTGGCCGGCACGCGCTGCACGCGATGGCCGCCGCTCTCGAACTTCAGGCGACCGTAGACGCCATCGCCCTCGATGCGCACCACCAGTTCCTTGTAGCCGCCCAGGTCCGACACGTTCTCGGACAGGATCTCCGTGCGCCAGCCCTGGCCTTCGGCGAAGCGCAGGTACATGCGCGCCAGGTCGCCGGCGAACAGGGCCGACTCGTCGCCGCCCGCGCCGGCGCGGATCTCGAGGAAGGCGTTGCGCTCGTCGTCGGGGTCCTTGGGGATCAATGCGAGCTGCAGCTCGACGTCGAGCGCCGCGAGGGCCGCTTCCGCGGTGGCGATCTCCTCGCGCGCCATCTCGGCCATCTCGGGGTCGGCCAGCATGTCGCGCGCGGCGGCCAGGTCGGCCTCGTGCCGCTGGTAGCGGCGGTAGCGCTCGACGAGGCCGGCCACCTCGGACTGCTCCCGCGTCAGCGCGCGGTAGCGCTTCATGTCGGCGGCGGCGCTGCCGTCCGCGAGTAGGGCGTCCAGCTCCGCGAGGCGGAAGGCAAGGCGTTCGAACTGCTGGCGCAGGGAATCTTTCATGGCGGGAACCGGAGAACAGTCAGGGGCGGCGCAACAGGCGCCGGGCGGCGGCGGTGAGCGCCGCTAAGACTGTTTGCCGCCGCGCAGGAACAGGCGCGAGACGGTCTGCGCGAGCTGCAGGCGCTGCTCGCCGTCGCTGGCGTTCAGCTCGGCCAGCGTGCCGTGCAGCAGCTTCTGCGTCAGGCCACGGGAGAGGGCGTCCAGCACCTCGTCCACGTCTGCGCCCTTGGCCAGCAGCTTGCGGGCGCGGGCGATCTCCAGCGCGCGCCAGTCGTCGGCCTGGGCGTGCAGGGCCTGGATCAGCGGGACCGTGTGGCGCTGGTCCAGCCAGTGCATGAAGCTCTGCACGCCGGTCTCGACGATGGCCTCGGCCTGCTCGACGGCGGCCTGGCGCTTCTCGCCGGCGGTCTGCACCTGCTGGGCCAGCTCGTCGACGGTGTAGAGGTAGACGTCGTCCAGCTGGGCGACTTCGGGCTCGATGTCGCGCGGCACGGCCAGGTCGACCATGAACATCGGGCGGTGCTTGCGTTTCTTGAGCGCGCGCTCGACGGCGCCCAGGCCGATCAGCGGCAGGCTGGAGGCGGTGCAGGACACGACGATGTCGAACTCGTGCAGGCGGTCGGGCAGGTCGGACAGGCGCACGGCCTCGGCGCCAAAGCGGATGGCCAGCTTCTCGCCGCGTTCCAGCGTGCGGTTGGCCACGGCCATGTGGCGCGGCGTGCGGGCGGCGAAATGCGTGGCGGTCAGCTCGATCATCTCGCCCGCGCCGACGAAGAGCACGCGCGTCTTGGCGAGGTCTTCGAACAGCTGACCGGCCAGGCGCACGGCGGCAGCGGCCATGCTGATGGAGTGCTCACCGATCTCGGTGGAGCTGCGCACTTCCTTGGCGACCGAGAAGCTGCGCTGGAACAGCTGGTGCAGCGTGGTGCCGAGGGCGCCGGCAGCTTCGGCTTCCTTCACGGCCTGCTTCATCTGGCCGAGGATCTGCGGCTCGCCCAGCACCATGGAATCCAGTCCGCTGGCCACGCGGAAGGCGTGGCGGGCGGCGGCGCTGCCCTGCATCACATAGGCGTGCTCGCGCAGCGCGCCGGGGTCGACGCCGCCGGTCTGTGCCAGCCAGGCGATGGCAGGCTGCACCTGGGTCTGCGGCGCGGCGACGTAGACCTCGGTGCGGTTGCAGGTGGACAGGATGGCCGCTTCCGGCGCGCCAGGCAGTTTCTGCCGCAGGCCGGTGAGGGAAGGCGCGAGTTGCTCCAGCGTGAACGCGAACCGCCCGCGCAGGTCGAGCGGGGCGGTGTGGTGGTTCAGGCCGAGAGCGAAGACCGACATGGAGGTGAATTGTAGGATTCGCGGCTTTGCCGCTACTGACGCCGGTCAAGCCCGAATGAGCCCTCTCGACGCCTTTTGGCACATTGCCAACCTGTTTGCACCCGCCTGGGGGCTGGCGGCGCTGTTGGCGCTGGCGATCAAGGGGCTGTGGCGGCGCGAGGCCAAGTCGCTGCGCTGGCCGCGGTTGTGGGCCTGGGGTGCGGCCGGCGGCAGCGCCGCCGTGATCGTGTCTCTGGTCCTGCTGGGCCGGGACGGCAAGATGGCGGGCTACGCGTTGCTGGTGCTGGGCGTGGCGCTGCCGCAGTGGTGGCTGCTGAGCGTCAAGCGCTGAGAACGTCCTCGGTGGTCACGACCTCGCCGCGCAGTGAATGCGCGAAGGCGGTCGTGATGCGGACGTCCACGAGCTGGTTCATCAGCCGCGGCGAGCCGGGGAAATTGACGATGCGGTTGCACTCGGTGCGCCCCATCAGCTCGCTGGCGTCCTTGCGGGCGGTGCCGGTGACGAGCACCTGCTCGACCTTGCCGACCATGCCTTGCGAGATCGTCAATGCGTGCGCTTCGATGGCGGCCTGCAGTTCCTGCAGGCGCTTCACCTTGACCTCGTAGGGCGTCGTGTCCTCCAGCGCCGCGGCCGGCGTGCCGGGGCGGGGGCTGAAGATGAAGCTGAATGACGCGTCGAAGCCGATGTCTTGGACCAGCTTCATCAGCTTGGCGTGGTCCTCGTCGGTCTCGCCGGGGAAGCCGACGATGAAGTCGCTGGCCAGGCGCAGGTCCGGGCGGATGGCGCGCAGCTTGCGCACCGTGCTCTTGAACTCCAGCGCCGTATAGCCGCGTTTCATCGCCATCAGGATGCGGTCGCTGCCGTGCTGCACGGGCAGGTGCAGGTGGTTCACGAGCTGCGGAATCTTGCCGTAGGCCTCGATGAGTCGGGGGCTGAACTCGTTGGGGTGGCTGGTGGTGAAGCGCAGGCGCCGGATGCCGGGGATCTCGGCCGCGTACTCCAGCAGCAGCGCCAGGTCGGCGAACTCACTGGTGTCGCCCATCTTGCCGCGGTAGGCGTTGACGTTCTGGCCCAGCAGGTTGATCTCCATGACGCCCTGGTCGGCCAGGCCGGCGATCTCGGTCAGCACGTCGTCGAACGGGCGCGAGACCTCCTCGCCGCGGGTGTAGGGCACCACGCAGTAGCTGCAGTACTTGGAGCAGCCTTCCATGATGGACACAAAGGCCGACGCGCCTTCGACCTTGGCCGGCGGCAGGTGGTCGAACTTCTCGATCTCGGGGAAGGAGATGTCCACCTGCGGGCGGCGCGTCTCGCGGCGGGCTTCCAGCATGGCCGGCAGGCGGTGCAGCGTCTGCGGGCCGAAGACGACGTCCACATACGGCGCGCGCTCGATGATGGCGGCGCCCTCCTGCGAGGCCACGCAGCCGCCGACGCCAATCATGACGCCCTTGGCCTTCAGGTGCTTCACGCGGCCGAGGTCGCTGAAGACCTTCTCCTGCGCCTTCTCGCGCACCGAGCAGGTGTTGAACAGGATGAGGTCGGCCTGCTCGGGGTCGTCGGTGGGCGTGTAGCCCTTGGCGGCGCCCAGCACGTCGGCCATCTTGTCCGAGTCGTACTCGTTCATCTGGCAGCCGAAGGTCTTGATGTAGACCTTCTTGCCCGTCGTGTCGCCGCTCATTGCTTGATCCAGGTCTGGTTGCCGGGGTTGAACTGCCAGCGCGCCGATTCCGCCGGTGTCGTCGGCCAGGGCTTGTTGGCCAGCTCGACGGGGTTCAGCACCCAGACGTCCATGATCAGCCCGCTGCTTTCCACCGTGTAGTGCACGGTGAGCTTCTGGCCCGTGAGGCCTGCGGGCGGTATCCAGAGGTTGGTGTCACCCTTGATGCGGCTGCCCGGCGCCAGGCGGGCCGGCTTGCCGTTGAGCTTGGCGTCGGGGAACTGCGTGATCACCAGTTCGCCGCGCAGCGCGTGCGCGGGAAAGAAGCGGTGCTGCTGGGCCTGTGCGGGCAGGCTGCTGACGGCGAGCATCAGTGGGAGAACACAGCGGTACATGGCATGTCCAGTGGCTGCGGCGGCAGCCACTTGTGAATAGCTGCTGCGGAAATGAAAACGGCCCGAGGGATGCTCGGGCCGTTCCGGATTTTGGTGGCGCTTCAGGGACTCGAACCCCGGACCTGTGGATTATGATTCCATCGCTCTAACCAACTGAGCTAAAGCGCCTGAGCCCGCCATTCTAAGCGAAGTTTTTTGAGCCTGGCAAGTGTGTCGCGCAGATCAAGGTGCCGCGGGGCGCAGGAAGCCCTGCAGCGGCTGGCCCGGCAGGCGCTTCAGGCCTTCGACGACCTGGGTGGCGTTGAAGACGGCGCCGGCGTCGTTGGTGTGCGTGCGGGCATCGGAGAAGAAGCCCTCGACGCGCTCGGCGCCCACCTTGCGGTAGGCGTCGGTGATGAGCATCGTCAGGTCGATGAACTGGGCGCCGTTGGCGCGGGCGACCTGCTCGCCCCAGGCGGCGTAGTTCTCGAAGTCACGCGGCTGCTCGGGTTTCCAGCGGTCCTTGTGCGGGATGGGCGACAGCACCACGGCGTTCGCGCCCTTGGCCTTGGCGTCGTTGATGTAGCGCGCGAGGTACCAGCCGAAGCTCTGCACCATCTCCTTCGTGCCGTCGGGCCGGGTGTCCTCCACCGCTTCGGGGCCGACGCCGGGGACTGAGCCGCGGTTCTTGCCGGCGGGGTCGCCGATGCGGGCGCCGTCGTTGTGGCCGAACTGGATCAGCAGCGTGTCGCCGGGCTTGAGCTGCTCCAGCACCGAGGCCCAGCGGCCTTCGGTGAAGAACGTGCGGCTGCTGCGGCCGCCGATGGCGTTGTTGACGATGTTGATGCGCTGCGTGTCGAAGAAGGCCGCGAGGCGCTCGCCCCAGCCGTAGGCGCCGTTCTGCCCGCCGCTGCGCACGGTGGAGTCGCCGATCAGCACGAGGCTGGGCAGCTTGGGGTCGCGGGGTGCTTCGACCTTGACCTTGCGGGCGTCGACCACGGGCCGCTCGTCGGAGCCATCGGGCGCGAAGCGGCGCGTGTAGACGGCGTCGGGCAGCACCTTGTTCTGGATCAGGCCGGCGATGACGAGCTGGGCGTTGATCGCCGCGCCGAGCCAGTTGGTGTGCACCGTCTCCTGCGGCATGTCCGCCGGGAAGAACTTCTCGACCGCCTCCTTGCCCAGCGCCTCGTAGCGCAGCGCGCCCCATTCGTTGAGGTCGATGAAGGCCACGTTCTCCTGCTTGGCGACTTCGGCGGCCCAGGCCGCGAAGTTGCCGCCGGCGCGCATGACCTTCACGCCGTCGGCCTCCCAGCGCTTGCGGATCACCGGCGAGCAGACCACGGGCGTGGCGCCGGCCGCGCGGATCTCGGCGATGTAGCCGCGCAGGTAGGCGCCGTAGGTGTAGACCGTCTCGGGCTTGCCGGTCAGCAAGTTGTTGATGTCTTCCTTCTCGGGCCCGGTGCCGCGCAGCACGCCGCGGGCGCGGCTGTTGTCGTTCACCGGGCTGGCATCGTTGTGGCCGAACTGCATGACGACCCAGTCGCCCTTCTTGATGAAGGGCTTGGTGCGCTCCCAATGGCCGCTGCTGCGGTAGGTGCGGCTGCTCAATCCGCCGACGGCGCGGTTGACGACGTTGATCTTGTTGAGGTCGAGGTAGGCGGCGATCGGGTTGCCCCAGCCCCACTGGCCTTCGGCGCCCTTGCCCTGGCCGTCGTCCCGGCCGTTGCGCACGGTGGAGTCACCGATGAGGATCAGCGAGGGCAGATCGGGCTTGGCGGGCTCGGGCAGCGTGATCTGGGCGCGCGCCGGGTCGGTGGTGGCGGTGAACTCCTGCGCATGGGCTGGGAGCAGCGACAGGGCGAGCAGCAAGGCGGCGGCGCGGCGGGTGGTCAGGGCATTCATGGCGCGGATGCTAGGAGCGCTTTGCCGCCTCGGCTGGCGGCGACGGCGCAAGTTCTTGAGCGATTCGTGGCCAGCAACATCGCGCAACAGAGCGCGGCCTAGAGTCCGGCGACTCAAACGGAGCCCCATCCATGTCGTTGCGCAAGACCTCCCTGTTGTTGAGCCTCGTGCTGGCCCTGGCACCCGCGTGGGCCCAGATCGGCCAGCGCTTTCCCTCCGAGAAGCGCGTCGTGCCCGACCCGGTGACCGGCACGCCGCTGACCTTCCTGACGACGCAGCCGCGCGGCGACGCCAAGATCTACCCCAGCCACCCGCAGTGGACGGCCGACGGCCAGTGGCTGGTGTTCCGCTCCAACCGCGTCAAGGGCGAGGCCATCGCCGTCAACGAGACGACGGGCGACCTGGTGCAGGTCACAGAGGGCGGCTACGAGGGCATGCTCAACCTCGCGCAGTCGGGTGGCAACAAGCTCTACTTCCTGCGCAAGGAGCCGGGCGGTGCAGGCAACGACAAGGTCCGGCAGGCCGTTGAGGTGGACCTGGACCGCGTGTTCGCCGACAGCGCGACCGGCGCCATGAAGCCGGTCAGTGCCTACCAGCGCGTCTTCGCCACGCTGCCGGCGGAGCTGGAGGCCTATGGCGACAACGCGCTGGACGCCGACGGCCAGTGGTTCTACTTCCGCATCCAGGGCAAGGCTTACGCGGGAGCCCGGCTGCCGGCCGGCACCAAGATCGAACCGCCCTTCGGCCCGCGCGGCATGGGCGCGGGGCCGCACGCCATCGGCAAGATCAACGTGCAGACGGGCGAGATCAAGCATGTCGTGTCCGTACCTTTCCAGATCGGCCACATCCAGAGCAACAGCTGGAACCCGGGCGAACTGGTGTTCAGCTGGGAGACCGGCGGCAAGTCGCCGCAGCGGACCTGGACGGTCAAGGGCGACGGCACGGGCCTGCGCCCGCTCTACCCGGAGGCGCCTTACGAGTGGGTCACGCACGAAGCCTTCATCGGCAAGGACGAGGTGGCACTGGCCATCATGGGCCACCGCCCCGTCCCGGGTGTCGTCGACCCCAACCGGCCGGCGGGCACGGCCGTCGAGGGCGCCAATCCCGGTCAGGAAGACGGCTGGGGCAACACCGGCACGCGCGAGAAGCCCACAGGCTTGGCCATCGTCAACCTGCGCACGCGCGAGATGACGATTGCCGGCCAGACGCCCAAGGGCAGCGGCCTGTGGCATGTGCATGGCTCCTATGACGGTCGCTTCGCCGTCGGCGACGATTTCGAGCGCGGTCTGTACCTGATTGACCGCCGCACCCGCGAAATGATCCTGCTCAGCGCCGGCCACAAGACGACGGCGCGGGACCACCCGCACCCCACCTTCAGCCCCGACGGCAAGAAGATCCAGATCCAGTCGGCGCTGCTGTCGGCCGACGGGCGCGAGATGAATATCTGCGTGGTGCCGGTGCCGCAGGATTGGTTGGCACGCAAGCGCTGATATTTCAGCCGCTCCAAAGTGAAACTCGAAATGCAAATTTGAATATTCGGAAGTTCTTGCAAGCCGATATTCAATATTCGCCAAGGCGCCGCCGCCGTGCGGAGGGGAGGGCGGCCGCTGTGCCGCGTCGCCATTGCGATCGCGCGGCGCTTGGCGCCGCGCATATTGCTGGCTAAGGGTTTCTGCCAACTCAAGCAATCACCGCCGTGATTCTTTCCTGCGCGGTGGAGACAGCCAGTAATCAGCCTCCTAGACTGAGCTGGGGCATACAGAAAGAGCACCTTTGCGTGCTCCAGCGCTTGATATTCCTGGAGATTGACGAAATGCTGAAAACGAATCGCGGCCGCGCGCCGGTTTCACGTTGGAGCCCGCTGGCCCTGGCCGTCTCGGCCGCGCTGGCCAGCCAGGTCCAGGCCCAGCAGGCCGCCGCACCAGCGGCCGCCGCATCGGCACCTGCGAACGCCGCTTCCGCACCTGCCGCCAAACCCGCAGACAAGGGCAACCAGCTCGAAACCGTCGTCGTCACAGGCATCCGCCGCTCCATCCAGAGCGCCATCGACCGCAAGCGCAATGCTTCCACCGTCACCGACAGCATCGTGGCGGAAGACATCGACCAGTTCCCCGACAAGAACGTCGGCGAGGCACTGTCGCGCATCACCGGCGTGCAGCTGTCGCGCGAGTTTGGCGAAGGCTCGCAGGTGTCCATCCGTGGTGTCGAGCCCGACCTGAACCGGGTCGAGATCAACGGCATGTCGGTGCTGGGCACCAGCGGCACGGCCGGCCGCGGCGCCGAGCTGCGCGAGCTGGCTTCCGAGTTGATCGCGTCCATCGACGTGGTCAAGGGCTCGACGGCCGACCTGACCGAAGGCGGCATCGGCGGCACGGTGCGCATCACCACCCGCAAGCCGCTGGACTTCACCAAGCGCACTGTGGCCGGTTCGCTGTCCGGCGAGCAGGGCAGCCTGCGTGGCGGCGTGCAGCCGCGCGCCACGCTGCTGCTGGCCGACAAGTTCCTCGACGGTCGCCTGGGTCTGATGGCCAACCTGGTCTACGACAAGATCTATACCCGTGGCGACTTCTCGCGCAACACCTCCTGGACCTTCCTGCGCGACTGGGACATGTCGGCGGACAAGACCCTCACCAGCGTGAACCCGACCGCTGCAGCCGTGTCGACCGTCCTGGGTTGCAACGCCTTGACCGCGGCGGCCGACAAAGCGGACTGCCAGCGGCAGTGGTTCGACTACGCGCCGCGCATCGCCCGCTACGGCATCTGGACGCGCGACCACAAGCGCAGCTCGGCGGAGGTGACGGCGCAGTACAAGTTCAGCGACGCGCTGGATGCCTACGTCAGCTACCAGGCGAACGACCAGAAGCAGCGGCTCAACGACATCAACTACGGCACGGACTTCACGGCCATCAACCGCCTTGCCACGCCAAACAAGGCGCCGGTCTATGCCGCCAACGGCACCGTGGCCACGGCGGGCACCTGCACCGACGTGGCCGCCACCGCGACGCCGGCAGGCATGGTGGTCGAAGACCACCACGTCACACAGTACACCGTCGGCAACTGCCTGAACGTCGCGGGACGAGGTGGCCAGGGCGCCTTCAGCACCTCGGCGCGTGATTTCGCGCTGGACATCAAGTCGGAGTACACCAGCGCCGGCTTCAAGTTCAAGAACAACGAGTGGCGCATCGAGGGTCTGCTGAACGACGCCAAGTCGGACTACCTCAGCCAGAGCAACAACATCGTCCTGACGCAGAACGCGCCGGGCCTGGTTGTGAAGCTGGATGGCGCACACCTGCCGCACTTCACCTTCCCGAGCGGCTACAGCCCCGACGATGCCAGCTCCTACGTGCAGGCGCAGTTGCAATACCGGCCCTCCGCCACGTTCAACAAGGAGCGGGGCGGCAAGCTGGACTTCCAGTACAACTTCGACCACAGCTTCTTCCAGAGTCTGTGGTGGGGTGCGCAGGCGCGCGAGTCCAAGTCGCGGCAGTACGGCGCCGGCGGCTACATCGTCCAGAACGGCGGGGACCTCGCCAACACGGACGAGGCGGTCGACATCACGACGCGCACCGCCAACGTCAACCAGACCATCGTCTTCGATCCGCTCTACACCGGTACCGCGCAACGCCCGGACGACACGCAGACCTTCATCAACAGCGG
This sequence comes from Pelomonas sp. Root1444, assembly GCF_001426885.1. Lineage (GTDB taxonomy): Bacteria > Pseudomonadota > Gammaproteobacteria > Burkholderiales > Burkholderiaceae_C > Pelomonas. The sequence continues at coordinate 982,073 of NZ_LMFP01000003.1, read as the reverse complement.
CTTCCGCCAGTCCTATGTGAACGGCGCGAAGATGCAGGACATCATCAAGTCGCTGATGAGCCGCTCGCCCGGCACCTTCTTCAGCGGCTACAAAGACATCTCCGGCGTGCCCAGCAGCTTCGCGGCGCCGAACTTCGCGGCGGCTGCCAGCTCCGGCGCGTTCGACACCAGCGCCTTCAACTACAAGTACCTCTACGACACCATCGGCAGCGACGGCAAGACCTATCCGCAGCTTCCGGCGTTCGACATCAAGGAAAGCATCAAGGCCGGCTATGTGCGGCTGGACTGGGGCACCGAGCTGCTCGGCATGGCGCTGGACGGCAACATCGGCCTGCGCTACACGCGCACCAACGTGAAGTCCGTGGGTGTGGACCGCGACCAGATCCGCGTCGCCAGCAACACCGACCGCATCCGCTCCAACGTCATCCGCAGCGTCGACAACACCTACAGCGACACGCTGCCCAGCCTGAACGCGGTGCTGCAGGTGCTGCCTGAAAAGTTGCTGGTGCGTGCCGGCTGGGCCAAGGTCATGGCCCGCCCCGCGATCAACCTCATCACGCCCAACATCACCTGCACCGAGAACAGCGGCCTGCCGGCGTTCGGCGGCGACGGCACCGACGACTGCACGGTGGGCAACCCCGACCTCAAGCCCTACCGCGCGACGAAGTACGACATCAGCGTGGAGTACTACCCCACGCGCAACAACCAGCTGAGCCTGGCGGTCTTCCGGACCGACATCGACACCTATGTGCGCACGGGCATCCTGCGGGGCATCGACTTCCGCGGCAACGGCCACCTGTACGACGTGAGCACGTCCATCAACGGGGAGGGCGCGCGCACGCAAGGCGTCGAACTGGCAGGCCGTACGGCGTTCACCTTCCTGCCCGGCTGGCTCAGCGGCTTCGGCGCGGACGTGAACTACACGCGCATGGCCTTCCGCTATGCACAGGGCAGTGAGTTGATCAGCCCGCTGGATGGTTCGATCCTTCCTTATCCGGGCATGTCGAAGGACGCCTACAACCTGGGCCTGTGGTACGACGACGGCGAGTTCAACGCCCGTCTGGCCTACCACCACCGCGGCAAGTACTACACCGGTGGCAACGACGTGTCGGGCAACCCGAATTTCCGCGACAAGACCGGCTACCTGGATGCCAAGTTCCAATGGAAACCCACCAAGAACCTGACGTTCGCCGTCGAGGCCAAGAACCTCACCAACCAGGCCGAGCTGACCTACGCTGGCGACCTCGCCCGCCCCAACGAGCTCGCCTGGTCGGGCCGGCGCTACTACATCACCGTGGGCTACAAGCTCTGATCTCCGGGCCTGGCCGGAGCGGCCCATCCTGTTGCGCCTGACCCCGGGCGCCCGGCCTCGCAAGGGGCCGCTTTTTTGGCATCGCGTACTGCATGACGTCACTGACCTTGCTCAACCGCTGCCTGGTTTGCAGCCTGCTGCTGGCCAGCGCTGTCGCCGCCCACGCCGACGGGCGCCAGATGGAAAAACTCGACCGCGGCACCGTCGCGCTGGCAGTGCCGTCGGGCGTCTTCGTCAGCTGGCGGCTGCTCGGCAGCGAGCCGGCCGGCGTGCAATTCAACGTCTATCGCGACGGCAAGCGCCTGAACCGCGAGCCGCAGGCGCTGACCCACCTGCTGGACCCGCAAGGCCGCGCCGACAGCCTCTACACGGTGCGGGCGGTGCTGGACGGCCGGGAGCAGGCCGCGCCCGCCGGTACGGCGCCGTGGCCTCAGCCCTACCTGCGCGTGCCGCTGCAAAAGCCCGAGGGCGGCACCACGCCCGATGGCGTGGCCTACACCTACCAGATGAACGACGGCGCGCCGGCGGACCTGGACGGCGACGGCCAGTACGAGCTGGTCGTCAAGTGGCAGCCCACCAACGCCAAGGACAACTCGCAGAAGGGTCACACCGGCAACACGCTGGTGGACGCCTACAAACTGGACGGCACGCGGCTGTGGCGCATCGACCTCGGGCGCAACATCCGCGCCGGCGCGCACTACACCCACATCGTGGCCTACGACCTCGACGGCGATGGCAAGGCCGAGGTGATGATGAAGACGGCCGACGGCACGGTCGACGGGCAGGGCAAGGTGATCGGCGACGCCAAGGCCGATTACCGCAACGAGGCGGGCTACGTGCTCGCCGGCCCGGAGTTCCTGACCGTCTTCAACGGCCGGACCGGCGCGGCCATGGCGACGGCCGACTACACGCCGCCCCGCGGGGACGTGAACGCCTGGGGCGACGGCTACGGCAACCGCGTCGACCGCTTCCTGGCCGGTGTCGCCTACCTCGACGGCCAGCGGCCCAGCGCCGTGTTCTCGCGCGGCTACTACACGCGTGCCGTCATCGCCGCCTGGGACTGGCGTGACGGCAAGCTGACGCAGCGCTGGATCTTCGACAGCGACAGCGATGCAGCGAGCAGGCCGCTGGCGGGGCAGGGCGCGCACTGGTTCTCGGTCGCGGACGTGAATGGCGATGGTCTGGACGACATCATCTACGGCGCCGCCACCCTGTCCGGCACCGGCAAGACGCTCTACAGCACCGGCCTGTGCCATGGCGACGCGCTGCACGTCAGCGCCTTCGACCCCGCGCGCGACGGCCAGCAGGTCTTCATGGTGCACGAGAGCCCGCGCTGCTACGGCGAGCAAGGCCTGGAGATGCACGACGCGGCCACCGGCAAGATCTTGTGGAGCATGTCGGGCAAGAACGCCGACGTGGGCCGCGGCGTCTGCTTTGACATCGACCCGGCCTACCCTGGCGCCGAATGCTGGGGCTCCGTCGGCGGCCTGATGAGTGCGGGTGGCAAGCCCATCAGCGAGCAGCACCCCAACCGCATGAACTTCGCCATCTGGTGGGACGGCGACCTGCTGCGCGAATCGCTGGACCACGTCGCCATCGACAAGTGGAACCCCGCCGCCTTCAAGTTCGAGAACCTGCTGAACGGCAAGACCTTCGGCGCCGCGTCCAACAACGGCACCAAGGGCAACCCGGTGTTGTCGGCCGACCTGTTCGGCGACTGGCGCGAGGAGGTGGTCTGGCGCAACGAGGACAGCACCGCGCTGCTGGTGTTCTCCACGGCCATGCCGACCGAGCACCGGCTGGTGACGCTGATGCACGATCCGCAGTACCGCGTGCAGGTCGCCGCTCAGAATGCCGGCTACAACCAGCCCCCGCACACCAGCTTCCACCTGGGGGCGGCCATGAAGGCGCCGCGCTACCTGCCCATCAAGGTCACGCCATGAAGCTCGTCGCCTCGCTCGCGCTGCTCGCTGCGCTCGTCGGTTGTGCCACCGCCCCCGAGCCCGCGCCGCGCCCGCTGTACCGCGACCCGGTGCTGGACGGCGCCGCCGACGTGTCCGTCGTCTTCAACCGCGGCCTGAAGCGCTGGGAGATGTTCTACACGAACCGCCGCGCGACGCTGCGGCTGGACGACCCCAAGGACGTGAGCTGGGTGCACGCCACGCCCATTGGCATCGCGACGACGGACGACGGCAACCACTGGCGTGCGTCGGGCGAGGCGAAGTTCCCGGCCGAATGCACCGGCACCACGCTGTGGGCGCCCGAGATCCAGGACTTCGATGGCGTCTACCACCTTTGGCTCACCATCGTGCCCGGCGTGCACAAGAGCTGGACCGGCGAGCGCCGCATCGAGCACCTGACCAGCGCCGACCTGCGCACCTGGCAATGCGCCGGCCGTGTGGACCTGGGTTCGCCCAAGGTCATCGACGCGTCCGTCATCCGCGCGCCGCAAGGCGGCTGGCGGATGTGGTTCAAGGACGAGCAGGCCGGCAGCAAGCTCAAGGTGGCCGACAGCCCCGACATGAAGACCTGGGCCGTGCGCGGTCAAGTGACGAGCCTGCCCGGTGAAGGCCCGACGGTCTTCCAGTTCGCCGGCAAATGGTGGCTGGTGGCCGACCTGTGGAAGGGCCTGCTGGTGCTGCGCTCCGACGATGCGCTGAACTGGGAAGAGCAGCCCACGCGGCTGCTGGCCGGCACGGGTCAGCATCCCACCGACCGCGCCCAGGGCCAGCATCCCGGCGTCAACGTGGTCGACGGCCGCGCCTATCTCTTCTACTTCACGCACCAGAGCGGCGAGCCCGAGGCGAAGACGGATGACCGCTGGCACCAGCGCACCGTCATCCAGGTGGCGGAGCTGCAAGTGAAGGACGGGTGGCTGACGCTGGACCGCAACGCGCCGCCGCCCGACCTGCGGCCTGCGTTCAGGGCGCGGTGATGCGCGCCCTGCTGCTGGGTCTGTGGATCGGTCTGGCTGGCGCCGCGCAAGCCGGGCTCCAGGTGGCAACGAAAGCCACGCCGGGCAGCATGCCGCTCGATGGCGCCGTCATCGTCGCGGCGCCGGACGCCGATCCGCTCGAAGCCTTCGTCGCCCAGGACCTCGCCGACGACCTGAAGCGGCTGGGCTTGCGCGCCAGTGTGGGCAACAAGGGCGCCGTGCAGGTCTGGATCGGCACGGCCGGCAGGCATCCGGCCATCGATGCCGCCGGCCTCGACCTGAGCCGGCTCAAGGGCTGCTGGGAGTGCTTCCAGATCGCGCTGCTGCGCGACCCGGCGCCGGGCGTGAGGCAGGCCCTCGTCGTTGCGGGCGCGGACCGCCGCGGCACGGCTTACGGCGCCTACACGCTGAGCCAGGCGCTCGGTGTGTCGCCCTGGCACTGGTGGGCCGACGTGGCGCCGCTCCAGCGCGGGCCGCTGCATGTCAGCCTCGACGCTCCGCTGCACGACGGCCCTGCCGTGAAGTACCGCGGCCTCTTCATCAACGACGAAGACTGGGGCCTGCAGCCCTGGGCCGCCCACACCTTCGAGCCCGAGGCCCGCAACATCGGCCCGCGCACCTACGAGCAAGTCTTCCGCCTGCTGCTGCGGCTGAAGGGCAACACGCTGTGGCCGGCCATGCACCAGGTGTCGGGCGCCTTCAATGCCAACGCGCGCCATGCCGGGCTGGCACAGCGCTACGGCATCGTCATGGGCTCGTCCCACGCCGAGCCGCTGCTGCGCAACAACGTCGCCGAGTGGAAGGCGCCGCACGAGCAGTACAACTACGCCACCCACGCCGAGCCGGTGCGCGACTATTGGGCCGAGCGGCTGAAAGCCAATGGCCGCTACGACAACCTCTACACGCTGGGCATGCGCGGCATCCACGACAGCGGCATGCAGGGCGGCGGCACGGTGGCCGAGAAGCAGGCGCTGCTGAACAGGCTGCTGGCCGACCAGCGCGAGCTGCTGGCTAAGCATGTCGGCGACCCGGCGACGCTGCCGCAAATCTTCGTGCCCTACAAGGAAGTGCTGCCGCTACTGCCCGGCCTGGCGCTGCCGGACGACGTGACGCTGGTCTGGCCCGACGACAACTTCGGCTACATCCGGCAGTTCCCGGATGCCGCTCAATCAAGGCGTTCGGGCGGCTCGGGCGTGTACTACCACCTGAGCTATCTCGGTGCGCCGCTGTCCTACCTGTGGCTGTCCACAACCCCTCCAGCCCTTGTCGCCGAGGAGATGGGCCGCGCCTTCGATGCCGGCGTGCAGCGGCTGTGGGTGGCCAACGCGGGCGACATCAAGCCGCACGAGGTCAACCTCAGCCATTGGTTCGACCTGGCCTGGAACCCGGCGGCCGTGCGCGCGCAGGGACAGGGCGGCTACCTGCGTGAACTGGCCCGGCGGCTGTTCGGCGTTGCCGAAATTGCCGAGATCTGGGACGGCTACTACCGCGTCAACTTCGAACGGCGGCCCGAGCATCTGCAGTTCCACCTTCCCGGCGAACGCGTGCGCCGCAGCGGCATGGCGCCGGCCGCTATCCACGAGCGCCTGACCCGCTTCGCCATGCTGCTGCACAGCCTCGACACGCTGCGCCCGCGCATCGCCGCGGCGCAGCGCGATGGCTTCTTCCAGCTCGTCGAATACCCGCTGCGCGCCTCGGCGCTGGCCAACGAGCGCTTCTTCGCGCTGGAGCGCTACGCGGCGACCATGGAGCGTGACCCGGCCGGCGCGCGCGCCCTCGCCGCGCAGGCCGTGCGCGCAGACCAGCGCCTGAAGGCCTTGACCGCCCGCTACAACAGCGGCCGCTGGGCCGGCATCCTGGCCGAGGAACCCGCGGACGGCCTGTGGACCAGCTACCGCCAGCAGGCGCCGCTGCTGCCCGCGGCGGGGCTGGGCGGCAGCGCGCCCGATGCACTGCGCGACCTGACGAATGCGGCGGCCGACCTGGCGCCGCTGCCCCTCATCGAGCCGATCGCACCGCTGCTGCGCGTCGGCGCCGCCGACGGCTGGCGTCGCGTGCCCGGCCTCGGCCGGGGCGACGGCGTGCTGGCAGCGCAGCGGGCCGGCGCGACGCTGACGCTGGAGTCGCCCGGGACCGATGCCGCGTGCCTGCGCGTCCACGTGCTGCCCACCTACACGCTGGCGGCCGGCGAGGCCTGGCAGGCCGAGGTCCTCGTCGACGGCCACGTCCACCCGCTGCGCTGGCCTCGTGGCACGCAGGACGCCGCCTGGGCCCAGGGCGTGCTGGCCAACCGCATCACGGCTTCGCTCACGTTGACCGGCAGCGCCGGCCCGTTGCGCCTGCAGGTCAAGGCCGGCCAGGCTGACCTGATGTTCGACGGCGCCGACCTGCAGCCCGGCGCGTGCCGCCCATGAAAAGGAACTGTGCGATGCAACGTCTTGTGTCTGTGGCGCTTGCGGCGCTGCTCGCCACGTCGGCGCAGGCGCAGAACCCGCTGGCCCTCGGCAAGGACCTGCGCACCGCCGACCCCTCCGGCCACGTCTGGCCTGACGGCAAGATGTGGCTCTACACCTCGCACGACGAGGAATGCCAGGCCGACTTCCACATGAAGGATTGGTATGCCTTCTCGTCGACCGACCTCGTCCACTGGACCAACCACGGCGCGGTGCTGTCGGTGAAGGACTTGAAGTGGGCCGACGACTACGCCTGGGCCCCCGACGCGGCCTACAGGAACGGCAAGTACTACCTCGTCTTCCCCGCCGGCACCGGCATCAAGGACCGGCAGAACCCCAAGAACAGCACCAAGTGGATGGGCATAGGCATCGCCGAGAGCGACAACCCCGCCGGCCCTTTCAAGGACATGATCGGCGCGCCGCTGTGGCGCAAGCCCTATGCCAATGATCCGGTGCTGTTCGTCGACGATGAGGAGAGCGGCGGCCGCGCCTACCTCTACAGCCGCACGTCGGGCGTCAACTACCTCGTGGCCGAAATGGCCGACGACATGCGCAGCCTCAAGGGCGAGCTGCAGAAGATGGACATGGGCGGCTACGAGCCACCGATGGAGGGGCCGTGGGTGTTCAAGCGCAACGGCCTGTACTACTTCACGATGCCCGAGCACAACCGCATCCTGACCTACTACACGGCCACCTCGCCCAAGGGCCCGTGGACCTACCGCGGCGTCATCATGGAGCAGGAGAACAACGCCAACAACCACCACTCCATCGTGCAGTTCAAGGGGCAGTGGGTGCTGTTCTATCACCGCTGGCTGGACGTGCCCGGCGCGGCCTGCGCGAGGAAGCAGCGGCATGTGGCGGCCGAGTACCTGCACTTCAATGACGACGGCACGATCCGCAAGGTGGAGCGGACGAACGAAGGCGTGGGTGATTTTCCCCGGCGGGCAACACCTGGCACCGCTGCAGGCGTGACAAAGTAGTTAGCGCGGTCGGCCGAGCGGCTCGCGCCCGTGCTGTCCTCGTGAGGGTCGGACTGAAGCCACTGCCGAATGCCGCTCCGGCCAGAGCCATGGGCGGGACGTCTGACCCGTCACCGTCCTGACGGAGCAGCAGGTCATCGAGCCGTACGCGCCGCCGGGCGAGGGCGGTTGAGCCTCTTGATCTTGACGATCCACTAAGGGGCTGACTACCCGCACACCTGAGCAGCGCCGCTTTCTGCGTGATCGCGATAGGGCTCCTGCTTCACGAAGGCCAGATCCGGACGGCGCGCGGCGGCCATGGTGCCGGGCAGGTGAGCCACCAGGCCGTTCAGATAGCGCTCCAGCTGGGTGTAGCCGGTGGCTGGATCGACGCGCGCGGCATCCGACGCGTCGCGCGGGTTCAGGCCCTGTCCTGTCTCCCACGCATCCGGCATGCCGTCCCCATCGCTGTCCAGCGGTGCGGGCTTGGATTGCAGCACCGGCCAGCCGCCCACTTCGCTCTGGCTGTTGATGAGCTTGCCGCGGCGCTGTCGCACGTCGGCGATGTGGCGCTGGTCCACCGCGTCGCGCGCGAGGGACGCGCCGACGCCGGCCAGCACGTGTTCCAGTGTCTTGTCGGGCGCGTCCACGCCGACGTGCGCGAACGGCAGCGGCGCTGCCAGCTTGTAGCCGTCGGGCAGCCCGCCGGGCAGATGCTGCGCATGGGCGCGCACCAGCGCCCACGGGTCGGCGGGCAACCGCCCGTCCATCGTGTTGCCGGCGAAGAAGGCGCGCGCGCCGGGGTTGCTTTCCTCGAACGCGAACGCGCCCTTGGAGTCGGGGCCGCGCAGGTAGACGTTGCCGACGAAGTTGTAGCTGGCGCGTTCGCCGTTGCGGTCGAGGTTGTAGCCGGCGCGCTCGGTGCCCCAGTTGTAGAAGACGTTGGCGCGGATGTCGTAGAAGCCACCGGTGCGGTCCTTGTCCTGCGCGAGGTAGTTGCCTGGGCGCGGCATGCGGTCCTGGTGGTGGACCCACAGGTTGTGGTGCATGGACAACCGCGTGCCGTGCGCGCCGCGCAACAGGCTGCCGAAGCCGTGGCAGGCGCCCTTCTTGGGCGCGTTGCAGTTGAGGGACTCGGCGATGACGCTCCATTGCACCGTGACGTGCTGGTAGGCCGGCCGGCCCAGGTCGGCGCGCGCGACCGAAACGGACAGAGCCTCGTCGGTGGACCAGCTCGCCGACACATGGTCCAGGATGATGCGCTGGCCCGAGCCGACGCTGATGGCGTCGTCGTCGGCGCCCGCCTCGTCGCCCAGGCGTGAGCGGATGAAGCGCACCACCACGTCGTCGGCGTCGATCAACAGCGGATGGTTGCGCAGCGTGATGCCGTCGCCGGGCGCCGTCTGGCCCGCGATGGTGATGCGGCCGTTCTTCACGTGCAGCGGTTTGGCGAGCGCGATGGTGCCGGACACCGCGAAGACAACGGTGCGCGGGCCGTCGGCCTCTATGGCGTCGCGCAGCGAACCCGGGCCGTGGTCGGCCAATGTCGTCACGTAGATCGCCCGGCCGCCCCGCCCGCCGATCGAGATGGCGCCTTCGCCCTCGGCGCCGGGAAAGGCCGGCGGGGCCTTCGCACCCGCGGGAGCGGGCGGCGTGCCGCAGGCGGCGAGCAGCAGCGCGGTGGCGAGGGCGGTGGTCGTTCTCATCGGTGTCGCTCGTTCAGTCGTCAACGGCAGGCTTGGCGCCGGGGGCGGCGGGCGCGTCCAGCGCCGTCAGCCGCAGCGCGATGCCGGGCTTGCCGGGCAGCTTGATCGGGTTCTTGGCGACGAAGTCGTAGCGGCCCTGCGGACTGAACTGCAGCGACTCCTTCACCGGCGTGATCGTCATGGCCCAGGTGTCGATGACCTCGGCCTTGAAGCGCTGGCCGTCGCGCAGGCCGGTCAGGTAGAGCCTGGGCAGCCATTCAGCCGGCGCCTGCTGGCCGAAGTAGACGAGGTAGTAGCGCCCGGGCTGGCCGGCGACGAAGACGTCCTCGAAGGTGTCGATGGGGTCGATGCCCTCGGCCGGCGCGGTGTCCAGGATCTGCTTGAGGAACGCGATCCGTGGCGGGCTTTGGCCGCGCAGCGCCTTGCCCTGCGCCAGCCAGATCGTGCCGTCGGCCGGATCGGGGATGAACTCGCTGTGCCCGCCGTAGCTGCCGGCGATGGTCACGGCCCAGAAGGCCTGCACCATCTGCTGGCCCGTCAGCTGCGCCCAGCGGCGGTCGTGGCGGCCCTCGTACTTCAGCTCGTCGAAGACGACCGGCTTGCGCCAGGCCTCGCGGAACAGCACCGCCCGGCTGGCTTCGGCCGCCGCCATGCCGTGCTGCATGCTGACGTGGGTGATCCAGCCCTCGGCCTGGTTGTAGATGCGCTTGCCGTTGTGGATGGAGCGCAGGTGGTTGTAGGGGTCGATGCGCTGCAGCAGCTGGCCGAGGTGTCCCCAGTCCGCATCCGTCTTGGTGCGGATGAAGTCGAACTCGTTGGCCAGCGACCACCAGACGTTGCGGTAGGCCGCCAGCCGCGCGACGAGATAGCGGGCATAGCGGTCGTCCTGCTCGCGGGTCATGCTGTCGAAGCCCCATTCGCGCTTGTCGTCGTAGGGGTGGTGCAGGATCAGGTCGGCCTCGATGCCGAGATCGCGCAGCTGGCCCACGCGCTGCTCCAGGTGGCGGAAGAAGGCGGGGTTGAAGCGCGCGCAGTCCCATTTGCGCGGCGGCGTGCCCGAGGACGCTTCACAAGGCCACAACGGCGGCGGATGCCTGTCGGTGCCCGCGGTCTGCGGGAACACCAGCATGCGCACCTTGTTGAAGGGCGCTGCGGCCAGCGTCTGCAGCGTCTGCTCTTCGAGCGCCGGGCCGCGGTGCGCCCAGCTGTACATCGTGGTGCCGACCGGCTTGTACGGCGTGCCGTCCGCATGGCCGAAGTGGTGGCCGTGCCGCACGCCGACCGGGCCGTGGTTGCCGGGCTTGGGCGGCGTGGCGGTGAACTCGCCCTGCTTGTTCGTCAGCGGCCAGCGGTTGCTGTGCGTCACCCACGTCCAGCGGCCCGGTCGCGGGGGCATGAAGCGCACACGGTAGACGCCGTCGCCGTCGTAGAAGCCGTCGACCTCGACGGTCTGGGCGCCGTCGCTGAAGCGGGCGCCGAGTTGCACGTCGACGAAGGGGTTGCCGTCCGCCGGGCCTTTCAGCTCGATCTCATGGATGCCCCACTGCTCGGTCGCCCGCCCGGTCGCCTGCGCAGCCGCGCCGCACAGGGCCAGCAGCAACGCCAGCGCTCGCCACAGTCTCATCGCCTCACTCCACCACCGGCTTCCAGCCGCCCAGCACGAACTCCGGCCGCTTGTAGTCGGCAATCAGCGCGGCGTCCTTCTCCATCGTCAGCTGGCGCGAAACCGGATGGCGCCTGCTCACGTCGACGGGCTTGCCCTGCAGGTCCGTCGTGTTGAATTCCCAGAACCGCACCTGCGAGCTGTCGAAGCCCGGCGCCTCTTCCACCGGCCCCCAGCCTTCGGGCGGGATGCCTTGCGTGCGCGTGTTGATCAGCACCATCTCCGCATGCGGGAAGTTGTCGGCGGTGCGCGTGGCCGAGTTGTTGCGCGGCAGGCGCGCGAACACCGCAGCGGGGTTGGCCACCGGGGCCGAGGCTGCCCAGGGCAGCGGCGCGTCGCTGGCGATGAAGCTGCAGTCGACGAACACGTTGCCATGCTGGCCGGCCGGCGTGCGCGTCCAGCTGAAGGGGCCGATGGATTGCAGCTCGGTGCGCAGGAAGTAGGCCGCCGCGTAGCCCAGGATGGTGTCGCCATGGCCGGTGAGCTTGCTGTCCTGCACGTACAGCGTGCCGTAGGTAGTCAACGCGTCGCCGCTGCCGTTGAGAGTCATGTCGCTCAGCACGATGCGCTCGCCGCGCGTCATCAGCGCCTCGGCCTGGCCGACGGCGTGGTTGCTGATCGTGAAGCTCGACAGCTGGATGTCCTCGCCATCGACGATGGAGAACGCCCAGCGCGCCCGCCCGCCGGGGTTGAAGGCGCTGTTGTTGGCATAGCCCACCTGCACCTTGTTGCGGCTCTCGCCGCGGATCGTCAGGTTGCGCTTCCCCGCCAGCGACACGATCTCCTCGTAGAAGCCGTTGCGGATGAAGATCGTCACGCGCTTCGCCGGCTTGCCGGGCACGAAGTCGACGGCACCCTGCACGGTCGCGAAGTCGCCGCTGCCGTCGGCCGCGACGACCAGGCGTGGGCTGTCTGCCGCGGGCGGCGCCTTGCGCGTGGCGAAGGTCCACGCGATGGCAGCCGGCTGCAGCACGCCGCCGTCCACCGTCACGCGGTAGCGGCGGCCGTAGGCCAGCACGCCATGGTGCGGATAGATCGTGGCCACGTTGCCGCGCACGATGACGGGCCGGAAATGCCAGTCGCGGCCCGCGATGCGGGTGGACTGGTAGGCGTTCTTCGCTGCGTCGGCCGTGGCCTCGGCCGGTGCCATGCGGCGGTTGGGTGATGCGGAGATGGCCAGGTCCAGCGTGTCGACCACGCGGCCATCGTCGGCGTCATGGATACGGATCAGCCCGGAGCTGCCCAGCGTGGGCGGGCTGTCGAAGCGGATGGCGAGCTGGGTGTCGGGGCTGACGCCGGTGGCCTGCGGCGCGGGTGACGGCACGGGCGAAGCTTCCTGTCCCCAGGCCACCGCCGGCAGGCAGGCGGCCCACAGGAGCAGGGACTTCAACGGGTGCGCGGCAGCCCGTGTCGCAGGCACATTCATCAAGGGCTCGGCCTCTTCGGCTGGGCCACGCCGCGCCACAGCGCCATGGTGCGGGCCGTGCGGCTGGGGGGCTCCGGCACCTTCCCCTGCATGAGCTTCACCACGGCCTGGGTGGTGCGGACCAGGAAGGGCAGCGAGAACAAAAGCGGCATCGCCACCACGCGAAGCGCCTCGGGCGTTTCCACCTTGAACGATGCCAGCTGGCGCACGGTGGACGGCAGCGTGTGCACGTATTGCGCGAGCTGGCCGGTGACGGCGCTGTGCCAGTCGGCGTCCACGCCGCTCATCGCGCAGCGCTGGCGCTGGCTGAGGTGGAAGGCCGGCGGCTCTCCACGGGCCAGGCGGCGGCGCAACTCGGCCTGCAACTCGGGTGGCAGGTTCCGCAGGTACTCGTGCCCTTCGAGTTCGCTTTGCCGATGTTGCACATCCGCGCGCAAGGCCGCGGCGCGCGCATCGCCGGGGGCCGCTTCGGCGGACATCTTCAGGTGGCGGGTCTGGTCATGCAGTTCCCACAGCAACAGGCGGAAGGCGCGCTCTGCGGTGCCCACATCGTGCCCCGCCACGTACTCGAAGGCATCGTGGGCTTCCACGACGCAGCGCGCCACGGCGCTCATGGGCGGCACGCCCCACAGGTCGGCGGGCATGCGCTGGTTGGCGTCACCCGCCAGGTTGCGCAGCGAGATGCAGTGCGTCAGCAGCGTCATGAAGATCTGCTCGCCGTAGCGGATGTGCGCCGCCGGCGCGGCCTGCCCGAAAAGCGCCGAGGCGACGGCCTTGGCGTGCTCCATGACGGCATCGAATTCGCGCACCTTGTTCCGGTAGTCGCCCCAGTTGTTGATCTCTTGCAGCATGCGTGGCCCGTTGTTCCAGTGCCGCGAGCGTAGCGAATGTCTCAGCCGGTCAGCTTCGAGGCCATCCACCGCGCCGCCAGCGCCGGCCATTGGTCGTGCGTGCCGTCCAGCCCGCGCAGCGCAAACCCATGCTCGGCCTGCGGGAAGACATGCGCCTCCACGTCCAGCCCGTGCTGTTGCGCCGCGACGATGAGGTTGAGCGCATGCTGGACCGGCACGATGGGGTCGTGCAGCGCATAGGCGAGAAACACCGGGCACTTCGGCAGGCCGTGCGGCTGGCTCGCGATGCCGATGGGCCAGGCGTCGTAGAAGGCCTGCTTTTCGGGTGGGGCGAAGTCGGGCTTGGCGGGCGGGAACTTGTGGTCGCGGTGGTTGGCGTTCAGCGGCGCGTAGGCGATGACGGCGCCGGCCGATTTCCGTCGGCAGGCCATCACGCCGGCCAGGTGGCCGCCGGAGGACAGGCCGACGTGCAGCAGGGGCAGCGGCGGCAGTGCGGCGAGGTGGTCGAGTGCTGCCACGCCGTCCTGCAGCGCGATGTCGAAAGGGTGGCCGTCCTGGCCGGGCAGGCGGTGCACGAGCACGTAGGCGTCCAGCCCCAGCGTGTTCAGCCACTGCGCGACCTCGACGCCTTCCTTGTCATGCATCAGCTGCAGGTAGCCGCCGCCGGCGTAGACGAGCGCCCGGCCGCGGGCGGGTGTGGGCGACGGATGGGGGTGCAGCTCGGCGCGGGTGGGGCGGCGGCAGATGCGGTCGGGTGCGTCGCCGTCGAAGACATTGGGCTCGCCTGCGGACAACGCGATGACGCTCATGGCTTCACGGTCTCGCGCAAGGGAAGCCCGAAGTCCGGCATGCCGTCGGTCGTGAAGCGCAGCGGCTGCACGCGTGTGGCGCGGCCGGTGTCCTTCAGCGGGTCGCCGACGATGTCGCGGTAGTTGCGCGCATGGAAGACGTTCAGCACCGTGCCGTCCGGCTCCACGACGAAGCTGTTGTGGCCGGGGCCGTACTGGCTGTTCTCGGGGCTGGTGCTGAAGACCGGCCCGGGCGACTTGCGCCAGCTCTTCACGTCCATCAGGTCGGCGTTCTCGTCGGCCCACAGCAGGCCCAGGCAGTACTCGGCACCGGTGCCGGCGGCCGAGTAGGTCATGAACACGCGCCCGCCATGCACGAGCACCGCGGGTGCCTCGTTGACCATGTGGCGCACCTGCTCCCAGGCGTACTCGGGCTGGCTCAGCCGCACCTGCGGGCCTTCGAGCTCGGTCGGGCTCTTCATGCGCGACAGGTAGATGTTGGTGCTGTGGTTCCTGCTCGCCGGGTCGTTCTGCGCCCAGGCCATGTAGCGCTTGCCGCGGTGCTCGAAGACGGTGGCGTCCAGCGTGAACGTGTCCCACTGCGTCTGGATCTGCCCGCGCTCGGTCCACTCGCCCTGCAGCGGGTCGGGCGACGCGTTCTCCAGCGTCCACAGGCGGATCTTCCACGGCTCCTTGGCCTCGCCGGCGCTGAAGTGGATGTACCAGCGGCCGTCCAGGAAGGCCAGTTCGGGCGCCCAGATGTGCTTGCTCATCGGCCCCTGCGCATGCTGGCGCCAGACGACCTTGGGCTCGGCGGTGGCCAGGCCGGCGATGGAGCGTGCGCGGCGCAGCTCCAGCCGGTCGTACTCGGGCACGGTGGCCATCAGGTAGTACCACTCGCCGTGGCGCAGGACCTGCGGGTCGGCGCGCTGGGCAATGAGCGGGTTGGGCCATGGCAGGGGCGCCGGGGCGGCGGCGGCCGCTGGCTGCGCCGAGGCAGGCAGTGCGGGTGCCAACAGCGTGGCGGCAGTGGCGGCAAGGGCGAGGCGGCGACGGAGGGTAGGGGATGGGGACATGGTTCAGGGCAGTCGATAGAACTCGGCCTCGACGATAGCCAATACGCCGCGGCCCAGGCGGCTGGCGCCGGTGTCGACGATCTTCTGGTTGGCCACCTCGGTGTTGGCAGCGTCGGCGCCACCCTGGGCGTCGCCGGTCAGCTCGATGCTGACGACCTGGCCGTGGTGGGCCTTCAGCGGCAGTGTCACGTAGCCGAGGCTGCGCGGCGTCAGGCCTTGGTAGACGGGCATGCCATCGACGCTGATGCGCAGCGGGTACTGGCGCTCGCGCCAGCCACCGAGCTTGAGCGTGAGCTCGCTGAGCGTCGCCGCCTCGGCCAGGTGGAAGCGGATGGCGCCCTGGCCGGACGCGCTCGTCCATGACGTGCTCTCGTCGTCGTCAAAGGCCTTGGCCGCGTCGCCGCTGGCGGCCTCGGCGCTGGCCACGGGCACGGCGATGCGGCCGACGGTGAAGGCCGGCGTGGCGGGTGTCGCGCCCCGCGCGGATTGCGGGGGCACGCCGTCTGCGGGGAAGCGCTTGCTCAGGCCGCCGACAATCTCGACGCGTTGCGAGCGCAGCTCGAGCATGGCGGGGGCGAGGCCTTGCGCCTCGGCGCGCAACCTGATGGTGCCCGCCTCGGTGGTGCTGCGCACCAGCACGCGATTGACGCCGCCTTCCACCGGCAGCTCGCGCGCCAGCACGAAGTTGCCCGGCCCCTGCGCGATGCCGCCGCGCCATTCGGCCGGGCCGTCGAGCGTGAACTTCACGGTGTCCAGCGCGATGGGGTTGCGGCGGCCCTGCGCGTCGACCACCTCGACCTGCACCAACGCCAGGTCGGCGCCATCGGCCTGCAGGCGCTGCGGATGCGTCTGTGCCGTCAGCTTCAGCGCAGCCGGTGCGCCGGCGGTGACGCGGACGTCCTCGCAGACCTGGCGGCCGTCCTTGTCCAGGCCGATGGCGCGCAGTTCACCGGGCTCGAAGCGCACGTTCTCGAAGCGGAAGACGAAGGGCTCGCTCGCGTCCACGGCGCCCAGCGGCTTGCCGTTCAGCGTCAGCAGCACGCGCGCGGCGCTGGAGATGACGGTGATGGTCTTGATCGTGCCGGTCGCGTAGTTCCAGTGGCCAAGCAGATGCGCGCGGGGGTGCTCGACATCGACCCATCCGTCCCACACCACCTGGTGCGCGAAGAAGCCGTCCTTGGGGATGCGCATCGCGTCCACCTCGCCGCTGCGGCGGTAGTTCTCGGCGCCACGGTGGTGGGTGTTGCTGTCGCTGAAGATGATGTTGACGCCGCCCGACGACACGCGCGTGCCGGTGCCGGGGCGCTCGCGCCAGTAGTCCACCCAGCGGCGCACGTTCTCCAGCGCGTGGGAGTCCTGGTTGTGGTTGTAGCTTGGGGCGGGCTCACCCTTGTGCGGCGGGCCGTCGCCGTTCTTGTGGAAGGGCGGCGAGAGTTCGTCCCAGAACTTGCGGGCACCTTCGTCGCGGGAGTACTCCATGGCCCACATCGGCCGCCGCGCGCTCTTGTTGATGTAGAGCATCTCGCCGCCATACTCCGCCACGCCCTGCAGCGCCCGGGACAGCATCTCGCGGCTGCCTGCCGCGCGGCCGCCGTGCGGGTCGAAGCGGTCGCGCAGCGCACGCACCTCCGCCATGTGCTCGGCGCTGACCCCGCGGTTGCCCGCCTCATACATCACGATGCTCGGGTTGTTGCGGAAGTAGACGATCGCGTCGCGCATCGCCTCCATGCGCTGCTCCCAGCGCCGGCCGGTCACGTCGGCCTCGGAGTCGCCCGCCGGCATGGCCTGCATGAGGCCGATGCGGTCCAGCGACTCGACGTCCTGCTTCCACGGCGCCGTGTGCATCCAGCGCACGAAGTTGGCATTGCTCGCCAGCATCTGGCCGTTGCCGTAGTCGCTGAGCCAGGGCGGCACGGAAAGGCCGATGGCCGGCCATTCGTTGGACGTGCGTTGGGCATAGCCCTTGAGCTGGATGACGCGGCCGTTGAGCTTGACCATGCCGTTCGCGAATTCGGTCTGGCGGAAGCCGGTGCGTGTGTTGACGGTGTCGATCGGTTTGCCGTCGACGGTCAGCGTCGTCTGCACGTCGTACAGCGCGCCGTGGCCCCAGCTCCAGAACTGCAGGCCTTTCACGGGTGCGCGGGCGGCGACGGTGGTGGTGGCGCCGGCTGCGACGGTTTGCAGGGGCGCCTTGAAGGCGGCGACCACCTTGCCGCCGCGGTCACGCAGCGTCACGGCATAGCCGAAGCGGCGCGGCTGGTCATGCTCGTTGCGCACCTGCGCCTCGGCGGTGACGGTCGCGCGCCCGGCCTGGATGTCGAAATCGGACGCGTGCACGTAGACGCCGGTGGTGCCGAGGTTGGAGAACAGCGGCAGCGTCTGGTAGAGCTTGTCGGTGACATGCAGGCGCAGGTTCTTGGGCAGGCCGCCGTAGTTGGCGTTGAAGTTGCGGTCGGCCCACTGGTAGCGCTGGCCGGTGGCCTGCTCGCGGTAGTCCCAGCGGTTGTCGGTGCGCACGGCGATGAGGTTGTCGCCGGGCTTGACGGCCCGGCTGAGGTCGAAGCCGAAGGCGGTGATGCCGTTCTCGTGCAGGCCGATGCGTTGGCCGTTGACCCACACCTCCGCGGCTTGTCGTGCGCCTTCGAACTCGATGAAGACCTTGCGCTGGCCGACGTCCTTGGGCAGCGTGAAGTGCTTGCGGTACCAGGCGATGCCGGTGCGGTGGTCGACGATGTCCTTGGCGAAGGCGTCGTCTTCGTTCCAGGCGCGAGGGAGGGTGACGGGTTTCCAGGCGGCGTCGTCGAAAGCGCGGGCTTCGGCGCCGGAGGCGTCGCCGATGTGGAGGCGCCAGGCAGGGTTGAAGTTGTAGGTTTCCCGGGCGGCGTGGGCCGATAGGGCGAGGGTGAGGATTGCCAGGAAGGTGGCAATGCGTTGCGGCGTCATGCTCGATGACCGGTGCGGTGATGGCGAGTGCGGCGCCTAGGCAGCAACTCACCGCTTCGAAGCACGCCACCCCTGGCAGCGGCCGCCAGCACCGGCCTCACTTCGCCCGCGCCTTGTAATGCTCGGCCACCACCTCGAACGCCAGCTTCCGCTGCCCCGTCTCCGAGATCAGCCCCTTCCGGTTCCAGCCGTTCTGGAAGACCGGGTGCTCACGCCGCGGCGAGCGGAAGTCCTTGAGCACCCAGGGCGACAGGCCACGCAGCGTCGGCACCTTGGCGGCCATGGCGAGCGTGGCGCGGTAGTAGTCGGCCTGGTAGTCCTCGGAGAACTTGCGGCGCAGCGTTGCGTCCCGGAAGCCCACCTGCGCGTCGGCGCCGAACTCTGAGAACAGCAGCGGCTTGTCCGCCGGCACCTCCCAGCGCAGCTTGCCGACAGCCTCCAGCGTGTCATCGCCGTACCAGCCCGCGTAGGTGTTCACGGCGATGACGTCGAGTTCCTTCAGCAGCGGGTCGGCGATGTGGATCGTGTCGCCTTTGCGCTCCACCAGCAGCGCCGCGCTGATGAGGCGGCTGGGGTCCAGCGCGCGCACGGTTTCGGCCAGCGCGGTGTGGAAGCGCGTGCGGTTGTCGGCCACGGGCGTCTCGTTGCCGATGCTCCACAGCACGACAGACGCGCGGTTGCGGTCGCGGTAGATGGTCTCGGCTTGCATGCGGCGGGCCAGGCCCAGCGTGGCCGGGTTGTCCCAGTTCACGGTCCAGTAGACGGGGATCTCGCTCCACACCAGCAGGCCGATCTCGTCAGCCGCGCGCAGCATGGCCTCGTTGTGCGGGTAGTGCGACAGGCGCACGTAGTTGCCGTGCAGGCCGTTCTTCACCTCGCCGAGCAGCCGGCGCGCGGCGGCGTCATCGATGCGGCGGGCGGGGTTGGGGCCTATCTCTTCCTCGTGGATGCAGATGCCCTTCAGGAAGATGGGCTGGCCGTTGAGCAGGATCTCGCTGCCGCGCACGGCGATCGTGCGGAAGCCGATGCGGTCGCGTACCTTGTCGTCGCCCGCATCGAATTCCACGTCGTAGAGCGTCGGCGCGTCGGGCGACCAGCGCTTGAGGCCGGCCGGCGCGGCGACGTCGAAGCGCGCTTCACCGTTGGCATCGGTGCGGGCCGGCAGCGTGAGGTTCAGGCCGGCGATGCGCAGGTTCACCGCGCGATTGGCGGCCTGCGGGCCGTTGAGCTGCAGGCTGCCCACGAGCCGGCCGGCGTCGTTCAGGCGCAGCGTCGCGTCGTCGATGAAGGTGGCGGGCGTCTGGATGAGCTTCACGGGCCGCGTGATGCCGCCGTAGAGGTCCCAGTCGGTGATCTCGCCCGGGACGCTGTCGGCATCGTGCTTGGAGTCCACGCCGACGACGAGGCGGTTGCCTTGCGCGCGCAGCGTCTCGGTCACCTCGACGACGAAGGGCGTGAAGCCGCCTTCGTGCCGGCCGACTTCCTTGCCGTTCAGGTAGACGTAGGCGCGGTAGTTGACGGCCTCGAAGCGCAGGAAGCTGCGTTGTCCGGTCTTCATGGGCGCATCGAAGCGGCGCTGGAACCAGATCAGTCCGTCGAAGTAACGCAGTTCGGGCGTGGCCGAGTTCCATGCGCCGGGGATGTCCATGGCCGGGCCGCGGTCGAGGTCGAACTCGAAGAAGGCCGGGCCGGGCTTGCTCTCCTCGGCGGCGACGTCCACGTCGCGGTAGCGCTGCATGCGCGACTTGGCGACCCAGCCGTTGATGTCGGTGAAGCCGGTGCGGTACAGGTCCTTGGAATAGGTCCAGCGGCCGGACAGGTCCTGCACATTGGCGCGGGCAGCCGTCAGCAGCAGCGGCGGACGCAGCGCGTCGGCGGCGAGCGCGGGCGCGGCGATGAGGGCGAGCAGGCAGAGGAGACGGCGGATCATGGTTGCAGTTCCAGTACGAGCACGGACTTGGCAGGCAATGTGAGACTCAGGGCGCCATCCTTGGCCTGCGCCTTGAAGGGCTGCGGCCTGACGCGGTCGGGTGATTTGAAACGGTTCTCTGCGTCCATCGTCGCGGCGGTTAGCAGCTGGCCGGTCACGGCGCGCACGCCCTTGCCGCCCACGGCAAGCTGCAGCGGCAGGTCCTGGTTTGGATTCGTGTTGGTGAGGCTCAGCAGCAGCTTGCCGTCCGCGCCCTTGGCCGCGCTGGCGCTGATGGCCGGGATGCTGTACTTGCCCAGCGCATAGGTCGGCACACCGCTCAGTTGCACGGGCAGCGAGGTCGCGTCCATGAAGGGCAGGTGCATCGCGAACGCGTGATACGTCGGCGTCAGCACCATGCGCTCCTTGTCGGTGAGGACCACGGCCTGCAGCACGTTCACCATCTGCGCGATGTTGGCCATCTTCACGCGCTCGGCGTGGCGGTGGAAGACATGGAAGTGCAGGGCCGCCAGCACCGCGTCGCGCAGGGTGTTGCGCTGCACCAGGAAGCCGGGGTCGGTGCCGGGCTCGGGGTCGTACCAGCTGCCCCATTCGTCGAAGTAGATGGCGAACTTCTTGGCCGGGTCGTTGCGGTCCAGGATCTCGCGGTGCTTGGCGAGGTAGCCGTCTATGGTCTGCGGCACCGCCAGCGTCGAGATCCATTCGGACTCGGGGAAGGCCGTGGCCGCGCCCTTCTTCTTCCAGTCGCGCGTGGGCAGCGAGTACTGGTGGTGGGTGATGGCGCTCATCTGCTTGACCTCGGCGCTGAGCGTCTCGGTCCAGTGCAACTCCAGCTCCTGGCCGCCGCTGGCGACGAGCTTGGGCCGGTTGCCGCGCGGCGCCTTGGCAAAGGTGGCCCACTGCTTGTACTGGTCCGCGTAGTAGCTCGGCTTCATGTTGCCGCCGCAGCCCCAGCTCTCGTTGCCTATGCCCCAGTAATGGATCTTCCAGGGCTTGTCGCGGCCATTGGCGCGGCGCTCGCGGGCCAGGGCGCTGTCGCCCTCGGCCGTCAGGTACTCCAGCCACTGGGCCATCTCCTGCACGGTGCCGGAGCCGAGGTTGGCGTTGATGTAGACCTCGGTGCCGAGTTGCTCGGCCAGGTCCATGAATTCATGCGTGCCGACCGCGTTGGGCTCGATGACACCGCCCCAACTGGTGTTCACGCGCGGCGGGCGCTGGGCCTGCGGGCCGATGCCGTCGCGCCAGTGGTATTCGTCCGCGAAGCAGCCGCCGGGCCAGCGCAGCACCGGCACCTTGATGGCCTTCAGCGCGTTCACCACGTCACTGCGCCAGCCGCGCACGTTGGGGATCTTGCTGTCCGTGCCGACCCACAGGCCCTCGTAGATCCCGGCGCCCAGGTGCTCGGCGAACTGGCCGTAGATCTGGCGGGCAATGACAGGACCGGGCTTGTCTGCCTGGATGTCGATCTTCACGGGCTCGGCCGCCTGGGCGGTTGCGGCGGCGAGGGCGAGAGCGGCGAGCAGCGTTTTCATTGGCATTGAAGGATCTGGAAGTCTCGGATCTGCAATCGACTGGCCGTCGTGCGCAGTGCGAAGTGGCCTTGCAGCCGCGGATTGGCGTCGGCGCGTGTAAAGAGTTCGTTGCTGTTGGCGCGCCAGCGCAGGTGCACGGGGTCGCTCGCCGTGGGTTGGCGCGAAACAATCTCGACGCTGAGCGGTTTGCCCGCATGCAGCCGGGTCTGCGCCGTCATCGGGCGCTCGCCGGGCTCGGCGATGGATCCGTCTGCAAAGCCGGTTAGCAGGCGGCGTTCACTGCCTGTGTAGTGGCGCAGCCGCGTCGTCGTGTTGGCGTTGGCGCCGAAGCCGACGTAGTAGGTTGGCAGCGTGTCGTAGCCGGCGAACTTGCCATTGCGCGGGTAGGGCTCGCTGCCGTCGGCTTCGAGCGCATTCCAGAACATGTTGAGGTCGGAAATGCGGCCGGCAAGCGCCCCGGCACTCGCGGGCGCGGGCAGGGCGATGGCAGTGAAGCGGATGGCGTAGTCGCCCGACAGCGGCTCGCGCCACCACAGGCTCAGGCCGGCGGGCGTGGCGATGTCGAGCACGCCGTTCTCGGCGGCGACGACGGCGCGCGCATCCTCGGCTTCCAGACGCCAACGGGCCAGGCCGGCGCGGAAGTCGTCAGCGGCGACCTGCTCCAGCTTCTTGGGGTACTCGCACCATGCCGCTGCTGTCAGCGGGATGCTGAGGATCAGCCCGCAAAGTGGAAGACGGAGGGCAGGTGCCATTGGCGCGGCTTGTTGTCAGCTTCGACCTCCATCAGCGGGGCCATGTAGTCCCACCAGCGCCGCATGACGGGTTGCAACGGCAGCTCGGCTATGGGGTAGCCCGGCTTGAGCTTGAGCACGGCGAACAGGGTCAGCGTGCTCTCGTCCAGGAAGATGGAGTAATCAAAGATGCCGGCGCCGCGCAGCGCCTCGGCGAGCTCGGGCCACAGCTCGTCGTGGCGTTTCCTGTACTCCGCCACCACGCCGGGTTTGAGCTGCATCTTGAAGGCGCGAATCTCGTCGCTCATCGTCTCGTCTCCTGGTCTTCATTGAACGTCTTGCTCGGCCATGGGCAGGGCCGACACGTCGCGACGGCGCAGTGATGGGTCCACGCACCAGTGCCCGGCGGGCAGGCCTGCCAGCGCGCTGTCCGCGTGCACGGCGATCGGCGTGCCGAGCCGCAACCGGCAGTCGGCGTCGAAGCGCCAGCCCAGCACGTCCAGCACGTGGCCGCCCCGTTGGGCTTCGATGTCCAGGCCGATGAAGCGGAAGTGGCGCAGCGGCGCCTGCGCATCGGCGTCCACCTCGAAGGCCACGTCGGCGCCGCGGGCGTGCAGGCGCTGGATGTGCACGCCGGCCACCTGCGTGCGGCCCAGCTCGGGCGGCACCGGCGCGGCCAGGGCCTTCCAGTGCGGCGGTGCAAGGGTCAGTTCGGCCTCGGGAATCTCGGCACGGCTGTAGGCCGGGTTCCAGTTCATCGTCGCGCGCATCACGACGGCCACGGCGTGCAGGCTCAGGTCGCTGATGGACACGCCGTCGATGAAGCCACCGCGTGTGGGGGCGGACTTGAAAAGCAGCCCGACGGGCACCGGCGCATGCACGGCGACGCGCTCCGCCGTGATGCGCCGGAAGCCGCCCGAGGTCTCGCTGCCGAAGGTCAGGCCCGCGGCGCCCTCGCGCACGATGCAGTCGCTGATGGTGATGTCCTCGCAAGGCCGGGCCACGCGCAGGCCGTCGGCGTCGCGGCCGGCCTTCAGGCACAGCGCGTCGTCGTTGACGGCGATGTCGGCGTGGCGGATGGTCACGCGGCGCGAGGAGTCGATGTCGATGCCGTCCGTCGACGGGCCGCGCGCCTCGTCGTTGTTGCGGATGGTGACGCCGTCGACGGTGACGTCCTCCGAGTAGCAGAGGTGCAGCGTCCAGAAGCCCGAGCGGCGCAGCAGCAGGCCGCCGCCGACGTGGACGCGGGCGGATTCGAACACCTGGATGAGCCGCGGTCGCTGGCAGTCGTAGTCCGACGCCCAGCGCAGGCCGCGCGGCTCGTAGCGGGCGCGCAGCGCCCAGTAGCTGTCCCAGAACACCTGGCCGTCGCCGTCGATGCAGCCCTCGCCGACCAGGTTCACGTCCTGCTCGCCGTAGATGTTGACCAGCGCCGCCGGCCAGCGCATCTCGATGCCGGCGACGCGCGTGGGCAGCAGCGGATAGTGGGCCAGGTCGCGCGAGCCCAGCAGCGTGGCGCCGCGCTCCAGGCGCAGCGTCATGCCGCTCTTCAGGAAGAGAGCGCCAGTCAGGTAGACGCCGGCGCCCAGGCGTAACTCCGCGCCTGCCAAGGCCGCCGCATCGATGGCGGCCTGCAGTGCCCGCGTGTCGAGCGTGATGCCGTCACCGCGTGCACCGAAGGCCTTGGCGTCCACCTTAGACGATGCCGCTACCCGAGGCTCCTGCCCTGGGCGGGCGCTTCACCGCGACCTGCTCGCGGTAGCCGCTGGCGCGGTAGGCCGCCACCGGGTCGATCGCGCCGCCTGAACGCAGGCGGGCCATCGCGAGGATGGGGCTGACGTCGGTGCGGAAGGCCTTCTTCAGCGCCTGCGCGGATTGCAGCGCGTCGTTGGCTTCCTGGAAGCCGGCCAGCGCCGCGCGGTCCACCAGCGCGGCCTGCACGAAGGCGCGCTGCACCTCCACTGCGCTGCTCATCAGGCTTTCGATGGGATCGGTCACGTTGTGCGACTGGTCCAGCATGTAGGCCGGGCTGAATGCCGAGTCGCGCAGCGTGGCGTCCGCCAGCTCGTTGAAGACGAGGAACAGCTGGAAGGGATCGATGGAGCCCGAGTCCAGATCGTCGTCGCCGTACTTGCTGTCGTTGAAGTGGAAGCCGCCGAGCTTGCCGAACTGCGCCAGGCGCGCCACGATCATCTCGATGTTGGTGTTGGGCGCGTGGTGGCCCAGGTCCACCAGGCACTTGGCCTTCTCGCCCAGGGTCTGCGCGACGGCGAAGCTGGTGCCCCAGTCGGCGATGACGCTGCAGTAGAACGCCGGCTCGAACAGCTTGTGCTCGATGTACATCAGCCAGTCCGCCGGCAGCGCGGCGTAGATGCCGCGGGCAGAGTCGATGTAGCGCTCCAGCGCGCCGCGCAGGTTGTGCTGGCCGGGGAAGTTGGAACCGTCGCCCACCCACACCGTCAGGCCCTTGGAGCCCAGCGTCTTGCCCAGCTCGATGCAGTCGATGTTGTGCGCCACGGCCTGCTCGCGAGCCGCCTTGCTCTGCGCGGTCAGGCTGCCGTACTTGTAGGTCTGGGCCTGGCCGGCTTGGTCCTGGAAGGTGTTGGAGTTGACAGCGTCAAAGCCCAGGCCCAGCTCGTCGGCCTGCTGGCGCAGGGCCTTGGGGTCGGTCGGCTTGTCCCACGGGAAGTGCAGCGACACGGCGGGCGTGGCGCGCGTGAGCTGATTGATGACGGCGCAGTCTTCCAGCTTCTCCGTCACGTCACGCGGCTCGCCCTTGCCGGGGAAGCGCGCGAACCGCGTGCCGCCGGTGCCCACGCCCCAGCTCGGCACGGCCACGGCGAAGGTCTGGGCCTTGGCGGTGAGCGCCTCGATGTCCACGCCGCGGCGGGACAGCATGCCGCCCAGCGCGTCGTAGTCGGCCTGCAGCGCGGCGCGCTGGCTGGCGTTGTGTTGCTCGACTTGGGCCGCGTCGATGATGTGCTTGGTCATGCTTGTCTCCTTCAGCGCGTGAATGCCGCGGCGTTGCCGGCGTCCACATTGAGGACGTTACCCGTGCTCTTGCCGGACTTGTCGCTGGCCATGAAGTACACCGCCTCGGCGATGTCCTCGGGCAGCACACTGAGCTTGAGCATGCTGCGCTGGCGGTAGAACTCTTCGATGTTGTCGCTGTCGATCTTGTTGGACGCAGCGCGCTCTTCCTTCCACTTGCCGTCCCAGATGCGCGAGCCGCGGATGACGGCGTCGGGGTTGACGACGTTGACGCGCACGCCGATGGCCGCGCCTTCGAGCGCGATGCAGCGGGCCAGGTGGATCTCGGCCGCCTTGGCGGTGCAGTAAGCCGACGCGCCGGCGGAGGCGACGAGGCCGTTCTTGCTGGCGACGAACACCATGCTGCCGCCGATCTTCTGCTGCTTCATCAGGCGGAAGGCGCCACGGCCAACGAGGAAGTAGCCGGTCACCAGGATGTCCTGGTTGCGCTGCCAGATCTCCAGCGTCGTGTCTTCCAGCGGCGCGGCCGAGGCGATGCCGGCGTTGGAGACGAGGATGTCCAGGCCGCCGAAGCGCAGCGCGGTGGCCGTCAGCACGGCCTCCACCTCGGTCTCGGACGTGATGTTGCCCTGCACCGTGGCGATGTTGTCCTTGCCGGCGACCTTCAGCAGGTTGCCCTTGGCTTCTTCCAGCGCCTCGGCGTCGATGTCGGTCAGCATGACGCAGGCGCCCTCCTGCAGCAGCTGGCGGGCCACCGCCTGGCCGATGCCGCCGGCGCCGCCGGTGACCAGGGCCACGCGGCCGGCCAGGCTCTTGGGCTTGGGCATGCGCTGCAGCTTGGCTTCTTCGAGCAGCCAGTACTCGATGTCGAAGGCTTCCTGCTCGGGCAGGCCGACGTACTTGTCGACGCCGTTCGCGCCGCGCATCACGTTGATGGCGTTGATGTAGAACTCGCCGGCGATGCGGGCCGTGGCCTTGTCCTTGGCGAAAGACAGCATGCCGACGCCGGGGATCAGGTAAATGATGGGGTTGGCATCACGCACGGCCGGGCTGTTGGCGCGCTTGCAGCGCTCGTAGTAGGCCACGTAGTCGGCGCGGTAGGCCTCCAGCGCCTTGTCCAGGCCGGCCAGCAGCGCGTCAACGTCGGGCTTGCTCGGGTCGAAGTCCAGCACCAGCGGGCGGATCTTGGTGCGCAGGAAGTGGTCGGGGCAGGACGTGCCGAGCGCGGCCAGCGCGGCCAGGTCGTTGCTGCCGACGAACTCCAGCACCGCGGCGCTGTCGTTGAAGTCGCCCAGCTTGCGCTCACCGGCGCTGATGCGGCCACGCAGCGCGGGCATCAGCCTGGCGGCCAGCGCCGCGCGCTCCTCGGCGGGCAGGGTGACGGTCTTGACGCCGCCGAACACCGGCTGCTTGATGTTCTCGGCCAGCCACTGCTCGGCCAGGCGGATCATCTCCAGCGTGATCTCGTAGCAGCTCTTGGCCGTGTCACCCCAGGTGAACAGGCCGTGGCCTTCCAGGATGATGCCCTTCAGGTTGGGCTGCGACGTGGCGAGCGCTTCGAGCTTCAGGCCGAGGTCGTAGCCGGGGCGCTGCCAGGGCAACCAGCCGAGCTGGCCGCCGAAGATCACCTCGGTCAGGCGCTTGCTGTCGGCGCAGGCGGCAATCGCGATGATCGCGTCCGGATGCATGTGGTCGACATGCTTCTTGGGGATATAGGCGTGCAGGGGGGTATCGATACTCGCGGCACGCGGGTTCAGGTTGAACGTGCAGTGCGGCAGGTAATCCACCATCTCGTCTTCATGTTCCAGGCCGCGATAACGCTTCTTCAGCGCATTCAGCTTGTCCATGTAGAGCGTGGAGAAACCATCCAGCTTGATGGAGCCCAGGTCGCCGCCCGAACCCTTGACCCACAGCACCTCGACATCATCGCCGGTCAGGTGGTCGCGCATCATGACCTTGGCCGAGGTATTGCCGCCACCGAAATTCGTCACGCGCAGGTCGGAGCCGAGGAGATTGGAGCGATAGAGCAGCAGTTCAGGCTCGCTCAACTTGGCCGCCACGGCGTCGTCCCATTTGGAGACGATCGGGGTTTGTGCGGAGGTTTGGGAATTTGCAGTCATCGGCTTGCCTGTAATCAGTCCGTCGCTCATGGCCAGGACCGCGGCGCGCGGTCCGGAGCCGGCCAGTGGCGGGCGGTCCATCGTGGAAACGGGCCGCAGTGTGGAACGAAACACCGCGCCCTGCGCGACGCCCGAGCAGGAAATCAAAAGGATGAGCGAAAGCGCGAGCCGGCGTGCCGCCGCTCACGAAACGCTCACGGCCGTGAGCGTTTGTTGATTGACCCTGTCATGCGATTGACGTAATCTGCACTTGGAACAGCGTTTCACCCATGCTTTGAGCGGATCTGAGCGTGAGCGGGCACGGTTCCGGCGGCCGGTGCCTACGCTCACCGGCAGTGATCCAGGCGGTGGGCCTTCGCCAAGCTGCCAAGCCAAGCGACGTCCGCCCGCAGAGGCTGGGCGACATAACGACGAGACAACGGTCGCCACCCATCACGGGGCGCCCGACAAAGGACCCTCATGATCAATCACAAGCGCCACAAGCGTCTGCTCAAACTGCTGGACGAGCGCGAGCACGCCAGCGTGCAGCAATTGATGGAATGGTTGTCGGCCTCGGCCGCGACGGTGCGGCGGGATATTTCCTGGCTGGCCGCCAAAAACCAGCTCACACGCACCCGCGGTGGCGCCCAAAGGCTGGAGCAAAAGAAAAAGTCATACACGCTGTCGAGCGAGACTTTTCAAAACAACGCGCAGCAAAATACTGCCGCCAAGCGTGCCATCGCCCGTTATGCGACCTCGATGTGCAATAACGGCGAAACCATCATCATCAACGGTGGCACCACCACGTTCATGATGGCGGAGTTTCTCGTCGAGAAACAGCTGAAGATTCTCACCAATTCATTCCTGATGGCCGAGCGCCTGCTCGTCACCAGCGACAACGAGATCATCCTGCCCGGTGGCAAGGTCTACCGCGAGCAGAACGTCATCCTGAGCCCGTTCGAGAACGACGTCGCCCAGCACCACTACGCCGCCAAGATGTTCATGGGCGTCTACGGCCTCTCCATCCTGGGCCTGATGGAAGCCGACCCGCTGCTGATCCAGGCCGAGAAGCGCCTGATCGGCCAGGCCGAGGAACTGGTCGTGCTGGTGGACAGCTCCAAATTCCAGCGCAAGGCCGGCCTGGTGCTGTGCGGGTTGAACCGCGTGTCCACGGTCATCACCGACACCGGCGCCTCCGACAGCGCGGTGCAGCTGCTGGAGCACTACGGCGTGCGCGTCATCACCGTGGAGCCCGAAGCCGTGGACCCTCGTGTGGTGGAGGCTTCGGCCTTGAGTTCGCATGACTATGCGGCCGTGCTGGAGGCCGGCGCCTACCACCGGCATGCGGGGCTGGTCTCTTGAGCGCTGGGACAACAGGCACCGTCGTCCTCGACATCGGCAAGACCAACGCCAAGCTCACGCTGATCGACGCCGCCGGCAAGACGCTGGCGGAGGTGCGCACGCCCAACACCGTGCGCCGCGACGGGCCCTATCCGCACCACGATACCGAGCGCCTGTGGAGCTGGCTGCTGGGCCAGCTGCGCGAGCTCGCGGCGCTGGCGGATATCCGCGCCATCGTGCCGGTCACGCATGGCGCGACGGCCGCCTTGGTCGACGATGCCGGCCTCGTGCTGCCGGTGCCCGACTATGAGCATGTGCCGGGTGACGCCACCGACGCGGCGCGTTATGAGGCGCTGCGCCCGGCGTTCGACGAGAGCGGCTCGCCCCAGTTGCCCGCCGGCTTGAACCTGGGCCGGCAGCTGGACTGGCTGCAGGCTCGCTTCCCGGCGGAGTTTGCGCGGGCCAGGCATGTGCTGATGTATCCGCAGTACTGGGCCTGGCGCCTGTGCGGCGTGGCGGCCAGCGAGGTCACTTCGCTGGGCTGCCACACGGACCTGTGGCGGCCTGGAGAGGGTGGGTGGTCCTCCCTCGTCGAGCGGCACGGTTGGCAGAAGCTTTTTCCGCCGCGCCGCGATGCCTGGGCGCGCCTCGGCACGCTGCGGCCCGAACTGGCGGCGGACACCGGCCTGGCCGCAGGTTGCGAGATCGTCTGCGGCATCCACGACAGCAATGCCTCGCTGCTGCGCCACCTGCTGACGCTGCAGTCGAGCGGGCCCTGCACGGTGTTGTCCACCGGGACGTGGGTCATCGCCGCGGCTCTCGGTTCGGCGACGAAGCCGTTGGCCGAGGCGCAGGACATGCTGGCCAACTGCAATGTCTTCGGCGACGCCGTGCCCTGCATCCGCTTCATGGGCGGGCGGGAGTTCGGTGCGCTGGCTGGCGAGCGACCGGCGGCGTTCACGGCGGCGGATGTCGAGCGGCTGATCGCCCGGCAGACGATGGCATTGCCGTGCTTTGCCGAGACCGGTGGGCCGTTTGCGGGGCGGGTCGGGCGTGTGGACGGGGAACTGCCGCAGACGGATGCGGAACGCGCCGCACTGGCGACGCTCTATGTCGTGCTGATGACCGACCACTGCCTGGGCGCGCTGGGCGCCGCCGGGCGCGTCGTCGTGGAAGGCGCGTTCACGGCCAACCCCTGGTTCGGGCCGCTGCTGGCCGGGCTGGCGGAAGGGCGCGAGGTGACGGTGTCGGATGACAGCAGTGGCACGACCTGTGGTGCTTGGCTGCTGGATGCGTGGGGGCGGGAGCCTGAAGCTGGCGCCTTGCCTGTGACGGCTTGGGCTCCGCCGGGATGGCGCGCGTACCGGGACGCTTGGCGGGCCGCGGCTGGAGCGGCTTGACGCGTGCGTGGGGTGCCGGGGCGAACTCCCGGCACCGCTGATGGAATGCAGCGGTAGTGGCTTAGACCACGCGCCGGCGGCGCAAGCCGGCCATGCCTAACCCAGCCGCCGCCAATGCCAGCGACCCCGGTTCCGGCACCGTGAACGCGCGCACGCTGTCGATCGCCGGCACGCTGTAGCCGCTGTTGTCGCTCGCGCTGTCGAACGCGAACACGCGCACTTCCGTGAAGCCGGCCAGGTCCCTCAACCCGAGCACGTCGCCGACCCCGGCCGCGCCCAGCGAGGCCTTGCCGCTGCCGGTCAGTGCGCCGTTCAGCCAGGTCTGCCACATCACGTAGATGCTGGCGTAGCCCGAGTCCACCGCGAACTCGATGCCGTGCAGCGCGGCACCGGTGCTGCGGATGGACAGGTAGGCATTGCTGCCGGCGGTGGCGAAGTAGTTGCCCGAGAAGGCCTCGCTGTAAAGCTGGCCGCCGGCCAGGTCCACGCAGAACTCGCCGGCATAGCCGCAGCCGCCGTTGTCGTTGGCCAGCCCGGTGTGGGTGAACAGCAGGCCGCCTTCCGACCACGGGTTGTCGAGGCCGGTGTTGGCCTCGAAATCGGCGGCGTAGGTCAGGTGGGTCGCGCCCGGCGTGGCGCTGCCAGTGCCGGTGGTCTGCACGACGCCGGCAATGGCGGGTGCTGCGAGCAGCGCGGCCAGCAGGGGAATAAGTTGGTTCTTCATGGGCTTGCTCAGTTCGTGGGCACGAGGTCGATGGCGTCGAAAGACAGTGCCGGGCTCAGGAAGCCGGCGCCGGCGGTGCCGCTGACGGTGTTGATGGTCAGCACGTTGGTGCCCACAACCAGTTGCGAGGCCGGGATGTCGAAGGTGTACGTGCGGTTGAAGCCGCGGTAGGTGCCCACGGTCAGGTTGCGCGAGACCTTTGGCGGTGCGGCCGGGATGGCAGAGCTCCAGCTGTTGACCGTGACCTGCGGGCGGGCGCCGGCGAAGTCGGCGGTGGTGCCGATGCGCAGCCGCAGCGGCGCGGCGTTCTGGCCGCGGCGCAGCGTGAAGCGGACCTGCAGGCCGTTGTTCACGTCCTTCCACTGGTAGGCCGGCCATTGCGTCGCGGGGTTGGACTGGCCGACGACGAAGGGCGCGACGTTCCACGACGCCATGCGCACATCGGACGGGTGCATGAAGGTCAGCTTGTCGCCGTTGATGAACTCCCGCGGCGTGCCGTCCCAGCGGCCGATGCGCCACAGGGCGGGCGTGGCTTCCGGGTCGGCCGTGATGGCCACGGGGTTCATCGCGTAGCTGGCGTTGGCGGTCACCGTCACCGAGCCCGTCTGCACGGCGAGTTCGCCCTTGTAGATGGTCATCGTGTAGTCGCCGGGCAGCATGCCGCTGGCCGTGAAGTGCCCGTCCACGGGATCGGCGTCGGCCCAGTACTGCGCCTGCGCATTGGCGAAACCCACCGTGTAGGGAATGCCCGCGATGCGGCCCGTCAGGCCGGCGCCGCTGACCGAGCCACGGCCCACCGGCGGCACGTAGCCCACCAGGCCCACCTGGCCGTACCAGCTGGTGTCGGGCCTTGCCGTGGGCACGCTGCCGTCGTTGAAGATCATCGTGTACGTGTTCAGCACGTTCAGCCGGAAGGGCTCCGTCTGCGCCTCGCCGTAGTTGACGATGTAGGTCAGCTCGTTGTTCGTGCTGGTGATCTGCTGCAGCAGGCTGCGGTAGAACGGGCCGCTGGAGCCGCCTTCGTTGTTGTCGCGCCAGAACCAGATGCCCACGCCCGGGCCGCTGCCGCCGACGAATTCCCAGTCCTTCAGGCGGCGGTTGGCGTAGTGCTTGGAGCGCGTCTGGCCGTAGCGCGCGTCGGTGCTCGGGAAGCCGAACACGTCGCTGGCTTCGATGGCGCCGCTGGTGCCGCGCAGGTCCTCGGCCCAGAAGCTCTCGCCGTTGTAGGTGACCAGGCCGCCGGCCGCATGGGCCGGGCCGCCGTTGGGCAGCTTGGCGACGGGAATGCGGGCGATGAAGCGCACCAGGCCGTGCACGTCGGGCTGCTCGGTGAAGTGCGTGCCCATGTGGATGTTGGACTCACCGCGCTTGACGACGTAGTAGTGCGTCAGCACGCCGCCCTTGGTGCTGGTGCTGGTGATCGTGACGCGGATGTAGTCCGTCGCATTGACCACGCCGCCGTTGACCGTGGAGGCCGGCGTCGCGGTGCCGTTCGCGCTTACGGCCTCGACCTTCAGGCCGACGGCGCCGACGCCGTTGTAGAGCCAGTCGGCCCCGGAGTTGAGCTGGGTGCCGCGCGAGGGGTCGGCGTACTCCACGCCCTTGTAGACCATGCTGGACAAGTCGCCGATGGCCGTGGTGCTGCTGCTGTCCCAGCCGCGCACCTTGAACACCAACCCGCCATCGGTGTCGATGACGTACTGCGGCCGCGCCGCGTTGTTGTTGTCGTGGACGGTCGTGATGCTGAAGGCGGCCATGGCGGCCGGTGCCAGCGTCGCGAGCAGGCCTGCAGCGAGCCAGCGCGCCCAGGGCGGGCGCGAGCTTGTCGTGTTCATGAAGTCTCCTGGTTTTGTGTCGTTGTTCACGGTCGACGGGCTTGCCCGTCTGCCGGAGCGGACTCTAGGCAGGGGCGCTCGCCGCGTGTACTCAACCGGTTGAGCGTTTCGCTTCATCCTGCATCGGGGGGATGCCGGCCCAGGGTTGCCCCCAAGTTGGCGGAGCAGGCGGCGCGGCCACTGCCTAAGCTGAAAGGTCGCCACCCGCTTCGGAGGTTTCCATGGCCACCATGTCCAGCAGCACGCGCCGTGCCGCCGCCGATGACGCGGCCCAGCCGCTGCGCTACGCCTTCCACTATTGCAACGTGCGCCCCGGCCTGCCGCCGGCAGCCGGCCCACAGGTGTTCGGCGAACGCGCCGCGGCCATCAACACGCTGCGCGACAAGTGGCTGAACGGCACCGAGCTGACGTACTACTTCTACGACCGACCCAGTGACGGCCAGACGGTAACGCTGTCCGACGGCAGCAGCCGCTTCGTGCCCTGGGCCGGCCCGGCGGAGCAGAAGCAGGCGGTGCGCAAGGCCTTCGATGCCTGGGCCAAGCTCGGGCTGGGCCTGCGCTTTCGCGAGGTGGCCAGCCCCGAGCAGGCGATGGTGCGCATCGGCTTCATGGCCGGTGACGGCAGCTGGTCCTACGTCGGGCGGGCGCTGCTGGACGTCGCGGCGGGCGAACGCACGATGAACATCGGCTGGGACGTGACCCGCGACCTGGACACCGCCATCCACGAGATCGGCCATGCGCTGGGCTTCAACCACGAGCACCAGAACCCCTTCTCGGGCATCGTCTGGGACGAGGAGAAGGTGTACGCCGCACTGGCGGCGCCGCCCAACCGCTGGTCGCGCCAGAAGACCCACTTCAACATCCTGCGCAAGCTGGACGAGTCCACCGTGGAGGGCACGTCCTGGGACCCGGACTCGGTGATGCACTATCCCTTCGGCCCCGGCCTGATCCAGCAGCCCGAGATGTACCGCGTGGAGCCGCTGCAGCCGGCCGGCGGCCTGTCCGCGCGCGACATCGCGCAGGTGCGCAAGATCTACCCGGCCCAGCCGCCGGTGGATGAATTCAGCGAGCTGGTGCTGGCGGAGTCGCACCGGCTGCAGATTGCGGCCGGGCAGCAGATCGACCTGCGCATCAAGCCGCCGCGCACGCGCAGCTACCAGATCGCGACCTTCGGCGAGGCGGACACGCTGCTCGCGCTGTTCGAGGACAGCGCCGGTGACCTGAAGTTCCGCGGCGGCGACGACGACAGCGGCGAGGACCGCAACGCCCAGCTCAAGCTCAGGCTGCAACGCGGGCGCAGCTATGTGCTGCGCGTGCGCATGTACTACGCAGCTGCGGCGGGCGAGACGGCCGTCATGTGGTGGTGACGGCCCACCCCATCGCAGGTCAGCGCAGCAGCGCCTGGTAGGTCAGGTTGCGCACGCGCAGGTTGAGGGTGGAGTTGCCGGCCGGGCGCAGCTGCGTCATCAGCAGGATGACCAGCCGCTCCTTCGGGTCCACCGTGTACTGCGGGAAATAGGCGCTGCCCCAGCCGAAGGCACCCTCGCTGCCCAGCTCCCTGAAGCCGCCCGTGCGCACGTTGACCCAGAAGCCCAGACCGAAGCCATCGGCGTCACCGCCGGACCTGGTGCCGAGGTGGTCGGCCGTCATCAGCGCCACCGTCTTGGGCGCCAGGATGCGCACGCCGTCCAGCTCGCCCTTGTTGAGCAGCATCTGCAGGAAGCGGGTGTAGTCGCCCGCGGTGGACAGCATGCCTGCGCCGCCTGAGAGCAGCTTGCGCGGGCCGTTGACGAAGTCGCTGCGCGCGCTGGTTTCCATGAGCTTGAGCTGCCCGCCCTCCAGGCCGTAGACATTCGCCAGGCGATCAAGCTTGTCTGCGGGCAGGAAGAAGCTGGTGTCCGGCATGCGCAGCGGGTCGGTGATGCGCTCCTTGATGAAGCGGTCCAGCGGCTGGCCGGACACGACCTCGACGAGGCGGCCCAGCACGTCGGTCGCATAGCCGTAGGTGAAAGCCTCGCCCGGCTGGCCCTGCAGCGGCAGCGCGGCGAGGCGGTCGGTCCATGCGGCCAGCGTCTCGTCGTGGCCGACGAGGTACCAGTCCTTCATGCCGGCCGCGTCATAGGCGGCCTTGGCCGGGCCGGGGCCGTAACTCATGCCGGCCGTGTGCGTCAGCAGGTCGTGGATGGTCAGCGGCCGGCGCGCCTTCTCGGTGCCGCCTTGGGGCAAGGCGACCTGCAGGTTGGCGAAGGCCGGCAGGTAGCGCGAGACCGGCTCCTTCAACAGGAAGCGGCCTTCTTCGTAAAGGATCATGGCCGCGACCGACGTCAGCGCCTTGGTCATGGACGCGATGCGGAAGATCGTGTCCGTGCGCATCGGCCGGGCGTTCTCGATGTCGCGCTGGCCATAGGCCTTGAAAACCACCGGCTTGCCATCGCGCAGCACGGCCATCACGCCGCCGGCGAGCTGCTTGCCGGCGATCTGTTCCTCGATGGCGGCGTCCAGGCGCTTGAGGCGCTCGGGCGAGAAGCCTTGCGCGGTGATGGCCTCGGCGGCCTTGGGCGGCGCTGCAACGGTGGCGGGCGCGTGGGTCAGCGTGGCGCAGGCCAGCGCCAGGGCAAGCAGGTGAGACTTCATCAGTCGCCGAGCGGTCGTTGTTGGGTGAAGCCCGGGCTCGGTGCCACGCGGAACTGCTCCGGCGGCTGCGGCTTGCCCGGGTCTATGGTGCCCAGATCATCGCGCAGCTGCGCCGCCACCGGCACGCGGGCTTCCCGCAGGCCCAGCGCCACCAAACGCGCCAACTGCATGGCGCCGTAGTTGTTGTGGTGGGTGTTGTCGAGCTTGCCGTTGTTCATCGGGTGGGCCGCCTGCGAGCGCTCGGGGCCCAGCGCCGCGTAGAACTGCTGGCTCATCGCGTTGAGGTCGATGAAGGCCAGCTTCATGTCCCTGGCCACCGCGCGCGCGGCGTCGGCGTACTCGGTCAGGCTGGGCTTGAAACGGCCCTGTGGGTCGAAGTTGCGGCGCTCCATCGACGACACGACAACCGGCACGCCGCCGCGGGCCAGGATGCGCTCGGCATGCGTGCGCAGCTCGGCCTTGTAGGTCTCGGCATTGCCGCTGCCGTCCTTCTGCTGCTTCTGGTCGTTGTGGCCGAACTGCAGCAGCACCGTGTCGCCCGGCTGCATGACCGACAGGATCTTGTCGATGCGCCGGCGCGCCAGCGAGTCGCGGAAGGTCTCGCCGGACTGCGCGTGGTTGGCCACCGCGACGGTGGGCTTGAACAGCGCCGTCAGCATCTGGCCCCAACTGCTGTACGGCTCGCGGGACTGGTCGGCCACGGTGGAGTCGCCGAGCAGGAAGACGGTGGGCACCTTCACCGGTTCGATGACGAGGCTGCGCAGCGCGGGTTGCGCGCCGTTGATCTCCAGCGTGATGCGCTGGTCCCAGGCCCAGATCTCGTCCTTGCTCTCGCGCGGCTCCTTGAGCTTGACGACGCCGGCTTCGATGGGTGGGGTCGCGCCGGGCACTGCGGCGATGCGGGCCGTGCGCACGTTGACGATGAAGCTGCGCGTCGCGGTGCCGCCCGCCGGCACCGGCACGGCGTCCAGCATCAGGCGGCGCAACTCGCTCTTGATCGTCGTGTCGCTGGCCTTGGCCCCGCCCAGCGTCACTGTGACGCGGTAGTTGCCCTCGGCCGGCACGTCCACCGTGAAGAAGCTCGGCTGGCCGGCCGCGTTGCGCGGCGCGCCTGGCTCGAAGCCGTTGCCGCGCTCGCGGCTGTAGGTCGGCTCGGGCGTGCCGGCGAGGTCCAGGCGCAGTGCGTCCGCAGCCGGTGGCTGCGAGGCGCAGCCACCGAGGCACAGCGGCAAAGCGAGAAGCGTGGAAAGCAAAAGCCGCATGTTCATGTCAGTCGGTCAGTTGATCGCCGATGAGCGCGAGGTTCTGGATCGCCGCCAGCCCCCATTGCGCCGTGTCGTTGGTGCTGATCCAGGGCGCCTCGTCCACCGGGTTCAGCGCCAGCGGGCCGGCGATGCGGGTGGTCTTCAGCGTCTTGACGCCGCGCGGGTCGTCTGCCAGGAACTCGCGCCAGGCGCGCTGCGCCAGCGCCTTGTCCTGCTTCTGCCTGGCGGCATAGGCGCTCAGGCGCGAATGGCCGACGCTGAGCACCGTGCCGCCGCCGTGCGGCGCACCCAGCGCCTTGGCCTGCTGGTCCTTCGGCGCGTTGTACAGCTCGCAGTACTGCAGCCAGGCCTGCTTGAAGGCCGGCTCGTCGATCAGCTCCACCAGCTCGGCCATCATCTCGACGGCGCCGAAGACGGCGCTCAAATGGCTGGCGCTGAGCTTGTCGCCGCTGACGTTGTGGAAGGCGCCTTCGTTGGGCCCGGTGGGCTCGTAGCCGCCGCTGCCGGTGAAGAAGCCGTGCGGCATGGCGGCGATGCCCTTCATGCCGCGCAGCAGCTTGTCGCGCCAGCGCTTGTCGCCAGTGCGCTCCCACTCGGTCAGCACGTTGGCGACGACGGAGCCCCAGTCGGTGCCGAAGCCGATGCGCGCGGGCCACGGTCCCTTGTCCACGCGGCCGGCGATCTTGCGCACCGGGTCGACCGCGTCCATCTTCTCGTCGGCGTTCAGCACCTCGCGCATCACGTCGCCGACGCGCTCGTCGGCGGTCAGGTAGTAGTAGAAGCGCCGGTAGGCCGACGTGGAGATGCGCGCCTGCTTGGCGCTGCAGCCCCAGTGCTGCACGTTGTGCCGCGTGCCCAGGCCCTGGAAGCGGCCGGCGTGGTAGATGTCGACCTCGCTGGTGTGGCGCACCATGGCCTCGGCGAAGCGGAAGATGTCGGCCCGGCCGCTGCGCAGGTAGGCGTACCAGAGCCACAGGTCGGGCGACAGCTCCGAGTTGTCCCAGGCGTAGCCGCCGACGTCGTAGCGCCATTCGTGGCGGTCGCTGTCGTAGGTGTGGCGGATGTCGCCGTAGTCCCAGAAGCCGTACCAGTGGCGCTGCTCGACCTCCTTCTTGTAGAAGTCGAACAGGAAGTCCAGCCTGTCCTCGATCTGCACGCGCGTGGGCGTGCTGCGGTCGGGCAGGCTCCACAGCTTGCCGAACACGCCGGCCTGCAGATAACGCGCCGGATGGGCGGCAAGCTGCGGCGGCGTCTGCACCGCGGCGGCCATCTGCACGAGGCGCTCGCGGCTGGGCGTGGCGGCCAGCGCCCACAGCGTGATCTCGCTGCTGCGCGCGATGCCCACCGGCGTGCCGAAGCCCTTCTCGTAGTCCTCGTAGGTGATCTCCAGGCCTTCGAGCTCCTGTTCGTGCGTCTCCATGCCCAGGCCATCGTGATAGAAGCGCAGGTCCATGGCCGGCGCCTCGGGCGCGTGCATCCACAGCGTGACCTGCGCGGCGTCGGTGTGCGCGTTGCGGATGTCCAACTGCGTGGGGTGGCGCTGCCAGAAGTCGCGCAGGCCGAAGGCGACGCCGCCGGTTGCGCCGCCGATGTAGCCGCTGCCCGGCGCGCGCTTGCCGAAGGCCGCCGGTATCCAGCCGTGGCCGGCCTTGGTGCGCTTCTTGATCTGGAAGCCGTCGGCGCTGAGCTGGCTCAGCGTGTAGTCGCCCCAGGCGGGGATGCGGTGCTGCAGCTTGCGCACCTGCGCGCCCCACTGCGCCAGCGGCGGCGTGGCGCGGCCGGCCAGCTGCGCCTCGCGCACGGCGGCGCCGGGCTCGCGGCGCAGGCCGGTGAGGTTGCGCACGCCCTCGGCCCACAGCCCGCCCGCCTCGCCGGCAAAGCGGACGTGGCGGTCGTAGAGCGCATCGCGCAGCGGCACGTCGAAGCGCAGGCCGATGCCGCGCAGGAAGTCCCCCTGGTCGTCGCCGTCGAAGACGAAGCTGTGCATCACGCGCAGCGACTCGGCGCCCGCGTAGAAATAGAAGCGCACCGAGAACGGCAGCCACTCGCGGCCGGCCGCGCTGCGGTGCTGGCCGTCGACCTTGACGACGGCGCGCACCGGGCCGGCCTGCTCGACGGTGAGCTTGGCGATGCGGCTTTGGAAGGCCGCCTGCGTGACCGGTCCCTGCTCGGCATCGGGCTTGTCGTCGGTCTGCGCGACGAGGGTGCAGCTGCCCAGCACCTCGCGGCCATCGCGCAGGATGCTGTGGATGAGCTGGGCGCCCTGGCGGGGCAGCCGGGCGCGGATGACGCCGGTGTCGACCTCGACGAAGTCCCCCGCCTCGCGCACCGCGACGCGTGCGCCGCTGGTGGCCGTGCCCTTGCCGGGGCGGATGCTGGGCTGGGCGCCCGCGTCCACGCCGGCCGGCAGCGCATGCGCCGTCCACTTCAGCGAGCCGTCGGGCCAGTAGGCGAGCGGCCAGGTCTGCAGCGGCAGCGGGCTGCCCTTGGCGTCCAGCGCATGGAAGGGCTGGTCCTTCTTGTGCTGGCCACGCGGCCAGGGCAGGCCCAGCGTGGCGCCCAGCGGCGGCGCGGGCGCGGCGCCGTCCAGCCAGCGCAGCGCCAGCAGGTCGTCAGGAACGGCGACGGTGGCGGCGGCCGGCGTGGGCGCCGGTGCAGCGCCGGCGGTGGTTGCCAGGCCTGCCAGGCCGCCGATCGGCAACGTGGCGGTCTTGAAGAAGTGTCGGCGGCTGAAGTCGGTCATGGGCGGGCTTGCAGGGGTTGCAGCGAGGAGTCGGCGTGACCGCTGCCGCGGCCCCACAGGCGGTCGTAAGGCCAGCCGGTCAGGTCTTCGACGATGCGGCGGTTCTCGTCGCTCTCGGCTTCGGTGGCGCCGTTGCGCAGGCGCTCGACCTCGTGCACCAGCACCGCATGCGTGCTGGCATTGAGGCGGAACTTCCACGAGGCCAGCGCGCCCAGCAGCAGCATCAGCAGCGGGCCGCCGACCATCAGCAGCGTGACGGTCTGGATGGCCTCGGGGGTCTGCACGACGACCTCGCCGGGCTTGGTCTTGACGTAGCCGCCCAGGTCGATGATCCAGCCGCTGGCCATGATGGCCGCGCTCTGGGCCAGCTTGCGCACCAGCGTCATGACGCCGGCGAAGATGCCCTCGCGGCGCTGGCCGGTGACGGCCTCGTCGACGTCGGGCAGGTAGTTGTAGACCGACCAGGGCACGAAGTTCAGCGTGCCGCGGCCCAGGCCCGCCAGCACGATGGGCACGAAGATCCAGAACACCAGGCTGAGCG
Organism: Pelomonas sp. Root1444; assembly: GCF_001426885.1. GTDB lineage: Bacteria > Pseudomonadota > Gammaproteobacteria > Burkholderiales > Burkholderiaceae_C > Pelomonas. Next base: position 942,195 of record NZ_LMFP01000003.1, on the reverse strand, counting down.
AGAAGCCGGGACTGGCCGGGTTCAGCGCGCCGAAGAGGTTGGTGCCCAGCGCGTTGAAGCTCTCGGCGAAGCCCTCGGGCCGCGCCAGGTAGAAGCCCAGGTACAGCAGCAACGCGGCAGCGAACAGCGAGCCGGCCAGCCGGTACGCCAGCACGGGCCCGGTGCGGATGACGATCTGGATGGCCACCATCACCGAGATCAGCTGGGCCACATACATGACCGTCATCAGCTGCGAGATGACGAGCGTGGCGCCCATCAGCACGGTCGCGACGAAGAAGGCGAAGGCGCTGTTGAAGATGTCCTGCGACAGGTAGCCGCCCAGGTAGATGGACAGGTGCTGGCGGAAGGCGCGGATCTTCAGCGTGGAGAACAGGTCGCGGAACATCTTGACGGGGATGAGCAGCGCTGCCTTCAGGTTGAAGCCGCCGTAGGTCTGCGACATGACGGCCTGTTCGCGCGTGCCATAGGGGCGCTCCCAGGTGGTCAGCACGACGATGGTGACGACCACCGAGAAGATGCAGCCGAAGATGGCGGCCATCCAGAAGAAGGTGTCCGGCGAGTCCTTGCCGCCGAACTGGCTGATGAGCAGCGTGGGCAGGTAGGAGGCGAGGATGGCCGAGCTTTGCGCGACGATCATGCGCGCGCCTGCGAACTTGGCCTTGGCCTTGTAGTCCTTGGTCATCTCCGCCGCCAGCGTTTCCCAGGGGATGAGAAACATCGTGTACAGCAGCTCGAAGAAGATGAAGGCGAGCAGGTAGTAGGTGAAGGTGTGGCCAGTGCGGAAGATCAGCGCGAAGCTGGGCAGCAGCGGGATGGTGATCAGCAGGAACAGCTTGCGCCGGCCGATCTTGCGGCCGACCCAGGTGTGGCGCAGGTTGTCGGAAACGTAGCCGATGAGGGGGCAGGTGATGGCTTCCAGCAATCTGGGGAGGCCGAGGATCAGGCCTGCATCGACGGCGGAGAGGCCGCAGAAGGTGGTGAAGAAATAGAACAGCCAGCCGGTGATGACGGCTTGCGCACCGGCACCGAGCATGTCGCCGCTGCCCCAGCCCCAGTAGTTGATCCAGGTGGGTTCTTTGGCGGCGGGGTGGAGGTTGCGAGGGGGATTCATGTCTCTTGCTCGAAGCGCGCGTGTCTTGGAAACACTTGCTTTGTGGGGAGGCCCATGCCGGGACGTCGCCCAGGCGGGCGACCTTCTTTTTGAGCGACCAAAAAGAAGGCAAAAAGTCGCCCCCGAACCGCCCGGCCCTTCGCTGCGCAGCGGGCTGCCCTGCGGTGCTCGGACTTCAAGCCCGCGGGGCTCCGGGTTCCGAGCATCGCAGGGGACCCCGCAGCGAAGCGAAGGGGCGACGGAACGGGGGCGGTTTCTTTGCTTACTTTCTTGGGCGCCCAAGAAAGTGAGTCGGCCGCCGGGACGAAAACCGAAGGTTTCGCTAAATCCCGGCCGGGCCTGGCCATTAACCCGCCGTACCGCATGGCGATCAGATGAAGCGAACCAACAACTCGCCCATCGCCAACAACGCCATCGCCTGCCCAAACGGCATCGACGTCAGCGGAATGTCCTTGTATTCCTGCAGCGTGTTGAACACCGGCGTGCCGAAGCTCACCTGCGTCAACTCCCCGGCGTCGTTGATGTGCTTGCGCACCGCCAGTGCCGCCTTCACGCCAAACGCTTCGTAATCCCGAGAGATATAGCCCTTGCGCACCGCCTTCAGGATGCCGTACGCAAAGCCCGCCGAAGCCGCCGCCTCGTCATACGAAGTCGGGTCGTCCAGCAGCGTCGGCCACAGCCCCGACGGCGACTGGAACTGGGCCAGCGCCTTCACCTGCGCCTCCAGCGTCGACACCAGGAACTGGCGGAACGCATCACCCTCGGGCAGGTTCAACAGCTCGATGAACTCGGGGATGACGATGGTGACCCACGAGTTCCCTCGCGCCCACAGCGCGTTGGCGAAGTTGTGCCGCCCTTCGAACGTCCAGCCGTGGAACCACAGGCCCGTCTTGCGATCGGCCAGGTACTTGATGTGAACCAGGAACTGCCGCTTGGCCTCTTCCACGTAATGCGGGCGTCCCAGCAACAGCCCGAACTTGGCCAGCGGCAGCACCGACATCATCAACGTGTCGTCCCACAGCTGCTGGTGGTTCACGCTGTTGTAGACGATGTGCTGGAAGCCGCCCTCCTCGGTGCGCGGCAGGTCGTGGTAGACCCACTCGGCCCAGCGGTCGATGTAGGGCAGGTAGCGGCGGTCGCCGGTGCGGTCGAACAAATAGGCCAGCGTCAGGAAGGGCGCCACCGTGTTGATGTTGCGGCTGGGCATGCCTTCCGCAAAGCGCGCCTCGAACCAGTGGGCCATGATGTCCCAGGCCTTGGGGTCGCCGGTCAGCTCCCAGACCTTGTAGACGCCGTACAGGCCCACGCCGTGCGTCCACTCGAAGCCGTTCCAGCCCTTGGTGTCCAGCACGCGGCCGTCGTCCAGGCGCAGCAGGAACTTGCCGGCCTTGTCCTCGATGTTGATCAGGTTATCGATGAGACGGGCTATGGCGCCACGGATGTCGTCGCGGTCCGCGCCGAGGTGGGCCGTGTGGTGGGCCAGCAGCGGATGGATCTTGGAAGAGTCGACGGGCTTGAGGATCTGGTTGGACATGGGTGTCTCTCTTTGGCATTCAGCGCTGCAGGTTGCGAGGTTGCGGCACCGGCTCCAGCGGCACGCCGCCGCGGGCGACGGCCAGCGGCACCAGGCGCACGGCTTCCAGCGCGTTGGCGGCGGCGCCGTCGGTGGTGACGGCCAGTGTCAGCGTGTTCTCGCCGTTCGGGTTCAGGATGCCCGGTGGCAGCACAAAGACGCGCTGCGGGCCGATGTGGGCGATGAACTGGCCCATGTTCCAGCCGTTGACGAAGATCAGCGCGCGGTTCTCCACCTCGGAGCGCGGCTTGGTCGTGTCGCCGAAAGCCAGGCCCAGCTGCACGTCATGGCCTCGCGGCAGGTCCAGCTTGAAGTTCGTGCGCAGCCAGTACGTGCCGGGCGCGGGTGGGGCGGCGCCCACGGTCGTCGCGTCCCAGCCGGCCTGGGGCTTGGCGGGATCGGCGGGCAGGTGCCAGCCCATGCGCTCACCGTGCAGGCCGCCGCTGTTCATCGGGCCACGCACGAGGTCGGCGATGTCCTCGCCGCCCTTGTTGCCCTGGATCTTCCAGGCGATGGGCGTGCCGAAGCGCGGGCCGCCCTTGGGCGTGATGGACGCGGCGATCAGGCCGCGCGCCTCCTTGTGCGCGTCGTCGGCGAACAGGTCCCAGTTGTGCGAGTTGTTGCGCACGACGACGGCCAGCACATGCTCGCCTGCGGGCAAGCCTTGCAGCAACTGCTTGAAGGTGTCGGTCGTCTCGGGGAAGGGGCGGCCGGTGTCGTGCTCCTGCTGGCCGAGGAACTTGCCGTCCAGCCAGACCTGGATCTGACCAGCGCCGCCGCCGCCGAAGAAGAGTTCGAGCTGCAGCGGCTTGGTGGCTGCCGTCGTCGTGAAGCGGCCGCGGTACCAGACGTCGCCGTGGTGAAAGCCATAGTCGCTCATCGCCAGCACCGGCTGGCCCTTGTCGGGCGCGGTGTAGACGTTGGCGGCCGAGGCGCCCGCGTCGGCCTTGCGCCAGGCGCTGTCGTCGAACCGGGGGTCGGCTTCCAGCGAGTCGAAGCGGCGCGTCCACGTGCCCTGCATCAGGTCGGGCAGCTTGACGGCATCGGGGCCGGCCAGCGTGGCGCGTGCCACGAGGCTGAAGTCCTGGGCGCTGCTGGCGACGGGCCGGCCGTTGAAGCTCAGCGACGTGATCCCGTCCGGTGCCCAGGCTCGCAGCGTGCTGGGCGCGGTGGTGTCGCCGGTCAGTTGCAGCGTCTTGCCGTTGACGACCGCCGTGCGGACGAGCGCCGGGCTGCGCACCAACGCCGGCTGGTCGCCGGCCTGCAGGCGCCAGAACTCCCAGCCGGTCTTCTCGTCGGCCAGCAGCAGCAACAGCGGCGCGCGGCCGCCGCCGCTGATCAGCACTTCGATCAGGCCTTGGTGGGCATAGTTCAGCCGCAGGTCGCCGTGCTTCGCGTCCCAGTTCACCTGGGCCTGGCCGCGCAGGAACTTCACCGTCGGCTTGGTCGCATAGCGCAGCACGGTCTCGCCGTCGTCGCCGTTGCGGCCGTAGAGCAGGACCACGTCGCGCGCACCCTGCTGCAACTGCGCCTGCAGTTCGCTGGTGCTGTAGACCAGGTGCTGGCGCTCCAGCGCGTAGCTGGCCAGCAGCATCTTCGCGTCCTGGCCCGTCAACGTCAGCTTGCCGGCCTGCGGAATCTGGTACGTGCCGTCGCGCGTCTGCAGCTTGAAGCCGAATGCCTCGCTGCCCGACAGATGGTTGTGCTGGGCGAGCAGCACGTGGCTGCCCAGCGCCTTGTTGACGTTGTGATAGAGCCTGACCTTGGCATTGCCGCTCTCGAGCACCTCGCCCTTGTCCATCTGCGCCAGCACGGGCGTGGCCGCCTGCACGAAGCCGCCCATCTGCTTGAGCACCAGCGCCTTGTCGCGCATGACGCGGGCTTCGCTGATCGGCGCGCCGTAGTCGTAGCTGGTGTAGACGATGGGCCCCGGCTGCCAGCCCCAGCTGGTGCCGCCAAACGCCATGTAGATGGAGTGGATGGTCAGCGAGTTGATGAGGCTGCTGCCGTAGAACACGCGCTGGTAGCCCGGGCCCTGGCGCTGGGCCGTGCACTCGTAGGTGCCGTTGCTGCCCCAGTAGTCGAACCAGCCGGCGCCGATCTCGGCGACGAAGCCGGGCGTGTTGGGCGACGCCAGCGAGCCGACCTTGGGAAAGTTCTTCCCGTAGATGCCCCAGTCCGGCGCGACGGCCGGCGTGCCGGGCTGGGCATCGACGCCGCAAACACCGCCGGGATAGCCGTCGAACGCGTAGAGATCGGTCGGTCCCGGGTTGGCAAAGGGCGCGGTCGAGTTCTTCGGCGTCCAGTCCGGCAGGCGCGAAGCGGCGTTGTGGAACAGCGGCACGGTGATGCCGTCGGCACGCGCCTTGTCCGCGAGGCGCTGCATGTGGCGGATGTTCTTGGGATTCACCGCGAACAGCTCGTTTTCCAGCTGGTAGGCGATGACGTTGCCACCGCCGTTGGTGGCCTGGTGGCGGGCCAGGATGGCGTTGACCTGCGTCATCCACTCGTCCGCCGCTGCCTGGTACTCGGCCGCGTCGGTGCGCGCCTCGGCGCGCTGGCGCAGCAGCCAGCCGGGGAAGCCGCCGGCCGTCAGCTCGGCGTTCACGTACGGGCCCATGCGCGCGATGACGTACAGGCCTTCCTCTTCGGCCATCTGGATGGCGCGCTCGATGTTGCGCACGCCGGTGAAGTCGTAGTGGCCCGGCTTGGCCGAGTGGTAGCCCCAGCTGAAGTAGAACGACACGGTGTTCAGTCCCGACGCCTTCATCTTCTGCAGCACGTCGCGCCAGAGGCTGGGCGAGGGCAGGCGGAAGGGGTGGAACTCGCCCGCGAAGATCATCTCGCGACGGCCGTCGATGATGAGCGAGTGGCGGTCCCAGGCTATCGATTTGGGCTTGGCCTTGGGGGCCGTCACGCGCTCCAGCTGCGCGGTCTCCTCGGCAATGACGGTGAAGTGACGCACCGTGCCCGACACGCCGCCCAGCTCCTTCTTCGGCGTCCAGGTCTGCAGCCCGTCGAAGCTGTCGGAGTACCAGTAGCGCTTCGTCATGTAGTCATCGAAGTAGATGCGCCAGCCAGGGCGGCCGTCGCTCGACTTGATGGGGACGAGGGCCTGGCCCTCCGACGGGCCGCCCCAGCCGGCCCAGTCGCCGGTCTTCTGCAGCGTCCAGGGGCCGTCCAGCGACGGCGCGGTGGCCAGCTCGATGAACTTGGTCGTCTCGTTCTTCGTGAACGCCACAAACCGGCCGTCATGCTGGATGACGAAGGTGTCGATGTAGTTGTTCTCCAGCCCCTGCATGGGCACCGGGTCGGCGAACTTCGTGAAGCTGCCGTCGAGCGCCTTCACCGAGTAGGCCGCGAACGGGCCCTGGGTGCCGCCCCTGGACAGGCTCACGACTAGCTTCAGGCTGCCGTCGCGGTCGCGGAACCATTCCGGCGCCCAGACGTTGGTGACCTTTGGGCCGGCGCCGGGCAGCGTCAGCGGCACGTCGGCCACGTGCGTCCACTTCTTCAGGTCGGCCGACTTCGCGATGCCGAAGGTCGAGCCGTTCCAGTCGGTGGTGTAGGCGACGTAGTACAGCCCATCGGCGGCGCGGATGATGGACGGGTCGCGCAGCAGCGTCTGGGCCGGTGTGTAGACCTCCGAGCCCAGCGACGTGAAATTGATGCCGTCCGGCGAGCTGAACAGGCTCAGCGTGTTCTGCGACGTGGCCATGAAGGCCGACATCAGGAAGGTGCGCTCGCTCTTCGCCGCCGGCGCCAGCGCCTTGGCGGGCGCGCTGACGGCGGTGGGCGCCTGCTGGCCGGGGAGGTCCTGGGCCTGGACGGCGGTGCACGCCAGCAGCGACGCGAGCCAGAGGGCGGACCGGGACGGCGGGACGAACGGCAGAGCAGCGTGCATGGAGCGACCGGGAGTGCGGGGAGCCTGAATCAGTGTCCCCCCGTTCGCCGCCCCAAAAAATCAAGCGCGTGCGAGAAAGCGCCCGCCGCGAGGGCCGGCGAGAATGGCGGCCATGTTCAGTTTCTTCAAGAAGACGGCGCCGGCCCCGGCGTCCGACGACGCACCCATCCTGCTGCCCGAGGGCTGGGTCACCAAGCCGGCCAGTTCGCCGCCCCCTCCGCCCCCTGCGCCCGAACCACAACCCGTGGTGAGGCCCGCACCGGTCGCCGCCCCGGTGGCCACGCCGGTCGCACAGCAGCCCGCGGCGCCCAGGCCGCCTGCGCCGACGCCGGCCGTCATCGCCCCGCCGCCACCGGCGCCCGCCCCGGAGCCGGCCGCCGCCCCGCGCCAGAGCTGGCTGGAGCGCCTGCACGCCGGCTTGCGCAAGACCGGCAGCAGCATCGCCGGCGTCTTCACCGGCACGCAGATCGACGACCACCTCTACGAGGAACTGGAAGAGGCGCTGCTGATGGCCGATGCCGGCGTCAAGGCCACGCAGTTCCTGCTCGATGACCTGAAGCGCCGCGTCAAGGACGCCAAGGCCAGCGACCCGCAGGCCGTGCGCGGGCTGTTGATCGACGCGCTCAGCGAACTGCTCAAGCCGCTGGAGAAGGGCCTGGAAGTGGGCCGTTACACGCCCACCGTCATGATGGTCGTGGGCGTCAACGGCGCCGGCAAGACGACCAGCATCGGCAAGCTGACCCGCCATCTCGCCGAGGCTGACCAGAAGGTGCTGCTGGCCGCGGCCGACACCTTCCGCGCCGCGGCGCGCGAGCAACTGGGCGTCTGGGCCGATCGCGCTAAGGTCGAGATCATCAGCCAGGAGGGCGGCGACCCCGCGGCTGTGTCGTTCGATGCGGTCAACGCCGGCCGCGCGCGCGGCGCCGATGTCGTCATCGCCGACACCGCCGGCCGCCTGCCGACACAGGTCCACCTGATGGAGGAACTGAAGAAGATCAAGCGCGTCATCACCAAGGCGCAAGCCGATGCGCCGCACGAGGTGCTGCTGGTGGTGGACGGCAACACCGGCCAGAACGCGCTGAACCAGGTCAAGGCCTTCGACGAAGCGCTGGGCTTGACCGGCCTGATCGTCACCAAGCTCGACGGCACCGCCAAGGGCGGCGTGCTCGCGGCCATCGCGCGCGAGCGGCCGGTGCCGGTCTACTTCATCGGCGTGGGCGAAAAGCTGGAAGACCTCGAGACCTTCAGCGCGCGCGAGTTCGCACGGGCACTGCTGGAGTGACCTGGCGCGCCCGCGCCGCCGGGTCGCTCAATGAGCTGCGTGCGGCGTGTCGGCGAAATAGCCGGCACCCCGTGGCTTCGGAAAAAGGGCGCTGCGCAGCCGTTCGCCGTCGTCGGTCTGCCAGGCGCGGTCCCACGACGTGACGGCCAGGTCGGTGGCGCCCAGCACGCGCAGCAGGCGGTCGCGCTTGCGCGCCTGGCGCAGTGGGTCGTCGTTGAGCGGCATCAGCACCACCGACCGCACCACGCCGTGCTCGTCGCACAGCGCGAAGTCGACGGTCAGCAGCCCGGTGCGCGACAGCCACTCCCGGTACGAGTTGTGGCGCGGCACGCGCACCAGCTTGTGCAGCGGCACGTGTGCGAGCAGGTAGCCCCTGGGGTGCTCCAGCGCCAGCGCGTGGGCGAGGCATTTGTGGGCATGGCGCTCCGCGCTCGCCAGCACGCGCGCGGGAGTGGGCGGCCAGCGCATCACGGTGTCGGTCAGCTCGGCGCGGGCGGGAGCGTCCTGGCCGGTGAGCCGGCTCAGCCAGGCGCCCACGGTGCGGGGGATTTGCAGGTTCAGCATGCGCCACACCCTAGCGGCCGGCGCGCCGTTTGGCCATGCGCCGCCCTCCTTCGACCTTGGGGGCAGTTGTGTGCGCTTGTGTTTCCTGCGCCAGGCCGCTCGAGCCGAGTTGCTCGAACGCCGGGCGCGCCCGGACCTCGAAAGCAGCCGCCGCCGGCGCACCGCGGCGTGCTGGGCCGGAGTGGGGTGGCCTGGGCCTGATCGGCTGCGCGCTGCTTGTGCTGCTGGGCTGCCCCGGCCAATCACATGCCGGGCAAGCCCTTCATGCCGCCCATGCGCTTCATCATCTTCATCAGGCCGCCGCCCTTCATCTTCTTCATCATCTGCTGCATCTGGTCGAACTGGTTCAGCAGGCGGTTGACGTCCTGGATCTGCACGCCGGCGCCCGCGGCGATGCGGCGCTTGCGGCTGGCCTTGCTCTTGCCGTCCATCAGCAGGGCCGGGTGCGATCGCTCCTTGGCGCTCATCGCGCGCAGGATGCCTTCCATGCGCTTCATGTCGCGCTCGGCGCGGTCCATATCGGCCTGGCCGGGCTGCTTGTTGCCCATCATGTTCTGCGGCAGCTTGTCCATCAGGCCACCGAGGCCGCCCATCTTCTTCATCTGCGCGATCTGCTGCAGGAAGTCGTTCAGGTCGAAGCCGCTGCCGCTCTTGAGCTTCTCCGCCATGGCCTGCGCCGAGGCCATGTCGACGTTGGCGGTGACCTGCTCGACGAGGGCCACGATGTCGCCCATGCCGAGCACGCGGCCCGCGTGGCGGTCGGCGTCGAAGACTTCCAGACCGTCGATCTTTTCCGAGACCCCGGCGAACTTGATCGGCGCACCGGTGATCTGGCGCACCGACAGCGCCGCGCCGCCGCGCGAGTCGCCGTCCAGCTTGGTCAGGATGACGCCGGTCAGCGGCAGCGCCTCCTTGAAGGCCTTGGCGGTGTTGACGGCATCCTGGCCCTGCATCGCGTCGACGACGAACAGCGTCTCGACCGGATCGACCGCCGCGTGCAGGTCCTTGATCTCGGCCATCAGCGCTTCGTCGATGGCCAGGCGGCCGGCGGTGTCGACCAGCAGCACGTCGAAGTAGTGGCGCCGGGCATGGTCCAGCGCGGCGAGCACGATGTCACGCGGCTTCTGGTTCGGTTCGGACGGGAACCACTCGCCGCCGGCCTGCTTGGTCACTGTCTTCAGCTGCTCGATGGCGGCCGGGCGGTAGACGTCGGCGGAGACCGTCAGCACCTTCTTCTTGCGCTTCTCGATCAGGTGCTTGGTGAGCTTGGCGGTCGTCGTCGTCTTGCCGGCGCCCTGCAGGCCGGCCATCAGGATGACGGCGGGCGGCTGGGCGGCGAGGTTGATGTCGGCCACGCCTTCGCCCATCGTCGCGGCGAGCTCCTTGTGCACGACCGAGACCAGCACCTGGCCGGGGTTCAGCGAGCCGACCACCTCCTGGCCGAGCGCCTTCTCCTTCACGCGGGCGATGAAGTCGCGCACCACGGGCAGGGCCACGTCGGCCTCTAGCAAGGCCATGCGCACCTCGCGCAGCATGTCCTGCACGTTGCTCTCGGTGATGCGGGCCTGGCCGCGCATCGTCTTGACGAGGCGACTCAGGCGGTCGGTGAGGTTGGAAGCCATCGTTGGGGAGGGTTGGACCGGCAGAACGCGCGGCACCCAAAAGTACACTGCAGCCATGAGTTTATCGCCCGCCCCATTGGGAGACGCCGCCGCGGCCGGAACCGTCGGCCCTGGCGTCGCGCTGGCCATCGCCAGCGGCCTGGCGCTGCTGGGCTATGTCTGGGTCGGGCTGCTGCGCGCCCGGCCCGACGAGGGGCAAGCGCCCACGCGCCCGCCGCTGCGCTCGGTGCCGCCCATGGCACTGGCCTGGACGGCGCAGTTCGTCGCCCTCTTCATCGACATCAGCGGCTTCGGCCTGGTCACGCCCGGCGCGCGCTTCGGTTTCGCGCCGGCGCTGTCGATGACGACCTGGCTGGTGCTGACGGTCTATCTGATCGAAAGCCGCTTCCTGCCGCTGCACAGCGTGCGCCGCGTGCTGGCCTGGCTGGCGGCGGCGGCGGTGCTGCTGGCCTGGAGCTTCCCCGGCGAGAGCCGCCCGTTGGCCGCATCGCCCTGGGCGCCGCTGCACTGGGTGCTGGGCCTGGCGTCCTACGGCTTGTTCGGCGTCGCGGTGCTGCATGCGGCTCTGATGAACCGCGCCGAATCACGGCTGCGCCACAAGCAGGCCGCGCCGGGCGCCATTTCAGGGCAGATGCCGCTGCTGCAGCTGGAGCGGCTGACCTTCCAGTTCGTCGCCGCCGGCGTGGGCGTCCTGTCGCTGGCCATCCTGCTGGGCTGGTGGTTCACGCCGACCTGGCGCTGGGACCACAAGAACCTGCTCGCCGTGCTGGGCTGGCTGGTGCTGGCCGGCCTGCTCGTCGGCCGGCGCATCTACGGCTGGCGCGGCCGGCGCGCGACCCGCTGGCTGTATGCCGGCGCGGCGCTGCTGCTGCTGTCGTACGCCGGCTCGCGCTTCGTCCTCGAGGTCATCCTGCAGCGCGGCATGAACGGGGGCGGCGCATGAAGTACCTGTTGCTGCTGTTGCTGCTGGCAGCGTTCTTCTTCTTCCTCGGCGTGAAACGCTCGCGGCCGCGGGAGCCGGGGGCACGCAGCAAGCCGGCGTCGCCCGCGCAACCCCAGGCCATGCTGCGCTGCGCCGAGTGCGGCATGCACCTGCCAGCCGACGAGGCCCTGCCCGGCAAGGGCGGGGTGTTTTGCAGCACGGGCCACCGCAACAGCTTCGAGGCCCGTGAAGGCCAGGGCTGAGAGGGTGTCCCAAGGCAGCTGGTTCGTCGAAGCCCCGCCGGCCGAGCCGGCCGAGAGCAGCGCCGCCTTCGAGCGGTTGTACCGCGCCTTCCTCGCCGCCCGCGCGGCGCTGGGCCTGGCGCTGATCGGCGCGCAGCTGATCGCCGCCTTGCTGTCGACCCGCCCGGCGCCCTCGACGATGGCGCTCAGCGCGTTTTACGCCGTGGCCGCCGCCGCGCTGTGGCTGCTGCCGCAGCTGCGCCGCGGCGCGACGGCGCGCAGCCTGGCGCGCATCAGCAGCCCGCATTGGTGGAGCGCGATCGGCATCGACCTGCTGCTGTTCGGCGTGCTGCATGCGCTGGACCCGAGCGGGGTGAACTACGGCGCGCTGTTCGTCATGCCGGTGCTGATGGCGGCCGTGCTGAGCCCGCGCCGGCTGGCGCTGGCGACGGCGGCGATGGCCACACTGGGGCTGCTGCTCGCCGCAGCCTGGTCGCTGTTGCTGGGTGTGGACGTGGGCTTGAAGACGACGCAGGCCGGCCTCGTCGGTGGCGGGCTGTTCGCGGTGAGCCTGCTGGCCGGCGAGCTGAGCGCGCGGCTGGCGCGTGAGGAGAGGGCGGCGCGCGGCAGCCTGGCGCTGGCCCGCCAGCAGGAGCAGCTGAACCGGCTGGTCATCGACGAGATGCAGGAGGGCGTGCTGGTCGTCGATCGCCGCGGCCGCGTGCGGGCGATGAACCCGGCCGCGCGCACGCTGCTGGGCGCGGCCGGCGGCGAGCTGAGCTGGCAGCTGCGCGGCCGCGGCGACTGGCAACCGCTGGTGCAGGCGCTGGAGCAGGCGCATGCCAGCGGCTCGGGCGCAGAGATCGACGTGGCCTTGCCATTGGACAGCGGCGTGACGCGCAGCCTGCGCCTGAGGCTGCGCTTCACGCGCCAGCGCGAGGGCAGCGAGGAGCTGTGCGTGTTGTTCGTCGAGGACAACCGTGCGCTGCTGGCGCGCACCCGTCAGGAGAAGCTCGCGGCCATGGGCCGCGTGTCGGCCGGCATCGCGCACGAGATCCGCAACCCGCTGGCGGCGATTGCACAGGCGAACGCGTTGATCGCCGAGGACGTGGCCGGCATGCGCGCCGAGGAGCTGACGCGCATGGTCGCGTCCAACGTGCAGCGCCTGAAGCGCCTGGTGGACGACGTGACCGAGGTCGCGCCCGGCGTGCAGCCGGACACGCAGACGCTGGACGTCAGCGCGCTGGTGCACGAGATCTGCGTCGACTGGATCGTCGTCAATGGCCTGGCGGCCGGTGCCGACAGCCGCTTCCAGCTGCAGATCGAGGCGCCCGAGCTGCTGGGGCTGTTCGATGCCGAGCACCTGCGCCGCGTGCTGGTCAACCTGCTGGACAACGCGTTGCGCCATGCCGACGACGGCGCCGGTTCGGTGCGGGTGCGGCTGGCGCGGGACGGCGATGCGCTGGCGCTGGTGGTGCGCAGCGCCGGGCCACCGGTGCCCCCGGACGTGGAGCGGCATCTTTTCGAGCCCTTCTTCTCGACGCGCAGCCGCGGCTCGGGGCTGGGCCTCTATATTTGCCGTGAGCTGTGCGAGCGCCACGGCGCCCGCATCGAGTACCGCCGCGCTCCCGAGGCGGCCGCCAACGAGTTCTGCGTGCGCCTGCGTGCCGCGCCATCCGCATGAGCCCTGCCATCCGACTGCTGGTCGTCGACGACGAGCCCGACCTGCGCACGCTCTACGAGCTGACACTGCTGCGCGAGGGCTACGAGATCGACAGCGCCGGCTCGGTCGCCGAGGCGCTGGCCCATCTGCAGGCCACGACCTACAGCGCCGTCATCACCGACATGAAGCTGCCCGACGGCTCGGGGCTGTCCGTGCTGCGCTGGCTGGAGCAGGCCGCGCGGCCGGAGAAGGCCATCGTCATCACGGCCTTCGGCTCGGCCGAGAACGCGGTGGAGGCGCTGAAGGCCGGCGCCTTCGACTACCTGACCAAGCCGGTGGACCTGCGCCAGTTCCGCCTGGTGGTCGGCTCGGCGCTGGGCCGCCAGCCGCCCGCGAAGGCGCCCGAACCGGCGGCGCCGCCGGTGTCCTCGTCGATCGGCACGGCCACCGCGCTGCGGCTGGTCGGCGAGTCGCCGGCCATCCGCGCGGTGCGCGCGCTGATCGAGAAGGTCGGGCGCAGCATGGCACCAGTGCTGGTGCAGGGTGAATCCGGCACGGGCAAGGAGCTGGTGGCGCGTGCCATCCACGACCACGGCGCCCGCGCCACGGGGCGCTTCGTCGCCGTCAACTGCGGCGCCATCCCGGAGAACCTGCTGGAGGCCGAGTTCTTCGGCTACCGCAAGGGCGCCTTCACCGGCGCGAACGAGGACCGCGAGGGCTTCTTCCAGGCGGCCGACGGTGGCACGCTGTTCCTCGACGAGATCGGCGATCTGCCGCTGGCCATGCAGAGCAAGCTGCTGCGCGTCATCCAGGAGCGCTCGGTGCGCCCGGTCGGCGCGACGGCGGAGACGCCGATCAACGTGCGCATCCTGAGCGCCACGCACAAGGACCTGGGTGCAGAGGTGGCGGGCGGGCGCTTCCGGCAGGACTTGTTCTACCGGCTCAACGTCATCCAGATCCGTGTGCCGCCGCTGCGCGAGCGGCTGGAGGACCTGGGGCTGATCAGCAACCGCGTGCTGGCCCGCATCGCACAGGATGCGGGCGTGTCGCCCACGCCGCGACTGACGGCCGGCGCGCTGCAGACGCTGTCACGCTATGCCTTCCCCGGCAACGTGCGCGAGCTGGAGAACCTGTTGCACCGCGCGCTGGCGCTGGCGGGCGGTGAATGGATAGACGCCGACGACCTCGGTCTGCCCGACGCGCTGTTGGATGAGGGGCGCGGCGAATCGCAGTTCGCCGCGCTGGAGACGCCAGTCGCCGCGGTGCCGACCGCAGAAGGCCTGTCGCTGCCCGAGCAGTTGCCGAGCGACCTGGCCAGCTACCTCGACGAGGTCGAGCGTGCCATCCTGCTGCGCGCGCTCGAGCTGCACCGCTTCAACCGCACGGCCGCGGCGGCCAGCCTCGGCCTCTCGCTGCGCCAGATCCGCTATCGCATGGCCCGACTGGCGATCTCCGCGGGCGAGAGCTGAGGCGCTTGGCCGGCGCGCCTTGCCGAACGGCTTGAGGCGCGACCCGCGCGCGTGTGCGTTTCGTTGCACCTCGGGATTTGCCCTGCTTGAATCCACCGCAAGCCGCTCGCGGCATGCAGGCCCCGCATGCCAAACCCAGCAACGGCGCGGCCTGGCGCCACGCTTCGGCCCGCCAGCCCAGTGCTGATGCGGGTTGCGCGGGACGAAGCCCGATGTGATCGGGTGAAGGCGCGCGCGGGCACTTTTTCCAGCTGAATCTGAACTCGGGTTTGACACTAGGGGTAGTGCTTGGAAGGGCTGGGAGCCATAGATATAGTGTCCTTCGTGATATCCTGCTGACCCAGTCGATGCCCATGACCATCCCCTTGGATTCGCTGTCTGCTGTGGCTTGGAGCCCGCAGCGATGCGCCCGAGGCGCCAGCCGGAATGCCGGCCTGGCAAGGGACCGGCAGGGACGAAATACCCCACTGAAGCAACGCTCGATGCGCCGGCCCGACCCCCGGGTTGCCGCCGCGCATGGGCCCGTCATTTCTCGATAAAAGGATTCCTCATGCTGCATGAAGCTGCCTCGAACCCGGGCGTTCCCGCCTCGCCGTCCACGGGTTCTCCGGTCGCGTTCGGATCCGACGCCGCCGCCCCCAGCGCCCCAGCGCTGTCCAGCTACCAGGCCTACCAGATCATTCGCCGCAACGGTGCCGTGGTCTCGTTCGAGCCGAGCAAGATCGCCGTCGCGTTGATGAAGGCTTTCCTGGCCGTGCATGGCACCAGCGGTGCCGCCTCGGCCAGCGTGCGCGAGACGGTCGAGCAGCTGACCCAGAACGTCGTGCGCGCGCTGCTGCGCTCGCGCCCGAGCGGCGGCACCTTCCATATCGAGGACGTCCAGGACCAGGTCGAGCTGGGCCTGATGCGCAGCGGCCACCATGAGGTCGCCCGCGCCTACGTGCTGTACCGCGAGCGCCGTGCACAGGAGCGCGCCGCGCAAGGCGAGGCCACGCGCGCCGCCGAGCCGACGCTGATGGTGGTGGACCGTGGCGAGCGCCGCCCGCTGGACCTGGGCCAGCTGAAGTCGCTGATCGCCTCGGCCTGCGAGAACCTCGGCGCCGACGTGAAGCCGGACCCGGTGCTGGCAGAAACGCAGCGCAACCTGTACGACGGCGTCGCCATCGACGAGGTCTACAAGGCCGCGATCCTGGCCGCCCGCACGCTGATCGAGAAAGACCCCGGCTACAGCCGTGCCACCGCGCGCCTGCTGCTGCACACGATCCGCCGCGAGATCCTCGGCGGCGAAGTGCTGCAGGGCGAGATGACGCAGCGCTATGCCGAGTACTTCCCCGGCTATATCAAGAAGGGCATCAAGGCCGAACTGCTGGACGAGAAGCTGGGCCAGTACGACCTGGCCCGCCTGGGTGCCGCGCTGAAGGCCGAGCGCGACCTGCAATTCGACTACCTGGGCCTGCAGACGCTGTACGACCGCTACTTCCTGCACATCGAGGACGAGCGCATCGAGATGCCGCAGGCCTTCTTCATGCGTGTGGCCATGGGCCTGGCGCTGGGCGAGATCGACCGCGAAGCCCGCGCCATCGAGTTCTATGAAGTGCTGTCGAGCTTCGACTTCATGTCCAGCACGCCGACGCTGTTCAATGCCGGCACGCGCCGCTCGCAGCTGTCGAGCTGCTACCTGACGACCGTCAGCGACGACCTCGACGGCATCTACGAGGCGCTCAAGGAAAACGCGCTGCTGAGCAAGTTCGCCGGCGGCCTGGGCAACGACTGGACGCCGGTGCGTGCGCTGGGCTCGCACATCAAGGGCACCAACGGCAAATCGCAAGGCGTCGTGCCCTTCCTGAAGGTCGTCAACGACACGGCCGTGGCCGTGAACCAGGGCGGCAAGCGCAAGGGCGCCGTCTGCGCCTACCTGGAAACCTGGCACCTGGACATCGAAGAGTTCCTGGACCTGCGCAAGAACACCGGCGACGACCGCCGCCGCACCCACGACATGAACACGGCGAACTGGATTCCCGACCTGTTCATGCGCCGCGTCATCGAAGGCGGCGACTGGACGCTGTTCAGCCCCTCGACCTGCCCAGACCTGCACGACCTCTTTGGCGCCGCCTTCGAAAAGGCCTATGTCGAGTACGAGGCCAAGGTCGACCGCGGCGAGCTCAAGCTCTTCAAGCGCATGCCGGCCAAGGACCTGTGGCGCAAGATGCTGTCGATGCTGTTCGAGACGGGCCATCCCTGGATCACGTTCAAGGACGCCTGCAATGTGCGCAGCCCGCAGCAGCATGTCGGCGTCGTGCACTCCAGCAACCTGTGCACCGAGATCACGCTGAACACCAACGACAGCGAGATCGCCGTCTGCAACCTCGGCTCCGTCAACCTGGCCCAGCACATCAAGGACGGCCAGATCGACCAGGCCAAACTGAAGAAGACCGTGCGCACGGCCATGCGCATGCTCGACAACGTCATCGACATCAACTACTACGCCGTCAAGAAGGCGCGCGACTCCAACCTGCGCCATCGCCCGGTGGGCCTCGGCATCATGGGCTTCCAGGATGCGCTCTACCAGCTGCGCACCCCCTACGCGTCGCAGGCCGCCGTCGACTTCGCCGACCGCTCGATGGAGGCCGTCTGCTATCACGCCTACTGGGCCTCGACCGAGCTGGCCGAGGAGCGCGGCCGCTATTCGTCGTACAAGGGCTCGTTGTGGGACCGCGGCATCCTGCCCATCGACTCGCTGGACCTGCTGGCCGAGGCCCGCGGCGGCTACGTCGACGTGGACCGCTCGACGACGATGGACTGGGACGCGCTGCGTGGCCGCATCGCGACTTACGGCATGCGCAACAGCAACTGCGTCGCCATCGCGCCGACCGCCACCATCTCCAACATCATCGGCGTGGACGCGTCCATCGAGCCGTGCTTCGGCAACCTGTCGGTCAAGTCCAACCTGTCCGGCGAGTTCACCGTCATCAACGAATCGCTGGTGCGTGACCTGAAGGCGCTGGGCCTGTGGGATGACGTGATGGTGATGGACCTCAAGCACTTCGACGGTTCGCTGCGCCGCATCGACCGTGTGCCCGAGGACATCAAGGCGCTGTATGCGACGGCCTTCGAGGTCGACACCGTGTGGCTGATCGAAGCCGGCGCGCGCCGCCAGAAGTGGATAGACCAGGCGCAAAGCCTGAACATCTACATGGCCGGTGCCTCGGGCAAGAAGCTCGACGAGACCTACAAGCTCGCGTGGCAGCGCGGCCTGAAGACGACCTACTACCTGCGCACCATCAGCGCGACGCAGGCCGAGAAGAGCACGGTCACGCGCTCGGGCCAGCTCAATGCGGTGTCCAACAGCACCACGGCGATGGCCGCTGCGCCCACCGCACCGGTTGCCGTGGTCGAGCCCGAACTGCCGGCGACGGACATGAAGTTCTGCTCGATCGACAATCCCGATTGCGAGGCGTGCCAGTAATGAAGCAGTGGCGCCAACTTGTATAGACAAGTTGGCGCCTTCTGTTTTCGATGCCCACGCGCAACAAACTTTGCGCGAACGCTGCAAATAGCTGTAGCTAGTTCTTGTTGATTTGCACAAGCACTGCCGATAATTCGAAGTGATAGGAAAGACACCATGCTGGATTGGGACGAAGACCTGAAGTCCACTGATACCCACGCCGCGAAGCCTCTCGCGGTCATGCCTTCGGCGACGCCTGTATCGGCGTCTGCGCACGGAGCCGCCAGCGTCTCGATTCCTGCTCCCCAACTGTCCGGCGAACCGGCGACGGCACGTCGCGTGAAGGCCGCCGACAAGCGCATCATCAACGGCCAGACCGACGTCAATCAGTTGGTGCCGTTCAAGTACAAGTGGGCCTGGGAGAAGTACCTCGCCACCTGCGCCAACCACTGGATGCCGCAGGAAGTGAACATGAGCCGCGACATCGCGCTCTGGAAGGATCCCAACGGCCTGACCGAAGACGAGCGCCGCATCATCAAGCGCAACCTCGGCTTCTTCGTCACCGCGGACTCGCTGGCCGCCAACAACATCGTGCTGGGCACCTACCGCCACATCACGGCGCCCGAGGCCCGCCAGTTCCTGCTGCGCCAGGCTTTTGAAGAAGCCATCCACACGCACGCCTACCAGTACATCGTCGAGAGCCTGGGCCTGGACGAGAGCGAGATCTTCAACGCCTACAACGAGGTGAAGTCGATCCGCGACAAGGACGAGTTCCTGATCCCCTTCATCGAGGCGATCATGAAGCCCGAGTTCGTCACGGGCACGCCCGAGGCCGACCAGACGCTGCTGAAGTCGCTCATCGTCTTCGCCTGCCTGATGGAAGGCCTGTTCTTCTACGTCGGCTTCACGCAGATCCTGGCGATGGGCCGCCAGAACAAGATGACCGGCGCGGCCGAGCAGTACCAGTACATCCTGCGCGACGAGTCCATGCACTGCAACTTCGGCATCGACCTGATCAACCAGATCAAGCTCGAGAACCCGCACCTCTGGACGGCCGAGTTCAAGGCCGAGATCAAGGCGCTGTTCCTGAAGGCGGTCGAGCTGGAGTACCGCTATGCGGAGGACACCATGCCGCGCGGCGTGTTGGGCCTCAACGCCTCGATGTTCAAGGGCTATCTGCGCTTCATCGCCAACCGCCGTGCAGTGCAGATCGGCCTCGAAGCCCTGTTCCCGAACGAAGAAAACCCCTTCCCGTGGATGAGCGAGATGATCGACTTGAAGAAGGAACGCAACTTCTTCGAGACCCGCGTCATCGAGTACCAGTCGGGCGGGGCATTGAGCTGGGACTGAAGTCCCGGCCGCAACGAGATCAAGACCTGGCCAATGCAGTCACCGAGCGAAACCCGCATCAACACGCCAGACGTGGCGGGGCTGCATGGCGATCCCATTCACCGTATCGAGGCGCTCCTCCTGGGCGACTCTCGAGCGGTGAATAGCCGTATCTGGGCGGACCGGTCCGTACAGAGCGGTGACTTTTCCACTTGATCAAGGAGAAAACCATGGCAACTGCAAAGAAAGCTCCGGCCAAGAAGGCCGCTGCAACCCCGGTGAAGAAGGCCGCCGCCAAGAAGGCTGCAGCTCCGGCGAAGAAGGCCGCTCCGGCCAAGAAGGCCGCTGCG
>NZ_LMFP01000003.1:379305-922689 GCF_001426885.1 Pelomonas sp. Root1444 | reverse complement strand
GAAGGCCGCTCCGGCCAAGAAGGCTGCGCCCGCCAAGAAGGCCGCTCCGGCCAAGAAGGCTGCACCCGCCAAGAAGGCCGCTCCGGCCAAGAAGGCTGCTGCACCTGCCAAGAAGGCCGCTGCCAAGCCTGCTGCGAAGCCCGCCGCCAAGAAGGCTGCTGCTCCCAAGAAGGCCGCTGCCAAGCCTGCTGCGAAGCCTGCCGCCAAGAAGGCTGCTGCTCCGAAGAAGGCCGCTGCCAAGCCTGCCCCTGCTGCCAAGCCTGCCGCTGCTGCGCCCGCTCCCGCGGCCAAGACCGCGCTGAGCCCGCAAGCCGCCTGGCCCTTCCCCACCGGCAACAAGCCCTAAGCGTTTGTATGAGCGGGTGGCTCGCGCCGCCTGCCCCAGCACTCGCAAAGCCCGGCCCGCATCGCGTGCCGGGCTTTTTTATTGCCAGGTGAAGGGGCCGCCGGTGTCGGATGCGAGCGGCTAAGCGATGCAAGGCCGGCGCCGCCTGGAGCGGCCCGCGGCGGCTCAGGGGTAGAAGATGTTGACGCTGTAGCCGCTGACGCGCTGGGCGCCGGTGCTGAAGCTCAGCGACAGCGCATGCTCCGACCCCGCGTTCACCTGTGTGAGCTGCGGGCTCAGCGCCTCCGGCGCCAGCACCCGGCGCGCGAAGGGGGCGCCGCTGGCATCGGTCAGGCTGAGTTCGACCCAGGGCGCCGCGACGTCGACGCCCGCCTTGTTGCGCAGCGACAGGTTCAGCTTGTAGCTGCCGCCGCTGCCGACAGGATTCAGCGAGGTGGCGTCGATGCTCAGCGCCTCGATGCGCCGCCACGGTTTGACCTCGCAGCCGAGGGCGGCGCAAAGCGACTGCAACGGGCCGCGCAACGGTGGGTGCAGGGCGGCGAGGGCGTCGCGGAAATGCAGCGTGATCTGCAGCGCCAGCGACAAAGCCAGCAGCAGCGACGCGGCGCCGAGGGCGATGCGCACGCTCCGGCGGTTCCAGCGTGCGCTGCTTTGCGCGCGACGCATGAACTCGGGCACCACGGCGGGCGGCGCGGCTGCGGGTTCGGCGGCCATGGGCGGCGGCTCGGGCGCGTGGACTGGCGCGATCGTCGCCTGCGCGGGGGGCTCGATCTCGACCCAGCGCGGCTCCTGCCGTGTCACTTCGGCGGGCCAGCCGGTCGGCAGCGCGTCGGCCTGCAACTCGGGCTCGGGCGGGGGAATCCATGCCGGCGGCTCGAACGCCTGCACCGGGGGCGGGGCGGGCGGCGGCGGAGGTGGCGGCGGCGGCGGTTCAACCTCTGCGGGCGGGGCGAAAGATGCAGGCCAGGGCGGCGGCGTGTCGCGTTCGATGTCGAACAGCAGTTCCCGCGCGTCGAAGATCTCCGCGCAACGGCCGCAGCGCACCCAGCCATCAGAAACGCGCAACTGGTCCTCGACGATCCGGAAGATCGTGCCGCAGGCGGTGCAGCGCGTTGCCAGGCTCATGCGCGGGTGGCCGTCATCAGGATCCAGCCGTCTTCCTCATCGCTGACTTCAAGGGCCAGCCAGGGCGCGTAGGCCGCCTTCAGCTCATCGGCCTGGCGCGACAGGATGCCAGCCAGGATCAGGTGCCCGCCCGGTGCCACATGCGCGCACAGCAGCGGTGCCAGCAGCTTCAGCGGGGTGGCCAGGATGTTGGCGATGACCAGCGGGTACTCGCCCCGGGCCAGCTCCGGCAGGCCGGTGGTGAGCGTGACGCCATTGGCCGCCGCGTTGTCTCGCGACGAGGTGATGGCTGCCGGGTCGATGTCCACGGCATCGATGTCGTGCGCGCCGTGCAGCGCCGCGCCTATGGCCAGGATGCCAGAGCCGCAGCCGTAGTCCAGCACGCGAGGCCAGCGCTGCGCATGGGTGGCGATCCAGCGCAGGCACATGCGCGTCGTCGGGTGCGTGCCGGTGCCGAAGGCCAGGCCCGGGTCCAGGCGCATGACGGCTTGGGCCTGCGGCGGTGCCTCGTGCCAGCTCGGCACGATCCAGAATTCGGGCGTGATCTCGACCGGCGCGAACTGGCTTTGCGTCAGCCGCACCCAGTCCTGCTCGGGCACCGCCTGGACGGCCTGCACGTGCACATCGCCCGCCCAGTCCTGCGCCAGGATCAGCGTCGCCGCCTCGGTGGCCTCGGGCTCCGAGGGGAAGAGGGCCTTGACCACCGAGCGGTCCCAGCCCGCCTTGGGCGCCGGCATGCCGGGCTCGCCGAAGAGGGCGTGCTCGGCATCGGTGTCCGCATCGGCATCCTCGACGGACACCGCGAGCGCATCGATCTCCATCAGCGCATCGCTGACGATTTCGACATCCGCCTCGCGGCAGATCAGGGCCAGCTCGAAGAGATTGCTCATCGCTTGTGCGCAGCCATCCAGCCTTCGAGGTAGTGAATCGAAGTGCCGCCCTCGATGAACTTGGCATCCGCCATCAGCTCGCGGTGCAGCGGGATGTTGGTCTGTATGCCTTCGACCACCGTCTCGCTCAGCGCGATGCGCATGCGCGCCAGCGCCTGCTCGCGCGTGTCGCCGTGGACGATGATCTTGCCGATCATGGAGTCGTAGTTGGGCGGCACGAAGTAGTTCGTGTAGGCATGCGAGTCCACGCGCACGCCAGGCCCGCCGGGCGCATGCCACATCGTGATGCGGCCGGGCGACGGCACGAACTTGACCGGGTCTTCCGCGTTGATGCGGCATTCGATGGCGTGCCCGTGCATCTCGATCTGGCGCTGCGTGAACGGCAGTTTCTCGCCCGCTGCGATCTTGATCTGCTGCTGCACGATGTCGATGCCGGTGACCATCTCTGTGACCGGATGCTCGACCTGCACGCGCGTGTTCATCTCGATGAAATAGAACTCGCCGTTCTCGTACAGGAACTCGAAGGTGCCGGCGCCGCGGTAGCCCATCTTCTTGCAGGCGGCGGCGCAGCGGTCGCCCACCTTCTCGATGTTGCGCCGCGGGATGCCGGGGGCCGGCGCCTCCTCGATGATCTTTTGATGGCGGCGCTGCATGGAGCAGTCGCGCTCGCCCAGCCAGACGGCGTTCTTGAAGGTGTCGGCCAGCACCTGGATCTCCACATGGCGCGGGTTCTCGAGGAACTTCTCCATGTAGACCTCGGGATTGCCGAAGGCCGCGCCCGCTTCGGCGCGCGTCGTCTGCACGGCATGCACCAGGGCCGCCTCGGTGTGCACGACGCGCATGCCGCGCCCGCCACCGCCGCCGGCTGCCTTGATGATGACCGGGTAGCCCACGGTGCGGGCGATCTTGATGATCTCCTTCGGGTCCTCGGGCAGCGCGCCCTCCGAGCCGGGCACGCAGGGCACGCCGGCGCGGATCATGGCCTGCTTGGCCGAGACCTTGTCGCCCATCAGGCGGATGGACTCGGGCGTGGGGCCGATGAAGGTGAAGCCGCTGCGCTCCACGCGCTCGGCGAAGTCGGCGTTCTCGGACAGGAAGCCGTAGCCGGGGTGGATGGCTTCGGCGTCGGTCACCTCGGCCGTCGCAATGATGGCCGGCATGCTGAGATAACTTTGCGCGGACGGCGCTGGGCCGATGCACACGGCTTCGTCGGCCAGGCGCACGTACTTGGCGTCGCGGTCGGCTTCTGAATAGACAACGACGGACTTGATGCCGAGTTCACGGCACGCCCGTTGGATGCGGAGGGCGATTTCGCCTCGATTGGCGATCAGAACTTTTTTAAACATGGTTATTCGGCTCCATCGCCCAGTTCGCTGCGCGAACTGCGCAATCTGCCGTGCCCAGGGCACGTCCGCGCTGCGCGCGATCTCCCCGATTCGCGATCAGGACTTTCTTGAACATCGAGTGGCCTTACTCGATGACGAACAGCGGTTGTCCGAATTCGACGGCCTGGCCGTTCTCGCACATGACCTTGGTGATCGTGCCGGTCTTGTCGGCCTCGATCTCGTTCATGATCTTCATCGCCTCGATGATGCAGATCGCCTCGCCCTCCTTGACCTGCTGGCCGACGTCGGCGAACGGCTTGGCGTTCGGGCTGGACGCACGGTAGAAGGTGCCGACCATCGGCGACTTGACGATATGGCCGGTTTCGACAGGCGCGGCCGGCGGGGCTGCCGCGGCCACCGGCGCTGCGGGCTGGGCCGGCGCGCTGGCAACCGGCGCAGGGGCATAGACCGGCTGCACCGCAACGGCCGCGGCCGGATCGGACTTGACGATGCGGACCTTGCCGTCGGCCTCGGTGATTTCCAGTTCGGAAATGTTGGATTCCGAGACCAGGTCGATCAGGGTTTTGAGCTTGCGCAGGTCCATCTTGGCTCCAGGCTGTGTTGTTGTTGTGGGGGAAAGAGAGAGGCGGCGCCCGAAAGGGTCAGGCGCCGGCTTCCAACGATTCAAGGGCGTGGCGCAGTGCCAGGCGGTAGCCGTTGGCGCCCAGGCCGCAGATGACGCCGACCGCCAGGTCGCTCAGGTAGCTGTGATGGCGGAAGGCCTCGCGGCGGTGGATGTTCGACAGGTGGACTTCGATGAAGGGCAGGGCGACGGCGGCCAGCGCATCGCGGATCGCGACACTCGTGTGGGTGTAGGCGGCCGGGTTGATGATGATGAAGCCGGTACCGTCGCCACGCGCAGCCTGAATACGGTCGACGAGCGCGCCTTCGTGGTTGCTTTGGAAGCTGACCAGTTGAGCGCCTGCATCGGCTGCGATCGCGCTCAGTTCCGCGTCGATCTGGGCCAGGGTCTGCGCGCCGTAGACCTCCGGCTCGCGGGTGCCGAGCAGGTTGAGGTTGGGGCCGTGCAGGACGAGAACTTGCATCAAACAGGTGGCGCGCGCCGAGCCCTAAGGTCTAGGGGGCCACCACTAAATTGAGGAAGGCCGAACTTTACGCGTTTTGGCGCCGATTTCCCGTTGGATAGGGAAATTCAGGTGCGAGCCAGCTTTCTCAGGTCGACGAGGCTGGTGACGCCCAGGCGCCGCCAGCTGATCTCGCCGGTTTCATCGAAGACGACCGAGAAAGGCAGGCCGCCGGCCGGGTTGCCGAGCTCGCGCACCAGCCCAAGTCCTTCTGGCCCCGCCAGCGCGATGGTGAAGTCCAGCGGCGTCTTTTCCAGGAAGGCCTTGACCGGCCCCGGCTGGTCGACCGCCAAGCCCAACACCTGCCAGCCCTGACCTTTCGCCTCCTTGTAGAACTGGTTGATCTCGGGAAGCTCTTTCACGCAGGGCGGGCACCAGGTCGCCCAGAAGTTGACCAGCAGCGGTCGGCCGCGCCAGCGGCCGACGTCCAGCGCCGTGCCGTCCAGGCCGTCGAAGCGCCGGGCCCAGAAGGCCTGGACGACGGGCGACGCGACCGGCGGGTTGAGTTGGCGCCAGGCGAACGAGGCGCCCAGTGCGGCAGCGCCAATGCCGGCGCCGCTGAGCAGCAGGCGGCGGGTGATGGGGTTCATGCAGGGCTCATGCTTTCGCGTCCAGCAGTTTCTGCAGCGCGGCCAGGTCGCCGCGCTCGGCCAGGCCGCGGGCGTCGGGCTTCAGCGCGCCGCGCAGGTCGTCGAAATCCAGGATGGTCAGGCACAGCGTCACCCGCTCCTGCAGGGCGGGGCACGGGGCGTCCAGCACGAGCATGTCGACGGCGCGGCCCTTGGGACCGTTCGCCTCGGCGACGTCGAAGTTCACCCCGCGATCCAGCAGCGCGATCTCGGCGGCCTTGCTGTCATCGCAATAGAGCTGCAGGTGGACGTTGGACAGCCTTGTCGCCGTGCCGCGCCAGACCGTGCCGGTCAGGTGCGGCCGGAAGGCGGCAAGGCGGTCCATCCACTGTGCGGCCAGCTCGCGCAGCGCGCGCAGTTCCGCCGGCTGGGTGTCGGCATGGAAGATGGCGATGTGCTCGCGCACCGCGTCCTCCACCTCGTCATTGCCCGGGAGTGCCGCGCGTGGCGCGCCGAGGTCGCGCGCGGCGCGCTGCTTGGCGGGGCCCCAGTCCATGCCCTCGTCGACGATGAGACGGGCCGCGGCGGCGGCGATTTCTTCGGTGAGGTCGTTCATTGGTGCTCCCTTCGGCCTGCGGCCGGTCCCCCCGCGGGGGAGCGAGCTTGCTTGGAACGGCCCGGCACGGCGCTCATGGCACCTGGGCGCTGTTCATGCGGCCGACGATGAGCCCGGCCCGGTTGATGACGTAGGCGGAGCCTGGCTGGCGCTCGAAGCGCTTGGGCGCCGGCAGCATCACCGCCAGCCGGGCCGCCTCGAAGCTGCCCAGGCGGGCGGCGTCCATGTGGAAGTAGTGGCGCGCTGCGGCCTGGGCGCCGAACAGTCCTTCGCCCCATTCGACGCTGTTCAGGTAGATCTCCAGGATGCGCTGCTTGCTCAGCAAGCCTTCGAGCATCAGCGTGATGATGAGCTCCTGCCCCTTGCGCAGCAGCGTGCGCTCGCCGGACAGGAACAGGTTCTTGGCCAGCTGCTGCGTGATTGTCGAGCCGCCGATGACCTTGGGCGGCGCCTTGGCCTTGCGCGCCTCGGCGCGGGCCTGGGCCTTCTCGTTCTTGTGCCAGGCCCCCTTGAGCGCGTCCCAGTCCACGCCGCCATGCTCGGCAAAGCCGTCGTCCTCGCTGGCGATGACGGCGCGCTTGAGCGTCCTAGGCAGCTGCGCATCGTCCACCCAGGCTTGCGCCCAGGGCACCTGTTGCTTCTCCTTCATCAGCCGCAGCGCCTCGCTGCGCTGGAAGCTGGTGGACTGCGGTGCGATCCAGTTCATCAGCGCGATGCGGCCGGCGAACCAGAGCTGCAGGCACAGCACCGCCAGCGCCAGCACGGCGACGAGGCGGCCGATGTGGCGCAGCATCACAGTGCTTCCCCGAGTTCGCTGCGCATCGTCTTCAGCACCGGCGCGGTCTCCGGCCGCACGCCGCGCCAGAAGAAGAAGGCCTCCGCCGCCTGCTCGACGAGCATGCCCAGGCCATCGCGCGGCTCGGCGCCATGGGCGGCGGCCCAGTCCAGGAAGCCCTGCGCCTTGGGGCCGTACATCATGTCCAGCGCCAGCGCGCCGCGGGCCAGCACGCGCGCATCGACGGGTGAGGCGGCGCCAGCCAGGCTGGTGCTGGTGGCGTTGATGAGGATGTCCTGTTCCGCCGGTGCGTCCGCGAGCGTCGCGGCGTGGAGCGGCACGCCGAGGTGGGCGTGGCCGGCGACCAGCGCCTGCGCCTTGTCCACCGTGCGGTTGACGACGGTGATGCGCGCCGGCGCGGCCGCGATCAAGCTGCCCAGCACGCCCGCCGCCGCGCCGCCCGCGCCGACCAGCAACACCTGCAGGCCGGCCAGCGTGCGGCCGGCGTTGCGCTGGATGTCGTTCACCAGGCCGGCGCCGTCGGTGTTGTCGCCCGTCCAGCCGTCGGCGTCGAAGCGCAGCGTGTTGACTGCGCCGCCGAGGCGCGCGCGCTCGGTGCGCACGGCCGCCAGCGCGAAGGCGTCGAACTTGAACGGCACGGTGACGTTGCAGCCCTTGCCGCCCGCGGCGGCGAAGGCGCGCAGCGTGGCCTCGAAGCCGTCCAGCGGGGCCAGCAGCCGCTCATACGTCAACTGCTGCCCGGTCTGCGCCGCGAACATCACATGGATGGCCGGCGAGCGGCTGTGCTCGACCGGGTTGCCGACCACCGCATAGGAATCACTCATGGCTGCTGCCCTGTCAAAGTTGTCTCCAGCCCCTCGTCGCGAGTGAACTTGAAGCGCGAGGTGATCACCAGCACCTCGGCACCGCGCAGCATGTCGCTGCTGAAGTTGCCGAAGGGCGAGGCGGCCTGCACGATGGCGATGGCGCGTTTGTCCAGCGCCGGGTTGCCGCTGGAGGCCACGACCTCGGTCTCGATGACACGGCCCTTGTGGTCGATGTGGATGTTCATCGTCAACTCGCCATAGAGCTTGCGGCCGCGCGCCTGCGGGAAGTCGCGCGTGCCGCGCTCCTCGATGCGGCGGCGCAGCGCGTCGTAGTACTGCGCATAGACGACCTCGCGCGTGGCGGGGCTGACGTAGCGTTTGCGCGGCCGGGCGCTCTCCTCGTTGACGCGTTTCTCGATCTCGGCCAGCAGGTCGACGAGCTGGCGGCGCTTCTCCGCCAGTGCGCGCTCGGCGGCGTCGGTCTTCTCGCGGCGCGGGTCGGGCGGCGGCAGCAGGGCCAGTTCACGGCGCACCTGAGTCAATAGTTGCTGTTGCTGCTCCTGCAACTCCGTGATCTGGGTGTGCTGGGCCTCGGCCGCGTCGCCGGTCTCGTTGCGCCGGGCAGGGGGCAGCGGCGAGGTGGCGCGGCCCGTCTCGGTGTTGCCGCCGCCGGCCAGGTTGGCCTGGGCCAGTGCCGCAGCCTTGACGGGCGCTTCGCTGGAGCGCGTGTTGACGAGCACCACCTCCAGCGGCGTGTCCTGGAAGATGCGGTTGAAGGCCTCCGGCGCGGCGATGCGCAGGCTGAGCAATGCGGCATGCACGCCAAGCGAAGTCGCCAGCGCGATCTGCAAGGTGCTCAGGCGGCGCATCGTCAGGTGGCGGCGGGTGCGGCCTCGGGCTCGCCTGAGCTGTCGTTCAGGTCGATGGCCAGCGCAATCGGCGCCGCAGCCGACAGGTCTTCGTCTTCGCCCTCGGCCTCGTCGGCCACCGCCACCTCATCCAGCCGCTCGACCAGCGTCGCATGCACGTCCAGCGTCATCTCATCCAGGCCGGTGATGCGCACCTTCACGTGGCTGCCGCGCGGCAGGCTTTCGCAGCCCAGCGCCTTGAAGACCAGCGGCAGGTCGTCGGCGCGCACCAGCCCTTCCTTCATGACGGTCGCCGTCAGCTCGCCGTGATCCGCAAGGCCGTTCTGCTGCAGCCAGCGCAGCGTCCAGAAGCGCTCGATCGCATTCTGGAAACCGTTGTAGGCGGCGTAGGCGGACTCGAAGCCCGAGATGATGGAGAAGAGCTGCGCATCCTTGGGCTTGAACGGCGCGGCCAGCGCGGCGGTGCGGCCGTGGCGGGCGCAGGCAATGATCTGCCACTGGTTGACCAGGTCCACATAGCGGCGCAGCGGCGACGTGGCCCAGGTGTATTGCGCCACGCCCATGCCGGCGTGCGGCAGGGCCTTGGTGCCCATGCGCACCTTGATGCCGGGCGCCAGGCTCGCCTGGCTGCGGTAGATGCCGGGCAGGCCCAGCTCCGCCAGCCAGCCGCCCCAGGCGGAGTTGGCCAGGATCATGGCCTCGGCGACGATGAGGTCCAGCGAGCTGCCGCGGGCGCGCACGCCGATCTCGACGGACTCCGTGCCGTTGGGCGGCTCGCTGCGTTCACCGGCCAGGCGGAAGTTGTAGTCCGGCCGGTTGAAGTTCTCCGGCTTGCCGCGCACCACCTCACGCTGCGCCTTGAGATGCTTGGCAAGCCGCCAAGTGAAGGCGAGCTCGGGCGCGAAGGCGTAGTCGGCCGGCGCGTCGCCAGACAGCGTCGCGTCGGTGACGATGCCGTCCAGCTTGTCGTGGCGCAGGTTGGCGGCGATGTGCACGCGCTCCAGCCGGGTTTCCTTCGCCTTGATCTCGAACGTCGCCTCGTCCATCGTGAAGTAGATGGACACGGCCGGGCAGTCGCGCCCTTCGATCAGCGTGTAGGCCTGCACGACGTCGTCGGGCAGCATGGTCAGCTTCCAGCCCGGCATGTAGACGGTGGACAGCCGCTCGCGGGCGACCTTGTCGACGGGCGAGTCCGGCGCGATGGCCAGGCCGGGTGCGGCGATGTGCACGCCGAAGGTGACCGTGCCCGAGCCCAGCCCCTGCACCGACAGCGCGTCGTCGATCTCGGTGGTCTGCGAATCGTCGATGGAGAAGGCCTGCGCCGGGCTCAATGCCAGCTCATCCTTGATCTCCGGCGCGGTGAGCTGAGGGAAGCCCACGCCCTTGGGGAAGTTCTCGAACAGGAAGCGCTTCCAGTGGAACTGATAGGCGCTGGTGATGGCGCCCGCGCCCTGCAGCAGGTCCAGCGGCGCCTTGTGCGAACGCCTGGCGGCCTCGACGACGGCCTTGTACTCCGGCCCGTTCTTGTCCGGCTTGAAGAGGATCTTGTAGATCTGGTCCTGGATGGGCTGGGGGCAGCTGCCCTGGACCAGCTGCTCCGCCCAGGCCTCGATCTGCAGCTGCTGCTGGCGCTTGCGCTCGATGCCCAGCAGGGCGGCCTTGACCGTCTCCTCGGGCGCCTTCTTGAACTGGCCCTTGCCGGCGCGGCGGAAGTAGTGCGGCGCGTCGTACAGGCGCAGCAGCGCCGCCGCCTGTTGCACGACGCCGGCCTTGGCGTCGAAATAGTCCCGTGCCAGGTCGGCGAAGCCGAATTCGCCCTCCGGGGCGAACTCCCAGGCCAGGTCCAGGTCGATGTCGTCGGCCAGCGCCCGGGCGTCCGCCAGCAGCGCGGCGGGCGCCGGCTGCTCGAACTTCATCAACACATTGGCCGACTTGACCTTGACTCGCTTGCCGGAGTCCAGCTCCACCTGCAGCGAGGCATCGGCCTCCGACATCACCCGGCCGGCATGGAATTTCCCGGCGTCATCAAACAGCGCAAACATAGGAGGGCGATTGTCGCCTCAGCCTTGGAGGTGCCTGAGCAAACCCGGCAGGTGGGCTTCGAAGTCGGTGAGGCCATGGTCGCTGCCTTCCACCACCTCGCCGTCGCAGCCGGCGTAGCGGGCCAGCATCTCGCGCCAGTCCAGCAGCTCGTCGCCCTTGGCGATCAGCGCGTAGTAGCGCAGCGGGCGGGTCAGCCGGGCCGGCGGCGTCAGCGCCGCCAGTTCGGCGACGTGCTGGGCGGTGAAGTCGAACTTCAGCGTCGGGTCGTGCCAGGCGGTCAGCGTGCCGATGTGGCGCGCCAGGTCGCGCGCCGGGTCCACGGCCGGGTTCAGCACCGCGACCCGCCAGCCGCGGTGGGCGGGTTGCTCGGCCAGCGCCGTGGCATAGAAGCCGCCGAGCGAACTGCCGATGACGGCGGCGCCTTCGGCCGGCCAGCCGGCGACGAGGCGGTGCACCAGCGCCATGGCGTCCAGCGGCGACGGCGGCAGCTGCGGGCAGGCGAAGGTCAGCCCCGGCTGGCCCGCCGCCCAGGCCGCCATCCGCTGCGCCTTGGCCGAGCCAGGCGAGGAGCGGAAGCCATGCAGATACAGCAGATGTGTGAGATCCATGACGGAAGTTTTGATGTGAAGTTTTGTGCGCCCGCGACGGGGGGCTCAGCGGATTGACGCGAGTGTCGCCGGCCGCCAAAGTGCGTTTTTTTCGTTTCCTTCGGACACACCCTCATGATCCCGATGTCCCGCACAGCCCTGGCCTCGGCCACGCTGCTTGTCCTGTCCGTCGCTGCGCAAGCTCAGACCCCGCCGGCCCCCAACGGCGCCGCATCCGCGCCCGCTGGCGCTGCGTCCGCCCCGGGCATGCCCGCGGCCCGCCCGCCGGCCGACCCGACGGCGCCCAAGCCCTTTGCGGAAGTGATCAAGGGCGCCAAGGAGCAGCCCGGCCTGTTCCCCATCTGGCGCAAGGACGAGAAGACCTGGATCGAGATCCCGAAGGAAGCCTTCAACAAGCCCTTCCTGTTCAGCGTCAACGTCGCCAACTCTATTGGCGAGCGCGGCCTGTACGCCAGCCAGATGCTGGGCGACGATCTGGCCGAGTGGCGCCGCGTCGGCAACCAGATCCAGCTGATCGCGCTGAACACCAAGTTCCGCACCGACACCGCCAGCAGCAAGCTGGCCATGGAGCAGTCCTTCTCGCCCAGCCTGATCGCCGGCGCGCCGGCGGCCAGCGCCGAGCACCCGGACCGCAAGTCCGTGCTGGTCGATGCCAGCAACCTGCTGCTGGGCGACATCCCCGGCTACTCGACGCGCCTGGAGGCCGCCTTCCGCCTGCCTTACGCGCCCGATCGCGCCAACTCCTACATCGAGTCGACCCGCGCCGACGCGCAGCTGTCGACGCTGACTTCTCGCGTGCACTTCGCCACGCAGCGCATCCCGGCGCCGCCGCTGACGCCGCTGCCGGTGCCCATGCCCACGCCGCCGCAGGCCACGCCCGACCCGCGCTCGATGTTCTTCAGCTTCGTCTACAACTTCCGCGCGCTGCCGGAGACGCCGGCCGCCGTGCGCCGCGCCGACCCACGCCTGGGTCATTTCATGGAGAGCTACAGCGACCTGGGCAACGACGTGAAGGCCAACCCGCGCGTGCACATGGTGGCGCGCTGGCGCCTGGAGAAGAAGGACCCGAACGCCGCCCTGTCGGAGCCGGTGCAGCCCATCGTCTACTGGATGGACAAGAACATCCCCGCCAAGTACCGCGAGGCGGTCAAGGCCGGCATCGTGGAATGGAACAAGGCGTTCGAGAAGATCGGCTTCAAGGATGCCGTGCAGGCCAAGCAGCAGCCTGACGACGCCGACTGGGACAACATGGACTCGACGCATGCGTCCATCCGCTGGTTCACCGGTTCCGACGTGGGCTTCGCCATCGGCCCGAGCAACAAGGACCCGCGCACCGGCGAGATCCTCGACGCCGACATCGGCATGAGCGACGTCTTCGGCCGCGGCTCGCGCCGCCTGGCGGACGACCTCGCGGCCCACGAAGGCCACGACCACGGCAGCAGCTGGATGGGCGAGCGCAGCCGCGTGGCGCTGTCCGAGCAGCTGTGCACCTACATGGCCGACCAGGCCACCGAGTTCGGCTTCGCGCTGGACCTGCTGGCCCTGCGGGACGGCCTGGACATGGACGGCCCCGAGGCCGAGGCCCTGGCCCAGGCGGTCGTCAAGGACGTCGTCATGCATGAGGTCGGCCACACGCTGGGCCTCAAGCACAACTTCCGCTCGTCCACCACCATCACGCAGGCCCAGCTCCGGGACAAGGCGTTCACCGAGGCGCATGGCATCTCCAACTCGGTGATGGACTACAACGCCTACAACCTGCCGCTCAAGGGCGAGCCCAGGGCCAGCCTGACCAACACGACGCTGGGCGCCTACGACTACTGGGCCATCGAGTACGCCTACAAGCCCATCCCGGCCGAGCAGGAGTCCGCCGAGCTCGGCCGCATTGCCGCCCGTTCGACCGAGCCGCAGCTGGCCTACGGCGACGACTTCGACCAGGGCGTCGGCGGCCCCTACGACGGCTTCGACCCGCGCACCAACCAGCGCGACCTCGGCGACGACCCGCTGGCCTACGCCAGGAAGCGCCTCAAGCTCAGCCAGGAGCTGTGGGAGCGCGTGCAGGCCCGCAAGCCGCAGCCCGGTGAAGACCCGCTGCGCGCCCGCCGCTCGGTGTTCGAGTCGTTCCGGCAGCTGGGCATGACGGCCAACAACGTCAGCAAGTACGTCGGCGGCATGTATGCCGAGCGCGTCGTGCCCGGGGTGACGCCCGCCACCGCCTTCAAGCCCGTCGACGCGGCGCAGCAGCGCGAGGCCCTGCGCTTCATCGCCGGCGGCCTGTTGTCGAGCAACGCGTTCAAGTTCAGTCCCGAGTTCCTGGCGACCCAGACAGTGGACTACAACGAATGGGAGCGCGGCCTGCCGCTGTCCATCCCCGACAGCGTCAGCGCGCTGCAGGGCCGCGTGCTGGACCGCCTGATGTCGCCCAACACCGCCCGCCGCCTGATCGAGCAGAGCAGCTATCTGTCCGACAGCCAGCGCAAGGGCGCCGTCTCGCTCAGCGAGGTCTACGGCACGCTGCAGCAGGCCATCTTCAGCGAGCTCAAGACCGGCGCCGAGATCGACCGCATGCGCCGCAGCCTGCAGCGCGAGTACCTCAAGCGCCTGCAAGCCCAGCTGAACCGCTCGGCCAACGGAGCGACGGTGTACGCCGACGCCTTCTCGATGGCCCGCTACCACGCCAGCCAGCTGGCCAACGACCTGCGCACGGCATCCAGCAAACCGGGGCTGTCGGTCGAAACGCGGGCGCATCTGGCCGAATCGCTGGACCTGCTCAACGGCATGCTGAAGGCGACGATGACGCGCACCTGATCGGGCCGCACCGACGCACAAGGCCGGCCGCCATGCCGGCCTTTTTCGTTGTCACTAGGATGGCCGCCTTCACGAGGAGGCCTCATGCCCGACAGCGCGCACTTCAACCAGTTCGGTGCCAAGCACCTGCCCGGCTATCTCGGCATAGAGGTCACGCGGGTGGAGGGCGGCGAAGTCCATGCCGAACTGCCGGTGCGGCCCGAGCTGATGGCGCCCAACGGCTTCCTGCATGCCGGCAGCATCGTCACGCTGGCCGACACCTGCGCCGGTTACGGCTGCGTGGCCAACCTGCCCGAGGGCGCGGTCGGCTTCACGACCATCGAGCTGAAGTCCAACCACCTCGGCACCGCTCGCGACGGCACCGTCGCCTGCGTGGCCAAGGCTGTGCACCTGGGCCGCACGACCCAGGTCTGGGATGCCGTCGTCACGCACCAGGGCAGCGGCAAGACGCTGGCGCTGTTCCGCTGCACGCAAATGGTCCTGTACGCCAAATAGGCCCCCCCGCGGACGAGGGAGGCGCGCGATGCCCTCCCACGTTCTAGGGCCGGCTGTGCCTGGCGCTGAGGCAGACTGCCGCGTCATTTCGCCCGAGGTCCACCGCCGATGAACGCCCGCCTGCTGCTTGTCCTTCCCTTCACCGCCCTGCTGCTGGCCGGCTGTGGCAAGTCGTCGACCTCGCTGGGCGAAGGCGGCTCGGTCGTCACCGGATCGGCCGGGCCGGCCGGGGCCAACAACGCGAGCAAGGAACTGGTCAAGTGCAGCGCCCCGGTGGCGACACTGGCGCTGGTCGAGAACCCCAACGGCTACAGCTATTCCAGCAGCTACCAGCTGCCCTCCAGCCCCGTGCCGCTGGTGCGCCTGCTGGCCCAGCAGAGCGGGTGCTTCCGCGTCGTCGACCGCGCCGCCGGTCTGAAGGCCACGGTGCGCGAGCAGGAGCTGAAGGACGCCGGCATCCTGCGCCAGCAGGGCAACACGGTGAGCAAGGGCAAGGGCTACGAGGCGCAGTACAGCCTGACCCCCAGCCTCACCTTCAGCGAGCAGGACGCCGGCCGCCAGATCGGCGGCATCCTGCAGGCCATTCCCTACCTGAACAAGCTCGTCGGCGCGGCCGAGCATGTCAAGCTCAAGCAGGCTCAGGCGGCGCTGCTGCTGACCGACAACGAGACCACCGAGCAGATCGCCGCGGCCACCGGCTCGGTGGAGGTGGCGGACATGGGCATCAGCGGCGCGATGCTGGGCAAGCTCGGCGGCGCGGCGGGCGCGGGCTGGAGCAACTCCAACGAAGGCAAGGTCATCGCCGCGGCCTTCATGGACGCCCACAACCAGCTCGTCGCGCAGGTGCGCGAGCTGCAGGCCAAGGAACTGCCGCCGGCGGTGGCCACACGCGGCAAGACCTGAACCCTGCGCTGCGCCAGCGCTATGCTGGCCGCATGTTGTCCGAGACCCGCGCGGCCGAGCGGCCACACAAGATTCCCGAGTCGGTCCTGGTCGTCATCCACACGGCCGACCTGCAGGTGCTGTTGCTGGAGCGGGCCGACCACCCCGGCTACTGGCAGAGCGTCACCGGCTCCAAGGACCACCCTGACGAGCCGCTGGCCGAGACCGCACGGCGCGAGGTGCTGGAGGAAACCGGCTTCGACGTCACTGCCCTGGGCACCGTGCTGCACGACTGGCAGCTCGCCAACGTCTACGACATCTATCCCCACTGGCGGCACCGTTATGCGCCGGGCGTCACACGCAACACCGAACACGTCTTTGGCCTACAACTGCCGTCGGCATTGACGCCGACGCTCGCCCCGCGCGAGCATCTATCGTGGCTCTGGTTGCCCTGGCACGAGGCGGCGGATCGCTGTTTCTCGCCCTCCAATGCCGAGGCGGTCCTGCAGCTGCCGCGGTTCGTCGCCGCCATGACGCCATGAGATCAGTCGCCCGACCCACCCCCCATGCCCCCGGCGATGTGCTGCGGGTCGCCACCTACAACATCCACAAGGGCGTGCGCGGCCTGGGGCCGGCCAAGCGCCTGGAGATCCACAACCTGCAGACGGGCGTCGCGTCGCTGGACGCCGACATCGTCTGCATGCAGGAGGTGCGTCTCTTCCACCACGGGGAAGCGGCCTACTTCGACCACACCTCGTTCGGCTGGCCGGAGAAGGGCCAGGCCGAGTTCCTGGCGCCCGAGGGCTACGAGGTGGCCTACCGCACCAACGCCAAAACGCGCTACGGCGAGCACGGCAACGCGCTGCTGTCCCGCTGGCCCATCGGCGACATCGGCCACCACGACGTCTCCGACCATTCCTTCGAGCAGCGCGGCCTGCTGCACGTGCCCGTGCGCTGGAAGGGCGTGGAAGTGCATGCGGTCGTCGCGCATTTCGGCCTGATCCATTCGAGCCGCGTGCGGCAGGTCGAGCGCCTGGCCGCCTTCGTGCGCGAGCACGTGCCGCCGAATGCGCCCGTGCTCGTCGCAGGCGACTACAACGACTGGGGTGAGCGGCTGGACGTGCCCATGCGCGCCCACGGCCTCAAGCGCGCGGCGCCGTCGACCGGGCGCACGCGCGCGGCGACCTTCCCTTCGCGACTGCCGGTGTTCACGCTGGACCGCGTCTACGTGCGCGGCCTGCGCTGCACCGGCGTGCAGGTGCCCCGGGGGCCCAGCTGGGCGCGCATGTCCGATCACCTGCCACTGGTCGTGGAGCTGGCCCTCGAATGAGGCGCCTGGGGTCGCGGCGGCGGCGGGCGCATCACGCCGCCGACGCCGGCTTCGTCGGCGGCAACGAGGTGGACCTGCTGCGCGGCGGCGACCAGCTCTTTCCCGCGATGCAAGCGGCCATCGCCCAGGCGCGCCGCGAGGTCTGGCTCGCCACCTACATCTTCCACAACGACGCCACCTCCATGGCGCTGGCCGACACCCTGATCGCCGCCGACCGGCGCGGCGTTCGGGTGCGGGTGGTGGTGGACGGCTTCGGGAGCAACCTCAGCGTGGCGGCGTTGCGCAAGCGGTTCGCCGGCAGCGGTGTCGCGTTCGCGGTGTTCCGGCCGATGGACCGCTGGTGGCACTGGTTGCAGCCCGGGCAGTTGCGCCGCCTGCACCAGAAGCTCTGCGTGGTGGACAGTGAGGTCGCCTTCGTCGGCGGCATCAACATCATCGACGACCGCTTCGACATGCGCCACGGCGGCAGCGAACTGCCCCGGCTCGACTTCGCGGTGCAAGTGCGCGGCGGATTGGTCGACACGGTCGCGCAAAGCGTGCGCGCCATCTGGTCGCGTGCCTGGCTCGGGCGCGACTTCGACGACGCGCTGATCGACTACGTGCCCCTGCGCCGCCGCTTCAGCCTGTGGGTCACGCAGCTCTGGCGGGGGCCGCAGCGCCTGCCCGAGCCGCTGGCGCGGCTGCCGCCCGTGTGCGCCGCGTTCGTGTTGCGCGACAACCTACGCCGGCGCCGCACCATCGAGCACGCCTACGCCGACGCCATCCGCGGCGCGCGCCACAGCGTCGACATCATCTGCCCGTACTTCTATCCCGGCCAGCGCATCCGCGAGGCCCTGCGTGCCGCCGCCGACCGCGGCGTGCGTGTGCGCCTGCTGCTGCAAGGCAAGCTCGACTACCGCATCGCGGGCTGGGCCGCCGAGGCCTTGTACGCCGACCTGCTGGCGCACGGCATCGAGATCTACGAATACACCCCGGCCTTCCTGCATGCCAAGGTCGCCGTCATCGACGACCACTGGGCCACGGTCGGCAGCTCCAACATCGATCCGCTGTCGCTGCTGCTCAACCTGGAGGCCAACGTCATCGTGCTGGACCGGCCCTTCGCCAGGGAACTGGCCGCCGAGGTGGAGGCGGCGCTGGCGCAGTCCGAGCGCATCAGCGAACGCCGCACCACCGGGCTGCGCGCTTTGCTGCACCGGGCGGTGATCGCCTGGTTCGCCTATGTGTTCCTGCGCATCGCCGGGGCGGCGGGGCGGTACTGAGTCTTCGCGCTGCCCACCCCTATCCCGCAGGGTGGGCGCCATGCGCGCCCGCGCTCAGACTCCGATGTCATGAAGCAACTTGCCTTGGGGATCGCCGCACTCGCGTTCTGCGCCGCGGCCGCAGCCGACGTCCGTGTCGAACCGGACGACTACCCGTTGAGGGCGGCGCTGACGCATGCTGCGCCGGGCGTGACGCTGTCGCTGGCCATGTTCGACGGCGCGGAGAGGCCGGACTTCGAGATCATCTCGTCCGGCACCTATGGCGGCACGGCGAGCACGGGCTCCCGCGTGTTCGGTGCCGCTTCGGCCTTGGGCGAAGGGCCGCTCTTCAACTACGGCAGCGGCGTCCTGCGGGCCGACTTCGGCGTCACGATCCATGCGGTGGCGATCGACTTCATCGGATGCTGCGATGTCCTCGGCGATCCGCAAACCCAGGGTTTGCTGCGCGCGTTCAGCGGCGCTGGTGAGCTGCTGGCTACGGCCACGACCGCTTTCCTGCCGCGTGGCGTCGTTGCGCGAACGACGGTCGTTTCAGCCAGCACCCCGATCGCCTACGTGCTGGCGTCCACGACCGCTGACGCGAACAACACCTACCTGGACAACTTCGTTGCGTCCGCTGTTCCCGCGCCGCCGGCCGGGTGGCTGTATGCCTCGGGCTTCATGGTCATCGCTGGAACCCTGCAGCGCAGGAGGCGCAACGCGTTGAGATGTGTGCCTAGCCATTGAAGCGCGGTGCGTGCGGAGGCTGCAGCACGCCGGCCTGCACCAGCGCCGCAGCCCGCTCGATGTCGGGCGCCAGGTAGTGGTCCGCCGGGCTGCTGGCGCAGTCGGCGCGCAGTCGTGTGTGCAAGGCCTCGACCGGCGCGGAGCTCTGCAGCGGCCGCAGGAAGTCGATGCCCTGCGCCGCGGCCAGCATCTCGATGGCGATGATGTGCGCGGTGTTGTCCAGCATCGCGTGCAGGCGGCGACCGGCGAAGGTGGCCATGGAGACATGGTCCTCCTGGTTGGCGCTGGTCGGCAGGCTGTCGACGCTGGCCGGGTGGGCCAGGCTCTTGTTCTCGCTGGCCAGCGCGGCCGCGGTCACGTGGGCGATCATGAAGCCGCTGTGCAGGCCGGCGTCGGCAGTCAGGAACGGCGGCAGGCGCGAGATGCCCGGGTCGATCAGCATCGCGATGCGGCGCTCGGCGATGGCGCCGACTTCGGCAATGGCTAGCGCCAGGTTGTCCGCCGCGAACGCCACCGGCTCGGCGTGGAAGTTGCCGCCGCTGATCATCACGTCGTCGAACACCAGCGGGTTGTCGGTCACCGCGTTGGCCTCGCGCACCAGCACCTGGGCCGCATGTCGCGCCTGGTCCAGGCAGGCGCCCATGACCTGCGGCTGGCAGCGCAGGCAATACGGGTCCTGCACGCGCTCATCACCCTCGCGATGGCTGGCGCGGATGGCGCTGCCGGCGAGCAGCTCGCGGTAGACGCCGGCCACCTCCATCTGCCCTGGCTGGCCACGAACGGCGTGAATGCGCGCATCGAAAGGGCCGTCGCTGCCGCGCGCCGCATCCAGCGTCATCGCGCCGCTTGCCAGCGCCGTCGCGAACAGGCCTTCGAAGCGCAGCAGCGCATGCAGCGCCAGTGCCGTGCTGGCCTGCGTGCCGTTGATCAGCGCCAGCCCTTCCTTGGCGGCCAGCGTCAGCGGCTGCAGGCCCAGGCGCGCCAGCTCGTCGCGCGCCGGCACGCGTTGGCCCGCCACCAGGGCTTCGCCTTCGCCCATCAGCGCGAGCGTCAGGTGGGCCAGCGGCGCGAGGTCGCCGCTCGCGCCGACCGAGCCCTGCGCCGGCACATAAGGGATGAAGCCGGCGTTGAAGGCGTCCAGCAATGCCGTGATCACGGCCCGCCGCACGCCCGAGAAGCCACGCGCCAGGCTGCCGGCCTTCGTGGCCAGCATCAGCCGCACCACCTCGGGTGACATCGGCGCGCCCACGCCCACCGAGTGACTGCGGATCAGGTTGAGCTGCAGCTGCGCGAGCTGGTCTTTCGCGATCCGGGTGCTGGCCAGCTTGCCGAAGCCGGTGTTGACGCCGTAGACGGGCGCGTCGCCCGCGGCCGCCGCCGCGACCAGCGCGGCGCTCTGGTCGACCGGCGCCCAGTCGTCGAGCTGCAGTGCGGCGCGGCTGGCTGCGATGTCGGCGAGTTGGGCGAGCGTGAGTTGTCCGGGGATGAGTTTCATAGCGAGGGCAGGTTCAGTTCGTTCTTCTGGGCGCAGGCGACGGCCGATTCATAGCCCGCATCGGCATGGCGCATGACGCCGGTGCCAGGGTCGTTCCACAGCACCCGCTCGATGCGCTTCGCGGCAGCGTCCGTGCCGTCGCAGACGATGACGACACCCGAGTGCTGCGAATAGCCCATGCCGACGCCGCCGCCATGGTGCAGGCTGACCCAGGTCGCGCCGCCGGCGGTGTTGAGCAGCGCGTTCAGCAGCGGCCAGTCGGACACGGCGTCCGAGCCGTCCTTCATGCCCTCGGTCTCGCGGTTGGGGCTGGCGACCGAGCCGCTGTCCAGGTGGTCGCGGCCGATGACTATTGGGGCCTTCAGCTCGCCGGTCCTGACCATTTCGTTGAAGGCCAGGCCGGCGATGTGGCGCTCGCCCAGGCCCAGCCAGCAGATGCGTGCCGGCAGGCCCTGGAAGGCGATGCGCTCGGCGGCCATGTCCAGCCAGCGGTGCAGGGCCTCGTGCCTGGGGAACAGCTCCTTGAGCTTGGCGTCGGTCTTGCGGATGTCCTCGGCGTCGCCCGACAGTGCCACCCAGCGGAACGGGCCCTTGCCCTCACAGAACAGCGGCCTCACGTAGGCGGGCACGAAGCCGGGGAAGTCGAAGGCGTTGGCCACGCCCTGGTCCTTGGCGACCTGGCGGATGTTGTTGCCGTAGTCGACGGTCGGGATGCCGTTCGCCTTGAAGGCCAGCATGGCCTGCACGTGCACGGCACAGCCGGCGGCGGCAGCGGATTTCAGTTCGGCATGGCGCGCCGGCTCGGCGGCCGCAGCCTTCCACTGCTCGACGCTCCAGCCCGGTGGGCAGTAGCCGTGGATGAGGTCGTGGGCGCTGGTCTGGTCGGTGACCAGGTCGGGCTTGACGCCCCGCCTGACCAGCTCCGGCAGCACCTCGGCCGCATTGCCCAGCAGCGCGACGGACACCGCGCGGCCAGCGGCCGTGTGGGCGTGGATGCGGGCCAAGGCGTCGTCCAGGTCGCGTGCCTGCTCGTCCACGTAGCGGGTCTTCAGCCGGAAGTCGATGCGCGACTGCTGGCATTCGATGTTCAGCGAGCAGAAGCCCGCGAAGGTGGCCGCCAGCGGCTGCGCGCCGCCCATGCCGCCCAGGCCGGCCGTCAACACCCACTTGCCCTTGGCCACACCGCCGTAGTGCTGCCGGGCCGCCTCGACGAAGGTCTCGTACGTGCCCTGCACGATGCCCTGGCTGCCGATGTAGATCCAGCTGCCTGCGGTCATCTGGCCGTACATCATCAGGCCCTTGCGGTCCAGTTCGTGGAAGTGCTCCCAGGTCGCCCAGGCCGGCACGAGGTTGGAGTTGGCGAGCAGCACCCGCGGCGCATCGGCATGCGTGCGGAACACGCCCACCGGTTTGCCGGACTGGATCAGCAGCGTCTCGTCGTCCTCCAGTTGTCGCAGCGCCTCGAGGATGGCGTCGAAGGCGTCCCAGTTGCGCGCGGCCTTGCCGATGCCGCCGTAGACGACCAGCGCGTCCGGGTTCTCGGCCACGGCCGGGTCGAGGTTGTTCTGCAGCATGCGGTAGGCCGCCTCGGTCAGCCAGCTCTTGCAGCTGAGCTGCGTGCCGGTGGGGGCCTTCACAGGGCGGGGCAGGGCGGTCATGGCATCTCCTGAAAGTGGGGCGGACTCTAGTTGTCTATACAAGTCAAGTCAACTAGGATGGCCGCATGTCCAGAGCCGCCACCAGTCCAGAACCGCAGTACCTCAAGGTCAAGAACCATCTGCGGGAAGGCATCTCCAGCGGCCACTGGGTGGCTGGCGACCTGCTGCCCAGCGAGGGTGCCCTCGTGACCCAGTTCGAGGTCAGCCGTATGACGGTCAACCGGGCGCTGCGCGAGCTGGTGCAGGAGGGACTGATCGAGCGGGTGCAGGGGGTCGGCAGCTTCGTCGCCCAGCTGCACCGCATCTCGTCGACGCTGAACGTGCGCGACGTGCACGAGGAGATCGTCGAGCGCGGCGGCACGCACGAGGCCCGCGTGCACGCGCTGACCCGCGGGAAGGCCACGCCCCAGCAGGCGGCCGAGCTGGGCCTCAAGCGCGGCGCGCCGGTGTTCCTCAGCCTCATCACGCACCTGGAGAACGGCGTCGTCATCCAGTGCGAGGAGCGCGCCGTCAACCCGGCCTGCGCGCCGGACTATCTGTCGCAGGACTTCACCCGCATCACGCCGACGCATTACCTGCTCGACGTTGCGCCGCTGTCCGAGGCGCGCTACATGATCGAGGCGGCGCTGCCGGGCGAGGTGGAGGCCAAGCTGCTGGGCATCAACCGGCGCGACCCCTGCCTGGTGGTCAAGCGCATCACCTACAGCCGCGGGGTCGCCGTCACCAGCGTCAAGCTGACCCACCCCGGAGTACGTTACCAATTGCAAGGGAGCTTCTCGGCATGAGCTTCGTCGCCTGGAGCTGCGGAGAATGCGCAGCTACCCGGAGCGAGGCGTAAGGACAAGAACATGAGTTGGAGCAGGGTCAGCGCGGCCGACGTCGAGCCGCAGGCCTGGAAGAACCAGGGCGGCACCACCCGCGAGTTGCTCGCCTGGCCGCATGCGCATGATTGGGCATTGCGCATCAGCGTCGCCCGTGTCGAGCGCGACGGGCCCTTCTCGGCCTTCCCCGGCGTGCACCGCTGGCTGGCCGTCATCGGCGGCGCCGGCCTGCGGCTGTTCGACTGGCCGCAAAGCCTGGGCGACGAGCCGCTGCGCTTCGACGGCGGCCTGGCCCCCGCGGCGGAGCTCATCAAGGGCGAGACCGAGGTCTTCAACGTGATGGAGCGGCGCGGCAACCTGGATGTCCAATCGGCCAGCCATGTGTTGCTGCCGCGCACGCCTTGGGTGGGCCTGTTCACCGTCGAAGGCGGCCTGCTGGAACACGGCCACCGCGCCATGCCGCTGGCGCCGCTGACACTGGCCTGGTGCGAGGCGCCGGCCGTGCAGAGCTGCGTCTTCACCGGCCCCGACGTCACCGGCAGCCATGCCTGGTGGCTGACCTGGAGTGGTGAGTGATGCAGTTGTGGCACGGCGGCCGGCTGTGCACGCTGGCCGGCGACAGCGGCTGGGGGCTGATCGACGACGGCGCCTTGCTGGTGGACGGCGACACGCTGCGCTGGGTCGGCCCCGTGGCCGAATTGCCGCCTGAGGCCGCCGCTGCCGAGCTCATCGAGCTGGACGGTGCGCTGGTCACGCCCGGCCTCGTCGACTGCCACACTCACCTTGTCTACGGCGGCAGCCGCGCCCATGAGTTCGAGCAGCGTCTGCATGGCGCCAGCTACGCCGACATCGCCAAGGCGGGCGGTGGCATCCGCTCGACCGTGGCTGCCACGCGCGCGGCCAGCGAGGCCGAGCTGCTGGCCGCGGCCACCAAGCGCGCGCGGGCGCTGATGGCCGAGGGCGTCACGACGCTGGAGGTCAAGTCGGGCTACGGCCTGGACGCCGCGACCGAGGCGCGCATGCTGCGCGTTGCGCGCCAGCTGCAAGGCCTGGGCCTGACGGTGCGCACCACCTACCTCGCCGCCCATGCGCTGCCGCCCGAGTTCGCCGATGCCGACGACTACATCGCCGCCGTCTGCCTGTGGCTGCCCGACCTGTTCGAGCAGGGGCTGGTGGACGCGGTCGACGCCTTCTGCGAGCACATCGCCTTCAGCCCGGCGCAGGTCGCGCGCGTGTTCGACGCGGCCCGGCGCCTGGGCCTGCCCGTCAAGCTGCATGCCGAGCAGCTGAGCGACCAGGGCGGCGCCCAGCTCGCGGCCGCGCACCGCGCGCTGTCCTGCGACCACCTCGAATACCTCAGCCCGGCCGGCGTGCAGGCGCTCGCGCAGGCCGGCACCGTCGCCGTGCTGCTGCCGGGCGCCTTCTATGCGCTGCGCGAGACCCAGCTGCCGCCGATTGCAGCGCTGCGCGAGGCCGGCGTGCCCATCGCCATCGCCACCGACCACAACCCCGGCAGCTCGCCGACGCTGTCGCCGCTGCTGATGCTGAACATGGCCTGCGTGCTGTTCCGGCTGACGCCAGAGGAGGCGCTGCGCGGCCTGACGGTCAACGGCGCGCGGGCGCTGGGCCTGGCGGACCGCGGCCGGCTCGTGGCAGGGCAGCGCGCCGATTTCTGCGTCTGGGATGGCGAACATCCGCGCGAGCTGGCAGCATGCTTCGGTCATAACCCGCTGAAAGAGCGGGTCCAACAAGGCCTCCGGGGAGGAGCATGAGCGTTTTCCAACTGCAGCAGGGCCGCGTGCCGCTGCTGATCAGCCTGCCGCATGTCGGCACCGAGATCCCGCCGGAGATCGGCGAACGCCTGGTGCCGCGTGCGCTGATCAGCGAGGACAGCGACTGGCACCTGGAGCGGCTGTACCGGCCCATCGCCCAGGCGCTCGGTGCCAGCCTCATCGTGCCGCGCTACAGCCGCTACGTCATCGACCTCAACCGGCCGCCCGACGACCAGCCGCTCTACCCCGGCGCCGCGGGCGGCACCGGCCTGGTGCCGACGCGCTTCTTCACCGACGACCCGCTCTACCTGGACGGCGCCGAGCTCGATGCTGCGGCCGTCGCCGCACGCCGCGAGGCCTACTGGCGGCCCTATCACGCGGCGCTGGCGGCGGAGCTTGCGCGCCTGCGCACCGAGCACGGCCATGCGCTGCTGTTCGACGGCCACAGCATCCGCTCCGAGCTGCCCTGGCTGTTCGAGGGCGAGCTGCCGGCGCTGAACCTCGGCACCGCCGACGGCGCGGCCTGCGCGCCTGCCATCACCGAGCGGCTGGCCGCGTTGCTGGCCGGGCAGACGAAGTTCAGCCATGTCGTCGACGGGCGCTTCAAGGGCGGCTACATCACGCGCCACTACGGCCAGCCGGGGCAGGGCGTGCATGCGGTGCAACTGGAGATGTGCCAGCGCTGCTACATGGACGAAGCGCTGGACCCGCGCACCGCCTACGACGAAACCGCGGCCGCCGAGGTGGCACCGCTGATCGAACAGATGTTGACGGAGATGCTCGCATGCAACGGGTGACAGCCCACACGCTCGCCTTGCTCGACGCCTTGCAGGCCGCACCGGGCCAGCCCGGTTCTTCGCCAGCCACACGCCGTCCACTGGACGGTGCGTGCGCGGGATCAGCCCCCCGCGGGGGCGCGCCAGCGCCTTCGGGCGGCCGGGCGGCGCTGCCATGCTGAAGCGACTCCACGCCCCGCTGGCCTGGGTGGACGGCCGCTGGCAGCGCGACGTGCTGCTGACGGTGGATGCGACCGGCCACTGGGCCGAGATCACCGTCAACACGGCACTGCCGCCGGAGGCCGAGAAGCTGGCCGGCCCGCTGATCCCCAGCCTCGTCAACGCGCACAGCCACGCTTTCC
Source organism: Pelomonas sp. Root1444 (assembly GCF_001426885.1). GTDB lineage: Bacteria > Pseudomonadota > Gammaproteobacteria > Burkholderiales > Burkholderiaceae_C > Pelomonas. Next base: position 897,170 of record NZ_LMFP01000003.1, on the reverse strand, counting down.
AGCGCGCCTTCGTGGGCCTGGCCGAGCGCCGCGACGCCGGGCAGGACGACTTCTGGAGCTGGCGCGATCGCATGTATGCGCTGGCCTTGCGCATCTCGCCGCAGCAGCTGCGCGCGGTGGCCAGCCAGCTGTATGCCGAGCTGCTGCGCGGCGGCTACACGCAGGTCTGCGAGTTCCACTACCTGCACCATGCTGCGGAGGGTCAGGACTTCGACGACGAGCTCGACATGGCCTGGGCGCTGGCCGCGGCGGCCGAGGACGTCGGCATCGGCCTGACGCTGCTGCCGGTGGTCTACACGCGCAGTGGTTTCGGCGCAGACGGCCTGCGCGCCGACCAGCACCGCTTCGCCGCCGACGCGGATTGGGCCTGGCGGGCCTGCCAGCGCGTCATGGCCGCGGGCCTGCCGCGCGTCAATGCCGGCGTGGCGCTGCATTCGCTGCGGGGTGCCTCGGCGGCCGACATCGCGCGGCTGCTGGGCCTGGTCGGCGGTGCGGACCTGCCCATCCACATCCACATCGCCGAACAAACCACCGAGGTGGCCGACTGCCTGCAGGCCACCGGCAAGCGCCCGCTGCAATGGTTGGCCGAGCAGGGTCATCTCGACCCGCGCTGGCAGTTGGTGCATGCCACGCACGCCGAGCCGGCCGAGATCGAGGCCGTGGCTTCGAGCGGCGCCGGCATCGTCATCTGCCCCGGCACCGAGGCCAACCTGGGCGACGGCCTGGCCGACCTGCCACGCTGGCTCGCGGCCGGCGTGCCGCTGACAGTGGGGTCGGACAGCCAGGTCACGCGGGGCTGGGTGGAGGAGCTGCGCTGGCTGGAGTACGGCCAGCGGCTGCTGCGCCGCCAGCGCAACATCGCATCGTTGCCCGGCATGCAGCCGTCCAGCGCGGCGCGCCTGTTCGATGCGGCCGCCACCGGCGGTGCCCGCGCGGCCGGCTTTGCGGCCTGGGGCCTGACGCCCGGCGCCCGCGCCGACGCGCTGGTGCTCAACCGCGAGGCCGACGGCCTGCGCGGCCTGCCCGACGAGGCACTGCTGGACGCGGTCGTCTTCGGCAGCAACGGCTCGCCGTGGCAATCGGTCTGGGTGGCCGGCCGCGCGCGGCCCTGGCGCGCGCCGCAGCGCGTGGGCGACGCCTTCGAGGCGGCGATGCGCGAGCTGTGGCAGCCCGACGGCAGCTGACCGGCCCGCCGGGCGTGGCCGCCTATTCCTCGGCCGGGTGCCGTTCCATCCGGCCGTCGGCATGCCGGGCGAATCGGCTCCCGTCGTCGCCGTGGACCGGCGCCGCATCGGGCCAGGGCCAGCCGCCGAACTCCGTGCGCCGGTAGTCCTCGAACGCCTGTCGCAACTCCTGCTCGGTGTTCATGACGAAGGGGCCGTATTGGGCCACCGGCTCGCCGATCGGGCGGCCTTGCAGCATCAGCAGCTCGGCGGGTTCTGGACCGTTGACCAGCGCGACGGCGGCACCGCCGCGCACCTCGATGGCGGAGCCGGCGGGCACCGCGTGGCCGTCGACCTTGAGCTGTGCGCCAGCGAAGAAATAAAGCTTGCGGCGCGTGGCGTCGCCCGCTGCCGCCGGCAGCACCCATTGCGCGCCGGGCGCCATGCGCAGCGTCCAAATGGCCAGGTCCGATTGCGACCGTGACGCCCAGGAGTCGGGCGGCGGCGCCAGCGGCCTGCCGGCGCCACCTGGCTGAGTGGCGGCGGGCAGGTCACCGGCAATGAGCACCACCTCGGTGGCGTGCCCCGCTTCATCGAAGAAGCGGCGGCGCGGGATGTCCTGCGACCAGAACATCGTGAAGTGCGGTTCGACCATCTTGCTGTCCGCCGGCAGGTTGAGCCAGATCTGGAACAGCTCCAACGGGTTGGGCTGGTCGGTGCGCAGCAGCGGGAACATCTCGGCGTGGACGATGCCCTTGCCGGCCGTCAGCCACTGCACGTCGCCGCCGCCGAAACGCGCGCCGGCGCCGAGCGAGTCGGCGTGGTCGACACGGCCCTGGCGCACGATGGTCACGGTCTCGAAGCCGCGGTGCGGATGGGCCGGGAAGCCGGGCACCTGCTGGCCGTGGTACATGCTCCAGCCGTCCTTTCCCGAGAAGTCAGAGCCCATCTGCCGGCCCGACAGCAGCGACGCATCCGGCCCGTGGCGGCCGTTGCCCGGCGGGTAGGCGTCGTCGTGGTGGACGCAGAACAGGAACGGGTCCAGCGTCTCCCAGGGCATGCCCAGGGGCTGGACGGCGAGGATGGAGGAAGGGCGAGAGTCGTCGGCAGTCATGGGCTTTCCCGGGTTCCATTACGCTTTTGGGGACGCCATGGAAGGAGCTTGAATGAGTCCGCAAGAAGCGCAGATACACCAGCTGGTTGCAGACGCACAGAAGTATCAGTTCGATGTGGCCGAGCTGATGAAACTGCATGTTGACGATGCGGTCATCGTCAACATGGCCGGGCGCAGGCTGTTCGGCAAGCAGGCCTTCGAGGCAGCAATGTCGCAGGCGCTGGCGTCCCCGCTGCAGCATGTCTCCACCGCCACCGTCGTCGATCGGGTGCGCTTCCTCACGCACGACTGCGCCTTGGTGTCCTGCACCAAGACCGTCCACGACCACCGGGCGGTGGGGGACCAGAGCGCCCTGCCGGGCCGTGTCGGCGTGATGACGTATGTTGTCGTGCGGCAAGGCGGCGGCTGGGCCATCGCGTCGGCGCAGACCACGCCCTTGGCGACCTAACCGTCAGACCGAGCCGAGGCTCGCTGCTGGCCGCAGCGCGCCAACCTCGGTGCCGCGCCCATGAAGGGCCGCGGCGACCGCTTCGCGCAGCCGCAACCCGAACGTCGGGACTGCGCAGCCGCCGATGCCGCGTCGCGCCTGCTCGACGTCCGGGCACTGCGGGAAAGAGCGAAGGCAGTTGCACTTCAGGCACTCGTCAATCAAGCGACGCTCTTAGGGAAATGGAGTCCCAATTTTTATGGACAGGTTCGCTTTAGCAGAACAACGGTTGCTTGCGCGGTACATTGTTTAAGAGTGGGGTAAATATTAGAGCCGACCCTGAGCGCAGTCATATCCAATGGCATTATCTGTGGCGCGATGGCGCCCTATAGGGAGAGTTAACATGCTGCCGTTCTTGAAACTTCGCCGTGCGGGCTTGGCGCGGCTCATGCTCGGCTGGGATGGTGAATGGGGTAGGCATACCCGCACCACAAAAGAATCTAGAGCTCGCCACCAGGCCGTTGTTTTGACTTCCATCATATTATTCGGCACGACCCTTTTGGGAATCGTCCCGGAGGCGGCGCTGAAAGTTTGGATAGAATCGAGGTAACCGGAAGCCGGAACAACGATGGCCCATCAAATGGATATCTTGTTGCTGGTGGTCCATCACTTCCGCCGGGCATGGCGGGCGGTGGAGGTCCTGTAAACACCGGGTTTGATCGGCTTGTCAACAAGAATGTCACTAAGGGGGGCGGCAATGGCAAGGCCGCGCCGGCGCGTTGTAGCTCAACGGAGGGGGCTGGCAGTCCCAATCCGACCGAAAGTAACCCTGTAATTCTAGCAACGGGAAGAAAAACTTGGCAGCAAACTGACTTCGTCCACAATTCACCGCTTCCACTTGCGAATCTGAGGCGATATCAGTCAGATCGTGCTGTCGGCGCCATGTTCGGATCAGGATGGCAGTCGGGGTACGAGTTCAACGTTAGCGGGTATTGGTCTTGTAATCAGACCTGCGCAGCGTCATACCTGACTGTTGATTTGCCGGATGGGTCATCATACACGCTGAACTATATTACGCCGCCATGGCCGCTAAACCAGTATTCTACGATGTTGGCTTACGTGCCGCCCAGTGCCATGGCCGAGGCGGCAACATGGAACACATCGAACTTTTATCCCAACGCCCTTAAAAAGAAGATCTCGATACTTCTCTGGCCTTCGCAGCGAAAGATGGAGGTGCGACTTAATGGTCGCATTTACACATTGACGTCTCGGGCCGGAAGTGATACAGAATATAAGCTGGATACCATCTCCAGTCGTGGAGTGGTTGCTTATACATACAATAGGGATGCAGCAAGGCGGCTGCAGTCCATTACAAATGCATTTGGTGCCACCGTCCAGTTTGGTTGGTCATCTGACGGTTCCCGAGTTACGAGCGTCACTGCGCCAAGTGGCTTGGTCTGGAACTACTCTTACAACAACGGCGTTCTCGCGGCTGTGACGCCGCCGCAGCCCTCGGCTGGAATCTATACATATTTCTATGAAAATTCTACAAATGCCGCTTGGTTGACCGGATATGCGATCGACGGTGTGCGCGCGACTCGGTATATCTATGACGCCCAAGGAAGGGTCGTCAACAGTGCCGCTTTAGATGGAACATTTTCGGATAATTTTTCGTACTCTGATAATGCGACCGTGCAGACGGACGTGCGCGGACAAGTTTCTACACATAATTTCTCTGTAGTGAACGGTCACAAACAGTGGGTTAGCACAAACACCGCGGGTACGCCAAGCCTGCTGCCGTCGCGATGCAGGTTTACGATTCAAACGGTTATGTAAAGGAGGCTTTTGGCAGAAACGGCGAAAAAACGGCTTTTACATTCGATAATGACGGTTTCCTGTTAAGCAAGACGATTGCAGCAGGCACGGCGTTGTCGCAAACTGAAGCTTACACTTATGCCGTCACAGATAATGGTTTTTCTTTGGATATCGCAAGTCTGAAGATTACGGATGCGAGCGGTGCTGGCGTCTTGCAATATAACTACAGCTATACTGACTCTGCGGTGGGACGGCTTCCAGTCATGGTTTCTGTTGTTGACCTGAAGAGCGGCGCGCCAACCAGAACGACCAGTTACAGCTACACATATTACAGCGCGGGCATTCCGAAGACAAAAACTGTCAGCGAACCGCTACCGGGTGGAACCGCCACTTCCCTTTATACCTATGATAGTTCGGGTAATCTGATGAGTTATCAGAATCCCGCCGGAGAGACGATAAGTTACGCTGCGTATAACGGGCTTGGTTTTCCGGAAAGCGTCACCGACGCAAACGGGTGGACAACTAGCCTTTCATACGATGCGAGGGGGAATCAAATCGGCAGCAGCGCTCCCGGTTCGGCAACGATAACGGCCAGTTATGGTGGGGACGGCCAGCTGACGCAGGCTAGTCGTTCTGACGGGTGGTCCGCCACGCATTCGCTTTCATCTTCCGGACGACCGACCGCCAGCACCAATGCGCTAGGGGAAACCGTTTGGTTTGACTTCAATGCGACAACCAACGAGAAAGTTACCCGCACAACCCGAAATATTCCGGCCTTTAGTGGAGGCGCAGTTGTGGCGACGCCGAGTGGCGAATTTTCTGAACGCGTGACGCTAGACAAGGTACTGGGACTTCCATCCAAGGTTTGGGGAAATTCTGGGCAGTTCAAGATTGTCCAGTTTGACGCCAGCGGTAATGTAAAAACGATCACTGATGCGGCGAACCGCACCATCACAAATGCCTTTGATGCGCTTAATCACTTGACCTCGCAAACCCAAGCAGACGGGAGCAAGACGACTTACACATATGGTCCGGACGGTTTCCTTGACAGCGTGATCGATGCCCGTGGTCTGAAGACCTCCTACGCGTACAACGGCTTTGGTCAGGTCACAACGCGAACGAGCCCCGACACTGGCGTGACGGCCTACAGGTATGACGTGGCGGGCCGCGTCAATGGGGAGAGCCGCGCGAACGGCAAAAACATCAGCTACGGCTGGGATGCCGCAAGTCGGATGACGTCGAGAAGCTCCGGCGGTGTGACGGAGGCCCTGAACTACGGCCAGAGCGCCAACGGCGCAGGGCGCTTGACAGGCATGAGCGGCCCGTCGGGCGCTGTGACTTATGGCTATGCAGCAACAGGGCGGCTGCAGGCCTTGACGGTCGCGGCACAAGGCCAGTCTCTCACCGTCGGATGGTCCTATGACGCGCTGGGGCGGCTTGCAGGACTGACTTATCCCGATGGGCAGACGCTGTCCGTTCAGTATGACGGCTACGGTCGCGTGTCGCTCCTACGGGGCAATGCGGGCGGTGGCTCGCTGACCTTGGCAGACAACTTGCTGTATCAGCCCGCCACAGAGCGGTTGTACGCATGGCGGTTTGGTAATGGACTGCCTCGCATGGAGACCCGTGATGCCGATGGACGTGTCACCCGCCTGCAAAGCGACGCGGCGCACGACCTGAGCTTTCAGTACACCCCCAACCTGGACACCGTGACCTCTATCAGCGACAACGTGTATGGCAGCCAGAACTCGTCGTCGTTTGGCTACGACGTTGTTGACCGCTTGATTACAACCACTCGCCCCAGCGCGGACCAAGCCTTTGGCCTTGATGCGGTGGCCAATCGCACCAGCCACACGCTGGTCGGAGTCAGCTACAGCTATGACGTAGATCCAGCGAGCAACCGGCTCAGGGGCGCCAGCGGCGCTGGTACCTCGCGCAGCTTCAGCTACGACGCTGCGGGCAACCTGACGCAGGACGTGAACGGCGCCATCACCCAAGCGCTCACCTATGACGCGTTCGATCGGTTGAGCCAAGTCACCCGCAATGGCAGCGTGGTGGCCACCTACGGCTACAACGCCGCCAACCAGCGGCTCTGGAAGAGCACCATGGCTGGCGTAACCGTTTATGCCAACGCACCGAGTGGTGAACTACTGTACGAGCGCGGGCCGCAGGGCAGCACCGCCTACATATGGCTGGGCGGCCAGTTGCTGGGAATCATGCGTGGAGGTGCCTTCTACGCCAGCCATAACGATCACCTGGGGCGGCCCGAAGTGCTGACCAATGCGGCCTCGCAAGTCGTATGGCGGGCATCCAACCATGCCTTCGGACGGTCGGTGACCACCGACACGGTCGGAGGACTTAACGTAGGATTCCCAGGGCAGTATTGGGACGCGGAGAGTGGGCTTTGGTACAACTGGAACCGGTATTACGATCCGACGATTGGGAGGTATACCCAATCTGACCCCATTGGATTGGCAGGCGGCATCAACACTTACGCATATGTGGGCGGGGACCCGATTGGAAACTTTGATAGTGATGGTCTTCAAAAGCAACCCAGAGTCGGAGGTCCTGCGCAACAATTAATGCTTAGGCAGCAGTTGATGCGGCAGGAACTGATTTTTCTTAGAAACTATCAACGTCAGCTCGAATTTGAGTCCCAGATGAATCGAGGCTACGAACGTCTGATGGAGAAATATGAGGCCCAAGCTGACACTGTCGCTACATTAACTGGATCTTCGTCTTTGTTTAGACATCCAAGCGTGCCCAATGCCTGGGAAGATCTTGTTAATCCGCGAAGAACTGAATTGTGGGTGCCTGATACACCTAAAATGTGCCCAAAATGACTAAGCACCGTAAACGGCTTTTGGTGGTATTGTGCTTTCTAATGTATCTTGGAATGATGTTTTGGTATATGGTTGGCGGCGATGGGCCAAAGACCCATGAGGAAGCGTGCGCCCGCCAATGTGCGCCTTTAAGCGGGGCCATTGAAAGCAGTGGACCGGATCATGGGCCATCTTGGAGGCCCGCGCGGAGAAACCAGAAATGCGTTTGCAGATCTGGCGGAGTCAGTTAGATTCTCGTGAGTTTTCTGCTTTGCTATCTGCTGAATTAATTGAGCGATACTTATACCACTTGGGATGAGGTGATATTTTTCCGCAGTGCAGGCATTGCGTTTCTTGCCAGTGCTTGGCGCAACCTGGGCAGATGCCATGTGTCCAAAATGTGTTCCATAGTGCTCCGCATTCGGGGTCGCATTCCCACCTATCCAAATGGTCCGGTCGCCAATTGCAGTCGGGGCAAGCTATTCCTTCGATTTCATTCATTAGAATCTCCGTCTTAATGCGCACCAAGAAGTAGGGATAGCAAGAAGGTCGCCGACCTTTCAGCTCGTGTCAAGACCCGCCTGTTTGTATACAGCGCGCTTGAATAAGTGGGCGTGGGAGACCTGCCAAGCCTGAAGGGTCTGCACGGGTGAGCGGTGGTCGAGCGAGCGTTGCGGGATGTGGTGGTTGTAGGCCTTTCAGTACGCGGTGAGCATCGCTTCCAGCCCGGTAGGTTGGGGTGAGCGCAGCGAACCCCAACGCTCCATGCCCCACACAAATTCCTCATCGCTGACCAGACGGTCACCTCAGCCCGGTAGGTTGGGGTCATTGACCCCAACGCCAATCCTGTCGAGTCCCAGCGAGCACTGCAAGAAATGACCACGACGTTCACCCGCGGCATCGCTTCGAAGTCGCCCAGGACGTGCTGGGCGCGCTGCTCGCCCACTGGTCCGAAGCGGCGGCCCAGGGGCTAGATGCTGCAAACCCCGATCCCGGCTGCCTTTGCCGAGATCAAGGCCAAGCAGCGCAAGTTGCGAACCTTTCGCCACGACCTGGGACCCCACTGCCTGCGGTAAACGTCGCCAGCCCAAGGCATGCCCAGGGGCTGAATGGTGACGATGGAAGAAGAGAATGGGTCGTTGAGGGTCATGGTGCTTCCGAGTTGCCGAGCCGATGAGACCCGTGTCGCCAGCATCGTCGCGCGAGATTGGCCCGCCGATCGCGCCAGCCGTCAGCGCCTTCAGACCGAGCCGAGGCTCGCCGCCGGCCGCAGCGCGCCAACCTCGGTGCCGCGCCAGTTGCGCAGCACGAGGTGGCTGTAGCCGCGCAAGACCTCGTCCTCGCTCTTCAGCAGCCGCTGCGCGACGGCGGCCATCGCCGCCTCTGCCGCGCGGGCGGCGCCGTCGTCGATCTTCAGCGCCACGCCGAGGCCCAGCTCGGGCAAAGCCGCGCAATAGACGCCCTCCGCACCGATCTTGCAGAACAGCCGCTCGCCGAACGCCTGCATGACGCGGGTGTCGAAGCGGTCGGTACCGCCGACCATGAAGGGCGCCGCGGCCACGGCTTGACGCAGCCGGCGCGCGGCGCGCGCATGGCCCGCCGACAGGCCCTGACCCGTGCCGGCGCGTGCGAAGGCCAGCGCCAGCGAGCGCAGCGGCAGCGCGAAGGTCGGGATGGAGCAGCCGTCGATGCCGCGCGGCGCCTGCTCGACGTCCACGCCGGTGGCGATCGACAGCGCCGCCGACACCTCACGCATCACGGGGTGCCCGGCCGCGACGTAGCCGCGCGCGAATTCGGCCGGCTCGGCGCCGGCATTGCGTGCCATCAGGCAGGCCACGCAGACGAAGCCGCCGTGCTTGCCCGAGCAGTTGTTGTGCAGCGGCGTGGCCACCTCGCCGCGCGCGGCCATCGCGCGCAGCACCGGTTCGCGGCTGGGCCACTGGGTGCCACATTCCAGCGCGCCGGCGTCCAGCCCCAGCTTGGCCAGCACGCCGGCGGCGGTCGCGACATGGGCGGGCTCGCCGCTGTGCGAGGCGCAGGCCAGGGCCAGCTCCTCGTCGGTCAGCCCGAAGGCCTCGGCCGCGCCGCTGGCCACCAGCGGCAGCGCCTGCAGCAGCTTGACGGCCGAGCGCGGGAAGATGGGCCGCTCGATGTCGCCTAGCGCCGTGTGCACGGCGCCGGAGGCATCGACGATGGCCAGCGCGCCGGCATGGCGCGATTCGACGGTGCCGCCACGCAGCACTTCGATGAGGACGGGGTTCATGGCCGCTCGTGAGGTGGCAAAGGCGCGAGCCTAAACCTCCTCGGCGGCCGGCGGCAGCTTGGCGACGACCTTGATCTCGAACTGGAACCCGTAGAGCCAGGTCACGCCGACGCCGGTCAGCGTGGGGTAGGGCGCCTCGCCCCAGTACTCGGGCACGATGGCCCAGATTTTCTCGAAGTTGGCCTCGGGGTCGACGATGTAGACCGTCACGTCCTGCACGTCCGCAAAGCTGCAGCCCGCGGCGGCAAGGACCGCGTTGAGGTTGTCGAAAGCCAGGCGCACCTGGGCCGCCAGGTCGGGCTCGGGCGAGCCGTCGGGCCGGCTGCCGACCTGGCCCGACACGAACAGCAGGCCGTTGGCGCGCACGGCCGGCGAGTAGCGGTTGCGCTCATACAAGGCCTGGCGCCCGGCGGGGAAGACGACGTCGCGTCGAGTCATTGAAATCTCCAAGAAGAAGCGGTCACTGCACTCTAGGCAGCGGTGCCCGGCCGATCTAGGCGCCGCGGCGGACAGCAGTGTTTGGTGTCGCTGGACAATCCCGGCCGAAGGAGGGCCGCGATGGATCGCTTCGATGCCATGCAGGCGTTCGTGCGGGTGGTGGAGACGGGCAGCTTCACCAAGGCGGCCGAGGTGCTGCAGCTCAGCCGTGCGCGCGTGACGCAGCTCGTGCAGCAGCTGGAGGGCCGCTTGCGCGTGCGCCTGCTGAACCGCACGACGCGCCGCGTGCAGCCCACGGCCGACGGTGCCGCCTACTACGCGCGGGCGCTGCGCTTGCTGGCCGAGCTGGACGAGGTGGAGAGCAGCCTGTCCGGTGCGTCCGACGCGCCGCGCGGCCGGCTGCGGGTGGACGTGCCCACGCCGTTGGCGCGGTTGGTGCTGGTGCCGGCGCTGCCGGGTTTCCATGCGCGCTACCCGGAGCTGCAGCTGGAGCTGGGCGTCAGCGACCGGCTGGTGGACCTGATCGGCGAGAACGTGGACTGCGTCGTGCGCGGTGGCGAGCTGAGCGACCCGTCGCTGGTGGCGCGGTGCGTCGGCGAGCTGCTGCTTGGCGTCTATGCGGCGCCGGCCTATCTGGCGCGTGCCGGCGTGCCCTCCCATCCCGGCGAGCTGGCGAGCAGCCACCACCGTGTCGTCGGCTTCCGCAGCCCGCGCGCGGGCCGGCCCTTGTCGTATGCCATGACGCGCGGCGACGAACAGCTGGACGTGCAAGGCCATGCGCTGCTGTCGGTGGATGACGGCAATGCCTATCTCGCGGCCGGGCTGGCCGGCATCGGCGTGCTCTGGCTGCCGCACTACATGGCCGGGCCGCATGTGGAGGCCGGCGCGCTGCGGCCGCTGTTCGAGGACTGGACGCTGGCGCCGATGCCGCTGTACCTGGCCTACCGGCCCAACCCGCATGTCAGCGCGCGGCTGCGTGTCTTCATCGACTGGGTGGTGGCGCTGCTCGCCCGCGAACTGCCGCGCTGACTGCCGGCCCCGGACTCAGTCCACGTGCACGCGGTTGCGGCCGCCACGCTTGGCGGCGTAGAGCGCATGGTCGGCGCGGTGCAGCAGGCTGTCGGCCGCCAGCGGCGGCGCACCCCCGGCGATGCCGACGCTGATGCGCACGCCCAGCCCCGGCGTGACGGCCGCCCAGTCGTGCTCGGCCACGGCCAGGCGCAGGCGCTCGCAGATTTCGGCGGCCTGCTGCGGCGCGATGCCCACCAGCACCGCCATGAACTCCTCGCCGCCTGTGCGGGCCATCAGGTCGGCGCTGCGCAGGCGGTGGCGCAGCAGTTGCGCGAGCTGCTGCAGCACGGCGTCTCCCACCGCATGGCCGTGGGTGTCGTTGATCTTCTTGAAATGATCCACGTCCAGCGCCGCGACGCTGATGACCTGGCCGGCCATGCGCGCGCCCTCGACCAGCAGCGGCAGCGCGAACTCGGCGTGGCGCCGGTTGTGCAGGCCGGTCAGCACGTCTTCATGGGCGGCACGGTCCAGCGCCATGGCGTGCTCGCGCAGGCGCTGCTGTTCGTTCTCCAGATGCGCCGCGCGGGCGCGCTCGCGGCGGGCGTCGGCATCGGCGCTGTCGGCGCGGGCCTGGGCCTGCTCGACCTGTTCGCGGATCAGGATGACCTCGGTCTGCAGCACCAGGTTGTCGCGGTTGATCTGGCGGTCCAGGCCGAAGAGGGCCTCCAGCCACTTGAGCGCCTCGCGGTGCTGGCCGCTGGCCTTGTGCGTCTCGTACAGCGACCGGATGAGCAGCCGGCGCAGCTTGGGCGGCGGCTCGACAGCGGCATGCAGCAAGGCCTCCAGGATGGCCGCGGCCTGCAGCGGCTCGCCCTTCAGGCGCAGGAAGGTGGCGCGCTGCGCATCGGCCTCCACCGCCAGCGGGCGGTAGCCGTGGTCGTGGGCGAGGTGGCCGAATTCGTTGAGCAGCGGCAGGGCCTCGTCGGGCCGGTTGCCGGCCAGCAGCGCGTTGACGAGGTTGGAGACGGCCACCGCCACCTTGAACGGGCTGGCCGAGCGGCGCGCCAGCACGGTGGCCTGCTCGGCGGTGCGGCGTGCGTGGGCCACCGCGTCGGCCAGCGCTGCCGTGTCGCCGATCGCCTGGGCCTCCTCGACGCGGCGCAGCCAGAAATAGGCCAGGTTGTTGTGGCAGGAGAACAGCACTTCGGCGGCCTCCGCACGCGCGGCGATCTCCAGCGCCTGCTCAGCCGAGGCGCAGGCTTGGGCCAGGTTCTCCAGGCTTGAATAGGCCACGCCGACGCGATTGAGCGCCCAGGCCTCGCGAACCGCGTCGCCGGCCCGGCGCGCCGCGGCGAGCGCCCGCATGCCCGACGCCAGCGCCTCGCGGCCCATCAGCAGCTGACCATAGACGAAGGACTGCGACGTCAGCGCATCGGCCAGCAGGCTGTCGTCGCCCAGACGCTCGGCCAGCGCCAGGGCCTCCGTGGCGCAGCGGGCGCTCGACGTCAGCCGGCCGACGCGCGGGTACTGGTGGGCCAGCAGCGCGAGCGTCTCGCCGCGACGGCGCAGCTCGGCCGGTGGGCACGTCAGCAGCAACTGCTCCAGCGCCTCGCTGGACGCCTCGTAGGCCCCGGCCTGCGCATGCTGGCGCTGCACGGCGAAGGCGGCGTCGAACGCGGCGGCGTCGAAGCCGCGGCCGTCCGCGGGCAGGCTGGGGAGGTCTAGCAGGTCTGACATGGGAAGCTGGCGATTCTGCCTAGCCCCAGAATGCCGGCCATGACGATGCGCACCATTTTCGGGATCGACTTCACGAGTGCGCCCCGCCGTGCCAAGCCCATCCGCGTCGCCGAAGGTCACCGCCACGGCAGCGTCGTGCGGCTGGCTGGGTTGACAGCGCTGGACAGCCTGGACGCCTTCTCTGCCTGGCTGGCCCGGCCGGGGCCCTGGGTCGGCGGCTTCGACCTGCCGTTCGGCCTGCCGCGCGAGTTGGTCGAGCACCTGGGCTGGCCAACCGACTACACGGCGTTGATGAGCCATTACGCCAGCCTGAGCCGCGCGGAGATCCGCGACCGCTTTGCCGCCTTCTGCGACGCGCGGCCGGTGGGCGCGAAGTTCGCCCACCGCGCCTGCGATGCGCCAGCCGGCGCCAGCACCAGCATGAAGTGGGTCAACCCGCCCGTGGCCTGGATGCTGCACGCCGGCCTGCCGCGGCTGATCGCAGCGGGCGTGCATCTGCCCGGCCATCTCGCCGGCGACCCGAGCCGCGTGGCGCTGGAAGCCTATCCGGGCCTGCTGGCGCGCGAGCTGATCGGGCGGCGTTCGTACAAGAGCGACAGCAAGGCGGCGCAGACGCCGGAGCGGCTGATCGCGCGGCTGGGGCTGGTCGATGCGCTGGAGCAGGGGCGGTCACGGCTGGGATTGCGCTTGAAGCTCAGCCACGCGCAGCGCGACGCGCTGGTGGCCGATGCGAGCGGCGACGGCCTGGACGCGGTGCTGGCCATGCTGCAGGCCGCCTGGGCCGCCGAGCAGCCGGACTACAGCTGGCCGCCGGGCGTGGACCCGATCGAAGGGTGGATCGTCGGCGCGTGAGGTGACGCTTCAGTCTTTCAGCCCGCGCATCCACGCGCCGTGGGCGGCCTCGAACATCGTTCGCCCCGCCAGCGCCGCCGGGTCCTTGGCCAGGGCCAGCCAGTCCAGCGTGTCGTGGTGGCTGCCGGGGATGAGTTCGGCCGAGCGTTCGGCGACGAGCCAGGCGTGCAGCCTGGCGTAGAGCTCGGGGTGGCGCTCGCGCGTCCAGGCCAGGCCGACAAGGTCGCCATAACCTTCCTCGCGGCGGGTGGATCGCATCGCGAGCCAAGCCTGGCGCAGGTCGGGCGCCAGGTTGTCGGGCGCGTGGGCCGCCACGAAGCCGGCCGGCGTGCCGTGCCACGCACCGTCGAGGTAGCGGCGGCAGTGGCCCAGCTCATGGGCGGCCATCAGTTCCAGCGTGGCAGTGAGCAGCGCCGGGTCGATGCTGTCGAGCTGGCGTTGGACCTGCGGGTTGCCGCGCATCGACAGCACCAGCTTGCAGCGGCCGTCGACGAAGCCGAGCGCCAGCGGGGCGTGGCCGGGTGCGTCCTGCGGCTGGACGACGAGGTCCAGCGGCAGCGCCAGCGCCTCGCGCGCGTGGCTGACGACGGGCCAGATGCCCTGCAGCCAGCGCGTTTCCTGCGCGGTCAGGTCGGCGGACAGCGCCGCCTGCGACAGCGCGCCGGACAGCAGGACGAGGGTGGTGAACAGGCGACGCAGCACGGCAGACACTTCCTTTGGAAGCATCTTCGGGCGGGTGCGCCGCGTCTTGACAGCGCGGCCGCGGGCGTTCGTGAACTATGCGGATGAATCGGGCGCGAGGTGCTTCGGCCCTGGCTACTTGCGCATCAGCGTGCTCTTGCCGAACAGCGATTCAACGAGGTCGACCGCCACCAGCGCCGTCTTGTTGCGCTCGTCCAGTGCCGGGTTCAGCTCCATCACGTCCATGGACGCCAGCCGGCCGGTGTCGTTGATCATTTCCATGCACAGGTGCGCCTCCCGGTAGGTCGGGCCGCCGCCCACTGTCGTGCCGACGCCGGGCGCCATCACGGGGTCGAGGAAGTCGACGTCGAAGCTGACGTGCAGGTGGGTGTTGTCGTCCAGCGTCGCCAGCGCCAGCTCCATCGTGTGGCGCATGCCCATCTCGTCGATGAAGCGCATGTCGAACACTTCCAGGTCGTGCTCGTGCACGAAGGCGCGCTCGCCCTCGTCGACGCTGCGGATGCCGATCTGGCGGATCCACTTGGGGCTCACGGCGGGCACATGGCCACCGATCTCGATGAGCTCTTTCGGCCCGAAGCCGCATAGGCACGCGACCGGCATGCCGTGGATGTTGCCGCTGGGGGTCAGCGCGCTGGTGTTGAAGTCCGTGTGCGCGTCCAGCCACAGCACGCGCAGCTTCTTGCCGGTGTCGCGGCAATGGTGGGCCACCGCGGCGATGGAGCCCAGGCCCAAGCAGTGGTCGCCGCCCAGCAGCATGGGCATGCGGCCGGTCTTGAGTTCCTGGTAGACGGCGTCGTGGACGATGCGGTTCCAGGCCACGACCTCGTCGAGGTGGCGGTAGCCGGCCACCGGCGGGGCCCAGGGGTTGGACGGGCCGACCAGGTTGCCGCGGTCGACGACGTCCACGCCGCGCGCCCGCAGCGCCTCGGCCAGGCCCGCCACGCGGATGGCCTCGGGGCCCATGCTGGCGCCGCGCACGCCGGCGCCGACGTCGGTCGGCGCGCCGATCAGGGAGACATTGCGTAGTTTGGTCATGGGGCAGTCACGCTGGAGAGTTCGGGTTCGGCCTCGAGCACGCTCCAAGCTTCCTCGGCGGTCTCGACGTAATGGAAGAGCTTCTCGTCGCCCGGGCTGATCATGCCGGTTTCGAGCAGCAGCTCGATGTTGAGCAGCTTGCTCCAGAACTCGCGCCCGAACAGCAGGATGGGGCGGCGGCGGCTCTTGCGGGTCTGGATCAGCGTCAGCGTCTCGAACAGTTCGTCCAGCGTGCCGAAGCCGCCGGGGAAGCACACCAGGGCCACCGCGCGCATCAGGAAATGCATCTTGCGCAGGCCGAAGTAGTGGAAGCGGAAGCACAGCTCCGGCGTGATGTACGGGTTGGGGTACTGCTCGTGCGGCAGCACGATGTTCAGCCCGACGCTCTTGCCGCCCACCTCGTAGGCGCCGCGGTTGCCGGCCTCCATGATGCCGGGGCCGCCCCCGGTGGCGACGACGACGGGGCGGCCGCGCTCGGCGCATCCGGTCGTCGCGATCTGCGCGAAGCGGCGGGCCTCTTCGTAATAGCGGCTCATCTGCAGTTTGCTGCGCGCGATGCGCAGCGCGGCCTCGTCGCCGCTGGCCTCGGCCGCGGCCATCAGGTCATGCGCGGCGTCGGCCGACAGGATGCGCGCGCTGCCGAAGATGACGATGGTGGACTTGACCCCCTGCTCGTTGAGCATCAGCTCGGGCTTCATCAGCTCCAGCTGCATGCGCACGTGACGCATGTCCTGGCGCAGCAGGAAGCTCTCGTCCTTGAAGGCCAGTTCGTAGGCGCTGCCGGGGCCGTCGTACTCGGGGTGGGGCGGCAGGTTGCGGCACTCTTCCTTGGCGGTCGGGAAGTTGCGCGTCGGGACGTCGGTGGGCTTCATGAGAGGGGCGATTGTGGGCAGGTCAACGCCGGATTTTGTGCCGCGTTGCCGCGGCCCCGCGGGATTTCATCCAGAGCAGACGGCGCATTGCGGATCGCGCTGCATCGCGATCTCGCTCCACTGCATGCGCCGGCCGTCCAGCATCAGCAACCGCCCGGCAAGCGGCTCGCCCACGCCGGCCAGCAGCTTCAGCGCCTCGGCGGCCTGCATGCTGCCGATGATGCCCACCATCGGCGCGAACACGCCCATGGTGGCGCAGGCCACGTCCTCGAAGCCCGACTCGGGCGGGAACAGGCAGGCATAGCAGGGCTGCTCCCGCGAGCGGCTGTCATAGACGCTGATCTGGCCGTCGAACCCGATGGCCGCGCCGGACACCAGTGGCCGGGCATGCCGCACGCAGGCCGCGTTGACGAGATGGCGGGTCGCGAAGTTGTCGGTGCAGTCGATGACGACGTCGACGCGCGGCACCTCCGCGTTCAGCAGGGCCGCGTCCGCCTTCGCGTTGAGCGCGCGCACCTGCACGCCGGGATTGAGGGCGGCCATGCGCGCGGCGGCCGACTCGACCTTGGGCTGGTCGAGGCTGCTCATGTCGTGGGCAATCTGGCGCTGCAGGTTGGTCAGCGACACGGCGTCGTGGTCGACGAGCGTGATGCGGCCGACGCCACTGGATGCGAGATACAGCGCCACCGGCGAGCCCAGGCCGCCCGAGCCGACGATGAGCGCCTTGGCGTCGAGCAGGCGCTGCTGGCCCTCGATGCCGATCGCGTCGAGCAAGATGTGGCGGGAGTAGCGCAGCAGGTCGTCGTCGGTCATGGCGGCAGGATAGCGCCGGCGCCCTTCGGACACTAAGCCCGCGCCAGGCAAGGGTTGCCCGTGCTCGCGACACTCGCGCCGATGCACTCCCAGCCCCCTGCCACCACCCTCAGCCCGGCGCTGACGCTGTTGCTCGCGACAGCCACCGGCCTCGCCGTCGCATCCATCTACTACGTCCAGCCGCTGCTCGGCCTGCTGTCCGATCAGTTCGGCGTGGGCAGCGCCGCGATCGGCTTGCTGCCCACCTTGACGCAGCTCGGCTATGCCGCAGCCATCCTGCTGCTGTCGCCGCTGGGCGACCGCTTCGACCGCCGTCGCATCATTGCCATCAAGGCCGCGGGGCTGGTGGCAGCGCTCGCGTTCGCGGCGCTGGCGCCCGGCTTCGCGGCCCTGTGCATCGCCAGCGTGGCCATCGGCCTGATGGCCACCTTGGCGCAGGATCTGGTGCCCGCCGCCGCGACGCTGGCACCGGAGGCCGAACGCGGCAAGCGCGTCGGCCAGGTCATGACCGGCCTGCTGCTGGGCATCCTGCTGTCACGCGTGGCCAGCGGTTCGCTGGCGGCGCTGGCCGGTTGGCGGGCGGTCTATGCGGCCGCGGCGGTCGCCGTCGCGCTGCTGATGCCGCTGCTGTGGCACGGCCTGCCGCGCTTCGTGCCGGCCACGCAGGCGGGCTACGGCTCGCTGCTGGCCTCCATGGCCGGGCTGTGGGTGAAGCACGCGCCGCTGCGGCGGGCGGCGCTGGCGCAGGGGCTGCTCAGCGTCGCCTTCAGCGCCTTCTGGTCGACGCTGGCACTGGTGCTGGCGGGGCCGGAGTTCGGCCAGGGCAGCGCGGTGGCCGGCGCCTTCGGCCTGGCCGGCGCGGCCGGGGCCTTGATCGCGCCGCTGGCCGGTGGCCTGGCCGACCGGCGCGGCCCGCAGGCGGTGATCCGCGCCGGCGCGCTGCTGGTGTTCGTCGCCTTCGCGGTGCAGGCGGTGGCGCCGGCGTCGCTGTGGCTGCTGGTCGGTGTGGCGGTGGTCTTCGACCTCGGCGTGCAGGCCGCGCTGGTGTCGCACCAGAGCGTGGTCTACGGGCTGGATGCCGGCGCGCGCAGCCGGCTGAACGCGGTGCTGGTGAGCGTCATGTTCGTCGGCATGGCCGGCGGCGCGGCGCTGGGCTCGACGCTGCTGGCGGCGTTCGGTTGGCGGGCCGTGCCAGCGCTGGGGGCGGTGGCGGCGCTGGGTGCCTGGGCCATTGCGCGACGCCGCTGACCGCTCGACGCCGGTATCGGCCAGGCAAAAAAATCGGGCCTCTTGCGAGGCCCGTGTGCTTGAAACAGGTGTGCTACTTCGATTTATTCGGTGGTCTTGGCTTCGGCCTTGCGCTCCAGCGGCGCCTTGGACGCGACAACCGGCTGGCCCTTGAGCTTGTTCAGCGCCTGGACGAGCGGGAAGTCCTCGGCCGAGCCGAACTCGGGCAGGGGCTTGGGCGGCTCGGCGCGCTTGGCGTACTCGGCCTCCAGCTTGGCGCGGGCTTCCTCACGGGCCTTCTGGCGGGCTTCATTGTCCTCGGGGCCGTTGTTGAGGTGCTTCTCCAGGTCGGCCTCACGCATGCGCAGCGCGGCGAAGACGTTGCCCTCGGCGGTTTCGTCCAGCATGACGTCGGGCACGATGCCCTTGGCCTGGATGGAGCGGCCGGCCGGCGTGTAGTAGCGTGCCGTGGTGATCTTCAGCGCGGTCTCCGGACCCAGCTGGCGCACGGTCTGCACCGAGCCCTTGCCGAAGGTCTGGGCGCCCATGACGGTCGCGCGCTTGTGATCCTGCAGTGCGCCGGCGACGATCTCACTGGCGCTGGCCGAGCCCTCGTTGACCAGCACCACCATCGGCACGGTCTTGAGCGCAGCGGGCAGGCGCTTGAGCGGGTCGTCACCACCGCGGCGGCGGTAGTCGTCGGGGTCAGCCTTGTAGCTGGCCTTGGACTCGGCGATCTGGCCGTTGGTCGACACCACCTCGACGCCCTTGGGCAGGAAGGCCGCCGACAGCGCGACAGCGCCTTCGAGCAGGCCGCCCGGGTCATTGCGCAGGTCCAGCACCAGGCCCTTCAGGTGGGGTTCCTGCTTGTAGATCTCTTCGAGCTTCCTGGCGAAGTCTTCGATGGTGCGGTCCTGGAACTGGCTGACGCGCAGCCAGGCATAGCCGGGCTCCATGACCTTGCCGCGCACGCTCTGGATCTTGATTTCCTCGCGCACGATGGTGATCGGGAAAGTGCGGTTCTCGGCCTTGCGGTAGATCGTCAGCGACACCTTGGTGGCCGGGTCGCCGCGCATCTTCTTCACCGCCTGGTCGATCGACAGGCCGCGCACGGCGGTGTCGTCGATGCGGCTGATCAGGTCGCCGCTCTTGAGGCCGGCGCGGAAGGCGGGTGAGCCTTCGATGGGCGAGACGATCTTGACCAAGCCGTCTTCCATGCCGATCTCGATGCCGACGCCGACGAACTTGCCACTGGTGCCTTCACGGAATTCCTTGAAGGTCTTCTTGTCGAAGAACTGGGAATGCGGGTCCAGCCCGGACACCATGCCGCCGATCGCGTCGTTGATGAGCTTCTTCTCGTCGACCTGCTCGACGTACTCGGCCTTGACCAGCCCGAAGACCGCAGCGAGCTGCTGCATTTCGTCCAGCGGCAGCGGCGAGAGGCTGCTGCGTGCATTGGCCTGCAGTTGCATCGTGGTGAGCGCACCTGCGACGGCCCCGAGGGCGACCCAACCGGCAACTTTCAATTTGGAGCTCATCAGGGCGAGTCCTTTGATCAACGTGACTCCTGTCGAAACCGCTTGACAGGTGCATCCAGTGTAGCCCCGGGGCTCTGGCGGACCCGTCGATTTACCCGACTGAAACCCTTCAATTTGGCCTTGCAGTGATGGAATGCGCGGGCGTTACCTGTCGGAAGTCATGCGTAACGAAGTGCGCCCGTCAGCAACGCAGCCGCTGGCCCGCCAGCGTGCAGGTGGCCAGCGGCTGGCCCAGTGTGTTGAACGCCTGCAGCTGCCAGCCCAGCGGGGTGGCGGTCAGCAGCGAGAAGCCGAACTCGCTGTGGCTCTGGAAGGTCTCCAGCTGCACGCCCGGCAGCGGCTCGGCCCGCAATGCCGCCGCAGCATTGAGGCGGCCGGAGGCGGCCGAGCCGCCGTTGCCGATGACGAGGCTGGCGGGCTGGTTGGTGGCGAAGCCCAGCACCTGGTGGATGTGCAGATGGCCGTGCAGCGTGGCCTGCACGCCCGGCGGGAGGAGCCGGCCCGGCGTGGCGTCCTCCAGCAGCGGCGTCAGCCCCGAACGCACCGTGCCCGGCGCCCCGCTGCGGCTGGGGCTGAAGGCCAGGCTCGGATGGTGGCTGAGGAAGAGGCTCTGCGTGCGCTCCCGCGACAGCTCGGTGACGCGGTCGAGCTGCTGGCGCCAGCGCGCCCAGGCGGGCGAGCCGGCCGGCGGCGTGCCGCTGCCGATTTCCGCGGAGTCGAAGACGATGAGCTGGCGGCGCGGCGACAGCGGCACGGCGAAGGGCGCGGTGAAATCGCCCTCGTTGACGCTGCCGGCGGCCACCTCGGGCTGGCAGGCGCGGGCGGTGCCGGGCTCGGCGTCCAGGTAGCGCAGCCAGCCCTGGCCCGCGCGCGAGCAGGCCTCATGGTTGCCACGCACGAACACCCAGGGCGCGGCCGCCAGCAGCGCGCGGGCCGGCTGGAAAAAGTCGGCCTGCCAGGCGTCGTCGCCGTAGCCCCAGGGGCTGCCGGCGCAGCCCGCCAGGCCGGGTGGGCAGGGGCTTTCGCGGTAGTGGTAGTCGCCCACGTGGACGACCAGGTCGGGCTTGAGCGCCAGGGCGCGGGCCAGCACGCGTGGGAAGGGCCAGCGGGACGTGTCGTTGCAGGCCTGGAAGTCCTTGTCGCTGGCCTTGAGCCGGCAGCCGGTGTCGCCGATGACGACGATGCGGCGCAGCTCGGCGGCGGGCGCCCGCAGCGTGAGGGCGCCCACCTGCACGCTCGTGGCGTCGGCAGGCCAGGGCGCTTCGCAAGCGCGCAGCGTGAACTGCGTGGGCCTGCGTTCCGGTTGGGTGTTGCCCGGCGGTGATGGCTCCTCGCCGGGTGCGCTGCGCGGCTGCATGACCGCCGCCGCGCCGGCCCAGTGCAGCGTCGGGCAGCTGGCCTCGGCGGTCAGGGCGCGCACAGCCCAACCCGGGCCGGCGACGGCCTGGACCCAGGCTTGCTGCAGGCCGACGGCGGGCGGCGCGGCCGGCGGTTCGCCCGGCGGGGTGGCGGCGCAGCCGGCCAGCAGGGTCGACACGAGGGCGAGGGCGCGAGGGGTCATGAAAGCAGTCAACTGTGTGAGCGGCGCAAGGTTAGCCGCGCGCCAGCCGGCGCGAGCCGGTAGATTGCCGCCCATCCCCAACTTCACTGCCCGCCATGCCCGCCTTCAGCCGCTCCGCCCTGCTTGCGCTGGTACTGTCGTCGCCGGCGTTTGCCGCCCAGATCGGCGTCATCCCGCCGGCCGAGCCACTGACGGCCGAGCGCGTGGCCGCCCTGCCGGCCGCCGAGCGCGCCGCGTGGGTGGACTACCTGGCCCGTTCCGCTGCCCAGCGCGCCGCCGACCGCGCCGCGCTGGCGGCGGAGCGCAAGGGCCTGGCGGCCTGGCCGGCGGCGCCGGCCGGCGGCAACGGCGAGGCCAGCATGCCGCTGGACAAACCGGCCGACTGGTACGCGAGCGAAGCCGCGCTGCAGGTCGCGCGCAACATCCTCAGCTACCAGACGCCGGCCGGCGGCTGGGGCAAGAACCAGCCGCGCGACAAGCCGCCGCGCGAGCGCGGCCAGAGCTACGTCGCCGACAACAGCCCCAAGAAGCCGGCCGTCGCCGGTGATTTCGACAAGGCCGAAGACGCCCAGTGGAGTTATGTCGGCACCATCGACAACGACGCGACCATCACCGAGATCCGCTTCCTGGCCCGCGTGGCCGCCGCGCAACCCGGCGCGCCCGGCGAGGCCTACCGCCAGGCGGCGCAGCGCGGCGTGGCCTACCTGCTGGCGGCGCAGTTCCCGGGCGGCGGCTGGCCCCAGGTGTGGCCGCTGCAGGGCGGCTACCACGACGCCATCACGCTGAACGACAACGCGCTGGTGGAGGTGGCCGAGCTGATGGGCGACATCGGACGGGGCGAAGCGGATCTGGGCTTCCTGCCCGCATCGCAGCGCACGGCGGCCGCGGCCGCCGAGGCCAAGGCCGTGCAACTGCTGCTGGCAACGCAGATCCGTGTGAACGGCAAGCTCACGCTGTGGGCGCAGCAGCATGACGCGCTGACGCTGGCGCCCGCGTCGGCGCGCAACTACGAGCCGCCGGCGCTGAGCAGTGGCGAGAGCGCCAAGGTGTTGGCCTTCCTGATGGGCCTGCCCCAGCCGTCACCCGCCGTCGTCGAGGCGGTACGCGCCGGCGTCGCGACGCTGAAGGCCCTCGGCGTGCGGGACCGCGCCTTCGTCAAGACAGACGACGGGCGCAAGCTGGTGGTGCAGCCGGGCGCCGGCCCGCTGTGGGCGCGCTACTACGACCCCGCGACGCTCAGGCCCGTGTTCGGCGACCGTGACAAGAGCCTGCACGACGACGTCAACGACATCAGCCTGGAGCGGCGCAACGGCTATGCCTGGTGGGGCAACTGGCCGCAGAAGACGCTGGCGGCCTACGACGCCTGGGCCGTCAAGTGGATCAGGCAGCCTTCCTGAGCTCGAAGCGCTTGATGTCGCCGACGACGAACAGATAGCAGCACACGGCCACCAGCGCGTTGGCCGCGACGAACACCAGCGCCGCGTTGAACGAGCCCGTGCCCTTGACCAGGTAGCCGATCACGATGGGCGTCGTGATGCCGGCCGTGTTGCCGAAGGTGTTGAACAGCGCGCCGGAGAGGCCGGAGATCTCCTTGGGCGAGGTGTCCGACACGACAGCCCATCCGAGCGCGCCCAGGCCCTTGCCGAAGAAGGCCAGCGACATGATGGCGACGACGACGGCCGAGCTGTCGACATAGTTGCACAGGATCATGCTGGTGCTCAGCAGCATGCCCACGACGATGGGCGTCTTGCGGGCGAAGGTGAGGCTTTTTCCGCGGCGCAGCAGGCCGTCGGAGATCAGCCCGCCCAGCACGCCGCCGGCAAAGCCGCAGATGGCCGGCAGCGCCGCGACGAAGCCGGCGCTGAGGATGGACATGCCGCGCTCCTTGACGAGGTAGACCGGGAACCAGGTCAGGAAGAAGTAGGTCAGCGTCGTGATGCAGTACTGGCCCACGTAGACGCCCATCAGCATGCGGTTGGAGAGCAGCTGCTTGATGTAGCCCAGCTTGGGCGAGGCGGGCGCGAAGCTGCGGCTCTGCGTGCCGGGCTGGTCCATGTTCAGGAGCGCGCCGCCGGCGGCGATGTGGTCCAGCTCGGCCTGGTTGACGCCCGGATGGGTCCGGGGCGTGAAGACGGTCTTCAGCCACACGGCGCTCAGCAGGATGCCCAGCAGGCCCATGACGACGAACACGGCCGGCCAGCCGTAGCTGTGCGTGATCCAGCCCATCAGCGGCGCGAACAGCACGGTGGCGAAGTACTGGGCCGAGTTGAAGATGGCCGACGCCGTCCCGCGCTCGGCCGCAGGAAACCAGCTCGCGACGATGCGGCCGTTCGCCGGGAAGGACGGGGCCTCCGCCGCACCGACGAGGAAGCGCAACGCGAACAGCGTGACGACGGCCAGGCCCACGTTGGCGGCAATGAAGCTGATGCCGCCCTGCAGCAATGTGAAGACGGACCACAGGCAGATGCTGGCCGCGTAGACGAGCTTGGAGCCGAAACGGTCCAGCAGCCAGCCGCCAGGCAGTTGCGCGATGACGTAAGACCAACCGAAGGCCGAAAAGATGTAGCCCATCGTCACCGAGTCGATGCCCAGGTCCTTCGACAACGCGGGGCCGGCGATGGACAGCGTGGCGCGATCGGCGTAGTTGATCGTCGTGACGATGAAGAGCATGGCCAGGATGGCGAAGCGCTTCTTCGTGCGGACGGCGCTGCCGCTGGCGGCTTGGGCCAGCGAGGCGGTGGTGGTGCTCATGGGAGTCTCCGGGCAATGCGGCAGCTCCGCCTCTTGCCGGGCGGTCGTGCCGAAAGGGTGGGATCAGGCCTGGGTGTAAGCCGTCTTCACGGTCGTGTAGAACTCGGCGGCGTAGCGGCCCTGCTCGCGCGGGCCGTAGCTGCTGCCCTTGCGGCCGCCGAAGGGCACGTGGTAGTCCACGCCCGCGGTCGGCAGGTTGACCATCACCATGCCGGCCTGCGCGTGGCGCTTGAAGTGCGTCGCGTGCTTCAGCGAAGTCGTCGCGATGCCCGCGGCCAGGCCGAACGGTGTGTCGTTGGACAAGGCGAGCGCCTCTTCGTAATCCCGCGCGCGGATGACGCTGACGACCGGGCCGAACACCTCTTCGCGATTGATGCGCATGGCGGGGGTCGTGTCGGTGATCAGCGCCGGTGTCAGGTAGAAGCCCGGCGCGCCGTCGGCGTTGGTCTCGATGCGCTCGCCGCCGTGGGCCAGCTTGCCGCCCTCGGTCTTGGCGATGCCGATGTAGTCGGTGTCCTGGCCGAGCTGGCTGGCATCCACCACCGGGCCGATGTCGGTGCCGGCCTTGCGGGCGTCGTCCACTTTCAGGCCCTTCATCTTCTCGACCATGGCGGCGATGAAGCGGTCATGGATGCCTTCCGTCACGATCAAGCGCGACGAGGCGGTGCAGCGCTGGCCGGTGGAGAAGAAGCCGCTGTTGACGGCAGCGTTGACGGCCACGCCGAGGTCGGCGTCGTCCAGCACGATCATGGGGTTCTTGCCGCCCATCTCGAGCTGGAACTTGGCCATGCGGGCGACACAGGCGGCGGCCACCTTCTGGCCGGTGGCGACCGAGCCGGTGAAGCTGATGGCCGCCACGCGTGGGTCGTTCAGCAGCTTCTCGCCGACCACCGAGCCGCGGCCCATGACGAGGTTGAACACGCCGGCCGGCAGGCCGCTGCGCGACAGGATCTCGGCCAGTGCCCAGGCCGAGCCGGGCACGAGGTCGGCCGGCTTGAAGACGACGCAGTTGCCCCAGGCCAGCGCCGGCGCGATCTTCCAGGCGGGAATGGCGATGGGGAAGTTCCACGGCGTGATGAGGCCCACGACGCCGACGGCTTCACGCGTGATCTCGACGCCGACGCCGGGGCGCACGGACGGCATCGTCTCGCCGCCCGGGCGCAGCGCCTCGCCGGCGAAGAACTTGAAGATGTTGCCGGCGCGCTGGACCTCGCCGATGGCCTCGGGCAGCGTCTTGCCTTCCTCGCGGGCGAGGAGGTCGCCCAGCTCGGCGCGGCGGGCCAGGATCTCGGTGCCGACGGCGTCCAGGATGTCAAAGCGCTGCTGCGGCGTGGACAGGCTCCAGGCCGGGAAGGCGGCCGTGGCCGCCGCGATGGCCAGGTCGGCCTGGGCGGCGTCGGCCTGCGCGTACTCGCCGATCAGGTCGCGGGTGTCGGAGGGGTTGATGTTGCGGGAGACGTGAGGGCCTTCGGTCCAGGCGCCGGCGATGTAGTTCGGTTTCATGGGGACTCCGCGATGAAGAAAAGGAAAGGCAGTGCGGACGCCGCCGACTGGGCTAACGGACGCATTTCGGGGCGAGCGCCGGGCCGCTCCCAAGCCGGCCCGTCTGGCGATGTGCGAGCGGGGTACGCCCCGCGAGCATCGCCGTCCCCCCGGGGGACCGACTGGGCTGGCCCGCGTCCAGCGGCGCAAGACCGGGCGAGGGGCGCACGTTCACTTCAATCGAGCTTGACGCCGCCCTTGGCGACCACCTGGGCCCAGCGCTTGCGCTCGGCGTCGAAGAAGCTGGCGAACTCAGCCGTAGTCATGGTACGGACCTCGGCGCCCTGCGAGACCAGGCGCTCGCGCACCTCGGGCGAACGAATGACCTCGGTCAGCACGGCGTTGAGCTTGGCCAGCGCGGCCGGTGGCATGCTGGCCGGCGCCAGCACGCCCTGCCAGGTGCCGGACTCGAAGCCCTTGATGCCCTGCTCGGCGACGGTGGGCACGTTGGCCAGCAGCGGCACACGCGTGCCCTTGGACACCGCCAGCACCTTGAGCTTGCCGGACTGCACATGAGGCAGGGTGGCCAGCATGCCGTTCATCGTGACCTCGGTCTGGCCGGCAATCGTGTCGGCCACCGACTGCGCGCCGCCCTTGTAGGGGATGTAGGTCCACTTCGCGCCGGTGGCCTGCTCGACAGCGACCCCGGCCAGGTGGGGCGCGCTGCCCAGCGCCGTGACGGCGAAGTTCAACGACCGGGTCTTGGACAGCGCCACCAGTTCGCCAAGGTTGTTCGCCGGCACGCCGGGATGGACCACCAGCAGGTGGGGCGAATAGGCCAGCATGGTCACGCCGCGCAGGTCCTTGGACGGGTCGAAGGGCAGCTTGGTGTAGACCGAGGGGGCGATGGCCAGCGCGCCGACGTCGCACAGCAGCAGGGTGTGGCCGTCGGTGGACTTGGCGACGGCGTCCGCGCCCATGTTGCCGCTGGCGCCCGGGCGGTTGTCGACGATGACGTTCTGCTTCAGCGCCGCGCCCAGTTGGGTGCTGATGGCGCGGGCGATGATGTCCGACGAACCGCCCGGCGGATAGGGCACGACCAGCTTGATGGGCCCGGTAGGCCAGGCGGGAGACGCCGGCGCCGCCGTAGCCGCGGTAGCCAGGGTCAGGCTGGACAGCAGGATCAGGCCGAGGCGGGGGAGTTTGGTCATGGGAAGGTCTCTCCGTGGAGCGCCGACCTCGGGGCCGGCGCAGGTTCAGCGCACCATGCAGGGCCGCTTGTTGTCGAAGGTCCAGTTCGGCACCAGGTATTGCATCGCGATCGCGTCGTCGCGGCTGCCCAGGCCATGCTGCAGGTACAGCTGGTGCGCGGCCTCGACGGCCGCCATGTCCAGCGTCACGCCCAGGCCCGGCTGGGTGGGCACGGCCACCTCGCCGCCGACGATCTGCAGCGGGTTGGCGGTCAGCTGCTGGCCGTCCTGCCAGATCCAGTGCGTGTCGATCGCGGTGACCCGGCCCGGCACGGCGGCCGCGGCATGGGTGAACATGGCCAGCGAGACGTCGAAGTGGTTGTTGGAATGCGAGCCCCAGGTCAGGCCGAAGTCGCGGCAGGTCTGGCCGACGCGAACGGCGCCCGCCATGGTCCAGAAGTGCGGGTCGGCCAGCGGGATGTCCACCGATTGCAGCGACAGCGAATGCACCAGCTGGCGCCAGTCGGTGGCGACCATGTTGGTGGCCGTGGGCAGGCCGGTGGCGCGGCGGAACTCGGCCATCACCTCGCGGCCCGAGAAGCCGCCCTCGGCGCCGCAGGGGTCCTCGGCATAGGCCAGCACGCCGTGCATGTCGCGCATCAGGCGGATCGCGTCCTGCAGCAGCCAGCCGCCGTTGGGGTCCAGCGTGATGCGCGCCTGGGGGAAGCGCGCCTTCAGGGCCTTGACGGCCTCGACTTCCTCCTCGCCGCGCAGCACGCCGCCCTTGAGCTTGAAGTCCTGGAAGCCGTAGCGGGCCTGGGCCGCCTCGGCCAGCTTGACGATGGCCTCGGGCGTCATGGCCTCTTCATGGCGCAGGCGCAGCCAGGGGTCGGCGGCATCGGGCTGGGTGTCATACGGCAGGTCGCTCTTGCGGCGGTCGCCGACGTAGAACAGGTAGCCCAGCATGGGCACGTGGCTGCGCTGCTGGCCTTCGCCGAGCAGCGCGCACACGGGCACCTCCAGATGCTGGCCCAGCAGGTCCAGCAGCGCCGACTCGATGGCCGTGACGGCATGGATGGTCGTGCGCAGGTCGAAGGTCTGCAGGCCGCGGCCGCCGGCGTCACGGTCGGCGAAGGTCTTCTGCACGGCCTGCAGCAGGCCCTTGTAGGCGCCGATGGGCTGGCCGACGACCAAGGCGCGCGCGTCCTCCAGCGTCTGGCGGATCTTCTCGCCGCCGGGCACCTCGCCCACGCCGGTGTGGCCGGCGCTGTCGGTGAGGATCAGCAGGTTGCGCGTGAAGAAGGGCGCATGCGCGCCGCTGAGGTTGAGCAGCATGCTGTCGCGCCCGGCGACGGGCACGACGCGCAGCTCCTTGATGACGGGGGTGGCGCTCATGGGCTCAATCTGCCGTGATCTTGCGGTCCTCGATGACCTTCTTCCAGCGGGCGAACTCCGAGGCCTGGAAGGCGGTGAACTGCTCGGGCGTGTTGGCGACGATCTCGAAGCCCTGCTCCAGCAGCTTCGGTTTCACGTCCGGCGCGTTCAGCGCGGCGACGACGGCGCCGTGCAACTTGGTCTTGATGTCCGCCGGCAAGCCCTTGGGTGCGGCCACCGCCTGCCAGGAGTACACCTGCAGACCCTTGATGCCGGCTTCCTCCGTCGTCGGCACGTCGGGCAGCACGGGCGAGCGCTTGGTGCTGGTGATGACGAGGGCGCGCAGCTTGCCGGCCTTGATCTGCGGCAAGGCGGTGTTGATGTTCATGAAGCTCGAGTCCACCTGGTTGCCCAGCAGGTCGGTCATGACCGCGCCGCCGCCCTTGTAGGGGATGTGCAGGCCGCTCGTGCCGGTTTGCTGCCAGAACATCTCGGCGGTGATGTGGTCGCTGGAGCCGTTGCCGGAGGAGGCGAAGCTCATCTTCTCGGGGTTGGCCTTCAGGAAGGCCAGCACGTCGGCGAGCGTCTTGTGCGGCGACGCGGCCGGCACGACCAGCACGTTGGGCGCCTGCACGGCGACGCTGATGAAGTCGAGATCCTTGGTCGGGTCGTAGCCCACGTTCTTAAGTAGGTGCGGGCCGATCACGAGGGGGCCGAGCGACGTGACGAGCAGGGTGTAGCCGTCGGCTGGCGCGCGCTTGACCGTCGCGGTGCCGATCGTTCCGCCAGCGCCGCCGCGGTTGTCCACGACGAAGTTGCCGCCGAGCTTTTCCTGCAGCTTGGTGCCGAGGAGCCGGGCGATCCAGTCGCTGGAGCCGCCAGGCGGGAAGGGCACGAGCAGGGTCACGGGCTTGGCCGGCCAAGCCTGCGCCAGGGCGGCGCCCGTGAAGGAAAGGGCACCAAGGCTCAGCAGCACGGACGTCAGCAGTCGCTTCATCGTTGTCTCCAGGGGTGGTCGTGACGGGGGGCGTTATTGCGGGCCGAGCTTGGCGATCAGCGCGCCGAGCTGGTCGACTTCTGCGGGGAGCAGGTCGGACAACGGCGGGCGCACGGGACCGGCGCCGTGGCCGATCAGCGTCGCGCCGGCCTTCACGATGGACACGGCATAGCCCTCGCCCTTGTTGCGGATGGCAAGGTAGGGCAGGAAGAAGTCGCGGATCAGCGCGTCGCAGGTGGCGGTGTCACCGGCGGCGTGCGCGTTGTAGAACGCCATCGCCGTCTTGGGGATGAAATTGAAGACGGCGGACGAATAGACCGGGCAGCCCATCGCCTTGTAGGCGCCGGCGAAGACCTCGGCCGTCGGCAGGCCGCCGAGGTAGGCGAAGCGCTCGCCCAGCGTCTGGCGGATGGCCACGAACTTCTCGATGTCGCCCAGGCCGTCCTTGAAGCCGATCAGGTTGGGGCAGCGGTCGGCCAGGATCTGCAGCGACTGCGGCGTCAGCTTGCAGGCGCCGCGGTTGTAGACGACGACGCCGAACTTGACGCTCTTGCAAACGGCCTCGACGTGGTCGATCAGGCCTTGCTGGCTGGCTTCGGTCAGGTAGTGCGGCAGCAGCAGCACGCCTTGCGCGCCCAGCGCTTCGGCCTCCTGCGCGTACTGGATGGCCACCCGGGTGCCGCCACCGGCGCCGGCCAGGATGGGTGTGCGGCCCCGGCAGGTGTCCAGCGCGACCTTGATGATGTCGGTGTACTCGCCCGGTTCCAGCGAGAAGAACTCGCCCGTGCCGCCGGCCGCGAACAGCGCCGACGCGCCATAGGGCTGCAGCCATTCCAGCCGGTCGGCATAGGCCTTGGGCGCGAAATTCAGCTGCGCGTCGAAATCGGTCAGCGGGAAGGACAGGAGGCCGGCTTGCAGGACGGCTTTGAGTTCTTGGGGCGACATGGGCTGGTCTCCGGGGATGGATGGAAGGACGGGTGGATGCAACGCCAGACGTCGTTGTTGTATGTCATCGTACAACTGGCATGGGCCCTGAGCAAGCCTAGGGCGAATACCTAGAAGCCTCCCTGCTTGTAAAGCATGCTTGACAGCTCATCCGGCGCGCCGCCATAGTCAAGCATGCTTTACATCCCAGGATCAGGAATGTCTTTGACCCGATTCAGCCGATCCGCCCTCAGCGCGATCTTTTGGAGCCAGTGGGCGTATTGGTGCGCTTTGGCGATGGCCGTCTGGGCCTATTTCGTCCTGCCCGACGGAAGCGTCCGCACCGCGCTCATCCTGACGCCGGTCATGCCGGGTGTGCTCGTCTTCGCTGTCTGCTACTGGTTGTACCGATCGTGCGACGAGTACATCCGGCTGAGAACCTTGCAGGCAGCCACCTTCACCGCTTGCGTCGTTGCGCTGCTGTGCCTGGTCTATTTCCTGCTCGAGCTGGTGGGCCTGCCCAAGCTGAGCATGATGTGGGTCCACGTCGTGGGCTGGAGCGTCTTCAACGCCCAGATGTTGTGGCTGGTCCTGCAGGCGCGATGAAGAACCGCCTTCCCGAATTGCGCGCCGAACGCGGCTGGACGCAGGGCGAACTGGCGACGCGCCTGGGCGTGTCCCGGCAATCGGTGAATGCGATCGAGACCGAGCGCTACGAGCCCAGCCTGGCGCTGGCTTTCGCCATCGCTGCGTTGTTCGGCCAGCCCATCGAGGCGATCTTTCTCTTTCGCCCCGGTACCGGCCGCTGAAGGGTGGGCCTGTCAGGCGGGCTGCGCCTGTGCGCGCCGGCGGCGCTCGCGGCTGTTGCTGAGGTGGGTGCGCATGGCGGCGCGGGCCGACTCGGCATCCTGGCTGGCGATCGCGTCGAAGATGCTTTCATGCTCCGCATTGACGCGGCGCATATAGGCCAGGCGCTCGGCACTGAGGTCCGCACCCTTCGCGCTTTGCACCGTGCCGCCGGGGGGGAGCGGAGCCCCTGCGGGTGCCCGCGCGGGGCCGATGTCAGCCGTCGGCTCCAGCCGCGCGCGCGGAATGATCTGGCTGCCCAGCGTGGACATCAACTCGGCGAAGTGGCTGTTCTGCGTCGCCCGGGCGATCTCCAGGTGGAACTGGAAGTCCGCCACGACGGAATCTTGGCCCGCCTCGACGGCGGCGATGACGGCGTCCAGCGCGCTGCGCATCTCCAGCAGATTGGCCTCGCTGCGCCGTTGGGCGGCCAGGCCAGCCGCCTCTGTCTCCAGGCCGATGCGCAGTTCCAGCACGGCGATGACGTCCTGCAGCGTGCTGAACTGTTCCGGCGAGATCTTGAAGGACGGTCCGTCGCCGGGGCCAAGGACGAAGGTGCCGATGCCGTGCCGGGTCTCCACCAGACCGGCCGCCTGCAGCTTGGAGATGGCCTCCCGCACGACGGTGCGGCTGACGTCGAACTCGCCCATGATGGCTGCCTCGGTGGGCAGCTTGTCGCCCGGCTGCAGTTCGCCGGCCCGGATGCGGTCTCCGAGCGAATCGACCAGTTCGAGGGCCAGCGTGCGGGGCCGGCGGCGGGCCGACGGCAAAAGAGGGGCGTGCATTCGCGGGTTTTCCCGGGGTTTTGAAACGGTCGCGCCGTCTAAAGTGACGCATGTTGTACGACAACTAGACGACGTACAACATCAACTGTAGCTCCGCCTCGGCTTCCCAATGACTGCTGTTTCCCCCCGCCCGCCCCTGACGCTGCGCATGCGCGCGGAGGACAACGTCGCCATCGTCGCCAACGACGGCGGCCTGCCCGAGGGCACGCGGCTGCCGGATGGCGTGCCCGGCGCCGGCCTGGTGCTGCGTGAGAAGGTGCCGCAAGGCCACAAGGTCGCGCTGCGCGACATCGCCGAGGGTGAGGTGGTGCTGCGCTATGCCGTGCCCATCGGCTATGCGCTCAAAGCCATCCCCGCCGGCAGCTGGGTGCATGAGCGCCTGCTGCAGATGCCCGCCGCCCGCGCACTCGAAGGCCTTCCCATCGCCACCGTGAAGCCGCCCACGGCCGAGCCGCTGGAGGGCTACACCTTTGAGGGCTACCGCAACAAGGACGGCTCGGTCGGCACGCGCAACATCCTGGCCATCACGACGACGGTGCAGTGCGTGGCCGGCGTCGTCGCGCAGGCCGTGGCGCGCATCAAGGCCGAGCTGCTGCCGCAGTTCCCCAACGTCGACGACGTCATCGGCCTGGAGCACAGCTACGGCTGCGGCGTGGCCATCGACGCGCCGGATGCGGTCATCCCCATCCGCACGCTGAAGAACATCTCGCTGAACCCCAACTTCGGCGGCGAGGTCATGGTCGTCAGCCTGGGCTGCGAAAAGCTGCAGCCCGCGCGCCTGCTGCCGCCGGGCTCCTTTCCCATCACCGATGAACGCGACCCCGCGAGCGGCCCCGAGACCATCTGCCTGCAGGACGACCAGCACGTCGGCTTCATGTCCATGCTGGACGACATCGTCAGCAGCGCGAAGCCGCACCTCGAACGCCTGAACGCGCGCCGCCGCGAAACCGTGCCCGCCAGCGAGCTGGTGGTGGGCGTGCAGTGCGGCGGCAGCGACGCCTTCTCCGGCGTGAC
Source organism: Pelomonas sp. Root1444 (assembly GCF_001426885.1). GTDB lineage: Bacteria > Pseudomonadota > Gammaproteobacteria > Burkholderiales > Burkholderiaceae_C > Pelomonas. The sequence continues at coordinate 864,417 of NZ_LMFP01000003.1, read as the reverse complement.
GGCCAACCCGGCCGTGGGCTTCTGCGCCGACCTGCTGGTGCGCGCCGGCGCCACCATCATGTTCAGCGAGAACACCGAGGTGCGCGACGCCGTCGAGCAGCTCACCAGCCGCGCCGCAACGCCGGACGTGGCCGACGCCATCATCCGAGAGCTGGGCTGGTACGACCGCTACCTGGACCGTGGCCGCGTCGACCGCTCGGCCAACACGACGCCCGGCAACAAGGCCGGCGGCCTGAGCAATATCGCCGAGAAGGCGATGGGCTCCATCATCAAGAGCGGCAGCTCGGCCATCTCGCATGTGCTGTCGCCGGGCGAGAAGCTGCGCCAGGACCAGCGCGGCCTCGTCTACGCCGCCACGCCGGCCAGCGACTTCATCTGCGGCACGCTGCAGCTGGCCGCCGGCATGAACCTGCACATCTTCACCACCGGCCGCGGCACGCCCTACGGCCTGGCCGAATGCCCGGTCGTCAAGGTCGCGACGCGCACCGACCTCGCGCGCCGCTGGCATGACCTGATGGACGTCAACGCCGGCCGCATCGCCGACGGCGAGGCGACGATCGAAGAGACCGGCTGGGAGATGTTCCGCCTGCTGTTGGACGTGGCGAGTGGTCGCAAGAAGACCTGGGCCGAGCACTGGAAGCTGCACAACAGCCTGGTGCTGTTCAACCCGGCGCCGGTCACCTGAGGGTTCTATGCTTGGGCGCCATGAGCACCCAGCAACCTCCAGTGAATCCAGCCGAATCCGGCGCCGCGCTCGAAGGCGTGACGCAGGTCGTCGCCGAACCTTTGCGCTTCAAGGCCAAGCTCGCCATCGGCGAGAACGCCTACGCCTCGCTGCGCATGATCAACCGCACCCGCGAGGTCTGGGACGTGCTGGGCGCCGCGGGCGCGGGCGCGGCCGTCGTCAAGTCGGGCGTGCTGGGCATCGGCGCCGCCACCACGCCCATCGGCTGGGTGGCTCTGGCGGCCGTCGCCTCGGGCGGCGCCTGCTACGGGCTCTACCGTTGGCTGGGTGACACCAAGGGCTCGCGCGTCATCGAGATCCCCAAGTTCCTGAACACGCCGCTGGACACGCTGGGCCTGGCGCTGTTCGACCTCATCGCGCCGCTGGCGCTGCGGCTGGCTGCCGTGGATGGCGCCATCGAGCCGGTCGAGCGGCAGGCGCTGGTGCAGCACCTGGTGGACGACTGGGGCCTCGACGACGGCTTCGTCACGCAGGCCATCGCGCAGATCGAGCCGGGCGTCATGCAGGGCTCGGTCGAGGAGATGGCGGCCGAGCTGTCGGCCTTCCTGCATGCCAACCCGGACTGCAACCACAAGGCCATTGCCGGCGATCTCGGCGAGTTCCTGCGCCGGCTGTTGGAGGCAGGCGGGCCGCTGTCCGAGGCCGAGGAGGCCGCACTGGCCGCCAGCCTGGCGCGGTTGCTGGAGGAGCCGGACGGCCCGCTGGCCAAGGCCTGGACGGCCACCCGGTCGGGGGCGGGCAAGGCAGCCGTGCACATCGGCGCCACGGCCAAGGACGCCGCCGATTGGACGCGCGAGCGCCTGCCCTCGCCGGGGCAACTGCAGGCGGTCACGAGCACCGCCGCGACCCAGGTTCAACAGACGGTGCAGAAGGCGGCGTCCTGGGCGCAGGAGAAGCTGCCCGCGGCAGACCAGGTCGAGGACGCGGCCAGGCGCACGCTGGGCCTGGCCAAGGCCGGCATCGAGCGGATCAAGAAGCGCTCCGGCCCGACAGGGTGAACGAATCCTGCATGCCGGTTGCGTCGCGGCTGAGCCGCCGATGCGCCCCTTGAGCCACGAAGCCCGGTCCTTCGGAGGAATACGATGCGGCCATGCACGCCATCGAACATGCGGCGCTGGGCGCCCACCTGAAGCGCCGTCGTGGCGCCATCCTGCAGGCCTGGCGCACGGCGGTCATGGTCGACCCGTCGCTGACCAGCGGGGCCGCATTGCCGCGGGACCAGTTGCATGACCACATCCCGGCGTTGCTGGCGAATTTCGAACAGGCGCTGAGCGGCGGCGCGCCCCACAGCGACAGCGCAGGGGTGCAGCAGGGTGATGCGACGGCCCACGGCCTGCACCGCTGGCAGCAAGGGTTCGACCTGTCCGAAGTGACGCGCGAGCTCGGGCGCCTCAACGAATGCGTGGTGGTGGAACTGGAAGGCTATGCGGCGGAGCATCCCGAACTCGCCCCCGAGGTGATGGCGGACGCACGCCGCATCTGGGCCAAGCAGTGCGGCGAGGCGATCAGCGCCAGCGTGTCGCAGTACTTCCAGCTGCAGCAGATCGAGGCCGGCACCCACATCCGCGATCTCGAACACGCCTTGCAGTCGTTGAAGGAGCTGGAGCAGGAGCGCGCGCGGCTGTGGCAGCAGGCGGCCCACGATCTGCGCGGCAGCCTCGGCGTGGTGGCCACCGCCACCGCGGGGCTCGCGTTGCCGCAGGCCTCGGACCTGATGCGCAGCAGCTTCCTGCGCCTGCTGGACCGCAACGTGAACTCGTTGAACCAGTTGCTCAACGACGTGACCAGCCTGGCGCGCCTGCAGGGCGGCCTGGAACAGCGGCGCGTGGTGGCCATCGACGCCGCCGAACTGCTGTGCGCGCTGTGCGAAGACCTGCAGCCGCACGCCCACCAGCGCGGGCTCTACCTGCGGTTCGAAGGCCTCTTCACGCTGCGGGTGGAGGGCGATGCGATCAAGACGCGGCGCATCGCGCAGAACCTCATCCTCAACGCGATCAAGTACACGCGCAGCGGCGGCGTCACCGTCAGCTGCGGCGACTGCATGGTGGGGGACCGCGAGCGCTGGTTCATGCAGATCCAGGACACCGGGCCGGGCTTCCATGCGGGGCCGGGCTCGCAGCTCGTCGGCGCGATCGAGGAGGCGACCGACCAGGCCCGGCAGGTGGCGGCCGACCATGCGACCGGCGCCGTCACGCATGTCAACGTCGACCTGGCCGAGACGGCCTCGGCGCCGGAGGACCTGCGCCCCGTCCGGCAGCAGGCCGGTGAGGGCCTGGGCCTGTCCATCGTCAAGCGCCTGTGCGACCTGCTCGATGCGACCATCGAGATGCAGTCCGAGATCGATGTCGGCACGACCTTCCGCATCCTGCTGCCGCGCAGCTACGGCGAGGCGCCGGCCCAGTAGGCGCCGGCCCAGGTCAGTCCGGCGAGGGCTGCGTCAGCCGATAGCCGGCCAGGGCAGCTGCGCCGACCGCGATGGCATCGGCGCCGAAGCGCGACAAGCGCAGCGTCGGCTCGGGCAGGCCTGCCGCCTCCGCGTACTGCTGCAGCGTCGCGCGCACCGGCGCCAGCAGCGCATCGCCCAGTGCCACAGCCGTGCCGCCACCCAGCACGATGCAGGCAGGGTCGTAGGCGACGGCCAGGTTTTGCAGCAGCACGCCCAGGTAGTGCCCGGCCCTGGCCACGGCAGGTGCAGGCGGCGAGGCGCCGTCCTCCTGCAGGAGGGCGCGGCTGCCGATCAGCGCCTCCGCGCAGCCGCGGCGGCCGCAGGAGCAGCGCGGGCCGTCGATCTGCAGCACCATGTGGCCGACCTCGCCGGCGAGGCCGCGCGCGCCGGTCAGCAACCGGCCGCCGACGACGAGGCCGGCGCCGACGCCTTCGCCGACGAGCACCAGCAGCAGCGGGTCGGCCACCGGCGAAGGGTTGAACTCGGTCTCGCCCAGGGCGGCGACATCGGCGTCGTTCTGCATGAAAACGGGTACGCCCGACAGTGGCGTGCCCTGCAGCGCCTCGCGCAGCAGCGCGCCGAAAGGCACCTGGTGCCAATGCACGTGCGGTGCGAAGACGAGTTGGTCGCGGGCCTGGTCCACACCGCCGGGCAGACCCACGCCGATGCCGATGATGCGTTGTGCCTTGCTGCACCGGGCCGCCACGGCCAGCATGGTGCGGGTCAGTTCCCCGATGCAGGCCTCGACGTCCAGGCTGGTGTCGTAGCCGGCGCTGCGGGCCTGCAGGACCTCACCCGTCAGCGAGGTCAGCACCACGCGCACGTGGCCGATGCCCACCTGGGTGCCCAGCAGCAGCAGCCGGGACGGGTCGACGAACAGCGGCGTGGGGCGGCGGCCGAGGTCGCCGGTCGCGATGACCTCGCGCTCCACCAGCCAACCCTCGTCGATGAGCTCGCGCGCCAGCGCGCTGACGGTGGACTTGGTCAGGCCCAGCGCATGGGCCAGGTCGACGCGCGACTGGCCCGGGTGCACGCGCAGGCGGCGGATCAACGCCATGCGGTTGCCGCGCTTGAGCCACGCCTGCCCGCTGGCGCCTTGGGTTTTCATCAGCATGCTTTCAGCGGCCCTTGCTGGCACGCCAGGCGGCGAAGTCGGCGGCAACGTCGGCGTCGGTCGGCGGGTACAGCCCGAGCACGCTGCGGCCGCCGATGACCTTCTCCTGCACATAGTCCTCGAAGACGGTCATCTGTACCGCCTCGTCGGCAATCTCATCGGCCAGATGCGCGGGAATGACGACGACGCCCTCCGCATCGCCGACGACCACATCGCCGGGGAACACCGGCGCATCGCCGCAGCCGATGGGCTCGTTGATGGCGATGGCCTGGTGCAGCGTCAGGTTGGTGGGCGCGCTCGGGCGCGAGTGGTAGGCGGGCATCGTGTACCTGGCGATGTCGGGGCTGTCGCGAAAGCCCCCGTCGGTGACGACGCCGGCCACGCCCCGCACCATCAGCCGCGCGACGAGTATGCCGCCGGCCGAGGCGGCACGGGCGTCCTTGCGGCTGTCGATGACCAGCACGGCGCCCGCGGGGCATTCCTCGACGGCCTTGCGCTGCGGGTGGCTGCGGTCCTGGAACACCGCGATGGCGTTCAGGTCCTCGCGCGCCGGCATGTAGCGCAGCGTGTAGGCCGGGCCGACCATGTTGGGCAGGCCGGGGTTGAGCGGGCGCACGTCCTGGATGAACTGGTTGCGCAGGCCGCGCTTGAACAGGGCGGTGCAGAGCGTGGCGGTGCTGACGCCCATCAGCTTTTGGCGGGTATCGGGGTTCATGTCAGTAAATCACTGGCTCGGGCACCGGGGCGCCGAACTGGGTTTCGAGGAAGTCGAAGTCGCAGCCCTCATGGGCCTGCAGGATGTGGCGGCCGAACATCCAGCCGTAGCCGCGCTCATAGCGTGGGGGCGGTGGTGTCCACGCCGCCTTGCGCGCGGCCAGCTCTTCATCGCTGACTTCGAGGTGGATGCGCCGCGCCGGCACGTCGACGGTGATGCGGTCGCCGGTCTTGACCAGCGCCAGCGGCCCGCCGACGAAGGCTTCGGGGCTGCAGTGCAACAGGCAGCCGCCGTAGCTGGTGCCGCTCATGCGGGCGTCGGACAGGCGCAGCATGTCGGTCACGCCTTGTTTGAGCAGCTTGGTCGGGATGGGCAGCATGCCCCACTCCGGCATGCCCGCGCCCTTGGGCCCGGCGTTGCGCAGCACGAGGATGTCGTCGCCCGTCACGTCCAGGTCCGCGTCGTCCACGGCGGCCTTCAGGCTCGGGTAATCGTCGAAGACGAGCGCGCGGCCGGTGTGCTTGAGCAGGTGCGGTGCGACGGCGCTGGGCTTGATGACGACGCCGTCGGGCGCCAGGTTGCCACGCAGCACGGCGAGTGCGCCCTCGGCGTAGATCGGGTTGTCCAGCGGGCGGATGACGTCGTCGTTGAAGACCTCGGCGCCTGCGATGTTCTCGCCGACGGTGCGGCCGTTGACGGTCAACGCGGCCAGGTCCAGCTTGGCCGCCATCACCTTCATCATGGCCGGCAGGCCGCCGGCATAGAAGAAGTCTTCCATCAGGTAGCGGTCGCCGCTGGGCCGGATGTTGGCGATGACGCCGACGTGGCGGCTGGCCGCGTCGAAGTCGTCCAGCGTGACGGGCAGCCCGGCGCGGCGGCTGATGGCCACCAGATGGATGATGGCGTTGGTGCTGCAGCCCATGGCCATCGCGACGGCGATGCCGTTGGCGAAGCTGCCGGCGCTGAGCATGCGCGCGGGTGTCAGGTCCTCCCACACCATCTGCACGATGCGCCGGCCGCATTCGGCCGACATGCGCACGTGGTTGGCATCCGGCGCCGGGATGCTGCTGGCGCCCGGCAGCGTGAAGCCGATGGCTTCGGCGATGCCCATCATCGTGGCCGCCGTGCCCATGGTCATGCAGGTGCCGTGGCTGCGCGCGATGCCGGCTTCCATTTCGGCCCAGGCCTGGTCGGAGAGGCGCCCGGCGCGGCGCTCGTCCCAGTACTTGAAGGCGTCCGACCCCGAGCCCAGCACCTGGCCGCGCCAGTTGCCGCGCAGCATGGGGCCGGCGGGCAGGTAGATGCAGGGCAGGCCCATGCTGAGCGCGCCCATCAGCAGGCCCGGCGTCGTCTTGTCGCAGCCGCCCATCAGCACGGCGCCGTCCACCGGGTGGCTGCGCAGCAGCTCTTCGGTCTCCATCGCCAGGAAGTTGCGATAAAGCATGGAGGTCGGCTTGACCATGCTTTCGCTCAGCGAGATGGCCGGCAGCTCCAGCGGCCAGCCGCCCGCCTGCAGGATGCCGCGCTTGACGTCCTCCACCCGCTGCTTGAAATGGGTGTGGCACTGGTTGGCGTCGCTCCAGGTGTTGACGATGGCGATCACCGGCTTGCCGATGAAGTCTTCCGGGCCATAGCCCATCTGCAGCACGCGGCTGCGGTGGCCGAAGCTGCGGAAATCGTCCTTCGCGAACCAGCGTGCGCTGCGCAGGTCTTGGAGTTTCTTGGTCATGGGCGCCCTGCGGCCGAAGCGCGGCCGACGCCTTGCGGACCGGCACGAAGGAGTGGCAATGTTGTTATCGCTATCATAGTGACGGTGACGGGGTGCCCTGCTCAGCGTTTCCCCCAGGATCGTCGGTCCGGAGGCGAGCCGCTAGACTGGGAATGATCGCGCAACCATTTCGAACCATGCACATCGTTCCCGAGGCCGCCAGGCCGTTCAGCCGACCCATCTCCCGGTTCAAGCTGTTGGGGGCGCTGGCGTTCCAGCTGCTCACGGGTGCAGCGCTGGCTTGCGACACGCCGGCATCGGTTTGCACGCGCGACATGGGCGGCAGTTTCGCTCTGGTTCGCGCCGGCCAGCCGGCCGCGGTCCTCGTCGAGGCCGGCGCGGACCCGGCGCTGCAGCATGCAGGGCGCAGTTTCGTGGCCGACCTGGAGCGCGTGTCCGGCCGGCCGGCGGCGCTGCGGGGCCAGCTCGCCGGCGCGCCGCGCGAGTTGGTCGTCATCGGTGAGCTGGGCCGCAGCGCTGCGATCGACGCGCTGGTGAAACAGGGCAAGCTCAAGGCCGCCGATCTGAAAGGACAGTGGGAAGGCTACAGGCAGGCCGTCGTCGACCAACCCTTCCCCGGTGTGGACCGCGCTCTCGTCATCGTCGGCACGGACCGCCGCGGCGCGGTGTTCGGCACCTACGACCTGTCGGCGCGCATCGGCGTCAGCCCCTGGCACTGGTGGGCCGATGTGCCGACGGCCAAGCAGGCCGACGTCTTCGTCACCGCCGGCGCGCGGGCCGACCAGCCGGGCGTCAAGTACCGCGGCATCTTCATCAACGACGAGGCGCCGGCGCTGAGCACCTGGGCGCAGGCGCGCTTCGGCGGCACCAACTCGGCGTTCTACGCGCACGTGTTCGAGCTGATCCTGCGGCTGCGTGGCAACTACCTTTGGCCGGCGATGTGGCAGCCGCGCGCCTTCAACGCCGACGACCCGAAGAACATGGTCCTGGCCGACGAGATGGGCGTCGTCATGGGCACCTCGCACCACGAGCCCATGATGCGCGCCCATGACGAGTGGGGCCGCGTCAAAGGCGGTGCCTGGGACTACACGAAGAACGGCGAGAAGCTGCGCGAGTTCTGGCGCGGCGGCATCCAGCGCATGATGGGCCGGCCCGATGGCAAGCCCTTCGACAGCCTCGTCACGCTGGGCATGCGCGGCGACGGCGACGAGCCGATGAGCGAGGGCACGGCGACGGCGCTGCTCGAAGGCATCGTCAAGGACCAGCGCCGGATCATTGCCGACGTGACCCGCCAGCCCGCCGAGCGCACGCCGCAGATGTGGGCCCTCTACAAGGAGGTGCAGGACTACTACGACAAAGGCATGAAGGTGCCCGACGACGTGCTGCTGCTGTTCGCCGACGACAACTGGGGCCAGATCCGCCGCTTGCCGGACGCGGGTGCCAAGCGCCCCGGCGGCTACGGCGTCTACTACCACTTCGACTACGTCGGCGGGCCGCGCAACTACAAGTGGCTCAACACCAACCAGATCGAGAAGACCTGGCAGCAGATGAACCTCGCGCACGAGCGCGGCGCGGACGCGCTGTGGATCGTCAATGTCGGCGACATCAAGCCGATGGAGTTCCCGATCAGCTTCTTCCTCGACATGGCCTGGGCCCCGGCCCGCATGACGCCCGCCGCGCTGGCGGCCTACCCGCAGGACTGGGCGGCACGCACGTTCGGGCCCGCGCACGCGGCCGACATCGGCGAGGCCGTCACCCGCTTCAGCCAGTACGCGGCGCGGCGCAAGCCCGAGCTGATCGATGCCGGCAGCTTCGCGCTCGGCGCGGCGTCGCCCGAGGCGCTGGACGGTGGCGACTTCGGCCGCCGCGTGGCCGAGTGGGCCGCGCTGGAGGCCCGCGTCGCGAAGATCAAGCAGGGGTTGCGGCCGGACCAGCTCGACGCCTATTTCCAGCTCGTCGAGCACCCGGTGCTGGCGCTGGCCAACCTCTATCGCCTCTATGACGCGGTGGCCTGGAACCGCAAGCTGGCCGCGGCCGGCGATGCGCGCGCCAATGTGTTTGCCGACCGCGCCGAGGCCGCCATCCAGCGCGACCAGGCCCTCAGCGACCAGTACCACGCCATCCACGGCGGCAAGTGGGCCGGCATGATGCTGCAGGTCCACATCGGCTACACCAGTTGGCAGCAGCCGGCGAAGAACATCATGCCCGCCGTGCAGCGCGTCGCCGGCCAGGCCGATGCCGCCGCGGTGCAGAAGCAGCTCGAAGCCGCCACGCCGGTCGCGGCTGCAAAGGGGATCACCATCGAGGCGCCGCGCTTCAGCCGCGCCGTCAACGGCAAGGGCCTGAACTGGACGGCCATTCCGAATCTGGGCCACGGCCTGGGCGCCGTCACCGCGCTGCCGCAGGGCCGCGCGCCGACCACGCTGGCCGACGATGTGCGGCTGGAGTACGACGTCGACACCACGCACGACGGCGACATGAACCTGGCGCTGCACATGCTGCCCACGCTGGACACGCGCAACGCCGGTGGCATCCGCCTGGCCGTCGCCCTCGACGACCGGCCGCCGCAGGAGCTCAACCTGCACCTCGTGCCCACGGCGGGCCCCGAGTCGCGCCGCGAGGAAAAGGACTGGGCGCGCGCGGTCCGCGACAACGAGTTCGTGCTGCAGGCCCGCTTCACTGGCGTGAAGCCCGGCCGGCACGTCATCAAGGTCTGGCGGCTGGACGACAACGCGCTGCTGCAGAAGCTGATGCTGGCGCCCCAGGCCGGCCCGGTGGCGAGCGGTGCGGCCGTCACCGGGCAGTACCGCAACCTGCTGCGCGAGATCCGGCCGGACATCGGCGAGGCCGCCATCGAGGCCAAGCTGGCCGGCTACTGGCATGCGCTGTTCGAGGGCGGTGCCGACCAGCGCATCGTCTACGCTGCGGCGCCGACGCCCGACGGCCCGGCGTCGTACGTGCTGGACGTCGGCAACGCCGATGTGCGCAGCGAAGGCATGTCCTACGCCATGATGGTCGCGGTGCAGATGGGCCGCCGCACGGAGTTCGATGCGCTGTGGAACTGGGCCTGGACCCACATGCGCTACCGCTCGGGGCCGCGCGCCGGCTACTTCCGCTGGCAGTGCCAGCCCAGCGGCTGCAACAAGGATGCCGTGCCCGCCTCCGACGGCGAGGAGTACATCGCCACCGCGCTGCTGATGGCCGCCAGCCGCTGGGGCAACGGCCCCGGCATCTACGACTACACCGCGCAGGCCCAGGCGCTGCTGGACGTGATGCTGCACAAGGAGCGCATGAACGGCGGCGTCGTCGACGGCGTGCGCTCGATGTTCTCGGCGCAGCACAAGCAGGTCGTGTTCGTGCCCATCGGCAACGCGGCCGGCTTCAGCGACCCGTCCTACCACCTGCCGGCCTTCTACGAGCTCTGGGCGCAGCGCGGCCGCCCCGAGGACAGCCAGCGCTGGCGCGAGATCGCGGAGGTCAGCCGCGCCTACTTCCACAAAGCCGCGCACCCCAAGACCGGCCTCACGCCGGACTACGCCGAGTTCGATGGCCGCCCGCGCGTGCACGAGGGCCATGAGGACTTCCGCTATGACGCCTTCCGCACGGCGGTGAACTGGAGCGTCGACCAGGCCTGGTGGGGCCGCCACCCGGCCGCGGCCGAGCTGAGCGGCCGGCTGCTGGGCTTCTTCGCGTCACTCGGGCCCAAGCCCTATCAGCACCTGTTCCGCCTGGACGGCACGCCGCTCAACGACGAGCCCTCCAAGGGGCTGATGGCCAGCAACGCGGTCGCGGCGCTGCTGGTGGGCAAGCCGCTGGCCACGCGCTTCGTCGACGACCTGTGGGCGCTGGAGCCGCCCAGCGGGCAATGGCGCTACTACGACGGCCTGCTGCAGTTCATGGCCATGCTGCACGTGACCGGGCGCTTCAAGGCCTGGTAGGCCGCGCCGCCATGCGGATGGCCAGCAGCGCCAGCAGGGCGCTGAGCGCCAGGCCGGCCGAGAACCACAGCACGCCGGTGCCGAAGCCGGCCAGCAGCACGCCGAACAGCCACGGCGCCAACGCCTGTGCCAGCCGCGCGGGCAGCATCAGCAGGCCTTGCCGGTGGCCGTAGCCGCTGGGCCCGAACAGCGCCAGCGGCAGCGTGCCCTTGGCGATGGTCAGGATGCCGTTGCCCGCGCCATGCAGCAGCGCGAACGCCGCGGCCGCCGGCGCGCCCAATAGCGCCAGCAGTGCGGCGCCCAGCGGGTGCATCAGCGCCGCCACGCGCGCCGAATGCAGCGGGTGCAGCCGCCGCAGCAGGCCGAACTCCAGCAGCCGCCCCGCCACCTGCGCCGGCCCGACCAGTGCGCTCAGGGCGATGACCGCCGCCGGCGCCGACCCGGCCGCGTCCAGCAGCCGCGGCAGGTGGGCGGCCATGGCCGTGCTGATGAACCAGGTCACGGCGAACACCCAGGCCAGCATCACCGAGGTCATCAGCGGCGGCGCCGCCGGCTCGGCTGCAGGCGCAACCGAGGGATCGCTGCGTTCGACAGGCGCCGGGATCCTGGGCAGCCAGGCATTCAACGGCAGGCCGATGGCCAGGTGCAGGCCGGCCCAGGCCCAGCAGGCGCCGCGCCAGCCGAGCGCGTGTTCCAGCGCCGCCGTGAGCGGCCAGCCGACGGTGCTGGCGAAGCCGGCGATCAGCGTGATGCCGGTGATGGCGCCGCGCGCGTCGTGGCCGTACAGCCGCACCAGCGACGCGAACGCCGCCTCGTACAGCCCGCTGCCCATCGCGACGCCCATCAGCAGCCAGGCCGCGAACAGGCTGACCGGCCCGGTGGCGAGCGCCATCGCCGCCAGCCCGAGCGCGAACAGCGCGCTCGTCGCCATCAGCACCGGCCGGCCGCCCCAGCGGTCGATGCGCCGGCCAGCCTGCGGCCCGATGACGGCCGAGACCACCAGCGCCGCGGAGAACGCCGCGAAGACGGTGGGCTCCGACACGCCGAGGTCGCGCGCCATCGGCCGCGCGAGCAGCGCCGGCAGGTAGTAGGACGACGCCCAGGCCAGCGTCTGGGCGATGCCCAGCGTCGTGACCACCCGCAGCCGCGCGCTCGCCATGCTCAGCCGCAGCAGCGCGCGGCGGCCGCGGGCTTGGGTGCGCAGCCTGGCTTGGGCAGGGCCACCTTGTCTTCCGTCGCTGGCCCGCAGCAGCCCGTGGCCTCGCTCGCGGGGCCCGACTCGGTCGAGCACACGCCGGTTTCGGGCAGGTCCAGCTCCACGCGGTCCGCCGCCGCCAGGTCGCCGGCGATCGCGGCGACGACCGAGCGCGCCTGCTCGAAGCCGGTGGCCATCAGGAAGGTCGGCGCGCGGCCATAACTCTTCACGCCCACGGTGTAGAAGTCCGGCTCGGGATGGGCCAGCTCGCGGTGGCCGTGCGGGCGCACGGTGCCGCAACTGTGCAGGTTGGGGTCGATCAGCGGGCCCAGCGCCTCGGTGGATTCCAGCCAGGGGTCGAGCTTCAGGCGCAACTCGCTGGTGAGCGTCAGGTCGGGCCGCTGGCCGGTGGCGCAGATGATCTCGTCGATGCCGTCGACGACCACCGGCCGCTGGTCGTTGTCCAGGCCGCTCACGCGCAACCGGGGGCCGACGCGCTCGATGGCCGTGATGCGCAGGCCGCTGAAGAACTCCAGCGCGCCGCCGTCGCGCAGCCGGCGCAGCGCGGCGCCCAATGCGCCGCGGGCGGGCAGGGCGTCCGCCGTGCCGCCGCCGAAGACGCGCTGCAGCGCGGGCGAGCGCACCGCCCAGGCCAGGCGCGTGCCCGGAGACGCCTTGGCCAGTTCGGCCAGCGCCAGCAGTGCGTTGGCCGCCGAGTGGCCGGCGCCGACGACCAGCGTGCGCCTGCCCTCGTAGCGGCTGCGCAGCGCGCCGGCGATGTCTGGGATGCCGTAGAAGATGCGGTCGCGCGCCTCGGCTTCGCCGCGCGCGGGCAGGCCATCGGCGCCGAGCGGGTTGGGCTGGTTCCAGGTGCCGGTCGCGTCGATGACGGCGCGGGCGCGCAGCTCGCGCATTGCGCCGCCCTGCGTGTAGCGCACCACGAAGGCGGCCCGGTCGCGGCCGGCGCTCTTGACCTTGTCGAAGCCCTCGCGGCTGACGGCTTGCACGCGGGCACCGAGCTTGAGCGAGGCGGCCACGGTGGGCAGTGCGGCAAAGGGCTGGAGCACGCGCCGGACCACCTCGCCGGCCGTGGGCAACTCGGCCGCGGGCGGCGGCGCCCAGCCGGCGGGCGCGAGCAGCCGCGCCATCGCCGGGTCGACGTCGTACTGCCAGGGTGAGAACAGCGCGACGTGCCCATAGTCCAGCAGGCTGGCGCCCACCTCGGCGCCGGCCTCCAGCGCGACGAAGGGCAGGCCGCGCTCGATCAGCTGCGCCACCGCGGCCAGCCCCACCGGCCCGGCGCCCAGCACCGCGACCGGCAGCGTGGCGTCGCCGGCCGGCGCCTCGCGCAGTGTCAGTGCCATCAGCGCCGCACACGCGGGGCAGGCGCCCTGGAACTCCGCCGAGGCCTTCAGCGCTGCCGGCGCGGCCTCGCTCTTGATGCGCTTGAAGCCGTACTGCGCGAAGTACTCGGGGGCGGTGACGGTGAGCAGGTAGAGGGTCGCGATGTCGCGCGCCGCGGCCTCCTGCAGCAGGCGCTCGACGAGCAGGCGGCCGATGCCCTGCTTCTGCAAGCCCGGCGCCACGGCGACCGAGCGCAGCAGCGCCACGCTGCCATAGACCTCGGCGCCGGCACAGCCGATGACCTCGCCATTGTGGGTGGCCAGCAGGTAGGTGCTCAGGTGGGCCTGCGCGCCCTCGGTCGGCAGCTTGTTGGCCAGCAGCAGGGCTTCCACGGCCGGCCAGTCGGCGGCGCCGGCCTGGCGCAGGGAGAGGGAAGTGGGGTTCAGCAACATGGTTTGGAATCCTGGGTGGGCTCCCGAGGCGCTGCAGGCGACGGCGGCGGCAGGCAGCAGTTGGCCGCCGCGTCTTCGCGCAAGGCGTTCAGGAGCGTCAGCAACGAGGTCTCGACGGCGGCGCGCTCGCGCTCGCTCAGTGACGCCAGCAACTGCCGGGCATGCTCGTCGAGGGTCTGGTTCAGCTCACGGACGGTGCGTTCGCCGTCGGCGGTGAGCGTGACGAGCCAGCTCCTTGCGTCTTGCGGGTTCGGCTCCTTGGTCACCAATCCACGGGCTGCCATGGCCTCGACCGCGCGCGACACCCAGCTCTTCTCCAGGCTGACCCGCGTGCCCAGCTCCGAAAGCGGCAGCGGCCCGGAGCGCCCCAGCTCGGTCAGCAGGTGGCATTGGGTGCTGGTGGTGCGGCAGCAATCGGCCACGACGCGCTGGGCGCGGGTGTACAGGCGCGCGACTTCGCGCAACAGGCTGCCGGGGGCGGACGCGGTCATCTGGTGGTGGATAGCAACTATCTGGCTGCATGTTCCGTTCCGTGCGGTTGGTTGTCAATCGCAACTACATGAATCAAAGAAACGGGGCCTGGGCCCCGTGCGCCGGCGATTGCCGGGTCAGGCCGCGCGCGGGTTCAAGGGCTCAGCGGGCATGGACGCCGCTCTCGTACCAGGCCTTGCTGCGGTTCACGACGCGAACCACCAGCAGCATCACGGGCACTTCGATCAGCACGCCGACGACGGTGGCCAAGGCGGCGCCGGACTCGAACCCGAACAGGCTGATGGCGGCGGCGACGGCCAGTTCGAAGAAGTTGCTGGCGCCGATCAGCGCGGAGGGGCAGGCGACGCTGTGGGACTCGCCCAGCTTGCGATTGAGCCAGTAGGCCAGCGCCGAGTTGAAGGCCACCTGGATGAGGATGGGCACGGCCAGCATCGCAATGACGAGCGGCTGTTTGAGGATCGCCTCGCCCTGGAACGCGAACAGCAGCACGAGCGTGGCGAGCAGCGCGGCGATCGACAGCGGCCCGATCTTCTCCAGCGCCGCGTCGAAGGCGGCCTGCCCCCTGGCCAGCAAGGCCTTGCGCCAGACCTGGGCGATCGCCACCGGGGCCACGATGTAGAGCACGACCGAGGTCAGCAGCGTGTCCCACGGCACGGTGATCGATGACAGGCCGAGCAGCAGCGCCACGATGGGCGCGAAGGCGAACACCATGATGGTGTCGTTCAGCGCCACCTGGCTGAGAGTGAACAGGGGGTGGCCGTGGGTGAGCCGGCTCCACACGAAGACCATCGCCGTGCAGGGCGCCGCGGCCAGCAGGATCAGGCCGGCGACATAGCTGTCGAGCTGGCCGGCCGGCAGGTAGGGCGCGAACACCTGCCGGACGAACAGCCAGCCAAGGAAGGCCATCGTGAAGGGCTTGACGGCCCAGTTGATGAACAGCGTGACGCCGATGCCGCGCCAATGCTGCTTGACCTGGTGCAGCGCGCTGAAGTCGACCTTCAGCAGCATCGGAATGATCATCACCCAGATCAACAGGCCGACCGGGATGTTGACCTTGGCGAACTCCATGCGGCCGACGGCCTGGAACGGCCCGGGGAGGAGCTGGCCGAGGGCGATGCCGACGACGATGCAGAGAAGGACCCAGACGGTCAGGTAGCGCTCGAAGACGCTCATCGGCGCGGGTGCGGGCGCCGATGCGGGCAGGGCCGTGGTGCTCATGGCGGGCGCCTCAGCTGTTGCCGATGTCGCTCAACGCCCCCTGCAGCGCCGGGCGATCCAGCGATTCGAACGGCAGCTGCAGCAGCTGCAACATGCGGTAGCCGAGGGCCTGGCGGGTCAGCTCGAAAGCGCGGCGCTTGCCCGCGTCGCCGCCCTCGGCGTTGGACGGGTCGGGGTAGCCCCAGTGCACCTTCACCGGCTGGCCGGCCGTGCCGCCAAAGAACACCGGGCACTGCTCCGCCGCCGCGCTGTCGCAGACGGTGATGACGATTGACAGCGGCGGCGCACCCGCCTGGCTGAATGCGTCCCAGCTCTTGCTGTGACAGCCCGCGGTGTCGACGCCGGCGTTGCGCAGCGCCTCGAGCGCGAACGGGTTGATGCGGCCGCTCGGCGCACTGCCGGCGCTGTGCGCCTCGACGTCCTTGCCGAGCTTGCGGGCCCAGTGGTTGAGCATGCCCTCGCCGAGGACGCTGCGGGCGGAGTTGTGGGTGCAGAGGATGAGGACGTGGGTGGTCATGGCTTGGATCAGCAGCCGCAGGGCGGCGTGGTGGTGCAGGCGGCACCCTGGCAGCAGTTCTCGGTCAGGTAGCCGAGCACGGCGTTCATGTGCGCGTAGTGGGCGCGGTAGATCAGGTTGCGGCTGGCGCGCTCCTGGGTCACCAGGCCGGCGTTGACGAGTTCCTTCAGGTGGAAAGACAGCGTCGCCGGGGCCACGCCCAGGGCCTCCTGGATGGCGCCGGGGGTCAGGCCGGCGTCGCCGACGACGACCAGCGCGCGGAAGACCTGCAGCCGCAGCGGCTGGGCCAGCGCGGCAAGGCTCTTGATGACTACGGCTTCTTCCATGATTCGAGTTTCATGGAAATATGGAAATGATGCAAGCATTCCCACCCTGCGAATGGGTGATGGCCCGGCGCAACCGCGCCAGCCGTCCGACGCAGCACATCACGGGGCGCTTCAAGGCCTGGTGAAGTTGCCGAGCCCGCGAAAATCTCACGCCGGTGAGCGTTGCCGGTAACAGGCGTGCCTAACATCGCAGCCGCGTACCCTGCGGTGCGTACAACCCAGGGATGCGAATGAAAAACAAGACCTCCGGCCGTGCCCGGCTCGCGCTGCTGACCCTCGCCCTGGCCGCCGGCCAGTCATTCGCGCAGGATCCACCCGCGCCGCCTTCCCCGCCTTCCCCGCCGGCCTCGGCGGCGTCCGCCGCCACGGGCGCAACCCGGCCCGCCGCAGCTCTGCCGGACCCCGGCGAGCCCAAGCCCTTCGACAAGGTCATCACCGCCGAGGCCAAGACGCAGCGGGGCCTGTTCGCGGTCCACCGCCTGAAGAACAAGCTGTACTTCGAGATTCCCAAGACGCTGCTGGAGCAGCCGCTGCTGATGGTGGCCAATGCCACGGCCGTGCCGGCCGGCCAGGACCACCTGGGGCGCACGATCAACCAGGACGTGCTGCGCTTCGTGCTTAACCAGAACCGCGTGCTGCTGCAACTGGTGTCCCACAGCGCCGTGACCGCGCCCGACAACGTGCTGGCCGATGCCGTCCGGCAGTCCCAGCGCGATGCCATCCTGGCTGTCTTCCCCGTGGAGGCTTACGGCAAAGGCGGTGCGCCGGTCATCGAGGTCACGCGGCTGTTCGCTTCGGAGGTGGGCGACTTCAGCGCCCGAGCCATGGTGCGCGGCTCGATGGACAGCAGCCGCAGCTATGTCGACAAGACGAAGGCCTTCCCAGGCAGCGTGCGGGTGGATGCCGTGCAGACCTACACCATCGCACCGCAGCCTGCGCCCATGCCCGCAGTGCCGGGCGTGACCATCGTGCCGCCGATGCAGCCCTCGCGCAGCGTGTCGCTCAACCTCGCCTACAACATCGTGCAGCTGCCTGCGCAGCCCATGATGCCGCGCCTGTTTGACGACCGTGTGGGCTTCTTCAGCGTCAGCCGCATGGACTTCGGCGACGGCCTGCAGGAAGCCCGCCGCGAGCGCCTCATCACGCGCTGGCGGCTGGAGAAGAAGGACCCAGGCGCGGCCATCAGCGAGCCGGTCAAGCCCATCGTCTGGTACATCGACAAGGCCACCCCCACCGCGCTGGTGCCCCATGTGAAGAAGGCCATCGAGGCATGGAACCCCGCCTTCGAGGCCGCCGGCTTCAAGAACGCCGTGCAGGCCCGGCCCTATCCGACGCCCGAGGAGGACCCCGAGTTCGACCCCGAGGACGTGCGCTACAGCGTCATCCGCTGGGTGCCGTCGCCCATCCCCAATGCCTATGGGCCCCACCTGTCCGACCCGCGCAGCGGCGAGATCCTGAACGCCAACATCGTGATGTTCCACAACATCATGCAGCTGCAGCAGGACTGGTACGTCACGCAGGCCGGGCCGCTGGACCCGCGCGCCCGCAAGCTGCCGCTGCCCGACGACCTGATGGGCGACCTTGTGGCCTTCGTCGTCACGCACGAGGTGGGGCACTCGCTGGGCTTCCCGCACAACATGAAGGCCAGCTCCCTGTACCCCGTGGCGAAGCTGCGCGACCCGGAGTGGCTCAAGACCATGGGGCACACGCCGTCGCTGATGGACTACAGCCGCTTCAACTACGTCGTGCAGCCGCAGGACCAGGTCGACCCGGCGCTTCTTGTTCCCAAGATCGGGCCGTACGACGTCTTCGCCGCCCGCTGGGGCTATACGCCCATCCCCAGCGCCAGGACGCCCGAGGATGAGCGCCAGCAGCTCAACCTGTGGGCGCGTGAGCAGCAGGCCACACCTTGGCTGCGCTTCAGCGCGCCCAAGGCCGAGGGCGGCGACTTTGGCGAGAACGTCGAGGCGGTGGGCGATGCCGACGCGGTGGTGGGCACCGGCCTGGGCCTGCTGAACCTGCAGCGCGTCGTGAAGATGCTGCCCGCTGTCGTGCCGCAGGACGGCAAGGACGACCAACTGCTGGAGCGGCTGTACCGCGGGACGTGGCAGCAGTGGTCCCGCGAGATGTCGCATGTCGTGGCGCTCATCGGCGGTTATGACGTGCAGAACAAGCACAACGACCAGCCGGGCGCCATCGCCGAGCCGGTGTCGCGTGACCGCCAGGTGCGGGCGATGAAGTTCCTGGCCGAACAGGCGCTGGCCACGCCGCAATGGATGCAGGACGCGGCCATCCTCCAGCGCCTGAGTGCCTCCGAGGCTTCGCTGTGGCTCGGCATGAACCAGCGCACCCTGCTGCGTCAGCTGCTGGCACCCTCGCGCACGCAGCGCCTGATCGCACAGGAGGCCGACCTGGGCGCCCGGGCCTACCGGCTGGAGGACCTGCTGGCCGACCTGCGCCGCGCCGTGTTCACCGAGCTGGCCAGCGGCGCGGCCATCCCGGCAGCGCGGCGCAGCCTGCAGCGCCACCATGTCGACACCCTGACCGCCCGCCTCGGCACCGGCAACCCGCTGGGCCTGGACGACGGCCAGGCCGGCGTGAGGGCGGAACTGGTCGAGCTCAAGGGCGTGATCAGTGCCGGCGCCGCGCGTGGCGACCGCACGCGACGGGCCCATCTGCAGGGCCTGGCCGACACCATCGCCAAGGCCCTGGACCCGCGCTTCGCGCCGCCGGCCAACCCGGCGGCGGCGCTGCTGCGCGTACTCGGCCACCAGGCCGATGACGACGCGGCTCACCAGTCCTGCTGGCCCGGGCACGACCACTGAGACCCGGCATTGAGGGGGCGGCCGCGCTTCGCCCGCCCGGGCCGGGCACTGACAATCGCCCTGATGACATGCAGGGACATTGACGCAGGACAGAGGAAGGCGGCGGCGTGCGCATGACCGACGCCGCGCCGAGGCGGGGCCGCCGACGATTGCCGCCGGCGCTGGCGGCGTCGCTGCTGGCTCATGCGCTGCTGCTGAGCCTGACCTTCGGCGGCGGCAGCGCCGTGCTGGCGGGGCTGGCGCAGCCCGATCTGCGCGTCGTGCTGGAGCCTGCGGCGCCCGCTGCCGCCCAGCTGCCGGCGCCCGAGGCTGCACCCGCGCCACCCGAAACGCATGCCGTCGCCGAGGCCAGGCGCAGTGCGCCGACCGAGTTGCCCCCGCCCGTGAGCGGCCCGGCGCTGCTGGCCGTGGAGCGCCCGGCGGACTGGGCCGTGCCGGCGGCGTCGGCGGTGCCGAGCGCTGTCGTTGCATCCCTCGGCGCTGCGTCGGCACCGGCGGTCGAAACGCTGCGTCGCGCCGCCGACAGCCTGCGCCCGACCAGCGACCGCGAGGCGCAGCAGCGCGCCGCCGAACTGGCGCAACTGGACGTCAAGCCGGCCGCCGTCGTCGGCGCTTTGTCCAGCGCGTCCAGCCCCGCCGTGGAGCCGCTGCGCCGGCCGACCGAGGCACTGCGGCTGGCGGCCGACAGGGAACGCAGCGCTGAACTGGCGCAGCTCGACGCCGCCAAGCCGGCCGCCGTCGTGGCGGCCTTCGGTGCCGCATCCAGCCCTTCCACGCAGCGGCTGCGCGGTGCCACCGACGCGCTGCGCGTGACCACCGATCGGGAGCGCATCACCGAGCTGGCCCAGCTCGACATCGCCCGGCAGCAGGCGCAGCAGCGCGCCCAGCAGATGGAGGCAGCCCGCCAGGAGGCCGTGCGCCAGGATGCGATCCGGCAGGAGGCCGCGCGCCAGCGGGCCGCAAGCGCCGAGGCGGCGCGTGTGGAGGCCGCCGCCCGCCAGGAAGCCGCGCGTGCCGAGGCGGCGCGGCTTGATGCGGCGCGCGAGGAGGCAGCGCGGCAGGAGGCGGCGCGCTCGGCGTCAGCGCGGCTCGAGGCTGGCCGCATCGACGCGGCCCGGCTGGCCGCGGCTCAGGCGCAAGCGAAGGCCGAGGAGGAGCAGCGCGAAGCCCGCAAGCGTGCCATCGGCCGCCAGCTCGACGCGGAGGCGGCCCAACGCGACGCCCAACGTGAAGCCGAACGCCAACGCCCCGACTGGGCGCCCGCGCGGCGCGGCCGGTTGTTCGGCCGCACGGATGCGAATGCAGAGCTGGCGGCCTACGGCGAGACCTGGGCGCGCAAGATCCAGCTCAACCTGACCTTCGAGATGGTGCGAGAAGCGGCCAAGCAGCCGCACGCCCACCCCATCGTCACGGTGGCGGTGCGCAGCGACGGCTCGGTGGAGTTGGTCACCTTCGTGCGCTCCAGCGGCGTGCCGGCCATCGACGACGCGGTGCGCCGCATCGTGCACAGCCAGGAGAACTACCCGGCCTTTTCGCCGGCGCTGCTGCGCGACTTCGATGTCGTCGAGATTCGCCGCACCTGGCGTTTCGACACGGCCGTTCGGCTGGACTGAGTAAGCACGGCGAAGTCCTACAAACGGGCCCGCCCGAAGGTCGCAAGGTATGGGTTTTCCCATTCCAGGAGAGCGCCATGCCCCGAGGTGACAAGTCGTCGTACACCGACAAGCAAAAGCGCCAGGCCGCGCACATCGAGGCCGGCTATGAAGAACGCGGCGTGCCCGAGGATGAGGCCGAGGCCCGTGCCTGGGCGACGGTCAACAAGGAGACCGGCGGCGGCAAGAAGTCGGGCTCGGGCCGTGGGCAGCCGGAGAACCACGAGCCCTCGCGCAAGGGCGGCCGCCTGGGCGGCAAGGCCGCGGCCAGCCGCACGGCGGCGGAGCGCTCGGCCTCGGCCAGGAAGGGCGCCGAGACACGCAAGCGCAACGCCGCGGCAAAGGCGCGCACGCACCACTGAGCGCCGGTTCAACCGCTCACAGCACCAGCGTCGTGAACGGCTCCACGCCGAAGTGGAAGTCGAAGTGACCCGGGTGCTGCTGCAGCTTGGCCTGCGCCCAGCGCACCACTTTCAGCATGTGGTCGCGGTTCTGCCCGGCCGCCTGCACCTCGGGCGAGGTGCTGAACCAGAACTTGAACGGCCGGCCGGCGGCGCGCGGTGAGCGCGCCCGCTTGGGCGCAGGGCCGAGGCGGGCGGCGAACATGGCCTCCAGCACCGAGAGTTCCGGGTTGCTGTGCGAGCCGTCGCCGCAGAAGAGGTAGTGGTCGGCCGACACCATGCGCGGGAACTCGTCGGAGAGGTTGTGGTCCGAGCCGTGGTGCTGGAACTTCAGCGCCTCCAGGTGGATGTGCCCGTCGGGGACCAGGCCGGCGCGCTCCAGGCCGTCGATGATCATGTCCGGGTGGCTGTCGCCGGTGAGCAGCAGTCGCTGCCCGGCCTCCTCGACGAGCAGCACGGTGGATGCCACGTTGGGCACCGTGACCTGCTTGTAGTCCGGCACGCCCTGCCAGTCGAACAGCTGGAAGGCATCGATGGCCAGGCTGGTCGTGCCGTTCTCCAGCTGGCCGGCGTAGAGGTCGCGGATCTTCCGGGCCGTCTGCCGGTTGGTCTCGCTGCGCAGCCAGTTGTTCCAGCCCTCGCGCAGCTTGCGCAGCTCCGCCGCGGTGGGGCACAGCACGGTCACCTTCAGGTCGCCCAGCGTCTCGGCCGCCTGGCCAGGCCGGGCCATCAGCAGCTTGCCGGCATGCTGCGGCGAGGCCGCCAGCGTGTTCAGGCCTATGCCCAGCAACTCGGGCTTGATGAGGCGGGAGACGGTCAGCGCCTCCTTGATGGACGTGGCGATCTGCGCCTGCGCGTGGCCGATGTCGGCCAGGCCGGGGTCGCGGCTGGCCTGCAGCAGCGGCGCGCTGGCCGCCAGCAGCGATTCGATGCGCCCGGCGTTGCTGGTGATGAGGTCGCGGAAGGCGTTGTGCCAGATCGTCTTGATGGCCGGCGGCCGCGGCAGCGTGGGCTCGGCCGAGGGGTCGCCGTTGCGCTGGTGGAAGTCGAACACCTTCCACTGCACCGCCAGGTCCAGCAGCAGCGCCACGCCGCCGATGTGGTCGCTGTCGATGTGCGACACGCAGAGCAGGTCGATGTCCTTGCCGGCTTCCTGCCATGCCGCCAGTGCCGCCGCGATGCCGTCGCGCATGGCGCCGGGCGTGCCGCCGTCGGACAGCAGCCGCGCCTGGCCGGCGTCGTCCTCGACCATCAGGCAGTCGCCCTCCTGGGACTGGAAGATGTGGATCTGCATCGCTTGCCTTTCGCTCACCCGCGCCGTTCGGCGCGCTCGTCGAACACCCGCGCCTCCTCGATGGCGGCGACCGGGTCGATGACCCCGAAGCCGGCGTCGTTGCGCCACTCGTAGCCGTGCGAGGGCAGCGGCCGGGCGGTGCGTTTCAGGATGCCCTCGCACTGGGCTGCGTTCAGGCTGGGCTTGGCGGCCAGCATCAATGCGACGACGCCGCAGACGTAGGGGCTGGCCATGCTCGTGCCGGTCATGGCGACCCAGGTGTCGCCGCCGCCGAAGCCGTTGGCCGCGACGATGCCGGTGCCGGGCGCGGCGATGTCGGGCTTGCCGCGGCCGTCGCGCGTGGGGCCCTGGCTGCTGCTGCGGTTGACCTTGCCGGCCGACGCGTCGATGTTGGCGACGCCGACCACGCGGTGGGCGCAGGCCAGCGAGCCGATGGAGTGCGAGTCGACGTTGCTGGCGGCCGTGAAGAAGGATGGGAAGCGGAAGGCGCGCAGCTGATCCATGCGGCCGATCTCCATCGGGTCGTCGCGCTCTATCCAGGCGTGGAACTCGCCCGAGCGGATCTCCTCGCCATGCAGCCGCACCTTCCACACGCCGGGCGCCACCGGCGCCATGGTGCCGGGGTTGAGGTTGGGCGACAGGTAGATGGCGATGTAGTTGTCGCCGTTGGTCGGGTGGTAGAGCTCGTTGTAGATGGACAGCACCGTGCCGTTGTCCAGGCGGCGGTTCTCGATGTACTCGCGTGGCCCGACCTTGAACCAGTCCGATGAACCGGGCGGCTGCACCGCGACCGAGAGCCGGTCCTGCGGGCCGTACCAGATCTCCATCTCGTTCTCGGAGAAGTCGGCGATGCCGTCGCCGACGACCGCCCATTCCAGCTCGACGTCCAGCCCGCGCGACTGCACCCGGCCCATGGTGTGGATGCGGCCCATCACCCAGCCCAGGTCGTCCGGCGTCACGCCGCCCTCCTGGCCGGCGTTGCCCGCCGCCACGCAGATGGCGCGGCCGGGGGTATTCAGCGACGCGTCGATCCAGCGGCACGGGCCGTTGGAGCCGTCGTGCGCGCCGCCGTTGGTGCCCAGGCTGATGTTGATGGACACCGGCAGGCCCAATTCGCGGCCCAGGCTGTAGAGGTACTCGATGGCGTCGACGATGCGGGAGGAATCGCTGAAGTTCATGCGGCGCTGCTCGCGCGGCCCCTGCGGTTCGGGTACCGACACCAGCACGCCGGCGATGCGGGCGCCGGGGCACACGCCGCTGGCGCCCGCCGCGATGCTGGCGACATGGGTGCCGTGCGAACCGACCGAGCGCTGCGACTGGCGCTCCAGCTCGACGGCCGGCAGGCCGCCGCCGCCGCGCTGCGCCTTGACGGCGTTGGCGAGCCGGGCGGCGGTCAGCTCCGAGCCGTAGCCATAGGCCGCCGGCGGCGCGCGGAAGTCGCCGCCCTGGTCCCAGATGGCGACGAAGCGGGTGTCGCCGTGGCGGTCCAGGAAGTCCGGGTGCGCGAAGTCGAAGCCGCCGACGTCGACGATGCCGATCAGCACGCCCGCGCCAGTCTGGCGCTTGCCGCCGACCGTGACCGCACGCGGCGTGGGCTTGAGCCGGGCGCTGGCGCCGGTGGCCATGGGCAGTGACAGCGACAGCGACTCGGCCGCATGCACGAAGCTGACGCCCGGCATCGCTGCGACTTCGGCCAACATCGCGACCGGCACGGTGGCCGAGATGAAGTTGCGCCGTGGCACGACCCGGCGCGAGATGCCATCGGGCAAGTCGGCCTGTTGCAGGAGGTCTTCCAACCCGGCCTGGACCTGCTCGGCCGGGCTGGCCTCGCCGGGGTCGGCGTTGACGGTCTCGATGAAGACGTTCACATAGGCCTGCGCCGCAGCGCCGGCTTCGGCCATCTTGGGGCGCCGCTCGGGCCGCCGGGTGACGGGCACCTGGCCGCCGTCCAGCGTGCCGCCGGCAAAGCCTTCGCAGGCAGCCAGCTGCGCTTCGGCGGCGGTGCTCAGGCTGCCGGCGTCCAGCTTCATCTGGCTGGTCATGCGGCTGGAGAACACCGACGCGGTCGCGTTGACGCGGTCGGTGCGGTTGCCGATCGCGCGCAGCTTGGGGTGCAGCCGCCGGTCGTCCTGTGTCGCCATGTGAGCCTCCCGGTGAGCAGGCTCGGATTGTTCGCCGCCGGTGCACCGCGGCGGGTCCTCAACGTTGGGGAGGCTTCAGGCGAACTCGCTGCGTAGCGCCGTGTAGAGGCGTTGGAAGCGGGCGTGGCGGGGCTGCAGCTCGGCGGCGAGAGCGGTGTCGGGTTCAGCGACGCGGGCGATGTCGGGCGTGCGGCAGACGTCGTCCACCGTGCCGCCGCAGGCCAGCCAGGCGAGCCGCGCCGCGCCCAGGGCGCCCCCGGCCTCGGCGCCCACGCCGTTGAGGAGGCGCACATCCAGCAGCGAGGCGAGCAGCCGCGCCCACCACGCGCTGCGCGCGCCGCCGCCGACCAGCCACAGCGCGTCGGCCTTGCCGCCGCCGGCTTGCAGCGCCTGCCAGCCGTCCAGCAGGCCGAAGCCGACGCCTTCGAGCACGGCGTAGCCCATGGCGGCGGCGCCATGCTCATGCGTCAGGCCGAAGAACACGCCCTGCGCATGGGCGTTGTTGTGCGGCGTGCGTTCGCCGCTGAGGTAGGGCAGGAAGATAGGCGCCTGCCGGCGCTGCGTGTCGCTCAGCGCGGCCGCTTTGTCGATCAGCGTCGCTTCGTTCGGCTCGCCCAGCAGTTGCGTGACCCAGCGCAGCGCGCTCGCGGCGCTGAGCATGACGCTCATCTGGTGCCAGGTGTTTGGCAGCGCATGGCAGAAGGCGTGCACGGCCCGCGCCGGGTTGGGGCTGAAGGCCTCGTTGCACAGGAAGATGACGCCCGAGGTGCCGAGCGACAGGAAACCCTGGCCCGGTTTGACGACGCCCATGCCGACGGCGCTGGCCGCGTTGTCGCCGCCACCGCCCGCGATCGGGATGCCGGCCTTCAGGCCCCAGCGTTGGGCCAGCTCGTGCTTGAGGCCGGCGCTGGGTTCACTGCCTTCGACCAGGCGCGGCATGTGGCCTTCGTTCAGGCCGGTCAGCGCCAGCGCCTCGGGGGACCAGCGGCGGCGCGCGACATCGAGCCAGAGCGTGCCGGCGGCGTCGCTCATCTCGCTGACGCACGAGCCACTCAGGCCCAGGCGCAGCCAGTCCTTGGGCAGCAGCACCTTGGCCACCCTGGCGAACAGTTCGGGCTCGTGCTGGCGCATCCAGGCCAGCTTGGGCGCCGTGAAGCCCGGCATCGCCAGGTTGCCGGTGATGGCCGGCAGCTCGGGGCAGGCGGCCATCATCTCGGCGCACTGCGGGCCGCTGCGGCCGTCGTTCCACAGGATGGCCGGGCGCAGCACGCGCTCGGCCGCGTCCAGCGCCACGGCGCCGTGCATCTGGCCCGACAGGCCGATGCCGCGCACGGCGGCGAGCGCCGCGCCGTGGTCCTGCTTGAGCTGGGCCATGCCGGCGTCGAGCGCGGCCCACCAGTCGGCCGGGTTCTGCTCGCTCCACAACGGCTGTGGGCGCTGCACGGTGAGCGCCACGCCGGTGGTGGCGACGATGTGGTGCTGCTCGTCGAGCAGCAGCAGCTTCAGCTCGGAGGTGCCGAGGTCGATGCCGAGGAACATGGTGTGTTGAACTTGTATTGCGTTTGCGGGCCGAGCGCCGGGCCGCTCCCAAGCCGGCCCGCCCTGGGCGATGTGCGAGCGGGGCAAGCCCGGCGAGCATCGCCGTTCCCTCGGGGGACCGACCAGCCGCGCCCGCGTTCAGCGCGGCGCGACTGGGCGAGGGGCTCACACGAACGCGTTGACGATGTTCTCGAGGCGCTCCTGGCGGCCCGAGCGCGCGACCGGCGAGATGCCTTGGGCGTGCACGATGCTGGCCAGGTCGTCCAGGCTGGCGCCGCCGTGGATCTTCTTGCCGAGGTCGCCGTCCCAGCCGGCGTAACGGTCGCCCACGGCCTTCTCCAGCTGGCCGCTCTCGTACAGCGCGGCGGCGCTGAGGAAGGCGCGGGCCATGGTGTCCATGCCGCCGATGTGGCCCTCGAGCTGGTCGGTGGGGTCGATGGACTGGCGGCGCACCTTGGCGTCGAAGTTGGTGCCGCCGGTCGTGAAGCCACCGGCGCGGATGATCTCCAGCATGGCCGGCACCAGCGCCGCGTGGTTGTTGGGGAACTGGTCGGTGTCCCAGCCCAGCTGCTCGTCGCCGCGGTTGGCGTCGATGGAGCCGAAGATGCCTAAAGCGCAGGCGGTGGCCACCTCGTGCTCGAAGCTGTGGCCAGCCAGCGTCGCGTGGTTGACCTCCAGGTTGACCTTGACCTCGTTCTCCAGGCCGTAGGTCTTCAGGAAGCCGTAGACCGTGGCGCTGTCGTAGTCGTACTGGTGCTTGGTGGGCTCCTGCGGCTTGGGCTCGATGAGGATGGTGCCCTTGAAGCCGATCTTGTGCTTGTGCTCGACGACGGCCGACAGGAAGCGGCCGTACTGCGCCAGCTCGCGCTTGAGGTCGGTGTTGAGCAGCGTCTCGTAGCCCTCGCGGCCGCCCCACAGCACATAGTTCTGGCCGCCCAGGCGGTGGGTCCACTCCAGCACATGCTTCACCTGCGCGGCGGCGTAGGCGAACACCTCGGGGTCGGGGTTGGTGGCCGCGCCGCTCATGAAGCGCGGGTTGGAGAACAGGTTGGCCGTGCCCCAGAGCAGGCCGATCTTCTGGTCCTGCATCTTCTTGGCCGCGGCTTCGAGCAGGGCGTCGAGGTTGCGGTTGGACTCGGCCAGCGTCGCGCCCTCGGGGGCCACGTCGCGGTCATGGAAGCACCACCAGGGCAGGCCCAGCTTGCCGAAGAAGTCGAAGGCGGCGTCAAGCTTGAGCTGCGCCGCCTTGACGGCGTCCGCCTCGCTGAACCAGTTGCGCTGGTGGGCGGTGGCGCCCAGGCCGAAGACGTCCTCGCCCTTCCAGCAGAAGTTGTGCCAGTAGCAGACGGCCGGGCGCAGGTGCTCGGCCAGCGTCTTGCCGAGCACGACGCGGTTGGCGTCGTACCAGCGGTAGGCCAGCGGGTTGGTGGATTGCGGGCCTTCGTACTGGACGACGGGGAGGTCGGAATAGGCGGTGCTCATGGCGGGTCCTTGACTGGCGGGAGAAGTGGTGGTGATGAAGAGGTTAGACGGCGTTGGGCGCCACGCCAGCCTTGAGGCGGCGTTCAGCGAGCTCTTCGGACATCTTCAGCGTGGTGCGCTTGTCCAGCTTGTTGGCCAGCAGGCTCAAGAAGCAGCCGGCAAACAGCGCGCCGACGACGAAACTCGACATGACGCGGTAGCCCTCCACTGCGTTGGGTGCCGAGGGGGCCTGCGTGTCGTAGCCGAAGAAGCCGGCGAGCAGCCACAGGAAAGCCGCCGAGCCGAGCGCCAGGCCCGCCTTCAGCGAGAAGCCGATGGTGGCGAACACCATGCCGGTGAAGCGCCGGCCGGTCTGCCACTCGGAGTAGTCGGCGGCATCGGCGTACATGGCCCACATGACGGCGATGGTCGGCGCGTAGAAGACGGCGCCCAGCATGTGCAGGCCCAGCATGCCCCAGACGTCGGTTGGCGACAGCAGGTACATCGCGCAGGCCTGCAGCGTCGACAAACCGAAGGCGACCGTCGCCACGGTGCGCTTGCCGAAGCGTGCCGACAGGCCCGCGGACAGCATGATGACGACGATGGTCGTCGCGAAGCCGGCCATGTTGAGGATGCTGTTGAACACGTCGGCCACGTTGGAGCTGGCCAGGTTGTCGCGCGTGCCGTGGACGATGTAGCCGAGGGCATCGGCCAGGCTGCCGGTGCCGGCTGGGTCGGGCGTCGTCAGCCCGAGGGCGGCGACGAAGTCGAACATCGCGGCCTTGTCGGTGTAGTGGTGGTAATAGTTGTAGTGCGCGCCGCCGCGCAGCGCCAGCATGCCGAAGTTGAAGACGGTGTAGCAGACCAGCGCGATCCACGGGCCGTTCTTCAACAGGTCGGCGAAGTCCTGCTTGGGCGAGGCATGGGTCTCGACGACGGGCTTGATGCGCTCCTTCGTCGTGAAGAAGGTGACGAGGAACAGCAGCAGGCAGACGGCGGCCCAGATGGTCATCGTGACCTGCCAGCCGTGGGCACGGTCATGCCCCTGCGCGAACTTGGCCACCAGCGGCAGCGTGAAGCCGCCCACGATGAACTGCGCGACGTTGACCGACACGAAGCGGTAGGAGTTGAGCTTGGTGCGCTCGTTGAGGTCGGCCGTCATGACGCCGCCCAGCGCCGAGTACGGCATGTTGTTCATCGAGTACAGCGTCATCAGCAGCGTGTTGGTGATGCCGGCGTAGGCGATGACCATGCCGGTGCTCCAGCCCCAGCTCGGGTCGGGCGCCGTGTAGGCCGCGATCATGACGACGCACCACGGCACCGTCGTCCACAGCACCCAGGGGCGGAACTTGCCCCAGCGCGTGTTGGTGCGGTCGGCCAGCACGCCCATGATGGGGTCGAAGACGGCGTCCCACAGCCGCGGCCACAGCAGGATGGCGGCGGCCGTGCTGGCGGACAGGCCGAACACGTCCGTGTAGAAGTTCAGCTGGAACAGCACCATGGTCATGAAGACGAAATTGGCCGCCGCGTCGCCGCAGCTGTAGCCCGCCTTCTCCATGAACGAGAGTCTCTGGCTCATACGTCTCCTCTTGTCGTTTTGTTGCCTGCCCGGTGAGCCGGGTCAGGCCTTCGCTTCATAGCTCAGAAAGTCGAAGTCGGCATGCTTGCGCGTGCCGGCCATATCCTGGCAGGCGATGCCGATGAAGTTGCCGGTGAAGCCGAAGTGGTTGGCGAAGCCGTTGATGAAGCGGGTCGCGAACTCGTCGCTCAGCATGGCGGTGTCCAGCGCCGGGCCGACGGGCTGCCAGTCCTGGCCGTCCTGCTTCAAGTGGAACTGGTAGCTGTCGTGGCTGAACTCGACGGCCAGGTCCACCGGCCCGGGCGCGACCGGCACCGGGGCGCTGACCGAGCTGAGTGCGGCGTCGCGGTTCACGTGCAGGCGCACGACGCGTTCGCCGCTGTCGATGTCCCGCGTGACATGCAGGTAGGCGTGGTTGCGGGTGTTGTAGTAGGCGACGAGGCCGGCCATCTGGTGGAAGTTCTCGGGCTCGAAGTCCACACGCGTCTCGACGCGGCAATTGAAGTGCTGCTGGCGGCGCGCGACCAGGCTCTGGTCGAACAGGCTCATCAGCGACTCGCGGCCGGTCAGGCGCAGGTGGCCGGGGCGCGCGGTCAGGGAGGCCCAGCTGTCGTCGAACGGCTTGCGCAGCGAGTTCAGGTGGCCGTTGAAGGTGGCCGAATCGAAATCGTCGCGCACCGGCTCGGCGGGGAAGGGGTGGGGCGGCAGGTCGGGCAGGGCGACCTTCATGCCGGGTTGCTGGCTCGCTTGACCATTGGCGCCGACCACTTCGGGCCAGTCGTCATCGCGCCAGATGAGGCGCTGCAGCGCCGTCTCGCGGCCCAGCGGGCAGTGCAGGCCGGCGTAGCCGGACTCCGGCGAGTTGCTCTCGGCATTGGGGCCGGTCCATTCCAGCGGCCGGCCGCAGAGGTGGGCCAGGAACCATTCGCCCTGCGCCGTCTCGACCAGGCTGGCGTGGCCCGCGCGCTGCAGGCCGTCGGTGGGCTTCTGCCAGGCGGTCAGCAGCGGGTTGCCGGGCAGCGTCTCGTAGGGCCCGTCGATGCTGCGCGAGCGCGCCAGCGTCACGGCATGTTCATAGAACGTGCCGCCCTCGGCGGTCAGCAGGTAGTACCAGCCGTTGCGGCGGTACAGGTGCGGGCCTTCGACGACGCCGAGCTCGGTACCGGCGTAGATGTTCTTGACCGGGCCGACCAGGCGCTTGGCTTCGCGGTCGTACGCCTGCAGCAGGATGCCGTTGAAGTGGTTCTTGCCCGGCACATGCGTCCACTGCTGGTTGAGCAGCCAGCTGCGGCCATCGTCGTCATGGAACAGGCTGGGGTCGAAGCCCGAGCTGTTCAGGTAGATCGGCTCGCTCCAGGGGCCGTCGATGCTGGGCGCGGTGACGAGGTAGTTGTGCGTGTCCTTGTGGGCGCCGATGGTGCTGCGCACGTCGGTGTAGATCAGCCAGAACTGGCCGTGCGCATAGCTCAGGCAGGGCGCCCAGACGCCGGCGGAGTCGGGGTGGCCGGTCAGGTCGAGCTGGCTGGTCCGAGTGACGGCATAGCTGTGGTGCCGCCAGTTCACCAGGTCGCGCGAATGGTGGATGCGCACGCCCGGCCACCACTCGAAGGTCGAGGTGGCGATGTAGTAGTCGTCGCCACCTTCGCCAGGGACGCGGCAGATGGACGGGTCGGCATGGAAGCCGGGCAGGATGGGATTGGTGATCATCGTCAGGACTGGCGTTCGGGCACCGTGCGCAGGTGCTGTTCGGAAGAAGGGTTCACCGCCGGGGCGGCGTGGGCGCCTAGACGCCGCCGTTGGTAGCGCTAGCGCAACGCGCTCGGGTAAACCCCTGGCGCTGGGACAGCGCAGCGCAGGCGCCGCGCACGTGCTTGTTCAAGACTTGTCTCCTGGAGAATGGGGCATCGGTGGTGCCGCCGGATGCGTATTGTCAGATGGAAATGTAGCGCTACCATTTGGTGTCGCGCAAGCCAGGGTTTCGCATACCTTGCGGGCGAAGAGGAGACGGAATGAGGACGATGGGCAAATGGCTGTGGGCGCTGTGGCTGGTATTGCTACCCGCCTGGGCGGCGGCCGAGGACGGCCATGAGCTGTGGCTGCGCTACCGGCCGCTGCAGGGCCAGGCCATGGTGCAACTGCAGGCCGGCGCCCGCAGCATCGTGGTCCCGGCGCAACCGGGCTCGCCGACGCTGCGGGCGGCGGTGGCCGAGCTGCAGCGCGGCATCACGGCCATGGCCGGGCGCGAGCCGGTGCTGGCGACACGCATCGCCCAAGGCGCCCTGGTGCTGGCCACACCCGGCAGCGCGCCGCCCGGTGTCGAGCTGCGCTGGGACGAACTGGGCCGCGAAGGCTGGCTGCTGCGCAGCACGCGGCTGCAGGGACGCCCGGTCACCCTGATCGCCGCCAACAGCGAGGCGGGCCTGCTCTACGGCAGCTTTGCCTGGCTGCGCGCGGCGCAGACCGGTGCCGACCTGTCCCGGCTGGAGCAGCGCTCGGTGCCCAAGGTCGGCCTGCGCCTGCTCAACCACTGGGACAACCTGGACCGCAGCGTGGAGCGCGGCTATGCCGGTGCCTCGATCTGGGACTGGTGGAAGCTGCCCGACCTGCTGGACCCGCGCTATGTGGACTACGCGCGCGCCAACGCGTCGCTGGGCATCAATGGCACGGTGCTGAACAACGTCAACGCCAAGGCCGAGTCGCTGACCGCGCCCTTCCTCGCCAAGGCCGCCGCGCTGGCGGATGTGTTCCGGCCCTACGGCATCCGGGTCTACCTGTCGGCGCGCTTCTCGGCGCCGGTCGAACTGGGCGGCCTGAAGACGGCCGACCCGCTGGACCCGGCCGTGCGCGCCTGGTGGCGGGCCAAGGCGGCGGAGATCTACGAGCGCATCCCCGACTTCGGCGGCTTCCTCGTCAAGGCCAATTCCGAAGGCCAGCCGGGCCCGCAGGACTATGGCCGCCACCATGCCGACGGCGCCAACATGCTGGCCGAGGCCCTGGCGCCGCATGGCGGCGTCGTCATGTGGCGGGCCTTCGTCTACGCGCCCGATGCCAAGGACCGCGCCGCCCAGGCGTTTGCCGAGTTCCAGCCGCTGGACGGCAAGTTCGCGCCCAACGTCATCGTGCAGGTCAAGAACGGCCCCATCGACTTCCAGCCGCGCGAGCCCTTCCACCCGCTGTTCGGCGCGATGCCGAAGACGCCGCTGGCGCTGGAGTTGCAGATCACCAAGGAGTACCTCGGCTTCTCGACCCACCTCGTGCACCTCGGCCCGCTGTTCGAGGAGGTCCTGCAAGCCGACACCGGCCACGGCGGCACGGTGGCCCGCGTCGTCGACGGCCGCCTGCACGGCCACAGGCTGACGGCCATCGCCGGCGTGGCCAACATCGGCACCGACCGCAACTGGAGCGGCTCGCAGTTCGACCAGGCCAACTGGTACGCCTTCGGCCGCCTGGCCTGGGACCCCGACCTGCCCGCCGCCGCCGTCGCGCGCGACTGGGTGGCACAGACCTTCACGGCCCGGCCCGCCGCGCGCGACGCCATCGCCCGCCTGATGCTGGCCTCGCGCGAGGCCGTGGTCGACTACATGACGCCGCTCGGCCTGCATCACCTGATGGGCACCGGCCACCACCATGGCCCGGCGCCCTGGGTCGACAACCTGGAGCGGGCCGACTGGAACCCGGTCTACTTCCACCGCGCCGGGCGGGATGGCATCGGCTTCGACCGCAGCGCCACGGGCAGCAACGCCGTCGCCCAGTACGCGCCATCCGTCGCGCGACGCTTCGGCGACCCCCGAACCACGCCGCCGGAGCTGCTGCTGTGGTTCCACCATCTGCCGTGGGATCACGCCATGCCGTCGGGGCGCACGCTGTGGGCCGAGCTGGTCGCCCGCTATGACCGCGGCGTGGCGACGGTGGCCGACATGCGCCGTCGCTGGGCGGCGCTCGAGCCCGACATCGACGCCGCCCGCCATGCCGAGGTGGCGGCCTACCTGGCCGTGCAGGAGGGCGAGGCCCGCTGGTGGCGCGATGCTTGCATCGCCTATTTCCAAGCGGTCTCCGGCCTGCCGCTGCCGCCGGGCGTGCGGCCCCCGGCGCAGCCGCTGGAGGCGTACAAGGCCATGCGCTTCCCGTTCGCGCCCGGCCGCGGCGGCTGAGCTCCAGGACGGCCCGCCATGTCGTTGATACAAAATCGCAGCTTCGTCCGTGCGCTGACCGCGCGGGTGCCAGAACAATGAACTCTCGAGGTGCAGATTGAAGCCAAACGTGCGCCAGGGGCGTAGCACCAAGGTGGCCACCATCGCCGATGTGGCCAGTCTTGCCGGGGTGTCGCCGATGACGGTGTCACGTGTCGTCAATGGCGAGCTCAACGTGAGGCCGGGCACGCGCGAGAAGGTGCAGGCGGCCATCGCGCAGCTGAACTACCTGCCCAACCAGGCCGCGCGCCGGCTGGCCGGCTCGGAGCCCATCCGCATCGGCATGCTCTACATCGACCCGACGGCCGGCTACCTCAACGAGTTCCTGATCGGCCTGCTGAACAAGAGCAGCCTGAGCCACGTGCAGCTCATCGTGCAGCGCTGCGATGCCGCCCGCGACGGCGAGGAGAAGCCCGTCGCCGAGATGATCGCCAACGGCATCGACGGCCTCATCCTGCCGCCGCCGTTCTGCGATTCGCAGCCGCTGCTCAAGCTCGTCGCCGAGACCGACACGCCCGCCGTCGCCGTGTCCAGCGGCAAGCCGTCCGAATCGGTCTGCGCCGTCGGCATCGACGACTTCCAGGCCGCCTACGTGATGACCCAGCACCTGCTGAACCTGGGCCACCACCGCCTGGGCTTCATCATCGGCGACCCCTACCAGAGCAGCAGCTCGCGGCGCCTGGCGGGCTTCCATGCCGCGATGACCGACGCGGGCCTGAACATCGCCGAGGAAGAGGTCGTCGCCCAGGGCATGTTCACCTACCGTTCGGGCCTCGACGCGGCGGAGTTCCTGCTGTCGCAGGAGCAGCGGCCGACGGCCATCTTCGCCAGCAACGACGACATGGCTGCGGCGACGGTCGCCATCGCCCACCGCATGGGCCTGGACGTGCCCAGCGACCTGACCGTCGTCGGCTTCGACGATGCGCCGCTGGCCACCACCATCTGGCCCGAACTCACCACCGTGCGCCAGCCCATCATGGAGATGGCCGGCGCCGCGGTCGACCTGCTGGTGCGCCACATCCGCGCGCGGCGTGCCGGCGAGCCCTTGCCGTGCGAGCACGAGCTGCGGGATTTCAAGGTCGTGCGTCGCCAGTCCGACGCCGCGCCGCGCCTGAGACCGCCGATGCGGCGGTGAGCAGCCCCTGGTCGCGCCGCGCCGGCATGGGCGCACATCGCCCGCCGGCCGGCTCCGGACGTTCCAGCGCTCGGCCGACGACGAATACCGTGATCACGATGGACAACGACATGGAACAACTGACCGGACTGCGCTTCAAGCGCCTGCTGTTGACCGGCGCCGCCGGCACCCTGGGCCGCATGCTGCGCCCGCGCATGAAGCGCTACTGCGAGACGCTGCGCGTCTCCGACCTGGCCGCGATGGACCCGGCCGGCGAGGGCGAGGAAGTGGTCGTCGCGCCGCTGGAGGACGAGGCGGCGATGTACGCGCTGCTCGAAGGCGTGGACGCGGTGCTGCATTTCGGCGGCGTGTCCATCGAGAAGCCCTTCGGCACCGTGCTGCCGGCCAACATCGTGGGCGCCTACAACCTCTACGAAGCCGCGCGCCGCCGCGGCACCCGGCGCATCGTCTTCGCCAGCTCCAACCACGTGACAGGCTTCTACGGCCAGGGCGAGACCATCCCGGCCCACGTCGTGCCCCGGCCCGACAGCTACTACGGCCTGTCCAAGGCCTTCGGCGAGAACCTCGCGCAGTTCTACTTCGACCGCCACGGCCTGGAGACCGTCAGCATCCGCATCGGCTCCTGCCTGCCCGAGCCGCAGGACCGCCGCCACCTGTCGAGCTGGATCAGCCATGACGACATGGAGCGCCTGCTCGTCGCCGCCTTGAGCGCGCCCGTGGTGGGCCACAGCAT
Source organism: Pelomonas sp. Root1444 (assembly GCF_001426885.1). Taxonomy (GTDB): domain Bacteria; phylum Pseudomonadota; class Gammaproteobacteria; order Burkholderiales; family Burkholderiaceae_C; genus Pelomonas. Next base: position 829,236 of record NZ_LMFP01000003.1, on the reverse strand, counting down.
CGTCTACGGCGCCAGCGACAACCGCACCACCTGGTGGGACAACTCGCAGGGCAAGCACGTGGGCTACCGCCCGCAGGACAGCTCCGAGCCCTGGCGCGCCGCCGTCGAGGCTAAGCAGCCGCACATCGACCCGAGCCGGCCCGAGGCGCGCTACCAGGGCGGCGCCTTCGTCGTGCTGGGGCCGTTCGCGTTCGCGGGCCAGCCGGGCGGGGAGGGCGCATGAGCCACGAGCAAGGCCCTCGCATTCCCTTCCAGCCCGCCTCCCGCCTGCCCGACACGGCCTTCGAGATCCTCGCGCCCCAGGGTCGCGAGCTGCGCCTGTTCTCGGCCTGCGTCGAGCAGCTCGCCACCGGCCTGCAGTGGGCCGAGGGCCCGGTGTGGTTCGGCGACGGCCGCTACCTGCTGGTGTCCGACATCCCCAACGACCGCATCCTGCGCTGGGACGACTGCAGCGGCGCCGTCAGCGTGTTCCGCCAGCCGGCCGGCAATGCCAACGGCCATGCGCGCGACCCGCAAGGCCGGCTCATCAGCTGCGAGCACCTGGGCCGACGCATCACACGCACCGAGCTCGACGGCCGCCTCACCGTGCTGGCCGACCGCTTCGACGGCAAGCCGCTGAACTCGCCCAACGACATCACCTGCGCGCCCGACGGCGGCATCTGGTTCACCGACCCCGAGTTCGGCATCTCCGGCGACTGGGAAGGCGCGCCCGCCGCGCGCGAGCAGCCGCACGGCGTCTACCGCATCGACCCCGGCACCGGCGCGCTGCAACGCGCCATCGACGACCTGGCCGCGCCCAACGGCCTGGCCTTCACCCCCGAGGGCCGGCTGCTGGTGGTCGAGAGCCGCGCGCACCCGCACCGGCTGATCTGGTCCTACGCCGTCGAGGGCGCCACCGTGAGCGACAAGCGCCTGCTCATCGACGCCGAGGGCCATGGCGCCTTCGACGGCATCGCCCTCGACACGCGGGGCCGGATCTGGTGCGGCTTCGGCAGCGATGGCCAGCCCGGGGCCGATGCGGCGCAGCTCGACGGCGTGCGCGTCTACAGCGCCGACGGTGAGCCCTTGGCCCACATCCACCTGCCCGAGCGCTGCGCCAACGTCTGCTTCGGCGGCGCCAAGGGCAACCGGCTCTTCATGGCCAGCAGCCATTCGCTGTACGCGCTGTACGTCAACGCACGCGGGCTGGTGCGCTGATGCCCGCGCCCGGCATCACCGTGCGCGACTACGGCCGCCTGCCCGACGGCCGCCAGGTGCGCGAGTACCGCCTGGACAACGGCCGCGGCCTGGTGCTGACGGCGCTGGACTGGGGCGGCATCGTCACCGGCCTGTGGCTGCCCGACGCGGCCGGCCGCAGCGACAACGTCGTGCTGAGTCTGGCTGACCTGGACGCCTATCTGAGCGGTGCCGGCAGCTACCTCGGCGTCATCGCCGGGCGCTATGCCAACCGCATCGCGGGCGCCAGCTTCGAGCTGGACGGCGTGCGCCACCCGCTGCCCGCCAATGACGGCGGGCACTGCCTGCATGGCGGCCCGGGCGGCTTCCACAGCCGGCTGTGGCGGGCCACGCCGCAGCCGCCGACCGACGATGCGGTCAGCCTGCTGCTGGACCTCACCAGCTCCGATGGCGACCAGGGCTTCCCGGGCGAGCTGCGCCTGCAGGTGCGCTACACGCTGGGCGCCGACATGAGCTGGCGCATCGACTACGAGGCGACCTGCGACCGCGCGACCGTCATCAACCCGACCTCGCACGCCTACTTCAACCTGGCGGGCGCCGAGTCCGGCCCGGCGCTGGGCCAGCGCCTGACGCTGCATGCCAGCCGCTACACCGAGGTCGATGCGACCGGCATCCCCATCGCCCACCGCGCCGTCGAGGGCACGCCGTTCGATTTCCGCCGTGAACGCATCATCGGCATGGACGTAGGCTACGACCACAACTGGTTGCTCGATGCGCCGCCGGGCGGTGGCCTGCAGCCGGCGGCCCGCCTGCGCGACCCTGCCTCCGGCCGCTGCATGGAGGTGCTGACGACCGAGCCGGCGATCCAGTTCTATGCCGGCACCTGGATGGACGGCTCGCTCGCCAGTCCCGGCGGGCGGCTGTACACGCGCGGCGCGGGTGTCTGTCTGGAGACCCAGCACAGCCCCGACTCGCCCAACCGCCCCGCCGCGCCGGACTGGCCCAGCACCGTGCTGCGGCCGGGCGAGGTGTTCCGCTCGGCGACGCTGCATCGGTTCGGCACCGTTATCGCCGGCTGACGCGACGCGTCGTGAGGCGCGCGATGGCGGGCCGCGCGAGCGCGCGCCCCTTAGCCAGGGATTGCTGCATCCCTTACCGGGCGGTCCGCCACGCGCAATGCGGGTGCCCGCGTGCGGTACGGCGCCATCGACCGGACATAAAAAAACGGCGGTCCGCTCGCGCAGGCCGCCGTAAGAGACAGGACGCGCTACCAGGGGGTGGCGTCCGACCAGAGACACAGGTCTTGCCGCGATTGTGAGCGTTACCTTCCAGTCTGCCAAGGGGCTGACGAGATGGCCCCAAGCTTGAAGGGCTGCTGTAGATGCTGCGAAGACGGCGTTATGTGCTCGCTACCATTTTCTTGCGAGCGAACTCCGGAGGTGGTGGGCGAAGAGGCTGTATGCATCAACAGCTATGCTGTATAAATCGACAGCCCAAGAACAGGACCTCTCCGATGCCGAGCCAATACCGCCAGAACTACACGCCCGCCCGCCCGCTGCCGCGCTGGTTGAAGCGCCTCATCAACTGGCTCTGAGACGCGGCGCGCGGTTGCGCCGCGGCCGCGTCGGCGTGCGGGCAGTCAGGCCGCCTGGGCCATCAAGCCCGTCGACGATGGCGCCGTCGCAGCGCCGTTCGCAAAGTGCGGGGCGGTGGCGAACTCCTGCCGCAGTCGCTGCAGCAAGTCCTCGCGATCCGGCATCGGCGCACCACAGGAGATGCGCGAGGCGATGGCACGGTCGAGGGCGCCCTCGAGGCCGTTGCACTGCACCGAGTAGGAGGTGTGGTGCGGCTGGCCCTGCTGATCGGTCCAGGTCGCGACGACGCGCAGCACCGGCCCGCACGAGCGCATGGCCCATTCGAAGCGGATGCCGGCGGTGCGCGTGCGGCTGCGCCACATCAGCCGCCCCATCTTGCTGCCACCGGGGCGGCGTGCCCTGGCGGACTCAGCGGCGGCCTGGGCATCGTCGCCCGGCGTCGGCACTGCTGAGATCCTGTTGTCCCAGTTGGCCGGCATGCCGCCCATCAATGGGGGTTGTTCGTCGTGGCTTGCAGTGCGCGCGAGAAGACCTTCAGGTTCCATGGCATCGCTCCTTGGTAGCGAATGAGTCGAAGTAGCCTGCTTGGGCAAACGACGCGCCAGGGGCCGTCAAAGCAACGGCTCCACGATGCGCGCGAAACCCTCGAGCAGCCGCTGGCCGAGGCCGCGGCGCGCCCACTGTTCGGCCAGGATGGGCTTGGAGGCCGTCACGTCGCGAGCGAAGAGCTGCTGCATCTGCTCGCCGAAGTCGTCACCGAGCACGATGACGTCGATCTCGTTGTTGCCGACGATGCTGCGCCAGTCGAGGTTGCTGGAGCCCACGCTGGAGAAGACGCCATCGATCACGGCCGTCTTGGCATGCATGACGACGTGCGACATCTCGTGCACCTGCACGCCGGCCTCCAGCAGCTGGGCATAGCGCGAGCGCGCCGCGTGCAGCACCATCTTCACGTCGCTGCGGCCAGGCAGCACCAGCGAGACCGCGACACCGCGCCGCGCGGCGTCGCACAAGGCCTGGATCAGTTCGGGGCCCGGGGCGAAATAGGCCATGGTCAGCTGCACGCTGCGCTGGGCGGCGTCGATGGCGCGCAGCAGCGCGGTGTAGGTCGGGTTGATGCCTTGCTCGGGGTCGCCGGCCACCAGCTTGACGACGCGCTGGCCGGGCATCGCGACGCGCGGCGGCGGTGCCGGCGGCAGCGTGCCCTCGCAGCCCTGGCGGGCCCAGGATTCGCGGAACACGGCCGCCAGCGCGCCGACGACCGGCCCGCGCAGCTCGACCTGGGTGTCGCGCCAGCCCTCGCGGTCGGCGTCCTCGGCCGGCGGCCGGCCGCGGCCGCTGCCGAAGGAGCCCTTGGCGTAGACGTTGCTCAGGTTGATGCCGCCGGTGAAGGCGACGTCGCTGTCGGCCGCCAGCATCTTGCGGTGGTTGCGTTGCAGCAGGCCCCAGTGGCCCGGCCGCTCCAGCGGGTTGATCGGGTTGAAGGCGCAGACCGCGACGCCGCCCGCGCGCAGCCGCTCGAAGAAGGCCTTCTCCGTGCCCAGTGAACCGACGCTGTCGTACATCAACGCCACGTTGACGCCCTCGGCGGCCTTGCGTATCAGCAAGTCGGCGAACTCGGCCGCGACGCCGTCGTCCTCGACGATGTAGAACTCGACGAGGATGCGATGGCGGGCCGCGGCGACGGCGGCCTTCATGGCCGCGAAGGTCTGCGGGCCATCGATGAGCAGCTTGGCGGTGTTGCCGCGCAGCAGCTGGGCGTCGCCCTTCCCCGCGAGCACGCCCAGGTGGCGTTCGAACAATGCGCTGCTGCCCTCGGCGCGCACCCGGGCCAGCTCGCGCGCCTCGGCGGACGCGGGCACCGGGCCGTCGCGGTCCACCATCGTGATGCGGTCGGCTGTTTGCTGCGGCGGCAATGGCCGCACCTGGCGGTCGCGTTCCAGCAGATTGCCGCAGGCGGCCGCACCGACCAGCGCCCAGAGCGCAGCCAAGGTCCACACCAGGCCGATACGGCGCCAGCCGCGAGATTGCTTCATGAAGGCTTTGCAGGCGCCGGTGAATCCGTCGCTCCGCCGGTCAAGGCAAGGCGCGTGCCCCCAGGGGCCAGCCGCCTGGGCACGGGGCTTGCCGTCAAGTCCGTTGAACCTTTGTTCAACCTTTCAACGGGATCCACCATGCACAAGTTCTGCCGAGGCGCCGCTGCACTGCTGGGCGCCATGTTCGCCCTGAGCCTGGTCGGCTGCGAACGCCGCCAGCCGACACCTGACGTGTCAGTGACGGTGACCCCTCCACCGGCCACCACGACCCCGACGACCACACCGCCGCCGGCCGCAGACCTGCCAGCCAGCCCGGCCTGGCCGGCATCGCCGGCCAGCCAGTAAGGCGAGCCGGCCTCAGCGCGGCACCGGCGGGACCGGTGCCTGCGGCGTGCCGGGCACCGGCGTGGATTCGGGCTGGTCGTCCAGGCTCGCGCCCGGGTCTTCCTCGCCTGCGACCGAATCGTCATCGGGGTGGGACCCCGGCACGGACGCTGGGGGAGGGATCTGCGTTGCATTCATGAGGGCGCCTTTCGGTGAACAGGGTCCGCCAAGCGGGGCAACGCCTCGGCCCTGGCCGGATTTGCGGTAAATGTTGCCGGCGCCGCCTTCAGGCCGGCTTGGCGGTGGCCGCGGAGCTGGCTTCGTGCTCGGGCGGCAGCGGCCTGCCGCCTTCGCCTTCCCAGCGGTCCACCGGCGCTGGCGGCCGGGCCGAGCGCGACGTGCGGCGGTGCTGGTGGCGAGCATGGCAGGAGCGCCACGCCAGCGTCAGCAGGCCGCCCAGCGCCACGACACAGGCCAGATGCAACAGCGCCGCATCGGCGTCTTCGCGGTCTTGCAACCCGGTAAAAAGGGACGACATAAGGGCCTGATCGTGCGGAGCGGCGATACGGCGTGCTGGCAATGGGCGTGCCCGTGCCACCCCCCTAGGCCGTCACAAATGTTTTTCTGCCCACGCTCGAATGTGTTGAAAATTCATGGCCGCCTCGGTCGAGGCGTTCAAACAACTTCAGAAGGAAACGAGCGCGATGCCGCATGCCTTGGTGGTGGACGATGACCCGGACTCGGCCGCGTCGCTGCGCGCCCTGATCGCGGGCGAACAGTTCACGGTGGCGGTGGCCCACAACTTGCGAGATGCGCGCCGCCAGATCTCGCTGCAGCAGCCGGACATCCTGCTGCTGGACCTGCGGCTGCCGGACGGCAACGGCATGGAACTGCTGGCCGACCCCAAGCTGGTCGCCAATTCGGAGGTCGTGCTTTGCACGGGCCATGCCAACCTCGAAACCTCGATCCAGGCGCTGCGCCTGGGCGCGGCCGACTACCTGATCAAGCCCGTCAACCTGACACAGCTGCAGGGCGTGCTGTCGCGCATCATGAAGCCCGCCGCGCTGCAGGCCGAGGTGCAGGACCTGACGGCCAACCTCGCGCAGTCCGGCCATTTCGGCCACCTGTGGGGCCGCAGCGCGCCGATGCAGCGCATCTACGAGCAGATCTCGCGCGTGGCCGGCACCAGCGTGTCGGTGTTCATCACGGGCGAGTCGGGCACCGGCAAGGAGGTCGTCGCGCAGACGGTGCATGACCTCAGCCGCCGCCGCAAGCGGCCCTTCCTGGCCGTCAACTGCGGCGCCATCAGCCCCAACCTGATCGAGAGCGAGATCTTCGGCCACGAGAAGGGCAGCTTCACCGGCGCCGACCGCCAGCACCAGGGCTTCTTCGAGCGCGCCAGCGGCGGCACGCTGTTCCTGGACGAGATCACCGAGATGCCGCTGGAGCTGCAGGTCAAGCTGCTGCGCGTGCTGGAGACCGGGCGCTTCATGCGCGTGGGCAGCACGGTCAGCCAGGAGACCGACGTGCGCATCATCGCGGCCACCAACCGCCAGCCCTATCAGGCGGTGTCCAGCGGCAAGCTGCGCGAGGACCTGCTGTACCGCCTCAACATCTTCCCCATCGACCTGCCGCCGCTGCGCGACCGCGCGGCCGACATCCCGCTGCTGGCCAACCACTTCCTGGCTGCCATCTGCGAGCAGGAGGGCGAGGTGCGTCGTTTCACGCCGGCGGCGATCGCGGCGCTGGTGGAGTACCCCTGGCCGGGCAACGTGCGCGAGCTGCGCAATGCCGTGCAGCGTGCCTACGTGATGGCGCAGGGCGACGTCATCGACGAGACCTGGCTGCCCAGCAGCGGTGATGCGGGCGGCATGTCCGGCTGGGGCACCCTCAGCGGCGCGCACGAGACGGCGACGCCGGTGCATGCCCCGGCCACATCGGCGGCCGACATACCGGTCGTGGCGGAGGGCGTGCCCAGCATCACGCTGCCCATCGGCTCCAGCGTCGCCCAGGCCGAGCGTGCCCTCATGCTGGCCACGCTCCGTCATTTCAACCACCACAAGGAGCGCACGGCGGCCGCCCTCGGCATCAGCCTCAAGACGCTCTACAACCGGCTGAAGGAATACGCCGCCGAAGGCGCCACCGTGCCGGACCGCCCGCCGCAGCGCGGCGGCGAGTGAGATCGGAGCGGCGCGGGCGCGCCGCTTGCCCAGGGCTTCCATCACCACTCTCGTTGAAGGAAGCACCATGGGCCACTCCGATCTCTACAACCAAGCCGCCGACACCTCCAAGCTCGCGCTGGAGAAGGTGGAAAACGCCGCGCGCCGCAGCATCGACCGCCTGGCCGACAGCGTCGACGGCATGCGCACGCAGGTCGCGCGCGTCTCCGACCGCGCGGTGGGCTACGTGCACGATGCGCCGGTGCGCTCGGCGCTGGTGGCCGTTGCCGCTGGCGCACTGGTCTTCGGCCTGGTGCGCCTGCTGAGCTCGCGCAGCTCGCGTTGATGCAGGGCACGCTGGACGCCCCGGTGGCGTCCCGGCGCCCGTTGCTCGCCCTGCTGCAAGATTTGCAGCAGGCGCTGGAGGACTGCTTCGAAACCTGGCGCCCGGCCCCGCGCGTCGGGCCCGAGCGCCTGCAGCTCGGCGTGGAGCTGCTGTGCAAGCTGGAGGAGCAGCTGCTCTATCCCGCCTTGAAGCGCTCACGTGATGCCGCCTGGCCGGCACTCACGGAGGCGATGGGCGATGTCGAGCGGCTGCGTGAGCTGTCCCGCCGCATCGACGGCGCCGAGGCCTCGCACCGGGCGCTGCTGGTCGGCACGCTGGAAGGCATGGCGCGGCTGCACTTCGAGGCGCTTCAGGCCTTGCTGCGCGACGCCGACCCCGCCGGCATGCCCTGGGCGGCGCTGGAGCAAGAGATGCGGGCGCTGTTGCGCCGCTGGCGCGCCGAAATCCAGCAGCACGGCGAGATCGAGGACGAGGACGGCGACCCCGTCGGCCAGCCGCCGCGTTAGCCCTGCCTTTGGCCGTCAGCCCAGCCGCCGCGCCAGCATTGCCGCTTCGCCCAGGCGCAGCGGCATGCGGCTGCGCAGCGCTTCGGTCAGCAGGCCGGTCCAGCAGCGCAGGATGTCGGGGTGGTCGGCATCGCCGGGGTGCAGCTCCAGCCGCAGCAGCCGGGTGTCGCGGGCCTGATGGGCCAGGTAGGTGTTCCAGGCTCTCGAAAGCTGCCGCCGCCACGCCGCGCGGGTGCTGAAGACGAGGCTGGGTGCCTTCAGCGCCTGCCGCTGCGGCAGCGCGATCACCTCGGTCAACGTGCAGGTGTGCCGGAAGCCGGCCTTGCCCACCGCCTTCAGGCTGGCCGGGCTCATCAACCAGGCCGGCGCGACGAAGCCGTCCATGCTCAGGCCCAGCGCCTTGGCCCAGGCGCGGCCCTCGCGCAGCTTTGCCAGCGCCTGCTCCCGCGTCAGCGCCGCGAACTCACCCTCACCGGCGGTGTAGTGCCGGCGCAGCAGGTGCTCGCGCAGCCCGCGCGCCGGCGGGCCCTCGTCGCGGTGGGTCAGGCCGTGCAGGCACAGTTCATGGCCCGCGCCCGCCATGCGGTGCAGCCAGCGCAGGTAGCGCGCCGGCAGGGCGGTGTCGCCGTGCATGTGCGGCACCACCAGCAGCGTCAATGGCAGCTCGATGCCGGCGGCATCGGCACAGCGGCGCACATGGCCAAGCACGCGCTGGCAGCCCTCCCAGCGCGATGGGGCCACGTCGTGCAGCACCACGCAGAGGTCGCGCGTGCTGCACGCCTTGCCGCCCGTGACCGGGCGCGGCGTGGCCATGCCGGGCGTGCGCGCCAGCCCCCCGCTGAAGCTGCTCGGGGTCAACGGTGGCGTGCCAGCTGCGGCAGCGCCAGGCCGCCCGCAGGCATCAGGGCCGGCGCGGCGGAGCGGCCCAGCAGGGCCGTGTAGCGCTGGGTCAGCTGGGTCATGACGAGCGGCCAGTCCTGCGCCTGGGCTCGCGCGAGCGCGGCGCGGCGCTGCGCCGCGTTGTTGCCGGCCAGGCTGGCACGCATGGCCTCGGCCCAGCGGTGCGAGCGCGGCTGGTCGACCAACAGGCCCGCGCCTTCGGCCAACTCCGCCAGGCCGCCGGCCGCGGCGACGACCACCGGCGTGCCGCAGGCCATCGCTTCCAGCACACCCAGGCCGAAGGTCTCCTGGTCGCCGGCGTGCACATAGGCGTCGGCGCTGGCCACCAGGCGGGCCAGGCGGCTGGCGTCATGCTCGGGCGGCAGCACCAGCACCTGCGGGCCGACCGGCGGCAAGGGGCCGCTGCCCACCGCCACCAGCATGTGGCCGGGGCCCAGCCGCCGCACCGCGTTGGCGAGCAGCTGCAGGTTCTTCTCGGCCGCGAAGCGCCCGGTGTAGACCAGCAGCCGCGTCGACGGCGACAGGCCGTGCTCGCGGCAGAAGCCGGCGCGCCAGGCCTCGTCGTGCGCACGCGGCGTGAACACCGAGCAGTCCACGCCCAGCGGCTGCACCATCACGCGCGGCACGCCCCAGGCCTTGAGCTTGTCGGCCAGGCCGCGGCTGGGTGCCAGCACCAGGTCGAAATGCCGGTACAGCCCGACCAGGTAGCGCCGCGCCCAGCGCTCGGCCTCGAAGCCGCGCCGCGTGGCCGTGCCGCGCGGGCCGCCGACCAGCCGCGCCGCCAGCGCCGGCAGGTTGCTGTGGCAGAAGGCCACCGCCGGCACCTGCAGCGACTCGGCGGCGGCGAGCGACGCCCAGGCCAGCGTGTAGGGGTCCGCGGACTCGATCACGTCGGGGGCGAGGAACTCCATCTGGCGCCGCGCACGGGCCCGGCTCAGCACCACGCGGTAGCCGCCGCTGCGCGGCAGAGGGATGCCGCCACAGTCCAGCTGGCCGCTGCCCTGTGCGCCGGGCGCGATGATGGTGTGCCGCCAGCCCAGTGCCTTGAGCCGCTCGTGCTTGGCGGTCAGCACCCGGCGCACGCCGCCCGTGGCGCCCCAGAACATCGAGACATCGAGCAGGTGCGGACCGGCCGCGGCCTGGATGGGATGAAGGCGTGCCGGTGGCGCGGCGAGGTCGGGTTGAGGCTGCATCCGCACGCCAAGGCAATCGGCATGCCCGACGCCGCAAGGGCCTGGCCTGCCGTTTGCTTCGGCCGCCCATGGCCTCGACCACCACTGCCCGCCAGGCCGGCCTGCGCTGGGTCAACGATGCGCAACCCGGCCTCACGCGGCGGCCGGGCAAGGCAGGCGGCTTCGACTATGTCGACGCCCGCGGCCGCCGCGTCAAGGATGAAGCGACGCTGGCGCGCATCCGCCAGCTGGCCATCCCGCCGGCCTGGGTCGACGTGTGGATCAGCCCGCATGCCGACAGCCACCTGCAGGCCACCGGGCGCGACGCGCGCGGGCGCAAGCAGTACCGCTATCACGCCGACTGGCAAGCCGGCCGCGGCCAGACCAAGTTCGACGGCCTGCGCCGCTTCGGCACGGTGCTGCCACGGCTGCGCCGGCGCGTGCAGCAGGCGTTGGCCGGCCCCGACGAGCCGACGCGCGAGCGCGTGCTGGCCGCGTTGGTGCGCCTGCTGGACACGACCTGGCTGCGCATCGGCAACGAGGCCTATGCGCGCGAGAACGGTTCCTATGGCCTGTCGACGCTGCGCAACCGCCATGCCGGCGTGAAGGGCGACGCCATCGAGCTGTCCTTCGTCGGCAAGAGCGGTGTGCGCCACCACGTGCGCCTGGCCGACCGGCGCGTCGCCCGCATCGTGCGGCGCTGCCGCGAGCTGCCGGGGCAGGAGCTGTTCCGCTACCTCGACGAGGACGGCGTGAGCCATGCGGTCGGCTCGGCCGACGTCAACGCCTGGCTGGCCGCGGCGGCCGGCGAGCGCGTGACCGCCAAGGACTTCCGCACCTGGCACGGCAGCGTGCTGGCGCTGCAGTTGACGCTGCAGGCCTGCGCCGAAGGGGCCGAACCCTGCCGGCCCGCCCAGGTGGTGGGGGCGGTCGCCCAGCGCCTGGGCAACACCGCCGCGGTTTGCCGCAAGGCTTACATCCACCCGCGCGTGCTGGCGCTGAGCGAGGCGCTGGGCGACGAGGCGGCCCGCGCGGCGTTGCGCGGCCTGCCCTGGGCGACGGCGCCGGCCGCCCGCACCGGCTTGAGTGCGGCCGAGCGCCAGCTGATGGCGCTGCTGCGCTCGCGCAGCGCTGCGATCAGCGCGGCAGCGACAGCGCGCCGTTGAGCGGCAGCAAGCAGGCCGCCTCGGCCCAGCCAGTGCATTCCAAGTCGGGCTGGCGCAGCAGGCGCGGCGCTTCGGCGCTGCGGCTGCCTGCCAGCAATAGCGTGCGGCAGCCGGCGCGGCGGCCGGCCTCGACGTGGTCCAGCGTGCCGCCCACCAGCCATGAACGCTCCAGCGCGATGCCGTGGCGGCGCGCCGCGCGCAGCAGCAGCCCGGGTGCGGGCATGCGGCACAGGCAGGACGGCCGGCCGTCCGCTCCCGGCGCGTGCGGGCAGACGAGGAAGTCCAGCAGCGCGACGCCGGCCGCGGCGCGCAGCGCCTGCTCCAGCGCCGCCTGCAGCCGTGCGAACTGCGCCCGTGTGAAACAGCCGCGCGCCAGCCCGCTTTCGTTGGTCACGACGGACAGCGCGAAGCCGCGCCCGTCCAGCGCCACCAGCGCCTCGGCCACGCCGGGCTTCAGGTGCAGCAATTGCGCGTCGATGCTGCCGGGCGTGCCGTCCAGCAGGCTGTCCTTGTCGATGAACACCGCGGCCCGGCCGGGCGGCGGTGGCTGCGTGGCCGGCCAGATGTCGCCTGCCTGCGCCGGATGGCGGCGCCAACGCAATGGCCCGGAAGCGAACAGCATCACGACGACCGGCCGCCGCGCTGCAAGAAGACTCTCAAGGGGGCAGGGCGGGCGCTCGGGTTCGTCATTGGCGGGCTGGAGATGGGCAGGCGGTGGGAGGGAGGTAACAAACGGCAATCCGCATGCCCACCGCGAAATCGCTGCCGCGGGCATTGCGCTTGCCATGCAGCGGGGTCATTCGCCAGCCCCAGGACACCGCCCGTGCGCATCGCCTACGTCACCGAGACCTTCCCGCCTGAGATCAATGGCGTGGCGCTCACCGCCGAGCGCGCCGTGCGCCACCTGCGCGCTGCCGGCCATGCGGTGCAGCTGATCCGGCCGCGCCGGCCCGAGGATGCGCCTTGCCGCAACGCCGAGGAATGGCGCTGCGGCGGCGGCCCCATCCCGATGTATCCCGAACTGCGCTATGGGTGGGCGACGCCGGCCGCGCTGCGCGAGCTGTGGCGCGAGACCGGCGGCCTGCCCGACATCGTGCACGTCACGACTCCCGGCCCGTTGGGCTGGGCCGCGCTGCGCGCCGCGCAGGCCGAGGGCCTGCCGGCCAGCGCCGACTTCCGCACCAACTTCCATGCCTATTGCAGCCATTACGGCCTGGGCTGGCTGGAGCCCGTCGTGCTGGGCTACCTGAAGCGCCTGCATGCGATGGCGGCCACCAGCTTCGTGCCGACGCGCGAGCTGGCGCGCCAGCTGGCGGCCCATGGCTTCGAGCGCCTGCAGGTGCTGGGCCGCGGCGTCGACCCGAAGTTGTTCACGCCGAAGCGGCGCGACCCGGCGCTGCGCCAAGACTGGCGCGCCGGCAGCGACAGCCGCGTGCTGCTCTATGTCGGGCGCCTGGCGGCGGAGAAGAATGCCGGCCTGGCCTTGCAGACCTTCGAGCGCCTGAGCGCGCGCCGGCCGGGCCTGCGCATGGTGGTCGTCGGCGACGGGCCGATGCGCGCCAAGCTGCAGCGCGCCCACCCGCGCGCCAGGTTCGTCGGCATGCAGACCGGCACCGCGCTGGCCCGGCACTACGCCAGCGCCGACGTGTTCCTGTTCCCCAGCCTGACCGACACCTTCGGCAACGTGGTGCTGGAGGCGCTGGCCAGCGGCCTGGCCGTGGCGGCCTTCGACACCGCGGCGCCTGGCCAGCATGTGCGCGACGGCATCAGCGGCTGCCTCGCGCCGGCCTGCGATGGCCTGGAGGCGGCCGACGCGTTCCTGGACGCCGCGACGCGCGCGCTCGATGCCTCCGAGCCTGACGGGCTGCTGCGGCTGGAGGCGCGGCTGACTGCCACGCAGGCCGACTGGACCAGCGTGCTGCACCGCTTCGAGCAGGAATTGCAGCAGCTTGCCGCCGCCGGCCAGCCGGTGCCGGGCTATGCCGCCATGGCTTGACAGCGGCCGGCTGCGCGGCGCCGAGCTGGACCTGCGCGGCGCCCAGGCGCTGCACCGCGCGGCCGCCCGGCCCCTGTTGCTGCACCTGTTGGCCCTGTGCAGCCGGCTGGCCGACGGTCCGCTGTGGGTGGCCCTCATCGTGCTGCTGCCCTGGCTCAGCGAGGGCGGCGGCCGGGAGGCCGGACTGATGCTGCTGCTCGGCGCCGTCAACCTGGCCGTGTACTACACGCTCAAGCGCAGCACGCGGCGCCAGCGGCCGTTCGAGCGCTGCCACGACATCCGGGCCTGCCTGAAGGTGCCCGATGCCTTCAGCTTCCCCAGCGGCCACACGCTGCATGTCTTCGCTTTCGCGATGCTGCTGGCGAGCTTCCATCCGGCGCTGGCGCCGCTGCTGTGGGGCTTCGCGGCGCTGGTGGGGTTGTCACGCGTGGTGCTGGGGCTGCACTTCCCGAGCGACGTGCTGTTCGGCGCGCTGCTCGGCACGGCCACCGCCAGCCTTGTGCGGCTGGTGCATTGATGGTCCCCGTCGCCGCCCTGCGCGCCGTCCCGCTGCCCAAGACGCCGCGTGCCTTCAGCTGCGCTTGCGGCCGGCCCATCTTCTTTCGCAACAGCCAGTGCCTGGCCTGCCAGCGGCCGCTGGGTTACGCGGCCACGCGCGGCAGCCTGCTGGCGCTGGAGGCCGCCCCGGCGCGCGCGGGCAAGGGCGCCTGGCGCGAGGCCGGCGTACCGGTGCGCCGCGCGCCGCGCTACGCCCGCTGCGCCAACCTGGACAGCGCGGCCGCCTGCAACTGGCTGCTGGACGCCGAGGAGGTGGCCGCCGGCTTCACGCTGTGCCGCTGCTGCCGGCTCACCCGCACGGTGCCCGACCTGTCCCAGCCCGACGCCGGCGTGTGGTGGTGCCGCATCGAGGAGGCCAAGCGCCGCCTCGTGTCCTCGTTGATCGGGCTGGGGCTGCCGGTCAAGTCGCGCAGCGAGGATGCGGCGCACGGCCTGGCCTTTGACCTGCTGCTGAGCCCGCCCGACGGCCCGGCGGTCATCACCGGCCACGCCGACGGCATCATCACGCTGGACGCTTCGGAGGCCGACGACGCCCGCCGCGAGACGCGCCGCGGCCAGCTCCGCGAGCCCTACCGCACGCTGCTGGGCCACCTGCGCCACGAGACCGGGCATTACTACTGGCAGCTGCTGGTCGAGCCGTCACCGTGGCTGGAGCACTTCCGCAGCCTGTTCGGCGACGAGCGCCAGGATTACGCCGCCGCGCTGCAGCGCCATTACGCCGAGGGCGCGCCGGCCGACTGGGGCCAGCGCTTCGTCAGCGCCTACGCCAGCGCCCATCCCTGGGAGGACTGGGCCGAGACCTGGGCGCACTACCTGCACCTGGCCGACACGCTGGACACGGCGCGCAGCTTCGGGCTGGACGGCGAGCGCGTGGAGCTGAGCTACGAGCGCTTCGGGCCGGATGTCATCGCCGGCGGCGACGACCCGGACGTCCAGGGCTTTCTGGCGCTGATCAACAGCTGGATGGAGCTGACGGGCGTGCTCAACGAGCTGTCGCGCAGCATGGGTGTGGCGGACTTCTACCCGTTCGTGCTGTCGGTGCCGGCGGTGCGCAAGCTGCACCTCGTGCACCGGGTCATCCGCGGCGCCGCGTGAAGCTGCAATGACGCCAGGCGGCCGCATCCCGCGGCGCCGGCGTCTGTCTTCAGGGGCTTCAGTTGCGATCGGCGCGCGCCGCCCGTGTGCCGTCGGCGTTCCAGTCGCTGCTGGTGGTGGTGGTGCCGGACGTGCCGCTGCTGCTGCTATTGCCGTTGTAGCTGCTGTTGCTGCCGCTCGTCGGGGTGGTCGCGTTGCTGCCGCTGTCCATGCTGCCGGGCGCCGTGGTGGTCGCGGTGCTGCCGCTGTTCATGCCGCTGCTGGTGCTTGAAGTCTGGTCGATCGGCCGGGTCTGCGTCTGCGACGGCGTGTTGCCAGGGGAACTGGCCGAGCCGCCAGCGGCGCCGCCGGTGCCCTGCGCATAGGCCAGGCTCGCGGCTGCGGCGGCGAGGACTGCGGCCGCGCCGGCCGCTTGGGAAAAGATCTTTCTCATGCCTAACTCCTTGAGTGGTTGCCATTGCACCCGCCACTTGCGGGCGGGCCATCATCCCGGGGCAAGGCAGGTGCCGGGCAGACGGCCTCAGCGCGCCAGCGCCCACATGCGGGACATCGGCGCAGAGGGCTCCGGCGCTGGTGGCTGTGCGGGCGTCACGCCCGTCAGCGAGTCCAGCCGCCGCAGCACATGCCCCAGGTTCAGCGGCTTGGGCCAGAGTTCGCAGAAGCCCGTGCCGGTGATGTCGAAATCCGCATGAGCCGTGACCGCGATGGCAGGCGCCCGCTCACAGCCAGCCACCGCGCGCAACCGGCCGAGCAGCTCGCTGCCATGGCAATCGGGCAGGCTGAGGTCCAGCAGCAGCAGCGAAGGCTTGAGCCCCGCCGCCTTGTGCATCGCTTCTTCGCCGTGGGTGGCGATCACCAGCTCCAGCTGCGGGCGGCGCTCGAAGATCGCCGCCATCAGCAGGGCGTTGACCGGGTGGTCCTCCACATAGAGGACGGGGCGGCGAGCGAGGCTTTGCATGAAATCTCCAGAGGGCGTTGGAAATTACTGGCAAACGGCGTGCCCGAGCCGCGGGCACCGCACTTGCCGTTCGGGGGATGTATCCACTCGAACCGCAGGCCCCGCCCATGACCAACCCGCAAAACCGCAGCTTCGGCGTCTTCAAGCCGGTCGGCCATGTGGTCATCTCGTTGCCCGACGCCGCCGCCGTCGACCGCACCGAAACCGCGCTGGCGACGTTGGGCCTGCCGCCGGGCGCCGTACGGCGCTATTCGGACCGCGAGATGCTGCGCCAGATCGACGACGACATCGCCAACGCAAGCCCGATCGCGGCCGTGGGCCAGGAGATGAACCTGGTGCTGGCCCATCGCGCGCTGGCCGAGCGCGGCTACCACTGGCTGGTGGTGCACGCCAACAGCGACGAGCAGGCCCGCGCCATCGCCGACGCGGCGCGCGCCCACGGTGCCGAGCGCGCCCAGCACTATGGGCACTTCATCATCGAGGAGCTCATCGACCGGCCGGGTGACATCCCGCAGGTCGCCGAGTCGCCCGACCGTGGCCTGGACGCGCAAACGCCCTCCGGCAAGGAGGCCGAGGTGGCGGAAGTGAAGAAGGCAGTCGGTGGTTAGTTTTACCGCAGCCTCTGCCGAATCTCTGGAAAGGACGACATGAGCACCGATGACACCCTGAAGACCCAGCGCGAGATCCAGCAACGCCAGGACCGCGCTGACGCCGCCCAGGCGAAGAGCGACGAGAAGGGCGAGGCCGTGCAGGCCGGCCCGCGCACCCAACCGGTCGACCTGCCGGCCCAGCACCTGGAGAAGCCCGGTGTCGAGGCCGACCTCGAACTCGCGCCACGTTTCATGGCGCCCGACTACCGCGGCAGCGGCAAGCTGCAGGATTTCGTTGCGCTGATCACCGGTGCCGATTCCGGCATCGGCCGCGCCGTGGCCGTGCTGTTCGCGCGCGAAGGCGCCGACGTGGCGGTCTGCTACCACTCGTCCACCGAGGACGCCGAGGAGACGGCGCGCTGCGTCGAGGCCGAGGGCCGCCAATGCCTGCTGTTGCAGGGTGACGTGAAGGACAGTGCCTGGTGCGACAGCGCCGTGGCGCAGGTCATCGCCCGCTTCGGCAAGCTGGACGTGCTCGTCAACAACGCGGCCTTCCAGGAGCATGCGTCCTCGCTCGAGGACCTGGACGACGAGCGCATCCAGGAGACGCTGGACACCAACATCGGCGGCTATCTGCGCATGGCCCGCGCGGCGCTGCCACACCTGAAGAACGGCGCCTCCATCATCAACACCGGCTCGACGACCGGCCTGCGGGGCAGCCCCAAGCTCATCGACTACTCGGCCACCAAGGGTGCCATCCATGCGATGACCAAGGCGCTGGCCAGCAACCTCATCGACCGCGGCATCCGCGTCAACGCGGTGGCGCCCGGCCCGGTCTGGACGCCGCTGAACCCGGCCGATTCGCCGGCCGACAAGGTCGCGGAGTTCGGCAAGCAGACCGACATGAAGCGCGCCGCCCAGCCCGAGGAGCTGTCGCCGGCCTACGTCTTCCTGGCCTCGCCGGCCTGCGCGGGCTACATCACCGGCATCGTGCTGCCGGTGACCGGCAGCGTGGGCGCCATCTGAGACGGTCAACAGCCCGGCACCCCGTTTGCCCTGCAGTCTGGCTCTCGCCATCCCTTTCTCTCCATCTCAAGGATCCACCATGGCCACCACCACTGCCAACACTCCTGCGAATTCGCCGTTCCCCACCTCCTCGGCCTCGCCCGCCACGCCGGCCACGTCCGCAACGGGCACCGTCAACGAGGTGGCGAACAAGGCCGATGCGGCCGTCGACAAGGGCGCGGCCGTCGGCCAGGACGTGCTGAACCGCGTCGTGCAGGGCGCGCACCAGGCCATCGACCGCATGGCCGACACGGCCGCGCCGGCGGTGCAGAAGGTGCAGGAGGGCGTCCATGCCGCCAGCGAGGCCCTGAGCCAGCGCGCCCACGATGCGCGCGAGCTGGGCGACGAGTGGTGCGAAAGCCTGCGCTGCACCGTGCGCGACAACCCGCTGACCGCCGTTGCCACGGCGCTGGCCGTGGGCGTGCTGATCGCCCGGTTGACGCGCTGAATGAGACCCCGGGCGGTCTTGCAGACCGCGCTGCGGCTTGCGCCGCAGCCCTTCGGCAGGCACATTGCGCACATCGGGCGCAATGTCCGGCCTCAGCCCCCGCGGGGACGGCGGGCTCGCGGCAGCGAGCCGCAGGCCCCGCCCGACGGGCTGGCCTGGAAGCGGCCCGGCGCTCGGCCCGTAATGCATCGTTGAGATCAACTTGACCGAACCTATCGCCGACACCCCACCTCCAGGCTCCTCCGGCCCGGCGCAGCGCGCCGCGCCCGCGTCGCTGCGACGGCAGCTTCAGACCCTGTGGCGCGAGCTGCCGGGCCTGCTCAGCGACCGCGTCGAGCTGCTGTCGCTGGAGCTGCAGCGCGCGGGCCAGTCCCTCGCCGAGATCGTCGTGCTTCTGGTCGGAGTGGCCGTCCTGGGCGTGACGGCCTGGCTGGTGTTGTGGGCGGCGCTGATTGCGCTGCTCGTGAGCCTCGGACTGCACCTGTTGTGGGCGCTGCTGCTGGCCATCGCGATCAACGGGCTCGGTGTCGTGCTGGCGCTGCAGCGCGTGCGCCGGCTGTTGCCGCGGCTCAAGCTGCCCGCCACCCGCCGCCACCTGATGGTGTCGCCCGACCCCACGCCGCACCCCACCAAGGACCATGCCGATGACAGCCCCGCTGCCTCCGCTGCCGGCCAGCCTGTCCCCCGCTGAGGGCCCGGACGACATCGACGCCCGCATCCTGCGGGTCGAGCAGCGCCTGATCGCGCGCGAGGAAGGCCTGCGCCGCGGCGTGGCCGCTTTCAGCGAACAGCTCGGCGAGAAGCTCAAGAAACCGCGCCGCCTCATCAAGCCCGCGCTGATTGCCGCCGGCGTGGCGACGCTGCTGCTGTGGCGGCCCACGCGCACCGCGGCAGCCGGTGCCGCGACGGCTGCGGCCGCCGCGCCACCGCGCCCGGCCGGCGCCGGCGTGCCCTGGGTGAGCCTGCTCGGCCTGGCCTGGCCGATGCTGCCGGCGCGCTGGCGCCATCGCATCAGCCCGGTGACGGCCAGTACCGTCATCACGCTGGGCCTGCCGCTGCTGGAAAGCCTGCTGCGCGCCAAGCGCGACCAGCCGCCCGCCGAGCCGCTGGCGACCGTCCCCGTGGTCGACCTGGACCGCCTGGCCGGCCGCTGGTTCCTGGTCGGCGAGCTGCCTGCGGCACTGGAGGACGAGCCGCACCAGCCGCCCGAGCTGGGCCTGCTGGCACGGGAGGACGGCCAGTTCGACCTGCTGCAGCGCCGTATCGATGGCCACGGCACGCATGGCCGGCAGTCGCTGGTGCAGGCGGTGCCGGGCAGCCAGGGTGCGCGGCTCAAGGTCAGCGCCTGGCCGGCGCCGCTGCAGTGCCTGCCCTGGGCCTGGACGGAGCACGGCGTGCTGCATGTGGATGCCGGCTACGACGAGGCGGTGATCGGCAGCGCCGAGCGAGATTCGCTGTGGGTGCTGGCCCGCCAGCCGCAGCTCGCCCCCGAGCGCCGCCAGGCGGTGCTGCAGATCGCGCGCGACCAGGGCTTCGATGTCGGGCGGTTGCGCTTCAGCGAGGCGCCGTGACCCTGGATCTCGCAGCGCTGCTGCGCTTCGACGTCTCGCCGTTGGAGCTGGTCGTGCGCGGCAGCGCGATGTACTGGTTCCTTTTCCTGCTGCTGCGCTTCGTGCTGCGGCGCGACACCGGCTCCGTCGGCGTGGCCGACATCCTGCTGCTGGTGCTCATCGCCGACGCCTCGCAGAACGCGATGGCGGGCAGCTACACGACGGTGGCCGAGGGCGTCGTGCTGGTCGCCACGCTGGTGGGCTGGAACTGGGCGATGGACTGGGCCGGCTACCGCTACAACTGGGTGCGCCGCTTCGTCGAGCCGCCGCCGGTGGTGCTGGTCCGCCACGGCCACCTGATCGGCCACAACCTGCGCCGCCAGCTCGTCACCATCCCGGAGCTGATGGCCGCGCTGCGGGCTCACGGCATCGACAAGCTGGCCGACGTGAAGATGGCGCGCATGGAGCCCGACGGCGGCATCAGCGTCATCCGCGCCGACAAGCGCGAGGACGAAGGCGACGACGCCCAACGTAAGAGCGTGCCGCTGGGTTGAAGCACCCCAAGGCACATGCCTTGCCGCGTGCCTGCGCGGGACCGTCCCCGCGCCCTGAGGAAGAACCACCATGGCACGCAGCAGCCTGCTCGGCATCGACACCGCGCCGACGCCCGCCCCCGGCCGTGACGCGGCCAGCCTGGGCCCCGGCGACAACTCGGACAGTGGCAGCGACGTCGTCGGCCTGGAGGACGACGCGGACCCCGGCATGCCGGTCGACGTGGCCTTGCGCGGCGACCAGCCATCGCCGCTGCCGCTGGGCGAGACCACAGCCGCCGCCGAAGGCGACGACGCCGGCGTGCGCGACGGCGCCGACATCGGCGTGGACCGCATCTTCACGCCGGGCGAGGTGGAGCTCGACGCCGACGACGCCGGTGCCGCCGAGGCGGCGGTGAACCTCAACGCCACGGTTGGCGATGAGGACGACGAAGAGGACGAGGAGGACGAGGAGGACGGCGGCAAGACGGCCGAAGATCTGCCCGGTGAAGCCGACCCGGCCGAGCGGCGGCCGGGTCGGGATTAGTCAGACCAAGACGGGCGTCAGGTCGCCGCAGCGCGGGCCTGGTCGCGCAGCGTGCGCACCTGCAGGTGGTTGCGCTTCACGCCCTCGTACTGGCGCTCGACGATGGCGCGCACATCGGGCGGCAGGGCCTCGTCCAGCGCCTTGCGGTAGGACACCAGTGCGGTGTCTTCGCCGCGCTCGGTCTCTTCGAGGATGGCCTTGTCGGTGTAGCCGGCCAGGGTGCCCTTCACGGCCACCCAGCCGCGGTGCAGCGCGCCGGCGGCCGAGCCGCTGTCCTCGGCCTTGCCGCCGAAGCGCACCACCAGGGACTGCAGTTCGGCTGCGGCCTGGCGGCATTCTTCGGCGCGGGTGACGAAGGTCTGCTTCAACGCCGCGTCCTTCAGGTACTCGGCCGACGTGCGGAAGCCGTACTCGCCGTCCTTCGAGGTTTCGATGAGGTCGTTGAGGGTGTCGATGATGTCGTCGTTGCTCATGGCAGTCCTTTCGGAAGGTCGTGGAAGACGCTGTGCAGCGGCCGGGCCGCCACCAGCAGGGAGGCCGATGTACTGGCAGGCGGCGTGCCCGCTCCCGATGCGCCACCATAGGCGGCGGCCTTGCAGCAACTTGCCGCAGGCTTTACGGCTTGGGGATGGCCGGCGCGGGTCCCGCCCGGCGGGCGCGGGCGACGGCGGCCTGCAGCGCGGCCAGCAGTTCCGTCGGCGGGCAGGGCTTGCGCAGCACCGTGAACTCGCCCTCGGCCATGGCGGTGTTGCTGAAACCGGTGATGAGGACGACAGGCAGCGCGGGCCGCTGCTCGCGCAGCCAGCGCGCCAGCGCCACGCCGTCCTGGCCGCCGGGCATGACGATGTCGCTGAGCACGACGTCGGGGGGCGCACCGCCGACGAGCAGGCGCTGCGCGGCCTCCACATGGCCGGCGCGCAGCACCTTGGCGCCATGCGCCATCAACAGGGCCGCGGTCACGTCGCCCAGGCTCTCGTCGTCCTCCACCAGCAGCACGGTCGCGCCGGCGATGCTCTGCGGCGCGGCGTCGGCGAAGGGGGCCGCGACGCGGTCCTCGTCCTCGCGCGCCACCGGCAGCAGCAGCGACACCGTGGTGCCCACGCCCCGCGTGCTCGCCAGCCGGGCCGCACCGCCGGCCTGCGTGGCAAAGCCATGCACCTGGCTCAGCCCCAGGCCGCTGCCCTGGCCGACCGACTTGGTCGTGAAGAAGGGCTCGAAGGCGTGCTCGACGATGGTCGAGTCCAGGCCGACGCCGTCGTCGCCGACGGTCAGCACCACATAGTCACCCGGCGCCAGGTTGGGCAGGCCTTCCTTGTCCTCCTCGGTGGCGTTGGCGGCGCGCAGCGTCAGCTCGCCGCCGTTGGGCATGGCGTCATGCGCGTTCAGAGCGAGGTTGACGAGGGCGAGGTCCAGCTCGCTGGCGTCCAGCCGTACCGGCCGCACGTCGGGCGCCACCTGCACCTTGATCTCGATGCGCCGTCCGAGCACGCTGCGCATCAGGTCCTGCACCTCGGGCAGGTAGCGGGCGAACGACAGCGTCTGGATGCGCACCGGCCGCTTGCCCGAGAAGCGCAGCAGGTGCTGGGTCAGCTGGCTGCCCTTGTCGACGGCGCGCTGCGTGGCACCCAGCGGCCCCTGCAACTCGGCGGCGGCGGGGTGGCGCTGCATCAGGTGCATGCTGTTGCTGATGATGCCCAGCAGGTTGTTGAACTCGTGCGCGACACCGCCGGTCAGCCGCCCCAGCGCTGCCACGCGCTGGCTCTGCGCGCCGCGCTGCTCGACGATGCGCGTGCGCTCCACGGCCTGGGCGACGCTGTGTTCCAGCTCGGTGCGGGCCTGCGCCATCGAGCGGCCGGCCGTCGCCAGCGCGCTCGCCACGTCGTCGCACTCCACCATGCCGGAAGGGCGGGCCTGCACCGGCCGGCCGGCCTGCAGGTCCTCGGCGGCCGTGCGCAGCGCGCGGATGGGCCGCTCGATGCGGCGCGACACCCACAGCGCGCCGGCCACCGCCAGCGACAGCAGCACCAGCGTGCCGATGCCGATGCGCAGCACCTCCCGCGGGAGGTGGCCGTCGAACTGCTCGCGCGGCATCGCGCTGACGTAGCTCCAGCCCAGCGGCGAGGTGCTGAAGTAGCCGGCCGCCGGCATGCCGTCCAGCGAGACGGATTCGAAGGCGCCTTCGCTCGAGCCGCGCATCCGCGCGAGCAGGTCGTCGCGCACCATGCGGCCGACGAAGGCATCGCCGCCTGGCTGGCGCGCCACGATGCGGCCGGTGTTGTCCATCACCGTGCCGATCCAGCCCGGGTTGCCCTGGGCTTGCACGATGCGTTGCAGCTCGGCAGGCCGGACCGTCACGACCAGGTTGTAGATCAGCTGGCCGTCGCGCAGCACCGGCGTCACCCAGGCCGCGTACATCTCGGGCGCCGCGCCGCGCGCGCCGGCCAGCGTCGTCAGTGGCTGCATCGTGGCCACCGGGCTCAGCGCGGCGGGCCCGGGGGCTTCGCCGCTGGCGCCTTCGGGCCGGCGCGTGCTGATCAGCACGCGGCCCGGCGCGCGCAGCTCAACCCAGCCGCCCAGGCCTTGCATCGCGCGCCGCGCCTGGCGCTCGAAGGACAGGCGCCGTTCGGCGTCCGGCGGCACCGGGCCGTCCAGTTCGGGCGATTGCGACAGCACGTGGGCGATGGTGGCGCGGCGCGCCAGCTCGCCGTCCACCAGCATGGACAGCGCGCGCGCCGTGTCGCGCAGGTAGCGCTCGTGCGCCTCGCGCTCGGCCTCGTAGGTGCTGCCGATCAGCCAGCCGACACCCAGCATGCCGGGCAGCAGCACGGCCAGCATCAGCAGGATGAGGCGGGAACGGATGGTGACGGGCATGGCGAGAAGGGGCAGGCGCACGCTGGGCGGGGCCAGGTGCAACGATAACGGTGCAAGAGTCTCGCGAAGGGGCATGTGCGGCATACGCGCGCCAGAAGCAAACGACGTTCCTTAAGTGGAGTAGCGGTTCTGCCGAGGCTTGGCCGGCGGCCGGCGCAGCAGCGAGCGCAACGAAGGCGCCGCCTCGCGCCGGTCGCCCTCCAGGAAGCAGCGCAGCAGGCGCAGGCCATGGGTGCGCCGGCAGACGCTGCGCAGCGCGATCAGCAGCGGCACCGCGATCAACGCGCCGGCGATGCCCCACAGCCAGCCCCAGAACATCACCGACAGGAACACCGACACCGGGCTGAGCGACAGCCGGCGGCCGACGATGAGCGGGCTGACGATGTTGCTCTCGATGGCATGGAGCAGGACGAAGGCCAGCATGGGCCCCAGCACCTGCGCGCCGCTGTCGAAGCTGCTGATGCCGGCCAGCAGCAGCAGCGCCATCACCGCCATCGGCCCGATGTAGGGCACGAAGCAGAACACGGCCGTGACGGCACCCCACAGCGTCGGGTTGGGCAGGCCCATCATCCACAGCACCAGCCCCATGATGACGCCGACCGTGCAATTGACGATGCCCACCACGGCCAGCCAGTGGCCGATCTCGCGCTGCGCCGTGCGCACGCCGCCCAGCACCAGCGCGCGTGTGCGCTGCCGCGGCACGGCCTCGACGATGCGCGACACCACCCAATGCTCCGAGGCGAGCAGGAAGTACAGCAGGATGACGGTCGCCGTGAACGACACGGCAAAGGACAGGCTGCGCGTCAGCACCAGGCCGGTCAGGGCCACGCCCTCGCTGGCGAGCCGCTCCTTCAGCGGGTCCGGCGTCGCGGCCTGGGCGGCGCGGCCGGGCCGTGGCGGTGGCGGCGGGTGCAGCCCTGGGATGGCCGAGCGCACCTTGTCGAGCTGCTCCAGCAGCTGCGCCACCGTCGTCGGCGCGGTCTCCCACCAGGCGGCGGCGGGGCGCGCCAGCGTCATGGCCAGCGGCACCGTGCTGGCCATCAGCGCGATGACGATCAGCAGCGCGCCCAGCACCTCCGGCACGCCGTGCCGGCGCAGGGCGCGCACGGCAGGTGACAGCGCGAGCGTCAACAGCACGGCGATCAGCACCGGCGCCAGCAACGGCCGCGCCTCTCGCACCGCGAAGACGAGGGCGAGAAAGAAGACGCCACGCAGCGCCCAGCCGCGGCGCGGAGGGGCGGCCGGAGCGGCGGGCGAGTTCATCAGTTGTTGGTGGCGGGACGCACGATGATGTTGTTGCGCACTTCCTTCACGTCAGGCGTGGCGCGCGCCAGCTGGCCGGCGCGGTCCTTCTCGGCTTGCGAGGTGGCAAAGCCTGCCAGCTGCACGGTGCCCTTCAGCGCTTCCACCTGGATGCGCATCGCGCTGACCTGGGTGTCTTCCGCGAAACGGGCCTTCACGCGCGTGGCGATGGTGGCATCGTCGACATACTGGCCGACCGTACTTTGGCCGCTGCTGACGGCGCAGCCGCCGGTGGCCAGGGCGGCGAGGGTGACCATCGAGGCGATGAGGATCTTCTTCATGGGGTTCTCCTTCGCGAGGCAACGGGCTCGCGAAGCGCCCAGGGCAAGCGGTGTGCCAGGTCCGTGAACCGAGCCGGCCCACGGCACCAGTCGCGACACCGCCAGCCGGCAGGGTTTACCGAAACTCACAGTCCCTGGTGGGCCATCTCGTAAAACTTGCAGCTCTCGCGGTCTGGGATGCGGCGGGTGTGAGCGGCAAGCATTTCGGTTTGCCCAGGCGTCAGCCGGTTTGTGGTTCGGGCTCCGACAAGTGGCCGCAGCCGGCACGAAGGTTGCGTCAGTGCGGCATGGTGCCGCGCCCGGCAGGGCGGCACGCCAGACTACCCATGGAGGAAGTACCCCGTGAATTCCCTGGATCTGCGCACAGAGCATCGACAAACGCAGACGCTCTCGCCCCGACTGCAGCACGCCGTGCGGCTGCTGCAAATGTCGTCGCTGGACTTTGCCGCGATGCTGCGCGACACGCTTGGCAAGAACCCCTTTCTCGAAGTCGACGACATCGAGTCCCATGACGGCGCGGATGGCGCCGAGCCCTCGGCGCCATTGAACGATGGCGCGGTTGCGTCATCTCATCTGGAGGCCGTGACCGCAGACGGCGCGGCGGAGCTCCAGGTGCCTGCCGACGATGTTGCCGGGCCGCCTGACCAGGGCGACGGCGAGAGCGACCGCGACCTCTGGACGGCGGACGGCAGCACCGGCCTCAAGCGCGCCGAGGACGGCGAGCTCAGCGCGCTGGACATGATGGCCGTCGAGACCTCGCTGACCTCCCACCTGCACGGACAGCTGAACGTGTTGCCGTTGTCGGACCGCGACCTGGCGCTGGCGCACCTGATCGTCGAATCTCTGGACGACGACGGCTACCTGCGCACGCCGCTGCAGGAGCTGGCGGAGGTGGCCGAACTCGACCCCGAGCCCGACCTGCAGGAGATGCAGATCGCGCTGAAGCGGGTGCAGTCGCTGGACCCTGCCGGCGTGGCCGCGCGCGACGTGGGCGAATGCCTGCTGCTGCAATTGCCGGCCATCACCTGCCCCGACATGCGAGGCCTGGCGCAAAGCATCATCAGCGACCACCTGCCGGCACTCGCCGCCCGCGACGTGGCGGGGCTCGCCCGGCAGCTGGGCGAAAGCCCGGCGCGCATCGAGGCGGTTTGCGAACGCATCCGCCGGCTGGACCCTCGGCCGGGCTGGCGCTATGGGTCGTCGCAGGTGCCTTATGTCGTGCCTGACGTCATCGTCAAGAAGGTGCGCGGCAAATGGACGGTTCAGCTCAACCCGGCCATCGTCCCCAAGGTCAGGCTCAACCAGGTCTATGCCAAGCTGTACCAGCGCCACCGGACGGCCGCGAACTCGGAGCTGGGCGTGCATCTGCAGGAGGCGCGCTGGACGCTGCGCAACGTGGAGCAGCGTTTCTCCACCATCCTGGACGTGGCCGAGGCGATCGTGAAGCGGCAGCACAACTTCCTGGACTATGGCGCGATGGCGATGAAGCCGCTGGGCCTGAAGGAGATCGCCGAGGAGTGCGGCATCCACGAAAGCACCGTCTCGCGCGTCACCAACAACAAATACATCGCCACGCCGGTCGGTGTGCTGGAGCTGAAGTACTTCTTCAGCCGCGCCATGATCAGCGCCAACGGCAGCGCCTGCTCGGGCACGGCCATCCGCGGCCTCATCAAGGACATCATCGAGTCCGAGAACCCCGAGGCGCCGCTGTCGGACGCCGAGATCACCCGGCAGCTGGCCCAGCAGGGCCTGGTCATCGCGCGCCGCACGGTGACCAAGTACCGCCAGATGTTGAAGATCGAGTCGGTCGACCGCCGCCGCCGCGTGGCGGCCTGAGCGCGGCGGCCCCGGGCGTTGCATGAAAAACGGCCGCCGGAAGGCGGCCGCTTTGCCTGCGGGATGCCGCCACGAGGGCGGCGCTGCCGCAAGGTTTACTTGCTCTTGCCGCTTGCGGTGGACGACGCGCTGCCGGTGCTGGACGCGCTGGGCGAATCGCTGCTGCCCTGGCCGCTCGAACCCGAAGCACTGGCGGAGTCGCCCTGGCGGCTCTGGCGCCAGCTGGAGAACTCGTCCGAGAACTTCTTGTAGCGGTCCTGGCGCCAGTTCTGATAGTCCTGGTCCAGCGCGCGCAGTTGCTCGTTGCGCCATTGGTGGTAGTCGGGGTCGAACTGCGAATGCTCGCCCTGGCTGCCGCTGCCGTAGCTGCCGCCCTGGCTGGAGCCGCCATAGCCGCCCTGGCCGCCGTAGCTGCCGCCCTGGCTGTAGCCGCCTTGGCCACCGCCCTGGCTGCCGTAGTAGCCGCCGCCTTGGCCACCGCTCCCGCTGCCGTAGCTGCCTTGATTGGCGCCGTAACCGCCGCCTTGGCTGTGCTGGCCACCGTAGCTGCCCTGGTTGCCGCCGTAGCCGCCGCCTTGGCTGAACTGGCTGCCCTGGCCGGCGTAGCCCTGCCCGCCGTAGCCGCCCTGCGAACCGCCGCCCTGGTAGCTCTGGCCGCCATAGCCGCCCTGGTAGCCGCCTTGCTGGCCGCCGTAGCCGCCGGCTTGGCCGCGGTAGCTGCTGCCCTGGTCGACCTGCTCGCGGAAGGTGCCGCCCTGGTAATAGTCGCGGGAGTCGGCGTAGTCACCCATGCCGCCTTGCTGGCCGCGGTTGCCGCCGATTTCCGCATGCTGCTGGCCCAGGTAGTCGCGGCGGCCCTGGTCGCCGCTGCCGAAGTTGCCTTGCTGGCCGCCCTGGTGGCGGCTGCGATCATCATGTCTAGACATTTGGAAATCCTTTCACGAAAAGTCCGGGTGTCCTCAGGCCTGTGTCTCACTGCCGAAGCCGTGGCCTGTGTAGAGGGGCGGCAATGCGCGTTCCTGTGGCGGGGCGGGGACCGGGCCCGCGCATTGCCATTGAGGTGCACCTGGCGCAACGGCGTCGGGCCTACTTGATGGAGATTCCATGGCGAACGACACAACTCATCTGACCGGCCTCTTTCCCGACCGTGACAGCGCCGAGCGCGCCTACCGGAGCGCGCTGGACCGGGGCTACTCCTCCAACGACGTCGATGTGGTGATGTCCGACGAGACGCGCAAGCGCCATTTCGGCGCTGCAGGCCCCGAGACCGAACTGGGCACCAAGGCGGCCGAGGGCGCGGGCATCGGTGCCGGCATCGGCGGCACGCTGGGCGCAGTGGCGGCGGCGATCGCGGCCGTGGGCACGACGCTGGCGGTCCCGGGCCTGGGCCTGGTGATCGCGGGCCCTCTCGCGGCCGCCGTGGCGGGCGCCGGTGCGGGCGGCGCGGCGGGCGGCCTGGTGGGCGCCCTGATCGGCTGGAGCATCCCCGAGGAACGCGTGAAGGAGTATGAGAGCGGCCTGCGCAACGGCGGCATCCTGATGGGCCTGCGCCCGCGCAATGACGAGGACGCAACCCACCTGGAGGAGCACTGGCGTACCCAGGCGGGCGGCCAGTCGGTCTACCGCTGATGCGTTGAACGCCGCGTGGCGCCCGCGTCAGCGTGGCGCCACGCGCCAGACCGTGTTGCCTACATCGTCGGCCACCAGCAGCGCGCCGCGGGCGTCGATGGCCACGGCCACCGGCCGCCCGCGCGCCTCGCCCTCCGGGCCGACGAAACCGGTCAGCACGTCGATCGGCGGGCCTTGCGGCCTGCCATCGGCAAAGCCGACGTAGACCACCTTGTAGCCCGACAGCGGCTTGCGGTTCCACGAGCCGTGCAGGCCGACGAACACGCCGCCCGCGGCGCTGCCCGCGAGCGCCGTGGGCAGCTTGCTGGCGCCAGCGGCCGCAAGGCCGAGCGGCGCGACGTGTGCGCCCAGCGCGTAGTCCGGCACCAGCGCCTTGGCGACGAGGTCCGGCCGCGGCGGCTGCACGCGGCTGTCCACGTGGCTGCCGTACCAGCTGTAGGGCCAGCCGTAGAAGCCGCCGTCGCGCACGGCGGTGAGGTAGTCGGGCACGAGGTCGCTGCCGAGTTCGTCGCGCTCGTTCACCACCGTCCACAACACCGGCGCGCCAGCGCCGGGCGCGGGCAGCCAGGCCATGCCATTGGGGTTGCGCAGGCCGGTGGCGAACAGGCGCTTGCGGCCCGTGGCGCGGTCTATCTCCCAGATGGCCGCGCGGCCCTCTTCGGCTTCGATGCCGTTCTCGGCCACATTGCTGTTGGAGCCCACGGTTGCATAGAGCCGGCTGCCGTCGGGGCTGGCGATGAGGCTCTTGGTCCAGTGGTGGTTGCGCGTGCCGGCCGGCAGGTCGGTGAGCTTGCGGCCGGGGCCGGCAAGGCGGGTCTGGCCCGGCGCGTAGGCGAATTCCACCACCGCGTCGGTGTTGGCCACGTAGAAGCGGTCCCCCACCAGGGCCATGCCGAACGGCGAGTTCAGGCCGTCCAGGAAGGTGTCGCGCACTTCGGCGCGGCCGTCGCCGTCCGCGTCGCGCAGCAGCGTGATGCGGTTGGCGCTGGGCGTCGTGGCGCCGGCGCGCGCCATGATCTTGCCGGCCACCCAGGCCTTCAAGCCCTTGCCGTCATCCGGCCGCGGCGGCGCGTTGGTTTCGGCCACCAGCACGTCGCCGTTAGGCAGCACGTGCAGCCAGCGCGGGTGATCCAGCCCGGTGGCCAGCGCCTGCACCTGCAGGCCGGCTGCGGCGGTGGGCGCCTCGCCAGCGGCCCAGGGCTTGGCCGGCGCGATGTGGAAGGTCGGCACCAGCGTCTTGACCGGCTCCACCAGCGTCGGACGCGGCCCGGTATCGGCACCGCTGGGCAGGCGCGTCTGCTCGGCACAGCCGCCCAGGGCCGCGGTGAGTGCAAGGCAGATCGGAAGCTGGCGCATGAACGGCGTGCAGCAAGCGGCATTCCCACTCCCGTTGCGGCAGGAATTGCCGCAGCTTGCGTTGGGCATGGCCATTGCCTCAGCGCGGCGCCAGCACGGCATCAACCCAGTGAAAGCAGCCCATGGAATCTCCCAGCGCAATACCGGCCGACGACGTGGTGACGGTGCTCACCGAGCAGCACCGGCGCCTGGAACACCTGCTCCAGACCCTGCTCGAGGCCGAAGCCGATGCGCAGCGCGGCGAGCTGCTGGCGCGCGCCGGCGACGAACTGGCGGTGCACATGCTGGCCGAGGAAAAGGTCGTCTACCCCCGGGTGCACGCCAATCGCACCGAGGACATCCTGCTGGAGTCGCTGGAGGAGCACCTGTCACTGAAGCGGCTGCTCTCCGACCTGCTCGCGCTGGCGCCTGGCGACACCACCTTCCAGCCCAAGTGCAAGGTGCTGGAGGAGCAGGCCCGCCACCACCACAAGGAAGAGGAAGAGCACCTGTTCCCGAAGATGCGGCAGCTGCTGGATGCCGACGCGCGCGGGCAGATGGGCCGGGCGGTGAGGCAGCATGAAGAGGGCCTGCGGGCCCGCGGCGCGCCGCGCGAGCGCATGGGCGCCCAGACAGACGCGGCGGCGCCGCTGCCCTGACAGCGTGGGCCGCGCGGGGCGCCGCCCCGCCGGGCGATCAGGCTGCGGTGCGGCCCGGTTCGGAGATCTCGCGCACCGCGCGGTCGATGTGACCGGCCTCGCGGGTGGCCAGGTCGCCCAGCGAGAGGATGCCCACCAGCCGCCGGTTGCCATCGACCACCGGCAGGCGGCGGACCTGGCGCGCGCCCATCAGCCGCTTGGCCTCGTCGGCGTCCTGGTCGGCAGTGCAGAACTCGACTTCGGGGGTCATGATGTCGGACACGCAGGCCTGGTCGGGGTTGAGGCCGTCGGCAACGGCGCGCACGGCGATGTCGCGGTCGGTCACCATGCCCAACAGGCGCTCGCCGTCGCAGACGGGCAGGGCGCCGACGTCCAGGTCCCGCATGCACTGCGCGGCGCGGCGCAGCGTTTCCTGCGGCTGGATGGTCTGCACGTCGGTGGACATGATCTCGGCAATCTTGGACATGGCGTTCTCCTGTGTGGAGAGCCTGATCGGCAAATCGGGTGCCCAGCCGGGCACGCGACCTGCCGCGATGGATGCTTCACTCGATCAAGGATGCAGCCATGGGCGATGCCGGCTTTTCCACACCCGACCTGACCGGCCGCAGCGCGGCCGCACGCGTGGCGACGATGGTGGCCTTGATGCTGCTGATCATCGGCGGCTTCAACTGGGCGCTGGTCGGCCTGTTCAACATGGACTTCGTCGCGGCGCTGTTCGGCCCGATGACGGTCGCTGCACGGGCCGTCGGCGTGGCGGCCCTCTATGGGCTGACGCTGCTGCCGCGTCTCGCACAAGGGACGCTCTAGGCGGGCATGTCGCTTGCCCCTGCCTTTGTTTCCGGAGCCCTTCATGGCGAGCCACGCGTCCTCTCATGCCCTTGCAGTTCTCGCTGGAGACCACAAGGCCGTCAGCCAGCTGCTTGCAGAGTTCGACGAACTGGCCAGCGATGGCGCCGACGCCGGGGAGCGCAACGCGCTGGCGCGGCAGATCTGCGACGCGCTGACGGCGCATGCCGTCGCCGAGGAGGGCGTCTTCTATCCCGCGGCCCGCGAGGCCTTGCAGGATGACGACTTCATCGACGACGCGCTGGCCGAGCACGACAGCGTGCGTGCCCTGATCGAACAGATCGAGACGCTGGACGCCAGCGATGAACGCTTCGACGCCCTCGTGATAATGCTCGCCCGCGCGGTGGCCGAGCACGTGAAGCAGGAGGAGGGCGACCTCTTCCCGCGCGTCGAGGCCGCTGGGCTGGACATGCAACGGTTGGGCGAGCGGATCATCCGGCAGCGCGACGAGACGCTGCGGCTGCTTGCACAAGAGGCTGTCTGATCATGGCGATAGACCATGGCGACGACGGCGGTGGGTCATTAGGGGCATCGACGATGGAAGCTGATCCGGCGGGTCGGGGTCGCAGTAACGACGAGCACGTCTTGCACGAGCGGACCGCCACGCTGCAGGCCTTGCTGCAAGGCGTGCGCGACTACGCCATCTACACCATCAACCCCGAGGGCCGCATCAACTCCTGGCACCGCGGCGCCGAGCTGATGAAGGGCTATTCGGCCGAAGAAGCCGTGGGCATGCCCTTCTCGACCATCTTCACGCCGGAGGACCGCGAGCGTGGCCAGCCCGAGCACGAGCTTCGCGTCGCCGCGGAGACCGGCGAATACAAGGGCGAAGGCAAGCGCGTGCGCAAGGACGGCAACCTCATCGAGGTCGCGGTCGTGCTGACGGCGCTGCGCGGCCCGGGCGGCGAACTGCTGGGCTTCCTCAAGCTCACGCAGGACATCACGGCCCGCCGCGCCGAGGAGCGCGCGCGTGAAGAGGCGCTGCGCGCCTCGCAGATTGCGCGCGCCGAGGCCGAACGTGCCAGCCATTCCAAGGGGGAGTTCCTGGCCACGCTGTCGCACGAACTGCGCACGCCTCTGTCGGCCATCCTCGGATGGGCCCAGGTGCTGGAGCGCGGCCTCTTCGACGCCGACACGCTCAAGCACGGGCTGGAAGCGATCTCCCGCAACGCCAAGATGCAGGTGCGGCTCATCGAGGACCTGCTGGACATGACGCGCATCGAGTCCGGCCAGCTGCGGCTGGACCTGCAGCGCATCGAGCTCGACAGCGTGCTCGCCGCCGCCATCGACTCGGCCTTGCCGGCCGCCACGGCGCAGGGCCTGACACTGCGCACCGCCTTCGGCACCGACGGCTGCTGGGTCATGGGCGACCCGGCGCGCTTGCAGCAGATCGTCGCTAACCTGTTGAACAACGCCATCAAGTTCACCCCGCGCGGCGGGCGCATCGACGTCACGCTGGACCGCATCGGCCGCGAGCATGTCATCACCGTGAGCGACACCGGCCAGGGCATCGCGCCGGACTTCCTGCCCAAGCTGTTCGACCGCTTCCAACAGCAGGATGCGACCACCACGCGCCGCCATGGCGGGCTGGGTATCGGCCTGGCCATCGTGCGCCAGCTGGTGTCCTTGCATGGGGGCGCGGTGCAGGCCCACAGCGAAGGGCTGGGCCGCGGTGCGACCTTCACGGTCAGGCTGCCGGGGGTGGCGGACATGGGTGCCCTGGGCTTGCCGTCCCTGCCCGCGGCGCCGCCCCCGGATGTTGCCTCACGGCTGGATGGCGTGAACGTGCTGCTGGTGGACGACGAAGCCGACGTGCGCGCCATCACGGCGCGCGTGCTGCAGAGTGCCGGTGCGCGTGTGACGACGGCATCGACCGCGGCCGAGGGGCTGCGCCTGCTGCGGCAGGCCCCGCCGGCGGTGCTGCTCAGCGACATCGGCATGCCGGTGCAGGACGGTTACGACCTGATCCGCCAGGTGCGTGCGCTGCCTGCCGACGCTGGCGGCCGCGTGCCGGCGGCGGCTTTCACGGCCTTTGCCGGGCGTGACGACACCGAGCGCGCGCTGAATGCGGGCTATCAGCTGCACTTGGCCAAGCCGGTCACGCCGGATGCGCTGGTGGCCGCCGTGGCTCAGCTCGCGGCGGCCGAGCGCGTCAATTGAAGAACAGGTAGACGAGCAGCAACACCAGGCCCGGGACGCCGAGCAGCCAAGCGAGAAGGTACTTACCCATGGTGGTTCTCCTGAAGTCCTGAAGAGGTGAGCCAAGCATCGCCCAGCCGCCGGCGGCAGCACAGCGGACGAGGCCCAGCGCAGTCGTAGGAGGAACGGGTAGGCGCAGCGGCCAGCGCCGCAGGCGGCGTAGGACTTCGCCCACCTGGGGATAAGGCCCGGGCCGGTGCCTTGTAACTAACCTGGCGATTACGCTGACATCCCCGTCGGGAGAAATCCCGCGCATCTCAAGGAGTAGTGCCATGAACACCGACCAGATCAAGGGCAGCGTCAAGGACGTTGCAGGCAAGGCTCAACGCAAGCTGGGCGAGGCCGTCGGCAGCACCGAGCAGCAGGTCAAGGGCGCCGCCACCCAGGTGGAGGGCAAGGGCCAGAAGGCCGTGGGCAACGTCAAGGAGGCCGTCAAGGACGCCCACGCGACGACGCGCAAGGTTTAATGGCCGGCGCCGGGCGCGCCGCAGTAGGACGAAGACGACACACGGCTGCGGCGCGCGACGACAGGTTGGCATGGGCGGCGCGCCGACGATGACGGCCATTCAATCCATCAGGAGCCGCGTCATGTCTTCGTCCACCATCACCTCTGCGCTGTGCCGTACCGGTACCGCCGCGCTCGTCGCCGCGCTGGCCTTTGCGGCTGGCTGCTCGTCCATGAGCGAGCGTGAACAAGGCACCGCCAAGGGCGCAGGCGTCGGCGCCGTGGCCGGCGCCATCATCGGCTCGGCGACGGGCGGCAATGCCGGCCGCAGCGCGGCCATCGGCGGTGTCGTCGGCGCGGTGGCCGGCAACCTGTGGTCCAAGCGCATGGAGGACAAGCGCGAGGCGCTGGCCCGCGCCAGCCAGGGCACCGGCGTCGAGGTGGCCCGCACCGAGGACAACCGCCTGAAGCTCAACGTGCCGAGCGATGTGTCCTTCGATAGCGGCCGCGCCGACATCAAGCCGCAGATGAGGCCGGTGCTGGACGAAATCGGCCGCAACCTCGACCCGAACGTGCGCGTGACCATCGTCGGCCATACCGACAGCACGGGCAGCGATGCCATCAACGACCCGCTGTCGCGCGAGCGTGCCCTGGCCGTGCGCGACTACCTGAGCGCGCGCGGCGTGGCGCCGTCACGGCTCAGCGTCACCGGCCGCGGCTCGCACGAGCCCGTGGCCAGCAACGAGACGGAGGCCGGCCGCGCGGCCAACCGCCGCGTCGAGATATTCCTGTCCGAGAACGCTTAAGGGCTGGCCAGCGCCTTCAGTGGCGCGGCCAGCGATTGCTTGTGCGCGCCCAGCTCGGCCCAGGGGTCGGCGGGCCGCTCGGCCAGATGCTGCAGCGCGTTGGCCGCGGTCCAGCGCGTGGGCGAATCCAGCGCTGCCAGGTCGTCCCAGGCCAACGGCATGGACACGCCCAGCCCTGGCCGCGCCCGCAGCGAATAGGCGGCCACCGTCGTCGCCCCTTCACCGTTGCGCAGGTAGTCCACGAAGATGCGGCCGACCCGGTTGTCTGCCCCGCTTTTGGCGACGAAGCGCTCGGGCTCCCGGCCGGCCAGCCGCTGCACCACGGCCTGTGAGAACGCGCGGACGGTGTCCACCGGCCAGCGCGCCGCAAGCGGCACCACCACGTGCAGGCCGCGTCCGCCGCTGGTCTTGAGCCAGCTGCGCAGGCCCAGTTCGCCCAGCAGGTCGCGCACGCGCACCGCGCCGTCGCGGATGGCGGCCCAGTCCACGCCATCGCCGGGGTCCAGGTCGAACACCATGCGGTCGGGTTTGTCCAAGCGCGGCACGCGCGCATTCCAGGCGTGGAACTCAAGGGTGTTCATCTGCACCGCACCCAGCAGGGCTGTACGGGTGGGCAGGGCCAGCAAGGCGTCGTGACCGGGCCAGAGGGCGGCGTCCAGCAGGCGCAGGCCGGGCCATGCTGCCTTGCCGGCATGCTTCTGGAAGAAGCCGCCCTCACCGACGCCCTCGGGCGCCCGCAACAGCGCCACCGGGCGGCTTTTCAGTTCGGCAAGCAGCCAGTCGGCGACGCCGTCGTAGTAGCGCGCCACGTCGGCCTTGGTGGCGCCGCTGGCGGCATCGACGACACGTTCAGGGTGGGTCAGCTTCACGGGGGCCCTGCGGGCAAGCGGCATGCCGATTGCCGAAGCCTGCGCATGATGATGTCAACGCATGCAGAGGTGGACGTCAGCGTCGTCGTGCCGACCTACCGGCGCCCGGCGCTGCTGGAGCGGTGCCTGCAAGCCTTGCTGGCGCAGACGCTGGCGCCGCGCTGTTACGAGATCCTGGTCGTGGACGACGGCCACGATGAGGCGACCCGCGAGCTGGTTCAGTCCTATGCGGCCCGCGCGCTTCACCCCCGCATCCGTTACCAACGCCCGTCCGCGGGGCGCGGCCCGGCCGTGGCGCGTAACTGCGGCTGGCGCGCGGCGTGCGCGGCGGTGGTCGCGTTCACCGACGACGACACGCAGCCCGACGCCGAGTGGCTGCAGCAGGGCCTGGCGACGCTGCTGCTGCACCGTGACTGGGTCGCCGCCGCGGGCCGGGTCAGGGTGCCGCGCGCCCCAGGCGCCGGTGATCGGCCCACCGACCACGAGCTGATGACGCGCGGCCTGGAGACGGCCGAGTTCGTCACTGCCAACGCGTTCGTGTGGCGGGAGGCACTGCAGAAGGTGGACGGCTTCGACGAACGCTTCCTGCGCGCCTGGCGGGAGGACTCCGACCTGCACTTCCGCCTGCTGCAGGTGGGCGCCGTCGGCCGCGCGCCGCAGGCACTGGTGTGGCATCCGGTGCGGCCCGAGCGCTGGGGCGTGTCGTTGCGCCAGCAGCGCAACGTGTTCTTCGATGCGCTGCTGCACCGCAAGCACCCGCGCGCCTACCGCGAGCGCGTGCGGCCGGTGCCGCCGTGGGACTACTACGTCATCGTCGCGCTGACGCTGGCCGCTCCGGGCCTGGCGCTGGCGGGCTGGCCGCGCCTGGCAGCACTCGGCCTGGGCGTGGCGGCGGCGCTGGTGTTGCGCGTGGCCTGGCGTCGGCTGCGCGTCACGTCCCACGAGCCCGGCCACGTGCTGGAGATGCTGGCCACCTCGGCCGCCATCCCCTTCCTGTCGGTCTACTGGCGGCTGCGCGGCGCCTGGCATTTCCGCACGCCGTTCCTGTAAGCCGCGCGCGCCGCTTCAGGTGGCCCGGCCCGGCGTGAGGACGATCTTGCGGCAGCCGTCGATCTTCTTGTCGAACATCTCGTAGCCGCGCGCGGCGTCGTCCAGTGACAGTTGGTGGCTGACGATGACCTCGGGGCGCAGCGCGCCGTTGCCGATGTGCTCGAGCAGCTCGGGCATGAAGCGCTGCACATGCGTCTGGCCCATGCGGAATTGCAGGCCCTTGTCGAACGCGTCGCCGAACAGGAAGGCGTGGATGAAGCCGGCATAGACGCCCGGCACGCTGACGATGCCGCCGCGCCGCGTGGCCGCGATGGCCTGGCGCAGCGCCTCGCCGCTGCTGCCTTCGAGCTTGAGCGTCGTCAGCACGGTCTCCACGGTGCTGCCCTTGGCTTCGAAGCCGACGGCGTCGATGCTGGCGTCCACGCCACGGAACTGGGTCGCCTCGATGATGGCGCGCGCCGGGTCGTCGACCTTGTCGAAGTGGATCGGCTCGACGCCATAGGTGTCGGCCGCGAAGCGCAGGCGGTCGTCATGGTGGTCGACCATGAAGATGCGCTCGGCGCCCTTCAGCCGCGCGCAGGCCGCGGCCATCAACCCGACCGGGCCGGCACCGAAGATGGCCAGGCTGCTCCCCGGTTGCACTTCGGCGTTGAGTACGGCCTGGTAGCCGGTGGGCAGGATGTCGGACAGGAACAGCACCTGGGCGTCGGTCAGCGCGTCGGGAATGGGCAGCGGGCCGGTGTTGGCCATGGGTACGCGGACGTACTCGGCCTGGCCGCCGGGCACGCCGCCGTACAGGTGGGTGTAGCCGAACAGCGCCGCGCCGGGCCGCAGGTCCTTCTTGTTCAGGATGGCGCCGCGGCCGTCGTTGGTGGTCTCGCAGGCGGCGAACAGGTTGCGCTCGCAGAAGAAGCAGGCGCCGCAGGCGATGACGAAGGGCACGACGACGCGGTCGCCCGGCCGCAGCCGTGTCACGCCGGCGCCGACCTCCTCGACGATGCCCATGAACTCGTGGCCGAGGATGTCGCCTTCCTTCAGGCCGGGCACCTTGCCGCGGTACAGGTGCAGGTCGGAGCCGCAGATGGCCGTGGCGGTGACGCGCAGCAGGATGTCCTGTGGGTGCTGCAGCGTCGGGTCGGCCACGTTGTCGACGCGGACGTCGCGGGTGCCGTGGAAGGTGAGTGCGCGCATGAGGTTCTCCCGGTTGGATCACCCGCTGCGGCAACCGCCATGCCGTGCCCGTGCGGGCATGGGCCTTGCCGCGTCGAGGCCTCCCAACCGCCCTCGCAGCGCCATGAACCACGACCCCCAACTCCATCCCCATGTCTACCCCACCGGCGACGGCGAGCGCAGCACGGCCGGCAGCAACTACGGCGACTGGCGCCCCGCCCATCCGCCGCGCCCGCACGGCTACGACTTCGAGGCGCGCTTCACGCAGCAGCCGGCCGACTGGACGGCGGACCCCGACTACAGCCGCCTGCGCGGCGAGCATGAACGCGACCTCGACGCCCACTACCCGCACTGGCGGGAGGCGCGCTACCAGCGCTTCAGCGAGGAGTTCGGCCGGTGGCGCGAGCAGCGTGCCGGAAGCGAAGCCCCGAGCCAGCCCGACGGCAGCGGCATGTCGGGCGAGAGGTGAGCCGGTGAAGAGGAGAGGCTTGCGGCAAGGTTGACGCGCCGGCCGCACAAAGAAAAAGGGCTCGGCGGATGCCAAGCCCTTCTCATTTCATCTGGTGCCGGCAAGAGGAGTCGAACCCCCGACCTTCGCATTACGAATGCGCTGCTCTACCAACTGAGCTATGCCGGCCGTGACGGTGAAGTCAGCCCAAGATTATAGCGGCTAATTTTGCTCCGCCTCGCGGTGGTAGGCGGCGATGCGTTCGACCTCGTTCTTGGAGCCCAGCGCGACGGCGACGCGTTCATGCAGCTTGCCGGGCTTGATGTCCATGATGCGCTCCGTGCCGTTGACGGCCGCGCCGCCGGCCTGCTCGATCAGGAAGGCCATGGGGTTGGCCTCGTACAGCAGGCGCAGCTTGCCGGGCTTGTCGGGTTCGCGCTGGTCCCAGGGGTAGAGGAACACGCCGCCGCGGGTCAGGATGCGGTGCACGTCGGCCACCATGCTGGCCACCCAGCGCATGTTGAAGTCCTTGCCCCTGGGGCCGGTGGTGCCGGCCAGGCATTCGTCGATGTAGCGGCGTACCGGCGGCGCCCAGTGGCGCAGGTTGGACATGTTGATCGCGAATTCCTTGGTGTCGTCCGGGATGCGCACCTGGTCCTGCGTCAGCACCCAGGAGCCGGTCTCGCGGTCCAGCGTGAAGACGGCCACGCCGTCGCCCACCGTCAGCACCAGCATGCTCTGCGGGCCGTACACGCAGTAGCCGGCCGCCGCTTGCTGCTTGCCGGGCTGCAGGAAATCCTCGTCCGACACGCCGCGCGAGTGGCCCACCTTGCGCAGCACGCTGAAGATGGTGCCGATGGAGACGTTCACGTCGATGTTGCTGGAGCCGTCGAGGGGGTCGAACAGCAGCAGGTATTCGCCCTGAGGGTAGCGGTTGGGCACGACGTAGATGCTGTCCATCTCCTCGCTGGCCATGGCGGCGAGGTGGCCGCCCCATTCGTTGGCCTCGATCAGCACCTCGTTGGCGATGATGTCGAGCTTCTTCTGCACCTCGCCCTGCACGTTCTCGCTGCCGGCGCTGCCGAGCACCTCGCCCAGGGCGCCCTTGTTGACCGAGATGGCGATGCGCTTGCAGGCGCGTGCGACGACTTCGATCAGCAGCCGCAGTTCCTGCGGGATGTGGCCGTGCTCGCGTTGCTGTTCGACGAGGTATTGGGTCAGGCTGGTTTGGCGGCTCATGCTGGGTTTCCGGAGGCGAGGGCGCGTTCGACGATTTCGCGGACGTCGGTCGACAGGTCGGGCTTGGCGGCGACGCGGGCAATGGCTTCGCGAGCGGCGCTGCGATAGGGCTCGGCCAGCGCGGCCCAGCGGTCCATGGCGCGCGCCAGCCGGCTGGCGAGCTGGGGGTTGATGGCGTCGATGGCCAGCACCTGCTCGGCCCAGAACACGTAGCCCGCCGCGTCGGTGCGGTGGAAGGCGGCCGGGTTGAACATGCACAGCGAGGCCAGCAGGCTGCGCGCGCGGTTGGGGTTCTTGAGGCTGAAGTCCGGATGCTTGAGCAGCGACCTGGCACGTGCGAACACGCGGCCGTCAGCCTCCGGCGCGCGAGCCTGCAGTGCGAACCACTTGTCGATGACCAGGGCGTCGTCCTTGAACAGCGCGTGGAAGCGCTGCAGCGCCGGCGCCGCCAGCTCGGCGTTGGCGTTGACCAGGGCGGCCAGCGCGCCCATGCGGTCGGTCATGTTGCCGGCGTCCTTGAAGCGCTGGTAGGCCTTGCCGGGCCACACGGTGTCGCCGGTGGCTTGCGCATCCAGCACGAGCATGGACAGCGCCAGGTTGGCCAGCGCCCGCTTGCCGGAGGACACCGGGTCCGGCGTGTAGCCGCCCTGCACCTGGTGCGCCTCGAAGGCTGCGGCCCAGTCGTCGCGCAGCGCGCTGGCGAGCTGGACTTGCGCGGCCATCACGGCGGCGTGGATGGCCTGCGGGTCGACGACGTCCATCTGCTCGGCGATGTAGCTCTCACCGGGCAGCGTCAGCGCCAGTTCCTTGAAGGCCGGGTCCAGCTCGGGGTGGTTGAGCAGGGCGCGCATCGCGTCGATGAAGACGGGGCTGAGCACCAGTGGCTGGCCGGCACGCAACGCATGCAGGATGCGGTTCAGCGCCAGGCGCTGGCTGGCTTCCCAGCGGTTGAAGGGGTCGCTGTCGTGGCGCATCAGCACCAGCAGCGCGGCGTCCGACAGGCCGTCGTCCAGCACGACGGGCGCCGAGAAGCCGCGCAGCAGCGAGGGCACCGGCTCGCTGGTGATGCCGTTGAACACGAAGGTCTGCTCGGCCTGGTCCAGCACCAGCACGCGCTCGGTGGTGCCGTCGGCGTCCAGCGGCAGCGCCACGCCGTGGCGGTCCAGCAGGCCCATGACGACCGGGATGACCTGTGGCTGCTTGTCGCCCTGGCCCGGCGTGGCGGGTGTCTGCTGCGTCAGGCGCAGCGTGTAGGTCTGGGTGGCGGCGTCATGCTCGCCGTGGGCCGTCACGCGCGGCGTGCCGGCTTGCGAGTACCAGCGCTTGAAGGCGTCCAGGCGCGTGCTGAGTTCGGAGCCCGGGTTCGCATCGGCGATCGCCTGGGCGAAGTCGTCACAGGTCACGGCCTGGCCGTCGTGGCGCTCGAAGTAGAGCTTCATGCCTGCCTCGAAGCCGGCGCGGCCGACGAGGGTCTGGTACATGCGCACCACCTCCGAGCCCTTCTCGTAGACGGTGGCGGTGTAGAAGTTGTTGATCTCGCTGTAGCTGTCCGGTCGCACCGGGTGGGCCATGGCGCCGCTGTCCTCGGGGAACTGCAGCGCGCGCAGTTGGCGCACGTCCTGGATTCGGCAGACGGCGCGGGCTGACGGCGTGCCGGCCATGTCCATGCTGAATTCCTGGTCGCGGAAGACGGTCAGGCCTTCCTTCAGCGACAGCTGGAACCAGTCGCGGCAGGTGACGCGGTTGCCGGTCCAGTTGTGGAAATACTCGTGGGCCACGATGGACTCGATGCGATGGAAGTCGGCGTCCGTCGCCGTGGCCGGCGAGGCCAGCAGCGCGCTGGTGTTGAAGATGTTGAGGCCCTTGTTCTCCATCGCACCCATGTTGAAGTCGGACACGCCGACCACCATGAAGCGCTCCAGGTCCAGCGGCAGCTGGAAGCGCGCCTCGTCCCAGACGATGGAGGCGATGAGGCTGTTCATCGCATGCTCGGTCTTCTCCAGGTCGCCGCGGCGGACAAACACCTGCAGCAGGTGGTCCTTGCCGGTGCGGGTGCGGATGCGCTGCTCGCGCGCGACGAGGTCGCCGGCGACGACGGCGAACAGGTAGCTGGGCTTGGGGAAGGGGTCGTGCCAGACGGCGAAATGGCGGCCGTTGTCCAGGTCGCCGCTGCCCGTCAGGTTGCCGTTGGCCAGCAGGATGGGGAAGCGGGCCTTGTCGGCGCGCAGCGTGACCGTGTAGACGGCCATCACGTCGGGCCGGTCCAGGAAGTAGGTGATGCGGCGGAAGCCCTCGGCCTCGCATTGCGTGAAGAAGCTGCCGCCCGACGTGTACAGGCCGGACAGCGCGGTGTTCTTGTCGGGACAGCAGGTGTTGCGGATCTCGAGCGCGAAGTCCGCGTCAGGGGCACCCTCGATGATCAGCTCATGGCCTTCCTGGCGGAAGGACACGCTGCTGCCGTCGATCAGCACGCGCAGCAGGTTGAGTTCTTCGCCATGCAGGCGCAGCGGGCCGTGCGGCACGGCCGTGTTGCGCTCGATCTGCATCTTGCTCGTGACCAGCGTCTTGGCCGGGTCGAGGTCAAAGGTCAGGTCGACCTTGCGGATCCAGAACGCCGGTTGCTGGTAGTCCAGGCGTTGGATCAGGGTGGCGGTGCCTTCACGCATGAGGGGCATCCTTTGTGGGCTATTGAATGAGGTCGAGCAGTGATCGCTCGAAACGGTTGAAGGAGGCTGAGGTCTTTCTCAGGACTTCCAGGCTGAGCTGCGAGCTGATCCTGTCCTGATGAATCGTTTCCTTGTATGCCTGCCCCTTGGGCAGAGCCTTGGACAGCCATTCCTTCGCGCCGCGAATCGACTCAGGAGTGGAAGGGAAGGCGGCGTCCAAAGGAATTGATTTCAAAACCTGCCGAGTGGTCGCTTCGTCGGCCAGGAATAGGGACTCGAACTCCTTGACCATAAATGCGAACCGCACCGGCATGTGCGGCGCCGCAAGATGGGCTTGCGTCTGCAGGTCAGCGATATCGCGCATGACGTCCGTACAAGTGTCGCAGTCGTAGTCCATGACCCATAGGACTGGTGCGCCTTCCTCGGCAGCCGTCAGCAGATAGTCCTTGAGTCGGGGGCGAATCTTCGGCAGATCACCGCGAATGTGCGGTCTCAGAGTCTTGAGTTCGAAGAGGCCGTGATCGTGTGCGATGCGTCGTATCAGTGTTGGCACGGCGATCGCATCACCGTGCCCTTCGACGATTGGAAGAACCGACCTGATACCTCCGCTCATTCCACGCCTTCGGGAACCAGGCCCTCGGCGAGCATGAACTCACTGAGCGACAGGAGGTGCTTCTGCACCGCACGCTTCTGAGAGGCCTTGATCGGGGCAATGACGGTGGCGCCGCGGCGCGAACTCGTGACTCTGACTTCTTCTGGCGAGAAGTGATCAACGAAATTAGGACTGTGCGTGGTGACAATAATCTGAGTGCGTGTTGATGCCTCCCTGAATGCATCAGCTAGCACGGCCAGCACGCCGGGCTGCACGTTCTGTTCGGGCTCTTCGATCAATAGCAGACGCGGGGCCGGCACCTGGTACAGCGCCAGCAGAAGGCCAAACACGCGCAACGTTCCATCGGACAACTGGATGGCGTCGTAGTCCACCGATTGGCCGTCGATCGAAAAACGGAACTTGGGGACGAGAAAGCCGCCCACCGTGCTGACGGATACTTCCCGGAAGGCGGGCACGATCTCCTGCATCGTTTCGTAGATGCGGCTCAGCGCCTCCTTGCCGGCCTTGGTCCGCTTCAACTGTTTGATGACCGACGCGTAGTTTTTGCCTGACTCATTCAGGCGACCATCGCGCTCGGGCGGCGAAAGGCCGCGGAGCGTGTTCGGATAC
Source organism: Pelomonas sp. Root1444 (assembly GCF_001426885.1). Taxonomy (GTDB): domain Bacteria; phylum Pseudomonadota; class Gammaproteobacteria; order Burkholderiales; family Burkholderiaceae_C; genus Pelomonas. The sequence goes on along the minus strand of NZ_LMFP01000003.1, from coordinate 785,646 downwards.
AGCGCGTAGTAATTCCAGTCACTGACGAAGGCAGGGATCGAGTTTGAATCAAACACAGCAACGGCGCCGGCGGGGCCGTTCATCGCCATGGCTAGCTGGTCAGTCGCAGCGACTTGAGATCCTTCCCACAACGGCACGATCGAATAGCGGCCGCCGGGGTCGCGCTTTAGCCGAATGGGCTGAGGCGTCGCCGGCTCGTCACTCTTCGCGCGGGTGTGCCTGGCTGACAGATTGCCGATGAAACCGCCTTCGCTGTCGACGATGTAGTTACCGCCTTCCTTGGACGCCAACGAAAAGGAATAGTCCAGCTCGTCAGCCTCCTTGTCTTCGTCTTGGGGATCAAAGCACAGACTCAGGGAGACCTTATAGGGTTTCGACTTGGAATACTGCCGAATACGCGTAATGCCGTCACGCGTCGAGACGGCGTGCTCCAGGCCATCGGTGACGGCGTCATGCACAAAGCGAAGCGCGTCGATGATGTTGCTCTTGCCCGAAGCATTGGGTCCGACGATCAGCGTCACTCCGCGCTCGAAACGAAGCTCGAGATCATCAAGGCTCTTGTAGTGCCGGATTCGCGCGGACTTGAGATACATGTGTCTGCCCCGGTTAGCTTCAAACGCCTTGCTTGAGCGACTCGGTGATGAACGGATCGAGATCGCCGTCCAGCACCTTCTGCGTCGCAGACGTTTCGTAGTTGGTGCGCAGGTCCTTGATGCGGCTCTGGTCCAGCACATAACTGCGGATCTGGTGGCCCCAGCCGACGTCGGTCTTGGTGTCCTCCAGCTTCTGCTGCTCTTCCATGCGCTTGCGCATTTCATGGTCGTACAGCCGCGAGCGCAGGCGCTTCCAGGCCACGTCGCGGTTGCTGTGCTGGCTGCGGCCGTCCTGGCACTGCACGACGATGCCGGTCGGGATGTGCGTCAGGCGCACCGCCGAGTCGGTCTTGTTGATGTGCTGGCCGCCGGCACCGCTGGCGCGGAAGGTGTCGGTGCGCACGTCGGCCGGGTTGATGTCGATCTCGATCGAGTCGTCCACTTCCGGGTAGACGAACAGCGACGCGAACGAGGTGTGGCGGCCGCCGCTGCTGTCGAACGGCGACTTGCGCACCAGGCGGTGCACGCCGGTCTCGGTGCGCAGCAGGCCGAAGGCGTACTCGCCTTCCACCTTGATGGTCGCGCTCTTGATGCCGGCCACGTCGCCCGGCGTCTCGTCTTCCAGCGTGGCCTTGAAGCCCTTGCGCTCGCAGTACTTCAGGTACTGGCGCAGCAGCATGCCGGCCCAGTCGCAGGCCTCGGTGCCGCCAGCGCCGGCCTGGATGTCGACGAAGCAGTTCAGCGGGTCGGCCGGGTTGTTGAACATGCGGCGGAACTCGAGTTCCTCGATCTTGGCGCGCAGGTTGCCAGCGTCCGCCTCGATGGCCAGCATGCCGGTCTCGTCGCCTTCCTCCTTGCTCATCTCGAAGAGCTCGGCGTTGTCGGCCAGCGAGCTGGTCAGCATCGTGATCGTCTCGACCACGCCCTCCAGCGTGCGCTTTTCCTTGCCCAGTTCCTGGGCCCGCTTGGGGTCGTTCCAGACGTTGGGGTTCTCGAGCGAGGCGTTGACTTCGTTCAGTCGCAGTGCTTTGCGGTCGAAGTCAAAGATACCCCCTTAGCGCGTCGGTGCGCGCTGAGAGGTCGGCAAGCATGTTGCCGATTTGGTTGATGTGTTCGATGTCCATGACAGAGGGGGACGCTTTGGCAAAGCGCGGATTTTCTCATGCGCCAGAATGGGCGCGTGACAGCTCCCACCCGTGACGACTACTGGCGCCGCACGCGCCGCCTGACCGCCTGGCTGCTGCTGGCCTGGGCGGTGGTGGCTTTCGTGCCGGTGCTGTTCGCGAGCGAGCTCAGCCTGGAGGTCTCCGGTTGGCCGCTGGCCTTCTGGCTGGCCTCGCAGGGCGCGCTGCTGGGCTTTTGCGCCATCGTCATCGTCTACGCGCGCGCGATGGCCCGTCTGGACGCCGAAGCCGGTGCCCCGCGCGGCTGATCAGGCCAGGAACGGCTCCAGCACGGCGGCCAGCGCCTCGGGCTGGTCGTGGTGCAGCATGTGGCCCGCGTCCTGCAGCACGGTGCGCGCAAGACCCGGCACCAGCGCGAGCCGGGCTTCGAAGTCCTCGCGCGGGTAGCGGCTGCCCCAGAAGCGCGTCAGCTGGTCGTCGCTGCCCTCGACCCACAGCGTGGGCGCCGTGATGCGCTGCCAGCAAGCCAGCACCTCGGCCTTGCGGTAGAGCATGGGGTTGGCCAGCTTGTGGGCCGGGTCGGCATTGAGCTGGAAGCCCTCCGGCGTCTCTCGCGCCCAGTGGCCGGCCAGCCAGGCGGCCTTGGCGGCGGTCAGGCGCGGGTTGTTCTTGCGCAGCCGTTCGGCCACGTCGGCCAGCGTGGCGTAGGGGCGCAGCGTGGGCGGGTCCTTCAGTTCGTCCAGCCATTTGGCAAGGCGCTCGGGCGCGGCGGCGGGCGACACGTCGGGCATGCCGAAGCCTTCGAGGTTGACGAGGCGGCGCACGCGCTGCGGGCGCACGCCGGCATAGCTCATCGCGACGTTGCCGCCCATGCTGTGGCCGAGCAGGTCCACCGGCGCGGCGGGGCTGACGGCGTCGAGCAGCGCGTCGAGGTCGCCGAGGTAGTCGGGGAACCAGTAGCAGTCGGCGCCGGTCGTGTCGCTGAGGCCGAACCCGCGCCAGTCCAGCGCGATGATTTCGCGCTCGGCCCGCAAGGCGTCGACGACGAACTGGAAGGAGGCGCCCACGTCCATCCAGCCATGCACCATGACCAGTGGCGGCTGGCCGGCCCGGGGTTCGCCCCAGCGCAGGATGTGGTGGCGCAAGCCGCGCAGGCTCAGGAATTCGTCGCGGTGCAGGCGGCGCGGGGTGTAGACATCGGGCATGTCCCCACTGTAGGCGACGGCAGTGCGTCGACAATGCGGCCCACCATGCCCGCACCTCAACACGACATCCGCGCCGCCGAGCCGCGCGACCTTGACGCCATCGTTCTACTAATCGGCGAACTCGCCGAGTTCGAGAACCTCAGCCATCTGCTCGAGGTGACGCCCCAGAAGCTCGAGCCCCACCTGTTCGGCGACCGGCCGGCGGTGGAGTGCATGGTGGGGGAGATCGACGGCGAGGTGGTGGCCTTCGCGCTGTACTTCACCAACTTTTCGACCTTCCTGGCCAAGCCTGGCCTCTATCTGGAAGATCTCTATGTGCGCCCGGCCCACCGCCGCAGCGGCCTGGGCCGCGCGCTGATCATCCAGCTGGCTCAGCTGGCCTGCGAGCGCGGCTATGGCCGCTTCGACTGGACGGTGCTGGACTGGAACGAAGACGCCATCCGCTTCTACGAGAAGCTGGGCGCCGAGGTGCTGGCCGACTGGCGCATCTGCCGCCTCAGCGGCGAGGCGTTGGAGCGTTACGCCGATGGCGACCGCCCCAGCATGTGGTCGACCCTGCTGGGTTGACCCGGCCGCCCGGTCTCCGGGCAATCCATGAGCCCCGGGCAGGCGCTGCTGGCTAGCATTCGCCCCCTTGTCCCAACCGGGGTACTCCCATGGCGGAAGACCGTTACGCGCAGCTGCATGCCGCCTTCCGCTGGCAGGTGCCCGACGACTTCAACATCGCCGAGGCCTGCTGCGGCCGCTGGGCGCGGGAGACGCCCAAGGCCACCGCCATCCATTTCGACAGCGAGAGCGGCTGCCGCGCGCAGTACAGCTATGCGCAGCTGCAGCGCGCCGCCAACCGCCTGTCCAATGCGCTGCTGAACCAGGGCGTGCGCCGCGGCCACCGCGTGGCCATCGTGCTGCCGCAGCGCTTCGAGACCGCCGTCGCCCACATCGCCATCCAGCAGATCGGCGCGGTGGCGATGCCGCTGTCCATGCTGTTCGGTGCCGAGGCGCTGGCCTACCGGCTGCAGGACAGCGGCGCCGTGCTCGCCATCGCCGCCTGCGACGTGCTGCCCGCGCTGCGCGAGGCCAAGGCCGACTGCCCGTCGCTGCGCCGCACGCTGGTCGTCGGCGACTGCGACGTGGCGGGCGATGAACTGCCGTGGATGGCGGCGCTGCAGGCCGAGGAGGCGCGCTTCAAGCCGGTGGCCACCCGCGCAGGCGACCCGGCCATCCTGATCTACACCAGCGGCACCACCGGCAACCCCAAGGGCGCGCTGATCCCGCAGCGGGCGCTGGTCGGCAACCTGACCGGCTTCGTTGCGAGCCAGAACTGGTTCGGCTTCGATCCTTTCAATCCGGCGCAGCCCAGCGACGCCGTCTTCTGGAGCCCTGCCGACTGGGCGTGGACCGGCGGGCTGATGGACGCCTTGCTGCCGACGCTCTACTTTGGCCGCCCCATCGTGGCGTGGCAGGGCCGCTTCTCCGCGGCCAAGGCGTTCGAGCTGATGGCCGTGCATGGGGTCACGCACGCCTTCCTCTTCCCCACGGCGCTCAAGGCCATGATGAAGGCCGAGCCCCGCCCGCAGCGCCACGGTCTCAAGCTGCGCGCGCTGATGAGCGCCGGCGAGGCCGTGGGCGACGCCGTGTTCAGCTGGTGCCGCGACGCTTTGGGCGTGCCCGTTAACGAGATGTTCGGCCAGACCGAGATGAACTACGTCGTCGGCAACTGCCAGCGGCTATGGCCGGCCAAGCCGGGCAGCATGGGCCGCGCCTACCCGGGACACCGCGTGGCCGTCATCGACGACGAAGGCCGCGAATGCGCGCCTGGAGAAACCGGCGAAGTCGCCGTGCATGCACGCGACCGCCACGGCGTGCCGGACCCGGTGTTCTTCCTCGGCTACTGGAACAACGAAGCCGCGACGAAGGCGAAGTTCACCGGCGACCCCGGCGACAGCTGGTGCCGCACCGGCGACCTCGCCCGCAGCGACAGCGACGGCACGCTCTGGTACGAAGGCCGCGCCGACGACGTGTTCAAGAGCGCCGGCTACCGCATCGGGCCCGGCGAGATCGAGAACTGCCTGCTCAAGCACCCCGCCGTCGCCAACGCGGCCGTCGTGCCCAAGCCCGACGCCGAGCGCGGTGCACTGGTGAAGGCGTATGTCGTGCTGGCGCCGGGGCATGCGGGCGACGCGGCGCTCGTCGACGCGCTGCAGGCCCACGTCAAGGCGCGGCTGGCGCCCTACGAATACCCCAAGGAAATCGAATTCATCGACGCGCTGCCGATGACGACCACCGGCAAGGTGCAGCGCCGGGTGCTGCGGCTGCGCGAGCAGGCGCGCGCGTCAGGCGGCGCGGTTGCGTAGCCTCAGCAGGCTCAAGCCCAGCAGCACGAAGAGGCCGCCCGAGACGCGGTTGAAGAGCCGCATGTGCCGCGCCTCGGTCAGGAACCGCCGCAGGCTGCGGAACAGGCCGACGTAGAACGCATGCGAGATGAGAGCCAGCGCGGTGAAGGTGGCCGTCAGCAGCAAGGTCTGCGGCAGCAGCGGCGCGCCGGGCGTCAGGAACTGTGGGAACAGTGCTGTGAAGAACAGGATGGCCTTCGGATTGGTGACCGCGACACCCAGGCCTTGCAGGAACAGCCGGCCGGCCGTGTGCGGCTGCGCCGCTGACGTGGATGCGGCCGCCAGCGGCTGCGGCGCGCTGCGCCACTGTCTGATGCCCAGGTAGACGAGATAGGCGGCGCCCACCGCCTTCACGATCAGGAAGCCGGAGGCCGACACGGCCAGCAGCGCGCCCATGCCCGCGGTCGCCGCGCCCGAGACGATGAACAGGCCCGCCGCGTTGCCCAGCGAGCTGAACGCCGTCTGCCGCGGGCCGACGGCCACCGAGTTGGAGATGGCCAGCAGCACGCCCGGGCCGGGCGCGAAGGTGGCGAGCAGGGCGACGCTGCAGAAGAGCAGCCAGGTGGAAAAGGGCATGGTGGTGAGCGGTCAGGCCGGAACTCGCGCAGTCTAGGAAACAAGCCAAGGCCTCGCGCGTTGCGGGCCTTCGCCGAGCGGGGCCGGGGCCGAGCCCGGCGCTCACCTGCACTTGTACGGCTTGCCCATCATCTTGCCGGCGCGCGGTGCGACGTTGCCGTTGAACGGGTCGGTGTCGGAGATGCGCGAGCGGAAGATCTCGACGCAGGTATTGCCGCGGCGCATGACGGTGCGGTACTCGCCGAGCGCACCGACGGCCTGGGAGCGGTTGTCGCTGGTCTGCTCCTCCACCCACGCCCCGGCGCCGCCGGTGGCGTCGGCGATGCGGTCTTCCAGCGTGAGGCGCGGCGTGTTGCTGCGCGGGTCGCTGAGCGCGGGGTTGCGCGCGGCGGCAGACGAGGCGGCGTAGCCCGGCGGCAGCGTCAGCCGCAGCGTGGTGCGCGGCGGCTCGGCGGGCGGGGTGAGGGGCACGGGGGGCACGGCGACCGTGGGCGCCGGCGCGGCGGCGGTGGCCTCCGGCTCGGTGCTGAAGGCGGGCGGCGCGATGGCCGGCAGGTCCGGCAAGGCGGTGCGCGGCGCGGCGCGTGGCGGAAGAGGTGGCGCCGGTCGCGGCGCAGGGTCGGGCCGCGGTGGCACGAGGCGGATGGCGGTCAGCCGCCGGTCGCGGCCGTCGTCCAGGCGCGCCGGCTTGTGCAGCCACAGCGCCGCCAGCAGCGCCGCATGCAGCGCCACGACGAGGATGCGGGCCAGCCAGCGGTGGTTCATTTGCTCCGCAGCTTCACGCTCAGGCGGGTGCCGGCCGGTGCCAACAGCCGGGCGCTGCCAGGCCAGTTCTCCTGGCCGGTCAGCAGCGTGCACAGCCGGGCCGGGTCATCCTTCTTGGCCTCGGGATCGCGCTCGTTGGCGGCCTGGGGCAGTGGCAGCCCCAGCAACTGCCCGTCCTCGCGCCATTCCAGCTCCCAGGTCGGCGTCGGGCTGCAGATGCGCACCGCGTCGATGCGCGGGAACAGCCAGCGCAGGTACCAGGGCAGCAGCTCCTCGCGCAGCGTGCGGGCCACGCGCATGATCTGGCGCACCTTGGCCATGTCCAGCGCCTCGGGCGCCAGGGTCAGCTCTATCGTGCCGCGCACGGCCATCTGCCCCTTCGCCACGTTGGTCGCGAGGTCGGCGCTCTTGGCTTCGGCCTCGGGCAGCAGCGGTAGCTCGAAGCGGCCGTTGGCGTCGAGCTTGATGGGGTGGTCGGCGTCGTCGCTGCGCACCGCCATGCGGATTTCTGAAAGTGGCCGCTTGGTCTTCTCGGTGTCGACCTTGAAGTCCATGCGGAACAGGCCCTCGCCGTGCTGGCGCAGCTTGGTCAGCAGGCTGTTGATCTGCGCGTAGGGCAAGGCGTTGCCGTCGCGCTTGAGTTCCGTCACCACCGGAGGCAGGACTTCGTTGGCAGTTTGGGCATGGGTGGCTGTGGCGGCGGCCAGCAGGCAGGCGAGAAGGATTCGCATGGATCAGTCGGAGTCGTCGGGAGGTTCGGGGCCGGGTTCCCAGGCGAGCAGGTCGCCGGGCTGGCATTGCAGGACGTCGCAGATGCGGGCCAGGGTGTCGAAGCGCACGCCGCGCACCTTGCCGCTCTTGAGCAGGGACAGGTTCGCTTCAGTGATGCCGACGCGCTCGGCCAGCTCGCGCGAGCGCATCTTGCGCCGCGCGAGCATGACGTCGAGGGTGACGACGATAGGCATGTCAGCGAATCACTTTCTTGCGCCGATGGCCGCTTGGCGGGCCGAGGGGCTCATACGAACTCCGCGTTTTCATCGGCGACACGGGCCGCCTCGTGCAGCACCTGGGCCAGCGCCAGCAGCAGCAGGCCGAACAGCAGCGCGAGGTAATGGTCGGACGACAGCCCCAGCCACAGCTGGCGTTCGCCCTTGGGGTTGCCCCAGGTCACCGCCAGGATGGCCAGTGTTTGGCCCAGCGGCTGGGCGGCGGCCAGCGCGCACAGGCCGAGGCCGAGGCGGCGCAGGTGCTGGGCCGGGCGCTGCGCGAGCAGCTCGCCCTGAGCGAAGCAGCCGAACAGCGACCACATCTGCCACAGCGCGAACAGGCTGACCGACGTGGGGAGCATGGACGCCGCCAGGCCCCACAGCCGCGAACCCAGGTCGAGCTGCAGCTTGCTGAGGTGCCAGGTGCGGGCCGCGATTTCAGCCACCCACTCCGGCTCGGCCCAGAAGATGAACGGCAGGGTGCCGATGACGACCACCCCGAGCAGGCACAGCAACCGCACGATCCAGGCCAGGCGGCGGATGCGGGCCAGGCCGGCAGCGGAGAAGGACTCGGACATGGCGTCTTCGTAAAACGAGAAAAACTTACTGTAAAACAATAATTGCTTGCTGTGTAAAGGCAACAAGAGCTTCCCCGAGAATGAGGGGCATGAGCAAAAAGAGCAGCCACGTCAGTGAGACCCCCGCAACCCAGGCGCTGAAGCGCGCCGGTGTCGAGTTCACCGAGCATGTCTACGACTACGTCGAGCACGGCGGCACGGCCGAGTCGGCCAGGCAACTGGGCGTCGAGGAGCATGCCGTCGTCAAGACGCTGGTGATGCAGGACGAAAAAGCCGAGCCGCTGATCGTGCTGATGCACGGCGACCGCACGGTGAGCCTGAAGGAGCTGGCGCGGCAGATCCCGTGCAAGAAGGTCGAACCCTGCAAGCCCGAGGTGGCGCGGCGCCACAGCGGCTACCAGGTGGGCGGCACCTCGCCCTTCGGCGTGCGCAAGGCCATGCCGGTGTTCGTCGAGGAAAGCATCCTGGCGTTGGACAAGATCTGCATCAACGGCGGCCGGCGCGGCTATCTCGTCGGCATCGCGCCGCGCGTGCTGACCGAGTTGCTGGGCGCGCGGCCCGTGACCTGCGCGAACTGATCCTGTCGCGACGGGCGCGCCGTTTGCCGTGCGGCCGTCCATGTGGACCACCATCCTCGAAACCCTGCGCTCGGAGTTCTCCGACGCGCCCGACGCCGAGCAGGTCACACGCATCATGACGCGGCTGCTGCTGGCGGCCCTACTCGGCGGCATGCTGGGCTATGAACGCGAGAGCCACGGCAAGGCAGCGGGCATCCGCACCCACATGCTGGTGGCCATGGGCGCGGCGCTCTTCGTGCTGGTGCCTGAACTGGGCGGCATGGCGGTGGCCGACATGAGCCGCGTCATCCAGGGCATCGTCACCGGCGTCGGTTTCCTCGGCGCGGGCGCCATCATCAAGCGCCACAACGAGGAAGACACGCAGGGCCTGACGACGGCGGCCGGCATCTGGATGACCGCGGCCATCGGCGTGGCCTGTGGGCTGGGCCGCGAGACGACGGCGGTGCTGAGCGCGCTGCTGTCGCTGGCGGTGCTGGCGCTGCTGCCGCGCTTGGCGGGCCGGGACAAGCATTGAGCACGGCGAGGACCGGCGCGCGGCGCCGTCCTACGGGGCCGGCCGACGGCGCCTGATGCGCGCCGGTACGGGCGGTGGCCACACTGCAGCGATGTCGACGCAGACCCAGGCCCTGAACGGCCGGCAGACGCTGGACCGGGCCTATGCCGGCCTGGAGCAGGTGCTGCCGGCGCGTGTGGCGCGCTGGCTGCGGTGGTTGCGCAGCCCGGGGGGCATCTGGCTGCGCATACCGGCTGGGCTGCTGTGCATCTTGGCCGCCGTGTTCTGGTTCATGCCCGTCATCGGCATCGAGTGGCTGCCCGTCGGCCTGTTGCTGTTGGCCGAGGACGTGCCGCCGCTGCGCAAGCCGGTGGGCAGGTTCATCCTCTTGCTGCTCGCCCAGGCGCGACGGCTGCAGTCGTGGTGGCAAGCCCGCCGGCGTTGACGCCCGGCCCGTCGGCTGAATGACAATGCCGCCCCATGCAAACCGCTCTTCCCCTGCTTGCGGCCGTCGTTGGCTACCTGATCGGCTCGCTGTCCTTCGCCGTCATCATCAGCCGCGTGATGGGCCTGTCGGACCCGCGCTCCTACGGCTCGGGCAACCCCGGCGCCACCAACGTGCTGCGCTCTGGCAACAAGGCCGCAGCCATCCTGACGCTGGTGTTCGACGCGCTCAAGGGCTATCTGCCCGTGCTGGCCGTGCTGATCTGGGGGCCGCGCTTCGGCCTCGGCGAGGGCACGGCGGCGCTGGTCGGGCTGGCTGCCTTCCTGGGCCACCTGTGGCCGGTGTTCTTCCGCTTCCAGGGTGGCAAGGGCGTGGCCACGGCGGCCGGCGTCATCTTCGCGCTCAACCCGCTGCTGGGCGTGGCGACGCTGGCGACCTGGCTCATCATTGCCTGGTTCAGCCGCTACTCGTCGCTGGCCGCCATCGTGTCGGCCGCCTTCGCGCCGATGTATCAGTTGCTGATTTGGGAAGCCGGCCCGACCGCGCTCGCCCTGATCATCATGGGCCTGCTGCTGGTCTGGCGGCACCAGGGCAACATCAAGAAGCTGCTGGCCGGCACCGAGAGCAAGCTCGGGGCCAAGGCCGCGGCCGCATCGCATCCCGTCAAACCCACCAAGACCCGCAAGAAACCATGAGCAAGCAAGAAATCGAACGCTTCGACGTTGGCGCCCGCATGTCGGAGATGGCCGTGCACAACGGCGTGGCCTACCTGGCCGGCCAGGTGCCTGAAGACACCAGCGTCGGCATCGAGGGCCAGACCGCCCAGGTGCTCGCCGCCATCGACAAGCTGCTGGAGCGCGCCGGCACCAGCAAGGCCCGCATCCTGCGCGCCCAGATCTTCCTCGCCGACCGCGCCGACTTCGCCGGCATGAACACCGCATGGGAAGCCTGGGTCTCGCCCGGCCACACGCCGCCGCGCGCCACCGTCATCGCCGGCCTGGCCCGGCCGGAGTGGAAGGTCGAGATCCTCGTCACCGCGGCCGTCTGAGGCGGGTACTCAACCGGCGTGGCCCTGGGCGCGCTGGCGCCAGAACGCCACGTCGATCAGCTGCTCCGCGCCGGTGCGCGCATTGACCAGCCAGAACTGACGCCCGTCGGCGCTGATGCGCGCCACCTCGCCCTCGTGCCGGCCGGCGCTGACGCGCCGCCCCAGCGCATTGGCCGGAAAGCCCGCTTCACGCGCCAGGTCCAGCAGCGGCGTCACGGGCCGCGTGTCCCCCGCCAGTCGCAGCCGCTGCACCAGCGGCGCCAGCAGCGGGCTGGCCGCATCGGCCGGCGACACGAACACCACCAGCTTGGCCTGCGCCCGGCTCAACGCCACGTTGAGCAGGCGCTGCGCGGCCTCGCCGTGCAGGAAGGGCTGGGCGCCGTCCGCCGGGTCGAACAGCACCACCGGGGCCTCGCTGCCCTGCGCGCGGTGCACGGTGCTGACGCGCAGCTGCTCCGGCAACCCGCGCGCACGCAGCCGCTCGCGGATCAGCGCGCGCTGGGCGCGGAAGGGCGTCAGCACGATCAGCTCGTCAGAGCGCCACTGGCCGCTGGCCAGCGCCTCGTCCAGCAGCGCGGCGATCGCCTCGGCGGACTCGCGCCGCACCGGCCCGCGCTCGGCGGCCACCCAGCCGCCGTCGGCCTTCACGCGGTGCACGTGCACATGCACGTCGGCGGGCATGTCGCCCAGCGTGCGCTGCCGGGCTGCCTGCCACTCGGGCGAGGCTGATGCATCCGCCGCCACGCGCAACGCGCCGTCGTAGAACAGCTGGCTGACCAGCTCGCCGATGGGCGGCGCCATGCGCGACTGCTCGTCCAGCAGCGCCACCGCAGGCCCGCCGCGCGGCATCTCGGCAAAGGCCGAGCGGCCCAGCCAGCGCCGCGCCGTGCGGTCGTCGCTGCGCAGCACCGGCGACAGCTGCTGCGGGTCGCCCGCGAACAGCCGCGCGCGGCCCAGCGGCATCAGCACCAGCGCGTGCGCGAGGCTCACCTGGCTGGCCTCGTCGAAGACCAGCAGGTCGAAGGGCGGCGCGCCGTCAGGGGCCAGCTCGCGCAGCGTCTTCAGCGTGAAGGCGGCGCGCGTGGTGGTCATGCTGGCCAGGCGGCAGCGTTGCAGCACCTTCTGCGACGCGCTGCGCAGCTCGTCGCGCAGAGCGGCCACGCGGTCGGCCCAGGCCTTCAGCGCGGGAGCGTCGCGCGCCGACGGCCGGGCGGCCTCGGCGCGGGCCAGGCGGGCGATGGGGTCGCGGTCCTGCGTCGGGATCAGGTGCTCGCGGCCGTCGTAGGCCGCCGCGTCGAAGCGCGTGCCCAGGCGCTGCACGTCGGCGCGCAGCCGCTCGCGGCGACCCTTGTGCAAGGCCTTGTCGACCGCCAGCGTGGCCTGGTCCACCGCCTGGTTGGTGGTGGACAGCAGCAGCACGCGGGCTTGGCGGTGGCGGTCCAGGTACTCGGCCAGCAGCACGCCCAGCGTCGTCGTCTTGCCCGTGCCCGGCGGTCCCCACAGGAAGCCGCTGCTGTGGCCGGTGAGCGCCAGCGCCGCGCGCTGCGCCGGGCGCAGCCAGCGGAAGGGCTCGCCGGTCAACGCCGCGCCACCGGCCAGCGCCTGCGGGTTCGACAGGTCGGGCAGGCAGCCCAGCGCAGCTTCAGCCCACGGCGTGTCCCACCAGGCGTCGGCCACGGCGTTCAGGAAGCGCGTCGGGTACAGGCGGATCAGGTGGCCGGCCGACGGCGGCGGGCTGCTGGCGTTCTGCAGCACGAGCTGGTCGTCCTCGGCCAGCACGGCCAGCACGCTGGCGCCGCCCTTGGCCGGTGCGCCCCACCAGACGCTCGCGCCGTCCAGGCTGTCGTCCAGCAGCGCCTGGGCCGAGGCGTTGCCGGGCCGCTGGCCTTCGGCGAACACATAGCCCGGCTCCAGCGTCACCCGCCACAGCGCGCCGTCGCGCTCGGTGTGCAACACCTTGAAGTCGTAGTACTCGGGCGTGGCCGACAGCTCGGCGTTCAGGGCCGCGCGCACGTCGGCAAGGCTCATCGCAGGGGAGGGGGCGGGTTCGGGAGGCGCGACTGTAGCGGCGCGTGAAAAGCGCCCGAGCTTGACGCCGAACAAGGCCGGCCGCGCGCCGCCCGCTTAGCCTGCGCGTCCCGCCACACCGAGGTCGCCGCCGCCATGTCCATCGAGTTGTTCCGCCAGGAGCGGCATGTCTGCGTCATGTTCTCGCGCCTGGGCGACGAAGGCGGCGACGCGGTCCAGTCCAACCAGTTCCTGCTCGTCAATGGCGGCACCGGCGCCATCCTCGACCCCGGCGGCAACATCGCCTATCACGAGCTCTACCTTGGCATGTCGGCGTTCTTTCCGCCGCACAAGCTGGCCGCCGTGCTGGCCTCGCATGCCGACCCGGACATCATTGCGTCGCTGGACCGCTGGATGACGGCCACCGAGGCGCCGGTCTACATCTCGCGCCTGTGGGAGCGCTTCGCCCCGCATTTCTGCAAGCCGGGCAAGACGCTGGGCCGCGTCGTCGGCCTGCCCGACGCCGGCGAGCGCCTGCGGCTGGGCAGCGGCCAGGACCTTTTCGAGCTGTGGGCGCTGCCGGCGCACTTCCTGCACGCCGAGGGCAACTTCCAGTTCTACGACCCGGTCAGCCGCATCCTGTTCTCGGGCGACCTCGGTGCCTCGCTGGGCGCGAACCTCGACCCCGAGAAGCCCGTCACCGCGCTGGCCGGGCACATCCCGCGCATGGAGGGCTTCCACCGCCGCTACATGGTCAGCAACAAGGTGCTGCGGCTGTGGGCGTCGATGGTGCGCGGGCTGGACATCCAGATGATCGCGCCGCAGCACGGCGCGCCCATGGTGGGCGCCGCGGTGGGGGAGTTCATCGACTGGGTCGAGCAGCTGGAATGCGGCATCGACCTGTTCGGGGCAGCGAACTACCGCGTGCCGGGCTGAGCGCGGCGGCCGCTGCCCGGCCGGGGATGGTGGCGTCAGAACGTGTTCTTCGGCGGCTGGAAATCAGGCGGCAGCGCCGTGGGCGCGAGCTCCAGCGCGAACTTCTCGTCCGAACCGGCGCGGGTGAGCTCGATGCGGGCCTTTTGGCCCCAGGCCGTCATCACGCTGGGGCGGCCCAGTTCCACGCCCGGCTCGCCGCGGCTGATCTGCGTCTTGATCAGCGCCGAGTCGCCAGCTTTGTTCGGCCAAAGCGTGATCGACAGCGGCTCCGTCACCCAACCGGGCCCGTCGCCAGAGATGGCATTGAGCCGCATCATCATGCGCTCGCCATCGCGGCCGATCACGCGGGTCTCGATGGTCGACTTGTCGCCACCCTGACTGCGCTCCACCTTCAATTGCAGCTCGATGAAACCGGCACCCGCTTTCGGCTGCGGACCCTCCGCTGCATAGGCCAGCGTGGAGACGGTGGCCACCGTGGCGGCCAGCAGCATTGCGCGGCGGCGGTTCAGGGGCATGGGGCGATTCAGCATTGCAATCCTTTCGACAAGCGGGTGGGAGCTGCCCCAGCGGCTGGCCAGCGGCGCGCCGAGATGGTGGAGGTCGTGGGCAGCGAGCAGCGCCCGGGTGTAGTCGACGAGCGCGCCGGGCCGCGCGGCGAGCACGGCCGCGTCGCAGGCCAGTTCCTGGTCGGCCTGCATGCGCCGCGCGGCCCACCAGGCCAGCGGGTTCCACCAGTGCAGGCCGGCCATGGCGCAGGCCAGCAGGTTCCACAGGTTGTCCAGCCGCGCGCGGTGCACCTGCTCGTGGGCCAGGATCAGCTCGCGCTCGGCGGCTGAGAAGCGCTGGTCGAAGTCGACCGGCAGCGCCACTCGGGGCTTGAGCAGGCCGACGAGTGCAGGGCTGCTGCCGGCGGGCAAACGCTCGCTCAGGCGCGCCAGCCGCCACTGCCGGCGCGCCTGCTCCAGCAGCACCAGCGCTGCGCCACCCAGCCACAGCCCCAGCCAGACCGCCGCGTGATCGGGCGGCGGCGCCGGCAGCGCAGGCGCGGCCAGCGTCTGGGCATTGCCCGTGGCCTGCAGAACCACCCGCAGCGGCTCCTGCGCCGGCCGCGGCAGCAGCGGCGTCAACAGCAGCGCCGGCACCAGCAACCAGGCGGCATACGCGCTGCCAGCGCCCAGGCGCTTCAACAGCAGAGGCCGCAACGCCGCCATCGACACGACGGCCGCGCTCAGCAGCAAGCCCTGCTGCAACAACACCGCCAGCAGCCGCTCACTCATGGCCCTGCTCCTTCAGCAGCGCCTTCAGCGCCTCGACGTCCTCGGGCTTCAACTTGCGCTCCGACGCGAACTGCGCCACCAGCGGCGCCAGCCGCCCGCCGAACAGCCGGTCGATCAGCGACAGGCCGGTGTCGGCCACCCAGGCGTCCTGCGGCACGGCGGGCGCGTAGAGGAAGCGCCGGCCGTCGCGTTCGGCGGTCACCGCGCCCTTCTTCAGCAGCCGGTTCAGCAGCGTCTTCACGGTGGCGAGCTGCCAGCCCTGGCGCGAGCCCACTGTCGTGGCGATCTCGTCGGCGCCCTGCGGCGAGCGCGCCCACAGCTCCTGCATGACCAGCGCCTCGGCTTCACTGATGGGGGAAGTGGGTTTTTCCATGATTACATGCGTAAACGATGGCGAATGATTACGGTTGTAAACGACACTGTCAACCGGTGTTGTCACGACCCTGCCATGTCACCGGCGTACGCTGGCGGACAGAGCCGCCGTCGCGGCCGGGAGCCCTCGTGAGCCACATCGAAGACGAACTGGTGAAGCGCATTCACCGTGACCTGCAGGACGATTTCGACGAGGAGCTGGAACTCGAGCTGGAGGACCGCGACCACGGTGTCGCGCCCAGCGATGACGCTGCCGCTGAACGAAAGCGCTATTTCCGTGAGCTGTTCCGCCTGCAGAGCGAGCTGGTGAAGCTGCAGGACTGGGTGCAGCACACCGGCCACAAGGTGGTCATCCTGTTCGAGGGCCGCGACGCGGCGGGCAAGGGCGGCGTCATCAAGCGCATCACGCAGCGGCTGAACCCGCGCGTGTGCCGCGTGGCCGCGCTGCCGGCGCCCAACGACCGCGAGCGCACGCAGTGGTACTTCCAGCGCTATGTGTCGCACCTGCCGGCGGCGGGCGAGATCGTGTTGTTCGACCGCAGCTGGTACAACCGCGCCGGCGTCGAACGCGTGATGGGCTTCTGCACCGACGACCAGTACGAAGAGTTCTTCCGCTCGGCGCCCGAGTTCGAACGCATGCTGGTGCGCTCCGGTATCCAGCTGATCAAGTACTGGTTCTCCATCAGCGACGACGAGCAGCGCATCCGCTTCCTGAGCCGCATCCACGACCCGCTCAAGCAGTGGAAGCTCAGCCCCATGGACCTGGAGTCGCGCCGCCGCTGGGAGGCCTACACCTCGGCCAAGGAGGTGATGCTGGAGCGCACGCACATCCCTGAGTCGCCGTGGTGGGTGGTGCGGGCCGACGACAAGAAGCGCGCGCGGCTCAACTGCATCCAGCACCTGCTCACGCAGATGCCCTACCAGGAGGTGCCGCATGCCGACATCGAGCTGCCGGCCCGCGAACGCCGCGAGGACTACATCCGCAACCCGGTGCCCGAGAACATCATCGTGCCCGAGGTGTATTGAGGGTTGTCTAGGATGGCGGCATGACCCTGCCCCCACGCTCCCTGCTCGTCGTCATTGCCGTCACGGCACTGGCCTCCTGGGCCTGGCGCAGCCATGTCGCGGCGGAGGACGCCGGGCTGCTCGCCCAGCGCGCCAAGCCGGGGGACATCCGCATGATCTCGTCGGAGACCTGCGGCTGGTGCACGGCCGCGCGGCGCTGGATGCAGGGCGCGGGCGTGCCGTTCAACGAATGCTTCATCGAGCGTGATGCACAGTGCCTGGCGGACTACCAGGCGCTGGGCGGGATGGGTACGCCGACGCTGGTCGTGCGTGGCCAGACGGTGCTGGGCTTCGACCGCGCGCGCATGCTGGACATCCTGAAATAGCCGAGCCGAGTCGGCAACGCTGGCTCAGCAGCGCTGGCGACTCGGCTCGACGGCGTCGGGAATGAAGATCGACTGCATGTGATCGACGCGTCTTCAGATGCGCTTGGTCGCGGGCTTGGCGGCGGCCAGCGTGGTGTTGCGCAGCAGCGTGGCTTCGCTGTAGCCGGTGACGACGACACGCGGCAGCTGGGCGACTTCGCGTTGGGCATGGCCGGTCACGACGACGCGCGGCAGTTGCGCCACTTCGCGCACGGCCTTGCCGGTGACGACGACGCGTTCCAGCTTGACGATTTCCTGGGGCGCGGCTTGCACGGCGAAGGCAGAGAAGGCCAGGGCAGCGGCTGCGAAGAAGGTGGTTTGCTTGCTCATGATGGACTCCGTTCGGTGGGTTTCGAACCGCGTGATTGCTTGTTCGATGGAGTCAGTTTCGGCAATGGACCCGCGCCCTTCCAGGCGCCTGCGATCAAGCGCGGGCGGCGCTGGATGAACTGCAAAAACCCACGATGAGCTGCGCCGGATGCGCAGCGGCGGGCGTCAGTCGAGCTGCAGCCCCAGGCGGGCGAGCTCGCCCCGCCCCTGGCGCACCAGCACCGGCTCGTCGCCCTGGCTGAGGTCCAGCACGGTGGTCGGCTGGGCCGGGCAGGCGCCGGCGTCCAGCACGAACTGCAGATGGCGGTCGAGAAGCGCGCAGACGTCCGCCGCGTCGTTCATCGGCTCGCTGTCGCCGGGCGGGATCAGCGTCGTCGACAGCAGCGGTTCGCCGAACAGCGCCAGCAAGTCCTGCGTGACGCGGTGGTCGGGCACGCGCAGGCCGATGGTGCGGCGGCTGGGGTGGGACAGCCGCCGCGGCACTTCCTTGGTGGCCGGCAGGATGAAGGTGTAGGCCCCGGGCGTGGCCAGCTTCAGCAGCCGGTACTGGCGGTTGTCCACCATCGCGTAGGTGGCCAGCTCCGACAGGTCGCGGCACAGCAGCGTCAGGTGGTGCTTGTCGTCCACGCCGCGCACGCGGCGCAGCGCCTCCGCGGCCGTCTTGTCGTTCAGGTGGCAGACGAAGGCGTAGCTGGAGTCGGTCGGGATGGCCCCGATGCCGCCGGCCTGCAGCATCTGCGCCGCCTGCCGCAGGAAACGTGGCTGCGGGTTGTCGGGGTGGACTTCGAAGAGCTGGGCCATCAGTGGTGGATCCTTGCAGCCAGCGCGGCCCACACCGGGGTGAGCTTGTCCGCCAGCGGGGGCAGTGTGCCCAGGTCGGTGCGGCTCTCGGCGGGCGAGTGGAAATCCGAGCCGCGCGAGGCCAGCAGGCCGAACTCCAGTGCGGTGTCGGTGTACTTCACGAACTCCGCCGGTGTGTGGCTGCCGGTGACCACTTCGATGCCGCGCCCGCCGTGGGCCATGAATTCGGTGATGAGGGCGTACTCCTCGGTCGGCGTGAAGTCGTAGCGGCCCGGGTGGGCGATGACGGCGACACCGCCGGCGCGCGTGATCCAGCCCACCGCATCCTTCAACGCCGCCCACTTGTGCGGCACGAAACCCGGCTTGCCTTCGGTCAGGAAGCGGCGGAACACCTCGGGGATGTCGCTGCAATGGCCGGCGTCGACGAGGAAGCGGGCGAAATGCGTGCGCGAGATCAGGTCGGGATTGCTGACGTATTGCAGCGCGCCTTCGAAGGCGCCCGGGATGCCTGCCTCGGCCAGGCCGGCCGCCATGTCACGGGCGCGCGCCTCGCGGCCGCCGCGTGTCGCGCGCAGGCCCGCGACGATCTCCGGCGCCTCGTGGTCGAACCCCAGGCCGACGATGTGCACGACGCGGCCGGCGAAGCTGACGGAGATCTCGGTGCCGGTGAGGTAGGCCAGGCCCGCGGCGCGGGCCGCGGCGATGGCGCGCGGCTGGCCGCCGATCTCGTCATGGTCCGTCAGGGACCACAGCTGTACGCCGGCCGCCTTGGCCCGTGCGGCCAGCGCCTCGGGGCTCAGCGTGCCATCCGAGATGACGGAGTGGCAGTGCAGGTCGGCGTTGAGGGCGGCGTCGAGGTTCACGCCCCGATTCTGGCAGGCCCCTCGTCGCCGAGCGGTTACCAGTGGCTTGTGCGCCTCAGGGCTGCGCCGCCTCGATCACATATTGCACGCGCTGCTGGCCTTGCCATTCGTCCAGGCTGAGCCGGTAGGCCAGCATCGCGCGCTCGGGCAGCATCTCGACGCGGTTGAACCAGATCGCGTCGATGAGCTTGCCGCCCTGGCGCAGGCGCAGCTTCAGGTGTTTCTCGCCGACCAGCCGCTGTGAGATGACCTCGAAGCGGTCGCAGAACACGGGCGCCTCGAAACCCTGGCCCCAGACCTGGGCGTCCAGCAGCCGCGCGGTTTCGGGCGTGGCGAAGTCGGCCGGCAGCGCACCGTCGTGGCGCAGCGTGCGGGTCAGGTCCTGCTCGTTCAACCACTCCTCGGCCACGCGGGCCAGCGCCAGCGCGAAGCGGCCGATGTCGTCGACGGCCAGCGTCGCGCCGGCCGCCATCGCATGGCCGCCGAACTTGGCCAGCAGCCCGGGGTCGCGCTTGCTGACGAGGTCCAGCGCGTCGCGCAGGTGGAAGCCCGGGATGGACCTGCCCGAACCCTTGAGCTGGCCATCGGCACCGCGTGCGAACACGAAGCTGGGGCGGTGTACGCGGTCCTTGATGCGCGAGGCGACGATGCCGACGACGCCTTCATGGAAGTCCGCGTCGAACAGCGCCACCGCGGGTGGCAGTGCGCCGGATAGGGCCTCGACGAGGGCTTCCAGGCGCGCCTCGGCCATCTCGCGCATGCCGCTCTCGATCTCGCGGCGCTCCCGGTTGATCGCGTCGAGCCGCGTCGCCAGTTCCAGCGCGCGCTCGGGATCGTCGGTGGTCAGGCATTCGATGCCCAGCGTCATGTCGGCCAGCCGGCCGGCGGCGTTGATGCGCGGCCCGAGCGCGAAGCCGAGGTCGAAGCCCTGGGCCTTGGATGCGTCGCGCTTGGCGGCCGAGAACAACGACATGACGCCCGGCTGGGCCCGCCCGGCGCGCATGCGCTTGAGGCCTTGCGCGACGAGGCGGCGGTTGTTGGCGTCGAGCTTGACGACGTCGGCCACGGTGCCGAGGGCCACCAGGTCGAGCAGGCCGTCCAGGCGCGGCTCGGGCTGGGGCAGGGCGGCGCGCGCGCGCAGCTCGG
Organism: Pelomonas sp. Root1444; assembly: GCF_001426885.1. Classification (GTDB taxonomy): domain Bacteria; phylum Pseudomonadota; class Gammaproteobacteria; order Burkholderiales; family Burkholderiaceae_C; genus Pelomonas. Next base: position 765,700 of record NZ_LMFP01000003.1, on the reverse strand, counting down.
CGCGCAGGCCCAGCAGCACGTAAAAGGCCACGCCCACGCCGGCCAGCGACTTGCTCGCGAACGTGCAGCCCGGCTGGTTGGGGTTGACGATGGCGTCCGCCTCGGGGACGACGAGCTGGTCGTCGACGAGCGCCGGCAGGTGATGGTCCGTCACCAGCACCTTCAGGCCGTGGGCGCGCGCATGCGCCACGCCGGCCAGGCTGGCGATGCCGTTGTCCACCGTGACGAGCAGGGCCGGTCGCTGCTGCAGCGCCAGGTCGACGATGGTGGGCGTGAGGCCATAGCCGTGCACCGCGCGGTCGGGCACGACGTAGCCGAGCTGCTCCGGCCGCGCGCCCAGCAGGCGCAGGCCGCGCAGCATGACGGCGCAGGCGGTGGCGCCATCGCAGTCGTAGTCGGCCACGATGACGAGGCGCTCGCCGTGCTGGATGGCGTCAGCCAGCAGGCACGCAGCCTCGGGCAGGCCCTTCAATCCGTTCGGGCCGCTGGGCGGCAGCAGCTGTTGCAGGCTTTCGTCGAGCTCGCTGGCCTCACGCACGCCGCGTGCGGCCAGCAGCCGCGCCAGCAGCGGCGCCACGCCCGCCTGCTCCAGCGCCCAGGCGGTGCGCGGCGGCACGTCGCGTTCGATCAGCTTCACAGCGCCTCCAGCACGGCGGCCACGTCGGGCGTCTGCCAGCGGCGCTTCAGCTTGTCGATCAGCGACAGCGGCTGTGGCGTGAAGTGGCGCGCGAATCGCTCGCCGCACAGGGTCAGCTGCGCGTCGGGCTGCTTCGCCAGCGCCGCCAGCGGGCCGGCGTCCAGGCGCTGCCAGGCCTCGGCCCAGGCGGCGAGGTCGCCGTTCATCAGCGGCTCGGTCAGGCGGGCGTCGATGGTCACGCTGGCGGCGCGGCCGTTGCTGCGGCCGATGTCGCCGATCCACACCGAGTTCACGGCATGCTCGCCGCGCGCCTCGCGGGCCTGGTTCAGCGCATGGTCGTGCAACAGCATCTGCGCCTCGTTCTGCCAACGGCGGAGCACGCGGCTGTCGGGCAGCCAGGGCTCGATGGGCCGGCCGGCGGCGCGCTCGATGCTGGCCGCCCCCAAACCGTCCAGCGCGCTGGCATGGCCGATGGCCCAGCGCGTCGCGTCCAGCAGCCGCCACTGCCAGCCCTCGGCCTCGGGCCACAGCTCGCGCAACACCGCGGCGAAGCGGGCCGCATCGGATTCGGACAGGTGCAGCGCCGACGGCGGCAACACGTCGACGCCGTCGCTGCCGACGGCCAGGTGCACGGGGGTCATGAGCGCCCAGCTCAGCTCGGGGCCGGCCTCGACCGCCCAGGCCGCGGCGCTCGGTTCGGCCTGGCCGCGCAGCGCGGCCAGCGCGAGATGGTGCGGCGGCTGGGGTGAGAACTCGTCGCTGCCCCAGGTGCCGGTGGGGCTCAGCCGGGCCAGCAGGGCGCCCAGGTGGGGCAGGGCTAGGCTGGCCAGCGCATGCCGCGCGGCATCGTCCAGCGCGCTGGCATGGGGAATCATCAGGTGCATGGCCCCGATTATCCGAGGGGGCTTCAAGGCGCTGTCATACAAGCTTCATACACTTTTCTTCATGACCGACCCGACCCCGCTGAAGCTGCTCAACCGCGAACAGGCCATCCTCGAATTCAACCGCCGCGTGCTGGCCCAGGCGCAGCGCGAGGACGTGCCGCTGCTGGAGCGGCTGCGCTATGTCTGCATCGTGTCGAGCAACCTGGACGAGTTCTTTGAAGTGCGCTTCGCCGACATGCTGGACGCCGCCCGCGACCCACTCAGCAGCGTGACCGGCCAGGATGTGGAACGCGTGGGCCGTGCCGCACACGCGCTGATCGACGAGCAGTACCACGTCTTCAACGAGCAGCTGACGCCGCTGCTGGTCAAGCGGCGCATCGTCATCCTCAACCATGCCGACCGCGACGAGCCGCAGCGCCGCTGGGTGTCCCGGTTCTTCGAGCGCGAGGTCAAGCCGCTGCTGGTGCCGGTGGGGCTGGACCCGGCCCACCCCTTCCCGCAGGTGGCCAACAAGTCGCTGCACTTCATCGCGCGGCTGTCGGGCAAGGACGCCTTCGGCCGCGACAACCGCATCGCCATCGTCAAGGTGCCGCGCGTGCTGCCGCGCGTCATCAAGCTGCCCGCCAACCTCAGCGACGGCCGCCAGGCCTTCGTGCTGCTGACCAGCGTCATCCGGGCGCACCTGGAGGACTTGTTCCCAGGCCGCAAGGTCGAGGCCTTCTCGCAGTTCCGCGTCACGCGCGACTCCGACCTGGAGGTGGACGAGGAGGAGATCGCCAACCTGCGCCATGCGCTGCGCTCGGGCCTGACGACGCGCCACTTCGGCCGCGCGGTGCGGCTGGAGGTCGTCAGCACCTGCCCGGCCGAGCTGTCGGAGTTCCTGCTGCAGCAGTTCGTCCTGCCCGATGCGGCGCTGTACCGCGTCAACGGCCCCGTCAACCTCGTGCGGCTCAACGAGCTGATCGACCAGACCGACGCGCCCGCGCTGCGCTTCAAGCCGTTCGAGCCGGCCTGGCCCACCGGCCGGCTGCCGCGCCACAAGTCCATCTTCGAGCGCTTGAGGAAGAGCGACGTGCTGCTGCACCATCCGTTCGAGAGCTTCGAGCCGGTCGTGCAGCTGCTGCGCGAGGCGGTCAACGACCCCGACGTGCTGGCCATCAAGCAGACCATCTACCGCACCGGCGCCAAGTCGGAGCTGATGGACCTGCTGATCGAGGCGGCGCGGCGCGGCAAGGAGGTCATGGCCGTCGTCGAGCTGAAGGCGCGCTTCGACGAGGAGGCCAACATCAACTGGGCCGAGCGGCTGGAGGCCGTGGGCGCGCAGGTGGTGTACGGCATCGTCGGCTACAAGACCCATGCCAAGCTGCTGCTGATCATGCGGCGTGAAGGCGCCAAGCTGCGCCGTTATGCCCACATCTCGACCGGCAACTACAACCCCAAGACGGCGCGGCTGTACACCGACCTGGGCGTGCTGACGGCCGACGCCGACCTGACCGCCGACGCCGACTCGGTGTTCCGCCAGCTCGCGTCGCTGGGCAAGTTCAAGGCGCCGCGGCGCATGCTGCTGGCGCCGTTCAACATGCACAGCCGCATGCTCGAGCTGCTGGGCCAGGTCGAGGCGGCGGCGCTGGGCGGCTACAAGGGCGCGCGCATCGTCGTCAAGATCAATGCGCTGACCGACGCGGAACTCATCCACGGCCTGCTGCGCGCGGCCCAGGCCGGCGCCAAGATCGACCTCATCGTGCGTGGTGCCTGCATGCTGCCGCCAGGGTTGCCGGGCGTCAGCGACAACATCGTGGTGCGCTCGGTCGTCGGGCGCTTCCTGGAGCACTCGCGCATCTGCTACTTCCGCTGGGCCGAGCCCAGAGAGGGCGACGAAGGCGAAGCGCTGTTCCTGTCCAGCGCCGACTGGATGAGCCGCAACATGTTCCGCCGCATCGAGGTGGCCTGGCCGGTGCTGGATGCGCGGCTGCGCCAGCGCGTCATCGACGAGGCGCTGCAGCCTTACCTGCACGACAACATGGAAGCCTGGCAGCTGGGCCCGGACGGGCGTTCGGTGCGTGTGAACGGCAACGGCGCGGTCAGCGCCCAACAGGCGCTGATGCGGCGCTACAGCTGACGGAGAGCGAACATGGACCTGATCTTGTGGCGCCACGCCGAGGCCGAGATAGCCGTCCCCGGCCAAGATGACCTGCAACGCGCGCTGACCCACAAGGGCGAGCGCCAGGCGCGGCGCATGGCGGCCTGGCTGAACCACCGACTGGCGGCGACGACGCGCGTGCTCGTCAGCCCGGCCCTGCGCTGCCGGCAGACGGCCGAAGCGCTGGGCCGCGAGATGCGCATCGTGCCGTCCATCGCGCCTGACGTGCCGATAACCAACCTCATCGAGGCGTCACGCTGGCCCAAGGCGAGCGAGCCGGTGCTGCTGTGCGGCCACCAGCCGACGCTGGGGCAACTGGCCGCGCAGCTGCTGGCCGGCGTGGAGCAGGACTGGGCCATGAAGAAGGGCGCTGTGTGGTGGCTGCGCTGGCGCCAGCGCGACGGCGAGCCCGAGGTGACGCTGCACGCGGTGCAGGGGCCGGATTCCCTTTGACGCCACGCTCAATCTCGCCCGCTGAACGCGGCGAGCCTGATCGGTCTTGCAGACCGCGCTTCGGCTCGCGCCTCAGCCCTTCGCCGAGCACCTTGAGCCCGCCGGGCTCAGCCCCCCAGGGAACGGCGATGCTTGCGGCATCGAAAGGCGCGCTCAGAGGTGCCGAGTCTCTTCGGGCACGTTCCACCAGTTGTTGTGCAGGCCGTCGAAGTACTGCACCGGCGTGCTCACCAGCTCTTCCGGCGGCACGTCGTCCAGGCAAGTGAGCTTGACCGACACGAAGGCGCCACCGGTCTGCTCCAGGTAGCCATGGCCGTAGGAGCGCACGCCACAGGTCTTGCAGAACAGGTTGTGGATGCTGTTGGAGCCGAACTGGTAGTCGCTCTGCGCGTCCTCGCCGGCCAGCAGGCGGAAGGCGTCGGGCTTCACGCTGGCGCTCCAGTTGCGCGTCTTGAAGCAGATGGAGCAGTTGCAGCGGCCGCTGCCCGCGGCCAGATCGAGGTCGACTTCGAAGCGCACGGCTTTGCAGTGGCAGCTGCCGGTGTAGGTCTTGAGCATGGCGGTCTCGCGGTGGTTGAGGAAGCCGCCATCCTCGCGACCAACGCTGTCAGCGCGTGACAGTAGAACCCCCGTTGCGGAGGGCCGTTAGGCCACCAGCAGCGCCAGCACGCCGGTGCGCGCCCAGGCCTCGGCCTCTTCCTTCAGCAGGAAGCGCGTGCGGGCCTGCTCGCCGGACCAGCTCTTGGGGCAATGTAGCGTCAGCTGCTTGCCGTCCCGTTCCAGCCTGGGTGCGGCCACCGCCACCGGCGTGCGCGCATGGCACAGGATGACGGCCAGGCGCAGCGCGATGAGCTGGTCCAGCAGGCTGGCGTCGGCCAGCTGCGCCTCCATCTTGCGCAGGCCGCCGCGCTGGCCCAGCGCCAGCGCGGCCAGGCGTTGCAGCTGATTGGTGGAGAAGCCCGCAGCGTCCACATGGGCGATGACATAGGCGCTGTGGCGGTGGTGGTCGTGGTGGGAGACCAGCATGCCGACCTCGTGCAGGGCCGCCGCCCAATGCAGCTCGCGCTGCAGCTCCGGGGACGGCTTGCGCACCAGTTGGCGGTACAGCTTGTCGGCCTGCGCGGCGACGCGCTCGGCCTGCGCCGTGTCGACGCCGAAGCGCTCCTGCAGCTCGGTGACGGAGCCGGCGCGCGGGTCCTGGGCACCGCGGGGCTGCAGGCGCTCGGCCAGGTCGAAGATGACGCCCTGGCGCAGCGCGCCCTTGGTGGGCAGCAGCTCCTTGATGCCGAACTGCGCCAGCAGCGTGTAGAGGATGCACAGGCCGCCGGCGACCACGGGACGACGGTCGTCCTTCAGGCCGGCGACCTGCAGCTTGTCCTGCGAACCGGCGGCCAGGCATTGGGCGATGCACCAGCGCAGCGCGTCGGGGGTGATGCGGCCATCGGTCTGGCCCGTGGCGGCAAGGATCTGCGACACCGCGCCCACCGTGCCCGAGGAGCCCAGCGCCTCCTGCCACAGCTCGGGGCGGAACAGCGTCAGCGCCTCTTCCAGCTCGGCGCCTGCGGCGACCTGGGCGGCACGGAAAGCCTCTTCCGTGTAGAGGCCGTCGGCGAAGAAGCGCATCGACAGGCCCACGCTGCCCACGCCGAAGGACTCCGCCAGCAGCGGCTTGCGGCCGCGGCCGAGGATCATCTCGGTGGAGCGGCCGCCGATGTCGATGACCAGGCGCGGCTTGTCGGACGGCTGCAGCCGCGCCACGCCGGCGAAGATCAGGCGGGCCTCCTCGCGGCCGGAGATGACCTCGACCGGATGGCCCAGCGCGGCTTCGGCGCGCGCCAGGAAGGCGTTGCGGTTGCGCGCCTCGCGCAGCGTCTGCGTGGCCACGGCGCGCACGCGCTCGCGGGGCACGCCGACGAGCTGCTCGCCGAAGGCCTGCAGGCAGTCCAGCCCGCGCTGCATGGCGGCCTCGGTCAGCATGCCGTGTTCATCGAGGCCGGCGCCCAGGCGCACGCTTTCCTTGATGTAGCTGATGCGCTGGTAGCGGTCGCCGGAGAGCCGGGCCAGTTCCAGCCGGAAGCTGTTGGAACCGATGTCGATGGAGGCCCAGGGCTGGCCGCTGCGGTCGGGGCGCGTCGTCATGGCGGCGGATTGTCGGGGCAAAATTTGACGCCCCTTCGTAACTCCCACCCCTGGAGCCCCATGCTGAAAGAAGAGATCGACAGCCTTGCCCCCGGCCGTGACTTCAACCGCCGCGGCTTCGTGCAGACGGCGGTGGGCAGCGGCTTCGCGGCCGCCGTGCTGCCGGTGACGGCGCAGACCCTCGTGACCGACACCACGGGCCTGGAGGCCGGCACGGTCACCATCCCCGTCGGCGATTTCAAGATGCCGGCCTACCGCGCCCAGCCGGCGGGCGGGAAGAACCTGCCGGTGATCCTCGTGGCCAGTGAGATCTTCGGCGTGCATGAGCACATCGCCGACGTCTGCCGGCGTTTGGCGAAACAGGGCTATCTCGCCATCGCGCCCGAGCTGTTCGTGCGTCACGGCGACGCCGGTGCCTACACGGACATCCCCAAGCTCATCAGCGAGGTGGTCAGCAAGGCGTCCGACGCGCAGGTCCATGGCGACCTGGACGCGACGGTCGCCTGGGCCGCGGCGAATGGCGGCGACACGGCCCGGCTGGGCATCACCGGCTTCTGCTGGGGCGGCCGCGCGAGTTGGTCGTATGCCGCCCACAACTCGAAGCTGGCTGCCGCGGTCGCCTGGTACGGGCCGGTGGCGCGCAACTACTTCGCCGGCGACCAGACCGTCATCGAGCGCGCCGCCCGCATCAAGGCGCCGGTGCTGGCGCTGTACGGCGCGGCCGACAGCGGCATCCCGGTGGAGACGCTGACGCGGCTCGAAGCCGCGCTGAAGGCGGCCGGCAACACGAAGTGCGAGTTCGTCGTCTACCCCGACACGCCGCACGCCTTCCATGCCGACTACCGGCCCAGCTACCGCAAGGCGGCGGCCGAGGATGGCTGGGCGCGTTGCTTGGCCTGGTTCAAGAAGCATGGGGTTTGACAGCTCTGCTACGCTGGTCGCAGTCGGGCCGCAGTAGCGGCCCGTTGCTTTGCGCCATTCCATGACCCTCCTCCATATCGTGCTCGCCACCTTCGCAGGCGGGCTGCTGTCGGTGCTCGTCGCGGCCAGCCTGACCGTGACCGTGCTGACCCGCCTCGTGAAGAGCCTCGTCAGCCTGTCGGCCGGCATCCTGCTGGGCACCTCGCTGCTGAACGTGCTGCCCGAGGCTTTCGAAAGCCACACGGCCGCGCCGCAGACGCTGTTCGCGGTGCTGCTGGCCGGCCTGCTGTTCTTCTGGCTGCTGGAAAAGGTGGAGCTCTACCGCCACGTGCACCACCACGAGGGCGACGGCCACCATCACCACCACCATTTCGACGCCGAGCAGGCCGGCCGTGGCGGCCTGACCGTGCTGGTGGGCGACAGCATCCACAACTTCTGCGACGGCGCCATCATCGCGGCGGCCTTCCTGGCCGACACGCGGCTGGGCTTCGCGACGGCGCTGGCCATCGTCGCGCACGAGATCCCGCAGGAGGTGGGCGACTACATCGTGCTGCTGAACGCCGGCTTCAGCCGCGCCAAGGCGCTGTTGTTCAATGCGATCTCGGGCATGGCGGCGGTGGTGGGCGGCGTGCTGGGCTATTTCCTGATCGGCAGCTTCGAGGGCGTGCTGCCCTACCTGCTGGTGCTGGCGTCCAGCAGCTTCATCTACATCTCGGTGGCCGACCTGCTGCCGCAGCTGCAGCAGCGCCTGGCCTGGCGCGAGACCTTCGCCCAGGTGGCCTGGCTGGCCGTGGGCCTGGGCGTGGCCTTCGCGGTGTCGCAGCTGCTGCATGGCACTCATTGACGCCGGGCTGCGCGGCGCCCTCGTGGCGCTGCTGGCCCTCGTCATCGCCATCCTGCTGCCGCATTGGCGCCATGCGCGGCATGCCCACGTGGTGCGCATCGGCATCCTGCTGGCACTGTCGCTCGCGGTGCAGGCCATCTCCGCGTCGCCCTGGGTCGAGCGTGAGCTGCGCTGCGCCGCGCAGTCGCCCGGCATCGGCATCTCGCTGGGCACGGCGGTGCTGTTCTGGCTGTTCGCGCGCGCGGTGTTCGAGGACGGCTTTCGGCCGCGTGCCTGGCACGCCGCGTTGTGGGCGGCCGTCGCGCTGTTCGGCGCGACGATCTGCCTGTGGTCGCACTGGTGGCCGGCCTGGATGCTGCTGCGCGCCATCCCCATTGCCTTCGCGCTGCTGGGGCTGACGGCCGTGGCCGGGCCCTGGCGGGTGGACCTGGTCGAGAAGCGCCGGCGTTGGCGCGGCCTGGTCGTGGGTGGGGGCGCTGCCTATGCGCTGGTCATGGTGGCGCAGCGCATCGGCTCGGCCAATGGCAGCCTGAGCGAAGGCGCGGCCCTCGGCGACGTGGCCATGCTGCTGGCCTTGACCAGCACCATGGCCTGGCAGTTGCTGATGCCGCGCGCCGCGGGGCTGTGGGGCGAGGAGGGCGCACCCCCCGCGCCGCCGCCGCCGGCTGCCGACGCGCAGGACCAGGCCGTTGCCGCCGAGCTCGCGCGGCTGATGGGCCAGCAGCGCGGCTATGCGCAGGAGGGCCTCAGCCTGGCCGGCCTGGCCGAGCGGCTGCGCACGCCCGAATACCGGTTGCGCCGCGTCATCAACCAGGGCCTGGGGCATCGCAACTTCACCGCGTATGTCAACGGCCTGCGGCTGGCGGAGGCCAAGCGCCGGCTGGCCGACCCGGCGCAGCGCCAGCTGCCGGTGCTGACGATCGCGCTGGACGTCGGCTTCGGCTCCATCGGGCCGTTCAACCGTGCCTTCAAGGCCGACACCGGTCTCACGCCGACCGAATTCCGCCAGCGGGCGCTGGCCGATTCCTAGAAAGCACCACGCCGTTTCATCAAAAGGCGTGCCGAAACCTGTGGGTTGCGGGTTTCGGCCAGACAGCAAGGCCATCGCGGCCGACGCTGCGGGCTTCTCCATCTCCGCGAGCGCCCCATGATCCTCCGCCCCTTGCTGGCCAGCCTGATGCTGTGCACCGCCGCGCATGCCGCAACGCTGGGCACATCGACCCTGCCTGCCGATGCCGACGGTGGCGCGGTCACGCTCTTTTATCCGACGGCCGCCAGCGGCCGCGCCGAGAAGCGCGGCGACCTGGCCGTGTCGATCGCGCCGGACGCCACGCCGGAGCCCGGCAACGGCCATGTGGTGGCCATCTCGCACGGCTCGGGCGGCGGGCCGTGGGTGCACACCACGCTGGCCCAGGCGCTGGTGGACGCCGGCTTCACCGTCGTGCTGCCGCTGCACCGCGGCGACAACTGGACCGACCCCGGCCGCCCCGGGCCCGACAGCTGGCAGCAGCGCCCCGCCGAGATCAGCCACGCCCTCGACCGCGCGGCCGTTGACCCGCGCTTCGCAGCACTGAGGTGGGACCGGGTCGGCGGCTTCGGCATGTCGGCCGGCGGGCACACCATGCTGAGCCTGGCCGGCGGTGCCTGGTCGCCCGAGCGCTTCCGCGCCCACTGCGCGCGGCACCTCCCGGAGGACTTCCACACCTGCGTCGGCCTGGCCACCCGCCTGGGCGGCGGCGCGCTGGACGGCGTCAAGCTGTGGCTAGCCCGGCGTGTGCTGGACTGGAAGTTCGCCGGCGACGACCGGCCGCGCACGCATGCGGACCCGCGCTTGGCCGCCATCGTTGCGGGGGTGCCGCTGGTGGCCGACTTCGACCTCACGACGCTGGCCAGGCCGCGCGTGCCGCTGGGCCTCGTCACGGCCGATGGCGACCGCTGGCTGCTGCCGCGCTTTCACAGCGACCCGCTGCGCGTGGCGTGCCAGGGCTGCGAGCTGCTGGCCGACCTGCACGGCGGCGGCCACGGCGCGTTGCTGGCGCCGCCGCCAGCGGCGGCTCAGTTGGACCGGCTGGCGTGCGAGCTGCTGTGCGACCCGCCGGGCTTCGACCGGCCTGCCGCGACGGCGCTGTGGGTCGGGCGCACAGTGGCGTTCTTCCAGCGCCACCTGCTGGGCGCGCCCTGACCGGCGCAACGTCTCACTTGACGATGAGGACGGGCAGGTCGGTGTGGGTCAACACCTTCTGCGTCTCGCTGCCGAGCAGCAGCGCCGCCACGCCGCGGCGGCCGTGGGAGGCCATCACGATGAGGTCGACGGCTTCCCGCTTGGCGTGGTCGATGATCGCCTCCCAGGCGTGCAGGGCCTCGATGGTGTGCCCCTTGCACGCCAGGCCCTGGGCGGCGGCCACGGCGCAGACGGTCTCGACGCGCTCGCTGGCAACGCGCTGCTGGGCGTCGATGAACTCCTGCGGCGGCACCGGCTGGATCTCGGACACGGCGCTGTAGGGAAAGGGCTCCATGACGCTGAGCGTCAGCAGCTGTGCGCCATGCACCTTGGCCAACTGGATGGCGGTGTTGACGGCATTGACGGTGATGTCGGAGCCGTCCGTGGGGACGAGGATGCGCTTGAACATTCGGTCCTCCAGGAGTTGCGGAGAACCACAGTGTGCGCCGCGGCCGCCGCGAAGTGTTTGCCCAGAATCAACCGGTTGCGATCGGCCGCGCCGGGTCGGACGACCACTCGCTCCACGAGCCGGGGTAGAGCCGGCTGTCACCCAGCCCGGCGTGCGCCATGGCCAGCAGGTTGTGGCAGGCGGTGACGCCGGAGCCGCATTGCTGGACGACGGCGTCGGCCGCATGCGGCGCAAGCAAGGCCTGGAACTCGGCGCGCAGCTGGGCCGCGGGCTTGAAGCGGCCGTCGGGGCCCAGGTTGTCGCGGAAGAAGCGGTTGCTGGCGCCGGGGATGTGGCCGGCGGCCTTGTCCAGCGGCTCCACGTCGCCCCGGAAGCGCTCCGCGGCGCGGGCGTCGATGAGGCGCACCCGGCCCAGCTGCTTGAGCAGCGCGACCGCGTCGATCTGCTGGACGAGCGGCTCGCCGGGTTGCCAGTCGGTCGGTACCGCGGTGGGTAGCTCCGTGGTGAATGAGCCGTCCCACGCACCGTCGAGCGCGGCGACCTCCGCATGGCCCATCCAGCGCAGCATCCACCAGACGTGGGCGGCGTACGGGCCGCCCTGGCGGTCGTAGGCGACGACCTGGCGGCCCGCGCGCAGGCCGAGCCGGCGCAACAGCGTGGCGAACGTTTCCCGCTCCGGCAGCGGGTGGCGGCCGCGGAACGACCCGTCGGGCCCGGTCTTGTCGCCGCAGAGGTCGCGGTCCAGGTGCAGGTAGAAGGCGCCGGGGATGTGGCCCTCGGCATAGGCACGCTCGCCGACAGCGGTGTCGGCGAGGTCGAAGCCGCAGTCGAAGATCAGCGGGTCGGCCAGAGCTCGTAGTTCGGCGGCGGAGATCAAGGTCGTGAAGGGCATGTGAGGCTTCTTCGTGTAGTGACTGGCTCAGCGACTGCCGCGGAGCCGGCTTTGCCGGGCCGCTGGCAGTACCCCCTTCAGGGGGCGCGCGAAGCGCGTAGGAGGTGGGCTCAGGACTCGGCGGGGTTGAACTGGCTGTCCTTGGGCGGCGGTGCGACCCTGGAGCGCAACAGGGTGGCTGCGAGGCCGGCGCCGATGATGAGCAGCATGCCGATGGTGGCTGGCCAGGTCAGCGCGTCGTCGAACAGCAGCATGCCGAAGATGAAGGAGAAGACGATGCCGAGGTATTGCAGGCAGGCGTTCACGAGCGGCTTGCCGATGGCGTAGGCACGCGTCAGGCAGACCTGGGCGGTGGTGGCGAGCAAGCCCACCGCCAGCAGCAGCGCGGCGCCCCACAGCGTGTGCGTCTGCAGGCCGCCCTCCGTCACGGCGGTGATGAGGGCGCCGGCCAGGCAGCCGCCGACCGAGAAATAGAACACCACGCGCAGCTCGGGCTCACCAGCACGACCCAGCGCGGTGACCTGCAAATAGGCCATCGCTGCCAGCATGCCGGACAGCAGGCCGGCCAGGCCATGCCAGAGCTGCTGCTGGTCCAGCGTCGGCCGCAGGATCAGCGCGACGCCGGCGAAGCCGAGCAGCACCGAGGCCATCAGCCGCCAGTCCAGCTTCTGAGCGCCCATCAGCACGGCGCCGCCGAGCAGGAACAGCGCCATCCACACCGACGACATGTAGTTCAGCGTCATCGCCGTCGCCAGCGGCAGTTTGCCGATGGCATAGAACCACAAGCACAACGACGTGACGCCGGAGATGCTGCGCCAGACGTGCATGCCGGGCAGGCGGGTCTTCAGGCTGGTGCCCTGGCGATGCGTCAGCACGGCCATCATCAGCGCGCCGACCAGCCCGCGGTACATGACGATCTCGCTGGCCGCATAGAACTCGCTGGCCAGCTTGACGCAGACGCCCATGGTGGCGAAGAGAAAGGTCGCCAGGACCATGAGCGCGGAAGCCGGCATCAGAGCGGCGCGCCGATCTCGTTGCGATACCACTCGTGGAAGTGCTGCATGCCGTCTTCCATCGGGCTCTGGTAGGGGCCGGCCTCGTTGTCGCCGCGCATCATCAGCGCCTTGCGGCCGGCGTCCATGCGCTCGGCGATCTCGTCGTCCTCAATGCAGGTCTCCATGTAGGCGGCCTGGTGGGCGTCGACGAAATCGCGCTCGAACGCGGCGATCTCCTCGGGGTAGTAGAACTCGACGAGGTTGACCGTCTTCTGCGGCGACACGGGGTGCAGCGTCGACACCACCAGCACGTGCGGATACCACTCCACCATGATGTGCGGGTAGTAGGTGAGCCAGATGGCGCCGGCTTCGGGCGGTCGGCCCTCGCGGTACTTCAGCAGCTGGTCGTGCCAGCGCTGGTAGACCGGCGAGCCCGGGCGCTCCAGCCCCTGGTGCACGCCGACGGTCTGCACCGAGTGGTGCTTGCCGAACTCCCACGCGAGGTCGTCGCAGGTCACGAAGCCGCCGAGGCCGGGGTGGAACGGCCCGACGTGGTAATCCTCGAGGTAGACCTCGATGAAGGTCTTCCAGTTGTAGTTGCACTCGTGGACCTGGACCTTGTCGAGCACATAGCCTGAGAAGTCGAGCTGGGCATGCGGGCCGAGCTTGCCCAGTTCGGCAGCGACGTCATGGCCGTTGTCCTCGAACAGCAGGCCGTTCCATTCGCGCAACGGGTAGCGGTTCAGGTTGAGGCAGGGGTCTTCCGCGAAATGCGGTGCGCCGATCAGCTCGCCCTGGTGGGAATACGTCCAGCGGTGCAGCGGGCAGACGATGTTGGCCCGGGTGTTGCCGCGCCCGCGCAGCATGACCGCCTGGCGGTGGCGGCAGACGTTGGAGATCAGCTCGATGCCCTGGGCCGACCGCACGAGCGCCCGGCCTTCGCCTTCCTGGGGTAGGGCGTAGTGGTCGCCAACTTCCGGCACGGCCAGTGCATGGCCGACATAGCGGGGCCCTCGCTGAAAGATGCTGGCCTGTTCACGCTGGAACAGATCGGGGTCGAAGTAGGCGCTCACCGGGAGCTGGGTCTGGCTGCGTTGAAGCGCCGAGACAGGTAGGCTCAGGTCGGACATGATCCAGGCGGGTCTTTCAGGCGAGTAGGAGTGCTGCGTCCCTCCGGCGCATCTCGGCATGCCGAGTCGGCCAGGTTGCTAGGTGGTTGGAGGAGCGGTTCGCGCGTGCGCGCGGCCGTGGGAAAGGGACCAGGATTCTACCCGGGCGGGTGCTGTCCCGCCATCGGTCAGGTCATGGGGCTCCGAACTGTCAAAACGCGCTGACTACAATTGCGGTTTCGCGTTTTGAAATGACAGCCAAGACCTCCGCCCGGACCAAGGCCGCCGCACCAGACGGCAGTGAACTCAGCTACGAGCAGGCGCTCGACGAGCTGGAGCGCCTGGTCGCGGCGATGGAAGGGCAGCAGCTCCCGCTGGATCAGCTGCTGGAGAGCTACCAGCGCGGCGCCCAGCTGCTGGCGCTGTGCCGGGGGCGGCTGCAAGCGGTGGAGCAGCAGGTGAAGCTGCTGGACGGGGTGGAGTTGAAGGCCTGGGAGGGCCCCTGAACATGGAAGCAAAGGACTTCGACCGCTGGGTGGAAACGTCCCTGGCCGCCTTCGAGGCGACGCTGGACGACCTGGTGCCCACGCAAGCGCCTGCCGGCCTCGGCGAGGCCATGCGCTATGCGGTGCTGGGCGGCGGCAAGCGGCTGCGCCCGCTGCTGGTGCTGGCCAGTTGCGCGGCGGTCAACGGCGACGGTTTTGCGGCGATGCGCGCCGCCTGCGCGGTGGAGCTGATCCACGCGTACTCGCTGGTACATGACGACATGCCCTGCATGGACGACGACGTCATGCGCCGCGGCAAGCCGACGACGCATGTGGCCTTCGGCGAGGCCCAAGCCATGCTGGCCGGAGACGCGATGCAGGCGCTGGCCTTCGATGTGCTGACGCCGGACGAAGGCATCGCCCCGGCGCTGCAGGCGCGTCTGTGCGCGCTGCTCGCGCGCTCGGCCGGCTACGACGGCATGGCCGGCGGCCAGGCCATCGACCTGGCGAGCATCGGCAAGCGCCTTGACGAGAAGACCTTGCGTGACATGCACCGCCGCAAGACCGGCGTGCTGCTGCAGGCCAGCGTCATGATGGGTGCGGCCTGCGGGCCGGCGTCGGCCCAGGCCACCCGGTCGCTGTCCGACTACGGCGCAGCGCTGGGCCTGGCCTTCCAGGTCGTCGACGACATCCTCGACGTGACCCAGGATTCCACCGTGCTGGGCAAGACCGCCGGCAAGGACCAGGACGCGAACAAGCCCACCTATGTCAGCGTGCTCGGCCTCGACGCCGCGCGTGCCCTGGCGCAGAAGCTGCGCGCCGAGGCCAAGGCGGCGCTGGCCGCCAGCGGGCTGGCCGACGTCAGCCACCTGAGCCTGCTGGCCGACTCCGTCGTCGAACGGGACAACTGAAGAGAGCTTCATCATGGACTTTCCCCTGCTGAGCGCCATCGACAGCCCCGCCGACCTGCGCCGGTTGCCGCGCGGCGAGCTGAAGAAGCTGGCCGACGAGGTGCGCGCCTATGTGCTGGACAGCGTCTCCAAGACCGGCGGCCACCTGGGTTCCAACCTGGGCACCGTCGAACTGACCGTCGCGCTGCACTACGTCTACAACACGCCGGAAGACCGGCTGGTGTGGGACGTGGGCCACCAGACCTATCCGCACAAGGTGCTGACCGGCCGGCGCGACCGCATGCCGGGCCTGCGCCAGCTGGGTGGCATCAGCGGCTTCCCGCGCCGCGACGAGAGCGTCTACGACACCTTCGGCACCGGCCACTCGTCGACGTCGATCTCAGCCGCCCACGGCATGGCCATGGCGGCCAAGCTCAAGGGCGAGGACCGCAAGGCCGTGGCCATCATCGGCGACGGCTCGATGACGGCCGGCATGGCCTTCGAGGCGCTGAACAACGCCGGCGTGGCGCACGGCGGCCTGCTAGGCGACGTGCTGGTCATCCTGAACGACAACGACATGTCGATCAGCCCGCCGGTCGGGGCGCTGAACAAATACCTGGCGCGCCTGATGAGCGGCAGCTTCTACACGGCGGCGCGCGAGGGCGCCAAGAGCGTGCTGAAGAACACGCCGCTGTACGAGTTCGCGCGCAAGTTCGAGGAGCACACCAAGGGCATGGTCGTGCCGGGCACGATCTTCGAGGAGTTCGGCTTCAACTACGTCGGGCCCATCGACGGCCACGACCTCGACTCGCTGATCCCGACGCTGGAGAACCTGCGCGACAAGCGCGGCCCGCAGTTCCTGCACATCGTCACGAAGAAGGGCGCCGGCTACAAGCTGGCCGAGAACGACCCGGTCAAGTACCACGCGGCCTCCGGCAAGTTCGACCCGGCTGTGGGCTTCGTCAAGCCGGCCACGCCGCCGAAGACGACGTTCACGCAGGTCTTCGGCGAGTGGCTGTGCGACATGGCCGAGGCCGACGCGCGCCTGGTCGGCATCACGCCGGCGATGCGCGAGGGCTCCGGCATGGTCGAGTTCCACAAGCGCTTCCCGCAGCGCTATCACGACGTCGGCATCGCCGAGCAGCATTCGGTCACCTTCGCGGCCGGCATGGCTTGCGAGGGCCTGAAGCCGGTCGTCGCGATCTATTCGACCTTCCTGCAGCGCGCCTACGACCAGATGGTCCACGACGTGGCGATCCAGAACCTGCCCGTGCTGTTCGCGCTGGACCGCGCCGGCCTCGTCGGTGCCGACGGCGCGACGCATGCCGGCAACTACGACATCGCCTTCACGCGCTGCATCCCGAACATGGCCGTGCTGACGCCGGCCGACGAGGACGAATGCCGGCAGGCGCTCTACACCGGTTTCATGCATGACGGCCCGGTGACCGTGCGCTACCCGCGCGGCGCCGGCGCCGGTGTCGTGCCGGTCAAGGCCATGACGGCGCAGCCCTGGGGCAAGGGCGAAGTGCGCCGCCACGGGCAGCGCATCGCCATCCTTGCGTTCGGTACCTTGCTCTACCCGGCGCTGGAAGTCGGCGAGCGCCTGGGCGCCACGGTCGCCAACATGCGCTTCGTCAAGCCGCTGGACACCGAACTGGTGGCCGAACTGGCGCGCACGCACGAAGCCCTGGTCACCGTCGAGGACGGCTGCATCATGGGCGGCGCGGGCAGTGCGGTCGCCGAGGCGCTGAGCGCCGCCGGCCTGACGGTGCCGGTGCTGCAGCTGGGCCTGCCCGACGAGTTCGTCGAGCATGGCGACCCGGTCAAGCTGATGTCCCTGTGCGGGCTGGACGCCGCCGGCATCGAGGCCAGCATCGTCAAGCGCTTCGGGACGAAGCCGACCGTGGTGCGCGCCGCAGCGCGCTGAGCAACGCGTCGACCAGCGGCTGCGCCGGCCGGTGCAGCGGGATCAAAGCGCTGACGCGGTAGGGAATCGACACGGCTAGCGGCCGCACCACCAAGCCCTGGCCGGCGCAGGCCGCAGCGGTCAGCGGGTTGACGATGGCCAGGCCCAGGCCCGAGCGGACCAGTTCGCAGACGGCCACCGCGCTGTGCGTCTGCACGCGCAGGTGGCGCGAGATGCCGGCCGCGTCGAAGCGCGCATCGATCTCGCGTCGGTAGGGGTCGTCCTCGGCCAGGCTGATGAAGCCTTGATCCCTGAAATCCCGCAGGGCCAGGCGCGAGCGCGATGCCAGCGCATGGTCGGCCGGCAGCACGGCCACCTCGTCCGCCTCCAGCACCGGCTCGACCCGCACGCCCGGCAAGGGCGTGGCCTGCTCGGCCAGGCCCAGGTCGAAGCGCTGCTCGCCCATCCAGGCGTCCAGCAGCGGCGGCTCGGCCGGCGTGATGGAGACGCGCGCGGCGGGGTGGTCGGCCAGCAGCGCCGCGAGCGCCCCGGGCAGCAGCGCATGGCTCAGGGCCGGCAGGCTCAGCACGCTGAGTTCGGTGTCCTCCGCCCGGCCCAGCGCCTGGGCGCGCTCGATGACGCGCGCCAGCCCCTGGAAGCTGCGCTCCACCTCGTCGAACAAGGCCCGCGCCCGCGCCGTCGCCTGCAGGCGGCCGCGCTCGCGCTCGAAGAGGGCGTAGCCCAGGAGCTGTTCCAGCCGTGCAAGGTCGCGGCTCAGCGTGGGCTGCGAGGTGTGCAGCAGCGCTGCCGCGCCCGTGACGCTGCCGGCCGTCATGACGGCGCGGAAGACTTCGATGTGGCGGTGCTGGATATCCATATCAGGAATGGATTGTCCAACGACAAATTGCAATTTGATTGAATAGATTGCCCCGGGCATGCTGCGCAACATGACCAAGCCCCTGCCCACCGTCCTGACCCCCGCCCGACTGCAGCTTCTCGCCGCCGCGCACGGCACGCCGCTGTGGGTCTACGACGCCGCCACCATCCGCCAGCGCGCAGCGTCGCTGCAACGCTTCGACGTCGTCCGCTTTGCGCAGAAGGCCTGCTCCAACATCCACATCCTGAAGTTGCTGCGCGAGGCTGGCGTCAAGGTCGATTCCGTCTCGCGTGGCGAGATCCTGCGCGCGCTGGCGGCCGGCTACCCGACGGGCGGCGACGACATCGTCTTCACGGCCGACCTGCTGGACCACGCGACGCTGGCCACCGTCGTCGAGCACCGCATTCCCGTCAATGCCGGCTCCATCGACATGCTCCACCAACTGGGCGCGGCTTCAAAGGGCCATGCCGTCTGGCTGCGCATCAATCCCGGTTTCGGCCACGGCCACAGCCACAAGACCAACACCGGCGGCGAGCACAGCAAGCATGGCATCTGGCACGCCGACCTCGGCGCCGCGCTGGCGGCCATCCGCCAGCACGGGCTGAAGCTGGTGGGCCTGCACATGCACATCGGCTCTGGCGTGGATTACGGCCACCTGGCCCAGGTGGGCCAGGCGATGGTGGGCCTCGTGAAGCAAACCGTCGCAGCCGGCCACGACCTGCACGCCATCTCGGCCGGCGGCGGCCTGTCGATTCCGTACCGCGAGGGCGACGCCGGCATCGACGTCGACCACTACTTCGGCCTCTGGGACACCGCGCGCCGTGACGCGGAGGCGCTGGTGGGCCACAAGCTGACGCTGGAGCTGGAGCCTGGCCGCTACCTGGTCGCCGAAAGCGCCGTGCTGCTGGCGGAGGTGAGGGCGGTCAAGAACGCCGGCGCCAACCGCTTCGTGCTGGTGGACGCGGGCTTCAACGAGCTGATGCGCCCGGCCATGTACGGCAGCTTCCATGCGATGACACTGCTGCCGCGTGACGGTGTGGCGCGGCCGGCGCAGCCGACGGTCGTGGCCGGCCCGCTGTGCGAATCGGGCGATGTCTTCACGCAGGCCGCCGGCGGCGAGGTGCTGACCCGTGAACTGCCCGAGGCCCGCGTCGGCGACCTGCTCGCCATCCACGACGCCGGCGCCTACGGCGCCTCCATGTCCAGCAACTACAACAGCCGGCCGCTGGCGGCCGAGGTGCTGGTGGACGGCGATGCGAGCCGGCTCATCCGCCGCCGCCAGACGGTCGAGGAATTGCTCGCGCTGGAGCTCTGACGCTGCCCGCGCCGGGCGCCCGGTACATCGGATAACACTGCCGCCATGCCCGCAGGGTTGGCAGCCCACGGCTGGATGGCTTAGGCTTTCCGGCTCTTGCCGCTTGTGTGGCCGATAGCCAAAGCCAATAGAGCCGATTTGATTAAAGTTTTCAACTGAAAACTCTTCATCGATATAGTTCTACCTATCCCATCCACCCCACCCCCAACACGGAGCATTCCATGTCCCTGATCAACACCCAAGTCCAGCCGTTCAAGACCGAAGCCTTCCACAACGGCAAGTTCGTCACCGTCAGCGACGAGACGCTGAAGGGCAAGTGGTCCGTGCTGATCTTCATGCCGGCCGCCTTCACCTTCAACTGCCCGACCGAAGTCGAGGACGCGGCCGAGAACTACGCCGAGTTCCAGAAGCTGGACACCGAGGTCTACATCGTCACGACCGACACCCACTTCTCGCACAAGGTCTGGCACGAGACCTCGCCGGCCGTCGGCAAGGCCAAGTTCCCGCTGGTCGGCGACCCGACCCACACGCTGACCAACGCTTTCGGCGTGCACATCCCTGAAGAGGGCCTGGCGCTGCGCGGCACCTTTGTCATCAATCCGGACGGCGTCATCAAGACGGCCGAGATCCATTCCAACGAAATCGCCCGCGACGTCAAGGAAACGCTGCGCAAGCTCAAGGCCGCCCAGTACACCGCCAAGAACCCTGGCCAGGTCTGCCCGGCCAAGTGGAACGAAGGCGCCAAGACCATCGCCCCGAGCCTGGACCTCGTCGGCAAGATCTAAATGCGTTTTGCAAGGAGCCCGGGAGGGCTCCTTCCTTCCGCAGAGCCTCGCCGGTTCTGCTGAAAGGGCCTCCGCCCCGGGGACCCTTTCAGCAGTGGCCAGCCGCGCCACGCCTCACTGAAAGGACCTCACCATGTTGGACGCCGCCCTCAAGACCCAGCTCCAGGGCTACCTGGACCACGTCAAGCTCCCCTTCGAGATCGTCGCCTCGCTAGACAACTCGTCCAACAGCGACGACATGCGCGAACTGCTCGAGCAGATTGCCGGCATGACCGACAAGATCACGCTGCGCACCGACGGCGTCGACACGCGCACGCCGTCCTTCCTGCTGCGACGCACGGGCACCGAGCAGTCGTTGCGCTTCGCGGCGATTCCGCTCGGCCACGAGTTCACGTCCCTCGTGCTGGCACTGCTGTGGACGGGCGGCCACCCCCCCAAGGTCGACCAGGCGCAGATCGACGCGGTCAAGGCGCTGGACCTGGATCTCGACTTCGAGATCTACATGAGCCTGACCTGCCACAACTGCCCGGACGTCGTGCAGGCGCTGTCGCTGATGTCCATCGTCAACCCCCGCATCCGCACCACCGTCATCGACGGCGGGCTGTTCCAGGCCGAGGTCGAGGCGCGCGAGATCATGGCCGTGCCGGCCGTGTGGCTGAACGGCCAGCCGTTCGCCTCGGGGCGCATGACGCTCGAGGAGATCGTCGCCAAGCTCGACACCGGCGCCGCCGCACGTGACGCCGAAAAGCTGGGCGCTGAAGAGCCGTACGACATGCTCATCATCGGCGGCGGCCCTGCCGGCGCGGCGGCCGCGGTGTACGCAGCGCGCAAGGGCATCCGCACCGGCGTCGCGGCCGAGCGCTTCGGCGGCCAGGTGAACGACACGCTGGGCATCGAGAACTACATCTCCGTGTCCATGACCGACGGCCCCAAGTTCGCCGCTGCGCTGGAGGGCCACGTCAAGGACTACAAGGTCGACATCCACAACCTGCAGCGCGCTGAGAAGCTGACACCTGCAGCCCAGCCGGGCGGCCTGGTCGAAGTCGAACTGGCCAACGGCGCCAAGCTCAAGGGCAAGACGGTCATCCTGTCCACCGGCGCGCGCTGGCGCAACGTGGGCGTGCCCGGCGAGGCCGAGTACAAGAACAAGGGCGTGGCCTATTGCCCGCACTGCGACGGCCCGCTGTTCAAGGGCAAGCCGGTCGCCGTCATCGGCGGCGGCAACTCGGGCGTCGAGGCGGCCATCGACCTGGCCGGCATCGTCAAGCATGTGACGCTGATCGAGTTCGGCGCCGAGCTGCGCGCCGACGCGGTGTTGGTGAAGAAGCTGGAAAGCCTGCCCAACGTCACCATCATCATGAACGCGCAGACCACCGAGTTCACCGGCACCAACGGCAAGCTCGACGGCCTGAACTACACCGACCGCGTCTCCGGCGAGGCCAGGCGGGTCGAGGTGGAAGGCTGCTTCGTGCAGATCGGCCTGGTGCCCAACACCGAGTGGCTGCGCGGCACGCTGGAGCTCAGCAAGCACGGCGAGATCATCGTGGACACCAAGGGCGCGACGTCCATCCCGGGCGTGTTCGCAGCGGGCGACGTGACGACGGTGCCGTTCAAGCAGATCATCATCGCGGCCGGTGATGGCGCGAAGGCGGCCCTCGGCGCCTTCGACTACCTGATGCGGAACTAAATCGGCTTGACCTGCAAGGCGCGGCGGGCCTGCCACAGGCCCTCCGCGCTGTAGAGCGCCAGTGCGCCCCAGATGAAGCCGAACGCGATCAGCCGCGTCGCGTCCATCGGCTCCTTGAACAGGAAGACGCCCAGCAGGAACTGCAGCGACGGCGAGACGTACTGCACCAGGCCCAGCGTCGCCAGAGACAGCCGCCGCGCGCCGGCCGCGAACAGCAGCAGGCTGCCGGCCGTCACCGGCCCGGTGCCGACCAGCCAGGCCCAGTCGACGGCCGTCTGCCCGGCCATGCTGCCGTCCTGCGACCACCAGATCAGCCCCGCGGCGGCCAGCGGCGCGAGGATCAGCGTCTCCAGCGTCAGGCCCTCGATGGCGCCGAGCGCGGCGGTCTTGCGCATCAGGCCGTAGAAGCCGAAGCTGACCGCCAGCACCAGCGCCACCCAGGGCAGCCGCCCGCCCGCCACCGTCAGCCACAGCACGCCGAAGGCCGCCAGGCCCACGGCCAGCCACTGCACCGGCCGCGGCCGCTCGTGCAGCACCGCAAAGCCCAGCGCCACGTTGACCAGCGGGTTGATGAAGTAGCCCAGGCTGGCGTCGATGACATGGCCGTGGCCCACGGCCCAGACATAGGTCAGCCAGTTGACGGCGATCAGCGTGGCCGACAGCGCGAAGCGCCGCCAGGTCGCGGCGCCCACGTCCTTCAGCCAGCCCAGGTTGCGGCTCACCAGCAGCACAACGGCGACGAAGGCCAGCGACCACAGCGTGCGGTGGGCGACGATCTGCAGCGACGGGATGGCGGCGATCTGCCGGAAGTAGAGCGGGAACAGCCCCCAGCTCAGATAGGCGCCGAGGGCGTAGAGGATGCCGGAGTTCATCGCCGGCATTCTCTTTGAGGGTAAGTCCGGGGGTGGGAAAGAGGGCTTCGCCGTCGAATTCGACACCTCCCGTTCGTTATCCGGATATGGAACGACCCCCACGCTCGCTTCGCTCGCTGCCCCCCGAGGGGGCGTGTCAGAGACTTCGGGCGGCCGGGCGCCTCTGACATGGCCCGCATCGAGTTCACGCCCCAACTGCAGCGCTTCGTCGACACGCCCGTCGTCGACACGCCCGCCACCGAGCTTCGCGCGGGCCTGGAGGCCGCGTTCGCACTGAACGAGCGCCTGCGCGGCTACGTGCTCGACGACCAGGGGCATCTGCGCCACAACGTCGTCGTCTTCATCGACGGCCGCCGCGCACGCGATCTGCGCGGGCTCAGCGACCCCCTCGGGCCCGACAGCCGGGTCCATGTCCTGCAAGCTTTGTCTGGAGGTTGAGAAATGAATCAAGACCGCGCCTGGGCCGCGACCCGCAAGGGCCTGTTCGAACTGCGCCGCCGCGCTGGCGTCTGGCAGATCGAGAACGTCAGCTTCCTGGCCGACCCGGTCAGCATGCTGCTGCCGCCGGACCGCACCGGACGCATGCTGGCTGCGCTCAACCTCGGCCACTTCGGCACCAAGCTGCAGGCATCGGACGACGCCGGCAAGACCTGGCAGGAGGTCGGCGTGCCGACCTACCCGCCGCAGCCCGAGGGCGCCGAAGGGCCGGCATGGAAGCTGCTGCAGATCTGGGCGCTGGAGCGCGCCGCCGACACGATCTGGGCCGGCACCTTGCCCGGTGGCCTGTTCTCCAGCCGCGATGGCGGCGCGACCTGGCAGATCAACGAGGCGCTCTGGTACGAGCCCAAACGCCTGGGCTGGTTCGGCGGCGGCAGCGATGCGCCGGCCCTGCATTCGATCTCCCCGCGCGCCGACAGGCCCGACGAGCTCCTGCTGGGCATCTCCTGCGGCGGCGCCTGGCGCACGACGGACGGCGGCCAGACCTGGGCCTTGAGTGCCAAGGGCATGCGCGCCGACTTCATGCCGCCCGAGCAGGCCGGCGAGGAGAACGTGCAAGACCCCCACCTCATCGCCCGCTGCCGCGACGTGCCGGCGGTGCTCTGGTGCCAGCACCACAACGGCATCTTCCGCAGCACCGACCACGGCGCCCACTGGACCGAGCTGAAGGCCGAGCCGTCCAGCTTCGGCTTCCCCGTGGCGGCGCACCCGAGCGACCCCGACACCGCCTGGTTCGCCCCGGCCGTGAAGGACGAGCGCCGCGTGCCCGTCGACGGCGCCCTGTGCGTGACGCGCACCCGCGACGGCGGCCGCAGCTTCGAGGCGCTGCGCACCGGCCTGCCGCAGCAGCACTGCTACGACCTCATCTACCGCCATGGCCTGGCGGTGGACGACCGCGGCGAGCAGCTGATGATGGGCTCGACGACCGGCGGCCTGTGGGCCAGCGGCGATGCCGGTGACAGCTGGCAGACCGTCTCGGCCCACCTGCCGCCGATCTACGCGGTCAAGTTCGGTTGAGATGACAGGCCATCCCGCATGCCGGCCTTGGCGCTCCGAAGCGCTCACCCCTTGAGCCGCTCGCGGACTTCCTTCAGCTCGGCCTCGCCGAGACTCGGCTCGGGGTAGTTCATCTTCAGCGCCGCCAACGCGTCGACGACGACCTGCGAGACGATCAAGCGCGCATTGCGCTTGTCGTCCGCCGGCACCACGTACCAGGGTGCCTGCTTGCTGTTGGTGGCTTGCAGCATCTCGCCGTAGGCACGCATGTACTGCGGCCACAGCTCGCGCTCGTCGAGGTCGGCGGCGCTGAACTTCCAGTTCTTGGCTGGGTCGTCCAGCCGCGCCAGGAAGCGCTGGCGCTGCTCTTCCCTGGACAGGTGCAGGAAGAACTTGATGACGCGCGTGCCGTTGCGGTGCAGGTGCTGCTCCAGGTGGTTGATGGACTCGTAGCGTTGCGGCCAGAGCTTGGCGGCGCGCGTCGTCTCCTTGGGCAGGGACTGCGCGGCCAGGATCTCCGGGTGCACGCGCACGATCAGCACCTCCTCGTAGTAGGAGCGGTTGAAGATGCCGATGCGGCCGCGCTCGGGCAGGCATTGCGAGGTGCGCCACAGGAAGTCGTGGTCCAGCTCCTGGGCGCTGGGGTGCTTGAAGCTGAAGACCTGGCAGCCCTGTGGGTTCACGCCCGACATGACGTGCTTGATGACGCTGTCCTTGCCGGCCGCGTCCATGGCCTGGAAGATCAGCAGCAGCGAATAGCGGTTGTGGGCGTAGAGCAGGTTCTGCAGCTCGCTGAGGCGTTCGACCTGCGTGCGCAGTTGCTCCTTGTAGTCGTCCTCGTCGCGGTACAGCGCATCAACCGCCGTGGGCCAGTGCTTGAGCTTGACCTTCTGGCCCGGCGGGACGCGATAGGCCTCGGTGTCTGGCGGCATGGCGGGCTTCCTGCAAGCTGTCGATGCCCCAGCCTAACGCCGTGGCGGGCGCGGCGATGTCAGACTTCGCCCCTCTTCCATTCCCTTGCCGTGACGATGCTACTGCGCGCCTCATTCCTGTTGTTGCTGGCCCTGGCCGGCGCCTCGGCCCGCGCCGCCGAGGAGGACAAGCCGCCGGCCTACGAGCCGCGCGAGCACTACACCAAGTACGAGTACCGCGTGCCGGTGCGCGACGGCGCCAGGCTCTTCACCGCCGTCTACCTGCCCAAGGACCAGAGCCGGCGCTATCCCCTGCTGATGGTGCGCACGCCCTATGGCTGCGGCCCCTACGGCGTCGACCGCGACGGCGTGCGTGCGCTGGCGCCGAGCGAGGACTTCCTGAAGGCCGGCTACATCTTCGTCTGCCAGGACGTGCGCGGCCGCAGCCTGTCCGAGGGCGAGTTCATCGAGATGACGCCGCACAGGCCCGTCAAGAAGACGCCCACCGATGTCGACGAGAGCTCCGACACGCATGACAGCGTGCAATGGCTGCTGGACCGCATCCCCGGCCACAACGGCCGCGTAGGCCTCTGGGGCATTTCCTACCCCGGCTTCTACACGGCGGCGTCCATCATCGACTCGCACCCGGCCATCAAGGCCGCGTCGCCGCAGGCGCCCATCGCCGACCTCTTCATGGGCGACGACAGTTACCACGGCGGCGCCTTCATGCTGGCCGCCAACTTCGGCTTCTACACCGGCTTCAAGCCGCAGCAGGGCCCCACGCCGCCCCCGAAGCAGTGGCCGCAGTTCGACTGGGGCACGCTGGACGGCTACGAGTTCCACCTGGATCACGGCAACCTCGATGCGCTGTCGAAGCGCCTGGCCAAGGACGGCGGGGCGAACCCGTACTTCGACGTGCAACTGGCGCACGACCGCTACGACGAGTTCTGGCAATCGCGCGCCATCACGCCGCACCTGAAGCACATCCGCGCCGCCGTGCTGACGGTGGGCGGCTGGTTCGACGCCGAGGACCTGGCCGGCCCGCTGGCCATCTTCCGGGCCATCGGCAGGCACAGCCCGGCGACGGACAACCGCCTCGTCATGGGCCCGTGGGTGCACGGCGGCTGGGTCGGCGCGCCGGGCCGGCAGCTGGGCCGCGTGCAGTTCCAGCAACCCACGGCCGAGCAGTTCCAGAAGGAGGTGCTGCTGCCCTTCTTCGAGCAGCACTTGCGCGGCGAACCCGATGCCAAGGCGCCCAGGGTCGCCAAGGCCACCGTCTTCGAGACCGGCACCAACGTCTGGCGCCGCTACGACGCCTGGCCGCCGCGCGAAGCGCAGCCGCGCACGCTCTACTTCGCGCCCGGCGGCAAGCTCAGCTTCACGCCGCCGCAGCCCACCGGGCCCGAGTTCGACAGCTGGGTCAGCGACCCTGCCAAGCCCGTGCCCTACATCGGCTACGCCAGCCTGGGCGTGCCGCAGGAATACATGGTCAGCGACCAGCGCTTCGCATCCACCCGGCCCGACGTGCTGACCTTCCGCAGCGACGTGCTGGAGGAGGACGTGACGCTCGCCGGCCCCGTCGTCGCGCGGCTGTTCGCCTCAACGACCGGCACCGACGCCGACTGGGTCGTCAAGCTCATCGACGTCTACCCGCCGGAGCTGGAGGACGAGGTCGCCAAGAAGCGCAAGCCCCGCACCGAGGACGTCGAGCCCCAGGACAGCCCGCTCGGCGGCTACCAGCAACTGGTGCGCGGCGACCCGCTGCGCGGCCGCTTCCGCAAGGGCTTCGAGGCGCCCGAGGCCATGGTGCCGGGGCAGGTGGAGGAACTGCGCGTCGCGCTGCAGGACATCAACCACAGCTTCCGCCGCGGCCACCGCATCATGGTGCAGGTGCAGAGCAGCTGGTTCCCGCTGATCGACCGCAACCCGCAGACCTTCGTGCCCATCCGCAGCGCCCGGCCCGAGGACTTCCAGGCCGCGACGCAGAAGCTCTTCCGCTGGGCCGGCCAGGCCTCGGGCCTGGAGGTCAAGGTGCTGGCGGCGCCGCCGCGCTGAGCGGCGTCACGGCTGCGGCACGATGAGGATCTTGCCGTCGCGCTCGCCGGTGCTGGCCGCTGCGATGGCCTCCTGGATGCGCTCGACAGGGTAGGTCGCGTGGATGCGCGCCTTCAGCTGGCCGGTGGCGATCAGCTTCGTCAGCTCGCCGTACAGCGCCTGCTGGGCTTCACGCGATGCGACGCGGAACCACTTGGCCAGCCAGAAACCGCGCAGCGTCAGGTCGTTGAAGACGAAGGACTGCGGCGACACCACACAGGGCTCGCCACTCATCAGTCCGTAGTTGACGACGGTGCCGCCCTCGGCAATGCACATGGACAGCCGGTTCGTGGCCTTGCCGCCCACCGCGTCGATGCCCAGGCGGATGGGAGCGCCCGAGACAGCGTCCTTGACCCGCTTGGCCAGGTCGTCGCCGTCCACCAGCACCACGTCGCCGCCATCGGCCGTCACCGCGGCGGCCGCGCCCTCGCGCCGCACGATGTTGACCGTGCGCAGTCCGCGCAGCCTGGCCAGCTGCGTCAGGTAGCCGCCCACACCCGAGTTGGCGACGTTCTGTATGACCCAGTCGCCGGGCTGCAGCGTGACGAACTCCGACAGCATCAACGAAGCGGTCGCCGGGTTGACGGTCAGCATGGCCAGCTGCTGCGGGTCGGCGCCTGAGGGCAGCGGCACCAAGCGCCTGGCGTCGGCGACGAGGTGGCTGGCCCAGGTGCCGCTGCCAGCGGGCAGCAGCACGGTCTGGCCCGGGGCCAGGTGGCTGACACCCTCGCCCAGCGCGACGATGCGGCCCACGCCCTCGCTGCCGCCCACGGCCGGCAGCGGCGGCAGGATGCCGTAGCCGCCGGTCAGCATCAGCACGTCCGACGGGTTGATGGGCGCGGCCAGCACGGCCACTAGCGCCTGGCCCGCCGCGGGTGCGGGCGGCTCGAACGGCACCGCGTGAATCACGTCCCGCGGCACCGGGCCGCGTTGTTCGTACTGCGCCTTGATGCCTTGGATGCTCATGCCGGTCTCCTGGTTGTGCGCGCCGATTCTCAACCGGCGGCGGGCCATTGCGCATCCGGCGGCGCCAGCAATTGCAGCGGCGTGCCGGTGACCGGATGGGTCAGGGCCAGCGACCGCGCGTGCAGCCACAGCCGCTGTGTGCCCAGGTGCGCGGCGACGGCGCGGTTCAGCGGCCCCTTGCCATGCGTGGCGTCGCCCAGGATGGGATGGGCGATGTGCTTGAGATGGCGGCGGATCTGGTGCCGGCGGCCCTGCAGCGGCTCGGCCTCCAGCAGCGCGACCCGCGTGGTCGCGAAGCGTTGGTCGGTGACAAGCGGCCACTCGACGCGCCGCAGCACACGCCAGCGCGTCTGCGCCTCCAGCATCGGCTGGCCGGCGGACGGCAGCTCGGGGTCACGGGCCAGCGGATGGTCGACGAGGCCCTCGCCTGCCGCCGGCCAGCCGCGCACCAGCGCCAGGTAGCGCTTGGCCATGCGGCCGTGCTCGAACATCGCGCCCAGCAGCGACGCGACCTCGGCCGACAGCGCGAACAGCAGCACGCCCGACGTGCCGCGGTCCAGCCGGTGCGCCGGCCACACGGGCCGGCCGAGCTGGTCGCGCAGCAGTTGCAGCGCGGCCTCGCCCTCGTGCGCCGCGAGCTGCGTGCGGTGCACCAGCAGGCCGGGCGGCTTGTCGATGGCGACGAGGTGGTCGTCGATGTGCAGGATCGCCAACGTCAAGACAGGTCGCCGTCCACGTAGAACCAATTGCCGCCCTCGCGCACGAAGCGGCTCACCTCGTGCAGCCGGTGGGCGCGGCCGCCGAGCTTGCTGCGGGCGA
The DNA here is from genome assembly GCF_001426885.1 of Pelomonas sp. Root1444. GTDB lineage: Bacteria > Pseudomonadota > Gammaproteobacteria > Burkholderiales > Burkholderiaceae_C > Pelomonas. The sequence continues at coordinate 736,955 of NZ_LMFP01000003.1, read as the reverse complement.
CGAACTCCACGGTGCCGTGGTCGGCGTCCTGCAACACGCTTCGCCTGACGGCCAGGCCCAGCCACTTCAGCCCCGGCTCGGGCGGCGCCAGTTCGGCCGGGCGGGTGCTGGCATGCCAGGTGGCCCGCAGATAGTCGGGCAGGTCCAGCACGAAGGCCGAGTAGCGCGAGCGCATCAGCGCTTCCGGCGTCGCCGCGTGCAGCCCCTGGCGGTTGGCGAACGCAACATGCAGGGCACCGCAGCAGCGCGCGTAGGCGCCGCCCGAACCGCAGGGGCAGGGCGCGGTCACAGCAGCAGCTCCCAGGTCTCGCTGACGACGTCCTGCCCGAAGCTGTTCACCGCCTCGCTGGCGACGAGCCGGTAGCCTTGTGCGGCGTAGAGTGCGCGCGCCGCCGTCAGGGCGCTCTGGGTCCACAGCACGGTGCGCTGGTAGCCGGCAGCGCGTGCGAAGTCGCTGCACTCGCGCACCAGCCGCCTGCCCACCCCCTGGCCGCGCGCCTGTGGCGCCAGCAGCAGCAGGCGCAGCCGGGCGACGCCAGCGAGGGGCTCGCCCGTCGTGCCATCGCGGGCCTGCGTGAGCATGACGCTGCCCAGCCGCTCGTCACCTCGCGCGGCGATCCAGCAGGCCTCGCGCGCAGGGTCGCGGTCATCGATGAAGTCCGCGCAGATGCGCGCCACCAGCGCTTCGAAGCGGGCGTTCAGGCCGTACTCGGCCGCGTAGAAGGCGCCGTGGCGCTCGATGATCCAGCCAAGGTCGCCGGGCTGGGGCGGGCGCAGTTCGATCGCAGGCGGATGGTCCATCCGCGCATCATCGCGGACACGCTACGCTGACGCTGGAGCAGACGGGAGAACGACGGTGGGCATCGTGGTGTATTGGCTGGAAGGCGACGGCGAGGCCGCGTTGCCGGTGTGCGAACTCTTCGGCAGCACCGAGCTGATCCAGGCGCTGGCCTGGGCGGAGGACCGGCGCAGGCAGGGCCATCGCCACGTCAGCATCTCCACGGCGCTGGAGGAAAATATCGGCCGGCCCGGCGTCTCGGCCGTGGAGGGCGGCCGGACGCCCGACGGCGAAGCCTATGAATGGTCCAAGGCCGGGCGGGCCGGCAAGGTGCGGCGCAGGTAGGGGCCACGGCGCAAGAAGAAACAGCCGGCGCCCGAAGGCTGCCGGCTGCTCGTCGCTCAGTTGGGCGGGACGGCCCGTGTCACTTCTCTCCGCTGGACGTGTATTCGACGTCGGTCACCAAGCCGGCCGCATCGAAGGACACGATCAGGGTCTTGGTATAGAGCTTCATGTTGAAGACGCTGCCCTTGACGTGCGTGTAGCTGTAGATGAACGCCGTCTCGCCCTTGGTCTTGATGAACGGGTGGACGCCGCGGCCGTTGGGGTTGCCCAGCAGGGCGGCGACATCGGCTCGGGTCGACTTGCCCTTGACGATGGCGCTGACCTTGCCTTCGTCGAAATCGGTCGCGTCGTTGGGGAAGGAGCTGATGAACTCTTCAGCGACGAGCAGGTCGTTGTGGGTCAGGAAGACCTGGGCGCGGGCCGGCGTCACGCCGGGGTACTTGCCGCTGCCCGCACCCTCGGCGTAGGCGTAGCGCACCGATTTCAGCTTTTCGCCGTTGCGCAGCAGCTCACCCGTCATCTGGGGGGCGCCCATGACCTGCGTGACCTGGGCCGCCGTCGATTTGCCGACTTGGAGGGCACCCGCGTCGGGCCGTTTGAAATTGGTACCGGCGCAGCCGACCAGGAATGCCGTCGAAGCGGCCACCAGCAAAAGACGAAGGGTATTGGACATTTGAGGTTGGTTTGGGAATGGAGCAGGGTGCCCGGCTCGGTTGCATGCACGGGCGCGGCGGATTGTGGGCAGAGACCTTGGGGCTGGCGCTAGGGATGACCCGTGCGGGCGGGCAGTATTGACGTGACTGCGGCGCGATGCCGGGGCATCGAGATCGTCAAAAGGCGCTTCTCTAAAATGTGTCGATGAATCCCGTGCCAGACGTGTCCGAAGCTGCTCAGACCAGTCCTCTCCTCAAGAACCTCAACCCCGAGCAGTTGGCCGCGGTGACGGCGGAACCGGCGCCCGCGCTGATCCTGGCGGGCGCCGGCTCCGGCAAGACCCGTGTACTGACGACGCGCATCGCCTGGCTGCTGCAGACGGGGCAGGTCAGCCCCGGCGGCATCATGGCCGTGACCTTCACGAACAAGGCGGCCAAGGAGATGCTGACGCGGCTTTCCACCATGCTGCCGTTCAACGTGCGCGGCATGTGGATAGGCACCTTCCATGGCCTGTGCAACCGCTTCCTGCGCGCGCACTGGAAGCTGGCCAACCTGCCGCAGGCGTTCCAGATCCTGGATGCGAGCGACACCACGTCGGCCGTCAAGCGCGTCATCAAGGCGATGAAGCTGGACGAGGAACGCTTCGTGCCCAAGCAGGTCGGCTGGTTCATCGCCGGTTGCAAAGAGGATGGCCACCGTCCCGGCGACGTCGAGGCGCGCGACGAGCAGACCAAGAAGCTCATCGAGATCTACGCCAACTACGAGGACCAGTGCCAGCGTGAGGGCGTCGTCGATTTCGCCGAGCTGATGCTACGCAGCTACGAGCTGCTGCGCGACAACGCGGCCGTGCGCGAGCACTACCAGCGGCGCTTCCGCCACATCCTGGTCGACGAGTTCCAGGACACGAACAAGCTGCAGTACGCGTGGCTGAAGATGTTTGCGCCGCCGAACGCGGACAACGGCCAGAGCCTGCTGGCCGTGGGCGATGACGACCAGAGCATCTACGCCTTCCGCGGCGCGCGCGTGGGCAACATGGCGGACTTCGAGCGCGAGTACCGCGTCAAGAAGGTCATCAAGCTGGAGCAGAACTACCGCAGCTTCGGTCACATCCTGGACGCCGCCAACGAGCTGATCAGCCGCAACAGCCAGCGCCTGGGCAAGACGCTGCGCACCGACGCCGGCCTGGGCGAGCCCATCCGCGTGCAGGAAGCGCCCAGCGACTTTGCCGAGGCGCAGTGGGTCATCGAGGAGATCCAGAGCCTGCACCGCGGCGGGCTGGACCGGCAGGAAATCGCCATCCTGTACCGCAGCAATGCGCAATCGCGGGTCATCGAGTCGGCGCTGTTCAACTCGGGCATCCCGTACCGCGTCTACGGCGGCCTGCGCTTCTTCGAGCGGGCCGAGGTGAAGCACGCGCTGGCCTACCTGCGGCTGCTGGAGAACCCGAACGACGACACCAGCTTCCTGCGGGTCGTGAACTTCCCGACCCGCGGCATCGGCGCCAAGACGCTGGAGAACCTGCAGGACGCCGCCAAGGCGAGCGGCCGCAGCCTGTACCAGAGCGTGGGGGCCATCGCCGGCAAGGGCGGCGCCAACCTGCTGGCCTTCACCCACCTCATCGACTCGACGCGCAACCTCACGCAGGGCATGACGCTGCGCGAGATCATCGAGCAGGTGCTGGAGACCTCCGGCCTGCTGGACTTCTACCGCACCGACAAGGACGGCGCCGAGCGGCTGGAGAACCTGGACGAACTGATCAACGCGGCCGAGGCCTTCGTCATGCAGGAGGGCTTCGGCAAGAACGCCGTGGGCCTGCCGGTGGACGAGGTGGCCCCGAATCTCCAATCCGGCGGCACGCCGGGTGCCGTGCCCGATGCCGAGACCGGCGAGATCATGTCGCCGCTGGTGGCCTTCCTGACGCACGCCTCGCTGGAGGCCGGCGACAACCAGGCCCAGGCCGGGCAGGACGCGGTGCAGCTGATGACGGTCCACTCCGCCAAGGGCCTGGAGTTCGACGCGGTGTTCATCACCGGCCTGGAGGAAGGCCTGTTCCCGCACGAGAACGCGATGTCCGACCACGACGGGCTGGAGGAGGAGCGGCGCCTGATGTACGTGGCCATCACGCGGGCGCGCAAGAAGCTCTCCTTGAGCTTCTGCCAGACGCGCATGCTGCACGGACAGACGCGTTATCACATCAAGAGCCGCTTCTTCGACGAGCTGCCGGAAGAAGCACTGAAGTGGCTGACGCCGCGCAACCAGGGCTTCGGCTCGGGCTATGCGCGCGAGTACCAGCAGGCCTGGGACCGGGGTACCGGCTTGAAGGGCATGGTGGGCGCCGGCAACGTCGCCCGGCCCGCCTGGGTGGAGCCGCCGGTGCCGGCCAGCATGAAGCCCAAGGTGTCCGAGGAACACGGTGGCCTGCGCGTCGGCAAGGGCGTGTTCCACACCAAGTTCGGCGAGGGGGTGCTGCTGACGCTGGAAGGCAGTGGCGCGGACGCGCGCGCGCAGGTCAACTTCGGCCGGCATGGCACCAAGTGGCTGGCGCTGTCGGTGGCGAAGTTGACGCCGACGGATTGAGTGCCCCTCGCCTGGTCTCGCCGCGCTGAACGCGGGCGAGCCCAATCGGTCCCCCTAGGGGACGGTGATGCTCGCGGCATCGAGCCGCGAGCACATCGCCATGGCGGGCCGGCTTGGGGCGGCCCGGCGCTCGGCCCGAAAGTCCTCAGCGGCCCACGATGACGACGTGCGCCTGAATCAGCGTGTCAATGGGGCCGACGCCAAAGCGGGCCGCAATGGCCTGGGCGGCGTGCGCCGTCAGTTCCGGCAGCCGGCCCGGCGCTCGCGCCTCGATCTCGTTGCGCAGCGGCGTGCCCTGGCAATAGCCCAGCGCCGGCCCCGACGGCGATTCGGTGCGGGCCCGCATGGGCAGCGTCACGGCGTCGGCCGGGTGTTCGAAGCCACCCGCGGCCAGGTCGGCGCGCAGCGCGTCCAGGTCATGGCAGCCATGCGGTGTGCGGGCGAGAAAGCGCGGCGGGTCGTCGGGGAAGGCCTGGGCCAGCGCCTGCGTGACGGTGTCGGCCAGCTCGTTGCTGCCGATGTGATCCCACACGTTGAACAGGAAGAAGCCGCCGGGCCTGAGCACGCGGCGGATCTCGGCAAAGGCGCGCGGCCTGTCCAGGAACATCACGCCGAACTGGCAGGCCACGAGGTCGAAGCTCTCGTCGGCGTAAGGCAGCTCCTGCGCGTCCGCCAGCCGCCATTCGACGGGGCGCGCGGTGCCCAGCGTCGCGGCCATGTCCAGCATGGCAGCGTTCAGGTCGCTGGCGACGATCTCGGTGCCGGCGGGCAGCTGGTCCACCAGATGCCGCGTCAGCACACCGGTCCCGGCGGCGATCTCCAGCACCCGCGCGGGCCGCAGCGCCGCGGCGCGTGCTGCCAGGTCTTGCGCGTAGGGCGCGAAGATCAGCGGCACGAGGTAGCGCTCGTACAGCTGCGGGATGGAGCCGGTGAAGCCCCGGTCGGCCATGTTCATGCGGCCGATTCTGGGCGCGGTGCTAGGCTCGGCGCCGCTTTACACGCAATTGCTTGCAACTCGCCATGACCGAACACCGCCCGTCCCATGCCGAGCTGTCGGCCTTCCTGCAGGCCGAGTTCCCGCAGAACCGCTGCACGCTGGAGGAGGTCGACGAGGACGGCAGCGTCGTCGTCGCCCATCCCGTCGGCGAGACGGAGTTGCGGCCCGGGGGCACGGTGTCGGGCCCGGTCATGATGACGCTGGCCGACGTGGCGCTCTACATCGCCATCCTGGCGCGCATCGGCATCGTGCCACTGGCGGTGACGACCAACCTGTCCATCAATTTCCTGCACAAGCCGCGCGCCGACCGCCGCGTCGTGGCGCGCTGCCGGCTGATGAAGCTGGGTCGGTCGCTCGCCGTGGGCGAGGTGTGGATCTTCTCGGAAGGCGAAGAAGAGCCGGTGGCCCACGCCACCGGCACCTATGCGATCCCGCGGGACCGCTGAGACAGGGGATCAGAGCCCGATCTCGCCGCCGTCCTTGCGGGTGACGACCACAGTGGCCGAGCGCGGGCGCTTCTTCGCAGCCGCGTCGGCCTGACTGGCCGGCCAGTAGCTGCCGAAGGTCTTGGCGACCCAGTCCGGCGTGCCGTCCTCGCCGGGGTGCTGGACGTTGAAGAACAGCGTCTTGCTGTCCGGCGTCATTGCGATGCCGGTGATCTCGCACTCCCTGGGGCCGACGAGGAAGCGGCGCAGCGTGTCGGCGGTCGCATTGGCGCCCTTGATCGTGCTGGTGCCGCCCGCCGCGTTGGCCGCGCCGCCGTCTCCCACCTTGCCCGGCACGGCGGCCAGCATCATGCAGTTGGTGATGTCGGTGTAGGCGCCGTCGTCGGTCTGCACCCACAGCATGCCGCGCTTGTCGAAGTGCAGGCCGTCGGGGCTGGAGAAGTCGTTGACGTCGGTCAGGCCGGAGAGGTTCACGTCGGCTGCCGCGTCGGCCTGGGCGCCGAACAGGTAGATGTCCCAGGCGAACTTCGTGACGCTCGCCGCGTCCTCGCGCCAGCGGATGATGTGGCCGTTGGGGTTGCCCTTCTGCGAGGTGCTGCCGCCCTTGACGTCCTCGTAGTAGCGCGGGTTGGCCGCGTCGGGCTTGAGCTGGCTGCCGGTCGGCGTGGCGGTGTTGGCGACGCGGTTGCTGTTGTTGGTCAGGGTCATGTAGACCTCGCCGTTCAGCGGGTTCACCGCGCCCCATTCCGGCCGGTCCATCTTGGTGGCGCCGAGCTTGTCGGCCGCCAGGCGGGCGTGGATGAGCACGTCACCCTGATCGGCGAACGGGTAGGCGGCGTTGGTGGCGTCCAGGCCGTTCTTGCCGAAGGTCAGCTCCAGCCATTCGCCGCTGCCGTCGGCGTGGAACTTGGCGACGTACAGCGTGCCTTCGTCCAGGTACTTGGCGCCAGCCGCCATGCCCTTGCCCACGTCGGCCGCGTCCCACGGCGCCTTGGAGACGAACTTGTAGATGTACTCGTTGCGCGAGTCGTCGCCCATGTAGAAGACCACCGGCTTGCCGGCCACGGCGGGCGCGGGCCAGGCGCCTTCGTGGTTGAAGCGGCCCAGCGCGGTGCGCTTGGCGGGCGTGGCGTCCGGCGCGAAGGGGTCGATCTCGACGACCCAGCCGAAGGTGTTGATGGTGTTGCGATAGTCGTCCGCGGCGGTGGCAGCGGTCGCTGAGGAGTCCCAGCGCGCGAACAGGTCGGCCGTGCCCGCGGTTTCCCAGAAGTACGGGCTCTTGCGGTTCTGCGGCAGGCCGTAGCGGTTCAGTCCTGCCACTTCCTTGGCGCTGCGCTTGGCATCGTCGCCAGCGGCGCGCGAGATGACGTTGAGGTAGTTCTCCTCGCAGGTCAGGTACGTGCCCCAGGGCGTGTACCCGTTGGCGCAGTTGTTGTTGGTGCCGCGTGTCTGCGTGCCGCCGGCCGAGAACTTCGTCGCCAGCAGCGCCGAGCCGCGCGCCGGACCGGTGAAGTCCATCACCGTGGCCGAGGTGACGCGGCGGTTGAAGCGCGAGCCGCGCACCATGGCCGTGCCGGCGGCGTCGCGCTTGACCTCGGCAACGCTGACGCCGTGGGCATAGATCTCCTTCTCGACCTCGGCGGCATTGCGCGTGGCGCCGGCGCTGCGGCCGGCCGGGTGCAAGCCGTAGGGCGCGACGACGTACTCGTGGTTGACGCACAGCAGGCCGCGATCCGAGCGGTCGGCCTGGTAGGTGCCGGTGTCGGACAGCCCGAACCAGTGCATGCCGTCATGCCCGTCGCCGACGCGGCGCTGGTACGAGTCGGCGCTTTCGCTGCCGTCGTCCTTCCAGGACTCGTCGCCGAAGTGCAGCGGGTCACCCAGCGCGTGCAGGATGCTGACCTGGTAGCCCTCGGGCACGGTGACGAGGTCGTTCTTGTTCTTGGCCACGGCCGTGAAGCCGAGCTTGGGTGCGGCGGCCGGTGCGGGCGCAGGCGCCGGCGCGGGGGACGGTGTGGGAGCGTCGTCGTCGGAGGAGCAGGCCGTCAGGCTGGCGCCGCCGAGCAGGGCGGCTGCCGTGACGCTGAGGCCGCCGCGCAGCGCTTGGCGGCGGCTCAGGCGTGCCGCCAGCACATCGGCCATGTGGGTGTTGGCCGAGGTGTTGACGACGGCGTCATCGTCGTAGTCGTTTGGAGGGCAGGTGAGGCTGGGCAGGTTCAAGAGGGGCTCCGCAATGCTGGAGCCTGGCATTCTTCAAACCCGGCATGTCAGGACGATGAAGACTGCGGTTCGCTGAGCACGTCCGGCGGCGCGCCGAACATGAAGCAGTCGACGAAGCTGAAGTAGAGCGACGCGTAGAACACCGTCGACAGCAGCAGCAAAGTGGCCATCAGCACCATGGGCGCGAACTGCGCCAGGCCCAGCAGGCCGAACACGAGGCTGACGCTGCTGGCCACGGCCAGCAGCAGGCCACCCCACAGCAGCGCATTCAGCGCGAACGCCGCCTTGTTGCGCCACAGCGCCAGCGTGCTGGAGAACAGCGCCTGCGCCACGCCCTGGCCGCCCCAGTGCACGAGGGCCGGCGCATGCCAGTAGGGCACCGACAGCAGCGCCACCAGTCCCAGTCGCGTGGCCAGGCCCCAGAACAGGCGCGGGTCGGTGGCGGCGTTCGCGATGGTGTCGTTGTCGGCGTTCTCGGCGATCAGGCGTTGCAGGTCGCTCGTGCTGCCGCCGTCCACCCAGTCGGACAGCAGGCCGATGAGCAGCGCCGCGCCGGCGTAGCTGAAGCACAGCAGCAGCTGGCTGCGCCGGCGTTCCGGGGTGAGCTTCAGCGGCGCGATGAACACCGCGGCGGTGGGCGTCTTCTTCTGCAGCACGAGGTGCGTGGCCAGCATGAAGCCCAGCGACAGCAGCGGCAGCGATGCCATCGTCAGCATCAGGCCGACATAGGGCAGCAGCATCGCGGCGAAGCCGACGAACAGGAACAGGCCGAACAGGCCCGCCAGCGCCATCGGCTGGCGCTGGAAGACCTTGAAGCCGTGGCGTATCCAGAGCCGGCCGTTGCGCGCAGGCACCTGCTGGAGATGGAGTTGCATCGTCGTCATTCGGCGGCCTCGCCGTGCAAGGCGTGCCAGGGCTTGGCCATGCGCTCGCGCAACACCCGCTCGAAGTGGCTGGGGTCGTGCGCCTTCAGCAGCGAGGCCTCGCGCGGCAAGTGCAGGTCGTACAGGCGCGACACCCAGAAGCGCAGCGCCGCGGCGCGCAGCAGCGCCGGCAGCAGGCGGTGCTCGGCGCCGGACAGCGGCCGCTCGCTCTCGTAGGCCGCCACGAAGACGCTGGCGCGCTCCTCGATGAGGCGGCCGCTGGTCAGGTCGATGCACCAGTCGTTCAGGCAGACGGCGAGGTCGAACAGCCAGGTGTCGACGCCGGCGAAGTAGAAGTCGAAGAAGCCGGTCAGCCGCTCACGGCCCGGGCCCTCGCCGGGTTCGAACATGACGTTGTCGCGGAACAGGTCGGCGTGGATGGGGCCCTTGGGCAGATCGGCATAGCGCGCCGACGCAGCCAGCTGCTCCTGGTAGGCCAGCTCGCTTGTCAGCAGACCGGCCTGGCCGGCATCCAGGAAGGGCAGCAACTGCGGCACCACCTGCTGCCACCACGCCAGGCCGCGCAGGTTGGGCTGGTGCATGGCGAAGTCCTGCCCGGCCAGGTGCATGCGGGCCAGCGTCGCGCCAACCTGGGCGCAGTGGAAGGCGTCGGGCGCCAGCTGGTGGCCGCCATGCAGGCGGTCCACGATGGCCGCGGGCTTGCCGGCGACCTCGAACAGGATCTCGCCGGCCGCGTCCGCATGCGGCTCGGGCACCGGGATGCCGCGCTGCGCCAGGTGCTGCATCAGCCGCAGGTAGAACGGGAGCTGCTCGGCCGTCAGGCGCTCGAACAGCGTCAGCACGTAGTGGCCGTGCTCGCAATCGACGAAGTAGTTGGTGTTCTCGATGCCGGCGCCGATGCCGCGCAGCGAGGTGAGGCGCCCGAGGGAGAGGTGGTCCAGCAGGGCTTGCGCCTGCGCGGCGCTGACTTCGGTGAAAACGGCCATGGGGGAGGGGCAGGTCAGCGACCCGGAGGGCCGCCGGGAATCAGAATTTGAGGACGCGCCAGACCCGCGTGCCCGAGCCGCTCTTGGGCATGCCCGTGCCGGTGCCGCCGGCGGACTCGCGGCCCGCGTCGTTGACGACGATCTCGTAGTCGGGGGCCTTGGTGATCTTGTTCTTGACCGTGACCTTCTTGGCCTCGCCGCGCACCTTCAACTCTTCGATGCGGACCTGGTCGTCCTCGGCCACGGTCCTCTCGACCTTGGGCTCGGGCGGCGGGTCGGCCAGGGCGCTGCTGGCCAGGGCTGCGAGCAGGATCGGTACGGCGAGGCGAAGCATGCTGCCGATTCTAGGTGGCGCCTGCCCGAGAATCCGTCGCCATGAGTAAACCCATCCTGCTGCTGGTCGACGGCTCCAGCTACCTGTATCGCGCCTTCCATGCCATGCCCGACCTGCGGGGCCCGGAAGGCCAGCCCACCGGCGCCGTGCGCGGCATGGTGGCGATGCTGAAAAAGCTGCAGAGCGACGTCGGCGCGGAACATGCCGTTTGCGTGTTCGACGCCTCGGGCCCTACCTTCCGCGACGAGTGGTATCCCGAGTACAAGGCCCAGCGCTCGCCGATGCCGCCGGAGCTGCGCGCCCAGATCGAGCCCATCCACGAGGTCGTCAAGCTGCTGGGCTGGCCCACGCTGACGGTGCCGGGCGTGGAGGCGGACGATGTCATCGGCACGCTGTGCTGCATCGGCGCCAAGGAGGGCCACCGCATGATCGTGTCGACGGGCGACAAGGACCTGTCCCAGCTCGTCAATGCCGACGTGGAGCTCATCAACACGATGAGCAACGAGCGGCTGGACGAAGCGGGCGTGCTGGCCAAGTTCGGCGTGCCGCCGGACCGCATCGTCGACTACCTCACGCTGATGGGCGACACCGTGGACAACGTGCCCGGCGTGCCGGGCGTGGGCCCCAAGACGGCGGCGAAGTGGATTGCCGAGTACGGCTCGCTGGACGGCGTCATGGCCGCGGCCTCCGCCATCAAGGGCAAGGCTGGCGAGAACCTGCGTGCCACGCTGGACTGGCTGCCGACGGGCCGCAAGCTCGTCACCGTGAAGGTGGACTGCGAGCTCGCCGAGCATGTGCCCGGCTGGCCCAAGCTGGACGACCTCGCCTTCCGCGAGCCGGACAAGGCGCTTCTCGGCGAGTTCTACGTGCGCAACGGCTTCAAGCAGTGGCTGGAGGAGTTGACCGGCACCGCGGTGGTCGCCAAGCCCAAGGCCCCACCCGCGGCCCATCCCGGCCTGTTCGACGAGCCGGAGCCGCCCGCCGGTGCGGCGGACATCGAGCGCAGGTACGAGACCATCCTGACCTTCGAGCAGCTCGAGGCCTGGCTGGTCCGCCTGCACGCCGCGCCGCTGGTCGCGCTGGACACCGAGACCGACTCGCTGGACCCGATGGCCGCGCGCATCGTCGGCATCTCCTTCGCCGACAAGCCGGGCGAGGCGGCCTACATCCCGCTGCAGCACAGCGGCCCGGACGCACCGGAGCAACTGCCCTTGGCCGCGGTGCTGGCGCGGCTGAAGTCCTGGCTGGAGGACGATTCGGCCAAGAAGATCGGGCAGAACCTGAAGTACGACCGCCACGTGCTGCTCAACCATGGCATCAACCTCGGCGGCGTTCAGCACGACACGCTGCTGCAGAGCTACGTGCTGGAGGCCCACAAGACCCACAACCTCGAAGCACTCGCCGAGCGCCACCTCGGCCGCAAGGGCCTGAGCTACGAGGACCTGTGCGGCAAGGGCGCGCACCAGATCCCGTTCGCGCAGGTGAGCGTGGACAAGGCGACCACCTACTCGGGTGAAGACTCCGAGATGTGCCTGCACCTGCACAGCGCGCTCTGGCCGCAGATCGAGGCCGATGTGGGCCTGACGCGCATCTACCGCGACATCGAGATGCCCACGGCCGACCTGCTGGCCCGCGTGGAGCGCCACGGCGTGCTGATCGATTCCGAGAAGCTCAAGCTGCAGAGCCACGAGATCGGCCAGCGCCTGGTGCTGCTGGAATCGCAGTGCTACGACATCGCCGGCCAGCCGTTCAATATCGGTTCGCCGAAGCAGATCGGCGACATCCTGTTCGGCAAGCTGGGCTTGCCCGTCGTCAAGAAGACCGCCACCGGCGCGCCATCCACCGACGAGGAGGTGCTGACCGAGCTGGCCGCCGATTTCCCGCTGCCGGCCAAGATCCTGGAGTACCGCGGCCTGTCCAAGCTGAAGAGCACCTACACCGACAAGCTGCCGCTGCAGATCAACGCCCACACCGGCCGCGTGCACACGAACTACGCGCAGGCGGTGGCGGTCACGGGCCGGCTGTCCAGCAACGAGCCCAACCTGCAGAACATCCCCATCCGCACGGCCGAGGGCCGCCGCGTGCGCGAAGCGTTCGTCGCGCCCGAGGGATTCAGGATCGTCAGCGCCGACTACTCGCAGATCGAACTGCGCATCATGGCCCACATCAGCGAGGACCCGGGCCTGCTGCGCGCCTTCCAGGAAGGCCAGGACGTGCACCGCGCGACGGCCAGCGAGGTGTTCGGCATCGCGCTGGACGAGGTCTCCAGCGAACAGCGTCGTTATGCCAAGACCATCAACTTCGGCCTCATCTACGGCATGGGCGCCTTCGGGCTGGCCTCGGCGCTGGGCATCGAGCAGAAGGCCGCCAAGGACTACATCGAGCGCTACTTCACCCGCTTCGCGGGCGTGAAGCGCTACATGGACGAGACCAAGGCCCGCGCCGCCGAGCGCGGCTTCGTCGAGACGCTGTTCGGCCGCCGCATCTACCTGCCCGAGATCCGCGGCGGCAACGGCCAGCGCCGCGCCGGCGCGGAGCGGCAGGCCATCAACGCGCCCATGCAGGGCACGGCGGCCGACCTGATCAAGCTGGCTATGCTGGCCGTGCAGGCCGAACTGGACCGTGCGGGCAAACAGGCCAAGATCGTCATGCAGGTGCACGACGAACTGGTGTTCGAGGTGCCGGAGGCCGAACTGGACTGGATGCGAGCCGAGGTGCCGCGCCTGATGGCCGGCGTGGCGGCGTTGAAGGTGCCGCTGCTGGCCGAGGTGGGTGTGGGGTCCAACTGGGAAGAGGCGCATTGATCTGGCGGCATGGGGTTCATGTGTTTTCCTGAAAAATGGCAAAATACATAAATTACTGGAGATAGCCATGTCCGCCGTCCTCGAACAAGCCATTGCAGACCAGCTGCCCAGCGTGTCCGCCACCCAACTGGTCGCCGGCATCCAGAAGGTCGGCCGCACGGTGGCGGCGCATGGCGCAGTGCTGATCACCAAGCATGACCAGCCGGCCTATGTGTTGATGTCGGTGGAGCGCTACCGCGAGATGCAGCGCGCCGCCGAGCCCGACCTGGGCGCCCTGGGCGGCGAGTTCGACGCGATGCTGGCGCGCATGCAAGGGCAGGGCAACGCGCTGGCCGACGCTTTCGCAATGGCGCCCGAGGCCCTTGGCGCCGTCGCAGCCAAAGCCGCCAAACCTTCCCGTCGCAAGGCCGCCTGAGCCTTGCCTGCCCGTCTCTTTGTCTTGGCCGGCGTCAACGGTGCCGGCAAGAGTTCGCTGGGCGGCGCGGCCATCCAGGCCAACGGCGCCGAGTTTTTCAATCCCGACATCGCCGCCGCTCGCCTGCGCGAGCAGCAACCCGGCCTGTCCGCCGAACAGGCCAACGGCCTGGCCTGGACGCTGGGCCGCCGAGGCGTGGACCGCGCGCTGGCCGAAGGGCTGACGTATGCCTTGGAGACGACGCTGGGCGGCACGAGCATGACCCGGCTGCTGCTGGACGGCGCGCGTGACGGTGCCGAGGTTCACGTCTGGTACGCCGGCCTGGCAACGCCGGAGCTGCACCTGCGCCGCATCCAGGCACGCGTGGCCGCGGGTGGTCATGACATCCCGGAAGCCAAGGTGCGCGAGCGCTTCGACGCCAGCCGCGCCAACCTCGTCAAGCTGATGCCGCACCTGGCCAGCCTGCACGTCTACGACAACAGCTTCGAAGCCGACCCGCGCCAGGGCCGCCGGCCGCAGCCGGTGCTGCTGCTGCAGATGCAGGCCGGCCGTGTCGTCGCGCATGCGCCGCTGCGCAGCGTCCCGGCCTGGGCCAAACCCCTGCTGGCCGCGGCACTGCGTTGACTATCATCCGCGCCACAAAGGGAGTGGGGTGATGAAGGTCTTGCTGGTCGATGCGTTTCCGATGGTGCGCGCTGCGCTCACCGGGCTGGTCGAGCAGCATTTCGCCGGCGCCCAGGTGCAGGGTGTCGATACCACGGCCGCGGCGCGCGCCGCGCTGGCCCAAGGCCTGCCCCGCCTCGTGCTGCTGGACCTGCGCGTGGACGGCGGTTTCGAGCTGCTGCAGCAGATCCACCGCGAGCACCTGATGCTGCCCGTCGTGGTCATTTCAGGCAGCGACGAGACCGAGGACGCGCTGCAGGCCATCGGCGCGGGTGCCATGGGCTATGTGCCCGAGCGCAGCGACCTCAACATGCTGGTGCAGGCCCTGCAACTCGTGCTGGCCGGCGGCACCTATGTGCCGCCGCTGAAGCCGCGCGCCGAGGAGGCACCCACCGCCGCATCGGCCGCCCCGGTGCTGCCGGACTGGGCCGAACTGCCGCTGACGCCGCGCCAGAAGCATGTGCTGCATCTGCTGACCCAGGGCCTGTCCAACAAGCTCATCGCGCGGGAGCTGGGTGTCAGCGTCGACACGGTGAAGGACCATGTCGCGGCGGTGTTGAAGGCACTGGGCGTCAACTCGCGCACCCAGGCCGTCGTCATCGCGACGCAGAAGGCCCGCTGATCAGAGCCGCTTGGCCACTTCGGCCTTGAACCAGCCCGATGCCAGGTAGGCGTAGAGGTTCTTGCCCGGGCAGACCGTCTGTGCGCTGTGGTCCTTGTGGCTGGCAATCGCGTCGAGACCGAGCTTGTGCTCGCGCGCCAGCCAGGCGGTCAGCGCGACGGCGGCATGGAGCTGCGCGGCCGTGGGCTGCTGCTCCTCGAAATTGCCGACCAGCATGACCAGCGCATGGCCGCGCGGGTCGTACTCGGTGTTGGTGTCGCCCGCCTGCGTGAGCGGGCGCGCGGCGTAGATGCGGCCATCGGGCGCGATAACGTAGTGGTAGGGGATGTCGGCCCAGCGCTTGGTCAGCCGCGACCACTGCTGCAGCCGGCGCAGGTAGGCCTGGACGTCGGTGCCTTCCTTCCAGACCTCGCCCTGGTGGTGCAGCGTGATGTGGTCAATGCGCTGCGGCGGCATGCTGGACGCGACCGTGCTGCCGCCCCAGGCGTCGACGCTAATGATCTCCGGCGCCCTCAGCCCGGTGCTGGTGGTGGCACAGCCGGCCAGCGCCAGCAGCAGGCCGAGCGCGGCGAGTTTCATTGGACCGCCTCGATGGCGCTCAGCACCGCCTCGGCCGTGGCCGGCGCGCGCAGCGGTGGGTCGCAGCGCTCCGGCCCGCAGGCCGCGCAGGCGTCCTTGATCGCCAGCAGTGCCGCGAAGCCCAGCAGCAGCGGCGGCTCGCCGACGGCCTTGCTGCGGTGGATGGTCTGGCTGGCATTGGCCACGCCGAACAGCTCGACACGCAGCTCGGGCGGGCAGTCGTTGGCGGTGGGGATCTTGTAGGTGCTGGGCGCATGCGTCGTCAGCAGGCCCGTCACCGGATGCCACACCAGCTCCTCCATCGTCAGCCAGCCCATGCCCTGGATGAAGCCGCCTTCGATCTGGCCGATGTCGATGGCGGGGTTCAGGCTGGTGCCCACATCGTGCAGCAGATCGGCGCGGGTGATGCGGCTCTCGCCGGTCAGCGTGTCCACCAGGGCCTCGCAGACGGCGCCGCCCCAGGCGTAGTAGTAGAACGGGTGGCCTTGCAGCTTGGCGCGGTCCCAGTGCAGGCCGGGCGTGGCGTAGAAGCCGTCGCTCCAGAGCTGGATGCGCTGCAGGTAGGCCGCGGCGACGAGCTCGCAGAAGGCGACGCTCTGACCGCCGCCGCCGACCTGGCCATCCGCGAAGGTGATGAACTCGGGCGCGCAGCCGAAGCGTTCGGCCGCGAAGGCCGCGAGCCGCGCCTTGATCTTGCGTGCGGCGTCCTGTGCGGCCTTGCCGTTCAGGTCGCTGCCGGTCGACGCGGCGGTGGCCGAGGTGTTGGCGACCTTG
Organism: Pelomonas sp. Root1444; assembly: GCF_001426885.1. Taxonomy (GTDB): domain Bacteria; phylum Pseudomonadota; class Gammaproteobacteria; order Burkholderiales; family Burkholderiaceae_C; genus Pelomonas. Next base: position 720,877 of record NZ_LMFP01000003.1, on the reverse strand, counting down.
CTCGTGTCGGTGGCCGAGCAGCGCACGCTGCTCAAGGGCAGGCCCAGCTCGTGCGCGACGACCTGCGCGACCTTGGTGTTCAACCCCTGGCCCATCTCCGTGCCGCCGTGGTTCACCAGCACCGAGCCGTCGGTGTAGACATGCACCAGCGCGCCGGCCTGGTTCAGGTGGGCCACATTGAACGAGATGCCGAACTTGACCGGCGTGAAGGCCAGGCCCTTTTTCAGTACCGGGCTGGCCGCGTTGAAGGCGTCGATCTCGGCGCGGCGCTGCTTGTAGCGGCTGCTGGCCAGCAGCTGGGCCGTCAGCGGCTGGGCATGCAGCTCCTCGACCTGCTGGCCGTAGGGCGTCGTGTCCTGCCCGGCCACGTAGAAGTTGCGTTGGCGGACCTCGGCCGGATCGAGCCCCAGCCGACGCGCGACGCCGTCCAGGATCATCTCGATGGCGATGGCGCCCTGCGGCCCGCCGAAGCCGCGGAAGGCGGTGTTGCTCTGCGTGTTCGTGCGGGCGCAGTAGCCGTGCATGGCGACATGCGGCAGCCAGTAGGCGTTGTCGAAGTGGCACAGCGCGCGGGCCATGACCGGTGCGGACAGGTCGGCGCTGTGGCCGGCGTTGGCGACCAGCTCCACGTCGACCGCCAGCATGCGGCCCTCGTCGTCGAAGCCGACATCCCAGCGATAGTCGAAGCCGTGGCGGCGGCCGGTGATGAGGAAGTCGTCGTCGCGGTCGACGCGCAGCTTGACCGGCTTCTTCAGCCTCAGCGCGGCGATGGACGCGACGCAGGCGAACAGCGCCGATTGCGACTCCTTGCCGCCGAAGCCGCCGCCCATGCGCCGGCACTGCACGGCGACGCGGTGGGACTGCCAGCCGAGGGCATGCGCGACGAGCTGCAGCATCTCGCTCGGGTGCTGGGTCGAGCAGTGCACCAGCAGGCCTTCGCCGCCTTCCTGCGGCACCGCGAGGCTGATCTGCCCTTCCAGGTAGAACTGCTCCTGACCGCCCAGGCTCCAGCTGCCCTGCAGGCGGTGTGGCGCGGCAGCGAGCTGCTCGGCCGGTTCGCCGCGGGTCAGGTGCATGGGCGGCAGCACGTACTGGCCGGCGGCATGCGCTTGCAGCGCCGTCAGCACCGGTGGCAGCGGTTCGGCGTGGATGACCTGCTGGGCCAGCGACGCCGCACGGCGGGCCAGTTCGCGGTCCGTCGCGATGACGGCGAACACGGGCTGGCCGACGTAGCTCAACACCTCCGCGGCCAGGATGGGGTCGTCATGCAGCAGTGGGCCGCAGTTGTTCTCGCCGGCAATGTCGGCAGCGGTGAGCACGGCGACGACGCCCGGCTGCCGGCGGATGCGGTCGAGATCCACGCCCAGCAGCCTGCCGTGCGCGACGGGCGACAGGCCCAGCGCCGCGTGCAGCGTGCCGGCGGGCTCGGGCAGGTCGTCGATGTAGGGCGCCGCGCCGCTGACGTGCAGGTGGGCCGATTCATGCGGCATCGACGTGCCGACGACCGGTTGCGCGACGGGCAGGGTTTCGGGCTTGTTCATGCCGCCACCTCCTGCATCGAGGGCCAGATGCCGAGGGGCGCGGCCTGCGCGCCGCCGGTCTCCAGCCACAGCTTGGTGAACAGGTTCTGCGCGACCTTGAGCCGGTAGCCGGCCGAGGCGCGCATGTCGGTCATCGGCTGGAAGTCCTGCGGCAGCGCGGCCGCGGCGGCCCGGGCGGCGGCTTCGGTCCAGGGCTGGCCGACGACGGTCGCTTCCGCGGCGGCGGCGCGCTTGACGATGGCGGCCATGCCACCGAAGGCAAAGCGGGCCTCGCGAACCGTGCCGTCGGCGTCGACCTGCAGCGCCAGCACGGCGCAGACGGCCGAGATGTCGCTGTCATGGCGCTTGGCGATCTTGTGCGCGCTGAAGCGCCAGCCGGCGGACGGCAGCGGCACCTGCAGCGCCTCGATGAACTCGCCGGGCTGCAGGTCCTTCTTCATGTAGTCGAGATAGAAGTCCTGCAGCGGCAGGCGGCGCTGCTGCGCGCCCTTGCGCAGGACGACGTCGGCACCCAGCGCCATCAGCGCCGGTGCGCCGTCGCCGATGGGCGAGCCGTTGGCGATGTTGCCGCCCAGCGTGCCGGCATGGCGCACTGGCGGCGACGCGAAGCGCAGCCACAGCTCGCGCAGGCGCGGCACGGCAGCGGTCAGCGCCGCCCAGCTGTCCTCCAGCGAGGCCGCGGCGCCGATCCACAGGCTGCCGTTCTCCGTGCGGATCTCGCGCAGTGCCGCGACGCGGCCGGTGTAGATGACGTCGCCCAGATCGCGGAACTGCTTGTTGACCCACAGGCCCACGTCGGTGGAGCCCGCCAGCAGCGTGGCCTGCGGATAGGCCTCGCGCAGCAGGGCCAGGTCCGGCAGGCTCTGCGGTGCATGGAAGCGCGCGCCAGCCGGGCCGTACGCCAGCGGCTCATCGGCGGCCAGGGCTTGCAGCGCCTGGGCGATCGGTTCGCGGTCGATGCACCGGGCGGGCGCCTGGAACATGCGCTCGCCAGCGTCGAGGATCGGTCGGTAGCCGGTGCAACGGCACAGGTTGCCGGCCAGCGCGTCGGCCAGTTGCTGGCGCGTCGGCGTGGTGCCGGCGGCCTGGTGCTGTTCGTAGCAGGCCGTCAGGCTCATGACGAAGCCGGGGGTGCAGAAGCCGCACTGGGAGCCATGGCAGTCCACCAGCGCCTGCTGGGCGGGGTTGAGCCGCTCCGGGCCGCCCAGGTCTTCCACGGTCAGCAACGCGCGGCCGTCCAGCGTTGGCAGGAACTGCGTACAGGCATTGACGTTGCGCAATTGCAGCCGGCCTTGGGCATCCAGTTCGCCCTGGATGACAGTGCAGGCGCCGCAGTCGCCCTCGGCACAGCCTTCCTTGGTGCCGGTGCAGCCGGCGTGCTCGCGCAGAAATTGCAAGACCGTGGTGGTCGGCGCGAGGTCGGCCACCTCGACGACCTCGCCGCGGTGGAAGAAGCGCACAGGGCGAACGTTTTGTCGGGTATTCATGCTGGCCTCGATTGTCGGGCGTTGCCTCAGAATTGCCATATGAGTTTTACTAACCAGAAAAAATTCGATGCCGGCCCGCGCCGCTGGGCCTTGCGGGGCGATTTGCTGGACTTCACGGCCGCCCCAAGCTGGGGCGACACCGAATCGCCAGCGGTGCGTTTCGACCGCGACCACTGGCTGCTGATCGAGGACGGCCGCATCGTCGGCCGCCAGGCGCACGAGCCCGACGACAGCTGGGCGCGCAAGGACCATGCCGGCCAGTTGGTGCTGCCGGGCTTCATCGACACCCATGTGCACTGCCCGCAGCTGGAGGTCATTGGCTCCTACGGCACCGAGCTGCTGGATTGGCTGAAGCGCTACACCTTCCCGAGCGAATGCGCGTTTGCCGACCCGGTCCGCAGTCGTGCGGGGGCCGAGGTGTTCCTCGACGCGCTGCTGGCCAGCGGCACGACTGCGGCGGTCGTCTTCGCGACGGTGCACAAGGTCTCGGCCGAGGCGCTGTTCGACAGCGCCGCCGCGCGCGGCATGCGGCTCATTACCGGCAAGGTGCTGATGGACCGGCACGCGCCCGACGGCCTGCGGGACGACGTCGTACAGGCCGAGCAGGACTGCATCGATCTGATCGGCCGCTTCCATGGCCGTGACCGCCTGGCCTATGCCGTGACCGTGCGCTTCGCACCGACCAGCACGCCCGAGCAACTGGCCATGGCCGGCGCGCTGTGCCGGGCCGATGCCAGCCTCTACATGCAGACGCACGTCGCCGAGAACCGCGCCGAGGTGGCGTGGGTGGGGGAGTTGTTCCCGCAGGCGCGCAGCTACCTGGACGTCTACGACAGCGTCGGCCTGGTGCACGAACGCTCGGTGCTGGCCCACGGCATCTACCTCGATCCGCACGACCGTGTCGTTGTCACCGACCGCGGCGCCCAGGTGGCGCACTGCCCGTCGAGCAACCTTTTCCTCGGCAGCGGCCTGTTCGATTGGCCGGGCGCGGCCTTCAACGTCAGCCTGGCCTCCGACGTGGGTGGCGGCACGACGCTGAGCCTGCCGCGCAACATGCTGGACGCGTACAAGGTGCAGGCCCTGCGCGGCGAGCGGCTGACGGCCTGGTGCGCGCTGCATGCGGCCACGCGCGGCGCGGCCGAGGCGCTGCAGCTGGGCGGCGAGATCGGCGGTCTGTCGGTCGGCCAGGTGGCGGACCTCTGCGTGTGGGACTGGGCCCGCGGCCCCGTCGCCGAAGCGCGCGACGCCGTCGCCCGCGAGTTGCATGAGCGCGTGTTCGCCTGGATGACGCTGGCCGACGAGCGCAACCTCGCCGCCTGCTACGTGGCGGGCCGTCAACGCGTCTGAACCGCCCATCCCGCCCATCCGCCGCTTCGTCACAAGCCGCATGGGGAAGGTGTTGCGGCTCGGTAGAGTCTGCCCACCCTATTGAACGGAAGACGCCATGAGCCGACCCCTGCTGACCCTCGTTGCGGCCCTTGCGCTGCTGGCCGCCGTGCCCGCAGCCACCGCTGCCGACATCAAGCCCGCAGCTGCAGCGCCCAAGCCGGCCAAGCGCTACACCATCGAGCAGTTCATGGCCACCGTCAACATCGGCGGCGCCAGCTTCTCGGCGGACGAGAGCCGCATCCTGTTCCACAGCAACGAGACGGGCATCTTCAACGTCTACGCGATGCCCGCTGCCGGCGGCAAGCCGGTGCAGCTCACGCACTCCAAGACCGACAGCCATTACGCCGTCAGCTTCTTCCCCGCCGACGACCGCTTCCTCTACACGCGCGACCAGGCGGGCAACGAACTGAACCACCTCTACGTGCGCGAGCTGGACGGCAGCGAGAAAGACCTGACGCCAGGCGAGAAGCTCAAGGCGCAGTTCCGCGGCTGGAGCGGCGACGACACGGCCTTCTACGTCGCGACGAACGAGCGCGATGCGCGCTTCTTCGACCTCTACCGCATCGATGCCAAGACCTATGCGCGCACGCTGGTGTTCAAGAACGAGGCGGGCTGGCAAGTCAGCGACATCAGCCGCGACGGCCGCTGGCTGGCGCTGGGCAAGGTCAATACAACGGCCGATGCCGACGTGCACCTGGCCGACCTCAAGAGCGGCGAGATCAAGCACATCACCCGACACCAGGGCCTGGCGCAGTACGCGTCGCAGGACTTCGACCCCGAGAGCCGCGAGCTGCTGATGACGACCAACGACGGCGGCGAGTTCACCCGCGTCATCGCCTATGACCTGGCCAGCGGCAAGACCCGCGAGGTCGAGAAGGCCGACTGGGACGTGGCCTACACGGCCTTCTCCAAGGACGGCCGCCATCGCGTCACCGGCATCAATGCCGACGCCAGCATCGCGTTGCGCCTGTACCGTGACGGCAAGCCCGTCGCGCTGCCCCAACTGCCGGGCGGCGAGGTGCGCGGCGTGTCGTTCTCGCGCAGCGGCAAGCGCATGGCCTTCTACGTGAACGGCGACCGCTCGCCCAGCAACCTGTTCGTCGCCGAGGTCGGCGCCAACGCGGCGCCGAAGCAGCTGACGCAGAGCCTGTCCAAGGACATCGACCCGGCCGAACTGGTGGACGCCGCCGTCGTGCGCTTCAGGAGCTTCGACGGCATGGTGGTGCCGTCCATCCTGATGCTGCCCAAGGAGGCGTCTGCGGGCCACAAGGTGCCCGCCATCGTCTGGGTGCACGGCGGCCCCGGCGGGCAGACCATGCGCGGCTACTCGGCGCTGATGCAGTACTTCGTCAACAACGGCTATGCGGTGCTGGGCATCAACAACCGTGGCAGCTCGGGCTACGGCAAGAGCTTCTTCACCGCCGACGACGGCAAGCACGGCCGCGAGCCGCTGTGGGATTGCATCGAGGCCAAAACCTTCCTGGCCAGCACCGGCGTCATCGACCCGGAGCGCATCGGCATCGTCGGCGGCAGCTATGGCGGCTACATGGTGTTGTCGGCCATGGCCTTCCGGCCGGAGGCATTCAAGGTGGGCATCGACATCTTCGGCGTCGCCAACTGGATACGCACGCTGGAAAGCATCCCGCCGTATTGGGAGAGCCAGCGCCTCGCGCTGTATCAGGAGGTCGGTGACCCGGTGAAGGACCGCGAACGCCTGATGGCCACGTCGCCGCTCTTCCACGCCGGCGAGATCAGGAAACCGCTGATGGTCATCCAGGGCGCCAACGACCCGCGTGTCATCAAGCCCGAGAGCGACGACATCGTCGCGGCGGTGAAGAAGAACGGCGTGCCGGTGGACTACCTCGTGTTCGACGACGAGGGCCACGGATTCTCGAAGAAGAAGAACACGCTGGAGGCCAACCGCCGCATGGTCGAATTCCTCGACAAGTACCTGAAGCCTGGCGTGGGCCAGGCCGTCAAGTAAGGAGCGCACGCGATGTTCAGCTTCCTGCTCTGGTGCGTGCTGTTCGTGCTCTGCTGGCCGCTCGCGCTGCTGGCGTTGCTGCTGTGGCCACTGGTCTGGCTGGTCACGCTGCCTTTCAGGCTGCTGGGTGTCGCGGTCGACGGCGTGTTCGCGCTGCTGCGCGCCATCGTCATGCTGCCGGCGCGGGTGCTGGGCGGGCGCTGACGCGGGTCAGGCGATGTCGAGCGCGTGCAGCGGGTACTGCCCGCCAGCGCGCCGGTCCTCGAAGAAGCAGCGCAGCGTTTCCCGCGTTGTCTTGAAGGCGATCTCGTCCCAGGGGATCTCGTGTTCGGCGAACAACTTCGCCTCCAGCGACTCGGGGCCGGGGTTGAAGTCGGGCGAGCGCAGGCGCGCCCGGTAGAACAGATGGATCTGCCCCACGCGCACGACGTTCAGCACCGTGTACAGCGGCCCCATCTCGACATCGGCGCCCGCTTCCTCCTGCGTCTCGCGCAGCGCGCCTTCGGCCGTGGTCTCGCCCAGTTCCATGAAGCCGGCCGGCAGCGTCCACAGCCCATGACGCGGCTCGATGGCGCGACGGCACAGCAGCACGCGGCCGTCGGCCTCCCACACCGGCAGCGTGCCGACGACGTTGAGCGGGTTCTGGTAATGGATGCTGTGACACGCCGGGCAGACGGCGCGCTCGCGGTTGTCATCCGCGGGGATGCGGTACTCCACGGCGGCGCCGCAGGCGGGGCAGTGTTTGAAGCGGCTGGGGAAGGGCATGTGCCGAGTTTAGAAGGCACAAAATGACAGGCATGAAGCTCTACAACTACTTCCGCTCGTCCGCGTCCTGGCGCGTGCGCATCGGCCTGGCCTTGAAAGGCCTGGACTACGACTACGCACCCATCCATCTGCAGAAGAACGAGCAGTTCGCTGGCGCGTTCGCCAACCAGCAGGTTTCGCACCTCGTGCCTGCGCTGGTGCTGGACGACGGCCGCTGGCTCAGCCAGTCCATGGCCATCCTCGAATACCTGGACGAGACCCACCCCGAGCCGCCGCTGCTGCCGCGCGATGCGGTGGCGCGGGCGCAGGTGAGGGCGCTGGCGCAGGACATCGGCTGCGACATCCACCCGGTGAACAACCTGCGCGTGCTGCGCTACCTGAAGAACGACCTGGGCCAGGATCAGGCCACCGTGGACCGCTGGTACCGGCACTGGGTCGCGACGGGCCTGGCCATCGTCGAGCAGCGCCTGGCCGGCACCGCGGGCGAGTTCTGCTTCGGCGACACGCCGGGCCTCGCCGACTGCCTGCTCGTGCCCCAGGTCTATAACGCCCAGCGCTTCGAATGCCCGCTGGACGGCTACCCCACCGTCATGCGCATCAACGCCGCCTGCCTGGCGCTGCCGGCGTTCTCGAACACCCAGCCGAGCGCCTGTCCCGATGCCGCTTGACCCGACGCCCTGGCTGCGCCCGGCCTGGCCCGGCGTGACGGCCTTCATGACGACGCTGGGCCCGAACTTCGGGCGCAAGGCGGGCGACCCGGCGCTGGCCATGGCCCACCGTGCCGAACTCGCCGGGCTGCTGGGCGCCCGGCCGGTGTTCCTCGACCAGGTCCACGGCGCGACCGTCGTGCGACTGCAGCGCGACTGGCATGACGGCAACGCGCCGCAGGCCGACGCGGCGGTGTCGACCGACCCGGCGCTGGCCGTGGCCATCCTCGTGGCCGACTGCCTGCCGGTGCTGTTCACCGCGCCCGGCGGCGTGGCCGGCGCGCATGCGGGCTGGCGGGGGCTGGCGGCCGGCGTGCTGGAGAACACCGTGGCCGCGCTTTGCGAGGCCGCGGGCTGCCCGCCGGGTGATGTGCAGGCATGGCTCGGCGCCTGCATCGGGCCGGAGGCCTTCGAGGTCGGCCCCGAGGTTGTCGCCGCCTTCGGGCGCGTGCCGGTCGAGCGCGACCAGCCGGGCTTCCTCTATCGACCTAACCCCCAGCCTCGGTGGCGCGCCAACCTTCCCTTGTTGGCTCGCGAACGCCTGGCCGCAGCCGGCGTCACCGGCATCAGCGGCGGTGGCTGGTGCACGCTGACCGATGATTCACGGTTCTTCTCGTTCCGGGGCGAAGCCCTCGGCCGGCCTCGCGGTCGCATGGCCGCCTGCATTGCCCTCGGCCGCTGATTCCGCTGCGCGGCGCCTGCGCCGGCGGCCCGGCGTGCCCAGGATGTAGAGCAGCAGGCTCAGCGGCAGCACGCCATAGAGGAGCAGCGTGACGAAGGCGCCGAACAGCGTGCCCTGGGGGCTGAGCGCTTCCGCGGCGGCCATCATCAACGCGACATAGGCCCAGGCGATGGCGACGAGATACATGGTGCGAGGGGTGTCATCGGCGCGTCAGCGCCTGAAATTACAAGGTACAAGGTGGGGTCTGCGGATGTGGCAAGCTTATTGCAACGGATCGAGACAGGACCGCTGAGGAGATTCATGGCCACTCGCACGAAGAACGACACGCCGCCCGCCGAAGGGCAGGTGTTCGCGGACCTGATGCAGCAGATGTCGCATCTGCCCCAGATCTCACCCACGGCGCTGGCCGAGTTGCAGGCCGAGTACCTGAAGCAGGCCACCGCGCTGTGGAACGCGTCGCTGGGCCACGGCGAGGCGCCGGCGGTCAGTGACCGGCGGTTCTCGGCACCGGAATGGCGGTCCAACCCGGCCGCCAATTTCATGACCCAGCTCTATCTGCTCAACGGCCGCACGCTGGCGCAGATGGCCTCCAGCGTCGAGGCCGACGACAAGACCAAGGCACGCATCCGCTTCGCGGTGCAGCAGTTCGTCGATGCGGCCTCGCCCAGCAACTTCCTGGCGTTGAACCCCGAGGCGCAGAAGCTGGCGCTGGACAGCCAGGGCGAGACGCTGGCCCGCGGCCTGCAGCAGTTGTGGGGCGACGTGCAGCGCGGCCATGTGTCGCAAACGGACGAAAGCGCCTTCGAGGTGGGCAAGAACGTCGCGACGACCGCGGGTCATGTGGTGTTCGAGAACGAGCTGTTCCAGCTCATCGAATACACGCCGCTGACGCCCACCGTGAAGGCGCGCCCGCTGCTGATGGTGCCGCCCTGCATCAACAAGTTCTACATCCTCGACCTGCAGCCCGACAACTCGTTGATCCGTTATGCCGTGGCCGAGGGCAACCGCGTCTTCGTCGTCAGCTGGCGCAACCCCGACGAATCGGTCAAGCACCTGACGTGGGACGACTACATCGAGGAAGGCGCCATCGAGGCGCTGCGCGTCGCGCAGGAGATCTCGGGCCAGGACAAGATCAACACGCTGGGCTTTTGCGTCGGCGGCACCATCCTCGCCACCGCGCTGGCCGTGCTGGCCGCCCGTGGCGAGCAGCCGGCCGCCAGCGTCACGCTGCTGACCACGCTGCTGGACTTCGCCGACAACGGCATCCTGGACATCTTCGTCGACGAGGCCAGCGTGCGCCTGCGCGAGGCAACGCTCGGGCCGGAGTGCCCCAAGGGCCCGCAGCTGCTGCACGGCCAGGAGCTGGCCACCACCTTCAGCTTCCTGCGCCCCAACGACCTGGTGTGGAACTACGTCGTCGGCAACTACCTGAAGGGCGAGGCGCCGCCGGCTTTCGACCTGCTGTACTGGAACGGCGACTCGACCAACCTGCCCGGCCCGATGTACTGCTGGTACCTGCGCCACACCTACCTGCAGAACGAGCTGAAGCAGCCGGGCAAGCTGACCGTCTGCGGCGAGAAGGTGGACCTCGGCGCCATCGACGCGCCGGTCTACATCTACGGCTCGCGCGAGGACCACATCGTGCCGTGGACCAGTGCCTACCGCAGCACCCAGCTGCTCAAGGGCAAGAGGCGCTTCGTGCTGGGCGCCTCGGGTCATATCGCGGGTGTCATCAACCCGCCGCCCAAGCCGGGCAAGCCGCCCAAGCGCAGCCACTGGATCGCCAAAGGGGCGACGCTGCCGGCCGAGGCCGATGCGTGGTTCAAGACAGCCACCGAGCACCCCGGCAGCTGGTGGCCGGACTGGTCGGCCTGGCTGGCCTCGCACGCCGGCGCGGCCAAGCCGGCGCCCAAGACGCCGGGCAATCGGAAGTACAAACCCATCGAAACCGCACCTGGCCGCTACGTCAAGGTGAAGGCCTGATTTCAGCAAAGGAGACTCTCATGAGCCAGCAAGACATCGTCATCGTCGCCGCCGCGCGCACCGCCATCGGCAAGTTCGGCGGCACGCTCGCCAAGACGCCCGCCAGCGAACTGGGCGCCGCCGTCATCCAGGACCTGCTGCGCCGCACCGGCCTGGCGGGCGACCAGGTCAATGAAGTGATCCTCGGCCAGGTGCTGACGGCCGGCGTCGGCCAGAACCCGGCGCGCCAAGCCGTCATCAAGGCCGGCCTGCCGCACGCCGTGCCGGCCATGACCATCAACAAGGTCTGCGGCTCGGGCCTGAAGGCCGTGATGCTCGCGGCGCAGGCCATCCGGGACGGCGACAGCGACATCGTCATCGCCGGCGGCCAGGAGAGCATGAGCCTCAGCCCCCACGTGCTGCCCAACTCCCGCGACGGCCAGCGCATGGGCGACTGGAAGATGGTGGACACCATGATCAGCGACGGCCTGTGGGATGTGTACAACCAGTACCACATGGGCATCACCGCCGAGAACGTCGCCAAGAAGTACGGCATCACCCGCGAGCAGCAGGACGCGCTGGCGCTGGGCAGCCAGCAGAAGGCGGCCGCGGCGCAGGACGCCGGCCGCTTCAAGGACGAGATCGTGCCCTTCACGATCCCGCAGAAGAAGGGCGACCCCGTCGTCTTCGCCGCCGACGAGTTCATCAACCGCAAATCCAACGCAGACGCGCTGGCCGGCCTGCGCCCCGCCTTCGACAAGGCCGGCAGCGTGACGGCCGGCAATGCCTCGGGCCTGAACGACGGCGCGGCCGGCGTGGTCGTCATGACCGCCGCCAAGGCCGCGGCACTGGGCCTGACGCCGCTGGCGCGCATTGCGTCGTACGCGTCGGCCGGGCTGGACCCCGCCTACATGGGCATGGGTCCCGTGCCTGCTGCCAGGAAGGCGCTGGAGCGCGCCGGCTGGAAGCCCGCCGACCTGGACCTGCTGGAGATCAACGAGGCCTTCGCGGCCCAGGCCTGCGCCGTGCACAACGAGATGGGCTGGGACCTGAGCAAGGTCAACGTCAACGGCGGCGCGATCGCGCTCGGCCACCCCATCGGTGCCAGCGGCTGCCGCGTGCTGGTCACGCTGCTGCACGAGATGGTCAAGCGTGACGCCAAGAAGGGTATTGCGTCGCTGTGCATCGGCGGCGGCATGGGTGTGGCCCTGACCGTCGAACGTTAAGAGAGATTCTCAAATCACCACTGAAGGAGACAAACCATGAGCCAGAAAATTGCCTACGTCACCGGCGGCATGGGCGGTATCGGCACCGCCATCTGCCAGAAGCTCGCCAAGGCCGGCTTCAAGGTCATCGCCGGCTGCGGCCCCAGCCGCGACTACCAGAAGTGGCTGGATGAGCAGAAGGCGCAGGGCTTCAGCTTCCACGCCTCCGTCGGCAACGTCGCGGATTGGGACTCGACGGTCGAGGCCTTCACCAAGGCCGTGCAGGAGCACGGCACCATCGATGTCCTCGTCAACAACGCCGGCATCACCCGCGACCGCATGTTCCTGAAGATGACGCCGGAGGACTGGAAGGCCGTCATCGACACCAACCTGAACTCCATGTTCAACGTGACCAAGCAGGTCGTCCCGGGCATGGTGGAGAAGGGCTGGGGCCGCATCATCCAGATCAGCTCGGTCAATGGCGAAAAGGGCCAGGCCGGCCAGACCAACTACTCGGCCGCCAAGGCCGGCATGCACGGCTTCACGATGGCACTGGCCCAGGAGCTGGCGGCCAAGGGCGTGACGGTGAACACCGTGAGCCCGGGCTACATCGGCACCGAGATGGTCAAGGCCATCAAGCCCGAGATCCTCGAGAAGATCGTCGCGACCATCCCGGTCAAGCGCCTGGGCACGCCGGATGAGATCGGGTCGATCGTCGTGTGGCTGGCGAGCGAGGACTCCGGCTTCTCCACCGGCGCCGATTTCTCCTGCAACGGCGGCATGCACATGGGCTGAGCCTGCGAAGGCCCATGCCCGCAAGCCGGCTGCCTCGCAGCCGGCTTTTTCTTTTTTTGCGGCCGCCGCCAGGTGGCAACAAACGCACGCTTGCGGCCAGCAGGCCCCCTGCGCTTTGCTCTTGCGCAAGAGATCCGCGAGCCGGCTGACTACATTTCCGGGCGACGCGCCGCGGACCGGCGCATGAGTGATAGGCCTGACCATGAACGTTGTCTTCCTGCCTGCCGTGAGGCTGATGTGCCGTCTGCCGATGGCGCACAAGTTCCTCATCGTCTGCCTTTGTTTTGCGATCCCGCTGGTCTACATGTGGGTGTCGCTGGCTGGCGACCGCGCTGATGCCCGCGCTTTCTCGGCCAAGGAACTGATCGGCGTCACGCAGGTCCGCCAGGCCAGCGCCCTGCTGAACGCGGCCATGGTGCTGCGCGGCACGTCCATCGGGTTGAGCGCCAAGACGCCCGGCGCCGAGGCCAAGCGTGACGACGCGCTGGCCAGGTTCGAGGCCCAGGCCCAGGCCCTGGAACGCGAGATCGGCACGGCCAACGACCCGCTGAAGCTGGCCCCAGGGCTCGCCACCGTGCGCGCCAAGGCCAAGGCCCTGGTGGCGCTTGGCACGGCGGCCGAACCCGAGGCCGTCATCACGGCCGGCTACGCGCTGACCGACGCGTTGCAACTCCTCATCGAGCAGGCGTCGTCGGAATCCAACCTGGCGCTGGACCCGGATGCCGACACCTACTACCTGATGCTCACCGTCACCGACGCGCTGCCGCGCCTGCAGGACGCGATCGGGCGCATGCGCGCACTGGGCGCCGCCGCCGCCCATCTCGGCACGCCGCCCTACGGCATGCTGCAGCGCCTGCACCAGGCCCACACGCTGACGGACGAGTACCTGAACCGCCTGACCGGTGCGCTGAATCGCGTGGCTGCGGCCAACCCCGAAGCCGTCGCGGGGCTGGACTTGCAGCTGGCCGAGCGCATCCGCAAGGACTTCGGCGAGAAGTTCGACCAGAGCTTCGTGCTTGGTGAGCCGCCCAAGGTCGAGGCGGCCGCCTGGTTCGCGCTCGGCACGGCGCAGATCGCCGCGACCGACAAGCTGCAGCGCGCCGCCGAGGAAAAGCTCGCCGAGCTCGTCGCCGTCCGTGTCGACCGCCTGACCCGCAGCCTGTGGATGGCCATGATGCTGGCCATCGTCTTCGTCGCCATCGCCCTCTACGCGTTGGTGAGCTACTACCTCGCCGCGCGCAGCATCTGCGCCGCGATGGGCCAGCGCATCGAGGCGCTGGGCGCCGGCGACCTGAGCGACACCGAGGCCCTGGAGGGCCGCGACGAAGTCGTCCTGGCGACCAACGCCCTGCGCGAGGCGGTGCAGCGCCTGAGCCGCCTGGTGCACGAGGTGCGTGCAGGGGCGGAACACATCTCCACGTCGGCCACGCAGATCTCCGGCGCCAACCAGGACCTGTCCGCACGCGGCAATGCGATGGCCTCGGTCGTCGAGCAGACCAGCGCCAGCACCGGCGTGCTGGAGCAGACCGTCGACCACAACATGAGCAGCGCCCGCGAGGCCCACGACCTGGTGCAGGGCGCGGCCGGCCTGGCGGGCCGGGGTGGCGAGATCGTGCAGCGCGCCGTCAAGTCCATGGACGAGATCACCGCCAGCTCGCGCCGCATCGGCGACATCATCCAGGTCATCGACTCCATCGCGTTCCAGACCAACATCCTCGCGCTCAATGCCGCCGTCGAAGCGGCGCGTGCCGGGGAGCAGGGGCGGGGCTTCGCGGTCGTCGCCGGCGAGGTGCGCTCGCTCGCCCAGCGCTCGGCCGAAGCGGCGAAAGAGATCAAGACGCTGATCGGCTCCTCCATCGAGGCCGTCCAGCGGGGCGAAACCTATGTGTCGGAGGCCGGCGGCTCGATGGGCGAGATCGTGCAGGCCATCCAGCGCGTCGCCAGCATCGTGGGCGACATCAGCAGCCAGTCGTCGTCGCAGGCGGACCAGATCCGCCAGCTCGCCGCTGCCATCCGCGAGGTCGATTCGACGACGCAGCAGAACGCCGCGCTGGTCGAGGAGACGGCGGCCTCCGCCGCACTGCTCGAGGACCGTGCCGGCCAGCTGCGCGACGCAGCGGCGCGCTTTCGCACGGCGCAGGCCTGACAACGGCCCCGGGCCGATGCTCTGCTCGGCGTGTTCTTGACGCCGCTGTAACCCCATCGGCCCCGCCGCGTGTGCCGTTACCTTTGCCCCCGCACATTCGCGACGGATGTCACAGGGGCGCTGGGCTGCAAGGCACCAGAAAGGAAGCGGTTGGCGGAAGATTCGAATTGCAATGCAGCCGAGCATTGAAATCAAGAATGTGAGAGGTTACGTTGCCCCATCTGCCTTCCAGGGCGGAGGCCACCGGCTCCGGGGTGGGCCGACTCTGTGCTTTCGCTGTTGCCCTGACGTGCGTCGTGCCGAGCGCCTTCGCGCAGGACGCACTGCTGGATGACGCGCGCGCGCGGCTGAGCCGGCGCGACGCCGCCGGCGCCTACGCGCTGCTGGCGGATGCCGAAACCAGGCGCGCGGGTGATGCCCGCTTCGACTACCTGCTGGGTGTCGCCGCCCTGGATGCCGGTCACGTCACGCGTGCGATCTTTGCGCTCGAGCGCGTCGTGCAGGTGCGTCCCGAAGACACGCTGGCCCGTGCCGAGCTCGGGCGCGCCTACCTGGCAGCCGGCGACGCGGACGCGGCGCGCGAGCAACTGCGCATGGCGCGTGGCGGCCAGCTCCCGGAAGAGGCGTCGGCCGCGATCTCGCGCGTGATCGGACTGATCGACCAAGTGGCACCCGCGGCCGGGCCGCAGTGGTCCGGCTACCTTGAGATCGGCGCGACCTACGACAGCAATGTCAACAGTGCAACGCAGCAGGGCGAGTTCGCGATCCCGGCCTTCGGCGGCATCCTGTTCCAGACCAGCCCGGAGAACCGCCAGCGGCACGATCTTGTGCTCGCCACGGCGGGTGGCGTCAATGCCGAAACGGCGCTGTCGCCGTCCTGGAAGCTGGTGGGTGCCGCGAACGTCCGTGCCAACGTGGACCGCGTTGTCCACGACATGAATGCCGTCTTCGTCGACGTCACCGCTGGCCTGCGCCACACGGCCGGCACGCAAAGCCGGGTCATTGCGCTGCAGAACAACACGGCCTGGGTGGGCGGCCGCCGGTACCGCACCGCCAATGGCGCGAGCGCGCAGTGGCAGTCGCAATTCAGTGCCGGCGCCCAGGTGAGCGTGTTCGCGCAGTGGTCGCGCCAGAACTACAGCGGCCAGGCGGAACGCGACACCGACCGCCTGCTGCTGGGGATGGGAGCGGCGTGCCAGTTCGGCGGCGCCGGCCCGCTGTCCTACGGCAGCGCCTATGTCGTGCAGGAGCGTGCCAGGGCCACGGCGTTCCCGAGCTTCGGCCACCGCGGCGCCGGTCTGCGGCTGGGTGCGGAACAGCGCCTCGGGCCCGGCGTCGTGACATTCGCCGAATGGCAGTACGAGCAGCGCCGCTATGGCGGCACCGAACCCTTCTTCGACCTTGCCCGCCGTGATCGCCAGAACGACCTGGCTGCGGGGCTGCGCTGGAGCGTCGAGCCGCGCTGGCAGGTGATCGCGCAAGCGCGCCGTGCGCTGGCCGCGTCCAACGTCGTGCTGTACGACTATTCGCGCAGCGTGTTTCAGATCACCGCGCACAGGAGTTTCCAATGAGCCGCATGCATGCGCTTCGGCGTGCGATGGTGGCGCATCGCAGCCGCGCCGTCCCCCCCGCCACCCACCTTCGCAACGCGCTCACGACCGCGGCGCTGTGCGTTGTCGGCGGCCTGGCCTGGGCGGGGCCGTCAGCCACCGCGCTGTTCACGAACGGCGACGTTCGAGTGCTTTCCGCCAAGGGCGTGGTTCGAGAATTGAAGACCGGCGAGGTCGTGCAGTCTGGCGAAACCGTGCAGACCGGCAAGGGTCGCGTCCAGCTGCGCATGGTTGACGGCGCGACGATGGCGCTGGGGGAGCGCACAACGCTGCGGCTGGACGACTACCGCCTCGCCGGCCCGGCAGGCGACGATGAGCGCGGCTTCATGAGCCTGCTGGGCGGCAAGCTGCGCACGATCAGCGGCAGCATCGGCAAGCCCCGGACCGACAACTACAAGCTCGACACGCCGTCGGGCACCATCGGCATCCGCGGCACCGAATACACCGCCGACGTTGACGACGGACTGCGCGTTGGCGTGATCGACGGGCGCGTGGCAGTCTGCAACGACGGCGGTTGCGTGGAGGTGGCGAAAGGGTCTGCGGCCTATGCGCCGAATCGGTCGGTGAAACCCGGCGTCACTGCCCAGCACCTGATGTACCTGCAGCCGGCAAATGCGGCCGATGCCGGCCTGGCGGTCGCTGGTGCGCCCTCATCGGCGACGGGCCTGTCGCCCGATGCCGCACGACCGACGTTGGGCGACAAGATCGCGCGTGAGTTCGCTTCGCCGGCGCCTGATGCGTCTGCGCCTCAGCCCGCACCTGCACCTGCACCTGCGCCAACGCCTGCTCCCACGCCAGCACCCGATCCTGCACCGGCGCCGACGCCCGCACCGACGCCAGCGCCAGCGCCAGCACCCACGCCGGGACCTGCACCGGCGCCAGCGCCCACGCCGGCACCTGCACCTGCACCCACGCCAGCGCCAGCGCCCACGCCGGCACCTGCACCTGCACCCACGCCAGCGCCAGCGCCCACGCCTGCACCTGCACCTGCACCTGCACCTGCACCTGCACCTGCACCTGCAACCGCGCCGGCACCTGCGCCTGCCCCGACGCCTGCTCCCACACCCGCCCCCGCCGCGACGCACAACGTCATGGCTGCCCTGGTCTGGAGCACCGAGAAGGGCGACAACGCGTCGGCCCAGATGGCGGGCACGGCGAAGTTCAATGCGCAGGGTGGCCTGCTGGAACTCGAGGATCCATCGAGCGGCAAGACCCTCGTCGAGAAGGGCACACCCATCGACGCGGGTGCCAATGGCGTCATCGCCTGGGGGCGCTGGATCGGCGGCCAGAGCAAGGTGCACGGCACCAGCGGCAAGGGCAACGGCGTTGACAACGGCAACCTGTCGACCTTGCACTATTTCACCGCCACGGCGTTACCTGCCGGGGCGACAGTGGGCACCTTCACATCGTTCGCGTCGACGTCGCCGACCGTTCAGTCGAACGGCGAACTGGTCGCGACCGGCACCGTCAACAGCGCTAGCGGCACCTTCAAGGCGGCGCTGCTTCTGCAGACCACGGGCGGCGCCAACTACACGCTGACGGTCCCGGTCTCGGGGCAGACGTTCTCGCTGGTCGGGGTGGCCACGCAGACCTCGCCGTCCACCTTCTCGGGCGTCTCGCAGATCACCAGCACGGGTACGGGGTGCGCGGGCGGCTGCACGGGCAGCCTGGGCAACAACGTCTCCGTGCTCGGCCAGATCGCCGGCTCGCAGGGAACGCACGCCGGCGTCGTCTATGGCTTCGACAGCCGCCTGGGCACCGTGTCCGGCGTCATCGTCTTCAAGCGCTGAGCCATGAGCCCGCCGGGTCTTGATCGCACGCCCCTGCCGCCCGGACCGTTCGGCGCGGAGTTGACGGTGGTTGCGGGCGGGATCCTGGTGATCGACGTTGCCGCCGTGCGTCAGAGCCCGGCGCTGGTCGAGGGGCTGCGCCGTGCCCGCTTCGTCGTGAGCGCCTGCAACGCGCAGGAGGCGATCGCGCAGATCGACCGCGGGGACTGGGACGTCGTGGTGCTGGATGCGCAGACCGGGCTTGACGAGGCGATCGCCCTGGCGGCCGCGATCCGTGCGCGCTATCCCGCCACGGTGCTGCCCATCGTCATGCTGGCCAGCGCCAGCGCGAGCGTCGACCAGCAGCGCGCCTTCGAAGCGGGTGTGAGCGACTGGATCAGCAGCCCGGTGGACATCGCGGACCTGGGCCGTCGCCTGTCCACGCTGGCGGAGCTGCGCCGGCTGCGCCGCAAGAGCGCGATGGACCGCACCAGTTTCGGCGCAGAGCTCTCCTCGCGTTCGCTGCGACTGAACGGCCTCATCGAGACCTGCATCGCCATGTCGATGAGCAATGAGCGGACGGCACTGCTGCAGCAGCTGCTGCTCGAGGGGCGACACCTGTTGAATTGCGACGGCGGCACCATGTTCATGGTCACCGAGGACGCCATGCTGCGCTTTGAGTTGCGCACGCGCAGCGACCCGCTGCCGGCCGAGCAGATCCCGATGTATGACCGGGACACCGGGCGTCCCAACGAGAACTACGTGTCCGTCTATACGGCGCTGCACAACTGCACGGTGCGCATCGACGACGTCTATGCCGAGACTCGGTTCGACCTGAGCGGCACACGCGCCTTCGACGAGGCCAGCAGCTATCGCACGGTGTCGATGCTGACGGTGCCGATCGCGCCGCGTGGCGGCGCACCCATCGGCGTGCTGCAGTTCATGAACGCGCTCGACCCCTCCACCGGCGCCGTCGCGCCCTTCGACCCGGAGGCCGGCGCGCTGGTGGAGGCACTGGCGGCGCAGGCCGCGGTGGCGCTGGACAACATGGAGCTGCTCGATTCCCAGAAGCAGCTGACGGAGAGCCTGATCCGCGTGCTCGCCACGACGATCGACGCCAAGAGCCGGCACACGGGTCGCCATTGCGAACGCGTGCCCGAGCTGGCCCTGCGCTTGGCGCAGGCTGCATGCGACGCGAGTGACGGCCCGCTGAAGCACTTCGCGTTCCGCTCCGAACGGGAATGGGAGGAGTTCCGCATCGGCGCCTGGCTGCACGACTGCGGCAAGGTGACGACGCCCGAGTTCGTCATCGACAAGGCCACCAAACTCGAAACCATCCACAACCGCATCCATGAAGTCCGCATGCGGTTCGAGGTGTTGCACCGGGATCTGGAGATCGAGCGGCTGCGGGCCCAGCTGGCCGGCACGTGGAGCGACGAGCAGGAAGCCGGCCACCAGGCGGCGGCCGCGCGGCTGCAGGACGACTTCGCATTCGTGGCGCGTTGCAACTTGGGTGAAGAGCCGATGGACGACGATGAGGTCCGGGCGCTTGCGCGGATCGGCGCGCGGCGGTGGACCCCGCTGTTCGATGACCGCCTCGGCCTGTCGGCCGCCGAGCTGGGCCGCCTTGCGACGGAGCCTGTGCGGGCCTTCCCCTGCAGCGAACCGCTGCTGGCTGACCGCCCGCGCGACATCGTGGCGCGCCCCGACGTCGAGCAGCTGGACCCGGCGTTCGGCTTCCGCATGGATGTGCCAGAGCATCTCTACAACCGCGGCGAGCTGTACAACCTGTCGGTGCGCAGCGGCACGCTGACGCGCGAGGAGCGCTACAAGATCAACGAGCACATGGTGCACACGGTGATGATGCTGGAGCGCATGCCTTTCCCGAAGCACCTGAAGCGCGTGCCGGAGTACGCGGGCACGCACCATGAGCGCATGGATGGCAAGGGCTACCCGCGCCAGCTCGGCGCCGAGCAGCTCTCCGTGCCGAGCCGGATCATGGCCGTGGCGGACATCTTCGAGGCCCTCACCGCGGCGGACCGGCCCTACAAGAAGCCCAAGGCGCTGTCCGAGGCGTTGGGCGTCATGCAGCGCATGGCCGGCACGCACATCGACGCCGAGGTCTTCAACCTGTTCCTGCGCTCCGGCGTCTATCTCGAGTTTGCGCACCGACACCTCAGCGCCGAGCAGATCGACGTTGTCGACCCGACGCCGTTCTATGCCACAGCATCGCTGGCCTAGCGCGAGCATGTGCGCGGCCCTGCGCTGCGGCCTGCATGCAGTCGCCCAACGCTGAACCGGGCCGGGCACGCTGGGCCTGGGCGGTGCCGCTCGCCGCGCTGGCGCTGGCGTTGCTCACCGCATGGTTCGACCCACCGGCCCTGCGCGGCTTGCGCTATGCCACGTTCGACCAGTTCCAGCGCTGGCATCCACGGCCGTATGCCGATCCCCCAGTGCGCATCGTCGACATCGACGACGAGAGCTTGCGCCGGGTCGGCCAGTGGCCCTGGTCGCGGGACAAGGTGGCACGGCTGCTGGCCGGCATCGAGCGCGGCCAGCCGGCTTCCGTCGCGGTGGACGTGCTGTTCGCCGAGCGAGATGGCACGGTACGCCGCACGGCCACAGACCCGGATGCCGACCTCGCGCGGACGCTGGCTCAAGGCAAGGTGGTGCTCGGCTTTGGCATGACGGCCAGGCGCGCCAGCCCGCCCGCCGGCGCGGACCCGAACGACGACGGGCTGACCCTGAAGGCAGGCTACTTTCCGCTGGGCGGCGACCCGACGCCCTTCCTGCCGGCGTTCTCCTCGAGCGTCGCCAACCTGCCGGACCTGCAGCAGGCCGCCGCGGGGCAGGGTGCGATGACCTTCATCCCCGATGTCGACGGCGTCGTCCGCCAGGTGCCTCTGGTGCTGAACCTGGACGGCCGGCTCGTGCCCTCGCTGGCGGCCGAGGCGCTGCGGCTGGCGGCGGGCGTGGGGCACTACACCTTGCGAAGCTCCGGCAATGAGGGCGGTGTCATCGACGTGCGCATCGGCGAGCGCGTCATCGCCACCGATGCTGGCGGTGCGCTCTGGGTGCACTACGCGCGCCCGCAGGCCGCGCGCTACATCCCGGCCTGGAAGGTGCTCGACGGCAGCCTGCCTGCCGATGCGTTCAGGGGGCGGATCGTGCTGGTAGGCACTTCCGCGCAGGGGTTGATGGACCTGCGCTTCAGCCCGCTGGGCGGCGTCATCCCTGGCGTCGAGGTGCATGCCCAGGCGCTGGAGCAGATCCTGACCGACCACCACCTGGAACGCCCGGGCTGGACACCGGCGGTCGAATGGATCGCCACGCTGCTCGGCTGCGGGCTCGTGGCGCTTCTGGCGATGAAGCGCAGCGCCGCGGTCTCGTCGGCCGGCTTCCTCGCGCTGGCCGCCGGCGCGGGCCTGGCAGCCTGGGCGGCGTTCGTGCGCGGCAGCCTGCTGCTGGACCCGCTCACGCCGATGCTGGCAATGGCCCTGGTGTTCGTCCCCACGACGGTGATGAGGTACCTGCAGAGCGAGCGCAGACAGCGCTGGATGAAGCAGACGTTCGCGCGCTACGTGTCGCCCAATCTCGTCGACTACCTGATCGCACACCCCGAGGCCCTCGTGCTGGAGGGCCGGCGCCAGCGCTGCAGTTTTGTCTTCACCGACCTGGCCGGGTTCACGAGGCTCATGGAGCGCATGGATCCGGCGACCGCAGTCGGCCTCGTCAATGGCTACCTCGACCGCATGATCGCCATCGCCTTCGAGCACGACGGCACGCTGGACCGCATCGTCGGCGACGCCGTGGCCATCATGTTCTCGGCGCCCGTCGAGCAACGCGACCACGAGCAGCGGGCGCTGCGCTGCGCACTGCAGATGCAGGCCTTCTCGCGCCGCTATGTCGACGACTTGGCGAGCCGTGGCATCGAGTTCTCCGAGACGCGCATCGGTGTGCATACGGGCGAGGTGACGGTCGGGAACTTCGGCGGCGAGGCGATCTTCGACTACCGCGCCCTTGGCGATGCCGTCAACACCGCCGCCCGGCTGGAGGGCGCGAACAAGCACCTGGGCACGCTGATCTGCGTGTCCGAGGCGACGCTGGCAGGCTGCCCGGATGCGCCGGCGCGGCCCATTGCCAGGCTGCGCCTCGCCGGCCGCGCCGGCTACCTGATGACCTACGAGCCGCTGCAGTCGCCCGATGCCGAGTACCAGCGCGCCTTCGAGATGATGCGCGGCGGCAGCGAACAGGCGCTGGCCGCGTTCGAGGCGCTGGCCAGCGAGCGGCCGGACGATGCACTCGTCCGCCTGCACCTTGCACGCCTGCGGTCGGGTACCAGCGGGGACGCGATCGAACTGCTCGAGAAGTAGCCCGCTGCGGGCGGGTCAGGGCGCACCCCAGAGCGCCGGCTTGTTCATCATCAGGAAGAACACCGCCAGCATGGCCGCGAAGGCCGGGTAGCCCAGCCATTCCCAGGCGCGTTGCCAACGCCCGTATCGCACCGACAGCGGGCGCCCCCCGGCCAGTGCGGCCTCGACCTCGCGAGCCATCCTCAACTGCAGCCACAGCACCGGCAGCCAGCAGGCGCCGGCCAGCAAGTACAGGACGATGGATGCAAGCAGCCATGGCGTGTTCAGCGCCCAGCCGGCCGTGTGGGCCAGCCAGAAGCCGCTCGCCGGCTGCACGACGACGGCCGGCGTCGTGAACCACAGGTCCGCCCGCACGACGAGGCGGGCGACGACGGCGCGCGCCTCGAGGCTCTCGCTGCGGTTGGCGAAGAACAGGTAGAACGCCGAGCCGAAGCCGGTGCCGACGAGCAAGACGCTGGAGACGATGTGCAGCCATTTGACGAGCAGGTAGGTGTTCACCGGCGCACCCCCCGGCCTGCGGCCGGTCCCGCCAGGCGGGAGCGAGCTTGCTTGGGGCGGCCCAGCGCGGCGCTCATGAGCGGGCCTCCTTGTCCGTCATCCCGCCGAGCAGCGCCAGCACGGGCAGGTTCTTCAGCAGCGCGCCGAACGGGTCCAGCCACAGCGCGGGCACGAGAGCGGTGGCGGCCAGCGTCATGCCGACGACGCCGATCGCGGCGAGGCGGTAGGCGAGGGCACCCGGGCGCAGCAGGATCAGCAGGCCGATGGCTGCATCCCAGGCGCAGCCGAGCAGCACCAGGGCCAGCGCGGTGCCGGCGCTCATGCCCGTGGCACGCTGCAGCAACGCCATGCCGGCATCGCCGCCGTCATGCAGGCTGGCCGCGACGGTGCCCCACCAGAGCAGCACGAGTGACAGGCGTGCCAACCGGGCCTTCATGCCCAGGCGCCTTCCATTGCACCGCGCAGCGGCCGACCCAACGGTGACGCGGCGCCGGCCTCGGCACTGTCATGCGCCAGCAACTCCAGCGCGGTGCTGCACCAAGGGCCCAGCGGGATGAGGTCACCCAGCCGGGCAGAGGCGCGCGTCAGCGCGCGCGGCAATTCGACATGCCGGGCGGCGGGCCGGCCGCGGGCGGCGCGGCGGCGGGCGACCCATTCGGCCACCGGGGCCGCCTCGGGGCCGACGGCCGTCCACGCGGCGGGTGGCTGCGGCGAGACCAGTGCCGCGACGATGCCGGCGGCCAGGTCTTCGACCCGGATGGGTTGCACCCGGCAACGCGCCACCTCGGCCGGCAGTGGCAGCCAGGGCAGGCGCGCGAGCAGGTCCAGCATGCGGCTGCTGGCGCCGCCCACGCCGACCACCAGGCTGGGCCGCACGATGCAGGCGCGGCCGGCCAGCGCCACGTCGCCGGCATGCTTGCTGCGCGCATAGGCGCTGACGCCGCCGCACAGCGCCGACACGTGCACAAGGCGCGTGATGCCTTCGGCGTCGCAGGCATCCGCCAAGGCGGCGGGGGCGCGATGGTGCAACAGGTCCAGCAGGTCGGCCACGCCGCCCGCCTGGTCGCGCAGGCAGCCGGCGGCGTAGACGACGCCCTGCACGCCGGCCAGCAGCGGCCGCCAGGCTGCGGGGGCGTCCCAGTCGGTGACGGGCCGCAGGTCGGCGCGCACCGCCTCGTGGCCTGCGTCGGCCAACGCGCGGCACAGGTGGCCACCGATGAAGCCGCCCGCGCCGATGACGAGGATCTTCATGGCTCAGCCCCTGCCGCCGTTGAGCTGCGCGTTGAGGCGGCGTTGCACCGGCGCC
Organism: Pelomonas sp. Root1444; assembly: GCF_001426885.1. Taxonomy (GTDB): domain Bacteria; phylum Pseudomonadota; class Gammaproteobacteria; order Burkholderiales; family Burkholderiaceae_C; genus Pelomonas. Next base: position 696,658 of record NZ_LMFP01000003.1, on the reverse strand, counting down.
CAGACCCGGCTGGTGATGAACGCGATGCTGACGAAGCTGCCAGCCGCCGCCAGCCACAGTGCGCGGCGCAGCGCTTGCATCAGGCTGCCGTCGAACTCGCCGAAGCTCAGCGCCAGCACGAGCGCACCGGCGACGGCCAGCACGCAGGCGCTGCGCACCCAGAAGTGCGCGCCGATCTTGCCTGGCAGCGGCTCCACGCACAGCGAGTCCAGCACCACCAGCAGGATGGGCTTCAGATAGCCGATGGCCAGCAGCGGGCCCAGCACGGCGATGAAGAGGGTGACGATGAAGTTCAGTTCCGACATGAGGCTCTCCTGGGTTGGATCAGTGGGTGCGGCAGGCGCCGTCCGGCGCGCAGCTGCCGGCATGCAGGTGCACGGCCTTCAGCAGCCAGCGGGGCAGGCGGTAGCGGTGGGTGGCCAGCCAGTCGTAGGCAGGGCGCGCCAGGCGGGCCACGGGCGGCAGCGCCAAAGCCGCGGCGATGCGATGGTGGCCGGTGGCGGCATACGCCGCCTGCACGGCGGGCACGCCGATGAGCCAGCCGCCGTCGGGGCGCTGCACATGCAGCCGCGCCATCAGTGCCGCCTGGGTCACGCCCAGCGCGGCAGCGTCGAAGCCCGGCACCGAGATGTCCACGAACCGCAGCTGCCCGGCCCGGTTGTCGCGCATCAGGGTGCTCATCTCGCTGCGGCACAGCGGGCACGCGCCGTCGTAGTAGACCGTATGAACAGGTGGGTTGGTAGTCATGGCTGTTATTTCTGTCAAAAGAGAAATTAAAAGTCAAAAAAAGGGCCCGCAAGAGCCTCGCGGTGGGTCAACCCATGGGCGGGATGGGCGGGCTGACGGGGAAGACGCTGGGAGCCTCCGCGCCTTCACCCGGCCGCACGAAGCGCTGCACCTGAGCGCCCAGGCGCAGGATCTTCTCCAGCGTAGCGGGCGACAAGCGCAGCATCTCGTCGCTCCAGCTGCCCAGCGTCTGCATGAAGTCCAGCGTGCTGCGCAGCCGGTCCTGCATGGCGGGGGACTCCTTTTCCAGCGCGGGATCGACAGCCAGCTCCCGCAGCAAGGCCACGGTCGGGTCGAACTCGCGCTCCTTGCGCTCGCGCACGATGATGCGAAACAGCTCCCAGACGTCGCCCGAGGTCTCGTAGTAGTCGCGCCGGTCGCCCAGCAGGTGCGTCACGCGGATGAGCCGCCAGTTCATCAGCTCCTTCAAGCTGTTGCTGACGTTGGAGCGGGCCAGCACCAGCGTGTCGGCAATGTCCTCGGCGTGCAGCGGCTGGCCGTGCGCGAACAGCAGCGCGTGGATCTGGGCGACGCTCCGGTTGACGCCCCAGTTGGAGCCCATCTCGCCCCAGTGGACGATGAAGCGGCGGCTGATGTCGGTGAGTTCCATGGCTCGAAGCGTACGCCGCCTGAAATTTCTGTCAATAGAGAAATAGAAGAGTTGCTGTGAGCCCATGGCTATCATGCGGCCGGTTTTTTTCAGCGTGGAGAGCCGAAATGGCGATGGATGTAGTCGATTACGAGATCAAGGGTGCTGAGATGCAGTTCGTCGAGGTCGAGCTGGACCCCGGCGAAGCAGCCATCGGCGAGGCCGGTTCGATGATGTTCATGGACGCCGGCATCGCCATGGACACGGTGTTCGGCGACGGCTCGGCGAGCCAGGGTGGCGGCTTCTTCGGCAAGTTGCTGGGCGCCGGCAAGCGGCTGATCACCGGCGAGTCGCTGTTCACGACCGTCTACACGAACAACGGCGCGGGCAAGCAGCGCGTGGCCTTCGCCGCGCCCTACCCGGGCAAGATCCTGCCGATGGACCTGCGCCAGCTGGGCGGCACGCTGATCTGCCAGAAGGACGCCTTCCTGTGCGCCGCACGCGGCGTGTCGCTGGGCATCGCCATCCAGCAGAAGCTGTCGACCGGCTTCTTCGGCGGCGAGGGCTTCATCATGCAGAAGCTCGAAGGCGACGGCCTGGCCTTCGTGCATGCCGGGGGCACCGTCGTGCGGCGCACGCTGCAGCCCGGCCAGACGTTGCTGGTGGACACCGGCTGCGTGGTGGCCTACACGCCCGGCGTGAACTTCGAGATCCAGTACGTCGGCAAGATCAAGACGGCGCTGTTCGGCGGCGAGGGCCTGTTCCTGGCCAAGCTGACCGGCCCGGGCGAGATCTGGCTGCAGAGCCTGCCGTTCTCGCGCCTGGCCTCGCGCATCTTCGCGGCGGCGCCGCAGGCCGGCGGCGGCGGTCGTGAAGAGGGCTCGGTGCTGGGCGGCTTTGCCGGCGCCGGCATCCTGGGCGGCATCCTCGGCGGCGACAACGAGTAACGAAGCCGCAAGCCGCGGCAGAGTCGACGATCGGCGCCCCCGCAGCGGGTTCCGGACGGACCCCCCGGGTAAACTCGGAACACAGGGCGGCAAGGTGCCGCCCTTTCCATTGGAGAGCCGGATGTTGCGCAGTTGGGCGATGGCGTTGGGATTTTGGGTGGCTCTGGGAGCCCAGGCCCAGCAGGCTCACCCGGGGCGTCCGCCGGTCTTCGTGCTGAATTCGCTGGACGCCGACATCGCCGTCGTCGACCCGGCCAGCTTCACGGTCGTCAAACGCATCCCGACCGGCAAGGAGCCGCACCACCTCTACCTGTCGCCCGATGAGAAGTCCCTCATCGTCGCCAACGCGCTGGGCGACTCCCTGACCTTCGTGGACCCGCGCACGGCCGAGGTCCAGCGCGTGGTACACGGCATCTCCGACCCCTACCACCTGCGCTTCTCGCCGGACATGAAGTGGTTCATCACCGCCTCCAACCGGCTGGACCGCGTGGACCTCTACCGCTGGCAGGGCAGCGCCGCCGCCGAGCCGCTGCAGTTGGTCAAGCGCATCCCCGCGCCCAAGACGCCCAGCCACCTCAACATCGACACCAAGAGCACGACGCTCTACGTCAGCCTGCAGGACAGCGACGAGCTGCTGGCCATCGACCTCGCGACCCAGGCCATCAAGTGGAAGACGCCGGTCGGCAAGATGCCGGCCGACATCTACCTGACGCCGGACGACAAGTTCGTGCTGGTAGGCCTGACGGGGGACAAGTTCGTCGAGGCCTGGGATGTCAGCGGCGCCTCGCCCAAGCTGGCGCGCCGCATCCCGACCGGCGCCGGCGCCCACTCCTTCCGCGCCTGGGGCGACAAGCGCCATGTGCTGGTCTCCAACCGTGCCGCCAACACCATCAGCAAGATCGACCTCGGCACGCTGACCGTCGTCGACCAGTTCCCCGCGCCGGCCGGCCCGGACGACATGGAGCTGCTGACCGACGGCCGCACGCTGCTCGTCACCTCGCGCTGGGCCGGCAAGCTCACGCAGATCGACACGGTCACGCGCAAGGTCGTGCGTCAGGTCAAGGTCGGCAAGTCGCCGCACGGCATCTGGACGTTGGATCACCAACCCCGACTATGAAAGCGCTCGTCCTGCTGCTGGCCGCGACAGCGGCCGCAGCGCAGCCGGCTTGCGACAAGCCGGTCTACCTCACCTTCGACACCGGCCACATGGGCGTTGCGCCGCTGATCGCGCAGACGCTGAAGAAGCACAACGCCAAGGCGACCTTCTTCCTGGCCAGCGAACCCACGCAGACCGGCGGCACGACACTCGACGACACCTGGGCGCCGTGGTGGCGCGAGCGCGTCGCCGAGGGGCATGACTTCGGCTCGCACACCTGGGACCACGACGTCTTCCTGGAAGACCTTCCCGACGCGGACGGCAAGGTCACGCGCTTCAAGTTCCGCACCCAGGCCGGCGTGAACCCGCCGGTCGTGCGCGAGCTGACGGCCGAGCAGTACTGCGCCAGCCTGAAGAAGGTCGGCGAGCGCTTCACGGCCATGACCGGCAAGCCGCTCGGCCCCATCTTTCGGGCGCCCGCGGGCCGCACGTCCCCCGCACTGCTGAGTGCCGCCAAGGCGTGCGGCTTCGCGCACGTGGGCTGGGCGCGCGCCGGCTTCCTCGGCGACGAGCTGCCCAGCGGTGCCCACCCCAACGCCCAGCTGCTGGAGAAGGCGCTGCGCGACATCAAGGCGGGCGACATCCTCGTGGCCCATCTCGGCATCTGGGAGCGCCAGGACCCCTGGGCCCCGGCCGTGCTGGAGCCGCTGATGACCGGCCTGGAACAGCGCGGCCTGTGCTTCGCGCCGCTGCGCGATCATCCGCGTTACGCGCCGTTGTTTGCGCCGTTGTCTGCTCCCCCGTCCAAGAAGCCGTGATCGACTGGATCTCCAACACCTTCGACAGCGTGCAGCTCGCGCTGTACGAGAACGTCGTGCAGCCCATCGTCTTCGGGCTGGGGTTCGGCAACCTGCTTGAAGACGCCTTCGATGCGACCGGCTGGCTGCTGCTCGGCGTGCTGCAGATCGTCTTCATCCTCATCGGCATCCACGTGCTGGAGCGGCGCTGGCCGGTCGAACCGATCACCGACCACGCCGCCGTCCGTGACGATGTCGTGTACACGCTGATCCACCGCCTCGGCCTCGTGCGCCTGGCGATGTTCTTCAGCATCGACCCGCTGTGGGACGGCATGGCCAGCGAACTGCGCATGGCCGGGCTGCCGACCTGGCAGCTCGACGGCGTCTGGCCGGGCGTGACCGACATCCCGTGGGTCAGCCTGCTGCTCTACCTTGTCGTGTTCGACTTCGTCGGCTACTGGCTGCACCGCGCCCAGCACCAGTTCAATTGGTGGTGGGCCCTGCACAGCCTGCACCACAGCCAGCGCCAGATGACGATGTGGAGCGACAACCGCAACCACCTGCTGGACGATGTGCTGCTGGGCACGGCCTTCGCGCTGCTGGCCCGCTTCATTGGCGTGGAGCCGGGCCAGTTCGTCGCCATCACCGTCATCACGCAGCTGCACGAGAGCCTGCAGCATGCCAACGCGCGCATCAGCTTCGGCTCGATCGGCGAGCGGCTGCTGGTCAGCCCGCGCTTTCACCGCCTGCACCACAGCATCGGCATCGGCCACGAATCCGGCGGGCGCGGCACGTTGGGCGGCCACAACTTCGGCGTGCTGCTGCCGGTGTGGGACCTGCTCTTTCGCACCAGCAACTTTGAGCCCCGCTTCGACGCCACTGGTGTGCGCGACCAGCTTGCCGATGAAGGCGCGCGCGACTACGGCAGCGGCTTCTGGCGCCAGCAATGGCTGGGGCTGGCGCGGCTCTTCTCTTCGTTCCGAAGGACTGCCTGATGCAAGGCCTGCCCGATGCCTTCTGGCGCGCCGTCGCCTACTGCCTGCACCCGCGTGTCATCGCGCTGTCGCTGCTGCCGCTGGTCATCTCCGGCGTGCTGGTGTTCGCGTTCATGTTCTTCTTCTGGGAGGCGGCCATCGCCGGCGTGCGCGCCACGCTGGAGAACTGGCTGCTGATCGACAGCCTGCTGCGCTGGCTGGACTCCCTGGGCCTGCAGTCCTTCCGCAGCGCGCTGGCCGCGATTGTCGTGCTGGCCGGCGTGTTGCCGGTCGTCATCCTGCTGAGCCTGCTGCTGGTGGCCTTGCTGATGACGCCGGCCATCGTGCGGCTGGTGGCCGAGCGGCGCTTCCCGCTGCTGGAGAAAAAGCGCGGCGGCACGCTGCTGCAGAGCGCTGCGGCGTCCCTCGGCGCGACGCTGCTGGCGCTGGTGCTCATCGTGCTGTCTATGCCGCTGTGGCTGATCCCGCCGCTGGTGATGGTGCTGCCGCCGCTGATCTGGGGCTGGCTGACCTACCGCGTGTTCGGCTTTGATGTGCTGGCCGAGCATGCGTCGGGCGAGGAGCGCCGTGCGCTGCTGCGCGAGCACCGCATGCCCATGCTCGTGATGGGCGTCCTGTGCGGCTACCTGGGCGCGGTGCCGTCGCTGATCTGGGCCGTGTCCGGTGTCACGGCCGTGATCTTCGCGCCCTTCGTCGTGCTGCTGGCGATCTGGCTGTACACGCTGGTGTTCGCCTTCTCCACCGCCTGGTTCACCCATTACGCGCTCGCGGCTTTGCAGGCGCGGCGGGCCGCGGAGCCGGTGGCCGAGTCTGCTGTCCTGATCGAGAGTTGAACGCATGCAAGTGGGACTGATCATCATTGGCGACGAGATCCTGTCCGGCAAACGCCAGGACTCGCACCTGGCCAAGTTCATCGCGCTGTTGGCCGAGCGCGGCATGCAGCTCAGCTGGGCGCAGTACCTGGCCGACGACCGCGAGCGGCTGACGGCCAGGCTGCGCGAGGCCTTCGCCAGCGGCGACCTGGTCGTCAGCTGCGGCGGCATCGGCGCCACGCCGGACGACCACACGCGCCAGTCCGCCGCCGCAGCGCTGGGCCGGCCGCTGGCCCTGCACCCGCAAGCGCGCGAGCTGATCTGGGAGCGCGTGCTGAAGATGGCCGTCGAGCAGGGCACGACGGCCGACCCGGACCACCCGGACACGCTGAGCCGCTTCGAGATGGGCGTTTTCCCCGAAGGGGCGGGCATCATCCCCAACCCCTACAACAAGATCCCCGGTTTCTTCGTCGGCAACGTCCACTTCGTGCCCGGGTTCCCGGTCATGGCCCATCCGATGATGGCCTGGGTGCTGGACCGTTTCCCGCAGCTGCACCGTCGCATCGAGGTCGTCGAGCGCTCGCTGATCGTCCAGGGCGCGATGGAGGCGAGCCTCACGCCGCTGATGGAAGCCATCGAGGCGGACTTCCCTGGCGTCAAGGTGTTCAGCCTGCCGAGTGTCGACCACCCGCAATGGGGCCGCTGCATCGAACTTGGCGTGAAGGGCGACACGGATGCGCTCGCGCCTGCCTACGATGCTCTGAAACGGGGCGTGATCCAGTTTGGTGCAAGCATCAGCACTGAGCTGGTGCGATAGTTCTCGCGCCGTAACGGGTGGCGCCACATAATGCCCCGCGCTGCCGCTGGCAACCCATGTCGGTGCATCTGGCATGCAAACTGCTTTGAATCCCCCCGTGGCCGCAGGCGCGTGTGCGTCGGCGGCGGCATCCACCTCTGTCCCGATCCCGCTAGGAGCTTTTGATGGCCAAGACCGTCGCCGATGTGATGAGCATCGTCAAGGAAAACGAAGTCAAGTTCGTCGACTTCCGCTTCACCGATACCCGTGGCAAGGAGCAGCACGTCACCGTGCCGGTCTCCCATTTCGATGAAGACAAGTTCACGTCGGGTCACGCCTTCGACGGTTCCTCGATCGCCGGCTGGAAGGGCATCGAGGCTTCGGACATGCTGCTCATGCCCGATCCCAACACGGCCAACATCGACCCCTTCTTCGAAGAGCCGACGCTGATCCTGTCGTGCGACGTGGTCGACCCCGCCGACGGCAAGGCCTATGAGCGCGACCCGCGTTCGCTCGCCAAGCGCGCCGAGGCTTATCTCAAGGCCTCCGGCCTGGGCGACACCGCCTACTTCGGCCCGGAACCCGAGTTCTTCATCTTCGACAGCGTGCGCTGGGGCAATGAAATGTCCGGCTCGTTCTTCAAGATCGAGTCCGAGGAAGGTGCCTGGAACTCCTCCAAGGAATACGAGCACGGCAACAGCGGCTACCGTCCCACCGTCAAGGGCGGCTACTTCCCCGTGCCCCCGGTCGACAGCGGCCAGGACATGCGCTCGGAGATGTGCCTGATCCTCGAGCAGATGGGCATCCCGGTCGAAGTGCATCACCACGAAGTGGCGAACGCCGGCCAGATGGAAATCGGCACCAAGTTCAGCTCGCTGGTCCAGCGCGCCGACTGGCTGCAACTGCAGAAGTACATCATCCAGAACGTCGCCCACGCCTACGGCAAGACCGCGACCTTCATGCCCAAGCCGCTGGTCGGCGACAACGGCTCCGGCATGCACGTTCACCAGTCCGTCTGGAAGGACGGCAAGAACCTGTTCGCCGGTGACGGCTATGCCGGCCTGAGCGAGTTCGCGCTGTACTACATCGGCGGCATCATCAAGCACGCCCGTGCGCTGAACGCCATCACCAACCCCGGCACCAACTCGTACAAGCGTCTGGTGCCCGGCTTCGAAGCCCCCGTGAAGCTGGCCTACTCGGCCAAGAACCGCTCGGCCTCGATCCGCATCCCGTACGTCGGCAACCCCAAGGGCCGCCGCATCGAAGCGCGCTTCCCCGATCCTTCCGCCAACCCCTACCTCGCCTTCAGCGCGCTGCTGATGGCCGGCCTGGACGGCGTGGAGAACAAGATCCATCCGGGCGAAGCCGCGACGAAGGACCTGTACCACCTGCCGCCGGAAGAAGACGCGAAGATCCCGACCGTCTGCCACAGCCTCGACCAGGCCCTGGAGTATCTGGACAAGGACCGCGCCTTCCTGACCAAGGGTGGCGTGTTCACGGACAGCTACATCGATGCCTACATCGACCTGAAGATGCAGGAAGTGACGCGCTTCCGCATGGCGACCCACCCGGTCGAGTTCGACATGTACTACGCACTGTGATCGTCATGGGCAGCCCCCGCGCTGCCTCGTGCAAGCGCGGCAGCTTCAACGCTGCTGCCTTGTCCACGGACAGGGGCCGCCCGCGCGGCCCCTTTTTTATGCCCGCGTCTGATCCACAATGCCGCCATGCTGAATCGACTGCTGGCTCCGTTGCTCGTGCTTGCGAGCCTGGGTGCTCAGGCCCAGGGCACGGTCTACCGCTGCCCCGGCCCGCCGGTGCTGTACACCGACGCACTCTCCGCCAAGGAGGCGAGCGACAAGGGCTGCCGCACCATCGAAGGCACGCCCATCACCGTCGTGCAAACGGCCAAGCCGCGCGCACCGGCGGCCAACGCCGCGCCGGCCGCGGACGGATCGCGCGGTGCTGACAGCCGCGTCGATGCGGGCCAACAGCGCGTTCGCGACGACGAGCGCCGCCGCGTGCTGCAGACCGAACTGCGCACGGCCGAGGAACGCCTTGCCACTGCGCAGAAGGAGTTCAACAACGGCCAGGGCGAGCGGCGCGGTGACGAGCGCAATTACCAGAAGTACCTCGACCGCATGGCCGAGCTCAAAGACAACATCGCCCGCTACGAGGCCGACGTGCAGGCCCTCAGGCGCGAGATCGCCAAACTTCCCTCTTGAGGCGCCGGGCGCCTCGGCGCCCCATGACTGAAACCCCCCTGTTGCCGGCCGAGTTCGCCGGCCTGGATCTGCTGGCGACCATGGTGGTCGTCGTCAGTGCCGATGGTGAATGCCTGTTCGCCAATGCCGCCTTCGAGAACGTCATGCGGCTGTCGCGCCGCGCGGTGCAGAAGGCCCAGCTCCCCGACTGGTTCGACGACCCGCAGCGCCTGACCGAGACGCTGGCCGGCGTGGCTGCCAACCACTATTCCACCAGCCGCTTCGACGCCTCGTTGCGCCGCGGCGCCTGGGCACACGAGGACGGCCTGCCGGTGCATGCCATCGTGTCGCAGATGGATGCCGGCGACGACGGCGCACCGCGCGTGCTGGTCGAGTTGATCGAGATCGCCCAGCAAGCCCGGCAGGACCGCGACGAGCGCAACCTCGACCAGGTGCAGGCCACGAAAGAACTGACCCGCAACCTCGCCCACGAGATCAAGAACCCGCTCGGCGGCATCCGCGGCGCGGCGCAATTGCTGGCGCTGGAGCTGCAGGGCGAGGAGGGCGGCGCCGAGCTGACCGAATACACCCAGGTCATCGTCCACGAGGTCGACCGGCTGCAGAGCCTCGTCGACCGGCTGCTCGCGCCGCACCGCCGCGCCCAGGTCGTCGGCGACGTCAACATCCACGAGATCTGCGAACGCGTGCGCGCGCTGGTGCTCATCGAATATCCCAAGGGCCTGTCCATCCCGCGCGATTACGACACGTCGCTGCCCGACTTCCGCGGCGATCGCGAGCAACTGATCCAGATGGTGTTGAACATCGTGCAGAACGCCGCTCAGGCGTTGAGTTTGCGCATCCCTGCCGGCGATGCGCAGATCGTGCTGCGCACCCGCGTTGCCCGGCAGGTGACCATCGGCAAGCAGCGCTGGCGCTTGGCACTGGAATTGCATATCGAGGACAACGGTCCCGGCGTCCCCGCCGAGATCCGGGACCGCATCTTCTTTCCCCTCGTCTCGGGGCGGGAAGGCGGCTCGGGACTCGGGCTCACGCTCGCGCAGACGATCGCCCAACAGCACCAGGGCATGATCGATTGCGAGAGCGAGCCGGGGCTGACGAACTTCCGAATCACATTGCCCTTGCCCTGAGCCCACGAAGCCTAGGGTGGTTCAAGGAACCGAATGAAATCGATCTGGGTAGTAGACGACGACCACTCCATCCGCTTCGTGCTGGAGAAGGCCCTCGCCCGCGAGGGCCTGCCGGTGCGCAGCTTCAGCAATGCGCGCGACATGCTCGCCGCGCTCGACGACGACTCGCCGCAGGTGCTGGTCTCCGACATCCGCATGCCCGGCGGCTCGGGCCTCGAACTGCTGGCCAAGGTCAAGGCGCGACTGCCTGCGCTGCCGGTCATCATCATGACGGCCTACTCCGACCTCGACAGCGCGGTGTCGGCCTTCCAGGGCGGCGCCTTCGAATACCTGCCCAAGCCCTTCGACCTGCCGCGTGCCGTGGAACTCATCCGCCGCGCGCAGGAGGAAAGCCAGCGCGAGGCCGGCGAGCAGGAAGCCGCCGCGCAAGTGCCCGAGATGCTCGGCCAGGCGCCCGCCATGCAGGACGTATTCCGTGCGATTGGCCGGTTATCGCAGAGCAATGTCACCGTGATGATCACGGGCGAAAGCGGCTCGGGCAAGGAGTTGGTGGCCCGCGCACTGCACAAGCACAGCCCGCGCGGCGAAGGCCCCTTTGTCGCCATCAACACCGCGGCCATCCCGAAGGACCTGCTGGAGAGCGAGCTCTTCGGCCATGAGCGCGGCGCCTTCACCGGCGCGCAGGCGTCAAGGCGTGGCCGCTTCGAGCAGGCCGACGGCGGCACGCTCTTCCTAGACGAAATCGGCGACATGCCCTTCGAGCTGCAGACCCGGCTGCTGCGCGTGCTGTCCGACGGCCAGTTCTACCGCGTCGGCGGCCACAGCCCGATGCGCAGCAACGTGCGCGTCATCGCCGCCACCCACCAGAACCTGGAAGAGCGCGTGCGCCAGGGCGTGTTCCGCGAGGACTTGTTCCACCGCCTCAACGTCATCCGCCTGCGCCTGCCGCCGCTGCGCGAGCGCCGCGAGGACATCGCCTCGCTGGCCCGTCACTTCCTGCAGCGCAGCGCGACTGAGCTGGGCGTCGAGCCCAAGCGCCTGTCCGATGCCGCATTGACCGTGCTGACGGCCTTCGACTTTCCCGGCAACGTGCGCCAGCTGGAGAACATCTGCCATTGGCTCAGCGTCATGGCGCCCAGCCAGGTCGTCGAGCCCAAGGACCTGCCGGACGAGTTGCAGCCCGGCTATGTGGCGGCGCCGTCGGCGACGGCCATGACGAGCGCGGCGCCCGCGCCGCTCGCCATCGCTGCGCCGTTGCCCGCGGCCGCGCCGGCCAGCACCAGCAGCGGCGAAGGCTGGCTGGCCGACATGGCCGCAGACGCCCGCGCCCGCCTGCTGGCCGGCGAACCGGATGTGTGGGACGCGCTGACCAAGCGCTTCGAGGCCCAGCTCATCCTGACCGCGCTCGACATCACCCGCGGCCGCCGCATCGAGGCCGCGCAGAAGCTCGGCATCGGGCGGAACACGATCACGCGGAAGATTCAGGAGTTGGGTTTGGACGTGTGAAGCCTGAGCCCGCCAGGCCTTGCTGCTCCATCCAGCTCCACCAGTTCGGCGCACGTCGTTGGCATCCGTTCGGCCAAGGTCCGTAGAACAGCGACCAGCTCAAGTGTTGATCTGAGGGTGTCGTCGAACGATTGTCGAGTGCTCGCTGACGTGGTGCGCAAGGGCATCAGTGTCCGCTGACACGCATTGCCAGCAGCACCACCGTCGCCAACCCAAACACCAACGTCAACCCCCGCCAGAAAAGCAGCGGATGCCGCTGTTGCAGTGGCGTGCGGTCCCGCGTCATGAACTCCGGCCCCGGCGCATGCAGGTCGTGCACAAACTCCGACAGCGCCTGCTGCCGCCGCGCCGCCTGCGGCTGCAAGGCCTTGCGCAGTACGCGGTCCAGCCATTCGGGCAAATCCGGCCTTCGCGTGCGCAGCGGCACGTATTGCAGCTTGTGCAGGTCGCGCGCGCCGCGCACCTGGGGCACCTGCAGGCCGTAGGGCAGGGCGCCCGTCAGCATCTGGTAGACCAGCACGGCCAGCGAGAACAGCTCGGCCACCGGTGAGCCGCCTTCGCCGGTGAAGTACTCCGGCGCCGTGTACTGCAGCGTGCCGGCCAACTCCAGCGCGCGCGCGTCGCCCAGGCCTTCGCTCAGGCCGGCCACATGGGCCGAGGCCAGGTCGATCAGGATGACCGTGCCCTGGCGGTCGATCATCAGGTTCTCGGGCCGCAGGTCCTGGTGCAGCATTTCCTTGCGATGCAAGGCCTGCAGGCCGCGGGCGATCTGGTCGGCGATGCCGCGCACTTCGTCCAGCCCGGGTTTGGGGTGGTCGGTCATCCACTGCGCCAGCGTCTGGCCGTGGATGAACTCGACGGCGGTGAAGAGGTGCTCGCGCTTGCGCTCGGGCGGCGCGGCCTTGATGACGTGCGGGCTGTCGATGCGCCGGGCGACCCATTCCTCGGTGGCGAAGCGGTCCAGCTCGCGCCCGTTGCCGGCCAGCTCGGCCGTGGGCAGCTTGAGCGCCCATTCGCGTCCGTCCGCGTCCACGGCCAGCACCACCTGGCTGCGCGCCGTCTGCTGCAGTTCGCGCACGACCCGGTAGCCTTCGAATTCCTGGCGGGGCGACAGGCGCGGGGGCAGGCGCAGGTCCTCGCGATTGACCGGCGGCGCGATCTGCGCGGGCAGCGACGCGACGCGCGCCAGCATGACCGTCACGTTGTCCGCGCTGCCACGTGCCAGCGCCGCGGCCACCAGCGCTTCGGCGGCGGCCTGCATGTCGGGGCCGTGCCGGGCGAGCGCCTGCTGCACGGCGGCGGCGTCCAGGTGCTCGTAGGCGCCGTCGGTGGCCAGCAGGAAGGTCTCGCCGACCTCGGTGGGCCAACTGGCGTGGTCGATGTCCAGATGGGCGGTGACGCCCAACGCGCGGCCCAGGTAGGTCTGGCCGCCGTAGAGCCGCACGCGGTGGTCCTGGCTCAACTGCTCCAGCGCGCCCGGGTGCACGCGGTAGACGCGCGTGTCGCCGACGTGCAGCAGGTGCACCTCGCGACCCTTGAAGACGAGGGCGCTGAAGGTGCAGACGTGGCCGCGGTCCTTGTCGAAGCGGCCTTCGCCGCGCTGGCTTTCGGCATGCAGCCAGGCGTTGGTGGCGGCCAGCACGCATTGGGCGGCGCGGCGCACCGTCCAGGCCTCGGAGGTGCCGTAGTAGTCCTCCAGGAAGCCGCGCACGGCGGCGGCGCTGGCGACCTGGCTGACGGGGCTGCTGCTGATGCCGTCGGCGATCGCCAGCGCGATGCCGCGGGAGCGGGCTTGAGCGTCGGTCGGCTGGGCGACGCCGTGGAAGTCCTGGTTCAGCGGCTTGAGGCCGGCCTCCGAGTGCTGGCCGACGTTCAGCTTCAGCGTCATGGCCTTGCTCCACCGAGCTGCGGGCAGAGCGCCGGGCGGTCCCAAGCCGGCCCGCAGCTGGGCACGCCCGCGTTCGGCGGGGCGCGACCGGACGAGGGGCTCACACGATCACACGTTTCGGTGCGGTCTTGTAGTGCGTCGAGTACAGCGACAGACCGACGAAGGTCAGGCCGCCGACGAGGTTGCCGACGACGGTGGGGATCTCGTTCCAGATCAGGTAATCCATCAGGGTGAACTGGCCACCGAGCATCAGGCCCGACGGGAACAGGAACATGTTGACGATGCTGTGCTCGAAGCCCATGTAGAAGAACACCATGACCGGCATCCACATGCCGATGGCCTTGCCCGACACCGAGGTGGACATCATCGCCGCGACGACGCCGGTGGACACCATCCAGTTGCACAGCACGCCGCGCACGAACAGGGTCAGCATGCCGGCCGCGCCGTGGGCGGCGTAGCCGACCGTGCGGCCCTCGCCGATGTGGCCGATCTTCTGGCCGACGGCATTGGGTGCCTCGCTGAAGCCGAACGTGAAGATGATGGCCATGAAGACCGCCACCGTCAGCGCGCCGGCGAAGTTGCCGAAGAACACCAGCGTCCAGTTGCGGAACACGCCGCCCCAGGTGGCGCCGGGCCGCTTGTCGAGCACGGCCAGCGGCACCAGCGTGAACACGCCGGTCAGCAGGTCGAAGCCCATCAGGTACAGCAGGATGAAGCCGACCGGGAACAGCATCGCGCCGACCAGGGCGTTGCCGGTGTTGACGGTGACGGTGACCGCGAAGGCCGCCGCCAGTGCCAGGATGGCCCCGGCCATGTAGGAGCGGATCAGCGTGTCGCGGGTGGACATCAGCAGCTTGGATTCACCCGAATCCACCATCTTGGTGACGAATTCGGTGGGGACGACGTAGGCCATGTTTGTCTCTCTTTGGCGGTTTGGGGCGGATCAGCTCAGTGCGACAAGCACGCGGCCGTCCTGCACCTGCACGGCGTGGGCGCGCACCGATTGCTCGGGCGCCTCCAGGCATTCGCCGGTGCTGAGGTCGAAGTGGTTCTTGTAGAGCGGCGAGGCGACGACGATGCGCTCGCCCAGGTTGCCCACCAGGCCGCGCGACAGCACGCTGGCGCCCGAGCGCGGGTCGATGTTGTCGATGGCGTGGAAGCTGCTCTCTCCGACGCGGAACACGGCCACGTGGCGGCCGTCCACCAGCGCGGCGACACCGGTGTTGGGCAGGATCTGGTCGACGCTGCAGATGGGGGTGAAGGTCTGGCTCATGCGGTACTCCTTGGTTGCAGGGTCAGGCTCAGGCGGGTTGTGCTTCGGTTTCCTCGGCGCGCTCTTCCGGGCGCGCGGGGCGGATCTGGCCACGCTCTTCCACGAAGATGATGTGTTCGTCGCTCTTGTCGCTGTTGACGAAGGAGCGGAAGCGCTGGCGCACTTCAGGCGTCTCGACGGCGGTCTTCCACTCGCACTGGTAGGTGTCGACGACGGCCTGCATCTGCGACTCCAGCTCGGCGCCCAGCCCGAGGCTGTCGTTGATGACGACGTCCCTCAGGTAGTCCAGGCCGCCCTCGAGGTTGTCGCGCCAGGTGCTGGTGCGCTGCAGGCGGTCGGCCGTGCGCACGTAGAACATCAGGAAGCGGTCGATGTACTTGATCAGGTCGGCCTTGGACAGGTCGCTGGCGATCAGCTCGGCGTGGCGTGGCTTCATGCCGCCGTTGCCGCAGACGTAGAGGTTCCAGCCCTTGTCGGTGGCGATGATGCCGACGTCCTTGCCCTGCGCCTCGGCGCATTCCCGCGTGCAGCCGGAGACGCCGAACTTGATCTTGTGCGGCGCGCGCAGGCCCTTGTAGCGGTTCTCGATCTCGACGGCCAGACCGACCGAATCGTCCACGCCATAACGGCACCAGGTGCTGCCCACGCAGCTCTTCACGGTGCGCAGCGACTTGCCGTAGGCGTGGCCGGATTCAAACCCGGCGGCGATCAGCTCCTCCCAGATGAAGGGCAGCTGCTCGACGCGGGCGCCGAACATGTCGACACGCGCGCCGCCGGTGATCTTGGTGTACAGGCCGTATTTCTTGGCCACCTGGCCCACGGCGATGAGGCCGTCGGGCGTGACCTCGCCGCCCGGCATGCGCGGCACGACGGAGTAGCTGCCGTCCTTCTGGATGTTGCCGAGGTAGTAGTCGTTGCTGTCCTGCAGCGCGGCCAGCTCGGGCTTGAGCACGAAGTCGTTCCAGCACGACGCGAAGATGCTGGCGGCGGCCGGCTTGCAGATGTCGCAGCCCAGGCCCTTGCCATGCTTGGCCAGCAGGTCGCTGAAGGTCTTGATGCCGCCGACGCGGATCAGGTGGTACAGCTCCTGGCGCGAATGCGGGAAGTGCTCGCAGATGTGGTTGTTGACGGCCATGCCGCGCTTGGCCATCTCGAACTTCATCACCTGTGTGACCAAGGGCACGCAGCCGCCGCAGGTGGCGCCGGCCTTCGTGCAGGCCTTGATGTCGCCGATGGTGGTGCAGCCCTCGCCGACGGCGGCGCAGATCTGGCCCTTGGTGACGTTGTTGCAGGAGCACAGCTGGGCGCTGTCGGGCAGCGCGTCCGGGCCGATGCCGACTTTGGCCTTGCCGTCGCTGCTGGGCAGGATCAGGAACTCCGGGTCGGCCGGCAGCTTGATGCCGTTGAGCTGCATCTGCTGCAGCGTGCCGTACTCGGCCGCGTCGCCCACCAGCACGGCGCCGAGCAGCTTCTCGCCGTCCTCGCTGACGACGATCTTCTTGTAGACCTGCTTGCGCTCGTCGACGTATTGGTAGCTGCGGCACTTGGGCGTCTTGCCATGCGCGTCGCCGATGCTGGCCACGTCCACGCCCATCAGCTTGAGCTTGGTGGACAGGTCGGCGCCGGGGAAGGCCGCTCCGGCGTCACCCGCGATGTGGCGGGCGGCGACGCGGGCCATCTCGTAGCCGGGGGCGACGAGGCCGTAGGTCTGCTCGTTCCAGGCTGCGCACTCGCCGATGGCGTAGACGTTGCGGTCGCTGGTGCGGCACTGGTCGTCGATGACGACACCGCCGCGCGGGCCGATGGCCAGCACGCATTGGCGGGCGATCTCGTCGCGCGGGCGGATGCCGGCGGAGAACACCAGCATGTCGGTCTCCAGCCAGGTGCCGTCGTTGAACACGAGGCGGTGGCGGGCCATCGCGCCATCGGTGATCTCGACGGTGTTGCGGTTGGTGTGGACGGTGACGCCCAGCGCCTCGATCTTCTCGCGCAGCACGCGGCCGCCGGTCTCGTCGATCTGCACGGCCATCAGGCGCGGCGCGAACTCGACGACGTGGGTCTGCAGGCCCATGTCACGCAGTGCCTTGGCGCATTCCAGGCCCAGCAGGCCGCCGCCGATGACGACGCCGGTCTTGGACACCGCGCCGCTGGCCTTCATGCCTTCGAGGTCTTCGATGGTGCGGTAGACGTGGCAGTGCGGGCGGTCGCGGCCCGGCACGGCGGGCACGAACGGGTAGGAGCCCGTGGCCAGCACCAGCTTGTCGTAGGTGATGACGGAGCCGTCCGCCAGCGTGATGCTGTGGTCGCGGCGCTCGATGGCCACGGCCTTGGCGGCCAGCCGCAGCTGGAAGCCGGTCTTCTCGAAGAAGCCGGCGGGCACGAGCGACAGGTCCTCGGCCGACTTGCCGGAGAAGTACTCGGACAGGTGCACGCGGTCATAGGCCGGCCGCGGCTCCTCGCACAGCACCGTCACCTGCACCTCAGCGGCATTGGCGCCTTCGGCAAGGGATTCGAGGAATTTCTGGCCCACCATTCCGTGGCCGATGAGGACGATGTGCATGGTCAGTTCTAGCGAAACAGGCGTCGCCGGCCGTGGCCGGGTGGCCTGTCCGTCGAGTACCAATAAGAAAGCCCCGCAAGCAGCGGGCTGCTCGGTCGGGGCCGGGGGATGAGATTCGCCACCATTGGCGATGCCTTCTTGAAGCTCGGGGCCGGCTTGCGCACGGCACCTCACCCCCTACATCGCAAGAGCCATGCCTGGCCTGAAACGGGCGTCACCCACGGGGGACCTTGCACCACGCCGGGGTGGCACAGCCGCGGTGCGGAGCGATGCACCGCGGCGGGGCGCTCCGCCCCGTCAGCGGGCCGCGCGGTCCAGCATCACTTCCAGGCCCTGCGCGTTCAGCGTGGCGTCCAGCGCCAGCCACTCCGCAGCTTGCGCGCCGGCCGCGTGGCCGTGAGCGCGCAAGCGGGCGAGATAGCCGTCCAGCAGGCCTGCCTTGAGCTTCTCGTGCCGGCCCGGCGCGTCGCGCAGCGACTCGGCCAGGGCGACCATCTCGTCCACCTGGGCCAGCATCAACGCGGCCAGGCGGCGGACTTCCTCGACCGAGCCGCCGACGCGGCCGTAGTGCGTGACCTGCATCGCCACCGGCGCAGTGGCCAGCAGGCGGGCGACGGTGGCGCGCAAGGCCTCGGGATCGAACTGCACCGGCGTGCTGGTCGGCAGGATCCAGGCGCGGCCGTTCACGTCGAAGGCGCGGTAGGACAGGCCGAAGGTGTCCCCGGTGAACCAGCTGCGGCTGCGCGCGTCCCAGATCGCGTGGTGGTGCCTGGCATGCCCCGGGCTGTCGATGAAGCGCAGCGGCCGGCCGGCGAGGTGCACCACCTGCTCGTCGTGCGTGGCCTCGGCGCGCTCGGCCGGCACGGGCACCAGCTTGCCGTAGCTGCGCTGCATCTCTTCGTCGCCGTAGACGGCCAGCGCGCCCAGCCACAGCGCCTTCGGGTCCACCATGTGGCGCAGGCCGCGTGGATGCACCAGCGTCCGGGCGCGCGGCAGGGCCTGCATCAGCAGGCCCACGCCGCCGGCATGGTCGAGGTGGACATGCGTCGGGATGACCCAGTCCACCGCGTCCGGCGCCAGGCCAAGTGCGTTCAGCGCCGCGAGCAGGCGCGGCACGGCGTGGTTGGTGCCGGTGTCGATGAAGGCGGCGCGGCCGCCCTCGACCATCAGGTAGGCGGCGTCGAAGCGTGGGCGCTGGAAGCCCGTGTCGATGGCGTAGATGCCGTCGCCGAGGTCTTCGATGAAATCAAGCATGAGGAGAAGGGCTTCCTAGAATCGCCGGTCACGATAGCCGAAGGAGGCCCGGTGGCGGTGCACGAGATTTTGAAGATGGGCGACCCGCGCCTGCTGCGCGTGGCCAAGCCGGTCACCCGGTTCGGCACGCCCGAACTCAAGGCGCTGATCGCCGACATGTTCGAGACCATGGCCGCCGCCAACGGTGCGGGCCTGGCCGCGCCGCAGATCGGCGTGGACCTGCGCCTGGTCATCTTCGGCTACGACAAGAACGTGCGCTACCCCGACGCGCCGCCGGTCCCGCCCACCGTGCTCATCAACCCGCAGATCGAGGTGCTGGACGGCGGCCGCAGCGAGGGCTGGGAGGGCTGCCTGTCGGTGCCGGGCCTGCGCGGCGTCGTCGAGCGCGACGAGCGCATCCGCTATTGCGGCTTCGATGCCGACGGCCGGCCGATCGACCGCGTCGCCGAGGGTTTCCACGCCCGCGTCGTGCAGCATGAGTGCGATCACCTCGACGGCATCCTCTACCCCATGCGCGTCACCGACTTCACGCGGTTCGGCTTCACGTCGGTGCTGTTCCCCGAGCTGGCCCCGGACGCCGACGATTGAAAAGTTTGTAAGCGCCGTGCACCGCGGCAGTGGCCCGTGCGTTAGCTTGCCGCAAAGGAGCCTTGCCATGGCCGCATCCGCTGAATCCAAGCTCGTCCTCACCCGCCGCCGCTGGCGCATCCTGGCGCTGACGTTGCTGGTCGCCCTGGTGCCGGCCGCCAAGGCCCAGGACGCCGACCGCGACCCGCCGACCCGGGCCGCCCGCGTGGTCGACGTCGTCGGCGATGCCTGGCTGTTCGACCAGGACACCCGCGAATGGACGCGGCTGACACGCAACCAGACGGTCGGCGAGGGCGACCGCGTGCGCACCGACGAGCGCGCCCGCATCAGCCTGCGCGCCGGCTCGACCACCATCTGGGTCGACGAGCGCAGCGACCTGGAGTTGAGCCAGCTCGACGAAGGCCAGACCCTGCTGCAACTGGACCGTGGCGACGTGGCACTGCGCCTGCGCTCGCCCGAGAACGCCGCCGAGACACGGCTGCGCACCCGCGAGGGCACGGCCCAACCCGAGCGCGAGGGCCTGTACCGCGTCGAGCAGCTCGACCGCGGCAGCAAGGTCTACGTCTGGCAGGGCCGCATGCGCTTCGACTGGGCGCGCGGTGCCGCGCCCGTGTCGCTGGGCACCGGCGAGCAGGTCGAGCTGTGGTGGCCCGACAGCCCGCGCGCCGAGCGTTCACCGCTGTACAGCGATGCGTTCGGCGACTGGGTGCTGGCCGAAAGCCGCGAGGAGGGCGACCGGCCCGTGGCCCGCTACGTCTCGCCCGAGATGACCGGCGCCGAAGACCTGGACCGCTACGGCCGCTGGGAGACCGCGGCCGAGTACGGCGCCGTCTGGGTGCCGACCACGCTGGTCGTTCACGACTGGGCGCCTTACCGCTACGGCCGCTGGGCCTGGTCCCGCCAATGGGGCTGGACCTGGGTGGACGACGCCCCCTGGGGCTTCGCGCCCTTCCACTACGGCCGCTGGGTCAGCTGGGGCGGGCGCTGGTGCTGGGCGCCGGGGCCGTACATGCACCGCCCCGTCTACGCGCCGGCGCTGGTCGGCTGGGTGGGTGGCGGCTCGGTCAGCGTCGGCATCAGCATCGGCGGCCGGCCCGCACCGCCGCGCTATGGCTGGTACCCGCTGGCACCGCGCGAGGTCTACCGCCCGTCCTACCGCCACAGCCCGCGCTATATCAGCCGCATCAACGACCCGCGCGACCTGCGCGACCCGGTCACCGTGCAGCGCCCGCATCGCTATCGCGACGTGCCCGCCGCGGTCAGCACGCTGCCGGCGCCTGGCGCGGGCATCCAGCCGCTGCCCGTGCGCGGCCCCGATCGCCGGCCCGAGCCGGGCTGGAACCGCCCGCTGCCGACGGCACCGGGCCGTGGCGACCTGGCCGCGGTGCTGCCCCCCGCGCCGGTGCGCCAGCCGGAGGCCGGCCTGCCGCGCCAGCGTGACCGCGAACGCGAACGCGAGCCTGGCTTGGGGTGGCGCAGCGACAACCAGCTGCCGCGCCGTGAGGCTCATCGCAGCCCTGATGCGCCGGCGCCCCAGCCGGCGATGCCGGCCCTGGCCCAGCCGCAGGTGCAGCCCGTCGCGCCGGCCATCCAGCAGCCGCGCGCCGGTGGCGACAACATGCCGTGGCGCGGCCAACCGCAGCGGGAGGAGCGTCGTGAAGAGCGCCGCGAAGAACGTCGCGAGGAGCCGCGCCGCGTGATGCCGCAGCCGGCACCCGAGCTGCCGCGCGCCGTGCAGATGCCGGAGCGCCCGCCGGTGATGGAGCAGCCGCGCCGCGTCGAGATGCCGATGCGCCAGCCCGAGCCGCCGCGCATGCAGATGCCGCAACCGCAGCCGCAACCACAGGTTCAGGCCCCGCCGCGCAGCGAAGGCCCTCAGCGCGGCCGCCAGGACGGCGTGCCGGTGCGCCAGGGCCCGCCGCGCGACAACCGCAACGACAAGCAGGCCGAGCGCTAAAGCAGCGGCTTCAGCGCCGGCCAGACGTTGTCCAGCATCTGCGGATGCGCCTTGGCCAGCGGATGGATGCGGTCGGGCTGGAACCAGTCGAGCGCATCCGTCCGGTCGGCCACGCCCTTGAGCAGGAAGGGCACGAGGCCGGCCTTGGCCTGCCGGGCCACGTCGGCGAACAGGCCCTCGAACTCGCGGCCGTAGCTGGCGCCGTAGTTGGGCGGCACCTGCATGCCGACGATGACGACCTTGGCGCCGGCCGCCTGCGCCGCGCGGGCCATCGCGAGCAGGTTGTCGCGCGTGCTGGCCAGCGGCAGGCCGCGCAGCGCATCGTTGCCGCCCAGCTCCAGGATGACGATGGCCGGCTTGTGCGTGCGCAGCGCGGCCGGCAGCCGGCTGCGCCCGCCCGAGGTGGTGTCGCCGCTGATGCTGGCGTTGACGACCCGGTGAGGCTTCTTCTGCTCGGTCAGCCTGGCCTGCAGCAGCGCCACCCAGCCTGCGCCGGCCTTGAGGCCGTATTCCGCCGACAGGCTGTCGCCGACGACGAGGATCACCGGCGCCTCGACCGCTGCCGCAGCCATCGACCCTGACGTCCAGCCGGCCAGCAGCCCCACGCTACAGTGCGCCACCATTGCCCGCCGCCGCAGTCCCGACATGCCCGAAGTCCTTGTCCAAGTTGATCAGATCACCAAGCGCGTGCGCGACGCGACCGGGGAGCTGACGATTCTGCATGACATCAGCTTTGCACTGACTGCGCAGGAGTCGGTGGCCATCGTCGGCGCCTCGGGTTCGGGCAAGAGCACGCTGCTGGCCATCCTCGCCGGGCTGGACGTGCCGAGCAGCGGCACCGTCAAGTTGCGCGGTCAGGATCTGTTCACGCTGAACGAGGACGAGCGGGCCGCCGTGCGCGCGCGCGAGCTGGGTTTCGTGTTCCAGAGCTTCCAGCTGCTGCCCAACCTGACGGCGCTGGAGAACGTCATGCTGCCGCTGGAACTGCGCGGCGACCGCGAGGCGCGCGAGCAGGCCGCGGCCATGCTGTCCCGCGTCGGCCTGGGCGAGCGGCTCTCACACTATCCGCGCGTGCTGTCGGGCGGCGAGCAGCAGCGCGTGGCGCTGGCCCGTGCCTTCGTGCAGCGCCCGGCGCTGCTGCTGGCCGACGAGCCCACCGGCAGCCTGGACTTCGCCACCGGCGCCCAGGTGATGGCGCTGATGTTCGAGCTGAACCGCGAAGCCGGCACCACGCTCGTACTCGTGACGCACGACCGCGAGATCGCCACGCGCTGCGAGCGGCAGTTGCGCATCGAGGCCGGGCGCCTCGCTGCATAAAACAAAAAGCCCGCCGATCGGCGGGCTTGTTCGTTCAGCCGGGGGCTTACTTGCTGAAGGTGTAGTCGGTCTTGGCCTTCTTGATCAGGCTGTCCTGGTACTCGGCGGCCTTGGTCTGCTCGATGCGCTGCTTGATCTGGGCCTTGACGTCGTCGAAGGCGGGGAAGGTGGCGGGGCGCGTGTCTTCGAGCTTGATGATGTGATAGCCGAACTGGCTCTTCACCGGCTCCTGCGTCATCTCGCCCTTCTGCAGCGCGGTCATGGCCTTGCTGAACTCGGGCACGAAGTTGTTGGGGTTGGCGAAGTCCAGGTCGCCGCCGTTGGCTGCCGAGCCGGTGTCCTTGGAGTTCTTCTTGGCCAGTTCCTCGAAGCTGGCGCCGCCCTTGATCTGGGCGATCAGGGCCTTGGCGTCTTCTTCCTTCTCGACCAGGATGTGGCGGGCGCGGTATTCGTTGCCGGTGTTGGCGGCCTTGAACTTGTCGTACTCGGCCTGCGCGTCGGCGTCGCTGACCGGGTTCTTCGCGCGGAAGTCTTCCATCAGGCCGCGGATGAGCAGCATCTGGCGGGCCATGTCCATCTGGGTCTTGTACTCGGCGCTCTGCGGGATGCCGCGCTTCTCGGCCTCCTGCATGAAGATCTCGCGGCGCACGACTTCATCCTTGACCTGGGCTTCCAGCTCGGGAGAGCGCTGCTGCTGGCCGCTCTTGGTGACCTGCTGGATCAGCGTCTCGACGCGCGCCTTGGGCACGGGCTTGCCGTTGACGGTGGCGACGTTCTGCGCGATTGCGGCAGCCGGCAGCAGGGCCGAGATGGTGGCCGCGACGACGGCGGCGAGCGCAAACTTCTTCATGGGATGGGGGTGTGGATCAGGCTAAAAAAATCGCGCCCCGGGGATGGGCGCGCGGGTTCGATCACGCTTGACCTGACGCGGACTCGCCCGGGGTGCGGGCGTCGATCGTCAGCGCATGAATGCCGCGCTGCATCAGGTCAGACAAACAATGATAAACGAGGCGGTGACGGGCCAATCTTTGCAGGCCCGTAAAGCGATCCGACACGACAGCCACATGAAAGTGGCCGCCTTCCCGCGCCCCGGCATGGCCCGCGTGCTGGGCGCTGTCGTCTCGGATGGCGAGCGCCAGCGGCGCCAGCTCGGCGCGCAGGCGCGCCTCGATCTCGGCCGCGATCATGATTTGCCGTCCTCTTCCTGCGGCAGGTGCTTGCTCAGGTACAGCCCCTGGGCGAGCGTGAACAGCAGCATGAGCCCGGTGACGCCGAAGACCTTGAAGTTGGCCCAGGCGGAGGTCGAGAAGTTGTAGGCGACGTAGAGGTTGGCGACGCCCATGACCGCGAAGAACAGAACCCAGGCGCGGTTGACCTTCACCCAGATCGCGTCGGGCAGCGGCAGTTCGGCGCTGAGCATCTTTTGAATCAGGTTCTTGCCGAACCACGCCTGTGAAATCCACAGCGTCAGTGCCATGGCCCAGTACAGCCCGGTGGGCTTCCACTTGATGAAGGTCTCGTTGTGGAACCAGACCGTCGCGCCGCCCAGGATGACGACGAGGCCGAGGCTGATCCACAGCATCAGGTCGATCTTCTTGCCGCGCAGCTTGAGGATGGCGGCCTGCGCCAGCGTCGCGATCATGACGACGACGGTGGCGAGCAGCACCGGCGCCTCCTTCGGGCCGACCACGCCGCCCTGGACCAGGAAGCCGAAATGCTGGGTGGCGAAGGCGGCCGCCGCGTCCGGGTTGCCTTCCGCGCCCTTGAAGGCGATGAAGAACAGGATCAGCGGCAGGAAGTCGAGCAGCAGTTTCATGTGGAATCAGTCGAGGACGGAGCGACCCGCTCCGCTCGGGCAGTCCGTCCCGAGTTCAGGGATTGTCTTTCACGAAATCGATGGCGGCCGAGTTGATGCAGTAACGCTCACCGGTCGGCTCGGGGCCGTCCGGGAAGACATGGCCGAGGTGGCTGCCGCACTTGTTGCAGCGCACCTCCACCCGCACCATGCCGTGGCTGCGATCGACGACGCGCTCGATGACCTCACTGTTGACCGGCGCCCAGTAGCTTGGCCATCCGCAGCCGGCATCGAACTTGGTGCCCGACTCGAACAGTGGCGTGCCGCAGCCGACGCAGTTGTAACGGCCGTCCTTGAAGTGGTCCCAGTACTTGCCGGTGAAGGCGCGCTCGGTCGCCGCCTGGCGGGCCACCTGGTATTGCATGGGGTCGAGCTGCTCGCGCCACTCGGCATCGGTCTTCTGGACGGGGTAGGTCTTGCTGGATTCACTCATGATGAACGGAAGACTTCGAGGTTGGGTATCGGGCTGCCGGACGGCCAAGGCCAGCGTGTACGGCAGTTTAGTGAGCGAGGCCCGCCCTTTGATTTCCCCGTGTTTCCCCGGGGTCCGAAGGTCGCGGTTGTGACGTTCATCGTCTGTAACCGCGGACTAGACTGAATCGATAAAACAGCCAGGAGACAGGCATGGCATTGATGGGCCGGATGATGTCGGATCCGCTGCTGATCTCGTCGCTGCTGACGCACGCCGAGCGGCATTCGGGCGAGACCGAGATCGTCAGCAAGCGGGTCGAGGGAGACCTGCACCGCAGCAACTGGCGTGAGGTGGCGCGCCGTTCGCGCCAGGCCGCGCAGGCGTTCGCGCGCCTGGGCGCGGAGCCGGGCGACCGCATCGCGACGCTGGCCTGGAATGGCCACCGCCACCTCGAGATCTACTACGGCAGCTCGGGTTCGGCGCTGGTGTGCCACACCATCAACCCGCGACTCTTCCCCGAGCAGATCGTCTGGATCGCGAACGATGCGGCGGACCGCATCCTCTGTTTCGACGCGACCTTCCTGCCGCTGGTCGAGAAGATCGCGCCGCTGCTGAAGACGGTGCAGCACTTCGTGTTGATGACCTCGCGGCCGCACATGCCGGCCAGCTCCGCAATCCCGAACCTGCTGTGCTTCGACGACCTGCTGGACGCCGAGACCGGCGACTACGCTTGGCCGCAGTTCGACGAGAACACCGCTTCCAGCATCTGCTACACGTCGGGCACCACGGGCCACCCCAAGGGCGCCGTCTACAGCCACCGCTCGACGGTGCTGCACGGCTATGCCGCGGCGCTGCCGGACGCGATGGACTGCTCCGGCAGGGACGTCATCCTGCCAGTCGTGCCGATGTTCCACGTCAACGCCTGGGGCCTGCCCTACAGCGCGGCCATCGTCGGCTGCAAGCTGGTGCTGCCCGGGCCGCACCTGGACGGCAGGAGCTTGTACGAGCTGTTCGAGGGCGAGAAGGTGTCTTTCAGCGCCGGTGTGCCGACGGTGTGGCTGGGCCTGCTGAACTACGTCAAGGCCAACAACCTGAAGTTCTCCACCTTCAAGCGCACCGTCATCGGCGGCTCCGCCTGCCCGCCGGCCATGATGAAGTCGCTGCAGCAGGACTTCGGCATCGAGGTCATCCACGCCTGGGGCATGACCGAGATGTCGCCGCTGGGCACGCTGTCGAAGCTGACCACGCGCCAGCTCGACCTGCCGGCAGAGCAGCAGCAGCGCCTGCTGGAGAAGCAGGGCCGCGTCATCTACGGCGTCGACATGGCCATCATCGACGACGAGGGCCGCTCGCTGCCGTGGGACGGGCAGAGCGCCGGCAACCTGGTGGTGCGCGGCCACTGGGTCATCTCCCAGTACTTCAATCATGACGAGTCGCCGCTGGTCAGTGTGGATGGGCAGCCAGGCTGGTTCCCGACCGGCGACGTGGCCACCATCGACGCCGACGGCTTCATGCAGATCACCGACCGCAGCAAGGACGTCATCAAGTCCGGTGGCGAATGGATCAGCTCCATCGACCTCGAGAACATCGCGATGGCGCACCCGGCCGTGCACGAGGCGGCCGTCATCGCGGCGCGCCACCCGAAATGGGACGAGCGGCCGCTGCTGGTCGTCGTGAAGAAGCCCGACGCCGCCGTCACCCGCGAGGAGCTGCTGGCCTTCTACGAGGGCCGCATCGCCAAATGGCAGATCCCCGACGACATCGCCTTCGTCACCGAGATCCCGCACACGGCCACGGGCAAGGTGCAGAAGCTCAAGCTGCGCGAGCAGTTCCTGAATCATGTGCTCCCCAGCGCCTGAACGTCGCGGGTAAGCCCGCAACGTCATTGCGACCTCGCTGCATTAAGTTCCGCCACACAAAGCCACAACCCAGGAGACAAGCATGTTCGACATCAATTCGGCCCGCTTCACCATGCGCACGCTGGCGGCCGCCGCGGCCCTCGCGCTCGCGGCCGGCGCCGCGCATGCCCAGAAGGGCGAGACGGTCAAGCTGGCCTACATCGACGCGTTGTCCGGCCTGATGGGACCGGTCGGCCAGAACCAGGTCAAGACCTTCCAGTTCCTCGGCGAGAAGTTCAACAAGAGCAACCCGGCGGGCGTGAAGTTCGAGATCGTCACCTTCGACAACAAGCTCAGCCCGGCCGAGTCGCTGAACCTGCTCAAGGCCGCGGCCGACCAGGGCATCCGCTACATCATGCAAGGCAACGGCTCCAGCGTCGCGCTGGCGCTGTCCGACGCCGTGCAAAAGCACAACGAGCGCAACCCGGGCAAGGAAATCCTCTACCTGAACTACTCGGCGGTGGACCCCGACCTGACCAACAGCAAGTGCAGCTACTGGCACTTCCGCTTCGACGCCGACACGTCGATGAAGATGGAAGCGATGTCGTCGTTCATCAAGGACCAGCCGGACGTCAAGAAGGTCTTCCTGCTGAACCAGAACTACGCCCACGGCCACCAGGTCGCCAAGTTCGCCAAGGAGACGCTGGCCCGCAAGCGCCCGGACATCCAGATCGTCGGCGAGGACCTGCACCCGCTGGCCCAGGTGCGCGACTTCGCGCCCTACGTCGCCAAGATCAAGGCCAGTGGCGCCGACACCGTCATCACCGGCAACTGGGGCTCGGACCTGGCGCTGCTCGTCAAGGCCGCCAACGAGGCTGGCTACAACGGCAAGTTCTTCACGTACTACACCGGCGTCACCGGCACGCCGACGGCGCTGGGCACGGGCGGCGCGGGCCGGGTGTTCCAGGTGGCCTACAGCCACTACAACATGGGCGGCGAGGCGCAGAAGAATGCCGACGAGTACAACAAGAAGTTCAACGACGACATGTACACGCTGAGCATCCAGCACATCTACACGATGCTGAGCCAGGCGATGGCCAACGCCAAGTCGACCGATCCGGTCAAGGTCGCCGCTGCGCTGGAAGGCCTCACGGTCAAGAGCTTCAACGGCGACGTGACGATGCGAAAGAGCGACCACCAGCTGCAGCAGCCCCTGTTCATCTCGGTCTGGCAGAAGGCCGATGCTAAGTACCCGTACAGCCCCGAGAAGACGGGCATGACGCTGGCGCCGGTGAAGCAGTTCGAGACCTATGTGTCGTCGACCCCCACCTCCTGCCAAATGAAACGGCCCGGCTAAGCCGTCTTGCTGCTGCGCGAGCCGATCTCGGGCTCGTGATGCTCGCCGTACGGGTGTACGGCTGCGCGTCCCGAACCCGACTTCGGCGCGCTCGTGACGCAACCCGGCTCAGCCGGGAGCGCGGTTTCCGAAGGGGCAGTCTTGGATCAAGTTTTCATCAACCTGCTGAACGGCCTGTCGTCCGGCCTGCTGCTCTTCATGCTGAGCTCGGGCCTGACGCTGATCTTCAGCATGATGGGCGTGCTGAACTTCGCGCACGCCAGCTTCTACATGGTGGGCGCCTACGTCGCCTACACGCTGACCGGCGTCGTCGGCTTCTGGCCGGCGCTGCTGCTGGCGCCGCTGGCGGTCGGGCTGATGGGGGCGGGCTTCGAGCGGCTGGCGCTGCGTCGGGTGCACAAGTTCGGCCACGTGCCCGAGCTGTTGATCACCTTCGGCCTGTCCTACGTGATCCTGGAGCTGGTGCAGCTCATCTGGGGCCGCACCGCGGTGCCGTTCACGCCACCGCCCGAGTTGCAGGGCTCGGCCTTCACCATCGTGTCACACCCCGTCCAGGGCATGTCGCTGATGCTCGGCAAGGCGGCGCCCGAGATCTGCGCGGCGGCGTCCTGCTCCAACTTCCCGCTCACCAAGGCCTTCATGATGGTCGTGGCGCTGCTGATGCTGGTGGCGCTGTGGCTGCTGCTGACTCGCACCCGTGTCGGCCTCGTCATCCAGGCCTCGCTGACCCACCCCGACATGGCCGAGGCGCTGGGACACAACGTGCCGCGCGTGCTGATGCTGGTGTTCGGCAGCGGCTGCGCACTGGCCGGCCTGGCTGGCGTGATCGGCGGCATCACCTTCGTGACCGAGCCCAACATGGCCGCCTTCATCGGCGCCATCATCTTCGTCGTGGTGGTGGTGGGCGGCATCGGCTCGCTGGCCGGTGCCTTCGTCGGCTCGCTGGTGGTCGGGCTGCTGCAGACCCTGCCGCTGACCATCGACGGCTCGCTCGCCACCGCGCTGACGGCGTTGGGCTTCACCGTGACGCCACAAACGCCTGGCTACCCGGTGCTGCGCCTGGCGCTGAAGGACGTCGCACAGATCCTGCCCTACCTGCTGATGGTGCTGATCCTGATCTTCCGGCCCAAGGGCCTCCTCGGTACGCGGGAGGACTGAGCCCATGAGCAAGGCCAAGGACTTTCATTTCAAGCCCTACAACGTCGGTCGCTGGATCGTCTGGGGCTTCTTCGCGCTGATCCTGCTCGTCGCGCCGCGCATCTGGACCAGCGGCCTCGCGCAGACCATGCTCACGCAGATGGGCATCGGCGTCATCGCCTGCCTGGCCTACAACATCCTGCTGGGCCAGGGCGGCATGCTGAGCTTCGGCCACGCCGTCTACAGCGGCATGGGCGCCTTCCTGGCCATCCATGCGCTGAACATGGCGGGTGCCGGCACGCTGGGTCTGCCGGTCAGCCTGATCCCGCTGGTCGGCGGCTTCGCCGGCCTCGTCTGCGCGGCCCTGCTCGGCTATGTGTCGACGAAGAAGGCCGGCACGCCTTTCGCGATGATCACGCTGGGCATCGGCGAGCTGGTGTTCGCGCTGGCACTGATGCTGCCGGAGTTCTCCGGCGGCGAGGGCGGCGTGTCCAGCAACCGCGTCATCGGCAAGCCGGTCATGGGCATCACCTTCGGGCCGCAGATCCAGGTCTACTACCTGGTCGCCGTCTACTGCTTCATCTGCACGGCCGCGATGTTCGCGCTGACGCGCACGCCGCTGGGCCGCATGCTCAACGCCGTGCGCGACAACCCGGAGCGCGTCGAGTTCGTCGGCTACGACACGCACTGGGTGCGCTTCATGGCGTTCACGATCTCCGGCTTCTTCGCCGGCATCGCGGGCGGCCTGGGCGCCATCAACACCGAGATCGTCAACGGCGAGGTGCTGCACGCTTCGCGCTCGGGTGCCTACCTGCTGTTCACCTTCCTCGGTGGCGCGACCTTCTTCTTCGGCCCCATCATCGGTGCCGTGCTGATGGTCATTGCCCTGGTGCTTCTGTCCGAGCTGACCAGCGCGTGGCTGCTCTATCTCGGCCTGGTCTTCCTCTTCATGGTCATGTACGCGCCGGGCGGCTTTGCCAGCCTGATCCTGATGAACCTGCGCGTGGCGGCCTTCGGCAAGCTGGGGCGCATCTGGACGTCGTACCTGGCGCTGGGCGGCGCCGCGCTTGCGGCGCTGGTGGGCGCGGCGGCCATGATCGAGATGCTCTACCACCGCCAGCTCAACGAGGCGCTCGGCCCCGAGCTGCGCTTCATGGGCGCGACGTTGAACAGTTCGGGCGTGGACGCCTGGTTCGGCGCAGGCTGGCTGATGGTGGTCGGCATCGGCCTGTTCGAGGTGGCGCGCCGCCACTACGCCCATCAATGGGGCGCGATCCAGGAAGACATCGAAAAGGAAATCAAGCGGAGGGAGAGCCTGTGAGCACCACCTACGCCCTCGAACTGCGCGACGTGCGCAAGAGCTTCGGCAAGAGCGAGATCATCCGCGGCGCCAACCTGGCCGTGCAGGCCGGCGAGCGCGTCGCCATCATCGGCCCCAACGGCGCGGGCAAGAGCACGCTGTTCAACCTGATCAGCGGCCGCTTCGCGCCGACGACGGGCGAGATCCTGCTGCATGGCCAGCGCATCGCCGGCAAGAAACCGTACGAGATCAACCGCCTGGGCCTGGCACGCAGCTTCCAGGTCTCCAACCTGTTCACGCGGCTGTCGGTGTTCGAGAACATCCGCTGCGCCGTGCTGTGGAGCCTGGGTCACCGCTATGCGTTCTGGAAGTTCCTGGCCGACCTGGACGATGCCAACGACCGCGCCGAGCAGATCCTGGAAATGATCAAGCTCGACAAACGCCGGGACGTGCTGGCCATGAACCTCACCTACGCCGAGGCGCGGGCGCTGGAGATCGGCATCACCCTCGCCGGCGGCGCCAGCTGCATCCTGCTGGATGAACCCACCGCCGGCATGAGCAAGAGCGAGACCAAGCGATTCATCCAGCTGATCCGCGACGTGACCGTCGGCAAGACGCTGCTGACCGTGGAGCACGACATGGGCGTCGTCTTCGGCCTGGCCGACAAGATCGCGGTGCTGGTCTACGGCGAGGTCATCGCGTTCGACACGCCGGAGGCGGTGCGCGCCAACGCGCGCGTGCAGGAGGCCTACCTCGGTTCGGTGCTGGCCGATCAACAAGCAGCATCGGCGGCAGCATGAGCAACGGACGCATCCTCCAGCTGGACAACGTCCACGCCTTCTACGGCAAGAGCCATGTGCTGCACGGCGTGAGCCTGCAGGTCAACCCGGGCGAGATCGTCAGCCTGCTGGGCCGCAACGGTGCCGGCCGCTCGACGATGGTCAAGACCATCATGGGCCAGGTCGATGCCAAGGGCTCGGTCAAGTTTGGCGACGTCGAACTCGTCGGCCGCAAGGCGTACGAGATCGCCCACATGGGCCTGGGCTACGTCCCCGAGAACCGCGACATCTTCCCCAAGCTGACGGTGCACCAGAACCTGCTGCTGGGGCAGAAAAGCGGCGCGAACGGCAAAGGGAAAAGCGCGCGCTGGGGCTTCGACGACATGTACAAGATGTTCCCGCGGCTCAAGGAGCGCCAGCACACCGAGGCGGGCGTGCTGTCCGGCGGTGAGCAACAGATGCTCACGCTCTGCCGCACGCTGATGGGCGACCCCGACCTCATCATGATCGACGAGCCCACCGAAGGGCTGGCGCCGAAGATCGTCGAACTGGTGGCCGAGTACCTGAAGGAACTCCAGCGTCGCGGTATCGCGGTGCTGCTGGTCGAGCAGAAGCTCGCCATCGCGCTGGAGATTTCCGAGCGCTGCTACGTGATGGGCCACGGCCGCATCGTCTTCGAAGGCACGCCGGCGGAGCTGCGCGGCAACGCCTACATCCGCAAGGAGTGGCTGGAGGTCTAGGCCGGCACGAGCCGCACTGCGGCGTGGGCGGCGAGGCAGTTGTGGCGCGCGAGCGCCGCCAACTCCAACCCGCTGCGGCCGACGTCCGGGAAGGTCGCCGAGCCCATGTGCAGCGCCGACTGCATCAGCATGCCGTCCACGCCGTAGCTGCCGCGCAATGCCTGCTGCAGCCGCTCTTCGATCAGCACCGCTTCCGCCACGCCGGCCAGTGGCAGCACCACCGCAAAGCTGTCGTCGCCGACCTGCAGCACCTCGTCGCTGCCGCGCACCCGGTTGCGCA
The DNA here is from genome assembly GCF_001426885.1 of Pelomonas sp. Root1444. Taxonomy (GTDB): domain Bacteria; phylum Pseudomonadota; class Gammaproteobacteria; order Burkholderiales; family Burkholderiaceae_C; genus Pelomonas. Next base: position 664,447 of record NZ_LMFP01000003.1, on the reverse strand, counting down.
GCCGCCGGCTCAGCGCCTGCATCAAGGCCTCGCGCGCACCGTCCGGCCATGGGGCTCCGCGGCGCGCATGCAGCGCCGCCTCGATCCAGATGACCGTCAGCCGGCTGCCCTGCCGGCGCGAGCGCGCCACGTGGCGCGACAGCTGCAGGCCCACGGCCTCCAGCGTCCCGACGCGGGGGACGTCGGCTTGGGGAGCTGGGCGAAGCTCCGGCGGCGTCGGGTCGGCGAGCCGTTGGGGCTGGGACATGGAGGACTCCTTGAACGATGCGGCAGTGGGTGAGGGCCGGCCCGCGTCCCGCCTTCCGATCCAACGCCGGCCTCCCCGGCGGTTCGCGAAGCGCGGCCCTCATTTGTCAAAACGCAGGCCGGCCGGCAAACCCGACATGGCGTCAGAATTTTTTTGATCGCCAGGGGCGGCCGTGTTCGCCATCGCTGATGGCCGGCGCCAACAGCCGCTAGAGTGAGGTGATGCCCGACATCACCCAACTGCTGCAGGCCGCCCGGCTGGGTGACCGCGCTGCCGCCGACCAGGTGGTGGCGCAGCTCTACGCGGAGTTGCGGCGCATCGCGCGCCGGCAGGTGCGCGGCGCGGGTGACCTGACGCTGCTGGACACCACCGCCCTGGTGCACGAAGCCTGGCTGCGCCTGAGCGGCACCGAGGGCAAGGACTTCCCCGACCGGCGCCACTTCCTGGCGTACGCCGCCCAGGCGATGCGGTCGGTGGTCATCGACCTCGTCCGTGCCCGCCAGGCCGAGCGCCGCGGCGGCGGCCAGGAGCACCTGACGCTCAACACCGCCATCGCCGAGCTGACGCCCCAGCGCGATGACGACGTCTTGCGCGTGCACGAGGCCTTGGACGAGCTGGCGCAACTGGAGCCGCGGCTGGCGCAGGTGGTGGAGATGCGTTATTTCGGCGGGCTGCTCGAGCAGGAGATCGCCGAGGCGCTGGGCGTGACCGAACGCACCGTGCAGCGGGACTGGCAGAAGGCCCGTCTCTTCCTGTCCATGAGCCTGGCCTGAGCCGTGGACGCCGTGGACAAGCAGCGCTGGATGGCGTTGAGCCCGCTGCTGGATGAATTGCTGGACCTCGAACCGGCCGCGTGCGAGGCGCGCCTGGCGCACATCCGGGCCGAGGACGCCGAGCTGGCCGCGCAGCTGCAGCGCCTGCTGGGGCGTTCCGCGGAGCTGCAGCAACAGGGCTTCCTGAGCGAGCCCGTCCCCGCCCGATGGCAAGAGGCGCCGGGGTCCGTGCCTGACGACGAGCCGCCCGCCGACATGACCGGCCAGGCCATCGGCCCCTACGTGCTGCAGCGCCAGCTGGGGCAGGGCGGCATGGGCACGGTCTGGCTGGCGCGCCGTGCCGACGGCCGCTTCGAGGGGCAGGTGGCGGTCAAGTTCCTGACCGCCGGCCTGCTCGGCCGCGGTGACGCGGGTCGTTTCGCGCGCGAGGGGCAGATCCTCGCCCGCCTGTCCCACCCGCACATCGCGCGGTTGCTGGATGCCGGCCTGCACCATGGCGAGCAGCCCTACCTCGTGCTGGAGTACGTGGACGGCCAGCCGCTGGACGCCTACTGCCGGCAGCGGCGGCTGGAGGTCGAGGCCCGCGTGCGGCTGTTCCTGGACGTGCTCGCCGCCGTGGCACACGCGCATGCACGGTTGATCCTGCACCGCGACCTCAAGCCCAGCAACATCCTCGTGACGCCCGAGGGCGCAGTGAAGCTGCTGGACTTCGGCATCGCCAAGCTGCTGGACGACAGCACGCAGGCCACGCACGGCGCGGCGGCCACCGAACTCACCCAGCGCGCCGGCAGCGCCTACACGCCCCAGTTCGCCGCGCCCGAGCAGGTGCAGCAGGCCGACGTCACCACCGCCACCGACGTCTACGCCCTGGGCGTGCTGCTCTACCTGCTGCTGGGCGGCAGCCACCCGACGGCCGACGACACGCAGACGCAACTGGACCGGCTCAAGGCCGTCGTCGAGCATGTGCCGCGGCGGCTCTCCGACGTGGCCGCCGGGCAGGACGACGCCGTCATCGCCGACCACGCGCGCGAGCTGCGCGGCGACCTCGACACCATCGTCGCCAAGGCGCTGAAGAAGTCGCCCGCGGAGCGCTACGCCAACGCGCAGGCACTGGCCGACGACCTGCAGCGCTGGCTGGCCCACGAGCCCATCCGCGCGCGGCCGGACAGCCGGTTGTATGTGCTGAACCGCTTCGTGCGACGGCACCGACTGGCGGTGGCTGCGGGCTCTGCCGCCGTGCTGGCGCTCGTCGCCCTGACGACAGTCAGCGTGTTGCAGGCCTATCGCGCCGAACAGGCCGAGCAGCAGGCGCAGGCGCGCCGCCAGCAGGCCGAGGACGTGCTCAGCTACATGCTCGGCGAGTTTGCCGACAAGCTCAGGCCCATCGGGCGTCTGGAGCTGCTCGACAGCGTGGGCGGCAAGGCACTGAAGGTGCTGGACGGCAGCGACGCGCCCAGTCCCGCGGACCGGCTGCAGCGGGCCAAGGCGCTGACGGTGATCGGCGAGGTTCGGGTCTCCAAGCGGGACCTCGAGGCGGCGCAGGAACCGTTGGAAGCCGCCGCAGGGCTGCTGCAAGGCGATCCACCGGCGGCCGGCATGACGGCGGCCTGGCGCAAGGCCCAGGGCGCTGTGGCGTTCTGGCAGGGCGAGGTGTTCTTTCGCCAACGCCAGCTCGAACAGGCCGAGACCTATTGGACGCGCTATCGCGACGTGAGCGCGAAGTGGCTGCAGACGGAAGCAGGCAGCGCGGACGCGCAACTGGAGTTGTCTTATGCGGAGAACAGCCTGGGCAGCTTGCGCCTGGGGCAGGGCCAGTTCGCCGAGGCGGAACGGGCTTTCCGTCACTCCCTGAAGCTCAAGGAGGCGGTACTCGCCCGCCGACCCGACGATCCGGGTCTGCGCAGCGACTGGAGCGACACCGTCAGCTGGCTGGGCGCATTGCTGCAGCAGACGGGCCGGTATGAAAGCTCAGCCAAAACCTTTGAGCGCGCGCTGCCTTCTGTCCAGGCGCTGCGCGAGCAGCATCCCGCCGATCTCGAGTGGCTCAAGCGGGAAGCCAGCCTGCTCTATCAGCTGGGTCACGTCCAGATGGTGGCGGGACGGAACGCTGCGCCGATCCTGACCCGCGCCAAGATCGCCGCGGATCGGCTGCGGCAAGGAGATCCCGCCAATGTCAGCTGGGCCTTCATGGCGCTTGAGATCGATGCCGATCTGCTCGCCCAGGCGCCGAACCTGTCATCGTCTGCCCGGGCACGACTGGCGTCCGCATTGCTGGAAAGACTCGACGGCCTGCGCCCCGGCAAACCGCCGCTGGATGGCTGGTTGCCAAGGCGGATCAAGCTGCTCGACCTGATGTCAGCCGGCTGCGCGGCGGTTGGCTGCGACGCGTTGGACGAGACCATTCCGCGAACCGAAGAGCGCCTGTCGGCAATGATCGCCAAGCGTCCGAAAAGCGTGCCTTTGCAGACGCTGAACGCGGCCGTGCGCCTGCAGTTGCTGAAGGCCGAGCGCCATGCCGCCGACAGGGCTGCCAGCGAGCCTGCGTGCCGCCAGGCCGATGGGCTGCTGCAGCTTCGTGAAGGCTGGCTGCAGTCGCATGCCGAGCTGACGCACCAATGGCTTCAAGTGCGCACATGCCTGGATCCGCGAGCCGCGGAGCGGCGGGATTGGCTTTCCGCTCAAGACTGGTTGCAGCGCCAGCGAGGTTCCTGACCCGCGTCGTTTCAAGTCGACCGGGCATTTCATTCCCAACCCAAAGGAGTTTCCGTGGCCACTTTCGTCCCTCCCTATACCGTGACAGTCACCAGCACTGCCGGCGGCCTTTCGCAGTGCACTTATGTCGACGGTACCGGTGCGGTGGTGCCGCCGGATACACCGCTCACAACATCGACGCCCAGGGGCCAGGACGGCGAACTGGCCATCAATTTCGCCGAAACGACGGTGGACGGCGAGCAACTCCGCCTGGTGGGCGCGGCCGCGAAGACCGTCGGAAACGACCCGACGATGAGCCCCTACAACTATCTGCCTGCCACCCGCGCGCAGTCCGGCAGTGCGTGGGTCGACAGTGTCGTCGTGCCATGGGGCGCGAACAACTACACGACCCGTGGCGTCGTGCTGCTGTTCGCGCAGGTCGACGACAAGGGGGACATGGTGAACTTCTACCCAAGCGCCGACCCGCAGACGCAGAACGACACGCCGGACACCGGCAGCTGATTCAGCGGCCGCCGATTCGCGCCTGGCGCTGCTTCACGAAGCTCTGTGCCAGGTCCGAATCGGGTTGCAGGCGCTGCCCGATGTACAGCTCCTGCCGCCGTTCCGCGATCTGTGCCCTGAGCCGCGCGGCCATGATGTCCAGCGGACGCATGCCGCCGGCCTCCGCGCGTTCGATCGCGATGCGCAACTCATGCATCTGCAGGCCGTGCAGCAGCGCCGTCTGCGCCTGCACGACGCGGATGCGGCCCTGCACGAGGTGCTCGCACAGCCCCAGCCAGGCGCGCACCGCGTCGGCCGGGCCGCCGATGACCTTCTCCGGCAGCTCGCCGGCAGCCAGCAGCAGGGTTTCGAGGCACGGCCGGTCGCCGCGTTCGTAGGCGTCGTTGACGACCATCATGCGCTGCTCGCAAACGGCGCGCTCGGGGCCGGGCGGCGCGAGGTCCGGGTGGAAGCGCATGGCCGCGCGGCGGTACAGCGTCTTCAGGCTGGGTGGCGGCAGGTCGGTCAGCGGGCCGGTGGGCTCGGGCGGCAGCGGCGTCGCTTCGGGCAGGGCGGGAATGTCGGGCCAGGGCTTGCCGCGCGGCGCGGTCGGCAGCGGGGCATCGACGCCCTGGCGCCTCAAGGCCTCGGACAGCAGCGCAGTGGCCTGGTGCAGCTGGGCTTCCAGGTCGTCGAGCTCGCGCATCAGCGGGCCTAACGTCTCCAGATAGCGCAGCCGAAAGCCCAGCAGCTTGGCGCGGGCGCCGTCGTGGTCGGCTTCCAGCACGGCCAGGTAGCGCCGCATGTCCTGCAACTGCTCACGCCGCCGTGTCAGTTCGTGCCGGGTGATCGCCGTGCGTGCCATGAGCCGCGATTCTGCCCCGGCCCCAGGCGTGGGAACGGCCCGTGGACTGTCAATTCACGGGCCGTCGCATGGGGATTTACCTGGGTCTACTGGGATGCGGCCGAGGCCGGCAGCTCGGCCACGCTGGCCGCCAGCTCGGCCGGCGCTGCCATTGCCGCCGCCTGCGTGGGCGTGGGGGCCTGGCTGCCGGAGGGCAGGGGCAGCAGCGGCACGATCAGCAGCGCGACGATGTTGATGATCTTGATCAGCGGGTTCACGGCCGGGCCGGCGGTGTCCTTGTAGGGGTCGCCCACGGTGTCGCCGGTGACGGCGGCCTTGTGCGCTTCCGAGCCCTTCTTGTGCATTACGCCCTTGTCGTCGGTGAAGCCTTCCTCGATCAGCTTCTTGGCGTTGTCCCAGGCGCCGCCGCCGGTGCACATGGAGATGCCGACGAACAGGCCGGTGACGATGGTGCCCATGAGCAGGCCGCCCAGCGCCGCCGGGCCGAGGACGAGGCCCACGATGATGGGCGCGGCCACCGGCAGCAGCGACGGCACGATCATTTCCTTGATGGCCGCGGTGGTCAGCATGTCGACCGCGGCGCTGTAGTCGGGCTTGCGCTGGCCGGCCATGATGGCGCCGTCGGCGAACTGCTTGCGCACCTCGACGACGACGGCGCCCGCCGCGCGGCCCACCGCCTCCATCGCCATGGCACCGAACAGGTAGGGGATCAGGCCGCCGAGGAACAGGCCCAGGATGACCTTGTGGTCCGACAGGTCGAAGCTGACATGCATGCCGCGCGCTTCCAGCGCGTGCGTGTAGTCGGCAAACAGCACCAGCGCCGCCAGGCCGGCGGAGCCGATGGCATAGCCCTTGGTGACGGCCTTGGTCGTGTTGCCCACGGCGTCCAGCGGGTCGGTGACGTCGCGCACGCTCTCGGGCAGCTCGGCCATCTCGGCGATGCCGCCGGCGTTGTCGGTGATGGGGCCGTAGGCGTCCAGCGCAACGACGATGCCGGCCATGCTCAGCATGGAGGTGGCCGCCACCGCGATGCCGTACAGGCCCGCCATCGCATAGGCCGAGTAGATGGCCGCGCAGACGAACAGCACCGGCCAGGCGGTGGACTTCATCGACACGCCCAGGCCCGCGATGACGTTGGTGCCGTGGCCGGTGGTGGAGGCCTGCGCCACGTGTTGCACCGGGTGGTACTGGGTGCCGGTGTAGTACTCGGTGATCCAGACCATCGCCGCGGTCAGGATCAGGCCCACCGCGCAGGCGCCGAACAGCGCCATGGCGTTGGTCGTGCCGCCGCCGGCGAGCTGGATGTCGCCGGGGAACATCGCGCGGGTCACGAAGAAGAAGGCGATCAGGCTCAGCACCCCGGCCACGATCAGGCCCTTGTACAGCGCCGGCATCACGTTCTTCATGCCGGGGCTGGCCTTGACGAAGTAGCAGCCGATGATGGACGCGATGATGGACACGCCACCCAATGCAAGCGGGTAGACGACGCCGGCCATCGCGCTGCTGCCGGTCACCATCAGGGCGCCCAGCGCCATCGCGGCGATCAGCGTGACGGCATAGGTCTCGAACAGGTCGGCCGCCATGCCAGCGCAGTCGCCGACGTTGTCGCCCACGTTGTCGGCAATCACGGCCGGGTTGCGCGGGTCGTCCTCGGGGATGCCCGCCTCGACCTTGCCGACCAGGTCGGCGCCGACGTCCGCGCCCTTGGTGAAGATGCCGCCGCCCAGGCGCGCGAAGATGGAGATCAGCGAGGAGCCGAAGGCCAGGCCCAGCATGGGCTTGAGCGCCGCGCTGTCATGCCCGCCGCCGATGGCCATGTAGAAGCCGCCCACGCCCAGCAAGCCCAGGCCCACGACCAGCATGCCGGTGATGGCGCCGCCCTTGAAGGCCACGTCCAGCGCCGGGCCGATGCCCTTGGAGGCCGCCTGCGCGGTGCGCACGTTGGCGCGCACCGAGATGTTCATGCCGATGAAGCCGCAGATGCCCGACAGCACCGCGCCGATGACGAAGCCGACGGCCGTCGTCGTGCCCAGGCCCGACACCGCGATCGCGATGGCCAGCACGACGCCGACGATGGCGATGGTGCGGTACTGGCGGCCCAGGTAGGCGGCAGCGCCCTGCTGGATCGCCGCTGCGATCTCCTGCATGCGGGCGTTGCCCGCGTCTTGGCTCAGGATCCAGCTTCGTTGAATGAAGCCATAAAGAACGGCCGCGAGGCCGCAGGCCAGCGCGAAGTACAGCGCCATTTCCGTCGACATGTATGAGTCTCCTGTTTAGCGTGTGATCCATGGCCCGGGGCAGGGTATGCCTGGGCTCGGCGGTTTGAGCTTAAGGGCCGGGTTTCGCCCCGGGCTTGCGCGTTTACCAGTGCAGTACGGGAAATCTAGAATGCGGGTTTTCCAGCCCCCAAGAACGACGACCATGAGCCTGCACAACGTGACCCCCGGCGCCAAGGCGCCCGACGAGTTCAACGTCATCATCGAGATCCCGATGAATGCCGACCCGATTAAGTACGAGGTCGACAAAGACAGCGGTGCGCTGTTCGTCGATCGCTTCCTGACGACGCCGATGTACTACCCGTGCAACTACGGGTACATCCCCAGGACGCTGGCCGACGACGGCGACCCGGTGGACGTGCTGGTCATCACCCCGTTCGCGCTGACGCCCGGCGTCGTCGTCACCTGCCGCCCGCTGGGCGTGCTGATGATGGACGACGAGGCCGGCGGCGACGCCAAGCTGCTGGCCGTGCCGACCAACAAGATCCTGCCCATGTACAGCCACTGGGAGAAGATCGAGGACGTGAACCCGATGCGCATCAAGGCCATCCAGCATTTCTTCGAGCACTACAAGGACCTGGAAGCCGGCAAGTGGGTCAAGGTCAAGGGCTGGGAAGGCCCGGAGAAGGCCAAGTCCGAAATCACCGAAGGCATGGCGAACTACGCCAAGACGCTGGCGAAGTAATCAGCTTTCGCCTGCCCTCGAAGACGCCGCATCCGCGGCGTTTTTTGTTTTGAACGGCGTGTGTTCGCCGAGCTCGTCGACGTAGCCCGCGATTGCCTCGCCCTCGCGGGCCAGGAAGTCGTTGACCGCGTCGGCGAACGCGGGATGCGCCAGCCAGTGGCTGGACGCCGTGGGCGTGGGCATCAGGCCGCGCGCCATCTTGTGCTCGCCTTGCGCGCCGCCCTCGAAGCGCTGGTAGCCGTGGGCCATGCACCAGGCCAGCGGCTGGTAGTAGCAGGCGTCGAAGTGCAGGTGGGGGATGTGCTCGACGGCGCCCCAGTAGCGGCCGAATGCGGCGCGGCGCTGCGGGTCCAGCGCGATCAGCGAGCAGGCCACGCGCTCGCCCCCTTGCCGCGCCGTGAACATCAGCCAGTGCGCCGGCATGTCGCTGGCCATGCGGGCGAAGAAGTCGCGGCTGAGGTAGGGCGTGCTGTGGTGTTCGCGGTAGGTCTGCTGGTAGCAGCGGTAGAAGAAGTCCCAGTCTGCGGGCGAGATGGCTGCGCCCTCGCGAGCCTCCAACACGACGCCGGCCTCGCGCACGCGGCGCTGCTCCTGCTGGATCTTCTTGCGCTTGTCGCGCTGCAGGCGCGCCAGGAAGGCAGCGAAGTCGGCATCGCCGCCGTTGGTCCAGTGGAACTGCACACCGGCGCGCGCGGTGCAGCCGGCGGCTGCCAGCGCTGCCTGGTCGGCCGGGTCGCCGAACAGCACGTGCAGCGACGAGGCGTGCGTCTCGCCGGCCAGGCCCCGCAGCGCCTGGGCCAGCAGCAGGCGCGAGGCGTCGTCCACCGCCAGCAACCGGCTGCCCGGCACCGGCGTGAACGGCACGGCCACCAGCAGCTTGGGGTAGTAGCGCAGGCCATGGCGGCGGTAGGCATCGGCCCAGGCCCAGTCGAACACGTACTCGCCGTAGGAATGCGTCTTCAGCCAGGCCGGGCAGGCGGCGACCAAGCGCGCGTCGTCCCAGACGCTCAGGAACATCGGCTGCCAGCCGGTGCCGGCCACGGCCGAGCCGGAGTCGTGCAGCGCCTGCAGGTACTCGTGTCGCATGAACGGCGTGGGCTGTGCAGACGCGGCCAGCAGGCGATTCCAGGCGTCGGGTGCCAAGGCGGCCGGTGAGTCGTCGACGCGGATGGTGGGCATGGCATCCACTCTATAGGGCCGGGCCAGGCCACTGAAAACTGTCGGGCATCGCCCGCACCGGCGGTGCGCAGGGCCCGCTTGATGGCAGGATGACGCCCATGCGCTTCGACAACCTCTACAGCCACGACTTCGCCCGACTGGCCGTGGGCCTGCCCCTGTGCCGCGTGGCCGATCCCGTCTTCAATGCCGAACATACAATTTCGTTGCTGAAGCAGGCCGCGGCCGACGACGTGGCCGTCATGGCCTTTCCGGAGCTGGGCCTGTCGGCCTACAGCTGCGACGACCTCTTCCACCAGCGCGCACTGCTCGACGGCTGCGAGGCGGCCCTGGCCGCCGTGCTGGCCGCCAGCGCGGCGCTGCCCACCGTCGCTGTCGTCGGCATGCCGCTGCGCGTCGAGCAGCGCCTGTTCAACTGCGCCGTCGTGCTGCAGCGCGGCCGCATCCTGGGTGTGGTGCCCAAGACCTTCCTGCCCAACTACGGTGAGTTCTACGAGGCGCGCCAGTTCAGCTCGGGCGAGGAGGCGACCGTGGCCACCGTCTCGCTGCTGGGCCAGCAGGTGCCCTTCGGCAGCCGCCAGATCTTCACCGCCGAGGACCTGCCGCTGCTGCGCCTGCATGTGGAGATCTGCGAGGACGTGTGGACGCCGATCCCGCCGTCGTCCTTCGCGGCGCTGGCCGGGGCGACCGTGCTCGTCAACCTGTCGGCGTCCAACGTCGTCATCGGCAAGGCCGGCTACCGGCGCCAGCTGGTGTCGCAGCAGTCGGCGCGCTGCCTGGCGGCCTATGTCTACTCGTCGGCCGGTGCCGGCGAGTCGACGACCGACCTCGCCTGGGACGGCCAGGCCCTCATTTGCGAAAACGGCGAGCTGCTCGTCGAGTCCGAGCGCTTCCAGCGCCGCTCGCAGCTCGTGACGGCGGACGTGGACCTCGAACGCCTGGCCCGCGAGCGCATGCGGCAAACCAGCTTCGGCCAGTCTGTGCGCCTGCATGCGGCGCAGCTGGCCGCCTTCCGCCATGTCGATTTCAGGCTGGATCTGGATCGCGACAAACCGCTGGCCTTGCGCCGCCGCGTCGAGCGCTTCCCCTATGTGCCCGCGGACCCCGGCCGCCGCGACGAGCGCTGCCAGGAGGTCTACAACATCCAGGTCCAGGGCCTGACGCAGCGCCTGGCCTCCAGCGGCGTCCACAAGCTCGTCGTCGGCATCTCGGGCGGGCTGGATTCCACGCAGGCGCTGATCGTCGCGGCACGCGCGATGGACGCGCTGGGCCTGCCGCGCACGAACATCATCGGCGTGACCATGCCGGGCTTCGCCACCGGCGAGCGCACGCGCGAACAGGCGCGGCGCCTGATGGCGGCGGTGGGCTGCGAGGCGCGCGAGATCGACATCCGGCCCAGTTGCACGCAGATGCTGAAGGACATCGGCCATCCGCACAGCGATGCGAAGCCCGTCTATGACGTCACCTTCGAGAACGTGCAGGCCGGCGAGCGCACCAGCCATCTGTTCCGCCTGGCCAACCTGGAGGGCGGCATGGTGCTCGGCACCGGTGACCTGTCCGAACTGGCGCTGGGCTGGTGCACCTATGGCGTGGGCGACCACATGTCGCACTACAACGTCAATGCGAGCGTGCCCAAGACGCTGATCCAACACCTGGTGCGCTGGGTGGCCGAGCGCGGCCTGCTCGGTGCCGGCACCGACACGCAGGTGCTGCTGGACATCCTCGACACGGAGATCAGCCCCGAGCTCGTGCCCGGCAGCCTGCAGAGCACGCAGGCCACCGTCGGAGCCTATGCACTGCAGGACTTCAACCTCTTCTCCACGCTCCGCTACGGATACGCGCCGGCCAAGATCGCCTTCCTGGCGCAGCACGCCTGGCACGACACCTATGCGCTCGCCGAGATCAAGCGCGTGCTGCGCATCTTCGTGCAGCGCTTCTTCAAGGGCAGCCAGTTCAAGCGCAGCTGCGTGCCGAACGCACCCAAGGTCGGCAGCGGCGGCTCGCTGTCCCCCCGCGGCGACTGGCGTGCACCCAGCGATTCCGAGGCCGCTGTGTGGCTGGCGGACCTGGACCGGATTCCCGATGAACATGCTTAAATCGACGCCAGACGAAATCAGGAGCCTCGCCCCATGAAGCAGATTACCGCCATCATCAAACCCTTCAAGCTCGACGAGGTCCGCGAGGCGCTGGCCGAGGTGGGCGCCTCGGGCCTGACGGTCACCGAGGTCAAGGGTTTCGGCCGCCAGAAGGGCCACACCGAGCTGTACCGCGGCGCCGAGTACGTCGTCGACTTCCTGCCCAAGGTCAAGGTCGAGGTCGTCGTGAAGGACGACGAGGTTGACCGCTGCATCGACGCCATCCTGAAGGCCGCCAAGACCGGCAAGATCGGCGACGGCAAGATCTTCGTGCTGCCGGTCGAGCAGGTGGTGCGCATCCGCACGGGCGAGACGGACGAAGCTGCGGTTTGACGTGCCCCTCGCCTGACGGGCCGGCTTGGGAGCGGCCCGGCGCTCGGCCCGCAATACGTCAGCGCGTCGTTAGCGCCAGCTTGACGCCCAGGCCCACGAAAGTCGCCGCGAAGCTGCGCCGCAGCCAAGTCATCGTGGTCGGGCTGCCCAACACGTGCTCGCGCATGCGCGCCGCGAAGGCGCCGTAGAGCGCGAACACCACGAAGGTCATGGCCATGAAGATGGCCGACAGCTGCAGCATCGTGACGGTCGGCGCGGCGTCGTCCGGGGCGATGAATTGCGGCAGGAAAGCCAGGAAGAACATCGACAGCTTGGGGTTGAGCAGGTTCACCAGCACGGCGTGCCGGATGACCGCGCAGTCCGAGCGCGTGGCGCCATCGGGCTCGACCCTGAGGACGCCCTGCTCGCGCCAGGTCATCCAGGCCAGGTAGAGCAGGTAGGCGACGCCCGCGAACTTGACCACTTCGAAAGCCAGGCTGCTGGCGTGCAGCAGCGCGGCCAGCCCGGTCACGGCGGCCAGCATGTGGGGCACGATGCCCAGCGTGCAGCCCAGCGCTGCGATGGCGGCCGTGCGCGCGCCGCGCGACAGGCCGGTGGCGATGGTCACTGCAGCACCCGTGCCGGGCGAGGCGACGACGAGCAGCGAGACGGTCAGGAATTCGAGGTTCATGCAGGCGCTCCTTCAAGGGAGGCCCATGCTGCGCCGCCGACCGCGGCGCGGTCTTGAACGAAATTTCAGGGCCGAGCGAACGCGCCGGGCGTCATGCCGAGGCTGCGCACGAAGCAGCGCGTCATGTGGCTCTGATCCGCGAAGCCGCTCGCCGCCGCTGCATCCGCCAGCGGCAGGCCGCGCCGCACCAGTTGCCGTGCGTGCTGCACACGGCGCTGCAGCAGGTAGGCATGTGGCGGCAGGCCGGTCAGGCGGGTGAAGGCGCGCAGGAACTGGTAGCGGCTCAGGCCGGCCTCGGCGGCCAAGGCAGCGAGCGTCGGCGCGGCCGCCGGGTCGTCATCGATGCGCTCGCGCGCCAGGGCGATGCTCGCCACGGGTGCTGCGTGTTGCGGTGTGGGCCTGAGCAGCTGCGCAATCAGCGCCAGCAACGCGGTTTCCGACTGCAGTGCGTCCCCGCCAGCCGTTGTCGCATCGAATAGAGAACGAAAGCGCAGGCTCAGTGCGGCGTCGCGGAGGACCGGCGCGGTGAACTCGAAGCTGGCACACGGGGCGATGTCCCGCGCCGCATCGAGTACCGGGGCAGGGTCCAGATAGAGCATGCGCCAGCGCCGCCCTGTCGCATCGACCGGCTTGCCGTCGTGCACCTCGCCCGGGTTGACGGTGATCAGGTCGCCTGCACAGGCCTCGACGACGCCGCGCCCACTGGCCGACTTCTGGGCGCCGCGCTCGATGAGGCCGATGCCGAACTGCTCGTGAGTGTGCCGGCCGAACGCATGCGCCGAATCGGCGGCGACGGCCTCGATGCCGGCCACGCCGCTGCGCAGGAGTTCGAAGCCGGGCCGCGTCTTCATCGCGCCCGACTGTCGCACAGCTGGGTCAGCGCAGGTGCTGCCAGGCGGCCCCGGCCCAGATGCCGGCGGCCAGCAGCAGCGCCATCAGCACGGCGGCGCTGGCGATGTCCTTGGCGCGCTTGGACAGCTCGTGGCGCTCGAAGGAGACGCGGTCGACGACGGCCTCGATGGCCGAGTTCAGCAGCTCCACGATGAGCAGCAGCACCAGCGAGCCGAGCAGCAGCGCGACCTGCACCCAGCCCTGGCCCAGCCAGAAGGCCAAAGGCGCCGCCACGATGACGAGCCAGGTCTCCTGGCGGAAGGCGCTCTCGCCGGTGTAGGCGGCCTTCAGGCCCGCCCAGGAGTAGCCCGCGGCGTGGCGGATGCGGTCCAGGCCGGTGCGGCCCTTGTGCGGATTGGTCATGAACGCAGGGGAAGTTGGGTGACCACGCGCGAACCCGAGAGGACATCGTGCAGGAACAGGCGCTGAGGATGCAGCCGTGCCACCAGCAGGTAGCCACCGATGCCAGCCACCAGGCAGCCCGCCAATGCGGCACCGCCCTGCAGGCCCGCAAGCTTGAAGCAGGCCAGCGCCGGTAGGAACCACAGCCAGCTGAACAGGTAGCGCAGCGCCGCCCGGGGCCAGCGCAGAAGCTGCCCGCGCGTGTCCGTCACGCGCAGGTGCCAGGTCGTCATCGCGAGCGTCTGGCCCGAACGGGTCCAGAAGCCGACGAAGTACAGCCCGGGCATCAGGACGTAGGCCACCGCCATCAACCCGTAGCGGCCGTGCAGCGCGTGGTCCTGCCGCGTAAGGACGGAGTACAGGAAGCCGGCAAAGAAAATGACGCCGAACAGCAGCGCGCCGTCATACAGCACCGCCGCGAAACGGCGCGCCAGGCCCGGGGGCGTGGCGCCGGTGACGGCCGGCGTGGTCATGAACCCGGGGCGGACGCAGGCGGCGTCTTGCGGATCCTGGGCAGCAGCGTGTTCGGGTCGACCAAATCGGGGTCGGCGATCACCTTGGCCTGGCCGGCGACCTGGTGGCGGGGGACGGCGACGGCGCGCGTCATGAGCACCGTGGTCGCGCCGGGTTTGGCCTGGACGAGGCTGCCCGTGACCGCCGTCGGCGCCACCAGCTTGGGTGCGGCGGGCACGATGTTGGACTTGGGCTGAGCGGCCAGCGCCTTGGGCGCGCGCACCGGCGCGGCGGCCTGCGCCTGGCGGCGCGCGATGGCCTTGTCGGCGAGTGCCTGGCGCTCTGCGAGCGGCAAGGCCTGGTAGGCCTCCCAACGCGCCTCGCGCTGCTCCGCGGTCAGCTGTCTGGCGACCTGGAAGCCGATGCGGGCGTTGACGCGTTCCGCGGGGCTCAGGCGGCTCCAGTCGCGCATGCGGTCATGGACGCGCTTGATCTCCTCGCCCGACATCGTCGCCAGCGTGGGCGTCGCACTGAGCCACTTGCTGCGCTGCGAATCCTCGATGCCCGCCCAGTCGCGCTCCAGCGGCGCGAGCAGCGCCTGCTGCTTGGGGGTCAGCCCGCTCCAGGTGGCAGGCGGCGTGCTCAGCGCCGCAGGCGCCACGGGCTTGGCCAGCGGGCGCGCCTTGCTGGCTGGGGCGACGGGGTTGGCGGCCGCGCTCGCGGCGGCGTCGGGCGCGGTGGCCGCGTCCGAGGCTTGTGCAAAAGCAGAAAACCCCGCTGCGCTGAGCAGCAGGGCCAACAGCAGGCGGGGGAGGGGAGCGGGCCGCGTCGACGCGGCTCGGGTCATGCGCATCCGGTCATTCTTCCCCATCTCTGAGGAACTCCGCGAAGCCCGGGTCGCTGAAGGCGGCGGGTGGCAGGTTGTCGCTGAGCAGGGCGGTGTCGACCTCGGCGGCCGCGGCGATCTGCTCGTTGACCTGGCCGCGCTGCATCAGCAACAGGCCGGCCAGCAGCAGGACCAGCGGCAGGGCGGAGCCCAGCTTGGCCCACAGACCGTTGCCGCCTGCGCCGCGCGGACCGCCGTTCAGGGCCAGCGTCGAGCCCATCTGCACGGCTGCCGGGGCGGCACTGCCCACGACGGCGATGCTGGCGGCGCGGGCCTTGGCTGCACGCGCGAGCGCCTGCTCGCGAGCGAAGCGCAGGCGCTCGGACACATCGTGCGGCAGCGCGGCATTGCGTTCGGTCAGGCCGGCAGCGACGCGCAGGCCAAAGCGGGTGACGCGAGCGTCGAGTTCGGCGGATGGGGTGGAAAAATTCGTCGACTTCATAGCGTGATCCCTTTGGCCTTGAGCGCCTTCGCCAATGCATGGACCGCCCGAGAGCAGTGCGTCTTGACGCTGCCCTCCGAGCAACCCATCACGGAGGCGGTCTCGGCTACATCCAGTTCCTCCCAGTAACGCAGCAGGAAGGCTTCCCGTTGACGCGTGGGCAGTTCCTGAACTTCGGCATCGATACGTTGCAAGATCTGAGCCCGGCTCACCTCGTCCGCTGCGCTGAGTGCGCCCAACGCGCCGTCGCGGGTTTCCAGGATCTCAAGCAGGTCGAAGTCGCCATCGGCGTCGCCACCGCCCTCGAAGTCGGACATGTTCGTCATGACCGCGTTGCGCACCTTCTGGCGGCGGAAGTAATCCATCGTCGCGTTGGACAGGATGCGCTGGAACAGCAGCGGCAACTCGGCGGCGGGGCGGTCGAAGTAGTTCTCGGCCAGCTTGATCATGGCGTCCTGCACGATGTCCAGGGCGGCATCGTCGTCGCGGACGACGTAGGCCGTGCGCTTGAACGCGCGGCGGTCCACGGCACGCAGGAAATCGTTGAGTTCTTTGTCTGTGGCCAAGGCTGGGCAGGGGTCCGGGCGGCAGCGCGGATTATGGCATTCGTCTGATACGAAGGCTCACACGATTTTGCCCGGCATAATGCTGCTTCGCACAAAGAGTCAATGGTCTCTCCGTGGCCGCCCGACTGGGGCTCCATCGGTTGATCGCGCAGGTTCCGAATCCGCCTCACGAGGGCGAGAAGAGGGGCACCAATGGTTTTTCGTTAGAGAAATTCACAGAGGTTCTAAAAATGGACATGTCTGCCGCGGATATCAAGCGCGCCGCCCTGGCGCAGCCGAATTCCTCCCCCTCCCAAACACCGACGGAGCTCAATGGCTCCGAGATCCTCGTTCGCTGCCTGCAGGCCGAAGGGGTGCGCCATCTCTGGGGTTACCCGGGCGGCGCGGTGCTCTACATCTACGACGCGCTCTACAAGCAGGACAGCATCCAGCACGTGCTCGTCCGTCATGAGCAGGCCGCCGTGCATGCCGCAGACGGCTTCGCCCGCGCGTCCGGCGAAGTCGGTGTGGCGCTGGTCACTTCGGGCCCCGGTGTGACGAATGCCGTGACCGGCATCGCGACCGCGTACATGGACTCGATCCCGATGGTGATCATCACCGGCCAGGTCCCCACGCCGGCGATCGGCCTGGACGCCTTCCAGGAGTGCGACACCGTCGGCATCACGCGCCCCATCGTCAAGCACAACTTCCTCGTCAAGGACGTGCGCGACCTGGCCGTCACGTTGAAGAAGGCCTTCCACATCGCCCGCACGGGCCGTCCCGGCCCGGTGGTCGTGGACATCCCGAAGGACGTGTCGCTGGCTCGCACGACGTTCAGCTACCCGGATCGCATCGAGATGCGCTCCTACAACCCGGTCAAGAAGGGCCACAGCGGCCAGATCCGCAAGGCCGTGCAGCTGCTGCTGCAAGCCAAGCGGCCCTACATCTACACCGGCGGCGGCGTCATCCTCGGCGAAGCGACGGCCGAACTGCGCGAGCTGGTCGACCTGCTCGGCTTCCCCTGCACGAACACGCTGATGGGCCTGGGTGCGATGCCCGGCACCGACCCGCGCTTCCTGGGCATGCTGGGCATGCACGGCACGTACGAGGCCAACATGACCATGCAGCACTGCGATGTGCTGCTGGCCGTGGGCGCACGCTTCGATGACCGCGTCATCGGCAACCCCAAGCACTTCGGTTCGGTCGAGCGCAAGATCATCCACGTCGACATCGACCCGTCGTCGATCTCCAAGCGCGTGCGCGTCGACATCCCCATCGTGGGCGACGTGAAGGATGTGTTGCAGGAGCTGATCGCCCAGCTGAAGGAAGCGCAGGCCAAGCCGGATGCGAGCGCCATCGGTGCATGGTGGAACCAGATCAACGATTGGCGCCGCAAGGACTGCCTGGCCTACAAGGCGTCGGACGAGGTCATCAAGCCGCAGATGGTCGTCGACACGCTGTGGAAGCTCACGCGCGACCGCGACACCTACATCACCAGCGATGTGGGCCAGCACCAGATGTGGGCCGCGCAGTTCTACAAGTTCGACGAGCCGCGCCGCTGGATCAACTCGGGCGGCCTGGGCACGATGGGCGTGGGCCTGCCCTACGCGATGGGCATCAAGCTGGCCAAGCCTGAGGCGGACGTGTTCTGCATCACCGGTGAAGGCAGCATCCAGATGTGCATCCAGGAATTGTCGACCTGCTTCCAATACCAGACGCCGGTCAAGATCGTCTCTCTGAACAACCGCTACCTGGGCATGGTGCGCCAGTGGCAGCAGCTGGACTACGGTGGCCGCTACTCGCACAGCTACATGGACGCGCTGCCCGATTTCGTGAAGCTGGCCGAGGCCTATGGCCACGTCGGCCTGCTGGTCGAGAAGCCGAGCGATGTGGAAGGCGCGCTGAGGGAGGCGATGCGCCTCAAGGACCGCACCGTCTTCCTCGACATCCGCACCGATCCGACCGAGAACGTCTGGCCCATGGTCAAGGCGGGTAAGGGCATTTCGGAAATGCTGCTGGGGTCGGAAGACCTGTGACCGGCTGAAGCCGCCGGTTTTGGCGAGGGTTACCGCCTTTGCCGAGGCCGGCGGCGGATGACGCGCACAGCCGACCTCAAGGCATCCCCTCAACGATTCGAACCCGCCGCCAAGGTGCCGTGGTTACCGCCACGGCCACTGAAGAGCGCGAAGGACGAGATCCCATGAAACACATCATTGCTTTGCTCATCGAGAACGAGCCGGGTGCGCTGTCGCGCGTCGTCGGCCTGTTCTCCGCCCGCGGCTACAACATCGAGAGCCTGACGGTCGCGCCGACGGAAGATCCGTCGCTGTCGCGCATGACCATCGTCACCACCGGCAGCGACGAGGTCATCGAGCAGATCACCAAGCACCTGAACCGCCTCATCGAGGTCGTCAAGGTCGTCGATCTGACCGAGGGCAACTACACCGAGCGTGAGCTGATGCTCATCAAGGTGCGCGCCGTCGGCAAGGAGCGCGAGGAGATCAAGCGCACCGCCGACATCTTCCGCGGCCGCGTCATCGACGTGACCGAGAAGACCTACACGATCGAGTTGACCGGCGACGCCGGCAAGCTCGACGCCTTCATCGATGCGATCGACCGCGCGTCCATCCTCGAAACCGTACGCACCGGCGCCAGCGGCATCGGCCGCGGCGAGCGCATCCTGCGCGTCTGATCCGTCTTCACCCCACACCCACAGTTTTTTCCTGGAGCGACCCATCATGAACGTCTACTACGACAAGGACGCCGATCTCAGCCTCATCAAGGGCAAGAACGTCACCATCATCGGCTACGGCTCACAAGGCCATGCCCACGCGCAGAACCTGAACGACAGCGGCTGCAAGGTCACCGTGGCGCTGCGCCGCAACGGCGCGTCCTGGTCCAAGGCCGAAGGCGCGGGCCTGAAGGTCGCCGAGATCGCCGACGCGGTGAAGTCGGCCGACGTGGTCATGATCCTGCTGCCCGACGAGCAGATCGCCGACGTCTACAAGAACGAGGTCGAGCCCAACATCAAACAGGGCGCTTCGCTGGCCTTCGCGCACGGCTTCAACGTGCACTACGGCCAGGTCACGCCGCGCGCCGACCTGGACGTCTGGATGGTCGCTCCCAAGGCCCCCGGTCACACCGTGCGCGGCACGTACAAGCAAGGTGGCGGCGTGCCCCACCTGATCGCCGTGCATGCCGACAAGTCCGGCAAGGCCCGTGACCTGGCCCTGAGCTACGCCGCGGCCAACGGCGGCGGCAAGGCCGGCATCATCGAGACCAACTTCCGCGAAGAGACCGAGACCGACCTGTTCGGCGAGCAGGCCGTGCTGTGCGGCGGCACCGTCGAGCTGATCAAGGCCGGCTTCGAGACACTGGTGGAAGCCGGCTACGCGCCCGAGATGGCCTACTTCGAGTGCCTGCACGAGCTCAAGCTCATCGTGGACCTGATCTACGAAGGCGGCATCGCGAACATGAACTACTCGATCTCGAACAACGCCGAATACGGCGAGTACGTGACCGGCGTGCGTGTCGTGACCGAAGACACCAAGAACGCGATGCGCCAGTGCCTGAAGGACATCCAGACCGGCGACTACGCCAAGTCCTTCATCCTCGAGAACAAGGCCGGCGCCCCCACGCTGCTGAGCCGCCGCCGCCTGACGGCCGAGCACCCCATCGAAGTGGTTGGCGAGAAGCTGCGCGCGATGATGCCGTGGATCAAGGCCAACAAGCTGGTCGACAAGTCCAAGAACTGATCGCAGTCCTTGCGCTGATTGCAAAGGCCGGTGCCGCGAGGCGCCGGCCTTTTTGCCTTCAGAGCAGCGCCAGCGTGGCGGTGTCGGGGCGGCCGCCGTAGAACGCAGCCAGCGCCTGGCGGAACACATTGACCGGCGTGTCGGCGACCGCATCGAACAACGTCAGGCAGGAGCGGAACTTCAGCGCGTCGACGTCGCCGAGCACGCGGCTCGCCGCGATGTCGCGGTGGGCCAGCATGGCCTGGACGCATTCGACCAGCCGCGCCCCCAGCACGGGATGAGCCAGATACGCCTGCGCCTCGGCGCGGTCCGCGATGCCGTACTCGTTCGCCATCGGGCTGCGTCCGAGCCCGCGCAGTTGTGGCAGCACGAACCAGATCCAGTGGCCGGTCTTGCGGCCCGCGCGCAGCTCGGCCAGCGCGTTGGCGTAGTGGGCCTCCTGCGCGCGCAGGAATCGGTCGAGCGGGTCGGCGAGCATGCGGCCATCGTAGGCGCGAGCGGCCCTTTGACGCCCGGGCCCTGCGCTATCCTGCCGCCCATGACTCCTGACCCCATCGAGGACGACGAGCCCAGCATCGTCGTCCGTCCCCGCCGCAAGGGCATTTACGCGCTGCCCAATGCGATCACGCTGGGCGCGCTGTTCAGCGCCTTCTACGCCATCGTCATGGCGATGAACGGCCGCTTCGAAGTCGCCTGCGTGGCCATCTTCGCCGCCGCCATCCTCGACAGCCTGGATGGGCGCGTTGCGCGCATGACCAACACGCAATCGGCCTTTGGCGAACAAATGGACAGCCTGTCCGACATGGTGGCCTTCGGCGCCGCGCCGGCGCTCATCGTCTACATGTGGGCGTTGAAGGACATGGGCAAGCCGGGCTGGATCCCGGCCTTCGTCTACATCGCGGGCGCGGCCCTGCGCCTCGCGCGCTTCAACGTCAACATCGGCGTCGTCGACAAGCGCTTTTTCCAGGGCCTGCCCAGCCCCGCCGCTGCGGCGCTGGTCATGGGCTTGATCTGGGCCGTCGTCGACCAGCCCAATTACGGCGGCGTGCAGCCGGGCAGCTGGCCGGCCTGGGCGGCCTACGCGATCACGCTGTTCGCCGGGCTTTCGATGGTGACGAATGCGCCCTTCTACAGCTTCAAAGTGTTCGACCGCCGGCGCAGCGTGCCCTTCATCGTGCTCGTCATGATCATGCTGGGCATCGGCCTGGCGGCGCTCGACCCGTCGCGCGTCCTCTTCGGTATCTTCTGCGTCTACGGGCTGTCGGGCTATGCCATCTATGCCTGGCGCAAGGCCAAGGGCAAGCCGGCCAGCGTCATCTCCACCAGCACCGACGAGCCCGACGAACGTGGCTTGCACCAATAGGCTTCTGTGCTAGATTCCAACCCCATGAATTTCGCGACCGGCCTGCTGCTACTAGCCCTAGAGGAACCACGGGTTCGCTAGTCAGTCACGCCTTCGCACTTCTGACCCCAACGGCCCGTATGCAACCGCAGCGGGCCGTTCGTGTTTTCAAAGGCTGCCGGTTGCCCCACCCCACCCACGGATGGAAACCATGTTGAAGCAACCGCAGCTCAAGTACCGCCCCTTCGCACCGATCGCACTGCCGGACCGCACCTGGCCCGACACCGTGCTGACCCGCGCGCCGATCTGGCTGAGCACCGACCTGCGGGACGGCAACCAGGCGCTCATCGAGCCCATGGACATCGCCCGCAAGCTGCGCATGTTCCAGCAGCTGGTGAAGATCGGCTTCAAGGAGATCGAGGTCGGCTTCCCGTCGGCGTCGCAGACCGAGTTCGATTTCATCCGCCTGCTCATCGAGGGCGGCCACATCCCCGACGACGTGAGCATCCAGGTGCTGACGCAGGCGCGCGCCCACCTGATCGAGCGCACCTTCGAGGCGCTGGACGGCGCCAAGCGCGTCATCGTCCACGTCTACAACGCCGTCGCACCCATCATGCGACGCGTCGTGCTGGGCCAGGACGAGGACGGCATCGTGGAGCTCGCCGCCTCGCACGCCCGCCAGATCAGGGAGCTGGCCGCCGCGCGTCCGGGCACGGACTGGCGCTTCGAGTACTCGCCCGAGATGTTCTCCGGCACGGAGCTGGCATTCAGCAAGCGCGTCGTCGATGCGGTCACGGCGGTGTGGGCGCCGACGCCCGAGCGCAAGTGCATCATCAACCTGCCGTCCACCGTCGAGCACAGCACGCCCAACATCTTTGCCGACATGATCGAGTGGATGCACCGCCACCTCGAACGCCGCGACAGCATCGTGCTGTCGGTCCACCCGCACAACGACCGTGGGACCGGCACGGCGGCCGGCGAGCTGGCGCTGATGGCCGGCGCCGACCGCGTCGAGGGCTGCCTGTTCGGCAACGGCGAGCGCACCGGCAACGTCGACCTCGTCAACATCGCGTTGAACCTCTACACGCAGGGCGTGGACCCGCAGCTGGATTTCTCCGACATCGACGAAGTGCGCCGCTGCGTCGAGCACTGCACGCAGATCTCCGTGCACCCGCGCCATCCGTATGTGGGCGACCTGGTCTACACCTCGTTCTCCGGCTCGCACCAGGACGCCATCAAGAAGGCCTTCTCGGCGCGCAAGGCCGGCGACATCTGGGACATGCCCTATCTGCCCATCGACCCCAAGGACCTGGGCCGCAGCTACGACGCCGTCATCCGCGTGAACAGCCAGTCGGGCAAGGGCGGCATCGCCTACCTGCTCGAGACCGAGTACGGCCTGGAGCTGCCGCGCCGCCTGCAGATCGAGTTCAGCCAGGCCGTGCAGCGCGTCATGGACGACGCCGGCAAGGAGCTGACCGCGGCCGACATCCACGCCATTTTCGAGCGCGAGTACGGCATCGGCGACGCGGCCGCATCGGTGGTGCAGCCGCAGATGACCGAGGTCGCCGGTGGCGCGATGCGCCTGTCGGCCGAGGTCGTGCTGGGCGGCTGGATGGGCCATGTGCAGGGCGAGGGCAACGGCCCCATCGATGCCTTCGTCAATGCGCTGTCGACCCGCCTGGGCACCGAGGTGCGCGTGCTGGACTACCACGAGCATGCCATCGGCAGCGGTGCCGATGCGCGCGCCGTCGCCTATCTGGAAATCCGTGTGGGCGACGTGACGCGCCATGGCGTCGGCATCGATGGCAGCATCGTGCGTGCGTCCATGCAGGCCATCCTGTCCGGCCTGTCGCGTGCGCCGGTGGCCGTGCCCAAACAACGAGAGGAAAACGTGCGATGACCGACAAGCTGATCATCTTCGACACCACGCTGCGCGACGGCGAGCAATCGCCCGGCGCTTCGATGACGCGCGAGGAGAAGCTGCGCATCGCCCGCCAGCTGGAGCGCATGAAGGTCGACATCATCGAGGCCGGCTTCGCGGCGTCGAGCAATGGCGACTTCGAGGCCGTGAAGGCCATCGCCGCGGCGGTCAAGGACAGCACCGTCTGTTCTCTGGCCCGCGCCAACGACCGCGACATCGCGCGTGCGGCCGAAGCGCTGGCGCCCGCGCAGCGCTCGCGCATCCACACCTTCATCGCCACCAGCGAACTCCACATGGAGAAGAAGCTGCGCATGACGCGCGAGCAGGTGATGGAGCAGGCGACGTTGGCGGTGCGCTTCGCGCGCAACCTGTGCGGGGACATCGAGTTCTCGCCGGAAGACGGCTACCGCTCGGACATCGACTTCCTGGCGCGCGTCTGCGAGGCCGTCATCAAGGAAGGTGCCGGCACCATCAACATCCCCGACACCGTCGGCTACGGCATCCCCGAGCTGTATGGCGACTTCATCCGCCGCCTGCGCGAGAAGGTGCCCAACAGCGACCAGGCCATCTGGAGCGTGCACTGCCACAACGACCTGGGCATGGCCGTCGCCAACTCGCTGGCCGGCGTGAAGATCGGCGGCGCGCGCCAGGTGGAGTGCACCATCAACGGCCTGGGCGAGCGAGCCGGCAACTGCTCGCTCGAAGAAGTCGTCATGGCCGTGCGCACGCGGCGCGACTACTTCGGCCTGGATGTGGGCATCGACACGACGCAGATCGTGCCGGCCTCCAAGCTGGTGTCGCAGACCACCGGCTTCGTCGTGCAGCCCAACAAGGCGGTCGTCGGTGCGAACGCGTTCGCGCATGCATCCGGCATCCACCAGGACGGCGTGCTGAAGGCGCGGGACACCTACGAGATCATGCGCGCCGAGGACGTGGGCTGGGCAGCCAACAAGATCGTGCTGGGCAAGCTGTCGGGCCGCAACGCCTTCAAGGCACGCCTGCAGGAGCTGGGCATCCAGCTGGAGAGCGAGGCCGAGGTCAACGCGGCCTTCCAGCGCTTCAAGGACCTGGCCGACCGCAAGAACGAGATCTTCGACGAGGACATCATTGCCCTCGTCATGGACGAGTCGGTCACGGCGGAGCAGGAGCATTACCGCCTGCTGTCGCTGTCGCAACGCAGCGAGACCGGCGAGCGCCCGCACGCGGCCATAGTCTTCGCCATCGGCCACCAGGAGCACCGCGCCGAGAGCGACGGCAACGGCCCGGTGGACGCGACGCTGAGGGCCATCGAGTCGGTGGCGGAGTCCGGCGCGGAAATGCTGCTTTATTCGGTCAACGCCATCACCAGCGGCAGCACCGAATCGCAGGGCGAGGTGACGGTGCGACTGCAGCATGCGGGTCGCGTGGTCAACGGCGTGGGCTCGGACCCCGACATCGTCGTCGCCTCGGCCAAGGCCTACCTGTCGGCGCTGAACAAGCTGCAGAGCAAGACCGAGCGTGTCGCCGCGCAAGGCTGAATCGGGGGCGGACCGCCGGGAGGCGGTGTAACCGGCGTGATGCGCGTCACGCCGGCCTTGATCGTTACCGCGGGACGTGGAATCTGGCGCGCAAACGCCCCGGTGCTTATCGGTCATGGCGGGCGTTGCGCCCGCAGAATCCAGCCCTGAGGTCACCCGCAGGCAGCGTGCGGGTGCGGCAGGCCGGCGGTTTGGGGCTGATCCCGATACCGCCGTGGCGTCAGCCAAGGCCTACTTGCGTGCGTTGGAGCCAGCTGCAAAACGAAGAGAGCGAGTGGCAAACCCGGTGCCTTCCCTAGAAACAGGGCGAGAGTTCACTTGAGGTAGTTCACTTAAGTTCTTATCTTGTCAGTGTTTTTGGTGGCGCTTACACTGCCGCCTGCTGTTGGGGACCCCGTTGAAGACTTTTTTCACCGTCGCACTGTTGAGCCTGAGCCTGTTGTCCTTCCAGGGCACTGCCGAGGCCGCCGCCACCTCCAGCAAGTCCAAAGCCAGCACGACGCAGACCCGCAAGGTCAAGTCGGTCGTGCTGCGCAAAGTGGCTGCCGCTCCCCTCATCCGCGCCGTGCCGACCTTCGGCCAGGTCGCAGGCCTGCACGATGTGGACGACCCGCTGGACCTGAAGTCCAGCGTGGCCTACGTGCTGGACCAGAACACCAACGAGGTGCTGTTCTCCAAGAACCCCCAGGCGGTGCTGCCCATCGCCTCCATCACCAAGCTGATGACGGCGCTGGTCGTCGTCGAATCCGGCCTGTCGCTGGACGAGAAGCTGACGGTGACCGACGAGGACATCGACACCGAGAAGTTCACGCGCTCCCGGCTGGCTGTCGGCACGACGCTGACGCGCGGCGAGATGCTGCACCTGGCCCTGATGGCCAGCGAGAACCGTGCCGCCCACGCGCTGGGCCGTCACTATCCCGGCGGCCTGTCCGCCTTCGTCGCCGCCATGAACGCCAAGGCCCTGAGCCTGGGCATGGCCGACACGCACTACGTCGAGCCGACGGGCCTGTCCAGCCGCAACCAGAGCAGCGCCAAGGACCTGGCCGCCCTCGTCAACGTGACCAGCCAGGTGCCGCTGCTGCGCGACCTGTCCACGTCCCGCGAGGCTCGCGTGGCGCTGGGCAAGCGCCTGGTGCAGTTCCGCAGCACCAACGGTCTGCTGTCCAACCCGTTGTGGGACATCGGCTTGCAGAAAACCGGCTTCATCAACGAGGCTGGCAAGTGCGTCGTCATGCAGGCCCGCATGGCCGGCCGTCAGCTGATCATGGTGTTCCTCGATTCGAGCGGCAAGGCATCGCGGATCGCCGATGCCGAGCGCATGCGCAAGTGGCTGGCGGAACGGCCGAGCGAAGCGACGACGGCGTCGGCCAAGCTCTGAGCGGCGACAACTCCATTGAAAAGCGGCGCCTCGGCGCCGCTTTGCTTTTGCCGCCAAGCGCTGTATGGAGCGGTGTCAGGTCCGGTGGCCGAGGGCCGTCGAGATCTGCGCCGCGGTTTCCTTGAGGCGCACGACCCAGCCTTCTTCCAGCCGGTCCGCCGGCGCGGAGATGGACAGGCCTGCCACCAGCTTGGCCTGGTCGTCGTAGATGCCCGCGGCCATGCAGCGCACGCCGAGTTCCAGCTCCTCGTCGTCGCGGGCAATGCCGCGCTGGCGCACCATGGCCAGCTCGCGCTCCAGCGCGCTGATGTCGGTCAGGCTGTTGCGGGTGTGGCCGGCCAGGCCCGTGCGCGTGGCATAGGCACGCACCCGCGGGCTGTCATCGCTGGCCAGGAAGAGCTTGCCCACCGACGTCAGGTGCAGCGGCGCGCGCCCGCCGACGGCGCGCACGACCTGCATGCCGGAGCGCTCGGAATAGGTCCGTTCGATGTAGACGATCTCGTCGCCCTGGCGAACCGACAGGTTGACCGGCTGGTGGGTGAACTTGTGCAGCTCGCGCATGGCGGGCAGCGCGGCGTCGCGCACGTCCAGGCGCGCCTTCACGAGGTTGCCGAGCTCCAGCATGCGCATGCCGAGTCGATAACTGCCGGCTTCGGGCCGGTCCACGAAACGACCCAGGGTCAGGTCATTCAGAATGCGGTGCGCCGTCGAGGGGTGCAGGCCGGTGGACTCGGACAAGGCCTTCAGCGAGACCGGGTCCTGGTGCTGGGCCAGCACGTCCAGCAGCGCAAACATGCGTTCCAGCACCTGGATCGCCGGGGTTTGCTGCGCCTCTTTGGATTTCATGGCTTCATTGTGGAGGAGATTGCCGGTGTTTTGTATGGCGAAAGCAGGCTTCAGCAAGTGGCAAGCCTTCGGGGCCTTGTTGCTGGCCAGCGTGGCCGCGGTCCAGGCGGCCGAGCCTCCCGCCGCGGAGCCGCGCTGGGGCCGCATGCCGCGGTTGTACGGCCGCATCACGGCGCATGACCTGGGCCTCGTCATCAACACGGCCGATCCGTACTCGGTCGCGGTTGGCGAGTACTACGCCAAGCGCCGCGGCATCCCGGCGGCGCAGGTGCTGCGCGTGCAGCTGCCACAGCGCAGCAGCCTGACGCCCGAGGAGTTCACGGCACTGGACCAGGCCATCCGCAGCCAGATGCCCGAGAACGTCAACGGCCTGGCGCTGGCCTGGGTGCAGCCCTATGCCGTCGACTGCAACTCGCTGACGAGCGCGCTCGGCATGGGCCTGCAGCCGGACGTCTGCGCCAACAGCTGCGCGTCGACGCGTCCCAGCCCCTACGCCAGCTACTTCGGCGCCAAGCCCTGGCTCGTCATCGGGCTGCGCCCGACGATGCAGCTGGCAGCGCGCTCGGTGCCGGCGGCCATGGCCATGATCGAGCGCGGTATCGCGTCCGATCACACCTTGGCGACGGCAGGGCCCGAGCCGGCCGTGGCCTACCTGGCGGCGACGCCCGACGTGAACCGCAACGTGCGCGAGAAGTTGTTTCCGCCCGCCGGGCCGGTGCCGGGCGTCGCGGGTTTCGAGGTCGCGCGCATCCGCAGCGACGCGCTGCCGGCGATGCGCCGCACGCTGATCTACCAGACCGGCCTGGCCCGCGTGCCGGCGCCGCTGGGCGGCGAATGGCTGCCCGGCGCGCTGGCCGACCACCTGACGTCCTATGGCGGCCAGCTCGACAAAGCGGCGGGCGAGGGCCAGATGAACATCCTCGACTGGATCGACGCCGGCGTGACCGCCACCTACGGCACCGCCAGCGAGCCCTGCAACCACCTGCAGAAGTTCCCGCACCCGCAGGTGCTGATCCAGGCCTATGCCCAGGGCGTCAGCGCGCTGGAGGCCTACTGGCACAGCGTGGCCTGGCCGGCTCAGGGCGTGTTCGTCGGCGAGCCCTTGGCAGCGCCGTTCGCGCCGATACCGATTCCCTGAGCGGCGGCCAGTCCCGAACGCACGGCGCCTTCGAGCGTGGCGGGGTAGGGGCCGTCGACATAGTCGCCCGCCGCCCACAGCCCCGGCGCGATTCGCGCCGAAGGTCGCGCCAGGCCCGGCGTGCAGGCAAAAGTGGCGCGCTTCTCGGTCAGCACCTTGTCGATGACGGGCGGCGTGGCCCAGGCCAGCTCGCGTTGCGCTTGCGCCAGCACGGCTTCGGCGCAGCCGCCGTGCGCGACCCAGGCGGCCGCGCCGCTGACGACGAAGGCGAAGCGCCCCGGCGCGCCCCCCAGCTGGCCATGGTCGAAGACGAACTGCGCCGGCGCGTCCGGCCCTTCGCGCAGCGCCAGCATGGGTGCGGGCAGGGCGCTGCCGGGGCTGCTCAGGTAGACGGTGACGATGGGCTCGAAGCGCAGCCCCTGGGCGATGGCGGACCAGGCCGGCGCCAGGTCTGCCGTGAGCCGCGCGGCCTCGACGCTGGTGCAGGCCAGCACGACGACATCGAAGGCTTCGCCGTCCACCCGCCAGCCCGTCTCGATCATCTGCACCCGGCGGCCCAGCCGCAGGCGCTCGCCCAGCCAGGCCGCCGCGGGCGCGGCGAGCAGCTCGGACAGCGGCCGGCGCGGCAGCAGCAGGTCGGCGCTGCCGGCGCCGCTGAACAGCGCGTCCTTCAGCACGCGCAGGAACACCTGGGCGCTGGCCTGGGGCGCCGGCGTGTTCAGCGCGGCGATGCACAGCGGCTCGACGAGATCGCGCTTCACCGCGGCCGGCAGGCCGGTGCAGAGTTCGGCGACGCTGAGCCGCGCATCGCAGCGGAAGCCGCGCGCCAGCCAGCCGCCCGCAGCGGCCAGCAGACCCAGCCGCGCGTGCAAAGGCCAGCCGCGATGGGCCAGCACGCCGCGTGCGAAGGCAATGAGCGGCGAGCCGGCCGGCAGCCGCAAGCCGGGCTCGCCGGGGTAGGGCAGGGCCAGCGGCAGGCGCTTCAGCACGGCGTCCGGATCGACGCCCAGCCGGCGCATCAGCGCCAGGCTGTCGCGATAGGCGCCGATGAGGATGTGCTGGCCGTTGTCGTAATCGGGTTTGCCGGCGACGCTGCGTGCCCGGCCGCCAAGCTGCGGCGCCATCTCGAAGACGCTGATGTCATGGCCCGCGGTGGCCAGCTCGACGGCGGCCGCGATGCCCGCCCAGCCGCCGCCAACGATCGCGACCTTCACCGCCCGCGCCAGTTCGTCTTCATGGCGATCCAGAGCTTGCGCAGCGGCGTCAGCGCGATGCGCTGGTGCAGGACCTGGAAGTCCTCGCGCTCGATCTCGACGAGCAGCGCGCGATAGATGTTGGCCATCATCAGCCCGGGTTTCTGCGCGGCGCGGTCGGCCTCAGGCAGCAGCGCGAGGGCCTCGTCGTAGAGCTGGTGCGCGCGTTGGGCCTGGAACTTCATCAGCGCCGTGAAGCGCTCGCTGTAGCCCCAGGGCTTGCTGCGCAAAAGGATCTCGCTGGCCTTGACGCCGAACTGCTGCAGCTCATTGACCGGCAGGTAGATGCGGCCGCGCCGCGCGTCGTCGCCGACGTCGCGGATGATGTTGGTCAGCTGCATGGCCAGGCCCAGCTTGTGCGCGTAGTCCATGGTCTGCGGCTGCGTGCGGCCGAAGATGCCGCTGGCCACTTCGCCGACCACGCCGGCCACCAGATGGCAATAGCGCTGCAGGCCGGGGTAGTCCAGGTAGCGCGTCTGCTGCAGGTCCATCTCGCAGCCTTCGATGACGGCGTTCAGATGCTCCAGGCGGATGTCGTAGGTGGCGGTGTGCGGCATCAGCGCCTTCATGACCGGATGGCTGGGCTGGCCGGCGAACGCGCTGGCGACCTCCTTGCGCCACCAGGCCAGCTTGGTCGCGGCGACGCCGGCGTCCTGCGTTTCGTCGACGACGTCGTCCACCTCGCGGCAGAAGGCGTAGAAGGCCGTGATCGCCGCCCGCCGCGGCGGCGGCAGGAACAGGAAGGCGTAATAGAAGCTGGAGCCGCTCGCGGCGGCTTTGTCTTGGACGTATTGCTCTGGGCTCATGGTGCGGCCCGCATTGTCAGCGCGCGCCAGGCCAGGGCGGGGAAGTCACTGGCCCGGATCGCGGGGCGGTGCAGCAGGCTGTCGAAGCGGCGCGCGGCGATCTTGTCGAGGATGAGCAGGCCGCCCTGCACGACCAGGCGCAGCTCCCAGCCGGCGCGGCCGGGCAGGCTCAAGGCCAGCGGGGCACCATCGAGCATCAGCTGGCGGGCCCAGGCGCACAAGTCCTGGATCAGCGCGCGGGCGGCGGGGCTGTCGCGGCAGGCCAGCACGTCGGAAGCAGTGACGCCATGGCGATTGAGGTCGGCCTGCGGCACATAGAGGCGGCCGTTGGGACCGTCGCGGCTGAAGTCCTGCCAGAAGTTGATGAGCTGCAACGCCGAGCAGATGGCGTCCGAGCGGCGCAGCGACTCGGCGTCCCCCACGCCGTACAGGCCCAGCAGCAGCCGGCCGACGGGGTTCGCCGAGCGGCGGCAGTAGTCCAGCAGGTGCGCGCGGTCGCGGTAGCGTGGCGGGTCGAGGTCCTGCTCGAAGGCATCGATCAGGTCGTGCAACAGCGCCGGCTGCAGCCGGTGCATCTCACGGGCCAGCGGGGCATAGACCCGCGCCCAAAGCGGCGACGGCGCGTGGCCGGCGACAACGGCGGCCAGGTCGGCGCGATAGTCGCGCAACGCCTGCACCCGCTCGGCCACTGGAGCATCGCCCTCGTCCGCGAGATCATCGGCCGTGCGGGCGAAGTGATAGATGGCGACGACGGCCGGCCGCAGTGCCGGGGGGCACAGCCAGGAAGCGACGGGAAAGTTTTCGTAGTGGTCGACGCTCAAGCTCTGCCTGCAACACCCGATGTGTCAATGAGGTTTGACAGTTGTCACCGGGCCTGAATACATTACTGACCCGCCGGTCATTAAATTTTAGGGCCGGCCGTCCATCCCTGCCGAGGTCTGCATGCCCCATCTTCCGCGTCTCGCGCCGCCCTTGCTGCTGGCGGTCCTGCTATCGGCCCTGATGTCGGCGTGCAGCAAGCAGGCGCCCGCGCCGGAACCGGAGCGTGCGGTGCGCACCCAGGTCGTCAGTGCCGGCAGCGCGAGCGCCAGCCACGAGTATGCGGCCGAGGTGCGCGCGCGGGTCGAATCGCGGCTGTCGTTCCGAGTCAACGGGAAGTTGCTGAACCGCGCGGTCAACCTGGGCGACACGGTCAAGCGGGGCCAGGTGCTGGCCCGCATCGATGCCCAGGACCTGAAGCTGGCCGAAGCCGCGGCCGCCGCCGGCGTGGCCGCCGCGCGGACCAACCGCGACCAGGCCGCCGCGGATTACAAGCGCTTCGTCGATCTGCAGCGCCAGGGCTTCATCAGCGCCGCCGAGCTGGAACGCCGTGAGTCGGCCTTCAAGGCCGCGCAAGCCCAGCTCGACCAGGCCAAGGCCCAGGCCGATGTGCAGGGCAACCAGGCCGGCTACGCCCAGCTGGTGGCCGACGGCCCCGGCGTGGTGACCGGCGTCGACGCCGAGCCGGGCCAGGTGCTGGCCGCCGGCACGCCGGTCGTGCGCGTGGCGCAGGATGGCCCGCGCGACATCGTCTTCTCGGTGCCGGAGGACCAGATCTCCCGGGTGCGCGCGGCAGCCAGCCGTCCCGGCGCGCTCAAGGTGCGGCTGTGGGGGGGTGAGAGGACCTGGCCGCTCACGCTGCGCGAGGTCGCCGCAGCGGCCGACCCGGCGACGCGCACCTTCCTCATCAAGGCCGATGCCGGCAAGCTGGACGTGAAGCTGGGCCAGTCCGCCACCGTCGTGCTGGACCTGCCGCAGATGGAAAGCGTCATCAAGCTGCCCGTGTCGGCGGTGCTGCAGCAAGGTGGCAAGACCTCCGTCTGGCTGCTGGACGGCGCGTCGATGACCGTCAAGCCGGCAACCGTGCAGGTGGGCGGGGCGGATGGCAATGAAGTCGTCATCGTGGGCGGGTTGAATCCCGGCCAGGAGGTCGTCGTCGCCGGCGTGCATGTGCTGAGCCCTGACCAGAAGGTCAAGCGCTATGTGCCACCGCGCGCGGCCAACGCCCCTGCCACGCCTGCGGTTCCCGCGGCCTCTCGCTGAGCCGGGGCTGCGAATGACATCCCCGATCACGAAACAGCCCCACGTCGGTGGCTTCAACGTCTCGCGCTGGGCGCTGGAGCACCCGGCACTGACGCGCTACCTGATGGTGGTGCTGATGCTGATGGGCTTCTTCGCCTATTTCCAGCTCGGCCAGGACGAGGACCCGCCGTTCACCTTCCGCGCCATGGTCATCCAGGCCTTCTGGCCGGGCGCCACGGCGCAACAGATGGCCGACCAGGTCACCGACAAGATCGAGAAGACGCTGCAGGAGGTGAGCCACGCGGACAAGATCCGCTCGTACACCAAGCCGGGCGAGTCGCTGACCATCTTCCAGGTCAAGGACAACACGCCGCCCAAGGAGGTGGCCGACCTCTGGTACCAGACGCGCAAGAAGATCGGCGACATGCGCAGCACGCTGCCCCAGGGGGTGCTGGGGCCGGTGTTCAATGACGAGTTCGGTGATGTCTACGGCTCCATCTACGCGTTGTCGGCCGATGGCTTCAGCCCCGAGGAACTGCGCGAGCATGCCGACCGCGTGCGCCAGGCGCTGCTGCAGGTCAAGGACGTGGCCAAGGTCGAGATCTTCGGCGTGCAGCCCGAGAAACTCTTCATCGAGATCTCGCAGAAGCGCCTGGCCCAGCTGGGCCTGGACTTCAACCAGGTGATCAACCAGATCGGCGCGCAGAACGCCGTCGAGGGCGCCGGCCTGCTGAACGCCGGCAGCGCCAACTTCCAGGTGCGCGTGCAAGGCCAGTTCACGACGGCCCAGGCGCTGGCCGAAGTGCCGATCCGTGCGGTCAACCCGCAGACCGACGTGGCCAGCCAGCTGCGCCTGGGCGACATCGCGGAGATCAAGCGCGCCTACGTCGACCCCCCGGCCACCAAGGTGCGCCACCAGGGCAAGGAGGTCCTGGCCCTGGGCGTCTCCATGGCCAAGGGCGGCGACATCATCGCGATGGGCAAGGCGCTGGGCGTCGCGCTCAAATCCATCGAGCGCGACCTGCCGGCCGGCATCCAGCTCGAGCAGATCCAGGACCAGCCGAAGGCCGTCACGACGTCGGTCGGCGAGTTCGTGCGCGTGCTCATCGAGGCGGTGGTCATCGTGCTGGCGGTGAGCTTCATCGCGCTGGGCCTGCACACCAGGCCGCTGCGCATCGACATCTGGCCGGGCCTGGTCGTCGCCATCACGATCCCCCTGGTGCTCGCCATCACCTTCGTCACGATGTTCTATTGGGGCGTGGGCCTGCACAAGATCTCGCTGGGCTCGCTGATCATCGCGCTGGGCCTGCTGGTCGACGACGCCATCATTGCCGTCGAGATGATGGTGCGCAAGCTCGAAGAGGGCTACGACAAGATGCACGCGGCCACCTACGCCTACGACGTGACGGCCATGCCCATGCTGACCGGCACGCTGATCACGGCCGTGGGCTTCCTGCCCATCGGCCTGGCCAAGTCCACCGTCGGGGAGTACACCTTCGCGATCTTTGCCGTGACGGCCGCGTCGCTGGTCATCTCCTGGGTCGTGTCGGTCTATTTCGTGCCCTATCTCGGCGCGCTGCTGCTTAGGGCCAAGCCTGCGGCGGATGGCGAGGTGCACGAGCTTTTCGATACGCCGTTCTACAACCGCTTCCGCGGCGTGGTGCGCTGGTGCGTGACGCACCGCTGGATGACGATCGGCATCACGCTGCTGGTCTTCGCGCTGGGCATCTTCGGCATGACCCGCGTGCAGCAGCAGTTCTTCCCCGACTCCAGCCGCCCCGAGGTTCTCGTCGACCTGTGGCTGCCCGAAGGCTCGGCCATCCAGGAGACGGAGCTGCTCGCCAAGCGTTTTGAGGCGCGCATGCTCAAGGATCCGGCCATCGCCAGCGTGACGACCTGGATAGGCTCCGGCGTGCCGCGCTTCTATCTGCCGTTGGACCAGATCTTCCCGCAGGCCAACGTCACGCAGTCCATCCTGCTGCCCAAGAACCTGGAAGAGCGCGAGGCGCTGAGGCAGCGCCTGCCCAAGCTGCTGGCCGAGGAGTTCCCCGAAGCGCGTGGGCGCGTGAAGCTGCTGCCCAACGGGCCGCCGGTGCCCTACCCGGTGCAGTTCCGCGTCGCCGGTGCCGATCCCAAGGTCGTCCGCGACTGGGCCGACAAGGCCAAGGAGATCCTGCGCGCCAACCCGAACATGCGCGGCGTCAACGACAACTGGAACGAGAACGTCAAGACGCTGCGGCTCAGCGTCGACCAGGACAAGGCCCGCGCGCTGGGCGTCACCAGCCAGAGCCTGGCGCAGGCCGCGCGCACGCTGCTGTCGGGCACCGTCGTCGGCCAGTACCGCGAGGCCGACAAGCTCATCGACATCGTGCTGCGCCAGCCGCTGAACGAACGCGCCGTCATCACCGACATCGGCAACGCCAACCTGCCGACGACCAGCGGCCGCGCCATCCCGCTGACGCAGATCGCCAAGGTCGAGTTCGCATGGGAGCCGGGCGTCATGTGGCGCGAGGGCCGCAACTATGCCGTCACCGTGCAGGGCGACGTCGCGGAGGGCCTGCAGGGCGCGACGGTAACCAAGGAGGTCTGGCCGAAACTCGACGAATTGCAGAAGCAGATGCCGACCGGCTACCGCATCGAGATCGCAGGTGCCGTGGAGGAGAGCAGCAAGGGCCAGGGCTCCATCGCGGCGGGCGTGCCCATCATGCTGTTCATCACCTTCACGCTGCTGATGCTGCAACTGCAGAGCTTCAGCCGCGCGATGCTGGTCTTCCTGACCGGGCCGCTGGGGATTGCCGGCGTGGCGATGGCGCTGCTGCTGCTGAACCGGCCGTTCGGCTTCGTCGCGCTGCTGGGCGTCATCGCGCTGATGGGCATGATCATGCGCAACTCGGTCATCCTCATCGACCAGATTGAGCAGGACCGCGCCCGCGGCGTGCCGGACTGGTCGGCCATCGTCGAATCGGCCGTGCGGCGCTTCCGCCCCATCGTACTGACGGCGGCGGCGGCCGTGCTGGCCATGATTCCGCTGTCGCGCAGCGTGTTCTGGGGCCCGATGGCCGTGGCCATCATGGGCGGCCTCATCGTCGCGACGGTGCTGACGCTGCTCGCACTGCCCGCCATGTACGCCGCCTGGTTCCGCGTCGAGCGGCCCGAGCGACACAGCCAGCTCTGAGCCTCGTTTTCAGGGTTTGTGCTGCCCCGTGGCCGGGGCGGCGGGCGAGCTGCGCGGCATCGCTACAATCGCCGGTTTGCCGAATCGCCTACGGGGTTGCTCTTGAAGCAGCCCAACCCAGAATCGCGCGGGTGGCGAAATTGGTAGACGCACCAGGTTTAGGTCCTGACGCCTTCACAGGCGTGCCGGTTCGAGTCCGGCCCCGCGCACCACCACTGTCCTTCAACTGTTCCCGAGTCCATCATGGCCGTCACCGTCGAAACCCTTGAAAAGCTGGAACGCCGCATCACCCTGCACGTTGCGGCCGCTGAGATCAACAGCGAAGTCGAAGCCCGCCTGAAGAAGCTGGCCCGCACCGTCAAGGCCGACGGCTTCCGCCCCGGCAAGGTGCCGATGAACGTCGTGGCCCAGCGCTACGGCTAC
The DNA here is from genome assembly GCF_001426885.1 of Pelomonas sp. Root1444. GTDB lineage: Bacteria > Pseudomonadota > Gammaproteobacteria > Burkholderiales > Burkholderiaceae_C > Pelomonas. Next base: position 628,861 of record NZ_LMFP01000003.1, on the reverse strand, counting down.
TCGGTGCAGTACGAGGTCGTCAACGACAAGCTCGGCGCCGCCTTCAACAACGCCGCCAACGAAGCGCAGCTGCGCGTCGCCGGCGCCCCGCGCATCGAACAGAAGGACCAGGCCCCCGAAGGCCAGATGGCCTTCGACGCGACTTTCGAGGTCTACCCTGAAGTCAAGATCGGCGACCTGGCTGCGGCCGAGGTCGAGCGCGTCACCAGCGACGTGACCGAGGAAGCCATCGACAAGACCGTCGAGATCCTGCGCAAGCAGCGCCGCAGCTTCGCCCAGCGCCCGGCCAGCGACGTGGCCCAGGCCGGCGACCGTGTCACCATCGACTTCGAAGGCAAGATCGACGGCGAGCCCTTCCAGGGCGGCAAGGCCGAAGGCTTCCAGTTCCTGATCGGCGAAGGCCAGATGCTGGAGCAGTTCGACGCCGCGGTGCGCGGCATGAAGGCCGGCGAGTCCAAGACCTTCCCGCTGCAGTTCCCCGACGACTATCACGGCAAGGACGTGGCCGGCAAGGAAGCTGATTTCCTCGTCACCGTCAAGAAGATCGAAGCCCAACACCTGCCCGAAGTGAATGAGGCCTTCGCCAAGTCGCTGGGCATCAAGGATGCGTCCGTCGAGGCCCTGCGTGCCGACATAAAGAAGAACCTGGAACGCGAAGTGAAGTTCCGCGTGCTGGCCCGCAACAAGGGCGCCGTGATGGACGCACTGGTCGCCGTTTCCGAACTGGACGTGCCCAATGCCCTGGTGCAGGGTGAGGCCGAGCGCATGGTCGGTCAGGCCCGCGAGGACCTGAAGAAGCGCGGCGTCAAGGATGCCGACAAGGCCGAGATCCCCGCCGACATCTTCAAGCCGCAGGCCGAGCGTCGCGTGCGCTTGGGCCTGGTCGTCGCCGAGCTGGTGCGCGCCAACAACCTGCAGGCCAAGCCGGCCCAGCTGCAGGCGCACATCGAAGAGCTGTCGCAGAGCTATGAGAAGCCCGCCGAAGTGATGCGCTGGTACCTCAGCGACCGCGAGCGCATGGCCGAGGTCGAGGCTGTCGTCGTCGAGAACAATGTCACGGATTTCGTGCTGTCGACCGCCAAGGTGACGGATAAGGCCCTGCCGTTCGATGAGCTGATGGCCGCAGGCAACTGATAGCCCTTCGCATGACGAAGGCGCCGTGCCGCGAGGCCGGCGCCTTTTTACTTGCGTGGCCATAATCCGACCCCATAACAGCTGTTACCGCTTTGTCTTCAAGGATCTGAATGAGCGCTCTCGACACCAGCAATCTTGGCCTCGTGCCCATGGTCATCGAACAGTCCGGCCGTGGTGAGCGCGCCTACGACATCTACTCGCGCCTGCTGCGGGAGCGCATCGTGTTCCTGGTCGGCCCCGTCAACGACGGCGTCGCCAACCTCGTCGTCGCCCAGTTGCTGTTCCTCGAAAGCGAGAACCCCGACAAGGAGATCTCGCTGTACATCAACAGCCCCGGCGGCAGCGTGTCGGCCGGTATGTCCATCTTCGACACCATGCAGTTCATCAAGCCCGAGGTCTCGACGCTGTGCATGGGCATGGCCGCCAGCATGGGCGCGTTCCTGCTCGCCGCCGGCGCCAAGGGCAAGCGCTTCTCGCTGCCCAACGCCAAGGTCATGATCCACCAGCCGCTGGGAGGCGCCCAGGGCCAGGCGACCGATATCGAGATCCATGCGCGTGAAATCCTGAAGACTCGCGAGACCCTCAATCGCATCCTGGCCGAGCGCACCGGCCAGACCCTGGAGAAAATCCAGTCCGACACCGAACGCGACTATTTCATGTCCGCTGCCGAGGCCAAGGGCTACGGCCTGATCGACCAAGTGCTGGAACACCGGCCTTGAGTCGTGAGGGGCTGTAACCAGCCCCGGATTCACAGCGGAATCGGGGCCCTTATCTTCACAAGGGCCCCGAGATCGTTTGGACTATCATCATTCAGGCACCCGCCTGGCATTCCCGAGCAGACCCATGGCCGAAAAAAAAGGCACCTCCAGCGAAAAAGTTCTTTACTGCTCGTTCTGCGGTAAGAGCCAGCACGAGGTCAAGAAGCTGATTGCAGGCCCGTCGGTCTTCATCTGCGACGAGTGCATCGAACTCTGCAACGACATCGTCCGCGACGAGATCCCTGCGCCGACGCCGGCTGCGCGCGCCGGCAAATCCGACCTGCCCGTGCCCAGTGAGATCAAGGCGAGCCTGGACCAATACGTCATCGGCCAGGACGTCGCCAAGCGCACGCTGGCGGTTGCGGTCTACAACCACTACAAGCGCCTGCGCCACATGGCGACGAGCAAGGACTCGGTCGAGCTGTCCAAAAGCAACATCCTGCTGATCGGCCCGACCGGCTCCGGCAAGACGCTGCTGGCGCAGACGCTGGCACGCCTGCTGAACGTGCCGTTCGTGATCGCGGATGCGACGACGCTGACCGAAGCCGGCTACGTCGGTGAGGACGTCGAGAACATCATCCAGAAGCTGCTGCAGAACTGCAACTACGACGTCGAGCGTGCGCAGCGCGGCATCGTCTACATCGACGAGATCGACAAGATCTCGCGCAAAGCCGATAACCCCTCCATCACGCGGGACGTGTCCGGCGAAGGCGTGCAGCAGGCGCTGCTCAAGCTCGTCGAAGGCACGATGGCCTCGGTGCCGCCGCAGGGCGGCCGCAAGCACCCGAACCAGGACTTCCTGCAGATCGACACGACCAACATCCTGTTCATCTGCGGTGGCGCCTTCGACGGCCTGGAGAAGGTCATCCAGAACCGCAGCGAGAAGTCCGGCATCGGCTTCGGCGCGACGGTCAAGAGCAAGAGCGAGCGCCGCGTCTCCGAGGTGTTCCGCGAATGCGAACCCGAGGACATCATCAAGTTCGGCCTGATCCCCGAACTGGTCGGCCGCCTGCCCGTCGTCGCAACCCTGGGCGAACTGACCGAGGACGCGCTGGTGCAGATCCTGACCGAGCCCAAGAATGCGCTGGTCAAGCAGTACCAGCAGCTGTTCGAGATGGACGGCGTCGAGCTCGAGATTCGCAAGCCGGCGCTCGCGGCAATAGCCCGCAAGGCACTGGCGCGCAAGACTGGCGCCCGCGGCCTGCGCTCCATCATGGAGCAGTCGCTGATCGACACCATGTTCGACCTGCCCGCCTTGGATGGCGTCGAGAAGGTCGTGCTGGACGAGCACAACATCGAGGACACCTCGGCACGTCCCTTGCTGGTCTACCGCGAGCAAGCCAAGGCCAGCGCCTGAGCCCCTTAAGCCCTCAACTTGCAATTGCCCCCTCAGGCCGCACATCGGCCTGAGAAAGAGAGGTCTTCATGTCCGGACATCCCATCCTCCCCGCCGACCCGATCACGCTGCCGCTGCTGCCGCTGCGTGACGTGGTCGTGTTCCCGCACATGGTCATCCCGCTGTTCGTCGGGCGCCCCAAGTCCATCAAGGCGCTTGAAGCCGCGATGGAAGCCGGCCGCCAGATCATGCTGGTCGCCCAGAAGGCCGCCGGCAAGGACGAGCCCAAGCCCGAAGACATGTTCGAGGTCGGCTGCGTCTCCAGCATCCTGCAGATGCTGAAACTGCCTGACGGCACCGTGAAGGTGCTGGTCGAAGGCCTGCAGCGCGCCACGACCAGCACCATCAGCGAGCCGGGCGAGCATTTCGTTGCCGAAGTGACGCCCATCCCCCCGGAGACGGAGCACGCGCCCGAGGTCGAAGCCCTGCGCCGCGCCGTCACGCAGCAGTTCGACCAGTACGTCAAGCTCAACAAGAAGATCCCGCCCGAGATCCTCACGTCCATCGGCGGCATCGACGACCCGGGCCGCCTGGCCGACACCATCGCCGCGCATCTGCCGCTCAAGCTCGATGCCAAGCAGGCCGTGCTGGACCTGGCCGAGGTGGCCAAGCGCCTGGAGAAGCTGCTCGACCTGCTCGAGCACGAAGTCGACATCCTGCAGGTCGAAAAGCGCATCCGTGGCCGCGTCAAGCGCCAAATGGAGAAGAGCCAGCGCGAGTACTACCTGAACGAGCAGGTCAAGGCCATCCAGAAGGAACTCGGCGACGGCGAAGAAGGCGCCGACATGGAGGAGCTTGAGAAGAAGATCCTCGCCGCCAAGATGCCCAAGGAGGCGCGCAAGAAGGCCGACGCCGAGCTGAAGAAGCTCAAGCTGATGTCGCCCATGTCCGCCGAAGCCACGGTGGTGCGCAACTACATCGACACGCTGGTCAACCTGCCCTGGAGCAAGAAGACCAAGATCAAGCACGACCTCAAGAACGCCGAGGATGTGCTGAACGAAGACCACTACGGCCTCGAGAAGGTCAAGGACCGCATCCTTGAATATCTCGCCGTGCAGCAGCGCGTCGACAAGGTCAAGGCGCCCATCCTGTGCCTGGTCGGCCCTCCGGGGGTCGGCAAGACCTCGCTCGGGCAGAGCGTGGCCCGCGCCACCGGCCGCAAGTTCATCCGCATGGCGCTGGGCGGCGTGCGCGATGAAGCCGAGATCCGCGGCCACCGCCGCACCTACATCGGCTCCATGCCGGGCAAGGTGCTGCAAAGCCTGTCCAAGATCGGCACGCGCAACCCGCTGTTCCTGCTCGACGAGATCGACAAGCTGGGCATGGACTTCCGCGGTGACCCGTCGTCAGCGCTGCTGGAGGTGCTGGACCCCGAGCAGAACCACACCTTCGGCGACCATTACGTCGAGGTCGATTTCGACCTGTCCGACGTGATGTTCGTGGCCACGTCCAACTCGATGAACATCCCGCCGGCCCTGCTGGACCGCATGGAAGTGATTCGCCTGTCGGGCTACACCGAGGACGAGAAGGTCAATATCGCGCAAACCTACCTGTTGCCCAAGCAACGCAAGAACAACGGCGTGCTGGACGAGGAACTGGATGTCACGGAATCGGCCATCCGCGGCGTGATCCGCTACTACACGCGGGAAGCCGGCGTGCGTTCGCTCGAGCGCGAGATGTCCAAGATCTGCCGCAAGGTGGTCAAGGGCATCCAGCTCAAGGCGTACGAAGGCAAGGTCGTCGTCACTGACGAGAACCTGCATGAGTTCCTCGGTGTGCGCAAGTACGACTTCGGGCGTGCCGAGAAGAAGAACCAGGTCGGCCAGGTCGTTGGCCTTGCATGGACCGAGGTGGGCGGTGACTTGCTGACCATCGAGGCGACCGCGATGCCGGGCAAGGGCAACATCATCCGCACCGGCTCGCTGGGTGACGTGATGAAGGAGTCCGTCGAGGCCGCGCGCACGGTGGTGCGCTCACGCGCCCGCCGCCTGGGCATCAAGGACGAGGTCTTCGAGAAGCGCGACGTGCACGTGCATGTGCCCGACGGCGCGACGCCCAAGGACGGCCCGAGCGCGGGTGCGGCGATGACGACGGCCTTCGTGTCTGCGCTGACCGGCATCCCGGTGCGTGCTGACGTGGCCATGACCGGCGAAATCACGCTGCGCGGCGAAGTCACGGCCATCGGTGGCCTGAAGGAGAAACTGCTCGCGGCCCACCGCGGCGGCATCAAGACCGTGATGATTCCGGAAGAGAACGTCAAGGACCTTCAAGACATTCCGGAGAACGTGAAGAACCAGCTCGAGATCGTGCCGGTCCGCTGGATCGATCGCGTGCTCGAAGTCGCGCTCGAATCCATGCCGTCGCCGCTGCCCGACGAGGAAGTTGCTGTCGCGACAGCCAAGCCGGAAGACGGCGCAGCCAAGAGCACGGTGGTGCCTCACTGAAGGCGCGCAGCTGGCTTGTCATTCGACAAAAAGTTGGATTACAATGCCAGCTTCGCTAGACAGACAGCCGTATGGTTGCCTGAATAGTGAAACAAAGCGGGATTAGCTCAGTTGGTAGAGCGATACCTTGCCAAGGTATAGGTCGAGAGTTCGAGCCTCTTATCCCGCTCCAGTATTTCCAGGAATTTTTCCTAGATGGGAAGCCCAGGCTTCCCATTTTCGTCAAGGCCGCACCAACGGCTTTGATCGGCGAGATTCAAAGTTGGCGACGGCGCGATAGCAAAGCGGTTATGCCCCGGATTGCAAATCCGGTTAGTCCGGTTCGACTCCGGATCGCGCCTCCAAAAACACTCATGCGGGTGTAGCTCAGTTGGTAGAGCGCAACCTTGCCAAGGTTGAGGTCACGAGTTCGAGCCTCGTTACCCGCTCCAGTAAAAATCGGTCGCACCGATGTTCAGCTGCAAGGCTGGATGAAATGCGCGGGTGTAGCTCAGTTGGTAGAGCGCGACCTTGCCAAGGTCGAGGTCACGAGTTCGAGCCTCGTTACCCGCTCCAAATTCACGGGAGATTCGAGCGATCGAATCTCCCGTTTTCTTTTGCGCGGCCCGGATAATCCGCCGGCCGCCCGGGTGGCGAAATCGGTAGACGCAGCGGACTTAAAATCCGCCACCTTGAAAAGGGTGTACGGGTTCGAGTCCCGTCCCGGGCACCAAGCGAGCACATAAAACGTCAGCATTGGGGCCGCACAGGTCGGTGACCTGTTTCATGCATTCGGGTGCTATCCCAGGCGACGATATCGCTGCATACCGATCTGAACCTCAGCCACCTCGCGCCGCGCTTGGCGCATGCCCGATGACGCGCTTGAACGCGCGGCTGAAGGATGCCTCGGACTCGTAGCCCAGCCGTTCCGCCGCCACCGCGACACGCATGCCGTCGTGGGCGATCCAGCGCCGCGCCTGGAACATCTTGACCTTGGCGACGTACTTCGCCGGGCTTTCGCCCATCGTGCGCGTGAAGGCATCGGCAAACGTCGAGCGTGACGTGCCCATCACGTCGGCCAGTTCGGGCAGCGTCCAGCCGCGCTCCGGGTCGGCATGGATGGCGGCGACAACCTTGCCGACCTTGGGGCAGCGCACCGCAGCGATCCAGCCCGTCGCATCGCTGCAGCCGCATTCCAGCCAGACGCGGATGATGCTCGCAGCCAGCGCATCGGCGAGCCGCGCGAGGATGCCGCAGGCGCCAATGCGGTTCAGCGCCACCTCGCGTTCCATCGCGTCGAGCAGCGCGGGCACGGTGGCGTCCTTCAGCGCCAGGTCGCTGGCCAGCATGACGGGCGGCATCATCGCGATGAGTGGGTGCAGCGCGTCGAGGTTGAAGCGCAGCGCGCCGCAAAACATCACGTCGGCGCCGGCGTCGTTTGGGACCTCGTTTGGGTCGCCGACGACGTAGATGTTGTCGGCCACGGCCACGCGCGACAGCGAATCGATCTCCACCGCCGGCACGTCCGGCGCGCTGGCCAGCACATGGAAGCTGCCATGCGGCAACAGCACCGCGTCGCCGGCGTTCAGCCTCACCCAATGGGTGGCCGCGGTGCGCAACCAGCAACCGCCGCTGCCCACGAAATGGAAGCGCGCCGAACGCTGCGCCGGGAAGGCCACGGCCCACCGCTCGCGCATCACGCAGCGGCCGTACTCGACGCCGTCCAGACGCAGGGCCAGCAGGATCTGCGTGAGCGTGTCCGGGCCCTCGGGCGCGTCGGACGAAAAGTCAAGCAATTCGGTGTCTCGGGCATTCATGCGCCGCAACCCTATTCCTAGCATTCCGTTATTGCTGACGAAAGGTTTTGCCCAATGTCTTCCACCGCCTGCTCCTCCTGCCTTGACGGCGGCGCCGCCGCGGCGCTCGCGTCTCCCACTCAATCTACGGCCCATTGGCCCGCCGTCGCGTCGCTGACGATGGGCGTCTTCAGCCTCGTGATGGCCGAGTTCCTGCCGGCCAGCCTTTTGACGGCGATGTCCACGGATCTCGGCGTCAGCGACGGTGCGGCCGGCCAGGCCGTCACGGCGACGGCCCTGGTCGGTGCCGTCGCCGCGCCGTCGCTGCCGCTGCTGACGCGCCGGCTGGACCGTCGCAGCGTCATGCTGGCCCTGAGCCTGCTGCTGGTGCTGTCCAACGCGCTCGCCGCCGTGGCCGACAGCCTGGCCACGCTGCTGGCGGCGCGCGTGATGCTGGGCGTCGCGCTGGGTGGCTTCTGGTCCATGGCCGGTGCGCTGGCGATGCGGCTGGTGCCTCAGTCGCTGTTCGCCCGCGCGATGTCGCTCATCCTCGCCGGCGTGTCGGTCGCCACGGTGTGCGCGGCGCCGGTGGGCGCGTGGATGGGCGACGTCTGGGGCTGGCGCAGCGCCTTCATCGCGGCCGGCGCCGTCAGCCTCGTGACGCTGGTGGTGCAGTTCTCGACGCTGCCGCCGCTGCCGCCGCGCGACGACCCCAGCCTGCGCGTGTTCGCCGAGCTGCTGCGGCGCCCGCCGGTGCGCATCGCGTTGCTGGCGGTGGTGCTGGTCATCTCCGGGCACTTCGCCGGCTTCACCTACATCCGGCCCTTCATGGAGCAGGTCACGCAGTTGTCGGTCGGGGCGATATCCGCGGTGCTGCTGGGCTACGGCATCGGCGGCTTCTTCGGCAACTTCGCCGGCGGCTGGCTGGCTGGGCGCAGCGAGCGCCAGGCCATCGTCTTCGGCGGCGCGGTCATCGCCGCGCTGGCCGCGGGGCTTGGGGTCGCGGGCAGCTCGGCCGCCGTGACCGCGGTTGCCGTGACCCTGTGGGGCTTCGCCTTCGGCGCCTTCCCCGTCGGCTTCCAGACCTGGATCGTGCGTGCCGCGCCGGACCAGGCCGAGAGCGCCGGCGGCCTTCTCGTCGCCAGTTTCCAGATCGCCATCGCCAGCGGCGCCATCTTCGGTGGGCTGCTGGTGGACCGCATCGGCGCGCTCGGCGGCCCGGCCTTCGCCATCGCGGCGGTGACGCTGGGCACGCTGCTGACGCTGCGTCACGGCCCTCGCACCGGAGCCCCGGCATGAACCGCCGCATCACACTCGCCGCCTATCCGCAGGGCCTGCCCGGCGCCGAGGACTTCCGGCTCGACCGCCAGCCCGTGCCCGAACCGGCGGACGGCCAGGTGCTGCTGCGCACGCTCTACCTGTCCATCGATCCCTACATGCGCAACCTGATGGCGCCCGTCGGCCCTGGATATGCACCGCCGGTGCCGCTGGGCGGGGTCATGGTGGGCGGCACCGTCAGCCGCGTGGAGGCGTCGCGCCATGCCGGGTTTCAGGCGGGGGAACTGGTGCTCGCCAACGCCGGCTGGCAGGACTACGCGCTGTCCGACGGCAGCGACCTGCTGCCGCTGCGGGGCACCGACCGGCCCTCGCTGGCGCTCGGGGGACTGGGTATGCCCGGCTTCACCGCCTATGTCGGCCTGCTCGACATCGGCGCGCCGCAACCGGGCGAAACCGTCGTCGTCGCGGCGGCGACCGGCGCCGTGGGTGCCGTCGTCGGACAGCTCGCCAAGCTCAAGGGCGCGCGCGTCATCGGCATCGCCGGCGGCACCGACAAGTGCCGCCATGCCGTCGACGACCTCGGCTTCGACGCCTGCGTCGACCGTCGTGCGTCCGATTTCGCCGCCCGGCTGGCAGCGGCCTGCCCGCAGGGCATCGACGTCTATTTCGAGAACGTCGGCGGCGACGTGTTCGACGCGGTGCTGCCGCTGCTGAACCAGCACGCCCGGGCGCCGGTCTGCGGCTTCATCGCCCACTACAACGACGTGGCGCCGCCCCCGGGCCCCGACCGCCGGCCCGCGCTTCTGGCCACGCTGCTGGCCAAGCGGGTGCGCATGCAGGGTTTCATCATCCTGGACCACTTCGGCCCGCGCTTCGATATCTTCCGGCGTGAGATGGCCACATGGCTGGCCGACGGCCGCATCCGGCTGCGCGAGGACGTGGTGGACGGCCTGGAGCAGGCGCCTCAGGCACTCGCCCGCGTCCTGCAGGGCGGCAACTTCGGCAAGACCGTCGTGCGCGTCGCCTGACCGAGAAGCCCTTTGGCCGGTGAGCCGGACCGATGGAAGGGGCTGGGCCGCCCGGACCCGCCTGCTCAAGCGGTCAGCGCGCGCTGGCCGTTCCTGTTTGCCGGTTGCCAGGCCTGGACGTTCAGGCCTTGCCAACCCAGCACGGTGGCGATCCAGGCACCCAGGATGGCCGGGTCGCCGCTGGTCTCGATGTCCAGCGCGGCGCGCTCGCCCAAGGCGGGCGTCCACAGGCCGACAGCGCGCCGGGCCACGGCGGTTTCTATACGCAGCAGTTCGACGTCGGTGCCAAGCGCCGCTTGCCACAGCGGTTCGATCAGCGGGTAGTGGGTGCAGCCGAGCAGCGCCGTGTCCACACCGGCCCTGCGCAGCGGCTCGCAGTAGAGGTTCACGAGGTCGCGCAGTCCGGGGCTGTCCAGGTCGCCGGCTTCGATGCGGTCGACGACCCCCGCGCAGCCCTGGACGACCACCTCTTGCCCCGCGGCATGACGTTCGATCAGCGCGCGCAGGCGTGCGCTCGCCGCCGTCGCCGGCGTGGCCAGCAGGCCGATGTGGCCGTTGCGCGTCGCCGCCACGGCGGGTTTGATGCCCGGCTCGGTGCCGACGAAGCGCAGGGCAGGCCAGTGCGCACGCAGCGCGTCGATGGCGTGAGCCGTGGCCGTGTTGCAGGCCACGACGATGAGTTCGGCGCCACACTCGACCAGGTGCTCGGTGATCGCGATGGAACGCGCCTGGATCTCTTCGGGGCTGCGGTTGCCATACGGCGCGTAGGCCGTGTCGGCCAGGTAGCGCAGGCGCGCCGTGGGCAGCATGGCGCGGAGTTCGCGCAGCACCGTGAAGCCGCCGACGCCGGAGTCGAAGACGCCGATCTCACGGCGCGGTGAAAGGTGTGTCTGCATGGGCGCGAGCAGTCTAGCTTCGTGATTCGAGAGGCCTCTCCAAAAAGAGTTCTCTCAGCGTTCGCTGGCGTATCGCTAGAATCGAACGATCGTGCTTTTTTGAGCGCGGCTCCGTCGAGGAGCGCCCGTAGAATCTGGTTAACGTTTACGTCAATTCGAGCTGGAGTTTTCGATGAAGGTCTTGGTTCCTGTCAAACGCGTCGTCGACTACAACGTCAAGGTGCGCGTGAAGAGCGACGGCACGGGCGTCGACATCGCCAACGTGAAGATGTCGATGAACCCCTTCGACGAGATCGCCGTCGAAGAGGCGGTGCGCCTGAAGGAGAAGGGCGTGGTGACCGAGGTCATCGCCGTGTCCTGCGGTGTCACGCAGTGCCAGGAAACGCTGCGCACCGCGATGGCCATCGGCGCGGACCGCGCCATCCTGGTGGAAACGCCTGCCGACGTGGAACTGCAGCCGCTGGCCGTGGCCAAGCTGTTGAAGGCGCTGGTCGACAAGGAGCAACCGCAACTCGTCATCCTCGGCAAGCAGGCCATCGATGACGATTGCAACCAGACCGGCCAGATGCTGGCCGCGCTGACGGGCATGCCGCAAGGCACCTTCGCGTCCAAGGTGGAAGTGGCCGGCGACAAGGTCAACGTGACCCGCGAGGTGGACGGCGGCCTGGAGACCGTGGCGCTGAGCCTGCCGGCCGTCGTGACGACCGACCTGCGCCTGAACGAGCCGCGCTACGTGACGCTGCCCAACATCATGAAGGCCAAGAAGAAGCAGCTCGACATCCTCAAGCCAGCCGACCTGGGCGTGGACGTGGCGCCGCGCATCAAGACGCTGAAGGTCAGCGAGCCGCCCAAGCGCGGCGCCGGCGTGAAGGTGCCCGATGTGGCCACCCTGGTGAACAAACTGAAGACTGAAGCGAAGGTGATCTGATGACTGCCCTGGTTATTGCCGAACACGACAACGCCTCGATCAAGGGCGCAACGCTGAACACCGTCACCGCCGCCGCCGCGCTGGGCGAGGTGCACGTGCTGGTGGCCGGCCACAACGCCGGCGCCGCTGCCGCTGCGGCGGCGCAGATCGCTGGCGTCGCCAAGGTCCTGCACGCCGATTCGGCCGCGCTGGCCGAGGGCCTGGCCGAGAACGTCGCCGCGCAAGTCTTGGCGCTGGCGTCGGGCTACAGCCATCTGCTGTTCCCCGCCACGGCTGCCGGCAAGAACGTCGCGCCGCGCGTCGCGGCGCTGCTGGACGTGGCCCAGCTGAGCGACGTGACCAAGGTCCTCAGCGCCGACACCTTCGAGCGCCCCATCTATGCCGGCAACGCGATCGCCACGGTGCAGAGCAGCGACGCGACCAAGGTCATCACCGTGCGCACGACCGGCTTCGACCCGGCTGCGGCGACCGGTGGCTCGGCCGCCGTCGAGAGCGTGTCTGCCTCTGCCGACAGCGGCAAGAGCAGCTTCGTCGGCCGTGAGGTGACCAAGAGCGACCGCCCCGAGCTGACCGCCGCCAAGATCATCGTGTCGGGTGGCCGTGCGCTGGGCAGCAACGACAAGTTCATGGAAGTGCTGACGCCGCTGGCCGACAAGCTGGGCGCCGCGCTGGGCGCCTCGCGCGCCGCCGTGGATGCCGGTTATGCGCCCAACGACTGGCAGGTCGGCCAGACCGGCAAGATCGTGGCACCTCAGCTGTACATCGCGGCCGGCATCTCGGGCGCGATCCAGCACCTGGCCGGCATGAAGGACTCCAAGGTCATCGTTGCGATCAACAAGGATCCGGAAGCGCCGATCTTCTCGGTCGCCGACTACGGCCTGGAAGCCGACCTGTTCACGGCCGTGCCGGAACTCGTCGCCGCGCTGTAAACCCACGCGCCAACCGCACTCCGGGCGCCCCGACTTCGTCTGTCGCGGCGCCCTTTTTGTCTCTTTGAGGAGTAACGAATGAGTTACCGCGCCCCCGTCAAGGACATGCTCTTCAATATCCAGCACCTCGCCGGGCTTGAAACGCTAACCCACCAAGTCCCTGCCTTCGTCGACTTCGGTCTGGACACCGCCGCTGCCGTGCTGGAGGAGTGCGCCAAGCTGACCGAGGACGTCATCGCGCCGCTGAACTTCGAGGGCGACAAGAACCCGTCGAGCTGGAAGGACGGCGTGGTCACGACGACGCCCGGCTTCAAGCAGGCCTTCCGCGCCTATGCCGAAGGCGGCTGGCAGGGCCTGGTGCATCCGACCGAGTTCGGCGGCCAGGGCGCGCCCAAGACCATCGCCGCAGCCTGCAACGAGATGCTGCAGTCGGCGAACATGAGCTTCGCGCTGTGCCCGCTGCTGACCGACGGTGCCGTCGAGGCGCTGCTGACGGCCGGCAGCGACGAGCAGCGTGCGGTCTACATCCCCAAGCTGCTGGACGGCTCGTGGACGGGCACGATGAACCTGACCGAGCCGCAGGCCGGCTCCGACCTAGCGCTGGTGCGCACGCGCGCCGAGCCGCAGGGGGACGGCACGTACAAGATCTTCGGCACCAAGATCTTCATCACCTACGGTGAGCACGACATGGCCGAGAACATCGTCCACCTCGTGCTGGCCCGCGTGGTGGGCGCGCCGGAGGGCGTGAAGGGCATCAGCCTGTTTCTGGTGCCGAAGTTCCTCGTCAATGCGGATGGCTCGCTGGGTGCGCGCAACGACGCGCACTGCGTGTCCATCGAGCACAAGATGGGCATCAAGGCCAGCCCGACGGCGGTCCTTCAATTTGGCGACCACGGCGGCGCCATCGGCACGCTGATCGGCCAGGAGAACCGTGGCCTGGAGTACATGTTCATCATGATGAACGCGGCCCGCTACGGCGTGGGCCTGCAGGGCATCGCGATCGCCGACCGCGCCTATCAAAAGGCGGTGGCCTATGCCAAGGACCGCGTGCAGTCGCGCCCGGTCGACGGCTCCGTGGCCGGCAGCGCGGCCATCATCCACCACCCCGACGTGCGCCGCATGCTGATGACCATGCGCGCGCTGACCGAGGGCTGTCGCGCGATGGCGAGCACCGCAGCCGCAGCCTTCGACGCGGCCCACCACCACCCGGATGCCGACGCGCGCAAGCAGAACCAGGCCTTCTACGACTTCATGGTGCCGCTGGTGAAGGGCTACAGCACCGAGATGAGCCTGGAGGTCACGTCGCTGGGCGTGCAGGTGCATGGCGGCATGGGCTTCATCGAGGAGACCGGCGCGGCGCAGTACTACCGCGACGCCAAGATCCTGACCATCTACGAAGGCACGACGGCCATCCAGGCCAACGACCTCGTGGGCCGCAAGACGGCGCGCGACGGTGGCAGCCTGGCCCGCGCCGTGGCCGGCCAGATCGAGGCGACGGAAGCCGCGCTCGCCAAGCGCGACAGCGCCGCCGCGCGCGCCGTGCTGAAGGGCCTGCGTGCGTCGCGCGAGGACTACCTCGCCGTCGTCGACTTCATCGCCTCGCAGGCCAAGGGCAACCCCAACGCCGCCTATGCCGGCTCGGTGCCCTACCTGATGCTGGCCGGCAACCTCGTCGCCGGCTGGCAGCTGGCCCGCGCGCTGGTCGCCGCGGAAGACGCATTGGCGACTGACAAGGCCTTCATGGAAGCCAAGATCGCGACGGCGCGCTTCTACGCCGAGCACATCCTGCCGCGCACCGGCGCGCTGCGCACCGCCATCGTCGAAGGCGCGGACAGCGTCACGGCGTTGAGCCTCGAAGCCTTTTGAGGAGATTTGACTTGGCCCTGCCTCCCATCCTGAAGAACCTGCCGCTGCCGGTCATCGGCTCCCCGCTCTTCATCATCAGCAACCCCAGGCTCGTCATCGAGCAGTGCAAGGCCGGCATCGTCGGCGCCATGCCGGCGCTGAACGCCCGGCCGGCCGAGCAACTCGACGAGTGGCTGGCCGAGATCACGGAAACGCTGGCGGCCTGGAACCGCGACCACCCGGACCAGCCGGCAGCGCCCTTCGCCATCAACCAGATCGTGCACAAGAGCAATGAGCGGCTCGAGCACGACATGCAGGTCTGCGCCAAGTACAAGGTGCCCATCGTCATCACGTCGCTCGGCGCGCGTGAGGACGTGAACCAGGCCGTGCACGGCTGGGGCGGCATCGTGCTGCACGACATCATCAACAACAAGTTCGCACGCAAGGCCATCGAGAAGGGCGCCGACGGCCTGATCGCCGTGGCGGCGGGCGCGGGCGGCCACGCGGGCGTGAAGAGCCCGTTCGCGCTGGTGCAGGAGATCCGTGAATGGTTCGACGGCCCGCTGGCGTTGTCGGGCTCGATGGCGACCGGTGATGCGATCCTCGCCGCACAGGCCATGGGCGCCGACCTCGCCTACATCGGCTCGGCCTTCATCGCCACCGAGGAGGCCCGTGCCAGCGACGCGTACAAGCAGATGATCGTCGCCAGCAACAGCGACGACATCGTCTACAGCAACCTCTTCACCGGCGTGCACGGCAACTACCTGCGCGGCTCCATCGTGGCGGCTGGCATGGACCCGGACAACCTGCCCGAAAGCGACCCTAGCGCGATGAACTTCGGCGGCAGCGCCGCGAAGGCATGGAAGGAAATCTGGGGCAGCGGCCAGGGCATCGGCGCAGTACGCGAAGTGCTGCCAGCCGGGCAATTGGTCGCTCGCCTGAAGCGTGAATATCAGGCGGCGCGACAGCGCCTTGCCTTGGCCTGATTCGCGTCGGCTTCGCGAGCACGGCCGCCTGCGGGCGGCCGTTCGCTTGGGCATTCAGCGCTTGTGAATGCGCCAGGCAGGCAGCGTCCAACCCGTCCACAGCGCCAGGCCCCGCAGCATCACCGCTGTCGCGGCCGCGGCGCTGACGGCGGCCCATTCGGGCGCATCCAGCCGCACGGCTGCAACCAGCACCCAGCCGCCAACGAAGCTGCACAGCGCATAAGGCCGGTGATCGTGGAACGCGGCCGGGATCTCGTTGCAGACGATGTCCCGCAGCACGCCGCCGAAGGTCGCCGTAATGACGCCCATCAGCACAGCCACGATGGCCGGCTGGCCGGCATTCAGCGCCAGCAGCGCGCCGTTCGCCGTGAACAGGCCCAGCCCCAGCGCGTCGGGCCACTGGATGGCCTTCTCGGTCAGCGCGAGATGGCGCCCGCGCAGGAAGAGCATCGCGGCGAAGGACAGGCCCATCAGCGCCCACAGCCAATCCGCGTGCTCGACCCAGAAGAACGGCCGCCGGTCCAGCAGCACGTCGCGCAACGTGCCGCCACCGAAGGCCGACAGGCCCGCGACGACGCACAGGCCGACGACATCGAGCTGCTTGCGCGCGCCTGCCAGCAGGCCGGACAGCGCGAAGGCCAGCGTGGCCGCGATCTCGACGGTGGCTTGCAGCGTCGAGAAGTTGATGACAGGGGGGGTCACCCCCGCATCATTCCATCACTTCACGGTGGCCCAGCGTGCTTGCGGCGCGTCGTTGGCCGAGTGCGGGATCGTCACGCCGGCCTTCATCGCCCACGGCCGCACCTGGTGGTGGATGGGGATGAAGAGGAACTCGTCACGCGTGCGCTTGAGCGCCTCCTGCATCAGCGCCAGGCGCTTGGGCACGTCGGTCTCGACCTTCATCTGCTGCACCAGCGCGTCGATCCTGGCGTCGCTGACGCGCGAGAAGTTGCCCTTGCCGTCGGCGCCGCCGGTCTTGGTGTGGACGATGTCCTGCAGCGTGTACTGCGCATCGAAGGTCGTCACGCCCCAGCCGTACATGTACAGCGGCAGCTCGTAGCGCTGCAGCGCGGCCGAGTGCTGGGTCATGGGCTGCGTCGTCAGCTTGGCCTTCACGCCGATGCGCGCCCACATCGACACCACCGCCTGGCAGATTTCCTCGTCGTTGACGTAGCGGTCGTTCGGGCAGGCCAGCGGCACATCGAAGCCTTCCGCATAGCCGGCCTCCGTCATCAATTGCTTGGCGCGCGTCACGTCGGGCTTTGCCACCACATCGAGTTCGGCCGAATAGCCGTAGGCGACCGGCGCCACCATGACGGCGGCCGGGATGGACAGGCCGCGCATCAGGCTGCGCTTGATGGCCTCACGGTCGATGGCGAGCGACAGCGCCTCGCGTACGCGCTTGTCCTTGAACGGGTTCTTGCCTTTCACGCTCGCGCCCTTGATCTCGTCGCTGCCGACGTCCAGCGCGAAGAAGATCGTGCGGTTCTCCGGCCCCTCGATGACCTTCAGGCGCGGGTCGGCCTTGAGCTTGGCCACGTCCTGTGGCGGCAGGTCGGTCAGCAGGTCGAGGTCGCCCGACAGCAGCGCCGCCACGCGGGTCGCATCCGATTTGATGGGCAGGTAGGTCACTTCGGAGACGTTGCCGCTGGGCTTGTCCCACCAGTCCTTGTTGGCCACCATCGTGATGCGCTGGTCGGGCTGCCAGCTGACGACTTTGTAGGGTCCCGTGCCCATCGCGTTGCGCGAGGCATAGGTGTCCTCCTTGGCCTTGAAGTCCTGCGGGTTCTCCGAGCGGTTCTTGGTCGCCCAGGCCTTGCTGAGGATGCGCACGTAGGTCAGGTTGCGCATCAACACCGGGTTGGGGCCTTCGAGGACGAAGTCCACCGTGTGGCTGTCGATCTTCTTCACCTCCTTGATGCCGGAGGCGTAGATGATCATGTTGCTGGCCGGGTGCTTGATGCGCTGCAGGCTGAAGACCACGTCGTCCGCCGTGAAGGGCGTGCCGTCATGGAACTTCACGCCGCGGCGCAGCTCGAAGCGCACCTGTGTGGGCGTCACGTAGGTCCACTTGGCCGCCAGCGCCGGCTCGACGTCGAATTTCTCGGTGTAGCGCGTCAGGCTCTCGTAGACGTAGCCCGAGATCGTCGTCGTGGCCGAGTGGTTCTGCGAATGCGGGTCCAGCGTCTGGATGTCGTTCTGCGCGGCCCAGCGCAAGGTGTTCGCGCTGGCGAGGCTGCATGCCAGCAGCATGGCGGCGAGGGTGGTGAGCTTCTTCATTTGACGGTGGTGTACCTGGCTTCGAAGTAGTCGTTCGAGCGGTGGATGGTGTCCACGCCCGGCTTCATCGCCCAGGGTCGGATCTGGTGATGGATGGGGATGAAGAGCGCCTCGTCGCGGATGCGCAGCAGCGCCTCCTTGATCAGCGCATTGCGCTTGGGCACATCGGGCTCGAACTTGATCTTCTGGATCAGTTCATCCAGCTTGGCATCGCTGACCTTGCCAAAGTTGAAGTTGCCGTCCGCGCCGGTGGTGCGCGTGTGGCCCCAGGCCTGCATGCCGTACAGCGCGTCGTAGGTCGACACGCCCCAGCCCAGCATGTAGAACGGTGACTCGCCGCGCTGGAAGGTCTGGCTGTGCGTCGAGAACGGCGCCGCGATCAGGCGCACCTTCACGCCCACCTTGGCCCACATCGACACCGCCGCCTGGCAGACCTGCTCGTCGTTCACGTAGCGGTTGTTGGGGCAGTGCAGCGGCACCTCGAAGCCTTGCGGATAGCCGGCCTCCGCGAGCAGCTTGCGGGCCTTGCCGAGGTCGGGCTTCACGGGCGCGTCGAGCGCCGCGTCATAGCCGTTGACGCCCGGCGGGATCATCAGCGCCGCCGGCACCGACAGGCCGCGCATGATGCTGCGCTTGATGGCCTCGCGGTCCAGCGCCAGGTTCAGCGCCTCGCGCACGCGCTTGTCCTTGAACGGGTTCTTGCCCTTCACGCTGGCGTCGCGCAGCTCATCGCTGCCCTCGTCCATGACGAAGAAGATGGTGCGGATCTCCGGGCCTTCCAGCAGCTTGACCTTGCCTTCTTCCTTGAGCTTGAAGAAGTCCTGCGGTGGCAGGTCGGTAACGAGGTCGACGTCGCCCGACAGCAGCGCGGCCACGCGGGTCGGCGCGGACTTGATCGGCAGGTAGCTCAGCTCGGTGACGTTGCCGGGGTTCTTGTCCCACCAGTCGGTGTTGGCCACCATCTTGACGGCCTGGTCGGGCTGCCAGCTCACCAGCTTGTAGGGGCCGGTGCCGTTGGCGTTGCGCGAGGCGTAGTTCTCTTCCTTGGCCTTGTAGTCCTGCGTGTTGGTCGTGTTGTTCTTCGTCGACCACGCCTTGCTCATGATGGGGAAGCTGATGATGTTCTGCAGCAGCATCGGCGTGGGCGCTTCCAGCAGCAGATCGACGGTGTGGTCGTCGATCTTCTTGACCTCCTTGATGCCCGACACGTACGTCTGCTTCGTGCCCTGGGGCTGCGTGATGCGGCCGAAGCTGAAGACGACGTCGTCCGCGGTGAACGCCGAGCCATCGTGGAACTTGACGCCCTTGCGGAGGTCAAAGCGCACCTGCGTCTGCGAGACGTAGGTCCACTTGGTCGCCAGCGACGGCTCGGGCCGGTAGTTCTTGCCCAGGCGCGTCAGGCCCTCGTAGATGTGGGTGCCGATGGCGTTGGAGGTGTTGTGGTCCTGCGAATGCGGGTCCAGCGTCAGGATGTCATTCTGGGCGGCCCAGCGCAGCGCGGCGGCCTGGGCGCTGGTCACCGCGCCCAGCATCAGCGCGGCCAGCAGGGGGAGGAGTCGGAGGGAGGTTTTCATCGGGCATCCTTCGGGGGGCGGCAGAAGCCAAAAATACTAGCCGCCACATGTCGCGATCCGGCTAGGGCTTGCCCGCTACTTCTAGGGAGCAGTCGCAGCCGGTGCCGGAGGAAATCCAGCGCCGCACGAGCCAGTTGCCCAATCCTCCGACGAAGCCGCTCGGTTGCGCCGTCAGCGCCCCGCACACATAGCGTGCGCCGTCCCACCGCAGTGCAACGCACGCACCTTTGAGGCGCCGGCTCAGGACGGCGCCGAGCGGGCAGGGTTCGGCCAGGCAGCAAACGCCGCAGCCGTTGCACGGTTGCCCCAGCGCCGGCTTGGGCGGCGCGTCGGGGTGGATCTCGATGATGCGGTTCAGGTCTTCACGCCCAGCTCGCGCAGGCGTTCGTTGAGGTAGCTGTCCGCCGTGTAGCGGTCGCTCAGCACCACGTCGTCGCGCGGATGCAGGAACAGCGGCAGGGACACACGGCTCTTCTTCGCGCCTTCGCCGGTCGGGTTGACGACGCGGTGCTGGGTCGACGGGTAGTAGCCCTCGGAGGCCTCTTGCAGCATGTCGCCGATGTTGATGGTCAGCGTGCCGAAATCGCAGGGCACGTCATGCCAGGCGCCGTCGGTGCCCAGCACCTGCAGGCCCGGCTCGTTGGCGGCGGGCAGGATGGTCAGCAGGTTGATGTCGCCATGCGCCGCGGCGCGCAGCGAGCCCTCGGGCTCCTGGCCCGTCAGCGGCGGGTAGCGCAGCACGCGCAGCAGCGTCTTGGTGCTGCCCTGGATCATGTTCGACAGCGGCTCGCGATACCGGGCCGCGATGTCGGGCGGCGTGTAGCGCTCGACCCAGGACAGCAACTCCTCGGCCAGTGCATTCGCCTCGCGGTAGTAGGTGAGGGCGTCCTCCTTCAACTGCGGCGGGATGCGGCCCCAGGGGTAGATGTGGAAGTACTCCTTGATGTCCTTCTGCTTGGAGCCCTTCGCGGTTTCGGAGATCTCGGTCGAGAAATAACCGTCCTGCGTCTCCTTCGAGAACGCGAAGCCGTGCTTGGCCTCGCTGTTGAAGAAGGCCAGCCAGTCGGCGTAGATCTTCTCGACCAGCGCCTGGCGGATCGGATGGTTGGTCAGCACGCCGAAACCGGTTTCGTGCAGGGAGCGGGTGAACTTCTCGGCTGCGTCCGCAGCGCGGTAGTCGACGACCTGGACTTGCATGGGATCTCCTGAATGTCCCGCGCGACAACCATTCAATGTCGGGGCTGGCGCGAGCGCCAAGTTTACGAGTCCGTCAACTTTGTCGCGGCCTTTCCGACGTGTCGGGCAAACCCGAAGTGCTAGAGTTCGCGCCCTGAGACGTAAACCAGTCCTTCCCGTCCCTTTTGCTGTTGCCTCTGGCAATGGCGAAGGTGGGTCGCAATCCGCCAACCGGTCGAGCCGTGTCGCGGAAGGTTCTTCAACCAGCCAACTCCCTGGAAACCGGGGCATGAGGTGAGCGAAAGATGATGCAGCAATACAGGTCCAACTCCTACCTGTTCGGCGGTAATGCGCCGTATGTGGAGGAGATGTACGAGGCCTACCTCGACAACCCGGGCTCCGTGCCCGACAACTGGCGCGCCTACTTCGACGCGTTGCAGCATGTGCCGGCGGTCGACGGCAGCGAGGCCCGCGACGTGGCCCATGCGCCGGTGATCGAGTCCTTCGCCCAACGCGCCAAGGCCAACGCCTTCGCCAACAAGGCCAGCAGCGCCGACCTCGCCGTCGCCCGCAAGCAGGTCCACGTGCAGTCGCTGATCGCGGCCTACCGCTTCCTCGGCAACCGCTGGGCGGAGCTGGACCCCCTCAAGCGCGCCGAGCGCCCCAAGATTCCGGAACTGGACCCCGCGTTCTACGACCTGACCGAGTCCGACATGGACATCTCGTTCAGCGCCGTGAACAGCTACTTCGGCGGCGAGACGATGACGCTGCGCCAGATCGTGCAGGCGCTGCGCGAGACCTACTGCGGCTCCATCGGCTCCGAGTTCATGCACGGCTCCGACCCCGGCGAAAAGCGCTGGTGGCAGGAGCGCCTGGAGAAGGCACGCGGCAAGCCGTCCTTCACGGCCGAAGAGAAGAAGCACATCCTCGACCGGCTGACCGCGGCGGAAGGCCTGGAGCGCTACCTCCACACCAAGTACGTCGGCCAGAAGCGCTTCTCGCTGGAAGGCGGCGAGAGCTTCATCGCGGCGATGGACGAGCTGATCCAGCGCGGCGGCGAGCGCGGCGTACAGGAAATCGTCATCGGCATGGCCCACCGCGGCCGCCTGAACGTGCTGGTCAACACGCTGGGCAAGATGCCCGCCGACCTGTTCGCCGAGTTCGAGCACAAGGCCGCCGAGGACCTGCCGGCCGGCGACGTGAAGTACCACCAGGGCTTCAGCTCCGACGTGTCCACGCCTGGCGGCCCGGTGCACCTGTCGCTGGCCTTCAACCCCTCCCACCTCGAGATCGTCAACCCGGTCGTCGAAGGCAGCGTGCGCGCCCGCCAGGACCGCCGCGGCGACAGCGAAGGCGCCCAGGTGCTGCCGGTGCTGGTGCACGGTGACGCAGCCTTCGGTGGCCAGGGCGTCGTGCAGGAAACGCTGGCGATGGCGCAGACCCGCGGCTACCGCACCGGCGGCACGGTCCACATCGTCATCAACAACCAGATCGGCTTCACCACCAGCGACCCGCGCGACCTGCGCTCCACCTGGTACTGCTCCGACGTCGTCAAGATGATCGAAGCCCCGGTGCTGCACGTGAACGGCGACGACCCCGAGGCCGTCGTGTGGGCCATGCAACTGTGCATGGACTACCGCGTCGAGTTCAAGAAGGACGTGGTGCTGGACATCGTCTGCTTCCGCAAGCTGGGCCACAACGAGCAAGACACGCCGGCACTCACGCAGCCGCTGATGTACAAGAAGATCGGTGCCCACCCCGGCACGCGCAAGGTCTATGGCGACAAGCTCGTCGCCCAGGGCGTGCTGCCGCCCGAGGGCCCGGACGATATGGTCAAGGCCTACCGCGCCGCCATGGACGAAGGCCGCCACACCGTCGACCCGGTGCTGACCAACTTCAAGAGCAAGTTCGCCACGGACTGGTCGCCCTTCCTGGGCAAGAAGTGGACCGACAGCTGCGACACCGCCGTCCCCGTGACCGAGTGGAAGCGCCTGGCTGAGAAGCTGACCACGCTGCCCAAGGACTTCGCCGCGCACAACCTGGTGCAGAAGCTCTACGCAGACCGCGCTGCGATGGGCCGTGGAGAGGTCAACGTCGACTGGGGCATGGGCGAGAGCATGGCTTTCGCGTCGCTGGTCGCGTCGGGCTACCCGGTGCGCCTGTCCGGCGAGGACAGCGGCCGCGGCACGTTCACGCACCGTCACGCGGTCCTGCACGATCAGAACCGCGCCAACTGGGACGCCGGCACCTACATCCCGCTGCAGAACGTCGCTGACGGCCAGGCACCGTTCACCGTCATCGACTCCATCCTGAGTGAAGAAGCGGTGCTGGGCTTCGAATACGGCTACGCCGCCGCCGAGCCCAACACGCTGACCATCTGGGAAGCGCAGTTCGGCGACTTCGTCAACGGCGCGCAGGTCGTCATCGACCAGTTCATCGCCTCCGGCGAAGTGAAGTGGGGCCGCTCCAACGGCCTGACGATGATGCTGCCGCACGGCTATGAAGGCCAGGGCCCCGAGCACAGCTCAGCCCGCCTGGAGCGCTTCATGCAGCTGGCCGCGGACAACAACATGCAGATCGTGCAGCCCACCAACGCCGCGCAGATCTTCCATGTGCTGCGCCGCCAGATGCTGCGCATGTTCCGCAAGCCGCTGGTCATCATGACCCCCAAGAGCCTGCTGCGTGCCAAGGACGCCACCTCGCCGCTGGCCGACTTCACCAAGGGTGAGTTCAAGACCGTCATCGGCGAGCAGGACGCGAGCGTGAACGCCGAGAAGGTCAAGCGCGTCATCGTGTGCTCGGGCAAGGTCTATTACGACCTGGTGCGTGCGCGTGCCGAGAAGAAGGCCACCGACGTGGCCATCGTGCGCGTCGAGCAGCTCTATCCCTTCCCGCACAAGGCCTTCGCGGCAGAGCTGAAGAAGTACCCCAACGCCACCGACATCGTCTGGTGCCAGGACGAGCCGCAGAACCAGGGCGCCTGGTTCTTCGTGCAGCACTACGTGCACGAGAACATGAGCGAAGGCCAAAAGCTCGGCTACGCCGGCCGCCCGGCCAGCGCCAGCCCGGCCTGCGGCTACGCGCACCTGCACCAGGAGCAGCAGAAGGCGCTGCTGGATCAGGCGTTCGCCAAGCTCAAGGGCTTCATCCTCACCAAATAAGACCGCAACGCGCAGCGCCCTCCACAGGCGCTGCGTTCGCTCGCGCCTGCACCCCATACCCAAATAGAAGACACGGAGCCTCCCACCATGGCCATCGTTGACGTCCAAACCCCCCAGTTCTCCGAATCCGTTTCCGAGGGCACGCTGCTGACCTGGAAGAAGAAGCCCGGCGAAGCCGTCACCGTCGACGAGACCCTCGTCGAGATCGAGACCGACAAGGTCGTGCTCGAAGTGCCCGCTCCCGCCTCCGGCGTGCTGGCCGAAATCGTCAAGGCCGACGGCAGCACCGTCGTCAGCCAGGAGTTGCTGGCCAAGATCGACACCGAAGGCAAGGCCGGCGTTGCGGCGCCTGCACCCGCCGCCGCTGCAGCCGCGCCTGCCGCTGCCCCCGCCGCTGCGGCGAACAAGGGCGACGTGGCCATGCCTGCCGCCGCCAAGATCCTGGCTGAGAAGGGCCTGTCTGCCACCGACGTCGCCGGCTCCGGCAAGGACGGCCGCGTGACTAAGGGCGACGCGCTCAGCGCTGCCGCCAAGCCCGCCGCCGTGGCCGCGCCGCTGGTCGTGCCCGCCGCGCCTTCTGTGGCCAAGCCGCTGCCGGCCGTGGCCGCGCCGGTGCAGCCCAACCTGGGCGACCGCCCCGAGCAGCGCGTGCCCATGACCCGCCTGCGCGCCCGCGTTGCCGAGCGCCTGCTGCAGTCGCAGTCCACCAACGCCATCCTGACCACCTTCAACGAAGTCAACATGGCCCCGGTCATGGAGATGCGCAAGAAGTTCCAGGAGAAGTTCGAGAAGGAACACGGCGTGAAGCTGGGCTTCATGAGCTTCTTCGTCAAGGCGGCCGTCGCGGCGCTGAAGAAGTACCCGATCATCAACGCGTCCGTCGATGGCAACGACATCGTCTACCACGGCTACTTCGACATCGGCATCGCCGTCGGCTCGCCGCGCGGCCTGGTCGTGCCCGTGCTGCGCAACGTCGACCAGATGAGCTTCGCCGACATCGAGAAGAAGATCGCCGAGTTCGGCGCCAAGGCCAAGGAAGGCAAGCTGTCCATCGACGAGCTGACCGGCGGCACCTTCTCCATCTCGAACGGCGGCACCTTCGGTTCGATGCTGTCCACGCCCATCATCAACCCGCCGCAGTCGGCCATCCTGGGCGTGCACGCCACCAAGGACCGCGCGGTGGTCGAGAACGGCCAGGTCGTCGTGCGCCCGATCAACTATCTCGCCATGTCGTATGACCACCGCATCATCGACGGCCGCGAGGCCGTGCTGGGCCTGGTGACGATGAAGGAAGCGCTCGAGGATCCCGCTCGTCTGCTGTTCGACATCTAAGCGAAGGAACGATCAGCATGAGCACCAAGCAATTCGACGTCGTCGTCATCGGCGGCGGCCCTGGCGGCTACATCGCCGCCATCCGCGCGGCCCAGCTGGGCATGAACGTGGCCTGTATCGACGAGTGGAAGAACGACAAGGGCGGTCCCGCCCTCGGCGGCACCTGCACCAACGTCGGCTGCATCCCGTCCAAGGCGCTGCTGCAGTCCAGCGAGCACTACGAGCACCTGAACCACCACTTCGCCGACCACGGCATCACGGCGGACAACGTCAAGATCGACGTCGCCAAGATGCTGGCCCGCAAGGACCAGGTCGTGAAGCAGAACAACGACGGCATCGTCTACCTGTTCAAGAAGAACAAGGTCACGTTCTTCCACGGGCGTGGTTCGTTCGTCGCCGCCAAGGATGGCGGTTATGAACTCAAGGCCGGCGAGGAAACGATCCAGGCCAAGCAGGTCGTCGTCGCCACCGGCTCCAACGCCCGCGCGCTGCCCGGCGTGCCGTTCGACGAAGAGAACATCCTGTCCAACGACGGCGCGCTGCGCGTCGGCGCGACGCCCAAGAAGCTGGGCCTGATCGGCGCCGGCGTCATCGGCCTGGAGATGGGCTCGGTCTGGCGCCGCCTGGGCGCGGAGGTCACCGTGCTGGAAGGCCTGCCGGCCTTCCTGGGCGCGGTCGATGAGTCCGTCGCCAAGGAAGCCGCCAAGGTCTTCAAGAAGCAGGGCCTGGACATCCAGCTCGGCGTGAAGGTCGGCGAGGTCAAGACGTCCAAGAAGGGCGTCAGCGTCGCCTACGCCGACGCCAAGGGCGAGGCCAAGACGCTGGACGTCGACAAGCTCATCGTCTCCATCGGCCGCGTGCCGAACACCATCGGCCTTGGGGCCGACGCGGTGGGCCTGAAGCTCGACGAGCGTGGCGCCATCGTCGTGGACGACGAGTGCAAGACCAACCTGCCGGGCGTCTGGGCCATCGGCGACGTCGTGCGCGGCCCCATGCTGGCGCACAAGGCCGAGGAAGAGGGCGTGGCGGTGGCCGAGCGCATGGCCGGCCAGCACGGGCACGTCAACTTCAACACCATCCCCTGGGTCATCTACACCAGCCCCGAGATCGCCTGGGTCGGCAAGACCGAGCAGCAGTTGAAGGCCGAAGGCGTGGCCTACAAGGCCGGCCAGTTCCCCTTCCTGGCCAACGGCCGCGCGCGGGCGCTGGGCGACACGACCGGCTTCGTCAAGTTCCTGGCCGACGCCAAGACCGACGAGATCCTGGGCGTGCACATCATCGGCCCGTTCGCGTCGGAGCTGATCTCCGAGGCCGTCGTCGCGATGGAGTTCAAGGCCTCGGCCGAGGACATCGCCCGCATCTGCCACGCGCACCCGTCGCTGAGTGAGGCGACCAAGGAAGCCGCGCTGGCCGTCGACAAGCGCACGCTGAATTTCTGATCCAGCAGCGCAAGCAACAAGGGGCGGCCAGACAGTCGCCCCTTTTTCTTCCATGACCAGCGTCACCGAGCTTTACCAGCAGACCCTCGCCGAGCGCGGCTACCAGGCCGACGCCGCGCAGCTGCGCGCCATCGAAGCGCTGCAGCGCTGCCAGGACGAATGGGCCAGCTACAAGGCCCGCCGCGCCAATGCGGTGACCAAACTGCTGGTGCGCCCGCCCATCCCGCGGGGCGTCTACATGTACGGTGGCGTGGGCCGCGGCAAGAGCTTCCTGATGGACTGCTTCTTCCAGGCCGTGCCGCTCACGCGCAAGACGCGGCTGCATTTCCACGAATTCATGCGCGAGGTGCACCGCGAGCTGCAGGAGCTCAAGGGCATCGCCGACCCGCTGGAGGAGCTCGGCAAGCGCATCGCGCGGCGCTTCCGGCTGATCTGCTTCGACGAGTTCCACGTCGCCGACGTGACCGACGCGATGATCCTGCACCGGCTGCTGGACGCGCTGTTCCGCAACCGCGTGAGCATCGTCACGACGTCCAACTTCCACCCCGACGAGCTGTACCCCAACGGCCTGCACCGCGACCGCATCCTGCCGGCCATCGAGCTGCTGAAGGCCCAGCTGGAGGTCATCAATGTCGATGCCGGCACCGACTACCGGCGCCGCACGCTGGAGGACATGAACCTCTACCTGACGCCATTGAACGACGCGACCGGGGCGGCCCTCACGAAGGCCTTCGAGTCGCTCGCCGAAGCCCAGGACGAGGATCGCAAGCTGATGATCGAGCACCGCGCGATCTACGCGAAGCGCCGCGCCGGCGGCGTCGTCTGGTTCGACTTCCAGACGCTCTGCGGCGGTCCGCGCTCGCAGAACGACTACCTCGAGCTGGCCAGCCAGTTCCACACCGTCATCCTGTCCGACGTGCCGGAGATGCCGGTGCGCCTGGCCAGCGAGGCGCGCCGCTTCACGTGGCTGGTGGACGTGCTCTACGACCGCCGTGTGAAGCTCATCATCTCGGCCGCCGTGCCGGCCGAGCAGCTCTACACCGAGGGCCCGTTGGCGCATGAGTTCCCGCGCACCGTGTCACGCTTGCAGGAAATGCGTTCGGCGGAGTACCTTGCGCTGGCCCGCCGTGAAGTCGACACCTCGCTGACCTGATGACCACCTTGCTGATCCTGCTCGCCGCCGCCGCGGCATCTGCACCCATGAGCCAGCCCGCGACACGCGCGGAGGTTGCCGCCCAGCGTGCCGCGGTCGAGCAGCGCTTCGCGCGCGAGAAGGCCGAATGCGAACAGCGCTTTGCGGTCAGCCCCTGCCTGGAGGACCTGCGCAAACGCCGCCAGGACGCGTTGGCGCCGCTGACCCGCCACGAGCATGAACTCGCCGCCGAGGAGCGCCGTGCCCGCGCGGCCGCGCAGAAGCAGCGCGTGACCGAACGCGAACTGGCCGCGGCCCAGGACGAAGGCCAGCGCCGCGAGCGCCTGCTCGTCGCGCCGCCCCCGTTGCCGCCGTCGACACCTGCTTCCCATGCCACTCGGGCGCGCAGCCCCGAGGAGGCGGAGCGCCGCCGCCGCCAGGCCGCCGACAAGGCCGAGGCGGATGCGGCGAAACGGCGCGAGCGAGCTCAGGAGCGCGAGCAGCGCATGCAGCAGCGCATCGCCGAACACGAGGCGCGGCAGAAGAACCGCAGCAAGCCGCCGGCCGCGCCGCTGCCCTTGCCGGGCGCATCGGCGGCATCGGCAGCGAGATGATCAGTCGAGGTTCTCGAGCTTGACGATGGCGAGCGACAGGTTGTCGCCGCCGCCGCGGGCACGCTGGCGCGCCTTGCTGACCAGCAGTTCCGCCGCTTCGCGCGGGGGCAGGCTGTAGAGCACGCTGCCGAGCTCCTGGGCGGTGAAGTAGTGCCACAGGCCGTCGCTGCAGCACATCAGCGTGTCGCCGACCTCCAGCCCCTCGAAGCGCTCCGCGGTCGACGTCGGGTCCTGCACCGTGCCCAGGCAGGCGGTCAGCAGGTTGCTCTGCGGGTGCGCGCTGGCCTCGGCCTCGCTCAGTTGCCCCTCGTCGACGAGGCGCTGGACGTAGGAATGGTCCATGGAGCGCTTGACCAGGCGCGCGCCGCGGAACCAGTAGATGCGCGAGTCGCCGGAGTGGATCCAGTGCACGCAGCGGTCGCTGGTGACGACGAAACCGGCGATGGTGCTGTGCGGCTCCTCCTCGGCGGAGATGGCCGTCAGCTTGATCATCAGGTGCGCCTCGGACGTGATCTGGCCCAGCAGCTCGGCCGGCGATTCGTCCTGGGTGGAGTAGCGCTCGAACAGCTGTTGCGCGGTCAGGATGACCTGGTCCGCCGCCTTGCGGCCGCCGCTCTTGCCCCCCATGCCGTCGGCCACGATGCCCATCATGCAGCCCTCGATGCGAGGGTGGGCGATGACGGCCACCTGGTCCTGCTGGTAAGCCCGGTCCCCGCGATGGGTGCCTGTGGCGGCGGTGAGTCGGAATCCGACGGCGGTGGTGGCGGGCATGTCGAAAACTATACTGGCCGGTGAGCTTCCGCCCCGCTTTCCCCTGCGCCATAAACCCTCGGATGGATGAACAACTTCACTCGTTGCCGCGGCGGCTCATCGAGTTGCGCATCGAGCATGCCGACCTCGACGCGATGATCGACCGGCTCACCGGGCAGTCGCCCGTGGACGAGTTGGCACTGCAGCGGCTGAAGAAGCGCCGCCTGGCGCTGCGCGACATGATTGCGCGGCTTGAGGCCACCACCGAGCCCGATGACCTCGCCTGAATCGGCCTCGACCGATCACGACCTCGATGACTGGCTGGACGCCCTGGACGGCGCGACGCCGCCTGCGCCGCTGGCCACCGATGAGCTGGAGCAGGCCGTCGAGGCGGCCTTCGATATGGGCGGCCCGCTGGCGCGGCTGGACCCTGGTTACAAGCCGCGCGAGCAGCAGCTGCAGATGAGCCGCGCGGTCGCCCGGGCACTGGGCCGCCGGCAAGCCCTGGTCGTCGAAGCCGGCACTGGCGTCGGCAAGACCTTCGCCTACCTCGTGCCGGCGCTGCTGGCCGGCAGCCGCGCCCTGATCAGCACTGCCACCAAGAGCCTGCAGGACCAGCTCTTCCTGCGCGACCTGCCGCGGCTGACGAAGGCGCTGAACACGCCCGTGCGCCTGGCGCTGCTGAAGGGCCGCGGCAGCTACCTGTGCCTGCACCGCATGAAGGAGGCGCGCGTCTCCGGCGAGTTCCCGGACCGCCGGACCGCGCTGTCGCTGGCCCGCATCGAACGCTGGGCCCTGGGCACCGCGACCGGGGACTTCGCCGAGATCGACGGCCTGGACGAGCGCTCGCCCATCATCCCCATCGTCAGCTCCAGCCGCGAGAACTGCCTGGGCCAGGACTGCCCCGACTGGAAGAGCTGCTACGTCGTCAAGGCCAGGCGCGAGGCGATGGAGGCCGACGTCGTCGTCGTCAACCACCACCTCTTCTTCGCCGACGTGACACTGCGCGACACCGGCGTCGCCGAGCTGCTGCCCAGCGTCGAGATCGCCATCTTCGACGAGGCCCACCAGCTGGCGGAGGCCGGCGTGCAATTCCTGGGCACGCTGCTGGGCACGGCGTCGTTGATCGACTTCGCCCGCGACGTGCTGGCCCAGGGCCTGGCGCATGCGCGCGGTGTGCACGACTGGCAGGCCCTGCATGCCGGCGTCGAGAAGGCGGCGCGCGAGCTGCGCCTGGCTGCGGCCGGCCCGCTCGCCACTGCGGGGCGGGAGCTGCGCGGCACGCTCAAGCTCGGCTGGCGCGAACGGGCTGGCGCCCCGGGCTTCGGCGCGGCGCTGGCCGGTGTCGAGCAGGCCTGCGTGCAGGCCCTGGAGGCGTTGACCGCGGTGCGCGAAGCCGCGCCCGACTTCGCGCGGCTGTGCGAGCGCGCCCAGCAGCTGCGCGACCTGGCCAGGCAATTCGCCGCCGAGCCGGACCCGGGCGACGTGCGCTGGATCGACATCAGCCCGCATGCAGCGCGCCTCGTCGAGTCGCCGCTGGACATCCGCGAGGCCATGCAGCAGCAGCTCGAAGGCGCGCCCAAGGCCTGGGTCTTCACATCGGCGACGCTGGGCGACGACGAAGGCCTGACGTGGTTCACGGAGCCCGCCGGGCTGACCGAGGCCGAGACGCTGCGCGTCGGCAGCCCGTTCGACTACCCGGCCCATGCGCGCCTATACGTGCCGAGGGGGTTCCCCAAGCCCAGCGAGCCGACGCACCCGGCCAGCGTCGCGCTGCTGGCCTCGCGGCTGGCCGGAGCGCTCGGGGGCCGCACCTTCGTGCTGACGACCACGCTGCGCAATCTGCAGACCGTAGCTGACGCGCTGCGCGAGCGCTTCGAAGCCGCGGGCGCCGCCATCGCCGTGCTGCAACAGGGTGCGGCGCCCAAGCGCGTGCTGCTGCAACGCTTCATCGACAACCCGGCGTCCGTCCTCGTCGGCTCGGCCAGTTTCTGGGAAGGCATCGACGTGCCGGGCGATGCGCTGCAATGCGTCGTCATCGACAAGCTGCCGTTCCCGCCGCCCAACGACCCGCTGGTGGAAGCGCGCGTGAAGCGGCTGGAGGCGCAGGGGCGCAATGCCTTCTCGGAGTACTTCGTCGCCGAGGCGGCCATCGCGCTCAAGCAGGGCGCCGGGCGGCTGATCCGCACCGAGACCGACCGCGGCCTGCTGGTGGTGTGCGACCCGCGCATGGCCGGCATGAACTACGGCCGTCGCCTGCGCGCCGCGTTGCCGCCGATGACGGCGGTGGCCAACGAGGCCGAGGCGCTGGCCTGGCTGCAATTGCTCAACGAAGGGCGGACCTGACAGTCGTTCCGAGTTTGCGGGCCGAGCGCCGGGCCGCCCCAAGCCGGCCCGCGCTGGCGATGTGCATGCGGCTCGATGCCGCATGCATCGCCGCCCCCTAGGGGGACAGACTGGGCTTGCCCGCGTTCAGCGCGGCAAGACCAGGCGAGGGGCTACCACAGCTGCCACCAGGGCTTCTTGCGATTGGCGCCGCCGCTGGCGTACTTGCTGTCGGGGAAGTTCTTGTCCAGCACGCGGCGCGCGTCGTCGCGCAACTGGGTGAGGCCGAGCTTGTCGTAGCTCTCGCCCATGATGAACAGCGCTTCCTCGATGCCAGGTGCGTGCTGGAACTCGGCCACCGCCGATTGCGCGCGGTTGGCCGCAGCCACATACGCCTTGCGGTTGTAGTAGTAGCGCGCCACGTGGATCTCGTAGGCCGCCAGCGTGTTGGTGATGAAGTTGATCCGCGTCGTCGCCTCGGCGGCGTACTTGGACTCGGGGAACTGCTCGACGAGTTGCTGGAACGCCAGCAGCGCCTCGCGCGAGGCCTGCTGGTCGCGCTCGGACACGTCCTGGTTGGCCAGGCGGCCGAACAGGCCCAGGTCCTCGTTGAAGTTGACGACGCCCTTCATGTAGAGCGCGTAGTCCAGCGCCGGGCTGGACGGGTTCAGCTTGATGAAGCGGTCCAACGTCGCGATCGCCTGGGCGCGCTCGGCGGTGCGGTAGTAGGCCCAGGCCAGATCCAGCGTGGCCTGCTGGCCCATGGTGGTGCCGGCGGCGCGGCCTTCGATCCGTTCCAGCGACTTGATGGCCCGGTCGTAGCTGCCGGAGTTCAGGTCGTCCTTGGCGTCTGCATACAATTTGTCCAGCGCCGCCTGGGAGTTCGGGTCCTCCTTGGCCGTGGAGCCGCAGCCGCTCATGCCAAGCGCGAACGCCATCAGGACAGTGCCGGCGACGACGCGGGCGGCCTTGAATTTCTCAACAAACATGTCTGAAGTCGACGGCGATGCTGCCGGCTGGTCGCAAGGAACAATGGACGCGGAGTATAGGGTGGGGGGTCAGGACGACTTCGAGCCGGAGGCTGAAGAAACCAGCGACGCCGAACGGCGCGGCGCCGAGGTCGATGCGGCCGGCCATGGCGAGCGGCTGGACCGCTGGCTGACCGGCCTGGCGCCCGAGTTCTCGCGCAATCACCTGCAGGCGCTCATCGAGCGCGGCTGCGTCGTGACGGACGGCAAGCCCGTCACCAAGCCCGCGCACAAGCTGCGCGCCGGCCAGCGCGTCGAGATCGAACTGCAGCCGACCGACGAGAGCCGCGCCTTCCGCGCCGAGGTGATGGCGCTGGACTGCACCTACGAGGACGAGCACCTGCTGGTCGTCGACAAGCCGGCCGGCCTGGTCGTGCATCCGGCACCGGGCAACTGGTCGGGCACGCTGATGAACGGCCTGCTGGCGCGCCACCCGCTGGCCGCCACGTTGCCGCGTGCCGGCATCGTGCATCGCCTGGACAAGGACACCAGCGGCCTGATGGTTGTCGGCAAGACGCTGGAGGCCGTCACCGCGCTGAGCCGCCAGATCGCCGCGCGCGAGGTGCACCGCGAGTACCTCGCATTGGCCTGGGGCCGCGTCGAGGAGGCCTTCGTCGTCGAGCAGGCGCTGCGCCGCGACCCGGTGTCGCGCGTGAAGATGGCCGTCGCACCGGCCAACCTTGGCAAGCCGGCGCGTACCGACGTCTTCCCGCTCGGCGTGGGCGAGGTGCAAGGGCGGCCGGTCAGTGCCGTCCATTGCGTGCTGCACACGGGCCGCACCCACCAGATCCGCGTGCACCTGACGCACAGCGGCCATCCCCTCGTGGCGGACGCGTTGTACGGCGGCGTGCCGGCCCTGGGCATGAGCCGGCAGGCGCTGCACGCGGCGCGCCTGGGCTTCACGCATCCGATCACCCATGAAGCGCTCACGCTGCGTGCGCCGCTGCCCGCGGACCTCGCCGCCGCATGGGCGGAAATCGGCGCGGACGGGCTGCCGGATTGACGTGGCTACAATGCAACCCGGTTGTCGTGGCAGCCAGCGCGCCCTGAAGTCGACCAGACGGGCGCGACCCGCGCGGTCAGCAGTCCATCCGCCCGCCGGTCAACCACCCCGCATGCGCCCCGCTGGAAGGCTGTTGAGTCCCCCGGTGGCGCCCGGACAGACCCCGTCCGCTTGTGCCTGAGGAACGCTGCCAGCGCCCAGGCCGGGACGGATTGCCAGACTTGGCTTGATGAGGGCGCATTTGCGTTCATGAACACCCAGGATGCCAAGCGCGTCCTCGAGACCGCGCTGATCTGTGCCTCGCAACCGCTGACGCTGCGCGAGATGCGCAGCCTGTTCGCCGACGAACTCGGCGCCGACAGCGTGCGCAGCCTGCTCGACGAACTGACGCGCGACTGGGAAGGCAAGGGCGTGGAACTCGTCGCGCTGGCCTCCGGCTGGCGCTTCCAGAGCCGGCCCGAGCTGCGCGAGTACCTCGACCGGCTGCATCCCGAGAAGCCGCCGCGCTATTCGCGTGCGGTGCTGGAGACGCTGGCTATCATTGCCTATCGCCAGCCGGTCACGCGCGGCGACATCGAGGACATCCGCGGTGTCGTGGTCGCGAGCCAGATCGTCAAGCAGCTCGAGGACCGCGGCTGGATCGAGGCCATCGGCCACCGCGAGACGCCGGGCCGCCCGGCGCTGTACGCGACGACCAAGGCTTTCCTGGACGACCTGGGCCTGGCCAGCCTGGAACAGCTGCCGGCGCTGGACGTCGGCACCGAGCCCCCCGCCTTCGAGGCGTTGCAGGGCCGGCTGCTGGACGACACCGCCGAAGCCGCGGCCGCCGAGCCGGCGCCCGACGTGCCGGCTGAATTGCCTGCCGAAGTGCCCACCGAAACCCCCGCCGAGGCGCCCGCACCGTCGCAAAGCCTGTTCGGCGACGACGGCACGCCCGCGCTTCCCAATCCCGACCCCAACGATCCGCCCCCCCAACCCCAGCCCGAATCCGCATGAACGACGCTGCCGATCAAGACAAGCCCCTGCCTCCCGCCGCCGACGCCGAGGCGCCCGCGCCCAAGCGGCGCCGCACGACGGCCAAGGCCGCGGTGGACACCGCCCCCGAAGCCGCGCCCGAAGCCGCGCCCGCGGTGGCCGAAGCCGCCGCGCCGGTGAAGCGCACGCGCCGCAAGGCCGACGCGGACGAGGCCGCCGCAGCGCCGGTGGCCGCGCCGGCCGAGGACGCACCGGCGCCGGCCCGCAAGCGTGCGCCGCGCAAGACCGCGGTCGCCGTCGCAGCCGAGGAGGCCGTGCCGGCGGTCGTCGCCGAGGCGCCGGCATCGGTGCCCGTCGCGGCGCCTGCGCCGATCTTCACGCTGGCCGAGGACGCCCCGGCCGCGGTCGATGCGGGCGGTGATGCGGATGATGGCGAGGAGGGGGAAGGCGAGGGCGAAGACGGTGAGCGTAGCGGCCGCGGCCGCAACCGTCGGCGCAACCGCAAGGAGCGCGCCGAGCGCCAGGGTGCCGCGTCTGTGGCTGCTGGGGGTGCTGACGACCTCCCCGGTCCGGTGCTGGCGCCGGAACTCGTCGAGGCCGCGGGGGCGCGCTTCGCCGATGTGCTGTCGGGGAATCTGGATGCGGAGTCCGAAGGTCCGGTCGGTGAACTGCCGACGCTGCGGCCGGAGACGACCGAGGGCGACGAGGTGGGCGAGGGCGAGAGCAAGCGCGTGCTGGCAGCGGACGCCGACGCGCCCAAGCTGCAGAAGGTGCTGGCGCAGTCCGGCATCGGCTCGCGCCGCGACATCGAGGAGTGGATCGCCGAGGGCAAGATCGAGGTGAACGGCGAGGTCGCCCATGTCGGCCAGCGCATCTCCTTCGGCGACCGTGTGCGTGTCAATGGGAAGGACGTGCGCGTGCGCATCTCGCCGCCCAACCCGCGCATCCTGGCTTATCACAAGCCCACCGGCGAGGTCTCGACCTTCAACGACCCCGAAGGAC
Organism: Pelomonas sp. Root1444; assembly: GCF_001426885.1. GTDB lineage: Bacteria > Pseudomonadota > Gammaproteobacteria > Burkholderiales > Burkholderiaceae_C > Pelomonas. The sequence continues at coordinate 593,673 of NZ_LMFP01000003.1, read as the reverse complement.
GCCCGACCGTGTTCCGCACGCTGCCGCGCGTGCAAGGCCAGAAGTGGCAGTCCGTCGGCCGCCTGGACATCAACACCGAAGGCCTGCTGCTGTTCACCAACTCCGGCGAGCTGGCCAACCAGCTGATGCACCCGCGTTTCGGCGTCGAGCGCGAGTACGCGGCCCGCGTGCTGGGTTCGCTCAGCGACGAGCAGCGCGCCAAGCTGCTGCAGGGCGTCAACGTCGAGGGCCAGGTGGCGTCGTTCAAGAGCATCGAGGACGGCGGCGGCGAAGGCGCCAACCGCTGGTACCGCGTCGTCATCACCGAAGGCCGCAACCGCGAGGTGCGCAAGCTCTTCGAGGCGGTCGGCATGGTCGTCAGCCGGCTGATCCGCATCCGCTACGGCACGGTGGTGCTGCCCCGCGGCCTCAAGCGCGGCGTGTGGGTGGAACTGGGCGACGACGACGTGCGCGTCATCCGCCGCCTGGCCGGCCACACCTCCAACGCCGGCCAGGGGCAGGGCCTGAGCCAAGGCGGCCAAGGCGGCCCAGGCAAGGGCCAGCAACCGCCGCTGCAGGGCAACAAGCACGACCGCAACAAGCGCCGCTCCGACGACCGCCACGGTGGCGTCGGCCCGCGCCCCAGCCGCCCGCCGGAGCCGCAGCAGCCGCGCCCGCCGCGCGAGGAACGTGCCCAACGCCGCGAGGACGGCGACGAGCGCGAGGACGACGACTTCATCCCGCATCACGTCAATCCGCTGGAGCAGACCTTCGATCGCCGTCATGCCACCAGCGGCAAGCGCGGCATCCCGCAGGGCTTTGGTGCCGGCGGCAGCCAGCAGGGCAACCGGCCCGGCAAGGGCGGCGGCAACAAGGGCAACGGCCCGCGTGAGCCCGACCCGCTGCAGACCGCGGTGGGCTACATCGGTGGCGACGCCTTCCTGCGCCGCGGCGGCGGCGGTGGTGGCCGTGGCGGCAAGGGTGGCGGCGGTGGCGGTGGCGGTGGCCGCTCGGGTGGCGGTTTCGGCGGCCGGCACCGTTGAGTGCTCAGGGCTGACCCATTAGGGTCATCCCTAGCGGCTACAATCGCAGGCTTTGTCCAACACGCCCCATCAGGAGAACTCCATGGCAATCGAACGCACCCTGTCCATCATCAAGCCCGATGCCGTGGCGAAGAACGTCATCGGCCAGATCTACGCCCGCTTCGAAGGCGCCGGCCTGAAGATCGTCGCGGCCAAGCTGGTCCAGCTGTCGCGCGGCGAAGCCGAGCAGTTCTACGCGGTCCACAAGGCTCGCCCCTTCTTCAACGACCTGGTGAACTTCATGATCTCCGGTCCGGTGATGATCCAGGCGCTGGAAGGCGAGAACGCCATCCTGAAGAACCGTGAGCTGATGGGCGCCACCGACCCGAAGAAGGCTGAGAAGGGCACCATCCGCGCCGACTTCGCCGACAGCATCGACGCCAACGCCGTGCACGGCTCCGACGCCGCCGAGACGGCCGCCGTCGAAGTGGCGTTCTTCTTCCCCGGCATGAACGTCTACAGCCGCTAAACCCCCAACGGGGTCGGTGACCCCGGCCCGGGAGCTCGCAATGGACGCGGTCAACCTGCTCGGATTCGATCTACCAGGCTTGGCCGCCTACTGCGAGCAACTGGGCGAAAAGAAGTTCCGTGCGACCCAGCTGTTCCGCTGGATCCACCAGAAAGGCGAGTCGGACTTCGAACAGATGTCCGACCTCGCCAAGTCCTTGCGCGACAAGCTCAAGGGCCGCGCCCATGTCACCGCGCTGCCGGTGATCTCCGAGCATGTCTCGACGGACGGCACCATCAAGTGGCTGTTCGACGTCGGCGCCGGCAATGCGGTCGAGGCCGTGTTCATCCCGGAAGACGATCGTGGCACGCTTTGCGTCTCCAGCCAGGCGGGTTGCGCGGTCGGCTGCCGCTTCTGCTCGACCGGCCACCAGGGCTTCAGCCGCAACCTGTCGACGGCCGAGATCACGGCCCAGCTGTGGTTCGCCGAGCACGCGCTACGCCAGCGCCAGAACACGACCGAGCGCGTGATCTCCAACGTCGTCATGATGGGCATGGGCGAGCCGCTGCAGAACTACGACCAGCTCGTGCCGACGCTCAAGACCATGCTGGACGACCATGGCTACGGCCTGAGCCGCCGCCGCGTCACCGTGTCGACCTCCGGCGTCGTGCCGATGATCGACCGGCTGCGCGAGGACTGCCCGGTCGCGCTGGCCGTCAGCCTGCATGCGCCGACCGACCCGCTGCGCGACCAGCTCGTGCCGCTGAACAAGAAGTACCCGGTCGCCGAGCTGCTGGACGCCTGCAACCGCTATCTCGAGAAGGCGCCGCGCGACTTCATCACCTTCGAGTACTGCATGCTGCAGGAGGTGAACGACACGCCCGAGCTGGCGCATGCGCTGGTCAAGCTGCTCAAAAACCGGGTCAGTTGCAAGATCAACCTGATCCCCTTCAATCCCTTCCCGGCCTCGGGCCTCACGCGCAGCACGAACGCGCGCGTGCAGGCCTTTGCCGAAGTGCTGATCCAGGCCGGTATCGTCACGACGGTGCGCAAGACGCGCGGCGACGACATCGACGCCGCCTGCGGCCAACTCGCTGGCGAGGTGCAGGACCGCACCCGCGCGCATATCCGCATGGTCAGGGCACCCATCACGGTGGCCAAATCCACCTGACACGACCCGTGCCCAACCTCGAGGATCCGATGAAGCGACTGCTGACCGTCCTGACTGCCGCCCTGCTCGCCGCCTGCGCCGGTACCGGGACGGGCACCGCACCCGCCGCGGATCGCGAGATCAAGACCGACTCCGACCAGACCGACAACGACCGCCGCGCCAGCATCCGGTTGGAGCTGGCCCAGGGCTACTTCTCGCGCGGCCAGTTCAACACCGCGCTCGACGAGCTCAAGCTGGCGCTGCAGGTCAAGCCCGACATGCGCGAGGCCGTCAACCTGCGCGGCCTCATCTATGCCGCCATGGGCGACCACCCGCTGGCCGAGGAAACCTTCCGCCGCGCGCTGGCCGTCTACCCCAGCGACCCCGACACGCTGCACAACTATGGCTGGTTCCTGTGCCAGCAGCAGCGCTGGGAGACGGCCGATGCACTGTTCGACCAGGCCCTGGCGCAGTCCACCTACCGGGCACCGGCACGCACGCTGCTGGCCAAGGGTGTCTGCGAAGCGCGGGCCGGCCGCATGCTGGTGGCCGAGAAGACGCTGTCGCGCGCCTTCGAGCTGGACCCTGGCAGCCCAGCAGTCGCGGTCAACCTGTCCGAGGTGCTGTACCGCAACCGCGAGCTGGAGCGGGCGCGCTTCTACGTGAGGCGCGTCAACGGCCAGCCGGAGCAGGCCAATGCGCAGAGCCTGTGGCTGCAGTTGCGCATCGAACGCAAGCTCGGCAACACCGCCCAGACGGAAGACCTCGCCCAGCAACTGCGCCGCAAATACCCCCAGTCGCCCGAGACCCAGGCGCTGGACGCCGGTCGTTACGAAGACTGAGAGCCACGGCCTTTACAAGAACAAGACGATGCAACCCATCCCCGAGGGACGAGCCCAAGAGCCCATCACCGCCGGCGCCTGGCTCAGGAATGCGCGCCAGCAGCGCGGCCTGCACATCGCGGCACTGGCCGTCATGCTCAAGGTGCCCCAAGCCAAGCTGGAGGCATTGGAGGCCGACCGCTTCGCGGAGCTGCCCGACGCCACCTTCGCCCGCGCGCTGGCCACGGCCATGTGCCGAGCGCTCAAGGTCGACCCCGCGCCGGTGCTGGCGCTGCTGCCTCGCACCGGGCAGGACTTCGACGTGCGGCCAGGCCTGAACCAGCCCTTCCGCGAGCGCGGCGCTGGCGCCGGTGACGGCCAGGCATTGGCCACCGTCCTGCGGCCCATCATCTGGGGCCCAGTGCTGCTGCTGGCGGCGGCTGCGGCCGTCTACTGGATCCCTGCCGGCTGGCTGCCCGAACGCGACCAGGCAGCCCCGCCCGCGGCCGCGTCGGGCATCGTCGCCACGCCCAGCGCGCCGGTCGAGTTCATTGCCGCGCCGGCGGCCTCCGAGCCGGTGGCGGTGGCCGCATCCACCCCGGTGGCCGTGGCTTCCGCGCCGCTGCAGGTGGTCGCGCAACCCGCGTCGGCGCCTGCCGTGGCTGCCGTGCCCGCGGGCCAGGCGCTGCGCCTCACGGCCACGGCCGACAGCTGGATCGAGGTTGTCGACGCCAAAGGCCAGACGCTGCTGTCGCGCGTGCTGCGCGCCGGCGAGCAGCAGGAGTTCGGCGGCGCGGCACCCTACAGGCTGCGCGTCGGCAACGTGAGCGGCACGAAGGTCGAGTGGCGCGGCAGTGCCTACGACCTGGGCGCCCGCGCCACCAACAACGTCGCTCGAGTGGAGTTGAACTGATGAGCGAACTGATCATTCCCGAAGCCATGCCGGCCCCGCGCCGCAGCCGTCAGGCGCGCGTCGTCTGGGGCAACCGTGTCGTCACCGTCGGCGGTGACGCACCGGTGCGCGTGCAGTCCATGACGAACACCGACACGGTGGACGCCATCGGCACGGCCATCCAGGTCAAGGAGCTGGCGATCGCCGGCTCGGAGATGGTGCGCATCACCGTCAACACGCCGGAGGCCGCCGAACAGGTGCCCTACATCCGCGAGCAGCTGGACCGCATGGGCATCGACGTGCCGCTGGTGGGCGACTTCCACTACAACGGCCACCGCCTGCTGACCGAGTATCCGGCGATGGCGCAGGCGTTGTCCAAGTACCGCATCAACCCCGGCAACGTCGGCAAGGGCGACAAGAAGGACCGCCAGTTCGCGATGATGGTCGAGGCCGCCGCGAAGTACGACAAGGTCGTGCGCATCGGCGTCAACTGGGGCAGCCTGGACCAGGAGCTGCTCGCGCAGTTCATGGACGAGAACGCCAAGCGCGCGCAGCCCTGGGGCGCCAAGCCGGTCATGTACCAGGCGCTGGTCGAGTCGGCGCTGACGTCGGCCGCCTATGCCGCCGAGCTCGGCCTGAACCCGGACAACATCATCATCAGCTGCAAGGTCAGCGGCGTGCAGGACCTGATCTCGGTCTACCGCGAGCTCGCCCGCCGCTGCGACTACGCGCTCCACCTGGGCCTGACCGAAGCCGGCATGGGCACCAAGGGCACCGTCGCTTCGTCGGTGGCACTGGGCATCCTGGCGCAGGAGGGCATCGGCGACACCATCCGCGTCAGCCTCACGCCCCAGCCCGGCGAGGCGCGCACGCAGGAGGTCGTCGTCGCGCTGGAGATCCTGCAGGCGCTGGGCCTGCGCCACTTCAACCCCAGCGTGACCGCCTGCCCCGGTTGCGGCCGCACCACCAGCACGACCTTCCAGGAACTGGCCAAGCAGATCGACGACTTCCTGCGCCTGCAGATGCCGGTCTGGCGCAACAAGTACCCCGGCGTCGAGGAGATGAAGGTGGCCGTCATGGGCTGCATCGTCAACGGCCCCGGCGAAAGCAAGCATGCCGACATCGGCATCAGCCTGCCGGGCACCGGCGAGGCGCCGGCCGCTCCCGTCTTCATCGACGGCCAGAAGGCGCTGACGCTGCGCGGCGACAACATCGCGCAGGAGTTCCACGCGCTGGTCGAGAACTACATCGAGAAGCGCTTCGGCGCGACGGCTACTGCATGAGTGAAAGCAAGAAGGTCCAGCCGCTGCAAGCGGTGAAGGGCATGAACGACATCCTGCCGCCCGAGTCGGCGCGCTGGGAGTCGCTGGAGGCCACGATGCGCAGCGTGCTGCAGCGCTACGGCTACAGCAACGTGCGCGTGCCCATCGTCGAGCCGACCGCGCTGTTCGTGCGCGGCATCGGCGAAGTGACCGACATCGTCGAGAAGGAGATGTACGCCTTCGAGGACCGCGCCGACAAGCATGGCCAGGCCGAGCACCTGGCGCTGCGCCCCGAGGGCACGGCCGGCGTCGTGCGCGCCATGATCGAGCACAGCTACCTGCGCGACAGCCCGCGGCGCCTGTACTACGTCGGCCCCATGTTCCGCCGCGAGAAGCCGCAGAAGGGCCGCTACAGGCAGTTCCACCAGATGGGCATCGAGGCGCTCGGCTTCGCCGGCCCGGACGTGGATGCCGAAGTCATCCTGCTGGCCCGCACGCTGTGGCGTGAGCTGGGCCTGAAGGAGGGCGAGGATGTCACGCTGGAGATCAACTGCCTGGGCCAGCCCGACGAGCGCCGCGCCCACCGCGAGGCGCTGATCGCATATCTCGAACAGCATCAGGACGTGCTGGACGAGGAGGCGAAACGCCGCATGTACGCCAACCCGCTGCGCGTGCTGGACACGAAGAACCCCGCGATGCAGGCCATGGCCGAGGGCGCGCCCAAGCTGCTGGACTTCCTCGGTGAAGCCTCGCTGGCGCACTTCAACGGCGTGCGCGCGCTGCTGGACGCGGTCGGCCTGGCCTACCGCATCAACCCCCGCCTCGTGCGCGGGCTGGACTACTACAACCTCACCGTCTTCGAATGGGTGACCGACAAGCTCGGTGCCCAGGGCACGGTCTGCGCCGGCGGCCGCTATGATGGCCTCGTCGAGCAGCTGGGTGGCAAACCCACGCCGGCCGTCGGCTTCGGCATGGGCCTGGAACGCCTGCTGCTGCTGCTGGAGACGCTGGGCCTGCAGTCGCCGGCGGCGGCCGTGGATGCCTATGCCGTCGTGCCCGAGCCGGCCGACCTGCCGCGCATCCTGCCCACGCTGGAAGCGCTGCGTGCCGCCGGCATCGCCGTGCAGATGCATGCCGGCGGCGGCTCGTTCAAATCGCAATTCAAGAAGGCTGACGCCTCGGGCGCCCGCTTCGCGCTGGTCTTCGGCGCCGATGAACTCGCGCGCGGCGAAGTGGCCGTCAAGCCGCTTCGCGACGGTACCGAACAGACGGCCCGCCCCCTCGCCGACGTGGCCTCCTGGGCCGCCGAACTGCGCACCGCATAATCCCGGGCCTTCGCCCGCACACGCTGTATTCCCCTCATGGCATCGCATCTCGATCTCGAAGAACAAGAACAACTCGACCAGCTCAAGGCCTTCTGGAAGCGCTGGGGCAACCTCATCACCTGGGTGCTGACGGCCGTCCTCGCCGCATTTGCCGCATGGCAGGGCTGGAACTGGTACCAGCGCGACCAGGCCGCCAAGGCCGCGGCCATGTACGACGAGTTCGACCGCGCCTACAACGCGCAGGATCTCGACAAGGCCGCCGCCGCCGCGGGCGACCTGCAGGCGCGCTATGCCGGCACCGCGTACGCCGCCCAGGCCGGCCTGCAAGTCGCCAAGCTGCAGCTCGACAAGGAAAAGGCCGACGACGCCCGCAAGGCCCTCGCCTGGGTCGCGGAGCATGGCTCCGAAGGCCCTTACCGTGACATCGCCCGCCTGCGCCTGGCCGGCCTGCAGATCGATGCCAAGGCCTTCGACGAAGCCGGCAAGACGCTGGACGCGATCAAGTCGCCCGAATTCACCGCGCTGGTGGCCGACCGCCGCGGCGACGCGCTGCTGCTGCAGGACAAGCGCGACGCTGCCAAGGCCGAGTACCAGAAGGCGCTGGCCGGCCTGGAGAAGACCCAGGACTACCGCCGCATCGTCGAAGCCAAGCTGGCGACGCTGGGCGTGCCGGCCGCCGTCGAAACCACCGGAGCCGCGCAATGAAGCGCCTTGCCTCGATCGCGTTGATCTCCCTGGCCGCGGCCTCGCTGTCCGGCTGCTCCACCGTCAGCTCGGTCTGGAACTCCTGGTTCGGCAGCGACAAGGGCAAGCCGGCCGCGCTGGAGACGCTGTCCGGCCCGGCCACTGGCCGCGTCGTCTGGAGCGCCAAGGGCGACAACATCAATTTCCCGCTCAGCATCGCGACACCGGCTGACCGCTTCGTCGTCGCCAGCAGCGACGGCACGGTGCGCGCGCTGGCCGCAGCCGACGGCAGCGAGCTGTGGCGCGGCGACGCGGGCGGCAAGCTGCTTGCGGGCATCGGCAGCGACGGCCGCTTCGCCGCGGTCGTCAACCGCGACAACGAACTGGTCGTGCTGGATGCCGGCAAGGTCGTCTGGAAGAAGGCGCTGCCGACTCCCGTCATCGCCGCGCCGCTGGTGGCCGGCGAGCGCATCTTCGCGCTGACGCTGGACCGCCAGGTGCTGGCCTTCGACGCGCTGGACGGCCGCAAGATCTGGGAACTGCGCCGCCCCGGCGAGCCGCTGACGCTGGCCAAGGCCGGCGTGCTGATGGCCTACAAGGACACGCTGATCGTCGGCCAGGGCTCGCGCCTGGCGGGCGTCGACCCGTTGAAGGGCCAGTTGCGCTGGGAGGCCAGCGTGGCCACGCCGCGTGGCACCAACGAGGTGGAGCGTCTGGCGGATCTGGTCGGCCCGGCCGTGCGCCAGGGCGATGTGATCTGTGCCCGCGCCTTCCAGTCCTCGGTGGGCTGCGTCAACGCCGAGCGCGGCAGCGCGCTGTGGAACCGGGTCGTGGGTGGCACCAATGGCATCGGCGCAGACGATCAGGTCGTCGTCGCCGGTGATGCGTCGGACCGCCTGTCAGCCTGGAAGCTGGCCAACGGCGACCTGGCCTGGTCGGGCGACCAGTTCCAGCACCGCAAGCTGTCCGAGCCTGTGCTGGTCGGCAAGCAGGTGCTGGTCGGCGATTACGAGGGCCAGGTCCACCTGCTGGACCGCGACACCGGCAAGACGCGCTCGCGCCTGGCCACCGATGGCTCACAGGTCGTCGCCGTCGCGCTGCTGAACGACACGGCCCTCGTCGCCACCAAGAGCGGCGGCCTGTTCGCGATCAAGGGCGAATGAAACCCGTCATTGCCTTGGTCGGCCGCCCCAACGTGGGCAAATCGACGCTGTTCAACCGCCTGACCAAGTCGCGCGACGCCATCGTGGCCGACTTCGCTGGCCTGACGCGCGACCGCCACTACGGCGATGGCCGCCTGGGCGACCGCGAGTTCATCTGCATCGACACCGGCGGCTTCGAGCCCGACTCGACGACCGGCATCGTCAAGGAGATGGCCAAGCAGACCAAGCAGGCCGTCGCCGAGGCCGATGCGGTCATCTTCGTCGTCGACATCCGCCTGGGCCTATCGGCACACGACAGCGAGATTGCACGCTACCTGCGCAGCGTCAACAAGCGCGTGCACCTGGCCGTCAACAAGGCCGAGGGCATGAGCGAGTCGCCGCTGCTGGCCGAGTTCCACGAGCTGGGCATGGGCGAGCCGCACCCCATCTCGTCGGCGCACGGGCAGGGCATCCGCAGCCTGCTGGACGCCGTGCTGGAGCCGTTCGAGGACACCAGCGAGGAGTTCGGCGCCGGGCCCCAGCAGGACGGCGTCATCCGCCTGGCGGTGGCCGGCCGGCCCAACGTCGGCAAAAGCACGCTGATCAACACCTGGCTCGGCGAGGAGCGCCTCGTCGCCTTCGACATGCCGGGCACGACGCGCGATGCGATCGCGGTGGACTTCGAGCGCAACGGCCAGAAGTTCAAGCTGATCGATACCGCCGGCCTGCGCCGCAAGGGGCGCGTGTTCGAGGCCATCGAGAAGTTCTCGGTCGTCAAGACGCTGCAGGCCATCGCTGATGCACACGTCGTGCTGCTGCTGCTGGACGCGACGCAAGGTGTGACGGACCAGGACGCCCACATCGCCGGCTACATCCTCGACAGCGGTCGCGCCGTGGTGCTGGCCATCAACAAGTGGGACGCCGTCGACAGCTACCAGCGCGAGACGCTGCAGCGCCAGATCGAGCAGCGGCTTGCGTTCCTGAAGTTCGCGCCCATGCACCATATCTCGGCGCTCAAGCGCCAGGGCCTGTCGGCGGTTTGGAACTCGCTGGCCGATGCCTATGCGTCGGCCTATCGCAAGTTGACGACCCCGGTGCTGACCCGCCTCGTGCAAGAGGCGGTCGAGCATCAGCAGCCCAAGCGCGCGGGCCTGTCGCGCCCCAAGCTGCGCTATGCCCACCAGGGCGGCCAGAACCCGCCCATCGTCGTCATCCACGGCAATGCGCTCGAAGGCGTCACCGAGGTCTACAAGCGCTACCTGGAAGGCCGCATCCGCGCGCACTACAAACTGGTCGGCACGCCGCTGAAGATAGAGCTGCGTTCCTCGAAGAATCCCTTCGACGAAAAGACCTAGGGTGACGCCCGGCACCGTCGGGACGCTGTGTTAAGGTCTTACCCGTAGTCCCCCACCCCCCGATAACTCGGAGCATACCGATGAGCAACAAAGGCCAACTTTTGCAGGACCCCTTTTTGAACCTGCTGCGCAAAGAGCATGTGCCGGTCTCGATCTACCTGGTCAACGGCATCAAGCTGCAAGGCCATATCGAATCCTTTGACCAGTACGTCGTGCTCCTTCGCAACACCGTGACCCAGATGGTCTACAAGCACGCGATCTCCACCGTCGTGCCCGGCCGCGCCGTCAACTTCCACGCCGGCGACGCCCCCGCGGACGCCTGATCCCCACCCCTTGTCCTCGACCTCGACCCACAGCGCGACGCCGCCCTCCGAGGCGGCGCGCGCCATTCTTGTGGGCGTCGATTTCGGTCGGCAGTCCGCCAAACAGGGCTTCGACGAAAGCCTGGACGAACTGGCCCTGCTGGCCGAGTCCGCCGGCGACACGCCGGTGGCCAAGGTCATTGCGCGCCGTGCCGCGCCCGACGCCGCGCTGTTCGTCGGCTCCGGCAAGGCCGACGAGATCAAACTGCTCGTGCAGGCCCACCAGGCCCACACGGTGCTGTTCGACCAGGCCATCTCGCCGGCCCAGCAGCGCAACCTCGAGCGCGTCCTCGGCGTGCCCGTGGCCGACCGCACCGCGCTGATCCTCGAGATCTTCGCCGCCCGTGCGCAGAGCCACGAAGGCAAGCTGCAGGTCGAGCTGGCCCGGCTGCAGTACCTGGCCACGCGCCTGGTGCGGCGCTGGAGCCACCTGGAGCGCCAGAGTGGCGGCATCGGCATGCGCGGCGGCCCGGGCGAGGCCCAGATCGAGCTGGACCGGCGCATGATCGACGACCGCATCAAGAAGACGAAGGAACGCCTGAAGCAGGTGCAGAAGCAGCGCAGCACGCAGCGCCGCTCGCGCTCGCGCAACGGCGTGTTCAAGGTCTCGCTGGTCGGCTACACGAACGCCGGCAAGAGCACCCTGTTCAACGCGTTGACCAAAGCTCGTGCCTATGCGGCCAACCAGCTGTTCGCGACGCTGGACACGACGACCCGCTCGCTCTATCTGGAGCAGGCCGGTGCCAGCGTGTCGCTGTCGGACACGGTAGGCTTCATCCGCGACCTGCCGCACAAGCTTGTCGAAGCCTTCCGTGCCACGCTGCAGGAGGCGGCCGATGCGGACCTGTTGCTGCATGTCGTCGACGCCGCCAGCCCCGTGCTGGAGGAGCAGATGATCGAAGTCGAGCGCGTGCTGGCCGAGATCGGTGCGGCCGACGTGCCGCAGATCCTCGTCTACAACAAGCAGGACCTGCTCGCCGACGACCAGCGCCCGCGCGAGATCGTCGACGCGGTGCTGCGCAACGCGGGCGGCACCGGGCCCACGCCGCGCGTCTTCGTCAGCGCCATCGACGGCGGCGGCCTGGCTGAACTGCGACAGCTGATTGCGACGGCCATGCAGACCCAGCCCTTGATTCCCGACGAGCGGGACCCACGTTTCGACGCTGGCCCCCCGGACTCCGAGCCCTCTTCCTCAGAAGACCCTTCCCAGGCATGAGCAGCACTTCCCATACCCCGCCCCGCAGCCCATGGGCGCGCCGCCTCATGACGCCGATTGCCCGCGCGACCCATGCGATGGGCCGGCTGCTGAGCAACGGCCGCAACGACGGCCCGCCCGACCTCGACGAACTCTGGCGCGACTTCAACCGCAAACTCTCGGGCATGTTCGGCGGTCGCTCGGGTGGCCCCACGGGCCCCAGCGGCTCGGGCGGCACGCCCGACATGAAGGGGGCCGGCATCGGCATCGGCCTGATCGCCGGGGTGGTCGTCATCGGCTGGCTGTTCAGCGGCTTCTTCATCGTGCAGGAAGGCCAGCAAGGTGTCGTGACGTCGTTCGGCAAGTACAGCAAGACCGTCGAGGCCGGCTTCCAGTGGCGCCTGCCGTACCCGCTGCAGCAGCACGAGGTCGTGTCGGTCACGCAACTGCAGCAGGTCGAGGTCGGCCGCAACTCGGTCGTCGCCGCCACTGGCCTGCGCGACTCGTCGATGCTGACGCAGGACGAGAACATCGTCGACATCCGCTTCACCGTGCAGTACACGATCAAGGACGCACGCGACTTCCTGTTCGAGAACCGCGAGCCCCGCGATGCCGTCACGCTGGCCGCCGAATCGGCCGTGCGCGAGATCGTCGGCAAGAGCACGATGGACTCGGTGCTCTACGAGCAGCGCGACGCCATTGCCACCGACCTGGTGAAGTCCATCCAGGCGCAGCTGGACCGGCTCAAGGCCGGCATCCAGATCAAGAACGTCAACGTGCAGGCCGTGCAGCCGCCCGAGCAGGTGCAGGCGGCGTTCGACGACGTGCAGAAGGCCAATGCCAACCGCGAGCAGGCCAAGAACGACGCGCAGGCGTACGCCAACGACAAGATCCCGAGCGCGCAGGGCGAGGCCGCCAAGCTGCGCGAGCAGGCCGAGGGCTACAAGGCCCGCGTCATCGCGACGGCGGAAGGCGATGCGGAGCGCTTCAAGAGCGTGCTGAGCGAGTACCAGAAGGCGCCGCAGGTCACGCGTGACCGCATCTACATCGACACGATGCGCCAGGTCTACAGCAACGTCAGCAAGGTCATGGTCGACAGCAAGAGCGGTTCCAACCTGCTCTACCTGCCGCTGGACAAGCTGCTGCAGCAGGGCGGCAGCGGCAGCGTGACGGTCTCCACGCCGCAGCCGACCAGCGTGCCGGAGCCGCAGTCGGTGCCAGGCAGCGACCTGCGCAGCCGTGACAACCAGCGCAGCCGTGACGGCCGCTGATCGAGGATCCCAGCCATGAACCGTATTGCCGCCATCGTCGCCGGCGCCCTCGTCATCCTGATGCTGCTGTCGTCGATGCTCTTCATCGTCGACCAGCGCCAGTTCGCTGCCGTCTATGCACTGGGTGAGATCAAGGAAGTCATCACCGAGCCGGGCCTGAAGTTCAAGCTGCCGCCGCCGCTGCAGAACGTCGTGCTGCTCGACCGCCGCGTGCAGACGCTGGACAGCCCCGAATCTCGCGCCATCTTCACCGCCGAGAAGAAGAGCCTTGTCATCGACTGGCTCATCAAGTGGCGCATCACCGAGCCGCGCCAGTTCATCCGCAACAGCGGCTCCGACGTGCGCAACGTCGAGAACCGGCTGGCGCCGGTCGTGCAGGCGGCGTTCAACGAAGAGGTCACCAAGCGCACCGTCATCGCCGTGCTCGCCACCGAGCGCGAGAAGATCATGCAGGACGTGCGCAAGCGCCTGGCCGACGAAGCCAAGCAGTTCGGCATCGAGGTGGTCGACGTGCGCATCAAGCGGGTGGACTTCGCTTCCAGCATCACCGATTCGGTCTACCGCCGCATGGATTCGGAGCGCAAGCGCGTGGCCGCCGAGGCGCGCTCCACCGGTGCCGCGGAGGGCGAGAAGATCAAGGCCGATGCCGACCGCCAGCGCGAGGTCATCGTCGCCGAGGCCTACCGAGACGCGCAGAAGGTCATGGGCGAGGGCGATGCCAAGGCGTCGGCCCTGTACGCCGAGGCCTTCGGCCGCGACCCGCAGTTCGCCCAGTTCTACCGTTCGCTGGAGGCCTATCGCTCCAGCTTCCGCAGCAAGAGCGACGTGATGGTCGTCGACCCGGGCAGCGACTTCTTCAAAGCCATGCGGGGCTCCGGCTCCGCGCCCGCCGCCGCCCCAGCGCGCAAGTGACCGAGCTGCTGACCGCGCTCGCGCTGGTGATGGTCATCGAAGGGCTGATGCCCTTCATCAGCCCGGCGCGCTGGCGGGACGTCTTCAGCCGCATCCTGGCGTTGAGCGACGGCCAGATCCGTTTTGTCGGCCTCATCAGCATCGTGATGGGCCTGTTCGGACTGCTCTGGTTGCGCTGATCCGAACGCTCCTCTGAGGCTTGGGGCGGGGAGGGCGCCGGTACAATGCCGTTTTTAACCGCCTCCCCGCGCCCATGTCCTCTGCTTGGCTGCTGCCCGAGCACATTGCCGATGTCCTGCCTTCGCAGGCGCGCCGCATCGAAGAGCTGCGTAGAGAACTGCTCGACATGGCCCGCAGCTATGGCTGCGAGCTCGTCATCCCGCCGCTGCTGGAGCATCTCGACTCGCTGCTGTCGGGTACCGGCAGCGGCTCCGACATCAAGCTCTTCAAGCTGGTCGACCAGCTCTCCGGCCGCTCGCTGGGCCTGCGTGCCGACACGACGCCGCAGGTCGCCCGCATCGACGCGCATCTGCTGAACCGCCAGGGCGTCACCCGCCTGTGCTACTGCGGCCCGGTCGCGCACACGCGGCCCGACGGCCTCAACACCAGCCGCGAGCCGCTGCAGTTCGGCGTCGAGATCTACGGCCATGCCGGCCTCGAAGCCGACCTCGAAGTGCAAGACCTGGCCCTGGACGCGCTGCGCCGCGGCGGCCTGCGCGACGTGATGCTGGATCTGGGCGACGCGCGCTTGCTGCAGGGCGTGCTGGACGGCGTCAAGCTGGCGCCCGAAGCCTTGGAGGCGCTGACCGCGGCGCTGGCCGCCAAGGATCTTTCCGCGTTGGCTGCCCTCGGCGCCGACATGCCAGCCGTCACGCGCGACGCATTGCTGGCGCTGCCCAGCCTGTTCGGCGGCCGCGAGGTGCTGGCAGAGGCTGCACGCCGCCTGCCCGATCATCCGCTCGTCAAGGCGGCGCTGGCCGACCTGGACTGGCTCGCTGGCCACCTGGCCGCCGTCCACCCAGAGGTCAGCCTGGGCTTCGACCTGGCCGACCTGCAGGGCTATGCCTACTACACCGGCATCCGCTTCGCGGCCTATGCATCGGGTTGCTCCGACGCGGTGCTGCGCGGCGGTCGCTACGACGAGGTCGGCGCCGCCTTCGGCCGCCGTCGTCCGGCGGCGGGCTTCAGCCTGGACCTGAAGACGCTGGTGGCCCTGGTGCCCGCCACGCCGTTGCGCGCCGTGGTGCGTGCGCCATGGGGCGAAGACGCCTCGCTGCGCCAGGCCGTGCGCGCCTTGCGTGAGCAGGGCGAGACGGTGGTCTGCGTGCTGCCCGGCCATGAGCACGAGGCCGATGAATTCGACTGTGACCGCGAACTGGTTCGCGAGCACACTGACTGGGTCGTCCGGCCGCTGTAAGGCGCGGGCGCCCTTCCCAATCCCAAGCAAGCAGGCAAACAAGATGCAAAGCCAAACCGCGCGCGGACGCAATGTGGTCGTCGTCGGCACCCAGTGGGGTGACGAGGGCAAGGGCAAGGTCGTGGACTGGATGACCGATCACGCCCAGGGCGTCGTGCGTTTCCAGGGCGGCCACAACGCCGGCCACACCCTGGTCATCAAGGGCGTGAAGACCGCACTCCAGCTCATCCCCAGCGGCATCATGCGCGACGGCGTGGCCTGCTACATCGGCAACGGCGTGGTGCTGGACCCGACCCATCTGCTGAGCGAGATCGAGCGCCTGGAGGCGGCCGGCGTCGAGGTGCGCTCGCGCCTGTTCATCAGCGAGAGCTGCCCGCTGATCCTGCCCTTCCATGTGGCCGTGGACAAGGCGCGTGAACAGCTGCGCGAGACCAGCGGCAGCGGCAAGATCGGCACGACCGGCAAGGGCATAGGCCCGGCCTACGAAGACAAGGTCGCCCGCCGCGCGCTGCGTGCCCAGGACCTGAAGCACCCCGAGCGTTTCGCCAAGAAGCTGCGCGAGCTGCTGGAGCTGCACAACTTCGCGCTGCGCGGCTACCTGAAGGGCGAAGAGCTGGCCTTCGAGCCGATCTTCGAGCAGGCGATGAAGATGGCCGAGCAGATCAAGCCCATGCTGGCCGACGTCGGCTACCTGATCCACAAGGCCCACAAGGCCGGCGCCAACATCCTGTTCGAAGGTGCGCAGGGCACGCTGCTGGACATCGACCACGGCACCTACCCCTACGTCACGTCGAGCAACTGCGTGGCCGGCAATGCCGCCGCCGGTGCCGGCGTGGGTCCGCAGATGCTGCACTACATGCTGGGCATCACCAAGGCCTACACGACCCGCGTCGGCTCCGGTCCCTTCCCGACGGAACTGGACTGGGAGGTGCCCGGCACGGTCGGCTACCACCTTTCCACCGTCGGCCAGGAGCGCGGCACCGTCACCGGTCGCGCGCGCCGCTGCGGCTGGCTGGACGCTGCCGCACTGAAGCGCTCGATGATCATCAACGGCATCACCGGCCTGTGCCTGACCAAGCTCGACGTGCTGGACGGTCTGGCCGAGATCAAGATGTGCGTGGGCTACGAGCTGAACGGCCGCCGGCTCGACATCCTGCCGCTCGATGCCGACGAGATCGAAGCCTGCACGCCGGTGTTCGAGACCTTCCCGGGCTGGACCGAGACCACCTTCGGCATCACCGCGTTCGAGGCGCTGCCGGCCAACGCGCGCAGCTATCTGAAGCGCGTCGAGGAGGTCATCGGCACGCCGATCGACATGGTCTCCACCGGCCCCGACCGCGAGCACACCATCGTGCTGCGCCACCCTTATTCCGCCTGAAACCCACATCCGACCACGGAGACTTGCGCACCATGCTGACCGACGACGGCAAACACCTCTACGTGTCCTGGGACGAGTACCACCTGCTGACCGAGCGGCTCGCGCTCAAGGTGCATGCCTCGGGCTGGCAGTTCGATCAGATCCTTTGTCTGGCCCGCGGCGGCATGCGCCCTGGCGACGTGCTGTCGCGCGTGTTCGACAAGCCGCTGGGCATCATGTCCACCAGCTCCTACCGCGCCGAGGCCGGCACCATCCAGGGCCGGCTCGACATGGCCAAGTACATCACCATGCCCAAGGGCGAACTGGCCGGCCGTGTGCTGCTGGTCGATGACCTGGCAGACTCCGGCGTGACGCTGAAGGCCGTGGTGGAGCGCCTGCGCGGCATGCCGTCCATCACCGAGCTGCGCTCGGCAGTCATCTGGACCAAGAAGGTATCGGCTTACGTGCCGGACTACCACGTCGAACTGCTCGAGACCTCGCCGTGGATCCATCAGCCGTTCGAGGAGTACGACGGCATGGGGCCGGAGCAACTGGCGAAGAAGTTCGTCGTTTGAGGTCAAGGATGGGTGTCCGGCACAGCTCGCCGAAGCGCCCATCGAAGGCGGGGCCCCGGCATGCCGGGGCGTCGCGGGCGCATCGCGCCAAAGCTGCCGGGTTTTCTCCCGTGCGCCAAAAACAAAAGGCCAGCACTTGCGTGCTGGCCTTTTGCATTAGATTTGGTGCCCAGGAGAGGACTCGAACCTCCACGGAGTTACCCGCTAGTACCTGAAACTAGTGCGTCTACCAATTCCGCCACCTGGGCAAGGTGCTCAAGCTTTTCGTATAAACCGAAGGCTTGGCCGTTTCAGGAAAGCGCGGACTATAGCATCAAAAAATTGAAGAACACAACTCACACCTCTGGTGCCGACGGCGCCGGCCTGCTCGGCGAAGTCGAAGGCACGCTGCAAGGCCATCGCGACGGGCACGGCTTTCTCATCCCCGATGACGGCTCGGCCGACATCTATCTGTCCTCGCAAGAGACCCACGCCGTCATGCACGGCGACCGGCTGCGGGTGCGCGTCGTGCGCTTCGACAAGCGCGGCCGGCCCGAGGGCCGCGTGCTGGAGATCCTCGAACGCAAGAAGCGGCCTCTCATCGGCCGCCTGCTGCTCGAATCGGGCATCTGGCTGGTCGCGCCCGAGGACCGCCGCATGGGGCAGGACATCCTCATCCCCAAGAACGGCATTGCCAACGCCACCGCGGGGCAGGTCGTCGCGGTCGAGCTGACCGAGCCGCCGTCGTTGTACTCACAGCCCGTCGGCCGCGTCGTCGAGGTGCTGGGCGAGATCGACGATCCCGGCATGGAAATCGAGATCGCCGTGCGCAAGTACGACGTGCCCCACCGCTTCAGCCCGGACACGCTCGCGCAGAGTGCCAAGCTGCCGGAAAAGCTGCGCGCCGCCGACCTGAAGAACCGCGTCGACCTGCGCGACGTGCCCCTGGTCACCATCGACGGCGAGGACGCGCGCGACTTCGACGACGCCGTCTACTGCGAGCCCTTCAAGCAGGGGCGCGGCAAGAAGGCCTTCGAGGGCTGGCGCCTGCTGGTGGCGATCGCCGACGTATCGCACTACGTGAAGCCGGGCGAGCCGCTGGACGCCGACGCCTACGAGCGCGCCACATCGGTGTACTTCCCGCGCCGCGTGATCCCCATGCTGCCGGAGAAGCTCTCCAACGGCCTGTGCTCGCTGAACCCCTACGAAGACCGGCTCAGCATGGTCTGCGACATGCTGGTGTCCACTGACGGCACGGTCACGGCTTACCAGTTCTATCCGGCGGTGATCTGCTCGCACGCGCGCTTCACCTACACCGAGGTGGCAGCCATCCTCGCCAACACGCATGGGCCGGAGGCCGCCAAGCGCCGCGAGCTGGTGCCGCACCTGCTGCACCTGCACGAGGTCTACCGCGCGCTGCTGGCCGAGCGCCAGCGCCGCGGCGCCATCGACTTCGAGACGACCGAGACGCAGATCGTCTGCGACGACAACGGCCGCATCGAGAAGATCATCCCGCGCACCCGCAACGATGCGCATCGGTTGATCGAAGAGGCGATGCTGGCCGCCAACACCTGCTCGGCGGACTTCATCCACACGAACAAGCACCACGCGCTCTACCGCGTGCACGAAGGCCCCACGCCCGAGAAGCGCCAGACGCTGCAGAACTACCTGCGCTCGCTGGGTATCGGCATGGGCATCTCGGACGACCCGTCGCCACGCGAGTTCCAGCAACTGGCCGAGGCCACGAAGGACCGCGTCGATGCCCAGCAGATCCACACCATGCTGCTGCGCTCCATGCAACAGGCCATCTACACCGGCGTGAACTCCGGCCACTTCGGCCTGGCGTATCCGGCGTACACCCACTTCACGAGCCCGATCCGGCGCTATCCGGACCTGCTGGTCCACCGTGTCATCAAGTGCCTGCTGGCCAACAAGCGCTACACGCTGGATGCCAGCAAGATGAACGTGCCGCAGGCGCCCAAGCGCCCCGGCCGCGCGGCGCCACCCAACCCGGCGGAGGCCCGTAACGAGGCCGAGCGCTGGGAGGTCGTCGGCGCGCACTGCAGCGCCAACGAGCGGCGCGCCGACGAAGCCAGCCGCGACGTCGAGGCCTGGCTGAAGTGCCGTTACATGCGCGACCGCCTCGGCGAGGAGTTCGCCGGCACCGTCTCGGCCGTCACGTCGTTCGGCCTGTTCGTGCAACTGGATGCGCTCTATGTCGAAGGCCTGGTGCATATCACCGAGCTGGGCGGCGAGTACTACCGCTTCGACGACGTGCGCCAGGAACTGCGGGGCGAGCGCACCGGCATCCGCTACGCCACCGGCGCGCGGGTGCAGGTGCAGGTCAGCCGCGTGGACCTGGACGGGCGCCGCATCGACTTCCGCCTGGTGCGCGATGCCGATGAAGCGCGCGCCACGAGCCGCGGCGCCGCTGCCAAGCCCACCGGCAAGGGCGCTGGCAGGAGCGCGGGCAAGACGCCCGCCAAGAAGCGCGCCCCCAAGACTGCGGTGGAGGCGCTCGAGGATGTCCGCCAGACCGACCGCGACGTGAAGCAGAGCCGCAAGGCCGTCGTCGCCGCGCTGCAACCGGTGAGGACCGCGCGCAAGGCGGCGAACAAGGCGGCCAAGAAGACGGCGGCCAAGCCGACGACGCGCAAGCGCCGCTGAGCGTCAGCGGCGCGCGGCGAGACGATCGATGAGATCGCCCGCGCGCCACACGCCACCCGCCTCGACGGCACGGCCGTGCGCATCGACGCCGGCGCAGGCGATGGCATGTGCGCTGTGCGTCGGCTGCTGTGCCCACAGGCCGCCCAGCCAGCCCGCCAGCACATCGCCGCTGCCGGCAGTCCCCAGCGCCGGCCCGCCGCTGGCGCACAGGGCCGGCCGTTCGCCGGGCGAGGCGATGATGCTGCCCGATCCCTTCAGCACGACGGTCGCGTTGCATCGCGCCGCCAGCTCGCGAGCGGCGGCAAGGCGATCGGCCTGCAGGTTTCGCGTGTCGCGGCCGAGCAGGCGGGCGGCTTCGAGGGGATGGGGCGTCAACAGCGTCGAACCGGCCGGCCGCGAACGCAGCAGCGCCTGCAAGCCCGGGTCGGCGGCAAGTGCATTCAGTGCGTCGGCATCGACGACCAGGTGCTGCAGCCGCTGCAGCAAGTCGGGCAGCGCCTGCGCGATCGCCGCCCCGCCGCCGCAGCCGATGACACCGACCGCCTGTGGCAGCGCCGCCAGGCTGCCGCGCATCAACTCCGCCCACGCCGGGTCTGCCGGTTCCCCAGCGGACTGGCCCAACAGGTCGAGATAGACACGCCCGGCGCCGCAGGCCAGCGCTGCGCGCGCCGCCAGCCGGGCCGCGCCCTGCAAGCCGGGCGCGCCGCCGACCACCAGCACCTGGCCGTGGCTGCCCTTGTGGCTGGTGGCGCTGCGCTCCGGCAGCGGTGCCGGGCCGAGCAGCGTTGCCGTGGCCGCCTCGTCCGGCGCGATGCCCAGGTCGTCGAACCAGATCCGTCCCGCGTGCGCGCGGCCCTCGCCGGTGAAGAGCCCCGGCTTGAGCGTCAACAGTGTCAACGTGTGGTCGGCACGGACTGCGCGTTCGCCCGCCGCCTGGCCGGTGTCGGCCAGCAAGCCGCTGGGGAGGTCGACGGCCAGGATGGGCGCGCCGCAGGACTGCATCGCGACCATCGTCGCAAGCATGTCGGCGGACGGCGCGCGGTTCAGGCCGAGGCCCAGCAGCGCGTCGATGACAAGGGCGGGGCGCTCGGGCGTGTCGTGGCCGACATGCACGGGCACGCCCCGCTGCGCCAGGCGCCTTGCCGCAACCCGGCCGTCGCCGCCGTTGTTGCCCGGCCCGCAGGCGACCCAGACCGGGCCCTCGCCACGTCGCAATGCCAATGCCAGCTTGGCGACGGCCAGGCCGGCGCGTTCCATCAGGTCGGGGGAGTGGGCGAGGGCGCGTGACTCGATGCGCCGGCTGGCGGCGACGTCGAACAGCGGCAGCGGGGCGGTGGTGGGCAGCAGCGCATGCATGCCCGTGAGCTTAGGCCAGGCGTTGCGGGCCCAGCAGGTTGATGTCGATGGCCGGGGTCTGCCTTGCGATCTGCTGCGCCAGTACCTGGGCCGCGCCGCAGGCCAGGCCCCAGCCGCCGCATGGCGCCAGGTTGAGCCACAGCCCGCTGCGCGCACCGGCGCCGATCAGTGGCAGGCCGTCGGTCGCCAGCGAACGCCGGCTCTGGCCCTGCTGCACCTGCTGGTGCAGCACCGAGCCCGGGAACCAATGCTGCAGCCCACGATGCAAGGCCTCGAAGTCCGCCGCATGCCGGTCGCGGGCGCCGGTCACGGCAAGGCCGCCGGTCACGCGCACGCGCTGGCCGATGCGGGCGACGGCCAGGCCGCGTGACGTGTCGATCCAGCCGGCCCTGGGGCCGAGGTGAGGGTGGGCTTCGAGCACGCGCAGCGGCGCGGTCACGCTAGCTTCGTGCTGGGCCGCGAGGCGCAGGCGTCGGCCGGCCAGCGCTTCGGCGTCCAGGCCATTGCACAGCACGACGGCGTCGAAGTGCTCCTCCTGTGGTCCCGGCGGCTGGGGCAGCGTGTCGCCGGCCTCGCGCTCGCCGCCGTGGGTGCGGGTCGGCGCCTCCGGCGGCGGGGTGTATTCGTGGCGCAGCGTCAGGCCGCTGCCCGCCGTGCCGATGGCGCGCACCGTCGTGTGAAAGCGAAAGCCCGCGCCCAGACGCTGGGCCTGATGGCGCAACTGCTGCGCGAACAGGCGGGCATTGCCGGCGCCGGCGCCTTCAAAAGCAAGCGCGGCGGCGAGTGGAACGTCCGCATTCAGGCCCGGCTCGCGTCGCCGGGCCTGCTCGGCGTCCAGCAGTTCGACCGCCAGGCCCAGTGCGCGCCAGGCCTCGAGCTTGGCCTCGGCCGCTGCCAGGCGGCGGGCATCGGTCAGTGCGATCAGCAGGCCTTCGGCCGCCTCGTCGTCCAGCCCGAGGCTGTGCCGCAGCTCGGCGGTGCGCGCAAGGCTCAGCAGACTCAAAGAAACCAGCGCGGCGTGGGCGTCGCCACCACGGTGGCCTGCGCGCCAGCGCCGCCAGCGCCACGACAGCGGCGCCGGCGCGTCCTCGTTCAGGTCAGGCACGAAGGGCGACAGCAGCGCGCTGCCCGCAAAGCTGGCCTGCTCCGCGACGCTGCCGCCGCGTTCGAACACCTGCACCTGCAGGCCCAGCGCCGCCAATTCGAAGGCCGTGGCAACGCCCGCGAGCCCTGCACCCACCACGGCGACGCGGCGGCTCACGCGCACACCTGGCGGCAAGGAACGCGCAAGGGCGTGGACGCGGCCGCTGCTCGGGGTCGGCGGGGAAAGGCCATGAAGATGTGTATACTCTGCGGGTTTTGCCGGAGGGACTTTGCGCTTGCAGCGCAGGGCCTCGCGGGCAGAACGGTTGTGAGGGGTGCGCTGCTGAATCGGTCAGCGCCATTCGTCGCAACAAATCGCAAACCGGCCACCAAAGGTGTTGCGGCTTGCCGCTGAAGGAAACGCTTGTTTCCAGATGCTGCAACGCAATTCGGGCCGGATTTTAGACACAACCTTCGGAGTAAGACCCATGTCTGTCACGATGCGCGAGATGCTGGAAGCCGGCGTCCATTTCGGCCACCAAACCCGCTTCTGGAATCCCAAGATGGCACCGTATATCTACGGCCATCGCAACAAGATCCACATCATCAACCTCGAGAAGACGCTGCCCGCGTTCAACGATGCGATGAAGTTCATCCGCTCGCTGGCGGCCAAGCGCGGCACGATCCTGATGATCGGCACCAAGCGCCAGGCCCGTGAGTTCATCGCCGCTGAAGCCCAGCGCGCCGGCATGCCCTACGTCGACTCGCGTTGGCTGGGCGGCATGATGACCAACTTCAAGACGGTCAAGACCTCGCTGAAGAACCTGAAGGACATGCAGGCCCAGATCGACGCCGGCACCCAGCCCGCGATCAAGAAGGAAGCCCTGCTGTTCCAACGCGACATCGCCAAGCTCGAGAAGAACATCGGCGGCATCCAGGACATGACCGCGCTGCCCGACGCCATCTTCGTCATCGACGTCGGCTATCACAAGATTGCCGTTGCCGAAGCCAAGAAGCTCGGCATCCCCGTCATCGGCGTGGTGGACACCAACCACTCGCCCATCGGCATCGACTACGTCATCCCCGGCAACGACGACTCGGCCAAGGCCGTGGCGCTGTATGCCCGCGCCGTCGCTGACGCCGTGCTGGAAGGCAAGGCCAACGCCACGAACGAAGTGCTGGCCGCGGTTGCGCCCGCCGGCGACGAGTTCGTCGAGGTTTCCGAAGAGGCCTGATCGCCTTTCGACCCTGTATCGAAAGGGGCCGCGAGGCCCCTTTTGCCAACCGAAATCTGGAGAAGAGATATGGCTGCTATCACCGCAAGCATGGTGGGCGAACTGCGTGCCCGCACCGACGCCCCGATGATGGAGTGCAAGAAGGCGCTGACCGAGGCCGACGGCGACCTGGGCCGCGCTGAAGAGATCCTGCGCGTCAAGCTGGGCAACAAGGCCGGCAAGGCCGCCTCGCGCATCACCGCCGAAGGCGTTGTCGCCGCGGCTGTCGTCGGCGGCAATGGCGCGCTGATCGAAGTGAACTGCGAGACCGACTTCGTCTCGAAGAACGAGGCCTTCCTGGCCTTCGTGAACGCGCTGGCCGGCCTGGTTGCCGAGCACAACCCGGCCGACGTGGCTGCGCTGTCGGCGCTGCCGCTGTCGCAAGAAGGCTTCGGCCCGACCGTGGAGGACGTGCGCAAGGGCCTGATCGGCAAGATCGGCGAGAACATGACGATCCGCCGCTTCCAGCGCTACAGCGGCAGCAAGCTGGCCACTTACCTGCACGGCACGCGCATCGGCGTGGTCGTCGAGTTCGAAGGTGACGACGTGGCCGCCAAGGACGTGGCCATGCACATCGCGGCCATGAAGCCGGCGGCGCTGTCGGGTGCCGACGTCTCGGCCGAGCTGGTCGAGAAGGAACGCAAGATTGCCACCGAGAAGGCGGCCGAATCCGGCAAGCCGGCCGACATCGTCGCCAAGATGGTCGAAGGCTCGGTGCAGAAGTTCCTGAAGGAAGTCAGCCTGCTGGACCAGGTCTTCGTCAAGGCCGCTGACGGCAAGCAGACCGTGGGCGCCCATCTGAAGGCTGCCAACACCACCGTCAAGGGCTTCACGCTCTACGTGGTCGGTGAAGGCATCGAGAAGAAGGTCGACGACTTTGCCGCCGAGGTGGCTGCCCAGGTGGCGGCTGCCAAGGGTCAGTAAAGACGATTGCGAAGAGAATGAAATGAAGGGGCGCCAAGTTGGCGCCCTTTAAACTTCCGGGCCAGAGAACAGCCCCCCCGATTCTGAGGACACCATGCCCGCGTACAAGCGCATCCTGCTCAAACTCTCCGGTGAAGCCCTGATGGGCGACGATGCCTACGGCATCAATCGCGCGACCATCGTCCGCATGGTGCAGGAAGTCCGCGAGGTGACGCAGATGGGCGTCGAAGTGGCCGTCGTCATCGGCGGCGGCAACATCTTCCGCGGCGTGGCCGGCGGCTCGGTCGGCATGGACCGCGCGACCGCCGACTACATGGGCATGCTCGCCACGGTGATGAACTCGCTGGCCCTGGCCGACACGATGCGCCAGGAAGGCATGACCGCCCGCGTGATGTCCGCCATCGCCATCGAGCAGGTCGTCGAGCCGTACGTGCGCCCGAAGGCGCTGCAATACCTCGAAGAGGGCAAGATCGTCGTCTTCGCCGCCGGCACGGGCAACCCCTTCTTCACGACCGACACGGCAGCCGCATTGCGCGGTGCCGAGATCGGCGCCGAGATCGTGCTGAAGGCCACCAAGGTCGACGGCGTCTACTCGGCCGACCCGAAGAAGGACCCGTCCGCGACGCGCTATTCGCGCATCAGCTTCGACGAGGTCATCTCCCGCAATCTGCAGGTCATGGACGGCGCGGCCTTCGCGTTGTGCCGCGACCAGAAACTGCCGATCAAGGTGTTCAGCATCTTCAAGCCCGGCGCGCTGAAGCGCGTGGTGCAGGGCGAGGACGAGGGCACCTTGGTGCACGTCTAATCATTCTCACGAGAGACAGATCATGAGCATTGCCGACATCAAGAAGAACGCCGAAGCCAAGATGGCCAAGTCGATCGAGGCGCTGAAGAACGAACTGCACAAGATCCGCACCGGCCGCGCGCACCCCGGCATCCTGGACCAGGTCAGCGTCGACTACTACGGCTCCATGGTGCCCATCAGCCAGGTGGCCAACGTGACGCTGCTCGACGCGCGCACCATCTCCGTCCAGCCCTGGGAAAAGGGCATGGGTGCCAAGATCGAGAAGGCCATCCGCGAAAGCGACCTGGGCCTGAATCCGGCTTCGCAGGGCGACCTGATCCGCGTGCCGATGCCGCCGCTGACCGAAGAGCGCCGCAAGGACCTGACCAAGGTCGTGCGCAACGCGGGCGAAGACGCCAAGGTGGCCGTGCGCAACCTGCGCCGTGACGCCAACGAGCAGGCCAAGAAGCTGCTCAAGGACAAGGAAATCGGCGAGGACGACGAGCGTCGCAGCCTCGATGAAGTGCAGAAGCTCACCGACCGCGTGATTGCGGAGATCGACAAGCTGATCTCTGGCAAGGAAGCCGAGATCCTGGCGGTTTGAGCGCGCTCCCTATCGTGGCGCAAGACCGCCCGGCGCCGCCGCGCCACGTGGCCATCGTCATGGATGGCAATGGCCGCTGGGCCAAGAAGCGCTTCCTGCCGCGCTTCTTCGGCCACAAGGCGGGCGTGGATGCGCTGGTCAAGGTCGTGCAGGCCTGCATCGACCGCGACATCGAATACGTCACCGTGTTCGCCTTCTCCAGCGAGAACTGGAAGCGGCCGAGCGACGAGGTCTCCGGCCTGATGGGCCTGGTGCTGGCCGCCGTCAGCCGCTACCTGGCCAAGATGGGCGCGATGGGCGTGCGCATCCGCATCGTCGGCGACCGCGACGCGGTGTCCGACAAGCTGCGCAACGCCTGGAACGAGGCCGAGACGACGACGGCGCACAACACCAAGCTGACGCTGAACGTGGCCTTCAACTACGGCGGCCGCTGGGACATCGTGCAGGCCTGCCGCAAGGCCATCGAGGCCGGCGTGCCGGCGCATGAACTGACCGAAGCCAGGCTTTCGGAGTTCATGGCCATGAGCTATGCGCCCGACCCCGACCTCTTCATCCGCACCGGCGGCGAAGTGCGTATCAGCAACTTCCTGCTCTGGCAGGCGGCGTATACCGAGTTCGTGTTCTCGGACTGCCTGTGGCCGGAGTTCGGCGAGCGCGAACTGGATGCGGCCATTGCCGCCTTCCACGAGCGCGACCGCCGCTTCGGCGGTGTCAAGGAAGCGCCCGCCACCGCCTGAGGTCGGAGACCCCCATGCTCAAGACCCGCGTCATCACCGCCGTCGTGCTGCTGGCCATCCTGCTGCCGGTGCTGTTCCAGGCCTCGCCTTGGCCGTTTGCCTGGGTCAGCGTGCTGATGATCGGCGCGGCGGGCTGGGAATGGGCGCGGCTCAATGGCTTGCCCGGCACGGGCGCGATCGCGGCCGGCGTGGCGCTGGCGCTGGTCTGCGTGTGGACGCTGCTGATCGGCGGCCTGAATGCCCCGCCGCCCTGGGTCTGGTGGCTGGCGACCGGCGTCTGGGTGCTGGGCGGGGCCTACGCCTTGCGCGCCGGTCCGACAGGCTGGCCGCGCATCGCGCGCGGCGGCCGCCTGGCGCTGGGCGCGCTGCTGCTGTGGGGCGCCTGGCTGGCCATCGTTCAGGCCAAGGTACATGGCATCAACTTCATCCTGTCGGTGTTCTGCCTGGTCTGGGCGGCCGACATCGCGGCCTACTTCGGTGGCCGCGCCTTCGGCAAGCGCAAGCTCGCGCCGGCCATCAGCCCGGGCAAGAGCTGGGAAGGCGTCTGGAGCGGCCTCGTCGGCGTCATCCTGCTGGGCTTCCTGTGGGTGCATGTCATCGACGTGCGCGTCGGCGTCGACTCGCCCAGCCTCTACACCTTGCTGGTGCAACGACACGGCATCGTCTCGCTGCTCGCGCTGGTCTTCCTCGCCGCGATGAGTGTCGTGGGCGACCTGTTCGAGTCCCTCGTCAAGCGCGCCACCGGTGCCAAGGACAGCAGCAACCTGCTGCCTGGCCATGGCGGCGTGCTGGACCGCATCGACGCGCTGCTGCCGGTGTTCCCGTTGGCGCTCGCGTTGATCAGTCTGTAGAGGCCCCCATGAATCGCCAACGCGTCTGCGTCCTCGGCTCCACCGGCTCCATCGGCGTCAACACGCTGGACGTCATTGCGCGCCACCCCGAGCGCTACGAGGTCGTCGCGTTGAGCGCCATGAGCCGCGTCGACGAGCTGCTGGCGCAGTGCCTGGCCTGGCAGCCGCGCTTTGCCGTCATGCCCGAGCGCGCCGCCGCCGCCCGCCTGCGCGAACGCCTGCGCGAGGCCGGCAGCCGCACCGAGGTGCTGGACGGCGCCCCGGCGCTGGCCGACATCGCCGCCCACCCGGATGTCGACACCGTCATGGCGTCCATCGTCGGCGCCGCCGGCCTGGCGCCCGCCATCGCGGCGGCGCGCGCCGGCAAGCGCCTGCTGCTGGCCAACAAGGAGGCCATCGTCGTCGGCGGCGCCTTGTTCATGCACGCGGTGGAGCAGGGCGGCGCCACGCTGCTGCCCATCGACAGCGAGCACTCGGCCATCTTCCAGTGCCTGCCCGAGGACCGCACGACCTGGCAGCAGCGCATCGATCACATCGTGCTGACGGCGTCGGGCGGCCCCTTCCGCAGCCGCGACCCCAAGACGCTCGCCGACGTGACGCCGGACCAGGCTTGCGCCCATCCGAACTGGGTGATGGGCCGCAAGATCTCGGTCGACTCGGCGACCATGATGAACAAGGCGCTCGAGGTCATCGAGGCGCGCTGGCTGTTCAACCTCGCGCCGGAGCAGATCAAGGTGCTGATCCACCCGCAGAGCATCATCCATTCGATGGTGGTCTGCTGCGACCAGTCGGTGCTGGCACAGCTGGGCACGCCCGACATGCGCGTGCCCATCGCCTACGGCCTGTCCTTCCCCGAGCGCATCACCTCGGGTGCCAGCCGGCTGGACCTGCTGGCGACGCCCAGCCTGAGCTTCGAGGAGGCGGACGCCGCGCGCTTCCCCGGGCTGCACCTGTCCTGGCAGGCGCTGCGCGGCGCGGAGGGCAGCACGACCGTGCTGAACGCCGCCAACGAGATCGCAGTCGACGCCTTCCTGAACGGCCGGCTGCGCTTCGATCGCATCCACGCGGTCAACTCGCAATGCCTGGCCGACGTTCAGCCCGGCGACTGCGCCAGCATCGAGGCGCTGCTCGACCTCGACGCCCGCGTGCGCGTGCATGCCCGTGAACTGGCCCGCCAACTGCCGTGACCACCCTCGTCGCCTTCCTCGTCGCGCTGGCCCTGCTGATCGCGGTCCATGAATGGGGCCACTATCGCGTCGCGCGCGCCTGCGGCGTCAAGGTGCTGCGCTTCTCCATCGGTTTCGGCCGCGTGATCTGGCGCCGCGTCGGCCGCGACGGCACCGAGTTCACGCTCAGCGCGCTGCCGCTCGGCGGCTATGTGCGCATGCTGGACGAGCGCGACGGTGTCGTTGCGCCGCATGAGCGCGAGCAGGCCTTCAACCAGCGTCCGCTGCGCCAGCGTGCTGCCATCGTCGCGGCCGGCCCCGCGGCCAATTGGGTGCTGGCGGTGCTGCTGTTCGCCATGGTGGCCTGGCTGGGCAGCGAGGTGCCCAAGGCCGTGCTGGGCACGCCGCCGGCCGGGTCGCTCGCCGAACGCGCCGGCGTGCGTGCGGGCGACTGGGTGAAGGCGGTCTCGTCCGACGGCCAGCAGTGGCAGGACGTCGAATCACTGCCCGACCTGCAGGGTGCCATCGCGCGCGCCCAGGCGCTTGGCGAGTCGCTGCACCTGTCCGTCAGCGACGCCCAGGGCCACGCTCGCCGCAGCTTGCGGCTGGAGACCGAGCGCCTTGCCGGGCGTGCGCCCGACGTGCAGATGCTCAACGAGATCGGCCTCGCGCCGCTGGCCGAGCCGTTGATCCGCGACGTCACCCCGGCCGGCGCCGCTGCGGCCGCCGGCGTGATGGCCGGGGACCGCGTGCTGAGCATCGACGGCCAGACCGTGCCCGATGCCGGCTTCCTGCGCGACGCCATCCGCCGCGCCCGTGACGGCGAGCAGCCGCGCGCCATGGTCTGGCGCGTCGAGCGGGCCGGCCAGACGGTGGAGTTGAATGCGACGCCCCGCATCGTCGAGGAGGGCGGCCAGCGCATCGCGCGGCTGCAGGTCAGCGTCGGCTCGCCACCCGAGCGCGTCTTCGTCAGCCATGGCGTCGTCGACGGCCTGTGGCGCGGCGTCGAGCAAAGCTGGGACATGGCGGTCACGACGGTGCGCCTGATGGGCAAGATCGTGACCGGCCAGGCCTCGCCCAAGAACCTCAGCGGCCCGTTGACCATCGCCGATTACGCGGGCCAGTCGGCGCGCGCCGGGCTCTCGCCCTATCTCGATTTCCTCGCCAAGATCTCCCTCAGCCTCGCGGTGCTGAACCTGCTGCCGCTGCCCATGCTCGATGGCGGGCACCTCATGTATCATCTTTTCGAGGGTTTGAGTGGCCGCCCCGTCTCCGAATGGTGGCAACGGCAACTGCAGCGCGCTGGTGCGCTGATCCTGATGCTGATGATGGCCTTGGCCCTTTCCAACGACGTCTCCCGCCTCGCGGGTTGGCACTGAACCCCCCGGTCCCCATGTCCTTTTCTTTCAGTTCGGGAGCGAAGCGTCGCCCCTTCCGCCTCGGCTTGCTGGCTCTGGCTGTCACGGGGATGTTCCAGTCGGGGCTGGCCTGGGCGGCCGATCCCTTCGTGCTCCGGGACATCCGCGTCGAAGGCCTGCAGCGGACCGACCCCGGCACCGTGTTCGCGTCGCTGCCCTTTCGCATCGGCGACACCTACAACGATGAAAAGGGCGCCGCCGCACTGCGCGCGCTGTTCGCCACAGGCCTCTTCAAGGACGTGCGCATCAGCATCGAGGGCGACGCGGTCGTCGTCATCATCGACGAGCGTCCCATCATCGCCAACGTCAACTTCGTCGGCTTGAAGGAGTTCGACAACGAGGCCCTGACCAAGTCGCTGAAGGACGTCGGCATCGGCGAGGGCAAGCCCTTCGACAAGGCGCTGGCCGACCGCGCCGAGCAGGAACTCAAGCGCCAGTACCTGACCCGCAGCCTGTACGGCGCCGAGGTCACGACGACCATCACGCCGATCGAGCGCAACCGCGTCAACGTCAGCTTCAACGTGACCGAGGGCGAGCCGGCCAAGATCGCCGAGATCCGCATCCTCGGCACCAAGGTGTTCTCCGAGAGCACGCTGCTGGGCCTGCTCGAACAGACGAGCAGCGGCTGGCTGACCTGGTACACCAAGACCGACCGCTACTCGCGCGCCAAGCTGAACGCGGACCTGGAGACCATCCGCAGCTACTACCTGAACCGTGGCTACCTGGAGTTCAACGTCACCTCCACGCAGGTGACGATCTCGCCGGACAAGCAGAGCATCAGCATCGCCATCACGGTCAGCGAGGGCCAGCCCTACACCGTCACCGGCGTGAAGCTCGAAGGCGACTTCCTCGGCCGCGAGGAGGACTTCAAGCACCTCGTCTACCTCAAGCCCGGCCAGGCCTACCAGGGCGAAGCGGTGGCGCAGACGACGCGTGCCTTCAGTGACCTGTTCGGCACCTATGGCTACGCTTTCGCCCGCGTCGACAGCCGGCCCGACATCGACCGCGCCACCGGCCAGGTGGTCGTCACCTTCGTGGCCGAGCCGCAGCGCCGCGTCTACGTGCGCAAGGTCATCATCTCCGGCAACTCGCGCACCCGCGACGAGGTCATCCGCCGCGAGTTCCGCCAGTTCGAGGCGGCGTGGTACGACGGCCAGAAGATCAAGGCCTCGCGCGACCGCGTTGAACGCCTGGGCTACTTCAAGGACAAGGAAGTCAGCATCGACACGCAGGAGGTGCCGGGCGCCCAGGACCAGGTCGACGTCATCCTCACCGTCGTCGAGCGCCCCACCGGCGCCATCACCGTCGGCGCCGGCTACTCCAGCCAGACCAAGCTGTCCTTCACCGGCTCCATCCGGCAGGACAACGTCTTCGGCTCGGGCAACTACCTGGGCATCGACGTGGCCACGGCCCGCACCGGCCGCCAGCTGCAGATCAGCACCGTCGACCCGTATTTCACGGTCGACGGCGTGTCGCGCGCCATCGACCTGTTCTACCGGACGACCCGCCCGATCAACACGCTGGGCGAGGAGTACCAGTACGTCACCAAGGGCGGCGCGATCCGCTTCGGCGTGCCGTTCTCCGAGGTCGACACCGTCTTCTTCGGCATCGGCTACGAGCAGACCGACATCACGACGTCCAAGGGCCTGCCCAACAGCTACCTGCTCTTCGTCAACCAGTTCGGCCAGCGCAGCAACTCCGTGCCGCTGACCATCGGCTGGCAGCGCGACAGCCGCGACAGCGTCATCTCCCCGATGAAGGGCCGCTACCAGCGCGTCAACTTCGAACTCAGCCCGGTCGGCGACGCGCAGTTCGCGCGCCTGAACCTGCAGTACCAGCAGTACTTCGAGATCACCAACAAGATCACGCTGGGCCTGAACAGCGAACTCGGCTGGGGCGAGGGCCTGGGCAGCAAGCCCTATCCCATCTTCAAGAACTTCTACGGCGGTGGCCTGGGTTCGGTGCGGGTGTTCGAGGCCGGCTCGCTGGGCCCGGTCGACAACACCGGCTCCTACAGCGGCGGCAACCGCCGCTTCAACCTCAATGCCGAGCTCTACCTGCCGGTGCCCGGCAGCGGCAACGACAAGAGCTTCCGCATCTTCCTGTTTGGCGACGCCGGCAACGTCTGGGGTTCGCACGAGAAACTCAAGCTCGACAGCGTGCGTGCGTCGGTCGGTCTGGGCCTGTCCTGGATCTCGCCGATGGGCCCGCTGCGCCTCAGCTACGGCAAACCTATCCGCAAAGAACGCACGGATAGAATCGAGAAATTCCAATTCCAGATCGGGACTGCATTCTGATGATGAGCAAGCTCTTGCAATCGGTGGCCCTGGCCACGTCGATGATGGTGGCCGCCTCGGCCGTGCAAGCCCAGGAACTGAAGATCGGCTACGTCAACAGCGAGCGCGTGCTGCGCGAGGCCAACCTGGCCAAGGTCGCACAGTCCAAGCTGGAAGCCGAGTTCGGCAAGCGCGAGAAGGAACTGCGCGATCTGGAAACCAAGCTGCGCGGCGCCGCCGAGAAACTCGAGAAGGACGCGCCCACGCTGTCCGAGGCCGAGCGTGGCCGTCGCCAGCGCGATGTCGTCGAGCAGGAACGCGACCTGCAGCGCAAGCGCCGCGAGTGGCAGGAAGACCTGACGCAGCGCAAGAACGAGGAACTGTCCTCGGTGGTCGAGAGGGCCAACAAGGTCATCAAGCAGATCTTCGACGCCGAGAAGTACGACCTGATCCTGCAGGACGCGATCCACTTCAGCCCTCGCGTGGACATCACCAAGAAGGTGATCGATGCGCTGAACGCGCAGAAGTAGACCGGGCACCCCATGAGCCCGACTCCCGTCGCGCTCGCCGAACTGATCGCCGCCTTGGGCGGCGATTTGCTTGGTGAGCCCGACATCCGTATCGCACGCATCGCGCCGCTGGACGAGGCGGGTGCCGACGCCATCAGCTTCCTCGCCAACCCGCGCTACCAGGCGCAGCTTGGCACGACCGCGGCGGCCTGCGTCATCGTGGCGCCGTCCCTGGCCGAGGTCGCCGCCGCGCGCGGCGCGGCCATCGTCACGCCCGACCCCTACCTGTATTTCGCGCGGCTCACGCAATGGTGGGCGGCGCGTGTGCGGCCGCGCGCCGTGGCCGGCGTGCATGCCAGCGCCATCGTGTCGCACGATGCGAAGCTGGGCCAGGGTGTCGAGATCGGCCCGCTGGCGGTCGTCGAGGCCGGCGCCGTCATCGGCGACCATGCCCGCATCGGCGCGCATTGCGTCATCGAGCGCGATGCGGTCGTGGGTGACCAGACCCGCCTGGCACCGCGCGTCGTGCTGGGCCATGGCTGCCGCATCGGCAGGCGCGGCATCGTGCACAGCGGCGTCGTCATCGGCGCTGACGGCTTCGGCTTTGCGCCGAGCAAGAACGGTTACGTGAAGATCGAGCAGCTCGGGGCAGTCGCCATCGGCGACGACGTCGAGATAGGCGCCAACACCTGCATCGACCGCGGCGCCTTGAGCGACACCGTCATCGAGGACGGCGTCAAGCTCGACAACCAGATCCAGATCGCCCACAACGTGCACATCGGCCGCAACACGGCGATGGCCGGCTGCGCGGCGGTGGCCGGCTCCACGCGCATCGGTGCGAACTGCACCATCGGTGGTGCGGCCAACATCGTTGGCCACCTGACGATCGTGGACGGCGTGCACATCTCGGCTGCCACGACCGTGACGCGCAGCATCAGCGCGCCGGGCGTGTACAGCGGCCCCTATCCCTTCGAAGAAAATTCGAGCTGGCAGAAGAACGCGGCCACGCTGCGCCAGCTCTCGACCCTGCGCGAGCGCGTGCGCGATCTGGAAAAGAAATGACTGAGACGACGACCCCGATCACGATGGACATCCACGACATCCTGAAGCGCCTGCCGCACCGCTACCCCATCCTGCTGGTGGACCGCGTCGTGGAGCTGGTCAAGGGCGAGCGCATCCGCGCGATCAAGAACGTCTCCATCAACGAGCCCTTCTTCCTCGGCCACTTCCCGCACCGGCCCGTGATGCCGGGCGTGCTCATCCTGGAAGCCCTGGCCCAGGCGGCGACGCTGCTGGCCATCGAGAGCGTGGGCATCACACTGGACGAGAAGTCGGTCGTCTACTTCGCCGGTATCGACGGCGCGCGCTTCAAGCGTCCCGTCGAGCCGGGCGACCAGCTCGTGCTGGAGGTGACGCTGGGGCGCGCCAAGGCCGGCATCTATAAGTTCACGGCGCGGGCCCTGGTCGGCGAGAACCTCGCCGCCGAAGCCGAGCTGATGTGCACGATGCGCCGCATCGAAGGATGACCCACCCCCGTAGCGCCTCCGGCGCTCCCCCTCAAGGGGGCGCACCCAGTGGCCTGGCAAAGCCAGTTCCACGGGTGCAGCTGGAGAAGTCGAGCACGCGTTTCGCGCGTGCCTCTCTGGAGCAGGCATGGCTTTGATTCATCCCACAGCGTTGATTGATCCGGCCGCCGAGCTGGACTCGTCGGTGGCGGTCGGCGCCTACTCTCTGATCGGCCCGCACGTGAAGATCGGTGCGGGCACCAAGGTCGGCCCGCATGTGGTCATCGAAGGCCACACCACCATCGGGCGCGACAACACCTTCTTCCAGTTCAGCTCCATCGGCGCGGCCAACCAGGACAAGAAGTACGCCGGTGAACCAACCACGCTGGTCATCGGCGACCGCAACACCATCCGCGAGTTCTGCACGCTGAACGTCGGCACGGTGCAGGACCGCGGCGAGACGACGGTGGGCAACGACAACTGGATCATGGCCTACTGCCACCTGGCCCACGACGTGGTCATCGGCAACGAATGCGTGCTGGCCAATAACGCCACGCTTGCAGGCCATGTGCGCGTGGGCGACCACGTCACCATCGGCGGCCTGACCGGCATCCTGCAACGCATGCGCATCGGCGACCACGCGATGATCGGCTTCCAGGCTCACGTTGCGAACGACGTGCCGCCCTTCATGACGGTGGACGGCAATCCGCTCGCGGCCCGCGCCGTCAATGTCGTGGGCCTGAAGCGCCGCGATTTCAGTGCCGAGCGCATCGGCGTCATCCGCCAGATCTACAAGCTGCTGTACCGCAGCGGCCACACGCTGGACGAGGCCAAGGCCGGCATCGAAGCGCTGCGCGGCACGGAAGGCGGTGCGGCCGATGGCGACATCGACCTGATGCTGAACTTCCTCGCCGCGTCCACGCGCGGCATCGTGCGCTGAGCTGATGCAGACAGCGCCCCGCCTCGGCATGGTGGCCGGCGAGGCCAGCGGCGACCTGCTGGCCGGCCTGCTGCTGCAGGGCCTGCGCGCGCGCTGGCCGGGGCTGACCTCGCAGGGCATCGGCGGCCCGAAGATGAGCGCCCAGGGCTTCGAGACCTGGTGGCCGCACAGCAAGCTGTCCATCTTCGGCTACGTGGACGCGCTGCTGAACATCCGCGAGCTGCTGTCCATCCGCAAGCAGCTGGGCACGCGCCTCATTTCGAACCGGCCCGACGTCTTCATCGGCGTCGATGCACCCGACTTCAACTTCGGCCTGGAGACGCGCTTGCGCGAGGCCGGCATCAAGACGGTCCATTTCGTCTGCCCGTCCATCTGGGCCTGGCGGCCCGAGCGCGTCCAGACCATCAAGCGCGCGGCCGACCACGTGTTGTGCCTGTTCCCGTTCGAGCCCGAGATCCTGCACAAGGCCGGCATCGGCGCGACCTACGTCGGCCATCCGCTGGCCGATGCCATCCCGATGGAGCCGCCGCGTGCTTCGGCACGCGAGGCCCTGAAGCTGCCTGAAGGCGACACCGTCATCGCGCTGCTGCCCGGCAGCCGCAAGAGCGAGATCAACTACATCGCGCCGGCCTTGATCGGCGCCGCGAAGCTGCTGGCCAGGCCGGGCCGGCGCTTCGTCATGCCGGTCGTGCCGGGGCTGCGCGGCCTCATCGAACCGATGCTGGACGGCGTGGACATCCAGCTCGTCGATGGCCAGTCGCACGCCGCGCTGGCGGCCTGCGACCTGACGCTGGTGGCCAGCGGCACCGCCACGCTGGAGGCGGCGCTGTTCAAGCGCCCCATGGTCATCGCCTACCGCATGAACCGCCTGAACTGGTGGCGCATGAAGGACAAGGGCCTGCTGCCCTGGGTGGGCCTGCCCAACATCCTGGCGCGCGAGTTCCTGGTGCCGGAGCTGATCCAGCACGCCTGCACGCCCGAGAACCTCGCGCGCGAGGCGGAAGGCCTGCTGGCCGACACGCCGCGGCGCGCCGCGCTGCATCAGCGCTTCGTCCAACTCCACGAGCTGCTGCGGCAAGACACCGCCAAGCAGGCCGCCGATGCCATCGCGACGCTCATCCAGGCCTGAGCAGGTCGCGCTCGACTGGACGCCGCCCGGCCTCATCGCCGGCGTGGACGAGGCCGGCCGCGGGCCGCTGGCCGGACCGGTGTTCGCGGCCGCCGTCATCCTCGACGACCTGCAGCCCATCAAGGGCCTGGCCGACTCCAAGGTGCTGACGCCGGCCAAGCGCGCACGCCTGTACGACGAGATCCGCGCCAAGGCGCTGTGCTGCTGCATCGCGCATGCCACGCACGAGGAGATCGACCGCATCAACATCCTGCAGGCCACGATGCTGGCCATGCAGCGTGCGGTGACGGGGCTGCGCCTGAAGCCCGCGCTGGTGCGTGTCGACGGCAACCGCCTGCCGGTGCTGGCCGTGCCGGCCGAGGCCATCGTGAAGGGCGACGCCACCGTGCAGGCCATCTCGGCCGCCAGCATCCTCGCCAAGGTGGCGCGCGACCTGTTCTGCGAGCAGATGCACGACAGCCATCCGCAGTACGGCTTCGCGACGCACAAAGGCTACTCGACGCCCGAGCACCTGGCCGCGCTCAAGCAACATGGCGCCAGCCCCTGGCACCGCCGCAGCTTTGCGCCCGTTCGCGAGGTCTGCATCGACGTGACGACCAACACGCTGGCATGAAGCTCGACCACATCACGTCGCGCGACAACCCGGCGCTGGTGCGGCTGCGCAAGCTGACCGCGGATGCCGGCGGCTACCGCAAGACCGGCAGCCTGTGGATCGAGGGCGACCACTTGCTGCGCGCGGCGCTGCAGCGCGGTTGGCAGCCGGCGCTCGTCGTGCTGACCGAGGGCGCGATGCAGGACGCCGCGCTGGCCGCGCTGGCCGGATCGGCGCCGCGCGCATTGGTCGTGCCGATGGCATTGTTCAAGGGCCTGAGCGGGCTGGAATCGCCGGCGCAGATCGGCGCCGAGCTGACGCTGCCGGCCGCGCCCGCCATCGACCCCGCCGCTGCCAGCGTCGTGCTGGACCGCCTGCAGGACGCCGGCAACGTCGGCGCCATCCTGCGCAGCGCGGCGGCCTTCGGCGTGCGGCAGGTGCTGGCGCTCAAGGGCACGGCGGCGCTGTGGTCGCCCAAGGTGCTGCGCGCGGGGCAGGGCGCCCATTTCGGGCTGCGGCTGGTCGAAGGACTTGCGGCGGACGACTTGGCGCAGCTCACCGTGCCGCTGATCGCGACCAGCTCGCACACCGAGCATGTGCTGCATCGCGTCGCGCTGCCGTCGCCCTGTGCCTGGGTCATGGGCCACGAGGGCCAGGGCGTGTCGCCCGAGCTGATGGCCCGCTGTGCGCTCACCGTCGGCATCCCGCAGCCGGGTGGCGAGGAATCGCTGAACGTCGCAGCGGCCGCAGCCATCTGCCTCTACGAAAGCGAACGCCAGCGCGGCTGAACGCCGTCGCGTCCAAACGGGACAGCACAGGCTTGCAATCGAGAATGATTCTCATTACAGTGCCTGCATGTTTGGTGAGACCCTTCCGCCCAAGACCGCGCTGAGGCCGCCGGCGCAAGCCGCCGCAGCCGCACCGGCCGCCGGCCAGCGCAGCATCGACAGCGTCACGCTGCTCGGCCCTGGCGGCGAGCTGTTCATCCATCACCAGCAGCAGGTCTACCGGCTGCGGCTGACCTCTCAGGGCAAGCTGATCCTGACCAAGTAGTCCCCTTTCCTCGGTTGATACCTTTCGCGCAAGCCAGCAGTCGCCAGCCCGCGCTTCCTTTTCGGAGCTCCCGTGCTGAAGACTGCCGTTGCGCTGGCTGCCGCCTGCGCCTGCCTTGCCGACCCTGCCCTGGCCCAGACCTCCGCCGGCGCCGCCACCGAGCTGCCCGAGCTGACCAACACCGCCACCCGCGCCGACCGCCGCGTCGACGAGGTGCCTGCGACGGTCAGCGTGTTCAAGCCCGCCCCAGGCGCGCGGGACCTGCGCGAGCTGCTGAAGAACGAGGTGGACCTCGCCGTGCGGGCGCCGAACCCGCGCTTCGGCCTTGCGAGCACCACCGCCGGCCGCGCCGGCAACGAGGGCCTCAACATCCGTGGGCTTGAAGGCAACCAGGTGCTGGTGCTGGTTGACGGCATCCGCGCGCCGCAGAGCTTCAGCTTTGGCCCCTTCACGACCGGCCGCCTCGGCCTGCTCAACCTCGAGGGCGCCCAGCAGCTGGAAGTGCTGCGCGGCCCGGCGTCTACGCAGTTCGGCAGCGACGGCCTGGCCGGCGCGCTGGCGCTGCGCACGCTGCGCGCCAGCGACCTGCTCAGGCCCGGCAAGGACGTCGCCCTGCGCGCCCAGGCCTCGGGCTACAGCGGTGACGACGGGGTGGGCCTCAACCTCGCCGGCGCGTGGCGCGGCGGTGCCTGGGACTGGCTGCTGCAGGGCGCCACGCGCCGCTCGCACGAGCTGGCCAACCAGGGCACGGTCGGCGGCGACGGCGTCAACCGCACCGAGCCCGACCCGCTGGACCGCGAACGCCACACGCTGCTCGGCAAGGCCGGCCTGGCGCTGTCCGGCCAGCAGCGCCTGGAGCTGACGCTGGAGGGCGTCAGGCAGCGCGACCGCTACGACATGCTGTCCGCCCGCAATGCGACGACGCTGGACCTGCGCGCCGACGACGAGAGCCGCCGCTGGCGTTCCTCGCTGGCGTGGACGCTGGACGACCCCAACGCTGCATGGCTGCAGCAGGCCAGCGTGCAGCTCTACCACCAGGACTCACGCATCGCCCAGTTCGCCGCGGAGGACCGCACGACGACCGACCGCGTGCGCGACAACCACTACGACGAGACGCTGACCGGCCTGGCCGCGCAAGGCCAGATCGGCTGGGGCGCGCAGCGCGTCACGCTGGGCCTGGACGCCAGCCGCAACCAGGTCAGCGGCGTGCGCGACGGCGTCACGCCGGCCGCTGGCGAGACCTTCCCGGCCAAGCCCTTCCCCGATGCCGACTACCGCCTCGTCGGCGCCTTCGTGCAGGGCGAGTTCACGCAGGGCGACTGGCAGCTCGTGCCGGCGCTGCGCTACGAGCGCTTCTCGCTCAAGCCCTCGGCCAGCGGCTACAGCGCACCCATCGTCAACCTCAGGGACAGCGCCGTGACGCCGCGCCTGGGCCTGCTGTGGCAGGCCGCGCCCGGCCTCACGTCCTATGCGCAATGGGCCAGGGGTTTCAAGGCGCCGACGCCCGCGCAGGTGAACAACGGCTTTGCCAATCCGGTGCAGAACTACGAGACCATCGGCAACCCCGACCTGAAGGCCGAGCGCGCCGACAGCATCGAGCTGGGC
Organism: Pelomonas sp. Root1444; assembly: GCF_001426885.1. Taxonomy (GTDB): domain Bacteria; phylum Pseudomonadota; class Gammaproteobacteria; order Burkholderiales; family Burkholderiaceae_C; genus Pelomonas. Next base: position 553,992 of record NZ_LMFP01000003.1, on the reverse strand, counting down.
CTGCGCGGCGCGTGGGGCGGCTGGCGCTGGCAGATGGCCGCGTTCGACAACCGCTACGACGACTTCATCAGCCAGGAGATCGTCTCCGGCGGCGCGCCCGGCAGCAAGATCGTCTTCAAGTCCATCAACCTCGACGAGGCGCGCATCCGCGGCGTCGAGGTCAGGCTGAACGGCCAGATCGACCGGCAGTGGCGCCTGGGCCTGGCCTATGCGCGCGCGCACGGCAGCGCCGAACGCAACGGCGTGCGCTGGCCGCTGGACACCGTCGAGCCCACCAAGGCCTCGGCCAGCCTGCGCCAGCAGCTGCCGGCCTGGCACTGGGAGGCCACGATGCTGCGCGCCTCGGGCAAGCAGCCCAGCCGCATCTTTGCGGCCAACCCCTTCGTGCCGGCCGGCTACACGGTGCTGGACCTGGCCGCCGGCTGGCAGATCACGCCGGTGTGGTCGCTGTCCGCACGCATCGACAACGTGACCGACCGCAAGTACTGGCGCTGGACCGACGTGCGCGGCCTGACGACGGCGAGCGCCGCGCTGGACGCCTACACCGCGCCCGGCCGTCAGTTCGGCCTGGTGCTGCAAGCCCAACTCTGAAGGAGCGCTGTTGATGATGGATCTCCGCCAAGCCTATGCCGACGCCCGCGCCGCCGGCGCCACCCGCCACCGCGACATCGCCCTGTCGCTGGGCGTCACCGAAGGCATGCTGATCGATGCGCATGTCGGCGCCCCCGACGGCGGCCTGCAGGCCCAGCGGCTGCGGCGCGATTTCCCGCGCCTGCTGTCCGAGCTGAGCCGCGCCGGCGAGCTGATGGCGCTGACGCGCAACGCGCATTGCGTGCACGAGCGCACCGGCGTCTACGAGCACCTGAGCGTGCAGGGCGAGCCCGGCCGCGAGATGGGCATGGCGCTGGGCGAGGACATCGACCTGCGCCTCTTCTACAGCCACTGGGCGCAGGGCTACGCGGTGAGGGAGGGCGAGCAGCAGAGCCTGCAGTTCTTCGACGCGCGCGGCGTGGCCGTGCACAAGGTCTTCACGCGGCCGGCCACGCAGTTCGCCGCCTGGCAGGCGCTGCGGCTGCGCTGGACCGACCCCGGCGCCGCGCCGCCCTGGTGGCGGACCGAAGCACCGCCCGCGGCCACCGATGCGCCGGACGTGGACGCCCATGGCTTCCGCGCCGGCTGGGCCGCGCTGCGCGACACGCACGAGTTCTTCGGCCTGCTGCGCCGGCACGGTTTGACGCGCCGCACCGCGATGCACCTGGCCGCACCGCAGTTCGCGCAGCGCGTGGACCGGCATGCCGCCCGCGTGCTGCTCGAAGGCGCCGCGGCCAACGGCACGCCCATCATGGTCTTCGTCGGCAACCCCGGCGTCATCCAGATCCACGGCGGCCCCATCAAGCGCGTCGCCATGCTGGGCCCCTGGCTCAACGTGCTGGACCCGCGCTTCAACCTGCACCTGCGGGAGGACGCCATCGCGGAGGCCTGGGCGGTGCGCAAGCCGACCGTCGACGGCCTGGTCAGCTCGCTGGAGCTGTACGCGCCGGACGGCGAGCTGATCGCGCAGTTCTTCGGCCAGCGCAAGCCCGGCCAGCCCGAGCGCTGCGCGTGGCGCCAGCTGCTGGACGGCCTCGTTGACGACCCCGTGTGGAGCGAAGAGACCGCCGGGTGTGCGGCATGAACGAGCCCCTCGCCCAGTCTGGCCGCGCTGAACGCGGGCCATCCCGGTCGGTCTTGCAGACCGCGCAGCCGACGGAGCGGCCGCTCTTCGGCAGGCACGACAAGTCCACTGGACTTGCCGTGTCCGGCCTCAGCCCCCGGGGGGACGGCGATGCTTGCCGGATTGACCGCCAAGCACATCGCCCAACGCGGTCCGGCTTGGGAGCGGCCCGGCGCTCGGCCCGCAAATTCAAGATGGCGCCGCTGAAATGAAGCGCAGAAATCTGATGCTTGCGGGGCTCCTGCCTGGTCTTGGTTTAGCGCAGGCCCAGCCGCGCATCGTCAGCGTCGGCGGCGCAGTCACCGAGACCGTGTTCGCGCTCGGCGCGCAAGGCCAGCTCGTCGGCGTCGACACGACCTCGCTGTTCCCCGCCGACGCGACCCGGCTGCCGCAGGTGGGCTATGCCCGCACGTTGTCGGCCGAGGGCGTGCTCGCGTTGCTGCCGCAGCTGCTGCTGGCCAGCGGCGAGGCCGGCCCGCCGCAGGTGCTGGCGCAGCTGCAGCGCGCCGGCGTGCGCGTGGAGGTGCTGGACGAGCAGCACCGCTTCGACGGCATCCTCACGCGCACGACCCGCATCGGCCAGCTCTGCGGCCGCGAGCGTGAGGCGGCTCAGCTCGTCGCCCGCCTGCAGCAGGACTGGGCGGCGCGTCCCAAGCCGCCGGCCGGCAGCGTGCCGCGCGTGTTGTTCGTGCTGGCCCATGCCGCGGGCCAGTTGCGCGTGGCGGGCGAGGGCACCGGCGCGGACGCCATGCTGGCACTGGCCGGCGCGCGCAACGCCTTCGCGGGCGTGCAGGGTTACAAGCCGTTGACGGCCGAGGCCGCGTTGCAGGCCGCGCCGGACGTCATCCTGTGCACCGACCAGGGCCTGCAGGCGCAGGGCGGCGCCGACGGCCTGCTGAAGGCGCCCGGCCTGGCGCTGACGCCCGCCGGCGGCGCGCGCCGCGTGGCCAGCATGGAGGCGCTGCTGCTGCTGGGCTTCGGCCCGCGCCTGCCGCAGGCCGTGACCGAGCTGACGGGAAAGCTGCGTGGACGCGCCGCTTGAGCGGATGGGCCTGCGCTGGCCCGCGCTGCCGGGCTGGCCGCTCGCGTTCGCGCTGCTGGCCGCGGCCGTCGTCGTCGCGGCCAACAGCGGCGCCCTCAGCCTCGGGCTGGCCGACTGGCGGGCGCTGATCCGCGGCGAGCCGACGCAGGGCGCGATGGTGCTGGCCCAGCTGCGCCTGCCGCGCGTGGCCTTCGCCGTGGTCGTCGGTGCGGCGCTGGGCCTGGCCGGTGCGCTGTCGCAGGGCGTGTTCCGCAACCCGCTGGCCGAGCCCTCGCTGCTGGGCATCCCGGGCGGCGCAGTCTGCGCGGTGGCGCTGATGCTGACCGTGTTCGCGGCCTGGGCCGGTGGCCTGCCCGCCGCCTGGCGGCCGTTCGCGGTGCCGCTGGCGGCCCTGGCTGGCGCCTGGGTCATGTGCGGCCTGCTGCAAGGCCTGGCGCGGCTGCTGGTGCCTGGCGCGGTGGCCGGCCTGCTGCTGGCCGGCCTGGCACTGAACGCGCTCGCCATGGCCCTCGTCGGCCTGTGCACCTATCTCGCCACCGACGAGCAGCTGCGCAACCTGACCTTCTGGCAGCTCGGCTCGCTCGCGATGGCCAGCTGGCCCATCGTCGCGGTGCTGGGCGTCGCGGTGGCGGCCGTGCTGGCCTTGTCGCGCCGCTGGGGCCAGGCGCTCAATGCGCTGGCGCTGGGCGAGGCGGTCGCCGCCCAGGTCGGCGTGCCGGTGGCGCGGCTGCGGCGCGTGCTGGTGCTGGCCCTGGCGTTGCTGAGCGGCCTGGCGGTCGCCTGGTGCGGGCTCATCGGCTTCATCGGCCTGCTGGCACCGCATGCGGCGCGCGGCATCGTCGGTGCGGATGCGCGCCGCGTGCTCCCGCTCGCCGCCTGGTTCGGCGCGCTGCTGATGCTGCTGGCCGACACCGCCGCGCGCACGCTGGCCGTGCCGGCCGAGCTGCCGGTGGGCATCCTGACCGCGCTGCTCGGCGCGCCGGTGCTGTTCGTGCTGCTCAAGCGCGCGCAACGCGAGATCGGGGGCGGCTGGTGACGCATCACATGCTGCTGTTGGACGACGCGACGCTGGACCGGCATGGCCAGCGCTTCGGCCCCTTCGGCCTGCGCGTGGACCCCGGCGAGCGCGTGGCGCTGCTGGGCCCCAGCGGCGCGGGCAAGTCGACGCTGCTGAAGCTGATGTCCGGCGACCTTGCGCCGACGGATGGCCACGTGCTGCTGGACGGCGAGCCCGTCGCCGCCATGGACGCGCGCCAGCGCGCCCGCCGCCGTGCGGTGCTGCCGCAGTCGCACCAGGTGGCCTTCGGCCTGCCGGTGGAACTGGTCGTCAGCCTGGGCCGCTGGGCCGGTGAGGGTGATGGCCGCTGGGTGCGCCAGGCGCTCGCCTGGGCCAGCGCCGGCCACCTGTACGGCCGGCGCTATGACCAGTTGTCCGGCGGCGAGCAGGCGCGCGTGCAGCTGGCCCGCGTGCTGGCGCAACTCGCCGACGTCGAGCGCGGCCTGCTGCTGGTGGACGAGCCGCTCGCGTCGCTGGACCCGGGCCTGCAACTGGAGCTGCTGGACACGCTGGGCGGCTTCTGCCGCGAGCGTGGCCATGCGCTGGTGGCCGTGTTGCACGACATCCAGCAGGCGCTGAACGGCTTCGAGCGCCTGGTCCTCGTGCGCCGCGGCCAGGTGCAGGCCGATGTGCCCGCCGGCGCCGCGGCACTGCCGGCGCTGGAGGCGCTGTTTGGCCTGCGCCTGCGGGCGCTGGCAACGCCGGACGGCGACTGGGCGCTGGCCGCGCGCCGCATGGAGGCCGCAGCGTGAGGTCGCGCATCGGTGCGCTGCTCGCCGTCGTGGCGCTGCACGGCGTCGCGCTGGCGGCGGTGTGGACGGCGCGTCATGCGGCCATGCCGGCGACCCCGGCGATGCGGCACGAGCTCGCGGTGAAGCTGCTGTCCGTGCAGCCACGGCCCGCCGTGGCGCCCGCGCCGCTGCATGCCGCGGCCCCGGCCTTGCGGCTGCCCGACGTCGCCGTCATCGCTCCGCCGGCCTTCGAGGTGGTGCAGGCCGAGGCACGCCGCCTGGCCGAACCCGCGGTTGCCGCCCTCGTTGCGGCTGCACCGGCGCCGGCCCCGCAGCCCATCGCCGCGCCGGCCCCACCGGCCGAGCCGGTGTCGCTGCAATCCGCCCGCCGCGCCGCCTGCGCGCCCGCACCCCATCCGCCGACCCTGCGCGACCGTGGCATCGAAGGCGTCGTGCGCCTGCGTGTGTGGGTCGACGAGCTGGGCCGCGCGGGCCAGGTCTTGCTGGCCGCCAGCAGCGGCTGGCGGCTTCTCGACGACGCGGCGATGGCCCAGGCCCGCCGCTGCCCCTTCCACCCCGCGCAGCGCGGCAGCGAGCCGGTCGGCAGCTGGGTGGAGTTCCCTGTCCGCTTTGCCTTGGAGAGTTCATCAAATGGCTGAAGCCTGCTGCGCGGCGCATGCCGCCGCCCCCGTCACCACCGGCTCGCGCCGCCGCCGCCTGTGGGAGCTGGGCAGCCATGCGCACTGCCCCGTCATCGGCGTCTGCGTGCCGCTGGAGCGCGTGCGCGTGCTCGCGAAGAAGCTGCTGGTGCTGCAGGGCGACGAGGACGACTACACGCTGCACTGCAGCCTCGTCACCGCGGCCGCGCGCCGCAACGCGGTGGCCGAGGCGCTGCAGAAGGACCTGGAGCAGCGCTTCACGCTGGATGTCCGCGCGGCCGCCCAGGCCAAGTGCCGCGACAGCCTGATGGCCTGGTGGCGCGGCCGCGCGGCGCAGGGCGAGATCGCCGGCGCGCTGTGGGCCACGCTGACGCACGCGCGCTGCGATGAGTGGCTGGAAATGCGCGTGCTGGGCCAGGTGCACATGCTGCAGCACCAGGTCGGCGCGGCGCAGCGCGTGGACTTGGTTGCCCACCGCGAGCTGGCGGCGGAGCACCAGGCGCTGGCGCGCGACTACGCCGAGGTGCAGCAGCGCGTGACGGCCTGGAGCCTGGAGCGCGCCCGCGAGCAGCAGGCCTGGGAGCGGGAGCGCATGCAGCAGCGCGCCGCGTTGATCGCGCTGCAGACCCAACTGGCCCAGGCGCAGGAGCAGCTGCAGCACTGGCGGGCGGCCCAGCCCGATCTGCCCGAGCGCGAGCAGCTGCGCGAGCGGCTCGCGGAGCAGGTGGAGCGCAACCAGGCGCTGCAACGCGAGGTCAACCGGCTGGCGTCGCGCAACGCGCCGGCCACCGAGGCTGCGGCCGAACCGGTGCCGCCGCCGGCCCCGGCGGTGTTGCCGGCCCTGCCGACGAGGCTGGAGCACCGCGTCGTGCTGTGCGTCGGCGGCCGGGGCGGCAGCGTGCCGCAATACCGCCAGGCGGTGGAGGGCTGCGGCGCGCAGTTCCTGCACCACGACGGCGGCGAGGAGCACAAGCCGGCCCAGCTGGAGCCCCAGCTCGCCGCGGCCGACCTGGTCATCTGCCAGACCGGCTGCATCAGCCACGACGCCTACTGGCGCGTGAAGGACCATTGCAAGCGCCATCACAAACGCTGCGTCTTCGTCGACAAGCCGAGTGCGAGCAGCCTGCGCAGGGCGCTGGTGTCGCTGGAAGGGGAAGAGGCGGCTGCGGAGCCGGCGCTTCACGGCGCACAGCGCCCTGCGGGCTAACGACGCAGTTGCAGGCCTGTATCGGCGCAGCGATAAAGTCGGCCCGGTGATGCCCGCGATCTCCCTTCACCGCGCGTTCGAGCGCATGCCGCGCCACCGCCATGGCGAAGGCTATGTGGCGCTGGTGCTCGCCGGCGGTTATGTGGAAGCGGGCGACCGCGGCCGGCTGCGCGTCGAGGCCGGCCAGGCGGTCGTCCATGGCGCCTACGAATCGCATGGCAACGCGTTCAGCGGCGCCGGTGCGCGGGTGCTGAACCTGCCGGTGATCGGCGCCGCGGCCGGAGGGCCGTTGGGGCATGTCGATGACGCCGACGCGATCGCCCGCCTCGCCGAGCGCGATGTGGGCCAGGCCGCAGAACTGCTGCGGCAGACGTTCCGGCCTTCGGCCGCCCGGCTGAACGACTGGCCGGACCTGCTGGCCGCCGCGCTGGCGGCGGACCCTAACCTCGGCCTGGCCGAATGGGCCGCCGCCATGGGCATCGCGCCGCAGTCGCTCAGCCGCGGTTTTCGCCAGGCCTACGGCGTGAGCCCCAAGCGCTACCGGTTGGAGCTGCGGGCGCTGCAGGCGCTGCGCCGGCTGCCGGCCTGGCCGGGGTCGATGGCGATGCTGGCCGCGGAGACGGGCTTTGCCGACCAGGCCCACCTGACGCGCGCCATCGTCGCGCTGACGGGGCGCACGCCGAAGCGCCTGACGGGTTAAGTCCGTTCAAGAGGTGGCGTCGGCGTCGACCTAGCATCCGCGCATGCATCGCCGAACCTTCATGTCGGGCCCGTTGATCGCGGGGGTGGCCACCCTGCTTGCCCAGGGGCCGGCCGTCGCGCAGGCGCGGCCCTCGCGCACCCGCTGGCAGGTGCGCGCCTCCGAGGGGTTCGATGCGATCGCCTTCCTCGGCCCCCTGTCGGGCACGCCGCTTTACCTCGACTTCTATGCCGCGGATGCCGCCGCGTTCGCGCCGCGCCTGCCCGAGGCGGTGCGCAGCGACGTGGCGCGGCTGTGGGCCGACGCCACCAAGGACGGCTTCGGCCTGTTGGGCCCCAACCTGCAGGTGCTGTTCTCGGCCCACGGCAACGACGCGACGCTGGCCACGCTGCTGGCCGCGCTGCGCTCGCGGCAGACGGCCATCCTGCCGAGCTACCAGGCCAGCAGCTATTGGAGCGAGGCCGACTGGGCCTGGTTCGACAAGGCGGCGCCGCGGCTGGACGCGATCTTCAGCGCCATGCAGCGCGCCGGCTTCAGCGCGTTCCGCAAGGACCGCATCGGCAGCGACCTGGACCGCCGCATCGCCGAGGTGGGCCGCGCGCTGGCCGGCTTCGACGTGATCACCTGGCAGGAGAAACTGACCGGCCGGAGCTTCGACCCCGAGATCCAGGTCGTCCTGCTGCAGTTCTCCAAGCCGCATGGCATCAAGGTGCAGGGGCAGACCTTCCTGCAGGCGGCCGACTACGACACCGCGACGACCGTGCGCATCGCCGCCCACGAGATGCTGCACCCGCCCGTGCCTATGGACGGGCCGGCCGCGACCGCGGCGCTCGCTGCTTTGGAGCGCGACCCGCTGGTCATGAAGATCGTGCGCGACCACGACCCCAAGTGGGGCTACACGACGCTGAAGGGCCTGGTGGACGAGGACCTGGTGCAGGCGCTGGACCAGTTGATCAGCGAGGCGCTGGGCGTGGCCCGCAACCCCGCGGACCGCTGGCGCAAGGCGGACGACGGCATGCACGTCATTGCGGCCGGGCTGTACGGGCTGCTGCGCCAGGACCGCTGGACCGAGGCGGGCGGCTCGCTCGAGCGATGGCTCGCCGCGGCCACTGCGGCCGGCCGGCTCGACGCGGCGGTGTTCCACCCGGTCGCCGCGCGCGTGCTGGAACGCCCGGTCAACGCGCTGTGGCCGTTGGCGCCACGGCCCGCCTGAGGGGAAGCCCGCAGCGAGGCGGTGAGACACTGGCCGCAAACTGCAAGCGTTTGCAGCCTTGCGGAGATTGGCCATGCCCCCCGTCGCCTCACCCCACCAGCTCGCACGCCGCGCCATCGCCCTCGTCCTGGCCGGCGGCCGCGGCTCGCGCCTGAAGCAGCTCACCGATTCGCGCGCCAAGCCGGCCGTCTACTTCGGCGGCAAGTTCCGCATCATCGATTTCGCGCTGAGCAACTGCGTCAACAGCGGCATCCGCCGCATCGGCGTCGTCACGCAGTACAAGAGCCATTCGCTGCTGCGCCACATCCAGCGCGGCTGGAGCTTCCTGCGCGCCGAGCTCAACGAGACGGTCGACCTGATGCCCGCCCAGCAGCGCGTCGACGAGGAGAGCTGGTACCGCGGCACGGCCGATGCAGTGTTCCAGAACCTGGACATCATCCAGAGCACCGGCGCCGACTACATCGTCGTGCTGGCCGGCGACCACATCTACAAGATGGACTACTCCGCCATGCTGGCGGACCACGTCGAGAACGTCGCAAAAACAGGTGCCGGCTGCACGGTCGGCTGCATCGAGGTGGCCAAGGCCGAGGCCAGCGCCTTTGGCGTCATGGCCGTGGACGGCGAGCGGCGCATCACCAGCTTCCTGGAGAAGCCGGCCGACCCGCCCTGCATGCCCGGCCGCGACGACGCGTGCCTGGCCAGCATGGGCATCTATGTCTTCAACGCCGACTACCTCTACCGCCTGCTGGCCGAGGACCTGGCCGACCCCAGCTCCAGCCACGACTTCGGCAAGGACGTGATCCCGAAGATCGTCGGCGAAGACCGCGCCGTGGCCCATCCCTTCGGCATGAGCTGCATCATGAACCCCAACGGCGCGACGCCGTACTGGCGCGACGTCGGCACGCTGGACGCCTTCTGGGCCGCCAACCTCGACCTCGCCTCCATCAGCCCCGAGCTGGACATCTACGACACCGACTGGCCGATCTGGACTTACCAGCGCCAGCTGCCGCCGGCCAAGTTCATCCCCGACCACAACGGCATGCACGGCATGACGGTCAACACCATCGTCAGCGCCGGCTGCATCGTGTCGGGCTCGCACGTCGTGCAGTCGGTGCTGTTCAACAACGTGCGCATCCGCTCGTTCTGCAACATCCACCAGTGCGTGCTGCTGCCGGGCGTGGAGATCGGGCGCCATTGCCGCCTGACCAAGGTCATCGTCGACCGTGGCTGCGCGATCCCCGACGGCCTGGTGGTCGGCGAGGACGCGGCGCTGGACGCGGCCCGCTTCGAGCGCACCGAGAACGGCGTCGTGCTGATCACGCGGCAGATGTTGGCCAAGCTGTGACGCGGGTCCTGCAGGTCAGCGCGGAGCTGTTCCCGCTGCTGAAGACCGGCGGCCTCGCTGATGTGGCCGGTGCGCTGCCTGCCGCGCTGGCCGCGGCCGGCGCCGAGCCCCGCCTGCTGGTGCCCGGCTTCCCGGCCATCCGCGACGCACTGAGCCAGGAATGCGCCGTCGCGCCCGTCGCGCTGCCGTGGAGCGAGGGCAGGGCGGCGTTGCTGCGCGGCCGGCTGCCGGGCTTCGACATGCCCGTCTATGTGCTGGACGCGCCCGGCCTGTTCGACCGGCCGGGCAACCCGTATGCGGATGCCGGCGGCATCGCCTATGCCGACAACCACCGCCGCTTCGCGCTGCTGGGCCTGGCCGCCGCGCGGCTGGCCGAGGGTGTGGACGGCGCGTGGCGGCCGCAGGTCGTGCACGCGCACGACTGGCATGCGGGCCTGGCCTGCGCGCACATCGCCGCCAGCCGTTCGCGCCGACGCACCGACGCGCGCACCGTCTTCACCATCCACAACCTGGCCTACCAGGGCCTGTTCCCGGCCGACCATTTCAGCGACCTGGGCCTGCCGCCGCCGCATTACGCCGTGGAGGGCGTCGAGTTCTACGGCCAGCTGAGCTTCATGAAGGCCGGCCTGCATTTCGCCGACGCGATCACGACGGTCAGCCCGTCGTATGCGAAGGAGATCCAGACCCCCGAGCAGGGCTGCGGCCTCGACGGCCTGCTGCGCCACCGCGCGGATGTGCTGCACGGCATCCTGAACGGCGTGGACTACGGCGTCTGGTCACCCGCGCAGGATGACGCCATCGCGGCCCGCTACGGTGCCGGCGACGTGTCCGGCAAAGCCGCCTGCAAGGCCGCGCTGCAGCGCGAGTGCGGCCTGGCCGTGACGCCCGACGCGCCGCTCTTCGGCATCGTCAGCCGCTTGACCGAGCAGAAGGGCTTGCCGCTGGTGCTAGAGGCGCTGGACGACCTGATCGATGCCGGCGGCCAGCTGGTCATCCTCGGTGCCGGCGATGCCCGGCTCGAAGCCGAGTTCGCCGCCGCTGCGACACGGCATCCCACCCAGGTCGCCCGCCGCACCGGCATGGACGAGGGCCTGGCCCACCGCATCTATGCCGGCAGCGACGTCGTGCTCGTGCCCAGCCGCTTCGAGCCCTGCGGGCTGACGCAGCTCTACGGCCTGAGCTACGGCGCGCTGCCGCTGGTGCACCGCGTCGGCGGCCTGGCCGACACGGTGGTCGACTGCTCGTTGGAAGACCTGGCAGCGGGAACGGCGACCGGCTTCGTCTTCAACGCCTTCACGGCAGACGCCTACCGCCGGGCGCTGCGGCGGGCGTTTGCGCTGTGGAACCGGCAGGATTACTGGGCGGCCGTGCGGGGCACGGCGATGCGCCAGTGCTTCGGTTGGGATGCCGCGGCAAAGCGCTACGTCGACATCTACGAGGCACTGTCACAGCGCTAGCGCAATGACGCCGGCCCCGATCAACGCCGCGCCGGCGATCCGCCAGCCGCGTTCGCCCTCGCCCAGCAACTGCCCACCCAGCAGCGCCGCGAACAGCATGGACACCTCGCGCGCCGGCGCCACGCGCGACAGCGGCGCGTCGCGCACGGCCAGCAGCACCAGCACATAGGCCAGCGGGCTGATGACGGCGACCGCCAGCACGCCCTTCCAGGTGCGGCGCATCTCGGCCTTGAAGCTGTGCCGGTTGCGCAGCACGACGGGCAGTTGCATCGGCACGCGCAGCACGTTGCCGCAGTAGTCCAGCAGCAGCGGCGACACCGCCAGCACCTTGACCGCATAGCCGTCCAGCACCGTGTAGCCGGCGATCAGCGCACCGGTGGCCATGCCCCAGTACACGCCGCGGCGCCGCCGCAGGGTGGCGGTGACCTCCGGGTCCACGCCACGGCCCAGCAGGCGCGGCCCCATCGTGATCAGCAGGATGCCGCCCACCACGCCGGCCAGCCCCAGCATGCCGAGCAGGCCCAGGTGCTCGTCCAGCAGCAGCACGGCCGCGGTCGCCGACAGCAGCGGCCCGCTGCCGCGCGCCACGGGATAGACGACGGTGAGGTCGCTGGCCTTGTAGCCCGCGATCAGGCAGTTGAAGTACAGCAGGTGGACGACGGCGCTGGCGACGACGAAGCCCCAGACCAGCGGCGTCCAGCCCGGCAGCTCCCCGAGGCCGATCCAGAGCACCGCGGGCAACCAGAACAGCACGACGCCGACGGCGCAGGCGAACACGAAATGCGGCCCGCCGCCCCATTTCTTGGCGGCGAGGTTCCAGAGCGCGTGGAGGAGGGCGGCGGTGAGGACGAGGGCGAGCGCGTGAAGGGGCATCAGTACATCAGCCGGTCCGGCCGGATGTCGCGCAGGATGGTCGTCGCGATCTCCTCGATGGACTTGTGCGTGGACGACAGCCATGAGATGCCCTCGCGCTTCATCATGGCTTCGGCCTCGTTGACCTCGTAGCGGCAGTTCAGCAGGTCGGCGTACTTGCTGCCGGGCCGGCGCTCGTTGCGGATGGACGACAGGCGCTCGGGGTCGATGGTCAGGCCGAAGCATTTGCGCCGGTGCGGCACCAGCGACGGCGGCAGCTTGCGGCGCTCGAAGTCCTCGGGGATGAGCGGGTAGTTGGCGGCCTTGATGCCGTGCTGCATGGCGAGGTAGAGGGACGTCGGCGTTTTTCCTGAGCGCGACACACCGACCAGGATGACGTCGGCCACGTCGAGGTTCTTGCTGCTCTGGCCGTCGTCGTGCGCCAGCGAGAAGTTGATCGCCTCGATGCGGTCGTGGTATTCCTGGCTCTCGGCCACGTCGGAGAAACGGCCGACGCGGTGGTTGCTCTTGATGCCGAACTCGTCCTCCAGCGGCTCGATGAAGGTGCCGAACATGTCCATGACGCGGCCCTGGCAGTGCTCGCGCACGACCTTGAGCACGTCGCGGTCCACCAGCGTCGCGAAGACGATGGGCCGCTGGCCCTCGCGCATGGCGACCTCGTTGATCTCGGCGACGACCGCATGGGCCTTCTCGGCCGTGTCGACGAAGGGCCGGCGCACGTGGCGCGCCTTCAACGAGAACTGCGCCAGGATGGAATTGCCGAAGGTCTCGGCGGTGATGCCGGTGCCGTCAGAGACGAAGTAGACGGTTCTGGCGGTCATGGCAGTGGCTCGCGGAGTTCAAGGCGCGGCCATGATAGCCAGCGCCTTGCGCGCGGCTGTGGCCGTGCACCCCTGCAGGCCGGGCGGTTACAGGCCAGGTACGCAGCGCCTAGAATCCGCCGCAATTCCTCGCGATCAGCCCCATGCGCGCCTCCTTCCTCCCAGAAGAATCCAGAAATGGAGGGAGCCGCGCCTGCCTTGAGCACCTCTGCTCGGCGGTGACACACATGGACGGCCCGGACGACGCGACGACACCGGTTTTTCAACCTCCCGGAGTTTCCCCATGTCCACCCTGTTCGAGGCGACCGCCCTGGTCGTACCGTTTGAGAACCTGAGGATGAGCGATGTCGAGGCAGTTGGCGGCAAGAACGCCAGCCTCGGCGAAATGATCTCGCAGCTCGCCGCCAGCGGCGTGCGCGTCCCCGGCGGGTTCGCCACCACGGCGCATGCCTTCCGGCAGTTCCTCAAGCACGAGGGACTGGACGCGCGCATCGCGGCGCGGTTGAGCTCGCTCAATACCGACGACGTGCGCGCACTGGCCGAGGCCGGCGCGGAGATCCGCGGCTGGATCGAGAACCAACCCTTCCCGGCCGACTTGGAGGCCGGCGTGCGCGCCGCCTACGCCCAGCTGACGGCCGACAACCCGGACGCCACCTTCGCCGTGCGCTCCTCTGCCACGGCCGAGGACCTGCCCGACGCGTCTTTCGCCGGCCAGCAGGAAACCTTCCTGAACGTGCACGGCATCGACGAGGTGCTGCACAAGATGCGCGAGGTGTTCGCGTCGCTCTACAACGACCGCGCCATCAGCTACCGCGTCCACAAGGGCTTCGCCCACAACGATGTGGCGCTGTCCGCCGGCGTGCAGCGCATGGTGCGCAGCGACCTCGGCTCGGCCGGCGTCATGTTCACCATCGACACCGAGAGCGGCTTCCAGGAAGTCGTTTTCATCACGTCCAGCTATGGCTTGGGCGAGACGGTGGTGCAGGGCGCCGTGAACCCGGACGAGTTCTACGTCCACAAGCCCGCGCTGAAGGCCGGCAAGCTGGCCATCATCCGCCGCAACCTGGGCTCCAAGCTGTTGCGCATGGAGTTCGCGTCGCCAGAGGAGAAGGCCGCGTCCGGCAAGCTGGTGAAGACGGTGGACACCGTGCCCGAGCACCGCAACCGCTACTCGTTGAACGACGCCGAGGTGACCGAGCTGGCGCAGTACGCGCTGATCATCGAGCAGCACTACGGCCGCGCGATGGACATCGAATGGGGCCGCGACGGCGTCGACGGCAAGATCTACATCCTGCAGGCACGCCCCGAGACGGTGAAGAGCCAGATGGCCGGCCAGGTCGAGCACCACTACAAGCTCAAGGCGCACAGCGCCGTGCTGGCCGAGGGACGCGCCATCGGCCAGAAGATCGGCACCGGCCCGGTCCGCCTGGTCGACAGCGTCGCCGAGATGGAGCGGGTGCAGCCGGGCGACGTGCTCGTCACCGACATGACCGACCCGAACTGGGAGCCGGTCATGAAGCGCGCCAGCGCCATCGTGACGAACCGCGGCGGCCGCACCTGCCACGCGGCCATCATTGCGCGCGAACTGGGCATCCCGGCGGTCGTCGGCTGCGGTGACGCGACGGACAAGCTCAAGGACGGCCAGCTGGTCACGGTGGCCTGCTCCGAGGGTGACACCGGCTACATCTACGACGGCCTGCTGGAGACCGAGGTCAGCGAGGTGCACCGCGGCGAGCTGCCGTACTGCCCCATCAAGATCATGATGAACGTCGGCAACCCGCAACTGGCCTTCAACTTCGCGCAGATGCCGTCGGGTGGCGTGGGCCTGGCGCGGCTCGAGTTCATCATCAACAACAACATCGGCGTCCATCCCAAGGCCATCCTGGACTATCCGAACATCGACGCCGACCTGAAGAAGGCCGTTGAGTCGGTGGCCCGTGGCCACGCCTCGCCGCGTGCCTTCTACGTGGACAAGCTGGCTGAAGGCATCGCGACCATCGCCGCCGCCTTCTTCCCGCGCCCGGTCATCGTTCGCCTCTCGGACTTCAAGAGCAACGAGTACCGCAAGCTCATCGGCGGTAGCCGCTACGAGCCGGACGAAGAGAACCCGATGCTGGGCTTCCGCGGCGCGTCGCGCTACATCAGCGGCGAGTTCCAGGACGCCTTCGCGATGGAGTGCGAGGCGCTCAAGCGCGTGCGCAAGGAGATGGGCCTGACCAACATCGAGATCATGGTGCCCTTCGTGCGGACCGTGAAGCAGGCCTCGCGCGTGGTCGAGATGCTGGCCGAGCGCGGCCTGAAGCGCGGCGTCGACGGCCTGCGCATCATCATGATGTGCGAGGTGCCGAGCAACGCCATCCTGGCCGAGCAGTTCCTGGAGCATTTCGACGGCATGTCCATCGGCTCCAACGACCTGACACAGCTCACACTCGGCCTGGACCGCGATTCGGGCCTGGAGCAACTGGCCGGTGACTTCGACGAGCGCGACCCGGCCGTCAAGGCCATGATCTCGCGCGCCATCCGCGCCTGCCGCGCCACCGGCAAGTACATCGGCATCTGCGGCCAGGGCCCCAGCGACCACCCGGACTTCGCCGACTGGCTGGCGGAGGAGGGCATCGTGTCGATCTCGCTGAACCCGGACACTGTCATCGAAACCTGGCAGCGCCTCGCGGCCAAGTAAGCCGCCTTCGCGTCTGTGCAGCCCGGGTTCTCCTGAGGGGAGCCCGGGCTTTTTGTTGCCCGATGATGGCGGCCGTGCCAGCCCGCCACCTTCATCGCCGTTATGCGCTGTTCGCGCTGAGCTTCATCGCGCTCGTGCTGGCGCTCGGCGTGGGCGAACAGCGCGGTCTGCCCAAGGCCTGGATCGGCTACACCTTCCTCGGCGCCACGGTGGCCGTCTATGCCGTGATCGGCATCCTGTGCCGCACCACCGACCCGGCGGAGTACTTCGTCGCCGGCCGCCGCGTGCCGCCGCTGTACAACGGCATGGCCGCCGGCGCGGACTGGATGAGCGCCGCGAGCTTCATCGGCCTGGCCGGCACGCTGTACGCCAGCGGCTACGCGGGCCTGGCCTATGTGCTGGGCTGGACGGGCGGCTTCGTCCTCGTCGCGCTGTGCATCGCGCCCTACCTGCGCCGCTTCGGCCAATACACGCTGCCCGACTTCCTCGCCGAGCGCTTCGACAGCCGCGCGCTGCGCCTGGTCGGCGCCGGCGCGGCCATCCTGGTGTCGTTCGTCTACCTGGTGGCGCAGATCTACGGCGTGGGCCTCATCACCACGCGGCTGACCGGGCTGGGCTTCGAGGTCGGTGTCTTCGTCGGCCTGGGCGGCGTGCTGGTCTGCTCCTTCCTGGGCGGCATGCGCGCCGTCACGTGGACGCAGGTGGCCCAGTACCTCATCATGATCCTGGCCTACCTGGTGCCGGTCATCTGGCTGAGCGTCAAGCAGACCGGCTGGCCGCTGCCGCAGCTGGTCTACGGCCAGCAACTGCACCAGCTGGCCGAGCGCGAGCGCGAGCTGATGCGCGACCCGGCCGAACTGCAGGTGCGCGCCATCCACCAGCAGCGCGCCGATGCCGCCACCGTCCGGCTGGCCGATGTGCCCGCCGCGCTCAGCGATGAGCAGGCGAAGGCCGCGGCCAGCGTCAGCGCGCTGAAGGCGGCGGACGCGCCGCTGGCTCAGATCCAGGCGGCCGAGAAACAGCGCGCCGCGCTGCCACGCACGGCCGCGGAGGCCGAGGACCAATGGCGGCGCGAACAGGCCAGCGAGGCCCGCCTCGCCCAGCCGCTGTCCGGACTGGTGCCGCACACCCAGCCCTTCGCCATGTCGGCCGGCAACCCCGACGGCAGCGCCGCCGAGCGCGAGCAGGCCGGCACCGCGCGCCGCAACTTCATCGCGCTGGCGCTGTGCCTGATGGTCGGCACGGCGGGCCTGCCGCATCTGCTGACGCGCTACTACACGACAAGCTCGGTCGCCAAGGCGCGCGAGTCCGTGGCCTGGTCGCTGGTCTTCATCTGCTTGCTCTACCTCACGGCGCCGGCGCTGGCCGTGATGGTCAAGACCGAGGTCTTCAACAGCCTCGTCGGCACCCCCTTCGACCAGTTGCCGGCCTGGATGCGCCAGTGGCAGCGCGTCGACCCGGGCCTGCTGTCGGCGGTCGACCTCAACGGCGACGGCCGGCTGCAGCTCGGCGAACTGCGGCTGCATCCGGATCTGGTCATGCTCGTCATGCCCGAGCTGGGCGGCCTGCCTTATGTCATCTCCGGCATGGTGGCGGCTGGCGGCCTGGCGGCGGCGCTGTCGACCGCCGACGGGCTGCTGCTGGCCATCTCCAGCGCGCTGTCGCACGACATCTACTACAAGGCCATCAATCCCGAGGCATCGCGCACGCGGCGGGTCACGCTGTCCAAGGCGCTGCTGCTGGCCGCGGCGCTCGCTGCGGCGGCCGTGGCCTCCAGCCGGCCGGCGGACATCCTGGCCGTCGTCACGGCGGCGTTCTCCATTGCCGGCTCGACCTTCTTCCCCGCGTTGGTGGCCGGCGTGTTCTGGCGCCGCGCCAACCGCGCCGGCGCGCTGGCCGGCATGCTGGCGGGGCTGGCGGTCTGCCTGGTCTATCTCTTCATCGCCCATCCGATGCTGCGTGCGGTCATCGGCCTGCCCGGGCCGGCGACGCTGCTCTGGGGCATACAACCCGCCTCGGCAGGAATCTTCGGCGTGCCGGCCGGCGCGCTCGTGCTCTTTCTCGTCAGCCTGCTGACGCCTGCGCCGGACGCGCGGCAGCGTGAGTTTGTCGACGCGCTGCGTGCCCCGCCCGCGCCTTGACACCCACCCGCTTTGGACATTCCGCCGCAGCAGGCTAGAATTGCGGGTTCCCCCTTGCCGGGCCACGAGTAGACGCCGTGGTGCGGCTTCCACAGCCCGGGAGTCATTCCGACAAGCCGGCGCTGGAATCCACAAGGAGTATTCATGCGTCACTATGAAATCGTTCTGCTGATCCATCCGGATCAAAGCGAACAGGTTCCGGCCATGCTGGAGCGCTACAAGGGCCTGATCACCGCCGGTGGTGGTGTCGTGCACCGGGTCGAAGACTGGGGTCGCCGTCAACTGGCGTACCAGATCCAGAAGCTCGGCAAGGCTCATTACCTGTGCCTGAACATCGAAGTCACCAAGGAAATCCTGGGTGAGCTCGAGACCGGCTTCCGCTTCAACGACGCCGTGCTGCGCCACCTCACCGTGGTCCAGGACAAGGCCATCACGACCCCTTCGGTCATGATGAAGGCCGTCGAGCGCGAAGAAGCCCGCAAGGCGCCGCAGCAAGAAGCGGCCTGAGCGCAGGTCATCGCTAAAGAACCAGGTTTTTCAAGCAGCGTGCCGACGGCGTGAACCAGCTTCACCTGAAGGCGCAGATCCAGCAACTCGGTCAAGTTCGCTACACACCCGCCGGGCTGATGGCCCTGGACGCAAGCCTCAAGGCCGAGTCCGAAGTCATCGAAGCCGGCAAGCCGCGCAAGGTCTCCCTGGAGATCAAGGCGGTTGCGGTGGGCGAGGTGGCCAAGCAGTTGCAGGCGCTGGGAGTTGGTGGCGTCGCGGTGTTCCGCGGTTTCCTGACCCACCAGCGCAACGGCCGGGGCTTCATCGCCCACGTCACCGTGATCGAACCCGCTGCTGCTGAACCCGGAAATATTTGAATCCGGATAGATTTAACAGAGGTCCTCTATGCCCCCGCCACGTGGTAAAGGTCGCTTCTCCAAAGACAAGAAGCCCAAGCGCAACCAACAATCGTTGCTGTTCCGTCGCAAGCGTTTCTGCCGCTTCACCGTCGCCGGTGTCGAAAAGATCGACTACAAGGACATCGACACGCTGCGCGATTTCATCTCCGAGAACGGCAAGATCACGCCCGCTCGCCTGACCGGCACGCGTGCCTTCTTCCAGCGTCAGCTGACGGTGTCCATCAAGCGCGCGCGCTTCCTGGCCTTCCTGCCGTACAGCGACCAGCACAAGGTCTAAGGAGCTGACGACATGCAAGTGATCCTGCTCGAAAAAGTGGCCAACCTCGGCAACCTCGGCGACGTCGTCAAGGTCAAGGACGGTTATGCCCGCAACTTCCTGATCCCGACCAAGCAGGCGCGCCGCGCCACCGAAGTCGCGATCAAGGAATTCGAAGCCAAGCGCGCCGAACTCGAAAAGGCCGCCGCCGCCAAGCTGGCCGAAGCCCAGAAGCTGGGTGAAGCCCTGGCCGGCAAGACCGTGCGCATCGCCCAGAAGGCCGGTGTGGACGGCCGCCTGTTCGGCTCCGTCACCAACGCCGACATCGCCGATGCGCTGACCAAGGCCGGCTCGCCGATCGCCAAGTCGCAAGTGCGTCTGCCGAACGGCCCGCTGAAGACCGTCGGCGAATTCCCGGTCAGCGTCGCTGCCCACACGGACGTCGTCGTCGAGATCAGCGTTCAGGTAGTTGCCGAGGCCGAGTAATCGCCCTCTAATGGTGAAGCGGCCCCACCGGGCTGCGACACAACGAAGGCCGAAACCTCAGGGTTTCGGCCTTCTGTCTTTGAGGACCGAGTTTTCCCGCCCGGTCCACCGGCTGCTCCCAAGTCGTTCACAGCTTTATCCACAGGCATGTCCGCGATCTTTCCTGGTTCCTCCTCCACCGCGCCGCATGACGACGAGGTCGCGCGCCTGCGCGTGCCGCCGCACTCGGTCGAGGCCGAGTACAGCGTGCTCGGCGGCCTGCTGATCGACAACTCGGCCTGGGACCGCGCCGCCGACCTGCTGACCGACAGCGACTTCTACCGCTTCGAGCACAAGCACATCTTTGCGTCGATCGGCAAGCTCATCAACGCGGGCAAGCCGGCCGACGTCGTCACCGTCTTCGACGACCTGACGTCGCTGGGCCGCGCCGAGGAATGCGGTGGCCTGGCCTACCTGAATTCGATCGCCCAGAGCGTGCCGAGTGCCGCCAACTTGCGGCGTTATGCCGAGATCGTTCGGGAGCGCGCCATCCTGCGCAAGCTGGTGGCCACGAGTGACGAGATCGCCACCGCGGCGATGAACCCGCAGGGCCGCGCGGTCACGCAGATCCTCGACGAGGCCGAGGGCAAGATCTTCCGCATCGGCGAGGAGGGCTCGCGCAGCCGCCAGGGCTTCCAGAGCATGGACAACCTGGTCGTCGCGCTGATCGACCGCGTCAACGAACTGGCCGAGAGTGGCGCCCAGGACGTGACCGGCGTGCGCACCGGTTTCTACGACCTGGACAAGCAGACCGCCGGCCTGCAGCCCGGCGACCTGATCGTGCTGGCCGCGCGGCCATCCATGGGCAAGACCGCCTTCGCCGTCAACATTGCCGAGAACGTCGCGATCAACGAAGGCCTGCCGGTCGTCATCTACTCGATGGAAATGGGCGCCGCGCAGCTGGCGCTGCGGATGGTGGGCTCCATCGGCCGCATCGACCAGAGCCACCTGCGTACCGGCAAGCTGGCTGACGACGAGTGGGGCCGGCTGTCGGAGGCGGTCGACAAGCTTGGCAAAGCCGCCATCTATATTGACGAGAGCCCCGGCTTGTCGCCAAGCGAGGTGCGTGCCCGTGCCCGTCGACAGGCCCGCATCAGTGGCCAGCTCGGACTCATCGTCATCGACTACCTGCAGCTGATGAGTGGCAGCGGCGGTGGCAGCGAGGAGAACCGTGCCACCGTGCTGGGCGAGATCTCGCGCGGCCTGAAGGCGCTGGCCAAGGAACTGCGCTGCCCCGTCATCGCGCTGTCGCAGCTGAACCGCTCGGTGGAGCAGCGGCCCGACAAGCGGCCCATGATGTCCGACCTGCGCGAGTCCGGCGCCATCGAGCAGGACGCGGACATCATCATGTTCATCTACCGGGACGAGTACTACACGAAGGACGAGTGCAAGGAGCCTGGGGTCGCGGAGATCATCATTGCGAAACAGCGTAACGGCCCGGTGGGCACGGTGAAGCTGATGTTCCAGCGCATGCACACCAAGTTCGAGAACCTCGCGCCGGGGTACGTGGGCGTGGAGCGGGACGAGTACTAGCGGTCCACCGGCGCAATTTACAGAAGGCCACCGATGCAGCGCATCAGTGGCCTTTTCTTCGCGGGGCCATGGCAGCGTTCAACGTGCCCGGCCATTGCGGGCCTGAAACACTCTCGCCGTGGTGCGTGGTCAAAAGCTGTATATATTCACAGTATGACTTCCGCTCCCACCCGCATCGCCGCCGCCCAACCTGCACTCGTCCCGCTGGACTCGATCAAGGGCCGCGGCACGGCCACCGCGATGCCGCATCGCTTCGAGCAGCGTAAGCGCGAACAGTACGACGACGGCTGGGGGTCGTTGGACCAGGAAGCTGCCGAGGAGCATCTGCCGCCGGCGACCCAGGTCATCGAGGAGATGGCCAAGAAGATCGTCACGGCCAACCAGTCGCCCGACATCAACTTCGACTACTCGATCAACCCGTACCGCGGTTGCGAGCATGGCTGCATCTATTGCTTCGCGCGGCCGACCCACAGCTACCTGAACCTCTCGCCGGGGCTGGATTTCGAAACGCGCATCGTGGCCAAGGTCAACGCGGCCGAGCGGCTGCGCGAGACGCTGGCCTCGCCGCGCTACGAGCCGCGCTCGCTGGTGCTCGGCACGGCCACCGATGCTTACCAGCCGGTCGAGCGCAAGCTGGGCATCACGCGGCGCATCGTCGAGGTGCTGGCGGAATGCAGCCACCCGTTCTCGGTCGTCACCAAGAGCAGCGGCATCGAACGCGAGCTGGACCTGATCGCGCCGATGGCGGCGCAGGGGCTGGTGTCGGTCTACCTGTCGGTGACGACGCTGGACAACGACCTCGCCCGCATCCTGGAACCGCGCGCCGCGGCACCGGCGCGGCGCCTGCGCACGATCCAGGCGTTGGCGGACGCCGGCGTGCCGGTGGGCGTCAGCGTGTCGCCCATCATTCCCTTCATCAACGAACCGGAGCTGGAGCGCATTTTGGCCGCCGCCGCAGAGGCGGGCGCCAGCAGCGCCTTCAGCATCCCGGTGCGCCTGCCTTGGGAGGTGAACCCGCTGTTCCAGGACTGGCTGGACCGCCACTTTCCCGACCGGGCAGAGCGTGTGATGGCGCGCATTCGCGAGATGCGCGGTGGCAAGGACAACGACCCGCGCTTCGGCACGCGTTTCACCGGCGAGGGGGTGTGGGCCCAGTTGCTGCAGGCGCGCTTCCAACGGGCCGTTGCGAAGCTGGGGCTGCGCAACAAACGGCGGCCGGTGCAACTGGCGCTGTTCAACCGGCCGCGCAAGCCGTCGGCACAGGGCGATTTGTTCTAGCGATCAAGGCCGCAGCGGCCACCGCTGCGGGCGCCGCCCCAATGCCTACCAGAGGGTGTTGACGAGGAGCCAATCGTCTGCCGTCAGGCTGTCCAGCGTGCTGCGGATGGCGTCGTGGTGTGCATCCGCGCCGGGCGCTCGCAGGCAGCGCCGCAACCGCAGCGCCGTCCGGCCCGGCACCCAGCGGCCCAGGTGAGCATCCGGTGGGGAGGACAAGCGGCGGCCGGTCAGCGCGCCCAGCCAATGCGCCAGCGTGGCGCCTGCCGCCACGCGTCGAGCCAGGCCACGGGGCAGTGCCAAGGCGCTTGCATCGTGGAACATGGCATGCCAAAGCTGTGGGGGCAGCGCAGGTACAAGCGTGGTCCATTCGAGCATCTGCAATGACAGCGCCATGCTCATGCCGGCAGGGCCGGACGCCAGCCAACCGCGCGCATAGGCATCGTCCTGCAGACCGAGGCATGCCAGTTGATGCGGCGTCAAGGCATGCAGACGGCCGACGGCCTGTTGACGGGCGCTTGCGCCCTGACCGCCTGTGGCCAGCCGCCATTGCGCGAGCAGCAAGCTGCAGCGTACTGGCGACAGCCTGCATCGACCACAGTGAACCATGAAGGCCACTCAGCGCTCCTGTTGCAGCCCTGCCGGTGGGCCCGGTTTGCGTCCCGTCAATGGCAACCCACGGCGCTCCCGTCCCTGACCAGCGCAGTGGGCAGCGGCGCATGCGCCATGGCCGTGAAGACGGCTGCGGCGCGGTCGCTTGCCGCGTTGTTGCTGGCACCGCCTATCGTGGCCCTCGCGATGGACCAATGACCGGGCGGCACATTGTCGAACACCACGGGCCACGGCCCCGCGTTGGCGCCGCCGGGTGGCGGGTTGGGTATGGTCAGGTCTCCGACGACCAGAGGCGGCGGCGGTGGATTGCCGGGCACATCGACCGAGATCCTCAACCAGCAGGGAAAGGCGGCGGCGTGGGCCATGTTGTTGAACAGGGACAAGGTCGCGGGGTTGCCCGACACGCCGAAGCTGGCCCGGGACCAGTCGATCTGGTTCACCGTTCCCGCAACGACCCTCAAACCGCGGTAGAGATGGGTGGGATACCAGGCCACATCGGCGGTTTGCCGAGGCTGCTGGGGCTGAGGTGTCGGCGTCGGTGGCAGTTGCGCGCAGGACGCGAGCACCATCGTCGACAGGAGGGTGAGAAGCGCTTTGCTCATGGCGGTGGATCCTTGTACTCAGAGGCATGACATCGAGCGCAGGCTGGCCGCCACCGAATCTCGGCGACAGCCCTTCCCCACGCCCTGCGTCGGCACCGGACGCGGCTCGACGGGCCGCGTCGCTGGCGAAGGTCAGATCCAGGCCGCGCCGGAGCGTCCCGGCCACCAGCCAGTCAGCTTGATGTGCCCGCGGCCGAGTTCCCAGGTGTTGAGCGGATTGGCAACGCGCAGGAATTGCGTGGCGCCTGCGGTGAAATCCATGCGGATGTCGAAGTCGGTCGCCTCCAGCGGGATGCCCGTGATCTGGGTGTCCATCCCGCCCGAGACGCGAGCCGTGCGGGTCACCTTGTCGCCGTTCAGCCAGTACGTCACCGTGGCGTTGACGATGTAGGAGCCGCCGTTGTCCAGCCACAGGTTGAGGTAGGGGATGTCGCCCACCCAGCGAGGGATGATGACCCGGCCCGCAAAGGACGTGAATTCGTAGGCGTAGGCCACCGGCTCGCGATCGACCACATTCGTCTTGCTGGGGAATAGCCGCTTCTCGATGTTGTCCGTCGAGGAGGTGTTCTTGTAGGAGCCCTTCAGCGAGGCGGACTGGTCGCTGCCCGTCATCGCGGCGACACCGTCGACCGAGCCGGTGATGCTGAACTCGGCCTTGTCCTGGCGCGAGCCGATGTTCACGCAGCCGTCGGTGAGCCAGACCTTGGTGATCATCCCGAAGCCTTGGTCGATCTTGTCGCCCGTGGCCTTGTTGTATTTCTTGGCCACCTGAAGGATCTCGTCGTACCGCTCCAGCATGACCTTGGCGGGGTCTTCGACGAACTCGACGCCGTAGGTCGAGCCCGTCGACGTCAGAGAGCCCTTGGTGCCGAAGTCCCAGCTGCTCTGCAGGCCGACGGTGACCTCGGTGCCGGTGGTCGGGTCCTTGTACGGCACGTCGAACTTCACACCGACCGTCGTCTGCTTCACGTCGCCCTGCTCGATGTGCCAGTCGGTGCCGGAGACGGCGGTCAGGGCGGGGACGGCGATGCCCGTCTGCGCCCCTTGGAACTGGCTGTCGGTCGGATTGAACCAGCCCAGCGCCCCGACCCTGATGGTCGGATCGAGCGTCCAGTTGCCCCAGGCGAACCGATCCGTGTTGCGCAGCAGCCGGGTCAGCTGCACGTTCCAGGCGGTGCCGCCGTCTTCGGCAAGCCCGCTGGGTTGGGTGAGGACTTGAAAACCTTGTTCGCTCGATTCAGCCATGACCGCTCTCCTGTTGAAGTGAAGGAAAAGACCGCGATGTGGCACCGTCCATCGGTGCTGCACAAGCATGGCGGCGATCGCCCGTCAGGTGTTCAGGTGGCTCTTGCGCCGCAGGACTGACCACTTGCATCCTGTGCAAGCCGGATCTCCGTGCGGCGTTCGATGAAGCTCAGGAGCGCACGCACCTCGTCGACCGTGCGCTCGCTGACCAGCGGCGGCGGTTGCCCGCCGTCGGGCCGGTGGTGCACCGCCGGGTGGCCGATTCCCCGGATCAGCCAGTCCATCGAGATGTCGAGCGTGTCGCACAGGCGGATGGCATGGTGCAGCGTGATGGGGCCGCCCCGCTTCCAGCGGCTGATGGCGGCCTCGTTCACCGCCAGCGCACAGGCAAGCGCCGTGGCCTTGAAGTTGCCGCGCAACTGCATGGCGGCGATCAGCCGTTCACCGAACCGGCTGGCGTCCAGGCCCCTCGGCAGGGTGACCCGGCCGTCAGCATGGGAGCCCGGGTTGAGGGAGTCCATGGGGCCGAAGGCGGGCCCCATCGCCTGCGCAAGACGGCGGCTGTCACTGGAGGACGATGACGCGTGATCGGAAGTGCTGTCCATATCAGTTCTCCTGATGCGCCGCCCTCCAGGAGGTCAGCGTCGGGTGCTCACGGCGGATGGAAAGGCAGCGAGGGCCACGGCCCGCGGCTGTCTGCCCGGGTCCATGCCCCTTCCTTTGAAACGTGGGAACCCGCCATAACCCGACATCTGCGCGCAAACAGGCGGCGCAGGAACTAGCGCCGGCAGCCCGCCAGCAGGTCCCATTCAGGCCTGTAGACGTCCGCCCGTGCGCCCACCCATCCCATCGCGGTGTGGAAGAGGTTGTCGTGGGACGCCGGCTTGTCGCGCAATCCAGCCAGGCAACCGGGTTTCAGCGACGCGGCGAGCGCACCGCCCTCGGGCAGCCACAGGATCATCGGCACATGCGTCTGCTCGCGCGGCGCCAGCGCATAGGGCATGCCGTGGAGGTAGAGGCCGTTCTCGCCCAGCGATTCGCCATGGTCCGACACATAAAGCATGCCGGTGTCGAAGTGCGTGGCCTGCGCCTGCAGCCACGCGATGCTGCGCGCCAGCAGCCGGTCGGTCGTCACGAGGGTGTTGTCGTAGCCGTTGACGACCTGTTCGCGCGGGCACTGCTGCAGCTCGTTGCTGCGGCATTCGGGCTGGAAGGGCTTCAGGTCGGGCGGCGAGCGCTTGAAGTAGGCCGGGCCATGGCTGCCCATCTGGTGCATCACCAGCACCAGGCCGCGCTGGAGGCGCTGGGCGTCGAGCGCGGCGATGCGCTTGTCGAGTTCATGCAGCAGCGCTTCGTCGAAGCATTCCTCGCCGCTGCACAGGCCTGCCGGCATTGGCGCGGCGCCCTCGGGCAGCTTGGCCGTGAAGCTGTGGGGCACGCGGTCGCACAAGCCCTTGCAACCGCTCTGGTTGTCCAGCCACAGCACCGCCAGGCCGGCGCGCTGCAGCACATCCAGCAGGTTTTCCTGCGGCTTGTCGGCGTCGAAGGCGGAGCGGCCCTGGGGCGCGAACATGCAGGGCAGCGACGCCGCCGTGGCGGTGCCGCAGGACGTGACCTGGCGCAGGCTGAACAGGCTGGTGACGGGCAGCTTGGCCAACTCCGGGTTGGTGGGCCGCGCATAACCGTTCAGGCTGAAGTTCATCGCGCGCGCCGTCTCGCCGACGACCAGCAGCAGCAGCGGCGGCTTGCCGCCGTCGGCGCGCGGCAGCAGGTGGGCGTCTGCGCCCAGCACGGCCGGCGGGCCCTTGGGCCCGGCGAGGCTGCGCGCGGCGACGGCGCTGACCGAGTAGACCGCGTTCAACGGCGTGACCATGTAGCGCAGGCTTTTCTGGTTGCGCATCGTCGACGACAGCGTGGCGAAGACACTGAGCGCCAGCAACACCATCGCGACGACCGCAAGGCTGAACGACGCCAGGTTGCCGCCCAGCCGCCTCGCGACGTCCTGGGCCGGTGCCCGCGGCCGGCGCAGCAGCCAGCCGGCGGGCAAGGCGCCCAGCAGCAGCAGGCTGGCGAGCAGCCGCCAGCTCAGCAGGTCGCGCGTCTCGCGCACGTCGGTCTGCACCATGTTCGTGACCATCGTGGGGTCGAAGACGATGCCGTAGGTGCCGATGAAGTAAGCCAGCGCGGCGCCGGCCATCAGCAGGAAGGCCAGCACCCCCTTGATGACGCGCGGCCAGGCCAGCAGGCTCAGGACCGCTCCCGTGGCCGCCGTGACCATGCCCGCGAAGGCCAGCATGAAGCCCAGGCCCACGCCGGGCAGGGAGTGCAGCTGCTTCCACAGCGGCCAGTTGGCCAGCAGGCCCATCCACAAGGCGGCCAGCCAGGCCTGGGTCAGGGGCCGCGAGGTGTCGGGCTGGAACCAGGCCAGCAAGCGCTTGAACAGGGGCATGGGATCGAGAAAAAAAGAGGCGAGGGCGGCGGCCCGCATTGTCGTCGCGCCGCTGGCGCGGCGCGGTGTGGCGCAGTCGCTCAGGCGGTTTCGGCGCCCGCCGGTGCCGCGGCACGCAGCGCGACGCCACCGGTCGCGCGGGCCTTGCCCGGTGCGCCCGTCATCGGCTTCACGTAGCGGCCATGCAGCACTTCGATCTGCTCGGCCAGCGCCTGGGCACCGTCGATCTTCTCCGCATGGCGTTTGAGTACCAGGCCGGCCATGTCGATGAGCTTGGCGTTGCGCGTGCGCTCGCCCTGCTGGATCAGCAGTTCCACGGCGGTCCTGGCGCTGCCGCGCATGGAGTGGCGCATCGCCGTCTCGGCCACGCTGAAGACCTGCTGATGGCAGTCGCGGAACTGCTCGGCCGCGCCGGCGTGGCCTTCGGTCATCGCGACGAGGATCTCGGTGCTGGCCTTGGTCGCACAGTGGCGCATGCCCAGCTCGCGCAGCACGGGCATCATCTCGTCGAGCTCGACCTCCTGGCTGGACAGGCGCAGCCACAGCGCCGTCAGCAGCGAGGCGGCTTCCAGGTCGAAGCTGCCGCTGCCGGCGTGCTCGGTGAACTCGCGTGCCACAACGAGCGCCTGGCCGACGCGCCGCTCCAGCAGGAAGGCCAGGCCGCGGAAGACGAGGTCGAAACGCTGCAGCCGGATCGACCCTGGCGTGCGCTCCAGCGTCGCGATGAGCGCGTCGTGCGCGTACTTGAAGCCTTTGTGGTCCTTGTTGTCGAAGCGCATCAGGCCGATCAGCACGACGCTGAGCATGTCGAACAGCTTGGAGCGCAGCCCCTGCGACATGGCGCGCTCCAGCATCTTCAGCGCCTCGGCCCGCTCGCCAGCGTAAAAGCCCAGCGACCCGCAGCGCTGCAGGCGCAGCAGGCAGCCGGGCGTCAGTGTCGCGGCGGTCTGGTAGGTCTTGAGGGCCTCGCGGAGCTCGCCCTGCTCCATCTGCACATGGCCCATCAGATCGTGCGAGTCGGCGTAGTCGGGCAGCTCGCCGATCAGGTTCTCCAGCGTGCGCCGCGCGCCCTGCAGGTTGCCGCTGGCCACCTCGGTACGGGCCACGCCGAGCCGCGCCCACGGCACGGTCTTGGCGGCGATGATGGCTTCATACAGCACCTTGGCATCGCCGAAGCGCTTCAGGCGCAGCAGCAGTTCGGCACCGATGCGGGCGGCGTAGAGCCAGTACCTGTCCTTGGCCTCGAAGCGCGCCATGCAGAGGTTGGCGGCGGTCTCGAAATCCTGCGCCTCGATGGCCTCGAAGATCTCCTTCAGCACGCGCTTGCGCTGGCGCGCGCTGGCCAGCCGCTCGGCCAGGCTGGCGCTGGTGTAGGGCTTGACCAGGTAGGCATCCAGCGCCGCCTCGGCGGCCTCGGCGACCTTGGCGTAGGTGGCCTCGCTGGTCACCATGACGAACACGGTGGCGTAGGGCAGCAGGCCTTCGCGGCGCAGCTCATCCAGCAGGTCCTGGCCCGAGCTGTCGCTGGCGTCGAAGTGGTAGTCGCACAGCACGATGTCGAAGGTCTGGTGCTCCAGCATCACGCGCGCGTCCTTCACGCGCGGCGTCTGGCGCACCGTGCCGACGCCGAGGTCGCGCAGCTGCGCAGACATCAGGCTGCGCGAGGTGGCATTGCAGTCGATGATCAACGCCGACGCGTCCTGGATGGTGGGATCCATCAGGTACATGCAGCCTCCCATTCCGACGCGATGTCGTGAACTCTGATCTGGAGGCTGATGGAGTCAATCACTTATGAGTCATCGGTGTGACAGTCGGCGGACTTTAGGGCGGCACAGTCCAGAATGGTGCGCGGTTTGACGCGCGGTGGCGACGCTTTCCGTGATTTGTGACGCAGGCGCCTTTCCTACCGGGCACGCCAAACGCAGAAAAGCCGCGGCCCCTTGCGGGCGCCGCGGCTCGGCTGTGAGCGGAGGAGGGCCTTACTTGAACAGGTCCTTGACCCGGTCGGTCCAGCTCTTCGCGTTGGGCGAATGGCGCTCGCCGCCCTTCTTCAGCGACTCGTCCAACTCCTTGAGCAGCTTCTTCTGATGCTCGGTGAGCTTGACCGGCGTCTCGATCGCGATGTGGCAGTACAGGTCGCCGGGATAGCTGGAGCGCACACCCTTGATGCCCTTGCCGCGCAGGCGGAAGGTCTTGCCGTGCTGCGTGCCCTCGGGCAGCTCGATCTCGGCCTTGCCGCCCAGCGTGGGCACCTCGATGTTGCCGCCCAGCGTGGCGGTGACCATGGAGACCGGCATCGTGCAATGCAGATCGTCGCCGTCGCGCTCGAAGAGGTCGTGCTGCTTGATGCGGATCTCGATGTAGAGATCACCCGCCGGGCCGCCGTTCACGCCAGGCTCGCCGTTGCCCGCGGAGCGGATGCGCATGCCCTCGTTGATGCCGGCGGGGATCTTGACCTCCAGCGTCTTCTGCTTCTTGACCTTGCCCTGGCCGTTGCAGGTCATGCAGGGGTCCGGAATGATCTTGCCGCTGCCGTGGCAATGCGGGCAGGTCTGCTGGATGCTGAAGAAGCCCTGGCGCATGTGCACCGTGCCCGAGCCGCCACATGACCCGCAGGTCTTGGCACTGGTGCCGGGCTTGGCGCCGGTGCCGCTGCAGGTCTCGCAGTTCTCCCAGCTCGGGATGCGGATCTGCGTTTCCTTGCCGCGCGCGGCCTCTTCCAGCGTGATCTCCATCGCGTAGCTGAGGTCGCTGCCGCGGTAGACCTGCTGGCCGCCGCCGCGGCGCTGCCCGCCCTGGCCGCCGAAGATGTCGCCAAAGATGTCGCCGAAGGCCTCGGCAAAGCCGCCGAAGCCCTCGGGGCCCGCGCCGCGGCCGGCGCCCATGTTGGGGTCGACGCCGGCGTGGCCGTACTGGTCGTAGGCCGCGCGCTTCTGCGCATCGGACAGCATCTCGTAGGCCTCCTTGGCCTCCTTGAAACTTTCCTCAGCCTTCTTCGCCCCGTCGCCCTGGTTGCGGTCGGGGTGGTGCTTCATGGCCAGCTTGCGGTAGGCCTTCTTGATGTCTTCGTCGGACGCGTTCTTCGCGACGCCGAGGACTTCGTAGTAATCGCGCTTCGTGGAAGCCATGATCGTCTTTCAAGGGAAAAGCCCGGGCGCGCGGATGCGGTCCCGGGCTGGGGTCATGGAGGACTTACTTGCTGTCCTTGACTTCCTTGAACTCGGCATCCACGACGTTGTCATCGGCCGGGCGCTTGGCTTCGCCTTGCGGCGCCGCCTGGGGCTGCTCGGCACCCCCGGCTCCTGCCGCCGCTGCGGCAGCGGCCTGGGCGCCTTGCTGGTCGGCGTAGATCTTTTCGCCCAGCTTCTGGCTGGCGGTCATCAGCGCCTCGGTCTTGGCCTCGATGGCGGCCTGGTCGTCGCCCTTGATCGCTTCTTCCAGGTCCTTGGCGGCGGCTTCGATCTTCTCCTTCTCGTCGGCCTCCAGCTTGTCGCCGTGCTCGGAGAGCGACTTGCGCACGCTATGCACCATGCCGTCGGCCTGGTTGCGGGCCTGCACCAGCTCGACCTTCTTCTTGTCCTCGGCCGCGTTGGCCTCGGCGTCCTTCACCATCTTCTCGATCTCGGCCTCGCTCAGGCCCGAGTTGGCCTTGATGGTGATCTTGTTTTCCTTGCCGGTGCCCTTGTCCTTGGCGCCGACGTGCAGGATGCCGTTGGCGTCGATGTCAAAGCTGACCTCGATCTGCGGCACGCCGCGCGGTGCCGGCGGGATGCCTTCGAGGTTGAACTCGCCCAGCGACTTGTTGGCCTGGGCCAGCTCGCGCTCGCCCTGGTAGACCTTGATCGTCACGGCCGGCTGGTTGTCGTCGGCGGTGGAGAAGGTCTGGCTGAACTTGGTCGGGATGGTCGTGTTCTTCTTGATCATCTTCGTCATCACGCCGCCCAGGGTCTCGATGCCCAGGGAAAGCGGTGTGACGTCCAGCAGCAGGACGTCCTTGCGCTCGCCGCCCAGGACCTGGCCCTGGATGGCAGCACCGACGGCCACGGCCTCGTCGGGGTTCACGTCACGGCGCGGCTCCTTGCCGAAGAACTCCTTGACCTTGTCCTGCACCTTGGGCATGCGGGTCATGCCGCCGACCAGGATGACGTCGTCGATGTCGGAGAGCGCCACGCCGGCGTCCTTGACGGCCGTGCGGCAGGGGGCGATGGTGCGCTCGATCAGCTCGTCCACCAGCGACTCCAGCTTGGCGCGGGTCAGCTTGACGTTCAGGTGCTTGGGGCCGGTCGCGTCTGCCGTGATGTAGGGCAGGTTGACGTCGGTCTGCGACGAGTTGGACAGCTCGATCTTGGCCTTCTCGGCGGCTTCCTTCAGGCGCTGCAGGGCCAGCACGTCCTTGGTCAGGTCGACGCCCTGGTCCTTTTTGAACTCGGCAATGATGTAGTCGATGATGCGCTGGTCGAAGTCCTCGCCGCCCAGGAAGGTGTCGCCGTTGGTCGACAGCACTTCGAACTGCATCTCGCCGTCGACGTCGGCGATCTCGATGATGGACACGTCGAACGTGCCGCCGCCGAGGTCATAGACGGCGATCTTGCGGTCGCCCTTGCCGTGCTTGTCCAGGCCGAAGGCCAGCGCCGCAGCGGTGGGCTCGTTGATGATGCGCTTGACGTCCAAGCCGGCGATGCGACCGGCGTCCTTGGTCGCCTGGCGCTGGGCGTCGTTGAAGTAGGCCGGCACCGTGATGACGGCCTCGGTCACTTCCTCGCCGAGGTAGTCCTCGGCGGTCTTCTTCATCTTGCGCAGCACTTCGGCCGAGACCTGGGGCGGCGCGAACTTCTTGCCGCGCACTTCCACCCAGGCGTCGCCGTTGTCGGCGGCGGCGATGGTGTAGGGCATCAGGTCGATGTCCTTCTGCACTTCCTTCTCGGAGAACTTGCGGCCGATCAGGCGCTTGACGGCGTACAGCGTGTTCTTCGGGTTGGTCACCGACTGGCGCTTGGCCGAGGCGCCGACGAGGATCTCGCCGTCTTCCTGGTAGGCAATGATGGACGGCGTGGTGCGGGCACCCTCGGCGTTCTCGATGACGCGGGTGGTGTTGCCTTCCATGACGGCCACGCACGAGTTCGTGGTGCCCAGGTCAATGCCGATGATCTTTCCCATTTGGAACTCCTGAAGAATTTGTTGGATGTGTTCGAGTTGTGGATAACTGGCGCCGTTTCAAGGGCGCGGCGCCATGTGCATTACTTCGGCGCGGCAACCGTCACGAGCGCGGGCCGCAGCACGCGGTCGGCGATCAGGAAGCCCTTCTGCAGCACCGTGACCACGGTGTTGGCGTCCTGCTCGGCCGGCACCACGGAGATGGCCTGGTGCTGGTGCGGGTCGAACTTGGTGCCGGCGGACGGGTTGATCTCGACCACCTTGTTGCGCTCCAGCGCGCTGGCCAGCTGGCGGCGCGTGGCGTGCACGCCTTCCAGCACCGTC
The DNA here is from genome assembly GCF_001426885.1 of Pelomonas sp. Root1444. GTDB lineage: Bacteria > Pseudomonadota > Gammaproteobacteria > Burkholderiales > Burkholderiaceae_C > Pelomonas. The sequence goes on along the minus strand of NZ_LMFP01000003.1, from coordinate 521,469 downwards.
TCGACCTTGGCGTCGGGCGTCGCGATGGCCGCCTCCATGCTGTCCATCACCGGCAGCATGGCTTCGGCAAAGCTCTCGACCGCGAACTTGCGGGCCTTGGCGATGTCTTCATCGGCACGGCGGCGCACGTTCTCGACCTCGGCCTTGGCGCGCAGGTAGGCGTCGCTCATCTCGGCAAGGCGGCCTTCCAGCTCGGCGATCTTGTTTTCGGGGTTCAGTTCGGCGGCCGTGGGCTCGGTGGCGCCGGCCGCATCAGGGGGCAGGGAGTTTTCGGTCGTCATGGCATGAATGGGCAGGATCGCGTCGACGTGGGGCGCGATGTCCCGGTTTCAAGAGGGGGATTGGGAAACGAATTATCCGGGTCAACCCGGGTCTTCATCGTCGAGCGACGCCGACCAGCGGTCCCACTCGGCCAGACGGCGGCGATCCTGCTTGGTGGGGCGGCCCTGCTCGATGCTGTCCGCCGGCTCCGGGGCCAGGCGGCGCGCCTCGGCGGCGGCCTCGCGGGCGGTGATGCTGGCCTGGGTCTCGGCATAGAGCGCCTGGGCCTGGGGTGCCGGCCCGCGCTGGTTGGACAGGCCGAGGACCGAGACCTCGCGCGCCAGCGTACCGACGCGAATGCTCAACACGTCGCCCACCTTCACATCCCGCGCCGGCTTGACCGGTTGGCCGCCGACGCGAACGCGGCCGAGGTTGATCGCCTCGACGGCCAGCGCGCGGGTCTTGTAGAAGCGCGCGGCCCACAGCCATTTATCCAGCCGCATGCTGGCCGGGGCCTCGCTCATTCCTTCGCACCCGCTGCCATGGCACGCTGGCGTTGCAGCGCCAGCGTGTCGGGGTGGGGCGCGTCCGTCGGCCAGCCCTGCAGATGGCGTTCGGCGAGGGCCGCGAGGGCGCGCATGCCAGCCGGGTGGTCGTTCAGGCAGGGGATGTAGCCGAAACGCGGCCCGCCCGCACCCAGGAAGGCGGCGCGCGCTTCCTGGTTGATTTCTTCCAGCGTCTCCAGGCAGTCGGCCGCGAAGCCGGGGCAGATGACGTCGACGCTCTTCAGGCCGCCCTGGGCGAGCTTGACGAGGCTGGGTTCGGTATAGGGCGTGAGCCACTTGGCCTTGCCGAAGCGGCTCTGGAAGGTGACGAGCCACTCGCCGTCCTTCAGGCCCAGCGCCTCGGCCAGCAGGCGGCCGGTCTTCAGACATTCGCAGTGATAGGGATCGCCCAGGTGCAGCGTGCGCTCGGGCATGCCGTGGAAGCTCATGACCAGCTTGTCGCCGCGCCCTTCGCGCTGCCAGTGTTCACGCACGCTCTGGGCGAGGGCGGCGATGTGGCCCGTGTCGTCGTGATAGCGGTTGATGAAGCGCAGTTCCGGCAGGTGGCGGGTCTGGAGCGCCCAGCGCGCCACGTCGTCGATGACGCTGGCCGTCGTCGCGCCGGAGTACTGCGGGTAGGCCGGCAGCACCAGCACGCGGCGCACGCCTTCGCGCTTGAGCGCATCCAGCGTCGCGGCTATGGCCGGCTGGCCATAGCGCATGGCCATGGCCACGCGCACGCGCAGCCCGCGCTCGCCGAGGTAGCCCTGCAACAGCTTGGCCTGTTTCTCGGTCCACACCTTCAGCGGCGAACCGTCGGGCGTCCAGACGGTGGCGTACTTGGCGGCCGACTTGGCCGGCCGCACGCGCAGGATGATGCCGTGCAGGATGGCCAGCCAGACCAGCTTGGGGATCTCGACGACGCGTGGGTCGGCCAGGAACTGGGCCAGGTAGCGGCGCAAGGCCGCGGCCGTGGGGGCGTCGGGCGTGCCGAGGTTGCACAGCAGCACGGCGGTGTCCGGGCCAGCGGGCGCGGCGCCGTGGCGATGCGGCGGTTCGGGAAGAAAGGGCATGTCAGCGGCGGTGCCTGAGATTTGCGGGCCGAGCGCCGGGCTGCTCCCAAGCCGGCCCGGGATGGCGATGTGCTTGCCAGTCAACCTGGCCGGCATTGCCGTCCCTGTCGGGGACCGGCCAAGGTACTCCTTGGACGAGGGGCTCCATTCCTAGCGGCGGGAGCGCGGGCCGCCGAAGGGCTGCGGCTCGGTGTCGGCGAAGTGCAGCACCTCGAACCGCACGATCGGCGATTGCTCGTCCGTCGGCAGCCCGCCCAGGCCAATGACGCCCGAGCCATGCAGCGTGCAACTGCCGCGCTTGAGGCTCAGCAACTCGCCCGAATCGCCGAAGCGCACATAGGTGCCGTTGTATGAGAGGTCCGTCAGCTCGAAGCTGCTGCCTTGCCAGTCGATGCGGGCATGCGAGCGCGATACGCGAGCGTCGGTGATGCAGTAGGTGGCCTGCACGCTGCGGCCCAGCACGATGGGCATGGCGTCGATGTCGAACACGCGGTCCAGGTCTTGCCAGATCAGGCGCATGCCGTCGGGTTCGACCGAGCGCATCGGCTCGCCGAACTGCGTCGCCGTGGCGTCCGCGCCGACGAGCGGCGCGGCGTCCATGCGGTAGACATGCACCGGCTCGACGCGGCCGCGCACGGAGATGCGGTCCAGGCTGCGAAAGCGCCCCTTGGACGCGTGGTGCAGCCCGGCCAGCACCTCGGCGGTGATGAGGATCTCGCCGTCGCCGGCATGGTCGATCAAGCGGGCCGCGACATTGACGGCGTCGCCGAAGCAATCGCCGTTGAGTTCCACCACCTCGCCACGCGCCAGCGCCACCTGCAGGCGCAGGGCCAGCATGGCCGGGTTGCTCTGGCGGCGGGCTCGCTGCACGGTGCGTTCCAGCATCTCCTGCATGCGCTGCGCGGCGCGCACGCCGTCGCGCGGCGCCTCGAAGGCGGCCATCAGGCCGTCGCCCAGCGTCTTGATGAGCTGGCCGCCGCCTTCCAGCACGGCCTCGCTGATCTGCCCGACGGTCTGCGTGACCATGGCGCTGGCCTCGGCATTGCCGAGGGACTCGTAGAGGCCGGTGCTGCCGCGCAGGTCGGCAAAGAGGACGGTGCGCTCGCGGATCGCGGTCATGTCAGAAGTTTATCGGCGTAAAAAAGGCCGGGTTGAGCCGGCCTCTGTATCGGTTCGCGCGCAGCTTGTGCCACGCCTCGCTGCGCGAGCCATGGCGCAAACTCCGTGCGGGCTGCAGTGCAGCCCGCACCGCCTTCGGCGGCCACGTCCTTGTCCAACCTTTACAGGTTGTCCAAGTACGTGCGGAGTTTGTCCGAACGGCTCGGGTGCTTCAGCTTGCGGATCGCCTTGGCCTCGATCTGGCGGATGCGCTCGCGGGTCACGTCGAACTGCTTGCCGACTTCCTCCAGCGTGTGGTCGCTCTGCATCTCGATGCCGAAGCGCATGCGCAGCACCTTGGCTTCGCGCGGCGTCAGCGAGTCGAGGATGTCCTTCACCACGTCGCGCAGGCCGGCCTGCATCGCCGCCTCGATGGGCGCCGTGTTGTTGGTGTCCTCGATGAAGTCGCCCAGATGGCTGTCGTCGTCGTCGCCGATCGGCGTCTCCATGGAGATCGGCTCCTTGGCGATCTTCATGATCTTGCGGATCTTGTCTTCCGGGATCTCCATCTTCTCGGCCAGCGTCGGCGCGTCCGGCTCGAAGCCGAACTCCTGCAAGTGCTGGCGCGAGATGCGGTTCATCTTGTTGATCGTCTCGATCATGTGAACCGGGATGCGGATGGTGCGGGCCTGGTCGGCAATGCTCCTCGTGATGGCCTGGCGAATCCACCACGTCGCATAGGTCGAGAACTTGTAGCCGCGACGGTATTCGAACTTGTCCACCGCCTTCATCAGGCCGATGTTGCCTTCCTGGATCAGGTCCAGGAACTGCAGGCCGCGGTTGGTGTACTTCTTGGCGATGGAGATCACGAGGCGCAGGTTGGCCTCGATCATTTCCTTCTTCGCGTCACGAGAGGCCTTCTCGCCCTCGTTCATCTTCTTGTTGATGTCCTTCAGGTCGTCCAGCGGCACCACGGCCTTGGCCTGGATGTCGGTCAGCTTCTGCTGCAGCTCCTGCACGGGCGGCAGGTTGCGCGCCAGGATGGCGCTGTACGGCTTGCCGGCGGCGACTTCCTTCTCGGCCCACTTCAGGTTCAGCGCGTTGGGCGGGAAGGTCTTGATGAAGTGTTCCTGCGGCATGCCGCACTTGTCCACCACGATCTTGCGCAGCTCGCGCTCGTAGCGGCGCACGTCGTCCACCTGGCTGCGCAGGATGTCGCACAGCTTCTCGATCGTCTTGACGGTGAAGCGGATGGTCATCAGCTCGGCGCTGATCGCCTGCTGGGCCTTGTTGTAGGCCGGCGACTTGTAGCCTTCCTTCTCGAAGGCCTTGCGCATCTTGTCGAAGGCGGCGGACATCGAGTCAAGCTTCACCAGCGCGGCGTTCTTCAGCTCTTCGAGCTTCTTGGTCAGCGCCTTGGAGCCGCCGTTGCCGTCGTCGTCGTCTTCCTCGTCGAACTCGTCGAAGTCCTCCTCGGCCACGTAGTCGTCGGCCTCGTCCTCGGCCACGAAGCCGTCGACGACGTCGGAGATCTGCATCTCGCCGGCGCGGATCTTGGTCGCGAACTCAAGGATGTGGGCGATGGTCGTCGGCGAGGCCGAGATCGCCAGCATCATGGCCTGCAGGCCACCTTCGATGCGCTTGGCGATCTCGATTTCGCCTTCACGCGTCAGCAGCTCGACGGTGCCCATTTCGCGCATGTACATGCGCACCGGGTCGGTCGTGCGGCCGAACTCCGAGTCCACCGTCGACAGCGCGGCTTCCGCGGCTTCTTCGGCTTCTTCCTCGGTCGACGTGGCGGTCGTGTTGCCCTGGATCAGCAGGGTGGCGGCGTCGGGCGCCTGCTCGTAGACCGCGATGCCCATGTCGTTGAGCATGGAGATGATGGCCTCGAGGATTTCCTCGCTGACCAGCTTCTCGGGCAAGTGGTCGTTGATTTCCTGGTGCGTCAGGAAACCGCGCGTCTTGCCCATCTTGATGAGGGTCTTCAGCTCGGTGCGGCGCTTGAGGGCTTCCTCTTCGGTCAGCGCCGTTTCTTCCAGGCCGAACTCGCGCATCAGTGCGCGCTCCTTGGCGCGGCTGACCTTCATCCGCAGCGGCTTGGCCTTGACGGTTTCCTCTTCGACCGCGGCCACCTCCTCGACTTCGGGCTCCTCGCCCTCCAGTTCGGCGTCGACGTCGGACAGGTCGACGTCTTCCTCGACGTCCTTCTTGCCGCCCTTCTTGGACTCGGTCTCGGCCTTGGGCTTGCGACCGCGCTTGGGCTTGTCGTCCTCGGCCACGGCCGCCTTGGCCGTCTTCGCGGCCGGCTTGGCCGCCGCCTTGGCGGTCTTGGCGGGCGCTTCGGCTGCAGCCTTCACGGCGGTCTTCTTCTTGAGCTCTTCGGTCGGAGCGGGGCTTGCCTTGGTCGCGGTCGCGGTCTTCTTGGCGGTCATGCAGGTCCTTCGAGGGTTTGCGCGGTCAATTCAGAAATGCAGCAGCCACCGCGGCCAGCCCGGGCTCGATTGCAAAAACCGGCGGGGCTTGGGGGCGGTGGCTTTCGTCACCGGGTATCACTCCAAATTCGAGCGAGGGACCCTGGCGTGGCGCGAACAAGCTGGCGTGATCGTTTGGTATGCAGAGCTGGCGGATGTTTTGGCCATCAAAACTCTTGAACGAGTTGCCCAGTGTCGCTGGGTGGCCGGGTCCGGCATCTCTCTGCCGTCACTCTTGTTGACGCGCGCGGAAAACGGCAGATTATCTGCCAGTTTCATCGAGAGGTCAAAAATCGGCTTCAGGAAATCCCTTCAGGCTGCTTTGGCGCCCGGTCGTCCCTTGAGGGCGTCGGCCCGGGTGCGCAGCTGGCGGTAGCGGAGCAAATCGGCATCGTTCAGCGGCGACTGGGCCAGAAGCGCCGCGATCTCGGCCTCGATCTGGGCGATCCAAAGATTCACCAGCAGCGCGGCAAGCTCCTGGGCGGGGTCGGCCTCGGCGCCCAGCTCGCGGGCCGAGCGCATGACCTGCGCAGCGGCGCCGGCCAGCCCTGCCGCGGCCAGCCCGGCTTCCACTGCGGCCCAGGGCGTCACGCCGTGATGGGTCAGCTGGCGTTCCAGCCAGTGGACCAGTTCGCCGTGCACGCCGGGCAATTCGTGCAACAAGCCCCGATCCTCGTCGGTGAGCGTTTCCCACAGCTCGTTGTGCTGAAGCAGCAGGCGCACGGCATTGTCGGTGGGCGTCGACGGCGCCGCCCGCGGGCCGACAGGGCGGGGCTCCTCGTCGCGCCGCTTGCCTTTCCAGTCGCCCTTGCTGCCCTTCCATTCGGCCTTGGGCTGCCAGCGCGGCCGCTCTTTGGGTGCGGCGGGCGCAGCCGCGGCCGGTGCGGCGGCGGGCTCGCCCAGCCACAGCGACTGCAGTTCGGCCTCGGGCAATTGCCCCTGGCGCGCGATCTCGCCCAGCAGCTGGCGGCGCAGCAGGCCCTCGGGCAGCAGCGCCCACAACGGCCGGGCCTGGTTGAGCATGCGAGCCCGGCCTTCCGGGGTGCCGAGGTCGCAGCCGTCGGCGGCCACGTTGGTCAGCTGGCGCGACAGCGGCACGGCGGTTTCGACGCAGCGCTCGAAGGCGTCGGCGCCCAGCTCGCGGACGTAGGAGTCCGGGTCGTGCTCGGTCGGCAGGAAGAGGAACTTGACGGTGCGCGTCTCGGTGGCATGGGGCAGGGCGGCTTCCAGCGCACGCACGGCGGCGCGGCGGCCGGCGGCATCGCCGTCGAAGCTGAAGACGACCGATTCGGTGAAGCGGAACAGCTTGTGCACATGCTCGGCGGTGCAGGCCGTGCCCAGCGTCGCGACGGCATTGCCGAAGCCATGCTGGGCCAGTGCGACGACGTCCATGTAGCCCTCGACGACCAGCGCATAGCCGCGCTGGCGCATCGCCTGGCGGCCCTCGAACAGCCCGTACAGCTCCCGGCCCTTGCTGAAGACCGGTGTCTCGGGTGAGTTCAGGTACTTGGGCTCGCCCTTGTCGAGCACGCGGCCGCCGAAGCCGATGACCTCGCCCTGCACGTTGCGGATCGGGAACATGATCCGGTCGCGAAAGCGGTCATATCGCTTCGCATCCTCGCCCGGCTCGACGTCGGGCGTGATGACCAGGCCCGACTCGACCAGCTGCGGGTCGTCGTAGGACGGGAAACCGCTGGCCAGCGACCGCCAGCCTTCCGGTGCATAGCCCAGGCCGAAACGGGCGGCGATCTGCCCCGTCAGGCCGCGGCCCTTCAGGTACTCGACCGCGCGCGGTGATTTGCGCAGCTGGGCCTTGTAGAAGTCCGCCGCGCGTGCCAGCACGTCGGTCAGGCTCTGCTGTTTTTGCTTCTCGGCCTTGGCGCGCTCGCGCTGCTCGGGGCTGCGTTCGTCTTGAGGCACCTGCATGCCGACCTGCTGGGCCAGGTCCTCGACCGCCTCCACGAAGGTCGCCGCGGTGTGCTCCATCAGGAAGCCGATGGCGTTGCCGTGCACGCCGCAGCCGAAGCAGTGGTAGGTCTGGCGGCTGGGGCTGACGATGAAGCTGGGCGATTTCTCGCCGTGGAAGGGGCACAGCCCCTTGTGGTTGATGCCCGCCTTCTTCAGCTCGACATGGCGGCCGACCACCTCGACGATGTCGACGCGGGCGAGCAGGTCATGGATAAAGCCGGGTGGGATCACCCGCGCAGTTTAAAGAGGCGCCTGTGAGGGGCTGCGCAACTGGCCCACCCAGTCGCTGTGGGCGAAGGTTTCCGCCCAGCCCGGCAGGGCCATCGGGTGCATGGCCGCGGCGATGCCGTTGCCCTGGCCGAGGCGGCAGCCCAGGCGCAACAGCTCGCGGGCGTGGGCGCGGCTTTCGACGCCCTTGGCCAGCACGGCGCAGCCGATGTTGCGGGCCAGGCCGATGACGCTCTCGACCAGCGACAGATCCTGCGCGTCGCCCAGCATGCCTTGCACGTAGCTGCGGTCCAGCTTGAGGGTGTCGACCTGCAGCCGCTTCAGCGACGACAGCCGCGAATAGCCGGCGCCGAAGTCATCCAGCGCGATGCCGACGCCGAGGAACAGGCAGCGCTGGATCAACGACTGCGTGGCGGCGGTCTCGACCAGCGCATCGGCTTCGAGCACGTCCAGGTGCAGCAGGTGCGCGATCTCGGGCGGCTGGCGCTGGATGAGTTCCTGCAGGCGTTGCGGGAAATCGTGGCGGCTCAGCTGGCGCGCGCCGACGTTGACGCTGACCGGCAGCCCGCGGCCGCCGTTGAGGCCCTCGCGCCGCCACGCCGCGGCCTGCGCCAGCGTGCGCTCGATGACCCAGTCGCCGATCTGCACCGCCAGCCCGCTGTTCTCGATCAGCGGCAGGAAGTGCGCGGGCGCCAGCAGGCCGCGCTCGGGATGCTGCCAGCGCAGCAAGGCCTCCACGCCCATGACCTGACCGGTGCGCAGGTCGATCTGCGGCTGGTAATGCAGCAGCAGCTCATCGCCGTCCAGGGCCTGCTGCAGGCGCGCCAGCGCGATCAGGCCGGCCTCGTCGCGCTGGTCCAGCGTCGGGTCGTGGAACTGGATGCGGCCGCGGCCGGCGTGCTTGGCGCGGTAGAGCGCGTGGCCGGCATGGCGCAGCAGCGTCTCCGGGTCGGCGTCGTCCTGGGGGTAGAGCGTGGCGCCCATGCTGGCGCTGATCTCCAGCGCCAGGCCGTCGCCGATGCGGCTCTCGCGCACGGCCACGGGCATGGACAGCACGGACAGCAGGCGGTCGACCGCGCGCTGGGCCTCCGCAGGCGTCTGCACCCGCATCAGCACGGCGAACTCGTCGCCGTGCAGGCGGGCGAGGTGGTCGGCGGTGTCGGGCCACGCGCCGCGGGCGCCGCGCAGCGTGGCCTGCAGCCGGCCGCTGAGCTGCAGCAGCACGGCATCGGCCACGAGCTGGCCGTGCTCGGCGTTGACGCGCGCGAAATCGTCCAGGTCGATGACGGCGACGACCAGCTTGAAGCCATCGCGGTTGGCGGCGCCGAGGGCATGGGGCATCTGGCGCATGAACTCGTCGCGGTTGGGCAGGCCGGTCGCGGCGTCGTAGCGCAGGCTGCGCCGCAGCAGCTCCTGCTGGCGCAGGCTCTCGCCCAGGTCGGTGATGCCCAGCAGCCGCCAGCGCGGGGCGGCGCCGTCGGGTTCCGGCACGGGGCTGAGCCGGGCGGCGAAGACGTGGCGGCCGCCGTCCTCCAGTTCGGCCTGCAACTCGCCGCTCCAGGCCAGGCCGGCATTGACGTCGGCCTGCAGCGCGGCCGGGTCATGCCCGCTGCGCTGCAGGTTGGCGACGCTGAGCGGCGCGGCCAGTCGGCCGATGAGGCTCTCGCGCGACGTGTGCAGGATCTCGCAATAGGCCGGGTTGACCTCGACGATGCGCCATTGCACGTCGACCACGGCCAGGCCCTCGATGGCCTGCTGGAAGAGCGTGGCCGACATGCGCTCGCGTTCCTCGGCCATGTGGCGCCAGCTGATGTCGGCCAACGTCGTGATGAGGACACGCGCGCGGCCCTTGCGGTCGCGCTGCGGCACATGGGCTTGCAGCTCGTGCCAGCGCCAGTCGCCGCCGTCGGCCGCCAGGCGCAGCGACAGGCCGAGCTGGCTGCGCCCCGGCGCGCCGAGGAACTCGCGCAGCGTGCGCCGTGCGGCCTCGCGGTCGCGCGGGTGGGCCAAGCGCAGCCAGTCCAGCGGGCCGCTGCCGGCTTCGGCATGCGGGTCGATGGGCGTCGTCAGTGCCACCCAGCGGGCCGAGGCATGGATGCGGCCCTCGGGCAGGCGCCACTCGGCCAGGGCCAGGCCTTGCGCGTCGACGGCGCTGCGCCAGCCGTCGCGGTCGCGCAGCCGATGGCGGCTCAGCGCGATGACGGCCAGCGGCAGCAGCGCCAGCAGCGCACCCACGGCGTAACCCTGAAGCGTGGCTGGCGTGCACAGCGCCCACAGCGCCAGCAGGCCCACGCCCAGGCGGGCGTTGTGGCGCGGTGAGGCTTGCAGCGCGTGAAGGCAGAGCAACAGGTGCGGCGCCAGCAGCGCGGCCGCGGCGTCTGGCATCCAGGTCAGGCCCGCCTGGGCTGCCAGGGCCGCCACCGCCAGCATGCGGGCGGCCCAGCGCTCGCCGCGGCGTGGGCGCTGCGAGCTGGCTTGCAAGGCGGTGCCGGCGCTGACCAGGCCCAGGGCCCAGGCGCCGGCCAGCCCCAGCGCGCCGGCCCATGCACCGGCCGGGGTGGAGCCGATGGCCAGCAGAACGGCGAACGCGCTCAGGCCGGCGAGCAACGGCGCCACCAGGCCGGCAAGCAGGGCGAAGCCGGCGATCTCGCGCCGGTTGGCGAGCCGCCCGCTCAATGCGAGGCGGCGCAGCAGGCCGCGATTCAGCACGCCGCCCAGCAGCGGCAGCGCCAGGGCGCTCAGCAGCGGGGCGGACGCCAGCAGATCCAGTGCGCCGAGGCGGGCGTCGACCACCAGCGCGATCCCGCAGCCCAGCAGCATGCCGGCCATGACGAGCGGCAGCACCCAGGTGCTGAGCCGCCACAACGCGAGCAGGCCCAGGGCGGCCAGCAGCAGCGGAACGAACAGATCGGTCGCCGGCGCCGCGCTAAGGGGTTGGGGCAGCCGCCATGTGGGCGGCAGGGCGTCGGCCGCCAGCGTCCAGGCGGCGACCAGCCCACTGCCAAGCCCAGCCAGCGCCCCCAGGCCGACACGGCGCAGCCGGCGCCACTGCTGGCGGTGCCGGATGCGCCGCGGGCCGGGCGGCAGCGTTGTCGACGGCGGCGGACCGGCGACCAGGCTGGTGGAGGTGCGGGCTTCCGGCGTGTCGCCGATGCTGGAGTGCAGATCCATCGCTCAGCCGAGCCCGTGTGCATTGAACGACACGCGGCACGGCTGCGGCGGACGGGCGAAGCGGGTCGCCACGGCCGGAATTTCGTCTCCCTTGCGCGCAACCCGATCCCCGCAAAACTCGGCGGCGAGCGGTTCGGACGGCATGACGAAAGGCATGCGGCCGAGTTTAGGCGGCGGCCTCGCCAGAAACGAAAGGGGCCATCCCGAAGATGGCCCTGATTTGTGGGGGGCGCCCGCCGAAACGCGCGCCGATTTGAGCGGAAGGATTAGACCGAGAAATCGGTCAGCTTGGCACCGCCGGCGATCGCCGCCTTCAGCCATTTGGGTTGCAGGCCGCGGCCGCTCCAGGTTTCACCGGTGGCCTGGTTGCGATACTTGGCAGCAACCTTGGAGACCTTGGCCGGCTTGGGTGTGCGCACGCTGAGGTCGGCGACCGACAGGCCATATTCGCTCATCAGGGTTTTGACCTTGGCAATGGCCTCGCTGCGTTCCCTCTCCTTGGTTTGATTGATCTGTTCATCCAGCGCGGCGCGTTGGGCCAGAAGTTCCTTGAGATTGGACATGCTGCGATTCCTCGTGCGATTTGAGCTGGGAGACGCGCGGCATTGCCGCCGCGGCCTTGGAGGCTTCGGGCGGGATGCCTCGAATATCTCCGTGGCTGAATTAAATCGCGACGGAGGGGGTAAATGCAAGAGTTTTCGTTGGCCGGCTGCGACGAGTTTCCTTTGGGCTGCGGCCATTTGACTATTCGGCCCGCTGCCTTCGCGCTTGCCCGGCGCACGGCGCGCTGCGGCGTGCAGATACTGCAAGGGCCGGCGACGCACGTCCCGGCCCTTGCAGTATTCAGCGCGAAACGTGCTGGCGGCGGCGTTATTTCAGGCCGGTGGTGGGGCGTAGCCCGCCACCGCTTCGGCGCTGGTGCCGAAGAAGAATTGTTGTGATCGCATCACTTGCGCTGTGCGCAAATGAGCGCTCCCCAAGTTTTTCACCGAGCTCCGCTCAGTTCGCCGGCGGGACGTAGCCCGCCACCGCTTCGGCACCCGTGCCGAAGAAAAACTGTTCGGCCTGGCGCATCAGGTATTGGCGGGCGCGCTGGTCGGCGAGGTTGAGGCGGTTTTCGTTGACCAGCATGGTTTGGTGCTTCATCCAGGCAGCCCAGGCTTCCTTGCTGACGTTTTCCCAGACTCGTTTGCCGAGTTCGGTATGCACCGGGTAGGGGGGGAAGTCCAGCCCTTCGGCTTCCTTCTTCAGATAGGCGCATTGGACGATGCGGGGCATGACGGCTCTCCTGGATCACAAAAACGAAAAATCGGCCGGCACTTTAGCGCGGCGGGGGTATCGGCTCAATTGAATCTCTTGACCAGCACTTGCGAGCGGCGGTCCCAGTTGTATTTGCGCTTGCGTTCCTCCGGCAGCCATTCCGGGTCGACCTGCTGGAAACCGCGCTTGATGAACCAGTGCATGGTGCGCGTCGTCAGCACGAAGATGCTGTCCAGCCCCATGGCCTTGGCGCGTTGTTCGATTCTCTTCAGAAGCCGGTCGCCATCGCCCTGGCCCTGCACCTCCGCGGAGACGGTCAGCGCCGCCATTTCGGCAGTGCGGGCCTCGACATACGGGTACAGGGCCACGCAGCCGAAGATGACGCCGTCGTGTTCGATGACCGTGTAAGCCTCGATGTCGCGTTCGATCTCGGTGCGGCTGCGCTTGACCAGCGTGCCGTCGCGCTCGAAGGGCTCGATGAGCTGGATGATGCCGGCCACGTCGTCCGAGCTGGCCTCGCGCAGGCTCTCCAGCTTCTCGTCGACGACCATGGTGCCGATGCCGTCGTGGGTGTAGACCTCCTGCAGCAGCGCGCCGTCGACCGCGAACGGGATGATGTGCGTGCGCTCGACGCCGGCGCGGCAGGCTTCGGCGCAGTGGCGCAGGTAGAAGGCCACGTCGGTCGGCTCGGGCGCCGGGCCCGCCTTGGCGAGCATGCGGTCGGCGTCTGCCAGCGCCAGCTCGGTGTCGATGGGGCTTTCCGGGTCGGTCGGGTCTTCGGGCACGCCGGGCACTTCGCAGACGAACAGCAGCTTGTCGGCCTGCAGCGCGATGGCGGTCGACGTGGCGACGTCTTCCATGCTCAGGTTGAAGGCCTCGCCGGTGGGGGAGAAGCCGAAGGGCGACAGCAGCACGATGGCGCCGATGTCGATGGCGCGCTGGATGGCGGCCGCATCGACCTTGCGCACCAGGCCCGAGTGCTGGAAGTCCACACCGTCGACGATGCCGACCGGGCGGGCGGTCAAGAAGTTGCCGGAGAACACGCGCACCGTCGCGTTGGCCATCGGCGTGTTGGGCAGGCCCTGGCTGAACGCGGCCTCGATCTCGAAGCGCAGCTGGCCGGCGGCTTCCTGGGCGCAGTCGAGTGCGACGGCATCGGTGATGCGACGGCCATGGCTGTAGCGGGGCGTCTGGCCCTTGGCGATGAGCTGCTCGTTGACTTGCGGGCGGAAGCCGTGGACCAGCACGATCTTGATGCCCATCGCGTGCAGGATGGCCAGGTCCTGCACGAAGGCGTTCAGCTTGCCGGCGGCAACCAGCTCGCCCGGCATGCCGACGACGAAGGTCTCGCCCCGGTAGGCGTGGATGTACGGCGCCACCGAGCGGAACCAGGGCACGAAGGTGTGTGGGAAGACGAGGCCGGTCATGGAACGGATTGTCCATGGCTGCGGGACAATCCAGCCCCAATGAATTCCGAATCCCTTGAGAGCCGGCCGGTTCAGCCGGCTCTTTCCATTTCCTTTCCGGAATCGCTGCCGGTCTCGTCGCGCCGTGACGAAATCATGCAGGCGATGGCCGAGCATCAGGTCGTCATCGTCTGCGGCGAGACCGGCTCCGGCAAGACCACCCAGCTGCCCAAGATCGCGCTGGCGATGGGCCGTGGCCGCGTCAATGGCGGCGGGCTGATCGGTCACACGCAGCCCCGGCGCATCGCCGCCAGCAGCGTGGCCAAGCGCATCGCCGAGGAGCTGAAGACGCCGCTGGGTGATGTGGTGGGCTACAAGGTTCGCTTCCAGGACCGGCTGGCCAAGACCGCGTCGGTCAAGCTGATGACGGACGGCATCCTGCTGGCCGAGACGCAGAGCGACCCGCTGCTGCGCGCCTACGACACCATCATCATCGACGAGGCCCACGAGCGCAGCCTCAACATCGACTTCCTCCTCGGCTATCTGCGCGAGCTGCTGCCGCGCCGGCCCGATCTGAAGATCGTCGTCACGTCGGCCACCATCGACGCGGACCGCTTCGCCAAGCACTTCGAGTCGGCCAAGGGCCCGGCGCCGGTGCTGATGGTGAGCGGCCGGCTGTACCCGGTCGAGCAGCGCTACCGGCCCTTCGAGGAAAGCCGCGAGTACGACCTGAACAACGCCATCACCGACGCGGTGGACGAGCTGTGGCGCGAGGGTGGCGGGGACGTGCTGGTCTTCCTGCCTGGCGAACGGGAGATCCGCGAGGCGGCCGAGGCGCTGCGCAAGCACCACCCACCCGGCGTGGAGGTGCTGCCGCTGTTCGCGCGGCTGTCGCAGGCCGAGCAGGACAAGGTGTTCGAGCCGCATGGCCAGCGCCGCATCGTGCTGGCGACCAACGTGGCCGAGACGTCGCTGACGGTGCCGGGCATCCGCTACGTCATCGACCCCGGCCTGGCGCGCGTGAAGCGCTACAGCTACCGCAACAAGGTCGAGCAGCTGCTGATCGAGAACGTCAGCCAGGCGGCGTCCAACCAGCGCGCGGGCCGCTGCGGGCGGGTCAGCAACGGCATCTGCATACGCCTGTTCAGCGAGAAGGAATTCAACGAGCGCCCGAAGTTCACCGACCCGGAGATCCTGCGGTCGTCGCTGGCGGGTGTGATCCTGCGCATGAAGGCGCTGCACCTGGGCGAGGTCGAGCGCTTTCCCTTCCTGGAGCCGCCCCGGCCCAAGGCGATCGCCGATGGCTACCAGCTGCTGGCCGAGCTTGGCGCGACCGACGACAACAACGAACTGACACCGTTGGGCCGCGAGCTGTCGCGGCTGCCGCTGGACCCGCGCGTGGGCCGCATGATCCTGGAGGCGCGCACTCGCGACGCGCTGACGGAGGTGCTGGTGATCGCATCGGCGCTGAGCGGCCAGGACGTGCGCGACCGCCCGCAGGAGCAGGCACAGGCCGCCGACGAAAAGCACAAGAAGTTCGACGACGAGAAGTCGGAGTTCATGGGCTACCTGAAGCTGTGGAAGTGGCTGGGCGAGAGCCGGGGCGGTGACGGTGAACACAAGATTTCGAGCCGCAAGCACGAGCAGTTGCTGCGTGAGAACTTCGTCAGCCCTCGCCGCGTGCGCGAGTGGCGCGACGTGCATTCGCAGCTGCACACGGTGGTGGCGGAGCTGGGCTGGCGTCTGAACCAGAGCGACGCGACCTACGAGCAGATCCACCTCTCCATGCTCGCCGGCCTGCTGGGCAACATTGGCCAGAAGAGCGACGACGAGGACTGGTACCTCGGCGCGCGCGGCATCAAGTTCTACCGCCACCCCGGCGCACACCTGAGCAAGAAGCCGGGCCGCTGGATCGTCGCGGCCGAGCTGGTGGACACCTCGCGCCTGTACGGCCGCGGCATCGCCAACATCGAGCCGCAGTGGCTGCCGCCGATCGCCGGCCACCTGATCAAGACCCAGCTGCTGGAGCCGCACTGGGAGAAGAAGGCCGCCGAGGTCGTGGCGCTGGAGCGCGCGACGCTGTACGGCATCGTGCTGTACAGCAACAAGCGCGTGAACTTCGGTCGCGTGGACCCGAAGGCGGCGCGCGAGATCTTCATCCGCGAGGGCCTGGTCGACGACGAGCTGCCGGAAGACCTCGTCAGACAGCTGCCCTTCATCGGCCACAACCGCCGCCAGATCGCCAAGGTCGAGGCGCTGGAGCACAAGTCGCGCCGCCAGGACGTGCTGGTGGACGACGAGCTGATCTACGCCTTCTACGACGACAAGCTGCCGGCGCACGTGTTCTCCGGCGCCACGTTGTTGAAGTGGTGGCGCGAGGCCAGCAAGAGCGACGACAAGTTGCTGCAGCTCAGCCAGGACGAGCTGATGCGCCACGAGGCGTCGGGCGTCACCAGCGAGGCCTTTCCCAAGGTCATCCGCCTGGGCGGCGTGGACTGCGCTGCGACCTACCTGCACCAGCCCGGCGACGCGCGCGACGGCCTGACGGTGACCGTGCCGATCTTTGCGCTCAACCAGGTCAGCGAGGAACGCGCCGAGTGGCTGGTGCCCGGCATGCTGGCGGCCAAGGTGACGGCGCTGCTGAAGAGCCTGCACCAGAAGCCGCGCGCCCGGCTGACGCCGCTGCCGGACTTCGTCGCCGAGTTCGTCGAGCTGCAGCCGTTCTGCCAGGGGGGGCTGGTGGACACGCTGCTCAGGGCCGTGAAGGACCGCAGCCAGCTTGCCGTGCAGCGCAACGACTTCAAGCTGGAGCAGCTGCCGCCGCACCTGTTCATGAACTTCCGCGTCGTCGACGAGCATGGCCGCCAGCTGGGCCAGGGCCGGCAGCTCGCGGCACTGAAGGCGGAGCTGGGCGGGCAGGCGCGCTCGGCCTTCCAGGCCTTGGCAGCCCTCAGGCTGCCAACTGCCAATGACTCGGCGCTGAAGCTGCCGGCCGCCGAAGCACCCCAGCCGGGACCCGCGCCGGTGGCAGGGAAGGGTGTGCGGGCCGAGGTCGTCAAGAAGCCCGAGCCGGCGCGCGACGCCAGCCAGGCCTACACCGACTGGACCTTCGGCGAACTGCCCGAGCTGCTGGAAGTGCGCAAGGGCGGCCAGACGCTGATCGGCTTCCCCGCGCTGATCGACAAGGGCGCGCATGTCGAGATCGAGGTGTTCGACGAGCCCGAGGTGGCCGCCGCCAAGCACCGCGCCGGCCTGCGCCGGCTGATCGCGTTGCAGCTCAAGGAGCCGCTCAAGTTCCTGGAGAAGAACATCCCCGACCTGCAGCGCATGTCGGTGCTGTTCATGGCGCTGGGCACGGCCGAGGACCTGCGCGACCAGATCATCGGCGTGGCCCTGGAGCGTGCCTTCCTGGGCGACCCGCTGCCGACCGACCCGATCTCCTTCAGGAAGCGCATCGAGGAAGGCCGCAGCCGGCTCAACCTCATCGCGCAGGAGGTGGCCCGTGCGGTGCACGCCGTGCTGCAGGAACTGGCGCATGCGACCCGCAAGCTGAAGGACGCGCGCCCGGCCAAGGACGTGTCCGACGACATCGCCGCGCAGCTGCAACGCCTGGTGCCCAAGCGCTTCGCGCTCGACACGCCCTGGGCCCAGTTGCAACACCTGCCGCGCTACCTGAAGGCCGTCACCGCGCGGCTGGACAAGCTGCGCGCCGACCCGGCCCGCGACGCCAAGCTGATGGGCGAGATCAGGCCGCTGGAGCAGCGTTACACACGCCGGCTGGCCGAGCTCAAGGGGGTGCGGGATGCCCGGCTGGACGACTTCCGGTGGCAGCTCGAGGAGTTGCGGGTCAGCCTGTTCGCCCAGGAGCTGCGCACGCCGCAGCCGGTGAGCGTGAAGCGGCTCGACAAAGTGTGGAGTCAGCTGACGGGTTGAAGCCGTCCAGGGCCAACCGGCCCGGCTGACACCGGCCAGACCGTGAGCTGCTCCACGCAAGACCTGGATTGCGGCGAAATCCCTCGCAATTAAGGGTCTGCACCGCCCTTTGCGGGGTGCCGGCGTGGAGTCCAATGCGGATTACATCTGTAACTGCGCCGACCTCGCCCGCACCGTGCCCGAAACCCCGCCCACCGCCACGCCGCTGAGAAGCTTCGGCCGCTTCGAGCTGCGCTCGCTGCTGTCCAAGAGCGCACGCAGCCTGATCTGGCGCGTTTTCGATGCGCGCCATGGCCAGGAGCTGATGCTGTGCATGCCGCGCGACAAGCCCAACAGCGCGCCGGCGCTGGAGCACTGGCTGCGCATGGCGCAGGCCGGCGCGCGGGTGCAGCATCCCAACCTTGCGCCGGTGTTCGAGGTCGGCCAGGTCGAAAGCTGGCCGTACGTGGCCTATGACCGCAGCCTCGGCGAGACGCTGGACGAGCGCCTGGCGCGCCAGCCCGCGCCGCTGCCGCTGGACGCCGCCGGCTGGGTGGCCCAGCTGCTCGAAGGCCTGGCCTTCGCGCACGAGGCCGGCCATGCCCACCGCGACCTGCAGGCCACCAGCCTCGTCATCGACGCGGGCGACAAGGTGCGGCTGATCGGCCTGGAAGTGGCGCAGGAGGTCTTCCCGGCCACCGTCGACTACAACGCCGTGACACGCCGCGCG
Organism: Pelomonas sp. Root1444; assembly: GCF_001426885.1. Taxonomy (GTDB): domain Bacteria; phylum Pseudomonadota; class Gammaproteobacteria; order Burkholderiales; family Burkholderiaceae_C; genus Pelomonas. Next base: position 503,343 of record NZ_LMFP01000003.1, on the reverse strand, counting down.
GTGCGCGAATCGGCCGAAGAGGACGTGCTGTGCGTCGGACTGCTCCTCAACCGCGTCCTCAGCGGCAGGCTGGTGCTGGACGAGAGCGACCTGCAGGCCGTCGTGCAGCAGATGCAACCCATCGGCCGCGAGATCGTGCGCCTGGGGTGGGAGACGCCACACCCCATCGCCGACCCGCTGCGCGCCATTTGCAACCGCGCCACCGATCGCCAGGCCCGCCAGCGCTATCACCTCGCGCGCAGCTTCCTGCGCGCGCTGGACGGCTGGCGCCAGGCCGCTTCCCAGGACGACGGCGGCCCCATCGTGCTGCTGCTGGACAAGCTGCAGCGCATCGGCCACCTGCCGACCATGGCGACCGGCATCCACCGCTTCACGGCCGGCTCCGGCCTGGAAGCCCAGCATGCCAGTGCGCTGTCGGAGCTGGTGCTCAAGGACATGGCCCTCAGCCTGGAGCTGGTGCGCCGCGTCAACAACGCGCTGCGGCAGAGCGGCCATCATTCCGCGGATGGCGGCGGGACCGTGCTGAACATGCAGCGTGCCATCCAGATGCTGGGCCTGGATGGCGTGCAGCTGGCTGCCAACGGGCTCAAGCCCTGGCCCGGGCCGCTGCAGCCCATGGCGGCCGAGATGCTGCGACAGCTGATGGCGCGCGTGACCAAGGCGGGCCAGGTCGCGCAGGCGCTGCGCCCCGCGGGCTATGACGCCGAGGTCGTGCAGCTCATCACGGTGATGCAGAACCTCGGCCGGCTGCTGCTGCAGTACCACTTCCCTGACGACGCGCAGCAGATCCGCCAGCTGATGCTGCCGCCTGAACCCACCGAGGAGCTGCCCAACCCCGCCGCGATGAGCGAGCAGGCGGCTGCCTACGCGGTGCTGGGCTGCGACCTCGACGCGCTGGGCGCGGCCGTGGCACGCCACTGGGGCCTGGGCGACGAGCTACTGCAGATGATCCGCCGCCAGCCTCTGGACGCCGTCGTGCATGCCGCGCGCAGCGACGCGGATGCCATCCGCCTGACCTGCAGCCTGGCCAACGAGCTCATCGACGCGCTGGCGCTGCCCGAAGCCAAACGCCGCCAGGGCGTCGAGGCCGCGACGCGGCGTTATGCCAAGGCGCTGGGCATCGGCCTGCGCGACGTCACGGAGGCGCTCAACCCGGGCGCCCAGCGGCCGGCGACCGCGCCAGAACGCACCGATGCGGCGCCCACCTCGCCCGGCTCGCTGCGCGAGCGCCTTTCCGGACGCAGTGGTTCCTGACCATGGCCGAAGACCTGCCTCCCCAGCTCGGCCGCTTCCGCCTGCTCCAGCGCCTCGGCGAGGGCGCGCAGGCGACCGTCTGGCTGGCCCATGACCCGCTGCTGGACCGCGAAGTCGCCGTCAAGCTGCTGAAGGCCGCGGCCGAACCCGGCAGCGTCGACGAATGGCTGCACGAAGCCCGCGCCGTCAGCCGGCTGACCCACCCGAACATCGTGCCGGTCTTCGAGGCCGACACGCAGGGCGGCCACTCCTATCTCGTCTTCGAGTACGTCAGCGGCGGCACGTTGAGCCAGCGCCTGCGTGCCGCCCCGAAGCCGACCGCGGCCGAGGCGGTGACGCTGATGCTGAACGTGCTCGACGGGCTCGTCGCCGCGCATGCCGCGGGCCTGGTGCACCGCGACCTCAAGCCCAGCAACATCCTGCTCGACGCCCGCGGCCGGGCCCGTGTGATGGACTTCGGCATCGCCGCGCGCGTGTCGCCCGGCAGCCAGGCGCCGGAGCGCATCGTCGGCACGCCCGGCTACATCTCGCCCGAGGCCGCCCGCGGCGCGCCGGCGCATCCGCAGATGGACGTGTTCGCCGCCGCCGTCATGCTGGCGGAGATGCTGTCCGGCCAGCGCCTGAACCACGACCCCGACCCCTGGCGCGCCGTCCAGCGAGTGCAGACGACCGACTTGGTGTTGCCCTCGGGCCTGGACGCGTCCGTCGACGACGCGCTGCGCGCCATCGTGCAGCGCGGCCTGGCCCGCGAGCCTGCCGCCCGCTGGCCCAGCGCCGTGCTCATGCGCGACGCGCTGGCCGCCTGGCTGCGCCCTGTCGCGTTGCCCGATGCGCAGGCGCAGGACGCGCCGGTGCTGGACTTCCTGCTGCGCCGCATGCGCCACAAGAGCGACTTCCCGGCGCTGTCCGACGCCATCGGCCGCATCCAGCGCCTGACGCACTCCGAGAACGAGAGCCTGGCCAGCCTGTCCAACGAGATCCTGAAGGACGTGGCGCTGACGCAGAAGCTGCTGCGCCTGGTCAACACCGCCGCCTACCGGCATGCCGGCGGGGGTGGCATCAGCACCATCTCGCGCGCGGTGGCGCTGATCGGCTTTGCCGGCATCCGCAACCTCGCGCTGTCGCTGGTGCTGCTGGAGCGCATGGAGAACAAGGGCCATGCCCAGCGGCTGCGCGAGGATTTCCTGCGCTCGCTGATGGCGGCGTCGCTGGCGCGCGAGCTGTGCGCGAATGCGCGCGACGCCGAGGAGGCGTTCCTCGGCGCGATGCTGCACCACCTCGGCCGCACGCTGACCGAGTTCTACTTCCCCGAGGAAGCCGAGGCTGTGCGGCGCCTGGCCAGCGTGGTCGAGGACGGCCCGCCGCCGCTGAGCGAGGCGGCTGCCTCGGCGCAGGTGCTGGGCATGAGTTACGAGGCGCTGGGCCTGGGCGTTGCGCGCCAATGGGGCCTGCCGGAAAGCCTGCAGCGCGCCATGCGCCGCCCCGTCGGCGAGGCGCCGCCCAAGCGCATCGAGGACGGCGCCGAGCGCCAGCGCTGGCTGGCCCGCGCGAGCAACGACATGGCCGACCTCATCCTGCATACGCCGCCCGAGCAGGCCCATGCCAAGGTGCGCGCGCTGGCGCAGCGGCATGCGCGGGCGCTGGGCGTTTCGGCCGAGACCTTCGAGCAGGCCGCCGACACCGCGCGCCAGCATCTCGCCCAGATGACGGTCGCGCTGGACCTGAATCTGCCGCAGAACTCGCGCGCCCAGCGCCTGCTGGCGCCGCTGACACCGTCGGTGCACGACTCGCTGACGGCGCACGAGCTGGCGCCCACACAGGTGCTGGAACGCACCGAAGCCGGCGCGCCGCCCAACGCGGCACAGGCCAGCGAGTTGCTGGCCGCCGGCATCCAGGAGATCACCGACGCGATGGTCAACAGCTTCCAGCTCAACGCCGTGCTGCGCATGATCCTCGAGACCATCTACCGCGCGCTGGGCCTGCGCCGCGTCATCTTCTGCCTGCGCGACGCGCGCGGCCAGACGTTGACCGGCCGCCTGGGCGTGGGCGACGACATCGAGCGCCTCGCGCCGCTGCTGCGCGTGGACCTGACCGGCCAGCCGCCCGACCTGCTCGCGGCCGTCTGCCTGAAGGGCGCCGACACGCTGATCCAGGACGCCCGCGCCGCCAACATCACCGCGCGGCTGCCGGCATGGTTCAAGGGCGAGATGCAGGCGCGCAGCTTCCTGCTGCTGCCGCTGATGCTCAAGGGCGCGCCGCTCGGCCTCATATACGCCGACCACGCCGAGGCCGGCGCCGTGCAGCTCGACGACAGGCAGCTTTCGCTGCTGCGCACGCTGCGCAACCAGGCCGTGATGGCCTTCCGCCAGGCCGCCGGCTGACCCGGCGAGCACGCCGCTGCAGGGTGTAGGGCGTCTCCGACAACCGTTGAGGCGGCACGCTGACCGCAGCCGCACCGGCCCTCCGACTGGGCTTGCGACCCCCGTGGCGAATACTGGTTTGGCATCCTGAATAAACCCGGGCTCGCCGTGGCGCCCCTGCGCCGTCGAGGCCCACCAAACCACAGGAGTTCGTATGAATTCTGATTCGTTCAACGGCAGGACCGTCCTTTCCATCGCCGCTGCCTTGGCCCTGGCGGCATGTGCCTCGCCGGATGCGCCCAAGGAGCAGATGGCCGTGGCCAACTCCGCCGTCGACCAGGCCACCGGCAACGCCGCAGAGGCGCCGGCCGAATTGGCCACGGCGCGCGACAAGCTGACCCGCGCCAACCAGGCCATGGCCCGCAAGGACTACGTGCAGGCGCGCCAGCTGGCCGACGAAGCGGCCGCCGACGCGGCGCTGGCTCAGGCGACCGCGCGCTCGGCGCGCTCCAGCCGCGCGCTGGCCGAGGTGCGCCAGAGCATCCAGCAGCTGCAGACCCAGCTGAACCGTTCCTGATCCTCGATCGAAAGGACCGACTGCCATGCCTTCCATCCGAATCGCCTCCTCCCTGACCGCGCTTGCTGCCGCCGCTGCCCTGATGGCGGGCTGCGCCAGCGCGCCCACTGTCACGCCCGCGTTGCAGCAGGCGCGCGCCACCGTGCGCAGCGCCGAGGCCGACCCCGGCGCGCTGAAGTACGCCTCGCTCGAAGTGAAGAAAGCCGCGGACTCGCTGCGACGCGCCGAAGAGCTGAGCGCCAAGCGCGAGTCCCCCGCCGACATCGACTCGGCCGCCTACATCGCATCGACGCAGGCACGCACCGCGCTGGCCCTGGCCAAGGCGCAGACGGATGAGGACGCCATCAAGGCCGCCGAGGCGGACCGCGAACGCGCCCGCGCTGATGCTGCCGCAGCACGCGCGAGCTCCGCCCAGGCCCAGGCCGCCAATGCCAGCGCCGATGCCAACGCGGCACGCGCGCAGGCCTCCGCCGCCCAGGCCGACGCTGCGCAAGCGCAGGCCCAGGCCGCCGCGTTGCAAAGGGAACTGGCCGATCTGCAGGCCCGCCAGACCGACCGCGGCATGCTGGTCACGCTGGGTGACGTGCTGTTCGAGTTTGGCCGCGCCGAGATCAAGCCCGCCGCGCAGAACGCCATCGGCAAGCTCGCCAACTACCTGAACCAGCACCCCGACCGCCGTGTGCTGATCGAGGGCTTCACCGACAGCGTCGGCAGCGACCAGGCCAACCTGACGCTCTCGCAGCGACGCTCGCAGGCGGTGGCCGAAGCGCTGCGCGCCCGTGGTGTCGACCTCGCCCGCGTCGAGACGCGCGGCTACGGCGAGCAATATCCGGTGGCCAGCAACTCGAGCACGTCAGACCGCGCAATGAACCGCCGCGTCGAGGTCTACATCTCGAACGACAACCAGCCTGTCCGGGCCCGCGGCTGAAGCCGCATCCATGAAGGAGATCGCCATGAACAGCCATCGATGTCGCATTGCCGCCTTGCTTGGCACCGCCTTGCTCGCCTTGAGCAGCGCCCAGGCGGCCCCGGCCGCCAAGAATGTCGACCCGCTGCGCCTGCAGTACGAGCGTGAGAAGGCCGACTGCATGACCGGCAAGTCCAACCAGCCGCGCAACGTCTGCCTGCGTGAAGCCGGTGCCGCCTATGCGCAGGCGCGGCAGGGCAAGCTGGTCTCGCCGGGTGACCGGTCCGAGCAATGGGCAGCCAACGCGCTCAAGCGCTGCGAAGCACAGAACGGCGAAGACCGCGCGCTGTGCGAACGCCGCGTGCGTGAAGGCGTGGTGGAAGGCAGCGTGGGAGGCGGTGGCCAGCTGAAGACGCTGACGGTGCGCTCGACCGACATCCCGAAATCACCGGGCGGGTAAGGCGCCGCGTCCAAGCAGTACCGTGGCCGGTCCCCAGGCGAAGGCGGTGGTGAGGGCATTGAGCCCCGAGCACATCGCCAGGCGGGCCGGCTCGGGAGCGATCCCGCGACCGGCCGGTGGCCTGTAGTGAGGGGAGGGTGACGAGCCTTACCCCCGGCACTGGTTGCAACGCTTAGGGCTGCTTGGTTCCCCACCTGACCCGGTTGGGCGCGCTTCCATGCGGGGAGGCCCGTCGAGCGTGATTCTAACCGCCCAGGAAGCTGCGGCTGTAGGACAGGTCCATCGCAAGGCCCAGCAGCGCAAGTGCCGTGAAATACCCCAGCAGATGCAGGCGTGCCTGGGTCATCGCCCAGTGGCCGCAGGCCATGTAGCCGACCAGCGCGACCAGCTTGATGCCCAGCCAGCTGTCACGCACCGGGTGGTAGCCGATGGAGCCCCACAGGCTCAGGCCCGTGACGACCAGGCAGGCGTTGACGCCGAAGACGAGCACCATCAGCCGCGCGTCTTTGGCGATCTCCTGCAGGCGCGGCGTGCCGAACTGGAACAGCAGACCACGCGTGAAGAACAGCGCCACACTGCACCAGGCCAGCAGCACGTGCCACTGGACCATCTGCGTGTAGAACCACGTCATTTAAGCCCCTCGCCCGGTCTCGCCGCGCTGAACGCGGGTGATCCCGGTCGGTCCCCCGAGGGGACGGCGATGCTTGCCGGATTGACCGGCAAGCACATCGCCATGGCGGGCCGGCTTGGGAGCGGCCCGGCGCTCGGCCCGCAGGACGTGCGAGCCGGACATTTCAGCGCAAGGCCAAGTCGTCTTCGCTGAAACGGATGCCCAGCGGCTCGATCAGCAGTTGCTTCTCGCCCGCCTCGACGGTGCCGGCCACCCAGGCTTCAACGCCGCAGTCGCGTGCCACCTGCGCGGTGCGCTCGGCATCCTCGGCCTTGACGAAGATGGCAAAGCCGGCGCCCATGTTCAGCGTCGAATAGGCCTCGCGATCGTCCTGGCCGGCTTCCTTCTGGATGAAGGCCAGCACCGGCGTCGTGGGCGGGACGGTGTGGATTCGGTAGGTCAGCGCGCTCGGGTGGCGCAGCAGCTTGCGCCAGCCGTGGCCGGTGATGTTGGCGCAGTAGTGCGGTGCGATGCCGGCCTTCCACAGCGCCTCTGTCACCGGCGAGTACAGCGCGGTCGGCGCCAGCAGGGCTTCGCCATACGTCACGCCCGGCTCGATCTCGGTCAGGTAGCCCTGGGGCAGGCGCTCGGCCAGCTTGCGCGCCAGGCTCAGGCCGTTGGCGTGGATGCCGCTGGAGGCCAGCAGCACGATGGCGTCACCGGCGCCGAGTTTGTCGCCGACGGACAGGCGTTCCTTGGGGTTGATGAGGCCGGTGCAGGACGCGGCCAGGTCGATGCGGCCGTCCTCGACGATGCCCGCGAGCGCCGGTGTCTCGCCGCCGCCCCAGGCGACCTGGCAGGTGTCGCAGGCGGCCTTCCAGCCGGCCACGAGGGCCTGCGCACGCTGGGCGTCGCCGAACCAGTCGCTGCCGCCCGCGGCCCAGTAGGCCTGCACGACCAGCGGCGTCGCGCCGACGGTGATGAGGTCATTCACGGCCATCGCGATGGTGTCCTGGGCGATGCCGGCGAAGAAGCTCTTGCCGGTCAGCTTGGCCATCTCGTCGGCCACGAGGGTCTTGGTGCCCAGGCATTCGACGATGGAGGCGATGTAGAACGGCCCCACGTCCACGACATAGGCCGACTCGCCGCGCGAGGCCTTCACTTCGCTGAAGCCGTGGCCGGCGAGGTGGGAGGCGGTGGCGGCGGCGGCGCGCTGGGCGGTGATCTTCAGCGGGTCGATCAGGTCGTAGTTGACGCCGGCCTGGTCGTAGGTGAGGGGTGCTTGCGAGGTCATGGGGCGGGATTATCCGTGGGAGGCCGGCCCATAGAATCCCGGCCATGAGTTACCAGGTCCTGGCCCGCAAATACCGTCCGCAGAGTTTCGAGCAGCTTGTCGGCCAGGAGCATGTCGTGCAGGCGCTGGCCAACGCGCTGACGCAGGGCCGCCTGCACCACGCCTACCTGTTCACCGGCACGCGTGGCGTGGGCAAGACGACGGTGTCGCGCATCCTGGCCAAGAGCCTGAACTGCGTTGGGCCTGACGGCACGGGCGGCATCACGGCCCAGCCCTGCGGCGTCTGCAACGCCTGCCGCGACATCGACTCCGGCCGCTTCGTCGACTACGTGGAGCTGGACGCCGCGTCCAACCGCGGTGTCGAGGAGATCTCGCAGCTGCTGGACCAGGCGGTCTACAAGCCGGTCGTCGGGCGCTTCAAGGTCTACATGATCGACGAAGTGCACATGCTGTCGAACACCGCCTTCAACGCGATGTTGAAGACGCTGGAGGAGCCGCCCGATTACCTGAAATTCGTGCTCGCGACGACCGATCCGCAGAAGGTGCCGGTCACCGTGCTGTCGCGCTGCCTGCAGTTCAACCTGCGGCCGATGGCGGCGGCCGACGTGCAGATGCACCTGGGCAATGTGCTGGGCGCCGAGAGCGTGCCGGCCGAGCCCGGCGCGCTGCGGCTGCTGTCGCGCGCGGCGCGCGGCTCGATGCGCGATGCGTTGTCGCTGACCGACCAGGCCATCGCCTTCGGTGCGGGCTCGCTGTCCGAGGCCGGCGTGCGCCAGATGCTGGGCAGCGTGGACCGCGGCCATGTCGTCGCCATCGTCGATGCGTTGTCCGCCGCCAGCGGCGAGGCCGTCGTCGCCCAGGCCGATGCGCTGCGCGGCGCGGGCCTGTCGGCTGCGGGCACGCTGGAGGACCTGGCCACGCTGCTCCAGCAGATGGCCCTGGCGCAGGCCGCGCCCGCCGCGCTGGACGACGCCGACCCCGAGACCGCCGAGATCAAGCGCCTGGCCACGCAGCTGCCGGCCGACGAGATCCAGCTGATGTACAGCATGGCCTTGCACGGCCGGGCCGAGCTGCATCTGGCGCCGGACGAATACGCCGGCCTGCTGATGGTGCTGCTGCGCATGCTGGCCTTTCGCCCGGCCGGCACGCAGCCCAAGCCCGTGAAGGCTGCGGCGCTGGTGCGCCCCCAGGCCGTGGCCAAGGCCGTGGTGGCCGTGCCGCTGCCCAAGATGGCGCCGCCGGTGCCGGCGCCCGCGCCGGTCGCCGCCGCTGTGGTCGCGGCGCCGGTGGCCCAGCCCGTTGCGCCGCCGGTCGCGGCCGCCAAGCCCCCGGCGCCTGCGCCGCGCGCGGCCGAGCCGGCTGCGTCCAGCTTCAGCGAGCGCCTCCGTCCCCGCCCCGTGGAGCACGCGGCGACGGAGGAAGACGCCGACTTCGGCGACGGCCCGCCGCCGGACGACGCGCCGCCGCCGTGGATGGACGCCGACGACGCGCCCGCCCCGGCTGTCGCCGCCCGCGAGCCCGAGGCACCGCGTCGCGCCGTGCTGCGCGAGACGCCCGAGGGCGCGCAATGGGCCGAGCGCATCGCCGCGCTCAACCTGCCGGGCATGACCGGCGAACTGGCGCGCCAGGCCCAGGCGCTGTCGTGCCGCCGTGAGGACGGCCGCGAGGTCTGGACGCTGCGCGTCGAGCGCGAATCGCTGCGCCAGCCGGCGCTCGTCGCCAAGCTCGAAGCGGCGCTGGGCGCGCGGCTGGACATCCAGGCCGGCGTGGCCGAAGACTCCATCGCGCTGCGCACGGTGGCGCGCGCCGAAGCGCAGCAGCGCGCGGCCGAGGACCTGGCCGCACAGCATCCGATGACGCGGACGCTGCTTTCCCAATTCCCGTCGGCGCGCATCCTGCCGGGCTCCGTGCAGCCGCTGACTCCCTCTCCCTAGACAAGGACACGATCATGATGAAAGGCCAACTCGCCGGTCTGATGAAGCAGGCCCAGGCGATGCAGGACAACCTGAAGAAGGCGCAGGAAGAACTCGCCACCATCGAGGTCGAAGGCCAGAGCGGCGCCGGCCTCGTCAAGGTCGTCATGACCTGCAAGAACGAGGTCCGCCGCGTGACCATCGACCCCAGCCTGCTGGCCGATGACAAGGACATGCTGGAGGACCTCGTCGCCGCCGCCTTCAACGACGCGGCCCGCCGCGCCGAGGCGACCAGTGCCGAGAAGATGGGCAAGCTGACGGCTGGCATGCCCATGCCACCGGGCATGAAATTTCCGTTTTGACCGCTCTTGATGCGCTCATCGAGGCGCTCAAGCGCCTGCCCGGCGTGGGCCAGAAGTCGGCGCAGCGCATGGCCTACCACCTGCTGCAGCACGACCGCCTCGCCTTGCCGCGGCTGGCCGAGGCGCTGACGGCGGCGGCTGAGCGCATCAAGCATTGCGAGCGCTGCCACACTTTCAGCGAGACGCCGGTCTGCAGCGTCTGCGCCGACCCCGAGCGTGACGCCGGCCTGCTGTGCGTCGTCGAGACGCCGGCCGACCAGGCGGCGCTGGAGCGCACCGCCTCCTACCGCGGCTATTACTTCGTACTGCTGGGCCGGCTGAGCCCGCTGGACGGTGTCGGCACGCGCGAGATCGGCGCGGCCGAGTTGCTCGCGCGGGCCGGCGAGCAGGGCGTCGAGGAGGTCATCCTGGCCACCAGCTTCACCGCCGAGGGCGAAGCCACGGCGCATGTGCTGGGCGAAGCGCTGCGCGCGCGTGGCATCAAGTCCACCCGGCTGGCGCGCGGCGTGCCGGTGGGCAGCGAGCTCGAATACGTGGACCTGGGCACCATCGCCCATGCACTCAGCGACAGGCGCTGAAGGAAACCCGCCGATGACGATCGCCCAACTCTGCCTGCTCGTGGCCTGCGTGCTGCCCATCGTGTGCGCCGGCCTGGCCAAGTCCAAGGGCTTCGGCAAACGGCGCCGTGACGGCGGTTTCGACAATCACGCGCCGCGCGAATGGTTGGCCAGGCAGCAGGGCTGGCAGGCGCGCGCCAACGCCGCGCAGGCCAACAGCTGGGAGGCCTTGCCCATCTTCCTGGCCGGCCTGTTCGTCGCCCACCAGCACCAGGCCGCGCAGGCCACGGTGGACGCGCTGGCGATGGGCTTCATCGCCGCGCGGCTGGCCTACATCGGCCTGTATCTTGCCGACCAGGCCTCGCTGCGTTCGCTGCTGTGGATCGCCGGCCTGGGTGTGAGCGCAGCCCTGTTCTTCGTCGGCTGAACGTTCACGGGGCGGCGGACGCGACGACGTTGCGGCCCTTGCCGCCGCGGTCCTTCGCCAGGTTGCGTGGCACGGCCGGCTTGGCGGCGCGGACCGTGGCCTTGCCGTTCTTGGCGACGGCGCGTGTCGCGACGGTCGTCTTGGCCGGCGCAGCCGTCGGCTTGAACGCCGTGTAGACGACCACCGCCTGGCCCGGCTTGAAGCGGGCCGAGCTGCCGACCTTGTTCCACTGCGCGACCTGCTCGCTGCGCACCTTGTAGCGCGCCGCGATGGCGGCGACCGTGTCGCCCTTGCCGGCCTTCAGCGTGACGCGGCGCAGTGGCGGCGCGTCGGGTGCGAGGCTGAGGCTCGCGGAGTCGGCCAGCCGCTCGGAGACGTCGTCATGCACATGCGGCGCGCGCGGCACCAGCAGCGTCGAGCCGGCCTTGACCAGCATCTTGGGCGGAATGCGGTTGATCTCGCGCAGCGCCGATTCGGCCATGCCGGTGCGCTTGGCGGCGTCGGCCGGGCTCATCGTCTTGGGCACGACCCAGGCGGTCCACGTGGCCAATGGGCCGGTGTGGCGGGCCAGGTTCTCGGCGAAGGCGCTGGCTTGGTCGTAGGGCAGCAGAACCTGCTGCGTGGCGGCGGCCAGGATGACCGGCTTGTTCATCTGCGGGTTGAACTGCTGGAAGGTGTCCAGCGTCAGGCCGGCGAGCTGCGCGGCCAGCGCGACGTCGATGTCGCGTTCGATCTTGACGCTCAGGAAGTACGGGTGGTTCGCCACGGCCGGCAGCGACAGCGCATAGCGGTCGGGGTTGAGGACGATGTTCTTCACCGCCTGCAGCTTGGGCACGTAGTAGCGCGTCTCGTCGGGCATCTTCAGGCTGGCGTAGTCGGTCGGCAGGCCGGCCTTCTGATTGCGCGCGATGGCCTTCTGCACGTTGCCCTGGCCCCAGTTGTAGGCGGCCAGCGCCAGGTGCCAGTCGCCGAATTGCTTGTGCAGCCGGCCCAGGTAGTCGAGCGCGGCGCGGGTGGAGGCCAGCACGTCGCGGCGGTCGTCGCGGAAGATGTTCTGCTTGAGGTCGAAGTCGCGGCCGGTGGCGGGCATGAACTGCCACATGCCGGTGGCTTTGGCCGTGGACACCGCGTGCGTGACGAAGGCGCTCTCGATGAAGGGCAGCAGCGCCAGCTCGGCCGGCATGCCGCGCTTCTCGACCTCGTCGACGATATGGAACAGGTAGCGGCTGCCGCGCGTCGTCATGCGCTCGACGTAGTCGGGCCGCGCGCTGTACCAGGCCTCCGCCTTGCGCACCCAGTCGTCGTCGAGGTCCTGCAGCTGGAAGCCCTGGCGCAGGCGGACCCACAGGTCGGCGCTGGCGTCCGGCGCGTCGAGGTCGATCTTCTCGCCGGGGCGCAGGTTGTCTTCCAGCAGCTCGGCGGCCATGACCCGCACGGGCGCCGTGGCCACGGCAGGCGCGGCGGCGGGCGCAGCTTCGGTGGCGACAGGGGGCGGGGAGGGCGGGGTGTCGGAAGCGGGGGCTTCCATGGGTGGGGTGGTGGTGGCGCAGGCGGCGAGCAAGGCGGCCAGCAGCAGGGGAGAAAGGCGTGAAAGGCTTGAGAGCGTCATCGGAATCCGTTCTTCCATTCGCGCAAGGCGGCGAAGACATCGACCGGGCTGGGCGCGGTCGGGAGTTGGGTGGGCGCGTGGCGCCGGGCGGCGTCGCGCAGCGCGGGTTCGGTGCAGCGCAGGAAAGGGTTGATGTGGACCTCGGTGCCGATGCGGCCCGGCAGCGTCGGCCGGCCGGCGGCGCGCTCGGCCTCGCACCAGGCGCTGTAGGTGGCGAGCGCCGTGTTGTACGGGTCCACCTCACGCGCGAAGCGCAGGTTGGACAGCGTGTACTCGTGGGCGCAGCAGACGCGTGTCCGGCCCGGCAGCGCCGCCAGGGACTGCAGCGAGGCGTGCATCTGCGCCGGCGAGCCTTCGAACAGACGGCCACAGCCGCCGCTGAAGAGGGTGTCGCCGCAGAACAGCAGCGGATCGCTGCCGGGCACCTGCGCTGCGAAGTAGGCAATGTGACCGGCGGTGTGGCCGGGCACATCCATGACGGCGAAGCGCAACCCGAGCAGATCGACGCTTTGCCCACCCTGGACGCGCGTCACCGGCTCGGGCATCTTCTCGTGGGCGGGTGCGTAGATGGGGCCTTGCAGGCGCGACCGCAAGGCGTCGACGCCGCCGACGTGATCGCTGTGGTGGTGGGTCAATAGAATGCCCGCGAGCGTCAGGCCTCGGGCATCAAGGGCCGCGGCCACCGGTGCGGCGTCGCCGGGATCGACGACCAGGGCCTCACGGCCGTTGTCCAACAGCCAGAGATAGTTGTCGTCGAAAGCGGGAAGCGGCGTGAGCGTCAAACCGAGCGTCAATGTGGCGCCAACCCATGACAGATAAAGCGCCGATTATAGATTTGGCAGCCTGGTTGCAGACGCCGCCCGGCCGCTTCCTGCTGGAGTGGGAGCAGGCGCAGGTCGACGCGGCCGTGGCCGACCTGTTCGGTTTCCACGCGCTGCAGCTCGGCATGCCCGAGCTCGACGGGCTGCGAACCAACCGCATGCCGCACCGCTGGCTGGCTGGCCGCGACCTGTGCTGCGACTTCGACGCGCTGCCCTTCGAGAGCGCCAGCCTGGACCTCGTGCTGCTGCCTCACGCGCTGGAGCTGGCCGACGACGCCCATGTGCTGCTGCGCGAGGTCGAGCGCGTGCTGCGGCCGGAGGGCCGGCTGATCGTCTTCGGGCTGAACCCGGCGAGCCTGTGGGGCTTGCGCCAGAACCTCGGCCGGCTCAGGCGCCGTGGCGAGCCCTACCTGCCGAGCGAGGGCGACTTCATCGGCTACTGGCGGCTGCGCGACTGGCTCAAGCTGCTGAGCTTCGACGTCGAGGCGGCGCGCTTCGGCGTCTACCGCCCGCCGCTGCGCAGCGATGCCTGGATGCAGCGCTGGCAGTGGGTCGACGGCGTGGGCTCGCGCTGGTGGCCGGTGCTCGGGGCGGCTTATTTCATCCAGGCGGTCAAGCGTGTGCACGGCATGCGGTTGATCGGCCTGGCCAAGAACGCGCGCGCCGCAGCCAAGACGGCGCCTGCGGTCGCGTTGAACAACCATCAGAACAAGCGATGACCGAACCTACCAAGCCTGCACTGGCCATCAAGCGCCCGCAGGTCACGATCTACACCGACGGCGCCTGCAAGGGCAACCCCGGCCCCGGCGGCTGGGGCGCCTGGCTGTCCAGCGGCGGCCACGACAAGGAACTCTTCGGCGGCGAGCGCGAGACGACCAACAACCGCATGGAGCTGATGGCGCCCATCGAGGCGCTGGCCTCGCTCAAGCGCAGCTGCGATGTCGTCGTCTACCTGGACAGCGAGTACGTCCGCAAGGGCATCACCGAATGGATCATCAACTGGCACCGCCGCGGCTGGAAGACGGCCGACGGCAAGCCGGTGAAGAACGCCGACCTGTGGCAGCGGCTGGACGCCCTGCGCAAGCTGCACACGGTGGAATGGCGCTGGGTCAAGGGCCACGCCGGCGACCCCGGCAATGAACGCGCCGACATGCTGGCGAACAAGGGTGTCGCGTCCCTCGGCAAGGCGCGTCAGTAAAGTCCGCGCCACGCTGACGACTCCGAGGCCCTGCTGATGACGCTCCTGCACTCCCTGTTCGCTGCCATGCTGGTCGCCGCCGGCGCGGCCCAGGCCCAGACCTACACGGTGCTGTGCATGAAGACGGCCTGCGGGCGCCTGGTGCTCACCGAGTCGCCCGGCAAGCTGGAGGTGGATTACAGCTACCGCAACAACGGCCGCGGTCCCGACCAGAAGGAGACGCTGGAGTTCGCGCCCGACGGCACCTGGCTGCGCTACCGGACGGAGGGCGTGTCCACCTATGGCGCGCGCATCGACGAGAGCTTCGAGCGCCAGGCCGACGGCCGTGCGGTCTGGCGCTCGCCGGTGGACCGCGGCGAGAAGGCCGGCGTCGCCCGCGAGGCCGTCTACCTGCCCGTGCAGGCCAGCCCGGCCTGGGCCGCGCGGCTGGCGCAAAGCCTGCTGGCCAACCCGGCGCCCCGCACCACGGCGCTGCCGATCGGGCAGGTTTCCATCGAAAGGGTGCAACGCCTGCCGCTGCCTGGGCAGCCGTACGAGATCGGCCTGTACGCCATCACCGGCCTGGACCTGGGGCCCAGCTACCTGTGGCTGCGCGAGGACAACCGCGCGCTGTTCGCGCAGGTCGACCCCGGCTGGGGCGGCACGCTGCCGCAAGGCTTCGAGGGTGAGCTCGACCGCCTCAGCGACGCGCAGAAGGCCGCTCAGCTCGCCCACTTGCAACGCCTGGCCAAGACGCTGCCCCAGCCGCTGCCCGGCCTGACGGTCATCGAGGGCGTGCGCTGGTTCGATGCCCAGGCCGCCCAGCTGCGCGGCCCGTCGGACGTCTATCTGCTCGAGGGCCGCATCGCGGCCGTCGCCAAGCCCGGCAGCTTGAAGAACGCCGCCCCGGCGCAGCGCATCAGCGGCAAGGGCCGCACGCTGCTGCCCGGCTTAGTCGACATGCATGCCCACGTCGTGCCCGGCGACCTGCTGCTCAACCTGGCGGCCGGCGTGACGGCCGTGCGCGACGTCGGCAACAACAATGCCGACCTGACCGAGCTGCGCGGCCGCATCGAGCGTGGCGAGCTGCTGGGCCCGCGCATCTCGGCCAATGGCTTCATCGAGGGCAAGAGCCCGTTCTCGTCGCAGTCGGACTTCGTGCCCGACAACCTGCCCGATGCGCTGGCCGCCATCGACTGGTACGCCGCCCACGGCTACCGCCAGCTCAAGCTCTACAACTCCATCCGCCCGGACTGGGTCAAGCCCATGGTGGCGCATGCTCGGTCGCTGGGCCTGCGCACCGGCGGCCATGTGCCGGCCTTCATGACGGCGCGGCAGGCGGTGGAGGCGGGGTTCGACGAGCTGCACCACATCAATCAGGTCACGCTGAACTTCCTCGTCAGCAAGACCGACGACACGCGCACGCTGCTGCGCTTCAACCTCGTCGGCGACAAGGCGGCCGACCTCAAGCTCAACGACCGCCGCACGCAGGACTTCATCGCGCTGCTGAAGAAGAAGGGCACCGTCGTCGACCCGACGATGACCGCGTTCGAGGCCCAGTACACGCAGCGCCAGGGCCAGCCCAACCCAAGCTATGCCATGGTGGCCGCCAACCTGCCCGCCGTCATGCAGCGCGGCCTCCTGTCCGCCGAGGTGGACATGGACGACGTGAAGGCGAAGCGCTGGAGCGCGAGCTGGAAGGTCATGGTGGACCTGCTGCGCCGCATGAACGCGGCCGGCATCCCGCTGGTGGCGGGCACCGACGCGACCGCCGGCTTCGCGCTGCAGCGCGAGCTGGAGTTGTATGTACAAGCCGGCATCCCGGCCGCTCAGGCGCTGAAGATCGCGACGTGGAACGGCGCGAAGTACAGCGACCGGCTGGCCGAGATCGGCAGCATCGCGGTGGCCAAGCGCGCCGACCTCCTGCTGGTGGATGGCGACCCGGTGGCCGACATCCGCGCCATCCGGCGCGTGGCACTGGTCATCCAGGGCCAGAACAACGAGACGCGGGCGCTGTCGCCCGCGGCGCTGTACCAGGCCATGGGCATCCTGCCCTTCGTGCCGGCTGCGGAGATCGCAAGATGAGGTGTCTGCCCGCCCTGCTGCTGACCCTGCCGCTGCTGGCAGGCGCCGACACGACGCTGCGCTTTTGTTCCGCCGGCAGCCCCAAGACCTTCGACCCGACGGCGACCGACAGCGGCATCGACCACATCGCGCACCTGCCCATCTTCGGCACGCTCGTCGAGCTCCGGCGCGGCACGGATGAGTTCATCCCGGGCCTGGCCACGAGCTGGAGCCTCAGCCCCGACGGCCTGGCCTACACCTTCGAGCTGCGCCGCGGCGTGAGCTGGCATGCCAGCGCGGACTTCAAGCCGACGCGCCCGTTCAACGCCGACGACGTGCTCTTCACCTTCGGCCGCCTGCTCAACCGCGACAGCGCCTTCGCCAAGGCGCTGCCCGGCGTGTCGCCGTACGTCGTGTCGTTCGGCTGGGAGAAGCTGATCCGCCGGGTCGAGAAGCTGGGCGAGCACCAGGTGCGCATCACGCTGGCCGAGCGCGATGCGTCCTTCCTGCATGCGCTGACGCAGGCCTTCGTCCTCATGCAGTCGGCCGAGCTGGGAGCGCAGCTGCTGAAGGCCGGCACGCCGCAGCGCATCGCGCAGATGCCCGTCGGCACCGGGCCCTTCCAGTTCAAGAGCTTCCGCGCCGACAGCGTGATCCGCTACGTGAAGCACCCGGGCTGGTGGCGCAAGGACGAGACGCCGCGCGTCGACCAGCTCGTCTACGCGATCACGCC
Organism: Pelomonas sp. Root1444; assembly: GCF_001426885.1. Taxonomy (GTDB): domain Bacteria; phylum Pseudomonadota; class Gammaproteobacteria; order Burkholderiales; family Burkholderiaceae_C; genus Pelomonas. Next base: position 486,218 of record NZ_LMFP01000003.1, on the reverse strand, counting down.
CGACGCGACCGTGCGTGCCCAGCGCCTGAAGCGCAACGAGTGCGACATCGCCGACCCCGTCGGCCCGGCCGAGCTGGCCGACCTGGCCAAGGACCCCGCGATCAAGCTCGCCACCGCGCCGGGCATGAACGTGGGCATCCTGGCCTACAACACCCGGCGCCCCGCGCTCGCCAAGCTGGAGGTGCGCCAGGCGCTGGACATGGCCATCGACAAGGCGGCCCTGGTGCGCACCATCTACGGCGATGCCGGCACGCTGGCCACCAGCCCCATCCCGGCCGCCAATTGGGCGCATGACGCGACGCTCAAGCCCGCGCCCCACGACCCGGCCAAGGCGCGCGCGCTGCTGCAGAAGGCCCGCGTGCTGCCGCTGAACCTCACGCTGTGGGCCATGCCCGTCGTGCGCAACTACAACCCCAACGGCCAGCGCATGGCGCAGATGATCCAGGCCGACTGGGCCAAGGTCGGCGTGACGGCGCGCATCGTCACCTACGAGTGGGGCGAGTACCTGCGCCGCATCGATGCGGGCGACCATGACGCGGCGCTGTCCGGCTGGAACGGCGACCCCGAGCCCGCCGGCACCGCGGGCCAGCTCGCCTGCGGCGCCGCCAGCGGCACCTTCTGGTGCAACCCGGCCTACGACAAGCTGCTGGCCGAGGCGCGCCAGGCGCTGGACCCGGCCGAGCGCAAGCCCCTCTACGCGAAGGCCCAGCGCCTGGCGATGGAGCAATTGCCGTGGACGCCGATTGCCTATGGCCGCATCGCCGTGCCGATGCGCGCGACGGTCAAGGGCTTCGTGCTGGAACTGGACGGCAGCCGATATTTCGATGGGGCTTTGCCCCGTTAGACCCCGCAAGAAGAGGACAACAAGATGAGCATCAAGAGCGACAAGTGGATCCGCCGCATGTGCGAGCAGCACGGCATGATCGAGCCCTTCGAGCCCGGCCAGGTGCGCGAGCAGGATGGCCGCAAGATCGTCAGCTACGGCACCAGCAGCTACGGCTACGACATCCGCTGCGCGCCCGAGTTCAAGGTCTTCACCAACATCCACAGCACGGTGGTGGACCCGAAGAACTTCGACGAGAACAGCTTCGTCGACGTCAACAAGGACGTCTGCATCATCCCGCCCAACAGCTTCGCGCTGGCGCGCACGGTGGAGTACTTCCGCATCCCGCGCAACGTGCTGACGGTGTGCCTGGGCAAGAGCACCTATGCCCGCTGCGGCATCATCGTCAACGTGACGCCGTTCGAGCCCGAATGGGAAGGCTATGTGACGCTGGAGTTCAGCAACACCACGCCGCTGCCGGCCAAGATCTACGCGGGCGAGGGCTGTGCGCAGGTGCTGTTCTTCGAGAGCGACGAGGTCTGCGAGGTCAGCTACAAGGACCGCGGTGGAAAGTACCAAGGGCAGGTCGGGGTGACGTTGCCGAAGGCTTGAGCCCGGCGTTGGTCAGCCTCCCATCAGCGCCAGGTACTGAATCAACCCCATCCGCCCCGCCCGCATCACCCGCCTGTGGTTCCACCGGAACACCGGCCCCAGCACGGGCGCCAGCCAGCGCAGCACACCGGGTGGCAGCGTCACGCGCCACACGAACGTCACGTCGGTATGCCCGCCCGCGTCGGGTGCGGCCTGCTTCATCAGCCAGATGCCTTCGCCGGCCAACGTGCCGGCGGCCTTGGCGCGCAGGCGTTCCTCCCGCCGCACCTCGGTCACTTCGAGCACCAGGTGCAGCCGGTAGCCCAGCCCGGTGCGGAAGGTGATCTGCTGCACCCGGCCGACGCCGGACTCATCGCCGTGGTTCAGCCGCGTCACGCCCACCACGCCGGGCCACCAGCGCGGCCAGTGTTCGGTTTCGGTGATGGCCCGCCAGACGCGCGCGACCGGCGCGTCCAGGCGCCAATGGCTGACGAGGTCGAAATGGGCGATCTGGGGCATGCAACTGGGATACGGACGCTGGGGCCAGGGTAGATGCTAGGGTTTGGACTGCATCCAGGCGGGAAGATGCCGCGTACGCCCAACCATGATGCCTCCTTCCGTCATTGCCGCCCCGCGCCGAGGACCGACGTGACCCGGCGCCTCCCGCCCGCGCCCGACGACGACGCGTTGCCCGCGCATGCCCCGTTGTTCGACGACGTCGAGCTGCAGGCGGCCGACGCTGAGCCTGCGGACGCCACTGCCGAACCGGCCGCCCGGAGCGGCTGCGTGTCGCTGGACGACGCCCAGGTGCAGGCCTGGATCGCCGGCATCGTCGAGCACGACGAGCGCGCGCTGCTGGCGCTGTACGAGGCGACGCTGTCTCGCGTCTACGGCCTGGTGCTGCGCCTGGTGCGGCGCAGCCAGCTCGCCGAGGAGGTGGCCGAGGAGGTGTACTACCAGGTCTGGCGCCAGGCGCCGCGCTTCGACCCCCAGCGTGGCCGGCCGCTGACGTGGCTGCTGGGCATGGCCCGCTCGCGCGCCATCGACGCCATCCGTCGGGAAGCGCGCTTCCAGCACGAGGCGCTGGACGAGGAGGCCGCGCCGCTGTCCGCACCGGCCGCCGAATCGGGTGACGAGCTGCTGGCCGTCGCCCAGGGCCATGCCGAGCTGCACCGTGCGCTGCTGCTGCTCAAGCCCCAGCCGCGCCAGTTGGTGGCGCTGGCCTTCTTCAGCGGTTTGTCGCACGAGGAGATCGCGAGCCAGACCTGCCTGCCGCTGGGCACGGTCAAATCGCAGATCCGCCGTGCGCTGATCACGCTGCGCGACACCCTGGGCGATGCGGGCGCGCATGCGCTGCCGGCTTGAGGGCCCTGCCATGACGACGATGCCTGACACCCCCGAACCGGATGACGACGATTTGAGCCCCCTGCTCAGCGAACCCTTTGCCCGCGCCTGGGCGGCGCCCGCACCCGGGCTGCCGGCCCGCCTCGGCGAGCGCCTGGGGCAGCGCCTGGCTCAGTCACTGAAGGCCGAGCAGGGCATGGTCACCGTGCGGCGTCGCAGCTCTCCGGCCGACGCGCTGGCGGTAGGCGCCCAGCAGCGCTGGCTGTATCGCGCACCGGCCGACCGCACGGCCCGCCCCGGCGAGCCGCGTGCGGCCAGCGTCATCGAGCTGCAGGCCGGCGCACGCCTGGCGCTGCCGGCCGGCGGCGTGCGCGAATTCCTCGTCGTGCGCGGCAGCGCCGAGGTCGACGGCGAAAGCCTGGGCCTGCGCGACTTCCTGCTGCTGCCCGCCGGCAGCGCGCCCGAGCTGGCCAGCGCGGACGGCGCCCATGTGTTCGTGCGCGAGGCCGACGGCGCCGGCGCCGAGCGCACGCTGGTGCGCGACCGCGAGGCCGGCTGGCCCGAGTTCGCGCCGGGCATCCGCCGCCGCGTGCTGTGGACGGCCGGCGGCGAGGCGGCACTGCTGTACCGGACCGACCCCGGTGCCAGCGTGCCGGTGCACAGCCACGGCCATGACGAGGAATGCCTGATGGTGCAGGGCGAGCTGTTCCTAGACGACGTGCTGCTGCAGCAGGGCGACTATCAGCTCGCCCCGGCCGGCACCGGCCACCGCATCACCGAGACGGACACCGGGGTCATCATCTACGCGCACGGCGACCTGGACCTGCAGTTCACTTGAGCCGCATCAGCGGTGGATAGCGCGGCCTTTTCGCCCTTTATCCGCCTTTCGATTTGCCGAGGCCTCGGCACCATGGCGACAACAGCCGAGGTCCGCCATGCTCATCCCCCTGCACCTGATCCCCGTCCCCGCCGACGAACCCCGCGGCCTGGGCGACCCGGGCCATCCATGGCATGGTGACAGCGGCCTCAAGATCGCGCAGGGCGTGCACCTGGGCGACATCCGCGCGCTGGGCTTGACGGTGGCGGGTGCCACGAACGGCCCGGTCGCCACCGCCGACCTGCTGCGCTTCGGCCAGCTGATGAGCGACGCCCACCTGCCCATCAACCCGACGCGCATGCTCTACGACCGCCAATACGCTCATGAATGCCTGGCCGAGGCGTTGGGCAGCGGGCACCCCGGCCTGCGCGATCTGGCAGTGGATCTTTTCGACGCCTACCAGGCTGCCGGCGAGTGGATAGGCCTGGCGCATTGATGCCCAGCTGACAGCGGGCTTTCCCCAGCCCGAAGCCTGTCTTTCCTCACTCGGGGGCGCTGGCCTCACACGGTTACGCTCGCGGTTTCGCCTTTTTGCCGAACCGCTCCATGAACCGTCACTCCCTCACGTTGCTGGCCGCCGCTGCGCTGGCCGTCGCCACCGCCCATGCCGACGAAGGCATGTGGATGCCCAAGCAGCTGCCGCAGATCGCCAAGCCGCTCAAGGCCGGCGGCCTGGCACTCGACCCCGCCAAGCTCAACGACCTGACCGCCTTCCCGATGGGTGCCGTCGTGTCGCTCGGCGGCTGCACGGCCAGCTTCGTGTCGCCGCAGGGCCTGGTGGTCACCAACCACCACTGCGCCTACGGCAGCATCCAGTACAACTCCAAGCCCGACCGCGACCTGCTGAAGAACGGCTTCTACGCGACGACGCTGGCCGACGAGCTGCCCGCCGCGCCCGGCAGCCGCATCCTCGTCACCGTCGACATGAAGGACGTGTCGACCGACATCCTCAACGCCAAGACGCTGGCCCTGACCGGCAAGGCCCGCACCGACGCCATCGAGGCGACCGAGAAGCAACTCGTCGCCGCCTGCGAGGCCGACGCCGGCCACCGCTGCAACGTCTACCCCTTCTTCGGCGGGCTGCAATACCAGCTCATCAAGCAGCTCGAGATCCGCGACGTGCGCCTGGTGCACGCGCCGGCCACCGGCGTGGGCCTGTTCGGCGGCGATGCCGACAACTGGATCTGGCCGCGCCACACCGGCGACTACAGCTTCTACCGTGCCTACGTCGGCCCGGACGGCAAGCCCGCCGATTTCAGCAAGGACAACAAGCCCTACGCGCCCAAGCACCACCTGAAGGTGGCGTCGCCCAAGACCAGCCCGCTGAACGACGGCGATTTCGTCATGGTGGCCGGCTACCCGGGCCGCACCAACCGCCACCGCCTGCCCACCGAAGTCGATTTCGCGTTCGGCTGGCAGCAGCCGGCGCAGACCAAGGCCATGGGCGAGTCCATCGCCATCATCAAGGCCGAGACGGCCGGTCGCCGTGACGGCGAGATCAAGATGGCCGCGCGCATGCAGGGCCTGCAGAACTACTACAAGAACCTCGAAGGCCAGCAGCAGAGCTACGACGGCAGCGACATCCTCGCCCGCAAGCAGGCCCAGTTCGCCAAGCTCAAGGCCTGGGTCGGCGCCGACGCCAAACGCCAGGCGCGCTACGGCGCAGACCTGGCGGCCACCGAGAGCCTGATCGCCGAGCGCGAGCGCATCACGCGCGCTGAGCTGCTGATGAACTTCATGTCGCCGGCCTTGCTGAACTCGGCACGCCAGCTCTACGAGATCGCCGAGCAGCGCGCCAAGCCCGACGCCGAGCGCAAGAGCGGCTACCAGGATCGCGACCTGCCGCGGCTGAAGGCCGCCCAGCAGTCGCTGGACCGCCGCTACGACGAGCCCACGGACAAGCGCCTGGTCGCCCACTTCCTGGCGCAATACCTCGCCCAGCCGGCCGACACGCTGAACGCCGCCTGGCTGAACACGCTGGGCCTGAAGGCCGGCCAGGACGAAGCCAGCATCCGCACGCAGATCGACAAGCTCTACGCCGGCAGCAAGCTGTCCGACACCGCCGCCCGGATGGCCTGGCTGGACAAGGACGTCGCCGCCTTCAAGGCCAGCGACGACGCCTTCATCAAGGCCGCCGTGGCGCTGTACGCCGACGACGAGCGCCGCGAGAACCGCGACAAGGAACTGGCCGGCAAGCTGCAGAAGGCGTATGCGGGCGTGCAGCAGGCGCTGATCGACTACCACGCCAGCCGCGGCGAAGCCGTCTACCCCGACGCCAACGGCACGCTGCGCATCAGCTTCGGCAAGGTGCAGGGCCGTACGCCCGGCGCGGACGGCAGCAACTGGACGGCGTTCACGACCTTGAACGGCATCGTCGCGAAGCACAAGGGCCCGGACGAAGCCGGCGGCGAGTTCAACGCGCCGGCCGAGCAACTGGCTGCCATCAAGGCGCGCAACTTCGGTGACTATGGCGTGAAGTCGCTGAACTCGGTGCCGGTGAACTTCCTCTCCACGTTGGACACGACCGGTGGCAACTCCGGCAGCCCGGTGCTGAACAAGAAGGCCGAACTGGTGGGCCTGCTGTTCGACGGCACGCTGGACGCCGTCATCTCGGACTGGGACTTCAACCCCAAAATGGTCCGCAGCATCTGCGTCGACTCGCGCTACATGCTGTGGCAGATGAGCACGGTGGACAAGACCACGCGCCTGCTGCAGGAGATGGGCGTCAAGTAACGCGCGGCGCGGGCCGATGCCGGACGAGGGCTACTCTTTCGCGATGGCTTCGACCTGGATGCGCAGCTGCACATCCATCTTGAAGCCGTAGTCCTTGCCGGCCGCCAGCCCGAAGTCCTCGCGGTTGAAGCTGCCCGATGCGTCCGCGCCGCACAGCTCGCGCTTGTGCAGCGGGTGCGGGATGCACTTGAGCTGGTGCACGGCCAGCGTCACCGGGCGCGTCTTGCCGTTCAGTGTCAGCTCGCCCACCAGCTTGCCCGGCACGCCGCCGATAGCGCCATCAAAGCGGCCCTTGTAGCTGGCCGTCGGGTTCTTCTCCACATCGAAGAAGTCCTTGCCGCGCGCCCAGGCGTTCATCGCGTCCAGGCCGAAGTCGATGCTCGCCAGGTCCATCTGCACGTCCACGCTGCCGCTGCCGTTGGCCTTGTCGTAGACCACCGTGCCGCTGCTCTTGTTGAGCTTGCCGCGCCAGACGGACAGGCCCATGTGGTCGGCCTCGAAGCTCGGGTAGGTGTGGGCGGGGTCGATCTCGTAGGTCACCGGCGCGGCGAACGTGGCAGTGGCGAACAGGGCGGAGGCCAGCAGGCTCAAGGCTTTCATGGAAGTCCTCGTTGGGTTGGGTGGTGACGGGAGCGTCAATCCAACGACGAACGGCCGCGGCGCTTTTCGACAAGGCGCGACACGATGGTGCCGTTGGCGGCCGTTAGTATCTTCAGCATGCCCGTCCTCCACCGTCGTCTGCTCGGCCTCGTGCTGCTGGCCCTGGCCGGCTGCGCGACGGTGGCGCCGCCAGCCGATGGCTGGCAACCGCTGGCGCCGGGGCTGGCCCATCGCGCATGGGCACCCTGGCCCGACAGCGACGTGCAGGCCCTGCGCGCGGACCTCGCGACCGTGCGCGTGGCGTTGTCGCCGCCGGCGGACGCCGGCCTGCCGCTGGATCAGATGCCCAGCGGCCGCAGCGCCCTGGCCAGCATCAACGCCTCCTTCTTCGACCGCGAGTTCCGCCCGCGCGGGCTGACCGTTTCCGGCGGCCACCCCTGGCCTGAGCTGCTCAAGCTGGCCCGACCGACCAACGACCCGGTGCTGGCCTGCGACACCCGCTGCGTGATCCGCTTCGACGCCCCCGCCAGGCCCGAGCCGGGCTGGCAGCTGGGGGTGAGCGGCACGCCCTGGCTGGTTCGAGACGGCCACGCGCGGACGGCCGAGGACGACGCGACCTGCGCCAACCTCTGCGCCCACACCCACCCGCGCACGGCTGTCGGCCTGGACGCCACCGGCCGGCATCTGATCGTGCTGCTGGCGGCCGGGCGGCGCGGCGCGGTCAAGGGCCTGACGCTCACGCAGACGGCCGAGCTGATGCGCGATCTCGGCGCCGTGCAGGCCTTCAACCTTGACGGCGGCGGCTCGTCCACCTTGCTGATCGGCGGCGAATCGCGCCTGCCGCGCCCCCTCAACGAGCCCGCGCTGCGCCGCGTGGCCAATGCCTTGCACCTGTTGAACCCATGAGCCTCCGCCAACTGCTTGTCCTCGGCAGCGCGCTGCTGCTGGCCGCCTGCGCGCCGCTGAAGCCGCAAGAGACGCCCGCTGAGAAGCGCTACAGCGCGGCCGAGCTGCTCGCGCTGCAGCCCGCCCAGTTCACATGGCCGGCCACGTCGACCGACGGCGAGCGCGCGCTGCGCGAGGCGGCCCTTGCCGACATCCGCGCCCGCATCGCACTGCCGCCCGGCCCCGAGCGCGACGCGGCGCTGCCCCGGCTCTTCGACCTCGTCGCCCAGTACAACGCCGAGCTCGACGCCGCCCGGCCGCTGCTGCTGGAGGCCCTGCCCACGCTGGGCCAGCGCGATGCCGAGACCCAGCGCGCGCTGCTCACCGCCGCCCACACGCTGTACCCGGCCGAGGCGGCGCCGCTGATCTGGCCGCTGCTGCCCCAGCTGACGGCCAGCAAGCCCTTCGCCATCGCCGCCTACACGCTGCTGCAGGCCGACCCCGGCGCCGCCGAGCGCCTGCGCGCGATCGTGCCGCAGCAGTTCCCCAACTGGGCCGACGACGCCCGCCTGACCGCGCTGGTGCTGCGGCTGCGCCCCTCGGCCGCGGCGCAGCCGCCGTTGCCAGAACTGCTGGCCGCGCCGCTGCGGCCTGGCTTTGCGGCCATCGTCAGCCTGCAGCGCCCCGGCCGCCAGCAGATGGGCCTGGCGCTGGTGCGGGCCGCCGACGGCCGATTCGTGCGCGATGCGGCGGGCCAGCTGTTCACGTCGCCGCAGCTCGCGCTGGCGCGCACCGGCCTGCCGGGCACGATCACCAACGGCAACACGCCGCAAGGCGTCTTCACCCTCGTCGGCGCCGGCACGGCCACCAACCCCAACATCGGCCCCACGCCCTACCTGCACAGCAAGCTGCCCATCGAGGCGACGCCGGCCGAATTCGAGCACGCCGAGGCGGCGCCCGCGGCTGAATGGAGCGAGGCCGTCTACGACAGCTTCCTGCCCGAGAGCTGGCGCGCCTGGGCGCCCATCAAGGAAGCCTGGCTGGCCGGCCGCGCCGGCCGCGACGAGCTGCTGGTGCACGGCACGACGATCAACCCGGCCTACTACGCCGGCAGCAGCTACTTCCCCGGCACGCCGCAGCAGGGCTGCCTGATCTCCAACGAGGACTGGGAGCCCGCCACCGGCCGCCTGCGCGCCAGCCGGCATCTGATGCTGGCGCAGACGTATGCGGCAGCGGCCGCGCGGCCGGACCTGGCGGGCTATCTGATCGTCGTCGAGCTGCCGGGCGAAGGCCCCGTCCAGCCGGCCGAGGCGCAGATGCTGGTCGACGCGGCGGGGCGCTGAGCATGCTGCAACGCCGCCTGCTCGCCGCCCTGACCTTGGCCTTCGCCGCCCCGCTGGCGCTGGGCGAGGACGCCGCAAGGCTCGTCCCCAGCGCCGACGGCCGCGAGCTGGTCGATGCGGGCGCCGGGCTGGCCTGGTCGCGCTGCGTGGCAGGGATGCACTGGGACGGCCGGCACTGCACCGGTGAGCCCGCGCTGGCCACGCACGCGGAGGCACTCGCGCTGGCTCGCACCCGCAGCGAGGCCGAGGGGCGGCCCTGGCGCGTGCCGCGCGCGCAGGAGCTCAAGCGCTTGCCCGAACGGCTGGGCCCTGCGAAGAGCGCCGCCGCGCTGATGCCGGATGCGCCGCAAGGCTGGTACTGGAGCAGCACGGCCCGCATCGAATCCGAAAGCGTGAACGCCTACAGCTACGGCAACGTGCAGCGCGGCACCACCGAGCGCCACGTCGACCGGCTCGCCCCGCAGGCCGGCTGGGCGGTGGACCAGCCCGGCGGCGCGGTGCGGGAGATGCGCAAGCGCGAGAAGCTGGCGGTGCGGCTGGTGCGCCCGCTGGCGCCTTGACAGGCCGGTCAGCGCACGAACGCCATCTCGCCGTACTCCCAGCGCCACGGCGCGCCGGTCTCGCCGAGGATGAACTCGACCAGGCGCGGGAAGGCGCGCTCGGCGCGCACGTCGTTGGCCAGGATGACGACGCAGCGCTTGCTTGCCTTCACGCAGACCCACGTGTTGCCGGTGCTGTCGTTGTGCCCGCCCTTGTAGAAGCCGGCGCCCTGCGGCCCGTCGAAGACGACGACGCCGAGACCCGCGGCGAGGTCGGGGCGGCGTCGGGCCGGTGGCAGCTCGGGCTGAAGTGTCGGGAACTGCGTGGCGGTCGTGATCGGCAGGTGCGGCTGCGTCAACGCCGCCGCGCCAGCGGGCGACAGGCCCTCGCCGTTGATGTAGCCGGCCGCGAAGCGCGCCATGTCGGCGATGGTCGTGTCCATGGAACCCGCCACGCGCACCTTGCTGCGCTCGTCGTGCGGCTCCACGCTGCCGTCTTCCTTCCAGCCATCGGCCAGGTTGGGGCGGAAGTCGGCGCGCCACATCAGGCTGGTGCGCGCCATGGCTAACGGCGTGAACACGCGGCGTTGCACCTCGGCGCCCACGTCCAGCCCCAGGCCGCGTTCCAGCACGAACTGCAGCAGGAGCAGGCCTTCGCCCGAGTAGGCATAGCGCGTGCCGGGGTCGAAGTGCATGCGCAGCCGGCGGTCGGGTTCCAGGAAGGCGAAGTTGGCGAAGCCGCTGCTGTGCGTCAGCAGCATGCGCGCCGTGAGCTGGCGCCAGCGGTTGTCGCCGGCCAGGTGCCGCCACGGGTAGGACGTCAGAAAGTTGGTGTACTCCGGCAGCGGCCGGTCCAGGTAGGCCGCCAGCGGCCGATCCAGATCGAGTTTGCCCTCCTCGACCAACTGCATGACCCAATAGGCGAACACCGCCTTGGTCAGCGACGCGCCGTACATGACGGTGTCGGGCAGCAGCGGGTCACCCGCCGCATTGCGCTTGCCGTAGGCGCCGACATGGACCACGCGACCGGCGTCGACGATGGCCAGCGCCAGGCCTTGTGCCTGCGTCGCGCCCATGAGCCGCGCGACCTCGGCGTCGATGACCACACGGTCGGGCAGCGGGGGCGGGGCCGCCTCAGCCTGCAGTGGCAGGGTGGCGGTCAGGCAGGCGAGCAGGCAGGCGAGCAGTGGTCGGCGCATGCGCCAGCCTAACGGTGCCGTGGTGGCCGCGGCAAGCTCGCAGCGCTTCAGCGCGCGACCACAGCAGGCCTCAGGCGGTCGGGTAGGTGCCCGGCACGAGGATGTCGCGCGTCACGTTCGTCAGCCGCGTGTGGCCGCAGAAGGCCATCGTCACGTCCAGCTCCTTGTGCAGGATGGCCAGCGCCTTGGCCACGCCTTCCTCGCCCATCGCGCCCAGGCCGTAGGCCATCGCGCGGCCGATCATCGTGCCGCGCGCGCCCAGCGCCCAGGCCTTGAGCACGTCCTGGCCGGAGCGGATGCCGCCGTCCATCCACACCTCGGTCTGCGAGCCCACCTCGGCCACGATGGCCGGCAGCGCGTGGATGCTGCTGGGAGCGCCGTCCAGCTGCCGCCCGCCGTGGTTGCTGACGACGATGGCGTCCGCGCCCGCCTGCACGGCCAGCTTGGCGTCTTCCACGTCCATGATGCCCTTGAGGATGAGCTTGCCGCCCCACTGCGCCTTGACCCAGGCGACGTCGGCCCAGGACAGGCGCGGGTCGAACTGCTCGTTCGTCCAGGCCGACAGCGAGCGCATGTCGCTGACGCCCTTCACATGACCCACCAGGTTGCGGAAGGTGTGGCGCCGGGTGCCGGCCATGCCCAGGCACCAGCGCGGCTTGGTCATCAGGTTGAGGATGTTGCCCAGCGTGGGCCGCGGCGGCGCGGTGAGGCCGTTCTTCAGGTCCTTGTGGCGCTGGCCGATGACTTGCAGGTCCAGCGTCAGCACCAGCGCCGAGCATTTGGCAGCCTTGCAGCGCTCGATCATGCGCGCCATCGCCTCGCGGTCGCGCATCATGTAGAGCTGGAACCAGAACGGCGCGGAGGTGTTCTCGGCGATGTCCTCGATGGAGCAGATGCTCATCGTGCTGAGCGTGAACGGGATGCCGAACTTCTCGGCCGCGCGCGCTGCGTGGATCTCGCCGTCGGCGTGCTGCATGCCCGTCAGGCCCACGGGCGCGATGGCCACGGGCATCTTGGCGTCCTGGCCCACCATCTTCACGGCGGTGCTGCGGCCTTCCATGTTGACGGCCACGCGCTGGCGCAGCTTGATGGCGCGGAAGTCGCTCTCATTGGCGCGGTAGGTGGTCTCGGTCCAGGAGCCGGAGTCGGCGTAGTCGTAGAACATGCGCGGCACGCGCTTCTCGGCGAGCTGGCGCAGGTCTTCGATGCAGGTGATGACGGGCATGGCGGCGGCGGGCGCAACTGGGGAAGGCCGCGATGCTAGGCCCGCTGCGCTTGCGGCGCCCCGGAAAAAACCTCAAGCCACGGCGGAAGAGTTTTCCTGCAGCGCCCTGCAATGGCCATGCAGCCAGGCCGCGAAGGCTGCCGCCGCGGGGCTGGGCCGGTGCATCACCAGCCCGTAGTGCCGCTCGGCCGGCACGGTCAGCGCGAACGGCTGCACCAACCGGCCCTCGGCCAGCTCATGCCGGGCCAGGCTCAGCCGCGCCAGCGCCACGCCCTGGCCGACCAGCGCCGCGGCCAGCGTGAGGCCCAGGTCGACGAGTCGGGGGCCATCGTCCGGCTCGGGGGTGTCGGTCAGGCCGGCGGCGCGCAGCCAGGTTGCCCAGGGTTGCAGCGGCGTGCGCAGCAGTGGCAGGGCCAGCAGGTCGGACGGCGTGTGCAGCGGCGCGAAGCGGGCGAGCAGCGCGGGCGAGGCCAGCGGCGTGAGGCGGTCGCGCAGCAGCACCTGCGCGGGCGCGATGTCATCCGGCACGGCGCCGTGGCGAACTTCCACGTCGGCACCCGCGTCGCCCTCGGCCAGCAGCGGCACGGACAGAGTCAGCTCCAGTTCGACGTGCGGGTGGGCCGCGGTGAAGCCGGGCAGCGCGGGCACCAGCAGCTGGCGCGCGAACGTGGGCGTGGAGGTCACGCGCAGCCGTTCGCGCTGCTGGCTGGCACGCCGGTGCAGGGGCATGGCCTGTAGCAGCGCCAGCGCCTGGCGAACCTGAGGCAGGTATTCGTGGCCGGCCGGCGTCAGGGCCAGGCCCTTGGCGCCGCGCGTCAGCAACTCCTGCGCCAGTCTTTCTTCCAAGCCGGCCAGCCGCTTGGCGATGGCGCTGGCCGTCAGCGCGAGCTCCTGCGCGGCGGCCTCGAAGCTGCCCAGGCGGGCGCAGGCTTCGAAAGCAAGCAGGGCGTCAAGGGAGGGCAGGCGGGTACGGGCCATGGCAGGCCAGAATGTAAGTGTTGAGGCCCCCGTCGGGTCACGCCTGCTGGCCTCGGCCTGCCGGGCCGGCCTCGCGGGGCGGCCCCGCGCTCGGCCCGAGGACAGGAGAACGGACATGAGCTTCAAAGCACTCGCCGACTACGCCATGCAACTGCCCGGCGCCACGCAGGACGTCAAGTGGGGCGCCGACTGGGTCGCCAGCGTCGGCGGCAAGATGTTCTTCGTCGGCGGGCCGCACCCCGGGGCGTGGACGCATTGCAGCTTCAAGGTCGAGCAGCATCGCTTCCTGGAGCTGACCGGCCTGCCCGGCTTCGCGCCGGCGCCTTATGCGGCGCGGTACCACTGGGTCGCGGTGTCCGATCCCAAGGCGCTGCCGCTGGCGGAACTCAAGGCGCTGGTGAAGCGCTCCCATGCGCTGGTGGCGGCCAAGCTGACCAAGAAGGCGCGGGCAGGCCTGAGCATCGATGCGTGAGCGCAGCCCCGAGGTGGGCCCCCCGAAGCGGAGGGTGCCCAGCGAGCGCGGCGCCACCAGCGCAGGGCCAGGACAGGGCCAGCTCAGCGCTGCCGGTCAGAAACTGAGCGTCGTCGGCCCGGCGTCGCGCGATGCCGGGCGCAGGTACTGCTTCAACGTGCCGGCCATCGCGGCCAGCACGCCCGCGGCCAGCCGGCCGGCCTGGCGCCAACGGCGTGTGGCCGCCGCCTGCGCGGCGCGAGAACGGGGCAAGGGCGCAGGCTGCGTGGGGGCCTGCAGCAGGGACAGTTGGCGCTGGCGCTCACCGAACAGGAAGATCAGTCGGTTCGGGTCGGCGAAGCGCTGCGCCAGCGTGCGCACCGCCTTGAGCTCGCGGCGGCGTAGGCGCACGCCTTGCACCCGCAACTGGCAACCCAGCGTGCGGCTGCGCAGGTACAGCGCCTTGGCTGCGAGCCGGTCGGGCAGGCAGCCGACGCCCGCGTACAGGCAGTTGGCAAGGTTCAGCGTGGCCTCGGCATGGCCCATGGCCGCCGCCGCGAGATAGGCCGACACGCCCCGCGCCTCGTCGGCCGGTCCGCCCCGACCCGTCAACAGCACGCGGCCGAGCTGAAAGCGGCCGATGGTGCTGCCGGCCGCCGCGGCGCGTTCCAGCAGCGCCCGTGCTTCCACCGGCTCAGCCCTCAGGCCCAGGCCTTCCAGCTGGCACAGCCCGAACATCGCCATGCCGTCGCGGTTGCCCGCCTGCGCGGAGGCCTTGAACCAGCCTGCCGCGCGCCGGTAGTCGGGCGTTGCGGCATGGAACAGCGCCAGCCCCTGCTGCAGAGGGTCGATGGCCGGCGTGGTGAGGGCGGCGGGGCTGCGGGTGGGGCTGGGAGCCTTGGCTTGGGCGGTCATCCGAGAGGGGCGTAGCTGACGGGGGACGAAGTCCCGTGAAATGACCCGCGCCTGCCGAGCGGCCGGCGCAGGACCTACCCCTAGATTGTCAGTCAGCTGGCGTGTGCAGAACGCGGCGGGATGCCGACCGGCCGTTTCATGAACGGCTTTGCGCCGCACATTCGCACGGCAGGCCCGCTCAGCAGCTTCAACGATCCGCGGGCGGCTCCCACAGCTCGACTTTGTTGCCCTCCGGGTCCATGACCCAGCCGAACTTGCCGTACTCCGATTCGTCCACCTTGTCCTGCACGTCGCAGCCCTCGGCCCGCAACGCTGCCAGCAGTGCGTGCAGGTCCGCGACGCGGAAATTGACCATGAACGGCGCGCTGCTCGGCGCCATGTAGTCGGTGTCCTCCTTGAACGGGCTCCAGATCGTCGTGCCGCTGGGGCTGTCGTCGGCCCAGCGGAACACGGCGCCGCCCCATTCGCTGACGTCCATGCCCAGGTGCTGGCGGTACCACTCGCCCAGCGCCTTGGGGTTCCTGGCTTTGAAGAAGATGCCGCCGAGGCCGGTGACTCGTTTCATAGAGATCCTGCAGGTTGGTGGTCGCGATTCTGTCGGGCTGGGCGAACGCCGGGGCGGGGATGTTCCCGGACGTGCCGAAGGCGCCGGGTCGTTCAGCCTGGTCGCCACCAACGTGGAATCGACCAGAAGATCAGCAGCCCCATCCATGCCATCGCCGCCATCGCATGAGGGACGTCGACGGGGCCGGTGGAAAGCAGGGCGGCGACGCCGCAGGCGGCGATGCTGAGCGCCGTCCAGCGTGCCCGCCGAACCCGACCGGCCCAGCGGCGTTGTGCGGGACTCACGTGAGGCGGCAGCGCCGCCATCACGCGCAGGCTGAAGCCGTCGTCGGCCGGCTCCCCACCAGCGCCCAACCGCTGGCGCAGTTCGGCGTCGAAAAGAGGAACGTCTGGGTCTTGGTCCGTCATGGCGTGGGTTCCCATGCTTGCAGTTGCACGCGCAGCCGGGCCTTGGCGCGCAGCACCTGGGTCTTGAGCGTGCCGAGCGGCCAGCCCAGCACCATGGCAGCTTCGGCGTGGCTGAGGTCGGCGCCGTAGCAGAGCAGCAGCGCGTGGCGCTGGGGCTCGCTGAGGACCGTCATCGCACGGTCGAGGTCGATGCGCCAGTCGGCCGCGGGCGCGAAGTCGCCGTGGGCGTCCAGGTCGGGCGGCGGCTCATCCACGCGCGGCAGCGCCGGGCGTTCGGCCGCCAGCGCGGAGTAGGCCAGCCGCGTCAGCCAGGTGCGAAAGCGCGCTTCGCCGCGAAACTTGGGCAGGGCGCGCCAGGCGCGCACGAAGGCTTCCTGGGCGAGGTCGTCGGCGCGGCCCTGGTCGCCGCGGCAGACGCGGCCGAGCAGCTTGCGCAGATAGCCTTGATGCGCCTGCACGAGGGCAGCGAAGGCGGTGCGGTCGCCAGCGGCGGCGCGGGCCACGAGCTCGGCCTCCTGCCGGGCCGGTTCGGCGGGGGCGCCGGGTGTCACGGCTTGGGTTGCTGCTTGCGCTCGACGGTCCAGTACAGCGCCAGGCCCAGCCCGATGAACAGCGGCAGCAGGCCGATGCTCCAGAGCCAGGCGCCCGGCATCATCATCGAGAACATGCCCATCAGCCCCAGGCCGACGGCGATGTTGATGATGGCCGGCACGAGGATGCGGTTGGGGTTGGCCCGTTCGCGCCGTGCGCAGTGCCAGTCGCTGTCCTGGACGTCGCCCAGCAGCTCGGGCGGGATGGGCTGGCCGGCGCGGACGAGTTCGCGGATGGTCTCGTGGCGCTGGCGCTCGCTGTTGGCCCGGCCCAGGTAGTGGGCCACGATGGCGACGATGGGGATCAGCAGCGCCAGGATGGGGATCATCAGCGGGCTGAAGGCGTGGAAGTGGTCGAAGAACATCGGCGGCTCCAAGGGCGGGAAGGGATGGTGCTTCCTTGGAGCGCCCGGCGGGGCGGTTTGGATTCAGCGGAGGTAAAAAGCTTTCCAGGTCGGCTCCGGCGTGGCAGCGCTGCGGGAGAAGGCGCGCTGGCACCGGCGACGGGACTTGAGGCGCGGCGAGTGGCTTCTTGCCGGCTCCTACAACGCCACCACTGCAAAATTGGTGGCGTCGTCAGGGGCGACCCAGCGAAATCCTTCCTCGGCCCTCCATTGCCCCTCGCCATCGGCGGCGATGACATGCTCGAAATTGGGATGCTTCTGGCCGGGTTGCCAGACGACGCGCAGATCGCTGTTGGCCGCGTCGACCCAGTTGTAGCCGGCGGCAGGCACGAAGTTGCCCTCCTGCGCCGACGCGAGAACGGCCGCGTGTTGAGGGTGCCGCGCTCGGGGTTGCCATTGAACGCCTTCGGCGGCATTGGCCGGGTTGTTCCATGCATAGCCCGCTTTCGTCACCCATGTGCCTGGCGTTTGCGACGCGAAGACATGGGCTGCCGAAGGGTGAGGCGAGCCGGGGTTCCAGGTCGGCTCGGCCGCTTCTGGCGGATGGGGTGCCTGCAACGACAAGTCGACCTGTTCGACGACCTTCGTGGCGGCTTGCTCCGCGACAGCCGTCGCGAATGCCGCGCCGACGAACTTTGCTCCCGCGACAGCCGTCGCCTTATTGCAGCCACCCAGGCACAGGCTCATGGTGGCGACTAGAAAAGCATGATGCAGCTTCATGACTCGTTCCTCCCTGGCGTGGAGTCGACTGTCCACTCGGCGTGTCCATCATCGACCGCTTCGGGGTGGCTTTTCATCCTCAATAGTGACGGCCCCAATGAAGGCCAGCCAGCCAGTGGAAACGAACTGCGGCTGCGCAGGACTCAGCGCGGAGTCCCGAAGTCCTGGGTCCAGTACGTGCGGTAGGTGGTGTTGGCGTTGCCCGCCACGCAGGCCACGCCGATGTCACGGAAGGTCGCGGTCATCAGGTTGGCGCAGTGCCCGTCGCTCTTCATCCAGCCGTCCACCACCTCGGCGATGCTGGCCTGGCCGGCGGCGATGTTCTCGCCCAGGCTGCTCCAGGCGTAGCCGGCGGCCGTCGCGCGGGTGCCGAGCGTGCTGCCGTTGCTGCCGGTGTGGCTGAAGAAGTTGTTCGCCACCATGTCGTCGCTGTGCGCCACCGCGGCCTGTGTGAGGGCCGCGTTCCACGTCAGTTCGGGTGCGGCGGGGAAGGCGCCACGCGCGCCGCAGGTGGCGCCGCTGCGGCGGTGCGCATTGACCGCGGCCAGCATCTCGGCCTCGAAGTTCGGCAGGTTGCAGGTGATGCGGGTGCCGGCGGTGGGCGGTGCAGGTGCGGGGGCCGCGGGGGGTGGCGGCGCGGGCGCGGGCGCCGGCGCCGCGGCATCGGAGCCACCGCCGCCGCAGCCGGCCAGCGCGAGCAGACCGGCCATGGCGACGGCACAAGCGAAGCGGGGCGCCAGGGCGGGAGGGCAGTTGGGGCGGCTGGAGCGGAGCAGGGCGAACATTGCGCAAGGGTGGCACGCCTGACCGACGCGGCGGTTACCGGGTGCAGCGGCGCGAGAGGGCCGGCAACATCCCCACACAAAGCAGGCCGCCGGGCATGGCGCCGCGATCCGCAGGCAAGGCGCGGGAGCCTGCTCGTCAACTTGGAGGATGTGGAGCAACCGCAGCGCGGATAGAACGCCTCACCGTTTCAGCCACCGAGGTCACGTCCATGCAAGCGCAATTGAAAGTTCCGGCTGTGGCCGCAGCCCTTTTCTTCTCCCTGCCAGTCTTGGCCGTCGGCACGGGGGACAGCACCGGCTCTTTCACCATCGTGCGTGCCCAAATCGAGCAGTCGTTGCCGGACAAGGTGCTCGAGTCCGAGTTCGGCGACCTTTCGGCCGAAGCGCAATGGCAGACCGTCTACGCCAAGGCGCGGGCGGGCTTCGGCAACAGCGGCGCCTACGCCGCCGTGCCGCAACCGGGTTATGAAGCCTTCGCCGAGACCTGGTGGGCGGATGGATTCACGATCACCGGCGGTGTTGGCCAGGGCGAACTGCATCTCGCCATCCGGGTGAGCGGCACCAGCGAAGGCAAGGGCGTCGCCCACTACGGGCTGTTCTCTAGCCTGCAGCCCTTCGACCAGGGCGCTCTGCGCAGCTGGCTGGACTGTTGCATGCCCGAGGCCCCACAGAGCAGCACGGGCGTCGTTCCGATCACGGAGGATGCGTTCCCGTCCGCTGGCGCCACCGTGCTGCAGGCCGAGATTTCGTTCACCTATGACAAGCCGATCTACCTCGCCAGCTATTTCGGCGTGGAAAGTTTCGACGTGGGTGTCGCTGATTTCTACGGCTCGGCCCACTTCGGCCTGATGGCGCCCGCCGGCGCATCGATCGCGGCGGCGTCGGGCACGGCCTACCTGTCGGCGGCGGCCGTGCCGGAGCCTGCCACTGCCGCGCTGTGGTTGCTGGGGCTCGCAGGGCTGGCTGGGCTGCGAGGAATCCGACGCGGCCCGCACGCCGTGGCATCACGCCAACCGGCATGCCAGGCTTGTGCATGTCGGCCAGCGCGAGCCCTTCGTTGATCCGCTTCCCTGCGGTGCCGGCGCGTCGGGCAACGCTTACTGCACCCGCCACCACGCCGGCAGCAGCGCCCGCACCTCGGGCCGCCGGTAGCGCTGGTCCATCAGCCACACCCAGCCGCGGTCGTCCACCGAGCGCAGCACGCGGCCGGCGGCCTGCACGACCTTCTGCAGCCCGGGCACGAGGTCGGCATAGCCGTGGTCGGCGCCGAACATCGCGTCCAGCCGCTCGCGCACCTGCTCCTGCAGCGGCGATACCGGCGGCAGGCCCAGCGTGGCGATGAAGGCGCCGATGAGCCGGGTGCCGGGCAGGTCCACGCCCTCGGCGAAGGCGCCGCCCAGCACGGCGAAGCCGACGCCGCGGCCATCCTCCACGAAGCGGTCCAGGAAGCCGCGCCGCGCCGCGTCGCCCATCGCACGCGACTGGCGCCACTGCGGCACGTGCGGATGGCGCAGCGCCAGCCGCGCAGCGGCCTTGTCGAGGTAGTCGAAGCTGCTGAAGAAGGCGAGGTAGTTGCCGGGGTGCTCCCCGTACTGCGTGGCGAGCACATCCACCAGCGCGTTGAGTGACGCGTCGCGATGCTCCCAGCGTGTCGACAGGTTGGCCACCTGCACCGTCAGGTGCTCGGCCGGGAAGGGCGCGGGCACGTCGATCCAGGCGGTGTCGTCGGGCAGGCCCAGCAGGTGGCGCGGGTAGTCCGGCGGGCCGAGCGTGGCCGAGAACAGCGTGACGCTGCTGAGCCCCTCGAAGCGTTCCTTCAGGAAGTGGCCGGGCACGATGTTGCGCACCGAGAGCAGCACGTCGATGCTGCCGTCGTCCTCGGGGCCGTCGTCCAGCAGCGAGAGGTTGGCCGGCGCCTCCGTAAGCGGGCGCGCGGCGTTGGCGCGCTGCAGGTCGCACAGCGAGTGGGTGTCCAGCCGGTCCAGCAGGCGCTGCAGGCCCAGGCACTCGAAATAGAACTCCAGCAGAGGGCCGACTTCGAGCGGATGGTTCTGCACGTACTCCCCCAGGGCGACGTTGACGCGCTGCAGCGCTTCGCCCAGCGCGTCGGGCACGGTGGGCAGCGGCTGGTAGTCCGCGGCCTGCGCGCGGCCCAGCGTGGCCAGTTCCTTGGCCAGCCCGCGCAGCGGCGCGCGCAGGCTGGCCGGCGCGTTGGCCGCGGCCTCGCGCACGCGCGCCAGGCTGAGGCTGGTGCTGTACATGTCGCGCGCGCGGTCGATGAGGTTGTGCGCCTCGTCCACCAGCAGCGCCAGCTTCCAGCCCTGCGCCTGCGCCAGGCCGTAGAGCTGGCCGTAGGGGTCGAAGGCATGGTGCACGTCGCCGACCACGACGTCGGCCCAGCGCAGCAGCTCCTGGCCGAGGTAGTAGGGGCAGACGTCGTGTTGGAGCGCGATGCGGCGCTGTGCGGCGGCGTCCAGCCAGCCCGCCCGCACGGCCTCGGCGCGGGCGGCGGGCAGCTTGTCGTAGAAGCCGTGCGCCAGCGGGCAGGCGTCGCCATGGCAGGCCTTGGTGGGGTGCTCGCAGGCCTGCTCCTTGGCCACCAGCGTCAGCACGCGCAAGGCGCCTTGCGGTGGGCCTTCGGCTTTTCCCTTGGCCGGCGCCGCCTCGCGCAGCGCGTGCAAGGCTTCAAGCGCGGTGATGCGGCCGGTGCCCTTGCAGGTCATGTAGCCGATCTTGTCGAGCCGCTGCAGCGGCATGGCGCGCAGCAGCGGGTACAGCGTGCCCAGCGTCTTGCCGATGCCGGTGGGCGCCTGGGCCAGCAGGCAGCGGCCGTTGGCGGCGACGCGGTAGACGGCCTCGGCCAGCAGGCGCTGTCCGGGGCGCAGCTCGCCGAGCGGGAAGGGCAGGGCGGCGAGCCCCGCGTCGCGCGCGGCGCGGTGCGCGGCCTCCTGCGCGGCCCAGGCCTCGAACTCGCGGCAGCGCGCCTCGAAGCCGGCCTGCAGCGCGGCGGCCGTCAGTGTCTGGCGCAGCACGGTCTCGTGCTGCGTGTCGGCGTCGACGTAGACCAGGGCCAGTTCGAGCTCGGCCAGGCCGCGGTCGGCGGCGATGAGGGCGCCGTAGGTCTCGAGCTGGGCCCAGTGCAGCACCCGGCGGTTCTCGGGAATCAGCTCGACCGGGCCGCGGATGGTCTTGATCTCTTCCAGCCGGTTCACGTCCGCCTCGTAGCCATCGGCGCGGCCGCGCACGCGCAGCTGGCCGTACTGGCCCTCCAGCGGCAGCTCGGTCTCGTAACCCGGCGAGCGGCGCGCATACACGGCCATCTGCCCGGCCTGGCCCTCCAGCGACGTGGCCGAGGGCGTGAAGCGGCGGTCCAGGCTGCCGCCCTTTGCGGTGAACTCGCAGAGGCTGCGGACCGAGACGGTGTAGGTCCAGGAAGGGTTTTCGGTCATGGGACGCCATCAACCGGCGCAGCCGTGGGCGGGACTTCGGACTTGGGGCGTGCTTGCAATCAAGGGATTGTCCGTGCACGGGCCGCCACCCGAACATCGCGCCCGCTCGATGGGGGCATTTGGACGATCAGTTTCCATGCAATGTGAACAACCGGCGCTGCCTCAGCGCGGACCTGCTTGAGGGCGCGGCGGCAGGGCGCCATCGTGCTGGCGGCGGTGCATGCCTGCGGCGCCGCTGCGGCCGCGCCGGCCCAGAACCTCGCCGCGGACCCGGCGGCCGTGAAGCAGCTGGTGGCGGCCGTCAGCCTGGACGTGATGTCCGAGGCCTCGCTGCGCGCCTGCGAGGACGTGGGCGCGCCGTCCACCCCGCAGATGCGCGCGGCCTGGGTGGCGTGGCGGGAGCGGCACCAGATCGCGCCGCTGCGTCTCGTCGTGGCCGACCTGCGGCGGCGCCAAGGCAGCAGTGCGCCGTCGTGGAAGAAGCTCACCGAGCCGCTGCGCCAGCGGGTGCTGAGCGACCCCGCGCCCGACCAGGCCTGCGCGGGCCTGGCGCGCGACTGGCAGGCCGCCGGCATGGACGTGAGCGCGCAGTACCCCCAGGCGCGTGCGGTGGCCGTGGCGCTGGTGCAGGCCAAGCTGGTGTCACCGCCGGACCTGCCCGCCGTTGCCCCCGGCCCCGTGCGGGGCCAGGTCTTGCTGCCCAGCCAGATCGACGCGTTGAGCGCCCAGCAGGGCGGCGGCTGGAGTTCGATCTCCAAGGACGAGGCGCAGCGCAAGCTGGGGCCGGTCCATGTCAAAGGGCGGGTCGAGCGCTGGTCGGAGGACCCGGACCGCTATCACCTCATCCAGGAGCACGCCGACCGGGCGGCGCAGGCGCATGTCTACCTGAAGTTCGATGCCGAGCCCTGGGTCGGGCGCGAGGTGGTCGTGCGGGGGCTGGTCACGTCGCTGCGCGCCTACGCGATGGACCTGGCCGACGCGGCCATCGTCGGCGACACATCGGGCCTGACGCCTTCGCCGCTGCCCCAGCAGCCGTTGGCGCGCAAGGAGGTGCTGCTGCAGCGGGTCATGAGTGCGCCGGGCAAGGGCCTGCCTGAGAAGGACCTCGCCGCCGTCGTCATCCATGGCGAGGCCAACTACAACCAGGGCACGCGCTGGGAGGAGGACGTGCGCTTCCTGATGCGGGACGGCAGCGTCTACCGCCGCACCGAGATGCCGCCGGACCAGCTCAACGCGGCGGCTTCGCGCCAGCTCGAACCGCAGCGCTGGGGCCGCTGGCGTGCCGGCGGCAAGGGCTACGAAATGCAGCCGCAGGACGACGACGGCCGCCCGGGCGCCTGGCAGCCCGAGAAGCACCGGGCCGTGCGGCCCTGGCCCAAGGACACCCGGCTGGAGGGAAGCTACAGCCGTGGCACGTTCAGCGGCAGCCTGGTCACCGGCGGCATCTCGTCCACGCGCGGCATCCGCTTCACGCGGGACGGGCGCTTCGAGCGCAGCTACAGCTCGCTGGCCAGCTCGGGCAGCCTGGCGGCCGTCATGAACAACACCGTGGTCTCCGGCTCCTCGCACGGTGACGGCAAGGGCAGCAGCAGCACCGGCGGGGGCACGGTGGGCACGCCGTTCGGCACGGCGGGCGCCGTCAGCTCGCGCAGCAACGACGACGGTGCCAGCCGCCGTGGCCGCTACCAGCTCAGCGGCTTCGTCCTCACGCTGGACTACGACGACGGCCACCAGGAGCGCCTGCTCAGCTTCCCCGTGCACGACGACAACAAGACGGTCTACGTGGGCAACGGCAGCATGAGCCTCGACAAGTAGCCCTTCGCCCCGTCCCGCCGCGCCAGCTAGAACAGCGACAGGTTCTCCCGCGCCGGCTCGGCAGCGCGCTCGGGTGGCGGCGCCAGCGCCTGGCTGGCGTGCACGAGGTTGCCGATGCGAACCCCCATCAGCCGCAGCCGCTTGTCGAACTTGACGCGCTTGAGGCACAGGCCCACGGCGTGGCGGATGTCGGCGGCACCGGTGATGGGCAGTTTCAGCGTCTGGTCGCGCGTGACGGTGACGAAGCCCTCGAAGCGCAGCTTGATGCCCACCGTCTTGCCCGCGTAGCGCTTGCGGGCGAGGTCGCGCGACAGGCTTTCGCACAGCTCGTCGAGGATGCCGCCGAGCAGCGCCTTGTCGTGCACCGCGTGGAGGTCGCGCTCGAAAGTGGTCTCGCGGCTGATGGAGACCGGCTCGCTGTGCGTGACGATGGGGCGCGAATCGCGGCCGTGCGAGGCGGCGTGCAGCCACTGGCCGTAGCTCTCGCCGAACTGCTCGACCAGCCAGGCCGGGTCGGCCGCGGCGATGTCACCCACCGTCTCCAGGCCGAGCTTGACGAGCCTGTCGCCCGCCTTGGGGCCGATGCCGTTGATCTTGCGCACGCCCAGCGGCCAGATGCGCGTGGGGATGTCGTCCAGCGTCAGCACCGTGATGCCGTCGGGCTTGTCCAACTCGCTGGCTATTTTTGAGAGCAGCTTGTTGGGCGTGACGCCGATGGAGCAGGTCAGCCCGGTCGCGCGGCCCACCGAGTTCTTGATCTCGCGCGCCACCGCCTTGACGCCGCCGAGCGGATCGTGGCCCACGGCGTCGCGCACGCCGGGCACGTCGGTCAGGTCGATGTAGATCTCGTCGATGCCACGGTCCTCGATGACCGGTGCGACCTCGGCGACCGCGGCCTTGAAGAGGCGCGAGTACTTGCGGTAGCTGTCGAAATCGGCCGGCAGCAGGATGGCGTCGGGCGCGCGCAGCGCGGCCTTCATCAGGCCCATGGCCGAGAACACGCCGAGGTCGCGCGCGGCATAGGTGCTGGTCGTGACGACGCCGCGGCCGGTGTAGTCGCGCAGCCTGGCGTAGCGCCAGCTGCCGTCGGCCAGCTGCTGCGGCGCATCGGCCCGGCGGCCGCCGATGACGACGGCCTCGCCCCTGAGCTGCGGATAGCGCAGCAGCTCGACGGACGCGTAGAAGGCGTCCATGTCGAGGTGGGCGATCCAGCGGGCCGGTTGCTGCATGGCCCCGATTGTCCGGCGCCCCGGGTCAGGGGCTGGCAGCAGCGGCGCGCGTTACCAGAGTGCGTGCACCTGCGGCGCGATGCGGCGGCGGTACAGGTCGGCCAGCGCCTGCATCAGCGGCGCGGGCAGCGCGGCGAGATCGGCGGCGCTGACGTTCTCGTCCACCTGCGCGGGCGTGCGCCCGCCGGGGATGGCCGTGGTGACCGCTTCGTGCATGAGGATCCAGCGCAACGCCAGGCGGGCCATGCTCACGCCGTCGGGCAGCAGCGTGCGCAGCTCCTCGACGGCGGCGAGGCCTTCTTCGTAGTCGACGCCCGAGAACGTCTCGCCCTTGTCGAAGGCCTCGCCCTGGCGGTTGAAGGCGCGGTGGTCGTCGGCGCTGAACCGGCTGTCGCGCGTGAACTTGCCGCTGAGCATGCCGCTGGACAGCGGCAGCCGTGCCAGCACGCCCACCTGTGCGGCCTGGGCGGCGGGCAGGAAGACCTCGGCCGGCCGCTGGCGGAACAGGTTGAAGATGATCTGCACCGATTGCACGCCGGGGTACTTCAGCGCGGCCATCGCTTCGTCGATGCGCTCCACGCTGACGCCGTAATGGCGCAGCTTGCCCGCGCGGACCAGGTCGTCCAGCGCGCCGAAGACCTCGGGCATGGCATAGACGGCGCTGGGCGGGCAGTGCAGCTGCAGCAGCTCGATGGCGTCGACCTCGAGGTTGCGCAGGCTGCGCTCGATGAAGGGGCGCAGGTCGCGGTAGCCGTCGGCGGTGTGCGGGTCCAGCCGCCGGCCGGCCTTGGTGGCGACGTGGAAGGCGTCGTTCGGGCGCTCCTTGCGCAGGCGGGCAAGCAGCCGCTCGCTGTGGCCGTCGCCGTAGACATCGGCCGTGTCGAAGAAGTTCACGCCGCGGTCGAGGGCGCGGTGCAGGGCGGCCATTGCGGCCGTGTCGTCGGTGTGGCCCCAGGTGCCGCCGATGGCCCAGGCGCCGAAGCCGATCGCAGAGATGTTCCAGCCGGTGCGGCCGAGGGGGCGGTAGATCATGCGAAATCCCAAAAGAAAACGCGTGCCGGCAGGGCACGCGGTGGCAAATGGTAGCGTGATCAGTGGGCCTTGGCAGGCCCTCGGATCAAAGCACTTCGGATGCGAAGTCGGCCAGCCGCGAGCGCTCGCCGCGCGCCAGCGTCACATGGCCGCTGTGGGCCCAGCCCTTGAAGCGGTCGACGGCGAAGGTCAGGCCCGAGCTGCCCTCGGTCAGGTAAGGCGTGTCGATCTGCGCGAGGTTGCCCAGGCAGACGATCTTGGTGCCCGGGCCGGCGCGGGTGATCAGCGTCTTCATTTGCTTGGGCGTCAGGTTCTGGGCCTCGTCGATGATGACGAACTTGTTCAGGAAGGTGCGCCCGCGCATGAAGTTCAGGCTCTTGATCTTGATCTTGCTGCGCACCAGGTCGTTCGTCGCGGCGCGGCCCCATTCGCCGGCGGACGAGCCGCCCTTGGCCAGTACCTCGAGGTTGTCGTCGAGGGCGCCCATCCAGGGGCCCATCTTTTCCTCCTCGGTGCCGGGCAGGAAGCCGATGTCCTCACCCACGGGCACGGTCACGCGGGTCACGATGATCTCGCTGTAGCGGCGGTCATCGAACACCTGCGCCAGCGCGGCGGCCAGCGTCATCAGCGTCTTGCCGGTGCCGGCCGTGCCGGTCAGCGTGATGAAGTCGCACTCCGGGTCCATCAGCAGGTTCAGCGCGAAGTTCTGCTCGCGGTTGCGGGCGGTCACGCCCCAGACGGCGTGCTTCTGGTGGCCGTAGTCCTTCAGCGTGCGCAGCACGGCCGACTTGCCGGTGATCTCGGTGACCTTGGCGTACAGCGGCGTCGCGCCGGGCGCCTCCAGGTAGACCAGCTCGTTGATCAGCAGCGTCGGCACCAGTGGCCCGCTGATGCGGTAGTAGGTCGTGTTGCCCTGTTGCCAGCTTTCCATGGTCTTGCCATGGCGGTCCCAGAAGTCGCTCGGCAGCGCCTGCACGCCGGTGTAGAGCAGGTCGGAGTCTTCCAGCGTCTTGTCGTTGCGGTAGTCCTCCGCCGGCAGGCCCAGCGCACGCGCCTTGATGCGCATGTTGATGTCCTTGGACACCAGCACCACCTCGCGGCCCGGGTGGCGGGACTGCAGCGCCTGCACGACGCCCAGGATCTGGTTGTCGGCCTTGCCCTGGGGCAGCCCCTGGGGCAGCGGTGCGTCGATCAGCTCGGTCTGGAAGAACAGGTTGCCCTCGGCCTCGCGGTGGCCGGTGCCCGCCAGCGGCAGGCCCTTGGACATCTCCTCGATGCTGCTGCTCTTGAGGTTGGCGGCCAGTTGGTCCAGCTCGCGGCTGACCTGGCGCACGTTGCGGGCGACCTCGGTCATGCCCTTCTTGTGCCCGTCCAGCTCCTCGAGCGTGATCATGGGCAGGAAGATGTCGTGCTCTTCGAAGCGGAACAGCGACATCGGATCGTGCATCAGCACGTTGGTGTCGAGCACGAAGAGCTTGGCCGCGCCGGCCGCCTTGCGGGTGCGCCTGGACGGGGCCGACTTGGCGGCCGTTTTCGGCGCGGCCTTGGCGGGCGTGCCGGGCTTGGCGGCGGCCGGGCTTGAAGCGGGGGTCGGGAGGCGCAGCACTTCGGCTGTCGGTGCCGGGGCCGGCGTCGCCGGTGCCGTCACGGGGGCGACGACAGGGGGTGTCGCGCGCGGTTTGCTGGGGGTCAGGTTGGCCGAGTAAGCAGTGGCATCGAGGCGGCTGGCGCGTTGCGCAGGAGGCTTAGGCAGTGGCATGTACGGCGGAGTGACGGCAAGTGAACCCCCTGCGATCCAGGCTCCAGAAAGCAAAAAGCCGCACAGGATGAGTGCGGCTTTGAAGTCTGAGACAAGGTTTCGACCCGGGGCATGGGCTGATTATGCACATGCCGCGGAGCCCCGCGATGTCGGAGAACAACGCGTGTTCAGCAGCTCAGGCGGCTTCCTTCTTCAGGCCCTTGACGGCCTTCAGCACTTCGTCGACGTGGCCGGCGACCTTGATGCCGCGCCACTCGCCGACCAGGATGCCGTTCGGGGCGATCAGGAAGGTCGAGCGCTCGATGCCCTTGACCTTCTTGCCGTACATGATCTTGTTCTTGACGACGCCGAACATGTGGCAGAGCTTTTCTTCGGTGTCGGCGATCAGCTCGAAGGGCAGTTCCAGCGCCTGCTTGAACTTGTCGTGCGAAGCCATGTTGTCGCGCGAGACGCCGAACACGACGGCACCGGCTTTCACGAAGTCCTTGTGGCGATCGCGGAATTGCATTGCCTCGGTGGTACAACCGGGCGTGTTGTCTTTCGGGTAGAAATACAGCACGACCGACTTGCCCAGGAAGGCGTTGCCGGTGAACTTCACGCCGCCGGTGGCTTGAGCCTCAATTTCCGGCAGGGGTTTGTTGAGCGCAGGCGTCATTGGGGGGTGCGGCAAGTTGGGCTCACGGGGTCCCCGGTTCGTGAGCGCTGTGCAGCATTTCACGCGGGCGCCCGCAGGCAATAGCCCGCAATTATAAGGCCTCGCCCCGGCCTTCCGGCCGCAAGGTCATCCCTCGATCAGCAGTGCCGCGAGCACATTTCGACCTTCGCTGGCCAGTACGTTGTAGGTGCGGCAGGCTGCGGCGAGGTCCATCACCTCGAAACCGATGCGCGCCTCGACCAGCCCGCGCCACAAGGCCGGGCTCGGGAAACGCAGTCGCGCGCCGCTGCCGAAGACGACCAGTTCGGGGTTCAGGGCCTTGATTGCTTCGAAATGCGCGGGTTGAAGTTCCTCGAAGCGCGAAGGCGGCCAGGCGACGACCTCGCCCTTCCACGGCACGAGCACGCTGGCCGTGTGCGGCTGGCCATTGACCCAGACGCCCCGGGCGTCATGGCGGGAGATGCTGTTGCCGCCTTGCGGCTCGTCGAGCTGGAACTTCATCGGGATTCAGTCAAAAGGCGGCCGCGAGTGTCGCGCAGATCGGCAGGCCGTGTGCCCGCCCCTTGCTTAAACTCCAAGGTCCCCCTTTCGCCCGACTTTTTTGCACTGCAGCAGCGCTGCGCCGGAGCCCCTTTTGAAGCCCATCGCCAAGTCCAGCAAGCTCGCCAGCGTCAGCTATGACATCCGCGGCCCCGTGCTGGACAAGGCGCGCCAGATGGAGGAAGAGGGCCACAAGATCATCAAGCTGAACATCGGCAACACGGCGGTGTTCGGCCTGACACCGCCGGACGAGATCGTGCAGGACATGATCCGCAACCTGGGCGATGCCGGCGGCTACACCGACAGCAAGGGGCTGTTCGCGCCGCGCAAGGCGGTCGTGCACTACACGCAGGAGAAGGGCGTCAAGGGCGTGACGGTGGACGACGTCTATCTCGGCAACGGCGCGTCCGAGCTGATCCAGATGGCGATCAACGCGCTGGTCAACGACGGTGACGAGATCCTGATCCCGGCACCGGACTTCCCGCTCTACACGGCCGTCGTCGGCCTGTCCGGCGGCCGCCCGGTGCATTACCTGTGCGACGAAGGCGCCGGCTGGCTGCCCGACCTGGCCGACATCGAGGCCAAGATCAGCCCGCGCACCCGCGGCATCATGGTCTGCAACCCCAACAACCCGACCGGCGCGCTGTACCCGACCGACCTGCTGCTGGGCATCATCGAGCTGGCCCGCCGCCACCAGCTGGTCGTCTTCGCCGACGAGATCTACGACAAGACGCTGTACGACGGCGTGACGCACACCAGCATGGCGTCGCTCGCCGACGACGTGCTGTTCATCACCTTCAACGGCCTGTCCAAGAACTACCGTGCCTGTGGCTACCGCGCGGGCTGGATGGTGGTCAGCGGCGAGAAGCGCCATGCCCGCGATTACATCGAGGGCCTGAACATGCTGGCCTCGCTGCGGCTGTGCTCCAACACGCCGGGTCAATTGGCGATACAGACGGCGCTGGGCGGGTACCAGAGCATCAAGGATCTCGTCGCGCCGACCGGGCGCCTGTGCCACCAGCGCGACCTGGCGTACGAACTGCTGACGCAGATCCCCGGCGTCAGCGTGGTCAAGCCCAAGGCCGCGCTATACATGTTCCCGCGCCTGGACCCCAAGATCTACCCGATCGCCGACGACCAGCAGTTCGCCTACGAGCTGCTGGCGGAGGAGAAGGTGCTGATCGTCCAGGGCACCGGTTTCAACTGGCCCGCGCACGACCACTTCCGCCTCGTCTTCCTGCCGAACGTGGATGACCTGCGCGAGGCTGTCGGCCGCATCGACCGTTTCCTGGCCGGCTATCGCCGTCGCCATTCCTCTTGATTTCCCGTTGTCCTGAGAGCCCTGCAATGAAAGCGATCCAAGTCGGCCTCATCGGCCTCGGCACCGTCGGTGCCGGCACCTTCCACGTCTTGCAGCGCAACCAGGCCGAGATTCGCGGCCGCGCCGGGCGGGGCATCGAGATCGCGATGGTGGCGGCCCGCAATGCCGAACGCGCCAAGGCCTACCAGGCCCAGGTCGGAGACGCCGTGCCCTGCGTCGGTGACCCGCAGCAACTGGTCGACGACCCGGCCATCGACATCGTCGTCGAGCTGATCGGCGGCATCGAGCCGGCGCGCACGCTGGTGCTGCGGGCCATCGCCAACGGCAAGCATGTCGTCACCGCCAACAAGGCGCTGCTGGCGCTGCACGGCACGGAGATCTTCGAGGCCGCGCGCGAGAAGGGCGTCGTCGTCGCCTTCGAAGCGGCCGTGGCTGGGGGCATCCCCATCATCAAGGCGCTGCGCGAAGGTCTGACGGCCAATCGCATCGAGTGGATCGCCGGCATCATCAACGGCACCACCAACTTCATCCTGTCGGAGATGCGCGGCAAGGGGCTGGACTTCGTCACCGTGCTGAAGGAGGCCCAGCGCCTGGGCTATGCCGAGAGCGACCCCACCTTCGACATCGAAGGCGTGGACGCGGCCCACAAGCTGACCCTGATGAGCGCCATCGCTTTCGGCGTGCCGGTGCAGTTCGACAAGGCCCACGTCGAGGGCATCAGCAGCCTGCAGGCCACCGACATCAAGTATGCCGAGCAGCTCGGCTACCGCATCAAGCTGCTGGGCATCACGCGCCGCCGTGAGAACGGCTTCGAGCTGCGCGTGCACCCGACGCTGATCCCGTCGAGCCGCCTCATCGCCAACGTGGAAGGCGCGATGAACGCCGTCGTCGTGCAGGCCGATGCCGTCGGCACGACGCTGTACTACGGCAAGGGCGCCGGCGCCGAGCCGACCGCGTCGGCCGTCGTGGCCGACCTGGTGGACGTGACTCGCCTGGCCACCGCCGACCCCGATCACCGCGTGCCGCACCTGGCCTTCCAGCCCGACGCGATGAGCGACACGCCGGTGCTGCCGATGGCCGACGTGCACACTGCCTTCTACCTGCGCCTCGTCGTGGCCGACCAGGCCGGTGTGCTGTCGCGCATCACGACCATCCTGGCCGAGCACGACATCTCCATCGACGCCGTGCTCCAGCGCGAGTCCGCGGAGGGCGAGCGCCAGACCGACCTCATCATCCTGACGCACGACACCGCCGAAGGCCGCATGAACGAGGCGCTGGCCAAGATGCAAGGCTTGCCGACGGTGCTCGCGCCCATCGTGCGCATCCGCAAGGAAGAACTGGCCTGAGCCGGAGCCTGACATGAAGTACATCAGCACCCGTGGCGACCAGACCGAGCGCAGCTTCTCCGACATCCTGCTTGAAGGCCTGGCGCCGGACGGCGGCCTCTACCTGCCCAAGACCTACCCGCGCGTTGATGCGGCAACGCTGACGCGCTGGCGCGGCCTGGCCTATGCAGACCTGGCTTTCGAGATCCTGTCGCTCTACATCGACGACATCCCGGCCGACGACTTGCACGCCATCACGCGCAAGGTCTACACGGCCGAGGTCTTCGGCACCGAGCAGATCACGCCGCTGACCTGGCTGGGCGACCACATCGCCCTGCAAGGCCTGTCCAACGGCCCGACGCTGGCCTTCAAGGACATGGCCATGCAACTGCTCGGCGCGCTGTTCGAGTACGAACTCGGCCGCCGTGGCGAGACGCTGAACATCCTCGGCGCGACCTCGGGCGACACCGGCAGCGCCGCCGAGTACGCGATGCGCGGCAAGAAGGGCGTCAACGTCTTCATGCTCAGCCCCGCCGGCCGCATGAGCCCCTTCCAGCAGGCGCAGATGTTCAGCCTGCAGGACGCCAACATCCACAACATCGCCATCGAAGGCGTGTTCGACGACGCGCAGGACATCGTCAAGGCCGTGTCCAACGACCTGGCTTTCAAGCGCGCGCACCGCATCGGCACGGTCAACTCCATCAACTGGGCGCGGCTGCTGGCGCAGGTTGTCTACTACTTCGCCGGCTACTTCCAGGCGACCAAGACCAACGCCGAGAAGGTCAGCTTCACGGTGCCGTCAGGCAACTTCGGCAACGTCTGCGCCGGCCATGTCGCGCGCCAGATGGGCCTGCCGATCGCCAAGCTGGTTGTCGCGACCAACGAGAACGACGTGCTCGACGAGTTCTTCCGCACCGGCACCTACCGCGTGCGCGGCAGCGCCGACACGCACGAGACGTCCAGCCCGTCCATGGACATCTCCAAGGCCAGCAACTTCGAGCGCTTCGTGTTCGACCTGCTGGGCCGCGACGGCGCTCGCGTCAAGCAGCACTTCAGCGGCAGCCAGTTCGCGCTGACGGCCGGCGAGCATGCCGAGATCGCCAGCTTCGGCTTCAGCTCCGGCCGCAGCACGCATGCCGACCGCATCGCCACCATCCGCCGCTGCCATGCCGAGCACGGCATCGTCATCGACCCGCACACCGCCGACGGCCTGAAGGTGGCGCTGGAGCAGCGCGACCCCGCCGTGACCATGCTGGTGCTGGAGACGGCACTGCCGGCCAAGTTCGCGGCCACCATCCACGAGGCGCTGGGCATCGAGCCGCCGCGGCCGGCCGGGCTGGAAGGCATCGAGGACAGACCGAAGCGCGTGAAGGTCATGCCGGTCGATGTCGACCAGGTGAAGGCCTACATTGCGGCCCATGTCTGAACCCAGAAAACCGCTGATCCCCCTCGACGACGCGCTGGCCACGCTGCTGGCGCAGATCGAACCGCTGGTTGGCACCGAGACGCTGGCCACCGCCGACGCGCGCGGCCGCGTGCTGGCGGCGGACCTGGTCTCGCCGGTGGATGTGCCGCCCGAGGACAACTCGGCGATGGACGGCTACGCGCTGCGTGCGGCGGACGCCGGTGCGTTGCTGCCGGTGACGCAGCGCATCCCCGCCGGCAGCGTGCCCGCGCCGTTGCCGCCGGGCGAGGCGGCGCGCATCTTCACCGGCGCGCAGGTGCCGCAAGGCGCCGACACCGTCGTCATGCAGGAGATCACCGAGTTGGTCGACGGCCGGTTGCGCGTGACTCAGCCCATCCAGCCCGGCCAGCATGTGCGCCGCCGCGGCGAGGACGTGCGCACCGGCTCGGTCGTGCTGCCAGCCGGCACGCGGCTGGACGCCGTGTCGCTGGGCCTAGCGGCCACGGCCGGCGCCGCGCAGTTGACCGTGACGCGCCGTCCGCGCGTGGCGCTGTTCTCGACCGGCGACGAGCTGGTCATGCCCGGCGAGCCGCTGCCGCCCGGCGCCATCTACAACTCCAACCGCTTCACGCTGCGCGCCTTGGTCGAGGGCCTGGGCTGCGAGGTCGTCGACCTGGGCATCGTGCCGGACCAGCTCGACGCGACCCGAGCCGCGCTGCGCGAGGCCGCGTCGCGTGCCGACGTCATCCTGACCTCGGGCGGCGTCTCGGTCGGCGAGGAGGACCACCTGCGCCCCGCCGTGCAGGCCGAGGGCCGGCTGGACCTGTGGGCCATCGCGATCAAGCCGGGCAAGCCGTTCGCCTACGGTCGTGTCCGGGACGCGCACTTCGTCGGCCTGCCCGGCAACCCGGTGTCCAGCCTCGTGACCTTCCTGGTCCTCGTGCGGCCGGCGCTGCTCAAGCTGCAGGGTGCTACGCGGCTGGCGCCGCGCGGCTACCGGCTGGCGGCAGGCTTCGACTGGCCCAAGCCCGACAAGCGCCGCGAGTTCCTGCGCGTGCGGCTGGACGAGGCCGGCGGCCTGGCGATGTTCTCCAACCAGAGCAGCGGCGTGCTCACCTCGGCCTTCTGGGCCGACGGCCTGCTCGACAACCCGGCCGGCCAAGCGATCAAGATCGGCGATGCGGTGCGCTTCATCCCATTCGCGGAGTTGCTGGCATGACGGTCACCGTGAAGCTGCGCTTCTTCGCGTCGCTGCGCGAAAAGCTGGGCGAGGGCGAGGCGCTCGAGCTGCCGCAAGGCAGCACCGTCGCCGCGGCACGCATGGCCTTGCAGGCGCGCGGTGGCGTGCATGCCGAGGCGCTGGCACCGGGCCGCGCGGTGCGTTCGGCGCTGAACCAGAAGATGTGCACCGAATCCGCGCTGCTGTCGGACGGCGACGAGCTCGCCTTCTTCCCTCCCGTCACCGGCGGATGAACTCGGGCCCCCACGCTCGCTGTGGCTCACCCGCGCTGGGGCGGCGCGGCGGCGCATGAAGGGCCTGCACCTGACGGCGGACCTGCGCGGCGTCGACCCGGCGCTGGCCGTGATGCGCGACGGCGAGGCGCTGGCGGTGCTGTGCCGCGAGGCCGTCGCGCAGGCGGGCCTCACCGGCGTCGCGGAACTCTTCCACCGCTTCGCGCCCGCCGACGCGCAGAGCGGCATCACCGGCGTCGTGCTGCTGGCCGAATCCCACCTGGCCATCCACACCTGGCCCGAGCTGGGCGGCGTGACGCTGGATGTCTATGTCTGCAACTACGGCGCGGACAACAGCGCCAAGGCCGAGGCACTGATGCGCGCGCTGA
This sequence comes from Pelomonas sp. Root1444, assembly GCF_001426885.1. Taxonomy (GTDB): domain Bacteria; phylum Pseudomonadota; class Gammaproteobacteria; order Burkholderiales; family Burkholderiaceae_C; genus Pelomonas. The sequence continues at coordinate 451,873 of NZ_LMFP01000003.1, read as the reverse complement.
TCGACGCCTTCGCGCCGGTCTCGGTCAGCCGTCAAAGCCTGATCCGCGCCGCGGCTTCCACGCCGGCCGTGTAGGCCTCCTCGAACACCGAATACCCCGCCAGGTCCGCGTGCGCGAAGACGACGCGGCCGCGCGCCTCGTTCAGCGCGGCCAGCGCCGCCGAGCCGCGCAGGCCCGGCGTCGGGATGCTCATCGCATGGCCGAAGCGGCACAGGTCGATGCGTTCCAGCTTGCCCGGCAGGTCCGGGTGCGTCTGGGCCATCTCGCCGGTGACCCAGCGTGCCCAGTGCTGCCAAGGTTGGCGCAGCAGCTCGCCCCGCTGGGTCGCCGGCAGCGCGAAGTAGGCCGTCAGCAGCGGCGGCCGGGGCAGCGGGTCCAGCGACTGGTGGCGCGCGTCCACGTAGCCCAGCGCGCCCGTGCCGTAGCGCACGTTGTCCCAGGCCGGCGGCGCGCCGGGGCGGATCAACAAGGGCTCGCGCAGCAGCAGGTTGGCGGTCAGCCAGGGGGAATAACTCAACTGTCCGGCGGCGTCGCGCAACGCGTCGGGCGGCGCAGCGAGCAGGCGATTCGCGATGAAGAGGGGCGTGGCCATGACGACGGCGCGGGCCTGCCAGCGCTCGGGCGCGCCGGCCGCCTCGTTCCAGGCCAGCAGCTCGACGCCGTGCTTCTGCTCGGTCACGCGCAGCACGCTGCGGCCCAGGTGCAGGCGCTCCCGCAGCGGTTCGGCCAGCCGGGCGGACAGCCAGCCGTTGCCCTCCGGCCAGGTCAGCACGGGCTCGCGCTCGGCGGTGTCGTCGCCCGGTGCGTGGAAGCCGTGGCGGCTCGCGAAGTAGTGCAGGCCGGCCCAGGCCGAGACGCCGGCCACGTTGGCGCCGAAATCGTCGCGGCAGCAGTAGTCGAGGTACCAGCGCAGCCTTGCGTCCGTCAGGCCTTGGCGGTCCAGCCAGGTGGCGAAGGTCTGGGCATCGAGCCCGGCGTGCGCCGCGGTCCAGCGCGCGCGGCGGGTCGGCATCGCAAAGCCTGCGTCGCGCTGGGCCTGGGAGACGGCCGCGGCGAAGCGGCGGTACTGCTCGCGGGTGGACGCGTCCTCGGCGGGCGGCAACAGGCCTTCGTGCCAGGCCCCGTCGATGAACAGGCGCTCCTGCGGGCTGTGGCACAGGTGGCGTTCGTCCCACTCGGTGCGGCCCAGCACCTGGCGCGAAAGGCCCAGCTCGGCCAGCAACTGCTGCACTTCGCGGGCATCCGGGCCGGGCAGCGGCAGATAGTGCGCGCCGAGCGGGCAGGGCGTGCCGCCCAGGTGGTGCGCGCGGCTGTTGCCGCCGGCCTGGTCTTCCAGGTCCAGCAGCGCGAAGTCGGCCACCCCTTGCCGCGCCAGCGCGCGGGCGCAGGCCAGCCCGGCGATGCCGGCGCCGACGATGAGCACGCCGGTCTTGCGCAGCGGCCCCTCGGCCTTGGGCACCTCATTGCGCAGGCGGTGGCCGCGCTCAGGATGGGTGCCGACCCAGCCGCCTTGCAGCGCCGGCGCGTCGGGTGTGCAGCCGCCGGCCAGCAGGCCGAGCAGCAGCGCGCGGCGATGCAGGCCGGGAGGATGGAGATGACGAGTGGCGCGGACGGTCAAAGGCAGCAGCGGCGAAAGCGCGCCGGATTCTCGCTGCTGTAAAGCTCACCGGCCGGCAAGCGGCGCGCCTGCGCGGCGCGGTATCAGCCGCAAGGGGCTTGCCACTCGCGCAGCTCGGCTGCCAGCACGGGATGCCGGTCCGCCTCGGCACGCTGAATCAGCGCCTGGACATTGGCCTCCGTGACGAATTCGTGACCGACGCCCTGCAGTAGCGCCTGGTAGACGCTGTCGACGTTGCTGCCATCGGTGTCGGGGGGCGTCGTGGGCACGACCGTCGGACCGAGGGCTTGGGAGGTGGTTGGCATGGGCAGCTCCGGGCATCGGCGCGACAGGCCGACGATCGGCTCCGCTGGCAAACGGCGCTCCCGGGCGTCAGTGCACCTTGCCCCACTCGGCCTCGAATTCCTGCACCAGCACCTGGTTGGACAGCCGGTTCACCTCGGTCGGCACGCGCGCCATGTCGGGCGGGAAGTCCAGCAGTGCCGGCAGGCTGGCGGGCGTGATGAAGCGCAAGCCGGGCGGGAACTGCGTCGGCGGGCGGAAGGGCCGGCGCGACGCGATGATGAAGCCCCATTCGCCGAAGCTGGGCACGTGCGCGTGATAGGGCGTCGCCGTCAGGCCGACGGACTCGATGGTGGTGACGACGGTCCAGAAACTGCGCCGCGCGATCAGCGGCGAGGTGGTCTGCACGACGGCATAGCCGCCCGCGCTGAGGTGCTGGTCCACCAGCTCGTAGAAGCTGGCCGTGTAGAGCTTGCCGAGGGCGAAGTTGGACGGGTCGGGGAAGTCGATGACGATGACGTCGAAGGTCTCGGCCTGCTGCTCCAGCCAGCCGAAGGCGTCGGCGTTGACGATGCGCAGCTTGGGGCTGGACAACGCATGGCCGTTGAGCGCGGCGAGCTTGGGCGACTCGCGGAACAGCGTGGTCATCAGCGGGTCCAGCTCGACGAGCGTGACCTGCTCGACGCTGGCATGGCGCAGCACCTCGCGCACGGCCATGCCGTCGCCGCCGCCCAGCACCAGCACGCGCTTGGGCGCGCCGTGGGCGGCCATTGCCGGCTGCACCAGCGACTCGTGATACCGGTACTCGTCCTTGGAATGGAACTGCAGGTTGCCGTTCAGGAACAGCCGCGTGCCGGCGCGGCCTTCGGTGACGACGATGCGCTGGTAGGCGCTGCTCTGCTTGAAGACGATGTCCTCGCCGTAGAAACGGTCCTCGGCCCAGGTCGTCAGCCGCTCGGCGCCGAGCAGGGCGGCCAGCAGCAGCGCGAACGAGAAGGTGCAGGCCGCCGTCAGCGACGCCCGGGCGCGCAGTTCCGCGCGGAACAGCCACAGCGCCCAGACGGCGACGACGACGTTCAGCAGGCCGAACGCCACGCCGGTGCGCACCAGGCCCAGGTGCGGCACCAGCACCAGCGGGAAGGCGAGGGCCACGAGCAGGGCGCCGAGGTAGTCGAAGGTCAGCACCTGCGAGACCAGGTCCTTCAGGCCGTAGCGCGCGCTGAAGTGGCGCTTCAGGATGCGCATGACCAGCGGGATCTCCAGCCCCACCAGCGTGCCGACCAGCAGCACCAGCGCATACAGCAGCACGCGGAACACGGTGGCCTCGCCCGGCGGCAGCAGGCTGTGCACGACGAACAGCGCCGCCGGCATCAGCCCGCCGATGACGCCGACCAGCAGCTCCACCTGCAGGAACACGCCGACCAGTTGGCGTTCGACGAAGCGCGACAGCCAGGAGCCCAGCCCCATCGCGAACAGGTAGACGCCGATGACGGTGGAGAACTGCAGCACCGAGTCGCCGAGCAGGTAGCTCGCGAGCGCGCCCGCGGCCAGCTCGTAGACCAGGCCGCAGGCGGCGATGACGAAGACGCTGGCCAGCAGCAGCAGCTCGGCCAGACTGGGGCCGTGCTTGGCCGTGGGCGTGTCGGCGCTCACGTCAGAACGACACCGGCTGGGGCAGCGCCTTGCTCCAGAAGAAGATGTCCCAGCCGGCGCGCAGGCCGCCAGTGGTGAAGGGGTCGGTCGCGATCAGCGCCTCGACGGCCGCCCGGTCCGGAGCGCGGACGACCCACAGGCCGCCCACCGGCGTCGCCTCGGGCGACTCCCGCAGCGAGCCGGCGGCGCGCAGCGCGTCTCCATGCGCAGCCACCCATTCGAGATGAGCTTGCAGGAGCTGCCGACGCAGCGCCGCACTGCCCGGCTTGTCGTGCAGGCGCACGGCGAACAGCGTCCAGTCTTCGTGCGCGTTGGTCGTCAGCGCCGCGAGGTCGTGGTCAGCCATGGATCGCCGCAGCGACGATGTTGCCGATGGACAGGCACATCGCCCCGACCACGATGGCCAGCGCCACGTTCTTGTGCTCGACGAGCTCCTCCCACAGCTTGTAGGGGGTGATCTTGTCGACGATGACGAACGAGATCCAGAAGATGAAGACGCCGATGACGGCGTACATCGTCGTGCCGAGGATGACTTCGGGCTTGAGCCAGTCGAGGGTCATGAGGTTCTCCTATTTGTGGCTGCCGCCACCGCTGCTGTAGCCGCCATAGCTGCCGCCACTGGGGATGTAGACGCCGCTGCCGCGCGTGTTGGCGCGGCACTGGCGGTATTCGTTGCTGTTTTCGCCGAAGCTGTTCTTGTACTGCTGGCAGTCGTCGCTGGAGCAGGCGCGGATCAGCGTGCCGATGATCACCATCAGGAACAGGCCGACGACGATGTAGACCAGCAGCTTGGCACCGCTGTTCTTGAAGGCCGAGGCATCGCGGCCGAACTGGGCCGCGGGCGCGGTCAGGCCGAAGGCCTTCTGCACCGCCTCCGCCGGCAGCGTGCGGCCGACGCTCCAGGTGACTTCCGGCCCCTGCTGTTCGCGGCTCAGCAGGTACTGGCCGTCGGCGCTGGCGTAATCGGTGACCTCGACGCGGTCGTCCAGCCGCACGGGCCAGTAGAACTCGCCCAGCACATGCGTGGTCTTGGCCTGGTAGGTCCAGCGCTTCTCGTAGGCCCGGCCCTGCCACTGGGTGCCGGCACGCGACTGCGTCGGCGCGCCGGTCAGCGTGCGCACGAGGCTCCAGCCTTCGTTGGTGTCGACCAGGAAGGCAAAGCCGGCCAGGCGGTTGAAGAGCAGGTACTCGCGCCAGAAGCTCTGCTCGTCCTCGGTGTCATCCGGGATGTCGCAGCGCCCCAGGTAGCCGACCACCTGCCAGGCCTGCGCCTTCTCGCCCTCGACCGTCAACGTGCCGGTGCGGCCCAGCGGGATCAGCGGCGCCGTATCGGGGCTCTGGGCGGTGAAACCCAGCGCCTTGGCGTCCCCCTCGGGCAGGTCGACGACGGCCTGGCACTGCGCGCAGACCATGCTCTTGGTCTGCGACAGCTTGGGTTCCAGTGGCGAGCCGCAGTTCGGGCAGGCGATGCTGCGGCCGGCGAAACGGCCTTCAGCAACGGACTCGCCCTCGGCCGTCGTGCGCAGGCCTTGCAGGGCCAGCTCGGCCAACTGCACCGCGCGGCCGACCGACCAGACCGGCGTGCCGTCCTCGCGCAACTCCAGGCTGCCGACCTCGTCCTGTGCGTTGCGCAGCTCGACGACGCGGCCCGCCCTGGGCGGGCGCGGCAGTTCGCCCTCCGCGGCGCGCACGGCAGCGTTCACCACGGCGGCCACCTGCCAGCGCTGGCCCGCCAGCGTCAGCGGAGCGCCGACCTGGGGTTCGGGCGGCGGCGCCTCGGTGAGCGGCGCCTCCAGGCTGAGCACGAACTGGCCGTTGTCCTCGCTGAGCCAGGCCACGCGCGGCGTGTCACCACTGGCGTCGAACAGCAGATGCCATTCGTTCCAGTTGCCCAGCTCGGAGCCGCGCTGCACGCGGCCGACGACGGCGAAGCCGCTGCCCATCCAGCGCCCGGTGGCGCCGAGCTGCAGCGGCGAATAGTCTTCGAAGATCTCGGCGCTCTGGCCGATCTGGCTCAGCGTCTCGCCGTCACGCAGCAGCGTGCTGCGGCAGAAGCCGCAGACGGCGCTGCGCGACGCCGCACTGGCGAACTCGACCGGCGCGCCGCAGTTGGGGCAGGCGGCGCGCCAGCGGCGCTGGGCGGCTGGCGCCTGAGGGCCTGTGGACACTACGGCAGTAGGCCGCGAAGGCCATCCGCCAGGGGCCAATCAAGGCGCAACGCGCCGCCCGCATTGATACGCGGGCAAGCGGTGCAACGCGGAGTGGCCCCTGGCGGATGGCCTTCCCTGCGGGTTGCGGCCAGTAAGCCCGCGCGCGGCGTTGCGAAGCCTCGCTTGGGGCCTACCCAAGCTTCGTTTCGCGCCTTGCTCGCGGGCTTACTGGCCACAACGCGGCCTGCTGCCGTAGTGTTCACAGGCCCTAGCCAAGTTTCTTCAGGAGGTCCGCTTTTTTGGCGGCGAATTCCTCGTCGGTCAGGATGCCCTTGGCCTTGAGGTCGCCGAGCTTCTCCAGCAGCGAGACGATGTCTTCAGGCTTGCTGGCCGCCGGCGCGGGCGCGGCGGCACCGACGCCGGCCAGGCCCTGGCCCAGCGTCTGCGCCAGCGTCTGGCCCAGCGCCACGCCGGCACCCAGGCCGATGGCCTCGCCGGCAATGCCACTGCCGCCGCCTGCGGCGCCCTTGGCCATCTCGGGCAGGGCTTGCGCGGCCTGGTACTGCATGAACTGGCCCATGTTCTGGCCGATGATGCCCATGCCGATGCGCTGGTCGAGGATCTTCTGCAGTTCCTCGGGCAGCGAGACGTTCTGCATCGTCACGGACAGCAGCTCCAGGCCCAGGGCCGCGAAGGCCGGCGCGGTGGCTTCCTTGAGCGCCGCGGCGAACTCGACCTGGTTGGCCGCCAGGTCCAGGAACGGCGTACCGCTGCCGGCGACGGCGTCGCTGATGTGCTGCAGCATCAGGCCGCGCAACTGGCCTTCCAGCTCTTGCACCGTGTAGCGCTCGCGCGTGCCGGAGATTTGCGTGTGGAAGGCCTTGGGGTCCTGGATGCGGTAGGCGTAGTTGCCGAAGGCGCGGATGCGCACGGCACCGAAATCCTTGTCGCGGATGGACACCGGCTGGCTGGTGCCCCAGCGCTGGTCGATCTGCTGGCGCGTGCTGAAGAAGTAGACGTCGCTCTTGAAGGGCGACTCAAACAGCTTGTCCCAGTTCTTCAGGTACGTCAGCACCGGCAGGGTCTGCGTCGTCAGCTTGTGCGTGCCGGGCCCGAAGACGTCGGCGACCTGGCCTTCGTTGACGAAGACGGCCACCTGGGATTCGCGCACGACGAGCTGGCCGCCGTTCTGGATTTCCATGCCGGACATCGGGAAGCGGTACGACAGCGTGCCGTCACCGTCTTCCGTCCACTGGATGACGTCTATGAACTGTTTCTTGATGAAATCCATCAGAGCCATATGGGTCCCGCAAGCGGTCTAGGTAATAAAACGACGCGCAGTATGCGGCGCGCCAGCGGCGCATCGCGCGCCAAACTGGTGAATCTCACCGCGCGTGGAGGCGAGAATCTGTGCCATGGCCAGAGTGTGCATCCAGACGACGGACTTTGATCTCAGCAAGGAAGCGGACGCGCTGCGCCTTGATGATGGCGGCGTCGGCGCCGTCGTCGCCTTTGTGGGCACCGTGCGCGAGCACAGCAGCGGCGCGGCCGTGTCGGCCATGGAGCTGGAGCACTACCCCGGCATGACCGAGGCGGCCATCGAGGCGATGGTGGACGCGGCACTGGCGCGCTTCGACATCCGCGCCGCCAAGGTCATCCACCGCGTGGGCCGGCTCGATGCGCGCGACCAGATCGTGTTGGTGCTGGTCACCAGCGCCCACCGCGGCCAGGCGTTCCAGGCCTGCGAGTTCCTGATGGACTACCTCAAGACCCAGGCGCCGTTCTGGAAGAAGGAACACACGCCCGACGGCGCGCACTGGGTGGACGCCCGCGTGGCGGACGACGAGGCGCTGGCGCGCTGGGGCATTTCGGGCGGGAACGCGGCATGAACGCGCTGGCCGTCTCCATTGGCGCGGCACTGGGCGCGCTGACGCGCTGGCAGGCCGGCGTGATGTTCAACACGCGCTGGGCCGGGTTCCCGCTGGGCACGCTGCTGGTCAACCTGGTCGGCGGGCTGCTCATCGGCATGGCGCTGGAATGGTTCGGCCGCCAGCCGAACGAGTTGCTGAAACTCTTGCTGGTGACCGGCTTCCTGGGCGGGTTGACGACCTTCTCGGCCTTCTCGGGCGAATCTTTGGCGCTGCTGCGCCACGGCGACTTCGGCATGGCGGCCGCGCACACGCTGGCCCATGTGCTGGGAGCGCTTTTTGCCGCCTGGCTGGGGATGAAAGTGGTTCAGTCCTTGATTTAGCGCAACTTGAAAAGCGCGTCCGGGCGCCCACTTGGCTTCGCAACCGGAGGAAAAGGGCCTGTTAACGCTACGGGAGCAGGCCGCGTTGTGACCAGAAGGCCGGCGAGCAAGGCGCACACCGGAGCCGGGTTGGCTACCCGGCGAGGATGTGCAACGCCGCGCGCGGGCTTTCTGGTCACAACCCGAAGGGAAGGCCATCTGCCAGGGGCCACTCGGCGTTGCACCGCTGGCCCGCATATCGATGCGGGCTGCGCGATGCGCCTTGATTGGCCCCTGGCAGATGGCCTTCGCGACCTACTCCCGTAGCGTTAACAGACCCCTACACCATGCGTGCCGACAAGCTGACCACCCGTTTCCAGGAAGCCCTGGGCGAGGCCCAGAGCCTGGCCCTGAGCCGCGACAACCCCTATATCGAGCCCGTCCACGTGCTGTCGGCCATGCTGGCCCAGCAGGACGGCCCCGGCGCGCTGCTGGAGCGCGCCGGCGTCCGGGCGCCCGCGCTGAAGATGGCGCTGGACGGCCTCATCGCCGGCCTGCCCCAGGTCAGCGGCGCGGGCCAGACGGTGCAGGCCGGGCGCGACCTGGTGGCGCTGCTGCAGGCGGCCGAGAAGGAGGCCACCAAGCGCGGCGACCAGTTCATCGCCAGCGAGATGTTCCTGCTGGCGCTGGCCGACGCCAAGACGGACCTGGCCGGCGTGGTGCGGGGGCACGGCCTGACGCGCAAGGCGCTGGAGGCCGCCATCGAGGCGGTGCGCGGCGGCCAGAAGGTCGATTCGGCCGAGGCCGAGGGCCAGCGCGAGGCGCTGAAGAAGTACACGCTGGACCTGACCGAGCGCGCCCGCCAGGGCAAGCTGGACCCGGTCATCGGCCGTGACGAGGAGATCCGCCGCGCCATCCAGGTGCTGCAGCGCCGCAGCAAGAACAACCCCGTGCTGATCGGCGAGCCGGGCGTCGGCAAGACGGCCATCGTCGAGGGACTGGCGCAGCGCATCATCAATGGCGAGGTGCCGGATTCCCTCAAGAACAAGCGTGTGCTGGTGCTGGACATGGCGCTGCTGCTGGCCGGCGCCAAGTACCGCGGCGACTTCGAGGAGCGCCTCAAGGGCGTGCTCAAGGAGGTGGCCCAGGACGAAGGCCAGACCATCCTCTTCATCGATGAGATCCACACGATGGTGGGCGCCGGCAAGGCCGAGGGCGCCATCGACGCGGGCAACATGTTGAAGCCCGCGCTGGCGCGCGGCGAGCTGCACTGCATCGGCGCGACGACGCTGGACGAATACCGCAAGTACGTCGAGAAGGACGCGGCGCTGGAGCGGCGCTTCCAGAAGGTGCTCGTCGACGAACCCAGCGTGGAGGCGACCATCGCCATCCTGCGCGGCCTGCAGGAGAAGTACGAGGTGCACCATGGCGTGGAGATCACCGACCCGGCCATCATTGCCGCGGCCGAGCTGAGCCACCGCTACATCACCGACCGCTTCCTGCCCGACAAGGCCATCGACCTCATCGACGAGGCCGCGGCCAAGATCAAGATCGAGATCGACTCCAAGCCCGAGGCCATGGACCGGCTGGACCGCCGCATGATCCAGCTGAAGATCGAGCGCGAGGCCGTGCGCAAGGAGAAGGACGAGGGCTCGGTGAAGCGCTTCGGCCTGATCGAGGAAGAGCTGCTGAAGCTGCAGCGCGAGTACAACGACCTCGAGGAGATCTGGACCGCCGAGAAGGCGCAGGCCCAGGGCTCGGCGCATGTGAAGGAAGAGATCGACCGCATTCGCCAGCAGATCGAGGAGCTCAAGCGCAAGGGCGACTTCAACAAGGTGGCCGAGCTGCAGTACGGCAAGCTGCCCGAGCTGGAGAAGAAGCTGCACGACGCGCAGGCCAAGGAGGCCGGCAAGGCCGGCGATGCCAGCCGCCCGCAGCTGCTGCGCACGCTGGTCGGCGCCGAGGAGATCGCCGAGGTGGTGGCGCGCGCCACCGGCATCCCGGTGTCCAAGCTGATGCAGGGCGAGCGCGAGAAGCTGCTGCAGATGGAAGGCAAGCTGCACGAGCGCGTGGTCGGCCAGGACGAGGCCATCCAGGCCGTGTCCGACGCCATCCGCCGCTCGCGCGCGGGCCTCTCCGACCCGAACCGGCCGCTGGGCTCCTTCCTGTTCCTCGGCCCCACCGGCGTCGGCAAGACCGAGCTGTGCAAGGCGCTGGCCGGGTTCCTGTTCGACAGCGAAGACCACATGGTGCGCATCGACATGAGCGAGTTCATGGAGAAACACTCGGTGTCGCGCCTGATCGGCGCGCCGCCCGGCTACGTGGGCTACGAGGAAGGCGGCACGCTGACCGAGGCCGTGCGCCGCAAGCCCTATTCGGTGCTGCTGCTGGACGAGGTCGAGAAGGCGCACCCGGACGTGTTCAACGTGCTGCTGCAGGTGCTGGACGATGGCCGCCTGACCGACGGCCAGGGCCGCACGGTGGACTTCAAGAACACCGTCATCGTGATGACCAGCAACCTCGGCTCGCAGCACATCATGGCGCTGTCGGGGCAGGGAGACGACGTCATCCGCGAGGCGGTGTGGGGCGAGGTCAAGAGCCACTTCCGACCCGAGTTCCTGAACCGCATCGATGAAACGGTGATCTTCCACGCGCTGGGCGCCGACCACATCAAGTCCATCGCCAGGATCCAGCTGCGCCAGCTCGAGGCGCGCCTGGACAAGCTGGAGATGAAGCTGGACGTCAGCGAAGCCGCGCTGGATGAACTGGCCAAGGTCGGCTTCGACCCGGTGTTCGGTGCGCGGCCGCTGAAGCGGGCCATCCAGCAGCGCGTCGAGAACCCGCTGTCCAAGCTCATCCTGGAGGGCAAGTTCGGGCCCAAGGACCTGATCCCGGTCGACGTGGACGGCGGCGAGTTCAGCTTCGACCGCGTCGTGCACTGAGGTGGCCGCAGCCACAGCGAGCGCTCAAACCGTCGTTGGCGAGTCGCTCTGCTGCGTCTTGTCCGTCTCGACCCGGTTGCGACCGGCTTCCTTGGCCCGGTAGAGCGCCGCATCGGCGCGCTTGAGGGCGTCTGCCGTGGAGCCGCCGGGCGGCGCCAGGGCCACGCCGAAGCTGGCGGTCACGGCGATGCGGCCGTCGGGCCCGTCGATGTTGCTCTGCTGCACGCGCTCGCGCAGCTTCTCGGCCACCCGGGCGGCGTCACGGATGCGCGTGCCTTGGCAGGCGATCAGGAACTCCTCGCCGCCCCAGCGACCGAAGACGTCGCTGGCGCGCAGGTTGGCGGCGACGACGGCAGCGATGCGCCGCAGCACCTCGTCGCCGCGGTCATGGCCGTGGCGGTCGTTGATGCGCTTGAAATGGTCGATGTCCAGCAGCACCAGGGTCATGCCCTGCGCCGCGGCCTCGAGGTCGTCCAGCGACTGCTCCAGGCCGCGCCGGTTCAACACGCCGGTCAGCTCGTCGATGGTCGCCAGGCGGCGCAACTTCTCCTGCTCGATGCGCAGCTGACGGGTGCGCGCCGTCAGCGCGTCGATCTCGCGAGCCTGGCGGTTGTAGCGCTGGCGCAGCCGCGTCCAGCCGCGCAGGGCCATCACACTGGCGGCCAGCAGCCAGGCCACCACGATGCCCAGGTAGACCTGGTCCCGGCTGACCCACTGGCCCTTGAGCACCATGCGGCGCACTTCCAGCTCGTGCACCTGGCCCGGCTGGACCATGATCACGTCGATGGCCACGCTGACGGCGTTCTGCAACCCCGGCCGGTTGTACTCGCGCGCCAGGTCGAACCGGTGGATCCACCAATCGGGCACGGTCAGCTCGTTCAGGTCCACCCGCACCGGCGTGCCGATGTCGCGCAGCCGCAGGTTGACCGAATGGAAGCGCGCGCTGTTGATGTCGTCGGGTTTGGAGAAGCGTGGGTCGAAATTGCGCACGGCCAGGCGCACGAACGGCGACGGGCCCTTGTACGACAGGTCGACCTCGATGCTGTCGAAGTGGCTCAGGTCGCGCCCTTGGCTGGGGTCATTCCCGCTGAGCACGTAGGTCAGGCCGCAACCCATGTAGGTCTCGAGGCGGGTGTAATGGCAGCGCAACCGCCGCTGCTTCGCGGCGTCGAGCCAGCGCAACGAGGTTTGGTTGTCGGGGTCGGCGACCGTCATCAGATAGGGCCCGCGGGCGATGCCCGGGCCCTTCAGGTCCAGCGTCCGCGCCGGCAGCAGCTCCACACCGGCCAGCACCGCCAGCGTCAGCGCGATGCCCGCCGTCAGGCTCCTGGGGGTGCTCAGGTCGAATCGCACGCGGTGGGCCCGGGGTTCAGACCGTCGTCGGCGCCTCGCTTTGCAGCGTGCGGTCCATCTCGACGCGGTTGCGACCTGCGTCCTTGGCCCGGTAGAGCGCCGCGTCGGCGCGCTTGAGGGCGTCGGCCGTGGAGCCGCCGGGCGGTGCCAGGGCCACGCCGAAGCTGGCCGTCACGGCGACCCGGCCACCGGCGCTGTCGATGTTGCTCTGCTGCACGCGCTCGCGCAGCTTCTCGGCCAGGCGGGCCGCGTCACGGATGCGCGTGCCCTGACAGGCGATCAGGAACTCCTCGCCGCCCCAGCGGCCGAAGACGTCGCTGGCGCGCAGGTTGCCCGCGACGACGGCGGCGATGCGCCGCAGCACCTCGTCGCCGCAGTCGTGGCCGTGGCGGTCGTTGACGTGCTTGAAGTGGTCGATGTCCAGGATCACCAGCGTCATGCCTTGAGCCGCGGCCTCGAAGTCCTCCAGCGACTGCTCCAGGCCGCGCCGGTTCAACACGCCGGTCAGCTCGTCGATGGTGGCCAGGCGGCGCAGCTTCTCCTGCTCGATGCGCAGCTGGCTCGTGCGCACGGTCAACGCATCGATCTCGCGTTGCTGGCGGTTGTGGCTCTGGCGCAGCTGGCTCCAGCCGCGCGTCACCATCAGCGTGGCGCCCAGCAACCAGCCGCACAGGATGGCGAGATAGACCCGGTCACGGCTGATCCACTCACCGTTCAGCACCAGGCTGCGCAGCTCCAGTTCATGCACCTGCCCGGTGAGGTCGCTGGGCAGGTCGATGGTCAGCGCGGTCGCGTTCTGCAGGCCGGGGCGGTTGTACTCGCGGGCCAGGTTGAACTGCTGGATCCACCATTCCGGCACCGTCAGCTCGCTGAGCTCGATGCTCACCGGCTTCTCGATGTCGCGCGGTCTCAGGTTGACCGAGTGCATGCGCGCGCTGTTGGCGTCCTCCAGCTTCGAGAACCGCGCGTCGAAATTGCGGATGGACAGGCGGATGTAGGACGACGGGCCCTTGTAGCGCAGGTCCATCTCCAGCGTGTCGAACCGGCCCAGGTCCCGGCCGCGGGCGGGGTCGTCGCCGCTGAGGATGAAGGTGAGGCTACAGGGCTGGTACTTGTCGAAGCCGGTGTAGTGGCACTTCCAGCGGAAATGCTCGGCATCGATCCATTGCACGGCCGCCTGGTTGTCGGACGAGGTCTGCAGGAACAGGTTGCTGACGGCGCCCGGCGCGGTCAATTCCAGCTTGCGTGTCGGCAACAACTCCTGGCCGGCCAGGACGGCCAGCGTCAGCACGATGCCTCCGATGAGGAGGTGGGTATTGCTCAGGTCGTGGCGCACTTCGTGGGTGTTTCCACTGTCGGGATGCGGGCACTTTAGGGCCTGACGACAGCGCCGTCTGCCCCGTCCGGCACGGCGTGTGGCAAATGTCCGGCGGCTGTCACCCACGTGAGCCGCGCCGCATGGCGAGCGGTAATTTGCCGCAGTCTGCCACCTGGGTTTTACCGTGAAGAGGGTGCGCCGGTTTCGCGCCAACATGGCGGTCATGGACTGGCTGCTCGACCTCTACCACCAGCATGGCGACTGGCGCGATCTGACGCTGGTGATTTTGTCGCCCGTCTTCGGCGTCTTCCTCGCGATGGAGGCCTGGCGCTTTCGCAAGACTGGCGTCTTCGACTTCCGCGACAGCTTCGACAGCCTGAACAGCGGCGGTAGCTATCTGGTGTCTGACCTGATCCTGCTGGTTGTCCTCGTGTTGCCGGCCATGGGCTGGGTCTACGACCACCGCCTGTGGACGCTGGAGGTCACGCCGCTGCGCTTCGTCGCGCTGTTCCTGTTCGTCGAGTTCCTGTACTACGGCTTCCACCGGGCCAGCCACCGCATCCGCTGGTTCTGGTGCGCGCACGTCGTTCACCATGGCTCCGAGAAGATGAACTTCGGCACGGCGCTGCGGCAGAGCTGGTTCTACCCCGTCGCCGGCAACTGGCTGTTCTACCTGCCGGCGGTGTGGATCGGCTTCGAGCCGCGCTGGGTGCTGTTCGCGCTGTCGCTCAACCTCGGCTACCAGTTCTTCGTGCACACCACGTGGGTGAAGAAGATGCCGGCGTGGTTCGAGTTCATCTTCAACACCCCCTCGCACCACCGCGCCCACCACGGCCGCAATCCGCAGTACATCGACCGCAACTTCGGCGGCACGCTGATCGTCTTCGACCGTCTCTTCGGCACGTTCGTGCCCGAGCAGGAACCGGTGGACTACGGGCTGGAACACCCGTTCCCGACGCGCAACCTGTTCTGGCTGAACGCGCACGAGTGGCGTGCGATGTTCCGCGACATGCGCCAGGAGAAAACCTGGGGCATGCGGCTGGCCCACCTGTGGAAGCCGCCGGAATGGCGGCGGCACGGCAACGGCTTCAAGGACCGATAGCCGGCCGAAGATCGCTACTTCAGGTGCCGGGCCAGGAAGGTTTCCATGCGCTGCGCGAAGTCGATGCGGTTCTTCACGTTGCCGAAGCCATGCCCTTCGCCGGCGTAGGTCACCCACACGGGCTCGTTGCCCGCATCGCGCAGTGCCTTGCGCATGCGCTCGCCGTGAGCCAGCGGCACGCGGCGGTCGTCATCGGCAAAGGCCAGCATTACTGGCGCCTTGATGCGGGCCGCCTGCTTGACCGGCGAGTTGGCGGCCAGCATGGCAGCGTCCTTGACGGCGTCGCCCACCGCTTCGGGGATGGTGTAGCGGCGGCCCGTGCGGCTGATGTCGTCCTGAATCCACCACGAGCCGGTGGCGTAAAGGTCCAGGTCGGTCACGGCCAGCCAGGCCACGCCGCAGTGGTACAGCGCCGGATCCTTCGCCAGGCCCATCAGCGTGCTGTAGCCGCCATAGCTGGCGCCAGCGATGCAAGCCTTGTCGCTGGCGATGCCTTGCTTCTGTGCCCAGCGCAACGCGTCGGCCACGTCGTCCTGCATGGCCTGGCCCCACTGCTTGAAGCCGGCGCGGAAGTGCGTGTCGCCGTACCCCGTGCTGCCGCGAAACTCCGGCTCGATGACGACGTAGCCGCGCGAGGCGAGGAATTGCGCATCGGCATCCCAACCCCAGGTGTTGCCGCGCGCCCAGGGGCCGCCGTGTACCAGCACGACCGCCGGCAGCGGCCCCGCCGCTGCCGGCGAGCGCGTCACCCAGACCGGCAGCTCCAGCCCGTCGCGTGCGGGAATGCGCTGCAGCTCGACGATGGCCATGTCGTCCGGCTTCAGGTTCTCGCGCACCGTGCCCACGCTCATCCAGGCTTTCTCGCCCGCCTTCGGCTTGCCCTGGTACAGGTAGAAGCGGCCGGGGTCGCGATCGCTGAAGCTGCGCACCAGCGCCACCATGTCGGGCGTGCCGCACCTGCGGCAGCTGACGAGGTTGGACTGGCCGGGGAACAGGCGGTCCACGCGGGCCTGGAACTCCTTCATCGCCGGGTCGAACCAGGCGTTGGTCATGGCATCCACCAGCAGGCGCACGCCCAGCACGTGGCCGTTGGTCTCGTCGACGACCAGGTCGCCCGAGAAGTCGAAGCCGGGCGTCGAGACCAGGGGCGTGTCCTGCGGTTTGCGGCGCTCGAAGTCGTAGCGCTTCAATGCCCGCTGGCCGGCAGGGCCACTCGCCTCGCTGACATACAGGCCGCCGGCGTCGTCGACCGCCTCGACGCTGAACGGCGCGGACAACAGGTCGCTCTCGAACAGCGGCGTCCAGGTCTTGCTGCCGGGTGCTCGCCAAAGCGCGGCGCGGCGGCCTTGCTGGCGGGTGAAGGCGACCCGCAGTTCGCCGCGGCTGTCGGGCAGCCAGCCGACGCTGCCGGCGGGCTCGACGAAGCCGACATTGCGCATCAGCCCAGTGCGGGTGTTGAGCCACTTCGGCGTCTCGGTGTCGTCTTCGGCCGTGGAGAACTCGGCGATCAAGACCTCGTCGTTCCTGCCGCCGGTGGGCAGGCGCGGCACGGCCAGCACGCGGTGGTTCCAGTCGAGCAGCCGCTCGTCGACGGTGCCGTCGGTGATGACGGGCTTCCACTGGCGGCGCACCAACTGCCGGAACTTGCTGCCATCGGCGTTGACGGCGAACAGGCCCGGTGCGCCGCTGTAGCGCGCGCTGCCATCGAAGGTGTCCACCACGCCGTAGATCAACCGGTCGTCGTCCACCCAACGTGCGTCGTACACGTCGCCGTCCCTGAAGCGAGCCACCACGCTGGGCTTGCCGCCCTGGTCCAGGTCCATGACCACCAGGGCCAGGCGGTCCACACCCTTGGATGTCGTCAGCGCCAGCTTGCGGCCAGACGGCGACAGCACCACGTCGACCAGTTCGGCGTCCTTGTAGAACAGCTCGGCCGGCGGCGGCGCGGCGAGTGCGGCGCTGGTGAGGCCCATCAGCGCCAGGGCGGCGCAGCGCAGGAGTCTTGCCATGTCGGTGAATCGTTTCGTCAAGGTTGCAGATGCTGGGCCAGGAAGGCCGCCATGCGCTCGAACAGGTCCACGCGGTTCTTGACCATGCCGAAGCTGTGGCCCTCGTCCGCGTACGTGAGCCAGACCGGCTCATTGCCCGCCTCGCGCAGGGCGTCGCGCATGCGCTTGCCATGGGCCAGCGGCACGCGGCGGTCCGCCTCTCCGAAGGCCAGCAGCACTGGCGCCTTGATTCGTGTGGCCTGCCTGACTGGCGAGTTGGCGGTGATCATGGCGGCGTCCTTTTGCAGGTCGCCGACCATTTCGGGCAGGCGGTGCCTGCGCGTCTCGCCGCTGGTGTCGTCGTCGACCCACCACGACCCTTTGAGCAGCAGCTCCAGGTCGGTCACGGCCACCCAGGCGGCGCCGCAGCGGTAGAGATCGGGGTCATTGACCAGGCCCATCAGTGCGCTGTAGCCACCGTAGCTGCCGCCAGCGATGCAGGCCTTGTCGCTGGCGATGCCATCGGCCTGGGCCCATCTCAGCGCGTCGGCCACGTCGTGCTGCATGGCCTGGCCCCATTGCTTGAAGCCGGCGCGGAAATGTGCCTGGCCATAGCCCGTGCTGCCGCGGAACTCGGGCTCGATGACGGCGAAGCCGCGCGAGGCCAGGAACTGGGCATACGGCCGCCAGCCCCAGGTGTTGCCGCGCACCCAGGGCCCACCGTGCACGAGGACGACAGCCGGCAGCGCACCCTTGGCCTCGGCGGCCTTCGTAACCCAGACGGGCAGGTCGCGGCCGTCACGGGCCTGGATGCGGTGGAACTCCATCACCGCCATCTCGGAGGGCTTGATGTCGTCGCGGACGCGGCCGACGGCACGCCAGTTCTTCTCGCCTGCGGGCGGTTGCGCCTGGTAGACCCAGAGCTGGCCGGGGTCGCGGTCGCTGTAGGAGCGCACCAGGGCCGTCATGTCGGGCTCGCCGCAGCGGCGGCAGCTGATGTGGTTGACGCGGCCGGGCATGCGCGCATCGGCCTCCTCCTGAAGCGCCTTCAGGGCGGGGTGAAACCAGACGGTCGTCTCGCCGTCCGTCACCACGCGCACGCCCAGGGCCGCGCCGCTGCCGGCATCGAGCACCTGGCCGGCGTAGCTGAAGCCGGGTGTGACGACCAGCGGCTTGGCTTCAGGTGCGTGGCGCTCGAAGTCGTAGCGGCTGAGCACCGTCTCGCCGGCCTTGCCGCGGGCCTGCGTCACGTAGAGCTGGCCGGCGCCGTCGACCGCGTGGATGCCGAAGGGTGCATCGAACAGGCCGCTCTCGAACAGCGGCTGCCAGTCGTCGCGGCCCGGCCCGCGCCACAGCGCGGCGAGGCGCCCCCCGCGCCGCGTGAGGGCCACGCGCAGCTCGCCCTGGCCGTCGGTGATCCAGTCCACCGTGTCGGGCGGCGCGTCGACGCCGGGCGGGCGCGTGCGGCCGGTGCGCGTGTTGAGCCACAGCGGCGTGGCCAAATGGCGCTCGTCCAGCGAGACCTCGGCGACCAGCACCTCCTCGTGGGTCTCGCCGGCGCGCGGGTATGGCACGCGCAGCAGCCGGTGGTTCCAGTCCAGCAGGCGCTCGTGGCGGTTGCTGCCGTCGCTGACGACGGGCCGGTTCATGCGCCGCACGAGTTGGCGCATCTCGCTGCCGTCGGGGTTGACCGCATACAGGCCCGGCGCGCCATTGGGCCGGCCGCTGCCGTCGGACAGGTCGACGACGCCGAAGATCAGGCGGTTGTCGTTGACCCAGTGGACCTGCGACACGTCGCCGTCCGAGAACTGGGCGGTCCGCAGCGCCTTGCCGGTGCCCAGGTCGAAGACAGCCAGGCCGGTGCGCTTGGCGCCGCGCGCCGTCGTGATGGCCAGCTTGCGGCCATTGGGTGACAGCGTGGCCTCGGTGATGTCCGGGGCCTTGAAGAAGACTTCAGCCGGCGGCGCGGCCTGCGCAGCAACCGCCGCGAGAAGGAAGACGGCCATGCCGCCAACCCAGCGTCTCAAAGTCTCCACGTGGTGCTCCCTGCGCTGCTTCTTCGGCAGCGGCGCGGAGCATAGGGCAGATGGCATGGAGGCAGGCTCGTCCAATCGGCAATCCTCACCAACCTGAGCGCCGGCCTGCACTGCAGGACAATGCCCCGCCATGACTGCTGCCCAACCCGACGCGCCCGTCGTCATTATCGGCGCCGGCCTTGCCGGCTTGACCGTGGCCCTGCACCTGGCCGACAGCGTGCCCGTCGTCGTGCTCGCCAAGCGTGAGCTGACCGAAGCGGCCACCGCGTGGGCGCAGGGCGGCATCGTCGGCGTGCTGGGCAGCGACGACTCCATCGACAGCCATGTGCGCGACACGCAGGACGCCGGTGCCGGGCTCGTCGACGAAGAGGCCGCCCGCTTCATCGCCGAGCGCAGCGCCGCCGCGGTGGGCTGGCTGGTGGCCCAGGGGGTGCCCTTCACGGCCGACGACACCGGCCCCATGGGCCTGCACCTGACGCGCGAGGGCGGCCATGCGGTGCGCCGCATCGCCCATGCGGCCGACGCCACCGGCAAGGCCATCCACGACCAGCTGCTGGCCGTCGCTCGACGCCACCCCAACATCACGCTGCGCGAGCGCTGGATGGCGCTGGACCTGATCACGTCGCGCCACGCCCAGCGCGACGAGCCGACGCGGGTCTATGGCGCTTATGCGCTGGACATCGACACGCAGCGCGTCGAGACGCTGGCGGCGCGCGCCGTCGTGCTGGCCACGGGCGGCGCCGGCAAGGTCTACCGCTACACGACCAACCCGGACACGTCCACCGGCGACGGCATCGCGATGGCCTGGCGCGCCGGCTGCCGCGTGGCGAACATGGAGTTCATCCAGTTCCACCCGACCTGCCTTTATTTTCCGAGTGGCCACCCGCAGGACCGCAGCTTCCTCATCACCGAGGCGTTGCGTGGCGAGGGCGGGCACCTCAAGTTGCCCGACGGCACGCGTTTCATGGCCGCGCATGACGAGCGCATGGAGCTGGCGCCGCGCGACATCGTTGCCCGCGCGATCGACTTCGAGATGAAGAAGCACGGCCTGGACCATGTGTGGCTGGACGCGACACACCTCGGCGAGGCCTTCCTCATCGAGCATTTCCCGACCATCCATGCACGCTGCCTGAAGCTGGGCATCGACATCGCCCGGCAGCCCATCCCGGTCGTGCCGGCCGTGCACTTCACCTGCGGCGGCGCCGTGACCGACCTCGCGGGCCGCTGCGACCTGCCGGGCCTCTACGCCGTGGGCGAGACCGGCTACACCGGCCTGCATGGCGCCAACCGGCTGGCCAGCAACTCGCTGCTTGAATGCGTGGTGCTGGGTCAGACGTGCGCGGCCGACATCCTGGGCCACGCGCCGCAGGCGCCCGCCCCGCTGCCGGCGTGGGACGAGAGCCAGGTCGAGAATGCCGACGAGCAGGTCGTCATCGCCCACAACTGGGACGAGCTGCGCCTGCTGATGTGGAACTACGTCGGTATCGTGCGCACCACCAAGCGCCTGGAGCGGGCGCTGCACCGCATCGCGCTGCTGCGCAGCGAGATCGACGACTACTACGCCAACTTCCGCGTCACCCGCGACCTGCTGGAGCTGCGCAACCTCGTCGACTGCGCGGAGCTGATCGTCAGGTCCGCCCTGATGCGGCACGAGAGCCGCGGCCTGCACTACAGCCGCGACTACCCGCAGACGCTGCCGGTGAGTTTCCCGACGGTGTTGATCAGTGAGGGCAGGCGCCGCTGAAGCTCAAGGTGCCGGCTCGACGTAGTCCACGCGGCTGGTTGACCATGGCGAACTTCATGGAGGCTGAGATTACTTCCGCGCCCTCAGCGCCGTCCGCGCCTGCACGAAATTGAACGCGTACGCCACCGCCTCAACGATGGCGTTGTCGATCTCCAGGCGCTCGTGCTCGGTCAGGTAGAAGCTGAAGTCCACCTCGTGGCGGATGTAGCGCGGCGGCAGGCGGTTCAGGGCCACGCAGGCGACGTCGCAGAGCAGGTCTTTGCTGCTGGCGATCTCGGGGAAGTCCTTGGACGCGTCCAGCACCGCGCCGAAGACCTCGCGCTCGTGGTGGTTGTACAGGGAGCTGAAGTCGGCGTTCATGGCAGGCGTCCTCGCGAGGATGTTGGGCGATGGAATGCCGGTTTATAGCGCCATCAGGCCGCGCCGATGCCAGGTGTCATGCCCGCGGCGGCCTTCTTTCGCGCGGCGACGAAATCCAGCATGCGCGTGATGCAGCCCTGGGCCTTCACACGGATGGCCTCGTCGACATGGATCTCGGGCCGGCCGCTTTCAAGGCAGTCCACCAGGTTGGCCAGCCCGTTCATCGCCATCCATGGGCAATGCGCGCAGCTCTTGCACGTGGCGCTGTTGCCGGCGGTGGGCGCCTCGATCAGCGTCTTGCCCGGCGCCAGCTGGCGCATGCGGTGCAGGATGCCGTTGTCGGTCGCGACGATGTACTCCTGGGCCGTGCCTTCGACCACGGCCTTGATCAACGCCGAGGTCGAGCCGACGACGTCAGCCTGCTCGACGACGCTCTTGGGCGACTCGGGGTGGACCAGGATCTGCGCGCCGGGGTGCTCCTGGCGCAGCAGGTCCAGCTCCAGTCCCTTGAACTCGTCGTGCACGATGCAGGCGCCGTTCCACATCAGCATGTCGGCGCCGGTCTGCTCCTGGATGTAGCGGCCCAGGTGCCGGTCGGGCGCCCACAGGATCTTCTCGCCCTGCGCATGCAGGTGCGACAGGATCTCCAGCGCACAGGAGCTGGTCACCATCCAGTCGGCGCGCGCCTTCACGGCGGCGCTGGTGTTGGCGTAGACGACGACCTTGCGGTCCGGGTGCGCGTCGCAGAAGGCCGCGAAGTCGTCGGCGGGGCAGCCCAGGTCCAACGAGCAGGTCGCGTCGAGGTCGGGCATCAGCACGCGCTTCTCGGGGCTGAGGATCTTGGCCGTCTCGCCCATGAAGCGCACGCCGGCCACGACCAGCGTCTGCGCCGCGTGGTCGCGGCCGAAGCGGGCCATCTCCAGCGAGTCGGCGACGATGCCGCCGGTGGCCAGCGCCAGGTCCTGCAGCGCGCCGTCGACGTAGTAGTGGGCGACGAGCACGGCGTTGTGCTTCTTGAGCAGCGCCGCCGCGCGCTCGGCCATCGCATTGCGCTCGGCGGGGGCCAGCGGCGCGGGCGTCTTGGCCCAGGCGTGGGCGGTGGAGCAGGCGCCGGCGGCGTCCTGCTTGGTGTAGTCGAAGAGGATTTGGGACATGGTGTTTCGGCCCGAGGATCGGGAAACGGCCGTATGCCCGCAAGTGTCGCGCAGAGCCGGCCGGGCCGGGCGGCCGGCCCGCGCAAACCCTGTCAGGGCAGGCGAATGACGTCCTCTTCGCGCACGCGCACGGTGCGGACCGGCTCGTTGCCCAGGCGGTAGGTGACGGTGAGCAGCTTGCGGCGCCCGGGCAATGGGTCGAAGCCGAACAGCTCGTTGCGCACCTCCGCCTCGAAACGTTCGCCGCGCACCTGGGCGCGCAGCGCCTGGGTCACGTCCACCCAGCGGTCTTCGGCGCCATAGCTGGCGCTCTCGATGACGAGGCGGCCGCCGCCTGGCCGCGCCGGGCCCCAGTCGCCCGGGTCGCTGCGGCGGCCCCAGTCGCCCCGGCCCCAGCCGATGAACTGGTTGCCGTCCACCGTCTGGTACTCGCGGTACTCGAAGCTGCGCTGCTGGCCGGCGCGGTCGCGGGCGACGATGCGCAGCACCTTGGTTTGGCCCGGGTCGGGGTCGATGCCGCTGAAGACGTCGTTGGTCAGGCGGAAGCGCTCGTCGCGCCGCGCCAGTTCCCGCAGGCGGTCGGTCACGTCGACTTCGCGTCTGCCGGTGCCGTAGGTGGCGTACAGGATGGTGAACTCGCCATCGTCGCGGCGGTCGCCGCCGTGCCGTCCGCGCGATTCGTTGGACTCGCCCCAGTTGCCGCGGCTCCAGCCGATGAACTGCCCGCCGTCGATCCAGTCGCGTTCGCGGTAGTCGACCTGGCGCTCGCGGCCCTGGCGGTCGCGCACGAAGATCTGCAGCGTTTTATCGCGGCCTGGAGCGGGGTCGACACCGAAGAGGTCGTTGCTCAGGCGGAAGCGCCGGTCCTGGCGCGCCAGCTCGCGCAGTCGGTCGGTCACGTCGACCTGGCGGTGCTCCGTGCCGTAGCGGGCATGCAGGATGACGAACTCCCCGTCATCGTCGGCGCGCGCCGACAACGGCACGCCGGCCAGCAGGCTGGCCCCCAAGGCGGCGCCCAGGCCGAAGTTGAAGTGGCGTCGTTGCATGGCGAATCTCCTTGTTGTTGGATGACCATCGCGGTCGCCCTGTTCAACGCGGAAGCGAGCGCCGCCGCCCACTGTCCGCCGCAGCGAAAGTCTCTCCCCACCGTAAAGCTCGTAACGCCGCGTCACGCGGCGTGGCCCTAACTTGCGATCTGGATCGGGTAGCGGGTGCAGCCCAGCTTCTCGGAGATGTCCTTGCTGGCGGTCTGCAACATGCGAACGACCTCGGGGGCCTTCTCGACGTCGAAGCGGAAGGTCGGGAACGACACGCTCATGCCGGCGATGGGCTGGCCCAGGCGGTCGAAGATGGGTACGCCGAGGCAGCGGATGTGGTCGTCGAACTCCTCGCGGTCCTCGCCGAAGCCTTGGGCGCGGACCGTCTCCAGCTCCGCCAGGAAGGCGGGGCGCTCGGTGATGGTCTTGTCGCGAAAGCGCGTGAAGGTGGCGCCGTCGAGGATGCGGTCGCGGCGCTCCGGGTGCTCCCAGGCCATCAGCACCTTGCCGATGGCCGTGCAGTGCAGCGGCGCGCGGCGGCCGATGCGCGAATACATGCCCAGCATGTGGCGCGAGTCGACCTTGTGGATGTAGATGATCTCGCTGTCGATGAGGCTGCCCAGGTGGACGGTCTCGCCGGTCGCGTCGGCCAGCATTTGCATGTGGTGCTTGGCCAGGTCGACGAGTTCGGGGGAGGGCAGGGCCTTGGCGCCGATCTCGAACATGCGCATGGCCAGGCCGTAGCGCTCGCTGTCGGCCTCCTGGCGCACATAGCCCAGGCCCTTCATTGTCTGCAGGAAGCGGTAGACGGTGGCCTTGGGCATGGCCAGGCGTACCGACAGGTCGGTGATGCCGATGTCGCTGCGTTCGCCCAAGGCGTTCAGGATGGCGAACACCTTGAGTACCGCGGCAACCGATTCCGGTTGCTTTGAATCACCAATGTCGTCGTCCATCGTTTCGATTCTTTCGAGCGCTTGTTCCAGAGTGCGGATTCTGACTCAGGCCCGGCGTGGCCCCGCGCCACTGCGGATTTGCTCAACAAGACGATCGGCAGGGGGCGAGTGCAGCGCTGCGGTGTCGTAGACGTCCTCGGGGCGCCAACCGACGTCGGGCGACAGCGACTCGCCGGGGTGGGCGGCGCGCCAGGCAGCCCCGATGTCGACCGGGCGGCCGTTCAGGCGGTTGCCGCGATCCAGGAAGGCCGTGCCCTTGAGTCGGCGGATCAGCCTGTCGGCGCCGATGCCGGGCGGCAATTCCCAGGCGTTGGACTCGCTGACGATGCGCGACTGGATGCCCACGCCCAGCGAATAGCCGAAGTCCTCGGCCTGATCGGCGCTGAACAGGTTGCCGATGACGTGCACGCGGCCGAAGCGCACGCGCGGCGTGCGTTCCTTGCAGGCGTGGAAGTGGTTGTGATGCAGCGTCACGCGCAGCTTGCCGGTGTCCGAGGTGAGGCCGTCGCTGTTGCCGATCAGCATGGTCTTGTCGTGGGCCTGGAAGCGGCACCAGGACACGGTGACGAGATCGCTGCCGTTGGTGATGTCCAGCAGGCCGTCGTGATGCTGCACGCGCTGGCCCAGGCGGATGGGTTCGAGCTTGTCGGGATGGTTGCCGTCGTCGAACAGGCAGTGGTCCACCCAGACGCGCTCGGCGCCGCGCAGCGACAGCGCGTCGTACTCCGAGTTCCATTCGCCGTGCCCGTTGTCGCGCGGCTCCCAGGCGGGGAAATGGTCGTAGGCGTCGGAGAAGCGCAGGTCGCGGATGACGATGTTGCTGACCTTGTCCAGCAGCACCATGCCGTGCTGGAAGCCCGCGCCGGGCGCGGCGCCCAGCAGCGTCGTGTTGGACGGCACACGCACGATGGAGACCTCGGCCTGGCGCTTCTCGGAACGCTTGCGGGCGTCTTCCAGCGGTCCCTTGGGATCGTCGCGGCCCCAGGTGGCGGGATCGAACGCGCGGTCGAAGGCGTCGAAGTTGAACGCGGGGTCGCGGAAGGCCTCGACACCGCCGGGGCACAGGTCGATGAAGCTGTGGAGGCGGATGATCTTGGGCTTGTCGCCCAGGCGCAGCGCGGCGTCCAGGCCGGCGCGATCGTGCACGTCGAAGACATGCTCGGGAATGGCTTTGGCGCCGCCCGTGGTCGCGCCGACGCCGGCCCAGCCGAGCGGGTTGTCGACAGGGAAGGGCGGCGCCGTGCTGGCGCAGCCGCCCAGGGTCGACAGGGCGGTGAGCGCGAGGAGGTGGCGGCGGGTGACGGTCATGGACGGTTGTTGAATTCGCTGAGGCGATTCGAGGCGGCGTCGAAGGGGCGGCGCGACGTGCTGGCGGCCCAGGGGCCGATGTGGGCGCCGATCTCGCTGTCGCGCACGACGGCCACGCCATTGGGGCTGGTGCCGGCCTGCCACGTGCCGGCCTTGACGCCGGCATCCCAGGCGCGGCCGATGGCGGTGGCACCGGGCGCGATGCCCGGCTCGCCGACGAGGCGGCTGTGCGTGACGAGGAAGCCCTGCGCCACGTCCGGCGCCGTGCTGGGCGCCAGGATGATGCCGCCATGGCCGGGCGTGCGGCGGTTGGCGCGCGTCAGGATGGTGGAGTGCTCGATGACCAGCACCGCGTTGCCGAAGATGAAGTCCACATCGCCGGCAATGAGGCTGTGGCGGATCAGCTGGCGCGCCGGCGCGTCGGCCGTGCGACGCTTGGCGTACAGCGTGTCCTGATGGCCCAGCAGGCGCACGCCTTCGAGCTGGATGCGGTCGCCCATCAGCGTCAGAGCCACGGCCTGCGCGCCGCCGCTTTCACCGACGCCGGGCGGGTAGGCCTCGCCGCGGCGCACGCCATCCATCGCGTCATTGGCGATGGTCAGCGAGATCAGCTGCACGTCGTTGCTGTGCACCAGCATGCTGGTACTGCCGCTGGTGCCGATGGTGGTCTTGCCAGGCTCGGGCCAGCAAGGATGGGCGGCTTCATCGGCGCCCTTGGGTTTGCCGGCGAAGCGGTTGTCCACCAGCACGACGGCGGCGGCGTCCAGCGCCGAGCCGACCAGCGCCAGCGGTGCCTTGTCCTTGATGCACAGCGGGCCGCGGTAGATGCCGGGCTGGATGTGGATGA
Organism: Pelomonas sp. Root1444; assembly: GCF_001426885.1. Lineage (GTDB taxonomy): Bacteria > Pseudomonadota > Gammaproteobacteria > Burkholderiales > Burkholderiaceae_C > Pelomonas. Next base: position 425,798 of record NZ_LMFP01000003.1, on the reverse strand, counting down.
CCCAGCGCTTGCTGCCTTCGGCAGGCACCTTGTCGATGGCGGTCTGCACCGACTCACCCGGCCTGACGGTGAAGTCCGGCGCCGCAGCGGCGAGGTCGGCCAGCGGCGCGGGCTTCCAGTCGCCGAGGTAGGCCGCCGCGGTGTGCGCGGCGGCCTGCTCGGCCGGCAGCTGAGGGCGTGCTTGCCCCTGAACTGCCGTGACGGCAAACAAACCCGCGAAGGCCAGGGCGAGCTTCACAGGTCGACCAGATAGAGCGCTGGCTCCACGCCGTTCGCGCGCTCCTTGTCGCAGCTGAACAGCACCTGCTTCTCGTCGGGCGTGAAGCTGGGGTGCGGATGGGTCACCTGGCGGTTGTCCTTGTAGACGTCCCAGCCGCTGTCGTGGCGCGCGATGGGGCGAGTCTTGCCAGCCTTCAGGTCGAACAGGTGCAGATACGGGTCGCCCACCAGCATCTCGTTGCTGGCCGTGCGGTCGTGGCTGACCTTGCCGACGCCGTCGCCGACGATCAGCGTGCCGTCGTGGTTGCTCATCAGGTGCGAGCACTGCGGCATGGTGGTCAGCACCTGGTTCTCCAGCGTGACCGGGTCCAGGCTGCAGATCCAGCGCTCGGGCGACTTCTCGTTGTAGCTGACGTAGATCATGGCGCTGCCGTCCGGCACCCAGAACTCGTGCGTGCAGCTTTCGCCGGCCTGGTGCTCCTTGCCGCAGCGGCGGTTCGTGCCGTCCTCGTCGATGAACCACATGCGCGCGTCGATGAGGTCGTGCGGGCCCTCGTGGCAGTAGGCGACGGTGTTGTCGTCGAAGGGGCGGTACTGCGGATGGCCCAGCCAGCCGCGCTGCTCCAGGATGACGCTGCGCTGGCCGGTTAGCAGGTCAACGCTGAAGAGCCGGCACAGCGGCTTCTTGTGGAACATCTCGTTGAACTTCTGCCAGGTGTTCAGCGGGAACCAGTCGGCGGCCGAGATCTCGATGCCGACCATCTTCGTGCAGGCGCTGTTGGCCACCCAGGTGCCGTAGCCCACCCAGCCGTCCGGCACGACGTAGACGACTTCTTCCTTCAGCGTGGCCAGATCCAGCCGGATGAGGTTGCGGTCGGCGCGCACGAAGTAGAGGTGCCGGTCATCGGGGCTCAGGAAACCGCCGAAGGTGTTCTCGCCGGCGCCATCGGTGAGCTGGATGCATTTCTGCGTGTCCAGGTCCAGCAGGTGGTAGTTCCAGTTCGGGCTGGGCTGGGGGCCGAACTCACCGCCGAAGATCAGCTTGCGGCCATCGTTCGTGAAGCACTTCTGATAGAAGTAGTTGCGATGGCAGGTGACATCGGGCGGCGTCAGCCGCGTGACGCGCGCGCCGGTGTCGGGGTCCTCGCGGGTGAGGAATTCAAGCTTGCGTTCGGTGGACTTCATGACGGCATCTTCGTGGGTGCGTTGAGCATTGCGGGCCGAGCGCCGGGCCGTCCCAAGCCGGCCCGCCTGGCGCGGTGCACGCGGCTCGATGCCGTGTGCATCACCGTCCCCGCGGGGGACCGACCAGACTCGCCGCGTTCAGCTGGCGAGATTGGGCGAGGGGCAAACAGTCACCTCGCCAGCCAGCCGCCGTCGACGGCGATGGTGTAGCCGTTGACGTAGTCCGACGCCTGCGACGCCAGGAACACGACCGGGCCGGCCAGGTCCTCCGGCTTGCCCCAGCGGCCGGCGGGGATGCGCTCGAGGATGGCGCTGTTGCGCTGCTCGTCGGCGCGCAGCGCGGCGGTGTTGTTGGTGGCCATGTAGCCCGGGGCGATGGCATTGACGTTGATGCCGTCTTTCGCCCACTCGTTGGCCATCAGCCGCGTGATGCCCATGACGCCGCTCTTGCTGGCGGTGTAGGAGGGCACGCGCACGCCGCCCTGGAAGCTCAGCATCGACGCGATGTTGACGATCTTGCCGCCCTTGCCCTGGGCCATGAAGACCTTGGCAACGGCTTGCGACAGGAAGAACACCGATTTCAGGTTCAGGTCGATGACGTCGTCCCAATCGGCCTCGGAGAACTTGATGGCGTCCTCGCGGCGAATGATGCCGGCGTTGTTGACGAGGATGTGCAGCTCGCCGTTCAGCGCCTTGGCCTGGGCGACCAGATCGGGAATGCAGCTGACCTCGGCCAGGTTGGCGCGCAGGTCCAGGAAGCGGCGGCCCAGCTTCTCGACGCCGGCCTTGGTGTCGTCCGGGTCGGAGACGTTGACGCCGACGACATCGGCGCCGGCCTGCGCCAGCGCCAGCGCCATGCCCTGGCCCAGGCCCGTGTTGCAGCCGGTCACGATGGCCGTCTTGCCGGCCAGATTGAAGTTCTGAAGAACCATGTTTTTGTCCAAGGTGCGCGGGCGCACCGGTTGCGTCGAATGGCCGGCGGGATGCTGGAGATGCAGGGCCGGGGTAGACCGCTCAAGTTGAAACGCGGTTCCAAAAAATTCGGGTGACCGAAGCTTAGAGGGGCGCGAATCGTCGCGGAATCATGGTTTCTATTTAGTGAACCACTGTTCCGATTTTGCCATCTTCACCCTATCATCGTCCACAACCGAGCTCTGCGACACATCCTGTAACGGGCATGTGCAGCGTGTTCGAACAGTTCTCAATCCGCCGCGACCGCTGTTTCAGGCGTCGCACACCGGCTTTCGCACTGCAGCGGCGCCGGTCTTCAGTATTGACGGGTGCCCTGCGTGCGCCCGGGTAACAGACCCGCAAAACCCGAGAGCTGCCAGCGCGAACCCGCCCAGGCGGCCTTGCACCAGGAGACCCTTCATGCCCGCATTCCGTCCGTCCCGCCGCCTTGCCCTGCACCCCGTGGCGCTGGCCGCCGCCCTGATCGCCGCCCCCGCATGGGCGCAGACCGCCGCGCCGGCACCGGCTGCCGCGCAGCTGGAGACCGTCACCGTCACCGGCATCCGCGCCTCGCTGGAAAGTGCGCTGAACGCCAAGCGCCAGGACAAGGGCATCGTCGATGTCATCAAGGCCGAGGACATGGGCAAGTTCCCGGACACCAACCTGGCCGAGTCGCTGCAGCGCATCCCGGGCGTGGTGATCGACCGCGACGCCGGCGAAGGCCGCAACATCACCGTGCGCGGCCTGGGCGGCGACTTCGCCCGCACCCGCATCAACGGCATCGAGGCGCTGGCCACCACCGGCGGCACCGACAGTTCCGGCGGCGCCAACCGCACCCGCGCCTTCGACTTCAACGTCTTCGCGGCCGACCTCTTCAACTCGCTGACGGTGCGCAAGAGCAGCTCGGCCGACGTGGACGAAGGCTCGCTCGGCGCCACCATCGACCTGCAGACCGCGCGGCCCTTCGACATGAAGAAGTTCGTGGCCGCCGTGTCCGTCAAGGGCACCTACAACGACCTCTCGGGCAAGGCCACGCCCAAGGCCTCCTTCCTGATCTCCAACACCTTTGCCGACAACCGCATCGGTGTGCTGCTGTCGGGCGCCTACTCCAAGCGCAAGGTGTATGAGGAAGGCTTCAGCACCGTGCGTTGGGACAACGGCCCGTCCAGCGGCGGCTGGTGCTCCCCGGTCGGCGTCACGCCGGCCAGCCCGGCCTCGACGGCGCAGACGGCCGCCTTCTGTGGCGCCTCGACCGACGCAGCCCGCCTGCCCAACACGGCGGCAAACGTGACCGCCTACAACACGGCGTCGCTGGCCACCAACTTCCATCCACGCCTGCCGCGCTACGGCCGCCTGACGCATGACCAGGAGCGCCTGGGCCTGACCGGCTCCATCCAGGTGCGCCCGGCCGACACCATGCTGCTGACCTTCGACATGCTGTACAGCAAGCTCGATGCGACCCGGCAGGAAGACTTCCTCGAAGCCATCTCCTTCAGCCGCAACCTGTCGCAGGGCGGCAAGCAGCAGACCAGCGTCGTCGAGGCGGAGTTCGCGCCCAGCGGCCAGATGCTCTACGGCAAGTTCAACGGCGTGGACGTGCGCTCCGAGTCGCGCTTCGACAAGCTCTCCACCATCTTCAGCCAGCCCACGTTGACCGTGGAGCAGGAGATCGGCGATCACGTCAAGGTGACGGTGCGCGGCGGCCGCGCCACGTCCAAGTTCGACAACCCCATCCAGACCACCACGACGCTGGATGCGCCCAACGTCAACGGCTACGTCTTCGACGCCCGCCGCGATGACCGCGCGCCGCTGCTCAGCTACGGCAACCTCAACCCCGCTGACCCCAGCGGCGCGCTGCGGATCCAGGGCGTGCCGGTCGGCCAGACCGCCATCACCAACTTCACGCCCAGCGAAATCCGCCTCCGCCCCAACGGCGTGACCAACAAGCAGGACGTCGCCACCGCCGACGTGGCCTGGGAAATCATCCCCGACGCGCTGACGCTGAAGGCCGGCGTCAGCTACAAGAAGTTCAGCTTCACCAGCTACGACATGCGGCGCACGGTGGAGACGATGAACACGCTGCCCGCCAACGTCATCCCCAACGGCCTCGTGACGACGCTGACGGGCTTCGGCAAGGGGCAGAACCTGCCGGACGGCTCGGTCACGTCCTGGGTCATTCCCAACCTGGACGCCATCGCCCAGGCCTACGACATCTACTGCAACTGCCTGAAGACCGGCCCGGCCGGCGGCCCCGGCGACTACCGCCTGACCTCCATCACCAACGGCAGCGCCCGCGGCGGCAACCGTGCCATCACCGAGACCGACACCGGGACCTGGCTGATGGCCGACTTCGAAACGCGCCTGGGTGGCCTGCCGGTGCGCGGCAACGTGGGCACGCGCTACGTCAAGACCGACATCATGGCCAGCGGCTACCTCGCCACCGGCGGCGGCAGCCTGGTGACGGCCGACCGCATCTACAAGGACTGGCTGCCCTCGGCCAACGTGGCGGTCAACCTCGCCAAGAACCTGATCGCACGCGCCGCGGCGGCCAAGGTGATGTCGCGTCCGCCGTTGCAGAACCTGAACCCCGGCGGCACGCTGAGCACCACCGGCACGCTGAGCTACACCGGCGGCAACCCGGCGCTGGACCCGTTCCGCGCCACGACGCTGGACGCGAGCCTGGAGTGGTACCACTCCAAGAACGCCTTCCTCGGCCTGGGCCTGTTCCAGAAGAAGATCAAGAGCTACGTGCTGACGCAGGGCCGCGACATTCCGTACAACCAGACCGGCCTGCCGATGTCGCTGCTGCCGACCAACTTCACGGGCGAGGAGCTGTTCCGCGTCAGCGCGCCGGTCAACACCCAGGGCGGCAAGCTCAGCGGTTTCGAGATCAACGTGCAGCAGCCCTTCAGCTTCCTGCCGAGCTGGGGCCAGAACTTCGGCCTGCTGGCCAACTACACGCAGGTCAAGTCCAAGATGGACTACGTGCTGTCGACGGCACTGAACTCGCCGACCGTGCGTGAAGACCTCGTCAACCTCTCGCCGCGTTCCTGGAACGTGTCGGTCTATTACGACGACGGCACCTTCAGCGGCCGCGTCTCCACGTCGGCGCGCTCGGCCTTCCTGACCACCATCCCGGCCGGCAACAACCAGGACGTGGCGGGCAAGAACAAGACGTTCAACGTCGACCTGTCGATGGGCTACAAGCTCAGCAAGCAGCTGGAGCTGACCTTCGAGGCCACCAACCTGACCAACCAGCCGAACGACCAGTTCATCTCCCGTGCGATGAACAACGTGGTGGTGAACAACTACACCGGCCGCGAGTTCATCGTCGGCGGCCGCTACAAGTTCTGAGGCGGGCATGAGCTGAGCCAAGGGCGCAGGCCTCCGTCCTGCACCCTCCCACATGCGGCGCCCTGCAGGTGCCGCAGAAGAAAAGAGCCGGCCGCCGCCCACCGGGCGAGCGCCAGGCCAGGACAACGGAGACAAGACATGAAGACATGCAAGACCCTCGCGGTGCTCGCCGCCGCATGGCTGGGCTGCACCGCTGCTTTCGGCGCTGGCGGCCTGCCCGTGGGCACCGTCATCACGGGCGAGGTCAGCGACGCCAGCACGACGCTGCTGGGCTCCGACCATGGCTACGCGGCGGAAGCCGGCAGCCATATCACCGCGCTGAGCGCGGCCGACATCGAATACGTCACCGGCGACTACGCTGTCTTCATCGACTTCATGAGCGATGGCCGCCTGCAAGTCACGAACAACCGCGACGGCGAATCCAGCCTGCCCGGCACCTACGCCTTCAACTTCAGCTTCGCCGGCCTGAGCCAGCCCATCACGGGCTTCATGCCGCTGGACCTGGCCAGCGTCAACGGCGGCACGGTCAGCCTGCAGGTGCTCGACGCGCACAGCGTCAGCCTCACGCTGAACAACGTCAGCTTCACGAACGCCGATTACCCCAGCTTCACGACGCAGCTCACCGTCAGCGCCGTGCCCGAGCCGGGCAGCCTGGCCCTGTTGGGCGCAGGCCTCGGCATCGTCGCCCTGCGCCGCATGCGGAGGGCCGCATGAAAGCCCTCCAGCAACTGGCTTGCATCGCCGCGCTGCTGGCCTGCAGCCTGCCGGCCTTCGCCCTCGACGCCGCGCTGCAGACGGCGCCCGCCGACGGCTGGGGCGCCGGCACCGTGGGCGGCAGTGCCGCCACGCCCGAGCACATCTATACCGTGCACAACCGCGCCGAGCTGCTGAACGCGCTGACCAACGCCGGCAACCTGCCCAAGATCATCAAGGTGGCCGGCACCATCGACATGACCGAAGGCACGCCCTTCGCGAGCACCGCCGACCAGAAGGTGCGCGCCCGCGTGCGCCTGACCAGCAACACCACGCTGATCGGCGAAGGCCCCGGCGCGGGCTTCGTCAACGCCTGGATCGACATCACCAGCGTCAGCCAGGTCATCGTGCGCAACCTGCACATCGTCGCGCCCTGCGACGTCGGCCCCATCTGGGACCCGACCGACGGTGCCCTGGGCAACTGGAACTCGGCGTTCGACGCCATCGGCATCGTCACCGCCACCCAGGTCTGGATCGACCGCAACACCATCACCGACGCACCGGTCACCGACGACACGCTGCCCGTCGAGAACGGCAAGACCAAGCAGTGCCACGACGGCGCCATCGACATCACCAAGGGCGCAGACCTGATCACGGTCTCCTACAACGTGCTGACCCAGCACGACAAGTCCATGCTGATCGGCGGCTCCGACAGCCAGACCAGCGATGCCGGCAAGCTGCGCGTGACCATCGCCAACAACGTCTTCAACGGCGTGACCCAGCGCGTGCCGCGCGTGCGCTTCGGCCAGGTCCACGTCTTCAACAACTACTTTGCCGGCAGCAAGACCGCGAGCCCCTATCCGCACAGCTACAGCATCGGCGTGGGCAAGGCGAGCAACGTGCTGTCGCATGCCAACGTCTTCGCCGTCGACGGCGCGACCGGCTGCAACAGCGTCGTCGTCTACGCGAGCTCCGACCACACCGGCGTGTTCCAGGACAGCGGCTCCATGGTCAATGGCGCGCCGCTCGGCGCCTGCACCGTGCTGCCGGGCACCGCCTTCACGCCGGGCTATGCCTTCAAGCCGCGGCCGGCATCGCTGGTCAAGGCCAATGCGCTGGCGCAGGCCGGCGCCGGCAAGCTGACGACGCAGATCAGCGGCAGCGGCAACGTCAGCGACGTGGCCGGCACCAGGTCGCCCGCCGCCAACGAGACCGGCGTGCAGACCGACACGCGGCTGTCGTTGTCCTTCGACGCACCGCCCGCCATCGGCACGACCGGGAAGGTCAACGTCTATCGCGCCAGCGACGACGTGCTCGTCGACAGCATCGACGTTAGCAACGCGCCGTCCGCCAGCGACACGCAGGTCGTGCTTGCCCGCACCAACCTCGAGATCGACGCGCTGGGCCTGGGCGCCATGCCCGAGAACGCCACGTTCGCGCGCTACGTCTGGTACCGGCCGGTCAGCGTCAGCGGCAGCAAGGCTTCGGTCAAGCTGCACAACAACAAGCTCGATTTCGGCACCACCTACTACGTGACCGTGGACGCCTCGGTGCTGTCCGGCACCATCAAGGGCGCCAGCTTCGCCGGCATCAGCAAGGCCGACAACTGGAAGTTCACGACCCGTGCGGCACCCGCTAGCACCACCAGCCTGAACGTCGACGACACCGGCGCCGCGGCCGATTTCCGCACGCTGCAGGGCGCGCTGAACTGGGTCATGAAGCACTGCTCGACCAACAGCCCGGCCACCTACGGCTGCAACACGGTCGCCACGCCCAAGACCATCCACCTCGCCAACGGCAGCTACCCCGAGCTGAACGTCCTGCGCCGCGTCTCCAACCTGACCATCGTCGGCGAGAGCCGCGACGGCGTCGTGGTGGGCGACGTGAACTTTGAATCGCTGAACTCCGGCAGCGGTGCCAGCACCGCCGCGGCCGGCACGGCGCTCAGCACCTCGGGCAAGACGCTGGGCCACCGCGTGCTCGGCGGCGGCCGCGCGGCCTTCCTCGTCGAGACCGCCGACCTGCTGACGCTGCAGAACTTCACGCTGAAGAACCCGCACGAGCGCAGCGCGGCGTGGGACAACCAGGCCGAGACGATCTACTTCAACACCAGCACCACGGCCGCGGCCGCCCGCCTGGTGGCCAAGCAGATGAGCTTCTTCAGCCAGCAGGACACGTTGCAGCTCAAGGGCTACAGCTGGTTCTACCAGTCCCTCGTCGCCGGCAACGTCGACTTCATCTGGGGCAGCGTGATGGCCAGCCTGTTCGAGGACTGCGAGATTCGCTCCGTGGCCGACACCGGCAGCAGCTCGGCCGGCTACATCCTGCAGTCGCGCGCCACCGCTGGCGACAAGGGTTTCGTGTTCCTGAACAGCCGGCTGACGGCCGATCCGACGGTGACGCAGGCCTACCTGGCCCGCAGCGGCGGCACCACGGCCACGACCTACACCGACAACATCGCCTTCGTGAACACCAGGATGGGTGCGCACATCCTGCCCGTGGGCTGGTGCGTCGGCACCGGCACGAGCAAGACCGGCACCGGCACGGGCGCCTGCGGCAGCAACCCGCCGCCCTGGTCCGGCACCAGCGACGGCGCCACGACCGACACGGCCGGCTGGCGCGAGTTCGGCAGCATGGACCTGAACGGTTCGCCGCTGGACGTCAGCGCCCGCCTGGGCGTGGCTTCGGTCAAGGTCGCCAGCGTGCCGACCAGCGTCGTGCTGGCCAAGCAGCTCGGCTCGGCCACCGGCGTTTCGACACGCGCCGAGATCTTTCACAACTCCACCATCGCCACCGGCGCACCCGGCGGCTGGGTGCCGGCCCCCTGATCCCGCGGGCGTGTCTGCGCCGGCCGGCACGCCCAGCATTCGAACCCAAGGACTTTCGGAGACATGATGAACATCAAACACCTGCATCCGCGCACCCGGCTCACGCTGTGCGCCACGGCCGTGCTGAGCCTGATGACGGTTGCACAGGCCCAGACCAACGACGCCGCCGCACCGGTGACGATGGAGCGCATCCAGATCACGGGTTCGTCCATCAAGCGCCTGGCCGGCGAGACGGCGCTGCCGGTGTCGACGATCAAGGCCGAGGAGCTGGAAGCCCGCGGCCACACCGAGCTGAAGGACCTGGTGCTGGAGATGCCCCAGTCACTGTCCCTGGGCACCAACAGCGGCGCTGCCGGCCCGATGCTCAACCTGCGCGGCCTGGGCGCGATGCGCACGTTGACGCTGCTCAACGGCCGCCGCCTGGCCAACGAGCCGCTGCAGGACCAGTACGTGTCCGTCAACGTCATCCCGCGCATGGCGCTGGACCGCGCCGAGACGCTGCGCGACGGCGCCTCGTCCATCTACGGCTCCGACGCCATCGGCGGCGTGCAGAACTTCTACACCTACAACACCTACAAGGGTGCGCGGGTCAAGGCCGAGTGGAACCAGCCCGAGCATTCCGGCGGCGGCGAGACCAAGGCGCTGGGCGCCATCGTCGGCTTCGGCGACCTGGGTGCCGATGGCTGGAACGCCTATGTGTCGCTGGACCACCAGCGCAAGTCGGCGCTGTTCAAGATCGACCGGCCCGAGCTGTACGACTACTCGGTGCTGCAGGGCATGGGCCTGGGCCTGCTGCCCGACAACAAGAACCCCAGCCCGACGGCCAACTTCGGCTTCACGACCGGCGCCAACTCCAACTACAACCCGGCCTTCGCGACCGGCTGCGCGCCGCCGTATTCGCTGCCCACGTTGGGCGCGGGCAGCGTGGCCACGCCGCGCTCTTACTCCAACGCCGGCTGCTACCGCAACCCGAACTACTACGACGCCGTCACCGACGGCAGCGAGATCACCAACGTCTTCGGCAAGCTGAGCTGGAAGATCAACAACGACCACTCGCTGACGCTGGAAGGCCTGCACTCGCAGTTCAACGTGCAGAAGTACCGTGGCATGCAGACGCCGGGTGGCACCGCGCCGGCGGCGACGTACAGCATGCCGTCGACGAGCAAGTTCTATCCCGGCAAGGGCATCACGCCGCTGGTCAACGTGATCGGCAATCCCGCCAGCGGCAGCATGTACATCGACGCCGTGAAGACGCCCGGCACGCCGGTACCGCTTGCGATGAACAACCGGACGATCTACTTCGTCTGGGGCCCGGCCGAACTCGGCTCGGCCTACCGCAACGACGAGCAGACCAACGACCGCCTGGTGCTCACCGCCGAAGGTACGGTGGCCGGCTTCGACTACCGCGTGGGCCTGAACTACGGCCGGTCCCTCCGCGACACGCGCGCCGGCGGCGGCTACATCCTGTACTCCAAGGCCCAGGAAGGCTTCACCAACGGCATCCTCAATCCCTTCGGCCTGCAGGACGCCGCGGGCCTGGAGTACCTGCGCAGCATCGAGGCGCGCGACTACAGCTACCGCGTCAACCGCGCCTTCAACAAGAGCGTGGACGCGACGTTGACGCGCTCTTTGATGGAACTGCCCGGCGGCCCGCTGATGCTGGCCGTGAGCGGGGAGCTGCGCCGTGACTCGGCCAAGGTCGACCCCGCGCCGCTGGACTATGTCGCCAAGAACGCCAACGGCAGCTATGCCATAGACGCCTTCGGCAACGTGACCAAGCACGACCTCGTCGGCGAGACGCCCACCGGCGTGGCCCGCACGCTCAGCCGCGACATCAAGTCGGCCGTCATCGAGGTGGACGCACCCGTCACCAAGCGGCTGAGCCTGAACGCGGCCGTGCGCTCCGACACCTACAGCGACCTCGACACGACGACGGTCAACCCCAAGCTGTCGTTGCGCTACCAGGCGCTGGACCAGCTGGTGCTGCGCGCCTCGGCCAACACGGGCTTCCGGGCACCGTCCATCATGGACATCCAGAACCCCACGCCCGAGGTCCGCACGCAGTTGATGGACGACCCGGTGCTGTGCCCCAGCCCCACCCCGACCATCCCCAACACCGGCACGCCGGTCAGCGGCAAAACGGCGGACCAGGTCTGCGGCCAGAACATCAACTACTGGACCAAGTCGCCCGACAACAGCTTCCTGAAGCCCGAGAAGTCGCGCGGCTGGACGCTGGGCCTGGCGCTGGAGCCCACCAAGGGCCTGTTGATGACAGCCGACTACTGGGGCATCAAGCTCAGTGACATGCTGGGCGCCGTCGCCATCGCCGAGGTGCAGCAGCAGCCGGCCAAGTACGCGCAGAACATCATCCGCAACGCCGACGGCACCATCAACTACATCATCGCCAGCCAGGCCAACCGTGGTGACACCAGCATCCGCGGCCTGGACCTGTCCGTGGCCTACCGCCTGCGCGGCCTGCCCATCGGTGAGCTGAGCTTCCTGCTGGACGGCACCTACTACGAGAGCTACCGCTTCAGCGCCGAGAAGGGCGGCGAGGTGCTGAGCAACGTCGGCATCATCACCAACGACGCCCGCTACGGTGGCGCCGGCGTCAACTCCGGCCTGGCCGGCATGCCGCAGATCAACCCGCGCTGGAAGCACACCGCCTCCATCGGCTGGCGCGACGGCGCGTGGTCGGCCCAGGTCTCGGTGCGGTACAACACTGCGCTCACCGACATCACGCCGCGCCCCGGCTCCACGGTCAACCGTGTCAGCCCGTACAGCCAGTACGCGGCGAGCATGAGCTACACCCCCTTCAGGGGCCTGAAGCTGGGCTTCGCGGTCAACAACTTCACCAACGCGACGCCGCCGATCACGGCCAACAACCTCTACGTGGGCTACATCACCAGCATGGCCGACGTGCTGGGCCGCGCCTACAAGGTCACGGCCGATTACAGCTTCTGAAGCACGCCAGCGGCCGGTTCATCCGGCCGCTTTTTCGTTGGACGCCATGATCCATCTTCCTCTCCGCCTGCTCGCGGCCACCTTGCTGGCTGCGGCCGCGCTGCCGGCCGCAGCGCAGAACAGCGCGCCACCCCACGCGGCCATTGTCACCAAGGGCTGGACCCAGACCCAGGGCGGTCGCGGTGGCCGCCTCATCAAGGTCACGACGCTGGCTGCGTCAGGTCCCGGCAGCCTCGCCGAGGCCATCGCGGCCGCAGGCCCGCGCATCGTCGTCTTCGAGGTCGGCGGCGTCATCGACATGGGCGGCCAGCCGCTCAAGGTCACCCAACCCTTCCTGACGCTGGCCGGCCAGACCGCGCCTGACCCCGGCATCCACATCATCAAGGCCGAGACGACCATTGCGACGCACGACGTCGTCATCCAGCACCTGACGTTCCGCCCCGGCGAGTTCGGCCGGCCCAAGAAGGGCGGCGGCGACCAGGACGGCATCTCCACACTGGGCGGCGCCCACGACGTCATCGTCGACCACTGCAGCTTCTCCTGGGCCACGGACGAGAACCTGTCCGCGTCGGGCCCGCGCTTCGAGGGCAAGACGCCGGAGGACTGGCGCAAGGCCACGTCCCACCGCATCACCTACAGCCACAACCTCATCTACGAAGGTCTGGGCAACTCGGTGCACGAGAAGGGCGAGCACAGCAAGGGCAGCCTCATCCACGACAACACCAGCGGCGTGCTGCTCTACGGCAACGTCTACGCCTCCAACCGCCAGCGCAACGCGCTCTTCAAGGGCGGCGCTCAGGGCGCGATGGTCAACAACTACATCTTCAACCCCGGCGACCGCGCCGTGCACTACAACCTGCTCGCCAACGAGTGGGCCGGCCAGCCCTGGCAGAACGGCCGCCTGACGCTCGTCGGCAACGCGCTGCGCCACGGCCCCAGCACCGCGCCGGGCACCGCCTTCTTCACGATGCTGGGCCAGGGCGACCTGGAACTGCACATGACCGACAACCTTGCGCACGACAACCAGGGCCGGCCGGTGCCGCTGCTGGGCAGCGGCCCGACGACGACCGGCAAGCTCATCGTTGCGCCGAAGGCCGATCTGCCCGCGGGCCTCGCGGTGCGCACCGCCGACACGTTGGCGCGCGACCTGCCGCCCATCGTCGGCGCCCGGCCCTGGGCGCGCGACCCGGTGGACGCCCGATTGCTGGCCGACATAGCGCAAGGCAAAGGGCAGCTCATCCACTCCGAGGTGGAGAACGCGCTGGGCTACCCGCGCCACGCATCGGCACGTCGGGCCTTCCAGCCCGAGGCCTGGAACCTCGACGACATGAGCCCCAAGGCCGGTTGGCCCACGCTCGCACCCTCGCCCTGATCACGCCATGAAGCAACTCCTGCCCCTCTTGCTCTGCTCGGTGCTCGGCACCGCCACGGCCCAGACATCACCCGCGCCCGCGGCCTCCGCCACGCGAACCGGCGAAACCACCGCCAACGTCGCCACCGGCCCGCGCCTCATCCTCGTGGGCGACTCCACGATGGCGCCGCGCAGCGGCTACGGCAACGCGCTGTGCGCGCGCTTCCAGCAGGTCGCCTGCATCAACCTCGCACGCGGTGGCCGCTCCAGCAAGAGCTTCCGCGCCGAAGGCCTGTGGGCCACGGTGCTGGCGCTGCTCAACGAGGGCGGGCCAGCCAGGCAGAAGACCCTGGTGCTGATCCAGTTCGGCCACAACGACCAACCCGGCAAGCCCGGCCGCTCCACCGACCTCGCCACCGAGTTCGGCCCGAACATGACGGGCTATGTGCAGGATGTGAAGGCCGCCGGCGGCGAGGTCGTGCTGGTCACGCCGCTGACCCGTCGCACTTTCAAGAACGGCGAACTGGGCAACGACCTGCGACCGTGGGCCGAAAGCCTCATCAAGCTCGGCGCCGAGCAAGGCGTGCCGGTGCTGGACCTGAACGCCATCAGCCACGCCGCCGTCGCGGCGATGGGCCAGGACGGCGCCGACACACTGGCCGAGGCACCGCCGCGCTTCGACCGCACGCACCTGGGGCCCAAGGGCGCGGCGTTCTTCTCGGAGCAGGTGATGGAAGGGCTGGTGAAGCTCAAGCCGGAGCTTGCGAACGCGAGGACGCTGGCGCCCTGAGGCGGCTCAACAGCCGGCCCGCGCCGCTGGCTCAACGCCACAGCTGGCGCGAGGCATCGCCAGCAAGCTGCCAACGACGACGCGAGGCCATCAGCGCGCCCAGACCGGCAACGGCCACGACGGTTGACGTCGCGATCACGATGACAAGGCGCGGCATCACTCGGCCGGGCCCGTGCCGATAGCGTCTTCCATCCAGGCCTCGTACTCGGCCGAGGCCTCCACCACTGGCAGCGCAAAGATCGCGGGCACCGCATAGGGGTGCAGGGACTTCAGCGTCGCCTCCAGCGCGGGATATAGCGCCCGGCTGGTCTTGAACATCAGGCGCACTTCCGGTTCGCTGGCGATGGCGCCTTGCCAGCGATAGGTGCTGTGGATGGCCTCGACCTGCACGCAGGCCGCCAGTCGCCGTTCAACGGCGGCGCGGGCCAGCACCTCGGCCTCGTCGTTGCTGGAGACGGTGGTGAAAACGGCAAGCATGTCCATGGCTGGTCCTTGGCCGCTAGCGCCGAGCGAATCGACGTGGCAGTACTCGCGGCGCCCATGGTTGGTCCTTCATGAAGTTCAGGTGCAACGCCCGCATGCGCGCTGTCAAGGCGGTCATCTGCCGCACCACTGCTGCTCGCAAGGCACGCCGTCGTGGTTGCCGTCCATCTTGACGTCGGGACAGTGCTTCAGGAAGAACGTCGCCTCGGCGCACGAGGTCATCTGCGAGCAATGCTGGCGGCCGTCACAGCGGAAACCGCCGCTGGGCGCGGCCACTTCCGGCGCGGCCAGAGGCTGCGGTGCGACGGCCGGAGTCGTCGCGGGTGGACGCAGCTTGCCGTAGCCCCACACCGCGGCGAAGCCGAGTGCCACGATGACCACCAGCAGCGGCCAGCGGCTGCGAGGCGCCGGGCGGCTGTCGCGCCGGGGCGGGGGCGGCGTGCCGACGGCCAGCCGTGTCACGCCGACGGCCTGCACCTCGCCGTTCTTGCCGCGGCCGAGTTCGTAGCGGAGTTGTTCGCCCTGCGTCGGCCGGCTGCCATCGCGTGGGAAGGCGCTGATGTGCACGAAGACCTCCGCGCCGCCATGCGTCGGCGCGATGAAGCCGAAGCCGCGGTCGTCGTGCCAGGTGCGCAACGTGCCGATGAAGGGCATGCGGAGGTCAGTGCGGTCGCCGGGCCGTCATTGCGACGCGGAAGCGGACGAGGCCGACGACGTCGGCAGGCCGATCTTGCGTGCCGTGCGCTCGACAGCATTGCCGGTCGCGGAGGCAGCGCGCCCCACGCCATGGGCCGTGGCCGACGCCGTGCGGCCCACCGCATGGGCGGCCTTCTTCACGCCGCGCTCGGTGGCGCTGGCGGCGCGCTCGACGCCATGCTTGACGGAGTTGCCGACGTGGTCAACGACCGTCGGCTCGGCGCCGGCGGGCTCGGTTGGTGCGGCGGCCGCCAGGCTGCACAGCAGGGCCAGCGGCAGGGCGATGCCCCATGTCTTGATGAGCCCAGGCATGTCGGGAACCTCGGTGCAGTTGCTGTGGTTCGATGATACTGAGCGGTCTTCGCAACACCGCTCAGGCGGCGCGGCGCAGCCAGTGGGTTGCGGCCTGCTGTTGCTCCACGTCGAAGCGGTGACCACCGGCCGTTGCTTGCGTCGTGAGGCGGCTGTCCGCGCCGTGCTGCCGCCAGGCGCGACCCAGCTGCGACCACGCCGCCTGCGCCGCATCCCACGGGAACAGCTTGTCGTCCGGCGAGCCGAACAGCAGCAGCGGCCGCGGCGCGATCAGTGCGGCCACGTCGGGGTGGTCCAGCACCGCCGCCAGCCCGGGGTGCGCCATGCTGAAGGCGGACTGCCCCTGCAGCGTGTGTTCGCCGGCGCGCAGCAGGCCTTCGCGCGTGCACATCCAGTGCGCGGCCACGCAGGCCGACACGTCTTCGCAGACGGCGGCAAGCTGCCAGGCGCGCAGGGCGCCCATCGAGAAGCCGAGCACGGCCACGCGCTTCGCATCCACCTCGGGCCGTTCGCGCAGCCAGCGGTGGCTGCGCAAGTCGTCGCTGGCGATGAGGCCGGCCCAGCTGTGGCCCAGCTGCATCAGGTGGTTGGCCAGCGCCTGCTGGTCGTCGCGCGCGAAGCCGGGGCGGCCGCGCTCGCCCCAGCCGAGGGCGTCGATGGCAAGGACGGCGAAGCCCGCGTCCGCCAGCGTGTCGCCCACGAAGGTGCCGCCGTAGTAGCGCTGCACCCAGGCCTCGGCGGACGGGCTGGCGGTCAGTGGGCGGACCAGCTTTTCCTTGCCGATGTCGAAGCGTGCGCCGTGGTCGTGCATGACGACGACGGCCGGGTGCGGGCCGTCGCCCTTGGGGCGCAGATAGAGAGCGGGCACGCGGTCGCCGAGCGCGCCGCGCAGCGTCAGCGCCTGGGCGGTGTGGCCGCCGCGGTCTTGCTCGCCCAGCACCTCGGTGGCGAAGGCGCTGCCGTCGTCGCCGGGCAGCAGCACCAGGCGGCGCGCGGTGGCCAGCGCCTCGGTGCGCCAGGCCGGGTCGGGCCGCCAGGCCAGGCTTGGGCGCCAGCGGCGCTGCAGTGCGGCGAGCGCGTCGTCCAGCGCGTCGGCGCGGGCCAGCAGGGGCCAGGCAGCCAGGGCGGCGAGCAGCTGTCTGCGGCGCGCTGTCATGGTCGTCGGGGGCTGCGAAGGCGCCCGCGCTGTGAGAGAGTCGGGCGATGTCGTTGCGCCGCCGCCATGCCGCCCTGCTGCCGCTGGCCCTGCCCGGGGCCGGCCGGGCCTGGAGCGAGGAGAGGGCACCGCTGCGCATCGGCTGCAGCGACTATCCGCCGTTCCAGATCGTCGGCGGGGCCGAGCCGCCGCAAGGCCTGGATGTGGAGCTGCTGGAGCTGATGGCCCGCGCCAGCCGCGAGCGCCTGCAGTGGCTGCGCCGGCCCTGGGTGCGGCAGATGGCGGACGTTGCGCAGGGCCAGCTGGACCTGGTGCCGTCGGCCACGCCGACGCCGGAGCGCCTGGCCTTCGGGGAGTTCACGCACGCCTATCGCAACGAACGGGTGGCCCTGCTGGGCCTGGCGGGCGGCAGGTCGCCGCCGCGGCGCCTGGCGGACTTGAAAGGCCGCGCGGTCAAGCTCGGCATGATCCGCGGCGTGGCCTTCCCGGCGACCGTGCGCCGCGAGCTGGAGGACCCGGAGCTGGCGCGGCTGCTGGTGCTGCTGCACGCCAACGACGTGACCTTGTCGGCCCTGCGCGGGCGGCGCGTGGACTACGTCATCGACGACCCGGCCACGCTGCTGTATCGCGCCGCGCGCGAGCCGGGCGAGGCGGTGGAGATGGTGCTGGAGCTGGCCGTCAGCCCGGTGCATGTCTTCGTCGGCCGGCCCACGCTGGCGCAGCGGCCCGACCTGCTGCAGCGCCTGAACCAGGGGCTGCAGCGGGCGCGCCAGCTGGCCGAGTGGGGCCAGGTGCTGGCGCGCTACCCCGGCTACTGAGCAACCCATGCCGGCAGCGCGAGCGACAGCGCCGGGATGTAGGTCACGGCCAGCAGCGTGGCCAGCAGCGCGCCGTAGAACGGGGCGATCGAACGCATGACCTGGCCCACGCTGACGCCGCCGATCGCGCAGCCGACGAACTGCGTGCTGCCCACGGGCGGCGTGTTCAGGCCCAGCGCGCAGTTCAGCAGCATGACGATGCCGAACTGTGTCGGGTCCATGCCGGCCTTCATGCAGATGGGCAGGAAGATGGGCGTGCAGATCAGGATGGTGGCCGCCATGTCGAGGAAGGTGCCGAGCAGGAACAGCAGCACGTTCACCCACAGGAAGATCAGCCAGGGCGTGTTGCCGCTCATCTGCTCCAGCCATTCGCCGGTCTTCTGCGGCACCTCGTACAGCGCCAGGAAGTAGCCGAAGGCCGACGAGATGCCGATCAGCAGCAGCACGATGCCGGTGGTCTTGCAGGCCTTGGCGCAGGCGGCCAGGAAGCCCTTCCAGCTCAAGCTGCGGTAGGCCAGGCCCGTGACCAGCAGCGCCCAGCAGACGGCCGTGGCGGCCGACTCGGTGGCCGTGAACACGCCGCTCAGGATGCCGCCCAGGATGATGGCGATGACCAGCAAGCCCGGCAGCGCCGCGAGGAAGGCCGAGAACACCGCGCCCCAGCCGGGGAAGGCGCCGTGCGTCGGGTAGCCGCGCCTGACGGCCACCGTGTAGGCCGCGACGAGGTTGGCCAGCGTCAGCAGCAGCGCCGGGATCAGTGCCGCCAGGATGAGGTTGAACACGCTCACCGCCGCGATGCCGGCCGTGGCCAGCACGTAGATGATGAGGTTGTGCGAGGTGGGCATCAGCGCGCCGACCAGCGCGGCGTGCGTCGTCACGTTCACCGCGTAGTCGGCGTCGTAGCCCTCGCGCTTCATCAGCGGGATCATCACCGAGCCCATCGCCGACACGTCGGCCAGCGGCGAGCCGGCCACGCCGCCGAACAGCGTGCAGCCCAGCACGTTGCTCATGCCCAGCCCGCCGCGCACATGGCCCACCAGCCGGTTGGCGAAGTTGACGATGCGCTCGGCGATGCCGCCGTGCAGCATCAGCTCGCCGGCAAAGATGAAGAACGGGATGGCGAGGAAGCTGAACACCTGCATGCCGCCCACCATCTTCTGGAAGACGATGGCCATCGGCAGGTCGGCCGCCAGCACCGTGGCGACGGATGACAGGCCGATGGCGAACGCGACCGGTACGCCGAGAAGCAGCAGCAGCACGAAGCTGCCGCACATGATCCAGAGTTCCATTCCCTCCATGTCAGATCCCGGCTTCTTCTACGGTTTGACCGCGCCACAGCGCGATCAGGTGCTCGATGCAGAACAACACGATCAAGGCGCCGGAAATGACCAGCGGCAGGTAGTCCAGCCCCTCGGGCACGCCCAGCATGGGCTTGGGCTCGGCCCACTTGAGCGTCAGCCACTCCCAGCCCGCATAGGCCATCAGCACGGCGAACGCGAGCACGCAGGCGTGGATCAGCGCCTCCGCCACGCGTTGCGCCGCCTGGGGCAGCAGCACGACCAGCGACTCCATGCCCAGGTGGCCGGCGTCGCGCACACCCACCGCCACGGCCAGCGCCGTGATGTAGAGCACCAGCAGCAGCGCGACCGGTTCGGTCCAGGTCGGCGAGTCGTTGAACAGGTAGCGGCCGATGACCTGCCATTGCACGCAGACCACCAGCACGACCAGCCCCAGCACGGCCGCGCGCAGCGACCAGCGCGACAGCGCCGCGCACAGCTTGGTATAGGCCGTCATTTGACGTTCTGGATGGACTTCAGCAGCGCCTGCAGCTCCGGCGTGTTGACGAACTTGGCGATGACCGGCTGCACGGCCTGACGGAAAGGCTCGCGGTCGGGCTCGACGATCTGGGCGCCGGCGGCCTTCACGGTGGCCAGGGCCTTGGCCTCCTGCGCGTCCCAGCGTTCGCGCTCGACGGCGACCGAGGCCTTGGCGGCCTCGCGCAGCTGCTTTTGCTGGTCGGGCGTCAGCTTGTCCCAGATGCGCTTGCTGATGAACAGCCCCTCGGGCGTCATCGAGTGCTCGGTGCGGCTGTAGAACTTGGCGGCCTCGAAATGGCGGAAGCCCTCGTAGCTCGGCACGTTGTTCTCGGCGGCGTCGATGAGGCTGGTCTTCAGGCCCGTGTAGACCTCGCCGATGGGCATGGGCGAGGGGTTGGCGCCCAGCGCCGTCATCGCCGACACCCACAGGTCGGTCTGCTGCACGCGGATCTTGAGGCCCTTCATGTCGGCCAGCGTCTTGATGGGCTTGCGCGCGTAGACCGAGCGTGCGCCGGAGTCGTACAGCGCCAGGCCGACCATGCCCTGGTGCTCGCAGGCCTTGAGGATCTCCTCGCCGGGCGGGCCGTCGAAGGCGCGCCGCATGTGGGCCGTGTCGCGGAACAGGAAGGGCAGGGACGGTACCAGCGTCTTGGGGCACATGGCCGTCAGCGGCGCGAGGTTGACGCGCGTCATCGCCAGCGCGCCGAGCTTGACCTGGTCGATGGTCTCCTTCTCGCTGCCGAGTGCGCCCTTGTTGAAGACCTTGACCGTCAGCGCGCCGCCGCTGCTCTTGGCGAGCAGCTGGCCCAGGTGCTTGACGGCGACGACGGTGGGGTAATCGTCGCTGTTGTGCACGTCGGCGGACTTCAGCTCCAGCGCCCACACGCTGGGGCTGAGCAGCGCGGCGGCCAGCAGGGTCAGGCGTTTCTTCATGCGTGTCTCCTAGTCGAGAGCGCGATAGCGCAGGTTCGAGAAGCGCGCCTCGCCGCGGCCTGCGGCGTAGACGGCGGGCCGCAGGCTGGCGAAGCCGCCTGCGGTGTTGTGGTGGTAGCCGGTCACGTCCATCTGCACCGCGAACTTGCTCCACGGTAGGCTGGCGTCAGCGCGGCTGTAGAGCGTCAGCACGTGGCGCACGCATCTGAGGCGCAGCTGCATGCTGCGCGCCATGCCGTCGGGCTTGGGCACGGCGCGGATGTCCTGGCCGTAGCGATGCAACTGCAAGCTCTTGGCGTTGGCGCCCATGCCGGCGTACAGGCGCGGGCTGTAGAACATGACGACGCCGGCCTGCACGCCTTCGTCGAAGTCGAGGTCGAAGCTCAGTTCGAAGGCGGGGTCGCCCTGGATGAAGCCCAGTGGCGGGCTGTCGCCCGGGCCCTTGGCGCCGGTGGCGGCCAGGTGCAGCTTGCCGCCGGCGACGCGCACGCGGCGCATCTGGCCACTGCCGCTGAGGAACTGCCAATGCGCCTTGAGCGTGCCGCCCGCGAAGTCGTCCGACAGCGCCAGGCCGTGCGGCACGGCCTCGCCACCCTGGGGCTTGGGCAGCGGCGCGCCGTCGTCGGCGTCGACATGGAACCAGCCGTCGGCGCTGAAGCGCGCCGGCGCCAGCAGCATCTGCCGGCCCAGCGTGTGGAAGCTGTTCTCGTAGCCGTGGTACAGCATCCACCAGTCGCCGCGCGGCCCCTGCGCCAGGCTGCCATGCCCACGCGACCACCAGCGCTCGCGCGGCGACTTCGTGCGCATCAACGGGTTGTGCGGCGCCTGCTCCCAGGGGCCGTCCAGCGTGCGGCTCCGCGCGGCGATGACCATGTGGCCGGTGGGCGGCCCGGCGGTGCCGCCCACCGCCAGCAGCATGTGCCACCAGCCGCCGTGGCGCAGCATCTTGGGGCCCTCGGGCGAGAAGCTCTCGACGTCCCAGTCGTCCGGGTAGCGCCAGGGGTCGTAGATGTGTTCGATGGGGCCGGCGAGCTTCAGGCCGTCGGCGCTGAGGCGCACCCGGTCGCCGCCGCTGAGGAACAGCCAGCGCTGGCCGTCTTCATCGGCGACGTGGGTGGGGTCGATGTGCTTGGGCAGGCCCAGCGCCACGGGCTTGGACCACGGGCCTTCGATGCGGTCGGCCCAGATGACGAGGATGTCGTTGGGCGTGGCCTTGACCGGCAGGTACAGGTAATAGCGGCCACCGTGCTTGCACAGGTCCGGCGCCCAGACGCTGCCCACCGCCTCGTGGAGCGCATTGGCCACCGGCCGCCAGTTGACGAGGTCGCGCGAATGCCAGATCAACAGGCCTGGCACGGCCTCGAAGCTGGAGTGGGTCAGGTAGTAGTCGTCGCCGTCCTTCAGCACCGACGGGTCCGGGCGGTCGCCGGCCAGCACGGGGTTTAGATAGCGGCCATCGCCCATGTCGGCCTTGCGCTGTCCCTCGATGCCCTTGGGCCACGGCT
Source organism: Pelomonas sp. Root1444 (assembly GCF_001426885.1). GTDB lineage: Bacteria > Pseudomonadota > Gammaproteobacteria > Burkholderiales > Burkholderiaceae_C > Pelomonas. The sequence goes on along the minus strand of NZ_LMFP01000003.1, from coordinate 403,743 downwards.
GGCACGGCCGCAGGTAGGGCTGGCCGGGCGCGTCGGCACAGTCAGCCGCCCACGCCGTCGGAGACGCCGCCAGCAGCGCCAGCAGCTCGCGGCGCAGCACGCTCATCGGGCAACCTGCGTGAACAGCGATGCCCAGCCCGCCTTCGGGCTCATGTCGGCCAGGTTCCAGTCCGCCTCGACAAAGGCGCGCTGCGTGGGCTTGCGCCTGGGCAGGCCGTCGGGGTTGTTCTGGGTCTCGTCGTCGATCAGCTGGCCGCGGTCCTCGGCGATGTCCGACAGCTGCTTGAAGTCCAGCGGATCGCGTGCCCAGGGCCGCGAGCCGACGTACAGCGGCAGCAGGCGCTCCAGCTCGCGCGGCGGCAGCCAGCTCAGCCCGCGGGGCAGGTAGGCCTCGCGCACCGGCACGATCTGCGCCGGGCCGGTCGTGTAGCGGCCGGTGACGGGCAGTGGCAGGCCGTTGCGGTCGACCGCGAGGTTGTCCTGCTCGAACAGCTGCACATCGCCCACGCCACCCAGCGTGAACAGCGGCAGGCCCAGCACCGTGCCCGGCCCCGCGCGGTAGACGTTGCCGGCCAGCGTGATCTTGCCGGTCTGGTAGGGCTTGCCCACCCACTCGTGCGCGATCAGGTTGTAGTGCACGGCCCGCGCGCCGGGGTTGTAGATCAGGTTGTTGACCATCGCCGCCCACACGCCGCCCTTGAACAGCGCATTGCGCTCGCGGTTGGACGCGTAGACATTGCCCAGCAACAGGGTCTGCGTGGCGTTGTCGTGGATGAGGCTGCCCTTGCTGTGCTCCCCCTTGACGTGTACCGACTCGCCCAGGCCTTCGTAGATGAGGTTGTGGCTGAAGGTGAGGGCGTGGGAGGTGTGGGCGCGCCAGTCGTCGGGCGTGGCGCCCTCGAAGCGGTGGCCGCCGGCCGACAGGTTCTCGTCGGTGGCCCAGGAGAAGGTGCAGTGGTCGACGATGACGTTTGCCGCGCCGTCGGACGTGGACAGGCCGTCGTGGTCGTTGCCGCTGCGCTTGGGCCGCCCGTAGGCGCCGGGGCGGATGCTGATGTGCTGGATGACGACGTCCTTGGCGAACACCTCCAGCTCACCCTTCACCAGCGTGATGCCGGGGTCGGGTGCCGTCTGGCCGGCGAGGGTGAGCTTGCCTTCGCGCAGCTTCCAGCTCTTGCCGGCCATGTCGATGACGCCGCCGACCTCGAACACGACGATGCGCGGCCCCGGCGTGTCCAGCGCGGCCTTCAGGCTGCCCGGCCCCTCGGCCGCCAGCGTCGTCACGCGGATGATCTTGCCGCCCTGGCCGCCGGTCGTCTGTGCCCAGCCGGCGTGGACGTAGGTGGCCGGGTGCAGCGGTGCGGTGGACTCGGCGGCATGGCACAGGCCCGCAGCGAGGGCGAGGATCCAGAGCGCGCGCATCACGCGCCGACCAGGTCTTGCATGGCCTCGCGCGGGATCAGCGCGCCCGGATGCTGGATGACGCGGGCTGCCAGCCGGTTGCCGAAGGCAGCGGCGGCGGCGGGCGCCGCACCGCGCAGGCGCTGGCTCAGGTAGCCGGCGGCGAAGGAGTCGCCCGCAGCCGTGGTGTCCACGACGCGCGGCACCGGCTCGGTCGGCACGTCCTGCCAGACATGGTCCAGCCCGACGCGCGTGGGCAGCGCGCCGCGCTTGATCGCGATCTCGGCCACGGGCAGCGCTTGTGCCGCAGCCACCGCGCCGTCCAGGTCGGCCAGCCCGTGCAGGGCCTGGTGGTCGTCGGCGGTGATCAGTGCCACCGTCGACGCGGCGAAGGCGCGGCCGTACCAGTAGCGCGCGTCAGCGGTGGAGTCCCACAGCCGGGGGCGGTAGTTGTTGTCGAAGGCGACCACCTTGCCGGCCGCGCGCATGCGCGTCATCAGCGCCAGCGTGCGCTCGCGGCCGGCCTGCGGCAGGATGGCCAGGCTGATGCCCGACAGGTAGAGGGCGTCCAGCGCGTCGGCCTGTTCTTCCAGCGCCGTGGTCGCCGTGTCGAAATAGGCGCGCGCCGCCGCCTGGCCGCGCCAGTAGTGGAAGCGCCGTTCGCCGCCTTCGTCCAGCTCGATCAGGTACAGCCCCGGCAGCCGCCCGGGCAGGCGCTGCACCAGGCCGGTCTGCACGCCTTCCGCGGCCCAGCGCTCCAGCAGGCCGGCACTCAGGGAGTCGTCGCCCAGAGCGGTCGCGTAGTGAACCTTGAGGCCTGCACCGCCACAGCGGGCCAGATAGACGGCGGTGTTCAGCGTGTCGCCGCCGAAGGTCTGGCGCAGGTTGCCGAAGGCCTGGCCCTGCAGTTCGAGCATGCATTCGCCCAGGGCGGCGATCGACACCGGCCGGGGAGCGGCCGAGGGAGAAAGGTTCACGATTGAAAAATGAAACGGCGGTTCAATAAAGATAACTGATGGGGCCGGAATCCCATCACATGGTTTACCCCGCTCTGGTGGGCATGCGCGAACGGGGCGTCGGTGAAACCTGTGGTTACTCGACCCGGCGGCGCCGGAACGCCGATGATGGACGCCGACCCGCCTGGCCGACACGAGCCGCTGCGCGGGGGCAAGCAATGAGGAGGTCCCATGAACGACGGCTTTGGCCACGAGGTGCCGCCCCGGCACGCCCAGCAGACCCACCGCGCGGTCACGCGCTACCTGGTCGTCATCGATTCCGGCTCCGGCACGCTCGCCCGGCTGTTCCTGCCGGACCGCACGCAGGTGGCAGAGTTCGATGCCGGCACCGAGGAGGTCTCGCAACTGGCCAAGGGCGTGCCCGCCACCACCGGTGCCAGCGGTGCCGAGTGGGACAAGGCCTTGTCGGGCCACACCGCCGCCGAGCGTGCCAGCGCGACGGTCTACGTGCTCGACATCTAGCGCGGTAATCCACCCACCCCGCTAAGGCGGCTCGGCCGCTGCCGCGGCCGCTTCGTACTTCAGCGTCAGCTGCTCCAGCTCGCCGCTGTCCTTCATGCGGCGCGTGATCTCACCCAGGCGCGCTGCCAGCTCGCGGTGGCGGATGTGCAGGTGGTGGTGAAGCTCGAAGCGCGCCAGCTCCGGTGAGACGTCGACATCCTTGCCGCCCAGGCTGTGCAGTGCCGACTGGGCCGCCAGCGTCGAGCACACGGCCACGTCGATGCGGCCGGCCATCAGCATGCGAAACAGCTGCAGGACGTTCGGTGTCAGCGTCAGCGCCGGATGGTTCTCGGTCATCTCCTGCGCATAGGCCATGCCGCGGATCGCGCCGACGGCGTAGTGCCGCAGGTCGTCGCGCGACCGCACGCTGGCGCCGCGCGTCGGCAGCCAGTAGGCGCGCACGCCGATGCGGTAGAAGGCCGGGTCCACGCGCACGAGCAGCGGGTGGCTCTGGCCGTAGCTGGCGATGCGCATCAGCTCGCCATCGGCCTGGTCGCCTTGGGATGCGAGGCTGGCACGCGCGGCGGGCATGACCTCGATGCTCAGGCCCGTGCCGGCGCGCCGGTAGATCTCGGCCAGCAGCCGGCCTGCCACGCCGCTGCCGCCGGTCTTGCTCACGGCCGTGACGGTCAGCGCGTCCATGGCCTGGAGGCGCGGTGCGGCCAGGCCGAGCAGGGCCGCCGCGAACAGCCGCCGGCGGACATCGGGATGCGGACGCGTCGCTTGCGGCAACAGCGGTCTCAACCCTCGGTCGCCAGGCTCAGCGGCCCGTCGGCGATGAGCCGGTACTGGCCGCGGCCACAGCGTTCGATGTGCAGGCCGAAGTCGCGCTCGGCCAGGCGGCGCTCCAGCAACAGCAGGCGCACGCCGAGGTTGTCCTGCACTTCGGGCAGGCGCAGGTCGCCGCCGGCCAGCCGCAGCTCGCGCGTGCTGAAGGCCTCGCGACCGCTGTCGATCTGGTCGCGCACGAGCTTGGCGATGATGGCGCCCGCCACGCCCTTGATCAGGTACTGGTCGTTGACGAACACGCTGTGGTCGCGCGGGTAGTGGCGCACGCGCAGCGGCGCGCTGCCGCCGGCCTGCGTGTCGGCCGCCGCAGGCGCGGTCACCGGCTCCTCCACCAGCTCGGCCGTGCGCAGCGCCGCCAGGCCTTGCGCGAGCTGGGCGCCCACCGCGGTCAGCGCATCCTCGTCGTCGTAGCTGAAGAACTGGTCGCTCTCGCTCTCCACCAGCAGCGCGCCCACCGTGCGGCCGCGCGCACGCAGCGGCACCGCGAGCTGGCTGCGCGGGTTGGCCAGGCCGGGCAGGGGGATGGTGTCGGCCATGGCGGCCTGCAGGCCGAGCTGCTCCGCCTTGGCCCGCCACGACATGCCGTAGCTGTACATCTGGCTCATGTGGCCGATGCGGATGGGCACGTTCTCGCGCAGCGCCACGCCGGCCAGGCCCGCCTCGGCCAGCGGCAGCTCGGCACCGCTGCCGGCCTGCTCGTAGCCGATGCTCGCCAGCGTGTAGAGGCCCTGGCGCTGCTCGTCGAGCAGCCAGACGATGGCATGGGTGATGCGCAGGTCGCGCTGCAGGCCGTCGATGAAGGCGGTCAGCAGGCTGCGCAGGTCGGCCGCCTCGGCGAGCTGCTCGCTCAGGCGGCGCACGCCAGTGGCGAGATCGCAGCGCGGCGCCATCGAAGGCAACGGGTGCACCGGGTCGAGCTTGCGCAGCGACTCGACGCGGTAGACGTCGGCACCGCGCAGGTGGAAGACCTTCTCCATGCCCGTCTGCGCGGCAATGCCCGCGAGCTTGGCGCGCAGCCGCTCGAACACCGGCCCTTCGGTGTCGGTGCGCTCGTAGCGCAGCTGCAGCAGCACGGACACACCGGTGAACGGGTCCTCCACGCTGAGCGCGACGCGGCCGGTGGCCAGGATGTTGGCGCGCGCGCGGTTGAGGAACTGGTAGGTCAGCGCGACGTGCTCGTCGTCGATGTACTCGGCGTGCGACAGGTAGTTGACGTGCGGCATGCCGTCGGCGCCCACCGAGCACATGGCCGGCGGAATGACGCCTTCGAGCAGGCGGCGCACGTCGCGCAGCTTCAGCGAACGCCTCTCAGGTTGGGTGGCTGCGTTCATATCAGGCGTTCCAATTTGTCCCGTCGTGCAGGCCGTCGATTTGTCCAAGCGGCCGTCGTGGAACTGGCTTTGCCAGGCCACTGACGGCGCCCCCTTGAGGGGGCCGGCGAAGCCGGTAGGGGGTGGGCTGTCATGGCATCAGATCTATGGCTTGGCCGGCGCCGGGGCCGGGGGTCTGGTCCCACGCGGCCAGCGGCGTGAAGCGCACGCAGCTCAGCTGGGCCGGTGTCAGCTCGCCCAGCACGGCCATGACCTGGCGCCGGTCGGCACCGAACATCTCGATCTGCCGCAGCCAGGCTTCGAAGCAATGCGCCAGCTTCGGCGCCTGCTCGGCGCTGGCGGGCAGCACCTCGGCGTCGATGCCCTTCACATGCAGCACGTGATAGTTGCTCGGCCGGCCGGCGCAGACCGCGACGCGGCCGGTGGCGCGGATGGCGGCCAGTAACTCGGCGCCCTGCAGGCTGCGCACCAGCACTTCCAGGCGGCCGTCGGGCAGTGCCCAGGCACCGTGCGCGAAATGCAGCTCGGGCTGGCCCTCGGGCGTGCATGAGCCCACGCGCAACGTGACGCCCTCCTGCAGGTGGGCGATCCAGGCGTCAGGCAGGCGGGCCATCAGCGCAGCAGCTCCACAGGCTGGCCGGCGCCGGGGCCAGGTGTCTGGTCCCAGGCGCCGATGGGCGTGAAGCGGATGCCGGCCAGGCGCTGCACATCCAGGTCGTACCAGATCGCCATGATGGCCTCGCGGGTGAAACCATAGGGCTCGACCTGGGCAATGAAGCGTTCCCGGCAACGCTCGAACAGCGCGGCGTGGCCCGGCGTGGCGGTGCACACCTCGGCGTCGACGCCCTTGACGTGCAGCGTGAGATGGCTGCCCGGCTGCGCCGCCACGTAAGCGATGCGGCCGCTGGACTGCACTGCGGCGAGCAGGCGGTCGCCGGTCTCGACCGCCAGCAGCACCTCCAGGCGGCCGTCGGCCAGGGCTTGCGCGGCCAGTGCGCGGCAGATCTCGGGCTGGCCGTCGGCATGGCTGCTGCCGAGGCGGTGCGAGACCCCGCTTTCGAGATGGGCGGCCCAATTGGGTGGCAGTTGCGGCAAGGGGCGGGCGGGTTCCAGCAAAGGCCCGAATGATAGGCAGGCGGGCGGCGCCGACCGGGTTAGCAAACACTTAACAAACCCTTAGCCGAGAACTAGCAGCGCGCTGAACGCAGGCCGAACACAGTAGAGCCCACGCCGGACGCAGACCCGCGCAACACCTCAATGCCCAAGACACCGTTCGGCCGGAGCCCCTGCATGGCACCGGCGCGGCGGAGCCTTGCCCGACACACGCGAACCAAGAAGCACGCCATGAACGCACGCCCCATCCCCTTGCTGAGCGCCTTGCTCGCCGCCGCCCTGCTGCAGGCCTGCGGCGGCGGTGGCAGCGACGCGGGCCCCACGTCCACGCCGACGTCCACACCCAGCCCTTCGCCCGCACCGGTTCCCGCTCCCGCACCTGCCCCGACGCCGACGCCGGCTCCCGCACCCGCACCCGCACCAGTGCCGGCCGTCACGGCCGTGGGCGCGGCGCTGGGCCCGGTCGTTGCCAGCGCCCGCATCGGTGCGGCCGGCGGCCGGCTCGATGCGCCCGACTACGGCCTGGCTGTCATCGTGCCGGCGGGCGCCTTCGACAGCGAACAGCTCGTCACGCTGCAGCCCATCGAGAACACCGCGCCCGGTGCCCGCGGCGGCGCCTGGCGCATCCAGCCCGAGGGCCTGCAGGCCAAGCAGCCGGTCACGCTGGCCTGGCAGCCCAGCGCGGCCGAGCGCAACGGCGCCCGGCACCTGCGCATCGCGACGCAAGGCGCCGACGGCATCTGGCGCAGCGCCGCCTCGGGCACCGACAGCGATGGCGTGGTGCGCACGACCACCACGCATTTCAGCGACTGGTCCCTCGTGGCCGGCGTGCAGCTGCGCCCGGGCGCGGCCGATGTCGGGCTGCAGCAGGCGCAGGACCTGACCGTGATGGTCTGCGGCCGCGGCAGCGACACCGCGCTGCCGGGGCACGACCGGCACTTCACCTGCGAGACCGATGGCGGCGCGGTGCTGTCGTCGGATGGCTGGGCGGTCAACGGCGTGACCGGCGGCAGCGCCAGCGTCGGCACGCTGACCGGCGTCGACACCATCGGCCCGTTGAAGCGCACCTACCGCGCGCCCGCCGCGCTGCCGACGCAGAACCCGGTGGCCGTGTCCGTCCACTATCGCGACCCCTTCGACGACGTCGACGGCCCGGTGCAACTGGTGGCGAACCTGACCGTCATCGACCCGCAGGCCGGCTGCGACTGGCTCAAGCGCGTCAACACGCTCAACGTCGCGCTGGAGCAGGACTACCAGTGGGCCGGCGCCGACGCGCAGGGCAGCGCCCGCTACGCCCACCGCGCCCGCGTCGCGGGCAAGCTGCAGCGCGACCCGATGTCGCCCGTCGGCCAGGTCTGGTTCGCCGGCAACGCCGAGACCGGCAGCATCGGTGTGGACCAGTTCTACAGCAGCGCCCATGCGCCGGACACGATCCAGGTCACCGCCCAGGGCGCGCCGCTGACCCACGCCGACGTGTCGCTGCTGCGCGCCTTCGTCGATCTCGCGACCTGCAAGCTGGACTTCACCGGCTATGTGCCCGTGCCAGCGCGCCATGTGCGCACGTACAAGGGCGTGCCGAGCGAGATGGAGGCCAAGGTCAGTGGCCTGTCCTTCCGCGTGGCCGGCTATGCGCTGGCCGGTCGACGCCAGTTCGGCGAGGAACGCCTGCTGCCCGTCGAGCTGGGCCGGCGCGTGAACACCGAGTTCGTCGACCCCGACAGCCACCGCGAGTTCGACGGCGTCTCGGGCAGCTCGCGCCTGCGCTGGTCGCTGGTCCCGCAGTGAGCGCCGCCATGAAGCAAGCCTCGTGCTTCACGCTGCTGCTCGCGGCCGGCGCCGTCCACGCGCACTGCTGGGCCCCCGATGCCGCCGAGCCGATCAGCAACGACGGCCTGCCCGTCAAGCATGCGTCGTTCAAGCCGCTGCACGCCGCCATGGACCAGTTCGAAGCCCAGGCCAAGCCCAACCCCGGCCTGCTGGCGCTGCCCGACGTGCGGCTGCGCATCACCCGCGCGGTGCTGGATTCGGACGAACCCAGCCGCCGCCCGCGCGAAGCGGTCATCCATGCGCAGGGCTTCGGCCCCGAGACCTGGACGGGCAAGGGCTGTGACATCCATGCCGAGGCGGCCCAGCGCATCGGCCCGCGTGCAGGCTTCAGCGTCTTCATCAACGCGCCGCTGGCGACGATGAACCGCTGGGCGCACGACGAGCAGCTCAGCGCCTACCTCGAAGGCGAGCGCGGCGAGGCGATGCAGGGCTGGCCGGTGTACCGCGGCTGCGCCGTCATCGGCCCGGAGCGCCGCGTCCCGTGGGTGCCCGTGCCAGTGGGCGAGATGCTGGCCTACTTCGAGCGCGAGCAGCAACGCAAGATCGAGGACTGGGACCGCAGCAACAAGACCGCGCTGCAGCCCTTCGACCTGGCTGCGGCGGAGCGCAAGGCCGAGCAGATCCGTGCGCAGAACGCCCAGGCCGCCGAACTGCTGCTGATGACTGCCCGGCAGCGCAAGGCCGGCGAAGTGAGCTTGCACCAGCAGCTTGGGCGCAACCGCCAGATGCTGGTCGGCGAGCTGGACGACCTGCGCCGCACCCGCGCCGCCATGAGCGCCGAGCAACTGGCCGAGCCCTACCGGCTGGGCACCGGCCGCCACCGCCTGCCGACGCCGGCTGAAGCCGGCCGGCCGCTGAAGCGACTGGTGAAGCTGGACCCGTCCTTCCCGTGGGATGGCCGCAACCGCACGCGCATCCAGCTGCTGACCGTCTGCGCCAGCGCCCACCCCGACAACCCCGCCTACGCCCGGCCGATGCGCGACGCCGTCGCTGCGCTGGACCTCGGCCGCCTCGCCGCCCTGTTGAACTGAACACACGCCATGACGCACGCCATGCCCGATGCGCTGTCCCGCCTGGACGCGATGCTGTTGATCCGTGCCTATGAACAGCGGCTGATCGACACGCGCCAGCCTGGCGTCTGCAGTGCGCTCGGCCAGGAGGCCTGCGCCGTCGGCGTCGTCGGGGCGCTGGGACCGCGTGACCTGCTGGTCAGCAACCATCGCAATGCCGGCCACCTGCTGGCGCGCGGTGCCGCGCCCGAGCGCCTGTTCGCCGAGGTGCTGGGCCGCGCCAGCGGCTACTGCGGCGGGCAGGGCGGTGCCATGCACGTCTCGATCCGCTCGCTCGGCATCGTGCTGACCTCGCCCGTCGCCGGCGCAGGCCTGGCGATGGCTCCGGGCGTGGCGCTGGCGCAGAAGCTCGGCGCCCAGCCCGACGGCCTCACGGTCGTGTTCTTCGGCGACGGCGCGGCCTGCCAGGGCGGCTTCCATGAAGCCGTGAACCTGGCGGTGACCTGGCGCCTGCCGCTGCTGTTCGTCTGCGAGAACAACCAGTGGCAGGGCGCCGTGCACCGCCGCGAAGCCATGGCTGGCGAGCATGTGGCCGACTGGGTGCAAGGCCACGGCCTTGCCGCGGCGGTGGTCGATGGCAACGACGTCGAGGCGGTGCACGCCGCCGCCGAGCAGGCGGTTGCCGCCATCCGCGACGGCGGCCGGCCGCGCCTGCTGGAACTGGTGACCTACCGCCAGCGCGGCCACTGCGAGCCCGCCGAGCAGGCGTACGTCTGCGCCAGCGAGCACGCGCAGTGGCTCAGGCGCGACCCCATCCAGCACCACGCCCGCCGACTGGCCGCCCAGGGGCGGCTCGGCGGCGACGACCTGGCCGGCCGCATGGCCCAAGCGCAGGGGCGGGTCGAGCGTGCCTATGCCGCGGCGCAAGCCGCCTGAGGACGCGCCATGACTCCGATGACTTCAGAACAGGCCGTGATGGCGGCCCTCCATGCCGCGATGGCGACCGACCAGCGTGTGCTGCTGCTCGGCGCCGGCGTGGCCACGCGCCAGACGGCGCTGCTCGCGGCCTTCGGCGCTGAGCGGGTGCGCAACACGCCGCTGGCCGAGGCCGGTGTCGTGGGCTGCGCACTCGGCGCCGCGGCCATGGGCCTGCGCCCCGTCGTGCAGTTGCAGTCGCCGCTGCGGGCGCTCGACCTGCTCGCCCATGTGCCCCCGCTCGGGCCGCTCAGCGGCGGCCAGTTCGAGTTCCCGCTCGTGCTGCTGGCGGGCGCCGGCGACGGCCTGGCCGCGGCCATCTTCCGTTGCATCCCGGCGCTGCAGGTGCTGCTGCCCGGGGCCCCCGCCGAAGCGGCCGACCTGCTGCGCGGCGCGCTGGGCCAACCTTGGCCCAGCCTGCTGCTCATCCAACCCTGAAACCCATTCTTTCAACAGAGGAACCACCATGACCACGAACCACAAGACCTCTTTCACGCTGCTGCTCGCCGTCGCCGCCTCGGCGTGGCTCGCCCTCTCACCGGCCCGAGCCGCCACGCCCAACTACGGCGCCTATGCCGGCGTCTACGGCGGCAGCCGCATGGGCGGCGAAGGCAGCTTCAGCGCGATGGCCAATACCTTGCCGACCCACGGCAAGTACTCCTACGGCTGGGGCCAGGCGCTGCTCGGCGACGGCACCTTGCACGCGGCGTCCGGCGCCACGCCGTGCCCGAGCTGCCATGCCAAGACGGGCACCAACTCGGTCGCACGCTACTGGGACACCGTCACCTTCCACAACGGCAAGAACCTCGGCCTCGTCGAGCTCAGCGTCAGCATCGACGGCACGCTGACGCCCGGCAATTCACAAGCTTCCGCGCGCTTCTATGTCGGTCACGCGCATGCCGATTTCTTCGACCACCTGGACGCCTACGCGCCCGCCGTCGCGCTGGCGTCGGGCACCACCGTGCTCGGTGACGAGCTGTTCGTGCCGCTGGGTGATGCCACGTACTTCGTCTTCGCCGAGCTCACCACCTCGGCCGTGGCGCTGCCCTATGCCGGCAGCCCGAACGCCAGCGCCGATTTCGGCAACACGCTGCACTTCCGCTGGACGCTGCCCGACGGCGTGACGACCAGCTCCGCCTCGGGCCAGTTCATGACGGCGGCGGTGCCCGAGCCGTCGAGCTGGATGATGGCCGGCACGGGCCTGCTGGCACTGGGCTGGCTGCAGCGGCGCCGTGGCCTGCGCCGGTGATTCAGCGCAGCCCGGCGAGCGCCTCCGCCATCGCCTGCCGGTAGGCGGGCAGGTCCTGCAGGTCGTTGCGGCCGCCGCCTTGGACGCGCACCAGCCGTGCCTGCGGCACGACGGCAGGCTGCTCAGCGGCAGGAGACCGCGAGCCAGCCCGCAAGCTGCGGCAGCCAGTCGTCCACCACCTGGGCGAGCGCCCGCACGGCGCCGGGTGCGTCGGGCGAGGCGGCAGGGCGCTCCAGGCGCCAGTGCTGCTGCAGGGCGGGGCTGGCGTTGCCGGCTGGCCAGAGCGTGGCATGCACGCGCAGCACCGCCTGGCTTTCGGTCGGGCTGCTGAACACCTGCTCGAACGCGTCCAGGTTGACGGCCAGCAGGGCGGCGGGCCGGCCGGCACAGCCCGGCATGGCCGCCAGCTGCTGGCGCAGGCGCTGGGTCAGCAGCGCAGCCGGTGGCGCGGCCCAGGCGCTGTCGCGGTACTGCTCCAGGCGCTGCGCCTGCTGGAAGGCCAGGCGGTAGGCAATGCCTTCGCTGGCCAGCCAGGGCGGGGCGGTCACGTCGGTGAGGCGCCAGGCCAGTGCGCCGCCGCTGGCCGGTGCCGCAGCCGCTGGGCCGAGGTCGTAGACGGCGCGCGCGGGCGCGGTCGGGGCGAGGGAGCAGGCGCTCAGGGCCAGCGCGGCGGCGATCAGGGGCAGGGCGACTCTCATTTGCTGCCACCTGCCTTCAGCCGCGCATCAAAACCTGCCTCGCCCGGTCCGGGCGGCTGGCCGCTGCGGCCGAACAGCAGGCTCTGCGGATGCTCGCCCACGTCGCGGGCGGCGCGCTCGATGCTGCGGCTGGCAGCGGACAGGTCGGCCACCAGCGGGCGGGTGCGCGGCGGCGTGTCGCCCACCAGCGCCAGTTCCAGGTTGCGCGTCGTCGTCTGCAGCTGAACGGCAGCGCCATCGAGGCGGTCGAGCACCGCGACGCGGGTCTTGAGTTCCTGCGTCAGCTGGCGGCTGTCGGCGGCCAGCGCCTCGATCTCGCGCAGCGCGGCGCTGGCGCGCTGCGCGGTCGCGTCGGCGTCCTTCAAAAAGACGGGCAGCTCGCGCGCGCCCGGCTGCAGCGCGGCCATCAGCCGGCTGGTGTCGCCGGCGGCCTGCTCCAGCTGCACGAGGCTGCGGTTCAGCTGCGCGCGGTTGCCCTCGCTGAGCAGCGCATTGAGCCGGTCGGCCGTCTCGGCGAAGCCGGCCAGCAGCAGCGGGCCGCTCTCGGCCAGGCGGTCCAGCAGCGTGGGCTTGAGCGCGATGCGCGCACCCGGCGCGGCACGCGTCAGCGGCGCCTTGGCATCGGCTTCCTCCAGGCCGATGAAGGACAGGCCGGTGACGCCCTGCAGGCCCAGCTGGGCGAAAGTGCTGGCGGACACCGGTGCGGCGGCGTCGACGGCGATGTCGACCAGGATCTGGCGCGGGTCGGCCGGGTCGAAGCCGATGCTGTCGACGTAGCCGACCTCGACGCCGCGCAGCTTGACGGGCGCCTTCAGGTTCAGGCCCGGCACGCCGCTGCGCGCGACGACGGTGTAGTGCACCCGCTCCGTGCGGTCGCCCTGGAACCAGGCGACGCTGGCCGCCAGGGCCAGGCCCAGCAGCAACAGGAACAGGCCGGCGGCGATGGCGTGGGCTTTGTTTTCCATAAGGCCTACACGTTAGCTTCTTCGCGAAGCACGGCGGGCACGCCGCCTTCCTCGCTGGTGTCGTCCAGGCTGAGGCGGAAGCGGCGAACGTCTTCCTCGGCGCAGCGCTCGACATGGCCGAGGAAGAAGTTGCGCACGAAGTGGTGGGGCAGGCGCGCGACCTCGGCCAGCGGGCCGCAGGCGATGATGTGCTGGTCGGCCAGCACGGCCACGCGGTCGACGACGGCGAACAGCGTGTCGACGTCGTGCGTGACCATGACGACGGTCAGCCCCAGCTCCTGGCGCAGCTTGCGCAGCAGCTTGACGAACTGCTTGGCGCTGTCGGGGTCCAGCCCCGCGGTGGGCTCGTCCAGGAACAGCAGCTGCGGGTCGAGGATGAGCGCGCGCGCCAGCGACACGCGCTTGACCATGCCGCCGGACAGTTCGGCCGGCCGCTTGAGCGCGTCCTCGGGCTTGAGGCCGACCTGCGCCAGCTTGAGCATGACGAGTGGTTTGACGAGGTCGGGCGGCACGCTCTTCAACTCGCGCAGCGGCAGCGCGATGTTGTCGAACACGCTGAGCGCCGAGAACAGCGCGCCGGCCTGGAACAGCACGCCCCAGCGGTAGCGCACGCACTCCAGGTCGCGCACGGCGCAGCGGCCCAGCGGGTGGCCGAAGATCTTCACGCTGCCGGCCTGCGGCACTTCCAGGCCCAGCAGCAGGCGCAGCAGCGTCGTCTTGCCCGAGCCCGAGCCGCCGATCAGCGCCATGACCTCGCCGCGGTAGACGGTCAGGTGCAGGTCGCGGTGGATGACGTGGCCGCCCAGGGCGGTGGTCACGCCGTCGACTTCGATGATGGGCTCGCTGCTGTCCATGCTTCAAATGCCCACGTTGGAGAACAGCACCGCGAAGATCGCGTCGACGACGATGACCAGCGTGATGGCGGTGACGACCGATTGCGTGACCGCCCCGCCCAGGCTCTCGGTGTTGGGCTTCACGCGCAGCCCGAAATGGCTGGCCAGCAGCGCGATCAGCGCGCCGAAGATGACGGACTTGCTCCAGCCCAGCCACAGGTTGGCCGGCTCGACGACGCCAGGCAGTGCACGCAGGAAAGTGGCCGGGTCCAGCCCCAGCTGGGCGCCGGCTGCCGTCATGCCGCCCAGCAGCATCAGGCCGCTGGTCCACAGCGCCACCAGCGGCAGCGAAATGGCCAGCGCCACCACCTTGGGCAGCACCAGCCGCACGGTGTGCGAGATGCCCATGACGGACAGCGCGTCCAGCTCCTGCGTGACGCGCATGACGCCGATCTGCGCCGTCATCGCCGAGCCCGAGCGGCCCGCCACGATGATGGCCGCCAGCAGCGGCCCCAGCTCGCGCAGCACCGCCAGGCCCAGGATGTTGATGACGAAGATGTCCGCACCATAGGCCTTGAGCTGCTTGGAGATCAGGTAGGACAGCGTCAGCCCGACGAGGAAGCCCACCAGCGCCGTGATCGGCAGCGCCTGCGCGCCGGTGCGGTAGACGTTGGCCGAGATCTCGCGCCAGCCGATCAGCGACGGGTGGCGCAGCACGCGCAGCAGGTCGAGCAGCAGCCGGCCGGTGAGGGCGACGATGTCGACGCCGTGGCGCGCGAAGGCCAGCAGGCTCAGGCCCGCCGATGCCAGCCCGGGGCCCAGGCCCGGCCGGCGCCGGGGCAGGGCAGCGGGCTGCATGAACTGCGCGAACAGCGTGACGTGCTCGGGCAGCCACAGCAGCCGCGACGGCGGCTTCTGCCCCCAGCCCTGCCACAGCGTCAACGCCCCGGCGGTGTCCAGCCGGCTCAGGTTGCGCAGGTCCCACAGCGGGTCGTCGCCGGCCGTGGCGGCGCTGGCGACGCGCTCGCGGAACTCCTCGTAGCGCCCCCGCAGGCCCAGCAGCGTCCAGTCGCCGCTGACCCGCCATTCCCGCGGGCCGGCGGCCAGCAGTTGCGGTTCGGCGTCGGCCGAGCCACCCGCCCAGTCCTGGGGCTCGGGGGGCAGGGACAGGGCGCCGGCATCGCTCATGGGCGCAACGATAGCGCCCCTGGGCGGCGCCGCCCGATACGATGGCTTTGAACCTTTTGCTGCCGAGCCGGAACTCAGCCCCATCGAACCCTGAAAAACCCTGGTCTGGCAAGCATGTTGAAGTGGCCCAGCCTCAAGAAAAAGCGCGACGACGGCGCGGCGCCCGCCCGCGGGCCGGCGTCCGAGCAGCTCGAGCTGGAGCTGCTGGCCAGCATCAAACGGGGCCAGCGCGCCGATTTCGAGACGCTCTACCGCCTCTACCACCCGCGGCTGTGGCGCTTTCTGGTGCACATGCTGCGCCATGGCGATCTGGTCGAAGAGGTGCTGAACGACACGCTGATGGTGGTCTGGCAGCGCGCCGACAGCTTCGACGGCCGTAGCAAGCTGTCGACCTGGATCTTCGGCATCGCCTACCGCAAGGCGCTCAAGGCGCTGAGCCGGCAGGACCTGCCGGTGGATGCCGACGACTGCGAGGAGCCCGCCGACCCCGGCCCCGGCCCAGAGCAGCAGCTGGGCCTGGCGCAGCTGCGCGTGCGCCTGGCCGAGGCGCTGGCCGAGCTGTCGCCCGAGCACCGCGCCGTCGTCGAGCTGTGCTATTTCCATGACATGGCCTATGGCGAGATCGCCGAGGTCGTCGGCTGCCCGCCCGAGACCGTCAAGACGCGCATGTTCTACGCGCGCCGCCGGCTGCGCCTGCTGCTGGATGACCTGGCGGGCGCTGGCCAAGGAGAACCGTGATGAGTACCGTCGTCCCCATGAAACATGATGAGCACGTGGCCATTCAGGCCTTGCTGCCCTGGTATGCGCGCGGCCAGCTCGGCGTTGAAGAGATGGGCGAGGTGCAACAGCACCTGCTGCACTGCCAGGCCTGCCGCAATGAACTGGCCGCCGAGCTGCCGATGCAGACGCTGCTGACCATGGGCGACGCGCTGCCCCAGGGCGGCGACGTCGAGGCGGGCCTCGCCAAGATGCGCGCCAAGCTGCCGCGGCCCGCCGCCGCGACCCGCGCGCCGCGCTGGATGCCCTGGGCCCTGGGCCTGCAGGGGGCGGCGGTGGCAATGCTGCTGGGCCTGTGGCTGCAGGCGCGCGACGATGCGCCGGCCTACCAGGGCCTGTCGGCCCCGGTCGACAGCGCGCCGGTCGCGGCGGATGCCCTCGTCATGTTCAAGCCCGGCACCAGCGAGCAGGCGCTGCGCGAGCTGCTGCAGGCCGAGGGCGCCAGCGTCGTCGCCGGGCCGACCGAGACGGGCGCGTGGCTGCTGCGGGTGCAAGCGCAAGGGCTGGCGGCGCTGCGCGCGTCGCCCCTCGTCGCGCTGGCCGAGCCGCTGCAGCCGGGGTCGCCGCGATGAAGCATTGGCTGCTCGGGCTGATGCTGCTGTTGGGCTGCGCCCTGGGCCGGCCTGCATGGGCCCAGGCGGAGGAGGCGCAGCGCCAGGTGCTTGTCATGCTGCAGCTGCCCAAGGCCCACTTCCGGCCCGACGGCAGCTACGCCGGCAGCTATGGCGAGGGCGTGGGCCGGCGGGCACGCCAGCAGGTGGCGCAAGACCTGGCCCGTGCCCACCGGCTGGAGATCCGCAGCGAATGGCCGATGCCGATGGCCGGCGTGGACTGCTTCGTCATGCACCTGCCCGCGGGCGATGCGCGCACCACCGTCCAGGTTGCGCGGGCCGTGTCCGAGGACAAGCGCGTGGCCTGGGCCCAGCCGGTCAGCCTCTATCAGGCCGAGCGCGCCAGCCACCAGGAACCGCTCTACGCCGCCCAGCCGGCGGCGCAGCAATGGCGACTGGCGGACATGCACCGGCTGGCCACCGGCCGCGGCGTGCGCATCGCCGTCGTCGACAGCGGCGTCGAGGCCGGCCACCCCGACCTGGCGGGGCAGGTGGTGCAGAACCTGAACTTCGTCGACGACCGCCCGCCGCCGGCCGAGGGCCATGGCACCGCGGTGGCCAGCATCATCGCGGCGCGGGCCGACAACGGCGCCGGCATCGCGGGCGTGGCGCCGCAGGCCCGCCTGCTGGCGCTGCGTGCCTGCTGGCAGGCAGGGCCGGCGCAGACGCTGTGCAGCAGCCTGGGCCTGGCCAAGGCGCTGTACGCGGCCATCCAGCAGGACGCCCACATCGTCAACATGAGCCTGAGCGGGCCGGACGACCGGCTGCTGGCGCTGCTGCTGGACCAGGCGCTGGCGCGCGGCGTGGCGGTGGTCGCCGCGCTGCCGGGCCAGGGCGGGCCGGGCTCGTTCCCGGCCAGCCACCCCGGCGTCGTCGTCGTCGGCAGCGCGCTGCCGCTGCCGGCCGGTGCGATGCTGGCGCCCGGCCGCGACGTGCCGAGCGCCGCGCCGGGCGGCGGCTGGTCGCTTGTCACGGGCTCGTCCTTCGCGGCCGCGCATGCCTCGGGCCTACTCGCGCTGGTGCGCGAGCTGGACGCCAAAGGCCTGCAACCGGGCGTGCTGAAGACGGCCTTCGTCACCGCCCCGCAAGGCCGCATCGACGGCTGCGCGACGCTGGCCCGCCATGCCGGTGCGCGCGGCGCCGCCTGCGCGGCACTGGGGCAAACTCCCGACTGAGAGGGTCAGAGCCTTTCACCCATGCCCGCCTTGCACGCCAAAACGCCCCCACTCGTCGTTGCAGATGCTCGCCATGGCGCGAGCGATGGCTGTGCTTTGCGCGTGGATGGCGGGCGCTTCGACGCGCCTTTCGGGCCCGGCCGAAAGACGCTCGCCCTCTGATGCCCCGCGCGCGCCTGGCCCGACTGGTGACCCTCATCGCCGCGTTGCTCGGCGCTGCGGCGCTGGCACGGGCGGATGTCGGCGGCAGCGTGTCCCTGCAGACGGATGCGCGCGAGCGCGGCATGTCGTACAGCGCCGAGAAGCCCAGCGCGCAGCTGGGCCTGGCCTGGGACGGCGATGGTGGCTGGTATGCCGGCGCCCAGCTGGCGCATGCCCGCTTCGTGCAGCGGCACGGCGCCCGCCTTCAGGCCTACGGCGGCCGCGTCGTCGAGCTGGTGCCAGGTCTTGATGGCGAGGCCGGCGTCATCGCGCAGGCCTTCGAGAACGTGTCGCACTACGACTTCCAGGAGGTCTACGTGGGCCTGCTCGGCGAGCGCTGGAGCCTGCGCCTGTACCACTCGCCCAATTACTACGGCAGTGGCCAGCGCAGCGTCTATGGCGAGTTCAACCTGCGCTGGCCTGTCGCCAAGGGCGTGGGCCTGATGGGCCATGTCGGCGTGCTGCGCGGCTATGGCGCGACGGCGGCGGCCGTCTATGCCGCAGCACATGGCCCGACGCGGGTGGACCTGCGTGCGGGCGCGTCCTGGCTGCTGGGCGAAAGCTGCGAGCTGCAACTGGCCTGGGTCTCCGCCAGCCGCGGCGGGCCCTACACCTGGAGCGATGCGGCGCGCCGCCGCAGCGTGCTGCTGGGGGCCACGGCAACTTTTTGAGTCGATTCCTTCCATCGCTTGAACCCGCCGGCCGCGGGCTGGCACTCACCGCGCAGTAACAGCCAGGAAAGGTGAGCGATGAAAGTTTCCAGAATGGGTTTGGGTGCGCTCTGCGCAGCGGTTGCGTTGATCGCCGGCTGCGGCGGCGGCAGCGGCGACGGACTGGATGCCAACGGCCGCCCGGTCGGTGAGGGCGACGACCCGAGCGGGCCGATGACGGCCAGCTTCAACTCCATCCAGTCGCATGTGTTCACGCCGGTTTGCACGGCCTGCCATTCGGGCAGCGCCGCGCCGCGCGGCCTGCGGCTGGACGCGGCCAACAGCTTCGCGCTGTTGGTCAATACGCCCAGCGGGGGCGTGCCGTCGCTGATGCGTGTGAAGCCGGGCGATGCCGACAACAGCTACCTCGTGCAGAAGCTCGAAGGGCATGCCGCCGTCGGCGCGCGCATGCCGCTGGGCGGGCCCTACCTGGACGCCAACACGATGACGCTGATCCGCCTGTGGATCAACAACGGAGCGCAGAAATGAAGGGGCTGCGGCTGCTCATCGGCTTCGTCCTCGCGCTGGCGTTGTCGCCTGCCGCGCAGGCGGAGCCCTACCTTGCCATCCGCTACGGCCTCAAGTGCGTGGCCTGCCACGTGAACCCGACCGGCGGCGGCCTGCGCAACGCGGTCGGCAACTCGTTCGCGCAGAACTCCATCGCGGCCAACCCGCTGCCCAACGCCCTGCAGGGCTGGAACGGCGCGCTGCTGGACGACCGGCTGCGCCTGGGCGGCGACTTCCGCACCGCGACGACCCGCACCTCGGTGTCGGGCCAGCCCACGACCAGCGTCGGCGGCACTGAGCAGGCACGGCTGTACGCCGACGTGCAGATCATCAAGGAGTACCTGGGCGTCCACCTCGACCAGCAGATCGCACCGGGCAAGGCCGAGCGCCAGGAGGCCTATGTGCGCCTGTCGACGCCGGGCATGGGCTGGTACGCCAAGGCGGGCCAGTTCTACCTGCCCTTCGGCTGGCGGCTGCAGGACAGCCTCGCCTTCGTGCGCCAGCTCAGTGGCGTCAGCATGACCGTGCCCGACAAGGGCTTCGAACTCGGCCATGAAAGCGAGCAGCTCTCCGCGCAGGTGGCCTACACCAACAGGCCCGGCAACAGCGGCAGCACCACCGGCCACCAGCTGACCAGCCAGATCGCCTGGCTGCAGCCCTGGGGCCGCGTGGGCGCGGCGATGGCGCGCGTCACGTCGACGGCCGGCGACCGCCAGGCCTACGGGCTGTTCGCCGGCACGACGACGGGGCCTGTGACCTGGCTGGGCGAGGTCGACGTCGTCAGCGACGCCGGCTTCCCCGAGGGCACCCGCCGCCAGTTCGCGACGCTGCTTGAGGCCAACTGGCTGGTGCGGCAGGGCCACAACCTCAAGCTGACCGCCGAGTACCTCGACCCCGACCGCCGCGTGGCCCACGACAACAAGGTGCGCCACAGCCTGGTCTACGAGTACACGCCGATCGCGTTCGTGCAACTGCGTGCGGGCTACCGGCGCTTTGGCGGCATCCCGCAGAACGCGGTGGACAACCGGCGGCAGACCTTCGTCGAGCTGCACGGGCTGTTCTAGCGGCGGCGGCGAGGCTCAGCGCCGAGCGCGCCTGCGCCTCGCCAGCCAGTGCAGCACGACGGCGCCGGCCGCCAGCAACGCGGCCGGTGCCGGCTCGGGCACCGGCGACACGCTGACGATGAACTCCAGGCTGTCGATGCTGGCGCTGCCCGCGCCGTAGCTGGCCGCAGTGCCATCGTCGCCTTCGACGTAGCTGGCAGCCAGGCTGAAGCCGATCGACAGGTCCGACGCGGCCGGATCCAGCGCCACCGTCGTGCTGAAGTTCGAGTCGTTCCATTGCACGGCGCCCGGCATGCCCAGCCCGCCGTAGCCATTGCCCACCAGCGAGAAGCTGCCGGTTATGACGGCCTGCACGCCATGGAGCTGGTAGCCCGGGTCTGCCGTGAAGGACAGCCCCGCGAACTGCAGCGTGGCGACCACCTCGTGCAGGCCCTGGACGCCGCTGCCCCCGACATAGGCGTACAGCTGCGGCTGGATGCGAAAGCCGTCGCTGGCGGCCGTGTGAATGACCTGCAAGGCGGGCAGGGACTGCGGCGGGCTGAACGAGGCATCCGAGCCATTGACCAGCAGCACCTCGGCGCCATAGGACGCCGCGCCTGCCGCGAAGCTGGCGGTGACGCGGCCGAGATCGACGCTGCACGGGTCGCTCGACCCATCGCAATCGGCCGCCATCGCCGCGGCGCCGGCGAATTGAAGGCCGCCGCAGAGCAGCAACGCGGTCGAGGACGGAATTCGCAGTCCATGCATGGTCGTCTCCTGGGTTTGCCCGGCCCCCTGGCCGGCAGAGGACTCTAGGGAATCAAGGGCGCCGGCGGTGGGTTCAAACGTGGTGGCCGCGAGGCCGAAGGGCAGGTCGCGTCAGCGCGACGCCAGCTGGCGCATGGCCCGCGCCACGTCTTCGGCACTGGGCCGGCGGTCCACGTCGGTATCCACGCAGGCCTGCGCGAGCGTCGACATGGGCGCCAGCGTGGGCGCAGCGTCATCGCAGCAGGCCGCCAGCTCTTCCAGGAGGCAGCCGAAGGCACGCACGTCCATCGCCCGCAACCGCGCGGCCTGATGCGGCGGCACGCTGGCCAGGAAGGAGGCAGCGCCGAAGTCGCCCAACCGGGCCTGTCCGCGACCGTCGTGCAGGATGTTGTGCGCGTACAGGTCGCCATGCGTCAGGCCGCGTGCGTGCAGGTGCGCCAGCGCGTCGGCCATGCCGGCTGCAATCGACAACGCGGCCGCGGGCGGCAGGCGCAAGTCCGGGTCGTAGACATCGCGCGTGCAGGACGCCAGGCTCGGCGGCGCGGCCAGCGTGCGGAACTCGGCGCCCACCAGCGGCATCAGCAGGCCGTCCGCACCGGCGGGGTGGCCGCCGAGGCGGCCGATGGCGGGGATGAGCTGTGGGTGCGAACCGGCCTGCAGGCAGGCCGCCAGCTCCGTCAGCGGCAGGCCGTCGCTGGTGACCTCACCCTTGAAGACCTTCAGCGCGACCGCCTCGCCATCGGTGCGTGCCGCCCGGTAGATGTGGCCCGAAGCGCCTTCGCCCAGCTGCGCCTGCACGTCCAGCTCCTGCCAACGCACGCGGGGCATGGGCGCGTGTTCGAGCGCATCCGCCTCCAGCGCCATGCTGAACGGGTTGCCGCCGTGCGCCAGCCAGGTCAGCCGCGGCAGCGTGAGCAGCCAGCCCGGCAAGCCATCGAGCTGGTTGGCCGAGATGCGCAGCAGCTCCAGCCGCTCGCAGGCCGCCAGCGTGGCGGGCAGGGCGGTCAGCCGGTTGCCGGCCAACGCCACTTTCTGCAGCCGCGGCCGGCGGCCCAGCTCGTCCGGCAGCGTGGCGATGCGGTTGTCGGTCAATATCAACCAGCGCAGCTGCGGCGGCAACGCGGCGGCCGGCACGGTGTCGATCTGGTTGGCCTTGAAGCCCACCATCTCCAAGGCTTCGCACCGCCCCAGCACCTCGGGCAGCCGCGTGAAACGGTTGTTGGCGCAGAAGATGACCCGCAGCCGATGCAGCCGGGCCAGGTCTGCGGGCAGGTCGTCCAGCTCGTTGCCGGACAGGTCCAGCACCTCCAGCGTGTCGGCGAGCGTGTAGACCTCTTCGGGCAGTTCGCGCAGGCCGGCGCGGACGGTCAGGCGCTGGGCGCCGTGCAGGGCGCCGGAGCGAAGTTGTTCAAGGGTGTGCAAGCGTGGGTCCTGTGACGGAATGGAAAGCCCCATACGCTTTCGCGAATGAGGCTTGAATGGGCTCTCGTGCCCGTTCTGTGCACCGTGCTTTCGCTCGGTTGAGCGGATTCTTCTCTATTGCCTTGGTCCGGATGGCCGGTTGCAGGTCAAACCCCACTGAGCCGGCGCCAGCGGAGGGCTACCAGGTCTGGGAGGTGAACTGGTATCAGACATGGTCGGAGTCGGTTTCTGACGTTCAGTTGCAGGCTGCCGGAGCTTCGTTCGGTGGCATCGCAGCCAGCTCTGGCAGCTGGAGTTTCTCGTCTACCTTCGCTGACCCCGGGACGTACGTCGTTCAGTTGACGGGCGGGTGGACCACCCGTACCGAGCGCTACATCAGCACGGAAACAGCATCGCGCAACTGCTACAACTTGGATCCAGAAGGAGGGGCGCGCTTCAATGCGACTCCTGGCAATGGAGCTACTACGACAACATCGATTCGTGGGACTCCGGAAGCCAGTTCAACCCACTGTCGTTAACGATCGAGGTCGCTGCGCCAGTTCCTGAGCCGGCGACGATGGCAATGCTCATCCTTGGCTTGGCGGTGCTCGCGTTCTTTGCGCCACGTCAGCGCGGGTGACGATTCAATCGCCCAGTGCTGAGGCCTCCCATCCCCTGCCGGTGTCCCGGAATGCAAATCAGCCCCTTCTACAGCCCCTCCGCCGATGGCTGAGCAAATTCGTGTGTCGCAGAATCAGCAGGGCCAATCCGCCAGCCAGAAGATGCAGGCTTGCCCCTTCTGGCACTGGCGTGGCGATGATCGTGGCGGAGCCGGGGCTGCCGCTGATGCACGGCCCGGTCAGCACACCGGTTGGGCCGAAGCTGCAGCCTTGACCCTTATCGACAGTCGCATCACTGGCATACCAGTCCACGTTGGTGGCGCCACCCTTGACTATGGAGAGCGACGAGCCGTTGTAAGCCGGTTCAGACCAAAGACGGATGTCGTAAGAGGTGATCTCCCCGGCAGAGTCGGTCCAGAGAAACGCCAGCTGTGTGCCACTCATCGTCCAGGAGCCGGTGCCAATCTTGAAGTCAACAAACGACACAGTTGCTTCGGCGCTCACTTGATTGGGCATCAAGTCAGCGATCAAGGTGAGAGATCCAATGAACGAGTCTTCAGGTGGCGAAGAGAAGCCAAACACAGTCTCGCCCGCTCCAATTGCCGTCGCCTTCAAATCGACCGTGTAGATGAGAGGCTTCGCTTGAGCGCCCGGAGCGCCGAAAGCAATGAGCAAAAACAGAAGTGCCGCACTGAGGTACGAGCTGATCCGCTGAGTACGCATGGAGTTCTCCCGCTGAGAAGCTCCACATTCTGGTCACGCGGACCATCCTCTGCCCCCCTAGAAATCTGACGACTCCAAGCCCGTCCCGCTTCCGCTTCCAACGCTTCGAGCAGCGCGCGTCCGATTGGCCTTCACTAGGGATGGCGCGTCTGCGGGCCAACTCATGAAGATGCGCCCACCTGAACCCTTGAGGAGGCTATCTTGAAATCGTCACTTCTGTTGCACGGGCTGCTGCTGGCGGCAAGCGCTTCCCACGCCGTGCCAATTGCCGCGGGCGGATTCATCTCGCCGTTACCGGGTACAACGGTCGCGGCACGGCCGGAATTGGCTGGAACCGTGGTGGAAGACACAGTCCGCAATGTGTCGGGAACGTTCACAGAGACCGGTCAAACGTTCAGTTTGCAAGTCCAAGACCGCGTGGTGCGGGCGGTCGATGGCACCTACGATTTTTATTATCAGGTCACTGTGCTGGACAAGCCGCCGAGCTATCCGCTAAGCATTCGTCGGGGCGGGTTCGTGGGATGGTCGACCGACATAGGCTGGCGGCTTGACGGCTCGGGCAGCCTCGCTCCTGAATCGGGCAGTCGCACGGCAGATGGCGACCGTTTACAGTTCAATTTCGGCTTTGGCGTGCCAGTGGGTGCGGAGACGTACTTCATGCTGATCGACACCAACGCGACGGCGTATGCGATGACCGGCACTGCCACTGTGGACCTATCTCCGGCGTTCAACGTGAACGGCTATGCGAGCTTCGCCACTTTCGCTCCTGCGGTCCCCGAGCCGTCCACCTACGCCTTGTTTGGCTTTGGTTTGGCCGGCCTGATTGTTTGGAGCCGCCGAAGAGGGCTTTCCTCGCGCTGATTCACGCCCCCTGCCGGTACACCAAGCCCGCCTCGCGCGGGCTTTTGTGTCTCTGCTGACCCCTGGGCGACGTTCGGCCAAGCGACCATCGAGCCGATCGCGCAAAGAAAATGCCCCACAGGCTTTCGCATGTGAGGCTTTGATT
>NZ_LMFP01000003.1:379144-379287 GCF_001426885.1 Pelomonas sp. Root1444 | reverse complement strand
GGGCTCGAACCAGGGACCTACGGATTAACAGTCCGGCGCTCTACCGACTGAGCTATCGAGGAAAAGTCTTTGATGTCGGCGTGGCAAGCGGTTGCACCACGCGTCTTGTTGTTCGCTGACGCTTGCGCGTCGGCTTTGAAATC
>NZ_LMFP01000003.1:0-379129 GCF_001426885.1 Pelomonas sp. Root1444 | reverse complement strand
GGGCTCGAACCAGGGACCTACGGATTAACAGTCCGGCGCTCTACCGACTGAGCTATCGAGGAACAGAGCCCGTGACTATAGCCTGTTTTTGGCGGCGCTCACAGGCGCACCTCGAGACTCGCGCGCAAAGTTCTCGGCGCAAGCGGGTAGAGGTAGCTGTGGTCGAACTGCCAGGGCGACTCGCGCCAGGCGCGGCGGTTGGTGAGGTTGTCCACGGCGGCGCGCCAGACCCAGGTCTGGTTGCCCACGCCTTGCGTGTAGCGCAGGCCGGCGTCGGCCACCGTCCAGGCGGGCACGGCGATGCTGTTGTCGAGCGTCGCAAAGCGGCGGCCTTCGTGTTGCACGCCGAACTGCGCCTGCAGGCCGGGCAGCAAGTCCTGGCGCAGGTGGAGGTTGAGGGTCGTCTCCGGCACGTTCGGCGGGCGCAGGCCGTTGATGCTGGCTTCGGTGCTGGCGTAGCGGCGCGCCTGCAGGCGCATGGCGCTAGCGAACAGGCCGCCACCGCTCCACTTCAGGTCGGCGCTGGCTTCGACGCCGCGGTGGCGGCTGAAGCCGTCGGCGCGGCGCTCGCAGCTGTCGCCGTCGCTGCATCCCGTGAAGCCGGGCTGGATGACGTCGCGCCATGCGGGGCGGTGGATGTCGAAGACGGTCAGCGAGCCTTCGACGCGCTGGGTGCCTGTTTTCACGCCGATCTCGGTCTGGCGGCTCTTCAGCGCGGGCAGAGCCTGGCCGCGGTTCATGAAGCGTGGGCGGTTGGGCGCGACCTCGCTTTCGATGCCCTGGCCCCAGCTGGCGTAGACCAGCCAGTCGCTGGCGATGGCGTGGCTGACGGCGATCCAGGGCGTGGTGACGCTTTGCGAGTAGTCGGTCGCGCGCGAGCCATCGGTGCGCACGCTTTCGCGGTGCAGGCGAGTTTGGCGCAGGCCCAGCCACACGCTGGTGTCCGCGCCCAACGCGACGCGGTCGCGCAGGTAGAGCTCGTTGCTGCGCTCGTCGCGGTTGGTGTTCTCGTCGGTCAGCTCGGGCGCCGCGGGCGTGACGGCGCTGCCGTCGACGTTGCCGGTGCCGGACCAGTTGTAGGCCTGGCGCTGGAAGCGGCTCTTGAACTTGCTGCTCAGGCCGCCGACGGTGACGTCGTGGCGCAGGCCGGCGAGCTGCACGGGGCCGCTGGCGGAGACATCCAGCGCCGTCGTGTCGCGGTGCTCGTTCTCGCTGCGGAAGTCCCAGCGGTCGTAGGTGCCATCGGGGCAGAAACGGTCGGCGTAGTAGGTCTCGCCATCGGCGGCGGTGCAGCCGAAGGCATAGGCGAGGCGGTCGTCGGTGCGCAGGCGCTGGATGCCCAGCGCCGCCTGGGCGCGCCAGTCGCCGCCGAGCTTGTGCTGCACGCGCAGCGAGGCGTGCGTGTTGTCGAAGACGACGGGCAGGCTCCAGGGCTGGTTGTTCAGGTTGAGCTTGGGGTCGACGTTCTTCGCATCGGGCAGCCGGTCGCCCAGCAGGCTGAAGCCTTGCTGGCTGGGCTGGCTCTGGCGGTTGAACTCGATCTCGGCTTCGACGAGGGTGTCGGGGCTGACGCGCCAGTCGGTGGCCAGCGCAGCCGTGTGGCTGCGACCCTTGCTGTCGCGCAACTGCGGGTCCAGGCGTGCGACGGCCAGGTTCACACGCAGGCCGAACTCACGGTTGGCGCCCAGGCGCTGCGAGTGGTCCACGCCGGCTTGCACGGTGCCGCTTTCGACGGCGCCCAGCACGAAGGCGGTGGCGTCCTCGGCCAGCGGCCGCTTGACGACGAAGTTGACGAGGCCGGCCGGCGAGCTGGTGCCGGCCTGCATGCCGGAGCTGCCCTTGAGCACCTCGATGCCGGCCTTGTTGACCAGCGACAGCGCCGTCTCGCCGCTGATGGGCAGGCCGTCGCGGCGCAGGTTGAAGCGGCCGTCCAGGTCGAAGCCGCGGATCTTGAGCTGCGACCAGTAGCCGACGGCGTTGTAGGCGTCGGAGATGGAGGCGTCGAGCTTGGTGATGCCGGAGAGCTGGCCGATGCCCAGGTCGTCCAGCCGTTCGGCGGACAGGCTCAGCGCCTGCATCGGCAACTTGGCCGGCGGCTCGTTGAAGCCGGACAGGCTTGGCACGGCCTCGGTGGCCTTGCCGGTCACGCTGACCTGGGGCAGGGACTGGGCGGCGGCGAGCTGGGCGGCGAGCAGCGCCGTGGCGGCTGCGACGAAAGAAAGAGAGAGTTTTGCCATCGGGATGCGAAGCGATGGCAGGTCGGCAAACGAGAACGCGGCGGCCCTTGGGAGACGGGAGGACAAGGGGCCTGCTGGTCGGCTGCTTCCCTGCGCGAGGATTACCTCAATCAGGTTCAAAGGGACTGTCTCAGTCGCGCCTTGCCGAAGCAGGCGCAACACCCCTAGCGAATACCGCCGTCAAGTACGCGACGGCGGCGCAGCCATTCTAAGGACTGACGACCGTTGCCGTACGAGGTTTGACCAGCCTAGCCGCGCGGCCGGCGGCGCGCAACGTTGCGAAGAACAAGCGCACTCACTCCGGTTGCCAGCAAAAGGGCGGAGTCCGGTTCGGGTACCGGCGCCAACTGGAAGCTCACCGAATACGGCGTAGCGACTTCAGAGGTGCCGAGACGCGTGAGGGTCATGCGGTACTCGTGACCATAGGGGAACGCAATCGAGGGGATATGCACCGCCCCCTGATAAGTGACGTCGACGGACAGTATGCTGCCGCCGGTTTGAACGTCGAAGAGTTGCAGCTTGACACCTGGTCCTGGATTGGGAGTCGCCGCACGTAGGTCTGCAGCAAACAAGCTTGCGCCCGGCCAGGATTCCCAGTGAAAGCGGATCGTGTCGCTGGCATCGCCAGGCCCGCCAACGCTGCCGTAGAACTGTCCGGCCAGGTCTGCTTCTGGGTTGCTGACCAGTTCATAGGACGACGGTGCCGAGGGATCATCGAAATCTTCCCAGCCCTCGAAGATGATTGGGTACGCGGGGGAGGTGGCGTTCGCGCACATCGAAATCACGACGAGGCAAGACGCCCCAAGCATCTGCAAAACCTTCATGTTGGAACTTCCTGTGTGTTGAGTACCGCCGGAAGTCTGGTCGCATCCTGTGTCGACCGTGTTGCATTTGCCCATCGACTTGGCCCCTAACCGTTGGGGCATTCTCCGCGCAAAAGATCAGTTAGAGCCTTTGCGCTCAGCGATTTCGAACAGGCACAGAGAAAGACGCCTCGGGCTGCCGTTGCGACGAAGCGGATTCAGTCGAAGACCGGCGACTCCACGCCCAGCACCTTGTGCAGCTTGGGGCTGGTGGTCGTGTACTGCAGGTGCACGCGCTTGTCCGGGAACACATACGGCGCGGCGCCGAACGCGGCCAGCGCGGCCTCGTGGAAGCCGCTGAGGATGAGCTTCTTCTTGCCCGGGTAGGTGTTCACGTCGCCGATGGCGAAGATGCCCGGCACGCTGGTCTCGAACTTCTCGGTGTCGACGACGATCTGCTTGCGCTCCAGCGCCAGGCCCCAGTCGGCGATGGGGCCGAGCTTAGGGGACAGGCCGAAGAAGGCCAGCACCTGGTCGCAGGGCACGATGCGTGTGATGCCGTCGTTGCCGGTGATCTTGAGGCCGGTCAGCTGGCCGTCGCGCTCGTCGATGCCGGTGGCCTGGCCGACGATGAACTGCATCTCCTGCGCGTCGCAGAGTTCCTTGAGCTTGGCCACGCTGGCCGGCGCCGCGCGGAAGCCGTCGCGGCGGTGCACGAGGATGACGCTCTCGGCCTTGTGCGGGTTGCTGTCGGCGTGGGCGGCGCAGAAGTTCAGTGCCCAGTCCAGCGCCGAGTCGCCGCCGCCGATGATGAGCAGGTTCTTGCCGGCGAACTGGTTGGGGCTCTTGACGCGGTAGTGGACCTGCGTGCCTTCGTACTTCTCGACGCCCTCGACCTTCAGCGTGCGCGGTTGGAAGCTGCCGACTCCACCGGCGACGAAGACGGTCTTGGCTAGGAGCCGCGTGCCCTTGCTGGTCTCGATGCGGAAGCGGCCATCGTCCTGCTTCTCGACGAGCGTCACTTCCTGGCCCAGGTGAAAGGTCGCGCCGAACGGCTCGATCTGCTTGAGCAGGTTGTCGGTCAGCTCCTTGCCGGTGCACACGGGCACGGCCGGGATGTCGTAGATGGGCTTGTCGGGATAGAGCTCGATGCACTGGCCACCGGGGTAGGCCAGGCTGTCGATGATGTGGGCCTTGATCTCCAGCAAGCCCAGCTCGAAGACCTGGAACAGGCCGACCGGGCCGGCGCCGACGATGACGGCGTCGGTTTCGATGGCGTCAGCGGGGTGGTTCAGTGCTTGTGCTTGCATGGGCAACGCCGGTGCGTGCCGGCCGGGTTCAGCGGATCAGTTCGGGCAGCTTGCCCGTCTTGTCCTTCCACTCCTCGGCGTCGGGCAGGGCGGGCTTGCGCTTGGTGATACTGGGCCAGGACTTGGCCAGATCCGCATTGATCTTGATCATGTGGATCTGATCCCCGGGCACGTCCTCCTCCGGCAGGATGGCGTTGACCGGGCATTCGGGGATGCAGACCGCGCAGTCGATGCACTCATCGGGGTCGATGGTGAGGAAGTTCGGGCCTTCGCGGAAGCAATCGACCGGGCAGACGTCGACGCAGTCGGTGTATTTGCAGCGGATGCAGGCTTCGGTGACGACGTGGGTCATGAGCGGCTCTGAGAAGTAAGGGGCGCCTGTTCGGGCGAAACGATGATTTTATTGGAGGCCGGCAAGGCGCCCGTGCCGACGATGAGAACGGCCGGCCGACCACCATGCAGTGGCGCTGCATCGGCGAGGTCGGCCAGCGCGTGTTCGCTGCTCAGCGCGTCGGCACAACCGGCGCGGCTGACGACGAGTGCCGGCGTGTCCGGCGCCCAGCCGCAGGCCAGCAATTGCGGGGCCAGCGTGGCGAGCTGGCGGCCCGCCATGTAGAAGACTTCGGTGTCGGCAGAGCGGGCGGCGCGCAGCTCGCCGTCGGCCGTCATGGCGGTGGTGAGGCTGACGTTGCGGCCGCGGCCGCGCCGGGTCAGCGGGCGTTGGGTTTGCGCGGCCGCCGCCGAAGCCGCCGTGACGCCGGGGATGACTTCGCTGGCGATGCCGGCTGCGGCCAGTGCCTGCAGTTCTTCTTCCAGGCGGCCGAAGACGCTGGCGTCGCCGCCCTTCAAGCGCACGACGACGGCGTGCTGCCGCGCCGCCTGGACGAGCATTGCGTTGATCTCGGCCTGCTTGGCCGAATGCTCGAAGCCGCGCTTGCCGACGTAGGTCCAGCGGGCCTGCGGGGCCAGGTCTTGCAGGGCCGGATCGGCCAGCGCATCGGCCAGCACGATGTCGGCCTTGGCCAGCGCGCGAGCGCCACGCAGCGTGATCAGGTCAGCGGCGCCTGGGCCGGCGCTGACGAAGATCACACGGCCGTGCATTACCAGGCCTCTTCCGTGGCAGCCGGCTGCGCGTCCACCAGCAGCGCGCCGCTGGTGCGGTGGCTGGCGGGGTCGACGACGATCAGCGCGCCGCCGACGCGGTTGTCCGCGAAGGGCTCGACGGGCAACTCGTGCTGCACCTCCATCTGCACGCGGCCGATGGCGTTGACGGGGAGCTCGTGCGCGTCCTGCGGCATCAGCGTGTTGATGTCCAGCACCGAGTCGATGGCCGAGATGCGCGCCTGCACCCAGCGGTTGCCGTGGCGCACCCAGTACTTGCGGCCGGGCTTGGCGGCTTCGGTGTCCAGCCAGGCGAGCGTCGCCGAAAAGTTCTTGGTGACCGCGGCGCTGCCGGGCGTCACGATCCAGTCGCCACGGCTGACGTCGAGCTGGCGGTCGAGCACCAGGCCGGCGGAGTCGCCGGCTTCGGCGCTGTGGACGGTCTCGCCGGCCAGGCGCACTTCGGCGACGACGGCGGTCTGCCTGGAGGGCAGCACCTCGATGGTGTCGC
Organism: Pelomonas sp. Root1444; assembly: GCF_001426885.1. Taxonomy (GTDB): domain Bacteria; phylum Pseudomonadota; class Gammaproteobacteria; order Burkholderiales; family Burkholderiaceae_C; genus Pelomonas. The sequence continues at coordinate 373,167 of NZ_LMFP01000003.1, read as the reverse complement.
CCGCCTTCACCGCGCCGTGGGCGATGCGGCCCCACAGCACGCGCGGCTGGAAGCCGGTGCCTGCGGACTGGTAGGCGTCCTTCTGCACGTATTGCACCGGCAGAGACAGCGGCGCGTCGGCGCGCTCGCTCAGCGTGGGCAGGCGCTCCAGCACCTGCAGCAGGGACTCGCCGTTCCACCAGGGCGCGTCCAGCGGCTGCGTGACGTTGTCGCCGCGCAGCGCACTGACCGGCACGGTGGCCTCGACGTTGAGGCCCGCGGCGGCGGCGAACTTGTCCAGCGCGGCCTTGACCTTGGCGAAGCCGGCGCCGGGGTCGTCCAGCGCGTCGATCTTGTTGATCGCGAACACGATGCTGGGCACGCGCAGCAGCTGCGCCAGCAGCGAGTGGCGGCGCGTCTGCGGCAGCAGCACGACCTCGTCCTGCGTGAGGTCCAGCTTGGTGATGTCCACCAGCACGACGGCGGCGTCGCTGCCGGCCGCGGCTGTGACCATGTTGCGCGTGTACTGCTCATGGCCGGGGGCATCGGCAATGATGAACTTGCGCGTCTTGGTGGCGAAGTAGCGGTAGGCCACGTCGATGGTGATGCCCTGCTCGCGTTCGGCCTCCAGGCCGTCGGTCAGCAGGCTCAGGTCGATGGGGCGGCCGGCGGCGCGGCGCTCCAGCGTGTCGAGCTGGTCCGCGAGGATGGCCTGGCCGTCGAACAGCAGGCGGCCGATCAGCGTGCTCTTGCCGTCATCGACGGACCCGGCCGTCAGGAATCGCAAAGCCTTCATCAGAAGTAGCCCTCTTTCTTGCGCTTCTCCATGGAAGCTTCACTGGTGCGGTCGTCCATGCGCGTGGCGCCGCGCTCGCTCACCGTCACGGTCAGCGTCTCGGCCACGACCTCGCTCGCGTTGGCGGCGGGGCTCTCGACCGGGCAGGTGCAGGTCATGTCGCCCACGGTGCGGAAACGCACCTGCGCCGTCTCGACGGTCTCGCCCGGCTCGGGCGGCGTCACGTCGGTCAGCGGCACCAGCAGGCCCTTGCGGCGGATGACCTGGCGTTGGTGCGCGAAGTACATCTGCGGCAGCGGGATGTTCTCGCGGGCGATGTAGAGCCACACGTCCAGCTCGGTCCAGTTGCTGATCGGGAAGCAGCGGAAGTGCTCGCCCGGGCGGATGCGCGTGTTGAACAGCGTCCACAGCTCGGGGCGCTGCTCTTTGGGCTGCCATTGGCCGAAGGAATCCCGGTGGCTGAAGATGCGCTCCTTGGCGCGCGCCTTCTCCTCGTCGCGGCGGGCGCCACCGATCAGGCAGTCGAACTTGTGCTCTTCGATGGTTTCCAGCAGCGTCACCGTCTGGTGGCCGTTGCGGCTTTCCAGCGGGTGGGCGAGGCGGATGGTGCCGCGGGCCATGCTGTCTTCCAGATGGCCGACGATCAGGCGTTCGCCCATGTCGGCCACGCGCTGGTCACGGAAGGTGATGACCTCGGGGAAGTTGTGGCCCGTGTCGATATGCACCAGCGGGAAGGGTAGGCTGCCGGAATAACCGCTCGGGTGAGCGGCATTCTTCATCTTGAAGGCTTTCTCGGCCAGGCGCAGCACCACGCAGCTGTCCTTGCCGCCGGAGAAGAGCAGGGCGGGGCGCTCGAAGCTGGCCGCGACCTCGCGCAGGATGAAGATGGCTTCTTCTTCCAGCGCATCCAGGTGCGCATGGTCGACGTCGGCGATGAGTTGTTCGGGTTTCACAGCGGCGTTCATGATTTGGCGTGCAGTCCGCACTCTTTCGTGGAGTCCTCCCACCACCAGCGCCCGGCGCGGAAGTCCTCGCCGACGGCAATCGCCCGGGTGCACGGCGCGCAGCCGATGCTGGGCATGAACTGGTCATGCAGTGGGTTGTAGGGGACGTCGTATTTGTCGACATAGGCCCAGACCTCGGCCCAGGTCCAGTCGGCGATGGGGCTGATCTTGCGGCGGCCGTTGCCGTCGTCTTCATCGAAGGCCACGTCGCCGCGTGCGCCGCTCTGCTCCCGGCGCAGGCCGGTAATCCAGGCCGAACGGCCCTTCAGCATGCGGCCCAGCGGCTCCATCTTGCGGATGCCGCAGCAGGCCTTGCGCAGCTCGATGCTCTTGTACATCGCGTCGTCGCCCTCCTTGCGGACGAACTGGATGACGGCGTCGGCCACCGGCTTGAAGACGTCGACCGTGCGCCCGTAGCGCTCCTGGATGCGCGGCAGCAGCGCCAGCGTCTCGGGGTGCAGCTTGCCGGTGTCCAGCGTCGAGATGGCGATGGGCAGCTGCGTGCGGGCGATCAGGTCGGTGATGACCATGTCTTCCACGCCCAGGCTGCTGCTCTGCACCAGGCCGTCGCCATGCTCGATGCTGGCGTCGGTCAGGCGCTGCAAGGCGGCAGCGATCTTGGCGTCGAGCGTGGGCGTCCACTTGGCGTAGAGACCGATGGCATTGCCTGCCGCAGGCGCGGCGGCCCAGGGAAGGCTGCTGACTTCGCTCATGCCGCGGTCCTCAGGAACCAAGGCCGCGTCTCGCTGACGTCGCCCTGGTAGAAGCCGACCGGCGCGAAGAGATCCAGCGCCTTCTGCGCGAACGCAGGGTTCTGGTCGCCGCGCAGGATGACTTCATCGAAGCCGGTGCGGGCCAGCAGCTGCATCATGTCGACAAGCACCTCGCCGCGCGCGCGGATGGCGCCCTTGAACTTGTGGCGGCTGCGCAGGATGTGGGCCTGGCTGTAGGCGCGGCCGTCGGTCCACTTCGGGAACTCGAGCACGACCAGGGCGATGCGGTGCAGGTCCGGCGCCAGCTCGTTGATGTCGCGGTCGTTAGGGAACTCGATCGCGACCTTGACGTCGTGCGGCCAGTGGTCCTTCACGGCATGCCATTGCTCCAGCGTGAGCAGGCGGTTGGGCGCCGGATCGGGATCGGGCTTGGGGCCGTCTTCGCCGACGGCGTGCTTCCAGGCGCAGGTGGTGGCGTTGATGAACTTCATATCGAATCAGGCCTTCGCGGTCGAGACGCGAACGGCATTCGCGGCGGTCTTGAACGGATCGAGCCCCAGGCGCTTCACCGCGTCGATGAAGTGCTCGCCGGCCAGGCGCTCGCGCTTGAAGGTGTCGATGACGGCGTCGATCGCGTCGGCGATCTCATCGGCCGCGAAGCTCGGGCCGATGACCTTGCCGGCCACGGTGCCGCCGGCCAGCTGGGTGCCGTCGCCGCCGCCCAGCGTCAGCTGGTACCACTCGGTGCCGTCCTTGTCGACGCCCAGGATGCCGATGTGGCCGCTGTGGTGGTGGCCGCAGCTGTTGATGCAGCCGCTGATGTGCAGGTCGATCTCACCGAGGTCTTCGAGCTCGTCCTGGTCCTGGTAGCGCTCGGCGATCTCGGCGGCCAGTGGCAGCGAGCGGGCGTTGGCCAGCGCGCAGTAGTCGCCGCCGGGGCAGGCGATCTGGTCGGTCAGCAGGCCGGCGTTGGGTGTCGCGAAGCCGGCGGCGCGCGCGGCCTGGAACAGCTCGGGCAGGTCCGCGGCCTTGACCCAGGGCAGCACGAGGTTCTGGCGGTGCGTGACGCGCAGCTCGCCGTGGCTGAACTGGTCGGCCAGCGCGGCGGCGGTGTCCATCACGTCGGCCGAGGTGTCGCCCGGTGGGATGCCGACGCGCTTGAGGCTCAGCGTGACGGCGCGGTAGCCAGCCACGCGATGGCCGTGCACGTTGCGCTGCAGCCAGCGTGCGAAGGCGGGGTCGCTGGTGTCGAGCGTGGGCTCGGCCGTCGGGACGACGGCGACCGGGTCCACGAAGCAGGCAGCCACGCGGTCCAGTTCGGCCTGCGGAATGATGTGCTCGTGGCCGCCGGTGTCGTCGGCCAGGATGCGGGCGAACTCGGCGTTGACGGCGTCGAAGAACTTTTGGCCTTCGGCCTTGACGAGGATCTTGATGCGCGCCTTGTAGAGGTTGTCGCGCCGGCCGGCCAGGTTGTAGCAGCGCACGATGGCCTCGATGTAGACGAGGATCTGCTGCCAGGGCACGAAGGCGTTGATCTCCACGCCCGGGATGGGCGTGCGGCCCATGCCGCCGCCGACGAAGACCTGGAAGCCGACCTCGCCGGCCGCGTTCTTCTTCAGCTGCAGGCCGATGTCATGCCAGCCGATGGCCGCGCGGTCCTCGGCGGCGCCGGAGACGGCGATCTTGAACTTGCGCGGCAGGTGGGCGAACTCGGGGTGCAGCGTGCTCCACTGGCGCAGGATCTCGCAGTAGGGGCGGGCGTCGACGATCTCGTCCGGCGCGATGCCCACGAAGGCGTCGCTGGTGATGTTGCGGATGCAGTTGCCGCTGGTCTGGATGCCGTGCATGTCGACCTCGGCCAGCAGCTCCATCACCTCGGCGCTCCGGTCGAGCGGGATCCAGTTGTATTGCAGGTTCTGGCGCGTCGTGAAGTGGCCGTAGCCGCCCTGGCCCTTGAAGGGGCCGTCCTGCACCACGTCGTACTCGCGGGCGATGCGGGCCAGCTGGCGCAGCTGGCGCGTGGACAGCTCGCCATAGGGCACGGCCACGCGCAGCATGGGCGCATGGCGCTGGATGTACCAGCCGTTTTGCAGCCGCAGCGCGCGGAACTCGTCGGTGCCGAGCGTGCCGGCGAGGTGGCGTTCGAGCTGGTCGCGGTACTGCGCAGCGCGGGCGTGGACGAAGCGGCGGTCGAAGTCGGTGTACTGATACATAGGTTCAGGAGATCACGCCAGGGAACGGTAGATGTTGAAGGCGCTGACAAGGACGATGGTCGTTCCCACCAATGCCAGCAGGGCCTTGGTGTGCAGGCGCTTGGTCAGCAGCGCGGCGATCGGGGCAGCGAACAGGCCGCCCAGCACCAGGCCGGCGACGGTGGTCCAGGGGCTTTGATCGCCCACCAGCAGCGCGAACACGCCGGCACTGATGAAGGTCAGGAAGAATTCGGCCAGATTGACCGAGCCGATGGTGGTGCGCGGGTCGTTGCCGGTCCCGACCAGCGTGGTTGTGACGATCGGGCCCCAGCCACCGCCGCCGACGGCGTCGACGAAGCCGCCGAACAGGCCCAGCTTGGCGACATGACGGGGCTCGCCACCGCGCGGCTTGATCTTGCGGAAGATCTTGCTGATGACGTACAGGCCCATCAACAGAAGATAGGCGGAGATGAAGGGCTTGATGGCTTTGCCGTCGATGCTGGACAGCACCCACGCGCCGGTGCAGGCGCCCAGCATGCCGGGCACCAGCAGCCGTGTGAACAGCTTGCGGTCGACGTTGCCGAGCTTGAGATGCGCGATGCCCGAGACGCCGGTGGTGAACACCTCGGCGATGTGCACCGAGGCGCTCGCCACCACCGGGCTGCTGCCGGTGGCCATCAGGAAGGACGTGCTGGTGATGCCGTAGGCCATGCCGAGGGCGCCGTCCACGGTCTGCGCCAGCAGGCCGACCACCACGGCGGCCCAGAACTCGTGGCTGGCCACCGCGGCCCCGATCAGCTGGAAGCCGCTGGTGTGACCGGCCGGCTGGCTGAACAGTCGCGACGCCAGGGCGATGGACAAGGCCATCAGCAGCCCGACGACGGACCACATCGCCACGCGCAGCACCGGGTGGCCCGGGTCGCCGGCATGCGTGACGGCGTTTTCCAGGGGCGGCAGGCCGAGCTGGGCGTGCTCGGCGTTGACGGGGCTGTAGCTGAGGTCGAGGTCGCGGACTTTCATTGAGGGCGCGACTCTAGGGAATGTTGCAGCGCGGCAGAACTATTTAATTCTTGGGGCCATATGCCCAAGCTGAATAAGCAACTTCAGTTTGTGGCGAGCAACTTCAACACGGCGACCTGCTCGGCAACGCGTGGTGGCACCGTCTCAGTGCCGGCCAGCATGGCGCGGATCAGTGCCGCGTTCTCCGCCGGCGCGCAGGCGGGCGACAGCGGCCAGTCCAGGTCGGTCGTGTCCGGCGCATGCAGCGGTGCCGCCGCGCCGTCCTGGAAGCCGATCAAATGGGCCTTGCGGCGCAGGTGGGCGTAGGCCTCACCCTCGCTGGCGCGCATCAGCAATGCCCGGCCACCGCCCGCCGTCAGGCCGGGCAAGGCCGCCGCCATGCTGTCCAGGTACTCCGGGTGCGTCACGGCGACGACGCGCACGGCGCGGCCGGCGGGGAAGGGGTCGAGCAGCTTGGCCAGGCTGTGCGAGCTGTTGCGCACGCCCAGGCGCGGGCGCAAGGCCATCAAACTGTTCAAGCCTGGGTTCAGCGTTTGCAAAGGCAGGACGGCCAGCCGCTCAACCGCCAGGCGCCGTTCGGCGTCGGCAAGCGTGGCGCTCTGCGGCAGGCCCAGCGCGTCGAGCAGCTCGAAAGGGCTGTGCCGGCTGTCGAAGTCATGCCGGCCGAAGACCAGCACCGGCACGCCCTCGCGGGCCAGCAGCAGCGCCACCAGCGGCATCAGGTTGGCTTGCTTGCGCGCGCCGTTGAAGCTGGGCAGGAGCACGGTGCGCGGGCCTGCGGGGGCCTGCATGGCGGCCGTGCGGGCGCCCATCGCGGCCAGGAAGCCGGCAACCTCGTCGGCGCTTTCGCCCTTCACGCGCAGCGCGATCAGCATCGCGCCCAGCTCCATGTCGGGCACCTGGCCGTCCAGCATGGCGCCGAACAGGGCTTGCGCCTGCTCGCGCGGCAGGTCGCGCGCGCCGCGGGCGCCACGGCCCATTTCCTTGATCAGTGCTGCGTAGTCCATGGCGCCAGTGTAGGAACGACAAGGGCCGCACGCGGCGGCCCTTGGATGCGGCTCGAAGCCGATTAGAAGGCGAAGGTCGCGCCCAGCGAGATCAGGCGCAGCGTGCCCTTTTCACCGGCGAACTCGGCCTGGGTCGAGTCGACGCCCAGCTCGAACTTGACGGTCTTGCTGATCGCGTAGGTCACGCCCACGCCGGCATAGACCTTGGCCTTGCTCTCGGAGTCCGAGCCGCTCAGCGCGCCGACGGTGGCGCTCGCCTTGGTCTTCACCTGCGCGACGCCCAGGCGCACGTTCACGCCCCAGTCGCTGCCCAGCGGCAGCGCGAATGCGCCGCCCAGCGTGATGGCAGTGGGCTTGACGGTCAGACCCACGGTGCCGTCCGCAGCGCGGAACTTGCCGAAGCCGATGTAGCCGGCTTCCAGGCTGAAGCCATTGCCGAACTCGTAGCCGCCGACCAGCTTGACGCCGGTGCCGCTGGTGTCGCAGGACGTGGCGCCCGTGCAGTCCATGCCAAGGTGCGTCGCGCCGCCGGCGACGGTGCCATAGACCTGCGCCTGGGCGGAGGCGGCGCCGATCAGCGCGGCCAGGACGATTGCGTGCTTCTTCATCATGAGAAATCTCCCTCGTTTCATCGTTGTGGCGCGGGTCCATCGGCCCGCGCTCGGTATGCCTTTCAAAGGCGGGCGCGATGCTAACGGTGGCGCACGAGCGGGCGCTGAGCCGCTGTCGCGGCGATGCGACGGCATCCGCAGGCGCCGGCCTCAAGTGATTGGTTTGACCTATTCCGGGAATATTTACCCCAAGGGTGCCTCCCTATCCCTAGATTTGGGGCTTCTTTTGATAATTGGTCTTACCAAAAAAAGAGGGCTGGGCCGGAACAATCGCGACGCGCCATGCCGCCAAGCCCGCAGACGACGGGCCGCTCTCTTCATTCGTGGTCCCGGCAACGGCGCTGGTGACCCACCACCTTTCGCTGGGTGACCGCGCGGCTCTCCGATGGCCCGCAACCCCGGCTCTTTGACCCTTGCGCATGCCCCTCGCTCTGCCTTTTCAGCGACTTTCGTCGCACGCCCCGTCCGCCCTGCGCGCCACCGCTGGCGGTTGCTCTCGTGCTGGGCGGCGGCCTGGCCCTGACGCCGCCTGCCCGCGCCGAAACGCCGGCCGCCGCCGCCGCATCGCCCGCCTGGGGCCATGAACTGGTCCAGCGCGCACCCGACCCCGCCGTGCGCTTCGGCCGCCTGCCCAACGGCCTGCGCTACGCGCTGCAGCACAACGAAACGCCCAAGGACGGGGTCGCGATGCGCATGCGCATCGGCGCGGGCTCACTGCAGGAGCGCGACGGGGAGCAGGGCCTGGCCCACTTCCTGGAGCACATGGCCTTTCGCGGCAGCGCCAAGGTGGCCGACGGCGAGGTCGTGCACATGCTGCAGCGCCTGGGCCTGAGCTTCGGTGCGGACACCAACGCCTTCACCGATTTCGACCAGACCGTCTACCACTTCAATTTCCCCAAGGCCGACGCCGCGGCGCTGGACACCGGCCTGATGCTGTTCCGCGAGATCGGCGAGCACCTGAAGCTGGACGCCGAGCTGATCGAGCAGGAGAAGGGCGTCGTGCTGTCCGAGGAGCGCACCCGCGACGTGCCCGGCATGCGTGCCTTCATCGCCGAGCAGGCGCTGACGCTGGCCGGCACCCGCGTGGCCCGGCGCCTGCCCATCGGCCGCATCGACACCGTCCAGGCCGCCACGGCCGAGAAGCTGCGCCGCTACTACCAGGCCAACTACCGGCCCGACAACGCCACGCTGATCGTCGTCGGCAACATCGACGTCGACGCGGTGGAGAAGCAGATCCGCGAGCGCTTCGCCGACTGGAAGCCGGCGGGCAAGCGGGATGCGCTGGACCTGGGCGCCCCCAAGCCGACGGCGGCCGCGGCCGAGTTCATCGCCGATGGCGCGCCGGACAAGCTCTCGTTGACCTGGCCGACGCCGCCCGACATGCGCCCGCCGACCCTGGCCGTCGGTCGCGACGTGCTGGTGCAGCAACTGGCGGCCGGCGTGCTCAACCTGCGCCTGGCGGATCGGGCCCTCAAGCCGGGCAGCCCCTTCCTCGGCGCCTTCGGCATGAGGCTGCCGCGCCTCTACAACGTGACGGGCCAGGCCCAGCTCAACGTGATGGCGCCGCCCGAGAAATGGGCCGAGGCGCTGGACGCGGCCACCACCGAGCTGCGCCAGCTGCAGGCTCAGGGCGTGCAGCCGGCCGACCTGGCGCGCCTGCTGCCGCTGATCCGCAGCTCCATGCAGGCCATGGTGGCCCAGGCCCCCACGCGCCAGAGCGCGGCCATCGCCGACATGCTGGTCATGAACGCCCACTACGGGGGCGTCTACCAGAGCGCCGAGCAAGGCTTGGCCGAGGGGGAACCGATGCTGGCGTCCGTCAAGCCCGAGGAACTGACCGCCGTGCTGCGCCGTGACTTCGGCGGCCAGCCGCTCATCTTCCGCAGCGCCAAGGCCGGCGCGGCCGGTGTGCCGGCGCTGTCGGCCCAACTGGCCCAAAGCCTGGCCAAGCCCTTGCAGGCCCAGGCCGCGCCCACGGCGGTGACCTGGCCCTACGCCGACTTCGGCACGCCCAGCGCCATCGTCGGCAAGACGACCGATGCCGAGCTGGGCAGCACCACGCTGGCCTTCGCCAACGGCACGCGCCTGGTCATCAAGCCCACGGCGCAGGAGAAGGACAAGGTCATCGTGCAGGTCCTGCTGGGCCAGGGCATGGCCGGCCTCAAGCCCGAGCAGGTGTCGGCAACCTGGACCTTGAACATGTTCCCGCTGGGCGGCACCGGCAAGCTCTCGCTGGGCGAGGTGGCGCAGTGGCAGCAGGCCAGCGGCGTGCTGGCCGGCCTGAATCTGCAACTGGACAGCCGGCGCATCCTGCTGGTGGGCGACACCCGGCCCGCCGACCTCAAGCCCCAGCTGCAACTGCTGGCTGCCTTCGTGCGCGATCCCGGCTTCCGCCCCGAGATGGGCGAGAAGCTGGCCGGCGTGGCGCCGATGATGGCCAACCAGTTCGAGACGCTCCCCGGCATCGTCTATGGCCGCGAGCTGTCCAAGGTGATGAACAACGGCGAGCCGCGGCTGGGCGGCGTTCCCACGGCGGCCGAACTGCTGGCGGCCAAGGCCGACGACGCCGCGGCCATCCTGCGCCCAGCATTCGCCGGCGCGGCCGACGTGGTGGTGATTGGTGACGTGAGCGAGGAGGCGGCCATCGCCGCCGTGCAGGCCACCTTCGGCGCAGGGCCGGCGCTCCCGCGCTTGCCTGCGGTGCCGCTCAAGGCCACGCCGCCGGCCGATGGCGGTGCGCCGAACGTCGCGCTGCACAAGGGGCGTGCCGACCAGGCCCTGCTGGGCTGGCATTGGCCCATGCCCGACCAGTGGGCCGACGTGGCGCTGTCCAACACAGGTCGCGTGGCGGCGACGCTGCTGCAGACGCGGCTGGTCGACATCGTGCGCGAGAAGCTGGGCATGACCTACTCGCCGCGCGCCAGCGGCGGCGGCAGCCTGGACGTGGCCGGCCAAGGCCGTTTCAGCGCCGAGCTCGAGACGCCGCCGGCGAAGTTCGACGCCTTCCGCGAAGTGCTGCAGGCTCAACTCAAGGCCCTGGCCGCAGAGCCGGTCAGCGCCGACGAACTGCAGCGCGCCAAGCAGCCCATGGTCGAGCAAAGCCGCAAGGCGCCCGAGCACAACGGCCACTGGGGCTATTGGCTGCAGCGCATACTCATCGAGCCGCGCATGAAGGCCATGATGCAGGGCGAGACGACCAACCTCGAGGCCGTGACGGCCGAGCAGGTGCAGGCCTTCTTCCGTGACCGCATCGCCGGCCGCCAGCCCATCGAGGTGGTGGCACGGGCCGCCGATGCCGGTGGACAAGCCGGCACGCCGGCCAAGTGAGTGCCGCCCAAGCATCGTCGCAATCGACCCACAGCAGGATGACCCGCATGAAACGCATCGCCGCCGCCCTTCTGGCGGCAAGCCTCCCCGGCCTCGCCTCGGCAGCCGAGATCAACCTGGTCGATCAGCTCGCCGAGGGCGGCGCTGCGGTGCTGGTCACGCTCGGCCTGTCCATCCTGTTCCTCGCAGTGACCATCGAGCGCTTCCTGCACCTGCGCGCCCGTGCCGTGGTGCCGTCCGGCTTGGTGGCGCGCATCGAGCCACTGTGGACGGCGCATCGCTTCGCGGAGATCGACAAGCTGCTGGCTGAAGACGGCAGCACACTGGCGCGCGTGGTCGCATGGCTAGTGGCGCACCGCCATCAGCCCTATGAGGTCGTCAGCAGCGCCGCGGGCGACATGGCGTCGATGGAACTGCGCCAGCACCAGCAGAAGGCCTATGCGCTGGCCATCGTCGCCACCGTCGCGCCTATCGTCGGCCTGCTCGGTACGGTGGTGGGCATGATCGAGGCCTTCCATGTGATCGCCTACGCCGAGGGCATGGGCAACCCGGCGCTGCTGGCGGGCGGCATCTCGAAGGCGCTGGTCAACACCGCCGCCGGTTTGACGGTGGCCTTGCCGGCCTTGGGCATGCACCACTATTTCAAGCATTGCCTGGCGACGCTCGGCTTGGCGCTTGAAAGGGAGATCAACGCGCTGATCAACCAGCGTTTTCTGCCTCAGCCGGAAGCGCCTGCCCTGCGGATGGTGCAGCATGCGCATTGACCTGGGCGAGGACGAGCAGCCGGAGATCGGCCTGATCGCGCTGATCGACTGCATCTTCTTCCTGCTGATGTTCTTCATGGTGGCGACCTCGTTCAAGCAGCAGGCCGGGGAGAAGCCGCAGAAGGAATTGCCGGTCACCTTGCCCGCTGCGCAGATGAGCCTGGACCGCGTGGGCGCCGGCGCACCGCCGCTGACGATCGGCGTCGACAAGCAGGGCAAGTTGTATGTCGACGGCAGCAAGGTCTCGGTGCAGGGCCTGCATGACCGCCTCAAGCAGGAGGCCGCCAGCAACCCCGGCCGCCCGATCCGCATCGATGGCGATGAGATGGCGCGTTACCAGTCCATCGTGCACGTGCTGGATCTGTGCCAGTTCGAGGGCTTCACCAAGATCTCGATGCACACCCGGCAATGAGCCTGCCAGCACAACGCTCCCCGCTGCTGTTGCTGTTCACCGCAGCGGCCACACAGATCGGGCGCCGGCCCTACCTGTCGATGTCCGTGCTCGTCCACGCCGCGGTGCTGGTACTCCTGTACGGCTTCGGCAGTTATGAGCAGGACTCGCGCCAGCGGGCGGCCGAGGAGATGGAGGTTGCATCCAGCTTGCGTGCGACCGGCGCGGTCAGCACGGCCAAGCGCCTGCAGGATCTGCAGACCATCAAGCAGCTGATGGAGAAATCCGCGGATATGGAGCTCGAGCCGGGCCCGGCCATGGCGACCCCGCAGACGCCGCAGGAGATGGTGGAGCAGGCGCGTGAACTGTCCAAGGCCATCGACGCGCTCGACAAGGAGATCAAAGCCGACGAATTGGCGCAACTGACCGGTGTGCCCAAGCCGCCGCCAGCGACCGAGCCGCCACCGGTTGCCGCGCCCCAGGCGCCTGAACCCAACGAGGGCGGCATGCCGGCCAAACCCATGCAGGACGTTGGGGCGAAGGCGAGCGAGGCGCAAGCCGCCGCAGGCAAGGCGGACGGCAGTGCGCAGGTGTCCATCACCCAGGATATGGCGGACAGCGAAGTCGCCGCGCTCGAAGCCAAGGCGCGGGCCACGCTGGCCAAGCGCCAGCAACGCCTGGAAGCCAAGGCGAACGGCGTGCCGGTCGAAGGCAAGAATGCAGGCGCAGGCGAAAGCGGCGAAGGCGCGGCCGGCAAGCCGGCAGCACGGCCCGGCAAGGAACGCGGCACGGACGCTTCAGTGCAAGCCGAGATCGCCGACTTCATCGGCGGCGATGAGCGCAAGGACAAGGCGATGCGATCGAGGTCCTACGCCGGCGGGAGCACCCAGATCTTCGACCGCGGTCAGGGCCAGATCCCGCCGGTCGATGCCGGCAGCCTGGTGCGCGGACACGGGCGCATGCTCGGCGCGGGCGGGGAGTACGCCAACCGTGTCTACCTGAACAGCTGGTATGTGATCGGACCGTTTGCCGGCCGGCACGCGGCCGGCATGTTCGACAACCCCGCCTACCCGCCCGAGAAGGCGGTGCTGCTGGACGCCGTGTACTACGGCAAGGACAAGCGTCTGCTCAAGTGGCGCTACGTGACGGAGCCACGCTATCCGTTCGAGCCGCCCGATCAGGTCGAGGATTCGGTCTATTACGGCTACACCGAGGTCTTCGTCGACGAGGCCTGCGACTTGACGGCGTGGATCGGCGCCGACGATGACGTCCAGGTCTACCTGAACGACCGCATGGTGTGGAAGGGTGGCAATGTCAACAAGGCGACGTACTTCGACGCCATCTTCAACCGGGACGCGGGCTACCTGCGCGACTACAACCGCACCGAGGGCAAGCGTGTGCTGCACTTCAACAAAGGCCGCAACAAGCTCTTCTTCAAGCTGTCCAACGGCCCCAACCGCGCGTTCCTGTCGATGGTGTTGACGCGCTAAGCCGCAGCCTCAGGCCACCTGAAGTTGGTGGCTCAGGTGCAGTTCGCCGAACAAGTCCTTGGGGTCGGCCATGCGCGGGATCAGGTCCAGCGGCGAGCCCAGCCCCAGCTGCTGGCTCAGGTCGGCCAGCAAGCGCAGCGCGGAGAAGTCCTCCAATGCGAAGCCGACCGAGTCGAACACCGTGACCTGCTCGCGGGACTCGCGGCCAGGCGCTTGGCCGGCCAGCATGCGCCAGAACTCGGTGACGGGGAAGTCGGCCGGCATCTGTTGCACGTCGCCTTCGATGCGGCTCTGCGGCTCGTACTCGACGACGACGCGGGCCTGGGCCAGCACGTCGCGGTGCAGCTCGGTCTTGCCGGGGCAGTCGCCGCCCACGCCATTGATGTGCTGGCCCGGCTCGATCATGTCGGGCGTGAGGATGGTCGCGTTGGTCTTGTCGGCCGTCACGGTGGTGATGATGTCGGCGCCCTTCACGGCCTCGGCGGTGGACGCGCAGACGGTCAGCGTCAGGCCCGGCGTGTCTTTGAGGTGGGCCACCAGCTTGGCCGTCGCGGCGCGGTCGATGTCGTACAGGCGCAGCTCGCGGATGCCTAGCAGGTGATGGAAGGCCAGGGCCTGGAACTCGCTCTGCGCGCCGTTGCCGATCAAGGCCATCACGCGGCTGTCCGGGCGGGCCAGGCGCTTGGCGACCATGACGGAGGTGGCGGCGGTGCGCATCGCGGTGGTCAGCGTCAGCTCGGAGAGCAGCGCGGGGGCGCCGGTGGCCACGTCGGCCAGCACGCCGAAAGCCATGACGGTGGGCAGGCCGTGGCGGAAGTTTCTAGGGTGGCCGTTGACGTACTTGAAGCTGTAGAGGCTGGCGTCGGCGATGGGCATCAGCTCGATCACGCCGTCCGGCGAATGGGCCGCGACGCGGGGCGTCTTGTCGAACTCGGCCCAGCGCAGGTAGTCGGCTTCGAGATAGGCGACGAGGCGGCGTAGTAAATCGGGAAGTCCCACGCGCTGCACGAGGCGGGCGACGTCCTGGGTGGTCAGCAGGGTGGTGGTCATGTCGGTCTCCTGGGGTTGGGCCATTCTTGCGAGCCGGCTTGCAAAACAGAAGATCAACTCCTGACCAGAAATGCACGGCCATTTGACAAAATGGCAATGGAAATTGACGATCTGCTCAATGGATGCCCTGGATCAACAACTTCTCGCGCTGTTGCGCGCCAACGCCCGGGCCAGCGTCGCGACGCTGGCCGCCAAGCTCCAGGTCTCGCGCGGCACCGTCACCAACCGCATCGCCAGGCTCGAGGACAGCGGCGTCATCACCGGCTACACGGTGCGGCTGCGGCCCGACTCGATGCCGGACCAGATCACCGCCTGGATGAGCATCACCGTCGAAGGCAACCGCACGCGCGAGGTCGTGGCCATGCTGCTGGGCGAGCCCGGCATCACCGGCCTGTTCGACACCAATGGCCGCTGGGACCTGCTGGCCGAGATCCGCAGTTCCAGCCTGCAGGAGCTGGCCGACGTGCTGGAGCGGGTGCGCCTCATCAAGGGCATCGCCGGCACCGAGACCAGCATCCACTTGCAGAGCTACAAACTCGGCTGAAAGTGTGGGAGTCCCTCGTCCAGTCTCGCTCGCTGGACGCGGGCGAGCCCAGCCGGTCCCCCGCGGGGACGGCGATGCCCTCGGCATTGAGCCGCGATCACATCGCCGAAGGCAGGCCGGCTTGGGAGCGGCCCGGCGCTCGGCCCGCAAGATGTATGCGCGCTGCTGAGATGATGCGCGCTATGTTCCGCCGCCTCGCTTCCCTTGCTCTCGTGCTGGCCCTGTCGGCCTGTGCCTTCGGCCCGACGCAGCCACCTGCGCCGATCGTCGTGCCGACGCCTGACCCCATCGCCGTCGTCAAGCCCCCGCCCAAGCCGCCGCGCATCGGGCTGGCGCTGGGCGGCGGCGCGGCGCGGGGCTTTGCGCACATCGGCGTCATCCAGGTGCTGGAGGAGAACGGCATCAAGGTCGACCTCGTCGCCGGCACCTCGGCCGGCAGCCTGGTCGCTGCGCTCTATGCCTCGGGCAAGGGCGGCAAGGAGATGCAGACGCTGGCCGAAGGCATGGACGAAGGCGGCATCACCGACTGGTCGTTCCCGCTGCGCGGGCTGATCCGCGGCGAGGCGCTGGCGCGCTTCATCCGCGACAAGACCGGCGGCAAGGGCATCGAGCAGATGGCGCTGCCGCTGGGCATCGTCGCCACGGACCTGTCGGACGGCTCGGCCATCCTGTTCCGCAGCGGCGACACCGGCACGGCGGTGCGTGCCTCCAGCGCCGTGCCCGCCGTGTTCCAGCCGGTGCGCATCGGCCAGCGCGAATACGTCGACGGCGGCCTGGTGTCGCCGGTGCCGGTGCGCTTCGCGCGCGAGATGGGCGCGCAGCTGGTCATCGCGGTCGACATCACCTCGCCGCCCGAGAAGGACCCGCCGGGCGACGCATTCCGCATGCTGATGCAGACCTTTGCCATTATGGGCCGCAGCATCAACACCTTCGAGCTGCGCGAGGCCGATGCGGTCATCCGCCCGCGGCTGGACGGCGTCAGCAGCGCCGACTTCACTGCCCGCCGCCGCGCCATCCAGGCCGGCCGCGACGCCGCGCAGGCCATGCTGCCGCTGCTGCGCCAGCGCGTCGCCGAGAAGACCAGGTAGCCTCGGCATGGAAACCGAGATCCCGCTCTTCCCGCTGAGCTCGGTGCTCTTCCCCGGCGGCCGCCTGCCGCTGCGGATCTTCGAGCCGCGCTACCTCGACATGGTGCAGCGCTGCCTTGCGCAGGGCCAGGCCTTCGGCGTCGTGGCGCTGACCGAGGGCCAGGAGGTGCGGCAGCGCGAGGGCGAGGGCTTCCTGCGCGAGGCCTTCCACGACATCGGCACGCTCGCCCGCATCGAGCATTTCGAGCAGGACCAGCCCGGCCTGATCCACCTCCGAGCGCGCGGCACGCAGCGCTTCAGGCTGCAGTCCTCGCGCTGCCTGAGCCACGGCCTGTGGGTCGGCAAGCTGGAACTGCTGCCCGACGACCCGGCCGGCGTGCCGGTGCCAGAGGACCTGGAGCTGGCCGCTGATGAGCTGCAAGACCTGCTGGCGGGCTGGCGCGAACGCGCGCCGGCGGACGACCTGCCCGTACAGCCGCCCTATCAATGGGACGACGCCGGCTGGCTGGCCAACCGCTGGGCCGAGCTGCTGCCCATGCCGCTTGACGACCGCCAGCGGCTGATGGAGATGGACAACCCGCTGCTGCGGCTGGAACTGGTGGTCGACCGGCTGGACGAGATCATCTCGGCGCGTTAGCCGATGCCGCCTTGCAGCGGGTCAGCGGTTCAACCAGTCCGTCAGCACGCCGAGGACGTTGGCCTTCTCGGGCTCGTTGAAGATCTCGTGATACAGCCCCGGCCAGGGCCGGGTCGCGACGACGTTTGCTGGCGCCGCAGCCGCGAAGGCCTCGCTGCCACGCGGCGCGACGCAGCGGTCATCGGCGGCCCACATCAGCAGGGTGCGCAGCCGCCAGCGCGGCGCATCGGCGATGACACGCTCGCCCGCATCGACGATGAAGCGCGTCAACCGAGCCGTGATGCGGTCGTGCACCAGCGGGTCGCTGGCATACGCGCTGACGACGGCAGGGTCGCGGCTGATCCACTCGGGCTTGAGGCCGTTGCCCACGGCCAGACCCGGCGCCAGCTTCTCGGCGACGGCCAGCGCCAGCGTCTGCAGGCCCGACAGGCCGGGGTTGAATGCAGGCGATGACAGCACCAGGCCGTCCAGCGGCCGGCTCCAGGCAGCCGGGCGGGCGGACAGCGCCTCCGCGGCGAAGCGCCCCGCAATGACGCCGCCCAGGCTGTGGCCCAGCAGCACGAAGGGGCCGCCGGGCCGCCGCACGGCGTCGATGACGCGGGCGGTGTCGCGCAGCAGCGCGCCGTGGTCAGGGATGTCGCCGCGCGGGCCTTCGCTGCGGCCATGGCCGCGGTGGTCCCAGCCGTGCACGTCCCAGCCCTTGGCGTTCAGCGCGGCGGCGACATGGGCATAGCGCTCGCTGTGCTCGCCCAGGCCGTGCACGATGAGGAGCTGGCCGCGCCCGGCCGCGGTGGCGGGCCAGTGGCGCGTGTGGAGCTGGAGGCCGTCGTCGGTGGTCGTCATCATCGCGTCGGGTGGGCGTATTCGGGCTGCAAGTGTGCCCGAGCCGCCGAGGCCGTCGGCTCTCGGCGGGACCCCAGCACGCGCGCATAGGCCCAGGTGAATTCCGCGCCGATCAGCAGGATCTGCGCGGAGAAATAGACCCACACCAGCAGCGCCACGACCGACGCCGCCGCACCGAAGCCCGAGGCCACGCCGCTGCCCTGCAGGTAAGCGCCGATGACGCGCCGGCCGAGTTCGAACAGCCCGGCGGTGACGAGGGCGCCCAGCAGCACGTCCCGCCAGGCGATGCGGGCGCGCGGCATCCACTTGAAGATCAGCGCGAACACGGCGACGACCAGGCCCTGGCTGATGACCGTGTTGGCGACGGCCGCGACATAGAGCCAGTCGCCGAACCAGGGCTTCCACCAGATCTCGGCGGCCGACAGCACGGCGCCAAGCAGCAGCGACACGAGCAGCAGGAAGCTCAGACCCAGGATGAGGCCGAAGCTCAGCAGCCGCGCGCGCAGCCAGGCCCACCAGCCCTGCACCGGCCGGGCCGGCACCTGCCAGATGGTGTCCAGCGCGTCCTGGAGTTCGGCGAACACGGTGGTGGCGCCGATCAACATCAGCGCCAGGCCGACCAGCGTGCTGAGCCAGCCGCCCGCCGGCCAGGCGACGCTCCTGAGCATCTGCTCGATGGTGGTGGCGGCCGTGGCGCCGAGCAGGGCTTGCAACTGCTCGACCAACTCGCCGCGCACCGCGTCGCCGCCCCACACCAGGCCGGCCACCGAGACCACGATCAGCAGCAGCGGCGCCAACGAGAACAGCGTGTAGTAGGCGAGCGCCGCGCCCATGCGCGGGCCGCGGTTGTCGATGAAGCCATCGGCCGTCAACTTCAGCACCCGGCCCAGCGGGGCAAGGGCTGTGAGAACGCGGTCTAGCATGCGGCGAGTCTGGCCGCGGGCGCGGCGTGCCGCTGTAGGACGGGAACGCAGCGGCTCGCTCGCCGGCCCTGGCGGCGCCCATGAAAAAAGGCCCGGTGCGGTGCACCGGGCCTTGTTCAGCGGGGATCCGAGGATCAGGCCGCGCGCTTGCCGGCGCGGGTCGCCGTCTGCGAGGCCTTGACGGCCTGCGTGGTGGCAGCCTGGAAGTTGGCTTCGGCCACTTCGACGGCTTGCTTGGTGGCCTTCTGCACCGACTCGAACGCGTTGTTCGCGGTGGCGACGGCGGACTTCACCAGCGCGACGGCGTTCTCGGTGCCGGCCGGGGCGTTCTTGGCGGCGTTGTCCACCAGGGCCGAGAACTTCTGCTGCGCGTCGGCGAACTGGCTTTCAGCGGCCTTGGCCACTTCGGCGCCGGTGCTGGAGGCGATGTCGTAGAGGTGGCGGCTGTAGGAAGCGGCCTTCTCGGCGGTCGGCTGCAGCAGCGCGGCTTGCAGGGCCAGCAGTTCCTGGGCGTCCTTGACGGACAGCGCGGCGGCGGTCGTGTCAGCGGCTTCGCTCAGCGCCGTCTTGGCGACTTGCAGGTTCAGCTCGACGAGCTTTTCAACGCCTTCAAACGCCTTGTTCGTCAGGCCGAAGAGGGTTTCGAGGTTGGCCTTGTGGGCGGCGAGGACTTGTTCAGCGGTCAGCATAGGTAGGACTCCGATTGATGGTTGAACCGTTTGCTGTGCTTCTTTTGCTGCACTGCAACATGACCTGAATGATAGGGGCTTACCCAGGGATTGCAAGAGCTTTTTGTGCAGCGCAGCAAAACTAGGGGGTATCGGGATGTGACAGGCGGGCGGATATCGTCGTGCCATGCTCGCCTTTCATTCCGACGCCCACAGCCTGGCGCTGCCGCCGGGGCACCGTTTCCCGCAGTCCAAGTACCGGCTGCTGCGCGAGCACTTCGAGCGCGAGCCGGGGCTGCTCAGGATGGCAGCGGCGCCCGCCGCGACCGAGGGCGAGCTGGCGCTGGCGCACACGCCGGACTATGTCGACGCCGTTACCCATGGCCATCTCGGCGCCGCCCAGCAGCGCGAGATCGGCTTCCCGTGGAGCCCGTCGATGGCAGCCCGCTCCAGGCACTCCGTTGGCGCCAGCATCGCCGCCGCCCGCGCCGCGCTGCAGGAAGGCGTGGCCGCCAACATGGCCGGCGGCACCCACCACGCCTATGCCGACAAGGGCTCGGGCTATTGCGTCTTCAACGACGTGGCCGTGGCCGCACGGCTGATGCAGGCCGAATGGGCCAGGACCCGCCGCAGCCTGCTGCGCATCCTCGTCATCGACCTCGACGTGCACCAGGGCAACGGCACGGCGGCCATCTTCCGTGACGACGACACGGTGTTCACCTTCTCCATGCATGGCGCACGCAACTTCCCGTTCCGCAAGGAGGCGAGCGACCTGGACGTGGAACTGCCCGACGGCTGCGGCGATGCCGACTATCTGGCTGCGCTGGACCGGGCGCTGGCCGAAGTCTGGCAGCGCTGCGAGCCAGGCCTGGCCTTCTACCTGGCGGGGGCCGACCCGCACGAGGCCGACCGCCTCGGGCGGCTGAAGCTCACTTACGACGGCCTGGCCGAGCGCGACCGCCGCGTGCTGGCGGCACTGCGCGAGCACCGCGTTCCCGTCGCGCTCAGCATGGCCGGCGGCTATGGCCACGACCTGGCGACGACGGTCGCCGTGCAGGTCAACACGCTGAACCTGGCCGCCGAAAGCTGGGCGAGCTGGGTCAGCGAACGCGGAACTGGCTGACGACCTGGGCCAGGCGCTGGGCCTGTTCGCGCAGCGACTCGGCCGCCGCGGCGCTTTCCTCGACGAGGGCGGCGTTCTGCTGCGTCATGTCGTCGACCTGGGTCACCGCCTGGGTGACCTCGTCGATGCCGCGGCTCTGAGCTGCGGCGCTGGTGCTGATCTCGCCCATGATGTCGGTCACGCGCTGCACGGCGCCGACGATCTCGCCCATGGTCGAGCCGGCATCGCGCACGAGGCGGGTGCCGGATTCGACGCGCTCGACGCTGGCGCCGATCAGCGTCTTGATCTCCTTGGCCGCCGCCGCGCTGCGCCCGGCGAGGCTGCGCACCTCGCCGGCCACGACCGCGAAGCCGCGGCCCTGCTCACCGGCGCGCGCCGCCTCGACCGCGGCGTTGAGCGCCAGGATGTTGGTCTGGAAGGCGATGTCGTCGATGACGCCGATGATGTCGGCGATGCGCTTGCTGGAGGCCGCGATGTCGGTCATCGTGTCCACCACCTGCTGCACCACGCTGCCGCCGCGGTGGGCCACGGTGGCCGCATTGCTGGCGAGTTGGTTTGCCGTCTGCGCGTTGTCGGCGCTCTGGCGCACGGTGCCGGTCAGCTGCCCCATCGACGAGCTGGTGATCTCCAGGCTGGAGGCCGTCTGCTCCGTGCGGGTGCTCAGGTCCTGGTTGCCCGAGGCGATCTCGGCCGACGCGGTGCGGATGGAGTCGGCCACCAGCATGACGTCGCCGACCGACTGGCCGAGCTGCTCGCACATCTGGTTGAGCGAGCGCATCAGGCCGGCCAGCTCGTCTTCGCCCCGCGGCGCGGCGCGCTGCGTCAAGTCGCCCGCGGCCACCGATTCGGCCAGCGACAGCGAGGCGTTCACGTCCGCGGTGATCTTGCGCTGGTTGACCAGCAGCATGCCCATGCCAGCGCCGGCAGCCAGCAGCGAGACCAGGGCAATGATCCAGGCACGTCGGCGCGCCTCGGCCTGCTGCGCCGCCGCGGCGGCCTGCTGCTCGCCGCCCATGCCTTGCACGACCTTGCCGATCAGCGCCGCCAACTCCTTGTAGCGCGCCTCGGCGTCCTGCATCGCGGCGACGCCGGTGTTGGGGTCCACCGAGGCCAGGTCGATGGCGCCGTCGGCCTTGTTGAGGTAGGCCTGCAGCAAGGGCAGGGCGGATTTGACGAGAGCCTCGGTGCCGGCCGGCGTGCCGGGCATGTCGGACAGCGTGCCCAGCGTGCGCGACAGGCCGTCGACCTGGGCCTTCAACTGGCCGCGCAGCGACTTGACCTTGGCCTCATCCAGCGAGGCGATCAGCGCGATGGTGCGAAAGACGCCGCCGTGCATCTCGCCCACCTGGGTCTGCACCGACACCATGGTCATGAAGACTTCGTTGCGCTGCTGGTCGGCCTCGTTGGCCTTGACGACCTCGCGCAGCGACAGCATGTTGCCGCCCAGCCCGATCGCCAGGACGACCGCCAGCGCCGCCATCGGCGGCAACAGCATCTTCGCGGCCAGCTTCATGGTCGCACTCCGGAAGAGGCCGCTGGCGAAGCCAGTCGGCGGCATGGAAGGTGGCCCGTCATCCGCCGGATGACTACTTGTAGATGCCGCCGCAGACGAGCGTGTCGTCCAGCCGCTCGCAGTACATCTGCTTGGGTTCGATCTTCTTCGTTGCCGGGTTGGTGAACTTGTAGTCCTGCCAGAAGCCGTTGGGCTTGGTCTTGCCCAGCTCGACGCGCTCGCGCACGAAGGCCTTGCCATCGATGTCCTTCAGGTCGATCAGGTCGCGGCCGACCTGCTTCTCGTTGGCGCCATGGGCCAGGCATTTGCCGTCCATGCCGTAGACGACGAGGTAGAGGTCGCTCTTGACGAACATCGGGTTCTTGGCCGTGATCTCGGCATAGGCCTTGTCGCGGCCGTTGGCCTTGATGTAGGCCACGCCCTTCTTGACGGTCGCGACCGCGTCTTCCTTGGTCGCGTTGTCGGCCAGCGCAAGCGGCGTGCCGACGAGGGCGGCCAGGGCGATGGCAAGACCTGCCACTGGGAATCGGTTCATGCGAATGCTCCTTGGGGACGTTGGGAAACAAGCCTCAGACGAAACTCAAGGCCGCGGGGCAGTTTTCTCCGGAATCTCTGATTGGGCAAGTGCATATGCCGCATTCGCCTCGTAAAGCCGGGGGGCGCCGGGGCGCATGGAAGAATGGCCGCATGACGACCCGCCCCCAGCCCGATACCCGCGAAGCCTACGCCCGCTTCGTGCCGCTGACCACCCGGTGGATGGACAACGATGCATACGGGCACCTGAACAACGTCGTCTACTACAGCCTCTTCGACACCGCCGTGAACAGCCTGCTGATCGAGGCCGGCGCGCTGGACATCCACGGCGGCGAAGTCATCGGCCTGGTCGTGGAGACCCACTGCAACTTCTTCGAGTCGCTGGCCTTCCCGCAGCGCATCGAGGCCGGCGTGCGCGTCGCACAACAGGGCCGCTCCAGCGTGCGCTACGAGATCGGCCTGTTCGCCGAAGGCGCCGCCGGCTGCGCGGCGCGAGGTCATTTCGTGCATGTCTACGTCGACCGGCACAGCCGCCGCCCGGTGGCGGAGCTGCCGTCCGCCTACCTCCAAGCCCTGAAGGGCCTCACGCCATGAGCCGTTTCGACATGCCCACACTCGAGCAGACCGCCGCCGTCGACGCCGCCATCAAGACCCGGCACTCGCTGCGCGCCTTCCTGCCCACGCCCGTGCCGCGCCAGACCATTGAGGACATCCTCGAAGTCGCCTCCCACGCGCCGTCGGGCACCAACACCCAGCCCTGGCAGGTCCATGTGCTGACCGGTGCCGCGCTCCAGCGCATCGGCGGGCGCATCCAGGCCGCCTACCTCGACCCCGAGCAGAACGCCGCCCACAAGGAGGAGTACGCCTACTACCCCACCGAATGGCGCAGCCCCTACATCGACCGCCGCCGCAAGGTCGGCTGGGACCTGTACGGCCTGCTGGGCATCGCCAAGACCGACAAGGCGCGCATGCAGCACCAGCATGGGCGCAACTTCATCTTTTTCGACGCGCCGGTGGGGATGTTCTTCACCATCGACCGCGTCATGCAGCAGGGCTCCTGGCTGGATTACGGCATGTTCCTGCAGAACATCATGGTCGCCGCCCGCGCGCGCGGCCTGCACACCTGCCCGCAGGCCGCGTTCACGCAGTTCCACCGGCTGATCGCCGATGAGCTGCAGCTGGCGCCCGAGCAGATGCTGGTGTGCGGCATGTCGCTGGGTTACGCCGACCCGGCGGCGGTCGAGAACAGCCTCGTCACCGAGCGTGCGCCCGTGGCCGAGTTCACCCGCTTCCTGGAGGACTGATGGCGCTGCAGGGGTCTGCATTGGACCTGGCCTGGGCGGCGCCGTTCGCCGGGCTGCTGCTGTCCATCGCCGTAATGCCGCTGGCGGCACCGGCCTTCTGGCACCACCATTTCGGCAAGATCGCCGCGGCCTGGACGGTGGCGTTGCTGGTGCCTTTCACGCTGGCCTTCGGCGCCGGGGAGACCGGCCACATGCTGGTGCACACGCTGGTCGAGGAATACCTGCCGTTCACCATCCTGCTCGGCGCGCTGTACACGACCGCCGGCGGCATCTTCATCCGCGGCAACCTGCACGGCAGCCCGGCGCTGAACGCCGGCCTGATGCTGCTGGGCGCGGCGCTGGCCAGCCTCATGGGCACGACCGGCGCGTCCATGCTGCTGATCCGCCCGCTGATCCGCGCCAACGACAACCGCCGCCACAACGCGCACGTCGTCGTCTTCTTCATCTTCATCGTCAGCAACGTCGGCGGGTCGCTGACGCCGCTGGGCGACCCGCCACTGTTCCTCGGCTTCCTGCAAGGCGTCAGCTTCTTCTGGACGGCCGGCCAGCTGTGGGGCGAGACGCTGTTCCTGATCGCCGCACTGCTGGCGGTCTTCTGGGTCGTCGACAGCTGGCTGTATCGCAAGGAAGGCATCACGCCCGCCGACCCGACGCCCGACGCGCCGCGGCTGGGCCTGGAGGGCGCCATCAACCTGCTGCCGCTGGCGGTGGCCATCGGCCTGGTGCTGATGAGCGGCACCTGGAAGCCCGGCATCGTCTTCGACCTCTGGGGCACGCCGCTGCCGCTGCAGGCCCTGGTGCGCGACATCGGCCTCGTCGGCGTGACCGCCGCCTCGCTGTGGCTCACGCCGGCCGGCGTGCGCGAGAAGAACCAGTTCTCCTGGGCGCCGATGCAGGAGGTCGCCAAGCTCTTCATCGCCATCTTCCTGACGATGGTGCCCGTCATCGCGATGCTCAAGGCCGGCCCGGCCGGCGTGTTCGCGCCGGTGGCGGCCCTGCTCACCGGCCCGGACGGGCAGCCGTCGCCGGCGGCCTACTTCTGGCTGACGGGCGGCCTGTCGGCGGTGCTCGACAACGCGCCCACCTACCTTGCCTTCTTCAACCTCGCCGGCGGCAACGCGCAGCAGCTGATGGGCGAGGGCGCCCTGGTGCTGGCGGCCATCTCCGGCGGCAGTGTCTTCATGGGCGCGATGACCTATATCGGCAACGCGCCCAACTTCATGGTCAAGGCGATTGCCGAGGAGCGCGGCGTGAAGATGCCCAGCTTCGGTGGCTACCTGCTGTGGTCGTCCGCGGTGATGCTGCCGCTTTTGCTGTTGGTGACGTGGATATGGATGTGACGAAAAGACCCAAGGTTCTCGTGGCGCGCCGCGTGCCGGCGGCGGTGATCGACAAGCTCTCGCGGCATTTCGAGCTGGACACCGTGCCGGGCGACACCGTGCTGACGCCCGACGAACTGCGCGCCCGCCTACAGGGCAAGGCCGGCGCCTACATCACCGGCACCGTGCGCATCACCGGCGAACTGCTCGATGCCTGCCCCGAGCTGCGTGTCATCTCCACGATGAGCGTGGGCTACAACCACATCGACCTGCCCGCCTGCACCGCGCGCCGCGTGCTTGTCACCAACACGCCTGACGTGCTGACCGAGACGACGGCGGACTTCGGCTTCGCGCTGCTGATGGCCACCGCGCGGCGCATGAGTGAAGGCGAACGCCTACTGCGCGACGGTCGCTGGGAGAGCTGGTCCTGGGACTTCCTGGCCGGCGCTGACGTGCACGGCACGACGCTCGGCATCCTCGGCATGGGCCGCATCGGCCAAGCCATCGCGCGCCGCGGCCACTCCGGCTTCGGCATGAAGGTGATCTATCACAACCGCTCGCGGCTGCCGGCCGAGACCGAGAGCCAGCTGGCTGCGCGCTACCTGTCCAAGGACGAACTGCTGCGCGAGGCCGACCACCTCATCCTCGTGCTGCCGTACTCGGCCGCCTCGCACCACTGCATCGGCGCCGCCGAGATCGCGCTGATGAAGCCGACCGCGACGCTGGTCAACATCGCCCGCGGCGGCATCGTCGACGAGGACGCACTGGCCGCGGCGCTGCGCGAGCACCGCATCGCCGCCGCGGGCCTGGACGTCTTCGAAGGCGAGCCGCGCGTCAACCCGGCGCTGCTGCCGCTGCCCAACGTCGTGCTGACGCCGCACATCGCCAGCGCCACCATGCCGACCCGCCTGGCCATGGCCGACCTGGCCGCCGATAACCTCGTTGCTGCACTGACCGGCGCGACGCCCCCGACCCCGCTGAACCCGGAAATCCTGCCCCTGCAATGAAGCCCCTGCTGTACGTCCTGGCCCTGCTGCCCGCCCTGGCCCTCGGCCAGTCCGTCAAGAACAAGCCGCCGCCGCCGCCCGCGCCGACGCCCGCCGCGGAGGACAAGACGCCCCGCGACCCCAACAAGTTCGCGGCCCTGTCCCTGCTCGGTGACAGCGTGCAGCTCATCCACCTGACGCCGGCGCGCGGCGACACACCGCAAAGCGGCGAGTGGACCGCCACGCCGGCCGGCGGGCTGGACAACGCGGTGCTGCAGGCGCTCAACGAGGCCGTCAAGGCAGGCGGCGACAAGCGCGAGGTCAAGCTCTACACCTCATCCACGCGCAGCCTTTTCGGAGACCCGGCCAACCTCTTCGTCGACGGCCGGCTGGCGCTGCCCGGCAAGCTCGGCGACGCGGTGCGCCAGAGCGGTGCAGCCAAGCTGCTGCTCGTCACGCGCAGCCGCCAGGAGCCGGCCTTGGCTAACGCGCTGCCCGCGCGCATCCTCACCACGCTGGAAGGCCCGGGCTTCGTGCTCGACCAGCGCCCCAGCGCGCAGATCGGCTTCGACGGCCAGCAGGGCCAGCCGGTGTTCGCGCCCTATGTGTCCATCCGCGTGGCGCTGATCGACCTGAGCGACCTCAAGCTCCGGCGCGAGCAGTCCCTCGCTGTCGCCAGCCGCCTGCCCGTGGCCGCCGAGGCCGGCGCCAACCCCTGGGCCGCGACGACCGCCGAACAGCGCGTCAAGGCGCTGGAGGCCTTGATCGAAGCCGAACTGCCCAAGGCGGTGGCGGGGCTGGTCGCTCCCTGAGCGGCGTTCGTCGCAGAGGGGCTTCATTCGTCACGCCAGTGCAGCGGCAGCGCGGTCGAACCGGGATGCTGCGTCCCAGTGAGCCGCAATGGGCGGCTGCGCTGCTGGAGAAATGACTGTGCAGGACGCAATAAGCAGCCAGGGGCCTGATCGAAGCCATGAACAGGCTCGCCGCCGTAACCCGGGCTGGTTCCTGGTTCCGATCTTCGTGGTGCTGGCGCTGGCCAACGCCCTGTTGGGGAGGATCGATCCGCGCTGGAGCGAAGCGGGCCTGTTCTTTTTGGCGGCGTTCGCCGCGTATGCGTCGACTGCCTTCAACTGGACCAATGCCAATGCGTCGTTGTTCGTCGCCTACCGACGGCCGAGCAACCTGATCGCGCTGTTGGTCGTGTACGCCGGTGCGTTGCTGGCTGGCTTGTGGCCGCTGGGCCAGCCTGGACTGGCCCCCGGCAAGCCGAATTTCCAACTGATGGCCGTATTTGTCGTGTCGGCCACCTTGCCTATCGAGGCTGCGAGCTGGTGGCTTGCGCGAACTGAGGGCGACAGGCCGAGCGTTCGGCGGGCGCTGGCCCAGTGGCTGCCCGCACTTCTGGTGGCGGAGATGGCATGTGGAGTCGTGTTGTGGGCGCTCGAACATCGTCATCCGGGCCTGCTGCGTCCACTGCACTTTGCCGTTGCCCTGGGCGCAGGTCCGTTGTATCTGCTGTCCCTGGTGCACCGTCATCGCACGACGCTGAAATGGCAATCGCGCGTAGAGCAGGCCGACCAGCGCGCCGAAACCTCCGACATGGCCCGGTGCCTGGCCGAAGCCCGGCTGGCCGTGCTGCAGGCTCAGATCGAGCCGCACTTCCTGTTCAACACCCTGGCCACGGTGCAGTACCTGCTGAAGAGCGACCCGGCAGCGGCGGACTTCCTGCTCAACCAGCTGACCCGCTACCTGCGGCTGGCCATGCCGTCGATGCGGCAGTTCTCGTCCACGCTGGGCCGCGAGTTCGAGCTGACCGATGCCTACCTGCAGATCGCTCGGCTGCGCATGGGCGGTCGGCTGGATGTGGATGTCGACCTGCCGCAGGCGCTGGCGGACATCGAGTTCCCGCCGCTGGTGGTGCAGACGCTGGTGGAGAACGCCATCAAGCATGGCGTGGAACCCAAGCCCGGGCCGGTGCGCATCCGCGTGTTCGCGCGGCAGGTGGGTGCTGAGCTGCACGTCAGCGTGCAGGACAACGGCGTGGGCCTGGGCGGCGCGGCGACGCAGGGCGGCGGCACGGGCCTGCACAACATCCGTGAGCGCCTGCAGGGCATCCATGGCGGGCGCGCACGGCTGTCCGTCTCACCAATGACGGACGGCGGCGTGCTCGCCAGCGTGGTCGTGCCGCTGGAGAAGCCATGACCGACGACGGCGCCCCGACCGCCATCCTGGCCGACGACGAGCCCTTCATGCGTGCGGCGTTGCGCGAGCGCCTGACGCAGCTGTGGCCGGAGCTGCGGCTGCTGCAGGAATGCGCGGACGGCATCCAGGCGCTGCAGGCCATCCAGCGGCTGCGGCCGCAGCTGGCCTTCCTGGACATCCGCATGCCGGGCTTGACCGGCCTGCAGGTGGCCGACGCGCTGCAGGGTGTCAACACACGCGTCGTCTTCGTGACGGCCTATGACGCGCATGCGGTGGAGGCCTTCGAGGCGCAGGCGGTGGACTATGTGCTCAAGCCCGTCGAGCTGCCACGGCTGGCCAAGACGGTGGCGCGGCTGCGCGAGGCGCTGACCTCTTCACCCACGAGCCCGGGCGACGACTGGCTGCAGGTGGCCGTGGGCAGCCAGGTGCGGTTGCTGCACGTGGACGACGTGCAGTACTTCGAGTCCGACAGCAAGTACACGCGCGTCGTGGCCGCGGACTGCGACGGGCTGGTCCGTCTGTCACTGAAGGAGTTGCTGGAGCGGCTGGGCCCGGCGCGCTTCATGCAGGTCCACCGCAGCGTGGTGGTCAACCGTCGCCATGTGCACGGCGTGCACCGTGCGGGCGAATCGCTGGCGTTGGAGATCAAGGGGCGGCCTGAGCGATTGAAGGTGTCGACGCCGTATCACCACCTGTTCAAGGCGCTCTGAATCAGTGGCGCAGTGGCGGCGCGGGGATTGCTGCCGCGGCGACAATCGTCCGCATGAGCCTGTTCGACGTGTTGCTGCTGGGCCTGCTGGCCCTGATCCTTGTCCTGCTGTTGCTGATCTGGGCTCGCCAAAAGGCAGCGCACCGCGTGCCGCCGGAGCTGTTGCAGAGCAACGAGCGCATGGAGCGCGAACTCCGCGATGAACTGGGCCGCAGCGGCAGTTCCACCCGGCAGGAATTGCTGCAGGGCCTGGCTCAGTTCCAGCAGGTGCTGACGCAGGGACTGCAGGGCAGCAACCAGTCCCTCGCGCAGCAGGCGCTGGCCGCGCGTGAGGCCCAGGACGCCGCCGCGCTGCGCAGCATGCAGGCGCAGGCCGAGTCCATGCAGCGCCTGGCCGACGGCATGCGCGAGCAGCTGCAGGCCATGTCCACCAGCAACGAGCACCGCCTGGCCGAGCTGCGCCTGACGGTGGAGCAGCGCCTCACCAGCATCCAGCATGACAACGAGAAGAAGCTGGAGCAGATGCGCGCCACCGTCGACGAGAAGCTGCACGCGACGCTGGAGCAGCGCCTGGGCGAGAGCTTCAAGCAGGTGGCCGAGCGGCTGGAGCAGGTGCACAAGGGCCTGGGCGAGATGCAGAACCTGGCGCGTGACGTCGGCTCGCTGAACCGCGTGCTGACCAACGTGAAGACGCGCGGCGTGTTCGGCGAGGTGCAGCTGGCGGGCCTGCTGGAGCAGGTCTTCACGCCCGAGCAGTACGCCTGCAACGTGGCGACGCTGCCGGGCTCCAACGAGCGCGTGGAGTTCGCGATCTCGCTGCCTGGCCAGCGCGACGACGGCAAGCCGCTGTGGCTGCCCATCGACGCCAAGTTCCCGCGCGAGGACTACGAGCGCCTGCTCGACGCCCAGGAGCGCGCCGACGCGCCCGCGGCCGACGCGGCGGGCAAGGCCATCGAGGCGCGCCTGCGGCTGGAGGCACGGTCCATCCGCGACAAGTACATCGCCCCGCCGCACACCACCGACTTCGGCATCCTCTTCGTGCCGACCGAGGGCCTCTATGCGGAGGCGCTGCGCCGCCCCGGCCTGCTGGAGGGCCTGCAGCGTGAGTTCAAGGTCATGCTGTGCGGGCCAACCACGCTGCTGGCGACCTTGACCAGCCTGCAGATGGGTTTTCGCACGCTGGCGCTGGAGAAGCGCAGCGCCGAGGTCTGGGAGGTGCTGGGCGCCGTCAAGACCGAGTTCGGCAAGTTCGGCGACGTGCTGGCCAAGGCCAAGAAGAAGCTCGAGGAAGCCGGCAACACGCTGGACGCCGCCGAGGTGCGCACACGCGCGATGACGCGCAAGCTCAAGGGCGTCGAGGCGCTGCCGGACGATGCCGCGCAGCGCATGCTGCAGCTGGGCCTGGCCGAGAGCGTCGAGGACAGCGAGTGAGCGACGCGGCGCCAGGCCAGAGCAAGAGCCTGCGCCATGTCTTCCCGTGGCTGATCGCCACGATGATCTGCGTGCACGCCTGCATGGCGGTCACCCGCGTCACCGCCAGCCTGTGGGTGCTGGACCGCGGTTATGGCGAGGCCTCGGTGGGGTTGCTGCTCAGCCTGTTCGCCGTGGCGCCCATTGCGCTGTCACTGTGGGCCGGCCGGCTGGCGGACCGGCATGGCTTTCACCGCCCGGTCGGCGTCGGCGTGCTGATGGCCGGCATCGGCGCGCTGCTGGCCTTGAGCGTGCAGCAGCTGTGGGCCATCGCCACCGGCTGCCTGCTGTGCGGCGGCGCGGTCGCGGTGGCGGCGGTGGCACTGCAGCGCGAGGCCGGGCTGATGGCCGACGAGCCGGGCGAGCTCAAGCGCATCTTCAGCTGGATGGCGCTCGGGCCGGCCATGTCCAACGCGCTCGCGCCCATCCTGGCCGGCCTGCTGATCGACTACGTCAGCATGACGGCCGCCTTCGCGTTGGCCGCCGGGTTGCCCCTGCTGGCCTGGGCGCTGGCGCAGAAGGTGCCGCGCCATCCGCCGGCCGTCTTCACCAAGAGCTTCCGCGAGCCGGCGGCCTGGCGGCTGTTCCGCCTGCCGGCGTTCCGGCGCCTCATCCTGGTCAACCTGGTGATGTCGGCCTGCTGGGACGCACACAGCTTCGTCGTGCCCGTCGTGGGCCATTCGCGCGGACTGTCGGCGGCCAGCATCGGGCTGGTGCTGGGCTGCTTCGCGGCGGCTGCCACCGTGGTGCGCCTGGCCATCGTGCGCTTCGCGGACGACATCGACGAGGTCAAGGCACTGCGCTCGGCCATGCTGCTGGCCATGCTCACTTTCATCGCCTACGCCTGGCTGCCGGGCACCGCAGGGCTGATGTGCGGCTCGGCGCTGCTCGGCATCGCGCTCGGCTCGGTGCAGCCCATGGTCATGGCGATGCTGCACCGCGTGACGCCGTCCGAGCGCCACGGCCAGGCGCTGGGCCTGCGCATGCTGACGGTCAACAGCGCCACGGTCGCCATGCCGGCCGGCTTCGGCATGCTGGCCGCTGCCACCGCGCTGGCCGCGCCGATGTGGCTGATGGCCGCAGCGCTGCTGGTGGCGCAGTGGCCGGCCCAGAGGCTGCGCGGCGACAAGACGGGCTGAGCGCCCGTCACATCGGCTTGAAGCGCGGCTGGAAGCTCTGGCTCACCGGCAGCCGTGTGCGGCCGTCCTTGAGCAGCACGTCCATGCCGCCCAGGCTGCGCTCCACGCGCGCCACCTGCGCCAGGTTGACGACGACCGCGCGATGGATCTGCCAGAACTGCTCGGCGTCGAGCTGGGCGAGCAGTTCGCGCAGCGACAGGCGCAGCAGGAACTCGCCCTCGGCCGTGACGGCGCAGGTGTACTTGTTGTCGCTGCGGAAGTGGCTCACGTCGGCCACCATCACCAGGTGCAGCCGCTCGCCCTGCGAGGCCTGCAGCCAGCGCAGCGGCGCGGCCGGGGCCGCTGGGGCGGCCGGCAGCTCGGGCGGCGCCCATTGCTGCAGCCAGCGCGCCAGCTCGACCGGGGGCAGCTGCAGGCGCTGCTGCAGCCGCTGCACCGTCTCGCGCAGGCGTTCCGTGGCAAGGGGCTTGAGCAGGTAGTCCACCGCGCCCTGGTCGAAGGCGGTCAGCGCATGCGCGTCGTAGGCGGTGACGAAGACCACGTGGCAGAGGCCCTTGATGCGCCGCGCCAGCTGCAGCCCGTCCAGCCCGGGCAGGCGGATGTCGACGAAGACGATGTCGGGCCGCAGCTCCAGCACGAGAGCCAAACCGTGGTCGCCGTCCTCGGCCTCGCCGAGGACTCGCAGCTGCGGCCACAGCTCGGCCAGGCCTTCGCGCAGGCGCTGGCGCGGCAGGGTTTCGTCTTCGATCAGCAGGGCGGTGGGGTGCTTCATTCGTTCCGTTTTTCTTCCCAAGGCAGTTCGATGCGCGCGCAGACGCCGCCGGCGGCGGGCTGCTGGATGCTCAGGCGTGCCGATCCGCAGTACAGGCCGGCCAGTCGGTCACGCAGGTTGGCCAGGCCAAGGCCTTGGTCTGGAGTGGGCGATGCCGGGGCCGCCTGCAGGCCGACGCCGTCGTCGCGCACCTCGAGCACGAAGCGTTCGCCCTCGCGGCGCGCGTCCAGGTCGATGCGCCCGCCCTGCGGCTTGGGCTCGATGCCATGTCGCACCGCGTTCTCCACCAGCGTCAGCAGCATCAGCGGCGGCAGCGGGTGGTCATTGCAGCCGGGCTGGGCGTGCAGGTCGAAGCGCAGGCGCTCGCCCAGCCGCGTGGCCATGACCGTGAGGTAGGCGCGCGCCAGTTCGAACTCGCGGTCCAGCGTGCTCATGGGCTCGCGCAGCGAGGGCAGGGCCAGCCGCAGGTAGTCATGCAGCGCGCCGAGAAAGCGCTCGGCCGTGGCCGGTTGGCTGCGGATCAGCTGCTGCAGGCTGGCCAGCGCGTTGAACAGGAAGTGCGGCTCCACCTGCGCCTGCAGCGCCTTCAGTTCGGTCAGGCTGACCTGGCGCGACAGCTCGGCCATGGCGGCCGTGTGCTCGGCGCGGGCCAGCCGCAGCGCAATGGCCTGCTCCTCGCGCCAGCGCCACCAGCGCAGCGGCAGATGCATCAGCAGCGCGAAGGCGAAGGCCGGCAGCCAGGGCCGCCACAGCGACAGCGGGCTCTGCCAATGCACCAGGTCGATGGCCGGCAGCAGCAGCGTCCCCGCCGCCGCGCCCAGCGCCGCGGCCAGCGGCACGGCCAGCGGCCACCAGCGCCAGTTGAGCGTGAACCACGCGGCGCTGTAGGCCAGCCAGAGCTGTGCGGCCGGGGCCAGCCAGCGGGCATGGGGCCAGACCCAGTGCAACAGGGCCAACGTCGCCCAGAACAGCAAGGCGGGTAGGAGGGCGCGGTGCAGCGGCGGGCGCGGCATGGCCGGGCTCAATCCAGCGCCGCGTTCAGCAGCGGCGAGGGTGGTTTCTTCGCCATCTGCGCCATGTGTTCAGCATCGGCGCGCCGCGCCGATTGCAGGTCGACGCCTATCGTCGTGGGGGTTGTCGGTACCTCGGCGCCGACGACCTGGAACTGAAGGTTCCGCGCCCAGACCTGGCCCTCCCCGACCAGGGCGAGGCCGAGGATTGTTTGCGCCGCGTCGGCTGGCACGTCGAACACGACACTGACCTCATGCCAGTCCCCGTCGGGCGCGACGGCGGTGCCAGCGGGCAGCAGCGCCTCGGCACCCGGCCCGGCTGCCACGATCCGGTCCAGCTGGCCCCAGGCGCCCCGGCCGAGAAAGAGTCCGGCCCATCCCTTCACGGCGTCGGCCCGCAGCTGGCCGCTCAAGCGCAGCCGTTGGCCCGCGTAGCCGGACAGGAGTTGGTGCGCCGCGCCCATGTCAACGACCCAGGGCTTCGTGGGCGTCACGAAGCGGACCGTCAGACTGGGGCTGCCGGCTGCGTCGCTGGCGGGATCGATGCCGATTTCGTAGCCCTTCGAGGCCGACAGCGTGGCTTCGGAAAAGAGGAAAGTGTTGTGCTCGAGCCAGCCTGAGGGCAGGCGCAGCGGGGTGGTGGCGCTGACGCTGAGCACGAGGGCGGCCAGCGGTGCGAGGAGGAGGGTGCGGTAGTCCATATGGGCTTGCCTTGAAGGGGGTTCTGATGCAAGGGCGGCTCGGCCGCCTTACTGCAACGACAGGTTTTGCGGTGGCGTGGGGTTCCGGTTGCGCATCTGCCACTCGTTCCACTCCCTGTCGGCTTTGATGACCGCAGCGGCCTCGGCGCCGAAGCGGTGCGAAGTGACCGGCACCTCGGGCCCGACGGTCTCCAGCTTGAAGCCGCGTGCCCAGACCTGGCCGTTGCCGATCAGGGCCAGGCCGACAGTGGCCATGCCGTTGCCTGCTGCGGGGATGTCAGCCACGACGCTCACTTCGCACCAGTCGGGGCAGCCGGCGGCGCCGCGCGGGGCCGTGGCGTCGGCCGCGGCCTCCGGAGAACTTGGCAGGAGAAAGAGCGGCATGCCGTCCGCGGCGACGGCGATCCCGGCCCAGCCGTCCACGCCGGTCGCCTTCACCTGTGCGGAAAAGCGTATGCGCTGATTGGCATAGCCCCAGAGCGGCTGGCTGATGCTGCCGATCTCATCGGCCTTGCGCTCGCCGAGCGCCTTGATGGTGAGGGCGCGCTGGCCGCTGTTCTCCGTCTCGGCGGCGACGCCCGCCTCATGCGTGTTGCCCGGCCAGGGGTGGCTGGCGCCCGCTATCCAGCCTGCAGGCTGGCGCAGCGCGTCGCCACCACTGGCGGTGAGGGCCAAGGCCGCCAGCGGGATGCTCAAAAGGGCTCGGTAGTCCATGCTTCGTCCTTGCTGCGTGGTCGGGATGGCCGCAATGTGACCCGCGGTCGCCCGCGCCGCCCGGCCGATGCGACCAGCCAGGCCCGGCGCCGACGGGGCAGGGCACGGCGCGACCAGCAGGCTCGTCCATGGCCGGGGCGCCATTCTGCGTGACCAGACGCGCCCGATCGGCGGGCGGCCAGGTACCGGCAGGCGCCGGGCTTGCTGCGTGCGCCAACGCACGGTTGCGGCGCGAGGGAACGTCTAAAAGAGCTTGTGCGACGCGCTTTGCTTGCACGCGGTCCGAATCAACGAAAGCACTCATGTCCAAAGGTCAACGTGGCAACAAGGAACTGAAGAAGCCCAAGAAGGCGCCTGCGCCGGCAGCGCCGGAGCTGCCCGCCACGGGGGCTGCGAAGGCCGCCGTCGTGGTCTCGGTCGCGCCGCGCGCCAAGTAGCCAATCGCCGGCGGCTGCACCGCCGGTGTCGTCTTCAGCAAACCCGGAGCCTTCCGTCGATGCATCAAGGTTCCATCATGGATTCGCAATTCGCCGTGCCCGGCGCGCCGACCGCCGAGCTGTGGCGGCAGGCCGTGCACGACCTGCGCGGCAGGCTCGCCGTGGTCACGTTGGTGACGGCGCAGTTGCACAAGCCGGTCACCGAGGCCCGCCGGCTGGAGCTGCTGGGTGTGCTGGATCGCAACGTCGCCGGCCTGCGGGCGCTGTTGAATGTCGCGGCCGATCAGGCACGGCTCAGTGCCGGGCATGAAGCCGTGGTTCTCTGCCGCATCGACATGGCCACGGCGCTGCGCGACATGTGTGACAGCCTGCGCATCATGGCCAGTTCGCGGGGGCTGCGGCTGCGTATCAGCGGCCCGGCGAGCCTGATGGCCGAGAGCGACCCGTTGATGCTCGGGCGCATCACGCAGAACCTCATGCTCAACGCCATTCAGTACACACGCGGTGCCGACGTGATGCTGTCGTACGGGCTGTGTGATGCCGACGCCGGCCGCTGGTATATCGAGGTCGTGGACGCCGGCGGTGACCCGGGCACGGACAGCGCCCTCGCATCCCTTTGCGGACCCGGCATGGCGGTGGCGGCGCCGACGCCGGGCGAAGGCATCGGCTTGTCCATCGTCCGGCGGCTCTGCCAGCAACTGGGCGGCACGATGCGGATCGAAAGCACCGCGGGCAGCGGCAGGATCACCCGCATCGATCTGCCGGTGCGCCACGGTGTCGGGCTGGAGTTCCCGCGGCTTGCCTCAGCGGCCGGCCGCGTCATCTCAAGCCCTTGCTTGCACGCGCCAACCGCACCGGCCTGACGCATCGACGCGGTCGACGGCGGCCGGACGTCGCCATAGGTCCTAAACTGCTCCGTCAATCCACCCTGACTGGAGCATTGCGATGACTGGGCGCACAACCCGTTCCGCGAGCGGCGTCCCCGGCCTGGATGAGGTCCTGCACGGCGGACTGATCGCGGGACAGCTTTATCTGATCGACGGTGAACCTGGTGCCGGCAAGACCACGTTGGCCTTGCAATACCTGATGCAGGGCGTGCGCGACGGCGAGCGCACGCTGTATGTGACGCTGGGCGAGACGGCCGGTGAGCTGCGTTCGGGCGCGGCATCGCACGGCTGGTCGCTCGACGGCATCGAGATCGTCGAGTTCATCGTCAGCGAGCACGACCTGTTCGGCGACTCCGAGCTGACGATGTACCACCCGTCGGAGGTGGAGCTCAACGAGACGACCAAGCGCATCCTGGAAGCGGTCGAGCGCTTCAAGCCCACGCGCATGGTGCTGGACTCGCTGTCCGAACTGCGCCTGCTGGCCCAGAGCTCGCTGCGCTACCGCCGCCAGATCCTGGCGTTCAAGCAGTTCTTCATCGGCCGCGGCTGCACGGTGCTGTTCCTGGACGACCGCTCCGGCCGGGACATCGACACCCAGGTGCACAGCATCGCCCACGGCGTCATCGCGCTGGACCGCAGCATCCCCGCCTATGGCCCGGCACTGCGCCAAGTGCGCATCACCAAGTTCCGCGGCAGCGATTTCATCAGCGGCCAGCAGGACATGCTGATCCGGCGCGGCGGCCTGCAAGTCTTTCCGCGCCTGACGGCCAAGGAGCACGGCAGGCCCTTCGACCGCGACGTGGTGCCCAGCGGCGCGCAGGCGCTGGACGACCTGCTCGGCGGCGGCATCGAGCGCGGCACCGCGACGTTGTTGATCGGCCCGGCGGGTTCGGGCAAGTCCACGATCGCGGCGCAGTACGCGGTCGCAACCGCGCGGCGCGGCGGCCATGCCGCCGTGTTCACCTTCGAGGAATCGCGCGCGCTGCTGCTGGCACGGCTGAAGGGCCTGGGCATGACGGTCGACGAAGGCGTGGGGCCGGGCAAGCTGATGGTGCGCCAGCTCGACGCCGCCGAGGTGCTGCCGGGCCAGTTCGCCAACCTCGTGCGCGAGTCGGTCGAGGTGCACGGCGCGACGGTGATCGTCATCGACAGCCTGAACGGCTACATGAACGCCATGCCCGGCGAACGGGCGCTGACCGTGCAGTTGCACGAGCTGCTCACCTATTTGAACAACCATGGTGTGGCGACCTTTCTTGTCGCGGCGCAGTCGGGCATGTTCGGTGCGGGCATGCGCAATGTCGTCGATGCCAGCTACCTGGCCGACAGCGTCATGCTGCTGCGCATGTACGAGCACCAGGGCAGCGTGCGCAAGGCCATTTCGGTGGTCAAGAAGCGCAGCGGCCCGCATGAAGACACCATCCGCCAGCTCTGGTTCAACCGGGATGGCGTGCACCTCGGACCGCCGCTGGAGCATCTGCGCGGCGTGCTGAGCGGCGTTCCCGTCGAGGTCGATTCGCTGGCCCGCTCTGCCCCAGGTGATGATGACGCTCCACGAACGTGATCATTCGTACAGCGAGCGGGTCGTCGTGCTGGCGCCGACGGCGCGGGATGCCGAGGTCACCGGCCGCCTGCTGAGCGCGGCCGGCATCGAGGGGGTTGTCGGCCATGGCTGGGGGCATGCCGAGTCGCTGATCGCCGACGGTGCCGGCGCCCTGATGGTGACCGACCTGACCCTGACCGACCCCGGCTTCGGGCAGCTGCTGCGTGCGCTGGACGCGCAGCCGGCCTGGTCCAACCTGCCTGTGCTGGCGCTGTGCCGCCAGGGGCTGGACACGCCGGCGCTGCGCGAGGCGCGGCTGCGCAACCTGACGGTGCTGGACCGGCCGTCATCCACGCGGTCCATGCTCAGCGCCGTCATGACTGCGCTGCGCGGCCGCCGTTGGCAGTACCAGATCCGCGACCAGATCGACTCGCTGCTGCGTGCCGACCGGGCGCTGCGCCTGGCCGACCAGCGCAAGGATGAGTTCCTGGCGACGCTGGCGCATGAGCTGCGCAACCCGCTGGCGCCCATCCGTACCGGCCTGCAACTGCTGGCCCGGCAGCCGGACAACCCGGCGCGGATGAAAAGCGTGACCGACATGATGGAGCGGCAGATGAACCAGCTGCTGCACCTCATCGACGATCTGCTGGAGGTGTCGCGCATCTCGACCGGCAAGCTCAAGCTGCAGCGCGAGCGGCTGGACATGCGCAGCGTCGTCGACACGGCGCTGGAGTCCTGCCAGCCGCTGATCGCCCGCGGCGGCCACCAGCTCACCGTCAACCTGCCCGACCACGAGGTGCTGGTGGACGGCGACCTGACACGCCTGGCGCAGTCCGTCAGCAACCTGGTGAACAACGCGGCCAAGTACACGCCCGACGGCGGCCGCATCGAGGTCATGCTGACGAGCATTGGCCAGGAGGCCGTGCTGACGGTGCGCGACAGTGGCATCGGGCTGCCGGCGGACATGATCGCGCGCGTCTTCGACATGTTCGCGCAGGTGAACCGTTCGCTGGAGCGCTCGCAGGGCGGCCTGGGCATCGGCCTGGCCCTGGTGCGCAGCCTGGTGCAGATGCATGGCGGCGAGGTCGACGCCAGCAGCCCGGGGCCGGCGCAGGGCAGCACCTTCACCATCCGCCTGCCGCTGCTGCAGGAGTCGCTCCCGCCGCAGCAGCCCGCCGCGCCGCCCGCGGCGGCGGCGGCCAAGGCCTTGCGCATCCTCGTCGTCGACGACAACGAGGACGCAGCCACGGTGCTGGGCCTGCTGCTGTCGCTGGGCGGTCATGAGGTGCGGGTCGAGCACAGCGGGCAGGCGGCGCTCAACGTGGCGCCGGCCTTCAAGCCGCAGGCGATCTTCTGCGACGTGGGCATGCCCGGCATGGGCGGCTATGAGTTCGCCGCGCGGCTGCGGCAGGACCCGAACTTCGCCAAGACGCTGCTGGTGGCGCTGACCGGCTGGGGCTCGGAGGAGGACAAGAAGCGCTCGCGCGCCGCAGGTTTCGACGAGCACCTGACCAAGCCGGCCAGCGAAGAAGTGCTCACGGCGCTGCTGGCACGGCTTTAGCCGGTTGCCGCCACGGCTTGGCGAAGGGCCGCGGCCGCGAAACCGCGCAGAATGCCGTCGGCCGACCCGATGGCGGCAATCCTGGAGAGAGACAAGATGAGGATCAAGCTGGATGGGCGCATGG
Organism: Pelomonas sp. Root1444; assembly: GCF_001426885.1. Classification (GTDB taxonomy): domain Bacteria; phylum Pseudomonadota; class Gammaproteobacteria; order Burkholderiales; family Burkholderiaceae_C; genus Pelomonas. Next base: position 334,075 of record NZ_LMFP01000003.1, on the reverse strand, counting down.
CCCGGGGCCTGGGCGTCGCGCTGTTGGGCCTGGCCCTGGCTGTGGGTCAGGCGCAGCCCTTGCCGCCGCCCGCGGCCGCCAAGGCCAAGCCGGCCGCGGCCCGCGCGGTGGCGCCAGCCCCTGCGGCCGTCGTCGCGCAGCCGGAGCGGGTGCGTGAGCTCGGCGGCATCGAGGAGTACCGCCTGCCCAACGGCCTGCAGGTCCTGCTCTTCCCGGATGCGACGCAGACCACCACCACGGTCAACATCACCTACCGCGTCGGCAGCCGCCACGAGGCACCCGGCGAGTACGGCATGGCCCACCTGCTGGAGCACATGCTGTTCAAGGGCACCGAGCGGCAGAAGGACATCCCCGGCCAGATGGCCCAGCGCGGCGTGCGCTTCAACGGCACGACGACGGTGGACCGCACCAACTACTTCGCCAGCTTCAACGCGAATGCCGACACGCTGGCCTTCCTGCTCGACCTGGAGGCCGACCGCATGGCCAACAGCCGGGTCGCCAAGGCCGACCTGGACACCGAGATGACGGTGGTGCGCAACGAGTTCGAGCGCGGCGAGAACCAGCCGTTCGCCGTGCTGTCGCAGCGCGTCAACGCGGCGGCGTTCGCCTGGCACCCCTATGGCCACGCCACCATCGGCCCGCGCAGTGACATCGAGAACGTGCCCATCGAGAAGCTGCAGGCGTTCTACAAGCGCTACTACCGGCCCGACAACGCGACGCTGCTGATCGCCGGGCAGTTCGACAAGGCCGCGACGCTCGCGCTCATCAGCCGGCATTTCGGCGCAGTGGCCAAGCCGGCCACACCGGTGCCTCAGCCGTACACGGTGGAGCCGGCCCAGGACGGCGAGCGCACGGTCGTCGTGCGCCGCGTCGGTGGCCAGCCCATCCTGTTGGCCAGTTATCACGTGCCGGCCATCACCCACCCGGACACGGCGCCGCTGATCGTCTACGGCCTGCTGATGAGCCTGCAGCCCAGCGGCCAGCTCTTCAAGCAGCTGGTGGAACCCAAGCTGGCGGTGGCCGCCGGCATCGGCGGCGCCGGCGGGGCCGACCCGGGGACGGTCAGCGCCTTTGCAGTGCTGCCGCCGGATGCAGATGTGGCCAAGATCGAGACGCAGCTGCTGGACCTGGCTGAAGGTCGAGGTGATGGCCGCACGGTCAAGCCGTTCGACGAGAGCGAGCTGGCGCGCGTGCGTGACATCGCCGTCAACAGCTACCGCCAGCAGATGAAGAACCCCGAGGCGCTGATCCAGCAGATCTCCGGGCTGATCGCCGCGGGCGACTGGCGGCTGCTGTTCCAGCTGATGGAAGACATCCCCAAGGTCACGCTGGCCGACGTCGAGCGCGTGCGCGCCGCCTACTTCCGCCCGGCCAACCGCACGCTGGGCCGCTACCTGCCGGCCGACAAGATCGAGCGCGTCGACATCCCCGCCGCGCCGTCGCTCAGCGCACGGCTGGCCTCCCTCCAAGGCCCGCCCAAGGTGGAGGAGGGTGAGCAGCTCGAGCCGGTGCCCGCCGTGCTGGAGTCGCGCACGAAGCGCACCACGTTGCCCAGCGGCATCGCGCTGCACACCCTGCAGAAGCAGACGCGCGGCAACACGGTGGTGGTGCAGATGCAGCTGCGCTGGGGCGAGCGCGACGCGACCTTCGCTCGCAACGGCACCGGCCTGGTCGGCCAGCTGATGGACGAAGGCAGCGCCAGCTACACGCGCCAGCAGTTGCAGGACGCGCTCATCAAGCTGCGCGCCAGCTTCAACGTCACGAGCTACGACCAAGGCGCCAGCATCTTCATCAGCGCCGAACGCGACACGCTGTTGCCGGCCCTGCGCGTGGCCGCCGATGCGCTGCGCAAGCCGCTGCTGCCGCAGGACGCGTTCGACCGCGAGATCAAGGCGGCCGTCGCGGGCATCGAGGCCTCGCGCCAGGAGCCCGGCGTGCTGCGCCAGGAGGCCACGCGCGCCCACTACAACAAGGCGCGCGGCGTCAGCCTGGGCCACCCCGACTACGTGATGAGCGTGGACGAGCGCATCGCCAACCTGAAGGCGACGACGCTGGACGACGTGAAGCGCTTCTATGCCGATTACTGGAGCGCCAACGACGCCCATGTCAGCGCGGTCGGCGCATTGCCGGACGGCCTGGCCGCCGAGATCGACAAGCTCTTCGGCGACTGGAAGAAGCCGGCCGCGCCCAAGTACGTGCGCCACATCCAGCAGCATGTCACCGTGCCGCCGGCGCGCTTCGACGCCATCGCGCGCGACAAGGCCAACGCCATCGTGCGCCTGCACGAGACGCTGCCGCTGAACAGCGAGGACCCGGACTACCCGGCCCTGGAACTGGCCGTGCACATCTTCGGCGGCGGCGGGCTGGAGAGCCGGCTGTCCGAGCGCGTGCGCCAGAAGGAAGGGCTGACCTACGGCATCGGCGCCAGCCTGTCTGCCGGCTACTGGGGCAATGCGGGCAGCTTCGCCATCCAGGCCAGCTACGCGCCGGACAAGCGCGAGCGCGTCATCGCCGTCGTGCAGGAAGAAGTGGCCCGCATGGGCACCCAGGGCGTGACGGCGGCCGAGCTGGCGCGCGCCAAGAAGGACATCCTGGAGGGCCGCAAGCAGGGCCGCGCCGACCCCGGCGCCTTGGCCGGCGGCCTCACCAGCCTGGCCGAGCGCGGCGAGACCTGGGCCATCGCCCAGAAGCGCGACGAGGCGCTGGCGGCGGTGACGGTCGAGCAGGCCAACGCGGCTTGGCGCAAACACATTGACGCGAAGAACTTCATCATTTCGACCGCCGGCGACTTCAAGAGTCCGTAGAGTCAGCCAATCCCTGTCAAAGGAGAGACCGCGATGAAAATCGACCCCTACTTGTTTTTCGACGGCCGCTGCGAAGAGGCCATCGAGTTCTACCAGCAGGCGCTCGGCGCCAAGGTGGAGTTCATGATGCGCAACTCCGAAAGCCCGGAGCCGCCGCCCGAGGGCATGCTGCCGCCGGGCTCGGAGAACAAGATCATGCATGCCTCGGTGCACATCGGCGGCGCGCTGGTCATGATGTCCGACGGCATGTGCAATGGTGAAGGCGGCTTCAAGGGCTTCTCGTTGTCGCTGGACTGCCCCGACCAGGACGTTGCCCGCGAGGCCTTCGCCGCGCTGGCCGACGGCGGGCAGGTGACCATGCCGCTGGGCAAGACTTTCTGGGCGCCGCTGTTCGGCATGGTCAACGACCGCTTCGGCGTGGGCTGGATGGTGGGCGTGTCCCCCGACGCTGAGTGAGCGTTGCCGCGCCACCCGGGAGCGTGACCGAGGCCCGGCTGCCAGCGCACCTGAAGGCCGACTGCTCGGCCTGCGTGGCGCTGTGCTGCGTGATCCCGCCCTTCGATGCGGCGCAGGGGTTCGGCTTCGACAAGGCAGCCGAGACGCCCTGCCACCACCTCTGCCCAGACCACCGCTGCGGCATCCATGACGCGCTGATCGAGCGGAGTTTTGCCGGCTGCGTGGCGTTCGACTGCCTGGGCGCCGGGCAGCGGCTGACGGCCTTGGCGGTGGCCCGTTTCGGCGATGCCGACTGGCGCACGCGGCCGGACGTGGCACGATGGCTGTTTGCCGCCTATCCGCGCATGCGGCAGGTGCAGGAATGGCTGGCCCGGCTCAGCCTTGCTGCCAAGGTGTCCGGCTCGACCGGCTTGCAGGCGCTGGCGGACGAACTGGAAGGCCAGGCGCCGCACTGGCCGGACTGGAGCGCGGCCGAGCAGGCGACCTGGCAAGCGCGCGTTCAGCTGGCATTGGCGCCGCTTGCCGGCCAGCGGAAATCAAGGAGTTGATGGGATGTACGGATTGATTGGCAGTTTCAAGGCCGCGCCAGGGCGGCGTGGCGACCTGGTCAAGCTGCTGCTGGCCGAGGCCGGCGCGCTGCCGGGTTGCGTGAGCTATGTGGTGGCCGAGGACCCGGCGGACGACGAGACGATCTGGGTCACCGAGGTCTGGACCGGTGCCGACGCGCACAAGGCCTCGCTGCAACTGCCGGCCGTCAAGGCCGTCATCGCGCAGGCCATGCCGCTGATCGCCGCCTTCGGCGAACACCGCGAAACCCGACCGGTGGGTGGCCATGGTCTCTGAGTGGGTGGAACCGCAGTGGTATCGCCGCCGTGGCGTGCGCAAGGTGCATGTGGTGGCAGTGCTGGCCGCGCTGCTGGCCGTCGCGGTCGTGCTCGGGATGTTCAACCAGTTCGGCGCTTCGGACGGCAGTGTGCTGAAGACGGAGCGGCAGTTGATCGCCTCCGTCGACCTGCGCATCGCCAACCCGGCCGAGTCGTTCGCCAAGGGCGAGGCCGAGGCCCGCAAGGACGTCGAGTCGGACGGCCCGCTGAAGCTGTTCAGACTCGACGCTGCCAAGCCACCCAGCAAGGCAGACACGGCCAAGGCCGAGCGTCTCAAGCGCCGGCACGGCATCGTCTGGGTCGACCGGGGCAAGTCGACGCCGCAGTCGTCCGCTTATGCCGCGGGCTACAACCACGTGGTGCAGGCCGAGATCGAACGCCGCCACGGGCCCGAATTCCTGGACCGCCTGCTGCGCGGCGAAGAACCGGCAGACGCACCATGAAGCTGATCGGCATGCTCGACTCCCCCTTCGTGCGCCGCGTCGCGATCTCGCTGCGGCTGCTGGGCCTGCCCTTCGAGCATGCGGCGATCTCGGTGTTCCGAGGCTTCGATGCCTTCGAGCAGATCAACCCGGTGGTCAAGGCGCCCACGCTGATCTGCCGGGAAGAAGATGGCGGCGGCGTGCTGATGGATTCCACGCTGATCCTGCAGTACGCCGAGGCGCTGGCCGGCCGCAGCCTGTCGCCCACCGACCCCGCCGCGCTGGTGCACGAGCTGCGCCTCATCGGTCTGGCACTGGCGGCGTGCGAGAAGACCGCGCAGATCATCTACGAACGCGGCCTGCGGCCCGCGGAGAAGCGCCACGAGCCGTGGATCCAGCGCGTCAGCGGGCAGTTGCACGCGGCGTTCACGGCCCTCGACGCCGAGTTGGCTTCGCAGCCGCTGGAAGTCAGCGAAGGTGGCATCCGCCAATCCGGCATCAGCGTGGCCGTGGCGTGGGGCTTCACGCAGTTCGTGCTGCCCGAGGCCGCACCGGTGACGGAGTTCCCGCACCTGGCCGCGCATGCGGCGGCGGCGGAGGCGCTGCCGGTGTTCCGGGCCGTGCCCTGCGACGACACCGCGACGCTGGCGCGCGGCTGACATGGCCAAGCGCGCGTCGCAGACCGTCTATGTCTTCCAGGGCGGCGGTGCGCTGGGGGCCTACCAGGCCGGCTTCGTCGAGGCGCTGGAGGACGCAGAGCTGCCGCCCGACTGGCTGGTGGGCACGTCCATCGGCGCCATCAACGCCGCGCTGATCGCCGGCAACGCGCCGGGCGACCGGGTCAAGGCGCTGCGCAGCTTCTGGGACCGCGTCACACGGTCCGGCTTTGCACCCAGGTTGCCACCCAGCCCCTGGACGGCGCTGTGGCAGCAGGGCCTGCAGACCTGGCAGACGCTGACCAGCGGCATCCCCGGCTTCTTCAAGCCGCGCGGCCCGCAGGCCTGGGACATGAACCGGCGCGCGCCGCTGGCGGAGCTGGGCTTCTACGACACCGCGCCGCTGGCCGACACGCTGCGCGAGCTGGTCGACTTCGAGCGCATCGCCGCGGCCGAGACGCGGCTGACGCTGTGCGCCGTGAACGTGCGCAGCGGCGGGCTGGCGCTGTTCGACAACCGTGACGGCCACACCCGCATCGGCCCCGAGCATGTGATGGCCAGCGGCGCGCTGCCGCCCGGCTTTGCGCCGGTGCAGATCGGCAAGGAAGCGTTCTGGGACGGCGGCATCTACAGCAACACGCCGCTGGACGTGGTGCTGGACGACAGCGAGCGCCGCGACACGCTGTGCTTCATGGTGGACCTGTGGGACGCCAGTGAGGCCGCGCCGCAGACCATGGCGCAGGCGCTGACGCGCTACAAGGACATCCAGTACGCCAGCCGCATCCTGGAGCACCTGGGCGACCATGAGCGGCTGCAGAACCTGCGCCGCGCGCTGCGCCTCGTCGGCCGCAAGCTCGACGCCAGGACCAGTGCCGACCCGGCCGTGAAGGAACTGCTCGCGCTGGGCTGCGATGCGCGCATCGACGTCGTCCATCTCGTCATGCGTGCGCTGGCCGGCGAAGACTCGTGGCGCGACATCGACTTCAGCGACGAGCGCCTGCGCGCCCGCTGGAGCACCGGCTTGAAGGACGGGCGCCGCATGCTGGCCCGCGCGCCGTGGAAGGCGCCGGCGCGCGACCCTGTCGGCCTGCGCGTGCACACGCTGGAGGATGCCGGCTGATTCAGCCCTGGCGGGCCAATGCGCTCAGCTTCTGGACCGTCGCCCAGTTGCGCGTCGTGCCCTGTTCGCCGAGCCGCTTGAGCAGCAGCACGGCGGCCTTGCTTTCGAGGATGCCGTTGCCACACCACAGGTAGGCGGCGTGCTCAGTGACGACGAAGCGCTCGCCGCTGTCGGCCATGATGCCGGCCGCCGCCTGCAGCGCCGCGGCGCTCGCCGGGACGGCCACCAGCAGGCGGCTGGGGTCGTCGGCTTCGGCGATCGGCTGCTCGGCCGCGATGGCCTGCCACTCGGCCGCAGTCTTCAGGATGACGGCCGCGTCGACGCCAAGCCTGTCGGCCACGGCCGCACGGATCTTGTCGCCGCTGATCTTCTTGCCGGTGTCGAAGACCGCGTTGCCGCTGTTCAGCAGCGTGGCGACCTGGGTCGCGCCGAGCTCGGTGAGCAGCAGCTTGAGATCGGCCATGGCCAGCCGCTTGGCCTTGCCGACGTTGATGCCGCGCCAGAGCGCGACATACCGCATCAGCTCATGCCCTGATGACGCAGCAGCGCATCGATCCTGGGCTCGCGGCCACGGAACGCCCTGAAGTTGTCGATGGCGTCGCGGGCGCCGCCTTGCTCCAGCACTTCGGTCAGGAAGCGCCTGCCGGTGGCGGCGTTGAACACGCCTTCTTCCTCGAAGGCGCTCCAGGCGTCGGCGCTCAGCAGCTCGGCCCATTTGTAGCTGTAGTAGCCGGCCGCGTAGCCGCCCGCGAAGACGTGCGAGAAGCTGTGCTGGAAGCGGTTGAAGGCGGGCGGGATCAGCACCGCGACTTCGGCGCGCACCTCGTCCAGCACCTTCTGCACGTCGGCTTCCGAGCCGGGCTCGCCATGCAGGCGCATGTCGAACAGCGCGAACTCGATCTGGCGCAGCGTCATCAGGCCGCTCTGGAAGTTCTTGGCCGCGGTCATCTTGTCGAAAAGGTCGCGCGGGAGCGGCGCGCCGCTGTCGACATGGCCGCTCAACTGCTGCAGCACGTCCCACTCCCAGCAGAAGTTCTCCATGAACTGGCTGGGCAGTTCGACGGCGTCCCACTCGACGCCCGAGATGCCCGACACGCCCAGGTCGTTCACCTGCGTCAGCATGTGGTGCAGGCCGTGGCCGAACTCGTGGAACAGCGTGATGACGTCGTCGTGCGTCAGCAGGGCCGGCTTGTCACCCACCGGTGACGCGAAGTTGCAGGTCAGCAGCGCGACCGGCGTCTGCTGTTCACCGGTGGGCTTGAGCCAGCGGCTGCGCACTTCGTCCATCCACGCACCGGGGCGTTTGCCGTTGCGGGCGTAGAGGTCTAGGTAGAACTGCGCGATGAGCTGGCCGCCGCGCTTCATCTCGTAGAACTTGACGGTCTCGTGCCAGACCGAGGCCTGGGCCTCGGCGATGGACACGTCGAACAGCCGCTCGATGATGGAGAACAGGCCGGCGACGACCTTGGGCGCGGTGAAGTACTGCTTGACCGTCTGGTCGCTGAAGGCGTAGCGGGCCTCCTTGAGCTTCTCGCTCCAGTAGGAGACGTCCCAGGATTCAAGAGGCTGACCCTTGGCGAACTCGCGCAGCTCGGCGAGGTCCTTCTCGGCGAAGGGGCGGGCGCGTTGGGCCAGGTCGCGCAGAAAGGTCATCACCTCGGCCGGCGATGAGGCCATCTTGGGCGTCAGCGAGACCTCGGCGAAGCTGGCGTAGCCCAGCAGCTTGGCCTCTTCCTGGCGCAGCGCGACGATCTCGCGCATCGCGGCGGTGTTGTCCCATTCGGGCTTGCCGCCGGATTCCTGGATGTCGCTGGCGCGCGTCACGTAGGCGCGGTAGAGCTTCTCGCGCAGCGCGCGGCTTTCGGCGTACTGCATGACGGGCAGGTAGACCGGGAAGTGCAGCGTGAGTTTGTAGCCGCCGTCGTCGAGCCTGGTCGCATCCAGCACGTCCTGCGGCACGCCGGCCAGCTCCTCGGCGGTGGCGATGTAGCTCCAGCCGTCGGTGGCGTCCAGCACGTGTTCGCTGAACTGCTGCTGCAGCTCGGCACTGCGCTCCTGGATGGCGGCGTAGCGCTCGCGGGCTTCGCCCTGCAGCTCGGCGCCGGACAGCACGAAGTTGCGGATGGCGTGCTTCAGCACCTGCTGGCGCGGCCGGCTGAGGGCCGGCCCCTGTGCTACCACGACGGCCTTGTACTTGGCGAACAGTGCCTCGTTGGCGCCCATCGCGGTGCTGAACTCGGTCACGGCCGGCAGCATGGCGTTGTAGGCCTCGCGCAGCGCGGGCGTGTCGGCCACGGCGTTCAAGTGGCCCACGGCGCCCCAGGCGGTGCCCAGGCGTTCGGTGGCCGTGTCCAGGATGCGCGACAGCGTGTCGTAGTCGGCCGGGGTCTCGGGCCGCGTGGCTTCATCCAGCGCGACCTGGGCAGCGGCCAGCAGCTCGGTGATGGCCGGCTGCACATGCTCCGGTTGGATGGCCGCGAACTCGGGCAGGGCGGCGGTGGAAAGCAGGGGATTCGTCATATCAGGTGGACTTGGCGGCGCGTTCTGCGGATTCAAGCGTGTTGACCAGCAACATGGCAATGGTCATCGGGCCGACCCCACCGGGGACCGGGGTAATCCAGCCGGCCACTTCCTTCACGCCGTCGAAGTCCACGTCGCCGCAGAGCTTGCCCTCGTCGTTGCGGTTCATGCCCACGTCGATGACGACCGCGCCGGGCTTGACCATGCCGGCCGTCAGCACGTTGCGCTTGCCCACCGCCGCGACGATGACGTCGGCCTGGCGCGTCATGGCGCCCAGGTCGGCGGTGCCGCTGTGGCAGACGGTGACGGTGGCGTTGGCGGCCAGCAGCATCAACGCCATGGGCTTGCCGACGATGTTGCTACGGCCGATGACCACCGCATGCTTGCCCTTCAAGTCCTTCATGCCGATGCTTTCCAGCATCTTCATGCAGCCGTAAGGCGTGCAGGCTTTGAAGCCCGGTTCACCGACGACCAGCGCACCGGCGCTGGCGACGTGAAAGCCGTCCACGTCCTTGGCCGGCGAGATGGACTCGATGACCTTGTGGTCGTCGATGTGCTTGGGCAGCGGCAGCTGGACGAGGATGCCGTGGATGGTGGGATCGTTGTTCAGCGCGTCGACGCGGGCCAGCAATTCGGCCTCGGTCATGGCCGCGTCGTACTTCTCCAGCCGCGAGTGGATGCCGGCCTCCTCGCAGGCCTTGACCTTGTTGCGCACATAGACCTGGCTGGCCGGGTTGTCGCCGACGAGGACGACGGCGAGGCCGGGTTGCTTGCCTTTTGCGGTCAGCGCGGCGGCGCGGGTGGCGGCTTCGGTGCGCAGTTGCTTGGAGAGGGCGAGGCCGTCGATCAGTTGGGCGGTCATGTGAGGCTCCAGCGCATTTGAAAAGTCAAAAAGCAAAAAGCCGCTGAGGGTTCAGCGGCCTTTCGGTAGGGAAGGGGGGTCAAGCCTTGGCGGTCGCGCCCAAGGCAATCTTGAGCAGGTCCGCCACCGTGTTGGCGTTGAGTTTTTCCATGATGTTGGCGCGGTGCGCCTCCACCGTCTTGATGCTGATGCCCAGGTCGTCGGCGATCTGCTTGTTCAGGCGGCCGGCGACGATGCGCTCCAGCACCTGGGCCTCGCGCGTCGTGAGCCGCGCCAGCAGGGCATCGCGGCTGGCGGCTTCCTGGTGGCTGGAGAAGGCCTCGCGGGCCTGGTCGAGCATGCGCTCCACCAGGGCCAGCAGCTCTTCTTCCTTGAAGGGCTTCTCGATGAAGTCCATCGCCCCCTTCTTCATCGTCTGCACGGCCATCGGCACGTCGCCGTGGCCAGTGATGAAGACGATGGGCAGCGGGCTCTTGCGCTCGATGAGGCGGTCCTGCAGTTCCAGGCCGGTCATGCCGTCCATGCGGATGTCTGCGATGAGGCAGGCGACTTCGCGTGGGTCGTAGCGGGCCAGGAAGGATTCGGCGGAGTCAAAGCACTTGACCCGGTAGTCCTTGCCTTCGAGCAGCCATTGCAGGGAGTCGCGGACCGCTTCGTCGTCATCGACAACGTAGACGTTGCCCTTCTTCGGGATCAAGCTCATGGTGTGGTGGGTTCGGTTCTCTGAGCGCTGCCGGCGCTACCCGGAAGGGTATCCGCACGCAGGTGTTCTGAGGTGATCGTGACCGGAATCGTGAAGGCGAATCGGCAGCCAACGACCAAGGAGCCATTGTAGAGGTTCTCGGCTTTTATCCGGCCCTGGTGGGACTCGACGATAGACCGGCATAACCCTAATCCGATGCCCATGCCGTCGGCCTTGGTCGAGAAGAAGGCCTCGTACATGCGCGCCAGCACTTCGTCGGGCAGGCCGGGGCCCATGTCGGTGACCGAGAACTCGATCTGCCCGCCCAGCTCGGCGCTGTGCTTGGGCACGACGCGCAGCTCGATGTGGCGGCGCGACGTCGGCAGCGACGCGTTGTCGATGGCCTCGGCGGCGTTCTTCAGCAGGTTCATCAGCACCTGCTCGATGAGGATGGGGTCCACCATCAGCTGCGGCAGGCGCTGCGCCACGTAGGTGTGGATCGCCACGTTGCGGCGGCGCAGCTCGATGCCGGCCAGTTCCACCGCGTCCTCGACGATGTCGGCCGCATGGGCCGGCTGCCGCTGCGGCTCGCTGCGCTTCACGAAGTTGCGGATGCGGTGAATGATCTGACCCGCCCGTTCCGCCTGCTTGGCCGTCTTGGTCAGCGCGGCCATCAGCGCTTCCTTGTCGATGCTGTCGGCGCGCACGCGGCTGACCATGCCGTTGCAGTAGTTGGTGATGGCGGTCAGCGGCTGGTTCAGCTCATGCGCCACGCTGGAGGCCATCTCGCCCATCGTCATCAGGCGGCTCGTCACCTGGGCCTTTTCGGCCTGCAGTGCGGCCTGGGCCTCGGCATGGCGGCGCATCGTGATGTCGGTCGCGATCAGCATCTGCGCCAGGCGCCCGTCGGTCCACTGCAGATAGCGCGCTCGCACGTCGAACCACATGGCCAGCGACTCGACGTACACCTCGCGCGGGTCGGAGCCGATGTCCGTCAGCGCCTCGGCGGGCAGGCCGGAGTAGTCGTCGACCTCGTCGCTGTCGCCGTCCAGCGCGCCGCGCCGGCTCGTCGTGCCCATCAGGTGGCCGCCGGCCAGCAGCGCGTGGCCGGCCGGGTCGGCGCCGAACCAGAGGCGGTAGCTGCGGTTGGCGAACAGCAGCTCCGGCGGCTGCACGGACAGCACCGACACGGCGGCATCCAGCCCTTCCAGCACGGTGGTGAAGCGTTCGTGCGACGCCGACAGCTGGTCGCGCACCCGCTTGGCCTCGGTGATGTTGGTCATCGAGGTCATCCAGCCGGTCTGCTTGCCTTTGGTGTCGACCAGCGGCGACACGTAGACGCGGGCGTCGAAGGTCGAGCCGTCCTTGCGCTGGATCCTCACCTCCACGCCGCCCGACGGGCTGCGGCCCTGCAGCTCCTGTTGCAGCAGGCGCGCGTTCTCCTCGCGCCGGTCGTTGGGCCAGAAGGGGTAGGGCGGCGTGCGGCCGATGAGGTCGGTCTCGGAGAACCCGGTCATCGCGCAGAAGGCGGGGTTCACGTAGGTGATGCGCGTGTCCATGTCCATGGCGCGCATGCCGGTCAGCATGGAGTTCTCCATGGCGCGGCGGAAGTTGGTCTCCAGCGTGAGCGCGTTCTGGATCTGCGTGCGCCGGCGCATGTGGCGCCAGGTGCCCAGCAGCATCCAGACCGTCAGGCCGGCCAGTGCCAGCACCAGCCAGAACAGCGCATTGCTGATCAGGCCGATGGAGGTGCGCCAGCCCTGGCCGCGCAACACCAGGCCGTTGAGCGCCGGCGCCAGCGGCACGTCGTGCAGCAGCGAGGCCCGGCGCAAGGTCTGGCCCGGCATGAGCATGACGGTGCTGGCAACGACGCGGTCGCGCGGTACGTCCAGCACGGCGATGCTGTGCCGGGTGGAGACCTCGCTCGGCACGTAGTAGCGCAGCAGCGCCTCGATCGTGTACTCGGCAATCAGCACGCCGGCAAACCCGCCGCGGTCGATGAGCGGGATGTGGAGCTGGAAGACGGCGATGCCGTTGCTGTCGGTGAACGGGGGCGAATAGACCGGCTGGCGGGCCCCCTTGGCCGCCTCGAAAGCCTGCGACGCGGCGTTGGTCTGGTTGGGCAGCGGCATGGACGGGTCGGTGCCGTCCGATGTCATCAGGCCATCGGCCTGGAAGCCCGCGGCGCCGACGCTGCTGCGCCGCTCGCGCTTGGCGCTCAGCCAGGTCACATGGGTCAGCTCCGGCCGCTCGCGCGCAAAGGCCTGCGCCTGGGCCGCGAACTCATGGGCATCGATCTGCCGCGTGACGACCTCGCGCGCGATGCGCACCAGCTGCTCCTGGTTCTCGATCAGGCGCAGGCGGATCTGCTGCTGGGCGATCTCGGTGTCGCGCTTGACCGATTCCGTCTCGCGCTCGATTTCCTCGTTGCGCAGGTACCAGAAGGCCGAAATGATGGCCGCCAGGAACAGCAGCACCGAAATCAGCGGGCCCAGCGTGGCCAGCCGGTCCTGGCGCGACGGCGACTGCCGGAACCACCAGGTGGCGACCAAGCGGCGCCAGGGCGCCAACAGGCGCTGTCGGCGTGTACGGGTCTCGGAAGCGTGCGAATCTAGGGACATCGGCAAATTATCCGGGGCGGTCAAGGTTGCGTTTGTTCCGCAATATGAAACGTGCTCGCGCCATTTGGGAAATGCAAAAGCTTGTGAGACACTCCGCCCCGCTCGCGGCGCCTGGCGCCTGCTCGCCCTTTCAGAACACCCCCCACCGCCGCCCGCAGAGGTGGCTCATGAAGGAGACCGGCCATGTCCGCCCAGCCGCAAGAGTTTCTCGGCGCCGCCGCGAACGACAACGATCCGACGGAAACCCGTGAGTGGCTGGATGCCCTCTCGGCCGTCATTGGCGAGGAGGGCGGCGACCGCGCCCACTTCCTGCTCGAGACCCTGATCGACCACGCCCGCCAGGCCGGCATCGACGTGCCGTTCTCGGCCACGACGGCCTACGTCAACACCATCCCGACGGACCAGGAAGAGCGCTTCCCCGGCAACATCGAGATCGAAGAGCGCCTGCGCGCCTACATGCGCTGGAACGCGATGGCCATGGTGGTGCGTGCCAACAAGCACAACCCCGAGGACGGCGGCGACCTGGGCGGTCACATCAGCTCCTTCGCGTCGCTGGCGACCATGCTGGGCTGCGGCTTCAACCACTTCTGGCATGCCGACGACGGCGTGCATGGTGGCGACCTGCTCTACATCCAGGGCCACAGCGCCCCCGGCATCTACGCCCGCGCCTTCATGGAAGGCCGCATCTCTGAGGAGCAGCTGATCAACTTCCGCCAGGAAGTCGACGGCAAGGGTCTGTCCAGCTATCCGCACCCGAAGCTGATGCCCGAGTTCTGGCAGTTCCCGACGGTGTCGATGGGCCTGGGCCCCTTGATGGCCATCTACCAGGCCCGCTTCCTGAAGTACCTGCACGCGCGCGGCATTGCCGACACGAGCAAGCGCAAGGTCTGGGTGTTCCTGGGCGACGGCGAGATGGACGAGCCGGAAAGCCTGGGCGCCATCGGCCTGGCCGCTCGCGAGAAGCTGGACAACCTGATCTTCGTCGTCAACTGCAACCTGCAGCGCCTGGACGGCCCGGTGCGCGGCAACGGCAAGATCATCCAGGAGCTCGAAGGCGAGTTCCGCGGCGCGGGCTGGAACGTCATCAAGCTGATCTGGGGCGGCTACTGGGACCCGCTGCTGGCGCGCGACAAGGACGAGTTGCTGCGCAAGGTCATGATGGAGACCGTCGACGGCGACTACCAGGCCATGAAGGCCAACGACGGCGCCTTCGTGCGCAAGAACTTCTTCGGCAAGCACCCCAAGCTGCTGGAGCTCGTCGCGAAGATGAGCGACGAGGACATCTGGCGCCTGCAGCGCGGCGGCCATGATCCGCAGAAGGTCTACGCGGCTTATCACAAGGCCGTCAACACCGTCGGCCAGCCCAGCGTGCTGCTGGTGAAGACCGTCAAGGGCTTCGGCATGGGCAAGATCGGTGAAGGCAAGAACACCGCCCACCAGACCAAGAAGCTGCAGGACGACGACATCCGTGCGATGCGCGACCGCTTCAACATCCCGGTGTCGGATGAAGACCTGCCCAAGATTCCGTTCTATCAGCCGCCGGAAGGCTCGCAGGAGCTGAAGTACCTGCACGAGCGCCGCCAGGCTCTGGGCGGCTACCTGCCCAAGCGCCGCCCCAAGACCGATGAGTCGCTGAAGGTGCCCGACCTGGCCACTTTCCAGGCCGTGCTGGACCCGACCGCCGAAGGCCGCGAGATCTCGACGACCCAGGCCTATGTCCGCTTCTTGACCACGCTGCTGCGCGACAAGGAACTGGGCCCGCGCACGGTGCCCATCCTCGTCGACGAGGCGCGCACCTTCGGCATGGAAGGCCTGTTCCGCCAGATCGGCATCTACAACCCCAAGGGTCAGCTCTACACCCCGGTCGACAAGGACCAGGTGATGTACTACCGCGAGGACAAGGCCGGCCAGATCCTGCAGGAAGGCATCAACGAAGCGGGCGGCATGGCCTCGTGGATCGCTGCGGCGACGTCGTACTCGACGAACAACCGCGTGATGATCCCGTTCTACGTCTACTACTCGATGTTTGGCTTCCAGCGCATCGGCGACCTGGCCTGGGCCGCCGGTGACATGCAGGCGAGAGGCTTCCTGCTGGGCGGCACGTCCGGCCGCACGACGCTGAACGGCGAAGGCCTGCAGCACGAGGACGGCCACAGCCACATCCTGGCCGGCACCATCCCCAACTGCGTGTCCTATGACCCGACCTTCGCACACGAAGTCGCGGTCATCATGCAGCGCGGCTTGAAGCGCATGGTGGAGGACCAGGAAAACGTCTTCTACTACATCACCCTGCTGAACGAGAACTACCCGATGCCCGGCCTGAAGCCCGGCACCGAGGACCAGATCCTCAAGGGCATGTACCTGCTGGAAGAGGCCGATGCCAGCAAGACCGTCAGCGTCAACCTGCTGGGCTCGGGCACCATCCTGCGCGAGAGCCAGGTCGCCAAGATGCTGCTGGAGGAAGAGTGGGGCGTCGGCGCCAACGTGTGGAGCTGCCCGAGCTTCAACGAACTGGCCCGCGACGGCCAGAACGCCGAGCGCTGGAACCTGCTGCACCCGACCGAACTCGCCTGCGTGCCCTTCGTGACGCAGCAGCTCGGCCGCACGCAAGGCCCGGTCATCGCGTCGACCGACTACATGAAGAACTATGCGGAGCAGATCCGCGCCTTCATCCCCAAGGGCCGCTCGTACAAGGTGCTGGGCACCGACGGCTTCGGCCGTTCGGACTTCCGCTCCAAGCTGCGTGCGCACTTCGAGGTCAACCGCCACTACATCGTCGTTGCCGCGCTGAAGGCGCTGGCCGATGACGGCGCGATCCCTGTCGAGCGCGTCGCCGAGGCCATCGCCAAGTACGGCATCGACGCGAACAAGATCAACCCGCTCTACGCGTAAAGCCGAGGGAGACAAGAGCATGGCATTGGTTGAAGTCAAGGTTCCCGACATCGGCGATTTCGACGAGGTCGGCGTCATCGAGGTGCTGGTCAAGGTCGGCGACACCGTCAAGGTGGAGCAGAGCCTCGTGACCGTCGAGAGCGACAAGGCGTCGATGGAGATCCCGTCGTCGCAGGCCGGCGTCGTCAAGGAGATCAAGGTCGCCGTGGGCGACAAGGTCAAGGAAGGCAGCGTGCTGGTGCTGGTCGAAGGCGAGGGTGCTGCGGCGCCTGCGCCGGCCGCCCCAGCTGCCGCCCCGGCGCCGGCGCCCTCAGCCCCCGCACCGGCCCCCGCCGCCGAGCCCGCTGCACTGGCACCTGCTGCCGCGGGCGGCTCGGTCACCGTCGAAGTGCCGGACATCGGCGACTTCGACGAGGTGGCCGTCATCGAGCTGCTCGTCAAGGTCGGCGACACCGTCAAGGTCGAGCAGAGCCTCATCACCGTCGAGAGCGACAAGGCCTCGATGGAGATTCCGTCGTCGACCGCCGGCCTCGTCGAGGAACTGCTGGTCAAGATCGGCGACAAGGTCAGCAAGGGCTCGGCCCTGGCTCGCGTGAAGGCTGCGGGCGGTGGCGCCGCCGCAGCGCCCGCGCCGGCTGCTGCGACACCGGCTGCCGCGCCGGCTCAGGCCGCTGCCGCGCCGGCCCCCGCCGAAGCCAAGGCCGTCCCCACGGCCGCGCTGCCGCCGCACCAGCCGACCGCGCCGACCGGCAAGCTGCCGCACGCGTCGCCCAGCATCCGCAAGCTCGCCCGCGAGTTGGGCGTGCCGTTGGCGGAGGTGAAGGGCAGCGGTGCCAAGGGCCGCATCGTCGAGGCCGACGTGCAGGGCTTCGTCAAGGCCGTCATGTCCGGCGCGGTGCAGACCGCAGCGCAAAAGGCTGCGGCGCCCGCCGCGTCCGCCGGCGGTGGCACGGGCTTGAACGTGCTCGCCTGGCCCAAGGTCGACTTCGAGAAGTTCGGCCCGGTCGAGCGCAAGGAACTGTCCCGCATCAAGAAGATCTCGGGCGCCAACCTGCACCGCAACTGGGTTGTCATCCCGCATGTGACGAACCACGACGACGCGGACATCACCGAGCTCGAAGCCTTCCGCGTCCAGCTGAACAAGGAAAACGAGAAGGCCGGCATCAAGGTCACGATGCTCGCCTTCATGATCAAGGCGGCCGTCGCGGCGCTGAAGAAGTTCCCCGAGTTCAACAGCTCCCTGGACGGCGACACGCTGGTCCTGAAGAACTACTTCCACATCGGCTTCGCGGCCGACACGCCCAATGGCCTGGTCGTGCCCGTCATCAAGGACGCCGACAAGAAGGGCATCTTCCAGATCACCCAGGAAATGGGCGAGCTGGCCAAGAAGGCCCGCGACGGCAAGCTGGGCCCGGCCGACATGAGTGGCGGCTGTTTCTCGATCTCGTCGCTGGGCGGCATCGGCGGCAAGTACTTCACGCCCATCATCAACGCGCCGGAAGTGGCCATCATGGGCGTCTGCAAGAGCTCGATCGAGCCGGTGTGGGACGGCAAGGCCTTCCAGCCGCGCCTGATGCTGCCGCTGTCGCTGAGCTGGGACCACCGCGTCATCGATGGTGCGGCCGCGGCTCGCTTCAACGTCTACTTCGCGAGCCTGCTGTCCGACTTCCGTCGGATCGCACTCTGATCGGGAGCTGAACACATGGCAATCGTGGAAGTTCAAGTTCCCGACATCGGCGACTTCGACGAAGTCGGCGTCATCGAAGTGCTGGTCAAGGCCGGCGACACCGTCAAGGTCGAGCAGAGCCTGATCACCGTCGAGAGCGACAAGGCCTCGATGGAGATCCCGTCGTCCGCTGCGGGCGTCGTCAAGGAGATCAAGGTCAAGCTGGGCGACAAGGTCGCCAAGGGCTCGGTGATCCTGTCGCTGGAGTCCGAAGGCGCCACGGCGCCGGCGCCGGCACCGGCTGCTCCCGCGCCCGTGCCGGCCGCTGCAGCGCCCGTGCAAGCCCCGGCCGCCGCGACCTACAGCGGCAATGCCGACCAGGCCTTCGACCTCGTCGTCCTCGGCGGCGGCCCAGGTGGCTACTCGGCCGCGTTCCGCGCCGCCGACCTGGGCCTCAAGGTCGCCCTCGTCGAGCGCTACGCGACGCTCGGCGGCGTCTGCCTGAACGTCGGCTGCATCCCGTCCAAGGCGCTGCTGCACGTCGCGGCCGTCATGGACGAGGTCAACCACATGGCCGATCTGGGCGTGAAGTTCGGCGAGCCCGAGGTCGACATCGACAAGCTGCGCGCGCACAAGAACAAGGTCACCGGCAAGCTGACCGGCGGCCTGGCCGCCATGGCCAAGATGCGCAAGGTGACGGTGCTGCGCGGCGTGGGCACGCTGCTGGACGCCCAGAACCTCAAGGTCGAAGCGACCGAAGGTGCTGTGGGCCAGGCAAAGACCGGCGCGGTGCAGACCGTGGCGTTCAAGCGCATCGTCATCGCCGCTGGATCGCAGGCCGTGCGCCTGCCCTTCCTGCCGGACGACCCGCGCATCGTCGACTCGACCGGCGCGCTGGAGATGCAGGTCGAAGCCGAGAAGATGCTCATCGTCGGCGGCGGCATCATCGGCCTGGAAATGGGCACGGTCTACTCCACGCTGGGTTCGCGCCTCGACGTGGTCGAAATGCTGCCCACGCTGATGACGGGCGCGGACCGCGACCTCGTCAAGGTCTGGCAGAAGTTCAACGCTTACCGCTTCGACAACATCATGTTGAACACGAAGACGGTGGGCGCGGAAGCCAAGCCCGACGGCATCTGGGTCACGTTCGAAGGCGAGGGGGCGCCCAAGGAGCCGCAGCGCTACGACCTCGTGCTGCAGGCCGTGGGCCGCACGCCCAACGGCAAGAAGATCGGTGCAGAGAACGCCGGTGTCGTCGTGACCGACCGCGGCTTCATCCCGGTCGACGTGCAGATGCGCACCAATGTGCCCAGCGTCTTCGCCATCGGCGACATCGTCGGCCAGCCCATGCTGGCCCACAAGGCGGTGCACGAAGGCCACGTCGCGGCGGAAGTCATCGCCGGCGAACTGCTGGGCGACGAGAAGCTCAAGAAGAGCCAGTTCGACGCCCGCGTGATCCCGAGCGTGGCCTACACCGACCCCGAGGTGGCCTGGGTCGGCATCACGGAAGATGAGGCCAAGGCCAAGGGCATCAAGGTCACCAAGGGCCTGTTCCCGTGGACGGCCTCGGGCCGTGCGATCGCCAACGGCCGCGACGAGGGCTTCACCAAGCTGCTGTTCGACGAGGAAAGCCACCGCATCATCGGCGGCGGCATCGTCGGCACGCATGCCGGCGACATGATTGGCGAGATTGCACTGGCCATCGAGATGGGCGCGGACGCGGTGGACATCGGCAAGACCATCCACCCGCACCCGACGCTGGGCGAATCGCTCGGCATGGCCGCGGAAGTGGCGCACGGCTCCTGCACGGACGTGCCGCCGGTGCGCAAGAAGTAGGCGCCCATGCGCCGCCTCCTGGGTCTCGCGGCGCTGCTGTTGGCGTTGGCCGCGCAGGCCCAGGAGCGCGCGCTGCGCATCGCGCCCCAGGCCACCGATGCGCGCCTGGCGGCCGATGAGCCGCCTCACTGGGTGGCCTACGACCCCACCGCGGCCGAGCCGCTGCTCGTCTGGCTGCCGGGCACGAACGGCCAGCCGGCGAATGGCCCCAGGGCGCTGTTCCAGGCGGTGCGCGACAACGGCTACCGGCTCATCGGCCTGTCCTATCTGGACGATGTCGCGGTGTCCCAGGTCTGCATCGGCCCGCGGCTGCGGGCACATCCGACTTGCGCGGCGACGTTCCGCCAGCAGCGCGTCTGGGGCGATGTCGTCGGTGCACCCATTGCCGACCGGCCCGAGGACGCCATCGTTCCCCGTCTCGTGCGGCTGCTGAGATACCTCGCCGAGCAAGACCCGGCCGGCCAATGGGCCGACTACCTCGACGGCGGCGAGCCGCGCTGGTACCGCATCGTGCTGGCGGGCCAGTCGCAGGGCGGCGGCATGGCGGCCTACCTGGACAAGACCCGCGCGGTGGCCGGCGTGCTGATGTTCTCGGGCGGCTGGGACAAGGATGCCGACGGCGACGTGGCGCGCTGGTACCGGCGGCCGGGCGCGACGCCGCCGGAGCGCTGGCACGCGACCTACCACGTGCGGGAGCCACAGGCCGATGTGATGGCCAACGTGTATGCGACGCTGGGTATTCCCAAGGCGCAGATGCATGCACTCGACCTGCCCGTCATCAGGCGTTCGCCGCACGCCGAGGGCATCGGCAACCCGGCCTATGCGCCGCTGTGGCGGCAGATGCTGGACGCGACGCGGCCGCCCTGACGGCCCCGCGGGCGCCGCACCTGCGGGCTAACGCCCAGCTTCGGCCGCGCCCCACGTGGCCACAATCGCGGCATGACGTTTTTCTACTGGTTCATGGCGCTTGTGATGGTGGCCACCTTGCTGCCCTCGGCGCTCTACATGGGCATCTACGTTTTCACCGGTGCGGATGAAGCCCTGCAGCGGGCGCGCAAGTTCTGGAACTTCCTGCGCGTCTTCACGCTGCTGTTCTTCAACCTGACGCTGTGGGGCCACGTCGTCGTCGGCTTGTGGGAGCTGGCGCGCTGAGAGGGTCAGAGCCGCGAGGCGTACATGCGCGGGCAGTCTGCCGTGCCGAAGCGGTCCACCGGGATGCGAAAGCGCATGCCCACGCGCAGTTGCTCCCAGCGCTCGCGGTCCACGCGGCAGATCCAGCCATGGTCCTCGCGGTCGCGCAGCTCGATCTCGAAGTAGGCCTCACGCTTGCCCAGCCGTTCGCTGCCGGCCTCGCCGGGCGCGGCCACGCGCAGCGGCGGGCGCGGCCAGTCCGGGCGGTCGGCGGGGCCGCCCTCGGTCTTGGCGATCCAGCTGCGGCGCCAGGCGAGCTGGGTGTAGCGGCAATGCTCGCTCGGCTCGGCGTGCTTGCCGGTCGGGTCGGCCATCACGCGGCGCGACACGTCGCGCACATCGGCCGGCAGCTCGTCGCACCAGTCCGAGCCGGACTCGGCGCGCAGCCGCTCGACGACGATCTCCATGCGCCAGCTGCGCCGCGTCAGCTCCACCGCAACGCCGGCAGGCCCGAAGATCCACCAGCCGAGCGTGGCCAGCGTCGCCACCACCATGACGGCGAGCACGACCACCCTCAGGCGGGGAAGCCTAGGCCGCATCGAACTGCGCGTTGACCGCCTCTTCCCACAGTGCCAGCTCGTCCCAGCCGATGTGCAGCCATCGCATCGCATCGCCATGGTGGCCCGCCCAGTCGGCGTCCTCGGGCAGGCCCTCGTGGCGGCGCATCAGGTGCTCGGCGATCAGGCCGGCGGCGATCAGCGTGTGGGTCTCCGGCTCGATATCGCCATGGCCCAGCGCGGCATAGTCGTGGTGCAGGCGTATGCCGGCCATCAGCGGCGCCGGCAGGTTCCAGGCACGGATGACGAGCGCGCCGACGACGGCGTGGTCGGTGCGGTGGTTGGCGTTCTCGGTGGCGATGAAGGGGCGGTCGATGCGCGCGCCGGCCTCGACCATCGTCGCGCCATAGCCGCGCACGCTCTGCAGCAGCACCGGCATGCCGACATGCAGGAACAGCCCGAAGCTGTGTGCCAGGTCGGGTGACAGCCCGGGCAGCTCGCGGGCGATGGTGGCCATCGCGACGGCGCGCTTGGTGCTGCGTTCCCAGAAGCGGGCCAGCTGCGGTGCATTGACGGGGATGGCGTGCCGCACCAGGAAGCCCGTCATCACCGCGACGCTTTCGCGCAGGCCCAGCCGCGTCATTGCCTGCCCGACGGTGCTGCAGGGCAGGCCGACCGGCTTGAACAGCGGGCTGTTGGCGGTGCGCAGCAGCGTCGCAGCCATGGCCACGTCGCTGGAGGCGATGCGGGCGACGAGGTTGAGGTCCGGCTCGGCGTGGCTCATCGCCTGCTGCAGCTGCGCCAGCAGCTCAGGGCAGGGCGGAATCTGGATCTGCTGCAAGGGGCCGCGGCGGCGCGACTGGTCGAGGTCGTCGCGGATCTGCTGCGTCTTGCCGCCGGCGGCGGTGGTGGGGATGGGCATCACCCAAAAATCATAGGCGGCGCGGCCACCGCTACAGTGAAGACATCCCCGCCCGGCGTCAATCTTGCCGACTTCGCCGCAGTTCTGAATCGCGCCCAGCCATGTGGACCGGTCTCGCCTCGCACCCCTGGGCCTACCCGGCGCTGGAAACCGTGCACCTGCTGGGCATCGCGCTGCTGTTCGGCGGCCTGCTGGTGTTCGAGCTGCGCCTGCTGGGCCTGGCCCGCAGGCTGGACCTGGCCGCACTAGGGCGGCTGGTGCTGCCGATGGCGCTGCTGGGCTTTGCGCTGTGCCTGCTGACCGGCCTGGCCATGTTCTCGACCCAGCCGCAGGAGCTGCTGGCCAACCCGGCCTTTCGCATCAAGCTGCTGCTGTTGATGCTGGCCGGCGCGAACGCCGCGTGGTTCCACGCTCGTGGCGGCCTGGCGCTGGCCGACCGCGCGGCCCGCGTGCAGGGCCTGCTCTCGCTGTGGATTTGGATCGCTGTCATCATCTGCGGCCGCTGGATCGCCTACATCTGACCGAGGAGTTGTCGATGATGCAACGACGTTCCCTGTTGGCCGCGCTGCCGGCCCTTGCTGGCGTGCCGGCCTTGGCCCACCACGGCTGGAGCAGCTTCGACCAGGAGCGCCCGATCTACCTGAGTGGCCGTGTCACGCAGGTGGCCTGGCGCAACCCGCATGCCGAGCTGCAGCTGGAGCTGCCTGAGAACCCGACCCTGCCCGCCGACCTGGCCAAGCGCAGCCTGCCCCGGCAGAGCGCGGCCGTCGACGGCGCGGCGCTGCTGGCCAAGGCGAGGTTGCCCACGCGCCGCGACCGGCGCTGGGAGGTCGAGCTGGCGCCGCTGACGCGCATGCAGGCCTGGGGCGTCGAGGAGATCAAGCCCGGGGCCGAGGTGGCCGTGCTGGGCTTCACCTTCACGGGCGAGCAGGGCGAGGCGGTGCTGCGCGCGGAGTACCTGTTCGTGGGCGACAAGGCCTACGGCTTGCGCTCGTCGCCGGCCTGAGTTCACGCCGCGGCCCCGGCCCGTCGGGACCATCGGCGGGACGGCGGGTACAGTGAAATCAACCGCCGCCCGTCGCCCACCCTTGTCCATCCACACCGCCAGCGCCGCCTTCCGTTCTGGCCTTTGCAGGTGGTGGCTGGCCGCATTGCTGGCCTTGCCGGGCCTGGTGGCGGCGGCCTATGACGCGGCACGGGTGATGGAAGCGGCCGCCCAGCGCGGCCCGCGCGTGGCCGAGCAGGCCCAGTCGCTGCTGCAGCAGATCGAGCGCAGCAGCCGGCAGGACGAGCTGCAGCGCCTCAAGGACATCAACGATTTCTTCAACCAGCGCCTGGCTTTCCGCGAGGACGCCGCGACCTGGGGCCTGCCGGACTATTGGGCCTCGCCGCTGGAAAGCCTGGAGCGCCGCGCCGGCGACTGCGAGGACTATGCGATCGCCAAGTACTTCAGCCTGGCCGCCGCCGGCGTGCCGACGGCCAAGCTGCGCATGGTCTACGTGCGGGCGCGCATGCAGGGCCAGTCGCTGGCCCACATGGTGCTGGCCTACTATGCCCAGCCGGATGGCGAGCCGCTGATCTTGGACAACCTCCGCCCCGAAGTGCTGCCGGCCTCCGCCCGCGCCGACCTCACCCCCGTGTTCAGCTTCAACACGGAGGGGCTGTGGCAGGGCGTCGGCCAGGTGACCCAGGGCGACCCGATGGCGCGGCTGTCCTTGTGGCGCGAGCTGGTGGCGAAGGTGAGGGCAGAGGGATTCTTATGAGGGGAGAGACATGTCCTTGATGCGGCAGATCGCCTGGCTGGTGCTGGGCGTGGTGCTGGCGGCGCTGGTGGGCGCGGTCGGTCTGTCCACGCTGTCGCTGCGTCAATTGATGCAGACGCAGCTGGCGCTGAAGAACGCCGACAATGCGCAGTCACTGGCGCTCGCGCTGTCGCAGCAAAAGGGCGATGCGGAGCTGATCAAGCTGCTGGTGTCGGCCCAGTTCGACACCGGCTCCTATGAGTTCGTGCGTTGGCGCGGCCCACAGGGTGAGACGCTGTTCGAGCGCACCGGCGCGGCCAGGCCGGGGCAGTCGCCCGCGTGGTTCCGCAGCCTCGTGCCCATCGAGGCCGCGCCCGGCGTGGCCCAGCTGTCCAGTGGCTGGAACGCCATCGGTGCGGTGGAGCTGAAGAGCCATGCCGGCTATGCGCATGACGAGCTATGGCTGGCCTCGCGCCGGCTGCTGGCCTGGCTGCTGGGCGTCGGCATCGTCGCGGCCGTGCTGGCCTGGGCGGGCCTGCAGCGCATCCGCCGCCCGCTGGACGCCGCCGTGGCCCAGGCCGAGGGCGTGCTGGCCGGCAGCTACGGCCAGGTCACCGAGCCGCGCGTGCCCGAGCTGCAGCGCCTGACGCGTGCGATGAACGCGATGGTGCAGCGCGTGCGCGACCTGTTCGAGGCCCAGGCCGGCCAGCTGCTGGTGCTGCGCGAGCAGGTGCACCATGACCCGTTGACGGGCGTGTCCACGCGCCAGCATTTCCTTGCCGAGCTGGACGCCGCGCTGCAGCGCGACGACGGCCCGGCCAGCGCCGGCCTGGTGCTCGTGCGCCTGCGCGACCTGCCAGGCCTGAACGCGCGGCTGGGCCGCGGTGCCGTCGACGACGTGCTGCTGACGGTCGTGACCGCGCTGCAGGCCTATCCCGAATCGGTTGCCGGCTGCCGCGTCGGCCGCCTCAACGGCGGCGACTTCGCGCTGTGGCTGCCCGTCGAGGGCGTGGCCGCCGAGACCGCGCATGCGCTGGCCGACGCGCTGCGCGCCAGCCTGCCGGCCTTCGGCCCCGGCGTGCAGGTGGTGCTGGGCGCCATCGAGCTGCCGCGCGAGCGGCCGAGCGGCGTCTGGCTGGGGGAGGCCGACGCGGCGCTGGCGCGCGCGGAGCACCTGGGCGAGGCGCGCGGCGGCTTCGTCGTCGAGATCGTCGCCGACCCCGGCATCGGCCGCGAGCAGGGTGAAGGCCAGTGGCGCCAGCAGCTGCGCCAGGCCGTCAGCCAGGAGCAGGGCCGTCTGGTCGAGTTCCCGGTCCGCGACCGTACCGGCCGCTTGCTGCACCTGGAGTGCCCGCTGCAGCTGCGGCTGGAGGCCGACGACCTGCCCGCCTCGGCCTGGCTGCCGCTGGCGCTGCGCGCCCGCATGACCGCCGCGGTGGACCTCTTCGCCGTCAGCCTGGCCCTCAAGGCCATCGCCGCCGACGGCCAGGCCCGCTGCATCAACATCGCGCCGGCTTCGCTGGCCGACACCAGCTTCCTGCCGCAACTGCGCGAACTGCTGAGCCAATGGCCGCAGGCGGCGCGGGCCCTGCTGTTCGACCTGGCCGAAGCCGCCGCGACCGAGCACTTCGAGCGCCTGCTGGAGCTGGGCCGGCAGCTGCGCCCGCTGGGTGTCAAGCTCGGCCTGGAGCATGCCGGCGCGGGCCTGGCGCAGGTCGACCGGCTGTACCAGGCGGGCCTGGACTACGTGAAGCTCGACGCGTCCGTGCTGCTGGGCGTGGCCGGCGAGGCGGGCCGGGCGGCGTTCGTGCGCGGCATGGTCATCATGCTGCGCAGCCTGGCGCTCAAGGTCTATGGCGAAGGCGTCGTCGACGAGATGGACGCGCAGGCGCTGTGGGACTGCGAACTGGACGGGCTGACGGGGCCGTGGGTGACGGGTACGTCCGGCGCGTGAGCCGTCACAGCTTCATCTCCAGGCGCAGCTGCCACTGCGTGTAGCTGGGCCCGCCGCTGCGTGACGTGATGACGGCCTTGTCGGTGGTGATGACGCTGCCGGTGAAGTAGTCCAGCGGCGCCAGGTTGGCGGCGGACACGCGCAGGCCCAGCGACGGGTTGAACGTCCACAGCGCGAACGCGTCCGCCACGCGCTTCTTGTCCAGGTCGGTCAGCTGCAGCTCGGTCTGCTGGATCTGGTAGGCCGGCGTGTAGTTCATGTTGCCGCCCAGCGTCAGCGGCAGGCTGCGCAGGCGGTAGTCGAAGCCGAGGTTGGCCGTGCCGCGGGGCTGCTGGTCCAGCGTGTTGTGCGGGCCGGGGAGCTGGTCGACGTGCGAGCGGAACAGGCTCAGGTTGGAGCGGATGTTGACGGGCAGTGCGTCCTTGACGAACTGGTCGAGCCGGAACTTGGCCTCCAGCTCCACGCCGTAGGTCGTCGCGTCGCCGATGTTGCGCGGTCGGGCGACCCAGCGCGGCACGCTGGCCCAGGACACGGTCTCCAGCTGCGGCTCCACGCGGATCAGGTCCTGGATGCGGCGGTAGAAGGCGTTGACGCTGACGATGCCGCCCCCGCTCAGGTAGTTCTCGTAGGCGATCTCCAGCCCGCGCGCCACCTCGGGCTTGAGGTCGGGGTTGCCCATGCGGTCGGGGTCGTTGATGACGTTGGCGCCGCACGGCGCGTTGTCGGGGCAGGCGTACTGCGAGTTGATGCTGGGCCGCGCGATCATGTCCTGCAGGTTGGGGCTGCGGTACGAGCGGGTGAGGCTGGCGCGGATCTGGTCGCGGCCCTTCTCGTCGAACTTCCAGACCGCGTGCAGCAGCGGGGTCCAGACCGACGAGCGGTTGCGCACCGGGTTGCTCTCGCTGCCGCTGCCGGTGGTGATGGCCTCGCCGCGCAGGCCGGCGTAGAAGCCCCATTGCTTGCCCACGCTCCACTCGTCCTGCGCGTAGTAGGCATAGCGCCGCGTCGACGCCGACAGGTTGTCGCCGAAGTCCTGCAGCGCCGGCAGCGGCAGGCCGTTCTGCAGCGTCAGGCGCGTCTGGTCCAGGTTCTGTCCTTCGGCCTCCAGGCCGGCCACCAGGCTGTGCTCGCTGGCCATCTGGTGCGACAGCTTGGCCGCCAGGCTCCAGGAGCCGTGGTGGCTGTCGGTGGTGTCGTCCTGCGTGCGGAACAGCGCGCCGCCCAGGCGCTCCTCGCGGTCGCTGTGGCCGTGGGCGTTCATGCCGCCCACGGCGCCGCGCAGCTCCAGCCGCGTGCTCTCGCCCAGGCGGTGCTGCCACTGCCCGTGCAACCGGGCCATCGTCGAGCGGTTGCGGCTCTCGGTGTCGGCGTGGTCGTAGTTCAGGCAGCGGATCTGGCTCGCCGGGTCGCTGCTGCACAGGCTTTGCGTCTGGTCGAACACGTTGGCGCCGCTGCTGCGGTTGACGACGATGAAGGGCTGCAGCGAGAAGCTGTCGCCATTCGCCTCGCGCCACTGCACGCGGGCGTTGAGGTTGAGCGATTCGTTGGCCGAGTTGCTGCGGCCCTGGTTCACCACCGTGCTGTCCTGGCCCGTGGCGGGCAGGTGCGTCGTGGTCGTGTTGTTGAAGTCGTCGATGCGCTCGTTGCGCGTCGCGTTCAGCGTGATGTTGTAGGTGCCCGTCTGGCCGAGCTTGTCGTTGCGTGTCCAGCCGAGGTTGGGGCGCAGCTTGCCGCGCTCCTCGGTCAGCTGCAGCCGCAGGTCGTTGATGCGCTTTTGCAGCGCCTCGCGCAGCACGATGTTGATGGTGCCGGCGATGGCGCGCGCGCCGTACTCGGCCGTCGGCGCGCGCAGCACCTCGATGCGCTCGACCTGGTCGGGCGGCAGCTGGTCCAGCGAGAACCCGGGCGGCATGCGTTCGCCGTTGACGAGGATCTGCGTGTAGCCGCCGCCCATGCCGCGCATGCGGATGTCGCCGCCGCGGCCCGGGCGGCCGCCGGTCGTCACGCCGGGCAGGCGCTTGAGCACCTCGCCGACGGTGGAGTCGCCGAACCGGTCGATCTCCTCCCGGCCGATGACGATCTTGCTGGCCGTCGAGGCCCGGCGGACGGACTCGTCGCTGGCCGTGCCGCTGACCTCGACGCGATCGAGCTGGGCCTTGGCGGCGTCGGCGGGCTTGGCCGGCGGCCGCGCGGGCGCGGATGCGGCCGCCGCGGGCGGCGTCGGGCTGGTCTGCGCGAAGGCGGCTGGCAGGCCGGCACAGGCCACCAAGGCGGCGGTCGGGATGCGAAGTAGCTGCATGGGGCGGTAGCTTCCCATGCGGCCCGCAAAGGCTTGTGGCGGGTCGGTTAACGCAAGACTTCTTTACAGGCCCTAGACTGCCAGCCCTGTCTCCCGTGAACTGTTTCCTGCCATGACCGCGATCACCGAAGCCCAGCTTCAACCCCTGCTGCAAGCCGTGCTCGACCCCGGCAGCGGCCGCTCGCTGGGCGAGTCCCGGGCACTGAAGTCGGTGCGCGTGGACGGCGCCAAGGTGGCCGTCCAGATCGAGCTGGGCTACCCCGCCGCCAGCCAGCACCCGGCGCTGCGCGATGCCATCACCGCCGCGGCCCGCCAACTGCCTGGCGTCGGCACCGTCGACGTCGCCATCACGACGCAAGTCGTCGCCCATGCGGTGCAGCGCGGCGTGCAGCTGCTGTCGGGCGTCAAGAACATCATCGCCGTGGCCTCCGGCAAGGGCGGCGTCGGCAAGAGCACGACGGCCGCCAACCTGGCCCTGGCGCTGCATGCCGAAGGCGCCCGCGTCGGTGTGCTGGACGCCGACGTCTACGGCCCCAGCCAGCCGCTGATGCTGGGCGCCCGAGGCCGCCCCGAAAGCGCCGACGGCCAGACCATGGAGCCGCACGTCGCGCACGGCCTGCAGGTCAACTCCATCGGCTTCCTCGTTGACGACGACCAGGCCATGATCTGGCGCGGCCCCATGGCCACCCAGGCGCTGGAGCAGCTGCTGCGCCAGACGAACTGGAAGGACCTGGACTACCTCGTCATCGACCTGCCGCCCGGCACCGGCGATATCCAGCTGACGCTCTCGCAGCGCGTGCCGGTCACCGGCGCCGTCATCGTCACCACGCCGCAGGACATCGCCCTCATCGATGCCAAGAAGGGCCTGAAGATGTTCGAGAAGGTCGGCATCCCCATCCTCGGCATCGTCGAGAACATGGCCGTGCACATCTGCTCGAACTGCGGCCACGCCGAGCACATCTTCGGCTCGGAGGGCGGCGCCAAGATGGCGGCGCAGTACGGCACCGAGCTGCTGGCCTCTCTGCCGCTGGCGATGAGCATCCGCGCGCAGGCCGACGCGGGCACGCCCACCGTCGCGGCCGAGCCCGACGGCGACGTGGCGGCCCTGTACAAGGCGCTCGCCCGCAAGGTCGCGTCCAAGCTCGCCGCCCAGAGCAAGGACTACTCGTCCAAGTTCCCGACCATCTCCATCTCCAAGAACAGCTGAGTCCTCATGAACCGACTTGCCCGCCTTCTCGTCGCCAGCCTCGCACTCGTCGGCGCTGCCGCCCACGCCCAGCAGGTGCTGCGCGTGACCGCCATCCCCGACGAGTCGCCCACCGAGCTGTCCCGCAAGTTCGCGCCGCTGGGCCAGTACCTGGAGAGCAAGCTGGGCATGAAGGTCGAGTGGACGCCGGTGACCGACTACGCCGCCGCGGTGGAGACGGTCGTCAACAAGAAGATCGACCTGGCCTGGTTCGGCGGCTTCACCTTCGTGCAGGCCAACGTGCGCTCGGGCGGCAAGATCATCCCGCTGGTGCAGCGCGAGGAGGACGAAAAGTTCCGCTCCGTCTTCATCACCGATGCGAAAAGCGGCATCAACAAGCTCGAAGACCTCAAGGGCAAGACGCTGAGCTTCGGCTCGCAGAGCAGCACGTCGGGGCATCTGATGCCGCGCAGCTTCCTGCTGGGCGCCAAGATCAACCCGGACGCCGACCTCAAGCGCGTGGCCTTCAGCGGCGCGCATGACGCCACCATCGCCGCGGTGGCCAGCGGCAAGGTCGATGCCGGCGCGCTGAACATCTCCGTCTGGGAGAAGTTCGTCGCCGAGAAGAAGGTGGACCCGGCGGCGGTCAAGGTCTTCTACACGACGCCGGCCTACTACGACTACAACTGGTCGGTCCATGCCGACATGCCGCAGGCGCTGCAAGACAAGATCAAGGCCGCCTTCCTGGCGCTGGACCTGAACACGCCGCAGGGCAAGGAGATCCTGGGCCTGCAGCGCGCCACGCGCTTCATCCCCAGCAAGCCCGAGAACTACAACGGCATCAAGGCCGCTGCAGAGAACGCTGGCCTGTTGAAGTGAGCCCCTCGTCCAAGGAGCACCTTGGCCGGTCCCCCGAGGGGACGGCGATGCTTGCCGGATCGACCGGCAAGCACATCGCCAGCGCGGGCCGGCTTGGGAGCGGCCCGGCGCTCGGCCCGCAAGAGCCGATGCAGGCCACGCCGACCAGCCTTGCCGCGCTGCTGACGCGCTATTCGGTCGGCCCCAAGCACCTCGTCGAACCCGGCCCCAGCGACACGCAGCTGGCGCTGATGGCCCAGGCCGCGCTGCGGGCGCCGGACCACGCCGAGCTGGTGCCCTACCGGTTCAAGCTGGTGCGCGGTGCCGCCAAGCAAGGCATGGCCGCCCTGTTTGCCGACGCGGCCCGTGCGGCCGGCAAGGGCGAGGAGGGCGCGGCGCTCGATGCCGAGCGCGCGCTGAAGCCGCCGATGACCGTCGCCGTCGTCGCCCGCATCGACCCCGGCCACCCGCAGGTGCCGGCCCACGAGCAATGGGCGGCCGTCGGCGGCGCCATCGGCAGCTTCCTGACCGCGGCGCATGCGCTGGGCTTCGGCGGCATGATGCTCAGCGGCGCCAAGGTGCGCAACCCGGCCATCGCCGCGGCCTTCTGCGAGCCGGGCGAGACGCTGCTGGGCTGGATCGCGCTGGGCACGCCAGCCCGCCAACCCGCCGGCCCGGCCCGCAAGCCCGACCCCGGGCAGGTGCTGATCGACTGGCACCCGCCTTGCAAGCCATAGTCAAACCGAGCTGAACGAGGAGCGAAGCGAGATGGAATTAACTCCACGTGAGAAGGACAAACTCCTTTTGTTCACTGCGGCGCTGCTCGCCGAACGGCGCAAGGCCCGTGGCCTGAAGCTCAACTACCCCGAGGCCGTCGCCTTCATCAGCGCCGCCATCCTCGAAGGCGCGCGTGACGGCAAGACCGTCGCCCAGCTGATGAGCGAGGGCCGCGAGGTCCTGACCCGCGACGACGTCATGGACGGCATCGCCGAGATGATCCCGGAGATCCAGGTCGAAGCCACCTTCCCGGACGGCACCAAGCTCGTCACCGTCCACCAACCCATTGCCTGAACGGCCTGCCCACCATGCGCGCACTTGCCCTGCTCCTGATCGCCGCCCCCGCGTTCGCCCATGAAGGCCACGGCCCCGCCGGCCCGCACATGCACGGCTGGGACGGCACCGCCACGCTGGCCCTGGTGGCCGCGGCCGGCGTGGCCGTCTGGTGGTTCACCAAGGGCCGCAAGTGATGATCCCCGGCGAACTGATCACCGCCGAGGGCGAGCATGAACTCAACCCCGGCCGTCGCACGCTGACGCTGAAGGTCGCCAACAGCGGCGAGCGCCCCATCCAGGTGGGCTCGCACTACCACTTCGCCGAGACCAACGCCGCACTCGCCTTCGACCGCGAGGCCGCGCGCGGCATGCGCCTGAACATCTGCAGCGGCACGGCCGTTCGCTTCGAGCCCGGGCAAACGCGCACCGTCGAGTTGGTCGACCTGGCCGGCGACCGCACGGTCTACGGCTTCCGCGGTTTGGTTCAAGGCAAGCTATGAAGATCAGCAGACGCGCCTATGCCGAGATGCTCGGCCCCACCGTCGGCGACAAGCTGCGCCTCGCCGACACCGCCCTCGTCATCGAGATCGAGCAGGACCTGACGCTGCGTGCCGGCGGCTACGGCGAAGAGGTCAAGTTCGGCGGCGGCAAGACCGTGCGTGACGGCATGGGCCAGTCCCAGCGCACCAACGGCCCGGGCCCGGGTGACGCCGTCGACACCGTCATCACCAACGTCGTCATCGTCGACCACTGGGGCATCGTCAAGGCCGACATCGGCCTGCGCGGCTGCCGCATCGCGGCCATCGGCAAGGCCGGCAACCCCGACGTGCAGCCCGGCGTGGACATCGTCATCGGCCCCGGCACCGAGATCATCGCGGGCGAGGGCTTCATCGTCACGCCCGGCGCCATCGACACCCACATCCACTTCATCTGCCCGCAGCAGATCGAAGAGGCGCTGATGAGCGGCGTGACCACCATGATCGGCGGCGGCACCGGCCCCGCCACCGGCACGCTGGCCACCACCTGCACGCCGGGGCCCCACCACATCGCCACGATGCTGAAGGCGGCCGAGGCCTTCCCGATGAACCTCGGCTTCATGGGCAAGGGCAACGCCAGCCGCCCCGAGGCGCTGATGCAGCAGATCGACGCCGGCGCCATCGGCCTGAAGCTGCACGAGGACTGGGGCACCACGCCCGCGGCCATCGACAACTGCCTGAACGTGGCCGAGCTGACCGACACCCAGGTCGCCATCCACACCGACACGCTGAACGAAAGCGGCTTCGTCGAGGACACGATTGCCGCTTTCAAGGGCCGCACCATCCACAGCTTCCACACCGAAGGCGCGGGCGGCGGCCATGCGCCGGACATCATGCGTGTGGTGGGCGAAGCCAACGTGCTGCCCAGCTCCACCAACCCGACGCGCCCGTTCACCGTCAACACGCTGGACGAGCACCTCGACATGCTGATGGTGTGCCACCACCTGGACGCCGGCATCGCCGAAGACCTGGCCTTTGCCGAGAGCCGCATCCGCCGCGAGACCATCGCCGCCGAAGACATCCTGCACGACCTCGGCGCCATCAGCATGTTCTCGTCCGACTCGCAGGCCATGGGCCGCGTGGGTGAGGTGAGCCTGCGCTGCTGGCAGACCGCGCACAAGATGAAGGTGCAGCGCGGCGCCTTGCCGGGAGATGGTGCCGGCAACGACAACGCCCGCGTGAAGCGCTACCTCGCCAAGCTCGCCATCAACCCCGCGCTGGCCCACGGCATCAGCCACGAGGTGGGCAGCATCGAAGTCGGCAAGTGGGCCGACCTCGTGCTGTGGAAGCCCGCCTTCTTCGGCGTGAAGCCGGCACTGATCCTGAAAGGCGGTTTCATCGCCGCCGCCGCAATGGGCGACGCGAATGCCTCCATCCCCACGCCGCAGCCGGTGCACTACCGGCCGATGTTCGGCTCGTTCGGCGCGGCGTTGCAGCAGGGCTCGCTGACCTTCGTCAGCCAGGCCGGGCAAGGCAATGTCGAGAAGCTGGGCCTGGCCAAGACGCTCGTGCCGGTGAAGGGCTGCCGCTCGGTCAAGAAGGCCGACATGCTGCTCAACAACTACCTGCCAGTGATGGAGATCGACGCGCAGACGTATGAGGTGAGGGCAGACGGCGTGCTGCTGACCTGTGAGCCGGCGAAGGAGTTGCCGATGGCGCAGAGGTATTTCTTGTTTTGAGCGCGCAGTTGACGGCGATTAACCAAGCCGTTATTGAGACAGGCGCTCGTTTCGCCATTGTTTTGACATCTGAGAACGGCTTTACCGTTCCACTAGGGAGGATCTATGAAAGAAGACACTATTAACTGGAAGCGCTGTGTGCATATCAATCGCGCGATTGACGATGATTTGCTTAAAGAGCTGATACCGAAAATTCTGGAATTTCGGCAAGAGTCGAATGATCCTATTACGCTCGCACTCAATAGTCCAGGCGGAATGGTTGGATTAATCTCCACCATTAAATCGCTCGTGCAAAGTTCGAACCAAGACGGGGATGGGTGTCAGCTCATCACCGTCGCTACCAACAAGGCTTATAGTGCAGCAGCAATGTTGCTAGCGTTGGGCGATTGCGCTGTTGCACTGCCGCATTCGGAGATCCTTTTCCACGACGTTCGTTATGGAGCGGTCCGGGACGTTACACCAACTACAGCGTTGAAGGCTGCAGAAACTCTTGAGGCCGGCAATGATCGTGCCGCATTGGAGATCGCAGCCCAGATGTATGGCCGATGGATGTGGATGTATTTGGACATCCATTCGCAGGCAACTCCTCTACGAGAGCGCTCCCAAGAACGGACGACAATGTTCGAAACTTCTCTGGGCCGGCTTCATTTGCCGTCCTGCGAGCATGTTCGCCTTGACCTTGTTGCGCTTCTTCTTTTTATCTCCGGGCATCTGCGCAAATCGAATGAATGCATTCTCGAGAATGCACTCAATAGAATGGTGAGATGGGGCGTGGTGACAAATTGGAGCAAGAAGAGATCACTATATCGACGCGCTAGGTCTAGGAGGCTAGGCTCTTTGGATTCACTGGCTCAATTGTTCAAAGAGTTCGCGCCAGACGCCAAAATGCTCGGTGGCGAGAGAAACGAACGTGACTTAGATCTGTTTATGACTGTGCTTGCAGCTTCGGTGTCTGATCGAAGCGCCAAAGATGCCATTGCTCTTGCCTCCCGCGAGATGACACTATTCAGTTCAATGAACGACGAGCGTCATTGGCGCGAGGCAATGAAGCTAATGTTGCAGCACAAATTTTCGTTCTTTACATATGCCGTAGCGTCCAAGTGGGACAGCCTTTCGGAGCAAGATCGAAGCGAAATTACTGAGGAATCCAAACCTATTGTGCGGGTGCTGTGGCTGCTATGTGTGCAAGTTGCGCGAGAGCTCTTTACTGGGGAACACAAGCTAACGCCGACCGAGGCAATGGTGCTTGGTTTGGTTGACGAGGTGCCAGGAGACGCACCTTTCGAGAGTCGACGCCAATTCAGCCTCAACGCTGCGGGCGCGTAGCCCGTAGGTTGGGGTGAGCCTGCGAACCCCAACGTTTGACCGCCGCGAGTCGTTGGGGTTCACTGCGTTCACCCCAACCTACGCAAAACGCGATGCGCTACCGCCGCGCCAACACGCCGGGTGCCACCTACTTCTTCACGCTGAATGCAGCCGACCGCGAGGGCCAGCCCGGTAGGTTGGGGTGACGTCAGCCCGTAGGTTGGGGTGAGCCTGCGAACCCCAACGTTTGACCGCCATAGCTCGTTGGGGTTCACTGCGTTCACCCCAACCTACGGAAACACGATGCGCTATCGCCGCGCCGATACGCCGGGTGCCACGTACTTCTTGACGCTGAACGCGGCCGACCGCAGCGGTCAACTGCTGACGAACCACATCGACGCACTGCGGGACAGCTTCCGCACCGTACGCAAGTCACGCCCGTTCGTCATGGACGCGATTTGCGTGCTGCCCGACCACCTGCACGTGCTGATGACCTTGCCGCGCGAGGACGCGGACTTCGCCACTCGCATCATGCTCATCAAACAAGGGTTCTCGCGGCGGGTCCCTCAGGGCGAACGCATCAGCGCCAGCCGTGCCTCAAAGGGCGAGCGGGGGCTTTGGCAGCGGCGCTACTGGGAGCACCTCATCCGCGACGACGTCGACTTCGAGCGGCATGTGGACTACATCCATTTCAATCCGGTGAAGCATGGCTGGGCCGAACGGGCGGCGGACTGGCCGCACTCCAGCATCCACCGCTTCATTCGCGAAGGCGTCATCGAGTCAGGGTGGGCAAGTGTGAGCGGCGCGGAGATGGATGTGGGCGAATAGCGCGTTGGGGTTCGCTGCGCTCACCTCAACCTACCGCTCTCGGTGAAGCTCACCCTCAGCTTGCCCCCCACCACCTTCACGTCCCGCACCGCCAGCCTGGCCAGCGCGCCCTTGGCGGTGCTGGTATCCAGCGTGTAGACGGGATGGCGTTGCAGCGCGTCCTTGGCGAGTTGCGGGGCATAGAGCTTCACCACCTCTGCGTACTCGGCGGGCTGGCCGCTGAGCTCCAGCGTCGTGACCTGCAGGTCTTCCAGGAAGAGCTGGCCCTCGGCCGGCATGTAGCGAGGCCGGGCCGACAGGCCGACCCGGCCGATGCGTTCACGTGTGCCCAGCGTCACCTTGGCATCGGCCGTGATGCCGATGCGGTCGTCGCCGTCGGTCAACACGACGATGGGATTGGACACGTCCAGGCAGGCGACGAGCAGCTTGCAATGGTGGGTCGGGAAGCGCGGCGCGATGCGTGCTTGCATCTCGGACTGCTCGATGTCGAGATGACCGGCGAGCGCGCTGCTGACGACGGCGCAGGTGGCGAGGGCGGCGCTGGCAATGAGCGCTGTGGCGACCAGGGCGAGGCGGCGGTGCATGCGAGGAGGCTACACGAGTGCCACTCATTCGCGACGGCGTCATCGACGCATCATGCGCAAGCGTCCGTGACACGGGCGTCAAGGCGGGCGAATGAGCGTTGGGGTTCGCTGGGCTCACCCCAACCTACGGCTGGCCGGCCCACCCAGGATGAGTCAGGCCTGCTTTCGCGGGGTGCAGCCACCCTTGCGCAAGACGCCGACGACAAGCAATCCACCGAGCAGCATCACCACGGTCGATGGCTCCGGTACCGCCGACAGGAACACGCCCGAGGCCGACGAATAGGCCTGGTACTCAGGAAGCAGCGCGAGGGACAGGCGCACGGTGTGTCCCGCATCGGCGATGCCGCCGCCAACTGCGGTCGCCTGGACGCTGGCAGTGAACAGGACGGAACCGCGACCTTGCAAGTCGGTCGAGGCAATGACCAATGGCATTGAGAAGGCCTCCTGAACCGAGCCGCCTTCTCTGCAAGAGAGGGCGATGCTGCTGCAGTCGGTCGCCGCGAATCGGATTTGCGTGTTGCCCGGCGCGGTGCTGACAGCCACGTTCGTCGTCGCGGAAATTCCATCCCACGTGGCTTCGTAGGACGCATCGGATGTGAGGGTCGCGTCAAAAGCGATCCGCAACTCTCCGACATAGGTGCCGACGGCCGCTCCGTTGAACCAGAGCGAGTCAGTGAACGTTGCCCCGGCCGAGCCGGTGGCCATGCCGTCGCCCGGCCTGTTGCCTGCTGCATAGGCCTTCAGGGCACCCGTCGCGAGATCGGCAGAGGAGCGCAGTTCGAAACCACCGAGCAGCAGTGACCCGCTGGCCTGTTGCGGGCCCGTGTCCACGTAGTTGCGGACTTCGCCGTCCACCTGCACGACGCCCACCACCTGGCTTTGCTGGGCATGACCTGACCCCGCGAACCCCACCAATGCCGCAACGGCGACCCGAAGGCTCCACTTGTTGATTTGCAAACCGCTCTTCCTCAATCGGGTGTTCAACATGATGCTCGGCAGGATACGTTCGGCGTGCTTGACGATCGATCCCTAGCGCGCGTTCGCACGGGACGCCATCTGCGCGCTTGGCAGGCTCGAAACCTGGCCGCCGCGCATGGCGTCGGGCTGGCCTGGGGCTACGGCCTGGAGGCCGGCACCGTCTGGCAGGGCTGGCAGGCTCGGGATGAGGCGCCGGTCGATACGCCATTGAAATCCCTCGCGCAGGCGCTCCATGGCATTGGCCTCGTGCTTTGCAGCTTCGGCGTGGATGACAGCGTGTTCGCGTTCGCTGTGGCGGCGCCGCAGGCGGCGGGTGTTCAATCGCTGTGCGGGTCGCTGGGCGTGCAACTGAGGCTGCCGACGTAGCGGCAAGGGCGAAGCGACCAGAGGCTTCACCCCCGGCACCTTGAACGCGACACCTGCGGTGTACAGACGTATTTCGAGCCCGCCAGGGATCAGCCGGTTATAGGGGCTGACGGCGCCCGGGCGCAGGCATAGCCTTCGGTCACCAAACAAGGAGAGCGTCATGCGCAACTGCCTCAAAGTGTTGCCTCTGGCCCTGGCCAGCCTGCCCAGCTTCGCGGCCGAACTGAGCCAGCAGGACCTCGGCGCCACGGGCGCCCTCGTGTCGAGCTGTGCCGGCATGGCCTCTGGTTCCTTCCCGGTCGAAGGCAGCCTGTTCGACTGGCAGCCGGGCCTGTCCAACTGCAACGCCGCCATGACCACCACGCCGGGGCAGCAGTTGACGGCCAGTGGCGCCTACACGCAGGCGGCGCCTTCTGTTCAGGCCAGCTCGCACGGCAGCGCGACCTACGGCGCGGTCGGCATGTACGCGCATTTCCGCGCCAACGCCAGCGCCGGTTTCGCAGCCGCCGAAAGCACCGCAGGCTGGACGGATACGTGGACGCTGATTCCGGCCGATCCGGCGCAGATCGGGCAGAACGCCGTGGTGAGCTTCAGCGTCCATCTCGACGGCGTGCTCGATGGCCTGCCCATCGGCAACAGCTACACCCGCATCGGCAGCCAGGTCTGGCTCAACAACGCGCCGGTGGCCGGGCAGGCCTTCCGCGCCCAGGGTCAGGGGCAGGGCGGCTTTCCGTTTCACCAGGTGATAGCCCAGGACGTCGCCTTCAGCGTCACGGTCGCGCTGGGCACGCCGTTCGAGCTGGGTGTCTTCTCGCGGGCGTCCGCGGGCACCGCCGGCGCCGGGCCGAACTGGTTCAGCGAGGCCAGCAGCGACTTTGCGAGCACGCTGACATGGCAGGGCATCAGCGGTGTGACCCTGGACGGCAATGCGATCAGCTACTCGCTGACGAGCCAGAGCGGCACCGACTGGACCGTGGCCTCCGCGCCGGTGCCCGAGCCTTCGATGGCGCTGCTGCTGAGTGGCGGCCTGCTCGCGCTGGCGCTGCGTCGGCGCGCCTGACGTCATCGGTTCCTTGGTCCATTGGCAGGAGACACCATGCCTTCCAAATACCTTCGAGTGGGTGTGGCCGCGTTGTGGCTGACAACCTCGCTTTCAGCCATCGCAGCCGCCGTCCAGGTGGAGGCGTTCATCGTCAGTACGAACGCGGACAACGTCGTCACCAATTCCACGATCTGCACACCGGGCAGTACCCTGACGACGGAGTGCGTGTCCTTCACACAGTTCATCGGCCACGGCTTGCCCACGGCCGACACCGGCACGGTGACCCACCTGCGGTCAACGTTTGACGACGGCAACGGCTCACAGGTGCCGAACTTCGTGCTGAACGGCCGTGCGCGCGCGTTTGCCGATTTCGGCCAGCTTCATGCTTCCACCTTCGTTCAGATCCAGGGCGCCGGGGGCAACGACGTCACCATCGGTGGTCGCGCCGTCGCGAACTTGACCGATTCGGTGACCGTCCATTCGTCCGTGTTGCCGGTCGGCAGCCCCGTGACGGTCAAGGTGAAGATGGACGTGAGCGGGACCGGCGGCGGGCGGATGAGTTTCGGCATCAACGGGGTGGCCCAGCGGGCCGGGGTGTCGGACGATTTCCCGGTCGGCGGCGACGCGCTGGAGGATTTCGAGATCACCTACGACGCCAAGGTGGGCGACAAGTTCCAGGTCGTTTACGGGCTGACGGCCTACACGCGAATGTTTTCAAGCGGCTGGGGCCCCATCGACGTGCTCAATGGGCGCAACAACAGTTCCGATTACGGCAACTCGGTCTACCTCTACATGGGCGGCCTGGACCCGTCGTTGGGCGTCACGCTGCAGAACGACAACGGCTTCACCTATGCCACCTCAGCCGTGCCCGAGCCGGGCGCGGCATGGCTGCTGCTGACCGGGTTGCCGCTGCTGGCGTGGCGGGCTCGCCGCCGTCAAGGTACGTCGGCGGGTTGACGGGCTGTCGAGGAGGTAGGGCCTGGCGGCCTGCGCGGCCGCGCTCAGGCCTCTCCTCTCTCGGACCTCTCAGACCTTGCGCGCGGACCCGGCGCCTGCACGCCTGCGCAGCAGGTGCAGCAGCGGCAGCCCGCCCGCCAGCATCAAAGCCCAACTGCCCGGCTCGGGCACGGCGCTGATGGTCAGGCTGGCCGCGGGGCCTGGCAGCCAGTTCCAGGCCGCGGGCGCGTTCGCGTCGCCGCGGATGCCCAGATGGGTGGTGATCAAGCCGCCTTCGGGGTCGCGCGCGTTGCCCAGCCCGAGGGCGCCGAGAAAGCCATTGGCCTCGTTGTTCTTCTCCGAGCCAGCGTCGTAGCCGTACAGGTTGATCGTGACGGTGCCGGTGATGGCAGACAGGTCCAGGCCGCTGACGCCGACGAAGCCGTCATTCGTCCAGCCCAGCATGCTGGCAAAGGACAGCAGGCGATGGGACGGGTCGGCATTCACCATCACCGTCACGGAATTCTGTTGAGGCAGGGGTGCCGACAGTGGCGCCGCAACGCTGAGCACGCTCGTGCCGATCAGCGCGTTGGCTTGGTCGAGCAGGAAGCTGCGGTTGCCGCTCTCTGCAATGCGCCAGATCGTCTCCGGTGCGGCCTGGCCCACGGTGAAGGCCGTGTAGTCCGCGCTGTGGGTGATGAACACCGGTGGCGACAGACGCTGGCCGGTCTGTGCCGTAGCGGCGCCCGTCGTCGCGGCATCGCTGGTGAGGTTCTTGAACGTGATCTGGTAAGCCGGCGCCTGCGCGGCGGCCAGTTGAGGCAGCGAGAGGGCGGCTGCAAGCGCCAGCCCGAGGGCGGCGAGGCGATGCGGCGCGAGGGCTGTTCGTTGGGAAGCGGGGGCGGCGTGAGGGGCGGTGTTCATAAGAGAGATCTCCTGTAGGTTGGCAGCAGGGCAACACCCTGCGTGCTGCAGTCGTCGCTCGGCCGCTGCCATT
The DNA here is from genome assembly GCF_001426885.1 of Pelomonas sp. Root1444. Classification (GTDB taxonomy): domain Bacteria; phylum Pseudomonadota; class Gammaproteobacteria; order Burkholderiales; family Burkholderiaceae_C; genus Pelomonas. The sequence goes on along the minus strand of NZ_LMFP01000003.1, from coordinate 293,702 downwards.
ACTCCCTAGCTTCGTAGGGACCACCCGGATGAGGGTGCGCCTGTAAGGAACAGCGCTGAAGGTCGACCAAAGCGCCCGCGGCAAAGCCGCAAGCTGGGGCAGAAGAACGACCGCCGGCCGTGCCGGCACGATCGCTGACAAGAGACCTCGAACACCGACATTGAGGGCGACCCTGAACGCAACACCTGCGGTGGACAGACGTATTCCGAGGTGTCGCGGATCAGCCGGTTATAGGGGCTGACGGGCCCGGGGTGGAGGCATGGCCGGCCACCCCACAAGGAGACCGACATGCGCACCTGCCTCACAGTGCCGCCCCTCGCCTGGCAAGCCCGCCCACGTTCGCGGCCGAACTGAGCCAGCGGGACCTTGGCGCCACAGGCGCTCTCGTGTCGAGCTGTGCCGGCATGGCCAGTGGCGCCTTCCCGATCGCTGCTGGGTGGCGGCCTGCTGGCGCTGCGGCGGCGCGGTTGAACGGGCCGAGCCCCGCAGGTCATTTCTCGGCCGTACCGGGCGCGAACCACCGCTGCAGCCTTCGCGAACGCGCTGGTGGCGCGCTGCCATAGGCCCGCGAGCCGGGAACACTGAACTCGACTTCCGTGCCACCGCCGGCGGCGTTGCGGATCGCGAGCGTGCCGCCGGCCACCGCGGCGCGCTCGTGCATGCCGCCCAGGCCGAAATGCCCTTGCTTCTCGCCTCGGCTCAGCACCTCCGGGTCTATCCCCTTGCCGTCGTCGCGCACCCGCACGCAAAGCTGCTGCGGTTCATAGCGGACCTCGACGTCGATGCGCTTCGCGTCGGCGTGGCGGAAGGCGTTGCGCAGCGCCTCGCCGGCGATGCGGAAGGTCTCGTCGCGCACGAGCGGATGCAGCAGCTGCGGCGTGTCGTGCACTTGCACATCCGCCGATGCCACATGGCCGCTCTCGCTGGCGAGATCCTTCGCGAGCGCTCGCAAGGCAGCCGGCAGGTTGTTCGTCTCGACGACCGAGGCCCGCAACGCCTGCACCGTGTCCCGGCCCTCGGTGATGGCCTCGGCGACGTGGTCGACGGCCCGCGTGAGGATCTCCTTCGACTCGTGCGGGCGGCCGGGCAGCAGGTTCAATGCCGCCTGGAACTCCAGCAGCAGCCCGTGGAAGCGCTGCAGCAGGGTGTCGTGCAGGTCGCGCGCGATGCGCGTGCGTTCCGCCACGCGGGCGTCCAGCGTCGCCTCGAACTGGCGCTGCAGGCGGCGCATGCGCATGTGCAGCCGCAACTGGAAGCCGGCCCATGCCAGGCCGAACAGCACCGCGGCGCACGCAAGTCGGAACCAGGTCGTCTGGTAGAACGCCGGCAGGATCGAGAACTCGAGCTGCGCGCCTTCCTCGTTCCACACGCCGCTGTTGTTGGCGGCCGTCACGTGGAAGCGGTAGTTGCCCGGCGGCAGGTTGGTGTAGATGGCCAGGCGCCGGTCGACGGCTTCCTGCCAATCGGTGTCGTGCCCTTCAAGCCGGTAGCGAAAGCGCGTGCTCTTCGGGTCGGTCAGGGTCAGGGCGGCGAAGGAGATCGTGATGTCGCGGGCCAGCGCCGGCAGGCGCAGGCCGTCGGCCACGGCGTAGGACTGCTGGTCGGCGACGAGGCGCTCGATGTGAACCGGCGGGGGCACGGGGTTGTGCGGCACATGCAGGGGGTCGACGAGCTGGACCTCGCCCGCCCCCACGATCCAGAGCTTGCCGTCCGGCCCCTTGGCCACGGCCGGGTTGTAGTAGGCGGGCGGTGCGACGGTGAGCGTGACGCCATCGGCGGCCCCCCAGAGCTTGGGCGCCACCCGGTGGCTCGGGTCGGCGATCCAGGCGGCCAGGTCGTCATGAGCGACGCGCATCAGGCCGCATTCCGCGTACATCCAGAGCGACCCGCTGTCGTCCTGCAACGACCAGTGGACGGCTTTGCAGGGCAGGCCGTTCGCGACCGACAGCGTCGTGACGCGGCCATCCTGGATGCGGCTGAGGCCGCCGGCCCCGGTCGCCGCCCACAGCGCCCCTGCGGCGTCGAACCGCACCCCGGTGACCTGGCCCTTGCCCAGCCCCTGGGCGGCGGTGTAGGTGGTCTGGATCCTGCCGTCCTTGAGCAGCGAGACGCCGCCGTCCCAGAAGGACAGCCACAACCCGCCTTGATGGGCCACGATGCCCTGCGGCGTCTTCGGGATGCCGAGGGCAGGCCACGGTACATGCTCGACGCGCCGGCCACGGTGCAAACGGGTCAGGCCCTTGCTGCCCAACAGCCAGAGGTTGCCCTGCGCGTCGCCCGTGATGGCGTGGACGTCGCCGTCGGGCCCGTCGTCGACCGCCACGAAGCGGTCATTCGCGAAGTAGGCGAGGCCGCGTGCCGTGCTCGCCCAGAGCCGCCCGTCGGCATCTTCGTACTGGGAGTGCACCTGCGAATCGGGCAGGCCATCGCGCTGCCTGTAGACCCGCAGCGAGCCATCGGCCTTCCACCGCGCCAGGCCATCATTGGTGGCCACCCAGACGCTGCCGTCGCGGGTGGCGACGACGGATCTCGTGACTTCGTGAGGCAAGCCCTGCCGCGTCGACAGCGTGGAGACCGGCAGCTTGCGAAAGCGGTCCAGTCCCTTGTCGCTGCCGAACCAGATGTTGCCTTCGCGGTCCTCGAACAGACTGCAGGTGATGCTGCCGGACAGGCCGTCCGCCCGCGTGAACGTGTCGGCCCGACCGTCTTTCACATGGATGATGCCCTGGCTGGCAGTGCCGATCCACAGCCCGCCATCGCGGTCGCGCAGCAGCTTGTTCGACTTGATGTCAGCGTCGGCGAGCCAATCGTGGGGCTTGCCGGCGCGCCGGAACCGATGGGCCACGAGCCGGTCGCCGTCCAACTGGTGCAACCCGGCGCCCTGCATGCCGGCCAGGACTTCGCCGTCGGCGGTCAGGGTCAGGTCGCCCACGCGCGAGCCGGGTATCGCATAGCGCCGCGGTTCCCCGGGTCGCCAGCGCCAGAGGCCGGATTCGGCCCCGACCCACAGGGCGCCCGAGCGGTCCTGCGCCAGGCTCCAGACGAACGAGCCGAAGCCGCCTTCGGGCACGTCGCACTGGACCTTGCCCGCGCGGATGGCGCAAAGCTCGCCGCGCTCGCCGAGCACGCCCACCCAGACGGTGCCGTCGCGGTCCTCGAGCAGCGACGTGACGAACCGCCCCAGGCCGATGCCCGGATGCCGGTAGACGAACTCCCGGCCATTCCAGCTTGACAGCCCGCTGAAGGTGCCGATCCACAGCGTGCCGTCGCGCGACACCAGCAGGCTGTACGGGCCGCTGGGCAGCGCTTGGCCGCCCGGAGGCTGCCAGCGTTCGAACCGGAGGCCGTCGAAGCGGAACAGGCCCGACGACCCGGCGATCCACAGGTAGCCGTCGGGTGTCTGCGCCATCGCGAAGACCAAGCCTTGCACGGCTCCGTCGCGGGCTGTCCAGGACGTGCGGGCGTACTGGGCGACCTGCAGGGGCAGATCGAGCGCCACGGCGGGTGGCGGGCATGCCCACAGCGCTGCCGCCAGCAGCAGGCCGGGTAGGCGCCGCCCTTGACCTTGGCCGTCCAGTCGACTCACGGGGAGCATCCTTTGCCACTTGCGGCAAGCGGCCAGCGTAGCGCGAAATGACCAGCGGGTGAACCGCTTGCGTCCGGGCCCGAGGCGGGCCGCCGGCCGTGCTGGATCAAGCCCGGCCCGGGCCGCTTGCAGCAACCATGGGTCTGTGCCCGACCCGGCAGGCAGGCGGTCTTCGCCGCCAACCAAGCCTTCACGCGCCAGATCCGGATGCTCCCGCAGGCCAGCCGCCGGACACTGCACGGCATGACTGCCGTCACTTCCACGCCTCCCGCCACCCCCGCCGCGCTGGCCGGCCTCAAGGTCGTCGAGCTGGGCCAGCTGATCGCCGGGCCGTTCGCGGCCAAGACGCTGGCGGATTTCGGCGCCGAGGTCATCAAGATCGAGCCACCCGGCACCGGCGACCCGCTGCGCAAGTGGCGGCTGCTGCTGGACGGCACGTCGGTGTGGTGGCAGGTGCAGTCGCGCAACAAGCGCTCGCTGGCGCTGGACCTGCGCACGCCCGAGGGGCAGGACATCGTGCGCCGGCTCAGCGCCGAGGCCGATGTGTTGATCGAGAACTTCCGCCCCGGCGCGATGGAGGCCTGGGGCCTGGGGCCCGACGAGTTGCTGGCCGCCAATCCGCGGCTCATCGTGCTGCGCGTCAGCGGCTACGGGCAGACCGGGCCCTATCGCAACCGGCCCGGTTTCGCTGCCGTGGCCGAGGCCATGGGCGGGCTGCGCCACCTGACCGCAGAGCCCGGCCGCGTGCCGGTGCGCGTGGGGGTGAGCATCGGCGACACGCTGGCCGCGTTGCACGGCGTCATCGGCATCCTGCTGGCGCTGCAGCATCGGCATGCCACTGGCCAGGGGCAGGTGATCGACGTGGCGCTGTACGAGGCCGTCTTCAACTGCATGGAGAGCCTGCTGCCCGAGTACAGCGCCTTCGGCGTGGTGCGCGAGGCGGCCGGCAGCGCCATGCCGGGCATCGCGCCGAGCAACGCTTACCGCTGCGCCGATGGCGGCTATGCGCTGATCGCCGGCAACGGCGACAGCATCTTCCGCCGGCTGATGGCGCTGATCCAACGCGACGACCTCGGCCGCGACCCGGCGCTGGCGGACAACGCCGGCCGCGTGGCCCGTGTGGCCGAAATCGACGCGGCCATCGGCAGCTGGGCCGCGCAGCGGCCGGTGGACGAGGTGCTGCAGGCGCTGGAAGGCGCCGACGTGCCGGCCGGGCGCATCTACACGGTGGCCGACATCGCGGCCGACCCGCACTACCGCGCGCGCGGCATGCTGCAGCAGGTGCAGTTGCCGGACGGCCGCGCGCTGGACATGCCGGGCATCTGCCCCAAGCTGTCGGCCACGCCGGGCGGTCACCGCCGCAATGCGCCGGCGCTGGGCGAGCATTCCGATGCAGTGCTGCGGGAGCTGGGGCTGACCGGCGAGCAGATCGGGCAGCTGCGGGAGCGCGGCATCGTCAAGTGACGAACCGGAGGGTGGCCGGCTCCGGTTCAAGAGCGGGTTTGGCAGGTGCCGGTGGGCCGGCGGCCCGACTTCGCGGTGCGAAAAGCCGGTTCCGTCGCAGCGCGGTGGCGGACGCCGGGGCGCCGGCCCGAGCATGCGGCGCACTGCAACGAACGCACGCCGCGCATGAAGCCCACCTCACTGCCCCTTGTCGTCAACGGCACCCAGCGCCGGCACCTCGGCGACGCGAACGAACCGCTGCTCTGGGTGTTGCGCGACAAGCTCGGGCTGGTCAGCACGAAGTACGGCTGCGGCATCGGTGCCTGTGGCGCTTGCACGGTGCATGTGGACGGTGAGGCGCAGCGGGCTTGCTCGGTGCCGGTGGGCAGCTTGCGCGGCAAGCGCGTGACGACGCTCGAGGGCCTCGCCTGGGCGGGGCCGGGGCTGCATCCGGTGCAGCAGGCGTGGACGGAGCTGAACGTGCCGCAGTGCGGCTATTGCCAGGCCGGGCAGATGATGTCGGCCGCCGCGCTGCTGCGCCGCCATCCGCGCCCGAGTGACGCGCAGGTCGACGAGGCGATGCGCGGCAACCTCTGCCGCTGCGGCACATATGCGCGCATCCGCGCCGCGGTGCACCGTGCGGCGCAGATCCTGGAGGGCGCGTGAGCGCGCCCGCCCGGCCGCGCGCTGGGGCCAGCGCGGCGGAAGGTGTGCCCGTGAGCGGCGATGGCGGCCTGCAGTCGCAGGCGCGCCGGCTTGCGCTGAAGGGCGGCGCGGCGCTCGTCGTGGCCTTTCGCATCGGCGGCGCCGCGGCGTCGCAGCCGGCCGCCGCCGCGCCATGGCAGCCCAATGCCTGGCTGGCGATCCGGCCGGACGGTGCGGTGCACGTGAGCATCGTCTTCACGGAGATGGGCCAGGGCACGGAAACCGGCGTCGCAATGATCGTTGCGGACGAGCTGGATGCCGACTGGTCGCGCGTCACCGTGTCGACCGTCGTGCCGGACGGCAAGCGCTTCATGATCACCGGCGGCTCCTACAGCATCAGCACGGCCTGGGAGCCGGCGCGCAAGGCCGGTGCCCAGGCGCGCGCGATGTTGATCCAGGCCGGCGCGGCCGCCATGGGCGTGGCGCCCGAGGCCTGCCGCACCGAGGCGCACGCGGTGGTGCACACGGACAGCGGCCGGCGCCTGCCCTATGGCGAGCTGGTGGCTGCCGCCGCCGGGCTGGCGGTGCCCGAGAAGCCGCCGTTGAAGGACGGCAAGGCGCAGCGCATGGTGGGCCAGCCCCTGCCGGCCAAGAACCTGGCCGCCATCGTCAGGGGCGAGGCACGCTACGGCATCGACATGCGCGTGCCCGACATGCTGTTCGCCGTGATCGAGCGCAGCCCGGTCGTCAATGGCCGCCTGGCGCGCTTCGATGCCGCCAAGGCGCGTGCGGTGCCAGGCGTGGTGGCCGTGCTGCCGGTGCGCGGCAACACCTTTCCCGACGCGCAGCTGTACGTGCGGGACGGCGTCGCCGTCGTCGCGACGTCCACCTGGGCGGCCATGCAGGGCCGCAAGGCGCTGGAGGTGACATGGAACGAGCAGGGCTCGGACCGGCGGCCGCGCGGCGGCAGGCTGGCGTCGAGCACGGCGCTTTCGGGGCAGATGGCGCAGGCCCTGGCCGACGGCACGCCGGACAACCCCCGCGACGGCCTGCGCGGCTGGGTGACGACGCTGCGCGAGGGCGATGCCCGGCAGAAGGACGAGGCGCTGGCCGGCGCCGCGCACAAGCTGGAGCTGGCCTACGAGCTGCCGCTGTTGGCGCACGCGCCGATGGAACCGGTGAACGCGCTGGCGCATTGGACCGCCGAGCGCTGCGAGGTCTGGACGGGCTGCCATTTCCAGAGCAAGTTGCACGCGCAATTGCGGCTGTTGACCGGGCTGCCGGCCGACCGCGTGGTGGTGCACACGCCGCTGATCGGCGGCAGCTTCGGGCGCCGGCTGGAGCCGGACTACGCCATCGAGGCCGCGCTGCTGTCGCGCGATGTGCAGCGCCCCGTGCAACTGCTGTGGACGCGCGAGGACGACCTGCGCATGGGCTTCTTCTCGCCGCCCAGCCGCCACCGCGTGCGCGTGGCGCTGGGGCCGGACGGGCGCATCGCGGCGCTGGAGCATTCGGTGGCCGCGCTGTCCGTGCGGCTGCAAATCGAGCGGGACTCGATCGGTGCCGCCGGCCTGGACCGCACGGTGACCATCGACGCGGAGAAGTTCCCGTACGGGGCTGCGCAGCTTCACGTGCGGCACCGCCTGGTCGAGCAGACGATCCGCGTGCTGTGGTGGCGGCGCGGCTACACGCCCAACCACACGCTGGTCAACGAGACGCTGCTGGACGAATGCGCGCATGCCGTCGGCGAGGACCCGCTGGCCTACCGGCAGCGGCTGCTGGCGCCGGCGCGCGAGCTGCGCTGGGACAACGATGGCGATGTGGAGCGCATCCACACCGGCCGCCTGGCCGCGGTGCAGCGCGCGGCATGCAGCGCCGCCGGCTGGGGCACGCCGTTGCCGCCAGGCAGCGGGCGCGGGCTGGCCAGCACCTGCACCGACACCTACGTGGCGCAGGTGGTCGAGGTGGTGCCGTCGGGCACGGGGTTGCGTGTGGCGCGCGTCATCACCGCGGTGGACTGCGGCCTGGTCGTCAATCCGCAGCTTGTGCGGGCGCAGGTGGAGGGCAGCATCGTCTTCGCGCTCAACGCCGCGCTGAAGCCGGCCGTCACGGTGGAGGACGGCCGCGTGCAGCAAAGCAATTTCCACGACCACCCGCTGCTGCGTATCGACGAGATGCCGGTCATCGAGACCTTGCTGCTCGACAGCGCGGAGCGGCCCACCGGCATCGGCGAGCCGGCGTCGCACTGCACGGCGGCGGCCGTCGCGAATGCAGTGTTCGCGGCCACCGGCAGGCGGCTGCGCAGCCTGCCGTTCGCGCTGGGTTAGCAGCCGCGTGATCGGCTCTGAGGCGGCAGTGACTGGCCGTTAGGATGGAAGCTCGCGCAACCGCGCACCAAGCCACGCCAAGAAGGATCACCATGCGCAAAGTGCCCTGCGTGAACGCTCTCGCCGCCACTTTCTGTTTGTTGTCTGCCTTCTCGAGCAGCGCCGAGCAAGTCGGCCCGGCAAACCTGGAGCGCGTGGAGGTGGTCGGCAGGAAGAGCGAGGTCTCCAAGTGGTTCCGGGCCGAGAGCCAGCGCTTCGTTGTTTACTCCGACGCCCGGGAAGAAGATGTCAGCCTGCTGCTCGACAACCTTGAGAAGCTCGACCATGTGCTGCGCCTGTACACCCGGTCCCTGCGCGAGGCTGGGCGGCAGGAGCCGAAGCTGACGCTGTACTACCACAGCCGGGCTTCGCAGCTGCGCGAGATCGACGCCAGCATGCCGATCGATGCGGTCGGCCTGTACAGCAGCTGCGCTTCCGGCGTTCAGGGATTCGGCGTGCATCTGGAGCGCATCCCCAGCCTTGCCGACGAGCAGCTCGACAAGTCACCGCTGAACGACACGCTGTCCTATGTCTTCGAGGCGTATACGCGGCACTTCCTCTATCGCCATACCGACATCCGCATCCCGACCTCGTTCATCGACGGCTTCGCGCAGTACTTCTCCGCCGTGCGGTTCTCGCAAAGTCAGATGGTGGTGGGCCGGATGCCGAAGGAAATCGCCGGCTACCTGCGGCTTCTCACGCACAGCCGGATGTCCAGCCTGGAGTATGGCGACGTCCTGCAGGAGAACCTTGCCAACGCGCACAACTACGCCGGACCGGGCGGCGTGCGCCTGGAGTTCGAGGCCAAGTCCTGGCTGTTGACACACTACATGCTGTCGTCGGAAGACCGCCGACAACGCCTGAACCGCTATCTCGGGCTCGTCGACCGGGGCACCTCCCCGACGACCGCCTTCGAAAGCGCCTACGGCCTGAAGGCGGCCGAGATCAACCAGGTGATGTGGCGGTATGGCCTGCAGGGCACCGACGCGCTGCGTGTGGCACTCCCATCGCTACCCGCCACCTCGGTGAGGTTCCGGGCGCTGCCGCGCGCGGCGGGCGAATTCGTGCTGGCGGATGCCGCCTTGAAGGCCTGCCCGGGCCGGCCGGGCGGGGAGGCCCTGCTGAAGAAAGTCGCCGGCCTGGCGGCGCAGTTTCCGAACGACGATCTGGCCCGCCTCACCTTGAGCCGGGCGCAGATCGACTGGGGCAACCCGCAGGACGCCATGCCAGCGCTGAATGCGGTCCTGCGAGAGGAGGACGCCAACTTCGAAGCCCGGTATCTGCTCGGCATGGCGAACCTGCGCCTGGCCGAGCGCACCGCGGGTGATGCCCGGCGCGCCCATCTGCAGGCCGCCCTGGGTCACCTGCGAAGCGCGCGCGGCCTGAACCCGCAATCGCCGGAAGCAGCCCTCGCGGTCTTCAAGGCCGAAGTTGCCGCCACGGATGCCCCCGACAGCGCCGCCTTGGAGGGGGTCATCTCGGCATGGCAGACCGCGCGCGAAGTCGATGCGCTCGCCCGCTCCGCAGCGCTGGCCTACGCCTATGCAGGCAACGCGGACGAGGCGCACCGGACGCTTGTCTCGCTGGCGCAGAACGTGCGCGACGAGCCCGCGGCCCGATGGGCCAGGCAGTGGCAGGGCCGCCTCGAAGCGGGCGTGAGCCGCGGCGACATCCTGGCCGAGATGCGCCGCAACCCCGCGTCCGACGCGCCGTTCAAGGAGTGGACCCTGGACAAGAAGGACGTGTTGCAAAGCGTGGCGTTCATCTCCAACGCGGAAGCCGGGGCCGCTGCCATCGAGACAATGGCGCTGAACACGTCAGACCCGCGGCGGCGGGCCGAGCTGGCTGCTGCCGCGCAGGGGTTGCGCATGGAAGCCACGATGCGGCGCAAGTCCGCGCCGGACAACACGAAACGGGAATAGCCGCGCGGCTTCAGCGGGGTGCTGCTTCGAGCAGGCTGCCCGCGCCGCTGACGCCGATCGAGCAACGCTGCCTCGCCGGCCCGGACATCGTCATGCTGCGCTACGCGCCGCCGAGCTGGGCCAGCGCGTCAGCGATCTCCTGCGTGCTGCCAGGCCGCACCACGCGCGCGACCTCCCGGCCGTCCTGCAGCATGACCAGCGTCGGCCACAGCTTGATGCCGAAAGAGCGGCCGAGGGGGCGTCCGCGGCCATCCTCGACTTTCAGGTGGCGCAGCGGCGCGTGCGCTGCCAGCGCATTGCCGATGGTCTGCTGTGCCGCCTGGCAGATGCCGCACCAGTTGGCGCCGAACTCAAGCACGGTGCTGCCCGCCATCGCCTCGACCTCGGCGCGGGTCGGTTCGTTGCTCGTGTAGGGTGTGGGGGCGCTCATCGGGGTCTCCTGTCGACAAGGTCTGCGGTCGCGGCAAACCCCGTGCCTGTGTCGTGCCGGTGCTCAAACCGGCGTGTCGTACCAACTGGCCTTGTCGCCGATGAAGTAGTCCGTCGCGGGCGGCTCGATGGCTTCGCCCTCGAAGAGGCCGGCCGGGAAGCCGTATACCTTGGGCAGGCGGACGTCCGCCGTGAGGACGTGCGAGCCGCAGGTCTTGCAGAACGAGCGTTGCAGGTTGGGCGTGGGGCTGAACGTGGACAGGCCTGCCGGGTTGCCGACGACGACCTGCTCGCGCAGCGCAGTGATCCAGGTGGTGAACGCCGCGCCGCTCAGGCGGCGGCACTCGCCGCAATGGCAGTTGACCGGGCGGCGCAGCGGTGCGGGCACGGTGACGGACACGTCACCGCAATAGCACGAGCCGCGCGCAATGGGTCCTGGGGTCAAGGGTGACACCGGCATCAGGCTGCGGCGATCAATCACGGAACACCGGCGCCGCGCCCTTGCCGGCCATCATGGCCTTGGTCAGGTCTTCGCTCATCAACATCGCGGCGTTCCACGTCGCGATGTAGTTCAAGCCGTCGGCCACCGTGTGGTCGCGCGCGTAGTTCAGCTGTTCCTTGGTGCCGCGGATGGACAGCGGCGACTTGGCCGCGATGGTGGCGGCGATCTCGCGCACGCCGGCCTGCAGCGCCTCCCGGCTGTCGAACACGCGGTTGACGAGGCCGATGTCGCGCGCCTCGGCCGCCTCCACGCGCCGGCCCGTGTAGGCCAGCTCGCGCACCAGGCCCTGGCCGCCGATCAGCTTGGGCAGGCGCTGCAGGGTGCCCACGTCGGCCACCATGCCGATGTCGATCTCCTTGATGGAGAAGTAGGCGTCCGCGCTGCAATAGCGCATGTCGGCGGCGCAGATCAGGTCGATGCCGCCGCCCACGCAGGCGCCGTGGATGGCCGCGAGCACCGGCTTGCGGCAGCGCTCCAGGCTGGTGAGCGTGTCCTGCATGTCGAGGATGACGCGGCGCAGGCCCTCGCGGGTGCGGCCGTCGCAGGGGTCCTCGATCTGCGGGGCGAGGCCCATCATCATCTGCAGGTCGATGCCGGCCGTGAAATGCTTGCCTTCGCCCTCCAGCACCGCCACGCGGGCCTCGGGCTGGGTGTCGATCCAATCGAAGGCGCGGCGGATGTCCTGCCACATGACCGCATTCATCGCGTTGGCCTTGTCCGGCCGGTTCAGGCGGACGGTGGCGATGTGGCTCTGGATGGAGAGGGTGAGGGTTTCGAGTTGCATGGGGTCAGCGCTGTTGAGCGGTGTCGAGTAATACTAGCCGGCTTGTTCGGGAACCCACCAATGAATACCTATTCCAAACGCCTGCCCCAGGGCGGCGGCCTTGCCGCTGTACTGCTCAAACGCGCGCCGGCGCTGGAGCTCGACTGGGACACGCGCAGCAAGAGCCGCTTCGGCGCGACCGACAGCACCGGCCGAGAGGTGGCCGTGGTGCTGCCGCGCGGGACAGCGCTGCGCGGCGGTGACGTGCTGGTCGGAGAGGACGGCTCGTTGCTGCGCGTCGTCGCCTCGCCCCAGCCGGTGCTGCAGGTGCGGCACTGCACCGAACATGGCAGCCCGTTCGACCTGTTGCGCGCCGCCTACCACCTCGGCAACCGCCATGTGCCGCTCGAACTGCAGCCCGACCTGCTGCAGTTCGAACCCGACCCGGTGCTGGCCGACATGCTGCGCCGCCAGCACCTCATCGTGACCGAGGCGCAGGCGGCTTTCGAGCCCGAGGGCGGGGCCTATGGCGAGGGCGCCGGCCACGGCCACCACCATGGCCATGAGCACCACGACCACGATCACGGCCATGCGCATGAACACGCCGCGGCGCCGGCGCGCAAGCCGCTGCCCATCCCCGTCAAGGCGCATGACGCGGGGCATGTGCACGGCCCCGGCTGCAACCACGGGCACGACCACGACCACTGACAGGCATCGGCGCGTGCGCCGGATGCCGCCGATTGCCACGGTTAGCATGCGGCCCGCTGCGGTTCGGCGTTGTCATCGACCGCACCGCGGCGCATCGACGACATCCATTGCACAAGGGAGTGACATGACAACCATCCGTACGGCGCTGGCCGGCCTCGCGCTCGGCCTGGCCAGCAACGCCTTCGCACAGGCGCCCAACCTGGCGGCCGCCAACTACATCGGCGTGGAACGCGGCACCGGCAAGGTCAGCCTGAACTGCCCCGCCAACACCGATTGCAGCCGCGTGGACGTGAGCCATGTCGTGCGTGCCGGACACCGGTTCGACCCGTCGTGGGCGTTCGAGGTGACCTACCGCCACATCGACGCTGACTGGGGTTTCCTGCGCAGCTATTCCGCAGAGCTCACGAGCTTCGGTCTCGGCGCGGCCTACACCTTGCCGTTGTCGGGCAGCGTGGGCGCCCTGGTCCGGTTCGGCGGGGCGTCGAACGGGCTGAAGCTGCAGCCGGCCGTCGGGCTGCTGGACCAGAACCCGGGGACCATCTCGACCACTGCCGTGAAGCCCTATCTCGGCTTCGGGCTCTCCTGGCAGTTCGCGCGCCACTGGAGCACCAGCCTGAATGCGGATTGGACGCGCGCCGACCTGCGCGAAACCTCCGGCGGCCCCAAGCAGACGGTCACCGTGCGCACGCTGGGTGCTGGCATCGCCTTCAACTTCTGATGCAACCGCCGCCGGCCGACAGCACGCTGCTGCACCTGCTGTGGCTCGCCAGCCCGGCGTTGCCGGTCGGCGGCTTCAGCTATTCCGAGGGCCTGGAGGCGGCGGTCGACGCGGGCCTCGTGCACGACGAGACCAGCGCCGGCGACTGGCTGCTGAACCAGCTCGAACTCGTGCAGGCCCGCGCCGAACTGCCCGTGGCCGCCGCCGCGCATGCTGCCACGCTGGCGCTGGACGGTGCGCGGCTCACGGCGCTCAACGCCTGGGTGCTGCAGACCCGCGAGACCAGCGAGAGCCTGCAGCAGGCCCAGCAGATGGGCCGCAGCCTGGTGGTCTGGATGCAGGGGCTGGTGCCCGATGCGCCGGTGCTGCCGCTGCTGCAGCAGCTCAAGCCCGCGCCCACCTGGCCCGTGGTGATGGGAGCCGTGGCTGCGTCACGGGGCGCCGCACTGAATCCTGCGCTGACGGCCATCGCCTTCGGCTGGGCCGAGAATCTGATGCAGGCTGCCGTGCGCTGCGTGCCGCTCGGCCAGACGGCCGGCCAGCGCCTGCTGGCACGCCTCGTGCACGCCATCCCGCCAGCCGTGGCGACCGCCCTGGCTGCACCCGAGCCGATGGCGTTCGCGCCGCTGCTCGGCATCCACGGCGCCCGCCACGAAACGCAATATTCGAGACTGTTCCGCTCATGAATATCTTGATGACCACCACTTCCAGAAGGGCCGAGCGCCGGGCCGCCCCAAGCCGGCCCGCCATCCCCTCGGGGGATCGTTCGGCGTACTCGACGAACGAGGGGCAGACATGATGCACGCCATTCCGAACCGCACCAAAAAGCTGCCGCCGCTGCGCGTGGGCGTCGGCGGCCCCGTCGGCTCGGGCAAGACCACCCTCGTCGAAATGCTCTGCAAGACGATGCGCGACAACTGGGACCTCGTCGTCGTCACCAACGACATCTACACGAAGGAAGACCAGCGCCTGCTGACGGTCGCCGGCGCGCTGGCGCCGGAGCGCATCATGGGCGTGGAGACCGGCGGCTGCCCGCACACCGCCATCCGCGAGGACTGCTCCATCAACCTCGAAGCCGTGGACCGCATGCTGGACAAGTTCCCCGACGCGGACATCGTCTTCGTCGAGAGCGGCGGCGACAACCTCGCCGCCACCTTCAGCCCCGAGCTGAGCGACCTGACCATCTACGTCATCGACGTGGCGGCCGGCGAGAAGATCCCGCGCAAGGGCGGCCCCGGCATCACGAAGAGCGACCTCTTCGTCATCAACAAGACCGACCTGGCGCCGCACGTGGGCGCCGACCTGGACGTGATGCGCAGCGACACCGCGCGCATGCGGCCGGTGAAGCCCTGGGTCATGACCAACCTCAAGACCCGCGAGGGCCTGGCCGAGGTCGTCGCCTTCATCGAGAAGAAGGGCCTGCTTGTCTGAGATCCGCTGGCCCGCGCGGCTGGTGCTGACCGCCGCGCGCGACGGCGGTGGCGCGACGCGCGTGCATGCCCGCCACGACGGCCCGCTGCGGCTCCTGAAGACGCTCCACCCGGAGGGCGCCGGCATTGCGCATGCGGTGCTCGTGCACCCGCCCGGTGGCCTGGTCGGCGGCGACCGGCTCGACATCCAGCTCGAGCTGCAGGCCGGCGCACACCTGCTCGTCACCACGCCGGCCGCCACGCGCTTCTACCGCTCCAACGCGGGGGAGGCGACGCAGCTCGTGCACGCCAACGTGGGCGAGGGCGCGCGCCTTGAGTGGCTGCCGCAGGAGACGCTGGCCTACCCCGCCTGCATCGCGCGCAACGAGGTGAGGCTCAACCTCGCGCCCGGCGCCAGCCTGTTCGCGACCGAGGTGCTGGGCCTGGGGCTGCCCGCCGCCAGCCAGCCTTTCGACACCGGCCGGCTGCTGCAGCACCTGGAGATCAGCGGCCAATGCCAATGGCTGGACCGGGGCTGGCTGGACGCGGCGGACAAGGCCTTGCTCGACGGCCCGTGTGGCCTGGCGGGCCACCGGGTGCTGGGCACGCTGGCCTATGCGCAGGCCGGCGCGCTGGCCGACGTGGAAGGGTTGTTGACGGCGAGCCGCGCGCTGCTGGACGGCGTGCCCAGGTCAGGCATCACGCACCTGGCCGGCCCGCGCGGCGCCGTGCTGCTGACCCGCGTCATCGGCGACGAGGTCGAGGCCGTCACACTGGCGCTGCGGCGTGTGCGGGCGCTGTGGCGCGAGCGGCTGTGGTCGCTACGGACGGCCGAGCCGCGCATCTGGGCGACCTGAAAACGTGCGGCCCCGCGCTCCCGCGCGAGGCCGCAGGGCTTCACTCGTCGTCGCCGCCCGGGATCTGCTGGCGCAGCTTGACCTTGGTCGCGGACTTCTTGCGCATCTTGATGTTCATCATCTCGACGCCCAGCGAGAAGGCCATCGCGAAGTAGATGTAGCCCTTGGGCACGTGGTGGCCGAAGCCCTCGGCGACGAGCACCACGCCGACGACGACGAGGAAGCTCAGCGCCAGCATCTTGATCGTCGGGTGGTTGGACACGAAGCGGCCGATGGGGCCGGCGAACAGCATCATCAGCGCGACCGAGCAGACCACGGCGCCGATCATGATGCGTACGTCGTCCACCATGCCCACGGCGGTGATGATGGAGTCCAGCGAGAACACCAGGTCGATCACCATGATCTGCAGGATGATGGCCGCGAAGGCCGCCTTGGCCTTGGCGCCGACACCGTCGTGGTTCTCGTCCTCGCCTTCCAGCGAGCCATGGATCTCGCCCGTGCTCTTCCAGATCAGGAACAGGCCGCCGCCGATCAGGATGAGGTCACGGCCGGAGACCGGCTGGTCGAACACCGGCAGCGTGAACAGCGGCTCGACCATGCCGACGATCCAGGCCAGCATCATCAACAGGCCGATGCGCATGAACATGGCCATGAACAGGCCCAGGCGCCGCGCCAGCTCCTGCTTGGCCTTGGGCAACTTGTCCACCAGGATGCTGATGAAGATGATGTTGTCGATGCCCAGCACCAGCTCCAGCGCGGTCAGCGTCGCGAGGGCGATCCAGGTCTGCGGATTGGTCAGCAGTTCAAGCATGGTGGGACGGCGCCGTGGAAAGTCGCGCATTGTCGCAAGCCGACGCACAGCCTGAGGCTGAACGACGCTTCGCTTTTACTGTGGGTGTGAGCCGGTTCAGCCGGTGCGGCGGCGCGCCTGGGAGGGCGAGCCGGCCCAACCTGCCGCCGCCCAGGCACGGCGCAGCTGCAGCTCGGCACTGAAGCCGGCCGCCTCGCTCGCCGCGGCGACGCTGGCGCCCGCCTGCAGCGCATTGCGCGCGACCGCCAGGCGCACGCCACGCAGATAGGCCTGTGGGCTGGTGCCGGCATGCTGGGCGAACAGGCGGCTCAGCGTGCGCGGCGTCGTGGCCGCCAGCGCCGCCATGCGCTCCAGCGGCCAGTCCTCGCGCGGCGCCAGGCTCAGCGCGTCCTGCACACGGTGCAGGCGGGCGTTCAGGTGCTGCCGGTGGGCCAGCAATGGCGACAGCTCGGGATCGGCCGCGCCGCGGCGGAGCGGCACCGCCATCTGCTCGGCGACGCGGGCGGCGACGAGCTCGCCGGCATGGCCGGCGATGAGGTGCAACGCGAGGTCGATGCCCGCGGTGACGCCGGCGCTGGTGAACACCTCGCCGTCTTCCACGAAGACGCGGTCCTGCAGCACCGTCGCGCGCGGCGCCAGACGGGCGAGGTCGTCCAGGTGGTGGTGGTGGGTGGTGGCGCGACGGCCGTCCAGCAGGCCGGCGCGTGCCGCGAGCAGGGCACCCGAGCAGACGGTGACGAGGCGCAGCCCCGCACGCCCTGGTGCCAGGCGGGCCAGCCAGGCGATCAGCTCACGCTGCCCGGCCGGTGCGCCGGGCTCGGTGCCGGTTTCAGCGGCGGAGGTGCGGCCGACGAGAACAACCCAGCTGCCGGCGGGCAACTGCGCCGGCAGCGGCTCCAGACCTTGCAGCCGCACGCCGACGGAGCCTGTCGATACCGCCTGCGCGGCGACGAAGTGCAGCTCGAAGGGCGGCGCCGCCAGCCGCAGCGCGGCGATCTGCTGGTTGGCGATGCGCAGCGCCTCGGCCGGACCGGCCCAGTCCAGCACCAGGCTGTCGTCCTGCAGCACGAAGGCGACCTGTACGGACTCAGGCAAGGGCGGCTTCCTGCGCGGCGACGGCCTGCAGCGCCGCCTCCGCGCCCAGCACGCGGGCGAAGCGGCCGTCCAGCACGGCGGCCGTGCGCGCGCGGATCTGCGCGGGCGTGAGGGGAGAGCCGTCGGGGTGCTGCATCGTGAACGTGAGTGTCGCCTCGGGCACGTAGATCACGTCCCAGCCCAGGTCGCTGGCATGGCGGGTCGTCGTCTCGCAGCATTGCTCGGTGCGGATGCCGCTGATGACCAGCTGGCGGATGCCCCGTTGCGTGAGCCAGACATCCAGCCCGCTGGCGACAAGCGCGCTGTGCCGGGTCTTGTGCACGGTGAGCGCGGCGTCGAAGTCGCGCAGGCCGTCCAGCGGGCGCACCAGGCCGCTCTCCAGGCTGAAGGGGTCGGCGCCGCTGGCGTCGGGCTGCACATGGAAGACGCGCACGATGGGCAGGCCGGCCGCCTCGAACCCCGCGATGAGGCGGTTCTGCGCGGCCAGGTAGGCGGGCACTTCCGCGGGCTCGAATGAAGGTCGGTGGGCGAAGGATTGCTGGGCGTCGATGACGATGAGGGCGGTGGTCATGGCGGGCCTCTTGGGCGGGTGTTGAAGGCCTGCAGTGTTCCGCCGCCATGCGATCAGCGCCACGCATTGCCGGACGGAGATCGATCAGTTCAGGACAGGCCCAGCGTCTGCAGCAGCTCGGCTGGCGAATAGGGCCGGCGCCGCTTGGGCTGGGCCTCGACGAGCAGCTGCATGCGCGCATTCAACGGCGCCGTGCGCTGCAGGGCCTGGGCCAGGCGGACGACCTCGCCGCACAGCGCATCGATCTCCGTCGTGCGGCCCGCGGCAAGGTCGTCGGCCATGCTGGAGCGGGCATGCGCATCGATGCGCAGCATGCGCGCCGCGGCCAGGCGGAAGACAAAGGTGGGCATGCGCAGCAGCAACAGCAGCCGGCGCGGTGGCAACGGCGTCAGCTGGGCGACCGGGCGCTGGGCGGCGTCCAGCAGGTCGAGCGCTTCCTGCTGCAGTGCCGCCAGCACGCGCCGGTAGCCGCGCTGCAGCAACTCGTCACGCAGCGGCCGGCCGGACAAGGCATTGACCGGGTTGTTGAGGTTCAGCAGGAGCTTGCCCCACTGCACCGGGGCGAGGTCGGCATGCAGCTTGAGCTTCATGTCGACGCGGGCGAGTGCGGTCTGCCAGGCGGTCAGGGCCGTGTCGCTGGCGCCGCCCTCTGCCGCCAGCGCGCCGCCGGTGCCGCGGTGGTAGTGGCCGGGCGCCAACTCGGCGATGTTGAAAGGCACCATGCCGGCATGCCAGCGCAACTGCGGGGCAATGGCGCGCGCCGCAGCCGCGTTGCCGATGCCGTTCTGCAGGCTGATGACCGGCGTGCCCACGGGCAGCGTCAGGCCCAGCAAGGTGGCGGCTTCGGCGGTGGCACCGGATTTCACGCACAGCAGCACCAGGTCGGGCTTGAGGCCGGCGGGCGGCTCCTCATGCAGGCGCAGTTCTAGCGGGGGAATGCGGCGGTCCAGGCCGTCTTGATCAGTGAGATGCAGGCCCTGCCTGCGCAGGCCGGCAAGCACGCGCGGGCGGCCGACGAAATGGACGGGCACCCCGGCCAACTGCGTCAGGCCACCGACGAAGCAGCCGACGGCGCCGGCGCCCATCACGAGAACGCCGGTCATTGCTGCCGCTTCACTGTGCGCCGCGCGTGGGCATTGCGGGCCGAGCGCCGGGCCGCTCCCAAGCCGGCCCGCATTGGCGATGTGCGAGCGGCTCAATGCCGCGAGCATCGCCGTCCCCGCGGGGGCTGAGGCCGGACACATGGCGCCCAGTGGGCGGCATGTGCCTGCTGAAGGGCTGCGGCCCACGCCGCAGCGCGGTCTGCAAGACCGGCCAAGGTATGCCTTGGACGAGGGGCGTCAAGGATGGGCCAGGTCGCGCAGATGGGTGGGGCCGACGCGGCGCTCGATCTCGGCCAGCAGGCCGCGGCCCCAGCCGAGCATGAACATGGCCTCGCCGACGACGAACATCGGGCCGACCAGCAGGCCCACGAGGTCGTCGACGAAGGCGGGCTTCTTGCCTTCGTAGTAGTGGCCGACAAACTGGAAGATCCAGCCGACGACGAAGCTGCCGATGCCGATGACCAGCCAGCTCGTCATGGAGCCCTGGGCGGCGGTCATCGCCAGCGCCGTGAGCACGCCGTTGACGACGGTGGTGGCCACGCCCAGCGCGAGGTTGCCGCGCGTCAGGTACCACAGCGCCGACAGCGCCCAGGCGACGATGGCGGCGTTCATGGGCGTGTCGCCGACGGAGAACTCGGCGCGCGCCAGCAGTGTGCTGATCGCGAAGACGATGAGCGGGATGCCGACGAAATGGGTCGCGATGTTGCGACGGTCACGGTGGTAGGCGGCGTATTGCGCCATCAGGTCAAGGGCGGGGCGGAACAGGCTGGCCATGGTCGGGCTCCGTTGAGGAGATGGTGGCTATGCTAGTGCAGCCTGGTGCGGGAACGCGCGCGCATGGGCGCACAAGACCTCCGCGAAATCCCCCATTGAGCACGTTGAACACTTCCCGCCGCGGGCTGCTGATTGCCTTCGCCGCCCTGGCCGGCTGCACTGCGGCGCCGCTTTCGGCGCCGCCTCCCGCCTCGATTGCAGGCAACACCGACGAACTGCGCGTCCTCGTCTTTCGTGGCGGCACGGCGGCGCGCCTGGGCCACAACCATGTGCTGCGCGCGGGCGACCTGCGCGTCGACTGGCCTGCCGCCGGTCCCGTGCTGCGCTTTCGCCTGGACGCGCTGGACGTGGACCCGCCGGCCTTGCGCGCCCACCTCGGCCCGGCCTTCGCCAGTGCCATGGACGACGAGGCGCGTGCCGGCACGCGGGCCAACCTGCTGAAGGCGTTGGACGCGGCTGCGCATCCCGAGGTCGTCGTGCGCACGCTGCAGCAGTCGGGCGAGGGCGGCCAGCGCGCCGTCGAGGTCGAGATCACGCTGCATGGCGTGACGCGCCGCCAGTGGTTGGCCGTCGACGTGGAGGGCACGCGGGCGCGCGGCGAGGTCGTGGTCCGGCAGAGCGACTTCGGCATCCAGCCCTTCACGGTGCTGGGCGGGCTGCTGGCCGTGCAGGATGCGCTGGTCGTGCAGTTCGGGCTAACGCAGCCTTAGGTGCATCAGGTCCTTGTCCAGGCGCCGGCCGTCGGGCAGCCGTATCGCGTCTGGCAGGCGGCCGTAGCGCTCGAAACCCACGCTTTCGTACAAGCCCACGGCGGCGCGGTTGCCGGCCGTCACGGTGAGCGTGACCTGCGCCAGATCGGGCAGCGCCTGCATGCGGGCGACCGCGTCGGCCAGCAGCGCGCGGCCGATGCCGCGCCCGCGGTGCGTGTCGGCCACCATCATGCCGACGAGGTGGGCGATGTGCTGCACCTTGCGACGGGCCTCGCGCTCGCAGGTCAGCGCACCGATGACGCGGCCGCCGTCCAGTGCCAGCAGCGTGAACAGGGTGCCCCCGCCGGTCAGGCGGCTGCGGTAGCTGGCGAGGTCGCGCTGGCTTTCGGTTTCGGCGTCGGACGTGAAGGCTTCGGGGTGCCCCGCCAGCATCGCGTCGCGCAGCGCCTTGTAGGCGAGCAGGTCGGGCTCGCGCATCGGACGGATGGCGACGTGGTCACTGGCCATGCAGGTCGACGAGGTGGTTGAGGTTGGCAAAGGCGGCTTCGTCGTCGAAATGGGCGACGCCATGCGGCTGGGCGCACATCCAGCGCAGCACCGCACGGCCACCGCCTTGCAGGTGGGCGGCCAGCGGGGCGCGCAGGCGAGTGTGCAGCAGCGCGTGCGTGGGGTGCTCGCGCGCGGCCTGGGCAAAGGCCAGGCCGTGGGGCTCTGCAGCGGCGAGCAGGCGCTCCGCGAGGTCCAGCGGCACGCCGGGGCAGTCGCAGGGCGCGGTCAGCAGCCAGGCGTCGTCGGGGAGGGCGTTCAAGCCCGCCAGCATGCCTGCGAGCGGGCCGGCGAATTCAAGGCCCGGCGGATCGGGCAGCACGGGGTGGCCGAGCGCGGCGTAGGCGTCGAGGTTGCGGTTGGCGCTGACGAGCATGTGGCCAGCCTGCGGCGCGAGGCGTTGAATCACATGGGCGACGAGCGGGCGCCCGTCGAGCAGTTGCAGGCCCTTGTCCACGCCACCCATGCGGCTGCCGCGGCCGCCGGCCAGGACAAGCGCGTGGAGTTCAGCCACCGATGTAGTGCATCTCGACGCGTGGCAGCGTCGCAGCGGCGGCCGTGCCCCGCAGTTGTGAATAGCGGTCCGCCCGGCCCGACCAGACGCCGGCGACGGCACTGGCGAGTTGGGCATCGCTGACCGGCTCGGCGCCGCGAAGCAGCCCGCGCAGGTCGTGCCCGCGGTGGGCGAACAGGCAGGTATAGAGCCGCCCCTCCGTCGAGACCCGGGCGCGGTTGCAGTCGCCGCAGAAGGCCTGCGTGACCGACGAGATGAAGCCCACCTCGCCGCCGCCGTCGGCGTAGGCCCAGCGCTCGGCCGTCTCGCCGGGCGCGCTGGCGGACAGCGGCACCAGCGGCCATTCGGCAGCGATGCGGCGCTGCACCTCGGCGCTGGGCAGCACCTGGTCCATGCGCCAGCCGTTGGTGGTGCCGACGTCCATGTATTCGATGAAGCGCAGCACCGCGCCCTGGCCGAAGTGCTCCCTGAAGTGACGCGCCATCGGCAGGATCTGATCGTCGTTGACCCCGCGCTGCACCACCATGTTGACCTTGACCGGCCCCAGCCCCGCCGCCAGCGCGGCGCGGATGCCGTCGAGCACGGTGGCCACCGGGAAGCCGACGTCGTTCATGCGCTGGAAGACGGCGTCGTCCAGTCCGTCCAGGCTGACCGTCAGGCGCTTCAAGCCGGCGGCCTTCAGCGCCGCGGCCTTCTTGGCCAGCACCGAGCCGTTGGTCGTCAGCGTCAGGTCCAGCTCGCGGCCGTCGGGCGTGCGCAACTGGGCCAGCATGTCGATGAGGCTCTCGATGTGCCGGCGCAACAGCGGCTCGCCGCCGGTGATGCGCAGCTTCTCGACGCCCAGGCCGACGAAGACCCGGGCCAGCCGCGTGATCTCCTCGAAGTTGAGCAGCTCGTCGTGCGGCAGGAACTGATGGTGCTTGTCGAAGACCTGCTTGGGCATGCAGTAGCTGCAGCGGAAGTTGCAGCGGTCGGTCACCGAAATGCGCAGGTCGCGCAGCGGCCGGCCCAGCGTGTCGACCAGCCGCGCCCCCGCGCGGACGGGCAGCCCAGGCGGCGGGAACTGCGGCCGGTCGGCGTCGTGCAATGGAATCACGCGGGTAGACATGGGCGTGATTGTGTCAGCGGACCGAAGGCCGGGGACTTGCGGGGTCGGGCCGGGCGCGCTTGAATCGGCACGAATGACCCAGATCCTGCACCCCGACCTGCCGCATTTCGTCGCTTTCGGCGAGGCCTTGACCGACTTGATCCGCATCGGGCACGACCGCTGGCGCAGCGCCTGTGGCGGCTCGCCGTGGAACGTGTCGGTGGCGATGTCGTCGCTGGGGCAGCTCAGCGCCTTCGGCGGCGCGATCAGCCAGGACCCTTTCGGCGCGGAGATCTGGCAGTGCAGCCAGGAGGCACACCTGGACATGCGCTTCATCCAGCAGCTGCCGCGGCCGCCGCTGCTGGCCGTGGTGCATGACCTGAACCCGCCACGCCATCTTTTGATCGGACAGGACAGCGCTGACCTGCACTTCCATCCCGAAGGCCTGCCGATGGGCTGGGGGCGCGCGGTGCGCTGCGCCCACTTCGGCAGCCTGGGGCTGGTGCGTGAGCCGCTCGCCGGGCGGCTGCTCGCGCTCGCGGAGGGGCTGAAGGCCGAGGGCCGGCTGATCAGCTACGACCCCCACTTCCGCGCGCCGATGGATGCCAGCTACGACGACACGCTGGAGCGGATGTGCCGGCTGGCCGACGTCATCAAGGTGTCGGAGGAGGACTTGCGGGGCTTGTTCCGCGTGCCCGACCACCGCTCGGGCCTGGCCCAGATCGCCGCCTGGAACCCTGGCGCCTGGCTGCTGCTGACGCGCGTCGAAGCGGGCGTTCCAGTCGGGGCGACCGTGTACCACGGCGTGCAGGAGTGCAGCGGGCGGTCGCCGGGCGTGGAGGTCGCCGACACGGTGGGCGCCAGCGACGTCGCCACGGCGGGCTTGCTGGACAGCCTGATGCGCAACGCCGGCGCGCCTGTGGAGACGCATCTGCGCTGGGCACTGGCGGCTGGGGCGGCGGCCTGCACGGCGCCGGGCTTTGCCCCGCCCAAGCCCGCGCTGGTGGCGGCACTGGCCGAAGCGGTCGAGATCGTCCGGGACTAGGGTTTTCCCGCGTCTCACTTGATCCAGGTCAAGTCCGCTTCTACTATTAACCGACCGGTCGGTAGAGAAATTCCATGTCCGAACACCTGATCCAGATTGAACAGCACGGCGGCGTGCGCGTGCTGCGCCTGAACCGCCCCGAGGCCTTGAACGCCTTCACGGCCGTGATGCTCGGGCAATTGCGTCATGCGCTGGAAGCCGCTGCCGATGACGGCCCGACGCGCTGCGTGCTGATCACCGGTGCCGGCCGGGCCTTCAGTGCCGGCCAGGACCTGGCCGACCCGCATGTGGCGCCCAGCAGCGACCCCGCGGCGGCGCCCAAGGACATCGGGCACATGCTGGACCATTACTACATCCCGCTCGCCCTGCGGCTGCGCAGCATGCCGGTGCCGGTGGTGGCGGCCGTCAACGGCGTGGCGGCGGGCGCGGGTGCCAACATGGCGCTGGGCTGCGACCTCGTGCTGGCGGCCGAGACGGCCAGCTTCATCCAGGCGTTCTCCCGGATCGGGCTGCTGCCCGACTGTGGTGGCACCTGGCTGCTGCCGCGCCTCGTGGGCCGGGCCAAGGCGCTGGAGTTGGCGCTGCTGGGCGACAAGCTCAAGGCGGCGGATGCGGCGGCGCTGGGCCTGATCAGCCGGGTGGTGCCCGATGCGGAGCTGGCCGACGCGGCGATGGCCGTCGCGCAGAAACTGGCCGGCATGCCGACCCGGGCGCTGGTTGAAACGCGGCGCGCGATGGACGAGGCGCTGCGGCTGGATTTCGAGCCGGCGTTGAAGCAGGAGGCGGTGCTGCAAAGCCAGCTCGGCTTTGCGCACGATTACCTCGAAGGCGCCGCAGCGTTCCTGGACAAGCGCAAGCCCGAGTTCAAGGACCGTTGATGGACGCGCAAGCCACCGCCGGGAAGGTCCGCGACGCCATGCTGGCGGACGATGCCGCGAGCAAGATGCTGGGCATGCAGATCACTGAAGTCGCGCCGGGCCGTGCCGTCGTCACGATGGCAGTGCGCGCCGACATGCTGAACGGCTTCGCCATCTGCCACGGCGGGCTGATCGCGACGCTGGCGGATTCGGCCTTCGCCTTCGCCTGCAACAGCCGCAATGCGCTGACGGTGGCTTCGGGCTTCGGCATCGACCTCCTGAAGTCGGCCAAGCTGGGCGACGTGTTGACGGCGATGGCCGAGGAGACCTCGCTGGCGGGCCGGACCGGCCTGTACGACGTCACGGTGAAGAACCAGGACGGCGACCTGATCGCGATGTTCCGCGGGCGCTCCTACCGTCTGGGCGAACGAAAGGTATTCGAAGCATGACCGTCAAGAAGCCTGCCCCCGGCGACCTCGAGCCCATCGAAACGGCGAGCCGCGACGAACTGCAGGCGCTGCAGCTGGCGCGCCTGCGCTGGAGCCTGCAGCACGCCTACGACAACGTGCCGCACTACAAGGCCAAGTTCGACGAGCAGGGCGTGCATCCGTCCGATCTGAAGACGCTGGCGGACCTGGCGAAGTTCCCGTTCACGACCAAGCACGACCTGCGCGCCAACTACCCGTTCGGCATGTTCGCGCTGCCGCGCCAGCAGCTCGCCCGCATCCACGCGTCGTCGGGCACCACGGGCAAGCCCACGGTGGTGGGCTACACGCTGAAGGACATCGACCACTGGGCCAACCTCGTCGCACGCTCCATCCGCGCCGCGGGTGGCCGGGCAGGCGACCTGGTGCATGTGGCCTACGGCTACGGCCTGTTCACCGGCGGCCTGGGTGCGCACTACGGCGCCGAGCGGCTGGGCTGCACGGTCATCCCGATGAGCGGCGGCCAGACCGAGAAGCAGGTGCAGCTGATCACCGACTTCAAGCCCGACATCATCATGGTCACGCCCAGCTACATGCAGGTGCTGGTGGAGGAGTTCACCCGCCAGGGGCTGGATGCGCGCGAATCGTCGCTGAAGGTCGGCATCTTCGGCGCCGAGCCGTGGACGGAGGCGATGCGCCGCGAGATCGAGGCCGGCGCCGGCATCGACGCGGTCGACATCTACGGCCTGTCCGAAGTGATGGGCCCGGGTGTCGCCAGCGAATGCGTCGAGAGCAAGGACGGCCCGGTCATCTGGGAAGACCATTTCTACCCCGAGATCATCGACCCCGAGACCGGCGAGGTGCTGCCGGACGGATCGGAAGGCGAACTGGTCTTCACGTCGCTGACGAAGGAGGCGATGCCCGTCGTCCGCTACCGCACGCGCGACCTCACAAGGCTGCTGCCGCCCACCTCACGGGCCATGCGCCGCATGGGCAAGATCGTCGGCCGCAGCGACGACATGCTCATCATCCGCGGCGTCAACCTGTTCCCCACGCAGGTGGAGGAGCTGGTGCTGCAGGAGAAGGGCCTGGGCGGGCAGTACCAGCTCGTGGTCAGCCGCAACGGGCCGCTGGACGAGCTGTTGATCCGCTGCGAGCTGGCGTTGGGCGCGGTGGATGACGGCATCGCCAGGCGTCTGGCCGAGCGCATCAAGAACCTGATCGGCGTGACCGCCACCGTGCAGGTCGAGCCGAACAACGCCATCGAGCGCACGCTGGTCGGCAAGGCCCGGCGCGTGGTGGACCAACGCAAGAAGCAAGGAGCTTGAGATGTACACCCAAGCCATGGACCTGATGGCCCGCGAGGCCAAGCCCAAGGTCGTGAAGTCGGCCGAAGACCTGGCCCGCGAGGAGGCCTTCGAGGCTCGCATCGCCGCCGGCGACTTCATCGAGGCCAAGGACTGGATGCCCGAGCACTACCGCAAGACGCTGGTGCGGCAGATCAGCCAGCACGCGCACAGCGAGATCGTCGGCATGCTGCCCGAGGGCAACTGGATCACGCGCGCGCCCACGCTCAAGCGCAAGGCCATCCTGCTCGCCAAGGTGCAGGACGAGGGCGGCCACGGCCTGTACCTCTACGCCGCGGCCGAGACGCTGGGCACCAGCCGCGACGAGATGACCGAGGCGCTGCTGTCGGGCAAGGCCAAGTACAGCTCCATCTTCAACTACCCCACGCTGACCTGGGCCGACATCGGCGTCATCGGCTGGCTGGTGGATGGTGCGGCGATCATGAACCAGGTGCCGCTGTGCAGGTGTTCGTATGCGCCTTATGCGCGGGCGATGATCCGCGTCTGCCGCGAGGAAAGCTTCCATCAGCGCCAGGGCTACGAGAGCCTGCTGACGATGATGACCCACGGCACCGCGCAGCAGAAGGCCATGGTGCAGGACGCCGTGAACCGCTGGTGGTGGCCGTCGCTGATGATGTTCGGCCCGGCGGACAAGGACTCGCCCAACTCCGAGCAGAGCATGCGCTGGGGCATCAAGCGCGTGACCAACGACCAGCTGCGCCAGAAGTTCGTCGACGCGACCATCCCGCAGGCCGAGATCCTGGGCGTGACGGTGCCCGACCCGGCGCTGAAGTGGAATGCCGAGCGTGATTCGTACGACTTCGGCGAGATCGACTGGGCCGAGTTCTGGCGCGTGGTGGGCGGCGAAGGCCCCTGCAACCGCGAGCGCCTGGCTGCCCGCAACAAGGCCTGGGACGACGGCGCCTGGGTGCGCGACGCGGCGCTGGCCCATGCCCGCAAACAGGCGACCAAGGCTCAAGCGGCTTGAGGAAATAAGAGATGAGCAATACGAAGAAAAACCCGGCGCTGGGCCGCCCCGAGCCGGTTGGCACCCCCTCGGGGGGTGTGGCCGGCGTACCCGCCGGTCCGGGGGCAAGGGAATGGCCGCTGTGGGAAGTGTTCGTCCGCAGCAAGGCGGGCCTGGACCACAAGCATTGCGGCAGCCTGCATGCGGCCGACTCGGCGATGGCCATCCAGATGGCGCGCGACGTCTACACGCGCCGGCAGGAAGGCACGAGCATCTGGGTCGTGCGTTCCGAGCAGATCGTCGCCAGCGACCCGGCCGAGAAGGGCAGCCTGTTCGACCCGGCCGACGACAAGGTCTACCGTCATCCGACGTTCTATGAACTGCCGGACGAACTGAACCACATGTGATGGACGCCAAGACCACCTACGTCCTGCGCCTCGCGGACACCTGCCTCATCCACAGCCAGCGACTGTCCGAATGGGCCGGCCACGCGCCGGTGCTGGAGGAAGACCTGGCGCTCTCCAACATCGCCCTGGACCTGCTGGGCCAGGCGCGCGCGCTGCTGACGCATGCGGGCGCCCTCGAAGGCGCCGGCCGCGATGAAGACCAGCTCGCCTTCCTGCGCGAGGAGCGCGACTACCGCAACGTGGTGTTCGTCGAGCTGCCCAACGCGGTCGCCAGCCCGAGCGACGGCGGTGGCCGCGACTTCGCGCTGACCACGCTGCGCAACGCGGCGATGGCGATCTGGCTGGAGCTGCTGTTCGACCGCCTGCAGACCAGCCTGGATACCGAGCTGGCCGGCATCGCTGCCAAGTCGTTGAAGGAAGTGCGCTACCACCGCCAGCACAGCAGCGACTGGGTCGTGCGCCTGGGCGACGGCACGGACGAGTCCAGGGCCCGCATGCAGGCGGCGTTGAACGTGCTGTGGCCTTATTTCAACGAGTTGTTCGCGGCCGATGGTGTCGATGGCGTGGGCCCCGCGTGGAACGAGCTGGAACCTGAATGGCGCGCCCGCTGGGCGACGCTGATGCAGGAGGCGACGCTCACGCTGCCACGTGACAGCGCGATGCAGACGCGCGGCATCGATGGCATCCACAGCGAGCACATGGGCCACATGCTGGGCACGATGCAGTTCCTGCAGCGCACCTACCCGGGCGGGACGTGGTGATGAATCTCGCTGCCGCCCGCGCCAAGCTTGCTGTCGTGCCCGACCCCGAGATCCCGGCGGTGAGCCTGGTGGAGCTGGGCATCGTGCGCGACCTGCGCGAGACCGCGTCGGGCGTGGAGGTG
Organism: Pelomonas sp. Root1444; assembly: GCF_001426885.1. Classification (GTDB taxonomy): domain Bacteria; phylum Pseudomonadota; class Gammaproteobacteria; order Burkholderiales; family Burkholderiaceae_C; genus Pelomonas. Next base: position 265,213 of record NZ_LMFP01000003.1, on the reverse strand, counting down.
GTGCTGACGCCGACCTACTCCGGCTGCCCCGCCACCGAGCTGATCGCCGACGACGTGCGCGCGGCGCTCGCCGAGTTCGGCGACGTGACCGTGACGATGCAGCGTGCGCCCGCGTGGAGCACCGACTGGATCACGCCCGAGGGCCGCGAGAAGCTGCAGCAGTACGGCATCGTGCCGCCGCAGTGCAGCGGCGAGCAGGGCATCCGCATCGTGCCGCGCCTGCGCTGCCCGCGCTGCGACAGCGGCCGCACCGAACAGTTGTCCCGTTTCGGCTCCACTGCATGCAAGTCCACGTGGCGTTGCATCGAGTGCCTGGAACCCTTCGAATACTTCAAACCCATCTGAGATGGCACTCCACTTTCACCCCCTGCGCGTGAGCAGCGTCGAACGCGACACCGACGACGCCATGGTCGTCGGCTTCGATGCGCCGCCCGAAGGCTTCACGTTCGAGCCCGGGCAGTACCTGACGCTGCGCGCCAACGTCGCCGGCCAGGAGCTGCGTCGCAGCTATTCCATCTGCTCCGACCGCCGCCTGCAGGTCGGCATCCGCCGTGTCGACGGCGGTGCGTTCTCCAGCTGGGTGCATGAACAGCTCAAGGCAGGCGACGTCATCGAGTCGTATCCGCCGCAGGGCCGCTTCGTGCTGCCGGCCGCGCAAGCCGAGGGCCGCCATGTGCTGTTCATCGCCGGCGGCTCGGGCATCACGCCCATCATTGCCCTCCTGACCGCGTTGCTGGAGCGCGAGCCGACCGCGCGGGCGACGCTGATCTACGCCAACCGCCGCACCGCGTCGACGATGTTCAAGGAAGAACTTGAAGACCTGAAGAACCGCTTCATGACGCGGCTGTCGCTGCACCTGATCTTCAGCCGCGAGGTGGTGGATGCGCCGCTGTACGGCGGGCGCCTGGACGCCGGCAAGCTCAGCGCCTTCCTGGCCGGCCCGGTGCCGGCGGCGAGCGTGGACGAGGCCTTCGTCTGCGGCCCGTTCGAGATGAACGACCAGGCCGAGGCGGCACTGCGCGGCGCGGGCATCGCGGCCGAGCGCGTCCACATCGAGCGCTTCGGCACGCCCGAGACGCTGGCGGGCAAGCCGGTGCCGCACGAGGTCAAGCCGGGCGATGCGCCCGAGGCGCGTGTCACCGTCATCCGCGACGGCTTGTCACGTGACATTGAGTTCTTCTCCACCGACCCCAGCCTGCTCGACGCCGCCGCGCGGGAAGGCATGGACGTGCCGTTCTCCTGCAAGAGCGGCGTGTGCTCCACCTGCCGCTGCAAGCTCATCGAGGGCCAGGTGCGCATGGACAAGAACTTCGCGCTGGACAAGGCCGAGGTCGCCGCCGGCTTCATCCTCAGCTGCCAGGCGCACCCGCTCACCGAGCGCGTGGTGATCAGCTTCGACGAACGCTGATGGCACGCAAACGCGCTCCCGGCTTCGAAGCCCAACGCGAGGACATCCTCGCGGCCGCTGCCCGGCTGTTCGCCGAGCAGGGCTTTTCCGCCACGTCGATGAACCAGGTCGCAGAGGCCTGTGGCGTGGCCAAGCCGACGCTGTACCACTACTTCCAGGACAAGCAGGAGCTGCTGGCGCAGATCTGCGACAGCCATGTCCATGCGCTGCTCGCCCTCGTCGACGAGGTCAAGTCGCGTCAGCTGGAACCCGATGCGCAGTTGCGCGCGCTGATCGAGCGCTTCACGCGCGCCTATGCCGACGCGCAGGCCGAGCACCGCGTGCTGACCAGCGAGATCAAGTTCCTCGCCGATGCCGAGCGCGAGCGCCTGCTGGACGTGGAGCGCCGCGTCGTTGGCGAGTTCGCCGCGGCGCTGTGCCGCGTGCGGCCCGAGCTGCGCGATGCCAACCTGCAAAAGCCGTTGACCATGCTGCTGTTCGGCATGATCAACTGGACCTTCACCTGGCTTCGGCCCGACGGCGAGCTGTCGCACGACGCGCTCGCAGCCCTGGTCAGCGACCTGTTTTTTGGCGGCCTGGGCGCGGTCCAGGTGCGCCAGCCCGCCCGGATTCAATGACGACAACCCTGAGGAGACCCGGATGAAACTGTTCAAGCAATTGGCCGTCGCGTTCGCCGCAACGCTCACCTTCGCCGCGCAGGCCGACATCAACGTCGGCGTCACGCTGTCGGCGACCGGCCCGGCTGCCTCGCTCGGCATCCCGGAGAAGAACACCTTCGCGCTGATGCCGACGACCCTCGGCGGCCAGAAGGTCAACTACATCGTGCTGGACGACGCCTCCGACACGACCACCGCAGTCGCCAACACGCGCAAGCTCATCACCGAGAACAAGGTCGACATCGTCATCGGCTCCACCGTGACGCCGAACTCGCTGGCCATGATCGACGCGGTGTCGGAGTCCGGCACGCCGATGATCTCGATGGCGGCCTCGGCCCGCATCGTCGAACCGGTCGACGCCAAGAAGAAGTGGGTCTTCAAGACGCCGCAGAACGACATCATGATGGCGCTGGCCATCGTGACGCACATGGTCGACAACGGCATCAAGACGGCCGCCTTCATCGGCTTTGCCGACGCCTACGGCGAGGGCTGGTGGGGCGAGTTCAACAAGATCGCCGCTACCAAGAAGCTCAACATCGTCGCGAGCGAACGCTACAACCGCACGGACACCTCCGTCACCGGCCAGGTGCTCAAGCTGGTGGCCGCCAGGCCGGAAGCCATCCTGATCGCCGGCTCGGGCACGCCTGCTGCGTTGCCGCAGAAGGCGCTGAAGGAGCGCGGCTACGCGGGCAAGATCTACCAGACGCACGGCATCGCCAACAACGACTTCCTGCGCGTGGGCGGCAAGGACGTGGAGGGCACGCTGCTGCCGGCCGGCCCGGTGCTGGTGGCGGCCCAGCTGCCGGCCGACCACCCGGTGAAGAAGAGCGCCCTGGACTACATCGCCAAGTACGAAGGCGCCCACGGCAAGGGCAGCGTGTCGACCTTCGGCGGCCATGCCTGGGACGCGGGCCTGCTGCTGGCCGCCGCCGCGCCCGAGGCGCTGAAGAAGGCCCAGCCCGGCACGCCGGCCTTCCGTGCCGCGCTGCGCGATGCGCTGGAGAACGTCAAGAACGTGGCCGGCGCGCACGGCGTGTTCAACATGTCCAGCGCCGACCACCTGGGCCTGGACCAGCGCGCCCGCGTGATGGTGCGCATCGAGAACGGCGCCTGGAAGTTGATCAAGTGAACCCTTTGCTCCGGTCCCGCGGGCCGGAGCAAAGACCCAGGCCGCCATGGCGGCGGCTTGCTGACGGCCCGCGCGGTGCGCGGCCTTGAGGATTCGAGATGGCAGTTTCCACACTTCAGAGTTACATCGCCGGCCGCTGGGTCGGTGCGCAGGCGGCCAAGCCGCTGGCCAGCGCCATCAACGGGCACGTCGTCGCGCACACGCACGAGGAGGCCCTGGACTTCGCCGAGGCCATGAGCTTCGCGCGCGGCACGGCCTTGCCCGGCCTGTTGCGCACGCACTTCCAGGATCGCGCCCGCGTGCTGAAGGCGCTGGCGGCCTACCTGCTGGAGCGCAAGGAGCAGCTCTATGCGATCAGCGCCCACACCGGCGCGACGCGCAGCGACTCGTGGATCGACATCGAGGGCGGCATCGGCACGCTGTTCGCGTATGCCTCCATCGGCGGCAAGGACCTGCCCAGCAGCAACGTGCTGCACGAGGGCCCGGCCATGCGGCTGGGCGCCAACAACCACTTCATCGGCAGCCATGTGCTGGTGCCCAAGCGCGGCGTGGCGTTGCACATCAACGCCTTCAACTTCCCGATGTGGGGCATGTTGGAGAAGTTCGCGCCCAGCTTCCTGGCCGGCATGCCCTGCCTGGTCAAGCCCGCCACGTCGACGAGTTATGTGGCCGAGGCCTGCGTGCGCCTGATCGTCGACTCGGGCCTGCTGCCGGCGGGTGCACTGCAGCTCATCATCGGCGGCACGGGCGACCTGTTCGAGCGCCTGGACGAGGCGGACGTCGTCACCTTCACCGGCAGCGCCGACACCGCGCTGATGCTGAAGGCCCACCCCAACCTGCTGAAGAAGAGCATCCCCTTCAACGCCGAGGCGGACAGCCTGAACTGCGCCATCCTCGCGCCCGACGTGACGCCGGACGACCCGGAGTTCGACCTCTTCATCAAGGAGGTCGCGCGCGAGATGACGGCCAAGGCGGGGCAGAAGTGCACGGCCATCCGCCGCACGCTGGTGCCGCGCCACCTGACCGATGCGGTCGCCACGGCGCTGAAGGCGCGGTTGGGCAAGACGGTGGTGGGCGACCCGGCCGTCGAAGGTGTCCGCATGGGCGCGCTGGCCAGCAAGGCGCAACAGGCCGACGTGGCCGAGCGCGTCGCGCAGCTGGCGAAGAACTGCGAGCTGCTGCTGTCCGAGCGCGACGGCTTCGCGCCCAAGGGCGAGGGCGTCAGCGACGGCGCCTTCTTCGCGCCGACGCTGCTGCTGGCCCGCAATTCAGCCGCCAGCGACGCCCATCACCTGGAAGCCTTCGGCCCGGTGACGACGCTGCTGCCCTATGGCGACTTCGAGGAAGCGCTGCACCTGGCCACACTCGGCCGCGGCAGCCTGGTCGGCACCCTCTGCACCAAGACGCCGGCGCTGGCCGCGCAAGCCGTGCCGACGTTTGCCGCCTGGCACGGCCGCATGCTGGTGCTGGACCGCGAGGCTGCGCTGGAGAACACCGGCCACGGTTCGCCGCTGCCCAAGCTCAAGCACGGCGGCCCCGGCCGCGCGGGCGGCGGCGAGGAACTGGGCGGCCTGCGCGCCGTCAAGCACTACCTGCAGCGCTGCGCCGTGCAGGGTTCGCCGACGATGATTTCGGCCATCACCGGCGAATACCAGCGCGGGGGCGCCGTCACCGAGAGCGACATCCATCCGTTCCGCCGCTATTTCGAGGATGTCGAGGTCGGCATGAGCCTGCTGACGCACCGCCGCACCGTGGGGGAGGCAGACATCGTGGCGTTCGGCGGGTTGTCGGGCGACTACTTCTACATGCACTTCGACGAGGTGGCGGCGAAGGCGTCTCCCTTCGGCCAGCGCATCGCGCACGGCTACTTCGTGCTGTCGGCCGCCGCCGGCCTGTTCGTCAGCCCGGCCCCCGGCCCGGTGCTGGCCAACTACGGCCTGGAGAACCTGCGCTTCGTCACGCCGGTGGCCATCGGCGACACCATCCAGGCGCGGCTGACCGCCAAGCGCAAGATCGACCGCCCGCCGCGCGACGACCAGCCCGCGCAGGGCGTCATCGGCTGGGACGTGGCCGTCACCAACCAGCGCGGCGAGCTGTGCGCAAGCTACGAGATCCTGACGCTCGTGGCCAAGCGTGTTGCGGGGTGACAAGAGGAAGGGCTGCCGGACAGCTTCATGTCGGCGTGCCAGATGAAGCCGGCAACGGCTTTTGCCAACCGCTGACATCGTTCCGGCCTCCCGCCTCTTAGGCTGACGCTCCTCAGAACCATCGAGAGGAGACCGTCATGTCCCATACATCCCTTCGGGCCGCCCTGCGCTGCGGCCTTCCGACGCTCGTGGCCGCCGCATTGACCGCCTGTGGTGGCGGCGGCGGGGACCCGGGCGTGCCCATCAACACGATGGGGACGCTGCGCGTGTCGCTGACCGACGCCCCGGCCTGCGGCTTCGACCATGTCTACGTCACCGTCGAGAAGGTGCGTGTGCACAGCAACGCCTCTGCAGAGTCGAACGACGCGGGCTGGACCGACATGACGCTGGCCACGCCGCAGCGCATCGACCTGCTGGCGCTCTCCAACGGCGCGATGACGACGCTGGGCCAGGCCCAACTGCCCGCCGGCACCTACCAGCAGCTGCGCCTCGTGCTGTCGGCCAACACGGCGGCCAATCCGCTGGCCAATTCGGTTGTCGTCACCGGTGGCGGCGAGCAGGCGGTGGACACGCCCAGCGCGATGCAAAGCGGCCTCAAGCTCAACGCCGGCATGACGGTCGAATCCAGCAAGGTGGCCGACTTCGCGATCGACTTCGACGCCTGCAAGTCCTTCGTGCGGGCGGGCAACTCCGGCAAGGTGCTGCTCAAGCCGGTCCTCGCGCTGATCCCGCTGATCAGCGACGCCGGCCAGCGCGTCACCGGCTATGTGGACCCGGCGCTCGCCAACGGTGGCGCGACCGTGTCCGTGCAGGCCGCCGGCGTGCCGGTGCGCGCGACGCCGACCGACGCCACGGGCAAGTTCGTTCTCTATCCCGTGCCCGCCGGGACGTACGACCTCGTCGTCACGGCCAACGGCCGCGCCAACGCCGTCGTGACCAGCGTGCCCGTCACGACGACGGCTTACACCAACATCGGCAGCGACGCCGTTCGCCTTGTGCCGCCCGCCTCGCCGGCGTCGGCCCTGGTCAGCGGCACGGTGAAGCTGGCTGGCAGCACGGCCAACACCGAGGGCAGTGTGCGCGCCTTGCAGACGTTGACGGGCGGCCCGACGGTGGAAGTCGGCTACGCGAACGCAGACAGTGTGAGTGGCGCCTACTCGGTGCGCTTGCCGTTGGCTGCCCCGGTGGCAACGCCCTACGTGGCCAACGCCACCGCCTTTGCGTGGACCGGCGTGCCGGCGGACGCTGCCAAGTACCGCTTCGAAGCGCGTGCCGTCGGCGCCACGCCGAAAACCCAGGACCTGACGCTGACCGGCGACGCGTTGCTGGATTTCAGTTTCTGACCGGAGGTGACGCTGCCCGCCGCCTGCGGCGGCGGCAGCGCCTCAGCGCACCGTCGTGCCGGATTCGGCCGCGGCCTTCAGGTCGGCACGCCGGGCGCCAGTGAAGCGCTTGGCCCAGTAGGAGTCACGCATGTCCTCCACGCGCACGGCGCTGCCGGTGCGTGGGGCATGGATGAACTTGCCCTCGCCGACGTAGATGCCCACGTGGCTGAAGGTGCGCTTCATGGTGTTGAAGAACACCAGGTCGCCGGGCTTGAGCTCCTCGCGGCGGATGGCAGCGAGGCTGCTGTCCTTGGCCTGCTCGTCGGCGCGCCGCGGCAGCACCAGGCCCACGCTCATCTCGAAGATGTGACGGGTGAAGCCGCTGCAGTCGAAGCCGTTCTCGACCGAATTGCCGCCCCGCGTGTAGCGCACGCCGAGGAAGTTCATGGCCGACAGCACGAGGTCGGAAGCGGTGTCGCGCACGCTGGCAAGCAGGCGAGATGACCCGCTGGCTTCGCCGACCTGCATCGTCAGGCCGCGCTCGCTGAGGAAGCGGCTGACGGCGTCGCCCGCCGTCGCGCCTGCCCCGGCCGGCTTGGCTTTGTCCACCGTGGCCTGCTGCTGCAGGCTCTGGCCGTAGGCGCCTGTCATCGTGCCCGGCGGGGGCGTCGCCGATGTCGTCGTCGCGGCCTGCGCCACGCCCTGCGCATGCGCGGCGCAGCCGAGGGCCAGGAGGCCGGCGGCAGCGATGCGGTTCAGCAGGGCAGCGGTTGAAACCAGGGACATTCGAAGAACAGAAACCGGGGCGGGCCGCAGGGCGGTCGCGATAGCGGAGGGGGACAGCGGCGCGGAGGTTAGGAGGCGACCTCCGCACCGTCAATCAAAGCTGGCGGAAAGCGGGCGATTTTGAGGGCAAACCCCGGCGTGCCGACGGTTCGACTGGGTAAAAACCCTGAAACATTTCACGCGAAACGGACACGGGGACCGGTGCCTCTGCCCGGGTGGACGCCGCCGTGGCGTTTGACTTCGGTCAGATTGCCGTCAGTGCCACCGGCCCACACTCGCGGCCATGACCTCGACGCCGTATGCCGATTTCCACGCCCGCTCGCTGACGGACCGCGATGCCTTCTGGGCCGAGCAGGCCCGGCGCATCGACTGGCGGACGCCCCCGCAGCGGATCTGCGACGCCAGCCGGCCGCCGTTCGCGCGCTGGTTCGTCGGGGGCACGACCAACCTGTGCCACAACGCGGTGGACCGGCACGCCGCCGTGCGGCCCGAAGAGCGGGCGCTGATCTGGGTGTCGACCGAAGTGGGCGAGGAGCGCGTCTACAGCTTTGCCGAACTGCAGGCCGAGGTCGAGGCGATGGCCGCGACGCTGGCCGGGCAGGGCGTGGGCGTTGGCGACCGCGTGCTGATCTACATGCCCATGATCCCGGAGGCCGCCTTCGCGATGCTGGCCTGCGCGCGCATCGGCGCCATCCATTCGGTCGTGTTCGGCGGCTTCGCGTCGGTGAGCCTGGCCAGCCGCATCGAGGACGCGACGCCCAAGCTCATCGTCAGCGCCGACGCCGGCAGCCGCGGCGGCAAGCGCATCGCCTACAAGCCGCTGCTGGACGAGGCCATCGCGCTGTCCGCGCACAAGCCGGCCGCCGTGCTGATGGTGGACCGGGGCCTCGTGCCCTTCGAGCCGGTTGCGGGACGCGACCTCGACCATGCTGAACTGCGCCGCCAGCACTGGGGCGCGCGCGTGCCCTGCGCGTGGCTGGAATCGAACACGCCCAGCTACACGCTGTACACCAGCGGCACGACGGGGCGGCCGAAGGGCGTGCAACGCGACGTCGGCGGCTATGCGGTCGCGCTGGCCACGAGCATGGACTGGATCTTCGGCGGCAAGCCCGGCGAGACCTATTTCTCGACCAGCGACATCGGCTGGGTCGTCGGCCACAGCTACATCGTCTACGGGCCGCTCATCCACGGCATGGCGACGCTGATGTACGAAGGCACGCCGGTGCAGCCGGACGCGGCCGTGCTGTGGAGCCTCGTGGAGAAGTACCGGGTCACGGTGATGTTCAGCGCGCCGACGGCGGTGCGGGTGCTGAAGAAGCACGACCCGGCGCTGCTGAAGCGCCACGACCTGTCGAGCCTGCGTGCGCTGTTCCTGGCCGGCGAACCCCTGGACGAGCCGACCGCCAGCTGGATCTCAGAGGGGCTGGGTGTTCCCATCATCGACAACTACTGGCAGACCGAGACCGGCTGGCCGCTGCTGACGGTGGCGCATCACATCCCCGGTGTCGAGGCGGTGCCGACACGCCTGGGATCGCCAGGCGTGCCCATGTACGGCTATGACGTGAAGCTGCTGGATGAAGCCACCGGCGAAGTGCTGGCCCAGCCCGACCAGAAGGGCGTGCTCGTCATCGAGCACCCGCTGCCGCCCGGTGCGCTGCAGACCGTCTGGGGCGACGACGCGCGCTTCGTCAGCACCTACTGGCAGAGCGTGCCGGGGCGCCAGGTCTACTCCACCTTCGACTGGGCCGCTCGTGACGCCGACGGCTACACCTTCATCCTGGGCCGCACCGACGACGTCATCAACGTGGCCGGCCACCGCCTGGGCACGCGCGAGATCGAGGAATGCATCTCCGGCCACCCGGTGGTGGCGGAGGTGGCCGTCGTCGGCGTGGCCGATCCACTGAAGGGTCAGGTCGCGCTCGCCTTCGCGGTGCCGCGCGAGATGCCCGCCACGCCCGAGGCAGCGCGGGCGCTGGAGGGGCAGATCATGAAGCGCGTCGACGAGCAGTTGGGCGCCGTCGCGCGGCCGTCGCGCGTGCTGTTCGTGAGCCTGCTGCCCAAGACGCGCTCGGGCAAGCTGCTGCGCCGCGCGCTGCAGGCGGTGGCCGAGGGCCGCGATGCGGGCGACCTGACGACGCTGGATGACCCGGGCGCCTTGATGCAGGTGAAAACCCTGCTGCAGAAATAGGGGCATGCCGAACGACTGGGGTCATGCCAGGCCGAGAGAATCGCGGCCTTCCCACAAGGAGACGCGATGAAACCCGTCCGGACCACCCTGGCCCTGCTGGCGCTGACTGTCGCTACCGCGCATGCGCAACCGCAGCTGCCGGCGCCCAACTTCCCCACCTTCGGCAGCGTGGCCGATGTGCAGACCCGTTGCGACAGCGGCCTCAAGAGCGCCAGGCAGCGGGTGGCGCAGCTTGAGAAGCGCAAGGTCGACAGCGGCTGGCTGGCCGCCTACGACGACCTGGTCGTCTACCTCGAGGACCACCAGGGTCCCAACGACTTCATCCTCAACGTCCACCCGGATAAGGCCATCCGCGACGCGGCGCAGGCCTGCTCGCTGCGCTGGGCCGACTTCGGTTCCAGCCTGGGCCAGAACGAGAAGCTCTACCGCGCGCTGCAGAAGGCGCCCAAGGCCGATGGCATCGACGCCGAGTTCGCCCGCCTGGCCTCAGGGCAGTTCGAGGACAGCGGCGTGGCGCTGCCCAAGGCCAAGCGTGAGCGCGCCAAGCAGATTCTGGACAAGCTGACCGAGCTGGATCAGCAGTTCAACAAGAACATCCGCGACGCCGGCACGCGCGTGGCCTTCACCGGGGCCGAGCTCAAGGGCGTGCCCGCCAGCGTGTGGGAGAAGGCCAAGCGCGACGACCAGGGCCGCATCCTGCTGGGCGTGGACTACCCGAGCTATGTGCCGGTCATGCGCAGCGCCGAAAGCGGTGAGGCGCGCCGGCGCATGTGGCTGGCCAAGACCAACGAGGGCGGCACCCCCAACCTCGACCTGCTGGCCCGGATCGTCACGCTGCGCGGCGAGTACGCCAAGCTGTTCGGCTTCGACAACTATGTCGACTTCAACCTGCGCCGCCGCATGGCCAAGGACGGCGCCACCGCGACCCGCTTCCTCGACTCGGTGACCGGCGCCGTCAACGCGCGCGAGAAGACCGAGCTGCAGGAGCTGCGCGCCGCCAAGGCCGAGCACCTGGGCACGGCGCCCGAGCAGACCCAGGTCGAACGCTGGGATGCCACCTTCTACAGCGAACGCGTCAAGCTGCAGAAATTCAGCGTCGATCAGAACGCCTTCCGCCCCTATTTCCCGCCGCAGGCCAGCCTGGAGTTCTCGATGCGCATCATCGAGAAGTTGATGGGCGTGAAGTACCAGCGCGTTGACAACAAGCTGTGGCACGACGAGGCGCAGACCTATGTCGTCAGCGACGCCGCGACCGGCAAGCCCATCGCGCAGATGTATGTGGACCTCTACCCGCGCGACGGCAAGTACAACCACGCGGCCGTCTGGCCGCTGCGCGGCAGTGCCACGCGCATCGGCCGCACGCCGGCGGCGTCGCTGGTCGTCAACTTCGACCGCAACGGCCTGACGCTGGACGAGGTGGAAACGCTGCTGCACGAGCTGGGCCATGCGGTGCACGTCAATTTGTCGAACACGCGCTATGCCGCCACGGCCGGCACGACGGTCATGCACGACTTCGTCGAGGCGCCGTCGCAGATGCTGGAGGACTGGGTCTACGACAAGCAGGTGCTCAAGCTGATGCAGGAGGTCTGCCCCACCTGCAAGCCGGTGCCGGATGCGATGGTGGCGCAGGCGCAGGCGGCCAAGCACTACGGCAAGGGCGGGCTGTTCGGCCGCCAGCACCTGTACGCCAGCTACGACATCACGCTGCACCGCCAGGCCAAGCCGGAGCCGCTGCCGCTGTGGGCCAAGATGGAAGGCGCCACACCGCTGGGCCATGTGCAGGGCACGATGTTCCCGGCCGGCTTCGCCCACATCGCGGGCGGTTATGGCTCGGGCTATTACGGCTACCTGTGGAGCCTGGTCGTCGCGATGGACCTGCGCACGGCCTTTGCAGCCGACAAGCTCAACGCCGACGTCGGCAAGCGCTACCGCGATGACGTGCTGGGCCAGGGCGCGCAGAAGCCCGCGCCCGAGCTGGTCAAGGACTTCCTCGGCCGCGAGTCGAACTCGCAGGCCTTCTTCGAGTATTTGAAGAAGTAGTCAGCCGCCGCAGCTGCCTGATCCGCAGCTGTGCGCAGCAGCCTCCGCGACGGGCTCGCGGCACTGCCCCGTCACCGGGTCGAAACCGCGCTGCTCCATCGTCCACACCAGCGCCGCGTCCATCATCTCGGCGTGCTGCGGGAACCAGCCCGCCAGCTCGGTGCGCAGGATGTTCAGCGGCGCGCGGTCGTTCAGCTCGTTGGCGTAGCGCAGCGCTTCGCGCATGACGTTCAGCACCATCGCGTGCTGGCTGGCATGGCAGTTCTGCGGCTCAAAGCCGCAGCGCGCCATCCAGTCCTCCTCCATCGCGAAGTGGGCTTCGGTGTGCGCCAGCAGCGCCTGGTAGGCGGGCAGGGCGTCGCCGCCACCGTCCAGCGCGGCGCCGAAGGCGTTCAGCAGTTCGACGAATTCCTGATGCGTGTGGTCCAGCTTGGGCTGGTTCAGGACGAGGGCGTCGGTCCAGGCGAGAGTGCTCATGGGACAAATGCTAGTGAGGCCGGATCGCGCCGGCCTTGATCTGGCTTAAACCAGCTTATGAGGCCAGGCGTGCGCGGTGGCGTTCCACCTGCGCCCGGACCTGCGCGGGCGCGGTGCCGCCCAGCACGTTGCGGGCGTTGAGAGAGCCTTCCAGAGACAGCACGTCGAACACGTCCGCCTCGACGCGTGCGTCGAAGGCCTTCAGCTCGTCCAGCGTCAGCGCGGCCAGGTCCACGCCCTGGGCCGTGGCGGTCTTCACGGCGTGCGCCACGACCTCGTGCGCGTCGCGGAAGGGCAGGCCCTTCTTGACGAGGTAGTCCGCCAGGTCGGTCGCGGTCGCGTGGCCCTTCAACGCCGCGGCGCGCATGGCTTCGGGCTTGACGGTCAGGCCGGCCAGCATGTCGGCAAAGATGCGCAGCGTGTCCTTCAACGTGTCGACCGTGTCGAACAAGGGCTCCTTGTCCTCCTGGTTGTCCTTGTTGTAGGCCAGCGGCTGGCCCTTCATCAGCGTGACCAGGCCCACGAGGTGGCCCACGACGCGGCCCGTCTTGCCGCGCGCCAGCTCGGGCACGTCGGGGTTCTTCTTCTGCGGCATGATCGACGAGCCGGTGCAGAAGGCGTCGGGCAACGCGATGAAGCCGAAGTTCTGGCTCATCCACAGGATCAGCTCCTCGGACAGCCGCGAGACGTGCAGCATCACCAGCGTGGCGGCCGACGAGAACTCGATCGCGAAGTCGCGGTCGCTCACCGCGTCCAGGCTGTTCTGCGCGCAGGCTTCCATGCCCAGCGTCCTGGCGACACGTTCGCGGTCCAGCGGGTAGCTGGTGCCGGCCAGCGCGGCGGCGCCCAGCGGCAGGCGGTTGACGCGCTTGCGCGCATCCAGCAGCCGCTCCACGTCGCGCGCGAACATCTCCACATAGGCCAGCAGGTGGTGGCCGAAGCTCACCGGCTGCGCGACCTGCAGGTGCGTGAAGCCCGGCAGGATCACGTCGGCATGCTCGCTGGCCTTCTCGACCATCACGGTCTGCAGCGCCTTGAGCAGCCCGGCGATCTCGTCGATCTCGCCGCGCAGCCACAGCCGCACGTCGGTGGCGACCTGGTCGTTGCGGCTGCGTCCGGTGTGCAGGCGCTTGCCGGCGATGCCGACGCGCTCGGTCAGGCGCGCCTCGATGTTCAGGTGCACGTCCTCCAGGTCCAGCTTCCACTCGAACTGGCCGGCCTCGATCTCGGCGGCGATCTCATTCAGGCCGCGCTGGATGGCGGCATGGTCCTCGGCGTTCAGGATGCCTTGTGCCGCCAGCATCTCCGCATGCGCCAGGCTGCCCGTGATGTCGGCCCGCCACAGGCGCTGGTCGAAGCCGACGCTGGCGGTGTAGCGCTTGACGAGGTCGCTCATCGGTTCGGAAAACAGCGCGGACCAGGCTTGGGATTTGTTGGCGAGTTGGTTGTCTGACATGACGGAGGTGCGGCGGGCGTCGGATTTCGGCGCGCACAATCGCGCGCAGCCCGGCATTATCGAACGCCGCCTCCCGCCCATGCTCCTGTCCTTCTTCAAGCGCCGCCGGCCGGCGGCGCGACACAGCGTCTGGCACGAGTCCCTGCAGGTGAGCCAGTGGCTCGCGTTCGCGCCGACCGAACTGCCGGAGCTGCCGGCGCTGAACCCCGCGCCGCTGCTGGACCCGACCCGCGCCTTCGACGTCTGCCACGTGGGCCTGGTGCTGCGCGCCGTGCTGGGCGTGCAGCTGCTGCTGGCGCTGGGCATGGCGCTCGTTGCGCGCGACGGCGCCCAGTGGCTGGCGCTGACGGCCAACGGCACCGTCGTGACCATGTTCGCGGTGTTGTCGTGGCTGCTGGTCGTCTGCGCCGCCAAGCGGCTTTGGCCACGGCTGCCCGAGTTGGCCCAGTGGGCGGCGCTGCTGGTGCTGGGCGCGGCCGGCGCGCTGCTGGGCTTTGCGCTGCTCAACCTGACCAGCGACGAGCCCGCCTCGCCGTGGCGCTGGGGCAGCATCGCCGCCGCGGGCGCCAGCGGCGCGGGCCTGCTGCTGGCCTGGCTGAAGCTGCGCGAGCACAGCCAGCGCCCGGCCGATGCGCTGGCCCAGCTCGTCGAGCTGCAGTCGCGCATCCGCCCGCACTTCCTGTTCAACACGCTGAACAGCGCCATCGCCCTCGTGCAGATCGACCCGGCGCGCGCCGAGGGCGTGCTGGAAGACCTGGCCGAACTCTTCCGCGTCGCGTTGGCCGATTCCAGCACCTCGGTCACGCTGGCCGAGGAGGTCGAGCTCGCCAAACGCTACCTGGCCATCGAGCAGATCCGCTTCGGCAAGCGGCTGCGCGTCGTCTGGCACCTGGACCCCACCGCCGGCAGCGCGAGGTTGCCGCCGCTGCTGCTGCAGCCGCTGGTCGAGAACGCCGTGCGCCATGGCGTGGAGCCCAACGACGAGGGGGGCGAACTGGAGGTCACGACGACGCGGCGCGGCGGCGAGGTCGAGATCCGCATCGTCAACACCGTGGGCGCGCCGGCCCGCATCCCCGGCCACGGCCTGGCGCTGCGCAACGTGCGCCAGCGCCTGCGGCTCATGCATGACGTGGCCGGGCGCTTCGAGATCGACTCCGGCGAAGACCGCTTCGCCTTGCGTATCGTGTTGCCCCTATGACTGCATTGCGCATCCTCGTCGTCGATGACGAACCCCTGGCTCGGCTGCGGCTGCGCGGCCTCGTCGACGCCATCGCCGAACCCCGCTGCGAAGTCGTCGCCGAGGCCGCCACCGGCTCCCAGGCCACCGCCTGGCTGCGCGACCATGGCTGCGACCTGGTGCTGCTGGACGTGCAGATGCCCGGCGCCGACGGCCTGCAAGTCGCCGACGGGCTGGCCCAGCGCGTCGCCGCAGGCCAGGCCGCGCCGATGGTCGTCTTCGTCACGGCCCACGCCATGCACGCGCTGCGCGCCTTCGAGCTTGATGCCATCGACTACCTGACCAAGCCGGTGCGCCGCGAGCGCCTGCAGGCGGCACTGGCCCGCGCCGCGCAGCGCCTGGCCGAACGCGCTGCCGTGCAGGGCCAGCAGCCCGCCCAGCCACGCGACAAGCCGGCGCCACCCGACGCCGACTTCATCGCCATCGCCGACCGTGGCCGCCTGAAGCGCGTGCCGGTGGCCGAGGTCCTGTACTTCAAGGCCGAGCTGAAGTACGTGACGCTGCGCACCGCCAGCGAAAGCCACGTCATGGACGGCGCGTTGTCCGAGCTGGAGCAGCGCTTCGGCGACCGCTTCCTGCGCATCCACCGCAACGCGCTCGTCGCCCGCTGGGCCGTGCGCGAGCTGGAGCGGCATGCGCCGACGAGCTTCGGCGAGCTGGACGGCGGCGACCCCAACGCCGACGGCGCCGACAGCTGGGCCGTGCGCATCGTGCACGTCGACGAATGGCTGGCCGTGTCGCGCCGCCAGGTGGCGGCGGTGCGGGAGGCGCTGGCGGGGCAGGGCAGGTGAGGGCGACGGCTTGAGCAGATGGCGACGCGGGGCGGTGTTGGCGGCGGTGCTGGTGGCGACCGGTGCGGGCGGGGTGTTTTGGCGAGCGACCCGTGCCGTCGAGCAGCCGGCTTCAGTGCCCGCCCCGATGCCGTTGGCCGGCGTGCCAGCGGCGGCAGCCATGGTGCAAGGTCGAAGCCTCGCGAACGGTGCCGTCGCGGCAACCGGTCCGGCGTCGGCGGCGAGTCTCGCCCTGGCCGCGGTGGACAAGGAATTCGTCGAGGTTTGCGGCATCGGCCGCGTGCGGCGCAGCGACATGGAGCAAGTCGAGGGGCGGCCTGAGCCAGCTTGGCTGCAGACGTTGGAGCGCCAGAGCCAGCAGGAACTCGCGGCGATTCAGAAGCGTTTGGAAGCCGGCTCGGTCAGGCAGCGCGTGGGTGCCGCGGTGATGCGTGGGGATACCGAGGGCGCTGCCCAGTTGGCTGCATCGACACAGGACGGCACGGCATATCGCCTCGCGTTGCGCGTGTGCCGACAGGACGCGTCCTATCGCGCCGCCTACAAGCGCCGGCCGCCACCTATTGCCTCTGCAGCAAGCGGCTTCGAGATGCAGGAGCCGCCCGCGCCGGGTCCTTTGCCCAGCGCCTGTGCTGCGCTGAGCCTGGAAAGGCTGGAATTGCTGGAGCCGGATGACGCCTGGCCTTGGCTGGCGCGGCTCAATGACAGCAGCGCTCGAGGCGATGACGAGGGCGTGACGCTGGCGCTGCATCAGATCGCCCAGCGGCGACGTTTGACGCCGAGTACGCGAGCCCTCAGCGCCACCGTGGCCGAAGTGGTCGGCGCAGAGCCGACCGCGAACGAGGCTTTCGCCTTGATGACCGCCGTCGGAATGGATATGGCCTCGGGCCTGGATGGGTCGCTGCTCAGCATCGGCAAGTCTTGTAGCCCCGCGGCGCTGCGCGACGCGAATCGGCGTCAGCAATGCGAGCAGATCGCGCGTCGGATGCCGGGCATGGTGGCGGAAGCGGTCGATGCTGCAGTGTTGTATTCCCTGGAGGAGCGCCTTGGCCTGCCGCATAGCAAAGAGGCGTTCTCACACGAGGAATTGGGCCGGGCGATGGAGGTTGCGGCGAAGGAGAGCATGAGCTGGGTGGAGGAGCCCAGCTGCGCCAACATCAGCAGCATGGGCCGGCACGTCGTGGCCCTGGCGCGTGGCGGCGAGCTGGCAGCGATGCGCGTCTGGCTGGAGGCGTCACGCGCATCCGCGCCGCGCTGAATCAGGCTGCCAGCGCGCGTTGCATCGAACCCAGCTGCATCGCGCCCAGGCTCTCCAGGATCAATTCATTGACCCGCGCCGCGTCGGTGATTGGCGCCAGGTGCCCGGCGCCTTCCAGCCAGTCGAAGCGCACATTGGGCAGCCGGCCGGCCAGGCTCTGCGCGACGCGCTGCGCGCTGGCGCGTGTCGCCGTGCCGCAGATCAGGTGCACCGGCATGCGCAGCAGCCCCAGCAGGCTGTCGCTCCAGCGTGCGTTGAACAGCGCTTCGAAATGGCGGCGCACCGTCGGCATGGCTTCGGCCAGGCGCAGGCGCCGGGTGTCGTCCAGCTCCGGCCAGATGTCGCGCCCCTGCCAGTAGCCGCAGAAGCCGCGTGCGGCGCCGAGGTCGTCGCCGCGGTCGAGGGCGGCGCCCAGCGTGGCGGCGACTTCGCGGATCTCGCTCCACGCCGGCTCGTTGGGGCCGAGGGCGGGCAGCAGGCCGAAGGCGACCGGCTCGTACAGCGTCAGCGACAGCACGCGGCGGGGCTGCTGCAGTGCGATCTGTAAGGCCACGGTGCCGCCGTAGCTGTGGCCGACGAGATGGAAGCCTTGCTCGCGCGGCAGCAACAGGCCGGCAAGCACGCCGTTGGCCTCGACGCAGAGCTGGCTGGGCATCAGCTCGGGCCAGCCGGGCCGCGTGCCGTGGCCGAACAGGTCCGGCGTGTGCCACTGCCAGGCGCTGCCGCCGTCCGCAACGAGGCGGCGCCATTGCTGGCTGCTGGCGGCGCTGGAATGCAGGCAGACGACAGCGGGGCGACGGGTGTCGGGCATGAGGGATCTCTCCAGAGGCGGCTTGCCGGCCTCCGTGGGAGGCTGGCATTTCAATCGGATGACGGCACGCGGCGGGTGCTTGCTGCGCTGTGGCGGCGCTGCCGTCGCGGGCCGCATCATCCCGGCGTTTGGCCGGCCGTGGAGGGGGCAACGCGGGGAAGATTCACCGCGCCCCGTGCACCGATGTAGGTCGCGGCCTACCGCAATGCAGCCGGCGTGCCGATACATCGCAGCGGGTGGTGGCGCCTAGGCTGGGGCTCCTTCAATCTCAGGAGCGGTGCATGAAGCCTTCAATGCATTTCTCGGCGGCCGCCCTCGCGTGCGCGTTGCTGGCCGGCTCGCCCTTTGTGGCCGGTACGGCACAGGCCCAGCGCAGCAGCCAGACGACGCAGTTGCGAGTGACCGGCTTCGACGTGGAACAGGTGGACCGCATCGAGCCCGGCGCGGAGCTGAACTTCACGGTCTGGGGCACCGCCGGCGCGGTCGTGTTGCTGCAGATCGATGGCGGCCGGCGCACCGTGCGTCTGGATGAGGCCACGCCGGGGCGCTACCAGGGCAGCTACATCATCGGCCGCTCCGACCGCATCGGCCCGGAGTCGCGCGTGCATGCCAACCTGCGCCAGAACAACCGCGTGGCCACGGCCATGCTGGGTGAGGCGCTACAGGTCGGCTGGCCGGTGCCGGGCGACACGGCCGCCCATGCGCCAGAGATCCAGTCGGTGGGCGTGGTCCGCGAGCCGGGCCGGGGCCGGGCGGATGCGCTGCGCTACACCGTGCGCGGCACGCCGGGCGCGCAGGTGTCGGTGCAGTTGCGCGGCAGCCAGTCGCGCAACGTCGTGCTGGACGAGGTGCGCGCGGGCGAATATGTCGGCACCTATGTGCTGCCTCAAGGCGATTGGGTCGACACCGAGCAACCCCTGGTGGCGCAGCTGCGCGTGGGAAACCGCACGGTGCAGAGCAGCGTCCCCAACGCCTATGCCGGCGTGAACTTCCGGGCGCGGCGCGCGGACAACTTTGCCAGTTGCCAGGACTGCGCCACGGTGCAGGCGGTGAACGAAGTGGTGGTCGACGGAGAGGGCCGCGTGCTCGGCACGGTGGCCGGCGGCGTGCTGGGGGCGGTTGTCGGCAGCCAGTTCGGCAAGGGTGACGGCCGCACCGCGGCGGGCGTGGCCGGCGCCGTGGGCGGCGCGCTGCTGGGCCGCGAGATCCAGAAGCGCCACAACCAGCGCACGCAGTACGAGGTCATCGTGCGCATGAACGACGGCGTGCAACGCAGCGTCGTCTATGCGGAGCCGCCAGCGTTCAGGGTGGGCGAGCAGGTGCGTGTGGTGGGCGACACGCTGGAGCGTTACGCACGTTGATGGTCCGCGCCGGTGTCTGACGGGCCTTCCGCAGCCACGCGGTTGCGGCCCTCGGCCTTGGCGCGGTACAGCGCCGCGTCGGCGGCAGCGAAGAGTTGGTCGAGCGGGCGTTCGCCGTGCATCGCTGCGACGCCGAAGCTGGCCGTGATGTGCACGCCGTCGCCGAAGTCGTGCTCCGCCACGCGGGCACGCAGCTTCTCGGCGATTGCCACCGCTTGTTGCAGCCCGGTGTTGCGGCAGACGAGCAGGAACTCTTCCCCGCCCCAGCGGCCCAGCAAGTCCTGGCCGCGCACATGGCGGCGCACGAGTTCCGCCAGGCCGGCAAGCACACGGTCGCCGGCCTGGTGGCCGATGGTGTCGTTGACGGCCTTGAAATGGTCGATGTCGATCAGCACGAAGCCGAGCGCGTGCCCGTGCTGGCGCCAGTCGGCCACGGCCTGCGCCAGCACGTCCTCCAGCCCCTTGCGGTTGAACGCGCCGGTGAGCGCGTCCGTGCTGGCCAGCTGCGCCAGTTGCTTGCTGCGCCTTTGCACGCGCATGAGGCGCTGCAGCAGGTACAGCAACGCCAGCACCAGCCAGGCGTTGATGATGGCCAGGTACCAGCGCTCGGTGGACATCCACTCCGTCTCGTACTCGATCTTGTGCAGCACGAAACGGTAGTCGCCCAGCGGCGCCTCGGTGCCGGTGCTGATCTCCAGCGCGACGACGTTGTCGAACTCCGGCCGGCTCAGATGCGGTGGAATGTGGAACTGCGTCATCCACCAGTTGACCACCACGAAGTTCGCCAGATCCGCCTCGACCACGCCGCCGAAATCGGTGTTGAGCTCGATCTGGTTGTACTTTGCAGCTTCCGGCAGCGACTGCGGAATGCCGTAGGCGGGGCTGGCGTTGCGCAACTGCAGCCGCAGCGTGCGGGCAGGGCCCTTGTATTCCAGCCACAGCCGCAGCCGTTGGACCTTGCTCAGGTCCAGGCCCTTGAGGCGGTGCGGGTCGAACTGCAGCGCCATGCCGCAGTACGGGTAGGAGAAGCGGTCACGCAGCGTGCACAGCAGTTCCAGCCCTGGGCCGCTGCCGCGCACCACTTCGGAATTGCCACCGTTGTGCTGGTCGGACAGCAGCTTGGGGTGCAGCTGTTCGTTCGGCACGATGACGCGCACCTGACGCAGCCAAATGTCGGAGAACTGCACCGCTGCGAGGCTGATCAGCACCGCGAGGAGAAGGCCGTATTCGGCGCGCCACTTGTGACCCATGTGGGCGCGACTCTAGCTGCCAGCGCTCGCGGGGTCACCTCTTGCGGCGCCGACGAGCCGACCGCCAGCGCTGGCACGGCGCCGTCGGCGCCCGGTTGCAGTCGCCTCAGCCCGTGTTGCGCAGGCCCGCGGCGATGCCGTTGATCGACAGGTGGATGCCGCGCTGCACGCGTTCCATCGCCGGGTCGTCCGCCGCGATGCGCCGGTAGCGGCGCATCAGCTCGACCTGCAGGTGATTGAGCGGGTCGATGTAGGGGAAGCGGTGCTCGATCGAGCGCGCCAGCGACGGGTTGGCGGCCAGACGCTTGTCTTCGCCCGTGATGAGGCTGAGCGCCGCTTGCGTGCGCTCGAACTCGGCGCGGATGGCCGCGAAGATGCGCTTGCCGAGCTTCTTGTCTTCCACCAGCTCGACATAGCGCTCGGCGAGCGTCAGGTCGGACTTGGCCAGCACCATGTCGAGGTTGGACAGCAGCGCGCGGAAGAAGGGCCAACCCTTGAGCATGCGCTTGAGCAGGGCCAGGTTCTTGGCACGCTGCGCGGGCTCTTCGCCGAGGAAGGCCTCGACGCCCGAGCCGAAGCCGCACCACCCCGGCAAGGCCACGCGGGCCTGGCCCCAGGAGAAGCCCCAGGGGATGGCCCGCAGGTCCTCGATGGCGCGCGTGGCCTTGCGGGAGGCGGGGCGCGAGCCGATGTTGAGTTCGGCGATCTCGCGGATGGGCGTGGACGCGAAGAAGTAGTCGGCGAAGCCGGGCGTGTCGTAGACCAGCCCGCGATAGGCCGCAAAGCTGGCATCCGACAGCGCCTGCGCGGCCTGCAGGAAGCTCTTGGGCGCGCTCTGCGTGGGGTGCAGCAGGGTGGCTTCGAGCGTCGCGGCGACCAGCGTCTCCAGGTTGCGGCGGCCGATCTCGGGGTGGGCGTATTTGGAGGCGATGACCTCGCCCTGTTCGGTCAGGCGGATCTGGCCGTTCACGGTGCCCGGGGGCTGGGCGAGGATGGCCTGGTAGCTCGGGCCGCCGCCACGGCCGACGGTGCCGCCGCGGCCATGGAAGAGGCGCAGCGTGATGGGCGCCTGCGCCTTGAGTTCGTCGAACAGCTCGACCAGCGCGATCTCGGCGCGGTACAGCTCCCAGGACGACGTGAACATGCCGCCGTCCTTGTTGCTGTCGGAGTAGCCCAGCATGATGTCCTGCTCGCCGCCGCTGCGGTCGATCAGGCCGCGCATGCCGGGTAGCGCGTAGAACTCGCGCATGATCTCCGGCGCGACGCGCAGGTCGCCGATGGTCTCGAACAGCGGCACGATGATGAGGTCGCTGACCGCCTGCTCGGCGAGCACGCCGCGCAGCAGGCCGGTTTCCTTCAGCAGCAGGGCCACTTCCAGCAGGTCGCTGACCGATTCGGTGTGGCTGATGATGTAGTGGCGCAGCGCCTCGCGCCCGAAGCGGGCCAGCGCCTCGCGGCCGGCCTCGAAGGTCGCGAGTTCGAACCTGGCCTTGTCGCTGTAGTTGGCGCCGATGACGCGCAGTGGGCGGGCGTCGTTGAGCAGCCTGAGCAGCAGCTCGCGCTTGGCGGCTTCGTCGAGCGCCGAGTAGTCGGGCTCGATGCGGGCGACGGCCAGCAGCTCGGCCAGCACCAGCTCGTGCTGGTCGCTGCTCTGGCGCAGGTCCAGCGTGGCGAGGTGAAAGCCGAACACCTGCACGGCGCGGATCAGCGGCGACAGGCGCGGCGCGATCAACGCCTCGGCGTGATGGGTCTTCAGCGAGGACTCGATGGTGCGCAGGTCGGCGAGCAGTTCGTCGGGCGTGCGGTAGGGGTCCTGCGGCGCGACGGCATGGCGCAGGGCCTCGGTGCCGGTCAGCTCGTGCAGCGTGGCGGCCAGGCGGGCGTACATGCCCGTCAGCGCACGGCGGTAGGGCTCGTCCAGGCGGTGCGCGTTCTGGTCGGGGCTGCGCTCGGCCAGCGCCTGCATGGCGGGCGACACGCCGCTCAGGTGCAGCGAGATCGACAGCTCGGCGCCCAGTTCGTGCAGCTCGGTCAGGTAGTGACGCAGCGCGACCTCGCCCTGGCGCTGCATCGCGCGCTTGAGGGTTGCTGCGCCGACGTTGGGGTTGCCGTCGCGGTCCCCGCCGATCCAGTGGCCCATGCGCAGGAAGCTCGGCAGTTGCTCGCCGGGCAGATGCTCTTCCAGCTCGGCATAGAGCTTGGGAATCTGGCGCAGGAACGTGGACTGGTAATAGGAGAGGGCGTTCTCGATCTCGTCGGCCACGGTCAGCTTGGAGTAGCGCAGCATGCGCGTCTGCCACAGCTGAGTGATGCGGGCGCGCAGCAGGCCCTCGGTGTCGCGCAACTCGCGTTCGGTCGCGGCGCGGTCGCGGGCCTCCAGCAGGCCGGCGACGGCGCGCTCGGCGTCCAGGATGCTCTTGCGCTGGACCTCGGTGGGGTGGGCGGTCAGCACCGGCGAGATGAAGCCGCGTTGCAGCACCTCGGCAATCTCCGTCGGACGGATGCCGGCCTCGTGCAGGTGCTCCAGGCAGTAGGCCAGCGAGCCGGGCTGCAGGCTGCCGGCGCGCTCATGCACGTCGCGGCGGCGGATGTGGTGGCGGTCCTCGGCGATGTTGGCCAGGTGCGAGAAGTAGCTGAACGCGCGGATGACGCTCACGGCCTGCTCGCCCGACAGGCCCTTGAGCAGCTTGTCGAAGCGCTTGCCCGCCTCCTTGTCGTGCTTGTGGCGGTAGGCCACGGACAACTGGCGGATGCGTTCGACCAGCTCATAGGCTTCGCGACCTTCCTGCTCGCGGATGACGTCACCGAGGATGCGACCGAGGAGCCGGATGTCGGCCACCAGCGGCTCGTTCTTGTCGACTTCGGGGCGGCGGGCAGGGGCGGCTCGTGAGGGCATGGCGGGTCGTCCGAGAGGATGAAATGCTGCGGTCAAGGTAACGAAGTTACCGAAATATGACTCTAGCAGTTTCTTCCCGGAAACGGGCCTTGCGCTGGGGCGCCGGGGGGCGCTTGAGATGCGGTTCGAACCGTCCGGCGGGCGCGGAAGCACGAGGGCTGATCGCCGCCGCGCTATGGGGGCGCCGACGGGGGCCGGCCAGGCAAACCCGAGCAGGTCTTCGGCCGCCGCGAAGCGGGCGTTGCGAAAGTACAGCCTACGAGTGAGAAGAGAGTCTGTCCGAAGCGCAACGCGCCAACGTGCCGAACAGGCAGGCCCGCGCCGCAGTCACAATGGGATCGCTACCAATGAGCTCAAAGCGAGCAGTATGTCATCAAAATGGCAGCGTTGTCATCCCCTATCTTCCACGGGCCTGGGGTGTGGTGAATCTCGCAACTTCCTAACCATCAACTCGCGTAAACCCCAGGAGGTGCGCAGCGCCGAAAAAATACAGTACGCAGGGCGCTTGGGGCGGCATCTCTTTTTTGACAACGCTGGTAACGCTAACAATTATTGAGATCCAGAGCCATAGCAAGTGGTCAGCAAATTGGGGCCCACAGGGCCATTAAAGAAGGCAAGGAGACACATGAAACACCCTCAAATTTCCAGAATGCGGCGAGATCTGCGGACGAGCCGCCTCAAGCCCGTCGCTTGGGCATCCTCGATCGCATTGCTGAGCGGTGCAGCAGCGGTCCACGCGCAGCAGGCAGCGGCGGTGCCGCCGTCGAACGCGGCTTCGGCGCCCAACGCGCTTGAAACCGTGGTGATTACAGGCATTCGCCAGTCGCTTGACAGCGCTGTCACCCTCAAGCGCGAGTCACGTGGCTTGGTCGATGGCATCGTGGCCGAGGACATCGGCAAATTCCCCGACACCAACCTCGCCGAGTCGATGCAGCGTATTGCCGGCGTGTCCATCGACCGCTCGGCCAGCGGCGAAGGTTCCAAAGTCACCGTCCGTGGTGTGGGCCCCGACTTCAACCTGGTGTTGCTGAACGGCCGCCAGATGCCGACTGCCCTGATCGGCTGGGAAGGCGCGGGGGCCAATGGCTCCCGTGCATTCGACTTCGCCAACCTGTCCTCCGACTCCATCTCCGCGCTAGAGGTCTACAAGACGGCACGTGCCGAGTCGCCCACCGGTGGCATCGGCGCCACCATCAACGTCAAGACGGCCCGCCCGCTGGACGTGCGCGAGCGCATCGCCAGCATCGGCGTGAAGGCGAACTACGACGCTTCCGTCGGTCGGCTGCCCGGCCCGCTGCAAGGCGACAAGGCGACGCCCGAAATCTCCGGCATCTACAGCGACACCTTCGGCAACCGCACGCTGGGCATTGCCATCAGCGGCAGCTACTCCAAGCGCGATTCGGGCTCCAACAAGGCTTACACCCAGAACGGCTGGGGCACCAACGACCCGGCGGTCAAGTCCGCCAGCCCGACCACCAACATCATCAATCAGCCGACTGGCCTGTATGCGACGTCGCGTGAATTGCGCTACTCGCTCACCGGCATGGAGCGTGAACGCCTGAACGGCCAGGTGACGTTGCAGTTCGCCCCGACCAAGGAGCTGAAGTTCACCGTCGACCACACGATGGCGGTCAACACGCTCAGTTCCAAGAACGCCGAAATGTCGAGCTGGTTCAACAACTCGTTCTCCGGCGATCTGAAGACCAACCCGCCCACCAAGTTCACGACCGGTCCTATCGCTGCGCCCATCGTCCAGACGGCGATTTGGGACGGCACGCACGACCTGGCCATCAACACCGGCCAGTACGCCCAGAAGTCGAAATTGAACTCCACCGGCTTCAACGTCGATTGGAAGGTCAGCGACGCGCTGCGCATCGACATCGACGCGCACCACTCCAAGGCCAAGACCAGCCCCGACAGTCCCTTCGGTACGTACAACGCCATGGACCTGGCGATGTTCAACCAAGGCAACGCCACGGCCTATTACGACCGGGATTTCCCGATCCTGGGCTTGCCCGGTCAGACCTTCGACGACACGAAGTTGAACGTCACGGGCACGCAGTTCCGCAACAACCTGAGCGATCAGACCATCGACCAGGCGCAGGCGCGCGGCACCTACCGCATCGACGCCGACAACAAGCTGCTGGCCGGCCTCGGCTTCACGAAGACCAAGAACCGCTCCGCCAGCTACAACAACCAGAACAACGACTGGAGCGGTGTCGCCCCCACGCTGGGTCAGTTCGCTGGTATCAGTACGGGTACCTACAGCCTCGGCGGCTTCTTCAACCGCATCCCGGGGCATGACGACTCGCGCTTGTTCTCGTCGTTCTACATGGCGGACTTCGCAAGCCTTCGTGACCGCGCCATCAAGGTCAAGATGGCCAACACGCCGGGGATGACGCAGGCACAGGCCGAGGCCTACTTCGCTGCCGCACCGGACTACACCCGCGGCGACGACTGGCGCGCGACGGAAAAGTCCTCCTCCGTCTATGGCCAGTGGGACCACTCCTTCGACACGGCCATGCCGATGAACATCTCGGTGGGCCTGCGCTACGAGAGCACGAAGGTGGACGCGTCGTCGCAAGTGGTCGACCGCAACGGCACGACGAACTGGAAGTCGCAGAACGAGATCGACCTGACCTCGGGTGGCACGACTTTCGGCACCAAGTCCGGCAAGTACTCGTACTGGCTGCCCAGCATCGACTGGGATGCCGACCTGGCGGACAACTTGAAGGTGCGCGCCAGCTACGGTGAGAACATCGGCCGCCCTGGCTGGAACCAGATGCAGGGCGGCCTGAGCCTGAACAGCCCGGCCAACCCGAACGGCGGCGGCACCGGCTCCACCGGCGACCCGGCGCTGAAGCCGCTGAAGTCCAAGAACCTGGACCTGTCGGCCGAGTACTACTACGCCAAGTCGAGCTACGCGGCCCTGGGTCTGTTCTACAAGAAGGTCAACAACTTCGTCACGACCTCGTCCGTCGACATGACGTTGCCTGGCATCCTCAACCCGGCCAGCGGTACCTACTACAACGCTGCGTTGGCGGCTTGTGGTGGCAACACGCAGCCGCTGTGCATTCGCAATTACATCTTCCGGAACTACGGCGGCCAGCCTGGCGTGACGGTGTCCGGCCCGTTGACCGACGCGGAGGTCAAGGGTGTCATCACCAGCGCCGTCCCAGGCGCCACGCCGATCGGCTTCAAGGTCAACACCTTCAAGAACGGACCTGGAGACACCATCAAGGGCCTGGAGTTGAACTTCCAGCACATGTTCGGCAACAGCGGCTTTGGCGTGTCAGGCAATTTCACGAAGGTGAAGACGGGCCTGAAGTTCGACAACCTCCGCACGGACCAACAGGCGGCGTTGCTCGGCGTCAGCGACTCGGCCAACCTGGTCGGCTTCTTTGAAAACCAGACCTGGTCCGTCCGTGCGGCCTACAACTGGCGCGGCGAGTTCCTGGCGGCGATCGGCGACGGCAACGGCAACAACCCGGTCTACACCGAGCCCTACGGCCAGGTGGATGCGTCCATCGGCTTCAAGCTCGGCAAGAACCTGACCCTGCAACTCGACCTGCTCAACCTGAACGACGGCTACATCCGTCAGCATGGCCGCACGGACGAGATGCTGGTCTCGGCCATCCAGACCGGTCGCCGCTACCTGATCGGCGCTCGCTATCGCTTCTGAGGGGTGAGCCCTGCTGCCCGGTGACCGCCCTCTCGGGGCGACGCCGGGTGGCTCATTGGCCGAGGTGGGCATATGCGACCGCCTCGGCCAGTTTCTTTGCAGAATTCACTGGCTCGTGCGGCATGACCATCGGCCGCACGGCCATACTTATCCGGAATGAACGCCCAGTTGACGACAGCTGTTCGACGAATCGTGGTGTTGGGAGGCGGCTCGGCCGGCTGGCTGACCGCCGCCACGCTGGCGGCCGAGCTGGGCGGCGACGCGCCCGACGCGTTGCAAGTCACGCTGATCGAATCGCCCGACGTGCCTTCCATCGGCGTGGGCGAAGGCACCTGGCCGACCATGCGTGCCACGCTGCGCCGCATCGGCTTGAGCGAAGTCGACTTGGTGCGCGAATGCGATGCCGCCTTCAAGCAGGGCTCGCGCTTCGACGGCTGGCTGCACGGCGGCCAGGGCGACCGCTACTACCATCCATTCACGTTGCCCCATGGCTACGGTGATGCTGAACTCGCCGGCGCTTGGCTGCAAGGCGGTTGCGATCAGGCCTTTGCCGAAAGCACGGGACCGCAGCCGCACCTCTGCAACGCCCACCTGGCACCCAAGCAGACCACGACACCCGACTTCGGCGGCGTCGTGAACTACGGCTATCACTTCGACGCGGTCAAGCTCGGCCATCTGCTGCGGCGGCATGCGACCACCGTGCTCGGGGTGCGCCATGTCGTCGACCATTTCACCGCCGTACGCGCGCACGAGAACGGCGACATCGCGGCCCTTGCGACCCGCGAGCACGGCGACATCGAGGGCGACCTGTTCATCGACTGCTCGGGACTCGCCAGCTTGCTGCTCGGCAAGCATTTCGGCGTTCCCTTCCGTTCCGAAAAAGGCGTGCTGTTCAACGACAGCGCGCTGGCCGTGCAGGTGCCGCATGCCGATGCCCGTGCGCCGCTGGCCTCCGCCACCGTTGCCACGGCACATGCCGAAGGTTGGACCTGGGACATCGGCTTGCCGACGCGGCGCGGCATCGGCCTCGTGTACTCCAGCGGCCACACGGATGAAGCCGCCGCCGAGCGCGCTCTGCTGGGTTATCTGAAGCGCAGTGGCCTGGATCACGCCGACGTGTCACTGCGCCGCTTGCGCTTCAGCCCGGGCTACCGCGAGCAGTTCTGGCACCGCAACTGCGTCGCTGTCGGGCTCGCCGCCGGCTTCATCGAGCCGCTGGAAGCCTCGGCGCTGGCCCTGGTCGAGCTCTCGGCGGCCTTCATCCGCGATGAGATCCCCGCCCACCGTGCGGACATGGACCTCGTCGCCAAGCGCTTCAACGACGCCTTCGCCTACCGCTGGTCGCGCATCATCGACTTCCTGAAACTGCACTATGTGCTGAGCCGCCGCGACGATGCCGACTACTGGCATGACCACCGCAAGGCGGCCACCCAGCCCGAGTCGCTGCGCGACCTGTTGCAGCTCTGGCAGCACCGCGTGCCGTCGCACAACGACTTCTATCGCGTGGAGGAAGTCTTCCCTGCAGCGAGCTACCAGTACGTGCTCTACGGCATGCAGTTCAAGCCGGCGCTGCGCGCCTTGCGCGCGCAGCAACTGGCCAAGGCCGAGGGCTGCATCAAGGAGGTGGCGACAATGACGCGGCGCCTGCTGGGCGGGTTGCCCCGCCATCGTGATCTCATCCAACACATCCATGCACACGGCATCGCCGCCGCGTGACTTTCCGACCGATATCCATGCTGCAACTGCTCAACAACATCCAGCACAAAGACCTGCGCATCGTCACCCGGCGCGGCGCGAGGTGGGGCGACGACTTCATGTCCGCTCCCGCGACGCCGGTCGAGTTCCGCAAGCTTCAGGCGCACTATCCCATCGTGTTCCAGCCGGACGGCAACGGCAGCTTCCTGCCGGTCGTGCTGTTCGGCCTGCGGGAAGGCGAGAACCTTTTCCTGCGGGAGGATGGCGAGGACGGCTGGGATGCCGACTATCTGCCGCTGTCGGTGCAGCGCATCCCGTTTTCCATCGGTGTGGCGGAAGACGAACTGCGCATGATGGTGGACATGTCGAGCAAGCGCATCAGCCATGGCGCCGAGGGCGAGGCGGTGTTCCTGCCTCACGGTGGTACGACCGACCTGACCGAGCACGCGAATTCGGTGTTGCGCACGCTGCACGAAGGCTTCGAAGCCACGCCCGATTTCATCCAGACCCTCGTGGCACACGACCTGCTGGAGCCGTTCACGCTCGACGTGGAGCGGCCAGACGGCTCGCGCGGCCAGTTGCTCGGGTTCTACATGATCCACGAGGAGCGCCTCGCCGGGCTGGACGCCGGCACCATCGGCCTGCTGCACCAGGCCGACTACCTGCAGCCGATCTACATGGCCATCGCCTCGCTCTCGAACTTCCCGCCGCTCATCAAGCGACACCTCGCACGAGGCGGTTGACGCCGCCATGTTCGAGCGCAGCGACGTGAGCGCCGAGGCCATTCCCGCCGAGGTGCTGCAGTCCACTCAGCCCGTGCTGATGCGCGGGCTGGTGCAGCACTGGCCGCTGGTGCAAGCGGCACGGCGTTCGGACGCGGATTTCTGCAACTACCTGCGCGGCTTCGGTGCCGAGACGCGTTTGGCCTTGTGGCGCGGCGGGCCGGAAATCGGCGGCCGCTTCTTCTACAACGACGACTTCTCGGGTTTCAACTACCGCCATGCGATCGGCACCTTCGGCGCGTTGCTCGACGAGCTTCTTGCCGGCACGCACGACGCGCTCTATCTCGGTTCGACCGAGATTGACACCGCCTTCCCTGGGCTGCGCCAGGGCAACGATCTCCCCCTCCGTGTCCCCAACGACCCCCTGGTCAGTCTTTGGCTGGGCAATCGCACCCAGGTGGCGCCGCATTTCGACCTGCCCGACAACATCGCCTGCGTCGTCGCAGGGCGGCGTCGTTTCACGCTGTTCCCACCCGGTCAAGTCGCCAACCTCTACGTCGGGCCGTTGGACCTGACCCCTGCGGGCCAGCCGATCAGCCTGGTCGACATTGCGCGGCCTGATCTCGGGCGCTTCCCGCGGTATGCGCAGGCGCTGGAGAGCGCCCTGGTGTTCGATCTGAATCCGGGCGACGCGCTCTTCATCCCCAGCCAGTGGTGGCACGGCGTGCAAGCGCTCGACGCCGTCAGCGCGCTCGTCAACTTCTGGTGGCGGCAGTCGCCCGCGTTCATGGACACGCCGCTCAACACGCTGATGCTGGCGCTGTTGTCGCTGCGTGACCTGCCCGCCGCGCAACGTGACGCATGGCGTGCGCTGTTCGACCACTACATCTTCGACGCCGACGAACAGACGGCGGCTCACATCCCGCCCGCCGCACGGGGCGTCCTCGCGCCGATGAACGACAACAGCGCCCGCATGTTGCGCGGCGTGTTGCTGAACCGATTGAACCGATAGGCTCGTCCAAGACCATGACCACCGCACCCAAACCCGTTCGTCGCGTCGTGATCGCCGGTGGTGGCACCGCCGGCTGGATGGTCGCCGCAGGCTTGTCCAAATGCCTGGGCAAGCACTACGACATCCGCCTGGTGGAGTCCGAGGAGATCGGCACCGTCGGTGTCGGCGAGGCCACCATCCCGACGCTGCACCTGATGCATGAGATCCTCGACCTGGACGAGCGCGAGTTCATCCAGGCCACGCAGGCCACCTTCAAGCTGGGCATCAGCTTCGAGAACTGGCGCAACGTCGGCGAGAACTACTTCCACTCGTTCGGCAAGACCGGCAAGGGGCACTGGACGGCCGGCTTCCACCATTTCTGGCTGGAAGGCCGCAAGCGCGGCCTGGCCAGCGACTACGGCGACTACTGCCTGGAGCTGCGTGCCGGCCTGGACAATCGCTTCGCCCTGCTGCCCGACAACGGCATCAACTACGCTTACCACTTCGATGCGACGCTGTACGGCCAGTACCTGCGCCGCTTCGCTGAGGATATCGGCGTGCAGCGCATCGAAGGCAAGATCGCCAAGGTCCATACCGATGCCGCCAGCGGCGACGTCACCGGCCTGCAACTCGATGGCGGCGCGCTCATCGAGGGCGACTTCTTCATCGACTGCACCGGCATGCGCGCGCTGCTCCTCGGTGAGACGCTGGGCGTGCCTTACGAAAGCTGGTCCCACTGGCTGCCCTGCGACAGCGCGCTCGCCGTGCAGACCACGCTGGTCGGCGAGCCCGTGCCCTACACCCGCTCGATCGCCCACCCCTGGGGCTGGCAGTGGCGCATCCCGCTGCAGCATCGCGTCGGCAACGGCCTGGTGTTCAGCAGCCAGCACATCAGCGATGACGAGGCCAAGGCCGTGCTGCTGGCCAATGTCGAAGGCGAGGTGTTGCGCCCGCCGCGCGTCATCAAGTTCACGCCGGGCCAGCGAGAAGTCGTCTGGAAGAAGAACGTCGTCGCCATCGGCCTGTCCAGCGGTTTCCTGGAGCCGCTGGAATCGACCAGCATCCACCTCATCCAAAAGGGCATGACCCGCCTCGTCGAGCTGTTCCCGACCGACGGCATCCGCCAGTCGGACATCGACGAATACAACCAGCAGGCCCGCGAGCAGATCGAGGTCATCCGCGACTTCATCATCCTGCACTACCACGTCACCCACCGCACGGACTCCGCCTTCTGGCGCCAGTGCCGCGACATGGACGTGCCGCCGCTGCTCAAGCACCGCATCCAGCATTTCCGCGACACCGCACGCATCATGCTGCGCCAGGGCGAGCTGTTCGCCGAGAACTCCTGGGTGCAGGTCATGATGGGGCAGGGCATCGTTCCGGCCAGCCATCACCCGATCACGCGCAACATGGACGACCGCAACCTGGCGGACTTCCTGAACGACATCCGCAAGGACGTCGCGCGCACGATGATGAAGCTGCCCAAGCACCAGCAGTTCATCCAGGGCTTCTGCCCGGCGCCGAAGGTCGAGGTGAGCGCAGCCAAGCGCGTGCTGGCCGGCCCGACGCTGCGCATCAACCCCGATGCGCGACTGCATGCCGTGGAACTGGTCGGTGGTGCCAAGGTCCACGTGGTCGACGACTTCGTGCAGGATCCGGAGGCCCTCGTGGCGCTGGCTCAGTCCGCGGCGGGTCAGTTCGGTGCGATCGCCGGCCACCCCTACCCGGGGCCGCAGCTGGATCTGCCGGGCAGCGTTTCTGCCGAGTTGGACGCCTTCTTCCGTCAGCACCTGCGCGAGCCGCTGCGGCTCGGCGCGCCGCTGGGCATGTATGGCCGCTTCTCACGTGTCGCGCAGGACGCATCGACGCTCGACGCGCGCCAGCGCATCTGCCACCGCGACGACTCGGCCCTGCAGCCGGGCGAGATGATCTCTGCCTCCGTCCACTACCTGTTCAAGGACGCGTCTCTGGGCGGCACGGTCTTCTTCCGCTCGCTGATGTCCGACGCCGACACACAGCAGTTCCGCCGCGACGCCAACACGATGGACGCCAGCGCCTTTGGCGACAAGTACGGCATCCCGCCGGGCTACATGACCGAAAGCAACCGCTACTTCGAAGTCATCGGCCGCGTGCCGGCCAGGTGGAACCGCGCCATCTTCTACGACGGCGGCATCTTCCATTCCGGCGACATCCAGTGGGCGGCCCACAAGGCGGGCTACCAGGCCGGCCTGGGCCGTTTGACCATCAACGCCTTCTTCAAGAGCCGGCTGCCCTGAGCCCCGGGATGCATGACCTCGATAATCGAGGCCATATGACCGCCCCCAACCCCATCACCATCGCCACGCGCGAGAGCCGCCTGGCGCTGTGGCAGGCCGAGCATGTGCAAGCCCGCCTGGCCACCGAACTGGGCCTGACCGCCACGCTGCTCGGCATGACGACGCGCGGCGACCAGATCCTCGACCGCACGCTGTCCAAGGTCGGCGGCAAAGGCCTGTTCGTGAAGGAGCTCGAAGCGGCCCTGGCCGACGGCCGCGCACAACTGGCCGTGCATTCGCTCAAGGACGTGCCGATGGAGCTGCCCGAGGGTTTCACGCTCGCCGCCGTGCTGCAGCGCGAGGACCCACGCGACGCCTTCGTCTCCAACGACTTCGCCTCGCTGGCCGAGCTGCCTCAAGGTGCCGTCGTCGGCAGCTCCAGCCTGCGACGTGTCACGCAACTGCTCAGCCTTCGCCCGGACCTGCGCGTCGAGCCGCTGCGCGGCAACCTCGACACCCGGCTGCGCAAGCTCGACGAGGGCGGCTATCACGCCATCGTGCTGGCGGCTGCGGGGCTCAAGCGGCTCGGCCTCGCGGCACGGGTGCGGGCGCTGTTCGAGATCGACCAGATGCTGCCTTGTGCAGGGCAGGGCGCGCTGGGGCTGGAGATCCGCGCCGACGACAGCGCGCTGGCCGAGGCGGTCGCCAAGCTGGCCCATCCGCCGACGCAGCTGGCCTGCGAGGCCGAGCGCGCCGTGTCGCGCGCCCTCGGCGGCAGCTGCAGCCTGCCGTTGGCAGCCCATGCCCGCTGGCAGGGCAGCACGCTCTGCCTGGACGCCGCGCTCGGCCATGCGGAAGCGCACACCTCGCCGCTGCTGCGCTCCAGCGTCGCGGCCGAGGTGATCGATGTCGAATCTGCGCGCGCCCTGGGCCAGCAGGCCGCCGCACGGCTGCGCGATCTCGGCGCCGGCTCCTACCTGCCCGGATGACCTCCCCGACGCTGCTGGTCACGCGCCCGCGGCCGCAATGCGCGGCCTGGCTGGCCCGCCTGGCGGAGCTGGGTGCGCCGGCGGCGGCCCTGCCGCTGATCGAGATCCTGCCCGCCCGCGACCCCGGCCCCGTCCGCGCCGCCTGGGCGGCGCTCGCCGCGGTGGACCTGGCCGTGTTCGTCAGCCCGAACGCCGTCGAACAGTTTTTCGCCCATGCCGAGGGCGCTGCCTGGCCCGTGCAGGCGCTGGCCGCCTGCGTCGGCCCCGGCAGCGCACAGGCGCTGGCCGACCGGGGCGTGCCGCCGGGCCGCATCGTCCAGCCCGCTGCCGATGCGGCCAGCCTGGACTCCGAGCACCTGTGGCAGCAGCTGGCGCCATGTCGCGACTGGGCCGGCGCCCGCGTGTTGCTGCTGCGCGGGGACGGCGGGCGCGAATGGCTGGCCGAACGCCTCGTGGACGCCGGCGCACAGGTCGAGGCCGTCACCGTCTACCACCGTGCCAGGCCGCGCTTCGACGCCGCCGAGCAGGCCTTGCTGAACGCCGTCCGGGCCGACCCGCAGGCCTACGTGTGGCTGTTCAGCAGCGCCGAGGCCGTCGGCCACCTGAGCGGCCAGGCGCTGACCGGCCAACGCGCCATCACCACCCATCCACGCATTGCCCAGGCCGCCCGAACCGCGGGTTTCGAGCCTGTGGTTTTGGCGCGACCGGACCCTGAAGCGGTGACTCGGGCCCTGAAATGCCTCTGACAGAATCTCCCGTACCGTGAGTGAGCCGATTTCCCCTGTCGAAATGCTGCCGGCGCCGTCCCCTGCGGTGGTGCCACCCCCATCCAGCGCCGCCTTGCCGGCCTGGTTGCCGTGGCTGCTGGCCGTGCTGGGCGCCGCCGTGCTGCTGTGCGTGGCGCTGGCCTGGCAGAGCCTGTCGCGCCAGCAGTCGCTGGAGCAGGAGCTGGTGCGCCGGCAGGAAGCCAGCCAGGCGCAGGCCACCGAGGCGCGGTTGGCGGCCAAGCAGTCCGGCGAGCTGGTGCGCGACACCGCCGCCAAGGTCTCGCTGCTGGAAGCCCGCCTGGCCGAGGTCGCGCTGCAGCGCGGCCAGCTGGAGGAGCTGATCCAGTCCATGTCCCGCTCGCGCGACGAGAACGTCGTCGGCGACATCGAGGCCGCCATCCGGGTGGCCTTGCAGCAGACCCAGATCACCGGCAGTGCCGAACCCCTCG
Organism: Pelomonas sp. Root1444; assembly: GCF_001426885.1. Lineage (GTDB taxonomy): Bacteria > Pseudomonadota > Gammaproteobacteria > Burkholderiales > Burkholderiaceae_C > Pelomonas. Next base: position 230,450 of record NZ_LMFP01000003.1, on the reverse strand, counting down.
TGGCGACGCTCAAGCAGGCCGACGAGCGCCTGCTGCGCTACAAGCAGCCGCGCATGGAAGGCGTTCGCCGTGCCGTCGCCCGCGACCTGGACCGCGTCAAGGCCGTCTCGGTGGTCGACGTCTCCACCTTGACCATCAAGCTCGACGAGGTCGTGCGCATGGCCGACGAACTGCCGCTGATGTCCGGCGGCGAGGCGGCGGTGCGCCCGCGTGACGATCGCGGCGGCGATGCCGCCCGGGACCGTGAGCGCGCGCTCAAGCTGCAGCGCGAACAAGCCGCGGCTGCCGCGGACGGCAAGCTGTCGCTGTGGTGGTGGCAGGCGCGCGAACAGTTGTCGAGCTGGACCGGGATCGTCTGGGGCGAGGCGCGCACGCTGCTGCGCGTGACGCGGATCGATCATCCCGAGGCGGCGCTGGTCTCGCCGGACCAGAGCTTCTTCCTGCGTGAGAACCTCAAGCTGCGCCTGCTCAACGCGCGCCTGGCGCTGTTGAGCCGCCAGTTCGACACGGCGCAATCCGACCTGCGCGACTGCCAGGAGATGCTGGCCCGCTACTTCGACATGCGCTCGCGCAAGGTCGCGGGCGTGTCGGAGCTGCTGCGCCAGGTGGCCGGCCAGGCCCGCCAGGTCAGCGTGCCGCGGCCGGACGACACGCTGGCCGCGCTGACCGCTGCCGCAGCGGGGCGCTGACCATGCGGCTGGTGATCTGGCTCGTCCTGCTGTTCGCCGTCGCGGTCGTCGCGGCGCTGACCCTCGGCTCCAACGACGGCCTCGCCAGCTTTTACTGGCGCGGCTGGCGCCTCGACATCTCGCTCAACCTCTTCCTGCTGCTGCTGGTCGCGAGCTGCTTCGCGCTCGTCACGGCTATCCAGGCCATCGAGGCGCTGACGACGCTGCCCAAGCGCGCCCGCGAGTGGCGGCTGGCGCAGCGCGAACGCAGCGCCCAGCTGGCCTTGCGCGAAGCCCTCGTGGAACTCTTCGGCGCCCGCTTCAGCCGCGCGCAGAAGGCGGCGCAGAAGGCGCTCAACATTCAGTCCGCCACGCCGGAGCTGGCGGCCGACCAGTCCTTCATGGCGCTGGCCCACCTGCTGGCTGCCGCCAGCGCACACCGCCTGCAGGACCGCCGCCATCGCGACGAGCAGTTGAACCGCGCGCTGGAACTGGCGCACCGTGCCGGCGGCGCGCGCGCGCAGGAGGACGGTGCGCGCCTGCTGGCCGCCGAATGGGCGCTGGACGACCGCGATGCCGCGCGTGCGCTGAGCCAACTGGGCGAACTCGCCCCCGGTGTCGCCCGCCGCACCCAGGCCTTGCGCCTGCGCCTGCAGGCCTCGCGGCTTGCGCGGCAGCCACTGGACGCGCTGCGCACCGCGCGCCTGCTCGCCAAGCACCAGGCCTTCTCCAAGGTCGCGGCGCAGAGCCTGCTGCGCTCGCTGGCCTTCGAGGCGCTGGACGGCGCGCGCGACGTCGACCAGCTGCGCACCGTCTGGCAGCAACTGGACCCCGCCGACCGCCGAGATCCCCTTGTCGCGTCCCGCGCCGCGCATTGCGCCGGCCAACTCGGCGCGCCGGATGATGGCCGCGGCTGGCTGCGACCTTTCTTCGACGACCTGGGCGACCTGCAGCCCGACGACCGCGCCGCGTTGGCTCATGCCCTCGTGCCGGTGCTCGCAGGTTGCGGGCATGACTGGCTGCAGCGCCTCGAATCGGCACAAGCGCGCTTCCCTCGCGAGCGCGCACTGGCCTATGCGCTGGGCCATGCCTTGGCCGAACGCAAGCTCTGGGGCAAGGCGCGGCTGATGCTCGAAGCCGTGGCCGAGGACGCCGGCATGCCTGCCCCGGCACGGCGCCGCAGCTGGCTGGCCTTGGCAGCGCTGGCCGAGCAGGAGGGTGATGAAGCCCGCCGCGGCCGTTGCTTCGAGGCTGCGGCCCGGCTGCCGTGAGCGCCAAGGAGCCGCTCGCGAAGATTTCTTCAAAAAGTTGGGCGAGTCTTGCCGAGGGCCAAAAAAACTGGCTATACTGTGAGGCTTCAGCGGCTGTAGCTCAGTTGGATAGAGTACTTGGCTACGAACCAAGGGGTCGTGGGTTCGAATCCTGCCAGCCGCACCAAAAATAAGAAGAGAAACCACGGGCCAGATGCGCAAGCGTCTGGCCCGTTTTCCTTTGTGGGTGACCTGTTCGGTACCCGGGCCAGCTTGACCCAGTTCAAGGCGCCGCGCCGCGCGGGCCCGTAGTCTGCGAGCCATGGCGACATCCACCGCACTTCATGACCTTCGCCCACTCGCTCCGGCGCAGCGCCACGGGCTGGCCTTCCAATGCTTCGACGCGCTGGCGCCGGGCGAAGCCTTCGAGCTGATCAACGACCACGAGCCGCGCGGCCTGCTGATGCAGTTCGGCGCCCATCATCCGCAGGCCTTCAGCTGGCAGGTGGTGCAGGCGGAACCGGGCCTCTGGCGCATCCGCATCGGGCGCCTCGTCAGCAGCGCTGCCGTGGCCGCAGCCGATGCCGGTGACTGTTCGTGCAGTTGCAGCTGCAGTGGCCGGCGCTGAGTGCCGGGCGATGTCCGTCGCACTCTCCCCGCAACCTCGCAAGCCCCAGCTCGTCTGCCCCGCCGGTTCCCTGCGGGCCCTGCAGCTGGCCTTTGAAGCCGGTGCCGACGCGGTCTACCTGGGCCTGAAGGACGCGACCAACGCGCGCAACTTCGCCGGGCTGAATTTCGACGCCGCGCAGGTGCGCGAGGGCGTCGCGCTGGCGCACCGTTTGGGCCGCCAGGTGTTGATGGCACTGAACACCTTTGCCGACGCGCGCGACACCGGTCCATGGCAGCACGCCGTCGACCACGCCGCCGAGCTGGGGGCCGACGCCCTCATCGTGGCCGACAGCGCCGTGCTCGCCGATGCGCGGCGCCGTCATCCGCAGCTGCGCCTGCATCTGTCGGTGCAGGCTTCGGCGACGAACTGGGAGGCTATCGAGTTCTACCGCCAGCGCTATGGCATCGAGCGTGCCGTGCTGCCCCGCGTGCTGACGCTGCAGCAGGTGCAGCAGTTGCTGAAGCATTGCAGCGTGCCTGTCGAGGTCTTTGGCTTTGGCAGCCTGTGCGTGATGGTGGAGGGCCGCTGCGCGCTGTCCAGCTATGCGACCGGCCAGTCGCCCAACACGGCCGGCGTGTGCTCGCCGCCGTCGGCCGTGCGGTGGGACGAGGCCGCGGACGGCGTGCGCGCGCGCCTGGGTGGTGTGCTGATCGACCACTACCGCCCCGGCGAGCCGCGTGGCTACCCGACGCTGTGCAAGGGCCGCTTCGAGGTGGGCGGTTCAGCGCACGACTATGCGCTGGAGGAGCCCACCAGCCTCAACACGCTCGCCCTGCTGCCGCAGCTGATCGCTTCCGGCGTGGCCGCCATCAAAATCGAAGGCCGGCAGCGCAGCCCCGCCTACGTGGCCGAGGTCACCAAGGTCTGGCGCGCCGCCATCGACACGGCCTGGGCCGCTCACGAGGGCCGCGGCCGCTACAGCGTGCAGCCTGCATGGGACGGCCAGCTCGCCCGCTGGGCCGAGGGCCAGCAACACACGCTCGGCGCCTACGACCGACCCTGGAGATGAACGCGATGGTGGAGCTTTCCATTGGCCCGCTGCTGTACTGGTGGCCGCGCGAGGCGCTGCTGAACTTCTATGCCGACCTGGCCGATGCGCCGGTGCGCAGCATCGTGCTGGGCGAGCTGGTGTGCTCACGCCGCAACGAGATCAAGTTCGACGACTGGCTGGCCATCGCGCGCGAGCTGCGCGCCGCCGGCAAGGAAGTGCGCCTGGCGACCATGGCGCTGGTCATGAGCGAGGCCGAGCTGCGCACGCTGCGCCGCGTGTGCGAACAGGACGAGTTCCCCGTCGAGGCCGGTGACGCCGCGGCGCTGCAGGTCTTGTCCCGCGCGCGCCGCCGGCCGCTGACGCTGGGGCCGCACCTCAACATCTACAACTTCGCCGCCCTGGGCGAGCACGCCGCGCTCGGTGCCGACCGCTGGGTGGCGCCGGTGGAACTGTCGCTGGATGCGGTGGGCCGCATCAACCCGCAGCCGTCGTCGATAGCGACCGAGGTCTGGGGTTTCGGCCGCCTGCCGCTGGCCTTCTCGGCGCGCTGCTTCACCGCCCGCCACCACCGGCTGCAGAAGGACGACTGCCAGTTCCGTTGCCGCGACGATGCCGATGGCCTGCTGTTGAAGACGGGGGAGGGGGAGGACTTCCTCGCGCTCAATGGCATCCAGACGCAGAGCGCCGCGCTGCAATGCCTGATCGGCCATGGCGCCGCGCTGCAGGAGGCCGGCGTGAGCCTGCTGCGGTTGTCGCCGTGCGGCGGGCATTTCCTGCGGGTCGTCGAGCTGTTCGACGCGGTATTTGCGCAGGGCGGCTGTGCGCAGGACGCGCTGGCCGAGCTGCGGGCGCTGCCGTTGCCGGGCCGCTTGGTGGACGGCTTCGCGCGCCGCCAGCCCGGCCTCGCGGAGGCCGCATGAGCATGCTGCCCAGCCTGCCAACGCATTGGCGTCAACGCGTGGCCCGCCTGCCCAGCCGGCCGCCGTCCACGGTGCTGGCACTGGCGCTGGACCGCCTGCTGCTGCCGCGCCTGGACGCAAGCCAGCGCCAGTCCCTGCAAGGCCAGACGGTGGAGATCGAGCTGCAGGAACTCGGTGCCCGGGTGCGCCTGCGCCTTGGCGAGCGCGGCTTCCGCGCCGCAGGCGAGGGCGGCGTGCCCCACCTGCGCCTGCGCGCACGGGCCGACGCGCTGTGGCGGCTGCTGCGTGGGCAGGACGACGCCGACCGGCTGTTCTTCGACGGCGCCCTCGTCATGGAGGGCGACACCGAGTACGGCCTCATCCTGAAGAACACGCTGGACGCGATCGGACCGCTGTGGAACGTCGCCACGGGCCGTCCGTGATGCAACGGCGACTGCTGCTCGCCGCCGCGCAGAAGGCCGCACTGAACCACGCTGCGCTGGTCTGACCCGTCCGAGCCACGGCGCGTGGCGACGCCCCAGCGTTTCGCTGCCCAGTTTGATCTGCTTCAAGGACGCCTCACTGAGGGCTGGCCACACTGCGCTCCCACTAGATGTAGTGCTTGAAAGGCGCTACGAACACCATAGGTAGCGCAATGAACCTCTATCCCCAGCAGGTGGTGAAACGCGACGGCCGGCTGCAGGCCTTCGATGCGAGCAAGATCACGCAGGCCCTGGCCGCCGCCGGGCGAGCCAGCGGCGAGTTCGGCGACGACGAAGCGCGCTGGCTGACCCAGAACGGCGTGATGCCGGAGCTGATGGCGCGCACGCTGCCCGGCATCGAGCAGATCCAGGACGCCGTCGAGGCCACGCTGTTCGGCGCCGGCTGGCGGCGCACGCTGCGCGCCTTCATCGTCTACCGCGAGCAGCACCGTCGCCTGCGCGATGCGCGCCAGACGCTGGTGGACGTGCAGGCCACGATGGACGAGTACCTGCAGCAGCGGGACTGGCGCATCCAGGCCAATGCCAACCAGGGCTGGAGCCTGGGTGGCTTGATCCTCAACGTGTCGGGCAAGGTCGTCGCCAACTACTGGCTGGACCATGTCTACCCGCCCGAGGTGGGCCGCGCCCACCGCGAGGCGGACCTCCACATCCACGATCTCGACATGCTCAGCGGCTACTGCGCGGGCTGGAGCTTGCGCACGCTGCTGCATGAGGGTTTGAACGGCGTGCCCGGCAAGGTGGAGGCGGGGCCCCCGAAGCATTTGTCCAGCGCGGTCGGGCAGATCGTCAACTTCCTCGGCACGCTGCAGAACGAGTGGGCCGGCGCGCAGGCCTTCTCCAGCTTCGACACCTACCTGGCGCCGTATGTGCGCAAGGACGCGTTGAGCTACGAGCAGGTGCGCCAGTGCCTGCAGGAGCTGATCTACAACCTCAACGTGCCGTCGCGCTGGGGCACGCAGACGCCGTTCACCAACCTGACGTTCGACTGGAGCTGCCCGGCCGACCTCGCCGAGCAGGTGCCCGTCATCGCCGGCGAGGCGCAGCCCTTCATGTACGGCGAGCTGCAGGCCGAGATGGACCTGATCAACCGCGCCTACATCGACGTGATGACGGCGGGCGACGCCAAGGGCCGCGTCTTCACCTTCCCCATCCCGACCTACAACATCACCAAGGACTTCGACTGGGCGCACCCCAACACCGAGGCCTTGTTCGAGATGACGGCGCGCTACGGCCTGCCGTACTTCCAGAACTTCCTGAACTCGGACCTGGAGCCGCAGATGGTGCGCTCCATGTGCTGCCGCCTGCAGCTGGACCTGCGCGAGCTGCTCAAGCGCGGCAACGGCCTGTTCGGTTCGGCCGAGCAGACCGGCTCGGTGGGCGTCGTCACGGTCAACTGCGCGCGCCTGGGCCACCTGCATGCCGGCGACGAAGCGGCCCTGCTGGCGCGGCTGGACCGACTGCTGGAGCTCGGCCGCGACAGCCTGGAGATCAAGCGCAAGCTCATCCAGCGCCTCATCGACCAGGGCCTCTTTCCCTACACGCGGCGCTACCTGCGCACGCTGCGCAACCACTTCTCCACGCTTGGCGTGAACGGCATCAACGAGATGGTGCGCAACTTCACCCGCGGCCGGCACGACATCACGGCGCCGGAGGGCCACGCGCTGGCGGTGCGGCTGCTGGACCATGTGCGCGCCCGCATGGTGGCGTTCCAGGAGCAGACCGGCCACCTCTACAACCTGGAGGCCACGCCGGCCGAGGGAACGACCTACCGCTTCGCGAAGGAAGACCGGCGCCGCTGGCCCGCCATCCTGCAAGCCGGCACCGACGCCAACCCGTACTACACCAACAGCTCGCAGCTGCCCGTCGGCTTCACCGACGACCCCTTCGAGGCGCTGGAGCGCCAGGAGGAGCTGCAGCGCAAGTACACCGGTGGCACGGTGCTGCACCTGTACATGAGCGAGCGCATCAGCTCCGCCGCCGCCTGCCGCGAGCTGGTGAAGCGCGCGCTGTCCCACCACCGGCTGCCCTACGTCACCGTGACGCCGACGTTCTCGATCTGCCCGACCCACGGCTACCTGGCCGGGCATCACGAGTTCTGCCCGCGCTGCGACGAGGAACGGCTGGCCGTGAAGCGCCGCGAAGCCGAAATCCAACCCGCATGAAGGAGAGAAACATGAACGCTGTCATCGAACGTCAAGAACAACAAGACACCACGCTGCGCGAAGAGGAACGCCAGCGCTGCGAGGTCTGGACCCGCGTGATGGGCTATCACCGCCCGGTCGCGTCCTTCAACACCGGCAAGCAGGGCGAGTTTGCCGAGCGTGTGCATTTCGAGGAGGCGACCGTCCGGTCGTGAGTGCCGACGCACTGGCCGTCGCCGGCCTGCAGCCCTTCAGCAGCGTGGACTTCCCCGGCCGGCTTGCCGCAGTGGTTTTCCTGCAGGGCTGCCCCTGGCGTTGCGGCTACTGCCACAACGCCGATCTGCAGCCGCGAGGGCAGGGCGGTGGCCCGCGTTGGCCCGCGTTGCGCGACTGGCTGGCCCGCCGCCTGGGCCGGCTGGATGGCGTCGTCTTCAGCGGCGGCGAACCCACGCTGGACCCGGCACTGCCGGCGGTGCTGGACGAACTGCGCGAGATGGGCTATGCCCTGGGCCTGCACACCGCCGGCCTCGCGCCGCGCCGCCTGGCGGCCTTGCTGCCGCGGCTCGATTGGGTCGGCCTGGACGTCAAGGCCGCACCGACGGACGCCGGCTTGCACGACCGCATCACGGGCCGGCGCGGCAGCCTGCACGCGGTACGCGAATCGCTGGCGCTGCTGCAGCGCAGCGGCGTGGAGTTCGAATGCCGCACCACCGTCCACCCACGCTGGTTCACCGATGCCGACCTGCTGCGCCTGGTCAGCGAGCTGGCGGCCGTGCCGCGCCATGCCTTGCAGCTGGCGCGGCTGCCGGATGAGGCCGGTACGCTGCGCGCGCCCGTCGGCTGGCCGTCGCCGGCCCTGCTGGCGCAGGCGCGGGCGATCAGGCCCGACCTCCTGTTGCGCCTGGGCTGACGGCCGTGCGGCAGCGCAACGCCGGCTGACGAATCCGCGCACTGTTTGAACCGCGTCAAAGCGCCGCCGGCCGATGCCGTCGAGCATCGACACCTCGCGCCCCGACACCCGACGAAGCCATGGCCATTACTTCGCTCCTTCCACACACGGCGGTCCCCGCCGCCGCTTGGCGGCCGCGCCGGCTGCTCAGCGCGCCGCACCGGCTGGGTTTCGCCTTCGGCGCCGTCTTGATGAGCGGCGCCGCGCTGTGGTGGCTGGGGGTGCTCGTGGCGCCCGGCCTCGGCTTCGAACCTCATTGGGCGGTGCCCCCGACGCTGGCCCACGGGCTGGTGTTCACGCTCGGCTTCATGCCGGCCTTCATGGCGGGCTTCCTGTTCACGGCCGGCCCGCGCTGGCTGGGGCTGCCCGGCATCGAGGCGGGCGTGCTGCTGACGGCGCTGCTGCAGTTCGGCCTGGGCTGGCTCGTTGTCCTCGTCGGCGTGCATGCCAGTGCCCCGGTTGCGGCACTCGGCGTGTCGGCCGCCGCCTGCGGCTGGCTGCGCCTGAGCCTGCGCTTTGCCGCGCTGCTGCGCGCCAGCCGCGCCCCCGACCGCCTGCACGCCCGCTGCGTACTGGCCGCCAGCGCCGTCGGCTTGGTGTCCATGCTGCTGGGCAGCCTGGGCCTGCTGCGGGGCGATGCAGCACTGCTGCGTGGCGCCGTGCAACTGGGCCTGTGGGGCTTCGTGGGCCCGGTGTTCGCCATCGTTTCGCATCGCATGCTCCCCTTCTTCAGCGCCGCGGCGCTGCCGCAGCTGGACGCCTGGGGCGCGCGCGCGTGGCTGCTGCCCCTGCTGGCCGGCCTGGCATTGGCGGGCCTGGCCGAGCTGGCCTGGCTGCCGCCGTGGCTGCTCGCGCCACCACTGGCCGTCGCATCGGCCGCCATACTGGCCGTGGCGCTGCGCTGGCGGCTGGTGCGCAGCCTCCAGGGGCAGGCGCTGCGGTTGCTGGCCATGCTGCATGGCGGCTTTGTCTGGCTCGGGCTGGCGCTCGGCCTGCAGGCCGTCTCGCTGACGTTGCAGGCGCTGGGGCGCGGTGGGCTCGGTGCGGCGCCGCTGCATGCCATGACGCTGGGCTGGCTGGGCTGCACGCTGCTTGCCATGCTGACGCGCGTGGCCGCAGCGCACAGCGGCCGCCCGCTCGCGATCGACGGCCTGGGCTGGGCGGGCTACCGGCTGCTGCAGCTCGGCGTGCTGCTGCGCATCGGCGCGGCGCTGGGCTTGGGCGGCCATGCCGGCCTGCTGGCCGCGGCGGCGCTCTGGGCCGTCGTCAGTGCGACGTGGGCCTGGCGCTGCGGCGACTGGCTCGGCCGCCCGCGCGTCGATGGCCGGCCGGGGTGAGCATGGACACCGCATCGATCGAAGACTGGCTGCGCCGCCTGCCCCTCTTCAGTGAAATCGGCGAGGACGCGCTGCAGCGCCTGGCCGCCGCGGCGCGCCCGCGGCCGCTGGAGCGCGGCGCGTTCGCGCTGCGTGCCGGCGAGGGCTGTGACGCCTTCTTCGTCAACCTCGGCCAGCCGGTCAAGCTCTTCGTGTTGTCACCCACCGGCCATGAGAAGGTCATCGAACTGGTCTCGGCCGGCCAGAGCTTCGCCGAGGCCTTGATGTTCCTGGGCCGGCCCAGCCCCGTGAACGCACAGGCACTCGGCGACACGCAGCTGCTGGTGCTGCCGCGCGAGGCCATGCTGCAGGCGATGGCCGCCGATGAACGCCTGGCGCTGCGCATGCTGGCAGGCCTGAGCCGGCGGCTGCACGGCCTCGTCGCGGACGTGCAGGCCTATGCGCTGCAATCGGGCGTGCAACGCGTCATCGGCTACCTGCTGCGCGACGCTGCGGAGGCGGGCGCCTGCCTGGTCGTGCTGCCCGTCAGCAAGGCGACGCTGGCTTCGCGGCTGTCCATGACGCCGGAGTACTTTTCGCGCGTGCTGCGCGAGTTGGAGGAGGGCGGGTTGATCGACGTGGACGGCGGGCGCATCCGCATCGCCGACGTCCAGCGCCTGGCCGCCTATCCGCGGCCCGGGGCGTGAGTTGGCCGCTTGGCTGTGTCGTTAGGCGGAGGCCATGAGCCGCGCCTGCAGGCCGGCGGTGAGCCAGACGCCATCAGGCCCGGCGAGCATCGCCTCGACGCCCGGCAACTGCTCGCGCAGCCAACGCCGCGACCGGTCGGCGCCGGCGACCATCATGGCCGCGCCCCAGCCGTTGACGGCCTCGACATCGGCCGACACCAGCGCCAGGCCGCGCAGCCCCTCGCTGGGCTGGCCGTTGCGCGGGTCGAGGATGTGGTGGTAGCGGCGCCCGGCGTGGTCGAAGCCGCGCTCGTAGTCACCCGAGGCGGCCACCACGCCGCCGCGCAGCGCCAGCACGCCCAGCAGCCGCTGCGGCGCCCGCGGGTCGCGCAGGCCGATGCGCCAGGGGCGGCCCTGCAGCGAGCCGCTGCACAACACATCGCCGCCGCCGTTGATCAACGCGTCGTGCACGCCATGCTGCGCCAGCGTGCGCAGCCCTGCCTGCAGGATGGGCAGCTTGGCGATGCCGCCCAGGTCCAGCCGCATGCCGGGGCGTGCCAGCCGGGCGGTGCCGCGCGGCACGTCGAGCTGCAGGCCGTGCGCGCCGACCAGCACGTGCTGCCGTGCAAGCGTGGCCGCGTCGGGCAGGCGGGCCGGCTGGCCAGGTTCGAAATGCCAGTCGGCATAGGCGCCCACCGTGGCATCGAAACGCCCGCCGCTGCGGCGCGCGAGATCCTGCGCCTGCTGCAGCACCGCCATCAGCTCGGGCGCCACCGGCAACGGCGCGCCGCCGGCCGCCTGGGCCAGCAGGCTGACCTGGCTGGCGCTGCGGTAGCGGCTCATCATCTCCGACAGGCGCAGCATCTCGGCCCACGCCGCATCCAGCGCGCGGGCGCGCTGTGCGGCGTCGGCATGCACGGCGACGATGTCCACCTGCGTGCCCATCAGCACCGCGGCGCTGCGCTGCAGCGGCGACAAACCGGCGTCACGCGCCTGCACTGCGCGTGGCAGCAGCACGCAGGCCAGTGCACCGAGCGCCAGTTTGCGGCGGCGAGGGGAAGTGAGCGGCGCCACGGGTCTCAGCGCGACTGCGCCACCATGAAATCGACGGCGGCCTTGACTTCATCGTCGGTCAGCGAACTGCCGCCGCCGCGCGGCGGCATCATGCCCTTGGCACCCGTGAAGCCTTCGAGCGCGTGCTTGTAGAGCACCTCGTTGCCCTGCGCGATGCGCGGGCCCCAGTCGGCCTTGTCGCCCGGCTTGGGCGCGCCGGCCACACCCGCGGCGTGGCACATCGCGCAGGTCTTGCCGAACACGCTCTTGCCGACGGTGTTCTCGGCGACTGCGGGCGCAGGCGCGGGTGCCGGGGCGGCGGCCGGTGCGGCGGGTGCGCTCGCGGGTTCCTGCTTGCTGCAGGCAGTCAGTGCCAGCGCAGCGACGACGGAGAGGAGGAGATGGCGTGAGTAGATCTGCGGCATCGGGAAGCTCATCAGTGAAGGGGCGGGTTCATTCTGCGCGCGTCGTGTCGAGGCGCCTCGCATAACCTGCATTTTCGATGAAGCTTTTTGGTCGGAGCTGATCTGGATCAACCCCGACCCGACGGGACTTGGCGACGATGGCTTCGCTCTTGAACGCACTCGTGCCACTCGCTGCTGCCAACGCGCCGAAGGCATCGACCGTCGCCCTGCTCGGTGACCGCGTTCATCGCTGAACTTCCGACCCGCCCGCGTGCTGTCCTCTGCGCAGGCCGTCGCTGACCCATCGACCAACCCCAAAAGGCGAACATGAACGACGAAGACAAGAACAACGGCACGACGAGCACCGCACCTCATGGTCTGGCGCGCCGCCGGTTCATCAACAGCGCCGCGATCGCCGGCCTGACGCTGGGCGCCGCAGCCTGCACCGACAAGAAGGCCGACGGCGCCGTCGCGGCGCCGGCCGCCAGCGGTGCAGCCCCCGGCGCACACGGTGAAGCGAACGCCACCCACCTCAAGCCGGGCCAGCTCGACAGCTACTACGGCCTGTGGAGCGGCGGCCATACCGGCGACATGCGCGTGCTGGGCCTGCCCTCCGGCCGCGAGCTGCTGCGCATCCCGTGCTTCGTGCCCGATGCGCTGGTGGGCTGGGGCATCACCAACGAGTCCAAGAAGGTGATGGGCACGAAGGCGGATGGCTCGCTGCGCTACACGGTGGGCGACACCCACCACACGCACGCCTCCTACAAGGACGGCAACTACGACGGCCGCTATGCCTGGATCAACGACAAGATCAACAGCCGCATCGCGCGCATCCGGCTGGACTACTTCGTCTGCGACAAGATCACGCAGCTGCCCAACGTGCAGGGCTTCCACGGCATCTTCCCGGACAAGCGCGACCCGGTCGATCCGAAGATCAACTACACCACGCGCGTCTTCTGCGGCGCCGAGTTCGCCACGCCGCTGCCCAACGCCGGTGTGGAGGACGGCAGCAAGTACCGTTCGATGTTCACCTGCGTGGACGCCGAGACGATGGACGTGCGCTGGCAGGTGCTGATCGACGGCAACTGCGACCTGACCGCCACCTCCTACGACGGCAAGCTGGCCGCCACCAACCAGTACAACACCGAGATGGGCGCGCACTACGAGGACATGATGTCCGCCGAGCGCGACGCCTGCCTGTTCTTCAACATCGCCCGCATCGAGGAGGCCGTCAAGGCCGGCAAGTTCAAGACCGTCGGCAGCTCCAAGGTGCCGGTGGTGGACGGCACGCGGGAAGCCAACAAGGACCCGAAGACCGCGCTGACCGCCTATGTGTCGGTGCCCAAGAACCCGCACGGCGTCAACGCCAGCCCGGACCAGAAGTACTTCATCTGCGCCGGCAAGCTGTCGCCCACCGCCACGGTCATCGAGTTGGCCAAGGTGCTGGACTGGTTCGACGGCAAGCTCGATAAGATCGACGGCGCCATCGTCGCCGAGGTCGAAATCGGCCTGGGCCCCTTGCACACCGCCTTCGACGGCCGCGGCAATGCCTACACCACGCTGTTCCTTGACAGCCAGGTGGTGAAGTGGAACATCGAGAAGGCCATCGCCTTCCACAAGGGCGACAAGGGCGCGAAGTACGTGGTCGACCGCCTGGACGTGCAGTACCAGCCGGGCCACATCAACGGCTCGCAGTCCGAGACCATCGCCGCCGACGGCAAGTACCTCGCCGTGGGCTGCAAGTTCTCCAAGGACCGCTTCCTGCCGGTGGGCCCGCTGCATGCCGAGAACGAGCAGATCATCGACATGTCGGGCGAGAAGATGGTGCTGCTGGCCGACCACCCGGTGCGCGGCGAGCCGCATGACTTCATCATCTTCAAGCGCGATCTGGTCAAGCCCAAGCAGGTGTACTCGCTGGACGACTTCCCGCTCGCGGTGAAGGACCCGAAGGACTCCGGCGTGACCCGCAACGGCAAGAAGGTCACGGTGAAGATGACCTCGCAGGCGCCGGCCTTCAGCCTGCGCGAGTTCAAGGTCAAGAAGGGCGACGAGGTCACGCTGATCCTGACCAACCTCGACAAGGTCGAAGACCTGACGCACGGTTTCGCCATCCCGAACCACAACGTCAACTTCATCGTCAACCCGCAGGAAACCGCCTCGGTCACCTTCACCGCCGGCGAGCCGGGCGTGTACTGGTGCTACTGCACGCACTTCTGCCATGCGTTGCACCTCGAAATGCGCACCCGCATGATCGTGGAAGCCTGATCAGGCGCACCCAACCGCCGCGCCAGCCGCTCGAGCCGGCTGGCGCCAGCGGCGGATAACGAGAAAACAGATGTCAGTGGATCGACTGTTCGCGGCCTGCCTCAGGGCATGTGCCGCGTTTTTTTTGCTGATGGCCGCTGCGCACGCAGCGCCGGGCCAGCAGGCCTACGAGGCCCAGCTGCCGGCTGATCTGGCCACCGCGCCTGATCTGTGCGCGCTGCTGCCCTGCAAGGACGTCTTTCCCGGTGCCGTCAGCTTCTCGCCTCGCAAGGGCCAGCCGCCCTATGTCGAGGCCTACGGCCCGGCCAGCGCCACGGGCAAGCCCGCGCTGCTGGGCTATGTGATGCTGTCCACCGACATCACCGACACGCCCGCCTACTCCGGCAAGCCGGTGGTCACGCTGATCGGCATGGACACCACCGGCCGCTACGTGGGTGTCAAGGTGCTCAAGCACTCCGAGCCCATCCTGCTGCTGGGCATCCCGGAGGGCGCGCTGATCAAGTTCAACGAGCAGTACCTCGGCAAGTCGGTCAAGGACCAGATCGAGGTCGGTCCCTCGCGCCCGGACGAGAACGTGCTGGGCGTGGACGCCATCTCCGGCGCCACCGTCACCGTGGTGGCGCAGAACCAGGTGATGCAACTCTCGGGCAGCGCGGTGGCGCGCCAGGTGGGCATCATCGAGCCGACCGTGCGCGAGCGCGCGCGGTGGCTGGCGACCGGGCGGCACTACCGCTGGAGCGAATTGCAGCAGATGGGCGGGGTGCAGCAACTGCGCGTGCGGCCCGAGCAGGTGGGCCTCGCGGCCGCGGCCGAGCCTTTCATCGAGCTGTGGTTCGGCGACCTGAACCACCCCGACCTGGGCCGCAGCCTGCTGGGCGATGCGGGCTATGCCAGCCTGCGCTCGCGCCTGCAGGACGGCGAGCAGGCCTTCTTCATCGTGCGCAGCGCCGGTGTCGAGTCCTTCAAGGGCTCGGGCTTCGTGCGCGGCGGCATCTACGACCGCGTGCAGGTCAAGCAGGGCGCCGACGCCTTCACCTTCCGCGACCTCGACGCGATCAACCTCTACGGCCTGGAGGCCGAAGGCGCGCCGGCCTACACCGAGTCGGCCATCTTCGTGATCCGCTCGCCCAGCTTCTCGGCGGCCTATCCCTGGAAGCTGGCCTTCCTGGGGAACCGCGTCGACCAGGCCACCGGCCATCGCAGCTTCGCCGTCTTCGAGAGCAAGTACTGGGTGCCCGATGCGCTGCTGCAGGGCGGCCGCCCGGTGGTGGTGGAGCCGGACGCACCCTGGCTGCGCATCTGGAAGAGCCAGGCCTGGAAGATCGCGCTGTTCAGCGCGCTGCTGATCGCCGTGGCCGTGGTCTACGCGCTGCGCGAACGGCTCACCCGGCTGTCCACGCACAAGAACAAGTGGCCGGTCAATGCCTTCAAGTACAGCGCCTGGGCCTTGTCCATCGTCTTTGTCGGCTTCGGCCTGATGGCCCAGCCGTCGATCACTCAGGTGCTGACCTGGTTCCACAGCCTGCTGTTCCAGTGGACCTGGTCGCTGTTCCTGTCCGATCCGTTCATCTTCGTGTTCTGGATCTTCATCATCGTCACGGTGTTCCTGTTCGGCCGCGGCCTGTTCTGCGGCTGGATGTGCCCGTTCGGCTCGCTGTCGGAGGCGATCTTCAAGGTCTCTCGCAAGCTGGGCCTCAAGCGCTGGCAGAAGCCGGTGCCTCAAGCGCTGCACGACAAGCTCAAGTGGCTCAAGTACGCGATCTTCTTCGGCCTGCTGGCGGTGTCGATGTTCGACATGGGGCGCGCCGAGATGCTGGCCGAGGTGGAGCCGTTCAAGACCACCTTCCTGGTCGGTGTGCTCAACCGCCCCTGGCCCTACGGCCTGTTCGTCGCCGTGCTGCTGGGCCTGTCCATCTTCATCGAGCGGCCCTTCTGCAAGTACCTCTGCCCCCTGGGCGCGTCGCTGGCCATGCCCAGCACCTTCCGCTGGTTCGGCCTGAAGCGCAAGCAGGACTGCAACAGCTGCAAGGCCTGCGCCGTGGGCTGCGGCGCACAGGCCATCGACGCGGACGGCCGCATCGACCATCGCGAGTGCCTGCACTGCCTGGACTGCATGGTGCTGTACACCGACGCCAAGGGCTGCCCGCCGCTGGCCAGGGAGCGCAAGCGCCGCGAACGCGACGGGCTGCTGATCACGCCCATCGGGCGCGACGGCTATTTCATCCCCATCGACGCCGTGCCCGCCATCAGCGCCAAGGCGGCGCAAGGCCCCGACCCCCGCATGCCCACGGACCCGGCCCATCCCTACGCCGCGCGGGCCGCAGCCAGCGCCTGGCAGGTGCTGCTGCTGGAGATCCGCGACCACCTCTGGCCCTGGAGCCGCGAGGGCTGGAAGAGCCAGCGCGCGCTGCAGGTGGCCGGCTTCTCGCTGGCGGTGGCCGCCAGCCTGGCCTGGCTGCTGGCCGCGCAGGGCCGGCTGTCTGCGGCCGCCATCATCGGCTGGTGGTTCGGCTGGAGCGTCTACGAGGTGCTGATCCGCATGAGCGGCCGCCGCTACGTCAAGGACGGTCCGTGGTGGCGCGCCAACTACCGCATCGCCGGCTGGATGGACATGCTCAGCTACGTGGGTTTCAAGAACCTGCTGATCGGTGCCGCGCTGTTCCTCGCGCTCAAGGCGCTGGGGTGGCTGCCGGCATGAAGCCTCCCGGCGCGATCACCCTGCTGCGCACGCTGGCGCTGCTGCTGCTGTGCCTCGGCGGCGCCGAGGCGAAGACCTGGCGCGTGCGGCCGGGCGAGGTCATCCAGGCGGTGATCGCGCGTGCCGAGCCCGGCGACGTGCTGGAGGTCGAGCGCGGCGTCTACGACGAGAGCCTGCGCATCGACAAGCCGCTGACCCTGCGCGGTATCGGCCGGCCCACGCTCAGCGGCGGCCAGCGCGGCGACACCATCCGCGTGGCCGCCACCGACGTGACCCTCGAAGGCCTCATCGTGCGCGACTCCGGCCACGAGCTGAAGGCGCAGCACGCCGGCATCTACATCCAGCCCGGCAGCCACCGGGCGGTGGTGCGCCGCTGCGATCTGGTCTACAACCTGTTCGGCCTGTGGATAGAGAAGGCCGACGAGGTGCGCATCGAGCACAACCTGATCACGGGCCTGCGCGACATCAACTCCTCGCAGCGCGGCAACGGCATCCAGCTCTACAACAGCCAGCGCGCCCGCATCGTCGGCAACAACATCAGCTTCGTGCGCGACGCGCTCTACGTCGACGTGTCCCACCACGCCGAGTTCCGTGGCAACCGGCTGCACCACAGCCGCTACGGCACGCACTACATGAACTCCTACTACAACCTGTGGGAGGACAACGACAGCTACCTCAACCGCGGCGGCCTGGCGCTGATGGAAGTGCGCGACCAGACCGTGCGGCGCAACCGCACCTGGGGCAACAGCGACTTCGGCATCATGCTGCGCACGCTGCAGGACTCGGTCATCGAGGACAACATCGTGGCCGGCAACAACCGCGGCTTCTTCATCTACGACGTCGAATACGCGACGCTGCGCGGCAACCTGGTGGTGGACAACCACGTGGGCGTGCATCTCTCGGCCGGCTCCACCCGCAACGTGGTGCAGCGCAACGACTTCATCGCCAACCGCGAGCAGGTGCGCTACGTCGGCGCGCGCGACGAGCGCTGGGGCGACGCGCGCGACGGCGAACGCGGCCAGGGCAACCACTGGGCCAACTACCTGGGCTGGGACCGCAACGGCGATGGCCTGGGCGACCTGCCCTACGAAGCCAACGAGCTGGTGGACCGCCTGCAATGGCGCCACCCCAGCGTCAAGCTGCTGATGGGCAGCCCGGCGGTGCAGGCCATGCGCGTGCTGGGCCAGCAGTTCCCGGTGCTGCGCGTGCCCAGCGTGGTCGACGCCCACCCGGCGATGCAGCCGCAACACAAGAACTGGAGTGAATGGCGTGACAAGCAATTCCGTTGATGCCGCCCCGGCGCTGCGCCTGCAGGGCGTGGCCAGGCATTACGGCCGCGGCGGCGCGCTGCTCAAGGCGCTGGACGGCGTGGACCTCACGGTGCCGCGCGGCCAGCTGCTCGGGCTGATCGGCCACAACGGCGCCGGCAAGAGCACGCTGTTCAAGCTGGTGCTGGGCCTGGTCGCGCCCAGCCAGGGCCGGTTGTGGGTGGACGGCTGCGAGGTCGGCGGCCGCCACTTCCGCGAAGCGCGCCGCCGGCTGGGCTACCTGCCCGAGAACCTGGTGCTGTACGACAACCTCGACGGCCTGGAGACGCTGCGCTTCTTCGCCCGCCTCAAGGGCGCGCCACTGGCCCAATGCGCCACGCTGCTGGAGGAGGTGGGCCTGAGCCACGCCGGCCGCCGGCCGGTGCGCGAGTATTCCAAGGGCATGCGCCAGCGCCTGGGGTTTGCGCAGGCGCTGCTGGGCGAGCCGCAGCTGCTGCTGCTGGATGAGCCCACCACCGGCCTGGACCCGTCCGCGATCCGCGACTTCTACGCCCAGCTCGACCGGCTGCGCGCGCGCGGCGTCACGCTGGTCATCAGCTCGCACATCCTGGCCGAGCTGGAGCAGCGCGTCGACGCGCTGGCCATGCTCTCGCATGGCCGGCTGTGCGCGCACGGCAGCGTGGCCGCGCTGCGCGAGCGCTCGACCCGCCCGCTGCAGGTGCGCCTGCAGGCCGACGCGGCGGTGCTGGATGCGCTGCCGCAGCAGCTCGCGGGCCTGCCTGGCCTGGGCTGGCAGCGTGAGGGCGCGCATCGCGCCAGCATCGACTGCCCGCGCGCGCTGAAGATGCCGCTGCTGCAGGCCCTGGCCGCGCGGCCGCTGGTGGACCTGAGCGTCCAGGAGCCGACGTTGGAAGACCTGTATTTCGAGCTGCGGGAGGCCGCATGAAAGACGGACTGCAACCCCGCCAGATCGCCGCCGTGGCGGCCAAGGAGTTCAGCGACCGGCTGCGCAACCGCTGGGTGCTGGCCGTGGCGCTGGTGTTCACGGTGTTCTCGCTGGCCATCACCTACTTCGGCAGCGCGGCGCAGGGGCAGATCGGCCCGCGCTCCATCGAGGCCACCATCGCCAGCCTGGTGTCGCTGGTCATCTACCTGATCCCGCTGATCGCGCTGCTGCTGGGCTTCGACGCCATCGTCGGCGAGCGCGAGCGCGGCTCGCTGGACCTGCTGCTGGCGCTGCCCATCACGCGGCTGGAGCTGCTGCTGGGCAAGTACCTGGGCCTGGCCGCAGCGCTGGCGCTGTCCACGCTGGCGGGCTTCGCACTGGTGGCCGCGCTGCTGTGGCAGCGCTTCGGCGCCGCGGGGCTGTATCACTACGGCGGCTTCGTCGCCAGCTCGGTGCTGCTGGGGCTGGCCTTCCTGAGCCTGGCGCTGCTGCTGTCGGTGCTGGCGCGCGACCGCACGCGCGCCTCGGGTCTGGCCATCGCGCTGTGGTTCGCGCTGGTGCTGGTGTTCGACCTGCTGCTGCTGGGCCTGCTGGTGGCCAGCGGCGGCGAGCTGGGCGGCGTGCTCGGCGGCGACCGCTTCGCCTACCTGCTGCTGCTCAATCCCGCGGACGTGTTCCGCATCCTCAATGTGTTCTCGCTGGACGACATGGCGCGCCTGTACGGCCTTGCCAGCGTCGTGCCGCCTGCGCTGGGCAACCCCTGGCTGATGGGCGGCGCGATGCTGGCGTGGATCGTGGCGCCGCTGGCCCTGGCGGGTTGGAGATTCAAGCCATGACCTTGCCCCTGACCTCAAGCCCCACCACCCGCCGCCGCCTGCTCTGCGGCTGCGCCGCCCTCGCCGCCGTCGCCCTGGCCGGCTGCGGCCGCAAGGACGAGGCCGCCGACGCCGGCAGGCCGCACGAGATCGCCGCCCAGTCCAGCTGCTCGCTGGACGGCATGCTGCTGGCCGACTACCCCGGCCCCAAGGGCCAGATCATCTACAAGGGCGACAGCCAGGTGAACTGGTTCTGCGACAGCGTCGAGCTGCTCAACGCGCTGCTCAAGCCGGAGCAGGTGCGCCCGCTGCTGACGGCCCATGTGCAGGACATGGCCAAGGCCGACTGGGACAAGCCGGTCGGCCACTGGGTGGATGCGCGCCAGGCCTTCTACGTGCTGGGCAGCAAGCGCCACGGCTCGATGGGCCCGACGGCGGCCAGCTTCGCCGAAGAGGGTGCGGCCAAGGCCTTCGCCGCGCAGTGGGGCGGCCGCGTGCTGCGCTATGCCGAGATCAAGCCCGAGATGGTGGACCTGAGCGGCGGCGCGCTGCACGACAGCCGCATGTGAACGTGCCCCAGCGCTCAGCGGCCGCGTGAGAAGCGCGGTGCCGGCGCGGGTTGCCAACTGCCATCGTCGGCCTGCACGAAGCTGCCGCGTGCCCGCGCATGCGGATGCAGCGGCGCCTCGTCGAGGGTCAGCACCGGTGCGAAGCAGGCATCGCTGCCTTCCAACAGCGCGGTCCATTCGTCGCGCGTCTTCTCGCGGATGCGGGCCGCGACGCGCTCGCGCAGCGCTGGCCATTGGCGATGGTCTTGCTGAGCCGCGGCATCGACGTCGTTCAAACCCAGCCGCAGCAGCAGCTCGGCATAGAACTGCGGCTCCAGCGCGCCCAGCGACACGAAGCGGCCGTCCGCGCATTCGAAGCAGTCGTAGAACGGCGCGCTGTGCATGAAGAAGTTCTGCGCCGGCGCCTCGGGCCAGCGGCCGGCGGCGCGCAGGGCATGCAGCAGGCCGGACAGCAGCCCCACGCCGTCCACCATCGCGGCGTCGACGACCTGGCCGCGGCCGCTGCGCTGCGCCTCCCACAACGCCGCCATCAGCCCGAAGGCGAGGAACATCGCGCCGCCGCCCATGTCGCCCACCAGCGTGGCCGGGATGCTCGGCGTCGCACCGGCCCGGCTGGCGACGGACAGCACGCCGGTCAGCGCCACGTAGTTGATGTCGTGGCCCGCGGCCTGGGCCAGCGGGCCGGTCTGGCCCCAGCCGGTCACGCGGCCGTAGACGAGGCGAGGATGGCTGTCGGCGAAGTCCTGCGGCCCGAGGCTCAGGCGCTCCATCACGCCGGGCCGGAAGCCCTCGATCAACGCATCGGCGCCTTCGATCAGTGATCGCGCCCGGGCCAGGCCTTCGGCCGTCTTCAGGTCCAGGCAGACACGCCGTTTGCCCCGGCCCAGCGCGGTGCCGGTGTCCAGCACCTGGCCGCCCGGCCGTTCGATCACGGTGACCTCGGCGCCATGGTCGGCCAGCAGCATGCCGGCCAGCGGGCAGGGGCCGATGCCGTCCATTTCGACGACCTTGAGACCGGCCAGTGGCCCGGTAGCGGAGGGGGCTTGCATTGGACAATGCTCGCATGAGTCCCGCACGGCCGTCCGGAGGGACTCGCTTCGAAGTGCGAAGCACGGAGACATCTCAATTGAACAAAGCGTTCACCAAGGAAACCGACGCGCCCGAGGATGACGACGGCGACGGCCCCTCGCTGCCGGCCCTGCCGGCAGGCACCCGCAACTACATGACGCCCGGCGGCTACGCGCGGCTGCGGGCGGAGTTCATGCAGCTCATCGACGTCGAGCGGCCGAAGATGGTGGAGACGGTGTCCTGGGCGGCCAAGAACGGCGACCGCTCGGAGAACGGTGACTACCTCTACGGCAAGAAGCGGCTGCGCGAGATCGACCGTCGCCTGCGCTTCCTGACCAAGCGCCTGGACATCGCCGAGGTCGTCGACCCCAGCGTGCACCATGGCAGCGAGCAGGTCTTCTTCGGCGCGACGGTGACGTATGCGAACGCCAAGGGCGACGAGAAGACCATCACCATCAAGGGCATCGACGAGTCCGACAGCCTGGCTGGCGAGGTGAGCTGGATCTCACCCATTGCGCGCACGCTGCTGAAGGCGCGCGTGGGTGATGAACTCAATCTCGTCACGCCGGCGGGTGTGGACAAGATCGAGGTCGTCGAAGTGAGATACCCGGCGCCTGGCGGCGACTGATCAGGACTTCTTGGGTGCGGGCTTGAGCATCGCGTCGGCGCGGGACTTCTCGTCGGGGCTGAGCTTGGCGGCGATGGCCGGCAGCGCGGCGGCGGCCTGCTCATGGCCCAGGCCTTTGCTGAGGGCGCACCAGGCATAGGCGGCGGCCATGTCCTTGTCGCCACCCTGGCCTTGGGCCAGCATGACGGCGAGGTTGAACATGGCATCGGGCTGGCGGCGCTGCGCCGCAGCCTGGAAGAACTGGCGCGCCGTGGCGAAGTTCTGCGGCACCACCTCGCCGCGATAGAAGAACGTGGCCAGCGCGTTCTGCGCGTCGGCGTTGCCCTTCAGCGCGGCGTCCTTGTAGAGCACGACCGCGCGTTCGGGCGCCGGTGCCGGCAGGCCTTCGCCGAGATCCATCATGCGGGCGGCGGCCAGTGTGGCGTCGATGTTGCCGGCCTTGGCTGCGGCGCCGTAGTAGGCGCCGGCGCGCTTCAGGTCCAGCGGCACGCCTTCGGGCTGGCGCGGTACCTGGTGGTGGTAGAGCTGCCCCAGCATGTAGAGCGCGGGCACGTGGCCGGACTCGCCGGCGGCCTCCAGGTAGGCCAGCGCGCGCTTGGCATCGGGCTTTGCGCCGACGCCGCTCAAGTGGGCCTGGGCCAGCAGTGTGCCGGCAGGCTCGAAGCCGTAGTCCAGCGCTTTGCTCCACCACTTGTAGGCCTGCTCAGGGTCGCGCTTGATGCCCTGGCCGCTCAGATAGATGCGAGCCAGCAGCAGCGAGGCTTCGACACGGGTGTTGATGCTGTCGGGCTTCTTCGGATCGAACTTCAGGCGGTCACCGACGGGGTCGTAGCGCGCGTCGACGACCTGCCGCAGCCATTCGATGGCCTTGGGCGTGCTGGCCGGTGTGCCCAGTCCCAGCAGATGGATGCGACCCAGCATCATGGCCGCTTCCTCGTAGCCGACCTTCTTCCAGCCTTCCTCGAAGCGGGCGCGTGCCTCGGCGTAATTGCCGTTCTCGTAGGCCTCGAAGGCCTGGGTCAGCGACTTGTCCTTGCGCGCGATCCAGTTGCGGCCGGCGGAAAAGCGGCGGTCGGCGCCACCACAGGCGACGGCTGGGGACGTGCCGCTGATGTCGTTGGGATCGGGGGTGGTGGCGTCCAACGGGGTGCCGACGGTGCCCGTCTTGGCATTGCCGGCCGGGCTCAGGTCGCTGAAGCGCTCGGTTTCGTTGGACGGGCTGTCCATCATCCCCATGTCGCGCATGTAGGCCAGCGTCACCTCGTCATCGGCGGCCGAGTAGCCGCTCAGGAAGCCGCAGGACGAGGCGAACTGGCGCCCCAGGATCTTGTCCTTGGCGGCGGTGACGATCGAGGGATCGACACCGCCGTTGCGTTGGCCGGTCACCTTGACCGAGCCCAGGCTCTGCGTCGGGGCCGCCGCCGGTTGAGCGACGTCAGCCTGTTGTGCGCCGGCGAGCGGCGCTGCCAGGAGCAGGGCGAGGGCGGCACGTGCCGCCCAGTTCGGTTGAAGAAATGGGCGGTGCGTGCCGGTCATCGTGTCTCCCTGGTTTTGCTCAGCGCGGGCTGCGGAGGGTGAAGCCTACGGTGTAGCGGCGGCCGTTGTAGTTGTCGCTGTAGATGCTCGGGATGCCGTCGGCGTAGTCCTGGTAGCCGCCCGTGTTCGACTGCCCGCGCTCGCCGGTCAGGTTGCGCGCGTCTGCAAAGATCTCCAGGCCGTTTTTGAACTTGTAGGAGAGCTTGGCATCGACGAAGGCCGTGCGCGGAGCCCAGATCGGCGCGCCCGGGTTGTAGGGCAGGCGCCAGTTCTGCGTGCCGATGGACGGATAGTTGTTGACCGCGATGGAGTTGTTGGAAGCGCCGGGCGTGAAGCCCACATAGCGCTTGGAAACCACCTGCATCGCCACACGAGCCTGGAAGCCGCCGTCGTCGTACCACAGCGAGGCGTTCCACGAGTACTTGGGCTCGCCGGCCACGGGCATCACGGCACCGCTGATCAGGTCCAGCACCGGCTGGCCCTGCGTGGACTTGGCCTTGGTGAAGTTGGCATCGAGACCCGTGTAGCGCAGGACGGAGGGCAGGAAGCTGAACGCCGTCTTCATGCCGAATTCGAAGCCCCGGCGGGTGGCGGCTGGCTGGTTGTCCCAGGTGGTGTACGTGAACTCCTGGTCGGCCAGCGGCTTGCCCGTGAAGGGATCAACGGCGGTGCTGTCCTTGAACAGCTTGACGTCGTTGCGCGACGCGAGCAGCGTCGGCGCGCCGATCAGCCCGCGCTGCCTGTAGTAGGCGATCGAGAACATCGAGTCGCGGTTGGGGAACCATTCCAGCGACAGGTTGTGGTTGACGTTGGTCTGGGGCTTCAGGGCCGGGTTGCCGAAGCGGCCGCAGCCTTGGTCCGGCTCCGTGCCGTCATCTTCCGAAGCGCCGGAATAGACGAACTCGTACATGTTGCAGGTGCCCTCAGGCAGCAGCTTGGAAACCCCCGGGCGGGCGACCGTCTTGCCAACGCTGTAGCGCGTCACCAGCTTGTCCGGGATGGCCCACACCGCCAGGTTCAGCGAGGGCATCACATCGGTGTTGCTGTCCTTGATGGACGTGTTCATGGTCTGCGTGTAAGCCTGCAGGCCGGCAGCGTTGTAGGGGTCCGCCGGATTGAAGCTGCCGCTGATGATGCGGTTGGAGCGGAGGGTCACATAGCCCGTGCCTTCCACGTCGGTCTTCACGACGCGCACGCCGAAGTTGCCGGCGATCTCCATGCCGAAGGGCAGGGACCAGTTCGTGAACGGCACGCGGTCGACCTCGAAGTCGGTCATCAGGTAGGCGGCCGTCGTCTTCTCCACCGCATGGCTGACCGGCATGTCGTAGACCTTGCCGTCACTGGCCGTGCACTGGCGGAAGCAATCCAGGCGCACGGGGACGCCGGCCAGGTTGAACAGCTTGTCGATGTCGAGTTGGTTCCAGCCGTTCAACAGCGTGGCCGGCCGGTCCTTGGCTCCGGAGTAGAACTGGCTGGCCGGTTGCAGCGTCATGGTCTGGCGGATGAGCTCCTCATACTGTGCGCGGGTCAGCGTGGTACGGCCAGCCTCGACGTTGCCGATACCAGCGTTGAGCTGGCTGGTGTTGGGCGCGTAGCCGCTCGGTGCGCAGGGCTTGCCGCCGGCGGCCAGTGAGCCGGCCGTGTTCTCGCAACCGATGACGTTCCAGCGCGTATTGACCTGCGGCATGTAGACGCCCGGCACAAAGCCGGCGGTGCCGAAAGTGCCTACAGGGTCCTTGATGGTGCTGCCGGCGCCGGTCCAGAAGTCGCTCGCGTTCTGGCGCATCTGGACGCCGCCCTTCAGCGACGTCAGGAAGGGCACCTTGTCGACGAGGTTGTAGGACAGGTCAAGCTTGCCTTGCTTCTCGGAGTTCTCGCTGTCGTAGGACCGGATGACCTGCAGCAAATTGCTGTTGGTGAACAGCGGCACTTGATTGACCGCATAGGCCGGCGAGCCGACGGGGATCGTCGCAGAAGCGTCGACTTTGCCAATTGCCACGGCCGGATTCAGCGTCGCGTACTTGCCGAAGTTCAGCTGTTCATTCTGGCTGCCATCGGGCAGCGTGAACGCCCACAGGCCGTTGGGCTGGATGGCGAAGTTGCCGATGCCGTAGTTGTAGCCGAACGAGGCACGGCGGTCGTAGCGCATGGCGGTCGACTTGACGTAGCCGCCCATGAACTGGGCCTTCAGCCGGCCATCGTTGTATTCGCCACCGGTGATCAGCGTCTTCGTCGTGGTGTCGATGGTGCTGAAGATGGTGTCGGTGTTGTAGCTGCCGTTGTCGAGCGAATAGCTGGTCACATGGTGCGTCGAGTCGACCTTGTAGCCTGGCAGGACGGTGGTCGTCGCGCCGATCGTGAGCGGCCGCGTGATGCCGTTGTTTGCCGTTGCGGTGGGGAAGGAGTAAGTGTTGGGCAGCAAGATGCCCGAAGTACCGGGCGTCAAGGCGCGTGTGGCCGCTCCTCCATTGGCCGGGATGATTTCGGTGAATGCAGCGTTGAACTGCGGCGTGCTGCCCACGCCCAGGAAGCCCACCGTGTCGTCCACATGGCGCTTGGCGTTGGCCAGCTTGGTGTAGACGGTCAGCTTGTCGTTGACCTTGAAGTCGAAGCGGATGTCGGCGTTGTCGCGGCGGTCATCCTGGCCCCGCAGGTTGTAGCGGAAGCCACCGGCGTTGGACGGGGTGTAGTCGTTCCACTGGTTCAGGCAGGTCATCTGCTCCGAGTTGCGCTGGTTGATCGCAGCGTTGACGGTCGCGTTGCGCGTGCCCGGCGTGATGGAGGCGATCTGCGCCGCGGTCAGATTGGGGAACGCGGTGAAGCAGTCCGCCTTGGTCTGGGCGCCGGCCGACTTGGTCAGGATCTCCAGCGGTGTGGCGGCATTGAAGAAGCCACCGCCGGCGGCGGTCGTCTTGGGCGACGCCAGCAGCGTCACCAGCGCCGTCGGGTCGGCTTGGTTCAGCGTGTTGGGATTGAACGTGAAGGTCTTCTCAGGCGAGTTGTCGAAGTCGGCCAGACGCAGGAGACCCTGGTTGTTGTTGCTGCCGCCCTGCGAGATCGAGTGGTTCTCGCTCACCGTGCGTGCCTTGCTCCAGTTGAGCAGCACGCCCAGCCTCTTGTCGAAGAACTTGTCGGCCAGGATCACGTTGTAGCGAGGCGTCGTCTTCTTGACCAGGTCGCTCTGCGTGGCCTCGGCCTTGATCATGTAGAAGGGCTTGTCGAAGTCCAGGCCGGTGCGGGTCTGGATGATGATGCCGCCGCCCAGCGAGCCTTCCGTCATGGCCGCGGTGGAGCCCTTGATGACGTCGACGCTCTTGATGAGCTCGGAGGGCAGTTCGCGGAACTCAGTGCCGCGTCCGTCGCCGCCTTCGGCGCCCCGGCCCAGCAGGTTGGTGCCGGCGCCGGAGCTCACGCCCATGCCGTCCAGTTCCACGCGGGTCAGTTCCGAGCTGTTGCCCCGGATGGAGACGGTGACGCCTTCGCCGTAATCGCCACGGTCCAGGGCCACGCCGGCGATGCGGGAGATGGCCTCACCGATGTTGCGGTCGGGGAAGGCACCGACGTCCTCGGCGACGATGGAGTCCTGCGCGGTCGGCGCGTTCTTCTTGCGGTTGATGCTGGACTGCTGCGACTGCCGCGTGCCGACGACCAGCACGGTCTCCAACTCGTTGACCGGCGCCTTGGGCTTGGCCTCGGCCGGCTTGGCTGCCGCGGGCGCGGAGGCCGCGTCCGCGGGAGCGGGGGCCGTCTGCGCCGTGGCGGCTTCATGCGCCATCAGGGCGAGGGCGATGGATACGGCGGCGCCGAGGCGGTCACGGCGCAGCGTGTGGGTGCTGTTCTGGCTCACGAAAGGTCTCCGTCTTCGTGGCCGGTCCGGGAGGCGGGCCGGCCTTCGTTGTTGTGGAAAGGCGAAGCCCTGGCAGCGGGCGCCCTGCAGCAGGCAGGGCGGCGTTTTTTCTGCGCGGCGAACGTTCGTCAGGACCATCCACCGCAGGCAACGGAGCGGACCATAAACAGGGGGTTACAACCGGAGAAATACGTTTTGAGGGATTTGCTATCCCGAAACGCAATACCGGGGCCGGAAACAATGGTTAACCCGGGGAGCCCGATAGAAACACTCAGCGCCGTGATTGACGCGCGTGCCGGGTCAGCGCCGTGACAACGGTGTCAGGGCTTCACACGCGCCACCCGCTGCACCGCCGGCGAGCGCTTGAGCACGCGCAGCACGTCCGCCAGGTGCAGGCGGTCCCGCACGGCGATCAGCAGGTTCATTTCGGCCGTCTCGCGCAGCGGCGCGTCGTCGCCCATCGCGATGTGGGTGATGTCGGCCTCGGCCTGCGCCACGGCCTGCGCGACCTGCGCCAGCACGCCCTTGCCGTTGTTCAGAAGCAGGGTGATGCCGGCTTCGAAGTTACGCGTGAGTTCGTCGGCCCAGTCGACCTGGATCCAGTGTTCGCTGTCACGCTGGAACAGCCGGCGGCCGACCGCGCATTCGCAGGTGTGCACGACCAGGCCTTCGCCGCGGCCCAGATAGCCACGGACTTCGTCCCCTGGGATGGGGCGGCAGCAGCTCGCCAGCTGGATCGACGCACCCTCGCTGCCGTCGATGACGACGCTGCCGCGGTCGACCGGTGCCTCGGTGTAGCGGCCCAGCGTCAGCGCAACGGCGTCGGGCCGCTGGCCCTGCTCGGCCATCAGCCGCGCGAGCTTCTTGGCGATGATGGCGGCGATCTTGCGGCCGGCGCCGATGTCGACAAGCAGCTGTTCGGTACCCGCGCTGCCGGCCCAGACGGCCAGGTCATGCCAGATCTTGGCGGCGGGGTCGTCCAGCTCCAGGCTGGGAAGGCCCAGTCCCTCGACCCGCATGGCCTGGGACAGCATCTTCTCGCCCAGCTCGCGGGACTCTTCCTGCTCCAGGTCCTTCAGGTAGTGGCGGATCTTGGAGCGTGCCCGGCCGGTGCGCACGAAGCTCAGCCAGGCAGGGTTGGGGCTGGCGCCGGGCGCGGTGATGACCTCGACGATGTCGCCGCTCTTGAGTTCGGCGCGCAGTGGCACGGCCTCGCCGTTGACCTGCGCGGCGACGCAGTGGTCGCCGACGTCGGAGTGGATGGCATAGGCGAAGTCCACCGGCGTCGCGCCCTTGGGCAGGGCCATGATCTTGGACTTGGGCGTGAAGACGTAGATCGAGTCCGGGAAGAGGTCGATCTTCACGTGCTCCAGGAACTCGTTGGCGTCGCGGGTCTCGTCCTGGATGTCGATCAGGCTCTGCAGCCAGCGGGCGTTGGCCTGCTGGGCGATCAGCGCCGAGGCCTGCTTGCCGCGGCTCTTGTAGATCCAGTGCGCGGCCACGCCCTGCTCGGCGATCTGGTGCATGCCCTCGGTGCGCAGCTGGAACTCCAGCGGCGTGGCCAGCGGCCCCATCAGCGTCGTGTGCAGCGACTGGTAGCCGTTGTCCTTGGGGTTGGCGATGTAGTCCTTGAAGCGACCCGTCTGCGGCTTGTAGAGCTGGTGCAGCACGCCCAGGGCCGTGTAGCACTGCAGCGGCTCCTCGGTCAGGATGCGGAAGCCGAAGATGTCGCTGACCTGGGCGAAGCTCATCAGCCCCTTCTCGCGCATCTTCTTGTAGATGGAGTAGACGGTCTTCTCGCGGCCCTGCACCTCCACGCGCAGGCTGGCCCTGGCGAAGGCGCCGCGGATCTCGCCCTCGATGCGCGAAACCAGGTCGCGCCGGTTGCCGCGCGCCTTGGCCACCGCCTTGTTCAGCGCCGCATAGCGCCAGGGGTGGAAATACTGGAAGGACAGGTCTTCCAGCTCGCGGAAGGTCTGGTTCAGGCCCAGGCGGTGCGCGATCGGCGCGTAGATGTCGAAGGTCTCGCGCGCGATGCGGCGCGCCTTCTGCGGCGCCATCGCGCCCATGGTGCGCATGTTGTGCAGGCGGTCGGCCAGCTTGATGAGGATGACGCGCAGGTCGCGGGCCATCGCCAGCAGCATCTTGCGGAAGGACTCGGCCTGCGACTCCTCCTTGGTGGAGAACTGCAGCTTGTCCAGCTTGGTCAGGCCGTCGACGAGGTCGGCCGTCGTGGCGTCGAATTTCTCGATCAGCTCGGTCTTGGAGACGCCGCAGTCCTCGACAACGTCGTGCATCAGCGCCGCCATCAGTGCCTGGGCGTCCAGCCGCCATTCGGCGCAGATGCCGGCCACGGCGATGGGGTGGGTGATGTAGGGCTCGCCGGTCGCGCGCTTTTGGCCGAGGTGGGCTTCGTCGGCGAACTTGTAGGCGTCGCGCACCCGCTTGACTTCGGCCTTGCTGAGGTAGCCCAGCTTGGGCAGGAGGGCGTCGAAGGAGGCCGCCTCTGCCGGGGTCGGCGGCGCTGGCTGGCGCAATCCAGGCAGCGTGAACCAGGCGGTGAGGGAGCGTTGGGCCATTCGTGGAATTTATACGAAGCCCAAAAGACGACGGGCGTCCAAGGACGCCCGTTTCATGTTCAACAGATGCCGAATTAGACCGGCACCTTGCGCAGCATCTCGATGCCGACTTCGCCGGCGGCGATTTCGCGCAGCGCGGTCACGCCGGGCTTGTTCTTGCTCTCGATGCGCGGGCTGTGGCCCTGGCTCAGCATGCGGGCGCGGTAGGTCGCGGCCAGCACGAGCTGGAAGCGGTTGGGGATCTTGGTCAGGCAGTCTTCGACGGTGATGCGGGCCATGGGTTTCCTTGAATGAAGCGGGTCAGGGCAGGTCGAGCGCCTGAAAGACGGCAGAGCGGTTGCGCCGCTGAGCCGCGTATTTTAGCCGCTGCGCGTGGACGATGGCCTTGAGGTCGAAAACGGCGGTGTCGAACACCGCATTGACGACGACGAAATCGAAGTTCTGCGCCTGGGCCACCTCGATGCGCGCGTTGTTCATGCGCTTGGCGATGACCTCGGGCTCGGTGTCGCCGCGGCGGGCCAGGCGCAGGCGCAGCTCGTCCCAGCTCGGCGGCAGGATGAAGATCAGCACGGCATAGGGGAACAGCTGCTTGATCTGCAGCGCGCCCTGGAAGTCGATCTCCAGCACCACGTCCTCGCCATGCTGCAGCCGCGCCTCGATGCCGGCGCGCGAGGTGCCGTACAGGTTGCCGTGGACTTCGGCCCATTCGAAGAACTCGCCCCGGGCCGCCATCGCGTGGAATTCGTCGGGCGTGATGAACCAGTACTCGCGCCCATGCTGCTCCTGCCCGCGCGGTGCGCGTGAGGTGTGCGAGATGGACACCGCCAGCCGGGCGTCCAGTTCCAGCAGGGCCTTGACCAGGCTGGACTTGCCCGCGCCGCTCGGCGCGGCGACGACGAAGAGATTGCCGGGGTATTCCATGAAGAGCGCTTCTTGTTCGATGTTCTGGGTAGGACTGGGGGCGGCCCTCAGTTCTGCGCTCGAACTTTATCCTGGGGCTCCCTTGCGGCCGGGCCCGCGCCGCGGCCTTGCGTGACGGAGTGCGTGCCGCGATGGCTGACGCTGAGCGGGCTGCCGCCTCAGCCACCACAGCCACAGTCCGGACACGCCCAAGGCGGTCAGCCCCAGGCCAAGCGAGGCGTTCACGGTCTCCAGCGCGAGGCCGCCAAGCTCACCGGTGTGCAGCGGGTAGATGACGCTGTTCGCGCGGGCGCCGGGGTCCAGCGCGTTCCAGCGGTCCGCGCGCAGCACGGTGCCGGCCAGCGGGTGCAGCCAAACCGAGGTCAGGCCGTTGGGGTGCGGGTCGTCGGGCAGCATCAGCCGCACGCGCACCGGTTTCGAGTTGCCGGCAGGCACCTGCACGAACCCGACCGGCGCGTCGCCGAACCGCGCCTGCGCGGTGGCGACCAGCGCGTCGAGGGTGGCTGGCGGCAGGTCCACGGCAGGCACCTTGGGCGGCGCCAAGGCCGGCCCGCCCGACAGCGACGTCACCGCCTGCGACAGCGGCTTCCAGGCCATGTAGGCGCCGGTCGCCACCGGCACGGCGATCAGCAGC
Source organism: Pelomonas sp. Root1444 (assembly GCF_001426885.1). Lineage (GTDB taxonomy): Bacteria > Pseudomonadota > Gammaproteobacteria > Burkholderiales > Burkholderiaceae_C > Pelomonas. The sequence goes on along the minus strand of NZ_LMFP01000003.1, from coordinate 199,146 downwards.
CCCAGCACGACGCCGCCGGTGCGGTGCAGGTCGAACAGGCCGCGCAACAGCCCGCGGTCCAGCGCCAGCGCGAAGGCCTGCCGCCAGTGCCTGGGCCACCACAGCACCAAGCCGCCGATGAGCAGCACCAGGTAGGCCAGCGCCAGCGCTGCCAGCAGCGGCTTGCCGGCCTCGTTCATGAGCAGCGAGCTGTGCAGCTCGAAGACGAGGTTGAACAAGCCCTCGCGCTCGCCGCGGCGGCCCAGCTCGCGGGCGCCGCGCGGGTCGAGGTAGACGAAGCCTTCCCACGGGCCGCGCACGGCCGCGCGCAGGCTCTCGCCGGCCTGGCGCGGTGGGCGCAGCACCAGCGACGCGCCGGGGCCGAACTCCGCCTGCAACTGCCGGCGGGTGCGCTCCAGCAGGTCCGGCGCCGCCGGGCCGGCGGGCACGCTGAACAGCTCGGCGTTGAGCCAGCGGTCCAGCGGTTTCAGCACCACCAGGCTGCTGCCCAGCAGCGCGACGACGGCCAGCGGCAGGCCCAGCGCCAGCGCCAGCCAGCGGTGCAGCCGCAGCCAGAAGCGCCGCATCAGAAGCTGCGCCGCCAGCTGACCGTCAGCGTGCGGCCGCGGCCGGCGAAGTGGTCGTCGTTGGTGCCGGCCGGGTTGGCCTGCGCGTAGTAGCCGACGTACTGGCGGTCGAACAGGTTCTCGATGCCCACGCCGAAGTCGCCCCAGGCCGTGCCGTAGGTGGCGGCCAGGTCGGCCAGCGTGTAGCCCTTGAAATGCTCTTCGAGCCGCGACGTGCCGACGACGCGGCCGACGTTGATGTCGCGGGACGCCAGGCGCGTGGCCTGCAGGCGCACGCTGCCCTTGGCGGCGAACTGCCAGGCCGCGGCGAGCACCAGCTTGTCCGGCCCCTGCGAGCGGGCGCCGAGGTCGACGTCCAGCGGCGCGTCCGGTTGCGCGGCCGTCTTGCCACGGGTGCGGGCGTAGCTGGCGCTGAGCGTCCAGTCCGGCAGCGGCTTGAACTCGCCGCTGAACTCCAAGCCCTTCACATGCACCGGCACGCGCAGCACGCTGCCCACGCCGGTGGCGGCGTCCACGCGGATCTGCGAGCCCAGGTCGGAGCGCGAGTCGTAGGCAGAGGCCGAGAAGCTGCCCAGCCGGCCGCGCCACGCCAGGCCGATTTCGCGGTTGTCGGTGACGACCGGCTCCAGCGAGATCAGCTTGTCGACCGACTGGTTGGCCGTGCTGACGGCGCGCAGCACCAGGCCCACGTCGGGCACGCCGAAGCCCTCGTTGTACGAGACGAAGGTGGACCAGCCGCCGCCCAGCCGCCACACCGCGCCCAGGCTCTTGACCCACTGGCTGAAGCTGCGCTCGCCGCCCTGCACGGCGGTGTTCTTGTAGAAGGCCAGCGTCTGGTAGCTGTCGACCTTGAGGTTGGCGCTTTCGCGCCGGGCGCCGCCGCGGATGGTGACCGGGCCGACTTCGTACTCCAGCTGCGCGAACGGCGCCGTGCTGGTGAACTTCAGCGGCGGCACCCAGCTGCGGCCGGTCAGCGCCAGGCGTTGCTGCGAGGTGTCCTTCAGCCAGTCCAGGCCGGTCGTCAGCTCCAGGCCGGTGACGAAGAGGTCGGGCCGCACCCAGCTCAGCTTCACGCCGGCCTTGTCGGCGACGACCTCGGACTGGTCGATCAACTGGCCCTGCGGCGCGATGCGCACGTCCTGGAAGGTCGTCGCGGCGCTGGCGCCGTAGAGGGCGCTGAAATCCTGCTTGTAAACCTGGGCGCGCGCCTGGCCGCCGGCAAGGTCGCTGTGGCTCCAGTCCAGCGAGACGGTGCGCACATCGTTGCGCGGCGGATGGCCCGGCGGCGTGCCGGGCGTGGCGCCGGTCAGCACGCCAGTGAGGCGGTTGCCGGGCACCGGCTTCCAGTCGCCTTCGCCTTCGAGGCGGAACTTGTTGACCGACAGTTGCAGGCGCTGCGGGCCGAAATCACGGCCCAGCTTCAGGAAGATGTCGCCGGCGCGCGAGTCCTGGGTGTCGCCCTGGACCGCCTCCAGGCCGAGGCGGCTGCCGTGGCCGTCGACGCCCACGCCACGCAGCGTCGTGCCGATGTGCAGCAGTGCGTCGAAGTCACTCTTGTGCTCCAGCGTGTAGCCGGCCTTCCACAGCGCGTCGCCGCTGTGGCCTTGCGTGCCGTACTTCAGCTCGACGCGCTGGCGGGTGCCGGGCTCGCGCGGCGTGCGTGAGATGAAGTTGATGATGCCGCCCGTTGCGCCCAGCCCCTGCGCGGCCGAGGCGCCGCTGATGACCTCGATGCGCTCGATCAGCGACGGGTCGGCGAAATAGCCTTCGCGAGCACCGTTGCGCAGCGGGTTGCTCTGCGGCACGCCGTCGAACAGCAGCAGCGCGGTGCGCCCGCGCATGGACTCGCCGAAGCTGGTCAGCTTCTGGCGCGACGGCGCGTATGACGGCGCCAGCACGGACAGCACCGCGCTCAGGTCCTCGGCGATCAGCGTCTGGGTCTCGATCTCCTGGGCGGTGATGACCGTCAAGGCACCGGGAATCTTCTCGATGGCCTTGCTGCTGCGCGTCGCAGTGACGACGACGCGCTCCAAGGTCGGGTCGGCGGCGGTCTGGGCTGCGGCGGGCAGGGCGGCCAGCAGCGTGGCGAGGGCCACGGGAACGGGGCCGGGGCGCGGCCGAAGAAGCGGGCGGGACATTGACGGGGCGCGGGACAGATTGTTTTGGAGTCCGGCATGTTAAATCAAATGAGAATCATTATCATTTGAGGCAAATCAACGAATGTCCCGTGTCCCGCGTTTTAGCCAGCGGGCCCAGGTAAACCCGTCCAGCGACGCCATCGGCATCTGCCAGAATTTGCTGCACCGCACCAGGAGATTCCCGCATGGCGACTGCCCGCAAAAAGCCGGCATCCACGAGTGACCAGCCCGCCGCCGACGCGGTCAAGCCCGGGCTGCGCATCCTCAAGAAGTACCCCAACCGCCGCCTCTACGACACGCAGACCAGCAGCTACATCACGCTGGCCGACGTCAAGCGCATGGTGCTGGAAGGCATCGACTTCGAGGTGCACGACGCCAAGACGCAGGAGGACCTGACCCGCTCCATCCTGTTGCAGATCATCCTGGAGGAGGAGACCGGCGGCGTGCCGATGTTCTCGACCAGCTCGCTGGCCCAGATCATCCGTTTCTACGGCCACGCGATGCAGGGCGTGATGGGCGGGCTGCTGGAGCGCCAGATGCAGGCCTTCACCGACATGCAGCAGCGCTTCACCGAGCAGAAGCCCGGCATGCCGTTCAGCCCCGAGGCATGGACAGGGCTGATGGGCGGTTATGCCGAGCAGTCCAAGACGCTGATGAACCAGTGGCAGGAACAGTTGAAAAATGCCGGCGTGATCTTCCCTTTCACCGCGCCACCGGGCACCAAAAAGCCCTGATGCAGTGACATCGCCGAAAATGCGGCGATGAATGAACCTGCCACCCTTGCCGCTCCGCCGGCCGCCGCGCCCAAGATCGGCTTTGTCTCGCTGGGCTGCCCGAAAGCTCTCACCGACAGCGAACTGATCCTCACGCAACTGCGCGCCGAGGGCTACGAGACTTCCAAGACCTTTGCCGGCGCCGACCTGGTGATCGTCAATACCTGCGGCTTCATCGACGACGCCGTCAAGGAAAGCCTGGACACCATCGGCGAGGCGCTGGCGGAGAACGGCAGGGTCATCGTGACCGGCTGCCTGGGCGCCAAGGCCGGCGCGGCCAGCACCGATGCCGGCAGCCTGGTGCGCGAGATGCATCCCAGCGTGCTGGCCGTCACCGGCCCGCATGCGACGCAGGAGGTGATGGACGCGGTGCACACCCATGTGCCCAAGCCCCACGACCCCTTCGTCGACCTGGTGCCCAGCTACGGTGTCAAGCTGACGCCCAAGCACTACGCCTATCTGAAGATCAGCGAAGGCTGCAACCACCGCTGCTCGTTCTGCATCATCCCCAGCATGCGCGGCGACCTGGTGTCCCGCCCCATCGGCGACGTGCTGAACGAAGCCCGCGCGCTGTTCGAGAGCGGCGTGAAGGAGCTGCTGGTCATCAGCCAGGACACCTCGGCCTACGGCGTGGACGTGAAGTACCGCATGGGCTTCTGGGACGGCAAGCCGGTCAAGACCCGCATGCTGGACCTCGTCGCCCAGCTCGGCGAGATCGCCAAGCCCTATGGCGCCTGGGTGCGCCTGCACTACGTCTATCCCTATCCGCACGTGGATGAAGTGCTGCCGATGATGGCCGAAGGCCTGGTGCTGCCCTACCTGGACGTGCCCTTCCAGCACGCCCACCCGGACGTGCTCAAGCGCATGAAGCGCCCGGCCAACGGCGAGAAGAACATGGAGCGCATCCTGCGCTGGCGCGAGGCCTGCCCGGACCTGGTCATCCGCTCGACCTTCATCGCCGGCTTCCCCGGCGAGACCGAGGCCGAGTTCCAGTACCTGCTGGACTTCATGAAGGAAGCGCAGATCGACCGCGCGGGCTGCTTCGCCTACTCGCCCGTCGAGGGCGCCAGCGCCAACGACATCCCCGGCGCGCTGCCCGCGGAAGTGCGCGAGGAGCGCCGTGCGCGCTTCATGGCGGTCGCCGAGCAGGTCTCGGCCGCCAAGCTGCAGGCCCGCGTGGGCCAGACGCTGCAGGTGCTGGTCGATGCCGCCCCGGCCCTGGGCCGCAAGGGCGGGGTGGGGCGTTCATATGCCGACGCGCCGGAGATCGATGGCACCGTCAAGATCCTGCCGCCGGAGAAGGCCAGCAAGACGATGAAGGTCGGCGACTTCGTGCGTGCCCGCGTCGTGGCGGCTGATGGCCATGACCTCGTGGCAAGCTTGGTCTGATGAGCAAGAGAGCCCCCAGCACCGAGCTGATCCACCACCCCTACCGCGCCCCCGAAGGCTGGGACGCGGTGCCCGTGCCGGTGGCCAAGGCCTCGACCGTGCTATTCAAGGACACGGCCGACCTGCACAAGCCGCGGCCGCGCGACGGCCTGACCTACCGCTACGGCCTGCACGGCACGCCGACGAGCTACACGCTGGCCGCACGTCTGGCCACGCTGGAGCATGCCGAGCATTGCCTGCTGGTGCCCAGCGGCCTGGCTGCGGTGACGCTGCCGTCGCTGGCCATACTGCGCCCGGGCGACGAGGTGCTGGTGCCGGACAACGTCTACGGCCAGAACCGTTACCTGACCCAGTCCTGGTTGCCGCAATGGGGCGTCACGCACCGCTTCTATGACCCGCTGGCCGTGCCGGAGCTGCGCGACAACACCAGGCTGGTCTGGCTGGAGGCGGCGGGCTCGATCACGCTGGAGTTCCCCGACCTGCTGGGCACGCTGGCCGCCTGCCGGCAACGCGGCGTCGTCACGGCGCTGGACAACACCTGGGGCGCGGGCCTCGCCTTCAACGGCTTCGAGCCGGCGCCTGACACCCATCCCGGCCTCGGCGCCGACATCGTCATGCAGGCGCTGACCAAATATCCCAGCGGCGGCGCGGACGTGCTGATGGGCTCGGTCTGCACGCGCGACCGCAAGTTGCACGACCGCCTGAACCATGCGCATGAGCACCTCGGCTATGGGCTGGGCCAGAACGACGTGGAGCTGGTGCTGCGTGGCCTGCCGACGCTGCAGTTGCGCTACGAATCGCAGGACCGCGTGACGCGCCAACTGGCGAGCTGGATGGCCGGCCGGCCCGAGGTGGCGCGGGTCTTCCATCCGGCGCTGCCCGGCTCGCCGGGGCATGAGCACTGGCTGGCTGTCGGCGGCGCAGGGGCCGCCTGCTTGTTCTCGGCCGTGTTCAAGCCCGAATACAGCCCGGCCCAGGTCGACGCCTTCGTGGACGCGCTGCAGCTGTTCGGCATCGGCTACTCCTGGGCCGGCCCGATGAGCCTGGCCGTGCCCTACGACATGAGCCGCAGCCGCGACCTGCCGCTGCCGTTCGACGGCGGCACGCTGGTGCGGTTCGCGATCGGCCTGGAAGACGCCGCCGACCTGAAGGCCGACATAGCGCAGGCGTTGTCAGCTCTTGTTTGACACCTTGTGCCGCATGAGCTGCCCCTTCTCGCGCTCCCAATCCCGCTTCTTCTCCGTCTCGCGCTTGTCATGCTGGGCCTTGCCCTTGGCCAGCGCGATGTCGGCCTTCACGCGGCCGCCCTTGTAGTGCAGGTTCAGCGGCACCAGCGTGAAGCCGCGCTGCTCCACCTTGCCCACCAGCCGCTTGATCTCGGCCTTGTGCATCAGCAGCTTCTTCGTGCGGTCGGCCTCGGGCGTCACGTGCGTGGACGCACTGCGCAGCGCGTTGATGCGGCAGCCGATCAGGAACAGCTCGCCGTCCTTGATCATCACGTAGCCATCGGTCAGCTGGACCTGGCCCGCGCGGATGGCCTTGATCTCCCAGCCCGACAGCACGACGCCGGCCTCGAATTGCTCTTCGATGTGGTAGTCGTAACGGGCGCGGCGGTTCTCGGCGATGGACATGGGAGCACAGGTGGGGCCCGGGGGCCTTCTTACAATCCGGGCATTCTATGAAGCAGGTCAAAAAGTCCGTTCTGCTCTGGTACACGCCGCGGGAGATGTACGAGCTGGTCACCGCGGTGGAGCGTTATCCCGAGTTCCTGCCCTGGTGCAGCAAGGTCGATGTGCTGGCCCGCGAGGACGACACCGTCACGGCGCGCCTGCACCTGGCCTACGCCGGCGTGCGCCACGCCTTCACGACGCGCAACCGCAACGAGGATGGCCGCAGCGTCGACATGGAACTGGTCGACGGCCCGTTCTCGCGCCTCGACGGCCTGTGGCAGTTCCTGCCGCTCAACAAGCCCGGCACCGAAGGCGAGCCCACGGCGTGCAAGGTCGTCTTCGAATTGAACTACGCCTTCAGCAGCGGCACGCTGGAGGCCGTCGTCAGCCCCGTGTTCGACCGCATCGCCAACACCTTCGTCGACAGCTTCGTGCAGCGTGCGGAAGGTCTCTACGGTGCGCGTTGAGCTCGTCTGGAGCCCGCAGGCGGGCGATGTGCAGCACCGCTGGCTGGAGGTGGAGGAGGGCGCCACGCTCGGCGCCGCATTGCGCGGCTGCGGCGATTTCGTCGCGGCGCACGCTCAGCCGCTCGATCAACTGCGCATCGGCATCTGGGGGCGCGTCCGTCCGCTGGAGACGCTGCTGCGTGAACGTGACCGCATCGAGGTCTACCGCCCATTGACCGTCGATCCCAAGGAGGCGCGGCGGCTGCGCTATGCCAAGCGTGGCGAGCGCATCGTGTCGCGCCACCGCCCCAAGGCCGGCGGCTGACGGGCCGCTACCGGCACTCGCTGCTGATCACGTCGCGTGCGCGGGCGACTTCTGTGGCGATCTGCGCTTCGTCCATGAAGACGCGCTCGCCCTTGTCGTTGGTGCGGGTGATGCGCGTGCCGCTCTGCAGGTCGCGCAACCCCGCCTGGGCGCGGCTGCAGTTCTCACGGCGTTGTGCGGCGACGCGGCGCTCTTCTTCCTTCTGCTTGGCAGCGTCCTTGTCCTGCTCCTGCTTGGCCCGCGCGGCTGCATCCTGCTCGGCCTTGGTCGGGCCGCTCGCGGCGGACCTGGGTGCAGAGGCTGCGGCGGACGCCGCGGCCGGTTGGCCGGCCGGCACGATGACGACGCTGCGGGACGCGGCGACGGGACGCTGCAGGATGTCCTTGTCCTGCGTGCCGGGCGGCGGCGGGCGGTCGCTGTACTGCACATTGCCCTTGGCATCGCGCCACTTCCATTGGGCATGGGCGGATGCGGCAAGAACCAGGCCGATCAATGCGATGAACAGAGGCTTGTGACGCATGGGCTCAGTGTAGCGGCGGCACCTCCGTATAATGCCGCTTTGCGTCTGGAGCTTTCCTCATGCGCCTTCTCGGCAAAGCGCTCACCTTCGACGATGTTCTGTTGGTGCCAGCGTTCTCCCAGGTGTTGCCTCGTGACACCAGCCTTGCGACCCGCCTGTCGCGCAACATTCCCCTGAACCTGCCGCTGGTGTCCGCCGCGATGGACACCGTGACCGAGGCCCGCCTGGCGATCGCGATCGCGCAGGAAGGTGGCATCGGCATCGTGCACAAGAACCTCAGCGCCGAAGCGCAAGCGCGTGAAGTCGCCCGGGTCAAGCGCTACGAGAGCGGCGTTGTCCGCGAGCCGCTGACCATCGGCCCGAACGCCACGGTGCGCGAGGCCGTGGAGCTGACCCGCCAGCATGGCTTCTCGGGGTTCCCGGTCGTCGAAGGCAAGCGCGTGATCGGCATCGTGACCAACCGCGACCTGCGCTTCGAGACCCGCATGGACGCCCGTGTCAGCGAGATCATGACGCCGGCCGAGAAGCTCGTCACCGTCAAGGAAGGCGCATCGCTGAACGAGGCCAAGGCGCTGATGCACAAGCACAAGCTGGAGCGCGTCGTCGTCGTCAACGATGCCTTTGAGCTGCGCGGCTTGATGACCACCAAGGACATCACCAAGCAGACCAGCTTCCCCAACGCGGCGCGTGATGCGCAAGGGAAGCTGCGTGTCGGCGCGGCGGTCGGCTTCGGTGACGACACCGAGCAGCGCGTCGAGCTGCTGGTCAAGGCCGGCGTGGACGCGCTCATCGTCGACACCGCGCACGGCCACAGCGCCGGCGTGCTGGACCGCGTGCGCTGGGTCAAGCGCGCGTATCCGAACGTCGATGTCATCGGCGGCAACATCGCCACCGGTGCCGCAGCGCTGGCGCTGGTGGAAGCCGGCGCGGACGGCGTCAAGGTCGGCATCGGTCCCGGTTCCATCTGCACCACGCGCATCGTCGCGGGCGTGGGCGTGCCGCAGATCACGGCCATCGACAACGTCGTCACGGCGCTGAAGGGCACCGGCGTACCGGTCATCGCCGATGGCGGCGTGCGCTACTCCGGTGACCTGGCCAAGGCCATCGCCGCCGGCGCTGACTGCGTGATGATGGGCGGCGCCTTCGCCGGCACCGAGGAAGCCCCGGGCGAGGTCATCCTCTACCAGGGCCGCACCTTCAAGAGCTACCGCGGCATGGGCTCCATGGGCGCGATGGCCAAGGGCAGCGCGGACCGCTACTTCCAGGACACGTCGGCCAACAACCCCAACACGTCCAAGCTGGTGCCGGAAGGCATCGAGGGCCAGGTGCCCTACAAGGGCTCGGTTGTGCAGGTCATCTTCCAGATGGCCGGTGGGCTGAAGGCGTCGATGCACTACTGCGGCTGCGGGTCCATCGAAGAGATGCAGAACAAGGCCGAGTTCGTCGAGATCACGACGGCGGGCATGCGCGAGAGCCATGTCCACGACGTGCAGATCACCAAGGAAGCACCCAACTACCGCGCTGAATGACGGCGCGGTGAGCCAACCGGGGCGATGACACATCGCCCCGTTTTTGTTTTTCAGGACCGCTGATGACGACCAAAACCGCACGTGCCCCGGCCATGGGGTTCATCATGGCCGCCGTGCTGATCGACATGATCTCCATCGGCCTCATCGTGCCGGTGCTGCCGCACATCGTCGGCGTGTTCACGCACAGCAATGACGAGCAGACGCTGGGCTTCCTGGTGCTCACGCTGGCCTTCGGCGTCGCCAACTTCTTCGGCTCCCCCGTCCTGGGCGCGCTGTCCGACCGCTACGGCCGCCGGCCGGTGCTGCTGATCGGCTTCGCCGGCCTGGCATTGAGCTTCTTCGTGACCGCCATGGCGCCGGCGCTGTGGGTGCTGGTGGTGGTGCGGCTGTTCTCCGGCGCGATGCAGGCCAACATTGCGATCGCCAACGCCTATGTGGCCGACATCACGGCCGGCGAGGATCGCGCCAAGCGCTTCGGGCAACTGGGCGCGATGTTCGGCGTCGGCTTCATGCTGGGCCCGGTCATTGGCGGCCTGCTGGGCGACATCAACGTGCGCCTGCCGTTCTATGCCGCCGGCACGCTGGCGGTCGTCAACTGGTGCTACGGCTTCTTCGTGCTGCCCGAGTCGCTGCCGCCCGAGAAGCGCCGGCCGCTGGACTGGCGCAAGATGAACCCGGTCACCTCGCTGAAGGGTCTGACGGGGCTCAAGGGCGTCGGCCCGCTGGTGCTGGTGCTGGCGCTGTCTTCGCTCGCGCAGTTCATGCTGCACACCAGCTGGGTGCTGTACACCAAGTTCAAGTTCGGTTGGGGCCCGGGCGAGGTGGGCTGGTCGCTGCTGGCCGTGGGCGTCGTCTCCGTCATCAGCCAGGGCGTGCTGCTCAAGCCCATGCTCAAGCGCTTCACGCCGCAGCGGCTCGCCGTCGTCGGCATGACGTCGGCGGCACTGGCTTACCTTGGCTTCGGCCTCGCCACCGAGGGCTGGATGATGTACATCGTCATCGCGCTGAACCTGCTGGGCGCCATGGCCGCGGCCTCGATGCAGAGCATCATCTCCAACGCTGCCGATGCCAGCAGCCAGGGCCGCACCATGGGTGCCGTGTCGTCGTTGAACAGCCTGATGGCCGTCTGCGCGCCGGTCGTCGCGCTGGAGCTGCTGCGCTGGGTGTCCACGCGGCCGCCCGGGGACGTCGTCATCGGCCTGCCGTTCTTCACCTGCGCGGCGCTGCAAGCCGCGGCCATGCTGATCACCCTCCGTTTCTTCCGCAGCCACCCGCCGGCGCAGCCCGTGCAGCCCGCCTGAAAGACGCTCCATGCAACACGACAAGGTCCTCATCCTCGACTTCGGCTCCCAGGTCACCCAGCTCATCGCCCGCCGCGTGCGCGAGGCGGCGGTGTTCTGCGAGATCCACCCGAACGACGTGTCCGACGACTTCATCAAGTCGTTCGCGCCCAAGGCCATCATCCTGAGCGGCAGCCACGCATCCACCTACGAGGACCACGAGTTGCGCGCCCCGCAGGCCGTGTGGGACCTGGGCGTGCCCGTGCTGGGCATCTGCTACGGCATGCAGACCATGGCGGTGCAGCTGGGAGGCACCGTCGAGTGGAGCGACCATCGCGAGTTCGGCTACGCCGAGGTGCGTGCGCATGGGCACACTAAGCTGCTCGACGGCATCCAGGACTTCGAGACCCCCGAGAAGCACGGCATGCTGAAGGCCTGGATGAGCCATGGCGACAAGGTCACGGCGCTGCCGCCCGGCTTCAAGCTGATGGCCTCCACGCCCAGCTGCCCCATCGCCGGCATGGCCGACGAGGCGCGCAAGCTCTACGCCTTCCAGTTCCACCCCGAGGTCACGCACACGCTGCAGGGGGCGGCCATCCTCACGCGCTTCGTGCGCGACATCGCCGGCTGCCGCGGCGACTGGCAGATGGGCAGCTACATCGACGAAGCCGTCGCCCGCATCCGCGAGCAGGTCGGTGACGAAGAGGTCATCCTCGGCCTGTCCGGCGGCGTCGACTCCTCGGTGGCCGCCGCGCTGATCCACCGCGCCATCGGCGACCAGCTCACCTGTGTCTTCGTCGACCACGGCCTGCTGCGCCTGAACGAAGGCCAGATGGTGATGGACATGTTCGCCGGCCGCCTGCACGCCAAGGTCGTGCACGTCGATGCCAGCGAGCAGTTCCTCGGCAAGCTGGCCGGCGTGACCGATCCCGAGCGCAAGCGCAAGATCATCGGCGCCGAGTTCGTCGAGGTCTTCCAGGCCGAGGCGAGCAAGCTCAAGAACGCCAAGTGGCTGGCGCAGGGCACCATCTACCCGGACGTGGTGGAGAGCGGCGGCACCAAGACCAAGAAGGCCACGACGATCAAGAGCCACCACAACGTCGGCGGCCTGCCCGAGACGCTGGGCCTGAAGCTGCTGGAGCCGCTGCGCGAGCTGTTCAAGGACGAGGTGCGGGCGCTGGGCGTGGCGCTGGGCCTGCCGGCCGACATGGTGTACCGCCACCCCTTCCCCGGCCCGGGCCTGGGCGTGCGCATCCTGGGTGAGGTCAGGAAGGACTTCGCCGACCTGCTGCGCCGCGCCGACGCGATCTTCATCGAGGAGCTGCGCAACACCATCGACCCGGCGACCGGCAAGAGCTGGTATGCGCTGACGTCGCAGGCCTTCGCCGTCTTCCTGCCGGTCAAGAGCGTGGGCGTCATGGGCGATGGCCGCACGTACGACTACGTCGTGGCGCTGCGCGCGGTGCAGACCAGCGACTTCATGACGGCCGACTGGGCCGAGCTGCCATATGCGCTGCTCAAGCGCACGTCGGGCCGCATCATCAACGAGGTGCGCGGCATCAACCGCGTGACGTACGACGTGAGCAGCAAGCCGCCCGCGACCATCGAGTGGGAGTGAGCCCGCGGCGCTGAGCCGCCCTCTCACGACACCGACCGACCCGCCGATGGCGCGCAGCCCTCGGCGGGTTTTTTCGTTTTGATGACAAGCCCGTCACCGATTGAGGCTTCACCCTTGAGCCGCCGGGGCGGCGACCGTCACGCGCGCTGCACATGGCGTTCCTAGAGTCCGTCCATTACCGACTCTTCCCCCGGAGCGCTCCCCATGTCCCAACAAGATCGCCGCGGCTTCCTGCGGACCGTCGGCCAGGCCGTTGGCGCCAGTGCCGCGCTGGCCAGCTTCCCGCCCGCCATCCAACGCGCGCTGGCCATTCCCGCCCACCGCCGCACCGGCACGCTGCAAGACGTCGAGCACATCGTCGTGCTGACGCAGGAGAACCGCTCGTTCGACCACTACTTCGGCACGCTGGCCGGTGTGCGCGGTTTTGCTGACCCCTTTCCGGTGCCGGTCATGGACCGCCCGGGCACGTTCAGCGGCAAGACCGTGTTTGTGCAGCCCAACGGCGGCGGCGCCAAGGTGCCGGGCCGGCCCGACTGGGGCGGCCAGCGCACGGCCATCGCGCCCTTCCACCTGAACACGCAGCAGGATTTCGCGGTGATGCGCGTCAGCGGCACGCCACACGCCTGGCCCGACGCGCAGGCCGCCTGGGACCATGGCCGCATGAACAACTGGCCGGCCGCCAAGCAGGCGCATTCGCTGGGCTACTACAAGGAGGCGGACATCCCCTTCCAGTTCGCGCTGGCGCGCGCCTTCACGCTGTGCGACCACTACCACTGCGCCACGCAGACCGGCACCAACACCAACCGGCTGTTCCTGTGGAGCGGTGGCAACGACCCGCTGGCGAAGGCCGGTGGCCCGTCCACCGACAACAGCCACGACTGGTTCGACCCCAACCCGCTGACCGACTACACCTGGACGACCTATCCCGAGCGCCTGCAGTCCGCCGGCGTTACGTGGCAGGTCTACCAGAACATGGACGACAACTTCACGGACAACTCCCTGGCGGGCTTCCGTCCGTTCCGTGACGCCTGGTACGGGCGCCCGGGTTTCTCGGCGCAGCTCCGCGACCGCGGCGTCAGCACGCGCGACCTGGGCCAGCTCAAGGCCGATGTGCTGGCCAACAAGCTGCCGCAGGTGTCGTGGATCGTCGCGACGGCCGAGGGCTCCGAGCACCCCGGCCCGTCCAGCCCCGCATCGGGTGCGGACTACACGGCCCGCGTGCTGGACGCGTTGACGGCCAACCCGGAGGTCTGGTCCAAGACCGTGCTGTTCATCAACTTCGACGAGAACGACGGTTTCTTCGACCACCTGCCGCCTCCCGCCGTGCCGTCATTTGAGACCTACGACGCCGATCCCGCCAAGGCCCGGCTGGCCGGCGCGTCGACCGTGGACACCACCGGCGAATACCACCATGTGCTCAATGGCAGCAGCCCGACCTACCAGCACCGCCCCTACGGCATGGGCCCACGCGTGCCCATGTACATCGTGTCGCCGTGGAGCAAGGGCGGCTGGGTCAACTCGCAGGTGCACGACCACACCTCGGTGATCCGCTTCATCGAGGTGCGCTTCGGCGTGCAGGAGCCGCTGATCACGCCGTGGCGCCGCGCGGTCAGTGGCGACCTGACCGGTTGCTTCGACTTCGCCCACCCCGAGGACAGCGCCTTCATGCAGAACCTGCCGGCCACCGCTGCGCTGCGTGCCCGTGCGCTGACGCTGCAAGGCACCAAGACGCCCGCCGCGCCCACCGGCCTGGCGGCGCCGCTGCAGCAGGCCGGCATTCGCATGGCGCGTGCGCTGCCGTACGAGTTGCAGGTGCAGTGCAGCGCCGCCGTGTCCGGCGCCACGCTGCGCTTCGAGAACAAAGGCGATGCCGGCGCCGTCTTCCACGTCTACGACCGCCTCGCGCTGGCCCAGCTGCCGCGCCGCTACACGGTGGAGGCCGGCAAGCAGCTCAGCGGCAGCTGGCCCGGACAGGCGGGCGCGGCCTACGACCTGTGGGTGCTGGGCCCCAACGGCTTTCACCGCCACTTCACCGGCAACTTGCCCAGCGCCGGCATCGCGCAGGCCCGTCCCGAGATCCGCGTGCAGGCCGACCGCGTCTACCTGGAGCTCAACGTCGAGCTGCGCAACGACGGGCCCAGGCCCTGCACTTTCGTGCTGCACACCAACCGCTATGCCAACGAGCCCGACCGCAGCTGGCCGGTGCTTGCCAACAGCGTGACAACGGTGCGCATCGCCGTGGACGCCTCGCACCGCTGGTACGACTACAGCATCAAGGTCGCCGGGCTGGCCGGCTTCGGTCGCCGACTCGCCGGCCACATCGAGAACGGCCAGCCGTCGATCAGCGACCCGGCGATGTCCGGCGCCGCCGTGCTCGACCAGACGCGCCCCTGAACATCCACCGCCAAAGGCAGAAATTCCATGATCAAGCACATCCTCGCGCTGGGCCTGTTGGCCCTCAGCCTGGGCGCACAGGCGCAAGCCACGCTCGGCAGCAATCTCATCGTCAATGGCGACGCCGAAAGCGATGTCTCTGGCTGGACCGGCTTCGACGGCTACGAGCTGTTCCAGGCCGTCGACTACGGCAGCAGCTGGGTGCTGCCCACGCAGCCCGGCCCGGCCGACCGCGGCAGCAAGATGTTCGCCGGCCTCGGCGCCCAGAGCGCGGGCTTCCAGACGGTGGCGCTGGGCGACCTGGCCGGCCAGCCGCTGCGCTACGCCCTGAGCGGCTGGCTCGGTGGCTGGGCCGCGCAGGGCGACAACGCGCTGCTCTACGTCTCGTTCCTCGACCGCCAGGACAACGAGATCGGCCATGCCGCCCTCGGCCCGGTCGGCCCGGCAGACCGTGGCAACCAGACCGGCCTGTTCCTGCAAACCACGTCCGGCCTGCTGCCCGCGCAGACGGCCTCGCTGATGTTCTCGCTGTCCATGGAGCGCCAGGGTGGCGGCGACAACGACGGCTATGCGGACAACCTCTCCTTCGTCGTCTCCAGCGTGCCGGAAGGCGGCACGCTGGCCTATGCGCTGGCCGGCCTGGCCCTGCTGGGCGGGGTGTTGGCGCGCCGCCGGCGCTGAAGCGCGCGCAGGCCAGTGCCTTCGCCAGTGCAGCGGCGCGTCTGCGCAGGCCGGAGTTAAGCTGGCTGCTCCTCACGAAGCCTCACCCCAATGCGCGCCGCCCTCAGCCTCCTCGCCCTCGTCATCGTCGCGGCCATCGTGTTGTCGCTGGTCAAGAAGCAGGCGACTGCACTCAAGCCGGCCGCAACGGCGGCGAGCGCGGCGCCTGCGCTGCCGCAGCCACAAGCGGTGGGCCAGCAGGTGCAGGGCAGCCTGGACGACGCGGCCCGGCGCGCCGCCGAGGCCGCATCCGCCGCGACGAACTGACGGATGGCCGGCCACAAGCTCTTCTTCGCGCTGCGGCCCGATGAAGAGACGGCCGAGCGCATCGCGCGCACCGTAGCGGCCGAGCACAAGGCGCGCGGCCTGGCACCGCGGTTGCGGCCCAGCCGCATCTTCCATGTCACGCTGCACTACTTCGGCTACTTCGATGGCGAGCCGGATGCGCAAGTCGTCATGCTCGCCAGCCGCGCTGCGGCCGAGGTCGTGAGGCCAGCGTTCGATCTTCGCTTCGACACGCTCAAGAGCTGGGGCGACGAGCGGGCCGCCAAGCACCCGTTCGTGCTCACTGGCGGCCAGGGGTTGGAACCGGTGCGGGAATTGCGCGACGCGCTGGTCGAGCGCCTCGTGGCCCATGGCCTGGCCGCGCCGGTGCGCGACTACGAGCCGCACCTGACGCTGCGCTACGACAAGCGCACCGCGCCGGATTGGAGCCTCGAGTTGCCGGGCTGGATCGCCAGCGAATTCGTGCTCGTCAAGAGCCCGCAGGGCCAGACGCGACACGAGGTCATCGCTCGCTGGCCGCTGCAGGGTTGATGGCCTGCCCAGGGCAAAAAAGAGCCGCCCGCAGGCGGCTTGAGTCAGGAGCTGGCGGCGTCAGGCGCGGCGGTCGAACCAGTCGTCCGTGGCGTTGCGCTCCCAGTCGGCGATCTGGCTCTCCGCCTCGTCCTTGGCGACGCCGTAGCGCTCCTGGATCTTGCCGGCCAGCTGGTCGCGGCGGCCGGCGACGACGTCGATGTCGTCATCGGTCAGCTTGCCCCATTTTTCCTGCACCTTGCCGGTGAGCTGCTTCCATTGGCCTTCGATGCGATCCCAGTTCATGGTGGACTCCTTTGATGCATGCGGCGCGCCGCGGTGAAGCCACTGTGCCGCGATGCGCGGCGGTGGCAGGTCGGTCCAGGAAGCGCTTGGCTGTAGGAGAGAACCGATCAGGCCGCCACGATCGCCTGTGCCAGCGCGCGCACGCTGAGCGGCGCGGAGCCCTCAGCCTTGTTGGAGATGGTGACGAACACCTCCTGCCCCGCGCCGGCCGTGCCGCGGATGATGCGGGCCAGCTCGGCGCGCGTCTCGGGGTCGGGGTCCAGCATCTCGCTGAACTCGCCGTACTTCTTCTCCGCCTCTTCGTAGCCGTAGGGGCCGTGCAGGCGGTTGAGGTTCCAGCGCGCGACCAGCGGCCCGGGCCACAGCGCGCGCAGCAGCGGCAGCTGCTCGGCCAGCGGCGGCAGCTTGGGGTGCAGGCCCAGGCAGTAGCGTGCGCCGGTGTCGCGCAGCAATGCGACGAGATCCGGTGTCAGCCAGGCGGCATCACGCACCTCCACCGCAATGACGCCCGCCGGCGGCTTGGGCAGCGCGAGCAGCAGCGCATGCAGGCGGTCGAACTGTTCGTTCATGCGCGCCAGCAACGGGCCGGGCAGGGGGCTGATCTGGAAGACCAGCGCGCCGATGTGCTGGCCCAGGCCTTCGAACGCGGGCTCGATGAAGTCCTGCAATGCGGCGGTGGCGTCCAGGAACAGCGGGTTGGGCTGCCGGCCGCGGCCGTCCTCGCTGCGCAGCAGCGCGTCGGTGACGAGGCTGGGCGCCTTGACGGTGAAGCGAAAGCCCGGCGGCACCTGCTGCGCATGCCGCTCGAACTCGCTGGCAGCCAGCGGCCGGTAGAAGCCGCGGTCGATGCCGACGGCACGCAGCAGCGGATGGGCGGCATAGGCGGGCAGGCCGGTCTTGGACAACGTCGCCTCGCTGTGCCGGCCGGCCCAGACCAGGCCCTGCCAGCCGGGGTAGCTCCAGGTCGACGTGCCGAGGTGGATGCGCGGCGACAGCGCAGCGGCCAGTGCGATGTCCTCGGCCAGCGGCGGTGCCGGCTGCACGCCGCGGGGGCGCTTGGTGGGGGCTTCGAGGTCGAAGAGCGGGTCCTGCATGGGTCAGTGTGGGCGCAGCTGCACGCCGGCAGCGGTGAGCGCGGCATGGATCGCGCGGGCAAAGGCGAGCGGGTGCGGGCCGTCGCCGTGCAGGCAGATCGTCTGCGCGCGCAGTGGCACGGTCTCGCCGGTCACGGCGACCACGACGCCCTCGCGCACCATGCGCAGCGTGCGCGCCACGGCCGCATCCACGTCGTCGACATGCGCGCCCGGCTGCTTGCGCGGCACCAGGCCGCCGTCGGCGCGGTAGCCGCGGTCGGCGAAGACTTCGGCCACCGCGCGCAGGCCGGCGCGCTCCGCGGCGCGCAGCAGCTCGCCGCCCGCGAGGCCGTAGACGGCCAGGCCGGGATGGACGGCGCGCACGGCCGCGGCGACGGCGTCGGCCAGGGCTGGGTCGCGCGCCGCCTGGTTGTAGAGCGCGCCGTGCGGCTTGACGTGATGCAGGCGGCCGCCGGCGGCGCGCACCAGGGCGTCCAGCGCGCCGATCTGGTAGATGAGGTCGGCGCGCACCGCGTCGGGTGCGAGCTGCATCTCGCTGCGGCCGAAGTTCTCGCGGTCCGGGAAGCTGGGGTGCGCGCCGATGGCCACGCCGCGCGCCAGCGCCGCGGCCACGGTGGCCTGCATCAGCCGCGCATCGCCCGCATGCCAGCCGCAGGCGATATTGGCGGAGCTGACCAGGGCCAGCAGCTCGGCGTCGTCGGGTGCGCCTTCCCCGAGGTCCGCGTTCAGGTCGACATGCACAGCGCACTCCTCAACTGCTCCAGCCTTTGTCGTTGCACCCGCAGCGCGCCCAGCGCCTCGGCCGGCGTGCAGGGCGTGAAGCGCAGCGTCGCGCCCAGGCGCAGCTGGGCCAGCTTCCACAGGTCGGCGCGGATGACGACGCCGATCCTGGGATAGCCGCCCGTCGTCTGCGCATCGGCCAGCAGCACGATGGGCTGGCCCGAGGGCGGCACCTGGATGACACCGGGCAGCACGCCGTGCGAGGCCAATTCGTCGCCACGCTCGCGCCGCAGCGCCGGGCCGGCGAGGCGGTAGCCCATGCGGTTGCTTTGCGGCGTGACGGTCCAGTCCGCATGCCAGAAGGCCTCGCGGGCTGACGCCGCGAAGTCCTCATGCTCGGGGCCGGGCAGCACGCGCAACGTGGCGGCCCAGTCCGGCGGCCGCAGGCCCACCGCGCGGGCGGGCAGGGCGGTGGGTGGGTTCAGAGGCAGGCGGTCGCCATCGCGCAGTGCGCGGCCGCCAAGCCCACCGAAGCCGGCCTTCAGGTCGGTGCTGCGCGAGCCCAGCGAGGGCGGCACCGCGATGCCGCCGCTGATGGCGACGTAGCTGCGCATGCGCTCGCGCGGTGCGGCGAGCTTCAGCGTCTGGCCGGCATGCGCGCGCTGCCGCCACCAGGGGCGCAGCGGCCGGCCGTCGAGCGTCGCATCGGCATCGGTGCCGGTGACGGCGATGCAGCAGTCGGCGTCCAGGCGCAGGCTGGCCGCGCCCAGCGTGAACTCCAGGCCGGCGGCATCCGCCGCGTTGCCGACCAGCAGGTTGCCCCAGGCCAGCGCCAGTTCGTCCAGCGCGCCGCAGCGGCTGATGCCGCGGTCGCGCCAGGCGCTGCGGCCGAGGTCCTGCACGGTGGCGAGCGGCCCGGCGCGGAGGATCTGCAGGCTCATGCGGTCTCGGCGACGAAGCGCACGCGGTCGCCGGGCGCAAGCAGCGTCGGCGGCTCGGCCAGCGGGTCGAAGAGAGTCAGCGCGGTGCGGCCGATGAGCTGCCAGCCGCCCGGCGTGGCCAGCGGGTAGATGCCGGTCTGCGCGCCGCCGATGCCCACGCTGCCGGCCGGCACGGCCACGCGCGGCTCGCTGCGGCGCGGCGTGTGCAAGGCCTCGTCCAGGCCGCCGAGGTAGGCGAAGCCGGGCTGGAAGCCGATGAAGTAGACGACGTAGTCCGCCGCCGTGTGCCGGCGCACGACCTCGTCGGCCGTCATGCCGCAATGCGCGGCCACCTCGGCCAGGTCGGGGCCGGCTTCGCCGCCGTAACGCACCGGGATCTCCACGACGCGGCCGAGCTGGCGCCGGCGCGGCGGCTTGGCCCACAGCGCCTGCACGGCCTGCTCCAGCGCCGCGGCCTCGGTGCGCAGCGGGTCGAACACCAGCGTCAGGTTGTTCATGCCGGGGATCAGTTCCTGCACGCCGTCGACCTTGGCCAGCTCGGCGGCCAGCTGCCAGATGCGCTGCTGCTGCGCCAGCGAAGTCTCGAAGGACGGGGGCGCCGGCAACGTGCAGCACAGGGCCGCTTCGCCGAGGGGGTGCAGGGACAGCACGGTCATGCGCGACAGCATGCCATGGGTACACTGCCCGGCGCCCATGACAGAGCCCCCCTTCTCGCCGATGTTCACGCCCGCCGACGAGTACGCCATGCGGCTCGCGCTCGATCAGGCCCACAACGCCTGGCTGGTGGGCGAGGTGCCGGTGGGCGCCGTCATCACCCGGGCTGGCCAGGTCATCGCGACCGGCTACAACCGGCCGATCACGACGCACGACCCGACGGCCCATGCCGAGATCGTCGCCCTGCGCCACGCCGCCACGCTGCTGGAGAACTACCGGCTGCCCGAGTGCGAGCTGTTCGTCACGCTGGAGCCCTGCGCGATGTGTGCGATGGCGCTGATGCATGCACGCTTCAAGCGCGTGGTGTTCGCGGCGCACGACCCCAAGACGGGCGTGGCCGGCTCGGTCATCGACCTGTTCGGCCAGGCCCAGCTCAACCACCACACCGCCGTCGAGGGCGGGCTGATGGCCGACGCGTCCGCCCAGCTGCTACGCGACTTCTTCAACGAGCGCCGCGAGGCCGCACGTGCGCGCCGCGCCGCGCGCCAAGGGCTGATCCCGACCGGCGAAGCCACGCACCTGGACGAATAGGCCCTTTAGATGAGCTCCCTGACCCTGTTCACCCCTTCGGGCGCCCTGGCCAAGGCCCAGCCGCTGCAGCGCGCCGCCAAGCGCCTGGCGCAGCTCGGCTTCGAGGTCAGCATCGACGCCGATGCGTTGAGCCGCCATCAGCGCTTCGCCGGCGAGGACGCCGCGCGGCTGGCGGCGCTGCACCGCGTCGCGGACGCGGCGCCGTCGGTGGCGCTCGCCACCCGCGGCGGCTACGGCCTCACGCGGCTGCTCGACCAGATCGACTGGGGCCGCATCGCCCACAGCGTGGAGCACGGCACGCGCTGGGTCGGCTACAGCGACCTGACCGCGCTGCAGAACGGCTTGATCGCACGCCACAAAGGCCTGGCGATGTGGGCCGGGCCGCTGGCCTGCGACGACTTCGGCCGCAGCGAGGCCGAGGGCGGCGTCGACGAGGTGACGCGCGACTGCTTCACCGAGGCCATGAGCGGTGCGCTGGAGGCGGTGGGCTTCCGCGCGCCGACGGCCGAGTTCGACGGCCTGGAGGCGCGTGGGCGGCTGTGGGGCGGCAACCTGACGGTGCTGTGCTCGCTGCTGGGCACGCCGCACTGGCCCAAGATCAAGGGCGGCATCCTGTTCCTGGAAGACGTCAACGAGCATCCCTACCGCGTGGAGCGCATGCTGCTGCAGCTGCAGCAGGCGGGCGTCATCGACGCGCAGGTGGCGGTGCTGCTGGGTGACTTCAGCGGCGCGGCCAGGTCGCCGCTGGACAAGGGCTATGGCATCAAGGACGCGGTAGCCGCGCTGCGCAGCCGCACGAAGACGCCGGTGTTGACCGGCTTGCCCTTCGGCCACATCCGCACCAAGGTCTGCCTGCCGGTGGGCGCGACGGTGGAGATGTACGTGCAGGGCCGCGAGGCCATCCTGGGCTGGCAGTCGGATGCGCGCCTGGCCCATGGTTCGCACGGGCATGACCACGACCACGACTGAAGGCCACCTCCGGGTTTTCCACGCCACCTTGTCTCGGTGCCACGGCCTTGTATAGACGAGTTGCCGACTATGATCCTGCCCATCGCCTCGGCCCGCGCCGGGGCGCTTTGCTTTGAGGGTGTCGTGTTGGGCGGAGTTCGCAGCTGGATCAAAGGGGGGCTGGGCGCATTGGCGTTCATGGTGCTCGCCGGTTGCAACAACAGCCCCCATCCGCTCGGCGCCGAGCGCGAGAACACGCTCTACATGGCCTTCTCGGAGCGCTCGCCGCGCTACCTGGACCCGACCTCGTCGTATGCCGCGCCCGAGAGCACCTACGTCTACGAGATCAGCGAGCCGCCCTATGGCTACCACCCGCTGAAGCGGCCGTACACGCTGATCCCGCGCGCCGCCGAGGCGCTGGCCAAGCCCTACTACCTTGATGCGCAAGGCCGGCGCCTGCCCGACGACGCGCCCGACGACCAGATCGCCGAAGCCGTCTACGACGTGCCCATCCGCCCGGGGCTGAAGTGGTCGCCCCACCCGGCTTTCGCGAAGGATGCGCAGGGGAACTACCTCTACCACCACCTCAAGCCCGGCGAGCTGGGCGACAGGCGCAGCCCGTTCGACTTCAAGCAGCTCGCCACGCGCGAGGTGATCGCCGAGGATTTCGTCTACGCCCTCAAGCGCCACGCCAGCCCGCGGCTGGAGGCGCCGGTGGCGGCGGTGTTCTCCGAGCATGTGCTGGGGCTGAAGGACTACATCGCGCTGCTCAAGCGCGAGAGCGACAAGCAGTTGGCCGGCCTGCCGGAGAGCCTGGCCGACAAGCCCTTCCTGGACCTGCGCCGCTGGCCGCTGGCGGGCGCCGAGGCCGTCAACGACCACCTGCTGCGCATCCGCCTGAAAGGCCGTTACCCGCAATGGCAGTACTGGCTGGCCACCGCCTTCACGGCCGCCATTCCCTGGGAGGTGGACGCCTTCTACGCCCAGCCGGGCATGGCGGCCAACTCGATGAGCTGGAACCAGTGGCCGGTCGGCAGCGGGGCTTTCATGATGACCGAGTACGTGCAGGACCGCCGGCACGTGATGAGCCGCAACCCCAACTACCGGCTCGACACCTACCCCTGCGACGGCAACCCCGGCGACGCGGAGGCCGGGCGACTCGCGGATTGCGGCAAGCGCGTGCCCTTCGTCGACAAGGTGGTTGCGCTCAATGTCAAGGAGCGGGTGCCCATCAAGGAGCTGTTCATGCAGGGCTACCTGGACCTGCCCGAGATGGACCGTGCCGACTGGGGCGTGACGCTGGGTGTGGACCGCGACGACTCCGACGAGGTCCGCGCCTTCTACGAGGAGCGGGGCTTTCGCCTGCCGATGGATGTCGACATCTCGAACTGGTACCTCGGCTTCAACTGGCTGGACCCGGTGGTCGGCAAGGGCGACACACCCGAGCAGCAGCGCCGCAACCGCGCGCTGCGCCAAGCCATCTCGATCGCCATCGACTGGGAGGAGGGCTATGGCCGCATCTTCCGCGACAAGGGTGGCGACGCGGCGCACGGGCCCATCCCGCCGGGCGTGTTCGGCTCGAAGGAAGGCACGGCCGGCGAGTTCAACCCCGTCACGCATCGCCTGGTGAACGGCAAGCCGGTGCGCCGGCCCATCGAGGACGCGCTCAAGCTGATGGAAGAGGCCGGCTACCCCGGCGGGCGCGACGTGAAGACCGGCAAGCCGCTGGTGCTGAACTACGACTTCCAGCGCGTCGTGACCCCGGAGCTGAAGGCGGAGAACGACTGGATGGTGCGGCAGTTCGCCAAGCTCGGCATCCAGCTCGACATCCGCGCGACGGACTTCAACCAGTTCCAGGAAAAGATCCTCAAGGGCAAGCACCAGATCTTCTGGTGGGGCTGGTTCGCCGACTACCCGGACGCCGAGAACTTCCTGTTCCTGCTGTACGGCCCCAACAGCAAGAGCCTGCACGAGGGCGAGAACACGGCCAACTACGCCAACCCCGAGTTCGACCGCCTCTACCGCAAGCTGCAGTCGCTGGAGGACGGCCCCGAGAAGGCGCAGGTGATGGCGCAGATGAACGACATCGCCCGTCAGGACGCGCCCTGGACCTGGGGCTACTGGAGCTACTCGGGCGTGGCCTTCCAGCACTGGGTGCACAACGGCAAGCCGGGCGTCGTCGTGCGCGACCGCGCGCGCTACCTGCGCGTGGATGCGACCGAGCGCACCCGCAAGATCGCCGAGTGGAACCACCCCGTGTACTGGCCGCTGCTGCTGCTGGCCGGCGGGGGGCTGGCCATCTTCATCGCCACGCGCCGCGCCTGGGCCAAGCGCGAGACGGCCACCGCCTTGCAGAGGGCCGCCTGATGCTGGGCTTCGTGCTGCGCCGCCTGGGCTACGGCCTGGCCATCCTGGTCGGCGTCAACCTCTTCACCTTCTTCCTGTTCTTCTCGGTGAACACGCCGGACGACATGGCGCGCCTGAACATCGGCGGCAAGCGCGTCACGCAGGAGCAGATCGAGAAGTGGAAGACCGAGCGGGGCTATGACAAGCCGCTGTACCACGACGCCAGCCGGCAGGGTGTCGAGCAGTTGACGCACACCATCCTGTGGGAGCGTTCGATCAGCCTGTTCGCGCTGGACTTCGGCAAGAGCGACGCGCGCCAGGCCGTCAACATCGGCCATGAGGTGAAGGTGCGCATGGGCGTGAGCCTGCAGCTCGCGCTGCCGCTGTTCGTCCTGCAGGTCATCGTCAGTGTCGTGTTCGCGCTGCTGCTGGTGTTCTTCCGGCACACGCGCATCGACTTCTGGGGCGTGGTGCTGTGCGTGCTGATGCTGTCCATCAGCAGCCTGTTCTACATCATCGTGGGCCAGTTCCTGTTCGCACGCGTGCTCAAGCTGGTGCCGATGAACGGCTTCGCGCCGGGGCTCGACGCGGTGCGCTTCCTGGCTCTGCCCATCCTGCTGTCGCTGCTGTCCAGGCTGGGCGGCGAGGCGCGGTTGTACCGTGCGATGTTCCTGGAAGAGATGGGCAAGGACTACGTGCGCACCGCGCGCGCCAAGGGCCTGTCCGAAGGCCGCGTGCTGGGCCGCCATGTGCTGCGCAATGCGCTGATCCCCATCATCACCAGCGCCGGCAGCTACCTGCCCTATGTCTTCCTGGGCAGCCTGGTGTTCGAGAGCTTCTTCGGCATCCCGGGCCTGGGTGCCTTCGTCATCGAAGCCATCACGGGCCAGGACTTCGCGATCGTCCGCGCCATGGTCTTCCTCGGCGCGCTGCTCTACATCGCCAGCAATGCGCTGATCGACATTGCGTACACATGGGTCGACCCGCGGGTGAGGCTGCAATGAAGTGGGTGCCGCTGTGGACCGACCTGGCGCTGTGGCTGATGGCTGCGGCCGTGGTCGCCTACGCCTGGCGCGTGCGCGCCCAGGCCAACCTGCGGGCCACCTGGCGCCGCGTGCTGCGCGACCCCGTGGCGGCGAGTGCCGGCGTCGTCATGGCGCTCTTCCTGCTCGTCACGCTGGTCGACAGCGTCCATCTGCGCCGCGCGCTGCCGGCAACGGACGGCGGCGACATCTACGACACCCGCACGCTGTCGGTGTTGGACCTGCTGCTGGAGCGCCAGGCTGGCATGCGCGAGGTCAGCTACTCGGTGCCGCTGGGCACGCATGGTTTCAACAAGGAAAGCGTCGTCGCTGCCGACGGGCAGGTGAAGCGTGACTACCCCCGGCTGCAGTTCGGCGGCGCCCACCTGAGCGACCCAGGCACGCAGTGGGCCGGCGACGTGGCGGGGCGCGTCGCGCTCGGCCTGGCCGGCGGGCTGGCGATCGCCACGTTGCTTGTCGGGCTGACGGCCGCAGCGCTGGCGCGCCACCACCACGGCTGGCGCCACGCGCTGGCCGACCTTGCCGCCGACCGCACCTACTATCCGCTGCGCGCCATCGTGCTGACGCTGGCGGTCATCCTGCTGCTGGCCGGCCCGGTCATTGCGCTGATGCCGAACTACCACGTGTTCGGCACCGACCGCACCGGCAACGACGTGCTCGTGCAGGCGCTCAAGAGCGTGCGCACCGCCTTCGTCATCGGTGCGCTGTCCACGCTGGCCACGCTGCCGCTGGCGCTGCTGCTGGGCGTGCTGGCCGGCTACTACAAGGGCTGGGTCGACGAGGCCATCCAGTACCTCTACACGACGCTGAGCTCGGTGCCCAACGTGCTGCTGATCGCCGCCTGCGTGCTGATGGTGCAGGTGTTCTTCGACAAGAACCCGGAGCTGTTCGAGACCGCGGTCGAGCGCTCGGATGTGAAGATGCTGATGCTCTGCCTCATCCTCGGCCTGACGGGATGGGCCGGCCTGTGCCGGCTGGTGCGCGCCGAAACGCTGAAGTTGCGCGAACTGGACTACGTGCAGGCGGCCACCGCCTTCGGCGTCGGCGACCTGCGCATCATGGCCCGGCACATCGTGCCGAACGTGATGCACCTGGTGCTGATCACCGTCGTGCTGAGCTTCTCCGAACTGATCCTGTACGAGGCGGTGCTCACCTATGTCGGCGTCGGCGTCGACCCGGTCATGAACAGCTTTGGCAGCATGATCAACCTGGCCCGATCGGAGATGTCGCGCGACCCGGTCGTCTGGTGGAGCTTCGCCGCCGCATTCGGCTTCATGGTCGGCCTGGTGCTGGCCGCCAACCTGTTCGCCGACGGCGTGCGCGATGCCTTCGACCCCAAGGCCCGCTCGACGCGGCCGCGCGTCTTCCAGCGCCGGGGAGCAGTCGATGCTTGAGGTCGACAACCTGCGGGTGCAGTTGGACGCGGACGCGGGCCTGGTGCGCGCCATCGACGGCATGCACCTGAGCCTTTCGCGCGGCGAAACCTTCGCGCTGGTCGGCGAGAGCGGCTGCGGCAAGAGCATGACGGCGCTGGCCCTGATGCGCCTGCTGCCCGAGAACGGCCGCGTCGCCAGCGGCGCCGTGCGGCTGGACGGCGAGGACCTGCTGGCGCTGCCCGAACGCCGCATGCGCGACGTGCGCGGCGGCCGGGTCTCGATGATCTTCCAGGAGCCGTCGACCAGCCTGAACCCGGTCATGCGCGTCGGCGACCAGATCGTCGAGGTCATCGAGGCGCATACCGAACTGCGCGGCAAGGCCGCCCGCGCCAAGGCCCTCGACTGGCTGGCGCGCGTGGGCATTCCCGAGCCGCAGCGGCGCATCGACGACTACCCCTTCCGGCTCTCCGGCGGCCAGAAGCAGCGCGTGATGATCGCCATCGCGCTTGCGGCCGAACCCGATTACCTGATCGCCGACGAGCCGACCACGGCGCTGGACGTGACCATCCAGGCGCAGATCCTCGACCTCATCCGCGACCTGCAGCGCGAACGCCGGCTCGGCGTGCTGCTCATCACGCACGATCTCGCAGTGGTCAGCGGCATGGCGCACCGCGTCGCGCTGATGTATGCGGGCCAGATCATCGAAGTGGCACCGGCGGCCGAGTTCTTCGCCCATCCCAAGCATCCCTATGCCCGTCTGCTGCTGCAGGCTTTGCCCGACGCGGCCCGCCGCGGCGAGCCGCTGGCGGCGATCGCCGGCACCGTGCCACCGCTGTGGCTGGACTTCGCGGGCTGTCGCTTCTGGCCGCGCTGCGACAAGGCCATGGTGCATTGCGCCAGCACGTTGCCCGAGCTCACCGATGAGGGCCCGCAGCACCAGGTGCGCTGCTTGCTCTACAGCCAGCCAGGCGACGCCTTGCCGCGGCAGGCGGTGGTGCCCAAGCTGCTGCCTCCCGTGCCGGCGGGGCAGGGCGCACCACTGCTCGACGTGCGCGACCTGCGTGTGCGCTTCGCGCTGAAGGCGCCGCTGCTGCACCGTGGCCCACGGCACTTCGATGCGGTCGACGGCATCAGCTTCCAGCTTCACGCCGGCCGCACGCTGGCCTTGGTGGGAGAGTCTGGCTGCGGCAAGACGACCTCTGGCAAGGCCATCGTCCAGTTGCTGCGCCGCCAGGCCCAGATCAGTGGCCAGGCCTTGTTCGAGGGCCAGGACCTGTTCCAGCTGACCGGTGCGGCCCTGGTCGAGGCGCGCCGCAGCGTCCAGATCATCTTCCAGGACCCGTTCGCCTCGCTGAACCCGCGTATGCGTGTCGCCGAGGTGCTGGAGGAGGGCCTGATCGCGCTGCGTCCCGACCTCGACGCAGGCGCGCGCCGCGACCGGCTGCATGCGCTGGTCGATCAGGTCGGCCTGCGCCGCGACGCCCTGCAACGCTGGCCGCACGAGTTCTCCGGCGGCCAGCGCCAGCGCATCGCCATCGCCCGGGCGCTGGCTGTCGAACCGCGGCTCATCGTCTGCGACGAGCCGACCTCGGCGCTTGACGTGTCGGTGCAGGCGCAGATCCTGAACCTGTTACGCGAACTGCAGCGCGAGCAGGGTCTGGCTTTTCTGTTCATCACGCACAACATCGGCGTGGTCGAGTACATCGCCGACGACATCGCCGTCATGCGGGCGGGGCGAATCGTCGAGCAGGGCAATTGCCAGACGGTGCTTCGACAGCCTCGCGACAGCTTCACGCAAAACCTGCTCGCGGCGGTGCCGCGCCTGACGGTCCCCATGCGTTGATCCCGTCGCGCCGCGGCAACGGCGCGGCTTCGACTCTAGGGGGCGGTCCGGGCATTTTCCTTTTCGGATCAATGACTTGGCTCTCCTCGCCAGCGGCCTAGGGGCTTTCAGGGGGCCGTTGCCATGTTGCGACCGCACAAACTTCTGGCACCCCCACATCCGAGCCAATCGCTCGGATCAAGGATTGGCCCCACCCCGGCCAGCCCCGCTGGATGTCACGGCGGCCCACGCTCACAACAGGAGTTTCAATGTTCAAAAAGACCACCATCACGGGCGCCGTCCTGGCTTTGGCCGCTACCAGCGCGCTGGCCCAGGAGGCGCAAAAGCTCGAGCGCATCGAGATCACCGGCTCCAGCATCAAGCGCATCGACGCTGAAACCGCGGTGCCCCTGACCATCGTCACGCGCGAGTCCATTGACAAGTCCGGCGCGTCCAACGTACAGGAACTCGTGGACCGCTTGAGCTCCAACAACGGTGGTGGCCGCTCGCTCGGCGAGTCAATTGGTGACTCGGCCGCAACCGGTCAGACGGGCGCCTCGCTGCGCGGCCTGGGCCGCGAGCGCACGCTGGTGCTGCTGAACGGTCGTCGCCTTGCGATCTACCCCTTTGCCGGCGCGGGCGTCGACTTGAACGCCATCCCCCTGGCGGCCATCGAGCGGATCGAGATCCTGCGCGACGGTGCTTCCTCGACTTATGGCTCCGATGCCATTGGCGGCGTCATCAACTTCATCACCCGCAAGGACTTCCGCGGTGGTGAAGTTACGGCGGGTTACGAGCAGCCCCAAGGCATCGGCGGCAAGGTCGCTTCGGCACAAGGCGGCATCGGCTTCGGCGACCTGGCCAAGGACAAGTTCAACATCCTGGGCACCTTCAGCTTCCAGGAGTACGACGTCATCCACGCGGCGGACCGCGACTTCGCCAAGACCGGCAATCGCCCGGACATCGGCGTGGTGAAGGATTCGGGCAACACCTTCCCGGCCAATGCCTTCAATGCCGTCACCGGGGACTACATCCCCGGCGTCGCCGGTTTCCCCAACTGCAGGCCGCCGGACAGCTATGGCGGCGCCTCCAACTGCCGCTACGACTACACGAGCAAGATCGACATCGTCCCGGCGTCCTCGCGTTTTGGCGCCCTGCTGCGCGGCACGGCGGAACTGAGTTCCGACCACCAGCTGTTCGCCGAGCTCTCGTATTCGAAGAACGAGATCACGCTGGGGTCGTCGCAGACGCCCTCCAGCACCACGGGCCGTGACGACTACCTCTACCCTGCCGGCGGCAAGTACTACCCCACCGCTGCCGTGGATGCATCCAGCAGCGCCGGCTATCGCGGCGACCTCGTCATCGCCTGGCGCATGGTCGACGGTGGCCAGCGCCTGACCAAGGTGACCAACGACATGACCCGTGCCCTCGTCGGCGCCGAGGGCACGATGGCGGGTTGGGACTACAAGATTGGCCTGATGCGGGCCACGTCCAAGGCGAGCGAAGATTTCCTGACGGGCAACTTCTCGGACACGCAGTTGGTGCGCGTGCTGAAGACCGGCAACGTCAATCCCTTCGGTCCCAACGATGCGACGGGTCTGGCCCTGTTGAAGGAAGCCGAGCTGTCCGGCAACAACCGCTCCTCCAAGACGACGCTGGACGCCTTTGACTTCTCGCTGTCGCGTGAGCTGTTCGCGATGGCCGGTGGCAATGCCGCCATGGCTGCGGGCCTGGACCTGCGCAAGGAAGAGTACCTGGACGGCTACTCCGACATCGCCGGCTCGGGAGACATCGTGGGCGGCTCCGGCAACGCCGGCAAGGTGCGCGGCGAGCGCAAGACCATGGGTGTCTATGCCGAGCTGATCATGCCGGTCATCAAGAACCTGGAGTTGAATGCGGCCGTGCGCGCGGACCGCTACACCGGCACCAAGGGTGAATCCCGCGACGGCGCCTTCAGCTCGCCCAACCTGTCGTCCACCAGCCCCAAGTTCAGCATTCGCTGGACGCCCACGAAAGAACTGCTGGTTCGCGGTTCCGTGGGCAGAGGCTTCCGCGCACCGGCGCTGGACAACCTCTACGCGCCTTCGGCCGGCACCAACACGGGCGGCAATTTCACCGATCCGTACTACGACTCTCTCGTCGGGTGCGCGAATGTCGGAAACCCGAATTACTGCAACACGCAGCTGACGGCGATCAACAACAGCAACCGCAACCTGAAGCCTGAGAAGTCCAAGACCGCCACCCTCGGCGTCGTCTTCGAACCGATCAAGGATCTGTCGATGGAGGTAGGCTACTTCAACATCGAGATCACGAACGGCATCAAGACGCTGACGGGGGACGACATCCTCAAAGACTGGTTCAAAAATCAGACCGGCCCGACGACCAGTTCGTCGGTCTATGCCAACCGCCTTGTCAAGAACGCCCAAGGCTATCTCGATCATGTCGAAGCGTCGCTCGAGAACGTCGGCCAGGCCAAGGTGTCGGGCTTTGACCTGTCGGCCCGCTATCGTTTCCAGACCGCCATGGGCAGCTTCACGCCGGGCTGGGAAGCCACGGTCGTTACGAAGAGCAGCGAAACCAATGTCGTGACCGGTGAGGTCGAAGACACGCTGGGCAAGTACCTGCGGGGTGGTCCGGTGGTGCGCGTCAAGCAGAACATCAGCCTCGACTGGGACACCAACGCCTGGGCGGCCGGCGTGCGCTACTTCCGTCAGAGCGGTTATCGCGACTATGACGAAGTGCGTCATGTGCCCAAGTACGACTTGTGGAGCCTTCAGGGCCAGTACAAGGGTGTCAAGAACCTGGTCCTTACGGCAGGCGTCCTGAACCTGCTCGACAAGAAGCCGCCCGTGACAGTGCAGGAAGACTACTTCCAGGTGGGTTTTGACCCGACCTATGCCGACGTCAAGGGCCGCAGCTTCTACGTGCGGGTCAACTACAAGTTCTGATCGCCGTCGGGCGAACACAATCCAGCAGGCCTTCGGGCCTGCTTTTCGTTCTGCTGCCTGCGTATGGACTACACCAATCCCAACCTCGATCTGAGCCAGCTGAATGCAGAGTTCAGCCGCGGCGGCCGCCTGCTGATCCGGGATTTTTTCAGGCCGGACGTGGCGGACGCCCTGGCGCGCGCCGTCGAGGTCATCGACTGGAGCCTGTGCTACCGCGACACACAAGGGGACCGACGCCTGACGGGGGATCAACTCAGGGGGCTCGATGCCGGCGAGCGTGCCTACCTGATCGATGGCATCGTCGATGTTGCGCGCCACGAGTTCCAGTTCTCGTTCTTCACTGAATCCCTTGCCGATGCGCTGCAGCGAGGCGACACCGGACTGCTCGCACGCTTCATCCGCTGGATGGCTGACGAGGCCTTTCTGTCCGTGATGCGCCGCATCACCGGCATTCAGGAGATCAACCGGGTGTACGCCCAGGCCACTATGTACGCGCCGGGCAGCTTCCTGCTGGCGCACGACGACCATGTCGACGTGGAGAACCGGCGCCTGGCGTACGTCATCAACCTGACCCGACAGTGGCGGCCAGATTGGGGCGGCCTGCTGCATTTCAGCGAGCGCGACGGAACTGTCCGAGACAGCTTCTTCCCGCACTTCAATTCGCTGTCGCTGTTTGCGGTACCACAGACCCATTTCGTATCCTATGTTCCGCCGTTTGCACAAGCCCAACGTCAAGCCATCACAGGATGGTTGATCGCAGCTTGAGGGCGACCCATGCCGGCCGGTTCCTCATCTAGCGCCGGCAAATGTGCCTAACGCCGCACTTTTTTGTGTCCGGATGCGTGTAATCACGCTGTTCCGCTTGCCCGGGTTAGCCCCAGGAAGGGGCTCAGAGACGCGGGGCTAAGATGACCGCATGGCCAGCATTGGCCGGTGGTGTGGGGTCTCCTTCACCTGGTTCGTGGCGATGAAACGCGTGCCCGACGGCCTCAGCCACCGGGCGTTTTTTTTGGCCGGAACAGGTGTACATGAGCCTTTACATGTCCCGGCGGACTGCGTGTTTTCAACGAGGCGGAAACGTTCTCTTCGCGATCTAGAATCCACGCCCTTCGGGAGTTAGTCACGGCAGGAGCGCAACTTCCGCCGTCCCAGTGGCCGCTTTCCTGAGAGTCATCGACTGTGATTTGTAGTTGCAAGAAGGAGCGCGCATGAATTTTGCGCAGGAGAAGCAGGGCGCGTCGCGGTTCACGGGCTTCGGCATCGTGGTCCTGATCCACGTTGTAGCCATCTATGCATTGGCCAGCGGCCTGGCTCGCGACATCGTCAAGAAGGTCACCGGTCCCATCGACGTCAAGGTGATCGAAGAGAAGGTCAAGCCGCCGCCGCCGCCCGAGAAGGTCGTGCCGCCGCCGCCCGACCTGAAGGCACCGCCGCCGCCGTTCGTGCCGCCGCCTGAATTCCAGGTGACTGCACCCGCGCCGCCGGCCCCGCCCATCCAGTCGACGCAGGTCGCGCCGCCCGCTGCCGACATTCCGCGTCCGGCGCCGGCAGCTGCACCCGCACCGGCGCCCGTCGCCAAGCCCGCCGGCAAGGTCACCGCCGGCATGGTTTGCACCAAGATGAGCAAACCGGAACTGCCGTCGGTCAACTGGAGCGGTGAGGCCCTCTTCAAGGCCGTGGCGACCGTGAAGGCCGGTCGCGTCGTTTCCGCCGAGGTCACCTCGTTGCGTGGCGGCGTTGATCGCAAGGCACAGCGCGCGCTGATTCAGGCGATCACGCAGACGCTGCAGGACACCTACGAATGCCCGGGCGATCACGTGTTCGAGCAGGAGTTCCAGTTCAAGATCGACTAAGCGACCTGTCTCGAATCCCGGCGCCGGCCTGGCGCACTCAGAACGTTACAAACCAGAATTTTTCCCTAGGAGTTGACTCCATGATTTCTCGCATCACCGGCTTCCTTGCCGCCATCGCCATGGCCGCGACCCTGGCCGTTTCGCCTGCCCACGCGCAAGATCAGAAGCCGGCCGACGCTGCCTCGGCCGCCGTGGTTGACGCCGCCGCCGCTCCGGCTGCCGCTGCCTCCAAGCCCGCTGAGAACCCGTACAGCCTGACGAACATCCTGGCTCACGGCAATATCGTCGACCAGTTCGTGCTGGTTCTGCTGGGCATCATGTCCATGGGTTCCTGGTACATCCTGGTCGTGCGCCTCTGGGACACAAGCAAGCTGGCTTCGGAAGCCAAGGAAGTCCGTGCCACGTTCTTCAAGAAGCCCAGCCTGGCTGACGGCGTGCGCGCGCTGAAGGAAGAAAGCGCCTTCCGCTACATCGCCACCACCGCCATCGAGGCTTCGGAGCACCATGAAGGCGCTCTGACCGAGAACATCGACCACAGCAGCTGGGTGACGATGAACGTCGACCGCGCCGTCGCTGACGTCAACTCCAAGATCTCCGCCGGCCTGGGCTTCCTGGCGACCGTCGGTTCGACCGCTCCCTTCATCGGCCTGTTCGGCACGGTGTGGGGCATCCTGAACGCGCTGACCGCCATCGGTCTTGCCGGCCAGGCCTCCATCGACAAGGTGGCCGGCCCCGTGGGCGCCGCGCTGATCATGACCGCCATCGGTCTGTTCGTCGCCGTGCCGGCCGTGCTGGGCTACAACTGGCTGGTCAATCGCAACAAGAGCGTCATGAGCCAGGTCCGTTCCTTCGCGGGCGACCTGCATGGCGTGCTGATGGGTAACCGCTCGGTCGCCAAGCGCTAAGCCCGGCAACCGCTCACAGGAGCCAATGCCATGGGCATGAACGTCGGATCTTCTTCCGGCGAGGACGATGTGGTCTCGACCATCAACACCACGCCCCTCGTGGACGTGATGTTGGTGCTCTTGATCATCTTCCTCATCACCGTGCCGGTGGTGACGCAGTCGATCGCGGTGAATCTCCCCAAGGAGACCAACCAGGTCCGCATCACCAAGCCGGAAAACATCGAAATCTCGGTCAGCAAGGACGGCGACGTCTATTGGGGTACCAAGCTGATTCCGGACATGGAGGAGCTGGTCAAGCGCCTCGGCAAGGAATCGGTCAAGAACCCGCAGCCCGAGGTGCACATCCGCGGCGACGACAAGTCGCGCTATGAGTCGGTCGGTCGCGTGATCTTCGCCTGCCAGCGCGCAGGCATCATGAAGATCAACTTCGTCACCGAGCCGCCGGCTCGTGGCGGCTGATCCCAGGAGTCGAATATGGGAATGAACGTTGGAAGCTCGTCGGGCGACGGTGAACCCGAAGTCATGATGGACGTCAACACGACGCCGCTGATCGACGTGATGCTGGTGCTGTTGGTGATGCTCATCATCACCATCCCGATCCAGTTGCACACCGTGAACCTCGACATGCCGCCGCCGAGCACGACACCGCCGCCATCCGAGCCGATCGTCCACACTGTCATGATCGACTTTGACGGCACGGTCTACTGGGACGAAGCCGCGTTGCCGAACCTCGACGCGGTGAACGCGAAGATGCAGGAGATCGGTGCGATGTCGATCAGCGATCAGCCGGAAATCCACATCAAGCCGAACAAGCTTGTCGACTATGGCGTCGTCGCTGCGGTGATGGCCTCGGCCCAGCGCAACAGCGTCAAGAAGATGGGCATGGTTGGTAACGAGCAATACGTCAAGTGACGTGTACCCGGGACCGCTGAACGCGATACTTTGATGCGCGCTGCCCGAAAGGGCGGCGCGTTTTTGCTTTGCAGGAGAGCAAGTTGAAGACTTTGAAAACCGTGGTGGCTGTCGCCGTTGGGGCTCTGGCCCTGTCCCTGAACGGTGCGCCGGGTGCCGAGTTCGGCTTCAATCAAGCATCGGCGCAGGAAAGCGTGCGCAAGGAAGTGGGCACGCCCCTGACCGAGGCCAGCAAGCTGGTCAAGGCGGGCAAGTTCAAGGACGCGCTCGGCAAGCTGCGCGACGCAGAGGCTGTCGGCGGGCGCACGGCTGCCGAGAACAACGCCATCGAAGGCGTGCGCTTCTCGGCCGCCATGGGTGCCAACGAGCCTGACACGATGGCCCGCTCGTTCGAAGTGCTGAAGGGCGCTGGCAAGCTGTCGCAGGCCCAGCAGCTGCAATACATGGAAGCCATCGCCGGCACCTATCTGCGCAACAAGGACAACGGCAAGGCCCTGACCTGGTCGCAGCGCTACTTCAAGGAAGGCGGCAACAGCGCCACGATGAAGCAGGTGCAGCAGAACGCCCAGTTCCTGTCGGGTGACATGACGTCGACCATCAAGGACACGCTGGACGAGATCGCTGCCGACGAGCGCGCCGGCCGCGCGCCCGCGAAGGACAAGCTCAATCTGCTGCTGTTCGCGGCGCAGAAGAAGGGCGACGCCCATGCCGAGAGCGTGGCGACCGAGAAGCTGCTGAACTTCTACCCCGATCCCAAGCTGTGGGCCCAGATCCTCGGCAGCCTGCCGCAGAAGAAGAGCTTCGACACCAGCCGCTATGCGCTCGACCTCTACCGTCTGCGCTTGGCGACCGGCAACATGTCGCGCGGCGCCGAAGACTACATGGAGATGGCCCAACTGGCTGCCCAGGCCGGCTATCCGGAAGAAGGCAAGCAGGTCGTCGACAAGGGCATGGCGGCGGGCGTGCTGGGGCAAGGTGCCGAGGGCGCCCGCCATAAGCGCCTGGCCGACCTGATGGTCAAGAAGATCGGCGAAGCCAAGGCCAATGCCGCGGCCAACGAGAAGGCTGCCGAGGACGCCAAGGACGGCAACGCCTTCGTGACGCTGGGCCTGGCCAATGCCTTCGGCGGCAATGCCAAGAAGGGCATCACCCAGATCGAGCAGGGCATCGCCAAGGGCAACCTGAAGCGCCCGGAAGACGCCAAGCTCTACCTCGGTCTGGCCTATCAACTGGCCGGTGACGGCGCCAAGGCGCAGGCCGCGTGGAAGTCCGTCAAGGGCAATGAAGGCGCTGCCGATCTGGCTCGCCTGTGGATCATCCAGTCGCGCAGCGCCAAGCGCTGATTGGCAGTTTCGTCAAAGCAAAGGGCCTGGTGCGAACCAGGCCCTTTTTTCATGGCGACTGCCGCATCACTTCGGCGCCATGCGGATCGCGCCGTCCAGGCGGATGACTTCGCCGTTGAGCATGTCGTTGGTGACGATCTGGTGCACCAGCTTGGCGTAGTCCTCCGGCTTGCCCAGGCGGCTGGGGAAGGGGACGCTGGCGGCCAGTGCATCCTGCACCTCCTGAGGCATGCCGAACAGCATCGGCGTGCCGAAGATCCCCGGCGCGATGGTCATGTTGCGGATGCCGCTGCGGGCCAGGTCGCGGGCGATCGGCAGCGTCATGCCGACCACGCCGCCCTTGGATGCGGCATAGGCCGCCTGGCCGATCTGGCCGTCATAGGCGGCCACAGACGCCGTCGAAATCAACACGCCGCGCTCGCCGGTCGGCTCCGGCTCGTTCTTGGCCATCGCTTCGGCGGCGAGGCGGATCATGTTGAAGGTGCCGATCAGATTGACCGTGATCGTTTTCGTGAAGCTCGCAAGGGGGTGTGCGCCTTCCTTGCCGACCGTCTTGATCGCCGGCGCGATGCCGGCGCAGTTGACGAGACCCACCAGCTTGCCCATGCCGGTCGCGGCGGTGACGGCGGCCTGGCCGTCGGCCTCCTGGCTGACGTCGCACTTGACGAAGACGCCGGCGATCTCGGCCGCCAGTGCCTGGCCGCGTTCGGCCTGCAGGTCGGCGATGACGACCTTGGCGCCGTGGCCGGCCAGCATGCGGGCCGTGCCTTCGCCGAGGCCCGAGGCGCCGCCGGTGACGATGAACACCTTGCCTGCGATTTCCATGGTGAGGATCTCCTGGGATTGATTGACGTGAACGTCAATTGTGGCCGACAAAAAAGCCGCGGGGCCTGGGCGCCGCGGCTTGGATGTAGCGTCAGTCGGCTCAGCTCAGTGCGGCCAGCGCCTTCTTCATGATGTCGTCCACCGAGCCCACGCCTTCGATGCGGCGGTACTTGGGGGCATTGGCATCGCCGGTGGCGGCCCATTGTGAGTAGTAGTCGACCAGTGGCCGCGTCTGCGCCTGGTAGACGTCCAGGCGCTTGCGCACGGTGTCTTCCTTGTCGTCGTCACGCTGGATCAAGGGCTCGCCGGTCTCGTCGTCCTTGCCCGCAACCTTGGGTGGGTTGAACTTGACGTGATAGGTGCGGCCCGACGCGGCGTGCACACGGCGCCCGCTCATGCGCTCGATGATGGCGTCGAAAGGCACGTCGATCTCGAGCACGTAGTCCAGCTTGACGCCGGCGGCCTTCATGGCGTCGGCCTGCGGGATGGTGCGGGGAAACCCGTCGAACAGGAAACCCTTGGCGCAATCGGGCTGGGCGATGCGTTCCTTGACGAGGCCGATGATGATGTCGTCGCTGACCAGAGCACCTGAATCCATGACGGCCTTGGCAGCCAGGCCGAGAGGCGTGCCGGCCTTGATGGCCGCGCGCAGCATGTCGCCGGTGGAGATCTGCGGAATGCCGAATTGCTTGCAGATGAAGGCCGCTTGGGTGCCTTTGCCGGCGCCAGGGGCGCCCAGAAGAATCAGTCGCATGGGTCTCCTCGTCTCGTCAGGACTGTGAAAAAGTCCTGCATCAGGTCAGCGGTCGAGTATCGCACGCGGCCTTTCGGGGGCCTGACGTGCCGTGCCGCTTCAGGCCTTGATCAGGCGTCGCACGCGCTCCAGGTCGTCCGGGGTGTCGACGCCCGGGCCAGGGCGCTCGTTGCTGACGTGCACGGCGATACGCTCCCCATGCCACAGCACCCGCAGCTGCTCCAGCGACTCGATCTGCTCCAACGGGCTGACGGCCAGCGTCGGGAAGCGGCGCAGGAAGCCGGCGCGGTAGGCATACAAGCCGACATGGCGCAGCGCCTGGTTCGGCGCGCCAGCGCCGTCGCGCCACCAGGCGATGGGCGCGCGCGAAAAGTACAGCGCCCGGCCGGCCTTGTCCGTCACCAGCTTGACGACGTTCGGGTTCGAGAACTCGGCAACGTCGGTCAACGTGTGGGCCACGGTGGCCATCACGCAATCCAATTGCGCCTCCAGCGTCGCCGCGCAGGCATCGATCATGGCCGGTGCGATCAGTGGCTCGTCGCCCTGCACGTTGACGACCACCGCGTCGTCGGCCAGGCGGAGCTGCTCGACGGCCTCGGCGAGTCGGTCGCTGCCGGACGGATGGTCGGCCCGCGTCATCAGTGCGCGCACGCCGTGCGCCGCGCAGGCGGCTGCGACCTCGGGCGCATCCGTCGCCACGACGACCTGGGCGGCACCCGACAGCGCCGCGCGCTGGGCGACGCGCACGATCATCGGCTGGCCGGCGATGTCGGCCAGCGGCTTGTTCGGCAGCCGCGTCGACGCCAGGCGCGCCGGGATGATGACGGTGAAGCTCACGGTGCCAGCTCGACCGGCGGCGTCGGCGCCTCGGGGTCCCAGGGCTTGGCCTCGCTCTCCAGCATCAGCGGGATGCCGTCGCGGATGGGGAAGGCCAGGCGGTCGGCGCGGCAGGCCAGGGCCGGCAGCTCACCTTCGCGCAGCAGCGTCAGCGGCCCCTTGCACAGCGGGCAGACGAGCATTTCGATCAGGCGGTGGTCCATCGGGCGGGCAGGGAGAGTTTGTGCAGTTGTTCGTCCAGCGCGGCCTCGAAGCCGGCACCGGGCGCGAAGTCTAGCGCCACGACCCAGACGGGCAGGGCGCCGACGCGCCCGGGCGGCAGCTTCACGGCGTCCTTCTCGGTCAGCAGCACGCCGGCCGCATCGGCCGGCCAGGGCAGCGCCGCGAAGTCCGCATGGTCCGGCAGCGCCAGCGTGTCCACGCGCAGGCCCAGGTCGGCCAGCATCCCGAAGAAGCGCTGCGGCCGGGCGACGCCGGCAACCGCCAGCAGGCCCGGTCGCGCGCGCAACGCGAGCAGCGTCTCCAGTTGCGCGGGTTGGCCGGCCCACCAGTCGGCCAGCGTCACGGCCCCGGCCAGGCGGCGTTCGGCGACGAAACCGGGCAGGGCGGTGCTGGGGCGGGGGGCGTTGTAGACCACGAGCTGGTCCGCCGCCAGCGGGGTCGGTGGCTGGCGCAGCGGGCCGGCCGGCAGCAGGCGGCCGTTGCCCAGGCCGCGTTCGTCGAAGACCAGCAGGCTCAGCTGCCGGGGCAGGCGCCAATGCTGCAGGCCATCGTCGCTGACCAGCAGTTGCAGGCCCGGCTCGGCGGCCAGCAGTGCCCGCGCTGCGGCGACGCGGTCGCGACCGACGGCCACCGGCACGCGGCCGCGCAGGTGGATCAGCAGCGGTTCGTCGCCGACCTCGCGGGCCGTCGACACCTGCGTGACGAGGCGAATGGCGTCGCCCTCGCGCCCGTAGCCGCGCGACACCACACCGGCGCGCAGGCCACGCGCGCGCAGCAGCTCCAGCAGGGCGAGCGTCGTGGGTGTCTTGCCGGCGCCGCCGACGATCCAGTTGCCGACGACGATGACCGGCACCGGCAGTGTCTCGACACGCTGGAGGCCGACGCGGTAGGCCACGCTGCGCAGCGCCAGCAGGCCGCGATAGAGCCAGCTCAGCGGCAGCAGCGCCGCGGACAGCGGGCCGCCGCTCAGCCACTCCCGCTGGAGTCGATCAGCGAGCGTCGGTCTGCGCGGCGAAGGTGACACGCGTCAGGCCGACGCGGCGCGCGGCGTCCATCACGTTGATGACGGCCTGGTGGGGCGTGGCCGCGTCGGCCGAGATGATCAGCGACGCTTCCGTGTTGCCGCCCGAGGCCTGTCGCAGCGCGCCGATGAGGATGTCCACCGAACGGCCCTCCACCGGCTGGCGGTTGATGACGAAGCGGCCATCGGCGGCGATGCCGACGATGACTTCCTGCGGCCGGTCCTTCAACTTCTCCGCGTCGGCCGAGGGCAGCGTGATCTGCAGCTCGGTGAACTTGGAATACGTCGTCGACAGCATCAGGAAGATCAGGATCACCAGCAGCACGTCGATGAAGGGGATCAGGTTGATCTCCGGCGGCTCGCTGTGCGGGGGGCGGAAGCGCATGATGCTCGGCGTCCGTTCAGGCGGTGTAGCGGCGCAGCTGGCCCAGCAGTCGGTCGGCGGCGGCTTCCAGCTCCAGCACGTACTCCTCGATGCGGCCGCGGAAGTAGCGGTGGAACATCAGCGAGGGGATGGCGATCATCAGGCCGAACGCGGTGTTGTAGAGGGCGATGGAGATGCCATGCGCCAGCTGCGCGGGGTTGCCGCCGCCGGGCGTCTGGCTGCCGAAGATCTCGATCATGCCGACCACCGTGCCCATCAGGCCCAGCAGCGGCGCGGCCGTGGCGATGGTGCCCAGCGTGTTCATGTAGCGCTCGAGCTGATGCACGGCGCGGCGGCCGGCGAACTCGAACACCATGCGCAGCTTGCCCTCGGGCATCTGCGGCTCGGCCGTGACGGCGCGCAGGCCGGAGGCCAGCACTTCACCGAGGATGGAGTTCTCGGCGAGGCGGTCCACCATGTCGGGCGCAGGCAGTTGCTGCGCGCTGACGTTGATGACGTCGTCCAGCAGCCGCGGCGGCAGGATGCGGCTGGCGCGCAGGCTGGACAGGCGTTCGATGATCAGCGCCAGCGCCACCACGGAGCACAGGAGCAAGGGCCAGATCGGCCAGCCGGCGGCTTGTATGATCGAAAACAAGGTCTCGTCCCCGTCGAAA
Source organism: Pelomonas sp. Root1444 (assembly GCF_001426885.1). Classification (GTDB taxonomy): domain Bacteria; phylum Pseudomonadota; class Gammaproteobacteria; order Burkholderiales; family Burkholderiaceae_C; genus Pelomonas. Next base: position 158,484 of record NZ_LMFP01000003.1, on the reverse strand, counting down.
AATGGCCGCTGGCGGCCGGGAGTGCGCGGGATTATGACCGCAGCCCCAGGCCCCGCCGGTGATGGCCGGCGCCACGAAAGCGTTCCCACAATCCACCGCAGCTGTGGACAACTTTGTGGGCAACACGGGGGCGCAGGCCCGCAGAGGCCGTCAAATCAAGGCTTTGGACAACTTGCCTCAAGTTTGAGCAGCGGAAATCGAATTGAAAAACAAGGCCTTATGTGCTCATGACAGCGCCGTGACAGGTGCGATGGGCCGAAATCGCCCGCCAGCCCAGCATTGGCGCGGCTGTGGACTTCCCGGCCCGCGCCGGCATTGGGTTTGCGCGTGATTGAAGGCCGCGAAGCCGCATCAAACCGTCGTGTCTGGGGCGTGGCAGGCTTGCTTGAGGCCGTCTCGCAGAGCCTGGCCGAGCGCTTTTCGGTCGTGGCGGTGGGTGGCGAGATTTCCGGCTTCACGCGCGCGGCCAGCGGGCACTGCTATTTCGGCTTGAAGGACGCCGACGGCCAGGCCGCCAGCCTGCGCTGCGCGATGTTCCGCCGCGCGGCGGTGCTGCTGGACTTCACGCCCGGCGACGGCGCACTGGTCGAGCTGCGCGGCCGCGTGGCCGTGTACGAGCCGCGCGGCGAGCTGCAGTTCATCGTCGAGGCCATGCGCCGCGCCGGTGCCGGCACGCTGTACGAACAGTTCCTGAAGCTGCGCGCGCGGCTGGCTGCCGAAGGCCTGTTCGACGAGGACGCCAAGCGCCCGCTGCCGACGTTGCCGCGGCGCATCGGCGTCATCACGTCCACGGCCGGCGCGGCGCTGCACGACGTGCTGACGGCGCTGGCGCGCCGCGCGCCGCAAGTCGAGGTCGTCGTCTACCCCAGCCCGGTGCAAGGCACGGAGGCGCCGCCGGCCCTTGTCAACGCGCTGCGCATCGCCAACCAGCGCGCCGAGGTCGACCTGCTGCTGCTGGTGCGCGGTGGCGGCTCGCTGGAGGACCTGTGGGCCTTCAACGACGAGCGGGTCGTGCGCGCCGTCGCCGGCTCGCTGCTGCCGGTGGTCTGCGGCGTCGGCCACGAGACCGACATCACCTTGTGCGACCTGGCCGCCGACCTGCGTGCGCCCACGCCCACGGCCGCCGCGGAGCTGGCGGCGCCGTCGCGCGAGGCGCTGCTGCAGATGCTCGCCGGCCTGGAGCGGCATCTGGCGCGCGCCACCGAGCAGCGCCTGCAGACACTCGCCCAACGCCTGGACCGGATCGCCCTGCGCCTGGCGCGGCCGAGTGATGCGCTGGCCCGGCAGCGCCGCCTGCTCGACCTGCTGGCCCAGCGCGCCGCCGCGGCGCCGGGCCGGCGCATCGAGCTGCAGCGCCAGCGCCTGGCGCACCAGGTTCAGCGGCTGGACCGCGCCCGGGCCGACATGCTGCGGCGCCAGCTCGTGCGGCTGGACGGGTTGCAAGCCAGGCTGCAGGCCCTCGACCCCCGCCACGTGCTGGCACGCGGCTATGCCTGGCTGGACGACGGCGCGGGTGGCGCGGTGACCTCCGTGCACGGCCTGCTGGCCGGCGCGGAGGTGCGCGCCGTGCTGGCCGATGGCAGCCTGGACTTGCGCGTCTTGGGGGTACTGCCTTCGTCGCAGGGGTGATCCCCGCTCCCTACAATCTTCCGGTTTCCCTTCCCCCCAACACTGAGGACTCCACGATGGAACACACGCTGCCCCCGCTGCCCTACCCGATCGACTCGCTGGCCCCGCACTACAGCCAGGAAACCCTCGAGTTCCACCACGGCAAGCATCACAACGCCTACGTGGTCAACCTCAACAACCTGCAAAAGGGCACCGAGTACGAGGCGCTGACGCTGGAAGAGATCATCAAGAAGGCGCCGAACCCGGGCCCGATCTACAACAACGCCGCCCAGATCTGGAACCACACCTTCTTCTGGAACTGCATGAAGCCGCAAGGCGGCGGCGAGCCCGGCGGCAAGCTGGCCGATGCGATCAACGCCAAGTGGGGCAGCTACGCCGCCTTCAAGGAAGCCTTCGTCAAGAGCGCCGTCGGCAACTTCGGCTCGGGCTGGACCTGGCTGGTCAAGAAGGCCGACGGCACGGTCGACATCGTCAACACCGGCGCCGCCGGCACGCCGCTGACCGGTGCCGACAAGGCCCTGCTGACCGTCGACGTGTGGGAGCACGCGTACTACATAGACTACCGCAACCTGCGCCCCAAGTTCGTCGAGACCTTCCTGTCGAACCTGGTGAACTGGCAGTTCGCTGAAGCCAATTTCGCCTGAACGGATCGCACTTGAACAAGGGCCGGCCGACGCCGGCCCTTTTTGTTGCCCTGCGTTTTCGGGCCGAGCGCCGGGCCGCTCCCTAGCCGGCCCGCGTTGGCGATGTTCTCGGCTCGATGCCGAGAGCATCGCCGTCCCCTCGGGGGGACCGGCCAGCTGCGCCCGCGTTCAGCGGGGCGCGACTGGACGAGGGGCCTACTGAGACACCTGGATCACGCGCCTGACGAGCGGGTAGACCTGGTGCTGCCAGCGCCGCCCGCTGAATACGCCGTAGTGGCCCACGTTGGGTTGGATGTAGTGGGTGCGCAGGTAGAGCTTCAGGCTGCTGGCCAGGTCTTGCGCCGCCAGCGTCTGGCCCACCGAGCAGATGTCGTCGCGCTCCCCCTCCACGGTCAGCAGCGCCGTGCGGCGGATGGCCGCGGGGTTCACGCGGCGGCCCTTGAACATCAACTCGCCGCGCGGCAGGTCGAAGGTCTGGAAGACACGCTCCACCGTCTCCAGGTAGAAGTCCGCCGCGAGGTCGGCCACGGCCATGTACTCCTCGTAGAACATGCGCGTGACCTCGGCCTTGTCGAACTCGTCGGCGACGAGGTGACGGTAGTAGTCCTTGAAGGCGTTGGCGTGCCGGTCCTGGTTCATGCTCATGAAGGCCGACAGCTGCACGAAGCCCGGGTAGACCCGTCGCCCCGCGCCCCTGTACCGCCACGGCACGTGGCTGATGAGGTGCTTGGCGAACCACTCGATGGGCTTGCCGGTCGCCAGCTTGTTGACCTCGGTGGGGTTGACGCGGCAGTCGATGGGGCCGGCCATCAGCGCCAGGCTGGCCGGCGTGGCGGGGTGGTCGTCCTCCGCCATCAGCGCGACCGCGGCCAGCGCGCTGACGCAGGGCTGGCAGACGGCGACGACATGGGCGCCCGGGCCCATCGCGGCGAGGAAGTCGATCAGGTGCTGGGTGTACTCGTCCAGCCCGAAGCGGCCGGCCTGCAGCGGCACATCGCGGACGTTGTGCCAGTCGGTGACGTGGACGTCGTGGTCCTGCAGCAGCGTGCACACGGTGTCGCGCAGCAGCGTGGCGAAGTGGCCGGACATGGGCGCGACGACCAGCACCTTGGGCGCGGCGGGCGCACCCTCGCGGCGAAAGCGCAGCAGCGTCGCGAAGGGCGTCGTCAGCACCGCCTCCTCGGTCACGGGCCAGCGCTCCTCGCCGCTGCCCGCCTCGGCGATGCGCCAGGGCGGGCGCTTGTGCGTGATCTGCGCCAGCTCGAACACCTTGCCGGCGGCGGACAGCTGGCTGGCGGGGAACCAGCCGGCCGCGGCGATACCGGGGTCCTGCAGTAAGGGCAGCGACAGGCGGGTGACCGCGCGCAGCGGCCACAGCAGGTCGGCATGGGCCTGGTAGGCGGGGTACATGGGTGCTCCTGCTAAGCCCGGGGGTGTACCCAGCGACGCAAGGAGCGCGCCAGCGTGGCATGGCGCTTGCGTCCCGTGCTGCACACACACCGCCAGGAGACGCCCATGCCCGTTGCCACGCCGACCCGGCCCATGGCCCGCACGCGCAGCAAGGCCGCCCCGGCTGCCACGCTGACGCTGAGCAGCAAGAACTACTCGTCCTGGTCGCTGCGCGGCTGGCTGCTGGCGCGCTTCGCCGGCCTCACCTTCGACGAGGTCATGGTGCCGCCCGACGACGAGGAGGCGCGCAAGGAGCTGCTGCTGCTCGCGCCGTCCATCCGTGTGCCCTGCCTGCGCCACGACGGCATGACGGTGTGGAACACGCTGGCCATCGCCGAAACGCTGAACGAGGCCTTTCCCAAGGCCGGCCTGTGGCCCGCCGACCGCATCGCGCGGGCGCATGCGCGCGCCGTCTGCGGCGAGATGAACTCGGGCTTCGCCAACCTGCGCGCCGCGCTGCCGATGAACCTCAAGGGCCACTTCCCGGGCCACAAGGTCTGGACCGGTGCCAAGCCCGACATCGAACGCATCGTCGAGATCTGGAGCGACTGCCTCGCCCGCTACGGCGGCCCGTTCCTGTTCGGCCGGAAGCGCAGCGCGGCGGATGCGATCTTCGCGCCGGTGGCGACGCGCTTGCACACCTACGACGTGCCGTTGCCGCCCGCGTGCGCGGCCTACCGCGACACCATCCTGGCGATGCCGGAGATGCAGGCCTGGATCAGGGAGGCGAAGCAGGAGCCCGAGGAGATCGAGCTCCTGGACATGGATTTCTGATCAACCCCAAGGCGCGGGCAGCGGCACGTCGCAGGGCGCGGGCGCGTCCACCGTCTTGAAGGCGGCGGGCGAGACGATCTCCAGGTATTCCATGTCCGGCGAGTAGTCGAACAGGTAGTGCACGATGCCTGGGCGTTGGTGCACGCAGTCGCCGGCCTGGACCAGCGTCTCCTGGTCGCCGTACATGAACTTGGCCCAGCCCTTGGTCATCAGCACGATCTGGAAATCCGCTTCATGGCGGTGCCAGCCGGTGCCCTGTTCGGGGGCCATGTTCGCCTTCACAAGGTGCGCGATGACGCGGCCGTTGGTGGCTTCGGCGATGCCCAGGTCGCGGTAGAGGAAGAAGTCCCTGAGGCCGTCGCTGCGCCAGGGCGTGTCGGCCGGCTTCACATGGGAGAACGTCGTGCCGGACGCTCCGACGGGTTCTGAAAGATCCGACATGGGGCAAGCCTCCTGGAAATGCTGAAGGAGGCCTTGCGCCATGCAAGACGCATTCCGAAGAGGTCGTTTGAACTAGGGGTCAGCGCGGCCAGGGCTGGCCGTTGATCTTGCTGCCCGCCTTGACGCCGCGCTTGGCGAACCAGCCCTGGTTCATCTCCAGCGCGAAGCGCACCGGCTTGCTGGAGCAGTGCGAGGTCTCGTCCATCGGCTTCATGTCGGCGGTGTTGACGACCTGGCCGGCGTCGTCGATGAAGGCAATGGACAGCGGCAGCAGCGTGTTCTTCATCCAGAAGCATTGCGGCTCGGCGCTCTCGAAGACGAACAGCATGCCGTTGTTGGCGGGCATGCTCTTGCGGTGCATCAGGCCGATGGCGCGCTCCTGGGGCGAGGCGGCGACCTCCGCCTGGATGACGTGCATGCCGGCCGTCAGCGGGATGCTGCGCAGTTGCTGCGGCGCGTCCTGGGCCGCCGTGAATCCGGACACGACGAGGAGCGCGGAGAAGGCGATTGCTTTGATGCAGGTCATGGGCGGGGCAGGGGGTGCGGCCTAGATTATCGGCGTGAGCGCTCTACCCTCTGGCTTGCACGTGGCTGAGGCCGACGCGCAGCTTCTCGCCCCCTTCACGACCTGGCCCGACGGCCCGGCCGGGGTGGCGGCGTCGCAGTTCCAGGTGGCCGGCATGCATTGCGCGGCCTGCGCCGGGATCATCGAGGCAGCGCTGCTGAAGCAGCCCGGCGTGCAAGGTGCGAGCGTCAACCCGGCGTCGGCGCGGCTGGCGCTGCGCTGGTGGCCTTCCCGCGTGGCGCTGGCGGACGTGCTGGCGGCGCTGCAGTCCGCCGGCTATCGCGCCACCCCCGACGTCGCCGCGCCGGCGCGCGAACTGCGCCGCCAGGAGCGGCGCCAGGCGCTGTGGCGGCTGTTCGTGGCGGGCTTCCTGATGATGCAGGTCATGATGTTCGCGACGCCGGCCTATGTGGCCGAGGCGGGTGAGCTGTCGAGCGACCTGGACCGTCTGCTGCGCTGGGGCTGCTGGGTGCTGACGCTGCCCGTGATGGTCTTCGCGGCCGGCCACTTCTTCAGCGGTGCGTGGCGGCAGCTTCGCGCGGGGCGGCTGGGCATGGATGTGCCGGTGGCGCTGGGTATCGCCGTCACGTTCGTGGCCAGCACCGGGGCGCTGTTCGACCCCGCCGGGCCGCTGGGCCACGAGGTCTATTTCGATTCACTGACGATGTTCGTCGCGCTGCTGCTGCTGGCGCGCTGGTTCGAGCTGGGCGCGCGGCACCGCGCTGCCGACGCGCTGGAAGCGGTGGCGGGTTCGCTGCCGATGGCGGCCGAGCGGCTGCGCGACGACGGCAGCAGCGAGCGCGTGCCGCCCGAGGCGCTGCGCGTGGGCGACCGCATCCGGGTCGCCGCCGGCGAGGCGTTCGCGGCGGACGGCTGCGTGCTCGCAGGCCAGGGCTGGGTCAACGAGGCGCTGCTGACGGGCGAATCGGCGCCGGTGGCCAAGGCGGTGGGCGACGCGGTCGTGGCGGGCAGCATCAACCTGGACGGCTCGCTGACCGTCGGTGTGCAGCGCGTCGGTGCGGACACGACGGCCCAAGGCATCGTGCGGCTGATGCAGCAGGCCCAGAGCCAGAGGCCGATGGACAGCGGCGTGATCGATCGCGTCGCGGCGGGGTTCACGGCGGTCGTGCTGCTGCTGGCGCTGGGTGCGGGCATCGCCTGGTGGTGGATCGAGCCGGGGCGTGCGGTCGCCATCGCGGTCGCGGTGCTCATCGTCACCTGCCCCTGCGCGCTGACGCTGGCCGCGCCGGCCGCGTGGCTGACCGCCAGCGGCGCGCTCGCGCGGCGCGGCCTGCTGTTGGCCGACCTGTCGGCGCTGGAGCGGTTGTGCACGGTGGATACCGTCGTCTTCGACAAGACCGGCACGCTCAGCGAGGACCGCCTGCAGTTGCGTCGGCATTGGGCCCAGGGCGCAGATGCCGATGCGCTGCTGGCCGTGGCCCGCAGCCTGGCGGCGCTGTCGCGACACCCGCATGCACGGGCGCTGGCGGACGGCACGCCAGCCGGCGCCTGGGCCGATGTGCGGGAGCTGGCGGGCCGCGGCATCGAGGCCCGCGACGCGACCGGGCGGCTGTGGCGCCTGGGCGCGCCGGCCTGGGTCAGCGAGCGGCCTGACATGGCCGCGCGGCTGGCCTTCGGCTGCGGCGACTGCGTGCTGTGGCTGGACCTGGCCGAGGCGCCGCGTGCCGACGCTGCCGATGCCGTCAAGGCGCTGCGGGCGCAGGGGCAGCGCGTGCGCCTGCTGTCGGGCGACCAGCCCGCGGCCGTCGCGCACATGGCTGGCGCCCTGGACATCACCCACTGGCGCGCTGGCGCCACGCCGGCGTCCAAGCTCGCTGCCGTGCGCGGCTGGCAGGCCGACGGCGAGCACGTGCTGATGGTGGGCGATGGCATCAACGATGCGCCGGTGCTGGCCGCGGCCGACGTGCGCATCGTGATGGGACAGGGGGCCATGCTGGCCCGAAGCACGGCGGATGCGCTGCTGGTGTCCGACCGGCTGATGGCCCTGCCGCAGGCGCTGGCGCTGGCGAGGAAGACGCGCCGCGTGCTGCGCCAGAACCTCGCCTGGGCCGCGTTCTACAACGCCGCCTGCGTGCCGCTGGCGCTGGCCGGCTGGCTGCCGCCGCTGGCGGCGGGCATCGGCATGGCGGCGAGTTCGCTGTTCGTGGTCCTCAACGCGCAACGACTCAACCGCTGATGGACATCCTCTACCTTCTCATCCCCTTTTCCGTCGTGCTGGTGCTGCTCATCGTGGCGGTGTTCGGCTGGGCCGTGAACTCCGGCCAACTCGATGGCGTCGACGGCGAGGGTGAACGCATCCTGCTTGATGCGGATCAAGCCCCCTAGGACCGCCACCTAGAAGAATCGTTTCCATCAGACTGAAGGAGTCGCGATGGCGAACGACAAAGCCCCGGTAGCACCGGGCGCAACGACATACGAGGACGGGCCGGTGCGCGCATTCGCACTGGCTGCCGTGCTTTGGGGTGTGGTGGGCATGGCGGTGGGCGTGTTCATCGCCGCGCAGCTGGCCTGGCCGGAGTTGAACTTCGGCATCCCATGGCTCAGCTACGGCCGCCTGCGGCCGCTGCACACCAACGCGGTGATCTTCGCGTTCGGCGGCTGCACGCTGATGGCGACCAGCTACCACGTCGTGCAGCGCACCGGCCAGACGCGGCTGTTCGCGCCCAAGCTGGCCTGGTTCCATTTCTGGGCCTGGCAGGCGGTCATCGTCGGCGCGGCCGTCACGCTGCCCATGGGCCTCACGCGCGGCAAGGAATACGCCGAGCTGGAATGGCCCATCGCGCTGCTCATCACGGTGGCCTGGGTGGCCTACGCCATCGTCTTCTTCGGCACGGTGGGGCGGCGCAAGATCCGCCACATCTACGTCGCCAACTGGTTCTTCGGCGGCTTCATCCTGGCCGTGGCGCTGCTGCACATCGTCAACGGCGCGGTGTTGCCGGTCAGCTTCTGGAAGAGCTACTCGGCTTACGCGGGCGTGCAGGACGCGATGGTGCAGTGGTGGTACGGCCATAACGCGGTCGGCTTCTTCCTGACCGCGGGCTTCCTCGGGATGATGTATTACTACATCCCCAAGCAGGCCGAGCGGCCGGTCTACAGCTACCGGCTGTCCATCGTCCACTTCTGGGCGCTGATCTTCACCTACATGTGGGCGGGCCCGCACCACCTGCACTACACGGCACTGCCCGACTGGGCGCAAAGCGTGGGCATGTTGTTCAGCCTGGTGCTGCTGGCGCCCAGCTGGGGCGGCATGATCAACGGCATCATGACGCTGTCGGGTGCCTGGCACAAGCTGCGCGACGACCCCATCCTGAAGTTCCTCATCGTCGCGCTGTCGTTCTACGGCATGGCCACCTTCGAGGGGCCGCTGATGTCGATCAAGACGGTCAACGCGCTGTCGCACTACACCGACTGGACGGTCGGCCACGTGCATGCCGGCGCGCTGGGCTGGGTGGGGCTGATCTCGATGGGCTCGCTGTACCACCTGATCCCGCGCATGTTCGGCCGCACGGAGATGTACTCCAAGAGCGCCATCGAGCTGCACTTCTGGATCTCGACGCTGGGCATCGTGCTCTACATCGCCGCGATGTGGATCGCGGGCGTCATGCAGGGCCTGATGTGGCGCGCGGTCAACCCGGACGGCACGCTGGTCTACACCTTCGTCGAGAGCGTCAAGGCAACCTGGCCGTTCTACGTGATCCGCCTGACCGGTGGCCTGCTGTACCTGGGCGGCATGTTGATCATGGCCTGGAACGTCGTGAAGACCATGCAGGTGGGCAAGACGCAGCAGGTGCGCATCCCGGCCGTGCTGGCCCACGCCTGAGGAATCCTTATGAGCAACAACATTGAACGTGTCACCGGCCACCAGCGCATCGAGACCAGCAACCTGCTGATGATCGTGCTGGTCCTGTTGACGGTCTTCGTCGGCGGCTTCGTCGAGATCGTGCCGCTGTTCTTCCAGCGCTCGACCACGCAGGCCGCCCCCGGCCTGAAGCCCTACACGGCGCTGCAGGTCGCCGGCCGCGACATCTATGTCCGCGAGGGTTGCTACAACTGCCACTCGCAGATGATCCGCCCGTTGCTGGCCGAGACGCTGCGCTACGGCGAGTACTCCAAGGCTGGCGAGTTCGTCTACGACCACCCGTTCCAGTGGGGCAGCAAGCGCACCGGCCCGGACCTGCATCGCGTCGGCGGCAAGTACAGCGACGACTGGCACCGCATCCACCTGATCAACCCGCGGGATCTGGTGCCGGAGTCCAACATGCCGGCCTACTCATGGCTGGTGAACGCGCCGGTCGACGCGGCCGCGCTGCCGGCCAAGATGACCGCGCTGCGCACGCTGGGCGCGCCCTACAGCGACGCCGAGATCAAGGGTTCGGTCGAGGCCGCCGCCGGCAAGACCGAACTGGACGCCCTGATCGCCTATCTGCAAGTGCTCGGCACTGCCGGCGCATCGAAGAACAAGGAGGCCTCCCGTGGGAATCAATGAACTGCGCGTGGCGGTGACGTTGGTGTCACTGGCCGTTTTCCTCGGCATCGTCGTCTGGGCCTGGCGCGGCCGCTTCGACGCGGCGGCCGAGCTGCCTCTGCAAGGGGATGAGCAATGAGCGATTTCATCAATGACGGCTGGTCGGTCTTCGTCGCCGCCGCCACCGTGCTGGGCCTGTTGGCCTGCATCGTGCTGCTCCTCATCGCGAGCCGCCGCCAGCCCTCCGCGGCCGACAACACGACCGGCCACATCTGGGACGAGGACCTGCGCGAGCTGAACAACCCGCTGCCGCTGTGGTGGATGGTGCTGTTCGTGCTGACGGTGGTCTTCGCCGGCGCCTACCTGGCGCTCTACCCGGGCCTGGGCAGCGTCTCCGGCAAGCTGGGCTGGACCAGCGTCAACGAGCACGCCAACGATGTGGCGCAGGCGCGTGCCGCGATGGCGCCCGTCTATGCCGCCTTCACCGGCATGGCGCCGGAGCAGCTCGCCAAGGACCCCAAGGCCCACGCCATCGGCGAGCGGCTGTTCGCCAACAACTGCGCCCAGTGCCATGGCTCCGACGCCAAGGGCTCCAAGGGCTTCCCCAACCTGACCGACAAGGACTGGCTGTGGGGCGGCAGCTTCGAGACCATCGGCGAGACCATCACCAAGGGCCGCGAGGGCCAGATGCCCCCGATGGCCGCGGCGGTCGGCAGCAGCGAGGACGTGCGCAACGTCGCGCACTACGTGCTGTCGCTGTCCGGCAGCCCGCACAACCCGCTGTTCGCGCAGCTCGGCAAGCCCAAGTTCAGCGCCTGCGCGGCCTGCCACGGCGTGGGCGGCAAGGGCAACCCGGCACTCGGCGCGCCCAACCTCTCCGACAAGGTCTGGCTGCACGGCTGGGGCGAGCCGGCCGTCATCGCGATGATCAACGGCGGCAAGCACAACCAGATGCCGGCCCACGGCGAGCGCCTCACCCCCGAGCAGATCCGCGTGTTGTCGGCCTACGTCTGGGGCCTCTCCCAGTAAGTTGACCCATGGCCGATTCCGAAGCCGTCATCCGCCTGTACAAGTCGGAAGACAAGATCCACCCTCGCAGCGTGCGGGGCCGCTTCACGAACCTGCGCTGGGCCCTCGTGGCGCTGACGCAGCTCGTCTTCTACGGCCTGCCCTGGCTGACCTGGGGCGACCGGCCGGCCGTGCTGTTCGACCTCGCCGCGCGGCGCTTCTACGTCTTCGGCTTCGTGCTGTACCCGCAGGACTTCGTGTACCTCACGGCCCTGCTGCTGATGTCAGCCTACGGGCTGTTCCTGTTCACCGCCGTGGCCGGGCGGGTGTGGTGCGGCTATGCCTGCCCGCAGACGGTCTACACCGAACTGTTCGTGCTCATCGAGCGCTGGTTCGAGGGTGACCGCAACGCCCGGCTCAAGCTCGACAAGGCACCGTGGTCGCTGAACAAGCTCTGGCGCAAGGGCGGCAAGCAGGCCGCGTGGGTCGCGCTGGCGCTGTTCACCGGCTTCAGCTTCGTCGGCTACTTCACGCCCATCCGCGAGCTGATGAGCTTCTCGTTCGGCCCTTGGGAAGCCTTCTGGGTGCTGTTCTACGGCTTCGCCACCTACGGCAATGCGGGCTTCATGCGCGAGCAGGTCTGCAAGTACATGTGCCCTTACGCGCGCTTCCAGAGCGCGATGTTCGACCGCGACACACTGATCGTCAGCTACGACCCCGCCCGCGGCGAGCCGCGCGGCCACAACGCGCTGCGCAACAAGAAGAGCGAAGCGCGCAGCCAGGCCGTGGGCGACTGCATCGACTGCGGCCTGTGTGTGCAGGTCTGCCCGACCGGCATCGACATCCGCAACGGCCTGCAGTACGAGTGCATCAGCTGCGCCGCCTGCATCGACGTCTGCGACGGCGTCATGGACAAGATGGGCACGCCCCATGGCTTGATCCGCTACGACACCGAGAACGGCATGGCCAGGCAGCTCACGCGCGCCCAGCGCTGGCGGCGCATCTTCCGGCCGCGCGTGCTGATCTACGGTGGGCTGCTGCTGGTGCTGAGCAGCGGCGTGCTGTGGAGCCTGGCGAACCGCCATGCCTTCCGTGTCGATGTCGTGCGCGACCGCGCGACGCTGGCCCGCCAGGTCGAGGACGGCTGGATCGAAAACGTCTACCGCCTGCAGCTGATGAACGCTACCGAGGCGCCGCAGCAGCTCAAGGTGGAGGCCGACGGCCTGCCCGGCCTGCGGCTCAGCCAGGCGGCCAGCGTCACCCTCGGCCCGGCCGAGGCGCGCTGGGTCACGGTGGCGCTGCGCCTGCCGCCGGAGGCGGCCCAGGACCTCAAGCCCGGCGCCCAGCCCATGCGATGGCTGGTGCGCAGCGCCAGCGGCGAGAGCGTCACCGAGAAATCCACCTTCGTCGTGCCGCGATGACGCGGCAGGAGAACCCCCATGACCACGCCCACACTCACGCCCACAACCCGCTCTTCCGCCTGGCGCGAGCCCATGGTCTGGCTCGTCGTGTCCGGCCCGGTGGCCGTCATCCTGGCCAGCATCGTCACGGTGACGCTGGCCATCCGCCACCCCGACCCACCACTGCGGCGGTCCGCCAGCGCTGACGACGTGCCCGCAGTGACCGCCCGCAACCACGCTGCGACCGGCGTGCAGGGCGTGGTGGGAGCCAAGCCTTGAACGGCCCGCCCGGCCCCTCGCGCATCGCGCGCTTCGCGATGGCGGTGGCCTGGTCGTCCTTCCTGTCGGCCGGCGTGCTGGAGGCCTTGGTGTTCGCCGTCGTCGACCCGGGCGAACTGCGCTGGTTCGGTGCGGCGCCAGTGGAGCTGTCGGTACAGGCCGTCTACACCGTCAGCTTCCTGATCTTCTGGGCCGTGGCCGCGCTGGGCAGCAGCTTCGCGCTGCTGCTCGTCAGCCTGCCGGACGACAACCGTCGGCCCGACCGTCACGCGCCGGGCTGGCCCCGCTGAGCCCATCGAGCCCAGCGCCGGCCACGACGCGCGCGCTGCGGTCATAGGTCCAGTAGGCCCAGGCCCAGTCCAGCAGCACGACGAAGCGGTTGCGGAAGCCGATCAGGAACCACACGTGGGCGAACAGCCAGAACAGCCAGGCCGGATAGCCTGAGAACCGCAGCGCACCCGCCGGCGTGCCCAGGTCCACCACCGCGCTGTTGCGGCCGATGGTGGCCAGGTTGCCGTAGTCGCGGTAGCGGAAGGCCTGCGTCGCCTCGCCGCGCAGCCGGCGCAGGATGTTGGCGGCGGCGCAGCGCCCCATCTGTTTGGCGCCGGGCGACACGCCGGGCACCGGCCTCGGCTCGCGGCCCGGCGCATGGCTTTGCGCGGCGGCCAGGTCGCCGATGACCTGGATGCCGGCGTGGCCCTTCAGGCTCAGGTCGGGCTCCACGACGACGCGGCCGGCCCGGTCCAGCGTGCAGCCGGTGGCTTCGGCCAGCGCGCGGCCCAGCTTCGAGGCCGCCACGCCCGCGGCCCAGACGACGCAGCGGCTCAGCAGCCGCTCGGGGCCGGTGGCGGTGGTGATGTCCAGCCCCTCGGCGTCGATGCCGGTCACGCGTGCGCCGACCTTGACCTCCACGCCGAGCGCCGCCAGCTGCTCGCGGGCGCGCTCGCTCAGGCCCTCGGGCATGGATTGCAGCACGCGGGGGCCGCCTTCGACGAGCAGCACGCGCGCCTGGCGCGGGTCGATGCGGCGGAACTCGCCTGGCAGCGTGTGCCGCGCGATCTCGGCGAAAGTGCCGGCCAGCTCGACACCCGTCGGCCCACCGCCAACGACGACGAACTGCAGCAGCGCCGCGCGGCGCGCCGGGTCGTCCTCCCGCTCGGCGGCCTCGAACGCCATCAACACCCGGCGGCGGATCTCGAAGGCGTCTTCCAGCGTCTTCAGCCCCGGCGCGAACGGTGCCCAGTCGTCGCGGCCGAAGTAGCTGTGCGTCGCGCCGGCGGCGACGATGAGATGGTCCCAGTGCAGCTGCGCGCCGTCCTTCAGTGTCACGGTGCGGGCCTGCGGCTCGATGGCGACGATTTCGGCCAGCAGCGTCGTCACGTTGCGCTGGCGCCGGAACAGATGGCGTATCGGCGCCGCGATGGACGGCGCCGACAGCCCCGCCGTCGCGACCTGGTACAGCAGCGGTTGGAACAGGTGGTGGTTGGTCTTGTCGACGAGGGTGATGTCGACATCGGCGCGCCGCAAGGCCCGCGCCGCCTCCAGGCCGCCGAAACCGCAGCCGATGATCAGGATCTGGGGACGCATGAAAGCCATCCTACGCCCGGTTTTGTGCGCTGCAGCACGAGGTGGTTTTTTCGGATCGTGGCAGCGCGGTTGCATCGTGATGCAAACCGGGCTGGCGCCGCGGGCGTTCATGTGGCATCGCGTCCTAGCATGCAGCGCCCCGCGCGGCACCTGCCACCGATGCCTTCGCACACCCTGGACCCCGCCCTCGCCGCCGCCCCTCAGACCGAGCCCACGCCTTCCCCCGACTCGGCCTGGCAGCGCCTGCGCGGCCTGTCCTTCCACCAGTGCCTGCTGGCCGCCTTCCTGTTGATCACCGCGTTGCTGGGCGGCGCCGCAGCGCAGGCGATGCTGGCGCTGGAGCATGTGGCCGTACAGGGCCGGCAGGCCTCGCAGGACGCAGCGGCCTTGACCGCGCAGGGCCAGCGCCTGGCCGAGCGCACCGTGGCGATGGAGCGCAGTGCGCGCCAGTTCCTGGTGCTGGACGACACCAGCCTGCGCGACCGCTATGAAGCGGCCTGGCAGGACGCCAAGGCCACGCAGTCGGTGTTGGCCGAGTTGCTGCCCGATCGCGCCTCGCAGCAGCTGCTCGCCGAGTGGGCGACACAGGCCGACGTTGCCTGGGAGGTGCTGCAGAACCCGGGCCGCGCCCGACCGGGCGCACTGCGGCGGCTGACGCCGGTGTTCGCGCGGCTGCACCGCCTCAACGAGACGCTGGCCGAGCACAGCCAGCAGGCGATGGACCGCCGCAGCGACGCGGTGCTGGCCGAGCTGGAGCAGCAGCGCCGCCTCATCAGTGCGCTGGTGCTGGGCGCCATCGCGCTGGCGGTGCTGCTGGGCTTCAGCTTCGGCCACTGGCTGCTGCGGCCGCTGGCCCATGTCGAGGCGGCCATCGGCCGGCTGGGCGACAACCGCTTCGACGAACCGGTCCTCGTGCGCGGCCCGGCGGACCTGCGCCGGCTTGGCCGCCAGCTGGAATGGCTGCGCCAGCGCCTGGCGACGCTGGAGTCCGACAAGACTCGCTTCGTGCGCCACATCTCGCACGAGCTGAAGACGCCCATGGCCTCCATCCGCGAAGGCGCGGCGCTGCTGCGCGACGGCGTGGCCGGGCCGTTGACGCCCGACCAGACCGAGATCGTGCGCATCCTCGGCGACAACAGCGCGGCGCTGCAGGGCCAGATCGAGGACCTGCTGCGCTACCAGACGCTGGCCTCGGACTCGCAGCAGCTGCAGCGCCGGCCGGCCGACTTGAGCGCCTTGCTCGAGCGCGTCGTGGACGACCAGCGGCTGCTGTGGCAGGCCAGGGGGCTGCAGGTGCGCGTCGACGGCGAGCCTTGCACGGCCCTCGTCGACGGCGAGAAGCTGGGCGTCGTGCTGGCCAACCTGCTGATCAACGCCGTGCGCTTCAGCCCGCCCGGCGGCACCATCACGCTGGCGCTGGAGCAGCGCGGCGGCAAGGTGCGCATCGACTGCATCGACGCTGGCCCCGGTGTGGCGGCCGAGGATGTCGAGCGCATCTTCGACCCCTTCTACCAGGGCCGCAACCAGGCGCCCGGTGCCCGCCGCGGCAGCGGCATCGGCCTGTCCATCGTGCGCGAGATCGTTCAGGCGCATGGCGGCAGCTGCCGCCTGCTGCCGAGCGACCGCGGCGCCCATTTCCGGATCGAACTCCCCCATGCGACGACTGTTTGAGATTTGCTTCGTGCTGCTGTTGGCGGCCTGCCAGACGCCGGTGCCGACGCCCGCCGCGCCGCCCCCGCCGCCGGCCGAGCCGGTCTGCCCCGAGCCACCCGCGCCGCCACCGCCACCGGAGGCCGACGAGCTCAGAGCCGTGCTGGCCTATGCCACCGAGCTGCGCGCGCGCGGCACCGCCGAACCCACGCCGGCCGTCGACGTCTCGGCCGCTCCCGCGGCATTGGCGATGCGCCGCGCGCTGTTGCTGGGCCAGGGCCGCAGCAGCGCCGAACTGGCCCAGGCCGCGGCGCAACTGGAGCTCGTGGTCAACGCGACGGACGCGCAGGCCGAGCCGCTGAAAGCCCTGGCGGCGCTGCTGGCCGCGCGGCTGGCCGAGCAACGCCGGCTGCTGGACAGTGTCGACAGGCTGAGCCAGCAGCTGCGCGACAGCCAGCGCCGCAACGAGCAGCTCAACGAAAAGCTCGAGGCGCTGAAGGCCATCGAGCAAACGCTGCCCGTCAAGGCGGGCACGTCACGATGAAGGAGTGCCCCGCCATGACGACACCCGCCTCCATCCTGCTCGTCGACGACGACGCCGACCTGCTGCGCCTGATGACGATGCGGCTGACCGCCGCCGGCCACGCGGTGCAGGCGGTGTCCAGCGCCGAGGCCGCCTTGGCCCACCTGGCCGTGCGGCTGCCGTCCCTCATCATCACCGACGTGCGCCTGCCCGGCCTGGACGGGCTGGCCTTGTTCGACGAGGTGCGCGCCAGCCACCCGTCGCTGCCCGTCATCCTGCTGACCGCGCACGGCAACATCCCGGATGCGGTCGAGGCGACGACGCGCGGCGCCCATGCCTACCTGACCAAGCCGTTCGACGGCAAGGAGCTGCTGGCCAAGATCAACCAGGCGCTGGTCGTCAACGCGCCCGGCCCGGCGCCGGCGGGCGGCGACGGCGCCTGGCGCAGCGAGATCATCAGCCGCAGCCCGCGCATGGCCGAGGTGCTGTCGGAAGCGCGGCTGGTCGCGGCGACGGATGCCAGCGTGCTGATCACCGGCGACAGCGGCACCGGCAAGGAGCTGCTGGCCCGCGCCATCCACAAGGCCAGCCCGCGTGCGGCCAAACCCTTCATCGCGGTGAACTGCGGGGCCATTCCCGAGGCGCTGCTGGAGTCCGAATTGTTCGGCCACGTGAAAGGCGCGTTCACCGGCGCCCAGGGTCACCGGCAAGGCCTGATCCCGGCGGCGCAGGGCGGCACCGTGTTCCTCGACGAGATCGGCGACATGCCGCTGGCGCTGCAGGTCAAGCTGCTGCGTGTGCTGCAGGAGCGCATGGTGCGCCCGGTGGGCAGCAACGAGGCGCTGCCGGTGGACGTGCGCGTGCTGTCCGCCACCCACCGGGACCTGGAGCTGGCGATGGCAGAGGGCCAGTTCCGGCCCGACCTCTACTACCGGCTCAATGTCGTCAAGCTGCGCCTGCCGCCGCTGTCCGAGCGCCGCGAGGACATTGCGCTGCTGGCCCAGCACTTCCTGACCACGCTGGCCGGGCGCCACCGCAAGCCGGTCAGGGGCTTCGCGCCCGACGCGCTGGAGGCGCTGGTGACGGCGCCCTGGCCCGGCAATGCACGCCAGCTCTACAACGTCGTCGAGCAGGTCTGCGTGCTGGCGACCGCGCCGCTGGTGCCGCTGGCGCAGGTGCAGCGTGCGCTGCAGATGCCGGCCGCCGACGTGCTGAACTACCAGCATGCCAAGCAGCGCTTCGAGCGCGAGTACCTGAACCAGCTGCTCAAGCTCACGTCCGGCCACGTCGCCGAGGCCGCACGGCTGGCCGACCGCAACCGCACCGAGTTCTACCGCCTGATGCAGAAGCACGGCCTGGACCCGCAGCTGTTCCGCACCGGCCCCCTAACGGCGGCGTCGGCTTCCGGCGACAAGAAGTTGTCAGATGAATCAAGCACTTAGCGAAGTGCCGCGACGGGGTGTCGCCATGCGGCGACAAAACCGCTGTCGCGGCTGGGTGCAAACCATGCCTGCAGGTGTTTGTTGCAGCCTAAGTCGTTGATTCGCCGAGGAAATCAAGAACTGGCACAGCCCTTGCGCTAAGCCTGTCCGTGATGCCACTCGGCATCGCGCTTGATTCACGCATCTTCAGGAGATCTGCATGCGACAAACATCCACCTTCGCCCGACTGCTGTCCGCTGCCCTGATGGCGACTGCCGCCACCGGTGCCTTCGCCGCCGACCCCGCACCCGCTGCCACCCCGGCCCCCGCTCCGGCCGAACAGGTAGCGCAAGCACAAACCGCTGGCGACGCGGCCATCACGAGCAAGGCCCAGGCGGCACTGCAACAGGACAAGGATCTGCAGACGCTGCCCCTGACGGTGAGCAGCACGGCCGCAGGTGTGATCGTGCTCAAGGGCGCGGCGCCCAGCGCCGACCTGGCTCAGAAGGCCCTGAAGGCGGTGCAGGCCGTGCCTGGCGTGAAGGAAGTGCGCAACGAGATCAAGGTTGGCTGATCCGGCGCCTGAGGCTTCCGGGGTGTGAGCCCCGAGGCCTCGCACGAGGGCCCTGCGAGCGCAAGCTCGCGGGGCCTTCGTGCGTCAGCAGTGGCTGTCGTTGACCAGGGCCTGCAGGGCCTCGTGGTCGAGGATGCGCAGCTGGCGCTGCTTGACCTCCATCAGCCCGTCCTCCTGGAACTTGGAGAACGTGCGGCTGACGGTTTCCAGCTTCAGGCCCAGGTAGCTGCCAATCTCTTCGCGCGTCATGCGCAGCACCAGGCTGGAGGCCGAGAAACCGCGGGCCTGCAGGCGCTGCGTCAGGTTCAGCAGGAAGGCCGCGAGCCGCTCCTCCGCGCGCATGTTGCCCAGCAGCAGCATGACGCCGTGGTCGCGCACGATTTCGCGGCTCATGATCTTGTGGAAGGAGTGCTGCAGCACGGTGAACTCGCGCGACAGGTCTTCCAGCTGGTCGTAGGGAATGACGCAGACCGACGAGTCCTCCAGCGCGACGGCGTCGCAGTGGTGGTGGTCGCTGCTGATGCCGTCCAGGCCGAGCAACTCGCCGGCCATCTGGAAGCCCGTCACCTGGTCGCGCCCGTCCTCGCTGCCGACGCAGGTCTTGAAGAAGCCGGTGCGCACCGCGTACAGCGCCTCGAAACGCTCGCCGTTGCGGAACAGGTGTTCACCGCGTGGCACGCTGCGGCGCTTGGCGACCAGGCCTTCGAGCTGGGCCAGGTCGCGTGCATGCAGGCCTACCGGCAGACAGAGTTCGCGCAGATTGCAGCTTGCGCAGGCGACCTTGAGCGGCTCAGGCAGCATGTCGGGACAGGTTCGCGCGGGTGGGGCGAACGGCGAGGTAATCGGCATGGACGGCCTTGGCTTGCATCAACTGTCAGGCATTCTTCGCTGGCCGGCGCTGTGCCGGCTTGACGTGGATCAAAACCGCGCCCGCGGTCGCTCGGCACAGTGGCGGCATGGCTGCACTGACCGAGACCGCCCGCCCGCTCGACGCCGACTTGCTGCGCCGCCACGACGTGGCGGGGCCGCGCTACACCTCGTACCCGACGGCGGACCGCTTCGTCGAGGCGTACCAGCCGCCCCAGCACCTGCAGGCGCTGGCACAGCGCGGCGCGGCCCAGCCGCTGTCGGTCTACGTGCATGTGCCGTTCTGCGAGCAGCTCTGCTACTACTGCGCCTGCAACAAGGTCATCACCAAGCACCACGAACGCGCCCAACCCTACCTGGACCAGCTGGAGGTCGAGATGGACCTCGTCGCCGGGGCGCTGGGCGGGCATGCGCCGGTATCGCAGCTGCACCTGGGCGGGGGCTCGCCCACCTTCCTGTCGGACGCCGAGCTCGGCAGCCTGATGGCTGCGTTGCGACGGCGCTTCCGGCTGCTGTCGGGCGCCGAGCTGTCCATCGAGCTCGACCCGCGCACCGTCGACGCGGCGCGGCTGGCGCACTTGAAGTCGCTCGGCTTCAACCGGCTCTCGTTCGGCGTGCAGGACTTCGACGCGGCCGTGCAGAAGGCGGTGCATCGCGTGCAGCCGTTCGAGTCCGTCGCCGCGCTGATGCTTGCGGCGCGCGGGCTGGGCTTCACGTCGCTGAGCGTCGACCTGATCTACGGCCTGCCGGCGCAGACGACGCAGAGCTTCGCCCGCACCATCGCCCAGGTGGCCGGGCTGCGGCCCGACCGCATCGCGATGTACGCCTATGCCCACCTGCCGCAGCGCTTCAAGCCGCAGCGCCGCATCGTGGCGGAGCTGCTGCCGCCGGCGGGGGACAAGCTGGCCATGCTGTCCGGCGCCATCAGCGCGCTGCTGGGGGAAGGCTATGCCTACATCGGCATGGACCACTTCGCACTGCCCGACGACCCGCTGGCCATCGCCAAGCGCCAGGGCCTGCTGCACCGCAACTTCCAGGGCTATTCCACCCAGCCGGATTGCGACCTGATCGGCCTCGGCGTGTCGGCCATCAGCCGCGTCGGCGCCACCTATGCGCAGAACGCCAAGACGCTGGAAGAGTACGAAGACGCGCTGCACCAGCGCCAGCTGCCCGTGCAGCGCGGCCTGGCGCTGACGCGCGACGACCTGCTGCGCCGCGCCGTCATCATGGCCTTGATGTGCCAGGGTCGCGTCGAGTTCGAGTCCATCGCCGCGTCCTATCTGGTGGACGTGCCGGCCTACTTCGCGCCCGAGCTGGAGCGGCTGGCGCAGCTCGCCGGCCAGGGCCTGGTGGTGCTGGAGCCGGCGGCCATCCAGGTCACGCCGCTGGGCTGGTATTTCGTGCGCGCCATCGCGATGGTGTTCGACCGCTACCTGCAGGCCGACGTGAGCCGCGAGCGCTTCTCCAAGATCATCTGATGTCCTTCGACGGCGCGCTGATCGCATCTGCCACGCTGCTGGGCCTGGCCGCCACGCCGCATTGCGCGGCCATGTGCAGCGCGCCTTGCGCGCTGGCGGGCGGCCGGCAACCGGCGCGGCTGCTGGCCGGTCGATTGATCGGTTATGCCGCGGGCGGCGCGGTGGCCGCCGCGTCGGCCGAGGCATTGGCGCGTGCGTCGCAGGGCCTGGCCTTCCTGCAGCCCGCCTGGGCGCTGTTGCAGGCAGCACTGCTGCTGCTGGGGCTGACGCTGCTGGTGCGCGGCCGCGCGCCGCTCTGGCTGGGCGCCGTGAACTGGCGGCCCCACCCCCGCCACGCCTTCGCCACCGGCATGGCCTGGGTCGCCATGCCCTGCGGGCTGCTGCATGCGGCGCTGCTGCTGGCAGGCGTGTCGGGCTCGCCGCTCAGCGGCGGCGCGGCGATGGCCGGCTTCGCGTTGGCCAGCACGCCGGGCCTGGTCATCGCGCCGCTGTGGCGGGCGCGGCTGCTCAAGCGTGGTGCCGGCGGCGAGGTGCTGGCGTTGCGCCTGGCCGGCCTGGCCCTGGCCGCCGGCGCGGGCTGGGGCTTGGCCCACGGGGTGTGGCAGCAACTGCTGCTGGCCTGCTGACGCCGCCATAAACTCGCCGGGTTCGTTTTTCCCCGCTTCCCCCGCGAAAGCCCCCTGCCATGTACCAACACATCAATGTGCCCGAAGGCGGCCAGAAGATCACGGTCAATGCCGACTTCTCGCTGAACGTCCCCGACCAGCCCATCATTCCCTACATCGAAGGTGACGGCACTGGCCTGGACATCACGCCGGTCATGCTCAAGGTGGTCGATGCGGCCGTGGCCAAGGCCTACGGCGGCGCCAGGAAGATCCACTGGATGGAGATCTACGCCGGCGAGAAGAGCACCAAGGTCTATGGCCCGGACGTGTGGCTGCCCGAAGAGACGATGCGGGTGCTGAAGGACTACGTCGTCTCCATCAAGGGCCCGCTGACCACGCCGGTGGGCGGCGGCATCCGCTCGTTGAATGTGGCGCTGCGCCAGGAACTCGACCTCTACGTCTGCCTGCGCCCGGTGCGCTACTTCGCCGGCGTGCCCAGCCCCGTGAAGGAGCCGCACAAGGTCGACATGGTCATCTTCCGCGAGAACTCGGAGGACATCTACGCCGGCATCGAGTACGAGGCCGAGAGCGACAAGGCCAAGAAGCTCATCAAGTTCCTGCAGGACGAGCTGGGCGTCAAGAAGATCCGCTTCCCGGACACGTCGGGCATCGGCGTGAAGCCGGTGTCGCGCGAAGGCACGGAGCGCCTGGTGCGCAAGGCCATCCAGTACGCCATCGACAACCACAAGCCCAGCGTGACCATCGTGCACAAGGGCAACATCATGAAGTTCACCGAAGGGGGCTTCCGTGACTGGGCCTACGCGCTGGCGCAAAAGGAGTTCGGCGCCGAGCCCATCGACGGCGGCCCGTGGTGCAAGTTCAAGAACCCGAAGACGGGCAAGGACATCACCATCAAGGACAGCATCGCCGATGCCTTCCTGCAGCAGATCATCCTGCGCCCGGCCGAGTACAGCGTCATCGCGACGCTGAACCTGAACGGCGACTACATCTCCGACGCGCTGGCCGCGCAGGTCGGCGGCATCGGCATCGCACCCGGCGCGAACATGAGCGACTCCATCGCGATGTTCGAAGCCACGCACGGCACGGCGCCCAAGTACGCCGGCAAGGACTACGTGAACCCGGGTTCCGAGATCCTGTCCGCCGAGATGATGCTGCGCCACATGGGCTGGACCGAAGCCGCCGACCTGATCATCAGCTCGATGGAAAAGGCCATCCTGAGCAAGAAGGTCACCTACGACTTCGCCCGCCTGATGGACGGCGCGACGCAGGTGTCTTGCTCGGGCTTCGGCCAGGTGATGATCGACCAGATGGAGTGACGCGTCCGGTCGTCGCCCGGCGCGGCATCCTGGGCCCCTCGTCCCGACAGGCGAGGGGCCTTCTTGTTGCTGGCGCTACCTGGCGATCTCGATGGCGGTCACGGTGAAGGCGCCGTTGACCCTGTCGGCCGTGAACTTCACCTTGTCGCCCGCCTTGACGCTTTCGAGCATGCCGGGGTTGGCGACCCGGAACACCATCGTCATGCCCGGCATGTCGAGGTTGGCGAGCGGGCCGTGCTTGAGTGTGAGCTTGCCTTGGGCCTTGTCGACCTTGAGGACCTCGCCGTCGCTGGCCGGGGCGGCAGCCGCCGAAGCGGCCGGCGCGCGATGGGCGGCCGGGCCGGTGGTGGGCTGGGCCGGGGTCGCCAGGACGACGAACGCGGCAACGAAGCCGAGCGCTGCATGGAATGTCTTCATCAGGGGCTCCTTCAATGGCCTTCGTGACCGCTGGGCTTGCGAACCTGCAGGGTGCGGGCGTCGCCTTGCGGCGCGGGGGCGCGGGTGGCGGTGGGCGTCTCGCCGGTGTATTCGCTGGCCAGCGTGCCGGGCGGATGCTGGTAGGGGCCCGGATCCTTGAAATCGCCGCGCGCGATGTCGTCGCGGACCTTCACGACGCTGAACATGCCGCCCATGCCCACCGGTCCGAACGGCCCTGTGCCCGTCATCATCGGCAGTGTGTTGTCCGGTAGCGGCATCTCCATCTCAGCCATGTCGTGCATGCCCTTGTCGCCCATGACCATGTAGCCGGGCACCAGGTTGGCGATCTTCTTGGCCACGTCGCGGTGGTCGACGCCGATCATCGTGGGCACGCCGTGGCCCATCGCGTTCATCGTGTGGTGGGACTTGTGGCAATGGATGGCCCAGTCGCCCGCGATGGCGTTGAACTCGAAGGCGCGCATCTGGCCGACGGCCACATCCGTCGTCACCTCCGGCCAGCGGGCGCTCTTGGGCACCCAGCCGCCGTCGGTGCCGGTCACCTCGAAGTGCGGCCCATGCATGTGGATGGGGTGGTTGGTCATCGTCAGGTTGCCGACGCGGATGCGCACGCGCTCGCCGGTGCGGGCGACGAACGGGTCGATGCCTGGGAAGGCGCGGCTGTTCCACGTCCACAGGTTGAAGTCCAGCATCGTGTTGACCCGCGGCGTGGCGCTGCCGGGCTCGATGTCGTAGGCGTTCAGGATGAAGCCGAAGTCGCGGTCGACGCGGTGCTGGCGGACGTCCCTCGGGTGGATGATGAACAGGCCCATCATGCCCATCGCCATCTGCACCATCTCGTCGGCATGCGGGTGGTACATGTGCGTGCCGGGGCGCTGCAGCACGAACTCGTACATGAAGGTCTTGCCGACCTCGATGGGCGGCTGGGTGAGCCCCGTCACGCCGTCCATGCCGGACGGCAGCAGCACGCCGTGCCAGTGGACGCTGGTGACCTCGAGCAGCTTGTTGGTGACGAAGATGCGGACGCGGTCGCCTTCGACAGCCTCGAGGGTCGGGCCGGGGCTGGTGCCGTTGTAGCCCCACAGGTTGGCCTTCATGCCCGGGGCGATCTCGCGCACCACCGGCTCGGCGACGAGGTGGAATTCCTTGACGCCGTCCTTCATGCGCCAGGGCAGCGACCAGCCGTTGAGCGTGACGATGGGGTTGAAGGGCCGCCCGTTCGGCGGCGCGGGCGGTGGCAGCGTGGCTGCGTCCGTGTGCACGGCGGCCTCGGGCAGCAGGGCCGCGCCGGCGCGGCTGACGGCTGCGGCACCGAGCAGGGTCGCGCCGGCCGCCCGGAAGAATGTTCTGCGGTGGGTCATGTCGGATTCCTTCAGTGGCCGGCCGGCGTCGGGGCGGCGGCCTTGCCCGGCACGATGGCCGGTGCGTCGCCCGGCGAGCGGGCGGTGAGGGCGGTCTGCAGGTGGGTGTCGGCGACCCAGAAGTCGCGCAGCGCCTCGACGGCGGCCGTCACGCTGGCAACCTGGTCGCGCGCGTCGGCCAGCAGCTCGAACACGCTGGCCAGCATGCCGTTGTAGCGCAGCAGGTTCTCCTCGGAGATGCGCTGGCGCAGCGGCACGACGTCGTCGCGGTAGTGCCTGGCCACGTCATAGGCGGTGCGGTAGGCCGAGTGCGCTTCGCGCACTTCCGAGCGCGCCCGGACGGCCACGTCGGCCAGATGGTGCACCGCCTGCATGTAGGTCGCCTCCGCGCGGGCGGCGCGCGTCGCGCCGAAGTCGAACAGCGGCAGCTCCAGCTCGATCTGGTAGCCG
The DNA here is from genome assembly GCF_001426885.1 of Pelomonas sp. Root1444. Taxonomy (GTDB): domain Bacteria; phylum Pseudomonadota; class Gammaproteobacteria; order Burkholderiales; family Burkholderiaceae_C; genus Pelomonas. Next base: position 133,521 of record NZ_LMFP01000003.1, on the reverse strand, counting down.
TTCTGGCGCGCCTCACCGGTCTGGCTCTTGTTGGCGTAGCCGGCCTCCAGCACGTTGATGAACCGCGTCGCCTTCGTCAGCCCCAGCGACCTGGCCGTGGCGTCCGCCTGGTGCCGGGCGATCCGCACGTCCAGGCGCGCGTCGATGGCCGCCTGTTCGGCGTCGCGCGGTTCGAGCGCGGCCGCGGGCAGGTCCGGCAGGCGCCCCGGCAGCTGGAAGGCGAGCTGCCCACCCGACAGGCCCAGCGCCCGCACCAGGCGTTCGCGTTCGGCCACGGCCTGGTGGCGCGCCCGCACAAGGTTCGCCGTCGCGTCGGCCTGGAAGGCCTGCTCCCGCAGTTGCGCCAGCCGGCTGAAGTTGCCGGCCTGCAGCATGCGCCGCGCCAGCTCGCTGGAGGCGTCCGCCGCGTCCTTGACCTGCTCGTGGTACTTCACCAGCTCCTGCGCGGCCACGGCGGTGAAGAAGGCGTTGCGCGCCTGTGCGGCGACGCCCACCGCGTCCAGCGCCGCCTGGTACTGCGCCTGCTCGAACTGCCGTTGCGCGACTTCGCTGGCCACCGGCAGCGTCAGCAGGCCCAGCAGGTTGAACATCACCGACCGGTCGATCTCGGCGACGCCTGCGCCGCCGAGGCGCCCGAAGCCGAGGCTGGGATTGGCCAGCCGGCCGGCGCGAACCCGGTCGGCCTCGGCGATGCCCAGCGCCGCGAAGCTGGCCTGCAGGCCGCGGTGGCCCAGCAGCGCGATCTCGACCGCGGCATCGGCGGTCAGCGGTTGCTGGAGCAGCGCGTCGATGCGTGCGCCGGCGGCGTCGACATCGGCGCCGCTGCGCTGCGGTGAGACGGCGTGGCCGGTGCGCTCGCGAGTCAACTCGGAGACCTGGCCCGCGCCGCCATCCGACGAGAAGGAGGCGCAGCCCGACAGGGCGAGCGCGGCGGTCGCCGCGGTGGCGAGGCGCGCAGGCCCGCGCAAGAGGTGGTTCATCATTCAAAACCCTTTGAGTCAGTGGCTGGGCATGGCCCGCAGCCAGGAGACGCCCGTGTCCATCCGCGACGCGGACGCACGAGCCCGTTCGGGCCTCCCGCGGAGGCCTCGGTGGGTCAGAAGGTTCGGGGCGGGCGCTCCTGCCCGTCGGAGAAGAAATCCGGCGGCGGCGCGGCGTGGTCGGTGAGCCCGACCGCGATGCGGCCCAGCGGCTCCGGCAGCGCCGGCGCGGCACTCGGCAGGGGCGTGAGGGAGCAGAAAGCGGCGCACAGGGTGCACTTGTCGGTACCCGCCGGGTGGTGCGAGTCGTCGTGCGCATGGCCGGCCCCGTGGTGCGCGTGATCCATCGGTGGCTGCGTGCCAAGCTCGCCGTGCATGCCGGCGCCGCCCGCTGGACACAGCATGGCCGCCGCCACGGCGCCCCGCAGGGGCAGCAGCAAGGCGAACAACAGCAGGAGGCAGATGCGGACGGGTTTCACTGGGATGCGGGCCGGCGAGGTGCGGGTGCATCCTAAACCTTGTCCCGGTGGCAAGGTCAAGCGGGCAACCGGCTTCACGCTGCGCGGGCTAACCGAGCTTCGAAGCGTGCCGCCCCGGCCGCAGTCCCATCGCCTTGCCAGTCGCGGCCGGCAACGGCACCGACGTGCCGCCAGCCAGCGTCTCGATGATGGGACAGTCAGGCCGGTCATCGCCGTGGCAGCAACGCACGAGGTGCTCGAGGGTGGCCTTCATCGCCTGCAGCTCCTTGAGCTTTTCGTCCAGCTCCTGGATGTGGGCTTGCGCCAGCGCTCGCACCTGGCGGCTCGGCCGCTTCCGGTCCAGCCACAACCCCAGCAATTCGCGGATCTGCTCGATGGAGAAACCCAGGTCGCGCGATTGGCGGATGAAGCGCAGCGTGCTGACTTCCTTGTCGCTGTACTGCCGGTAGCCCGCCTCCGTCCGCGCGGCCTCGGGGAACAGCCCGACGCTTTCGTAATGACGGATCATCTTTGCCGATACGCCCGAGGCTTTTGCTGCTTCGCCGATGTTCATGAGTGGCGGTCCCTTGACCTTCCCACGGTGGGAAGTCTGACAGTGAGCATCGCACACCCGCCACGGAGAATACAAACCATGCTTGCCTTCAAAGTCGACGACATGAACTGTGGCCACTGCGTCAGCGCCATCGCCCAGGCGCTCAAGGCCGTCGACCCCGACGCCCGCGTGAGCATCGACCTGGCGCGGCATCTGGTGTGCGTGGAGCCGGCGGAGGCTGACGCCGGACAGTTGAGCGTCGCCATCACGCAGGCGGGCTACACCCCGGAGCCGGTGCAGACGGCCGGCTGAAAACGCAAACGGGGCGCACGCGGCGCCCCGTCCTGTTGCGTTGCAGGCGCCGGTTTACGCCGCCAGCGACTGCAGCGCGGCGTTGAACGTCGCGCTGGGGCGCATGACCGCGTCCAGCTTGGCCTCGTCGGGCAGGAAGTAGCCGCCGATGTCGACCGGTTGGCCCTGGACGTCCTTCAACTCGGCGGCGATCTTGGTCTCGTTGGCCGCCAGCGCTTCAGCCAGCGGCTTGAAGCGCGCGGCCAGGTCGGCGTCGTCGGTCTGCTCGGCCAGTGCCTGCGCCCAATACAGCGTCAGGTAGAAGTGGCTGCCGCGGTTGTCGATCTCGCCGGTCTTGGAGCTGGGGCCCTTGCCGTTGTCCAGCAGCTTGCCGGTGGCGGCATCGAGCGCCTTGGCCAGCACCTTGGCCTTGGCGTTGTTGGTCTTGATGCCCACGTCCTCCAGGCTGACGGCCAGGGCCAGGAACTCACCCAGCGAATCCCAGCGCAGGTGGTTCTCTTCCACCAGTTGCTGCACGTGCTTGGGCGCCGAGCCGCCCGCGCCGGTCTCGTACATGCCGCCGCCGGCCATCAGCGGCACGATGGACAGCATCTTGGCCGAGGTACCCAGTTCCATGATGGGGAACAGGTCGGTCAGGTAGTCGCGCAGGATGTTGCCGGTGGCGCTGATGGTGTCCAGACCGCGGATGACGCGCTCCAGCGTGTGACGCATGGCGCGCACCTGGCTCATGATCTGGATGTCCAGGCCGGTCGTGTCGTGCTCATGCAGGTACATCTTGACCTTGGTGATGAGCTGCGCCTCGTGCGGGCGGTAGGCGTCCAGCCAGAACACCACCGGCATGCCGGAATTGCGGGCGCGCGTGACGGCCAGCTTCACCCAGTCGCGGATGGCGGCGTCCTTGCACTGGCACATGCGCCAGATGTCGCCTTGCTCTACGTTCTGGCTCATCAGCACTTCGCCGGTGGCGAGGTCGGTGATGTTGGCCACGCCGTCTTCCGGGATCTCGAAGGTCTTGTCGTGCGAGCCGTATTCCTCGGCCTGCTGGGCCATCAGGCCGACGTTGGGCACGGTGCCCATCGTGCGCGGGTCGAAGGCGCCGTGCCATTTGCAGAAGTTGATGATCTCCTGGTAAATGCGGGCGAAGGTCGACTCGGGCATCACGGCCTTCACGTCCTTCAGGCGGCCGTCGGCGCCGTACATCTTGCCGCCGCTGCGGATCATCGCGGGCATGGACGCGTCGACGATGACGTCGTTGGGCGAATGGAAGTTGGTGATGCCCTTGGCCGAGTCCACCATCGCCAGCTCGGGGCGGTGCTCGTGGCAGGCGTGCAGGTCGCGCTTGATCTCGTCCTGCTTGCTCTGCGGCAGCGCGGCGATCTTGGTGTAGAGGTCCACCATGCCGTTGTTGACGTTGATGCCCAGCTCGTCGAACAGCTTGCCGTGCTTCTCGAACGCCTCGCGGTAGAAGATGCGCACGCAGTGGCCGAAGACGATGGGGTGGGACACCTTCATCATCGTGGCCTTGACGTGCAGCGAGAACATCACGCCGGTCTTGCGCGCGTCCTCGATCTCCTTTTCGTAGAAGGCCAGCAGCGCCTTCTTGCTCATGAACATCGAGTCGATCACCTCGCGGTCCAGCAGCGAGACCTTGGGCTTGAGCACGATGGCCTTGCCGCTCTTGGTGATGAGTTCCATCTTCACGTCGCGGGCGCGGTCCATCGTCATGGACTTTTCGCCGTGATAGAAGTCACCGTCGTGCATGTGCGAGACGTGCGAGCGCGACGCCTGGCTCCACTCGTCCATGCGGTGCGGGTTCTTGCGGGCGTATTCCTTCACGGCCTTGGGCGCGCGGCGGTCCGAGTTACCCTCGCGCAGCACCGGGTTCACGGCCGAGCCGATGCACTTGTTGTAGCGGGCGCGGATGTCCTTCTCCTCGTCCGTCTCCGGCTTCTCGGGAAAGTCGGGGATGTTGTAGCCCTTGTCCTGCAGTTCCTTGATGGCGGCCTTCAGCTGCGACACGGACGCGCTGATGTTGGGCAGCTTGATGATGTTGGCCTCGGGCCTGAGCGTGAGCTTGCCGAGCGCGGCCAGGTTGTCGGCCACGCGTTGCGCTTCGGTCAGCCGTTCGGGGAACTGGCCCAGGATGCGACCGGCCACCGAGATGTCGCTGCTGACGACATCGATCCCAGCTTGCGCCGCGAAACGCTGGACGACCGGCAGCAGCGAGGCAGTGGCCAGGCGGGGCGCTTCATCGGTCAGGGTGTAAACGATCTGGGTCTTTTCGGCGGTCATGAACGTGGTCCGGTGAATGGGAAATCCGTACTGCGCGCAGCGGCCAGGCGGCAGCGCGCAGGGCGTCAACTCTAGCAAGCCGGGCAGGGGGGGCCGCAGCTCGGGCCTCGGTCGCATGGCGTCGGTCGACGCCCTGCGGCTACTCGATGTTCTGCACCTGAACGTCGAGTCCGGCGCTAAGTGGCTGTCAGATCTAGGCTTCTCAAACCAGAGCCCCAGAAAACCCCACGGAATACCCCACAAGAAGAGGTGGCAGCGTAGGCGTGGCACGCAGTGCTGATACTTTAGCGTGACTACCACACGCGTCGGTTAGGGCTGTCCGCAGCGGCGCGGTCACCTCCGGTTTCGGATTCCACCTTAACAAGGTGTCCTCGAAACCGGCAGCAGCCCACGTAGACCTCGCACCGGTCCTTGTGCCGCTTGAGCGTCTGGTAGTCGCCAGCCGCATGATCTAGCCAATAGCTGACCACCGCGGCAGTTGTGCCCTCGTCGATCAAACGGCGGCTCCACAGGATTGAGGACGCTCGTCCGCGCGACTTCTCCTATAAACCAGCCAGCTCTGTGGCGCGTCGATCACGGGGCTCAGCCCGCGGGGACAAAGGCGGAGCAAAGCCACTGACGGGGGATCCATGGTGACAACGCACAGCGATCTGTCCACTCTGCTCACCGTCAGCGAGCCTTTGGGCCCGATCCAGCACGAGCGCATCATCGATGAGTACGTCGACGACTTGGTGGATGGCGAGGTCACGGCTTTCAAGGAGATCGCCAGCAAGCCGCATACCCTGCTGCTGGGGCGCAAGGGCGCGGGAAAGTCCGCGCTCATCACCGAACTGCGGCTGCAGATGCAGCGCAGTGCGGCGATGCGGGAGGGCGCCGCGCAGGCCGGGCACCGCCGGCGCCAGGACTTCGTCATCTCAGTGCTGACTTGGCAGCACTTCCACAAGATCGTGCAGAACGTCCACCGCCAGTTCGCCAATGACGATCTCATCTCCGACCTGGTGCCGTCGGAGCATTTCGTTGAGCTGTGGCACGAGATTCTGTGGCACGAGGTGATTCAGTACTTCTACGACAGTGCGCACTACCAAGACAGCCGCGAGCTTCTGGCTCCCGTGACGGCCTACGTCAACGCCACCATCTCGTTCAATGGCGACGCCAAGCGTGCCGCGCGGCAGTCATTCGAGGGCGCCCGCCGCGCGGTCATGGCCTACCTGGATCATCGGGGCGCGAAGCTGTACTTCCTGTTCGATTCAATGGAGCACTACCCGGTACGTCAGCTCACCTTCTCGCGCATCTTCGCAGGGCTGTTCCAGGCGCTGAACAAGGTCAGCGACGATTCGCCTCGCATCCAGGTCACCTTTTGCGTGCCCGAGGAAGTCGAGGATTTCATGAGTAGCTCGTCGACTAACCTGATGAAGGACTTCGCGTCCTCGTTCCGCATCCGCTGGAAGCCCATCGACCTGCTGCGCGTGGTGGCGCACCGGCTGCGCCTGTCCGCCCGACTGCACGACCCGAAGCTCTATGCCTTCTGCAAGGACTTCAACTTCGCCCACCGGGAGCACATCCAGGCGTTCTTCGGGCGGGTCATGCCGTTCGAGATCGAGAACGCCCAGGGCACAAAGGAGAACAGCCTCGCCTACATCATCCGGCACACGCAATTGCTGCCGCGTCACATCCTGGACATCTTCAACCGCACGCTGAGCTTCCATTTCCGGCGCGAGCATGTCTTCACGTCTGTGTCGGCCGAGGCAGTGCGCGAAGGCGTCAAGGACTCCCAGCGCATTATCGCGGCGCAGATCCTGCACCCTTACGAGCAGCTGTACCCCAAGCTGTTGTCCGCCTGCCGCACCATCCTGCCGGACCTGGACCCCATCTGTAGCCACTCGGTGCTGCGCAAGGCTCAGGGGCGCTTCGCACGCAAGGTGGAGGACGATATCGGCTCCATCTGGGACGTGCTCTTCAAGATGGGAATCCTGGGCCGCTCCACCACGCAGTCCGGCACTCACAGCCACGACATCGAGCTCAGCGACCGCTACTGTTACGGGCAGTTCCACTTCAACATCGACGGCGCGTTCGGCCTGGCGACCGACGGTGAGTACTGCTTCCACCCCGTATTCAGCCGCGCCTTCGGCATGGTGCGTCGCACCGCCGACAAGCGGGTGGTCTACCCGGCGCACATCGACCTGCTCAGCCTGTATGTTGAACAGTGACAGGACGGCCCAGCTTACCGCCGTCCTCGCAGCGATGGTAGTACTGGTGCTGCTGGCGTCACTGATGCTGGCCTGGCATCTGGATGAGCCGCACATCGCCAACCGGGGCGGGGCGCTCGTCTCGGCTATGGCGGCTGGCGCGCTACTGTTGCAGATCAGGTTCGAAGTGAAGCTCGAAGACGCCCGCAGGGCGCTCGAGGAGGAAGGCCCGGCATCGCGCCCCATTCCTCTCATGCCGACCGAGGTGCTGGCGGACCGGTTGCTCGAGCGCGAGCGCCAGTCGGCGATGGCTCACCTGACGCGACGCCGCCTCCGTGTGGCTTCGTGCGTTGTGCTCTGCGCCATGACGGGTGAAATCTTTCATGGCTTCGGCGACCTCATCCTGTGCAGCGCCGTCAGTTGCAAGCCTTCGGCGCACGGCCGTTAGGGCCACGCTGTCCGCACGGCCCGGCGAACCGCTGCGCGCCGTGCAGGCGGAGTTCACGCACGATGACCAGCGGCCGAGCCACCTCACGGGCCGGGTCGAGCGCGAAGCGTTTGCCCGGCCGCATTGCAGTCTGCCAGTCCACCTCCAGGTCATTGGTCTCTCACGCTTGGCCACATCCTGGTAGCCCACGTGGCGGCGAACCGGCGTCCCGTGCCCGACAGAAGCACGTCCACGCGACGCCGAGCCAGGACCGCTCGCCTGACCGTCCGACAGGAGGTGGTGTTCCTTACCAACAAGCTCGGAGGCAAAGACAGCATCGTGGACCTGGCACGCATATGGGCTGGGGACGTCACGATGAAGTTTGTGATCGAATCTTCGCAAGCCGATGAGAGCCCACTCGCGTTGCCCCCGGTAGCGCCGGACACCAACTCGAACACTGACCAGACGTGATCTCGATTTATCGGCTGCTTGCCGCGGAGGCATCAAGGATCTTTGACCCGGCAAAGATGCACTCGAGCTTTTCGTTCAGGTAGTCGGACATCACCGGATGCAGGGGCAGGGCCAGGCCGGAGTGGCGGTTGCATTCGCTGAAGTCGATGCCTTGCGCATGGGCGGACCGGCAGGCGTTGATGTACTCATTCATCAGGCCGGCGAACTCGATGAAGGGATGGTTGCCGATGGTCGTCGCGGAGCGGTAGAAGGTGTTCGAGGCCTGCTGCATCAGGGCGATGGCGCGCTCGCGTTCTTCAGGAGTCATCATGGGGAAATCCACGCAGCTGCTTGGTCGGGTGGACGAAGTATCGGTGGAGCCGTGACGCTTGGAGATGTTGGGGCACCCTTGCTGTCGACGAGATGCTTGTTGGCTCTCGCCGGGCGCTCGTCTCGCGACGCGAGGCTTGTGGAGCGCGAGCTCTTGCACGCGTTGCTCCTGTGTCCGGGCCGTCCGAATCGATAGAAGTCGCGCATCGGCAGTTTGGATGCGGATTGTCGGCGTAGCACGTTTGCTATACATTTGAGCATGCGCTCCGCCACCTTTCCACCCATCCGCGTCGAGCCCGAAGTTCGGGCCGAAGTGGAAGCCGTCTTGCGGGAGGGCGAGTCGCTCACCCAGTTCATCGAGCAGGCGGTCATTGCCGCCGCAGCCTGGCGCCGCGTGCAGGCGGAGTTCGTCAACCGCGGTGAGGCGGCGATCGAGCGTTGGAAGCAAGAAGGCGGCGGCCGTACGGTCGATGAGGTCATGGCCGGTTTGCAGGGGCGCCTTGACGACGCGAAACGTCGAGCAGGAGAACGCACCGGCCGGTGAAGCCGGTCTACAGCGTCACGCTGCTCGACGAGGCGGTTGCGGACCTTCATCGCCTAGAGGACTTCGCCATCGAACGTGAGCTCGCAAGTGAAACGCCGGATTGGACGACGCCTCAACGCGCGCTCGACGCGATCAGCGAGGGGATGCGTCTGCTGTCCTGGTCGCCTTTCACCTGCCGGAAGGCGGAGCTGGGGAATGGCCGCTCGCGTGAATTGGTCGTGCCGTTTGGCGGCGCGGGCTATGTTGTGCTGTTCGAAATTGTCGGCAACGACGTGGTCGTGGGTGCTGTTCGACACCAGCGCGAAGAAGACTACCGCCACTGAAATCGGGCACTGGGCCGGCCGGCCGACGCTGCGAGGCAACGGCTCGTGTCGGCGATGCTTGTTCCCCATGCCCAAAGCTGAAGTAAATCTTCAGGGCTGACGCTCGGTTTTTGCAGCGATTGCCGCCCATCGCTCTGTTGAGTGGGCTGCCAGCAGTGTGCCCAATGCAGACTTCGACCTCGACTGATTCGCCGTCCTGAAGCGATCATTCATCGCTCAATTCAGCCGCTGCAGATGCCTGAACGACTGCGCCGCATTGATGTCGTTGCCACGCCCCTTGCGCTGGTAGGCGGCCAGATCTCCCACGGCAAACTTGACGCCGAAGAACTCGAAGGGCGTCAGCACGGCGAACACGTCCCATTCCTCAAACGCATCGGGCACGTCGGTACGGTCGATGCGGATGCGGCCGTTCTGCATCAGTGACCATGACTGCACACGGGGCGCGACCGCGCGCATGGCATCCATGCTCGCCAAAGTGGGGCAGGTGGCGTCGGAGCCGCGAATCTGGGTGACGCGGTATTCGCCACCCTCGTGGAAGGCCACGCCCTCGCACTTGATGGGCGCCACGCCGGGCACGGCGCGCCACGCGGGAGACTTCGGGCCGTGACGCAGCTTCAGAGATCCGTCGGGAAAGACCCAGCTGCCGATGACGTCAGCTGCCAGAGCCGGCCTGAGCTCGGAACGCCTAGGCGAGAACGGGCAGGGGAAAGCAAGGTAAGTGGCCAGCACCAGGGTGCGGTAGGACTCTGGGCTTGCGATGTCCACGCCCTTTACGTAAGGCTGCATGGCGTCGCGCAGGTTCTGGAGCGTGCCCTGGGTGGAAAGACACACGAGGTTGCCGTTGTCGCGCTTGAAGGTGCTCACCAAGGCCTGCTCCAGCACGTCGGGAGGCTGGACCTGCGCTAGCGCGAAGGCAGGAGTGAGCAGTACGGTGGCGATGCGCAGGTACATGGTGGGTCTTGGCCCTTCTTATGCGCGGGTCAGTCTAGCGGTACCGTTTTGGGTGCCCGAAGTGGCCGGCTTTGGATGACGTTCTTGGCCGCGAGCCTGAGCTCGGGGAATATTCACAAAGCAGTCGTTCGGTCAGTACGGTTGCCGCGTCGGGCGTCCGCGACAGCATAGGAAGCGGACGCACGCTGCCGGCCACCTGCGGTCGTTCGCAGGTGTCCCGTTTCGGGTAAACCCGCTCACGTCCTACGCCGCATACGACATGCCGAACACAAACTCGCCGGCCATAGTGGAATCCGTATGACAGAAACACATATTGCCCTCAGCGCTATCCGCGACAGCCATGCTGCTGGCGTCGAACTGGGCAGAAGCCTGCGTGAACGCTTCGCGGGGCAACCAGCGGACGCGGTGGTGGTTTTTGCCTCGGCAGAGCACGACTACGACCTGGTGCTGGATGCGCTGTCACGAGAGGCAGGCACCCAGGTGATTGCGGGCTCATCCTCCGCAGGGGAGTTCACCCATCAAGGGCGCGGCGAGGGACAGGTATCCGCACTCGGCATCCGCAGCAGCGACATGAAATTCACGGTCGGCCTTGGGCGAGGAGTGACACAGGACACCGCCGAAGCAGCGCGACAAGCGGTCGAAGGCTTCCGAGGCCTTGTGAAGGGCTCGGACGTGCATCGCAATGCATTGGTGATGACGGACGCCTTGGCAGGGCATACCGATGCGCTCGTCGAAGAGCTCACGATGCGTACTGGCGGCGACTACCGCTTCTTTGGGGGCGGCGCCGGCGATGACGGCCGCTTCAATACCACTCACGTTTTTGCGGGCACGCGCTCCTACAGCAACGCCGTGTCCACGCTGGAAATCCTTTCCACCAAACCCATCGGCATCGGCGTGTCGCATGGGTGGGAGCCTGCAGGCGAAGGCATGCGCGTGACCGAGGCCGACGGCACGCGGCTGATCGGGTTGAACGGCGCCCCTGCCCTGGAAGTTGTCAAGGAATACGCCCGAGCAACCAGCCAGGGTTTCGACACGGTAGAACCCATGCCGTTCTTCTTGCACAACGTGTTGGGCATCCGCTCCGCCGAAGGTTTCCGGTTGAGGGTGCCGCTGGCCATCGGCGAGGACGGCTCTATCCACTGCGCAGCGGCCATCCCCGAAGGCGCCATCGTCCACTTCATGACGACCAGTGCCGCATCGGCTGTCCAGGCGGCGCGTCAGGCCACAGAGTCTGCGCTGCGTGGGCTCTCCGGTCACAAACCGGCGGCTGCTTTCGTCTTCGACTGCGTGGCCACACGCCTGCGCCTCGGTCGGGCCTTCGAAGACGAATTGGCGACCTGTTCAAAGCTGCTGACACCAGCGGGCTTTGTCGGCTGCAATACCTACGGGCAAATCGCTCGGGCGGAGGGGCAGTTCAGCGGTTTCCACAACTGCACCGCCGTCGTGTGCGTCCTGCCGGAATGAGCCCGTGCCGCAGCCGCTGCGGCCGCTGATCGACGCGCTGGCCCGGGAGGCCGGCCGCGATCGAGCCGCGCAGGCGCTCGCCAAAGCCGTAGGCGCTGCGCACCTGCTTCTTTTCGTACGGGACCCGGCGCTGAACGTGATGCTGCCGGCGCCTGGCATGCCGAAGACGCTCGTGGCGGGGCCGTCGTGGCGTGAGCTGCTGCAGCGCCTGGCGCACGAGGCCGACGTGACCGACGAGGTGGAGGTGCTCGGCGACCGCTGGGCCGTCCGCGCGGTGACGCTGGACGGCTGCGCCTTCGTACTGCTTGGCGAGCTTCGTGCCCCCGACTTTCCGATGCAGCTTCAGGAGGCGCTACCGCTGCTCACCGAAGTCTTGCACGCGCAGCAGGGCCTGCGTATCGGCGTCGCAGAAGCGGCTGAGGCGAGACAGGCCGCGATGCGCGCGCACCAACTTGCCGCGGCGCTGGATGCCGCCCGGGCGGCGGCAGCCGAGCTGAACCGACAACTTCGCATCGAACACCAGCACAAGGACGAATTTCTGGCCATGCTCGCGCACGAGCTGCGGAACCCCATGGCGCCCGTGCTCACCGGCATCGACATCCTGGGACGGTTGCCGCCGGGCGACGTTGTCCGGCGGGATCGGCAGCTTCAGATCATGAACCGGCAGATGCAGCAGCTCACCCACCTCGTGGACGATCTACTGGACGTCTCGCGTGTCAGCCGCGGGCTGATCGAGCTTCGACGCGAGGTGCTGCCGCTCGACGAGGTGCTGGCAGCCGCAATCGAGGCAACGCGGCCGCTGGTGGTTAGCAGGCACCATTCAGTAGAGCGCGATGCGCGCCCAACAGGGTTTCACGTGAGCGGGGACCGAGTACGCCTCGTGCAGGTGTTTTCGAACCTGCTGAACAACGCCGCCAAGTACACGGAGCCCGGCGGCCGGATCGCCATCGAGGCGTCACGGGCGGAAGGTGTCGTGCATGTCAGCATTCGCGACAACGGTGTTGGAATACCTCACGAGATGCTCAAGGACATCTTCGAGATGTTCAGGCAAGTCCCCGGGTCCCTCGACAGAGCCCCGGGTGGGCTCGGGATCGGCCTGACGCTGGTGCGCACCCTTGTGGAACTCCACGGAGGCCAGGTACAGGCGCAAAGCGATGGACCTGGACATGGCAGCGAGTTCATCGTCAGCCTGCCGCTGGTGGAATCTGAGCTGGCATCGCGAACTGAGCCACAGGCGGAAGCGCAGCGATCCGCCGTGTCGCTGCATGTTCTCGTCGTGGATGACAACGTCGATGCAGCTGAATCGCTTGCCGATTTGCTGCGCATGATGGGCGCCGAGGTGAGCGTCGCGCACGACGGCGCGCAGGCGCTTCACCTGGCCGACGGCAACTCACCCGATCTCGTCTTTCTCGACATCGGCTTGCCGGGCATGGACGGCTATGAAACCGCGCGCGAATGGCGCAGGCGCTTCGGGACGGGCGCGCGAATGATCGCACTTACGGGCTACGGGAGCGAGGAAGATCGCCGCCGCGCGCTCGGCAGCGGCTTCGATGGCCACCTGATCAAACCGGTGACAGTGGAAGTCATTGAAACGCTGCTTGCCGATGCGGACCGGAAAGACGATGGCAGCTGACGGGGTCGTTAGCCCGTCATCGCGCCGCAACCGGTACCTGGCTGCCCTTGCCGCCTGGGCGTTTATTCGGCGGCCTCGGCGCAGATGTTCGGCAGCCGGAGGCAGCTCCAACGGGCTGCGGGTGTCGTCGCGGGTCCCGGGGGACGTGTAATGCCCGTGCAGCCCACACTGCCGCCGCCGCCCGTGGCGCTGGCTCACGCCCGCCGTCGTTGACAATGCGCCGCTTTGCGCCCCACGAGAACCCATGCAGATCGCCGTTCTTGACGACGATGTCCACCAGCTTGACCTGCTTTCCCACGTGGTCGGTGCGCTGGGCTACACCTGCCACCGCTTCAGCAGCGGCGACGCCCTGCTGCAGGCGGCCCGGCACGCCACCTTCGACCTGTTCCTGATCGACTGGGAGTTGCCCGACACATCCGGCCTGGACGTGCTGCGCGCGCTGCGCGGCCGGCACCGCATCACTGCGCCGGTCATCTTCGTCACCCATCGCGACGAGGAGCGTGACGTCGTGCAGGCCCTCAGCGCCGGCGCGGACGACTATGTGCCCAAGCCGGTGCGCAGCGCCGAGCTGAAGGCCCGTGTGATGGCCTTGCTCCGCCGGGCCTACCCGGAGAAGGACGCCGGCCTGCAGCATGGCGAGTTCCTGCTGCAGCCGTCCTCGCGCACGGTGCTGTACCAGGGCCGGCCCATCGAGCTCAAGCAGCGCGAGTTCGAGCTTGTGCACTGCCTGTTCCTGCGGGTGGGCCAGTTGCTGTCGCGCGCCTACCTGATGCAGACCGTGTGGGGCCATGACGCCGAGGTGCCGACGCGCACGCTCGACACCCATGTGTCCGCCGTGCGCAGCAAGCTCGGCCTGCGGCCCGAGCGCGGCTACCGGCTCGCGGCGGTCTACGGGCATGGCTACCGGCTGGAGGCCTTGGCCCAGGCCGGAGAGCAGGCAGCATGATGAGGCGCATCTTGGCCGCTGCCGCCTTGGCAGCAGGTTCCGCGCATGCCCAGGAGACGGTGCCCTACGAGGTGCAGCCGGGCGAGTCGCTCTACGTGATCGCCGGGCGCCTGCTCGATGACTCGCGCCAATGGCCCGAAGTGGCCAGGCTCAACCGGCTGGCACGGCCATTCCGGCTTCAGCCGCGCCAGCGTCTGCTGCTGCCTGCCGCGCTGATGAAGGGCGCCGTCGCGCCCGCGCGGGTCGAGTACGTCCGCGGCCTGGTGAATGCCGACGGCGCGCCGCTGCGCATTGGCGCGCTGGTGGGCGAGGGCGCCGCGCTGGACGTGGGCGCGCAGGGCTTCGTGAGCCTGCGCCTGCATGACGGGTCGCTGCTGCAGTTGCAGGCCAACAGCCGCACGAAGTTGCTGCGCCTACGCGACCTACCGGCAGCCCAGCGGCGCAACACACTGATCGAGCTGAACCAGGGCCGCGTCGACGCCACCGTGGCGCCGCAATCGCCCGGTTCGCGCTTCCTGGTGAAGACGCCGCTGGCCACGGCCGGCGTGCGCGGCACGCGCTTCGGCGTGGCGGTGGGCGCGCAGGCCGAGCGCACCGTGGCCGATGTGATCGAAGGAGCCGTCGAGGTGCAGGCGCTGGGCCATGAGGGCGGCCCGCCTGTCCCCGTGCAGGCGGGGCAGGGCGCCGTCGTGCGGCCTGGCGGCCCGCCGCTGCGCAAGGCGCTACTGCCTGCGCCGGCTCTTCCGGCCGAGCCGCTGCGCGTCGAGGCGCATCCCGGGCCGCTGCCGCTGCCCACGGTGCTTGGCGCCGAGCGCTACCGCGTGGAGGTGGCGGACGACGCGGCCTTCACGCGGGTGCTGTGGTCGGCCGAGGCGCCGCTGCCGCTCGTGCTGGACGGCCTGCCCGACGGACGCTATCGCCTTCGCGCCCGGGCCATGGACGGCGACGGCCTGCTGGGCGCTGAAGGCGCCGGCCTGCTGTGGGTCAAGACCACGCCGGTGCCGCCGCTGGCGCGCGCGCCGTTGCCGGGCGCCACGGTCGCGCCGCAGGGCGTGGCCATCGCCTGTACCGAGGTGCCGCAGGCGCAGGGTTATCTGCTGCAGCTGGCGGGCAACCCGCGTTTCGAGCCGCTGCTGCTGGAGCAGCGCGGCAGCGGACGCTGCCATTTCGAGCTGCCGGCGCTGCCCGTCGGCGATGTCTACTGGCGCGTCGCCTCGCTGGCGCCCGAAGGCGATGTCCGCCTGGAGCGCGGGCCGTTCGGTGACCCGGGCCGGTTCGTCGTCGTGCCGCTGCCGCCCGCGCCGCAGGCCGATGCGATGACGGTCGACGGCGGCCAGGTGCACTGGCAGCCGCTCGACGGCTACCGCTATCGCGTGCAGGTGGCCACCGACACCGGCTTCGCCACGCTGGTGCAGGACGAGGAGGTGCAGGCCGGCAGCGTGACGCTGGCCGCACCGCCGCGCTGCGCGCCCTATGCGCTGCGCCTGCAGGCGATCGACGCCCATGGCCGGCGCTCGGCGTTCTCGCCGCCCCGGCTCGTCCACACCGACGCGAGCGTCTGCAGCAGCGACGGCAGCCCCGTGCAGCAGGCCGGCGGCGAGCGCGTGCAGACGGGCCGTTGATGCCCGGCCTGCACGGGCGGTGGCGCGCGCGGGGGGCGTTGCTGCTCTTCCTCGCGGCGTTCATGGCGCTCGGTGCGTCCAACGGCCTGGGCCGCATCGATGCGCTGTTGTCCGACCGCCTGCTCGCCTGGGACACCCGCCCCGTGGCGCCGGACATTGTCGTCGTCGGCATCGACGACGCGAGCCTGGCCGCGCTGGGCCGCTGGCCCTGGCCGCGCGCCGTGCATGCGCGCTTGCTGGACGCGCTCACCGCCGCCGGGCCGCGCGCCGTCGGCCTGGACCTGCTGCTCTCGGAGCCCGATGCCGCCGGCGATGCGCAGCTGGCCGCAGCGATGCAGCGCAACGGCCGGGTGGTGCTGCCGCTGCGCATGGCGCCGCTGCAGTCGGGTGCGGCGGTGGTGTCGCTTCCCGTGCCTGCGCTGGCCGGCGCGGCGGCGGGCCTGGGGCACATCCATGTCGAGCTGGATGCCGACGGCGTGGCCCGCCGGATCTTCCTGCGCGAGGGCTTCGGCGATGTGCTGTGGGAGCACTTCGCGCTGGCCGTGCTGCAGGTGTCCGGGCAGGCGCCGCCGGCGCTGCTGGCCAACCCGGCGCCGGGCGGCGCTGGCACGGCGGGCTGGTGGCGGCGTGCCCAGCCCTACACCATTCCCTACGCCGGCCCGCCGGGCCATGTGCGGCGCGTGTCGTACCTCGACGTGCTGGAAGGCCGCGTGCCGGCCGCGCAACTGCGGGGCGCCATCGTGCTGGTCGGCGCCACCGCGCCGGGCCTGTCGGACGCCTATCCCACGCCCATGGCGAGCCAGGACGCGCTGATGCCCGGCGTGGAGATGTCGGCGCAGACCATCGCGGCCTTGCGCGAAGGCCGCAGCCTGCGCGGCGCCGCGCCGTGGGAGGCAGCGCTGCTGACCTTGGTCGCGCTCGGCCTCGCCGCCGCGGCCGTGCGCCTGGCGCCGCCGCGCGTGGCGGTGTGCGCGTTGCTGGCGCTGCTGCCCGGCACCGTCGGCCTGGCCTGGGCGCTGCAGCTGGCCGGCGTGCAGTGGCAGCCCGGCGCGGCGCTGCTCGGGCTGCTGCTGCTGTACCCGCTGTGGAGCTGGCAGCGGCTGGACGCCGCGTTGGCCTACCTGGCCCGCGAGTTCGAGCGCACGCGCCGGGAGCTGCCGCCGGGCGAAGCCGATGACCGGCCCACCGCCGCTGGCGACCTGCTCGACCGCCGCATGGCGGCGCTGTCGGCCGCTGCCGAGCAGGTGCGCGCGCTGCAGCGCCAGCGCCAGGAAGCGTTGCACTTCCTGTCGCATGACCTGCGCGCGCCGCTGTCGGCAACGTTGGCGCTCATCGAGCTGCAAGGCGGCGCCAACGCCGCTGCCGCGCTGCCCCTCATCGAGGCCCACTCGCGCCGCGCGCTGGACATGGCCGAAGGCTTCGTGCAGCTCGCCCGCGCGGAATCGGCCCAGGGCTACCGGCTGGAGGCGCTGGACCTGCGCGATGCGTTGGTGGAGGCGGTCGATGCCTGCTGGCCGCTCGCCCAGGCCCAATCCGTCGTGCTGGCCAGCGCGGCGCCGGCGCAGGAATGCCTCGTGTCGGGAGACCGTTCGATGCTGATCCGCGCGCTGGTGAACCTCGTCGACAACGCGCTCAAGCATGGCGGCAGCACAGGCGGGCGCGTGCAGTGCGAGCTGGTCGCCGCCGGCGCGGGCTGGCGCATCGAGGTGGCGGACGCCGGCGAGCCCTTGCAGCCGGACCTCGCTGCGGGCCTGTTCACGGCCTTCCATCGCGGTGGGACGGGGGCGCCGGGCGCTGGCCTGGGCCTGGCCTTCGTGCAGGCCGTCGCGCGGCACCACGGCGGGCAGGCGGGCTGGCGCGGGCTGGCCCAGGGCAACGTGTTCTTCATCGAGCTGCCCGCCGGCGCCGCCGGCTGAGCCGCACCGAGAAGGTCAACAAAGGTCAGCGCGGCTGGCCGCGGCGGCAGCGGCCCCCCATGATCGCGGCCGCTGCGCATCAACCCTGCGCGGTACCGGATCACCCGCGAGGAACAAGCATGAAGAAAGCATTGGCCGCCGAGTTCATCGGCACGTTCTGGCTCGTCTTAGGAGGCTGCGGCAGCGCCGTGCTTGCCGCGGCCTTCCCGCAACTCGGCATCGGCCTGCTGGGCGTGTCGCTCGCCTTCGGTCTGACGGTGCTGACAATGGCCTATGCCGTCGGCCCGGTGTCGGGCGGGCATTTCAACCCCGCCGTCTCGGTGGGCCTGTGGGTCGGCGGGCGCTTCCCCGCCGCAAGCCTGCTGCCCTACGTCATCGCCCAGGTGGCGGGCGCCGTGGCCGCCGGCGGTGTGCTGGCGCTCATCGCCACCGGCAAGCCGGGTTTCGACCTGGTGGCCAGCGGCTTTGCCTCCAACGGCTATGGCGAACACTCGCCCGGCGGCTACTCGCTGCTGGCGGCGCTGGTGGCCGAGGTGGTGCTGACGGCACTGTTCATCCTCATCATCCTGGGCACCACGGCCAAGCGCGCGGCCACCGCGATGGCGCCCATGGCCATCGGGCTGGCGCTGACGCTCATTCACTTGATTAGCATCCCCGTGACCAACACCTCCGTGAACCCGGCGCGCAGCACCGGCGTCGCGTTGTTCGTGGGCGGCTGGGCCATCGAGCAGCTGTGGCTGTTCTGGGTTGCGCCGGTCGTCGGCGGGGCGCTCGGCGCGTTGCTTTACCGCGTCACGCTGGATGAGGAGAATTCACGCGCCTAACGCGCTGAGTGACCGGGGCCGGCAAGGCTGCCCTGCGCCGCTCTTAAAGTCCCGCTTGCCGCCGAAGCGCCGCCGTTTCGCCGGGCTGCACTCACAAGGCCGGACCACCGGCTGACCAGGGATCTCCCCTTCCATTTTTTTGTTGTGCCCCATGCGGGGCAGGGCTTCGCCTTGCCTCGGAGAACACGATGACGTTTGTTCGCCTGTTGCCTCGTCTTGCCCGCCGTGCGGGTTCCATCGTTCGCTGCGCCATGGCGCCGCTGGCCTTGGGGCTCGCTTTTGCGGGGTCCGCCCATGCGCAGCTCGTGGTCACCGGTGTGCCGGACAGCCCCGATCCGGTCGCTGCCGGCGGCACGGTGACGTACACGGTCGGCATCGGCGATGCGCTGGGCGCCGCGCGCAGCAACGTCACGCTCAACTTCGACATCCCCGCCGGCGGCCGCTTCGCCGGCACCAGCACGCTGCCCGCTGGCGCGTCCTGCGCCGGCATGGCGCTGAACCAGGTGGGCCCGGGTACCGTCACCTGCACGGGCATCAACGTGCCGGCGCTGTCCACCGCCCAGGTGCCGCTGCGCGTGCGCACGCAGGCCGCAGGCACGCTCACCGTCACGGCCTCCCTCGTCGGCGGCAGCTCGCAGAGCGAAACCACCACCGTCAACACCGGCGCCGACCTGCAACTGGCGATCAACGCGCCGGCCAGCGCGGCCGCCGGCAGCACGCAAAGCATCGTGCTCACAGTGACCAACGGCGGGCCCAATACCTCGCCGTCGTCCACGCTCAGCTACAGCGTGCCGCCGGGCTTCGCGCTCAGCGCCACGCCCGGCGGGTGCTCGCTGGCGGGCAGCGCGCTGACCTGCAACCTGGGCGCGCTCGCCAACGGCGCCACGGCCAGCGTCACCGCCACGGGCGTGATCGGCGTCGGCGGCAACTCCACGCTTACGCACTCGGCCGACATCACCGGCACCGGCGGCGTGGGCGATGGCGATAACGGCAACAACGTCGCCAGCGCCAACACCGCAGTCGCCGCAGGCAGCAGCTTGTCGGTCACCAAGACCAAGTCGGTGGCGGACCCGGTGCAGGTGGGGCAGGGCTTCAACTACCAGTTCACGGTTCGCTACAGCGGCGACTTCCCGAGTGGCACTCAGGTGCAGGACACGCTGCCCGCGAACTTCTGCCCCGTGGCACCAGCCAACTTCACCAGCGGCGCGTGGACGTGCACGGCCTCAAGCACCTGCCCCACGGCCGGTGGCACGCTCAGCTGCACGCGCAGCGGCACCGGCAGCGCCGGCAGCAATGTCTCGCTCGGCACCATCACCGCAGCCGTGCAGGCGCTCACCAGCGGCGCCGGCATCGTCAACACCGCCACTGCCAGCGCCACCGGCGTGAGCCCGGTCAACGGCTCGGTCAACACCACCGTCATCGACCCGGCCGCCGACCTGCGCGCCAACAAGGGCAAGAGCTGGCCCCAGGCCGCCGTGCCGCTGAACCAGGCCTTCAACTACACGGTCTCCACCACCAACCTCGGCCCCAGCGCCGTGCCGTCCAGCGGCACGATCACGCTGACCGACACGGTGCCGGCCAACCTGCAGGTCAACAGCATCACGGCGCCGGCCGGGTTCAGCTGCTTGTCGTCGGGCGGCGCCACCTTCCCGCAGGCCGGGCCGGTGACGATCACCTGCACCAGCACCAACGTCGCGCTGGCCGTCAACGCCACCACCAGCAACGCCACCATCAACGCCCAGGCCACCGCCGCCGGCGGCACGCTGACCAACCAGGTCTGCGTAGCTGCGGCCAATGCGCCGGCGGACAACGTGGCCGGCAACAACTGCGCCAGCGTGGGCGTGAACCCGCAGGCCAATGCCGCGCAGGCCGACGTGTCGGTGCTCAAGCGCGTGCTGGGCCTGGGCGATGCGCCGGGCAACCGCCAGGACGCGGGCTCGCCAATCGTCTGGGAGATCGAGGTCGTCAATGCCGGCCCGCAGGCCGCCACTAACGTGGCCGTGACCGACACCATCAACAACGTCTTCAACGCCAACGCCGGCCAGTACTCGCTGGCCACCGTGGCCGGCAGCGCCACGCTGGGCAGCTGCAGCCTCACGCCGTCGGGCTCGGCGGTGTCGCTGGGCAGCTGCACGATCACCAGCCTGCCCGTGTGCACGGCCGGTGTGGACTGCCCGCGCTACCAGGTCACGGTGCGCCACTTCGGCGACGGCACCTCGGGTAACGACCAGTTCACGGTGACCAACACCGCGTTCGCGCTCGCGCAGAACGAGGCCGACGCCAACCTGACGAACAACACCGCCAACAACAACACGCCGGCCAGCGCCTACTACACGGCGCGCGCCGACGTCGCCGTGGCCAAGACGGACAACCCCGACCCGGCCTCCGCCGGCCAGCTGCTCACCTACACCATCACGGCGAGCAACCCGTCGGCCACCAGTGCCAGCCGCGCCTTCAACGTCAGCGTGAACGACACGCTGCCGGCCGGCCTCGTCTACCTGTCGGCCAGCGCCAGCGGCGGCGGCAGCTGCACGACGGCGCCCGCGGTGGGCAGCACCACCGCCCCGGGCAACGACACGCTCATCTGCGGCTGGACCTCCATCGCCCGCGGCTCGCAGCAGACGGTCACCGTGCGCGTGCGCGCCACGGTCGCACTCGCCGCCGCTTTGGGCGGCAGCGGCTCGATCACCAACTCGGTGACGGTCAGCACCGCCACGCCCGAAATCACCGGCGGCGCCGCCAACAACACGGCCACGCAGGCCACCGCCATCAACGCGCCGGCCTACGACCTGATCGTCAACAAGACCGACGACGTCGACCCTGTCAACGTCGGCGACAACGTCACCTACACGCTCACCGTCACCAACAACGGCGCGTCCACCGCCGAGAACGTGGTGCTCACCGACACGCTGCCTTCTGGCGCCGGTGCGCCCACCTTCGTGGGCCTGGTCACGCCGCTGCCTGCGGGCGTGGTGTGCGACACCTCGGCCGTCACGGTCGGCGTGGCCGGCGGCAGTATCAGCTGCAGCATCGCCAGCCTGGGCGGCACCGGCAACGGCGCCACCGGCGAGACGAATTCCGTGCAGGTGCGCGTGCGCCTGCAGGGCGCCGACAAGGGCACGTTCTCCAACGTCGCCTCGGTGCGCTTTGCCAACGCGGCACAGGACGCCTTCGACCCGCAACCCAACAACACCGCCACCGAGCCCACCACCTTCCGCTTCAAGGCCGACGTGCAGGTCGTCAGCAAGGCGGCCGTCGTCAGCGGCAGCACCACGCCGCTGGCCAGCGTCGCGCAGGGCCAGGGCTTCGACTGGCTGGTCACGCTCCGCAACAACGGCCCGCAGGCGGCCGAGACCACCAGCTTCGCCGACACGCTGCCCGCAGGCCTGCAGCTCACCGGCACGCCGGTGCTCACCGTCACCTCGGGCAGTTTTACGCCCGCCGCGCCCACCTGCACCGGCAGCGCCGGCGGCAGCACCACCACCTGCGCCATCGCCAGCATGCCCTCGGGCGGCACGGCCACCGTGCGCATCCCCGTGCAGCTGGTCAGCAGCCTGGCCAACGGCACGGCGCTGACCAACACGGCCAGCATCGTCACCACCGGCTCGGGCGACACCGACGGCGGCGCCAACCCCAACGCCGGCAACAACTTCGGCAGCGGCAGCATCACCACGCAGACCTCGACGCTGTCCGGCCGCGTCTATGAAGACAGCAACGGGAACGGCCAGCCCGATGCGGGCGAGCCGGCCATCGCCGGCGTGACGTTCACGCTCACCGGCACCGACAGCCTGGGCGGCGCCGTCACGCGCACCACCACCAGCGACGCCAGCGGCAACTGGAGCTTCTCCGTGCCCGCCGGGACCTACACGGTGACCGAGACCCAACCCGGCGCCTTCCTGCCCGGCATCACGCGTGCCGGCAGCGCCAGCGGCGCCGGCAGCAGCGCGGGTACCGTGCCCAGCAGCGGCACGGGCGTCACCAGCGGCCCCAACGGCTCCAACGCCAACGTGATCCAGAGCATCGTGCTGGGCACCGGCGGCAGCGCCACCAACAACCTGTTCGGCGAAGTGCGCGCCGCGTCCATCGCGGGCCGCGTGTACCAGGACGCCGACTACAACGGTGCCTTCACCACCGGCGAGCCCGGCATCGCCAACGTAACGCTGCAACTCACCGGCTCTGACATGTTCGGCAACGCGGTGAGCACCAGCGCCACCGGCGCGGCCGACGGCAGCTACAGCTTCGCCGGCCTGCTGCCCGGCAGCTACACCGTCATCGAGCCGACGCAACCCGACGGCCTGGCCGACGGCAGCGAGACGGCCGGCAGCGCCGGCGGCAGCACCGCCACCAATGAGCGCATCAGCGCCGTCACGCTGAACTCCAATACCAGCGCCACCGGCTACAACTTCGGCGAGACCATGCCGCGCGTGACCGTGCGCGTGTTCGAGGACGCCGACAACGACGGCACGCCCGCCACGGGCGACGCCGGCATCACCGGCGTGACGCTGCGCCTCACCGGCACCTCCAGCACCGGCGCGGCGGTGGACATCACCGCCACGCCCATCACCGGCCAACCGGGCCGTTATGAATTCCTCAACGTGCCGCGGTCCGCGGCCGGGGGTTACACCATCACCGAGACACAGCCGGCCACGTATGCGCCGGGCAAGGCCAATGCCAACAGCCACCCCGGCAGCGCGCAGGCTAACGGCAACGTCATCCAGGGCGTGACCATTGCCGGCACCAACACGCCGGCCGCCGTGGGCGACTACCTGTTCGGCGAACTCACCAGCAGCCAGATCCGCGGCCGCAGCTACTACGACCGCAACGGCGACGGCAGCCCCGGCGCCGTCGCGAGCGAGCCCGGCATCGCCGGCGTGGCCATCACGCTCACCGGCACCGACGACAACGGCAACGCCGTGTCCGTGGCCACCACCACCGATGCCAACGGCGACTACGCCTTCAACAACGTGGCGCCCGGCAACTACACCGTCACCGAGACGCGCCCGGCGGGCTTCCTGCCCGGCCTGACGCGTGCGGGCACGGTGACCGGCAGCGGCTCCGTCGCGGGCAGCGTGCCCGCCAGCGGCAGCGGCGTCAGCGCGGGCCCGAACGGCTCCGATGCGCCGCTGGTGCAGAGCATCCGCCTGGGCAGCCCCGGCTCCAGTTCCAGCAACAACAACTTCGCCTCGGTGCGCACGGCCTCGCTGGCCGGGCATGTGTACGCCGACATCGCGCCCGCCAACGGTCAGCGCGACGCCGGCGAGCCGCCGCTGCCCGGCGTGACCGTCACGCTCACCGGCACCGACTTCCTCGGCCGCAACGTCTCCACCGCGCTCACCACGGCGGCCGACGGCAGCTTCAGCGCCACCGGCCTTCTGCCGGGCAGCTACCAGCTCGACGAAACCCAGCCCGCCGGCACCGGCGACGGCCCGGAACGCCTGGGCAGCGTCGGCGGCAGCGCCCGCGGCACCGCCAACCCCGGCGGCGTGAACGACCGCTTCGGCGCCATCGTGCTCGCCTCGGAAGAGGCCGGCACCGGCTATGACTTCGGTGAACGCGGCGGCCAGATCACCGGCAACGTCTACGTCGATGGCAACGCCAACGGCCAGCGCGATGCGGGCGAGCTGCCGATTGCCGGCGTGACGCTCACGCTCACCGGCACCAGTGCCGGCGGCCTGCCGGTCAGCCTCACGGCCACCACCGGCGCCGACGGCCAGTACCTGTTCGACGGCGTGCTGCCCTCGGACGCCACCGGCTATGTCATCACCGAAACCCAGCCCGTCACCCATGCCGACGGCGCCGACAGCGTGGGCCGCCTCAACGGCGCGTCCGCCGGCGCGCTGGCGGCCAACGACCGCATCGGCTCGCTTGTCTATACAGGCGGCAGCGGCGACGGTTACGATTTCGGAGAGCAGGGCGCCTCGCTCGCGGGCAGCGTGTCGAACGACGTCAACGGCAATGGCCGGCGCGAGCCGGGCGACCTGCCGCTGGCCGGCGTGACCGTCACGCTGACCGGCACCGACGCGACCGGCCAGCCCGTCAGCCGCACCACGGTGACCGGGCGCGACGGCCGCTACAGCTTCGCGGACCTGCCGCTGGACAACGGCGCCGGCTACACGCTGGTGCAGGCGCCGGTGCCCAGCTCCACCCACACCGGCGAGACACCCGGCACGCTGGGCGGCACCGTGCCGGCCGCGCGCCAGATCAACGTCAGGCTGCCCGCGGCCGCCGCCAACGGCACCGCCAACGACTTCTTCGAGCAGAGCAGCGCACCGGCGGTCGTCAGCGGCCGCGCCTGGCGCGACAGCGACCACGACCGCGTCGTCGATGGCGGTGAACCCGCCGTCGCCGCATGGACCGTGGAGCTGGTGAGCTGCAATGACGGCAGCACCGCCTGCGCGAACTCCGGCGCCCAGGTGCTGGACACCCGCAGCACCGGCGCCGACGGCAGCTACCGCTTCGACAACGTGGTGCCGGGCAACTACCAGCTGCGCTTCCGCGACGCCCAGGGCCACCTGGTCGGTGGCACCTGGCCCACCGACCCGGTGCTCAACGCGCCCAACGGCGCCTTCCCGACCGTGCCTGGCATGGCGCCGCGCGGCTGGATCCCGCTGACCGTGACGACCGGCGTGTCGGTCGTCAACCAGGACCTGCCGCTCGACCCGGGTGGCGTGGTGTTCGACAGCCTGAGCGCCGCGCCAGTGCCGGGCGCCGTCGTGACGTTCAGCGGCCCCGCCGGCTTCGATGCGGCGACGCAACTGCTCGGCGGCAACGCCGCGTTGACCACCGGCCCTGAAGGCGATTACCAGTTCTTCCTGCTGCCCGGTGCGCCGGCCGGCCTGTACACGGTGGCGGTGACCCCGCCTGCCGGCTACGTGCCTTCCGTTGCCTACCCGGCGGCGGCGGGCCCGCTCGACGCGGTGAACTGCACCGCACCGGGGAACGCCGGCACCACGCGCGGCAGCGAGGCCTGCATCGTCAGCGCCGCGCCCCGCCCGGTGGCCGGCCCGGCCGCGCCGTACTTCATGAGCTGGCAGATGAGCGCGGGCGGCGCACGCCCGGTGGTGAGCAACCACATCCCGCTGGACCGCGAGGGCACGGGCATGGCCATCGAGCTGCGCAAGTCCACTTCCAAGCTCACCGTGAAGAAGGGAGAGCCGGTGCCTTACGTCATCACCGCGCGCAACGCCAGCAGCGGCCCCGTGGGCAACGTGGCGCTCGCCGACACGCTGCCGCCCGGCTTCAAGTACCTGGAAGGCTCGCTGACGGTGCAGACGCTGCCCAACGGCCCGGTGGTGCCGGTCAAGCCCGGCCTCGTGGGCCGCCAGCTGACCCTGCCCAACCAGTCGTTCCTGCGCGGCGAAACCAAGCGCGTCTCGATGGTGCTGGCGGTCGGCGTGGGCGTGGGCGAAGGCCAGTACGTCAACAGCGTCGTCGCCACGCAGGGCATCGATGGGCGCGTGCTCTCCAACATCGCCACCGCGGCGGTGCGGGTGGTGCCCGACGCGCTGCTGGACTGCACCGACGTGATCGGCAAGGTCTACGACGACAAGAACGCCAACGGCGTGCAGGACGAGGGCGAGCCCGGCATCCCCAACGTGCGCATCGCCACCGTCAACGGCCTGTTGGTGAACAGCGATGCCGACGGCCGCTACCACATCGCCTGCGCGGCCGTGCCCAAGGAAGGCACCGGCAGCAACCTGGTGCTGAAGGCGGACGAACGCACGCTGCCCTCGGGCTACCGCGTGACCACCGAGAACCCGGCGGCCGAGCGCGCCACGCGCGGCAAGGCCGTGAAGCTGAACTTCGGCGCCACGGTGCACCGCGTGGTGCGCCTGGAGCTGAAGGCTGCTGCCTTCACCGACGGCCAGGTGGCGTTGCAACCGACGCACCAGCCGCGCCTGGACCAGGCCGTGGCTGCGCTGGTGGAGCGCCCCTCCATCCTGCGCCTGGCCTACCAGCCGGCGCCGGGTGAAGCGGCCGATCTCGGCGAGGCCCGCATCGCGGCATTGAAGGCCGCGCTGCTCGAACGCTGGAAGGCGCGCGGGCAGGCCCAGGGCAAGGCCTTGTTCAACCTGGACGTCGAGGTCGAGCGCATGCCCGCCTTGCCGAACCGCTGATGCAGGAGCCCGCCATGACGACCCTGCCTCCGAAACCTAGCCGCGACCTCCGCATGACCCGTCCCAACTTCCGACGCGCGGCGCTGGCCGGCGCCGCAGCCACCGCCTGCCTGGCCCTGGGCCTGCCGGCCCTGGCCGCCGATGCGGCGAGTGCTGCCACCTGTCAGGCTGACGCCCGCGGCCGCTTCAGCGACCGTTGCCTGGCCGACCAGCGCGCCGTCGAGATCGACACCCGTGACCACCTGCCCGCGGCCAGCGAGCGCGAGCTGCCCAAGCTCACCGTGATCCTGGGCGACCCGCGCGGCCTGAAGGCGCAGCGCGACGAGCTGAGCCGCACCATCCCGGGCAAGGTGCAGCCGCGCGAGGAATCGCACCGGCCGCATTTCGACTCCGGCGAAGACCTGCTCAAGCCCGAGGACCAGTCGCGGCTGGACGCGATCGTCGCGCAGGTGCGCGGCCGCGAGGGCCTGCGCTTTGAGATCGTCGGCCACACCGACGTGCAGCGCATCAAGCCGGAACTGCTCCCGCGCTTCCCTGACAACCAGGCGCTGGGCCTGGCCCGCGCGCAGCAGGTCGGCCGTTACCTGACCCGCCAGCTGGGCCTGCCCGAGAGCGCCTTCCAGGCCGGCTCGCGCGGCCCCGACGAGCCGCTGGCCGAGCCCCGGGAAGACCGCGCCAACTGGCCGGCCAACCGGCGCGTGGAAGTGCGCGTGTTCTGGCAGGAGACGACGCCCGCCAAGGTCGAGAAAGAAGTGCGCGTGACGCAGGTGGACCCGAGCGCCTGCAACATGCTCTCGCCCTACGCCGCCGACGATGCGCCGCTGCGCCTGACCATCGACGGCCAGGCCGTGGTGGGCACCGACAGCGCCAGCGCCGACCGCCAGCGCTGCATCGACGTGCGCCTGGAGCGCGACCGCCTGCGCCTGCAATACGACAACCTCGCGCAGCCGCGGCGCCTGAACGCCACCGCCTGGCTCGCGACCGCCGTGCCGGGCGAGACCGTGCGCTTTGCCGGCTACAGCAACTACCGGCTGTTCCATTCGCGCGCCGAGCTGCGCCTGTACAGCAGCGACGACGCGATGCAGCCGCAACTCGTGGCCACCGTGCCGCTGGACGCCGAACTGCGCGCGCAGTGGACCGTGCCGGCCGAATGGACGCAGACGCCGCTGGCGCGCCGAAAGCTGTACTGGCGCGTGCGGGTGCTGGACGGCGAGGGCCGCTTCGACGAGACCGACGACATCCCGCTGGCGCTGGCCGACCGGCATGCGCCCGGCGGCAGCAACGAGCCCACGCCTGAGCAGCGCCTGCTGGCGGCCTACGGCAGCACGCGGCTGGCCATCGTCAACATCCCCGTCACCGGCGGCACCGTGACCGCCAGCGGCGACGGCATTGCGCCGGGCGAGCGCGTGCGGGCGCTGGGCTTCGACGTGCCGGTGGACGCGCAGGGCAAGTTCGTCATGCAGCAGCTGGTGCCGCGCCGCGTGCAGACGGGCGAGATCGTCGTCAGCGACGCCGACGGAAAGGAGCGCATCTACCGCCGCGACTTCGAGCTGCCCAAGCGCGACTTCTTCTTCATCGGCCAGGCCGACTTCACGCTCGGCCGCGACCGCACCAGCGGCCCCGCCGCGCTGGTGACGCAGGAGCGCAACCGCTACAACAACGACACCTGGAGCGAAGGCCGGCTGGCCTTCTACGGCAAGGGCCTGCTCGACGAGCGCTGGACGCTGACCGCCAGCGTCGACACCGAGGAGCGGCCGCTGAAGGATCTGTTCCGCAACCTCGACCGCAAGGACCCGACCTCGCTGTTCCGCCGCATCGACCCGGTCGACAGCTGGGGCACCTTCGGCGACGACTCCACCAGCACCGAGGACGCGCCGACGCAGGGGCGCGCCTACCTGCGCGTGGACGACGGCCGCTCGCATGCGCTGTGGGGCAACTTCAAGCTCAACCTCGGCAGCGACAACAGCCTGGCCCAGGTCCACCGCGGGCTCTACGGCCTGCAGGGCCGCTTCGTCGGCGCCGAGAGCACCAGCTTTGGCGACGCCCGCGTGCGCGCCGAGGTGTATGCCGCCGAGCCCGGCACGCTCGCCGCTCGCGAGGAGTTCCGCGGCACCGGTGGCTCGCTGTACTACCTGCGCCACCAGGACATCAGCCGGGGCGCCGAGAAGGTGTGGCTGGAGATCCGCGACCGCGACTCGGGCCTGGTGATGCAGCGCCGCGCGCTCATTCCGGGCAGCGACTACGAGGTCGACTACCTGCAAGGGCGCGTGCTGCTCACCTCGCCGCTGGCCAGCCTGGCCGACAACGGCACGCTGGTGCGCGCGGGCGGCCTCAGCGGCCAGCCGGCCTACCTGGTGGTGGACTATGAATACACGCCGCTGGCCGGCGACCTCGACACGCTGGCCGTGGGCGGGCGCACCGCCTGGTGGGTGAACGACGGCCTGCGCCTGGGGCTTACGGCCGCCAAGCAGCGCCAGACCGGCGGCGACCAACGCCTGGCCAGCGTCGACCTGCTGCTGCGCAAGAGCGACAACACCACGCTGAAGATCGAGGCCGCGCGCAGCGACGGCCCGGGCATCGGCAGCACCACGTCGCTGGACGGCGGCTTCGGCTTCTCGCAGAACACGCTGGCCGGCGACCCGCGCGGCGCCAACGCCTGGCGCGTCGAGGGCCAGGCCGACCTTGCCGACTTCGACCTCGCCAAGAGCGGTCGCGTCGGCGCCTATGCGCTGGTGCGCGAGGCCGGCTTCTCCGCGCCGGGCCAGGTCGCCTCCAACGAGACCCGGCAGGCCGGCGCCAGCGCGACGGTGCCGGTGGGCGAGCGCACCGAGCTGCGTCTCAAGGCCGACCACAAGGACGAACGCAACGGCTACAACACCGACGCCGCCGATGCCCAGGTGGCCTGGCGTGTCGACGACCGCTGGACGCTCTCGACCGGCCTGCGCAAGGACCGCAAGGGCACCGATGCCGTCAACACCTCGCCGCTGCTGCCCGGCTCGCCCGTCGTGAACGGCGAACGGACCGATGCCGCCGTGCAGGCGGACTATGAGAGCGGCCAGGGCTGGGGCGTCTATGGCTTCGGCCAGAAGACGCTGGAGCACACCGGCACGCGCCAGGACAACGACCGCCTGGGCGTGGGTGCGCGTTACCGCGTCAACGACAAGCTGTCGCTGCGCGGCGAAGCCTCGGGCGGCGACGGTGGCGCCGCCGGCAAGGCGGGGGTGGACTACCAGTACAACGACCGCTCCAACGTCTACGTGACCTATGCGCTGGACACCGGGCGCACCGACGAAACGCTGAACGCGCGCGGCGGTGCGCTGGTGGGCGGCGTCAAGTCGCGCATCGCCGACGGGCTGAACGTCTACACCGAGCACAAGCAGACCACCGGCGCGCAGAGCGGCCTGACCCATGCCTACGGCGTGCAGTACGCGCCGGACGAGCGCTGGACCTTCGGCGCGAGCGCCGAAAGCGGCCGCATCGAGGCCGAGAACGCTGGTGAGACCGACCGCGATGCCGTCGGCTTCACCGTCGGCTTCGTCAACGCGAAGGTGAAGTACTCGGGCGGCATGGAATACCGGCGCGACCGCACGGCCACCGATGCGCGGCGCAGCTGGCTGCTGAAGAACGCGGTCAGCGTGCAGGACGTCCCGAACGCGCGCTGGATGGGCAAGCTCAACTGGGCCGACAGCAACAGCGCCACCAGCGCGCTGGCGGCCGCGAAGTACACCGAGGCGGTGCTGGGCTACGCACTCCGGCCGGTCAGCAACGACAAGCTCAACCTGCTGCTCAAGTACACCTACCTGTACGACCTGTCCTCACCCGGCCAGGTGGTGGCAAGCGACGTGACGGCCACATCGGTGAGCACCGTGGGCATCGACTACCAGCAGCGCAGCCAGGTCGCGGCGGTGGACGCGACCTACGACCTCAGCGCCCGTTGGACCATCGGCGGCAAGCTGGCCTGGCGCGGCGGCGAACTCCGCCCCAGCCGCGACAACAGCGCGCCGTGGTTCAAGAGCAGCGCGCAGCTGGCAATCGTTCGCGTCGACTGGAAGGTGGTGCGGCAGTACGACTGGCTGGTGGAGCTGCGCACGCTGCGCGCCGGTGAACTCGGCGAGCGCAAGAGCGGCTTGCTGACCGCCGGCTACTACCACGTCAACGAGAACTTCAAGGTCGGCCTGGGCTACAACTTCACGAACTTCTCCGACGACCTCACCGACATGAGCTATCGCAGCCGGGGGGTGTTCGTGAACATGCTCGGGAAGTTCTGAGCGTTGGGCCTGTGAAGCGTCGCCGACCGGATCCTGCCGCGCTTGCGCAATCGGCCGGAGTCACTGGTCCCGGCGCCGAGGCATCACTGGCCAGCTGTTATTCCAGAAGCGTTCCGACGCCAAGACAGAGGGGCTGATGGAGCTCGATGCTGCGCTCTGGCCGGACAGGTCTTGTTGCTGCGGGGTGGAGGAGCTCCTCGGTTGACACAAGGCCGTGTGCTGGGAAACGAGGCTCCCGCTCTGGACAGCGGCCGGATGTGTGCAGTCAGTCACGCTAGCGCCCCCGGCTCGAGGGGGGCGCCTGCGCACCCGCCGCAGGAACAATCGGACATCCAACAACAAGCTCGGCGGACGCCGAGATACAAGCAAACATCCGCATGACGATCTTCATTCGCACCCGTTCCGCAATGGCCGTTGCCGGCCTCTTCGCCTTGATGGCCAGCCAGGGCGCACACGCCGACACGTTCGTCCAGACCTACGAGCTGCCGGGCGTCAAGAACACCACGACAACGTTCTCGGGTGGCACTGGAGTCGAGACGTTCGACACGCGCTCCACGGGCACCGGCGGTTTCGTCTCCAGCTTCGGCGGCAGCACGATCACCGGAACGTATAGCAATTCGCTTCGTGTCGACCCGGCGAACCAGTACGGCAGCGCCAACGGCATCGGCAACCATGCCGTCACGTTCTCGTCGGCCGGCTATTCGGTCGCGCTCGACACGCCGGTCAACTACTTCGGCTATTGGCTGTCGGCACTCGACACGGGCAACGTCGTCGAGTTCTACAGCGGAACAACATTGGTTGGCTCCCTGGGTGCGGCGGCGGTGCTGTCCTCGATCGGTGGCAACGCCACCTATTTCGGCAACCCTAACGGTCCGTTCGCCGGCATGAACTCGACGCAGCCGTACGCTTTTGTTAACTTCTACGACACCGACGGCACTTTTGACCGCATCGTGTTCCGCGAGGAACCGTCGTTCGGCGGATACGAGTCCGACAACCACACCATCGGCATGTACCGCGACATCACCGGCGTGCCGGCAGTGCCCGAGCCGAGCACTTACGCCCTGATGGCCGCCGGACTCGGCGCCGTGGCGTTTGCGGCGCGCCGTCGCCGCCAGCGCTGAAACGCTTCGGACCGCGAGAACAAGGGGCTGCTTCGGCAGCCCTTTTTCTTGACCACGCCTCAAGTACGCCGGGGCGGCGCCACGGGGTATCAGCAGTACACCTTGGCGCTGAGTGCAACGGGGACCGCTTCCGACCTGCGCTTTACGTTCTTCCATGAGCCCGCCTTCTTCTACCTTGACGACGTATCCGTGTCCTAACGGGTGACGACGGGCGTGCACAAACCGGGCACGCTGGGTTTGGCCAGCGCCGCGATGGCGGCTCTGGGTGGCGCATTCGGCAGAAGAGTTCGCACCTGGCTCGCTGACCTCAGCCGGTCGAGTGCCCGATCAAAACGGCGGGTTCAACCGGTCGACGCAACACACGAGGGAAGCTCTGCAGAACGCGACGCGACGTGCCGGTTAGATCAAGTGATGCCCCGTGTTCGCCAGCAAGTCCCGCATGCGTTCGTCCCCACGCCACTTTGGGGTCTTGCGAGGCGCTCCAGCATGACCCCTAGCGTGGACATTGCGGTGGACTTCGGCATAGGTGGCGAGTACGTCACGCGTCTGCTGGACCGGGCGGCGCGGTTCCGGGGATATCCGCAGGCTGTGCGTACCGACAACGGGCCGGAGTTCACCAGCCGAGCCTTCCTGGGCTGGGCGCTGCGGCATGGCATCAAGCACATCCTGATCGAGCCGGGCGCGCCGACGCAGAACGGCTACATCGAGAGCTTCAATGGCAAGTTCCGCGACGAGTGCCTCAACGAGCACTGGTTCGAGACGCTGGCGCAGGCCCGGGTCGTGATCCAGGCCTGGGTGCAGGACTACAACGCGCGACGCGCATGGCCCGACGCCTCTACCTGCCTGCGTTAGGGCTCGAAGCGTCTTGGTGAGCGTCTATCCAAATCTCACCCGCCTCGCGGCCCCTGGCAAACGCTGCAGTAGCGGTCTCGCAGGTCATGTCGAGCAGGTCGCTGTGCATCGGCTCGGCGTCGGCTCGCTCGGCCACAGCGAACGCGGGTCGGAAGAGCTCAGCGCCTTCGGGCCGTGCCTCAGCCAAAATCATCAAGCCCCTGTAGGGATGCTGCTGAATCACCGCTTGCCTTTCAGATGCGCTTCGACGGTCGCAGCGTCGTTGCCAACTGCCTTCACTGCGGCCCTGAGTTCGTCGGCTGTGACGCCGAACTTCTTCGACCAGTCGCGGACTTCGTAAGCTTCGCTGAGGCTGATGAGCTTGCGGTCCTGGCCGCCGGTCTTGGACTTGTCGTCAGGCATGTGCGTCTCCGTCGAAGGAAAGCTCAACCCTAGGCGCGCTACCGTGCCGCGTGTGTCGGACGAAGGCGCAACCTACGCCGTGTGCAGTGCTCCGGTTGGGAGCATCGTTTGCCAGCCGAAGCGACACCGCAACAGTCCAAGGACACGTAATGGCCACCGACCACATCCAACCCATGCCCGGGCGCAGACCCGTCTATCCCGTTGACGCCGATGACGGTGGGCAAGCCGACGCCAAGACGCGGCGGCCGGGCAAGTCAACTCAAGCCGAACCCCCAGACCAAGCCGATGACCCGGCCTCAGATGAAAACACCGAGTCGGCAAATCACCCGAACGACGAGTAGCCGTCGGCGCAGGCCCGACGCGCCGAGGCAGCCGCTGTACGTCCGAGGGCCACAGTAGTTGGCTCAATATGGACCGTCGGCTCCCAGAACAGCTCCCTAGTGCAACTCGACCGGCAACCGACAAAGGCGCAACGCCAGCGCGCTGGGCCTCTTCCTATCTGGCGGTCGGCACCACGACATTGGCTTTCAGGTCCTTCATCGTCTTGAAGAGCGTCCGGCCGTTGCGCTGAGCTTGGTCTTCCTTGTTGTTGTTCATGACCACATGGACATCGAGACCCGGCCGGTCCAATAGTTGGATCTGGTGAGCAAGGCCCTCGAGTTCCGCATCGTCGTAGTCGTAGTTGAACCGACCGCCGGAGTGCCCGGAGCGGTCGTTCCACGCCGCGGCGTTGCGACCATGCATGCGCACCAAGGCGCAGTCGTCGCGCGTCGCCTCCCAGATGGAGGGGATGTTGCTGAGGCCCGTCGGCTCGTCGACGATGGTGTGCACCACACCCAGCTCACGCTGGAACGCGATGGTTTCGGCCGCATGCGGGCCCTCGAACCATTTGTCGCTGCGGAACTCGACGCTCAACGTGTGTCCCGCCATGCGCTCCACACAATGGGCGACGTGGGCGTGGCCCGCCCGATTACGAAGGAGCCATGGCGGGAACTGGAAGTGCACCAAACCGAGCCGGCCGGCTTCGCGCAGCGGCTGCAATGCTTCCCTGAAACGTGCCCACAGCTCGTTGACGAGTTCGCCAGGGACGTCGCGGTAGTAGATGACGCTCTTGAGCTTCAGGTCGCTGGGTAGCGCATCTCGAAGGTCTGACGGCAAGACGGCCGGCGAGGTCTGGTGGCCGGTGAAAAGCCGAAAGGCCTTCACGTTCATCACGAACCCATCCGGGGTTCGCTCCGTCCACAGGTGAGCGGTGTCGACGCTTGGCACGGCGTAGTAGCTCGAGTCGACCTCCACCAGCGGGAACTGGGTGGCGTAGTAGCCCAACCTGCTCTCAGCCGTCGTGACGTCGGGCGGGTAGAAGCGACCGGTGTCGATGAGGCTCTTGTCGGCCCAGGAGGCGGTGCCAATCCGGATGGTCATGAGGCGGCTGCCGTCGTTACATTTACTGTGGATGCATCCAGTATATTGATGCATTGCGCGTGGCCCTATCTGCTGCGCCGCTTCAGTTCTCCCGCAACGGGCCAACGAATGAAAGAGCCCAGCTCCTCGCAACCTCAATCTCCTCGCCAGGAACCACTGCCCTTCGCCGACCTTAACGACCGACAGCGTGAGGCCGTCGAGCACGGGCTGACGGCCGGCGACCAGGGCCCCCTTTTGGTCATCGCAGGGGCCGGGTCAGGCAAGACCAAAACGCTTGCGTCCCGGGTGGCGCGGCTGGTTCAAGCGGGCGCCGACCCAAGCCGCATCCTGCTGCTGACCTTTTCACGGCGCGCAGCTGGCGAGATGGAGCAGCGAGTCGGCCGCGTGCTTCACAAAGTGCTGGGCTACACGTCGAGCCAGGCACCGCCGACGTTCCCGTGGGCAGGCACGTTCCACGGTGTCGGTGCACGGTTGCTTCGTGACTACGCCGATCGCATCGGCCTCGCGCCCAACTTCACCATCTTGGACCGGGCGGATGCCGAAGACCTGATGGGCATGCAGCGTCAGGCGCTCGGGCTGGCGGAGAAGGTTGAGCGCTTCCCTCAGAAGGGCAGCTGCCTGGCCATCTACTCGCGCGTCATCAATTCGCAGCTCCGTCTTGACCAGGTGCTGCAGCAGTTCTACCCCTGGTGCTTCGGCGCGCTGGGCGAGCTGAAACTGCTCTTCAAGTCGTACGCAGACGCCAAGCATCAGCAGCACTGCCTGGACTACGACGACCTCCTGCTGTTCTGGTCGCACATGGCAGCCGATCCAGCCATCGCTGCAGATCTTGCGCAGCGTTTCGACCACGTGTTGGTCGACGAGTACCAGGACACCAACAAGCTTCAGGCAGCCATCCTTCGCGGGCTCAAACCGACCGGCCAAAATCTGACAGTGGTGGGCGATGACGCCCAGGCCATCTACTCATTCAGAGCGGCCGAGGTCCGGAACATCTTGGACTTCCCCAACGAGTTTGACCCGCCCGCGCGCATCGTCGCGCTTGAGCAGAACTACCGCTCGACCAAGCCGATCCTCGATGCGTCAAACGCAGTCATCGCGATGGCCAAGAACAGGCACGCGAAGACCCTGTGGTCCGACAAGGACTCCAGCGAGTTGCCTCGGCTGGTGGCGCTACAGGATGAAGCGGCGCAAGCCATTTGGGTTGCTGACGACGTGCTCAGGCGGCGGGAGGAGGGCATCAAGCTCATCCGGCAGGCCGTGTTGTTTCGGACGGCCAGCCACAGCGCGCCGCTGGAGCTGGAACTGACTCGGCGGAACATCCCTTTCAAGAAGTTCGGCGGGCTGAAGTTCCTGGAATCGACCCACGTCAAGGACGTGATGAGCGTCCTGCGCTGGGCTGAGAATCTGCGAGGCCGGCTCGCTGGCTTTCGCGTTTCGCAGCTGCTTGCAGGCTTCGGCCAAGCCAGCGCCCGCAAACTGCTCGATGCCATCGAAGCGAGTCAGGACCCGTGTACCGCATTACAAGAGTTCAAACCGCCGCCGGCTGCGGCTGAAGAGTGGAACGCGCTCCGCGACCTCATCGTCGAACTGTCGAAGAACAGCGAGTGGCCAGCAGACCTTGAGCGCGCGGTCGGGTGGTATCAGCCGCAACTCGAACGCCTGCACGACGACGCGCCTGTTCGGATGGCGGACCTGGACCAGATTTGCCGCATCGCCCAGGGCTACGGTACTCGCGAGCGATTCTTGACGGAGCTGACCTTAGACCCACCGAACGCCAGCAGCGATGAATCGGGCGTTCCGTCGCTCGATGATGACTACCTCATCCTCTCCACCATCCATTCGGCAAAGGGCCAGGAGTGGCAGGCCGTGCACGTGCTCAACGTGGTCGATGGCTGCATACCTTCTGACATGGCCACCGGCAGCGAGGAAGAGGTCGAAGAAGAGCGCCGGCTACTTTACGTGGCGATGACGCGTGCTAAGCAGCATCTGTCGCTCATCGCGCCCCAGCGGTACTACGTGCGACAACAGCACCGCAGTGGTGACACGCACATCTACGCCACCTTGACCAGGTTCATCCCTGGAAGGGTTGCCCGGTTGTTCGAGCACGTTGGTCCGACTCCAAAGCCACGCCATGCGAAGCCAGCGTCCGCGGCACCTGTCGTGGACGTTGGGGCCAAGGTTCGAGGAATGTGGGACTGAGTGCTCGTGAGGGGGCACATGCGGTGAACACACGGCTGATAGGGGTCCGAATTGGTTCAAAGACGCTTTGGCTGCGGAGGAAGACCGGCACGGAGGTCTTCCTCCACGAGACGAACCAGTCGTGCCTGCGCGCCCAATCAATGGACACAAAAAAGGCTCGTCGACGTAAAGCCGACAAGCCCAAAACTGTGCCGTCAAGGAACGCACAGCAACTGCGATGTTGAGGCTGGCCTATAGCCGCGCCTCGAATGGGGCTAAGCCGTCGCCAGTTCCCTTTGGTGGAGTTGGCGGGCCGTGAGACGGTCGTCACGCTCGGCCCACAGTGCCTCATGCTGCCGGCGTTGACGCACTGATTCGGCCTGAAGGTCCCGAAGCTCAGAACTGGCGGCTATCCGCCGTTGGGCCTCGCGGATGGCGGGCGCGAACTCCGGGCTGACGCTGAGCTTGTAGTTCAAAAAGCCGTCATGCCGCTCCGGGAAGACCTTCCACCAGGCGACGATGCTTTCAGGTTCGTTGAGGTTCAGCAGCATGGGAACTCCGAATTTGTCGGCTCCAGCGGCTGGAACCCAGCGGGTACTGTAATTGCATACAGTGTCTTCCGCAAGCTCGTCCTCGCAGCGGTGGACGCGGGCCGATGTCAACGCAGGCGCAGCATGTGGTCCGAGTCGCCCTTTTTGACTTCGACGACGGCATCCAGCGCTTTGACCATCTCGGCGAAGCTGGCGTGCCCGTGGTCCCGGGTGTCGAAGGTGGGATCGAGGCGTTTGATCATGTGCCACACCGAGCCCTTGTTGACCCACGGTTCGCCTTTGGTTTCGGCAAGCAGGCGCACCGCCCGTCGCAGCATGTCAACGGCAGGATCTGGGGGCGGTGGCACGACGGCCTTCAATCCTGCCGGTGCAGGTCCCTCTTCCATCGGCGGCGGGCCGACCAGGGCGTCGTAGTAGCGGAACTCGTGGCAGCTCTTGGCCCAGTGCTTGTTGGTATTCCTGCGGTTGCCGATGCCGATGAGGATGCGGCCCGCCGCCTTGATCTTCTGCGCGACCGGCATGAAGTCGCTGTCGCCACCCATGATGACAATAGTTCTGACGTGGGCGAAGCGGGCGATGTCTTCGGTCGCGTCCAGGCAGAGCTTGATGTCAGCGCCGTTCTTCGCTGCCGCGCCTGGCGGGAACAGCTGGATCAGCTCGACGGCGCTCTGCAGCAGGGCGTCGCGGTAGCGGCCGAAGAACTGCCAGTTGCAATAGGCGCGGTTGATGGCCACCGGCCCGAACGAGGCGCTGAGCTCGACCAAGGCCTGGACGTCGACCAGCGGCTCCTGCGGCTTGAATCGGTTGTCCTGCTTTGCGTAGGTGCCGTCGCCGTACTTCGCGTCGACGAGCCCTGCGTGCAGGTTCTCGAAATCCCAGTACATGGCGACGGAGCCGCTTTCGTCGTTGTGGTTTGAGCTCATCTGTTCGCCCTCCGATCCGGGTGATCGTAGAGGCGCTGCGTGATCGGAAGAGGGGTGGTGCGCCACGTCCTCGAGGACCCTGCGGTGCCCAAGGACCGCTCGCTGGGTTCTACATTCACGCGGGCTCGCTTGCCGAAATGCCCGAACCGGCGGGGGTGGCGCTGCCTGCGACATCGCATCCGGACGCTGCCCCGTTCCTGGTGCCCGGCTGAGCGACTTCGGGTGCCGCGGCGACCCGCTGATTGCGGCGGGCCTGTGGGGCGTCTGGATCGGCCCGCACGGCGAGGAAATCTTGTCCTTCACCATGCTGACCACCAACGCGGACGGACACCCTTGGTACAGCCGCATGCACGCACCGGGCGAAGAGAAGCGCATGCCGGTGTTCCTGCCCCAGGAGGACTACAAAGCCTGGCTGACCTGTTCCACCGACGAGGCCGGTGCGTTCATCCGCCAGTTCCCCGCGGAGCTGCTGTTGGGAGAACCCGCGCCGGCCCCCTGGAAGCCCCTGCCGGAGCCCAACGAGTGGGAACAGGAGCCCGACATGTTCACCGAGGAGTGGCGCGAGGCTGCCGACGACCCCACGGCCCGTGAGCTGTCCGCCAAGCGCAGCCGGCCGAAGTCCAAGAAGCCAAAGGCTGATGACTCGCCTGGGCCGGTCACGGGGGACCTCTTCTAGCGTCTACGCCGTCTCCCTCTTTTGGGGGATACGCGGGGGATATCGGGGGTGGCATCCCCCTTCGTTCCCACCTACGGGCGATGGTCCGAGCGCACCGTCGCGCCGAGACTGGCTTCATCAACAGGGAGCCCATCATGCACACCATCTCGAACCGCAGCGCTGCGATGCTGCAACGGATGCCCCGCTGGTTCACCGCGCAGGCCATGCAGTCGGCCAAGGCGGCCAGCGACCGTCAAGCGGCGGCGGACAGCCAAAGGGAGATGGAGTTCCTGTGCGGCGTCGAGGTGGTCGAATCGGACTTCGGGGAGTGGCTGGACACGGTGGCTGCGTTCAACCAGCGATGATGGACTCACGGACACAAGGGAGAGCACCGATGAAGGCCGAGCACCAAGGCGGGCCGTGCGCCATCCTGTGTGTCGAGCCGCAGCTTTGACGCTTTCCCGCCGCTGTTCAACCTGATGGTCAACGCCCTGAAGGACACGTCACGATCACCAAAATGCGGCCTGAGGTTGGTATGACAGCCTTCTACATCTCTCGCCCAGGTTGCTGGCCACGCTGGGCGTGCCGCGGTTGGCTGGTCGTGCCGCAATGCCGGGCAGGCGCCGGAGTCGCCGGGACCATTCTGATTGCTGCGGCTTGCCGCGATCGCCTTCGCGGCGTGTGTCGTTCGCACGGTCTAACTGGCCAGCCGATCGGCTTTGATGAACTGCCTCGCGCGACATCGGCTCAATCGACGCGCCGTTCACGCACCGTGTACCTGTGATTTCTCGGCAAAAGAATACCCGCCAGCGGCGGGTGATCGACTGACCCGGTGGGTGATTCAGACGAGCCAGGCCGCGGTCTGGGCTGCAGCCACCGTCACTTCAACCGGCGTCGTGCGGTGCACCTCGATGACGACACGCGGCAACTTGGCAGTGACCACGGCATCCGCGCGCTTGCCGACGACGACCACGCGCTCGAGCTTGACGATCTCGGTCGCGGATGTAGCGGTGCGATTGGCCAGCACGATGCCGGTGGCTGCGGCGACGGTCACGGCGGCGACGGCGATGGCGAAGGTGTTGGCAACGGTGTTCATGGTGGGCTCCGGTGAATTGCTGTGTCAGTGATTGCAGTGTCTGCAGCGGCGAACCCTGGCGCGAGTGCGACGCGATGGATCGCTGCCCGCGGCGGATGGACTGCAGGTTGGCGGGACGGACCGTCGCTGGCGACAAGGGTCCGGTCCGGGGAGTGGCTGGCCGGAGGGACGTCGCCAACGGTTGCGTGCATCGCGAGAGGCGTCGCGGCCCTTCCCGTGCCCGGAGACCGCGGCCTGTTTCCTTCACGCTGGACGTGAAAGGGCCGCTTGGCGAACTGGCCGGTTTTGACGAGCTGCGCTGCGCGCTGGGCCGGCCAGATCGCCACCCCGGTCACCCGCCATGCCCGAAGCCGGGCCGCTCTGAAGTGTTCGCAGCGGCTCGACCGTCGCGCCAGTCGCTTTGCTTGGTGTCACGCCGGTCGCAGGGCCGCCGCTGCTCAAGGTGTGTGAGGCGACTTCGCTGCAGGCACTGCGCCAGGCGAGCTGTCACATCGCCTGCGGCTGCTGCGGCGCCTTTCGGGGGAGGGCAGCGTGCCGTCGGTCGTCCCACCGCGACCCCCCTCAACCCCCGTCCCCGGGTGAGGGGGACTTGAGGGGGATCTTCATACGGTGGGCCGGGAAACCGGCGCACTGCTTTGCTGCCGAAGACAACCCCACCCATCCCCAACCCCTTCCCATGAGGGAAGGGGCCATGCCCACCCCCCGCCCGCCCGTGGGCGGGAGCGAGGAGTCCAAGCGAAGGATCTTCATTCAGGGCCCAGTCCGGGACCCGGTCGATCCCTCACGCAAGGAGATAGGTCATGGCCAACGTTCAAGTCATCCAACGCAATGCGCATCTGGCAGGTGCCGTCAAGCTCGAGTCCGTGGCGGGCCGCGAGGGGCGGATCGCCAAGGCCACACTGACGGCGATCAGCAACAACGTACGCGGCTCGGGCGAGTCGCGAGAGCAGCAGTCCACCGTGATCCAGTGGACGCTGTGGGGCCAGCAGGCAGAGAACGCCGGCAACTACCTGGGACGCGGCTCACACGTGAACATCGTCGGCCGCCTGTGCAACAGCAACTACGAGCGGGACGGCAACACCGTCTACAGCTGGAGCTTCACGGTCGAGGAGATCGACTACCTGGACAACCGTGCCGAAGGAGAGGCGCGCCGCGCCGATGCGCGCAAGGTCGACGGCGCAGCCGCCAAGGCAGGCGGCAGTAAGCGGCCGACCCGCTCCCACGCCTGAACCCGGCGGGCGGGCATCGCAGCACCTTGCCCGCCCTTCGACGCCATTCAACGATCGAAGGAGTCCATCATGTACTCGACCCAACCCACGCTCGCCGCGCGCTTTGCGGTTCGCACCACCCGCGTTGTCCGCAGCGACGAGCCTCTGACCGAAGAGCAGATGCGCGCGGCGGCGCCGTCCGTCTTTGCCGCGGGCAAGCATTCGAGCCGCTCCGAGCGCTACACCTACATCCCGACCATTGACGTGCTGCGCGGCCTGCGCAAGGAAGGCTTCGAGCCTTTCATGGTCGCCCAGGGCGCCAGCCGCGTGGAAGGCAAGGCGGAGTTCACCAAGCACATGGTCCGCATGCGCCACCAGCGTGCCAGCAGCAGCCAGTCGCAGGGCGCGCCGGAGGCCGAGGAGATCGTCCTCATCAACAGCCACGACGGCGCCAGCTCCTACCAGATGCTCGCCGGCATGCTCCGTTTCGTCTGCAGCAACGGCCTGGTCGTGGGCGACGTGGTGCAGGACATCCGCATTCCGCACAAGGGCAACGTCCAGGGGGAGGTGATCAAGGGAGCCTTTCGCGTCCTCGAGTCGTTCCGTGAGATCGGCGAG
The DNA here is from genome assembly GCF_001426885.1 of Pelomonas sp. Root1444. Lineage (GTDB taxonomy): Bacteria > Pseudomonadota > Gammaproteobacteria > Burkholderiales > Burkholderiaceae_C > Pelomonas. Next base: position 91,899 of record NZ_LMFP01000003.1, on the reverse strand, counting down.
CATGTCCAGGCGATGAAGGCGCTGAGGCTCCAAAGGCCCGAAGAGATCGCTTTCGCGACGGCGGCGCTGGCATTGCGCTTCGGGGCGCGAGCGGTGGAGGAGGGCGGCGGACACCTGCCTGCGCCGGTGACAGCGGCTCAACTGATCGAAGCCCGTCGGCCAGAGGACACCGGCGTCAGCCTGTGGGCCACCTTCCAGCGCGTGCAGGAGAACGTCATTCGAGGCGGCCAGGTGGGCCGGAGCTCCCAAGGCCGGCGGCTGCGGACGCGGCCGGTGGACAGCATCGACCGTGGGGTCAGCCTGAACCGCGCGCTCTGGATGCTGGCCGAGGAGATGCGCAGTCTGATGGGCTGAAGCTGCCTCCAAGCGCTGGATTCACGTCTGAATCCAGCGCACTCGCGCTCGCCAGCCGGCCTGAACATCTCGAATGGGGCTCCGCAGTCGCCTCCTCCAAGAGAAGGGCTTGTCTTTTTGGGCTTTGGATGATTTCGCCGCGGCGCGTTCGACGAAAGGCGCCGTCCGTTCGGGCCGTAGTGGCGCTGTGCAGGCGCCCGGCCCGCCTATGCACCCACTCGGCGGTCGGGGTAGAATGCATCGCAATTGCAACGCACATCTTCAGCGCCATGAAAACCGCTTCTTTGCCTTCGCTGCGAGTCGAGCCGGAACTGCGCGATGCTGCGCAGAGCGTGCTGGAAGAGGGCGAGACGCTGTCCAGCTTCATCGAAGGGGCGGTCCGCCAGACCGTAGAGCGCCGCCGCGTGCAGGCGGAGTTCATCGAGCGCGGCCTGCGGTCACGGGATCAAGCGCGCGACTCAGGCGACTATGTGGAGGCGACCGTCATCTTCGCCAAGCTGGAACGCAAGCTCGACGCAGCCCGCGCGCAAGTGGCCAGGAAGCGCAAGTGACCTTCAAGGTCCGCCTGACGCGGCAAGCCGAGGCGGACCTCGAGCGCCTGTTCGACTTCGTGCTGGAGCGCGAGCTCGCGCGAGACGGGGGCGACCTCGAACTGGCGCAGGAGGCGCTGCTGGCAATGCGTGCCGGCATCGAGACATTGCAGGCCTCGCCTTTTACCTGTCGCAAGGCAGGTCGCAGTCCCTTCCTGCGCGAGTTGGTGATCCCGTTCGGACATACCGGGTACATCGCGCTGTTCGAGGTCGAGGACGCTGCGACGGTGACCGTCCTCGCCGTACGTCATCAGCTCGAGGACGACTATCACTGACCTGCCCGGCGGGCATGCGCTTGCGCATGTCGCCTTGGCGCCGTGCCGTTCTCCTTCTACCGTCTACTTCGCCACCCGCCGGCGAGCCGCAGAAAAAGAAAACCCCGGCGCGTGGCCGGGGTGAACCGCCGTTGCTGTCACAACGGGCGCCTGCTCAGGGAGGAAAAGCAGGGGGCCTAGGCCCGCCGCTACTGTACGGCATGGCAAACGGTCCGGGCGACTTGGAGGCGGTAGCCATGCGTGCCGAACGGCGGGCCGGCGGCAATGCCCAATCACTGAGGCCGGTCGCCATGCGCGGGCGGTCGTTTGCGCGCGAAGTCGTTGCTTGCTGCATGGCCGGCGCCGTCATCTGGCGTTGAACGCGGCGACGGTGTCTTCCCATTCGTCCCAGCCGCTGTCCTTCACCTCGACGGCGCAGATGAACTCCATCTCCTGGCGCCGTGCCGCGGACTCGCGTTGCAGGCGGGCGCGCTCCTCGACGGCGTGGGCTTGTTCCGCGAACCAGCGCGGCAGGCGCTCAAGGACCCCTGTGAGTTTCATGGCTGGTGCGGTCCTCACAGGACGGTCCTCAGCACGTCGATCTCGGTACCCTCCCAGGCGTCCTCGTCCGCCGGAGGGACGACGACGCTGGCGTACTCGAACCGGGTGAGCGCTGCCAGACGTTCCGAGTGGACGCGCAGGGTGTTGAAGTTCGCCTGGCGCGCGGGTTCTTCGGTGGGCATATGGGCTTTGATCTGCATGGCGGTCTCCGGTTTCGATGACGTCAGTCTCGGTGCTGGACGGCGCCAGGAATATCGCCCCGAAGGGGGAGGCCCCGGGGGATGAGGCAGCGGGCATCCCCCTTCGTCTCCCTCTATTGGGGGATGGATCCGTGTTGTTCTTGCTGGCTGGCAGCGGCGCCGTTTGGGCGTGCGTTCTTCAATGCGATGGCAGCGCACAGGCCGCGATGCACCACGTAATGGCTGACGCCGCTGCAGCGGTCGCGGCGTGTACCCACCAGGACCGCCAGCGGTGCTGGCGGTCGCGATCGTCGAGCGACCGGGCGAGGCGCTGGAAAGCCGGCAGCAGTTCCTCCCGGAAGAGCTGCTGTGCGGCAGCCTTCATGGACCGCGTTTGCGCCTCGCCTGCGGTCCGCGCCAGCTCGTCGGTTCGGCGCGCAACGTGCCTGATGGCCTGCGCTTTTGCGTTTCCCATGAGGTTCGCGACGCTGGCGTCCAGGGCGCCGGCCTGGGCGGCCAAGCCGGCGCTTGCCTGCTCGGCGGCCTTTGCGGCCGCATCGAGGGCCGGGACAACGGCCTCGGCGCGGTCCAGCAGCACAGCAAGCTCGCCGAGCGCCTCGACGATCAGCGCTTCCCGCGCGTTGTTCATGCCGTCTTCCGCTGCGGCTGGCGGCCCAATGACTCGCCGATCAGGCCCATACGGAGCGCCGCAAAGCACGCGTCGAGCTCCGGCAAGACGCCTCTGGCGAGACGGCGGTCGGCGAGCTTGTGCGCCAGGGCGAGCTTCTCCGCCTGGTTGTCCGCCTTGGCGATCAGCGCCTTGTAGTCGGTCTGATCCGCTACAAGGGCGTCGAGTTGGCCACCTGAGTTCCTCACGCGTGCATAGACCTCGTTGGCGCCCAACCTGCACGCTGGATCGGCCTGCGCGACTGGATGGGCCGCCACGAACGCGAGGACGGCGTCGAACTGCTGCGCCAGGTCGACGCCCTCATCCAGCATGTTGAACAGCAGCCGCACCTTGCCGGCCGGCACGCCCAGCTGGGAGAGCTCCACGAGCGTGGCGATGGTGTCGATCTGCTGCTTCAATGCGGGCACGGTCGGCACCACGAAGTAGTCGAAATCCTCATGGCTGCCGCGGTAGCGCCGCATGAGCGCCAGCAGCTCCTCGACGTTGCTGGCTCCGATGTCGACGATCACGTCGTCGGCGATCTGCAGGTACTCCTGCAGCTCGCCGAATTGCCGGCCGCGCAGCGCCTGGCCCTGGCCGTCGTCGGCGTTGATGCTCTCGATGGCAACCACTTCGGCGCCAGGGATGCGGGGCAGCAGCACGTGTCGGGCCACGGTCGTCTTGCCGACGTTCCCCGAGAAGTTGATGACGGCGATCTTCATGGTTTGTCCTTTCGGAAGAGGGGGTTGCCGTTGTGCGTCTCAAAGAAGGCGGCCGCGATGTCCCGGCTGCTTGGGCGATTGCCAGCGGAGGTCAACGCGCCGGCGGTGGCGCTGGCCACGGCGCCGGCTTCAAGAGACCCGTCGAGTGCAGGGTGGTCGGCACGGGTGCCGGGATCCGCGCCAGAAGATGCAGCAGCACCGCCTACGGGCGGTCGGCTGGCTTCGATCTGGACCGGGCGCCTTGAAGACGGCGGCCAGGGCGGGCGGGAGGCCTCGCGCTGGACGGTGCTCCTGCTGACCAGGATCCCGACTTCCTCCAACGTCTCGCGGATGGTGTCGTGCGTGTAGCCGAGCGCGGCCAGTCGACGGATTTCCGCGCCGTAGGCGCCGGCTTTGCGGGACCTGCGGCCGGGTGCGCGCTTTGGAACGAGGAGGATCTCAGCCACCTTGCCGCCTTCCTGTAGGCGCCAAAGCGCCGTTCTCAGGTCGGCAGGGGGACATCCGACTCGATATCTGTGCAGCTCTGCTCACGTTCGACCCGCCATCTGTGCAATGCCGCCCGGCATCGCTTCGGTAGCTGCGCACTACTGCGCCGCTTGGTCGAATGTTCGGCGCAGCGACGGGGCGTGGACGCACTGGATTTGCTTCGGAATCCAGCGGCCGGTGGCCCTCGATTCAGGCAAATCGTGGGGTTATGTTTGAGTGCAGGATAGGCTGAGTGCCAGCAAATGGCTGGGCGCCATGGCGTCTCGTCCGGTACTCATTGCCAAAGACGGCTCTGAGACACCGGTCGACGCCTATGCGTCCCCAATCAAGGATGCGGCGGGCAACATGATCGGCGTCGTGATGGTGTTTCGTAGTGCTGCCGTGTCCCGTCGGGCCGAGCAACTGCGCACCGCGCGGCTGGAAGTGACTCAGGGCCTGAGCCAGTCGGACACCGTGCAGCAAGGAGCCGAGCGCGTCTTGCGGGCCGTCTGCGACAACCTCGGGTGGGATGTCGGCTGCTTCTGGCTGGTCGAGGACGCCACGGACCGTCTGCATTGCCGAACCCATTGGGCCCGCCCCGACCGACCAGCAGCGACGTTCGCGTCGCAGGCATGCGGCTGGACATTCGAGAAAGGCGTCGGCCTGCCGGGACGGGTATGGGATAGCGGCAGACCGAAGTGGATTCCAGACCTTGCGGCAGATGGCAACTTTCCGCGGCTTTCGCAGGCCGAGGGCAGCGGCCTGCGTAGCGCGTTTGCCTGTCCGATCGTCATCGGAGGCAAGACCTTGGGCGTCTTTGAATTCTTCTCGCAGCGCATGCGCTTGCCGGACCCCGACGTGCTGGAAATGATGGGGGGCACCGCCAGCAACGTCGGCCAGTTCATCGAGCGCAAGCTCGCCGAGGACGACTTGCGGCGCAGCGAGGAAGAGCTTGCGGAGTTCTTCGAGAACGCCACGGTCGGCCTGCACTGGGTGGGTTCCGACGGCAAGGTCTTGCGAGTCAACCGCGCTGAGCTGGAGATACTTGGCTACAGCCGCGACGAATATCTCGGCCATCACATCGCCGAGTTTCATGCGGACAAAGACGTCATCCGCGACATCCTGGCCAGACTCAACGCGGGGGAAAGGCTGACCGAGCAGCCCGCAAGGTTGCGATGCAAGGACGGAACGATCAGGCACGTCCTGATCGATTCCAGCGTGAGGTGGAAGGACGATCAATTCGTTCACACGCGCTGTTTCACAAGGGACATCACGCAACGCTGGCACGCCGAAGCCGCGCTGGCCGACGCCCGAGCTCGCCTGGATGCAGCCCTGGAGGCCGGTGCGATTGCCACCTGGACCTGGGACATTGCGAACAACCGGCTCTACGCAGACAAGAACCTGGCGCAACTTTTCAACCTTCCGCACTCAGAAGCTGACGGTGCCTTGCTGGACCGGTACCTCCAGTCCATTCACCCCGACGATGTCACGCGGATCACCACAGCGCTGGAACGCGCGGTCGCGGGCCATGGGCTGTACGAGGAGGACTATCGCGTCGTGCAGGCCGACGGCTCCGTGCGCTGGGTGACGGCCCGCGGGCGGCCCACGCCCGATGCGTCGGGGCGGCCCGTGCGCATGCCGGGCGTGCTGGTCGACATCACGGAGCGCAAGCTCTTGGAAGATGCCTTGCGCGAGACCGACCGGCGCAAGGATGAGTTCTTGGCGACGTTGGCGCACGAACTTCGCAACCCGCTCGCCCCGATCCGCAACGGTCTGGAGATCTTGAAGATGCCGCGCGTGGATGCCGGCACCGTTCAGCAGACCCGGGCCATGATGGAGCGGCAGGTTCATCAGCTCGTGCGTCTCGTCGACGACCTGTTGGACGTCTCGCGCGTGATGGGAGGCAAGATTGAGCTTCGCAGGGAGTATGTCGAGCTTGCCAACGTGATCGCCCGGGCCGTCGAGACGGTGCAGCCGCTCATCGGTGCCCAGGGCCATCGACTGGCGCTGTCGATTCCCCAGGACTCGCTGCTGCTGGACGCGGACCCGGTGCGAATGGCACAGGTCGTGGGTAACCTGCTGACGAATGCCGCCAAGTACACCGAGTCGAGCGGGCGCATCTGGGTGGACGCAGAAAGGGAAGGCGGGGAGGTGGTACTGCGGGTGCGGGACAACGGCATCGGCATTGCACCGGACGTGCTCCCCCGAGTGTTCGATCTGTTCGTGCAAGCGGATCACGCCTCCACCAAGGCGCAAGGCGGGTTGGGTATCGGCTTGACGTTGGCGAAGAACTTGGTGCAAATGCACGGCGGGACGATCGCCGCGTCGAGTGGCGGGATCGGAGAAGGTGCCATGTTCACCGTACGGCTGCCGCTCGCGAGTTCGCAAGTCGTTGTGCCGGACTCGATGTTGGAAACAACGCCGGCGCACGAGACGCCCTCGTCGGGCCATCGCCTCCTCGTGGTCGACGACAACGAGGATGCTGCCATGAGCCTGACCATGTTCTTGGGCCTGCAGGGCCACACGGTAGAGATGGCCCACGACGGCCCGTCGGCTCTCGCGAAGGCACGCTCCTTTATGCCGCATGCCATCTTCCTAGACATCGGCATGCCAGGAATGGACGGCTATGAAGTCGCTCGCCGGCTTCGGCAGGAGCCTGGCCTCGAGCGTGTAGTGATCACCGCATTGACCGGCTGGGGTCAACGCGAAGATCGCCAGCGTACCGCGGAGGCGGGCTTCGACCATCATCTGGTCAAGCCCCCTGAGGCGAAGGCCCTGGAAGCTTTGCTGGAGAATTCCTTGCCAGGCTTTCGTGCGCGTTCCTGAGACGCTACGGGTTCAGGAGCCAGTCACGCCCGGCTTCTGCAAGCCTCAGCACACCGACGCTCAAGTTAGCAGACGGCGATAGCAGCAGAATACGAGCTCATGAGCACTGAGAAAGATGACCGGCGCAGCGGCTCCCGCCAAGTCCTGCGCACCAAGGCCCAACTGCTATTCCAAGAAGGGCTTCTCTTGGAAGCCCGCACCCTGAACCTCAGCATCAGTGGGATGGCGATCGTTGCCGATGGCCCCGTTGCGCCAGGTACCACCTTTGCGCTGCGCTGCTTTTTGCCAGTCGCCGGGTCTAAGGTGGAGCTGGTGACACAGGCCCGGGTGGTCCACAGCATTTTCAGCAACGCGGAAGGCGGGTTCGCGATTGGCATCGTCTTTGTCAAGCCGTCAGTGGAAGTGCTCAGCTTGATCAGCCGTGCGCTTGGCGCTTCCCGTTGATTGGCCACCACCGAGTCGCAGGTGTCGACGCAACTGCGCCGCCGCGCGGCAGCGCGATGTCGCCATCGTCTGCCCTAGATCATCCAGAGCGGTAGCTGTCGCCGTTGTCCTACATGACGGACGCCAAGCCTGAACGATGCTAGCCGCCGTTTGTTGCCAAGCTAGCGCAAGGCGGCGCCCGATGGCGCGTTTACACCTCCACTCATGTCCAAGCCGCTCGACCAGATCCCGCTGACGTTCAGCTTGTCACCGGAAACCTCAACGGTGGAGTGGAAGGACGCGGTCATCGACCGATACCGCCGAATTCTGAACCGCGCGGTCCAAACCGCGATCATCACGGTGGATACGGCCGGCTTCGTCACCGGGTGGAGCGAAGGGGCGCGAGCGATGCTCGGCTGGACGGAGCCGGAGATGCTGGGACAGTCGCTGGCGCGCGTGTTCCCCCCCGAAGAAGGTGGCCAGTCGGCATGGGACGCGGAGGTCGCGGACGCCCGGCGAAGCGGATCTGCGGGCGCCGAGGGTTGGCGCCTTCGCAAGGACGGACAACGGATCTGGGCCATCGGGGAAACCAGTTGGCTCTATGAAGGCGACCCGGACGCCGGTTTCGTCAAGATTTTGCGAGACCGCACCGAGCAGCGGCGGGACGAGCTGAAGCTCGCTGAGCAGACCCGCGCGCTTGAGCTGCTGAACCGCGCAGGCGCAAGTCTTGCGCGCGAAACCAAGCTGGAGACGTTGGTTCAAACGGTCACCGACGCCGGGGTTGGGCTCACTGGCGCCGAGTTCGGCGCCTTTTTCTACAACCAGGTCAACGAGTCCGGCGAGAGCTACATGCTCTACAGCCTCTCCGGCGTGCCCCCGGAGGCGTTTTCCAAGTTCCCGATGCCGCGCAATACCGCGATCTTCGCGCCGACCTTTGACGGCGCTGGCATTGTGCGTTCCGATGACATCACGCTCGATCCGAGATATGGCCACAACGAGCCGCATCGGGGCATGCCCGCCGGGCACCTGCCGGTCAGGAGTTACCTGGCGGTGCCGGTCGTCTCCCGTTCCGGCTCTGTGATCGGCGGCCTGTTCTTCGGTCATTCCCAGCCCGGCGTGTTCACTGAACAGTCTGAGCAGAGCATGAACGGCCTGGCCGGAGAGGCGGCCGTCGCCATCGACAACGTGCGCCTCAACGAGGAAACGCAGAGGGAGGTTGCCGAGCGCCGGCGCGCAGAAGCTGCCCTTCGGGACTTGAACTCGCAACTAGAAGAGCAGGTGCGCCACAGGACCGAGGAACTTGTTCAACAGGGCGAGGCCCTGCGGCAGGCACAGAAGATGGAAGCCATCGGCCAGCTCACCGGAGGCATTGCCCACGATTTCAACAATCTGCTGCAAGTGATCGTCGGCAACCTCGAAATGCTCACCCGCACCTTGCCGGAAGGCATGGCACGCCACAAGCGCGCGGCGGCTTCGGCGATGTCCGGCGCCAAGCGCGCAGCGACGTTGACGCAAAGACTTTTGGCCTTCGCCCGGCGGCAGCCCCTCGATCCCAAGGCCCTGGACCTCAACGTCGTCGTCCAAGGCATCTCTGAACTGCTGCGACGGTCGCTGGGCGAGACCGTCGAATTGGAAACCGTTTTGGCGGGCGGGCTATGGAGCGTCGAGGCTGACCCCAGCGAGCTTGAAAGTGCGTTGGTGAATCTGGCCGTCAACGCGCGAGACGCCATGCCCGCAGGCGGGAAGCTGACCATCGAGACTGCGAACGCGCATCTGGACGAGGCCTATGTGGCGCGTCACGCCGAAGTGAAGGCTGGACAGTACGTGGTCATCTGCGTCACGGACTCCGGCATCGGCATGGATGCGCAGACGTTATCCCGGGCATTCGAACCGTTCTTCACGACCAAGCCTGAAGGCAAAGGGACGGGCCTGGGCCTGAGCCAGGTGTATGGCTTTGTCAAGCAGTCGAGTGGGCACGTCAAGCTGTACTCCGAGGAGGGCAACGGCACGACGGTGAAGATCTACTTGCCGCGCTTTTATGCGGCCGCCGAGTCCGATGAGGATGACACAGCGAGTTTCGTCCCAGACGCTGACGGGGAGAGCGTCTTGGTGGTCGAAGACGATGCGGACGTGCGCGCCTACACGGTCGCCGCCCTGCGAGAGCTCGGATACGTGGTCATTGAGGCGGTCGACGTGCAATCGGCACTCGGCGTCCTAGGGCTCGCGAGCGTCGACCTGGTGTTCACAGACGTCGTGCTGCCTGGCGGCATGACTGGTGAGGATCTTGCGGCGCGCGCCAACGAAATGTGCCCCGGCATCAAGGTCTTGTTCACCACGGGGTACGCCCGGAACGCGATTGTTCATCAAGGCCGTCTGGACCCCGGAGTTCAGCTCATCACCAAGCCGTTCACCTTCGACGACTTGGCAGTCAAGATCCGAGAAGTGCTTGACCAATAAGGACTTCGAGGCCGATGACGATGTAGCCGGGTTTCCAGTCGTGCTCGTGGCGTTCGGGGTTCGCGGCGCCGGCGCTGAAGCGCATGTAGCCGTCGGTCGGGATGCAGTGGCAGTAGCCCAACTCGGCCAGCAGCGGCAACAGGCGGTCGTACAGCGCTGCCGACGCCGTGCCCCCCGCGCAGGTCTTCGCGGACGTAGACCGTCACGTCGACCGACCGTTGGTAGCAGCACGCTCACGGTGCTTGCTCGCGTAGGCATATCCGACAGGCGTACGGGAAGTCGCGCAGGCCGAGCATGTCCGGCGTCGTGCCGGGCTCGGCCGCACGACGCTATCGGCACAAGTCCGTTGCCAGCGCTTGAGCTTCATGTCCGCCGGGTCATGCCCTGGTGATGCGCTGCATATCGGGCAGGCGCTGCCAGGGCAGGCTCAGCACCAGGGCGTCGAACTGGGCATCGGTGAGCGCCAGCGCCGCAAACGTGTCTGCCATCGCTGCAGCCCAGGTGAATCGGCCGGCATTGAGGCGGCGGGCGGCACACCACACGCCGAAGCCGTCATGCACAGTGAGCGTCCAGGGACTTCGTCTCTGAGTCGCGCACCCAGCGGCGCAACAGATTGGCGTTGACGCCGCAGGCCATCGCCACTGCAGCCATCGCGAGAACCTGGGCCAGCTCCTGGGTATCCCACCTGCAGAGATCGCAAGCGCTGTGAGGGCGAATCTTCGGTCCTTGGTCCTGTAGGTCGTAATCGCTTCAATGCCAAGATGGATGCAGGAGGTATGGGGGGATCAGCAGCGTGACGGTCCGCCCTACGACGATCAGCGCTGCTCCTGCGTTGGCCCGGCTGACGGATCGTCGACTTCAACGATGGACTGCAGCATGCGCATCACCAGGAAGTCATCTGGCGCCGTCTCGACCAGCAATCCAGTCTCGTCAACCCGGAAATGGGCCACCCGCGGGTGGTCAAAGGCCTTATCAGGCAGTGGGCGGTCGGCGTAGGGGTTGTGCAGGACCACCATGCCGTCGAGCAGATGCTCAGAGTAGTCCCGCTTGAGCCGCCGGAGAACCTGTGGATGGATCGTGCCCTTCTGCGGATGGAAGGTCGTGTAAAAGGTCTTGGCGTTCGGGTTTTCGGCCACGGCTCGCACCTTGCCCCAGGTGGCCAGCGAGCTGTAGACCACGGCCGACACGTCTCGATAGGCGTCGTCGCAGAACAGAGCCATATCGATGTTGACGGTTTCGTTCTTCGGTGCGGCGGAGACGTTATAGCTGACGACCTCGGTTGCATCGCGCGCGGTCGCTTCCTCGTCGTGGTACAGGCCGTAGAACGCGGCGATGACCGGCCGCAGCGCGGCCAGATGCGACAGCGGCCGGTCGTAGGCGCCGATGGCAACCACGAAAGGCTTGCCGGCGACGTGCTTGAGCGTGGCGTAAAAGTCCCTGTAGCGCTTCACCTTGGACGAAAAGCTGTTGCAGATGCGCAGGGACGCCTCGACGTTGAACTGATTCAGATCCTGCGGGATGTCGTCCTGCGTCCAGCCGACCGGCGGCTTGCCGCCCGCAGGCGGCGCGGCAATGGTGGCCTCCATGGCGAATGGCGCTGGGCCGCGCACCACGAAGTCGGGCGCATGGTGCGAGAAGTCGACCGGCAGCGCCATCTCCTTGAGAGACGCGTACAGGTACAGCTCCCAAAGGCAGGGCTCGAACGAGGTCTGGAATTCCTTGACGAACTTGTTGTCGCGATCAATGAAGCCCTGGGCCCACTGCGAGAAGACAGCCCGCTCGGCAGCGTAGTCGCCGCGCAGGATCATCTCAAAGACACGGTGCCAGCGGCCTTCCTGAACGACGGGCGTGAAGAGATCCATCGGACCATCGTACTGGCCGAAGCGTCAGCCTTCGACCTGTGCTGCAGCCGCCGGCGCGGAGCGAAATACGAGCGCGACCAGGACTTCGGTCTCCCCGCCATTTAGAAATGACTGCCGTAAGGGCAAGCGTGTCAGCTGGGAGTGGGACATGAGCAAAGTCGTCAACCAATCCTGGTTCAGAGATCCGATGACCGGTGAGCTGACCCTCGGCTTGGTTGTCATCCGCACTCTTTGTCGGGTGCCACCTGGAAGAGATTCGCTGAACCCGAAACCCGCCGGTGAGGTCGGACCTGCCGGGCCGTTTTGAGTCTCCCTCGTGGACCCGCCGCCGCGGCCATCAAACGTGTTGACAGCTCACAATCGTCGTCTTGGATGGATCGAGCAACAGAACGACAGTTCCATAGACGCCTTCGTCGTAGTAGGCCAGCCGGTCCTCGCTATAGATCTCGGCCAACGGATTCAGAACGGCGTTGATGCCGATGCTCTTGTAGATCTCGATCCGAGCATCGATGACCGAGCTCAACTTTTGCTTCTTCATCAGCCTTCGAGCGGCCGTATCTACGTGAAAGAACCAGGCCGAACTGGGCGTGAGCTTCTGCCGGAACCAGCCGCCCAATCGGTACGCCAAGCGGCGGTGCCAGTGCATATGCGTTTGAACAAGCGCCGCAAAGGCGCGCGGCGGCAGCCGATCCCTGCGTGTGTCGGCAAGAACGCAGTCCGGATCGAGCCGGCACTCGTAGACGAAAGCATCGCGACCATGAATGCGCCCCGCGACTGCCGTGGCGTGCCATTGCGCGCCCTGCTGTCTGGTCGCGAGCCAAATGCCGTTGACCGGTTTCTTCTCCTCTCCATACCCCGACATGCCGAGTTGGAAGCGCTCAAGCTGAGGCGCTGTCGTCCCGTGGTACAGGCGTGAGATTCGGCGGGCGCTTTGAGCCACGCCGCCCATCAAGCGCGGGCGCTTGAACGATTGGAGGTCATCAGCTCTCCGACAGACACCTTCAACGCCACCGCAATGCGCTCGATGTTGTCGATCGAGATGTTGCGCGCCTGCCGTTCGACGTGGGCTACGAAGGTCCGGTGAAGGCCGCATTCGAGGGCCAGAGCGTCCTGACTCAGCCCGCGCACACCTCGCAGGCGAATCATGTTGAGCGCAAGGATCTCCCGGGCGCTCATCGACGTCTGTTCGCTGCAGGACTTGGCCGTTGACACCCCGAGAGTGTTCAAGTCACCCGCTTATGAGTCACCCGCGTTTGAGTCACAATCGTTCCGCGCCGGTGCGCAAATGCGGAGGAATTTGTCGCGCATGTCGCCGGGCCCACTCGATCAACATCCATAGGGAGTTCAGCTTGACCTTCGCCAAGACAGCCGCTGCTTTCACCTTCGTCCTCGCCTGCACCGCACTGGCGGGGTGCGCCACTGGATCCCAAGCGATCGCCGACCCGAACAAGGTCGCCCAGATTCAACCAGGCAAGACCACCACCAAGCAGGTGGAGGACCTGCTGGGCAAGCCTGGGGACGTGTCGCTGGAAGCCAACGGCGAGAAGGTGTGGACCTACCAGCGCGTGCAGCAAAGCTGGAAGGCGTTCGTCCCCGGCCTCAACATGACGGGCGACTCCATGCACGAACAGAACCTGACCATCCGCTTCGACCGCAACGGTGTGGTCAAGGCGGTTGGTGCCGGAGAGCACAAGCTCTGAGCAGCCCGCTCAGAAGCCGTGACATCGTCCAGGCACGCCGCGGAGTGCCTGATCGGATGGCGGTTTAGCCCGAGGGCGGCCAGTCTCTTGAGCTGATAACGTCCCCAAGAAAGGACGTGTCAGGCCGCCATTGGGGCGCTGACCGAACAGAGGGAGATTTCCGTGAGCTACGACTACAGCTCGGCCGGCGCGACGCTTGAGCTGCCGAACCCGTACAAGGTCCAGAACCTGCTGCTGTTCTTGAGCGGTGGGACACTCGTCACCTTCGGCGTGCTTGCCCTGCTGGAGGGGCGCACGACGCTGGGCCCGACTCCATTGAGCATCGGCATGGCGTTGCTGTTTGCAGGGCTGCTGGCGCTCGGGGTGGCCGCAAAGCGGCTGAGATTCTTCTTCGGCCGCGGCCGACCGCACTCGCTGGCTCCCGAATTGCAGGCGACGATGACCGGCACTTCGCCCGCCGCTGACGCCATCAAGCGCCTGCTGCGGGAAGGGGCCCTGACGTATCCCGAGCCATCCGGTGCCGTTGACGGCGTGCTGTATCACTGGGTGCCCAAGCTGATCACAGCACCGATCGCCATCCAGGATCAGGCGCGCAGCGCCTTCTTCAATGCCAGTGCGATGGTCGCGGCTAGCCTGAGCTTCATCGTCGCTTGGGGTGTGTTCGGATCCGAGTCGAGCCGGCCACTGCTGTCGGCCGCCTATTTCGCGTTCGGGCTGCTGTTCCTGCTCAAGCCGGTCATCTCTGAGCGCCGGGCCCAGCTGAACACCAAGACCCTGGTGCTGCTGGTCACCGCCGCGGTCATCGGCCCGGCGGTGGTCAGCATTCTCGGCAAGAGCCTGCCGCAGCTGCAGTTCTCTTTGGCGCCCCAGACTTTCATGCTGCTGGTCTCGGGCACTGTGGCTTCCGTGCTGCTTCTATGTGCCGCGCTGCGGCAAGTCGCCGAGCCACCGGCGACGCAGACCAGTTCAGAGCAAGTTCGCCTCTCCCTCAACGTGCCGCCCAGCCTGCTGCTCGACGAACTGGAGCGGACGATGCAGGAGCAGTGGACCGAGAAGATTCCCAACCGCCGCTACGCACGCACCACCCCGACCATCCAGCCTGAGCTGCACGCTGGTCCCTTCGCCGGCGAGTTGCTGGAAGAGACCCAGCCGATGCCAATGCCGAACATGGTGCCGGCGTCAATCGGCCAGGCCCTAAGTTCGGGCCGGCACCGGTTTCTGGTCAGTCTGGACCTCTACGCATTCGCGCTGACGGTGGCCGCGGCGGTGTGCGCCTACGTCTTCGCGCGTAGCAGCGTCGATGCAAACCGAGATCTCTCGCTGCAGCTGGTTGGCGCTTCGTCAATCTTCATGGTCGTGGCGGGCTTCTGCTTCCGATCATCAGCGCAGCTGTGGGGCAGATTCGATTTCCAGTCGTTCATGACGTGGGTCGAGCTCGAGGGCACGTACCAGACGGCCAGCGTCGGCACGGGCAATCAGGTCACTGCACGCATGCACACGAACAACCAGATCGTGCGCACAGAGTCGATGACGCTTCGCGTCTGGCGCGCACGTGTGGAGTCCGTGGTGTTCGGCAAGGATGCTGGGCGGCAGATCACGGCGATGTTCTCGACCGATACCGCAGCACGTGAGCTGGCCGGGCATCTGGAGCAGTTCGGTCGGAGTCGGGCAAGCCTTGTCGCGCCGGAGAGCGCGGCAGACCTGTCGAGAATCAACGCGCTGGCGCACGCCGAGAGGGCGCTTGTCAGCGCGGTGGGACAGAGCGCCTTGCCTGGCTCGACGGCTTCGTTGATCGGGGTCAACGACGCGCCGACCGCCGAGACGTCTTCGCCGTCCCAGTTCAAATTCTGCCGGCACTGCGGCGCCAAGAATCTCCCGGACGCACGGTTCTGTCAGGCCTGCGGTGAGCGCGTAGAAGCCTGACGATCTAACAGCTGCCCTGGCCACGACTGGGGCGGCCAGCGGCGGCTAACAGCTGTCGAAAAGCTGACCGCCGGTACCCGTGAATCGATGTTCTGGGATGCCCTGATGTCGGCCTGGCCGGCCCGCGCTACCCTCGTCGCATAACTTTTTAAGGGAGCGAAGATGGACGAGAAAGTCTTTTTCGAACACGGCAGCGTTCAGGTGACAAACGCCCGGTTCAAGGTCGACGAACAGACCTACGCAGTTCGCAACATCACCAGCACAGCCGCATGGAGCAAGCCGCAAAGCTGGGCGTTGCCCCTGTTGCTGCTGCTCTCGGGGTTCGTCGCGTTCTCGAGCAAGGATGGGATTGGCGCGGGCGTATTGCTGTTGCTCGTGGCAGCCGCCTTGTTCTATTTCGGACGGCCCTGGCACTTCGTGAAGCTCAGCACTGCGTCCGGGGAAGTCAAGGCGCTGAAGAGCCGCGACAAGAACTACGTGCTTCAGGTGGTCAACGCGTTGAATGACGCGATGGTCAGTCAGCACAAGTCAGCTTGAAGACAACTTAACGTCAGCAGCGCACTTCGGGACGCGGCGCTGGGGTGGTCGGTTGAACTGACAACCGGGGCCGCGTCAGGACGCTGCGCTACACGTGAGGGCCGCTGGCCCGGGCCAGCTCCGCTACGTCTCTGCATCAGCAAGTTGAGGCACCCCAGTCGCGTCCAGTGCCTGTTGGCCAGGGCTAGGGTGCCCTAGCGTCCTGTGGACTTTGTCAGGTTGGCTCACTCGAGCGCGTCACTGCGCCCAGTTCAGTCGCATCGCGCACGACTCGTCTTCAACACGTATCGCTGTGTCCTTGATGGGGATCCTGGTATGTGGTCAGCGGCTGGGCGCGTCGTGTAGACGCATCTTAAGGGCTGGCGCGCACCCATTTGCCGGCCCAGAGGTCGGAACCAAATGCTGCTGCTTGCGGCTTAAAGACTTGGATTTGCTGTCACTTTTCCATCTGGAGGGAATCGATTGATGCGTCAATCAGCGTCCGTGCTTTCGAAATGGAACACTCGTTTTCTGTCGACCTTTAGCGGTCGCATCACAGTGGCGATCTTTTTCACTCTTGCGCTTTACGCGATTGCAAGATGGCTGCCTGAGGCGCTCGGTCCGCTAGTTTTCATTGGAATATCAGCGGCTGCGGTGATTTCGCTGGTTCGCAGGCTACGGGTACTACTGCCCGCCGTGAAAATTAGAGGAGTACGTCGTTTCGGTCGCTTCTTACGTGCCACGCGTATTGTGTCGGCCATACATCCTGCGGTCGAAGCGCTTCAACTAATTGTCGTCCTGCTCGCACTTCTGGTGATGTGCTATCTGATGCTTTTCAAAGATAAGCAGTCCTTATCTTGGATAGCAAACACGCTTGTAGGTTTACTGATTGCCGCAGCTGCTGCGGACATTCCATTCCAACTGCGGGCTGTGACGAAACTTGCGTGGAGCCAGACCTTAGGCAAACTCGCTCTGGGATCAATCAGCGCCTTGGCGATCATTCTTGCGACGCACGAAGCTCGCGACATGGTCCATGACCTCACCCAATCCGATCCCAATAATTTCCCTGACTTTCAGTCTTTGGCCGTATTCATTCTCACGCCCGCCTATTACGTTGGAATCGTGGCGGGTGTCCTTTGTGTCTGGGCGGCGTTGAACCTATTCCTGGGGGCGTTCTCGCTTTACATGGCGATATTTGCCAGTCTGATTCCTTCGTTTAAGAATAAAAAGAAGGCCTTTTGGGGATATCGACTGGCCTATGGAAAGCGACCGCCGCGCGACTACAAGCCGGAAGAATTCAACTGGGATGGCGTGTTGTTCTTCATGCGAAACATAGGAATAGTGCTTGCTGTTAGCCTCGGCGGATCTGCCCTCCGTCAGTTCGGTTCAGATCATCACGCGGTGATTGACCGCGGTTTAAAGGCGGCGTTAGTCGGCCTTGATTTTCGACCGGGGGCGCTTTGCGGCAGCGTGCTAGAGACGGCGCCAGCAGCGTATCTCGAAAAGTCCGCGCTGCTCGTGGCCACCAAGGCGCCCGAGGGCATCACGTTTGCGAGGCGCGAATGCGCAACGCCGGGACGTTGACGCGAGCGGCGCATCGTCGGGGAGGTGCTGACGTCCTGCGAATGACGGAACCCTTCATATGGGGGAGAGTGCGGGCCGTCTCCACAATGCTGAGGAAGTGGAAACCCTGTAGCGTCCGTCCTTTCATCCAGGCGCTGCTTAGCATGGCCACCCGCGTTTAAGTCACAATTCGCCCGGGTCGGTGTACGTCTGCGATGCCACTTCCATCCGGTTGTGCCCGACCCGAATCGCGCGTGAAGGCCGGTGTGGTGCATGCCAACAAATGTCGACCCCTACTTAGGACCACTGCAGCCCATTGGCCTGGGCACCCCCGATGCCGAATCGGCGGAAAGCTATCTGTGGCGGTTGGCGGATGCGCACGCAGTCCCATGGCAGACGATGCACGAGTTCATCAACAACCATGGGCCCGCGATCTATAAGGAGCTCCGCGGACAGCCGCCCAGGCTCGACGCGCCAACGCCTCAAGCGGCGGCCTACGTGCATCGGGTGGCGACCTTGGTCAGGCAACCAGAGGTTGCATCGCTGGGATTGAGTTGGCTGGCCGGGCGCGTGCGCGCGCAGCACGTTCTCCGTGCGAGTCGCGCGTGGTGTATCGCCTGCCTCGCCGACACGAGGGAGGGGCACACGCCGTACGCGCCACTGATGTGGAGCCTGGCGAGCGTGTCCCATTGTGCGCGCCACGGCGCACGGCTCCAGGAGCGGTGCCCGTCGTGCGGCTCGAAAAATCCCGCTTGCAGAGTAGAAGGTTGGGACTGGAGCCGATGCGCTTCTTGCAAACAACCATATGCAGCTTCCGACGCGGTGCCGGACGAGATGGCCTCCGCTCAGGAGACCGCTGTGCTGGAGCAGATGGGTTTGCTGGCATCAACGCTCGGGCACGAAGTCGTTGATGTTCCGCGACCGGCCTTCGCCGCGATCGTGATCTCGCTTCACGGCCTGGGGCATCACGTCAGCCCGAGCCAGATGGCGTGGCTCATGGGCGTCTCAAAAGGGACGGTGAGCTCGTTGATCGGCGGCCACGCTCAGCCAGGAATTGATTTGCTCTTGCGACTGGCCACTGCCTACGGAGTCGAACTGCCCTCTCTGCTGTTGCAGCGAGAGGGCGAGACCGATTGGCTGATGCGGTCGACGCGGCATGGCCTCGTGGTCTGGACCGCTCGACGGAAACCTCGCATCGATTGGGAATCCGCCCAGCAGAAGCTGGATATCCATATGAGCGCCGAGGCGGCCTTGCCGGTGGCCCAGGTCGCGAAGGAATTGCAGGTCGACGCGCGGCACTTGGCGGCGTGTCAGCCCAAGACCACGGCAGCCCTGACCGAGCGATATCGGACGCGGGTTGCGCGGGAACGCAGTGCGCGTCGGGCCCCACCCACCTGAGATGCCGGTGGGCGCATTGAGCCGATACGCCCGTTGCGATTCAGGGCTTCTCGAGCAACTCTGCCAGCGCGCGCAGCTGAGCGACGCTCACCGTCTGGCTGGCTCGCCGAGCCACGCCTTCGGAAGCCGCGGATTGCGCATCCCAAAATCGCCTGAGAAAGTTCAGGCCTTCCTGGGTCAGTCGGTACCGCCAATGCCCCCGTGGACCTTTGTGGGCCGTTGCGTCGTGACGACGCCAACGTGACCCGCATCGGGTCTTCTTACGTCGTTTCCTCAGCGGCTGAGGTCTGCTGGCTGGTCAGATCGCTTCGGTAGGGCAGACCGACCTGGATTGGCCTGCCGTTGAAGCATAGGTTGGCCGGGAGTGGAATGAAGTTAACTCTGGCCAACCTGGCCAACCTTTGGGACAAGTCACAGTCAGCGACTTGCAAGGGCTTGATCTGGCGCGCCCGGTTGGGATCGAACCAACAACCCTGCCTTCGGAGGGCCATGCAATCGCGGCAAATGTGATGGGCGCGCTTCCGGCTCCCGCGAAGGGTTCGGATGGATGGCGGGAGCCGCGCTCTTGCATGCCGTACAACCACAGCGGGTTCGACTGTCGCCCGAGTAGTGACGAGGCCTGAGCGTGCAAGCGCTACGAAGGGCTCAGGCGAGCTTCGTCGGAAACGTTGAAACGGATCGTTAAGCCTAGCGGGATCGCAGGGGACGAGGCGGTGCGTTTCAAGACTGCCCGAGACATAGCGACGCCAATGGACGGCTGCGGCGATGGACTACTCATGACTTCAGAAGGCGGGCACGATACGGCGTCATGCCCACGCCAACGACTTCGTCCGACGGGCGGCAGCTGGAGTTGCTGGCTGATGCGACGGTGCGGGCCTCCTCAACCGCGCCGTTTCGCCCCGGCGGTCTCGGCGCCAGCGCGGACCTTGAGCCCGCGTGCCGGCCAGCGGCCGGGCAGGGCGTTTATCGTCGGGACCGCATCACCGTCGACCTGCGCGGTTTGCGATCTCGCGTCGACGCGCGGGCGGCACAACACAGAATCACAACTGCGGCTGCGGTGAGGCGTGCGGTTGTGCTCATGCTCGACGCAGATGACCCGGGGTGCGGTGCGCGCATCACTGATGCGGCGTCCAGCGAGAAGGTCGCCAAGGTCACGCTGCGTATGTCGCCCGTGCATGCGAGGGAGTTGGCCTGGCGGGCTCGCGCTGCCGACGTTGCCCAGGGGCGGTACGTCTGCTCGTTGCTTGACGGCGCACCGGCGCCGCCGCTCCCCGCTGATCACTCGGTCGCAGTCGCTGCGCTGAGGGCATCCACCGACCAGGTGGCTGCGATGTATGCCGATCTCAACGCGTTCCTGCGGCTGCATCGGCAGGAGGCGGCCGATCGGCTGGCGCCAGATTGCGCCGGCTTGAGGGCATTGGCTATGGACATGCAAGAGCACCTGGCGAAGGCGTCGGTGCTGATCGCCGATCTCGCGCCGGCCAGGAGGCTGCGATGACGCGCCAGTACGTCGACGGCGTACTCGTGCAATGGGGTGAACGCCTGTTCTACCCGTCCAACCACATCGTCAAGTCGCTGCCCGCACCGAGGCTGGACGCGATGACACGTCGCAAGGCGGCGGTGATCCGCCAGCGCATTGAGGCCACGGTGCGGTGGGCGCCGCAGGTGATGGTCAAGGTCACAGGAGGCGGGCGCGGCATGGCCGCCATCGCGGCGCACTTTCGGTACATCAGCAAGAACGGGCGCCTCGCGATAGAGGACGATCGCGGGGTCGCGCGCACCGGGAAGGAGGTGCTGTGCGACCTCGCGGACCAATGGCGCTATGGCGGCTCGTTCATCGGGGATCTCGGCCATCGGCGAGAGGCGTTCAACATCATGCTGTCCATGCCGGCCGGCACGAACGCCGCGCTGCTGAAGAAAGCGGCGCGCGAGTTTGCGCGTACCGAGCTGGCCGGACACCGTTACGTGATGGTCCTGCACGAGCACCAAGCCAATCCGCACGTTCACCTGAGCGTTAAGGCGGAGGGCATATCCGGCAAGCGCTTGAACCCCCGCAAGGCCGATCTTCATCGGTGGCGCGAGACGTTCGCAGAGAAGCTGCGCGGCTGGGGCATCGAGGCGGAAGCAACGCGCCAGGCGACCCGGGGCGAGAACCGTAACTATGAGCCGCTGTGGCGGCTCAAGGCCAAGGAGGATGGACGCCTGCGCGCGCAGCCGGCTGCAGCCAAGGCAGAGCCGCATGCGTCGCGCGACGGCAGTGCCGATGCGATGTTCTGCTGGGGACACATCTGGAAGGCGCTAGAAGCGTCCGACGTCGACGAAGACCGAGCGCTTGCAAAGCGCATCAGTAGCTTCGTGCGCGGCTCGTCGGTGTTCAAGCAGGCTGCGCGTCGTCGGCTGGGGCAGGAAGCCTCGGTGAGCCGTGAGCCCTTGGCGGCGATGCGCCATGACGTGTCAAAGGGCGGTCCAGTTCCGAAACTCGAGCGGTGACTCCGATCTCGCTTGTCCGATCGGATAGGCGGCCAGTTATCGCGCCCTTCACGCGCGCTGGAGTGCGGCCTGCTTCCTTCGCGCTGCGCAGCTACGAGGCCTGGGTTCACTCTGCCGTTGTAGAGGGGCGCGCAGGCTTTCATTTGATATAGCGTCGGCGCCTGGACGGCAGGCTCGTTGAGTTTCGTTCGAGATCAGGTCGGAGCTATCGTTTCCCCGTCAGCGTTGAGCAGTACCGGCTCGCCCCGGTCTGTCAATGCAACGCAAGGGATCCTCTCGCTACGCGCCAGGTCATACCTCAGGGTCTTCTGAAATCCACGGCCCTCGCGTACGAGCCGATGGACAAGCTGATGCTCAAACACGGTTTCCACAGGCAGCCAGTGCCTGGTGACGGGCATGAGGCACAAGTTGACGATCTCCGGTACTCCCGCCGCAGTCAGACCAAAGGTCGCTGCCATCACCATGTGGATGTCTTCCGAGGCGCTCCAGAGATCGAGCTCCTGCCCGAAGCGCTTGCCAACACGGCGGTACAGCGGGTCGTCGAGCGCAAATGCAACGTCGGGAACATGCTTGAGCACCGCCTTGTAGCCCCGACGGCCGGGGACGATGCCTTTCACCTCGGCGATGATCAGCATCAGGTTCTGTGCCCGGCTTGGCTGTTGTCTGGCTGGCGTCCAGCTTGCGCGGCGGCGTGCGTTGATCGGCTCCAGCTGGTCGAGCGCAAAGACCTCGGGGACGTAGAGCCTCGCTGAAAGCGGGTAACCGCCTGCCAACTTCTGTTCAGCGGCGCGAAGCAAGTGTCGGCGCACCGTGACCCAGGATCGTTTGCCGTCGAAGGACGGGCGCCAGTGGGTCAGCTCGGCTTGGTCCCATAGGTAGTGAAGCAAACCACGCAACGAGAGGCGGTCCATTGGGGTGGATACGCTGCCGGGCGCCGAGGAAGCTGGCTGATGCGCTGATCGCGCCGGGCTCTTCGACAGCGGGAAATCCAATCTCAGCGTGGTATTGCCGGTCGCTGGGTTCTCGACGATGGCTGTGCCAAGTAGTTGTGCCAGGCCCGAGAGTCCAGGGGACAGTTCAAACGACGGGCAGTCCGGCGCATGCTGGTTGCCGGTCTGGGGCATGCGCTTGACGATGTAGCCGTCGTTGAGCCGCGCCACGTACATTTCGATGCCCGCAGGGCGGCATTGACACCTGGGTCTCCGACGTGCCGCGTAGGCCCCAGCGACGGCCTCGGCGAAGCCGGGGGTACCGGCTTCGAACACACGCCCGGCAATCTCAACGGCCACGGACGGAGACGGCGCGTCGATCACCATGATTCAACGCGCGTGCGACGGCGTGGCTCGATCGCGAACCCTGTTCGGCTCTGGCGTGCTGGCCGTGCCCGGTCGCTGCGATGCCGCCGTCATGTCGTAGACCTTCACCTTGGGGGACTGGCCGCGGCTGGCGCGCTCAGCGAGCTTTTCTGTGGCGGCGGCCAGGACAGCGTTGCGTCGCGTTTCGGGTACGCCTTTGGCGACCAGCACGGCCTCAATCGCGGCGACGAGGGCCTTTCGGCCGCCGCCACGTGTCGAGGACTTCTCGGCTGGTGTGGACGCTGTGCCGCTCGGTGCGTCGCGGTTCGGCTCAATTCGGTTGGTCAGCCTGGCCTCCCGCTCGCGCTTGAGGATGTCCATGTCGGCGGCGTTTGGTTCGTATCCGACGGCCTTGACCCCGCGCACCGAGGCCTCGAGCCAGACCATGCGTCGG
This sequence comes from Pelomonas sp. Root1444, assembly GCF_001426885.1. Taxonomy (GTDB): domain Bacteria; phylum Pseudomonadota; class Gammaproteobacteria; order Burkholderiales; family Burkholderiaceae_C; genus Pelomonas. The sequence continues at coordinate 69,200 of NZ_LMFP01000003.1, read as the reverse complement.
AATTCCTCGCTGCCCGAAACGCGCAGGCCTTTCCAGTCGCGGGCTTGGGCAACGTCGACCATGGAGCGCGCGACAGACGGACTGTTGGTGTCGGTGGCCAGGTGAAGGTTCGACTCTGTGAATGCCACACGCGTGCTGTCGCCTCGAAACCGGTACTCGGTTCGACCGACGGTCACGTGGCCGATCTGGACCGGGGCTCGCTTGATGATGTACCTCTCCTTCAAGGCTGCTTCAAGGCGGGTCACCAAGGCGGCTCGTTCGGCTTCCGCGTCGATCTTGGCAACTGCCGTTGCATCCATGGGTTCCGGTTTCATGGCAGGGGCGCCAGACCCGATCTTGGGTGCTGCAGTTCCTTGTGGAACGTCATCCCGGTCCACTGGAGAATTCTGTGGCCTCTTGAAGAGGCCTGCTATCTCGCTGCTGCGCTGCCAGTCCGTCCCGCTCTTCAGCACGGGCGTCCGCCGGCCATCGGGCGCGATGGCGGTGAAGCGACTGCTGCCGAACTGCTCCGCCTTGGCGATCATCTCAGCCATGGTGTTCGCCCGGTACGTGACATCGGCGAACGGATCTCGCAGTTCATAGCGTTCTCCAGGTGCGTTGTGTTGCTCCAGGAGTTTCTCGGGGGCGCCTGCTGCGCGCTTTGCTGGCTCGACGGTGCCACCCTGAGGGGGTGGCCGCGGGCTGATGGAGGAACTGTCTGCATCCATGAGGGGCTCCTTGGCGCCTGGGCCGATCAACGTGCGGAGGCGTCAGCGGTCGGGAAGTCTGGCGAGGCTCGATAGATCTCGATCTCTACCCGTCGATTCAGTGCTCGGCCAGCCGGGTCGCTGTTGTCGGCAATGTGATCGCCTATGGCCTGGTGGGTGGCGCGAATGCGGAATGGCTGCACACCGGCTGAGATGAGGAAATCCCGAACCGCCGCGGCCCTATCGCGTGCCATACGGTTCTCCGCAAGGGAATCGATCACACCATCGGTTCGGCCTCTGAGCATCACGAGCGGCGCCGATTTGGCTTCGTCGACGAGCGCTCGAGCCGTGTCGGGCGGGATGTCGACTCGCGCGCTGCCGAACTCGAAACGAACGGTGTAGAGCGCGTTGGCCTGGGGTTGCTGCGCCATGGGCGCTTGCATGTTGGCCAAGGTGTGTTGTCTGGCCCAGAGGCTGGACAGCGTGGCGGCCGTCGACTCGGCCAATCTGCTGGTTTCCGTCGCGGCCAAGCGGGCGTTCTGAAGGTCGTTCGTGCAAACCTGCAGTTCGACGGCTATCGCGGAATTGACCGGCCGCTTGCGCGACTCGTCGACGGTCGGCTGCTTGGGCGCAGAGGTGCAGGACGCCAACAGCGCCAGCGACAACAGGAAGGGGGTGAGGTTGATGGTCACCTGCATGCTTTGCTCCTGTTAGAGGTGAAGGGCTTGGGGTGCCTGCGTGGCGCTGATGGGCCTCGGCGCTTGCTCGGTGGACAGCACGCCGTCTTCATCTGGCACCGCTTCAACGACGCCTCCGATCTCGGGTTCGCCGGAACGGCTGGCGGTGAAGAAGTTCAGCAAGGCTTCTGCGACTTCGTCCGGCGGCCCGTCGAACCCGGTTGGGAGCCGAGCCATGTCGTGCGCAAGGGCGTCGATATCGATGTGCTCGCCAGGTGCGAGGTCGTCTTCGACAAGGCGCCAGCGTTGCTGAACGCGAGCCAGGTGCAGCTCCACCTTCATGGACGGCACCGTCGGCGCGGGAAGCAGTCGCGACTGGAAGGCCTTCTCGTTGAAGTAGCGGATCTTCTCGGCGAGTATGGGCTTGCAGTTCTCGAGGATGACGACCAGGCGCTCGGTGCCAAGTTCCTTGAACTCCTGCGGCAGCAGCAGCGAGCGGCGTTGGTCGCTGTCGTTGCGGCTGACGGTCGTGTGGCCGTGGCCGCCGATGGAGCTGCTGCGGCCCCGCGAGGTGGCGCGCTCGGTGAAGTGCCCCAGCATGGCGCTGTACTCGTCGGCATCGCGCTGCTCGCGCGGGGCGTAGAGGATCTGCAGGCCGTGGTTGGTCGCGAACGTGCGTGCTTCCTTGTCGCCGTAGACGGCATCCAGTTGCGACATCGCCTGCACGACCGTCAACAAGCGCAGGTTGTAGCCGGCAAGGTACGCGGCGGCATTAGTGATGACGCTGACCCGCCCCATGGCCGTGAATTCGTCGTTGATCAGCAGGCACTGAAGGCGCAGGGTTGGATCCTGCTCGGGCAAGTGTTGGGTATTGAGGTTGACCAGTTGCGAAAAGAACAGGTTAAGTAGCGGCCGCGCGCTGGCCAGTCGGTTCGGGGGGATCCGAACGTAGATCGACATGGGGCGGCGTCGGACGTCTGCCAACCTGAAGTCGTCTGCGCTGGTGGCGGCATCGACGATGGCATCTGCAAAGATGGTCAGCGGCGCGACGAACGTGGCGACGATGCTGGACAACGTGTTGTCGGAGTTCGACAGCAGTCGCTGCAGCGCATCGGTGCATTCCTCGGTGAGGGCTCTCTCCTCTTTGATGCGGGCAGCGATCAAGTCCACAAGGTGCTCACGCAGCGAGCGACCTTTCCCGGAGGACTGCCTCAGCATCTCGCCAATCGTGAGAGGGAGTTCTGGCGATTCCAGCATCAGCAAACCCAGCCCCAGGAAGAGGTTGCGCGCCTGGTCGTTGAAGAACGCTTCAGACGAGGTGCCGCTGCCATCGTTCGGGAAGAACACCTGCCCGATGCTCAGGAGATCGCCGACTCGGTGCAGCGGGCTCGATCGCACGGTGGTCAGCGGATTCCAGCGGTGGCTGCGGGCGTTGTCGTCGAACGGCGAGAAAGCGTAGACCGCCTGGCCGTGCGCCGTCCGGTAGCCGGCTGTGACGTCAAAGTTCTCGCCCTTGATGTCGAGCACGACCACCGAGTCGGGCCAATTCAGCAGGTTAGGAATGACGACGCCCACGCCTTTGCCGCTGCGCGTCGGGGCCGACAGCATCACGGACAACTGACCGGCCAGCGACAAGTACCGGCCCCCGTACCGGCCGACCAGGATGCCGGGCCGTGCTCCGCCGATCAGCCCGGCGCGCACGACTTCGGCCGCCGTGGCAAAGCGTGCATCACCATGCAGGGGGCGGCGCTGGCTTGTAGCGGCGACCATCGCGATGGGCAACACGATCAGAAGTCCGCCACCGGCAGCGCCCATGGCGATCAGCAGCTTCTTGCGAAGCGACGGGTGGTCGGCGTACAGATGCCAGTAGTGGACGATGCTGGTGAGCTTGGCCTGCGCCGGGTTGGCCTTGTTGAACAGCAGGAAGAGCACGGCCGAGAGGTAGACAGAGGCGCAGACCAGCGCGGCGCAGGCGACCAACGCGAAGACGGCTGCAGCGAGCTTGCGGCTCGGCGACCAGATCGTGTTGGATAACCCGGACAAGGTTGCCGTAGTGCTCATGGCGTGCTCACGGGATCGCTGGGCGCGCGAGCCAGGCGCTGAGTGCGCGGCGCGTAGTGGACCTCGGAGATGAACCTTCCGCGGTCGTCACGGTCGAACTGGATGACCACGTCAACCACCAAGTTGAGCAGCCGCTTGATCTCTTCCATCGTCAACCCGCCGCCGGCCCCCGTCTCGCGGATCATCAGTGACATCTGCTCATACGCCAGGGCGCAGCTGCCTGCGTGCACGCTGGTGATGCTCCCTGGGTGGCCGGACGCTGCCAGACGGACGAAGTGGAAGCATTCGTCGCCACGCACCTCCGCAAGAATGATCCGGTCGGGTTTCATGCGCAGGCTGGCCTCCAGTAACGATTTCGCCGTCACCCGTGCCGTGCCTTGGCGATCTTTGCTGTAGAACAGGTGGACGGCGTTGGGGTGGTTGGGCAGCGTCAGCTCGGCGGTGTCCTGGATGGTGATGAGGCGTTCCTGTCTCGAAACCTCCTCAATCAGGCTCTTCATGAATGTCGTCTTTCCGGAGCCGGTCCTGCCACTCACCACGATGGTTTGGCGATGATGCACAGCCAATCTCAGAAAGTCGGCGTAACGCCGCTGCGACTTCAATGTAAGAAGTTCTTGCTCGACTGCCTGGATAGCAGACTGGCCCGTCGCGGCCGCCGAGGTTCGTCCGAACAACCCCTCGCGCTCGAAGTCGTCCAGCCGCTTGATGAGCGACGCCGGCTTGCGCACGGTGATTGAGACGGTGCCGCGTGACACCGCCGGCGGGATAGCGAACTGAACCCGCTCCTCGCTCGGCAGCGTTGCCGAGAGGAGAGGGCGCTCCTGGTTGATCTGTTGGTCGCAGTAGGTAGCGACGGCGGTCGCTAGCGACATGCAGCGCTCCAGCGTCATCTCCGGTGATGCGGCGACCTGCCATCCATCGTTGGTCTCGATGTGCAGCTGACCGGGCTGGTTCACACAGACCTCGAGCACGCCAGGCGCGTCTAGGTGCTGACGCAATGGCCGCAAGAACTCGACAACCGAAGTGGCGTCTCCACGCCACCCTTGGTCAGTGGCGTCGAGGTCGAAGGCAAGAGCATCCATGGCCTCAGTGCCGGTTCGGATTGGCCGTCGGCACCAGGTCGTAGACGCTGGAGAAGTCCAGGTCACGGGCCACGTAGATGCCGACGATGCCGCCCTGGTTCTGATAGATCAGCGGCGGGATGTTGATCGTGCTGTCGAGGACCTTCTCGGCCAACTTGCTGGTGTTCGTCGTCGTGGACGGCAGCACGACGGTGTCGGCCTGGCGATCATTGGCCTGGCTTTGGATGGCCAGCTTGACGGAATCGTCGATGAGCGACAGCAGCATTGCCGCACCGATCCGTTCGGTCCAGCGGTTGTCTACGTGACCGTCGATGCCCGACTCACCGAGCTTGCCGGTAGCCGGTGATTCGATGTCGATAGTGACGCCCAGGGGTGTTCGCAACCGCGTCCAGAGCACGGGGATGCGCACCATGCCCGACCGCACTGTGGCGACTCGGTACTCGCCGTCTAGATCAGAGCCCCGCTCGATCAAAAGGACGCGCCCGTCGTCGCCGAAGACGTTGCGTTGAACCTGGCATCCCACCAGCCCCGAGGTGGCGCTGATGACCCGTGTCTTCAGTGCACAGGAGAACGCCGTGCCTTTGACCAAGGTCAGGCTGCGGTTGCCGAGCATCCTGGCTGTGGCTTTGGGAGTTACGGAGCTCTGCAACTGGCCCCCAAACAGGCCGGAAGAGCCCGCGGCGCCGAGCGACGTCGGCGGTGCGGGCGGGACCAACGGCGAAGCGGCAGGAGCGGCGCCACCGGACGCCATCGCGGTCGTCTTGGTCAGATTGTCGAGCAGGCCCTGCAGCTGGCGTTGATACCCCTTCAGATTGCGCGAGGTTGCTGCCATGGGATCAGCTGGATTCGAGACGTCCGCTGTGTCCGAGTCGGCGTCATCCGTCGTCCCCGACACCGAGGGCGTCGCCGGCGTTCGGATGGGCCGTCCGTGGGCTGACAGACCTGCCGCGCGGGTGCTGAGCAGGAGAACCGGCGCGTCTTCCGGCGAGATGCGCTTGTCGTCCCTGCTGTCCTGGCCGGGAGCCGTGCTGGACCGGCTGCGTCGAATGCCGATGGGCTCCCCGATCTCTTCGGCTGTGGCGGTGATGGCAGGGATTCTGACCCTCGCAGCATTCTCCGAGGCCGATGCAGGTGTGGCGGACACCTCCAGACTCCGTGGTTCGGCGCCAGCAGAAATGGGTTTGTCGCGCGCCGGCTTGCTGTCTTCGTTCTCGACCCTCTTGCCGCTGGCGGCGAAGCGCTGGATGCCGAACGCCGAGACGGCGACAATGCTTCCCGCGAGCAGGGCAACAGCCACGAGCCCCTTCTTGGAAACCTCGATGCGGCGTTGCGCAGCGACGTTGGGAATGCCGAACTCGCCGGGCAGCGGGCTCAGCGTGTCGTCCGGCGGATCCCCGCCGTTGTCGTCTGCACCATCAAATGGCTGGTTCTCCGAGTTCTTGCTCATGGCGCTGCTCCCGTAGAGGACTGGGCGGCGGCGCCCCGAGGCTTGAGCACCCGCTGGACGCCCGGCACGGTCGTGCCGTTGGCGGGCGGTAGCCCTTCCAGGTCAAACGCCTCATTCCAAAGGCCCACCACAGCCGAGCCAGCGCGCAGGATCAGCCGTCGGGTGACGCGGTCCACCACCAGGAGGTCGTCCTCCATGCGGGTGTTCACCAGCGTTTCCGTGCCGTCCCCGAGAACGTGGAAGACGGCCGGTACCTCGCGGTTGCCTGGAAAGCGAAGGTAGGTGAACCGACCGTCGTCGAAGACCAGCGTCGGCGAGATGTCCTGGGAGTCGCGTCCTTCCGACAGCGAGTACTGTGTGTTCTTGACCTTCGGCTTGGCCAGGAGGCGCTCTGCGACAACTTGCTCCGGGGCAGGCTCAACCGGCAGAGGCGGCAGGTCTGGCAAGACGGGACGCCGCAGGGCGACACGCTGCGGATCGGGCGCCTGTGGCGGCTTGACGGTGAGGCGGTACACCGGCGACTTGGCGTCGCCGTCGGCCAAGACGACGAAGCGCAGGTTGTGGATCCGCTGGTCGGTGACGACGGCAAGGTTGTTCGGTGCACCGGCCGAAGTCTTGGGCTTGACGAAGACGGTCCGGCCCCCCGGCTGCGCGGCCACGCACCACACGGCATCCGCCCTGGCGCAGTCCGCACCCATGCCCGAGGCCACCTCGGTGATAGCTTCGTCGTCGCCCAGAACCACCAAGGTCACGACCCCGCGTTTGACCGGAACGCTGACGACGGCCTTCGGGTCGTAGACGACCTCACGCAAGCGCGGATCGCCGGGGACAGAGGAGGCTCCCGTTCTTGCCGCCATCGTCAATGCAAGCGCCGCGGTGAGGCTGACCAGGAACCTCATGGTTTGCTCTCCTGGACCGCCGTGTTGATCTCCGGATCCGACCGGTAGGCCGTGACGACAAACCCGAAGGGGTTCTCCAGCCGATCCTTCTCCTTGGCGAGGACCTTGGGTTGGTACTGGTAGACGACGGTGGCGACGTGCCTTGCCTTGACCTCCGGAAGGCTTCGGTCCGTATGTCGCACAACCTTGTCGTACGTCACAGTAGCCTCGCCTCCGTTTCCCCGTCGTGCTGTGGCGGCGAGGCGGACGCCGACGATGTTGATGCGCCAGTCTTCCGCGCCTGCGAGCTTCTTATGCAGGGCATCCGGGCCTTCGAACTGGCGGTCGTAGTCGCCGAACACCGCAGGCACGGCCATGCGCGCGACCTGGTCGAAGTCCCTTTGCAGGAACATCCAGTTGTAGCCTTCGCGTGCGCGAACAAAGGCGGCGAGGTTGTGCTTGTCCAGCGCCTCCATGGGTGGGACGGTTTCGACGCTGAGCCGCTGCTGGACGGTCGCTTCTCCCGTGACCTTGTCAACCACGATGGGAATCTCGACGATGCGGCGTAGCGGCCCTTGGACAAAGACCGCAGCGATCCCGATCAGTCCGGTCGCCATGCCTGCCGCAGCCACCATCCAGGCTCGCCGTTCGGAGCGTTCGAGCATCTCCGCCCGGTCCACCTCCCATTCCTTGCTGGCGCACCATGTTGCGATGGGCTGATCGGCGACGGGATCGTCCTGGGAGCGATCAGGCAATGCAGTGGCTTTACCTGGCATCAGGTCAGCGTTCATGAGGTACCTCGTCGATGGAAGCGCTTGGGCTTGCGCGTCAGTGCAGGTAGGAAGCAACCTTGCCTGCGCGGGTCAGTCCTTCGTACTGACGCTCCCTGTCTCGCGAGCGGGCGATGCGGTCTTCGTTCTCAGCCATGCTTTGCAGCATCTGCAGTTGCGACATCTCGTGCGCCAGCAGCGCGTTCTCCGCGCCGATACGGGCTTGAATCTCCTGCACCGACTTTTGGTCGGTGGTGGCGTTGATCTGTCCCATCAACGCCTGGATCTGGGCGAGTCGTCCGGACGCCGCTGTCATGGCGTCCTGGAGCAGGCCCTTGTGTTCGTAAGGCTGAGCAAGCGTGGCCTGGCAGCGTGTGCGCGCGACGCCCGTTAGGTCCATGCAGTTGTAGATCATCGCGGCGTCGCGCAACGACTTGCCCGTGGAGCCGAGGCCTGCATAACCGGCGGCGGCGACCGCATTCAGCTGTATGAAAGCTTCCGATGGCACGTAGTTCATCAACGCAGGGCTGTTGAATACGTTGCCAAGATTGCGCACGCCGTTGACGCTGTTCAATTGCGCCTGAAGCTGGCTGATTAGTTGAACTTGGTTGTTGATCTCCGTGATGTCGTTGAGCACCTGCTGGATGGTCTGTACCAGGTTGGCAACGTCAATCACCGGGATGCCGCTGGCTTGGGCGCCGTTGGAGCCGCACGCAATCAATGCGGCCGCAGTGAGTTTGAGACGTAGATTCATGATTTCACTCCTGATTAATCAGCCGGTCACGACTGATCGCGCATGGCGGCGAGGTTGTAGGAAGGAACTCGACTGGCCTCGGTTCCGTCGCGTGCAGGGGCCCGCGCACCGGACGCGACGCCGCGCGCGGCGGACACAGCCGCTCCCGCCGCTCCCGCCGCTCGGCCGGCGGCGTACGACACGCCGGTGCCGGCTCGAACCGTGCCGCCAGCGGTTGCTCCGCTGGAACTGGGGCCCGACCGCGAACGCAGACCCGAGACCATCATGACGTTCTGGATCATCTGAATTCCCTGCTGAATAGCGGCGCCGCCGGTGAGCGCGGAAGCAAGGCTGGGGGCCTGGAAGCAGATGATGGACATCAAAATCATGACGATGCAGTACTTCAATGACTCGGCCACCGGGTTGAACGTCGGGCCGACAAAACCGCCTTGATCCTGAATCGTCTGGACAAGGGTGCCACCCATATAGGCACTGAGGCCGAGCGCAAAGAAGGCGAACCAAGTGAGTACGACCGCGTTCAACAGCACCGAGAGCCAGCTGTCGAAGAAGCGGGCTGTGGGCCTCCATGCCAACGCGAGAACAAAAACCGGACCGATCGCAATCACGAAGGTGAGAAAGACCTTGGAGAGCGTGACAACGAAAAGTGCGATGCAAAGGAATACGACGTTTGCAAAGGCGGTCACGACCGCTGCGAACAGTAGATCCAGGCGCGTGATGCCAGCTTCCTTCAGCAGATCGACGACCAGCTGACTAGCCTTGTCGTTGAAGGCGTCAAGAATCGCGTACGGGCTGGTGATCATCGTTGTGCCCGCAGTTGACGGAAGGAATGTCGTGGCGACGCCCGTTGCAAGCGCGTTCGCCGTGTCAGCGATATTGGTGATGTAGAGACCGGACTCCAAAGAGAGCGCGAGTACAAGCCCAATCTTGAAAGCCTTCCACATGAAGGTCGGCACGGTGTCCGACACCTCGTTCCGAAGAACTGCCCATCCGTAAAGCGCAACCCAGAGGGTTAGGGTCGCCAATGCAATCGGCGCCAGCGCTCCCATTAATCTCGAGACCACCCCGAGACAGTAGGTGTCCAGAACGTTCTCAAATTGGGATCCAACCCATGTGAACATCGCTGCACCTCATCTACTGAATGGTGGCGTTAGGGAGGGCTTTGGTGCTGACGCATTTGCTCAAGACATCTGGGAGCTCGCATTGCATCCAGGCGCCCTTGAGCTTCACTATCCAAAGGCGAGGCCGTTTCTCGGTGCCGTAAGTTGAAGGTCGGCATGTTCCCGGACGCGCATAGATTTCCGTGCACTCCAGAAGGCCTTCGGCCGTTTCAACCATCCGCCAGCCGCTGGCGGTGCAAGCTGGGTTTTTCGCGGGGCATGGCGTTCCAAGCGTGGCGGACGGAAGCGGCGGCGTCTCAATCGTTTTGGTGCCGTCCGGCAGGAACCTGACGGCCTCGTTGCCCTTGACGAACTGGGCGTCTGCGGCGCCGGCGATCAGCACAAGCGTCACTGAGTTGATCAGGTAGGTCAGGCGGTTCATGCTGCTCTCTTTGGGTTACGGGAGCCGTGATCTTTCACTTGCCTCTGAAGCTCGGGAAGCCATTGAAACGGATCGTTGCCGTGCCGTTCACGCAGGGAGTCGAGCAGCGCGACGTTGTCGGTGGTGGCCGACAGAACGGTGATGAAGTCTTCCAGGCCGGCCAGGTCCAGTTCGCAGATGGCGCTGGCGTGGCCCTGCTTGACCAGAAAGCGCCGCCCGCCCTGGGCGCTGAGGCCGCGCACGATCTCAAACTCAGCACCGGTCAGCCCGAAGCCGTCCATGTATTCCTCGCGAACTGCTTCCGGGTTTGCCAGGAAGATCTTGGTGACGCTTTGCTCGACCATCGTGCGGCCGATGGGGTGGTTCAGCACATCCGACGGGCTCTGGGTGTCAAAAACGCCCAGGCCGTTCTGCTTGCGGATCGTTTTCTGCGTCTTCTTGGCAAACTCGCTGAAGACCTCGTGGTCGAGCGCCTTCCAGAACTCGGAGATCACGTAGATCAGGCGCTGGCCGTCGACCAGTTCCTGCATGACTTGCAGGAGGTACATCATGACCGGTGTGCGCACCTCGGGCAGGTCCAGAAACTCGGTCGTATCGAATCCGATCACCTGCGCTGCGCTCAGGTGTTGCAGCCGGTCGTGCGCTTGGTCGAACACCCAACCCAGCGGACCGCCGTCGCACCAGCGGCCGAGCCGCTCGAACAGGCTGTTCTCGCCGGCCTTCGGTAGGTTTTGGCGGACGGCCGACAGCCGCCTGAGCGCTTTGGGCATCATCGCGACAGCCTGTACGGCGTGGGCGATGGCGCGCTCGTCGACCGGCATGAGGGGCATGGCTGGCGTGGTGACCAAGGTTCTGACCAACCGGTCCCAGAACTGGACACGCGACGGTGTCGGCTCCCATTGCAGCGGGTTGCAACCGGTGGGTTTGCCCGCTTCCAGGGTGAAGTAGCTGCCGCCAAGGGCACGCAGGGCGATCTCGCAGCCTCGGTCCAGGTCGAAGAGCACCAGGCGCGGCGCCGGCTGCCATTTGCGGGTGAGCGTCAGCAGGAACATTTCCAGTGTGGTCTTGCCCACGCCGGTGGAGCCGATCAGCAGCGTGTTGCCCGGGAGCTTCTCGTCCTCAGAGTCCCGGTCTTCAGGACTGCTGTGCAGGTTCAGGTAAAACGGCTGGCCCGACGGCGTGCGCAGGAGTGCCAGGGCCTCGCCCCACGGATTGCCATCGCGTTTGCCACTGGCGAAGTTGTGAGCGCTGGCCAGCGCAGCGAAGGCCCGCGACGAGAGTCTGGCGTCCCGTGGTCGCCATTTCCAATTGCCTGGCATCTGGGCGAACCAGGCTGCGTCGGCGACCAGGTCGACCGGCGCCATCTGCAGGCTCGACGACTCTCCGACGGCTCCAATCACCCGGGCGGCACGACGACCGGCATCGGTCGCGTCGCTGCCAAACACCATGAGGGTGTAGTGGTACTCGCCCATGCAGAACTGACCGTCGCCCAGCTCGTTGAGTGCCGTGTCCATGTCCGCGATCTGGGTGATCACAACGTCGTCACTCGCAATGAGCTGATCACGCTGGAGTTCAAGGGCTCGCACGGCTTGGCGCCTTGGCAGGATCGAGAAGCTCTGCGTCTCGATGAACTCGCTGTCCTCGTAGAGCAGGGCGTTCAACACGCCGGGCTCCACAGCGTCCGCGTACTCCTTGATGTCAACGAGGGCCGCGCTGCGGCGCCGGTCGCCTTGGCGCAGCTCCAGCTTGTCCCCGCCAAAGGACAGACGGGCGTTAGGCAAGATCCGATAGAGCGGTCCGGCCGTGCAGGGGATGGGCCGCCAGGTGCCGTTGACCAGGTAGCCCAGGAACTCGGCCACTTCGGAGTAGGTGCGACCCTTGTATTTGCGCGTGCCCAGAAGCCGCGGGCCAAAGCCCCGCAACACCCGGGATACGAGCGCGGAACGCTCATCCAGGACGCGGAGCGCATCCTCTTGCCCCTCGGCGATGGTCGTACGGGTGCGCTGGCGAGGTTGCAAGGCGCGAGCGACGCCGGAGGCATTTGGTCGGTAGACGAGCGTCAGGTAGAGCTCGTTGCTCATCATTTGCCGCTCCCCAAGCTTGGCTTGGTAGGCGCACGACAGGTCACGCGCGAACCCCGGCTGCTCTGGATCCTGTAGGCGGTCGGTGACGAAGCGGTGCAGGCGGTGTGTCCACACCGACCACTGGCCGCCAGCGAGGTTGCGCAGCAGGCTGCATAGCGCCTCATGGCGTTCCGCGATGCGGTGCTCGTCGACGCTCTCAAAGGTCACACCATTGAGGCGCCAGACCCGCAGGTAGTCACCGCCCCTCGTGATCACGTCATGGGCGCTGACCAGCGACGAGAACGGGATGAAGGCGCCGAGGGGGTTCTCCTTGCGTGCCTGAGCCCAGAAGTGCGGGCGCGCGACACGCGGGCGGGTGGTGCGGGAAGCGTTCGACGCGCTGCCAGAGGCGCTGTTGTCAGACGTGCCAAGCATCGCGGGCTCCCCGGAAGAGGGTAGGTGCGTAGCTGCGCGCATGCCAGAACCGGCGGTTTCGGTCATGCTGCCGCAGCTTCAGGGCGATGAACATCTGCCGAAAGCGCTGGTCGTCCTTCGCGGTGACGCAGCGCATCCAGATCAGCGCCGGGACGATAGCCAGGACCACGCCGAGCGCCACCCACCAGCTCAGCAGGGCGCCGCCCCACATCATCACCAGCATGCCTGCGCCGATCAGCACCACCAACGGGACAAGGGGGATGCCCATCTTCATGGCCGGGCGAGTGGCACCCTTGTAGATCGCTTCGCTTTGCATCGCGGCCTCTGCGGATCAGGAGCCGGCGATCAGCGCAGCGATAGCGCTTGCGCCGCCGATGAGGGTGCTGCCGATCAAGATGTTGGCCACGTCGGCAAGACGTGCGCCCTGAAAGATGATCTTGAATCCGGCCCACATGATGGCGATCGTCACGACTGCAATCGCGATCGATACCAAGAGGACAACCACGGCATCGACGTTGCTGTTTACCTTCTCGAACCCTTCCGCGAGAGCGGAGGGCGGCATGATGGCCATCGCCTGTGCGGCGGCGGCGGTGGCCAGTCGATTGAACTGATCACTGCGTTTCATGAGAGCTCCTTGGAGGCAGCGGAAGCGGGTGGCGGGCAGGGGATCCGGAACGCTTGGGAAGGCTTGTTGCGGCGACGACCTTGCCCACGTAGCCGTGCTCGAAGCCGGTTGCAAAGTTGCCGCTGTAGTAGCAGGAGAGGGCGCGTCTCAGCGCGGTCTGGCTGGTGCTGCGGGCGAGTGCGCCAGCGCGGTCGAAGCAGTCGGCGAGCACGGCCTGCATGGCAGCCAGGTTCGCGCAGGGGTCGAAGGCCGACTCGAGCGTCAGGCCCAGTCGCGAGAAGTTGCGCCGATTGATCTGACCGAGCCCGACGCTGAACTCCCAGCCGTTGTGTTCTAGCGCCCGAGCGGTGGCCAGCGCTTCGGCACGATGGCGGGGCTGGCGGACCAGGGCGCCACCGACCACGCCGATGGCCCAGGGGTTGAAGCCGCTTTCGACACTCACCAGCGCGCGGCTGGTGTCGATGTGGATGGCCGGAGCGCACGTGACGGCAAGCGCGAGGAATGCTGACGCGTCCATGTGCTGCTCAGTTGCTCGAGTCCGTGGGGAAAGGGCGCGTGGCCAGCCAGGCGGCGAAGTCGTCGTCGAAGCGGCTGTCCCAGCTGCCGAGCCGGGTCTTGGCCGCCGCGCTGAACTCGGTCACCGCGTCGCCCCCTATCGACCACCAGGTTCTTGCGAACGGCATGCCGTCGACCGTCACGGCGATGGCGCCTTGGAAATCGCAGGCGTAAATCGGACCGTTCGGACCGTCTTGGACGCGGGTGTAGTGGGGCGGACAGAAGTCCGGTGCGCTGGCCCAGGCATGCACGGCGCTGTTGCCGCCGCCGGCCATGGCGCACGATGGGAACGCCCTGCCGCGGGCCAGGTCGTGGAGAAGCTCCCTGATGGGCGGCACGCACTGCGGTATCGCACGCCAGCTCGGGGCCGCCAAACACAGGAGCACAGTGCAGCCATCGACCGCGCGGACGGTGGGGCTCAGGACGGCGAGCCCCAGAGCCATCGCAGATGATGCAGCAAGGTGTGTCAGGCTTATCCAGCCTGGCGTCGGCCGGGGCATGCCCTTTGTCGTGTGTGCTTCCATGGCGGGATCCAGGTTGAGGAACCGATGCTTCGAGGGAGGGGCGAAAAGCTGCGCCGCCTGTCGAAAATCTAGGTTCCGTACCCGCCATTGGTGGCGATGACTTCTGGGGAAGATTCAGCGGCCCTGTCGCGCCGAGAGGACCGCTATCGGCGCTCCGCGCCGGCCGAGCCAACTCCACGCCATCGGCGCTGTTAATCCGATGTCATCTCGGGGCCAAAAGCTGGCAGATGTCGACGCCCAACGCTGCAGCCAGGCGTTCGACGTTGTCGAGAGATACGTTCCTCTCGCAACGCTCGATAGAACCGACGTAGGTCCGGTGCAGGTCTGCCAAGTCGGCGAGGGCTTCCTGCGACATGCCATGCGCAGCCCGGAGCGAACGGAGGTGATGCGCTAAACGCTCCCTTGCCGATCCGGTTGTGCGACGCCCTGACATGCATCAGAGCTTCCAATTTGGATGACTATGGGTCTACAGACTTAAAGTAGCAATTCGAGCCTGCCGACGACCGACGCATTTGCTCTCGGCCAGTCCGCTGATCACTCCTGTGGAGTTTGCTTGTCAAGGCGCAGCGACACGGCTCGTTTTGTGAGGTCTACCGGCTCCCGCTTCCCTTCACGCATCGCTTGGCATTCGTCGCCCCTGTTGATGACTTTGGGTATACAGACGTAAAGTAGCATTTGTGTCTTTGGCCTGCAGTGGGATGGACGGAACCGCGAACTCGTCCCGTGCTCTTGAGCGAGGGTATGCCGATGGGAGTTACTGACGCCGGTGTGCAAAGAACGAGTTGGCGAAGTCGTCCGTTATGCAAGCGGTATGTCGTGGGGCACTTCTGCAAGGCCGTCCTGCCAGTGCGTGACGGGTCGAACTCGGGGACCCCGGTCTACTGGGCGCTTGGCAGCGCGGGTGGCGGCGAGTTTGAGCTACTAGGTGCCTGGATGCGGAGGGCCACGGACGGGTCCCTCTCCGCAAGTGTCGGTGCGGATCTCGTCCACCGTGGCGTCGAGGCCTTGCGGCTCACAGTTGGCGCGGAGTTGCTCGGAGATGAGACCGGGTTGTGTGCAACGCCGGTCGGCGCCGCATCGCTGTTGGTTAGAAGCGTGCATGCACGCTTGTCTGGGCAGAACGCATTGGATCTTAGGCTCCCGACGCCGCTTCATCGGGCGCTGGTATCTGGCGAACGCATAGTTGGATCGGTACACGCCAAGCTCGTTCAAGCGATCGACCGACACGGTCAGTTTGTCGACCCTGAGACAGCGTTGGACTTCGTCGTCGAAGTGCTGCAGCGGGCGGAGCGTCTGCTGGAGAAGGCGCCGGCGCCGGCGCGGGCGCTAGGGGGTGCTCCGGGTCGTCGCCGTTTTGCTGGCGGGTTTGCGGTTCTTGCCCCGGGAGGCGTGTCAGTGCCTGGTTCGAAGGCGGGGCGGTGATCAAGGACTGGCTGCCGGTTTTCTCCCGCGTGCGGGCGGCGCTGATGAGGCGTGGCCGGTCCGAGCAGGATGCCGAGGACTTCGTGCAGGAGGCTTGGGTGCGGCTGGCCTGCTACGAGCGGGAGCAGCCGGTCGAGCAGCCAGAAGCTTTCCTGATGAGGGCGGCGCTCAATCTGTCGATCGATGCGCATCGATCGCGCGTGAGTCGCGGCGAGGAGCTGCTCGTCGAGGATGTGGTTCTCATTGACGCCACGCCCGCGGCCGAGGACGTGCTGCTTGCGCGGGAGCGCATGGCGCGCCTGAGCGTGTGCCTGAGCCGTTTGAACGAGAAGACGCGCGAAATCTTCCTGTCCCACCGGGTGGAGGGCCTCACCTACCAGGCGATTGCCAGGCGGCATGGGTTGAGCACCAGCACGGTGGAGAAGCACATCGCCAAGGCCACGCTGCAGCTGACCACCTGGATGGAAGGCTGGTAGCCGTGCTCCCGGAGGGTGACCCTGTCGGGCAGGGAAAGAGCCGGGGTGCACAGCCGACGGTGACGCGCGAGTTGGCTGCCGAGGCCGCAGTTTGGGTCGCGCGGCTGCATGGTCCGCACCGATCCCCTCGCATGGAGCGCGAGTGGCGGGAGTGGCAGTCGCGTTCGGCGGCACACCGCCGGGCATTCGAGCGCTGCACCGACACCTGGCAGGACGTGTCCGGGGTCACGTTGACCGCTTATGCCGGAGCCTCCAGCGCCGGTCGGCGGCGTCGCAGGGCGGGGCAGTGGGTCCAAGTCGCGGTCGGAGCGGTTGTTGCTGCATGCGGGCTTGCTGGTTTGGCGGTACTGGTGATGTGGCCGGGCGGAGAGACCTATGCCACTGGCGTTGGCGAGCAGCGGACGGTGGTCCTGCCGGACGGCACGCGCATGTCGCTGAACACGGCGAGCCGGGTGCGCGCGGCGCTCGGCCAGGCTCGGCGGGTCGTCGCGCTGGACGCTGGCGAGGCGCTGTTCGAGGTCGCCGAGGACGCCGCGCGACCGTTCGTGGTTCAAGCCGCCGGCGTGGATGTCGTTGCGACGGGGACCAGTTTTGTGGTGGGCGTCGCATCGGCTGAGAAGGCCGATGGCGGGCTTGCCGTGACGCTGCTTGAGGGGCAGGT
The DNA here is from genome assembly GCF_001426885.1 of Pelomonas sp. Root1444. Taxonomy (GTDB): domain Bacteria; phylum Pseudomonadota; class Gammaproteobacteria; order Burkholderiales; family Burkholderiaceae_C; genus Pelomonas. The sequence continues at coordinate 52,545 of NZ_LMFP01000003.1, read as the reverse complement.
GATCGTTCGTGAGACCGCCGGCGATGGCGCAGGAACCGGTCTTGGCGACCCGCTCGCGTTGAAACCCGGGGAACGACTTCGCGTCCGCCGAGCTGGATCGGCGGCCGGCGCAAGCGCGGCGCTTGTGGATCGGCCCCGGATGGACCAGGTGCTAGCCTGGAGGCGCGGGGAGGCCGTCTTTGATGACGTGTCCCTGGCCGAGGCGGTGGCAGAGATGAATCGGTACAGCGTGTTGTCGATCGCCCTGCCTGTCGCGCTGAGCGGAAAGAGGATCAGCGGCGCGTTCCAGACGGGCGACAACGCTCGTTTTGCCCGTGCCGTCGCCAAGCTGCACGGCTTGATCATCCGCGAAAGGCCGGATCGGGTGGAGCTCGCTGAACCGTAGGTCGTGCATCGCTCGGCGTTCCGATCTCCGGCTGGAGGCTCGACAAATCAGCAGCCGTGACGTCCAGCCCTGGCGCTGAGGCGACGCGCCGTCGCAAAAGCGGGCAACGCGGGCCCCTGGTCAGCAGGCCTGGGCCGTGGCACTGGTAGCGCGCGACGATGCATACGGGTATCCGGGTGACCGAGTCCCGACGCTGGTGTCATCAACAGTGAGGATTTGCCGCCTTTGCGTCAAGCCCAGAATCGGCGCGCCTCGAGGAGCGGACCCGATTCCGTGAGGCTAGAGATGGGAACCGGGCAGGGGGCCCGTCCGAACATGCTTTCGGGTCTGGAGGCGCTGCCATGTGGACTATCGGACGGGGACGTGATGGGGTGGCAGCAGCGGTGCTCGCGGCGGTTGCCTGGATCGGTGTACTGGGTACAGCCGCGGCGGCTGATGACCCGGATCGCTATGGACTGATCACGGAGTCGTCGTTCGCGAACCGGTTCACCGACGAAGTCGAGGTGTTGTGGGCGCAGCGCGTGAAGCGCGCTACCTTCGTCGGGGTTGGCGGCCTGAAGCTGGCATACGCCTCGGTGGTGGTCCCGAACGAAAAGGCCGCGGTCGTCATCGTCACCGGGCGAACCGAGAATCTGCTCAAGTACCAGGAGGTCGTGGCTGACCTTGTCCGGCAACGGTACTCCGTGTATGTGTACGACCACCGGGGGCAGGGCTTCTCGGAGCGGATCCTGGCCGATGAGCCGCAGAAGGGGCATGTCGGTGACTTCGACGACTACGTCGACGACCTTGATCGCTTCCTGCAGCAGGTTGTGAACCGCAACGGACACAAGAAGCTGCTGCTTCTGGCGCACTCAATGGGTGGAGGCGTTGCGACGAGGCATCTGCAACGGTTCCCGGGAGCTTTCCAGGCGGCGGCGTTGTCGTCGCCGATGCATCAGCCGAACGCGAAGATACTCATCTCGGCGGACAGCAGCTGCGCCTGGTTCAGGTGGACGGGTTGGTTCATGAGCCAGTCATGGGCGGGAGGTCGTGCACGCCCGTACTCCCACGTCGCCTACGACGAGGCAAGCAATGAGTACACGCGTTCGCCCGCACGCTGGGCGCGGGTCCTGAAGGATGAAGCCGATCATCCTGAGGTCCGGCTTGGCGGCCCAACCCGAGGCTGGGTTTCCGAAGCGTGCGCTGCCTCGGACAAGCAGCTGGCGGATGCGGCCAAGATCGTCACGCCGGTCTTGGTCCTTCAGGCCGGCGACGACACGGCGGTGATGCCTGAAGCTCAGGCCGAGTTCTGCGCCTCATACGCGAGTACCAAGGAGCGCGCCTGCGACGGCGGCGGCCCGCAACGGATCGACGGTGCGCGTCATGAGCTCCTGATCGAGGCCGACCGGTTTCGCGTGCCGGCCATGACGAAGATCCTCGACTTCTACGGCCGGATGGTCGCGGTCAAATGACAGGGAGAGCAACGATGGGAGCGATGAAGATGGCCGCGGTGCTTGCGCTGGCGCTTGCGGCCAACACAGCGATGGCGGCGGACGAATCTGCAAAGGCGCTGACCAACCTGACCTCGACACTTGGAACCTATCTGGCGGTGCTGGCCGGCACCGGGGGGCTTGTTGTCGCGCTGCTCGAGTCCTACAAGAAGCTGTTCTCCATCCGGGGCAAGTTCCACCGCACGGCGGTGATTCGTTGGCTGTCGCAGCACAAGTCGGCCATCCCGGATGCGCTGCAGGTCGCGAAGCCCGGCCTGCTGTCGGCTGCAGTGCTCGGAGGGAGCGATCACTACGACGTGCCGGTTGGCCGCGACGCGACGACGGCCGACACGCCGGCTGGCGCAGTTCCCTACGACGCCGAAGCGGCTTACGCGGAGTTCTTCCATCTCACGTCCGGTCAAGCTCAGCCGGCCGAACCGCACCCTTCCACCGCGGTACTTCGCTGGCGTGGCGTCGACAGGGCGGTCTTCGAGCTTGAGACCTCCCGGATGATGTCCCAGGTACAGGATGGCGCAGACGTCGTTCTGAACAACCCGGGGCTGTATCCGCACCTGTATGCCTTCTTCACTCGGGGCTCCAACGGGACGGATGCAGCCGCCTGGAAGGCTTTCATCTCGGAAGAGGCGCCGCCGCCGCCCACCAAGGCGGACTCCGAGCGCTATGCGCGGGTGCGCATGCTCATGAAGAGGCAGCTCGATGCGTTCCAGACCGTGACCTGCTGCCGCTGGGAAGATCTGAACCAGATGTGGGCCATGGTGCTCGGGGCGGTCGTCCTCTTTGTCGCGCTCGTCATGGCGTCCCAGCCAGACTTCGACAGCAAGGCGTTCGATCCCGTGGTGTCTCTGATCGACGGCTTCGCCGCGTTGGCGGGGGATCCGTCACTGTTCATGGGTGTCGTGCTGAAGGCGGCGCTTGGCGGTGCCTTGGCGCCCCTCGCCAAGGACCTGCTGAACAGCATCTCGTCGATCAAGTTCACCAGGTAGACATGCGGTGGCTCGATACGTTGGCGACTTCCAGGGGTACACCGCCAACCTGATGCTGGACATGCGCCAGCAGCCGGAGGGCGGCGACGTTCGTCGCCCCTGCGGGGTGGTCTGGAGCAACGGCATCGGCCAAACCCAGCGAGACCTGTTGGTGCTGGTCCATGGATTCAACAACAACCGTTTCGAGGCACAGCAGGCGTATGCGGGCTTCCGCAGCCGCCAGAAAGGGTTGTTGGACCCTGGAGCGGGCGAACGGCTGGAGTCGGTGCTCGGAGATGCGTTCTGGCCAGGGGACGCAAGCTTCGCGGGGCCTCTGGACATCGTCGACTTCCTGATCTATCCCGCAACCATCGAAACGGCACAGCAGGCAGCGGCGGTTCTGAGCGCCTACATCCTTGGCCTTCGAGACGTCTTGAACCTGTCTTTCATCGGTCACTCGATGGGCTGCCGCGTGATCCTGGAGACGATCCGCTTGCTGGTGGACACGGCGGACTTCAAGACGCCGATCCGCAAGGTGTCGCTTCTGGCAGCGGCGGTACCGACGTTCGCGGTTCTTCCGGGCGGCAGGCTGGCTGCGGCATTTCAAGCGCCGGCGCAGGTTCAAGTGCTGCATTCCAAGGCGGATCTCGTGTTGGCCGGGGCGTTTCCAATCGGGCAGACCGTCGCAGGGGACGGGTTCCTTCCATCGGCGATCGGGCGCCACGGGGATGTGCCTGCTTCGCCGGGCCGCGTCGAAGTGCGGCCCGTGGATGGCGCCGGCCATAGCGACTACTGGGGGTGGCGGGACAACAGGCCCAGTGCTGCGGCGGCCGGCCTCATCCATGATTTCATGAGCTTCGGCGAGTACAAGCGCACCGTGGCGCCAGGCCGCATGATGGAGCGTGTGGTCCAGGAGGAAAGGGCCGAGATTGGAGGCCGCCGCATAGGCGACTGATGGCCTGCCGGTACGGGGAGCTCGTGTCCGGCGGCGCTGGACGCTCGGCATGCCGGGCAGGGGAGCTGGACGTCGCGATCACCGACGGCGTCAGCAGTTGAGCAAGCCGTACTCGGCGGCCCGTTTCGCCGACGCCTTGCGGTTGGGGCAGTTCAGGCGCGAGTTGATGCGCTGGAAGCGGGAATCGACCGAGGCCAGGCTCATGCCGGTGCGCTGCGCGATCTCCTTGGTGCCCAGGCCCCGGCGCTCCATGGACAACAGGTCGAGATCCGTCGGCTGCAGGCGCGCGCTCTGGCGCAGGTAGTTGCGCAGGTAGCCGGTCATCCAGTCGTGCAGTTCCGCGGCCAGTGCTCTTGCGAGGGTCCGTATGACGCGGGCGTGCTCGCCTTCGAAGTCGTCCGCGTTGTCGCTGCCCAGGCACAGCATCTCAACGCGACTCAGGTCGACGCCGGCGGGCGTGGGAATGATCAGGGCGGACTTGAAGCCGTACTCGCTGGCCAGGCGGATGGCTTCCGCATCCTCCGCCTGCGTGGTATGGACCTCGTGGTCAGTGCCCGGTGTTGATCGGCTGCGGGCGAACCGGAACCAGGGGTGGTTGAGCAGGGGACGGCGGTTGTCCTGGGCCTGCGCGAAACGCGGATGGCATGCAAACAGGCTGAAGCAGGACGGCTCGCTGCCGTCTTCTGGGATCACGACGGTGTAGACACTGGCCGTCGCGCCGATGGCAATTGTCGCGTTCATCAGCCGGTCGAGCAGATCCGGCGGGTCGGCTGCCAGGGCGACCTGGACGATGGCGTCAAGGGCCTGGTCGTTGTCGTTGGAGCGGCTGGTGCGCTCCGCCGTGGACGTCGGGCGGATCGGGTCGGTCAAAGACATGATCGAACTCCCTTTTCATCTGGGCAAAAAGGAGCGGGTCGCTGAACCGCATGGGGTCGCTCGTCGAGCAGGCGTGGAACTCTTCGCGGGTGCTGAAGAGGCTCCAGCACTCCGTCCTCGCGTTGCCATGCAGGCGCAGGCTCGAGCCGGCTGCGACACCCGATGGCACCCTCACCAGCTTGATGCGCCAGGCGGTGCGGCGAGCCGGGACGCCGGTGCGCTCGTCTGGCGGTGGGGCGATTGCGGCATCGGTGATTCGGCTCATCGCGGCATGCTCCTCGGTTCTGGTTGCTCGCTGGCGAACGGCTGGGGTCAGTCGGTCCCGCCGTGCGAAATGGTGGTTAGCTTTGCGCGCAGGCTCAACACCGTTCCGTCAGTGACGGGATCAGCGTTCGGTGGGGATGGCACTGTTCGGGCTGGTGGCGGGGTCGCGCCGCGGGTTTTGCCGGCGGCCGGCGGCGACCGGCGAGGAAGATGCGGGCGGGCCCGGAACGCAAGGGCCGGAGGTGTTGGGCCGGGGGCCGCTCGCGCTTCGCGGGCGACTGACAGGTAGCGCTGTTTTCGTTCGGTCTGCAGGCGCGAAGATGGCCGGGTCGTCGAGGCGCGGTCTCTCGTCAAAAAAGTCCTAACTGCCTAAGATGACGGCTGTTGGTCTCGACTTTCGGTTTGTGATGGTGCAATGCGATGGTCAGGAATTGGGAGGCCGTCATCTCGCGTGTCAGGGCTGCGCTCATGCGCCGCGGCCGCACCCGGCATGATGCTGATGATCTGGTGCAGGAAGCATGGCTCAGGCTTGCCTGCTATGAGCGCCGGCAATCGGTTGACGAGCCAGAGGCCTTTCTCATGCGCGCCGCATTGAACCTGTCGATCGATGACTACCGCAACAGCCGCAATCGCGGTGAACAGGTGATGCTCGACGAGATCGAGATCGCCGACGCGATGCCGACCGCGGAGACGATCCTGCTGGCGCGGGAGAGGATCGCGCGGTTGAGCGAAAGCCTGGCGGAGCTCGACCCGAAGACGCGCAGGATCTTCCTGGCGCACCGGGTGGAGGGCCTGAGCTATGGCGAGATCGCGCAGGAGCAGCGATTGAGTGTGAGCGCCGTGGAGAAGCACATCGCGAAGGCAGCGTTGCTGGTCACGCGTGCGATGGAAGGCTGGTGGCCATGAACACCTCCGGCGCCGGGTCTTCGCGCGACGATCCGCCGATCGACGTGACGCCAGAGATTGCCGCCGAGGCGGCCGTCTGGATTGCCCGCCTGCACGGGCCCGACCGGTCGCCGCGCATGGAGCGCGAGTGCCTTGACTGGCAGTCCCGTTCCGCGGTGCACCGCCTGGCGTTCGAGCGCTGCACGGAGGTCTGGCAGGCAGTACCTCAGTTGAAGCTTGCCGATGCCTATGCGAGCGTGTCGTCCGGGACGGCGCAGGCCGACGGCAAGCGTGGCGGGCGTCGCTGGGGGGGGGGCTGGGTGCTCGCAGCACTTGCCGCGGTGTTCGCCGTCGGAGCGGGTCTGGCATTTCAGCTCGGACGCGAGACCGACACGTACGCCACAGGGGTGGGGGAACAGCGGTTGGTGGTGCTTGACGATGGAACGCGCATGTCCCTGAACACGGACACGCGGGTGCGCGTGCAGGCGGATCGGGCACAGCGCCTGGTCCGGATCCAGTCCGGAGAAGCGCTCTTCGAGGTCGCGAAGGATCCGAGCCGACCGTTTGTCGTGCGCGCGGCAGACAGCGAGGTTGTGGCCTTGGGCACGGTGTTCAACGTGAGGCTCGCTGGCGGCGGGCCTGTCGACGATGGACTGGCCGTCACGCTGATCGAGGGGCGGGTGGCTGTCCGTCCTGCGGCGGCGGACCGGCGCCAAGGCATCGCGCCGGCCAAGGAAGTCCTGATGCAAGTCGGCGAGCGGATGCGCCTGATCAAGGCCAGCAGGTCTGGCGGACCGGCCACCCAGAAGATGGACCGGCCGCGCATCGACCAGATGTTGGCCTGGAAGCGCAGCGAGGTGGTCTTCGACGATGCGCCGCTCGTAGAAGCCGTCGCCGAGATGAACCGCTACAGCCGGGTTCCCATCGTGCTGTCAGGGGATGGGTACGGGTCGAGGTTGCGCGTCAGTGGCTTGTACCGAACGGGCGACAGCAACGGTTTCGCTCGCGCCGTCGCCGCGCTCCATGGTCTGCGGGCGCTGGAGCGCGACGGACGTTTGGAGCTGCTTCCTCCACAGTAGGGCAAGCCCTGGCGGAAATCTTTCGAGCGGCCTCGTCATCTTGTCATCACCACTTCGGCGACGCGAGAGACGAGATGAAACGCAAAGTCTTCAGTGACAGGGGTATGGGCGCGAGCCGTTTAACGGGAGGCGCGTTCGTCGCGCTCTTCTTGAGTTGCGGACTGGCCGGCGCGGCGGAACCGACCAGCATGGCAAGGTACCGCATCGACCAGCCGTCGCAGGCGCTGGCCGACTCGCTGCGGTCGATCGCAAGACAGACCGGTGTGTCGGTGCTGTTCGATCCGGTCGCGGTTGCCGGGCGCCGGTCCAGGGCCGTCGCGGGGCAGCTGACAGCCGCCGAGGCGATCTCGCGGGCGCTCGACGATTCAGGACTTGAACCGGTCCTGATGCCCGACGGTTCCATTGTGGTCAGGGTCAGGGCGGCGTCGACAGCCACGCCGGCATCCGGGCCGGCCGCTGGCGTATCGCCGGGATCCTTCTCGCTGGCGGCGGCATCCTCCAACGCCACGTCGGTTGCTCCGGAGCCCCCGTCTTCGGCGTCGAATGGTGCCGCTGCTTCTTCCGAGGATGCGCAGACCCCGACATCGCTCACGCGGGTCGAGGTCACGGGTTCGCGCCTGAAGCGCATCGATGCGGACGGCCCGGCGCCGGTCAATGTCTACTCGCGCGCTGACATCGACCGCAGCGGGCAGCCGACCCTTGAGCGGTTCATCAGCAGCCTCAACGAAGCGTCGGTGAGTCCGGGGGAGGGCGGTTCGGGACCCACCACCGGGCAGGGCTCGGTGCAGTTGCGCGGCCTGCCGCTCGGATCGACGCTGGTCCTGATTAACGGCCGCCGCGTGCAGGCCGTCGGTTCCTCCTCGGGCAACTTCTTCAACCTGAATCTGATCCCGATGGCTGCGGTCGAGCGCATCGAGATCGTGCCGGTCGGATCGTCCGCCGTCTACGGCGGCGACGCCCTGGCCGGTGTGGTCAACGTCATCCTGAAAAAGTCCATCGACGGGCTTGCCTTGGATGCACGCGTGGCCTCGGGCAAGGACACCGGCGATGGCGGCATCTCGCTCGGCACGGGCGGTCGCGATGAAGCCGGTTCCTACGTGCTGCTGGGTTCGTACAGCAGGGCGACGCCGCTGACGATGGCCGAGCGGGGCTTCTTCCAGGACGCCGACTATCGGCGCTTCGGCGGCGTGGACGCCCGCACGCGCTCGTGCACGCCGGGGACGGTCACCAACGTGTCCAACGCGAACCTGCCAGGTCTGACCTCGCGCTTTGCGGCCATCCCCGTGGTCGCAACGGGAGAACCGCTGACGGTGGCCAGCTTCGCCGGGAACGCCGGCCAGGCCAACCTGTGCAACCCGATGGTCAACGGCCATGGCATGGCGCTGGTCCATGGCAGCCAGAATCTGGCGCTGCATTTGGCCGGCGAACGGCGCTTGGGCGAGGCTTGGTCGCTGTTCGGTGAAATGACGTATGCAAGGGACCGTCTGCGGGCCGAGCAGGGTGGCATCGTGCTGAACAACGTGCTTGTCCCATCCACCAACCCGCACAACCCATTCGGCGTGCCGGTCCGCGTGACGGCGCGGCTGGGGCTGGAGAACGGCGCAGAGACCTTCTCCCGCGATACCAACTTCGTGCGGGCTCTTGTGGGCGCGCGTGGTGAGCTGGCTGCCGGGTGGGACATCGAGGCGTCCATATCGACCACGCGTGACGACGGCGAGCGCCGTGTGGCGAACACGACCGCGAACGTCGCCGCGCGCACCGCGGCACTGGCCGCCACGGGCACGGCTGCGGCGCTCAATCCGTTCACGACGGGCCGTGCGGCCAGTGAAGAGGTGTTGAGGTCGATCTGGTCGGACACGATTCGCGAGAACCATGGTCGCAAGGACCAGGTCGGATTGTTCGTGCGGGGCTCTGCGTTGATCCTGCCTGCCGGCAGCGTCGATCTGATCGCTGGCGCCGAGGCCGCGCGTGACCGCTTCCTGACGGTGACGCCGGGCAGCTTTGACATTGGCGGCAGCCGCTCCAATGGCGCGGTGTACGGCGAGATCCGCGTCCCGCTTTGGCGGGCCCGTGCAGCGAACGGCCCGAGCTGGGAGACGGCTGCGGTCACAGTGGCGGGGCGGCGCGATCGCTACAGCGACTTCGGCAGCGCGAACACCTACCAGGCCGGCCTTGAGCTGCGGCCTACCCGGACGACGCTGCTGCGCGCCTCGGCGGCGACGTCGTTCAAGCCGCCCACGCTGCTGCAGACCCAGGTCAACGAGGAGAGCTACACGACCGACGACTTCGGACTGGTCGACCCGGCCCGGGCGAACGCGCCCATCGCCGGCGGTGAGGTGCGGCGTGCTGCCAATGCAGACCTTCGGCCGGAGAAGGGACGGGCGTATTCATTGGGCGCGGTGTGGGAGCCCGAGTCTGCGGCGGGCACCCGGCTGGCCATGACCGCCTGGCGCGTGAACATCGATGGCCTCATTTCGCTGTTGTGGCCCCAGGTGGTGCTGGACAACGAAGCGCTGTTTCCTGGTTTCATCACGCGCTCGCCGGCCTCGGGCGGCGCCCCCGGCGAGGTCACCCGGGTGCTGTACTCGGAGGTGAACTTTGGTGGGGTCAACACCGCAGGCGTCGACATGGAGATCGCGCATGCCTGGAAGGCCGCAGGCGCCAAGTGGACGCTGGCCGCCAGCGCGACCCGCACGACCCGGTACGACGTCGCCGTCTCGCCCGGCGCTGCGGTGGAGCACCGGCTGGCTCGCCGTGCCATCGACTATTGGTCGCCCAAGTGGAAGGGCCGGCTCTTCGCCGGTGTGGACCACGGCAGCTGGACCGCGGGCCTGACCGGCCGCTACCTGGGGGGCTACCGGGACATGTCGCCAAGCGAGCGGCCGCTCGGCGACTTCTGGGTCTACGACGTCGCGGCCACGCTGGACCTCAAGCGCCTGGGGCTGCGCCTGCCGGGGATGAAGGAGGCCCGCCTGGCGTTGGCCGTCGCCAATGCGGGTGATCGACTGCCCGAGTTCGTCGGGACCTCACCCTACTACGACGTCACGCAGGGCGACTGGCGTGGCCGCTACGTGAACATGCGCCTGTCCATGAGCTGGTAGCGCTTCCTCGCAGCCACCAACGCTTGCCGCGGCCGTCTCCTACGGCGCGCTTTCCCAGACTGATCTTCGGGCTCGGGCCTCGCTCCCGGGACTGCACCATGCTGCCTGAACCATCCACATTTCTCGCCCGGACCGGCCTCGTGCCCGTCCTGCGGCAACTGGCTTTGACCCTTCTTCTGCTGGCTTGGGGGTCCAGCGTGCTCGCGGACGCCCCCGTCGGACCGACCGTCAGGGACGTCATCGAGTTCACCCGGATCATCCAGCCGGTCGGACACGATGACGAAACGCTGCGGACCCAGGTCTCGCCGGATGGCGAACGTGCGTTCATCGTCACGCGCCGGGCCGACGTGGCGACCGACACCAACTGGTTCGAGATCCTGCTGCTCGACGTGAGTCCCGGCAACCTCGCCGCGTCGCGGCCCGCGGCGCCTGTGCGGCTGCTGGCCGTCAAGGCGCAAAAGGACGAAAACGACGCCTACCCGGCAGTGCAGGACGTTCGTTGGCATGGCGACCGGGTTCTCGTGTTCCGCGCACGGATGAACGATGAGCCCTATCAGGCCTACCGGCTCGACCTGCCGACCCGCCAGGTCACGCAACTGACGTTCGCGGCTTTCGGGGTGGCCGCCTTCGACCTCACGGATGACCTGCGGCGCGTCGTCTATGTCGCGCCGGTGCCCAATCCCGCCATGCCGCCCGGTGCGCGCAGCGTCGTGGTCGGGACGAACTCGTTCTGGAGCGTCCACTTCGGCCAGAACGACCTGCGCAAGCAGCAGCGGCGCTACCAGTACTTCGTGGCGGAGACCGCCTCGGGGACTGGGGCGCGAGCGCTCGGCGAGCCGTTCGCCGAGTCCAGCCTGGGCTTGCCCAGCGCCAGCATTTCTCCGGACGGCCGGTGGCTGCTGCTGCCACGGTACGAGCCGCAGCGGCAGCTCGCCTGGGCGAAGCAGTACCCCTACGTCGCCGACATGATGGCGAAATACGGGCCGTCGCTGCGCATGGATCCGCTCGGGTACTTCTCGCGACCTTCGAGCTACGTGACACGACGGCTGGTGGCCTATGACCTGGTTGACGGTCGAGAGCGGGCGGTGGTCGACGCGCCCGATGACTCCATGCAGGATAACCAGCGGCGCTCCGACCGCCTGTGGCAGGACGGCGGGCGGTCTGTCGTCATCGCCGGCACGTTCCTGCCGGTGCGGGAAGGTGACGCAGGCGCTGATTCGGCCTCGCACATCATCGAGTACTGGCCTGAATCCGGCCGGTGGAAGGATCTCGCCGTGCTTGAGACGCGCCTGAAGGCGGTCAATCGCATCGCTGGCAAGTCTGGCGCCTTTGTCGTGAAGGACGGGGAGCGGCGCCGGACCTTCGTGCGCAGCGCGGATGGCGCCTGGCTTGAGATCGTCGAGGAAGGCAAGGCAGAGGCGGGCCAGGCCGCGTCCGCTGGCGCATGGCGCCTGCGGGTCGAGCAGGCGCTGAACCAGCCGCCGGACATCGTCGCCGCGGGCCCGGCGGGGGCGGTGGTTCGCCTCACGACGCTCAACCCGCAGTACTCGATCGAACAGTGGGGCAGCATGCGTGAGTACGGGTGGACGGATGCCAAGGGCAGGCCGTGGAAGGGCGGCTTGATGGTTCCGACGAATTTCAATCCGCGAGTTCGGCGTCCTCTGGTGATCCAGGCCTACGGCTTCTCGCCCACGCGCTTCTACCGCGACGGCTCGAACGTCTATGACGGCTTCACGAGCGGCTTTGCGGGACGAGCCTTCCTGCGCGAGAGCATCCTCGTGCTGGCCCTTCCCTTGGGTCCATCGGCTGGCGGTCCGACCGATGAGCGGGGCCGTCGGATCGCTTTTGCCGACGGCGTGCGCGCAGCCATCGAGGCGCTGGTCGCGGACGGCCTGGTCGACCGGGAAAAGGTGGGCATCATGGGCTGGAGCGCCACCGGTGAGTCGGTACTGAACCTGGTGACTTTCTCCGACGTGCCCATCCGTGCCGCCACGCTGCTCGACGGTGACGCGAATACGCTGTTCTCCCTTGCGATCACCTACTCGGTCGTCGATGGGACCCTGGTGCACAAGGAGCGTGCGAATGAGGGTGGCCCGTACGGCGCATCTCGCATGCGCTGGGTGGCCAACGATCCGTCGCTTCACACCGACTGCATCCGGGCGGCGATGCGGATCGAGACCTACGGCAACGAGGTGCACAACAACTGGGATGTGTATGCGCTGCTGCGCCGGCAGTACAAACCGGTCGAGATGGTCATGATCCCCGAAGGCGCGCATGCGCTGTCCCGACCCAGCGAGCGCATGATCTCGCTGCAAGGGAATGTGGATTGGTATCGCTTCTGGCTCAAGGGCGAGAAGAGGACGGAGGTCCTCATCCCGACGGAGACCGAGGCGAGCCTGAGGCAGCAGTACGAGCGGTGGGACCAGATGGTGGTGCTGAAGCAGGCGGATGACGCCCGGCCGGCATGTGCCCGCGCCGCTGAATTCCGGTAGGTCCGCGACATGGTCATCCGCGCTCGCCGGGCCGAATGCCCGCCTTCTGCGCCCGCCACATGGCGGCGTAGACGCCGTCCCTGGCCAGCAGCGTCTCGTGGTCACCTTGCTCGATGACCATGCCACTGCCGACCACCGCGATGAGGTCGGCATCCTGGATGGCGGACAGTCGGTGGGCGATGGTGATGGTGGTGCGACCCACAGATATCTCTCGCAGGTTGCGCAGGATCGCCCGCTCGGTCGGGCCGTCCAGCATCGAGGTTGCCTCGTCGAACACGAAGATATCCGGATCCCTCAGGATCGCCCGCGCAATGGCGATGCGCTGGCGTTCGCCGCCCGATAGCTTCAGACCGCGTTCGCCGATCGGCGTGCCGTAGCCGTGGGGAAGGGTTGCAACGAAGTCGTGCAGCCCTGCAAGGCGTGCGGCGCGCTCGATTTCCCCTGGCGTCGCGTCGTCCTTGCCGAGCCCGATGTTCGCGGCGAGCGTCGTGTTGAAGAGAACGACGTCCTGCGGCACGACCGCGATCAAGGAGCGGAGGGCGTCGATCGGCAAGGTGTCGATGGCGACACCGTCCAGCAGGATGCTGCCGGCATCCGGCTCGCGCAGCCGCAGCAGCAGCCTCACCAGTGATGACTTGCCGCAGCCGCTGGCGCCCACGATGGCCGTCGAGCGACCCGGCGGCACTTCCAGGCTGAAATTGCTCAGTACGGGAGTGCCCGCGTCGAAGGCCAGGCGCACGCCGCGGATGCTGACATGAGGCGGTGGCCGGCGCCCCAGGCGCAGCACGGGGTCGCCGGGCGGCGGCGCGGCGCCAGAGCCGATCAGGGTCGCGCGCTCGCCCTCGCGTGATGTCTCCGGGGCCGTGTCGAACACGCCCAGCAGAGGACGGACGAACGCCAGGCCCTGGAACACGTCGCGCACGGCGCTGCTCAAAGCCTCAAGGGGACGAATGACCTGAAGCATGTAGACGTTGGCCAGCACGAAGCCGCCAACGGTCAGCGTGCCGTTCGCCGCACCCTGTGTCGCCAGCGCAAGTGACGCGGCCATCGACAGCACAAACACGGCGGCGATCGAAAGCCCGAGTCGGAGGCGCCGACGCTGCAACTCCGACCAGCAGCGCACAAGTGCGAAGCACGACAGCTCGAAACCATGGAGCGTTCGTCGCTCCGCGCCGAAGCACTTGATCGGCTCGAAGTTGATGAGACCGTCGGTGAGCCTCGCGTGGACATCGCTGCCCGCGTCCGCGACGGCCTGCGCCGTTGCAGCCATGCCCGAGGTGCCCCAGGCCATGACCGCGAAATAGGCGAGGGCGGTCGCTGCGAATGTCGCCGTCAGCGCAGGCTGTCCGAGCGACATCAGCACGACGATCACGGTGGCCGCTTCGACCAGCACCGGGACGATGCTGTTGACGGCGTGGAACATGATGATCTGGTAGCCGGAGATGCCTTGCTGCAATGCGTGGATCACCGCACCAGTGCGTTTGTTCAGGTGGAATGCCAGCGGCAGATCCAGCAGGTGCTTGAAGTAGCGCTGGCGCAGCCCGGCGTAGAGGTGCTGCTCGGCGCCGCTCATCAGCCAGGGCCGAATCTCCGTCAGAAGCCGGCCCAGGCCGAGGCAGCCGATGTACACAACGCCGAACATGGCCAGCGACGCGACCGGGCGCGGCTTCGTCGCGGCCCTCGCTGCGGCGTCGACCATCTCCTTCAGCGCCAGAGGCGCCAAGCCCGCCAGCGCGCCGGTCGAAATCGCCAGCAGGTTCGCCGCGCACACGCGCCAGGCGACGGTTCGGCCGGCACCGTCGGTCAGCACATGGAGGGCGGCCACCAGCTCGCGAAACGTCGACATGCCGTCTACAGGGTGCGGCCTGCTATCGGGTCCAGCGCGTCAACCATGCCTCCACCGCCGCCAAAGCATGGATCTGGCTGACGGCGCCTGCAAGCGCCGTGGGCCTGCCGGACAGCAGCTCCTCGAGCCGGGCGCGCTCGATCATGGCGCGGCGACTGAGCTCGCCGTCGAGCAGCAGGCAGCGCACCCGCTCGATGTTGGCGTCCAGCACCGCCTTGATGTGCTCCTCCATCCCGCCTTTGGAGCGCCGGTTGGTGATCTGGGGCGGGAGATCGGCCGCGAACGCCCGCCTTGCCAGGGCGCGACCGCGGCCGCCCTGCGTCAGCACATAGGTTGGCAGGCGAAGGCACAGCTCCACCAGCGGCTGCGAGAAGAGCGGATTGACCAGTTCCGGCGCGCAGGACTGCTCGAACGGGTCGTAGTACCCGAGGGGGTACATCAGCGCGATGGCCTGCATGTACTTGCCCAGCGGCAGGGCGTCCGCTTCGCAAAGTGCGGGATGGGTGAAGCGGCGCGCTTCGATCCTTTGCCGCTGGAGGGCTGGTGCGAGCAGGCCTTCAAAGCTCCCCGGGGTCCTGGCGGCAAGGTCCGGCCGGACGCGCTCCCTGAGCGCCAGCGCAGCGGTGCGCCAGACCGACAGTCTGCCGAGACGGGCGGCGTCCATTGCCGCCGCCGGGAAACCGGCATCGATGCCCCTGTCATGCAGGTAGTCGGCAGCCGGCCACCAGCGCGGGTATTCATAGAAAAGCGGATCACCGCCGGCGCCGGTGAACATCGCCGGCGCCGCGTACGCGCTGGCCAGTCTGGCGTCCGTGGCGGCATTCATCCAGCCGACGTAGGGGATCGGTGCCGGCATGCGCGCCGCCTGAAGGACTTGCTCGATACGGAAGCCCGCGTCGCGCTCGCGCTCCAGCAGGTCCCGACCGGCACGTGCGGCGGCCAGTCGTGCATACGTCCGCTCGTCGCTGTCGGCACCGGGGGAGTGGTAGTTGACGCCGATCACGTCGGCGAGCGTGCTGCCTGGGCCGAGGCAGCTCAGGACGATGGAGGAGTCGACGCCGCCGGACAGCCGCAGCAGCAAGGTGTCGTAGCAGGCCGCCCAGGCGCGGGTGCAGGCCTGCACGGTTGCCCGGAGCCGACAAGTGGCTTCCTCGGCATGGCACGGCTCCGGTGAGCGTGCGACATCGATTGCGCTCCACAAGACGGCTGCGCGACCGGCGTGCAATTCGACCAGCTCGCCCGGGAGCACCTGGGACACGCCGTCCAGTGCGGTTTCCCGCCCGCTGAGGACGCCGAGGCGCAACTGGGCGGTCAACGCGTCCCAGTTCACAGCGAAGGGTTTCGCGTCGCCCAGCATCTCCAGAGCGTCCTCGAGCCAGGAGAAGACGATTTCGACCCCTTCATGTCGAGTTCGGAAGCAGGGCAGCGTGCCACTGGGATCGCGAAGCACGAAGGCGCCGGACGTCGCCTGCACGAAGGCGACATAGCGTCCCCAGAAATCGGTGACGAGGCTGCTGGCACCGCTGTCGACGATGCCGGCAGCCTCCCGGTCGTTGAGGCGCACGTGACGCGCGGGAGGCGCGTCAAGCTCGCGGCGGCGAAACAGCTTGCCCAGCACGACACCCGCGCCCCCGGGCAGCGGGTGCGCCTCGTTGATGCCGGTTCTGGAGCCGGTCGTGAAAACGTGCAGCCCCGGGCGAACGAGGGCGCCGTCCCAAGCTGGGCGTGACTGCCAGCTCATGCTGAGCTGGCGCGCCGCCGCGGTGCAGACCGGCTGCGACTCGTCCCATGAAATGGCGATGTAGCGGAACATGGCGATCGGCTACACGACGAGGATGGGGCGGAAGCCGCGAACGTACTCGTGTTGATCGTTCAGGACCGTGCGGCCGCTTTGGACCCATGCGTGCGCGCCGAAAGGGCAGGTCTTGACCCCGACCACCCATCGCGAGGGCAGGTCTTGCGTGGCGAGGAAGCAGACGAGGGTCAGCGAGTCGTGCAGGCATCTCTCGCGTGCCGTGAAGACCAGTGGCCGCAGCGTCTCGTAGACGGCGGTGGCCACCCTGATGGCTTCGAGCGACGGCGGCGTCGGCGCCGTGAGCCGCTCCCGGCGTGCGGCGACCTTCAGGGCGATGTCGTACAGGGTGCGGCTGCGGAGCCACCAGGCCGTGAGAGCCGCGCTCTTGAGGAAATGGGCGACGTGCCTCGCGCCAATATCGGCATTTGGATTTGCGTCCACGAGGTCGAGCGACGCCGTCGCTTCCTCCGCAGCGGGAGCGGGCGGCAGACCGAATGCTTTGTCGGTGAGCAGCCCTTGAGAGATGAGCTGCCGGGTGAACTCGCCGACTGGGGCCGGCGATGCATCGTTGGGCGGCAGGCTGGTCGGCCAGCCCTGCACGAGGGCGGCCAACGCCGTCGAAGCCTGCCTTCCGATGCCGAGATACCGGTTGCGCCGCAAGTCCAGCAGGATGGTCTGGCCGTCGGCGTTGCAGGCCCGGACATGGCAGGCCAATCTCAGAGTCGGACTCGAGGGGGCAGGTTGCATCAAGACTCCTCAGCGTTCTGGCTTGTTGCGGGCAAGTACTCGCCAGCGCTTTTGGCGCGTCCCGATACAGGTCGACTGATCAGTGCCGGACGCGCCCGGAATCGAATGCAAGGACGTGGACGCAGGGCGATTGCGGTGCGGTGTGGGCGCGTTCGTTGAGCTGCGGTGCGCCGTACGTCCTTGCGGGGAAGCATCAAAGCGCGCGCCGGAGTGGGTGGCGCGCGCGGAGCTCGCTCAGTCCTGCAGCTTGTGCGGGACCTGCGGGTTGTCTTCCGAGTTGACCTGGTTGGGGATGCCCATGGTCAGCTCCTTGGCGTCGCCCAGTTCGACGACTTGCAGGTCCAGTTCGGGTTGGAAAGTCTTGTCCATGATGGACTCCTTCAGTTGAGGTTGCGAATGCCCTTGGCCTTCTGGACTTCGGGCGGCCTCAAGGTAGTCCGCGGCGCCCGGTCGGTCGATGGGATGGAGGCGATCCCTTTCGGCGTTCGGTCGACCTTCGGATGGGTTTCACCTGCGCGTGGCCAGGCGGACCGGCCTGGGACGGCCTGGGACAACGAAGGTCTACTTGTTCGGCTGCGTGGCCGGCGGAGGCTCTCTGGGGTTGTTTTCCCGAACCGAACGTTCGAGCGGATATTGATGAATTGGGGATGAGGGAATCCAGGGCGCAATCGTCATTGCTTCATGTGCAGTGCGACCACCACCGGAAAAGGGCCGGATCCCAAGGCCAGGACCTGGAGCTTGTGCTGGCAGGCCGCGGTCGGACGGGACTTCCTCGTGCAACCGTCACTCGCTGGCCGAATCCGAAACCGGCTCATCGGTGCGCATCAGCGCTCGGGCAGGGTGCTCATCGACTTCCTGCTCATGCCCACCGAGATACACGCGATCGCACAGATCCGCTCGGACGACGCGGTGGGCGGGGTGGCACGCGCTTTCGGGAACGTCCTGTCGCGTTGGGTTCGCGAAGCGCAGCCGGTTCGCAGTCCGGTGCTTGCCGGCCCGTTCCGGGCGCTGCCCATCGAATCCGTTGAAGCGCTGCGCCACGAGCTGCGCATGCTCGCATGGCGACCGGTGCTGCAAAAGTTGTGCGCGACGCCGACGCACCACCCTAACGGTGGTTTGAGGGTGGCGCTCGGGTTGACGCCGTCGAAGGGGTTTGATACTCGACCGATGCTGAGTCACTTCGGACAACCGGTGCCCGCGGCGCGCGCCGCCTTGAGGCAGTGGATAGCGAAGCGCCCGTCTGACGAGGATTGGCGTGCCTGGGAGCTTGTCCGGGGGCTCGAGCTGGCCACCGGCGGCGTGGGCCCTCAGCCGACAATGGCGAAGGCCGTAGAGGGCGCTGCGGCGGCATTGATCGCTGCCGGTGGCAGCTACGACATCGGCGGGGCTCTTGTGCTCCTGGAGGCGTGGGTGGCAGCAAGGATTCACCCTTCAGGACCGCTTGAACTTCGGGCTGGTTCAAGCGCACTCGCGGCGCGTGGACGGGCATTGGTAGCCTGCCTCGCTGTCACTCACGGGCTCTGTTCGGCTGCGTCGGTAGCCCGCCACTTCGAACGGGCGAAGGCCACGCTCAGCGAACAGATGGCGGCCTGCCGATCCCGTTCCGCAGATCGGATCATCATTGCCACCCCGCTGCGCCGCATCCTTGAGGAGTCCGCTTCGCTGCGTGGCATGGGGGGTGGAACTCACCGCAGCGGCTCTGCGTCGATCACCAAAGGCGACGTTGGCGCGTGCGCGCCTGAGCGGGGAGCGGCCCATCTGATGGATGGAAATCAATGCGTCGATGGCCTGGCGTCGATCCATTCGTCGATGTCGTTCTGACGCCAGGCCACCGCCCTGGCCCCAATCCGAACTTGCCCAGGGAATTCCTTGTTGGCGATCATCCGGTAGATCGTCGAACGGCCCAGCCCTGTTCTGCGCAAAACGACGGGCAGGCGCAGGAACGCCGGAAGCGGCAACTCGGGATTGGCGGTTTGGTCTGCTGCTTGCATGAGACGCTCCTGGGCCTGATGGTCCCAATCTACGCGTAAGGTGCTGCGTCGACCTCGATGAAATCGCAGGGGAATCAAGCGCGACGCAGGCGTCGAACGGGATCGCCTGGTTGACGGTATGGAGCTAGATAGCAATGCTTCGGACTTGATGGCAATGTGTCAGACCGCGGGGGGAGCGGAAGGCCAACGCTTGACGTCAAAGTTTCGATTCGCCGCCAAACCCCTGCGCTGTTGACCCCGCCCGGCTGCCGAGCCAGGCGACGGCTTTGCAGCGGCTGCCGTCCTCCGCGGCAAGTTGCCAGGCTCATCCTCCGGGACGCGAAGCCGCCATCGGCTCAACTGAAGACGCGGTGGCAGCCATGACCGCCGTCGACGGCAAAGCAGCCTTCCCGGGCCACCGGTCCGTCCGTCAACCCGGCGTGAATGTCTACAGCTCGAAGGGGCGAACTGGTGCTCTCGCACGGAAGTGCCCAGCCACCCAACTTGGAATTGCTGCGACAAGCAGTCGCTGGCCGGTGACCTCTACTTGATCTCACCAGCGGTCTCGACGGGACTAACCGCTGCTGACGTCACGGCCGTCGTCATGCCCTGCAAGTCAGCGAGGTGTTCGCGCTTCTCGGTAATCCCAAGCCTGCAGCGCGGCATGCCGGTGACGAGGGCAGCATCGGCCTTGGAGACGCGCGTCACATCGCCCGGCGAAAGAATCTGATCGGAGAGGCAGCCATCCCGCGTCAACCACGCCGTGCCTGCCAGGCACATGACCCACACGTCTCTTGAAGCGGTGATGCAGTAGGACTTCGCAAAATCGACATGCACGACCGTGGGGCTCCAGGGCTTTCTCATCCACATCATGCCTGCACCGCCTCATCGAAAGGGTGGGCTCATTCAAGCGTTCACCGCGCCCGTCATCAAACGAATTCCCTGCCGCACGACATTCCTGTTGCGCATGCGGAGGAACCGGAAAGTCGATTGAGGTCGGTGCCTCGACTGGGTTCAATGGTTCCGTGTTCAAAAGCCGGAACCCCTATGACGTCGCAACTTGCCAGGCCGGATATCCGGGCGGGCCTGAACTACCTGAAACCCACCGCTGAACGTCCCTACAGCTATGTCTGCGAACCACCGGCAGGCACGCCCTGGGAGAACTGCGGGTACGACCTGCACGAGACGCTTATCGCGGATGCCCGCAAGGCCAGCGAGAGACCTTGCCTTGAACGTGAAGGCTTCGCGCTGTGGGATGCGCCCACCACGGTTGTCGACTTCCTCGATGAGGCTGCGGTCCAGGCGGTCTACTATCAGGAGGCCATCGAGCTGGCGCTCGCCGCCACCGGGGCACGCCACGCTCATGTCTTCGATCACCTGATTCGTCGACGCGAAGCGGGCCGCAGCGCCTTGAGCTTTGGCCGCAGCTCAAGTGCCGGCATGGCCGCCGCCAACGGCCGCATCCACAACGATTACACCGAGGCCTCGGGTCGCAGGCGATTGGCCCTGGTCATTGGCGATGCGCACGCGGCTGCCCGTGTCGGGCGCTACGGCATCGTCAACATCTGGCGCTCCATCAAGGGGCCGGTGCTGGACACGCCACTCGCGGTCTGCGATGCCCGCACGGTCAGCGCCGCGGACCTCGTCGAGAGCGAGGTTCGATACCCCCGCCGCACCGGGGAAATCTATCTCGCGAAGCATTCACAGCGGCATCGCTGGTCCTACTTTCCGGAGATGGATCGTCACGAGGCGCTGGTGTTCAAGCAGTACGACTCCCGGCTCAGCGGTGTGGCCCGTTTCACCTTGCACTCGGCCTTCGACCTGCCCGAGATTCCGCCCGACGCCCCGCTTCGCGAGAGCATCGAGTTGCGCTGCCTGGTCGTCCATGAGAGCGAAGAGCAATGAATGAGCACGCCAACCCCCAGTCATCGAGTTCTGGTTCGAGTTCGCGAGCAACTACAGCTATCTGAGCGTGATGCGTATCGAGGCGGCAGCTGACCGGCTGGGCGTGAAAATCCACTGGCGGCCCTTTCTGCTGGGCCCCATCTTTCGCAGCCTGGGCTGGAGCAACTCGCCCTTCGTGCTGCAAAAGGCCAAGGGCGACTATGTCTGGCAGGACATGGCGCGGGAGTGCGAGAAGTACCGCCTGCCTTGGACTCGGCCCTCGACCTTCCCTCGCGCCTCTGTGCTGTCTCTGCGCGTCGCTCTGGTGGGCGCCCAACAGGACTGGATGGGCGCCTATTGCCGGCGGGTAATGTCACTCAACTTCGCGCAGGACAGCGAAATCGATTCCCGTGATGTGCTGGCGGAGGTGCTCACGCAGCTCGGCCTGCCGGCCCACGCAATCCTTGATGAGGCAGTGTCCGATGCGAACAAGCTGCGGCTGCGCCAGCAAACCGAGGCCGCAGCGAACCGGGGTGTGTTCGGCGCGCCCACATTCTTCGTCGGCGACGAGATGTTCTGGGGCAACGACCGCCTTGATGATGCGCTGGCTCGCTGCACGCAGGCCTGAGTGGCTGAAAGCTGAAAGGCTACGCGGCGCCGGACTCGGCGAGCTCGCGGGAGCTCTGTGCTTCGCTCACGATCCACTCCGCCACCCGGCGTACATCGGCCCGCGGGTGCTCGCTGGCGGCGATGAGCCAATAGGCATGCGTCATCTCGGCGCCGTGCCTGGGCGGGGCCAGCAACACCAGCCTGCCCGCATCCAGCAGGGGCTGGATCAGCTCCAGCCGCCCCAATGCCACGCCCTGCGCATCGAGGGCTGCCTGGATCACCTGATCATACTGATTGAAGTGAAGCACACCCCGGTGCTTCACATCAGCCCAGCCGCGCGCGCTGAGCCAGTCCCCCCATTGCAGCCAGGGATGCAGCGGGTTGTCGAATTCGAGCAGCGACAGCTTGGCCAGGGCTTGCGCCGAGCGCAAGGACTTGAGGCCCAGGGAGGGATGCGCCACCGGTGCGACGGATTCGCCGAACAGGCGGACGGCCCCCTCGGGCGCCAAGGCCGCCGTGGTGTAGCGAATGGCCAGGTCTACGCCTTCGGCGCGCAGATCGGCGACCCGGTTGTTCGCCGAGACACGCAGGTCCACGCCCGGATGGCGCTTCTGAAAGCGGCTCAGCCGCGGCAGCAGCCACAAGCCGGTGACGCCAATGGTCGCGCTCAACATGACCGGCTTGAGCACGCCGGTCTTGTGGATCTCGCCGACCACATCCTGCAGCTGCTGCACGGCGCCATCGGCACTTCGGAACAAGCGCTCACCCTCGGGCGTGAAGGCGATGGAGCGGTAGCTGCGGACCAGCAGCTTGACGCCCAACTGCTCCTCCAGGGCGTTGATCTGGCGGCTGACCGCCGATTGCGTGAGGCACAGGTCCTGCGACGCGAGCGTGATGCTCATGCGCCGCCCGACCGCGACAAAACCGCGAATCAGGTCCAGAAACGACAGGCGAACGAGCGGGAGTGACATTCCTGCGGCGCATGTGGTGCGGCGAGAAGATCGATTGAAGCACAGGCCCGCAAATCCTGTAATGGCCGCAAAAGGGAGATCCCATGCAAACCGATTCCTCGCCCTCGCAATCAACAAGTCTGCCTGCCCCCTGGTGGCAGCAAGCCTGGGTTCTGGTCCTGGCCGGCGGCATTGTCATGGGCCTGGCGCTGGGTGTGCGCCATGTGCAGGGCCTGTTCCTGTTACCCGTAACCCTGGACCGGGGCTGGTCGCGCGAGACCTTCGGGTTCGCCATGGCGATTCAGAACCTGAGCTGGGGCATCGCGCAGCCCTTCACCGGCATGGTCGCCGACCGCTTCGGCTCCGCCAAGGTCATCGCCGGAGGGCTGCTGTTCTACGCCGTGGGTCTGTTCCTCATGTTGCATGCGGACACGCCGGCGGGCTTTGTCTGGGCTGCTGGCGTATGCATTGGCATCGGCTTGTCCGGCACGACCTTCGGCGCGGTGTACGGCGCCATCAGCCGGCTGGTGGCGCCCGAGCGGCGCAGCTGGGCCCTCGGCCTGTCAGGGGCCATCGGCGGCCTCGTGCAGTTCGCCCTGGTGCCGGCCGCGCAGCAACTCCTGAGCGCATGGAGCTGGCCCGGCGCCTTGTCCGCCTTGGCCCTTGCCATGCTGCTCGTGATGCCGCTCGCCTTCCCCTTGCGCAGTGAGAGCGCGGTATCGATGACCACCGAGGCTGAGCAGCTATTGCCCGCCGCGCTGAAGGAGGCATTCAGCCATTCGGGCTTCTGGATGCTCAACTTGGGTTTCCTGGCCTGCGGATTCCAGCTCGCTTTCATCGCCACGCATCTGCCCGCCTATCTGCTGGACAAAGGCATGGCGCCTGCCCATGCCGTCACTGCCTTGGCGATCATTGCGCTGGCGAACGTGCTAGGCACCTACTGCTTCGGGCTCCTTGGTGCGCGCCATCGCAGAAAGCACCTGTTGGCCGGCATTTACCTGCTGCGCGCGGCGGCGATGGCGCTGTTCGTGCTCCTGCCGCTGAGCCCCATCAGTCTGTATCTGTTTGCCGGAGTGATGGGCTTCCTCTGGCTGGGCACGGCGCCGCTGACCAACGGCCTGGTCTCGCAGGTCTTCGGCCTGCGCTACATCACCACGCTGTTCGGTTTCGTCTTCTTCGGCCACCAGTTGGGATCGTTTCTTGGCGTCTGGATGGGCAGCTATCTGTTCGAGCAGACCCAGTCCTACGACTTGATATGGATGTGCGCGATGGCGCTGGGCGTGCTTGCTGCGGCGCTCCACTGGCCCATCGACGACCACGAGATCGCGCGACCGGCTCTGAGCAGGATGCCGGCATGAAGCGCCTCACCGTCGGGTTCTGGCGATGCGCGTTGCCGGCGCTGTTGCTGTTGGCGGCCGGCGCCCTGATTTTTCGCGAATGGCTGGCGCCCGAGCACGTCGCAGCGTGGTTGCAGCTCCTTCCGCTGTGTTCCTGAACCTCATGAGCGCTGAGCAAAGAAGCAAGTTTCTTGGCCTATGGCTGCAAACGGGCAGCGGCCCGGCCGCGAGCCCGACGGCACGAAGATCTGTGTTGCCTGACCCTCGCCCCACTGAGAAACATCGGGCACCCATGGACCACGTACTCATCGTTCATGCCGTCAAGGACTTTCCCATCTGGAAGCAGGTCCTCGACGAGGCCGCGGGCATCCGCAAGGAGGCCGGAGAGCAGAGCTATCACTTGCTGCACGACGAGTTCGATCGCAGTCGTGTCGCTCACTTTTCCAGGTGGACCTCGCTCGCGCAGGCCAAAGCCTTCTTTGAGGCCGACCGCTTGGTGGAGATCCGTCGTCTGGCGGGCGTCGATGCGCCGGAGTTCAACTATTTGCACAACATGGAGCAGGGCACGCTCTGACCCATCCAGTCGATCAGAACCGGCAGCAATAGGACAGCCCATGAACCAAGACAAGCAGCCCATCGCCATCCACGCTCACCAGGCTGCGGCACGAAGCAAGCCAAGCAACTACCCCGAGCCCTTTGCTTCGCGAATGTCGGGCCGGCTGGTACGACCGCTGGGCGATGTTTTCGGCCTGTCGAATTTCGGCGTCAACTGGGTTGCGCTGGCTCCAGGCGCCGTGTCGGCGCTGCGGCATGCGCACCTGCGGCAGGACGAGTTTGTCTTCGTCCTGGCCGGGGCTCCGACGCTTGTCACAGACGCGGGAGAAACCGTGCTCGCGCCCGGGATGTGTGCGGGGTTCCGCGCGGGCAGCGGGGATGCCCACATGCTGGTCAACCGCAGCGATCACGAGTGTCTCTATCTTGTGGTCGGTGACAGAACTGCAGGGGATCAAGCCAACTACCCGGACGACGACATCGCTGCGCGCCTTGGTGAAGACGGCAGATGGCTCTTCACGCACAAGGACGGCGAGCTCTACTGAATGACTGGATCGCGCGGTTGCAGAGCAGCCGTTCGCCAGTGTCGTCAAATGGCCGGGACCGTGCGCTCGGCCGAGCGCCAAGTAGCTGCCTCACTAAGGACGCGCTGATTAATGGCCAAGTTGCGCGGTCAGCGACCGGCACGTCGCGTCGCGTTGTGCAGACCTTCCCTGACCGCGCTGGCATCTGACAACGATCAGTCTTGCCGCTTCAGTCGTCGACCTCCCCGGCTCGCAGCACATCGACTGGCGAGTGTTCTCTTGAAAACAGCTCACGCCATCTCGACCATCGTGGCGAATGTCAAGACCGCCGAGCCCAGCGCTAGCGTTTTCCGCCGACGGCTGCAGCCATCGCTGTTGCGCAAAACGAAGCGACGAGAAGGGCCACTGCCGGCCAACTCCAGCGCGCTTGCGCCGCTCCGGCCAATGCCGGACCAAGCACCAAGCCTAGACTGTTGCCCTGCATCATGATTCCGGTTGTTGCACCCGCAAGCTCAGGCCGCGGGGCTCGCAGAGGCACCTGGGCAAACAGCGCTGGGGGAATCAGCGCCGACAGCACGCAGAAGACCAGGCACAGCGCGTACCGAAGCACCACACCGGAATTGATCATCAGCACGCCCGTGGTGCAGATTGCGGTCAACAAGAAGGCAGCACGGACCAAGCGCTGGGCGCACACCCCACGTGCGAGCAGCCAAGCTCCAAGCAGGTTGCCTGCTGCGCCTGCCAAGACAGCCCAGCCCGCCAAGCGGCTGGCGTGCGAGGGGTCTTGTACACCTGCCTGCATTAGCAACACGGGCAGAAAGCCGGCCAGCGAAAAATAAGTGGCGCTGAACAGGAAGAAGAGGACTCCGAGCAGGCGCGGCCCGCTTGCGTGAACCACCTCGAGCAACGCCGCGGCAGGAAATCGGTGCCGTTCACGCTGCGGCTCGCGCGGTGCCCAGATCAGCAATAGCACGGCCCATGCAAACGCGAGGAGGGCGCTCGCCCACCACAGCGCTTGCCACCCGTGCGTCAGCAATAGCGGTGCGCCCGCCAGGGCAACGCACAATCCTACCGGCATGAAAGTGCTCCAGGCCGCAAGTGCCGGGGCTCTCGTATCTCTGGGCATTGCGGTCGCAATGAGCGCGGGTACTGCCACCGTGGTGGCCTGGAAGCCCAAGCCCTCGAAGACGCGCGCGGCGAACACCACCGGCAGGTAAGGGAAGAGGGCGGCGCCCGCGGCCGCGGTGCCCTGCAGCATCAGGCCGGCGATCGCCACCCTCTTGGCGCCCAGGCGATCCGCCGCGCCGCCGACACCGACGCCAATCAGCGCACCGACGATGCCGATGGCCGACAGCAGCCACGAAGCTGCGTGGAGCGACAGCCCCAGCGTCCGGCGCATCTCCTCCATGGCGGCTGGCGCCTTGCCCACCTGCACTGCAGACACGATGCCGGCTCCAATGAGTAGCAGCGCTGCAGGCCAGCCTGTCAAAGTCTTTCGGTCCATTGCGCAGCTCACCGGTTCGGAATTCAACCCGCTACCGGCGATGCCTGCGCCCTCAGCATCGTCCGTCCTGTGCGTGGGTCTAGCAAGGTGACGTTTTCGA
Source organism: Pelomonas sp. Root1444 (assembly GCF_001426885.1). Classification (GTDB taxonomy): domain Bacteria; phylum Pseudomonadota; class Gammaproteobacteria; order Burkholderiales; family Burkholderiaceae_C; genus Pelomonas. The sequence continues at coordinate 26,238 of NZ_LMFP01000003.1, read as the reverse complement.
AGGCATGGAATCTCCATGCGCCTTCTTCGCAAGTCAGGACCGCCAGGATGACTGTGTCCACCGTATGCGCGCCCGCCGGATGGGCCTTGCCTAGGGCGAGACGGCTCCAGAAGTGCACCACGCTCACCCCCTCGCCCAACGGCAATACGTCGATCAGCTCGTTGTCCATGACCGAGTCGCTGTACACGGTGGTATGGATCGGGGCGTGCATGGCAACGATGGCGTCCACGCCGCGCACGTAGCGGCCGAACCGGTTGACGAATCTCGCGTCGGGGTGGAAGAGCGCCGCGAGTGCGTTCATGTCATGCGCATTCCAAGCGGCTTGGAAAGCACGGGGAGCATCGGTGGGGTGAGTCAGTTGGTTCATGGCAGCGACTTTGCTCGGGCCTTCCGATCATGTGAAGTCACATAATTTCGCTCGAACAGATCGAAACGGTAGATCAATGCTGGACGCTCTCACGCTCGGACAGATCCGGACCTTCGTTGCCATCGCCGACGCTGGAGGGTTCCGTGCAGGCGCCGCCCGCCTGCGGCGCGCGCAGTCGGCAGTCAGCCATGCGGTGTCCTCCCTTGAGGAAGAACTCGGCGTGCAGTTATTCGACCGTAGCAAGCGCCGCCCTGAGCTGACGCTCCACGGGCGGGCGCTGCTGGAGGACGCGCGCGCGGTGCTGCTCAAGGTTGACGGGATGCGGGCGCGGGCGCATGGCTTGGGCGCCGGTCTCGAGCTGCAGTTGCCGGTCGTGGTAGATACCCTGTTCCCGCTGCCGCTCGCATGCCAGGCACTGCGCGCGATGAACGAGGCGTTCCCCTCGGTGCAAGCGGACGTCACTGTTGCCCCGTTGGGCGAGCCGATTTCAGCCCTGCAGCAAGGCCGTTGTGTGCTGGCCATCACCGTCGGTGAGGAGTTTCGTGACCGGCGTATCGTTTTGCATGCGCTCGCGCCGGTGACAGTAGTGCCTGTCGTGGCTGCCGCCAGTCCGTTGGCACAGCGGATACGCGAGGGCTGGCAGCCGGGGCCGCACGAACTCGCCGACGATCTTCAGATCGTGCTGGCCGATCCATCTCCACTCACCAAGGGTCGCGACATAGGTGTGCTGTCGCCCAGGACCTGGCGGGTGCATTCACAGAGTGTGAAGCACGCGTTGATAGCGGCCGGCGTGGGTTGGGGACGTTTGCCCGCTTGGCAAGTGGAAGCAGACATACAGGGTGGCCGCTTGGTCCGTATCCCGGTGCAGGCATTCGGCCCGGGCGGCCAGGCGCAGTTGCAGGCGTTCCTGGCGCATCGTGTCGATCAGCGACTCGGGCCGGCCGCGCAGATGTTGCGTCAGTCACTCATCGCTGCCGTCGAGTCCATGGAAGGTAAGCGGTAGGCGCCCGGAGAATCTCGCCGACGTGATTCTGGCTCAAGGGAAATCTGAGTCATTCGCGGGGCCAGTGCCTCAACGACAGCGCCCACGCAGACCGGTCATTGAAGGCTCCTGGCTCTGACCGGCTGTTCCACTCCCCGAAACCGGTCACTCGACCGCGGCTCAAGCACCATGCAGGCACGAACCGCTGCTCTCGCCCGCTCCATAGGCGTATCACGACCCGGTACGGTCGCAGGCCCGCGCCTCGGGGCGTCAGCAACGTGCCCATAGCCGAAGTTGATCGTGTAGCCGCAGTAGGCGGGAAGCAGACATCGGCGTCCAACGGTCGCCCCGAATCGGGCGCGAGCCAAGTACCGTTGGTCGAGACTACGATCAGGCTTTGCCGCGTCAGGACGTGTAAGTGCCCAAGTACTGCGCAACTTGTCGGATCGAACTAGCGCCCGAGGCTGCAGCATGTTTTCGCTGCAGCGGTTCAGAGTTTGTGGACATTGAACAGCCGGAAACCCTAGCGAACGCCGTTGCCCGCACCATCCTCAGACTTTTCGTTGGCGGAGCTGTTTGGCTCGGCTTTATGGTGCTTGCGATGATTGGAGGCTTCTTCGGAAGCATGTCTGCCGGTAAGACCTTGTTTGTACTCGCCTGGGCGCTTGCATTTGCCGCGATTGTTTGGGCTGCTGCGCCCGTAGTTGGCTTCTTCGGTCGCAAGTGAGTCAACCGCAACGCACCACTGAACCTGCGTTTGCTGCTTCACGGCAACAAGGACAAGGGTGCCGGATCGTCCGCTTCGCTGCAGTGCTGTCCATCACTCTGGGTCTGGAACTTCGGCTATGGGCACATTTCCGACGCACGCATGACCAGCGCGCCAGAATGGCGCACACACGTCGAGGAATGCGCCGTCCGTATCGGTGACTACCGGCTGGCAGTCGAGTTCCGGAACAAATCTTGGTTCGGCTGACCTGCCCCCAACCGCCGTGCCAATGAATAGGTCGGAGTCCTGGTTGAAGGTTACTGGATCTCTGTGTTGATGGGTCCGGCGTGCTGGGCGGGATCGGTCGCGTTTCTGCGGTGCTGCTCAGCAAATTGCGCCGGCGGTATTCGTCCGATGCTGCTGTGCGGACGGACCTCGTTGTAGTCACGCCGCCAAGCGGCGATCTCAGTTCGGGCCTGCTTCAATGTCTCGAACCAATGCTCGTTCAGACATTCGTCCCGGAACCGGCCGTTGAAGCTCTCGATGTAGCCGTTCTGCATGGGTCGACCCGGCTCGATCAGGATGTGTCGGATGCCGTGGCTTTGCGCCCATGCGATGAAGGCCCTGCTGGTGAACTCCGGCCCGTTGTCTGTTCTCACCGCGGCTGGGTAGCCGCGGAACCGCGCAGCCTGATCCAGCAGCCGGACCACATACTGGCCACTGATGCCGTAGTCCACCGCGATGTCCACGGCCTCGTGGCTGAAGTCGTCGGCAACGGTGAGGCACTTCAGGCGCCGTCCGTTGGCCAGGCTGTCGCTGACGAAGTCCATGCTCCACACCTCATTGACCTGGGTGGCGATGTTCAACGGCGTGCGCTCGGCAGGCGGGCGCCGCACCTTCTTGCGTTTGCGCACTGCCAGGTTCGCGGCGCTGTACAGCCGATACACGCGCTTGTGATTGACGCCGGGGAAGTCCAGTCGCAGCAGGTCGTGCACGCGTCGGTATCCAAACCGTCGGCGCGCATGTGCAATCTCGACGATCTTGGCCTTGAGAGCCGCGGTCTGCGCGCTCGCCACCGGTGGATGCCGGTAGCTGTCTCGGCTTAGCCCCACAAGTCGGCAGGCCCGCCGCTCGGACAGCTGATGCTCGTTGATCAGCCGCCCGACGGCTTCCCGCTTGGCCTGTGGGGCTATCTTTTTACGCCGAGCACGCTCTTGAGCGCATGGATGTCCAGGTGGGCGTCGGCCAGCAGACTCTTGAGCTTGGCGTTCTCTGCTTCGAGCTCTCGCAGCCGCCGGGCGTCGCTCGCCTCCATGCCGCCGAACTTGGCTCGCCACTTGTAGAACGTCGCGTCTGAGAACCCGCCCTTGCGGCAGATCTCCGCCACGGCCAGCCCTGCCTCGGCCTGCTTCAGGAACCCAATGATCTGTTCCTCGGTGAACTTGCTCTTCCTCATGTCCGTCATTCTCCTGATGAGCGGACTCCTGCTACTTCAACTTGGCATGGCGGGAAGGGTGCAGGTCACGGCGGCGGCCGCGCGTAGCAGACGCCGGCAGCTTCGAACCGCCCCAGATCAGTTCACCCTGAACTCGTCCCGTGATCGGCCCTGGCTTTCGTAGGCAGCCAGCCATTTGGCTGGCATGCCGCGTCCACTCCAAGTATTGGCAGGGTTCGCGGGATCTTGATACAGCGCTTTCGCCGGACCGTTGACGCGCTTTCTGGATCTCGCGTCTGAGGTATACGGACGCAGCGCTTCGATGGCCTCTTGGAGGGTGAAGCCAGCGGCCTGCGCCTTCTTGACGTAGCCGTCAGCGAGGACCTTCAGCTCTTCGGCGCGTTGCGCCTCGATCTGCTTATTTAGCTCATCGCTGAGCTTCAGGAGTTCGGGATAGGAAAGCTTAGAAAAGTCAGTTGCAGTCATCAGCGCGGAGTTGTCTCAGCCCAGCCGGCCGGGCCGACCGAGTGTAGGTGGCGATTGCTGCCCAGCTATGCCGACAAGCATCGTGCAGGCCCGAGGTCCGCTCTCGCCCCCGCAACAGTCGCATTACGACCCAAAGCGGTAGTTGGTCCATCGCCGTCAGACCACCCATAAGCGGGCGTCAAAAACAGCGCTAGTTCAACCAGCGTTTGCCCTACGACGGTGGACTGCCAAAGCCGTGATCAGCGCGACGCAAATCACCATGCCTACGTACGGCGACCATCCGGCTGCCTCCAATGCGCCGTAACCCAGCATGTGAAGCAGGACCAAAGCGAAGCCACCGCTCAGAGTCGTCACACCAGCTGCGACTAGCGGCCGACGAGTGAGCCGCGAAGCGATCAGTGGACAGAGCGCCGCCCAGAGAATGAAGAGATTCAACGTCACAAGGTCAGGCATGATTGACTCGGTTAGGCGGGGGCCGTTTGTCGTCGCAACCAGGGTACCCGAAACGGGACACCTGCGAACGACCGCAGGTGGCCGGCAGTGTGAGGCCAATGCCGCGCCGCGCCGCTGCCGTTGCGGTTGCGGTTGCGGTTGCGGTTGCCATCCCGTGACTCTGCCAAAAGGAGCCGCAGACACAGCTTGAGCGCATGCTTGGTGGCCCTCAACTAGATGGGAGACCATCATGGGATCAGCAAACGGCACTCTGCCGCGTGAGCCGTGGAACAAGGGCAAGATCGTCGGCCAGAAGGCACCGTTCAAGGTCAAGGACATCTGGGCACTACGAGTTCGTCTTCAGATGGAAAGCCGGGTCCGCGAACTCGCGCTCTTCAACCTAGGCATCGACAGCAAGCTGCGAGGCTGCGACCTCGTTTCGCTCAAGGTGCGAGATGTTTGCCATGGGGATGCTGTGGCTAGCCGCGCCGTCGTGATGCAACACAAGACCCAGCGCCCAGTGCAGTTCGAGATCACAGCGGCGACCCGGGACGCGTTGCAGCGGTGGATCAAGCAGGCCGGACTGAGGTCCGAGGACTTCCTGTTCCCTAGCCGCATGCACGGCTCGCCGCACCTGGGAACCCGCCAGTACGCACGAATTCTTGAAGGCTGGGTGACGGAACTCGGGCTCGACCCAGCCGACTACGGGACCCACTCGATGCGAAGGACCAAGGCCACGCTGATCTATCGGCGCACCAAGAACCTGCGGGCGGTGCAACTGCTACTGGGGCACTCCAAACTGGAGTCCACGGTGAGGTACCTGGGAATCGAGGTCGATGACGCCCTCGAGATCTCCGAGCAGACCGAGATCTGAGGGCAGAGACGGCCGACGCCGCCGGCCATGGGCTTCCGGCGTCCGCACGAAAGGGCTGCAATTGGCTCTGCAAGCTGAGGTGGAGGTCACGGCTACGCTCGATACTCCTTTCATGACCACCCTGGTTTTGTTGCCTGGCATGGATGGCACAGGCTCGCTGTTCGATCCCCTCGTAGAGGCGCTAGCTGGCAAAGTTCAAGTCGAGGTGGTGCGGTACCCATCGGCGCCACCGGCCGGGTATTCCGTACTTGAGCGCTTGGCAGAAGCAAGTCTGCCGGCCGAGGGCCCGCTGATCTTGTTGGGTGAATCCTTCTCCGGCCCGATTGCCATCTCACTGGCGGCGAATCACCCCGGGAGGGTCATGGGCCTCATCCTTTGCTGCACCTTTGTACGCAACCCGTACCCCGGTCTATCGCTGCTCAAGAATCTGACCGGGCTGGCCCCTGTCAAGGTGGTGCCCACGCGCCTTGCAGCGGCCTTGCTCTTGGGACGGTTTGAAACGCCAAAGCTCCGAACTGCTCTCGGCTCAGCGCTGGCGGGTGTTTCAACCACAGCGCTGCGATCACGTTTGAAGGCCGTTCTCTCGGTCGATGTCGCTTCGGACTTGGGTCGGGTCAACGCTCCCATCCTGTACCTGCGTGCGAGCGAGGACCGCGTGGTCCCGGCCTCAGCGGGGGACATCATTCGTGCCATTCAGCCTGCGGCGCGCGTGGTGCAGATCTCTGGCCCACATTGCCTTCTTCAAGCGGCGCCAACCGAGGCTGCAAGGGCAATCCAGCAGTTCGTGCAGGCCGTCGGGTAGCCTGTGTGGCGGCTGCCGGCGTAACCACGAGCGGGTGGTCCCGGCCACAAGCCGCCGGTCGCCAGTGACCGTTTTCCAGTAGGCTGGCTGCAAAGCATCACCAGACAGATCCAATGTTCCACTGCCCCCAGTGCGACGCAACCTTGCAACCAGACGCCGTGGTCTGCCCTCGCTGCAATGCATCCTTCGGTGAAGACAGCACCTGGAGCCCCGTGTTCAGATCTCCGAAGGTCTGGACTCCGAACGAAGTGCCTGCAGCGCAGCGCGTCTGGTACGTCATCGTGTGCCTGATCGGGCTTGCGTACATGGGCTATAGCCTGTACACGGGTACCTTCTACCTGCCGAACAAGAGAGGCAACGGCGCAACCTTACGCGGCATTAACGCCTACGTCATGTGTGCGGCAGTCTTCTTCTGGGTCGCGCACCTGGCGAGCTACGTAGCCGATCACTACGACCGCCGAAACAACGAAGGCGCCTATGCCCGCTTCGCTACCCAGACCAAGTATTGGGCCATTGCATTCTTGGTCGCGGCCATCGTCCTGCCGGGTCCGGGCCGCTAGCTGCGTTGACACCCGGCCCTACTGAGCTGCGTGACCGCTTTCGGGCGCGTCCCCGCTTGCAGCAGACAGCAATGGGTCGGGATGCGACTGTCGCGGCGGGCGAGAGCGGTCGCTCGTGCCGCCACGATGCTTGCGCCGTGGTCGAGCGACCGGTCCCGTGGGTGAAGCTGCCGGTCAGGCATCGGCCTGCGAATGTCGCAGACCAGCCTGGACCCTTACTTCGACCGAGGTCTGCTATGGGCACGAAGCTGCCAGGGCGACTGCAAGGAGGCGATAAGCATGGCTCGACACGAGCCGTCGCCTTGCTACGTCGGCCGGCTGGCCTAGTGCCCGACTTCAGTGGCGGTAGTCCTCTTCGCGCTGGTGGCGAACAGCACCTACGACCACGTCGTTGCCGACGATTTCGAACAGCACAACATAGCCCGCGCTGCCAAACGGCACGACCAATTCCCTCGAGCGGCCATTCCCCAGTTCCGCCTTCCGGCACGTGAAAGGCGACCAGGACAGTAGGCGCATCCCCTCGCTGATCGCGTCGAGCGCACGTTGAGGCGTCGTCCAATCCGGCGTTTCACTTGCGAGCTCACGTTCGATGGCGAAGTCCTCCAGGCGCTGAAGGTCCGCAACTGCCTCTTCCAGAAGCGTGACGCTGTAAACGGGCTTCACCGGCCAGTGCGTTCAGCTGCTCGACGTTTCGCCTCGTCAAGGCGACCCTGCAAACCGGCCATGACCTCGTCGACCGTACGGCCTCCGCCTTCTTGCTTCCAACGCTCAATCGCCGCCTCGCCACGGTTGACGAACTCGGCCTGCACGCGACGCCAAGCTGCGGCCGCAACGACCGCCTGCTCGATGAACTGGGTCAGCGACTCGCCGTCCCGCAAGACGGCTTCGACTTCGGCCCGAACCTCGGGCTCGACGCGGATGGGGGGAAACGTGGCGGAGCGCATCGCTTAAATGTATAGCAAACGTGCTACGCAGACAATCCGCATCGAAGCTGGCGACGCGCCACCCCTATCGACGCGGGCGGCCCCCGGCGCATGCTTGCTGGCCCTCAACTCGATGGGAGACCATCATGGGATCAGCAGCCAACACCGCCAACCCCCTGTCGCGCGAGCCGTGGAACAAGGGCAAGATCGTCGGCCAGAAGGCGCCGTTCAAGGTCAAGGACATCTGGGCACTCCGTGTCCGGCTCCAAATGGAGAACCGCGTTCGTGAGCTCGCGCTGTTCAACTTGGGCATCGACAGCAAGCTTCGAGGTTGCGACCTCGTCTCGCTCAAGGTACGAGATGTCTGCCACGGCGACGCTGTGGCCAGCCGCGCGGTGGTGATGCAGCAAAAGACTCAGCGCCCCGTCCAGTTCGAGATCACGGCGGTAACCCGCGAAGCCGTTCAGCGTTGGATCAAGCAAGCTGGACTGAGATCCGACGGTTTCCTGTTCCCAAGTCGCATGCACTGCTCGCCGCATCTAGGAACGCGACAGTACGCCCGAATCCTGGAAGGCTGGGTGGAGGAACTCGGCCTTGACCCTGCCGACTACGGGACGCATTCGGTGCGAAGGACAAAGGCGACGCTGATCTATCGGCGGACCAGGAATTTGCGCGCCGTGCAGCTGCTGCTTGGGCACACAAAATTGGAGTCAACGGTGCGGTACCTCGGCATTGAGGTTGATGACGCACTCGAGATCTCCGAACAGACGGAAATCTGAGCGAGGCAGCGGTCGTCGCCGCCCAGCGGGCCGGGTCGGCCGCTCGCAACGGGGCTCCCGGGAGACCGGACCGGCTGGTTTCCAGCCGGTTCCGGTCATTCGATGTCGACGTGCCTACAGCAACTTCGTGCCCATAGCGGTCGCCTGGTTTGCTGGTCGCATGTCGGCGGGTGGCGCACTTCCCCGACTGCCCTGAGACAGCCGGCTACGGGGCCTTCGGACGCCGCGAACAGACGTTGCTGCCGCTGAATGGCGCTGCTGCGCTGTGCGGCATGGTCGGCGACCTGACGCCCTATGCGGCCGACTACCCACACTGCAGTTTCGACGCGCCTCGGCCGATGCCGGCCCTCGCCACAGAGGCCGGCTATGACGGGGTGACCTACCTCTCTGCTCAGCGCCATGGCGCCGTCTGCTAAGCGCTGTTCGAACACGTGCTCCCCGCCATCCGCGCCGGCTGGCGCCAGCGCCTGATCAGCCTAAGGCCGGCAACCTTTACCGTGTCGTGGTCTCCGTTGTCAGGGACAGCGGCATCCAACTCACATGGAGGCCGCTGCGCCAGGGCGCTTGATGAGTGACCTGCCGCACCAAGTTGGAGACCACCATAAGCCCTATGTGTATGGGATTTTTCACCGTTTTTACCCTGTGGGACTCGTCTACCAATTCGCCTATATTGAGGCCCACTGGTAGCGCGATCACTGGTTATCACAGGCGAGTAAAAAAATTGATAGAGATGCAGGGTTATTTGCATCAGTCAACGACAGGGAAAGGCTTGACATTGCTTGTGTTCGAAGGCGCATGTTGTTCAGTCGACCCCCGGGTCATTTCACTGCGTTCATCAAATCCTCTGCTCCTCTCTGAGGCACGCAGCGGAGCGTGAGAACTGGATGCGTTACCCTGCTCATGTAGGGCTGGACTTAAAAAACCTACTTCAGTTTTATCAACTCGCTCTTGTGGGCGATCAATACTTCTATCGCAAACCGTTTATGGCTTCCGTGGGTGAAATCCAAATGATGACTGCTTCGACTATCCGGCGAGGTCTGCTCGGCGTCCTGTTATTCGCCGTGGCAGGACTCGCAAGCGCGATTTCCTTGACGGTGACGCCGGCAACCAGCTACGACGGCAGTTACGCGGTGAACTATTCCTCGGCGCAGTCTTCGCAGTCAACGGTGACTTTGTACGATAACGCGACCAATCAGGCCGTTGCGTCTAAGTCCAATTCAGCCAGCGGATCTTTCCCTTTTTCTGGCAAGGCTCAGGGGTCATACAGCTATTACGTAAAGGACTGCTTCCAGCCTCCAACGTCATCCCCGCCGATTTGCTCGACTTCGGGAAGCGTGAACATCAGCGTAGTACTGTCGGCACCCACGGCACCTTCGTTTATCAAGGCTGGGATCAATCAAACCATCATTGTCGTGAACTGGGCTGTGACGGGCGGGGCTACAAGCTATCAACTTTCTCGGAATGGCGCGCTTTTAACGACGCTGTCTTCTACCGGCTATTCGGACCTCGCAGCGGTGAGCGGGACAAGCTATACCTATTCTGTCAAGGCATGCAATGCTGGCAGCTGCTCTGCCGCCCTCGCTGCTACCCCAGTGACCGCAGGTGCTATTTCCACAGGCGTCGCCGTGACGGAAAACTACGTGTATGACGCATTAGGTAGACTGAATACCGTCAAGACCAACGGCAATGTGAAGACTGACTACAGATACGACAAAGCTGGTAATCGATCAGCTGTTACGGAATAGTCTTTAGTCTTTAGTCTTTATGCCAGTCAATACCTCAAAAGCATCGTTCATCAGCAAAGAGTCTGAAACCATGATTGCGAACTGCATTTCCTCCAAACCTTTTGGCATTGTTACAGCTACATGGTTATTAGCATTGGGATGCGGAGCCGCCTGCGCGGGCCGTCTGGACCCGCCACCTTACGACATGATCAATAGACACGGTGTCAGCGCGATGAGTGGTCGGCCGTCCCCGACATTGGTCGATGTGACCATAGGCAGCAAAGCCTTGGGGCTTGAGCATTCGATTTCAACCTACGCTGGCAATATGGTAAACACGGGGTGGGCAGGCGATGAATACGTCTCTGGCTTGCAGGGTCCAAAGGACAAGTTTACCGGTGTATTAAGGCTGACACTCCGCCATATACCGCCCGGGCAAGCAAATAATCCGGCTGCGTGGGTTTATGTGATGCGCGCCTACGATACGGGAGGATCCTTCGATTTTTCCATCAACGCTGATGGCACTTTTACGTCGTATAACGGCGACCCACGCAACATACTGGAGGTCGTTCCCGCGAATGGTACAACGGAGCCGACCATGGTTTGGACGAAGCCTGATGGGTCAACGTCGACTTTTGCGTCGTTCGCAGGCTTCGACGCTCGAAATCTTTCGAACTTGGGAATCCCTCTCACGATCAAAAATATTCAAGCTGCCAACGGATTTACCATTTACTATTATGGCGGTGAAATTGCACAGAGCGTCACTACCAATACCGGATATCAGCTCAAATATATTTATTCGACACAAAATACCGCCGTGCCGAACGATGATCCGTCGAACAATTCAATTCCTGGGGTGGGTTGGGGCGAGCAAGCGCCGCGATATGTTGTGGCAATAAACAACGCGATCGACTATTGCATTCCGACCGGCCTGAATCCGTATCCTGACGTCAATTCGGCGTGCCCTGGCTTGACGGTGAATTGGCCGCGTGCAACCTATACGTGGCCGTCGGGCATGCCTCGCTCCATGTTTTTGGCGCCGGGAAGCTTGATTGTCACGGATTCAGAAGGTGGCACCACTGAGTATAAGCATGCGCCCTTTAAAAAGCCGGCGTCGATGGGTGATCCAAACTTCCGTGCGACGCGCTTAATCGGCATCAAGAGCACTCGCGCAAACGTACCCGAAGTAACGTATGCCTACGATACGGAACTGGTCGTAGCAGGAAACACAGATTTGTATGCTTGGTATACCTCCAAGGGAACCGCGACCTTGAAAACGTCGACAGCGGGTTCTGCACAGATGACATATTATCCCGCAGTTGCTGGGCAATATCCGGGCGAGTCGCGTTCCGGTTGCGGCGGAAGGTGCGTCACCTCGGTCGACTCGCATGTTGAATTTGGAGCTTGGCTGATACAGAGCTGGGATCAGGTCATTAGGCTCTCAAAAGACCGACGCAACCTGCTGCAAAGTATTACTGACACATTGACTGGTGTGTCGACCGTTTATGGCTACGACGCCCGCCTCAACATCAATTCCATCACGAAAAACGGCGTCACCGTTCAGACGGCTTCTTATCCCGCGACTTGCACTAACCGCAAAACCTGCAATCAAGCGATTTGGATTAGGGACGGGAACGGCAATCAAACTGATTTCGAATACGAACCAAATTCTGGTCAAGTTTCACGCGTGCGCAAGCCTGCCGTGATTTCCGGTGGCGTCAGTGTGAGGCCTGAGATTCGCTACACCTACACGCCGCTTTATGCTTATTTCAAAACCAGTGCGACAGGGTATGCGCAAGCTAGCGCGCCGGTCTATCTGTTGACGCGCGAGCGCACCTGCTTGGCCACCGCAACCATTGCCGATGGCAGCGGTTGCACGGGGGGGGCAGCAGACGAAATCATTACCGACTACGACTACGGTCCAGCCAACGCGGCCAATAACCTGGAGCTTCGCGGCGTGACGGTCTCGGCCTATGCCGAAGGTGCCCTCCAGGTTCGTCGTACCTGCTATCAATACGACAGCTTTGGCAACCGAATCGGTGAAATCAAACCCAAGGCAGGCTTGGCCAGCTGCTACTGAGGCATTGAGATTACACAATGAAATCGTCCATGATCCTCTCCAAACTCGTTGCTGCTGTTTGTTTGGCACTGCCGGCGCTTCTGCTGCACGAAGTGGCACAGGCCGCCCAGACATATCAGGCTTATTTGACTGCCACGCGCTATAACAGCAACCGGCAAGTCATCGGTGTGATCAAGCCTTCAGCAAATGGCTTGGCCCCCTGGCCGGCCGTTCGTAATACCTACGACCCCACGCGCGGCGTGCTGTTGTCGGTCGAAGAAGGCGTGCTGACGACTTGGCAAAACGATACCGTTGCGCCCGTGAACTGGGGTTCGAACTTCACGCCGAACCGCAAAACCGTCTACGCTTACGACAGTCTTGGGCGCAAAGCCACTGAATCCCAAGTCGGAACCGACGGGCAAACCGTGGGGCTGGTGCAGTACAGCTACGACGATTGGAATCAAGTTATCTGCAAAACGGTGCGCATGAATCCTGCGATCTACGGCGGCCTCCCGGCCGACGCCTGCACCTTAGGCGCCGAAGGCAGCGATGGGCCGGATCGGATCACTCGTTTTTCGTATAACACGTATTTCCAGATGACCGTCGAGACTCGGGCTTATAACGTCCCGGGTCTTCAAATGGACTACGTCACCAATACTTATGGCGGCACTGCCACGGCCACCAATACCTTCTCGTTGCTTACAGACCAGAAAGACGCGAACGGCAACGTCACCCATCTGGACTATGACGGCTTGCGTCGGGTGAGCAAGATGTACTTCCCGAGCAAAACCACGCCGGGCCAGTTTAGTACTACCGATGTCGAGCAATATAGCTACGACAACAACAGTAACCGAACTAAGCTGACCAAGCGAGACATGCGGGTCATCAACTACGCCTATGACGCCCTCAATCGCAATACACTGAAGGACGTCCCGGACAGCGCCGTTGATACCGACGTCTATATGGGCTATGACCTGCAGGACCATCCCCGCTACACCAACTTTGGCGGCCCGAGCGGCTCTGGCATTGCAACGGTTTACGACGGTTTTGGCCAACTGGCCAGTGAAGCCACCAGCGTCGGGGGAACGACCTATACCGCTTCCCACAAATACGACCTCAATGGCAATCGCGTCCTCATCACGCATGCAGACGGGACGCCATTCAGATATGAATATGATGGGTTGGACCAACTGAATTTCATCAAGGAGGGCTCCACTGCCGACAGCCCGGTGTTGATTCAGATCGGATTTGACAGCCAGGACCGAGTCAGCGCGCTTTACACGGGCGGCACAGCATCTGCGACGACGACGTTTCAGTATGACAGCTGGTCGCGTAATTACTTCAACGGGCTTGCGCCGACGGATGCCAATTATGCCTTCAACGAAACTGCATCGTATAACCCGGCTGGCCAAATCAAGCAGATGGCATACAGCAACGACAATTTTCAGTATCGCGAGAAAGGCAGCGCGACGGGAAACTATGTCGCCAATGGCCTCAACCAGTATACCTCTGTCAGCGGCAGGGCCTTCAGCTACGACGCCAACGGCAACCTCACTGCTGATGCCAACACCACCTACGGTTATGACGCCGAGAACCGCTTGGTTTCTGCCGTCGGCGGCCATAACGCCACGTTGGCCTATGATCCACTGGGTCGACTTTACAAGCTTACTTCGGGCAGTCAATCCACGCAGTTCGTCTACAGCGGCAGCACGCTTATCGCAGAGTACCAGAACGGGGCGATCGCCAAGCGGTACGTCGCCGGCAACGGGGTTGACCAGCCCCTGGTCAGTTACGCCGGCAGTGCCGTAGGTGTCGGCAATCGACAGTTTCTGCATGGGGATCGTCAGGGGTCGGTGATTTCCGCGACGAACAGCGCAGGCGCTACGCTCTATGTCAACGCCTATGACGCCTACGGTGTGCCCAGCGCAGTTAATCAGGGGCGCTTTGCGTACACAGGGCAGACCTACTTAGCTGAACTCGGGGTGTACTACTACAAGGCGCGGATATATAGTCCAACAATTGGACGGTTTCTGCAAGTGGATCCGGTAGGGTACAAAGTAGATATGAATTTGTATACCTACGTTAGCGATGATCCGTTAAACAGAACCGATCCCGATGGTGAGGAGGAGAAGACGATTGACGGAAAGGTATATGAGTCGCGTGCATTTCAGAATCCTGCTTCCTTGGTCGGCCATGATCTTTTTCTTAACAGGGCTGGCGAAGCCCAATGTGTGGTGCTAGTACAGAAGACGGTTGGAAATGTTCCTACCAGTGAGTGGAGGGCGGGGTCGAAGGTTGATAAAGACACCCCCCCGGGCACTGCGATCGGGAATTTTAATGAGCAAGGGAAGTTTGAGTCCAAAGATACCGGCCAGCACGCTGGCCTGCTAAGTGTTCCTACGCGAGCCAATGGAAGTATAAAAATGGTGGATCAGTGGAAATCAATGAAGGACCGAGGCGAGAAGGTTCAAGAGCGTACCGTTCGTGAGGTGAGCCTCACAAATCCAACGCAAAGTAACAATGCGAAAGACTTCAGGGTAATTCTGTTTCCTAAACAAGAGGAGAAGAAGAAATGACCAAATTATCTCTGGCTCGCAGCCTCGGTCGGCTTCCCTTTGTCATTTCCATGCTTGGCATCGCATTCTTACCAAAGATGGCGCTATGCCAGGAGTGTCCGCAGTTCCGCCAAGTTGATGAGGCTGCCGATATGGTAGATGGATGGACTCTTATCAATGACTCAACAGTGCTGTTTTTGAAGGGACTTGAGATTATTGAAGGCAAGATTCATAAGGAAAGGAGTGATAATGTCATACTGGCGCCAATTTCAAAAGGCGCAAATGAATATTACTGGAATTTCCCAAAATCAATCGGAAAAGCCGAGGCATGGATGATTTGCTCATACGGTGGCGGCAATGCGCGACTGGCCCATCGGATAATGCCCGAGGCAAAACGATGCTCCGTGTTCAAAGTTGGCGGGGATTCTACAAAGTTCCGTTCTGGTATTCGTGCGGTTTGTGAATGAGGGCGTTTTTTATTATCGCATTGGTGGTCGCTTCGGTTGACGGGACTTTTTGCATAAACACGGTACGATAGATGCCGCTCGCAATTTCGCCGCTTGAAGCGTGAGTTGCGGCTAACAGGCATAACAATTTGGCTTTTCATTGAATGGTTGTACGGCGTTGCAGTCGCTTTCACGCAGTTGCTATTGCTGCCAACGCCACCGCGTGCGTCACATTTTCCACCTTCAAGCACCAGCATTCGGCGCCAACTTGCTGTTGACAGGGGGCTACCAATCTGGATAATCTTATTAATCGTGTTTAGATATTTAATTCATCGGCTTGATGGGCCATATGGCGGAGGATGTGGTTAGGGCCTTGTTGTTTGCGAATTTTTCGTCACAATCAGCGCCCTTCTCGATTGAAGGGCTGGGGATGATGAACTGAATTGCGCAATTCAGGCTTGAGCTTCTATTGACAGAAATGGGGCGCAAATGTTTTGGTGGCAACTCTGCCGAATAGATAGACCATTGATCGGGGTCGCGCTTGTTCTTGCTGTAGGTATGGTATGTTTCTGGCTTGAGATTGGCATCGCGCAGGGGCGTGTCAATCGGGTTCAAGACGGAAAAGCAGACAGCCTTGCGTCTTCAGCTTTTCGCTCCTCTTCAGTGGTGCAGCCTGATGTACGTACCGCCCTTATCACGGCGCCAGAGGCGCGCGAGGCGGCCGTGCGACCATTCGACCGCCTAGCCCAAACCGCCCTGGAAGCCGAACTTCGCCTGGGCGTCAATACACGCCGGCTGATGATGGCTCCGAGTCACCAGGCGGCGGACGGCGCCGGCTTCACGACCGTCGTGTCATTCGAGCTCCAAGGCCCTTACCCAGGAGTGAAGGCCTGGATGGCGGGCATGCTGACCACTTGGCCGCAGGCCCTAGCCTTCAAGTCTCTAGACCTGACTCGCATCGAGAGTGATGCGCCCGCAGTGCAAGGCGTGTTGGCGCGTGTCGAGTTCTTATTCACGCCTGGAGCCAATCCCAAGTGAGCAGGTCGCAGGCCTCCACGCCCCGATTCCGCTCGCCGCTGGGTTGGGCCTTGTTCGCCAGCGTGTTTGCCACCGCTTGGGCGCTGTGGTGGCCCGAACCAGTGGAGGTATCACCTGCTTCTGAAACCCTGGTTGCGCCGCCCGTGCCTCGCGTGCCAGCCTTGGGCGTTCGCGCCGGCAAATCGTCCACGTTGCGCGAGGCGGCCCTTGCCGATCCATTTTTCCCCCGCGCCGCCTCGGCCGGTGAGCCGAGCATTAGGCTGCCCAACGGCCCGGCGATGGCCAATGCTACAGCGGCAATGGCTGCCGCATTGCTGCCCCCAGCATCACCCCGCATCGCCGGCAGCTTCACGAGCCCGGAAGATGAAAAGAGTGTGTTCCTCAGCGACGGGGGACAGTTGCTGGCAGCCAAGCCCGGGCTGGTGCTGAGCAGCGGCTACGAAGTGGAGGCCATAGGTCCGCGCGAGCTGCGTTTGCGCCACCCGGCGGCTTCTGAACCCGTGGTGTTGCCGATGCCAACTGCCGCAGCGGCGGGCACACTGCCCTAGACGGCAGGCATGCGCGATCTGGCCTGAACCAAGACGAAAGGTTGATGTGAGCGGGATGCATGCCGTCGCCCAGGCGCGGAGCGGGGCTTCGGGACGCGCTGTTGTGTTGTGTTTGCTGGCGATGGCGCTGATTCTCGCGATGGTTGGCTGCGCCCACCCTGTGCAGATGGAGGCCGAGCGCCTACAGGCCGCGGGCCGGTCCGAAGAGGCGCTCATCGCGCTAGAGCAAGGTCTCCGGCGCGAGCCGGAGAATGCCCAGTTACGCAGCCACTACCTGCGCTTGCGCACGGACACGCTGAACTCGTGGCTGTCCGAGGCCTTGCGCCTGCGGGTACAAGGACAACTGGACGAGGCGCAACGCCTGCTGGACCGTGCGCTGGCGGTGGAGCCCAGTTCGGGACGGGTGGCTGAGCAGTTGCTGGCCGTGCGCAACGAGCGCCGTTTGCGTGCGGTCCAAGGTGACGCTGAGGCGCTGCTGGCGCGCAGCCAGACGGCGGCGGCCTTGAGCACAGTGGAAGAGGCGCTCAAGACCAACCCGCGCCACGATGGACTCCTGGCGCTGCGCCGACAGATCTTGATGGCACAGCGCGACGTACAGCTCAAGGCCGCCCAACTGGGCCTGGCTGAGCAGCGGCCGGTGTCGCTTGACTTCCGCGACGCGGGTCTTCGCCAGGTGCTGGACGTGGTGAGCCGCTACAGTGGTCTGAACTTCGTGTTGGACAAGGATATCCGTTCTGACCTGCGCGTAACGGTCTACCTGAAGAACGTGCGGGTGGAAGACGCGCTGGACCTGCTGGTGAGCACGCATCAACTTGCGCGCAAGGTGCTGGACGAGCGCACCGTGTTGATCTATCCGAACACGCCGGAGAAGCAGCACGAATACCAGGAGCAGGTGATTCGGGTGTACTACCTTGCAAATGCCGAAGCCAAAGGGGCGGCAGCCTTCTTGAAGTCGATGCTGAAGGTGAAAGACCCGTTCGTGGACGACCGCAGCAACATGCTGTCCTTGCGCGAGTCACCTGAAACCATGGCTCTCGCTGAACGCCTGATCGGGCTCTACGACACGCAGGAACCCGAGGTGCTCCTGGAGCTGGAAGTGCTCGAAGTGCGCTCCAGCCGGCTGACGGAACTGGGGCTGAAGCTGCCGACCAGCGTCGGCCTGACGCTCCTCCCCGCAGGTTCGGGGGCGTCGTTGACGTTGGACCAACTGCGCGATGTGGGCAGCAATCGCGTGGGCGTCTCGCTGGGCGGTGCAACGTTGAACCTGCGTCGCGAGGTGAATGACTCACAAGTGCTGGCCAACCCGCGGGTGAGGGCGAAGAACCGCGAAAAGGCCAAGGTGCTGATCGGGGACAAGGTGCCCATCGTGACGACGACGACGGGGCAGTTGGGCTTCGTCGGTGACAGCGTGAGCTACATCGATGTCGGTCTGAAGCTGGACCTGGAACCAACGATCTATGCCAACGACGAGGTCATGATCCGCCTGGCTTTGGAAGTCAGCTCACTGGCCAGCCAGTTGAAAACAGCCTCGGGCACGACGGCTTACCAGATCAGCACCCGCAATGCCAGCACAGCCCTGCGGCTGAAAGACGGCGAGACTCAACTACTGGCTGGCCTGCTGAGCAAGGAAGAGCGGAGCAGTGGCACGCGCTTCCCTGGCTTGGGTGACATACCGCTGCTGGGCCGGCTGTTCGGCAGCCAGTTGGATGACGGCAGCCGGACGGAATTAGTGCTGTCAATCACGCCGCGCATCGTGCGCAACCTGCGTCAGATGGACCCGAGCGAGACGGAGTTGTGGGTGGGCACTGAGGCTTACACGCGGCTGCGCCAGGTGGGGGGACGGGTAGCACCGGAAAGCGTGCCGGACCCTCGGCCTGGAAAGACGGCTTCTGCGGCGGGCGCGGCCATGCAAACGGCATCTGGGGCCCCGCCTGCTGACTTGCCTGCCCAAGGGCCGACGGGGTCGGCGGCCGACGAGTTGCCACCCAACCAAGTCTCGCTGCGCTGGCAGGCGCCGGAACAGGTGAGGGTGGGCCAGCCGTTCAACCTAGTGCTGATGGGCGAGGTGTCCGCAGCGCTCAAGGGTCTGAACTTCGGTTTGATTTCAGGGCCCGGCCGTCTGAGGTTGATGCAGCCCAAGGCGGGCGGGTTCTGGCAGGCGCAGGGTGCACCGGTCAACATCAGTTCGGCCGTGGACGAGAGATCGGGCCAGATCGACATCGGGTTGCTGAGATCAGAGGGCAAGCTGATGACAGGGCGCGGCGGTCTCGTGGAGCTGACGTTGGTGGCCACCAAAGCTGGGCGGCTTGACTTGAGCGCGCCGCGGCTCAACGTGATTGGCGCCGACACCAACCAGCCGACGGTGCTCCCGCCTGAGCCGGTGGCCATCGAGGTGTTGCCATGATCGCGATGCAGCGCCGTAATGGCGATAGCTGCCACAAGGGCGTCGGGCGCGGCTACACGTTGGTGGAGCTGATGGTGGTGTTAGCCATCCTCTCTGTATTGGCGCTGGGCGTAGCGCCGATGGCGGAAGTGACAGTGCAACGCCGCCGCGAGGATGCATTGCGGGATGCCCTATGGCAGATCCGCGCGGCCATCGACGCTTACAAGCGAGCGGTGGACATGGGCGCCATTCCGCGCCCACCTGGAGCGTCGGGTTACCCACCCAACCTACTGGCATTGGTCGACGGTGTGCCGGGGATCGGCGGGCCCCGGCAGTACTTTCTGCGGCGGCTACCGCGTGATCCTTTCGCGCCGGCCGAGGTGGCGGCTGAGGCCAGTTGGCGCTTGCGCAGCTACGAGAGCCCCGCCGATGCACCTCGGCCAGGTGCAGACGTCTACGACGTGCAGTCCAGTTCAGACGGCAGGGGGCTGAATGGCGAGCTTCTCAAGAAATGGTGATGGGCTGGTGAGCACTCTTCGGATTTCTGCGCGTGGCTTCACCGTGATCGAGCTGATCGTCGTTTTGGCGGTCGTCGCGCTGCTGCTCGGCATCATTGCTCCTCGATATGCCCAACATGTGGACCGTTCCCGTGAGACCGTGCTCCGGCAAAACCTGACTGCGTTGAGAGACGCCATCGACAAGTTCTACGGTGACCGCGGACGTTATCCCGCCGAGCTGGACGAACTCGCTCGTGAACGCTATCTCCGCGAGGTGCCGATCGATCCGGTGACGAACCGGCGCGACACCTGGCAGGTGCAGGCACCGCGGGCGCCTGAGCGAGGCAGTGTCTACGACGTCCACAGTGGGGCGGCGGGGCAGGCCAGTGACGGAACGCTCTATGCGAACTGGTGATATGCACCTACGCCAGCCGCGGCCAATGCCTGCCAGTACCGCCGGCTTCGCGCTGCTGTACGTGCTGATGATGTTGACTGTGCTGGCAGGTGCAGGCGCTGTCGTCGCCCAGCGGTGGGCCGAGCAGGTCGGACGCGCGAAGGAACAGCAGCTGCTGCGTGTTGGCGATG
This sequence comes from Pelomonas sp. Root1444, assembly GCF_001426885.1. GTDB lineage: Bacteria > Pseudomonadota > Gammaproteobacteria > Burkholderiales > Burkholderiaceae_C > Pelomonas. The sequence goes on along the minus strand of NZ_LMFP01000003.1, from coordinate 6,060 downwards.
CGATGGCCAAGGCCCTGGCCGACTACCGAGCAAGCACGCCCAGCCTGGACAAGCGTTTTCCGGCAAGGTTGGAAGATCTGGTGCTGGACCCGAGGTTTGGAAACCCGCGGCACCACCTGCGGCAACTGTACCCCGACCCCATGACGGGCCAGGCGGATTGGCAGGTGATACGGGACGCCCAGGGCGGCATCGTCGGCGTGCACAGCAGGTCGGAGAGGCCGACGTGGCGCCGAGTGCCGCAACGTTTGAATTTTGTAGATTTACCTGCGGCGACCCATGTGTCGCAGTGGATGTTCACGCCAAGGATGCTGCCATGAGCCGCCCCATTAACCCCGCTCGTCCCAGCTCCGGCTTCACCCTACTGGAGTTGTTGGTCGTCATTCTCATCATTGGCCTGCTGACGGGCATCATCGGCCCGCGGCTGATGGGGCAGATTGGCCGTTCGGAAGTGACCACTGCCCGGGCGCAGATCGCTGCGCTGGACAAGGCCGTCGAGGCTTATCGATTGGACATGGGGCAATACCCGAGCAAAGAACAAGGATTGCGTGCGCTCGTCTCGCCCTCAACGACGCCCGAGCGCTGGCGGGGGCCTTACCTCAAAGGGGCCGTCCCGCTCGATCCTTGGGGTTCGCCATACCAGTACCGGATGCCGGGCGGTGGTGGACGGGATTTCGACATCGTGAGCCTGGGACGTGACAAGACGTCGGGCGGCTCGGGCGACGATGCCGACATCACTAACTGAAACGGCATCAATGGATTTCGTTGCACGCATCTTTGACCCGGCAGTAACTGGGATCAGGGAAGCGCACGTTCGCGCCAAAGACGACGCCGAGGCGCGGACGCATTTGGCGAGCGAAGGGCTGACGGTGCTGGCATTGCGCCCGGCGCGGGGCTGGCGCAAGCGCATTGGAGGCGGCCAGCGCTTGGACGTCGCGCTTTGGTGCCGGGAACTGCGGGCGTTGTTGCAGGCGGGCTTGTCGGTAGTTGAAGCGCTGGAAGCGCTGGGGGCAGCAACAGGGGCCAGCTCTGTTTATGAAGAGCTCTTGGCCCGGCTCCGCGAAGGAAAGGCGTTTTCCTCGGCGCTAGCCGACTCTGGTCGGTTCCCGGCGCTTCTGATTGCCTCCGTGCGAGCCAGCGAGAGAACCAGCGACCTGGCCCACGCACTTGACGCTTTCCTGCGGTTCGACGAGTTGGTCGGGACGTTGCGCAGGAAGGTGGTCAGTGCTGCTATCTATCCGGCGTTGGTCATCGGGCTGGGGCTCTTGATCGGCGTCTTCCTGCTGTTTGTCGTCGTGCCGCGCTTGGCGTCGTTGTACGCGGAGGCAAGTGCCGGCGTTAGCACTGCGACGCGGCTCTTGATCTCCTTCAGCGGGCTCTTGACCGCGCACTCCGAAAAGGTGCTTGGCGCCGCAGTGTCCTTGGCGCTGATCGTTGCATGGGTTTCAACCGGTCCCCGGCCGAGACTGTTCGGCACATGGCTCCTGCAGGCGTGGCCATGGCTCGGTCGTCAAGTTGGCAACTTTGAGAAGGCACGTCTTTTCGAGGCGTTGGCCTTGTTGGTGCAAGGGGGCTACAGCTTGCATGAAGCGCTGAATGTTTGTGTTGGCATCGCTCAGAGCCCATTGACCGAAGAGCGGCTTCATGTGGCGCGTCAAAGGATCGAGCACGGGTCGCTGGCCTCGACAGCTTTCATGTCTGCTGGGCTCGCGGATCCAGTTGCCGAGCGGTTGATGCGCGCTGGCGAGCGCGGCGGTGATTTTGATCGCGTACTTCGTGCCATTGCCGAGCGCCATCGGCAAACTTTCGAGACCTTTGTGGAGCGTGCCACCCGCCTCGTCGAACCGGTGCTTCTCACGGGTGTGGCGCTGATGGTGGGCGGCATGGTGGTCCTGCTATACATGCCCGTTTTTGATATCGCGGCATCCATCCGATGAACCGCGAGACGCTATCAACTGCTGTGTCGCCGTCTCAAGTGCTGGCTGAACTGGCCGCGGTAAGGAGCTCGGATGTTGCCGGCACCGTGCTCGACGCCTTGTTTTCGCGACGTCCGGACTGGCCCTGGCGCTCCTTGCTCGCCCGCGATGCGGGCGTGCGCTGTCTGGCCGACGTGGGGCCGGTAACGCTGCTGGTTGTTGAGACGGAGATCCCGGTGGGCGCAGCGCTATTGCAGGGCGATGTGCCGCTCCTGGCGATGGCTGATCCGTGGGACACGGAGCTCTTCGATTCTGTGGGGCGCTTGATAGGACAGCAGTTGGAGCCGGTGGCTGCCACCGGAGCAGAACTTTCGGAGTGGCGCGTTGCTGCTGCGGGACAGCGTCGCCCGGATCCGCCGCCTTCAAAGGCACCGACGGGCGCAGCCTCGGCCGACAAGGTGGTGCCTGCGGTGGTCCAACTGGTCGACCGCGCACTGGTCGGAGCCTGGAAGCTTGGGGCGAGTGATGTCCACTTTGAATGCGACCGACAAGGCCTCTGGGTGAAGCACCGCCTCGATGGCGTCATGGCGGCGTTCGAGCGGCTTGACGGCGCGGCGCGAGCAGAAGAGGTGATCTCGCGACTCAAGGTGCTTGCACAACTCGATATTACGGAGCGCCGACTTCCCCAAGACGGTAGGTTCCGATTCGGATTTGACGGCCACGAAGTGGACTTGCGTGTTTCCATCATGCCCAGCGTTTTCGGCGAAGACGCTGTTTTGCGCTTACTGGACAAATCGACGCTGCGTTCCAGCGGGCGTGAGGTCACGTTGGATGCGCTTGGTTTCGAACCCGACAGCAGAGACAGGCTTCGGCACTTGTCCAGCTTGCCGCACGGCATGGTGTTGGTGACCGGGCCAACAGGAAGTGGAAAGACAACGTCGGTGTACGCGGCGCTGTCCGAAATCAACACCGGCAAGGAAAAGATCATCACCATCGAAGATCCGGTGGAATACGAATTGCCTGGCGTGTTGCAGATTCCGGTCAACGAAAAAAAGGGCCTGACGTTCGCCCGCGGCTTGCGCAGCATCCTGCGCCATGACCCGGACCGCATCTTGGTTGGAGAGATTCGAGATGCCGAGACCGCGGAGATCGCAGTGCAATCGGCGCTGACGGGGCATCTGGTCTTCACGACCGTGCATGCCAACTCGCTCTTCGACGTCATCGGTCGCTTCCGGCACTTCAGGCTGGACATGTTCGGCTTCGTGTCCTCGCTGAACGGCGTGGTTGTGCAGCGCCTGATGCGCCGGCTCTGCGCCAACTGCGGCAGCCGACGGCGGCCAACGGTCGCGGAGGAGCGCTGGTGGCAGCGACATGAGCAGGAGTTCGGATCCCTGCCGACTGAAGTGCCGTGCGGGAAAGGCTGCGAGACTTGCCATGGGACGGGTTATCGAGGGCGCTTTGTGGTGGCGGAGGTTCATCAGATCGGCGACCTGTTGCGAGACCGCATCCTTGCCGGCGCGGAGGTGAGCGAACTCAAGCGCATGGCTTTTGACGCTGTCGATTCGACCGGGATCACGCGTCCCCTTTTAACGCAGGCCGTAAGCCATGTTGGGCGCGGCCAAACCACTTTGGAGGAAATCTTTCGTGTGGTTGGCCAGATCTGACCGAATAGACGTCTATTTGTCTGGGGGCGTGGCTGCCATTCGCCGTCGTAGTGCCGAAACAGTGGTGCAGTCACTCGCTAATCGCGCATGGGGCGACCTCTTGGATGAATGGGCGGGCACCGCTGCACGCACTTCCTGGCGCATTTGGCTCGGCGGAAGTTTGTGCCGTCTCCTCAGGGTTGAACCTGTACCTGGCGTCCGAACCATCGAGGAAGCGGAGGCCGTCGTTGCGCGATTGGCGAGCGAGAACGGGCAATCGTTGGAAGCTCGCTTGGCGCTGTGGTCTCCGCATCGGCCGTGGATAGCGTGCTGCAGTCCGGTGGGCTTTGCCGAGAGTCTCATGTCCGTGGCAGACAAGCATCGGATCGACCTGGTGAGCATTCGTCCGTGGTGGTCCTCCGTGCCTGCTGGCTCAATGAATGGCGTGGCTTGCTTTGATGACGAGTCGATTTCGTCCTGGCACACCGACAAGCGGGCGCAAGTGGTCAAGTGCTCAACATTGCTGGTGGACGAGGGACGGCAGGCGCAGGCCCTACAGCGCATGCGGGTGTCCGAGCAGCTGCAAGCGTACCGACTGGATCTCAATGCATCGGTAGCCACAGGGACGGTCGGATTCTCAGCGATCCCGATTCAGGAGGGCGACCATGCCGTTGCCGGCTGAACTTCGGTTTGAACTTCGGCCAAGGAGGCCGTCGCGCGCATTGCTCGCGGCACTGCTGATTGTGTTGGCCGTTGCGGCCTGGCTGTTCGCGAAGTGGCTGATCCCGCAGGTCGAGGCCTACCGGCGTAGCCAAGACTTAGCAGCGAACGAGCCAGCGGTAGGACCACAGCTCGCTACATCTTCGGCCTCGGCCGCGGTACGCAATGCCACCGCCGTACTGGATGATCGTTTGCATGAAGCTGAGCTATGCGTCAGGGATTCTGCAACGCTGCATCGCTTCACTTACGACGCCGCGGAGCGAGTTGCAACGATGCACATTACCTTGCGAGAAGCGGAGGCCCTGGGTGCTCTCATGGGCTGTCTTAATGCGAACATTACGGAGACAGAGGGATGGAAGCTATTAGGCTATGAAGCGTTGGACTCGACCGGGGCACACCGTGGCGTGCAGCGCTCCAGCCGAATTGTTCTTAGCAGCTTGCAGCCATAGTAGGGGTGTGAGTAGGACACATACGGCGAATGATTAGCTCAGCCTGTTGCTGTAGCTCGGTGAATTTCGGCTTTGGGCACAAAGCTGTCCGCAGCCGGATGCGACGCCAATGGCGACAACCAGCCTGCGGACTAAGCCGCTCGCGCGGTAGCAGCTCCGGCGGCAGTGAGAGTCGATTGATCCAGCGCTCCTACCACAGTTGAGCAGCGAGGCAACTCGCCTCGCATTTCAACAGGAGCAGGACCAGGAGGCCATCTCACCGTTGCGTCAACGCATGGCTGAGGACGTGCGCATGCGCAAGCTGGAACTCAAGACCCGTGCGGCGTTCCTACGCGCGGTTGCAAAGCCGGCTGGCTTCCTCAAGCACGACACATCGTGCCGTCCTGTGCGGTGCGCCTGGTTGCCGGCCAACCAAGCCGGCTAAAAGCGGACTGGGCGTCGCGACCACCGCTGCGATCCGACTGAATGGGTCCGGTGGCATGAAGAGTCGGTAGTGGATGCCGCCATGCCGGCGAACGAGGCTGACCCGGGTACGGGCGTATTCCGCACACTCGTTCAACAGGTCGGGGCTAGTTCGTAGCGAGCTTCGCAACGAGCTTGTAGTCGGCATGAGGTTGCCGTGTCGTTGAGCGCAGCAGCCACATTGTCCGACCGTGACCGCCGTTCAAGGTCGGAAACGGCGCGGTAGCGATAATGCCGCCCCATCATGGATGCGATGAAAGCCTTGGCTGACAAGCCGCTTGTGCCAACGGCGGATGCGATGAAGGCGATCAGCGACCTGGACGATCTGGTGCGGGCGGTACTCAAGTCCGTACCGGGCTCCAAGCCATGGCAGAGGCAGCTGCAGGTGCACTTGCGTGAAGCAGATCGGGGCCTGCAGGTCCTGCGGATGACGATTGCCCTTCGACGAGATGCCCAGGAGATTGCTGAGGCGGTGTCGTCGGTCCACCGCGCGCTGAAGGTGGCAAACGGCTATGTGGCGGCGACTCGTGCGGACATCAACACAAAAGCCGCTGTGCGACTCGCCTTCGAACTGGGACTGAAGACCGAGCGGTTGTTCGGTATCTAGTTCCATTCTCGGTGGCGCAGGCTGTCGGCGTCGGCCGGCACTTGAGGCGGCACACGGCAGGGGAGTCGCGGCGCGATTGATGTCCGAGTGACTTGGCTGGGCTGCCTAGGAAAAGTTTCCAAATCGGGCCCACACCACTTGGCTGACCTTGGCGCACTCCTCCAGCGTCATCTGGCCGATCTTGCAGTCCCGACGTGGTATGGCGGTATGCGTCCGCCCAAGTCACCTTGATGCCCGGTAGCCGGACCTGGATGCTTGTGTCCACG
>NZ_LMFP01000002.1:818-1374 GCF_001426885.1 Pelomonas sp. Root1444 | reverse complement strand
TTTTAGACTTTCTATTGCATGGCCAAGAATATTCCCTCATGGAAGAATGTCCAAGGGAATAAGCAAAGCAGGAGTCCAATTCTACCATGACCTAATCGATGAGCTTCTCAAAAACAATCTAACACCACTAGTAACTGTCTTTCACTGGGATACTCCTCAAGACTTGGAAGATGAATATGGTGGTTTCTTAAGTGGTCGCATTGTTCAAGATTTTATAGAATATGCAAATTTCACTTTCCACGAATACGGACACAAAGTGAAGAACTGGATCACATTTAACGAACCATGGGTGTTTAGTCGTGCCGGTTACGATGTCGGAAAGAAAGCTCCGGGACGTTGTTCACCGTACATCCCTGGTTATGGACATAACTGTGAAGATGGACGGTCAGGATACGAAGCTTATCAAGTCAGTCACAACTTACTCTTGTCTCATGCTTACGCTGTTGACGCCTTCAGAAAATGCAAACAGTGTGCCGGGGGTAAAATTGGAATTGCACATAGTCCAGCTTGGTTTGAACCAGCCGATCTTGAACACGTTGGAGGTTCCATTGAACGT
>NZ_LMFP01000002.1:270-766 GCF_001426885.1 Pelomonas sp. Root1444 | reverse complement strand
GCATTTGGCTCCAACAACTTATGGAGATTATCCACAGTCAATGAAAGATAGAGTTGGTCATAGATTACCAAAGTTCACAGAAGCAGAGAAGAAACTACTTAAAGATTCAACAGATTTTGTAGGAATGAATTATTATACTTCAATGTTTGCAAAAAATATTAATCCAGATCCTAAGAGTCCTAGTTGGACTACTGATTCTCTTGTTGATTGGGATAGCAAGAATGTGGATCAATACAAAATTGGTAGCAAGCCTGCTGGTGGCAAATTGGATGTATATTCAAAAGGTTTGAGATACCTTTTGAAGTATATTAAAGACAACTATGGTGATCCTGAAGTTATGATCACTGAGAATGGATATGGAGAGGATCTTGGAGAATATCACAATGACATAGAAATAGGAACAAATGATCACAACAGGAAGTATTATCTCCAAAGACATCTCTTGAGTTTACACCAAGCCATTTGTGACGATAAGGTGAACGTTACAGGATATTTT
>NZ_LMFP01000002.1:0-204 GCF_001426885.1 Pelomonas sp. Root1444 | reverse complement strand
ATAATTTTGAATGGCAAGATGGGTACAAAGCTAGGTTTGGACTTTACTACATTGATTTCCAAAACAATTTGACACGTCATCAAAAAGTTTCTGGCAAATGGTTTTCTGATTTCCTCAAACCACAGTTTCCATCTTCTAAGCTCAGGGAAGAACTGTAGAATCAAGAATTTGAATCTTGAACAAAAATGACAAGTCTTTTAAAAC
>NZ_LMFP01000001.1:549811-647668 GCF_001426885.1 Pelomonas sp. Root1444 | reverse complement strand
GGGGACTTTCTCATGGCTCCATTCTCTAGAGTTGGAGCCTCTGCGAAATCCGGGGCGGTTCACTTCGCGCCTTATGTGGCACCGCTTTTCGACACGTTTGTCGCGGATCAACTCACGTTCCTGAAGTCGGCCCTGGACTGAGGAGGCCTCGCTCATGTCCCAACAGAAAGCCATATTCATCACTGGCGCGGGAAACGGCATCGGGCGGGAAACCGCTGTGCTATTCGCCGCGCGCGGCTGGCGGGTCGGCGCAACCGACATCAACGACATCGACCTGCAATACCTCCGCGGCGTCCTCGGCGACTCTCACCTCTACCAAGCCATGGACGTAACCAAGCCTGAGCAAGTGGGCGCAGCGCTGGCAGCCTTCGCCGCGCAGAATGGCGGCGGCATCGACCTCGTGATCAACAACGCCGGCATTGCCGACATCAATCATTTCGAGGCGGTACCGCTGGCCCGTCACAACGCGGTGGTTGCGGTGAACTGCTGTGGTGTTCTCAACGTCGCCCACCAAGCCCTGCCGTATCTCAAGCAGCGCCGCCAGTCGAACCTGATCAACATGTGTTCGCTGGCGTCGGAGAACGGTGTGCCGAGCGAGGCCACCTACTCGGCCTCGAAGTTCTTCGTGCGAGGTTTCACCGAAGCCTTGAATATCGAGTGGGAGCGCTTTGGCGTATATGTCTGCGCCATCCTGCCGAATTTCGTGAAGACACCCATGATGGCTGCGGCGCACGGCGCCATCGTCGACTCGGTCGGCATACATCTCACGCCGGCCGATGTCGCCGCCAAGATCTGGGATGCAGCCCAGTTGCGCAGCGGGAAGGTGCACTGGATCGTCGATACCTTCAGGCCCACCCTACTGCGCACGGTGGCCAAGGTCGTGCCTGCGGGTGTGAAGCGCAAGATCATGAAGCAAGTCGCCGGCTACTGATCCCTTGGAGAGATTGCAATATGAGCCGCTACGACCTGAGAGGCAAGGTCGTGTTGATTACCGGCGCTCGCGGCGGCATCGGCGGCAACCGAAAAGAGGCCGCTCGTGACGGTCTGCTCATGGCCGGGACCGTGCGCTCGGCCGAGCGCCAGGTAGCTGCCCCACTAGGCATCAGGTGCGGACGGACTAGGTCAGCTATCTGGTGTGGCCGCGAAGTGGAAGTCCCAGCCAGGTCCTGTCATCGCATGCCGGATTGCGTCCAGCAGCTTTGTGCCCAAAGCTGAAGCTCAGCGACCCCCCAGCACTTGCTGATTTCAGTCACTCGCCCCGCGACGCCGGCAACGGAGAGAAACAGCAATCCCAACCCCCCCTATACACAGCAACATCGGGCTCGACGGTTCGGGCACTGGCGATGCTGACCGGACCAAGTAGCTGCCAATGTCCCAGGACGAGTACCCGGCATAAGCCACGAGGTTCTTGACATACGCACCTCCCGTACCGTTCCGAACGTAGACGGCGGCGTCGACCTGACGGCCTAGGGGCTCCCCCATTCCACTCGGATCTATCCATCCATGAGATGCCCGCAGGTTGATGTTTGGATCGAAGCTCGTTTGTCCAAATACGGCGAAGAATGTGTCGATAGAGGCGAGAGTCGCGGGATCGTTCGTCCCGGGCCCGCTTAGCGAAGTGATGCCCATCTGTGCCCAAAGGGCAACAACCTCATTTCCGGTCGCGAAGCGCCATCCCGAATTCAGCCAACCGCCCGCACCTGCCGCAACCGCACCTGGGCTTAAGTTCGTCGTCGCGGTTAAGTCAAGCCAACGCAATTGCGTGGTGGTGTCAAGGTTCGTTGCCCCCTCATCAACGACCACAGCCGACGCCGGAGAATGGGCCGCGATAACTACAAGCAGGCTTAACAAGAACCGGAGTGCCATGAAATTACCTCCTATACGCCGGAATGGAGCGCGTCTCGAATAGACGCCCATGGACAGTTGTGATGTGAATCTCAAGTAGCTCCTTCTTCTCGGGTTGGGGGGAGGCCCAGCCGTGCACGCTGTCGGGCAAAAGCGAACTCTGACGCTATGCAGCTCATCTGGGGGTAGGGACGGCCCATCAGCTGCGGCACCATTGAGTGCCCGGCCTGTTGGGGAGGCCCCCTCTTTAGCGTCGCGTTATCGATCTAAATCAGAACCAGTCATGTTGGAAACGCGTGGGCCGCGCAGCGCAAGTTGTCTACGCACTAGCAGGCTGGCAAAGCCAAGGCTAATAAGAATCCAGGTCGAGGGCTCTGGAACAACGGAGGCAACATCTCCCTGACGGACAGCCATAGCAAACTGAGGCACCACGCCACTGGTCACGTCTTGGAAACCATTGCCAGTGTTGAAGCGCCAGTGTGAGTCTGGTCGTTGAACCCACGGAGTACTGGTCCAGTAGTTTCCGACGACAAGGCCCTGGAAGTCCGCCGCGTTGCGTAGCCCGTAGCCTGCGTTGAATATCAGCCCCCCGCTGGGAGACGGAACGTATTCGGGAGTGTTTCCAAGTACATCGGACCAAAGGTGGCCAAGTTCACTGCCGCGACAGCCCCATCCGTATGACTCCGGGCCAAATCCTTGGTTGTAAGTCCAAGAGCAGGTGGCATCTGGCTGCACAGTGCTTGGCAGGCGCCAACCGGAAATCCCGAATCTGTCCTGCTCGGCCCAGGCAGTAGCAGCCGCCCAGTTCCGAAACGACTGCGTGCCCACTTCGCGAAGCCAGGTGATGTCGAATGCCGCGTCGTAGAAAGCATCAACAACGCCATCGTCGTCTAGATCGCGAGGCTGAAGCGCCGCCAACGTGCTGCCGGAACCAACGCTGGAAATCTCGGCAGCATTCGCTTGTACAGCGGGGAACAATACGACCGCCAGAACACTGATAGACAGCGTCGTCCCAATTTGCGCAGTTGCGATGCTCGATACCAACTTGGCGGTGACTGCCGGCAGTCCAACAACCTTCATCTTTGCTCCCTTTGCGTAGGCAGTCTAGTCAGCGGTTAGAAGTGCTCCCCGTGGCTAGATCCCCTGTTCCGGGGGGGGCGTTGCCCTTCACGTCTAGTCTGGTCCTCGTACCACGCTGATAAGGCGTCCTGGCCCGGGTGCCCAAGCTACAAACTGATCGTTGATGACCTCTATGCCAGAATCAAATGGCCTCTCTGGGAACAAAGTGGCCTCCCGGCATGGCGTGACCGAAGAGAACGCCGAACTTCACGGTGTCTCTATAAAGAGACCATGCGTGCCGGTTCGCGCCGGATTCCAGCTGCAAGACATCGTGACCACGCCAACAATGTCGGACAAAACGACAAGGAGGCAAGGTGGCAATCTGGCAGCAAGGCGCGGGCGACCTCGACCGAAACTATGCGGCACTGTGCATCCAATGGGGCGTGATCCTGAATGGGCCCGGCCGTTTCGGACCTTTTCCCCAATGCGCACCGGCGGTCACTGCGGGAGCTTCAAGTCGAAAATCGCTCGACTTGCGCCGGTTTGCCGTCGACATGAAGGACGGCGACACCGTGCTGCTTCGCATGGGCACCAAGGAGGTGCTCGCGGTAGGTGTGATCGTTGGCGACTACGAGTGGCACGACGGATTTAGCGACGTGGACGGATGGGACCTGCAGCATGTTCGACGGGTGAGTTGGTACTGGCACCGACTTGAAGACCCGCAAGCCTTCGACACCTATGAACTGAAGCAAGGCGACACCACTCAGCTGCTGGCTGAAAGCGCGTTGCGCGTCAGAGCTTGGCTCACAACCATCTTCGTTCCGTCGTCGTTGCCGCGGCTCCCTGATCTTCCACCCAGCGGCAACTCGATGTCCATGGACGATGTCTCGGCCCATTTGTTTGACCACGGCGTCGCCAGTGGCGCCATCGCGCAGCTGCTAGAAGACGTTGGTGAATTGGTGCGTATTGGCACTTGGTACGCCCGAACAAAACCACCGTCAGAGCACGAGACGGTCGCATTTCTCGTGCTGCCATTGATGCGTTCGCTGGGCTGGACACCGCAAAAGATGGGCGTCGAATGGAATCACATCGACGTGGCGCTGTTCAACCGGCTGCCTCGCTCGGACGAAAACCTGTGCGTCGTGGTAGAGGCCAAGCGCATGAACAACTCCTGTCTCACGGCGCACGCTCAGGCAGTAGGTTACGCAAAATCTAGATCCAGTTGCGAACGACTGATCCTGACGGATGGACTTCGCTATGCGGTGTATACGGTCGTGGACGGCGAGTTCAAGCTCCACGCTTACTTAAACCTCGCGTCCCTGCGCGACAGCTACCCGCTGCTGGAATGCGGAGGGGCTCAGGCAGCGATGCTTGCAATGGCGCCTGAATGGAAGGCGTATCCGGTAGTGACGAGGACAAGCGCTCCTCCGGTTTCCGTTTTGCCGTAGCCTCTTGGCTTCACCCGCCTTGTTGCCACACGGGTTCCGCAGCTTGCGTGCAGCAGCAGCCTCACCGGCGCCAGCGCCTCGTCTAAGCCATCAAGCGGCCGCCTCGGCGCTCGGCCGGCGCTTCACCCGGGTGATGCCCTGGTATGCCAGATAGGCTCCCAGGACCAGCAGCACGTAGTAGCCGAGTGAGAGGCCCATGCCGTCGGTGAACGCGCCCATCACGCCTTTTACGAAGGCGCTGCTGCTCTCGTTCTGTTCACGCATCATGGCTTGAACCGAGTAAAACCGATAACCAGCGACCAGCGTCGCGAGCAACGGCGTAGCGAGCGCCAGCGATGCGACTCGGTGCCTCCAGAAGAATGGCACCGCAATGGAGGCGGCGACCAAGAGCAACAACGCGATGCCGGCCGGCCTGGACCCGGCCAGTCCCGAGAGGACGTCAACCAGGGTCACCGTCATCATTCTGAACATGCCGCCATCGGCAAGCCTCATCGAGATGGCAGCAACCATGAATGCACCGTAGGCCACGGCGACATTGGTCCCAACATCGGCCACGATGCGACGAGCCGTCTCTTTGCAGTTCTCTGCGGTCAGCTTCCCGTCCACCGTCTCCCTTAACGACTGCTTCAGAGAACCACCCAGCGAACCACTCAGGGCGGCGCCGATGGCGGACGGAGGCTTCTCGAGCTTTGAGAACGAGATGACCACACCTTCATGCATGTCGATCTCGACGGCCATGTGGGTCTTCGGCAGTTCATAACCCCGCCAAGCGCTGATGTTGACGCCTAACCGCTTGCCGTCGACGGTGACGAGCCCTTTGTCGGCGTTCCAGTACAGGACGATTCCCCTGATTTTCTCCATTGTTCCCCCTTGGCCCTTCTTTCTCTCCTGGGTCCTCACCCGAGCCACGCCATGGTCGCCGGTCGACCGCGGTCTGCGCATCGGTTGTTCCCCTCCCGGACGCCAGCCGCGGTTGTCCTTCGTTCGCCAGGTTCTATCTGGAACGGGACTCCACACAGGTTGTGGCCAGATGGCATCGCGCGGCAGAGATTGATCGGACGGAGCAGCGGATGCGCGCCATCGCTCGATGCGAGGGCTGCCGCCAAGGCTGAGCCGCCGATGTCTCGACCTTCCGCTTTGGGCACATTCCTGACCGTCGTCATTGAGTGGGCGACAGCTCCGTGCCCAAAGCGGACGTCGGCACAGGCCTACCAAGCTTCAGAAAGCTGCCGCTCAACGTCAAAGCTCAGCGGACGGCGAAGCCGTCCGCTGGAGCGAAGGGTTGGGCATCACCCGGCGAGCGAGTTGCTCCATCAACGAGGTCGTGCCGCGCAGCGAAAGACCGACATAGGTTTCGGCGACGGCCTCGATCTCTCCATCTGGCAACTTGATCTGAAAGACGGTCATTTCTTGGCTGCCTCCCAAGGTCCATTCCTTGTCGGTGATCGAACCGCCCAGAGCCTCGATCTCGGCAGCAAGTCGAGCAAACAACGCGTCGTCGTATTCGGAGCCAAGCCGACTACCTCGACACTCTGCGCTCGCAGTAACCAGCACAGTCGTCCACTACGCGTCGATCGGCATCCGCGGCCAATTTGGCACATCGTGTTGCCCCGGCTTGACCGATGGAGGTGAGGACCGGAATGACCAGCACATGGTCCGTCGCGCCTAAGACAACGAGTACCCGGGTGCGGGCTTCGTCACCGCTTGCCTGACCGAAAGATCTTGACCTTCGTCGTCAAACCGCCGCGGCTGGGAGCTGCCGCAATGGTCCCATACGGCAATAATTCGTGCTACGTACTCTGGATACATCGATGATATGAACTTCCGCCAGATCGAGTGCTTCCGAGCGGTGATGCACACGGGCTCGATGACGCTTGCCGCTGAGCAGCTGCACACGTCCCAGCCGAACGTGAGCCGCGCCATGGCGCTGCTGCAGCGGGAAACTCAGATGCGTTTGTTCGAACGCGTCGGATTGCGCGTGGTCCCCACGCCGGAAGCACATGCCCTGCTGAAGGAGGTGGACCGGGTCTACGTGGGGCTGCAGTCCATCCGCGCGGCGGCGGATCGGATTCGCACGCTGGGGGTCGAAGGCTTGCGGATCGCCGTCACGCCAGCCCTCGGTATCAGCCCGGTGCCGCGCGTCTTGCAGGTCTTTCGCGGACTGCGCCCGGGGGTACCGGTCGTGGTGCATACGGCCGACTCCGCGACCATCTGCAAGTGGGTGTCATCCAGACACTGCGATCTCGGCCTGTCCGCCTACGTTGCGCTGCCGCAGGAAGTCGACAGCCAGCTGGTTCTTTCTGAGCGCGCCGTCTGCATCGTGCCTCGCGGACACCGTCTGGCGCGCAGGCGCAAGGTCGTTCCTGCGGACCTGGCCGGCGAGTGCTTTATATCGGCCTCGCCTCCGGATGTGGCGCGCGCGGCAATCGACAGCGTCTTTGTCCCCGAAGTGCGCAGGCTGGAGATCGAGACTTCATTGGCCACGACGATGTGCGCCATGGTGGCGCGAGGCCTCGGCGTCAGTATCGTGAGTCCCTCGGTGCTCAGTGAGCTCGGACTGGCCGGTGTACATGCCGTGGCTTTCGAGCCCGCAGTCCACTTCGAATGCCACGTCGTGCGCGCTCGCCAGCAGCCGGAGCAGGCGCTCGTGGCCGACTTTCTCGAGGCCCTGCGCATCGTGGTGCGAGGCACCGAATAGAACGACTGCAAGAAGTTCACCTGGTCGACTAAATAGCGAGGGCCCAGCGGCCGTGCGAAGGCATCGCTGGACTGCGCGGCTGCCGACCATGACGTCTGGCCGTCGCTGCGCAGCAACCAGACCCGTTGGCAATGGAGGCACGCATCCCAACCGCCTTCAAGAGCCCAGTTCCTCAGGATTGGTATGCATGGAGCCGCTGAGGGGTGCGAACCGCACCAAGTCAGGCAGATTACGCACCGCAAGCAGGCGTCGGCACTTCATATCAAAAGGACATTGACTCACCCGAAGCTTGTATTTGACCGCATGAATTTGCATTTCGATACTGGGATCTCCTAGTCGCCGAGTGCCACCGCGCAGCGACACACGTTCAAGCTGGCAGAGCGTGCCGGCCCGAAACGACCAACGAGATCGACCCATGCTCCAACCCTTGCGCACCATCGAGTCGTCCCACAGCCTGCCGAGCCACGCCGATGTCGTCGTGATCGGCGGCGGGATCATCGGCGTCTTCACTGCCTACTTCCTGGCCCGGCGCGGGCTGTCTGTGGCCGTGGTCGAGAAGGGCCTCATCGCCGCCGAGCAATCGAGCCGCAACTGGGGTTGGTGCCGCCAGCTGAACCGCGACGCGCGCGAACTGCCGATGGCCACCAAGGCACTTGAACTCTGGGAGCAGTTCGCCGCCGACACAGGCGAAGACACCGGCTTCAGCCGATGCGGCTTGCTGTGTCTGAGCGACGACGAAGCGCAGATCGCGCAGTGGGCCCAATGGCACGACTTAGGCAAGTCGGTTGGCGTGACGACGCAGGTGCTCAGCGGCAGCGAGGCCACCAAGCGCGGCCACGCCACCGGCCGCAAGTGGAAGGGTGGCGTCTACTCGCCCAGCGACGGCACGGCCGATCCCGCCAAGGCGGCGCCTGCCGTGGCCGCCGCGATCATGAAGCTCGGCGGCACGGTGCTGCAGAACTGCGCCGCGCGCGGCCTCGAGCTCGAGGGCGGTCGCGTCAGCGGCGTCGTCACGGAGGCCGGCACCATCAAGACGCGCACCGCCGTGCTCGCAGGCGGTGCCTGGGCATCGTCGTTCTGCAACCAGCTCGGCATCCGCTTCCCGCTGTCCACGTTGCGGCAGTCCATCCTGCGCATAGCGCCGGTGGGGCAACAGCTGCCGCCTGCACTGACCACGCCACGCGTTTCCGTCACGCGCCGCAGCGACGGCAGCCACACGCTGGCCATCAGCGGACGCGGACGCGTGGACCCGACGCCGCAGTTCCTGCGCTATGCAAGCAAGTTCGTGCCGATGTTTGCCAAGCGCTGGCGCAATGTGTCTCCCGGCGGCCTGCAGGGCCTGCGCAGCGGGCACGAAACGCTGAAGAAGTGGCGCCTGGACGAACCCACGCCGATGGAGCGCATGCGCGTGCTCGACCCCAAGCCCGACGCGGCGACGATCCGCAAGACCCTCGACCGGGCGACCCAGCTGCTGCCCTCTCTGCGTGATGCAAAAATCATCAATGCCTGGGCCGGTTACGTGGACTGCACCTATGACGGCGTGCCCGCGATCGGCGAAGTGCCGGAGGTGCCCGGCCTCGTCCTGGCCGCAGGGTTCTCCGGCCACGGCTTCGGCATCGGTCCCGGCGCGGGGTACCTTGTCGCCGACCTGATCACCGGCGCACAGCCCTTCATCGACCCCACCCCCCTCAGCCCCACGCGCTTCAGCCAGTCGGCCTGGGGCAAGGTGGCTGAGTTCTAGGCCAGGTTTGAACCTTGAAGCAGGAGAAGAACTTGGTCATTGAACACATCAAGACTGCAGCTTCACATCAGGCGGCGCTTTCCGTGCGCGGTTTGACCGTCAGCCTGCCCAAAGGCATGGAACGGGCCCATGCCGTCGAGGACATCTCCTTCGAGCTCGCGCGCGGCCAGATCCTCTGTGTAGTCGGTGAATCCGGGTCGGGCAAGTCGGTCACGGCCAACACGATCATGGGCTTGCTGCCCAAGACGATCCGCATCGCGTCTGGTGCGATCGACCTGGACGGGACGAGCATCCTCGGGTTACCGCCCGAAAAGCTGCGCGACCTGCGTGGCCGGGTCGTGTCCATGATCTTCCAGGACCCGCTCTCGGCCCTGAACCCGCTGATGACCGTGGGCGCACAGATCGACGAGGCCATGGCGGCACATGGCGTCGGCACGCCCGCCTCGCGCCGCGAGCGGGCGATGGAGCTGCTGGCCGAAGTCGGTCTGCCCGACCCCAAACTGATGTACCACCAGTACCCGTTCCGGCTGTCGGGCGGCCAGCGGCAGCGCGTGATGATCGCCATGGCGCTCGCGCTGGAGCCCGCGATCCTCATTGCCGACGAGCCGACCACCGCGCTCGACGTGACGACCCAGGCGCAGATCCTGAAGCTCATCCGCGACATTCAGCGCCGCAAGGGAATGAGCGTCATGTTCATCACCCACGACTTCGGCGTCGTAGCCGAGATCGCCGACAGCGTGGTGGTCATGGAGAAGGGCCGCGTGGTCGAGCAGGGCAGCCCGGCGAAGGTGCTGAAGACGCCCAGCCACCCCTATACCCGTCGCCTGATCGCCGCCGTGCCGCGTCTGCGCAGCGAGGACCGCGCGACGCTGCCGGGCACTGCTTCCGCGCCGCTGCTGAAGGTCGAGAACCTCGTCAAGACCTATCGCAGCGGCAGCGCGCTGCTGCGCTCCCTGCGAGTGGTCCCAGCCGTGCAAGGCGTGTCGTTCCAGTTGGCGCCGGGCCGCACCTTGGGCGTGGTCGGCGAAAGCGGCTCGGGCAAATCGTCGCTGGGCCGGCTCTTGATCAAGCTGATGGACGCCGATAGCGGGCGGATCGTTTTCGAGGGGTCCGACATCGCGGCGCTGGACGAACCGCGCTTTCGAAGCCTGCGGCCAAAGGTCCAGATGATCTTTCAGGATCCCTTCGCCTCGCTCAACCCGCGCATGACCATCGGCACGATCCTGACGGTCGGGCCGATGGCCCATGGCATGACCCGGACCCAGGCCCGCGACGAGGCGCGCGAGCTTCTCACGCTGGTCGGCCTCGACGCGGGCGCCTTTGATCGCTACCCGCACGAGTTCTCCGGCGGGCAGCGCCAGCGCGTCGGCATTGCCCGCGCGTTGATGTTCAAGCCGAAGCTGCTGATCGCCGACGAGCCGGTCTCCGCGCTGGACGTCTCGATTCAGGCGCAGATCCTGGAGTTGCTCGATCGCGTCCAGCGCGAGACCGGCGTGGCGATGGTCTTCATCACCCACGACCTGCGCGTCGCCAGCCAGATCTGCGACGAGATCGCGGTGATGCACAAGGGCCGGATCGTCGAACAGGGCCCACCCTCGCAGATTTTCTTCAGCCCCCGCGCGGACTACACCCGCGAACTGGTGGCCGCCATTCCAGGCGAACAACGCGCCGCCCGCCCGGCCGTTGCGGCCGAAGCCGCTGACCCAGTCTAGAGCCGATCACCCAAGGAGAAAAGAGATGACGAAGGACCTGAAGACCCTCACCGACCCATCGCGCCGTGACGCGCTGCGCGTCATGGCCGCCGGCACCGTCGGAGGCCTCTTTGCGGCCAATCTGCTGGGCCAGCCCGCCTACGGCCAGACCAAACCCGCCGCACCCAAGGGGCGCGTCGTGGTCGGCGTGACGCAGGAACCAACCGTCTTCAATCCGCTGATGCCGCATCTCGAGGTGGACGACAGCGTCGCCTTCTCGGTCTTCGACGCGCTGTTCCGGATCGACCCGAAGGGCGTGATCGTGCCGAACCTGGCCGCCGAGGTGCCGACCCAGACCAACGGCGGCATCTCCGCGGACGGGCTCAAGTGGCGCGTCCGCCTGCGCAACAACGCGCGCTGGCACGACGGCACCGCCTTCACCGCCGAGGACGTGAAGTTCACGCTGGAACTCATCGTCAACCCGAAGTTCCGCGCCTGGCGCACGTCCGGCCATGCGCTGGTGCGTGACATCACCGTGGTCTCGCCGACCGAGATCACGTGGCGAATGGAGCAGCCCTTCGCGCCCTATCTGTCGTATTTAACCGAGACCTTCATCGTGCCCAAGCACGTCCTGGGCACGGCGGCGAACCCCAACGAGGCTCCCTTCAACCAAGCACCGGTCGGAACGGGCGCGTTCAAGTGGAGCAAGCGCGTAGCCGGCGATCATGTCGAGCTGGTCGCCAACACCAGCTACCACGGTGAGGGCCCGTTCATCGAGAGGCTGATCTTCAAGTACATCCCTGACCAGACGGTGATGTACACGCAGTTCCGCAGCGGCGACATTGACGTGGTCGGTCAGGCCTTCATCACCCCCGACAACTACAAGGACGCGAGCCGCCTGCCCGACCGGGCGGTGACGCTGGTGCCCGCGAGCTCGGTCGAGTCGATCTATTTCAACCTCGAGAAGCCCCAGTTCCGTGATCGCGCCGTGCGCGAGGCGCTGTACATGGCGATCGACCGGCAGGCGATCATCGACATCCTGTATCACGGCGTGGCGCGCACGACCGAGACCTTCATGCCGCAGCAGTCCTGGTACTACAAGTCCGACCTGCCGAAGCACGAGTTCAACCTTGCCCGCGCCGCCCAGCTGCTGGACAAGGCCGGATGGAAACCCGGCCCCGACGGCATCCGCGTCAAGGACGGCGTGCGGCTGTCGTTCAACAACTCCACCACCACGGGCTCCCATCTGCGCGAACAGGCGCAGCAGTTCATCCAGCAGACCTACGCCAAGATCGGCGTCGAGATGAAGATCCTCAATCATCCCGGGGCGGTGATGTGGGGCGACTTCTGGGCCAAGTCGCAGTACGACACGGCGATGGTGGGGATCACCTACCTGATCGCTGCCGACCCGGACGTGGCCCTGCGCTTCCACAGCCGGTCAATCGTCGCCAAGGGTGGGCGGGGCTCGAACAACGCGCAGTACGCGAACCCCGAAGTCGACGAGCTGCTCGACAAGGGCACGCGCACCTTCGACCTCAACGCGCGGCGCGCGATCTACCACCGCGTGCAGGAGATCGTCCGCAACGACCTGCCGTTCCTGCCGCTGTTCACCGCCAACATCGTCTATGGCCGCAAGGCCAAGATCCAGGGCTTCGTGCCGAACACCAACACGCGCAGTGAAGCCTGGAACGCCGCAGGCTGGTCCTGGAGCTGACGTCAACCGTCGCCGCCCGCCCGCTATCAGTGCGGGCGGCAACCACCCGCCCCGTGCGTCAGTCCCCGTAGGAAGAGAACATGGCTGCCTTTCTTTTAAAACGCTTCATGCAGAGCATGGTGCTGCTGGTGATCGTGTCGATCATCGGCTTCGTCGTGCTGAACCTGATCCCGGGCGGCCCAATGGCGCAATACGCGCTCGATCCCGGCATGACGCAGGACGACAAGAACCGTATCGCCGCCCAGCTCGGGCTCGACCGACCGCTGTGGGTGCAGTACTTCGACTGGGCCTGGCGACTGCTGCAGGGCGACTGGGGGACTTCGTTCCGCGACAGCAATCCGGTCGTGTCGGTCATCGCCCGCCATGTGCCGGCAACCTTGCTGCTCATGGGATGCGCCACCGTCATCGCTGTGGCCCTGGGCACGGTGATCGGCATCCGGGGCGCGACGCACCGGAACTCGGCTTTCGACTACATGGCCACCGTCGGCTCGATGGTCGCTCTGTCGATTCCGACCTTCTGGTTCGGGCTCGTCGGCATCTACTTCTTCTCGCTGCGCTTGGGCTGGCTGCCAGCGGGCAACATGTACACGATCGGCGACGGGTCGGTCCTGAACTACCTGCACCATCTGGTCATGCCGTCCGTGGTGCTGGCGCTGGTCCACATCGCCATCTGGAGCCGGTTCATGCGGACCGCAACGATTGAAGCGATGGGCCAGGAATTCGTCAAGACCGCCCGCGCCAAGGGTCTGACCGAGCGTAGGGTCGTCATGAAACATGTCGTCGGCAATGCGCTGCTGCCGATGATCACCCTGGCCGGGGTGCAGCTGCCCTCGCTGCTGACGGGCGCGCTCGTCACCGAAACCGTCTTCACTTGGCCCGGCATGGGACGACTGTTTCTCGACAGTCTCAGCAACAGCGACTACCCGGTGGTCATGGGTCTGCTGATGTTCTCGGCCGTGCTCACCATCGTCGGCAACCTGGTCGCCGACATCGTCGTCGCGATGGTCGACCCACGGATTCGTCTGGCCTGAGCCCGACGCCATTGCGACAAAAGGACACCGCCATGTCAACAACGCTCACCCTGACTTCGGCTCCCGAACTTGCATGGTGGAGGAGCCGCGTGGTGCGCCGGTTCCTCAGCCACCGCCTGGCGGTTCTGGGGCTGGTGATGATCACCCTGCTCTCGCTCGCCTGCGCCTTCGGGCCCTATCTGCTGCCCTTCGATTCGCTCCAGATCGACCTGTTTGCGCGGTTTGCTCCACCCCTGGCGGGGGATCACTATCTCGGCGCCGACTCTTTGGGCCGTGACCTTGCGGCACGGCTGCTGATGGCGGGGCGGATCTCGCTGCTCGTGGGCTTCTTCTCGATGCTGCTGGCGACCTTCGTGGGCACGCTGGTGGGCGTGATCGCCGGCTACATGGGCGGCTGGGTCAACACGGTGCTGATGAGAACCGTCGACGGCTTCCTGTCGTTTCCGACGCTCTTCCTCCTGCTGGCTCTGGCAGTCGCACTGAAGCCGAGCCCGATCATGATCACCATCATCATCTCGCTGACGAGCTGGATGACGGTCGCACGCATCGTCGCGACCGAGGTGGCAACACTCAAAGAGCGAGAGTTCGTGCTCGCCGGGCGGATGCTGGGTCTGAGCCGCGCGCACATCATGTTTCGCGAGATCCTGCCCAACGCCATGGGGCCGATCATCGTGGCCGCAACGCTGACGGTCGCCCGCGCGATCCTGCTCGAGGCCTACATCAGCTATCTGGGCTTCGGCATCCAGCCGCCTCTTCCCAGCTGGGGAAACATGCTGAACGGTGCCCAGCAATACCTGGACCGCGCGCCCTGGCTGGCGATCATCCCCGGCCTGGCCATCACGATGGCGGTGACCAGCTTCAACCTCATCGGCGACGGGCTGCGCGACGCGCTCGATATCCGCAGCGAGCACAAGTAACTCGCGGCTGCGTAAGCCTTGGCCGGCGCGTCTCGCGCCATCGCCGACCATTTGAAAGGACTCTGACGTGTCTCTCTCGATTCACCGTGGCGACCTCCTGCCCGGCCGCAACTACATCGGCCGCTGGTGCGATGCCGAAGAAGGCCGCCGTTTTGACGTGACCGACCCAGCCACCGACGCCGTGGTCGCGAGCGTGCCCGACAGCGGCGCGGCCGACGCCCGTGCAGCGCTCGACGCGGCGCATGCCGCGTTCGCCACATGGCGCGCCGTGCCTGCCAAGCAGCGCGCGCAAATCCTCAAGCGCTGGAACGACCTGATCGTTGCGCACCAGGAGGACCTCGGCCGCCTGATCTCGCGCGAGCAGGGCAAGCCGCTCGCCGAAGGGCGCGGCGAGGTGACCTATGCCGCGAGCTATGTGGAGTGGTTCGCCGAGGAGGCCACGCGCGCCAACGGCGACGTGATCCCCGCGCCGGTCGTGGGCCGGCGCATGTTCGCGCTGAAGGAGCCGGTGGGCGTGGTGGCCGTGATCACGCCGTGGAACTTCCCGGCCGCGATGATCGCTCGCAAGATTGCACCCGCGCTGGCCGCAGGCTGCACGGTGGTCGCCAAGCCGGCCGAGGACACGCCGCTGACCTCGTTGGCCCTCGTCAAGCTCGCCGAGGAGGCGGGCGTGCCAGCCGGTGTACTGAACATCGTCACCGCCTCGCGCCAGCGTGCGGCGGAGGTGGTCGATGTCTGGCTCGACGACCCGCGTGTGCGAAAGGTCAGCTTCACCGGCTCGACTCCGGTGGGCAAGCACCTCGCGCGGCGCAGCGCCGACACGCTGAAGAAGCTGTCGCTCGAACTCGGCGGCAACGCACCCTTCATCGTCTTCGACGATACCGACCTCGACGCGGCAGTCGATGGGCTGATGGCGGGCAAGTTCCGCAACGGCGGCCAGACCTGCGTGAGCCCGAACCGGGTCTTCGTGCAGGCCGGCGTTCACGACCGCTTCGTTGAAAAGCTCGGCGCTCGCATCGTCGCCCTGAAGGTAGGCCCCGCGAGTGACGAGGGCTCGCAGATCGGGCCGATGATCAACGCGAAGGCCGTCGACAAGATCGAACGCCACGTGAATGACGCCGTTGACAGCGGGGCACGCGTGGTCGTCGGAGGCCAGCGTCTGGCCGCGCTGGGCGCCAACTTTTTTGCCCCAACGCTGCTGGTCGGCGCCGACGCGACGATGGCGTGTTCCTGCGAAGAGACTTTCGGCCCGATCGTCGCGGTGACGCGCTTCGAGACCGAGGAGCAGGTCATCGCCGCCGCGAACGGCACGCCGTTCGGCCTCGCGGCCTACTTCTATTCGCAGGACGTGTCGCGCATCTGGCGCATCGCCGACGCGCTGGAGACCGGGCTCGTCGGCGTCAACGAAGGCGCGCTCGCGGCCGAGGCGGCGCCATTCGGCGGCGTGAAGGAGTCGGGCTATGGCCGCGAAGGTTCGGTGCACGGCCTGGACGACTACATGAGCCTGAAGTACGTCTGCCAGGGCAATCTGCGCTGAACACGATGAACACCTCCATCATCGATCGCCTCGCAGGCGCCGGCCGCCTGGATCGCCTCTTCATCGACGGCGAGTGGGTGCTGCCCGCAGGGCAGGATCGAAGCGCCGTCATCGACCCGTCGACCGACGAACCCGTCGCGGAGGTCGCGCTGGGCAACGCGCAGGACGTCGCCACGGCCGTGGCCGCGGCCCGGCGCGCGTTCGCGACCTGGTCCGTGAGTACCCCTCAGAGCCGGGCCGCACTGCTAGCCCGCATTCACGGCCTGATCCTGGAGCGAGCGGAAGCATTCGCCCAGGCGATCTCGCAAGAGATGGGCTGCGCCATCAGCGTGGCGCGCGGTGCCCAGGTGCCGATCGCGGCGGAGCACATCCGCGTGGCGCGTGACCTAGCGACGAGCTATCCCTTCCTCACGCATCGCGGCAGCACGGCGATCCAGCGCGAGGCCATCGGTGTGTGCGGCCTGATCACCCCCTGGAACTGGCCGCTCTACCAGATCACCGCCAAGGTCGGCCCGGCCCTGGCGGCGGGATGCACCATCGTCCTGAAGCCCAGCGAGCTGTCGCCCCTGAGCGCGCTGTTGTTCGCAGAAGTGATCCAGGACGCGGGCGTCCCGGCGGGTGTGTTCAACCTGGTCAGCGGCACAGGGCCCGAGGTTGGCGCCGCGCTGGCAACGCACCCGGACGTGGACATGATCTCGATCACCGGCTCCACCCGCGCAGGTGTGCTGGTGGCGCAGGCGGCCGCGCCCACCGTCAAGCGCGTGGCCCAGGAACTGGGCGGCAAGTCGCCCAACGTCATCCTGCCCGATGCCGATTTCTCCCGTGCCATACCAGCTGCGGTGGCGGCGGGCATGCGCAACGTGGGCCAGTCCTGCAGCGCTCCCACCCGCATCATCGTGCCGCGCGAACGCCTCGCTGAGGTCGAGCGGCTCGCATGCGATACGGCATCTGCGTTCGTCGTGGGCGATCCGCGTTCGCCGCAGACAACACATGGCCCAGTGGCCAACCGCGCGCAGTTCAACCGCGTGCAGGAAATGATCGGTGTCGGTTTGGCCGAAGGCGCGCGCCTCATCTGCGGCGGCCCCGGCCGGCCGCAGGGACTGGAGCGCGGCTGCTACGTGCGCCCGACACTTTTCTCCGATGTGCAGCCGCAGATGCGGATCGCGCAGGAAGAGATCTTCGGCCCCGTGCTGGTGATCATCACTTACGACAGCGTGGACGAGGCCGTGGAGATCGCCAACGGCACGGTGTACGGCCTGGGCGCGCACGTGCAGGGCCGGGACCTCGCTGCCGCGCGTGCGGTGGCCGCACGCATCCGTTCGGGGCAGGTGCACATCAACAACCCGCCCTGGAGCCCCGATGCGCCTTTTGGCGGCTACGGGCGCTCCGGCAACGGACGCGAGTACGGCGTCGAAGGCCTGGAGGAATACCTCGAGACCAAGGCCATCCTCGGCTACGGGGAAGTCCCAGCGCCCAGTGCCGCTTGAGGACACCAACGCAATGAATGCCCGCAACTCAAAGGAACAACGACCATGACCGTAGCCCTCATGCTGCACCGCGCCGATGGCGCACCGACATCGACCTCCTTCCGCAAGTCGGCCTTCGGCACGGCCGATCCCTTCGCGCGCAGTCGCGAGATCGCCTGGGAAGGGCCGGGCGCGATGAGCGCCGGTCGTGTCGACTTCATCGGTGAAGTGGATGTCGCGCACTTTCCCCACACCGAGACGATCGTCGTCGTGGAAGGCAAGCTCACCCTGATCGCTGCCGGCGCCGCACCGCTGGTGCTGCGGCGTGGCGAAGGTGCCGTCATCGCGCGCGGCATAGCCCTGCGTATCCAGACGGCGTCGCGCGCGCAGTTCGTGTTCTGCGCAGCCGCGGCCGAGCTGGCGAACCAGCCCGGCGTCACCCCGCTGCGCGCCGACGCGGACTTCAAACCGTCCAGGTCGTTGCCTCCCGAAGTGCTGCTGGGCCCGGCCCCGCAGTGCCGCAGCGACAACGTCTTCAAGGACGAGTTGACGGGGGTCGTCGCCGGCACCTGGGACTCGACGCCCTACCACCGCATCGTGCGCCCGCACCGCCAGAACGAGTTCATGGTCCTGCTGGCCGGCGGCGTGCGCTTCGCCAGCCCCGATGGCAGCGTGCTGTCGACCCATGCCGGCGATGCGATCTTCGTGCCGCAGGGGGCGTCCATCGGTTGGGAGAGCAGCGAGCACGTCGCCAAGTTCTTCGTCGTGCAGGAAGTGAAGGCATGAAGCAGCAGCACGTCCCGGCCATATCCCCGTCCCTTCTCGCACTCTGCGATGCCCTCGCGAAGAGGCTGGACTGCAAGAGTTGGGTCGACAACCCGGACGAATGATGGCCTTCCTGTACAAAGCCGACGCCGTGCGCGGGGCGGAGTGGGCTCGCTTGTTCGCCGTCAAGGCGCCTGACATGCCGTTCCATATCTGGCCGGACACCGGCGACGCGGAGGACGTGCGCTACCTGGCCGCCTGGCTGCCGCCCGCGGACATCGAGAACCGGTTCCCCCGGCTCGAGATTCTGTTCTCGACCGGCGCCGGCATCGACCAGTTCGACCTCGCGGCGCTGCCGCCTGGACTGCCCGTGGTGCGTCTGGCCGAACCGGGTGTCGTCGCCGGCATGGTGGAGTACGCCACGATGGCTGTGCTGGCGCTGCACCGCGACTTGCCGGTCTACATCCGCCAGCAGCGCGAGGCTCGCTGGGCTGCGCACCGCGTCATTCCTGCGACGCAACGCCGTGTCGGCGTGCTCGGCCTGGGCGTACTCGGTCGTGCAGTGCTGGAGCGGTTGCGCGCCTTCGGCTTCCCGCTCGCCGGCTGGAGCCGCACGCGGCACGAGGTCGATGGCGTGACGTGCTATGCGGGAGACGACGAACTGCCGGCGATGCTGGCCCGCACCGAGATCCTCGTGTGCCTGCTGCCACTGACGGCACAAACGCGCGGCATCCTTGACGCGGCGCTGTTCCGGCAACTGCCCCGGGGCGCCTCGCTGGTGCATGCCGGCCGGGGCGCACAACTCGATCACCAGGCGCTGCTCGATGCGCTCGACGAAGGCTGGTTGTCGGGCGCGGTTATCGACGTCACTGACCCGGAGCCTTTGCCGGGCAACCATCCCTACTGGACGCATCCGAAGATCCTGCTCACGCCGCACGTCGCAAGCATGACGCAGCCGGAGACAGCGGTGGAGCAGGTGCTCGACAACATCCGCCGCCACCAGGCAGGCCTGCCGTTGGTCGGGCTGGTTGATCGTTCGCGAGGTTATTGAGCCGCCATGAACGAGAACATCAACGACCTGCTGCCGGCGCTGATTGCGTTGCGGCGTGACCTGCACGCCCACCCGGAGCTTGCCTACGAAGAACGGCGCACGTCCGGCGTGGTGGCCGAGGCGCTGCGTCAGGCCGGCCTGGAGGTGCACGAGGGCATCGCCGGTACGGGCGTGGTCGGCGTGCTGCGCCGGGGCCACTCGCCGCGCATGGTTGGTCTGCGGGCCGACATGGACGCGCTGCCCATGCGCGAGCAAGCCGAACACCGCCACGTCAGCAGGCACCCTGGCGTACACCACGGCTGCGGTCACGACGGCCATACCGCGATGCTGCTGGGGGCGGCGCAACAACTGGCGCGAGCCGGCGGCTTCGATGGCAGCATCGCGTTCATTTTTCAGCCGGCCGAAGAAGGGAGAGGCGGTGCTCGCGAGATGGTGCAGCAGGGCTTGTTCGATCGATTCCCCTGCGAATCCGTGTACGCGCTGCACAACTGGCCGGACCTGCCGGCCGGCACGGCGGCGACCCGGGCCGGGCCCATCATGGCTGCGGCGGACCGTTTCGATATCGTGCTGCGCGGGCGCGGCGGCCACGCGGCACAGCCTGATCGCACACCCGACGTGGTGCTCGCGGCCAGCGAGCTGGTCACACAGCTGCACACCATCGTGTCGCGCCGCATTCCGCCGACGCAGAACGCGGTGCTCTCGGTCACGCGCATCAGCGGCGGTCAGTCGCACAACGTGCTGCCGGCGGCGGTGGAGCTGACCGGCACGGTACGCAGTTTCGACACGTCGGTGCAGGACACGATCGAACAAGCCATTCGCGACATCTCCGCCGGCGTCGCACGCGCCAGCGGCGCCGCCGTCGAGGTCGAGTACACGCGCTACTACCCGGCCACGATCAATCACCCCGAGCCCGTGCAGCTCGCACTGGAAGCGGCGCGCCGTGCCGGCCTGGACGCCCAAACGGCGCCGGCGCCGGCTTTCACGTCGGAAGACTTCGCATTCATGCTGCAGCAGCGGCCGGGGGCCTACCTGTGGCTCGGCCAGCGTGGCGCAGTTCATTCGGCTGCGCTGCACCATCCGTCGTACGACTTCAACGACGACGTGCTGGCCTGCGGCATGCGCTGGTTCGTGGCCGTGGCCCGGCTGGCGTTGCACGCCACCCATTTCCCGCCCAAGCAATGAGGCCTTCGATGCGCTACCTGTCTACCCGGGGCGATCCGGCCCGCAAGAGATTCTGCGAGATCCTCCTTGAGGGACTCGCGCCTGACGGCGGGCTGTATCTGCCCGAGCGATACCCGCAGGTCGATACCGCGACGCTCGACAAGTGGCGCCGGCTCGCGTATCCCGAACTCGCTTTCGAAGTCCTGTCGCTGTACGTCGACGACATACCGCTCGCCGATCTGAAAGCGCTCTGCGCAAAGACGTACACGCAGGAGGTCTTCGGCACGCAGGAGATCGCGCCGCTGAAAAGGCTCGAAGACGGCCTCTGCCTCGAAGCGCTGTCCAACGGCCCCACGCTCGCCTTCAAGGACATGGCGATGCAACTGCTGGGCAACCTGTTCGAGTACGAACTCGCGCGTCGCGGCGAAGAACTGAACATCCTGGGCGCGACCTCGGGGGACACCGGCAGCGCTGCCGAATACGCGATGAAGGGCAAGAAGGGTGTGCGCGTCTTCATGACCTCGCCGCATGGCCGCATGAGCCCGTTCCAGCAGGCGCAGATGTTCAGCCTGCAGGACGCCAACATCCACAACCTCGCGATCGAGGGCGTTTTCGACGATTGCCAGGACATCGTCAAGGCGGTGTCCAACGACCTCGAGTTCAAGCGCAAGCACAAGATCGGCACTGTCAACTCGATCAACTGGGCGCGCCTCCTGGCCCAGGTGGTGTACTACTTCGCCGGCTACTTCCAGGCGACGAAGAGCAACGCCGAGAAGGTGAGCTTCGCCGTCCCGTCGGGCAACTTCGGCAACATCTGCGCCGGCCATGTGGCGCGCATGATGGGCCTGCCCATCGACAAGCTCGTGCTCGCCACGAACGAGAACGACGTGCTCGACGAGTTCTTCCGCACCGGCGTTTATCGGGTCCGCGGCAGCGCCGACACCTACGAGACCTCCAGTCCGTCGATGGACATCTCCAAGGCCAGCAACTTCGAGCGTTTCGTGTTCGACCTGCTCGGCCGCGATGCGGGAACGGTCAAGCGCTTGTTCGGCGAGGAGCTCGCGAAGAGCGGCTGCTTCGACCTGAGTGCCGACCCTGCGTTCGCGCTGGCGCACACGCGCTACGGGTTCGTCAGCGCCAAGAGCACGCACGTCGATCGGGTGGCCACCATCCGCGACGCGCACCAGCGTTTCGGCGTGACGATCGACACCCACACGGCCGACGGCCTGAAGGTGGCGCGCCACTTCGTGCGACCCGGTGTGCCAATGATCGTGCTGGAGACGGCGCTGCCGATCAAGTTCGCCGCGACCATCGTGGAAGCGCTGGGTCACGAGCCCGACCGGCCCGTCCAGTTCGACGGCATCGAAGACCTGCCCAAGCGCGTGACGGTGCTCCCGGCCGACGCGGCGCAGGTCAAGGCCTTCGTCGTTGCACACCTGACCTGATTTGCAGCATGGCTGTCTTCACTGAAATTCCGTTCGAAGAAGCTGCCGCCTTCCTGCGTCGGTTGGGGCTCGGCGAGTTGCGGGCCATGGCGCCCTGCCATGGCGGCATCGAGAACACCAACTACTTCGTCGACACGGGTCGCGGCAAATACGTGCTGACGCTGTTCGAGCGTCTGACTTCGGAACAATTGCCGTTCTACCTGCACTTGATGCAGCACCTGGCCACCCGCGGCGTTCCGGTGCCCGGGCCGGCGCCAGATGCCGATGGCCGCATCCTGCACCTTCTGAGGGGCAAGCCGGCCGCAGTGGTGGACAGGTTGCGCGGGAAGAATGAGCTGGCGCCCGATGCCCGGCACTGCGGCGCAGTGGGCGAAATGCTGGCTCGAATGCACCTGGCCGGCAGGGACTACGCCGGTCACCAACTCAACCTGCGCGGCCTGCCTTGGTGGACGGGAACCGTGCCGACTTTGCTGCCGTACGTCGGCGACGATCAGCGCAGTCTGCTGCTGGACGAACTGGCCTTCCAGACACGGATGGCCGCATCGCCCGACTATGCAGCCCTCCCGCGCGGGCCGATACACGCCGACCTGTTTCGCGACAACGTGCTGTTCGAGGACGGCCGCCTGAGCGGCTTCCTCGACTTCTACTTCGCGGGGTGTGACACCTACCTGTTCGACATCGGGGTCTGTCTCAACGACTGGTCTGTGGACCTGGGCAGCGGAAGCGCCGATGTCGTGCGACGGGCAGCGTTCCTGGCAGCTTACGAGTCGGTGCGCCCGCTCGTACCTGAAGAACGTCGGCTGTTGCCTGCCCTGGAGCGGGCGGCGGCCTTGCGCTTCTGGTTATCGCGACTCCGGGACCACCACATCCCGCGCGACGCCGCCGTCCTGAAGGCTCACGATCCCAGCCACTTCGAACGTGTTCTGCGCCAGCGCGTGAGCACTGCCGCCAGTGCGGAAACTTTCTAGGAAGACTTGGGGCCAACCTGTGCCCTGACGACCCACCACGAGAACCACCCAAGATTTCCACGTCTCGCTGAGAGGCTAATTTGAGGAAATACGGGCCGCCGGCCCGTTCAAGTTCGAACGCACGCTTGCCTCAGGCCCGCCGCTGGGGGTTCATTCAAGCGCTTGTCCACATCAACCAGGAGTACTTTTTGAAGAACTGCAATCACTCGCGCGCCGCGCTACTCGCCATCCTGTCGTGCGCCTGCTTCGGGGCTTCGGCCCAATCTTCGGTCACGGTTTACGGCGTCGCCGACGCGTACCTGCAAATCGGCAGTGGAGGTCGAGGCAGCACGAAGACGCTTCAGTCTGGAGGCCTGCAAGGCTCGCGTGTCGGCTTCAGGGGAACCGAGGATCTGGGCGGTGGCCTCAAGGCGCTGTTTCAACTGGAGTCAGGGCTGGCCCTGGACACCGGCACGGTGACGCAAGGCGGGACTTTCTGGGGCCGCCAGGCCTATGTCGGGCTGAGCGGTGACTTCGGCACGACAACTGCTGGCCGTCAATACTCGCCGCTCTTCGTCGCCATTGATACCGTGGATCCGTTCGGTACCGGCTTGGGCAGCGTCTACTCCAGCGGGATAGTGACTACGTTGGGCGGAACACGCGTCAACAATTCCATCATCTATTCGAGCCCCAAGGTCCAGGGCTTCTCCGGCAAGCTGCTTGCTGCCGCCGGCGAAAATGTCACCGGTCGTTCGTTGGGCGCAGATGTGCGGTACTCAACTGAAAAGTTCGTAGTGGCCATGACCTTTACGCAGCAAGACCGCTTCGCCCCAGGAACTGTCAAGGGCTCGTCCACGCTGGTTTCCGGCATGTACGACTTCGGGGCCTTCAAGCTCATGGGCGTCGCTCAGAGCGTGAAGCATGCGAATCTCCTGGCCGTCAATGACGACCGGGAAGAGTTCTTCGCTGGTGTGCAAGTACCGGTCGCCACAGGCACCATCAAGGCGGTCTATGGCGGCGGCAAGGTCAAGAATGTCGCAGGCACCAAGGCATCCGAATTCAGTCTCGGCTATGACCACGCCCTGTCCAAGCGAACGACCCTCTACGTTCTGGGATCCAAGATAGACAACGGTGCGCTCACCGCCTTCACAACGGCCGGTGCCACGGGTAGCGGTCCTAGCACCGCTACCGGGCACGACGTCAAGGCGCTGCAGATTGGCATGCGCCACCGCTTCTGATTCCTGCATACGTGGGTGCCTCCGTGAGGTTGCGGTGGTGCCCAACCATTTCCGCAGGTGCGAAGCACCGTAAAGAGAATTCTTCACTGAACCCATGACCGCCACCGCGCCCCGACCCAGCAACGACGACACCGACGACGTGGTGTTGGTTCCTTTTGCCAACGAACACCTGGAAGGCGCGCTGCGGCTCTCGCGGGAGATGTCCTGGCCCTATCGGCTGGAGGACTGGGCCTTCGCGCTCGAGCTTGGCCGGGGCTTCGTGCTCCGCAACAGTGCCGGCGCCGTGATCGCG
This sequence comes from Pelomonas sp. Root1444, assembly GCF_001426885.1. GTDB lineage: Bacteria > Pseudomonadota > Gammaproteobacteria > Burkholderiales > Burkholderiaceae_C > Pelomonas. The sequence continues at coordinate 623,622 of NZ_LMFP01000001.1, read as the reverse complement.
ACTGCGGCCTGGTGGGCCTACGGCGAGGACCAAGCATCAACCGGGATGATCATCGTTGCCAAGGCTGCCCAAGGCCGGGGCTACGGTGCCCGGCTAATGGATGCCCTGCTGACCGCGGCGCACCCGAGGACCATCACGCTGAACTCGACGCCAGAAGGCCAGGCGCTCTATGAAAGGCGAGGCTTTGTTCGCGTGGGTGTCATCCAACAGCATCAAGGTATCCCCGCTGAGCGCCACCAAGCGCCACCGGTCAGTCTGGTCCGGGCGATGGCGCCATCGGATATCGAGGCGGTCATGCGGCTGGACCGGCAGGCCACGGGGTGGACCAGGCGGCAGATGCTGGGTCGGCTCATCCAGGTTGGTGAAGGCAACGTGCTCGTGCGTGATGGCGCCCCGTGCGGCTATGCCATTTCACGAATGTTCGGCCGAGGGCACGTCATCGGTCCTGTGGTTGCCGAAAGTGCGGCCGATGCGCGCGCCTTGATCGAAGCCGCGCTCGCACGTCTGGGGCAGGTTTTCGTCCGCGTCGACACCGATGCCACCTCACAGCTCGGGGACTGGCTCGAAAGCATCGGACTGAGCCAGGTCAGCGACGCCACCACCATGGTCAAGGGAACGCGGCCCGCGGCGGAGGGGCCAGCACGCGTGTTCGCGCTGGCCAACCAGTCGTTCAACTGAGGCCCTGTTCTGCCAATAGCTGAACAGCATCGGTAGGCGTTCTCAAGGATGGAATCGGCGTGGGGATGAAATGCACATCCCTGCGCGGCCGACCTGGCGCGACGTCTTCAAGGGATGCCCGGGAACGCCGCTGCCCGCCTACGCCTCGCAGTAGGAACAGATTGCCAGCAAGGCGCCGCTGGCGCGGGACCGAACGAACCGACGTGTCGGTGCTGCGGGCATCGCCGCGCGGCGTAAGCGTCCGGCGAAGACATCTTGACCCGGCACCCTGGTGCTCCGAGCCGCCGTAGGCGTCACGCGCTGCGTGGCCCGAACATGATGATGGCCATCCCCGCCAAGCTGACCGCAACCCCCACCCAGTCGGACATCGAGGGCCGCACGTTGTCGACCAGCATCAGCCACACCACGGCCACGCCGATGTACACGCCACCATAGGCCGCGTAGACGCGCCCTGAAGCGGTTGGATGAAGCGAGAGCAGCCAGGCAAACAGCGCCAGACTCGCAGCCGCCGGGATGAGCAGCCAGAGGGTCTTGCCTTGCTTCAGCCACAGGTAGGGAAGGTAGCAGCCGACGATTTCCGCGACGGCGGTGACGACGAACAGCGCCAGGGTCTTCAGAAGTTCCATCCATGAATTTTGGTCGTACCCCTTGCCCCTCAAGCCACTTGAGGTTCTACCTTTGCGATGTGGGCGTTGTGCCCAAGCATCGGAGACGGACATGAGACCTTGGAAGGCTGTTTTGGGCGCCGGCGTCGGCTTGGGCGCGGCGTGCGCCGCATGTTGTGCGGTCCCGCTTCTGGGAGGTGCCGCAGCGCTGATGGCGGGCACCACAGCGCTTGCAGCCGCCGGCTCCGCGTTGCTGGCCTGCGCTGATGAACTGGCGCCCCTTGGAGCCGGGCTGCTTGGGTTGGCTGCGGCGGTGGGCGCCGTGGTCTGGTGGAGGCGCCGCGCTCGGCGTCAGGCTCAATCAACTGTCGGCTGCGGAGGGAATTGCCATGCAAGTCGCGGCTGACGTACCCATCGCCTGCACCTTGTCCTCTGCCGAGTTGCCTGAGCGGCTGGCCTGGATACGGCAATTCACAGCGCAGAGGCTGATGGCGCACCGCCTGGAAGGGACGACCTTGCACCTGACCTATGCGCGCGATGCTCGGGCGGAGCTGGAGCGCATCGTCGACGGTGAACGGCAATGCTGCGGCTTCCTTCGCTTTGACCTCCAAGACACCCCAGGCGCCATCGAGCTGACCATTGAGGCCCCTGCTGAAGCCGGTGCCGATGCACAGTGGCTGTTTGACCAGTTCCTCCGAAGCCGGTTGCCGCGAAGGCGTGTGGCTGCTCGCCGGGCGCGTGCGGGTGAATGGCTAGGATGGCGGCATGAGCGCAAGACTCTCCATCGGGCTTGTTGCCCGGCGCACCGGTGCAACGGTGCCCACGGTCCGGTACTACGAGGACATCGGGCTTCTGCCGCCCGCCACGAGAACCGAGGCCGGCCAGCGTAGCTATGACGAGGCCACCATCCGGCGCCTGGTCTTCATCCGCCGCTGCCGAGACTTCGGCTTCTCCATCGAGCAGGTGCGGGAGCTGGTCGGGCTCGTCGATGAGCCCGACCGCCCGTGCGCCGAAGTTCGCGACATCGCTGCCGCCCACCTCGCGCAGGTACGGCAGAAGCTTGAAGAACTGAAGGCGCTCGAAGCCAGCTTGAGCACGTTCGTCTGCAGCTGCGACACCGCCTGTTCAGGCGGCCCGGCCGTCGACTGCACCATCCTGGAGGACTTGGCCTTGCCGGCAGACAAGGCCCAGGTTGTGCGCACAGCAAGTTGCTGCGGATAGCGGGCAAGCGCCAAGGCCAGGTCGTCGGAACTGGGCGGCTACTTGTGCCGCCAGACCTTCACAGCCGACACGACCAGGATGGCGGCAAGCGCCGGCAGCAGTACGTCGTTCGGAACCACGCCAAGCAGTTGCCCACCAAGCGCCGCGCCGACGACTGAGCCGACAGCCATGGCGAGCACGAAGCGTCGGTTGTGGCGCAGCACCTCGAAGGCGCTGTCCCGACTGAAGCGGATGAAGCCGACCACCATCGTCGGCAGGCTGATGGCCACCGACAGACTTCCAGCGAGCTTGATGTCTGCGCCGAAGAGAAGGATGAGGGTGGGGATGAGGAGCTCGCCACCCGCCACGCCCATCACTGCAGCGACGACGCCGATGACGAACCCGGCTACGAGGCCGACCACGACCTGGGCCGGGCCATGCAGCAACGGGCCATCCGAGTGGACGCCATGCGCGAACACCAGCACCACCGCGATGGCGAGCAGCATGATGCTGATGACCTGGTAGAGCCGGCGGTTGCTCAGCTTGGTTGCCCATCCCGCACCAAGCCAAGCTCCGACCAGGCTGCCGCCCAGCAGGTTGACGATGCTGGGCCAGTTGGCAGCAATCTCGTGCGCAGGCACGGTGCCCATGCGGAAGAACAAGGCGCTGGTGACCACGATGAGGCTCATGGCCTTGTTCAGGATGACCGCGTGAAGCGCGACGAAGCCGAACAGGCCAATGAGGATGGGCAGACGGAACTCGGCGCCGCCCAACCCGATGAGCCCGCCCAGGATGCCGACGGCAGCACCGGCAAGGGAGGCGCTCAGGATGCGTTGCGGGCTCTCAGCAATGATGGTCGCCATGGACCAAGATTGTGAAGTGCCCTGAGGTTCCTCTACCTCGCCCAACGATGCGGCAGCACCTCGCCGATGCGACTGGCCGAGTGCGTGGGCATCGCTGACAGCGGCCACTCAACATTGACGCAGACTTGGCCGCGCCGCAGCTCGATGCGCACGTCGGCGCGTGGCGCAGGTATCGGCGCCGTTAGCGCCACGGGAACGAACGCCGTCTGCGCGGCGGCGTCATCAGTCAACTTCAGGTCGCGCGCTTCGCGGCGCCATTTGTGGACCAGGTTGGCGTTCAGGCCGTGTGCAAGCACGATGCTTGCGACAGACGCGCCAGGACCGCTGCATTCCGCGAGCACCGCGCGCTTGAGGTCAGCGTCGTGACGGCGTCGCCTTGCCGGCTTGGTGTCTTGCATAGCGTCCACTTAGTTCTTGGTGGACACCATCCTCGGGGGGCGGTCGCCAAATCTCAAGACGGGTTCGCCGGACGCTTACCGAGCACGCCAGTCCGGGTCTTGATGACCTCGGCTTCCGTCACTGTCATGATTGCTCCTGCGTGTTGCGCAATGACTTCACTGACACCCTGGCGGGGGCGCTGTCGTCTTATGCAGTTGCCAGCAACACTTCACAGGCCTCCCCGCCCAAAGCGACCGCGCAGTGCTCGACACCATGCGGTACGACGATGAACTCTCCTGGTTCGACGATCTCTTCACGATCACGAAATTTCATGAGCAGGCATCCCCGGTGAACAAAGAAGAGTTCATCGCCCTGCTGGCGAAAAGACCAGCCAGAAGATCCGTTGAACAAGGCGACCTTGATCTGGGTGTTGTTGACCTGCCCTTCGACCTGGCCGGCAAAGGCGGTTGACAGGCTCTTCTTGTGAATCGGCGAAAGGTGCTTGTTCAGCGCAGCGACGTCGCGAATGATCGCGGCGAGTTGGCTTCGCACGTCCTTCTCCCTGGCCGGGTACTTGCCGTCCAACGCCGCAGTGCCGATTGTGAAACCCGCTGCGCCGGCGTTTTGCACGACTGCAATTCGTTCGGACGTATCGATCGAGCCCGCGATGTAGACCGGCTTGGCCACCGCAGCGCAGACGGCCTTCATCAACTCGGGCACGTTCTGCGCCGAACGGTAGGCCAACAGGTCCAGGCCATGCACGCCATCGTGCCGTGTGATCGTCTTGGCACTTTCGACGATTTCCTCGATGGTGCCCTCGAGCACGCTCGGGTGGCCGGTGATCCGACCCGGAAACGGGAAGTACTGGATGCCGGTGCCCTTGATGATCGGCAGCACATCATCGACCCGCGTGCCACCGAGAAGAACGTCAACGCCGATTTCGGTGGCGGCCTTTGCCGAAACAATCTCGCTTTCACGGTCCAGCGACACGACTTCGAGATAGGACGTTGCACCGCCAGCCTTGATGGCCGCATTGAGTACCTTCAGTTGCTCGAGCGGCAGGCCGATGTCCTTGAACCCGATGTGCCGCACGCCGAGGCTGAGTGCAGTTTCGAGTTGCTGCGAGGCGTCCGGGACCGTGCGGTCGTTGCGCGTCAGCATGAAGATGAAACGTAATCCCATGATGGTGGTTCCTTTCGAGTTCAGTTCGTCTTGAATTGCGCCGCAACGAGGCGCTTCGCGTAGGCAAGCGCCGTTTCCAGGCTTGCGTGGTCTGCAATTCCCTGGCCCGCGATGTCGAACGCAGTACCGTGATCCGGGCTGGTGCGGATGAACGGCAGGCCCAGCGTGATGTTCACGCCTTTCTCCAGGCCGAGATACTTCACCGGGATCAGGCCTTGGTCGTGGTACTGGGCGACGACAACGTCGAACCGACCTTGGCGTGCTTGCATGAAGACCGTGTCGCCCGGATGCGGGCCAGTGGCATCGATGCCCTCGGCTCGGGCGGCGTCGATTGCAGGTCGAATGATCCTGATCTCCTCGTCGCCGAAGAGGCCACCTTCGCCTGCGTGCGGGTTGAGACCCGCCACGGCAACCCTTGGGGTCGGAAAGCCCAGGGCCTTGCCGCCCTCGTGGGCAAGCCGGATCGCGCTCAGCTGGGCGTCGAAATCACCTTGTTGAATGGCTTTTGACAGCGACGTATGGATCGTGACCAGCACCGTGCGTATGTCGTCATTCGCAAGCATCATCGCCACGCGCTTGGCGCCGCCGTAGTCAGCGAGAATTTCCGTATGGCCGGGGTAGCGGACACCCGCGCTGGCCATTGCCTCTTTATTGATCGGCGCCGTGACGATGCCGCTCACGTCAGCGCGCTTCGCTGCGGCGATCGCTGCAACGACGGCGTCGAAGGCGGCCTGCCCCGAGATCGAGCTGATCTGCCCGAGGGGTGGAGGCTCAATGATCCGCGTGGTTTCGATGACTTCAATTGCCCGCGGCTGGAACTGAGCCGCAGCGACTGCATTGATGCATCGCACCTCGACGTTCAATCCAAGCCGGCGCACGATGTCTTGCATGACGACATAGCTGCCGAACACGACGACGCGTTCGCCGCCCTTCGCAAGTGCCTTCGCCACGATCTCCGGCCCGATGCCGGATGCGTCGCCCATCGTGAGGGCAAGCGGGGGAGGGATGTTCTTCATTGTGAATCCTGAGGCAAGGGTTGGACTGCACCACGTATCCGCGCGACAGCGCGCTGCAGCGCGTCGTCACTGCCAAAGCCACCGGCCTTCATGGCGAGGAGGAGCGAACGCCCATCGCCAAGCGTGGCGTGACCCAGTGGGAATCCGGGATCGAGTTCTTGCAGAATCTCGAACTCGCGGACGTTGAGAAGGTCGAGGACTGCTTCCAATGTGTCGCCGCCGGTGGCGATCAATGCGCCGAAGCGTGGGTGCTGAAGCTCTCGTGCTGCGTCTTGTGCGATATGGCGCAGCACCGTAGCGGAGTCCCGCTCACGCGCTTTTGGTGCGCATAACAGCGTAACGCCGTTGATCTGCCGGAGACGATCAGCCTGTATGTGACTTCGCGGATTCGCGCTCCCAATGACGACCAGGACATCGCTGCTGATGCCATCAATCAATGGCGGCAGAGTCGTCGCCGGCACGAAGCGCCGCGACAGGGCTGCAGCCATGCCAGGAGAACCGACCCACAGCACCGACTCCGGATCGTCGATGGACGCAATCTGCGAGTCGAGTTCTTCCTGGGTCACTGCGTCGAGCAACGTGACATTCTTGATGCAGTTCGGGACCAGGTCGGCTAACGCAGAATGCCGCGCGGGATGCACGGGGTCATGGCGATAAGCACTCTGCGAGACCGGGACGCCGTCAACGAACTGAATGCCCCCCACCGTCGTACGGCCAGCTTGAGGAAACGCCGGTGCGAACACCAGTGATTTGCGGCCGCTCGCTGCAAAGCAGGCCTGGAGCTCCTCCGTGATGTGGCCGCGCAGCGTGGAGTCCACTGTTTTATAGAGGACGGCACGGCTGGCCAACTGGACAGTCAATCGAGCGACCCTCTCGGCTGCTTGCGACGAAGTAGCGGACCGCGAACCACTGTCGACTGCGACCACCGCTGCCGCCTGGCGCGGAAGCTCGTGCCTGCCGATTACTGCAGTCCAGCCACGGGCGACGAAAGGTGCTGCGCCATCCGCCGCGCTGGTCAGATCATCGGCGAGGATCGCTATGTCGGGTTGTTGATTGGTGCGCATGCATCAATTATTGAAACCTCGCCCAACCTTGAAAAGCGATAGTTTCTGAAGGAAACCGGTGACATACTGTCACCAGTGGATCGCTCAGACATACCTTCGCTCGACGACCTCCGAGCCTTTGAAGCCACAGCGCGGCTGGGCTCGGTCCGGCTCGCAGCAGACTCGCTTGCGCTCACGCACGGTGCCGTCAGTCGCCGCATCACCAAGCTCGCCAATGACATCGGGGTGGGGTTGTTCGAAAGGAATGGGCGAGGCCTGCGGCTCACCCCGGCGGGCGAGACGCTCAACCTCACCCTCGGCAGGTTCTTCGGCGAGCTGGCTGCCACAGTGCAAAGCCTGCGTGCTACGAACACGGGGAAGACTGCCTTGGTGCTTTCCTGCGAGCCTTCGGTTGCCGTGCGTTGGCTCATTCCTCGGCTGAGTGGTTTCCAGGTGGCGCATCCGAGCATCGCCCTCCACCTCTCCGTGGGTGGAGGGCTTGTGGACTTTCGCAAGCACCATGTCGATCTCGCAATTCGACGACTGGACTTCGCGATGCCCGAGACCTGGAACGTCCGTACCCTTTTTCCCGAGAAGGTTGGCCCTGTCATGAGGCCAGAATGGGTGTCGAGATTCGAACGCGGCGACTATCTCGCCCTCGGGTCGAAGACGCGACCCGACGCGTGGGCGCAATGGCTGAAGAGCCATCGGTCGGCGCCCAAGCCCACGGAGATCCGGTATTACGACAGTCACTCCCTGATCGTCGAAGCTGCGTCTGCAGGCCTGGGTGTTGCCCTGAGTCCGCTCGTACTTGCCGTTGACGATGTGGAAAGGGGGAGCCTGGCGGCACCTGCTGGCTTCGACCCTGACGGCAGTCAGTACGGCTTGATATGGTTGGGGTCGAGCGAGCTGCAAGGCGTGGAGCATGAACTCGCAGAGTGGCTTCAAGTGCAGTTCAGCCGCCAATCCGTGACCTCGCCTCTGTAGTCACGCCGACCAAGTCGGCCACGTACGACAACATCGACAGCCTCTTCAAGGGCACGATCAACTGGAAGCTGATCGAGACCCACTTGCCGATGATGTTCAAGATCGTCCATCAAGCTGGGCCGGCTGACGCTTTCGGCCATCCTGCGCCGCCTCGGCACGCACAGCGAGACCCAAACTCACCGCGGCGGAGGCTTGATCCTGAACGCTTTGCCGATTAGGGATGACCGGGCCGCCACCATGGCTGACAACGGCATCGCGAAGGTGCAACACCACGTGCCTCAGTTCCTGCTCAGGCAGTTCGGCACCGGCCAGAAGGACCAGCTGCACGCTTTCGACAAGGCCACCGGCCGGACCTTTGTCACCAATGCGAAGAACGCCGCGAGCGAGAGCCACTCTACGGCTTCCAGGTTGACGAGACCAAGCTGACCATCAAGCCGGCTCTCTCCACGCTGGAATCGGCCTCCAAGCCGCTGCTGGAGCGGATCGTCAAGGACGAGGGCTCGAAAGTATCGGACTGCGCCAGGTCAGCGACGCCACGGCCACGGTCAAGGGAACACGGCCTGCGGCGGCGAGGCCAGCACGCGTGTTCGTGCTGGCTTCTTGCATTCATTCATGCGTTTCTCCTCGTCGACGTGATGGCCAAAAGGCTCAGGCGAACCTGTCCTTGATCCGGTAACAGGCGCCCACCAGAGGCAGGAACCACGGAGGACCGAAATGCCCCGGGATGGCGGGCCAGGTGAAGTCCTTCCAGGGGTTGAGCTCGGTGCGCCCGTCCATGATCTCGGCCATGACCGTGCCCATCAGCGTCGACATCTGGGTGCCGTGACCGCTGTAGCCCATCGAGTAGTAAATGCCGTTGCGCTCGCCGGCGCGTGGCAGGCGGTCCCGCGTCATGTCCACCATGCCGCCCCAGCAGTAGTCGATGCGCGCGTCGCGCACCTGCGGAAAGACCTGGTGCAAGGCCGCTCGCAGGATGGCGCCGCTCTTCGCGTCGGAGTTCGGGTTGGAGATGGCGAAGCGCGCCCGGCCGCCAAAGAGCAGGCGGTTGTCCGGCGTGGTCCTGAAGTAGTTGACGAGGTTCTTCGTGTCAACAGCCATCCGGCGGCGCGGAAGCAACTGGTCCAGCAAGCCTTGGGGCAGCGGCTCGGTGACGATCAGGAAAGCCCCGACTGGCACGATCCGGCGCCGGATCCAGCCCAGCGGGCCGACGTGCGAAGTGCCGCTGGCCAGCATCACCTGTCTAGCATGGAGCCGGCCCTTGGGTGTGTCGATGAGGTGGCCGCCGCCGGGGTCTGGCCGCAGGCCCGTCATCGGCGTGCGCTCGTGGATCTCGACGCCACGCCGCGCCGCCGCTTCGGCCAGCCCGCGCACGAAGCGCCCGACATGCATGCCGGCGCTCTTGCGGTAAACCAGCCCGCCGTGGAAGCAGTCGGAGCCGACTTCATCGGCCAGGCCCGCGCGGCTGACCATGTGCGTGTCGGGGTCCACGTTGGCAGCAAGCAGTGCCTGGTTGCGCGCCAGCTTGTCGTAGTGCTCGGGCTTGACCGCGAGCTTGATCTTGCCGACCCGGGCGAAGTTGCAATCGATCCGCTCTTCCGCCACCAGGCGCTCGACGGTGTCGACGCCAGCGTCGAAAGCGCGGTAGAGCCGGTCCGCGACATCCTTGCCGAGCCGGGCCGACATGGCGCCGTAGTCCTGCGCAAAGCCGTTGTTGCACATGCCGCCGTTGCGGCCCGATGCCGCGTGGCCGATGCTCTCGGCTTCCAGCAGCACGACGCGCGCGCCCTTCTTGGCCAGCGCCAGCGCGGTCGAGCACCCCGTCAGGCCGCCGCCGATCACGGCGACGTCACAGCGGCCCTCTACCGGCCCCTGGGCGCCGCTCTTGAAGGGCTCCGATGTCTCCAGCCAATAGGACGCCAGCTTCATGCCGACTTCTCGTTCGTCATTGATCGCGGCATCGCGGTGTCTCCTAGTTGAATGACTGGTTGGCCAGGGCGAACACGCGGGCCGGGCCTTGGCGCGGCATGCGAGAGCCGAGCACCATCGTGGTGGCATCACCGACCGACCGCAGGCCGATGGCCTCGAGCCACTCGCCCAGCTGCGAGTCGGCGGGGGTGTCGACGCGGGCGAACACCGGCCCGAGGTCCGCCAACGCGGTCTCGATCAAGGCTCGGGCATCGGCCGGGCCGTCAGCGACAACCGGGCCGATGACATGGCCGCGGCCGAATGGGCGCGAGACGGCGTATCCACATGGCTGGCCCCCACGCAGAAGCACGTAACCCCTGCCCGCCTGGAGGAGCCGATTCAGCATGCGTCGGCGCGACCACCCGGTGGCGTGCTCGTCGAGCTGTGCGATGGCGTCGACGTGCTGCGGCGCCGTGGCCTGGACGACGCCCGCCGATGACCTGTGGCCGCCCTCGGGAATGCCTTGATGCTGGCGGATATCGCCCACGCGGGCGAAGCCGCGCCGCTCATAGAGCACCATGCCTTCGACCGTCGAGTTCAGCACGACGGTGCGCGGTTGCGCCGCCGCCAGCAGCGCATCCATCAATCGCGCCCCATAACCTCGACCCTGGGCGGACTTGGAAACGATGACCATGCCCGCCGACGCGTGCGCCGTACCGTAGGCCCACCAGGCCGCCGTTCCGATGACCTCGGTGCCGCGTTGCAGCACGAAGCCCTGCCCGAGTTCAAGCGCAATGGCCCAGTCCTCCAGCCGGTAGGGCCAGTCCATTTCCTGCGACAACCTCAGGGCGCCTTGCAGGTGCGGCTTGGCGAAGGGAAGCAGGACCACGGCGCCGTCCGAGTGATCCGTGTGATCCGTGGTCGAGGGCGTTGCTGCGGTGTTCATGCGGCGCTGGCTGACGTATCGGCATTGGCCTGGCGTGCCGCGATGGCGTCCACCTCGACCAGGTAGCCGTAGTGCAGTTCGGGCACGGGCACGACGGTGCGCGCCGGGCAGGCGTCCGGCAGCATCGAGGCGTACACCGCGTTGAATCGGGGCCAGTTGGTGACCCCGACGATGTAGGCCGTCACCTTGACCAGATCCTGCGGCTTGCCGCCCGCAGCGCGCAGCACCTCCAGCATGTTCTGGATCGCCTGCCGCGCCTGCGCCTCGAAGCCATCGTCGGCCACCGGCTGCCCGTCGGGCCGGATCGGCAACTGGCCCGACACGAACACCAGCCCTTGCGACACGATGGCCTGCGTGTAGTGGCCAGCCGGCCTGGGCGCCAGGTGAGTCAGCACGTGGTTCATTGCCATCCCCCGAAGCGCGGCCATTCCGCCTCCACGCGGCCTGAGGTGCCGCGAACGACGTGATAGCCCCGGTGCTGGGCGCCCGTGGCGCAGGCATGGTTCGGCAGGATCCGCACGCGGTCGCCGATGGCGAGGTCCGGCAGCAGGCCATCCGAGCCTGGCCGCACCATGAGGATGCCGTGCTCCTGGTTAGCGTCGCCGACGATCAGGTCCGCATAAGGCACACCCGCCATGTCGCAGACCAGTCCGTAGCCTTGATCGACAGCCTGCCGGCGCGTGCCCCGGTCCTGCGACAAGGCCATCCAGCCGGCATCGATCAGGATCCAGCCCTTGTCGCGCTGGTGGCCAATGACCGTGGCCAGCACCGACAGCGCGATGTCGCTGACCTGGCAGACGCCAATGCCCGCCATCACCAGATCAAAGAACACGAACACGCCCGCCCGGACCTCGGTCACGCCGGCGAGATCGGTGGCGTGATGGGCCGTCGGCGTGGAGCCGACACTGACCACGGGGCAAGGCAGGCCGGCGGCGCGAAGGATCGCAGCGGCGTCGACCACGCTGCGCCGCTCGGTCTCGGCACACTGCCGCAAGGCCTCGCTGCCGCTGGCGGCGTAGCTACCCCCGGCATGGGTCAGCACGCCGCGCAGCTCCGCCCCGGCCTCAAGGGCGCGGCCGATGTCGAGCAACCGCTGGGCGTCGTCGGGGCGCACGCCGGAGCGATGGCCGTCGCAGTCGATCTCGATGAGCGCCGGAATGCGCGTGCCTGCGCTGCGTGAAGCCTGGGCGACGGCCTGCGCCTGCTCCACGGTGTCCAGCACCACGGCAACGTCAGCGCCCCGGGCGCGCAAGGCGAGCACCTGCGGCAGCTTCGCCGGCGCAACGCCGACCGCATACAGGATGTCGCGCACGCCGGCTGCGGCGAACTGCTCGGCCTCACGGAGTGTCGACACGGTGGCTGGCCCGGCTGGCGACGTCATCACCCGGCGCGCCACGTCGACGGACTTGCATGTCTTGAGGTGGGGCCGCAGCGTGACCCCGAGGCCGTCGAGCCTGGCCTTCAGGCGGGCGACGTTGCGCTCCATCCGAGTGGCATCAAGGACGAGACAGGGTGTTGCCAGGTCTTCGAGCGTGGTGGCTGTTTCTTCGGCTTGCGCCGCCGTTGCGAATGCTGTGTGAACCAATTTCGTGCCTCCAGTGGTGCCCTGCGTACCGGCATGGGCCGATGAACTGGATCGAATGATGCGGGGGATAGCCGCTAACTACAATTTACGCACCCTGCATGCAACATTAAGGCCAGACTGAATGATCAGCTCAGAGGACTTGCGCTTCTTCAACGTGCTGTCCCGCTCGGCATCGCTCGCCGAAGCGGCCCGGAAGCTGGACGTGACGCCGCCCGCCGTGACCCAGCGCCTGCGAGCGTTGGAAGCGCGGCTCGGCATCCGGCTGATTGATCGCTCGAGCCGCAAGATGACGCTGACCGACGAAGGCGCGCTCGTCGCATCGCACGGCGCGATCGTGGCCGACGCGATGGAGGCCCTCACCGAGGCCTTGTGTGATCGCAAGAACGCCGTCGGCGGGCATCTGCGGGTGGCGGCGCCGCACGGCTTCGGCAGGCTTCACGTAGCGCCGGTGCTCGACGCCTTTGCGCAGGCGCACCCTCGTGTGACGGTGGCGCTGGACTTGTCCGACCATCCGGGCACCCGCCTGGTCGAGAGCAACGACGTCGTTATCCACATCGGCCCGCAGGGCCCGCTTGGCCAGATCGTCACGACGCTGGCGCCCAACCGGCGAATGCTCTGCGCCAGCCCCGCCTATCTCGCCAAGGCCCCGGCCATTCGGTCCCCGGAAGACCTGGCCAGCCACCGCTGCCTTGTCGTCCGGGAGAACGACGAGGACGTGACGCTGTGGCGCTTCACGCACACGTCGCGCGAGCCGGCCACCGTGCGCATCCATCCGACCCTGTGCAGCAACGACGGCGCCGTGGTGCGTGAATGGGCGCTGGCAGGCCAGGGTGTGGCGATCCGGTCGGAGTGGCATGTCGCCGCCGACCTCGCCGCCGGCCACCTCAAGCGCGTGCTGCCTGCCTGGGAAGTGCCGCCTGCGGATGTCGTGGCCCTGCTGGGAACGCGCTTTGGACGCAGCGCGCGCACGACCGCCTTTCTGGCCATGCTGCGCCAGTCGCTGGCACCGCCCCCGTGGAGGCGTCGGCAGGCTCGCTGCCAATGATGGCTGTGATGCTGGGCATGAGGTTCCACGTCCTTGATCCCAGGGACTCATTTCAGGACGCAGTAGCGTGACTCCGCTCTCATCACCTCAGTCACGGCGAGTTCGCACCAGGCTAACTGCAGGGCCGGGCTAAGACGGGTGGCTAACCGTGCGCTCCAGCGGACGGTTAGCCACCCGCTGAGCCTGAACGTTGAGCGGCAGCTTTCTGGAAGCGTGGTTGGCCTGTGCCGACGTCCGCTTCGGGCACGTAGCTGCCGGCCCAGACGGAGGGGCGGCGAAGGCAAAAGGTCACGCTAGGCAGGAGCCGGTCGGCGAGAGCAGTCGTTCGGTGCCTCACCCCCAGCTCGTCGACCCATATCGGGCGGCAGGCATCGGAGATGAAGCAGTCGGTCGAGACTACCGGCGCTGGATGCCCGGTATTCGTTGTCGCCGCTGTTCACGCCTTCGGCGGCGAACGTCTCAGACCAGCCTGGTCCCGACCTTCAAGTAGTGGCTGGCCGGTCGCCAGCGGTTGGCCGTGCCGTGGCGCCGCTTGGGGTTGTAGAACATCTCTATGACTGGCACGCAGCAGCCGCCTCGGCATTTTGAGGTGATGGTTCCAGCTGCTCCTCCGCGACCGTGACGACTGCGATCGTGTCGCCAGCGGGAGTCATGAACTCAGCGTCATAAGCCTCCCCTTGGCCGTGTACATGGACCACGACCCCGTGAGCGCCGACCGTCAGTCCGTCCGACGGCAGCGGCACGTTCAACGGGACGTCGCTATACATTTCACGCACACCGGCCTCCGCGCATTCGTTCGAGCAGGGTTTCAACCTGGCGCAGGCCGTCCTCGCTGTACATCGCCTGCGCCGGCGTGGCGCCATTGAGCTCGGGCAAGGGCTCATTGAGCCAAGCATTCAGCCAAGCCGAAAGGGCAGTCATGTCAACTTCGCCACCGCTTTGGTCGATCATCTGACAGAGCTTGTTCAGCAGCGTCGCTTTGGCCCGAGCGTTTTCAAAGTCGGCGCACTTCAAGACCGGCTTCTTCAGCGCCTCGCTGAATTTGTCCAGCCGATTGAGCCCCGCCTCCGGACCATCATCGTCCGTCCAGCCCGCCTCGGCGGGCGATTTGCTGTAAGCGACGGGCACGCCGTATTCGTAATAAACCTCGTGGATCGCAAACCAAGTCTCTTCATCCGACGGGAATTCGATGACGCGACAGTTCCAGTGACTGGCCGGCGTCGGCCTCGGCCCGGGAGCCGGTAGCTCGGGGCTGGCGCTTGCACGCGCGGCAATCGCCTCCTGCCAGTCTTGCAGACGGCCGAGCTTGACCACCTCGTCGAGCCCAAAGTTCTCAAGCAAGCCGGCCAACAGCGTGAGTCGTTCTGCCTTGTCGAGGCAAAGCTTGCCGTGATCCATTTCCAGGCGACCGGGTAGGCGATTGAGTTTCTCCAGGCCTTCCGGCCCGGTCCACGTCCGGCTTGCACGACCGATGTTCCATCCGTTGATCTCGTCTTCCATATGTGTGTGATGTCTACGGGGAATGGGGCGGCGCACCGGGTGCCTCGTCATACCAGGCGTCCCGCAGGTGTCCGATCTCGGACTTGGCGATGTCGGGCCAGTTGCGAATCCAGCTGTCGAAGGCTTCGCGATCGGCCTCCGTGACACTGCCCCGTCGCGCGGCCACGAAGCCACAGTTGACCCCCCTCCCAGACTCAGCGCGCGCGGCTCGATGACCTGCTCGAGCAGTTGGTCGATGAACCGATCCTGCAGCTCGATCGACGGCGGCGCCTGCCATGTCAGTTCGTAATCGAAGCCCAGGGTCTGGAACTCGCCGATGCGCAGCTTCTTGCGGAGCCGCCGAGAGCGCGTGCGCTTCGGTGGCGGCAGCACGATCAAGTCAGTCATGTCCACTCCAGTTGGTGTCCTGCATCACCGAGCGTGCTCGCGCAGGGGCTCCGCACAGTGGGTGCATTAAGTATCGAATCCATACTGGAGAAGTACGTTAAGTTGTTGATTTACCTGATGTTTATGATGCATCTTGCCGTAGAAGGTGGCGCCCGTCGAGTGTGCGCAGGTCTCACGTGCCTGCGGAGGAGGCGCCTCCGCATAGCCGTGCCGCCAGACATCAAGTCCTCGGAGTCCCCATGCAGATCAAAGATGTGCGACCAGCGTCCTTCGTCAAGCAGATCCGGTGTGATCGCTGCGACCGCCTGGCTGAGGTGGGCGATACGGAACTGGAGTTTCAAGAGTTCGTCAGCATCAACCAGCAGGCAGGCTACGCCTCCATCTTTGGCGATGGCAACCACGTCCAGGTCGACCTGTGCCAGCATTGCCTCAAGGACGTTCTCGGACCGTGGCTGCGGATCGACGACCCGAACGCCAAGAGCCTTGGTCTGTTCGACCTGGATCGGCATGGCGGCGAGTTTCCGAATGCTGCGGACGCTTCGCGGCAAGAGCCGGACGACGTGCAAGTTCAAGAGCGCAGGCCACTCAATGAGCCGCCAGCGCCTCGGCGGCGGTTGTCCTCGCTCCAAGCCTTCTTCGGCCACAGCGTTCGGTTCTACTTCGCGCCGCTGACCGGCGCCGTAAGGGGCATCCGTCGGGAGTACCGACGACTCGAGTGGGCCGAAAGGCAACGCCTGCGGCGCCAGGCCGAGTTCGAGCGGCGCGGCCGAGAGGCCATCAAGCGCTCTATCGCCGCGGGCGACTGGATCCCGGCCGAAGAAGTCATCGGAAAGTTGAGAGCCAAAGTCGATGCAGCTCGAAAGCGCCGCGCCATAGGAATGCTGAGCGGGAAGTTGGATGTACCCGCCAACTTTGATGACCCGCTGCCCGAAGAGGTGCTTCAGGACTTCGAAGGGCGCTTGACGACCGATGCCAAACTGGCCGTGACGACGCGTGCCAAGGACGATCCGGGTTTTGTGGAGGCGCTGCTGAATGAAATGATCGCGTTGGCCGCCAATGGGGAGCCGGAGCTCGCTAAACGGGTGCTGCGCGACTTGATCGTCGGAACCAAGCGTTGAGCGGTCCTTCACCGTTCAGAGGAGAAGTGATGATTGAGCTTGTCCGACTTCTTGCCGTGGTTTGCGCGATGGGCCTTGGCTTTGCGGTGCCGGCATGGGCGGACGAGCCGCTGCACGGTCAGGTCATTGGCGTCGTGGGTGGCGGCGTCATCACGCTGGTCGACGCCCGCCAGCGTGAACACCAGTTGCGCCTGGCCTTCATCGACGCGCCCGAGCGGGGTCAGCCCTTCGCCGATGAAGCGCAATCAGCCCTGTCTGCCATGGTGCTTGGCCGACAAGTGACGGCACAGATTCGCGGGAGGCACCAAGACGGCATCGCCATAGTCGAGGTGGTCGAGCCACATGGCCACGTCGTGAACCTCGAGTTGGTTCGCCGCGGGCTGGCCTGGCGCGACTACTTCGATGCGCAGAACCAGCCCGACCGCGAGCGGTACCAGTCCGCCCTGTCCGAAGCTCAGCGGGCGCGGCAGGGCTTGTGGTCGCAGGATCGCGTGGAGGCGCCTCGGGACTTTCGGGCGCGAGTCAGTCAGCACATGCGCTGGTGGCTGTATGCAGTTGCTGGCCTGGCTGGCTTCACGGTGCTTGGGCTCGTCTTCTCCGTCTATGACAAGCAGATCTCGGCTTGGATCGAACGGCAGGATCAGATCACCAAGGAATCGGCTGAGGCCTACCGCCAGGCGCGCATAAACGCCGAGGCAGAGCAAGCAGAGCGGGACCGGACGCGGGAGATAGGCGATCAGGAGATGGATCGACTCGCGGCCGAGCGCCGGCGTCGAGAGCCCACGTAGCGTTCGCCTACTTCCCTCGTTCGGTCCCTTCCTCCATCGATGACGCGGGAAGGATCATTAACAACGTCCGTCGTGCGGGCCTCCTTCTAATGAAGGGGTCAGTTCTGGATGTCGTCAGGGGGGCCAGTACTGGATGTCACCTGACAGACTACGAGCAGACGCCACTAGCGGGCCCCGGCGTAAGTGGCAGTCACATCCACTGCATCGCGGCCGCCCAGCAGCACGTTACGGCGAGCCTTTTGGTCTTCCAATTCCTCCGGGCTCGCGCAGGTCCCCACCAGCCTATAGACGCTGCCGGACCTGGTCACCACCTCTCCTCCCTCAAACCGATCTATTGGGCTTGTGATCCGGAGCCTAGTCGGCTTTATCCAACCCACGACCAATCGAACGACGCTGTTGTCGTCGTCCACCACCTCCCACACTGACCACGCGTGCAGCGTCGCGACGGAAGGGGACTGCGTGAACCCAATCGGAGCCAGCAATTTCATGCACTGCCCCCCTTTAAGTTGCGACTTTCATGTCAAGTTGCGACTTCAACGCAGGCGTCGGACCTGTGCTCGGACCGACTGGGCATCGCACTTTCGGCATAGGCGGAGGCGCAAAAGCACCAAGGGAAAACACTTATAGAAAGGGTCAAGCTTGGGCCGACGCTTCAGCAGCCTTGGTTCGCGACTTGCGCGGAGGGATTGGCTTCGCCGCAGCACGGCTCTTGGCGGCTGGCTTGGCTGCCACCGCGGGCTTAGCCTTGCCCTTCCTGGGGGCGACAGCCTTGGGCGCCTTCGCATTGCTGGGCGTCGATGGAGTCGACTTGACGATCAGAAAGTCCTCCAGCGCCTTGCCCGCAGCAAGTGCCTGGCGGATCCATTGAGGGCGCTTGCCCATGCCGCCCCAGGTGTTGCCTGCGCTGTCGCCGTACTTCGGCGGTTTAGCAACTTTGGTATTCCTGGTGCCAGGCTTTGCACGTGCCTGTTTCACGCCGCCTGCAGCACTGAACAACTGGTCAGCTGTCAGCCCGTACTTGGCGATGTCCTTGCGTATGCGTGTGACAATTTCAGACTGAATGGCCGCGGCTTCCTTTTGCAGGCGCTCGATCTGGGACAGGATGCTGGTAAGGGACTTGGCCATTTGATGAACTCCAATCGGTTTTGTGATGATGGTGAATGCAGTCACAGGGCGGGACAATACCGCAAACACCGGAGTCGAGAGTGTTGGGGCTGAAACTGCAGATGCCGAAGGGCGTCCTTCGACCAGAAGTTCAGCCTGGAGATGAGGTGCAATCGCTTGGGAACGAGTCTGGACGTTTAGATTTCGAGAGGCGTGTAGACGAAAAGGTCCCGGCCGACGTGTGACTGTTCAACCTGGACTTCGTTGTCATGCGAGGTTCGGCAATGATCACAGGTCGTTCCACGCGTTGGCGCCGGCAATCAGGTCTTCCTTCGTTGCCTTCCCCGCGCGAATCGGCGTAACAACTGCCGTGCTTCTCTTGCGAACTCGCGTTTCCTGGGGGCTCTCGCCTTTCGCCTTGGGTCCAAGGGCAGCATCCAGAAGAGCCTCTTCAACACGACGTTCGAAATGCTGGATTGCGGCGTCAGCATCTACGACATTCGATGGGGACTGGGTGATCGGCTCAACTCCAGCCAAGGGGCACCACAGGTCTTCCCGAAGCATCTGCTTTTGGATCGCCTGTCGATGCAGCAGTTCGACGGCCTCCCGGTTCGCTGAGTAATCAAAATGGCGATATGCAGCAAGAAGCTCTTGACCTCCGACGGTCGCCTTCCTGTTCTTTGACCGCGCCAACCGAAAGGCAAGCACAACAAGTTCAACGACTAGCCTCTTGATTCCGAACGTATAGAGGTGAAGTTGTTCCTGGTGTTGCCTGGGGTCAAAGACAAGAAACTCCGGGGCAACGCCGATGACGACTCGCACGTAGGCAGAAAAGTCCTCATCATCGACGGACATCGGCTCCATCAGTAGCGGGCGAGTCAACAGGCGCTGGTGGTCCTCCTGTTTTCGTCTGAGCAACTTGTGAAGCAAGCTGAAGTTAGCGCCGAAAGCAACGCGTGGGCCGATTTGCAGGAGCTTGATGAGAAGCGCCGTCACCTGAGCATTGGAATCCGCGCCGAACGAGACATGCTGAAGTTCATCTGCGACCATCAGGCACGCGCCATCTCGCCACGACGTTCGACTTGCAAGGTGAACAAGACGGGGCGACCGCATATCCTTGGCGCTGATCACCGCCGCATCGTTCACACCACCCTCGTGGATTACGTGGGGCCGCAACAACGCATTGATCCCAAGGCCTTCCGAGGCGTTCAACTGCCACAGCGGTGACGACTTCAGATTGGAATGGCCAGCGACGGCAAACGCGATCGCCGGACCGAGTAATCGAGCTAAAGCATGGAAGAGGTCCGATTTCCCAACGCCTCCTAGTCCCGTTAGGCAGATCGCAGGGGTCATGACGTGTCCCCAAGGATGCCTCCCATACAAGCCGGCCAAATAGGCCTTCTCGGTCGCCAGATGTATCTCCGCATGCGCCCGCGCCGCTGACAGTAAGTAGCGGATGATGGATCTGACTTGGCGATCTGCCTTGAAGATGCGCCGCAAGGTACCGTCCAGCAGGTCCGCCAACCTATTCGCGTCGTTTCCATGCAGCTCTATTCGAACCGGCGCAATATTGACGGCGCGATCTATATCGTCATCGGTCAGATCAGTCGCATATCGGCCTACAAGGGGCATGGCGTTCATGCTGCTCTCCTCCTAGATTTGCCTTTGATGACCTGCGACTCGTGAGCGGCCGTTCCACTCACCCTCTTCGGCACACCATTGCGAAGTCCTCCCGCGTGCCAACTTTTGCCCGTAGTTTCGGAGAACTCACTCTCGGCTTTCGCTGCTGCCGCCGAGGCACTGATGCGAGTGCTGGACTCGAGGGCCGCACGCTCTCCCTTAACGTGCGCAAGGTCTGCGTCGGAGACATTCAAGTCGTCTTTGTCTATCCGCGATCTTGAATCCGCCTCAACCTGGAAGAGACGTCCGTCATGCTCAACCCAGATGCAGCGCACAACCAGGCTGAGCATGTAGCCTTGAACCTCCACCGTATCCACCCGACCGGCCAGTTTCCTATGCAAGTCCGACGCGACGAACGATTCAGACGAATAGTGCCGATGCCGGTGCCGAACGCCATAGCGGTCTACAGTTAACTTGATGGGGGTCCAGAAAGCGCGTACAGCTTCTTCTAGAGGAAGGCTCCGAGCGTGGGTTCGACAGCGTTGATCGAGGTACTGCCAGTAGTGGTGCGGAGTCGCAACTCGCCCTTCCTTGCGAAAGTCGACGATCTCCTGATCTGTCAACCGCGGGGCAATGTTGCTTGAATGGTTGTCGCTGGCT
This sequence comes from Pelomonas sp. Root1444, assembly GCF_001426885.1. Taxonomy (GTDB): domain Bacteria; phylum Pseudomonadota; class Gammaproteobacteria; order Burkholderiales; family Burkholderiaceae_C; genus Pelomonas. The sequence goes on along the minus strand of NZ_LMFP01000001.1, from coordinate 603,012 downwards.
GCGCGATACAGCTCGCGCTTCGCCATCTGAATTGCATTCAGTTCACTTTGCTTGTACTTGGGCGCGCCTTCGAGCTTGACATCACGCGGATGACTGGACTCGGCACAAGCCTTTGACTGCCCGGCATAGGAGCCCACGATTGATTTGATCGGAAACGCTTGCTGCAGTCGTTCCGCTACCTTTCGATGGCCACCAGGCCCGCGGTCAGAAACGAAGTTGGGCGGAAGCCCCTGCATGATCCAGTTGAGATGCCCCTCAGGGATTCCGTAGAGCCAGGCAATGTACGACTTGGGCGCCGCCATACAGAACAGCATGGATCTGTATGCCTCACCATCTTCGGCACCTAGTGAGAAGCCGACGCCAACGACACTGCCCGTTTTGACGCATATTCCTCGAGCAACTGAAAGCGGCTCCCCAGGATCGCTCGAGAACATGGATGTCGGGCGTTCTGTGTAGTACGCGTCGACCTCGAGCCCCTCCAGGATGTTGGCGTATTGCTGTGTGTAGTTGCCGTTCTCAATTGGCGCCTTTAAACGAATTCGAGGCGCACCGTAGAGCTTCAGCTGAACCTGGTCGAGGCCAAGCTCTCCGACCACTACCGATCGAAACTGCCCGTAGGAGGGAAACGGCTTGTTCTGTGGGTGGACGTATGTGTGGACCCCGTCAACCTCAAGCGCCTTGCAGCCCCATTTATCCAACAAAGCTGTTCTGTGAATGGACGTCATCGTCACACCTTCTGACGCGTAGGTGAGGTACGCTTTTACGATCCGGTCTCGCATTGGAGCTGACGACGATCCGAAGCAGGTGCCAGCTAGTGGAGGACGGCCATACTTTTTCTCCTTATGCGCATCATCACGGCGGTCCCACGTCCCTGTGTAGCCAAGCGTCGGCTGCTTCAGAGCCCACAGGTCTTGGCCGTGGAGCATGTAAGCGAAGAACCACACTTGCAGGCGATGCGGATGAGCCGACGAGGGGTTTGCCAGTTCCTTTGCACTTGCTGCGATTTCACGTAGTGGGTCTTCTGCACCCAATATTTGCATTGCTTTAGCTAGCGCTGGAGCGATCTTGAACAGTCGATCCTCGGCCTGCCCCTGATACGACCTTCTCTTCTTTTTGTACCTTCGCTCCTCGAGGGCAGCGAAATCCAAGCCTTCGTTTTCTTGCAGCCACGGCGGCAGTCGGTACTGAACGGCAAGACGTTTGAGCACAGGGGCATCGCCCGTGATCCAAGACTCGAAGTCCGCCCTGGATGGCATGAGCACATGCGCGCGCCACTGCTTCTTGTGACGGGCGAACCAGACGATGAGAACGCTGCCATCGGATCTGTCCCCTGCGAAGTAGTAGCGAACCCCCTGCCGAAAAGACCCATAGCCATTCGGAGCTTCGAATTGGAGTCCCACGAACACGTCGGCCTACCTTGAAAACCACGCAGCGAAGCGCACAAAAACGTCGTCCACCTCGGGTCGCAATGGGTCGGTCATCAAGATGGGACGGAACAAGTCGACACGCAGGTCGCGGCGCCATATGGACTGCCGGAGAATCGCCGTGGCTTCGCGCTCTGGCACGCCACACTTACTTGCAATCTTTCGGGCGAACACGTACGCCGGTAGATCGCGACCAATTGCGTCCCGCCAGATCTCAATGACTTCCCGACGCTGAGCATCAGTCGCCTCGAGCGGATAGGTGTCGTCCAGGAAGAGGTCTCGCAGATTCCAACACAAGTCGTCTGGCATCTGGTCACGCCCGATGGGCTGCGTTCGAATTCCAGCAGAAGCGTAGTAGTTCTCTTCAAGTTGTTGCCTAGCTACCGTCCCAGGGTCGTCTTCATTAGCTCTGCTTCTGGACGTCTTCGGCCCCTTACGCCTGAAGTCAGATAACTTGCTCTTGACCGAGATGTTGACCACGTACGGGCCTTGTGCGTCCTCCATGTAAGCGAGCAAGTCGCTGAAATAGGGAAACGGCGCGATCGGCCAGTCTTGCGGTTTTGGGCCAAGCCGAATTCGCACCTTTGGATGCTTGAGGCCGAGGCGATCCGCGATCTCGATCGACCCGGCGAACTGCTTGAGTGGAAGCCCGCTCGCCCTGGGGTGTCCGAACAACAGGTGCGGCCGCGGCAGCGGATACATGATTCGCTGCTCTTGCACTTCCCAGCAGTTCGGGTGCATCAGGACAAGAAGCGATGCGAAGGTTTCAGCAGAGCTAAGGGTATGAAACTCGCGCAGTCCCACCTTGGCAGGCCGCAGGATCGATCCCGTGCTGATGCCCGGGGCCTCCTTTGGGTCGGCCCAGATCCCCGCCACGTAGTCAGAACCCCACCGGTCTTTCCATTGACGCTGCTTGATCGTGCGTAGCCTGGCCTCGGTAATCTTGAACTGAGCCATCAAGCACCACCGTTCGTGACGGCACCAATGGCGGTGGCGTCCCCGGTCCCGCCAAGCACGAGAAGCACCTGCCTTCGCGTCATTTGCATCCCCTCTGGGCGCGGTTGTTCCTCGCCCGCCGCAGCGTTCACAAAAGTGTGCAAAGGGGGAGATTGACCCGTCGCGATCGCGACGATAGAGTTCAGTTGTGAGTTTGACTCTGGGGTCTCCCCGGACGGGAAGCGCTTACGGCTGGCAGGCCGTAAGCGCTTTTTTCGTTCACGGGTCCTTCAGCATGGCAGTGCCCTCCGGGAGGTCGCGTTAGCTGGCCGAGGGCTTCAGCCCCAATGCGACCGCCACTTGATGAGATTGCCCGCGCACGCATTTGCGCTCGCCGCGGAGCACCGAATAGACAAGGCCAGGATGAAAGCCTCGCTCGATGGCCCAGGCTCGAACGTTTACGCCTTCAGCGCGGAATCTTCGCCACGCGAGTTGTTCGGCGGATAGGCCAGGAGCGGCAGGCTCCGGCCCATTCGGCCCTCTTGCCATGTTCATCTGCAGTTCTGCTTCGACAAGCTGCATAAGGATCTGGCCCTCAGCTGACCCGGCGCCACCGGCATCCGCCCACTCGTGCGACAGGATGTCGCATGCACCTTCTTGCTCAAGATTGTGCACAGATTGCTCAGGCCTGGCAACAACTATTTGAGAAAATATCCTTATGAATCAATCACTTATTGATACGCCACCCGTATTCGCAATCGTGTCTTCAGTATTCATCGATGCCTGATCGATGTGACCAAGCACACGTCGCGCGCGCTCTTTGACGCACCATTCATCGACGAATGGCGCGATGACGAAACGTTGTTCAGCCTCGCCAGTCGACAACACGTGATCAGCTGCCGAGCACTGGCATCCGACACGTGCCGCGCCCTCTTTGGTCACGCGCAGCTGGGAAGTGCCCACGATCTGCCGTCGTGCCTGGACAAGTTTGTGGAACGGACCGGTGGCGCGCTTGGCAGTGCCGAATCAGTCATTCGGCATCGAACCCTGCTTCCGTTCTACCTTCCATATAGATCGGAGGGTGTCGCGCGCAATGCCTGCGCGGCCATGCGTGGCGCGGGCATTGGCCCATTGAAGGGACAGCTAGGGATGCTGGCGACGCGCTTCCGTGCCCACCACCCCCTCAAGGCGTGCTCCGACTGCATGGCCCAGGATCAAGCCGTCGGTGGCACACCGCATTGGAGGCTGGTCCACCAACTTCCTAGCACCTGGATCTGCCCACGGCACCACCAGATGCTGCTTCGATCAACGGTTAAGGCTACTGGGGTCGGGCGATTCCTCTGGCATTTGCCGGATCTCAAGTCAATGGTGCCCGTATCAGAACGGCCGCCGGAGGCAGCACACCCGATTTGGCGACAGCTTGTCACCTGCGGTGAGCAGGTTCTGGCGCTTCCCAACGGATTTCACTTCGACGACGTTCGGTTGGCGTCGACGTATCGCAGTGCTGCCGCCGAGCAAGGACTGATATCCAGTATCGGCCGCCTATGCACAGCCACCTTTGGCGAAGCGCTTGCGACTGCGGTGGCCCCGCTTCGAGCAATCCCAGAGCTGTCAGCACTGCCGAGCTGCCCGGAAGAAGCGATTGCGCAGTTCGCCCGTCTGCTGCGTCCTCCTAGAACGGGTACGCATCCACTGCGACATTTCGCAATGGTGATAGCGCTGTTCGGCACATGGGAATCCTTCTGGGCCGCCTACTGTGCCGACTCGAAGATTGCCGTCCCACACCACATAAGGGGCTCAAGCGCGCCCGACCTCGCCAACATGGCTTCGGCGAAGGTAGATGCCCGCAGAGCAGAGCTTCTAAACCGGATCGATGCCGGGATGTCGGTCACCGCAGCAGCGGCGTTTGTCGGCATTGCCACTGGCACGGCCATGGCCTGGGCGGCCCAAGCAGCGGTCAGAGTAGACCGACGCCCAAAACTCTTGAAGCCGGACGTGCGTAAGCAGGTCATTCGAGCTCTTCGTCGTGGCGTTGACAAAGCGGTCATCGCCGAGTCGTGTGGCATCTCGATTCAAACGGTGACCAACACTCTCAGGACAGAGATTGGACTTGCTGACGCCTGGCGCGGGGCTCGGTTCACGCAGGCGATGCGTCGGGCCCGCGCCGATTGGGCTGCAATAGCGGCCCGGAATCCGCATGCGACCTATACAGACATCCGACGAATGGCGCCTGCAACTTTCGCCTGGCTTTACCGCAATGATCGCGCCTGGCTCGAAGTTCAAGCCAAGAAGCAACCGCCTGCACCGAGGTCAAACCACTCCCGAGTCGACTGGGACGCGCGAGATAGGGATTACGCAGGCCAGGTTGCCAGGGCCTGCCTCTTGATCGCAGCCAAGACCGCGCCCAAGCGAGTCACGATTGGCGCGTTGTGTCAGGCAGTGCCTGATTTGAAACCCCTGCTCAGCAAGCTAGATCGCATGCCGCTCACCGGAGCCGCACTGAAGCAAGCCACACGCCGGCGTCGTACGGACGAAGGGCATCAGCTGGTCATGACCAATTCACCTTGAGCGGGTTGGCGCGACGCATCTGGCCGCGCAGCACTCATCGACACGCCGACGCGCTTCCGAATCCCGAACAGCAGGTCCATTGCCTCATCTACGTCGTCGTAAAGCAAGGAAATGACCAAGCCGTAGTCGGCGCCCTGCGCGACGGCTCTTGGATCACGCAGCAAGCGCCCCAGCCTCGTCTCTGCAAGACGCTCGCCCTTCTGGATATCCGGAAAGTGCGCAGACAGCCAATGCTGGTCGGCAAACGCTGATATCGCCGTCTTGAGCTTGCATTCGTGCTTTTCAGAGTCGACGCCCATGCCCAGCGCGCTGGCACGCGCCATCAGCTTGCGGTTCAGAGCCCTGGAGTCGGCGGGCGCTGCCCTGTCCAGGAGTGCGCTGCAAACTGAGAGATAGCGTCGCAGGGCGCCTTTCTGGCATTGCAGGGCAAAAGTCCTGACGGAGATTTCGCGAACTCCCCCCCGCTCAAACCAAGTGTGCGGCAACTCGCCGCTCGGATCTCCATCGTCAATCCACGAAAGTGTCATCCGATGCCTCTCGCACCATTCCAGACCGGGAACTTGGTGTGAGCGTCGATACCAACTGAACCCCCAGCGGCCAACATCCTCGGACGCGCATGCCCGGCATGCAAAGAGCCGCCCCGTTGGCAACGCAAGCCCGTAGACCTGCTCTGTGCCTGCGCTGCATGGCGATCCATAGGGAACGTGCGCACCGAAGTCAGAGGCAACGAACCTGAATGGCAACAGTGTGTGGAAGCGCACGAACTGAGCTGTTGGGATTCCCGCCGCGAGCGCCAGCAAGTCGGCATTGCTAAGACCTTCGGTGGCGAGGCCCTCAGCGTCAAGTGAATCGCGCAACTGGCTAGTTGCCATGCCCCTTTGGTGGCCTTGCCACCCATTCAAGGATCTCAGTCGCCCCAGAAGTCCCAGGGCTAGCTCATCTGGCATCAATTCCGCGTGGATCACGGCTCACCTCCTGGGCTGACCTGCTCACTCTGCGCAAGCCTGGTGGCGGAGCCGCGCAGTTGTTCCAGGCCACTGGTGCACGACTCCTAGCGCCGCCATCGGCATTCTGCGAGTAGTTTATATTTATATACCTATATTTGTAAATTACTCTTTACCTGTTGAATGAGAAATGCTGAGATCCGACGGGACATTGGCGCGCGTCTGGTCGACGAGCGGGCGCGCCTCGGCCTCACGCAGCAGGGGCTCGCGGCCGCAGTCAACTGCTCGAGGCTGAGCGTCATTCAGTACGAAAGTGGTCGAAGCTCGCCAGCAGCCGAGACCCTCGTTGCAATGGAGTCAATCGGCGTCGATGTGCGATTCCTGTTGACAGGTTTGCGTGCCGCGCCGCTCCGCATAGATAGAGACCGCTTCACGGTGGCATTCGCCGAAGCTCTGCGGCAAGCCAAAGTTCGACGGGAGCGTCTATCGCCAGAGGAAAAACTGGATCAAGCCTGGCGCATCTACGATGCACTCACCCACCTAAGCAACACTGTGGGCAGAGCCTAACGACACAAAAGTCTGGATCCGAATCAGTCCGACCAAATGCCGATCAAGAAATCCGACCTCAATTCCAAGCTCTGGGCCAGCTGCGACGAACTGCGCGGCGGCATGGACTACAACCCATCCTGAGCAACGGACCAGCTCTGAAGTTCACCGACGCAGGAATATCTCTGCCTGCTCATCCAGCCGCAATTTGATCCGCTCCCAATTGGGAAGATGTCTCGCCAAGGCTTGGTAGAAGGCACGGCTGTGGTTGTGATGCTTCAGATGGCAAAGCTCGTGCAGCAACACGTAGTCGATGGCCTCGCGCGGTGCAGCCACCAGCCAAGGGTTGAGAGTCAGTCGGCCTGATGGGGAGCAGCTGCCCCATTGGCGGGTCATGAACTGCAAGCGAAACGACGGCAGTTGGAGAATCCACCTCAACGGCTCGGAAACGACCTCGAGGCGTGTCGCGAAGACCTCGCGGGCCCGATCACGGTACCAAGTGTCGATACATGCCCTGATCTGATCGACGTCGTGGCGGGGCACATTCACCACCACAAACGCCCCACGCAACTTTGCCTCGGCAGCGCTCGCCGGTTCAACCACAACCTTGAGCCGATACCGCTTGCCAAGGTAGTGGATGGACTCTCCACTCACATACTGGCGCGGCAGCACATGCGCCATCCGTGCCTTGGCAGCAGCGACATGCTGACTGATCCAGCGCGAGCGCTTGCGCACAGCCGCCAGAACATCGGCAAGCGGTGTTGCCGGTGGCGCGTCGACCTGCACGCGTCCATCTGGCTCAACGTGGATCGCTACCCGCGAAACGACGCGTGTGGATTGCCGGCGCAACGTGAACGCAATCTGCTCATCACCATACGCCACACGGTGCTGACCATCAAGATCTAACACTTCCATGATCACGCCTTGCTGAGGCCGATGCGAGTGATCTGGATGACTTGTTCCACCACCTCCTTCGCGTTGTCCAGGCCCAGGCTGCCAAACAGCAGTGGCAGCAGCCCCTTGCGGATCGCTGCCTCGATGTTCTGTGGGTTGAGCGAGTTCTCAGCGACTGCATCCCTGACCACGGTGTCGATGGCCAGGGACTGCTGGACCAAGCGCTCCAGGGCCTGGGAATCCAAAGCGGCAAAGCCGTCTTCACCCAGCACCAAGCGCATGGCACCAAAGTAGGCTTTGGCATGTGGGTTGGCTGCCAGTTCATCCGGCGTACCAGGCGTTGCCCGCGACGCCACTTGTTCCTCGAACGACTTGAACAAGGCGTATTGCTTCAGCGGGTGGTCGAACATCGCCTCGGCCTCGGCGATCGCATGGCGAAGCAACTCACCGAACACCTTTTGTGCGTACGGATCCTCAGCCAGTTCTTGCTCGATGGTCTTCCGCAGCCGGGTCCGGATCATGTCGGTCTCATTGCGGGTCTTCTCTTCCGACCAATCCTCCGGCTTCTCCTGGCCCAGCTGGTGGACCAGATACACACCGTCAGGCTCTCGCACCTCCGTGCCGATGACCTGCTTGTCGACCAGCTTGCGGATCTGCTCTTCGTAGACGCTGTAGTCCACTGTCTCCATGGCATCTCGGCGAGCCGTTTGGCGCAGTTCGGTGAAGAAGCGAAGATCACTCTTGTAGCGAGTGATCAGATCCTCCGAAAAGCTCTTGTCCTCGAAAAAGCTCCGCGAGGACAGTGCCGTCTGGAGGCACAGGCCAAAAGCCGTGAGCGCGTCATAGAAGTCGTCGCGCAGCTTCTGACGCTCGTCGTACTCGGTGCCATCGGCGTCCTTCACGAAGCGAGGGGTGAGCACCTGGCGGAACTGTTCGCGATCCAGCTTGTTGGTGACCGACTTGAAGAACGACCACAGCTGCTCATGGAGCGCAGGCAGACGCTTGTACTCGGTGCTGAACTGGTGGTACAGCCCTTCCAGATCTTTGATGTCGAACCCGCCCTGCGTGCGTGACTCGAGGTCTTGATAGGCACGAATGGCGGTGTCCAGCTCTTTCAGGATGCCGCGGTAGTCCACCAGCACGCCGTAGCGCTTGGCATCATGCAGGCGGTTCACCCGCGCCACCGCCTGCATCAGGTTGTGGCCCTTCAGCGGCTTATCGATGTACAGCACCGTGTTGCGAGGCTCATCGAAGCCCGTGAGCAACTTGTCCACGACGATCAGCAGATCCGGCGCTCCGTCAGTGCCAAAGTCACCGATGACTTGCTTCTCATAGGCTTCGGGGTCGTTGCCACAGGTGGCCATGGCTTGCTTCCACCACTTCTGGACTTCAGGCAGCGTGTCCTCGTCGACTTCCGAGTTGCCTTCACGGGTGTCGGGTGCCGAGATCACGATCGCGCTCGTCACCAGACCTGTCTCGTCCAACGCCTTCTTGTAGCGGATCGCATCCAGCTTGCTGTCAGTCGCGACTTGGCCCTTCAGACCTAGACCCAGCTTCTTGATGTTCTCGTTGAAGTGGGTCGCGATGTCCCACGCGATCAACTCAATGCGGTTGGCGGCGCCATAGATGGCACCCTTCTTTGCGAACTTGCGCTTCAGGTCACTGCGCTGCGCGTCGCTGAGGTTGCTGGTGATCTTGTCGAACCAGCGGTTGACAGCCTCCTCGTTGATGTCCAGTTCCGGCACACGCTCTTCGTAGAGCAGCGGCGCCACGGTTTCGTCCTCCACCGCGCGTTGCATGGTGTAGGCATGGACGATGGGGCCGAACTTGTTGGAGGTCTTCTCGTCCTTGAGCAGCGGCGTGCCCGTGAAGGCGATGTAAGCCGCCTTCGGCAAGGCCTTCTTCATCCGCTCATGAGTCTCGCCGCCATGGCTTCGGTGTCCTTCGTCGACCAGCACGATCATGTCCGGCGAGTCATTGCGACACTCGGGCAACTTGGACGCCGTGTTGAACTTGTGGACGAGCGTGAAGGTGATCCGCTCGGTCCCCTTGCCGATGCGCTGAGCCAGGTCGCGACCGGAAAGGGTGCGGCTGCGCTCGCCATCCTTCTGCGTGGCAATGCTGGAGCCGAAGGCCCCGCCCGTCATGAAGTTGCGCGAGAGCTGGGTTTCAAGATCCACGCGGTCGGTGACCACCACGATCCGGCATTCCTTGAGTCTCTCGACCAGCAGCAGTGCCTTGGTCAAGAACACCATCGTGAAGCTCTTGCCGGAGCCCGTGGTGTGCCAGACAACACCACCCTCACGGCCGCCGCCCTGAGAATCAGGCTTCTTCTGGCTGATGCGCGACAGCAGGGCACGGATGCCGAAGAATTGCTGATAGCGAGCGACGATCTTGCCGACCTTGCGGTCGAAGAGCACATAGCCCCTCAAAAACTCCAACAGGCGTGAAGGCGTCAGCAGACTGACCAGCAACCGATCCTGCTCAGCGGCCTGCATCGGCGCGCTCCAGAGCGCGTCGAAGTAGGTGGCGAGTGATGCAGGCTTGCCTTCAAACAACGCGGCACGGACGTCCGGACACAACGGAGCGTTCTTGACGGCCTGCAGGTGAGCGTCGTCGAACTCTTCCTCACGCCATTTGGCCCAGAACTTGGCGGCGGTGTGGGTGGTGCCGTAGCGCCCCTCGGTCTGGCTGATGGACAGCAGCAGTTGGGCGTACGCGAAGAGGTTGGGGATCTCGTCTGGCCGCTGGTTGCGCAGGTGCTGGCTGATGCCCTCCTGGACCATGGCCTTGGAGGGGTGGCTGCCGCCGCCCGACTCCGGACGCTTGGCCTCGATCACCACCAACGGGATACCGTTCACGTAGGCCACCACGTCTGGCGTCCGGTGGTGTGTGCCTTGCGCAGACAAGACCTCCAGTTCCTCGGTAACGTCCCAGCGGTTCGCCGAAGCACTCGTCCAGTCGATCACTGCGATGGTCGGTTGGTGCTTCTTGCCATCCGGCATGAACTCCGTGACCGTGATGCCTAAGGCCAGCTTGCTGTAGAGCCGCTCGTTGGCCGGCAGCAGCCCTTCAGCCAAGCTGAGGGCAGACAACTCCCGCACGACCTGCTCGATGCCGCTGCTAGACAGCGGGTACCACTGGCCCTTGTACTCGTAGAGGCGGGTCTGTAGCACCTCGACCAGGCGCGACCTCAGGATGACCTCGCGTGTGCCGCCGCGCAGTGCCAGCGCCTGGGCCGTGGTCAGGAAGTTCCAACCTAGGTTGCACAGCAGATGCAGCGCCGGAAGGTGTGTGGCGTACTGCTCCTTCGAGTTGGGGACGGCGACGGTCATGGCGTGGTCTCGGCGGCAGGAACACGGACGCGGCGCTTGCCGGTAAGCAGGTCGGCCATAAGCGCGGTCTTCTCTTGCTTGAGCCGCTCGATCTGCGCAGCGATGAGTTCCACTTCTCGCCTCGCGATGTCCAGCACCTCCACGATGCGCAGTTGGACGGGCAGCGGTGGAATGTTGAACGGCCACTTCAGCCAGCGCTCAGTCTTGAAGATCATCTTCTCGACGTGCACACCGATGCTCGAGTGAAAGCAGGTCTGCTGGAAGTAGCGCGACTCGGATAGGTAGCGCAGGAAGCGCAGATCGATCTGCCCGTCGCTGTTGAGCACCGCGTACTCGTTGGAGACGACCGCTCCGTCCAATTCGGCAGGCACGATGCCACAAGCGCCATGCACGATCTGCCGCTTAGAAATCAGGAAGTCGCCGGTGCGGACATAGAACTGCGTTGGTGTCTTGATCTCGCGGCCGGCCAGGGTCTCACGCAACTCGACGCCACCGCGCGAACGCTTGACTGTCACAAGACGATAGGTCTCATCCTGGGTCAGTGGTGCGGGCCGGCGCACCTCGGTCAGATGGCGACCAAGCGGTGTGCGACACCACCCTGCCGGCGCGGGAGGCAGGTTCGGGATTCCGGGCTGTACCGAGGGCGGGAAGCCCCCGTTGTCGGCCAACCCTCGTGCGTCGGGATTGGCGGCTGGAAGGTGCAAACAACGTGCAAGCAAACCTTGCCATTGCACTCGTCGGTTCGCGAGAAGCTGCTCCGCCTTGGAGATTGCCTTATCCCATGTGGACAGCGCGTCGGCAATGCGTGTCTGCTCATCGGCTGGCGGCACGGTCAATGCAACGTCTTTCAGCAACTCGGTATCAAGGCGACCGGTGCCATGGCCCGCGGTGTCTACGAGGTCAAGAATCTCGTTCTTCCGGGCGAGTAGTTGATACGCGAGGAATCGGGCGTTCAACGTACCCTTCGGGAGCAGGGCCTTAATGTCCTGATTGAATGCCATCTCCTCTTGGATGAAGCAAACGGGAAGGTCTTTCAACAATGTCATGCCCCGGGTCAGCACGAGCACGGCGTTCGCTGGCGCAACGGCCGAGGCAGCCCGTCCGGCATCCGTAAGTCCAAGCAGGGTCGACCGCAAGTACATAGTCTTCATGTCTCGCGCCGAAACCCAGGGGAACTTGCCACCCCAGAAGCTGATGTTCTCCTTGCTGGGCGTGCCGCCTGACAGGATCCTCGTTTCAGCGCCGATCGTGCTGGATCGCCATCCCTCAGGCAGCATCACTGCGCCCTTCCATTCCCCACCGTGGTTGAGCCCTTTTGAGTTCGGCAATGTCGTCCTCGCCAGCTGCTCTCGCTTTCGCCGCACGCGCGTCCCCGTGCTCGACAGGCTTGCCGTTACTCATAGCCAAGCTCCTTCAGGTAGGCATCCATCTGATGCTCTAACTGCGCCAGCTCTGCTTTGAGAAGCTCGCGCTCGCGCTTCACAACCATCAGGTCGATCTCGTCCTCTTCCTCGAAGGTGTCGACGTACCGCGGGAGGTTGAGGTTGAAGTCGTTCTCGGCGATCTCGGCCGGCGTGGCCAAATGCGCGTAGCGCGCCACCGGCTGGCGCGTGGCGACGGTGTCCAGGATGCGCTCAAGGTCGGTCTTGCGCAGCAGGTTCTGGTTCTTGCCGGCCTCGAAGTCGCGGCTGGCATCGATGAACAACACCTTGTCGTCTGTCTTGTACTTGCGGAACACCAGCACCGCGGCAGGGATGCCCGTTCCGTAGAAGAGCTTCTCGGGCAAGCCAATCACGACGTCGAGCAAGTTTTCCTCAACTAGCCTCTGGCGGATGCGCCCTTCGGCCGCACCACGGAACAGCACTCCGTGTGGTACGACCACTGCCATGCGGCCGGAACCTGGCTTCATCGTCTCGACCATGTGGAGGATGAAGGCGTAGTCGCCCTTAGTGCGCGGAGGCACGCCGCGGCGGAAGCGGCTGAACTTGTCGGCGTCGGCGCCTTCGAAGCCCCACTTTTCTAGGCTGAAAGGCGGGTTCGCAACGACGATGTCGAAGTGCTTCAGGTTGATCGTGCCGTCCAGCAGCTTGGGGTTGCGAATGGTGTCGCCCCACTCGATGCGGTGGTTGTCCTCTCCATGCAGAAACATGTTCATCTTGGCGAGAGCCCAGGTGCTGCCGATCGCTTCCTGGCCGTAGAGCGCGTACTTGCGCGAGCCAGTGCCTTCGCGGACCAGTCGGCCGCACTTCATCAACAGTGAGCCGGAGCCACAGGTCGGGTCGCAGATCTCGTCGCCTTCTTGTGGCGCCATCAGCCGTGCCATCAGAGTTGAGACCTCGGGCGGCGTGTAGAACTCGCCGGCCTTCTTGCCGCTGGTCGAGGCGAAGTTCTTGATGAGGAACTCGTAGGCGTTGCCGATCACATCGAGCTGGCCAACGCGGCTGGGGCGCAGGTCCAGTTCGGGCTTGGCAAAGTCCTCCAGCAGGTGGCGCAGGATGTCGTTTTTCTGCTGCTCGTCGCCCAGCTTGTTGGAGTTGAAGCTGATGTCCTGGAACACATCGCGCAGCTTGGTGATGTTGGCTTCTTCGATGGCGTGCAGAGCCTTGTCGATGCGCTCGCCGTTGCCAGGGCTGTGCCGCTGGTTGTACAGGGCATAGAAGCTCGCGTCAGAGGGCAGGACGAAGCGCTCGCTCTTGAGCATCTCGGCGATCAGCTCCGGGTGATCACCGTACTGCTGCTTGTAGCCGTCGTAGTGGTCTTGCCAGACGTCCGAGACGTACTTCAAGAACAGCATCGTCAACACAAAGTCTTTGTAGATGCTTGGGTCGACAGTGCCGCGGAAGGTGTCGCAGGCGTTCCAGACAGCGGCGTTGATGTCGTCTTGGCTGACGTTCGTGATTTCAGTCATCGGTACCCTCAGGTGAGATTCATGGGTTGTCCGCTGGCCAGGGCGGAGGCGAGCGCCTCAAGCTGCAGCTCGCGGTTTTGGATCAGGGCAGTCAGAACGGCCCGCTCACGAGCAGCCGCCGCAGCCAAATCTGTGACGAACCTTTGGGTCGCAAGCGGTGGCAGCGGGATCTCGAGTGCCTCGAGCGCTTGCCGGGTCACGCTGAGTTGCAGCGATCCGGAGGCCGCCTGCTGGAGCTGACGTTGCACCGGGCCCTGCCCAACCATCCAGGCAAGGAATGCCGGCATCAGCCGCTCGCGAGCCTTGACCGTCAGGTGGAACAGGTGCGGCCCGCAGACAGCAGGCGCCGGTGGCGAATCAATGCACACCGCGAAGTACCGACTGCCCCTAGACACGAATAGGAGGTCGCCACCGCTCAGCCAGTCCGGCTCCTTACGCCCCACCAGTTCCGTACGGACCGCTGACGACCAGTCGACACCCTCGCCAGGCAGGATGTCCTTCATCTGGACAACGGCGACCGCCCCCTCAGGAAACGCCTCAACCGCGCCCCGAAAGGGGTGTCCGGCGCGGATATGCGCCAGGTCGCCCAATTTCATTTTCAATGCGGCATCGTTCATGTTGCACATCTTAGCGCGATCATGCTAGGATGCAAACGTCGATTTCGCACGCAGCATTAGCGATGACGCACTAAAAGAGACTCTTACAACAACATAAGGAGGCAACCAACGTGAAAAAGGGAACTCTTGACACTTCCCCATTTGGGAAGTCACAATTGAACCATGCCGGGGGGCCAAATCGAGGCCTATGCAACTAGTCAACATACCCATCTTGGAGGAGCTGAAGGCGGCCCATGCAGATGCTCGGGGAGCGCTGGATGCCTGGCGCAAGGAAGTGGAGGGCGCGACTTGGTCATCCCCGCAGGACATCAAGGACCGCTACGCCTCAGCAAGCTTTTTGGGTGGCAACCGGGTCATCTTCAACATCAAGGGCAACAGCTACCGGCTGGTTGTCAAAGTCCGTTTTCAGAACGGCATCGTCATGATCGAGTGGGGCGGCACACACGCCGAGTACGACAAGAAGAACTTCGGCCAGTGAGCCCCAAAGACCCTCGACACCAGGAGAACAACATGAGCACGCAGATTCGAGTACTGAAGACGGACGGCGATCACGCCGTTGCCGTTGCTCGGCTGTCTGAGCTGATGGACATGGACCTCGCAGTGGGATCCGCCGAAGAGGCTGAGTTGGAGCTGTTGGCCCTGCTCATCCAGTCGTACGAACAGACCAAGTTCCCCCCGACGCCGCCGGACCCAATCGACGCCATCTTGTTCCGGATGGATCAACAGCGGCTGGCACACAAGGATCTCGTGCCCTACATCGGCTCGATGTCCAAGGTCTCCGAGGTACTGAGCCGCAAGCGTCCGTTGAGCCTGGCGATGATCCGCCGGCTGCACGCAGGCCTGGGCATACCGGCTGACGTGCTGATCGGCGAAGGGCAAGAGCTGTCGGTTGATTCGACGGTGGACTACACGAAGTTCCCGTTGGCCGAGATGCAGGAACGTGGTCTCTTCGGGCCGAACAAGCGGCCGCTGCAGTCCTTGAAGGAATACGCAGAAGAACTGGTGACGGGCTTCTTTCGGTGCGCGTCAGGCCTGGGCGGACAGCCGGTCATGATGCGTGCGACGCTTCATCAAACAGGGGCCCGCACCATGGACGAGTACGCGTTCAAGGTCTGGCAAGCCTGCGTGCTGCGAAAGGCACGCGCCATGGCTCTCAAAGGCGCGTATCAGCACGGCGTCATCACGTCAGAGTGGATCCGCAACCTGACCCGGCTGTCGACCTTCGAGTCCGGCCCTCTGCTGGCTCAGGAGTACCTCTCCAACCATGGCATCGCGTTGGTCTTTGAGCGGCACTTCGACAAGACCTACCTTGACGGGGCGGCCATGCTGGACGGCGAAGCGCCGATCGTTGCGCTGACGCTTCGGCACGACCGCATCGACAACTTCTGGTTCGCCCTGCTGCACGAACTCATCCACGTCCAGCGGCATTTGACTGCGTCGGATCCGTGCATTGCGGACAACCTGGACGACAAGACTCGAACCAGCGATCAAGAGCTGGAGGCCGATCGAGAGGCCGGAGAAGCCTTGATTCCGGAGGCCGCCTGGGTCAATGCCCCAGTCAGGATCAGCCACTCCACCGAGGACGCGGTCGACCTGGCGCGGCAACTACAGATTCATCCAGCCATCATCGCCGGGCGAGTTCGCAAGGAGACGGAGAACTGGCGCTTGCTGTCAAACCTGATCAGCTCGGCTGGCAAGGTCTCCGACTTGTTCAACAACCAACTGGCCTGCCAGTAAGAAAGGAGGCGCAACAAATGCTGCCGTACAAATAGGAAAGGGCAAGCTTGAGAGCTTGCCCTTAGGGGTGAATCTGACGCGAACGCCCGACTCGGTTTGGCGATTGAGAGTGTGTTTGCGTCGGAGCCCCCAGTCAAGGCTCCCAAGCGATGTCTGTGGTCTTTCGTGGCTGACCAGTCACGGAAAAACGTTCATTTCGCTTTACGAAAGGGGCACCCATGCCCAACGCAAACACCTTCCCTCCTGCCCAAGATGGGCACTTCATCGAGGTCGCTGGCCTCGACCTCGTGTTCAAGCCTGTTCCTCTGGCGGACCACACCCCCACCGGGGCGCAAATTGCCAGCGCAGCAGGCTACAGCGATGCCCAGGTGGTCACCGTTCTCCACCTGCTGGCCAACGGCGAACTGGAAGACATTCGCCCGACCGAAGTGGTGGGCGTTCCGCAACCCGGCGGCCGGTTCGTTGTGGTCGTCACCGACCGCTCGTATAGGCTGACGATTGATGGCAAGCGCATCGATTGGCCAGTGCAGCGGATCTCCGGGAGCATCCTGCGCCACCTCGGCGGCGTTCAGGCGGACAAACTCCTGTACTTGGAGCGTCAGGACAAGGCTGACGTTGTCGTCGAAGACCACGACTTGGTCGATCTCGGCCATGCAGGGGTCGAAGCCTTCTACAGCCGAGCCCCCATTTGGATCCTCAACATTCAGGGCGTCCGCCTCGAGGTGGCTACTCCCACGATCGTTGTCAGTGATGCGATGCGCCAAGCGGGCTTTGACACCAATCAAGGCTGGCACATCTTCCTCAAGGTAGCCGGGCAACCGAAGCAGGAGCTGGAACTCACCTCGGTCGTTGACTTGCGGGCGCCCGGCATCGAAAAGATTCGCTTGACCCCGAAAGACGTGAGCAACGGTGAAGCAGCACAAGCTCTTCGCCGTGACTTCCTGTTGCTGGACGTTGACGAACGCTTCCTCGACGAGCACTTTACCCAGTGGGAGACGGTGCTCGACAACCAGCGGCGCTGGCTGCGGATCTTTGGATATTCGGTTCCCGCGGGCTACAACCAACAGCAGGTCACCTTGGCCCTCGAAGTGCCGCCGACCTACCCCGGGGCGCAAATCGACATGTTCTATGTCTTCCCGAGTCTCGCGCTCAACAGTGGTCAAGCGCTTGAGTGCACGCAGGTACAGGAGGCCATCTGTGGCCAGTCCTACCAGCGGTGGTCACGCCATCGGTCCGATGCCTGGCAGTGGCGACCGGACTCCGACAACGTCGTGACCCACCTTGCCTTGGTCGAGTCGGCGCTGGCCAAAGAGGTGCAGCAATGAACCCGCCCACCAACCTGACGATCACCAATGCAGACCAACGGAAACTGCGAGATCACCTCTTTCCAGGCGATGGTCTTGAGGCAGCCGCCATCTTGCTCTGCGCTCGGACTCCTGGCCCACGAGTGCGCCTGCTCGTGAAGCAGGTCTTGTTGGTGCCGCATTCTGCTTGCAAGGAGCGGCGCTCGGATTACCTGGTTTGGCCGGGGTCCGCGATCGAAGAGGCCATCGACTTGGCGGAAGCTGATGGCCTCTCTTTGGTGCTGACCCACTCGCATCCCGGTGGTCTGTTCGGCTTTTCTCGGCACGACGACCGAAGCGATCTGTTGACGGTGACCAGTCTCTTTCAAGCGCTTGGCGGTCTACACGGCACAGCGATCATGACCCCTGATGGCGCCGTGTTGGCGCGTCTTTACCGGCAGGACTTGTCACCGATCTCGGTCGAGTCTGTGATGGTTGCCGGTGATGAGCTCACCTGGCACTGGGCCGACAGGAAGTTCAGCCCCCGACCAACAGCATTCACCAGCGAGGCGACCCAAGAGCTCGGTCGCCTCAGTGCCTGCGTCATCGGTGTGTCTGGGACGGGCTCGCTTGTCGCGGAGCAACTCGCGCGGTTTGGATTCGGCCAGGTGATCCTCATCGACTTCGACAAGATCGAACCGCGCAACCTGAATCGAATCGTCAACTCGACATTGGCGGACGCCAAGGCTCAGAGATCGAAGGTCGTCGCGTTTGCTGAAGCTGTGACCAGCTACAGGGGTGAGGGGGTCGCCGTACCAGTGAACGCGTCAATCTCGACACGCGAAGCAGTGCTGTGCGCCAGCCAAGCCGACGTGATGTTCTCGTGCGTAGACACCCTTGATGCCCGACAGATCGCAGATCTTTTGGCCGCCAGCTTCTTGATCCCGCTGTTCGACGTAGGGGTCTCGATTCCCACCAGAAGGACGATGGGAGGATTAGCTATCGCTGACGCCTGCGGGCGAATCGACTACGTCCACCCGGGCGGCCCGACGCTTCAAGATCGTGGGGTCTACGATCCCGCCTCGCTGCGCGCGGAGTACCTGCGGCGCACAGCACCGGATGCACACAGGGAAGAGATGCAGGCCGGCTATCTACGCGGCGTCACCGAAGAAGCGCCAGCAGTCATTGCGCTGAACATGAGGGCGGCATCCGCATGCGTGATGGAGTTCATCGCGCGGGCCTACCCGTTTCGCCATGAGTCCAACGCTGCGTACGCCAGAACGCGGTTCAGCCTCGCTGCAAACGAAGAGGAATTCTTCCCGGTTGAGTCGTTCCCGACGACGACCAACCCGCAGTTCGCACGCGGCGACTCGGAGCCGCTCCTGGGGCTACCCGCCCTTCGCGCGCCGAAGTCGAAGGCAATCGCATGAAAGCCAAGAGGCTGTTGCTGAGGCTGTTCGACTTCGTGGCGCCGGCTCGCCGTCTTCAGGTGCTCAGTGGAGACAGCCTGCCTCCGAGGCTGCCGTTCAGGGCCCTCGTGCTGGCGCGGGACGACGATGAAGATTGGTGTGTAGGGATGCGGTGCCCTTGCGGTTGCGGCAGGAAGATCGAACTGTTACTGATCAAAGAGGCGGCACCGCGCTGGGATCTGGTCCTGGACCAGAAAGGTCGCCCATCCTTGACCCCTTCAGTGTGGTTGCGTGACGGCTGTCAATCGCACTTCTGGATCCGCCATGGTCAAGTGCACTGGTGCCCTTAGTTCGAGATTCGACTGGGCGGTCGTCAAGCAGTGGGTTGACCGGGTAATCGCTGAACCTCAGCGCTCTGCGCGCCGACAACAGCACAAAGCGTGAGGGCCCCACTCGGGGCCCTCCGCGTCATGGTCGAACTTGTAACGGAAGCCGTCTCGTTGGACATGTTCGACAGACCCTATTCAAACTCCGACAGACCTATTTCCGTCAGATCATCCTCTATCGAACGCTGACAGCCTTTGTTTTCCGCTGACAATCTTTATTTATACGACCAAAAAAGTCAACGCCTCCTAGCCGTCACTCCACGGTGACCGACTTCGCGAGATTGCGCGGCTTGTCCACATCCGTCCCCCGCGCGCACGCCGTGTGATACGCCAGCAGCTGCAGCGGCACCACATGCAGGATGGGCGACAACGCCCCGTAGTGTTCGGGCATGCGGATGACATGAAGGCCGGCTTCGCTCTCGATGGCCGTGTCGCCGTCGGCGAAGACGTAGAGCTGGCCGCCGCGGGCGCGGACTTCCTGCATGTTGCTCTTGAGCTTTTCCAGCAGCGCATCGTTGGGCGCCACGGTCACCACCGGCATCTCGGCCGTCACCAGCGCCAGCGGGCCGTGCTTGAGTTCGCCGGCCGGGTAGGCCTCGGCGTGGATGTAGCTGATCTCCTTGAGCTTGAGCGCGCCTTCCAGCGCGATCGGGTAATGCAGGCCGCGGCCGAGGAAGAGCGCGTTTTCCTTGCGGGCGAACTCCTCGCTCCACGCAATGACCTGGGGCTCCAGCGCCAGCACCGCCTGCACCGCCACGGGCAGGTGCCGCAGGTCCTTCAGGTGGCGCGCTTCGTCGTCTTCGCTGAGGTGGCCGCGGGTCTGCGCCAGCGCCAGCGTCAGCAGGAAGAGGCCCACGAGCTGGGTGGTGAAGGCCTTGGTGGACGCGACGCCGATCTCGGCACCGGCGCGGGTGATGTAGGCCAACTCGCACTCGCGCACCATGGCGCTGGTGGAGACGTTGCAGATGGTCAGCGTGTGCTTCATGCCCTGGGCGCGGGCGTGCTTCAGCGCGGCGAGGGTGTCGGCGGTCTCGCCGCTTTGGCTGATGGTGACGACCAGCGTGCGCGGGTTGGGCACGCTGTCGCGGTAGCGGTACTCGCTGGCGATCTCGACGCTGGTCGGGATCTTGGCGATGCTCTCCAGCCAGTACTTGGCGGTGGAGCCGGAGTAGTAGCTGGTGCCGCAGGCCAGGATGAGGACGTTGTCGATGTCCTTGAAGATGCGGTAGGCGCCGTCGCCGAAGAGTTCGGGGCTGATGCCGGTGATGGCTTCGAGCGTGTTGGCGATGGCCGTGGGCTGCTCGAAGATTTCCTTCTGCATGTAGTGCCGGTAGGGGCCCAGTTCGGCCGCGCCGCTGTGGGCGTGCACGGTCTTGACCTCGCGCTGCACGGCCTGGTAGCGGCCGGTCGCGGTGTCCAGGCGGCTGAGCCAGTAGCGGCCCAGCTGCAGGTCGACGACGTCGCCCTCTTCCAGGTAGACGATCTGGTTGGTCACGCCGGCCAGCGCCATCGCGTCGGAGGCGACGAAGTTCTCCTGCTCGCCCACGCCCAACACCAGCGGCGAGCCCTCGCGCGCGGCGACGACGCGGTGCGGCTCGTCACGGCAGAACACGGCCACGGCGTAGGCGCCCTTCAGGCGCGGCAGGGCCTGCTGCACGGCGTCGAGCAGGTCGCCGCTGTAGAGGTGGTCGACGAGGTGGGCGATGACCTCGGTATCGGTCTGGCTGTTGAACTGGTAGCCCCGGGCCTTCAGCTCGGCGCGCAGCTCGTCGTGGTTTTCGATGATGCCGTTGTGGACCAGCGCGATGCGGCCGATGCTGTCGGCGCTGGCGTTGGGGCCGGCAGAGAAATGCGGGTGGGCGTTGTGCACCGCCGGGGCGCCATGCGTGGCCCAGCGGGTGTGGGCGATGCCGGTGCCGGCGGAAATACCGTCCTCGGCGGCCTGGGCCTGCAGCTCGGCCACGCGCGAGGTGCTGCGCGCGCGGCGCAGGCCGCCGTCCTGGTGCACGGCCACGCCGCAGGAGTCATAGCCGCGGTACTCGAGCCGCTTCAGGCCTTCGACGAGGATGGGGACGATATTGCGCTGACTGACTGCGCCGACGATGCCGCACATGAGGTTCTCCTTTGAGGAGCAGGCATGCTAGGCAGGTCGAGTTGGCATATGCGTGCAAATTTCATATTATTATGAATGAAAATTTCCCTCCTGGTTCCAAGTGAAATTTTCATTCAAAATCTAAATATCAATGAATGAATTCGACGCCATCGATTTGCGCCTGCTGGACGCGCTGCAGTCAGACGCCTCACTGAGCAACCAGGACCTGGCCGCCGGCATCGCCGTGTCGCCCGCCACCTGCCTGCGCCGCGTCAAGCGCCTGGCGGACGCCGGCGTCATCGAGCGCCGGGTCGCCCTGCTGTCGGCCGACAAGCTGGGCGCCGGCCTGTCGGCCATCCTGGAGATCACGCTGGACCGCCAAGGCGCCGAGCACCTGGACGCCTTCGAGGCGCGCGCCGTGCAGGAAGCCGCCGTGCAGCAATGCTGGCGCGTGTCGCCGGGGCCGGACTTCGTGCTCGTCGTGCAGGTGGCCGACATGCCGGCCTACCACGCGCTGACGCAGCGTCTGCTGACCCAGGACGCCAACGTGCGCAACATCAAGGCCTTCTTCAGCGTGAAGCGGGCCAAGTTCGACACCCGCATCACGCTTCCCACGCCTCGCGGCTAACAGCGGGCCGAGCGCCGGGCCGCCCCCGTTCCCACGGGGGCAGTTCACCGCTTCAGGATCCCCAGGCCCTTGAGGTAGTCGCCCTCGGGGAAGCAGACCGTCTGCGGATGGTCGGCCGCGGCCGACAGGCGCTCGACGATGTAGCCGTCCACGCCGGCGTCCAGGCCCGCGCCCGCCACGATCTTGTGGAACAGGTCTGGCGAGATGCCGCCCGAGCACGAGAAGGTGTACAGCAGGCCGCCGTCGTTCAGCAGCATGAAGGCCAGCCGGTTGATGTCCTTGTAGGCACGGGCCGCGCGCTCGGCGTGGGCTGCCGTTGGCGCGAACTTGGGCGGGTCGAGCACGATGGCGTCGAAGCGCCGGCCCTCCTGCAAGCAGCGGCGCAGCGTGGCGTTGACGTCGGCGTCCCAGGCTTCGTGGCGGTTCGCGGCGAAGCCGTTCAGCGCGACATGCGCTTTGGCGCGTTCCAGCGCGGGGCCGGAGGAATCGACGCTGACGACCTGCGTCGCGCCGCCCGCCAGCGCCGCGACCGAGAAGCCGCCGGTGTAGCTGAAGCAGTTCAGCACCGTCTTCACGCCGTACTGCTTCACCGCATCGGCGAAGCGGCTGCGGCTGTCGCGCTGGTCGAGGTAGTAACCGGTCTTGTGGCCTTCGGCGACGTCCAGCGTGAGCTGCCACTCGTGTTCGCGGATGGTCAGTGCAGTTGCACCGTCACCCCGCAGCCAGCCGGTGTGCACGGGCAGGCCTTCCCACTCGCGGGCCTGCGCGTCGGATCGCTCGTACAGGCGCGTGAGGCCGGTCGCGGCCAGCAGCGCGTCCGCGATGACGGTCTTCCAGCGCTCGGCACCGGCGCTGCCGAACTGCGCCACCAACGTGTCGCCATAACGGTCGACCACCAGACCGGGCAGGCCATCGGCCTCGCCGTGGATCAGCCGCCAGGCGTCGGACGCTATGGCGAGCCGCGCGCGCATCGCGATGGCCTGCTCGATGCGGCGCTGGAAGAACCCCGCGTCGATGCGCTCGGCCTCGTCGAAGCTCCAGGCGCGCAGGCGGATCAGCGACTTGGGGCTGAACGCGGCCCAGGCCAGGAACTGCCCGTCGGCCGACTCGACACGCACCGTCTCGCCCGAATCGCCGCCGCCGCGCGCGATGGAACTCTCGAACACCCAGGGGTGGCGCTTGAGGAGCGAGCGCTCCTTGCCCGGGCGAAGGGAGACCTTTTTCATCGCTGCAGCGTGCCGAAGGCGTAGCTCAGCTGCAGGTGCGACAGCGGCGTGGACTGGTCGCTGCCGCGGATGGTGCGGAACTGGCCCACGCCCGCGCGCAGGCGCAGCCGCTCGGCGACCTGCCACTGCGCCCACACCTCGGCCTGCGTCACCGCGCCGCCGCCCACCTTCACGCCGCCGCCACCGGCCGCGCCGACCAGCCATTCGGCGCCGACGCGCATGCGGCCCCACAGCGGGTCGCTCTGCACGCCGACGCCGAACAGGCCGAAGGAATAGGCGCCCGCGCTGCCCGCCGCCGCGCTGCCGGCCTGCGCCGTGCCGTAGAAGCGCGGCGAGAACTCGCGCGACATGTTCACGGCCAGGTGGCTGACGGCCTCCTGGCGGCCGTCCTTGAAGCGCATGCGCGGCACGTGCATGACGCTGGCACCGAGCTGCTGCACGCGCACCGTGCCGCCCGGGTCGTCGGCGATCAGCGTCGGCGTGCGGTCCAGCGGCATGCTCAACGCGGCGCGCACGTACGGCGCGGTGTAGGCGCCGCTGGGCGCATGCGTCACGCCGGCGTCCAGTCGCAGGCTCGGCCCCCAGGGTGTGATCCAGCGCAGCGTCGGCCCGGCGCGCAGCAGCCAGCCGTTGCCGCTGTCGACATTGCCGCCGCCGCCCAGGCCCGCACCAAGCTGGCCGCCGATGCGCAGCCGCGGCGTGCCGAACGGCGCCCAGTCCTGGCCGATCTGGCCCAGCACTTCCATGTAGCCGTCGACACCGCCCTTGGCCGCGCCGGACGCCTCGACGCCCCACCAGCTGCCGTCGGCGATGTACTGGCGCAGCTCGGCGCCGGCCTTGCCGACCTTGCCCGCGTACGGCGTGCCGCCGCGCGTGCGGCTGGAGGCGCGGGGCTTTTCCATGCCGCCGGTCAGCGTGATCTCGTCGAAGCCCAGGCCCGAGCGCCGGCCCGCGCGGCCGGATTTGCCGGCGTCGTCGGGCGAGAAGCTGATGAAGTCCATCGAGCGGCCCACCGTGAACGCCACGCCCACACCGCTCTTCACGTTGCCGCTCGGGAAGCGGATCTGCGAGAC
This sequence comes from Pelomonas sp. Root1444, assembly GCF_001426885.1. Lineage (GTDB taxonomy): Bacteria > Pseudomonadota > Gammaproteobacteria > Burkholderiales > Burkholderiaceae_C > Pelomonas. The sequence continues at coordinate 579,006 of NZ_LMFP01000001.1, read as the reverse complement.
GCCGACACCCGTGTACCAGCCCTTGTTCTCGGTGCGCAGCGACAGCTCGGGGCGCAGCATCAGGCCGCCGCCGAAGCGCATCTGCTGGCTGGACAGGCCGCCACCCGCGCCCACGTACAGGCTGGCCGCCAGGTGCGTGTTGCCCGACAGCCGCCAGCGCCGCTGGCCGGTAAAGCCGACCGTGAAGATGCCGCCGTAGTTGCCCTTGGCCGTGCCGTAGAAGCCGGGGCCGAAGCCCCAGTCGTCGTCATAGGCCATCAGGTAGCTCAGTGACGCGAAGGCCGTGCGGCCGCCGTCGGGCATCTTCATGCGCGTCCAGTTGGCCTCGACGGCCGCGGGGCGCACGGTGTTCAGCCGCGCCGGGTTGGCGAAGGGGGCGTCATCGGGCGTGGCCAGCGCGCAGGCCGGCACCAGTGCCACCAGCGTGGCGAGTCGAAAACTCATTTCTTGGCTCGCGGATGTGCGGCGTCGTAGATGCGCGCGAGGTGTTGGTGATCCAGTTGCGTGTAGACCTGGGTCGTCGTGATGTGGGCGTGGCCCAGCAGCTCCTGCACGGCGCGCAGGTCGCCGCTGGACTGCAGCAGGTGGGACGCGAAGCTGTGCCGCAGCATGTGCGGGTGCACGTGGGCCGGTGTGCCGGCGGCCACGGCGCGCGCCGACAGCATGCTGCGCAGCGTCGACCCGGCCACGCGGTGGCCGCGCGCGCCGACGAACAAGGCTGCCTCGCCCGCCGCCGCGCGCTGCGGGCGCACGGCGAGCCAGCTTCGCAGCGCCTCGGCCGCGGCCTTGCCCAGCGGCGTGCTGCGGCGCTTGCCGCCCTTGCCCAGCACGTGCACCTCGGCGGATTCGAGGTCCACCCAGCCGGCCGCGCTGCCACTGGCCTGCACGTCCAGGCCGATCAGCTCGGCCGCGCGCAGGCCGGCGCCGTACAGCAGCTCGACCATCGCGCGGTCGCGCGCCTCCAGCACCGGATCGGCCGGCGCCTCGGGCGTGAAGGTGGCCAGCTGCACCGCGTCGTCCACGCCCAGCGCCTTGGGCAGCGGCTTGGGCGCCTTGGGCGCACGCAGGCCGTCGAACGGGTTCAGCGCGACGCGGCCCTGCAGCCCCATCCAGCGGTAGCAGCTGCGCCAGACCGACAGCAGCAGCGCGATGGACTTGGGCGCCAGGCCCTCGCGATGCAGCAGCGCGGCCAGGCGCCTGGCCTGGGCGATGCCCAGCGTGCGGGCGTCGATGGCCGTCTCGGCCAGCATGGCCTGCAGGCGCTCCAGGCCGTCCGTGTAGATGCGCAGCGTGCGCGGACTCAGGCGCTGCTGCACGCGGGCGTGCTGCAGGAACTCCTCGTAGTCCGCGAGCAGCCCGCTCATGCGGCCAACAAGCCCGCCAGACCGGCGCTGGCGATCTCGCCCACGCGGTTCAGGAAGTCCGTGCCCATCTCGGCCGTGTAGCGCGTCGGGTCCGGCGAGCCCAGCACCAGCAGGCCGAAGGGCTTGCCTTCGTTGGCGTTGGGCTGGCTCAGCGGGATCAGCGCCAGCGACGTCGCCGTGCCGCCGCTCTCAGACAGGCCCAGCCAGCGCGCCGCCTCGAAGCCCGAGTTCACGCCGCAGTACGGCTGGCTCAGGCTGGACGCGAAGCTGCGCACGTCGGGGCTGACCGACGCCGCGAACTCGGCCGTCTCGTGCTCGGGCGCCACGCCCCACAGGCGCAGGCTGGCCTGCGGGATCATGAACTGGTGGCGCAGCTCGGACAGCAGCACCTCGGGCAGCTCGGCCGGCGTGCCGGCGGCGCGCATGACGGCCAGCGTCCAGCGGTGCAGGCGGTCGGCGATGGCCACGTTGTCCTGGCCGTTGCGGATCATGTCGATGATGCGCATCTCCAGGCCCTTGATCTTGTCGCGCAGCATCTCGGCCTGGCGCTCCTGCAGCGACACGGCGCGGGCACCGTGCGGATGCTGCAGCTGCACGCTGGCCAGCAGCGCCGCGTGGCGCTCGAAGAAGCCGGGTGTGGCCGCCAGGTAGTTGGCGATGTCGGTTTCGGTGATGCCTTGCACCGCGTCGGCGGCCGGGTTGGAACTCACAGCGTGATCTCTCCGTCAAAAACTTTCACAGCGGGGCCGGTCATCAGCACCGGGCTCTGGCCACCGGCCCATTCGATGCGCAGCAGGCCGCCGCGGGTCTGCACTTCCACCGCCGCGTCCAGCCAGCCGGCGCGGATGCCGGCCACCACCGCGGCGCAGGCGCCCGTGCCGCAGGCCAGCGTCTCGCCGGCGTCGCGCTCGTACACGCGCAGCGCAATGCGGTCGCGCGCCAGCACCTGCATGAAGCCGGCGTTGACGCGCTTGGCAAAGCGCGCATCGCGCTCGATCAGCGGGCCCAGCGTCAGCACCGGCGCGGCCTCGACATCGTCGACGCGCTGCACCGCATGCGGGTTGCCCATGGACACGACGCCGACCTCCACGCCCTGCACGGGCCACAGCGCGAAGCCGTTTTCCAGTCGCGGCTGCAGCCCGCGGGTGTCGAACGGCAGCGCCGCGGGGTCGAACACCGGCGGGCCCATGTCCACCGTCACGCGGCCGTCGTCCTGCAGCTTGAGCAGCAGGCGGCGGTTCATCGTGTCGACATGGATCTCGCGCTTGTCCGTCAGCCCGGCATCGACGACGAAGCGCACGAAGCAGCGCGAGCCGTTGCCGCAGTGCTCCACCTCGTCGCCGGTGTTGTTGAAGATGCGGTAGCGGAAGTCCGCGCCGGCGTCGGTGCTGGGCTCGATGACGAGGATCTGGTCGCAGCCGACGCCGAAGCGGCGGTCGCCCAGCAGGCGCATCTGCTCGCGGCTCAGCGCGAACGGCTCGCGGGTCGCGTCGATGACGACGAAGTCGTTGCCCGCGCCGTGCATCTTGGTGAAGCGCAATCTCATGCGGCCGATTATCAGGGAGGGCCTGCCAGGGCCTTCTCGATCGCGGCGGCAAGTTCCGCCTCGCCGCCCTCGCCTTCGTGGCGGTAGACGACCCGGCCTTGCCTGTCGATGAGCCACGCCGCGGGCCAGTAGCGGTTGCCGAACGACTGCCAGATGCGGTAGTCGTTGTCCTGCACCACCGGGTAGTGCAGGCCCAGGCGCTTGACGGCGGCACTGACGCTGTCCAGCGGCCGCTCGTGCGCGAACTCGGGCGTGTGCACGCCGACGACGACCAGGCCCTGTGCCGCATAGCGCTGGTGCAGGCGCTCGACGACGGGCACGCTGCGCAGGCAGTTGACGCAGTCCCAGGTCCAGAAGTCGATCAACACCGCCTTGCCGCGCAGGTCCTGCAGCTTCAGCGGCGGGCTGTTGAGCCAGGCGCCAGTGCCGCTCAGCTCGGGGGCGGGCTTGCCGACGACCTGCGTCTGGGCCGACGCCGCCGGGCCGGTGAGCGCCGCCACCCAGGCCGAGCTGACATCGGCCAGGCTGGCGCCAGCCAGCGCCATGATGAGCACGCCCAGCGCCTGGCGGAACCGCGCGGCGGCGCCGGCCCAGCTGCGCAGCCGCTGCGCCAGGCGCTGGCCACCATAGGCCACGGCCAGCATCGGCCCGCCCGCGCCGGCCGCGTAGGCGACCAGCAGCCCGGCCGCCTGCGCGGGGTCCGCCGCGCTGGCCACGAGCGCCAGGATGGTGGCGAGCGCCGGGCCGGCGCAAGGCGTCCACAGCGCGCCCAGGCTGGCGCCGAGCGCGAGCGCACCCAGCCGCCCGCCGCCTTGGCCAACGCGCTGCGCCACGTCCGCCACGCGGCCGAGCGGCAGCGACAGCTTCCCCCACAGCGCCGGCCACAGCAGCAGCAGGCCCATCGCCAGCAGCAGCACCGCGGCGGCGTCGCGCACGGCACCGGCCGACAGCCCCAGCGCCGTGGCCGACGCGCTGAAGGCCAGTGCCAGCGCGCTGAAGGCACCAATGAAGCCCAGCACGATGAGCGGCGGCCGCCAGGGGTCGGGCCGGCCCCAGCTGCTGCCGAGCAGCGCGGGCAGCAGGGGCAGCACGCACGGGCTGGCCACGGTGGCGAGGCCGGCGCCGAACGCGGCCGTCAAGGGCAGCAGCGCGGTCATTGCGTGGCCTCCGCGACGCGCTGCCAGGCCTGCGTCTTGCCGAACAGCGGCAGGCCGACATAGGCGCGCAGCTTCAACTCACCGGCTGCGCCAATGGACATCAGGCAGTCGTAGGTCTTGCCGTTCTCGCGGTTGAAGATGCGGCCGCGCCATTCGGTCGCCAGGCGTTGGCCGTCCGGCGCCGTGACGGTGTCCGACGGCAGGAAGCCGCTGAGGATGCCCATGCCCTGCTGCGCCGGCTGGGCGCCATCGGCCATCGCCTCGCCGGGCCGGCTCATGGACTGGTTGGCGATGACGCGCGCCACCTTGCCGCACAGCGCCGCGCCGCAAGGCTCGATGCGCACCTCCAGGTTGCCGCTGGCCGTGAGCCACAGGCCGCGCGGGTCCGCGTCGGCACGGGTGATGCCGCTGGCCAGCAGGGCGGCGGCGAGAAGAAGAGCGGTTCGCATGGGACACCTCGTTCGAATGGAAGGAGGCGCCATTGCAGGCGGCCGCGGTATCGCCGGAATGTCGATGTGTCTCCGGCCGACACGCGGCGCCGGCGCAGACAAAGAGCGATACAAATCGGCCGGGGGTGTCGGCTATGGTGCGGCCCCATGGACCCGCGCCCCGACCACCTGCTGCTCGTCGACGACGACCGCCAGCTGCTGGCGCTGCTGGCCGACTACCTGCGCGCCGCCGGCTACCGCGTCAGCACCGCCACCCAGGGCCGCGAGATGCGTGCCGTGCTCGCCGCCGAGCAGATCGACCTCGTCGTGCTGGACCTGATGCTGCCGGGCGAGGACGGCTTGAGCCTGTGCCGCGACCTGCGCGCCCGCGAGGCCGAGCCGCTGCCCATCCTGATGCTGACCGCGCGCGGCGACGAGGCCGACCGCGTGCTGGGGCTGGAGATGGGGGCCGACGACTATCTCGCCAAACCATTCGCCACGCGGGAGCTGCTGGCGCGCATCCGCGCCGTGCTGCGCCGCACGCGCCAGCTGCCGCCGCGCCTGACACCGCAGCGCCAGGCCAAGCGGCTGGCCTTCAACGACTGGGTGCTGGACACGACGGCGCGCCACCTGCTCGATGCGGCCGGCACGCTGGTGCCGCTGACTGGCGGCGAATACCGGCTGCTGCGCACGCTGCTCGACCATCCGCAGCGCGTGCTCAGCCGCGACCAGTTGCTCAACCTCACGCAGGGCCGCGACGCCGACCCCTTCGACCGCTCCATCGACCTGCTGGTGAGCCGCCTGCGGCGCCGGCTGCGCGATGACGCGAAGGAGGCGCGGCTCGTGAAGACGGTGCGCAACGAGGGTTATGTGTTCTGCGCGACCGTCGAGGCCGTGGAATGAGCCTGGCCGCGCGCATCGTCGGCCTGTTCGTCGCCGGCCTGCTGCTGGCCTACGGCCTGGCCAGCCTGGCCTGGCTGCACGAGCGCCGCGAGGCGATGGGCCGCATGATGACCACCTACCTCGGCCGTGACGTGGCAACTGCCGTGGCCGTGCTGGAGCGGCTGCCCGAGGCCGAGCGCGCGGGCTGGCTGCCGAAGCTGGCGCGGGCCAACTACCGCTACGAACTGGGCGCGGCACCGGCCGATTTCGCCCCCTCGGAGACGGCCAGCGCGTTGGCCCAGGCCATCGGCCAGGAGCTTGGTGCCGCGCGCGTCAGGGCATACGGCGCGCGGCCCGATGGCGAACTGGTCTTTGCGCTGAAGCTGGCCGACGGCGCGCCGCTGACGCTGCGTGCGCCGCCGCCGCGGCTGATGCTGTCGGGCGCGACGCTGGCGTTGCTGGCCATTCAGATCGTCGTGCTGGCCCTGTGCGGCGCGGCGGCGGTGCGCCTGGCCACCCGGCCACTGCGCCGGCTGGCCGACGCGGCCGGGCGGCTCGGCGACAACCCGGCCACCGCGCCGCTGGACGAGGCCGGCCCGCGCGAAGTGGCCGCCGCCGCGCGCGCCTTCAACGCCATGCAGGCGCGCATTGCCGGGCACCTGCGCGAGCGCGCCCAGATCCTCGCCGCCATCACGCACGACCTGCAGACGCCGCTGACCCGCATGCGGTTGCGCAGCGAACTGCTGGCCGACGACGAAGCCCGCGACAAGCTGATGGCCGACATCGACGAGATGCGCGGCCTGGTGGCCGAGGGCCTGCACTACGCCGCCAGCGCGCACGCGGCCGAGGAGGCGCCGCAGGCCGTCGACCTGATCGCGCTGCTGGACGGCCTGGCCTGCGACGCGCAGGACGCCGGCCAGGCGGTCAGCTTCGAGGCGCCTGCGTCGCTGCCGCCCGTCATGACGCGGCCGCGCGCGCTGCGCCGCATCGTCGGCAACCTGCTCGACAACGCGGTCAAGTTCGCGGGTGCGGCCGAACTGGTCGTCACGCCGGGCGACGCTGTGCTGCGCATCGCCGTGCTCGACCGCGGCCCCGGCATACCGACGGCACAACTGCAGGCGGCGCTGCAACCTTTCGTGCGCCTGGAGGCCTCGCGCAACCGCGACAGCGGCGGCACCGGCCTGGGCCTGGCCATCGCCCAGCGTCTGGCGCAGGCGCTCGGCGCGACGCTGGAACTGCTGCCCCGCGAGGGCGGCGGGCTGGAGGCCCGGCTCAGCCTTGCGCGGTAGGCGGCGCCGCGCCGATGTCCAGCCCGCGCGGGGACTTGTAGCGGTGGTAGCCCCACAGGTACTGCCCCGGCGCGCGGCGGATCAGGCTCTCCATCGCGGCGTTGACGGCCGCCGCGGCTTCCTCGGCCGACGCTTCCTTGGCAATCTGCGGCGCCGGCAGCACGTGCACGACAAAGCCCTGCCCGCCCGGCAACCGCTCACCCCAGATCAGCAGCAGCGCCGCGCCGGTCTGCTGAACCAGGCGCGCCGCCAGCGTCATCGTGTACGCCGGGCGCCCGAAGAACGGCGCCCACACGCCCAGGCCGTCGGGCGGCACCTGGTCGGGCAGCAGGCCGATGACCTCGCCCTTGCGCAGCGCGCGGATCATCTGGCGCACGCCCGCCAACGACGCCGGCGCCGTGGCGAGGCCCGGCCGCTCGCGTGAACCGGCCATCACGTCACGCAGCGAAGCCTGGCGCGCCGGGCGGTAGAGCACGGTGATGGGGGCCTCGGGCGTCGTGAAGCGTTCGGCGATCGCCTGGGCGCAGATCTCGAAGCAGCCCATGTGCGGCGTCAGCATCACGAGGCCGCGCTTTTGTTCGAGGGCCGCCGCGATCAGCTCGCCGCCGTCCCAGCGCAGCTTGTCGCCAAGCGGCTGGCCGCGGGTGGCCACCCACAGCCACGGCAGCTCCGCCGCCATGCGCCCCGCCGCCGCGATCGCCGGCCGTGCCTCGGCCCACGCCACGCCGGCCTGCGCCACGTTGGCCTTGAAGCGGCGCCGGTAGGTGGGAGACGCGAAATAGACCAGCCACCCCAGCGCGGCGCCCAAAGCGTGCAATAACGCCAGCGGAAATCGGGATAAAAAGCGGAAGACCCAGCCCATGTTTTCTATACTTGGCGCATCGCCGAGTTACTGAACTACTTGCGGGGCGATTCACAAATCCTGCTAAAGCGTTCGCCGCACCCTCCTGGAGCGACGGCAACGCCGATCACAAGCAACCGGAGTTTAAAAGTGGCGAACGACTTTCTCTTCACGTCCGAATCTGTCTCTGAAGGGCACCCTGACAAGGTGGCCGACCAGATCTCGGACGCCATCCTGGACGCGATCTTCGAGCAGGACCCACGCAGCCGCGTGGCTGCCGAGACGCTGTGCAACACCGGCCTGGTGGTGCTCGCTGGCGAAATCACGACGAATGCGCACGTCGATTACATCCAGGTCGCGCGCGACACCATCAAGCGCATCGGCTACGACAACACCGAATACGGCATCGACTACAAGGGCTGTGCGGTGCTCGTCGCCTACGACAAGCAAAGCAACGACATCGCCCAGGGCGTGGACCACGCCTCCGACGACCACCTGAACACCGGTGCGGGCGACCAGGGCCTGATGTTCGGCTATGCCTGCGACGAGACGCCCGAGCTGATGCCCGCGCCGATCTACTACGCGCACCGGCTGGTGGAGCGCCAGGCCCAGTTGCGCAAGGACGGCCGCCTGCCCTTCCTGCGCCCTGACGCCAAGAGCCAGGTGACGATGCGCTACGTGGACGGCAAGCCGCACAGCATCGACACCGTCGTACTGTCCACCCAGCACGCGCCCGAGTACTCGCTCGGCGACCGCATGACGGACGAGTTCTACGAGGCCATCCGTGAAGAGCTGATCAAGCCGGTGCTGCCCAAGGCCTGGCTGACCGCCGACACCAAGTACCTGATCAACCCGACCGGCCGCTTCGTCATCGGCGGCCCGCAGGGCGACTGCGGCCTGACGGGCCGGAAGATCATCGTCGACACCTACGGCGGCGCCTGCCCGCACGGCGGTGGCGCCTTCTCGGGCAAGGACCCGTCCAAGGTCGACCGCTCCGCCGCCTATGCCGCGCGCTATGTCGCCAAGAACATCGTCGCCGCCGGCCTGGCGCGCCAGTGCCAGATCCAGGTCGCCTACGCCATCGGCGTGGCGCGCCCGATGAACGTGACGGTCTACACCGAAGGCACCGGCGTCATCCCCGACGACCAGATCGCGGCGCTCGTGCACGAGCATTTCGACCTGCGCCCCAAGGGCATCATCCAGATGCTGGACCTGCTGCGACCGATCTATTCCAAGACGGCGGCGTATGGGCACTTCGGCCGCGAAGAGCCCGAGTTCACGTGGGAACGCACCGACAAGGCCGCGGCCCTCAGGGCCGCAGCCGGCCTGTAAAGGCAGCCGCGCGTCGGCGACCCACCCAACACCGCCCCTCAGGGCGGTGTTTTTCCTTGGGCGGCTCCAAACACCCGCGGGCTAGAGTCAATGCACCGAGCGGGTGCGCCGTTTGCCGTGCCTGCCGTACCCCTTGGAGGCGGTGATGAACATGCAGTCGTTGCGGATTGGAACCCGTCTGGCGCTGGGCTTCGGCCTGGTGCTGGTGTTGCTGGCGATCGCCGTCGGGCTGAGCTACCGGCAGATGGCCACCGTCGGCCCGCACATCGACCTGTTGGTCGAGCTGCAGGAACGCCAGGACACTGCCCAGGACTGGCGCACGCAGACGCAGCTCAACGTCACGCGCACCGACGCGGTCGCCCGCGCCGGTGGCTCGGGGCCTGTGGCGGCGTTCTTCGCGCCCGTCATCACGGCGACCAGCGGCAACATCAACAAGCTGCAAGAAGCTCTGACCGAGGCCGAGGACACCGACAAGGGCAAGGAACTGCTGAAGGAGATTGCCGCGACCCGCAAGGTGTATGTGGACATTCGCAACGGCGTGAACGCACAGCTGAAGGCCGGCGAGACCGAGGCCGCGCTGGCGGCTCTCGAAGGCCAGATGCGACCCGCCTCCGAGGTCTATGTGAAGTCCATCAGCCGCATGGCCGACTACCAGGGCGAACGCGTGCGCGACGAAACCCGCGCGGTGCTGGAGGCGGCGCGCCGCACCCAGCTCGTCATGCTCGTGCTCGCCGCCGTCTGCCTGAGCCTCGGCGTGACCGCCGCCTGGCTGATCACGCGCTCCGTCGTGCGCCCGCTGCGCGCCGCCATCCACGAAGCCGGCGAAGTCGGCCAGGGCGACCTGTCGCGCGAGATCCGCGCCGTCGGCAGCGACGAGACGGCGCAGCTGATGCAGACGCTGGGCAGCATGCAGCAGTCGCTGCGCCACCTGGTGGGCTCGGTGCGCCACAACGCCGATGGCGTGGCCACCGCCAGCTCCGAAATCGCGCTGGGCAGCAACGACTTGTCGTCCCGCACCGAGCAGCAGGCCAGCGCCATCCAGGAGACGGCCGCGTCGATGGAGCAGCTGTCGGCCACCGTCAAGCTCAATGCCGACAACGCGGGCCAGGCCGACCAGCTCGCGCACGATGCCAGCGAGGTGGCGCGCAAGGGCGGCGAGGTCGTCGGCGAGGCGGTGCAGCGCATGCGTGGCATCGAGGAAAGCTCGCGCAAGATCGGCGACATCATCGGCACCATCGATGCCATCGCCTTCCAGACCAACATCCTGGCGTTGAATGCGGCCGTCGAGGCTGCACGGGCGGGCGAGCAAGGGCGCGGCTTCGCGGTCGTCGCTGGCGAGGTGCGCACGCTGGCGCAGCGCTCGGCCGCGGCGGCCAAGGAGATCAAGGGGCTGATCGGCGACAGTGTCGAGCGCGTCGAGCAAGGCGCCTCCCTCGTCAACCGCGCAGGCGAGACGATGGAACAGGTCGTCACCGCGATCGACCGCGTCGCGCAGATCGTGCGCGAGATCAGCGCCGCCAGCCGCGAGCAGAGCACCGGCGTCAGCCAGGTCGGCCAGGCCATCTCGCAGATGGACGAGGCCACGCAGCAGAACGCCGCCCTGGTCGAGGAAAGCGCCGCGGCGGCCGAGAGCCTGAAGCACCAGGCCGCGGAGCTGGTGCGGCTGGTGTCGACCTTCCGGGTCTAGCCGGCAGCCCCGCTCACTTGGCGAGCGCGCCGATCTCGGCAGCGCTCAGGGCCCCCACGTAGATGCGGAAGTCCTGCAGGCGGCCGTTGAACGCCGGATGCCCCCAGTTGCGCCCCAGGAAGGTCACCTGGTCACCCACCTGGCGCGGCGACAGCGTCATGGTGTCCGCATTCACCACCTCGATGCCATCGAGATAGAGCCGCCCCGTCGTGCCCTTCTGCGTGTACGCCACATGAACCCAGCGCCCCCTGGGGAGGGCAGCGGGCCCTTCCACAGCGCGCGTGTCGTTGTGGGTTGCCCCGGCGACCCCGAAACGCAGCCCACCACGGCCGGCCTGGGGCGCGATGTGGAGACTGGAGAAGGCATCCGTCCCGGCGAACAGGATGCAGGTGTCCCAGCGATACCCGTTGGCGTAGGCCCAGATGGACACCGTGAAGTCGTCCAGGTTGCTGAACAGCCCTGCCGGCAGTTGGATGCCCGCCGCCTTGCCATCGAACATGGGCGCCTGGTCCTTGTTGCGCCCTTCGCCCCAGGTCACACCGTCCAGCAGCTTGCCCTCCACGGCCGTCACGGTGCCATCCGGGTTCACCAGCGCGCCGACAGCGGCCGTGCCGGTCACGCCACCCAGCGGCATGCGGAAGCGCAGTTCGCCAGCGGCCGCGACTCGAACCGTGTTGGAGCCGGCACGCGGCGCGCCGGGGCCTTGTGCAAGCACCTGGTAGAACCAGGTGCCGTTGGACGGCGCATCGGTGTAGGTGAGCAGCTGGTCCGCCGCCACCGTGGCCACTGGCGTGAAGGGGCCCCTGGCCGAGCTGCTGCGTTGCACCACGTAGGAAGTCGCGCCCACGCTGCCCCACCACGACAGCAGCACGCGGCCGTCATTCAGATAACCCGTGAGGCCGGAGGGCGGCTTCATCGGCCCGGCATACGGCAGGCGGCGATGGATCAGCGTCGGCCACCAGATGTCGTCGCTGCTGCCGCCGTACTTCGCCTCGCAGTACGGCACCATGCGCGCGACGTTCGGTGCCGCGATACCCAGGCGATTGACGTAGTGGTTGAAGATCGGCTCCCAGCAGTTGCGCCCGTGCCCGGGGACGCCCTGGCTCACCTGCGTCCAGAAGCTGGGGTGCGGCTGGGTCGGGTTGTGCTCAGGCACGTACGGCATGGCGTAGGGCGTGCCGCTCTCGTCCTGCAGGTTGGTCCGCGCCACGTACTCGGCGGCGGAGAGGAAGCGGTTGTTGTACAGCCCGTAGAGGTCGTCGCCCTGGTTCCAGGCCATTTCCATCACGTCGCCGCCGAGCGACATGCCCAGCGTCGAGTGCCCCTGGTCCCGTCCGCTCTCCTCCCATTGCCCGAAGTGGCCCGGGTGCATGTAGTACACGCCGTGCAGCGCCGAGCCATTGCCGAAGTTCCGCAGCTTGCCGCGGTTGTTGGCGGCGTACGAATCGCAGGCTTGCCGGTACAGCTCGGCGTTGTCGCAGAAGATGCCGATGGCCATGGCGCCCACCATCGAAGCCATGTCCCAGTTGGCGTGGGAGCCGATCCGGCCCTCGCTGAGGAACCACGACGAGATGGGTGCGAACACCGTCATCAGCATGTCCTGGAAGCGCTTGAGCCTCTCCGGCGCCCAGCCGGGGTAGGTGCGCAGGATCTCGCCGATCTGCGCCAGCTGGTGGCCCTGCATGCCGGCCATCAGGATGAAGGTGTGGTCGTCTGGGGCTGTCGAACCCGGCGGGACGGTACCGACCACCTTCAGCGTGTCCGCCCAGGCGTCAAGGAACTCCGCCGCCTTGTCGGCATAGCGATCGTCGCCCGAGAGTTTCCAGCGCAATGCCAGGCTCCAGGCGCGCCAGATGTCGACGTACAGGTTGTTCTTGCTGCCATCCTGGCGGTAGACGCCCGCCAACGGGTAGGGCCTGGTTTCCAAGCCGCCGAATTTGTCGACGCACAGCTTGTTGTACCAATTCGTCCACGGTTGCTGGCCGGTCTTGATCAGTTCGCGGATGCGGGCGAAGTCCGGCTCCGTGACGAGCAGGCCGGGATGCTGGAAGACACCCGTGACGGACGCCGGCTGGCGCTGCGGGACCGCGGGTGCCGCAGCCGCGGTAGCCGTGGTAGCGGCGGCAGGCGGTATGACCGATGTTTCCGCCGCCGACACCACGGGCGAAGCAGCGAGGTCCGCCTGCGCAGTGGGGCCAGCGGCACCTGCCCCCCCGCCGCAGGCGGGCAACATGGGCAGCAGCGGGAACAAGCCCAGCCCCATGGACAGTGAGCGCCGAGCCGGGTTGATCGGCTCTTCGGATCCGGGAACTTGATGGGGTGGGGTCGACATGTTGGCGGCCTGCGGTGTTGCGGTGCGGTGCCGCACGGTAAACGCGCCGCGCCGATTGAACATGACCGCGGTCTGACCAGTTGCTTGGGCTGTGCATAACTGCACAACTCGAACTGAGCGTTACTTTCGATGCAAACTTTCACCGGCAGCCGTTGAACCCAGCCTGCCCGGCGCGGTACGCGCACTCAGCGCGTCGTCCAACACCTCCACCCAATGCCGCACCGGTTGCGCCGTGCCGCTTTGCAGGTGCTGGATGCAACCGACGTTGGCCGACACGATCTGCTCGGCCTGCAGCGGCGCCAGCGCGGCGAGCTTGCGGTCGCGCAACTGCTTGGACAGGGCCGGCTGCAGCACCGAGTAGGTGCCGGCCGAGCCGCAGCAGAGGTGACTCTCGGTGGTGGCGCAGCCGATGGTGAAACCGAGTTCACGGAACGCCCCTTCGACGCCGCCGCGCAGTTGCTGCCCATGCTGCAGCGTGCACGGCGGGTGGTAGGCCAGCGCGCCGGGCTTGGCCTTGAGCCGCGTCTTCAGCACCGGCACGAGCTCCGGCAGCAGTTCGCTGAGGTCGCGCGTCAGCTCGCTGATGCGGCGGGCCTTGTCGGCGTATTGCGGGTCGGCGCGCAGCGCGTGCGCATAGTCCTTGACCGTCACGCCGCAGCCCGAGGCGTTCATGACCAGGGCCTCGACGCGCTCGCCCGGCCCGGCCACCAGCGGCCACCAGGCGTCGACGTTGCGGCGCATGTCCGCCAGCGCGCCGTCGTGGTCGCCCAGGTGCTCGCGGATCGCACCGCAGCAGCCGGCCGCATCGGCGACGACGGTCTGGATGCCGGCGGCATCCAGCACCCGGGCCGTCGCCGAGTTGATGTTGGGCGCCAGCGCCGGCTGCACGCAGCCCAGCAGCAAGGCCACCTTGCGGTTGAGCTGGCGCGTCGGCCAGTCGTGCGCCGTGGCCGGCGGCTTTGGGGGCACCTTGTCCTGCAGCGCGGAGGGAACCAGGGGCCGCAGCGCCTGGCCCAGCTTCAGCGCCGGCTTGAACAGCGGCGATGTCAGGCCCTCCTTCAACAACCAGCGCGTGCGCTTCTCGCCGGCCGGCCGCGTGACCTGAGCGTCGACGGCGCGCCGGCCGATGTCCACCAGGCGGCCGTACTCGACGCCCGACGGGCAGGTCGTCTCGCAGTTGCGGCAGGTCAGGCAGCGGTCCAGGTGCAGCTGCGTCTCGCGCGTGGGCGCTGCGCCTTCCAGCACCTGCTTGATCAGGTAGATGCGGCCACGCGGGCCGTCCAGTTCGTCGCCCAGCAATTGGTAGGTCGGGCAGGTGGCCGTGCAGAAGCCGCAGTGCACGCAGCGCCGCAGGATGGCCTCGGCCTCGGTGCCGTCCGCGGTGCCGGCGAATTCGGGGGCGAGCGTGGTCTGCATCAGGTCGCGGCCAGGGCCTTGTTCACGATGTCCTGCGCCTCCTGCAGCAGTAGCTGCAGGTGGGCTTCGTCGCGGAAGCTTTCGGCGTAAACCTTGTAGATGTCCTCCGTGCCCGAGGGCCGCGCGGCGAACCAGCCGTTGGCGGTGGACACCTTGATGCCGCCGATGGCCGCGCCGTTGGCCGGCGCGGCACTGATGACGGCCTCCACCGCCTCGCCGGCCAGCGACGTGGCCTGCACATCGGCGGCGGTCAGCTTGGACAGCCGCGCCTTTTGCTCGCGGGTCGCGACACCGTCCACGCGGTCGGCGTAGGGCCTGCCGTGCGTGTCGGCCAGCGACTCGAAATACTGGCTAGGGTCCTTGCTTGTGCGCGCGGTGATCTCGGCGGACAACAGCGCAGCGGCGATGCCGTCCTTGTCGGTCGTCCACACACGGCCGTCGCGCTTCAGGAAGGACGCGCCCGCGCTCTCCTCGCAACCCAGACCCAGGCTGCCGTCCAGCAGCCCCGGCGAGAACCACTTGAAGCCCACCGGCGCGTCGAACAGCGGCCGCCCCAGGCCGCGCGCGATGCGGTCGATCAGCGCTGTCGTCACGACGGTCTTGCCGATGCCGGCGTTCGCGCTCCAGCCCGGCCGGTTGCGGAACAGATAGTCCACCGCGACGCTGAGGTAGTTGTTGGGCTGCATCAGCCCGCCGCTGGGCGTGACGATGCCGTGGCGGTCATGGTCGGTGTCGCAGGCGAAGGCCACGTCGAACTTGTCGCGCAGGGTCGTCAAGCGCCGCATCGCATAGGGCGAGGACGGGTCCATGCGGATCTTGCCGTCCCAGTCCAGCGACATGAAGGGGAAGCGCCCGTCCACCACGTCGCTGACGACCGTCAGCGGCAACTTGTAGCGTTCGGCGATGGCCGGCCAGTAGGCCACGCCCGCGCCGCCCAACGGGTCCACGCCCAGGCGGATGCCCGAGGCGCGGACGGCATCGAAGTCGATGACATGCTGCAGCAGCTCGACGTACTGCGCCAGGTAATCATGCTCGTGCGTCGTGCCCGCCGCCAGCGCGCTGTCGGCATCCAGGCGCCGCACGCCTTGCAGCAACTGCGCCAGATAGGCGTTCGCGTGCTTCTGGATGCCGGACGTGATGTCGCTGTCCGCCGGGCCACCATGCGGCGGGTTGTACTTGAAGCCGCCATCGCGCGGCGGGTTGTGCGAGGGCGTCACGACGATGCCGTCCGCCCGCGCGCTGCCCGTCCTGCCCTGGTTGTATTCGAGGATGGCCAGCGACACCGCCGGCGTGGGCGTGAACTGCCCTGCGGGCGCCAGCATCACGTCGACACCGTTGGCGGCCAGCACCTCCAGCGCACTCGTCACCGCCGGGGCGGACAACGCATGCGTGTCCGCGCCCAGGAACAGCGGGCCGGCGATGCCCTGCTGCTTGCGGTGGTCGACGATGGCCTGCGTGATGGCCAGCACATGCCACTCGTTGAACGAGCCATCCAGCGCCGAGCCGCGATGGCCGGAGGTGCCGAACGAGACCTGCTGCTCGGGGCTGCTCGGGTCGGGCTGGCGGGAGAAGTAGGCCTCCTGCAGCGCGTCGAGGTCGAGCAGCGAATCGGGAGGCGCCGGCTGGCCGGCCAGGGGGTGGAGTCGAGACGACATGTGAAGTCCTCAGAGATTCGGGTAGAGGCGGCCAGCGTTGAAGACGCCGTTCGGATCGAAGCTCGCCTTCAGCCGCCGGTGGATGGCCGCCAGCGGCGCGCTCAGCGGCGCGAACACGCCGCACGTCTTGTCCAGCGACCGGAACAGCGTTGCATGCCCGCCCACCGCCGCTGCGGCTTCGCGCAACGCCCGCGGCTCCATCGGCGTGACGACCCAGCGCTGCGCGCCACCCCATTCGATGAGTTGCTCGCCGTGCAACTTCAGCTCGGGCGTGGTGCTGGGCAGCGACAGGCGCCACAGCCGCGCGCCGCCCGCCACGGCACGCTGGGCGCCGATGAAGAACTCGTCGCCCTGGTCGCGCAGGCCGGTCCAGAACGGCGCTGCCAGGTCGGCGGGAATGAGGTCGCCGCCGAGCTTGCGCGTGGCCGCCTCGACGGCCGCCTGGGCGCCGGCCAGCCGCAGCAGCAGCGCGCCGTCCCACCAGGCGCTGGCCTCGATGGGCAGCGGCTCGCCGCCC
This sequence comes from Pelomonas sp. Root1444, assembly GCF_001426885.1. Taxonomy (GTDB): domain Bacteria; phylum Pseudomonadota; class Gammaproteobacteria; order Burkholderiales; family Burkholderiaceae_C; genus Pelomonas. The sequence continues at coordinate 562,560 of NZ_LMFP01000001.1, read as the reverse complement.
CAGCGGTTCACGGCCATCAGCGCGGCGCTCTGGTCGAACTCGAAGCGCAGCGTCGCGGTGGCCGCGGGCAGTGGCAACACCTTGAGCGTGACCTCCGTGATGAGGCCCAGCATGCCCATCGAGCCGGCCAGCACGCGGCTGACGTCGAAGCCGGCGACGTTCTTCATCACCGTGCCGCCGAAGCTCAGCAACTCGCCCTGGCCGTTGATCATCACGGCGCCCAGCAGGTGGTCGCGCACGGAACCCAGCGCCGCGCGGCTGGGGCCGGACAGGCCGGCGGCCACCATGCCGCCCACGGTGCCGCGGCCACCGAAGCGCGGCGGCTCGAAGGCCAGGCGCTGGCGGTTGGCGGCCAGCGCGGTCTCGACGTCGGCCAGCGGCGTGCCGGCCAGCGCGCCGATGAACAGCTCGCTGGGCTCGTAGGCGGTGATGCCGGCCAGCGCCAGCGTGGACAGCGGCTCGCCGGTCGACACCTCGCCATAGAAGTCCTTGCTGCCGTGGCCGGTGATGCGCAGCGGCGTGCGCGACGCACCGCTCTGGCGAATGACGGATTGCAGTTCGGCCAGCTTCAAAACCGCTCCAACTCAGGAAAGGCCAACAGCCCGCGCTTCACATGCATGCGGCCGTACTCCGCGCAGCGGTGCAGCGTGGGGATCTGCTTGCCGGGGTTCAGCGTGCCGGCCGGGTCGAACGCGGCCTTGAGCTTGAGCATCTGCTCGCGCTCCTCGGCGCTGAACTGCACGCACATCGAGTTCAGCTTCTCGACGCCCACGCCGTGCTCGCCGGTCACCGTGCCGCCGAGCGCCACGCTGCGCTCCAGGATCTCGGCGCCGAACTGCTCGCAGCGGTGCAGCTGGTCGGGGTCGTTGGCGTCGAACAGGATCAGCGGGTGCAGGTTGCCGTCGCCGGCGTGGAAGACGTTGGCGCAGCGCAGGCCGTACTTCTTCTCCATCTGCTGGATGTCGAGCAGGATGGTGGCCAGGTGCTTGCGCGGGATGGTGGAGTCCATGCACATGTAGTCGGGGCTGATGCGGCCGGACGCGGGAAAGGCGTTCTTGCGGCCACTCCAGAACTTCAGGCGCTGGGCCTCGTCGGCGCTGACCTGCACATCCGTCGCGCCGCTGCCGCGCAGCACGGCCTCCATGCGTGCGATCTCCTCGGCGACCTCTTCCGGCGTGCCGTCGCTCTCGCACAGCAGGATGGCCTCGGCCGTGAGGTCGTAGCCGGCGTGCACGAAGTCCTCGACGGCCGCCGTCATCGGCTTGTCCATCATTTCCAGGCCCGCCGGGATGATGCCGGCGGCGATGATGGCCGCGACCGCGTCGCCGGCCTTGCGCACGTCGTCGAAGCTGGCCATCAGGCAGCGCGCCAGCCGCGGCTTGGGCACCAGCTTGACGGTGACCTCGGTGACGACGGCCAGCATGCCCTCGCTGCCGATCACCAGCGCCAGCAGGTCCAGGCCCGGCGCGTCCAGCGCCTCGCTGCCGAACTCCACCGCCTCGCCCTCGACGGTGAAGCCGCGCACGCGCAGCACGTTGTGCAGCGTGAGGCCGTACTTCAGGCAGTGCACGCCGCCGCTGTTCTCGGCGACGTTGCCGCCGATGGTGCAGGCGATCTGGCTGCTGGGGTCGGGCGCGTAGTACAGGCCCAGGGGTGCCGCGGCCTCGCTGATGGCGAGGTTGCGCACGCCGCACTGCACGCGCGCCGTGCGGGCCAGCGGGTCGACGGACAGGATGCGGTTGAACTTCGCCAAGGCAAGCGTGACGCCGAGCTCATGCGGCATCGCACCGCCCGACAGCCCCGTGCCGGCGCCGCGCGCGACCACCGGCACACCCAGGGCGTGGCAGGCCTTGAGCACGGCAGCGACCTCGCCTTCGGTCTCGGGCAGCACCACGGCCAGCGGGCGCTGGCGGTAGGCGGTCAGGCCGTCGCATTCATAAGGCGTCGTCTGCTCGGACTGGTGCAGCAGCGCATGCGGCGGCAGCAGGGGTGAGAGGGCTGCCACCAGTTGCCGCAGGCGGGCGCCGCCGGGGACGCCAGGGTCTTCGATGGAGGCGTTCATCGCGGCCTGTCCAGGGTCTCGTTCAAAGCCGGCCAACTGTAGCCGGCAGCGCCTCGTCAATGGACCAGCCAGGTAAAGGGCGGCACGTAGGCCTGCAGCGTGACGAAGAGGCCCACCAGGCAGGCCAGCGCCACCGAATGGAAGAACACGTAGCGCAGGATGGGGCCCTCCCCGTTGTGCCAGCGCGTGGCAGTGGACGCGACGACGATGGACTGCGCGTCGATCATCTTGCCCATCACGCCGCCCGAGCTGTTGGCCGCCCCCATCAGGTTGGGGTTGAGGCCCAGCTGTTCGGCCGCCACCTTCTGCATGCCGCCGAAGAGCACGTTGCTCGCCGTGTCCGAGCCGGTCATCGCCACGCCCAGCCAGCCCATCAGCGTGCCGAAGAAGGGGTAGAACATGCCGGTGTTGGCGAATGCCAGGCCCAGCGTCGTGTCCAGGCCGCTGTAGCGGGTCAACGTGCCCAGGGCCAGCATCAGCACGATGGTCAGCAGCGACATGCGCACCAGCCACACCGTCTGGCCGAAGCAGCGCAGCAGCCCGCCGAAGCGGTAGCCCATCACCAGCCCGCCCACGACGGCCGCCAGCAGGATGCCCGTGCCGGTCGCCGACAGCAGGCCGAAGACGTACTCGGCCGCCTCGGTGGTGGGCGTGGGCACCACGGGCGCGATCTTCTGCACCAGCTTGTGCAGGCCTTCGATGGGGAACTTGGGCGCGAACACGCCGTTGAGCGCCGCCTTGGTGGCGGGCAGCCCCCAGACGAAGACGAACACGGTCAGGATGAGCCAGGGCGTCCAGGCCTTGATGACGGCCGCGCGCGGGTGCACCTGCGGCGCCTGGGCGGGCTTGGCCGCGCCGCCGTCCTGCTCATGGTTCTTCAGCGACACCGAGGTCCAGATGCGGCGCGGCTGCCAGACGCGCAGGAAGCCGACCAGCGCCACCATGGAGCACATGGCCGCGATGACGTCCACCAGTTCCGGCCCGATGAAGTTGCTGACCAGGTACTGCGGGATGGCGAAGGACAGGCCCGTCACGAGGATGGCCGGCCAGATCTCCCACATCGCCTTGCGGCCGGCGAAGGCCCAGATCAGCCAGAACGGCACCAGCAGCGAGAAGAACGGCAACTGGCGGCCGATCATGCCGGACACCGCCATGAGGTCGTAGCCATGCACCTTGGCCAGCGTGATGACCGGCGTGCCCAGCGCGCCGTAAGCGACCGGCGCCGTGTTGGCGATGAGCGAAAGCCCCGACGCCGCCAGCGGCGAGAAGCCCAGGCCGATCAGGATGGCGGCGGTCACCGCCACGGGCGTGCCGAAGCCGGCAGCGCCCTCGAAGAAGGCGCCGAAGGCGAAGGCGATCAGCAGCAGTTGCAGCCGGCGGTCCTCGGTGATGCCGGCGATGGAGTCCTGCAGCACCTTGAAGCTGCCGTTCTTCTCGGTCAGCTGGTGCAGGAAGATGATGTTCAGGACGATCCATCCGATGGGCAGCAGGCCGGTCAGCCCGCCCAGCAGCGCTGCACGGCCCGCCATGCCGGCCGGCATGCCGAACGCGAACACCGCGATGCCGAAAGCGGCCAGCAGGCCGGCCGCGGCCGCCAGGTGGGCCTTGAGGTGAAAGACACCCAGACCGAGCAGCATGACCACCACGGGCACGGCGGCCACGGCAGTGCTGAGCAGCATGTTGTCGAACGGGTTGTAGACCTGTTGCCAGACCATCGTCGTCTCCAGTTTTTGAATGTTTTGGCCTGCCCGTGAAGGCGGGAACTGGGCGCGATGGTCGTGGCGCCGGTCTGCATGCGGCGTGAATCCTGGTGGACTGTCGCGTGAAGAAATTTCAACCGGCGCAGCCGACACAGGGTTGCCCCCGGCGCGCATCCACAGGGGCCGTCAGCGCCGGGTCAGAAGGGCCGGCGAGTCACGCGAGCGCGCGCGTCAACCACTCGACGAACGCCGCGCACTCCCAGCGCTCGAGCGCCCCCGGCTTCCAGCACAGGTAATGATGGAAGCTCGACGCCACCGTGCGCGGCGATAGGCGCACCAGGCGCCCTGAGTCCAGCCACGACGCACCCAGCTTCATGCGCATCAGCGCCACGCCGAAGCCCGCCGCCGCGGCGTCCAGCACCAGGCCCAGGTCATTGAACTGCGAGCCGACGCGCGGCTCGTCCAGGTGCAGGCCGTGGGCCTCGAACCAGGTGCTCCAGGGCGCCAGCGGGCTGCGGATCAGGTGCACGCGGCGGATGTCGGCCACGCTGTCGAAGCCATCGAACGGCCCGTGCTCGTGCAGATAGTCGGGGCTGCAGACCGGCGTCAGCTCGTCGGTCAGCACGCGCCGGCTCTCCAGCCCCGGATACTCGCCGGTGCCGAAGCGGATCTCCAGGTCGGCCTCCTCCGACTTGAGGTCGCTCAGCGGGATGCCCACCTGCATGACCAGCTCGATCTCGGGGTTGGCGTGACGGAACAGCGCCAGGCGCGGCAGCAGGATCTGGCGCGAAAAGGTGGGCGTGACGGCCAGGCGCAGCCGCGCGACATGGCTGCGCGGGCCGTCTGCGCCGGGGATCTTCTGCAGCGCTGCCAGCCCCTGGCGCACCAGGGGCAGGTAGGCCTGGCTCTCGTCGCTCGGCGCGAAATCGCGGCAGAAAAGCTTGAAGCCGAGCTGCGACTCCAGCTGGCGGATGCGGTGGCTGACGGCGCTGGGCGTGACGGCCAGCTCCTCGGCGGCGGCGCTGACACTGCGCAGCCGTGCCACTGCCTCGAAGGCCTGCAGGCACTGGATGGGCGGGATGCGCGGCGGCGCCATGCGTGATCCTGCGGCGCCCTCAGCGGCCGGCGCGGGCGGTCACCCTCCGGCCTTGCGGCCGGCCCTGGGCGCCGTCTTGGTCGCCGCCTTGGGCCTGGCCGCCTTCTTGGGCGTGGTGGCCGGCTTGGGAGTGGCGCCAGCGGCCAGGCCCTTGGCCACGCCGCCCACCACCGCGCCGGGCATGCTGGCCGCGCGCTTGAGCGTGTCGCTGGCGGCGTCGAAGCTCTGCTTGACCAGCGTGCCGGCGAGGTTCTTGGCCGCGTCGGTGGCGGTGTCCTTCATGGCCGAGGTGGCCAGCTGCGTGAACTGCTGGCTCAGCGCCGTCCACCACTGCGTCGGGTCGACGACGGCGGCCGGGTTGGCGGCCGCGGCCTTGGCGGCATCGCCGGTGGCCTTCACGGCCTTGGTGGCCGCGGAGGCCGTCTTGGTGGCCGTCTTCACCGCGGTGCTGGCGGCGGCCTGCGCCACCGGTGCGGCGGCGGCCATGATCTCGGGCGGCATCGCGGGCCAGGCCGGCGCCTCCGGCAGCTTGAGGCTGTCGCGCAGCTGGGCCAGCGGGACGTTCATGGTCTGCAGCGTCGACAGCGTCATGCGCTGCACCTCCAGCGCCTGGATGGTGGCGCCCAGCATGCGCGCGTTCTGCTCCAGCCAGAACTGCACGGTGCGCAACTCCTCGATGCGCTTGCTCAGTTCCTCCGGATTCAGCGTCGGTGCCACCCACTGGCCGATGCCCGGCAGCGCCGAGCCGGCGTTCTTGACGAGGCCTTGCAGGAATTCGAAACCGGGCACGAACTTGGTGAAGCTGTTGTCGGTCATGACGTCTCCTCGTCGTTGAGTGCCGCGATGCTACTTCGCGGGGTGCACGGCCTCGACGGTGAAACCCCGCTGGGCCAGCAGCCGGGGCAGCGCCTCGGGCCCGCTCATGTGCAACGCGCCGACGGCCACCAGCAGGCGCTGGCCGGCGCCGTGCAGCGCGTCGATGCGGGCGGCGAGCTGCACGTTGCGGTCGTCGTTGACGCGCTTGAGCCAGGCGCGCTCGGCCGGGCTGTCGGCGCAGCCGCACCAGCGCGGGTAGGCGCCCAGCGTCTTCAGGTCGCCGCGCGACCAGGCCCCGGCCAGCTTGCGCAGCGGCACGCGCATGCGCCCGCGCTGCAACTGGCGCAGCGAGCCGTCGACGACGGCGGGCAGCTCGGCGTCGGTGGGCTCCAGCGCCGCCAGCTGCTCCTGCACGCTCTCCAGCGACTGCACCGGCCGGCCCTCGGCTTTGGCGCGGGCCATCAGCATCAGGTCCTGGCCGAACAGCACGTCGAAGCCGTCGCGGCGCGCCTCCATCAGCATCAGCGTGCTGACCTGCAGCATCGCCGGCAGCGTGCTCAGCGCGCCGGCGGGCAGGCAGGCCGCGCGCGCCTGGGCGTCGATGCGCCTGGCCATCGCCGCGGGCAGCGGCTCGGCCTGCTGCATCGCCGCCAGTGTGGGGCCGACGTCGGCCGGGTCGAGCTCCACGGCCAGCACCTCGGTTTCGCTCCAGGCCTTGCGCAGCGCCGGGCCGGGGTAGGCCCAGTCGGGCTTGCCGACATGCAGGCTGCCGAACAGGTAGCTGCTGTGGCCGCCGCGGCTGATGCGCCACAGCGGGCCGCGGTCCGGCGCCTGGGCGGCCCAGGCGGCGGCCTGGTCGGTGGTGGGCTGCGCCGGCGCTGGCGGGCAGGCGGCGTAGGCGCTGCCGGCAAGCAGCGCGGACAGGACGAGGGCGCGGATCATTCTTTGGGCTCGATGCGGAGTTCGCCAGGTTTCTGGCTGAAGTGAAGGCGCCCCAGCACGTCCATGCCGAGCAGCGGCGCGCCGAGGTTGGGCAGCACGGTGACGGCCAGGCGGTCGGCGCTGACGCCGCCTTGCAGCGAGATGTCGGCCCGCGCGGCAAAGCCGTGCACGGCGCCGGCGGCCGTGTGGGTGCGCACGGCGCCCAGCGGCTTGAGGCCGGCGCGTTCGGCCAGCGCCTGCGGCAGCGCGGTGGACGTGGCGCCGGTGTCGACGAGGAAGTCCACCTCGATGTCGCCCACCCGGCCCGGCCAGTGGAAATGCCCGTCGTCCGCGCGCATCAGCACGATGGACTGGCCGGCGAGCTTGAAGCGGCTGGCCTCGCGCTCGCGCTCCCACGCCTTGAAGCCGAGGAAGACGACCAGGCCGACCAGCAGCCAGATGGTCAACAGCTTGATGGTGTGAGGCAGCTCGGGGTGGGACACGAACGCAGAGGGCGAGGGTTTGCTTGAGGGCCGACGATAACCGCGCGGCACAGAATCACCACCATGAAGCTGCTGACCGCGCCACGCCTCGCCGGTTTCGCGATGCGGCGCACAGTCCGCAACTGAGCGCGCGGCGCTGGCGGGCATCCGGATTGCCGGGCCTGCGCAAGCCCAGGCTCCCCCAACCCATGCCACTGTTGCTCAAGCGCACCGCCGCCGTTTTCTCCCTGGCAGTTCTGCTGGCCCTCATCGGCTGCTCCAGCCTGACGCTCGCCTACAACCAGCTGCCGCTGCTGGCCGGTCTCTGGGCCGACCGCTACCTCGACCTGGACAGCGGCCAGGAAAGGCGCCTCAAGGAGAAGCTGCAGGCCTGGCAGGCCTGGCACCGCCGCGAGGAGCTGCCACAGTGGCTGGCCCTGGTGCGCCAGGCGCAGGCGGCGCTGGACGACGGTGTGACGCAGGACGAGTTGCTGGCGCTGGAGCGTGGCGCCCGTGCCAGCGTGGAGCGCAGCCTGCAGCACGCCGCACCGCTGGCCGCGCCGCTGCTGGCCGAGCTCAAGCCCGAGCAGTGGCAGCACCTGCAGAAAAAGATGGACGAGAAGACCGAGGAATGGCGCGAGAAAAATGCCGGCCGCGGCGGCCCGGACGAACGCGCCAAGCGCTACACGAACAACCTGCAGCGCTGGCTCGGCGACCTGGACCGCCCGGCGCGCAGGCAGGCCCGCGCCGACGCCGAGGGCTGGCACTTCGACCTGCCGACCATGGCCCAGGCCCGCGCCGCGCGCCAGGCGCGCACGTTGGAGGCCCTGCGTGCCTGGTCGCGCCAGGACCTGGCCGGCGGCACCGGCCTGCTGATGCGCAACCTGCAGCCGCTGCCGGCCGAGCAGCCCTACCGCGACCAGGTCATGGCCAGCCTGGTCAAGCTGCTGAACAGCCTCACGCCCGAGCAGCGCCGGCAGGTGCACCAGCATTGGAGCCAATGGGAGGCCGAGCTGCGCAGCCTGCAACAGGGCTGACGGCGCGCCGCTGCTGACAGCGGCCGACAGGGCCCGCCGCAACACCGCGCGGCATGGAAAGCGCCCCACGGGCCGCCGGCGCGTGCGCGGCTGGCGCTGAGCCGGCCCGCCGTCAGGCGCGCAGCGCAGCCACCGGCGCCAGCCGCGCCGCACGCCGCGCCGGCATCCAGACGGCCAGTTGGCCCAGCAGCCACAGCGCCAACGCGCCGGCGGGCAGGTAGGCCCAGGGCAGGCGCGGCAGCTCGTAGCTCTGCATCAGGAGCTGGCTCAGCGCAATCGCGCCGCCCAGGCCGATGACCACGCCGGTGGTCGTCAGCAGCAGGTTCTCGATCTGGAAGTAGCGCAGGATCTGACGCTCGGTGGCGCCCAAAGCGCGCCGCGTGCCGATCATGCGGGTGCGCTGCTGCACCCAGAAGCTCGCCAGCCCGACGATGCCCATGGCCGTGACCAGCAGCAGCGCCACGCAGACACCGCCCATCAGCCACGCCATCGCACGGTCCTGGGCGTAGAACTCGGCGCGCATTTCGGTCAGCGGCCGACCCTGGGTGACGACGCGGCCCTTGTCGCCGGCTTCCAGCACGGCGGTCGCGGCCTTGATCTGCGCGTCGCGCTGGGCGGGGTCGACGCGCAGCACGTAGTTGCCGCCGCCGCGCAGCGGGAAGATCATGGCCGCGCCGCCCTCGCTGCGCGCGCGGTGCAGCTGCGGGTGCGTCAGTGTCTCCACCACGCCGACGATGGTCGACGGCGCGCTGCCGAAGACATAGATGACCTGTCCCAGCGCCGAGCGGCCGGCGAAGAGCTTGTCGGCGAGCACCTTGTTGACGATGACCTGCGGAATGCTCGGCTGCGGCACGCTGAAGACCTGGAAGCTGTCCAGCACCTCGTCGGGCGTGAAGTTGCGCCCTTCCAGCAGCTTGAGCCCGTAGGTGGGCAGCAGCTGGTCGTCGGCCGCGTACTGCGACGCGACGATGCGCAGGCCCTTGCTGTCGGGCTCCAGCGTCACGCCGCTGTTGTTGCTGTTGTTGCCGTAGACGATCTGGTTGGACGACGTCGCGGCCTTCACGCCCGGCAGTGCACGCAGCCGCGCCATGTCCTCGGCCACGATGCCGGCGGTGCGTTCGCGCGGCGGCGGCTTGCTGTCCCGCAGGTTGAGCACGACGAGCTCCGACTCGGCCAGGCCGCTGTCGGCGTTGAGCGCCTGGACGCGCGTCTGGATGAGGTGCAGCGCGTTGGTGACGATGGCGCAGGTCAGCGCCACCTCCAGCACGATGAGGCCCGCCGCAATCCGGTGGCGGCGCAAGGTGGAGAGGATGGGGGCGAGGTCTTTCATCATTGCACCTTGAGCTGAACCGCCGGCGTGACGAGGGCCGCGCGCCAGGCCGGCAGCAGGCCGGCGATGAGGCTGGCCAGCAGGGCCAGCCCCAGCGTGAGGGCCAGCATCGGGGCGTCCAGCTCGGCCAGGCGGGCGTAGTCGTTGGGGCTCTGGCGCACCAGCCACAGCCCGCCCTGCGCGAACAACAGGCCCAGCAGGGCGCCGGCCAGGCCCAGCACGCCGGCCTCGACGACGAACTGCCGGAAGATGTCGCCGCGCGTGGCGCCCAAGGCGCGGCGCACGCCGATCTCGCCGCTGCGGCGCAGCGTCTTGGCCAGCAGCAGGCCCACCATGTTGACGATGCAGACGGCCAGGAAGCCGAAGGCCAGCCAGGTCTGCAACCGCACGTCGGCCGGCAGCACCTTCTGCGCGTCCAGCCACTGCATGACGTTGCGCAAGCGCACGTTGGTGGGGCGCTCGAAGCGGCCGGCCTTGCGCTGGGCCTCGGAGTAGGCGACCAGGTAGTCGCGGTAGGCCGCGGCGTCCTCCGGCCGGGCGAATTCCACCCAGTACTGCACCCAGGCGCAGGCCGCGTTCAGGTCGTACGAGCTGCCGCCCGCGGCGCCGCGCGCCCAGCAGTCGGTGTTGCCCCAATGGCCCATCTTCATGGCCATGGCGGTGGAGAACGGCAGGAAGAAGTCCTCCGTCTCGATGTAGCTGCCGAGCGTCAGGTCCCAGAAATGCGGCTTGACGTGCCAGGGCTTGAGCACGCCGATCACGCGCAGCGGCTGGCCGCGCACGATGATCTCCTTGCCCACGCTGTTGGCGCCGCCGAAGAGCTTCTCGTTCAACGCTGCGGAGATGACCGCCACGCGCGCCTCGGCTTCGTCGTCGGCCGCACTCCAGCCGCCGCCGTGCTGCCAGGGCGCGTCGAACATCGCGAAGAAATCGGCCGTCGTGTAGCGCGTGCTGGAAAAGACCGGCTTGGTCTGCGCATCCGGCAGCGACACGGCCGTGTTGAAGCCGCTGGACATGGCCTGGCGCAGTGCCTTCCTGTCACGCAGCAGCGCCGTGGCGTCGAAGCGGGTCAGGTCGAAGGTGGGCTCGTCGCCGGCCCGCCAGCCGACCATGTCGGACGCATCCAGCTGCACATTGAACAGGCGCGTGCTCTTGTGCGGGATCGGGTCGCCCGACAGCACGTGGTAGACGGTCAGCGTCGTCATGCAGGCACCGATGCCCAGTGCCAGCGCCAGCACCATCAGCGCGCTGAGTCCCTTGGCGGCGAGGATGTTGCGCCAGGCGAGTTCGAGGTAGTGAAGGAACATCAGCGGTTCTCCAAGAGGGCGTTGACGGCGGCGAGTTCAGCGTCGCCGAGCGAGCCGGCGGCCTGGTTCAGCGCCAGCAGCGCCAGCACGTGGCGGTGGCGGGCCTGGGTCTGTGCGTTCTGCGCGCCGGCCAGGGTCTGGATGGCGAGCAGCAGGTCGGTGGTGCTGCGCGTGCCCAGCGTCAGGCCGGTGCGCGTGGCCTCCAGCGCACGCTCGGCGGCCTCCACGGCCGCCTGCGCGGCGCGCAGTTGCACGGCGCCCTGGCCCACGGCCAGGTGCTGCGCGCGCACTTCGCGCAGCACGGCGCGCCGGCCGGCTTCGAGCTGCTCGCGCGCGGCATCACGCTGGAAGCCCGCGCGGTCGGCCGCGGCAGCCGTGGCGCCGCCGGCAAACAGCGGCACGGTCAGGCGCAGCGCGACCTGCGTGGGCGTGCGGCCGGCGTCCAGCGCGGGCACGCCGTCGCCGCGTTGGCGCGTCGTGTCCACGCCCACGCTCAAGCGAGGCAGGTGTCCGGCGCGCGCCGCCGAGATGCGCTGCTCGCCGGCCTGCACGTCCAGTTGCAGCGCGCGCAATTCGGGGTTGGCCTGCAGCGCCCGCTGGGCCCAGGCCTCGGCGTCATCGGGCAGCGGCTGGGCCGCCAGCGCGCGGCGCAGTGGCTGCAGCGCGGGGGCCGGCGCGCCGGTCAGCTGGGCCAGCGCCTCGCGGGCGTCGGCCAGGTTCAGCTCGGCCGCCAGCGTGTTGCTGCGCGCCAGCTCGCGGTAGGCGCGCGACTGGTCGGCCTCGACCTGCGCCGACAGCCCGGCCTTGAAGCGCGTCTCGGCCTCGCTGACCTGGCGGGCGAACGCCTCCTCGTTGGCGCGCGCCGTGGCCAGCTGGGCCTCGGCGGACAGCAGCCCGAAATAGGCTTCGGCCACGCGCGCGCGGGCGGCCTGCTCGGCGGCTGCCAGGCGCGCGGCCTGTGCCGAGGCCTGGCTGCGGCTGGCGTCCCATTCGCGCAGCGCGGCGAGGTCGACGAGGGGCTGGCTGATGCTGCTCGTGGTGGTGTGCCAGCGCGCGCCGCCGCTCTCGCGCAGCTCGCTGCTCTGCACGCTCCATTGCGGCAGCAGCGCCGCGCGCGCCTCGCGGGCCGATGCGTCCTGCGCGCCGCTGAATGCGGCGGCCTGGCGCAGCAGCGGGTCGGCCGCGCGCGCCTGGGCCCAGACCTGCAGCAGGTCATCGGCACGGGCCGTGGCGGCCACGAGCAACGCGAGAACGAGGATCAGTCGCCGCATGGGATCAAGCGGCCAGCTCGGCCGCGAGGTCGACGACCTGGCCGTCGATGACGTGCACGTTGCGCTGCGCGCGCGCGGCGAGCTGCGGGTCGTGCGTGACCATGACGATGGTGGCGCCGTCGCGGTGCAGTTCTTCGAGCAGCTCCATGACGCTGCGCGCCATCGCGCTGTCGAGGTTGCCGGTGGGCTCGTCGGCCAGCAGCAGGCGCGGCTCGCCGGCCAGCGCGCGGGCGATGGCCACGCGCTGCTGCTGGCCGCCCGACAGCTCGGCGGGATAGTGCCGGCCGCGGGCCGACAGGCCCACGCGGGCCAGCGCATCGGCGGCGCGCTTCTTGCGCTCGGCACCGCCGAAACCGCGGTAGCGCAGCGGCACCTCGATGTTGTCGAGCACGTTCAGGTCGGGGATCAGGTTGAACGCCTGAAAGATGAAACCGATCTTCTGGTTGCGGATGCGCGAGCGTTCGTTGTCGCCCATGCGGCTCACGTCGATGCCGTCGAGCTTGTAGCTGCCGGCACTGAAGGCCTCCAGCAGGCCGGCGATGGTGAGGAAGGTCGTCTTGCCGGAGCCGGACGGCCCGGTCACGGCGACGAATTCGCCCTCGTTTACCGTGAGGTTGAAGTCGCGCAGGGCGTAGGTCTCGACCATTTCGGTGCGATAGACCTTCTGCAGTTTTTCCATCTGGAGCATGGTGGGTGTCCTGTTCACTCGGATTGGCGGTTAGCTTTG
>NZ_LMFP01000001.1:549362-549794 GCF_001426885.1 Pelomonas sp. Root1444 | reverse complement strand
AACTTTCTTCTGCGGCGCCAGAAGAAAGTCACCAAAGAAGAGGCGCTGAACCGCACGCGAGCGGCACGCCGCCAAGAACGGCGCGCGAGAACGCTCAGTGCCATTGCGCCACGAAGCGACCCGCTGCGCTCTCGCTGCTGTCCCTATGACGAGCACCATCCATCGCCTCTTCACGCCGGTTAACGCCGGCTGCACGCCGGGCTCATCAGGAAAAACCGCGTCGCTGGGGCGACGCCGCCGAGCGCAACTAGCCGTCGCGTCGCCCCAGCGACGCTGCATTTGGTCTTCTGGTGAGCCCGGCGTGCAGCCGCGCGTTAAGCGGGCAGGTGGTGCGATGAGTGACGCTGGTGACAAGGACAGCAGCGAGAGCGCAGCGGCTCGCGTTTGCCCGAACGACGATGGGTTGTTGCGATGCGCAGCGAGTGCACGTGG
>NZ_LMFP01000001.1:49235-549327 GCF_001426885.1 Pelomonas sp. Root1444 | reverse complement strand
CCCGGCAATGCCGCGGTCAGCAGCACGCGTCGCAAAAGCAACCTGATCGAACGTCACGCCCACAACCTCAATCCGCAATCAAGACGCGCTCAGCGCCCTTGAAGTTGTCCGCCCCCGAAATGACGACGCGGTCCCCCACCGACAGCCCCGACAAAACCTCCACCCGCTCCAGCGACCGCGCCCCCAGCTTCACAGCGACCTTCTCCGCCACGCCGCCCCTCACCACGTAGGCATAGCTGCCGCCGCCCTCGTCCACGAAGCTGCCGCGCGCCACGCCCAGCACCTTGTCGCGCCGGTCCAGCAGTACCCGCACCGACAACCGCTGGTTCTGCCGCAGCTGCTCGGGCTGCTTGCCGTCGAAGCGCAGCCGCGCGCTGACCTCGCCGTTGACGACCTCCGGCGACACCGAGCTCACCAGCCCCGCCCAGCGCTGGCCGTTGCCGGCAATCTCCCCCGGCATGCCCGGCTGCAGCTCGCGAGCGAAGCTCTCGGCCACCTGCATCTGCACTTCCAGCGCCGACAGGTCGATGACCGACAGCAGCTTGGCGTCGCGGGCGACGTTGGTGCGGTCGGCGATGAAGAGCTGGCCCACCTGGCCGTCCACCGGCGAACGCACGGCCAGCTCGGCCACCTGGCGCTCCAGGTCGGCCACCAGCAGCTGCTGGCGCGCCAGCGCGCTCTTCTTGGCCTGCACGTCCAGCGCCAGGCTGTCGGTCTTCAGGCCGCGCAGGCCGGCCGCCTGGTCCAGCGCGAGCTTGGCCTTGGCCAGCGCGTCCTGCGCGCGCTCGACCTGCATGCGCGCGGTGGCGCCGGCCTCGAAGGCCTGGGTCTGGCGGGCCAGGTCGTTGGCGGCGGTCTGCTGGTCGATGCGGGCGTTCTCGTAGGCGCTCTGCAGTGCGGCCGCCTGCTGCCGTGCCTCGACCTCGGCGCGCGCCAGGTCGGCCCGCAAGGCGTCGACGTTGCTGCGCTCCTGCGCCAGCCGGTTGGTCAGTTCGGGCGAGTCGACGCGGGCCATCACCTGGTCGCGCTTGACCGGGTCGCCGGCGCGCACGGTCAGCGTCACGGTGCCGGCACCAGGGGCGTACAGCGTCGGGCTCTGCGCCGCGACGACGCGGCCCTCGCCGGCCACGTCGCGCGTCAGTGGCGCCACATCGACGGTCGCCAGGCCCAGCCGCGCGGTGCTGACCGTCGTGTCGGCCGACAGCATGCGCTGCATGCGCCCGCCACCCCACAACGCCAACGCGCCGACGACGGCCGCGCCGCCGGCGAGCAGCAGCGGCCAGCGCCGGGACTTTCGGGCGAGCGGTTTGTCCTGCTCGGAGGTGTCGCGAAAGCGGGTGTTCATGCCCCGTTCAGCGCAAGCGCCATGCCAGCGTGCGGGGCCTGCCGGATCAAGGACTTGGCGCGGCGGATGGTGTCCGCGGACAGCGTGCGGACAGTCCGGTCGCGCCGCAGACGTGGGCCCGCGAGGCCGTCAGGCCCTCACAGCGCGGCGCGTGTCGTGTCGCCGAAGCGCGTGGCCGGCAGCACCAGCGAGATGACGGCGCCGCCGCCGTCGCGGTTGGCGGCCCAGATGCGGCCGCCGTGGGCCTGGGCGATGCGGCGGCAGATCGCCAGGCCCAGGCCCGTGCCACCGGCCGCCTCGCGCGTCGCGCTGGACTGCACGAAGGCCTCGAAGATGGTCTCCAGCTCGGCCGGCGGGATGCCGGGGCCGCGGTCTGCGACGTCCACGCGCACCTCGCCTGCCTCGTCATGCACCGCCGTCAGCTCGATGCTCGCGCCCTCGGGCGAGAAGCGGATGGCATTGGCCAGCAGGTTGCGCAGCACTTGCAGCAGCCGCAGCGGGTCGGCCAGCACGACGAGCTCCTCGTCGGCCAAGGCCGTCTGCAGTTGCAGGCCCTTGGCGGCCAGCTGGGGCCGCAGCTCGCGTGCCACCTCGGTCGCCAGCGGGCGCAGGTCCAGCCGCTCGGGCTGGATGGGCTCGGCGCCATGCTCGATCTTGCTGAGGTCCAGCAGGTCGTTGACGAGGCTGAGCATGCGCTCGCCGGCGCGGTGCACGTCGGCGAAGAGTTCGGCCAGCCGCGGCTCCTGGCGGGTGCGCAGCGCGCCGATCTCGGAGAAGCCGAGGATGGACTGCAGCGGCGTGCGCAGCTCGTGGCTGACGTTGGCGATGAAGTCGGACTTGGCCCGCGAGGCCTGCAGCGCGGCGTCGCGCGCGGCGCGGGTGGCGCGCTCGGCTTCGCGGAACTCGCTGATGTCCATGAAGCAGACGACGATGCCCATCGGCCGGCCCTGCGCATCGGGGAAGGTGGCCTTGCTGATGAAGAGGTCGCGCCGGCGGCCGTCCGCGCCGTGCCAGACGGCCTCGTAGTTCATCTCGCCGCCGCGGGCCAGCAGCTCGGCGTCGCGCGCATCGTGCAGGGCCGCCTCCTCGGGGCGCAGGTAGCCCGCCGCGCGGCGGCCCAGCACGTCGCCGCGCTTGCGGCCGGTGAACTGCTCCCAGGCGCGGTTGACGTCCAGGTAGCGGTTGTCGCTGTCCAGCACCGACATGGGCAGCGGGCTGCTGGCCAGCAGCGAGCGCGCCAGGCCCAGCTGGGCGCGCAGCTCGGCCTGGGCGCGCATCAGCCCGCTGACGTCGGCGGCGCTGCCCACCCATTCGAGGACGCCATCGCTGCGGCGCAGCGGCACGAGGTGGATCTCGAAGCTGCGGGCCTGGCCGTCGGGCGCGAGCCAGTCGGCGCGCACCTGGTGCGGCTGGGCTTCATCGGCCTCATCGGCGTCGCGTGCATCGAACAGCGCCGCCACGCGCGGCGAGCCGCCGAACAGCTGCTGCAGCGGCAGCCCGACCACCCGGCCGGCGGCATGGCCGCTGAGGCGCGCATAGCCTTCGTTGATGAAGGTGACGCGGCCGGCGGCGTCGGTGCGGAAGAGCAGGTCCTGGACGCTGCCGAAGATGGCGCTGAGCTCGCCTTCGCGCTCGGCCACCTCGCGCTGCGCGCGGTCGAGCTCGAGCGCCGCGCGCTCGCGGCCGCGCAACGCTGCCGCGCCGATGCCCGATAGCGTCAGCAGCGCCGCCGCAACGCCGAAGGCCGGCAGGCCCAGGTCGCGCAACGTGGCCAGCCAATGACTGCGCAGTTCGGCCTGCGGCAGCTCGACGAGGACGACCAGCGGGCGCGCCCGCAGCGCCCGGTAGCTGCCGAGCTGGGCCTCCTCGCGCAGGCCGGCGCCCTCCCAGCGGCCGTGCTCGCTGCCGGCGCGCACGCGGGCCAGCGGCGCACCCGCGGCCAGCAGGCGTGCCAGGCGTTCGCCGGCCAGCTGCCCGGCGCCGTGGGTGGCCGCCAGCAGCCGGCCGTCCAGGTCGACAAGGGCCGCCGCGGCCTGCGGGTCGTTCAGCGTCAGCTGCTGGAAGTTGGCCAGTGCGTCCGGGTTGAGCAGCGCGGTCAGCAGCGCGCCGCGCCCGTCGGGCAGGCGCAGGCCGCGCAGCACCGGGATGAAGCCCACGCCGGGCGGCACGACAGACGCCTCGCCCGTTCCCGCCAGGCCCGCGAGGCTGCGCGCCGCGACAAAGCCGCCGACGGCATCACGCCCGGGCGCGGGCCACGGGCCCAGCGCGGCAGGCGCGAGCTGCACGCCGCGGTCCGCCGGGTCGGCGGCGGCCAGCACATGGCCGCCCTCGTCCAGCAGCGCGACGCCGCGCAGGAAGCCCAGGCTGGCCTGCGTCTGGCCGAGCAGCGCCTGCAGCACCTCGGGCGGCGCGCCGCGGGCGGCGACGTCGGCCAGGCCGGCCAGGGCGATCTGCGTCGCATCGAGGCTGCGGCTGGCATGGTCCTCCAGCACCCGGGCCAGCAGGGCCTGGCGCTCCGCCGTCTCGGCGGTCAGCTTGCTCTGTTCCCGCCACAGGCCGTAGCCCGCGCCGACCAGCAGCACGGCGGCCAGCAGCACGCCGGCGCCGGCAACGATGATGCTCGGACGCCAGCGGCTGCCGCGCGGCTGCATCAGCGGTTGCGCACGATGGCGCCGAGGCCGTGGCGCTCGGCTGCCGCGCGCAGCCGGCCGTCGCGCTGGATGCGCGCGACGAAGTCGTCCACATGGCCCAGCCAGGCCGCGTCGCCGGGCCTGACCGCATAGGCATAAGGCATCACGTAGAACGGCGCGGGCGGCGCGACGAGGCGGGCCCAGTCGGCGTTGTCCAGCAGGCGGCGGCTGTAGGGGTAGTCGGTCATGAAGGCATCGACGCGGCCGGCCTCGAGTTCGCGCTCGCGGGTGTCCGGGGGCCGCACGACCACGAGGGTAGCGCGCTTCAACGCGCCGGCCATGACCGGCTCCATGAAAGTGCCGGCCTGCACGGCGATGCGCACGCCGGGCTTGTCCAGGTCCTGCCAGCGCTGCACGACGTGGCTGCTGTGCGTCGTGACGGCGTAGATGTCGCTTTCCAGATAGGGCCGGCTGAAGCGAAGCTGGCGGGCGCGCTGCGAGGTCATGCCGACGGCGAACATGGCCACGTCGCAACGGTCCTGCACCAGGTCCTCGACGACGGTGGCGAACGAGGACTCGACATAGCGCGGCGCGACCTTGAGGTCGGCGGCGAAGGCGGCGGACAGGTCAATGTCGATGCCCGACAGCTGGCCGGTACGCGGGTTGCGCAGCGAAATGCCGTAGTAGTCGGGCCAGATGCACACGCGCAGCTCGCCGCTGGCCTGGACGCGCTGGAGGACCGAGGCCGGCGCAGCGGCGGCCGGCGGGGCGGGCAGTGTCAGTGCGGCGGCAATGGCGGCAAGGAGCCGCCTCACGGCGCGACCTTTGGTGGCGCGCCGCCCCCGGGTCGGGCCGGGTCTACGCGGTCGCGCAGCGCGATCAGCTCGGGCGCATGGGCCAGGAAGGTGGAGACGATCTCGGGGTCGAAGGCGCTGCCGGCCTGCTCGGCCAGCATGGCCAGGCCACGGTCGTCGGCCCGCGCGGGGCGGAAGTCCCGGCGCATCGTCAGCGCATCGAAATAGTCCACGACCGCGACGATGCGCGCGGACAGCGGGATGGCCTTGCCGCGCAGGCCTTCGGGGTAGCCGTTGCCGTCCCAGCGCTCGCGGTGGTGCAGCGCGATCTCGGCGGCGAGCGCGAACAGCGGCAGGCTCGAGCCGCCCAGCAGCGCGGCGCCGCGGCGCGGCTGGATCTGGCGGCGGCGGCGCTCCTCGGCGGCGGTCAGCGGCCAGGCCGGCTCGAAGGCGGCGGCGGTCGGGTCGAACTCGCCGATGTCATGCAGCGGCGCCGCGAGGCGCAGCAGCTGCGCGGTGTCGGCATCCAGCCCCAGGTGGCGGGCCAGCGCCTCCGCGAGATGACCCAGCCGCACGCGGTGGGCGCGCGTTTCCTCGTCCTGGCGCCCCAGCGCAGGCAGACCCGGCAACGAGGCCGGTACGCCGTGCGACGGCGCGGACGGATGGTGAGCGGTGAATGACATGGCAGAACTCCCTGCGGCAGCCCGAGTGTCGCACTTCAATCGTTTTTATCAAATAAACCCGGCCGGGGTCCAGCGGGTAAATTCGGCAAAATGTCGCGTGTGACCCCCACCCCCCCTGCTGTGCCCGATACCTGCTCGACCACCGAGGCCGCGCAGCGCCTGGGCATGGCGGTGCGCTCCGTGCAGCTGATGGTGGACCGGGGCGAGCTGACCGCCTGGAAGACGCCCGGCGGCCACCGCCGCATCCTGCGCAGTTCGCTGGAAAGCTGGCTGGCTTCGCGCGGCTCCAGCGGGCCGGCGCCCGCGGCGCCGCAGCCCGCCGCCCGGAGCGCGGGCCGGCCGATGACGCTGCTGCTCATCGAGGACTCGGTGCACTTCCAGAACCTCATCAGCCTGATCGTCAAGCGCGAGCTGCCGGGCGCCGAACTGCACGTGGCCTCCGACGGCATCGCCGGCCTGGCGCTGGCCGGCCGGCTGGAGCCCGACGTGCTGCTGATCGACATCCTGCTGCCGGGCATCGACGGCGCGGCGCTGATCACCAGCCTGCGCTCGCACCCGCAGTTCGCACGCAGCCGCCTCATCGTCGTGACGGCCCTGGACGAAGCGCAGCGCGAGCCCTACCGGTTCGCGCTCGAAGGCGTGCCCGTCGTGCACAAGACGGCCCTGGTCGGCCAGCTGCCACCGCTGCTGGCGGAAGCGGCCGCACTGGCCTGAGGCCATGACCGCGCGCCTGCTGCTGATCGAGGACGACGCCTCGATCGCCCGTTTCGTCGAGCTGGCGCTGGAGGAACTGCCCGGCCACGACCCCGCCGCGCCGCCCGTCGTGCTGCACGTGGTGCGGCAGGTTGCCGAGGCGCGCCAGGCGCTGGAGGCGGGCGGCTGGCAGCTCGTCATCAGCGACCTGATGCTGCCCGACGGGTCGGCCGAAACCCTGCTCGCCGAGGGCTACGCGATGGCGGTCGGCGCGCCGCCCTGGATCGTCTTCAGCGCCGGCGTGCACGCCGACCGCCACCTGGCGCTGGCCGCGCGCGGCGTGGCATGCACCTTGCGCAAGCCGGTGCCGCTGGCCGAACTGCTGGCCACCGTGGCCGAAGTGTTGCGCCACGGCAGCACGCCACCGGCGCCGCTGGCAACGGCAGCCGCGGCCGACCCGGTGCAGCAGCATTTCGGCGGCGACCGCGCCCTGTATGAAAGCTTTCTCGCCGGCTGCATCGCGCAGTTCGCCGACGACCTTGCGCAGGGTGATGCCGCGCTCGCGTCGGGCGACACGGCGGCGCTGTGCCGTGTGGCGCATGCGCTGAAGGCAGTGCTCGAACTCATAGGGCAGCCCCAGCTCGCCGCACAGGCCCGCGCACTCGAAGCCGCCGCCGCGGCGGGCGCCGGGAGCGACGCGCTGCCTCTCGGCTGGGCTGGCCTGGCGCAAGGCCTGGCCACGCTTGGCGCACGACGGCACAGTTAGCGCCCCGGCCGCGCGCCTGAAATATTTGGCAAATCCGTCTGGCAAGGCCCCGTTTCAGGGGCGGCGCTCCACCGCTGGGTCTATCAATAAATTTGATAATCCATGCGAATCCATTGCGCCGCACCACATGCCCGACCGCCTCCATCGCCAGCCCTCTCCCACCCGGCCTCCATGGCCGTGCATCGGCTGAGGGCCTCGCCATGGCGTTGCGCAGCGTGCTGTATGTCGAGGACGACCCGGTCAATGCTTTGGTGATGCAGGGCATCGTCGAGCTGTGGGCCGGCTGCCGGCTGCAGGTGGCCCGCAGCGGCGCCGAGGCGCGGGCGCTCGTGGCGGGGCAGCGCGTCGACCTGCTGTTGTGCGACCTGCGCCTGCCCGACGTGACGGGCGACGTGCTGCTGGCCGAGCTGCGCGCCGCCGGCCTGGCGGCTGCCGTGCCGGCGGTGCTGGTGACGGCCGAGTCCGAGTTCGTCGCCGCCGACCTCGCGCGGCGCGGCGGCTTCGACGGCTTCTGGTGCAAGCCGCTGAACGTCGCGGCGGCGCTGCGCAGCCTGGAGCACTGGCTGGCTTGAGCCGGTGAGCGGCTGACACAAATCTTTGCGCGTCGGCCACATGGCCTTGCGCGGGCGGCGGGATGCTCCGGCAAACGATGCGGAGACCGCCGATGAAAAACCGCCGCTTCATGCTTGGCAGCGCCGGCGCCCTGGCCGGTGCGGCGCTGTTGGCAGGCCGCAGCCGGGCCGCCAGCGCGCCTGCCGCGCCGCTGAGCGCCGACGAGCGCGCCTTGCATGCGCTCAACCGCCTCGGCTATGGCCCGCGGCCCGCGGATGCGGCCGACATCGCCGAGCAAGGCGCCGAGCGCTGGCTGGAGCGCTTCCTGGCCGAGCAGCTGGCGCCGCGCCGCCTGGCGCAGCCCGAGGCCTTGACCACGCGCCTGGCCGGCCTGGAGGTGCTGACGCTCAGCCAGGCGGCGCTGCTGGGGCGCTACCGGGAGGCCGTCAAGGCGACGCGCGAGGCGCGCCGCGAGCAGGCCAAGGGCCAGACGCCCGATGCCGCCGCGCTGAATGCCGTGCGCGAGCAGGTGCGCCCGCTCGTCCAGCAGGCCGCCACGGCGCGGCTGTCGCGCGCGCTGCAGAGCCCGGCACAGCTGGAAGAGGTGCTGACGGAGTTCTGGTTCAACCACTTCAACGTCTTCGCCGGCAAGGGGCCGGTGGGCGTGCTGGTGGCCGACTACGAGCAGCGCGCCATCCGCCCGTTCGTGCTGGGGCGCTTCCGCGACATGCTGGGCGCCACGGCCAGGCATCCGGCGATGCTGATCTACCTGGACAACGCGCAGAGCGTCGCGGCCGACCCGCGTCGCGCCGGCAATGCCAGAGGCCTCAACGAGAACTACGCCCGCGAGCTGATGGAGCTGCACACGCTGGGCGTGGACGGCGGCTACACGCAGCGCGACGTGACCGAGCTGGCGCGCATGCTGACCGGCTGGGGCATCGACCCGCGCCAGGCCATGCGCGGCGGGGCGGCGGGCCACGGCGACCTGTTCAAGTTCGACGCGCGCCGGCATGACAGCGGCACCAAGACGTGGCTGGGCCAGACCGTGAGCGGCGCCGGGCAGGCCGAGGGCGAGCGGGCGTTGGACGTGCTGGCCGCACACCCGGCCACGGCCCGCCACCTCGCGCGCAAGTTCGCGCAGGCCTTTGTCGCCGACGAGCCGCCGCCGGCCCTTGTCGAGCGGCTGGCCGAGAGCTTTCGCGGCAGCGGCGGCGACCTGCGCGAGCTGACGCGCACGCTGGTCCGCTCGGACGAGTTCTGGCGCCGCGAGGCCTACCAGGCCAAGTTCAAGACGCCGTACCAATACCTGCTGTCCAGCCTGCGTGCGTTGGACCTGCCGCTGTCCAACCCACAGCCGCTGCTGCAGGCGCTGGCGCAAGCCGGCCAGCCGCTGTACGGCGCGCAGACGCCCGACGGCTACAAGAACACCGCCGCCGCCTGGCGCAACCCCGAGGCGCTGACGCAGCGCGTGCAGCTCGCCACGACGCTGGGCCAGCGCAGCGGCATCGGCGCCGAGCGGCTCAGCAACACGCTGGGTGCGGCGCTCAGCGAGCCGACGCGCCGCACGCTGGCCACCGAGCCCGCCGCGCAGCAGGTGGCCCTGCTGCTGGCCAGCCCCGACTTCATGAAGCGATAGGACGCCCCATGCTCCGCCGTCAACTCCTCCACTTCGGCGCCTTCACGCTCGGCGGGCTGCCGGTGTCGCTGGTGCGTGCCCAAGGTGGCCCGCAAAAGAAGCTGGTCGTCGTCATGCTGCGCGGCGCGGTCGACGGCCTGTCGGTCGTGGCGCCCCACGCCGAGCCCGAGTACGCCGCCAGCCGCCCGCAGATCGCCCTGCCCCCGCCCGGCGCGGAGGACGGCCTCCTCAAGCTGGATGCGATGTTCGGCCTGCACCCGTCGCTGGCGCCGCTCAAGCGCCACTGGGACGGCGGCCAGCTGGCCTTCGTGCACGCCAGCGGCTCGCCGGACCCGACGCGCTCGCACTTCGACGCGCAGGACTATCTCGAATCCGGCACGCCGGGCCGCAAGTCCACGCCCGACGGCTGGATGAACCGGCTGCTGACCGCCCTGCCCGGCGAACCGGCGCCCACGCGCGCCATCAGCCAGGGCAGCACGCCGCCGCGCATCTTTGCCGGCACCGCCAGCGTCGCCAGCCTGGGCCTGGGTCCCAACGCCATGCAGCGCCGTGCCATCGACAACCCCCAGATGCAGGCCGGCCTGGCCAAGCTCTACGCCGGCGATGCCCAGCTTAGCGGCACGCTGCGTGACACGACGCAGGGCCGCAGCGAGATGGCACGCAGCATGGCGGCCGGCGAGCGCTCGATGGACCCCAGCGCCGACGCCGGTGCGCCGTCCGCCCGCAGCTTCGCCGCCGACGCGCGGCGCCTGGGTACGCTGATCCGCAAGGACGCCTACACCCAGCTCGCCTTCACCTCGGTGGGCGGCTGGGACACCCACGTCAACCAGGGCGCCGCGCGCGGCCAGCTGGCCAACCGCCTGGCCAGCCTGGGCGAGGGGCTGGACGCGCTCAGCGTGGGCCTAGGCGATGCCTACAAGGACACCGTCATCGTCGTCATGAGCGAGTTCGGCCGCACGCTGCGGCAGAACGGCAACGGCGGCACCGACCACGGCCGCGGCAACGTCATGTGGCTGATGGGCGGCCCGGTGGCGGGCGGCCAGGTGCTCGGCGACTGGCCGGGCCTGGACAAAAGCGCGCTGGCCGATGGCCGCGACCTCGCGGTGGCCACCGATTTCCGCCAGGTGCTCGCGCCGCTGCTGCAGCGCCACCTGGGCCTGACGGAAACCGCACTGGCAGCAGTGTTTCCCCAAGCCCCGCAGACTTGGCGTTATGCGGACAAGCTGATGCGCGCCTGACGCCGCCTCCACCGGCCGCTGGGAGAAGGACATGATGCGAACCCCTGCCCCCTTGTTCGGCCTGTGCCTGGTGGGCGCGGTGCTGGCGTACTGCTTCCTGGTTGCGACCGGCAGCGTCTGACGCGGCCACCGGCCCACAGCCCGTGGCCCGCGGGCTCAGCCCGCCTCGCTGAAGGTGATGCCGGGGTGCTTCTCGTCGTAGAACGCCATGCGGCCCTGCAGCGCGGCGTGCTCGTCGTAGGGCGACTCGTACGACCAGATCGCGTCCTTCAGTTGCCGGCCGCCCTGGGTGACGTGGTAGTAGCTCGCGTCGCCCTTGAACGGGCAATGCGAGGTCGTGTCGCTGGGCTCCAGCTTGTCCACCTTGACGGCCTCGCGCGGGAAGTAGAAGCGCGGCGGCGCGCCGGTCTCGTCGACGCGGATGACATCGGCGGACTCGGCCACGAGCTGGCCGTCGATGAAGGCACTGACCCTGTGCGCGACACGCGTCTCGGCGACGGTGTGGTCCGGATGCTCGCGGTGGCCGGGTGACTTGCTCATGCGGTGATTCCTTTAGACGGCGTGACTCACTGCCTTTATGCCGCCGCTCCCGTGTGGCCCGGAGCCCCTGCGTTGGGCTGACCGGCCAGGCGCTGGGCCAGCTGGGCGGGGGTTTCCTGCACGACGTCCTTGTCCTGCGTGCTGGCGATGACGCCGGACAGCCCGGGCTCCAGCGCCTTGCGCAGATAGCCCAGCAAACGGGGTGCCGCCAGGATGTGCAGCAAGTCGTACCGCTTTTGCCGGTGGTACTCCGCCAGCCGCGCGGCGATGCGTTCGGCGAAGAGTTGGGCGTGCTGGTGGCGCTCGCTGTCACCGGCCGAAACCGTGGCCGTGCCCTGCGCGTTGCCGCCGCCACCGGCACGCCGCCCGTGCGGAGCATGGTGCATGTCGCGCTCGCGGGCATGAGCGTCGGGGTCGGTCAGGTCTTCCACCGACACCAGCTCGCCGCCACCCGGCGGCTGCTCGAAGATGCGCGCGATGGCCTCGTCGGCCACGAGAACCCAGGCGGTCTTCATCGGGCACTCCTGTCTCATGAAGTAGGCCTGCCTTGCGGCAATGCGCATGCCTAGCCGGGCAGCATCAACAGCCCGAGCAGCAGGAAGACGGCATGCAAAGCCCGCTGGAAGTGCGCGGCGGGCAGGCGTTGCCGCCAGCGGGCGCCCAGCGCCATGCCGGCGAAAGCGGCTGCCAGCGCCACGCCGAGGGTTGGGGCCTGCGGCGGCGCGGCAGCTTCCAGCCCACCCAGGCGCGTAGCCAGCGCGAGCGACGCCAGCGTGAAGCTGATGCCCAGCGCCTGGATCAGCGCCGCGCGTGGCAACGCCAGCGCCTGCAGATAGGGGACCAGCGGCATGACGAAGACCCCGGTCGCCGCGCTCAACGCACCGCCCAGGCCGCCAGCCAGCGCACCGAGCCCGCTGGCAAGCCGCCCCGGGGCCGGCAGCCGTGGCCGGGCCAGGCCGAAGGCGCCGTACGCGAGCAGCACGCCGCCCAGCACCGGCCGCGCCGTGCCGCTGGCCAGGCTGGGCACCGGCGCGAACAGTGTGGCCAGCACCAGGGCCAGCCACAGCGGCCAGAGCCGGCGCAGCAACGTCGTGCCATGCGGGCCGAAGCACTGGGCGAGGTTGGTCAGCAGCGCCGGCACCAGCATCAACGCGGCGGCCGAAGCAGCCGGCAAGGCCAGGCTCAGCAGCGCCATCGCGAGCGTGGGCAGGCCCATGCCCGTGACCCCTTTGACAGTCCCCGCCAGCACGAAGCTGAAGGCCACCCAGGCCAGCTGGCCTGACGACATCGCGCCGCTGAGTTCATCCATGCCGGCATGCTCGGCACGGGCGGCCCGTGCGTCCATCGCGCAATGCCACGCATATCCTCCGGCATCGCCGAAGGATGCACGCCATGGCCGACCGCAACCCGCACTACCGCATCGACCCTTTCGACCTGCGCCTGTTCGCCGCCGTGGCCGAGGCCGGCACGATCACGGCCGGCGCGCGCGGCGTGCACCTGTCGCTCGCCGCGGCCAGCGCGCGGCTGCAGGCGCTGGAGCAGGCCGTCGGGGCGGCGCTGATGCAGCGCGCCAAGACCGGCGTCACGCTGACGGACGCCGGCCGCACGCTGCTGCGTCATGCCGGCCGGCTGCAGCGCGAGATGGAAGCCTTGCATGCCGGCATGGCTGCCCACGCCCACGGCGTGCGCGCCACCGTGCGCTTGCTGGGCAACACGGCGGCCATCAGCGAGCACCTGCCACCGCTGCTGGGCCCCTTCCTTGCGGCGCACCCGCAGGTCGACATCGAGCTGCGCGAACTCGACAGCCAGGACGTGCTGTTCGCCATGCGCCAGGAGCGCGCCGAGCTGGGCATCGTGGCCGACTACGTCGCGACGGCAGGCCTGACGACGCGTGCCTTCCGCGAGGACCGTCTCGTCGCCGTGCTGCCTGCCACGCTGGCGCCGGGCCGGCCGCGCGCGATGGCGTTTGCCGAGCTGCTGGCGCAGCCCTTCGTCGGCCTGCCTGCGGAGGCCGGCCTCAGCCGCTTCCTGCAGGCGCGCGCGCTGCAGCAGGGCCGCGGGCTGCACCACCGCGTGCAGGTACCCGGTTTTGAGGCGCTGCTGCGCCTGGTGGCCGATGGCGTCGGCGTGGCCGTCGTGCCGGCACTGACCGCACGGCGGCTGGCCGACCCACGCGTGCGCGTGCGGCCGCTGAGCGACGCCTGGGCGATGCGGCAGCTGCTCGTCTGCTTCAGCAGCGCCCAAGCGCTGACGCCGGCTGCCGCCGCGCTGCTCGACGCGCTAGTCGTGCAGTGACGACAGGAACTGCTTGAGCTCCGGCGTCCTGGGCGCGCCGAACAGCTCGGCCGGCGGCCCAATCTCATGCACGCGGCCCTGGTGCATGAAGATGACGCGGTCGGCCACCTTGCGGGCGAAGTTCATCTCGTGCGTGACCATCACCAGCGTCATGCCCTCCTCGGCCAGCGATTCGACGACGCGCAGCACCTCGCCCACCAGCTCCGGGTCCAGCGCCGACGTGATCTCGTCGCACAGCAGCACGGCCGGCTCCATGGCCAGCGCCCGGGCGATGGCCACGCGCTGCTGCTGGCCGCCGGAGAGCTGGTCGGGCATGGCGTTGAACTTCTCCGCCAGCCCGACGCGCCGCAGCAGCTTGGTGGCCTGCTCGGCGGCCTCGTTGGCGGTGCGCTTCTTCACCAGCGTGGGCGCCAGCATCACGTTGCGGCCCACGCTCAGGTGCGGGAAGAGGTTGAAGCCCTGGAAGATCATGCCGACCTGCTGGCGCAGTTCGCGCATGGCCATGGCGCTCTCGTAAAGCAGCGGCTTGCCGTTGACGGTGAGCGCGCCGTCCTGGAACTGCTCCAGCCCGTTCACGCAGCGCAGCAGCGTGCTCTTGCCGGAGCCGCTCTTGCCGATGATGGCGATGACCTCGCCGCGCTTGACGTCCAGGTCGATGCCCTTGAGCACCTCGTTCGTGCCATAGGACTTGCGCAGCGCCGTGATGCGCACGATGGGATCGGCGTGGACTTCAGCGAGCATGGAGCTTGCCTTCCAGATGTTGGGCGTAGAGGCTGATGGGGAAGCACAGGGCGAAATACAGCAGCGCCACGCAGCCGAAGACGAGGAAGGGCTTGAAGCTGGCGTTGGCGATCATGCTGCCGGCCTTGGTCAGCTCGACGAAGCCGATGACGGACGCGAGCGCCGTGCCCTTGATGACCTGCACGAGGAAGCCCACCGTCGGTGCGATGGCCAGGCGGCCGGCCTGCGGCAGCACGACGTGGCGCAGCTGCTCGCCGAAGGACAGCGCCAGGCTGCGCGCCGCCTCCCATTGGCCGCGCGGCACGGCGTCGACGCAGCCGCGCCAGATCTCGACGAGGTAGGCGCTGGTGTAGAGCGTCAGCGCGAGTGCCGCCGCCGTCCACGCCGACACCTCCAGGCCCAGCAGCGCCAGGCCGAAGTAGGCGAGGAAGAGCTGCATCAGCAGCGGCGTGCCCTGGAAGAGCTGCACGTACAGCGAGATGGCCCGCTTCGTCCTCGCGCCGAGGCCCAGCCGCAGCGACAGCAACAGGCCGCCCACCAGGCCGCCGCCGACGAAGGCGATGGCCGACAGCGCCACCGTCCAGCGCAGCGCCAGCAGCAGGTTGCGGACGATGTCCCAGAGCGTGAACTCAACCATGGCCGCCACTCCTCACGCCGAAGATGAAGCGCGGGCCGGCCCACATCAGCAGCTTGCGCGCGAGCACCGCGAGCGCGAGGTAGACCAGGGTCGCGATGATGAAAGCCTCGAAGGCGCGGAAGTTGCGGCTCTGGATCAGGTTGGCCGCATAACTGAGTTCTTCGGTGGAGATCTGGCCGCAGACCGCGGAGCCCAGCATGACGATGATGATCTGGCTGGTCATGGCCGGCCACACGCGCTGGAAGGCCGGCGGCAGCACGACGCGCGTGAACACCTGCACGGGACTGAGCGCCAGGCTCTGCGCCGCCTCCCACTGGCCGCGCGGCGTGGCCTGGATGCCGGCGCGCAGGATCTCGGTGCCGTAGGCGCCGAGGTTGAGCGTCATCGCGATCAGCGACGCCGCCTCGGGCGACAGCTTCACACCCATGGCCGGCAGGCCGAAGAAGATGAAGAACAGCTGCACGATGAACGGCGTGTTGCGCAGCAGCTCGACGTAGGCGCCGAGCAGGCGCCGCAGCCACACCGGGCCGCTGGCGCGCGACCAGGCGCCCAGCGTCGCGATCAGCAGCCCGAGCGGCGTCGCGATGAGCGTGAGGCCCAGCGTCCACGCCAGGCCTTTCAGCAGCAGCGGCCATTCGGCCAGCACTGCGAGGAAGTCGAAGCTGATCATGGCTGCGGCCCGGTCGCGTCAGAGGGGAAGGTCGCCGGTGCCGCGGCCCAGCCACTTCTTGGACAGGGCCTCCAGCTCGCCCGACGCCTTGGCGGCCGCGATGATGGCGTTGACCTTCGCCAGCAGCGCGTCCTCGCCCTTGGCGACGCCGACGTAGCAGGGGCTGTCCTTCAGCAGCAGCTTGTATTCGGTGTTCAGCCCCGGGTTGCGCTGCATCAGGTTGCCGGCGACGGCGGCGCTGGTGGCCAGCAGCTGGGTCTGGCCGGCGGCGAAGGCGGCGATGGTGGCGTTGTTGTCCTCGAAGCGCTTGTATTCCAGCGTGGCCGGCGCGACCTTGGCCAGCTCCTGGTCCTCCATCGCGCCGCGCGTGACGGCCACGCTCTTGCCGGCCAGGTCGGCCCAGCTCTTGATGGGCAGGCTCTTGGCCGCGAACACGGCCTGGTAGAACGGCGCGTAGGCGGCGCTGAAGTTGATGACCTTCTCGCGGTCCGGGTTCTTGCCCAGCGTCGAGATGACCAGGTCGGCCTTCTTGGTCTGCAGGTAGGGGATGCGGTTGGCGCTGGTGACCGGCACCAGCTCGGCCTTGACGCCCAGCTTGGCGGCGATCAGCTCGGCCATGGCCACGTCCAGGCCCTGCGGCTTCATGTCGGGGCCGACGAAGCCATAGGGCGGGTAGTCGGTCGGCACGGCGATCTTGACCGTCTTGCTCTTGGTGATCGTGTCCAGCGCGGTCTGCGCCTGGGCGCCCAGGGCGAACAGGCCGGTGGCCAGCGTGAGCAGCAGGCGGCGGGAGAACGTCGGGGTCATAGCAGGGCTCCTAGATAGGCCGGTTCGGCAGGGTTGGCAGGGTCGAGGGTGGCGGACATGGGCAGCGGCGCCAGCGCGTCGCGCAGCGGCTGCAGCGGGTCGTCGTCGTCGGTCGTCAGGTGCAGCGCGGCCTGCACGCTGCTGAGGTGTTCGGCCATCAGCGCCTCG
The DNA here is from genome assembly GCF_001426885.1 of Pelomonas sp. Root1444. Lineage (GTDB taxonomy): Bacteria > Pseudomonadota > Gammaproteobacteria > Burkholderiales > Burkholderiaceae_C > Pelomonas. Next base: position 533,132 of record NZ_LMFP01000001.1, on the reverse strand, counting down.
GCGCGGGCGCTGTCGCCCGCGGCCAGCGCCGCGACGATGGCCACGTGGTCCTCGCAGGACCGCACCGCGTCGTGCGAGGACTGGTAGCGCATCGCGATCAGCGTCGTGCGCGCGGTGAAGTCGCGCAGCGTGTCGGCCAGCAGGCCGTTGCCCAGGCACTCGGCCAGGCAGACGTGGAAGTCGCCGAGCAGGAAGCTGCGCGTGCCGACGTCGTCGCCCTGCAGCGCGGCCTGCTCCTGCTGCAGGTGTTGGTTGAGCCGGGCGATCGCGCCCTCGTCGAGGCGCCGCTGGCCGCGGATCAGCCCCAGCTCGATGACGCGGCGCGCCTCGAAGGCCTCGCGCACGTCGTCGGGCGTCGGCGCGATCAGGTACCAGCCGCGCCGCGCGCTGACCGTGACGATGCCGCGCGCGGCCAGCCGGGTGAGCGCCTCGCGGACGATGGTGCGGCTGCAGTCGAACAGCATCGCCAGCTGCTGCTCGCCCAGCCGCGCACCGGGCGCAAGCCGCTGCGCGAGCACCGCTTCAACGATGCGCTGGCTGATGTCGGTGGCGGAGATGCCCATGCAACGCCTTTCGCAGCTTCCGTGCCAGCGCCCATCTCTCTTGTATGCAAGACGTGCGCACAACTCTGGGACGGCTCGCGGCACCGGCGCAGTGCCATCGGCATGCGGGCGCACCAAGGCGAGGCGGCAACGCGGCGCCCGGGCGCCGGTTACGCTTCGCGCCTCACCGTGCTGCCCGCTTTCCGATGCGCCTGCTCCTCGTCGAAGACGACCCCATGATCGGCGACTCCCTGCGCGAGGCCCTGCGCCGCCAGGGCTTCGCGGCCGACTGGGTGCGCGACGGCCAGGCCGCCGATGCCGTGCTGGCCAGCGGCGAGCGCTTCGACGCCGTGCTGCTGGACCTGGGCCTGCCCAAGCGCAGCGGCATCGAGGTGCTGCGTGCGCTGCGCGGCCGCGGCGACGCGACGCCGGTCATTGTGCTGACCGCGCGGGATGCGCTGGCCGACAAGGTCGCCGGGCTGGACGCGGGCGCGGACGACTACCTGGTCAAGCCGTTCGAGCTGGACGAATTGCTGGCCCGCCTGCGCGCCGTCGCGCGCCGCCTGGGCGGCCGCACCGACACCGCGCTGCAGGTGGCCGACCTGCGCCTGGACCCGGCCACGCGCGAAGTCACGCGGGCGGGCCGCCCCATCCTGCTGTCGGCGCGCGAGTTCGCGCTGCTGGAGGCGCTGCTGGAGCGGCCCGGCGCCATCGTGTCGCGCGCCCAGCTGGAGGACCGCCTCTATGGCTGGGGCGAGGAGCTGGAGAGCAACGCCATCAGCGTCTACATGCACCAGCTGCGCAAGAAGCTCGGGGCCGACCTGCTGCACACGGTACGCGGACTGGGCTACTACGCAGGCCCCGAGAAATGAGGCCCCTCGTCCGGTCTCGCACCGCTGAACGCAGGCCCGGCCCGAACAGACCGCTCCTCCATGGCTAAACCGCTTCTCTCCACGCTGCGCGGGCGCCTCTTCGCACTGCTGGCCGTGCTGGGCGCGGTGACGGCGCTGGCCGTCGGCGGCGCCACCTATGTCAGCGTGCGCGCCGAGGCCGACCAGCTGTTCGACTACCAGCTGCGCCAGACGGCGCTGTCGCTGCGCGACCAGGGCCGCGTCGACGGCGATGACGCGGCGACGCTGGCCGACCCCAGCCTGGACTACGTCGTGCAGATCTGGTCGCTGCAGGGGCTGGAGCTTTATTCCAGCCGGCCGCAGGGCATGACCGAGCCGCTGCCGGCGCGCGCGGTGCTGGGCTTTTCCAACCTGCGCCTGGGCGGGCAGGACTGGCGCGTCTTCAGCGCCGCCACGCCGCTGCGTGTGGTGCAGGTGGCGCAGCCGCTGGCCGTGCGCCAGAAGCTCGCCGCCCTGGCCGCGCTGCGCAGCGTCGTGCCGGTGGCCGTGGCCCTGCCCCTGGTCGCCTGGGCGGTGTGGTGGCTGATCGGCGTGTCCCTCGCGCCGCTGTCGCGCGTGGTGCAGGCGGCGCAGGCGGGCGGTGCCAACGCGCTGGACGCCCTGCCCACCGCCGGCCTGCCCGGCGAGATCGCGCCGCTGGTGGAGGCCTTCAACGGCCTGCTTGGCCGCCTCTCGGCCGCGTTCGACACGCAGCGCAGCTTCGTCGCCGATGCTGCGCACGAGCTGCGCTCGCCGCTGACGGCGCTGAAGCTGCAGCTCGGCCTGCTGCGCGACGCCGCGCCCGGCGAACAGCAGGACGCCGCCATCGCCCGCCTGCGCGGCGGCATCGACCGCGCCGTCCACCTCGTCGAACAGCTGCTCGCGCTGGCTCGCGCCGAACCGGGCGCTGCGGCGGCCCGCCTGCCGCTGGATCTGGCCGAACTCGCCCGCCAGGCCGTGGGCGACGTGCAGCCACTGGCCGACAAGGCCGGCGTCAGCCTGGCACTGACGGCCCCCGACCCGCTGCCGCTGACCGGCGACCCGCAGGCGCTGCGGGGCGCGCTGCGCAATCTCATCGACAACGCGGTGAAGTACGGCGCACGAACGGTGCAAGTGAGCGCATCACGCAACCCGGGCGGCCCCGCCGGCGCGCCGCTGCTGCGCGTGGACGACGACGGCCCCGGCATCCCGCCCGAGCAGCGCGAGCGCGTGTTCGACCGCTTCCAGCGCGGCGAGGATGCGAGCGTCGAAGGCAGCGGCCTGGGCCTGGCCATCGTGCGCGCGGCGGCCCGGCAGCAGGGGGCGGACGTCAGCTTGGCGGACTCGCCGCTGGGCGGGCTGCGGGCGGAGATCCGATGGCCCGCTGAACCGCGCGCCTGACCTGCGGCACTCCCTAGCGGCTCGCCGGCGGACGCGGCCGGCGCTGCCAGCGATCGACGGCGCTCACGACGCTTTCCCAGGCGCTCCGGTCGTAGGTGACCGCGGCGAAGAGGTTGTCCTTGCTGGGCTGCTGCCGGGTGGCGGTGCTGGCGAGCAGCTCCAGCGGCTCGCGCGCCGCCGCGGCACAGCCGGGCAGGTCGGCGAACGCGGAACTCACCTCGTGGAACAGCACGCCGCGATGGAGTTCCGCGGCCTTGCGCGACGGCGATTCCACCGCCCGCAGGAAGATGCGCGCCCGGGCTTCGCCAAGCAACTCGACGCAGAACTCGCGGCGCCAGCCGGTCAGCATCTGCGCCGATGTCAATGGGGTCTGGGCTTCTTCAATCTGTAGGGTCATCGCGGCAGTCTGCACCACGCGCCATCGCCGCACCCCGACGGTTGTATCGCTATGCTTCGGCGCGCTGGCCGCGGCGGCGGCGGCGCTGGCCGACAGCGCGCTGGAAGTTGCGACAAGTTGCGAGCTGTTTCCTGATCGTCAGGCGCGCGCGCCCGTCGCCTCAATGCAATGCGGGCTCGCCACACTCGCCCACGTACTGCAGCAGCGGCGCCAGTGCCGCCTGCACGCGCGCCATCTGCGCGTCGGTGGTCAGCCCGGCCAGCGCCTTCTGGAACCGCGGCTCCAGCGCCCCCGAGACGATGTACTGCCAGCGGTAGGCACGCAGCGTGTTCACCTCGACCGCCGCCCGGTGCGCGGCGTCGACACCGGCCGCGTGGCAGAAGTAGGCCGCATCGGCACCGGCCTGCACCTGCAGCAGGCCGTCGACACCGCCGACGAGCTCGATCAGCTCGCCGACCGCCGCCTCGCGGGCGGCCGGTCCGAGCGCCGCGTCCTCGCGCACCCATTCGAGCTCGTCGAGGATGGCGTGCTGTGCCTCCTCCTTCCAGTGGAACAGGAACACGTCCTTGAACAGGTCGGACAGCCCGGCGGCGCCGTCGATGCTGGCGCGGTAATGGGCCTGCGAGAACAGCTCGATGTGGCAGGTCAGCGCCAGCACGGCCCAGCTGCACTTGCCGAGCACGAAGGCGGCGACGTCGTTGCCGTTGAGCTCGAAGCGGTAGCCGGGCGGCATGGCCTCGCCGGCCAGGCGCTCGATGCGGCGGAACAGCTCCTGGTGCTTGAGCTCCTCGTCGGTCAGGCGCACGAGCGCCTCGAACGCGACCTGGTCGCCGAAGCCGTGCGTGCGGCTCACGTCCAGCATCTTCACGCCGATGTACCGCTCGATCATGCCGAACATGTTGGCGTAGGTGCGGCCCTGCACCTGGCTGTAGAACAAGCGCTGCGCCGGCGTCAGGAACGGCAGCTCGTGCGCGAGCGACAGGCCGTCTGGCAGGAACTTGTGGGCGAGGTCGAAATGTCGGCCACGGATGACGTCGCGGTCGATGTCCCAGCGGATGCGCTTGGACGCTTCGATGCAACGCGCATAGCGGGCGCTGTCGGGGACGATGGTGGCGGTGGCGGTTTGCATGGCGGTTCCTTCAGGCGTCGATGACGTGGCCGAAGGATGATGCGGACGGGTCGTGCGCGCCTGAGGCCGCGGTCCCGCACAAGCCCGTGGCGTGGTGGGACCGCCGCCCTACGCCAGCCCGGCGCCGCCCAGCCCGGCCGAGCGCGCGAGCACGATCGCCTGCGGTCGGTTCTCAACCTCCAGCTTGGCGAAGATGCTGGTGATGTGGTTGCGCACCGTCTTGTCCGACAGGCCCAGGACGGCGCCGATCTGTGCGTTGTCGCGCCCCTGCGCGATCAGCTCGATCAGCTCCCGCTCGCGCGGCGTCAGCACGGCCAGCCGCGCCGGGTCCACGACGGCCTCCCGACGGATGCCCATGAACTGCGCCACCTCCTCGGTCCAGCGCTGCCACGCCGGTTCATGCTCCAGCATCAGGTGGTTGCGCGAGTCCAGCGGCACGAACCTCGCCTGCGCGATCGCGCCGGCCAGCAACCGCCCCTCGCCGAAGGGCACGCGCAGGTCGCCGCTGGCATGCAGCACCAGCGTCGGGCAGGCCACCGCGGGCAGGTCGGCGGTGACGTCGACCTCGTACATCGTGCGCAGCAGCCGCGCCGCGTTGGCGGGCGAGGCCGACATGCGCTCCAGCTCGTTGAACCAGCGGTGCTGCTCGGGCGTGCCGTCGGGCACGAACTGGCTGGTGAAGAACTGGCGGAACGACGCGTCATCGCCGCCCCAGCCATGCTCGACCAACTGGATCACGGCGGCATCGAGCGGCTCGGCGCGGCATCGTCCCCGCGGCGGCGCCGGCCGCGCGCATAGCCGCCATGCAGGATCAGGTGCGAGACGCGCTCGGGGTGCCGCACCGCGTAGGCGATGGCCACCGGCGCGCCCTGCGACAGGCCCAGCAGCGCCACCTTCTCCTGGCCGCTCGCGTCCACCACCGTGCCCAGGTCGCGCACCCAGGCCTCGAACGACAGGTCCGCCACGTGCCAGTCCGACAGGCCGTTGCCGCGCTGGTCGTAGCGCAGCAGCGTGAAGCGCTGCGACAGCCAGCGCAGCAGGTGCCCCCAGACGGGGCTGCCGAGATCGAACTCCAGGTGCGACATCCAGGTGCCCACCTTCACCAGCGCCGGCCCGCTGCCGCTGGTGGCATAGGCGATGCGCACGCCATCCTCGGCAGTGGCGAAACGGATGGACTGGCGCAGCATGGCGGCATTCTGCGCGCGGCCTTAACTTTCGCCTCACCTTCCCCTCACCGGGCCCTCATCCGCGCTCCCTAGAGTCGCCTTCAACCGCTGCGCCGCAGCGCTTGAGGAGAACTCGATGACCCAGACTGCCAAGATCACGCTGACCGCCACGGCCGCGGCGCTGCTTGCTGCCGGCGTGACGCTCACCACCACCGCCTCTGGCTGGACCGTGCCCAGCCTGTTCAAGGACAAGGCGCCCAGCACCGCCACGGCCGACGCTGGCGGCGGCACGGCCGCACCGGTCGCGCAAGCCGCCCAGCCCGCGGCGCTGGCCGCGCCCGTCGTGGCAATGCCTGCAGCGCAGCTGCCGAACTACCGCGCCATCGTGCAGACCCAAGGCCCGGCCGTCGTCGGCATCACGGTCGCCGGCCTGCACAAGGTGGGCAATGCCGACATGGACGACGACGCGCCCGCAGCGCGTGGCCGTGAGGACGACGCCGACCCGTTCTTCCGCTTCTTCCGCGGCATCCCCGGCCTGCGCATGCCGCAGCAGGGGCCGCAGCCCTTCCGCGGCCAGGGTTCGGGCTTCATCATCAGCGCCGACGGCCTGGTGCTGACCAACGCCCACGTCGTGCGCGACGCCAAGCAGGTGACGGTCAAGCTCAGCGACCGCCGCGAGTACTCGGCCCAGGTGCTGGGCAGTGACCCTGCCACCGACATCGCCGTGCTGAAGGTGGATGCCAAGGGCCTGCCGACCGTGCAGCTGGGCGACCCCAAGCAGGTGCAGGTGGGCGACTACGTGCTGGCCATCGGCGCGCCCTACGGCTTCGAGCAGACGGCCACGCAAGGGATCGTCAGCGCCAAGGGCCGCTCGCTGCCGGGTGACAGCGTCGTGCCCTTCATCCAGACCGACGCGGCGGTGAACCCCGGCAACTCGGGCGGCCCGCTGTTCGATGCGGCCGGGCGCGTCGTCGGCGTCAACGCGCAGATCTATTCGCAGAGCGGCGGCTTCCAGGGCCTGGCGTTCTCCATCCCCGTGGACGTGGCGCTGAGGGTGAAGGACCAGATCGTCGCCCACGGCAAGGTCGAGCACGCGCGGCTGGGTGTGACGCTGCAGGACTTGTCGGCACCGCTGGCCGCGTCCTTCGGCCTGAACGCGCCGGACGGCGCGCTGGTGTCCAGCGTGCAGCCGGGCAGCGCCGCGGCCAAGGCGGGGCTGAAGGCGGGCGACGTGATCACCAGCGTGGACGGCGAACCGGTGCGCGTGGCGGGTGACGTGTCCAGCCGCGTGGGCCTGGCACGGCCGGGCGACAAGCTCAAGCTGGAGCTGTGGCGCGACAAGAACCGCGTCACCGAGACCGTCAGCCTGGGCCGCGCCGAGCGCGACCGGCAGGAAGCCAGCGCAGCGCCCGAGGGCGGCTCGCTGGGCCTGGCCCTGCGCCCGCTGGAGCGCCAGGAGCTGCGCGGCTCCGGCCTGGACCACGGCCTGCTGATCGAGCGCGTGACCGGCCCCGCCCAACTGGCCGGCGTGCAGCCCGGCGACGTGCTGCTGGCGCTGAACGGCAAGCCGGTGCAGGACGTCGAGGAGGTGCGCGCGGCGCTGAAGAGCAGCCCGAAGCAGGTGGCCCTGCTGGTGTCGCGCGACGGGCAGCAGATCTTCGTGCCGGTGCGGCTGGGCTGATCCGGTTTTTCTCGATGCACACCCTCCAGGCGGACCGCTCGGCCCGCCATTTTTCATGGCCGCGGTGAAAACTCCCGGCGGTGCCGGCCGGACGCTGCGCTAGGCTGCGCGCCGTCGCCGCAAGCCGCACCAAGAGCCCATGACCGCCACCCGCTGGACGCTGATCCTTCTCCTCACGACCGGCGCTGCAGCGGGCAGCTGGGTTTTCATGTCGCGCGAGCCGGTGGCCCTGCCGGCGGCAACCGCCGCCGCGCGGGGCGCATCGCCGCTGGGCCTGCCGCTGTCACCCGCGGCCGCGAGCGAGCCCGCTGCCAGCGCGGCCATGCGCGCCCCCGCACCCGTCGTCGCTTCGTCGGCTTCGGCACCTCGCATCGGTTCCGAAGGCTACGGCCCCCACATCGAGCGCGCCCAGGCGGGGAGCGATGCGGCAGCGGCCTGGGAGGCCATCCAATGGTTGCGCAATTGCACCACCACCGAGGCAAGGCGCTACAGCTTCGAGCAGGTGCGCGCCCAGGGCATCGAGCCGGAAATGATGACGCAGCTGATGGTGGAGGTCGACGCCGAAGCCCGGCGCTGCCAGACCGTCACAGCCCGGCACCAAGCCCTGCTGCCCGAGTTGGCCGCGCGAGCCATGCGCGCCGGCGTGCCCGAGGCGGCGGCGGCCTATGCCAATACCGTCTTCCCCGGCGGCCTGACGCCCAGCCAGCGACAGGAGGTCGCCGATGCCCTGCGCCGCGACGCCCGCGCCGGCGACGTCCGAAGCCTGCTCGGCGCGGCGCAGGCCAATGAGGCCTGGGGCCTGAGCGACGCGGAACGGCTGGCCTTCCTGGCGGCCTACGGCCAGACGCCCGGCCACGGCAGCACCGGGCTTAACGTCAAGTTGTACGCTGAACAGGGCGCCATCCGCCTCCAGGCCCCGCCGACGCCGGAGCAGCTCGTTGCGGCCAAGCTGGCGGGGCAGCAGATCGTCGAGCCGGCGCGCGCCAACGCGCAACCCTGAAGCCGCCCTCGAAGCTGCTCAGGGCATGCCATTGCCGACGAATTCGGCAAACCCGGGCCGCTCGCTGAGCTGCAGCAGCCAGGCTTCCACCGCCGGCAGCTCGACGCGCTCTATGGGCGCGTTCTTCCAGCGCTGGGCGGACAGGCCCAACACGATGTCGGCCAGCGTGAAGCGCTCGCCGCAGACATAGGCGCCGGTCTCGTCCAGTTGCTGATCGAGCATGCGCATGTGCCGGTTCCAGCCAGCAACGCTGGCCGCAACGGCCTCGGGCGTGGCCGGCTGGCCGCGCACCAGCGCCATGAAGGCCACTCGCCAGGAGTTGTTCAACTCGCCGGCCTGCCAGTCCATCCATTGCTCAACCGTGGCGCGCGCCTGCGGCTCGGCGGGCAGCAGCGCCGTCGCGCCCGCCTTGGCGGCCAGGTAGCGGCAGATGCTGTTGCTCTCCCACAGCGCGAAGTCGCCGTCGATGAGGACGGGAATGAGGCCGTTGGGGTTCAGCGCCAGGTACTCGGGCTCCTGCGGTGAACGGAAGCCCGCGCCCCAGTCCTCGCGGTCCAGGTCCAGGCCGATCAGGCGGGCGGTCCACATGGCCTTGCGGACGTTGATGGAGGTGAGGCGGCCGAGGAGCTTCATCGTGTCGTGCGGCAGGAGTTCATGACGGCCGCATGGTGCCCGCAGTGCCGGGCGCGCGCCGGCGCAGGGGCTTCAGCAAGCGGGTGCTTCAGTCCGGCGGCGTGGGGCCAGGCGGCCGGCGCTGCCGCCCCGCCTCGGTGAGCCAGACGCGCCAGCGGCCGCCGTCGTCGCAGGCCAGCCGCACCAGGCCTGGCCCCGGCACGCCGCCCAGGCTGGCCGCGCTGAGCGCGGTCAGCTCGCGCAGCAGCACGCTGACGCGCTCGTCCAGCCGCTTGGCCAGCCGCGCCAGCGCCACGCCTTCGCCCTCGTCCAGCTCGGCCAGCAGGCGCAGCAGCGCGCCGTCAGCCATGACGGCTCAACGTGACGGGGATGGACTTGGACGTGGGCGTGCGCGCGCCGATGGAGAAGCTCTGCAGCGGCACCAGGGGGTTGGTCTCGGGGTAGTAGCTGGCCAGGCAGCCGCGCGGGATGTCGTAGGCGACGAGCAGGAAGGCCTCAGCGCGGCGCTGCTGCACGTCGCCGCCCGCCTCGGCGATGTACAGGCTGGTGATGTCCACCCAGTCGCCGGCCTTCAGGCCCAGGTCGCGGATGTCGTCGGCGTGGATGAAGACGACGCGGCGGTGGCCGTAGACACCGCGGTAGCGGTCGTCGTGGCCGTAGATGGTCGTGTTGTACTGGTCGTGCGAGCGCAGCGTGGTGAGCGTGAACACGCGCACGTCACGATGCCGGTCCGCGACGCGCGCCACGGCCAGGTCGGTGGGCATCGCATGCGTGCTGAACTGCGCGCGGCCACTGGCGGTGACCCACTCGCGCTCGCTGGCCGTGTTGCGCAGCCTAAAACCCCCGGGCGCCTTGATCTTGGCGTTGAAGCCGGCGAAGTCGGGCAGCACCGCCGCTATCTTGTCGCGGATGGCAGCGTAGTCGCCGGCCAGCGCCAGCCACGGCGTGCGGCTGTGCGTCAGCGTGGCCGCAGCCATGCGCGCGACAAGCATGGGTTCGGACAGCAGGTGCTCCGAGGCCGGCGCGTTCATGCCGGCCGACAGGTGCACCATGCTCATCGAGTCCTCCACCGTGACGCCCTGCGGCCCCGTGGCCTGCACGTCGATCTCGGTGCGGCCCAGCACCGGCAGCACCAGTGCCTGGCGGCCGTGCACGACGTGGCTGCGGTTGAACTTGGTGGTGATGTGCACGGTCAGCTCGCAGCGCCGCAGCGCGCGCCAGGTGGCGGCGGTGTCGGGCGTGGCGGCGGCGAAGTTGCCGCCCATCGCGATGAAGACCTTGCCGCGGCCGTCCAGCATCGCCTCGATGGCGCCGACCGTGTCGAAGCCCGGCTCGCGCGGCGGCTCGAAGCCGAAGACCTCGCCCAGCTTGTCGAGAAACGCCGGGGCGGGCTTCTCGTAGATGCCCATCGTGCGGTCGCCCTGCACGTTGCTATGGCCGCGCACCGGGCAGGCACCGGCGCCGGGCCGGCCCAGGTTGCCGCGCAGCAGCAGCAGGTTGACGATCATCTGGATGGTCGCCACCGAATGCCGGTGCTGCGTGATGCCCATGCCCCAGCAGGCGATGACACGCTCGCTGCCGGCGTAGAGGTCGGCGGCCAGCTCGATCTGTTCGCGCGTGAGGCCGGCGGCTTCCACCAACGGCTCCCACGGCTGCTCGCGCAGCTCGGCGGCGAAGGCCTCGAAGCCCTGCGTGTGCTCGGCGATGAAGGCCATGTCGAGCGCCCCCTGCTCGACGACACGTTTGCACATGCCCTTCAGCAGCGCGAAGTCGCCACCCACCTTGAGCTGGAAGTAGTGGCTGCTGATCGGCGAGTCGCCGAGAGTCGCCATCTCCAGCGCGTTCTGCGGGTCGGCGAAGCGCTCCAGGCCGCGCTCGCGCAGCGGATTGAAGCTGACGACGCGTGCGCCGCGCTTGCGGGCCGCGCGCAGCTCGCCCAGCATGCGCGGGTGGTTGGTGCCGGGGTTCTGGCCGAAGACGAGGATGCAATCGGCCTGCTCGAAGTCCGCCAGCGTCACCGTGCCCTTGCCGACGCCGAGCGTCGGCTTCATCGCCGAGCCGCTGGGCTCGTGGCACATGTTGGAGCAGTCCGGGAAGTTGTTGGTGCCGTACTCGCGCACGAACAGCTGGTACAGGAAGGCGGCCTCGTTGCTGGTGCGGCCGGACGTGTAGAAGATGGCCTGGTTCGGGTCGGGCAGCGCATGCAGTTCCTTCGCGATCAGCGCGAAGGCGGCGTCCCAGGTGGTGCGCTGGTAGCGGTCCGTCTCGGCGTCATAGACCAACGGTTCGGTGAGGCGGCCGGTGGCTTCCAGCTCATAGTCCGACGCCTCGGCCCATTCGGCGAGCGTTTTCGCCCCGATCACCTCCGGCGTCGCCCGCCGCGCCGTCGCCTCGGCGGCCACGGCCTTGGCGCCGTTCTCGCAGAATTCGAAGGTGGAGCGGTGGTCGCGGTCCGGCCAGGCGCAGCCGGGGCAATCGAAGCCGTCGGCCTGGTTGGCGTGCAGCAGCGTCTTGCCGCCCTTGACGGTCACGCCTTGTTCATGGAGATGCTTGGCGACGCTCTTCAACGCGCCCCAGCCGCCGGCGGGGCCGTCGTACAGCTCGATCTTTTGGTCGCTCATGGCGAGGCAGCCTAGCACTGCGCTCCGCGCGCTGCGCAAGACGCCCGCACGTCAAACAGATGAATCAGTCGCGTGTTCAAAATCGGGCGGATTCGATGAAATTACTCCAAAAGGTATAATCAAATCAGGCTTGGAATACCGCTGGTATCCGAGTTCATTCGGGGTCGAGTTTGCGACCTTTTATTTTCGCCGGCACAGCGACAACTTGCGTCTCACGGGGCCGCTCGACTATTTGCCGTCACTCAGCGCTGAGTCGCGCGCCTGCATGCCGCAGCCGCCTCCGTACTGACAATCTGGCCGCGCCCAGATCCAAACACCCTTCGCTGCGATTCCCATTCGCAAATTTGAAAATCCGCGCCCTGACAGTGCGCCAATATTTAGAAAAGGCTCGTCCATGAGCAACAGCAAGATTTACGTCGGCAATTTGCCCTTTTCCGTGACCGACGCCAGCCTGCGAAGCAACTTCGCCGAGTTCGGCGGCGTCTCATCCGCCAAGGTCATGATGGACCGCGACACCGGCACTTCCAAGGGCTTTGGGTTCGTGGAAATGGCTTCCGCCGAAGTGGCGCAGGCCGCCATCGCGGCCCTGCATGGCATGTCCGTCGACGGACGTTCGATCGTCGTGAGCCTGGCCCGTCCGCGTGAAGCAAGCAAGGATGCCAACGGCTACGGCGCTGGTGGCTACACCGCAAGCAAGCGCTCGGACATCGGCTACGGCACGGGCGGCTTCGGCGGCGGTCGCTACTGAACCCGCGGCGGCCCGCGAACAACCGGCTCTCCCGAGCCGGTTTTTTTTCGTCCCGATGCGCCGCTATCCTCGTGCCCCCTCGGTCTGCATCCCGCCTTCGTAACAGCCATGCGACGCGTCCTCATCATTGACGACCACCCCAGCGTCGGCCAGGCGCTGGAACTGCTGCTGTCCCTGCACGACATCGAGGCCAGCGTCGCAGCCAGCCCGGCCGAGGGCCTGGCGCTGCTGGAGACGCGGCCCTTCGGCCTGGTCATCCAGGACATGAACTTCACGGCCGACACGACGTCGGGCGAGGAAGGCGAGGCGCTCTTCCGCGCCATCCGCGCGAAGCGCCCCGACCTGCCCATCATCCTGCTGACCGCCTGGACGCGGCTGGACGCGGCCGTGGCGCTGGTGAAGGCCGGCGCGGCCGACTACCTGGCCAAGCCCTGGGACGACGCCAAGCTCGTGGCGACCGTGGAGAACCTGCTGGAGCTGGGCGAGGCCAACCGCGAGATCGCACAGCTGCGCGAGGCGCGGCGCGAACGGCGCGCGGCGCTGGCGCGGCGCCACGACCTGGCCGGCCTCGTCTTCGCGTCCGACGCGATGCTGAACCTGCTGGAGCTGGCCGGGCAGATTGCCGCGGCGCCCGTGCCGGTGCTGATCACCGGGCCCAACGGCGCCGGCAAGGAATGCGTGGCCGCCTTCGTGCACGCGAACTCCGCCGCCCATGACGGCCCCTTCGTCGCGCTGAACTGCGGCGCGCTGCCGGCCGATCTCATCGAGGCCGAGCTGTTCGGCAGCGACAGCGGCGCCTACACCGGCGCGGCCAAGGCGCGCGTGGGCCGCTTCGAGGCGGCTGACGGCGGCACGCTGTTCCTCGACGAAATCGGCAACCTGCCGCTGGCCGGCCAGGTGAAGCTGCTGCGCGTGCTGGAGACGGGCCAGTTCGAGCGCCTGGGGTCGAGCAAGACGCGGCACACGCGTGTGCGCGTGCTGTCGGCGACGAACGCCGACCTGCGCGCGATGGTGAGGTCAGGCGCGTTCCGCGAGGACCTGTTCTACCGCCTCAACCTCATCGAGCTGAAGCTGCCGCCGCTGGCCGAGCGGCGCGACGACGTGCTGCCGCTGGCCGAGCACTTCCTGGCCGGCCGCGCGCGGTTCGCTGAAACCGCGCGCGAGGCGCTGCTGGCCCACCGCTGGCCGGGCAACGTGCGCGAGCTGAAGAACGCCGTCGAGCGCGCCTCGCTGCTGTGCCAGGGCGGCGAGATCACACCGGCGCTGCTGGGCCTGGAGGAGGCGCACGGCAACGGCGCCTGGCGCAACCTCGACGAGCCCAGCCGAGACGCCGTCGTGGCGGCGCTCGCCGCGGCCGGTGGCGTCGTCAGCCGCGCCGCCACGCAGCTGGGCCTGTCGCGCCAGGCGCTGTACCGGCGGCTGGAGCGTTATGGGATCACGCCGTGATGCGCGTGAGCCTGTCACTGCGCGCCCGGGCGCTGCTGGCGCTTGCGACCGCGGCGGTCGTGCCGCCGCTGGTCATCCTGGGCGTGCGCCGCGCCGGGATGGAATCCGGCGTGGCGCTGGGCGTGGCCATGCTGGTGATGCTGCCGCTGCTGGCCTGGCTGTCGGCAGTTTGGCTGGCGCCGCTGCTGCGGCTGACGCGCGCGCTGGAGGGCGCGGTGCTGAGTTACCGCGACGGCGATTTCAGCCTCAATCTGGCGCCCGACGGCCCGCGTGAACTCGTCCAGCTGACGCGGCTGCATGCCGAGCTGGGCCAGGCCCTGCGCGAGCAACGCCAGCACCTGGCGCAGCGCGAGCTGCTGCTGGACACCGTCGTGCAGAACACGCCCGTGGCGCTGGTGCTGACCGGGCCGGGCGGCCGGATCGCCATCGCCAACCTGGCCGCGCGCCAGCTGCTCGGCGACGGCCGCAGCCTGGCCGGGCTGGACTACGGCGCCGTCATCGCGCCGCTGCCCGAGGCGCTGCGCGACGCGCTCGCGGGAGATGCCGACCAGCTGTTCGCGGTGACCCTTGCCGACGGCAGCGAAGAGACCTTCCACCACAGCACGCGCGCCTTCCGCCTGCAGGGCCAGCCACACCGGCTGCGGCTGCTGCGGCGCATGACGCGCGAGCTGTCACGCGCCGAGGTCGCCACCTGGAAGCGCGTCATCCGCGTGCTCAGCCACGAGCTGAACAACTCGCTGGCGCCGATCTCGTCGCTGGCGCACAGCGGCGCGGAGCTGGCCCGGCGCGGCAGCACCGAGCGGCTGCCGCAGGTGCTCGCCAGCATCGGCGAGCGTGCCGCGCACCTGCACGGCTTCCTGAGCGGCTATGCGGCCTTTGCCAAGCTGCCGGCACCACGGCGCGAGGCCGTCGAGTGGGCGCCCTTCCTGAACCACCTGGGCACGCTGGGCGAGTTCAACCTCGACGGCGAGCTGCCCGCGCAGCCGGGCTGGTTCGACCCGGCACAGATCGGGCAGGCGCTGCTCAACCTGATCAAGAACGCGCACGAGTCGGGCAGCGACCCCGACGAGATCGCGCTGCGGCTGGCCGTGCAGGGTGCGGACTTGCGCATCGAGGTGCTGGACCGCGGCCCCGGCATGAGCGAGGCGGTGCTGGCGCAGGCGCTGCTGCCGTTCTACTCGACCAAGCGCTCCGAGCCGGGCTCGCAGGGCGGCACCGGCCTGGGCCTGGCGCTGGCGCGCGAGATCGCCGAGGCGCACGACGGCCGCATCGCCCTCGGCAACCGGGACGGTGGCGGCCTGCGGGTGGTGATCAGCCTCCCGCAGGCTCGATGAGAAACGCCGCGAGCGCGCTGAACGTCAGGAAGGCCAGCGCCGTGGACGACAGGATGATGCGGGCGACGCGGCCGTTGTCGGCGCCGTAGCGCTCGGCCAGCAGCGACACATTGCTGGCGCTGGGCAGCGCCGCGGCCAGCGTGAGCGCGACCAGCTGGCCGCCGGACAGCGGCGCCCCCATCCAGCGCACCGCCGCGCCGAGCGCGAACACCAGCGCGGGGTGCAGCAGCAGCTTGATGGCCGCCACCGGCAGGTACAGCGCCGGCGGTGTCACCCGCCCGGCCTGGCGGTTGGCACGGCCCGAGCGGCTCAGCACCGCGCCGATGGTGAACAGCGCCACCGGCGAGGCGGCGTCACCCAGCATCGATATGACCTTGGCCAGCGGCGCCGGCAGCACCAGGCCCCCGGCACCGGCCACCGCACCCAGCCCGATGGCCCAGGGCAGCGGGTTGGAGCCGGCGGCCTTGAGCGCCTGCACGAAGGCCGCCCGGCCCGCCACGCCGCTGGCGCCGGCCTGGGCCAGCGCGATGCACAGCGAGCTGGTGACGAACAGGTCGGCCAGGATGGTGCTGACGACCGGCCCCGCCGCGGCCGACCCCAGCAGCGCGACGATCAGCGGCACGCCCATGAAGCCGGTATTGGGGAAGGCCGCCACCAGCGCGCCGAAGGCCGCGTCCTTCATGCCGACGCGGGCGGACAGCGTGGTGGCGACGGTGAAGAAGACGATCAGCAGCGCCGAGGCGACGTAGACGCCCAGCAGCGCGGGGTTCAGCAGCTCCAGCAGCGGCGTGTCGCGCCCGAAGCGGAACAGCAGGCAGGGCAAGGCGAAGAACAGCACGAAGCCGTTGAGCCCCGGAATGGCGCTGTCGGGCAGCAGCCCGCGCTCGGCCGCCAGCCAGCCGCACAGCACCAGCGCGAAAAAAGGGAACGTTGTTGCGAGAACGGCCAGCATCGTGGGCGGCGAGTATCGGCGCCGTGAGCGAATGCGCGCACGCGCCGGGTTTGTGACGGCGTGGGATGGCGACACCCTGGGGTCACCCCTAACATGCCGCGCCATGCGCATGCCCAACCTGTCACTGCCGCCGCCCGCCGCCGCTGCGCTGGACGAAGGCCAGGTGCTGGGCGTGTGGCGACTGAGGAAGCCGCTGCCCGACGGCGAGCAGGCGCATGCCGGCCAGTGGTACAGCGCCCACCACGCGCTGGCCACCGAGCAGCAGGCGGCCGTGCTGGTGCTGGACCGCAACGACCAGGGCGCCGGCGTCATGCTGCGCTATGCCGACCAGGCCGGCGACCTCGCCAAGCTGCAGCACCCGCACATCGCCGTGCCCAGCGACAGCGGCGTGACGCCCGACGCCCACCCCTACCTGATCATCGAGGGCAACCACGGCGAGCCGCTGCTGCCCCGGCTGTACACGCTGGGCTTGCGCGCGCGCATCGAGCTGCTGGTGCAGCTGTGCGAGGCGCTGCGCTCGGCCCACCAGCAGGGCTGGCTGCTGGCCGAGCTGGACCCGACCATGATCTGGCTCGGCCCCGAAGGCGGCGTGCGCCTGATGGGCCTGGGCCTGTGCCGCATTCCCGACCCGACGGACCCCTTCGACCGCGGCCTCAGCCTGGGCGCCGCGCCCGCCTTCGTCGCGCCCGAGCGCCGCAACGGCGAGCCGCCCACGCTGGCCAGCGAGGTCTATGGCCTGGGCGCGCTGGCGCGCGTGCTGGTCTGCGGCTGGGAGGACACGCCCCGGGGCCTGGCGCCGCTGCGCCGCAGCGCCGCAGCCCAGTGGCCGACGCTGCCCGAGGCCCAGCAAGCCCGGCTGGATGCGCTGCTGCGCGAGGCGATGGCCGAATCGCCCGAGCTGCGCACACGCGGCGCCGAAGGCATGGCCGACGGGCTGCGCGAGTGGCTGGGCCAGAACCCGCAGCGCAGCGCCTTGCCCACCGCGGCCGACGCGATGCCGGCCAAGCGCACCGCCTGGTGGAAGCGCTGGCTGTGGCTGGGCGCCGCCGCAGGACTGGGCCTGCTGGCGCTGACGGCCCGCCTCGCGCAGACCGAGAACTCGACAGCGGCGCCGACCACCCAGGCACGGGGCTGACGGCGGCGGCGCACGGGATTGTTTGGGGATGCGCCGCACCGGGCGCTACGCAACAATGCGACCCCCACTCCCGGAGCTAGCCATGGCCCGTTGCCCCCTGAGCGCGACTCTGAACGCGACCCTGATCGCCACCCTTGCCGCCCTGCCCCTGGCTGCCTCCGCCGCCGGTTTCGATGCCGGTGACGAAGGCTGGACCTCGTCCGCCGGCGGCACCCAGACCTGGGTCGCCAGCGGCGGCAATGGCGGCGGCTGGCTGCGCGTGGTCGATGCCACGGACGCGGACTTCCTCCTCAACGCGCCGTCGGCCTGGCTGGGCAACTGGTCGGGCTTCGCCGGCGGCACGCTGTCCTTCGATGCGCTCAACGTCAACAACGAATCGCCCGACTGGGCACCCTTCGGCGAGGTGACGATCACCGGCGCCGCCGGTACGGTCATGCTCGACATCGTGGCCGCCAACAACCCGCCGGCCGACGGCCAGTGGCACCGCTACAGCGTAATGTTGTCGCCCAGCGCCGGCTGGGCCGGCGCGCCGCTGTCGGCGGTGCTGGCCAACGTGACCAGCCTGACGATCAAGGGCGAGTTCCACGCCGGTGTGACCGAGGTCGTCGGCATCGACAACATCCAGGTCACCGCCGTGCCCGAACCCGCCAGCGCGGCCTTGCTGCTCGGCGGGCTGGGCCTGCTGGCCGGCCTGCGGCGCAAGCGCTGATGGCGGCCGTCGGCGCGACGCCCGCTGCGGGCTTGATGGGCCTGGGCGAGCTGCAGCTGAAGCTGCCGGCCACCAAGGCCCAGTGGCTGGCCCTCGCGGCCGGCCTGGGCCTGGGCCTCGTCGGCGCCGAACTGGCCTGGCACCATCCGCTGTCCGCCCCGCTGGCGCTGGCCGCCTGGGGCGCCGTCGTGCTGCTGGCAGCGCTGTTCTGGGTCAAGACGCCCGTCCTGGTGCTCGCGCCGCTGCCGCTGGTGGGGCTGGCGCCGTGGAGCGGCTGGATCACCTTCGAGGAGATGGACCTCCTCGTCACCGCGGCGGGCTGCGGGGGTTATCTCGCCTATGCGCTGCAGCTCAACGCCCGCGACCGCGCGCCGGCCTGGCGCCACGGCATCGTCTATTCGCCGGCGGTCGTCATGCTGATCCTGGCGCTGGCGCTGTCGACGCTGTGGAGCGTCAAGCGCGGCTTTGCCGATGCGGGCGGCTTCGTCTTCGGCTGGTTCCATGGCTATCACGAGGCCATGAACTCGGTGCGCAATGCCAAGTCCCTGTTCCTCGCGCTGGCGCTGCTGCCGCTGTGGACGGCCGCCGCCGCGGCGCGGCCGCGCGGCTTCTCGCGCGGGCTGCTGCTGGGCCTGGTGCTGGCGCTGGCCGGCGGCAGCGCCGCGGCGCTGTGGGAGCGCCTGGCCTACACCGGGCTGCTGGACTTCTCCACCGACTACCGCACCACCGCCCTGTTCTGGGAGATGCATGTCGGCGGCGCGGCGCTGGACGGCTTCCTGGTGCTGACGCTGCCGTTCGCGCTGCTGGCGCTGCTGCGCACGCGCTCGCCGTGGCGCTTCGCCATCGGGTTGGGCATCGCGCTGCTGGCGGCCTATGCGGTGCTCACCACCTTCTCCCGCGGCGTCTACCTCGCGCTGCCGCTGGCGCTCATCCCGATGGTGATGCTGGCCGATGCCCAGCGCCGCCGCGCGGCCGCATCCGGGCCGGAAAGCAGCCACATCGACAGCACGCTGGGCCCGGTCGACGAGCCGCTGCCGCGCCTGGCCAAGCTGGGCGCGCTGGCGATGGCCGGCGCCTTCGCGCTGGCCGCGGCGCTGGTGTTCGGCGGCGGCGGCTACCGCGGCCTGCTGGCGCTGTTCTTCGTCATGGTCGCGCTGCTGGCCATGCCGCCCAGCCTGTGGCTGCCCGGGTTCGCGCAGCGGCTGACGGCCTTGCTGATGGGCGGCGTGCTGGCGCTGCTGCTGGGCGGGGCGAGCTGGGCGCTGTCCATGGCCGTGCCCAAGGCGGCCTATGTGCTCAACGTCGTCGCGCTGCTGTGCTGCGCGGCGCTGCGCTGGAAGGACGCGCCTGGCCAGTCGCGCCCCATCTACGTGCTGCTGGTGACGACGAGCTGGTTCTGGTTGCTGGCCACCATGGTCATCGTGGCCGACTACTGGGGCGGCACCACCGGCCGCTGGACCTCGGTGGCCGCCGGCCTTGCGCTGGCCGGCGTCTGGGCGGCGATGCTGGTCGAACCGCGGCTGTGGCCCTTGCAGGGCGCGGGCAGCACCGGCAAGGCGGGCTGGCGCAAGCGCGCCTTGCTGGTGGCCGGGCTGCTGCTGGTCATGGCCATCGTTGCGGCACTGGGCGGCGGCGGCTACCTGCGCGACCGCGTCGCCAGCTGGAAGGAGGACGGCCAGACCCGTCTGACCCACTGGCGCGAGGGCCTGCGCCTGCTGCACGGCGGCCGGCAATGGCTGCTGGGCAAGGGCTCGGGCCGCTTCGTCAGCAGCAACCTCTATGAAGGCCCCATCGAATACCAGATCGGCGACTACCGCCTGCGCACCGACGAGGCCGAGGCCTTCCTGGCGCTGACCGGCGGCAAGCATGTCCTCGGTCGCGGGGAGCAGTTCCGCGTCAGCCAGCGCATCCCGACACCGGCGCCCGGGCCGGTCACGATCACGCTGACCAGCCGCACGGCCACCGACGCCCACCTCGTGCTGCAGATCTGCGAGAAGAACCTGATCTACCCGGACCACTGCTTCAGCGCCGAGCCGCTGCTCAAGCCGCTGCGCGCGGAAGGCGCCCCCGAGGGCAGCCCCGGCCAATGGCAGACCCACCGGCTGCAACTGGGGCCCGTCGCGGCCCTGGGCGGCGACTGGTGGGCGCCGCGCTTCGTGACCTTCTCGATGGCGCTGGACACGCGCGGCGCGCGCGTCGACATCAGCCGCATCGCCCTGCAGGACAGCCAGGGCCAGCAGTTGCTCGTCAACGGCGACTTCAACCGCGAGATGGCACGCTGGTTCTTCTCCAGCGACCGCCACCACCTGCCCTGGCACATCAAGAACGCGGCACTGCACGTGCTGTTCGAACAGGGCCTGGTGGGTTTGACGTTGCTGGGCTCGGCCTATTTGCTGTGCCTGGTGCGCCTGTCCTTCGGCCGCGGCCGCGACCATCCGCTGGCGCCGGCCATCGTCGCGGCGCTGATCGGCCTGGGCACCGTGGGCGCCTTCGACAGCCTGCTGGATGCGCCGCGCATCGGCTTCATCTTCTTCGTGCTGCTGCTGCTGGGGTTGGGGCTGAGGGCGCTGCCGGGCGAGGGCGTGGCCCGGGTCGCCTGAGGCCCGCTGCGCTGGCTGGGCGCTGGCGAGACGTTTTGCACGCCGCCAGCGCAAGCCGGCGCGGCCACGGCAACCGCAAGCCTGGCCCGCCCACCATACTGATGCGACCCGAGGCTCACCCCGACTGTCGTGTCCAAAACTCGCAAGCGCGTCCTGATCAATTACTTCCTCGGCATCGCCAGCATCGTGATCGGTGCCGGTGTGACGAGCGCAACGGAATCGGCCCTGCCGCTGGCGATGGGTGGTGCCGTGGGCGTGATGTGCACTTATTCGCTGGTGCGGGCGATCTGCCGCGGCGACATGAAGGCGCCCAAACGGCCCTGACGCCACGGTTCGCGCGGCAGCCCGGCCGGCCCTGCCGCCTATGATCCGCGCCCCATGTCCGCAGCCCCCCCCGCCGCCGGCCTGAATCCGGCGCAGCTCGAAGCCGTCTACCACCTGAGCGGCCCCTGCCTCGTCATCGCCGGCGCCGGCTCGGGCAAGACGCGGGTCATCACGACCAAGATCGCGCAGTTGCTGGTGTCGGGCTACCGGGCCAGCCAGATCGCCGCCATCACGTTCACGAACAAGGCCGCGCAGGAGATGCGCGAGCGGGCCAAGGCGCTGGTGGGCAACAAGGCGGCCAAGGACCTGGCGATCTCGACCTTCCACAGCCTGGGCGTGCGCCTGCTGCGCGAGGAAGGCACACGGCTGGGGTTGAAGGAGCAGTTTTCCATCCTCGACAGCGACGACGTGCTCAACGTGCTGAAGGACGCCGGCGGCACGACCGACGTCAACCAGGCGCGGCGCTGGCAATGGACCATCTCGCTGTGGAAAAACCAGGGCCTCGGCCCGGTCGAGGCGGCCCAGATCGCCAAGGATGAGGATGAGCGCGCGGCCGCCGCCGTCATGGGGCGTTACCAGGAGCGCCTGTCGGCCTACCAGGCCGTCGACTTCGACGACCTCATCACGCTGCCGCTGAAGCTGCTGACCACCGACGCCGAGGCGCGCGCCAAGTGGCAGGACAAGCTGCGCTACGTGCTCGTGGACGAGTACCAGGACACCAACGCGGTGCAGTACGAGCTCCTGAAGGCGCTGGTGGGCGAGCGCGGCATGTTCACGGCCGTGGGCGACGACGACCAGTCCATCTACGGCTGGCGCGGCGCCACCATCGAGAACCTCAAGCGCCTGCCCACCGATTACCCGACGCTCAAGGTCATCCCGCTGGAGCAGAACTACCGCTCCACCGGCTCCATCCTGCGCGCGGCCAACAACGTCATTGCGGGCAACCCCAAGCTGTTCGAGAAGAAACTGTGGAGCGAGTACGGCGACGGCGAGCCCATCGCGCTGCTGGAGGCCGACGGCGAAGAGCACGAGGCCGAACGCGCCGTCGCACGCATCCAGCAACTGCGCGCCGACGGCAAGGGCCCGCAGTTCCGCGACTTCGCCATCCTCTACCGCGCCAACCACCAGGCGCGCGTGTTCGAGCAGGTGCTGCGCCGCGCGCAGATCCCCTACAAGGTCTCGGGCGGCCAGAGCTTCTTCGACAAGGCCGAGATCAAGGACTTGTGCGCTTGGCTGCGCCTGCTGGTGAACCAGGACGACGACCCGGCCTTCCTGCGCGCCGTCACGACCCCCAAGCGCGGCATCGGCCACACCACGCTGGGCGCCCTGGGCACCTTCTCGGCGCAGTGGAAGTGCAGCATGTTCGAGGCGCTGTTCTCCGAGAGCCTGGCTACTGCCATCACCGCACGCGCGCTGGCCCAGTTGCATGAGTTCGGTCGTTATGTGAACGAGCTGCAGTACAAGGCCCGGCACACCGAGGGCCACACCGCCGCCCACGCGATGCTGACCGAGTGGCTGAAAGAGATTGGCTACGAGGCGCACCTGCTCGACAACGAGGAGAACGAGAAGGTCGCCCAGGCGCGCTGGGGCAATGTGCTGGACTTCGTCGACTGGGTCGCCAAGCGCTGCGGTGGCCAGCACAGCGAGGAAGGCGGCGTCAGTTTCACCGAGCCCAAGCAGAGCGTGCTGGACGTGGCGCAGACCATCTCCGTCATCCTGTCGCTGGCCGAACGCGGCGAGGAGCAGGACCAGGTGACGCTGACGACGCTGCACGCGTCCAAGGGCCTGGAATGGCCCCATGTCGTGCTGGCCGGCGTCAACGAAGGCCTGCTGCCCTTCAAGCGCGAAGAGGCGGAGCTGACGCCCGAAGCGCTGCAGGAGGAGCGCCGGCTGATGTACGTGGGCATCACCCGCGCCCGCACGACGCTGGCGGTCTCGACGCTGCGCCGGCGCAAGAAGGGGCGCGACACGGTCGTCGGCATTCCCAGCCGCTTCCTGGCCGAGATGAAGCTCCACGAGGCCAGCACCCGCGAGGACCCGCGTGAGAAGCTCAAGCGCATGCGTGCGGAGCTGGCCGCCAAGGCAGCCGCGCGGCAAGAGTCAAGCAACGGTAGCGACTGACTCGCCCATTCGCGGGGGGTCCCCTCAAGCGCGTGAAGTCTTCACACCGCAGCCACGCTAGGCTGCGAACAATGCGTTCCAGCCCTTCTTTTCCCGGTGAGCCCGCATGAAAGCCTTTGTCCTTGCTGCTGCCCTCGCTGCCCTGAGTTCCACCGCCTTCGCAGGCGCCTCGCGTGACGCGCAGCCACAGGCGCTGACCGACACGACGACCGCCACCGTGATGGCCGACGCCAGCCGTCTCGGCTCGACCAGCCTGGCCGCCTTCAACGGCAGCCGCTGGACGCCAGCCCAGCAACAAGCCGAGGTCGACGGCCAGTTCGACCGCCTCGTCGCCGACCTCGACCCCACCACGCTGGTCATCGGCCTGGGCTTGCTCGCCCTGCTGCTGTCCCGCCCGGTGTCCCGCGCGCTGCGCCGCCAGGAGCAACAGCGCCGCGCCGCCGCGCTGGCCAGCACCCTGCCGCGCCGCTGAGCCGGGCGGCGGTCAGATCGCCAGCGGGTCGACGTCCACGGCCCAGCGCAGCACGGCCTTGTGTTCGCGCTTGAGCGCGAGCAGCGCCGGCACCCAGTCCCGCAGGAAGGCCTGCAGCCGCGCGCGCTGCGCGGCCTCCACCAGCATCTGCATGCGTTCCACGTCCGCCACACGCGCAACCACATGCGGCACCGGCGGGTAGACCAGCACCTCCTCGTCCTGCATCAGCCCGGCCGCGGCGTCCAGGAAGGCCTTGGCCGCCTCCGCCGTGCGTGCCTCGGCCCGCAGCAGCGCCAGGTGTGAAAACGGCGGCAGGCTGGCCGAGCGGCGCTCAGCCAGCTGGTCCCCGGCGAAGCGCACGTAGTCGTGCCGCGCCAGGGCCTGGTAGAGGCCGTGGTCGCGGTGCCAGGTCTGCACCCACATCTCGGCCGCGGTTTCGCCTGAAGCGTCCCGGCCCGCACGGCCGCCGGCCTGCATCAGCAGCGCGAACAGGCGCTCCGGCGCGCGGAAGTCGCTGCTGAACAGCGCGCCGTCCGGGTTCACCGCGGCGACGAAGCGGATGCGCCGGAAGTCGTGGCCCTTGGTGATCATCTGCGTGCCGACCAGGATGTCGACCTCGCCGTCATGCACGGCCTTGAGCTGCGCCTCCAGTTCGCCCTTGCGGCGTGTGGAGTCGGCATCGATGCGCAGCACGCGCGCGCCGGGCAGCGCCTCGGTCAGCTGCTCCTCCAGCTTCTCCGTGCCGCGGCCGATGGGCGCGATGTCGTGGTTGCCGCAGTTCGGGCAGGCGCTGGGCACACGCTCGGTGAAGCCGCAGTGGTGGCAGCGCAGCGTGCGGTCGCGCTTGTGGAAGACGCGCCAGGCGCTGCAGTGCGGGCAGTCGCTCTTCCACTGGCATTCGCCGCAATGCAGCACCGGTGCATAGCCGCGGCGGTTCAGGAACACCAGGCTCTGCTCGCCGCGGTCCAGCCGCTCCTTCAAGGCAGCCAGCAGCGGCGCGGTCAGCGCGGTTGTGACGCCCGCCGTGGGCGGCAGCGCCTTCATGTCGAACAGCCGCACGCGCGGCAGCGCGCCGCCACCGATGCGGGCAGCCAGCGTCACGCGCTCATAACGGCCGCTTTCGGCGTGCTGCCAGCTCTCCAGCGAGGGCGTTGCGGAGCCCAGCACGACCGGCACCTTGAGGTCGTGCGCGCGCCACACGGCCAGGTCGCGCGCCGAATAGCGGGCGCCGTCCTGCTGCTTGTAGGAGGGGTCGTGCTCCTCGTCGACGACGATCAACCCGAGCTCGGGCATCGAGGCGAACACCGCCAGCCGCGTACCCAGCACGAGGCGGGCCGTCCCCAGGTGGGCGGCCAGCCAGTTCTGCAGCCGCTGCGCCGGCGTCAGCGCGCTGTGCAGCGAGACGATGGCCAGCGGCTCGGGCAGCAGGGCGGCAAAGCGCTCGGTGAAGCGCGCCTCCAGCTGCGGCGTCAGGTTGATCTCGGGCACCAGCACCAGCACCTGCCGCCCCGCCGCCAGCGCGGCTTCGGCGGCGCGCAGGTAGACCTCGGTCTTGCCACTGCCGGTCACGCCGAACAGCAGCAGCGGCTTGGGCGCGCCGCTGGCGAGCTGCGCGGCGATGCGCTCGACGGCCACCGCCTGCTCCGGCGCCAGCGCCGGCCTGGCCGGCTCAGGCACCGCCGCCTTGGCCGGCTTCTTCTGCAGCTTGCGCAGCCGCGCGGCCAACTGTTCCGGCGACAGCTCACGCAACTGCGGCGGCAGCACCGCGCTGGCCAGTTCCCCGACGCTGCGCTGGTAGTAGCCGGCTGCGAAATCCAGCAGACGGCACCAGTCGGCGCCCAGCGGCGGGATAGCGCCGAAAACGGCCGCCACCGGCCGCAATGCCATCTCCGGTGCCGGGCCGGCGTCGCCCGGCCAGACGACGCCCAGCAACTCGCGGCGGCCCAGTGGCACCCGCACCAACGTGCCGGAGGCGAGCGCCTGCTCACTCGCATAGTCAAGCGGGCCCGTCAGGCCGCTGTGCTGGGGCGCGTCGACGGCCACCCGCACGACCGCCGGGGCGGCGTTTTCAGGCACGCGCCGCTCCGGGCGTCTTGTGAAGCAAAAGCTCAGGAGTCGAGGCCAAGTGCATGATTCGCAAGGCTTCTTGGGTTGCCCACAATTTCTGTGGATAAGTTTGTGAGCAAATCGCCCGTCGCGCCGCGATAGCAAGCCGCCTGCGGGCGCACCGCCCTGAATTCGCCCGCCGCACGCTTTTGCTGCATGCTTTGAAAATCAATCACTTAGCACGAATTCGGGAAAACTCTAGCTTGCACCGCACCATTCTTCGACGCGGTCGCTCGCATCCCAATTTTTGGGGATAAGTCGCCGCCAAAGTGCAGATGTCACGCCGTGTCAAATCGCCGCGCGCAGCTTTCGTGAGTGGCTGTGTACTTCGTCCACAAGGGCCGTCACGCTCTCGGGCGGCGTGAACTGGCTGATGCCGTGGCCCAGGTTGAAGATGTGGCCGCTGCCCGGCGTCGGCGCGCCGAAGCTGTCGAGCACGGCGCGGGCCTGGGCGCGCACGGCTTCGGGCGGCGCGAAGAGCACGTTGGGGTCGAGGTTGCCTTGCAGCGCGACACGGTCGCCGACGCGGGCGCGGGCGGCGCCCAGGTTCATCGTCCAGTCCAGCCCCACGGCGTCGGCACCGGCATCGGCAATCTCTTCCAGCCACAGGCCGCCGCCCTTGGTGAACAGGATGCGCGGGATGCGCTGGCCCTCGTGCTCGGTCTTGACCTGGCTCAGCACCGCGCGCGAGTACGCCAGGCTGAATTGCTGGAAGGCGCCGTCCGCCAGCACGCCGCCCCAGGAGTCGAACAGCATGACGGCCTGGGCACCGGCTTCGATCTGCGCGTTCAGGTAGGCCGCCACCGCGCGGGCGTTCACGTCAAGGATGCGGTGCATCAGGTCGGGGCGCGAATACATCAGGCTCTTGACGAGCCGGTAGTCGTCCGAGCCGCCGCCTTCCACCATGTAGCAGGCCAGCGTCCAGGGGCTGCCCGAGAAGCCGATCAACGGCACACGGCCGTTGAGCGCCTTGCGGATGGATGTGACCGCGTCAAATACGTAGCGCAGCTTGTCCATGTCGGGCACTTCGAGGGCTGCGACGGCCGCCTCATCGCGCACCACTTTCGCGAACTTGGGCCCTTCGCCCTGCTGGAAGCTCAGGCCCAGGCCCATCGCGTCGGGCACGGTCAGGATGTCGCTGAACAGGATGGCTGCGTCCAGCGGGAAGCGCTCCAGCGGCTGCAGCGTCACCTCGGTGGCGTAGTCGGTGTTTGTCGCCAGGCCCATGAAGCTGCCGGCCTTCTCGCGCGTCGCGCGGTACTCGGGCAGGTAGCGGCCGGCCTGTCGCATCAGCCAGATGGGCGTGTGCTCGGTGGGTTGGCGCAGGCAGGCGCGCAGGAAGCTGTCGTTCTGGAGTGGGGCAAACATCGGCAAATTATCCGTGCTGCTGTCCGACCGTCGGAGCCAGGTGCGGGAATGCCGTTTGCCCACGGCCTGTTCACCTTGCCGCAGTGAGACATGCCCATGATCAGAATCCTTGCCGCCCTGGCCCTTGCCGCCTGCCTGTCCGGCTGCGGCTACAACCAGTTCCAGACGCTTGATGAGCAGGTCAATGCCAGCTGGAGCGAGGTGCTGAGCCAGTACCAGCGCCGCGCCGACCTGATTCCCAACATCGTCAACACGGTGAAGGGGGAGGCCAACTTCGAGCAGGAGACGCTGACCCGCGTCATCGAGGCGCGTGCCCGCGCCACCAGCGTGCAGGCCACGCCCGAACTGGTCAACGATGCCGAAGCCTTGAAGAAATTCCAGGCCGCGCAGGGCGAACTGAGCAGCGCGCTGTCGCGCCTGCTGGTCGTCACCGAGAACTACCCCAACCTGAAGGCCAACCAGGGGTTCCAGGATCTGCGGGTGCAGCTCGAAGGCACCGAGAACCGCATCACCGTGGCGCGCAACCGCTACATCCAGACGGTGGCGGCCTACAACGTGCACACGCGCAGCTTCCCGAACAACCTGACCGCGATGATCTTCGGCTACAAGGCCAAGCCCAACTTCACCGTGCAGAACGAGGCGGCCATCACGACCGCGCCGACGGTGGACTTCGGCACGGCCAAGCCCCCAGCGCCCACCGCGCCGGCCGCGTCCAAGTGACCGCGCGATGCGCTGGCTGACTGCCTTGGTGCTGCTGCTGGCGGCCACGTTCGCGCGTGCGCAGGACGTGCAGCCGGTGCCGGCGCTGACCGCCCGGGTGATGGACCAGACGGCCACGCTGGACGCGGCGCAACGCCAGGCGCTGGAGGACCAGCTGGCCGCGTACGAGGCCGCCTCCGGCCCGCAGATCGCGGTGTTGATCGTCGCCACCACGGCGCCCGAGGACATCGCCGCCTATGCGCAGCGCGTGGCCGACCAATGGAAGATCGGCCGCCGTGCCGTCGGCGACGGGCTGCTGATCGTCGTCGCCAAGAGCGACCGCAAGATGCGCATCGAAGTGGCCAAGGCACTCGAAGGCGCGGTGCCCGACCTGGCGGCGCGGCAGATCATCGACACGGCCATGAAGCCCGCCTTCCAGGCCGGGGACTACGCCGGGGGCCTGAAGGCGGCCATCGAGCGGTTGCAGGCGCGCATCGCCGGCGAGGGCCTGCCCGCGCCCACCCAGGCGCCGCGAGGCGGCGGCAGTGCCAACGAGGGCTTCGGCTTCCAGGACCTGGGCTTGCTGTTCTTCATCGGCGTGCCGGTCGTCGGCATGCTGCTGACCGGCATGCTCGGCCGCAAGCTGGGCAGCCTGGCGACAGCCGGGGCCGCCGGTGCGGCCGGCTGGGCCTTCGGCGGCGGCCTGCTCATGGCCGGCGTCGCCGCGGTCGCCGCCCTGGTGCTGGTGGGCCTGCTGGGCATCGGCGCGGCGCGGCGCACGTCGCGCGCCACGGGCCGTCGCGGCGGCATGCTGATACCGCCCATCATCTGGGGCGGTGGGGGCTTCGGCGGCGGTGGTGGCGGCGGATTCGGCGGGGGCGGGGGCGGCGGCGGCGGCTTCTCGTCCGGCGGCGGGGGCGACTTCGGCGGCGGCGGCGCCTCGGGGGACTGGTGATGGCACGGCTCTCGTTGAAACGCCTGTTCCGCCACCGCCTCTGGGACGAGGACGATGCCCGCCGCGTGCTGCCGGCCGACGCGCTGGCGCGGCTGCAGCAGCGCGTGGCGGCCAGCGAGCAGCGCCACAGCGGCGAGATCCGCGTCTGCGTCGAAGCCAGCCTGCCGCTGAGCTACCTGTGGCGCGACGCGCCGGCGCGCGAGCGAGCGGTCACGATGTTCGGCAAGCTGCGCGTCTGGGATACGGAACTCAACAACGGCGTGCTGATCTACCTGCTGCTCGCCGACCACCGCATCGAGATCGTGGCCGACCGCGCGCTGGCGCGGTGTGTCGAGCCCAATCACTGGCAGCAGGTGGTCGACGCAATGGGCGAGGCCTTCCGCGCGGGCCGCTTCGAGCAGGGCTTGAACGACGCCATCGACGCCGTCGACGCGCTGCTGGTGCAGCACTTCCCGCGCGACGCGGCCAGCGCCGGGCCGCGCCCCAACGAACTGCCGGACGCGCCGCTGCTCGGCGGGCGCCGCGGCCTGTAGCCGCTACAGCAGCGCCAGGCTCTGCCGCCCGACCCAACTCTCGCCGGCCTGCAGTTCGACGGGCCGGCCGATGCAGGCCGCCTCCACGCACAGCATCTCCGACCAGCCCTCGGGCGGCATGTCCGCCAGCTTGGCGCAGCGCTCGGGGCCGGGGTTCCAGACCACGGCGTCCTCGAAACCCTGCTGCCGCACGGCCACCTGGCGGCGGTCCTCGGTCACCAGCAGCGGCCGCTCCTTCACGCCGAAGTAGATGCGGTCGAGGTCGAGCACGCCCTTCTCGCCGGTCAGCAGCAGGTCCATGCGCTGCAGCGCCTCGGCATGCTTGATGCTGTCGAAGTAGCGAAGGCCGGCCAGGCCTTCGACGCTGACGGCGTCCAGGTCCGCCACGCGCAGGTAGGTGTGCAGCGCGGCCGTGAACTGCAGCGGCGCGTCACCGAGGTTGTCGCATGCCAGCTCGACGTCCAGGCTGCGGCCGCCGACGCGCACGCTCAGTTCCAGCTCGAACGCATGCGGCCAGAGCCGGCGCGTCTCGTCGTTGTCGCGCAGGCGCATGACGGCCAGCGCGTCGTCTTTGCCCTGCTCCTGGCTCACCAATTCCCACGGCAACGTGCGCGCGAAACCGTGCTTGGGCAGCGGCCCGCGCTCGGCGAACTGCGGGAAGCACACCGGCACGCCGCCACGGATGGCCTTGCCAGGGACGTATTCGCTGCGCGGCGACAGGTAGAGCTGCTCGCCAGCGCCGGCGGGGCGCCAGGACAGGACATGGCCGCCGTGCAAGGACAGGGTGGCGGTGGCGCCGTCGGGGGCGGTGAGCTCGATGTGCATGGTCAGGGTTTGCCGTAGTTGGGCGATCGCGGGCCGAACAGCAGCCCGTTAGGCCGACCGGCCGCCAGCAGGCGCTGGCTCGCCAATCCTGCCATGGGGTGGCTGCGGTCGGTGGAGGCGGAGATGATCTGGTCCACCACGGCCTTCACGAGCAGGCCGATCAGCCCGCCCTGGGTGTTGCTGTTCTGCTCGGCGCTGGACGCGCTGGCGCTGCCCTCCCACAACAGCTGGCCGTTGCGCAGGTCCACCAGCTTGGCCTCCAGCGTCACCGCAGTCTCGCTGTTGAGGACTTTGTAGACCGAGCCGTAGCGCGAGACCTTCACGTACAGCCCCGCGTCGGCGCCGAAGATCTCGCGCAGCTTGGCGGCGGGGATCTGCTGCGCATCGTCGGGCGTGTGCATCCCGTTGCTCTTGAGCGTCTCGTCCACGAGAGACACGGGCAGCACGTAGTAGCCGGACTCGGCCAGCGGCTGCGTCACCTGTGCCATCACGCTGGGCGTGGCCTGCACTTCGGGCGTGCCGTTGATGGGCGGCAGCACGAGGATGGAGGCCGGCTTGGCCTCCTTGTAGGCGGTGTAGTCATACGGCTTGGGCGGCGTGGCGCAGCCCTGCAGCACGAGCAGCGCCATGGCGGCGCCGGTCACCGCGGCCACGTGGCGCACGGATGGGCATGCAGCAATCATTCTTCTCTCCCTCAAGTCCTGGGCTGGCTGGCCGCGGCTGCGGGGGCGCTGTCCGCGCTCTTGCCCGCGTCTTTCGTCGTCGTCTTCAGCAGGAAGTCCACATAGGCCGCTGATTCCGGGAACTGCGCGCGCTCGGCTTCCAGGTGCCGCCTGGCGGCCACGTCGTCACCCATCTTGGAATGCAGCAGCGCGAGGTGGGCATGCATGCCCGGCGGATTGGCAACACCGGTGGCCCGGTTCTTCTCGATCTGGGCCTCGAGCACCGGGATCTGGGCGCCCGGCTCGCTGCCGTTGCTCTTCAGGTACTGGTAGACGGCCGGCTGGTAGCCGTCCCACTGGTACAGCGGCTTGGGGCCGGATTGCGCGCAACCGGCGAGCGCCACCGTGGCGACGAGTGCAAGTCGTTTCATCGCCACCTCAGCGCACCGGCTTCCAGGCGCCGCTGTCGATGCCCGAGGTCAGCGCGTTGACGGCCTCGCGGATGGCCAGGTCGAGCACCTTGCCGTTCAACGTGGCGTCATAGCTGGCGGTGCTGCCGAAGCCCAGCACCTCGCGCTCGGACAGGCTGTACTCACCCGCGCCCTGCACCGAATAGACCACCTCGGACGTGGCGGGGTCGACGATGTTGAGCGTCACCTTGGCATAGGCCACCTGCGTCTTGCCGCGGCCCAGCACGCCGAACAGCTGCTTGTCGCCAACCTCCTTGCGGCCGAATTCGCTGACGGCGCCGGTCACCAGGTAGTCCGCGCCCTTGATGGCCTGCGCGCCGCCCTTGAACCTGGCCTCCTGCCTGGCTTCCTCGAGGTTGTCCCGGTCCAGCACGCTGAAGCGGTGGGTCTGCTGCAGGTGCGACACCAGGATGGTCTTGCTCTGCGCGCCCAGGCGGTCGATGCCGTCCGAGAAGATGCCGCGCTGGTAGTTGCTGCGGTTGTCGAACTTGCCGACGGCGA
Source organism: Pelomonas sp. Root1444 (assembly GCF_001426885.1). Lineage (GTDB taxonomy): Bacteria > Pseudomonadota > Gammaproteobacteria > Burkholderiales > Burkholderiaceae_C > Pelomonas. Next base: position 501,733 of record NZ_LMFP01000001.1, on the reverse strand, counting down.
TGGGCGCACGCACGCCCTGATAGGCCGGCGCGGTGGCCGCGGCCACCTTGGGCACTTCCAGCGTGCGGGATTGTTCGGTGGCAGCGCAGGCGGCCAGTGCGAGGGTGGCTGCAACGATGGCCAGGCGGCCGGCGACGAGGCTGGGTGTCATTCTTGGATCTCCCCGGGATGAAAGGCGGCGGCAGTCTACGACTTCAACGCGGCGGCAATGGCGCGTCATGGTCTGCGCCCGCCGCGTGCTGAGGATTACCGCATGCCGCGAAGGTTGCGTGCGGGCCGCTGCACATGCGATGCGGAGATTCATGGGAAGCACCGGGCACGTGCCGGGCACAGCTTTCTAGAATCGCGCCGCCACCACCAATCCATCCATACACAGGGAGCTCAACGATGAAGACATGGCCTGCCATGGGACCGCTCGGCGGATGTGGGGCGGTCCTCAACGGCGCCGGCAAGCGTTGATGCCCGCCGTGACCTCCGCCAACGCCCACCCCGCCCGCAAGCCGGCTTTCGTGCCGGAAACCCGCTTCGGCCTGTGGTTCCTGTCCACCGCCACCTGGCGCGTGCACGTGCTGGGGCGCGCGCTGAGCGACCTGCAGCGCATGGCACCGGACGCGCCGCGCGGCGGCGTGGTGCTGGACATCGGCACCGGCCAGGGCCACTCCCTGCCTGAACTGGCCGCACGCTTCGCGCCGGCTCAGATCCATGCGCTGGACCCCGAGCCCGACTTCGAAGCCCGCTGCGCCGACATGGCCAAGGCCTGCCCGGTGCCGGTCACGCTGCACGCCGCGCATGCCGAGCGCATCCCGCTGCCGGACGCGTCGGTGGACATGGTGCTGTGCCACCAGACGCTGCATCACATCGTCGACCAGGCCGCCGCGCTGGCCGAGGTGGCCCGCGTGCTCAAGCCCGGTGGCCTGCTGCTGCTGGCCGAAAGCACGCGCGCCTACATCCACAGCTGGATCATCCGGCTGCTGTTCCGCCACCCCATGCACGTGCAGCGCACGGCCGAGGAATTCATCGCGCTGGTGCGCGACGCAGGCCTGCAGGTGGACGCGGACCGCATCAGCACGCCCTACCTGTGGTGGAGCCGTTCCGACCTGGGCGCTCGCGAGTGGCTGGGCTTGGGCCTGCCGAAGAACCGCGAAGAAACGCTGATCAACCTCGTCGCGCGCAAGCCCGGCTGACGCCTCACTCCAGCGGCGGCTCGGGCAGCAGCCAGGCCAGCAGCGAGGTCCAGAACCCGGGAATGCGCACCTGCACGCTCGGGTCCGTCAGCGCCCGCGCCTGCGCGGCCGCCTCGATCGCCGGCGCGGCGTCGTAGAACGGCCGCTCGGCCAGCGTGAGGCCCGCCTTGGCGGCGCCGTCGAGCAGGATCTGCAGGTACTCGTCGATGTGGTCGCCCGTGAACGGGTTGGCGTCGTGAAAGGTCACCACCACCGGCCGCACGCCGTCCACCAGTGGGAGATCCGCCACACGCCGGCGCAGCTCGCGCATCTGGTGCTCGAAGTGCGAACGGCGGCGCAGGCTGGCGTTGGGCCAGGGGATCTTGCCGTCGTTGGCCGACAGGTCGGTCATCACGACGTTCAACCCGTGGCGCTGGTAGGCGGCGAAGGTGCGCGCGTCATAGGCCCAGTGTGGCGGGCGCACCAGCGCCGGCTGGCGGCCGGACAGCTCCACATGCGTGGCCAGGCCCTCGCTCAGGCTCGCCTCCAGCACGCCGTCGCCCAGGCGCGTGTGGCTGGTGTGCCCGGGCGTGGCGGTGTGGAAGCCCAGCACATGGCCTTCGTCCTGCATGCGTCGCATCAGCGCACGCCCGCGCGGCGTTGCGCCGCCATTCACCGCACCGGTCTGCACGAAAAAGATGGCCTTGATGCCCGGCTGGATCGCATTGCGTGCCAGGCTGTCGAGGATCTGCACCGTGGGGTTGTCGCCCTCGCGGGCGCTCGGGCCGTCGTCGAAGGTCAGCAACAGGCGGATGGGCACGGGTGAGGACGGCAGCGCCACATGCGCGGCCATCGGCGCGGGCTCGGCGGCCACCTTCGCTGCGGCAACCACCGTCAAACCAACCGCCGCCATCCACAAGCGCCAGTGCGCCATCTCGTCTCCATGCCCGTTTCGTGGGGCCGGCAGTTTAGGTGGGTGTCCGGCGCGTGCGGCAACGCCGCCAGGCTGCATTCGTGGGGCCTTCGATGCGCGGCGGCAGCTGCGGGTCGCCGGCGACCGCCAGCACCAGGCCGCCCAGCGTCGCCACGGCGACGTCGCCCTGCGGGTCGTCGTCGAAGTCGAGCGAGCGCATCAGCGCGAAGTCCAGGCCTTGCTCGCGGGCCTTGAGCCAGGCTTCCTTGATCGTCCAGGCGCGCAGGAAGGGCTCGGCGCGCGCCGCAGGCGCGAGCGCGGCGAGCTGCTCTCGCTGGGCCGCGCTGTGCACGGCGCCCGCGAGCGCAAGGTGGTCGCGCGGCCGCGCCAGATGCTCGACATCGACGCCGACCGGCACGGCCGCCACCGCGCAGGCGACATGGCCCGCGCTGTGGCTGATGGAGACGAACACGCCGCCCGCACCGGCCACATGGCAGGCGCCGCTGCCCGCGACGGTCAGCGCAGGCAGGCCGTCGGTGCCCAGCCACTGCTGCACTGCCTGGCGCGCCAGCCAGCGGCCGGCGAGGAAGGTGCGGCGCCGCGCTTCGGTGCCGAGCGACTGCAGGCGCGCGGCTTCGGTGGGCGTCAGCCACTGGCCAGGCGGCGCCATGCCGGCCTGCAGCTCGGGCTCGGGGACCAGCAGGCAGAGCAGGCTCACCGCATCAGGCAGCGTGCTTACTCGGCCACTTGGGCGTAAGTGCCGCGCAGCGCCACACCGATGAGGAGTGCGCCGGCATGGCATTCGAAGTCCGTCGCGCTCTTGTATTCGTTCTTCTTGTAGTAGCTGACGATGTCGATGACCGCATTGGCGCCATGGCGCTTGGCGCCGTCCTGCAGGTTGATCAGCGCGGAAAGCGCCGCCCACTTGCAGCCGAACTCGTCGCTCTTGCCGAAGCCGTTGGTCTTGGGGTTGCTCACGTCGGTGGCAAAGCGCTTGATGACCTTGGGCGCGGCCTGGCCGGCCAGCAGGAACTTGAAGCTCGGGTCCAGCTTTTCCTTGGCCTCGGGCATGTCCAGCACGTCGGACAGTGGAATGTGCAGCACGGTGTCACGCGCGAATGCGGGTGCACTGGACACGGCAGCAACGACGGCCAGGGCCACGAGACGGGACTTCATCGGCAAGCTCCTTGAGTGAGGTCGGCCGATGATGCCCCATCCCCGCCGCGCGTCGGGTAGGCGCAGTCCGGCAAATGTGGGGCTGCGCCCATGCACTCACTTCAGCGTCAGCAGCGTGACTTCGCTGGCGATGTCGCCGCTCAGGTTGCGCAGCCACAGGTTGTAGGTCGGGTGGATGCGCTGGCGCTCGACGTCGGCATTCAGGTTGTAGCTGTTGGCATAGCTGAGCTGGTAGCCGGTGACGTCGTAGGCGACCTTGACGGTGGCCTCGTGTTTGCCCTGGCGGCTCTGCTTCAGGCGCAGTTCGCCCGGCGCTTCGTCCAGCAGCTGCCAGTTGCGGCGTGCACCGGCGCGGATGATGGCCGTGCGCAAGCTGTCCTGCGTGATGCTGGCGTGCTGCTGCACGCTGACGCGGTCAGGGACCCACATCGGTTCATCGCGGGCAGCGGCGGTGCCGAGGGCCAGGCCGAGGCTGGCAGCCACCAGCAGTTGCTTGAGGCGAGGCGTGGAAATCATCTTTGGGCTCCCTGTAGGTTAGGTCGAAGAAAACCGGCTCACAGCCGACGCAGGATCAACGACGTGTTGATCCCGCCGAACGCGAAATTGTTGGTCATCGCGAACTCGGTCTGCAGCTTGCGGCCACCGGCCAAGATGTAGTCGAGCTCACCGCAGCGCGGGTCCACGCGCTGCAGGTTGAGCGTGGGCGCGAACCAGCCGGCCTTCATCATCTCCAGCGTCATCCAGGCCTCCAGTGCGCCGCAAGCGCCCAACGTGTGGCCCATGTAGCTCTTCAGCGACGAGATGGCCACGCCCGACCCGAACACGCTGTGCGTGCCCTGGCTCTCCGCCACGTCGCCCTGGTCGGTGCTGGTGCCGTGGGCGTTGACGTAGGGGATGGCCGCGCCATCGAGCACGGCGTCTTGCAGTGCCAGGCGCATGGCCTGCGCCATCGTCGCGGACTGCGGCTGCGTGACGTGCGTGCCATCGCAGTTGGTGCCGTAACCGACGATCTCGCCGAGCAGCGTCGCGCCGCGGGCCTTCGCATGCTCGTACTCCTCCAGCACGAAGGTGCAGGCGCCTTCGCCGAGCACCAGGCCGTCGCGATCGGCGTCGAACGGACGCGGCGTCAGGCGCGGCTGGTCGTTGTACTTGGTGCTGGTGGCGAACAGCGTGTCGAACACGGCCGCCTGCGTCGCGTCCAGCTCCTCGGCCCCGCCCGCCAGCATGGCGACCTGGCGGCCGCCCTTGATGGCCTCGTACGCATAGCCCAGGCCCTGGCTGCCGGAGGTGCAGGCGCTGCTGGTCGTGATGATGCGGCCGGTGATGCCGAAGAACACCGCGATGTTGACGGTCGCCGTGTGCGACATCATCTTCACGTAGGTGTTGGCGTTGATGCCCTCGATGCTCTTGACGGTCATCATGCGGCCGAAGTCGCCGATGGCGCTGGGCGTGCCGCTGGAGCTGCCGAAGCTGACGCCCATGCGGCCGCTGGTCACCAGCGGGTCGCCGATGAGGCCGGCCTGCTGCAGCGCCAGCTCGGCCGAGCGCGTGGCCAGCTGCGCCACGCGGCCCATGCTGCGCATGGTCTTGCGGTTGTAGCGGTCGGCCGGCAGCTCGAAGGGCGCGCAGGGCACGCCGACCTGCGTGTTCAGGCCCTCGTAGCCGGCCCATTCGGCCATGCGCTGGACCTTGTTGGTCTCGGCACGCAGGCTGTCCATGACGGTCTCGGCGTCATGCCCCAGCGGCGACAGCGCACCGATGCCGGTGATGACGACTCTCTTGCTGCTCACCCGACCATCCCCCCGTTCACTGAAATGACTTGACGCGTGATGTAGCCCGCGTCCTCGCTCATCAAGAAGGCCACCAGCGCGGCCACCTCCTCGGGCTGCCCGACGCGCTGCGCCGGGATCAGCTGCATCGCATGCTGCAGCACCTGCGCGTCGATCATGTCCGTCTCGATCAGGCCCGGTGCGACGCAGTTGACCGTGATCTTGCGGCTGGCAAGCTCAACCGCCAGCGCCTTGGTCGCGCCGATGATGCCGGCCTTCGCGGCACTGTAGTTGACCTGCCCGCGGTTGCCCATCAGGCCCGACACCGACGCCAGCGTGACGATGCGGCCGGGCTTGCGGCGGCGCACCAGCGGCATGGTGAGCGGCTGCAGCACGTTGTAGAAGGCGTCGAGGTTGGTGTGGATGACGGCGTCCCAGTCTTCGCCGGTCAGCGCCGGGAAGGCGCCGTCGCGCGTGATGCCGGCGTTGCAGACGATGCCGTAGTAGCAGCCATGGGCCTCGACGTCGGCCAGCAGCGCGGCCTCGCAGGCGGCGCGGTCGGCCACGTCGAACTGCAGGACGCGCGCTTGGCGGCCGAGCGCACGGATCTCGGCGGCGGCGGCCTCGGCCTCGTCGATGCGGCTGCGGCAGTGCAGGACGAGGTCGTGGCCGTCGCGGGCCAGCCGCAGCGCGATGGCGCGGCCGATGCCGCGGCTGGAGCCGGTCACCAGGACGGTGGAGTTACTGCTCATGGGGTCTGTCCGTTCAGGAAGGCCTCCGGGTCGTCAGGCCCGAAGACGTTGAGGCTGGCGCGCGCAATCTCCGCACCGTCGATGCAGATGGCGCATTCGAACTGGCCGAGGCCGTTGTCGGCCTGGAAGACGCGCCGCACGCTCACGCGCAGCACGTCGCCGACCTGGAAGGCCGGCCGGCTGCACTGGTAGCGCCGCGTGCCGAGCAGGAAGCCGATGCGCGCTGCGCCGCCCGCGCCAGCTTGCGCATGGCGTTGCCAGCCGGCCCAGGCTGCGGCGGCCTGGGCCATGTATTCGACGCCGGCAGCGGCGCCGAGCTGGCCGTCGCGCAGCAGCAGGTGGTCGGCGCGGAGAGTGGCTTCGGCCAGCAGCGATTCGGCATCGGCCTCGATGACGCGGTCGAGCCAGCTCATGGCGCCGCTGTGCGGCACCAGGTCGGCGATGGCAAGGTCAGTCTTCACGGATGAGCACCAATGCGGCATTGCTGCCGCCGAACGCGAAAGAGTTGGACAGCACGGCGCGCGGGGCCGCCGCCAGCCGCTCACCCGGCGTGACGAGGCGTATGGCCGGCAGCGCGGCGTCGCGCTCGCCGTCGAAGTGATGCCCCGGCAGGCCGCCGTCGCCCAGCAGTGTCAGCCAGGCGATGGCTGCCTCCAGCGCGCCGGCAGCGCCCAGCGTGTGGCCGGTCAGCGGCTTGGTGGAACTGCAGGGGGTGTCGAGGCCGAAGACGCGGGCGACGGCCTCGCTCTCCATCGCGTCGTTGTGCGGCGTGGCGGTGCCGTGCAGGTTGAGGTAGCCGATGTCGGCCGGCGTGAGGCCGGCCATGGCGAGCGCCGCGCGCATCGCGGCCTCGGCGCCGCGGCCGCTGGGCTCGGGTGCCGAGATGTGGTGGGCGTCGCTGGTCTCGCCCCAGCCGGCGAGGCGCACGGCCGGGCCTGCGCCCACATTTCTTTCGCGCGTCATCAAGAACAGCGCGCCGGCCTCGCCGATGTTGATGCCGCAGCGGTTGGCGCTCAGCGGGTTGCAGCGTGCGTCGCTGACGGCCTCCAGCGAGGCGAAACCCGCGACCGTGAAGTCGCACAGGCTGTCCGCGCCGCCGCAGACGACGGCGTCCGCCAGGCCGGCCTGCAGCAGCCGCGCCGCGCTCGCCAGCGCCTTGCTGCTGGACGAGCAGGCCGTGGAGATGACGTAGGCCGGCCCGAGCACGCCCAGCTCGGCCGCCAGCAGCGACGCGCCGGAGCCGATCTCCTGCTGGCGCACGTCGTGCCAGGCCGGCAGTTCGCCGTGTTCGCGGTGGTGGGCCCAGGCGGCCTCGCTCTCGCCGACGCCGGAGGTGCTGGTGCCCAGCACGACGGCCACGCGCAGCGGGCCGAAGCGCTCGCGCGCGGCGTCCACCGCGGCGCGGATGGGTTGCAGCGCGCTCAGCAGCAGCGCGTTGTTGCGGCTGCGCTGGGCGGTGGCGTCGGGCAGCGGCAGCGGCTGGCGCACGCGGCCCAGGTGCAGCGTGCGGCCGCGCCAGGGCTCGGGCTGCACGCCGCCGGGCGTGGTGGCCCACAGCGACTGGGCCAGCGAGTCGGCGTCATGGCCGGCGGCGCAGACGACGCCCAGGGCGTTCAGATAGAAACTCATGGCCTTCACTCAAGCGGGCGCGATTCGATGCGCAGTTGGTAGCGCTCGGCGCGATTGTCGATCTCGACCCGCGCCCGGCCGTCCAGGTAGCGCACGGTCAGGCGCGGCTCGCCGGCCTGGCGCAGCGTGCGCTCGTTCCTGGCTTCATCCAGCGTCCAGCCGTCCGGCAGCGCGGCCTGCAAGGCCGGCAGCGGCGCGAAGACCAGCGCGATGTCGCGCAGCACGCGTGCCGGGTCGACGGCGGCCGGCAGCATGGGGTGGCGTTGCACGGCCAGATCGCGGCCGTCCCAGCGCAGCGTCAGCACGCGTTGGCCCAGCGCCAGGCCGGCCAGCTGCAGCTGGCTGGCATCGACCTGCAGCAGCGTGTCGAGCTGGCGTTCGGTGACGGCGCCGCCCGGGTCGTCCGGCGCTTCGGTCACCGTCAGCCGCTGCGCAAGCTGCAGATTGGCACCAAATGCCGCGGGCGCCAGCTGCAACGCCGGCAGCATGGCCGGCGGCGGCAGCGTCTGGCAGGCTGCCAACAGCAGCCCGGCAAGCAGCATCAGGGGGCGCACAACTGCTCCAGCGTGCGCATGCGCTCGGGATGCGCGACGTAGGGGTTGCTGAGGTCCCAGGCATAGCCGGCCAGGATGGACGAGATCATGCGGCGGATGTCGGGGTTCGGGTGCTCGTGGAAGATGACGTCCTGGAAGCCGCCGCGGTACCAGCTCTCAACGAACGCGCGGAAGGCATCCACGCCCGCGCGCAGCGGCCTGGCGTAGTCGGCCTCCCAGTCCACCGCCTCGCCGGCCCGCTCGCGCAGCAGCGCGGTCACGGCCAGGTCGGCGGACTTCACGGCGATGGTCACGCCGCTGGAGAACACCGGGTCGAGGAACTCGCCGGCATTGCCCAGCAGCGCATAGCCCGGGCCCCACAGCGATTTCACGTTGGCGGCATAACCCTGCAACCTGTTGGCAGGCGTGTCCCACACCGCGTCCTGCAGCAGCGTGGCGAGCGACGGCGTCTCGGCGACGACGGCCTTGAGCCGCTCGGTCGGGTCTTCGGGGAAACGCTCGAAGTATTCGGCCCGCGCGACGACGCCCAGTGAGCAGCGGCCGTTGCTGAACGGGATGGTCCAGAACCACACGTCCACGTCTTGCGGATGCACGGTGACGAGGATCTTGCTGCGGTCGAAGCTCGGGTCGCTGATGCGGTCCTGCACATGCGTGAAGGTGGCTGCGCGCACGGGAAAGGCCGACGGCGACTCCAGGTCGAGCAGGCGCGGCAGCGTGCGGCCGAAGCCGCTGGCGTCCAGCAGGTGGCCGGCCTCGACGGTGTACGGCGCACCGCCGTCCAGCGGCTGCACGTCCAGCTGCGGGCGCTGGCTTGGGGCCACGCGGACGGCCGTCACCTCATGGCGGTAGCGCACGTCGGCGCCCGCCTTGGCGGCGCCATTGGCCAGCACCTGGTCGAAGTGGGCGCGCTGCACCTGGTAGGTGGTGGCCCAGCCGTCGGTGAACTTGTCGCGGAAGTCGAAGGCCGTGCGCTTGTCGCCACGGCAGAAGGCCGCGCCGTTCTTGTACTGGAAGCCCGCCTCGACGACGTCCTGCAGGAAGCCGGCCTTCTCGATGAAGGCCATGGACTGCGGCAGCAGGCTCTCGCCGATGGAGAAGCGCGGGAAGGCCTGGCGCTCCAGCACCGTCACCGCCAGGCCCTGGCGACGCAGCAGCCCTGCGGCAACGGCGCCTGCGGGGCCAGCGCCGATGATGCAGACGTCAGTGGTTTGGAGGGTCATGGTCGGGGACGAAGAAGGGGGTGAGGAACCAGGCCAGGGCGATGCCCAGGCCGAGGGTGAAGCCGAAGGCACGCAGCGCCGGCGTGCCCGACAGCGCCAGCAGCCCGAAGGCCAGCCAGGTGCTGGCGGCCGCCAGTGTGATGGAGACGAAGCCGCGCAGGTCGCGCCGGCTCGGCTGTGCGAGCAGGAAGATGCCGTAGTCCACGCCCACGCCCAGCAGCAGCAGCAGCGCCAACACATGGAAGAGCTGCCAGGGCTGACCGGCCAGCGCGGTGGCCGCCAGCGCGAGCGCGCCGGCCAGCAGCGTGGGCACGAGCGCGCGCCACCACGCGGCGCGCAGCCGCCAGGCCAGCAGCGCGGCCACGGCCACGACGGCGATGGCCAGCACGCCCAGCATGCGCACGCGTTGGCGGGCCAGCAGCTCGGACACGTCGGCGACCTTGTCGACCCAGCGCACGGCGGTGTCGTCGGCCAGTGCGGCGAGCTGCGGCAGCGCGTCGCGCGACACGCCGCGCAGCATCAGCACGCTGTGCCACTGGCCGTCCGCGCCGCGGCCCAGCCACTGGTGGCGCGCGGCCTCGCTGACGGGCGCGGCGCGCCAGGCGTCCACCGTCAGCAGCGGTGGGGCGACGGCCTCGCGCTGCGGCACGGGCTGGCCCAGCTGCGCGGCGACGAGCGGCGCGGCCTCGGCCCAGCGGCCCGCCACCAGCTTCGCGTCCTCCAACTGCCGCGTGGGCGACGGCACCCAGTCGGACACGGCCTGCCAGCCGGCGACGCCATTCATAACGGCCAGCCGCGCCTTCAACGCCTCCTCGCGCGCCAGCAGCTGGGCCTCGCTGGCGGCACTAAGCAGGAAGAACTGCGCCGGGCTGGGCAGGTCCAGGCGGCGGCCGATGTCGATCTGGTCCTGCATCAGCGCGGGCGGCGTGTTCTGCAGCAGGCGGATGTCGTCGTTGGCCCGCCCGCGCCATGCGGCAGCGGCCAGCACGACGGCGACGGCCAGGCCAGTGATGGCGCCGCTGCGGCGGCCGAGCTGCGGCCAGCGCTGCCAGGCCCGGCCCAGCGCACGCGTCAGCGGCCGCTCGGGCACGCTGCCGGCGTCCAGGTGCGGGAACCACAGCCAGGTGCTGACGAAGGCGGCGGTGAGGCCCGCGGCCGAGAACAGCGCCACCTGCTGCAGGCCGGGGAACGGCGTGGTCGCCAGCAGCGCATAGCCGGCCAGCGTGGTGCTGAGCGCCAGCACCATCGTCGGCAGCTGCTCGCGCATCAAGGCGAAGCGGGCCGCGGGCGGCTGGCCGATGCGGCTGGCGTAGTGGCTGCTCGCGTAGTTCTCGGCCACGCCGACCAGGCTGGCGCCGAACACCAGCGTGATGAGGTGCAGCTCGCCGAACACGGCCAGCGTGGCCGCGATCGCGACCAGCAGGCCGCTGCCCACCGACAGCAGCACCAGCAGCCGCGGCCGGATGCGCGCGAATGCCAGCCAGCTCAGCGCGAACACGCCGACCAGCGAGCCGGCGCCGATGACGTGCATCTCGCGCTGCGCCTGCGTGGCGGCGGCGTGCGCATGCAGCGGCACGCCGGCGGCCAGCACCTGCGCCTCCGGCACGGCGGCGCGGGCATGGGCCAGCGCGCCGGCGATGCGTTCGTTGTCCTTCAACGCAAACGCGCTGGCGCCGCTGTCGATCAGCGCCAGCATCCAGTCGCCCTGCGCATCGGCCAGGCGCAGGCGGCCGCCGAGGGCGCGCACCTTGCTGCCCTGCGCGCGTTCGGCCAGCCAGGTGCCCAGCGTGTTGAAGGGGTCGTCGATCCAGCGGCCCACGCGCGGCAGTCCCATGGGCTGCATCAGCCCTTGCAGCGCCTGCTGCGCGAGCGGCTCGGGCGCGGCGGCTTGCAGCTGGGCGCGCTGCGCGTCGGTCAACAGCGCACCGCGCTGCGGGGCGAAGAAGCCCAGCCAGTCGGCCTGCTGCGCGTCGGACACCCGATGACGCACGGCGAGGCCGGGCGCATCGGCCTGCAGCCGGGCGATGAATCGGTCCATCGCCGCCTCGCTGTCGGCCTGGGCGCGCAGCAGCACGATGACGCGGCCCTCGCCCGCCTTGGCCAGCGCCGCCAGCGCCTGCTCCACCTCGGGCCGGCGCTCGTCCTTGGGCAGCATGGCCAGCACGTCGGTGTTGATGCGCACGCGGCCGGTGACGGCAGCCAGCGTCAGGGCTGCGGCCGTCAGCAGCAGCGCCAGCGCCCACAGCCAGGGCGCCAATTTGCGCGGGCGATCAACCAAGCTGTTTCGCCTCGTCGGCGCTCGGCGCGGCGGGGTCGCGCGGCTGCTCGTCGAAGCGCAGCGTCGTCGTGTCGCCCTGCGCTTCGGTCATGACGATGCGGCGCAGCTGGCGGTCGCCCTCCAGCTCGATGCGACTGAAAAGCTGCGCCAGCGCGGTGGCCTTCGGTCTCAGCGCCGCGCGCCAGGCTTTCTCGCCCTGAACGCTGGCCTGCACGTCGAAGGCCTGCTGCAGCGCACCGAGGTCGCCATCCAGCAGCGACAGCATCAAGCTGGTGACGACGCGGATGCCGGGCTCCTTGCTGGCATCCAGCTGCAGACCACCGGCGCCGGCGATGCGGTCGCGCGTCAGCACCAGCTGGCTCGCGAACGGCGCGGTCGTGCGCCAGATCAGGCCCTTGCCGCGCACCAGCAGGTAGTCGCCCTGGCTCTTCAACGGCTTGGCGAAGCCGGCGAGCACCTTGTCCTGCTCGAAGCGGCCGCGCTGCACCGGCCCGCTGACGAGACGCTGCTGGATCTGCGCGATGGCATCGGCCAGCGCGGGCAGCGGGACGGCGGCGAGGAGGAAGAGGCGGCGCTTCATGGCAGAGGGATGCCCAGGCGTTCGAACAGGACGGGCGGGCTGGCGAACAGCATTTCCTTGGTGCGCGTGTCCACGGCCACCTGCAGCGTGTGGGCCTTGGTCAGGCGCACACCGGTGGCGAGGTCGCGCACCGTGTAGTCGATGCGCAGGCGGTGCTCCCACTCGGTGATGCAGGCGCGCACGCCCAGGCGCATGCCGTACTCGGCGGAGCGCACGTACTTCAGCTGCAGGTGGATGATGGGCCAGGCATAGCCGCTGGCGCGCATCGCCGGGTAGTCGTAGTTGAAGCGCCGCAGCAGCGCGCAGCGCGCCTGCTCCAGGTACTGCACGTAGCGGCCGTGCCAGACGATCTCCATCGGGTCGAGATCGTGGAAGGCCGGCGTGATCTCGATCTCGTGCGCCAGGCGCGGGTCTTCAGGCGGGCGCATGCAGGGCTCCGTGCGGGTCGCGGATGTCGCGCAGCAGCATCTGCAGCTCGGCGTCCAGCGCGCGGTCTTCGTCGATGAGTGGCAGGCGCGCGCAGAGCTGCTCGTACCAGGCGGACAGCGACGGGCTCAGCTGCAGGCCACCCAGGCGCTGGCGCAAGCCCAGGCCCTGGCGGGCGCTGATGAGCAGGCCGGCGACGACCTGCTCGCTCAAGTCCAGCACGCGCAGCGCATCGCGCGCGGCGATGCTGCCCATGCTGACCTTGTCCTGGTTGTGGCACTCGGTGCTGCGGCTGAAGACCGAGGCCGGCATGGTCTGCTTCAGGGCCTCGGCCGTCCACGCAGAGACGCTGATCTGCAGCGCCTTCAGGCCGTGGTTGATCGCCGCGCGCTCACCCACAGCACCGCTCAGGTTGGACGGCAGGCCGTGGTTGAAGCGCGTGTCCACCAGCAGCGCGAGCTGGCGGTCCAGCAGGTCGGCGACATTGGCGACCGCCGTCTTCAGCGTGTCCATCGCCATCGCAATGTGGCCGCCGTAGAAGTGGCCGCCGTGCAGCACGCGCTCTTCCTCGGCGTCGACGAGCGGGTTGTCGTTGGCGCTGTTCAGCTCGTTCTCGATGAGCTGGCGCAGCCAGGGCAACGCGTCTTCCAGCACGCCGATGACATGGGGCGCGCAGCGCAGCGAGTAGCGGTCCTGCAGGCGTTGCTCGTTGCGGCTCGGTCGATCACTGGCGAGGTCCGCGCGCAGCCGTGCGGCGACGCGCTGCTGGCCGGCGTGCGGCTTGACGGCGAACAGGCGCTCGTCGAAGTGGTGTGCATTGCCGGCACTGGCCACGACGTTGGCGGCGGTGATGCGCGTGGCCAGCAGCGCCAGCCTTTCGGCGCGCTGGAATGCCAGGCAGGCCAGCGCGGTCATGACGGCCGTGCCGTTCATGATGGCCAGGCCTTCCTTGGGCCGCAGCACGTGCGGCTTCAGGCCCACGGCCGCGAGCGCCTCGGCCGCGGGCATCTGCCGGCCCTGGAACCACACGTCGCGCTCGCCGCACAGCACGGCGGCCACGTAGCTCAGCGGCGTCAGGTCGCCGCTCGCGCCAACCGAGCCTTCGCTGGGGATCAGCGGCAGGATGTCGTGCCGCAGCAGCGCGGCGAGTTGCTCGAGCAGCGCGTAGCTCACGCCCGACACGCCCTGCGCCAGCGACTGCAGCCGCACCGCCAGCACCGCCCTCACCTGCTCGGGTGCCAGCATGGGGCCGGCGCCGATGCCGTGGTAGGTGTAGAGATGGCGCGGCAGCTCGGCGACGAGCGCGGGCGGGATGCTGACCGTGCAGGAGTCGCCGTAGCCGGTGGTGACGCCGTAGACGACGCCGTCCTCGGCCAGCAGGCGGGCGATGAACTCGGCGCCGGCGTCGATGCGGCGCACAAAGTCGGGCGCGTCGCCCAGGCGGGCCACGGCCTCGCGGCGCGCGAGAGCGGCGATGTCGTCCAGGCTCAGCGGGCGGCCGTCAAAGAAGATGTCAGACGGCATGCGGGCTGTCCCAGAAGGCGTAGAAGTTGAACCAGTCATAAGGCGATTCGCGCAGGCGACGCTGCAGGATGCGCGCGTAGGCCTGGGCGTATTGGGCCAGCCTCTCGTGCCGCTGGGCGCGCGGCAGCAGCACGCGCTCGGCCAGCAGCTCGAAGCGGATCTCGTAGCCGGCGCCCCGGTGCAGGCAAGTCAGCAGCACCAGCGGGCACTGCAGCACGCTCGCGAGCACATAGGCGCCCACGGGCAGCGGCGCGGGCGCGCCGAGGAAGTCGACGGTGGTTGTCTGCGCGGAATGGATGGGCACGCGGTCGCCGGCGATGGCCACCCAGCCGCCGGCGTCCACCAGGCCCTTGAGCTGCAGGGCCATGCCCGGGCCGAAGTCGGTGACCTCCAGCAGGTTGACGGCGGAGGCCGGGTCCAGCCGCTGGAGGATGCGGTTGAAGGCCTGGGCATGGCGGGTGTGCACCAGCACCGTCAGCTTCAGGCCATGCTTGGCCTTGCCGATCATGCGGCACAGCTCCAGACAGCCCATGTGCGCGGTGATGAAGATGCCGCCACGGTCCTGGGACAGCATGGCGTCGACGACGGAGAAGTCCTGCTCGCGCACCGCCTCGACGGGATAGCGGCCGGCCATGGCGAGCAGCTTGTCGAGCATGGTCTCGGCGAAGCAGGCGACATGGCGCAGGCCCTCGCGCCAGCCGGGCTCGCGCGGGAACACGCCGGGCTCGGCGCGGTGCAGGTGGCGCAGGTAGGCCAGCGAGGCGCCGCGCAGCGCCGGCCGCGTGAGCCAGTGCACGAGCACGACCGGCGACATCAACCAGCGCACCAGGCGCCGGCCGAACAGCTTGTGCACGCCGTACAGCAGCCAGATGCCGCTGACGAAGGTGGTCTCGCCCAGGTACGCCCAGTGCTGCGCGCGAGCCGTCATGCCGAGCCTCGCAGCTTGCGCGCCAGCAGCAGCGGGCTGCGCCACAGCATGCCGAAGAACAGCCGCGTGTGCATGGCCGAGATCAGCACGTTGTCGCGCCAGATGCGGAAGTGCGAGATGCCGCCGACCGGGTAGTGAACGCGCGTCGGTTGGTTGACGACCGGCACACCGGCCCAGACCATGCGCACCGCGATCTCGGTGTCGAAGTCCATGCGCCGGCCCAGCGACGCACGCGCCAGCAGCGGCAGCGTGGCGGCCAGCGGGTAGATGCGAAAGCCGCACATCGAGTCGCGCACGGCGAAGCTCAGCGTGTTGATCCAGACCCAGATGTGCGTCGCATAGCGGCCGTACAGCCGCGCGCGCGGCACGGAGGCGTCGTAGATCGGGCAGCCGCAGATCAGCGCATCGGGCCGGGCCGCGGCGGCGGCGACGAAGCGCGCGGCATCGCCCGCATCGTGCTGGCCGTCGGCGTCGATCTGCAGGCTGTGCGTGTAGCCCTGCCCCGCCGCGGCGCGCATGCCGGCGATGACGGCCGCGCCCTTGCCCTGGTTGTGCGGCAGGCGCACGAGGTGGATGCCGTCCTGCTGCGCCAGCGCGTCGAGCTGCGCGGCGGTGGCGGCCTCGCTGCCGTCGTCCACCAGCAGCACCGGCAGCCCTTGCGCTCGCAGCCGGGCAGCGACGCCGCCGACCGTGCCGCCGTGGTTGTAGACGGGGATGACGGCGCAGACTGAGATGGGGGCACCCTTCGCGCTCCGCGCCGTCCCGCCAAGCGGGAGCCGAGCGCCTCCGGGCGGCCGTGCGGCGCTCACGCCGCCGCTCCAAAGCGCAGCTTGCCGCTGGCGTGCGGGCCGCGCTCGCTGGCCAGTGCGAAGCGCAGCTCGCTGCCGTCGGCATTGACGGTCAACGTCAGCTCGACGGTGCTGCCAGGCCGGATGACCTGCTGGAACTTGAGCTGCTCCAGACCGGCAAACGCCGGCTGCAACGCGAACAGCTCGCGCGCGAAGCGCTCGGCCCAGTCCAGCTGCACGACGCCGGGCAACACGGGCTGGTTCTCGAAATGGCCGTCGAAGCCCGGGTACCGCGCCTCGATGTCGATGCGCAGCGTGGCCGACAGCGGCTCGCGCTTGAGCACGCGGGCGGCCGGGCGCAGCGGGTCGAACAGCGCCTGCAACGCGGCCTGCGTGGTCTTGCCCTGCGTGTTGGCAGGCAGGTCGCTGACCAGCCGCCAGCGCCGCGGGCGCACGGTGGCTTCCAGCAACGCGGCCAGGCGCTCGCGCAGCGGCGCGAGCCAGGCGGCGCGGCCTTCGGTGTCGA
The DNA here is from genome assembly GCF_001426885.1 of Pelomonas sp. Root1444. GTDB lineage: Bacteria > Pseudomonadota > Gammaproteobacteria > Burkholderiales > Burkholderiaceae_C > Pelomonas. The sequence continues at coordinate 485,507 of NZ_LMFP01000001.1, read as the reverse complement.
CGCGCGCCCAGCCTTCGGGCGTGGGCACGAGCACGACGCCCAGCTCCTGGCGCGAGCCGGGCAGCAGCAGCGCGCGGGCTTCGCGGACCTGGCCGCCGTCCAGCAGCGCCTGCTCCACGGCGGCCAGCGACACGCGCTTCTCTTCGATCTTGACGATGCGGTCCGCGCGGCCCAGCAGCACGAAGCCGGGGCCTTCGGCGCGAGCGTGGTCGGCGGCGGTGTACCAGTCGCTGCCCGTGTGGTTGCCGATGTGGGCCGAGCGCAGCTGCAGCTGGCCGTCGGCCAGCTGCCATTCGACGCCGGGCATCGCGCGCCAGGGTTCGGCATCGCCGGCGCCGGGCGGGCGCTGGCGCCACGCCACGCCGCCGGTCTCGCTGCTGCCGTAGATCTCGATGGGCGTCTGGCCCAGGCGTTCCGCGCACGGCGGCAGCGCATCGGCGGGCAGCGGGCCGCCGGAGCTGAACACGGCGGCGAGGCGCTCGGGCAGGTCGCCCGTATTGGCCAGCTGCAGGCGCTTGAGGTGCGCGGGGCTGGCGATCAGCGCGATGCGGCCAGGCGCGGCGTGCAGGTCTTCCAGATAGGCCACGCGCTCGGCCGCCAGCGGCCGGCCGGCGGCCAGCGGCCACAGGATGCGGAACAGCAGGCCGTAGATGTGCTGGTGGCTGACGGTGGCGTGGATGGTTGCGTCGTCGATGCGGGCGCCGAACTCGGCCTCCAGCGCGCGCACCTCGTCGAACAGCTGGTGCAGCCGCTTGGAGATGGCCGTGGGCTCGCCGCTGCTGCCGGAGGTGAAGACGACGAGCTGGCGAGCCTGCGGGTCGAGCGGCTGCCAGCCGGGCTCGGCGGCATCGGCCACGGCGGCCGTCGCATCGGCGCGGCCGGGCCAGTCGCCGGCGAAGGCGCCGACCTGCTCCGCCAGGCGCTGCGCCGTGGCCGGCAGTGCGTCGCCCGGCCACCAGACGGTCTTGCGCGCATGCCAGGCGCCGAACAGTGCGGCGGCGGCCTGCAGCGTGTCTTCGAAGTACAGCGCGACGTCGGCGGCGGCGAGGGCTTCGAAATGCGCGAACCAGCCCGCTGCCTGCGCCATGAACGCGGCCGGCATGACCGCGCGGCCGGCACGCCAGCCGACGGGCCGCGCAGCGCGCGCCGGGCTCGATGCGCCGGCGAGGCCAAGTTGGAGTTCACGCCACATGCTTGCCAGCCCGCACGCGGCGGCGCACCAGCCACTCACCACCCATCAGGCTGCCCATCAGCACGTAGGTGATGAAGCCGTTGTACAGCGCCCAGGTCTGCTCGCTGGCCCACAGCGCCGTGGCCAGGCCGATGCTGCCGTTGACGATGAAGAAGCCGCACCAGACCTGCGTGACGCGGCGCGTGTAGGCGACGCCGTGGGCGTCCAGCGCCGGGTCGTGCAGGCGCGCCAGGCGCTCGACGACGGTGGGGCCCTTGAGCAGGCTGGCGCCGAACAGCGCCAGCATCGCGACATTCATCGCGACCGGATACATCTTCAGCGGCAGCAGCTGGTTGGACCAGGCCGTCAGCGCGGCCAGCACCAGCCCGGCCAGCGCGACGGCCAGCGCCTGGCGGCTGCGCGACGCGAGGTAGCGCGCCAGCGCCAGCGCCAGCAGCAAAAGCGCCAACACCCGGGGCTCGGCATGCGCGAGTCCCAGGTAGACGAGAACGGGATAGAGGGCGGTCAGCGCCACCCAGAGGATGTTGCGCACGCGGAGACAGGAACGCGGAAAAGGACGTTCAGGCGGCGCGCGACAGCGCGGCCTCGCCTTCCCCGGCGGGTTCTTCGGCGTGCTGCAGCAGGGCCATCAGCGCGTTGACCACGTCTTGCAGCGTGCGCACCGACTTGAAGGCCTCGGGCTGCAGGCGCTTGCCGACCAGCGGCTTGAGCTTGACGATCAGGTCCACCGCGTCGATGGAGTCGATGTCGAGGTCGTCGTACAGGCGCGCCTCCGGGCGGATGCGCTCCGGCTCGATGTCGAAGGTCTCGACGAGGATGGCCGACAGGCGCGTGAAGATGTCGTGTTCGGTCATGAAGTAACTCCCGCCGGCTCAGGCGGCCTTGCGGCTCGCCGCCACGAAAGCGGCCAATGCCCGGATCGAGCGGAAATGACGGCGCGTCTCCTCCGAATCGGCCGACATCGTCACGCCATAGCGCTTCTGCAGCGCCAGGCCCAGTTCGAGGGCATCGATGGAGTCCAGGCCGAGGCCTTCGACGAAGAGCGGCTGCTCGGCATCGATGTCGTCCGCGCTCATGTCCTCGAGATTCAAGGCGTCGATGAGCAAGGTCTTGATTTCAAGTTCCAGGCTCTGTTCCATCGCCTTCCCCCTCCGAAAAATAGTCTTTCAAGTATCCCGTGAGCCGCCTGGCAGCGAGCGGGAATTCTCCGTGAGCACCCTCTAGAAAGGGTGTCACGGCGATGTCCTCGCCCACGTCCAGGCTCAGCAGCAGCGGCCTGTCGTGGGTTTTCCACCACGGCCAGCCCTTGCTCAAACCCAGGGGTTCACAGCGGATGCGCACCGGCGTGATGGCCACGCCGGTGCGCAACGCCAATTGGGCCGCACCGCGCTGCAATTGCAAAGCCCGCCCGGGCTGACTTCGCGTGCCTTCGGGAAAAATCACCAGATTGCTGCCCTCGCCGAGGCTGGCGTGGAAACCCTCCAACACGCCGCTGCCGCGGTCGTTGCGCAGGTAGTTGCAGGCCCGCACGGGCCCCCAGGTGAAGGGGTTGTCGCCCAGGCCGGCACGCACGACGCAGTCGGCATTGGGCGTGCGGGCGATCAGCGCGACGACGTCGATCAGCGTCGGATGGTTGGCCAGCACCAGCAGGCCGCGGCGCTGCAGGCGCTCGGCACCGGTCCAGCGCACGCGCACCAGGCCCAGCAGCGTCATCAGGCCGATGAAGCCGCGAAAGCTCGCGCCCACCAGCGCGCGCGACCAGCGGATGCGACGCGCCGGCGCCCACACCAGCAGGTTGATCAGCGGGAACAGCAGCACGCCCATCAGCAAGCCGCCCAGGCCGAAGCAGGCGAAGCTCAAGCCCGTCGCCGGCACGCGCCAGGCGCGGGACCAGGTCGACGACAGCCTAGCGCGCGACGACATGGCGCCAGTGCCAGCCCGCGGCACCGTCAGGCTGGTGCAGTTCGGCGGCGGGGTCGAGCAGCCACTGCAGCACCCGCAGGTTCGGCGACAGCGCGCCGGCCGGCTGCTCAAGCATCGCTTCGCGAGACAGCAGCACGCCCGTCTCGCCGGCACGGGCCAGGCGCAAGCGCAGCGCATAGGCGTGCGGCGGGGCGAGGGTGGCGTCCAGTCCTGTGTGGGCGTACAGCGACGGCAGCGGCGCGTCGAAGACGGTCAGCAGCACGGCAGGCGCGCCGGCGGCGAGCAGCGCCTGGGCCTCCAGCCAGCCGGCTGCGGCGCTGACCTCGGCGGCGGCCACCGCGCTGACATTGGCGGTGATGCCGCGCTGGATGGAGTACTGCGCGCCGATGGCGTTGTGCACCGAGTGGCTGAAGGCGGTGGGCGACAGGGCTTCGCCGCGGGCCAGCTCCTGCAGCATGGCGACCGAACGCGCCAATTCGCCCCAGCGCGACGCGAACACCAGCGGCATGGTGGCCAGCGCCGCCGCGTCGACGTCCTGCTGGGCCCAGTAGGCCACCTGCAGCGCGGCGCGGCCGAGCGGGTCGATACGGCGCCTCGCCATGGCCGGCACCTCGGGCAGCGGCGGCGCGGCCGGGCCATCCGCGGGCAGCGGCTGCGGCGCACGCAGCCAAGCGCGCCAGTCGTCCTGCGAGGCCAGGCCCGGCGCCCACGCCGCCCAGCAGTCGACGCGCAGGACGATGCCGTCCGGCGCGGCGGGCGGTTGGGTGGCAGGCAGGCTCATCGGGACTTCAGAAGCAGAAAACCCGCCATGGAGGCGGGCTTGAGGTGCGGGCCGGGAATGTCCTCAGCGCTTGCCGCGGAACTTGCGCAGCGCTGCGATCTGCGCCGCCATGGCGGCGAACTCGCTCTGTGCGGCGGCGAAGTCGATGTCGCTCTTGGCGTTCTTCTTCGCTTCCTCGGCGCGCTTCATGGCGTCGGCCGCCTTGGCTTCGTCGAGGTCCTTGCCGCGGATGGCGGTGTCGGCCAGCACGGTGACGCGGTGCGGCTGCACCTCGAGGATGCCGCCGGCGACGAAGACGAACTCTTCAGTGCCATCGGTCCGTTCGATGCGCACGGCGCCCGGCTTGATGCGGGTGATCAGCGGCGTGTGCTTCGGCAGGATGCCGAGTTCGCCACCTTCGCCCGGCAGGGCGACGAACTTGGCCTCGCCGGAGAAGATCTGCTCTTCGGCGGAGACCACGTCGACGTGGAGGGTTGCCATGTTCAATCTTCCTTAGCTAAGCGAATCAAGAAGGTTCAGTAAGCGAGCAGACGGTGTGCTGGCTAGGCGCCGCGCGGAGCTGGCTCGTGTCCAGCGAGCACGGCAACGACGCCAGCGCGCCGTATGCGAAGTCTTACTGGATCTTCTTGGCTTTTTCGAAGGCTTCGTCGATGGTGCCGACCATGTAGAAGGCCTGCTCCGGCAGGTGATCGCACTCGCCGTTGACGATCATCTTGAAGCCGCGGATGGTTTCCTTCAGCGGCACGTACTTGCCCGGCGTGCCGGTGAACACTTCAGCGACGTGGAAGGGCTGCGACAGGAAGCGCTGGATCTTGCGCGCGCGGGCCACCGACAGCTTGTCTTCCGGCGACAGTTCGTCCATACCCAGGATGGCGATGATGTCGCGCAGTTCCTTGTAGCGCTGCAGCACCTGCTGCACGGCACGGGTCGTCGTGTAGTGCTCTTCGCCGACGACGTTGGGGTCGATCTGGCGGCTGGTGGAGTCCAGCGGGTCCACGGCGGGGTAGATGCCCAGCGAGGCGATGTCACGCGACAGCACGACGGTGGCGTCCAAGTGGGCGAAGGTCGTGGCGGGCGACGGGTCGGTCAGGTCGTCCGCAGGGACGTAGACGGCCTGGATGGACGTGATCGAGCCGACCTTGGTCGACGTGATGCGCTCCTGCAGGCGGCCCATTTCCTCGGCCAGCGTCGGCTGGTAGCCCACGGCGGAAGGCATGCGGCCCAGCAGTGCGGACACTTCGGTACCGGCCAGCGTGTAGCGGTAGATGTTGTCCACGAAGAACAGCACGTCCTTACCTTCGTCGCGGAAGGACTCGGCGATGGTCAGGCCGGTCAGCGCCACGCGCAGACGGTTGCCCGGGGGCTCGTTCATCTGGCCGTAGACCATGGCGACCTTGGACTCGGACAGGTTCTCCTGCACGACGACGCCGGAGTCCGACATCTCGTGATAGAAGTCGTTGCCCTCACGGGTGCGCTCACCCACGCCGGCGAACACGGACAGACCGCTGTGCGCCTTGGCGATGTTGTTGATGAGCTCCATCATGTTCACGGTCTTGCCGACGCCGGCGCCGCCGAACAGACCCACCTTGCCGCCCTTGGCGAACGGGCAGATCAAGTCGATCACCTTGATGCCGGTTTCCAGCAGGTCCTGCGACGGGCTCAGCTCGTCGTAGGCCGGTGCCGCGCGGTGGATGGAGGCGGTCAGGTCGGAAGAGACCGGGCCACGCTCGTCGATGGGGTTGCCCAGCACGTCCATGATGCGGCCGAGGGTGGCCTTGCCGACCGGCACCTTGATGGTGTCGCCGGTGTTGAAGACTTCGGTGCCGCGGCGCAGGCCGTCGGACGAGCCCAGCGCGATGGTGCGGACCACGCCGTCGCCCAGCTGCTGCTGCACTTCCAGCGTCAGGGCCGAGCCGTCCATCTTCAGCGCGTCGTACACCTTGGGCATCGCGTCGCGCGGGAACTCCACGTCCACGACGGCGCCGATGCACTGAACGATCTTGCCGACTGCTTGAGTGTTAGCCATTTTTGCGTTCCTTCAATTCAAATCTTTGCGTGCCGATGGACTCAACCGACCGCGGCAGCGCCGCTGACGATCTCGGAGAGTTCCTTGGTGATCGCGGCCTGGCGAGTCTTGTTGTAGACCAGCTTCAGCTCGCCGATCAGCGTGCCGGCGTTGTCGGTCGCGGCCTTCATGGCCACCATGCGGGCGGACTGCTCGCTGGCCATGTTCTCGGCGACAGCCTGGAAGACCAGGGCTTCCGAGTAGCGCATCAGCAGCTCGTCGATGACGGTGGCGGCATCCGGCTCGTAGATGTAGTCCCACGAGTGCGCGGGCTTCTCCGTCGCCAGGTCGCTGGCCTTGAGGGGCAGCAGCTGGTGGACCTTGACCTCTTGCTTCATCGTGTTGATGAACTGCGTGTAGCAGAGGTAGACGGCGGACAGCTTGCCGGCGGCGTAGGCGTCGAGCAGCACCTTCACGGGGCCGATCAAGGCTTCCATGTGGGGCTGGTCACCCAACTGCGTGGCGTGGGCCACGACCTTGGCGCCGATGCGGTTCATGAAGCCCAGGCCCTTGCCGCCGATGGCGACGACCTCGGCGGTCTGGCCGCTGGCTTCCACTTCCTTGAGCTTGGCCGTGGCCGCGCGCAGCAGGTTGGTGTTGAGACCACCGCACAGGCCCTTGTCCGTCGTGACGACGACCATGCCGACCGTCTTCGCCTGCTCGTTCTTGACGAGGAAGGGATGGCGGTACTCGGGGTTGGCCTTGGCCAGCTCCGAGGCGATGCTGCCGATCTTCTCGGCGTAGGGACGAGCCGACCGCATCCGCTCCTGCGCCTTGCGCATCTTGGACGCGGCGACCATCTCCATCGCCTTGGTGATCTTCTTGGTGTTCTCGACCGACTTGATCTTGCCGCGGATTTCTTTGCTTGAAGCCATTCGAACTCCTAGTCAGTGCGAGGCCGGGTTTTGAGGCACGGCCGTCGCGTGTTCCGTGGCTTAAGCGAAGGACTTCTTGAAAGAAGTGATCGCGGCGTTCAGCTCGGCTTCAGCGTCCTTGTCCATCGCCTTGTCCGCTTCCAGCTTGGCGAGCAGCGCGGCATGGCTGGTCTTGAGGAACTGGTGCAGGCCGTGCTCGAAGGACAGGACCTTCTTCACTTCGATGCTGTCCATGAAGCCCTTGTTGGCGGCGTACAGCGACGCGGCCATCAGCGAGATCGGCAGCGGCGAGTACTGGGCCTGCTTGAGCAGTTCCGTCACGCGGGCGCCGCGGTCCAGCTGCTTGCGGGTGGCTTCGTCCAGGTCGGAAGCGAACTGCGCGAACGCGGCCAGCTCACGGTACTGGGCCAGGTCGGTACGGATACCGCCGGACAGCGACTTGATCAGCTTGGTCTGGGCAGCACCACCGACGCGCGACACCGAGATACCGGCGTTGATGGCGGGGCGGATACCGGCGTTGAACAGCGACGTTTCCAGGAAGATCTGGCCGTCGGTGATCGAGATCACGTTGGTCGGCACGAAGGCGGACACGTCGCCGGCTTGCGTTTCGATGATCGGCAGGGCCGTCAGCGAACCGGTCTTGCCCTTGACCTCACCCTTGGTGAAGGCCTCGACGTAGTCGGCGTTCACGCGCGCGGCGCGCTCCAGCAGGCGGCTGTGCAGATAGAACACGTCGCCGGGGTAGGCTTCGCGGCCCGGCGGGCGGCGCAGCAGCAGCGAGACCTGGCGGTAGGCGACGGCCTGCTTGGACAGGTCGTCGTAAATGATCAGCGCGTCCTGGCCGCGGTCGCGGAAGTACTCGCCCATCGTGCAGCCCGAGTAGGCCGACACGTATTGCATCGCTGCAGACTCAGACGCCGAGGCGGCCACGACGATGGTGTATTCCATCGCGCCGGCCTGCTCCAGAGCACGCACCACGTTCTTGATCGACGAGGCCTTCTGGCCGATCGCGACGTAGACGCAGGTCATGTTCTGACCCTTCTGGTTGATGATCGCGTCGATGGCGACGGCGGTCTTGCCCGTCTGACGGTCACCAATGATCAGTTCGCGCTGGCCGCGGCCGACGGGGACCATAGAGTCGATGGACTTCAGGCCGGTCTGCACGGGCTGGTCAACCGACTTGCGCGCGATCACGCCCGGGGCGACCTTCTCGATGACGTCGGTCATCTTGGCGTTGATCGGGCCCTTGCCGTCGATAGGCTCGCCCAGCGCATTGACGACGCGGCCGATCAGCTCGGGGCCGACCGGCACTTCCAGGATGCGGCCCGTGCACTTGACGGTGTCGCCTTCCGAGATGTGCTCGTAGGCGCCCAGAATCACGGCGCCGACGGAGTCGCGCTCGAGGTTCAGCGCCAGGCCGAAGGTCTGCGAACCGTCTGCGGCGACCGGGAATTCGAGCATTTCGCCCTGCATCACGTCGGACAGGCCGTGGACGCGGACGATGCCGTCGGAAACGGACACGACGGTGCCCTGGTTGCGGATGTCCGAGCTGGCACCAAGACCCTCGATGCGGCTCTTGATCAGTTCGGAAATTTCAGCGGGATTGAGTTGCATGCTGGGTCTCCAGTACCCGGAGCGGCCAGACCGTTGCCATGGGGCGGGTCAGTCGCAGGGTGAATCGATGGGATGTCTTGCGGTGGCTCGGGCAGCCGTCAGGCAGTCAGGGCGACCTTCATGCGCTCCAGGCGGGCCTTGACGGAGGTGTCCAGCACCTCGTCGCCGACCACCACGCGCACGCCGCCAATCAGCGCCGGCTCGATCCGCACATGCGCGTCGAGCTTGCGGCCGAAGCTCTGTTCCAGCGTCGTCTTCAGCTCGGCCAGTTGGGCGTCGCTGATCTCGTAGGCGCTGTAGATGTGCGCATCGGACACGCCGGAAGCCGCATTGGCCAGCACGTGGTACTGGGCAACGACTTCGGGCAGCGCCGCGAGACGGCCGTTCTCGATCACGGCACGCAGGAAGTTCTGCACGCCCGGCGCCAGGTCCTGCTTGGCGGCGGTCGTCATGACCGCGAGCACCTGCTCGGACTGCGCCTTGGGGTGATCGGCGAACTGGCGCAGATCGGCGTCCTGCGCCACCTGGGCCAGCGCGTCGAGCTGACGGCCCCAGGCGGCGACGTCTTGCGACTTCGCGACCTGGAACAGCGCTTCCGCGTAGGGGCGGGCGATGGTGGCGATCTCGGCCATTTACAGCTCCGTCTTCAGGCGAGCCAGCAGCTCGGCGTGCACGCCGGCGTTGACTTCCTTGTGCAGGATCTGCTCGGCACCCTTGACGGCCAGCGCGGCGACCTGCTCACGCAGGGCCTCGCGGGCGCGGGTGACCTGCTGCTCCGCATCGGCCTTGGCGGCAGCCAGGATCTTGGCGCCCTCTTCTTCGGCGCGCGACTTGGCGGCCTCGACGATGGCGGCGGCGCGCTTCTCGGCGTCCGAGATCAGCTTGCCGGATTCGGCCTTGGTCTGGGCCAGTTCCTTGGCGATCTGCGCCTCGGCGCCGGCCAGTTCGGCCTTGGCCTTGTCGGCGGCGGACAGGCCGGCGGCGATCTTCGCGGCACGCTCGTCGAGCGCCTTGATGATCGGCGGCCACACATACTTCATCGTGAACCCGACCAGGATCAGGAACACGATCATCTGAACGATGAGCGATGCGTTAATAAACACCTTGGTGCCTCACAAAGTTTCGAGTGCTTGAAGCCGCCCCCAGGAGTCCGAGGGCGGGGCGGCAACGTCGAATTACTTGGCGGCGATTTGCGCCAGCTGACCCAGGAACGGGTTGGCGGTGGCGAACCACAGGGCGATACCGGTGCCGATGATGAAGGCCGCGTCGATCAGGCCGGCCAGCAGGAACATCTTGGTCTGCAGTTCGTTCATCAGCTCGGGCTGACGGGCGGCGGACTCAAGGTACTTGCTGCCCATGATGCCGATACCGATACAAGCACCGAAGGCGCCCAGACCAATGATCAGACCAGCGGCGAGAGCAACAAAGCTAATGACTTCCACGATGACTCCTTAGAGGATTTAGAGAGAAAGGGTTGAGGGAAAACTGCTTGGAAAAACTGGGGACGCTCAGTGCGCGTCGTGGGCTTGGCCGATGTAGACCAGCGTCAGCATCATGAACACGAAGGCCTGCAACGTGATGATCAGGATGTGGAAGATCGCCCACACCGAGCCCGCGATGATGTGGCCGATGGCTAGGCCGACGCCGGTGGCCGACAGGCTCCAGGCACCGCCCATCAGCGCGATCAGCATGAAGATCAGCTCGCCGGCGTACATGTTGCCGAACAGCCGCATGCCGTGGGAGACGGTCTTGGCGATGAACTCGATCAGCTGCATGGCCAGGTTGACCGGGTACAGGTAGACCTTGTCGCCGAAGGGTGCGGCCACCAGCTCATGTGCCCAGCCGCCAGCGCCCTTCATCTTGACGTTGTAGATCAGGCAGGTGATCAGCACGCCCAGGGACAGGCCCATGGTCATGGACAGGTCGGCGGTGGGCACGACGCGCAACTTGGCGTGGTGGTCACCGACGATGTTCTGCCAGATCCACGGGAACAGATCCACGGGGAACAGGTCCATCGCGTTCATCAGGAAGATCCAGACGAACACGGTCAAGGCCAGCGGCGCGACCAGCTTGCGGCTTTCGGCGTTGTGCACGATGCCCTTGGCCTGGTCAGCCACGATCTCGACGAGGATCTCGACGGCCGCTTGAAAACGCCCCGGGACGCCCGACGTGGCAGCCTTCGCGGCACGCCACAGCAGGAAGCAGCCCACCAGGCCCAGCAGGACACTGAAGAAGATGGAGTCGAGGTTGACGACCGAAAAGTCGACGATGCCCTTCTGCGTGCCGCTCTGTGCGTGCTGCAGATGGTGAATGATGTATTCACCAGCGGTCGGGGCTGCACTGTTTGCCGATTCAGCGTGGCCTTCTGCTGCCATGTTTCGTTCTGCCTCGTCAGTTCTATCTGCGGCCGCGCCATGCAAGCGCAAGCCAGTTCACTTTGATGCAGACCGCGAGCGTGGCCAGCAGGGCCGGCCAACTCAGGCCTGGCACCACCTTTGGCGCCAGCACCAGCATCGCGATCGATGCACCAATCTTTAAAAATTCCCAACCCATGAAGCCGGCAGCCGCACCGGCCACTGAGTCCACATGCTTTGTCATGCCCCGCGCCAGCAGCATGTTGGGCAGAACCACCGCCGCAACGCCATAGAGCGCCGAAGCCGTGGCCACGCCGGATGCCGTCCACAGCCGGATGACGGCCACGCACAGCAAACCTGCCACCAGTTGCATCCCCAGCACACGCCAGGGCGACAGCATCGGCAACGCGGACTTCAATGCTGCCGCCTGCTCCGGGCTCAGGGCCTTGACGGGCGGCTCCTCGTTGTCGTCGTCCCAGCCGCCGGCCGTCGAAACAGCGGGGGGCCAGGTCTTTCGGGGGCCGGTGTCGGTCATGGCGCCAAGATCCTGGGTGGGCGGCTCAACCTCCAAAACTGCCAGAGGTTGGTTGCACCGGGATGGCGCACGGGCACCATCCAACAAAGCCCCTCATTATATGTGACGAGTTACACCGGGGTAAACCTACCCCTACAACGCGCCGGATTCAGGCCCGCGTCAGCGTCGCAGGCAAGCCGGGCACTTGAACGCGCAATTGCAGCACCGCGCCGGCCAGCGGCTGGCGTTCGAGTTCGTCGGCGGGGCGCTTCTCGCGCGCCGTCGTGACGAAGAGCGTGCGCAGGTCGGCGCCGCCGAATGCGGGCATCGTCGGGCAGGTGACCGGCAGTTCGACGCGCTGCACGACCTCGCCGGTCGGCGCGATGCGCAGCAGGCAGCCGCCCTCGAACATCGCGGCCCAGTAATGTCCCTCAGCGTCCATCGCCGCGCCGTCAGGGCGGCCACCATAGGCCTCGCCTGCCACGCGCGGTTTGAATTCGGCAAAGACGCGTGGCGCGGACAACACGCCCGTCCCCACATCGAAGTCAGCGACGTAGATGCGGTGCGCTTTGGTGTCGGACCAGTGCATGCGGCGGCCGTCCGGGCTCCACGCCAGCCCGTTGGACGTCGTGAGGCCGGGCACCTGCGCGGTGAATGCGCTGCCGTCGAAGCGATACAGCGCCGCCTCGGGCTCGCGCGCATCCGAGATGCTGCCAACCCACAACCGGCCGGCAGGATCGACCTTGCCGTCGTTGAAGCGCAGCCGCGCCGGGTCATAGGGCGGCGATGCAAGCAGCGCCTGTGCGCCGGTTGCCGTATCGAGGGCCCACAGCCCGTCGCGCCGCGCGACCAGCAGGCCGCCGCCTTCACGCCCCGCGATGCAACCGGGCTCGGCGTCCTGCGGCCAGGCGTCGGGCGCGTCCGCGCCCTCGCGCCAGCGCAGCACCTGGCGGCCGGGAATGTCGACCGCGTAGAGCTGCCGTTCAGTGGGATGCCAGAGCGGCGATTCGCCGAGTAGGCAGCGGTGTGAGCCGAGGGCTTGGATGTCGTCGAGTGCCATGCCGGCACTCTAGGCGGTTATCCGAAGTAACTGGGCCGGAAGGCGCCGAGTTCGGCTTTCAGGTAATGCGCGCCGGGGATGGGGTTGAAATAGAACGGCGGCACCTCGACGAAGCCCAGGCTTTCGTAGAGGCCGCGGGCGGCCTCCATGTCGTCCAGCGTGTCGAGCAGCATGGACGAGTACCCGGCCTCGGTGGCGCGGTCCATCAAGGCCTGTGCGAGGATGCGGCCGAGGCCGAAGCGGCGGAAGGCCGGGCGCACGAACAGGCGCTTCATCTCGCAGGCGTTGGGGTAGTCGGCGTCGGGCAACGGGCGAAAGGCGCCGCTGCCGGCGACGGCACCGTCGACCGTGGCCAGCAGCATCAGCCCGCCGGGCGGCGCATAGGCGCCGGGCAGGCCGGCCAGTTCCTCCTCGAAGCCCTGGAAGCCGAGGTCGACTTCCAGGCTGCTGGCGTAGTCACGCAGGATGAGGCGGGCTTCGTGCCAGTCCTCGGGCGTTTCAGGAGCGATGAGCTGGATGTCCGGACCAACCATAGGCGACGCAGTTTAGCCAGAGCGCCTAAGCGGCGAATCCCGAGATCACGCGGCGCTTCAAGCTTCGCTTGACTGGGCAAAGCCCAGCACGACCCTGCGGGTCTTGGCGGACTTCTTCTCGATCTTCGTGACGACCACCGCGCCGATCTCGGTGGTGTTCGTCACATGCGTCCCGCCGCAGGGCTGCAGGTCCACGCCGTCGATCTCCAGCACGCGCACGCGTCCGAGCCCGCGTGGCGGCTGCACGCTCATCGAACGCACGAGGCCGGGATTGGCATCCAGCTCTTCCTCGCTGATCCAGCGATGGCCGACCGGATGCGCCTCGGCGACCAGGCGGTCCAGGCCGGCCTGGATGGCGTCCTTGTCGAAGGGTTCGTCGGTGTGGAAGTCCAGGCGCGCATAGGTCTCGGTGATGGAGCAGCCGTCGACCGGATAGGGCAGCAGCGCGCACAGCAGGTGGGTGGCCGTGTGGAAGCGCCGGTGTGCCTGGCGGCGTGCGGCGTCGACCTCGACGCGCACCGCGGCGCCCACGGCGGGCGGCTCGCCTTCGATGAGGTGCACGATGGCCTCGGGGTGTTCCTTGCTCTTGCGCGTGTCGGTCACGCGCCAGCGATGTTCGCCCGCGACCAGCCAACCGGTGTCGCCTGCCTGGCCGCCACCCAAGGGGTAGCAAACGGTGCGATGGAGCGTCACGCCGCCCTCGCCATGGCCGGTGACCGTCGCGTCGCAGGCCAGCAGCGTGGCGTCCTCGCGAAACAGCGCTTGCGTCATCACAACCTCACCTGCCCGTGGATCAGCGGCGTCACGTCGCCGCCGATCCAGGTCGCCTCGGCATCGCGCTGCACATGCACGCGGCCGGCGCGCCCCAGGGCCGCACCTTGCGCGGCGACGTAGCGGTCGCCCGCCAGGCCGGCCTGCTGCAGCCACAGCGCCAGGCCGGCGTTCAGGCTGCCGGTGACCGGGTCCTCCGGGATGCCGAGGTCCGGCACGAAGGCACGCACCTCGAACTGGCATTCGCCACCCGCCGGGTGCGCACCGACGACGCCGAGCTTGAGTCCCTGCATCGCGATGAAGTCGGGCTGCAGCGCCAGCACGCTGGCGGCGTCGACCAGGCGGGCGACCATCCAGCCGGGCCCGTTGTCGACCCAGACCAGGTCGAGCAGCGCCTCCGGCGCGATGCGCAGCGACGCGATGGCCTGCTCGCGCTCGGCCGCGCCGACCGGGCCGCTGCGCTTCAGCGGCGGCGCGGCAAAGGCCAGGCGGGTGCCGTCGCGCTTGACGCGCACCAGGCCGATGGCGCACTGCTGCACCACCTCGCCCGGCTTCTTCGCATCGCCACCGCTGGCCAGGAAGGCGTGGGCGCTGCCCAGCGTCGGATGGCCTGCGAAAGGGAGCTCGCCACCGGGCGTGAAGATGCGCACGCGGTAGTCCGCCGCGGGGTCGGTGGGCGGCAGCAGGAAGGTGGTCTCGGACAGATTGGTCCAACGCGCGAACGCGGCCATCTCGTCGTCGGACAGGCCGCCGCCGTCGATGACGACGGCCAGGGCATTGCCCTTGAGCGGCTGGGCGGTGAAGACGTCGACCTGGGCAAAGCGGCGCAATTGGGTCATGGTGAAACAGCGTTGAGATAGATGGCGGGCCGCACGATCTCCATGCCGCGCTGCGGCGTGGCCAGCGGCTTGAAGCCGTGGCCCTCGTACAGCGCATGGGCGTCGCGGGTGAAGAGCATGAAGCGGCGCAGGCCTTGCAGGTCGGCATGGGCCAGCAGCGTCTCGATCATCCAGGTCGCGAGGCCACGGCCGCGGTGGGCTTCCAGCACGTAGACGTCGCAGAGGTAGGCGAAGGTCGTGCGGTCGGTGACGACGCGCGCGAAGCCGACCTGGCCCCGCCCTTCAGCGTGCAGCGCGATGCACAGCGAGTTGGCGATGGCCCGCTCGATCAGCGCCAGCGGGATGCCTTCGCACCAGTAGGCTCGCGTCAGGAACGCATGCGCCGCCCGCGCGTCGATGTCCTCGGGCGCGAAGCCGAGCCGGTAGCCGTCGTGCGGCATCAGGGCGCGGGCTCCACGGCCAGCTCCAGCGCCTCGTGCAGCAGGCGGCCGAGCTTCTCGACGCCGTCGCGGATCAGGTCCGGCGTCAGCGTGACGAAGGACAGGCGCAGCGTGCGCGGGTCGGGCTGGTGGGCGTAGAAGGCCGCGCCGGGCACGTAGGCGATACCGGCGTCCACCGCCTGCGGCAGCAGCGCCATCGCGTCCAGGCCCGCGGGCAGGCGGATCCAGAAGAACATGCCGCCCTGCGGCGACAGGTAGTCGCAGCCCGGCGGCAGGTGCTCGCGCAGCGCCTCGGCCATCGCGTCGCGGTTGGCCTTGTAGAGGGCGCGGATGGTGGGGATGTGGCCGTCGAGGAAGCCGTCGCGGATGACCTCGTGCACGACACGCTGGTTGAAGCCCGGCGTGTGCAGGTCGGCCGCCTGCTTGGCCTGCAGCAGCTTGGGATACAGCTCGGGCGGGGCGATCAAATAGCCCAGGCGGAAGCCCGGCGTCAGCACCTTGGAGAACGAGCCCAGGTAGAGCGAACCCTCGGGCCACAGGCTGGACAGCGCGTTCGGCGGCGGCTCGTCGAACCAGAGGTCGCCATAGGGGTTGTCCTCGACGATGGGCACGCCGGCCCGGCGCGCGGCTTCGACGACCTCGACGCGACGCTGGGCGCCCATGACGCGGCCGGTCGGGTTCTGGTAGTTGGGCAGCAGGTAGCTGAAGCGCGTACCCGGTGCGTCGTGCGGCAGCGCGGCAATGGCTTCCGGGCGCGGGCCTTCGTCGTCGCTCGCCAGGCTGGCGAAGATGGGCTCGAAGGGCGTGAAGGCCTGCAGCGCGCCGAGGTAGGTCGGCGTCTCCACGGCCACGGGCGCGCCAGCGTCGCAGAGGATCTTGCCCACCAGGTCCAGCCCCTGCTGCGAGCCGCTGGTGATCAGCACCTGCTCCGGCTTGACCTGCATGCCCAGCGTGGCGACGCGCGCCGCCACCCATTCGCGCAGCGGCGCATAGCCCTCGCTGGCGGCGTACTGCAGCGCCTCGCGCGGCGTCTTCGTCAGCACGCGGTCGCAGGCGGCCTTCAGCGCGTCGACGGGGAATGTGTCCGCCGAAGGCAGGCCGCCGGCCATGGACAGGATGCCCGGCTTCTCGGTGACCTTGAGGATCTCGCGAATGATGGACGGGTTCATGCGCGCGGCGCGGCGCGCCTGGGTCCAGACGGTGGTCATGTCAGCCCCTCGCTCCATGAATACATGGAGCGATCCCCCGAGGGGATGGCGGGCCGGCTTGGGGCGGCCCGGCGCTCGGCCCGCCGCGCGGCATCGATTGAAGGGTGCATGGCAATCGCTCGTGGAATTTCAAAGGAGTCAGCCTAGCATCCAGTCGACGGCCGCGCGGGCCTGCAACTCGGTGGAATCGAACAGCGGCAGCGCGGCCGGCGAGGTGCGAGGCAGCAGCAGCCCCAGCTCCGTGCAACCGAGGATGGCGGCCTGCGCACCGCGGTCGGCCAGCGCGGCAATCTGGCCGCGCAAGGCCTCGCGCGAGGCCGGCTCGAAGCAGCCGCGGCACAGCTCCTCGTAGATCAGCCGATGCACTTCGGCGCGCCCGGCCACGTCGGGCGTGATGACCTCGACGCCGAAGCGCTCCCACATCCGCTCACGGTAGAAGCCCTGCTCCATCGTGAAGCGCGTGGCCAGCAGGCCGGCGCGCCGCACGCCCGCGGCGCGCAATGCCTCGGCGGTCGCGTCGACGATGTGCAGCACCGGCAGGCCGGCTGCGCGTTCGACCTCGGTGGCGACAAGGTGCATGGTGTTGGTGGCGATCAGCAGCGCCTCGGCGCCGGCGCGCTTCAGGCCCGCCCCTGCCGCGCCGAGCTGCGCGGCGGCCGCGGCCCATTCCCCGGCCACCTGCATCGCCGCGATGGGCGCGAAGTCGACGCTGTGCAGCACCAGCTGCGCGCTGTGCAGGCCGCCCAGCCGTGCGGCGACGCCGCGGTTGATCAGCGCGTACAGATGCTGGGTCGACTCCCAGCTCATCCCGCCGAGGATGCCCAGCGTCTTCATGCGGCCGCCGGCGTCATGCGTCGCGCCCATGCCGGCGAGCGAGCCCGCTCCGGGGCTGGCTGCAGCAACTGGAAGCTCGCCTGCGGCCAGGCCTCGACGACGGCCTGCTGCCCGGCGGCGAGCGTCAGCCCTTCGCCGGCGGCGAGCCAGTGGTCATCGCAGCCGCCCGTCACGGTGAGCCACAGCCGGCCGCTCGTCACGACGAGGCGGCGCGGCGCGCGTGCGGCCGCAAGCGTCAGCGCCTGCCCTGGCGCGAGTCGGGTTGTGAATCGGTCCTTCATGCCAGCCTCCTGCTAGTTCACCGGTTGACGCTTGCCCAGCCACACGACGGCAATGACGGCCCCGGCGAAGACGACGGTCATCGCGTCCAGGCGCTCGCCCAGCAGCGGCACCGCGAACAGCATGGACAGGAAGGGCTGCATCACCTGCACCTGGCTGACGCGCAGCGTGCCGCCCAGGGCCAGGCCGCGGTACCAGGCGAAGAAACCGATCCACATCGAGAACAGCGACACGTAGGCGAAGCCGGCCCAGGCCGCCGGCGCGACCGGCGCGGTGGGCCGGGTCATCACCGCCAGCGGCAGGGTGACGGGCAGGCTCAGCACCAGCACCCAGCAGATCACCTGCTCGGCCGACATGCCGGCGGTGAGGCGCGCCCCGTTGACATAACCCGCCGATGCGCAGACCACGGCGCCCAGCAGCAGCCCGTCGGCCATCTCCAGCCCGCCCGCGCCGCGCCAGGCGGCGAAGCCGACCACCAGCGCGAGCCCGGCCAGCGCACAGGCCCAGAAGCCGGCACTCGGCCGCTGGCGCAGCACCAGCGCTGCGATGACGGCCGTGGCCAGCGGCAGCACGCCGGAGACCACCGCCGCATGCACGGCATCCACATGCCGCACCGCCAGGCCCGACAACAGCGGCCAGCCGAAGACGACGCCGCCGGCCGTGAAGGCCAGCAGTCGCCATTCACCACCACGCGGCCGGCGCGCGCCGGTGGCGATCAGGTAGGCGAGCGACAGCAGACCGGCGACGACCGCGCGGCCGAAGGCGACGAAGGCGGGGTCGAGCTGCGGCGCCTGAACGCTGCCGCCGGCCAGCCGCGTCATCGGGATGCTGAGCGCAAACATGACGACGCCCGCCGAGCCCAGCAGCAGGCCGCGCGCCGCATCCGACGTCGAGGAGGTGGAGATGGAAAACCCTGTCATGAGGGCAGTCTAGGCACAGCAAGCAGTACAGAACCAGTACAGTCAGCCAGTCAGACCACGAATCTGTATTGCCATGCCCACCGGTACACAAGCCCCCTTGCTGCGCGGCGCCAGCCTGCCGCTGGCCGGCCAGCTCGCCGAGCGCTATGCCCAGCGCATCCGCGAGCGCCTGCTGCTGCCGGGCGCCCGCCTGCCCTCGGTGCGCGACTGCGCGCGCCAGCATGGCGTCAGCCCGCACACCGTCGTCGCCGCCTATGACCAGTTGCAGGCCGCGGGGCTGCTGGAGGCGCGCCGCCAGCGCGGCTTCTTCGTGCGCGAGAGCCGGCCCGCATCGGCCGCGGCGCGCAGCAGCCGCCCGGCCGCGGCGGTGCCGCGCCAGGCGCCGGTGGACGCGACGGCGCTGATCCGCGGCATGTTCGAGGCCGACGCGGCGCGCTCGCCGGGCCTGGGCACGCTGCCGGCCGACTGGCTGGACCCGGCGCTGCTGCAGTCCGCCATGCGCCGGCTGCACCAGGCCGAATCGCTGGGCGTGCAGGTCAGCTACGGCGACCCGAGCGGGGACGAGCGGCTGCGCGACGCGCTGTCGCAGCGCCTGGCCGACCTGGGCATCCACGCCGGCCCCGCGCAGATCCTGACCACCCACGGCGCAACCCATGCGCTGGACCTGCTGATCCGCACCCAGCTGCAGCCCGGCGACGCCGTGCTCGTCGACGACCCGGGCTGGGCCATCATGTTCGCGCGGCTGACGCAGGCGGGCATCCGCCTGCTGCCGGTGCCGCGCAGCAGCCGCGGGCCCGACCTGGACGTGCTCGCGGCGCTTGCCGCGCAGCACGCGCCGCGCGCCTACCTCACGGTGTCGGTGCTGCACAACCCGACCGGCCACAGCTTGAACCTGGCCGACGCCCATCGCCTGCTGCGGCTGGCGGACGAGCACGACTTCTTCATCGTCGAGGACGACAGCTACGGCTTCCTCGCCGCCGAGCATGTGCCGCGGCTGGCGGCGCTGGACGGCCTGCGCCGCGTGACCTATGTGTCGGGCTTTTCCAAGGTGCTGACTCCGGCCTGGCGCGTCGGCTACCTGGCCACCGCACCCGAGCGGCTGCGCGCGCTGACCGACGTCAAGCTGCTGGACGGCCTGACCAGCTCGCCGGTGCTGGAGCGCGCCGTCGCGCTGTGCATGGAGCAAGGCCGCCTGCGCCGCCATGCGCAGCGCCTGCGCGAGCGGCTGGCGCAGGCGCGCCAGCGTGTCGCGTCGCTCGCGGCCAGGCAAGGGTTCACCTGGGCCGCGCCGCCGGACGGCCTGTTCGGCTGGCTCGACGTGGGCGTCGATACCGAGCGCGTGGCACAACCGATGCTGGACGCCGGCTGGCTGACCGCGCCGGGCGCCCTGTTCAGCGCGACGCGCGCGCCCGGATCGCTGATGCGCATCAACATGGCCACGTCGCAGGACCCGGCCTTCTGGCGCCAGCTGCGCGCCTGCGCGGACGACTTCCGCGGCCGCGCCGCACCCCCCTAACTTCCTCCCCCTCGTTCGAGGGAGCGCCCTCTGGCGCCCACGGATCGGCAGGCGTTTACTGGGCCTCACTCAACGCCCGAGGAGATGCCATGTCCAGGATTCGCTTGCGCCTTGGCCAGTTGTTCGGGGGCCTGTGCCTGGCCCTGTGTTCGTTGTCGGCCCAGGCCGATTTCGCCGCAGACATCACGGTGCGCCTCGTCGCACCCGGCGGCCTGGCGTTCGACACGACGCCCATCGACCTGTCGCAGACGGTCGCGTTCGCCGACCTCGCCAGCGGCGTGCGGGCCGCCAACCTCGGCGGCTCGGGCGATGTCAGCGACTTGATGATGAACGACGAGCGGGTGTTCTTCTCGGGCAACGCCATCTTCATCCGCGCGGCCGCGGGCGACTTCACCGGCGGCGTGTCCACAACCGGCTATCTCGGCGCCAACGGCAGCCCGGCCCGGTATGAGATCAGCGGGCTGGCCATCACCGGCCAGGCCATCACCGGCTTCACGGCCTACGCCTTCGACGGCTTCGCCACCTCGGGCTTCACCGGCCTGCAGAGCCCGGCCGCCCCGGCCAGCCTGGTGCAGCTGACCAGCCCCGGCACGCTGAGCTTCGATCTCAGCAGCATCTTCTTCGTGCCGCGCCTTGGCGGCCAGAGCGGCGACTACGCCGAGTTCCGCATCGACCTGATGACGACGCCGGTGCCTGAACCCGCCACCTGGCTGCTGCTGGCCTGCGGCCTGCTGCCCTTGCTGCTGCGGCGGGGCCACGCGCCGTGAGCGAGGCCGGCCCGTTCACCCTCGCCCGCTTCGAGCCGCTGGTCGGCAGCCGCTTCATGCTGTGGCTGGACGATGAGACGGGGCTGCCAGCGCAGCTCGTCGAGGCCCGCGCCGCGCCGGGCAGCCGTCCCGGCTTCAGCCTCACCTTCGAGGGGCCGCCCGAGCCGGCGCTGCCGCAGCACATCTACCGGCTGCAGCATCCGCAGCTGGATGCGCTGGACCTCTTCCTCGTGCCGGTGGCCCGCTCGGCCGCCGGCCTGCACTACGAAGCCGTGTTCGGCTAGGAGGCGCCCATGTCCGATCCTTTTCTCGGCGAGCTGAAGCTGCTCGGCTTCGGCTACGCGCCCAAAGGCTGGGCCTTCTGCAACGGCCAGTTGCTGCCCATCAACCAGAACCAGGCGCTGTTCGCGCTGCTGGGCACGACCTACGGCGGCGACGGGCGGGTGAACTTCGCCCTGCCCGACCTGCGCGGCCGCGCCCCGGCGCACGTGGGCAGCGACATCGCGCTGGGTCAACGCGGCGGGCAGGAGAACGTCACGCTACAGCCCGGCCAGCTGCCGGCCCACACGCACACGCTCAGCGGCACCAATGACTTCGCCAATGCCAGCGTGCCGGGCGGCGCGCTGCCCGCCGCCAAGGTGCGCGGCGGCATGAACCGCTACGGCCCCGCCGGCAACGACACCGTGATGGGCGCGAGCGCGCTCGGCGCCAGCGGCGGCGGGCAGCCGCACCCGAACATGCAGCCGTTCGCGGTACTGAACTGGGCCATTGCGCTGCAGGGCATCTTCCCCAGCCGCGACTGAACGAGGAGATCCCGATGTCGAATCCCTACGTGGGCGAGATCCGCCTGTTCGCCGGCAACTTCGCGCCGCTCGGCTGGATGTTCTGCCAGGGCCAGCTGCTGCCCATCGCAGAGAACGAGGTGCTGTTCGTGCTGATCGGCACGACCTATGGCGGCGACGGCCAGAGCACCTTCGCGCTGCCCGACCTGCGTGGCCGCGTGCCGGTGCACCAGGGCCAGGGCCCGGGGCTGTCGCCGCGCATGCTCGGCGAGCTCGGCGGCGATGAAACCATCACGCTGGCGCCCACCCAGCTGCCCACGCACACCCACACGCTGCGCGCCAGCGGCGCCGCAGCCACCGGCACAGCGCCGGGCGGCGCACTGCTGGCGGCGACCAGCGTGGCCAGCTACGACCCCGGCCCCGGCTCGACGGCGATGGCCGCCAGCGCCGTCGGAAGCGCGGGGGGCAACCAGCCGCACGAGAACATGGCGCCGACGCTGGCGCTGAACTACATCATTTCGCTGTTCGGCATCTTCCCGCAGCAGGCCTGAGGAGCACGACATGTCCGATCCCTTCGTCGCCGAGATCCGCGTCATGCCCTACAACTTCGCACCCCGCGGGTGGGCCAGCTGCAATGGCCAGCTGATGCCGATCAGCCAGAACACCGCCCTGTTCTCGCTGCTCGGCACGACCTACGGCGGCGACGGCAAGACCACCTTTGCGCTGCCCGACCTGCGCGGCAGCTTCGCGATGGGCGCCGGCGGCGGCCCGGGCCTCAGCCCGCGCGACCTTGGCCAGGCCGTCGGGCAGGCCAGCGTCGCGCTGCTGCCCGGACAGATGCCGGGCCACACGCACGCGCTGAGGGCCGGCGTCACGCCCGTGTCGACCAGCCCGGCCGGCAATGTGATGGCACCGACCGCCAGCGGCGGCGGCAACGTCTACCGCGCGCCCGGCATCCCGGCACCGATGGCGGCCTCGGCCATCGGCAGCGCCGGCGGCGGTAGCCCCCACGAGAACCGGCAACCGTATCAAGGGCTGAACTTCTGCATCGCGCTGCAAGGCATCTTCCCGCCCCGCAGCTAGGCACTCGGGCCATGGACTACCGCCTGCGCCCCGCCACGCCCGATGACGATGCCTGGCAGCTCGCCATCTATGCCAGCACGCGCGCCGACGAGCTGGCGCTGACCGGCTGGCCGCCAGCGCAGCGCGAGGCCTTCGTGCACCTGCAGCACCGCGCCCAGCAGTTGCACTACCGCCAACACTTCCCGCGCTCGGCCTGCCAGCTCATCGTTGTGGCTGACGCGGTTGCCGGCCGGCTCTGGACCGACCCGCGGGACGACCGGCTGCACATCCTCGACATCGCCGTGCTGCCCGCCTGGCGCGGCCAGGGCCTCGGCACGCGCTGCCTGCTGGCGCTGGCCGCCGGCGGGCAACGCCTGAGCATCCAGGTCGAGATCCACAACCCTGCCAGGCGGCTTTACGAGCGGCTCGGCTTCGTCACCGCGGGCGAGCCCCAGGGCCTCTACCAGCCCATGTTCAAGCCCGCCGCCCAACCCGAGGAGTGCCTGTCGTGATCAACAAGCGCGAGTTCCTGAAGGGCGGCAGCGCCGCCATCGTGGCCGGTGCCGGCACCACCACCGCACTGGCCGCCGTGCGTCCCAGCCTGGAGGCGCGGTCGGGCCTGGCCAGCTGGCAGGCCCATGTCGGCCAGCGCTTCGAGGTCGACGGCCATGCGGTCACGCTGCGTGCCGCCAGCGCACTGCCCAGCCGCCAGCCGGGCGAGCAGTTCAGCCTGCTTTTCAGCGGCGAACTGCCGGCCGGCGTCGGCGACGCGCTGCACCGCCTGACGGCCGCCGACGGGGCCAGCCAGTCGCTCTATCTGGTGCGCACGCCACGGGGCCTGCGGGCGGACTTCTGCCGCCTGCAAGCCTGACAAAAAGTTCTCACTCCCCAGGGGAGTTTTCACCGGGCCAGCTCATGGCCGCCCGCAAAATCCGGCCCGCCCGGCGACACCGCCATTGCGGCACCCGATGTGGACATGAGCGACCCCTTGAAATTCCTCGTTGCAGACCCGCTGGCCGGGGTGCAGACCTTCGTGCGGCAGCTGCTGCAAAGCCGTGGCTTCGCGGTGGACAACGTCCTGTGCTGCGCCGACACCGAAACCGCGCTGGCCCAGGGCCTGATCTTCAAGCCCCATTTCCTGATCACCGACTGGTTTGCGAAGGCGCCGCTGACGGGCCTGCAGCTCTACCAGCGCCTGCGTGACGCGCGGCCGGCCCTGCACCTGTCGCTGCTGAGCTTCGAAGTGACGCCCGAGCATGAGCTGCAAGCGCGGGCGCTGGGCGCGCATTTCCTGCTGCAAAAGCCCTTCACGGCCGATCAGCTCAAGGCGCAGATGATGCAGGCGCTGCAGACCGTGGCCAAGAACGCGCCGGGCCTGCCCAGCCCAACGCGCGGCGTCATGCACACCCCCCGGCCTGCGGCGCCGCGCCCGCCGCCGGTCATCGGCGCCCTGCCCGTCATCAAGCCCGGCGACAAGGTGCGCTTCAACGGCGCCGTGCATGTGGCCCAGTACGTGGTGCACCGCTCCGGAGAGACGGTCGTTCAGCTGCAAGGCCAGGGCGGGCTGATCCCGCTCGGCCGGTTGGCGCCGGTTTAGGCCACGACCGCTAGCAACATCAGCACCGGATAGGGCAGCGCCACCGTCGGGCGCAGCGCGCTCTTCAGGTATTGCGTGACGAGGCCCGCACCGCGCGGGCGGCGGGTCAGCCAGTCGCTGTGCAGTTGCATCGGCACGGCACCTTCGCCGCCGGACTTCACCGCCGCCTCGACGACGAGCAGGCGCTCGCCCAGACGGCCCTGGAAGGTCTTCAGCACGGCCTCCTGAAGCCACAGCAACGCCAGCAGCGCGAGAACGAGGCCGTTGTCCGGCACGATGACGAGCGCCGTGAAGGCGAGCAGCTTGACGACCAGCGCCAGTCCTTCATAGCGCTCGTGCTGTGCCTGCAGCGCCAGCCATTCGTGGTGAAGCGCGTTCATTTCGCTTCGAGCACTTCCCAGCGCTCCATCAGCGCCAGCAACTCCGCATCGATCTCCGCGGCGCGGTCGGTCACCTCGGCGATGCGGGCCGCCCCCTGCGTGTACAGCTCGGCACCGGCCAGCAGCGCGTTGAGTTGCGTCTGCTCGGCCTCCAGCGCGGCGATCTGCTTGGGGATCTCGTCCAGCTCGCGCTGTTCCTTGTAGCTGAGCTTGCGCTTGGTCGCGACGACCAGCGCCGGCTCGGGCGCGGGCGGCGGCGTGGGGGCAGCGGCGGCCTTGGGCGCCGCCTGCGCCTGCAGCGCCGCGGCGCGCTTGGACTGCTGCAGCCAGTCCTGCACGCTGCCTTCGTACTCGCGCCAGCGCGCCTCGCCCTCGTAGACGATGGTGGACGTGACGACGTTGTCCAGGAAGCGCCGGTCGTGGCTCACGAGGAAGACCGTGCCGTCGTACTCGGCCAGCAGTTCCTCCAGCAGCTCCAGCGTCTCGATGTCGAGGTCGTTGGTGGGCTCGTCCAGCACCAGCACGTTGGCCGGGCGGGCGAACAGGCGCGCCAGCAGCAGGCGGTTGCGTTCGCCGCCGGAGAGCGTGCGCACTGGCGAGTTGGCGCGCGCCGGCGAGAACAGGAAGTCGCCGAGGTAGCTCTTGACGTGCTTCTTCTGGTTGCCGATCTCGATCCACTCCGAGCCGGGGCTGATGGTGTCGGCCAGCGTCGCATCCAGGTTGAGCGTGTCGCGCATCTGGTCGAAGTAGGCGACTGTCAGTCGCGAGCCCAGCCGCACCGTGCCGCTGTCGGGCGCCAGTTCGCCGAGGATCATCTTCAGCAGCGTCGTCTTGCCGGCGCCGTTGGGGCCGATCAGGCCGACCTTGTCGCCGCGCAGGATGGTGCTGGTGAAGCCGCGAACGATGGCACGGTCGCCGTAGCTCTTGGACACGTCTTCCAGCTCCGCGACGATCTTGCCGCTGGCGCCGCCGGTGTCGATGTCCAGCCTGACCTTGCCTTGCACGTCGCGCCGCGCGGCGTGCGCCAGGCGCATGGCTTCGAGGCGCTGGATGCGCGCCACCGAGCGCGTGCGGCGGGCTTCGACGCCCTTGCGGATCCAGACCTCCTCCTGCGCCAGCAGC
The DNA here is from genome assembly GCF_001426885.1 of Pelomonas sp. Root1444. Classification (GTDB taxonomy): domain Bacteria; phylum Pseudomonadota; class Gammaproteobacteria; order Burkholderiales; family Burkholderiaceae_C; genus Pelomonas. The sequence goes on along the minus strand of NZ_LMFP01000001.1, from coordinate 460,079 downwards.
TTGTCGAAGCGCGCGTTGAACAGCGCCTCGTTCTCCAGCTCGTAGGCCTTGGCGGCCTGGAAGGCGGCGTAGTTGCCGGGGTAGCCGCGCAGCTGGCCGCGGTCCAGCTCGACGATGCGGTTGGCGACGTTGTCGAGAAACGCGCGGTCGTGCGTGATCAGCAGCAGCGAACCCTTGAAGTCGTTCAGCAGGCCTTCCAGCCAGGTGATCGCGTCCAGGTCCAGGTGGTTGGTGGGCTCGTCCAGCAGCAGCACATCGGGCTGGGCCACCAGCGCGCGGCCGAGCGCCACGCGCTTTTTCAGGCCGCCGGAGAGCGTGCTGATAAGCCGCGAGCCGTCCAGGCCCAGCCGGTGCAGCGTCTCCTCGACACGCTGCTCCCAGTTCCACGCGCCGATGTGCTCGATGCGCTCCTGCACCCAGGCGAGGTCGTCGTCGTCGGCATGGATCTCGTAGCGCTCGCGCAGCGCCTTGTGCTCGGCCACGCCCTCGCTGATGACGTCGAAGATGGTCGCGTCGCCGCGCAGCTCGGGCTCCTGCGGCACGTAGACGTTGGTCAGGCCTTGTTGCTGCTGCAGCAGGCCGTCGTCGAGCTTTTCGAGCCCGGCGAGGATCTTCAGCAGTGAGGACTTGCCGGTGCCGTTACGGCCGATGAGGCCGACGCGTTCGCCGATTTCGAGCGAGAAATTGGCACCGTCGAGCAGCGCGACGTGGCCGAAAGCGAGGTGGGCGTTGGAGAGGGAAAGGACTGCCATTCAGGCATTGTCCCCCGGCGCCGCCGCGAGCTACACGGGCCCGGCACCGTCCAGCATCACGTGGCATTCGCCGTGCGTGATGCGGTGGAAGATGGCCACGCGCTCGGCGGTCGGCTGAAGCGGCCCTGCAGGAAGATGGCGCCCACCAGCCGCACCACGCCCAAGGTTTGCGACAGCGCGTCCATCGCCCGGTCAGGCCGCGCTGCCGGTGACCTCGATGTCCAGTTGCAGCGGCACCGGCTGCCGCAGCGCCGCCGGCACCGGTGAGCGCAGGCAGCTCTGCTCGACCAGCCCGCGGGTCTGCGCCTGCGTCAGCCCCGCGGCCGCGATGCGGATGTGCAGCGTCATCTCGACGGGCGCGGCGTCGACCGCCTGCCCGTTGTCGCCAGCCAGACCCAGCAGCCCGCGTGTGTCGGAACGGCTGGAAACCCAGGCGTCGAGCGCCTGCAGTTCCACACCCTGCGTTGCAGCGTTCATGACGATGCAGGTGACAGCGCACGAGGCCGTACCCGCCCGCAGCAGCCAGCCTGGCGTGACCCCTTCGCCGCTGCCGCCCAGTTCGCGCGGCATGTCGGTTTCGACGCGCAGGCCGTTGTCATGGCGCGCCGAGACGCGCATGCCACCCTCCCACCGGACGCGAGCCGGCGAGTCGTCGTGCAGGCCGAGCTCCGGCCGCTTGCGCATGACGGCGGCCACGCGCTCCAACGCGGCGGCGATGTGATCCAGGGCCATGACACTCTCCAAAAGGGGGTCGTTTGATCAAGGGACGCCGGTCCAGGGGGACCGGACGCTCGGGCAGGATTTGCGGGCAGCAGGACCGGACTGCGCAGCCACACGGCGAGATGCTGGCTCCCTTGCTTGTCCGGATACATCCCATGAACGCACCCCTCGACCTCGAGGTGTTCCGCACCTGGTACGGCCCGGTGCACAAGGCCTTTGCCCCACGCTGGCGCCGGACCAGGGCGCGGCACTGGAGCGCGACCTGACCGACGTGCTGGCCACGCTGAACCGCGCCGGCCCCGACAGCCTGGTGGTGCCGAGCGAGTACCTGGAGGTCCTCCTGGCCCGGCGTGACGGTCAAACGACGCGCAAGGCCGGCGGCTGCGCGGCCGCGAGGTGGCTGCTGACCAGCCGCATCACCGCCGGGTCGCTGAGCAGGCGGCGGTGGCCCAGTCCCTCCGTCACATGCAGGCGCCCCGCGGGCAGGCCGGCCACCAGCGTTTCGCTGCCGCTCAAGGGCGCCGTCACGTCGCCGCGGTCGTGCACGATCAGCGTGGGCTGCCCGACGCGTTCGCCCAGCCAGGTGGGCTCGAAATGGCCGAGCGACACGCCTTCGCGCTGCTCGACGCGGCCACGCATGCGCGCCGCCAGCGCATCGCCCGTGCCCATGGCCTGCGCGAACCAGCGCATGAACTGCGCAGGCGGCGGCGCCAGTGCCAGCAGCGCCGCGCGCCGGGCCGGCAGGCCGCGGGCCAGCGCATGGGCGGTCGCCAGCGCGCCGAGCGAATGCGCCACGACGCCGTCCCAGGGCCCGAAGCGCGCACTGACGGCGAACAAGGCCCGCACCCATTGCAGCAGGTTGCTGCGCCAGCCGCTGCTGCGGCCATGGGCCGGCAGGTCCAGCAGCAGCGGGTCGAAGCCAGCGGCCGCCAGCGTGTCACCCTGATCGCGCAGCTGCTGGGCGTCGCCGGCCCAGCCGTGCACGAGCAGCACCCTGGGCCTGCCCGGCTCGACATCGCTGCGCTGCCAGACGCTGATATGGCCACCCTCGAAGGGCAGCCGCCGCTCGACCCATGGCCGCGGCACAGCGCGCGAACGCGCCAGCCATTTGGTCGGCATGGGCGTGAAGAACAGGTGCAGCGCGACGCGCGTGCCGAGATCGGGCGAGACGCGGTGCAGGCCGCGCAGCAGCGCTGCGATGCCGCGGGCCGTGGGCGAGGCGTAGAAGGCGGCGGCAGGGTTGCGTGTGGCGGTCATCGAGGCTCCAGATTTCGCACGGTCGTGCGACGAAAAATCAAACGAAGAGGCACGGACATGGCGCGTCGCGGTCAGGGCCGGCTGGCGTCGAGCAGGCGCTGCCAGGCGCGCGCGGCGCGCTCGCTGGCGCGCGGGTCGCGCAGGAAGCGCGCGTCGTGCAGCAGGATGATGAACAGGGCGTCCATCTCGAACACCATCTGCTCGGCGTCCAGGTCGGCGCGCAGGTGGCCGGCCTCGATGGCCTGCAGCACGGTGCGGCGCAGCGTGGCACGCCAGCGCAACACGCCATCGAGCAGGTGCTCGCGCACGGGCCCCTCGCGGTCGTCGTATTCGAAGGCGCCGGCCGTGTACAGGCAGGTCTTGTGGCGCTCGACATCGCTGGCCCAGGCCAGCCAGCGCTGCATGACGGCCTGCAGCCGCGGCAGGCCGCGCGGCTCGCTCATGGCGGGCAGGAAGACGGTTTGCAGGAAGCGCTTGTCGAACTCCAGCAGCACGGCCACCTGCAACTGCTCGCGCGAGCCGACGCGCGAGAACACGCCGCTCTTGGACAGGTCCAGCCGCTTGGCGACCTCACCGATGCTGATGCTCTCCAGGCCCTCGGTGACGGCCATGTTCAGCGCCGCACCGACGATGGCGGCCAGCGTGCTCTCGGCGCGTTCGCTGCGGGTTTCCATGCGCGGAATTTAGCACGATCGTGCGGCGAATGGCGATCATGCGAACAGCTGGCTGGCGTGATGGCGCAGGTGGTCGTCGATGAAGCTGGCGATGAAGTAGTAGCCGTGGTCGTAGCCGGCATGGCGGCGCAGCGTCAGTGGCTGGCCGACGGTGGCGCAGGCCGCCTCGAAGGCTTCGGGGTGCAGCTGCTCGGCGAGGAACTTGTCGGCCAGGCCCTGGTCGATGAGGATGCCGCCTGGGTATGGCGGCGTGTGCCGGCCCTTCATCAGCTCGCTGGCATCGTGCGCGGCCCAGGCGGCGCGGTCCTCGCCCAGATAGCCGGCGAAGGCCTTGCGGCCCCAGGGGCAGCGCATCGGCGCGGCGATCGGCGCGAAGGCCGACAGCGACTGGAAGCGTCCCGGGTGGCGCAGCGCCAGCGTCAGCGCGCCGTGGCCGCCCATCGAGTGGCCGAACAGGCCGACGCGCTCCAGCCCGGTCTCCTGCTGCACCCACGGGATCAGCTCGTGGAGCAGGTAGCTTTCCATGCGCCAGTGCGGGGCCCAGGGCTCGCGCGTCGCATCGAGATAGAAGCCGGCGCCGACGCCGAAGTCCCAGGCGTCGGCTTCGCCGGGGACGTCGGCGCCGCGCGGGCTGGTGTCGGGCATCAGCAGCGCCAGCCCCAGCTCGCCGGCCAGGCGCTGCGCGCCGGCCTTCATGGTGAAGGTCTCTTCGGTGCAGGTCAGCCCGGCGAGGAAGACCAGCAGCGCCTTGGGCCGGAGCGGCAGGAACAGCGCGAAGCGCGCGGCCAGGCCGAGCTCGGCGGATTCATGGCGGTGGAACCGCTGGGTGCCGCCGAAGCAGCGATGTTCCGACAACAGTTCCATCCGGGCCCTTCAGCTCGCCTTCGCCATGTGTTGATCGACCGCGTCCAGCACCTCCTCGGGCTCGTCGGCCTCGGCGGGGGTCTCGTTGTTGAGCACGGCCTGCATGCGGCCAGTATCGAGGTCCCCGGTCCACTTGCCGACGACGACCGTGGCCACGCCGTTGCCGATCAGGTTGGTCAGCGCGCGCGCCTCGGACATGAAGCGGTCGATGCCCAGGATCAGCGCCAGGCCGGCCACCGGCACGTGGCCCACGGCCGACAGCGTGGCCGCCAGCACGATGAAGCCGCTGCCCGTCACGCCGGCGGCGCCCTTGCTGGTGAGCAGCAGCACGCCCAGCAGCGTGAGCTGCTGCGTCAGCGTCATCGGCGTGTCGGTGGCCTGGGCGATGAAGACGGCCGCCATCGTCAGGTAGATGGACGTGCCGTCGAGGTTGAAGGAGTAGCCGGTCGGGATCACCAGGCCGACGGTGGACTTGCGCACGCCCAGGTTCTCGAGCTTGGCCATCATGCGCGGCAGCACCGACTCGCTGGACGAGGTGCCCAGCACGATGAACAGCTCTTCCTTGATGTACTTGATGAACTTCCAGACCGAGAAGCCGTGCACCCGGGCGATCGTGCCGAGCACGAGGAAGATGAAGATCAGACAGGTGGCGTAGAACGAGCCCATCAGCTTGGCCAGCGACAGCAGCGACCCGACGCCGTACTTGCCGATGGTGAAGGCCATCGCGCCGAACGCGCCGATGGGGGCGACCTTCATGATCATGCCGACGATGGCGAACAGCACGTGCGAGGTCTTCTCGATGCCGTCGAAGATCAGCGTGCCGCGGCCGCCGAAGCGGTGCAGCGCGAAGCCGAACAGCAGCGAGAACAGCAGCACCTGCAGCATCTCGCCCTTGGCGAAGGCGTCCACCACCGTGGTCGGGATGATGGCCAGCAGGAACTCCACCGTGCCCTGCATCTTGCCCGGCCCGGTGTAGGCGGCGATGCCCTTGGTGTCCAGCGTGTGGGGGTCCACGTGCATGCCGGCGCCCGGCTGCAGCACGTTGACGACGACGAGGCCGACGATGAGGGCGATGGTCGAGACGATCTCGAAGTACAGCAGCGCGTAGCCGCCGGTCTTGCCCACGCGCTTCATGTCCTCCATGCCCGCGATGCCCACCACCACGGTGCAGAAGATGATCGGCGCGATGATCATCTTGATCAGCTTGATGAAGCCGTCACCCAGCGGCTTGAGCGCCTCGCCGGTTTGGGGCCAGAAGTGCCCCACGATCACACCGATGACGATGGCGGTGATGACCTGGAAATACAGGGAACGGTAGAAGGGCTGGCGCCCGGCAGTGGCTTGCATGCTTGTCTCCAATCCAGTCCTGCGAGCGGGACCGGCTTCGGAAACAGCTTATGCGCGACGGGCCACGGCCGCGACTGTGACTTCCCACATGAATTGCAAAGCTGTGTCAACGCCGCCGCAGCCGCGAGGCGGCGCCGGCACGCTCAAAACTCCACGACGGCGCGAATGGATTCCCCGCGGCGCATCAGCTCGAAGCCGTCGTTGATCTGTTCCAGCTTGAGCTTGTGGGTGATGAGCTCGTCGATGTGCAGCTTGCCGTCCATGTACCAGTCGACGATCTTGGGCACGTCGGTGCGGCCGCGCGCGCCGCCGAAGGCGCTGCCTTCCCACTTGCGTCCCGTCACCAGCTGGAAGGGCCGCGTCGCGATCTCGGCCCCGGCCGGCGCCACGCCGATGATGATGCTGCGCCCCCAGCCCTTGTGCGTGCATTCCAGCGCCTGGCGCATCAGCTGCACGTTGCCGACGCATTCGAACGAGTAGTCCGCGCCGCCGTCGGTCAGCTGCACGATGTGGTCGACGACATTGCCCACGTCCTTGGGGTTGACGAAGTCCGTCATGCCGAAGCGCCGCGCCATCGCCTCGCGCGCGGGGTTGATGTCCACGCCGATGATCTTGTTCGCGCCCACCAGCTTGGCGCCCTGGATGACGTTCAGGCCGATGCCGCCCAGGCCGAAGACGACCACGTTGGCGCCCGCCTCCACCTTGGCCGTGAACAGCACCGCGCCCACGCCGGTCGTCACGCCGCAGCCGATGTAGCAGACCTTGTCGAACGGCGCGTCGGGCCGGATCCTGGCCAGCGCGATGCCGGGCACGACGATGTGGTTGGAGAAGGTGCTGGTGCCCATGTAGTGGAAGATGGGCTCGCCGTTCAGCGAGAAGCGCGACGTGCCGTTGGGCATCAGGCCCTTGCCCTGCGTGGCACGGATGGCCTGGCACAGGTTGGTCTTGCGGCTGAGGCAGAACTTGCACTCGCGGCATTCGGGCGTGTACAGCGGGATGACGTGGTCACCCGCTTTGAGCCACGGCACCTTGCTCTCCAGCACGACGCCGGCGCCCTCGTGGCCCAGCACGGCGGGGAACAAGCCCTCGGGGTCGGCGCCGGACAACGTGTACTCGTCGGTGTGGCAGATGCCGGTGGCCTTGACCTCGACCAGCACCTCGCCATCGCGCGGGCCCTCCAGGTCCAGGGTCTCGATGGTCAGCGGGGCGCCGGCCTTCCAGGCAACGGCGGCGCGGGTCTGGATGCTCATGTCAATTACTCCTCGGCGCTATGCGCGATGACTCATGTGCATTAAACCGCGGCCCGGGCGCCGGGCCGCCCCAAGCCGGACCGCGGGCGATGTGCTCGAGGCTCGACGCCGCGAGCATCGCCGTCCCCACGGGGGACCGACCAGACTCGCCCGCGTTCAGCGCGGCGAGGGTGGGCGAGGGGCCGGCAGCCTGTCCAGGGCCGCGACGAACTCGCGCGCCTCATGTCGGCATAGGCGCAGGCGGCGCAGCAGCCAGGGCGTCAGGTCTTGCTGGCCCAGGTGCTCGGGCCAGGCGCCGGCGTCGCCGTCGGGGATCTCGGCCGGGTCGGTGCCCGTCATGGGCTCGCCGTTCAGCACGTCGACGCAGGCCTTGCGGGCCAGCGGCAGCGCGGTCTCGGCCTTGGCCGCGTCCAGCCGCGCATTGCGGCGCTGCACCTGGTGCTGCACGGCGCCGAGCAATGCCATCAGCCGGTAGCCGTGGCTGAGGGCGCCTTCGATCTGGGCATCGGGCAGGCGCACGCTCTCAGGCTCGACGCGCGTGCGCTGCGCCGCAGCCGCCAGCGCCGCCAGCGCGGTGTAGGCCTGCTGGCGCGACAGGCGCTGCGCCAGCTGCTCCTCGGGGCTGGGCATCCAGCGCAGCATGTTGGCCGCATGCCGCGCCAACGCCCCGCGCAGCTGCGTGGCCAGCCGCGGCACGGCAGCGCGTTCCCACGACGGCAGCACGAAGCTGAACAGCCAGGCCAGGCCGGCGCCGATCACTGTGTCCGCCAGACGCTCGCCGATGAAGGGGTCGCTGCCCGGCGCCAGCATCAACGGCTGCAGCAGCGCCATCAGCGTCGCGGCCGTGGCGGCGACGCGGTAGCGGCGGTTCACGTACGCATGCGCCACGCCCACGGCGGCGATGAAGCACAGGCTCAGCAGCGGCACCCAGTGCACATGGGCCAGCAGCAACACCAGCAGGCAGCCCTGCACCGTGCCGATGATGCGGTTGTTGCGGCGCGCTATCGTCTGCTCCAGGTTGCCGCGCAGCACGACGGCCACGCTCAGCATCAGCCAGAACGGGTGCGCCGCCCAGGGCAGCGCGGCGCCCAGCCAATAGGCCAGCGACAAGGCCAGCGCCGAGCGCAGCGCATGGCGCATGACGCTGGACTGCAGCGTCAGGTGGGGCTTCAGCGCCGCCAGCGGCCAGCCCTCCGGCGACACGAAGGGCGCCAGCTTCTCAGGCGTCCAGGGGCTGTCGATGTCGTCGCGGAGCGCCTGGCGCGCGACCATGGCGCCGACGTCGTCCAGCATGTGGCCCAGGCGCGATGCCAGCGCCGACACCAGGTGGGTGCGCGAGTCGCCGTCCGGCGCGCAGATGTCGGCCAGGCGCGCGGCGAGCTGGGCGCGCCAGGCTTCGGCCGACACCTCGGGCAGCGGCGCGCCGTAGGCGACGGCATCGGCCAGCGCGGCCAGCACGTCGGCAAGGTGACGCAGCGTGTCGGCCAGCGCGGCGCGCCACTGGCGGGCAGGGAAATCCTGCCCCAGCAGCTCGGTGTCGAGCCGGCTGGCCAGCAGGAGGTCGCGCAGCTCGATGAGGCCCAGCACGAGGTCGGTCTGCTTGCGGCTGCGCGGGGAGCGACGCGCGGCGAACACCTGGTCTCGCGCGGCCTGCAGCGCGTCGGCCAGCATGACGTCGTCGGCGATGGAGGCGCGGATGCGGGCCTCGTCCGCGCCCACGGCCAGCGCGATGCGCTGGGCCCGCGAGCGCACGCGCACCGCGGTGGCGCGCAGCGCGGCGGCCAGCGCCAGCTCGCGCAGCCGGTGGCGCAGCACGACGGCGGCCGCCCGCGCCCAGCCGGCATAGACGCAGCCGCCCAGGCCCACCCACAGCGCATGCGCCCAAGGAGAGGTGGCACCGGTCGTGCGGTCCCAGGCCATCGCGAACACCATGGCCAGCACCGGAGAGAACGACAGCGGCCCGGCGCGCAGGCCCCAGGCCAGCGTCATCAGCGACAGGAAACTGACGACGGCCACGACGGCCAGGGTCAATGCCAGCGAGCCGTCGGTGACGCCGACCAGCGCCGTCACCACGGCCGCCGCGAACGCTGCTGGCAGCACGCGGGGCAGCACGCGCTGGGGCGGGTTGGGCACGTCGGTCAGGCTGGCGCAGACGGCGCCGCCGACGGCGGCCAAACCGGCCGTCTCGCCGAACAGCCCGCCGACGACGATGTGCGTCGCAGCGACGCCCAGCGCGACGCTGAGGCCGTTGAGATGCGCCGCTTCGAGACGCTGCAAGAGCTTCACTTGACCAGCATCTCCATGACGCGGCGCTCGCTGGCGCGCAGCTGATGCACCGAGAACCAGTCGGACTTCTCGGGCCGGTAGACGTACTGCGGCGGCGCGCCGGCCGCGATGCGCTGCCGCAGCGGCGCCAGCACGGCGCCGGCCGCCTCGCCCTGCCCTTGGGCCTGCAGCGCACCGGTCTGCACGATGACGGCGAGGTCGCTCCAGGGTCCGAGCGCCAGCGCCGCGGCCGCGCCGCGCTGGGCGGCCACGGCGTCGCCACCCGCGAGCGCAAGCCAGGCCTGCAGCGCCAGCGTGTCGGGGTCGCGCGGGTCGAGCAGCAAGGCCTCTTTGAGCTGCGCCCGCGCCGCTTCGACGCGGCCGGCGCGCAGCAGGTCCAGCGCGTAGTCGCGCCGCAGCGGCACGAGGCCGGTGCGCAGGCGCAGCACGGCCTCGTACTGCGCGAATGCGGCCTCCCACCGGCCGTCGAGCGCCAGCGTGGCGGCGCGGCCCCACAGCGCCTCGGGCTGGTCGCCCTGGTAGGCCAGCACGGCGTCATAGGCCGCCAGCGCACGGGGCACGTCGCCGAGGCGGCGGTGATGGTCGGCCAGCGCCAGGTCGACGCGGAAGCGGTCCTCGCCCCGGAGCTGCTCGACGCCGCGCGCCAGGGCCGGCACGACCTCGGTGGCCAGCGGCGCGCCGCCATGCCACAGCGCATCGGCCGTCGCCACGCGCAGCGCGCCGCTGCGGGGGTGGCGGGCCAGCGCGCGGGCCGACAGCGCACGGGCCGCCGTACCGTCGCCTTGCAGGGCCAGCGCATGCAGGCGTGCGCCCAGGGCGCTTTCGTCGTCGGGCGCGAGCTGCAGCGCGCGGTCGAACAACGGCGTGGCCTCGGCCAGCTTGCCGTCTTCCAGCTTCTGGTTGCCGGCGTTGACCAGCGCGATGGGCAGGCTGGCACGCGTGTCACGCTGCGCGAAAAAGCGCTTCACCAGCGCGCGCAGCGCCGGGTCCATCGCGACGAGGCGCTCGCGCACGATCTCGCGGCCGTCGTAGGCATCGCGCCGGGGCGAGGCCTCGGCGTTGGCGCCCTCGGCGAAGTACTCCCACACCGAGCCGCCGGCATAGCGCGACAGGAAGCCGTTGCGTGTCGCGGCATCGCGCGCCTTGGCTTGCTGGTACAGCGCCTGGATCTCGCGCGCCTGGTCGGCCGTCAGCACGCCATGCACCTGGTGCGTCAGCTCGTGCAGCACGGTGTTGTAGCGGTCGAAGATGCTGCGCTCGACGTCCTCGATGCCGGTGACCGTGAAGTGGCCGCCCATGCCGCGCACGTCGTCCCACAGCCGCGAGTCGTAGTCGATGCGCGCGTCCTTCAGCGCCTGGGCCTGCGGCGTTTCGGACAGGCGCATCCACATCGGCTTGATGAAATGCGTGGCGCCGCCCTCCACCAGCACGGGGATGAAGGCCTTCCACGGCGCGACGGACAGGGCCACGCGCTTGCGGTGGCGGGGCGACAGGTCTTGCCAGTTCAGCACATAGCGCTCGATGCCCGGCACCACGGGCATGGGCGTGGCGGCAAAGCGGCGCTCGTAGGCGGCGCGGTGCACGTCGACGGCGAAGCGCTGCGACTCCAGCGCCTTGGCCGCGATGGCATGTGCGCGGCCGAGCTGCGGGCAGCGTTCCAGCACGGCGAGGCTGATTGAAAGTGCGGTGTCGAAGTCGCCGCGCTCGAAGGCGTCGGACGCGCGCCGCACCTCGGCCAGCAGCGGCACCCAGGCGTCGCCCAGGCGCGCGGCGAGCTGCGTGTAGTTCTCGCGCACATAGCCGTTGCCCAGCAGGTAGTGGGCGGCCTCGTGGTGGCGGTTGAGCGCAACGGCGCCTTCCGCGGCGGCGATCGCGTCCTCGGTGCGGCCCAGGCGGATCAGCGTGTCGGCCAGGGCCGCCAGGCCGTCGGCGGTGCGCTCGGCGGCGATGCCCTGCTCCAGCTGCTGCAGGGAGGCGTCGAACTCGCGCAACTGGTAGTGGCACTGGCCCAGGCCGCGCAGCGCCTGCGCCTGCTCGACCGGCCGGGTGGCGCGCGCCAGCGCCCGCTCGAAGCACAGCCGCGCGCGCTCGAAGTCGCGCCGGTCCAGCGCGAGGCGGCCAGCGGCCAGCAGGTCGACGGCCTCGGCGCCGGCATCCGCCAGCACGCCACGCGTGCGGCGGTCGATGGCGGCGCCGTCGTCGCGTGCAAACAGCCATTCGTAGATCAGCGCGCGCTCCGCAGCGCCGGGCCGCTTGTCGCGCAGCAGCGCGTCCAGCCCGGGGCGGGCGGCAGCGTACTGCTGCTCGGTCAGCAGCTGGTGCAGGCGCGTGGCGTCAGGGGCGCCTTGGGCGACGTTCAGGTTCAGGCAGAAGGCCAGGCAGACGGCCAGTGGGCGCCAGGGCATGCAGGCAGCTCCTCGGTGGAGCCGGCATGCTAATCGTCCGAGCTGAAGCCCGAGGCCTTGACGACCGGCCCCCAGTAGTCGCGCTCGGCGGCCAGGCGCTTGGCGTAGTCCACCGGCGGCATGGACAGCGGCTCGAAGCCGAGCTTGGCCAGCGCCTCGACGACGCTGGGCTCGCGCACCGCGGCGCGGGCCACGTCGGCGAGCCTGTCGACGGTGGCCTGCGGCGTTTTTGCCGGCAGGAACAGGCCGTAGCTCTCGACGCCCACGATGCCCTTGAAGCCCTGCTCCTCGAAGGTCGGCACGTCGGGCGCGAAGCGCGATCGCGCCTTGTCCGTCACGCCCAGCAGGCGCACCCGGCCCGAAGCGAGGTGGGGCAGGAAGTCGCCGATGGAGAAGCAGCCCGACGCGACCTGGCCGCCCATCAGCTCCTGCATGCCGGGCGCCGCGCCGCGATAGGGCACGTGCATCAGCTTGATGCCGGCGGCGCGCTCGAACTGGTTGCCCAGGAAATGCGGCATCGCGCCCGCGGCGGGCGACGCATAGGCGGACTTGTCGGGGTTGGCCTTGGCCCAGTCGGCAAACTGCTGCAGCGTCTTGACCGTGGCCGGCACCATGGGCCCGACGCCGAAGCCGCAGCTGGACAGGGCCAGCGGCGCGACCGGGATGACGTCGGTCGCCGGGTTGTAGGCCAGCTTGCGGTAGGCGTGCGGGTAGATGGTGAACATGGACGACGGGCCTAGCAGCATGGTCAGGCCGTCCGGCGCGGCGTCCTTCAATGCGCCGATGGCCAGGCGCCCGCCGGCGCCCACCTTCTGCTCCACGAGCAGGGTGTCGGCCAGCTTGCCGCGGCCGAATTCGGCGATGCGGCGGGCCGTCGTGTCCACCGAGCCGCCGGCCGGGAAGCCGACGAGGATGCGCACCGGCTGGCCCTGCGCGCGTGAGATCGCCGGCAGGGCGAGCGGCAGGGCCGCGAAAGAGGTCAGGGCAAGGCGTCGGTTCATCATGGTTTGTGTCTCCTTGGCTTGTTGTCGGGGGCGGTGCTCTGTGCGGTGGCGACCCAGGCCAGGCGCTCCAGCCCCGCCTTCAATGCGGCGCCCTGCTCGCCCAAGGCGGCCAGCAAGGCGCGGTCGTGCCCGGCGACCGCGGCTTCCAGCCGGGCCAGGCGGCGCTTGCCGCCGGCCGTGAGGTACAGCCCCCAGGCGCGGGCGTCGCCGGGCGCGTCGCGGCGCTCGACATAGCCCTGCGCGGTCATCCAGTCGGTCAGGCGCAGCGCGCCGCTGCGGTGCAGGCCCATGGCCTGGCCCAACAGGCCCTGGCGCAGGCCGGGGTTGCGCGAAACCAGCACCAGCGCCGCAAAGCGCTGCGGGCTCACGTCCCACTCGGCGGTGGCGCGGTAGAAGTCCAGGTAGAGCGCGTTCTGCGCGCGACGCACCGCATAGCCCAGCAGGCCGTCCAGTGCGCCATAGTCCACGCCGGGTACGGGCAGCATCAGGCCCTCGGGCGTGATGTCGTTGAGGCTGTCGGTCTTGCTCACCGGCCCAGCTTAGGTTTTGTTGCGCACTGCAACTATCTCGCTTACCCTGAAGGCATGAATATCCTGATCGCAGGGGGCGGCATCGGCGGGCTGACGGCCGCGCTGGCGCTTCACGCGCGCGGGCACGAGGTCACCGTGCTGGAGGCCGTGCGCGAGCCCAAGCCGCTGGGCGTCGGCATCAACCTGCTGCCGCATGCGGTGGGCGTGCTGGACGAACTCGGCCTGCTGCCCGCGCTGCGCGGCATGGCCGTCGAGACCTCGGCGCTGGTGTTCGCCAACCGCCACGGCCAGGCCATCTACCGCGACCCGCGCGGGCTGGAAGGCGGCTACAGCCATCCGCAGTTCAGCATCCACCGCGGCGAGCTGCAGATGCGGCTGTGGGCCGAGGCCAGCGCCAGGTTGACCGTGATCAGTGGCCAGCGCGTCGTCGGAGTGCGCGACGGCAACATCGCGCTGATCGAGACCACGGGCGGCCCGCGCGAGCAGGCGGCCGACCTCATCGTCGGCGCCGACGGCATCCACTCCGCGCTGCGCCGCCGGTTGGCGCCCGACGAAGGCGCGCCCTGCTGGCGCGGCGTGATGATGTGGCGCGGCACGTCCTGGGCGCCGCCCTTCCTGGACGGCCGCACCATGGTGCAGGCCGGCCACAGCCAGGCCAAGTTCGTCGTCTACCCGATCGGCGCGCCGCGGGCCGACGGGCTGCAGCTGATCAACTGGATCGCCGACCGCCGCGTGCGGGAGCCCACGCCCGGCCTCACCGCTCCCGACCGCGCCGACTGGAGCCGCGCCGGCCGCATCGAAGACCTGCTGCCCACCTTCGGGCGCTGGCGCTTCGACTGGCTCGACGTGCCCGGCCTCATCACCCGCGCCGAGCAGATGCTGGAATGGCCCATGGTGGACCGCGACCCGCTGCCGCGCTGGCGGCTGGGCCCCACCACGCTGCTGGGCGACGCGGCCCACCCGATGGTGCCCATCGGCTCCAACGGCGCGACGCAGGCCGTCATGGACGCGCAGGCCCTGGCCGAGGCGCTGTCGCACCACGACGACCTGGACACCGCGCTGGCCGCCTACGAGGACGAACGCCGCCCGCTGTGCGCGCGCATCGTGGCGATGAACCGGCAGGAGGGGCTGGACGCCATCCTCGACCGGGTGGAGGCGCTCGCACCCGACGGCTTCGCGCGGCTGGCCGACGTCATCGACCCGGCCGAGGTGGCGGCCGAGATCAACGCCTACAAGGCGGCGGCCGGGCACCGCACCCGCATGCCTTGATCGCACGCGAGCCGGGGGCGATCATGCCGGCCGATGACTTCCCACAAGCTCGGCCGCTCCACCCCGCCGCACGAACGCCATCCCGTCGCCTGGTACCAGCCGGATGTGCTGTGGACGGCCGCACGCCAGGTGCTGTCGTCGCTGGACCAGCTGCGCAACCGCGACGGCCGCGAGAGCCAGCCGCTGCCGATGAAGGTCATCGACCGCAGCCAGCCGGAGGCGGAGGGCGACTTCCAGGGCGAATGCTGGTTCGACTTCATCGCCGACACCGGCGACGGCGGCAACGCCTGCTATGCCGTTGCCAGCGCCGCGCTGGCGGATGAACTGAGGCTGAACGGCGAGCGCCTGCCGCGCGGCAGCCTGCTGATGTTCGGCGGCGACCTGGCCTACCCCGCCGCCAGCACGCGCGACTACCGCTACCGCTTCGTCGAGATGTTCGAGGCGGTGCGCAACAGCCACGAACCCACGCTCGTGCGCGGCCGGCGGCTGACGCTGGCGGCCATCCCGCAGAACCACGACTGGATGGACTCGGCCTCGACCTTCAGCCGCTACTTCACGCGCCGCAACGACTCGGCGCCGCTGCTGGGTGCCAAGATCCCGCAGCGCCAGACCTACTTCTGCATCAAGCTGCCCGGCGGCTGGTGGGCGCTGGGGCTGGACTTCGCGCTGGACCACGACATCGACCGCGACCAGTTCGAACAGTTCGAGGCGCTGCTGAGCGAGCGCGGCCTCGTCACCGAGGACGGCCACGAGTACCAGATCGTGCCGGACGACCGCGTGCTGCTCGTCTACCCCGAGCCGTACTGGACCCGACCCATCGGCGACGGCGCCGACGAGAGCCACCCCAAGCGCTACCAGCACCTGGAGGGCCTGCTGCGCGGCCGCGTGAAGCTGCGGCTGGCGGGCGACCTGCACCACTACATGCGCTGGGAATCGGCGAACTGGGGCAAGCTGGTGATCTGCGGCACCGGCGGCGCCTTCACCCACCCGACGCACACCAAGCCGACGACACGGCCGGTGCGGCTGCGCGAGTTCGACACGCGCGACTGCATCCCGCCCGAACCAGTCACCTCGCCCCCGGCGCTGGCCATCGGCCTGACGGAAGACCCGCACCCCGGCGGCGAGTTCGAGCGCCAGGAGGACACCGCCTACCCGAGCGCGCGCGCCTCCAAGGCCGGCTGCGTGGCCAACCTGTTGGCGCTGTTCCGCAAGGACGCCAGCGGCTGGGGCGGCAACTACAGCTTCGCGCTGCTGCTGGGCGTGCTGTACTGCTTCAACGCCTACCTGAACTCCACGCCGTTCACGCGCTCCTTCGAGCCTGACCTGTTCCGGCCATTGTGGGAATTCCATCTGCACGAGTACCCGCTGGCCGCGGCGCTGTGGCTCAAGGCCATGGTGTTCAGCCCCTTGAGCCTGCTGATCAACGCCCTGATGGCCTTCGGCTGCATGGTGATGGGCCGCGAGGCGGTGGACGAGCTGCCGCCCGACGCCGGCAGGGCCTGGCGCTGGGGCGCCACCTGGGGCATCGGCTTCATCCATGCCGTCGTGCACGTGGCGGCCATCTTCAGCCTGACCTTCGCGCTGCACCAGCTGGTGGGTGACTGGGACTGGATCCGCAACCGCGACAGCCTGCGCGGCCTCGTCACCCACGCCAGCTTCGTCGGCCTGGGCGTGTTCCTGTGCGGCGCGCCATTGGGCGCGCTGATCTTCGGCGGCTACCTGGCGCTGATGTCGCGCCTGGGGCTGCTGACCAACAACGGCTGTGCGGCGCTGGATGGGCAGGACCACAAGGGGTTCCTGCGGTTTCGCATCGATGCGAGTGGCGGGCTGACGGCCTACTTCATCGCCATCGACCGGGTGCCGCGGCGTTGGCGGCGACAGGACGGTCCCGGTCCGGTCTGGGTGGCGGACGACGCCGAGGCGACGCCGCCCCGCGTGCGCGACCAGTTCAGGCCTTGAGCATCTCCGCGGCAATCAACCGCACCGGCGCGCTGCCGTAGCTGAGGAACTGCTCGTGGAAGGCCTTGAGGCTGAACCCCGGCCGGGACTTCAACTGCTCGCGCAGCGCAAAGATCTCGCTGTAGCCGCTGAAATAGCTGGTCAGCTGCACGGAGGTCAGCTGCACGCGGCGCCACTTCTCCTGCGCCTCGCGCTCGGTCTGGAAGGCCTGTCGCACCAACAGATCCAGCGCGGCCTTCTCGTCCATGCCCAGCACATGCACGCTGTAGTCGAGGATGGTGTTGGTGACCGAGCGCAGGTGCCACTTGCCGTACATCAGCGTCATCTCGGGCGAGGCCTCGTAGCCGCTCTCGATCATCACGCGCTCGCCGTAGACCGCCCAGCCCTCCACCATGGAGCCGCTGCCGAACAGCGCCTTGACCTTGCTCGGCGCGCGGTTGGCGTAGACCAGCTGCGTGTAGTGCCCCGGGATGGCCTCGTGGATGTTGAGGATCTGCAGGATCCAGTGGTTGTACTCGCGCAGCGTGCTCTCGGCCTGCTCGGGCGAGAGCTCGTCCAGCGGCGTGACGTTGTAGAAGGTGCGGTCCTGGGGCCGGTAGGGGCCGGGGGCCTCGATGCTGGCGCCAGCCACGCCGCGCTGGTAGACCGGCGTCTCGCGCACGGTCAGCGGCTTGCTCGCATCCTGCGTGAGCAGGTCCTTGTCGCGCACCCAGGCCTCGAGCTGCGGGATCTGCGCGCGGATCTCGTCGACGAAGCGCTCGCGGGCGACATGGTGCTCGCTGAGCTTGGCGATGACACGGCCGATCAGCGCGAAGCGGTCGGCCGGCGGCGCGTCGGGGCCGATGACGCTGGGCCACAACGCGGCGGCCTGGGCCTGCATGCTGTCCAGCACCTCCTCGCGGCGCTTGAGCGCCAGCTCGTAGGTCTCGCGGCCGCTGGCGGCGGACTGGATGTCGTGCGCGAACTTGGGCTCGTACAGCGCCGCGCCCAGCCGCCAGGGCCGCCTGGCCGCGGGCAGCAGCCGCTTCAGGTGGGCCTGGTAGCCGGCCACCGCCTGGCGCGCCGCGCGCAGCGCCGGTTCCATGAGCGAACCCATGCCGACCTGCTGGGCATGCGACTCGACGTCGTCCAGCACCGCCAGCACGCCGGGCGCCTGCTGCAGCGCCAGCTCCGTGTGCTCGCGCGTGACGCCCGACAGGCTCTTGCGCGCCTCGGCATAGAAGGCGGGCAACTGCCTGATGCGCGCATGCAGCGCCTTGACGCGCTCCTGCAGCGGCGCCCAGTCGGTGTTGAGGATGAGATCGATGTTGCCGGCGGGGTTGTACTCGGACGGGTTCCAGGCCCATTCGCGCAGCGTGTCCAGGCGCCAGAGGTCGCTCTTGATCTTGGCGCTCAGGATGGCGCAGTCCATGCGCTCGCTGGGCGAGAGCTGCATGCCCGGCGCGCAGTCGAACACGCCTTGCCACTTGTTCAGGAAGGCGCGCCGGCGTTGGCGCTGCGCGGCGCTGGGCAACGTCAGGCTGGCCGCGAAATCGAAGCGCCCGGCCGCCACGGCGGCGTCGGGGTCGAGCTTCCATAACGCTTCGATGAAGCGGTCGCTCGTCAGGGCGACAAAGGACTCCCGGGCCTCGGCCGGCAACCCGAGGCCGGCCAACCCCAGCGCCGCGAAGTGGCGGCGCTTCATGCGGCAGTACCGGCCATCGCTTGCTCCAGCGCGTCGACGAACATCTTCGCCACGTCGAAACCGCTCTGGTCGGTGATCTCCTGGAAGCAGGTCGGGCTGGTGACGTTGATCTCGGTGACGTGCTCGCCGATGACGTCCACGCCGACCAGCAGCAGGCCGCGGGCGGCAAGGATGGGGCCGAGGTACTCGCCGATCTCGCGGTCGCGCGCCGTCAGCTCGCGCGCCACGCCCTTGCCGCCGGCCGCCAGGTTGCCGCGCACCTCGTTGCCCTGCGGGATGCGCGCGAGGCAATACGGCACCGGCTTGCCGCCGATGATGAGGATGCGCTTGTCGCCCTCGGTGATGGCGGGGATGAAGCGCTGCACCATCACCGTCTGCGTGCCGTCCTTGTTGAGCGTCTCGATGATGCTGCCGAGGTTGAGGCCGTCCTCCTTGACGCGGAAGATGCCCATGCCGCCCATGCCGTCCAGCGGCTTCAGGATGATGTCGCGCTGTTCGGCATGGAAGGCGCGGATCTCGGCCGGGTCGCGCGTGACGAGGGTAGGCGAGATGAACTGCGGGAACTCGAGGATGGCGAGCTTCTCCGGGTGCTCGCGCAGCGCCTGCGGCTTGTTGAAGACACGGGCGCCTTCGCGCTCGGCCTGGCTGAGCAGGTGCGTCGCGTAGAAGAACTCGCTGTCGAAGGGCGGGTCCTTGCGCATCAGCACGGCGTCGACATCGGCCAGCGCGAGGTCGGCGGTGGAGGTGACGGTGAACCAGTCGTGCGGGTCGCCGGTCAGCGCGATCTCCACGGCGCCCCGGGCCGTCACGCGGCTGCCGCGCTGCCAGACAAGCTGCTGCGGCTCGCAGGCCAGGATGCGGTGGCCGCGCTTGGCAGCCTCGCGCATCATCGCGAAGGTGGAGTCCTTGTAGGTCTTGAAGGTGGCGAGGGGGTCGGCAACGAAGAGCAGCTTCATGATCGGGCGCCTATGCAATCCGATCAGTGTTGCACAGCCCCAGCCGCCCTGCCCGCCTAGGGCCGGCGCCGCCGCCAGGTCGCAACGAGCGAGGCGATGCCGCCCGCCACCACGCCCCAGAAGGCGGCACCGATGCCGAAGGCGCTGATGCCGGACAGGCAGACGAGGAAGGTCAGGATGGCCGCATCGCGGTGGCCCTCATCCTTCAGCGCCGCGGCCATCGCGCCGCCGATGGTGCCCAGCAGCGCCAGGCCCGCGATGGCCGCGACCAGCTCGCGCGGGAAGGCCGCCAGCAGCATCGCGACCGCGCCGCCGGCCAGGCCGATGAGCACATAGAACAGGCCCGCGGCGACGCTGGCCGTGTAGCGCCGCGCCGGGTCCTCGTGCGCCTCGCGGCCCATGCAGATGGCGGCGGTGATGGCGGCGAGGTTGAAGGCATAGCCGCCGAAGGGCGCCAGCAGCGTGGTCGCCGCACCGGTCACGGCGATGGAGGCGGACACCGGCGTCTGGTAGCCGCTGGCGCGCTGGGCGGCGACGCCGGGCAGGTTCTGCGAGGCCATCGTGACGATGAACAGCGGCAGCGCCACGCCGATGGCGGCATGCCAGGTGAACTCGGGCGTCGTCCACACGGGCAGCGCGAAGACGTGCGCGGTGTCGATCACGTCGAAGCTGAGCCGGCCCTGGGCGAGCACGACGGCAACGCCGGTCAGCAGCACGCCCGGCACGGCGTAGCGCGGCCACATTCGGCGGCCGACCACGTAGGCGGCGGCCATCGCCAGCACCAGCTCGGGCGCGGTGCGCACGCTGAAGACGGCGTCCAGCCCGAACTTGGCCAGCACGCCGGCCAGCAGCGCCGACGCGATGGCGACGGGAATGCGGTCCATCAGCTTCTCGAACCAGCCGCTGGCGCCGGCCCAGACGATGAGCAGGCCGCAGACGATGAAGGCGCCGATGGCTTCGGGCATGGCGACACCCGAACTCGACGCCAGCAGCGCCGCGCCGGGCGTGGACCAGGCGGTCAGCACCGGCTGGCGCGTCCACAGGCTGAGCAGCAAGGTGGTGACGCCCATGCCGAGGCCGAGGGCCCACAGCCACGAGGCCGTCTGTGCGGGCGTGGCGCCCAGCGCGACGGTGGCCTGGAAGATGATGGCGACCGAACTGGTGTAGCCCACCAGCACCGCCACGAAGCCGGCAACGAGGGTGGACGGCGAGAAATCCTGCAGCAGGCGAGGCATGCGGCCCAGGCGTCAGATCTCGACCTTCGAGCCCAGCTCGACGATCCGGTTGGTTGGCAGGTGCAGGAAGTCGGCCGCCGCCGAGGCATTGCGGTGCATGCTGGCGAAGAGCTTCTCGCGCCACAGCGCCATGCCCGAGCCGATGGTCGGGATGACGATGTCGCGGCTGAGGAAGTAGCTGGTCTCCATGTCCTCCAGCTGCACACCCTGCTTCTTCAGATGCTCCAGCGCCTCGGGCACGTCGGGCTCGTTCTTGAAGCCGAAGTGCAGCGCCACCTGCCAGCAGTGGTTGCCCAGCGCCTCGACGTCGCAGCGCTTGTCGTGGCTGACCCAGGGCACCTCGTGGTGCTTGACGGTGACGAAGATGTTCTGCTCGTGCAGCACCTTGTTGTGCTTGAGGTTGTGCAGCAGCGCGTTGGGCGTGGAGCCCTTTTCGGCCGACAGGAACACGGCCGTGCCGGGCACCCGGACCGGCGGGTTGATGAAGACCGCCTCGAGGAAGGCGTCGAGTTCGATGGCGTCCTCGCGCAGCTTCTCGGACAGCTGTCGGCGGCCCTGCTTCCAGGTCAGCATGAGCGTGAACATCGCGATGCCGATGAGCAGCGGGAACCAGCCGCCGTGCAGCAGCTTGAGCAGGTTGGACGCGAGGAAGGTCACGTCGATGACGAAGAAGATGCCCGTCGCCGCGATGCACAGCGCCAGCGGGTACTTCCAGCCGTAGCGGATGACGAAGAAGGTCATGACCGTCGTGATGGTCATGTCGATGGTGACCGCCACGCCATAGGCGCCCGCGAGCTTGGTGGACGAGCCGAAGAAGACGACCGCGACCACGACCAGGGCGAACAGGCCCCAGTTGACGAAGGGCACGTAGATCTGGCCGATGTCGCGAACGCTGGTGTGCACGATGCGCAGCCGCGGCAGGATGCCGAGCTGCACCGCCTGCTTGGTGACCGAGAAGGCCGCCGTGATGAGGGCCTGCGACGCAACGATGGCCGCGGCGGTGGCGAGCAGGAACAGCGGGATCTCGGCCCAGGACGGCGCGAGCAGGAAGAACGGGTTCTTCACGCCGCTCGGGTCGTCCAGCAGCATGGCGCCCTGGCCGAAGTAGTTGATGACCAGCGCCGGCATGACGACGCCGTACCAGGCGATGCGGATGGGCTTCTTGCCGAAGTGGCCGAGGTCGGCATAGAGCGCCTCGCCGCCGGTGACGACGAGGACGACCGCGCCCAGCGCGACGAAGGCGACCCAGCGGTATTCCAGGCAGAAGCGCAGCGCATGCAAGGGGTTGATGGCCGCCAGCACGCGCGGGTTCTCGATGATGTGCGGCAGGCCCAGCAGCACGAGCGTGGCGAACCAGGCCAGCATGACCGGGCCGAAGGCCTTGCCGATGCCGGTGGTGCCGAAGCGCTGCACCGAGAACAGGCCCACCATGACGAGCAGCGTGATCGGCAGGATGGCGTCGTGCAGGTGGGGTTCGTAGACGTCGATGCCCTCGACGGCGCCCAGCACCGTCATGGCCGGCGTGATGACGGCGTCACCGAAGAAGATGGCGGTGCCGAACAGGCCCACGAGCATCAGCGCGCGGCGCAGCGCCGGCCTGTCATTCACCGCGTTGGTGGCCAGCGCCAGCATGGCGATGAGGCCGCCCTCGCCGTTGTTGTCGGCCCGCAGGATCAGCAGCACGTACTTGATCGAGACGACGATCGTGATCGTCCAGAACAGCAGCGAGAGCACGCCGAGGATGTTGTCCGGCGTCGTGGCGACATGGCCGCCGTGGAAAACTTCTTTGAGCGCGTACAGCGGGCTGGTGCCGATGTCGCCATAGACAACGCCCAGGGCACCGAGGGTGAGGCCCGCCAGTGCCGAGGGGCTGCGGGCCGCGTGGGAAGAACTCACGTCACGGAGGCCACGGGCGCGGGGCCGTGGCGTTTGTTCGAAAGTGCGGATTCTGCGCCTGCTTTGTCGTTTTGATGCAGCGCAGCAAAACCACAGTTTGGCGGCTTGACGCCCTGCGCCAGCCGGCGTAGCGGAACGTGGCGCGCCGGCCGGCCGCCCCGCTCCGCCGCGGCGTTCAAGCGGCCTCTTCCGCCTCGGCCTGCGGGTCGGTCGCCTCCAGCTCGTAGCTCGCCGCCAGCATCGCCAGCCGGCCGATGACACCGTACATGTAGAAGCGGTTGGGCGCGCTGGCGCCGGGCTTCTCGCCGGGGCGTGGCAGGTGCGGCGAGTCGGCAAAGGCCAGCGGCACGTAGCTGGCGCCGGGGGCGTTGAGGTTCTCGTCGATGCCGCGGTGAGCATGCACGCGGTAGAAGCCGCCGACGACGTAGCGGTCCATCATGTAGACGACCGGCTCGGCCACGGCCTCGTGCACGCGCTCGTGCGTGGGCACGCCCTCCTGCACGACGACTTCCTGACCGAGGTCGTCGGGCAGCGATGAAGCCAGCGCCTCGATGTCCTTGGCGTCGCGCACCGTCAGCACGCTGCGGCGGCCGTAGCTGCCCACGTCGCTCTTGATGATGACGAAGGGCTTCTCGTTGATGCCGTATTCCTTGTACTTGCGACGCACCTTGGTCAGCTGGGCATCGGCGGCCGTCTGCAGCGCCTCCAGCCCCGAGCGGCCATGCATGTCGACGCTGGCGGACATCGGGTTGATGAGCCACGGGTCCATGCCCAGCAGCTTGGCGAAGCGCTTGGCCACCTCCTCGTAGGCGCGGAAGTGCTGGCTCTTGCGCCGCACGCTCCAGCCGGCGTGCAGCGGCGGCAGCAGGTATTGCTCGTGCAGGCCCATCAGCTGCGGCGGCGTGCCGCCGGCGAGGTCGCTGTTGAGCAGGATGGTGCAGGGGTCGAAGCCCTTGAGCATCAGCCGGCCGCGCTTGCGCACCAGGGGTTCGATGACCAGGCTGCCGCCATTGGCCAGCGGCAGTTCGACGGGCTCGGTCTGGGCCGGGTCCAGCGCGCCCAGGCGCACGTTCAGGCCGGCCTGCGTGAAGATGCGCACCAGCGTCGCGAGGTGATCCAGGTAGAAGCTGCAGCGCGCGCCCGGCTCGGGGATGAGCAGCAGGTTGCGCGCCTCGGGGCAGATCTTCTCGATGGCCGCCATCGCGGCCTGCACGGCCTGGGGCAGCATCTGCGGCGTCAGGTGGTTGAAGCCGCTGGGGAAGAGGTTGGTGTCGACCGGCGCCAGCTTGAAGCCGGCGTTGCGCAGGTCCACCGACGCGTAGAAGGTCGGCGTGTGTTCCATCCATTCCAGCCTGAACCAGCGTTCGGTCGCCGGCATGGATTCCAGGATGCGGGCTTCCAGCTCGTTGATGGGGCCGTTCAAGGCAGTGATCAGGTGGGGAACCATGGCCGAATGATGTCAGATCGAAGGGCGAAGGCGGCCGCACTTGGGGGCGGCCGCGCGGATCACAAGACGCCGTCGGCGCAGCAGGTGCGGTCGCGGCCGGCGTGCTTGGCGCGGTAGAGCTGATCATCGGCCCGCGCGATGGCCGCCGCCAGCGTTTCGCCGGCCTGAACCCGCACCGCGCCGGCGCTGAAGTTGACATCGAAACCCAGCACCTCGCGGCAGCGCCCTGCCAGCGCCTCGTGCAGGCGCGCGTCCAGCCGCTCGAACGCGGCCGGCTCGCACTGGCGCAGCAGCACGCAGAACTCCTCGCCGCCGTAGCGGCCGACCAGGTCGCTGGCGCGCAACACGGCGCGCAGCGTCTCGCCGGTCAGCCGCAGCACCTCGTCGCCGACCGGGTGGCCGTGCTCGTCGTTGACGCGCTTGAAATGATCCAGGTCCAGCATCAGCAGCACGGCGCCCGGGTCTGCGGTGCCGGCGCCCGAGCCCAGCGCACGGCCGGCGCGGCCCATCCATTCGCGACGGTTCAGCAGGCCGGTCAGCGTGTCCAGCGATGCCAGCCGCACCAGCGCCTGCTCGGCGGCATCGCGGTGGGCAAGCAGGAATCCCATGGTGCCCAGCACCAGGCTGGCATTCAGCAGCAACAACGACGTGAGGTTGAGCGGATGCGGCGTGATGAAGTTCGGATAGACCGCCGGCCAGCCCAGCACCAGCACGGCGCGGGCGAGCGTCATGACGCCGTTGGCGGCCGCGGCCACGCCGCACAGCCAGCGCCAGCGCACCCCGCCGGCGCCCCGCAGCAGCAGCCAGCTGCCCCAGAGCACTTGCGCGCCGATGGTCAGGTTGGCGACCCCGGTCGCGAGCACCTGGTCCGGCAGCACGGCGAAATGCGCGACGCCCAGCAGCAACGGCACCACCACCAGCCAACGCCGGGGCACCGGCAGGCTCAGGAAGCGGCAGGCCGTCAGCACCATCGCCGAGGCCGACGCGCTCAGGGCCGTGACCCCGAGCGTCGCCAGCAGGCGCGGCAGCACCAGCGTCGCCGCGATCAGCAGCGTGAAGCCGGCGGCCTGCCCCAGCAGCATGAACTGCCAGGCCTGCAGGCCGCTGCGCGCACGGATGCCGACGCCGACCACCAGCGCCAGGCTCATCAGCAGCGCGTTGACCAGCACCGCCATGAGAAGGGTGATCACGTCCATCGCCGCCAGCATAAGCGGGCGGCCAGCGCGGGTCAGCCGCCCGGCCCGTACCCGCCCCCACCCGGTGTGCGGATGACGAAGACGTCGCCGGGCGCCATGTCGGCCTGGCCGATGTGGCCCAGCATCTCGACGCGGCCGTCGGCGCGCTCGATGCGGTTTTCGCCCGGCGCACCAGCCGCGCCACCGGCCAGGCCGAAGGCCGGATGCTCGCGCCCGTTGCTGAGGATGGAGGCGGTCATCGGGGCCAGGAAGCGCAGCCGGCGCTCGCCGCCGTCACCGCCGCGCCACTGGCCGGCGCCGCCCGTGCCGGGCCGGATGGCGTAGCTGTCCAGCCGAACGGGGAAGCGGAACTCCAGCACCTCCGGGTCGGTCATGCGCGAGTTGGTCATGTGCGTCTGCACGACCGGCGTGCCGTCGAAGCCCGGGCCGGCGCCCGAGCCGCCGGAGATGGTTTCGTAGTACTGGTACCGGGCGTCGCCGAAGGTGAAGTTGTTCATCGTGCAGCCGCCCGCGGCCATGACGCCGAGCGCGCCGTAGAGTGCGTTGGTGACGCACTGCGAGGTCTCGACATTGCCCGCCACGACCGCCGCCGGCGCCGTCGGATTGAGCATGCAGCCCTCCGGCACGATGACCTCGATGGGCTTGAGGCAGCCGGCGTTGAGCGGGATGGCGTCGTCCACCAGCGTGCGAAAGACGTAGAGCACGGCGGCCATGGTGATGGACCGGGGCGCGTTGAAGTTGTTGGGCAGCTGGGCGCTGGTGCCGGTGAAGTCGACCACCGCACTGCGCGCCTGGGCGTCGACGCGCACGCTCACGTGGATCTCGGCGCCGTTGTCCAGCGGCAGCGTGAACCGGCCGTCCTTCAGCACGGAGATCACGCGGCGCACCGACGCCTCGGCGTTGTCCTGCACATGCTGCATGTAGGCGGCCACGGTCTCGCGGCCGAACTGGGCCACCATGGCCTGCAGCTCCTGCACGCCCTTCTCGTTGGCCGCCACCTGGGCGCGCAGGTCGGCGAGGTTCTGTGCCGGGTTGCGGCTGGGGTGCGGGCCGCTCGCCAGCAGCGCCAGCAGCTCCGCCTCGCGCAGCCGGCCGGCTTCGACGAGCTTGAAGTTGTCGATCAGCACGCCCTCCTCGGCGATGGATCGGGAGAACGGCGGCATGGAGCCGGGCGTGATGCCGCCCACGTCGGCATGGTGGCCGCGGCTGGCCACGAAGAACCGGGGCCGTGCGTCGCCGTCGAGGAAGACCGGCGTGACGACCGTGATGTCGGGCAGGTGGGTGCCGCCGTGGTAGGGGTCGTTCAGCACGTAGACGTCGCCCGGGCGCATGCCCGCGTTGCGCTGGATCACCGAGCGGATGGACTCGCTCATCGAGCCCAGGTGCACCGGCATGTGCGGCGCGTTCGCGATCAGCTGGCCCTGGGCGTCGAACAGCGCGCAGGAGAAGTCCAGGCGCTCCTTGATGTTGACGGAGTGGGCGGTGTTCTGCAGCCGCAGGCCCATCTGCTCGGCAATGTTCATGAAGAGGTTGTTGAACACCTCCAGCATGACGGGGTCGGCCTCGGTGCCCAGCGCTCGGCGCGTCGTGCGTGCCTGAACGCGGGTGAGCAGCAGTTCGCCGCCGGGCTGCAGCTCGGCCTGCCAGCCGGGGTCGACCACGGTCGTGGCGTTGCGCTCGGCGATGACGGCAGGGCCGGCGATGCTTGCGCCAGGCGCCAGCAATTCGCGCTGGTGCAGCTCGGCCTCGCGCCAGCCGGCGGGCTGGCCGTCGGCCAGGCAGTACATGCGCACGCGCTCCAGCGGCAGCGGCTGGTGCCTGGGCACTGGCGCCGGCTGTGGCCGCGGTGCCAGCTCGGCGCCGGCGGCCAGCGCCTCCACCGAGACCGCCTCGATGACGAGGGGACGGTCGGGCATCAGGAAGGCGAAGCGCTGCCGGTAGCCGACCTCGAAAGCATCGCGCAGCGCCGCGATCGCCTGCCGCGCCGGTTCGCCGAGCGGCAGCACGCAGCCCAGCGCCGTGTCGGTGCCCTGGTAGCGCAGCTGGGCGCGGGCCACCGTGCGCAGCGCGTTCGCCGGCACGCCCTGGCCGGCCAGCTCGGCGCAGGCCTGCTCGGCCAACTGCCCGGCCAGCGCGCGGGCTGCGGCCAGGCCGGCGTCGTCCAGCTCGCGCTCGACGGAGGCCTCGCGCATGGCGGTCTGGTCGGCCAGGCCCATGCCGTAGGCGCTGAGCACGCCGGCCAGGGGGTGGGCCAGGATGCGCGTCATGCCGAGGGCGTCGGCGACGAGGCAGGCCGCCTGGCCGCCCGCGCCGCCGAAGCACTGCAGCGTGTAGCCCGTGACGTCGTAGCCGCGCGCGACGGAGATGCGCTTGATGGCGTTGGCCATCGCGCCGACGGCGATCTGCAGCGCGCCGGCCGCGACCTCCTCGGCCGTGGACGGGGTGCCGGCGCGGCTCATCGCCTCGGCGAGTTCGGCGAAGCGCTGCTGCACGACCTCGCGGTCCAGCGGCTGATCGGCGGCCGGCCCGAACACGCGTGGGAAATGGGCCGGCTGGATGCGGCCGAGCATGACGTTCGCATCGGTCGTGGCCAACGGGCCGCCACGCCGGTAGCTGGCCGGGCCGGGGTTGGCGCCGGCGGACTCCGGGCCCACCCGCAGCCGCGCGCCATCGAAGCGGATGACCGAGCCGCCGCCTGCGGCCACGGTGTGGATGCTCATCATGGGCGCCCGCATGCGCACGCCGGCCACCTCGGTGTCGAAGGCGCGCTCCAGCTCGCCGGCAAAGTGACTCACGTCGGTGGACGTGCCGCCCATGTCGAAGCCGATGACCTTGCCATGCCCGGCCGCCTGCGCGGTGCGCACCATGCCGACGATGCCGCCCGCGGGGCCGGACAGGATGGCGTCCTTGCCCTGGAAGCGGCTGGCCGCCGTCAGGCCGCCGGAGCTCTGCATGAAGAACAGCTGCACGCCCGGCATCTGGCTAGCCACCTGCTCCACGTAGCGGCGCAGGATGGGGCTGAGATAGGCGTCCACGACGGTGGTGTCGCCACGCGGCACGAACTTGATCAGCGGGCTGACCTCGTGGGACACCGACACCTGCGTGAAGCCGACCGCGAGCGCCAGCGCTTTGGCCGCCAGCTCATGGGCCGGCGCGCGCCAGCCATGCAGGAAGACGATGGCGCAGGCGCGCAGACCGGCGTCGTGGGCGGCCTGCAGCTCGCCGCGCAGCGCGGCCTCGTCGAGCGGCTCGATCTCCCGCCCCTGGGCGTCGCAGCGTTCGCGGGCTTCGACGACGCGCTCGTACAGCAGCTCGGGCAGCTGGATGTGGCGCTCGAACAGGCGTGGCCGGGCCTGCGTGGCGATGCGCAGCGCGTCGCGGAAGCCGGCGGTCGTGACCAGCAGCGTGCGGTCACCGCGCCGCTCCAGCAAGGCGTTGGTGGCGACCGTCGTGCCCATCTTCACGCACGCCACGCGCTCGGCGGTGATCAGCTCGCCGGGCTGCAGCCCGAGCAGGCGGCGCATGCCCTCGACGGCGGCGTCGCGGTACTGCTCCGGGTTCTCGGACAGCAGCTTGAGGGTGTGCAGCGTGCCGTCGGGGGCCTGGCCGACCAGGTCGGTGAAGGTGCCGCCGCGGTCGATCCAGAACTGCCAGCGGTCGGAGGCGGGAGGGGATTGCATCGAAGGGGTCCTGACAGAGTCGAGAAGGGGAGGCGCTCAGGCCGTGGCGGGCAGCAGTTCGCGGCCGCGGGTCTCGGGCAGCGCGAGGGCGGCCACGATGACGACGCCGTAGCACAGCGCGGCCATCCAGCCGAGCGTCTGCCCAAGCGGGTGGGTGGTGCTGAAATGGCCGATCAGCGCCGGGCAGATCGCGCCGACGGCACGGCCGAAGTTGTAGGAAAAGCCCTGGCCGGAGCCGCGCACGTCGCTTGGGAACAGCTCCGAAAGGAAGGCGCCCATGCCGGAGAAGATGCCCGACAGGAAGAAGCCGAGCGGGAAGCCGAGGACCAGCATCACGCCGTCGGTGATGGGCATCTGCGTGTAGCTCAGCACCAGTGCGCCGCCCATCACCGCGAACAGGATGAAGCAGCGCCGCCGGCCGATGGCGTCGCTGAGCCAGGCGCTCGTCAGGTAGCCGGCGAAGGAGCCGCCGATGAGCACCAGCAGGTAGCCGCTGGTGCCGAGCACGGACAGGTGGCGCTCGGTCTTCAGGAAGGTGGGCAGCCAGGTGGTGACGGAGTAGTAGGCGCCCTGCATGCCGGCGGCCAGCAGGCTGGCCAGCAGCGTCTGGCGCAGCAACGCGGGCGAGAAGATGCGCAGGAAGCTGCTGCGCTGGCCGGTGCGTTGGACGCGCTCGCGCTCGGCGCGGTAGACGGCCGGCTCGTCGAGGTTGCGGCGGATGTAGAGGATGAGGAAGGCGGGCAGGATGCCGATCCAGAACAACACCTTCCAGGCGGTCTCGGCCGGCAGCACCGAATACATGCCCCAGAAGGCCAGCGCCGAGGCGGCCCAGCCGACCGCCCAGCTGCTCTGCACGAGGCCCGAGGCCTTGCCGCGATGCCGGGCGTTGATGGACTCGGCGATCAGCACCGAGCCCACGGCCCATTCGCCGCCCATGCCGAAGCCCTGCATGGCACGCGTGAAGAAGAGCTGCTCGAACGACGACGTGAAGCCGCTGAGCGCGGTGAAGGCCGCGAACCACAGCACCGTCCACTGCAGCACGCGCACGCGGCCGAACCGATCGGCCAGCACGCCGGCCGCCCAGCCGCCCACGGCGGACGTGAGCAGCGCGCCGGTGGCGATGTAGCCGGCCTCGGCCTTGCTCATGCCCCAGGCCATGATCAGCGTGGGAATGAGGAAGGTGTAGATCATGTAGTCGAAACCATCGACGGCGTAGCCGGCGAAGGTGGCGGTCAGCGTGCGCCGCTCCGCGGGCGTGGTGTGTTGAAGCCACATGGTGTCGGTCCCGGTTGGTGGGTGTGGATCAGTGGCCGAGCAGCTCGCGATTGAGCAGGTCGGTCACCAGCATGTGACCCGGTGCATGGGTGATGCAGAACGGCAGCCGGGCGGTTGCGATGGCAGCCTGCGGCGTCACGCCGCAGGCCCAGAACACCGGCAGTTCGTCAGGCCGGAGCTCGATGGCGTCGCCGTAGTCGGGCCGGGCCAGGTCGTGGATGCCGATCAGCGACGGGTCGCCGATGTGCAGCGGCGCGCCATGGACCTGCGGCAGCCGCGAGGTGATCTGCACCGCACGGATGGCGTCGGCGGCGCGCAGCGGGCGCATGGACACGACCGTCGGCCCATGGAACGGCCCGGCCGCGCGCGTCGGGATCGCGCTGCGGTACATGGCCACGTTGCGGCCCTGCTCCACGTGGCGCAGCGCGATGCCCTCGGCCAGCAGCGCATGCTCGAACGAGAAGGAGCAGCCGATGGCGAACGTGACGAGGTCGTCACGCCACCAGCGGCCCACGTCGTTGGGCTCGTCGACAAGCTCGCCGTCACGCCAGACCCGGTAGCGCGGCACGTCGCTGCGCAGGTCCAGGTCGGCGCCCAGCGCCGGCACGGCGGTGTCGCCGGGCGACGTCACCGCCAGCAGCGGACAGGCCTGCGGGTTCAGGTCGCAGAAGCGCTGGAAGTCGGCGGCCTGCGCGGCGGGCAGGATGGCGAGGTTGGCCTGCACATGCGCCGCAGCCAGCCCGCTGGTGTGCCCGGTGAGCACGCCGGCGCGCGACGCGCGACGGATCTGCAAGGCTGTTGCAGCGGAAGAAAGGGCGAGGTCTGGCATCGGGTCTCCGGGTCACAGGCCGCATGGCAAGCGGCGTTGCGACGCATTCTGGGATTCCGAAGCCTCGTCCATCCAACGCAATATTTCAGTCGCCTTCCATCGAAAAAATCGATGAGGACAACGGCGGATTTGCTAGTCGATTCAGCGCACCGCTGGCATCCGGACTTTCCCGACCTTCGCTTTGGCGCCTGCGGTGACGTGCGCGATGGCGGAGTCCAGCACGCTTTCGGCGAGGCGGGACGTGGGGTCCTCGCGATAGCTGGCGTGGATGGGCAGCGGCGTCAGTTCAACGTCGCTGCGCAGGACCACCAGCGGGGCGCGGCGCGTCATCGGCTGCACGGCGGCCAGCGGCAGCGTGGCGACACCGAAGCCGCCCTCGACGAGCCGCACCATGGCGGAGATCGATGACACCGCATGCACCCGCGGCAGCGGCAGGCCGGACTCCTGGTAGAGCTGCAGCAGCGCCTGATGCGGCTGCGAGCCGCGCTGGAAGGTCAGCAAGTCCTGCCCGGCCAGGTCCGCCAGCGAGTAGCGCCGCCGCGTGTGCAGCTCCCGGTGCCCGACGAAGCTCATGGCCATGGCCGGCATGGGGCGGGTGCGGACGCCGCCGCCGTCGCTGGCGGGGATGGCGGCGAAAACGAGGTCCTGGGCGCCGCGCCGGACCTGGTCGACCAGCACCGGCGAGGTTTCCACCGTCAGCTCCAGCTCGAAGTCCGGGTTGGCCGTCCGCATCTGCTGCAGCCAGTCGGTCAGCCAGCTGTGCACGACCGACTCGATGGCGCCGATGCGCAGCGCCACCGGGCGTGCGGCGTTGCCGCCCATCTCCTCCTTCACCTGGCGTTGCATCTCCAGCAGCCGCTGGGCCAGCACGTCGAAACGCTGGCCGGCCATGGTCAGGCGGAACTGCTTGTCGCGCCGGTCCAGCAGCACCACGCCGAGTTCCTCCTCCAGCGCGGCGATGCGGGCCGACAGCGCGGACTGCGTGATGTGCAGCTTCTCCGCCGCCCGGGTGATGCTGCGCAGGGAAACGGCCCAGTGAAAGGCCTCGACAAAGCGGAGGTTCATGGCGGGCGATTATTCGAAATCCGGCGGCGCATGAAAAAAGCCGCCCACTGGGGGCGGCTCGGCGCTGCGGCTGCGGTCGATTACTTGTGGTACGCCGTCTCGCCGTGCGAGGAGATGTCCAGGCCTTCGCGCTCTTCCTCTTCGGTGACGCGCAGGCCGATGGTCAGGTCCACCAGCTTGTAGGCGATGACCGAGACGATGCCCGACCAGGCGATGGTCACGCCGACGGCCTTGGCCTGGGTCAGGAACTGGCCACCGATGGAGAAGGCGTCCGGCGCGATCATGGTCGCGGTGACCCAGTCGCCCATGGCGCTGGGGCCGCCGAGGTTGGGCGAAGCGAACACGCCGGTGAGCAGCGCACCGACGATGCCGCCGACGCCGTGGACGCCGAAGACGTCCAGCGAGTCGTCCGCACCCAGCATGCGCTTCAGGCCGGTCACGCCCCACAGGCAGGCGAAGCCAGCCACCAGGCCGATCACCAGGCCACCGCCGACGCCGACGTTGCCGGCGGCGGGCGTGATGGCGACGAGGCCGGCGACGGCGCCCGACGCGGCGCCCAGCATCGAGGCCTTGCCCTTGAGCAGCGCCTCACCCACGCACCAGGCCAGCACGGCGGCAGCCGTGGCAGCCAGCGTGTTGATGAAGGCCAGCGCGGCGAAGCCGTTGGCTTCCAGCGCGGAGCCGGCGTTGAAGCCGAACCAGCCCACCCACAGCAGCGAGGCACCGACCATGGTCAGCGTCAGGCTGTGCGGCGTGAACTGCTCGCGGCCGTAGCCGACGCGCTTGCCCACCATGTAGGCGCCCACCAGGCCGGCCACTGCGGCGTTGATGTGCACCACCGTGCCGCCGGCGAAGTCCAGCGCACCCCACTGCCAGAGCATGCCCGCCTTGCTGTTCATCTCGTCCGCCACGGCGGCGCTGGCGTAGGCGTCGGGGCCCATCCAGAACCAGACCATGTGGGCGATCGGCAGGTAGCTGAACGTGAACCACAGCACCAGGAAGGCCAGCACGGCCGAGAACTTCATGCGCTCGGCGAAGGCGCCGATGATCAGGCAGGCGGTGATGCCGGCGAAGGTCGCCTGGAAGGCCGCGAAGACGATCTCGGGGATGTAGACCCCCTTGCTGAAGGTGGCCGCGTTCGCGAAGGTGCCGGCGACGTTGTCCCAGATGCCCTTCATGAACAGCCGGTCCGTGCCGCCGATGAACTTGTTGCCCTCGGTGAACGCGAAGCTGTAGCCGTACAGCACCCACAGCACGACGATCAGCGAGAACCCGACCATCACCTGCATCAGCACCGACAGCATGTTCTTGCTGCGCACCAGGCCGCCGTAGAACAGCGCCAGGCCCGGTACCGTCATCATGATGACGAGCAGCGTGGACAGCATCATCCAGGCGGTGTCGCCCTTGTTGGGCACGGGCGCAGGCGCGGCTGCGGCGGACGCCGCCTCGGCCGGCGCGGCCGCCGCCGGAGCGGAAGCGGCGTCGACCACGGCAGCGGCCGTGGCCGTAGCCGCACTGGCGGCCGGCGCGGAGGCCGCATCCTGGGCCCAGGCGCCCGGCGCGAGCAGGCCCGCCGCGAGGGCGAGGCCGGCAAGGAGTTTCTTCATTTGAGTGCTCTCCAAACGGTTGTTATGCGACGCGTCAGAGCGCGTCATTGCCGGTTTCGCCGGTGCGGATGCGGACGACCTGGTCCAGCGGCGACACGAAGATCTTGCCGTCGCCGATCTTGCCGGTGCGGGCCGAGGACTCGATGGCCTCGATGACGCGCTCGACGACGTCGTCATTCACTGCCGCCTCGATCTTGACCTTGGGCAGGAAGTCGACGACGTATTCCGCGCCGCGGTACAGCTCGGTATGGCCCTTCTGGCGGCCGAAGCCCTTGACCTCGGTGACCGTCAAGCCCTGCACGCCGATGGCGCTCAAGGCCTCACGCACCTCGTCGAGCTTGAAGGGCTTGATGACGGCAGTGATCAGTTTCATGTCGAACTCCAGTGCTTCTTAGAAGGTCTTCTTCACGCCGACCACCAGCGTGGTCTTGCCCAGGAACTTGCCGTTGGCCGGGCTGGCGTAGAAGGTCTTGTCGGCATCGGTGCCGATGACGGCGCCGCTGAGCACCAGGCCGGAGAAGTCCTTGGCCAGCGTCAGCGAATAGTCGGTGTAGGACGCGACGGCGAGGTTCTTGACGGTCTGGTGGCCCACGTGCGGGGTCAGCGTCATGCCGCCGCCGACGTCGAAGGTGGCCGACACGTCGAAGTAGCTCGAGTTCTTGCTGTTGGCGTTGCCGAACAGGTTGGTCGTGCTGTGCGAATACTTGGCCGTGACGGGGCCGAAGGTCAGCGCGCCATAGACCTCGAACGTGTTGGCGTTGGCGAAACCAGGCACGTTCTTGAGCTTGTTGCTCGGATAGAGGTAGTACAGGCCGCCAACGTCCAGCGTCAGGCCCGAGGCGACCTCGGTCTTGTAGCCGCCGTAGAGGTCGATCTCCACATCCGCGTCACCACCCGGGATGTCCTTGATCCACTTGATGGTCGAGGCCCAGGTGCCGACATAGAAGCCGCTCGGGGACGCGTAGTCGATGCCGCCCTGCAGGGCCGGCTTCAGGCGGCTCTGCGAAATGCCGCGGTAGCGGTATTCGCTGACCGCGCCGACGTTGAACGACAGCGGATCCGGCTCATCGGCAGCGAAGGCCGGCAGCGCCGTGGACAACGCCAGGACGAGCAGCGAAAGGGACGACTTCATGCGGGGCTCCTGTTTCAGTTGGGAAGGGCAGTCGGGCGTTAACTGCAGCTTCCGTGCCAAGGCCCCGCCTCGGCACACCGCACGAATCTGGGCCGCCAGCGCCCAGGATGAAGGCGGAATTTGCACCAAACTTGGTTGCGCGGCACCGATGAAAGCACCATTCGGGTGCGACGGCCCTGGATCGGGGCGGGCAGGTCTGAGATGCGTCGCGGCCGGCCCGGCTTGTCAGGCAACGGCACCCCGGGCGCCGCACTATGCTGCGGGCCTCGCGACGCGCCCTGCCACCATGTCCCTCGCCACCGTCCACTCCCGCGCCCTCGACGGCCTCGCCGCCGCGCCGGTCACCGTGGAAGTCCATCTCGCGAACGGCCTGCCGAGCTTCACCGTCGTGGGCCTCGCGGACACGGAGGTCAAGGAAGCCCGCGAGCGCGTCCGCGCGGCGCTGCAGAACAGTGGGTTGTCCTTCCCCACGAACAAAAGGATCACCGTCAATTTGGCGCCCGCCGACCTGCCGAAGGAGGGGGGCCGCTTCGACCTGCCCATGGCCCTGGGCCTGCTTGCCGCCAACGGCCAGATCGACGCCGCCAAGCTGGCACGTTTCGAATGCGCGGGTGAGTTGTCGCTGGCCGGCGAACTGCGCCCGGTTCGCGGTGCGCTCGCGATGGCGCTGGCCTTGCGGCAGAACGGCGCCGGCCGCGAACTGCTGCTCCCCGAAACCAGCGCGGCGGAGGCGGCCCTGGTCGACGGCCTCACCGTGCGGCAGGCCAGGCACCTGCTGGATGTCGTCGCCGCACTGCAGCCCGATGGCGAGGGCTTGCCGCGCGCGGCCGCGTTGCCCCGCGAGAAGCAAAGCGGCCTGCCCGACCTTGCCGACATCAAGGGCCAGGCTGCCCCCAAGCGGGCGCTGGAGATCGCCGCCGCTGGCGGCCACTCGCTGCTGATGACGGGCCCGCCCGGCACCGGCAAATCCATGCTCGCCCAGCGCCTGCCCGGGTTGCTGCCGCCGCTGGATGACGAAGCCGCGCTGGAATCCGCCGCCGTGCTCAGCCTGGCCGGCCAGTTCGACATTTCGCGCTGGGGGCAGCGGCCTTTTCGGGCGCCGCATCATTCGGCGTCGAGCGTGGCACTGGTGGGTGGCGGCTCGCCGCCGCGGCCAGGCGAGATCTCATTGGCCCAGCATGGTGTCTTGTTCCTGGACGAGCTGCCCGAGTTCCCGCGCGCCGCCCTCGAAGCCCTGCGCGAACCGCTGGAGACCGGCCGCATTCTCATTTCACGCGCGGCGCGGCAGGCAGAATTCCCCGCCCGCTTCCAACTCGTCGCGGCGATGAACCCCTGCCCTTGCGGCCACCTGGGCAACCCGCTCAAGGCCTGCCGATGCACCCCCGATCAGGTGGCGCGTTATCAGGGCCGGCTCAGCGGGCCCTTCCTGGACCGGCTGGACCTGCTCATCGAGGTTTCGGTGATCCCGCCGCGCGAGCTGCAAGACCTGGCAATGGGCGAATCCAGCGCTGTGGTCGCCGAACGGGTGGCCGCGGCACGGGAACGCGCCGTTGTGCGGCAGGGCGTGGCCAACGCGCTGTTGCAGGCTCAGGATTTGGCGACACACGCCGTGCTGGATGCCGCCGCCAAGGCCTTGCTGGAGCGCTCGGCCGAGCGCCTGGGCTGGTCGGCGCGCAGCTTCCACCGCGTGCTGCGCGTGGCCCGCACGGTGGCGGATCTGGCCGGTGCCGCGGTCATCGCGCCGGCCCATGTGGCCGAAGCGATCCAGCTGCGGCGCGGGTTGTCGGGCGCTGCCGCGAGCTGAGCTCAGGAGCGCACGAAACCGTTCTCGGTCAGGCGCACTTCGTCGCCCACGCGCAGGCCCGGGTCGGCGCTGCGCTCGAAGCGGCGCAGGCGGCCGTCACGCTCCTTCACCTGCACGATCCAGACGGTGTAGGTCTTGTGGTTCTTCTCGATCTCGTTGCCGGCATAGCCGCCGGCGACCGCGCCGCCGACGGTGGCGATCTTCTTGCCGGTGCCGCCGCCGACCATGTTGCCCAGCAGACCGCCGACGACGGCACCGCCCACCGCGCCGACGCCGCTGGCCTTGCCCTGGCGCGTCTCGGTGTGCACATCGGTCACCCGTCCGCAACTGGCGCACAGCGCGGGCTGGGTTTCGCGTTCCACTGGCGCAGGCCGGGCTTCACGCTCGACAGGCGCCGGCCGGGCTTCACGTGCCGGTTCGGCGCTGGCCAGGCGTTGCGGCGCCGGCTCGATCTTCTGGGGGGCCGCTGCGGCCGGGGCTTCGACGGGAGTCTCGGTGCCGACGCCCTGCGAACGGCCCACTGCGTAGGCGCCGCCGAGCAGTGCCAGCACGACGGCCACGCCGGCGACGATCTGGGTGGACTTGACGGGGGTAGGGGTCGACATGGGGGCTCCGATGTGATTCACGATGCCCGCAGCATGCCGCCGCCAAATGACCCGCCCTGTAGGACGGCGCCGCTTCGGTTACAAGTCGGCCGCCCACCGCGGCCGGCGTGTCATCCGAGCAACGGCGCCAGCGCCCGGCGCGCGTCGGCCTCGGCCAGGCCGCAGCGCGCGGCCCAGTCGGCCAGCTGGTCGTCGCCGATGCGGCCGACGTTGAAGTAGGCCGCATCAGGGTGGGCCAGGTAGAAGCCGCTGACGCTGGCCGCCGGCGTCATGGCCATGCTGTCGGTCAGGCCCATGCCGATCTCTTCCGGACCGAGCACACGGAACAGGTCGCGCTTGGAGAGGTGGTCCGGGCAGGCTGGGTAGCCGGGCGCCGGCCGGATGCCCTGGTACTTCTCGGCGATCAGCGCTTCGTTGCTCAGCGCTTCGGCCGGCGCATAACCCCAGAACTCGCGGCGCACGCGCTCGTGCAGCCATTCGGCGGCGGCTTCGGCCAGGCGGTCGGCCAGGGCCTTGAGCATGATGGCCGAGTAGTCGTCGTGCGTCGCCAGGAAGTCGGCCTCCTTCTTGTCGACGCCCAGGCCCGCGGTGACCGCGAACAGGCCGATGTGGTCGCCCTGCTCCGCGACGAAGTCGGACAGGCAGCGGTTGGGCCGCTTCACGCCTTCGACGACCGGGCGCTCGCTCTGCATGCGCAGCCCGTGCCAGACCATCGGCGGCTCGCTGCGGATCTCGATGTCGTCGTCGTTCACGCGTGCAGCGGGGTAGAGGCCGAAGACCGCATGCGCCTGCAGCCAGCGGCCGTCGATGATCTTCTTCAGCATGGCCTGCGCGTCGGCGAACACCTTGCGCGCCTCGACCCCGACGACCGCATCGTCCAGGATGGCGGGATAGGGCCCGGCCAGGTCCCAGGTCTGGAAGTACGGGCCCCAGTCGATGTAGCGAGCCAGCTCGCCCAGGTCCAGGTTTTTCAGCACGCGGCGGCCGGTGAACTTGGGCGCGGGAGCCACGCGGGCCAGGTCGAGCACCGCCTTGTTGGCGCGTGCGGCGGCCAGCGTCACCAGCGGCGTCTGCTTCTTGTTGGCGTGCAGTTGGCGGGTCTTCTCGATGTCGGCCTTCAGCTCGGCGACGTAGGCCGCGGCGCGGTCGTCGCTGAGCAGCTCCGTGCACACGCCCACGGCGCGCGACGCGTCGGGCACGTAGACGACCGGGCCGTCGTAGTGCGGCGAGATCTTCACGGCGGTGTGCACGCGGCTGGTCGTCGCGCCGCCGATCAGCAGCGGCATGTGGCGCGACGCGAAGTAGTCGTCGCGCTGCATCTCGGCGGCCACGTGCTGCATCTCCTCCAGGCTGGGCGTGATGAGGCCCGACAGGCCGATGATGTCCGCGCCCTCTTCCTTGGCTTTCTTGAGGATGTCCTGGGCCGGCACCATGACGCCCATGTTGACGACCTCGTAGTTGTTGCACTGCAGGACCACCGTGACGATGTTCTTGCCGATGTCGTGCACGTCGCCCTTGACCGTCGCGATGACGATCTTGCCCTTGGGCTTGGCATCACCGCCGCCTTCGATGAGCAGGCGTTTTTCTTCCTCGATGTAGGGCAGCAGGTGGGCGACGGCCTGCTTCATCACGCGGGCGCTTTTGACCACCTGCGGCAGGAACATCTTGCCGGCGCCGAACAGATCGCCGACGACGTTCATGCCGGCCATCAGCGGGCCTTCGATGACATGCAGGGGACGGCCGCCCCTTGCCGAGATCGCCTGCCAGGCTTCTTCGGTGTCCTCGGTGATGAAGTCGGTGATGCCGTGCACCAGCGCATGGCTCAGCCGCTGGTTGACATCGCCTGCCCGCCAGGCCAGGCGGGCCGAGTCGTCCTTGCCGGCGCTCTTGGCGCGGTCGGCGATCTCGATGAGGCGCTCGCCGGCATCCGGGCGGCGGTTCAGCACCACGTCTTCCACGCGCTCGCGCAGCTCGGCATCGAGGTCGTCGTACACGCCCACCATGCCGGCGTTGACGATGCCCATGTCCATGCCCGCCTGGATGGCGTGATACAGGAACACGGTGTGGATGGCCTCGCGCACCGGCTCGTTGCCGCGGAAGCTGAACGACACGTTGGACACGCCGCCCGACACCTTGGCGCCCGGCAGGTTCTGCTTGATCCAGCGCGTGGCCTCGATGAAGTCCACCGCGTAGTTGTCGTGCTCCTCGATGCCTGTGGCGATCGCGAAGATGTTGGGGTCGAAGATGATGTCCTCGGCCGGGAAGTCCACTTCGTCGACCAGGATGCGGTAGGCCCGCGCGCAGATCTCGGTCTTGCGCGCGAAGGTGTCGGCCTGGCCCTGTTCGTCGAAGGCCATCACGACGGCCGCGGCGCCATAGCGGCGCACGAGCTTGGCCTGGCGGCGGAACTCGTCCTCGCCTTCCTTCAGCGAGATGGAGTTGACGATGCCCTTGCCCTGGATGCACTTCAGGCCGGCCTCGATGACGCTCCACTTGGACGAGTCGATCATGATCGGCACGCGCGCGATCTCCGGCTCGCCGGCTATCAGGTTCAGGAAGCGCACCATGGCCGCCTGGCTGTCCAGCATGGCCTCGTCCATGTTGATGTCGATGACCTGGGCGCCGTTCTCGACCTGCTGGCGCGCGACGGCCAGCGCCTGCTCGAACTGGCCGGCCAGGATCATGCGCGCGAAGGCCTTGGAGCCGGTGACGTTGGTGCGCTCGCCGATGTTGACGAACAGGCTGCCGGCGTCGATGGCGACGGGTTCGAGGCCGGAGAGCTTGAGGGGAGGCGGCGAGATGGTCATCGATGGCACGTGTGATCGATGAGCGCCGTTTAAACGATCCGAGCCTGGGGAAACTCCTCGCAGCGCTCCTCGGATGAGCCGGGAATTCTACGCAGCCGGCCCTTCGCCGTCGTGCAAGAGCGGCTCGCGCGCGCCGAAGGCCGTTACAGAATCCGCCGATCCATGGCCGCCTCCGAACTCTTCCACCTCCCCGCCCGCACGCTGCGGCTGGGCATGACCTTGCCGTACGACATCTACGACGAGGCCGGCAAGCTGATGTTCGCGCGCGGTCAGGTCTTGCGGGACTCGCCGCTGGTGCGCGCCCTGGTCGACGGCGGCGCGTGGGTGATGAGCGCAGACACCCTGGAATACCAGCGCGCGCTGGCCCACAGGCTGGACACCCTGGTGATGCAGGACGCCATGCTGTCTGACATCGCCAAGGCCGACACCAGCTTCCGCATGGAGGCGCCGTTGGCGTCCAAGGTCGAGCTCGGCCCGCGCGAGGCCTGGTCGGACCTGCTGCTGCACACCCACAGCCTGTTGCGCGAGACCGAGCCGCTCGACTTCCCCGCCCGCGTCGCCCAGCTGCGCGACGCCGCGCTGAAGCGCCTGCACGCGCATCCGGACGCGACGCTGATGCTGTTGGTGTTCGAGAGCAGCCAGGAGTTCGACGACTACAGCGCCCGCCATGCGCTGCTGACGCTGCTGCTGTGCGACCTGGTCGCGCGGCAGCTGCACCTGGACCCGGCGCTGAGCGAAGCCCTGCAGGGCGCGGCGCTGACGATGAACTACGGCGCCGGCACCGCCCATGACCGCCTCGCCAGCCAGGCCGGCCCGGCCACGCCCGCGCAACGCCAGGCCCTGGCCGCCCATGGCGACCGCGCCGCGCAGCGGCTGGCGCAGGCCGGCGTCACCGACCCGGTGTGGCTGACGGCCGTGCGCCTGCACCACGAGGCCGGCCCCGGCCCGCTGGCGGCGCGCAGCGACGGCGAGAAGCTGGCCCGCCTGCTGCGCCGCATCGATCTCTTCGGCGCCCGCCTGGCGCCACGCCGCAGCCGCACCGCGATGAGTGGCGCTGCCGCGGCCCGCGCCGTGTTCCTGGATGAGCTGGGCCAGCCCGACGAAGCCGGCGCCGCCCTCATCAAGGCCGTGGGCCTGTACCCGCCGGGCACCATCGTGCGCCTGGCCAACGGCGAGGTCGGCATCGTCTTCAAGCGCGGCTTCAGCGCCAACGAGCCGCTGGTGGCCGCCCTCATCGGCAAGAGCGGCAGCCCTTTGAGCAACCCGGTGCCGCGCGACACCCGGCTGGCCTCGCAGGCCATCGCCGCCAGCCTCGCGCCGGCCGATCTGAAGCTGCGGGTCAACCTGGACGCCTTGCTCAAGCTCTGACGCGAGGGCATTGAAAAGGGCGGCACGCAGGCCGCCCAGTTCATTGAACGCGGCCGCCGTTCAGCGCTTGGCCGAACCGCTGGCCGAGGTGTCCAGCGCGACGCCGTTGTCGGTGCGCGTGGCCTGGGCCGAAGCGCTGCCCTCGGCCTGACCCTTGCGGCCGGCGGCCTGGCCGCTGGCGCTGCCGCCGATCTCCTTCTTGCTGGCGTTGCCGCTGGCGCTGCCGCCCAGCGTCAGCGGTGCAGGCTTGGCGGGCGTGGCGGGCGTGGCGGGCGTCGCGGGAGCGGCCAGCGTGGCTGCCGAGGGCGCCGCAGGCATAGCCGGGGTGGCCGGCGTCGTCGCGGCCGGCGTCTCGCCGCGACTCAGCGTGCCGTTCAATGCGCCGCTGCCCTGGCCGGCCAGGTTGCCGCTGGCGCCGTTGGCCGTGCCGCCGAGTGCGCCGGTCACGCTGCCGTCGGCGCTGCCGCCCACGCTGCCCGCGGTCGAGGCCAGCGAGTCCTTGGCGCCCTGGCCGGCCGTCTTCAGCTCGCCGAGCTTGTCGGCGGCGCCGGACTTCACCTCGCCCACGGCGCCCTTGGCGGCGTCGACCTGGCCTTGCACGGCCGTCTTGCCCTCGCCCACCTTGGCGGCGGCGGTGTCCTTGGCGCCGCCCACGGCGCCCTGGGTCTTGTCCAGCGTGCCCTTGACCAGCGAACCGTCGGCCGAGCCGCTGGCATTGCCACCGACCTTGCCGCCGACGTCGAGCTGGCGCGGCGACAGCGCGCCGGTCAGGCCACCGGTGAGGCCGCCACCGGCACCGCCGCCGAGCAGGCCGGCGTGGGCGTTGGCCGCGAGCAGGCCGGCCGCGACGGCGGCAATGCTCAGCGTGGTGCGAAGAACTTGGGTGCGACGGGTTGCAAACATGATGACCTCCGGGTGATGTCTGAAGAGCCAGCCATTCCGGCCCTTTCATGGATCACAACGAGGCCCGTCGCGACTTCCTTCCCAGCCCAGGTGCAACGGTTTGTTTCTAGCGCGCCTGGCGCGCCTGCAGTTGCTCCGGCACGACGCGCAGATCCTCGGCCACCAGGCCACGGCCATACACCGGGTCGCGGCCCGGGGCGCCCAGGTCCACGGCCGTTGCGGCCAAGCGTTCGACGGCAGCCGCGGCGGCGGCCACGTCCGGCTCGCGCAGCTCCGCCGCCAGCAGGCCAGCCACCAGCGGCGCCGCGAAGGAGGTGCCGCGCGCCACGCCGTAGCCGCCGCCGCTGCGGGCGACGGCCATCTCGGCGCCGGGTGCAGCCCACATCACCTGCGGCCCCTGCGCCGCCTCGGGCAGCACGCGGCGCGCGGCGTTCACGCCCGTCACGCCAATGACGCCGGCATAGGCCGCCGGGTAGAGCGGCGGCGCGGCCGGGCCGTCGTTGCCCACGGCCGCGACCAGCAGATGGCCGCGCTGGACCAGCGACGCGACGCCCTGCGCCAGCAGCCGGTTCTGCGGGCCCACCAGGCTCACGTTGACGACCGCGACGCGCTCGCGCGCCATCCAGGCGAGCGAGCGCACGACCTCCTCGGCCGAGCCGCCGTCGGGCTTGTCGCAATAGACGTCGGCGGCGAACAGCTCGGCCTGTGCCAGCGCGCCGGCAAAGCCGCGGTCGCGGCCGACCAGCAACGACGCCACCGCCGTGCCGTGCTCGCTGGGCACGGCGGCGCCGCCGCAGCCGAAGCTGCCGCCGGCCACCCGGCGCAGCGCCGCGTGGCGGCGGTCCACGCCGCCGTCGATGAGGCCGACGCGCACCGGGCCACGCGGGGCGGCCGACGCGGAGCCCGCGCCTGCTGCAACCTCGCCACTGCGTGAATAGAGATGGTTGAAATCCGCCTGCAGGTCGGGCTGGGCCGCGCGCAGCCGGGCCAGCGCGTCGGCCGTGTCCAGGCCGGCGGGCACGCGCAGCACGACCTCGCGCAGGTCCAGCTCCGGCCAGGCCTCCTCGCGCAGCCGGGTCAGGCCCAGGGCCGCGGCGGCGGCGAGGGCCGCATCGTTGGGCGACACCAGCACCAACTCGCGGCGGCGGATGGGTTCACCGGCGGGGTCGGCCTCGATCAGGTCCGGGTGGCGGCTGAGCAGGTCGCGCACGGTGGTCAGGCGCAGGTCCAGCAACTGCGTCGTCGACGACAGCAGCTCGGGCAGCGGCGCCGGCAGCACACGGTCGACGACGCCGGGCAGGCGCGACACGCCGGGCAGCTGGGGGAGCTGGGGCAGGCGCAGCTGGGCCTGGGCGGGCAGGCTCAGCGCGGCGGCCATCGACAGGGCAAGGAAGGTTTTCATGGTGATTTGTGAGGATAACGAGCGAGGCCGGGAAGAAAATCCACGCCTCGTCCGTTGTCCGTGTATCGATGCCTGAAACCCCGACCGAACTCCGCCAGGAGATCGCCAACCTGCTGCCGCGGCTGCGCCGTTTCGGCCGCACGCTGGCCCACTCCCGCGAAGACGCCGACGACCTCGTGCAGGTCGCCGTCGAGAAGGCGCTCAACCGCACCGACCAGTGGACGCCTGGAACGCGTCTGGACAGCTGGATGTTTCGCATCATGCAGAACGCCTGGATCGATGAACTGCGCGCCCGCGAGCGGCGCGGCCAGACCTTCCTGCCCGAGGAGGACGGCGACAACGTGGGCGACGGCACGGCCACGGGATCGCAGCTCGACGCCATCCTCGTGCGCAAGGCCGTGGCCAGGCTCAGCGAGGATCACCGGACCATCGTCGGCCTGGTGTTGGTCGAGGGCCTGAGCTACCAGGAGGCTGCCGAGACGCTGGGCGTGCCGGTCGGCACCGTGACGAGCCGCCTGGCCCGCGCTCGCGAGGCGCTGCAGGAATTGTTGGGAGAGTGGCCATGAGCCGCAGTGATGAAGACCTGTTGAAGGCCGAGCGCCAGCGCATGGCCGCCGCCTTCGACGATGTGTTGAAGGAGCCCGTGCCGGACCGGCTCANNCGCGCGCGCGCCGTCAAGGCATGAACAGCTGGGCCGCCTGGGGCGGCATGGCCGCGACGCTGGTGCTGGGTACCGTGATCGGCACGCGGCTGGCGCCTTCGGTCGGGGACGGTCAGGACCGGCTGGTCGCCACCGGCGCCATCGCCCAGGCGCTGGACCGGCAGCTCGCCAGCGCGCCCACCGGCGCGGTGGCCGTGCAGCTCAGCTTCAAGGCCAAGGACGGGCGCTGGTGCCGCAGCTTCTCGACGGCGGCAGCGGCGGGCCTGGCCTGCCGCGAGCCCGACGGCGCCTGGGCGCTGCAGCAGGTGGCCGCCGTCGCGGCGGCCCCGAGCGGCATGCGCCAGGCCGCCAGCAGCCTGCCACCCACGGTGCTGGCCGCGGTGGATGCCGCCATGGCCGGTGAAGCGCTGAACGCCGAGCAGGAAAAGGCCGCAAGGGACAAGGGGTGGCGTTGAACGCGCGCCTTGCCCCGGCGGCAGGCTGGGATCGCGGGCAGAGCGCCGGGCCGCCCCAAGCCGGCCCGTGGGCGATGTGCTTGCGGCTCAACGCCGCAGGCATCGCCGTCCCCCAGGGGGACCGACCAGGCTGGCCCGCGTACGGCGAGGCCAGCGTGGGCGAGGGGCTCATCTGGCCAAGGGACTG
Source organism: Pelomonas sp. Root1444 (assembly GCF_001426885.1). Classification (GTDB taxonomy): domain Bacteria; phylum Pseudomonadota; class Gammaproteobacteria; order Burkholderiales; family Burkholderiaceae_C; genus Pelomonas. The sequence continues at coordinate 415,568 of NZ_LMFP01000001.1, read as the reverse complement.
ATCTGCACGCTGACGATCTGCCACGCGCCGCCGCGCTTCACGTAGACGTCGATGTAGCGGTAGTGCGTGTCGAAGGGCTGGCCCTGGTAGCGGCCGGTCATGCGCGTGCGGCCGCTGAGCAGGGCGGTGTCGCCATACACGCGCACCTCGAAGTCCTCGACCGTATAGGGGTGCAGCACCACGTCCGGCGAGACCAGCCCGTCGACGAAGCTGGCCTTGGTCTCGACATTGCCGCGCGCATCGATCTGGCGGAAGTCGTCGGCCATGTTGGCCTCGATGGCAGTGCGGTCCTTGGCGACGATGGCTCGGTCCCAGGCGTCGGCCTGGGCTTTGAGTTGCGCGGCGAGCGTGGGTGGCGACGCCTGCGCGATGCCGGCGACGGCCAGTGCCGTCAGCAGCAGCGCGCGGCGCATGAACCCCGCGGGCCGAGCGCCGGGCCGCTCCCAAGCCGGCCCGCCATGGCGACATGCTTGCGGCGCGAGGCCGAAGGCATCGCCGCCCCCCGGGGGGACCGGGCGGGCTTGCCCGCGTGCCGCGGGGCGAGACTGGACGAGGGGCTTCACACTTCCAGGCTGCGCCAGATCAGGCGCGTGATCAGCCCGCGGGCGCGCTCGAAGTCGGCCTCGTCCAGCGCGGGCTTGCCCATGTAGAGCGAGAACTGCGGCGCGAGATCGGCGTAGGCCTGGGTGGAGGACCAGATCAGGAACATCAGGTGCGTGAAGTCCAGGCGCCGGATCAGACCCTCGGCCGCCCAGCGCTCGAAGCGCGCCACATCGGCGTGCAGCAGCGGCATGACCTGGGCCTTCAGCACGTCGGCATAGCGCGGCGCGCCGGCCATGATCTCGCGCGTGAAGACCGCGTTGCCGCTGGGCCGCTCGCGGCTGAAGCGCAGCTTGTCGGCCACGTAGCTCTCGATGGCGGCCTTGGGCTCGCTGGCCTCGGTGATGGCGTTCATGTTGGCCATCCACTCGCCCATGACGCTGTCGAGCACGGCGCGGTAAAGGTCTTCCTTGCTGGGCCAGTGGTAGAGCAGGTTCTGGCGCGACAGGTCGAGCGCGGCAGCGATGCTGTCGAGGCTGACGCCTTCAAAACCGAAGCGTGCGAATTGCCGTTCGGCCTCGGCGAGGATGGCCTCCTGCTTGCGAAGGGTGGCGGCGCGCGGGGTGCGCACGGCGGGGGCGGTCTCGTTCATGCACCGGATTTTGACGGGGCGCACCAAGCGAGCGCTGCGGGTTTTTACGTCTAGGTCAATTTTTACGGGGCAGTAATGTTTGGCTGTTTTCCACCCGGAGATTCCCGTGGACCTTGCCGACCTCCAATCGGGCCGCCTCACGCCGCCCGACTACGCGCAGAACTTCGCTGACGCCCACCCGCCGCTGCAGCGCACGCAGGCGCTGATCGAGGCCGAGCGCTGCTACTACTGCTATGCCGCGCCCTGCCAGACGGCCTGCCCGACCGGCATCGACATCCCCGCCTTCATCCAGCGCGTGGCGCAGGACAACGTGCGCGGCGCGGCCGAAGCCATCCTGACGGCCAACCCGCTGGGCGGCATGTGCGCCCGCGTCTGCCCGACCGAGGTGCTGTGCGAGCAGGCCTGCGTGCGCAACACCCATGAGAGCAAGCCGGTGGAGATCGGCCTGCTGCAGCGCTATGCGGTGGAGGGCCACTTCGCCAACCCCGGCGCCAAGCCGCTGTTCGAGCGCGCGGCGCCGACCGGCCGGCGCATTGCCGTCGTCGGCGCCGGGCCGGCGGGACTGGCCGCGGCGCATGGGCTGGCGCGGCGCGGCCATGAGGTGGTGCTGTTCGACGCCAACGCCAAGCTCGGCGGGCTGAATGAATATGGGCTGGCGACGTACAAGGTCGCCGGCGGCTTTGCGCAGCGCGAGATCGACTGGCTGCTGTCCATCGGCGGCATCACACCGAAGCTGAACTGGCGGCTCGGCCGCGACATGACGCTGGACAGCCTGCTGGCCGAACACGACGCGGTCTTCCTCGGCCTGGGGTTGGCCGGCGTCAATGCGCTGGGCATCGTCGAGCCCGAGCTGCCCGGTTTGCGCAATGCGGTGGACTTCATCGCCGAGTTGCGCCAGAGCGCGCCGGAGATCGTGCCGGTGGGCCGCAGGGTGGTCGTCATCGGCGGCGGCATGACGGCTGTGGACGCGGCCGTGCAGGCCCGGCTGCTTGGTGCCGAACAGGTGACCATGGTCTACCGCCGCGGGCCGGACGGGCTGTCCGCCTCCACGCACGAGCAGCACTGGGCGCAGACGCGCGGCGTGACCCTTCGCTGCTGGGCACGGCCCCTGGGCGTCGAGGCCGGCGGCGGCGTGCTGCGCGGCATGCGCTTCGCGGCGACGCGGCTGGACGGCGGCCACCTGGTCGACACCGGCGAGCAGTTCTTCATCGAGGCCGACATGGTGCTGCGCGCCATTGGCCAGACCTATGTCGCCGAGTCGGCCGGCCCGGCCGTCGAACTGCAGGGCGGGCGCATCCGCACGGACGCGGACTTCCGCACCAGCGTCCCGCGCGTCTGGGCCGGTGGCGACTGCCGCTTCGGCGGGCGCGACCTGACGGTGGAGGCCGTGGAGCACGGCAAGCGCGCCGCCGAGTCCATTCACGCAGCACTGACGGGAGTGGCCCATGGCTGACCTGAGCACCAACTTCCTGGGCATCAAGAGCCCCAACCCCTTCTGGCTCGCCTCGGCGCCGCCGACCGACAAGGAGGTCAACGTGCGTCGCGCCTTCGAGGCCGGCTGGGGCGGCGTCGTCTGGAAGACGCTGGGCGAGGACCCGCCCGTCGTCAACGTCAACGGCCCGCGCTACGCCACGCTGTGGAGCCAGGACCGGCGCGTCATCGGCTTCAACAACATCGAGCTGATCTCGGACCGGCCGCTGCAGGTCAACCTGGACGAGATTGCAAGAGTGAAGCGCGACTTCCCGGACCGGGCGATGGTCGTGTCGCTGATGGTGCCCGTGAACGAGCAGAGCTGGAAGGACATCCTCGCCAAGGTGGCCGACACCGGCGCCGACGGCGTGGAGCTGAACTTCGGCTGCCCGCATGGCATGAGCGAGCGCGGCATGGGCTCCGCCGTCGGCCAGGTGCCCGAGTACATCCAGCAGGTGACCGAGTGGTGCAAGAAGCACACGCGCATGCCGGTCATCGTCAAGCTCACGCCCAACATCACCGACGTGCGCTTCCCGGCCCGCGCCGCGCATGCCGGCGGCGCGGATGCGGTCAGCCTCATCAACACCATCAACTCGGTGATGGGCGTGGACCTGGACCGCATGACGATGAGCCCCGTCACCGACGGCCTGGGCTCGCACGGCGGCTACTGCGGCCAGGCGGTCAAGCCCATCGCGCTGAACATGGTGGCCGAGATCGCGCGCGACCCGGCCACGACCGGGTTGCCGATCAGCGGCATCGGCGGCATCACGACGTGGCGCGACGCGGCCGAGTTCATCGCCATGGGCTGCGGCACGGTGCAGGTCTGCACGGCCGCCATGGTCTATGGCTTCAAGATCGTGCAGGACATGTGCTCGGGCCTGTCCAACTTCATGGACGAGAAGGGCTATGCGTCGCTGGACGACTTCCGCGGCCGCGCGGTGCACACCGTGAAGAACTGGAACCAGCTCAACCTCAACCACGTCGAGAAGGCGGTCATCCACCAGGACAGCTGCATCCAGTGCGGCCGCTGCCACGTCGTCTGCGAGGACACGTCGCACCAGGCCATCTGGGCGATGAAAGACGGCCAACGCCACTTCGAGGTGAACGAGGCCGAGTGCGTCGGCTGCAACTTGTGCGTGTCGATCTGCCCCGTCCCTGGCACCATCACGATGCGTGCGCTCCAGCCCGGCGAGACCGATGCCCGCACCGGGCGGGTCATCGATGGCACTTACGCCAACTGGACGACGCATCCGAACAACCCCATGCGCGCCAGCTGCGCCTGAAGGACGATTCATGAGTCAGTACGAAGTCGGCCACTGGATCGCCGGCGCGATCAGCCGCGGCACCGGTGAACGCCACCAGGACATCTACAACCCCGCCACCGGCCAGGTGCAAGGCCAGCTGCTGCTGGGCAGCATGGCCGACCTGGACGCCGCCGTCGCCTCCGCCACGCAGGCAGCGAAGGCCTGGAGCCAGACGCCGCCGCTGGCCCGCTCGCGCGTGCTGTTCAAGTTCCTCCACATCCTGCAGGAGCGCCGCGAGCTGCTGGCCGGGGCCATCGTGCGCGAGCACGGCAAGACGCTGCCCGACGCCATCGGCGAAGTGGCCCGCGGCATCGAGGTCGTCGAGTTCGCGACCGCGATGCCGCAGCTGCTGAAAGGCGAATACACCGAGCAGATCGCCCGCGGCATGGACGCCTGGAGCATGCGCCAGCCGCTGGGCGTCGTGGCCGGCATCACGCCGTTCAACTTCCCGGCCATGGTGCCGATGTGGATGTACCCCATCGCCATCGGCTGCGGCAACGCCTTCATCCTGAAGCCCAGCGAGCGTGACCCATCGTCCTCGCTCTTGATGGCGCGCTGGCTGCAGGAGGCCGGCCTGCCCGACGGCGTGTTCAGCGTCGTGCAGGGTGACAAGGACATCGTTGATGCCATCCTCGCCCACCCCGGCATCGCGGCGGTCAGCTTTGTCGGCAGCACGCCGGTGGCCGAGCACATCTACAAGGTCGGCACCGCCCACGGCAAGCGCGTGCAGGCGCTGGGCGGCGCGAAGAACCACATGGTCGTCATGCCCGACGCCGATCTGGACGGCGCGGTCGATGCACTGATGGGCGCCGCCTACGGCTCGGCCGGCGAGCGCTGCATGGCGATCTCGGTGGCCGTGGCGGTAGGTGACGTGGGCGACAAGCTCGTCGCCGCGCTGGCGCCCAAGGTCAAGGCCCTGAAGATCGGCGAAGGCCATCAACAAGGCGCCGAAATGGGCCCGCTGATCACGCGCGCCTCGCAGCAGCGCGTGGAGCGGCTGATCGGCGAAGGTGTCGAAGCGGGCGCGAAAGCGGTGGTCGACGGCCGCGGCCTGCGCGTGCCGGGCCATGAGGACGGTTTCTTCGTCGGCGGCACCATCCTGGACGGCGTGTCTGCCGAGATGAGCTGTTATCAGGAAGAGATCTTCGGCCCCGTGCTGTGCGTCGTGCGCGTGCCCGACCTGGCCGCCGCCATCGCGCTGATCGAAGCCAACGAGTACGCCAACGGCGTGGCCATCTTCACGCGCGACGGCCATGTGGCGCGCGAGTTCGTGCATCACATCCAGGTCGGCATGGTGGGGGTCAACGTGCCGCTGCCGGTGCCCATGGCCTTCAACAGCTTCGGCGGCTGGAAGCGCAGCCTGTTCGGCGACCACCACGCCTACGGGCCCGAGGCGGTGCGCTTCTACACGCGCCACAAGGCGGTGATGCAGCGCTGGCCCGACAGCACGCCCAAGGGCCCGCAATTTGCTTTCCCGCAGAACCTGTGAGCCCCTCGCCCACTCTCGCCTTGCTGAACGCCGGCGAGCCTGGTCGGTCCCCCGCGGGGACGGCGATGCTCGTGGCATCGAGCCACGAGCACATCGCCAAGGGCAGGCCGGCTTGGGAGCGGCCCGGCGCTCGGCCCGCAAATGCGACATGCACCACTGAGCACAAGGACGCACCATGACCGACCCCACGCTGAGCAACCCGGACCTGATCCCCACGACGGCCGCTCAGCGCACCTGGCGCTGGTACCACTTCGCCGCGCTGTGGGTGGGCATGGTCATGTGCATCCCGGCCTACACGCTGGCGGCCAGCCTCATCGAGTCGGGCATGAGCTGGGGCCAGGCGGTCGGCACGGTGTTCCTGGGCAACCTCATCGTGCTGGTGCCCATGCTGCTGATCGGCCATGCCGGCGCCAAGTACGGCATCCCGTATGCGGTGCTGGCGCGCGCCTCGTTCGGCACGCGGGGCGCGCGGCTGCCGGCCCTGCTGCGCGCGCTGGTCGCCTGCGGCTGGTACGGCATACAGACCTGGTTCGGCGGGCAGATGATCTACACGCTGGCCGGCGTGCTGATCGGCCATCCGCTGGGCGGCGACCCGCTGCCGGGCCTGGGGATCAGCGCGGCGCAGTTCGGCTGCTTCCTGCTGTTCTGGGCGCTGCAGTTCTGGTTCGTCGTGCACGGCATCGAGGCCATCCGCAAGCTGGAGACCTACACCGCGCCGATCAAGATCGTCATCTGCTTCGTGCTGCTGTGGTGGGCCTGGGACAAGGCCGGCGGCTTCGGGCCCATCCTGGACCAGCCCTCGCAGTTCGTCGAAGGCGGCAAGAAGGCCGGCCAGTTCTCGGCCGTGTTCTGGCCGTCTCTGACGGCGATGGTGGGCTTCTGGGCCACGCTGGCGCTGAACATCCCCGACTTCACGCGCTTTGCCAAGACCCAGCGCGACCAGCTGGTCGGCCAGGCCATCGGCCTGCCGCTGCCGATGGGATTGCTGGCCGCACTCGCCGTGTTCGTCACGTCGGCCACCGTGGTCATCTACGGCAAGGCGCTATGGGACCCGGTGGACCTGGCCAGCCGCATGACGGGTGCGGCCGTGCTGATCGCCCTCATCGTGCTGCTCATCGACACCGTCAGCGTCAACCTCGCGGCCAACCTGGTCGGCCCGGCCTACGATTTCTCGGCGCTGGCGCCGGGTCGCATCAGCTACAAGCTGGGCGGCATCATCACTGCCGGCATCGCCATCGCGATGATGCCGTGGAAGATCCTCGAATCGACCCAGGGCTACATCTTCACCTGGCTGATCGGCTACTCGGCGCTGCTGGGGCCGGTGGCGGGCATCCTCATCGTCGACTACTACCTGCTGCGCAAGACCGAGCTGGTGGTCGACGACCTTTACCGAGAGGGTGGCCGCTACAGCTACCGCGGCGGCTGGAACATGGCGGCCGTCATCGCCTTCGCCGTCGGCGTGGCGCCCAACATCCCGGGCTTCCTGAACGCCGCCTTCCCGGCCACCTTCCCCGAGGTCGGCGCAGCCTTCAAGGCCATCTACACCTATGCCTGGTTCGCCGGGCTGGCGCTGGCCGCCGTCGTCTACGGCGTGTTGATGGCCGGCAAGACGCAACCCCAACCGCTCACAAGGAGCGCCACGTGACCTCTTCTCCCTTGTTGATCCGCGGCGCCATCGTCGTCAACGCCGACGCGGAATCCCGCACCGATGTGCTGTGCGTCGATGGCCGCATCGCCGCCATCGGCGAGCGCGCCGCGCGCGAGGCACCGGCCGGCACGACGACGCTGGACGGTACCGGCCAGTACCTGATCCCCGGCGGCATCGACCCGCACACCCACATGCAGTTGCCCTTCATGGGCACGGTCACGCAGGACGACTTCTTCACCGGCACCGCGGCGGCGCTGGCCGGCGGCACGACCAGCATCATCGACTTCGTCATCCCCAACCCGCAGCAGCCGCTGATGGAGGCCTACCGCACCTGGCGCGGCTGGGCGGAGAAGAGCGCGGCCGACTACGCCTTCCATGTGGCCGTGACCTGGTGGGACCAGAGCGTGAGCGACGACATGGGCACGCTGGTGCGTGACGAAGGCGTGAACAGCTTCAAGCACTTCATGGCCTACAAGAACGCCATCATGTGCGACGACGAGACGCTGGTGAACAGCTTCAAGCGCGCGCTGGAACTGGGCGCCATGCCGACCGTGCACGCCGAGAACGGCGAGCTGGTCTACCTGCTGCAGGCCGAGGTCGCCAAGATGGGCATCACCGGCCCCGAGGGCCACCCGATGTCGCGCCCGCCGATGGTCGAGGGCGAGGCCGCCAACCGCGCCATCGCGATCGCCGACGTGCTAGGGGTGCCCATCTACATCGTGCACGTCAGCTGCGTCGAGAGCGCCGAGGCCATCGCCCGGGCGCGCGCCCGCGGCCAGCGCGTCTATGGTGAGGTGCTGGCCGGCCACCTGCTGATCGACGACAGCGTCTACCGCGACCCCGATTTCAACAAGGCCGCCGCCTACGTGATGAGCCCGCCCTTCCGCCCCAAGATCCACCAGGAGTTCCTGTGGCGCGGCCTGCAGAGCGGCCAGCTGCACACGACGGCCACTGACCACTGCACCTTCTGCGCGGAGCAGAAGGCCGCGGGCAGGGACAACTTCGCCAAGATCCCCAACGGCTGCGGCGGCGTCGAGGAACGCATGGCCGTGCTGTGGGACGCAGGCGTCAACTCCGGGCGCCTCACGCCCAGCGAGTTCGTCGCGATCACGTCGGCCAATGCGGCCAAGCTGTTCAACATGTACCCGCGCAAGGGCGTCATCGCCGAGGGCGCCGATGCGGACCTCGTGCTGTGGGACCCGGCCGGCATCAAGACGCTGAGCGCCACGACGCAGTTCTCGAAGAACGACTTCAACATCTTCGAGGGCCGCACGGTGCGCGGCATCCCCAGCCACACGATCGCGCAAGGCCGCGTCGTGTTCGCCCGCGGCGAGCTTCGCGCCGAACAAGGCAAGGGCCGCTACCTGAAACGCCCGCCCTTCGGCGCGCAGTTCGACGCCGCCATCAAGCGTGCGCAAGACCTCGCGCCTACCGCCGTCGCACGATGAGCACGCAAACCGTCATTCCGCAACTGCGTATGACCGACGCGGCGCGCGCACAGGCCTTCTACATCGACCAACTCGGCTTCAGCATCGACTGGCAGCACCAGTTCGAGCCCGGCCTGCCGCTGTTCCTGCAGCTCACGCGCGAGGGCCAGACGATCTTCCTGACGGGCCATGCGGGCGATTGCCAGCCCGGCGGGGCCGTCTACTTCTGGGTGCCGGACGTCGACGCGACCTACGCCGCCTTCATCGCCAAGGGCGTGAAGCCCGTGAAGCCCATAGCCGGCATGCCCTGGGGCGTGCGCGAGTTCCTGCTCGTCGACCCCGACCACAACCAGCTGCGCTTCGGCACCAAGCTGCCGGACTGAGGACACTGCCATGGACACCGCCGTCACCCGACCCGACATCACGACGCTGCGTATCAACGGCCAACGCCTGTGGGACTCACTGATGGAGCTCGCGAAGATCGGCGCCACCGAGAAAGGCGGCGTCTGCCGCCTGACGCTGACCGACCTCGACAAGCAGGGCCGCGACCTCGTCACCCGCTGGGCGCGCGAGGCCGGCATGACGGTCACCATCGACCAGATCGGCAACGGCTTCATGCGCCGGCCGGGCCGCAACAACAGCCTGCCGCCCATCATGACCGGAAGCCACATCGACACCCAGCCCACCGGCGGCAAGTTCGACGGCAACTACGGCGTGCTGGCCGGCATCGAGGTCGTGCGCACGCTGAACGACCACGGCATAGCGACCGAGGCGCCCATCGAGGTGGCCTTCTGGACCAACGAGGAAGGCTCGCGCTTCGTGCCCGTCATGATGGGCTCGGGCGTGTTCGCCCAGGCATTCACGCTGGAGCACGCCTACGCGGCCACCGACACCGAAGGCAAGACGGTCAAGGGCGAGCTGGAGCGCATCGGCTACGTCGGCGATCAGGTACCCGGCGACCACCCCATCGGCGCCTACTTCGAGACCCACATCGAGCAGGGGCCGGTGCTGGAGGACCACGACAAGACCATCGGCGTCGTCACCGGTGTTTTGGGCATCCGCTGGTACGACTGCGTCGTCACCGGCATGGAAGCCCACGCCGGCCCCACGCCGATGGCGCTGCGCAAGGACGCGCTGCAGGTGGCCGCACAGCTGATGCAGGAAGTGGTGGCCTGCGCCCACCGCCACCCACCGCACGGCCGCGGCACCGTGGGCATGGTGCAGGTGCACCCCAACAGCCGCAACGTCATCCCCGGCCGCGTGAAGTTCAGCATCGACCTGCGCAACGCGACCGACGCGCTGTGCGACGCGATGGACGCGGACATCCGTGCGGTTGCGGCCAAGCTGTCAGCGGAGAGCGGCCTGCCCATAGCGATCACGCCCGTCAGTGCCTACCCGGCCCAGCCCTTCCACGCCGACTGCATCGCCGCCGTGCAGAAGGCCGCCGACGCGCTGGGCTACAGCAACATGCGCGCGGTGTCCGGCGCCGGCCACGACGCCGTCTACATGGCGAGGCTGGCGCCCGCCGGCATGATCTTCATCCCCTGCAAGGACGGCATCAGCCACAACGAGATCGAGGACGCCAAGCCCGAGCACATCGAGGCGGGGTGCAATGTGTTGTTGCAGGCGATGCTGGAGCGGGCAGGGTGACGCCACGCGGCACGCAGCATTCGTCCGTACCGACGGCTGACCCTCAAGCCACCGCGCTCCTCACCGCCTCCCGCACCAGCCCATCGAGCTTGCCGGTGATCTGCGTGAACTCGCCCGACACGACGGCGAACTCGCGGCCCGACATGCCGGCCCGCGCGGCGACGACCTGGGCGTTGAAGGACACGATGCGCGCGTGCTTCGCGATCTGCTCGATGTCGCCCATGACCGACGCCAGCTGCTGCTTCGCTTCTGCGGCCTGCCTGCGGGCGAGCTCTTCGTAGAGCTGGGTCAGCCGGTTCAGCGTCGCCAGCAGCGGCGTGGCGCTGTCCACCAGCCCCTCCAGCAGCTCCGGCACGCTGGGCGCCTCGGCCGCAATGGCCTGCAGCGTGCGCTGCGCCAGCGCGATGAAGGCGGTGATGCGCTCATCCGCGCGGTCCGGGCCGAAGTAGGCCTGCTTCAGATCGCCACCCAGCATTTCGGGCGACAGCTCGCCTTCGAGCAGCGCGCGGTGAGCATCGCGGAAGGTCGCGAGCGCCTCTTGTGCCGTGGCAATGGCGGCGCCGCGGCCCTGCGCAGCGAGCACGGCGTAGAGCACGACGCGCTGTGACGTGAAGCGGCGCCGGCCCGAGAGGTTGATCAATGTGCCGAAGCGCTCGCCGGAAGCCGGCTTGGATGCAGCGGCGGCTCGCTTTGGTGCATCGTTGGACGTACGCACTTGGTGCAGCATGGCAGATTCCGTGAACAGGGTCACAACCTGCGCCGCCCTCGGCCACCCGGTCGCCCTCGCACCCTGGGTGAGCACGGGGCGTGCCAGCAGCACGGTGCCCATGGGCGCCGGCTCGAGCGCCAGCGCCAGCCTCAGCGTCGGTGGCGTGGCCCATGCGCCGGGCACCCTGGATGGCCTGGCGAGAAAGACCGCCGCCGCTGCACTCGCGACTTCGGCATCGGCGACCAGACGAATGCCGCCGTGAACGGCAAGGTCTGCCCGGTCGGTCGCGCCGCGCCGCGCACTTCCTTTTCGGGAAGCCCGTCAGGCCCGCCGGCCGGCGAGGGCCTGCAGCCGCTCGCTCGCGAGCGCCAGCGTCTCGTCGCGCTTGGCGAAGCAGAACCGCACATGGCCGCGCTCCTGCGGCCGCTGGTAGAAGACCGACAGCGGGATCGCTGCGACGCCGATCTCGGTCGTCAGCCACCTGGCGAAATCCAGCTCCGGCATGTCGGACACGGCGCGGTAGTCCACCGTCTGGAAGTAGGTGCCCTCGCACGGCAGCAGCTTCAGCGGCGTGCCTTCGAGCGCGGCGCGAAAGCGGTCGCGCTTGGCTTGATAGAAGTCACTCAGCCCCCGCCAGGGCGCCGGGTTGGCGAGGTAGGCGGCAATCGCGTGCTGCGTCGGCGTGTGCACGGTGAACACGGTGTACTGGTGCAGGCGGCGGAAGGCGGCACTGAGCGCCGGCGGCGCGGCAACGAAGCCGACCTTCCAGCCGGTCACGTGGAAGGTCTTGCCGAAGCTGCTGACGAGGAAGCTGCGCTCGCGCAAGGCCGGGTAGCGCGCCACGCTCTCGTGCGGCGCGCCGTCGAACACCATGTGCTCGTAGACCTCGTCGCTGATGACGAACAGGTCATGCTGTTCGGCGATGCGCGCTAGCTCCTGCAGGTCGTCGGCGGTGGCGATGCGGCCGCTGGGGTTGTGCGGCGTGTTCAGCACCAGCGCGCGCGTGCGCGGGGTGATGGCGGCGCGCACCGCATCCCAGTCCAGTCGATAGTCCAGCGTCATCGGCACGCCCACCGGCACCGCGCCGGCCAGGCGGATGGCGGGGTCGTAGCTGTCGTAGGCCGGCTCGATGATGACGACCTCGTCGCCCGCGGCCACGCAGCTGTGCAGCGCCGTGATGATCCCTTGCGTGCCCCCGGCGGTGATGGTGATGTCGCGCTCGGCGTCGTAGGCCGAGCCGTAGAGCGCGTTCAGCTTGGCCGCCACCGCCTGGCGCAGCGCCGGCACGCCGGTCATCGGCGGATACTGGTTGTGGCCGGCGGCCATTGCCTCGGTGACGGCCTGCAACAGGGCCGGGTCGGCAGCGAAGTCAGGGAAGCCCTGGCCGAGGTTGACGGCGCCATGCTCGGCGGCCAGCGCCGACATGACGGTGAAGATGGTGGTGCCGGTATGGGGCAGCTTGGTGGGCAGGACGGGCATGGTGGGTGATTCTGCGGGAGCCGCGCCGGCCTTCTGCGCCGGGCGCCTATGCTGATGCGTTCCTTCACTCCTGCACTTTCACCTTGACCCCGGACCTGACCCTGCGCGCCGCCACGCCGGACGACGCAGCCACCATTTCCGCGCTGGCCATCCAGGTGTTCCTGGACACCTATGCCGGCGACGGCGTGCGGCCCGACCTGGCCCGCGAGGCACTGCGCGAGTACGCGGTCGACGCCTTCGACGCCCGGCTGCGCGAGCCGCAGCGACGCTTCGTGCTGGCCGAGCGCGGCACCGCCCTGCTCGGCTTTGCCGAAGTGCACCTGGCCGCGCAGCCAGCGCCGGCGGGCGGCCTCACCGGTGCCGAGTTGATCCGCTTGTATGTACAACCTGTGGCACAAGGCTCAGGACTGGGCCGCCGGTTGATCCGCGCCGCCGAGGCGCTGGCGTCGGAAGCGGGCCTGGGCTCGCTCTGGCTCACCGCCTGGGACGGCAACCGGCGCGCGCTGGGCTTCTACGCTCGCGAGGGCTATGCGGACATCGGCGCCACGAGCTACAGCTTCGAAGGCAACAGCTACGGCAACCGCGTGCTGGCGCGAGAGCTCACGCCGTCCTAGGCCCGCCCAGCAGCACCCGCCGCGCCGCCAGCGCGATGGGGAAACCGAACACGAAGCAGTGCGCCGCGATGGCGGCCGCGTCCAGCTTGGGCGGCCAGAAGGGCGTGTGCAGCGCCGACAACGGCAGCACGACGTGGTTCATGCCGAAGTACACGACGAAGCCGTAGGCCAGGCCCGCGGCCGTCGCGTTGCGCAGCAGCGCGGGCAGGCGCAGCGCCGCGACACAGAAGATCGCGGCCCAGATCAGCGCCATGCCGTAGTGCAGCGCGACGCCGAGCGCAAACGTCGCCTCGCCACCGCTGAAGGCCGCCTCGCGGCCGATGAGGCCGGCCGCGACACCCTGGAAGACCTTGAGCTTCATGCCGTAGTAGCTGAGCGCAAAGACGAGGTCACCGGTGCCGGCCACCAGGCCGCCCCAGACGATGGCGCGGGCCAGCGGCTTCATTCGACACGCCCCGGCGGGCCCTTGAGCTCGACGACGTTGCCCTCGGGGTCGCTGAGGTAGATGGACGGCCCCTCGCCCTCGGCACCGTAGCGGCTCTCGGTCTTGCCGGCATCGACGCCGTGCGCGGCAAGGTGCGCGCGCAGGGCCGCCTCGTCGAAGGGGTCGACGCGCAGGCAGAAGTGGTCCAGGTTGCGGCCCTCCGCACCCGGCGCCGCGCCGCCCATGCGGCCCAGCTTGCCGTCCACCGGCACGAGATCGATGAGCGACCGGCCGGCGCGCAATTGCACGAGGCCGATCGCGTCCTGGCGGCGCTCGACGCTGCAGCCGAGCGTGTCGACATAGAAGCGCACCATGCGGTCGAGGTCGACGACGCGCAGCACGAGATGGTCGATGCCTTGCAGCTTCAGCATGCGGCGTTTCCTTTCTGGGTGGCCAGCATCATCGCGCGCGGCGACCATGCCGAAAGTGACGACGGGTTTGTCCTGAGTAACGAGCCGGGGTCGTCGCGCTCAATAGGCGCATGCAAGCACCGCAGGCCCTTTCACCGTGCACCCCGGCATGAGCTGGCTGAGCCGCCTCGGCTTCGTCGCGCCAGCGGCTTCGTCCGCGCAGGCCGATGAGGCCGCGCTGCTGGCGCGCCTGGCCGACGGCGATGCCGACGCGCTGGCCTTGCTGTACCGGCGCGAGAGCGGCTCGGTCTACCGCTATGCGCTGGCGCTGGCCGGCGACGAGGCCACCGCGCTGGACGCCGTGCAGGAGGCCTTCGCCCAGCTGCTGCGCGGGCCGCAGGCCTTCGACGCCGCGCGCGGCACGCTGGGCGCCTACCTGGCCGGCATGGCTCGCCACCAGCTGCTGAGCCAGTGGCGCGATGCGCGCCGCCACGTCCCGCTGGACGACGCATTCGACACCGACGACACCGCCCAGGCCATGCCGGCCAGCGACGCCCGCCTGGCGGCGGCCCAGCAGCAGGACAGCCTGTGGGCGGCCATCCGCCGGCTGAGCTGGCCGCAGCGTGAGGCGCTGGTGCTGGTGGACCTGCAGGAGCGCAGCTACGAGGAGGCCGCCACGCTCGCGGGCGTGAGCCTGGACGTGCTGCGCACCCGCCTGCACCGCGCCCGCCAGCGCCTGGCCGAGTTGCTGGCCGTGGGAGAACGATCATGAGCCTAGACGACACGCCCGCCTGGCTGCCACGGGCCCGCGCCGAGTTCGCGCAGTGGTGCCCCGACGCCGAACAGGACGCCACGCTGCTGGCGCGCCTGACGCAGCAACTGCAGGCACAAGAGGCCCGACGCCGCACCGCCCGGTCACACGAGCCGCGCTGGCTGCGCCGCCTGGCCTGGGGCAGCGGCGCACTGGGCGCCACGGCCGTGCTGCTGCTGAGCGCGATGCTGCTGCTGGACCCGCCCGGCAGCCAGGCCGCGCAGGCCGCCACCGTCGCGGGCAGCGGCTTCATCCCGCTGGTGCCCGAGCGCGAGTTCCGCCAGGCGCTGGCGGCCGGCCGCAGCGCCGCCGTCTGGCTGCAGCCGGCCGAGCTGCCGCGCGAGCGCCTGGCCCTGCTGGGCCTGCCCTTCGATGCCACGCGCGCCGGCGAGACGGTGCGGGCCGAGCTGATGTTGCACCCCAGCGGCGAGGTGCTGGCGGTGCGAGTCCTGAACTGATGCGTAGACGGAGAACGATGATGAGCAAGACCCTGATGAGCCTGTCGCTGCTGGCCTTGGCCGCCTCGGCCTGCGCGCTGGAGGCGGACGTGACGGTGCCCCGGGACATCGCGAGCGATGTCACCCGCGAAGTGAACCGCGAGATGACCCGCGTAATGGCCGACCTGCCCCGGCAACTGGCTCTGGGCGACCAGGCCCTGACCTTCGCCGGCCGCGAGCTGGAGGCCGAGCGCGTGGTCAAGGGCGCGCCGTACTGCGCCACCGCCGTGCACGAAAGCATCCAGCCGCTGGGCGACGGCAACCGCATCGTGCGCAAACAGCAAAGCCAGCTGTGCCGCGACGGCGAGGGCCGCACGCGCCGCGAGGTGCAGCGTGAAGGCGGGCCCAAGGTGGTCTACCTGAACGACCCGGTGGCCAAGGAGAGCTGGGTCGTCTACCCCGACCAGAAGCGCGTGCAGCGGCTGCGCGGCAACACGGCCTGGATGCAGGGCGGCCACGACGAGGCGATGTCGGCCTGGCAGGCGTCCATGCAGGACTGGGGCGAGCGCATGCGCGAGCAGGCCGGGCGCTGGAAGGAATGGGCCGGCAGCGTGGCCGAGCGCGCCAAGGCGGCGGACGTGGAGCGCATCCGCAGCCGCTCCGGTGAACCGGGCATCGTCATCGAGCGCGAGCTGGTCGCACCGGCCGCGGCGGCGAGCGGCGCCAGCGCGGCCATGCCCGTCGAGCGCAGGCGCGAGCTGCGCGTCATCCACGCCAGCGAGATGCCGACGCCGCCCGCCATGCTCGCCCCGCCGGTGCCACCGGTGCCGCCCACCCCGCTGATGCTGCAGCTGCCGCTGCAGCCACGCAGCGGCGGCGTGACCACGGCGCTGCCGCCCAAGGAAATCGACGGCGTGAAGGTCAACGGCGAACGCACGACCTGGACGCTGGAGGCCGGCAAGATCGGCAACGAGAAGCCCATCGTCAGCACCCGCGAGGTCTGGCGCAGCCCCGAGCTGATGCTCACCGTGCAGAGCCGCGATGCCGACCCGCGCAGCGGCGAGCAGAACTACCGGCTGGAAAAGATCAGGCGCGGCGAGCCCGACCCGGCGCTGATGAAGCCGCCAGCAGACTTCGGCGAGAGCCCGCGGCGCAACGCCCGGCCGGCCGAGCCGACCAAGGCGTCCTGACGCCTCAGTTCACCGGCGCTGCGTCTGCGCCGGGCGCCGGCTTGAGCATGCCGACCAGGTTCTGCGCGATGCCCGTGATGCCTTGATTCGACAGGCCCGCGTCCTGCATCACCGCGTCGACGATGGGCTTGGCGATCTGGTACTGCAGCGCCGAGTTCATGACCTGCTCGGGGAAGGTCGCGCCGTTCGCGCCACCGCCTTCCGAGCCGCCGCTCTGGCCGGGCATGCCGTTGACCTGCACGATGCGGATGGAGTCGATGTTCTCCATCGGCTTGACGGCCTCGGCCAGGATGGTGGGCAGCTGTTGCAACAGCTGCGTGCGCACCTGCAGGTCGATCTGCGCGGCCGACAGCGTGTTGAGCGCCTCGTTGATCGCGCGCCGCCCCTCGGCCTCCGCGATCGCAGCGGCCTGCTTGGCCTTGGCCTCGATGGTCAGCGCCTCGGCGCGGTCGATGGCGGCCTCCTTCTCGGCCGAGGCCGAGACCTTGACCGCGATCGCGTTCTGCTCGGCGTCCTTGCTGGCCTCGATCAGCTGGATGGCCTTGTCACGTTCGGCCACGGCCACCTGGCGCGCGGTGTTCACCGTTTCCTCGGCCTTCACGGCTTCGGCACGCGCCAGGTTGGCGGCCGCGTCAGCCTCGGACTGCTCGCGCGACTTGGTGGCGATGGCGATCTGCGTGTCCTGGCGCGCGATCTCGACCTGCTTGCGCTGGTCCGCGCGCTTGAGCTCGGCCTGGCGCTCCTGCTCGATCTCGCGCGTCTGGATGACCAGGTTCTTCTCGATCTCCGCTGCCTTGATCTCGCGCTCGGCCTCGATGCGGCGCTGGCCCACCTGGCGCTCCGCCTCGATCTTCACGGTCTCGGCTTCGCGGTTGCGCTCGGCCTGCTGCGACGCGATTTGCGCGGACTGCTCGGCGCGCGCCATCTCGATTTCGCGCTTCTGCGTCAGCGAGGCGAACTCCTGGTCCTTCTCGATGGTGAGCTTCAGCCGGCTGGCCTCCAGGTTCTTGGTGCGCACCTGCACCTCGGTGTCCTGCTCGACGTCGTTGCGCTGCTTGCGGCGCGCCTCGGTTTGTTCCGTCAGCCTTGTGAGGCCCTCGGCGTCGAAGGCGTTGTTGGGGTTGAAGAACTGCTTGTCGGTCTGGTCCAGGCTGGTGAGGGAGACGGACTCCAGCTCCAGGCCGTTCTTCTCCAGGTCCTCGGCGACGGCGTTCTGCACCGCCTGCACGAAGTCGCGGCGCTTGTCCTGCAGCTCCTGGATGGTCATGGTCGCCGCGGTGGCGCGCAGGCTGTCGACGAACTTGTCCTCCACCAGCGCCTTCAGCTCGTTGGGGCTCATCGTGCGCGCGCCCAGTGTCTGCGCCGCGGTGCTGACGGCCTCTTCCGTCTGCTTCACGCGCACGAAGAAGGCCGCCGTCACGTCCACCCGCATGCGGTCCTTGGTGATCAGGCTCTCGCGCTCGCGGCGCAGCACCTCGAGCTTGAGCGTGTTCATGTTGACCAGCACGCGCTCATGGAACACCGGCAGCACGATGGCGCCGCCGTCCATGATGACCTTCTGCCCGCCCAGGCCCGTGCGCACGAAGGCCAGCTCCTTGGTGCTGCGCTTGTACAGCCGCGCGAAGACGAAGCCGATGGTCAGCAGGCCGACCAGGGCAATGCCGGCGATGCCGGCGATCTCGATGATGTTGTCCATGTTGTGGGTCTCCCTCAGATCAGGTTGGGATGCGGATTGGCGATGCAGCGATAGAACGCCCCGGCCTTGCGCACGATCAGTATCTGCGCGCCTTCTTCGAACACTTCGTCGTCCAGGTCAGGCTCGACCATCAGGTAGTGCGTGCGCCCGAAGGCGTCGCGCACCCGCGCCTGCGCCGCCAGGCCACGGCGCGCCTGCCCGCCGCTGATGACGCCTGAGCGGCCCACCAGCGACTGCTCGCTGACGGCGCTGCTCTCGTCGCGCGGAATGATGTGCGCCACCAGGCTGCCCAGGCCACGCACCGTGGCCAGCCCCGGCGGCACGGCCAGCAGCCCCGCCAGCCAGGCGGGCAGGAAGCCGCCGAGCAGGTTGAACGCCACCTTCTGCAGCGCATAACCGAACAGTGCGTAGCCCAGCAGGAACAGCAGCAGCAACACCAGCGCCGGCACGCGGCCCAGGTGCAGCCAGCCGAGCACGCGGTCCAGGCCGGACTCGGGAACCGCATGCGGCAGCAGGTCGTCGATGACGTTGCTGGGGCTGAGCGCGACCAGCATGCCCAGGCCTTCCAGCAAAGCGATGGCCACGATCAGCGCCACGGCGACGCCGAAGGGCAAGGTCTCGGGCGAGGTGAACAGGTTCATCGAAGCAAGTCCTGGGAGTTGCGGCCGGGCGTGAGTGTCAGGCCTGTCAAGCTTGCCCTGCCTTGATTTGAGCCATCCGCTCGGCGATCTTGTGGTCGCGCACCAGTTGCTCCAGTTCGCTCAGGCGCGCGGCTTGTTCCAGACTGGCAGCCTGCTGCGTACCGTCCAGTCCCGTCTGGCGCTGGTAGATCTTGTCGAAGGCGTCGGCGACCTTGCCCAGGCGCTGCTCGACGTTGGCCTGCCCCACCGGCTGCGCGGCCGACTCGGTGGCCGCGCGGCTCTTGCGGAACTCGGCCAGCGCCTCCTGCATCTCGCGCTTCTTGGCCAACAGCGCCGCAGTAAAGCCCTGCAGCTCCTGCTCCTGGCGTGCCAGGTCGGCCAGCGTCGTCTCCAGCACGGGGATCTGCGCCTCGATGTCGATCTGCCGCGACACGGCAGCGCGCGCCAGGTCGTCGCGCTGCGCGCTGAGCGCCTGGGCGATCTGGTCACGCAGTTCCTCATGGCCGCGGTTGAGCTTGGCGTGCTGCTGCTGGGCAAGATGGCGGTTGGCGCTGACGGTGCCCAGCTCATGGCGCACCTCGTCGATGACGCCATCGGCCTCGCGGATGGCCTGCTCCATGGCGGCATGCGGGTTCAGGTCCTCGATCTTGTCCAGCAGCGCATGCACGCCGCCGGCGATCACGCGGCCCACGCGGGTCTTCAGGGAATCGGCCATGTCAGGCTCCTTGGTTGACGGTGGTGAGCGTCGAGGCCAGCTCGACGGTGGGGCCGAGGTGGCGCTTCACCACCTCCGGGTCGAAGGCGTGCGCGCCGCCGGTCGTGGCCTGGCGCAGCAGGGATTCGCCGAGCAGCGCGGCGCGGCGCACCAGCGCGTCCTCCAGCTTCGCTGCTTCGTCTGCGGTCGTGGGCGCGCTGCTGATGACCAGGGCCATCAACGTCGTGACCTGCTCGACGAGCAGATTGAGCACCTCGGAATGCCGGCCCTCGCTGCCCTCGATGCGCACCAGCGCCTCGCGCAGCCGGTGCGTCAGCTCCCGCGCCCAGCC
This sequence comes from Pelomonas sp. Root1444, assembly GCF_001426885.1. Classification (GTDB taxonomy): domain Bacteria; phylum Pseudomonadota; class Gammaproteobacteria; order Burkholderiales; family Burkholderiaceae_C; genus Pelomonas. The sequence goes on along the minus strand of NZ_LMFP01000001.1, from coordinate 395,931 downwards.
GTGGGCGGCCACGTAGTCGAACGCGCCGTCGTGCTGGCGCTTGAGCTGCCCCAGCAGCACGCGCAGCTTGTCGCTGTTCGTCGTGGCGCCGTCCACCTGCAGCTGCGCGAGCCAGAGATAGAGGTCGCTGGGGATGCGAGCCGACAAGGGCTCCATCGTGATCGTCTGCGTCGCCATGCGGCACCGCCTTCAAATGAGTTCCAACGAACACGAATGTATTCGTTTGAATTCATTTGTCAACACATCGCTGGCCGCGCCGTTCTGGCGAGGAGCGAGGGGGGTCAGTGCTTCGCGCCGGGCGCCGGACTGATCACACGCGCGCGCGGCATAGCGCCGCGCGCACTGACTGCTTTCCGCGGGTGCTGTTAGTCAGCGAGGACGAACCTGGCATCCGTTCGACTGAGGAGTTCGAAGGTATCGATCCACGATATGCCAAAGTGCTGGCACACGTTAGGGATGCTGTACTTGCGCTTCATCTGCAGGTTGAACTGCTCGTGGGTCACGATGACGGCCTCCTGTATGGAGATCGCCTTGGCGATGAGCCAGGGGTCGGCGCCATCCAGGAACTCTTCAAGCGCTCCGGCCTTCATCGTTGCCACCTGTGAGGCCACATGCGTAGCGACCAGGGCAAAAGCCTGTTGCGTGGCTTCATCAGAGACGGGCAGAAAAAGCCCGCCCTGGCTCTTGGTCCATTCAGCAAGCTCGTCGTTGCCACGCCTGAGTTCAGCGCCAACGGGCTCGATGCTGGCCACCATGCCGGCAACATGGCTGCGCTGCACCCAACTCCAGTAGGCCGGGCAAACCGTCATGCGGTAGTAGCGGTTCTTCGCTTCGATCAGCGTGTTGGCGTCAAGCAAATAGGTCATGCGCCAAGCTGCCCTGCGAAGTCACGGATCTTCGACGGCTGCACCCCCAGCAGCCGGCCAGCATCGCGCAGCAGCAAGCGGCCGCTGAATGCTTCAGCGATGACTGCTCGGGCGAAGCGGGCGCTGTTCTTGGCCCCGGCATTCCGATAGAAGCTGCCACCGCCGCCCTCAGCCGTGCGGAAGGCATCAAGCTCCGCACGGTAGAAGGCCGAATAGGTCGCTTGATCGACAAGATCCATATCCAAGGCCCGACGGATGACGACAAACCGGCTCACATGGAATCGGTGCGCAAGCTCGGCCACACGCGCGGCGAGGTCTGGCGCGGCAGTTGCCCACAACTCGGCAAAGACACCCGACGGCGCAAGAAACTCGCCGGCAATCCCATTGCAGGCGATCTCTTCACGGCGTGTGTTGCCAGGCGTCACGTTGGAAATCCCGCTGCTACCGATCCAGACATGGGCAAGCTCATGCAGCAGCGTGAACAGCCGCGCCGACGGCGCATCGGAGGAGTTGATGAAGACAACAGGCGCAAGCGGGTGGCTGATCGCGAAGCCCCGGAACTCGCTCACGTCGAGCTTGCGATGGGTGTTGTTGCCCACGATGCCGCTGCGCATCACCAGCACCCCGGCACGCTCGGACGCCTCGATCAACTCGCGGTAGTAAGTCTCCCAGTTGCGCTGCCCCTGCTCGACATCCACACCCAGTACATCGCGGATGTCCTGGGCCACCCGCGCCAGGTTGGAGTTCGTGTTGAAACGGCCGACAAAGGGCAAGGGTTCGCTGCCTTGCTCCTGAAGGTACTCTGCGAACCAGGCCTGCCGCTGCATGGCGTGCTGGACCGTTTCCATGAGGTTGATACTGGGCCGATCAGCAGGGGCGCCGCCCACGGTGCGCAGGTCAGGCAGCGCGGGCTCATCGGCAGGCGCCGCCGGCAAGAAGAGGTAGCCGAACGGCGCATGCAGCGCGCTCGCGACATGCTGAGCCTGTCTAAAGGTGGGCTGCGCTTCGCCTTCTTCCCAACGCTGGAACTGCTCGGGCTTCACCCCGGCGGCAAGAGCCGCCTCGTTCACGTCGAGACCGACGCGACCACGCGCCCAGCGGAGCATCGCCGGGTTGATCAGAGCGTGGGCGTGGGCCATTGGCTGATTCTAGGGAGTCATTGGTGAACTTCTGCACTGCGCCTAGGAGGCAGCACATGACGGCGGCTCCCGACCTCAATGAGATAAGCGCTCGGTTCAATTTGAGCTCTGGCTGACGCTCCCCACGCTCAACGGCGCCGGGCGAAACACAGCCCCCGCCTCAAGCCGCCGCCAGCAAGCCGCTAAAGAACTTCTCCCCGCTCACCCGCGGCTTGTAGGCCGACACGGCCTTGGCAATCGCCGCGATATGGTCGGGCGTCGTGCCGCAGCAGCCGCCGGCGATGTTCAGGAAGCCGGCCTTGGCGAACTCGCCGACCAGACGCGCCGTCACGTCCGGCGTCTCGTCGAAGCCGGTGTCGCTCATCGGGTTGGGCAGGCCGGCGTTGGGGTAGCAACTGACCGCAACCTCGCCCGCCACCTTGGACAACTCCTCGATGTAGGGGCGCATCAGCGTGGCGCCCAGCGCGCAGTTCAGGCCGATGGCGATGGGGCGGGCGTGGCGCACCGAGTGCCAGAAGGCCGTGACCGTCTGGCCGGACAGGATGCGGCCCGAGGCGTCGGTCACCGTGCCGGAGATGATGACGGGCAGGCGCTCGCCGGTGTCTTCCATCAGCTCGTCCAGCGCAAAGATGGCGGCCTTGGCGTTGAGCGTGTCGAAGATGGTCTCGACGAGGAAGAGGTCGGCGCCGCCGTCGAGCAGCCCCTTGGCCTGCTCGTAATAGGCCGTACGCAGCGCATCGAAGTCGACGTTGCGGGCGCCCGGGTCGTTCACGTCCGGGCTGATGGACGCGGTGCGTGGCGTGGGGCCCAGCGCCCCCGCGACGTAGCGCGGCTTGTCCGGCGTCGAGTACTTGTCGCAGGCGGCGCGGGCCAGCTTGGCGGCCTCGACGTTCATCTCATAGGCCAGCTCGGCCAGGTCGTAGTCCTCCTGGGCGACGGAGGTGGCGCCGAAGGTGTTGGTCTCGATGAGGTCGGCACCGGCGGCCAGGTATTGCTCATGGATCTCGCTGAGCACGTCGGGCCGCGTGAACATCAGCATCTCGTTGTTGCCCTTCAAGTCCTTGGGGTGGTCCTTGAAGCGCTCGCCGCGGTAGTCGGCCTCGGTCAGCTTGTAGCGCTGGATCATGGTGCCCATCGCGCCGTCGAGGATGGCGATGCGTTGCTGGAGCAGGGCCGGCAGGCCTTGGGCGCGGGTGTAGGCGATGGGCTTCATGGTCCGGCGATTTTCGCAGGCCGGGCCGGCTTGCGCTTCTCAGTTGCCGAAGAAGCCCTGCGCCTCGGCCAGCACCACGTCGGGCGCCTCCTCGGCGATGTAGTGGCCGCTGTCCACGGCGCGGCCGCTGACGTCCTCCGCTGCGGCCTGCCAGAGCTGCAGCGGCTGGAAGCAGCGGCCGACGACGCCTTGCGCGCCCCACAGCACGCGCAGCGGCTGGGTGACGCGGCGGCCGGCGTCTCGGTCGGCGCGGTCATGGTCGAGGTCGATGCCGGCGCTGGCGCGGTAGTCGGCACAGATGGCCGCCGCCGTGCCGGGCCGGGCGATGCTGCGCTCGTACTGGCCCCAAGCCTCGGGCGTGAAGAAGCCGCCGCCCCGCCGGCCCATGCCGTCGCGCAGGTAGGCGACGGGGTCGGCTTCGATCAGGCGCTCGGGCAACGGCGCGGGCTGGATCAGGAAGAACCAGTGCCAGTAGGCGCGCGCGAAGGCCTCGGTGGTGCCTTCGTACATCGCCAGCGTGGGTGCAATGTCCAGCAGCATCAGGCGGCCCACGGCGTGCGGATGGTCCAGCGCCAGCCGGTGTGCCACGCGCGCGCCGCGGTCGTGGGCCAGCAGGTCGAACCGTTCATGGCCCAGCGACCGCATCAACGCGAGGGCGTCCAGCGCCATCTCGCGCTTGGCATAGGCCGCACTGCCCTCGCCCGCCGCGGGCCGGTCGCTGTCGCCATAGCCGCGCAGGTCCATCAGCACGACACGGCGTGTGCGCGCCAGCTCGGGCGCCACGCGGTGCCACATCGCCATGGTCTGCGGATGGCCGTGCAAAAGCAGCAAGGGCGACCTGCCGGATTCCGACGGGCCGCCCTGGCGGGCAAACAGTGTGACGCCGTCACGCTGGATGGTTAGCGGTTGGAAGTCGGTCCACATCGTGGACCGATTCTGTCAGGCCGTGCGCAGGAAGTAGAGGTTGGCGCTGGCGCGGGTCAGCATCACGAAGCCACGCAGCGCCGGCACATAGCGCAGGCGGTTCTGCATGCCGCTGAGGTTGTCGGGCGACGGCGCGATCTTCAGGCTGCCACCGTCCAGCACGCTCATGTCCCAGACGTTGCCGTCGTTGGGCTTGATGACATAGACGCGACCCGCCGCCGCACCCTGCCCCGCGGTGAACAGGAACCGGTCGTTATCCGGGTCATAGTCCATCGCCGCATACATCGGCTTCTCGGCCTGCCACTGCGTCAGCGCGCTGCTCGGGTTGAAGCTCACCGAGGTCTGCGGGCCGCCGGCTGCGGGCACCCGGCTGGCTGCCATGCGCTGCGGGTCAAAGCCCTGCCCATCGCCCCACTGCAGGCAGAACATCTGGCTGCGGCGGGCGTCGAAGGCCATTGGCCAGCGCGCGGAATCCCCACTGGAGCTGGTGGCAAGGTCGGTCCACTTGCGATCCACCGGCGACCATTTCTTGAGCCACGTGCTGACGATCTCGCCGGTGCCGCGGATCTGCGCTGCGCCGTAGTGGCTTCCCGGTGCGTCGGGCCAGGTCTTGGCCGGGTCCCACTTGTTGGTGTCCAGGTTGAAGCTGTCGATCGTCGGGAAGGCCCAGGCGGAACCATAGGTGGCATAGGCACCGAACAGCATCAGCCGGTTGACCTGCGGCACGAAGTGCAGCGAGCTGTACAGGTGGCGCGAGGCGGGCAGGCCATCGGAGTAGTAGGCAACGTCCTTCTCGACGGCCTTGCTGGGCGCCAGGCGCAGCGTCCAGCTCGGCGCGTCCGATGCCAGGCTCAAGGACACCACCCGGTTGTCGGAGGAATCGCCATGACCGCCTGCCGCAGCGATCAGGATCTCGCTGGTGAGGTCGTTGATGGCCATGCCGCTGTAGGCGTCGACCGCGGCGCCACCCGCGCCCGAGGTGCCCGGGATCTCGAACCATTGGCCGATCGGCTTGTCCGCCATCCAGGCCGGCGTGATGCGCGTCGGCGCCACGGACCAGACCGGCGCGTTGTTGAAGGCGTCACGCAGGGACGGGTAGTTGCTCGCCTTGATCAGGCGCTGATGGGCGGCGACGGCCCCGTTGACACCATGGCGCAGCGCATAGGCCAGGGCGGTGGTCAGGTTGGCCCATGCCGCACGGTCGCCGGGCAGGATCTCTCCGGCCAACGTGCCTTCGACATTGCCGAACCAGCTCGGCTGGCTGGCATAGGTGGCCGCGTAGACGGCTGCATCGTTGGCGTACCACGGCCCCTTGCCGCCCTGGAAGTCGGGCGAGCGCGCCGGCGAGATGCTCGCCGTGTACTGCGCGGCGTTGACGTACCAGAAGCCGGAAGCCGGCCCGAGGCGCATCACGGCACTGCGCGCCTTCCAGCGGAAGAAGGCGTCGTGCTTGGCTGTGACGGCGTCCGGGATGGGCAGGCCCATGGCCAGCGAATAGCCGAAGGCGGCGGTGACGAAGTCCTGCTGCCAGGAGGCGCCGAACTGCATGTCGTTCGTGTAGCCCTCGCCGGGCTGGATCCAGCCGAAAGGGTTGTTCGGCTGCGCCACATAGACCGAGTGGAAGTTCTCGATATTGGACTGGACGCAGTTGATGAACTCCTGTCGCAGCGCCGTGTCGTTGTCGGGCGTGATGTTCAGGGCCTGGGTCAGCGTGCGCCACTGCCAGGCGCAGGCTCGCGTCTGCCAACCGCCGAAGCACGGCTGGACCAGACCCTGCGAGCCGCGGCGCATGATGTTCTCGTCGGCCTTGGTGAGGTAGTCCAGCGTCGCCGCGAACTGCACCTGTTCCATGAAATACCAGCGGCCCGTCAGCAGATAGGCCATGTACCCCACCGAGGGGCTGTGGGCGCAGTCCCACTTCGGCGACATGGTTCCCGTCGGCTTGGGCGTGTACTGGCTGCGCGTGGACCCGCCCACGTCACTCACCCGGCTGTCACCGTGCAGCACGAGGTTGGGGTACTGCGAAAAGCGTATCGGCCGCTGGGTCTTTTCGTCGCGGTAATGCAGCGGGTAGCGCCCCGCCGCATAGCCGTTGCGCACGACGGCACCGTAGGTGTTGAGGCTGTCGCACGTCAGGTACAGCACGTCGTGCTCCGGCAGCAGGCCGATGGGCTGCTGGTAGCCGGTGGCGGGCATGGAGTCGCCCTGGTAGTTGAAATTGGCCTTGTCCAGCGGCTTGAAGCTGGTGGCAAGTTCCTTCGCGACGGCGGCGGTGGCCGGCACGCGCGCGCTGTAGGTCGGCACCAGTTCCGTCGCCTGCAGGTACGCCACGTCGTGCCGCGGCGTCACGCCAGGGTCGTCGCCCAGCCAGTAAGACAGCGCGGTGCCGTTGATGAGCGGCGTGCGGCAGTGGTGCGGCAGGTCGATGGCGACCGAGCAGCGCTCGGTGCCGCCCAGCTTGAAGGCGTAGGTGGCGGACTTGTTCGTCGGCCCGGCGACCATCAGGTAACCGTTCTCGACCCACGGCAGCACCTCGACGGCGCCGCCCGCGAACAGGCGCACTTCCAGCCAGGCGACCAGATGGGCATCGCTACCCACCGGCTTGCGGAAGATCCAGGACGACATCTGCGGGCCGCTGGCCCAGGTCTCGAACGGCGCGTCCCACTCGGCCGCGCCGAACGTGGCGGTGCCGAACGAACCGGCGGCGATCTCGGCGGTGACACCGGTCTTCTTCAGGTCGGCCAGGCCTAGCACCGCGGCCGTCTTGGCCTCGGCGTCGATGCGGCGCAGGCGCACCGTCAGCATCGAATTGGCCGTCACGTCCACCACGCCCGCCAGTTGCGCGAACTTGAGGGAGCCGTCGGGCCAGGTGGTGCGCGGCACCACCTGCAGCGCACTGAGGCTGGAGCCGACGCCCTTGCCCGCCGGGATGTCACCGCGGCGGAAGGCAAAACCGAGGCAGAACGGCGCCTTCGCCTGGGTCTTGCTGCTGATCAGGCTGAACTGCATCGCGCCGTTGTAGAGGCCGAGGGTGGCACCGACCGCCTGGGCTATCGGCGCCGGGGCGGGAGCCGGGGGCGGCGCGGCAGCCGGAGGAGGAGCCGGCGGCGGGGGCGGGGGTGGGGGCGGTGCCGGGGGGACCGGCGGCGGCGCGGCTGCGATCTCGGCGCCGGCGGCAATCGCGGTGTTCGCGGCCTCGGGCGCGGTGCCACCGCCGCATCCGACCAGGGGCAGTCCGCCACCAATGGCGGCGGAATACTGAAGAAACTTGCGACGTTGAGGGTCGTTCATGGCAAAGCAATCCTTTGCGGCGCAATGCAAGCGCAGCGGGGCAATCAGGGGGACGGGCTGGATTCTGAGGGGCCACAAAGGGGGTCGGGTGGCCAAACGTTACGAACTCAGGATTGCCCACGGTATAAGTTTGCGTTATGCAGAACGGTTCTCCGCGCGCTTGCTGGCAAGCCGGCGGCTCCGAACAATGCCAACTCTTTCGCGCTTTGGCGCTGTGGGATTTCTCAAGTGATGAAGCTTCTTCGCTGTGCCTTGCTGACCGCCGCGGCGCTGGCGGCCACTTCGGCCGCCCATGCCCAAGGCAAGCCACTCGTCTATTGCGCCGACGCCAGCCCGGAGGGTTTCGACCCCGGACTGTGGGACAGCGCCAGCACCAACACGGTCAGTGCGCAGATGTTCGACGGCTTGCTCGGCTTCAAGCGGCCCACGACCGAACTGATGCCCAAGCTTGCAACGAGCTGGGAGATTTCGCCGGACGCGAAGAGCTTCACCTTCAAGCTGCGTGAAGGGGTGAAGTTCCACAGCACGCCCTGGTTCAAGCCGACGCGGGACTTCAACGCGGACGACGTGGTGTTCACGTTTCAACGCTTCATTGACGCAAACCACCCCTTCAACAAGGCTTTTCCGGCCAATTTCATCTATCCGCAGAATCTGGGCCTGCCCAAGCTCATCGAGGGCATCGACAAAATCGATGACCGTACAGTTCGTTTCCGGCTGCGCCAGCCGAACGTGACCTTCGTCGCGAACTTCGCCTTCGCCTGGGCCGGCATCCACTCGGCGGAGTACGCCGCCCAGCTGCTCAAGGCGGGCAAGGCCTCGCAGATCAATGTCCAACCGGTCGGCGCAGGGCCGTTCATGTTCAAGAGCTATGCCAAGGACGACGTGCTGCGCATGACCGCCAACCCCGATTACTGGGGCGGCAAGCAGCCGACTCAGAACCTGGTGTTCAGCATCAGCCGGGAGCCGAATGTGCGCGTGCAGAAGATCGCCGCGGGCGAATGCCATGTCGCGGCGGCGTTGCGCGACGTCGACGTCGCCTCGCTGGCCGGCAACGCCAACGTCAACGTCGAAAAGATCCAGGCGCTCAACATCTCCTACCTCAGCTTCAACCTGAAGAAGCCGCCCACCGACAAGCGCGAGGTGCGCGAGGCGCTGGACATCGCGATCGACCGCAATGCCATCTTCAAGGCGCTGTTCCCGCGCGGCGACGCAATGCAGGCGGTCAGCGCCTTCCCGCCCGCCATCCCCGGCTACAACAAGAAGCTGAAGAACGAGTTCGACCCGGCCAAGGCCAAGGCGCTGCTGGCCAAGGCGGGCTTCCCCAACGGCTTCGAGATCGACCTCTGGGCATTGCCCGTCACGCGGCCGACCAACCCCAACGGCCAGCTGATGGCCCAGCTCATCCAGCAGGACTGGGCCAGGATCGGCGTGAAGGCCAGCATCAAGACCTATGAATGGGGCGAGTACCTCAAGCGCGCCAACAACGGCGAGCACAACGTCTACATGAGCGGCTGGAGCGGTGAAACCGGCGACGCCGACGACTTCCTGACGCCCAACCTCAGCTGCGCCGCCAACAAGAGCGGCATCAAGTTCTGTAACGCCGAGTTCGAGAAACTCATCGACGAGGCGCGCGCGACGCCTGATCCGAAGAAGCGCATCGCGCTGTACGAGCGCGCGCAGGAGATCTTCAAGCACGAGCGGCCGTGGATCACGATGGCGCACTCCACCGTCTACGTCCCGGTGCGCAAGGACGTGGTCGGCTTCAAGATGGCGCCGAACGGGTCGGTGGACTTCGAAGGCGTCTACAGAAAATGATCGTCAAGGCCGTCGTGAATTCATGGGCCGAGCGCCGGGCCGCCCCAAGCCGGCCCTCACGACCGGAAGCCGGGCCGTTCGCCCGGCTATCGGTCGGCCCCCTCGGGGGGCGGACCAGCGGTCACGCTGGGCCGGGGGTCTGAATGCGCTTGCGCCACATCGAGGTCTTCCACGCCATCATGCAGGCCGGCACCATCAGCGGCGCCGCCCAGCTGCTGCACATCTCGCAGCCGGCCGTCACCAAGGTGCTGCAGCACTGCGAGCTGCAACTCGGCATGGCCCTGTTCGACCGCGTGCGCGGCAAGCTCTACCCCACACCCGAGGCGCAGCGCCTGTTCGTCGAGATCGACAAGCTCAACCGCGACCTCGTCGGCATTCGCCGCCTGGCCGCCAACCTCAAGAGCGGCGAGAGCGAGCAGGTGCGCCTCGTCGCCACGCCGGCGCTGGCCATGGCCATCGTGCCCGCTGCGATGACGCCGTGGTGCAAGGCCTTCCCCAACGCCAGCTGCTCGCTGGCCACGCACCACACCCGCGAGATCGTGTCGGCGCTGCTGCTCGGCGAGGCCGACCTGGCCCTGTCGCTGCAGGACCCACGCCACCCCGGCATCAAGGCCGAGACCATCGCCAGCGGCGCGATGGTCGCGCTGTGCCCGGTCGGCAGCCCCGAGGCGCAGGCCGACGGGCCGCTCGGCTTGGCCGACATCCGCACCGAGATCGTCGGCCTGCAAAGCGACGACCCGCTCGCCGGCCTGCTGCACCACGCGGGCGAGGCGCTCGGCCAGCATCTCGCCAGCCGCATCACCGTGCAGACCTACCAGCTCGCTCGCGCGCTGGTCGAGGCCGGCGTCGGCATGACGCTGGTCGACCCCTTCACCGCCGCCAGCGCCGACCTCACCAAGGTGCGCGTGCGGCCGCTCGCGCCGGCGGTGGGCGTCAACCTCTACCTGCTCAGCGCCGCCAGCGCGCCGCTGGGGCAGGCGTCGCGCCGCCTCGTCAAGTTCATCACCACGGCCGCGCAAACCCATCTCGCCCGACTGCCGTGATCCGCATCGAGGACATCGCCGCACACCCGGACTTCCGCGCGCTGAGCAGCCTGCAACACGGCATCGCGGTGGACCTGCGCTACGCCACGGCCGACAACTTCGTGGGCCACGCCGTCTATGCCGGCATCGACTGCGCCTGGCTGCGGCGCGAAGCCGCCGAAGCGCTCGAAGCTGCGGCCGCCTGGCTGCACGCGCGCCGCCCCGGCTATCGCCTGCTGGTGCTGGACGCGCTGCGCCCCCAGCGCGTGCAGCAGCGCCTGTGGGACGAGCTGCAGGGCACGCCGTTGACCATGTACCTCGCACACCCGGAGCGGGGCTCCATCCACAGCTTCGGCATGGCCGTCGACCTGACACTGCTGGACCCAGCCGGCCGCGAGGTCGACATGGGCAGCGGCTTCGACGAGATGACGCTGGCCTCCCACCCCGACCACGAGGCCGAGCACCTGGCACTGGGCGCATTGACGCCGCAGCACCTCGTCGAGCGTGGCTGGCTGCGCGCGGCGATGCGCGAGGCGGGCTTTCACGCCATCGCCACCGAGTGGTGGCACTTCGACTTCGGCGACCGCCTGGCGGTCAGGCGGGATCTGCCGCGGGTGCTGTGACGCCCAGGCGCCTCTTTGCGTGCAGACGCTGCCGGTCACCGGCATAGCCTCCAACCGGGCAACGCCCCCTGCCGCCTTCTGCAGGGGTTTTTCACGTGTGCCGAATCACCGGACAAGACTGACGGTCCAGTCAATCCAGGACTGCGACAGCGTCAACCTCGATCAGGTAGCCCGGGGACAGTGCGCTTACGCCGAGCACGACGTCCGCGGGCTTGTGAGCCCCGAACAACGCGGTCCGGGCAGCTTCGATAACCGGCAAGCACGAGTCGCGCTCGTAATTGACGACATAGATCGTGATCCTGGCGACCTGGTCTGGCCTGGCACCCGCAGCAGCAAGTGCGCGGCCGAGATTGGCATACACCTGTCGCGCCTGAGCCGCGAGATCGCCCGGGCCGACGAGCTTGCCGTGTATGTCTTCGGGCTCCTGGCCCGCAATGAAAACCAACTTGCTGCCGGTCGCAATGACGACTTGGGTGTACGTTTGCGGCGACGGCAGATCATCGGGATTGATGCACTTGAGCGTCATTGACTACGTCTCCTGAGTGGTGCCAGGTCTCAGCTCGAAAGGTGGACACCGGCCGGTGATTACAACGATATGTAGCGCTGGCCTGTTCGCGCTGCACACAGACAAGCTGGTGGTGCCGCCGGGCCCTGCGACCCAAATGGCATGCTGGCGGCACCGCCAAGCGCAGCTCAGGCCTCGGTTTCCTTGGCGAATACGACAAGGGACTGGCCCTCGTGTTCGACGACCTCCAGCTGGGACCAGCCGCTCCTGCGCAACAGATTGACCGCAGTCGCGGTGCCGCAGTAGATGCGCTTATAGCCCAGGTGATGCGCGTGGCGCACCAAGGCTTCGAGCATGCGAGCGCCAACGCCCTTGCCGCGATGCGAAGGAATGACAAAACCGGCGGCCGCCCAGGGCGTCAGGTACCGGTGCGTCGGTAGCGACTCTGCCTTGAGGGCGCACACACCGACCAGTGTGTCACCTACCAAGGCAACAAGACCCACGGGAAGGCGCCCTTCCGAGGCGGCGAACGCAGCTGCATCCTGCGCGGCATTGCCGCGACCGCCCGCGCCGTACCACTCGGGCCACTCCTCGATGAACCACTGCGCAACGAGAGGAGCAAGCCCGCCGCGCTGAGCAAGTGGCGCGATGGTCAGCACGGCAGCTTCGGAGGTCAGATCGCCTTTTGCATGAAGACGCTCAAGGGGTCGTCGGCATAGCCGCCGAAAGGTCCGCAGCGCTTGAAGCCGCGGCGCTCGTACAGGCCCAGCGCTTCGGGCTGGAACGGCCCCGACTCCAGCGTCAGCAGCGTGCAGCCGCGGGCGATCGCCTCGGCTTCGAGCCGGGCAAGCAGCCGCTGAGCCAAGCCCTGGCCGCGCGCCGTGGGGCTGACAAACATGCGCTTGAGTTCGCCGAACTCCGGGCCCAGCACGATGGCGCCACAGCCCAAAGCCTGACCCGCCGCGTCGCGGGCCACGGCGAACAGCACGTTGGGTTGTGTCAGCGACGCCAGATCCAACGCATGCCGGCTCTCGGGGGGGTAGAGGGTGTCCTGATAGGCGTCCAGCTCGGCAATGAGGGCGATGACCTCGGGCTGGTTGGCGGATTCGAAATTGATGCTGGTCAAGCCCGGGGCTCCTGGTGATCTCGTGAGGTGTCAGCCGTCGCCGCGCGGCGAAGGATGGGCCAGCCTGTTTTGTAGCAGCGTCGAAAGCTCGGCCAATGCGCGGCGTGACGACTCCTGATTTGGCGTGTCGAGGCATTTCTTGCTGTGGACTTCAACGTCAACGTTACCAGCCCAAGACTGGCAGCCCGAGGCCAATACGTAGGGCGAATGCCCCCGGGAAAACTGGTGAATCAGGCGTGCTCGGTGACGCGCCGCATCCACTGCAAGTCGTCGGAACAGCCGGCGTCGCATTGGCCGCTCGCCACCATCGAATAGAGCCAGTGCAGTTCGGTTACAAGCTTTCCCGTCGCCCATGCGACTTCCCTTGCCAACCTCATTGCAACGTGGCGCACGCGGTGGCATGGCACCGGGCCAGTTCACCCGCCCACGCCGCCACCCTCTCCCTTACCGCCGCCGGCCCCACCACCTCCGCCTCCGGCGCCAGCGACATCACCAACCGCGCCGCCTGGTCCACGCTTTCGATCGGCAGGCTGACCCGCGCCCAGCGCTGCTCGCCGGCCGGCTTCTCGGCCACGGCCGCCGCCACGGCCTGTGCGGCGTAGCGGCCGTTCTCGGCCAGCCGCCGGCGGCCCTCGGCCGTGATGCGCAGGACCGCGACCTCGGGCCGCAGCTCGCGCTCGAAACGCCGCAGCGACGCCTGCCACCAGGTAGGTAAATCGAAGTCGGCCGGCCGCTCAAAGCTCTCCTCGCCCACGCTCAGCGACTGGATGTTGGCCACCTTCAACGTCAACGTGCGCGCGCCGGCCCGTGCCACCGCGTACCAGCTGCCGCCCTTGAGCACGAGGCCCAGCGGCTCGGCCTTCCAGTCACGCTCGCCCTTCCAGCTCAGGTAGCGCAGCTCGACGCGGCGGCACTCCAGCACGGCTTGCGCCAGCGTCGGCAGGTGGGCCGCCGGCTCACCGCCCTGGTACCAGTCCAGCGGGTCGACATGCAGCCGCGCCTGCAGCCGGCCGGCCAGCGCGGCCGTGTCCCCGGGCAGCGCGGATTGCAGCTTGACGCGCAGCCGCTGCGACGCTCCGCCCAGGCCCAGCTCGCTCGCCGCGCCGGGCAGGCCGAGCAACGGCAGGGCTTGCGCCTCGTCGCCCAGCAGGCCGTTGAGCCGCGTCGCGAAGCCCTCGCGGAGCCTGAAGCCGCCGCTGCGGCCGCGCTCGGCGTAGACGGGAACGCCGGCGGCCGAGAGTTCGTCGATGTCGCGCAGGATGGTGCGCACCGACACCTCGAACTCGCGCGCCAGCGCCAGCGCGGTGATCTGCGGGCGCAGCTGCAGCAGGATCAGGATGGACAGCAGTCGACTGGCGCGCATGTGGGCGGGGCGATTGGCACGGCAGCGATTGTCAACACGGCAGGCGCTGCAGGCGCTCGCGCAGCCGCGGCGCGGCGTGGTCGAGGAAGGCGCGGCATTTCATCGGCAGGCGGCCCTGGCCGGGGTAGATCAGGCTCACCGGCACGGGCGCGGGTTCGTGCGTGGGCAGCAGGCGCTCCAGCGCGCCAGCCTGCACGCTTTCGGCCGCCTGGTAGGACAGCACGCGCGTCACGCCCAGCCCCATCTGCGCGGCGGCGAGGGCGGCTTCGGCGGTGGAGACGGCCAGGCGCGCCTTGATATCAACGGTCTCGCCGGGGAAGGCCCAGGGGTTGGACGACATCAACCCCTCGAAGCTGATGCACACGTGGCGGGCCAGGTCGGCGGGCGCCTCGGGGCGGCCGTGCGCGGCCAGGTAGGCGGGGCTGGCGCAGACGACGCGGCGCACCTCGCCGACCTTGGTGGCGATGAGGCCGCTGTCGGCCAGCTCGCCGATGCGCAGCGCCAGGTCGACATGCTCCTCCATCAGGTTGACGATGCGGTCGACCTGGATCAGCCGGACATCGACGTCGGGGTACTCGCGCAGGAATTCGACGACGACCGGCAGCAGGTGCAGCCGCCCGAACACCACCGGTGCCGAGATGACGAGCTGGCCGTGAGGCCGGGCGTAGGCGCCCGAGGCGGCGCGCTCGGCCTCGTCCACCTGCTCCAGAATCTGGCGGCTGGCTTCCAGGTAGTCGCGGCCGGCGTCGGTCAGCTCCAGGCGGCGCGTCGAGCGGGCGATCAGGCGGGCCTTGAGCTGGGCCTCCAGCAGCGTGAGCTTGCGGCTGACGGTGGCCAGCGGCTGCTCCAGCTTGCGCGCTGCGGCGGAGAGGCTGCCGGCTTCGGCGATGGCGACGAACACGGTCATGGCTTCGAAGCGGTCCATTGACGCCGACCCTTCCAGATATCGAGAGAAAGATTACGAATCCTGCCGACTGGTGCTGCCGGGCGCAAGTTTCTACATTCACGCCACCATCTCTCAGGAGCCCGCCATGTCCCGCCCGCCCTTCCCCCCGTTCTCACCGGCCACCGCCGTGCAGAAGGTGCGCATGGCCGAAGACGCCTGGAACAGCCGCAACCCAGCGCGCGTCGCGCTGGCCTACACGCCCGACGGCCGCTGGCGCAACCGCTCGACGTTCGTGACCGGCCGCGAACAGATCGAGGTCTTCCTGACCGCCAAGTGGGCACGCGAGCAGGACTACCGGCTCATCAAGGAGATCTGGGCGCATGGCGACGACCGCATCGCGGTGCGCTTTGCCTACGAATGGCACGACGCCGACGGCCAGTGGTGGCGCAGCTACGGCAACGAGAACTGGGCCTTCGACGCGCAGCGCCTGATGCACACCCGCCACGCCAGCATCAACGACGTGGCCATTGCGGAGGCCGAGCGCCTGTTCCACTGGCCTCGGGAGGGGTCAGGCCGGCGGCCGAACGAGCACCCGTCGCTCAGCGACCTGGGGCTGTAGCCATGAAGCCCGCGCTCGCCACGCCCAGCGATGTCGCCTTCACGCCCACCGTCAAGGCGCTGCAGACGCGCAAGGGCTCGCGCCACGCCTACGCCCGCATGGAGCAGGGCGGCGGCTGGGAGAGCCGCATCACGCCCGAGCTGAAGGACGAGATCGAGGCGCAGATCAGCGTCATGCTGGCCACGGCCAATGCCGAGGGTCAGCCGTATGTGCAGCACCGCGGCGGCCCGCCGGGCTTTTTGCATGTGCTGGACGAGCACACCATCGCCTTCGCCGACTTCGCCGGCAACCGCCAGTACATCACCCAGGGCAACCTGAGCGAGAACCCGCGCGCCTTCCTGTTCCTGATGGACTACGCCGCGCAGCGCCGCATCAAGATCTGGGGCCGGGCCCGCGTCGTCGAGGGCGATGCCGAGCTGATGGCGAAGCTGATGCCGGCCGGCTACCCGGCGCGGCCCGAGCAGGTCATCCTGTTCGACGTGGAAGCCTGGGATGTGAACTGCCCCCAGCACATTCCGCAGCGCTTCGAGGCCGCGGACGTGCGGGCGGCCATCGAGGCGCGCGACGTGCGCATCGCCGAGCTAGAGCAGCGGGTCGCCGCGCTGACCGCCGCCGGCTGACTCGCAGGGTTCACCGCGCGCCGCGCTGCTGCTCATGCAGGCGCTGCAGCACGTCGCGAATGCCGGCGCCTTCGCTGATCTGCGGGTTGGAGTAGCCGTCACTCTTGCCGGCCTCCTTCTCGCGAACCTCGATGAGCTTGCGGGCGGCCGCATGCGCCTCGGTGAAGGACCAGGTCTCGCGCAGTGCGTCCTCGTACATGGCCCGGCCAAAGAAGGTCAGCTCCGAGCGCCGGCCGCAGCCGTAGGAGGTGTGGTCCGCGTCGGCCGCCGTCATCACCAGCGTGCCGTCGCCCGCCAGCGGTGCGATCCAGCTGCCCGAGTAGCAGGCCGAGACCGAGATCACGCGCCAGCGCACGCCGGCCTCGTCCAGCCAGCGCTTGAGCAGCTCGGGCGTCATGGGCTCGGTCTTCAGCGGCCAGGTGTTGCTGGCCAGCTTGCCGTCGGCGCCGCCGTGCGAGGTCAGGTGCACGAACAGAACGTCGCGCTCACGGTCCATGACCGTTGCGACATGCGCGATGGCCTTGCGCAGGTTCAGCGGCGTGGCCCAGGGCAGCGTCGTGGTGGTCGCGGGGTTGACCACCAGCTCCACCATGCGGCCGTTGGCACCGAAGCGCTCCCGCATCGTCCGCGCCACGACAGCACTCTCGCGCATGAACACGTCTTCGGCGGCGTAGGGCGCATAAGTCAGGCCGTAGACATTCACCCGGTTGGGGTGCGGCGGCTGCAAAGCGGCCAGCGCATCGTCGAGCAATTGCGGCTGCGCGGCGACAACCTCATCGGTCAGCGCCAGGCCCGCGTGTGCAGCCTCAACGTCGGCGGGCGCTTCTGGCCACCAGAACACCACAGGCGCCAGCCAGCCGCTGACCGCCAGCGGCACGGGCATGAGCAACAGCACGGCAGCGCGCGCCAGATTCGACCCTGAAACACGCCAAAGCAGGGCCACCTGAGCAAGCCCTGCCCAGCACATGGGCATCAGCCATGCAGACCACTGCAAGGGGACGGGCCAGTCATCACTCGGGCCGAGTACAGCCCTCAGGCTCAGCAGCACGGCACTGAAGCCCAGGTTGAACACCAGCCATCCGCTGAATGAAACGGCGAAAAGCGTAGCCGGCTTGACGGTTTCTCCAGACCTCGCCACGACCCAGCAAAGCCAGAGGATGACGGCAACTCCGGTCCATCCATTCAGAAAGCCGGCCCACACAAACGTAGGCGAACCCTCCAGCAACGCCCGCTGCACAGTCATCGCTATGGGGTACGTCGCCAGCACCAGCGCCGCCACCGTCAGCGGCCGAGCCTCCAAGCCGTCCCAGCGCGGCGCACGGAAAGTGAGCACGCGAGTGCCTTCCCTCACCCAGGCCAGGCTGCCCGTCGCCGTTTCGTTCTCGAACTCCGTTGGCATGCGCGGCAGAGCCGCAAACTCGCCCGCCGCCTGCTTTTCTTCATCCATCCGCCAGCCCCTTCCACTGCCGGGCATCCTAGCGACGCGCCTAGCCGATGTACTCGAAGCGTTTGCGCACGACGCCGTCGACCTCCAGCGTCCCCGTGAACATCTCGAACGGCCGAATCCACCAGCCGCTGTCGTCGTAAAGCGTCTGGTAGACGACCACGACCTCCAGCGTCTCGCTGTGGCGGGCGACGCCGAACACTTCGTACTCGCCGCCCTTGTAGTGGCGGTAGCGGCCGGGGGCCAGGTGGGGGAGCGGGGGCAGGTCTGGTTTCATGCCCCGATTTCACCTCAGGGTCTGAAAGCAGGGTCGCTCTCAGCACCCTTGCGCGGTGTCCAGCCCAGCCCGTAGTACTCGCCGCGGTCGCGCGCCCAGGGGTCGAAGGCGTTGACGACGCCGGCCAGTTCGGCGCTGAGCTCGGGCACCGTGCGCAGCAGCACGCGTTTGAAGGGCGACACCTCGACGCGGTGGCCGTTGCTCTCGCGCGGCTCGAACTGCTTGCCCGTGGGGCCGTTGTGGCTGACCCATTCGACGCCCAGCTTGCCGTAGAACTCGGGCCGGAAGCTGCTGGTGAAGAAGCGGTCGCTGAACAGCCGGCGCGACGCGTTCAGGATGAAGACCTGGAACTGTGTCTCCGAGATCGCATAGCCATGCGGCCGCGTGAACTCGGCGAGCCAGCCGACCACCGTGTCCACGTCCTCGATGTTGTCGACCAGGCTGCCGTCGGGCTTGCCCAGGCAGTCGTTGATGGGGCTGCCGTCCAAGTTCTTCTGCGCGGCGGTGATGACCTTGCTCGCATCGCATTTGTGCTGGCCGTAGATGCTGCGCAGGTCGGCTATCACCTGGACCTGGCGGGCGCGCTCGGGCGAGTCGGCCGGCAACCGCGCGTCGATGAAATCGTCGAAGCTCGTCAGCTGGCGCAGCCCGTACTGGCGGCGGAATTCGTTGAAGCGCGGCACGCCGTGCTCGCGGTCGCGGATCAGGTCCAGCGCGGCGACGTCGATCTTGCCGGTGCTCGACTGCAGGCGCGGCAGCGGCAGGTTCTGCAGGAAGGCCGGGCTGTTGCCCAGCGTCAGCAGGCCCAGGCGCTGGCGGCCCATGGACAGCGCCCAGTCGGCCGCGCCTTCGTTGGCCAGCGCGCCGGTGGCCTTGGCTCTGAAGGTCTCGATGACCGGCACCTTGGCGGCGATGCGGTTGGGGTCGGCGTCCCAATGGCGGAGCTCGATGAGGTCGGGCACCAGCGAATGCAGCCGGTAGACGCTGACGAACTCCTCCGGGAAGTTGAACGGCGAGCCGAAATGGTTGACGCCGCCATTCACGTGGTCGGGGTTGGCGAGATCCCAGATGTCGTCTTTCGTCGCGTCATGGCGGGCGAAGAAGCGGTCGCTGGTGTAGACCCGCGCGCCCAGCCCGAAGATGCCCGGCCCCGAAGCCAGGGCCGAGTACCACTGGCCAGCCTTCTTGGCGTCGGCGCTCTTGCCGAAGTTCTGCACGACGACGGCCTCCAGCGCGTTCTCGACCCAGCGGTGGCCGTCGAACAGGCCGCCCCAGTTGGCATTCATGGCGAGATTGAGCGGCTCGTCGTAGAGCAGCTGCGGCGTCCATTCGATGGTGTGGATCTTGGCGATCTCGGCGGCAACGACCAGGCGGGCCACTTCGAAAAGCACTTCGGGCGACACGTCGCGGTAGCGGATGACGCTCGTGGGCTGCGTAGGGTCGCGCAGGCCCGAGTCTTCATCCGGCGCGGCGGCCGCGCGGCGGCGGAACTCGGCGACGAAGGCGTTGTGCTCGCGCGAAAAGATCGTGTGATAGAAGCCGACGCCGATGCTCCAGTTGTCCGCCTGAGCGGCCGTGCCCTGGCCGGCCCACTGCGGGTTGATGGGGTCGCCGGGGCCGAAGACCGGCAACTGGCCCAGCGCCTCGCCGGCACCCGGCCGCGTGCCCGGGTGCATCAGCAGCCGGGCTGCATCGGCGGGGTCGCGCTTCACGCGCAGCCGCGACGTGGCGTCGTAACCGTAGATCTGCGAGGCGTCCCACCAGGCCGTCACCTTGTTGGCATGGGTGCGAAAGGCGCGGGCCAGCGGCTTCGTGCCGTCGGCCGCGGTGTAGCGCGGCGGCGCGCTGCTGTCGGCGACAAAGCTGGCGTCGATGCGGTCACCGGGCCGGCAACCGAGCTTGGCCGCGTCGCCCGCGCAGCCCACCGCCATCCACTGCGGCCCGTTGTGCCCCTCCTCCATGTGCGAGAACCAGTCGTGCGTCATGAACTGGATCCAGAACGCGGCCAGCACATTGAAGAAGGGCGCCTTCTGGTAGTCACAGTTGGCATCCACCGCCGCGCCCGGCAGGCCCTGCCCGTCGCGGCACTTGGCCGGGTCGCTCTGGGCGCGCGTGAAAAGCTTGCGGCTGATGAGCTGCGGGTCGGGCTGCAGCAGCGACAGGCGGTCGCCGTGGCGGTTGCGGGCCAGCGGGTCGCCGCTGCTGTCGGGGTAGGTCGCCTCGAACTGCACATTGCGCGCGAACAGGGCGCCGGTGGACCCCATCCTGGGGTTGCGCAGGTCATTGCAGATGCCGTCCAGCTGGCGCCAGCGGATCAGCTCGCCCCGGCACAGCTGCGGCCCGTCGCCGCCGACCGCCGCATGGAAGGGCGAGCCGGCGTCCAGGCGCATCGAGGGCCAGGTCTTGAGCGCCGTGCCGGGCACGCCGTCGCGGCCCAGCGCGTAGTCGGCGAAGGAGCCGGCGTTGTCGAACAGGTTGAACTTGATCAGCTCCATGCGCTGGTATTCCAGGTCCAGCAGCGCGCCGTCGACGCCGCGGCCATTGGCGCCGAGATGACTCCCGACGCCGCTGGTGCCCGGCAGCAGCGAGGCCGCATCGCCTGTGGCCCAGTAGTTGGACCAATCGACATACGGCGTGGTGCGGAAGGCCGCGGCCCTGTCGCCGCCGCGGCAGCGCGCCACCTGCTCGCCCACCTTGCCGTTGAAGCGCTCGCTGCGCTCATCGGCCACCTTGCGGAAGCCGCCTACGACCATCGCGGTGCAGTTCCCGGTGTCGTCCAGGCTGGCCTGCGGCGTGGTGCTGATGCAGCCGGCCAGCAGCAACAGCGGCGCGAGCAACCAGGTCAGGCAACGTGTCATGCGAGTCTCCTCAGTTGTTCCGCATCCGTCGGGCAACATAGCGAGCGCGCCACCGCAGCGTCAATCCTGCGACGGCGGAAAAAGATTCACCTTGAGGACGGCCGTCGCGGCCGGGCCCGCCACACGCAACCCTCGAACCCGCCATGGACACGACACGACGCCAGCTCCTGCACTTCAGCGCCGCCGCCTCAGGCCTGCTGGCCGCCTCGGCCCGCGCCGGCAACGGCACGCTGCTCGCGCCACGGCTGCGCGCGGGCGACACCATCGGCCTGGTCAGCCCCGCCAACGCCACCTTCGAACGCGAGCCGCTGAAGATCGCCGTGGAATCCCTGCAGGCGCTGGGCTTCAAGGTCAAGCCGGGCCAGCATGTCGCCGCACGCCGCGGGCCGTTCGCCGGCACCGATGCGCAGCGTGCCGCCGACATCAATGCGATGTTTGCCGACGACTCGGTGGCCGGCATCCTGGCGATGACCGGCGGTTCGGGCTGCAACCGCATCGTCGACCAGCTGGACTACGACCTCATCC
Organism: Pelomonas sp. Root1444; assembly: GCF_001426885.1. Taxonomy (GTDB): domain Bacteria; phylum Pseudomonadota; class Gammaproteobacteria; order Burkholderiales; family Burkholderiaceae_C; genus Pelomonas. Next base: position 374,815 of record NZ_LMFP01000001.1, on the reverse strand, counting down.
GCCGCAAGCCGAAGTTCTTCGGCGGCTTCAGCGACCTGACCAGCCTGGTCAACGCCATCCACCGCCAGACCGGCCTGGTCGCCTTCCACTGCCCGGTGGCGGTGTCGGAATGGAACGACTACTCGGTGCAGAGCTTCAAGGCCATCGCGATGAATGCCGAGGCGGCCGTGCTGCGCAACCCCGCCGTGAAGCCGGTGGACGACCTCGTCGCGCGCGAGGAGCGCATCACGACGATCCGCCCGGGTCGCGCGCAGGGCCGGCTGGTGGGCGGCAACCTGACGGTGCTGGCGTCGCTGGCCGGCACGCCCTATTTCCCCGACTGCCGCGGCGCCCTGCTCTTCCTCGAGGACATCAACGAGTACATCTACCGCGTCGACCGCTGCCTCTCCACGCTGCGCCTGACCGGCGCGTTAGGCCAGGTGGGCGGCGTGGTGCTGGGCCGCTTCACCAAGTGCGAACCCGGCGAGGGCTATGGCAGCCTGACGCTGGACGAGGTGTTCGACGACTACTTCCTGCCGCTGAATGTGCCGGTCTTCCGTGGCGCGGCCATCGGCCACATCAAGCGCAAGCTGACGGTGCCGGTGGGGGCGGCGGCGGAGATGGATGCGGAGGCGGGGACGATCCGGCTGCTCGCGCCGGCCGTCGCCTGACCTCGGCGACCGCACCGCATGCCGCCCCCGTCGAACGCCGGCGTGACCGCCCGACGGTGAAGGCTTCGCCCCCGCCGCCGCAGCGGGGCAGGCGTGCTCAGCGGTCCAGCGGCGCCGGATTCGCCAGGTAGGCCTTGAACAGGCGTGCGAACTGCCCGCCGTCCGTGGTGATGTTGGCCGAGGTGCTGCCGCCGCCGCTGAACACGATCGCGAACACGCCGATGGCGGTGTAGTCGGTCGCGTGCGTGAGCATGTACTGCACGTGGTTGTCCCGGAAATGTCCGGGCGTGCCGCCGGGGGTCGCGGAGGGCACGCCCATCGGCGTCTGCCAGTACAGGATGGGCAGCTTGCCGAGCGCGCTTCGCACGGCGCTCCACTCGTCGAGGTTCTGGCGGAAGCTGGGCGTCGCCACGTTGGTCTCATCCCAGTAGAACGGCCCGTTGCCGCGTCCCGCGCACTCGGCCGGCGGCGGGGAAACTTCGAAGCACCCCGCATCGCGATCGCTCGTCTGCGCCACGATGAAGTCGGCCTTGTCGGCCCCCACCTTCAGCATGAAGTTGCCGACGGTGGCGGCATCACGGCCCCAGAAGGACGGCGGGAAGCCGATCTTGGCCTGGGGCGCATAGGTCCGCCCCAGCGTCACCAGGCATCCCGCCAGGCCCACGACGTTGTCCGGCTGGCTGGCGCATTCGGTCACCATGCTCACGCGCGCCGGCTGCTTCGTCGGGTCGCCGCCGGGGGCGCCTGTCAGCACGAAGCCCCAGAAGTCCGGTTCCAGGTTGACCAGCGTGGGCAGGCCCGTCGCACCGATCTTCTGGTACATCAACTTGACCTGGGCCCAGTAGCTGGCCATGAAAGTCGCGTCGTTGATGGCGCTGAGGTTGCCTTCCCCCTTGGAGGCCATCTGGTAGAGCGTGAACATGGGCACCGCGCCGGCGGCCTTGACGTTCGCGGCAACATAGGTGATGTAAGCGCCGTCGGGGCTGTTCCACGTGGGCCAGGAACCGGCGCCCACCCCGACCAGGTAGGTGTCGATGATGTCGGCGCGGATCTGCTGGCTCGTCATGTCCTGGATGGCGTTGCCTGCGCCCAGGCCAGCCAGCATCCGGCTGGGCACGCCCAGCGCGGCGTTGATCGACGCGGCGGACGAAGGCGACGATGCCGGGGCGGAGACCGGTGCCGAGGCCGGCGGAGATGCAGGCCCGGGCGATGGCGGCGACGTCGCGTCAGTGGCTGGCGACGGCGACCCGCTCCCCCCGCAGGAAGCGACGCCCGCCACCAGCAAGGCGAGCGCGATCCAGCGCGCCGTGGACGCGGCATTCAAAGCAGTCGGCATTCTTTCCCTTTCGATCGATATGAATGTCATGCATGGCGGGCAGCCACTTGCCCGACGGTCGACGCACCGGCCAGCGTGACGCCGTGGTTGGTCAGGATGGCCGCGGTGATGTCCGTGGCCGAAGAACGAATTCACGAAAACTCGTGTTTCAGTGACGGGTCAGCGGAGAGACAGGCGGCCAGGGCCGCCCGGGCCATGATCCGTTCGCACCGAGCAGGAGTCATGCCCAAGTGCTGACACGCAGCCTTCACCCCGGCATCCGGTGTCGGCGCGGGTCAATCCGTCACGGCTGACGGGCCGCCCACTCCACCAGCGCATCCAGCACCGGCCGCCCCTTGGCCGCCGCCTCCGGGTGGTTGAGCAGCGCAACGAAGACCCAGGGCTTGCCGTTCGCGTCGGGCACGAAGCCGGCCAGCCCCACCGCGTCGCGCAGCGTGCCGGTCTTGAGCCGCGCCTTGCCCGTGGCCGGGCCGTCCTTCAGGCGGCGTGACAGCGTGCCGTCCAGGCCCGCCACCGGCAGCGTGGCCAGCAGCTCGGTCTGCTGCGGCCCCGCGTGTGCCGCGCGCAGCAAGCCCGCCAACTGGGCGGGGCTGATGCGCTCGCTGCGCGACAGGCCCGAGCCGTTGTCCAGCACCAGGCCGCGGTCGTCCAGGCCGTGGGCCGCGAACCAGCCGCGCACCACCCGCTCGGCGGCCTGCAGCGTCGGCTCGCCGGGCTGGGCCGCCTGCGCGCCGAGCTGCAGGTAGATGAGCCGCGTGAGCGCGTTGTCGCTGCTCTTCATGACGCCGCGCAGCACCTCCGCCAGCGGCCGGCCGCGGTGCGTGGCCAGCACGACGGCGCCGGGCGGCGCGGCGGCTTCCACATCGCCGGGGCCTATCGTGCCGCCCAGCTCGGTCCACAGCTGGCGCACCATGCGCGTCGCCAGCCACTGGCGGTCGACGATCTGCAGCGGCGCGCGCTGGCGGCAGCCGGCCGGGAAGGCGCCCTGCAGCGTCAGCGTCCAACCGTCGCCAGCGGGCTGCACGGCGGCGCTTTTCCAGTCCTCGTCCCAGTCCTTGCACAGCCGCGTCGACAAGGTCATCGCGCGGGCGTCCACGTTCAGGCCGGGCAGCGCAGGCAAGGTGCGCGCGACCACACCGTGGGCCGTGGCCTGCAGCTCGAAGTCGAGCAGGCTGCCGTTGAGGTGCAGCGCGTCGGGGATGACGTTGTAGCCAAACTCGGGGGCATCGTCGAACGGCGGCAGGCCCACGTCGAAGCGGGTCGGGTTGAACAGCGTGCGGTCGACGACGAGGCCGCCGCGGATCTCGCGCACGCCGCTCTCGCGCAGCTGGCGCAGCAGCCACCACAGCGCGGGCCAGTCGAGGTCGGGGTCGGCGCCGCCGCGCAGGATCAGCGGGCCGTCGATGGCACCGTCGACCGGCGCCGCGGCCGCCAGCAGCTCGGTACGGCCGCGGTGGTTGATGCCCAGCTTGTCGAGCGCGACCGTGGCCGTGACGAGCTTCATCGTCGAGCCGGGCGACATCGGGTCGTCGGCACGCCGGCTCAGCGCCGCCCGCGAGCCATCCAGCGGCTGCAGCACATAGCCCAGGCTCTGGGCCGGCAGGCCGGCCTTGGCGAGCGCCGCCTGCACCGGGTCGGGCACCGAGGTCGTCGCGCAGCCACTCAACAGCAGCGCCGCTGCCAACCACCAGACCCTCATCAGCAGGCTCCCAGCCGATGCGCGACGAGGCGGGCCAGCGCCACATCCTCCAGGCCGATGCCGACGCTCTTGTAGACGACGATGTCCTGCGGCGAGCGCGGGCGCGGGCGCAGCAGCAGCTCACCCAGCTCGACCAGCCGCTCGGGGGCGATGACGCCGGGGGCGGCCAGCACGATGTCGCCGGCCTCCTGCCGCGCCGCCTCGTGCCACTCGACGACGACCAGCGCCGCCCGCGCCAGCAGCGTGTCGTCCAGCTCGCGGGCCGCCTTGGTGCTGGAGCCCACGGCCGCGACGAAGGCACCGGGCTTCACCAGCTCGCCGTTGAACAGCGGCGTGGCCGAGCGCGTGGCCGTCGCGATGACGTCGGCCTGCGACGCGGCTGTCGCCGCATCGACGGCCGCCACCGGCAACGCCAGGGCCGCCGCCAGCTCGGCCGCGAAGGCCTCGGCGCCGGAGCGCGCGCAGACCAGCACGCGCTCGAAGCGCCGCACGCGGCTCAGCGCCTCGGCATGCGCGCGGGCCTGGATGCCGGCACCGAAGACGGCCAGCGTCTTCGCATCCGGCAGCGCCAGCAGGTCGGCCGCCACGGCGCTGGCCGCGGCGGTACGCAGCCGCGTGAACTCGTTGGCCTCCAGCGTGGCGAGGGCCGCGCCGGTGTCGGCCGAGAACAGGCTGACGAGGAAGTTGTACTTGCCGTTGCGCGCCGAGTAGACCTTGGTGCCGAGCACGGCGGGCAGCACGCCGTCGGCATCCAGGATGGCGCCCATCGCGCTGATGGCCAGCGAGGCGCCGTCCAGGCTCGTGATGGCGCGGTGGCGGGCCAGCACCTGCGCCTGGCCGCGGCCATGCTGGGCGAAGGCGGCGCGCAGCGCGGCGACGGCGCTGTCGGGGTCGAGCACGGTCGCCACGTCGGCTTCGGTGATCAGTCGCATCGAGGGCTCCAGGAGTCTGCGCAGCACTTTAGAGGGGCCGCCGCGCACCGCGGGCGTGCTTTCACGCCAGCATGCATTCCAGCAGGTTATGTGCGGCGCACAAGCATTCATTGAACGCGGCGCAACACCTGGGGTGCGGCCCCCTGGGCGCCCTCGCGCGCGCCCGCCAACATGGCCGGCAATCAAATCAAAAGGAGTAGTCGATGAAGTTGCAGCGTCTGGTGGGGCAGTTGGCGGTGGTGGGTCTGGCGGCTCATGCGGCGGGGGCGCTGGCGCAGGCCGACGGCAAGCGGCTGGAGCGCGTGGAGATCACCGGTTCCAGCATCAAGCGCATCGCGGGCGAGGGCGCACTGCCGGTCCAGGTCATCACGGCATCGGACCTGAACAGCAAGGGCCTGGCGACCGCCGAGGACATGCTGCGCCAACTGGGCGTCAACGGCACGGGCGCCGACAGCGCCATCTCCAACAACAACGTGTTCGGCTCGGACACCGACCGCCTGACCGGCGGCGCGGCCAACGCCAACCTGCGCGGCTTCGGCCCCGGCAGCACGCTGGTGTTGCTGAACGGCCGGCGCATATCCTCGCAAGGCATGAGCGGCGGCGCCGTCGACCTGAACGCCATCCCGATGGCTGCCATCTCGCGAATCGAGATCCTGAAAGACGGCGCATCGGCCATCTACGGCACCGACGCCATCGGCGGCGTCATCAACTTCATCCTGAAGAAGGACCTGGTCGGCGCCGACATCAAGGTCGACTTCTCGCAGCCGCTGGAGTCCAGCGCCGGCACGACGCGCCGCGCCAGCCTCACCGGCGGTTTCGGCACGCTGGACCAGGACCGCTTCAACGTGATGGCCAGCCTCTCCGTCGAGAAGAACGACGTGCTGCGCGGCCGCGACCGCGACTGGGCCAACGGCTTCCAGCCCGAGCGCGGCCTGTCGCCGGACTCGTCCAGCCACCCCTTCGCCAACGTGCTGGGCAACTCGTCCACCGTCGCCGGCACGGCGCTGGGCGGCGCCACCGGCACGGCCGGCTCCACCGTCGGCACGGGCGATGCGGTCCGCTACACCCGCATCAACCTGCTCGCGCTGACCGACGACTGCAGTGACATCGAGACCGGCGTACGCTACCAGGCGCAGCTGTGGAACGCGACCGCGCCGTCCACCAAGTACCTGTGCAACACCGACTACGGCCGCCAGTACATGCTGTCGCCGAAGAAGGAGGCCTACAACCTCGTCACACGCGGCAACGTCCTCATCAGCGACAACCACACGGCCTTCGTCGAGCTGACGGCCTCGCGCACGGCCGTCACCGCCGAGCTGACCCCCAGCCAATTCAGCACGACCAACGCGGCCAACAACCACTACCCGGTCGGCGGCCCGCACTACCTGAACCTGCTGACGGCGGGCGTCAACCAGTTCGACCCGACCAAGCCCATCGCCTACCGCTGGCGCATGCAGGACTTCGGCTACCGCACGCTGGAGAACGTGGCCGACAACAAGCGCCTGCTGGTGGGCCTGGACGGCGTCATCGGCGCGTACGACTACAAGCTGGGCCTGTCGACCGCCAAGGCCGAGGGCTGGACCAACCTGATCGACGGCTACGCCAACATGGGCCGGCTCAACGACGCGCTGCGCACCGGCAAGATCAACCCCTGGGTCAAGCCCGGCGAGAAGCAGTCGGCCGAGGCGATGGCGCTGATCGAGTCCATCAAGGACCGCGGCCGCCTGCAGGGCGGCGACACGACGCTGCAGCAGTTCGACGGCGCCATCTCCGGCGCGCTGATGAAGCTGCCGGCCGGCTCGCTGGACTTCGCGGTCGGCTTCGACCTGCGCCGCGAGACCTTCGAGTTCCTGCCCGAGACAGGCACCTTCACCTGCAGCGACAGCCTGGCCGACGCGCCGACCGCGGCCGACGCCAGCAAGTCCAAGATCGTCTACAACTGCCCCGGCAACTCGGCCATCCCCGAGGTGTCGCGCGACGTGAAGGCCGTCTACGCCGAGCTGGCCGTGCCGGTGTTCAAGGGCCTGGACCTGCAGCTGGCCGTGCGGCACGACAAGTACAGCGACTTCGGCGGTACGACCAACCCCAAGATCGCGTTCCGCTACCAGCCCAACGACATGGTGGTGTTCCGCGGCTCGGTCAACACCGGTTTCAAGGCGCCCAGCTTCCAGCAGCTCAGCCCCAACACCGCGCCGCGCCTGGACACGGCCGACTGGCCGGACCCTGCGCTGTGCCCGACCGACCCGTCGCAATGCACGCTGCGCGTGAACTACATCGACTCCGGCAACCCCAGCCTGACGCCGGAGAAGTCCAAGCAGGGCACGCTGGGCGTGGTGGTGTCGCCGGTGCGTGACATGACGATGTACCTCGACTACTGGCGCGTGGACCTCGACGACCGCATCAAGAAGCTGACGCTGAGCGAGCTGAAGAACAACTACGCGCTGTTCGCCGACCGCTTCAAGCGCGACGCCGCGGGCAAGGTGACGCTGGTGGAGGCCGGCTGGGTGAATGCCGCGGACAGCACGACACGCGGCGTGGACTGGGGCGCGAGCTACCAGCTCCAGCATGCCAGCGGGCTGTGGAAGGCCAACATCAACGGCACCCACATGCTGACCCACAAGGAACGCACCATTGCCACGCAGCCGCTGGTGGAACAGGTGGGCGAGTTCGGCACGCGCACGCTGTACCTGCGCAACAAGTTCAATGCCGACCTGAGCTGGGCCCAGGGCGACTGGGCCACGACCCTGAGCATGGTCTACAAGTCCGGCTACAAGGACGAGGACTTGACGCGCTTCGGCACGCCGCGCCGCAAGGTCGACAGCTACACGACGTTCAACCTGTTCGCCACCTACACCGGCATCAAGAACATGACGTTGACCGCCGGCCTGCGCAACCTCACCGACGAGAAGCCGCCGTTCACGTATCACAACGTCGACAACGTCGTCGGCGCCGGCTGGGATCCGCGCGTGGCCGACCCGTTCGGCCGCACGCTGGCCGTGTCGGCGAGCTACAGCTTCCGCTGAGGCGCAGCGCCCGGCCTGATTCCCGTTGACTCCCTGCCGGCTCGGGGCCGGCCTTCGCAGCCTCGCTCACGCGGGCTGCTTTTTTATTGGAGGGGCGGGGTCAACCCAGCGTCAGCGTGCCGGCCGCCACGTCCAGCTCCGCCATCACCCCCAGCGGCAGCGGCCGGTTGGGCTGGCCATGGCCCGCGGGCCAGCCGGCCAGCACGGGGCAGCGCAGCCGCGGCAGATGGTCGGCCAGCACGGCGTCGGGGCTTTCGGCGCCGCTGAAGCTGCCGACCAGCAGGCCGGCGATGCGGTCCAGCACGCCGCTCAATCGCAGCTGGCTCAGCATGCGGTCGACGCGGTAGGGCTCCTCGCTGATGTCCTCGACGAACAGCAGCGCGCCGTCCACGTCGGGGAGATAGGGCGTGCCGAGCAGCGCACAGAACATCGCCAGGTTGCCGCCGATCAAGCGGCCGCGCGCCTTGCCGCCATGGCTGAGCGCATGCGGCTCCGCGCGCCCGACGACGTCGCCCACGCGCCAGCCGCGCGCCAGGCGCTCGAACAGCGCATCGGTGTCGGCCTGCGCGCCGGGCAGGCCCCAGTCGCTGGCCGGCATCGGCGCATGCAGCGACGGGATGCCGGCACGCGTGCGCAGCGCGTGCAGCACGGTCAGGTCGCTGTAGCCGATCAGCAGCTTGCGGCTGGCCGCGAGCCAATCCAGGTCCAGCCCGTCCAGCAGCCGGATGCAGCCGGAGCCGCCGCGCAGCGCCAGCACCGCGTCGTAGCGCGGGTGGGCAAAGGCTTCGTGCACGTCGGCGGCACGGACATGGTCGGGCGCGGCCAGGAAGTCCAGCGACGGCGGCCCGAAGCAGCTCGGCAGCAGCGTGGCCGCATAGCCGCGCTCGCGCAGCCAGCCTTCGACCGGCTCCAGCCGCCCGGGCTTGGGCGGCCCGGCCGGCGCGATGACGGCGAGATGGGCACCGGGCCGCAGCGGCGGGATCAGGAGTTCGCCTTCAGCCATGCGTGCACCACGCCGCCCAGGGCCGGCAGTTTCCAGGTGGTCGATGCGTCGGGATGCGGCGCGTAGCGGCTGCCCAGGCTGGTGGTCACCGCGATCAGGTAGTGCAGCTCGCCGTCATGCACGATGCCGGCGTCGCTGGCGTAGTTCTGCGTGTTGCCGGTCTTGTGCGCGAACCGCGACGGGATGCCGCGCACCCAGCCGGGCAGACCGCGCAGCGATTCGCTGCTGAGGTTGTGGTGCAGCTTCTGCTCGTCCAGCGCGCGGCGGAGGACGGCGCGGCTGGCGGGGCTGAGCAGCGGCGGCTGCGCTGGCGCGTCGGCATCCAGCCGCCACATCAGCCGCAGCGCATCCCAGGCCGTCATCTGGATCTGGCCGACGCCCGCGCCGGCCACATTGCCCCAGCCCCCGTCGGGCTGGGTGTTGGCGATGCTCAGGCCCGGCAGGCCGTGCGCGGCGAACAGGTCGTGCATCTCGTTGTGCACCTCGCGTCCGCCCTCGCGGCGGATGGCGCCGCGCGCGTGCAGGTGGCCCACCAGCGCGGTGGTCGCCTCGTTGCTGCTGACGGTGATCATGTCGTGGAGCCAGTCGCCCACCGGCCGGGCCGTGCCGGCGTGGGTCAGCGGCAGCGCCCACTCGCTGCGGCCCGCGTCGACGAGCCGGCCGATGCCGACGGCGACCATCATCTTCAGCAGCGAGGCCGGATACGGCGCGACGAAACGCGGCCCGCTGCCGAACCAGGCGGGGAAGTCGATGCGCGACCAGTCCGCCCGCGGCAGCCAGGCGATGGACTCGCCCTGCGCGTCGCGCACGTCGGCGTGGAAGGCGATGTTGTCCACCGGGCCGAAGCCGGCGCCGAAGCGGGCCACCAGGCCCTGCGGGTGCTCGCGCGAGAACAGCACGTTGACGCAGACCGGCGCCGCCCCGCCGCGCGGGAACACCGCGACGGCCAGGTCGACGCTCGGGTGCCAGCCCAGCGGCGCGCCGTCCTGCAGCTTGTCGGGCGTCGTCTCGAAGCGCTGGCTTCGCACCATGGCCAGCAGCGCTTGCGCGAGATCGTCGGCCGTCACAGCGTCAGGCCTTCCAGCGGCAAGGGGCTGGCGCGGCCCGACACCAGCTCGGCCACGATGTTGGCCGTTGCGAACGAGAACGTGAAGCCCAGCGCGCCATGGCCGACGTTGAGCCACAGGCCCGGCACACCGCTGGCGCCGAGGATGGGGGCGCCGCTCGGCGTGGCCGGGCGCAGGCCGGCCCAGGGCGTGGCACGGTCGTAGTCCGCCGCGTTCGGGAAGGTGGCGCGCACCGAGCGCTGCAGCGAGGCGAGCCGGCCGGCGTCCAGGCCGAGGTCGTCGCCGACGAGGTCCACCATCGCGGCGATGCGCAGCTCGCCGCCGATGCGGGCATAGAGGATCTTCTTCTCGAAGTCGGTCACGCTGACCTCGGGCGGGCGGTGGCGCGTGCCGATCGGCGCGGTCAGGCTGTAGCCCTTGAGCGGGTACAGCGGCAGCTCGACGCCGACCGTCGCGGCCAGCGCGCGGCTGTGCAGGCCGGCGGCCAGCACGACGGCGTCCGCCGCGACCTCGCCGGCCGCCGTCCGCACGGCCAGCACCCGCCCCTGGCCATCGCGCTGGAAGCCGTCGACCGGCGTGGCCAGCCGGCCGCGGAAGCGCGCGTGCGACACGAGCCGCGCATGCAGTTCGGTGCAGAAGGCATGGCAGTCGGCCACCGCCTCACCGGGCGTGAAGATGCCGCCGGCCAGCGTCGCTTCGCCGTCCTCGTACTGGGCCAGCGCCGGCTCGAGCGCCACGCAGTCGTCATGCGACAGCGCCTGCTCGGCACCGCTGCCCTTCACCCGCGCTGCCACGCGTGCGAACTCGGCCGGTTGCCGGTAGACCACCAGCTTGCCCGGCGTGCGCAACGCGATCGCCTCGCCCAGCTGGGCTTCGGCATGCAGCCGCGCGAAGGCGGCCTGGCTGTAGGCGCCCAGGGCGAGCAGGCGCTCGGTGGTGCGGCGGTTGACCGGCCCGCGGCAGTTGCGCAGGAAGGCGAGCAGCCAGGACCACTGCGCCCAGCTCGCATCGGGCTTGAAGCGCAGCGGGCCGTCGGGGTCGAGCAGCCAGCGCAACGCCTTCAGGGGCACGCCGGCATCGGCCAGCGGCGAGACGTAGCGGTAGCTCAACTGGCCGCCATTGGCGCGGCTGGCGCCCTGGGCCACTTCGGCCTCGCGCTCGACCAGCGTCACCGCATGGCCACGTTCCAGCAGCGCCCAGGCGGTGGTCAGGCCCACCACCCCGCCGCCGATCACCACGCAATGCTTCATCCTGTCCCTGGACTTCCTGAACTGGCGGCAGCGTAAGGACGCCCTGCGGCCGTCGCCAATGAAACCGGCAGCCACGGCCATAACCGTGCGACATGGGCACGCCGCCCCGCACGGGCTCAGAGCCCGGGCGTCGGCCGGGCTCTGAGCTTGAAGAAGGCGTCCCAGGCATCGCGGTAGGCGAGCTGGGTGTCGGACGGCAGCGAAATGCGCAGCGTGTCGCGCAGCATGGCGGCGCCCTCGGGCGTGCCCAGTGCCATGTCGATGAGGTGGATGGCCGCGCGGCCCCAGGGCGTGCGCGGGCAGGCGACGCCGCTGATGACCGGGTCGCTGGCGCCCTTGACGGGCAGCGCGGCCAGCGGCGTGTCGGCCGCCGGACGGCTGGCCAGCGCCACCAGCGTGTTCGGATAGTCGAGGGTGTAGTCGGCCCGGTCCTGCATCAGCATGGGCAGCAGGTTGCTGCCGTAGTCGCCGCCGAACACGCGCTGCAGCAGCGGGTTGGCGGGCGAGGCGCCGAGCATGGCGTCCAGCGCCGGGCCGTAGCTGCGGCCCTGGGACACCACGCCGCGCAAGGACGCGTCGCCCAGCAGGGCCGGCAGGTCGACCGCGCCCTGCCCGTCCAGCGGGAGATCGCCCTGGCGCTCGTGGCGCACGATGAGCTGCGGCGGCGGTACCAGCCAGGTGTTGGTGAAATACGCCAGGCGCTCGCGCTCGGGCGTGCGGGCGGCCCCGGCATGGCAGGCGCGCTTGTGCTCGCGGATCAACGACCAGCTGCGCTCGGCATTCGCCACCACCGGCTTGAACACGACACCGGGCAGCCGCCCCTGCAGCCACTGCGTCAGTTCGTCGGCCGGGCGCCGCATGCGGTCGCCGTCCGGCACGGCCATGGTGTTGCTGACCACCCAGGTGATTGAGGTGACCACCGGCGGCTCGGCAGCCTGGGCCGCGCCGGCCGCGGCGGCGAGGGCCAGGCCGGCTGTGCGGCTCCGCATGCGGCGCAACCTCAGCTGGCCAGCACGGCGGCCATGGCCTCGGCGGTGGCCTCCACGTTGCGCGTGTTCAAGCCGGCCACGCACATGCGGCCCGAGCGCAGGATGTAGACGCCGAACTCGGTCTTCAGCCGCTCGGCCTGCTCGGGGCTGAGGCCGGTGTAGCTGAACATGCCGCGCTGGGTCAGGAAGTAGTCGAAATTGCGGCCCGGCAGCTTGGCCGCGAGCACGTCGTGCAGTTGGCGGCGCATGGACTGGATGCGCTCGCGCATGTCCTTGACCTCGGCCTCCCACATCGCGCGCAGCTTCGGGTCGGTCAGCACCTTGGCGACGACCTGGCCGCCGTGCATGGGCGGGTTGGAGTAGTTGCGGCGGATCATGAACTTCATCTGGCCCAGCACGCGCGCGGCCTGCTCGGCGTCGGGGCAGACGACGCTCAGGCCCCCGCAGCGCTCGCCGTACAGGCTCATGCTCTTGGAGAAGCTGTTGGCGATCAGGAAGCTCAGGCCCTCGTCGGCCAGCAGGCGCGGCGCAAAGGCGTCCTCCTCGATGCCGTCGCCATAGCCCTGGTAGGCCAGGTCCAGGAAGGGCAGCAGCTGGCGCTCGCGGATGACGGGCACCAGGGCGCGCCATTGGTCCTGCGTCAGGTCGACGCCGGTGGGGTTGTGGCAGCAGGCATGCAGCACGACGACGCTGCGCGACGGCAAGGCCTTGAAATGAGCCAGCAGCGCGTCAAAGCGCAGGCCGCCGGTGGCCGGGTCGTAGTAGGGATAGGTCTCGCAGCTGTGGCCCGAGCCCTCGAAGACGGCGCGGTGGTTGTCCCAGGTCGGGTCGGACAGGTAGACCTTGCTGTCGGGGAAATAACGCTTCAACAGATCGGCACCCACCTTGAGGCCGCCGCTGGAGCCGACGCCCTGGATGGTGGCGACGCGGCCGGCTTTGATCGCCGGGTGGTCGGCGCCGAACAGCAGGGCCTGCACGGCGCTGCGGAAGTTGGCCGCGCCTTCCATCGGGAGGTAGGGCCGCGGGCCGGCGGCCTCGACGACGGCGAGTTCCGCCGCGCGCACCGACGGCAGCATCGGGATGCGGCCGTCGTTGTCGAAATAGATGCCGATGGACAGGTTGATCTTGCCGGCGCGGGGGTCCTTCTGGAAGGCCTCGTTGAGGCTCAGGATGGGGTCGCCGGCGTAGGCGTCGACATGCTCGAACATGGGTGGGCTCCGTTGGGGGAGCGGCGATTATCCAAGCCAGTGCAGCCAGCGGCCGTGCGGATGGCTCCAGGCGAGCGCGCGTTCGGCGATGCGGCCGGCGTCGCGGTGGCGCAGCGTCCACAGCGTCGCAGAGGCGGCCACTTCGCCGGGCGGCAGCGCGGGCAGCGGCGGCGGCTCGTGGGCCTGGGCGCTCAGCGCCGGCAGTTCGCCGCAGATCCAGGCCAGGCCGTGGCGCAGCGCCAGCCGGTCCACCGTCGCGCGCAGGCGTGCGATGTCGGCCTCGCTCAGGTAGTACAGCACCCAGCTCGTCAACAGCACCGGCTGCACGCCGGCCGGCAGGTGGGCCAGCCAGGGTTCGATGGCGGCGATGCAGTCGCCCGCCTGCGTCAGCGTGTGCGGCAGCGCCCGCAGCTGGGCGGCGGCGCGACTGAGGCGCTCGCGGCGGCGCGCGTCATGCGGCCACAGGCAGGCCTGCAGCCAGCGCAGGCCGGCGGGGTCGGCCACGTCGACGGGTGCCGTGTCCAGCCCATCGCGCGAGGCGATCCGCCAACCGGTATGCGGGGGCGGCCGCGTGGCGCTCAGCCAGCGCGACTCGACCTCGGCGCGCACACCGTCGCGCGCCGGGCCGCGCGCATGCCAGGCGCCGTCGTCCGTCTGGTAGCGCAGCGCGAACTGGTCGATGCCCAGGTTCAGCCCGGCGCTGCAGCCGAAATCGAGCAGCGCAACGTCGCGTACGCCGGTGGCGGCCGCAACCGCGCCGAGCGCGGGCCACAGCGCGGCACCGCGGGCGACCTCGTTGGTCTGCGTGGCGCCATGGCGCAGGTGATCGACCAGCGCCGGCCATTCGCGTACCAGGCAGGCCGCCAGCGCCGCGGCCAGGCCGGTGTCGGGCGCCCGCTCGCCGCCCGCGCTCCGGTAGTAGGCCGCCAGCTCGGGCGCCGCGCCGGCCAGCACGCGCTCGTGCAGCGCCGCCAGCAGCAGGTTGGGCTTGCGCTGCTCGGGCGGCGCCTCGGCCAACAAGGCCAAGGCGCTGTCGCTCTCGGCGGCCAGGCCGCACAGCGCGACGTACAGCGGCTCCTGGCTGCACCCCTCGCGGCCGAAGTGCCGCAGCAGCGCGGCGAGTTCATCGCTCGTATTCATGCCGCCAGCATAGGCAGGCGCGGCGCCGCCTTGTGTCGGCCAGCCGACAATCGCGCCATGCCTGATGACGATGCGCTGCGGCGGGTGCTGGATGCCAATTTCCCCGGCCTCGCGCTGCCTGCCCGCGCCGCTGAGCGCCTGCCGATGCTGGTGCGACGGCGCCGGCTGGCTGACGGCCGCAGCCTTTTTGTGCAGGGCCAGCGCACGGCGGCCCTCTACGCGGTGGCGGCGGGCGAGATCGAAACGCGCTTCACGGGCGCGGACGGCACCGTCTCGGTCATCGAGAACGTCGGCCCGCCGCGCCTGTTCGGCCTGGCAGCGTTCGCGGCCGGCCAGCCCGCGGAGTACGAGGCGGTGGCGCGCGGCGCGAGCGAGGTGCTGGCGATCGGCCGCGAGGCCTATGTGCTGCTGATGGACGAGGTGCCCGGCTTCGCACGCGCGCTGATGGCCGAGTTCGCGCGCCGCTACGACGGCACGCTGCGGCTGCTGCAGGCGGCGCGCCACCAGGGCGCGGCGGAGCGCTTCACGCTCGCGCTGGCCCAGCTGGCACGGGAGCGCGGCGCGCCGGCCGGCGACGGCTGGGTCGCCGTGCAGGCCACGCAGTCAGAACTGGCGCGTCTGGCGCATGTGTCGCGCCAGACGGCCAATGCGCTGCTGGCGGCCGCCGACGCCGCCGGCCAGGTGCGGCGCGGTTGGGGTCGCTGGCTCTGGCGGCCGCAAGCACCCCGGTAACGGCGGCACCGCGCGTGCAGGACGCACGCTCGCCCGCAGCGTTACACGTCGCGCCGCCGGGCCGCGGCCGTAATGTGGCGGCACCGGTTTGCGGCTGCTGTCTGCCGCCCGGGTTTGCGGAGTTCCTGCCTTGTCCGATATCCAATCCATCGTCATCGTCGGTGGCGGCACCGCCGGCTGGCTGGCCGCCTGCTACCTGCAGCGCACGCTGGGCGCCGCGCGCCAGAGCCCGCTGCCCATCACGCTGATCGAGCCGCCGCAGGCCGTGAGCCTGGGTGCCGACCTCGCCACCGTGCCGACGCTGCGCGGCACCATGCAGGCGCTGGGCCTGCCAGAGCGCGCGCTGTTCACCGCCGCGGACGCGACGCTGAGCAACGGCCTGCGCTTCAACGGCTGGCGCCGCGGCGGCGCGGCGCCCGACGACTCTTTCGACCATCCCTTCGACATCCCGCCGCCGTTCCACGGCTTCGCGACGACCGCGCACTGGCTCAACCTGCTGCAGCGCGGCCTGACGCGAGAACCGATGGCGCAGGCCTGCGCGGTGCAGACGACGCTGTTCGACGGCCACCAGTCGCCCAAGCTGGTGGATTCGCCGGAGTACCAGGCGCCGGTCAGCTACGGCTACCAGCTCGACGCCGTCAAACTGGCCATGCTGCTGCAGCAAAAGGCGCTGGAGCGCGGCGTGCGCCATGTGCAGGGCGAGGTGGTGCGGGTGCAGCGCGGCGCAGGCGGCATCGAGGCGGTCGAGCTGGCCGACGGCCGCCGCTGCGAGGCGAGCTTCTTCATCGACTGCACGGGCTCGCGCTCGCTGCTGTTGCAGCAGGCGCTGGGCGTCCCCTGGGTGTCGTTTGCCGATTGGCTGCCCTGCGACCGCACCGTCAGCCTGCCGCTGGCCCACGGGCAGGCCCACGGCGCGCTGCGCAGCCACACCACGGCCACGGCCCAGGCGGCCGGCTGGACCTGGGACATGGACCTGCAGAGCCGGCGTGGCACCGGCTATGTGTATGCCTCGCGCTTTTGCAGCGAGGACGAGGCGGTGGCAACGCTGCGTGAGCTCGGCGCCGGCCACAAGCCGCTGGCCGAGCCGCGCCTGCAGCGGCTGCGCGCCGGGCACGCGGCGCGCGCCTGGGAGGCCAACTGCCTGGCGCTGGGCGCCGCGGGCGGCTTCATCGAGCCGCTGGAGTCGACCGGCCTGTACCTCGTCGAGTGGATGCTGCAGCTCTTCGTTGACCATGTGGCGCCGGCTGGCAACAGCGACGCCTGCCGCGGCCGCGTGAACCGCGTCTTCGGCGATTTCTACGAGGAGATGCGCGACTTCATCGTCGCCCACTACGCGCTGTCACAGCGGCGCGACACGCCGTTCTGGCGCGCCTGCACCGAGGAGGCAACGCTGCCCCCGCGGCTGGCCGAGCTGCTGGCACTGTGGGACAGCAAGGTGCCGACGCCGACCGACCTGGACCGGCGGCTGTCGCTGTTCGGCGTGGCCAACTGGTCTTATCTGCTGGCAGGCCTGCAGCGGCTGCCCAGCCGGGGCATCGGCCTGTCGGACCACATTTCGCCAGAGATCAGCCTCAAGGCCATGGCGCATGTGCAGGGCATCCGCCGCATTGCCGCGGCGCAGTCGCCGACGATGCGCGACTACCTGCTGAGCCTGGACGGCGTGGTCACTTCACACGCCGCGCATTGAGCCCCTCGCCCGGTCGTGCCGCTGAACGCGGGGACGGCTGGTCGGGCCCCCGAGCGGACGGCACGGACCGCCGTGTCAGCCAGCCGCCAAGGCGGCTTCGATGTCGCCGCGCAGTTTTTCCGGCGCGTCGTTGGGCGCATAGCGCTTGATGACCTGGCCGTCGCGGCCGACCAGGAACTTGGTGAAGTTCCACTTGATGGCCTCGGTGCCAAGGAAGCCGGGCTTCTCGCTTTTCAGGAACTTCCACAGCGGATGCGCGTCGCCGCCGTTGACCTTGACCTTGCCCATCATCGGGAAGCTGACGCCGTAGTTCAGTTCGCAGAAGCTCGCGATCTGCTCGTTGCTGCCCGGGTCCTGCCCGCCGAACTCGTTGCTCGGGAAGCCGATGATGACCAGGCCCTTGGGGCCGTAGTCCTGCCACAGCTGCTCCAGGCCCTTGAACTGGGGCGTGAAGCCGCATTCGCTGGCCGTGTTGACGATGAGCAGCACCTTGCCGCGCTGGGAGGCCAGGTCCGCCGGCTCGCCGTCGATGGAGACGGCCTTGAAGTCGAAGACGCTCTCGCTCATTGATGCCCCTTCGCGCGCTGCGCTGTCCCGCCAAGCGGGGATGTGCCCCTTCGGGCGGCCGTGAGGACCCGTGGATCCTCCCTAGAAAGCGACCCCGATGCTAGCGCCGGGCGCCCCGAGGGTTTGTAGCATGGCGCCCGCCGCGCGGCTGGCCGTCCAATCGCGCGAACTTCGAGGCCATCCCCAAGGGACGGCACCGGTCAGCAACCTGAGAGAAACGCCCACGTTCATGGATCACCTGGCTTGCTTCACCCCGGCCGATCTGCTCGGCCGCACCCCGCCCGACCTGGGCGCGTTCCGTTGGAAGCTGCTGGCCCAGGGCGACTCGTGGTTCTCCAACGCGGCGGCGAAGCTCAACGCCCACGCCAACCTGCTGCAGGAGCTGGTCTTCAAGGAGAAGGTCGCCGCGGTCAACTGCGCCGGCACCGGCAATGCGCTGTCGCACATGGTGGACCTGGAGGCCAGCGCCGATTTCGTCCGCCTGCTGACGGGCACCGATGCGCCGGTCTGGGACGGTGTGCTGCTGTCCATGGGCGGCAACGACCTCATCGCCGCCGCGCGCACGCCGGCGCAGAACTGGAATGGCGAGCCCATCCCGCTGGAGCTGCGCCTGCTGCGCCACCAGACCGAATGGGGCCCGCCATCGGCCGGCGTCGCGCGCTATTTCTCGGAGCCCGGCTGGGCCACCTATGCCGAATACCTGCGCACCAACGTCAAGCACCTGCTGTCACTGCGCGACCAGGGCCCGTCGGCCGGCAAGCCGGTCTTCATGCACTGCTATGCCGTGCCCATGCCGCGCCCGGCCGGCGCCGAGAGCAACGATGACCTGGGCGCTGCCAGCGGGCCCTGGCTCTACCCGGCGCTGAAGGCCTACGGCGTGCCCGCCGCGGACTGGGCCGCCGTCAGCCGGCTGATGGTCTTCCACCTGGCGCAGCTGCTCAAGGGCATGGCGGCCGACAAGGCCACCTTCAGCGGCCTGTTCGTGTTCGATTCGACGACCGTGCCGCTGGCGCTGGCCGCGCCGGGCTCCACCGGCATCAGCGGCGACTGGCACAACGAGATCCACCTCAACCACAGCGGCTGCTTCAAGATCGCCCGCGCCTGGAGCGAGGCCATCGAGATGGTGCTGGAGGGCAAGCACCTGATCCAGCCGACACCCAGCCGCAAGGGCCGCGGCAGCTCCAGCAACAGCTGATCAGCGGTCCACCGGCTTCAGGTCGTCGGAGCGGGCCAGGTCGAGCAGGTGCTCGACCTCTTCCTTGTGCTCCACGAGGTTGCGCTGGTGCCAGCGCCGGATCCACCACATCGTGCCGGCCACCACCACGCCGAAGATGGTGATGGCGCCGAAGGCCGACAGGCCGAAGCGCGTCATGGCCGTGTAGAAGGCGCCCAGGCCCAGGATGCAGGCCTGCTCGTTGAAGTTCTGAACGGCGATGCTGCGGCCGGCGCCCATCAGGTTGTGCCCGCGGTGCTGCAGCAGCGCGTTCATCGGCACGACCATGTAGCCGCCAATGGCGCCCAGCAGCACCAGGAAGGGCGCGGCCACCCAGACGTTGCCGATGACGTTCATGAAGATGACCAGCAGGCCCATCGCGATGCCGAGCGGGATGACCGAGGTCGCGCGGTCCAGCCGGCAGTAGAGCGACGCGACGACGGCGCCGGCCGCCGTGCCGATGGCCACCACGCCGACCAGCGACGACGCCTGCTGCGTGCCATAGCCCAGCGCCGCGGCGGCCCAGGCCAGCACGATGTAGCGCAGGTTGCCGCTGACGCCCCAGAAGAGCGTCGTCGTCGCCAGCGAGATCTGGCCCAGCTTGTCCTGCCAGAGCCGGCTGTTGCAGGAGGAGAAGTCGCGCACCAGGCCCACCAGGCTGTGGGCGATGGGCTGCAGCGGGGACTCGGTGCGCGGGATGCGCAGGTTGAACAGCGCCGCCAGCACGTACAGGCCGACCAGGCTGCCGATGGCGGCCTCGGGTGGCGTGTCGATGCCGGTGTCGAAGAACGGCAGGTCGAAGCCCAGCAGCATGTGGGACACGCGGTCACCGATGAGCTGGCCGCCCAGCAGCACGCCGAGGATGATGGACGCGATCGTCAGGCCCTCGATCCAGCCGTTGGCCTTGACGAGCTGCGACGGCGGTAGCAGTTCGGTCAGGATGCCGTACTTGGCCGGCGAGTAGGCTGCGGCTCCCAGGCCCACGATGGCGTAGGAAAGCAGCGGATGCGTGCCGAACAGCATCATCAGGCAGCCCACCACCTTGATGCTGTTCGAATAGAACATCACCTTGCCCTTTGGGACCGCGTCGGCAAAGGCACCGACGAAGGGCGCGAGCACGACGTAGAAGAGGGCGAACATCGGCACCAGCGCGGCGCGTTGCCACTCGGCGGCGCCGGAGGATCGCAGCAGCTCGACGGCGGCGACAAACAGTGCGTTATCAGCCAGCGAGCTGAAGAACTGCGCCGACATGATGGTGTAGAAGCCGCGTTTCATCGGGCGATGCGCAATCCTGACTGTCTTCTGCTGAGGGCGATAAACCGGGGCGGCGCGGGTTTATAGCACGCGCCCCGTTGCCGGCCGACGCCCCAAACCCGGGCGCAAAATCCGGCCATGCCACGCCCGATCGAAGCCCTGATCCACACCCAAGCGCTCGCCCACAACCTGGCCCGCGCACGCGCCCAAGCCCCGAACGCCCGCGTCTGGGCCGTCGTCAAGGCGAACGCCTACGGTCACGGCATCGAGCGCGCCTTCGAGGGCCTGCGCGGGGCCGACGGCTTCG
The DNA here is from genome assembly GCF_001426885.1 of Pelomonas sp. Root1444. Classification (GTDB taxonomy): domain Bacteria; phylum Pseudomonadota; class Gammaproteobacteria; order Burkholderiales; family Burkholderiaceae_C; genus Pelomonas. The sequence continues at coordinate 354,758 of NZ_LMFP01000001.1, read as the reverse complement.
CGCTGCTGGACCTGGCCGAAGCCGAACGGCTGCGGGCGCTGGACTGGCGCGGCCCCATCCTGCTGCTGGAAGGCGTGTTCGAGCCGCGCGACCTGGAGCTGTGCTCGCGCCTGAAGCTCTGGCATGCCGTGCACTGCGAGCAGCAGATCGACTGGCTGGCCATGCACAAGACGCACGAGCCGCACCGCGTCTTCCTCAAGCTGAACTCGGGCATGAACCGGTTGGGCTTCCCGCCGGCCGCCTTCCGCGCCGCCTATGCGCGGCTGGACGCGCTGCCGCAGGTCGACGAGATCGGGCTGATGACCCACTTCTCCGATGCCGATGCGCAGCGCCAGGGCGTGGACGGCATCGCTCATCAGCTGGCCGCCTTCGAGGCCGCGGCCGACGGCCTGGCCGGCGAGCGCACCATCGCCAACAGCGCCGCGACGCTGCGCCACCCCACGCGCACGGCGGCCGACTGGGTGCGCGCCGGCATCATGGTCTACGGCGGCGTGCCGGACTTCCCCGAACATGACGCCGCGCACTGGGACCTGCAGCCGGCGATGACGCTGCGCTCCAAGGTCATAGCCGTGCAGCAGCTCAACCCGGGCGACACCATCGGCTACGGCAGCGCCTACACCTGCGAGCGCGCCACACGCGTGGGCATCGTCGCCTGCGGCTATGCCGACGGCTACCCGCGCCATGCGCCTACCGGCACGCCGGTGCTGGTGGACGGCGCGAGGAGCCGCACGCTGGGCCGCGTGTCCATGGACATGCTGGCCGTGGACCTGAGCGAGCTGCCGGCCAGCGGCTTCGGCAGCGAGGTGACGCTGTGGGGCGAGGGCCCGCACGGGTCGCGCCTGCCCATCGACGAAGTGGCCCAACCGGCCGGCACCATCGGCTACGAGCTGATGTGCGCCGTCGCGCCGCGCGTGCCGATCAGGAATGCCTGACTTTCACTGGCAACCCCAGCCCGGCGAGATCGAGTTCGACGCCATCCGCGCCAGCGGCCCGGGCGGCCAGAACGTCAACAAGGTGGCGAACGCCGTCCACCTGCGCTTCGACATTCGCGCGTCCAGCCTGCCCGAGGCCGTCAAGGCGCGGCTGCTGAACTGGGCCGACCAACGCATCACGTCGGACGGCGTCGTCGTCATCAAGGCCCAGGACTCGCGCAGCCTGGAGCGCAACCGGGCGGATGCCGTCGCCCGCCTCATCGAGCTGGTGCGGGCCGCCGCGCATGTGCCCAAGGCGCGGCGCGCCACCAAGCCGACCTATGGCTCCAAGCAGCGGCGGCTGGAGGGCAAGGCCAAGCGCAGCGGCATCAAGGCCGGGCGGCGTTCGCCGGTCGAGTAGCGACGAACAGGCTGACGAGACACAGCCCCATGCCGCCAACGGCCAGCGGTGTGACCTGCCAGCCTTCCAGCGCGGCCGACACGATCAGCGCGATGACCGGCACCAGCACGCCGACCAGCGCCGCCTGCGCCGGCCCCTTGCGCTGGGCCAGCTTGAAATACAGCGTGAAGGCGATGACCGAGCCGAAGGCGGCCAGGTAGACCAGGCTGGCGACATAGGTCCACGCCCCGTCGAAGGACAGGCCGCGCCCGGTCGCAACCGACAGCAGCAGCAGGAAGGCCGCGCCATAGCCCATGCTCCACGCCAGCACCGGCACCAGCGGCAGGCCGCGGCGCGTCAGCACCAGCGTGAAGAAGCCGCCGACGACGGCGACGACGACCGCGAAGAAGCTCAGGCCCAGGCCCAGCACCGCATCCGGCCGCGCGCCCGCGGACGCGAGTTCCGGCCAGAAGATCAGCGCCACGCCCAGCACCGCGCCGCTGCTTGCTGCAAGGAAGCGCCGGCTGACCGGCTGGCGCCACAGCAGCCAGGCGACCAGCGCGTTCATGAACACCATCAAACAGAACAACACCGCCACCAGACCGCTGGGCACGAAGCGCTCGGCCTCGTAGACGGCCCAGTAGTTGCCCGCGTACTGGACGACCCCGGTGGCCAGCGCATAGCCATGCGCATAGCGCGGCAGCTTCAGCGACACGCCCTGCCAGCGCGCCAGCGCCGCCAGAAGCACGGCCGACAGCGCGAAGCGCCAGCCCACCGAGGTGAGCACGGGCACCGTGCTGCTGAGCTGGTAGAGGATGACGTGCCAGGTGCTCGCCCAGATCAGCACCGGCGCCATGAACAGCAGCCAGGTGGGCAGGCGGCCCGGCGCCGTCACGCGGCGCGCTTGAACGTGGCCAGCAGTGCGCCGGCCGCAACGAACAGCGAGCCGAACACGCGGTTGAGCATCTTGATGTGGCTTTCGCTCTTCAACGCCGCCAGCACGCGCGCAGCCAGCGCCGTGTAGCCGGCCATGACGACGAGGTCCGTGAAGGCGAGCGTGGCGCCGATGACCAGGTACTGCGGCGCCAGCGCGGCATGCAGGTCGAGGAACTGCGGCACGACCGCCAGCAGGAAGACCGTGCCCTTGGGGTTCACCGCGTTGATGCCCCAGCCGCGCAGCACCAGCTGGCGGCGCGTGGCCTGGATGGCGCCGTCATCGGCCGCGGCAAGGGGCTTGGCCGGCGCGCGCCACTGCTGCACGCCCAGGTAGATCAGGTAGGCCACGCCGGCCCACTTGACCAGCGCAAAGCCCAGCGACGACGCCGCGATCAGCGCGCCCAGGCCGGCGCTGACGAGCACCACCTGCGTCAGGATGCCGAGGATGAGGCCGAAGGTCATGAAATAGCCGCGCCGGAAGCCGTGCGACAGACCCGCGCTCATCGCCGCCACCGCGCCGGCGCCGGGCGACAGGCTGATGGCCCAGGACGCCGCAAAAAAGGCCAACCACACCGAGAAATCCATGACCGGCTCCGTCGAGAAACTGCTGGGCGGCGAGTGTCCCACGCGGCCCAAATCCCCCAGCGGAATCCGCCCATGACCCTTCCCACGGGCGCGACCACGGCAGCGCAGTCCGAGTCGCTGCAGTATGCCGTCAAGCCGAGGCACACGCACTGACGACAATGGCCGCATGGCCACGAGCAAAAGCATCTACACCTGCACCGAATGCGGCGGCACCAACGCCAAGTGGCTGGGCAAATGCCCGCACTGCGGCGCCTGGAACACCTTGACCGAGAGCGCCGCCGAGCCGGCCGGCGGCGCGAAGAACCGCTACCAGTCGCTGGCGCGCAGCCAGCCGGTGGCCACGCTCAGCGAGATCGAGGCCAGCGACTTCGAGCGCACGCCCACCGGCCAGGAAGAGCTGGACCGCGTGCTGGGCGGCGGCATCGTGGCGGGCGGCGTGGTGCTGATCGGCGGCGACCCGGGCATCGGCAAGTCGACGCTGCTGCTGCAGGCGGTGGAGTCGCTGAGCCAGACCGTCAAGGTCTTGTACGTGACCGGCGAGGAAAGCGGCGCGCAGGTGGCGATGCGCTCGCGCCGGCTGGGGCTGGCGGGCAACAAGGTGCGCGTGATGGCCGAGATCAGCCTGGAACGCATCCTCGCCGCCATCGAGGTCGAGGCGCCGGACTTCTGCGTCATCGACTCCATCCAGACGCTGTACTCCGAGCAGCTCAGCTCGGCGCCGGGCTCGGTCGCCCAGGTGCGCGAATGCGCCGCGCAGCTGACGCGCACGGCCAAGGCGCGCGGCTGCGCCATCGTGCTGGTGGGCCACGTCACCAAGGAAGGCGCGCTGGCCGGCCCGCGCGTGCTGGAACACATCGTCGACACGGTGCTGTACTTCGAGGGCGACACGCACAGCAGCTTCCGCCTCGTGCGCGCCATCAAGAACCGCTTCGGTGCCGTCAACGAGATCGGCGTGTTCGCGATGACGGAGAAGGGTCTCAAGGGCGTGGCCAACCCGAGCGCCATCTTCCTGTCGACCCACACCGAGCCGGTCCCGGGCAGCTGCGTGCTGGTCACGCTGGAGGGCACGCGGCCGCTGCTGGTCGAGTTGCAGGCGCTGGTCGACAGCGGCGGTGTCAGCCCGCGGCGGCTGTCGGTCGGCCTGGACCGCGACCGGCTGGCGATGCTGCTGGCCGTGCTGCACCGGCATGCGGGCGTGGCCACGGGCGACCAGGACGTGTTCGTCAACGCGGTGGGCGGTGTGCGCATCAGCGAGCCGGCCGCCGACCTGGCGGTGCTGCTGGCCATCCAGAGCTCGCTGCGCGGCAAGGCCTTGCCGCGCGGCTTCATCGCCTTCGGCGAGGTGGGCCTGGCCGGCGAGGTGCGCCCGGCACCGCGCGGCCAGGAGCGGCTGAAGGAGGCCGCCAAGCTCGGCTTCAGCGTGGCGGTGGTGCCGAAGGCGAATGCGCCGAAGAAGGCCATCGACGGGCTGACCATCCACGCCGTCGAGCGCGTGGAAGAGGCCATCGAGGTGTTGCGCGGGCTGGTCTGAACGGCCGCAGGTTTCCATGGTGCACGGCAGGCCAAACTCTGCTTAGGATGCAGCCTCGAACCGGAGGAAACTTTCATGTCCGACCCCGCCGACCTGAGGCAGCACGTCCGCACCGACTTTCTCGCCGCCCAGCATGACGCCGACTCCCTGCCCGGCTGGGTTTTCAAGCCGGTGCAATTCAGCCAAGGCCCCGCGGGCCTGGTGCTGAACATGAGTGACGGCGGCCTGCAGGTGCTGACCAGCGCGACCGAGCCGCTGACCGATGCGCGCTACGAGGTGGTGCTGCTGCTAGGCCGCGCCGACATGGATTCGGACGACGAGCAGGTGTCGTGGTTCAACGGCGTCGTCGAGCGCAAATGGTCGCGGCCCGTGCCGCGCATGGGCATCCTGCACGGCATGTGCTTCACGGCGCGCAATTCGACGGCCGAGCAGTTCCTGGCGGGCCACCAGGCGGCGCTCGAATCCGGCCAGTGGGTGCGCTGCGTGCTGTTGAAGGTGCCGGAGTGAGGCCCCTCAGCCAGGCGCGCCCTCGCTGAACGCGGGCGGTCTGGCTGGGTCCGTCCCCGGGGACGGCGATGCTCGCGACTTCGAGCCGCCCGCACATCGCCAGACGGGCCGCCCCAAACCGGCCCGGCGGTCGTGGCAGGATGCGCGCCCATGGACCCTTTGCCCCAGCCCCCTTACTACGCCGTCATCTTCACCAGCCAGCGCACGCCCGGCGACCAGGGCTATGGCGACATGGCCGACCGCATGGTGGCTCTGGCGGCCGGGCAGCCGGGCTACCTCGGCGTGGAGAGCGCCCGCGGCGACGACGGTCTGGGCATCACCGTCTCCTACTGGCGCAGCCCCGAGGACATCGCCGCCTGGCGCCGCCACGCGGAGCACAAGGTCGCCCGCGACACCGGGCGCAGCGACTGGTATGCGCACTACACGCTGCGCGTCGCCAAGGTCGAGCGCGCCTATGCCTGGGCGCGCGAGGACGGCAACCAGGATCCCCGGCCATGAACCCGTGGATCGGCGTGGCCCTGGCGCTCTCGGCGCTCATCCTCGGCGGCCTGCTGCTCGGCTGGCAGGGCGCCATCTTTGCCACAACGGGCATCATCTTCTGGCTGCTGCTGCAGATGTCGCGGCTGATGCGCGTCATGAAGGTGGCCGGCTCCGCGCCCCTGGGGTCGGTGGCCAATGCGGTCATGCTCAACAGCAAGCTGCACGCGGGCATGACGCTGGTGGACCTGATCAAGCTGGCGGGCAGCCTCGGCATCAAGCAGGCGCCGGAGACTTATCAGTGGCGCGACGCGACCGGCGACGCGGTCGAAGTGGTGCTGAAGAAAGGCAAGCTCGCCGAGTGGCGGCTGCTGCGCGCGACGCCTGACGGGCAGGCTTCGTAAAATCGCCGTTTTTCCTTCCTCAGCCTGGAGTACCCGATGGTTCCCGCCCCCCTGCACGACCGCGACGGCAAGATCTGGATGGACGGTGAGCTCGTCGACTGGCGCGACGCCAAGATCCATGTGCTGACCCATACGCTGCATTACGGCTGCGGCGCCTTCGAGGGCGTGCGCGCCTACGACACCGTCAACGGCACGGCTATCTTCCGGTTGCAGGAGCACACCCAGCGCCTGTTCAACAGCGGCAAGATCCTGCGCATGAAGATCCCGTTCTCGGTGGAGCAGGTCAACGAGGCGCAGCGCGCCGTCGTCAAGGCCAACAACCTCAAGAGCGCCTACATCCGCCCGCTGATCTGGATCGGCTCCGAGAAGCTGGGCGTCAGCCCCAAGGGCAACCAGGTGCACCTGATGGTGGCCGCGTGGAGCTGGGGCGCCTACCTCGGCGAAGAGGGCCTGAAGCGCGGCATCCGCGTGAAGACCAGCTCCTACACGCGCCACCACGTCAACATCACGATGACGCAGGCCAAGACGGTGTCCAACTACACCAACTCCATCCTGGCCAACATGGAAGCCACCGACGACGGCTACGACGAGGCGCTGCTGCTGGACGCGTCGGGCTTCGTCAGCGAAGGCGCGGGCGAGAACCTGTTCGTCATCAAGAACGGCGTCGTCTACACGCCCGACCTGTCGGCCGGCGCGCTGAACGGCATCACGCGCAACACCATCTTCTCGATCTGCCAGGACCTGGGCCTCAAGCTCGTCGAGAAACGCATCACCCGCGACGAGGTCTACATCTGCGACGAGGCCTTCTTCACCGGCACCGCCGCCGAAGTGACGCCCATCCGCGAGCTGGACCGCATCGAGATCGGCAGCGGCTCGCGCGGCCCCATCACCGAGAAGATCCAGTCGGCCTTCTTCGACATCGTCAACGGCCGCAACCCCAAGTACGCCGAATGGCTGACCGCCGTCTAAAAGCAAGACCATGAGCACCATCCAGACCCCCGCCGCCACCGTCGAAGTCACCGCCAAGGACTGCAACGACAACGGCACCGTCTTCTGCCCCAACCCCAAGATGGCGCTGTGGAGCAACCACCCGCGCGTCTTCATCGACCTGAGCCATGGCGGCCAGGGCCAGTGCCCCTACTGCGGCACGGCCTACAAGCTCAAGGCCGGCGAGGTCGTCGGCGGACACCACTGAACTGACAGCCATGCCGCGCAACCCCGCCCAGCAGGCCGCGCTGCTGGCCTCGCCCGACGACACCGAGGCCCAGTTCTACGAGGCCCTCCAGCACGCCGACCTCGACCGCCTGATGGCGCTGTGGGGCGACGACGAGGAGGTCGCCTGCGTGCACCCGGGCGGGCCGCGCATCGTCGGCCTGGTCGCCATCCGCGCGGCCTTCGACGCCGTGTTCAAGCGCGGCACCGTCAACGTCCACCCCGAGCGCGTGCGCCGGCTGCACAGCGGCGACTGCGCCATCCACCACGTGCTGGAACGCGTGCAGCTGCATGACGATGGCAAGACGTCCTGGGTCATCTCGACCAACGTCTACCTGAAGACCGCACTCGGCTGGCGCATCGTGCTGCACCACGCCAGCCCGGGCAATGCGGGCGATGTCCAGGAGCTCGTCGCCGACGCCGGCACTCTGCACTGATGCAGTACCGCGCGCCCCGCTGGCTGCCCGGCGGCCATGCCCAGACCATCTGGCCTGCCCTCTTCAGCCGCCAGCACGACGGCACCCGGCCCAGTTGGACGCGCGAGCGCTGGGACACGCCCGATGGCGACTTCATCGACGTCGACTTCCTGGCCGATGCGCCGCCGGGGGCACCGCTGTTCGTGCTGTTCCACGGCCTGGAGGGCGACCGCACCAGCCACTCCAGCGTCGCCTTCGCCAGCGTCGCCCGCGCGCGCGGCTGGGCGATGGCGCTGCCCCACTTCCGCGGCTGCTCGGGCGAGCTGAACCGCGCGCCGCGCGCCTACCACTCGGGCGACTTCGAGGAGATCGGCTGGATCCTGCAGCGCCTGCGCGAGCGCCACGGCGCGCCACTCATCGCCGCCGGCGTGTCCCTGGGCGGCAATGCACTGCTGCGCTGGGCCGAGGAAGCCGGCCACGGCGCCGCGCACACCGCCCGCGCCGTCTGTTCCATCTGCTCGCCCATCGACCTCGCCGCGGCAGGCGCGGCAATCGACCGCGGCTTCAACAAGCAGGTCTATGCGCGCCGCTTCCTGCGCACCATGATCCCCAAGGCGCTGCGCAAGCTGCAGCAACACCCGGGCCTGTTCGACGGCGAGCGGCTCCAGCGTGCGTCCACCATCTACGAGTTCGACAACTTCTTCACCGCGCCGCTGCACGGCTTCAAGAACACCGAGGACTACTGGGCGCGCGCCGCGGCCAAGCCGCACCTGCACTGCATCCGCATCCCGGCCCTGGTGCTGAACGCCCGCAACGACCCTTTCGTGCCCGGGCACAGCCTGCCGCATGCCGCTGAAGTGGGTGCTTATGTGACACTCTGGCAGCCCGGCCATGGCGGCCACGTCGGCTTTGCAGCCGGCGGCCTGCCTGGCCATCTGCTGACGATGCCGGAGCAGGTCTGCGACTGGTTGTCCAAGCACCGCTGAAGGACGCACCCGATGGATGACATCGTCCAGGCCGCGCTGAAGAAGTGGCCCAACGTTCCCCACTGCTACGGCTGGCTGGCACTGGACGCGCGCGGCGACTGGTACATGCGCGACGAGCGCATCCAGCAGGCCGGCCCCTTCCCGCGGGTGAAGGGCAGCCGCATCGACCACGACAAGCTGCTGTCCTTCATCGGCCGCAACTATGACAGCGATGAACGCGGCGCCTGGTTCTTCCAGAACGGCCCGCAGCGCGTCTACGTGGAGCTGGAATGCACACCCTGGGTCTGGCGCCTGCAGCCCGACGGCCGAGTGCAGAGCCACACCGGCCGCGATGTGCGGGTCGAGTCGGTCTGGCTGGACGAGACCGGCCATCTGTACCTGCTTGCCGACCTAGGCTTCGGCCTGGTGCACACCCAGGACATGGGCCTGGCCGCCGAGGCCGTCGAGGCCGGCCGCTGGGCGCCGCAGGACTGCCTGGCCGCCAAGCTGCCGGCCCTCTACCGCTTTCAGCGCCGGCCGCACGCCTGAAGCCCCTCGTCCAGCCGCGCCTCGCTGAATGGGGCACATCTGACCGGTCCCCGCGGGGACGGCGATGCCCGCGGCATGAAGCCGCGAGCACATCGCCTGCGGGGGCGCGCAGCCGGGCCGCGCAGAAATGACGAAGCCCGCCAAGGGCGGGCTTCCGGCAGGGCGCGAAAGGCTCAATTCGCGGCCGAGGCGGCTGGAGCCGGCATCTTGGGCTCGTCGAACTTGGCGCCACCGGCATTGGCCATGTAGACCACGGCGCGGTGGATCTCGAAGTCGCTGAAATCGCCGCCGCCTTGCGGGCCCATGTTGCCCTTGCCCTTCAGCGCCGAGGTCAGCAGCGCCTCGACACCGCTCTTGACGCGGGGGCCCCAGGCGGCGGCATCGCCCAGCTTGGGTGCGCCGGCGGCGCCGGTGGCGTGGCAGGCGGCGCACTGTGCCTGGAAGACCTGCTCGCCGCTCTTCATCGCAGCGGCATCGTTGGCGTCCTTCACCTCGACATGGCCGACCGGCGCGATGCGCGCGGCGACCGCCTGGGCCTCCAGCGCCTCAGTCCCGGCGGCGGGCTTGCTCGCGGTGGTCACGTAGTTGGCCAGCAGGATGATGACGATCACCGGCACCACGAAGGAAAACAGCACGGCCCATGCCAACTGCTTCGGGGTCTTGATCGGCCCTGTATGGGCATCGTCCTGGTGGTGATCGTGGCTGGCGCTCATGGATTCCTCTTGTCGATCCTGTCGGTCTTCTGGGCTCTCGCGTGCCGTTGCAGCGCGCGACACGAAAAACCGTCGAATTATAGGCGGGCGCCATCACCTGCCCCGGGCGGTAGAAGCCCGCTGTTAGAATCTGCGGCTTCGCGCCCGTAGCTCAATGGATAGAGTACTGCCCTCCGAAGGCAGGGGTTGTTGGTTCGATCCCAACCGGGCGCGCCAGACTTAGGCCATGCAAGTCCCTGACATGCATGGCCTTTTCTATTTGGCGGCCCCCGCGCGAACCGTGCAACGGACTTGAGGTGGGCCAAAAGTGGGCCAAAGACGTTCCCGCCAACAGACTTGGACGTCACCCCAACGTAGCCACCCGCGGACTGGCATCCGGAGGCGACAACCGTCCTTTGGACCGTGGTTCGAGAAATTGCCTCCCACCCATACCTTGGCCGTCAGCCGTACTCGGAGGTACAGGCCCTCGCCATCGGCGAGCAGGTATTCGGTGTTGCGCGGCTGTGCCGCCTTGATCAGGAGCTCGTTAAGTTGGCCCATGGTGTACCCAAAATCGACTGCGGTTGAAAAGCAGTCTGGGGTACACCGGTGGGTACACGCAACGACGAGACTTAGTTGGATTCTCCGGGACTTCCTGAGCCGCCTTTTTAAGGCTAAGTCCTTGATGAACAAGGGCTTTTTAGCATTCTTGGGATCGTCCGGGATGAAGCGATGGTGGCCTGGGGCGGAATCGAACCACCGACACGCGGATTTTCAATCCGCTGCTCTACCAACTGAGCTACCAGGCCTTTGTTTGGTTCCACCGAAACGACCGGTGGCCGCTCAGCGAAGTCCGCGACTGTAGCACAAGCTGCGCAGCTTTGACCAGCTCAGGCGCCGCTGCCACGCTTGTTGCGGGTCAGGTCCACGCCCAGCTGCTTGAGCTTGCGATACAGGTGCGTGCGCTCCAGGCCGGTCTTTTCGGCGACGCGGGTCATGGAGCCGTTTTCCTTGGCGAGGTGGAACTCGAAGTAGCTCTTCTCGAAAGCGTCGCGTGCCTCGCGCAGCGGGCGGTCGAGTTCGAAGCTCTGCTCCGACGCGAGCGCATTGCTGCTGCTCGGCAAGTGATTGACGAGGCTGACGCCATGGCCGGTCGCCACCGGCAGGCCGAGGCTGGTGGGGTCGGGGCGGGTGTAGCTGGGCAGGCCGACGGCGGCGGGCGCGGGGCGCGGCGGGGCGGTCTTGACCAATGCCTGCTCGACGGCGCGCAGCAGCTTCTGCAGCGTGATGGGCTTTTCGAGGAAGGCGATGGCGCCGAACTTGGTGGCCTCGACCGCCGTGTCGATGGTGCCGTGGCCGCTCATCATGATGACCGGCATGGTCAGCAGGCCCGCACCGCCCCATTCCTTGAGCAGCGTGACGCCGTCGACGTCGGGCATCCAGATGTCGAGCAGCACGAGGTCGGGGCGCGAGCGTTCGCGCGCCGCGCGCGCCTGGGCGGCGTTCTCGGCCAGCTCGATGGTGTGCCCCTCGTCGCTGAGGATTTCGGACAACAGGGCGCGGATGCCCAGTTCGTCGTCGACAACAAGAATGGTGGCCATGAATCCTCAGGTTTTGGCGCCTTGCGCACCGGGCTCGGTGGCAGCTGCCAGATTCGAAAATGATAGCGAAACTTGCGCGCCCGTCACGGCGCCCTCCGGCGCACCTTCCGCGGGAGGACCCGCATCGGAAGCGGCATGCAGGTTGCGCAAGGCGATGCGGGCGCCATGTTCGTCGGCGATCTTCTTGACCACGGCCAGGCCCAGGCCGGTGCCTTTGCTCTTGGTCGTCACGTAGGGCTCGAAGGCGCGCTTGAGCACTTTGTCGGCAAAGCCGGCGCCGTTGTCGATGATGTGCAGGCGCACGGAGCGCGGCGCGCCGGCGTCCGTCAGCGACAGCGATGAGCGCACGATGACGCGGCCATCGGCGCGCTCCTGCACGGCGTCCAGTGCGTTCTGCACGAGGTTGTGGATGACCTGGCGCAGCTGGCTGGCATCGCCCTTGATGCACGGCAGGTTGGGCGTGAGGTCGGTGACCAGGCGGCCGCGGTCCTGCGGCTCGGCGTAGAGGCTGAGCACCTCACGGATGAGGGCGTTCAGGTCCAGCGGGTGCAGCTGGGCCGACGGCAGGCGCGCGTAGTCGCGGAACTCGTTGACGAGCTGCTTCATGGCCTGCACCTGGTTGACGATGGTCGCCACCGAGCGCACGAGCATGGCCTGGTCGGCGCCTTCGAGCTTGGCCTCGAGCTTGTGCTGCAGGCGCTCGGCGGAAAGCTGGATGGGCGTCAGCGGGTTCTTGATCTCGTGCGCGAGGCGGCGCGCGACCTCGCTCCAGGCGGCCGAGCGCTGGGCCGACACGACCTCGGAGATGTCGTCGAACACGACCAGCCGGTTGGCCTGCGGCAGCGGCGCGCCGCGCACCAGCAGCGTCAGCGGGTCCTGCTTGGGGTCGAGTTGCAGCTCGAAGGATTCCTGCCACAGCTCGCGTTCGCTCTCGGCACCGATGTGCTGCTCGAAGCGCTGGTCCAGCGACGCGGCGAACTGCTCCAGGCCCGGCACGTCGGCCAGCGGGCGGCCGACGTAGGCCGACAGCGGCAGCCGCAGGATGCGCGTGGCGCCGGGGTTGACGGTCTCCAGGTGGCCGTTGGCGTCGAAGACGAGCACGCCGGCGGTCAGGTTGTCGAGGATGGTCTGCAGGTGGGTGCGGGCGGCGTCCAGCTCGACGACGGTGCGCGAGACCTGGGCGCGCGCGTCGGAGAGCTGGCCGGTCATGTCGGCGAAGGACCGCGTCAGCCCGCCGAGCTCGTCGCGCGTGGCGAGCACCGGCCGCACGGACAGGTCGCCCTGCGCGACATGGCGCATGCCGTCGGCCAGCATCAGCAGCGGCCGTGCGAGCTGGTTGCCCAGCGTGACGGCCAGCAGCAACGCCGCGAAGACGGCCAGGATGAGCACCAGCGTCAGCGTGCCGAGGTACATGCGGCGCAGGCCCACGCGTTCCAGCGAGCGCTGCTGGTATTCGCTGTTGGCGGTCTGCACGGCCAGCGCGTTGCTGAGCATGCTGGCGGGCACGCGCTGTATGACCATCAGGTAGCGCTCGCCCAGGCCCAGGCGCAGCTCGGTGTTGGGCAGCAGGGCCAGCGCGCGGATCTGCGCGCCGCCCTGCAGCGCGGCGGCCTCGTCCTCCAGGCCTTCGAGCTGGCTGGCCGGCGCGCCGCCGCGGGCCTGGCGCAGCAAGGTGCTGCTGGGCCGGTCGGGCGTGAGGTGGCGGGTGTCGCCGCCGCTCTCGAGCAGGATCTGGCCATTGCCGCCGACGAGGGCGACGGTGCGTGCGCCGAGCTTGTCGCGCAGCCGCTCCAGCGCCAGCAGCTGCGGCGTGCTGGCGTCGGCGAACTGGTCGGCGGCGTCACGCGTGCGGCTGCCGAGGTCGGACACCATCGCGTCCAGCGTGCCGCGGCCGAGGTTGAGGCCGGCCTCCAGCGCACTGGCCAGGCGCACGTCGAACCAGGTCTCGATGCTGCGGTTCACGAACTGGTAGGACACCGCGTAGATCATCAAGCCCGGCACCACGCCCACCAGCGCGAAAATGCCCGCCAGCTTGAACAGCAACCGGCTGCCGAAGCGCCCGCGGCGCACGCGCACGACCAGGCGCACGGCGGCCGTCAGGATCACCAGCGTCAGCACCGCGGCGACGCCGACGTTGACCCAGTAGAGCCAGTGATAGTGGCGCTCGAAGACGCCGCGCTCGGAGGTGGTGCCGACGATCAGCACGAAGGCGAGCACGCCGGCCACGCCGATCAGGGTCACCAGCGTGATGACCCAGCCCCAGCGCGCGACCTTGTTCATTTCAGGGTGAAGTCGGGCGCGAAGTTGCGCTTCTGCTCGATGCTGAGTGCAAAGCCGGATTGCAGGCCGATCTGCATCGGGCGCGGCAGCTGGCTGACGTCGAGCTTGTAGCTGAACTCGAGGTAGTAGCCGCCACCGTCGTCGAGGTCCTTGGGCTCGGCGATGCGCCAGCCGCTCTGGCCGCGCAGCACGGTGAGGGCCTCGTCGAGCGTCGCGAAGCTCTGGTGCAGGCCGCCGTTGGAGACGCGGTACTGGCGGGTCAGCGATTGCCAGGCCAGGCGCCAGGTGCGCTCCACGCGGGACACGCGGGCGTCGCGCCAGTACCAGCGGCTGCGCAGCACGGCGGCCTCGGCGACGAAGTACAGCGGCACGCCCTTGTGCAGCGCGTCCTCGGCAGGGCGGCTGAGTTCGAAGCGGGCGGTGAAGCTCAGCTCCAGCCCGTCGTCGACCCGCTGCGTGGCCAGGTGGGCCAGCTCGACGCCATCGGCCCGCGCCAGCCCCGGCAACAGGGCGAGCAGCGCAGAGAAGAAGGCGGCGATGGCGATGCGGGCGAACAAGTCAGGGTTTCGTGATCAGGGCGTAGAAGAAGCCGTCCAGAGGCGGCCCGGCGTTTCCTTGGGAGGCATTCTCGGCCACGGGCAGCAGATGGCCCGTGAACCCGGGCACGGCGTGGGACTTCGCGCCGGGCTGGCGTTGCAAAAACGCGTCGAGCTGGGCCTGGCCTTCGGCGCGGAAGACCGAGCAGGTCGCGTAGACCAGCCGGCCGCCGGGCGCCAGCAGCGGCCACAGGGCGTCCAGCAGCTCGGCCTGGATGCGGGCCAGCGCGGCGATGTCGTCCGGCCGGCGCAGCCAGCGCACGTCGGGGTGGCGGCGCACGATGCCCGAGGCGCTGCAGGGCGCGTCGAGCAGGATGGCGTCGAAGGGTGCGCCATCCCACCAGGTGGCGCTCTGGCGGGCGTCGACGGCCTTCAGCGTCGCGTGCTGGCCGAGGCGGTTGAGCGTGTCCTGCACGCGGGTCAGGCGCTGCGCGTCGGCGTCCAACGCAGTCAGCTGCAGGTCGGGCTGCAGTTCCAGCAGGTGCGCGGTCTTGCCACCGGGCGCGGCGCAGGCGTCCAGCACGCGGGCGCCGGGCTTCAGACCCGCGCCGATGACGAGCGGCGCGGCCAGCTGGGCGGCGGCGTCCTGCACGGACACCCAACCCTCGGCAAAACCCGGCAGGGCCGACACCGGGGCGGGCTTGTCCAGCACGACCGCCTGCGGCGTGGGCGCGCCCAAAAGCCGGGCACCCATGCCGAGGGCGGCGAGGCGCTGGACGTAGTCGGCCGCCGTGGTGCGCTGCGCATGCACGCGCAACGTCATCGGCGGCGGCCGGTTGTTGGCGGCCAGGATGGCCTGCCATTGCGCCGGCCAGTCCAGGCGCAGCTTTTCTATCCACCACGCCGGGTGGTTGAAGGCGCCCTCGGGGCTGCGCTCGGCGGCGGCCACCAGCGTGTCGCGCTCACGCAGGAAGCGGCGCAGCACGGCGTTGATGAAGGCGGCGCTGGCCGGCGCACGCAGCTTGGCCGCGTGAACGGCCTGGTCGACCAGCGTGTGGTCGGCATAGGCCGGTTCGGGGTCGGGCCACAGCAGGGCCAGCGCGGTCAGCAGCAGCGCATCCACCCGCGGCGGTGGCGCCTTGGGCGCGAGCTGCTTGCGCGCCGCCTCGGCCCCGCCCAGGCGGCGCAGCGCCATGAAGGCCAGGGCCTGGGTGCCGGGCCGCAGGTCGGCGGGCACGCGGGTCAGCAAGTCGGTGAGGGAGCGGCCCTCGCGCACGCCCTGCACGGCATCGGCGGCCTGGGACAGCAACCGGTGCAGCGGGGCGGAAGCGCCGGACGAAGGGCTTTGGGACATCGCGCCAGTGTAGAAGTGCCCTTTCGGCCGAGAATCCGCCGCCATGAACGCCCCCGCCCCCGACGCGCCCGTCTCCGAACGCATCCGCTACCGCCTCGTGTCGGCCGGCTGCCGCCACCATGCCAACGACAACATCGCCGCCTTCATCGAGCCCGGCGAGCTCGATGCGCTGCAAGCCGAGGTGCAGGCCAGGATGCAGGAGGTGCTGAAGAGCCTGGTCATCGACACCGAGAGCGACCACAACACCCAGGACACCGCCAAGCGCGTGGCCAAGATGTTCGTGCGCGAGGTCTTTGCCGGCCGCTACGCCGAGACACCGGCGGTGACCGAGTTCCCCAACATCAGCCGCTTGAACGAGCTGATGATCGTGGGCCCCATCACCGTGCGCAGCGCCTGCTCGCACCACCTCTGCCCCATCATCGGCAAGGTGTGGATAGGCATCATGCCCAACGAGCACTCCAACCTCATCGGGCTGTCCAAGTACGTGCGCCTGACCGACTGGATCATGAGCCGCCCGCAGATCCAGGAAGAGGCCGTCATCATGCTGGCCAACGAGCTGGAAACCCGCGTCAAGCCCGACGGCCTGGCCGTCGTCATGGAGGCCGACCACTTCTGCATGCACTGGCGCGGCGTGAAGGACATCGAGGCGGCCATGACCAACAGCGTCATGCGCGGCGCGTTCCTGACGGACCCGAATCTGCGTCGGGAGTTCCTGTCCTTGATGCCGAAGAAAGACGCCTGATCTCAGACGAAAGCGCGTGTATTCGCCCGAGCGCCGGGCCGCTCCCAAGCCGGCCCGCCAGGGCGATGTGCTTGAGGCTCAATGCCTCAAGCATCGCCGTCCCCTCGGGGGACCGACTGGTGTCGCCGCGTTCAGCGAGCGACAGCGGGCGAGGGGCTCACAGTGACCTTGCCTCGCTGAACCCGTACAGGTTCGCCAGCACCCGCGTCGGGAATTGCTGCAGCGCCTCGTTGTACTGGCTCACGGCCTGGTTGAAGACCTGGCGTGCGAAAGCGCGCTGCCGTTCGATGAGCTTCAGCTCGCTGACCAGCGCATCGATCTCCGTCTCGCTGCGCAGCTCGGCCTGGTGGTCCAGCAGGGACATCAGCCGGGTCAGCGCCGCCGCATGCAGCGCGCTGGCGACGGCCAGGCTGCCGACCGGGTCGGGTGCCCAGGGCTTGGCGCGCGACGCTTGGGCCGCGGCCTGCGATTCCGCCTGGGCGCTGGCCAACGCGTCGAAGGTCGCCTGCTCGCTGGGCAGCCGCGGCGCGACCGCGGCGAGCAGCTTGTCGCAGGCTTCGGAGCGTGCCTTCAGGTGCGCGTCCAATTGCGCGAAGGCCTCGCCGATGGCATTGCGCAGCGACATCAGCCGGTTGTAGGCGCCGACGCCCCAGAAGAACAGCAGCGCCGCCGCAGCGACGCCGATCCACTGCCACGTCGTCATGCCGCGGCCTGGTAGCGCGCGAACCCCCTGGCCCGCAGCGCGCAGGCCGGGCAGTGGCCGCAGCCATGTCCCCAGTCGTGCAGCTCGCCGCGCTCGCCGAGGTAGCAGGTGTGGGTCTCCTCGACGATGAGCTTCACCAGCGCCTCGCCGCCCAGCTGCTCGGCCAGGCGCCAGGTGGCCGCCTTGTCGATGAACATCAGCGGCGTCTCCAGCGTCATGGGCGCATCCAGGCCCAGGCTGAGCGCGACCTGCAAGGCCTTGAGCGTGTTGTCGCGGCAGTCCGGGTAGCCGGAGAAATCGGTCTCGCACATGCCGCCCACCAGCACGCTCGCGCCGCGCCGGTAGGCCAGCGTCGCGGCGAAGGTCAGGAACAGCAGGTTGCGGCCCGGCACGAAGGTGTTGGGCAGGCCGTTGGCCTGCAGCTCGATCTCGCGTTCGCTGGTCAGAGCCGTGTCGCTGATCTGGCCGAGCAGGCTCAGGTCCAGCAGGTGGTCGGCGCCCAGCCTGTCGGCCCAGTGGGGGAACTGGCGCGCGATCTGCGCGCGCACGGTGTTGCGGCAGTCCAGCTCGATGCGGTGGCGCTGGCCATAGTCGAAGGCCAGCGTCTCGACCTCGGCGTAGCGGTCCAGCGCCCAGGCCAGGCAGGTCGTGGAGTCCTGGCCGCCGGAAAAAAGCACCAGCGCTTTACGTGTGTCGGTCATGGGCGGGATGCTACCTTTGCCACCCCTTCGGCTCCCTGGCAAACCCCATGCGCCACGTCCCCTTTCGATGGCTCGCCGCCTGCGTTCCCGCACTCGCATTGCCGGCGCTGGCGACGGCCCAGTCGCGCATCGACGAAGTCCTCGTCTACCCCGGCGGCGCCCAGGTCACGCGCCTGGCCACGGTGGCGGCGGGTGCCAAGGCGCTGGTGCTGAACTGCCTGACGGCCCGCTTCGACCCCGACTCGCTGCAAATCGACGCGCCCGCCGGCGTCAACCTCGGCCCGGTGCAGGTCGAGACACTGCCGCGCGAGCGCGTGCCCGATTGCGGCAACGGCCCCCTGGACGAGCAGGTGCGCAAGCTGGAAGTGCAGCGCGACCTGCTCTCCGCGGAGGCCAGCGCACTGGAGACCAGCTTGGGCTACCTGAAGGCCCTCGGCTCGGGCGAGGCGCGCTCGACGCCCGCCACCGGCATCGCCGCGACGGCCGACAGCATCCGCAAGGCGGCGCAGGAGGCGGTGCTGAAGCAGCTCCAGCTGCAGCGCCAACTGGCCGACCTGGACAAGCAGCTCGCGCCACTGAAAGGCGAGCGTGACCGCATGACCGCCGCCAATCCGCAATGGCGCAGCCTGCGCGTGCGGCTGTCCACTGCGCGCGACGTCGAGCTGAAGCTGAACTACCGCGTGACGCAAGCCGGCTGGGCGCCGAGCTACCGCGCGCTGCTGGACACGGCGAGCGGCGCGCTGAACCTGGAGCGCCTGGCCCAGGTGTCGCAGCAAAGCGGCGAGGACTGGAAGAACGTGCGGCTGCGGCTGTCCACCGCCCAGGTGGCCCAGAAGGTGGGGCAAGGCTTGCCCCGGCCGTGGCAGCTCGACCTCGCTGTCCCGCGCCCGCCGGCACCCGCGTTGGGCGTTGCCAATGAGGTCGTCGTCACGGGCCAACGGGCCGCCCTCGTCAGTCGTCTCGCCGCCGAAGACGCAGTGGGCAAGCTGGAGAGCTTCGACCTCGGCGTGTTCGAGGGCAGCCACGCCACCGAGTTCGTGCTGCCGCTGCGCGTCAACATCGACAGCGGCACGCAGCGCGCCAGCCTGACGCTGGGCAGCGAGAAGCTGCAGGCCAAGGTGCTGGCCCGCGTGCAGCCGCAAACCGAGGCGGCGGCCTACCTGGTGGCCGACGCCGCCAAACCGGCCGGCGCCTGGCCACGCGGCACCGTGCAGCTGGTGCGCGACGGCGCGCTGGTGGGCAACAGCACGCTCAACGTCGCCACCGGCGAGGAACGCCTGGAGCTGCCCTTCGGCCGCGACGACGCCGTGCGCGTGCAGATCGAACCCGAGCAGCGCAACGCCGCCAACACCGGCTTCATCGGCGCGCGGGCCGAGCATCGGATTGGGCGGGCGTGGGTCGTCGAGAACCGCCACACGTCGGCGGTCACGTTGCAGTTCATCGAAACCGCGCCGGTGTCGCAGCACGAGGACATCAAGGTGCAGGCCCAATTCAGCCCCGCGCCCACGACGCAGGCCTGGCGCAAGCAGCCAGGGCTGGTGCTGTGGGAGCTGCCACTGGCTGCGGGGCAGAGCCAGCGGTTCACGGCGGAGTACGTGGTCAGTGCGCCGAAGGAGGCGCAGGTGACGGGGTTGAGGTAGGGCGGGTCGCGACCCGCTATCTGTCACGCCGTTCCAGGCGCCGGACTCGATTGCTGGCGGGTCAGACGACCCGCGCCCCCGGCTGCGTCGAGAGATTGCGGGCCCGACGGGAGCGGATTGTTTGCTCCGTGTCGGGCCGGCCACGCGCCGGTTGTGCACAACGCATTGCGCGCCGACCGCCAGGCATCACGCGCAGGTGATCATCACGCTGTGATCGTGCGAGAGGTCGGTCGACGATGTGACCGTCACGCTCTGCCCCGCCTTCAACGCCGCCAATTGCGTCGGGCTGAGCGTGATCGTGTGAGCGTGGGTTGAACTGCCCTGAATGCTGTAGCTGAGCGCGCTCGTCGAATTGAGGTCTGCCGCCTGGATCGACAGCGAGTGCCCGTGGTTGCCGGAGATCGCCGCACCGGTGGAACTGCAACTGCTGAGACCGTTCGGCGCTGGGGTGGCGGCGCCGTCGCTCCCGCCGCCACCACAGGCCTGCAGCAGCAGCAAAACCGTCCCGCCCGAGGCGGCACCGAGAAAGCCCTTGCGAGTCATCTTCGTGTTCATCAAACCACTTCTCCTTGGCCGCGCGGGCCCCGCATGCAGGCCGATGGGCCTGCGTTCATGCTCAGTGGGTACCGAAGCGCGTGCACAAGGTTCAGATGTTCCGAAATTTCACGGCCGAGCGATGGCGCTGTGCGGGGCTTGCAGCTCGAACCGTTTGTGATTTGAAGAGTAGAGCGGGTCGCGACCCGCTCTACTCGGCTGTTCGGCTGTTCGGCTGTTTCAAGGGTCCCCTTTGGAGGAGCCGAGAAGCGCAGGACGGCGAGGCGTGCGCGCAGCGCACTTCGTCAACTGACTCCGCGCAGCGGTTTGACCGCAGCGTAGCGAAGGGAGTTCTGCGCGGGCCTCGCCGTTCGAGCATCGCAGGGAACCCGGAGCGAAGCGAAGGGCGACGGAACAGGGGCGACTTTTTGCCTTCTTTTTGGTCGCTCAAAAAGAAGGTCGCCCGCCGGGGCGAACTCCCGGCATCGGCCTCACACGAATGGCCGCTCGCTGATCACCACGATTCGTTGGGGTTCACTGCGTTCACCCCAACCTGCCGAGCTGGAACTCGAAGGCCCGAGCTTCCGCGATCCGAGACGGTCTCGAAAGGGGCCGCAAACACCGCAAAATAACCCACTCCACAAGGTCCTTCGAGACGCTCTTCGGCACCGGTCCGACTGGCCGCTATATGCCGACTCCGGGTGGCCGGATTACGCCGACTCCTGACAGCGGGGTGTCTTGCATGGACGGGATGCTACCTTTGCGATCTCTAGCTCCTGGCAAGCCCATGCTCCAATCCGCCTGATGCATGCGCCGCATCAACTTCTGAGAGGTCTCACCGCCCTCATGCTCCTCCTATGCGCCGGAGCAGCGCACGCTATCGGCGATTCTGGCGGCTGTACCCTTGATCGCATCTGGATCGACACGTTGAAAGACGGCACACCGGCCGCACTGGCGACACAAGTCAGCACGCGGACCGAGCGCGCTTGGAAAACATTGGCGCCGCGGGAGCGCAAGCTGCTGTCGTCGACACCGCGCGCGCTGCAGGAGTGGCAAGCCTTACAGAAGAACAAATTGCTGAATGGCAGCAGTGTTGGCTGCGCCGAGGGCGTACCCATTGATCGTGCGATTCTGGGCGGCAACCTTGAAGTGCTGCGATGGTTGTTGCAAGAAGGTGCAGACCCCAACGGCCCGAGCGGGCTAAACACGGTTTTTGACCGTTGCCCCTCGGCACCATCTCGGCGCGGCGGAACGTTTGACCGCGAGCAAACCGCGGCTCTCTACAAACTTCTGATTGCCCATGGCGCCGACATGAACGGCACGCAACCGGAACTGAACTTCCGTGCTGGAAATGCGCTGACGTCCTGCCATTCTCTTGACATGCTGCAGCTATTCCTTGACATGGGCATGAACCGCTCGCCACAACATGGAGACGTCAGAGTTCTAAACGCACCCTTGCAAAGCGCGGTATGGGCCGCGTTGAGCGACCCTGGGCACTTGGACAGAGTGCGCGTTCTAGCTCAAGGCAACGCCAACGATGTACGCGGTACGGAGATCGAATCGCGGCTCTACCGCTACTGCCGGTACTCGGCAAGGTGGGCGGCGAACTGCAAATTGCTTGAGCCCCTGCTGCGTGTCAGCCTAGGCACCTGGCCAGCGATGGCGCCGATCGCTGGGAACACGCTTCCCGCGGATGCCTTCAGCGCCCATCGCGAAGCCTGCCACTTCCCGGAAGTCGCCTTTGTCAAAGACTTCGAGATCGCCGTCGTAACGCGCAGCAGGGGCATCGCCACAGGTATGACATTTCCTGGCGCCTCCGAAGAAGCACGCGAGGTTCAAATCATCGTCAATTCGCCAGGCAAGCCCGTGTTTCTTGTACTCAGTGCACAAACACCAAGGATCTGGTTGATACGGCACACAGCGGGCACGCAGATCATGGCGGTCGTGATTCACCGTGAGCTTGCCAACAAGTCGGCGCCCCAGGCGGTGCTTGGCCTGGATAAGAAAACCTTGCTCGCGAACGTCCATTGCCAGGTCGATTTCACAGACGACGGTCATATGGATGCGCGTGACCGCCGTCGGCAACGAAACGATTCTTTGGACCCCTTCGACCGTGGACTGCCGTTCAAGACCTACGGATCGACGTCAGCCGTCGACGCGATTGTGGTGGGCGAACCAATGACGGCCTCCACCTGGCGCTCTGTTTCGGCTGCTCCGACCGCAGACCCGCGTGCGTTGGGTCTTCAAGATTTCCGTTTTGCTCCGAAGGTGATGCCCACCGGCCGCTAAGCACGGAGGTCATGGCTGGTGCAGAGCGTCTCAGCCGTACGGGCACCAGCACATCCCCGGCGGCTCAGCCCCTCACCTCACCCTGCCCCAACACCACCCACTTCATCGACGTCAGCCCCTCCAGCCCCACCGGGCCGCGGGCGTGGAACTTGTCGGTGGAGATGCCGATCTCGGCGCCCAGGCCGTACTCGAAGCCGTCGGCGAAGCGCGTGCTGGCGTTGACCATCACGCTGGCCGAGTCGACCTCGCGCAGGAAGCGCATCGCGTTGGGGTGGTTGGTCGTCAGGATCGCGTCGGTGTGGTGCGAGCCGTAGCGGTTGATGTGCGCAATCGCCTCATCGAGTGAATCGACCACCTTGATGCTGATGACAGGCGCGAGATATTCGGTGGACCAGTCTTCCTCGGTCGCCGCCACCGCGCCGGGTACCAGGGCCAGCGTGCGCAGGCAGCCGCGCATTTCCACGCCCTTGGCCTTGAAGATGGACGCGATGCGCGGCAGGAAGGCCGGCGCCTGGGCCACATGCACCAGCAGCGACTCGGTCGCGTTGCAGGGGCTGTACTTCTGCGTCTTGGCGTTGTCGACGACCTTCACCGCCTGGTCGAGGTCCACCTCGGCGTCGACATAGCTGTGGCAGTTGCCGTCCAGGTGCTTGATGACGGGCACCTTGGCCTCTGCCGAAATGCGCTCGATCAGCCCCTTGCCGCCGCGCGGGATGATGACGTCCACCCATTGCGGCTGGCTGATGAGCAGGCCCACGGCGGCGCGGTCGGTCGTGTTGACAAGCTGCACGGCGGCGCGCGGCAGGCCGGCTTCTTCGAGCGACGCACCAACGATCTCAGCCAGCGCGAGGTTGGAATGAATCGCCTCGGAGCCGCCGCGCAGGATGCAGGCGTTGCCGCTCTTGATGGCCAGCGACGCGGCCTCGATGGTCACGTTGGGGCGGCTCTCGTAGATCATGCCGAACACGCCCAGCGGCACGCGCATCTGGCCCACGTTGATGCCGGTCGGGCGGCGCTTCACGCCGGTGATCTCCCCGATGGGGTCGGGCATGGCGGCGATCTGCTCGCAGCCTTCGGCCACGGTGGCCAGCGTCTTGGCGTCGAGCTTGAGGCGGTCGCGCAGCGGGCCGCTCAGCTCGGCGGCGCGCCCCAAGTCGCGGGCGTTGGCCTCCGCCAGTGCCGGGCCGGCCTCGCGCAGCCGGCGGGCCAGGGCCAGCAACGCGTTGTTCTTGGCGGCCGTGGGCGCGGCGGCCATCAGCGTGGCGGCAGCGCGCGCGGCGCGGCCGAGGTCGTCCATGTAGGCAGTCAGGCTCATGGCAGCGATTGTCCCAAAGGGCCGCGCGCCGGCGCTTCGTGAACGCCTTAGGCAGCCTTACTCGACGTCCAGCGTGTACGTCACCGCCTGCGACATCCCTGGCAGGATGCCGCCGAAGTTCAGCGTGTAGCGGCCCTTCTTGAGCGGACCGAGCGCCACGTAGAAGCCATTGCCGGCCGCCCGCGTGTCGTCGTCATCGGTGATGTTGAAGCAGCGTCGCGTGGCCTGGCGGTGGGCCGCGAGGCCGTTGAAACGCTTGCCGTTGACCTCCAGCACCAGGGCCGTAGGCGCGGGCGTCAGTGCGGCGGCGCGTTGCTTGAGCGAGGCGCAGGACTCGTCGGCGTCGTCGGGCTCGAAGGTCACGTAGTTGATGAGCGGAAAGAACAGCGTCTTGCCCGCCGGCACGCGGCAGCTGCGGATCGTGCGCGCCGTGCCGTAGGTGCCGGCCAGGAACCAGACCGGGCCCGACTGGCCGAAGGCGCAGAAGCGCCCGTCGCGGTCGGCGACCGGGCTCTCGTCGTCATCGAAGGACAGCGCCCAGCGCCACCAGCGCTTGGACCATTCCTCCTGTGAGGCGCCAGCGATGGCCTTGGCCGGCGGAATCAGCGGCACGGTCTGGGCCCGGGCCGGCTGGGCGGCAGCCAGCAGCAGGGCCGCCGCGAGGGTGAAGGGGAACTGCATCGAATCTCCGTGGCGCGTTGTTTCAGCCGCCAAACATCATGCGGCGCGCGACGGCGGTCTTCAGCGGCGTGGCCAGCTGCAGCCCCGCCAGCGCCAGGCCGCGCAGCGCCGGCAGCCCCGGGAGGCGCCAGGCGAAGCTGCGGGCGAGGAAGTCGGTCGCCGCGATCATGGGCCAGCGGTCGGGCGCGCGCTGCCAGTCGACGCGGGCGAGCACGGCGTCCAGGTCCTGGCCGGCTGCAGTGGCCGCCTCTGCCCATTCCCGCAACGCGTCCACCAGCGCCTGGGCGTCGCGCAAGCCGAGGTTGAGCCCCTGGCCGGCCACCGGGTGCAGCGTCTGCGCCGCGTTGCCGATGCGCAGCGTGCGGCCTTGCAGCAGTCGCGTCTCGGCGTTCAGCCCGAGCGGGAAGCACTTCAACGCCGAGATGCCGGTCAGCGTGCCGGCCACGGCGGGTAGTTGCTGCTGGATGACGACCAGGCGCTGGGCGTCGGTGAGCGTCGCGATGTCGTCCTCGGCCTGCGGCAGGCACCAGACCAGCGCCGCGCGCGCGCCCTGTGCGTCGTCCGGCAGCGGCAGCAGCGCCAGCGGGCCGTTGCGCGTGAAGCGCTCGATGGCCAGGCCCTTCAAGCCGGGTGCGGCCAGGCGCACGCTGCCGACCCAGGCATTCTGGTGGTAGTCGCTCGCGATGGCCTTGCGCTCCTGCTCGGCGAACACGCCGCCCTCGGCCACGACGGCCAGGTCGAAGCGCTCGGCCAGGTGCGCCTCGCCGCTGTCCAGCTCGACACCGCCCGCGTCGGAGCGGATCGCGTTCACCGGTGTCGCAAAGCGCGTGAAGAGGCGCTGCGGCGCCCGCGCGGCCAACGCCAGCCAGCGCTGCTGCAGCGGCGCCACCAGTGCGCCGTAGGGCAGCACGGCGCCCAGCTGCGGCGTGCCCAGGTCGGCCGCGCGTATCCACACCTCGCCGGCCACCGGCGCGGGCGGCGCCTGGCTGACGTGCACGGTCTGGATGGCCTGGGCCACCTCGGGCCGCCACGCCGAGAGCCGCTGCAGCAGCCGGATGCTGCCCAGGTTCAGCGCCAGCGTGCGCGCGTCGCCGCTGACATCGCGGTCCAGCGGGCGGGTGTCGAAGAGGTGGATTTCGGCGACCTGGTGGTCGGCCAGGCGCTCCGCGGCCAGCAGGGCGAGGGCGAGGCCGGCGGGGCCGGCGCCGATGACGGCAAGCTTCATGGCCGCAACGATACCCGCCCGGCCCGCAGGCGCATGGCAACCGGCTTAAGCTGCCGCCCTTCCCTCCCCCCCAACAGGACTGCCCCGCCATGCAATACCGCCGCCTCGGCCGCGCCGGCCTCCAGGTTTCCGAACTCTCGCTCGGCTCCTGGGTCACGTACCACAACCAGGTCGACACCAAGGCGGCCACCGAGATGCTGGCCGCGGCCTTCGACGCGGGCATCAACTTCTTCGACAACGCCGAGGTCTACGCCCAGGGCGAGAGCGAGGTCGTCATGGGCCAGGCCTTCAAGGCGCTGGGCTGGAACCGGCTGGACTACATCGTGTCGAGCAAGTTCTTCTGGGGCCTGGCGCGGGACGGCGTGACGGTCAACCGCAAGGACACGCTGAACCGCAAATACCTGATGCAGGCGGTGGACGCGTCGCTCAAGCGCTTCCAGCTGGAGCACCTGGACCTGATCTACTGCCACCGCCCGGACCCGCACACGCCCATCGAGGAGACGGTCTGGGCGATGAGCGACATCATCCGCCAGGGCAAGGCGCTGTACTGGGGCACCAGCGAGTGGTCGGCCGCCGACATCCGCGCCGCCTGGGAGATCGCCGAGCGCCACCACCTGCACAAGCCGGTCGTGGAGCAGCCGCAGTACCACCTGTTCCACCGCCGCCGCGTCGAGCAGGAGTACGCGCGCTTGTACGACGACATCGGCCTGGGCCTGACGACCTGGAGCCCGCTGGCCTCGGGCCTGCTGACCGGCAAGTACCGCGGCGGCATCCCGACCGGCAGCCGCGCGTCGCTGGACAGCATGGCCTGGCTGCGCGACCAGGTGCAGGACAAGGCCAAGAACGACGCCGTCGGCCGGCTGGCCGAGATCGCCGCCGAGCTGGGTTGCGACACGGCGCAGCTGGCCATCGCCTGGGCCAACCGCAACCCGCGCGTGTCCACCGTCATCCTGGGCGCGAGCCGGCTGGCGCAACTGCAGCACAACCTCGGCGCGCTGGCCGTCACGCCCAGGCTGACGCCGGACGTCGTCGAGCGCATCGACGCCATCACCAAACCCCTCGCCGGCTGAGGCCGGGAACGATTCACATGCACTGAGGGCAAGACCCGGCCGGCCGGGGGCCATTGCTGGCTGAGAATGCCGGCCATGTGGGTTTCCATAACAAGAGGGTGTGCAGCCCTGCTGATCGCCGCGGGGCTGGCAGGTGCGGCGGCCGCCGTGGTGCCGCGCTTCGAATCCATCGGCGAGCCGGGCGCGGTGCGCGACAACGTCGTCTCGGCGCTCGCCATCGACGCCCGCGGCCTGCTGTGGGCCGGCTCGCCCGAGGGCCTGCTGCGCTTCGACGGCTATGGCTTCCGCCGCTACCCGCTCACCGCTCCCGACGGCCAGCTGCTGCCCGAGCAGTTCGTGCGTGCCATGCTGCCCGACCCGCGCGGCTGGATGTGGGTGGCCGCGGGCAACAGCGGCCTGGTGCGGCTGGACCTGGCCAGCGGCCGCTGGGACCGCTGGGCCCGCGACGGCAGCTCGGCCGACGACACCGCGCCCGCCGCCAACACCGTGCGCGCGCTGGCGCTGGAAAAGGACGGCACCTTGTGGATAGGCGGCAGCGGCGGCCTGGACCGCTTCGACGTCAAGACGCAGCGCTTCACCCACCACCGCGGCAAGGAAGACGGCCTGCCCGACCCGCGCGTGCAGACGCTGCTGGTGGACCGCCAGGGCACGCTGTGGATAGGCAGCTGGCGCGGCCTGGCGCGCAAGGCGCCCGACGGTCCCATCGAGACGCTGGACCTCGGCATCGGCGACCAGCTCGTCACGCTGATCAGCGAGACGCTGGACGGCCGCATCATCGTCGGCACCGCCCAGGGGCGGCTGCGCGCGCTGTCGCCCGGCGGCCAGCCGCTGCCCTTCAGCCCCGGCGCCCAGCCCGGCGCCACCTCCAGCGTCTGGCCCGTCATGGCGATGGCGCAGCCGGACGCCGACGAGCTGTGGTTCGGCGATGCCTCGGGCCTGTCGCGCCGCAGCGCGACCGATGGCACGCTGATCGAGCGCCTGCCGGCCGCCGGCGCCGCCATGGCGCCGCGCAGCGACGTGCGGGCGCTGGTGCGCG
The DNA here is from genome assembly GCF_001426885.1 of Pelomonas sp. Root1444. Taxonomy (GTDB): domain Bacteria; phylum Pseudomonadota; class Gammaproteobacteria; order Burkholderiales; family Burkholderiaceae_C; genus Pelomonas. The sequence goes on along the minus strand of NZ_LMFP01000001.1, from coordinate 327,466 downwards.
ATGCCTCCGGCACCGTCTGGGCCGGCAGCTACGGCGGCGGGCTGATGCGCCACGTGCCGTCGCTGCCGGGCCTGAGCATGGTGCGCGATGCCGTCGCCACGGCCTCCGCGACGCTGGACGTGCGCAGCATCCTGCAATTGAACAGCGGCGAGGTCTGGCTGGGCACGCTGGCCGGCGGCATCGAGCGGCGCGACCGCCAGCTGCAGCCCATCGGCCACATCGCGCCGGGCAGCAGCGGCCTGCCGCCGGGCCGCGTCAACGCGCTGGGGCAGACGAAGGACGGCTCGGTGTGGGTGGCGGTGGACACGCAGCTGCTGCGCTTCGACGCGCAGGGTCGCTGGAAGGAGACGCTGCGCAGCGGCAATGCCGTGCCGCGGCGCTTCCAGGCCACCGAGGACGGCGCGCTGTGGATCGCGACGCTGGACGGCATCATGCGCTGGACGCCCGAGCGGCCGCAGATGCGCGCCATCCCCACCGCCGGCCTGGTGGGCGGCACCGGCGAGGTCAACACCTTTGCCAGCCTGCCCGATGGCAGCCTGTGGGCCGGCGGCGCGGCAGGGCTGTTCCGCGTCGCCCAGCCGGGCGCCCACGAGCCGGTGGCCGAGTGGGTCGAGCCCAAGGGCCTGACCGGCCAGACCGTGCTGGGCATGGCCGTGGACCCGGAAGGCACGCTGTGGGTCGACACCGGAACCGGCCTGCACCGGCTGCTGAAGATGGAGGGCCGCCAGGCCAGCTTCGAGCCGGTCGGCGCGTCCGAGGTGGGCGGGGCCTTCGGCGCCAACCTGCTGTTCGACGGCCACGGCCGCGTCTGGTCGCAGCGCAACATGTACGACACGCGCAGCGGCGAGCGCCGCGAGCTGGGCGCGGCGGACGGCGCCGACCTCGGCACCGGCTGGTTCCGCGCCTACGCCAAGCTCGACGACGGCCGCATGCTGTTCGGCGGCGCGCGCGGCCTGCTGGTCATCGACCCGGAGCGCTTCTCGCCCTGGTCCTACAAGCCGCCGCTGGTCATCTCGGAGCTGCGCGTGGACGGCCAGGAGCGCCCGCTGCCCGCGGGCGGCGGCCCGCTGCGGCTGGCGCCGGGGGAGCGCTCGTTCAGCGTGGCGTTCGCGTCGCTGGATTACAGCCAGCCTGGCCGCAACCACTACCGCTACCGCCTCGCCGGCCTGGACGCCGGCTGGATCTCCACCGGCGCGCTGAGCCGCACGGCCACCTACACCAACCTTGCGCCGGGCCGCTACAAGCTGCACCTGCAGGGCAGCAACCGCGACGGCGTGTGGGGCCCGCAGGAGCTGCAGATCGACGTCGACGTGCGCGCCGCCTGGTGGCAGACGCGCTGGGCGCTGGCGCTGGCCGTCCTCGCCGCCATCGGCGTCGTGGCCGGCATCGTGCGCATGCGCACCCGGCTGCTGCTGCGCCACCGCCGCGTGCTGGAGCAGCGCGTGCGCGAGCGCACCGAGGCCCTGGAGGCCGCCACGGCCGCGCTGACGGCCAAGTCCCTCGAACTCGAGGAAGCCAGCCTCACCGACCCGCTGACCGGCCTGCGCAACCGCCGCTTCCTGGACCGCCAGATGCCGGCCGACGCGGCGCTGGCGCTGCGCCATTACGAGCCGCTGAGCGACGGCCCGATCGCCGGCGAGAGCGAGCAGGACCTGCTGTTCTTCCTGATCGACATCGACCACTTCAAGCGCATCAACGACGCCCACGGCCACATGGCCGGCGACGCGGTGCTCGAGCAGATGCGCGGCCGGCTGCAGCAGGTCTTCCGTGCGACGGACTACCTGGTGCGCTGGGGCGGCGAGGAGTTCCTCATCGTCGCCCGCGGCACGCCGCGCAGCCGCGCCGCCGAACTGGCCGAGCGCGCCCGCCAGGCCGTGGCCTCGCAGGCCTTCGAGCTCGAAGGCGGCGTGCGCCTGGCGCAGACCTGCTCGGTCGGCTTCTCGGCCTTCCCGCTGTGCCCGGCCCTGCCGCGGGCGCTGGATTGGCGCTCCGCCATCGACCTCGCCGACGCGGCGCTGTACGAGGCCAAGGAAGCCGGCCGCAACGCCTGGGTCGGCCTGCTGAGCGCCGATGCACCGAGCGAGGACGAGCTGCGCCAGGACGTGCGCCGGCCGCTGGACAGCTGGGCGGCGAGCGGCCGGCTGCGCCTGATGCGCTCCTAGGCCTGTTAACAACGCGGCCCATTGCCGTGGTGTTAACAGGCCCTACTCCAGCGCCGGCCCCCAGCCGAACGGTGCCGGCAGCGCCTGCAGGATGCGCTGGCGCAGCGGCGCATAGGCCGCATCGACCGGCCGGCCAGGGCGCGGGGCGAGCGGGTCCTGGTGGCTGCCGAAGGCCTCGTCCAGGTCGGCCCAGTCCTCGGCGCTGAGCAGCTGTGCCGCGCGCGGCAGGATCTCGGTCTCTTCGCGCTTCATGTGGCGCAGGTAGCGCGTCGAGTACACGGACAGCTGCTGCTCGAACTTGGCGCGCCGCGGCTCGCCCATCTGCTCCCAGGCCAGCAGGCTGTGCTGCAGCTCGCGGATGGCGCGCTCGCCCTGCGCGTGGTCGGCGTCCAGGTCGTCCAGCGTGTCGCGCAGCGTCGGCGCGAGGGCGCGCAGCTTGGGGAAGAGCAGCTCGCTTTCCTTTTTGTGATGCAAGCGTTCAGGAAATTCGTCGACGTAGAACAGCATCGCCCGCAGCGCACCGAAGTCCGGCGCCACGCCGGCGCGGCGCTGTTCGGCCAGCAGCAGGGGCACGGTGCGCAGCATGGCGGCCAGGGCGTCGTGCTCGGCGCGGATCACGCGCACGGCCAGGGGCATGGGCGATGTGGGCATGCGCCAAGCGTCGCGCCAGGACGACGGCGGAGCCTTGCGTTGGATCAAGCCGCGCAAAGCCACCCCCGTAAAATCCCGGGTTTTGCCCTTCAGCCCCAAGAAAGCCTCGGCCATGACTGCATCGACCGCCTCCCCCACCCTCATGGCCAACGCGATCCGCGCCCTCGCGATGGACGCGGTGCAGGCGGCCAACTCCGGCCACCCGGGCGCACCCATGGGCATGGCCGACATCGCCGTCGCGCTGTGGGGCCACCATCTGCAGCACAACCCGGCCAACCCGCACTGGGCCAACCGCGACCGCTTCGTGCTGTCCAACGGCCATGGCTCGATGCTGATCTACGCGCTGCTGCATCTGACGGGCTATGACCTGCCTATCGACGAGCTGCGCAACTTCCGCCAGATGCACAGCAGGACGCCGGGCCACCCCGAAGTGGGCATCACCCCCGGCATCGAGACGACCACCGGCCCGCTGGGCCAGGGCGTGACCAACGCCGTCGGCCTGGCCCTGGCCGAGAAGCTGCTGGCACGCGACTTCAACCGCGAAGGCCACGAGATCGTCGACCACCACACCTACGCCTTCCTGGGCGACGGCTGCCTGATGGAAGGCATCAGCCACGAGGCCGCGTCGCTGGCCGGCGCCTGGAAGCTGAACAAGCTGATCGCCATCTACGACGACAACGGCATCAGCATCGACGGTCAGGTCGCTCCCTGGTTCGCCGACGACACCGCCAGGCGCTTCCAGGCCTATGGCTGGCACGTCATCGGCCCGGTGGACGGCCATGACGTCGATGCGCTGGACGACGCCATCGGCAAGGCCAAGGAGAGCCAGGACAAGCCCACGCTCATCATCGCCAAGACGGCCATCGGCAAGGGCTCGCCCAACCGCGCCAACACCAGCAAGGCCCACGGCGAGCCGCTGGGCGCCGAAGAAATCAAGCTGACCCGCGCGGCCCTGGGCTGGGAGCACGAGCCCTTCGCCGTGCCCGCCGAGGTGTATGCCGCCTGGGATGCCAAGGAGCGCGGCAACAAGATCGAGGCCGAGTGGGACAAGCGCTTCGACGCGTATGCCAAGGCCCACCCCGAGCTGGCCGCCGAGTTCCGTCGCCGCATGGCCGGCGCCCTGCCCGCCAACTTCGCGCAGGTCGCCGTCGACGCCGTCGTCAAGGCCCATGCCGAGGCGCAGACCGTGGCCAGCCGCAAGGCCAGCCAGTTGGCGCTGGAAGCCTTCACGCTGGCCCTGCCGGAAATGCTGGGCGGCAGCGCCGACCTGACCGGCTCCAACCTGACCAACACCAGCAGCACGCCCAACCTGCGTTTCGACGACAAGGGCCTGCCCAACAACGGCCGCCACATCAACTACGGCGTGCGCGAGTTCGGCATGGCGGCCATCATGAACGGCATCGCGCTGCATGGCGGCTTCATCCCCTACGGCGGCACCTTCCTGACCTTCAGCGACTACAGCCGCAACGCCATCCGCATGGCCGCGCTGATGAAGACGCGCGTCATCCACGTGATGACGCACGACTCCATCGGCCTGGGCGAGGACGGCCCGACGCACCAGTCCGTCGAGCATGTCGCCTCGCTGCGCCTGATCCCCGGCCTGGACGTCTGGCGCCCGGCCGACACGACCGAGACCGTCGTCGCCTGGACCATGGCCGTCGGCAATGCCCAACGCCCCAGCCTGCTGGCCTTGTCGCGCCAGAACCTGGCCTACTCGCCCAAGACCAACGTCGACGAGATCGCCAAGGGCGCCTACGTGCTGGCCGAGCCCGCCAAGGGCAAGGCCCGCGCGGTCATCATCGCGACCGGCTCCGAGGTGCAACTGGCCATGGCCGCCAAGGCGCTGCTGGCCGAAGAAGGCATCAAGGTGCGCGTCGTCTCCATGCCGTCCACCAACGTCTTCGACCGCCAGGACAAGGACTACAAGAAGAGCGTGCTGCCCAAGGGCCTGCCGCGCGTGGCCGTCGAGATGGGCGTGAGCGACTTCTGGTGGAAGTACGGCGTGGACGCGGTCGTCGGCATCGACACCTTCGGCGAGTCGGCACCGGCCGGCGTGCTGTTCAAGCACTTCGGTTTCACGCCGGAGAACGTCGCGGCGACGGTCAAGGCGGTGCTGAAGAAGAAGGGCTGAAAGGCGCGGGCACGTCGCGGGGCGCTTCACATCTTGAGCCAGCTCAAGCGCTGAAATCGCCCCGAAACCACCCCGTCGCGCGGATCGCCGAGAATCTCGGCCGACCCGAATTTTTCATCCTCTGGAGACTCTCCCATGACCATCAAGATCGGTATCAACGGCTTCGGCCGCATCGGGCGCATGGTGTTCCGTGCCGCCATCGCGAATTTCAAGGACATCGAAGTCGTCGCGATCAACGACCTGCTGGAGCCCGACTACCTGGCCTACATGCTCAAGTACGACAGCGTGCACGGCAAGTTCAATGGTGAAGTCTCGGTGGACGGCAACACCCTCGTCGTCAACGGCAAGAAGATCCGCCTGACCGCCGTGAAGGACCCGTCCGAGCTGCAGTGGGCCGCCGTCGGCGCCGACATCGTCGTCGAAGCCACGGGCATCTTCCTGGACAAGGCCGGCGGCGAGAAGCACCTGGCCGCGGGCGCGAAGAAGGTCATCTTCTCGGCCCCGTCCAAGGATGAGACGCCGATGTTCGTCTTCGGCGTGAACCACACCAAGTACGCCGGCGAGGCCATCATCTCCAACGCGTCCTGCACGACCAACTGCCTGGCCCCGCTGGCCAAGGTGCTGAACGACAAGTGGGGCATCAAGCGCGGCCTGATGACCACCGTGCACGCCGCCACCGCGACGCAGAAGACCGTGGACGGCCCAAGCAACAAGGACTGGCGCGGCGGCCGCGGCATCCTGGAGAACATCATCCCCAGCAGCACCGGCGCCGCCAAGGCCGTCGGCAAGGTCATCCCCGAGCTGAACAAGAAGCTGACGGGCATGAGTTTCCGCGTGCCGACCTCCGACGTGTCGGTGGTTGACCTGACCGTGGAACTGCTGAAGGACGCGACCTACGAGGAGATCTGCGCCGAGTTCAAGGCCCAGAGCCAGGGTGCGCTGAAGGGCGTGCTGGGCTACACGGAAGACAAGGTCGTCGCGACCGACTTCCGCGGCGACCCGCGCACCTCCATCTTCGACGCCGACGCCGGCATCGCGCTGGACGGCACCTTCATCAAGCTGGTGTCCTGGTACGACAACGAGTGGGGCTACTCGAACAAGGTGCTGGAGATGGTGCGCGTGGTCGCGGCCTGATCCTCAGCGCTTCAAGAAGCAAGGCCGTGGCCGCGCAAGCGGGCCACGGCCTTTTTCGTTCAGGTCGGCGACGACAGCTTGAGCCCGGCGATGCCGGCCACGATGAGGCCGACGCTGATCAGCCGCGTGGCGTGCGCCGGCTCGTCGAACAGCACGATGCCCAGGATGACGGTGCCCACTGCACCGACACCGACCCAGACGCCGTAGGCCGTGCCGACCGGCAGCGACTTCATCGCCACGCCGAGCAGCCAGACGCTGGCGACCATGCAGCCGGCGGTCAGCACGCTCGGGATGGGCCGGGTGAAGCCCTCGGTGTACTTCAGGCCGATGGCCCAGCCGACCTCCAGCAGGCCGGCGATGACGAGAATGATCCAGGCCATCCGTGTCCTCCTTGGCAATGGCGGCACGGATTCTGGGCGCTCCTCAATACCAGTACACGGGGTACTGCCGCCGGCAGCCGCGATGGAAGAGCACCGCGACCGCGACCATGGCCAGCGCGCCCAGCAGCGTCGGGAAGACGAGGAAGCCCCACGGCGGCGCCACCAGGAACACGATGACCGGGTTGGACCCCGCGGGCGGATGCAGCGTGCGCGTCAGCATCATCAGCGCGACGGCTGCCGCCGTGGCCGCGGCCAGCGCCCACCAGGCCGGGCCGAACAGCGCCAGCGCCGCCAGCCCCACGGCCGTGCAGATGACGTGCCCGCCGATGACGCTGCGCGGCTGGGAGAAGTGGAGCTCCGGGAAGGTGAACACCATCACCGCGGTGGAGCCGAACGAGCCCAGCAGCAGCAGCCAGCCCAGGTTGAAGGACGCGAACGCCATCACGCCGATGACGATGAAGACGCCGACGCAGGCAATGGCGCCGCGGGCCAGCGAGTAGCTGGGTGCCCGGGTGGCCACGTGGACGGCAGGCGGCGCGGCAGCGGGCGAAACGGCTGAAACGGGCGCTGCGGCGCGGGAAGCAACCTGGCTCATGGATCTCCTCGGCAGGCCTCGTGTGCGTAGCAAGGATCACGCCGCGCTAAAAAACGAGGGGCGGCTCGCATGGCCCCGCCCCTCTGGCAAAGCCGCCCACATCCTCTGGTGGCGGCACGGAGACCCTGTTTCGCGCGTGATCAGGCCCGGCTGCCAGCGGGGATGGCGGCCAGCTCGCCCGATCCACGCGCCTTGCGGCCGTAGAAGAGCTCGAACAGCGGCGTGGCCATCATGGTCGTGACCACCGCCATCAGCACCAGCATGGAGAACAGCGCCGGGCCGATGATCCCTTTCTGCAGGCCGATGTTGATGATGATCAGCTCCATCAGGCCGCGCGAGTTCATCAGCGCGCCGATGCCCAAAGCGGTGCGGTTGTCCTCGCCCGCCATGCGCGCGGCCAGGTAGCAGGCGCCGAACTTGGCCAGCACCGAGGCCAGCAGCACGCCCAGCGCGATCAGCAGCAGCTCGACCGAATTGATCATGTCCAGCCGCGTGTTCAGGCCGGAGTAAGTGAAGAACATCGGCAGCAGCAGGATCACCGTGAGGGGCTCGACCTTCTTCTTCAGCTCGGCCGCGAACTGGCCACGCGGCATGACGGCGCCGAGGATGAAGCCACCGAAGATGGCGTGGATGCCGACGGCATCCATGACGAAGGCCGACGTGCAGAAACAGATCAACGTGATGCCCAGCACCGTGTTGCTCATGTGGCCCTCACGCTCCACGATGCGGCCCAGCGGCGCGAGCAGCTTGCGGCCGAACAGCATGATGAAGGCCGCCCAGACGACGCCGCCGCCGATGGCCAGCACCGCCACGCCCGGGCCGGCGCCGAAGGCCGCCAGCACCAGCGCCAGCACGCACCACGAGGCCGCGTCGTCGAAGGCGCCGGCCGTCAGTGTCAGCGTGCCCAGCGAGGTGTTGGCCAGGCCCTGCTCGTTGATGATGCGGGCCAGCATGGGGAAGGCCGTCAGCGCGATGCAGGCGCCCATGAACAGCGTGGCGTTGGCCGTCGAGATGCCGTCGGCGAACAGCCCCGGGATGCCGACCAGGATGGGCGTGATCAGGAAGGCGATGAAGAACGGCGCCGCGATGCCCGCGACCGACACGCCCATGGCGCTCTTGGCCTTGGTGGCGAAATGGTCCAGCCGCAGCGTCGTGCCGACCAGGAACATGTACAGGCCCACGCCCAGCTGCGCGCCGGTGTACAGCACGTTCTTCATCTCCTTGGGGAAGATGGCCGCCTGGGCCTCGGGCATGAACAGGCCGAACAGCGACGGGCCGAGGATGACGCCGGCGATCATTTCGCCCACCACCTGGGGCTGGCCGAGGAACTTGCGGCCGGCCCAGCCGACGACGCGGCAGGCCAAGATGATGATGGCCAGCTGCAGGAAGAAGTGCACGCTGAAATCGGTGGGCGAGTAGGTCTGCGCCAGCGCGGGCGCCGCCGGGCCGTGTTTGGCGAAGACGTCGGCCAGGATGGCGACGAGGTCGATGTTGTTGAAATCCATTGGGTGTTCCTCTTGGTATTCGCGGCCGTTGCTCGGAGCCGCAGGGCGGCTCTCGACAACGTTGTCCCCTCAGGCCGGCGAAAGCGCTGCCAACCTGGCGGCGCACTGTGCCAGCGGCGTTTCCGCTGTCCATCGGGACGAACCGTGCTGGCCCGACGTGCCTACGTCCCCGTTGCATAAACGTAGGCACGTAGGTACATTGGCCGGCATCATGAAGCTCCTCAGCAGCCGCGAGTTCAACCGCGACGTCAGCCACGCCAAGCGCGCCGCGCAGGTGGAGCCGGTGCTGATCACCGACCGCGGCCAGCCCACCCATGTGCTGATGAGCATCGCCGACTACCGCCGCCTGACCGGCGAGGGCGAGAACATCCTGGAGCTGCTGGCCATGCCCGAAGGCGTGGCGCTGGACGCCGCCGAGGCGTCGCCGGACGGTGCCTGGGACCACCGCGAGCCGCTGGGCTGAACGCAATGTACCTGCTGGACACCGGCATCGTGCTCGAACTGCGCAAGGCCAAGGCAGGGCAGTCCGCCCCGGGCCTGGCCGCGTGGGCGGCCGGCATTGCACGGCAGAAGCTCTTCATCTCGGCGCTGAACCTGCTGGAGATCGAGAACGCCGCCGCCCGCCTGGGCCGCAAGGACCGCGCCGCCGGCCTGGCCGTGCGGGACTGGATCGACCAGCGCGTGATGCCCGCCTTCGAGGGGCGCGTGCTGCCGGTGGACGCCGCCGTCGTGCGCCGCCGCGCCCAGCTGCCCTACGCCAACACGCGCGACGGCCTGCTGGCCGCCACGGCGCTGGAGCACAGCCTGACCTTCGTGACGCACCGCGTCTCGGCCTTCCGCGTCGGCCGCGTCAAGCTGCTCAACCCCTCCGGCTATGTCGCCCAACCGTCCGACGAGGACGAGGACTGGAGCCACGGCACCGGCACCGGCCAGCAGTGGCTGAAGAACCTCTACGTACGCGCATAGAAATGAAGCCCCTCGTCCAACGCGTACCTTGGCCGGCCCCCCCGCGGGACGGCAATGGCCGCGGCATGGAGCCGCGAGCACATCGCCATGGCGGGCCCGCTTGGGAGCGGCCCGGCGCTCGGCCCGGATCTTTGAATCCCCGATGACCAACAAGCGACGCATCCTCATCGTCGGTGGCGGCACGGCCGGGTGGCTCACCGCTGCCTACCTGGCCAAGGCGTTGCGCCTGCCGGAGCGCAGCCATCTCGAGATCACCGTGCTGGAGTCGCCGGACATCAGCAGTGTCGGTGTCGGCGAAGGCACCTTCCCGACCATCCGGAGCACGCTCCAGTTCCTCGGCATCGACGAGGCGCAGTTCATCCGCGCGACCTCGGCGACGATGAAGCAGGGCATCCGCTTCGTCGACTGGGCGCACGCGCCGACCGCCGGCCGGCAGCACCAGTTCTTCCATCCCTTCGAGGCGCCCTTCTACGCCGACGGCATCAACCTCGTGCCCTACTGGCTGCTGCAGGACGAGGCCACCCGGCCGCCCTTCGCCGAAGCGATGACGCTGCAGTACCGCGTCGCGCAGGCGCAGCGCGCGCCCAAGCGGGCCGGCGAGGCGCCCTATGCCGCGCCGCTCAACTACGCCTACCACTTCGACGCCATCAAGCTCGCCCGGCTGCTGGCCGACCGCGCCCGCGAGCTGGGCGTGCGCCATGTCGAAGGCACGGTGAACCATGTCGCGCTCGACACCGCCGGCGCCATCGCGCACCTGGACAGCGTGCAGCAGGGCCGCCAGGAACGCCACCAGGCCGACCTCTACATCGACTGCACCGGCTTTCGCGCCGAGCTGATCGGCGGCGCCCTGGCCAGCCCCTTCAAGTCGGTGCGCGGCCAGCTCTTCGCCGACCGGGCGCTGGCCTGCAAGCTGCCGTTCGAGTCTCCCGACACACCGATGGAGAGCTGCACCATCGCCACCGCGCACGAGGCCGGCTGGCTGTGGGAGATCGGCCTGAACGGCGCGCGCGGCATCGGCTGCGTCTATTCCAGCAGCCACCTGAGCGACGACCGCGCCGCGGAGATCCTGCGCGCCTATTGCGGCGCCGGGCGCGACGAGGCGCTGGCGATGCGCAGCATCCCCTTCGCACCCGGCTACCGCGAGCAGCAATGGCTGAAGAACTGCGTCGCCGTGGGGCTGTCCGCCGGCTTCCTGGAGCCGCTGGAATCGACCGGCCTGGTCCTCATCGAGGCGGCCGTCGGCATGATTGCCGAGATGCTGCCGCACAGCGGCCCGATGGAGGCACCGGCGCGGCGCTTCAACGAGCTGATGACCGCCCGCTTCGACAACATCGTGGGCTTCCTCAAGCTGCACTACTGCCTGAGCCAGCGCACCGAGCCCTTCTGGCGCGACAACACCGCCCCGGCCACCATCCCCGCGCGGCTGGCCGAGCTGCTGGCGCAGTGGCGGCTGCGCCCGCCCGGCCGCTTCGACTTCGTGCTGGACACCGAGACCTTCGCCTTCTTCAACTACCAGTACATCCTCTACGGCATGGGCGTCCAGACCGACCTCGGCGCGGGCCGCGCCGACTTCACGCAGGGCGACGAGGCGCAGAAGCTGTTCGCCAAGATCCAGCGCTTCGCCGAGCGCGCGCTGGTGGACCTGCCCAGCCACCGCGCGCTGATCCAGCAGATCAATGCAGTGAAATAGAACCTCGCGGAGGTCGCGGCACACGCCGCGCAGGCTGTGCAAGCGTCGGGCGGCGACAGGTGGGCAGCTGAGCTGGTCGGGTCAGCCGGGCATACCGCCCGGCAGGTCGTTCCCGACCTAAAGCGGAAATCAGACTCTGCTGGACGTGCCGCCGCGAAGCTAACGTTCAACGTGCGAGTTCAGCGGGCGGCGAAGCCGTCCGCTGCAGCGACCGGTTAGGCGTCAACGCTGTAGCGGACATGAATTTTCCCGGTGCTGTTTTGAGGCCGCATATAAGTGGATGCACCGCCGGTGCGATCTTTGATAGAAAAGCTAATGACAAGTTCTGCATCCCCACCCAGCGCACTTGAACATCTGAGCCGCAGCTAACGCTGAAAACCTTGAAGTCTCGCATTAGATCGTCTGATTTTGTGCCGGCCGGCAGCCTCGGCTGCACCGTAACGACCTCGTTGCACCACCCCGCCGCACCACCGCCCATACCAACAAAATGAGCAGCTCGAAACTCAGAATTGGGTGACTCGAACTCGCCCTTCAAGTTAATGTCGTTACTCTCCGGCGACGAGACAAGCGTTGAGAATAAAAATGCCAACAGCACAAGAAGCAGCGCAAGGCTGCCGATGCCAGCAAGGAAAATGACGATAAAGCGCTTCATTCGACTTTGGGGCCTACGTGAAGATGAGCGGCCGCCGAAGGCGGTCCGCTCCAATGGCAGGTTGGACATCATCCGCTCACATGACGCGCACATTGCTCGCACAGCCCGTCTGAGTCGATGCTCAATGGCCGGAAATACTTCCTGAGATTCTGACCAGTGAACCGCGGTTCGTCGTTGGCAGGCATCTCGGGCCTATACCCCCTGATCCCACACGCCGCACATTGATTAATCCACTTGAGGAAGCGCGGATAAGTCTGCAGGTAGTCATCCGCGTCGCGAAATGAGGCGCCCATGATGTTCAACGTTGGCGCTCAAGCCGTCCGCTGCAGCAAATGGTTATGTCTCAATCGAGCGCTCCTGCTGCGGGCCGCCACAGTGACAAAGCTTGCTCCGAAAGCCTCGCCGCAACCCGTGCAATGACTGATTCCGGCGGCCCATCAAACTCGCCGTCATTGGTGCCCAATGAGAACCACTGAGGATCGACAAACAGTTGTGCCGTTCTACCTTGATGGCTCCATGACTTAATCTCCACATTCCCTTGCTTCTGGGGAAGAGTGATCCAGATGCAGTCGTGGTAAAGAGCATGCTCAACCCCCGCCGCACGCAAGGCAGCGGATAGCTCGTCAAGGCCGTCACCGTGAGACATAACGTGAAAGGTCAGCGGGCGGCGAAGCCGTCCGCTGCAGCGACCGGTTATGCCGAGCGCCGTTTGTCGAAGCGCCGGTGGCCGCGACACGACGAAGCCGCCGAAGTTGAAACCCGCCGCAGGCTGAGGCGAGCAGGCTTGGTGGACTAGCCGGACGCGCAATGCAGGCGGAATCCGGGACCTGGGCGCTGCTCAGTCGTGACACCGACACGCGTGCGCCCGAACTCGCGGACGGCTCGGCCTCCGGCACGACCAGGCCGCCGCGCAAGCCAGGCACGAAGCAGCTGATGGAGTTCAACCTAGCCTGCTGCATAACTATTGGTTTATCCAGCACGGTGTGCTGCAGAACTCACGGGCATGCCGCTTAACCAGCTCGCACTTTGCCGTCGCAAGTCCTTGAGCGGCATCATCAATTCGCCCATGTACTGGTGTTCTATGCAGCATTAAATTCCTGCACAAACCGGCATCTGCCGGCGGCCGACTGTGCCAGCCGGTCCCGAGGTGTGCAACGGTGGGTTTCACTTCAGCGGGGAGGTTATGCATGCCCGGTCCAGACAACGAGTTGCCGTCTCGCAAGACGCTGCGGCCAGCCCCAGTTCGCCCTCTGCCGCCGCTGCGATCAGCGCGCCTGCTGGACCAGTTGCGCGAGCGTATCCGCTACCTGCACTACAGCCGAAGCACCGAGGGCAGCCGACGCAGTCGCAGGCAAGCCGTTCCAGCGTGCCTTCAAGCGCACGGTGCAGGCTGCGGGCATCGCCAAGCCGGCAACGCCTCACACGCTTCGTCACTGCTTCGCGACGCATCTGCTCCAGAGCGGCAGTGACATTCGCACCGCCAGGAACTGCAGGGGGCATGCCGACGGGCGACCACCATGGTCTACACCCACATCCTGCGCCTGGGGAGGCGGTGCAGTGCAAAGTCCACTTGATGCACTGCCGGCGAACGGAGCGCCCTGAAGCGGACCGTCAGGAACGACGGCTCCAGGCCGCAAGCCGTCAACGAAGGTCGGTCGCGCTCAAGGGGCCGCCGCGGGTTCGCATCGGGAGCCGAACTGCTTCTCAGCGAAGCGCCACACCATCCGCGACGCATCCGGCCCGTTGGCATCGCTGAAGCGCTGGCGCGCCGCGCCGCCGCTCCAGGCATGGCCCAGGCGGCCGACCTGCACCAGCGTCGCCACCACGTCGCGCGAGCGCTTGAACTGGGTCACCGTCATCGGGTAGCGATTGCCGCGCTGCATCGCCTGCGGCGCGCCCTCGCGGGCGCCGGCCGCCTGCGACCACATTTGTGCGGCCGCGCCCGCGTTGCGGGCCGACACGACGCCGTCCGCCTCACCATGGATGACCATCAGCGGCGGCCAGGCTTCGGCCGGTTCAGCGACCACCGGCGGCACGCGCCGCCCCTGCATCGCACCCATGGCCGAGACTGTCGAATGCGCCGTGCCCGGCGGCACGCCGGAATGCATGACCAGCGCCTTGAAGCGCTGCGGATAGCGCGTGGCCAGCAGCGCCGCCATGCTGGCGCCGGCCGACAGCCCGGCCACAGCCGTGCGGTCGCGGTCGGCCGCATAGAGGACGCTGACCTGCTCGATGGCGCGCATGATCCACGCCGCCTCGCCGTAGGCGCGGCCCGACTGCGTCTCGAACCAGTTCCAGCAGCCCTGCGCATTGGCCAGGCGCGGCTGTTCGGGGTAGAGCACGAGGAAGCGCTCGCGCGCCGCGACCGCGTTCATGCGCGTGCTGGCCGCAAAGCTTTTGGCGTCCTGGTGGCAGCCGTGCAGCATGACCATCAACGGCAGCTTTTCGCCGAAGCGCACGCCCACGGGCCGGAACAGCCAGTAGCGCCGCGGGCCGGCCTCGCTCAGCACCGAGCCCAGCTGCCGGCGCCGGGTGGCGGCTTGGCGCGGTCTCGCAGCGGCTGGGCGGCGCGCTGCAGCAGCCGCGCATTGCGGCCCAGCAGCGTCGCCCAGGAGGGCTGCTTCATGAACAGCTGGGGTGGCCCGGCGTCGCCGCGCAGTCGACCTGCTCCAGGTCGCTGGTCGCGGGATGCTCGCGCAGCGCCGCGTTCAGCTGGTCGATCTGCACGACCCAGTCGCCGTCGTCGGCATGCCACTGCTCGCGCAGGAAGGCCACCTGGCTGGCGTTCCAGAACGGCGCCTCCGACAGGTTCAGGGACTGCGGCAGCGGCCGGTGGCGCTGGATGAACTGCTGGATCTCGGCGGGCGAATCCGGCAGCCCCAGCTGCGAGAACAGCGCGGACAGGTCGTGATGGGTGGTGGTGTCCATGGGCGAGTCCTTTCAGGTCGTCGCGGTGCAAAGCCCGCACGCGCAGCCACCTTAGTGGGGCAAGGCGGCCCACGGTGTCAGCCGAGGCCCCGTCTCGCGGACAGTCCAGGCGGTGCTGCTCAGCCCGCCGCCGCGTCGGTGGAGAGCGCCATCTCGCAGTGATGCGGCAGCACCCATCCGGCGGCGGCGTCCTCGCTGGCCTGGGTGCGTATCCAGGGCGCCCAGGAGGTGACGGTGCCGAAGATGGTGGCGAAGGCCACGTCCGCCGCGTCCCGGCCGGTGCCCAGGCGCACGAAGCCCATCGGAATCGCGGTGCCCGAGGGGTCGAAGATGTACCAGCGCCCGCCCAGGTAGACCTCGGCATAGGCATGGAAGTCCGGCGGGCCCAGCGCCGGGTCGGCGCCGTAGTCAGTGCCCGTGGCGAAGCGGGCCGGGATGTTCAAGGCCCGGCACAGCGCCACCATCAGGTGCGTGAAATCACGGCAGACGCCGACGCGCTCGATCAGCGTGTCCACCGCCGACGTGCTGGAGCTGGAGGTGTTGGACGTGAAGGTGACGTGCCGCTGTATCCAATCCCTGATCGCCATCACGCGGCCATGGCCGGGCGGGATCGCACCGAACTCCGCGGTCGCGAGCTTGATGAGGCGGTCCGACTGGCAGTACCGGCTCGGGTAGATGAACTGCAGCACGTCCAGCGGCAGCTGGTGCACCGGCACTTCCTGCAGCGTCGCCGGGTTGTCGCGGCGATGCAGCAGCTCCACCACGGCGTCGTAGCGCACCTCCAGGTCGCCCGGCTGCGCCTGCAGGCGCAGGTGCCGGTTGCCGCTGCGCGCGTCGGTCTGCACGGCCCAGGGCACGTCCTGGCTCAGCTGCAGTGTTTCGGCCGAGACCCTCTGGCAAGGCGTGTGGGCCGGATGGATGTTGAAGATGAAGTCGGCGCCAGGCGCGCTCACCTCGTACTTCAGCTGCACCTGGAGTTCGAAGCGGATCATGGGGTGGGGCATTCGACGGACTCGGCTTCGGGCTCGCGCGCAGACCCGAAGGTCATCGCGACCTCGCCACGCACGCCGGCACCGATGACGCGGTGGATGAAGGCCAGCTTGTCCAGCACCGCATCCGGCACCACGAAGGGGTAGCTGTCGCGGCCGCCGAGGCTGCGGGACATCGCATTGATGAACTGCGACACCGGCAGCCAGCTGCGCACCACGCGTCGTTGCAGATCGTCCGCATCGTGCGGGATGACCTCGGCGCGCACGGGCATGCCGCCGGGCACCGCATGGTCGAGCTGCAGCCCCCAGGACGCCGCCGTCTCCAGCCCGTCCTGCAGATGCATGTAGTGCGCCCAGCATTCCGCCCAGTCCTCCCACGGGTGGCAGCTGGCATAGGCGCTGACGAAGCGCTGCTGCCAGTCGGCCATCGGCGAGGCGTAGTGCTTTTTCAGTGCCTTGGCGTAGTCGGTCCGCTCGTCGCCGAACAGCGCGCGGAACTCACCCAGCCACGGCGTGTCGCGGATGAGCCGGTCCCAGTAGTAGTGGCCGATCTCGTGGCGCAGGTGGCCCAGCAGCGTGCGGTACGGCTCGCGCATCTGGGCACGCACCTGCTCGCGGCGGGCGTCGTCCGCCTCGGCGATGTTCAGCGTGATCAAGCCGGCATCGTGGCCGGTGAGCACGGTCTTGGCGGGGTCCACCTGCTCCAGGAACTGGAACGCGACGCCGTGCTGCGGGTCCTCGGCCTTGGAGGGCAGCGGCAGCCCCCAGGACAACAGGCTGTAGGCCAGCTGGCGCTTGGCCACCTCGATGCGAAACCAGTAGGCCCGGTTGGCCGCCGTGGCGAGCGACGGGCGCACCTGCGTCGTGCGGCACGACACGCACTGCGGCTGCGCATCGTCGGCATCGACCATCCAGTTGCACAGCACGGGCGCCTCATGGTTGGCGCAGCGCCGGAGCCCGGGCCGAGGAGTCTTGGACAGGCGCTTCAGGCCGCCGCGTGCATCGGCCTCGAACGACGCCATCGCCAGCTCGCCGGGCACGAAGCCCAGCTCCGCCTCGCAGGCGTTGCAGGAGACGTTCTCGAAGAACACGCGCGCATGGCAGCGCTCGCAGCAGAAGGTTTTCATCGTGCTCGAAGGTGTGGCACGTCATCGTAGGCAGTGGCGGCGCCCGGCGGTGTAGGCGGGCCACCTTTTCGACCCGGCGACTGAAAGCCCCGGGGGCCGCCGATCTGCGGCGTTGCTTCGGCGTCAGCCGCCGAAGAACTGGCTCGGCGTCTGCCCGAACTGCTTCCTGAACATCGCGGCGAAGGCGCTCGGGCTCTCGTAGCCCAGCGACAGGGCGACGTCGATGACCTTCTCGCCCACCGCCAGCAACTCCAGCGCACGCAGCAGCCGCGCCTGCTGCCGCCACTGGCCGAAGGTCATGCCCGTCTCCTTGACGAACAGGCGTTGGAGGGTCTTCACGTCCACGCCGAGGTGCTTTGCCCAATCGCCCAGCGTCGAGGCGTCGTCGAGCCGGCGCTGCAGCGCGGTGCAGACCTGCAGCAGCCGCGCATCGGCGGGCATGCGCAGGTGCAGCGGCAGCACCGGCAGCGCCTGCAGTTCGTCGAGGATCAGGCGCATGACGCGGCCGTCCCGCGTGCCGGGCTGGTAGGGCTGGCGCACGTCCATCGCCGCGCGGATGAGCTCGCGCAGCAGCGGCGAGATGCCGACGGCCTGCGTGCGGTCGAGCTGCCGGGGCGCCGCGCCGACCGCCACGCGCAGGCTGCGCATGTGCACCGCGCCCACGCAGCGGATCGCGTGCGTCATGCCGGCCTGCATCCAGATCGCACGCGTCGGCGGCACGACCCAGCGGCCCGCCTCCGCCTGGACGACCATGACGCCCTGCACCGCATGGATGAGCTGGTGCTCGGCATGCGCATGCGGCTCGATGCACCAGCCCGCCGGGTAGTCCGTGGGGCGCCCGCTGACCGCTGGTGCCAAGGCCTCGGCCACATCCGGCGGCCCATGCAGCGCCCGCGGCCCGCTGGCGGGCTTCATGTCCTTTTTGCGACGGTTGGTGGGCACTGGGCGCGAGACAGGCGGTGGCGGCGTTCGCACAATTCTCATCGCCACATCGACGCCGCGAGACATGCACCCCCATACCCAGTTGATCCACCTCGGCCGCGAGACGGCCACCGCCGCACACGCCGTGAGCCCGCCGCTGGTCCGGACCTCGACGACCGTGTTCGCGACGTACGGCGCCTACAAGCAGGCGCAGCGCAACCAGGTGTTCGACGCGCCGCGCTACGGGCGGTCCGGCACCTCCACGACGTTCGAACTCCAGCGCGCGATGGCCGCGCTCGCCGGCACGGAAAGCTGCATCGCGACGAGCTGCGGCCTGTCCGCCATCACCGCCGTGCTGGCCGCGCACGCGGGGCCGGGGCGGCACATCCTGCTCAGCAGCGGCGTCTATGGCCCCACGCGCGTGTTCTGCGACAAGGAGCTGGCGCCGACGGGCACGCAGGTGGAATTCTTTCCGCATGGGGCCGACATCGCCCCGCTGATCCGCGACCACACCAGCCTCGTCTTCATCGAAACCCCGGCGTCGCTCACGATGGAGATGCTGGACGTGCGCGCCGTCTGCGCGGCGGCGCATGCGCGCGGTGTGCCCGTGGCCTGCGACTCGACCTGGGGGACGCCTTTGTTCTTCGACGCCCACCGCCTCGGCATCGACCTCTCCCTCCACGCGGCGACGAAGTTCATCAACGGCCACTCCGACCTGATGCTGGGCCTGGTGACCGGCAGCGCCGACGCGCTGGCTGCGCTGCGCGCCCATTGCGACCGCAGCGGCACTCATGCCGCGCCGGATGCATGCTGGCTGGCGCTGCGCGGCCTGCGCACCTTGGCCGTGCGGCTCGAACGGCACCAGGCTTCGGCGCTGGTCGTCGCGAACTGGTTGGCGCGGCATCCGGCCGTGCGGCGCGTGCTGTTCCCGGCGCTGTCGTCAGACCCTGGCCATGCACTGTGGCGTTCGCAGTTCACCGGCGCGGCCGGCCCCTTCACCATCGAACTGGCGCCCTGCACCGAAGAGGCGTTCACCCGCTTCATCGACGGCCTGTCGCTATTCAGCCTGGGCACGAGCTGGGGCGGGTTCGAAAGCCTGGTCATGCCTGCGGTGCCCCATCACCTGCGCGCACTGGCGGCACCGGCAGATGCACCCAGGCTCGTGCGGCTGCACGTCGGGCTGGAAGACCCGCAGGACTTGTGCAACGACTTGGCCGCGGCGATGGGAGGTTTGTGATGCGTCTCACCCCGCCACCGAACCGGAACCACCGGCATCACGCCTTGGACTTGAGCGAGGCCAGTTGCCGTCGGATTCCCCTCGCGCCGGATAGTCGTTCTTGATCCCAAGTTCGTCAGCGCCATGGCGCGATTGGCCATCCTCCTTGCGCCTTGGCTCGACGCACGACGGCGTATCGCCATCAGACGACGCGTCGTCGACAAGTTCGTCCAGGACTAGGCATCGGCTTTATCGAGAGGTTGCAGGCCAACGGCGTGCAGTGCGTGCGCGGCCAGGTGGCCGAGACGTTCAGCGAGACGGAACGTTCAGAGCTCTGTTGCGAGGGCCCGGCAAGGTTTGGCCTGGAACGATTTCGACGGGCAGAACGATGTCGCTCGGGCCGGCGTAGGCTTCCCCACGGCGCTGCGCCTCGATCAGCTGCATCAGCACATCGACGGCGCGGCGCCCCATCTCAAGCAGGGGCTGGCGCACCGTGGCGATGTGCAGTGCGCGGGCCAGCAAGGTGTCGTCGAAGCCTGTGATCGAGACGTCCCGGGGAACGCTCAGCCCGACGCCCTCCAATGCGTCGATGCAGCCGAAGGCGATGTCGTCGCTGCCGCAACAGATGGCCTCGGGCAAGGGCTGACCCCGGTGGCGTTGCAGCCATTCCTGCATGGCCTGCCTACCCCCTTCAGCGGTAAACCACGTGCGGATCACATGGTCCGAAGCAACTTCGACCCCGGCTTCGGCATGGGCGCGCAAAAAGCCCTCGACACGCTGGTCTGCGCCCTTGACGCGCATCGGACCGCCGACGCAAAGGATGCGGCGATACCCAAGCCCGAGCATGTGGCGCGTGATGGCATATCCGCCCGCTTCGTCGTCCGCCTCGACGTTCACCTGCGCCCGCAACAGCCTGCCGGCATGGATCGTCACCATGGGCGTGTGCGGTGGCAGCCAGGTCGTGCTGTCGTCTTCCAGGTAGGGCGCCAGCACGACGAGGCCGTCGACGCGGCCGTCGCACAAGGCCGGGATGCGCTGCGGTGCTTCATCCCAGCCACTGAGCGGAAAAATGCAGGTGGTCTGGTGTGCCTCCGTCGCGCCCCTGACGACGCCGTTGAACACCTCCAGGAAGTAGAGGTTGGGTTTCTCATAGGCGATGTTGGCGACGAAGCCGATGGCATTGGTGCGCTGGTACGTCAGCGCGCGCGCATTCGCATTGGGTCGGTAGCGCAAGCGCTCCGCCGCTGCCAGTACCCGCTCACGCGTCAATGCCGACACGCGCGTCGATCCTTTTGCGCCGTTGAGCGCGCAGGAGGCCGCCACATCCGAAACGCCTGCCTCTCGCGCAACATCGGCAAGCGTTGGCAACTTGTGACGACGGCCCTTGGGGGGCTTGGAAGGCTGGGGTTTCGATTCGGACACTGTCCAGTGGGCGGAAAAGTGAAGCCGGTCACTTTAACCGGCGACCCCTGGCCATCTCCTGCGTCGAGGCAGCGCGCCGTTGAACCTACCCCCGGTCCCTTGAGCATCGACGGCCCGTCGAAGCCGCCCCACCTCGCCGTGAGCTGGATGTCCAGCACCGGCCATGGCCGAGCGGAAGTCGGACCGGTCTAGGTCTTTCCCTAGTTCGTCCGAGCGTCGAACAATCTAGGATGCCCGCGCGGCACGGCCGCAATCATTTGCAGCAAATGATTCGGCGTCAAATCAAGGCTCGGCCGTTCAAGGTGTTCCATGCCCCCATCCCGTTCAAACACGTTCTTTTCTTTGGCGGATTGCACGAGCACCGGTGCCGTCGGGCGCGGTCTGCCAGACTCCCCCCGTCACGACATTCGGCACGACAGAGTCGCGGTCAGGGCCGGGCTCGGCAGTGCCGGCGCGGCCTGGCTTGGCGCCGCGACGACCGAAGCCGGGCTCCTGGCGAACGCGAGCCTCATGGCCGAGCGCCTCTTGCCGGTGGGCTACGACATCGCCACGGTCGGACCGCGGTGGTACGTCGCGCAGATGACAACCTCGGGTTGCCGGCCGTTTGCACCCTTGGAACTGGATGCCCATGGCCGACCGCAGCCTGCGGCAAACCGGTTCCCCAGCGCCATCGAAGGGTACGGTTTCGCTCCGCTCGCAGCTCAGGTCCACCGCCTCCGCTTGCGCTTCGGTGTGCACCTGATGCCCGGCGTCCCCCGTCAGGCGGTCGGGCAAGGTCTGCCGATCGCCGGAAGCCCGTGGCGTTGCGATGAGATCGCCAACCCCGATTCAACCTGCGCCGGGAACACCGACATGTGCGGCGTCAACCCTGACCACCCCGGCGCTTTTGATTGGTACCGCGCCTGGTTGGTTCAACTCGCAGCGTGCGGCGTAGACGCCGTCACGGTGGACGACATCGCATCACCGGACGAGAACGCTGGAGAAATTGCCTTGATTCGCCGCGCGATCGATGCCATCGGCCGCCGCATCGTGTTGATTTCGTCCGAAACCTGACACGCCTCTCGGAACGTCTGGCGTGGCACATTGCGGCCCGGGCTTGGCGCCGGGGTGATCACGCGTGTTGAAGCGGTCGGCTCCACCGACAGTAAACGGCTCATCCCCCCAAATCTGCAGCCTGTCGCCCACGCCTTGGGCCGACCCAGCGCCGGAGATATGGTGTGCTACATCAGCAACACACCCCCGGAGCACCCATGACTCCCACCTGGACAGACCAGGCGCCGATCTACCAGCAGTTGGCCGACCGACTGGCCGTGCAGCTGCTTGACGGCAGCCCTTCGGAAGGCGAGGCCTTGCCTTCGGTGCGCCAACTCGCCAGCCAGTACGTCATCAATCCGCTGACCGTGACGCGGGCGCTGCAGGCGCTCAGCGACCACGGTCTCATCGAGTCGCGGCGCGGCCTGGGCATGTTCGTGACGAGCGGCGCCCGCGAGCGCCTGCTGCGTCATGAGCGCGAGCAGTTTCTGCAGAAAGACTGGCCGGCGCTGCGCGCCAAGCTGCAACGGCTGGGCCTGACCGCCAAGGATTTGAACTGGGAGTCGACATGAACCTCATCGAAGCCAAAAACCTGACGTTGCGCTACGGCAAGAAGACCGCCCTGAACGACGTCTCCGTGGCCGTGCCCAAGGGCCGCGTCGTGGGCCTGCTGGGCCACAACGGTGCCGGCAAGACGTCCCTGATGAAGGCGCTGGTGGGCCTGCTGCCCGTGCAGGGCGAGCTGAGCGTGCTGGGCCTGGAGCCGACGAAGAACCGCCAGCAGCTGCTGACGGAGCTGAGCTACATCCCCGACGTGGCCGTGCTGCCGCGCTGGGCGCGGGTGCATGAGCTGATCACGTTGATGTCGCAGCTGCAGCCGAAGTTCTCGGCGGAGCGGGCGCGCGCGCTGCTCAAGCGCACCAGCGTGGGCGAGGGCGACAAGATCAAGAGCCTGTCCAAGGGCATGGTGGCGCAGACGCACCTGGCGCTGATCGCCGCGATCGACGCGAAGTTGATGATCCTGGACGAGCCGACGCTGGGCCTGGACGTGGTGTCGCGCAAGAGCTTCTATGAAATGCTGATCGACGAGTGGTGCGACGGCGAGCGCAGCGTGCTGATCTCGACGCACCAGGTGGAGGAGGTGGAGGCGCTGCTGAGCGACGTGATCATGCTGGACGAGGGGCGCGTGGCGCTGTCGATCAGCCTGGAGGACATCGACCGCCGCTTCGTGGCGCTGAACCACGACCCCGCTGCCGCGGATGCGATGGCCGCCGCCCACCCGCTGCTGCGCTACCGCGAGCAGGGCCGCACGACCGCGCTGTTCGACGGTGCGCCGCCTGAACACATCACCAGCCTGGGCCAGCGCGTGCGGCCCAGCCTGGTGGACCTCTTCATGGCGCTGACCCGCAACCCGGCGCTGAACGGCAAGCAAGCCTGAACGACAAGGAGACGCCATGAACACCCACATCCCCACCCTGCTGCAACGCGAATGGATGCAGCACAAGCGCGGCTGGCTGATCGCCGCGCTGGCGCCGCCCCTGCTCTTCCTGGCGGTGCTGCCGTTCGGCACGTTCACCGGCATGCCTACCGAAAGCCCGGAGCTGATGTCCGTGGGCGTGGTGCTGGCGACCACGCTGGTCATCTACGGCATCTGCATGCTCATCGCGCTGTTCCAACTGCCGGGGCTCGCGCGGCGCGACACGCAGGACCGTTCGATCGAGTTCTGGCTGTCCCTGCCGGGCCGGCCGAGCGAGAGCGTGCTGTCCACCGTGCTGGCCCATGCGTGGCTGGCGCCGCTGGGCGGCGCGGTGGTCGGCATGCTGTTCGGCGTGCCGATCGCGATGGGCGTACTGAGCAACAAGCTGGGCTTCGCCGACGCGCTGGCGGTGAATTGGGGCGAGGTCGTCCTCGCCTCAACGCCGCTGCTGCTGCGCGGCTTGGCGGGTACCGTGCCGCTGATGCTGTGGCTGGCGCCGGTGATCTTCGTGCTGATGGCCGCGTCCAGCTGGCTCAAGCGCCTGGGCGTGCCGGTGGTGCTGATCGGCGGCGGCGTTGCCACCGCCGTGCTGAACAAGGCCTACGACATCAGCTGGCCGAGCGAGGCGCTGTCCGGCCTCAGCGATCGCATCAACCACACGTTGGTGCATGACGGCCAGAGCCTGGCCAACACGCTGCAGTCGGGCGACAACCTGGTCACCTGGGCGCTGCGCGACCTGGGCGCCACGTTGGCGGAGCTGGCCTCGCTGCAGTTCATCGGCTGGGCGGCCGTGGCCGCCGCGGCCTTCGCGCTGATCGTGATGAAGCGCGCCCGCGGCGGTTGAGTCAGGCGATCAGGCCGGCTTGCCGGTCAGCGCCTCGCCCGATGGCGGCACGATGCGTGCCGCCATTTCCTTGCGGAAGCGATTGAGCTCCTGCACGGTCGCGAAGCTGCGGTCCATCAGCAGGCTCATGTTGTGCAGGATGCGTTCGACGACCTTGTTCTCCCACACGCTGTCGAACTGGATCTGCTTGTCCAGCCAGTGCTCCAGCCACTCGGGGTCGGGCAGGCGGCTCTGGATGGTGTCGCGCGGGAACAGCTTGGCGTTGACGTGCAGGTTGGTGGGGTGCAGCGCCTGCGCCGTGCGGCGGGCGCTGGCCATCAGCACGCCGACCTTGGCGAAGGCGGCACGCGCCTCGTCGCCGAACTTGGTCATGGCGCGCTTCATGTAGCGCAGGTAGGCGCCGCCGTGGCGGGCCTCGTCGCGCGACAGGGTTTCGTAGATGGCCTTGATGACCGGCTCGGTGTGCCACTCGGCCGCGCGGCGGTACCAGTGGTTCAGGCGGATCTCGCCGCAGAAGTGCAGCATCAGCGTTTCCAGCGCCGGTGCCGGGTCGAAGTCGAAGCGCACCTCGTGCAGCTCGGCCTCGGTGGGCACGAGGTCGGGGCGGAAGCGCCGCAGATACTCCATCAGCACCAGGCTGTGCTTCTGCTCCTCGAAGAACCAGACGGACATGAAGGCGGAGAAGTCGCTGTCCTCGCGGTTGTCGCGCAGGAACATCTCGGTGGCCGGCAGCGCCGACCACTCGGTGATCGCGTTCATCTTGATGGTCTGGGCCTGTTCGTCGCTCAGCAGGCTGGCGTCGAACTGGTCCCACGGAATGTCGCGGTCCATGTTCCAGCGCACGGCTTCGAGTTGCTTGAACAGTTCGGGGTAAAGCATGGCGGGTCCTCGTTAGAGGCGCGATTCTAAAAGTTCGCGCCAGCGTGTGATCTCTAACGTGATAGAGCTCAGGCCGTCGACACAGCGCACGCCGTCTGGCAGGCCCGGCAAACGGAGTGCCCGGTTGCTGCCGCCGGCCCAGATCTCGATTGCAGGCGGCAGCAGCGCGCGCAGCTGGGCAAGCCCGTCGAGCACGGCGCGCGCCGGCAGCTGCCCGGTGAAGCTCAGCGCCACGACGTCCGCCCGGTGCACGGCCGTCGCTGCGGGCAGCTGGTCGACGGGCGTCTGCACGCCCAGCGAGAGGCAAACGGCCCCTTCCAGGCTGAGCAGCGCCTCCGCCATCAGCAGCCCCAGCGCATGGCCTTCACCGGAGAGCGTGGTCAGCAGCACCCGCGGCCCGGCGCCCTGCAGGTTGGCAGGCAAGGCCTGGATGGACTGGCGCAGCACCAGCTGCAGCGACTCGCTGTAGATGTGCTCCTCGAAGACCTGCAGCGTGCCGTTCATCCACAACTCGCCGATGCGCGTCGTCAGCGGTGCGAACACCTCCGTGACGCTACCGGCCAGGCCGCGGCGCAGCACGGCCTGCGACAGCGCGCGGCGCAGGCCGTCGATGTCGTGGCGCTGCAGCAGCGCAGCGCAGGCCGCCACCTCGGGCGCCTCGGCAGCCGGCGCAGCGCCCGCTCGCGTTGCAGCGGGCGGCTGCAGCAGGGCGGCCAGCTCCGCGGCCGGCGCGGCCACCACGCGGCCGGGCCGGTGTCCGGCGTCCAGCAGCCGCTTGACGAGGCGCAGCCGCTGCACCTGCTCGGGCGGGTAGAGCCGCTCACCCGCCGCGTCCCGCCACGGCGACGGGAAGCCGTAGCGGCGCTCCCAGACACGCAACGTTTCCTTGTTGATGCCGGTTTCACGCTCCAAGGCCGCGATGCCTACGCCGCCTGCCCGGCCGCCCGCATCCGCAGCGTCGTCGGATGCGTAAGCGCTGGTGTCAGCCACGGGCCGCCCTCGCGGTCAGCGACGAAGGCTTGTTAAACATGTTTTGTCCTGGACAAATGTGAGACAACATATCATTCTTACCGTAATATAGCCGTCACCAGCGCGTTTTGCACTGGACAAACCATTCACAACACCACCGTTCTACACCGTTCCAACATGCCGTTAGCAACACTGTTTGCTGCGGCTCTAGGGAGTGTCGAAGCGGCGCCGGACATTCATCATGACGCCAACAATCGTCGCCCGAACTCGGTACAGCGCTGCGAAACGCCAAGCGCCCGACCGTCAATCAGGCTACACAGGCAGTGAAAACCCGAGCACCGCTCGCACGGAGGCGTCCCCCACCCCCACCGAATTTAGGCCGCTCAACCTCTCTGAGTTCAGAGCAGCAATCCCGGAGCCGTTCTCCTCCTCCTCCCTCCCTCCCTCGTTGGCTTCGGGGCGTTCTGCGGCCGCTTTTACAGCCAGGGCCCGTGTCGATGACGCGGGCCCTTCCTTTTGCTCCGCCGGACACGCGACGCCCGCTGTTCTGGGCCTGCTGCGCGGTAGGGGGCACCCGCACCAGCCCGGTGCCAACACCGCCCGGCGCGTCGCCGTCGTCGGCTCGGGCATCGCCGGCCTGTCCGCCGCCTGGGCGCTGAGCGACCGTGCCCACGTCACGTTGTTCGAGGCCGGCCCGCACGCCGGCGGCCACACGCACACCGTCGACGTGACGCTGGACGGCCCCGACGGCCCGGTCACGCACGGCGTGGACACCGGCTTCCTCGTCTTCAACGAGCGCACCTACCCGCTGCTGATCCAGCTCTTCGCCCAGCTCGGCATCGCCACCGCGAAAAGCGACATGAGCTTCTCCGCCCAGGTGCCGGGCGACGGCATCGAGTGGAGCGGCAGCAGCCTGGCCACCGTCTTCGCGCAACGCCGCAACCTGCTGCGGCCTGCCTTCTGGGGGATGCTGGCCGACCTGCTGCGCTTCAACCGCCTGTGCACGGCGCTGGCCGAGCGCGGCGACGAGGCCGCGCTGGCCGAGCCCATCGGCGCCTTCCTGGCGCGCCACCGCTTCGGCCTCGCCTTCAGCGACTGGTACCTGCTGCCCATGGTCGCCTGCATCTGGTCCTGCCCGACGGCGCAGATGCTGCAGTTCCCCATCCGCACGCTGATCCGCTTCTGCCACAACCACGGCCTGCTGCAGATCAACGACCGGCCGCAGTGGTGGACGGTCTGCGGGGGGGCGCGCCACTATGTCGACGCGATGCTGCCGGCCATCCACGATGTGCGGCTGGGCACGCCGGTGCAGGCCATTCATCGGCCGCCTGCGGGCGGCGATGTCGTCGTGCAGAGCCCGCGCGGCCGCGAGCATTTCGACGCGGTCATCCTGGCCGGCCACAGCGACCAGAGCCTCGCGATGCTCGCCGTGCCGACCGAGGCCGAGCACCAGCTGCTCGGCGCCATCCGCTACCAGGCCAACCTGGCTGTGCTGCACACCGACACGGCACTGCTGCCGCGCCGCCGCGCCGCCTGGGCCGCGTGGAACTATGAGAGCGGCGCCGACGCGGGCGCCGTCTGCCTGCACTACCTGCTCAACCAGCTGCAGCCGCTGCCCTGGCACCAGCCGGTCATCGTGTCGCTGAACCCGCTGCGCCAGCCCGCCCCGGAGCGCGTCCTCGGCCGCTACACCTACGCCCACCCGGTCTTCGACGACGCGGCCGTGCGCGCCCAGGCGCGGCTGGCGGACATCCAGGGTGCTGGCGGCGTCTGGTTCGCCGGCGCATGGACGCGCTATGGCTTCCACGAGGACGGCCTGCTGTCGGGGCTCTGCGCGGCGCAGCAAGTCATCTCCAAGGTGCTGGCATGAACGCGCCCCAGCTCGGCCGGGGCCTGGTGCGGCACCGCCGGCTGAGGCCGCGCGAGCACGCCTTTGCCTACGCGAGCTACTTCCTCTGGCTGCCCATGCGTGCGCTGCGCCGCGCGCCCGCGCCGGTCCTGAACCGCAACGGCCGCCATGCATGGCGCCACCTGCTGAGCTTCCACGACGCGGACCACGGCGCCGGCGGCACCGACTCGCTCGCCTGGGCCGAGGCGCTGCTGTCGGCCGAGGGCATCACCGATGCCGATGGCGAGATTTGGCTGCAGACCTACCCGCGCGTGCTGGGCCACGTGTTCAAGCCCGTGAGCTTCTGGTTCTGCGAGCGGTCCGACGGCTCGTTGGCCGCGGTCATCGTGGAGGTCAACAACACCTTCGGCGAGCGCCACTGCTACCTGTTGCGCGGGCCGGCGCTCGCCTGGGGCCGCGAGCAGCAGGCGGCCAAGGTTTTCCACGTCTCGCCGTTCTGCCGTGTCGAGGGCCGCTACCGCTTTCGCTTCATGCGCGCCCGCGACCGCGTGGTCGCGCGCGTGGACCACGACGACGCGCAAGGGCCGCTGCTGCACACCAGCCTCGCCGGCCAGCTGCAGCCGCTGACGGCAGCCAGCGCCCGCGCGGCGTTCTTCGCCATACCGGCCCTGACGCTGATGGTCGTCGCCCGCATCCACTGGCAGGCGCTGAAGCTGGCCTTCAAGCGCGTGCCCTTCCTCTCCAAGCCCCAGCCGCCAGAGCGCTTCGTGACGCGCTGACCGCCATGACGACAACGACCTCCACGCCCTTCCCCCACACCACGCTGCCCCGCCACGCCCGCCGCGTGCTCGCGCTGCTGGATCGCCTTCAGCACGGCAGCCTCGACGTGCAGACGCCCGAGGGCGAGCTGCTGCACTTCGGCGCCGCCCGCGAGCCGCGCGCGGCCTTGCGCATCGCCGACTGGCAGACCTGCGCCGCCGCCCTCACCGCCGGTGACGTCGGCTTTGCCGAGGCCTTCGTCGCCGGCCACTGGAGCAGCCCTGACCTGCGCGCGCTGCTGGAGCTGCTGATCCGCAACCGCACCGCGCTGGAGTTGCTCGTCTACGGCGGCTTCTGGGGCGGCCTGCTGCACCGCGTGCGCCACCTGCTCAACCGCAACACCCGCGCGGGCAGCCGCAAGAACATCCACGCCCACTACGACCTCGGCAACGCGTTCTACAAGCTGTGGCTGGACCCGACGATGAACTACTCCAGCGCCTGGTTCGACGGCGCGCCGCAGCAGCCGCTGGCCGCGGCCCAGCAGGCCAAGATGCGCCGCGCGCTCCGCGAAGCCGGCGTCACGCCGGGCAGCCGCGTGCTGGAGATCGGCTGCGGCTGGGGCGCCATCGCCGAGGTGGCGGCGCGTGACTTCGACGCGCGGCTGACCGGCGTGACGCTGTCCACCGAGCAGCTGGCGTGGGCGCAGGACCGCCTGCGCAGCGCCGGGCTGAGCGCCGATCTGCGCCTGCAGGACTACCGCGACATCGCCGACGAACCCTTCGACGCCATCGTCTCCATCGAGATGTTCGAGGCGGTCGGCCGCGAGTACTGGGACGGCTACTTCCGCACCGTGCGTAACAAGCTCAAGCCCGGCGGCCGCGCCTGCATCCAGAGCATCACGATCCGCGACGACCTGTTCGACCGCTACGTGCGCTCGACCGATTTCATCCAGCAATACATCTTCCCCGGCGGCCTGCTGCCCAGCCCCAGCCAGTTCCGCGCCCATGCCGAGAAGGCCGGCCTGCGTGTCGTCAACGAGCTGGCCTTCGGCGCGGACTATGCCGAGACGCTGCGCCGCTGGCGCGAGGCCTTCCTGCGCCAGGAGGGCCCCGTGCGCAGCCTGGGTTTCGACATCCGCTTCATGCGGCTGTGGGAGTTCTACCTGGCCTATTGCGAGGCCGCCTTCGCAGCCGGCAACACCGACGTCATGCAGTTCACGCTGGTGCGGGACTGAGCGATGCAACGCCGCCTCTTGCTTGCCGCTGTCGCTCTTGCCAACCTCGCCCATGCCGCGCCCGAGCTGGCCGGGCTGACCCGGCGTGGCCAGGCGCGCTTTCGCTTCCTGGGCCTGCACATCTACGACATCCGGCTGTGGTCGGCCGCGCCGGTCACGGCCGCCAACTGGGCCACGCAGCCGCTGACGCTGGAGATCGAATATGCCCGCGGCCTCGACGGCACCGAGATCGCCAAGCGCTCGCTGAAGGAGATGCGCGGCCAGGCGACCGTCAGCGACATCCAGGCTCGAGCCTGGCTCGCCGAGATGCGGGCCGCCTTCCCCGACGTGAAGGCGGGCGACCGCATCAGCGGCGTCTACGAGCCGGGCGAAGCAGCGCAGTTCTTCTTCAACGGCGAGCCGCGGCGGCGCGTCGCCGATGCTGATTTCGCACGGCTGTTCTTCGGCATCTGGCTCAGCCCACAGACCTCGGAGCCCGGCCTGCGCCAGCAGCTGCTGGCCGGCGGCGATGGCCGCTGAATTCGCTCCCGCGCAAGGCCTGCGCTACGGCGCACTCGGCTTTGCGCTGGCGTTCGTGGCGCTGCCGCTGTACGTGCACCTGCCGGCGCATTACGCGACCCACTTCGGCCTGCCGCTGGCCACGCTCGGGGCGCTGCTGCTGGCCGCCCGCGCGCTCGACGCCGTCGTCGACCCGTGGATCGGCCGCCTGTGCGACCGCGCGCTGGGCCGCGCGGCGCTGGCCTGGCAGCTGCCATTGGCCGGCCTGCTGCTCGCGGCCGGTTTTGCCGGCCTGTTCTTCCCGCTAGTGCGCGAACCCCGCGCGCTGCTCGCCTGGGCCGGCGCGGGCCTGGTGCTGACCTACCTCGCCTACAGCTGGCTCGCCGTGTTGCACCAGGCCTGGGGGGCGCGGCTGGGCGGGAGTGCGGCCACGCAGAGCCGCATCGTGGCCTGGCGCGAGGGCCTCGCGCTCGCGGGCGTCGTGAGCGCCAGCCTGCTGCCCTCGCTCGCCGGATTCGGCATGACGGCGCTCGTGCTCGCGGCCGCCCTGTTCGTGGGCCTCATGCTGCTGGCCGGCGCGCCGCGGCCCGCCCCTGCCGTTGACGCGCCCGCGCCGCTGGCCCTCGCCTGGCGCGTGCCCGAATTCCGCCGTCTGCTCGCCGTCTTCCTGCTCAACGGCATCGCCGCGGCCGTGCCAGCCACGCTGCTGCTGTTTTTCATCGACGACCGGTTGCGCCTACCCGCATCGCAGGGCCTGTTCCTGTCCAGCTACTTCGCCGCTGCCGTCGTTTCGCTGCCCGCCTGGCTGCGCGTCATCGCCCGTGTCGGCCAGGCGCGCGCCTGGGCGCTGGGCATGGCGCTGGCCGTCGCCGCGTTCGCATGGGCCGCGGCCCTGGGCGAAGGCGACCGCGGCGGCTTCCTCGCCGTGTGCGTCGCCAGCGGGGCGGCACTGGGCGCCGACCTCGCCATCCCGGCGGCGCTGCTGGCCGGCGTCATCCAGCGTGCCGGCCTGGCCGGCCGTGCGGAAGGCGCCTTCTTCGGCTGGTGGAACGCGGCCAGCAAGCTCAACCTCGCGCTGGCCGCGGGCTTGGCGCTGCCGCTGCTGCAGGCGCTGGGCTACGCACCCGGCCAGCGCGACCCGCAGGCGCTGCAAGCCCTGACCCTCGCCTATTGCGTGTTGCCCTGCGCGCTCAAGCTCGCGGCCGCTGCGCTGCTGTACCGCCACTTCATCGCCCCACCATGAACCGACGCCTGCTGTTGACCACCCTCGTGCTGTCTGGCTGCGCCAGCGCGCCCGTGCCCGAGGACTACGCCGCCGAAAAGCCGGTGCTGAGCCTGGAGACCTACTTCAACGGCCCGCTGACGGCGCACGGCCTGTTCACCGACCGCGCCGGCAAAGTGAAGCGCCGCTTCATCGTGAAGCTGGAGGGCCGCTGGCAGGGTGGCGTGGGCACGCTGGAGGAGGACTTCAGCTACAGCGACGGCAAGACCGAGCGCCGCGTCTGGACCATCACCGCGCTGGGCGACGGCCGCTACCGCGGCACGGCGGCCGACGTCGTCGGCGAGGCGGTGGGCGAGGCGCGCGGCAATGCGCTGCGCTGGAGCTACACGCTGCGCCTGCCCGTGGATGGCACGACCTACGACGTGCAGCTCGACGACTGGATGTACCTGATGGACGACAAGGTCATGCTGAACAAGGCACGCATGAGCAAGTTCGGCTTCCACCTCGGCGACGTCACGCTGTCGTTCCACAAGCCATGAGCGCCGCGCCGGGCCGTCCCAAGCAAGCTCGCTCCCGCTTGGCGGGACAGGCCGAAGGCCGAAGGGTGCACCATTGAGCCTCAATCCGCGGCTGCAGGACTGGCACGGACGCACGGCCTGGCTGATCGGCGCGTCCACCGGCATCGGCCGCGCCACGGCGAGCGCGCTGCATACGGCGGGCGCGCGGGTCATCGTCTCGGCGCGGCAGGCGCCGCTGCTCAACGAGTTCGTCGCGCTGCATGCCGGCAGCCATGCGCTGCCGCTGGACGTGATGGACTTGCCGGCGTTGCAAGCGGCCGCAGCCGAGGTCGGCACGCCCGACCTGTGCGTCTACTGCGCCGGCTACTACCGGCCGATGAGCGCGACCGGCTTCGACCTCGCCGACGCGCGCCGGCACCTCGACATCAACTACGTCGGCGCGCTCAACCTGCTCGACGCGCTGCTACCGCAGCTGCTGATGTCGGGCCGCGGCCACCTGAGCCTGGTCTCCAGCGTCGCCGGCTACCGCGGCCTGCCCAAGGCGCTGGCCTACGGGCCCGGCAAGGCCGCGCTGACGCATCTGGCCGAGGCGCTCTACCTCGACCTGCATCCGCGCGGCATCGGCGTGTCCGTCATCCACCCGGGATTCGTGACCACGCCGATGACGGCGCAGAACGACTTCCGCATGCCGGCCGAGATCAGCGCCGCCCAGGCCGCCCGCTCGATGCTCGCCGGCTGGGCTGCGGGCGAGTTCGAGATCCACTTCCCCAAGCGCTTCACGCGCTTCATGAAGGCGCTGCGGCTGCTGCCCGACAGCGTCTACTTCAACCTGGTAAGCCGCGCCAACCGATGACCCATGCCGACCCACGCGCCGCCGCGCTCATCGCGCGGTACGAGACGCTTCAATCCGCCGATCTTGACCGCCTCATCGGGCTTTACGCCGAGGACTGCCGCTTCAAGGACCCGTTCAACGACGTCCGCGGCCGCGCGGCGCTGCGGCGCGTCTTCGAGCACATGTTCGAGACGCTGAAAGCGCCGCGCTTCGTCATCACCACGGTCTTCGTCGAGGGCGACCAATGCTTCCTCGCGTGGGACTTCCACACCGGCGACCTCGTCATCCGCGGCGCCAGCCACCTGCGCTTCGACGCGGCCGGCCTCGTGGCCGACCACCGCGACT
Organism: Pelomonas sp. Root1444; assembly: GCF_001426885.1. Taxonomy (GTDB): domain Bacteria; phylum Pseudomonadota; class Gammaproteobacteria; order Burkholderiales; family Burkholderiaceae_C; genus Pelomonas. Next base: position 294,539 of record NZ_LMFP01000001.1, on the reverse strand, counting down.
ACTGGGACGCCGCCGAGGAGCTGTACGAGAAGCTGCCGGTGCTGGGCGCGCTGATGCGGCTGCTGAAGCGCCGGCTGCGGGCTACCTGAGCCAACCCTTCCTGCGGAAGTAGATGAACGGTGCCGCCACCGACAACAGCATCAGCACCAGCGCGAACGGGTAGCCCCAACTCGACTCCAGCTCCGGCATGTTCTTGAAGTTCATGCCGTAGATCGACGCGATCAGCGTCGGCGGCAGCAGGGCGACGCTGGCGACCGAGAAGATCTTGATGATCTTGTTCTGGTTGATGTTGATGAAGCCGACGGTCGCATCCATCAGGAAGTTGATCTTGTCGAAAAGAAACGCCGTGTGCGAATCGAGTGAGTCGATGTCCCGCAGGATCTGGCGCGATTCCTCGAACTGCTCGGCGTTGAGCATGCGGCTGCGCATCATGAAGCTGACCGCGCGGCGCGTGTCCATCACGTTGCGGCGTATGCGGCCGTTCAAGTCCTCCTCGCGGGCGATGGCAGACAGCACTTCGCCGGCCTCGGCGTCGGTCACGTCGCTCTTCAGCACGCGCACGCTGACCGCTTCGAGCTTGTCGTAGATGCCCTCCAGCACGTCGGCCGAGTACTCGGCGTCGGCGTCGTAGAGCTTGAGCAGCACGTCCTTGGCATCCTCGATCAACGCCGGGATGCGCCGCGCCCGCAGGCGCAGCAGGCGGAACACCGGCAAGTCCTCGTTGTGGATGGAGAACAGCACGTTGTTGAACAGGATGAAGGCCACGCGCACATTGCGCGCCGGCTTGCCTTCGCCGCTGTCGTCGCCTTCGATGAGGAAGTCGGAGCGGATGTGCAGCTCGCCGTTGTCCTCTTCGTAGAAGCGCGCCGATTCCTCCAGGTCCTCGTCGACGATGTCCTCGGGGATGGTCAGGCCGAAGCGGTCACGGATCCAGCCCTTTTCCTGGGCACTCGGGCTCTCCAGGTCCACCCACACCGGGCGCGACAGCGCCAGCTCCTCGGCGGTCTCGATTTCTTCCTGGAACAGGCCACCCTTCAGGCGGCCGTTGTTCAGCGTGAAAACATTCAGCATGCATCGTCTCCAGCAGCGCTGGCAAGGGACGACGCGCAGCGCCGTCCGGGGTGGCGGGGTTCAGGTCAACCGTCTCACTCCGGGCGGGCGCGGCCGGACAAGGGGCCGGCGGCGGGAGTGGACGGTCACCGAGGGTGATCGCTGTCCAAGAAGGTCTCCGTAGGGGAAATAGCCGTGGATTATTGCATCGCCGCAAGACGTGAAAGAAGCCGCGAAAACGAGGCCTGGAAGGCCACAAACCGTCACCGTCATCCCCTTGTCACGCGGCGGCTTCGCGCGCAAACTGGGCTCGTCGATTTCCCCACTCCCATCCAACTCCGCTACCTGAAAGACCCCTCCTCCTCCCTCCCCTTTCCTCAGTTTTCCTGGTTTCGTTTTCCCCGACCCATTCCTCTGAAAGGAGGCTTTATGAATCTGACGATCAGTGGCCATCACCTCGAAGTCACGCCGGCCTTGCGCGAGTACGTACTCACCAAGCTAGACCGTGTGACCCGCCACTTCGATCAGGTCGTTGACATCAACGTCCTGCTGACCGTAGAGAAGCAAAAGGAGAAGGAACGCCGCCAGCGCGCTGAAGTCACGCTGCATGTGAAGGGCCGCGACATCTTCGTCGAGCAGTCTCATGAAGATTTGTATGCCGCCATCGACCAACTGATGGACAAGCTCGATCGCCAGGTCTGCCGCCACAAGGACAAGGTGCAGGACCATCACCACGCCTCGGCCAAGCGGCTTGAGGTTCCGGCCCGCTGACCCCAGCGGCTCACTTCAAGGCGGCCCACGGGCCGCCTCTGTTTTGTGCGATGCGCAATCGGCTGTTGCTGCAGTGCCGCAAAAACCCGCATTCGGGGGTGCCCAGGGGCGTTTTCCACGTCTGCAGGCACACCCGATCTCCCCAAACTGGCCCGCAGTTCCATAATCTGTGGCTCTGATTGACCCACAGCCCCGCTGCGGCCGCGCCCACCAGGCGCCCCCGATGCTCGGCCCTCATCCATGAACCGTCTCGCCGCCATCCTGCCCGCCGACAACGTGTTGGTGACCGTGGATGCGTCCAGCAAAAAACGCGCCTTCGAGCACGCCGGCCTGCTGTTCGAGAACCACCACCAGATGGCCCGTGCGCTGGTCACCGACAACCTGTTCGCGCGGGAGCGCCTGGGCTCCACCGGCCTGGGCCATGGCGTGGCCATCCCGCACGGCCGCGTCAAGGGTTTGAAGAACCCGCTCGCTGCCGTGTTGCGGCTGGAGCAGCCCATCGCCTTCGACGCGCCGGACGACGAACCCGTCGGCCTGCTGATCTTCCTGCTCGTGCCGGAAGCCGCCACGCAGCGTCATCTGGAGATCCTGTCCGAGATCGCCGAAATGCTGTCCGACCGGGAACTGCGCGAGCAGCTCAAGACCGAGCCGGACGCCGCCACACTGCACAAGCTCATCGCGGCCTGGGAGCCGCTCAAGTCCGTCGCTTGAGCCCCCGATCGACGCTTCGCGTAAACCCTGATCTCCATTGAAACCCACCTCGATCAGCGCCGAGCGCCTCTTTGAAGAGCACCGCGAGGCCCTGCGCTGGGAGTGGATCGCCGGCCACGCCCACCCGGAGCGGCGCTTCGACGAAGCCGCCGTGCGCGACGCGCAAAGCGCGGCCGACCTGGTCGGCTACCTGAACTACATCCATCCCTACCGCGTACAGATCGTCGGCCGTCGCGAGGTGGCCTACCTGAACCAGGAAGGCACCGAGGTGCAGGACCGGCGCATCTCGCGCATCGTCACGCTGGAGCCGCCGGTCATCATCGTGGCCGACGACTCCGTGCCGCCGCCGCGCCTGGTGGCGATGTGCGACCGCGCGGAGATCCCACTGTTCCGCACCACCGAGTCCGCCGGCCACGTCATAGACCTGGTGCGCGGCTACCTGGCCCAGCTGTTCGCCAACCGCACCACCCGCCACGGCGTGTTCATGGACATCCTAGGCCTGGGCGTGCTGCTGACCGGCGAGTCGGGCCTGGGCAAGAGCGAACTCGGCCTGGAGCTGATCTCGCGGGGCCACGGCCTCGTCGCCGACGACGCGGTCGACTTCTTCCGCATCGCGCAGACCGCCATCGAAGGCCGCTGCCCCGAGCTGCTGCTGAACCTGCTCGAGGTGCGCGGCATCGGCCTGCTCGACATCAAAGCCATCTTTGGCGAGACCGCCGTGCGCCGCAAGATGCGCCTGAAGCTCATCGTGCACTTGGTGCGCAAGGAGACGATGGAGCGCGACTTCGAACGCCTGCCCTACGAGCCACTGCATGAGGACGTGCTGGGCATGCCGGTGCGCAAGGTCGTCATCGCCGTGGACGCCGGCCGCAACCTCGCCGTGCTGGTGGAAGCCGCCGTGCGCAACACCATCCTGCAGCTGCGCGGCATCGACACGTACAAGGAATTCGTCGAGCGCCATCAGCGCGCCATCGACAACGGCTCGATCGACTGATGGCGCTGCATGCCTTCAGCGACATCACCCGCCTGCTCGTCCTCAACACGGACAGCTACAAGACCAGCCATTGGCTGCAATACCCGCCGGGGACGACGACGGTGTTCAGCTACATCGAGGCGCGCGGCGGCTCGACGCCCTACACGGTCTTCTTCGGCCTGCAGGCGCTGCTGAAGGAGTACTTCACCGAGCCCGTGACCGACGACGATGTGGCCCTGGGCGCGGAAGTCTGCGCGGCCCACGGCGTGCCCTTCAACCGTGAGGGCTGGCTGCACATCGTCCGAGCGCATGGCGGCCGCCTGCCGCTGCGCATCCGCGCCGTGCCCGAGGGCATGGTGGTGCCGGTCAACCACGCCCTCGTCACCGTCGAGAACACCGACCCGGCCTGCTGGTGGCTGACGAGCTATGTCGAGACGGCGTTGCTGCGCCTGTGGTACCCGACGACGGTCGCGACGCACAGCCACGCCACGCGGCGGCTCATCGCCGAGTCGCTGGCGCGCACCGGCTCGCTGGAAGGCCTGCCCTTCAAGCTGCACGATTTCGGCGCCCGCGGCGTGTCGTCGCTGGAGTCGGCCATGCTGGGCGGCATGGCGCACCTGGTGAGCTTCCAGGGCACGGACACGATGACCGCCCTGCTCGGTGCGCGCCTCTACTACGGCGAGCCCATGGCCGGTTTCTCCATCCCCGCGGCCGAGCACAGCACCATCACTGCCTGGGGCCGCGACGGCGAGTTGGACGCCTACCGCAACATGCTGCGCCAGTTCGGCAAGCCCGGCGCGCTGCTGGCCGTCGTGTCCGACTCCTACGACCTGGACGCTGCCGTCAGCCAACTCTGGGGCGACGCACTTCGCGAGGAGGTCATCGCCAGCGGCGCCACCGTCGTCATCCGCCCCGACAGCGGCGACCCCACCACCGTCGTCGCGCGCACCGTCCGGACTCTGGACGCGGCCTTCGGCAGCGATGTGAACGCCAAGGGCTACAAGGTGCTTCGCCATGTGCGCGTCATCCAGGGCGACGGCATCACGCGCGAGTCCATCGCCAGCATCCTCGCCGCGCTGGAATCCGCCGGCTACTCGGCTGACAACATCGCCTTTGGCCAGGGCGGCGCGCTGCTGCAGCAGGTCAACCGCGACACGCTGGGCTTCGCGATGAAGGCCTCGGCGGCGGAGGTCGACGGGCAGTGGCGCGACGTCTTCAAGGCCCCCGTGACCGACCCCGCCAAGCGCAGCAAGGCCGGCCGGCTGACGCTGATGCGCAGCGGGACAGCCTTCGCGACCGTGCGGTTGGATTCACCCGGCTACCAGCAGGCGCTGGCCGATGGCGCGACCGAGGTGCTGCGCACGGTGTATGAGAACGGTCGCCTGCTCGTCGACGACAGCTTCGCGGCGATCCGCGCGCGAGCAGCGGCCTTCGAGCCGGCACGGTAGAAGGCGCGGCCGCGTTGAATCCGGCGAGGGCGCAGGCAAGGGGTGAGGAGGCCGCGGGCTGATGCCCGCATCGGCCGAGCAACGCCACATGCGCCTTGCCAGCCTCGACCCGCAGTGCCGGCTGCTAGCCGCGGTTGGGGCAGTCGGTCTTCACGCAGGTCGCGTACAGCGCCAGCGAGTGCTCCTGCAGCTGGAAGCCGTGCTCGCTCGCGATGGCGTGCTGGCGCGCCTCGATGCCGGGGTCGAAAAACTCCTCGACCTTGCCGCAGTTCAGGCAGACGAGGTGGTCGTGGTGGTGCCCCTCGTTGAGCTCGTAGACGGCCTTGCCGGTCTCGAAATGGTTGCGGCTCAGCAAGCCGGCCTGCTCGAACTGCTGCAGCACCCGATAGACCGTCGCCAGGCCAATGTCGGCGCCTTCGCCGAGCAAGGCCTTGTAGACATCCTCGGCCGTCATGTGGCGCTGCTGGGTGCGCTGGAAGATCTCGAGGATCTTGATGCGCGGCAGCGTTGCCTTGAGGCCGCTGTTCTTGATGTCGCTGGTCTGGTCTTTGACGGAGGAAGGCATGGCGCGTGGGGCCGGGGCGCCGGAAGGGGGCCCCGCTAGAATCCGCCCGATCATAGCCAGCCGCACTTCCGGCGGGCACTTTCCGTACTCTCTCCAGCCGCCCCATGCGTCCCCTGCTTGCCTCTCTCCCGCTGATTGCGCTGCTTGGCGGCTGCTCCCTGATGCCCTCCTGGGCCAGCCTGCCCTCCGTCACCGGTGACAAGGTGCTGGGCGTGCTCACGCCCTACCGCGTCGAGGTGGTGCAGGGCAATGTGCTGACCAAGGAAATGGTGGCCCGCGTCAAGCCCGGCATGCCCAAGGCGCAGGTTCGCGACCTGCTCGGCTCGCCGCTGCTGACCGACATCTTCCACGAGTCCCGCTGGGACTACGTCTTCACCATCCGCCGCCAGGGCGCGCAGCCGCAGCAGCGCCTGGTCGTCGCGGAGTTCGACGGCGACCGGCTCAAGGCCTTGACGGTGCCGGACGACCTGCCCGCCGAGAACGATTTCGTCGCCGCCATCAACACCTTCAAGCCCAGCGGCAAGCAGCCCAAGCTGGAGCTCAGCGAGGCTGAGCGCGAGGCCCTGCCGCCGCCCAAGCGCAGCGCCGAAGCCGCGCCCACCGCCGCCGCCGAAGGCCCGGCACCCGGCCGCACCTACCCGCCGCTGGACGCCAAGCTGGGATCGGGCTCGTGATCCGCGTCGCGATCGTGGGCGCCGGCGGGCGCATGGGCAGGATGCTCGTGGAAGCCGTCGAGGCGGCCGACGACTGCCAGCTGCACGCGGCGCTGGGACGGCTTGACGACCTGCGCGCCGGTCTCGCAGGTGCCGACGTGCTGATCGACTTCACGCGCCCCGAGGCCACGCTGTCACACCTGGCGCTGTGCGCCGAACTGGGCGTCAAGGCCGTCATCGGCACCACCGGCTTCGATGCCGGCCAGAAGGCCGAGATCGCCCGGCATGCCGAGCGCACGGCCATCGTCTTCGCGCCGAACATGAGCGTGGGCGTCAACGTGGTGCTCAAGCTGCTCGACATGGCGGCCCGCGCGATGAACGAGGGCTTCGACATCGAGATCGTCGAGGCCCATCACCGCAACAAGGTCGATGCGCCCAGCGGCACCGCGCTGCAGATGGGCCAGGTCGTGGCCGACGCATTGGGCCGTGACCTGAAGCAATGCGCCGTCTACGGCCGCGAGGGCGTCACCGGCGTGCGTGACGCGTCGACCATCGGCTTCGCCACCGTGCGCGGCGGCGACATCATCGGCGACCACACCGTGCTGTTCGCCGGCACCGGCGAGCGCATCGAGATCAGCCACAAGGCCAGCAACCGCAGCATCTACGCACAGGGCAGCCTGCGCGCGGCGCGTTTCCTGGCGAGCCAGAAGACGGGCTTGTTCGGCATGAACGACGTGCTCGGCTTCAACAGCTGATATGGGCGGCTTCGCCGACTTCTGGGCCCAGAGCGACCTGGTCGGCCGCGCGGTCGCGCTGCTGCTGCTGGCGATGTCGGTCAGCGCCTGGGCGCTGATCCTGTGGAAGACCTGGCTGCTGCGCCGTGCGCGCCGCGGCCTCGCCCGTGCGGTCCCGGCCTTCTGGGCTGCAGCCGGCGTGGCCGAGGGTCGCAGCGCGCTGCAAAGCTTTGACACCGAAAGCCTGCTGCTGCCGCTGCTGGACGCCGCCACGGCCGAGACGAACAGCGCCACGCTGGACGCTGTCGGCCGGCGTGAATCCCGTTTGACCCGCCGCCTGCGCGACGCGCTGCACGCGGTGCTGGCCAAGCTGCAATTCGGCCAGGTGCTGCTGGCGTCCGTTGGCGCCACCGCGCCCTTCGTGGGCCTGTTCGGCACCGTCTGGGGCATCTACCACGCGTTGGCCAGCATCTCGGCGGCCGGCAACATCACCATCGACAAGATCTCCGGGCCGGTCGGCGAGGCGCTGATCATGACGGCCGCGGGCCTTGCGGTCGCCATCCCGGCCGTGCTGGCCTACAACGTCTTCGGCAAGATGGTGGCGGCCTGCGAGGCCGATCTGGAAGGTTTCGCGCACGACTTGCGCGAGTTGCTGGACCACGACTGATGGCGTTCGGCCGCCTTGAGAAGCCCGAAGGGTCGCGGCCCATGAGCGACATCAACATGACGCCGCTGATCGACGTCATGATGGTGCTGCTGGTCATCTTCATGATCGCAGCGCCCTTGATGACGGCCTCGCTGCGCCTGGATCTGCCCAAGAGCGAAGCCGCCACGCCCAGCGATGCGCCCAGCTCTATCGCCGTGGCCATCACACCGGACGGCAAGCTGCACCTGGGGGACGACGAGCTGGATGCCAAGGCCTTCCAGCAACGCATCTCCGAACTGGGCCGCGCCAACGCGCAGCTCGAAGTGCAGCTGCGCGCCGACCGCACCGTGCCCTACGGCCAGGTGGCGGAGCTGATCGGCTGGGTGCAGGCCGCCGGGCTCAATCGCATCGCGTTCGTGGCGCAGCAGCCCTAGCCAACTGTTTATCGCGACGACGCTGGAGGCCGGCGAGCAACGCGCCACCGGCGAGTGCCATCAGGCCGGTGGCCGGCTCCGGCACGGGCGCGGTCAAGAAGACACCGGACGCCGACCCCAGCGTGTAGCCGTCCGGCAGCGTGTAGGACACGCGCGCGGTGTGGCTGGCATCGATCTCGGCCGTGAGGCCGACAGGGTAGATGAAGGTCTGCAACTCGACAGTGGCCCAAAAGGTGAAGCTGGTGTTCGGCACCACCATGCCCTGCACCATCAACTTGCCATTGACGACACCGGCCAGCGTCAACGGCTCGTTGAGCAGGCCGCAATCCCACTGGCAGATGATGTCGTCCTGCGTGACGGCGCCGTTCTCGTCCAGGCTCTTGGACCGTATCACCCGCATTTCCTTCCCCGGCGCGCCGAGGGCCGACATCGTGGCGCGGAAGTTCAGCGATTCGAGACTGTTGGGCCCCAGGGCCGGGTTGATCGCCAGCAGGGCATCGACGTCCAGCGTCATCGTCATGGGCACGGGAGTCGTGCCGGGGCCGATGACGTGGAGGTCGTCCGTGATGGACGCCCCCGTGATGGCGATGGGGCTGCTCTGATAGACCGTCACGGGCGTGGTGCTCATCTTCGCCCGCAGCGTGCCGTCGCGCAGGTCGGCGGCGCCCCACATGTCGGCGAACAACTGGGAGTTGTCGACGTGCCGGCTGTGCTCGGTGAACACCGGATCGCTGAAGCTCATGGGCGGGAACTCGCCCTGGAGGCCGAAGCCCACCGACGCCGTGGGCGCGGCGTGCGCCATCACCGGGGCCATCAACGCCAGCAAGGTGGCCATTGCCCAGCGGCATGGGGCGCGGCCCCGAGGAGCCAATGAATGAAGGCGCGCAGCAGGCATGGACGGGCTCCCTGGCCAGAGTTGTCCAATCAGTAAAGGCGCTGGAATGCCGTTGTGAAAGTTCAAGCTAGGGGCCGTCGCTCGTCCAGGCCCGGCGGCAGTCGAGGTCCGGCCGCAACCTGGCCGTCGAAGGGCCCCACCTACAATTTGGCCCATGAACGCCAAGAACGAAGCGCCCAGCTACAACCCCAACCAGATCGAAGCCGCCGCCCGTGCCTACTGGACGGAGCGCGACGCCTACCGCGTGACCGAAGACGCGAGCAGGCCACACTTCTACGCCTGCTCCATGCTGCCCTACCCCTCGGGCAAGCTGCACATGGGCCATGTGCGCAACTACACGATCAACGACATGCTGGCCCGCCAGCTGCGCATGAAGGGCTACAACGTCCTGATGCCCATGGGCTGGGACGCCTTCGGCCTGCCGGCCGAGAACGCCGCGATGAAGGGCAAGGTCCCACCCGCGCAGTGGACCTACTCCAACATCGCCCACATGAAGGGCCAGATGCAGGCCATGGGCCTAGCCATCGACTGGAGCCGCGAGGTCGCGACCTGCCAGCCCAGCTACTACAAGTGGAACCAGTGGCTGTTCCTGAAGATGCTGGAGAAGGGCATCGCCGAGCGCCGCACCCAGGTCGTCAACTGGGACCCGGTGGACCAGACCGTGCTGGCCAATGAACAGGTCATCGACGGCCGCGGCTGGCGCTCCGGCGCGCTGGTCGAGAAGCGCGAGATCCCGGGTTACTACCTGAAGATCACGCAGTACGCCGAGGAGCTGCTGTCGGCCGTCGCGAATCCTGAAGACCCGAACTACCTGTCCGGCTGGCCCGAGCGCGTGCGGCTGATGCAGGAGAACTGGATCGGCAAGAGCCAGGGCGTGCGCTTCGCATTCCCGCATTCCATCGAAGGCGGCGGCGGGCGGCTGTGGGTGTTCACGACCCGCGCCGACACCATCATGGGCGTGACCTTCTGCGCCGTGGCGCCGGAGCATCCGCTGGCCACGGTCGCGGCCAAGGACAAGCCCGAAGTCGCCCGTTTCATCGAGGAATGCAAGGCCGGCGGCACGACCGAGGCCGAGCTGGCCACGCAGGACAAGAAGGGCGTGCCCACGGGCCTGTTCGTCACGCATCCGATCACCGGCGCCCAGGTCGAGGTCTGGGTCGGCAACTACGTGCTGATGAGCTACGGCGACGGCGCCGTCATGGGCGTGCCGGCGCATGACGAGCGCGACTTCGCGTTCGCTAACAAGTACGGCATCGAGATCAAGCAGGTCGTGGCCGTCGACGGCGAGACCTTCACGACCGACGCCTGGGCCGAGTGGTACGGCGACAAGACGCGCGGCGTCTGCGTGAACTCCGGCGTGCTGGATGGCCTGAACCACAAGCAGGCAGTCGAGAAGATCGCCGAGTTGCTCGCCGAGAAGGGCCTGGGCGAGAAGAAGACCACCTGGCGCCTGCGCGACTGGGGCATCAGCCGCCAGCGCTACTGGGGCACGCCCATCCCCATCATCCATTGCGACGACTGCGGCGTCGTGCCGGTGCCCGAGAAGGACCTGCCCGTCGTGCTGCCCGAGGATCTGATCCCCGACGGCAGCGGCAACCCGCTGAACAAGCATGCCGGCTTCCTCAACGTCGGTTGCCCGAAATGCGGCAAGCCGGCGCGCCGCGAGACGGACACGATGGACACCTTCGTGGACTCGTCCTGGTACTTCATGCGCTACTGCGACCCGAGCAACGACCAGGCGATGGTCGCGGACGGCACGAAGTACTGGATGCCGATGAACCAGTACATCGGCGGCATCGAGCACGCCATCCTGCACCTGCTGTACGCGCGCTTCTGGACCAAGGCGATGCGCGACCTCGGCCTCGTCACCATCAGCGAGCCGTTCGAGAAGCTGCTGACGCAGGGCATGGTGCTCAAGGGCGCCTTCTTCCACAAGCCCGAGGGCGGCGGCAAGGACTACTACTGGGACCACGAGATCGACGTCATCCACGACGACAAGGGCGGCATCGCAGGCGCGAAGCTGAAGAAGGACGGCACGCCGCTTGAGTACGAGATGACGACCATGTCCAAGTCCAAGAACAACGGCGTGGACCCGCAAGCCTTGATCGACCAGTACGGCGCCGACACGGCCCGCCTGTTCGTCATGTTCGCATCGCCGCCCGAGCAGACGCTGGAGTGGAACGACGCCGCCGTCGAAGGCGCGCACCGCTTCCTGAAGCGCGTGTGGAACTTCGGTACGCGCAACGCCGACGCGATCAAGGCCGGCGGCAGCGACTACGCCGCGCTGAACGGCGACGGCAAGGCGCTGCGCCGCGAGGTGCATCACGTGCTCAAGCAGGTCAGCTACGACTACGAGCGCATGCAGTACAACACCGTCGTCTCCGGCGCGATGAAGCTGCTCAATGCGCTGGAAGGCTTCAAGGCGGAAGGCCAGGCCGCGGCCATCCGCGACGGCTTCTCGGTGCTGCTGCGCGTGCTCTACCCCGCCACGCCGCACATCGCCCACCAGCTCTGGCAAGACCTCGGCTTCGCCGCCGAGCTGGGCGACCTGCTCGACGCGCCCTGGCCCACGGTGGACGAGGCCGCGCTGGTGCAGGACGAGATCGAGCTGATGCTGCAGGTCAATGGCAAGCTGCGCGGCGCGGTGAAGGTGCCGGCCTCGGCCGACAAGGCGGCCATCGAAGCGGCAGCGCTGGCCACCGAGGAGTTCGCGAAGTTCTCCGAAGGCAAGGCGCCCAAGAAGGTCGTCATCGTCCCCGGCCGCCTCGTCAACATCGTCGTCTAACAGCATGCGCCCCCACGCTCGCTCACGCTCGCTGCACCCCGAGGGGGCGCCAGCCGCCTCGGGGCGGCCCAGCGCCGGCTGGATGGACCGCCGCTTCGCTCTGTTGGGCCTTGCAGCCCTCGCGGGCTGCGGCTTCGAGCTGCGCCGCGAACCCGAGCTGCCGTTCAAGACGCTGGCGCTGACCGGCTTCGAACCGAACTCGCCGCTGGCCGCCGGCCTGAGGCGCCAGATCAAGCGCACGCCGGTGCAGCTGGTCGACGACCCGGCGCGTGCCGAGGTCGTGCTGGAGGTGCTGCACGAGTTCCGCGACCGCACCGTGGTCGCCTCCACCAGCGTGGGCCAGGTGCGCGAATTCCAGCTGCGCCTGCAGTTCGACTACCTGATCCGCACGGCGTCCGGCGAGCTGCTGGTGCCCAAGGTCGAGCTGCGCCTGGCTCGCGACATGAACTACACCGAGAAGGATGCGCTGCCGAAGGAGCAGGAAGCGGCCAATCTGTATGGCGCGATGCACTCCGACGCGATCGCGCAGGTCATGCGCCGGCTGGCGGCGGTGAAGCTGCCGACATGAGACCCATCAGCCGCTTTCCGACGCACCATGCAGCTTCGCGCTGAAGGCCTGGCCGCCCACCTGGCCAAAGGCCTGGCACGCATTTACACCGTCCATGGCGACGAGCCACTGCTCGCGCAGGAGGCGGCCGACCAGGTCCGCGCCGCCGCGCGCGTGCAGGGCTTTGGCGAGCGGCAGATCTTCATCGTCAGCGGCGCCTATTTCGACTGGGCGCCGGTGCTGGCCGCCGCGCAGGCGATGAGCCTGTTTGCCGAACGCCAGTTCATCGAGATCCGCATCCCGAACGGCAAGCCCGGCAAGGACGGCTCCGAGGCCCTGCAGCGCTATGCGCAGGCGGCGCCGGATGACGTGCTGACCCTCGTCACACTGCCGCGCCTGGACAAGACACAGCTCAGCAGCGCCTGGTTCACGGCGCTGGACGGCCAGGGCGTGTCCGTCCGCGTCGAGCCGGTCGAGCGCCGCATGCTGCCGGCCTGGCTGGCGCAGCGGCTCAAGGCCCAGGGCCAGTCCGTGCCCGAGGGCGAGGACGGCCAGCGCGCACTGGCCTTCTTCGCCGACCGCGTCGAGGGCAACCTGCTGGCCGCCCACCAGGAGCTGCAAAAGCTCGCGCTGCTGCACCCCAAGGGCGAGCTGACGCTGGCCCACATCGAGGCGGCCGTGCTGGACGTGGCGCGCTTCGATGTCTTCAAGCTCAGCGAGGCCGTGCTGTCGGGCGCCGTGCCGCGCCTGCTGCGCATGCTCGACGGCCTGGAGGCCGAGGGCGAGGCGGCCGTGCTGGTGCACTGGACGCTGGCCGAGGACGCCCGGGCCCTGGCCCGCGTGCGCGGCGCGCTGGACGCCGGCAAGCCGCTGCCGCTGGCGCTGCGCGAGGCGCGCGTGTGGGGCGCCAAGGAGCGGTTGATCGAGCGCATCGCGCCGCGTCTCGACGCGACCCAGGCCGGCGTCCTCGTGCAGGCCGCGCAGGTGTGCGACGGGCTCGTCAAGGGCCTGCGCCACCCCGACTGGCCCAGCGATCCCTGGGCCGCGCTGCGCCGCCTCGCGCTGATGCTGGCCGAAGCCGCAGGCGCCAAAACCGGGGCAGTCCTCACGGTCCGCTGAGGCGGGTTCGGCTATCGTCAGGTGCCCCGCCCAGCCGCCATGACGCCCCTCCGCCCACTCGCCGTCCTGACCATCGCGCTGAGCCCCGTCGCGGCGCTGGCCGTGCCGGTCACCGTGCAGCTCAACGATGCCGGCGGCCGGCCTTTGCCCGGGGCCGCCGTCGCCATCGAGGTGAAAGGGCGCACCGGCAAGGCGACGGCCAAGGCCGAGATGGGCCAGCGTGACCGCCAGTTCACGCCGCAGTTGCTCATCGTGCAGACCGGCACGGCGGTGAGCTTCCCGAACTTCGACACCGTGCGGCACCACGTCTACTCGATCTCGCCGATCAAGGTCATCGACATCAAGCTCTACACCGGCACGCCGACGGAGCCCATCGTCTTCGACAAGCCCGGCGTCGCCGCCTTGGGCTGCAACATCCACGACCGCATGAGCGCGCACATCGTCGTCGTCGACACGCCGACCTTCGCTCGCACCGACGACAAGGGCCAGGCCACGTTCGACCTCCCCGCGGGCGAGCATGCCGTCAAGGCCTGGCGGCCGGGCCAGAAGTCGGCCACGCTGCAAACCCTCAAGCTCGATGCAGCGGGCGGCACGAGCGTGCTGACGCTGGAGTGACGGCGATGCGCCTGCCGGCCTGGCTGAACCCGCGCCGCCTGGAAGGCCGCATCGTCGGCCTGTTCCTGGCGCTGCTGCTGGTCGTGCAGCTGGTCAGCTTCGGCGCCATCCACGCCAGCATCACCCACAACGCGCAGGACTCGCTGGCCGCCGAGCTGCGCACCGGCGAGCGTGTGCTGCGCCGCCTGCTCGACCAGCGCGCCGGCAAGCTGCACGATGCGGCCGAACTGCTGGCCAAGGACTACGGCTTTCGCACCACCATCGGCCTGTCACTGGCCGAGGCGGGCACCGTCGAGACCATCAAGGACGCACTGTCCAACCAGGGCGAGCGCATCGGCGCCTCGGTCGTCGCCTACTTCGACGACCAGCTGCACCTCGTGGCCGCCACGCGCGACGGCGCGGCCTCGTTCGGGGCGACGCTGCAGCAGCTCGTCAACCGCCAGGACGGCACCGCGCTGGCCGTGCTCGGCGACCAGGTCTACCAGGTCGTGGCCGTGCAGGTGCGCACGCCGCAGCCGGTCGGCTGGGTGCTGATGGGCTTCGCGCTGAACCGCGAGGTGCTGGACGACCTCAAGGCGCTGTCGGAGCTGCAGAGCGTCGTGCTGATGCAGCCGCCGGGCCAACCCTGGTCCGGCATCGTGGCCAACCTCGACAAGGAGGCCGCCGGCGCGCTGCAGGCCGGCCTGGGCACCGCGGCGCCCGCCGGCGGCGTGCTGGCGCTGGCCGGCGAACGCATGGGCGCGCGCTTCGTGCCGCTGCTGGACGGCGAGCAGCGCCTGGGCGTGCTGCTGCTGCGCTCGCTGGACGCGGCGCTGGCGCCCTACCAGCAGCTGCAGCTGGTGCTGCTGGGCCTGACGCTGCTGGGCGTGGCGGTCTTCGCCCTCGTCAGCGTGCTGCTGGCGCGCGGCATCAGCGGGCCCATCACGCTGCTGTCGGCCTCGGCGCGGCGGCTGGAGCGCGGCGACTACGACACGCCGGTGCCGTCGACCTCGCGCCTGGCTGAGGTGCACAAGCTGGCCGTGGCGCTGGAGAGCATGCGCGAGGGCATCCGCCGCCGCGACGCGCTGGTCAACAACCTCGCCTACGTCGACCCACTGACGCTGCTGCCCAACCGCGCCCGCTTCGCCGAGTTCCTGCACCACCACCTCGTCAACAGCGACACGCCCGGCGCCGTGCTGATGCTGGACCTGGACCGCTTCAAGCACGTCAACGACGTGCTGGGCCATGACGTCGGCGACCGGCTGCTGCAGAGCGTGGCCGAGCGGCTGCGGGGGCTGTGCGCGCCGGCCCACTCGGTGCTGGCGCGGCTGTCGGGCGACGAGTTCGCCATCCTGCTGGCGCACACCGACGCGCGCGATGCCAGCGAGGCGGCGCTGGCCATCCTGAAGGACTTCGAGAACCCGCTGCACATCGACAACGAGACCATCGACCTCGGCGCCGGCATCGGCATCGCGCTGTTCCCCGACCACGGCCGCGAGGTCGGCGTGCTGCTCGGCCGCGCGGAGCTGGCCATGTATGCGGCCAAGACCCGCCAGTGCGGCAGCCTCATCTATCACGCGCAGCTGGACGCCGGCAGCCAGGAGTCGCTGTCGCTGCTGACCGAGCTGCGCCATGCCGTCGAGAAGGAGGAGCTGCGCCTGTTCCTGCAGCCCAAGGTCGACCTGCAGCGCGGCCGCGTCATCGGCGCGGAGGCACTGGTGCGCTGGCAGCATCCGCGGCGCGGCCTGGTGCCGCCGATGCAGTTCATCCCGTTCGCCGAGCAGACCGGCTTCATCCGCATGCTCAGCGCCTGGGTGCTGTCGGGCGCGGCCAAGTTCGCGCGCGAGGCGCTGGACGCGGGCCTGTCGCTGCGCCTGTCGGTCAACCTCTCGACCCGCGACCTGATGGACCAGGACCTGCCGGCCAAGATCGAGGCGCTGCTGGCGCCGCGCGAGGTGCCGCCAGCCGCGCTGTGCCTGGAGATCACCGAGAGCGCGATCATGGACGACCCGGAGCGCGCGCTGTCCACGCTGGAGCAGCTGCACGCGATGGGCCTGAAGCTGTCCATCGACGACTTCGGCACCGGCTACTCGTCGCTGGCCTACCTGAAGCGGCTGCCGGTGGACGAGCTGAAGATCGACAAGAGCTTCGTCATGGCCATGGAGCGCGACCTGGACGACGCGCGCATCGTGCGCTCGACCATCGAGCTGGCCCACAACCTGGGCCTCAGCGTCGTCGCCGAAGGCCTGGAGACGGCCAAGGCCTGGGCCATGCTGGCCCGGCTGGGCTGCGACGAGGGCCAGGGCTACTTCATCTGCAAGCCCATGCCGCAGGAGCAGTTCATCGCCTGGGCCGCCGCCTGGCAGCCGCCGGACATCTCGACGCTGTCGGCCGAGAGCGCGATGGCCAGGCTGGGCTGAACCGCCTGCAGGCCGGGTCGGCTGGTTCAGCCGTCCTTGTCTTCCAGCGCCTCGCACAACGCCGTCAATCCGGCCGTCACCGTCTGCGCCCGCACCGCACGGCGGTCGCCGCTGAAGTGCTCGCGCCAGACCTGCGCCGGCCGGCCGGCGTGCACCAGCGCCAGCCACACGGTGCCGACCGGCTTGGCCTCGCTGCCGCCGGTCGGCCCGGCGATGCCGGTGACCGACAACGCCCAGTCGATGGGTGCATGCGCGAGCAGCCCGCGGGCCATGTGCTCGGCCACCTCGGCGCTGACGGCGCCATGCAGCGCGATCAGCCCTTTGGGCACGCCCAGCAGCTCGGCCTTGGCCTCATTGCTGTAGCTGACGACGCCGCGCTCGAACCACTGGCTGGAACCGGCCAGGCTGGTGCAGGCGGCGGCGATGAGGCCGCCGGTGCAGCTCTCCGCCGTGCCGATGCGCTCGCGCCGCTGCATCAGCGCCACGGCGATGCGGTCTATCAGTTCGGTGTCGTCAGCAAACATGGCTCTTCACCCCAGCAGCGCGCGGTAAAGCGCGATGACGGCAAGCGTACAACCGGCCGCCACGAAGTCGTCGAACAGGATGCCGAAGCCCTGCCCCCAGGTGACGCGGCCACCGCGCTCGCCCTTGAAGAGCCGGTCCGCCCAGCCCACCGGCCCGGGCTTGGCGGCGTCGAAGAAGCGGAACAGGCCAAAGGCGACGATTTGGCCGACAACACCCGCCGGTGCGATCAGCCACAGCACCAGCCAGAAGGCGAGCACCTCGTCCCAGACGATGGCCCCCGGGTCCGGCGTGTGCATGTCGCGCGCGGTGCGCGTGCAGGCCCACCAACCCACCAGCGTGCCCACGCCGATCAGCAACGCCCAGCCGCGGTCATCCAGCCAGGGTGAGAGCACCCACCAGGCCAGCCAGGCCCACAACGTGCCGACGGTGCCGGGCGCCTTCGGGCTCAGGCCACTGCCGAAGCCCAGCGCGAGCCAGCGCGCCGGGTGGCGCAGCATGAAGGCCGGCGTCGGTCGGACGGGCGCGCCGTTCATGCCTTGAAATGGTCGAAGCTGCGCAGGCCGTGGGCGACCGCTGCGCCTTGGGCATCGACGACACGCAGGCCACGCTCAAGCTCGATGACGCCGATGCGGGTCAGCTCGACGCCGACGTCGGGCAGGCGCGCAGCGGCGGGCGCGGTGAAGACCAGCTCGTAGTCGTCGCCGCCTGCCAGCAGGCATTCGCGCTGCAGGGCGGCCGGCTGCGCGGCGAGCAAGGCGCTGCGCGGCAGCGCATCGACGTCCAGCCTGGCGCCCACGCCCGACGCGGCCAGGATGTGGCCGAGGTCGCCGAGCAGGCCGTCCGACACGTCGATGGCCGCGGTCGCGATGCCGCGCAGCGCCTGGCCCAGCGACAGCCGCGGCGTGGGGCTTTCCATCGCCGCGCGCGCCGCCTCGAAGCCGCCCGCGTCCAGCGCCAGCGTGCCGCGGAAGACCTCCAGCGCCAGCCGCGCATCGCCCAGCCGCCCCGACACCCAGATGGCGTCTCCCACCCGCGCGCCGCTGCGCAGCAGCGCGGCGCCCGCCGGCGCTTCGCCGAAAACGGTGATGCAGATGTTCAGTGGCCCTTGCGTGGTGTCGCCGCCGATCAGCGGGCAGCGGTGCGCGTCCGCCAGGGCCAGCAAACCGCGCGAGAAACCGGCCAGCCAGGCTTCGTCGACACGCGGCAGGGCGAGCGCCAATGTGAAGCCTCGCGGCGTCGCGCCGCAGGCCGCCAGGTCGCTCAGGTTGACGGCCAAGGCCTTGTGCCCGAGCCGCGCGGGATCGACCGTCGACAGGAAGTGCCGGCCCTCCACCAGCATGTCGCTGGACACCAGCCAGCGCGCGCCGGGCGTGGGCACGAGGACGGCGCAGTCGTCGCCCACGCCCACCTCCACGCCGTTTGCCAAGTCCATCGCGGGACGCATGAAGTAGCGCCGGATCAGATCGAATTCGCCCATGCGGGGATTGTCCGACGTGTGGACATCCGCAGCGCCCGGTGCCGGGTTGAGGTGGCATGATTCCCACCCCGCCGCCGGCCCTTGCTCGTCCCGCCATGCACAGTCCAGAAGAAAAACGCGCCCAACTCCGCCAGGCCGCACTCGAATATCACGAGTTCCCGACCCCGGGCAAGATCGCGATCGCGGCGACCAAGCAGCTCGTCAACCAGCGCGACCTGGCACTGGCCTATTCGCCCGGCGTCGCCGCAGCCTGCGAAGAAATCGTCGCCGACCCGGCCAACGCCTTCCGCTACACCTCGCGCGGCAACCTGGTCGCCGTGGTCTCCAACGGCACCGCCGTGCTGGGCCTGGGCAACATCGGCCCGCTGGCCTCCAAGCCGGTCATGGAAGGTAAGGGCGTGCTGTTCAAGAAGTTCGCCGGCATCGACGTCTTCGACCTCGAAGTGGCCGAGAACGACCTCGACAAGCTGGTCGACTGCATCGCCGCGCTGGAGCCGACGTTCGGCGGCATCAACCTCGAGGACATCAAGGCGCCGGACTGCTTCTACGTCGAGCGCAAGCTGCGCGAGCGCATGAAGATCCCCGTCTTCCACGACGACCAGCACGGCACCGCCATCGTCGTCGGCGCGGCCTTCCTGAACGGCCTGAAGGTCGTCGGCAAGGACGTGAAGGACGTCAAGCTGGTCACCTCGGGCGCAGGTGCTGCGGCGCTCGCCTGCCTGGGCCTGCTCGTCAAGCTGGGCCTGCCGCGCGAGAACATCTTCGTGACCGACCTCGCCGGCGTCGTCTACGAGGGCCGCACCGAGCTGATGGACCCGGACAAGGCCGAGTACGCGCAGAAGACCGAGGCGCGCTCGCTGCGCGAGGTCATACAAGGCGCCGACGTGTTCCTGGGCCTGTCCGCCGGCGGCGTGCTGAAGGCCGACATGGTGGCCACGATGGCCGCCAAGCCGCTGATCTTCGCGCTGGCCAACCCCACGCCGGAGATCCTGCCGGAGGAAGTCCAGGCCGTGCGTGGCGACGCCATCATGGCCACCGGCCGCACGGACTACCCCAACCAGGTCAACAACGTCCTGTGCTTCCCCTACATCTTCCGCGGCGCGCTGGACTCGGGCGCCACGACCATCAACATCGAGATGGAGATCGCCGCCGTCCACGCCATCGCTGACCTGGCCCAGGCCGAGCAGAGCGAAGTGGTCGCCGCGGCCTACGTCGGCGCGACGCTGAGCTTCGGGCCGGAGTACCTGATTCCCAAGCCCTTCGACCCGCGGCTGATGATGCGCATCGCGCCGGCCGTGGCCAAGGCCGCCGCCGACTCGGGCGTCGCCGCCCGCCCCATCCAGGACTGGGACGCCTACCGCGAAAAGCTGCAGAGCTTCGTCTATGCCTCGGGCAACACGATGAAGCCGATCTTCACCGCCGCGAAGGCCGCGCCCAACAAGCGCGTGGCCTATGCCGAGGGCGAGGAGGAGCGCATCCTGCGCGCGGCGCAGGTCGTCGTCGACGAAGGCCTGGCCCGCCCGACGCTGATCGGCCGTCCGGCCGTCATCGCCGAGCGCGCCGAACGCTTCGGCCTGCGCCTGCAGCAGGGGCGCGACTACGACGTCGTCAACGTCGAGCATGACGACCGCTACCGCGACTACTGGCAGACCTACCTGCGCATGACCGAGCGCAAGGGCGTGACCCAGCAGCTCGCCAAGATCGAGCTGCGCCGCCGCCTGACGCTGATCAGCGCGATGCTGCTGCACAAGGGCGAGGTCGACGGCATGCTGTGCGGCACCTGGGGCACGACCGCCACCCACCTGCACTACATCGACCAGGTCATCGGCAAGCGGGCGGGCGTGAAGACGTACGCCTGCATGAACGGCCTGATCCTTCCGGGCCGCCAGGTCATGCTGGTCGACACCCACGTCAACTACGACCCCAGCGCCGAGCAACTGGCCGAGATCACCATCCTGGCCGCGCAGGAGATGTGCCGCTTCGGCTTGACGCCCAAGGCCGCGCTGCTGTCGCACAGCAACTTCGGCACCAGCGACAAGCCTTCGGCCATCAAGATGCGCGACACGCTGGCGCTGATCCAGCAACTCGCACCCTGGCTGGAAGTCGATGGCGAGATGCACGGCGACACCGCGCTCGACCCCGCCTACCGCAAGCAGCTGATGCCGCACAGCCCGCTGACCGGCGAAGCCAACCTGCTGGTGCTGCCCAACATCGACGCCGCCAACATCTCCTACAACCTGCTGAAGACGGCCGCTGGCGGCGGCATTGCCATCGGCCCGGTGCTGCTCGGCGCGGCCAAGCCGGTGCACATCCTGACCCCCTCGGCCACCGTGCGCCGCATCGTCAACATGACGGCGCTGACCGTCGCCGATGCCAACGCCGCGCGCGTCTAAGGCCTTGCGCGGAACGGGGGAAGCCGGTCTGAGCGGCCCGGACTCCCCCAATTGACATAAGTTTTCACGCCCCGCTGGGCGACACGAAGCTGTCATCAACCGAGCACTGACAAGTACTTGGCGGCGTGTGAGCGCCGGCTCACATACCCCTGCTCCAAGCTCCGGCGCCCGGGCCCGGCTTGAGCTTTTGGGGTCGCTTCGGTACCATATCGGTTTTCTGAACAGGGTAAACCCGTGTTTTTGCTCTCGTGGCTGGCGCGCTCCGGCGCCTCGACGGTCACCACCGCCCTGCTGCTTTCCGGCCTCGCCGGGGGCGTGCAAGCCAAGGAAGCACCCACCGCAACGCCCGCTCTGGCTGAAATTTCGCTGAGCGAGCTGCCCGTCCAGGCCCAGGAAACCCACCGGCTCGTCCACGCTGGCGGCCCGTTTCCTTACGCCAAGGACGGCGTGGTGTTCGGCAATCGCGAACGGCTGCTGCCCCGCAAGGCGCGCGGCTTCTATCGCGAGTACACGGTCAAGACCCCTGGCGCGCGCACCCGGGGCGCCCGCCGCCTCATCTGCGGCGGCACGCCCCCCACGACGCCCGAAGTTTGTTATTACACCGACGATCACTATGCCAGCTTCAAGCGCGTACGCGCTCTAGCGGCCCGGTGAAGGTCGAGGTGAGCTGTTTTGTGACTTGAAAGGAGGAACGCGACCATGCTTTTGCAGACCGTCCGTCCCAATATCGTGCAGGCCATACGGGCCTACCGGGTCGAGGACTTGATGCAGGCCGCTCAAGAGGCAGGCCAGCATTTCCTGTACGCCAACCTGTCGGAGGCGCAGTCCAAGCAGGACGTGCTCGATGGCATCGCGCAGGCCTTCCTGTTCCCGGCGCATTTCGGCAAGAACCTGGACGCCCTGCATGACTGCATGACCGACCTCGTCCACAAGGCCGGCAGCCAGCCGGGCTTTGTCGTGGTGCTGGAGCAGTTGCCAGACAACGTGCGCTTCGACCGTGAGGCACGCGAGCAGCTGCTCGATGTCTTCCGGGACACGGCCGACTACTGGGCCGATAGAAAGATACCCTTCCGGTGTTTCTATTCTTTTCAGTAGCCCGCTCCCAAGAAAACGGGTCATGGGAGCGGGCTGCTGAGGTGGCCCCGGTGATTGAGAAGCCCGCGCCGAAAAGCGCGAAGACGATCGGCAACCCCAACTTCGGCATGAACATGCCGATGATGTGCAGTGCCTTCGACACGTCGATGTGGCTCAACGCAGCCTGATGCGCTGACGCACGACACGAGAACGGGACCCGCGGGTCCCGTTTTTCATTTCTGCGCCGGCACTTCCAGCGCCAGCGCGATGAACTCGGCGACCGGCACCTCCTCGGCGCGGCGCTGCAGGTCGAAGTCGCCTTGGTAGCCGCGCTCGGCCAGCCAGCGGCCCAGGCTGTGGCGCAGCAGCTTGCGGCGCTGCGAGAAGGCGCTGGTGACGAGCGCGCCCAGCAGCGCCGGGTCCAGCCCAGGCGGAGCTTGCAGCGGCTGCATGCGCACGATGGCCGAGTCCACGCGGGGCGGCGGATCGAACGCCTCGGGCGGCACGTCCAGCACCGACTCGATGTCGTAGCGCCACTGCAGCATCACCGACAGTCGCCCGTAGTCCTTGCCGCCGGGTGCGGCGGCCATGCGGTCGACGACTTCCTTTTGCAGCATGAAGTGCTGGTCGACGACGTCGTCCACCGCATCCAGCAGGTGGAAGAGGATAGGCGTCGAGATGTTGTAGGGCAGGTTGCCGACGACACGCAGCTTCGCGCCCTTGGCCGCGGCCAGTTCGCGGAAGTCGACCTTGAGCACATCCGACTCGATCACCTCGACGTCGTCCCGCTTGCGCAGCCGCGCCGCCAGGTCGCGGTCCAGCTCGATCACGGTCAGCGGCTTGTGCCTGGCCAGCAGCGGCAGCGTCATCGCGCCCAGGCCGGGGCCGATCTCGACCAGCGTCTGGCCAGGCTGCGGGTCGATCAGGTCGACGATGGCCTCGATCAGCGCCTTGTCGGTCAGGAAATGCTGCCCAAACCGCTTTCTGGGAATGTGCGACTTCACGCAGCGTGGTCCAAGCCAGGCGGCCGCAGCTTCGCCGCCCCTCCAGCGGCTGCCGTGGAACCGGCTTGGCCGGGCCACTCGCAGCGCCCCCGTGGGGGGGCGGCCGAAGGCCGTAGGGGAGGAGTCAATCCAGCCATTCGCGGACTTCGACGAAGGCCTTGGTCCGCAGATCCTTAACCCACTCCTGGTAGGCCTCGTCGTACTTCTGCTCGCGCAGCGCCGCACGGGCCTGGTCGCGCAGCTGCTTCATCTCGACCTCGACGGTGCGGCGCTCCAGCACCTGGATGAGGTGGACGCCGAAGCGCGACATGACGGGCGCGGAGATGCCGTTCAGCGGCAAGGCGTTCATGGCCTCCTCGAACTCCGGCACGAAGCCGCCGGCGCCCATCCAGCCGAGATCGCCGCCGGCTTCGGCGCTGCCGTCCTCGGAATTGGCCTTGGCGATCTGCTCGAACTTGGCCTGGCCGGTCTCGATCTGGCGCTTGTACTCGGCCAGGCGGCGCGCGGCGACCTCGGCGGTGAGCTGGGCCGACGGACGCAGCAGGATGTGGCGGGCATGCGTCTGCATGCTCTGCGTCAGGGATGCGGCGCCCTGGCGCTCGACGACCTTGAGGATGTGGAAGCCCGCGCCGCTGCGCAGCAGCTGCGGTACGACCTGGCCGCTCTTCAGGTCCTTGACGGCCGCGACGAAGATGTCAGGCAGGCGGTCGGCCGGGCGCATGCCGATCTCGCCGCCGCGCGCCTTGTTGCTGTCCTCCGAGACCTCGCGCGCCACCTTGCCGAAGTCCTCGCCGCCCTTGATGCGGGCCAGCGCAGCTTCGGCACGCGCGCGGCGCTCCTCGACGACGCTCGCCGGCGCGCCGTCGGGCACGGGCACCAGCACCTGGGCCAGGTTGATCTGGCCGCCCTGCTCCAGCGCGGCGCGCTTCTTGTCGAGGTAGGCGTCGATCTCGGCATCGGTGATCTTGATGCGGCCCTGCACTTCGCGCTCGCGCACGCGCTCGGTCATCATCTGGTCGCGCAGGTTCTCGCGGAAGCTCTTGTAGTCGGTGCCGTCGGCGCGCAGGCGCTCGCGCAGCTGCGCCATGGTCAGCTTGTTCTGCGCGGCGACGTTGGCGACCACGCGGTCCAGCTCGGCCTCGTCGATCTTGCTGCCGTTCTCGCGCGCATAGGTCACCAGCACACGGTCTTCGATCAGCGCCTCCAGCGCCTGCTTGCGCAGGCCGGCCGTCTCGGGCATGACCTCGCCGCGCTGGCGGGCCTCCTGGCGCAGTTTTTCGGTGCGCTGGACGACCTCGCTGGCAGCGACCACGTCCTGGTTGACGACGGCGGCGATGTAGTCCCCCGGCTGCAGCGTGGGCGTCTGGGCCGAGACGTGAAGGGCGGCAAGGGCCAGAACAAGGGGAACGAAGCGATGCATCATGGTAGGAAGTCTGAACTCGGTGAGCGGTCGGAGCTCAGCCTGCGGTAACCGGGCACATTGTCCTTCAAGACCTTCAGGGCATTGGAGCCCAGCTGTGACAGGCCCACGAGCTCCAGTTGCAGCATGAAACGGGTGTTCGTCTCGGCGCGGCCGGTGGACAGGCGCTCCAGGCCGAAACGCAGCACCCAGCAGCCGGCGTCGTATTCGAACCCGGCGACCGAGTCGGTCAGGCGCTTGTCGCGCAGCGAGTACTGCACGCGGCCGGCGCTGTACCAGGCGCCGCTGCAGGTCGCCCGGCTGTCGGCACCGCGCGAGGTGACCGGCTGGCCGTAGATGGGCCATTGCCAGGCGAGTTCGACCTGCTCGCTCTGCGCCCGCGCGAGCCGGTAGGCGACGCTGACCGTCCGGTAAGGCCCGGGCGAATAGCGCGCCCGCACGACCGAGCGCACCGAGCGACCGGTCTCGGGGTTGAACTCCAGCGTGCTGTCGGCCCACCAGCGCTCGTCCAGGTGGGCGGCCGCAGCCAGCAGGAGGTCGGAGAAGCGCTGCGTGACCGGCTGGCCATCGGGCGTGATGCGCTGGTCGCGGAACAGAAAGCGCTGCACCGCACCGACGCGCAGCATCTCCTCGCCGTTGGCCGCGCTGACCCAGCGGCTGGTCGCGCCGGCGCTGACCGCATGCAGGTCCGACACCCGGTCCACGCCCGAGAAGGGGTTGTCGGTGTAGATGGAGTCGAAGTTGAAATCCTTGCCCGCGGCGTCGAAGTTGGGCAGGTTGGTCTGGTCACGGAACGGCGTGTTGACGTACAGCACGCGCGGCTCCAGGCTCTGGCGCATGGCGCGGCCGAAAAGCTTGGTGTCGCGCTCGAAGACCCAGCCGTGGTCGATGCTGAACGTCGGGATGACGCGGCTCATGCGGCGGCGGCCATCGTCCTGCGGGCGCTCCAGGTCGTAAGCGGCCGCGTTGACCGACAGGCGCGGGATCAGCCACCAGGCCTCGCCGCCCACCGGCGCGGACACATGGCCCAGCGCATGCACGCGTTGGCCGCCGAGCGGCTGGCCGGGCCGGGCCGAACCCGGCAGGTCGAAACGGTTGTATTCCAGCTCCAGCCCGCCCTCCAGCCGCGCCTTGCGGCCCCAGGGGCGGAAGCTGTCCAGCACGGCCTCGTCGGCCGCCGTCGTCACGCGGATGCCGATCTGCGGGCTGCGCTGGTAGGGTGAGTCGAACTGCGCGAGCGGGTCGGTGCCTTGCAGCGTCTGCCAGTGCTGCAACCGGGCATAGGTGTCGATGACGCCCCAGGACAGCTCGCGCTGGCGGTTCAGCGTGAAGTCGCTGGCCAGCAGGCGCGGCGTCTGGCTCTCGACGCGGCGCGACAAGTCCTTCCAGTAGTCGTCGTCGGAGACGCGCTCGCTTTTCAGCCGGTAGCGCCAGTCGCCGAGGTGGCCGTCGTTGTTGAGCTTGAGCGCCCAGCGCGACTGGCCGAAGACGCGGTCGCTGGGCAGCAGGTCGACATTGATGCGGCCGGCGTGGCCGGGCTCCAGGTAGCGGAACTCGCCGTCCACGCCGACGCCGCGCTTGGTCATCACGAACGGCGTCAGCGTCGCATCGCGCTGCGGCGCGATGTTCCAGTAGTAGGGCACGCCGAACTCGAAGCCGCTGCGGTTGTCCAGCGAGATGTTCGGCGGCAGCCAGCCGGATTTGCGCGCCGAGCTCAACGGGAAGCTCAAAGACGGCGCAGCCAGGATGGGCACGCCCAGGAAGCGCAGCACCGCGCCCTCGGCCTCGCCCTCGTTGGCGGCCAGGTCCAGGCGCAGTTCCCTGGCCGTGATCTGCCAGGCCGGCTCGCGGTTGTCGACGACCGGGCAGCTGCTGTAGCTGCCGTCGGTGGCGCTCAGGTGCTCGCTGTCCTGGAACTTGATGACCTGGGCCTTGCCGGCGCCGCCGGTCGCGGCGAGGAAGAAGCTGGGCGTCAGGAACTCACCCTCGAAGCGGCTCACATAGAGCTGCAGCAGCGGACCGGTGAAGACGTTGCCGTTGTGGTTGATGCGCACCTGGCCCTCGGCCCGGGCGAAGTCTTCCGCGATGCGGTAGTTGAGCTTGTCGGCATTCAGCAGCACCTCGCCGTAGCGCAGCTCGACGCCGTCGGTGGCCTCGGCCTGCTGGTCGGCCTGCACCGTCACCTTGGCGCCGCTGATGACCAGGGCCGGCTTGGCGTTCGACTTGGCCGTCGGCCCCAGCACGCGGCTGCTGCGCAGCGGCAGCGTGTCCTCCGGCGCAGCCGGCTGTGCGCAGGCCTGGCCCCAGGCGCACAGGGCCAGGGCGATCAAGGTGGACAGCGGGGCGGGGTGGGGCGGGTGGAGCGAGCGCGGCACGGGCGGCGGGACAAGCGGCGAAGTCAGGGGGATTGCCGGGGCCGGCTTCTTAGAATTTGATTATCCACGAGGGCTTTTTCCCATGACATCCCCCACCGCCGACCTGATCGCCACGCTGCAGGCGGCAACGCCCGCCGAGGCCGACGCGCTGATGCGCAGCGCCTGCGCGGCACTGCGCATGCGCCCCGTCACGCCCGCGCCGCCGGACGCCAGTGCGCTGCGCGCCGGCCTGGCCCGCATCGCCGAGACCGGGCTGGACGGCGTGCTGCAGCGCCTGCTACACGATGCGCCGCAGGGCTCGGCCACCGACGCCCTCGCCGCGCTGCTGCGCCCGGCCGAGCTGGCCTGGGACGAGCCCCAGGAGATCGACTGGGCCGTGCGCCACTGGGAGGCCTGCCGCGCCGAGGGTCAGCTCGACGAGGAACTGGCGGCCGATTTCGGCGAGTACTGGCGCCAACTGGAATGGAGCGCACTGCGCCAGCACCTGGCGCAGCTCGGCGCCGGTCACGCGCAGGAGCGCCGGCTGCTGGCCTATATCGCCAAGACGGCGAGCCGCTATGTCGCGTTCGGGCCGCTGAAGCGGGCCATGGAAGCGCGCTTCCCCGAGCTGTTTGACCTGGGATTCAGTCTCAGGTGATCAGGGGCAGGTGGCGCAGCCCGCAGCCACCAGCCAGGGGTCCTTGTCCTCGCCGCCGAAGATCTCCACCAGGAAGTCGAGGAAGGCCCGCGTGCGCGCCGGCACGTACTTGCGCGTCGGCATGCCGGCCCACAGCGTCGTGCTGAACAGCCGCCACTGCGGCATCACGCGCTCCAGCGCCTGCTCCAGCAGTGCGTCCTCCACCATGAAGCTCGGCAGGCCGGCGATGCCCAGCCCGTGCAGCGCCGCGGCGTAGTTGGTGTCCATGTGGGTCGTCGACAGCGCGGCGCGCGAGGGCACGATGGGCAGCGTGATCTCTTCGCTGCCATCGCCGTGCTGCAGCGTCAGCCCGCGCATCAGCGTCTGCGTCGGCGGCAGCAGCGCATCGTGCTGCTTGAGCTCCTGCGGGTGCTGGGGCCGGCCGCGCTGGTCGAGGTAGTCCGGCGCGGCGCACATGATGAATTCACTGCGCGCCAGGCGCCGGGCGATGAAATCGCCGTCCAGCGCCTCGCGGGCCAGCCAGATCGTCAGGTCGTAGCTGTCGTCCACCGTGTCGACCGGGCCGGGCGACGTGATCTCCAGCGTGACGAGCGGGTACTCGCGGTGGAACTTGGGCAGGTGCTTGGCGAGCTGGTGCACGGCGATGGCCGGCGGGCACAGCACGCGCAGCAGGCCGCGCACCTCCTGCGTGGCCGACGCGGCCAGCGCCGCCGCCTCGTCGACATCGGCCAGGATGCGCCGCGCCCGCTCCAGGTAGGCGTCGCCGATCTCGGTCAGCGCCAGGCGGCGCGTCGTGCGGTTGAGCAGCCGCGTGCCGAGGTGGTCCTCCAGCTCGGCGATCAGCCGGGTGACGACGGCGGGCGCCAGGTCCAGCGCGCGCGCCGCGGCGGCGAAGCTGCCCTCGTCGATGACGCGGACGAAGACCTTGATGGCGCGGAGCTGGTCCATCAGAAGCTGTGAATGGACCCCGCGCGGCCGAGCAGACCGTCACGGCGTCGCCAATCAAGGCGCAAAGCGGAGCAGTAGTGCGGGCTACTGCGAGCATTTGCAACGCCGAGTGGCGGCGTTGTGGCGGGATGAGCGGGCGTGTGGGGTTCGTTCACAGCTTCTCTAGGGGTGAGCCGCCATGACTTGCGCGACCGCGGCCGTCAGCCGCTTGCCGTACGGCACATGCAGGAACTCGTTCGGCCCGTGCGCGTTGCTCTTCGGCCCCAGCACGCCGCAGACCATCATCTGCGCCTTGGGGAAGCCCTTCTGCAGCATGCTCATCAGCGGGATGGTGCCGCCCTGGCCGATGTAGCCCACCGGCGCGCCGAAGTGGGCCTGGCTGGCTTCGTTGAGCGCCTGGCTGAGCCAGGGCGACAGCTCCGGCGTGTTCCAGCCGGTGGCGCCATAGGCGCCGGCACGACCGTCGGGCACGAAAGTGACCTTGGCGTTGTAGGGCGCGTTGTCCTCCAGCAGCGCCTTCAACTCCAGCGCGGCGGCGTTGCCGTCCACCAGCGGCGGCAGGCGCAGGCTGAGCTTGAAGGCCGTGTAGGGGCGCAGCACGTTGCCGGCGTTCTTCAGCTCAGGGAAGCCCTCGGCGCCGACCACCGACAGCGTCGGCCGCCAGGTGCGGTTGAGCAGCACCTCGACCGGGTCGGTCGTCACCGGCAGCACCGG
This sequence comes from Pelomonas sp. Root1444, assembly GCF_001426885.1. Taxonomy (GTDB): domain Bacteria; phylum Pseudomonadota; class Gammaproteobacteria; order Burkholderiales; family Burkholderiaceae_C; genus Pelomonas. Next base: position 265,627 of record NZ_LMFP01000001.1, on the reverse strand, counting down.
GCCGCCGTCCGCGCCGCAGGCCCAGGGCATGCGCTTGTAGACCTCGTCCTTCAGGATGGCCGCCGTCGCGCGGGCCTGGTCCAGCCGCGCCGCCGGCACTTCGCAGTGGAAGCTCTGCGGCAGCAGGCGGCCGGTGGCGCTGTCTTCCAGCCGGTCCAGCACGTGGCGCAGGACGCGGAAGCTCGACGGCACGCAGCCCGACGCGTCGCCGCTGTGGATGCCTTCGGTCAGCACCTCCACCTTGAGCACACCCGAGACCATGCCGCGCAGCGAGGTCGTCAGCCACAGCTGGTCGTAGTTGCCAGCGCCGGAGTCCAGGCAGACGACCAGCGACACGTTGCCCAGGCGCGGGTTCAGCACGTCCAGATAGGCCGGCAGGTCGAAGCTGCCCGACTCCTCGCAGGTCTCGATCAGCCCGACGCAGCGCGGCCGCGGGATGCCCTGCTTGTCCAGCGCCATGATGGCCGTCAGCGACGCGTAGATCGCATAGCCGTCGTCGGCGCCGCCGCGGCCGTAGAGCAGGCCGTTCTCGTACTTGGGCGTCCAGGGGCCCAGGTCGCTGCGCCAGCCGCTGAACTCCGGCTGCTTGTCCAGGTGGCCGTACAGCACCACGGTGTCGTCGCTGCCGGCCTTGGTGGCCGGCACCTCGAAGAAGATCACCGGCGTGCGGCCGGGGATGCGCACCACCTCCAGCTTCAGGCCGGCCACCTTCTTGCTCTCGACCCAGGCCGCGGCCTGCGTCAGCACCTTCTCGATGTGGCCGTTCTTCGCCCAGTCGGCGTCGAACATGGGGCTCTTGGCGGGGATGGCGATGTAGTCGGTCAGCGCGGGGACGATCTCCTCGTCCCAGACGCGTTCCGCGTAGGTGCTCAGCGCGGCGGCCTCGTCGGCTTGCAGGGGCAGGTTGGGATCACGTGCGTTCATGGCGGACTCCTTCGGCGCGGGTTCGGCGCTTGTGGCGCAGCCAATCAGTTTAGGCCTGCGCGTCAGGCTTCACGCCGCTCCGGAAAACTACGGGCGTCACTTGGATGCGGAGCGCTTAGGCTCCGCGCCACCATGACCCGCCTGCTGCTGACGCTCCTGCTCGCCCTGCTGACCGGCTGCGCTTCCGGGCCGAAGTTCACGGTGGACGACGGGCGCAAGGTCGACGAGACCCTGCTGGCCGGCATGCGCGCCTATGGCGCCGGCGAGCGGCTGATCCGCCCGGCCATCGCCCGCAGCGCCGCGCTGCAGGACCCGGCATGCGACAAGCAATGGGAGCTGCCCTTCGCGGTGGCCACCAGCGCCGGCTGGAGCGCGGACGACCGCGTCGCCTGGGCGCGGGCGCTGCAGGTGGACGAGCGCCTGACCGTCATCGCGGTCACGCAGGACTCGCCGCTGCCCATGGGCACGCGGCTCAACCATGTCGCCGGCCAGGCCAGCGACGACGGCGAGAAGCTGCTCGAGTGGCTGGCCGAGGCGCGCGATGCCGGCAAGCCCTTCCAGGTCGGCACGGCGGCGGGCCAGGCGGTGCAGGTCAAGCCCTTCGAGGTCTGCCGCGGCTACACGCGCTTCGCGCCGCCCAACACGCCGCAGCTGCAGGACTACCACTGGCTGCTCAGCCTGCACCCGCTGGAGGTGACGCAGGCCGAGCCCACGCCGGACGAGGCACTCTGGGCGGTGCTGTGGACGCAGGGCCTGTCCGAGGAAGGCGGCGCCCGCATGAAGACCTATCACTACGCGGTCAAGATCGCCGGCACGCTCTACAACCTCGCCACGCTGGCCTCCGGCGTCAAGGCCGCCGCGCTGGCGGCCGATGCGGCGCTCAGCGCCGCCAAGAGCGCCGCGGCCAACGTGGCCAGCGACTTCCTGAAGCAGCAGCTCATCGAACAGGGCCGCGCGCTGGCTGCGCAGAAGCTGCGCGAGGGCCTGGTGGACGCCGCCCAGCAGCTGACCCGCCAACAGGTCGTCAACGTCATGCAGGCCGCCGCCGCCAACCGCGGCTCGCTGTCCGGCATCTCGCGCATCGGCGCCACCGCCTTCGAGCGCGCCGATGCCTGGGCCTTCACGCGCATGGCGGCCCTGGGCGCGCCGCCGCTGGCCGGCTTCACGCTGCACCAGAAGCTCGTCCAACGCGGCCTGGCGTCGAACGCCTTCCTGTTCGACGCCGACCGCCTCGCCGCACTGAACAAGGTGGCCGCCGCGCGCGGCTTCGAGGCCGAGGTGACGGCGCTGCTCGGCGGCTTCCGTGCCGAGGCGCTGGTGGCCAGCATCGGCGCGATGCCGCTGGCGTCCGCCCAGGGCAGCTTCTCGTTCGACAGCCCCGACGACCCCGGTGCCGGCCGCTTCTCGCGCGGCCTGGTTGACGCGCTGCTGGACATGCCCGCGGAGTCCGGCACCCGGAAGAAATGATGAAGATCGCCACCGCCCTGCTGCTGCTCGCCGCCGCTGCTGCCCAGGCTCAGACCCCGCCCGAACCTGCGGCCTCCGCCCCCGAGCCGCAGCCCGCGCCGGCGCCGCCCCCGCCGAGCTGCGCGCAGCTGACCAGCCGCGCGCTGTCCGCCGACCTCAAGGCCGCCACGGCGCAGTCGCAGAACCAGCCGCTGCAGGCCCAGGTCACGCTCTACGACGAGGCCGTCGCCCAATGGGGGGCGGCCATCGCCGCCTGCGACGGCCGCGCCCGCGAGCGCGCGCAGCGCAACCTGGCCGACAGCCAGAAAGCGCATGACTCGCTGGCCGAGAAGCTGCAGTCCGGCAGCCAGTGCGAGAGCGCCCACCGCGATGCCGGGGCGCTCCAGGAGCTGGCGCGCGGCGCCTTCGGCGAGCGGCGCTTCGCCGAGGCGGCGAGCCTGTACCGCAAGGCCGAGGGCATGTGGGAGCTGGCCGCCGAACAGTGCAACGGCAGCCAGCAGCAGACCGCTCACGCCAAGCGCGAGCAAAGCGAGATCGACGGCCACAACGCCGAGTTCTGCGCCCCGCCCTTCGAGCGGGCGCGCGAGTTCTCCACCAAGCTGCGCAACAGCGCCGCGGCGCTGCCGCTGGCCGATCGCCAGACGCAAAGCCAGATCGGCGAGACGCTGTGGCGCGACACCGCCGGCCTGTGCAAGGGCAGCGCGCAGGAGCTGGCGATGAACAACGCCCAGGCGCTGGCCCGCGAGCGCGGCACGCCGTGGGTGGCCACGCCGCTGCCGGGCGCGCCGCCCACGCCCAAGCCCCCTGCAACGGCTGTCGTCGCCGCGCCGCCCGCGGGCAAGCCAGCCGCGACGCCCACGCCGCCCGCCGCCGCGCCCGCAGCGGCCGCACCGGCCGCCACCACGCCATTGCGGCAGGCGGCTGCCGTGCCGATCACGCCCCTCGCCGCACCGGCCGCCGAAGCCAAGCTCTTCGACCGCAGCGCGGGCGACACGCGCTACGTCGGCCAGTTCGTGCGCAACGAAGACGACACCGTCACCGGCACCGGCCGCGTCGAGTGGAAGAACGGCGATGTCTACGAAGGCCCGCTGGTGCGCAGCCAGCGCCACGGCGTGGGCGAGATCCGCTGGGCCAGCGGGCAGCGCTACAAGGGCGACTGGGTCACCGATCGCGCCAGCGGCCGCGGCCTGATGGTGTTTGCCAACGGCAACCAGTTCGACGGCGCTGTGGTGGACGGCCAGCCCGAGGGCGAGGGCAAGCTCACCTACGCATCGGGCGACGTCTACACCGGCCAGATCCGCAACGGCCTGCCGCATGGCAAGGGCAGCTACGTGTGGATGAGCGGCCAGCGCTACGAGGGCGAATGGGTCCACGACAAGCCGCAGGGCCAGGGCCGGATGCGTTTTGCCAACGGCAACCAATACGAGGGGCAGCTCGCCGCCGGCCTGCCGCAGGGCCGCGGCCGCATGGTGTTCCCAAGCGGCGACATCTACGAAGGCCAATTCGAGGCCGGCAACGCACATGGGGACGGCAAGTACGCCTGGAAGAGCGGCGAGCGCTACGAGGGCGCCTGGTCGCGCGGCTTGAAACATGGCCAGGGCATCTTCCACTGGCCCACCGGCGACCGCTGGGAGGGCGTGTTCAAGGACGACGAGCGCACGGACGGCGGCGTCATGGTCCGCAAAGGCAGCTAACTGCAAGCTCGGTCCGCTACGCTGGCCGCATCCATGTCCCGGAGTCCACGATGAAGACCTTGCTCACCGCCGCCGCCCTCGCCATCGCCTTCGCCGCCCCGGTGGCCGAGGCCCGCACGGCCCAGCATCGCCAAACCAGCCACGTCAGCAGCGGTGTCCAGGCCAAGGCCGGGGCCAAGAAGAAGGCCGGCAAGGCCAAGCACAAGAAGGTCGCGAAGAAGGCGCACGGCAAGAGGGCCTGAGTTCGCAGGCGGAGCCGGTCGAGCTGGTCGAGCGACTGGGGCCTTTCGGGCCGCTCCCAAGCCGGCCCGTCGGGCGATGTGCGAGCGGCTCAACGCCGCGAGCATCGCCGTCCCCTCGGGGGACCGGCCGGTCTCGCCCGCGTCCAGCGCGGCGAGACCGGACGAGGGGCCTCAACTCACTCCCGCTCGAACTTGAACACCGCCACGCTGGCCATCAGGTTGGGCGCGTTGCGCACCACGCCGCCGTTCTGCAGACCGAAGCTGTCGAGGATCTTGAGCCGGTTCTTGCGCGCCAGCACGCCGAAGTCGGCGAAGGTGCCGACGCGGATGTTGGGCGTGTCGTACCACTCGTAGGGCAGCGCGCGCGTCACGGGCATGCGGCCGAACAGCACCTGCAGCCGGTTGGGCCAGTGGGCGAAGTTGGGGAAGCTGACGATGCCCATCTTGCCCACGCGCGCCGTCTCCTTGAGCATCTGCTCGGCATTGCGCAGGTGCTGCAGCGTCTCCAGCTGCAGCACGACGTCGAAGCTCTGGTCCTCGAAGATGGCCAGGCCCTCCTCCAGGTTGCGCTGGATGACGTTGACACCGCGCTTCACGCAGGCCAGCAGGTTGGCGTCGTCCAGCTCCACGCCGTAGCCGGTGCAGCCCTTGTGCTTGATGAGGTGCTCCAGCAGCTCGCCGGTGCCGCAGCCCAGGTCGAGCACGCGCGAGCCCGGCGGCACCAATGCCGCGATGTTGGGATCGAAGCTCATATGGCGACCCCCTTGAACTGCAGGACCGCCGGCCGCTCCTGCTCCGCCGCGACGCGCTCGAAGTACGCCCGCAGCACGCCGTGGTAGCGCGGGTCGTCGAGCAGGAAGGCGTCGTGGCCATGCGGCGCGTCGATCTCGGCGTAGCTGACGTCCAGCCGGTTGTCGAGCAGCGCCTTGACGATCTCGCGCGAGCGCGCCGGCGAGAAGCGCCAGTCGGTCGTGAAGCTGGCGATGAGGAACCTGGCCTTGGCCGACGCGAAGGCGCGGGTCAGGTCGCCGCCATGCTCGGCCGCGGGGTCGAAGTAGTCCAGCGCGCGGGTGATCAGCAGGTAGGTGTTGGCGTCGAAATAGTCGCTGAACTTGTCACCTTGATAGCGCAGGTAGCTCTCGATCTGGAACTCGATCTCCTGCGTGCTGTAGCCCAGCGCCCCGCCCTTGAGCTCGCGGCCGAACTTCTCGGCCATCACGTCGTCGGACAGGTAGGTGATGTGGCCGATCATGCGCGCCACGCGCAGGCCGCGCTTGGGCACCACGCCATGGGCGTAGAAGTGGCCGCCGTGGAAGTCCGGGTCGGTCACGATGGCGCGGCGCGCCACCTCGTTGAAGGCGATGTTCTGCGCCGACAGGTTGGGCGCCGTCGCGATGGCGATGCAGTGCGACAGCCGCTCGGGGTAGCGCAGCGCCCAGTCCAGCGCCTGCATGCCGCCGAGCGACCCGCCCAGCACGGCGGCCAGCTTGGCGATGCCCAGGCGCTCGACCAGGCGGGCCTGCGCGTCCACCCAGTCCTGCACGGTGAAGACGGGGAAGTCCGCGCCCCAGGCTCGGCCGGTCGCCGGGTTGACGTGCATGGGCCCGGTCGAGCCGAAGCAGGAGCCGAGGTTGTTGACGCCGATGACGAAGAACTTCTCGGTGTCCAGTGGCTTGCCCGGGCCGATGAGGTTGTCCCACCAGCCCTCGCTCTTGGGCTGGCCGGCATAGGTGCCGGCCACGTGGTGGCTGGCATTCAGCGCATGGCAGACCAGCACCGCATTGCTGCGCTCGGCGTTGAGCTGGCCGTAGGTCTCGACCGTCAGGTCGTAGGGCCCGAAGCTGGCGCCGCTGCGCAGCCGCAGCGGCTCGTCAAAATGAAAACTCTGCGGCGACACCTCGCCCACACTGCGGCCCGTCATGGCCTTACTCCAGAAACGAAAAAACCGGCGCCACTGTTGCGGGACGCCGGTTGCTCGGAGCCCTGTTTAGCGGCATTTGTAGAGCGCCCGCAATCCGGAACAAATCGGCGCTGAGGGATTGTAGGCCCCTCGTCCAGACTCGCCTGCTGAACGCGGCGAGGCTGGCCGGTCCCCCGAGGGGAGGGCGATGCCCGCGGCGTTGAGCCGCGAGCACCGCCAGACGGGCCGGCTTGGGGCGGCCCGGCGCTCGGCCCCAATGCACGGCGGCCAGGCCGGGTCAGGTCCTGAACTGCGCCACCGCGCCGGTCAGCAGCTGCAGCTGCTGGCGCAGGCTGTCGGCAGCCGCAGCGGATTCCTCCACGAGGGCGGCATTCTGCTGCGTCATGTGGTCGAGCTGGCTGACGGCGCCGTTGATCTGGCCGATGCGCGCGCTCTGGTCGGCCGCGCCGGTCGCGACCTCGCCGATCATGTCGCTGACCTTCTGCACGTTCTCGACGATCTCGTGCATCGTCGTGCCCGCATGCTGCACGAGGCGCGCGCCGGCCTCGGTGCGCTCCACGCTGGCGGCGATCAGCGACTTGATCTCGCGCGCCGCGTCTGCCGAACGCTGGGCCAGCGCCCGCACCTCGCTGGCCACGACCGCGAACCCGCGGCCCTGCTCGCCGGCGCGTGCCGCCTCGACGGCCGCATTCAGCGCCAGGATGTTGGTCTGGAAGGCGATGCTGTCGATGAGGCCCAGGATGTCGCCGATGCGCCGCGAGCTGGCATTGATCTCGTCCATCGTCGTGACGACCTCGGCCACCTCGCGGCCGCCGCGGCGTGCCACATCGGCGGCGCCTTCGGCGAGCTGGCGCGCCTTGCCGGCGGCATCGGCACCATGGCGCACGCCGCTGGTCAGGTCTTCCATCGAACTGGTCGTCTGCTGCAGGCTGGACGCCGCCTGCTCGGTGCGCTGGCTGAGGTCCTGGTTGCCCGAGGCCACCTCGCTGCTGGCCGTCTCGATGCTTTGTGCTGACTCCTTGACCTGGCTGACCAGGCCGCGCAGGCTGGTCTGCATCGAGTCCAGCGCGCGCAGCAGTTCGGCGGCCTCGTCGCGGCCGACGATGCGGATGTCGCAGTTCAGGTTGCCGCCGGCAATCGCCTGGGCCACCGTGCCGGCATAGCGCATGGGGCTGGTGATGGTGGCCGAGTTGATGAGCGTCAGCGGCACGACGAGCACCATGACGATGAGCAGCACGGCCGCCGAGCGCCAGGCGATGCGGCGCATTTCGTTGGCGAACTCGGCCTCGCTGGCCTTGGCCTGCTCACCGATGAGGGCGCCAATGCGCTCGACACGCTGCTCGATCTCGCGCATGGCCGCCTTGGGGCGGTTGAGCATGCGGTCGGCCACCTTGGCGGTGTCGAAGCCGCCCGCCTCGATCTGGCTCAGCACCGGCTGGGCGGCAGCGCGGTAGTCCTGCAGGAACTTCAGCGCCTCCGCGCCGACGGCCTTGTTGGCTTCCTGCCGGCCCTGCTGCAAGTCCTGCAGCGCCACCAGGAGCCGCTGCGCCGCCGCTTCCCAGCGCTGGCGGAACTGCTTGACCTGCTCCGGATCCTCGTAGGCGATCACCATCTGCTTTTCCTCCAGCCGCACCTCGGCCAGGGCCTGGCGGATGGTGCCGAGCTGCTGCACGTCGTGCATGGCATGCGTCGTGACGTCGACATTGAGCGCCATCAGCGCGCGGCCGCCGAGCAGGCCCGTCAGGCCGAGCGCGGCGAACATCAACAGCACCAGTGCGATGGCGCCCTGCATGCGGGTGCGGATGGTGAAGCTACGCATCCAGGTAGCGAGGTTCATGGGATCTCCTTGGCGGCCGCCGAGCGGCCGGGTCACGGTCTTGCATGCTAGTGAAGCAGTCATCGATGGCAAGAGACGTTTTGCCGCAACTTGTAGTTACTGAACACTTGACCAATAATTATCGACATGCCCCGCCCCAGCCAGGACCAGGATCAGGCCTTGCTCGCCGCCGGCGCCGCGCTCTACCCGGCGTTGGGCTGCGCGGGCCTGTCGGTGCGCCGCGTGGCCGACGCGGCGGGTGTGAATCCGGGCATGGTCCATTACCACTTCGGCAGCAAGGACGGCTTCCTGCGCGCGCTGCTGCAGCGCCACTACGAGGAGATGTTCAGCGCGCTGTCGCTGAACATCCAGGGCGATGCCGACGTGATGCAGCGCCTGGCCGCCGCCCTGCTGACCGTCGCGCGCTTCGTGCGCGAGCACCGGCCGCTGATCTCGCGCGTCTGGGCCGACGCCCAGGGCGGCCAGACGGTGGCGCAGCAGTTCCTGCGCGCCAACGCGCCGCGGCACCTGGGTGTGCTGCTGGCGCTGATGCAGGAGGCTGAGAACACCGGCCGCCTGCCGCCCCAGCCGCTGCTGACGCGCTTCACGTTCCTGATGGGTGCGGTCGTCGCGCCCATCCTGCTGGTGGGCGGCATGCAGTCCATCGACGCCGTGCCGCCGGCGCTGCTGGCCGGGGTGGGCGAGGAGGTGCTGTCCGATGCCGCGCTGCAGCAGCGCATCGAATGGGCCCTGCTGGGCCTGGCAAGCGGTGTGTGATGAAGCCCCTCGTCCAAGGAGTACCTTGGCCGCTCCCCCGGGGGGGACGGTGATGCTTGCGGCATTGAGCCCCAAGCACATCGCCAGTGCGGGCCGGCGCTCGGCCCGCAAGCGGCGATGAGAAACGGATAACCGGTATGAAAGCCATGAAGACTGTGGTGCTGCTGATCGCCGTGCTTGCCGGCTGCAGCGACAAACCCAACGCCGGCTGGACGGGCTATGCCGAGGCCGAGCTGGTCTACATCGCGCCGCCGGTGGCCGGGCGGCTGACGACGCTGGCGGTGCGCTCCGGCGAGGCGGTGACCGCGGGCCAGGCGCTGTTCGAGCTGGACGCCACGCCCGAACTGGCGGCCGACGCCGAGGCGCAGGCCCGCGCCCGGAGCGCCCGCGCCCAGGCGCAGGACGCCGACAAGGGCCGGCGCGCGCCCGAGCTGGCCGTCACACGCGCGCAGCTGGACCAGGCACGTGCCGCCGAACGCCTGGCCAGCATCGACCACACCCGCCAGCAGGAGCTGCTGGCGCAAGGCTTCGTGGCCAAGGCCCGCGTGGACGACGCCGCGACGGCGCTGGCCCAGGCGCGGGCCCGCGTCGTCGAGCTGGATGCCGCCATGCAGGTGGGCCGGCTGCCGGCGCGTGATGACGAGCGCAGCGCCGCCCGCGCGCTGGCCGATGCCGCGCAGAGCGGCCGCGCGCAAACGGCCTGGCGCGTGGAGCAAAAGCGCCAGAGCGCGCCCATGCCGGCACGCGTGCAGGACGTCTTCATGCGCCCCGGCGAATGGGTGGGCGCCGGCCAGCCGGTGCTGGCGCTGCTGCCACCGGCCAACCGCAAAGCCCGGTTCTACGTGCCGCAGTCGGCGGTGGGCGGCCTGAAGCTGGACGCGCCGGTGCAACTGCGCTGCGACGGCTGCGGCACCGCCATCCCGGCGCGCATCAGCTTCATCGCCGCTGGCCCCGAGTACACACCGCCGGTCATCTACGCCAATGGGCAGCGCGACAAGCTGGTCTTCCTCGTCGAGGCGCGACCTGTCAACGCAGCCGACGCCGAACGCCTGCATCCAGGGCAGCCGCTGGACGTCACGAGATGAAGAGCCCCTCGCCCAGTCTCGCCTCGCTGAACGCGGGCGCGCGCGATCGGTCCCCCGAGGGGACGGCGATGCTTGCCGGATCGACCGGCAAGCACATCGCCCGGGCCGGCTTGGGGCGGCCCGGCGCTCGACCCGAACACCAAACCGAAAGAGCGACGCTTGCCGTCGACGTGAAGGCGCTGAGCAAGTCCTACGCCGGCCGCAAGGTCGTCGCCGAGGTCGATCTGCAGATCGCCACCGGCCGCATCGTCGGCTTCCTGGGTCCCAACGGCAGCGGCAAGACGACCTCGCTGCGCATGCTTTGCGGCCTGCTGACGCCGGACGCTGGCGAAGGTCGCGTGCTCGGGCTGGACTTCCGCCGCCAGGCCGCCGAGGTGAAGCGCCGGGTGGGCTACATGACGCAGAAGTTCGGCCTCTACGAAGACCTGTCGATTCGCGAGAACCTGGACTTCGTCGCCCGGCTGTTCTCGATGCCCGATCGCCGCGCGGCCGTCGACGGCGCGCTGGAGCGCCTGGGCCTGGCCACGCGCCAGAAGCAGCTGGCCGGCACGCTGTCCGGCGGCTGGAAGCAGCGCCTGGCGCTGGCCGCCTGCCTGTTGCACCAGCCGATGCTGCTGCTGCTGGATGAGCCCACCGCGGGCGTCGACCCCAAGGCGCGCCGCGAGTTCTGGGACCAGATCCACCAGCTTGCCCGGGAGGGCATCACGGTGCTCGTGTCGACGCACTACATGGACGAGGCCGAGCGCTGCGACGAGCTGGTCTACATCGCCTACGGCCACGTGCTGGCGCGCGGCACCGCGGCGGCCATCGTGCGGGAGGCGGGCGCGCGCGATCTCGAAGACGCCTTCGTCCGGCTCGTCGACCAGGCCACCGACAACTTCGCCGCGACCTGACACCGATGCAAGCCCTGGCCCGCACATTCGCCATCGCGCTCAAGGAGGTGCAGCAGATGCTGCGCGACCGCCTGACCTTCGCGATGGCCGCCGGCGTGCCCATCCTGCAGCTGGTGCTGTTCGGCTACGCGATCAACACCGACCCCAAGGGCCTGCCCACGGCGGTGGTGTCGCAGGACAGCAGCCCCATGGCGCGCAGCCTGGTCGCGGCCCTGCAGACGAGCGGTTATTTTCGCGTCGTCGAAAGCGGCATCGGGGAAGCGCGCGGCGACGCTCTGCTGCAAAGCGGGGAGATCCAGTTCCTCGTCGTCGTGCCGGGCGAGTTCGGCGCCCGCATCGTGCGCGGCGAAAGGCCCGCCGTGCTGATCGCCGCCGATGCGACCGACCCCGCGGCGGGCGGCAACGCCATCGCCGCCTTGAGCCAGCTGGGCAACACCGCGCTGAATCGCGACCTGCGCGGCGCGCTGGCCTCCCGCGCGCCACAGCCGCTGCCGTCCGAGGTGCGCGTGCAGCGCCGCTACAACCCCGAAGGCCTGTCGCGCTACAACATCGTGCCGGGGTTGGTGGGCACCATCCTGACGATGACCATGGTCATGCTGACGGCGCTGGCGATGACGCGGGAACGCGAGCGCGGCACGATGGAGAACCTGCTGGCCACGCCGGTGCGGCCCATCGAGGTCATGGCCGGCAAGATCCTGCCCTACGTCGTGCTGGGCTACGTGCAGCTGGGCGTCATCCTCTGTGCGGCCTTCCTGCTGTTCGACGTGCCGATGGTGGGCAGCGCCACGCTGCTGCTGGCGCTGATCGGCGTCTTCATGCTGGCCAACCTGGGCGTGGGCTTCACGTTCTCGACGCTGGCGCGCAACCAGCTGCAGGCGCTTCAGCTGACGTTCTTCTTCTTCCTGCCGTCCATGCTGCTGTCGGGCTTCATGTTCCCGTTCCGCGGCATGCCGCCGTGGGCGCAGGCGCTGGGCGAATTGCTGCCGCTGACGCATTTCCTGCGCATCGTGCGCGGCGTCATGTTGAAGGGCGCCGGCGCCGCGGAGCTGTTGCCGGAGCTGTGGCCCATGCTGGCCTTCCTGGCCGCTGCCGGCGGCGTGGCCCTGTTGCGCTATCGGCAGACGGTCGATTGAGCCTCAGCGCCCTGCACCGCCTCGCGGCCGCAGATAAGGCAATGCGAACAAGTACAGACCAGAGAACAGCTGCAGGAACAGCGGCGGCAACGGCGAATAGGTGATCCACGGCGGCGGCTCGCCGGGCTGCAGGGCACGGGCGGCGAAATTGAGGAGGACGGCCGCCGTGAAGACGAGGGACAGCCAGCGGTGGCTCTGCCGCGTCCAGCGCTCGACGCGTGCCGCGAAGCAGCCGGCCTGGCGGGTGGCCGGCCCGACTTGGGCATGGGGAAGGCTCATGGGTTTCTCCGGGTGGGGGAGAAGCCATTGGACCCATCCGCCGCTTGCGGCGCTTCTTGAAAACTGATCGATTGACGGCAGTCAGGGCCAATGCCGCCGCAGGACCGGCGCGACGTCCGGATGCTGCTCCACCCGCAGCAACTGCGCATGGAAGGACGGCCGCTCGGCCTGCAGCATCGCCCGCGCGCCGGACCATTTGGAGACGACGGTCGCCAGCAGCTCCAAGGCGCCCGGCGAGCCGGCATCGAAGCCGATGCCGAACTCGTCGGCGAACACCCGCCAGTGCTCGTGCAACCGGGCCCGCGTGCCCGCGCGGATCTGCACCTTGATCGCCTCGTCGCAGGGCTCGCACCAGCGCTCGGGATAGTCGATGACGCTGATGGCCGCATAGCAGTTGGCCGTGATGAAGACCAGGCCGCGCAGCACGCGCGCCCGCGCACCGGCGTCCGCCGGCAGCAGCAGGCCGGGCGGGGCCGCCAGCCCCAGGTGGATGAGGATGGCCGCGCTCTCCGTCATCACGGTGCCGTCGGGCAGGACCAGCGTCGGGATCTGGCCCAGCGGGTTCACACGCAGCAGCGCATCGAAGCCGGGCCCGGGGTTCCAGGATGCGGCATCCACGCTGGTGTAGGCGATGCCGGCGCGGGCCAGTGCGGCCTCGACGGCGGCAGCCCCCGAACCCTTGGTGCCGTACAAAGTCAACATGGGTCAAACTCCTTCATCGAGCGGTGCAAAATCGTTTCACCGAGCCATCATGAATCCGAATCCCAGCCTTCCTCCATCCCGACGATCGATGGCCAAGCCCAGCTTCGGCCGCGTCAGCATCGGCGTGCACGGTCGCGTGATGGTGTCTTTCGCCGAGGGGCCCTTCGATGCCGAGCTGATGGCCGCCACGCAACGCGCCATCGCGCTGGCCGGCAAGCGCCTGCCCGCGGACCGCCGCTTCGGCGACCTGCTGGAGATCCGCGGCAGCCTGCAGATGGATGCCGACGCGATGGCCCAGCTGCGCGCCAGCATCGACAGCTTCGCCTCGCGCGGGCTGGTCGCGCTGTCCACCGTCTTCCTCGTGCGCCCGGGCATCCCCGGCATCGAGCGCCTGCCCGCGTTGATGGACATCTGGCGCGCCAGCCGCCCGGTGCGGCGGGCCGACAACTTCGACGCCGCCTGGGCGCTGGTCAACGCCGACCTGACGGCCGCCGGCCTGTCGCCGCAGGACCCGCCGCCGCGGCCCTGACGGCCACAAGGCAGCCCGCCTGAGCGTCAGCAGCCCATCTGCCGCTGGCTCGTGCCGAGCCGCTTGAGCGTCAGCGTCGGCAGGCCAGCGCCGCTGGTGGGCGCCAGCTCGATGCTGTCGTTGCTCAGGAAGCGCCCGTTGTAGCCGGCGGCAATCGGCGCGGCGACGCTGCCGGCGTGCAACGAGAGCGTGAATGTGCAGTTGGCGTAAGTGCCGTCATAGAGGATGGACGGCGCGCCGTTGATGCTCACGTTGACGCCGCTGAAGCTGCCGCTGGATGAGGTGGGGGTGTCGGGCACGAAGAACATATCCACCTTCGTGGCCCCGGTGGTGCCGGAGAAGCCGAACTCGAAGAGCGGAATGATCAGCGCTTCCGCCCCGCCGCCGCAGGACGACAGCAGGGACAGCGCGAGCAGCGCAGCGCCGGCCTGGGCACGGCCGGGGTGGTGGGAGTGGCGGTGATTGGACGTGGACATGGTTCAAGGCTCCTTGGCCAAAAGGCGCAGGAATTGCGCGGTGTCTTGCTCCAGGCGCTGCAGCTCGGGTGCGCGCTCGGCGAGCTGGGCGCGCAGCTCGGGGCTGGTGCGCTGGGCGGTGTAGATGGCGGCCATCTGCGAGTCGATGCGCCAGAAATGCAGGTGCACGGACCACAGCTGCTCGCGCAACGCCCGCCAGGCGGGCAGCACGGGTTGCGGCCAGTGGCGCGCGAGGCTGCCGTCGTGGGCCTCGCGGGCGCGCAGGAAGCGGCGCAGCGCCACGTTGTAGCGCGCGACGTAGTCGGTCAGCGTCGGCCGTGCCACGGTGGGCTGCTGCAGCAGCATCCAGACGTTGTTCAGCACCAGCAGATAGCCGTTCAGCGTCTCGGCCAGGTCCACCTGCGTGGCCTGCGGGTCACCGGGCGGGATGTTGCGCGTCGGCTCCAGCTGCCACAGCGCGCCGGCAGTCGCCTGCACGCGTTGATGCACGTCGGCGATGTCGTGCACCGTCGTCGTCAGGTCCTCGGCCGACTTCATCAGGCCGACGACGCCGCGCCCGCTCAGCACCGGCCCGCCGGAACTGCCACCGCGCACGCCGGCGAAGTCGATGCGCAGGTCGTGGTTGTCGTCTGCCGACGCGCGCACCTGGCCGCGGGCGGGCACCAGGCTGCACTCGTCGTTGCTGCCCAGCAGCCACACCGGCTCGCCGACGCCGGCCGGCTGCGCGGCCAGCGCGCGCAGGTCCAGCTGCAGTTGCGCGGGCCGTGGCACCGTCAACAGCGCGAGGTCGGTGCCCCGCGGGTCCCAAGCCGGCCAGGCGTGGGCCTGCAGCGTCGCGGCACCCGCGCCGCACAGGCGCAACCGGATGTGGGCGCTGGGCTGCTCGACCTCGCCGCTGCCGCGCATGCCGGTACGCACGACGACATGGCGCGCGGTCACGATCCACAGGCGCTGTGCATCCGCGCCCACAATGAGGCCGAAACCGTGCTCCCCCACGTCGTCGGCCGCGATCCACACCAGCAGGCCGCGCAGCCGTTCACCCAGCTCCTCGCCGCTCAGGAACGTCGTCTCCTGCGCCGCAGCCCGGCCGCCCGCCAGCGCGGCCAACAGCAGCGCGGCTTTCAGGAGGCGTCGCCGAACTGCTTGCGCAACCATGTGCTGATGCCCCACAGCAGGCCGGCTGCGCTCCACAGCAGGCCCAGGGTGTGGTTGTGGGCGGCGTACGCCAGCCAGCTGGGCTCCAGCCGTTGCTCGAAGTCGCCGGTCTGCACGCCGATGTGGCCGGCCGAGCCGCTGAGCTGGATACGCACCGCGTCGCCCACCGTCACCTCGCACCGGTCGACGCGCAGGCCGTCCAGCACCAGGCCGCTGCCAGCGTCCAGCTTGAGTACACGCTCGGTGGCGGGCAGGTTCAGCGTGGCCTGGCGCAGCGATGAGGCCAGCCGCACCTGGCCGTCGGCGCCTGCCTGCCGTTCGACGAGCCGCAACGCGGACGGTCGCAATCCGCGCCACTGCAGGCCCGCACCGCCCACCCGCTGCAGCCACAGCGATGTCGCGGCCTTGCCGGCCCCCAGCTTGATCCACTCGGCCACCGCGTAGTGGCTCTGCTGGGCAGGCGCGCCGCCAAAGCTGGCCGACACCGCGCCGCCCAGCGTCAGCTCGGCGGCATGTGGCGCGCCCTCCAGCCCGAGCCGCACGGCGGGCGATCCGCCCTCGAAGAGCAGCTCGGCGCCGGCCGCGTGGCTGACCCGGCCCAGCGCCAGGCGCTCCGCCCGCAACGCCATCGCGCCGGCCCCGTCGTCCCGGGCACGCTTTACCCATGTCGCATCGGCCGATGCCACCGACGTGAAGCCTTCGGCACGCACCTCGCCGCCGACCGCCTGGCCGCCCAAGACGCCGGCTTCGGGCAGCCGCAGCTGCACGGTGCCCGCCTCGAGCTCTAGCGAGAACGGCACGCGCGGCACGCGCACCCAGGCGGCCAGCGACACCAGCGCCGCCACGACCAGCAGCGCGATGCCCTGGCGCCGGAACGCACGGCTGCGGCCGGCCCCGCGGCCTAGCGTGTCCAGGAGCGCATCGACGAGCTGCAGCCGCGCCTGCAGCTCCTGCAGCGTGGCCAGCGGCGCCTCGTCGCGCAGGCCCTGCGACAGGCGCCCGGCCAGCGCCTCGCGCCGCGCCAGCAACGCGTCGCGCTCAGGGTGGGGTGTCATCGTCGGCAGCAAGCAGAGCGAACTGCAGCAGCGGCAGGGCCTGGCCCTGGCCGTCGAGCGCGCGCACGTCGATGCGCAAGCCACGGCCATCGGCGGGCCACGGGATCGGCAGCGCGACGCGCTCCCAGGCGAACAGCGGTGGGCCGGCGAGCGCCTGCCAGCCGCTGTCCGGCAGCGCGGGGCCGGCCAGGCGGTAGCCGCGCCAAGACATCGCCGACACCGCCACCGATGGCCGCAGCACCGCGTAGACCTTGTCTCCCGGCGGCGTGCCGGCGGCGTGAGTGTCCACCGGCACGAAGGCGGGCGGGTCCGCGCCGCCGGCCAGCGCCAGGAAGCCCAGGTCGCGCAGCGTCAGGCCGGTGGCCTGCAACATCGGCGCGCCGTCCCAGGCCAGGCCGGCATCGCGCGCCAGTTGGGCATCCACCCGGTAGAGCGGGCTGGAGCGCAGCGGCTGGATGAGCAAGTGTGTGTCGCGCCGGCGGCTGGCCCGCAGCGTCAGCCCGGTTGCGTTGCCGGCCGCCCAGCTGCCAGGCACTGCCTGCGTCAGGGACACCAGCTCCACGAACGGCTGGGACACGTTCTTGACGTAAAAGCCCTCGCAGCGCGGCTGTCCGGGCACCGGCCGGTAGGCGGGCTGGCGCGCCGTGCTCGCGACCAGCGCCGGGCATTGGAAGGTTGTGGCTTGCGCCAGCGCCGGGCCACCGGTCAACACCAGCGCCGCAGCGACGCCTAACGCCACCAGTGAATGCATCCTGCAGCGGACGCTGGCGGCGGCCGGTTGGACTCGATACATCGCAGCTTCCTCCCGCGCAGCCAGTCTAGCGACGGGCGCAGGCCACCGCCCTCATCAGACTAGGGGAAGGACGCGCCCGTCAGAACGGCCAAGGGCGCTGAGCTGGCCGCAATCCTTCCCAAGCCGCACCCAGCGCCAGCACGCCAGCATCGTCGAAGCGGCGGCCGATGATCTGCAGGCCGATCGGCAAACCGCCAGCGGCATAGCCCGCATTGATCGCCAGCGCCGGCTGCTCGCTCATGTTGAAAGGCAGCGTGAAGGCGATGTGCTCGAAGGGTCGCGCCGGGTCGTGCAGTGGGCTGGCCTGGTGGGCCGGGTAGGCGGGCATGGGCGCGACCGGCGACAGCACGAAGTCGAAGGGCTCGCACGCGGCGTGAGCCGCCTCGCGCAGCGCCTGCATCTGGCTGTAGCCGTGGAACACGGTGGCGCCGTCGTAGTGCGCCGCGGGCGCTACCCAGTCGAGGATGTAGGGCAGCACCCGCGCGCGGCGCTCGGGTGGCAGTGCCGAGATGTCCAGCCAGGAGCGCATGCGCCAGAAGCGGTCGATGCCGTCGGCCATCTCGCGTGTCGTGAACGCCGGCAGCGGCTCGACGAGGGCACCGTCCTGCTCGAAAGCCCGGGCGACCCCGTGGATGGCAGCCTCGACCTCGGGCTGCACCGCATCGCCCCAGCCCGCGTCCAGCCAGAGGCCGACACGCAAGCCACGCAGGGCCAGCGGCCGGGGCAAGACCTGGCCCGGCGGCAGCTGTGTCGGGTCGCGCGCATCCGGCTGCGCGAGCACCGCCAGCATCAGCGCGGCGTCCTCCACCGTGCGCGTCAGCGGCCCCGCGACGCGGCCGGCATAGCCCGGCTTGATGGGCACGCGGCCATGGCTGGGCTTCAGGCCGACCAGGCCGCACCAGCCGGCGGGCAGGCGGATGGAGCCACCGATGTCCGTGCCCAGGTGCAGCGGCCCGTAGCCGGCGGCCGCCGCTGCAGCGGCGCCGGCACTCGACCCGCCCGGCGTCATGTGCACGTCCCACGGGTTGCGCGCCGGTTCGGCATACAGGCTGGACAGGCCCGAGCTCAGCATGCCGTAGTCGGGCATGGTGGTGCGGGCCCACGCGATGGCGCCGGCCTCGCGCAGGCGCGCCGCGGGCGGGGCTTCGAAATCAGCGGTCGCATCCTCCGCCGTCGCGGCCGTGCCGAGTCGGTAGGGAGCGCCGGGCACGGCGATGTTCTCCTTCAGCGTGACGGGCACGCCGTCCAGCGGCAAGGCGGTGCCGGCGCGCCAGCGGGCTTCGCTGGCGCGGGCGGCCGCCAGCGCCCCTTCGGCGTCGATGCCGCACAGCGCATGCAGCTCGCCCTCGCGGGCCGCCGCCTGGGCCAGCACCGCCTGCATGACCTCGACGGGCGACAGTTCGCCGCGCCGATAGGCGGCCAGCAGCGCCGCCGTACCGAGGCCGGCGATCACTTCTTGAGCTTCTCGGCGGCCTTCAGCATCGCGTCGATGTGGCCGTCGGGGTTCATGCTGGCATGCACGGCGGCGATCTTGCCGTCGGTGCCGATCAGGTAGGAGACGCGGTCGGCCATGCTGCCGGGCACCATCTTCAGCGCTGCGTCGTAGTCCTTGATGACCTTGCCGCCCGCGTCCGCCGCGACGGCGAACTTGTTGCGGCAGGCCTCGACGCTGAACTTCTTCAGCGTGTCGATGTCATCGTTGGACATGCCGATGACGGTGGCGCCCACGGCCTTGAACTTGTCGGTCGCCTCGGCGAACTGGTGCGCCTCGACGGTGCAGCCGCTGGTGAAGGCCTTGGGATAGAAGTACAGCACCACGGGGCCCTGCTTGAGCGCCTCGGCGAGCTTGAACTTGAAGGCCTGGCCACCGACCGCCGCGTCGGCGCTGAAGTCGGGCGCCGGCGCGCCGACTTTGAGGGCGGCTTGCGACGCGGTGCAGATCAGACCAACGGCCAGGGCGGCCAGCAGGCGACGGGGCATGTGAGGTTCTCCAAGCAGACGAAGCGCCGAGGATAGCCAGATGGCGATGCCCCGGCGGCGTGCCGGGTCAGCGAGGCTGGCGCAGCAGCCCGTCGGCCAGCCAGCGCTGCAGCGCACCGATGACGGCCGGTGCGGCCGCTTCGGCGTCATCGAGTTCCGCCGCGGCGCGCTCGCACAGCACGGCAAAGGGCAGGCCGTCGGCCACGCTTTGCAGCAGCGCAGCCTCCAGCGGCTCCAGCGAACGCCAGCGGGTTTCGCCATCCAGCCGCCAGGCCAGCAGCGTGTGGGCGTGCGGCACGGGCTCGTCGAGCTCGGGCTGCGCGGCGCCGGATTCGGGCTCCCATTCACGCAGCACGCGCCAGGCCGGCTCGATGGCGTGCGCGAGCACCACGCGCTGCACGCTGGGGTGCAGGTGCAGCACCAGGCTGGCCCAATCGTCCGGGCCCAGCGCGGCCAGCGTGGCGGGGTCGAGCGGCGGCGCCTCGGCCGCGTCGAACGCGCCGCGCAGCGCCCAGTCCATGCGGGCGAAGTCGGCAAGGCTCGCATGCGGCACGAGGTCGTCGCCGGCCGCGGCCATGAAGCTTGCGAGCTCGCCGCCGAACCAGCGGATGGACGGATGCCGGCTGGGCCGCGCGGCGATGTAGGCCTGGGCCAGCGCGTCGAAGGCCTCGTCGCCCAGCGCGCGGGCCAGCACCGTGTAGTTGTCGGCCAGCGCCTCGGCCAGGCGGGCGTGGTAGGCGTGGCGATAGACGGCCAGGCCGGTCGTGAAGTCGCCGGCCAGCAGGCCGTCTGGCTCGACGCCGTCGCGGATGGCGGCGGCCAGCCGCCGCTGTTGCTGGATGACGCTCATGATCCGGCGGCCAGGCGCCGCGCCACGGCCAGCTCGGCCAGCAGCGATGGCAGCGGCGGGATGTGGTCGTCGCGCTCGATCATGGTCGGCACGGCGCCGAAGCGCCTCACGACGTGCTGGTACAGCGCCCAGACCTCGTCGCGCACCGGGTGGTCGTGGGTGTCGATGACGATGTCGCCGCGGTCCTCGTGGCCGGCGAGGTGGATCTGGCGCACCGGCTCGACCGGAATGGCGTCAAGGTAGGCGACCGGGTCGAAGCCGTGGTTGCGGCCGGAGACGTAGACGTTGTTCACGTCCAGCAGCAGCTGCGCGCCCGTGGCCTTGAGCAGCTGCGCGATGAAGTCCCATTCGGTCATCTCGTCGGCCGCGAAGCGCACGTAGCTGGACACGTTCTCCAGCACCAGCGGCCGGCCGAGGATGTCCTGCGCCTGCGCGATGCGGCCGCCGACATGATCCAGCGCCGCGCGCGTGAGCGGCACCGGCAGCAGGTCGTGCAACTGGCTGTGCGCGTCGGCGCTCCAGCACAGGTGGTCGGACACCCAGCCGGGTTGCAGCCGGTCGGCCAGTGCCTTCAGTTCGCGCAGGTGGGCCAGGTCCAGCGGCGCCGGCCCGGCAATGGACAGCGACACGCCATGCATGACCAGCGGATAGTCCGCGCGGATGCGGTCCAGATGCGCCAGCGGCGGCCCGCCCGGCACGAGGTAGTTCTCGGCAATGATCTCCAGCCAGTCGGGCCGCGTGGCGGCATCGACACCGGCCTCGAAGGCGGCGTAATGCTCGACGCGCAAACCGAGGCCGAAGCCTTGGATCTGAGTCATATCGACAGAAGGAATCGACGCGGGGCCGAAGGCTCCCGCGCCATCAAGCAGCAGCCGTGGAACTGGCTCTGCCAGGCCACTGGCTGCCCCCCCCTTGAGGGGGAGCGCGTGAGCGCTCCGGGGGTGGGCTTATTTCTCTACCTTGCCGCCCGCCTTGGTGCATTCGTCGGCCGACTTCTTGCTGACCCAGCCCTGCCCCTTGCAGCCGTTCTGGCCCTTGCAGCCGCTCTTGGCGGTCTTGCATTCCGAGGTGCCCTTGCAGCCGTTGACGCCGGAACACTTGACCATGCCGTCGTCAGCCGCCGCAGCGGTCGTGGGCACGGCGGTGGCGAACAGGGCCGCAGCGGCGGCAGCGATACCGAGGCCGGTCTTCAGGGATGCGTTCATGGAGGTCTCCAGAAAAAGATGAGTGGTTGAGATCGGGGTCACCACAGGTCGGTACTGAACTGACTGAACCGACTTGCCTGCCTGCGTCGAAATGACTCGTCGAGTCCTTACAGCCAGCGGCAGAAGTCAGTGTGCCCCCAAGGCCGGGCATTGCCCAGCCCCTGGGGTGCGCAAGGCCCTCTGGCCCGGCGCGGCCCTGATTACCTGCCGTTATGGCCGCAATGGCGCGTGGCATTCGTCATGCCGCAGTGCCAGCGGCTAGAGTCCGGCAGCTTTGCCGCCGCACCCCATGCTGAACACCGAGACACCGAGCACCCGTCATCCCGACCTGGACACCTACGCCACGCCGGCGCTGCTGGATGCGTTCATCGACGACCAGACCGCCGCCGTGGCCGCCGTCAAGGCCGCGGCAGCGCAACTGGCCGCAGCGGTGGACGCCGCGCTGCCGCGCATCCGCGCCGGCGGGCGGCTGCTGTACGCGGGCGCGGGCACGTCGGGCCGCCTGGGCGTGCTGGACAGCGTGGAGCTCTACCCCACCTTCTCCTGGCCGCGCGAGCGTGCCGTCGCGGTGATCGCCGGCGGCCGCGGCGCGATGTTCGTCGCCGTCGAGGGCGCCGAGGACGACCGTGCGCAGGGCGCCGCAGACCTTGCCGCGCTCCACCCGGGCCCCAACGACGTGGCCCTGCTGCTGGCGGCAAGCGGCGGCACCCCCTATGTGCTGGGCGCCATCGAAGCCGCGCGTGCGGCAGGCAGCCTGACCATCGGCCTGGCCAACAACCCCGGCGCGCCGGTCGCGCAACAGGCCGAGATCGGCATCGTGCTGGACACCGGGCCGGAGGTGATCTCCGGTAGCACGCGGCTGAAGGCCGGCACGGCGCAGAAGATCGCGCTGAACACGTTCTCGTCGGCGCTGATGGTGCGGCTCAACAAGGTCTACGGCAACCTGATGGTGGACCTGAAGGCGACCAACGCCAAGCTCGTGAAGCGGGCCCTCGCGCTGACCGTGCGCGCCAGCGGCGCGAGCGAGGCGGATGCGCAGGCGGCGCTGGCGCAATGCGACCACCATGTGAAGACGGCGCTGGTCATGCTCAAGCGCGGCGTGGGCGTCAGCCAGGCCCAAGCCTTGCTCGAGCGGGCCGATGGCAACGTGGGCAAGGCCTTGGCCGCGTGAACACGGCCGAGCGCTCGCCCTGGGCGTGGATCCCCACGCTGTATTTCGCCCAGGGCATCCCGTATGTCGTCGTCATGACGCTGTCAGTGGTGCTCTACAAGAACCTCGGCATCTCCAACACCGACATCGCGCTCTACACCAGCTGGCTCTACCTGCCCTGGGTGATCAAGCCGCTGTGGTCACCGCTGGCGGAGTTGTTCGGCACCAAGCGCTCCTGGGTGACGGTGCTGCAGTTCCTCGTCGGCGCGGCGCTGGCGGGCGTTGCGCTGACCATCCCGACGGAGAAGGTCTTCCAGCTCTCGCTCGCGGTCTTCTGGCTGATGGCCTTTGCGTCCGCCTCGCACGACATCGCCGCCGACGGCTACTACATGCTGGCCCTGCCCCAGCACAGCCAGGCCGCCTTCGTCGGCGTGCGCTCGACGTTCTACCGGCTGGCCAACATCGGCGGCCAGGGCGGGCTGGTCTACTTGGCGGGTGAACTGACCGAGCGCACCGGCAGCGTCGTCGAGGCGTGGACGGCCGTGTTCTGGGTGCTCGGCGGGCTGTTCGTCGTGCTGGCGGCCTGGCACGCGCTGGTGCTGCCCACCCCCGCGGCCGACGTGCGCGGCCCCGGCCGCAGCGCGGCGCGCGGCCTCGCCAGCGAGTTCTTCGCCGTCTTCGCCAGCTTCTTCAGGAAGCCCGGCATCGCCGTCGTGCTGGGCTTCCTGCTGCTGTACCGCTTCCCCGAGGCGCAGCTGCTCAAGCTCGCCAGCCCCTTTCTGCTGGACCCGATCGAGCAAGGGGGCCTGGGGCTGTCGACCAAGGCGGTGGGCATCGCCTACGGCACGGTGGGCCTGACGGCGCTGACATTGGGCGGCCTGGCCGGCGGCTGGGTGATCTCCCGCATCGGCCTGAAGCGCGCGCTGTGGCCGCTGGTGCTGGCCATGCACGTGCCCAACGTCGCCTTCCTGCTGCTGGCGCTGACGCACCCGACCAGCCTGGCCGTGATCAGCGCGGCGCTCGCCGTCGAACAGTTCGGTTATGGCCTGGGCTTCACGGCCTATTTGATGTACATGATCCATGTGGCGGACGGCCCGCAGAAGACGGCCCACTACGCGATCTGCACGGGCTTCATGGCGCTTGGGATGATGATCCCCGGCATGTGGAGCGGCTGGCTGCAGGACCACATCGGCTACGTGCCCTTCTTCGCCTGGGTGTTGGTGGCCACCGTGCCCAGCTTCGTCATGGCCGCGCTGATCAAGGTCCCGGAAGGCTTCGGGAAGAAGGCCGAGTGAACAAGCGGGTGCTCAGCCTCGACGCCTTTCGCGGCTTCGCGATCGCGGCCATGCTGCTGGTCAACAACCCCGGCGACTGGGGCCATGTGTACGCGCCGCTGCTGCACGCCAAGTGGCATGGCTGGACCTTCACCGACTGGGTCTTTCCCTTCTTCGTCTTCATCTCCGGCATGGCGATGACGATCAGCTTCGCGCGCCGCGCACAAGGCGGTGCCGACAAGGCCGCGCTGCTGCTCGGCACCTGGCGCCGCGCCGTCGTCATCATCGGCATCGGCCTGCTGCTCAACCTCATTCCGGGCTTCGACTTCAGCAGCGTGCGCATCCCGGGCGTGCTGCAGCGGCTGGGCCTGTGCACACTGGCCGCGGCGCCCATCGTCATCTGGTGCGGCGTGCGCGGCGTGGCGCTGTGGGCCGTGCTGCTGATGGCGGTCTATTCACTCGCGCAGCTGTGCCTGCCGGTGCCCGACGCCGAGGGCGTCATCCACACGGGGCTGCTGGAGCCGGGCAAGGACGCCGCCTCCTGGCTGGACCGCCTGCTGATGGACGGCCACCTGTGGAAGCAGGCCAGGACCTGGGACCCGGAGGGCCTGCTGTCGACGCTGCCCGCCGTGTCCACGCAACTGCTGGGCGTGCTGGCCGGCTATGTGCTGGCGTCGAGGAAGCAGCCTGCGGAGAAGACCATGACCTGGGTCATGGCCGGCCTGGCGTCGCTGTGGCTGGGCCAGGTGCTGGATGCCTGGCTGATGCCGATCAACAAGTCGCTGTGGACGCCGTCGTTCGTCTTCGCCATGGCCGGCTGGGCGCTGCTCGTGTTCGCCGCCTTCCACTGGCTGCTGGATGCCATGCCGCAGCCGCTGGCCCGCGCGCGCTGGGAGAAAGCCCTGCACCCGCTCGTCGTGTTCGGCATGAACGCGCTGTTCCTGTTCGTGCTGTCGGGCTTCGTCGCCAAGATGCTCTACGTCATCAGGCTCGCCGACGGCCGCACGCTCGGCGGCACGCTGTATGCGCCGCTGCGAGGCAGTGGCCTTGCGCCCGTCAACGCTTCGCTGCTGCACGCCATCGCCTTTGTGCTTGTGATGTACGGCGTCGCCTGGCTCATGTACCGCAAGCACTGGTTCATCAAGGTCTAGCGCCGCGCGCGACCCTTTTGACTACAACCCGTTGGGAAGGCTCCACCATGAAACGTCGCGAACTCCTGAGCTTGGCCAGCGTCCCGCTGCTCACCGCCTGCGCCACGCCGCCTGCGCCGGCCCCGTTGACCCCGGGCGAGGCAGCGCTGGCCGCCACGCCGGCGGCGCCGGCCGCGTCGAGCGCCCTGCCGCCGGCCCCGCCGCGCGAATGGCGCGCCGCGTGGATCGCCACCGTCGCCAACATCGACTGGCCCAGCAAGCCGGGCCTGCCGGCCGAGCAGCAGCAGGCCGAGATCAAGACCTTGTGCGACACCGCCCAGCGCATCGGCCTGAATGCGCTGATCCTGCAGGTGCGCACCAGCGCCGACGCGCTGTACGAGTCCAAGCTGGAGCCGTGGAGCGAGTACCTCACCGGCACCCAGGGCAGGCATCCGGGCTACGACCCGCTGGCCGTCTGGCTGGCCGAATGCCGCGCCCGTGGCCTGGAGC
The DNA here is from genome assembly GCF_001426885.1 of Pelomonas sp. Root1444. GTDB lineage: Bacteria > Pseudomonadota > Gammaproteobacteria > Burkholderiales > Burkholderiaceae_C > Pelomonas. Next base: position 240,587 of record NZ_LMFP01000001.1, on the reverse strand, counting down.
TGCATGCCTGGATCAACCCCTACCGTGCGCGCCACAGCTCGGCCAAGTCCGCGCTGGCCGAGAGCCACGTGGGCCGCAGCCACGACTGGGTCAAGCGCTACGGCGACCAGCTCTGGATGGACCCGGGCGACCCGGCCGCTGCCGAGCAGACGCTGGCCGTCGTGCGCGACATCCTGAGCCGCTATGCCGTCGACGGCATCCACATCGACGATTATTTCTACCCCTACCCGATCACCGACCCCGCCACCAAGCAGGAGGTCGATTTCCCCGACGAACCGAGCTGGCAGCGCTATGTCGCCAAGGGCGGGTCGCTGGGCCGCCACGACTGGCGACGCTACAGCGTCAACGGCCTGGTGCAACGCATGTACGCGCTGGCCCACGAGGTGCGTCCCGGCACACGCGTCGGCGTCAGCCCCTTCGGCATTCCCAAGCCGGCGATGCGCCCCGCGGGCATCGCGGGGTTCAGCCAGTACGACAAGCTGTATGCCGACGTCGAGCTGTGGCTGCGCGAGGGCTGGATGGATTACCTCGCGCCGCAGCTCTACTGGCCGCGTGCGCAGGCGCCCCAGGCGTTCGAGGCCTTGCTGCAAGCCTGGCGCGCGCTGAACCCGCTGGGCCGGCCCATCCACCCCGGCCTGTTCACCAGCCGCATCAACGACACGCCGCAGAGCTGGCAGCCCGACGAGGTGCTGGCCCAGATCGACGCCATCCGGCGCCTGTCGCCCGGCAGCGGCCACATCCACTTCAGCATGGTCGCGCTGCAGCAGAACCGGCGCGGCCTGGCCGACGCGTTGCGCGCCGGACCCTACGCCGCGCCGTGAGCCGGCGGCGCGTGCCGGCCGCCCCCTAACTTCCAGATGCGAGGCCCGTTGTCACACGGGCATCATGCGGCCTGCCTAGCGTGCCGCCTGCCCATCCACTGGAGACTCCATGCGCCACCTCTTCACCCGCCTTGCGCTGCTGGCCCTGGCCGCGGCCAGCCTGCCCGCCTGCGCCCACGACTTCGACGCCGACCGCCGCGGCGGCCCGAACAGCAACGCCATCGGCAGCGTGCAGCTCGGCCCGCGCCCGTTCTTCCTCGCCGGCGACATGGCCGACAGCAACCTCAAGCGCCGCCTGCAGCATTGCGCCGCCACGCGCGAGCACTTCAAGCCGACGCTGTTCTCCATCGGCCACCGCGGCGCGGCGCTGCAATTCCCCGAGCACACCAAGGAGAGCTATGAAGCCGCGGCGCGCATGGGCGCCGGCATCGTCGAGTGCGACGTGACCTTCACGAAGGACAAGGAACTCGTCTGCCGCCATGCGCAGAACGACCTGCACACGACGACCAACATCCTCGCCACGCCGCTGGCGAGCAAGTGCGTCAAGCCCTTCACGCCCGCCGTGTTCGACGCCGCTGGCACGCTGGTCGCGCCGGCCGCGGCCGAGTGCCGTACCAGCGAGCTGACGCTGGCCGAGTTCAAGACCCTGCGCGGCAAGATGGACGCCGCCAACCCGCGCGGCCGCACGGTGGCCGAGTACATGGCCGGCACGCCCAACTTCCGCACCGACATCAACGCCGGCCCGACCAGCGGCACGCTGCTGACGCTGAAGGAAGCCATCGCCCTGTTCAAGCAGCTGGGCGTGAAGATGACGCCAGAGCTCAAGTCGCCCAGCGTGCCCATGCCCTTCGACGGCTTCACGCAGGCCGCGCTGGCGCAGAAGATGATCGACGAGCACAGGGCGGCAGGCGTGCCGGCGCGCGACGTCTGGGCGCAGAGCTTCGACATCAACGACGTGCTGTACTGGGTGCGCAACGAACCCGCCTTCGGCCGCCAGGCGGTCTACCTGGACGACGCCAACGTGGTGGCCGACCTGCCCACCTTCGAGCAGCTCAAGGCCTACCGCGCCGCCGGCATCCGCATCGTCGCGCCGCCGCTGTTCGCGCTGCTGACGGCCGACACCAGCGGCAACATCCTGCCCTCGCAGTACGCGCGCAACGCCCGCGCCGCCGGCCTGGACATCATCACGTGGACGCTGGAGCGCAGCGGCATCCTGGCCGACGGCGACAACGGCTTCTACTTCCAGACGTTTGATGCCGCCGTCAAGCGCGAAGGCGACGTGTACCGCGTGCTGGACGTGCTGGCCGAACAGATCGGCGTGCTGGGCGTGTTCTCGGACTGGCCCGCCACGACGTCGTTCTACGCCAACTGCACGGGGCAAAAGTAGGCCGTCCGGCATCGGACTCGGGCGCCCCCTGCATCCGTGGGGCGCCCCCAAGTCTTTGGGGTGGGCGCCGGGTAGGGTCGGGTCGCCCAATGGCGCACCTGTCTTCAGGAGAACGCCATGCAACGCCCCCTCATCGCTGCCACCCTGCTCGGGCTGGCCGCCCTCGGCACGGCGCAGGCCGCCACCGTGTCCGTCTACAACAGCCTGGCCGCCTGGCAGGGCGCCGTCAGCGGCTCGGTGCAGACGCAGGACTTCTCAGGCTACGCCGTCGGCACCGACCTGACCGGCGTGCCGGTGCTGCCGGGCGTCACGCTCACCAGCAACCTCGGCCCCATGGAGGTGTTCGGTGGCGACCACACCGCCATGGCCTTCGGCCCGCGCAACCTCGGCAATGCCTACTACCAGGCGCAGTACGCGCTGCCCTTCCTGGCCACGGCGCTGGACATCGTGGCCTTCGAATCCATCCCGGGCAACGGCTCCACCGGCGTGGACCAGGGCCTGCTGTCCTTCATGTTCAGCGACGGCACCAGCCAGGACCTGGCCATCTCCGGCGGCGACGGCTCGCCGATCTTCATCGGCGTGGTGTCGGACGTGGCCATCACATCCTTGCGCTGGACCGAGCCTCACGAGGCCAGCGGCGGCAACGAGGAGACCTCGCTGGACAACCTGCGCGTGGCCATGCGCGCACCCACCGAGCTGCCGCTGCCGGGGTCGCTGCCGCTGGCGATGCTGGCCTTGGGCGCCGTGCCGCTGGCACGGCGCCGCCGCTAGGCCCGCTCAGAAGAACCCGAGCGCGTTCGGCGAGTAGCTGACCAGCAGGTTCTTGGTCTGCTGGTAGTGGTCCAGCATGTCCTTGTGCGTCTCGCGGCCGATGCCGGACTCCTTGTAGCCGCCGAAGGCCGCATGCGCCGGGTAGGCGTGGTAGCAGTTGGTCCACACGCGGCCGGCCTGGATGCCGCGGCCCAGGCGGTAGGCGCGGCTGCCGTCGCGCGTCCACACGCCGGCGCCCAGGCCGTAGGGCGTGTCGTTGGCGATCTGCAGCGCCTCGGCCTCGGTCTTGAAGGTCGTCACCGCCAGCACCGGGCCGAAGATCTCCTCGCGGAAGATGCGCATCTGGTTGTGGCCCTGGAACAGCGTCGGCTGGATGTAGTAGCCGCCCGCCAGGTCGCCGCCCAGCTGCGCGCGCTCGCCGCCGATCAGCACCTTGGCGCCCTCCTCCTTGCCCAGCGCCAGGTAGGTCTGGATCTTGTCCATCTGCATGGCCGAGGCCTGCGCGCCCATCATCGTGTCGGTGTCCAGCGGGTTGCCCTGCTTGATGGCCGCCACGCGCTTGAGCGCCCGCTCCATGAAGCGGTCGTAGATGCCTTCCTGGATCAGCGCGCGGCTCGGGCAGGTGCAGACCTCGCCCTGGTTGAACGCGAACAGCACCAGGCCCTCGATGGCCTTGTCGAGGAAGGCGTCGTCCTCGGCCATCACGTCGTCGAAGAACAGGTTGGGGCTCTTGCCGCCCAGCTCCAGCGTGGCCGGGATCAGATTGGCCGCCGCGGCCTGCGCGATGTGCCGGCCGGTGGCCGTGCTGCCGGTGAAGGCGATCTTGGCGATGCGCTTGCTGGTTGCCAGCGGCGTGCCGGCTTCCTTGCCGAAGCCGTTGACGATGTTCAGCACGCCCGCGGGCAGCAGGTCGGCGATCAGCTCGGCCAGCACCAGGATGCTGATGGGCGTGCTCTCGGCCGGCTTGAGCACGACGCAGTTGCCCGCGCCCAGCGCCGGCGCCAGCTTCCAGGCCGCCATCAGGATGGGGAAGTTCCACGGGATGATCTGGCCGACGACGCCCAGCGGCTCGTGGAAGTGGTAGGCGATGGTGTGGCCGTCGATCTCGCTGAGCGAGCCTTCCTGCGCGCGCACGCAACCGGCGAAGTAGCGGAAGTGATCTGCCGTCAGCGGGATGTCGGCGTTCAGCGTCTCGCGGATGGGCTTGCCGTTGTCCACCGTCTCGGCGTAGGCCAGCAGCTCCAGGTTCTGCTCGATGCGGTCGGCGATCTTCAGCAGGATGTTGGCGCGCTCGGCCGGCGCCGTGGCGGCCCATTGCGCGGCGGCGGCATGGGCGGCGTCCAGCGCGTTCTCGATGTCCTGGGCGCCGGAGCGCGCGGCCTGCGTGTAGACCTTGCCGTTGATCGGCGAGAGCACGTCGAAGTACTGGCCCTCGACCGGCGGCACGAACTTGCCGCCGATGAAGTTGTCGTAGCGGGGCTTGTAGGCGATCTTGGCGCCGGCGGCGCCGGGTGCGGCGTAAACAGTCATGGGGTGTCTCCTGCGGTGGGGTGTTGGCAGGCCCTTCAACGCAGAACCCGTGCCAGGCCCGCACAGCCGCGCCCGGCCCCGCCGCGGGGGCCGCGGCCGCGGGAAAGCCCCCATCCCCTGTTGCAGTCTGGAGCAGCATGGCACAGCGCGCCGCCTGCCCACGGGCCGCGCGACGCGGCCCATTGCTCCATCTCGCCGCGATTTCCCGTGGCATGGATGTTGCGCCGTTGCCGGCCATCCGCGCCGCGACGAATGGCCGCGGAAGCCCATCAACACAGGAGACATCACCATGCAACTCAAGCCTCTCGCCGCCCTGCTGTGCACGGCATCCAGCCTGCTGGCCGCCGGCAGCGCGCCAGCCGCCGTGACGCAGCAGATGATCGACGAGTCGCCCAAGGCCGGCCGGGAAGTGCTGTCCTGGGGCCTGGGCACGCAAGGCCAGCGCCACTCGACGCTCAAGCAGGTCAACGCCGGCAATGCGGCCAGGCTCGTGCCCGCCTGGGCCTTCTCCTTCGGCGGCGAGAAGCAGCGCGGCCAGGAGTCGCAGCCGCTGGTCCACAACGGCAAGATGTTCGTGACGGCCTCGTACTCGCGCATCTTCGCGCTCGACGCCGCCAACGGCGCCAAGCTCTGGAAGTACGAGCACCGCCTGCCCGACGGCATCATGCCCTGCTGCGACGTGGTCAACCGCGGCGCGGCGCTGTACGACAACCTCGTCATCTTCGCGACGCTGGACGCGCAGCTCGTCGCACTGGACCAGGCCACCGGCGACGTGGTCTGGAAGGAGAAGATCGACGACTACCGCGCCGGCTACTCGGCCACCGCGGCGCCGCTCGTCGTCGACGGCATGATCCTGACCGGCGTGTCGGGCGGCGAGTTCGGCGTGGTCGGCCGCGTCGAGGCGCGCGATGCCAAGACCGGCAGGATGGTGTGGATGCGCCCGACCGTCGAAGGCCACATGGGCTATGCCTGGGACAAGGACGGCAGCAAGCGCGAGAACGGCGTCTCCGGCACGCCCGGCCAGAGCTGGCCCGGCGACCTCTGGAAGACCGGCGGCGCGGCCACCTGGCTGGGCGGCACCTACGACGCCAAGACGGGCCTGGCCTACTTCGGCACCGGCAACCCGGCGCCGTGGAACAGCCACCTGCGCCAGGGCGACAACCTGTTCAGCTGCGCCACCGTCGCCATCGACGTGAAGACCGGCCAGATCAAGTGGCACTACCAGGGCACACCCAACGACGGCTGGGACTTCGACGGCGTCAACGAGTTCGTCACCTTCGACATGAACGGCAAGCGCATGGGCGCCAAGGCCGACCGCAACGGCTTCTTCTACGTGCTCGATGCGAACAACGGCCAGCTCGCCAACGCCTTCCCCTTCGTCAAGAAGATCACCTGGGCGTCGGGTGTCGACCTGAAGACCGGCCGCCCGAACTTCGTGCCCGAGAACCGCCCCGGCGACCCGACGGCCGTGGCCGACGGCAAGAAGGGCAGCTTGGTGTTCTCGGCGCCCTCCTTCCTGGGCGGCAAGAACCAGATGCCGATGGCCTACAGCCCCGACACCCAGCTGTTCTACGTGCCGGCCAACGAATGGGGCATGGAGATCTGGAACGAGCCCATCGCCTACAAGAAGGGCGCGGCCTACCTGGGCGCCGGCTTCACGATCAAGACGCTGAACGACGACTACATCGGCGCGCTGCGCGCGATGGACCCCAAGACCGGCAAGATCGTCTGGGAGGTCAAGAACGGCGCGCCGCTGTGGGGCGGCGTGCTGACCACGGCCGGCAACCTCGTCTTCTGGGGCACGCCGGAGGGCTGGCTCAAGGCGGCGGACGCCAGGACCGGCAAGGTGGTCTGGCAGTTCCAGACCGGCTCCGGCGTCGTGGCACCCCCGATCGCCTGGCAGCAGGGCGGCGAGCAGTACATCGGCGTCGTGTCGGGCTGGGGCGGCGCCGTGCCGCTGTGGGGTGGCGACGTGGCCAAGAAGGTCAACTACCTCGAGCAGGGCGGCATGGTCTGGGCCTTCAAGCTCGCCAAGTAAACCGGAGGACGCGATGCAAACCCTTCATCCCACGCGCCGCGTCTTCATGCTGCAGGCCACCGTGGCCTGCCTGGCATGCCCGGCGGTGCCGGCCCAGGCCAACCCCGTCGACGAGGCCAGCGAAACCGCCGTCGCCCTGGGCTACAAGCACGACACCACCAAGGTCGACGCCGCCAAGTTTCCCAAGCACCAGGCCAGCCAGCACTGCGCCAACTGCCAGTTCTGGCAGGCCAAGCCGACCGAGGCATGGAGCAGCTGCGCGATGTTCGGCCGCAAGGCGCAGGTGGCCAAGAACGGCTGGTGCAACGCCTGGGTCAAGGCGCCGGGCTGAGCGCCCTATCGGTCAGGCCGGATGCAGCCGCATACGGCCGAGCGCCTCGGGCCCGGCGGGTTGGGCACCGGGGCGCAGCAGCGCGCGGGCCGTGGCGTCGTTGCGCAGGTGGGCGTCGAAAAAGGCCGCCTCCCAGCCGCGCGTCTCGACGTTGGCCGCTTCGCTGAAGCCGTGGGTCTGGCCCTTCATCTCCACCACCCAGGCCGGGCCGCCCATGGCGCGCGCGGCCGCCAGCACGTCGGCGGCCGGCACGTTGCGATCCAGCTCGCCGCTGACGGCGAACCAGGGCCGCTTGACGGCGGCGAGGCCGGCGAAGTCAAAGCCGAAATTCCAGAGCGGCAGGGACAGCCCCGGCGGCAGACCTCGGTCCCGCGCCTCGGCCATGCCCATGCCGGCCCAAGGCACGGCCCCGAAGCCGGCCTTGATGCGCTCATCGGCCAGGGACAGGCCGGACTTTGCGGGATTCAAGCCGCCCATCAGCGTCAGCACGGCCAGCCCGCCGGCGCTCGTTCCCGTGGCGCCGATGCGCTCGGCGTCGATATGGTCCGCGTAATGCGGATGGGCCAGCACGTGGTCCAGTGCCGCGCGCACGGCCAGGCTGCGCAGGGCGAACACCTCGAAGCCGCCCGGCGTGCGTCCGTCACCGTGGTAGATGTCGACCACGATGTAGCCCTGCGAAGCCAGGTGTCCGAGCTTGCCGATATGCCACAACCCATGCGTGCCACTTCCACCGGAGTGGACGATCAGCGGATAGCGCGCCCGCTCGTCCGCGAACAGCGGCACCTCGCCGGGCCGCTGCATGCGCGGTAGCCGATACCAGCCTGTCTCCTCCGGGAAGGTGTAGTCGGGCCGGGGGTTGTCGGCCGGCGTCGGGTAGAACACCGTGAGCACCGTCGGCAAGCTGCGCCCGGCCAGGCGCCCGGCGTACGGAAAGTCCTTGGGCACCTTCACGTCGATCACCAGCGTGGCCTGGCGGTCGCTGATCAGCTGGTCCAGGTAGAGCGAGCCCTGCGGTCCCGAGCTGCCGACGAGGTAGTCCGCCATCGGCGCCGCCGTCGGCCCGGCCTGCATGCAACTGCTGCCCACCGCATGGGGACCGTTGCCAGGCATCCAGCCGGCGGCGCCGGCCGCACCTGCAAAGGGGGCGAGCAGCATCCCGCCCAGGAAACGTCGGCGCCCCCAGCGGGCAGCCGTCACACGCGAAACATCCACCACCTGTTTTTCTCCCTCGGCCGTCAGGGCCGGGGCGCAGTGTGCAGTGGCTGAAGCCTCAGTGGGTTACAGCTCGATCACCATGCCGTCGTGCGCCACCTCGATGCCGTGCTCGATCAACTCGCGCCGCTGCGCCCCGCCGCGGTCGAGGATGGGGTTGCTGTGGTGGATGTGCGTGAGCACCTTGCGCGGCGCGCCGCTGGCGCGCAGTGCGTCGATCATGCCGGCGCGCTCGCCGTGGCGGCGCTGCGGCAGGTGACCCTTGTCGCTGGCGCTCAGCGTGCCGATGCCGGCCTCCTGCATGCCGTGCTCGGTCCAGAAGCTGCCGTCGACGACGACGCAGTCGGCCTCGCGCATGCAGGCCAGCTCGGCCTCGCCCACGTCGGCCAGCGCCGGCGACAGGAACAGGCGCCGGCCGCTGCGCCGGTCCTGCACCTGCAGCGCGATGCATTCGCCGGCGGTCTCGCCGCGCAGCCGCGCGTGCCGCGGCGTGCGCGCCGGCACGGCCACGGCGGCGAAGCTCAGCGCCGGGAAGCCCGGGATCTCGAAGGCCGCGCTGCGCCGCTCGCCGGCGATGGGCAGCATGCGCCAGCGCACCCGGCAATAGCTCTCCAGCACGTGCAGCAGCGGCAGGTCGGCCGTCAGGTCCTCGAAGACCAGCGGCGTGGCGTAGACCTCCAGCTCGCGGCTCTCGCGCAGGCTCAACAGGCCCGCGACATGGTGCAGCCGAGAGTCCAGCAGCACGACGGCGCGGATGGGCACGTCGCCCGCGTGGCCCGGCTGCAGGGCCGGCGTGGCGCGCAGCTGCTGGGGCAGGTCGGGCGAGGCGTTGACGAGCAGCCAGCCGTCGCCTGGCCGGCCGTCCTGGGAGATGGCGATGGAACTTTGCGTGCGCGCGCTGGCGTCGAGGTCGCCGCGGCGCCAGGCGCTGCACTGCCGGCAGTGGCAGTTCCACAGCGGGAAACCGCCGCCCGCGCCGGAGCCGAGCACAAGGAGCTTCATGGGGAGCAAGGTCAACTGGACGATGTCCCCGGGGGTGCAAGACCCGTGCCTTGCCGGCCGTGGTCGTCAATCGGGGGTTTTGCTCCAGATCGGCACAGCGCGGCGCAGCCACTCCCCCGGGAAAGTCCGGGGCCCTTGCTGAGGCCCCGGCACAACGTTCGGGCGCTCAGGCCTCGGGCTCGGGCTCGGGCTCGGCCGCGTGCCAGCGCAGCTTGCGGTAGATGGTGTTGCGGCTGATGCCCAGCTGCTTGGACGCCAGCGAGATGTTGCCGCCCACCGCGTCCAGCGTGGCGCGGATCATGTCGATCTCGGCCTGCCCCAGCGTGCGTGCGGCCGCCGGCTCGGCGGCGGCCGGCGCAGCGGGCAGCCGGGCCGGCGAGGCATCGAAAGCCGGCGCTGCCATGCTCTCTTGCGCCGGCCAGGGCATGGCCAGGGCGGGCGGTGGCGGGGGCGGTGTGAGGCTGCCCGCCAGGCTGCGGATTTCTTCGAGGAAGTCGTCCGACAGGTGCGCCGTCGTGACGACGCCTTCGCCGGCCGACATCACCGCCGCCGTGCGCAACACGTTGGCCAGCTGACGGATGTTGCCGGGCCAGGGGTAGCGGCGGAACATGGCCAGCACCTGGGGGCTGAGGTCGGGCGGGTCCTGCGGGCGTTCGGCCTGCAGGATGCGGCGCACGATGGCCTCCAGGTCGGTGCGCTCGCGCAGCGCCGGCAGCCGCAGCGCCAGGCCGTTGAGGCGGTAGTAGAGGTCCTCGCGGAAGGCCTGCTGCTCGATCATCTCGCGCAGGTTGCGGTGCGTGGCGCCGATGACGGCGATGTCCACCGCGATGGACTTGGTGCTGCCCAGCGGCGTCACGCTGCGCTCCTGCAGCGCGCGCAGCAGCCGCGCCTGCAGGGCCAGCGGCATGTCGCCGATCTCGTCCAGGAACAGCGTGCCGCCGTTGGCCTGCACCAGCCGCCCCGGGGCGCCCTTGCGCCGCGCGCCGGTGAAGGCGCCCTCCTCGTAGCCGAACAGCTCGGCCTCGATCAGGCTCTCGGGGATGGAGGCGCAGTTGACGGCCACGAAGGGCTGGCGAGCGCGGGCCGAGTCGTGATGCACGGCGCGCGCCAGCAACTCCTTGCCGGTGCCGGTTTCGCCGAGGATGAGCAGCGGGATGCCCTTGTCCAGCACGCGCTTGACCTTCTGGATGACGCTCTCCAGCTGCGGGTCGCCGGTGCGCAGGTATTGCAGGCCCGAGAAGCGCTGGGCGCCGCTGGCATAGCCGGCGCCCGGCGCGGCGACGGCCTCGGTGGCGGGCGCCGTCGCGCGCATCTCCACCACCTCGGCGCCGGCCGTGTGCAGGCCCGCGACGACCGGCCGCGACGGCCAGTCGAAGCGTGCGCTGACGAAGAAGGTCTGGCCGGTCGGCAGGCACAGCTGCATCGGCGGCGACATCGGCATGCGGAAGTGGTCGTACACGGCGGCCGGCGTCGTGCCGAGCAGGCTGGAGAGGCTGCGCGCGCGCAGCTCGGCACCGCTGATGCCCAGCTGGTCCAGCGCGGCGCGGTTGGCGCCCAGCAGCCGGCCCTCGGGCGCGACCACCAGGATGCCCTCGAGCAGCGTGCCGATGAACTCGGGCCGGCTGTGGAAGTGCAGGCGCAGCCGGCTGTTGAAGTCGTCCGAGAGCCAGTGGTTCTCGATCATGCGGGCCGACATGCGCACCAGGCCCATGGTGTGCTGGTGGTAGCCGCGGTGGTCGCCGGTCACGTCCAGCACGCCCAGCATGTTGCCGCGCGGGTCGAAGATGGGCGCGGCCGAGCAGGTCAGGAAGTGGTTGGCCTGCATGAAGTGCTCGCCGCCGTGCACCAGCGTCGGCGCCTCCTCGAACAGCGCCGTGCCGATGGCATTGGTGCCCTTGGCATGCTCGGCCCAGTTCTCGCCCGGCGTCAGCGCCACGCGGTGGGCGCGGGCCAGGAAGCTGTCGTCGCCGACGGCGTGCAGGATGGTGCCCTGGGCGTCGGTCAGCACGATCATGCTTTCGGTGTTGACGATCTGCTCGTAGAGCAGCTGCATGACCGGCGCGGCGTGCGTGTACAGGCGCTGGTTGCGCTCGCGCGCGAGGTTGAGGTCGCTGCGCACCATCGGGTCGAAGACGGACTTCTCGTGGCGCTTGAGCCCCAGGGCCTCGCTGCGTTGGTGGCTGCGTTCGATGAAAGCCTGTCGTGGCGGCGCCAGCGGTGCCGGGCCCGGCGGCCCTTCGGTTTCGATGGACATAGAGGCTTCCTTTGCCTGCCTCCCACAGGCTTGTCTCCGTGGGCCGCGCGATCGGTGCTGCGCTGGTCTGGGTCGGTGGCCATCGTGTCCCAAAGCGCACCGCCTGTCCATTGACGCCGGTCAAGCGCGGGGCCGCGGACTGTGCCAAGTTGGAGCAATGCGGTGCTGGCATGTGGCTTGCAGCAACCTGATCGAGCCCTGACGGGCCCAGACCTCGACAACGACGGAGACAAGCCCCATGAAACTCAGACACCCCCTCGTCCTCGCTGGCGGCCTGTGCCTCGCGGCCGCCCTGGCCACCGTGCAGGCCTGGGCCCATGGCGACGTGACGCCCCAGGCCGTGGACACCGCCAGCCTGCCGCAGCTCGGCGACGGCTGGCGCGCCGAGAACCCCTACCGCGGCAACGAGGCCGCCATCAAGATCGGCAGCTCCGCCTTCAACCAGAACTGCGCGCGCTGCCACGGGCTGGAGGCCATCTCCGGCGGCATCGCGCCCGACCTGCGCCGGCTGGACAACGACTGCGCCACGCAGAAGGACACCACCAAGAAGGCCGCCTGCGTGAAGGACAACGACGACTACTTCCTGACCACCGTGCGCCAGGGCCGCAGCCGCAACGGCGCCGTCTACATGCCGCCCTTCGAGGGCACGTTCACGCAGGAAGCCATCTGGGCCGTGAAGGCCTACCTCGAAACCCGCCGGGAGAAGCCGCTGTGAAGCGGCGTACCCTGCTCGCCGGCGGCCTCGCCGCGGCCGCCTGGGGCCACGGCGCCGGCGCCGCCACGCTGGCCCAGGTGCGCGAACGCGGCCGCCTCATCGTCGGCCTGTACGAGGACATGCCGCCCTTTCACGTGAAGGGCCGCGGCATCGACGTGGAGCTGGGCCAGGCGCTGGCCGAGGCGCTGGGCGTCAAGTTCGCGCCGCTGCCCTTCCATGCCGACGAGAACATGGCCGACGACCTGCGCAACATGGTCTGGAAGGGCCACTACCTCGGCCACGGCCCGGCCGACGTGCTGCTGCACGTGCCGGTGGACCGCCCGCTGATCGAGGCCACGCCGCAGGCGCACATCTTCGGCCCCTACTACCGTGAGCGCGTCATGCTGGCGCGGCGTGTGGATGAGCTGCCACGGCTGGAGACGCTGTCCCAGCTCGGCACACGCCGCGTCGCGGTGCCCGGCCAGACGCTGGCCGGCTGGCTGCTGATCGGGGCCGACGGCGGCGCCTACCGCGAGCAGTTGCTGACGCAGTGGAAGGACGGCTGCGAGGCCGCCCGCGCGCTGCAGCGCGGCGAGGTGGCGGCTGCCGCCGGCCTGGCCTCGGAGCTGGAGAGCGTGCTGGCCGGCGACGACGCCTACCGCATCGAGCCGCTGCCGTCGCCGCGCGCGCCGCGCGACGGCTGGGCCGCGGGCCTGGCTGTGAAGCGCGACGCCACCGACCTCGCCGAGGCCTTGCAGCAAGCGCTCAACGGCTTGACGCAGGCCGGCCGGCTGGGCGAGATATTTGCCAAGTACAAGGTGGCCTGGCGCCCGGCCTGACCCGGGCGCCCCACTTTCTCGGAGACCTCTCATGCATCCACATTTCGCGCCGCTCGCGCGAAGGACGGCCCTTGCCCTGGCCACCAGCGCCACCGCCGCCGCCCACGCCCAACCCACCGTGCTCGCGCCCGTCGTCGTCACGGCCACGCGCGCCGACGCCACGCCCTTCGAGGTGCCGGCCGCCATCGACCGCATCGACGGCGACGCGCTGCGCGCCGGCCGCGCGCAAGTCAACCTCTCCGAAGGCCTGGGCGCCGTGCCGGGGCTGCTGGCGCGCGACCGCCAGAACTACGCGCAGGACGTGCAGATCTCGGTGCGCGGCTTCGGCGCGCGCGCCAGTTTCGGCATCCGCGGCGTGCGCCTGTACGTGGACGACATCCCCGCCACGCTGCCCGACGGCCAGGGCCAGATCACCAACGTCGATATCGGCACGGTGAGCCGCGTCGAGGTGCTGCGCGGGCCGTTCTCGGCGCTGTACGGCAACTCCTCGGGGGGCGTCATCAGCATCTACTCCGAAGCGCCCGCCGGCCCGCCGCGCGTGGACGCCGGTATCGCCTTCGGCAGCGACGGCCTGCGCCGCGTGGCGGCCAGCAGCAGCGGCAAGACGGGCGGCTTTGCCTACACGCTGGGCGCCAGCCGCTTCGAGACCGACGGCTACCGCCGGCACGGCGCGGCCGAGCGGCGCCTGGCCAACGCGCGCTTGAACTGGAAGCTCGGCACCGACACCCAGCTGACCCTCGTCGCCAACAGCGTCGAGCTGCCCGAGGCGCAGGACCCGCTGGGCCTGACGCGCGCCCAGTGGCAGGCCGACCCGCGCGGCGTCGACCCCGTGGCGATCAGCTTCGACACCCGCAAGACCATGCAGCAGACCCAGGGCGGCCTGGTGCTGGAGCACGGCATCGACGCGGCGAACACGCTGCGCCTGATGGTCTACCGCGGCCACCGCACGACGCTGCAGTTCCAGGCCATCCCAACCACGACGCAGGGCAACGCGCTGCACCCGGGCGGCGTCATCGACCTGGCGCGCGACTACGAAGGCGCCGACCTGCGCTGGCGCTGGAAGGGCGAGTTAGGTGAAGGGACGGCCAGCCTCGTCGCCGGCATCGCCGCGGACACGCTGCGCGAGCACCGCATGGGCACGCAGAACTTCATCGGCACGCAGCTCGGCGTGCAAGGTGCGCTGCGCCGCGACGAGACCAACCGCGTCCGCAACGCCGACCCCTACCTGCAGGCCGAATGGCGGCCCACGCCGGCCTGGCTGCTCAACGCCGGCGTGCGCCGCGCCACCGTCAAGTTCAACTCCGCCGACGCCTACGTCACGCGCACCAACCCCGACGACAGCGGCGCGGCCCGCTACGGCGCCACGCTGCCGGTGCTGGGCGCCAGCTACGCGCTGAGCGAGACGCTGCGCGTCTACGCCACCGCCGGCCGCGGCTTCGAGACGCCCACGCTGAACGAGCTGGCCTACCGCGCGAGCGGCCTCACCGGCATGAACTTCGCGCTGCAGGCCTCGCGCAGCCGCAGCGTCGAGACCGGCATCAAGGCCCGCCCCGGGGCCGGCGCCGAGCTGACGCTGGCGCTGTTCGAGACGCGCACCGACAACGAGATCGTCACGCAGACCAACGCCGGTGGCCGCGCCACCTTCCAGAACGCCGGCGCCACGCGCCGCCGCGGGCTGGAGGCCTCGGGCAGCTGGCAGCTCGCGCCCACGCTGCAGGCACAGGCGGCCGCCACCTGGCTGGACGCCCGCTACCGCGACGGCTTCCTGACCTGCGCCGCCACGCCCTGCGCCGCCGCCAGCACGCCGGTCGCCGCCGGCAACCGCATCCCCGGCATCGCGCGCACGGCGCTGTTCGGCGCCGTCACCTGGCAGCCCGCCGGCGGCTGGCGCTTCGGCGCGGAGGCTCGCGCGCTGGGCAAGGTCGACGTCAACGACCTGAACAGCGACGCCGCCCCGGGCTACGCCACCGTGGCCGCCTATGCGGGCTACCAGCTCAGCCTCGGCGCCTGGGACCTCGGCGCACTGCTGCGCGTGGACAACCTGGCCGACCGCCGCTACGCCGGCTCCGTCATCGTCAACGACGGCAACGGCCGCTTCTTCGAACCCGCGCCCGGCCGCACCTGGCTGGCTTCGGCCAACGCCACTTACCGCTTCTGACCCCGGAGGACCTCGATGCGCCACGCCCTGCCCGCCCTGACCCTGGTTGCCGCGGCCATCGCCCAGGCCGGCCCGCTGGCATATGTGCCCAACGAGGGCTCGGGCACGCTGAGCGTCATCGACACCGCCACCGACGCCGTGCTGTACGAGCTGCCCGCCGGCGCCAAGCCGCGCGGCACCGTCATCAGCCCCGACGGCCGGCGCGCCTACGTCAGCGACCAGCCCGGCAACCGCCTCGTCGTCATCGACCTGGCGGCGCGCCGCCTGGCCGGCGAGATCCCGCTCGGCGAGTCGCCCGAAGGCCTGGGCCAGTCGCCCGACGGGCGCTGGGTGGTGGCCGCCGTCGAGGAGGCCAACGAGGTCGTCTTCGTCGACACGCGCACGCAGGCACGCAGCTTCGCCGTCAAGGTGAAGGGCAAGAACCCCGAGCACGCCGTCTTCAGCCCCGACGGGCGCTGGGTGCTGGTCAGCGCCGAGGAAGGCGGGGCCGTGGACGTCATCGACGTGGACCGGCGCGCGCAGGTCGCGCAGATCCCCGTGGGCACGCGGCCGCGTGGCATCGGCTTCTCGCCGGACGGCCGGCGCGCCTTCGTCGCGGCCGAGATGTCCAGCGAGATCTACGTCATCGACACGCAGAGCTTCACCGTGCGCGACAAGCTCATGGCCGGGCCCAAGAGCAACGGCATCAGCGTGCACCCCGACGGCCGGCGCGTCTTCATCTCCAACGGCGGCGACGCCAGCGTGTCGGTGCTGGACGTGGAGCGCATGGCGCTGGTCGCCACCATCCCGGTCGGGCAGCGGCCGTGGAACATGGCGCTGACGCCGGACGGCCGCAAGCTCTACGTCGCCTGCGGCCGCTCGGGCGCCGTGTCGGTCATCGACACCGAGACGCTGCAGCGCGTGGCCGACGTGGCGGTGGGCAAGCTGCCCTGGGGCGTCGTGGTGCGCTGAGCGTCATGAAGCAGCGCGCCTTTCAGCGGCTCCGCTGGGCCGCGCTGGCCTTGGCCGTGCCTGCGGTCGCCCAGGCACAAGTCCGGCTGGAGCGCGTCGAGGTCGTCGCGCTGTCGCCCGTGCCGGGCGTGGACGTGGCGCGCGACATGATCCCGGCGCATGTGCAAACCGCTCGGTCCGTGGACATCGAGCGCAGCCAGGCGCCGGACCTGGCCAGCTTCCTGAACCGGCGCCTGGGCAGCGTCCACCTCAACGAGGTGCAGGGCAACCCGCTGCAGCCCGACGTCAACTTCCGCGGCTACACCGCCTCGCCGCTGCTGGGCACGCAGCAAGGTCTGTCGCTCTATCTCGACGGCGTGCGGCTGAACCAACCCTTCGGCGACGTCGTCAGCTGGGATCTCATCCCCAAGTCCGCCATCGCGTCGCTGTCGCTCAACCCCGGCTCCAACCCGCTGTTCGGCCTGAACACGCTGGGCGGCGCGCTGGCCGTGCAGACCAAGGACGGCCTCAAGCACCCGGGCACGTCGCTGCAGGCGCTGGCCGGCTCGCACCGCCGTGGCGCCGTCGAGTTCGAGCACGGCGGCAGCGCGGCCGACGGCCGGCACTGGTTCGTCACCGGCCACCAGTTCGACGAGCGCGGCTGGCGGGCCGACTCGCCGTCCCACGCCAGCCAGCTGTTCGCCAAGCTGGGCCAGCGCAGCGGCGACACCGACCTCACGCTGACCGCGGCGCTGGCCCGCACCCGGCTGCACGGCAACGGCCTGCAGGCGCAGCAGCTGCTCGAACGCGACCGCGCCAGCGTCTACACGCGGCCCGACATCACGCGCAACCGCTCGGTGCTGCTCAACCTCGCGCTGTCGCACAGCCTGGACGCGCAGTGGACGCTCGGCGGCCACGCCTACGCGCGGCGCATCACCACCGCCACCTACAACGGCGACCTCAACGACGACGCGCTCGACCAGTCGCTCTACCAGCCCAACGCCGCCGAGCGCGCCGCCCTCGCGGCCGCGGGCTACAGCGGCTTCCCCGCGGCCGGCGAGAGCGCGGCCAACACGCCGTTCCCGAGATGGCGCTGCATCGCCCAGGCCCTGCTGCAGGACGAGCCGGGCGAGAAATGCAACGGCGTCATCCACCAGACCCGCACGCGCCAGCGCAGCCAGGGCTTCACCGTCCAGCTCGGCCACGACGGCCGGCTGTTCGGCCTGAAGAGCCAGTCCCTCGCCGGCCTGGCGCTGGATGCCAGCCACAGCCACTTCACGCAGGGCTCGGAGCTGGGCTACCTGAACCCCGACCGCAGCATCACCGGCGTGGGCGCCTTCGGCGACGGCGCCAGCGGCGGCAGCGTGGACGACGCGCCCTACGACACCCGCGTGGATCTGTCGGGCCGCACGCACACGGTCAGCGTCTTCGCCAGCACCGTGCTCACCGTGGCGCGCGACGCGCACCTGACACTGTCCGGCCGCCACAACCGCAGCAGCGTGCGCAACCGCGACGCCATCACGCCCGGCGGCGGGCCGGGGTCGCTGCACGGCAACCACCGCTTCAGCCGCTTCAACCCGGCGCTGGGCCTGACCTTCGCGCCCGCGGCCGGCCTCAACGCCTGGGCCAGCTGGAGCCAGGGCAGCCGCCATCCGTCGTCCATCGAGCTGGGCTGCGCCGACCCGGCCAACCCCTGCAAGCTGCCCAACGCCTTCGCCGGCGACCCGCCGCTCAAACAGGTCGTCACGACCACCGTCGAAGCCGGCATCCGGTCCAGCGCGGGCCGGGGCCTGGCGTGGAGCCTGGGCGTCTTCCGCGCCGACAACCGCGACGACCTGCTCTTCGTCGCCGACGACGCGGCCGGCTTCGGCTACTTCAAGAACTTCGGCAAGACGCGCCGCCAGGGCGTGGAACTGGGCCTGAGCGCCCAGCCCGCCAAGGGCCTGACGGCGGGCGCGAACCTGACGCTGCTGGACGCCACCTACCGCAGCGCGGAAATGGTCAACGGCGCGTCCAACAGCCGCAACGATGCGGCCCTGGCAGGCTGGCCCGGCGTGGACGGCAACATCGACATCCGGCCCGGTGACCGCATCCCACTGCTGCCACGCCGCATGCTCAAGCTGCATGCCGATCTCGACCTCGGCGATGCGTGGACGCTCGGCGCCGATGCGGTCGCGATGAGCGGCGCCGCAGCGCGCGGCAACGAGAACGGCCAGCACCGGCCCGATGGCACGTACTACCTCGGCGCGGGCCGCAGCGCGGGCTATGCGGTGATCAACATAGACGCGGCCTGGAAGCCGACGCTGGGCCTGAAGCTGTTCGTCCAGTTGAACAACCTGCTCGATCGCGCCTACGCCACAGCCGCGCAGCTCGGCCCCACGGGTTTCGACGCCGCGGGCAACTTCCAGAGCCGCCCTTTCGCGGCCAACGCCCACGGCGACCGGCCGCTGCGCCATGCGACGTTTTATGCGCCGGGCGCACCGCGCAGCGTGGCGGTGGGCGCGAAATACAGCTTCTAGGCGCGAGCCCTCGGCGCCCGGCCCGCGCGGCGCAGCGTCGCTGCAGCAAGGCGCAAGCCACAAACGCGCTGCGCAGGGCTTGGCGCGATGCAGAGCACGCCTTGGACAGAAAAATACCCAATATCCACGGGTACTTAGCAATCTCTTAAGGTTCGGCTAGCAAGCATTTAGCGGCGCGCCGCCGCCCCGATTCCTACAGTGGCTGCACGGTTCGATGCCAGGCGCAGCGAGCCCTTCGACACACCACTCAGGGAATCCGAGATGCACACCTCATTGCAAGAAATCCTCGCCGTCCGCGGCACGGCCATGGCGCCGCGTTTTGACATCTACGCCAGCATCCACAAGGGCCTTCGCCTGATGCTGGCCGACCTGGTCACCAGCGCCGGGCGCGTCGACCCGGGCGACCCGGCGTCGCTGCAGCAGCTGGCCGGCAAGGTCGAGGCGGCGGCGGACTTCTGCGCGTCGCACCTGAAGCACGAGAACGCCTTCGTGCATCCCGCGCTGGAGCGCGCGCAGCCGGGCGCCAGCCAGCGCATCGCGACCGAGCATGTGGGGCATGGGGGCGACATCGAGGCGCTGCGCACCCATGCCCGCGCGCTGGCCGGTTGCCCGGCGCAGGACCGCGCCGCCGCGTGCCGGGCGCTGTACCACGCGGTGAGCCTGTTCGCGGCCGACAACCTGGCGCACATGCACCTGGAGGAGACCGAGCACAACGCGGTGCTCTGGGCGCATCTGGACGATGCCGGGATCATGGCCGTCCACCACCAGATCCTGGCCGCGCTGTCGCCCGCCGAGATGATGGCCTCGCTGCGCTGGATGCTGCCGGCCCTGGCGCCCGCGGAGCGGCTGGGCATGCTGGGCGGCATGCGGGCCAACGCGCCGGCGCCGGTCTTCGGCGCGGTGCTGGCGCTGGCGCGCGAACGGCTCGACGACGACGACTGGGCTGCGCTGGCGCGCGGCCTGGACCTGCCGGTCGCACCTGGCCTGGCGGCCTGACGGAGGCCCGCGATGAACAACAACAAGCGCTATGGCGCCTGGTGGCTGCGCATGGCTGCGGTCTACCTCGTGGTGGGCGTGTCACTGGGCAACTACATGGGTGCGACGCACGACTTCGGGCTGCGCTCGGTGCATGCCCACGTCGACCTGCTGGGCTGGGCCAGCATGCTGGGCTTCGGCCTGGTGGCACAGCAATGGGCCGACACGCTGAGCCCGCGGCTGGTGGCGCTGCAGTTCTGGCTGCACCAGCTGGCGCTGCCGGCGATGCTGTCGGCGCTGGCGGCGCTGATGCGCGGCGTGACGGCGGCCGAGCCGCTGGTGGGGCTGGGCTCGGCGGTGGTGGGGCTGGCGGTGCTGGCCTTTGCCGCCAACGTCTGGCTGGGCACCGGTGCCAAGCTCAGAGCGGCATGAGGGTTTGACGCGGGTCAAACGCGGTGCGCGTGCTTTTTCAACCCCTCACACCTTGGGTCGGAACCGTCATGACACGCTGGCATGCTTGGCGCCTCACCCGTCAGCCGTACGAGACGACCCTCATGTTGCACACCGCCCCTGCCCCTGCCCCCGACCGCGACCAGACCCTTGGCGAAGAGATCGCCAATGCCGTCAGCCACGGCCTGGGCGCGCTGCTGGCCATCGCGGCGCTGCCGATCCTGGTGGTCCGCGCGATGAACCACGGCGGTACGGCCGACGTGGTGGCCGCGGCGATCTTCGCGGCCACGATGATCCTGCTGTACGGCATCTCGACGCTGTATCACGCGCTGCCGAACACCCTGTGGCAGGGCCGCGCCAAGGCCGTCCTGCTGCGGCTGGACCATGCGGCCATCTACGTCTTCATCGCCGGCAGCTACACGCCGTTCACGCTGGGCGTGCTGCACACCGGCCCGGGCGTGACGCTGCTGATCGCCGTCTGGGCGGCGGCCGCGTTCGGCGTGGCGATCAAGCTGCTGAACCGGCTCAAGCACCGTTTCGTGTCCACGGGGCTGTACCTGGCGATGGGCTGGGTGGTGGTGTTCGCCGCCGGGCCGCTGCTGGACCGCCTGCCCGCCGCGGGCCTGGCGCTGCTGGTGGCGGGCGGCCTGAGCTACACGCTGGGCGCCTTCGTTTTCTTGCTGGACAACCGGGTGCGCTATTCGCACTTCGTCTGGCACCTGTTCGTGCTGGGCGGCAGCGTGTGCCACTTCTTCGCGGCGCTCTGGTACGCCTACGGCTGAGCGTTGCGCAGACGGTATTCGTGAGCTAACGCCGCCGCGCGGCGGCTTGGCACGACCAGCGTGCAGCGTTTTTGCCGCGGCGTGATACATTCGGCGCATAGATTCGCGCAAGACCGTTTCCTCAAGGTCTTATCTGCAGCCCCGCCGGCCACCCCCTGGCCCGATCTCGCGAGCGGCTCGCTTCAGCATCAACTCCCGGTGAGTGTTCTTGAGTGTTTCTGTCTCCGCACGGCATGACGCCAGCGGAGTGTTCCTTCAATTCCATATTTCCTAAGGAAACACCATGACTATGCAAACCGGTACCGTGAAATGGTTCGACGACGGCAAGGGCTTCGGCTTCATCACGCCTGACGACGGCGGCAAGGACCTGTTCGCCCACCACAGCGAAATCAAGAACAGCGGCGGCTTCCGCTCGCTGGCCGAAGGCGCCAAGGTCGAGTTCGAAGCCAAGCAAGGCCCCAAGGGCCTGCAGGCTTCCAACATCCGCTCCATGTGAGCGGCGCCGCCTTGCCAGGCCGCCGCAAGGCGCCCGGCAGGCGGTAATCTTTCTCTCGGGCCACCGCGGCCGGCATTTGTCAGCCCGGCGGCCACCACCATAAGAAGAACATGAACAACAACAAGAACAATATCGCGGTGGGTCGCTATCGGGTTTCACCCATGTCCCACGCACGGGACGACGGCGCCTTTCACGCCGTGGTCTCGATCCAGTCGGGCGAGGGTATGGCCAGCGTGGACCGCATCATGCAGTTCACGCCCAGCTTTCACAGCCCGCAAGCGGCGTTGCGCTACGCCAAGGCCGAAGGCCTGGCCTGGGCGCGCCGTCATTGAACCGGGGGGCGGCTTGCCGTCCCACTTCCCGCCGGCACGGCTGCGTGCCCGGCCTCGCGTCTCAACTCTCGCAACACGGAGCCCCACACGTGGCTAAGGAAGAACTGATCGAAATGCAGGGTGTCGTGCACGAAGTGCTGCCCGATTCACGCTTTCGCGTGACGCTGACGAATGGCCATGAGGTCATCGCCTACACCGGCGGCAAGATGCGCAAGCACCACATCCGCATCCTGGCCGGCGACAACGTGTCGCTGGAAATGTCCCCCTACGACCTGAGCAAGGGCCGGATCACGTTCCGGCACCTGGAGCGCCGCGGCCCGCCGACCGGCGGCTCGGGCGGTGGTCAGCGCCGCTGACCCCAACGGGCGGCCTATCCAGCCGCCCGCATGACCGCGGCCCGCCAGGCGGCCAGCGCTTCGCTGTCCGTCCAGCCGTCGGCTGCGTCTCCGATGACGACCTCGACCATGGCGCCGCCCTCCAGCACGTGCGAGGCGACGGCCCGCGCGCCGAGCCAGAAGCGCTCGCACCGCGCGACCTCCAGCAGGGCCTCGCGCAACGCGTCGGGCCCCACGGGCAGGTGCAGTTGGAAGGCGTTCACCTGCGGCGGCTCGGGCGCGATGCGCCAGCCGGGCTCGGCCGTCAGCGCCGCGGCCAGCGCCTGCGCGCGCTCGCGGTAAGCCGCCATGCGCGGCAGGTGCCGCCGCAAGCCTTCGCGCGCGCTGAGCACGAAGGGATAGAGCGTGTGCACATTGCCGGCCAGCCGCGTCTGCCAGGGCGCGATGGCGGCGATGAAGTCCGCCTCGCCCGCCAGCATGCAGCCGGCCAGGCCGCCCAGCCCCTTGTAGAACGACACGTAGACCGAGTCGGCCAGCGCGGCGATGTCGGCCAGCGGCCGGTCGTAGTGGGCGGCGGCCTCCCACAGCCGCGCGCCGTCGAAGTGCAGCGGCACGCCGCGCTCGCGGCACCAGTGGCTGATGGCGCGCAACTCGCTCCACTCGGGCAGCCGGTAGCCGCCACGGCGCAGCGGCAGTTCGACGACGACGGCACCCGGCAGCTGCACGTCGCGCGCGCAGGCGTCCAGCTGCGCCACGTGCAGCGCCGTGTCCACGAAACCCAGCCGGCCGCCCTGCAGCCCCAGCAGCGCCTCGAAGGCGTCCTGCTCGTCCAGCGCGATGTGGCCTTGCTGGTGCAGGGCCACGAAGCGGTTGTCGCGGCGCTCGGTCCAGACCTTCAGCGCCGCCAACTGCGCGGCCACGCCCTTGTGCATGAAGCGCGCGGCGGGCTTGCCCAGCAACGCCGCGACGTCAGCCTCCAGCTGCTGCAGCGCCTGGCCTTGGCCGTACACGTCGGGCGGCAAGGCGGCCTCGGGCAGCTCGGCCAGGGCCAGCAGCGATTCGCGCATGCTGCGCAGCGGCCGGTGGCCATTGAGCCAGCGGGTGCACTGGTTGCGCAGCTCGACATCGGCGACAGCGGCGTTGACGTTGGAGTAGGCGGGAGAGGGCATCGATGGTCTCGTCACGGCATTCTGCGCCGCCATCGGCGGCCCGCGCCCACCGCGCCGCAGCGCCCTTGCCAGCGGGGTTCACTAAACTCTCGCCCTTTTTGTTCGCGCGCCCGCGTGGGTGCGCCGTCCCGATGCAAGCAGCCCTGCCGCAGCCCCCGACACCCGAGCCTCTGGCCCGGCTGCTGCTGCAATGGGGCGTGCCTCCCGTGGCGTCGAAGCCGGTGCCCGAGCGGCTGGGCGGCTGGCTGGGCTGGGCGGATGCCATCGGGCTGTCGCAGGTGCTGGCCACGCCACCGGCCGCCGGGGCCAATGCCGCCGCACGCCGCGAGGCACTGGACTGGGCCAGCGCGGCGCTGGACCGCCTGCAGACCGAGCTGCCCGCAGCCTTCGACGATGCGCTGCTGGCGCGCGATGCGGCCGAGGCCGCGCCCGAGGGCATGCCGCTGGCCGACCTGCTGGCACCCTACCGCCTGCATCACACGCAGCAGCAGCGCAGCATGGCCGCGCGCGTGGCGACGCTGCGCGAGCGCCTGCGGCCGCGGCTGGCCGAAGCCTCGGGCGCGCTGGCGCGCCTGGCGCAGCTGGACGCCGTGCTGGAGCGCGCCGCTATCGCGCAGGAGCGCCAGGCCCTGGCCGGCCTGCCCGCGCTGCTGACCCGCCGCGCCGAGACCCACCACGCCGCCGACCCGCGCCACTGGCGCCGACGCTTCTGGGCTGACCTGCAGCGCGCGCTGCGGGCCGAGCTGGACCTGAGATTGCAACCGGTGCTGGGCTTGATCGAAGCCTTGCACGCCGACGATTCCGAATGAACCGCTTCCTGAACGCCCTCTACCCCCTGGCCCTGGCCGCCGGCCTGGCCGGCATTGCCGGCGCCGCACTGGCCGCCGCGCGCCACCATCCGGTGGCGCTGGCGATGACGCTGCTGATCGCGGCCTTCTTCGTCATCGGCGTGTGGGAGCTGGCGGCCTTCCGCCGCGCCAGCCGCGAGCTGGGTGCCGCGCTCGCCGGCGAGCCGGCCGACGGCTGGGTCGACACGCTGCCGGCCGCCCTGCGCGCCGGCGTGCAGCAGCGGCTGGAGGGCCTGCGCGTGCCCCTGCCGGGCCTGGGCCTCGCACCCGCGCTGGCGGGGCTGCTGGTGCTGCTGGGCATGCTGGGCACCTTCATCGGCCTGGTCATCACGCTGAGCAGCACGGCCAGCGCGCTGGGCGCGACGGCCGACCTGGCCGCGCTGCGCACGGCGCTGGGCGCGCCGGTGCAGGGCCTGGGCCTGGCCTTCAGCGCCAGCGTGGCGGGCGTGACGGGCTCGGCCATGCTGGGCCTGATGGTGGCGCTGGCGCGGCGCGAGCGCGCGGCCGTGTCGGCCCAGCTCGACGCGGCACTGCTGGGCCGGCTGCGGCCGCTGACCGGCGCGCACCGGCGTGCGCTGGCACAGCAGGCGGCCGACGCTCTGGCCGCCGAAACGGCAAGGCAGCACCAGCTCGAACTCGTCGCCCAGCTGCAGCAATTCGCGCAGCAGATGGCCGACCAGCTCGCGGCGCAGAACGCGCAGTTCCATGGCGAGACGAGCCGGGCCTACACGGCGCTGGCCGCCAGCGTCGACACGACGCTGCGCCACAGCCTTGCCGAGAGCGCCCGCCTGGCCGGCGCGGCCATCCAGCCCGCGGCGGAGGCCGCGATGGCCGGCATCGCGCGCGAGGCCGCGGCGCTGCACGAGCGCGTCGGTGCGCAAGTGGGCGAGCAGCTGACGGCGCTGGGTTCGCGCTTCGAGGCCGGCGTCGCGCAGATCGCCCAGCAGGGCGAGGCCGCTGCCCGCGCCCAGGGCGAAGGCCTGGCGCTGCAACGCGAGGCCGCGCTGCAGCTGCTGGCCGACACCAGCGCCGCCACGCAGCAGGCCGTCGATCGCCTGGGCGAACGCTGGGCCACCGAGGCGCAGGCGCTGCTGGCCGCACAGGCCGCGGCCGACGCCGCCCGCGCCGACGCGCTGAACACGCAGGTCCACGCGCTGGCCGAGCAACGCGCCGCGGCCCAGCAGGCCATGGCGGACACGGCCGAGCGCTTTGCCGCGCAGACGCAGACGCTGCTGGACCGCGTCGCCGAGGCGCAGGCCCGCCAACAAGCCGCGCAGGCCGAGCAGGACGCGCAGCGCCGCGCCGAAGCCCGCGCCGATGCCGAAGCCATCGCCCAGCAGCGCGCCGCCAACGAGCAGCTGCTGCATGCCCAGCGCGAGGCCGCCCAGCAGCTGCTGGCCGACAGCGGCGCCCGCGCGCAGCACGCGCTGACCGAGCTGACCACCGGCTTCGCGGCCCAGACCAGGGACTTGCTGGACCGCATCGCCGACACGCAGACCCGCCATGCCGCGCTGCAGGCCGAGCTGGACGCCGAAGCGCGCGCCGAGGCCCGTGCCGAGGCCCAGGCGCTGGCGCAGCAGCGCGAGGCCAACGAGCAGCTGCTCGCCGCCCAGCGCGAGGCCGCGCAGCAACTGCTGGCCGCCAGCGGCCAGCGCGCGCAGGACGCGCTGACCGAGCTGACCGCCGGCTTCGCCGCGCAGACGCAGGCCGCCATCGCCGCGCTGGCCAGCGCGCACAGCCAGCTGCAATCGGCCCATGCCGCCGACGACGCCGAACGCCTCGCCGCCTGGCGCGCCGAACTGCAGGCCGCGGGCGCGGCGCAGCTGGCCCAGCAGCAGCAACTGGCCGACGGCCTGCTGCAGCACACGCGCGATCTAGTAGCGCAGAACGAGGCGCAGGCCAGGACCACGCTGACCGAAGCCGGCGCGCTGCTGAAGGCGGCCGGCGAGGCGCCGCGCGCGGCCGTCGAGGTGGTGGCCGCGCTGCGCGAGCAGCTGGCGCAAAGCCAGGCGCAGGACCGCGCCGCGCTGGCCGAGCGCGCCGAGCTGATGCAGACGGTGTCGACGCTGCTGGCTTCGCTGCAGCAGGCGGCCGGTGAGCAGCGCGCGGCCATCGATGCGCTGGTGGGCAGCACGGCCACGCAGCTTGAGGCGCTGGGCCTGCGCTTCACGGCGCAGGCCGACACCACCGGCCAGGCGCTGGCCGAAGCGGCGACGGCCATCGCCGCCAGCGCCGCCGAGATGGGCAGCCTGGGCGATGGCTTCGGCGCGGCGGTGGCGCAGTTTCAGGGCGCGAACGCCGAGCTGGTGCAGCACCTGGCGACGCTGGAGGAGCGCCTGTCCGGCGCGATGACGCGCAGCGACGAGCAGCTGGGCTACTACGTGGCGCAGGCGCGCGAGGTCATCGACCTGTGCCTGGGCTCGCAGAAGCAGGTGCTGGACGCGCTGCAAGGGACCACGGCGCATGGATGAGCCGCTGGAGATCGAGCAGGAAGGCGTGGGCGCGCCCGCCTGGGCCGCCTTCGGCGACCTGATGGCCGGCGTGCTGGGCGCGTTCGTGCTGGTGCTGGCGGCGGCGCTGGTGGGCCAGCTGGACTTGGCCAACCAGCTGCAGGCCGAGGTGGCACAGCGCCAGGCCGAGCAGGCGCGCCGCGAGGCGCTGGAACGCGCGCTGGCCGGGCCGCTGGCGGACGGGCGCATCACGCTGGTCGAGGGCCGCATCGGCATCAGCGGCGCGGTGCTGTTCGCCGTCGGCTCGGACCAGCTGCACGCCGACGGCCGCGCGCTGATCAAGAGCCTGGCCGTGCCGCTGCGCACCTACCTCGCGCAGCGTGACGAGATCCTGATGGTCAGCGGCTTCACGGACGACCGCGGCCTGATCACCGGCAAGGGCGCGCCGAAGTTCGCCGACAACTGGGAGCTGTCGGCGCAGCGCGCGCTGAACGTCTCGCGCGCGCTGATGGCTGAGGGCCTGCCGCCGGACGCGGTGTTCGCAGCCGCCTTCGGGCCGCAGCAGCCGGTCGCATCCAACGACGATGCCGCCGGGCGGGCGCTGAACCGGCGCGTGGAGATCGCGCCGACACCGCGGCCGCGGCGCGCAGCAGCGTCGGCCCCGTGACGATGGACGCGCTGGACGACCCCGTCGCCTGGGTCGCGGCGCAGCCCGCCGGCGACCCGGTGCGCCAGCGCGTGCTGGAGGCGCTGGCCCGCCGCGCGGCCGCGCAGCCCGCCGGCGCGCTGCGCGAGCGGCTGGTCGCCCGGCTCGTGCAGCGCTCGCAGATTGAACCGGCCACACCGCCCGCATCCCGCCCTGCCAGGGCCCAGAGCCCGCTGGCCGAACTCGTCGCCCAGCTGCAGCCGGCCGGCCCCGAACTGCGCAACGTCGCGGCCCACCGCCGCACCTGGAGCGCGCTGCGGCTGACCCGCCGTATGGCGGAGGTGAGCGCGCCGGTGCCCGAGCATCTGGGCCCGCTGAACAGCCAGGTGCTGGTGACGCGCGCGCTGCAGCAGCTGCAGGCCTTGTCCCCCGACTACCTGCAGCGCCTGCTGAGCCAGCTCGACGACCTGGCCGCGCTGGCGCCGCTGCAGGTGCCCGAGGCCGCCGACAAGCCGGCCCGCAAGCCCTCGGCGCCGCGTCGCCGCTGAGCAGCGCCCGCGCGGATACGCGCTGCGTGGCCGCCAGGCCAGCCCGCGCCGACGCCCGTTCCGGCTTCGGGAATTCGCTTATTGGAATGGCGTTCCAAAATAATGAACATGCGTTTCGTTTGGTGCGACGCACCGGCGGATGCCTCCGACATCCGCTTTCCGGCGGGCCGGCGCTGCTGTTGATCGCTGCCGTCTGCCCTGGCCTGTGACTGTCTCCAGGACCCCTCGTTGCGCCGACGCTGCGCGGCCGCTCTCGCGGCTGCACCCTCAAAAAGCACGAACTGGAGACAAGCAATGAACGGAACTCTGATGAAACGCCTGTGGCAAGGCGCACTGGGCCTGGCACTCGTGGCCGTGGCGGGCGCCGCCGCCGCCGCACCCGGCGTGCGCACCGTGCCGGCCTGCACCAAGGTCAACGTGCCCGCCACCATCGACGTGCCGGCCGGCACGACCTGGGACGGCGTGGCCAAGTACGGCAAGTGGGTCTGCCTGGTGGGCACGGCGTCCAACATGAAGGGCACGCAGAGCGAGAGCCAGATCCCGATGTTCAAGCTGAACAACGGCGCGACGGTGAAGAACGTCGTCATCGGCGACGGGTCCCTCGGCAGCGGCACCAACCTGGCCGCGGGCGGCGCCGACGGCGTGCATTGCTACGGCGTCTGCAACATCACCAACGTCTACTGGGCCGACGTGGGCGAGGACGGCGCCACGGTGAAGAAGCTCAGCGGCGTGACCAGCAAGCTGACCATCAGCGGCGGCGCGGCCTTCAAGGCGGCCGACAAGCTGTTCCAGCACAACGGCGACGGCACGCTGGTGATCCAGGACTTCTATGCCGACAACATCGGCAAGCTCTACCGCTCCTGCGGCAACTGCTCCACGCAGTACGCCCGCAAGGTGACCGTGACGGGCGTGCGCCTGGGCACGGTCAACGCGGCCGGCATCGGCGTCAACAGCAGCTACGACAGCAAGTCGGGCATCGCGGGCAAGTACGACGTGGCCACCATCACCGACCTGGTCTACGGCGGCTCCAAGCCCAAGTGCGAAGGCTTCGTCGGCACCGGCTCGGGCAACGAGCCGGTGAAGGACACCAACGCCAGCAACGTCGCCCGCGCCTGCGTGTTCAAGTGATGGGCAGCCGTCCGCTCGCCTGGCTGATGGCGGCAGCGGCGGCGGCCGGACTAGGGGCGCTGGCCCTCGGGCCGGCCGCCCCGCCCGCCGCGGCGCCAGCGGCGGACGCGCCTGCCGCAGCACCCACGCCGGTGCTGCAGATGATCGGGCTGGCCGCGCCCACCGCCGGCGAGGCCAGCCCGGACCTGCGCGCCGACATCGAGGCCCTCGCCGGCCGTTGGCGCGCGCTGCCCGGCGGGCTGGGCAGCGGCAGCGCAGCCGAGCGCGCGCTGTGGCGGCACAGCCTGGCGCGGCTGCAGCCCTGGCTGGAGCGCCAGCCGCAGGCGCTGTGGCTGGCCTTGCCCCGGCTTGGCGAACCGGCCGCGGCGCTGGGCCAGGCGCTGGTCAGCGCGCTGCTGTCGCGCGACACGGACGCCACCCTGCCGCAGCTCGAAGCCCTGGCCGGCCTGTGGCCCGAGCGCGCCACGCCGCTGTACGAGGCACTCCTGCATCGATGGGCCGATCAACGCCAGCACCCGCGCGCCGTGCAGGCGCTGGCGCGCACGCCGCTGGATGCCCAGACCAAGGAGCGGCTGCAACAGGCGTTGCTGGCCCGCTGGGCCGAGGCCGCGCCGGAGCAGGCCGCGCGCTGGGCGCTGGCGACACCCGGCCAGGCCGCGTTGCTGGCGCCGCTGCACGACCGCTGGCTGCAGCAGGACGCCCGCTCGGCCACCGTCTTTGCCAGCACCCTGCCGCGCGGCGAGAGCCGCCAGGCGCTGCTGGACGAGGGCCTGTCGCGCTGGACCGCGCAGGACGGCCCCGGCGCGCGCGACTGGCTGCGTTCGATGGCCCCGCTGGCGGAGCTGGACGAGGCGATCGCCCGGCATGCCAGCGCCGACGAACTGGCCCGCCACGCGCCCTTGGAGGCCATGGACCTGGTGGCCCGCATCGCCACGCCCGAGCGCCGCTGGCAGGCCTGGCAGGCGCTGGCCCGCAACCTGCACGACATCGACCCCGGCCAGGTGGAGCCGCTGCTGGCGCGCGCACCGGGCCTGTATCCGGCCGAACGCGCCCGTCTGCTCGACGAGCTGCGGTAGCCCAGGCGGCGTTGGCCCCGGCTTGGCGAACGGCTTGCGAACGCCGAGACTGCGCGCCATGCAGCCCATCCTCTACTTCTCCCGCAACCCCAACCCGCGCCTGGCCGTCGCCACCGCCCGGCACCTGGCCGCGCCCGTCACCTGCGAGTTCGCCGCGCCGCTGGCGCCGGGCCAGGCCGAGAAGTTCCTGCCGCTGAACCCGTCGCTGCGCCTGCCCATCCTGGCCGAGGCCGGCGGTTCGCTGTGGGAGGCCGACGCCATCGCCTGCCGGCTGTCGCAAATGGTGGGCTCGGACTTCTGGCGCACCGGTGCGGAGCTGCCGGACATGATCCGCTGGGTCAGCTGGAGCCGCGACAACTTCATGCACGCCTGCGACATGGTGCATTTCGAGCGCGGCACCAAGCTGCGTTACGGCCTGGGCGCGCTGGACGAAGCCACCGTGGCGCGCGGCCTGGCGCGCTTCCACGAGACGGCCACCATCCTGAACGCCCACCTGGCCAGGCAGGACTGGCTGCTGCCCAGCGGCCTGTCCTATGCCGACTTCCGCATGGCCGTCTTCCTGCCCTTCAACGACGTGGCGCGGCTGCCGCTGGCCGACTACCCCGCACTGGCGGCCTGGCAGGCGCGGCTGCAGGCCTTGCCGGCCTGGGCCGACCCGTTCGAGGGGCTGGACGCGCCGGCGTTGCCGCCGCTGCCGGGTTGAGGCCACGGCGATGACGCCGCCGCCCGCCGCATCGCGGCTCGACAGGATCAGCTTCCAGGACTGGCTGCTGGCCGCCATCGGCGGGCTGTTCACGCTGGGCGGGCTGCTCATCATGCGTCGCGACTTCAACACCGGCATCGCCACGCTGGTGTTCTTCGGCCTGTGCTTCGCGCACGCGGTGCGCGTCATCCTCCGCAAGCGCCGGGCGCTGAAGCAGATGGCGCTGACGGCCACGGTGGCGGGCGGCGTGCCACTGCGCCAGTCCCGGCTGCGCATGGCGTTGCTGGGCGGCGCCATCCTCGCCGTCGGCGCCACGCAGGCCGTGTTCGGCGGCCACGCCCAGGCGCTGTTGCAGGGCATCGGCTGGCTGCTGGTCGCCGTCGGTGCGGCCACTCTGCTCGCCGTCGCGGCCGGCTTGCTGGCCAACGACCACATCCAGTTCGATCCGGCAGGCATCACCTTCGCGCAGCGGGGCGGCAAGGCGCGGGTGCCCTGGGACGCCGTCACCCGCCTGGCTCGCGGCGAGATCAGCAGCAACCCCATGGTGCTGGTCGCCGTCGATGCCAAGGCCGTCGTGGCCGAGCCTGCCGCCTACCGGCCCCGGCTGCTCACGCAGATGGCCCGCTCGCGCGGCGGCATGGGGGCGGACTTCGTCCTCATGAGCGAGGCGTATGGCATCGACGCGCCGGTCCTGCTGGCGGCGCTGGAGCGCTACGTCACGCAGCCTTCGGCGCGTAGCGAACTGGCGCGCCCACCAAAGCTGCCGGGTTGACCGGCGACGCTCAGCCCCGCCCGCCCCAGGCCATGCCCACCGTGCGCGGCGCCGTGTGCACGAAGCCGAATTGCGCATACAGCGCATCGGCCGGCACGTCCGCCAGCAGGCTGACATAGCCACCCGCTGGCACGTTGGCCTTCAGCCACACGGCAATCTCTTCCATGACACGCTTGCCCAGGCCGCGGCCCTGGTGCGCGGGCAGCACGGCGATGTCGACGACCTGGAAGGCCGTGCCGCCATCGCCGATGACGCGGCCCATGCCGACCGGCTCGCCATCGTGCAGCACCTGCACCGCGAACAGCGTGTTCGGCAGCCCGCGCACGGCGGCCTCGGCGGACTTGGCGCTCAAGCCGGCGGCGGCACGCAGGTGCTGGTAGGTGGCGGCGTCGGGCGTGGCGTGCAGCGTCGTGTAGGTCATGTGCCCATTCTTGCGCCCGGCCATCACCTGCCGGCATACCCGCTGCGGCGGCGGGCATGGGCGGTGCGGGCACTCCCGCGGTCGGCGCCGCGGGGGCGCTGCAACAATCCGGGGCTTGGCCACGCCCTTTCACGCATGAAGTCCTCCTTCCTCGCCGCCGCCCTGGCGCTGCTGCTCAGCGCCTGCGCCAGCGTCGCACCGCCGCCGGCCCCGCCCTCAGCGCCGGCCACGCCCGGCACCCCCGGCGTGCGCGCGCCGCACATCGACCGCAGCTACACCTCGCAGAACCAGGACAGCCGCAGCCTCTTCATCGTGCTGCACTACACCGTGCTGGACTGGGAGAAGTCGCTGAAGGTGCTGACGACCGGCGGCCAGGTGTCCAGCCACTACCTGGTGCGCGACAACCCGGCCATCAGCTACGCGCTGGTCGACGAGAACCGCCGCAGCTGGCATGCCGGCGCCAGCTTCTGGGCCGGGCACAGCAACCTGAACTCCTCGTCCATCGGCATCGAGATCGTCAACCCCGGCTATGTGGACGGCCCTGCCGGCCGCGTCTACGCGCCCTTCCCGCCGGCGCAGATCGATGAGGTCATCGCGCTGGTGCGCGACATTCAGCAGCGCCATAACGTCAAGCCCGAGCGCATCATCGGCCACGCCGACATCGCCCCCGGCCGCAAGCAGGACCCGGGCCCCAATTTCCCGTGGAAGCAGCTGGCCGACGCCGGGCTGATCCCGTGGCCGGACGGCCCCTCGGTACTCGTGAAGACGCTGGAGCACGAGGTCGCACCGCGCGACGTGGCCTGGCTGCAGGACAGGCTCGCGCGCATCGGCTACAACGTGTCGCGCTCGGGCCAGATGGACACGCTGACCCGCGAGGTCGTCTCCACCTTCCAGATGAAGTACCGCCCGCGCGACATCGCCGGCACGGTGGACGCCGAGACGGCCGCGCTGATCGAGGTCGCATCGACGCCGGGCGCCATGCGCGTGAGCGGCGCCGGCGACGTCGAGACGCGGCCCTACACCTCGCGCTGGTAGGTTCCGCCCGTGCTCGGATTCCTCCTCAAACGCCTGGCCACGCTGGTGCCGACGCTGATCGGCATCACGCTGGTCGCCTTCGGCCTGATCCGCCTCGTGCCCGGCGACCCCATCGAGGTCATGATGGGCGAGCGCCGGCTGGACCCCGAGACGCATGCCGCGCTGGTCAAGCGCATGGGGCTGGACCAACCGTTGCCGGTGCAGTACGCCGATTACGTCGGCAAGCTGCTGCAGGGCGACCTGGGCCAGAGCCTGGTCAGCCGCGAGCCGGTCAGCAAGGAGTTCGCGGCGCTGTTCCCGGCGACGGTGGAGCTGGCGACGGCGGCGCTGGTGTTCGCGGTCGGGCTGGGGCTGCTGCTGGGCGTCAGCGCGGGGCTCAAGCGCGGCTCGCTGCTGGACCAGGGCGTGATGGGCCTGGCGACGGTCGGCTACTCCATGCCGGTGTTCTGGTGGGGGCTGATCCTCATCATGTTCTTCTCGGTCAACCTGGGCTGGACGCCGGTGTCGGGCCGCATCGGCATCGAGTTCGACCCCGAGCGGGTGACCGGTTTCATGCTGGCCGACGCGTGGCTGAGTGGCGAGGAAGGCGCGTTCAAGTCGGCGCTGATGCACCTGATCCTGCCGGCGCTGGTGCTGGGCACCAGCACGCTGGCGGTGGTGGCGCGCATGACGCGCTCGTCGATGCTCGAAGTGCTGCGCGAGGACTATGTGCGCACGGCGCGCGCCAAGGGCTTGTCGCCCACGCGCGTGGTGGTCGTGCATGCGCTGCGCAATGCGCTGATCCCGGTGCTGACGGTGGTGGGCCTGCAGACCGGCAGCCTGCTGGCCGGCGCCGTGCTGACCGAGACCATCTTCTCGTGGCCCGGCATCGGCAAGTGGCTGATCGACTCCATCGCGCGGCGCGACTATCCGGTCGTGCAAGCGGGCATCCTGATCTCGGCGCTGACGTTCATCGGCGTGAACCTGATCGTGGACGTGCTGTATGGCGTGGTGAATCCGCGGATTCGCGGTGGGGGGCATTGAGCACATGCCGCATTTGATGGTCGCCAGCCCAACCTTCTATTCATCCAAGGACGAAGCCAGCTTCTTCGCTTGGCTCCAAAGCATCTCTGGTATCACGCAAGTCGTCGGGACGGGGCGGGAGTTGCGAGTGACCTTGCGCTCGCCGCGCGTGGGCGAAGAGGCGCTCCGGGATCTGCTCGCGTTGCATTGGCGCTATCAATTGCCCATGCGCGCGCTGGCAGCATTCCTGAGCTCCACCAACGAGCGCTGGTTTGCCGCGCCCGACGCCTACTGGCATGACGCCGTGTTCGGAGCCGCCGCATGAGCGCCGTCTTGGACAAACCCCTCGACCCTCCCGGCCCGCTGCGCGAGTTCTGGCTGGGCTTCTCGGCCAACCGTGGCGCGCTGGTCGCGCTGGTCGTGTTCGCGCTGATCGCCGTGTCCGGCCTGCTCGCGCCGCTGCTCGCGCCGCACGACCCCATCGAGCAGTACCGCGACCACATGCTGACCCCGCCCGTCTGGGCCGACGGCGGCAGCGCGCGCTTCCTGCTGGGCACCGACGAGCTGGGCCGCGACATGCTGAGCCGGCTGCTGCACGGCGGCCGCGTGTCGCTGGGCATCGGCCTGGCGGCGGTGCTGATGTCGCTGCTGCCGGGCGTGCTGCTGGGGCTGCTGGCGGCGTTCTTCCAGCGCTTCCTGTCGCCGGCCATCATGCGCGTGATGGACATCGTGCTGGCGCTGCCTGCATTGCTGCTGGCGATCTGCGTCATCACCATCCTGGGGCCGGGTCTGGTCAACACCGTCATCGCCATCGCCATCGGCGCGCTGCCCGGCTATGTGCGGCTGACGCGCGCGGCGGCGCTGGGCGAGATTGGGCGCGACTACGTGACAGCCAGCCGCGTGGCCGGCGCCAGCGTGTGGCGGCTGATGTTCATCACGGTGCTGCCCAACTGCATGGCGCCGTTGATCGTCAATGCGACGCTGTCGTTTTCGTCGGCGATCCTGGAGACGGCGGGGTTGGGCTTCCTGGGGCTGGGCGTGCAGGCGCCCACGCCCGAGTGGGGCACGATGCTGTCGTCGGCGCGGGACTACATCACGCGGGCGTCGTGGGTGGTGACGCTGCCGGGGCTGACGATCCTGGTGACGGTGTTGGCGATCAACCTGATGGGCGACGGGCTGCGCGATGCGCTGGATCCGAAGTTGAAGAAGGTGGCTTGATGAGCTGCATGCTTCTTCGCTGCTGCGGCTCGCTGGCCAGGCCCAGCCGGGATTTCGTCCCGGCGGCCGACCTACTTTCTTGTGCGAACAAGAAAGTAGGCAAAGAAATCGCCCCTGCAAAACCGGCCCTTCGGGCTCCCCTGCGATGCTCAAAACCCAGGGCCGCGCCGAACTCGCTTCGTTCACTGCGTTCACTACGCTCAGACAAGCGTCGCGAGTCAGTTGTTGAAGCGCGCTGCGCGCGCGCCCTGGGCTTCTGCGCTTCTCGGCGGTTTAGAAGGGGAGTCCCTAAATACCCAGTACCGAATACGCAGCCGGCCTTGGCCGGCTGCTGCATTGGGCTGCTGGCTGTTTCGGGTGTTAAGGAACTCCCCCTTAAAAGCCGCCGAGCAGCGCAGCCCGGCGAGGCGCGCGCGCAGCGCGCTTCAACAACTGACTCCGCGCAACTGTTTGACCACAGCGAACGCAGTGAGCGGAGGGAGTTTTGCGCGGGCCTCGTCGGGCGAGCAGCGCAGGGAACCCGAAGGGCGGCTTTTTCGGGGCGTCTTTCTTGCCTACTTCTTTGGACGCCCAAAGAAGTAGGTCGCCCGCCCGGGCGAACTCCGGGCATGGGCCTGGCCATCAACCCGAACCAACGATGAGCCTCCTAAGCATCAAGAACCTCCGCGTCACGTTCGGCAATTTCCCCGCCGTCGACGGCGTCGACCTGACACTTGCCCCCGGCGAACTGCTCGGCATCGTCGGCGAATCCGGCTCGGGCAAGTCCGTCGCCATGCTCGCGCTGATGGGCCTCATCGACGCGCCCGGCAAGGTCAGCGCCGACGCCATCGAGTTCCAGGGCCGCGACCTGTTGAAGCTCGGCCCCCGCGAGCGCCGCGCGCTGATCGGCCGCGACGTGGCCATGGTGTTCCAGGATGCGCTGACCAGCCTCAACCCCAGTTACACCGTCGGTGCGCAGATCGCCGAGGTGCTGAGGGCCCACCTCGGCCTGCGCGGCGCCGCGGCAAAGCAACGGGTCGTCGAGCTGCTGGACCTCGTCGAGATCCCCGACGCCGCCAGCCGAGCCGGCGCCTATCCGCACCAGCTGTCGGGCGGCATGAACCAGCGCGTGATGATCGCCATGGCCATCGCCTGCGGGCCGAAGCTGCTGATCGCCGACGAGCCGACGACCGCGCTGGACGTGACCATCCAGGCCCAGATCATGGCGCTGCTGCTCCGGCTGCAGCGCGAGCAGGGCATGGGCCTGATCATGATCACGCACGACCTCGCCATCGTGGCCGAGATGGCCCAGCGCGTGGCCGTCATGTACGCCGGCCAGATCGTCGAGACCGGCCCCGTGCCGGGCCTGTTCGACGCGCCGCGCCACCCGTACACCAACGCGCTGCTGGCCGCGATTCCGGAGCACAACAAGGGCGCGAAGCGCCTGTCGGCCCTGCCCGGCATCGTGCCCGGCGCGCGGGACCGGCCCGCGGGTTGCCTGCTGAGTCCACGCTGCCCGCGCGTGCAACCCAGGTGTATCGCCGAACGGCCGGCGCTTGAGGGCGGCGTGCGCTGCTTCTACCCGGTCGAGAAGGCAGCCCATGTCTGAACTCCTCCTTGAAGCCACCGACCTGGCCCGGCACTACAGCGTCAGCCGCGGCCTGTTCCGCCCCAAGGCCACCGTGAAGGCGCTGGCCGGCGTCAGCTTCACGCTTGCCGCAAAGAAAACGCTCGCCGTCGTCGGCGAGTCAGGCTGCGGCAAGAGCACGCTGGCGCGCCAGCTGACGCTGATCGAACCGCCCACGCGCGGCTCGCTGAAGATCCGCGGCACCGATGCGGCGACCGCCGACACGGCGACGTTGAAGACGCTGCGCCGCGACGTGCAGATGGTGTTCCAGAACCCGTTCGCATCGCTGAACCCGCGCAAGACCGTGGCGACGACGCTGGCCGAGCCGCTGCTGATCAACATGCCGCTGTCCGCCGCCGAGCGCCAGGAGCGCGTCGAGGCGCTGGCCACCAAGGTGGGCCTGCGCCCCGAGCACCTGCGCCGCTATCCGCACATGTTCTCGGGCGGCCAGCGCCAGCGCATCGCCATCGCGCGGGCCATGATCCTGAACCCGGGCATCGTCGTCGCCGACGAGCCCGTCAGCGCGCTGGACGTGTCCATCCAGGCGCAGATCCTGAACCTCTTCATGGACCTGCAGGACGAGTTCGGCACGGGCTACGTGTTCATCTCGCACAACCTCAGCGTCGTCGAGCATGTGGCGGACGAGGTGATGGTGATGTACCTCGGCGCGGCGGTCGAGATCGGCGAGAAGACGCGCCTGTTCGCCGCGCCGCTGCACCCCTACACACGGGCGCTGATGAGCGCCACGCCGGCCCTGCGCCGCGCCGACCGGCGCGAGCGAATCGTCATCCACGGCGAGCTGCCCAGCCCGCTCAACCCGCCAAGCGGCTGCACGTTCCACAAGCGTTGCCCGCTGGCCATGCCGCGCTGCACCGAGGAGGTGCCACTGCTGCGCGAGGTGGACGGCCGCCGCGTCGCCTGCCACGCCGTCTGACGGCGGGCCGGAACGGGCATAACCGCCGCACATGGCCCGCGGCCATTCCGTCATGCGCGGAGTGTTGCTCCGGTGCCGACTCCGCGGGCTTGGCCTCTCATCGTGCGTGACATGCGCCGCAAGAATCTTTGCGATCAGCAACGCAAGGACAACGACCATGAGATTCCAGCCCACTCCCATCGCCTGCGGCCTGGCCGGCCTGCTGTTGAGCCTGCAGGGCACGGCGCTGGCCCAGCAAGCCGCAGCCGGCAAGGACGACAAGGCCAAGCAGCAGCTCGAGGCCGTCGTCATCACCGGCATCCGCGCATCGCTGGAAAGCTCGCTGGACGCCAAGCGCAATGCGTCGGCGAACGTGGACGTCATCACCGCCGTGGACGTGGGCAAGATGCCCGACAAGAACCTGGCCGACTCGCTGCAGCGCGTCGTGGGCGTGGCCGTGCGCACCGACTACGACGAGGCCGAGAAGGTCGCCATGCGCGGCGCCAACCCCGACATGTCGCTGATCCTGTTCAACGGCCACACCGTCTCCGGCGGTGACTGGTACCTCAACGACCAGGCCTCCAGCAGCCGCTCCACCAGCCTGTCGCTGATGCCGTCCTCGGTGCTGAACTCGGCCACCGTCTACAAGACCTCGCAGGCCAACATCGTCGACGGCGGCCTGGCCGGCACGATCAACGTGACGACGCGCAAGCCGCTGGACAGCCCGAAAGGCTTCAGCGGCGTGGTCAGCGCCGGCGCCGTGTACGCCGATCTGCCCGGCAAGACCAGCCCGCAGCTCAACGCCAGCCTGAACTGGAAGAACGAGGACAGCACGCTGGGCTTCATCGGCCAGGTCTTCGCCGAGAAGCGCTACATCCGCCGCGACACGGCTTCGCGCTTCGCCTACGGCGCCAACTCCGGCTGGGACCAGATCAACACCGCCACCATGCTGGGCATCACCGACGCGTCGCTGGCCGGCTCGGGCTACACCGCCGCGCAGCTCAACGGCGTGCGCCTGCCGGGCTCGATGTCCACCGAGTTCGTCGAGGGCGTGCGCGACCGCAAGGGCGGCATGTTCTCGGGCCAGTTCAAGCCCACCACCAACACCGAGGTGGGCCTGACCGGCTTCTATTCCAAGATGAACGCGGCCAACTTCGGCCGCGCCACCATGGGTGCGATCTACCAGATGCTGGCCGGCCAGTCCGGCCCGCTGGGCGGCACCACGGCCACCAACGTCAACGGCCAGCGCGTCTACGCCTCCATCAAGAACCCGGTGATCGTCGAGGAAGAGACGATCTACGGCCACAAGCTGCGCGTGCTCAAGTCCGCCGAGATCTCCTACGCGAACGGCCTGCCGGCGCAGTACGTGGGCGATTCCGAAGGCTTCTACCGCAGCGGCGCCTACGCCAGCTCGGGCTTCCTGGACCTGGACGGCAAGTGGGTCGTCAGCGACAAGCTGACGCTCAAGGGCCTGCTGAGCACGACCAAGGGCATCGGCCACACCGACATGGACCGCGGCCTGACTTACTCGCGCTACGGCCAGGGCGTCAAGTACGCCTTCACCGACCTTGAAAGGGCGCCGGACTTCAGCTGGATCAACGCCGGCAGCGGCACCATGCCGCTGGCGACCAGCGCTGCGCCGGGTACGCCAGGCTACCGCCTGACCGGCCGCAGCGGCTTGAACCGCTACCACACCGTCGACAGCGAGAAGAGCTATGCCATCGACGGCGAGTACACGCAGGACAGCGGCATCTTCAGCTCGATGAACTTCGGCTTCCGCAACGCGGACCACCGCCGCCAGTACGGCCTGTCGACCGTGGCGCTGAAGTCCGCCTTCGTCGCGGCCAATGCGCCCGACCCGGCCCTGGCCGTGCCTTACCCCGGCGACTTCGGCCAGTACCTCGGCGGCAACTTCGACAACTCGGGCTTCTATTTCTCCAAGGACACGCTGACCAGCCTCTTCGCCGACCTGGCCAAGCAGACCAACCCCCAGTGGGAGCGCCGCATCGCCAACTCCATCGACCTGCGCGAAGTGCAAAGCGCGGCCTACCTGATGCAGAACCTCGAAGGCGAGAAATGGTCGGGCAATGCCGGTGTGCGGCTGGTGCGCACGACCGTCACCTCGCGCACCCCCGTGCCGATCCCGGCCGGCGCCTGCCTGCGCATCGAGCCAGGCAAGCCCTACGTGCCCTGCGCCGCCTACCCGGACGCGATCATCGACGTCAGCGAAGGCCAGCCCTACTACGACAACGTGCCGTTCAACGGCGCCACCGGCACCATCTACCGCAAGGAAACGACCCGGCGCGTCTTCGACGACATCCTGCCCAGCCTGAACCTGCGCTACGACTTCGGCTCCGGGCTGATCGGCCGCCTGGGGCTGTCCAAGACCATCGGCCGGCAGAACTACAACCTCTACGGCGCGACCTACAGCAACCCCAGCTGCACCTCGCAGGGCTGCACGGTCACCGGTCCGAACCCGAACCTGAAGCCGCTGAGCTCGCGCAACCTGGACATCTCCGTGGCCTGGTACTACGCCAAGCGCTCCATGCTGGCACTCTCCGCCTTCAGCTCGCTGATCGACGGCTACGCCAAGACCGGCGGCACGTCGTCGGGCCAGACCGTGGACCTGTACGACGGCACGACCAACACCGTGCGCACCTACATGATCAACAGCTCCACCCAGCAGAAGGCCCGCATCCGCGGCGTCGAGCTGGCGTGGGAGCAGCCGATCGCGTGGGGCTTCGGCTTCCAATCCAACGCCAGCTACGCCGAGACGCGCGTGGAAGACGGTCGCCCGATGAACGGTGCGTCAAAGCTCGCCGGCAACGCCGGCGTGTACTGGGAGAACGAGGTGTTCAGCGCCCGCCTGGTCTACAACTACCGCAGCGAGTACGTGTCCAGCACCACGGCACCGTCACCGACGGCCAACAGCCAGGGCATGTCCACCATCGGCGGCGTGCTGATGCCCTCGGCCCCGACGATCGCGGCGCCGGTGTCCAACGTCGCCTTCACGGCCAACTACAACATCACGCCGGAACTGCAGATCTCGTTCAGCGCGACCAACCTGACCAACCCGGTGCGCGCCACCTATCGCTACAGCGAGGCGGAGCAGCAGAAGGTCGACGCCAGCGGCCGACAGTACTACCTGGAAGCGCGCTACAAGTTCTGAGCGCGGCGCGCCGGAAGAAGGCCAGCAGCAGCCGGCCCTTCCGTGCACGGCTCGCGCCCGGTCAGCGGTTGCGCTTCTTGGACACTTCGTTGCCGATGACGCCACCGGCCGCGGCGCCCACCGCGGCGCCGGCCGTCGTGCCCGTCACGACGCCGCCGACGACCGCACCGGCCGTCGCGCCGACGACAGTGCTGGTCTCACGGGCCGACATGCCGGCACAGCCGGTCAAGGCCAGCGTGGCCGCGGCCACGAGGGAGATCAGGGTCACGCGCCAATAGACGGCGCCGCTGTCGGAGTGAAGAAGTGGGTTCATGGTTCGGTCCTCGCGGTTGCCGTTCACATGGCTTCACTTTCGGCGCCAGCGGCCGGCGGCGGCACCAGCCGGCTGGCCGACGCCCTGTCGGACGAGGCCCAACGGAAATGCAAGAAGCCACCCGAGGGTGGCTTCTTCGAGGCTGCAGCGCCGCTCAGCCTTTGGCGCTGAGGCACTCCTTCATGAAGGCCTTGCGCTCGTCGCCGGTCTTGCCCTTGGCGTCGGCGTTGCAGGCCTTCATCTTTTGCTGCTGGGGCGTGCCGCTGGCCGCGGTCGCCGCCGGCTTGGCGGACAGGCATTCCTTCATGAAGGCCTTGCGCTCATCGCCCTTCTTGTCACCGGCATCCTTGTTGCAGGTGCCCATCTTCGACTGCTGGGCGGTGGGCTCCTTGTCGGCCGCATGGGCGGCCAGCGCGGCACAGCCGAGCGCAATCGCGAGAGTGAAACGTTTCATCGGAGGCTCCTTCCTCTGGAGGTGAATGGCGCACCGATTCAAGCATGCGCGCCCCGGGCTGTGAAGTGACCCGCAGGTGGCAGTCAGCAACTCAAAGGATGCGGCGCGGATGGTGCAGCGCTTCGTGGGCGGCGTGCAGCCGGCGCACCAGCACGCGGATGAAGCCGCGGTCGAAGCGGTGCTGGCATTCGGGGCTCAACTGGCCGACCGTCTCGGGTTGGAAGCAGATCGTCGTGCATTCCTGGCTGACCCGGATGTCCGCGCTGTGCTTGCGCAGGTCGGGGTTGGGCGCCAGGTAGGCCATTTCGCCGACCGACGTGCCCGCGCCCAGCGTGGCCACCAGCCGGCCGTCGCGGAAGACCTCCACCTCGCCTTGCGCAATGATGTGGAAGCTGTTGCCCTCCTGGCCACGCTTGAAGAGCGCATGCCCCACCGGATAGCGCTTCCAGCGCGCGCGCCGCACGACCTCCCACAGTTGCACGTCGCCGAACTCGGAGAAGAACTCCAGCGCGCGCAACAGGTTGAAACGCTCCGAGTCCCGCACCTCGCCCAGCCGGTTCAGCGGCACCTGCTGACCCGCCACCAGGGCTGACAGCGCCTGCGCGAAGGCGTCCCAGTCGGCATAGCGCGCATGCGGCGCCTTGGCCAGCGCGCGCAGCACCACGGCGTCCAGCGCCTCGCTGACGCCCTCGCGCTGGCCCACGAGCGGCAGCGGTGCCTGGTGGTAGATCTGGTGCATCAGCGCCATCTGGTGCGGCGCGTCGAAGGGCGGGCGGCCGCCGATGAGGTGGTAGAGCACGGCGCCCAGCGCGTAGATGTCGGCGCGGCAGTCGACATCGCCGCCCTCGATCTGCTCGGGCGGCATGTAGGCCAGCGAGCCGACGCGGTGGATCTGCGTCGCGTCGGCATTCAGGTTCAGCGCCGAGCCGAAGTCGCTGACCTTCACATCCACGACCTGGCCCGAGCCGTCCAGCACCGCCAGCAGGTTGGCCGGCTTCACGTCGCGGTGGATCAGGCCCTGGCGGTAGACATAGCCCAGCGCCATCGCGCACTTGAAGGCCAGCTCGACGATCTGGTCCAGCGCCAGCAGGCGGTCGCTGCGGCAGAAGTGCTTGAGCGTGACGCCGGGCACGTACTCCATGACGAGGTAGGGCGAGGAGTCCTCGGCCACCGCGTCCAGGATGGCGACGACGTTGGGGTGGTGCAGCCGCCCGGCCAGCGCGGCTTCGGCGCTGAAGAAGCGGTTGCTGAAGTCGCTGCCCGGCGCATCCGGCGGCGGTGCCCAGGCGCGCATGCGCTTGATGGCGACGTCATGCTGCTGGAAGGGGTCGCGCGCCAGGAAGACATCGCTGGTCGCCCCTTCGCCCAGGCGCCGGAGCACCTGGTAGCGGCCGATGTGGGAAGGCAGGTCGTCTGCAGTAACGCTCACGCGGGGCATGATACGGGCCGCCCATGGAGGAGCCGCCCCCTTGTTCTCCCACGTCTTTGTCGCCACAAACGACTTCGAGCGAGCCCTCGCCTTCTACCGGCCGCTGCTGGCGCTGCTCGGCGTGGCCGAGCGTTTTTGCGAGCCCGAGCGGCCCTGGGCCGGCTGGCAGAGCACGCCGGGCCCGCGGCCGCTGTTGCTGCTGGGCGCGCCGTTCGAGGGCCGGCACGAGCCCGGCAACGGCCAGATGGTGGCGCTGCTCGCGGCCACGCGCGCGCAGGTCGACCAGGCCTACGCGACCGCACTGGTGCATGGCGGCCGCTGCGAAGGCCCGCCGGGGTTGCGGCCCGAGTACCACGCCCACTACTACGGCGCCTATTTCCGCGACCCGGACGGCAACAAGCTGTGTGTCGCCTGTCACGAAGCGACCATCGGCTGAGTCAGCGCCGCGAACGGCCCGTGCGTTCAAGACCTGCCTCCTAAAATCCCGCCCATGATCCAAGCCAAGCAGGCGCTGCTCGCTGCACTCGCCGAATCCCTCCAGGCCATCGCGCCCGGCTCCAATGCCGTCGCAGCCTTCGAATCCCCCAAGCAGGCCGCCCATGGCGACTTCGCCTGCACCGCCGCCATGCAGCTGGCCAAGCCGCTCAAGGCCAACCCGCGCGAACTCGCCACCCGGCTGATCGAGGCGCTGCAGGCCACGCCGGCCTTCCGGACCTGGGTGCAGTCGCTGGAGATCGCCGGCCCCGGCTTCATCAACATCCGCCTGAAGCCCGCGGCCAAGCAGGCCGTCGTCGCCGAGGTGCTGGCCGCCGCCGCGCAATTCGGCCACCGCCCGGCCACGGCCAAGCACGTCATGGTGGAATTCGTCTCCGCCAACCCGACCGGGCCCCTGCACGTGGGCCACGCCCGCCAGGCGGCGCTGGGCGACGCGCTGTGCTCGCTGTTCAAGACCCAGGGCCACGACGTGACCCGCGAGTTCTATTACAACGACGCCGGCGTGCAGATCGCCACGCTGGCCAACTCCACGCAGATGCGCCTGAAGGGCTTCAAGCCCGGCGACGCCGAGTGGCCGGAAGCCGCCTACAACGGCGACTACATCCAGGACATCGCCGACGCCTTCCTGCGCAAGGAAACCGTCAAGGCCGACGACCGCGAGTTCACCGCTTCCGGCGACGTGGACGACCTCGACAGCATCCGCCAGTTCGCCGTCGCCTACCTGCGCCACGAGCAAGACCTGGACCTGCAGGCCTTCGGCCTGAAGTTCGACAGCTACTTCCTGGAGAGCAGCGTCTACGCCGGCGGCCAGCTGGAGCAGGCGGTGGAGCGCATCGTCGCCAATGGCAAGACCTACGAGCAGGACGGCGCGCTGTGGTTCAAGTCCACCGACTACGGCGACGACAAGGACCGCGTGATGCGCAAGCGCGAGGGCGGCTTCACCTACTTCGTGCCCGACATCGCGTACCACATCAACAAGTTCGAGCGCGGCTACACGCAGTGCATCAACATCCAGGGCACCGACCACCACGGCACCATCGCCCGCGTGCGCGGCGGCCTGCAGGCGGTGGGGCTGGGCATCCCCGAGGGCTTCCCGGACTACGTGCTGCACAAGATGGTCACGGTCATGAAGGGCGGCGAGGAGGTCAAGATCTCCAAGCGCGCCGGCAGCTATGTGACGCTGCGCGACCTGATCGACTGGACCAGCCGCGACGCGGTGCGCTTCTTCCTCATCAGCCGCAAGGCCGACACCGAGTTCGTCTTCGACATCGACCTGGCGCTGAAGCAGAACGACGAGAACCCGGTGTTCTACGTGCAGTACGCCCACGCGCGCATCTGCTCGGTGATCCGCAAGTGGGGGGGCGATGTGTCCACCATCGGCCATGCGGACATCAGCCTGCTGACTGCGCCGACGGAAGAAGCGCTGATGCTGAAGCTCGCCGCCTACCCCGACATGCTGAGCGGCGCGGCCGCCGGCCTGGCGCCGCATGACGTGGCCTTCTATGCCCGCGACCTGGCCGGCGCCTACCACTCCTACTACGCCGCCGAGCGCGTGATGGACCAGGCGCCCGAGCTCAGCCGCGCCCGCATCGCACTGCTGGCCGCGACGCGCCAGGTGCTGGCCAACGCGCTGGGCCTGCTGGGCGTCAGCGCACCCGAGCAGATGAGCCGCGACA
This sequence comes from Pelomonas sp. Root1444, assembly GCF_001426885.1. GTDB lineage: Bacteria > Pseudomonadota > Gammaproteobacteria > Burkholderiales > Burkholderiaceae_C > Pelomonas. The sequence goes on along the minus strand of NZ_LMFP01000001.1, from coordinate 195,660 downwards.
TCCCCGACACTGCCGAAACCCTCTCGGAGACCGAATGAGTTCAGCATCCAAGCCTGCGGGCAACAAAGGCCAGAAGGGCGGCTTCGTCCTCGGCCTCATCGTCGGCCTGCTGGTCGGCCTGGCCGTGGCCCTCGGCGTGGCCCTCTACATCACCAAGGTGCCCATCCCGTTCGTCAACAAGGTGCCCCAGCGCACCGCCGAGCAGGACGCGCAGGAAGCCGAGCGCAACCGCAACTGGGACCCGAACGCACCGCTGGCCGGCAAGGCCGCGCGCAGCGCCAGCGGCGTCGTCAACCCGCCGCCGCTGACCGCGCCGCCGCCACCCACGACGACGGCCAGCGCCGCCGTGGCCGCCGCCAGTGCCGCGGCCACGGGCGCGCTGCCCAAGCCCCCAGCCACGCCCAAGGCCGAAGCGCCCGCGGCATCGGCCGCCGCAACGGGCACGACGGCCACGACAGGCGCCGAGGCGTATGTCTACTTCGTGCAGGCCGGCGCCTACACCCGCACCGAGGATGCCGAGGCCCAGAAGGCCAAGCTCGCCATCCAGGGCTTCACCGCCAAGCTGATGGAGCGCGAGCAGAACGGCCGCACGGTGTACCGCGTGCGCCTGGGCCCCATGGACACGCGCGAGGCCGCCGAAGACCTGCAGCGCAAGATTGAAGGGGCTGGCTTCGAGGCCAACCTCGTTCGTGTACAACGCTAACCGCCTGAACGCCTGAAGGACTTGACGCCATGAAGCGCCGCGATTTCTCCGCCCTGCTCGCCACCACGCCGCTGGCCGTTGCCGCGGGCTCCGCCCTCGCCCAGGGCGGCCCGGTCGAGGGCCGCCAGTACACCGTGCTGCCCCAGCCGCTGGCCACGGCGCCCGGCAAGATCGAGGTGGTCGAGTTCTTCTGGTACGGCTGCCCGCACTGCTACGCCTTCGAGCCCCTGATCGAGGCCTGGGCGAAGCAGCTGCCGGCCGACGTGGCCTTCCGCAAGGCGCACGTCGCCTTCCGCGCCAATGTCAAGATCCACCAGCGCATGTTCTATGCGCTCGAAGCCCTGGGCAAGGAAGCCGCCGTCCGCCCGGCCATCTTCAAGGCCATGCATGAGCAGGGCCAGGCGCTGGACGACGTCAAGAGCCAGGCCAAGTTCCTCGGCGCCCTGGGCGTGGACGCGGCCAAGTACCAGGACGCCTACAACTCCTTCGGCGTGCAGACCAAGTGCACGCAGGCCGAGAAGCTGTCCGAGGCCTACCGCATCGACGGCGTGCCGGCCATCGGCGTCGGCGGCCGCTTCCTGACCTCGCCCAGCCAGGCGGGCGCCGGCCAGCGCCTGCCCGAGCACGAGCTGGGGCAGCGCGCACTGCAGTACACCGACTTCCTGATCCAGCGCGCGCGTAACAAGGCATGAAGCGCCGCGGCGCCCTCGCGCTGACCGCCGCCGCCCTGGCGCCGGCCGCTCTTGCGCAGGGCGGCCCGGTCGAGGGCCGGCACTATGTCCGCCTCGGCCAACCTCTGCCCGGCACGCCGGGGAAGATCGAAGTCATCGAGTTCTTCTTCTACCGCTGCCCGCACTGCTTCGGTTTCGACCCGCTGCTGGAAGCGTGGGCACACCAGCTGCCGCCGGACGTCAGCTTCCGCCGCGTGCCCGTGGGTGCCCAGGCCGTGCTCAAGCTGCACCAACGCATGTTCTATGCGCTGGAGGCGATAGGCGTGATGTCGCCGACGCTGCACAGCGGCATCTTCAATGCCTTCCACCGCCAACGCGTGGAGGCCAACGACGAGGCCAGCATCGCCGCCCTCGTCGGCCGCCTCGGCGTGGACACGGGCAAGTTCAGGCAGGCCTTCTCCTCCTTCGGCGTACAGGGCAAGTTGGCGCAGGGCCAGAAGCTGGCGGAGCTGGCCGGCGCCGACACCGTGCCGGCACTCGTGGTCGGTGGACGCTGGCGCACCGGCCCCGGCATGGGCAGCAGTCCCGGCCAGAGCGAGGCCGCACACGGCCAGCAGGCGCTGGCCGTCGCGGATTTCCTGATCAAGTTGTCACGAGAGAAAGGCTGAGGCGGGCAGCACGCCCATAGAATGGCCTGCAACTTCCGTGCCGCCATGCCCCAGCGCCTGCCCTTCCTGACCGCGTCCTTGTTGACCCTGGCCTTGGCCCTGGCCGCCGGCCCCGTGCTGGCGGAAAAGGCCGACCGGACCAAGCCCATGGTCTTCACGGCCGACAAGGAAGGCCGGCTGGACGGCGTCAACCAGCGCACCGAGTTGAGCGGCAACGTCGTCATCACCCGCGGGACGCTGCTGCTGCGTGCCGAGAAGGTGGACGTGCGCGAGACGCGCGACGGCTACCACCAGGCCTATGCCACCGGCACCACGGGCCGCCAAGTCAGCTTTCGCCAGGCGCGCGACATCCCCGGTGAAGCCGTCGAAGGCGTGGCCGACCAGCTGGAGTACGACACCCGGACCGAGACCGTGCGCTTCATCGGCAATGCCAATGTGCGGCGCACCCGCGGCGCGGCCGTGGCCGAAGAGGTGACCGGCGCGGTCATCGTCTACGACAGCCGCACCGAGGTGTTCACGCTGGAAGGCGGCAGCGCCTCGCCCAACCCGAACGGGCGCACGCGCATCGTCATCATGCCGCGCGCCGAAAGCGCCGATGCGCCCGCCTCCGCGCCGGCGCCGGCGCTGCCGCTGCAGCCCTCCACGACGCTGTCGCCGCGCAAGCCCTCATGAGCGCCGTGGCGACTGCAAGCCCCCAGGCCCCGGCTGCGGCCGACCCGTCGACCGCCTGCGGCAGCCGACTCGAAGCCGAAGGCCTGGCCAAAACCTATGGGGTGCGCAAGGTCGTCAAGGACGTGCACGTGCGCGTGGACTGCGGCGAAGTGGTCGGCTTGCTGGGCCCCAACGGCGCCGGCAAGACCACCAGCTTCTACATGATCGTGGGCCTCGTCCGCTCGGACGCCGGCATCATCCGCATCGACGGTGCCGAGGTGCAGCGCCTGCCCATTCACTCACGGGCGCGCCTGGGCCTGTCCTACCTGCCGCAGGAAGCATCCATCTTCCGCAAGCTCACCGTCGAGCAGAACATCCGCGCCGTGCTGGAGCTGCAGCAGGACGCGCGCGGCCGCTCGCTGGGCAAGGCGCGCATCGACGAACTGCTCAACGGCCTGCTGCACGACCTGTCCATCGAGGGCCTGCGCGACAGCCCGGCGCCGGCGCTGTCCGGCGGCGAGCGCCGCCGCGTCGAGATCGCCCGCGCGCTGGCCACGCAGCCGCGTTTCATCCTGTTGGATGAGCCGTTCGCGGGCGTCGACCCGATCGCGGTGCTGGAGATCCAGCGCATCATCGGCTTCCTGAAGGGGCGCGGCATCGGCGTGCTGATCACGGACCACAACGTCCGCGAGACGCTGGGCATCTGCGACCGCGCCTACATCATCAGCGAGGGCGCCGTGCTGGCCGAAGGCACGCCCGACGAGATCGTGGCCAACGCCGACGTGCGCAAGGTCTATCTCGGCGAAAACTTCCGCATGTGAGCATGGACTGCCCCTCGCCCATCCTCGCGTCGCTGAACGCGAGCGAGCCTGATCGGTCTTGCAGACCGCGCAGCCGGCAGAGCGGCTGCTCTTCGGCAGGCGCGACGAGTCCACTGGACTTGTCGTGCCCTGCCTCAGCCCCCGCGGGGACGGCGATGCTTGCGGCATTGGGCCGCAAGCACATTGCCCAAGGCGGGCCGGCTTGGGAGCGGCCCGCAATGCGGCCATCCCATGCCGCCGATGCAACACCACGCGATGGGACGCCAAGATGAAGCAGACCCTTCAGGTCCGCCTCAGCCAGCACCTCGCGCTGACGCCCCAGCTGCAGCAATCCATCCGGCTGCTGCAGCTGTCGACGCTGGAGCTGAACCAGGAGGTCGAGCAGATGCTGGCGACCAATCCGCTGCTCGAGACCGAAGAGGAGTTCACCGTCAGCACGCCCGAGCTGGCCGCGAACGCGCCGGCGGAGCCGTCCGGCGAGACGGGCACCGACGCCGGCGGCGAAGGCGCCGAAGCGACGCCGGAACTGAGCGGTGACGACTTCGGCGGCACCGAGCGCGAGGACTGGGAGAACGGCACCGAGCGCGACGATTTCGACGGCATCCGCGAGCTGCCCTCCAACAGCAGCAGCAGCGGCCCCAGCGACGACGACGGCGAGCGCGAGAGCCAGGAGTCCGCCGAGACGACGCTGGCCGAGCACCTCGCCCAGCAGCTGGCCGGCCATCACCTCTCGCTGGAGGACCGCGCTGTCATGCAGCTCCTCATCGAATCGCTGACCGAGGACGGCTACCTCGAGGACACGCTCGAAGAGATCGCGGCCGCCTTCGCGGACGACGAAGAAGACCGCGAGGAGCTGCTGGACCGCCTGCGCATCGCGCTGCGCCTGCTGCAGAGCCTGGAGCCTGCCGGCATCGGCGCGCGCGACCTGTCCGAATGCCTGGTGCTGCAGCTGCGCGCCTTGCCCAAGAGCGCGGGTCAAGTCATTGCGATCCTGATTTGCAAGAGTCATCTGGAGCTGCTGGCCCGCCGCGACATGCGCCGCCTGATGGCCGAGACCGGCGCCGACGAGGTGCTGCTGCGCGAAGCGCAGGCGCTGATCACCCAGCTCGAGCCCAAGCCCGGTCGCCGCTTCGCCCAGGGCGCCGCCGCGGCCATCGTGCCGGACGTCATCGTGCGCAAGAGCGGCCGCGAGTTCCGCGTGATGCTCAACCCCGAGGTGGCGCCCAAACTGCGCATCAACGAGCTCTACGCGAATGCGCTGCGCGCCACGCGCGGCGGCATCAGCAACTCGCCACTGGGCGGGCAGCTGCAGGAGGCGCGCTGGTTCATCAAGAACATCCAGCAGCGCTTCGACACCATCCTGCGCGTCAGCCAGGCCATCGTGGAGCGCCAGCGCGGCTTCTTCACCCACGGCGAGCTGGCCATGAAGCCGCTGGTGCTGCGCGAGATCGCCGACGAGCTGGGCCTGCACGAGTCCACCATCTCGCGCGTGACGACGGCCAAGTACATGGCCACCAGCTGGGGCACCTTCGAGCTGAAGTACTTCTTCGGCTCGGGGCTGAGCACCGACGCCGGCGGCGAGGCGTCCAGCACCGCGGTGCGCGCACTCATCAAGCAGTTCGTCGCGGCCGAGGACGTCAAGAAGCCGCTGTCCGACAGCGCGCTGGCGGCGATGCTGGAGGAGCAGGGCATCCAGTGCGCGCGGCGCACGGTGGCCAAGTACCGCGAGGGGATGAAGATCGCCCCCGCGAATCTGCGCAAGGCGATGTAGGCCTCATTCCCCGCCCGCTGGGTATCCCAATCTCAACCCGGCCGTTCCGCCTTGCGCCACTCCCGCGGCGACTGGCCCGTGTAAGCCCGGAAGGCGCGTGACAGTGCCGCCTCGCCGCCATAGCCCACATCCATCGCGATGTGCTTGAGGGCCTTGCCTTCGCGCAAGCCCATCTGCGCCAGGCCGATGCGCCAGCGCTGCAGGTAGACGCCGGGCGTGCAGCCGACCACGTCGCGGAAGGTGTTCGCGAACACCGTGCGCGACATGCCGGCCTGCGCCGCCAGCTCTTCCAGCGGCCACCCGCGCTGCGGTGCCTCGTGCAGCGCCACGAGAGTCCCGCGCAACTTGGGGTGGGACAGGCCGGCCAGCATTCCGGACTCCACCTGACCCTGCGACATCAGCTCGCGCAGCACCCAGATCAGCAGCACTTCGAACAGCCGGTCCAGCATCAGCTGCCGGCCGCAATGGCTGGCCTCGGCCTCGGCGAACAGCTGGCCGAGTACCGGCGCGCAGCTCGGCACCGCCGCCAGCGGCAGGCAGACCCAGGGCGGCAACGCCGCGGCGATGGGGTGGCCGGCGCCGCCCTCGAAGGCCATGTGGGCGCAGACGAACTGGGCGCCGCAACTCGGGTCCGTCACGAAGCGGTGCGCCAACGGGCGCGGGTAGAGCAGCAGGCTGGGCTCCGCGATACGCAGCGGCTCGGGCGTGCCGTCGTTGTGCACCTCCACGCCGCCGTCGCGGATCAGGTGCAGCTGGCCACGGCCGGCCTGGGGTTCCAGGCTGTTGACGCCGCACAGCGGGCCGGCCTGGAAGGTCTCGGCCCGCACGGCGAAGTGGGCGAAGAGGGCGGCAAGTCGGTCGGCCATGTCAGTACGAATTGCAAACTAAAGCGTACCGGATGGTATTTCAAGTACGGCACTCCTCGGCACAGTTCGCCCTGTCGCAAGACAACGCAACCGCCCCCCCACAGGAGATCCCAACATGAACGCCATCACCCGCCTCGCCCTCGCCGCCGCCCTCGCTGCTGGGGGTTTTGCCGCCCAAACCCAGGCCATCGCAGCGCCTGCCACCGCGGCGCAAGCCATTGCCAGCTCGTATGTGGCCGCGCACGACGGCACGCCGCTGTACGTGAAAGACTGGGGCCCGAAGAACGGCCCGGTCGTCGTCTTCAGCCACGGCTGGCCGCTCAATGCGGACAGCTGGGAGTCGCAGATGCAGTTCCTGGCCGAGCGCGGCTACCGCGTCATCGCCCATGACCGGCGCGGCCATGGCCGCTCGGGCCAGCCGTGGGCGGGCAACACCATGGACCAGTACGCCGACGACCTCGACGCCGTGCTGCGCGCCCTGGACATCCAGCGCGCCACGCTGGTGGGCTTCTCCACCGGCGGCGGCGAGGTGGCCCGCTACGTCGGCCGCCACGGCTCGGCGCGCGTCGCCAAGGCCGTGCTGGTGGGCGCCATCACACCCATCATGGGCCAGTCGCCCACCCACCCCGAGGGCGTGCCCACGGCGGTGTTCGACAGCCTGCGCAAGGCTTCGCTCGACAACCGTGCCCAGCTCTACAAGGACATCGCCAGCGGCCCCTTCTTCGGCTTCAACCGGCCGGGTGCCAAGCCCTCGGCAGGCCTGATCGACAGCTTCTACGTGCAGGGCATGCAGGCAGGATCCAAGGCGACCTACGACAGCATCGAGGCCTTCTTCCACTCGGACTTCCGCGCCGACCTGAAGAAGTTCAATTTCCCGACCCTGGTCATCCACGGCGCAGACGACCAGATCGTGCCGATCGAGACGACCGGCCGCGCGACGGCCAAGCTGGTCAAGGGCGCCCGGCTGATCGAATACGCCGGCGGTCCCCACGGCATCACCGACACGCACAAGGACCGCCTCAACCAGGACCTGCTGGACTTCGTGCGCCAATAAGCGCAAAGGGCGTCAGGCGCCCGCTGAAGCCTGACAGGGCTTCGGCGGGCTTCAGTCCTTCGACTTCCCCATCTCCGGCGCCAGCGGCTCGAACACGAAGCGCATCCCGCGCGTGTAGCTCTCGGCCTTGGTGCCGGCATGGCGTTCGCCGTCGATGGTGCGGTTCTGGAACACCAGCTCGGGATGCTTGAGTTCCGGCAACAGCGCCTGGTAGCGCTGGATGCCGGCCAGGAAGCCGGGCCATTCGTACTCGGCACCGGTCACGTACAGCCGCGCCTTGATCGGCTTGCCGGTGGCGGCGTAGGCCTTGGCCTGGCCGATGATCCAGTCGTTGCCGGCGACGACGGCCGGGCTGGCCGCGATGTAGCCCTTGAAGAGCTGCGGCTTGGCGTACATCGCATGCAGCGTGAACAGGCCGCCCAGCGAGCTGCCGGCCAGGTAGCGCTGCGCCGGATCGGCGCGGTAGTCGCGCTCCATCAGCGGGAAGATCTCGCGCTCCAGCGCGGCGAGGAACTTGTCGGCGTGGCCGGTGTCGCTCGCCAGCGGGTTCATGCGCACGGGGGACAGCTCCCAGGCGCGCAGCTGGCCGTAGTCCAGGCCCTCGCCGGCATAGCCCAGGCCCACGGTGATGAACTCGGGCACGACCTTGTCGTAGTTCAGGTTGTTGTACGACGACACGACGGTCGGGAAGTCCCAGTAGCCGTCGGTGACGTAGAGCACCGGGTAGCGGCGCTTGGGTTCCTTGGCGTAGGAGGCCGGCAGGTGGATGTGCAGCTGATAGCTCCGGCCGTCGGCGTTCTTGGGCAGGGCGCGCAACAACGAGTTGCCGATGGCATGCGGCGGATAGGCCGGCACAGCATCGGCGGCCCAGGCGGATGCCGCCGGCAATGCACTCAACAGGAAGGTCAGGTTCAGGACGAAGCGCTTCATGGGTGGCACGGGTTGGCGGCGACGCGGTCAGTTTAGAGCTGACGTCATCGCCACCGCTCACGCACGCGCACCTGTGCCCAACCGGCCAGCAGCCGGTTGGGCACGCCCAGGGCAGCGCTCAGCGTGCGGTGCCGCGGCGGACCAGGTTGACGATGGCCAGCAGGATGATGGCGCCCAGCAATGACACGCCCAAACCCGCCAGGCTGAAGTCGTTGCTGTTGATGGTGCCGGTGCCGAGCATCGGTGCGAGCAGCCAGCCGCCCAGCAGTGCGCCGACGATGCCGACCACCACGTTCAGGGTGACGCCCTGTTGGGCATCGGTTTTCATGATCATGCTGGCGACCCAGCCGATCAATCCGCCGACGATGAGCCAAATGATGAAATTCATACCGATATCCTTTCAGTAGGGAGGGAGCACTTGCGGATAACCCAGGCAGAGCGTGCAGGAATTGCACGTTCGCCGACGGCCGGTCAGGGCCAGGCACCGCTGGGGGACAGGTGGCAAGCAGCGCTCCCGCGCCGGCAAACCGCAATCTCGCGCCCACACGGCGACAATCCGGCGCGTGAGCCTGCCTAACAAACTGTCCCTGTTCGTGTCCTGTGCCGGCGGCGTCGAGCCGCTGCTGGAAGAGGAGCTGAAACGTTTCCTGCCGCCCGGCGTGCGCAGCAAGGTGGAGCCGCTGCGCGGTGGCTGCGGCGTGGTCGGCAGCCTGGAAGACGCGATGCGCATCAACCTCGAGAGCCGGCTCGCGCAGCGCGTGCTCATCGAGCTGATCGAGGGGCCCTACCGCCACGAGGAAGACCTCTATGCGCTGGCCCGCCGCGTCGACTGGCGCGACTGGATCACCCCGCGCGAGACCATCCGCGTCGACACCATCGCCCAGCGCTCGCCGCTGAAGAGCCTGAACTTCACGACGCTGCGCATCAAGGACGCGATCTGCGACCAGTTGCGCGAGCACACCGGCGAGCGCCCCAGCGTCGACACCCACTCGCCCGACCTGCCGGTGCTGCTGCATGTCGGCCCGGAGCGCGCGGCGCTGTACGTGGACACGTCGGGCGAGCCGCTGTTCAAGCGCGGCTGGCGGGTCGACAAGGGCGACGCCCCGCTGAAGGAGACGCTGGCCGCCGCGATGCTGGCTGCCGCCGGCTGGCGTGGTGAGAGCGCGCTGCACGACCCCTGCTGCGGCTCCGGCACCATCCCCATCGAGGCGGCGCTGATCGCCTGCGACTCGGCGCCTGGCCTGACCCGCCGCTTCGCGTTCGAGCGCCAGATCCCGTTCTCCACGCCGGCGATGAAGACGGCGTGGGCCGCCATGACCCAGGCCGCGCGCGCCCGCATCCACGCGCCCGCCGTGCCCATCTACGCCAGCGACGTGGCCTTCCGCATGGTCGACTTCGCGCGCCGCAATGCCGAGCGCGCCGGCGTGGCCGCCTACATCCAGTTCAACGGCGGCGACGCGCTGGAGCGGCCCGCGCCGCAGCTGCCCGAGGGCATGCCCGGCAGCATCGTCATGAACCCGCCCTACGGCGAACGCATCGAGGTGCGCGGCAAGGCCGCGATGGCGCGCGACGCACGCGGTTCCGAGGAGCTGGACGCCGGCGACGACTTCTTCCCCCGCCTGGCCGCCCACTGGAAGCGCCAGTACACCGAGAACCCGGCCGGCTGGACCGCCTGGATGCTCAGCCCCGACATGAAGCTGCCCAGCAAGATGCGGTTGAAGGAATCGCGCCGCGTGCCGATGTGGAACGGCCCCATCGAGTGCCGGCTGTTCCGCTTCGACCTCGTCAAGGGCTCGGCACGCAAGCCCGAAACGGCGCCGGGCTGATCAGCGCGCCCGGCGCTGGCGCTGCGCCAGCCAGCCCAGCGCCGCCGCGCACAACGCGATGGGCACGAGGCTGGCCAGGTTCATCCACTGCCAGCCGCCGGTCGTTACCAGCGCGCCGGACGAGAACGACGTCAGCGTCATCGTCGCGTAGACGCCGGTGTCCATCAGGCCCTGGGCGCGCGTCTTCTCCTCGGGGCGGTAGGCCTGCGTGAACAGCGTCGTGCCGCCGATGTAGAGGAAGTTCCAGCCTATGCCCAGCAGCAGCAACGCGCCAAGGAAATGGTCCAGGTCCTGCCCGCTGAGTGCGAAGGCCACGCAGCCGAGGTTGAGCAGCACGCCCACCGCCATCACCGGCAGCACGCCCACGCGCTTGATCAGCGGCCCGGTGAAGAAGCTCGGCACGAACATGCCCAGCACATGCCACTGCAGCACCAGGCCGGCGTCCGCGAAGGGCAGGCCGCATTGCCCCATGGCGATGGGCGTGGCGGCCATCAGCAGGTTCATGACGCCGTAGCCCAGCGCACTCGCGGCCAGCGCGACGATGAAGACCGGCTGGCGCACCAGCGCCGCGCCGCTGCGGCCGCCCTGCCCCGGCGACGGCCGGGCCAGCGGCGGGAAGTCGATCAGCGAGATCAGCACCAGGCCGGCCAGCGCCACGCCGATCAGCAGCAGGTAGGCGCCGGCGAACGGCGCCACCAGCAGGTCCTTGCTCGCGCGCGCCAGCAGCGGGCCGCCGACGGCGCCCAGGCAGCCGCCGCCCAGCACCCAGGAGATGGCAGCCTCGCGCTTCTCGGGCGCCACCAGCTCGGTCGCCGCGAAGCGGTAGAGCGCCGCATTGGCGGTGTAGTAGCCGGCGATCAGCGTCGCGAGCACGAGCCCCCAGAACTGCTGCTGCATCACGCTCCACAGCGACATCGTGCAGCTGAAGAGCGCCACCAGCAAGCCGATCTGGAAGCCGCGCCGGCGGCCGAAGCGCAACTGGTGACGGCCCACCAGCCGCGCCGTCAGCGCGCCGCCGGCGACATAGGCGCAGATCGGCAGCGTCGCCATCCACGGCTTGGGCGCCAGCGCCAGCCCCACCAGGCCGTTGATGGCCATGAAGCAGATGTTGTTGGTCAGGAACAGGCCCTGGGCCAGCACCAGCAAGGCCAGCTTGCGGTTCACGCCAGGGCCAACCAGGAGAGCACCGCGAGCGGCGCCGTGTCGGCGCGCAGGATGCGCGGGCCCAGGCTGATGGCCGCGAAACCGTGGGCGCGGGCCGCGTCTTCCTCGGCATCGCTCAGGCCGCCCTCGGGGCCGCTGAGGAACAGCGCGCGCTGCTGCGGGAACGGCGCCAGCGGCTGGGCTGCGCGCGGGCTCAGCAGGCCGCGCCATTCGTCGTCGGCCGCGTCGGGCAGCGCCGCCAGCCAGGCGGGCAACTGCATCACCGGCTCGACGCGCAAGGGCACGGTGCGCCCGCTCTGCTCGGCCGCGGCGATCGCCACGCCCTGCCAGTGCGAGCGCTTCTTGTCGGCGCGCTCGCCGGCCAGGCGCAACACCGAGCGCTCGGCCACCAGCGGCTGCAGCGCGGCGGCGCCCAGCTCGGTCGCCTTCTCGACGAGGAAATCCATGCGGTCGTTGGCCGGCATGACGACGGCCAGCGTCACCGCACGGGCCAGTTCGCGCTGCGGCTGCACCGCGGCGATAAGGTTCACGCGCACCTCGCTGCGTCCCATGGCGGTGACCTCGGCCTGCCACTCGGGGCCGCTGCCGTCGAACAGCGTCAACGCATCGCCGGGCTGCAGGCGCAGCACCTGCACGTGGCGGGCGGCGCCGGGCGGCAGCGTGATCTCACCAGGCGCGGCGAGCAGGGTATCGACGTGGAAGCGGGGCAAGGCGGGACGGTGGCGGGCTGTGAGGCCGGCCAGTGTCCCAGATCAGCGCAGGCCCAAGGCGTCGCGCACGACGGCCGCGGCGGCGTCGCCCTTGGCCTTCTGAACGCGCTCGACCAGCTGCAGCGCCAGCGCCTGCAGGCCGGCCAGGCTGTCGCAGCGCTCGACCTCCAGCGCAAAGGCATAGCCCTTGAAGGGGCCGAGCAGCTTGGTGGCCTCGCCGCTCATGTAGGTGTACAGGGCCGCGCGGTCCAGCAGCAGCGAGCCGCCGGCTGATGCGGGTGCCGGCGCAGCGGGGCCGGGCGCCGGCGCTGGCGCAGGACTCGGAGCGGCGGGCGCCAGCGCGGGGGCTGGTGCCGCCGCGCGGGGCTGGCCCATGCCCGCCTGTGGCGCGATCAGGCCTTGCTCGCGCAGCGACTCGAGGTCAGCCTCGGTGGCGCCCGTCACGAGGCGCAGCCAATCCCCCGCCGTCTTGCTGGCGTCCAGCACCAGCAGCAGATTGCGCGCCGCGCGCGACAACGGCAGGGCGCGCGCGCGGATCTCGGCACGGCCGGCGTCGGTTTTGGAATGCAGCAAGTCGAGCACGTTGTGGAACCTCGCCCACGGACAGCTTCACCGTCCGCAGGTCTCATCGGGAGTAAGAGATCAGCTCTTGTCCCGCAGTTCCCTGCGCAGGATCTTGCCAACGGGCGTCTTGGGCAGGTCGGTACGGAACTCGATGATCTTGGGGCGTTTGTAGCCGGTCAGGTTGGCTTCGCAGAAGACCCGTACGTCGGCCTCGGTGATATTCGGGTCTTTCTTCACGATGACGACCTTCACGGCCTCGCCCGCCTTGGCGTCCGGCACGCCGACGGCCGCGCATTCAAGCACGCCGGGCATCTGCGTGAGGACGTCCTCGACCTCGTTCGGGTACACGTTGAAACCGCTGACCAGGATCATGTCCTTCTTGCGGTCGACGATCTTGAAATAACCGCGTTCATCGACGGTGCCGATGTCACCGGTGCGGAAGAAGTTGTCGGCCGTCATGACCTTGGCGGTTTCATCAGGCCGCTGCCAGTAGCCGGCCATGACCTGCGGGCCGCGGATGGCGATCTCGCCGGGCTGGCCCATCGGCACTTCGTTGCCGTCGTCGTCCAGCAGCTTCAGTTCGGTCAGCGGCATCGGCAGGCCGATGGTGCCGCTGTAGGCGGTGCTGTCGGTTGGGTTGCAGGTGGCCGATGGCGAGGTCTCGGACAGGCCGTAGCCCTCGACGATGGGGCAGCCGGTCTTCTCCAGCCACAGCTTGGCCGTGGCTTGCTGGACCGCCATGCCGCCCCCCACCGAGATGACCAGCTTGCTCCAGTCCACCGTGCCGAAGTCCGGGTGGTTGGCCATCGCCATGAACAGCGTGTTGACGGCCGGGAAGCTGTGGAAGCGGTGTGCGCTGAGCTCCTTGAACACGGCCGGCAGGTCGCGCGGATTGGGGATCAGCACATTGGCGCCGCCCATGTGCATGGACAGCATCATGTTCGTGTTGAAGCCGAAGATGTGATAAATCGGCAGCGCGCAGACGGTGACGACCTGCTCGCCCTTCGGGATCTTCTTGAGCGCCGGCTGGTACCAGGCTTCGCTCTGCAGGATGTTGGCGACGAGGTTGCGGTGCAGCAGCACGGCCCCCTTGGACACGCCGGTCGTGCCGCCGGTGTACTGCAGCACCGCGATGTCGTCCGGGCCCAGCTTGGGCGCCTTGTAGGCGAGGCTGCGGCCCTTGGCCAGCGCGTCGTTGAAGCGCACGGCGCCTGGCAGCTCGAAGGCCGGCACCATCTTCTTCACCTTGCGCACGACGTAGTTGACGATGCCGCCCTTCAGCAGGCCCAGCATGTCGCCCATCGCGGCCAGGACGACATGCTTGGTCGGCACGTTCTTGATGACCTGCTGCAGCACCGAGGCGAAGTTCTCGATGATGACGATGACCTTGGCGCCCGAGTCCTTGAGCTGGTGCTCCAGCTCGCGCGGCGTGTAGAGCGGGTTGACGTTCACCACCACATAACCCGCCCGTAGCACGGCAGCCACGGCCACCGGGTACTGGAACAGGTTGGGCATCATGATCGCCACGCGATCGCCCTTCTCCAGGCCCAGGCTCTGCAGGTAAGCCGCGAACGCGCGCGACGCTTCGTCGACCTGCGCGAAGCTGACGCTCTTGCCCATCATCAGGTAGGCCGGCTTGGCGGCGTTCTTCTTGAACGACGTGTCCAGCAAGTCGACGAGGCTGGGGTACAGCGACAGGTTGATGTCGCGCGGCACCTCGGCCGGGTATTGCTTCAGCCAGATCGGCTCCATGCCTTGTCTCCTTGTTGATTGGCGCCGATTCTGACCGAAGGCTGACAGCCGCCGGGTCAGGGGATTCGATAGCGGCCCAGGCCAATGCCGCATGCAGCGGCTGGCTGAGTTCAGCCTCAGCTCCAGCTGGACCTTCACGAACAACGCCCACCCGCCGCTGCCTTGCGCCCAGCGCCGCGGCCAAAGCTTCGGGCTGGACGAGAACCGCCGGGACTGTCAGGCCCGCTTATTCAAGCTCTAAGCAAGAGCGACGCGGCGCCGGTTTCATTCCACCGCCTTCAGCATGTCCTCCACGACCTTCTTCGCGTCGCCGAACACCATCATGGTCTTGTCCATGTAGAAGAGTTCGTTGTCCAGGCCCGCGTAGCCCGCGGCCATGGAGCGCTTGTTGACGATGATGGTCTTGGCCTTGTAGGCCTCCAGGATGGGCATGCCGTAGATGGCGCTGCCCTTCACGTGCGCGGCCGGGTTCACCACGTCGTTGGCGCCCAGGATGATGGCCACGTCGACCTGGCCGAACTCGCCGTTGATGTCTTCCATCTCGAAGACCTGGTCGTAAGGCACCTCGGCCTCGGCCAGCAGCACGTTCATGTGGCCCGGCATGCGGCCGGCCACCGGATGGATGGCGTACTTGACCGTGATGCCCTTCTCGGTGAGCTTGGCCGCAAGTTCCTTCACCGCATGCTGCGCGCGCGCGACGGCCAGGCCGTAGCCCGGCACGATGACGACGCTCTCGGCGTTGCCGAGCACGAAGGCCGCGTCGTCGGCGCTGCCGCTCTTGACGTTGCGCTGCTGCGCCGCCCCCGCGGCCGGGCCGGTGGCCTCACCGCCGAACCCGCCCAGGATGACGTTGAAGAACGAGCGGTTCATCGCCTTGCACATGATGTAGCTCAGGATCGCGCCCGAGCTGCCCACCAAGGAGCCGGAGATGATGAGCATCGGGTTGTTCAGCGAAAAGCCGATGCCCGCGGCCGCCCAGCCGGAGTAGCTGTTCAGCATGGAGACGACCACCGGCATGTCGGCGCCGCCGATGGGGATGATCAGCGTCACGCCCAGCACCAGGCCCAGCGCCACGACGATGCCGAAGGCCAGCGCCGACTGGTTGGCGAAGAACATCGCGCAGAACGCCAGCGCGCCCACGCCCAGCAGCAGGTTGAGCAAGTGCTGGCCCGCGAACTGCACCGGCGCGCCCTGGAACAGGCGGAACTTGCTGCCGCCCGACAGCTTGCCCCAGGCGATGACGGAGCCGGTGAAAGTGACGGCGCCGATGAACGCGCCCAGCGCCAGCTCCAGCCGGTTGCCCGCCGGGATGGGCGCCAGCGTGCGCGTGGCCACGCCGTCCTCCGGTGGGATGCCGGCGAGCGCCGCATCCAGCGGCGGCGTGAGGCCGAAGGCGGCCGGCTCCGCGACCGCGGAGACCGCGATGGCCACCGCCGCCAGGCCGATCATGCTGTGGAAGAAGGCCACCAGCTCGGGCATCTTGGTCATCTCGACCGTCTTGGCCCGCCAGGCGCCGTAGCCGCCACCGGCCACCAGGCCCAGCAGCACCCAGCCCAGGCCCGACGCCGTGCCGGCCAGCTTGATGATGAGGGCCGCCGTCGTGAACACGGCGATGGCCATGCCGACCATGCCGAACAGGTTGCCGCGGATGGAGGTCGTCGGGTGCGACAAGCCCTTGAGCGACTGGATGAAGCAGACGCTGGCGACGAGGTAGAGCAGCGTGACGAGGTTGAGGCTCATGCCTGGCCCTCCTTCGCCGCAGGATTGGCCGCCGGCTTCTTGTCCTTCTTCCTGAACATCTCCAGCATCCGCCGCGTGACGAGGAAGCCGCCGAAGATGTTGACCGCCGCCAGCGCCACGGCCAGCACGCCCATGCCCTTGGCGAACGGCGTCTCGGTCAGCGCCGCCGCCATCATGGCGCCGACGATGACGATAGCCGAGATCGCGTTCGTCACCGCCATCAGCGGCGTGTGCAGCGCGGGCGTCACCGTCCAGACGACGTGGTAGCCCACGTAGATGGCCAGCACGAAGATGATGAGATTGATGATGGTGTGGTCGACCAGTTCCATGGTGCTCAAGCCCTCGTCACTTGTCCGTCTTGGGTCACGCGGCAAGCCGCCACGATGTCGTCATCCAGCGGCACGTTGAACGTGCCCTCCTTGGTGATGACGAGCTTCAGGAAGTCCAGCACATTGCGCGCATACAGCGCCGACGCATCGGCCGCGACCAGCGCCGGCAGGTTGGTCTCGCCGACCAGCGTCACGCCGTGCTTGGTGACCGTCTTGCCCGCTTCGGTCAGCGGGCAGTTGCCGCCCGCGGGGGCCGCGATGTCGACGATGACCGAGCCGGGCTTCATCGCCTTGACCATCTCCTCGGTGACCAGCACCGGCGCCGCGCGGCCGGGGATCAGCGCCGTCGTGATGACGATGTCCGCCGCGGCCACGCGCTTGGCCACCTCGGCCTTCTGGCGGTCCAGCCAGCTCTGCGGCATCGGTCGCGCATAGCCGCCCACGCCTTCCGCCGCTTCCTTCTCTTCGGCGGTCTCGTAGGGCACGTCGATGAACTTGGCGCCGAGCGACTCGACCTGCTCCTTCACCGAAGGCCGCACGTCACTGGCCTCGATGACCGCGCCCAGGCGCTTGGCCGTCGCGATGGCCTGCAGGCCGGCCACGCCCACGCCCAGGATGACCACGCGCGCCGCCTTCACGGTGCCCGCGGCCGTCATCAGCATCGGGAAGAAGCGCTGGTACTTGTCGGCCGCGATCATGACGGCCTTGTAGCCGGCGATATTGGCCTGGCTGCTCAACACATCCATGCTCTGCGCGCGCGTCGTGCGCGGCGCGGCTTCGAGCGCGAAGCTGGTCAACCCGGCCGCCGCCATGGCGGCCAGGCCGTCGCGGTCGAAGGGGTTGAGCATGCCGACGAGGGCAGTGCCGGGCTTCATCAACGGCAGCTCGTCGGCCATCGGTGCGCGCACCTTCAGCACCAGCTCGCTGCCCAGCGCCGCGGCCTGGTCGACGATCTCGCAGCCGACGGCTTCAAAAGCCGCATCGGTGACGCTGGCGGCGATGCCGGCGCCGGACTCGATGCGCAGCACGTGGCCGGCGGCCTTCAGCTTCTTGGCCGTTTCGGGCGTGACGGCCACGCGGGTCTCTCCGGCCGCGCGTTCGCGCGGGACGCCGATCTGCATGGAAGCTCCTGTCGGGGGCAAGGGGTGCGCGGCAGCTTACACAATGCCTGCGCCCGCCCACTGCGGGAATTCGCGAGGAGGAAGCATGGCCGCCACAGATCGATTTCGTCCCAGCGTGACCGTCGCCGCCGTGATAGCCCGCGACGGGCGCTACCTGCTGGTCGAGGAGGAAACCCCCGAAGGCCTGATGCTGAACAACCCGGCCGGCCACCTGGAGCAGGGCGAAAGCCCGCTCGAGGCGGTCGTGCGCGAGGCGCTGGAGGAGACGGCACGGGCCTTCGTGCCGGAGACGTTCCTGGGCGTCTACCTCGCCCGCTTCGTGCGGCCGGCGCAATCGGAGGATGTCACCTACGTCCGGCTGGCCTTCAGCGGCTCGGTCGGCGAGGAGATCGCGGGGCGCACGCTGGACCAAGGCATACGCCGCACGCTGTGGATGAGCGAGGCAGAGCTGGCCGCCTGCGCGGACCGACACCGCAGCCCGCTGGTGCTGCAGTGCGTGCGCGACCACGCGGCGGGGCGGCGGCTGCCGCTGCAGGCCGTCTTCGCGCATGCATCGCTGCAACAGCCTTGGGTGAAACAGGCCTGAAGGCCCTGCGGGACAATTCCGCCCCATGAGTTCCCACCAGAAACACCGTGTCGTCGTCGGCCTGTCCGGCGGCGTCGACTCGGCCGTCACCGCGCATCTGCTGAAGCAAGAGGGCCACGAGGTCGTCGGCATATTCATGAAGAACTGGGAAGACGATGACGACGACGAGTACTGCTCGACGCGGCAGGACTTCCTGGACGCCGCGTCCGTGGCCGACGTGCTGGGCATCGAGATCGAGCACGTCAACTTCGCCGCCGAGTACAAGGACCGCGTCTTCGAAAGCTTCCTGCGCGAGTACCAGGCCGGCCGCACGCCCAACCCGGACGTGTTGTGCAACGCCGAGATCAAGTTCAAGGCCTTCCTGGACCATGCGATGCGGCTGGGCGCCGAGAAGATCGCGACCGGGCATTACGCGCGAGTTCGATGGGTTCCATCGAACTCACGCAAGCCCGATGGGCGTTATGACGAACCGGGCGCAGCTGCGCCCGATAGCGCCCGCGTCAGCGAAGTCGACGGCGAGTTCCAGCTGCTCAAAGGTCTGGACCCGTTGAAGGACCAGAGCTACTTCCTGCACCGGCTGACGCAGGCGCAGATCAGCAAGGCGATGTTCCCGGTGGGCCACCTGCCCAAGACCGAGGTGCGGCGCATCGCCGCCGAGATCCGCCTGCCGAATGCGAAGAAGAAGGACTCCACCGGCATCTGCTTCATCGGCGAGCGGCCCTTCCGCGAGTTCCTGAACAAGTACCTGTCGCACCAGCCCGGCCCCATCAAGGACGAGCGCGGACGCAAGCTGGGCGAGCACGTGGGCCTGTCGTTCTACACGCTGGGCCAGCGCCAGGGCCTGGGCATCGGCGGCGTGAAGGACAAGGGCGCACCGCGCGGCGGCGGCGAGCACGAGCCCTGGTTCGTCGCGGCCAAGGACATCGAGCGAAACACGCTCATCGTCGTCCAGGGCCACGACCACCCGCTGCTGCTGAGCCCCGCCCTCGTCGCCGACGACCTGAGCTGGATTGCCGGTCGCCCCCCCGACGTGGGCCAGGCCGCCGCCAAGACGCGCTACCGCCAGGCGGACGCCGCCTGCAGCGTCGGCTTGGACGCCGCGGGGCGGCTGACGCTGCGCTTTCCCGAGCCGCAATGGGCCGTCACGCCGGGCCAGAGCGCCGTGGTCTATGACGGCGAGGTCTGCCTGGGCGGCGGCGTGATTGCAGCGGCACTTCCGGAATGACGTGCCGCGCAGCGCCTGGCCGCGGCAATCGCGCGGCCGTCCCCCTGCGGATCGGTCGGCGTACCCGCCCCACGAGGGGCTTCAATGATTGACCGCCTGCTGGCCCGGCTGGCCGAGCCCGGCATCGTGCTGCGGCTGGCGGCCCTGGTCGTCTGCGCGATGGAGCTGGTCAGCGCCGGCGCCGCGCTGCTGGGCGCGCGCACTGAGCCGTATGACGGCCTGGTCGCCTGGGTGTGGCGCCAGCTCGGCGGCGACGTCAATGACCGCAGCCTCGTGCTCATCTGCGTGGCGCTGCTGGTGGCCTTCGTGGCGCTGATCCTGCGCCTCGCGCGCCTGGGCCAGGCCGCCCTGCCGGTCAACCAGCGCCTGGCCTGGCTGATGCTCGTCGACCTGCTGGCCTTCGGCGTGACGCCCGGCCTGCCGTTTCTCGTCACGGCGCTGGGCGCGGTCGTGCTGCCGGCGCGGCTGGCGCTGGGTTTCGCGGCGGCGCAGGTGCTGCTGAACACCGGCATCTACGTCTACGCCTCGACGACCGCCTGGCTGGACCAGTTCGGCATGCTGTTCGCCATGCTGGCCCTGCACGGCCTGGCCTTCGGCCTGGGCCGCATGGCCGCGGCCGAGGCCGAGAAGCGCCGCTGGCTGCAGGCGCTGCTGGCCGAGCAGCTCTCCGGCGAGCACCTGCTGGCCGAGCAGATGCGCTACAGCGAGCGCATGCAGATCGCCCGCGAGCTGCATGACCTGATGGGCCACCACCTGACGGCGCTGAACCTGCAGCTGCAACTGGGCGGCGCGCTGCTGGCGCGCGCGGACACGCCCGGCGCCGGCCAGGCACTGGGCCGCGCCCAGGGCGTGGCGGCGCAGCTGCTGGCGGACGTGCGCGAGGCCGTGTCGCAGCAGCGCAGCTCGCAGCACATCGACCTCTCCGCGGCGCTGCAGGCGCTGGCCGACGGCATCGCGAGCACGCGCATCGAGCTGGCACTGGACGACGCCGCGCGCGACCTGGGCCCCCGCGCCGCGCATGCGCTGCTGCGCTGCGTGCAGGAAGGCGTGACCAACAGCGTGCGCCATGCCGGCGCGCGGCGCGTGCAGGTGGCGCTCCAGGGGCTAGGGGAAGCGGGGGATGAGGTCGCGGTCGCCATCGACGATGATGGCTGCGGTGCGCCGGGCTGGCACGAGGGGCGGGCCGGCAATGGCCTGGCCGGCATGTCCGAGCGCATGGCCGAACTGGGTGGGCAGATGCGCGTGACGCGCACGAGCCCGGGATTTCGAATCGAGCTGAGATGTCCGCGATGGGTGTGATCAAGATCCTGCTGGTCGAGGACCAGCAACTGGTGCGCGAGGGCCTCAAGGGCCTGCTGGCGCTGCATGACGAACTGAAGGTCGTCGGCGAGGCCAGCGACGGTGCCGAGGCGCTGGAATGGCTGTCCACCGCCGCGGCCGAGGACATGCCCGACGTGATCCTGTCGGACATGCGCATGCCGCGGCTGGACGGCATCGGCCTGATCCGCGCGCTGGCCGCGCGGGCGCTGCGCGTGCCGACCGTGCTGCTGACCACCTTCGACGACACGGCCGCCTTCGACGAGGCGGTGCGCGCCGGCGCCAAGGGCTTCCTGCTCAAGGCCATCAGCCCGGAGACGCTGGCCCAGGCGCTGCGCGACGTGCACGGCGGCGGCACCGCGCTGCGGCCGTCGCTCACCACGCGCATGGAGGCCAAGGGCGGCGAGCGCGCCTTCACGGCCGCCGACCACCCGGACCCGCTGAGCCCGAAGGAGCTGCAGGTGCTGCGCCTGGTCGCCAGCGGCCGCAGCAACACCGAGATCGCCGGCCTGCTGGGCAACAGCGAAGGCGTCATCAAGAACCACTGCTCGGCCATCTTCTCCAAGATGGGCGTGCGCGACCGCACGCAGGCGGTGCTCAGGGCGATCGACCTGGGCTGGATCTAGGCGCGCTCGCCGGACTCCCGAGCTGCAACACCCAGTAGCGCTGCAGCCGCCCGGGGCCGGACACGCAGGCCAGGCCGAACTCCTGGAAGTCGGCTCCCATCAGGTTCTCGCAATGCGCCGGGCTGGCCAGCCAGAGCGCCAGCACCTCGTCCAGCGTCTCCGGGCCGCCGGCGAGGTTCTCGCCCGACAGGCGCATCACATAGCCGGCCTCGCGCAGCCGGGTGCGCAGCGTCGCGCCGTTGGCGCCGACATGGTCCAAGCGGTCTTGCGCCGCCAGCTCCTGCGCATAGCGCCGCGCCGCGTTGCCCAGCGTGGCTTGCCAGCGCAGCGCGGGCGCCGCGGGCCACAACCGGCCGCCGCAGGTCTGGGCCTGCGCGCGCAGCGCATTCAATGCGCGCACGGCCGAGGCTTCATCGGACATGCAGGCGCCGTCGGCGGCCGCTGCGGCCATGCAGGACAGGCCCATCAGCAGAGGCAGCAACAAACGCATGGATGCATCCTAGTTGTTGCCAAGCCCCGCGCCGCGGACCACCATGGGGCATGAAGACCCACCGCCTCCTCACCGCCCTGCTGGCCTGGGCCGCGCTCGCCAACTGCGCGCAGACCTCACCCGCGGCGCCTGCCGCGCCAGCGGCATCCGCGCCCGAGGCTGAATCCGCCCGGCTGGCCCGCGAACTGCGCGCCTTGATCGGCCCGGCGGCCTGCAAGACCGATGACCAATGCCGCACGCTGGCCGTCGGCGCCAAGGCGTGCGGCGGGCCTGGTGGCTATTGGGCCTGGTCCAGCATCGACACCGACGAAGCCCGCTTGCGCGACTTGGCGCAGCGGCAGGCCCAGGCTGCAGGCGCGGAGAACGTGCGCTCCGGCATGCTGTCCAACTGCAGCGTCGTGACCGATCCGGGTGCCCGCTGCGATGCCGGTCGCTGCGTGCTGCGCCGGGCGGGCGAGGCAGCGCCCGCGCGCTGACGCTGCCACCGCAAAGAAAAGCGGCGGACTCGTGTCCGCCGCTGCCGGCCCGAACGGGCCACTGCAATACCGCCCTTACTCGGCCTTACTCGGCCGCCGAACCGCCTGCGCCACGCGTCGCCGTCACCGCCGCCGTGCTCGCCGAGCCGGCCGGCTCCACGAAGATCACCGTGCTGGTGCCGGTCGGCGCGCCGCCGGTCTGGTAGGCCACGGCACCGACATAGCGGCCGCCGGCCTGCAGGCCGCTCCACGACAGGCCCGCCGACGCGGTACGCCCGGCATAGACCCGCCCTGGCAGCGAGGCCTTGAAGTTGCCGGCGTTGTCGGTCGGGCCGACCACCCAGGAGCTGAGCTTGAAGCCGGTCTGCGTCGCGCCTTCGGCATGCTCGTAGGCGACGGCGCAGACACGATAGTTGCCCGCGGCCGGTGCCACCAGCGTGATGGACTCGCTGCTGCCGCCGTTGCCGCTGTAGCCGACCGCGGTGCCCGCGGCGTTGACCATGACCAGGTCCAGGTCGTCGTACTTGCCGGCGGCAGCCCCCGAAGTGTCCTGGCCGTACAGCGCCACACGCATCACCAGCGTGCCCGCCGGCACGCTGATGGTGAAGCGCCGCAGGCCGGCCGGCGGCGTCGCGGCGGCGCAGCCGGCAGCCACCGTGGCCGAGTTGCCGGTGTTGGTGCCAGTCACCACGCCGTCGGTCAGCGTCGCGTCCTTCATGCCCTTCAGGCCGCTCATGGCGCCGTCGAAGCCGGTGCCGACCGAGAACACCTTGTTCCCGGTGGCCAGCTCGCTGGTCAGCAGGCTGGGCGCGGTCAACAGGTTGGCGCGCGCGGTCAGCGGGCTGCGCACGGTGTGGACGCCGTCCGACCAGGTCAGCGAACCGTACTTCCACGCGGCCTGCTCGGCCGTGGTGCGCTGCAGGCGCACCTGGAAGCTCTTGCTCTCGCCGGCAGCCAGCGTCAGCGACGCCGGCGTGACCGTGACGCTGAAGCCAGGCAGCGTGGCCGTGGCGTTGTACGTGGCCGTCGAGGCGCCGACGTTCTGGACCGTGCGCGTCAGGACGTGGGTGCCCAGCACACTGCCGACGGTCAGCGACGGCAGGTTCAGGTCGGTCGCGGTGATGCTGCCGATGCTGCCGCAGCTGATGCCCGCCTGCAGCCCGACGGAGGCCACGACGCCGGCCGCGCCGACGCCGCACAGGAAGCGGTTGTAGTCGTTGGCCGTGATGTCATAGACCAGGCCGGGGTCGGCCGCGAGCGAGGGCTGCGCGAAGCCGGCGCCCTGCCCCCACGGCAGGTTGCCCTGCTGGATGCTGTTGGACGCGATGGCGCTGGACGGGAAGACGTCGCGCGCGGTGGTCATCAGCGCCGACCGGATGGCCGCGGGCGACCAGCCGGGGTGCTTCTGCATCAGCAGCGCGGCCATGCCGGCGACGTGCGGGCTGGCCATGGAGGTGCCGCTGAGCAGGCTCAGGTTGGGCCGGCCCGCCTGGCCGCTGGCCACCATCGCGTCGTGCTCTGGGATGCTGTAGTCGGGCGTGTAGCTGGCGAGGATGGACGAGCCCGGGGCGGCGACGTCCGGCTTCATGATGTTCAGGTTGCCCTGGTTCGGCCCGCGCGAGGACGAGTCGCTCATCTGCGGGGCGTTGGAGATGGTCGGGTCCTTGATGGCCTGCAGGTTGGCCAGCGACGCCGTGGCATTGCCGTTGGCGGTCACGTAGGCCTTGATCGCATCGCCCTCGACCTGCTGCACGTGCACCGTCGACAGCGTGTGGCCCTGGTTGATGATGGTGTTGGCCGTGCCGGCGGCGTTGGCGATGATGACGCCCGCCGCGCCGGCCGTCTTGGCGTTGCCGCTCTTGTTGACCAGCACGTTGTTGCCGCGCGTGCAGACGACGATCTTGCCGGCCACCTTCGCCGGGTCGAGCAGCGGCTTGGAGGTCCACTGCGAGCCGAGCACCACGGCGGTCGCGTCGAGCGTGCCGAAGCATTCGCGCAGGCGGGCCTGGTCGATGGCGGAGAGGCCCGCCAAGCCGGCGTTCTCGGCCAGGATCAACGGCGCCGACGGCGTGCTGGGGTTGGTCGATGCGCCCGTGTAGCTGGCACCATTGCCCAGCGTGACGGTGCCGATGAACAGGCGGTCGTGCGTGGCGTTGCCGACCGTCGTCATCCAGGGACTGAGGTGGGCGACCTGGTTGGCCGGGCCGCTGTTGCCGGCCGAGGCGGCGACGAAGATGCCGGCATCCACGGCCGCCTTGAAGGCGACGTCGACCGAGTCGGCGATGTTGGTGGCCGAGCCGCTGATCGAATAGTTCAGCACGTTGACGCCGTCGTGGATGGCGGCTTCGATGGCGCGGATGGAGTCGGCGCCGAAGCAGCCGTTCTGGTAGTTGGGCCAGCGCGGGTCGGGGACGGTCGTCGCGGGGTTGCTGCGCGTCCAGCAGACCTTGTAGGTGGCCAGGCGGGCGCGCGGCGCGATGCCGCTGACACCGCTGACCGTCACGCCGTTGTCCAGCGGGCCGGCCACGTTGGCGTTGCCGCCGGCGGTGCTGGCGGTGTGGGTGCCGTGGCCGCCGTTGTCGCGCGGCGAGATGAACTCGGCCGGATGCACGCTGCCGGAGTACTGGCTCCAGAAGGTCTGTGCGAAGGCGCGCGCGCCGATCAGCTTGTTGTTGCAGTGCGCGGCGCTGAAGGCCTGGGCCGGTTGGGTCAGCGACGCCGAGAGCTTCACCGAGGTCTCGCATTCGCCCTGCCAGGTGGCCGGCGGCGAGCCGTACACCAGCGCGCCCGCGGGATCGTGCGTCGGGCGGCCGTTGGCGTCGACGCGGTCGGCGAACGCGGTGTTCTCGGGCCATACGCCGCCATCAATGACGCCGATGACGATGTCCTCACCGGCGTGCGCGGTGCCGCCGAGCTGGTCCCACAGGCCGCCCGGCTGGCTCAGGCCCATGAAGGCGGGCGTGTAGTTCGTGTCGAGCTGGCGCGGCACGTCCTCCTCCACCGCCAGCACGGACGGGTTGCCCTTGAGCTGGCGCACCTCGGCGTCGGTCAGCAGCGCCGAGAAGCCATTGAACGCGATGGAGAAGCGGTGGATGGGATCGACCGCCGGCAGCGTGGACAGCACGGCCGCCTGGCGGTTCTCGATGTAGGCGATGTAGTCCCGCACGGCCGAGGCGCTGAGGTCCAGCCGGGAGCCTGTGGGCGGGCGCGTGGCGGCAAGACCGCTGATGCCGCCGGCATAGGACGCCGTGGCCGCCTCCTGCAGCTGAACGATGTAGGGGCGGCGTGCGTCCTGGGCCGATGCCAGGCCGGCGAGGCCGGACAGCAGCAGGCCGGCGGCCAGGCTGGTGGCCGTACGGGAGAGAGAGCGCTTCATTGATCGGATCCTTTGTGGGGGGAGATCGGGGGTCCGGGGGTGGTGGACGTGCGGGCGAACGGATGGCGTCAGGCGTTGCGGCGGCGGCGCGCGCCACCTGCCACGGCCAGGCCGAGGCCGACGAGCGCCAGGCTGGCAGGTTCAGGGATCACCTGGATGCCGTCGATGCCGAACTGGCCGAGGTTGAAGCTGGCGCCGGCCGTGCAGCCGCCCTGGCCGTCGTCCAGGCACGAGGTGAAATTGACTTGGCTGAAGTAGGTGGAGGAGAACGCGGCGTCGAACGCGAAGTGCGCGAACGCGCCCGTGCCGGTCAGCGCATCCAGCCCTTCCAATGCGAACTCGGCCAGGGTCGTGCCACCGGCGCCGACGCCCTCCACGAGGATCTTGCCGACGGTGCCGACCAGCATGGGATCGAAGGCGTTGGTGATGAAGCCGAGGTCGAAGCCGGCCAGCGCGAAGCCGCCGCCATCCGCGCGCTCCATGCGCAGGGCGCCGTCGTTGATGACGCCGTAGTAGGCGCTGTCGCGGCTCGGGCAGACATAGGTCAAGCCGCAGCTGCCGCTTCCACTGCCAAAGCCGACGAAGATGCTGCCGACCGGGTCGATGGCCGTGAAGCGGAAGTCCCCCTCGACAAAGCTTTCGCCGCCATCGAAGTTGCTGCCCGCCACGCCTTCGAACTCGATGCTGATGGTCTTGGGGGCGGCCTGGGCTGCGCCCATGCACAGTGCCAAAGCGGCTGCGGCGCAGACGGCCTTGAAATGGAAGCTCATGAAGGATCCTTTGCGGTGGAAGTCTGGAAATCGGACAGCCGCCGGCAGCGAGCCATGCATTGCGCGAAGGCCGCCTGTCCCAACGACTGAGAGGTTGCGGCTCTTGGGCCGCGACTCTGACGAAGGGCCGATTCTGTGAAAACGAACACGTTTGGACATGCCGGGTTTCCCACCCCGCAAGCAAAGGAGAGGGAAAGCTTGGATTGCCAAACGCCGAGGCTCAATCTCCTGATCGAAGCCGGGCCGGTGCCGACGCTCCCCGCATCTCGGGCCTCCGCCGTGCGCCCATGCAGTCTCGCCGTTATGAGCCCTGGCTGGCGTCGCCGCCCGCGGTCGCGCGACACGCGCTGGCGCATACCAGATCCCCAACTTGATTGCGGGTTAGCACTCCCCCGGATACGTGGGTTTCCGCGATTTCTACCGGATATGCGGAGTTACGCTGACCCGCGCCTGCCGAGGTCGCCTTCGCGCGGCCCTCGGCTCAGCCCTTTCAACCACATTGCGCAGGCTCACAGTGGCCGCGCCTGGAGTCCTTGATGAAGTTCAAACAACGTCTATTGGCTGCTGTCACCTGGACGGCTTGCGCCTGGCCTCTGGCAGCTTCGGCTGGATTCCAGTGGACCGAGAGCGGCCCACCCGGCGCGGGCGACAGCCTGAGCACCGCGCAGGTCACCTACAGCGCCACGTTCGAGACGCTGGACCGCATCACCGGCGGCCTGACGGCCAGCGCGCCCGACATCAAAGGCGGCAGCCCGATCTACCAGGTCGACCTGTTCAAGATCCGCGTGGCGGACGTGTCGGCCTTCAGCGCCTGGACCACCGGCAGCACGGCCTTCGACACGCAGCTGTACCTGATCGACAAGGACGGCAAGGGCGTCTACACCAACGATGACGGCCTGGACCTGCTGTCGCTGCTGCCGGCTGCCAGCGCGCTGGGCCCGCTGAGCGCGGATGTCTACTACCTCGCCATCGCATTCGGCGGCTACCTGGCGCAGGACGCCGGGGGTGCATCGCTGTTCATGGGTGGCGGCCTGACCGACGTGCTCGGCGGCGACCCGTCCAGCGGCGCATTGGCCGGCTGGGGCCGCAGCTACGACAACGGCAACTCCGAAGCGCTCTACAGCTACCAGATCGGCCTGACCGGCGCGACCAACGCGGACCTGCCGGAGCCCGGCGTGTTCATGCTGGCCGCCGTGGCGCTGGGCGCCGCGGGCGTTGCCCGCCGCCGCCAGTCGATCGCAACCCAGGCCTGACCAGGAGCCACCATGCTGCCTTTGAAGCTCATCAAGAAATCCCTGCTGGCCGCCGCCGCGTTGAGCGCCTGCGCCCAACTGGCTGCGCAGACCGCCCTCCCCGCCATCGACCCGGGCCTCAAGCTCGCCACGCCCATCACCGGCACGTCGGACTTCCGCAATCGCGTGCTGACCGGCCCGGTGCAGGTCGCCATCCGGCTGACCGACGCCCCGCTGGCGCTCGCCGTGGGTGCCAATGCCAAGCGCGTGGGCAGCACCATGAGCCTGGCCCAGCGCCAGGCCTATGTGGCCTCGCTGAAGGCCAAGCAGGATGCGGTGATGGCCAAGGTCGCCAGCCTCGGCGGGGCCGAGGTCGCGCGGCTGAGCAAGGTCTACAACGCCGTGGTCGTCAACATCGATGCGGCGCAGTTGCCGGCCGTCGTCGCCCTGCCCGGCGTGTCGGCGGTCAAGCCCATCGTCAACCACGACCTGTCGCTGACCTCGACCGTGCCCCACATCGGCGCCGACAAGCTGCACAACCTCGGGCTGACGGGCGCCGGCATCAAGATCGCGGTGCTCGATTCCGGCATCGACTACACGCACAAGAACCTCGGCGGTTCCGGCAGCGTGGCCGATTTCAACGCCGCAGCCGCCGCCGCCGCGACCACCGCGCCCGCCGGCCTGTTCCCCACGGCCAAGGTGATCGGCGGCTACGACTTCGTCGGCGAGGCCTGGCCGAACGGCGCTGTCGCGCCGGACGCCAACCCCATCGACGCCGGCAGCGGCTCCAGCCACGGCACCCATGTCGCCGACATCGCCGCCGGCGCCAGCCTGGACGGCACGCACAAGGGCGTGGCGCCCGGCGCGCAGCTCTATGCGGTGAAGGTCTGCTCCAGCGTGGCCACGTCCTGCAACGGCACGGCCATCCTGCAAGGCCTCGAGTGGGCGATGGACCCCAAGGGCGACCTGAGCTTCGACGGCGCGGCCGACGTGGTCAACCTGTCGCTCGGCGCCAATTACGGCCAGCGCGAGAACCCGTCGACCGAGGCCGTGTCCAACCTCGTGCGCTTCGGCATCGTGGCCGCCGTGGCGGCTGGCAATGCCGGCGACCGGCCCTACATCGTCAGCTCGCCATCCAACGCCGCGGAGGCCATCAGCGTCGCGCAGACGGCCATGCCGAACGGCAAGGCGATGGTGCTGACCGTCAACTCGCCCGCCAGCATCGCCGGCACCTACAGCAACACCAACACGGTCGACTGGGCGCCCGTCGTCAACGGCTTCAGCGGCCCGCTCAAGCGCGGCAGCACCACGGCGCAGCTGGAGGCCTGCACGCTGGCCGACACGCCGGACTTCACCGACAGCGTGGCCTATGTGGACCGCGGCTCCTGCTCGGTCAGCTTCAAGGTCAGCAACGCGGCCGCCCGCGGCGCGCGCGGCATCGTCGTCGGCAACAACGTGGCCGGCGCCGCACCGTCGTTCAGCAACGGCGGGCCCGCACCCGGCACCACCGGCTTCGTCGAGACGCTGGTCGTCTCGCAAGACATCGGCGCCAAGCTCAAGTCGGTGGCCAGCGGTGCCGCGACGGTGACGGTCGACCCGAACGCCGCGATCTCGCTGGCCGGCAGCATGGCGTCCACGTCGGCGCGCGGCCCCGGCTACAACTTCGCGGCCATCAAGCCCGAGATCGGCGCGCCCGGCGCCTCGGTCTCCGCGCTCAACGGCACCGGCACGGGCGAGGAGAGCTTCGGCGGCACGTCCGGCGCGACGCCGGTGATCGCTGGCTCGGCGGCCCTGCTGCTGCAGAAGTTCCCGAACGCCACGCCGCCCGAGATCAAGTCCCGGCTGATGAACTCGGCCAGCACGGCGGTCTTCACCAACCCGGCCCTGCTGCCGGGCGAGCTGGCGCCGATCTCGCGCATCGGCGCGGGTGAGGTGCGCGTCAACCAGGCGGCCGCCGTCACGGCCGGCGTCTGGGACGCCACCAACCCCTACAGCGTCGGCCTGGCCTTCGGTGCGCCGCGGCTGAGCGCCGCCACGACCATCAGCAAGAAGGTGGCCGTGCGCAACTACAGCAATTCGGCGCGCACCTTCACCATCACGCGCTCCTTCCGCTACGCCAACGACGCAGCCAACGGCGCGGTGACGCTCAGCGCGCCGGCCAGCGTCAGCGTGCCGGCCAACGGCACCGGCGCCTTCGTGCTGACGATGAGCATCGACCCCGGCAAGCTGCCTGCGTGGAACCTGTTCAGCGGCTCCACCCAGGGCACCGGGGCGCTGCTGCAGGCGGTGGAGTACGACGGCTACGTGACGGTCAGTGACGGTACCGACACCGTCAGCACGCCTTGGCACGTGCTGCCTCACCGCAGCGCCAACGTGACCGCGGCGACCTCGCTGGCCATGGGCGGCGCCGCCAGTGCCGGCCTGCCGGTGTCCAACCTGAGCGCGCCACAGACGGGCTCTGTGGACGTGTTCGCGTTGACCGGCACCAGCCCGCAGGACTTCGCGACGCCGCCGGCCTATGGTGGCGGCCAGGCGCTGATCGACCTGCGCGCCATCGGTGTGCGGCCGGTCGACGTCGGGGTTCTCGGCCTGCAGTTCGGTATCACGACCTTCGGCTCGCGCGCGCACCCCGCCTACCCCGCCGAGTTCGACGTCTATGTGGACGCCAACAACGACGGCATCGATGACTACGTCATTTACAACAGCGAGCTCTCCGGCTTCGGGCTGACCGGGCAGACAGTCGTCAACGTGGTGAACCTCAACACCGGCACGACCGTCACGAACTTCTACGCGGCCGCCGATCTGAACTCGTCGAACATGATTTACACCGTGGTCGCGAGCGATGTCGGCATCACCAGCCCGACGCAGAAGTTCCGCTTCAGCGTCTATGCCTTCGACAACTACTTCAGCGGCCAGCTGACCGACAGCATCACCAACATGGTCCACACGCTGGGCACGCCGCGCTACGCGTCGACGCTCGGCGGCTCGCTCGGTGTCCCGGCGGGCTTCAACGGCAGCCTGCCGGTCAACAAGCCGGCCGGCGGCGCGACGGCCTCGCCGTCACAGAGCGGCCTGCTGATGCTCTACCGCGACGCGCGCAGCGGCCGCGAGGCGGATGTCGTGACCATCACGCCCTGACCCTGCGCTCCCGCCCCTCGCCAGCCACCGCGTCCTGTCGCGGTGGCTTTTTTCAATCCGGTGTCGGCCGGCCCGTCGGTACCGGCGGCGGCGGCGTGCCGGGCTGGGCGGGCGTGACGGGGCTGGGCACCGGTGCAGCCGGCCCGCCCGGCAGCGACGGCCGGGCCGGGGCGCTCGCGGGCAAGGCCTGGCCGGCCGCTGCCGCCAGCGGGTCGAACACCCAGTCGCTCGCCTTGGCGATGGGCTGGCCGTCCGGCGCGGTGCGCCGCAGCAGTTCGGTATCGGCACGGCTGTGGACCGCGCGAAAGCGCGAGGGGTTGAGCGGGTCGGGCACCAGCACCCAGTCCGCCTGCCCGGTGAACGGGTCGACATACAGCCGCCGCAGATGCCGCCGTACGCGCGGGCCGCGGTCGTCGGCCAGCAGGTCGCGCAGGCTGGCCGGATAGGGCGCCGGCTCGACGGCCGCAGCGCGCTGGTAGCTCGCGATCGCCCGGGCGATCTCGCCGCCGCGGAACGCCAGCTCGCGTTCGCGCTCGCGCTGCGCGGCCGTGCGCCAGGCCTGGCCCAGGGCGGCCAGCCCGGCGGCCGTCAGCGCGACGAGGAAGAGGACGGCCAGATAGCTGAAGCCGCGCTGGCGTCTCACGCGTGCCCCCTTGCGATCACCAGTCCGCGTACAGCCGCCCGTCGGCGCTGCGGCCGGCGGCGCCGCTGCGCACGTCCCAGAGGCGGCCCGTGGCCTGCATGTCGGCCGGCGGCGGCAGCTCGACCCAGCTCTCGCGGCTGGTCGTCAGCGGGTCCTCCGGCACTTCGCGGATGTAGCGCGCCTCGGCCAGTTCCTGCAACGACTCCGGATAGCGACCCTTGTCGGCGGCGTACTGGTCGATGGCGTCGCGCATCGTCGCCAGCGACGCCAACAGCGCCGTCTCCTTGCTCTTCTGCAGCGAGTTGAAATAGCGCGGCGCGGCGATGGAGGCCAGCAAGGCGACGATCGCCATGACGACGATGAGCTCGATCAGCGTGAAGCCGCGCGCCTGCTTCATCACCAGTCCTTCAGCTTGGAGCCGTCCAGCGCCGTGCGCTCGCTGCGCGAGAACACGTCGAACACGTCCTTGCCGGCGCGCGGCTCGTCGGGCGGGCTGTCGTAGGCGCGCAGGCCCCAGGTCTCGGCCGCGGGCAGGTCGGCCGGCGCGAAGGGGTCGCGCGGCAGGCGGCGCAGGAAGTAGATCCTGCGGCCGTTGGGCGACTTGGCATCGGTCACGCCATCCACCAGCAGCTGCAGCCGCGCCGGGTAGCCGCTGTCCTCGGGGCTTTGCATGATGCTGCCGGCCTCCGCCGCGCGCTTGTAGGCGTCCAGCGCCTCGCGCAGCGTGCGCAAGCCCTGGCGCAGCTCGTGCTCGCGGCTGCGCTGCACCGAGAGTTCGAGCAACGGCCGCGCGGCGGACGCGAGCACGCCCAGCATGGCCAGGACGACCAGCATCTCGATCAGCGTGAAGCCCCGGGCGACGCGCATGGCTAGGCCTTACTTCACCGCCTCAACGGTCAGCAGCCCGCTGCCGTCGACGCGCACCGGCGCGGACTCGCCATTGGTGCCCGTGGCCGACAGGCCGCTCACGCCGATGTTCAGAACCTGCCCGGCAGCCGACGGCAGCGCGCGCAGCACGATGACTTGCTCACCCCGTGGCGGCAGCAACACCTTCTGGCGGCCCGGCCCGGCGCCAACCGTGACGACATTGACCTCCGTCAACCTGCTGGCGTCGTACTCCAGCTCGCCCTTGATGTGAAGGCCACTCTCGTTCTTCAGCGCGACGGAGACCGTGCCGCCGGCCGGGATCTGCGGCGTGACGTCGAGCTTGAGCGTGGCTTCGCCGCTTGGCACCATGGCGGCCGCAGCAGTGGCAGGCGTGGCCGCCGGCGCTGGCGCTGCCCCGCCGCCGCTCGGCCCCACCCCCACGCGAGCCTCGCGCCGCAGCAGCGTGGAGTAGGCACCCGGACTCGCGTCCACGCCGCTGGCCAGGCGCGTCAGCGACGCATCCGGCACGGCCAGGTTGCGCACCACGCGCGGCGTGATCAGCAGCACCACCTCGGTCTTGTTGCGCGTGTCGGTCTGGGTGCCGAACAGCCGGCCCAGCAGCGGGATGCGCGACAGGCCCGGGATGCCCGCGGCGGTCTTGCGGTCCTCGTCGTTGATGAGGCCGGCCAGCACCTGCGTCTCGCCGTCGGCCAGGCGCAGCACGGTGGCGGTGTTGCGCGTGCCGATCTCGTAGGCCGTCGTGCCGCCGGGGCCGGTGACCTGGCGGATCAGGTTGCTGACCTCCATGCCGATCTTGATGACCACGTCGTTGTCCAGCTGCACGGTGGGCTCGACGTCCAGCTTCAGGCCGATGTCCAGGTAGCTGACCGACGCCGCCACCGACGTGGAGCCGGTGAAATTGGTCGTCGTCGTGAACACCGGCAGCTTCTGGCCGATGTGCACCTTGGCCTTGTCGCGGTTGCGCACGCGGATCTTGGGGTTGGCCAGGATGTTGGAGTTGCCGGCCGTGCCGCGCAGCGTGGCGACGAGCGCGGGGTTGGCGATGCTGCCGCGAAAGCCCCGGCGCTCGTTCAGGAACACCTGGCCCGACACCTGCCCCACCACCTGGCCCAGGCTGTCCAGCGCGGGCAGGCCGTAGTTGATGGTCTCGGGCCACTGCAGCCCCAGCGCGTCGACCTGGTCGGTCGCCAGCTCCATGACCTCCACCTCCAGCATGACCTCGGGCTCGGGCAGGTCCACGGAGGCGATCAGCTTCTCGACCAGGCGCAGCACCTCGGGCGTGTCGCGCACGATGAGCAGGTTCAGCCGCTCGTCGATGTGGATGTCGCGCACCTTGGCGATGGTGCGCACCATGGCCTGCACCTGCTTCACGTCGGCGTTGGTCAGGTACAGCGTGCGCGTGATCAGCTCCTGGTGCTCGCGCTGCTTGGCGGGCGTGTTCGGGAAGACCAGCACCGAGCTTTCGTTGAGCAGCTTGCGGTCCAGCTGCTGCGTGCTGAGCACCACGCGCAGTGCCTCGTCCAGCGTCACGCCGCGCAGGAAGACCGTCACGCGGGCGTCGGCGCGCACGTCCTTGTCGAAGACGAAGTTGATGGCGCTGGAGCGCGACAGCGCCTCGAACACCTGGCGCAGCGGCGCGTCGCGGAACTCCAGCGTCACCGGCTTCTGGAAGCTGGGGCCCAGCTCGCCGACCGCCATCTCCAGCGGCCTGGCCTGCCCGACCTGGCTGGCCAGCAGCCGCGCGCCGGGGTGCTGGGGCGCCTCCGCCAGGATCTCGCGGGCGATGGCGTCGGCGCGCTCGATGCGGCCCTCCTTCAGCGCCGTGCGGCCGGCGGCCAGCTGGGCCTCGTGGCGGCGGCCGCGCTCGATGTCGACCGTCAGCGCCGCCAGCCGCGGGTGCCGGGCGTCGGCCAGCGCCAGCTGGCTCAGCACCGCCTGGGCCTCGTCCCAGCGGCCCGCGCCGCGCAGCGCCTCGATCTGCAGGATGAGCCGCGCCGTCGCCTGCTCGCGGGCGCGCACCTGGGCGGCGCGCAGCTGCGGGTCACCGGGCTCCTTGGCCAGCGCGTCGTCCAGCACGCGCAGCGCCGCCGGCCACTGGTTGGTGCGGCCGAGGTCTTCGGCCTGGCGCAGCGCTGGGTTGGCGCAGGCCGCGAGCAGCACGACGCTGAGGAGTACGAGGAGCTGCTTCATGGAATGGGCCTGAAGGCGATGTTCTGGGGAAGCTTGGCGGGCAGCCAGGTCAGGCTGATGCCCTGGGTCGACACCTGCTCGACGCGCCACTGGCCGTCGATGACGTCGCCGCGCTTGACGCTCAACGCGCGGTTGGGGCCGGCCAGCAGGCCAACCTCGACCGCCGCCGCGCCCTCCCCTTCGACGACGCGGCCGATCATCTGGTAGGGCAGCGGCGGCGCCATGGGCGGCGGGGGCGGAGCGGGGGGCGCGGGCGCTGCAGCCGGTGGCGGGGGTGGCGGCGGTGGCGGCTGCCAGGCGGCGAGCTGTTCGGGCGGCACTTCCGCCCAGGCCTCGCGCGTGCCCACGACCGGCGCCGATGCGGTGAGTGCCGCCGAAGCCGCCGCGGCCACAGTGGCCGTGCGGCGCACCGGCGCGACGACGGCGGCTTCATCGCCCGGCTGCGTGGCGACCCAGGCGGTGGCGGCCAGCGTCGCGGCAAGGGCGCCGCCGAGGGCCAGCTGGCGCGGCTTCATGGCGCGGCCCTCCCGTGCAGCGACCACTGCAGCTCGGCATCGACGTCCGTGCTGACCGGGCTGACGCGGCGCAGCTTGAGCGCGTCCAGGCTCAGCGCCGGGTCGTGCGCCAGCGCGGCGCCGATGAAGCGGCGGACCTGGGCGTAGCTGCCGGTCAGCGGCATGGTCACGCGCAGGCGCTCCAGGCCCTCGCTGGTGGCCAGCCGGTGCTCGGTGCGGGCGCTGTTGAGGTCCATGCGGATGCTGAGCTCCAGCAGGTCGGCCAGGCGCTGCTGGCGCGCCGCCGCCGCGGGCAGCGCGGCCTGCCACTGCTGCACGCTGACCGGCACGGCGGTGGCCGCGGCGGCCGGCCGCGCCTTGGCGCGCAGCGTGTGGGCCTCGGCCTGCAGCGCGGCGGCCTGGGCGTCCCAGCGCTGGGCAAGCATGATGGCGGCCGCGGCGAGCAGCAGCGCCGCCAGCCCGGCCAGGCCCGGCCAGCCCAGTGCCCTGACGAGACGTTGGAGCGG
This sequence comes from Pelomonas sp. Root1444, assembly GCF_001426885.1. Classification (GTDB taxonomy): domain Bacteria; phylum Pseudomonadota; class Gammaproteobacteria; order Burkholderiales; family Burkholderiaceae_C; genus Pelomonas. Next base: position 160,341 of record NZ_LMFP01000001.1, on the reverse strand, counting down.
TGCCGTCATGACCCGCCCCCGCCCGGCACGCGGGCATTGATCTCGAAGCGCTGGCCGACGAGGCCGGTCTCCGCCGCCGAGAAGCGCGACAGCACGACCTGGCGCCAGCCCGGCGTGGTGCCCAGCTGCTCGGCCAGCTGCAGGGCCAGCAGTTTGTCGGGCGTCAGGCCTTCCAGCCGCAGCTCGCCGCGGCCGGCGCTGGCATCCAGGCCCAGCCAGGCGATGGCCTTGGCGTCGGCGCCCGCCGTCTCGACGCGGCTCAGCAGCGGCTCCCACGGCATCGCCAGCAGCGCGCGGGCTTCATTGGCGCTGCGGTTCTCGGCGGGCGCGGCGGCTGCGGCGCGGCGCGGCGGCGGTTTGGCGGCGCTGCGCAGCACGGCCACGCGGTCGCGTGCGGCCTGGGCCACGTCCAGCGCGCGGTGGCTCTCGACGGCGCTCCACGCAGCCGTGGCCAGCACCAGGGCGCCGGTCGCGGCCAGCGGCCAGGCCAGCGGCGAGCGGCCGGAGCGCGGCAGGAAGTCGGGCTGCGGCGTGGCCGGGCCGGGCAGCGGCGCGAGGTCGCTCGCTGGCGTGCCGACGGCCAGTAGCTCGTCGCCGCCAAGGTCCGCCAGGCTTTGCACGCGGCGCGACTGCAGGCCGGTCACGCGGCCACGGTCCAGCTGGATGACGACCGCGATGTCGTCCTCCCGCCAGACGGCGCGGCCGGTGGCTGAGCGCGTCGCCGCCGGCAGCGCGGCCAGCCACGCGGCCCAGGCCGGCCGCACGCTGGCCAGCCGCACCTGCGCGGCGTCGGCCTGGCTGCGCAGCGCGGTCAGGTCCAGCCCATGCAGCGCCGAGGCGCCGGCCACGTCATCGAGCCGCCAGGGCGCGAGGGCAAAGCGCTGCGCGGCCGAGCCGAAGTAATGGGCGAACTGCTGCTGCGCATAGGCCTGCACCGCGTCCAGGTCGGCCAGCGGCAGGCCCGGCTCGGCGACCAGCTCGTGCAGGGCGCGGGCCGAGACGACCAGCTCCACCGCCGTGCCCGGCTGCTCGCGGCACCAGGCGGCGAACTCGTCCCCGCCGGGCGTGACGAAGAGCCGCCGCGGCTTGGCCAGCCGTGCGGCGATCTGCCGGCGCAGCCGCTCACTCATCGAGGGTGACACGTTCCAGCTCCTCGAAAGTGGTGTCGCCGCGGCAGACGGCGGCCAGCGCCATCTCGCGCAACGACTTCATGCCGCGCGCCTTCGCGGCGGCCTTGATCTCGGACATCGGCGCCCGGCCGGCGATCAGGTCGCGCAGGCCGTCGTCCAGCCTGAGCAGCTCGGCCACCGCGCGCCGGCCCTTGTAGCCGGTGCCGCGGCAGTGGCCGCAGCCCTCGCCCTTCAGGAAGTTGCCGTTGATGACGCCATGCCTGGCCAGCGTCGCAGCATCGGGGCTGAACGGGCGCGCACAGTGCTGGCAGGTCAACCGCACCAGCCGTTGCGCCAGCACCGCGTTCAGTGCAGACACGACGTTATAGAGGTCCAGCCCCATGTGCATGAAGCGGCCGATGACGTCGAACGCGTTGTTCGCATGGACCGTGCTGAACACCAGGTGGCCGGTCAGCGCGGCCTGCACGGCGATCTGCGCGGTCTCGGCATCGCGGATCTCGCCGACCATGACGCGGTCGGGGTCGTGGCGCAGTATGGAGCGCAGGCCGCGCGAGAAGGTCAGGCCCTTCTTCTCGTTGACGGGGATCTGCACGACGCCGGCCAGCTGGTACTCGACCGGATCCTCGATCGTGATGATCTTGTCGGCGCCGGTGTGGATCTCGGCCAGCGTCGCGTACAGCGTGGTCGTCTTGCCGGAGCCTGTCGGGCCGGTGACCAGCAGCATGCCGTGCGGCTGGCGGGCCTGGTGGCGGATGGCGGCGCGCTCCTCGTCGCCGAAGCCGAGCGAATCCAGCGTCAGCGAGCCGGCGCGCGCGATGGCCGCGCGGTCCAGGATGCGGATGACGGCGTCCTCGCCGAACACGCTGGGCATGATCGAGAGGCGGAAGTCGATCTCGCGGCCCTGCACGCGCAGCTTGAAGCGGCCATCCTGCGGCAGCCGGCGCTCACCGATGTCCAGCTCGGCCATGACCTTCAGGCGCGACACCAGCTGCTCGGCCACCTGCGGGCTCTCGACCTGGCGCACCAGCGCCATGACGCCGTCCACGCGGAAGCGGATCACCGCGCCGCGGGCCGTGCATTCGATGTGGATGTCGGACGCGGTGTCCTGCAGCGCGTCGTAGATGGTGGCGTTGAGCAGTCTGACGACGGGGCTGGCCTGTTCGCTGAGCGCCAGCGCCGACAGTTCCTCGGTGTGGTCCTCGACGGCGGCGAGCGCGTCCTCGACGTCCGACAGCGCGCGGAAGTCGGCCTCGCCGGCGCCGAGGAAGTGCGTCACCGCCTCGCTGGAGGCGCGCTGCCAGCCGACGGGCGCATTCAAGCGCGACTCGACGCTCTGCAGCAGCATCGCGTCTTCGTCGCGCTCGGCGAGCAGGATGCGCTTGTTGGCAGGGTTAGTGGCGAGGACGGCGCGCCAGCGTTGGGCCTGTGCCTGGGGCCATTGCTCGAAGTCGAGGTGCCAGGGGCCTTGGTCAGGCGGCAGCCAGTCGTGGAGGGAGGTGGTCATGGGCTTTGCCGATGCTTTGGCTTGTTGGCAAAGCCCAACCGGGGGTTGCCTGCGGCGAAACCTTCGGTTTTCGCCCCAAGAGGAATACCTCGTTGCGAACGGCTTTCGGGTTTGGCTGTTGGCTGTACGGCTGTTCTGGGAACTCCCCCTTCAAAGCCGCCGAGAAGCGCAGAAGACCAAGGCGCGTGCGCAGCACGCCTCAAGAACTGACTCGCGACGCTTGTTTGAACGGAGCGTAGCGAAGTGAGTTCGGCGCGGCCTTGGTCTTCGAGCATCGCAGGGGACCCGCCCGCGCAGCGGGTGGGCGGCTTTGTCGGGGCGGTTTTCTTGCCTACTTCTTTGGGCGCCCAAAGAAGTAGGTCGCCCGCCCGGGCGAACTCCGGGCACGGGCCTAGCCTGTATGACAGCGCAACGAGCCGCATCACTGCACCTGCTCCACCAACTGAAAGATCGGCAGGTACATCAACACGATGATCCCGCCGATCAGCACGCCCATGATCAGCATCAGCGCCGGGTTCACCAGGCGGGTCAGCAGGTCGGTCAGCCGCGCCGCCTCCTCGTCGTGGAAGGCGGCCGCCCGCTCCAGCATGGCCGCGACCTCGCCGCTGCGCTCGCCCACGCGCAGCATGCGGCGCGCGACCGGCGTGGCGAGGTCTTGCGCATCGAAGGCGGCCGACAGCCGCTCGCCGCGCTCGACCTGCGCCGCCGCCGCCTGCACCGCGGCTCGCCAGGGCCCGGCCACCACGTCGACGACGATCTTCAACGCTGCCAGCGCCGGCACGCCCGAGGCCAGCAGCATGGCCAGCGAGCGGTACAGCCGCGCCAGCGCCAGCACGCGCAGCCGCGGGCCCAGGCCGGGCAGCGTCCACAGCGCGGCCTGCGCGCGCTGGCGAACCGCCGGTTGGCGCAGCAACGCGAAGACCGCGAAAGCGACGGCCGCGAGGCCGCCGACGACCAGCCCCGGATGCGCGCCGGCCGTCTGGCCGAACTCGATCAGCACGCGCGAGGCCCAGGGCAGGTCGGCGCTGGTCGCCTCCAGGATGCCGGCGAAGCGCGGCAGCACGTACAGCAGCAGGAACAGGATGACCGCGCCGCCCACGCCCAGCAGCATCAGCGGATAGACCAGCGCCGCGACCAGCCGCGAGCGCAGCGCGTCGACCCAGGCCAGGTAGCGCGCATGCTGGGCCAGCGCCGTCGACAGCTGCCCCGTGCGCTCGTTGGCCGCGACGATGGCGACGATCAGCTCGTCGAACGCCTGGGGCTGCTGGCGCAGCGCCGTGGACAGCGGCTGGCCCTGCTCGATCTGCGTGATGACGCCGTCCAGCGCGCTGCGCACGCCGGGCTGGCCTTCCTTCTCGCGCAGCGTGTTGAGCGCCTCCAGCAGCGCGATGCCGGCGTCCAGCAGCACGGCCAGCTCCTGGCTGAACAGCTGCAGCGGGAAGCGCGAGTTGCGACGCCAGGGTTTGGCCGCGGCGGATGCGACCTCGCGCACCTCCAGCACGTGCTGCGGCGGCACGCCCAGCGCCGCGGCGACGGCGGCCCGGTCGGGCGCTTCCACGCGCTCGGTGCTGACGGCACCGGCGCGCAGCACGCGGGTCTGGAACTGCGGCACCGTCGTCAGTCCCGCCCGGCCGTCCGAAGGGACTGACAAGCCCCCGCGGGGGGCAGGGCGCGAAGCGAGCGTGGGGGCTTCATCGCTTACCAGCTGGTGAGGTCGGCGTCCTCACCCTCGCCGCCGGGGCGGCCGTCCTTGCCGAGGCTCAGCAGGTCGTATTCGCCATGCTCGCCGGGGCTGCGGTACTGGTAGTCGTTGCCCCAGGGGTCCTTGGGCACGGCCTTGCTCAGATAAGGGCCCTGCCACTTCGGCTCGTCGGCCGGCTTGGTGACGAGCACGGCCAGGCCTTGCTCGGTGCTGGGGTAGCGGCCCACGTCCAGGCGGTACTGGTCCAGCGACTTCTGCAGCGCGTCGATCTGGGCCTTGGTGGCCTTGACCTCGCTCTTGCCGATCTGGCCGAAGAACTTCGGGCCGACGTAACCGGCCAGCAGGCCGATGATGACCATGACGACAAGCAGTTCGAGCAGCGTGAAACCGCGGGCGCGGGCAGGACAGGATCGGGTCATGGTCGGGCGAGGTACAGCAGGAGGGCGACTTTTGACTGCGCCGGGCGACCCGGCAATCGGGATTTGACCGCCCCGCATTCTCAGGTGCTGGTGTGACTCGCCCGTCAGGACGACTGGGCCAGCGTACAGGCATTGGCCGCGTTGTCCGGGCAGGGGCCCTGCCAGCGGATCTGCACGGCAGCGGCCGGCGGCAGCGGCGCGCGGCCGTCCAGCGCCTGGCCGCGCACGCCGGTGAAGTCGGCCAGCGTCGTCCATGTCGAGCCGATGCGGTATTGCAGCGCATAACGGCTGCCGGGGCGCAGGCTGCGCGTCTTGATCTGGTATTCGCCCGCCACGATGGCGAAGCCGGGCGTGTCGCGGAAGGGCTGGGCCAGCGGCTCGCCGACGAACAGGCCCTGGCCCGGCCACTGCACGGCCTTCCAGTAGGCCTCGATGGCCGTCGCGCCGCGCCAGTACTGATCGATGAGCACCGAGGCGCGCGAGAACTTTTCAGTGAAGTTGCAGGGCTCCTCGACCGTGCCGTAGCTGGCGGTGGCGCCTGCGTCCAGCCAGGCGGTGACGGGCATCTGGCCGGCGCCGGTGGGCAGGAAGCCGCCCGTCGAGGTGAGCGTGTCGGCCAGCGCGCCGGGACGGAACTGGAGGGTGGACAGGTTGGCGACGCTGCTCAGGCCGGTCAGGTAGAACAGCACGCCGGCCTTGCCGGACAGGGCGTTGTCTGCCGGCAGGCCGGCGCTGTTGTCCACGTAGTTGAGCTTCAGCGCGATGCCCCAGGCGGCCGGCAGTGGCGAGAAGTCCGTCCAGCGCGGGCTGCGGTCGGCGTCGGTCGTGCGCACCAGCCAGCCGTCGCCGGCCGGCCGGGTGGCGTCGGCTGAAACGCCGCGGCTGATCAGCGCCTGGGCGGCCGCCAGCGTCGTGGCACCCAGCAGCATGGACGGGCGGACCTGCAACTCGGCCTGCGGCCGGCGCGATTCGCTGTCGTACAGCGGCGAGGCGGCCGTGTTGGTACAGGTGTTGCTGGCCGGCGTGGGGTTGCAGTAGCGGGTGTCGAAACCCAGCGCCATGGCGCTGGTGATGCCCATGCTGCAGGCACCGACGACGCGGCTGGGAGCGGCCCAGGTCAGCAGCGTGGCCTGGACGCCAGCCGGCAATTTCGCGTCGATGTCTGATTTAAGCAACGCAAAGTCGGCGGCCGGCAGGCCCGGGCTGGCCGTATTGACCTTGACCCGGATCAGGTTGGCGGCCGGCACGCCACGGGCCGCGACATAGGCCGCGCCAACCGCCTCGCTGAGGGCATCGCCCTCCGCCACGATGACGGCCAGGTCGGCCGGCGCCAGGCCGCTGGCCGGCAGCGTCAGCGTGAGCGTCTGCCCTATGCCGCCACCGCCTGAACCACCCCCACCGGAGCCGGTGTCCCCACCCCCGCCGCCACCGCCGCCGCAACCGTTCAAAAGCAACAGGAACAGGGGCAGCAAGAGGGCAACGAGACGGCGCATGAGGGGATTCTGACGCGCTCGACGGGACGGTTTTCTGCACAGTTTCAGTGCGGCCACGCCCTTTCGTGTCCCACAAACCCGGACTTACCCCAGTGCCTTGCACCGGAGCGGGGCAATACATTTTCGTCACTCGACGCGGTTCCCGGTTCATAGCCAGGGCCGCCGGGCGGGTTGTGAGGAGACAAGACAAGCGACAAGCGCATACGGTTGCTTCGTAACCCCGAAGACAATCACACCGGCCACCAAGGCACCCCTTGGTGGCCGTTTTATTTTGTGGATTTGAAGCCCCTCGTCCGGTCTTGCGCCGCTGGACGCGGGCAAGCCCAGCCGGTCCCCCGGAGGGGACGGCGATGCTTGCGGCATTGAGCCGCAAGCACATCGCCAGACGGGCCGGCTTGGGGCGGCCCGGCGCTCGGCCCGTGAAGGCACGACGGCCGCGTTGTACTGGAATCTGGACATGCTTGAACTCGTCACCGTTGCCCTCGCCTCGCTGCTCGCGGGCTTCATCGATGCGGTGGCGGGGGGCGGCGGGCTGGTGCTGGTGCCGGCGCTGTTCAGCACCTTCCCGAATGCCGCGCCGGCCACGCTGCTGGGCACGAACAAGGGCGCCTCCGTCTGGGGCACCGGCTGGGCGACGCTGCAGTACGTCAAGCGCGTCGACCTGCCCTGGAAGCGCCTGATGCCGGCCGCGGCGCTGGCCGGCATCGGCAGCTTCGCCGGCGCCTGGGCGCTGACGCTCGTCAGCGCCGACGGCCTGCGCAAGGCGCTGCCGCTGGTGCTGCTGGGGGTGCTCATCTACACGCTGGCCAAGAAAGACCTGGGTCGCGAACACACGCCGCGCTACACCGGCCGCGCCGAAGCGCTGGTGGCCGGTGGCATCGCGCTGGCCGTGGGCTTCTACGACGGCTTCTTCGGGCCCGGCACGGGCAGCTTCTTCGTCTTCCTGTTCGTGCGGCTGCTGGGTTATGACTTCCTGCATGCGTCGGCCACCGCCAAGCTGATGAACCTGCTGACCAACGTGTTCGCGATCGCCCTGTTCGTCAGCAAGGGCCACATCTGGTGGCATGTCGCGGCGGTGATGGCCGTCACCAACGTCGCCGGCAGCCTGCTCGGCACCCGGCTGGCGCTCAAGCATGGCGCCGGTTTCGTGCGGGGCGTCTTCGTCATCGTCGTCGGCGCGCTCATCCTCAAAACAGCCTGGGACGGCTTCTTCCGCTGATCTACGATCGGGCACCCCCAGTGCCATTCCCCTTTTCACCATGCCCGTCGATCCTCAACTGCGCAACCTGGACATCGAGATCCCGACCCAGCCCGAGGTCCTGGTCAAGCTCTCGCTGCTGATGGCGGCCGAGGACATCGACCTGCAGGCCATGTCGGGGCTGGTCGAGACCGACATGGCACTCGCGGCAGCCGTCATGAAGGCGGTCAACTCCTCGCTCTACGGCCTGCGCGGCCGCGTGCAGACGGTGCACCAGGCGCTGACCTACCTGGGCATGCGCGAGGTCGCCGCCATCACCTTCGAGATGGGCCTGCGCGCCGCCTTCCCGGCCGCGGCCGAGCTGGAGTCCGTGTGGTCGCGCGCCTCGCAGCGCGGCCTGCTGATGGGCCGCATGGGCCAGATGCTGGGCGTGGACCCCTGGGCCGCGCATTCGGCCGGCCTGTTCGAGGAATGCGGCAAGGCGGTGCTGTACCGCCATGCGCCGACGCACTACCCGGCCATGTTGCGCGCCACGACGCTGGACTCCGAACTGGTGGAGCTGGAGCGGACGGCCTTCGGCGTCAGCCACGATGCGCTGGGCGCGGCGCTGTGCGAGAGCTGGGGCCTGGCGCCGGCGGCCGTGGCCAGCGTGCGCCACCACGTCGAGGTGCAAGCCACGCTGACCATGCCCGAGAACCTGGCCCGGCGCAGCGTCGCCGCCATTTCGGCCGTCGCCTGGGCCTTGCTGACCGCGCCCGAACAGCTGGACGAAGTGGCCAGCCAGATCGCCCCGCAGGCGCAGTTGGACGAGACGCTGGTGCTGCGCGCGGCGCGGCGCGTCAACGAGCAACTGCTGGCCGCCCAAGAGCACGGTCGCTGACTCGCACCGGATGAAACTGTGGGGCGGCGCCAAGGCCGCTCCAAGCCCGCCCGCGTTCAGCGCGGCGAGACCGGGCGAGCCTCCTCTCAAGCAGCCAGGCTGAGGCGGTCTCGTCCGGCGTGCTTGGCGATGTAGAGCGCCTCGTCGGCCGCCTGCAGCAGGGCTTGGGCGCTGAGGTAGGGGTGGGCCGGGCTGGCGGCCGCGAGGCCCACGCTGAGGGTCAGGCTGCCGACACCGTCGGGCAGGCGCAGCTCGCGCAGCTCGTCGCGCAGCGACTCCAGCACGCCCTGCGCCTCGGCCATGCCGAAGCCCGGCAGCAGCGCAACGAACTCCTCGCCGCCCAGGCGGGCAACGACGTCGGTGTCGCGCTTGAAGCGCTCGTTCAGCAGGGCCGCCACACGCTGCAGCGCCGCATCACCGGCCGCCGTGCCGTGCGCTAGGTTGAACTGCTTGAAATTGTCCAGGTCCAGCACCGCAACGGCCAGCAGCCCGCGCTGGCGCTGGGCCCGCTTGAACTCGCGGCGCAGCGTCTCGTCGAAGGCACGCGGGTTGGTGAGGCCGGTCAGTGCGTCGATGCGGGCGAGGCTCGCCAGCTCGCGCTGGTTGACTTCGAGCGCCGCATGGGCCTGTTCGAGCAGCGTGCGCTGCTGGGCCAGCTCGCGGCGCAGTTCGCGGGCGTCCTGGTCCTGCTGCCACAGCGAGCCGCGCGCCCGGCGCATCGCGTGGCCGATGCGGTCCAGTTCGAGAGCCAGCCCGGCAACCGGCGCGGCCTCCCCGGGGGTCAGCGGCACGGGGGCCGACTCCATCGCCTCGCAGCCGGCGGCGAGCTGGCGCAGCGGGCGCAGCAGCCACAGTTCGATGAGCAACAACTGGGCGGCGCTGAGCAGCAGCACCAGCCAGACCGCGTGGCCACCCCCGCTCCACTCGAAGGCGGCCACGATGGCAGCCGTCAGCAGCGGCACCGCGAGCGTCAGCCGCAGCCGCAATGACCCCAGCCGGCGCGGCATGGCGCGGTCCAGGGGTTCGGCGGCTGAATCGGTGTGCATCGGTGGCGCGGGGGGACGCCACAAATTGTCACGGTCTTGGTCCAACCGTGCGGGGCGAATGCGTCGGGGTTTGTCAGGGGGCCGCGGCGCGGCGTGCTCAGTACGGCACCTGATCCGACGGGTACTTCCAGAAGTCCTTGAGCAGGTAGCTCATCGGCAGGTTCAGCGCCGTGTTCTTCGGCGGAATGGGCTTCAGGAACCAGCGCTCATAGATCGCAACGGCCTCGTGGCTGGTGATGAGACGCTTCATTTCCTCGTCGACGAGCGCTTTCAGTTCCGGATCGTTCTTGGGCAGCACGATGGACAGCGGCTCGATGGTGAGGAACTTACCGACCACGCGGAACTTGGCCACGTCAGGCCGTGAGGCAACGATGCCGTACAGCAGCACGTCGTCCATGACGAAGCCATCGGCCTGGCCGGCGGCGAGCATCTCCATGGCCTTGGCATGGTCGGGGGCCTCGACGACATGGATGTGCAGCGCGCGCTCGTTGTTGGCCTGCGTGATGGACTTCAGCGGCGTCGTGCCCTTGGTGGACACCAGGGTCTTGCCCTCGAACTGCGCCAGCTCGGTGATGCCGCTGTCGGTGCGCACGAGATAGCGCGCGCCGGTGATGTAGTGCGGCACCGTGAACGCGACCTTCTCGCGACGGTCGGCGTTGTTGGTCGTCGAGCCGCATTCCAGGTCGATCTTGCCGTCCATCACCATCTGGATGCGGTTGGCCGGCGTGACGGGCACGAACTGCGGCGCCAGCGAGTTCATCTTCAGCTTCTTGCGCACGCCTTCGGCGATCTTCAGGCAGAGGTCCAGCGCATAGCCGACCGGCTTGCCGTCGGGCAGCACATAGCTGAACGGCACGGAGGACTCGCGGTGGCCGAGCACGATGTGGCCGCTGGACTGGATGCGGTCCAACGCCGGGCCGGCCTCGGCCGTGGTGTTGACGATGCCCAGGGCGAGGATGACCGACAGCGCTGCTTTCATGGCCGCGGATTGTTCTTTGCGGTCTTACCAAAGCTCCGGCAAAAAGTCACGAATCGGCGGCCTGTGCGGCGCCCAAGCTGTCAGCAACCGTACGGTTGCGCCCGGCGCGCTTGGCGTCGTAGAGCGCCCGGTCGGCCGCGTTCAGCAGCTCGGCGAAACTGGTCGCGCCGGCCGGCAGCATCGCCAGGCCGGCCGACAAAGTCGCGTTGACGGTGCCGCCCTCGGGCGTCACGAAAGGGGCGTCCTGCACCATCAGCCGGATGCGCTCCGCCACCTCGCAGGCACCGGCCAGGTCGGTGCGGGGCAGCAGCACGACGAACTCCTCGCCACCGTAGCGGGCGGCCAGGTCGCCGGTACGCAGCGAGCGCTGGATGAGGCCGCCCACCTGGCGCAGCACCTCGTCCCCGGTCGGGTGGCCGTGGCCGTCGTTGATGGCCTTGAAGTGGTCGATGTCCAGGAACAGGCAGGCCAGCGGGTAGCGATGGCGCACGGCCTGGCTGAATTCGATGAGGCTGCGGTGGTCGAAGTAGCGGCGGTTGTGCACGCCGGTCAGGCCGTCGGTCATGCCGGCGCGGCGCAGGCGCTCGCGGTTGAGCATGCTCTCGATGGCGATGGCCGCGATGGCCGCCAGGCGGTCCAGGAACTTGGTGCCCGACGCGGCGTCGTAGCGCTCCGGGTCGTGCGCGCCGAAATGCAGGCTGCCGATCAGCAGCCCCTGGCGGATCAGCGGCAGCAGTGCGGCGGAGCGCACCGGCGTGCCCTCGCCGAAGGCCTTGGCCAGCAAGGGCGCGTCCGCCGGGCCGACGAGACGGGTGCTGCGGGCAGCGCCGAACAAGTCCTTCAGCGGGCCGTGGTGATCCAGCAGCCGTGGCGCCTTGACCATGGGCAGCGCCGGCAGCGCACGGCGCAGCTCTTCCTCGGGGTCCAGCAGCCACAGCTCGGCGGCGTCCAGGCCGAAGTCGGCGCAGCAGTCGATCAGCAGCAGGTGCACCAGCTCCTCCATCGAACCGACCGCCATCAGCCGCCGCTCCAGCGCATCGAAGCGGTCCAGCTTGCGCTCGTTGGCCGTCGCGGCCTCTAGCAGCGACTGCAGCTGGCGGCGCAGCTCCTGGACTTGGGCTTGAGGGTCGGTCGGCGGGCTGCTCATGGCGGCGCGATTGTGGCGCTGTCGCCCGAAAGCCGGCGTGAAAAGCGGCGCGCCTGGCCGGTGACCGGGTCCGTGAACGCGATCTCGCGTGCGACGAGTTGCAGCGGCGCGTCGAAGCTCGGCGGGTTCTCGTGCGGCTGCAGCACCGGGTAGACGCGGTCGCCGACGATGGGCAGGCCCAGCGCGTTCATCTGGGCGCGCAACTGATGGCGCGCGCCCGTGTGCGGGCGCAGCTCGTAGCGCGCCAGGCCGCCGTCGAGCCGTTCGACGAGGTCGATGTGCGTCTCGGCATTGGGCTCGCCGCCGACCACCTGCATCTGCAGGAACTGCTCGGTATCCGGTTCGGCAAGGCGGTGCCGCACCACACGCGGCCACGGGCCGTCGCCGGCGGGCGCGATGGCGTCGTAGACCTTCTCGACGGCGCGGTCACGGAACAGCCGGTGGTAGGCATCGCGCTCGCCCGGGCGCACGCTGAAGACGACCAGGCCGGCCGTCTCGCGGTCCAGCCGGTGCACGGGAATGAGGTCGGCCAGGCCGGTGCTGTGGCGCAGGCGGGCCATCAGTGTCTGCCGGGCATAGATGCCGCTGGGCGTCACCGGCAGGAAGTGCGGCTTGTCGGCGACGAGCAGGTGCTCGTCCTGGAAGACGATGCGCTCCCGGAACGGCACGTCGGGCTCGGTGGCCAGGTAGCGCCAGTAGTAGACGCGCTGGCCGGCGCGGTACGGCGCATTGGCGACGGGGCGGCCGGCGTCGTCGACGACATCGCCGCCGGCGATGCGCTCGGGCCAGTCGAGCACGCGCGGCAGGCGCTCGGCCAGGAAGGCCGCAAGCGTCGCCCATGGCCCGGCGGCACAGAACACCGCACTCGCGGCCACGCCGTCGCGCAGCGGCAGGGTCGGCTTGGCAGGTCGGGCCACCTCAACTCCGACGGTGGAACGCGCCCGAGAGGCGTGCGAGGCGGGTCGCTGGCAAGGCGCGCCGACGCTGCGGGCTCCCGCCCGCAAGGAGAAGCAACGCCGCCAGCGGCCTGCAGCGCGTAGCGTTGGCGGTCGAAGCCATGCCCGTTGCAGTCCAGTTCTGGATCTCGAAACGCTCCAAGGCGTGCGTCATGGCAAGCGATCTACCGTCGGCGTTGAGGCACTACTCGATGCGCGGCCCGCCGCGGGCGCGCTCGTCCATGTAGGCGTTCAAGCGCTTCATGTCCTGCGGGCCGGCGCGGCTGCCGCGCCATTCGCGCACCCAAGCGTCGCGGTCCGGCCCGCGGGCCAGTGCGCGCACTGCGGCGTCGATGGCCTCGATGTGGCGGCGGCCCGTGGGCGTGCGGCTGCAGGACACGGTGGCCAGCGGCGTGCTCTGGCCCTCGGCCACCGGCAGCGCGACCAGCGCGTCAGCGTCGCCGATGCGGGCCAGGTGCTCCTTCACGACGGCCGGGTACTCCAGCGTGTAGTCCATGCGGCCGGCACGCAGCATGTCCAGCAGCTGGCTGCTGAGCTGCGCGCCCACGGCCAGGCGCGGCACCACCTGATTGGCCAGCAGTGCGTCGATCTGCGGGCCGAAGGCACGGTCACGCGCCAGCAGCAGCCGCAGGTCGGGTCGCTGGAGCAGCTCGGCCAGCACGAGGCGGCCGTCCTGCGGCCGGCCCTGCGACAGCGCGGCCAGCGCCTCGCGCCTCACGATGACGTGGATCTCGCGCGAAACCAGCGGCGGGTACAGGTGCGAGAAGTAGAGCCAGCCGGCCCGCGCCGGCGTGCGCACATGCAGCGTCGAGCACAGCGTCTCGCCGCTGCGGCTCAGCGCCTCGTAGCGCGCCGTGCTGGCCTCGACGAACTCATGCCGGAACCCGGGCATGCGCGCCAGCAGCACACGCATGAAGCCGTCCACCTCGCCACGGCCCAGCTCGGCAATGCTGCGCGGCGCATGACCCTGGTGGAAGCTGAAATGAGGCGGCACGTCCTGCGCTACCCAGCGGATGGTGTCGGCGTGTGCGGCCACTGTGGTCAGCAGTGCCAGCATCAATGCGCGCCGCATTCAGCGTTGCCGGTTTTCGGGCCGAGCGCCGGGCCGCTCCCAAGCCGGCCCGTCATGGCGATGTGCTTGCGGGCGAGACTGGACGAGGGGCACCACGTTCAGTCGCCTTCGACCCACTCGATGCGGGCGCCCAGCTCGCAGATGTGCTCGACGAAGTTCGGATGCGCACGGCGGATGGGCGTGGCATTGCGGATCACGCTCTTGCCGGAAACGCTGGCGGCCACCATCAGCAGTGCGATGGCGACGCGGATGATGTAGGGGCTCTCCACCTCGGCCGGGCTCAGCGGCTTGCCGCCGAAGGTGATCATGCGGTGCGGGTCGCTGAGGAACGCATGCGCGCCGAACTTGGCCAGCTCGCTGGTCCAGCCCATCGCGCCGTCATAGACCTTGTTCCAGAACATCACGCTGCCCTCGGCCTTGACGCCCAGCGCCACGAAGATGGGCAGCAGGTCCACCGGCACATAGGGCCAGGGCGCGGCCTCGACCTTCTGCAGGATGTTGCGCGTGAAGGGTTCCTTCACCTTCAGCGGGCCGTTCGTCACGCAGCGGCTCCAGCCGTCCTCGTGGACGATCTGCACGCCGAACTTCGCAAACGTGCGGTCCAGCAGCGGGAACATCTCCGGTGCGCCGTTCTTGACCTGCACATTGCCGCCGGTGATGGCGCCCAGGGCCAGGAAGGTGACGATCTCGTGGAAGTCCTCGGTGAAGGTGTAGTCGGCGCCGCCCAGCTCCTTGACGCCGGTGATCTTCAGCTTGGACGTGCCGTGGCCTTCGATCCGGGCGCCCAGCAGCGACATGAAGTTGCAGAACTCCTGCACATGCGGCTCGCTGGCGGCGTTGGTCAGCGTGGAGACGCCATCGGCCAGCGCCGCGCACAGCACGAAGTTCTCGGTCGTCGTGACGGAGGCGTAGTCCGTCCAGTGCGCGTTGGCATGCAGCGGGCGGTTCACGCGCAGCACCAGGCCGTCGGGCAGGCGCTCGACCTGGGCGCCGAAGCGCTCGAACACCTCCACGTGCGGGTCGATCTCGCGCGCGCCCAGCGTGCAGCCCTTGACGTCGTCCTCGATGCGCGCGGCGCCGAAGCGGGCCATCAGGCCGGGCACCAGCATGATGGACGAGCGCATCTCCTCGGGCAGGCGGTCGGTGGCCGGGTCGAAGTGCGTGTCCTTGTGATGGACATCGAGGATGCCGGTCTTGAAGTCCAGTTCGACCTGCGAGCCGAGCTTGCGGAAGACCTCGACGATCTTCTTCACGTCGGTGATCTCGGGCACGCCGCGCAGGCGCACCGGCTGCCGGGTCAGCAGCGTCGCGCACAGGATGGGCAGGACGGCGTTCTTGTTGGCCGAGGGGGTGATGCGGCCCGAGAGGGGCGTGCCGCCGTGGACGATCAGGTGGGACATAAATGCAGGGCTCGAAGCGAGGCGGCGATTGTCAGGCCTCCTCAAAGACATCATGTTTCAGGGTCCAGCCGGCGCGCCCGCGCCAGTCGCCAGGCATCGGCCGGGTCGGTGAAGACGTCCTCGGCCGTCGTGCCCGTCTCGCGGCCGGCGGCGTCGATGGCGATGCGCTTGTCGAAGACGTAGCACTCGCCTTGCCAGTCCTGCGCGGCGTCCGGAAACGTTTCGAGATAGTTCAGGATGCCGCCGTCGAGTTGCGCGACCTGCAGCCCTTGCGCCTGCATCCACGCCGCCGTCTTCTCGCAGCGGATGCCACCGGTGCAGTACATCGCGACCGTCCTGCCCTGCCATTCGGCGCGGTGCGCCTCGACGTAGGCCGGGAAGTCGCGGAAATGCGTCACGCCGGGGTCGATGGCGCCGCGGAAGCGGCCAAGCTTGAATTCGAACGTGTTGCGGTTGTCGAGCACGACGGTGCCGGGGTCGGCCAGCAGCTCGCGCCAGCGCTGCGGGCTCACGTGGGTGTCGGTGGCGTCGCCGTTCCCGCCCGATACGCCCGGCACGCCGAAGGCGACGATCTCGCGCTTGACCGAGACCTTGAAGCGGCTGAAGGGCCGGCGCTCGCAGGCGTTGTGCTTGAAGTGCAGGCCGGCCAGGCCGGGACGGGTCTGCAGCTCGGCTTCGAACGCCGCCACGGCGTCGGCTTCACCGGCTATGGCCGCGCTCAGGCCCTCCTCGGCCACCAGCACGACCCCGCCCAGCGCCAGCGCGGCGCCGCGCTCACGCAGCCACTCGGCGAAGCCCGTGGGGTCCGGCATCGGGGTAAAACGGTAGAAGGAGCTGTGGACGAGCGGCATGACGACGAATTGTCGACTCGTAAACTTCGCCCCATGCCAGATCGCTTCAAAGTCCTGCCCCAATACCTGATGCCCAAGCGGGCCATGACCCGCCTGGCCGGGCGCATTGCGAGCAAGCCGCGTGGGGCGATGACGACCGCGACGATCCGCCGCTTCGTCGCGCGCTATGGCGTCAACATGGCCGAGGCCGTCGAGCCCAACATCACGGCGTATGCGACCTTCAACGATTTCTTCACGCGCGCTTTGAAGCCCGACGCCAGGCCGCTGGCCGAGGCGCCGTTGATCTGCCCGGTGGACGGCGCGATCAGCCAGTTTGGTCGCATCCAGGGCCACCAGATCTTCCAGGCCAAAGGTCAGCAGTTCACGACGACGGCGCTGGTGGGCGGCGATGCGCAGCTGGCCGCCAGGTTCCAGGACGGCCTGTTCGCCAACCTCTACCTCAGCCCCAAGGACTACCACCGCATCCACATGCCCGCCGCCGGCCGGCTGCTGCGCATGGTGCATGTGCCTGGCGAGCTGTTCTCGGTGAACCCGACGACGGCGCGCGGGGTGCCAGGGCTGTTCGCGCGCAACGAGCGGGTGGTGTGCGTGTTCGAGAACGACACGCTGGGCACCTGGGTGCTGGTGCTCGTCGGCGCGACCATCGTCGGCAGCATGGCCACGGTCTGGCACGGCGTCATCAATCGCCGCGGCCCGGTGCGCGAATGGAACTACCAGGACCAGGACGTCCGCCTGGCCCAGGGCGACGAGATGGGCCGCTTCCTGCTGGGCTCCACCGTCGTCATGCTGTTCGAGAAGAGCGGCCTGCAGTTCAACCCGGCCTGGCAGCCCGGCGGCGCGATCCGCATGGGCGAGTGGATGGCGCGTTAGGGCTTGTTCACCACACCAGCGTGACGACGCCGCTGGCCGGCAGCTCGTAGCTGAAGCGCTGGCCGGGCGCCTGCACGGTGAAGCGGCGTGCCTCGCCAGCCGAGTTGCTGACGATGAGGGCGGTGCTGCCATCCGGGTTGGTGAAGGCCACATGGTCCAGGCCCTTCACATCGCCGCGGGAATCGACCCGGCGAGCGCCCTGGTGGACGAAGCGGCTGGCGTGGCCGAAGGCGTAGTACTCGATGTTGCGCGTGATCTGGCCGGTCTTGGGGTCGATGGTGACGACGCCACGGCAGTCCTTGCAGCCGCCCAGGTGCGGGCCGTGCTGCGGGTCCAGCGCCAGGTTCCACATCAGCACGCCACGCGCGCCGTGGCGGGTGCTGCCGATGATGAGGTTGCGCATCAGCCACGGCAGGGTCTCGGCCCATTGCGGCTTCCATTCGCCGCCGGAGCATTCGGTGAACCAGACATCCAGCTCGGGGAAGTGCTGCGCCACCTGCGACTGCGCGGACACGTCGCCCGCGTAGCAATGCCAGGCCACGCCCGACACGTACTTGCGCGCGGTCGCATCGGACAGCATGGACAGCGGGCTCCAGGGCTCGTCCCAGTTGTGGTCCCACTCCAGGATCTGCGTCTTCATGCCCTTGGCCTTCAACAGCGGGCCCAGGTGCCGGCCCACCACGTCGGCCCGCGTGCGCGGCGTCATGCGCATGCCGGGGTAGTCGCCGGGTTCGAAATGCGGCTCGTTCTGCAGCGTCAGCGCAAAGATGGGAATGCCTTCGGCGCCCATGGCCTCGACGTAGCGAACCATGTAGTTTGCGAATGCGCCGTAGAACTCCGGGCGCAGCTGGCCCTGGACGAGGCTGTCGGTGGTCTTCATCCAGCCCGGCGCGCTCCAGGGCGAAGCCATCACCTGCAGCTTGGGATTGAGTGCCAGCGCCTGCTTCGTCGCGGGGATGACGTCTTGGCGTTCGGGCGCCAGCGAGAAGTGCTTCAACTCGGGGTCGGTCTGCCCCGGCGGCATGTCGTCCAGGCTGTAGTGGCGGCGCGAGAAGTCGGAGGCGCCGATGGTCAACCGGGTCAGCTCGAAGCCGATGCCACCGTTCTCGCGCGTGAACAGCTCGCGCATCAGCGCATCGCGTTCCTTGTCCTTCAACCCGTTGCGAATCAGCCAGGCCGAGCCCTCGGTGATGGCGGCGCCGAAGCCGGCCATGCGCTGGTGCTGGCGACGGGGGTCGATGCGGATGACTGCGTCGGCCTTGGCCGGCGTGCCGACCGCGCTCGCGCTGAGCAGGTTCCGCTGATCGGCAGTCGTCAGGAAAGCCCGTACAGGATCGGCGTTAGCAATGCCGGCGAGCGCGGCCGTCAGCGCGAGGATGAGTGTTTTCATGGCGGTGGGGTCAGCTCAGGCGCTGTTCGCTGGCGGCGTCGAAGACGCTCAGCAGGGACTCGTCGATGTCGAAGGCCAGCACATCGCCGGCCGCGATGCGGCGGCCGTCGTGCACCAGCACGGAGAAGCCCTGCTCGCCCAGCGTCATCCAGATGACCTGATGGTTGCCCATGGGCTCGACGAGCTGGACGGTGGCGCGCCAGCGGCCGTCGGCCTGCAGGCGCACATGCTCGGGGCGCACGCCCAGCACGACATGCTGGCCCGGCTTCACGCGGCCGGCGGCGAGCCGCAGCGGCAGCACGCCTTCCAGCGACACGCCATCCGCGCCCACCTTGGCGGGCACGAGGTTGATGGCCGGCGAGCCCAGGAAGCCGGCGACGAACAGGTTGGCCGGCTGTTCGTAGACGTCGCTGGGCGTGCCGATCTGCTGGATGACGCCGCCCTTCATGACGACGATGCGCGAGGCCAGCGTCATCGCCTCGACCTGGTCGTGCGTCACGTAGACCATGGTGTTGCCCAGCGTCTGGTGCAGCAGCTTGAGCTCGCGGCGCAGTTCGGCGCGCAGCTTGGCATCGAGGTTGGACAGGGGCTCGTCGAACAGGAACACGCCGGCCTCCCGCACCAGCGCCCGGCCGATGGCCACGCGCTGACGCTGGCCGCCTGACAGCTGCGCGGGCTTGCGGTTCAGCAGCGGCGTCAGTTGCAGCATCTCGGCCGCGCGGTTCACGCGGCGGGCGATCTCCGCCTTGGGCACGCCGGCCACGCGCGGGCCGAAGGACATGTTGCGCTCCACCGTCATGGTCGGGTAGAGGGCATAGCTCTGGAACACCATGCCGATGCCGCGCTCGGACGGCTCGGCGTCGGTCATGTCCTGGCCGCCGATGTGGATGCTGCCGCCGCTGACGTCGATGAGGCCGGCAATGCTGTGCAGCAACGTCGACTTGCCGCAGCCGGACGGGCCCAGCAGCACGAGGAACTCGCCCTCGTGCACCTGCAGGTCGAGGTTCTTGATGACCTCGTTGTGGCCGAAGCGGATGCTCAAGCCCTGGATGTTCACACCGCTCATTTCACTGCCCCAGCGGCAATGCCGCGAACGAACCAACGACCCGAAATCAGGTAGACGAGAAGAGGCACGGCCGACGTCAGGATGGTCGCGGCCATGTTGAGGTTGTAGAGCCGCTCGCCGGTCGTCGTGTTGATGACGTTGTTGAGCTGCACCGTCATCGGCTGGTTCTCGCGGCCGGCGAAGGTCAGGCCGAGGATGTAGTCGTTCCACACGCCGGTGATCTGCATGATGGCCGCGACGATCAGCATGGGCGTGGACATCGGCAGCACCAGCTGCACGAAGATGCGCCAGAAGCCGCCGCCGTCCACCCGCGCCGCTTTGAACAGCTCGGCCGGCAGGCCCGCGTAGTAGTTGCGGAACAGCAGCGTCATGATGGGCATCGCGAACACCAGGTGCACGACCACGATGCCGGGCAGGCTGCTGTAGATGCCCACCGCCGCCTCCAGCTTGACGAGCGGATAGATCATCACCTGGATGGGAATGAAGGCGCCCAACATCAGGATGCCGAACAGCCATTCGCCGCCGCGGGGCTTCCACCACGACAGCGCGTAGCCGTTGATGGCGCCCAGCAGGATGGGCAGGATGACCGAGGGCACCGTGATGGCCACCGAGTTCCAGAAGCCGCCGCGTATGCCTTCGCAGCTGACGCCCGTGCAGGCCTCGCTCCAGGCGGCGCGCCAGGCGTCCAGCGACGCCGAGGAGGGCAGCGCAAAGATCTGGCCGAGGCGGATCTCCTCCATGCTCTTGAACGAGGTCGTCAGCATGACGTACAGCGGCAGCAGGAAGAACACGGCCGCGAACAGCAGGAAGGCGTAGATGCCGACGCGCGCCCACGTCTTGGTGGCTTTGCGCTTCATGCGTGGCCTCCCTTGGCCTTCTGGCGGCTGCGGGCGTAGGCCAGCGGCGCGATGAGCGCGAGCACGGTGATCAGCAGCACCACGGCGCCGGCCGAGGCCAGCGCCAGGTTGGCGCGGCCGAACAGGTGGTCCATGATGAACTTGGCCGGCACGTCGCTGGCGGTGCCGGGGCCGCCCTGCGTCATGGCGACGACGGTGTCGAACACCTTGACGACGCCGGTGGCCAGCAGCGTGAAGACGGTCGCGAGCGTCGGCGCCATCATCGGCAGCACGACCGACAGGTACACGCGCCAGGTCGGGATGCCGTCCAACCGCGCGGCCTTCCAGATCTCCTCGTCGATGCCGCGCAGCGCGGCCAGCATCAGCGCCATCACCAGCCCCGCCCCTTGCCAGGTGCCGGCGATGACGACCGTGTAGATGACCATGTCCTGGTCGACGATCCAGTCGAAGGTGAAGTCCTTCCAGCCGAGCTGCTGCATCGCGTTCTGCAGGCCGCTGTCGGGGTTGAGCACCCACTGCCAGACCAGGCCGGTGGCGACGAAGGACATCGCATACGGGTACAGGAAGGCCGTGCGCAACGCGCCCTCGCCGCGCACCTTCTGGTCGATGAAGACCGCCAGCAGGAAGCCGATCAGCATCGCCGCGACGATGTAGAGCACGCCGTAGACGGCCAGGTTGTGGATGGCGTGCTGCCAGCGGTCGTTGTCGAGCAGGCGCTCGAACTGCTGCAGGCCGACGAAGTCGTCCTTGGGGAAGGTGCGCGAGCTGGACACCGAGGTGCGCAGCGTCCACAGCACCGTGCCGACATAGCCGACGAGGACGATGACGGCCAGCGGCAGCAGCGCGCCCCAGGCCGCGAGAGAACGGCGGCGCATGTCAGGACTTCAAGGCGTTGACGATGTCCTTCTGGACCTTCTCGACCGGGATGTTGCGGTTCCAGTAGCTGGTCAGCACATCCTGCAGCGCGCCGTTCTGGTCGGGCGTCATGTAGATCTCGCCGTTGCCGAGCTGGCGCGACTTGTCCTTCATCGCCGCGACGCCGATCTGCGCGCACAGGTCCATCTGGCTCGCATCGACGTCGGTGCGGATGGGGATGGAGCCCTTCTTCATGCTGAAGGCCACCTGCGTGGCCGGCTGGGTGATGACGCTGGCCAGCAGCTGCTGGGCCTTGACCTGGTCGGGCTTGCTGGTCTTGGGGAAGACCATCACGTCGCCCTGCACGATATAGGGCGCCCTGGGGCCGAAGCCGGGCGCGCAGCCGTAGTCCTTGCCGGCCTCCTGCCGGGCCTGGGCGAACTCGCCCTTGGCCCAGTCGCCCATGATCTGCACGCCGGCGCGGCCGCTGATCAGCATGGCGGTGGCGTCGTTCCAGTTGCGGCCGGGCGAGCCCTTGTCGGTGTAGCCCTGCAGCTTCTTGAAGGCCAGCAGCACCTTCTTGAAGTCCTCGCTCATGATGGCCTTGGGGTCGCGGTCGCGGAAGATCTTCAGGTACAGGTCGCGGCCGCCGTAATGGGCCAGCGTGGCGGTGAAGACGATGCCGTCCTGCCAGGGCTGGCCGCCGTGGGCCAGCGGCACGAGGCCGGCGGCCTTGAGCTTGTCCAGCGCGGCGAAGAGTTCGTCGAAGCTCTTGGGCTCCTCGGCGATGCCGGCCTTCTTGAAGGCGGCCTTGGAGAACCAGAACCACGACATGTTGTGGATGCTGACCGGCGCGGCGTAGTAGTGGCCGTTGACGCGGATGGCGCTCAGCACGGTCTCGGGCAGGAACTTGTCCCAGCCATCGCGCTTGGCGACCTCGTCGACGTTGTTCAGCAGGCCCTGGTCGACGATGTCGCGGAACTGCTGCGTGGTGTTGAACTGCGCGGCCGTCGGCGGGTTGCCGCCGGCGATGCGGTTGATGGCAACCGAGCGGGCCTGCTCGCCCAGCGCGATGGCCGTGTCCACCCACACACCGCCCTGGGCCTTGTAGGCCTCGGCCAGCGTCTTGGCGGCGGCGGATTCACCGCCCGAGGTCCACCAGTGAATGACCTCCGCCTTCAGCGGCTGGGCGGTGGCAGGAAGGGCCGCCGCAGTGAGCAGGGCGGCGGCCAGGGCGTGGCGAGCGAACTTCATCTTGTCTCCGGATCTTGTTGGGGCGGCGAGGCGGAGTGTCTCCTGCCCAGGCGCGGCCCGCTCTGAGGGTCGACCCTGTAATAATTCATTTAGAAACTCGCTGTACCCAGCTATACCAGCGTCGTTTCCGTTAATCATTCGTTCAGGAATCGGCCGTACCACAGGCCGCTGTCCTTCAGCGTGCGCCGTTGGGTGGCGTAGTCGACATGGGCCAGGCCGAAGCGGCGCAGGTAGCCCTCGGCCCATTCGAAGTTGTCCAGCAGGCTCCAGGCGAAGTAGCCCTTCACGGGCACGCCGGCGTCCAGTGCCCGCTTGAGCGCCGCGAGGTGGCGTTGCAGATAGCTCAGGCGCTCGGCATCGTGCACGCGGCCGTCGGGCGTCGGCACGTCCTCGAAGGTGGAGCCGTTCTCGGTCAGCTGGATGACCGCGGGGTGGTAGTCACGCTGGATGCGGGTCAGGAGGTCCACCAGGCCCTGCGGCGAGACCTCCCAGCCGAAGCCGGTGCGCTCGACGCCTTCTTTCTCCACCAGGCTGGCGCGCATCGGCCCGTCGGCGGGATCGTGACGGACCGTCTCCGGGAAGTAGTAGTTCACGCCGAGGAAGTCGGTCGCCGCGGCGATGGTGTCCAGGTCGCCGGCTTCGACGCGCGGCGCGGCGTCGCCGAGCAGCGCCAGCGTGTCCGCCGGATAGCCGCGGCCGAACAGCGGGTCGAGGAACCAGCGGTTGCGCAGGCCGTCATGGCGCAGCACGGCCGCCAGGTCCTCGGCACTGCCGGATGCCGCGGTGATGGGGTGCAGGCTGAGCGTGATGCCGACCTGGGCGCCGGCCGAGTTCTTGCGGATCACGGGAATAGCCTGGCCGTGCGACAGCAGCACGTGGTGGCAGGCCTGGATCGCGTCGGCCAGGCTCTTGCCACCGGGGGCGTGGACGCCTTCCCAGTAGCTCATCATGCAGGAGCACCAGGGCTCGTTGTGCGTGATCCAGTGCTTGACGCGGCCACCCAGGCGGCGCGTGACGAGGTCGGTGTAGTCGAGGAAGGCGCCGACGGTGTCGCGCGAGAGCCAGCCGCCCTGCTCCTGCAGCGCTTGCGGCAGGTCCCAGTGGTAGAGCGTGGCCCAGGGCTCCAGGCCGCGTTCCAGCATGCCGTCCACCAGCCGGTCGTAGAAGGCCAGGCCGGCTTCGTTCACCGCGCCGCGCCCCTGGGGAAGGATGCGCGGCCAGGCAATGGAGAAGCGGTAGGCATTCACGCCCAGCTGCTTCGCCATGTCCAGGTCCTGCGGCCACCGGTGGTAGTGGTCGCAGGCCACCAGGGCGTTGGAGCCGTCGCGGATGCGGCCGGGCTCGCTGCAGAAGCGGTCCCAGATGGACTCGCCCTTGCCGTCCTCGCGGCCGGCGCCTTCGATCTGGAAGGACGAGGTGGACACGCCCCAACGGAAGTCGGCGGGGAAGTCTTTGCGCGTCGGGGCGTTGTGGGCACTCATGAAAATGGGGTCAGGTTCAGAATTTATAGGTGCCGCCGAGCAGGAACTGGCGCCCGTAGGACGTGTAGCGCTCGGGCAGCGTGGCGTTGGGGTCGCTGGAGCCGGTGGAGATGCCGACGCGGGTGCGGTACGGCCGGTCGCGCAGGTTGTTGACCTGCAGCGTCAGCGACAGGCCTTTGAACGCGCCGGTCTCGAAGGCATAGCCGATCTGCGCATCGAGGATGGTCTCGGCCGCGATCATGCTCGGCACGTTCTCGCCGAAGGTGCCGCGCACCGTCGTCACGAAGGCCGAGCGGTGGCGGCTGCCCAGGCGCGCCGAAATTCCGTGGCGCTCGTAGTAGACGGTGAAGTTGGTCGCGATGCCCGACAGGCCGTCCAGCGGCTTGGCTGGGTTGTTCTCCTCGTGCATGGAGCTGCGCGTGTTGGAGTAGCTCAGCGCCACGCCGATGCCATCCAGCGCCGGGCTGATCAGGCCACCGTCCAGCGAGCCGCTCAGCTCGGTGCCGGCGATCATGCCGCCGCTGCCGTTGGCCTGCGTGTTCAGCGTGCCGATGTTGCTGTAGGGCGTGTAGGGCGTGGGGTTGGGGAAGCCGGTGAAATCGAAGTCGATGGCGCGGCCGTAGACGAAGTTCTTGATGTGCTTGTGGAAGGCCGCCGCCGCCACGTAGCTCCGCTTGCTGAAGTAATGCTCGATGGACAGGTCCACCGCGTCGGCGCGCCAGGGCTCCAGCTTGGCGTTGCCGCCGTTGGCCGACCACAGGTGCGGCTCGGTCGTGCTGACGCCGATGCCGGAGAAGCCGGCGCGCATGTCCTCCATGTTGGGCCGCGCCAGCACCTTGGCCAGGCCGAAGCGCAGGATGGTGTCGGGCGCCAGGTCGGCCGCGAGGTTGATGCTGGGCAGCACGTCGGTGTAGCTGGTGCCGCCGGTGGTGGGCTCGGTGGCTTTCGCGGTGTCGTTCCACAGCAGGCCGTTGCTCCACTGCTTGGCATGCACCACGCGCAGGCCCAGCGTGCCGTGGATGGGCAGGCCCCAGTCGAACTCCAGGCCCAGCTTGCCGTACAGCGCGGTGACCTTCTCGTGCACCGACCAGATGCGGCCCGGCGCCTCGTTGCTGGCGGCCGGGGCGACGTCGTACAGGCCCAGCGCGCTGGGCACATCGAAGTTCACCATGCGGATGTTGCTGCCCGCAAACGTCAGGTCGGTCGGCGTGCGCAGCAGGCTGGTGGGGACGAGCACCGGCGCGCGGTTGTTCTTGAGGTTGTAGTAGACCTCCGTGCGGTTCATGTGCTTGTCGCGCTCGGAGTAGTCCACGCCCGTCTCGACGCTGCTGACCCAGCTGTCGAACGTGCGGCCGGCCGACAGCTTGAGCGCCTTGATCTCGTCGCGCACCTTGGGGAACTGGCTGCGGCCGTCGCGGCCCCAGCCGGGCGGGTCGGTCAGGTAGACGTTGGCGCCGGCGAAGTCGAAGGCCGGTGCGAACGTGGAGCGGCCGTCGCCGGTGGCGATGTTGACCTGGCCCAGGCTGACCGGCGCGTTGGCGCCCGCCGCCAGTTCCGCGTTCTGCTCGTCGCGCTTGGCCTTGGACCAGCTCAGGTCGCCCACCAGCTTCCAGTCCGCCAGCTTCAGTTCGTTGTTCCAGCCGATGGCGCGGATGTCGTCCTGGCGCTTGTTGAAGGTCGTCAGCGCAACCGGCTTGGTGCCGTTGACGATGCCGCTGGTGACGATCTTGTCGCCGTTGACGACGGTGGTCTGCGCGTTGCTCCAGCTCGCACCCGACCAGACGGACATGTCGGACATCACCGTGCGGCGCGCCTCGGTCTGGTCGAACTTGGAGTAGTAGAGATCGAGCGTGCTGTGCAGGCCGTTGCCGGGCTTGTACTCCAGCACCGCCATCAGCCCGTCGCGCTTCTGGCGCGACGACGCCGCGCCCAGCTCGAAGCCCTGCAGCGCCACCGAATCCGTCGGCGTGCCGGGCAGCGGCGAGCCCCAGTTGTTGGTGTTGGCCCACCACCAGCTCTTGTAGTGCTTCTCCTGGTTGGGCGAATCCAGGTGGGCGAAGCCGATGGCCGCACCCCAGCTGCGGTCGGCCGACTGCGTGACCCATGAGGCGCTGAGGCGGTTGCCGTTGCCCGAGATCTCCGGATTCAGCGAGCCGTTGGAATTGCGCTCGATGCGCGCGCCGACGACGGCCTGCGGCGCGGCGAAGTCCAGCGGGCGCAGCGTCTTCATGTTGACGGTGCCCGACAGGCCCTGCGCCGACAGGCTGGCATCGGGCGTCTTGTAGACCGTCGCCGCGTTGATCAGCTCCGACGGGAACTGGTCGTACTCCACCGAGCGGTTGTCGCCCGTGCTGACGATCTCCCGGCCGTTCAGCAGCGTCACGCCGTAGCGCGGCGCCATGCCGCGGATGCTGATGACGGAGGAGCGCCCCGCCACGCGCTGCGCGGTGAGGCCCGGCAGGCGAGAGATGGCGTCGGCGATGGACACGTCGGGCAGCTTGCCGATGTCCTCTGCCGAGATGGCCTCGACGATGGCGTCGGCATTGCGCTTGGTGCTGATCGACGACTCCAGGCTGGCGCGGAAGCCGCTGACGGTCACGGTGTCCAGCTTCTGCGCGTCGGCCGCCGAGGCGGCCGGGGCCGGCGCCGCCTGGGCCAGCGCCAGCAGCGGCGCGCTCAGCAGGCCGGCGCAGACGGCGGCGACGGGGTTCAGACGCAGGCGCGGCGTGAAGGCACGCTCCTCGGCGCGCAAGGGATGGCGGGTCATGGTGGTCTCCTGGTTCTGTCTTGTTCGCTGCCTGGACCGGTCTTTCCGATGCAAAATGGAACCGGTTCCAATCGCAACGCAAATCTAATGCGGCCCCACCGGCCTTGTCAATCTCGTCGGCCCAGGGGTTGACGTTTTTTTGCTTCGGCCACTACCGTCGCGCCCCTAACCGAACAAAGACGATGACACCCAAGCCCTCCCTCCTCAGTCCCATCCTCGT
Source organism: Pelomonas sp. Root1444 (assembly GCF_001426885.1). GTDB lineage: Bacteria > Pseudomonadota > Gammaproteobacteria > Burkholderiales > Burkholderiaceae_C > Pelomonas. The sequence continues at coordinate 133,804 of NZ_LMFP01000001.1, read as the reverse complement.
CGCCTGCGCGCTGCTGCTGCCCGCCGCGGGCCGCGCCGCTGGCGAAACCGATGCCATCGTGCTGGCGTGGCCGGCGCGCCAGCCGCAGCGCGACGCCGCGCTGGAAGCCAAGGTGGAGGCCGCGCTGAAGACGCTGACCCTGCGCCAGAAGATCGGCCAGATGACCCAGCCCGAGATCCGCGCCGTCACGCCGGCCGAGGTGCGCGAGTACGCCATCGGCACGGTGCTGAACGGCGGTGGCGGCTGGCCAGGCGAGAACCGCGCGGCCACGCCGGCGCAATGGCGGGCGCTGTCGGAGGAATTCCAGGCCGCGGCGCTGCAGGCCACGCCGGGCATTCCGCTGCTGTGGGGCACCGACGCCGTCCACGGCCACAACAACGTGCGCGGCGCCACGCTCTTCCCGCACAACATCGCGCTGGGCGCCACGCGCAATGCCGACCTGGTGCGCGACATCGGCCGCGCCACCGCCCGCGCCGTGCGCGCCTCGGGCCTGCACTGGGCGTTCGCGCCGACGCTGGCCGTCGTGCAGGACGTGCGCTGGGGGCGCACCTACGAGAGCTTCGGCGCCGACCCGGCGCTCGTGAAGCGCCTCGGCACGGCCGCCGTCGAGGGCCTGCAGGACGGCCTCAAGGACGGCCGCGGCGTGCTGGCCACCGCCAAGCACTACATCGCCGACGGCGGCACGCGCCGCGGCATCGACCAGGGCCTGGCGCGCACGACGCCGCAGGAACTCGCCAGCGTCCACGGCGCCGGCTACCTCGGCGCGCTGGACGCCGGCGTGCTGACGGTGATGGCCTCGTTCAGCAGTTGGACCGACACGGCCAACTACGTCGAGCACGGCAAGATGCACGGCAACAAGACGCTGATGACCGGCGTGCTCAAGGAGCGCCTCGGGTTCGACGGCCTCATCGTCAGCGACTGGGACGGCGTCGGCCAGGTGCCCGGCTGCAAGGACGAGGACTGCCCGCAGGCCATCAACGCCGGCATCGACGTGGTGATGGTGCCGTTCAAGTGGAAGGCGTTCCACGAGAACACCGTGCGCGCCGTCGAGCAGGGCCGCATCACTATGGCCCGCATCGACGACGCGGTGCGCCGCATCCTGCGCGTGAAGTTCAGCATCGCCATGCAGCCCGCCGTGCCCGCCACCGTGGAGGCCTTGCAGGCCCGCGACCTGGCGCGCCGCGCGGTGCGCGAATCGCTGGTGCTGCTCAAGCACAAGCCCGGCCTGCTGCCGCTCAAGCCCAGCGCGCGCGTGCTGGTCGTCGGCGCGGCGGCCGACAGCCTGGCCCACCAGAGCGGCGGCTGGAGCGTGACCTGGCAGGGCCGCGACACCAGCAACGTCGACTACCCGCAAGGCACCTCGCTGCTGGCCGCGCTGCGCCAGCGCCTGGGCGACGCGCAGGTCACCTTCGATGCCGACGGCAGCCAGAGCGACCCTTCGCGCTTCGACGCCGTCATCGCCGTGCTGGCCGAGGCGCCCTATGCCGAGGGCGAGGGCGACATCCGCGCCACCGAGAACCTGCGCCACAGCGCGCGCTACCCGCAGGACGCCGCCGTGCTGCAACGCGTCGCCGGCCGCGGCGCGCCGGTCGTGACGCTGCTCTATTCGGGGCGGCCGCTGTACGTGAACGACCTCGCCAACAAGAGCGATGCCTTCATCGCCGCCTGGCAGCCGGGCACCGAAGGCGCGGGCCTGACGGACGTGCTGGTCGCGCCCGCCGCCGGCCAGGCCTGGCCTGGCTTCACCGGGCGGCTGTCCTTCCCCTGGCCGGCAGGGCCCTGCCAGTTCAGCAGCCACGAGAGCAAGCCCTGGTGGCCGGTCGGCGGCGGCCTGAGCGGCAAGGAGGCCAAGGCCGGCACCCAGCGCCTGCCCGAACCGGCCGATCCGAAGCCCATGTGCCCGCTGTGAAGCCGCCGTGATTCAATCCAGCCCTTCGATCTCAGAGGGCGAATGGCAACCATCAAGGACGTAGCGCGGCTGGCGGGCGTGGGCGTGGGCACCGCGTCGCGCGTCATCAGTGGGAACGGTTCCGTCGCGCCGGCCACCGCCGAGCGCGTGCGCAAGGTCATCGCGCAGCTGAAGTTCCGGCCTTCGCACACCGCACGCTCGCTGGGGGCCGGCACGTCCAAGCTGATCGGCGTCTACATCCCCTTCCTGCGCGGCACCTACTACACGCCCATCCTGCGCGTCATCGACACGACGCTGCGCGGCCTGGGCCTGCACATGGTGGTGGCCTTCGGCGAGGGCATCGAGGACGAGCGCGTCGAGACCGTCGAGGGCATGCGCTTTCTGCTGGACCGCGACTGCGACGGCCTCATCGTGCTGTCCAACGCCATCCGGGACGAGGACATCAAGGCGCTGGGCCCGGCGGCGCGCCAGGTGGTCGTGCTGAACCGCCACTTCGACCGCATCAAGGACCAGTGCTTCACGGCCGACCATGTGCAAGGCGGCGTACAGGCGGCGCGCGCGCTGCTGCAGCACAAGCACAAGGACATCGCGGTGGTGTCCGGCCCGACGACCTCGCCCGACAACATCGCGCGCATCAACGGCTTCATGGGCGAGCTGGCGCTGCGCGGGCTGGACACGTCCAAGCTGCAGATCGTGCTGGGCGACTTCTCCAACCAGGCCGGCTGGAACGCGGCTGAGGCGCTGCTGGGCGCCAAGCGCCTGCCGACTGCCGTGTTCTGCGCCAACGACGAGATGGCCATCGGCCTGCTGGCGCATTTCCAGGAGCGCGGTGTGTCGGTGCCGCGGGACATTTCGGTGCTCGGCTATGACGACTCGCCCAGCGCCGAGTTCGCCGCGCCCCGCCTCACCTCCGTGCACATCCCCAGCCACGAGGTCACGCTGGCCGGGCTGAACTGGCTGCTGAACCGCTGCTACGAGATGGCGCTGCCCATCTCACGGCAGTTCGACATCAGCGTCACGTGGCGCGCCTCGGTGGCGGCGCCGCCCTCGCGCAAACGCGGCTGAGGCCACAATCCGGGCTGCATTTCCGACAGCCCACCATGCCCCAACGCGTCCTCACCGGCATCACCACCACCGGCACCCTGCACCTCGGCAACTACGTCGGCGCCATCCGCCCGGCCATCGCGGCCAGCCGGGCGCCCGGCGTGGAGAGCTTCTTCTTCATGGCCGACTTCCACGCGCTGATCAAGTGCGACGAGCCGGACCGCCTCGCCCACTCCAGCCGCGCCATCGCCGCCACCTGGCTGGCCGCCGGCCTGGACGCCGACCGCGTCACCTTCTACCGCCAGAGCGACGTCCCCGAGATCCCCGAGCTGACCTGGCTGCTCACCTGCGTGACCGCCAAGGGCCAGATGAACCGCGCGCACGCCTACAAGGCCGCGGTGGACGCGGCCGTCGCCGCGGGCGAGGAGCCGGACGCCCACGTGACGATGGGGCTGTTCAGCTACCCGGTGCTGATGGCGGCCGACATCCTGATGTTCAACGCCCACCGCGTGCCGGTCGGCAAGGACCAGGTCCAGCACATCGAGATGACGCGCGACATCGCGCAGCGCTTCAACCACCTGTTCGGCCAGGGCCGGGAGCTGTTCACGCTGCCCGAGGCGCAGGTGGACGCCGAGATGGAGCTGCTGCCCGGCCTGGACGGCCGCAAGATGAGCAAGAGCTACGACAACGTCATCCCGCTGTTCGAGGGCGGCGCCCAGGCGCTGAAGGACGCGGTGGCGCGCATCGTCACCGACTCCAAGCTGCCCGGCGAGCCCAAGGAGCCCGAGGGCCAGGCGCTGGTCACCATCTACGACGCCTTCGCGACGCCCGAGCAGCGCGCCGCATTCCGTGCGGCGTTGCGCGGCGGCCTGGGCTGGGGCGAGGCCAAGCAGCAGCTGGTGGCGCTCATCGACGGCCAGATCGGCCCGATGCGCGAGCGCTACGCCAACCTGATGGCCCACCCCGAGCAGCTCGAGGCCGTCCTGCAGGCGGGCGCTGCCAAGGCGCGTGCCATCGCCGTGCCGTTTCTCCAGCAGCTGCGGGCCGCGGTCGGCCTGCGCCCCTACACGGCCACCGCCACGGCAGCCACTGCCAAGGCCAGCAAGGCCGCGCTGCCGGTGTTCAAGCAGTACCGCGAGGGTGATGGCAGGTTCTATTTCAAGCTGCTGTCGGCCGGCGGCGAGCTGCTGCTGCAGAGCATCGGCTTCGAACAGGGTCGCGAGGCCGGCCAGTGGGTGGCGCGGCTGAAACGCGAGGGCTGGGTGGCGGACGCGCCGGTGCAGCGCGAGGCCAGCGAGGCCGACATCACCGCGGCATTGGCGGCCTTCCAGGACGACTGAACCGACCGCCAGGGCGGCCGGCAGGCGTTTCTAGAGTCATCTCTCCACGGTCTGTAGGCAGCGCGTCACGCCAAAAAGCGTTTACCCGGAGGGGCCGATGGCGCGCCCACGGTTAACTTCGCGGCTCCCCAAAAAGATCCCCGAGGAGACCTGCCCATGGCCACCATTGCCGCCGACCAACTCGCCCTGCAACGCCTCTACCACTGGGAGCGCACGGCCGGCAGCACGGTCACGCTGACGCAGCCCATGGGAGGCGTCGGCGGCGCCGACGTGAAGGACTTCACGTGGGCCCAGGTGGGCGACCAGGTGCGCCGCATGGCAGCCTTCCTGAAGGCCAAGGGCGCCGCCGAGGGCTGGCCGGCCGATGCCAAGGTGGCCATCCTGTCCAAGAACTGCGCGTGGTGGCTGATGAGCGACCTTGCCATCTGGATGGCCGGTTATGTCTCGGTGCCGCTGTACCCGACGCTCGCGGCCGACACCATCGCGCAGATCCTCACGCACAGCGATGCGCGCTTCATCTTCGTCGGCAAGCTCGACGGCTGGGAGGGCATGAAGCCGGGCGTGCTGCCCCGCCTGCCCGGCGCGAGCTATGCGCTGTCGCCCGACGACGCGAAGACCACCTACGAGAGCTGGGACGCCATCTGCGCCCGCACCGAACCGCTGCAGGGCGAGCCCACGCGCGGCGCCGACGAACTCTGCACGCTGATCTACACCTCGGGCACGACCGGCAACCCCAAGGGCGTGATGCACAACTTCGGCGCCTTCGCCTGGGCCATCGGCGCGGGGCTGGACCGCTTCCCGATGAGCGCCAACGACCGCATGCTGTCGTACCTGCCGCTGGCGCACGTGGCCGAGCGCGTGCTGGTGGAGCACAGCTGGCTGAAGGTCGGCCTCAAGGTGTTCTTCGCCGAGTCGCTGGACACCTTCACCGCCGACCTGCAGCGCGCCCGGCCGACCATCTTCTTCAGCGTGCCGCGGCTGTGGGTCAAGTTCCAGCAGGGCGTGCAGGCCAAGATGCCGCCGCAGAAGATGAATAAGCTGCTGCGCCTGCCCATCATCGGCAACCTCGTGCGCAAGAAGGTGCTGAAGGCCCTGGGCCTGGACCAATGCCGCATCGCCGTCGGCGGCGCCGCGCCCATGCCGGTCGCGCTGCTGGAGTGGTACGACGCGCTGGGCCTGCACGTCAACGAGGGTTACGGCATGACCGAGAACCTGGCGCTGTCGCACATGACCCTGCCGGGCAAGAACCAGCGTGGCACCGTGGGCCCGGCCTACGGTGGCGTGCAGACCCGCATCGACCCCGCCACCGGCGAACTGCAGATGCGCAGCCCGGCGCTGATGATCGGCTACTACAAGGAGCCCGGCCTGACGGCCGACGCCCTGACGCCGGACGGCTGGCTGCACACCGGCGACAAGGTGACGCAGGACGCCGAGGGCTGCGTGCGCATCACCGGCCGCGTGAAGGACTTGTTCAAGACCAGCAAGGGCAAGTACGTGGCACCCGCACCCATCGAGGACAAGCTGGGCATGAACCCCAACATCGAGGCCTGCTGCGTGGCCGGCGCCAACATGGGCCAGCCGCTGGGCATCGCGATGCTGTCGCCGCAGGGCTTGCAGCGCACCAGCACCGATGCCGAGAGGGCGGCATTGATGGCCGAGTTGAGCCAGCACCTGGACGACGTCAACGCCCGCCTGGACCCGCACGAGCAGCTGGACACGCTGGTGCTGATCAAGACGCCCTGGACGGTGGACAACGGCTTCATCACGCCGACGTTCAAGGTCAAGCGCAACCGCATCGAGGAGGCCTACGCGGCCAAGTTCGACGCGTGGGTGGGCAAGCGGGCCAAGGTGTCGTTCGGGGATTGAGCGTCGCGATGAACAAGAAGGAAATCCACGCCGAAGTGAACCGCCGGCTGGCGCAGGGCGACAGCAAGACGGTGACGTTCAAGGCGCTCAGGGGCAGGGTGTTCGCGACGCGGTGCTGGCGAACATGATTGCCTCGTACGCCGAGCCGGCGCGGGTCGAAGCCCACGCCACGGCGGTCAAGGTCCTGGTGCTGATCACCGGCGTGCAGCTGGTGATGGCGGCGATGGTGACGTTCGTGTTGAGCCTCTCGATGGGCTGGCTCGCCGCGGTGGCTTTCACCACCGTCGTAGGGGCGTTCTGCTACCTGTTCGTGTGGGGCTTCAGGCACCACCGGGCCTGGGCGTACAACGTGTCGATCTTCCTGACGGTGATCAACCTGCACCGGCATTTCAAGGACTTCGGGGCGGCGCCGGTGATGAACACCTTGCTGCTGCTCTTCAGCCTCGGGGTGCTTGGCTTGACCCTGTACCTGCGCTTGAAGCTGTTCCCGGACTTCGTCTTCATCACGCCGCAGAAGATCCGCGGCGAGTACAAGTTTTCAAGCTAAGGCCTGCGCGCGGGCCTGGCGGCTCGCGCGCATTCGCTCAATCCGGCACCGAGAACGCGTACAGCTTGCTGTTGGCCGTGCCGAAGCCGAAGTTGCTGTAGCCCGAGCCCCAATAGAGCGTGCCGTCGGCGACGGCGGCACCCGACAGGCAGGAGCCGCCGCTCGGGTAGCTCCACAGGATGGCGCCCGTCGCCCCGTTCAGCGCATACATGCGGCCGCTGGCGTCCAGCGAGCAGCCGTAGACGACGCCGTTGGCCGTGGTCACCGGGCCCGAGGGCCCACCGCCGACGCCCGCCGGCGCCAGCGGGTCCAGCGTCTGCCACAGCATCTGCCCGGTCGCCGCATCCAGGCCGAACCAGGCGCCGCGCGTGCTTGGCATCGCGGCACCCGCGGGCGTCCACGGGACCTGGTTGCTGTTGGCATTGGCGGTGTAGATGCGCGTGCCGTCGGTGGCCGAGCCCCACTGCAGGCCGCCCGCCGTGCCGCCCGGGCCGGCCTGGGTCACCCAGACGACGGCGCCGGTGTCGGGGTTCAGTGCCCAGTACTGGCCGCTCTTCTGCCCGAGGCCCAGCAGATCGACGGGCTTGCCCTTGCCGGCCTTGGCCTTGAACAGCGCCGGCGCCTGGCCGAAGTCATAGTCCGGACCGGCTGGCGAGGGGCAGAGGTCGCCGTCACCGAAGAAGGGGATGCAGTCCACCGTCCAGGCGTCGTACGGAATGGCCCGCGTCGCCCAGCGCACCGCGCCGGTCCTCATGTCCAGCGCTAGCACGCTGTCGAAATGGTCGTCGGCTGGCAGGCAGGCCGCCTTGGCGACCGCGTCGCTGCCGGCCGCGGCCACGCAGGCCAGCACGGCGGGCGGCACCGAGTAGTTGTTGCCGGTCGCGACATAGACCGCACCGCGTCGCGTGTCGACGGCCGGCGAGCTGCCCCAGATGGCATTGCCGGTGTAGCCGGCCGGGGCCATCAGCGTCCTCCAGCGGATCGCGCCGGTCTTCAGGTCCAGCGCCAGCATGCTGCCGCGAAACGAGAGCTGGTAGCCCGGCACGAAGGCGGCCAGGGCCTCCTCCTGAGAGGCGACGCCGACGAAGACCTGGTCGCCATGGATGGTGGCGGACTGCGTGATGATGGCCGCCATGTGAGGGTCGGCCTGGGTGCTCCAGACCAGCGCGCCGGTGGTCTTGTCGAAGGCCAGCACGCGGCCGCCCGGCCCGCCGCCGGCCAGGATGGAACCCTGCGTGCCGATGACGACCTTGCCGTCACCGAGGGCCGGCGTGGCACGCGCCTTGTCCATCGGAATGCCGGTCACCGCGGGCAGGTGGACGGCCCAGCGCACGCTGCCGTTGCTGCGGTTGACGGCGTAGAGCCAGCCGGCCCAGTCCGGCACGTAGACCGTGTCGGCATCGACGGCGGGCGTGGCCGACACGTCGCCGGCCGTCGTCAGCACCCATCTGACGGCCAGCCGGCCGACGTTGCCGGCGCCGAGCCGATGCTCGGATGGCTGGCTGCGCGTGTTTTCGCGGTCGCCCCCCGCATTGCTCCATTCGCTGCCCTGCGCCGCTGCGGCGCACAACGGCAGGGCCAGGGCCGCTGCTGCGACGGCTGCGCGCCCCCGCGCCGCCCGCTCTTGAAACCAGGTGGTCTTGTTCATCGACTTGCTCCGGTTCTTGTCTGCGATGCCCGTGGTGCGGGCCGGGACGGTGGGCATCGCAGAGCCCGCCACAGCAGACGCTCGCGCTGCACGGCGACAAAGCGGCAGGGCCATCAGAGGCTGCCACCGGCCCACGGGCATCAGGGCATACCCGCCGCCGTCCTCACGCTTGATGAGGGTCGGGGCTGGCGGGCTCAGGCCGCTGGCTGCGCCAGTAGTCGGCGCGGCCGTAATGCGCCCGCAGGTGCTCCACCCACAGCCGCACGCGCAGCGGCAGGTGGCGGCTCTGCGGGAAGACGGCGTAGATGCCATTGGGCGGCGCCGCGAACTCGTCGAGCACGCTGACCAAGCGGCCGGCCGCCAGGTCGGCTTCCACCTCCCAGGTGCTGCGCCAGGCCAGGCCCAGGCCCGCCACGCACCAGTCGTGCAGCACCTGGCCGTCGCTGCAGTCCAGCCGTCCGGTCGGGCGCAGGTGCTGGACGGCACCGTCCATCTGGAAGGCCCAGCCGCGCGTCTGGCTGGCCTCGGAGCTGAGGGTCAGGCAGGCGTGGCGGCCGAGTTCGTCGGGGTGCTTGGGCACGCCGGCGCGCTTCAGGTAGGCCGGCGCGGCGACGCACAGCCGCCGGTTGTCGGCCAGCCGCGTGCTGACGAGGCTGGAATCCGGCAGGTCGCCCACGCGCACGGCGCAGTCGAAGCCCTCGTGGACGATGTCGACGACGCGGTCGCTCAGGTTCAGCGACAGGCTCAGGTCCGCATGCTCGGCCAGGAAGCCCGGCACCAGCGGCGCGACGTGGCGGCGGCCGAAGCCGGCCGGGGCGGTCACGCGCAGATGGCCGCTGGCCTTGAGGCCGCCAGCGCTGACGGCCGCCTCCGCGTCCGCCAGCGAGGCGATCAGGCGCTGGCAGTCCTCGAGAAACGCCTGGCCCTCCGGCGTGAGCGTCAGTCGCCGCGTCGTGCGCAGCATCAGCTTGACGCCCAGGCGCGCCTCCAGTGCGTCCAGCCGCCGGCCCATGACGGCCGGGGCGACGCCTTCCGCCTGCGCGGCCGCCGTCAGGCTGCCCTTGCCGGCGACGAGGACGAAGGACTCCATCTGCTTGAGCTTGTCCATGCGGGGATTGTGCTGGGGAGCCGACTGAAACGCAGCGATTCATGCAGCGACCTTTGCGTTCAAGTCACAGATTCATTGCGCGGCACGCAGCGAATCCAGACACGCCGTGACGCTAGATTGGCGACATCTGTTCTGCCAGGAGCCCGCCCCATGTCCGCCGCCCGCCGCACCACCATCCACCGCCTGCAGGTCGATGCCGACCTGGCCTGCTTCATCGACACCGAAGTGCTGCCCGGCACCGGTGTCGACCGCGACACCTTCTGGGCCGGTTTCGACCGGCTGGCCCACGAGCTGACGCCCACCAACCGCGCGCTGCTGGCCGAGCGCGACCGCCTGCAGGCCGAGCTGGACGCCTGGCATGAGGCCCACCCCGGCCCCATTGCCGACATGCCGGCCTACCGTGCCTTCCTGGCCCGCATCGGCTACCTGGTGGAAGCACCGGCGCAGGTGCAGGCGACGACCGCGAATGTCGACGCCGAGCTGGCGCTGCAGGCCGGCCCGCAGCTGGTCGTGCCCATCCTGAACGCGCGCTATGCGCTGAATGCGGCGAATGCGCGCTGGGGCTCGCTGTACGACGCGCTGTACGGCACCGACGCGATTTCCGAAGCAGACGGCGCAACGCGTGACGGCGCCTACAACCCGGTGCGCGGCGCGAAGGTCATCGCCTTTGCGCGCCAGGTGCTGGACCAGGCGGTGCCGCTGGCGTCCGGCTCGCATGCCGACGCGACGGCCTATCGCGTGGAAGGCGGCCAGCTGGTCGTCGCACTTCTCTCCGGCGCGACGACCCGCCTGCAGGACCCAGCCGCGTTCGCCGGCTACCAGGGCGACGCCACCGCGCCGAGCAGCGTGCTGCTGGTGCACCACGGCCTGCACCTGGACATCCGTATCGACCCCACGACGCCCATCGGCAAGAGCGACGCGGCCGGCATCGCCGACGTGGTGCTGGAGTCGGCCCTGTCCACCATCCTCGACCTGGAAGACTCGGTCGCCGCGGTGGATGCCGAGGACAAGCTGCTGGCCTACCGCAACTGGCTTGGCATCCAGCAGGGCACGCTGACCGAGGAGGTGGCCAAGGGCGGCAAGACCTTCACGCGCCGTCTGAATGCCGACCGCGTCTACACGGCGCCTGATGGGAAGGACGGCGGCACAGTGACGCTGCACGGCCGCTCGCTGATGTTCGTGCGCAATGTCGGCCACCTGATGACCAACCCGGCCATCCTGCTGGACGACGGCCGCGAAATCCCCGAGGGCATCATGGATGCGGTCGTCACGACGACGATCGCGATGCACGACCTGAAGCGCCGCGGCAATTCAAGAACGGGCAGCGTCTACATCGTGAAGCCCAAGATGCACGGCCCGGCCGAAGTGGCCTTTGCCGCCGAACTGTTCACGCGCGTCGAACAACTGCTGGGCCTGCCGGACAGCACCGTCAAGCTGGGCATCATGGACGAGGAGCGCCGCACCTCCGTCAACCTGAAGGCCTGCATCGCCGCCGCGGCCAGCCGCGTGGCTTTCATCAACACCGGCTTCCTGGACCGGACCGGTGACGAGATGCACACCGCGATGCGCGCCGGCCCCATGCTGCGCAAGGGCGATATGAAGACCTCGAGCTGGATCCAGGCCTACGAACGCAGCAACGTGCTGACCGGCCTGGCCTGCGGCCTGCGGGGCCGCGCGCAGATCGGCAAGGGCATGTGGGCCATGCCCGACCTGATGGCCGCGATGCTGGAGCAGAAGATCGCCCACCCCAAGGCTGGCGCCAACACCGCCTGGGTGCCTTCCCCCACGGCCGCGACGCTGCACGCGCTGCACTACCACCAGGTCGACGTGTCTGCCGTGCAACGCGAGCTGGAGCAGGTGAACCTCGCCGCCGAGCAAGAGGCCCTCCTGAACGCGCTGTTGACGGTTCCCGTCGCGCCCCGCGCCGACTGGACACCCGAACAGCGCCAGCAGGAGCTGGACAACAACGTGCAGGGCATCCTCGGCTACGTGGTGCGCTGGATCGACCAGGGCGTGGGCTGCTCCAAGGTGCCCGACATCAACGGCGTCGGCCTGATGGAAGACCGCGCGACGCTGCGCATCAGCAGCCAGCACATCGCCAACTGGCTGCGCCACGGCGTGGTAACCGCCGAACAGGTGCGCGAGACCTTCGCCCGCATGGCCAAGGTCGTCGACGGGCAGAACGCGGGAGATCCGGCCTACCAGCCCCTGGCAGGCAACCCGCAAGGCGCGGCGATGCAGGCGGCGCTGGACCTGGTGTTCAAGGGAGAAGCACAGCCGAGCGGGTATACGGAGCCGTTGCTGCATGCGTGGCGGTTGAGCCGTAAATCGTCTTGCTGACGCCCCAGATTAAAGCCATCACGCGGTTATTTTCTAAACTCCAAGTCTGGGTTGTCAGCTCCCTTCAAACTGAATCGCCTAAACCTAACTTCCCTTCCCGCTGCGGCGCGGAGCGGCCCCGGTTGCACGCCTGAGAAGACAGGCTTCGTCGCGCGTGCACAACAGGAAGGGCAGTTGACGGTGGCCGCCACTAAATTGAGGGAAGCAAGCCAAGTCGTTGTCAACAATGTGAATTTTTGTACGGAGGCGACCGCCGCTAGTGCTAACCCGGGGCAGCTAGGGGGTGTCTTCCTTCACACTCTCCCCGGCCTCGCCCTGCGGTGATCCCGTGAGCGAGTATCGGTATTGCTCAATACACCGACTTCTTGGAGTAATAAATGTTCAAACTAAATATTGTGAGCGCTGCGTCACTAGCGTGCCTCGCAACCCTGGCAATTCCGGCCTTTGCTCAACAGCAACTTGAGCGCGTTGAAATCACCGGCTCGGCCATCAAGCGCATCGACGCTGAAACGGCCGTGCCTGTCACCGTCATCAGAATGACGGACCTGAAGGCTCAGGGCGTGTCGACGGTCGAACAGATCATGTCGACCCTGAGCGCCGTGCAGATGACGCAGACCACCAGCCAGCAAGTCGGCGCAGGCACCGGCGGCGCCGCGTTCGCGGACCTGCGCGGTATTGGTTCCAACAAGACGCTCGTGCTGCTGAATGGCCGCCGCATCGCCAACAACGCGATCGACGGCGCGGCCCCTGACTTGAACATGATCCCCTTCGCCGCGATCGAGCGCGTCGAAGTGCTGCGCGACGGTGCCTCGTCCCTGTATGGCACTGACGCCATCGGCGGCGTGATCAACTTCATCACCCGCAAGGACTATCGCGGCGGCACGTTGACCATCGGCGTCGACCTGCCCCAGAAGAACGGCGGCGAAGGCCGCACTGCCAACCTCGGCTTCGGCTTTGGTGACCTGAGCACCCAAGGCTTCAACGTCTTCGGCTTCGTCGACCTGACCAAGACGGATCCCATCGGCGGCCTGGATCGCCCCTTCAATGCCCGTTTCCCGGGCGGCTTGTCGCCCACGCCCTTCCCGGCCAACTACTACCAGAATGGCGACGTCACGGCCAACCCGGCCGCTCCGGCTTGTAACAATCCCACCTTCCTGGTTCCGGTGGACGGAAGCTCCTGCCAGATCGCAACCGCAGCATTCGTCGACTACACGACCAGAACCGACCGCAAGTCGGCCATGCTGCGCGGTGCTGTCAAGCTGGGCGAGAACCACACGCTGACCGCCGAATGGTTCACCACCAGCAACGATTCGGTTTCGCGCATTGCCCCGGTGCCCTACGGCACTCTATGGATGAACCGCGTGCGTCCGGACGGCTCGCTGAATCCCTATTTCCCGGGCAACCCGGGTGCCATCACACCGGGGTTCGCAATCAATCCGAACTACACGGTCGCGAACATGAACCCCCGTCCGGGCATTGCGCTTCAGCCGGGATTCATCATCGTGAAGTGGCGCGCGCTGGCCGGTGGCTCCCGCACCAACGAATCGCAAAACGATCAGCAGCGACTGCTGCTTTCGCTGGATGGCACGCTGGGTAACTGGGACTACCAGGTTGGCGCGGCGGTGAACGAGAACAAGATCAAGGAAAACGTCACTGGCTACTCCGACGGCGACAAGATCGCCAAGGCGATGCTCAACGGCCTGATCAACCCGTTCGGCCCGCAAAACGCGGCCGGTGACGCTGCCGTCAACGACGCGCTGCTGGGCGGCAATCTGCAGAACCACAAGGGCCGCGTGTCCACACTCGATGGCCGCATCAGCCGCGAATTGGGCGATTGGTTCGGCACAGGTACCAAGGCCGCATTGGCCATTGGTACCGAGTTCCGCCATGAAGACTTCCGCTCGGCGGCCAACGCACCGGTCGCAGCACTGCTGGTGGCGAGCACGGGCGTGGACCCGAACTCGCTTTCCGAAGGTAAGCGTGACGTCTACGCCGTCTATTCGGAGCTGAATGTCCCCTTGACCAAGCAGCTGGACGTGACGGCCGCACTGCGCTACGACAAGTACAGCGACTTCGGCAACACCGTGAATCCGAAGTTCGCGGTGCGGTACCAGCCCATGAAGAACCTGCTGCTGCGCGGCAGCTTCTCGACCGGCTTCCGCGCACCGTCGTTGTATGAGCTGAATGCCTCACAGGCCTACACCAACACGGGCACCGTCTCCGACCCGGTGAACTGCCCGGATGGCAAGAACCCCATTCCTGGCAAGTCCAAGGCTCTGAACTGCAGCGTGCAGTTCCAGCGCCTGACCGGCGGCAACCTGGATCTCAAGCCCGAAAAAGCCAAGAACCTGACCTTTGGCGTGGTCTTTGAACCGACCGCCGATGTGTCGCTGGGCGTGGACTTCTGGGCCATCCGCCAGAAGGAAACCATTTCGGCCCTGTCGGAGAACACGGTGCTGGGCGACCACCAGACGTTCGCGCAGTACATCAAGCGCAATCAGAACGGCGACCTGTCCATCGACGGTTTTTCGTGCCCCGGCACGGACTGCGGCTACCTGGACCTGCGGCAGCAGAACCTGGGCGGCACGAATGCCCGCGGTATCGACCTGAGCCTTCAGTGGCGCCTGAAGCTAGGCGGCGCCGGCGACCTGTCGCTGGGCATGAACAGCACTTACGTCAACAAGTACGAGTACCAAGACTTCCGCGCCGGTCCGTGGAACCAGAACGTGGGCGTGTACTCCGGCTCCGCGCCGATCTTCCGCTGGCAGCATGCCGCTACGGCGCGCTGGAAGATGGGTGCTTGGTCGCTTGGCGCTGTGGGCCACTACAAGAGCAGCTATGTGGACCAGGATCCCGAGAACCGCGTCTCGGCCTACACCACGATCGATGCCTACGCGTCGTTCGAGGCGAACAACCAGATGTCCTTCACGCTCGGCGTCAACAACCTGTTCGACCGCGATCCGCCGTACTCCAACCAAGGCGAGGTTTTCCAGGCCAACTACGATCCGCGCTTCGCCGACCCGACTGGCCGCAAGTTCTACGCTCGCGCCACGCTGAAGTTCTGATCGCACTCATGGCGGTGCAGCCTCATGCTGCGCCGCTTTGTGCTGACCCCAAAGGGCGAGGAAACTCGCCCTTTTTTCATTTCCAGCGCGCAGGTTCACCGTTTGTGCAACCAACAGCCCTTCGAATCACCCATGGATCAGCCGACAGCTGCCCGCTCCTCTCCCACAGCTCCTGGCTTGCGCCGGCCGCACCAGGCGGACGTCCTCATCATCGGCGCCGGCCCCGCCGGCTCCGCCTGCGCCCGCGTGCTGGCCCGTTCGGGCGTCAACGTGCTGCTGGTGGACCAGCAGCCCGCCGGTCGTGACAAAACCTGTGGTGACGGCCTGATCCCCGATGCGCACAAGGCGCTGGCGCGGCTGGGGCTGCTGGATGAGGTGATGCGTCGGGCTGAACCAGTCGCCCATGTCGGTTGCATCGGCCCGCGCGGCGGGCGGATCGATGTGCCGGGCTCGCTGGCCGTGCTGCCGCGCAAGGAGTTGGATGCCCTGCTGCTGCAGGCGGCGCAGGACGCCGGTGCGCGTTTCGGGCAGGCCCGCTTCGAGGCGCCGCTGGAGGTCGAGGGCCGCGTTGTCGGCGCAAGGCTCAAGCGCGGCGACGAGATGGTTGACGTGCAGGCGCGCTGGGTGGTGCTGGCCACCGGGGCAGTGCCCAAGGCACTGACCGCCGCCGGCATGTGCGAACGCCACACGCCCAGCGGCGTCGCGCTGCGCGGCTATGTGAAGGCGCCGCAGATGGTGGGCAGGATCAAGGCGCTGGAGGTCGTCTGGGACAAGGCGGTGCGGCCTGGCTACGGCTGGATCTTCCCGGCGCCGGACGGCCACTTCAACATCGGCGTCGGCGTGACCGACTCACACCGCGACCTCGGCGGCGGCAAGGGCCGCAAGAAGGACGTGAACCTGCGCGCCATCTTCGATGCCTTCGTTGCCAAGTACGAGCCGGCGGCCGAGTTGATGCGCGTCGGCGAGCTGGTCGGCGACCTGAAAGGAGCGCCATTGCGCTGCACGCTGACGGGCGCCAAGTGGACGCGGCCCGGTCTGCTGGTCACGGGCGAGGCAGCGGGCAGCACCTACTCCTTCACCGGCGAGGGCATCGGCAAGGCGATGGAGACGGGCATGCTCGCTGCCGATGCCATCCTGGCGCATGCCGACGACACGGCCGCACGCGCCGCTTACGAGACCAGCCTGACGGCGCTCAAGCCGAAGTTCGACCTCTACGAGCGCGCCAACCGCGTCAACGCCCATCCCTGGCTGGCGGACCTGCTGATCTGGCGCGCCAAGAAGAGCCCGCGGCTGCTCCAGCGCATGAGCGGCGTGCTCAACGAGACGAGCAACCCGGGCAACCTGGTCAGCGTCAAA
Source organism: Pelomonas sp. Root1444 (assembly GCF_001426885.1). GTDB lineage: Bacteria > Pseudomonadota > Gammaproteobacteria > Burkholderiales > Burkholderiaceae_C > Pelomonas. Next base: position 117,581 of record NZ_LMFP01000001.1, on the reverse strand, counting down.
GGGATCTCTCGGCTGTTCTTCGAGTGACGGAAGCCCTTGGGAGCGGCCCGGCGCGCGGCCCGCAAGACCGGCGCGACGCTCAGACGCGCTCGACGATCAGCGCAATGCCCTGCCCCACGCCGATGCACATCGTGCACAGCGCGTAGCGGCCGCCCGTCACCTCCAGCTGGTTGATCGCCGTCGTCACCAGCCGCGCGCCGCTGGCGCCCAGCGGGTGGCCCAGTGCGATGGCGCCACCATTCGGGTTCACGCGGGCATCGTCATCCACCAGGCCGAGGTCGCGCAGCACCGCCAGGCCCTGGGCGGCGAAGGCTTCGTTCAGCTCGATGACGTCCATCTGCGCCAGCGTCAGGCCGGTCAGCGCCAGCACCTTGCGCGTGGCCGGCGCGGGGCCGATCCCCATGATGCGCGGCGCCACGCCGGCCGTGGCCATGCCGACGACGCGGGCGCGCGGCTTCAATCCGTGGCGCGCGGCTTCGGCCTCGCTGGCCAGCAGCAGCGCGCAGGCACCGTCGTTGACGCCGCTGGCATTGCCGGCCGTCACGCTGCCATCGGGCTTGACCACGCCCTTCAGCCTGGCCAGCGCCTCGAGGCTCGTTTCACGCGGATGCTCGTCCAGCAGCACGCGCAGCGGCTCGCCCTTCTTCTGCGGCACGTCGACGGGCACGATCTCGCCCTCGAAGAAGCCGCGCTTCTGGGCCGCGATGGCCTTCAGCTGCGACGCCAGCGCCATGCGGTCCTGAGCCTCGCGCGCGATGCCGAAATCGGCGGCCACGTTCTCGGCCGTCTCGGGCATGCTGTCCACGCCGTACTGCGCCTTCATCTGCTTGTTGACGAAGCGCCAGCCGATGGTCGTGTCATAGACGGCGTTGGCGCGGCTGAAGGCGGCCTCCGCCTTGGGCATGACGAAGGGCGCGCGGCTCATGCTCTCGACGCCGCCGGCGATCATCAGCCCGGCCTCGCCGGCGCGGATGGCGCGGGCCGCCGTGCCGACCGCGTCCAGCCCCGAGCCGCACAGCCGGTTGACGGTGCTGCCCGGCACCTCTATCGGCAACCCCGCCAGCAGCGCGGCCATGCGGGCGACGTTGCGGTTGTCCTCGCCGGCCTGGTTGGCGCAGCCGTAGATGACGTCGGCGACCTGCGCCCAGTCGACATTCGCGTTGCGCGCCATCAGCGCCTTGATGGGCAGCGCGCCGAGGTCGTCGGTGCGGATGCTTGAGAGCGCGCCGCCGTAGCGGCCGAAGGGGGTGCGAATCGCGTCGCAGATGAAGGCGTGTGTCATGTCAGATAACGGCTCGCGCGGTAGCGCTCGCCGCGGTGGTGTTGATCGAGTCGGTCCAGCAGCGCGGCGACCTCTTGCGAGCCCCACAGCGCCAGCCATTCAAAGGGGCCGGCGGGATAGTTCACGCCGAGCTTCATCGCCGCGTCGGCGCCGGCCTCGTCGCAGACGCCCTGGCTGACGGCGTCGGCCGCCTCGTTGATGAGCATCGCGATCGTGCGCGCCACGACGAGGCCGGGCATGTCCACCATCTGGCGTGGCACCAGGCCCAGCCGCCGCAGCCAGGCGGCGGTGTCGGGGTCGCCCGCGTAGGCGATGTCGCCGCTCGGCGCCAGCGGCAGGTCGAAGACCGCCGTGCCCGGCCCGAAGTCGCGGGCGCGGCGGCCGTCGGTCAGGCGCAGCTCGCGGCCGTCGACGGCCAGGCCCAGCCAGTCGCTGGTCAGGTCACGGCTCGCCTCCGGCAGGTTGGCAACGAAGCGCTCGGCCAGCGCACCGCGGCCATGCACGACGACGCGACCGCCGCGCGGCTCGGCGCCGACCGGCGCCTGCAGCGCCGGCGCACCCTCGGGGTAGCGGTAGAAGCCACGCCCGCTCTTGCGGCCGAGGAAGCCGGCATCCACCAACTCCTGCTGCACCAGCGACGGCGTGAAGCGGCGGTCGTAGAAGTTGGCCTCGAAGACGGACTTCGTCACCGCCAAGTTGGTGTCGTGGCCGATCAGGTCCATCAGTTCGCAGGGGCCCATGCGGAAGCCCGCCGCACGCAGGCATGCGTCGATCAGCTCGGGCGTGGCCGCACGGTCCTGCAGCAGCATCAATGCCTCGGCGTAATAAGGCCGGGCGATGCGGTTGACGATGAAGCCGGGCGTGGAGCGCGCGTGCACCGCCGTCTTGCCCCAGCGGCCCGCCAGGTCGAACACGGCCTGCGCCACCTCGGGCGCCGTGCCCAGGCCCGACACCACCTCCACCAGCTTCATCAGCGGCACCGGGTTGAAGAAGTGCATGCCGACCAGGCGCTCCGGCGCCTTCATGCCGCGCGCCAGCGCCGTCACCGAGATCGACGAGGTGTTGGTCGCGATGACGGCATCCGCCGGCAGCAGCGCCTCCAGTTCGGCGAACAACGCGCGCTTGATGTCGAGGTTCTCGACGATGGCCTCGATGACCAGCTCCGCCGGCGCGAGCGCGGCCACCGGCGTGATGCGTGCGAGCGTGGCCTGCGCCGCGTCGGGCGTCAGCTTGCCCTTGGCGGCGAGGCCCTCCAGCGTCTGCGCCAGCTTGGCCTTGGCCGCTTCGGCCGCGCCGGCGCGGCTGTCGTGCAGCAGCACCTGGTGGCCGGCCTGCGCGGCCACCTGGGCGATGCCGGCGCCCATCAGGCCGGCGCCGATGACGAGGATGCGAGAGTCGTTCAAGTTCATTCGGGAGCGCTCCAGTTGGGCTTGCGCTTGCTAAGGAAGGCGGCAAAGCCCTCGCGCGCTTCGGCGGTGGTGCGCACGCGGGCAATCGTCTGGGCGGTCAGCTCGCGCACGTCGGTCGTGACCGGTCCGGGGCCCAGCCGCGCGTAGAGCTGTTTGATCTCCGCCTGCGCCCGCGGGCCGCAGGCGAGCAGGTCGGCGAGCAGCGCTTCGACGGCCGCGTCCAGACCTTCGGCCGGCACCACGCGTTGCACGAGGCCCAGGCGCAGCGCCTCGTCCGCGCCGATGCGGCTGGCCGTCAACGCCAGGCGGCGCGCCTCGCGCACGCCCACCGCGTTGACCAGATGCGGCCCGATGACGGCCGGCAGGATGCCCATGCGGGCCTCGCTGACGGAGAAGCTCGCCGGCTCGGCCGCGACGGCCATGTCGCAGGCGCACACCAGGCCGACACCGCCACCGAGCGCCGCGCCCTGCACGCGCGCGAGCGTGGGCTTGGGGCACGCCGCGATGCGGGCCAGCATGGCGGCAAAGCGGCGCGCGTCGGCCAGGTTGTCGTCCTGCGACGCTGCAGCCGCACGCTGCATCCACTGCAGGTCGGCGCCGGCGCTGAAGTGCTTGCCGGCGCCGGCCAGCACGATGGCCCGCACGCCGTCATCGCCACCCAGCTGCGCGAACGCGGCATCCAGCTCGGCGATCAGCGTCTCGTCGAAGGCATTGAACACGGCGGGGCGGTTCATCGCTAGCACGGCGACGCCGTCGTCGCGACGATCCAGATCAAGCGCGGTCCAGGAAGGCATCCCGGCATTTTGCACTTTTCCCGACCGATCGGTCGACTATCCGTTCAAGCGCCCCAACCTGCCATTCGCCGCAGGGTCGCGGGGGTCGCCGGCAGCGGCCCCTAGACTCGCCCGCCATGCGCTCCCTGCTCGACAAGCTGCACTGGCAACAGTGGTTCTACCCCGGCCCGTCGCGTCGCTTCACGGCGGCGGAGATGGCGAGTGCCGGCGCGCAGCCATGGCCGCTGGCGGTGGACAGCTATGTGGGCATCAACCTGCTGGTGCTGCTGCCGGTCCTGCTGGCAACGCGGGCGGGGCGCGATTGGGGCACGCTGCTGGGCTGGTGGCTGGCCTGGTGCGTGCTGGCGCTCGCGGCACTGGGCATCGCCCGCGACCTGTGGTTGCGGCCCACGCGCCAGCGGCTCAACGCCTACTGCTACGGTACAGCCGCCCTGACCGCAGCGGCCTGCATCGCTGCTGCCGCGGCCGGCTACCGGGACTGGGTGACCCATGAGAACGCGGGCATCGTGGTGGGCATGACGGGCCTGTTGACCGCCTGGTGGATGCTGACGGTGTTCCGCGTCCAGCAGATCGAGGGGCGCCTGCGCGAGCTGCAGGACCAGCAAGCCGCGCTGCGCCTGTCCACACGCCTGGCGGCCGCGCAAATCCAGCCGCATTTCCTGTTCAACACCCTTGCCTCGCTGCAGCACTGGGTTGACACGCGGGATGAGCGCGCCGCGCCGCTGCTGCGCGACTTCACGGCCTACCTGCGCGCCACGCTGCCGATGTTCGAGCGCGAGCTGCAGCCGCTGGCCGACGAGATTGGGATGGTGCGGCGCTACCTGGCCATCATGCAGGCGCGGCTGGGCGCGCGGCTGACCTTTGCCATCGACGTGCCGGCCGACGCCGACGCGCAGTTGCCGCCGGGCATCGTGCTGACGCTGGTCGAGAACGCGATCGCGCACGGCATCGAGCCGCAACTGCGTGGCGGGCACATCGAAATAACCGCTCGGCGCGACGGCCAGCGCCTGGTGCTGGCGGTGCGGGACGATGGCCCCGGCCTGGCCCCCGGCTGGCGCGAAGGCGTCGGCCTGTCCAACACGCGCCGCCGCCTGCTGCAGGCTTGCCCCGGCTGCACCCTCACGCTCACCGATGCCGCCCCTGGCTGCATCGCCACCCTGACGCTGACATCATGACCGCCCTGACCGCCCTGATCTCCGACGACGAGGAAGCCCCGCGCGAACAGCTGCGCGCCGCGCTGGGCCGCCTGTGGCCCGAGCTGCAGCTGGTGGCCGCCAGCACCAATGGCGCCGAGGCCTGGGACGACTGCCTGGCGCACGAGCCGGCCATCGCCTTCCTCGACATCCGCATGCCCGGGCTGACCGGCCTGGAGGTCGCACGCCGCCTGTCGGCGCTGGCCACGCCGCCGCTGATCGTGTTCGTCACGGCCTTCGACGACCACGCGCTGGCGGCCTTCGACGCGGGCGCGGTGGACTACGTGCTCAAGCCGGTCGACGACGAACGCCTGGCGCAGACGCTGGCCCGGCTTCAGTCCCAATTGAAGGCGCGGCTCGCCCAGCCCGCGCCCGACACCACCGCGCTGCAGCGCCTGCTCGCCGGCTTGATCCAGCCCAGGCCGGCCATGCGCCCCATCCAGGCGGGCATCGGCCGCGAAGTGCAGCTGATCCCGCCCGACGAGGTCCTCTACTTCGAGGCCGACGCGCGCTACACCCGCGTCGTGCACCAGGGCGGCGACGCGCTGATCCGCACGCCGCTGCGCGAGCTGCTGACCCAGCTCGACCCGGAGCAGTTCTGGCAGATCCACCGCAGCGTGCTGGTCAACAGCCGCTGCATCGCGCGCGCCATCCGCGTGGACGAAGGCACGATGGTCGTCACACTGCGCGGCCGCGACGAGAAGCTGCCGGTGTCGCGGCAGTTCCAGGCCTTGTTCAAGGGGCAATGAACGGCCCCCGCAAGGGCAAACCCGGGGCTGCGGCCGGGGCCGAGTTCGGACAATCCGCGCCACGCCAGAACCCCTAGTTCTTGGGGCCCTCCCAGCCACAGAGACACCATGCCCAGCGCCCTGCCCAGCCCACGCTTCGACCATTTCTACCGTTACGACGAGCTGACCGCCCTGCTGTTCGCCTACGCCGAGGCGCGGCCCAACCTGGTGTCGGTGCGCTCCATCGGCAAGAGCTACGAGGGCCGCGACATCTGGGTCGTCGTCGTGACCAACCTGGCCAGCGGCATGGACATCGACAAGCCGGCGATGTGGATCGACGGCAACATCCACGCCGCCGAGCTGACCGCCTCCACGACCTGCCTGTACTACCTGCACCAGTTGTTGAAGGAGCACGGCGGCACGTCGACCGAGGCACAGCAGATCAACCGCCTGCTGGACACGCGCACGCTCTACATCGTGCCGCGCCTGAACCCCGACGGAGCCCAGCTGGCGCTGGCCGACCGGCCGCGCCACATCCGCAGCTCCACGCGGCCCTACCCCTACACCGAGGAGCCGGCGGACGGCCTGACGGTGGAGGACATCGACGGCGACGGCCGCATCCTGACGATGCGCGTGCCCGACCCGCACGGCGGCTACAAGAAGCACGCTGGCGACCCGCGGCTGATGGTGCCGCGCGAGCCCGGCGAGTTCGGCGGTGAGTATTTCCGCCTCATCCCGGAGGGCTTCGTCAAGAACCACGACGGCCTGACCGTGAAGGTCAACTCGGACCGCGAGGGACTGGACCTGAACCGCAACTTCCCCGGCGAATGGCGCCAGGAGTTCCAGCAGCTCGGTGCCGGCCCCTACCCGACCAGCGAGCCCGAGGTGCGTGCGATGGTCGAGTTCATCACCGGCCACCCCAACATCGGCGCGGCGATCAGCTTCCACACCCACAGCGGCGTCATCCTGCGCCCCTGCGGCACGCGCAGCGACAAGGACATGACGCCCGAGGACCTGTGGCTGTTCCAGCAGTTCTCGGCGCTGGGCGAGAAGCACACCGGCTACCCGGCCGTCAGCATCTACGAGGACTTCCGCTACCACCCCAAGGACGTCATCACCGGCACGCAGGACTGGGTCTACGAGCACCTGGGCGCGCTGTTCTGGGTGGTGGAGCTGTGGTCGCCCAAGAAGGAGGCCGGCGTCGAGGAAGGCAAGTGGATCGACTGGTACCGCCAGCATCCGGTGGAGGACGACCTCAAGCTGCTGCGGTGGAGCGACGAGCACTGCGGCCGGCAGGCGCATGTGGACTGGACGCCGTTCCAGCATCCGCAGCTGGGCGCGGTCGAGATCGGCGGCTGGGACAAGATGAACTACTGGCGCAACCCGCCGCCCGCGCTGCGCGAGCGCGAGGCCGCGCGCTTTCCCGCCTGGATGACGCAGATCGCCATGAGCCTGCCCAGGCTGGAGCTGGTCCGCACCGAGGTGCGGGCGCTCGGCCCCGACATGTGGCGCGTGCGCCTGGCGGTGGCCAACGCCGGCTACCTGCCGGCCCATGTGACCCAGCGCGCGCTGGAGCGCAAGACGGTGCGCGGCGTGATGTTCGAGATCCACATGCCGTCCGGCGACCCGACCATCAGCCTGGTCAGCGGCAAGGAACGCATGGAAGGCCCGCAGTTGGACGGCCACGCCCCCAAGCAAAGCCAGCTCGCCTTCCTCGCCAACAAGCAGCCCACCGGCGACCGCGCGGTGGCCGAATGGGTGGTGCGCGCGCCGGTGGGCACGCGGCTGGCGCTGAGCGCGAGCGCGGAGCGGGCGGGCGTGGTGCGGACCGAGGTGGTGCTGGACTGATCAGTCCGCCGGCCGCTCGCCCTGCTGTGCGGCCACCACCGCGGCGCGCCACAGCCGCGCCGGGATGAAGGTGCGCAGCTGCTCCAGCGCCTTGTCGATCAGCGCAGGGTGCAGGCCATGGTCGAGATGCGGCAGCAGGTCTGCGGTCACGTCGGCGCCCAGGTCGACCAGCGACTGGGCCGCGTCGACGACATGGCGGTACGGAAAGCGCTGGTCCTCAAGACCGTGCAGCAGGTGCACGCAGACATCCTGCGGCGCATGCTCCGGGCGCGCCAGATAGCCGCCGGCAAAAGACATCACGCGGCCGACCAACTCCGGCTCGGCCTGCACCGCTTCCAGCGCCAACAGCGCGCCATCGCCGACCCCAGCCAGCGCGACGCGCTGCCAGGGCAGGCCGAGCTTGGCGGCCTCCGCGCGCAGGCGTTGGATCAACAGCGGCAGCGCCGCGGCCAGGCTCTCGACGCTGGGCGACTCCGCCGCCCACCAGCGGCAGCGGCCTTGCGGATCACGCAGCGGCGGATGCAGATTCAGCGTGACGGCGTTGGGGTACTGCGCATGCAGGGCAGCGGCCAGCGCCGCCAGCGTGTCCGGGCCGTCGGGGGCGATGCCGCTGTCTGGCAGCAGGGCGAACAGCAGGTCGGGGGCGGCCGCGTCTCGGGAAAGGCTCATTCCAGGTATTTTCGACCCTGACTGCGCCATCTCCCACAACGGCTGTGCCGTCCGATTGCCTCCGACATGCGCGTCGTCGCGGTTAGCAACCATTTCTTGACCATGACCAATGGCATGTGTCAGTCATCCAACGGGCAGGGCTCATCGTGGATCGCGCGCTCCAAACCGTTGTACTGCCCCCACGCAAATCACCATAGATAGGTGCGTGGCGATGCAGTGTTGAGACGAACAAACGACGACCGATCGCGACGTACGCGCGATTTTGCTCAGCAGTTTGACCTGATCAGAACCAATTCAACCGTTCTGACGCCTCAGTAAAGATTCCTCCAGTTGTTCGAATTTGTCATTTGGCTTGTCAAGGGGGAGATGCCTGACTTCGTTATCCACGACGGCGCTTCAGACTGCCATGACTAATTTCACCTGCCCTCACGCCCATGAAATCGTACGGACACATTCCCAAGCTCGCCGTCACGCTGACGGCCCTCGCCGCCCAGGCCTGCTGCTTTCAGGCTTTTGCCCAGGCAAACCAGCTTGAGCGGGTTGAAGTCACGGGCACCAACATCAAGCGGATTTCCCGTGAGACGGAATCACCCATCGACGTCATTACCGCCAAGGACATCCAGGCCAGCGGCGCTCGCACCGCGCTTGAAGTGATGAAGATGATCCCGTCGATCGGCAACGACGGCTATAGCGACACCGCCACCCAGAACGGCTTCTCGCGCGGCGTCGCCACTGTCTCGCTGCGCAACCAGACCGCCACATCCACATTGGTGCTGATCAACGGCCGCCGCATGACGCCGTCGGCTTACGCAAACCCGAACAACGGCACGACGACGCTGTACGACTTGAACTCCATCCCCGTGTCGGCGATCGAGCGGATTGAAGTGCTGAAGGACGGTGCTTCCGCCGTCTACGGCTCGGACGCGATGGCCGGCGTGATCAACTTCATCACTCGCAAGGACTATCAGGGCTTCGAGGTCAAAGTCTTGGCCGCCGCCAACGACGCCGGCGAATACAAGCGCCAGACGCTCAGCGCCACTGCGGGGTTCGGAGATTTCGCGACCAAGGGCTACAACATCTTCGTGGGCGTCGACTACACCCACAAGGGTCGGAGCATGGTCGGTGACAAGACGGACGAGGACATCCAAGCTGCCGACTACCGCGCCATCAACCTGCGCCGCAATCCGTACGGCAGCTTCCTCTACAACAACCAGCCCTGGTTCATCCGCGAGAACGGCGCCGTAGGCTCGCGCAGTTTCCCGCAGACCGCCGCGGTACCTGCAACCAACACGGTCAACAACGCCAACTGCCCGGACGCCGAGAAGATCGTCGGCGAAACCGCTCGCTATGGCATCACGACCAACCATCTGCTCGGCCGCACCTTCTGCAACTACAGCCTCGACCAGTTCGCAGAGATGCAGAGCCCAGGCGACGACCTGAACCTGCTGGCACGCGGCACCCTGAAGCTGGCCGAGACCATGGAGGGCTTCGCTGAGTTCATGTACAGCCGCAGCAAGCGCGAATACCTGGGTGCACCGCGCACCATCAACGGCCTGAGCCCCTCGAACAACTTCAACGGCACGGGCCTGGCAGCAAGCTTCCAGCCCATCCTTGAAATCGGCCACCCTGACAATCCCTTCACTAACGCTAACGCGCGCGCCGCCGTGCAACTGCGCTTTCCCAGCGCCCCGGGCGGCTTCGACTTGACGAACACCGGCACGCGAGCGCTGGTCGGCGTGCGTGGCACTGCTGGCACCGACATCGACTGGGAATCCGGCCTGCTGTGGAACCGTTCGGACCGCGACGAGTACTACTACGGCTTCCTGCGCCTGCCGGTGCTGCGCCAGATGCTCGGCCCGGCGTTCGGCGGCACCAACCGTTCGTTGGCCTCCATCGCCTCGGACCCAGACCTGTCCCGTCCGCTGCTCAACAGCGGCTCGGCCGAAGTGCTGCAGTGGGACGCCAAGGCCAGCACCACCGTCGGCAAGCTGCCCGGTGGAGCGATAGGCTTGGCGGGCGGCGTCGAGTTGCGGCGCGAAGCCATCGACATCAAACCCGACCCTGAAAACGTCGCCGGAAACATTCTCGGTCTGGCCAACACGGCCGTGAAGGGCTCTCGCGTCGTCAAGTCGGCCTTCGTCGAAGTCGTCGCCCCGGTGCTGAAGGGCCTGGAGCTGAACCTCGCCGGTCGCGTCGACAAGTACCCGACGCTGAAGACCAACTTTGTGCCGAAGTTCGGCGTCAAGTGGCAGGCGGCGGACACCCTGGCCTTGCGCGGCAGCTACTCGGAAGGTTTCCGGGCACCGTCAGTGTCGCAAGTGAGCCCCGGCGGCGCTCAGTTCTTCCTGAACAACCTGCGTGACCCGGTGCGCTGCAACACCGAGGCCACGCCACCAGTGCCGAAGCCGGGTGCCGAAACCGCCGACTGCGCCAAGAGCGTGGCCGGCGTGGGTGGCGGCAATCCGACCCTGAAGCCCGAGAACTCGTACAACACCTCGCTGGGCCTGCTGTTCAGCCCGACCGCTGGCGTGGACTTCGTGCTCGGCTACTGGAAGATCCGCAAGAACAACGAAGTGGCGCTGACCGACGGCCAGTCCGTGATCGACCATCCGGAGTCCTATCCTTCCGGCTCGCTGGTGCGTGACACCAACCCCAACCTGCTGCTGAACGGCCAAGCCGGCACGGGTCCGCTGCTCACCGTGTCCACGCCCTGGGTCAACCAGGGCACGACGATGACGTCGGGCATCGACTTCGAAGCCCGCACCGCCACCACCGTGATGGACGGCGTTCGCTGGAGCAATGCGCTGAATGGCCAGTACACGCTGAAGTACGAGCGTATTGAGCACCCCGGCTATGCCAAGAACAACCTGGTGGGCACCCGCGGTGGTCTCGCAGACTGGTCGACCTCTGCGCCCGACGTGCCGCGTCTCAAAATGCGCTTCACATCGTCGTTCGAAACGGCCTCGCATTCGTTGACCGGCGCGATGAACTACGTCAGCGGCCTGTCCTTCATCCGACGGATGGATGGCACCAACATCCCGGCCTCGGGGAACACCGCCGCCGTTACGCCTCTGTATTACTCGGGCACAACCTGCCATTACGGCGGCGCGCTGAACGACCAAAACCTGTTCAGCCGCTCCGTGCTTGGCTTGGCGCCCACTGCCACCAACGGCCGCGACTTGTACATCAACCGCTACCCGGGCTGCTCGATGGCCAAGTGGGTTACCTTCGACGTGGGTTACACCTACCGCGGCTTCAAGAATCTGACGTTGAGCGTAAACATCCAGAACTTCACCGACGAAAAGGCTCCCTACGACCCATTGGGCGCGACTCAGGCCGCAGCGCAGCTTGGCTACAACACCGGCATGCACAACCCCTTCGGCCGCTATTTCACGGTCTCCGCGAACTACAAGTTCTGGTGATCAAAAAGGCCGCCTCCCGGCGGCAAACGCCGCAACGCAAAAGGGCACCACGAGGTGCCCTTTTTTATTGCCGGCGGTCGAAAACGCCGGCTCGTCGTCGCGTTACAGGCAACAGGCGATCGGCTGCTGGACGCAGCAGGCCAGGCCGCCAAGCAGCTTCAGCAGGAGGAGGACGCGGCGCGGCATGGGGGGACTCTGTGCCGAGGGCGGCTCATGCCTTGAGCGTTCTCAAACCTTCATCGAAAACGGATTGAAGTCCGTCCCCCGGTCGTAGTGGTCCACGCCCTCGACGCGCTTGAGGAAGCCGACCACGCGCGCCGTGACGGGGTACATGACGGTTTCCCAGATCGTCTTGAACAGGTACTGGGCCACGATGACGGCGAAGAGCTGTTCATTCGCCCACACGCCGTAGAAGGCGATCAGGAAGAACACGCCGGTGTCGACGAATTGGCCCACGACGGTGGAGCCGACGATGCGCGCCCACAGATAGCGGCCCTGGGTCGCGATCTTCATCTTGGCCAGCACGAAGCTGTTGGCGAAGCTGCCGCACGCGAACGCGACCATGGAGCCGGCCGCGATGCGCCAGGTGTTGCCGAACACGGCCTCCAGCTGCGGCTGGTAGACGGCCATGAAGGGCGTGTCGGCCGGCGGCTGGTGCACCACCGCCCAGGCCATGAAGGCCGAGAACAGCAGTGCGCCGAAGCCGGCCCAGACGACGCGGCGGTCGTGCTTGTAGCCGTAGACCTCGGTCAGGATGTCGCCAAAGATGTAGCTGATCGGGAAGAAAAACAGGTCGGCGCCGTACGTGACGGTGCCGATGAGGGGCAGCGTCAACTGCGCCTGCTTGGCCGCGCCGATCAGGTTGGCGCACAGCAGCACGCAGACGAACGCCGCCATGATGAGGTCGTAGTACTTGTAGTGGCGGACGGGCGCGTTCATATGGCGGGTGCCCCGGTAAGCCTGAGCAGCGTCTGGTGCAGCTTGGGCGTGTCGATGGGCTTGGTCAGGAAGTCGTTCATGCCGGCGGCGAAAGCGTCGTCGCGCTCGGACACCAGCGCCGCGGCGGTCAGCGCGACGATGGGGAGTTCGTCGGCGGGGAAGTGCTTGCGCAGTTCGCGGGTGGCGTCATGCCCGCCCATGACCGGCATCTGCACGTCCATCAGCACGATGTCGAAGGGCTTGCCGACGCTGGCGGCGGCATGCACCGCTTCGATGGCCTGGCGGCCGTCACTGGCCTGCGCGACTTCCATGCCCCATTGCTCCAGTTGCGCCACGGCGATGAGCATGTTGACGGGATGGTCCTCGGCGATCAGCACGCGGCGGCCATGCAAGGCCTCGTGGGGCGCCCCGGCCGCACGCGGCTCGCGCGGCTGGTGGGCCATCGGCGCGGGTGCAGCGGGCAGCGGCAGCTCGGCCCAGAAGGTCGAGCCCTCGCCCAGCCTGCTGCGCATGCCGACCTCGCCGCCCATCAGCGTGGCGAGCTCCCGGCAGATGGACAGCCCGAGGCCGGTGCCACCGAAGCGCCGCGTCGTCGACTCGTCGGCCTGCGTGAAGGGCTGGAAGAGGCGCGCCTGCTGCTCGGCCGCAATGCCGGAACCGCTGTCCCGCACCTCGATGCGCACCCATTCGCCGGCGCTGCCCTGGCTGTTCACGGCCAGCGCCTTGACGCTGACGGTGATGCCGCCCTCGGTGGTGAACTTCAGCGCGTTGGTGAGGTAGTTGGACAGGATCTGTCGGGTGCGCAGCGGGTCGCCGAAGACCCAGCTGGGCAGCGTCGGGTCGATCTCGACGGCGAAGCTCAGGCCGCGAGCCTGCGCCAGCGTCAGGTAGGCCAGGCGGATGGATGCGAGCAGCTCGCGCAGCGAGAACGGCTGGGTCTCCAGCGTCAGGCGGCCAGCCTCGATCTTGGACAGGTCGAGGATGTCGGAGATCAGGCCCGACAGGCTCTCGGCGCTGTCCATCATCTGGTTCAGGTAGTCGCGCCGCTGTTCCTCGGAGATGTCGGGCTGCTGCGCGAGCCGGCCCAGCCCGAGCAGGCCGTTGAGCGGCGTGCGGATCTCGTGGCTGGTGTTGGCCAGGAAGGCGCTTTTGGCGCGGCTGGCGGCCTGGGCTTCGTCCTTGGCATGGGCGAGCTGGTCTTCCACGCGGCGACGCTCGGTGACGTCTTCGATGATCCAGATGGTGCCGCCGCGGCTGGGGTGGGCGGGGTCGACGGCCTGGGCCATCAGGCGGGCCAGGAAGGTCGAGCCGTCACGGCGGCGCATGGTGCGCTCGGTCTCGACCTGGCCGCCGGCCGCCAGGCGCGGGCCGAGGTCGCGGCCGACGGCCTGCCACTCCTCCACCGTTGGCCAGACGACGCTGCCGTGCTGGCCGATCAGCGCGCCGCGCTCCCAGCCGAACATGGCCTCCACGCGCGGGTTGGCCAGCACGAACTGCTGGTCCCGCGTCAGCGTGATGCCGATGGAGGCGTTCTCCAGGATGGCACCGTGCACGAGGCGTGTGCGCTCGCTTTCCGACACGTCGCGTGCGTACAGCACCAGATAGTTCTGCCCGTCCATCTCGAAGGGCGCGACCGAGACCAGCATCGAGACGGCGCCGCCGTCCTTGCGGCGGAAGCTGATGGGCACGTTGCTGGCGATGCCGTCGCGGCGGATGGCCTCGCGGATCGCGCTGCGGTCCGCCGGGTTGTGCCAGATGCCGATCTCGTCGGCCGTGCGGCCCAGCACCTCGGAGCTGGCCCAGCCGGTCAGGCTCTCGAAGGCCCTGTTGACCATCGCATAGCGCCCGCTCTCGGCCTCGGTCAGCGTGATGACGTCGGGGCTGGTGGCCACCAGGTGCGACAGCAGGCCCTCGCTGCGGCGCAGCGCGTCCTGCGCGCGGCTCTGCTCGGTCTGGTCGGTGAAGAAGGTCAGCGTGGCCGGGCCGCTGGCCGTCTCGACGCGCACGCTGGTCGCCTGCACGAGGCGTCGGCGGCGCGACAGCGTGCGCAGGCGGTACTCGGCCATCGGCTGCATCGCGCCCGGCGCCAGGCCTTCCAGGCGGGCGGCCTGCTGGCGGGCGGTCTCGTCGTCGCCCGGCTCGTAGTGGCTGAACAGGTCCTGCCCGATCATGCTGGAGCGCTGTGCATAGCCGAACATGGCCATCGCTGCCGGGTTGGCGTCGACGACACGCCCCCAGCGGTGCAGCACCAGCGGGCTGGGCGAGCGGCGGAACAGCTCGCGGTAGCGCGTCTCGGTGGCGTGCACGGTCTGCTCGGCCGCCACCTCCTGCGTCACGTCCCGGCCCACGCCCCAGTAGCCGCGGAAGTTGCCCTGTACATCGAAGCGCGGCTCGCCGCTGATGGACACCCAACGCGTGCCGCCGTCGGTGCCGATGCGGCGCGCGACGATGCCGTGGAAGGGCCGGTGCGATTCGAGGTCGGCGCGGTGGGCGTCGAGCTCGTCGTCCGAAATGCCCAGGCCGCCGATCTCCCACGGCGTCTTGCCCAGGCGCGCGCTCAGGTCCAGGCCCGAGCTGCCGGGCCGCTCCTCGGCCACATGGGTGAAGCGGAACTCGCGGTCCATCTCCCAGTACCAGTCCACCGCCATGCCGAGCAGGCCACGGAAGCGCGCCGTGCGCTCGTCGGCCTCCGCCAGCGAGCGCTTGACCATCTTCAACAGCCCGATGCCGGCCACCAGGCCCGAGCCCAGCAGCGCGAACTGCAGCGTGGCGCGCAGCGCCAGGCTGGCCGAGGCGCCCGAATGCGTGGCCCAGCCCAGCGCCTCGGCGGCGCCCAGGCCCAGCAACGCCAGGCTGGCCAGCGCCGTCAGCACGGCGCCGGTGACGAGGCCCAGCAGGCCGGTCGCGAAGGCGATGACCAGGCTCATCGCCGGCAGGCTCAGCGACCACAGGCCCAGGTCGCGCGACACCGCGACGACGACCGGCAGCGCCAGCACCAGCGTCAGCATGGCCAGCGAGACCAGGAACTGCTCCTGGCGGCGCGGCCCGCGCGAGATCGAGATGAGGCGCAGCAGCGCGAGCGCCGCGATCAACAACGCCAGCGCCGGCGGCACCCAGCCGCCCGCCCACTCATGCGGCTGGCGGGTGAACCACAGCAGCAGCGCGACCGGCACCAGGATCGGCGCGCAGGCCAGCATGAACACGCGCGATGCATGCCAGCGCATGCTGCTCTGCAGGCGCAGGCGCTGCTGCTCGGGCGGCGCTGCATGGCCGACCAGGCTGCTGAGGTCGTCGTCGGCGCGCGGCATGTCAGCGCCGCCCGGCCGCCCGCAGGGGCTGCAACACCGCCTCGGGAGCCAGCGAGCGGCGTGCGACTGCGCGTGTGTACTGGCTCATGCTCAGGCCAGGCTTGCTCGGGTGGCCTCGGCGACGGCGCGCGCACGCGCGGCGAAGTCGGCGCCGTGCCCGGCATAGAGGACGGCGCGCGAGGAGTTGACGATGAGCGGCGCGCTGCGGCCCGCCGCCTGCACGACGGCCGCGGCATCACCGCCCTGCGCGCCCACGCCCGGCACCAGCAGCGGCAACGTCGGCGCGAGTTCTCGCACGCGGGCGATCTCGGCCGGGTAGGTGGCGCCGACGACGAGGCCCAGCTGGCCGTTGCGGTTCCACTGTGTCTCGGCGAGGTGCGCCAGGTGCTCGAACAGGCGCGGCTGCCCGGGCACGTCGGCCAGGCGCTGCATCTGCCAGTCGTCGCCGCCAGGGTTGGACGTGCGGCACAGCAGGATGACGCCCTTGCCTTCGTAGGCCAGATAGGGCTCGACTGAGTCGAAGCCCATGAAGGGCGACAGCGTCACGGCGTCGGCCTGGTAGCGCTCGAAGGCCTCGCGGGCGTACTGCTCGGCGGTGGAGCCGATGTCGCCACGCTTGGCGTCGAGGATGACGGGCACACCGGGTGCGACCTCGTGGACGTGGGCGATCAGCCGTTCCAGCTGCGCTTCCGCGCGATGGGCGGCGAAATAGGCGATCTGCGGCTTGAAGGCGCAGACCAGGTCCTTGGTGGCGTCGACGATGGCCGCGCAGAAATCGAAGATCCGGGACGCGTCGCCGGCCCAGGCGCCCGGCAGCTTGGCCGGCTCGGGGTCGAGGCCTACGCAGAGGCGGGAGTGGGAGCAGGCTTGCAGCTGGGCGATGAAAGTCATGGCGGGCGATTGTCGGGGTTGGCTCGCGCCCAGGGCATTGCCGGATGCCCTCGGACGCGGGCGTTCAGACGGACACCATCTGCCCGTTCAGCACGAATTCGGCAAAGGCAGCGGCAGGCAGCGGCCGACTGAACAGGTAGCCCTGCACGGCCTCGCAGCCGTGGCGGCGCAGGAAGTCGAGCTGGCCCGCCGTCTCGACGCCTTCGGCCAGCGTCTGCAGGCCCAGGGCGCCGGCCATGCGGATGACGGCGTCGACGATGGCGCGGTCTTCGGCGTCCTCGGTCAGGTCGCGCACGAAGGACTGATCGATCTTGAGCTTGCCGACGCGGAACTTCTTCAGGTAGCTCAGCGACGAGTAGCCGGTGCCGAAGTCGTCGATGGACAGGCGCACGCCGCGCGCATGCAGGTCGTTCATCACGGTGATGGCCACCGCCGGGTTGTCCATCGCGGCGCCTTCGGTCAGCTCCAGCTCCAGGCGCTCGGCCGGCATGCCGAGTTCGCCCAGCACGCGCGCGACGAGCTCGGGCAGGTCGTCGTGGCGGAACTGCACGGCCGACAGGTTGACGGCCATGGTCAGCTCGGGCAGGCCGGCGGCGTCCCAGCGACGCAGCTGCGACAGCGCCTCGCGCAGCACCCATTCGCCGATCGGCAGGATGAGACCGGTGGCCTCGGCGATGGGAATGAACTCGGCCGGCGACACCCAGCCCAGCTCCGGGTGGTGCCAGCGCAGCAGGGCTTCGGCACCGAGGATGCGCGCCGCGCCGCCGGCGCCGTATTCGCCATCGCCGCCATCGGCGTCGAGTGCGAACTGCGGCTGATAGTGCAGGCTGAGCTGATCGCGCTCCAGCGCTCGGCGCAGCGCGTTCTCCAGCTGCAGTGCGCGCGCCGACTGAGCCTGCATCTCGCTGGTGAAGAAGCGATAGGCGTTGCGGCCATCCTTCTTGGCGCGGTACATGGCCGCATCGGCGCACTTGAACAGCATGTCGAAGTCGTCGCCGTCGGTCGGGAACATCGCGATGCCCATGGACGGCGTCACCGTCAGCTCCTGCTGGTCGACCTGGAACGGCGCGCTGGCCAGGGCCATCAGCTTGGTGGCGAGGTGGGCAGCACCGGCGATGTCGGTCAGCGGCAGCACCAGGACGAATTCATCGCCGCCGGTGCGCGCCACCGTGTCCTGCTCGCGCACCGCCCCGCGCAGGCGGGCGGCGAGCTGCGTCAGCAGCGTGTCGCCGATGCGGTGGCCGAGCGAGTCGTTGACGTTCTTGAAATGGTCCAGGTCGAGGAAGAGCACGGCCAGCGGCTCGTCGCCGCGGCGGGCGATGTCGATGGCCTGGCTGGCGCGGTCGGCCAGCAGGTGGCGGTTGGGCAGGCCGGTCAGCGCGTCGAACATGGCCAGCCGCTGGGCGCGCGCCTCCGCGGCCTGCTGCTCGGCGACCTTCAGCTCCAGCGCGGCGACGGTCTGGCTGAGCTGCTCGGTGCGCTGCGCCACCAGCGCCTCCAGTTGCGCCTTGGCCTGCACCAGCTCCAGCTCGGCCTGCTTGCGCGCCGAGATGTCCTGCGTGATCCAGATCGAGCCACGCGACAGATCGCTGCGGTCGATGGCCTTGCTGCGCACTTCGCACCAGACGGGCGTGCCGTCCTTGCGGCCCAGCAGCATCTCGGCATGGAAGGCGTCGCCGCGAGCGAGCGGCGCATAGCACTGGTCCCCGGCGGCCTTCCAGGCTTCGTCGGACAGGTACCAGACGCGTGACAGCTGGCCGTCCAGCTCGCCAGGCTCGTAGCCGAACAGCTGCTCGAAGGCGCGGTTGCAGCGCGTCACGCGGCGGCCGCGCAGGAAGACGATGCCGACCATCGCATGGTCGAAGATCAGCTGCTGCTCGGCATGCAGGTCGTACAGCGCGGCGTCGGCCAGCTTGCGCTCGTGGATGTCGTCGACGATCCAGATCGAGCCGGCGGCCGGGTCGTCGGCATGGACGAGGCGGCCGGTCAGGTGGGCCCAGAACAGCTCGCCGTTCTGGCGCCGCATCAGTTGCTCGCCGCGAAAGGTTTCGCCGGTGGCCAGCACCGGATAGGCGCGGGCGCCCAGGCTGCGCGCGGCGTCCTCGGTTTCGTAGAGCCCGGCGCTCGGGGTGCCGGCGGCGGCCTCCGGGCTGTCGAAGCCGAAGATCTCGGCGTAGCGCTGGTTGCAGCGCACCACCATGCGCGACTTCACGAACACGATGCCCACGCCGGCATTGGCCAGGATGACGTCCAGCTCGCGCAAGACCTGGCTGAGCGCGGGTGTGTCGCTGGGGTCGGGCGCGGGGCTCATGAAGGGCGGGTGGGGCGGCGGGCGGGCGTGGCGCTGGGAGTTCCGGGCATGAACCGGTTATTGTCTTGTTTCATGCACATCCTGGACACCGAACGCTTGGCGCTGCGTGAATTCACACCGCAAGACGCGCCCTTCCTGCTGCGCCTGGTCAACGAGCCGGGCTGGCTTCGCAACATCAATGACCCCGGCGTGCGCAGCGTCGACGACGCGCTGGCTTGGGCCCAGGGCCGGCTCTTCAAGGCCTACCGCGAGCTGGGCCACGGCTTCTGGGCGCTGCAGCGCCGTGAGGACGGCGTGCTCGTCGGCATGTGCGGCCTGTTCAAGCGCCCGGCACTGCCCGAGCCCGACCTGGGCTACGCGCTGTTGGCCGAGCACGAGGGCCGCGGCTATGCGCTGGAGGCGGCGCACGCCTGCGTGGCGCATGCCAGGAGCGCGCTGGGCTGGCGCACGTTGATGGCCATCACGGCCATCGACAACCCGCGCAGCACCGGCCTGCTCGCCAAGCTGGGCTTCATCGAGCAGGGCCAGGAGATGCTGGAGGGCTACAACGAGCCCTCGCGCGTGTTCCGCCTGGTGCTTTAGGTCAGCGGGCGGCGCCGCGCTGATGCCACACCGGGCTGCCCCGAAGGCGGCTTAGATGCGCCGTGCCAGGTCTTGCGCCAGGCCGGTGTAGCTGCCCGGGCTCAGCTTCAGCAGGCGGGCCTTCTCGCCCTTGGGCAGGTCCAGCCCCTCGATGAAGGTCTGCAGCGACTCGCGCGTGATCGCCTTGCCGCGGGTCAGCTCCTTGAGCTGCTCGTAGGGGTTGGGCAGGCCGTAGCGGCGCATGACGGTCTGGATGGGCTCGGCCAGCACTTCCCAGGCGGCGTCGAGGTCGTCGGCCAGCGCGGCCTCGTTGACCTCCAGCTTGCCCAGGCCCTTGGCCAGCGAGTCGTAGCCCAGCAGCGCGTAGCCCAGGCCCACGCCCATGTTGCGCAGCACCGTGGAGTCGGTCAGGTCGCGCTGCCAGCGGCTCACCGGCAGCTTCTGCGAGAGGTGGGTCAGCACCGCGCTGGCCAGGCCGAAGTTGCCTTCCGCGTTCTCGAAGTCGATGGGGTTGACCTTGTGCGGCATCGTCGAGCTGCCGATCTCGCCCGCCTTGGTGCGCTGCTTGAAGTAACCCAGCGAGATGTAGCCCCAGACGTCGCGGGCCCAGTCGATCAGGATGGTGTTGGCGCGGGTGAACGCGTCGAACAGCTCGGCCATGTAGTCGTGCGGCTCGATCTGGATGGTGTACGGGTTGAACGTCAGCTTGAGCTGCTTCTCGATGACGGTCTTGGAGAACTGCTCCCAGTCGTGCTTGGGCCAGGCCGACAGGTGGGCGTTGAAGTTGCCGACTGCGCCGTTCATCTTGGCCAGCGGCTTCACGGCCGCGATGCGAGCACGCGCCGTGACCAGGCGGGCGACGACGTTGGCGATCTCCTTGCCCACCGTCGTCGGGCTGGCCGTCTGGCCATGCGTGCGGCTCAGCATCGGTACCGCGGCGAACTGGTGCGCCATCTTGCGCAGCGTCGCGACGATGCCGTCCAGCGCCGGCAGCATGACCTCGTCGCGTGCGGCCTTCAGCATCAGCGCATGGCTGGTGTTGTTGATGTCCTCGCTGGTGCAGGCGAAGTGCACGAACTCCGACGCTGCCAGCAGTTCGGGCTGGCCTTCGAAGCTGCGCTTGATCCAGTACTCCACGGCCTTCACGTCGTGGTTGGTCGTGCGCTCGATGGCCTTGATCTCTTCCGCATCGGCCTCGGAGAACTTCTTCACGAGCCGGCGCAGGCGCGAGCGCGCGGCGGACGACAGCGGCTTGAACTCCTTGAAGCCGGCGTCCGACAGCGCGATGAACCACTCCACCTCGACCTGCACGCGGCGGTGCATCAGCCCGTACTCGGACAGCAGCGGGCGCAACGCGGCGACCTTGGCGGCATAGCGGCCGTCCAGCGGCGAGAGGGCGCTGATGGCGGAGTATTCGGACGTGGTCATGGCGGGCCGGCGGGTCGTGGAAAACCCGCGATTCTAGTTTTGGGGTGCGGCCGGCCCTTCGGCCTTGAAGAAGGCGATGCGCTCGCTGTCGGCAGGGTGGGCGCGGAACGCAATCGCCAGCGGGCTCTCGGCGGACTCGCCGTACCTCTTGCGAATGCGCTCGAAAAAGACCGCCATGCGGGCCGGATCGACGCCACTGCGGCGCGCCAGCTCGCGGGCGAAGGCGTCGGCCTCGCGCTCGTGGTCGCGCCGGTAGCCGTTGGTGGCCAGCACCAGCGGCAGACCGTTCAGGAAGCTGGAGTAGTCGCCCAGCCACAACGCAGCTGCCGCGGCCACCACGCCGGCGCGAACGCCCGTCCGCATGCCATGGCGGTGCTGCACGTGGCCGGCCTCATGGGCCAGGATGGTCAGCACCGTGTCGGGCTCATCCTTCAGCAGCTCGATCAGTTCGTCCGTCACGCACATCTGGCCGCCGGGCAACGCAAAGGCGTTGGGGCCCAGCAATGCCGTCGTGCGGCGGAAGTGCAGCTGCCAGTGCTCAGGCACGGCCATGCCTGAGGCACGCCCGCTGGCCAGCATGCGGGAAAAGCGCTCGCGCCAGGCCTGCTGCTCGGCCTCGCTGAGCTGGCTGGGCCGCAGCCACTGCTTGTCGACCATCACCATGACCTGATCGCCAATGGGCTGCTCGGCGCTGAGCGGGATGCGCTCGACGAGCCGATCGCTCGCCCACGGCAGGCCCCACCGCCAGCCCGCCGCGAACAAGGTGGTGACAAGGGCCAGCGCGATCAGCGCCAGCTTCCAGCTGAGCTGCCAGCGCTCGATGAGCCCCGGCCGGTGTCCGGTGGCATCGGCCCAGGCGTCGAAGGCGGCAGCATCGGGAAAGCTGAGCACGCCGCCGCCCTCCAGCACCATCAGCCGCCGGCCGTGCCGCAGCCGTTCCGGCCATTGCACGCGGTGCAGCGGCAGCTGCTGGCCGCCGAAGTGCAGCTGGCCGTCCTGAAGCCGCACCTCGACGGGCTGCGCGAGGCCTTGCTGGCCGTCGAACCAGTGGGCGAAAAGGAAAGCGGCTGCGCTCATAGCCCGACGTCCATGCCAAAGAAGTCGCCCGCGACGTCGCCGGAGGCGTCGGCGTGCCGGCCGGCACGCGAGGCCGTCCAGGTCGCGGGGTCGGTGCTGCTGGCTATGCGCACGGCCTGCAATCGCAAGCGCGTCGTCGCCATCGCCGCGAATGGCCGGTACAGGCCCAGCGTGAGGACGATCAACAGCCAGTTCCTGAGGTTCAGCCGGGTCAGGCCCGTCAACTCGCTGTGGAAGCGCAGCGAGGCACTGCGGGTGTTGCCCCAGACGAGGTTCTGGATGCGCGCCGCGTAATAGGGCAACAGGCCGCCGGCGCCGAACAGGTAGAGCAGGCCGACACAAGCCAGTCCGAAGTAGCTTCGGGCGCTCTTCGCTTCGACACCACCAAAGTGAGCCAGGACCAGCAGGCAACCCGTGACGATGGCCGCCGCCACTATCGCCAGCAGGAACATCGCCACCCCGGCCATGACCGTTTTGAATCCGATGAAGTAGACCGACCGCGTGCGCAGCACGATCTCGCTGCGCTCGCCGGCGACGCGGTAGCCCCGGTGCTGGTAGCGCTTGAGAAGCACGGTGGACCACGGCGCCATCAGGCACAGCAGAGCCAGCGTCACCGCGAACCAGAACTGGCTGTTGACACCAGGATCACTGCTGGGGCCCTGCCCGTCGGGCACCAGGGCCGTCAGCACTGCCATCGGGATGTACACAGGCAGGTGAGCGAGATAGGCGCCGGTGAGCGAGCCCTCAAACCCGAAGCGCAGCCCACGCCAGCTCGTGTTGCCGAGGCGGAACTGCATCGATGCCCGCCACAGCGCCGGCCACACGACGCACAGCAGCACGAATGCCGGCAATGCCGCCGCGGGCGCGAACTCGCCGGCCAAGGTGTAGGCCAGCATCAGCACGGCCAGCAACACGAAGCCGCGGAACATCTTCCCGGCATCGCCGTGGAAGGCCAGCGCCTCCCCGTCGATCAGGGTGTTGGCGTAGAGATAGCGGATGCGCCGGATCTTGGCGAACGGCAGATAGAGCCCGCAGCTCAGCAGGATGAGCAACAGATTGATTGCCCAGATGCGGAAGTATTCGCTGCCGGAGCCGGTGAAGCGGACCTCCAGAACACGCGCCACAGGCTCGGCGTTCGGCGTGGGCTGATCGGCCGTCGTCGGGACGGCTGCGGCGGTGTTCATGGAAACTCCCTGAGTGAAGACGCCGCCGTCTGCTGCGGTGGCTGCCCGCGACTGTGGCATGGCCGCCAGCTCAGCCCGCGAAGTGATTGTTCACCGTTGACTGAAGAAGGCCACGCGCTCCGCGTCGGCGGGGTGGGTGGAGATCGCGATGGCCACCGGGCTGTCGCCCACGCCCGCGTGCTTCTTGGCCAGGCGCTCGAAGAACACCGCCATGCGCGAGGTGTCGGCGCCGCCCGCACGGGCCAGCGTGCGGCCATAAAGATCAGCCTCGCGCTCGTTGTCGCGCGAATAGGCGTTGCTCGCCAGCACGGCCGGCGCGGCGGCCAGCAGGGTCGAAAAGTCACCGACGACGACCGAGGCGACGACGCTGATCGCGCCCGCCCGCAGCACCAGCCGCAGGCCGTGCCGGTGCTGCACATGGCCGAGTTCATGCGCCAGCACCGTCATCACCGCGTCGGGCTCGTCGGCCAGCAGTTCCAGCAGCGCGTCGGTGATGACGATGTCGCCGCCCGGCAGTGCAAAGGCGTTCGGGCCGAGCGCCTTGCCGCCGTCGCGGAAATGGATTTCGAAGCGCTCGGGCACAGCCACGCCGCCCTCGCGGCGCGCGCGCTGCAGCATGCCGCTCCAGCGGTCCTGCCAGGCACGCTGCTGCGCTGGCGTCAGGCGGCTGGGCTCGAGCCACTCGCCGTCCAGGCTGCCCAGCAGATGCTCGCCCAGCGCCTGCTCGACGCGGCCCGGCAGCGCGTCGACCAGGTTGTCCACCGCCCAGGGCAGGCCCCAGCGATAGCCGGCAGCCAGGGCGGCCACCAGCAAGACCAGCGACAGCAGTGCCAGCCGCCAGCTCTGCTGCCACCGCACGACGGCGCTGTCGCCTTGTCCGGACGCGCGTGCCCAGGTGTCGAAGGCCGCCGCGTCGGCGAAGCTCAACAGGCCGCCGCCGGGCAGCAGGACCTGGCGCTGGCCGTGGCGCTGGCGCTCCGGCCAGGTCAGGCCGGCCAGCGGCGCGCTGTGGTCGCCGAAGTGCAGCGTCTTGCCGTCCAGCCAGACCTCCACCGGGCGCGCCCGGCCGCTGCGGCCGTCGAACCAGTCGCCGTTCAGCCGCGGTGCCTCCGCCATCACAGCCCCATGTCGATGCCGAAGAAGTCGCCGGCGATGTCGCCGGTCGCGTCCGCGTGCCCGGCGCGGGCGGCGGCCACCCAGTCGGCCGGGTCTTCATCGCAGCCGATGCGGACGGCCTCCAGCCGCAGTTGCGCGGTGGCGACCGCGGCGAACGGGCGGTACAGGCTCAACGTCAGCGCGGTCAGCAGCCAGTTCTTCAGCGTCAGGGCGAACAGGCTGCGGAACTTCAGCGTGCTCCTGAAGCCCAGCGCCTGGCTGCGCGTGCCGTTCCACGCCAGGTTCTGCATGCGCGCGGCGCCGTAGGGCATGACGACGGCGAACATCAGCAGGTAGCCCAGGCCGACGCCGATGCCGAGCGCCACCGTGCCCAGCAGCGCGCGGTTCGGGCCGCCCATGCCGCGCGCGAGGCCGACGGCCGCCGCCGCCAGCACACCCGTCAGGAGCATTGGCAGCAGCGCCATGCCGGCGGTCTTGAGCGCCAGCAGGTAGACCTTGGCCGTCGACAGCTTCACGCGGCCGTCCTGGCCGGCGATGCCATAGCCGTTGTGCTGGTAGCGCTTGAACAGCGCGAAGGACCAGGGCGCGAACAGCGTCATGCAAAGCGCGCCGACGCCGTACAACAAGACTGCGGGCGTGAACCCTGCCGCGGCGGTCGCAGCGGTGTCACGGCCGATCAGCAACCCGCCGCCGACGAGGGCGATGGCGGGCAGGTAGCTCGGGGCACTGGCCAGGTAGGCGTCCGTGAGCGAGCCGTCGAAGCGCATGCGCAGGCCGCGCCAGCTGGTGTTGCCCAGGCGGAACTGCAGCGAGGCACGCCACAGCGCCGGCCACACGGCGCACAAGATCAGGAAGGCGACGAAGGCCGCCGTGGACGAGAAGTGCCCCGCGGCGCTGTAGGTGCCCATCAGCACGATGAGCAGCAGGAAGCCGCGGAACATCTTCCACGGGTCGCCGTGGAAGCTCAGCGCCTGGCCGTCGACCAGGGTGTTCGCATAGAAATAACGGATGCGCCGCGCCTTGGCGAAGGGCAGGTACAGGCCCAGCGTGACGAGGATGAGCAGCAGGTTGACCGACCAGATGCGGAAGTACTCGCTGCCCGAACCCGTGAAGCGGATTTGGAGGACACGCGGCGCAGGTGGCAAAGGGGTGCAAGCCACGGCAGGGGCGGCGGGGACGGCAGGAACTGCGTCTGGGTCGTGCATGGGATCTCCCTGAATGATGGCCGCCGTCTGCTGCGGCGGGCCGGGCAGCACTCTGGCGGCGCGCCGCGCCGCTGGCAAGCCCCGTCTGGGGTGGCCTGTCGGCCCCAGCCGACAGGCCTTTTTCACGGCCGGCCCGCAGAGGGCCGCTCGCTAGAATCGTTTCGACCTGTGACCCGTGTTTGCCCCTATGACCGCGATGAAGTTGATCGGTTCGCTCACCAGCCCTTACGTGCGCAAGGTGCGCATCGTGATGGCCGAGAAGAAGCTCGATTACCAATTGGTGCTTGAAGATGTCTGGGGTAGCGATGCGATCCTGAAGATGAACCCGCTGGGCAAGGTGCCCTGCCTCGTCATGGAGGGCCAGGACTCGATCACCGGCGCCGTGTTCGATTCGCGCGTCATCGTCGAGTACATGGACACGCTCTCACCGGTGGGCCGGCTCATCCCCGAGCGCGGCCGCGAGCGCTGCGAGGTGCGCACCTGGGAAGCGCTGGCCGACGGCATCATGGACGCCGGCATCCTCGCGCGCATGGAGCGCGCCTGGGCGCACCGCCCGGCGGAACAGCGCAGCCCCGCCTGGATCGCCCGCCAGATGGGCAAGGTCAATGCCGCGCTGGCTGCCATGAGCCAGGGTTTGGCCGAGAAGCCCTGGTGCTCGGGCAACCATTTCTCGCTGGCCGACATCGCGGTGGGCTGCGCGCTGGGCTGGCTGGAGTTCCGATTCCCCGAGATCACCTGGCGCGAGACCTATCCCAACCTGGCCCGCCACATGGACAAGCTCTCGCAACGCCAGAGCTTCGCCGATACCGTCCCGGTGGCCTGAGCACCGCGGGACGGCCTCTCAGGCGATCAGCAGTTCGCGCGAGCGCACGTGCAGCAGGCGCACCACGCGCCAGATGCGGCGCTCGATCTCCGCCAGGTCCAGCTTCCACAGCGTCACGATCTCGGCCAGCAGCAGGCCCTGCGCCAGCAGCGTCAGCAGATGGCGGCTGGCCTGGTCGATCTGCCGCCCGGCGGGGCTGGCGTCGCGCGCGGCCGGGGCCAGGCTGGCGATGGCCAGGGGGCTGCGCTCGATGCCGAAGGCGGCCAGCGCCTGCCGGGCGAGCAACGGGCTGAACGCCGCGCGGCGGTCATGCAAACGCTGCAAGGCCTCGACGAGGCCAGTGCCGCTGCCGTTGTCGACGTGATAGGCGTTGGCGCCGGCGCTGAGGGCGGCGAAAAGCTGCAGGTCGTCGGCCGTCGGCGTCAGCAGCAGCAATTGCGGACGCACCGGCAGGCGGCCGAGTTCGTGGGCGACGCGCATCGCATGGGTGTCCGCCAGGCGCAGGTCGCTGGCGACGATGTCAGGCGCGAGCGTGGCGATTTCATCGAGGGCATCCGTCAGGTGGCTGCCGCTGCCGGCCAGTTCGATGCCCGCCGCCTGCAGCAGCTGCGAGCGCGTGCGCTGCAGCATGGGTTCGCTGAGACGGAGGAGGTAGACGGTGGGCATGTGCTGGCGATGTAACCGCCAAGATTGTGCGCGTTTTGACCCCGCATCCCCCTAACTTGAAACCGTCACCCCCCGCGTCCAGGCGGTGCAAACGGGCCCCTCGTCCAAGGTGTCGCTTGGCCGCGCATCAAGCCGGCCGCTTGGGTGCGCGCGGCGCTCGGCCCGCCACGATCAGGGCGAGCGCGCGATGCTGCCCTGGGGCGCGAAGCTGTGCGCGCTGGCCAGCGGCCAGTAGATCCGGAAGGTGTTGTGCGGCATCTCGCCGCGCAGCAGCGCGCCGGGCTCGACAAAGGGCAGCAGGTTGGCCAGCAGCCGCACCTCGTGCTTGTCCAGCCGGTGCACGATGTGCTGGGCCGTGATCTCCTGCGGGTGGCACAGCCCGGCGGCCTCGACCAGTTCCTTCAGCGCCTTCAGCGTGCCCTGGTGGAAGTTGGCGACGCGATGGGCCTTGTCGGGCACGTTGATGGCGCGCTGGCGCAGCGCATCCTGTGTCGTCACCCCGGTGGGGCAATGGCCTGTGTGGCAGGCCTGCGCCTGGATGCAGCCGAGCGCGAACATGAAGCCGCGCGCGGAGTTGCACCAGTCCGCGCCCAGCGCCATCAGCCGCACGATGTCGAAGGCGCTGGTGATCTTGCCGGCGCAGCCGAGCTTGATCGTGTCGCGCAGGCCCAAGCCGACCAGCGTGTTGTGCACCAGCAGCAACCCCTCCTGCACCGGCGCGCCGACATGGTTGGTGAACTCCAGCGGCGCCGCGCCCGTGCCACCCTCGGCGCCGTCGACGACGATGAAGTCCGGCGTGATGCCGGTCTCCAGCATCGCCTTGGCCACCGCAAACCACTCCCAGGGGTGGCCGATGCAGAGCTTGAAGCCGGTGGGCTTGCCGCCCGAGAGGTCGCGCAGCTGCTGGATGAACTGCATCATTTCGACGGGCGTCGAGAAGGCGCTGTGGCGGGCCGGCGAGATGCAGTCCACACCCTCCGGCACGCCGCGCGCGGCGGCGATCTCAGCCGTGACCTTGGGGCCGGGCAGCACGCCGCCGTGGCCGGGCTTGGCGCCCTGGCTGAGCTTGAGCTCGATCATCTTGACCTGCGGGTCGGCCGCGTTGGCCTGGAAGCGCTCGACGCTGAAGCTGCCGTCGTCGTTGCGGCAGCCGAAATAACCCGAGCCGATCTCCCAGATGAGGTCGCCGCCGTTGGCGCGGTGGTGCACGCTGATCGAGCCCTCGCCGGTGTCGTGCGCGAAACCGCCCAGCTTGGCGCCCTTGTTCAGCGCCAGGATGGCGTTGGCCGACAGCGCGCCGAAGCTCATCGCCGAGATGTTGAAGACGCTGGCCGAATAGGGCTGCGCCCGGCCCGCGCCGATGGTGATGCGGAAGTCGTGGCTGGTCAGGTGGGTGGGCATCAGCGAGTGGTTGATCCACTCGTAGCCACGCGCGCCGGTGTCGAGCTGCGTGCCGAAGGGCCGCTGGTCGGGGGCGCCCTTGGCGCGCTGGTAGACGATGGAACGCTGCGCGCGCGAGAACGGCGCGGCGTCGTTGTCGCCTTCGACGAAGTACTGGCGGATCTCCGGCCGGATGAACTCCAGCAGGAAGCGCAGGTGCCCGATGACGGGGTAGTTGCGCAGGATGGAGTGGTGCTGCTGGCGCGAGTCGCGCAGGCCCAGCAGGGCCAGCGCCAGGAAGACCACCATCAGCACCGCGTCGCCGAGGCCCGCCGTCCAGCGGATGGCGAAGAACAGCGCGAGCAGCCCGCACAGCAGCCAGGTCAGGTATCGCAGCGGGAAGTGCTCGTTGATGCGACGGGTCCAGCGCGGCCAAGCAAGCATGAGCGTCCTCTCCTCCGTGACCGGCGCATGCTAAGCCCGCTGGCCCGCACAATCGACGCGCGTCAACCCTCAAGGTTCTGTCGATGAAGTCTTTGTTCTCAAAACTCGGCTGGCTGTTCTCCAAGGCCTGGTGGCTGCTCGACGGCACGCGCCGCGCGCTGATGAATCTCTTCGTGCTGCTGCTGATCGTCATCGTCGTCACCGCGGTGATGACCCGCGGCCCGAAGCCATTGGCCGACAAGACCACGCTGGTGCTCAAGCTCGACGGCAACCTCGTCGAGCAGTTCTCCGGCAGCCCGCGCGAGCAGCTGATGGCCCAGGCCCAGGGCCGGGGCGTGCCCAGGCAGACGCGGCTGCGCGACGTGCTGGCCGCGCTGGAGCAGGCCGCCCGCGACGACCAGATCAGCGCCGTGCTGCTGGATGTCGACGAGCTGGGCGGCGCGGGCCTGGCCGGCCTGCACGAGGTGGCCGCCGCGCTGCAGCGCTTCAAGAAGAGCGGCAAGCCGGTGCTGGCCTATGCCGACAGCTACAGCCAGCGCGGTTACTTCATCGCCGCGCAGGCCGACGAGGTCTACCTGCACCCGATGGGCATGGCCATGCTGGAGGGCTTCGGCCGCTGGCGCACCTATTACAAGGACGCGCTGGACCGCATCGGCGTGACGGCCCACGTCATCAAGGCCGGTACCTACAAGAGCTTTGGCGAGACCTACACCGCCAACGGCCCGAGCCCCGCGACGCTGGAGTCGGAGGGCCTGGTCTATGGCGAGCTGTGGACGGGCTTCACGGCCGCCATCGAGGCCGCACGCAAGCTGGAGGCCGGCAGCATCGCCAAGGACATCGAGGCGCTGCCGCAGCGCCTCGCCGCCGTGAAGGGCGACCCGGCCCAGCTGGCGCTGCAGGCCAAGCTCGTCGACGGCCTGAAGACGCGCGACCAGATGCGCGAGCTGCTGATTGGCAAGGGCGCCAAGGACGAGCAGAGCAAGAGCTTCCGCCAGGTGGGCCTGGGCGACTACCTGGCCTACGTGAAGGATGCCGGTGCGCCGACGAAGCTGCAGCCGGGCATCGGCATCGTCGTGGCCGAAGGCGAGATCGTCGACGGCGAGGCCGGCCCGGGCCGCATCGGCGGCGACTCGACGGCGCGGCTGATCCGCAAGGCGCGCGAGGACGAGGCCATCAAGGCCGTCGTGCTGCGCGTGAACTCGCCCGGCGGCAGCGCCTTCGCCTCCGAGATCCTGCGCCGCGAGCTGGAGCTGACGCGCCAGGCCGGCAAGCCGGTCGTCGTCTCCATGGGCGACGTGGCGGCCTCGGGCGGCTACTGGATCTCGATGAGCAGCGACGCCGTCATCGCCGATGCCGGCACCGTGACCGGCAGCATCGGCGTGTTCGGCATGCTGCCGACGGCCGAAGGGCTGATGGACAAGCTGTCGCTGCACACCGGCGGCGTGCGCACCACCTGGCTGGCCGGCGGCTACGACGCGCGCCGCCCGCTGGACCCGCGGCTGCAAGCCACCGTGCAGGCCAGCATCGACCATGTCTATGCCCGCTTCACGGGACTGGCCGCGCAGGCGCGCAAGAGCACGCCGGACAAGATCGACGCCGTCGCCCAGGGCCGCATCTGGACCGGCGCGCAGGCCAAGGAGCGCGGCCTGGTCGACCGCATCGGCAGCTTCGACGACGCCGTGCAGGCGGCAGTGCAACTGGCCAAGCTGGAGGTCAAGGCCGGCGAGAAGCCGCGCCTGGCCTACGTGGAGCGCGACCTGAGCCGCCGCGAAAGGCTGCTGGCGTCGTTGACCGACGTGATGGCGCCGTCACTCGTGCAGGCGCTGGGCCTGGATGCGCTGCCGGCACCTGCCGTCGAGGAACTGGCGACGCTGCGGGAGCTGGCGAAGCAGTCGGCGCAGGGTCGCTGGGAACGCGCCGCCGCCGTGCACTGCCTGTGCGGCGCGCCGTAGTTCAGTACACCGGATCGGGCAGCTTTTCCTTGGCGACGACGCGCTGCGTCGCCTCGCGCTCGAAGACCCGCTTCAGATACGCGCCCAGCGCCGGCCGCGTCTTGGCCGGGTTGGCCTGCATGCGCGTCCAGCGGCACAGCATGAAGGCCAGCGGGTCGACGGCCGTGTACTGCTCGCCCAGGAACCATGGGCCGCCGTGGCGGACGAGCTCGGCGTCCATCTGGTCCAGCATCGGCGCGACCTGCGCCTCGGCGCGCGCCTTCACCTCGTCGGCGTTTGTCGCCATCCGGTCCGGGTAGAAGTAGTGGATCAGCATGGCCTGCAGCGTGTTCGTCAGCCAGACCATCCACTTGTAGTACTGCGCCCGCTCGGGCGTGCCGGGCGCCGGCGCAAAGCCGGGGTGGCAGTCGGCCAGGTGCATCAGGATGGCGGCCGTCTCGTACAGCACCAGGTCGCCGTCGACCAGCGTCGGGATCAACCCGTTGGGATTGAGCTTCAGGTAGGCCGGCGACTTGTGCTCGTTGTTGGCGCGGTCCACCTGGCGCAGCGTGTAGGGAATGCCCATTTCCTCAAGCAGGATGTGGGGCGCGAAGCTGGCGTTGCTGGGGTAGTAGTGCAGTTCGATCATGGGCGTGCGGCGGCGACAACGGAGCAACGAACTTTACGTGGGCGCAATGCCGCCGCAGTGCACGCGGCGCAGTCTGGCGCCGTTGGGAATGCCTCCCGGCTTCTGGTCGAAGACATGAAGACTTTGTTTCATACCACCGCTGCGGCCCTGCTCGCGCTGTGCGCCACCCTGCCCGCCCATGCCGACGTGCGCGTCCGCGCCAACATCGGCATGGTGTTCGACAACCGCTACCACCACGACCACTACTACCCGGCGCCGGGCTACGTGGCGCCGCGCGTGCCCCATGGGGCCATCGTCGTCGGCGCCGGCCCGGGCCGCTACTGGTTCCACGGCGGCGTCTGGTACCGGCCGTATGGCGGCAGCTACCGCGTCGTGCAGCCGTCCGTCGGCATCGTCATCCCGCTGCTGCCGCCGTCCTATGTGACGCTGACGCTGGGTGGGCTGCCGTACTACTACGCCAACGGCGTGTACTACCGGCCGGTGCCGGAAGGCTATGTCGTCACCGCGCCGCCGCCCGAGGCCGCGACGGCCCAGGTCATGCCGGCCCCGCCGCCCCCGCCGCCGAAGGCCGACCCGGTCATCTACCCGCGCAACGGCCAGTCGCCCGAGCAGCTGGAAACCGACCGTCGCGACTGCAACCGCTGGGCGACGACGCAGCCGAATGCGCAGGCGGACAGCAGTGTGTTCAACCGCGCCGTGGACGCCTGCATGGACGGGCGCGGGTACACGATGAAGTGAGGATCAGACCGCGCAGCCGGGCTCGGCACGAGCGCCGGCCGCGCGGTACCGCACCGCCGTCATCTCCGCCAGGATGCTCAGCGCGATCTCCGGCGGCGTGCGCGCGCCGATGTCCAGGCCCACGGGGCCGTGCAGGCGGTCGAGCTGCTCGTCGGTCAGCCCGAAATGCTCGGCCAGCCGCGCCCGCCGCTTGGCCTGGTTGACGCGCGAGCCGATGGCGCCGACGTAGAAGGCTGCGCCGCGCAAAGCCTCCATCAGCGCGAGGTCGTCGAGCTTGGGGTCGTGCGTCAGCGCGACGATGGCCGTCGCGCCGTCGGGCTTGAAGGCCATCACGACGTCGTCCGGCATGTCGCGCGTCAGCGTGACGCCTTGGAGCGCGAAGCCGTCGGCGTACTCGGAGCGCGGGTCGCACACGGTCACGCCGTAGCCCAGCGCCAGCGCCATCTGCGCGAGGTAGTCGGTCATCTGCCCGGCGCCGATGACGAGCAGCCGCCACTGCGGGCCGTGGTGGCTGATGAGCTGCATGTCGGACAGCCGCAGCATGTCGGCGCCAGGTTCGGCATCGGCCAGCGTGACGGCGCCGGTGGCCAGGTCCAGCGTGCGGCGCACCCGCTCGCCGCGCGTCAGCCGGGCCAGCAATTCATCGATGCCCGACTGCGGCCCCAGCGGCTCCAGCATCAGCTCCAGCGTGCCGCCGCAGGGCAGGCCGAAGCGGCGGGCCTCCTCGGCGCCAACGCCGTAGCGCAGCGGTGTCGGCTTGTCGATCGCCAGGCTGCCGGCGCGCAGTTGGGCGACGAGGTCGTCCTCGATGCAGCCGCCCGACACCGAGCCCGCAATCAGCCCGTCATCGCGCACCGCCACCAGCGACCCCACCGGCCGCGGCGCGGAGCCCCAGGTGCGCGTGATCGTGCCGAGCACGACGCCGCGCGACTCGGCGCGCCAGCCGGCCGCCGTGCGCAGCACGCTCAGGTCGAGGTTGTCCATGGACCGTGTGTTCCCAGCTTGAATTTCCGCGAGGGTAGCCGTCAATCACAAGGCCCGCCTGCAGGGGGGCAATGCCTGACGACGACGCCCCGCTCAGAAGCTGGACCCCGGCTGCTTCAGGAACTCCAGCTCTTCGGCCGTGGAGGCGCGGCCGAGGATGGCGTTGCGGTGCGGGTAGCGGCCGAAGCGGTCGACGATGGCCTTGTGCCTCAGCTCGAAGTCGTGCGTGCCCTGCGGCGCCCTGTCCTTCATGAGCGGCTCGCCCACGGCGTGGATGGCGGCGGATTCGCTGTGCATGTAGGGCATGTAGAGGAAGGGCCGCTGCTCGAACTGCAGCTGCAGGTCGGCGCCGGCGGCGACCGCCTCCTGCGCCAGCGCCAGCGCCAGCGGGTCGGCCGCAAAGGCCAGCGGCGTGCCCCGGTGGATGTTGCGGGCGAACTGGTCCAGCACGATGACCTCGGCGAGCCGCCCCTCGGGCGTGGCGCGCCAGGC
Organism: Pelomonas sp. Root1444; assembly: GCF_001426885.1. Taxonomy (GTDB): domain Bacteria; phylum Pseudomonadota; class Gammaproteobacteria; order Burkholderiales; family Burkholderiaceae_C; genus Pelomonas. Next base: position 84,088 of record NZ_LMFP01000001.1, on the reverse strand, counting down.
GAACAGCTCGCAGCGCTTGGCCTGCTCGTGCAGCGCGCCGAAGCGGGTGCGAACCAGCGCGTCGAACGCCGGGTCGACCTTCCACCACTGGGCGGGCTGGATCTCCTGGAACCAGAAGGCGAGGACGGAGCCCGGCATGGCGCTCAGCCTTTGCGCCCGAAGGCCAGCAGCAGGCCGCCCACCGCAATCGCGCCTACGCCCAGCCACACCGGCAGGTTCACCGTCTCCTTCTCCTTGGCCGACACCTCCAGCGGGCCCAGTTTCACGACGGTGCTGTCCTTGGTGTAGCTGAAGCTGCCCATGGCCAGGGCGGCGGCGCCGGCGACAAGGAGCAGCACGCCGACGATCTTGGTGAAGTTCATGTCAAGCCTTCCAAATGGAGTTGAAGGCGCAGCTTAGGGCCTCACCAGGCGTAACTCGCCCCCAGCAACCCGTAGTTCACGCCACCCTGCGGGCCGCGGCTGCGGCCGATGCCCGGTGTCAGCGTCCAGCCCGCGCCGGCATGGATCGCCGCCTTCACCTGCGCGCTGCGCAACGTGCCGCCGTCGTGCAGGCGGTCCTGCATGACCTCGCCGTTGAGCGCCACCTGCTCGCTGACGCGGTAGGTCGCGCCCAGCTGGTGGCTGCGGTCCAGCGCGGCCTCGTCGCGGTTGATGGCCGTGACGCGGTTCTGCTGCAGCAGCGGCACGCCGGCCAGCAAGCCGCCGTTGCTGCTGGTTGTCTGCGTGGTCGTGGTGTAGCGGTTGTGCATCGTCGCGCCGTAGACGCTCAAGCGCGGCGTCACCGCGACCGCGCCGTGCACGCCCACGCCGTGGCCGCGAAGGCGCTGCTCGACCGGCGTGGCCACGCCCGCGCCGCTGGCCGCCAGCGTGCCGCGTGCCTTGGCATGGCGCTTCACCGCGTCGACACCGACGTTGACGCCGCCCACCGGCCGCCAGTCCGCCGCGGCGGCCCAGTCGGTCTGGCGCAGCGCATCGCCGTCGCGGCGCTGGCTGGCGTTCAGGCTCGCCTGCCAGGCCTTGCCCGCCACGCCCGCGCCGACCGAAACCTGCCCGGGCTTGTAGCGGTTGCCACTGGCCGCGTCGCGGCTGCGCGACTGGCCCACGCCGGCCTGCACCCATGCGTGCTGGCCCACCGGCAGGCTGAGCGCGGCGGCGGCGCTCTGGTTGCGTTGGCCGTCGCGCTGCACGGCCACGTTGACGGCGCGCTTGTCGGCATTGGGTGCGGCGTCTTCGGCGTGGGCGAGGCCGGCCATCAGCAAGGCGGCAACGGCGAGAGTGGGTTTGTTCATGAGCGGGCTCCGTGTCGGTGCTGAGGGTCGAAGCGACCCTGTCAACCCGACAACGCCGGCTGCACCGCGTTTCTTCCCGGGCAGATGTAAGCAGACGCAGGCGGCCGCTTTCGGCGTTGGCTGGAAGCCGTCCTACAGGCCAGCGGCGCGGCGTCCGCTGCATCCCGTCCCAGTGGCTGCATAGATTCCGGTTTCGGCGGTGCGCATCCGGCGCTACCGCTTCCGTTGAAAGGACCAGCCATGAAGATCTCGAAACTTGCTTCCCTCGTCGTCATCGGCGCCCTGGCGGCCCCGCTGGCCAGCCATGCAGCGGACAACAAGCCCGAGGGCACGACCAAGACCTGGGTCAAGGACTCGGTGGTGACGACCAAGATCAAGACCCAGCTGGCTGCCAGCAAGGTCTCGTCGCTGGCCACCGTGCACGTCGACACCGACGCGAACGGCTGGGTGCAGCTGACTGGCAAGGTCGCCAGCCAGGCCGAGAAGGACCGCGCCGAGAGCATCGCCAAGGCGGTGGAAGGCGTGAAGTCGGTCGACAACCAGCTGACCATCAGCCCGAAGTAATCGCACCGAAGTCATTGCGCCCCCCGGCCATGCGCTCGCGCTGCCCGCCAGGCCCCGCCGCCTCGCGGGCAGCGCCTTCTGAAGTGGGCCGTCCAACGGCGTCGCCGCCAGAATCGCCGCATGAACCTCACCGGCCAGCAGACCCTGCCCGTGTCTCAGGCCGACGCCTGGGCGGCACTCAACGACACCGCGATCCTGCAGGCCGCCGTGCCCGGCTGCGAGGCCATCACGCCCACGGGCCGGCATGCCTTCGACGTGCGGATGGCCGTGTCCATCGGGCCGGTGAAGGCGCGGTTCAAGGCCAAGCTGCGGCTGGCCGACCTGGATCCGCCGAAGGGCTACCGCCTGCGCTTCGAAGGCTCGGGGGGCGCAGCCGGCCACGGCAAGGGTCAGGCACTGGTGGCGCTGCGGCCCCTGTCCGCGCACCGCACGCAGCTCAGCTACGACGTGACGGCCAGCATGGGCGGCAAGTTCGCACAGATCGGCGCTGGCCTCGTCGACCTCGTGGCGCAGAAGCTGGCCGAGGACTTCTTCGCGCGCTTGCAGGCGGCACTGGCCGAGCTGCATCCGCGCCCTGCGGCAGCACCCGCGCCGGCACCCGCTGCGTTGTCGCCGGACCGGCTGCAGCGGCTGCGCGGCTGGCTGCGCCGGCTGTTCGCCTGAACCGGCTTTGCAACATCGGCGCGGCGCTTGGTGACAGCCTGCAACGCGGGCGGGTTCACGCGCAAAACCGGTCGGTACAATTTCACGTGTCCGAAGCAACGGGCCTGCTCATGCGCAGGCCCGTTCTTTTTGTGCCATGAAAAAACTGCCCCTACGTCCACTTCGCCCGCTCGGGGCGGCAGGGCGGCGCTGACATGTCCACGCCGTCCCGTCGCCTGCCGCACATCGACGCCCTCAAGGCCGTCGCAGCCCAGGTCATCGTGCTGCACCACCTCGTCAGCTACGGCCCGATCTCCCGCGCCGCCCACGAGGCACTCCCGCAACTGGCCGGCCTGATGCACGAGTACGGCCGCATGGCGGTGCAGGTCTTCCTCGTCGTCGCCGGCTACCTCAGCGCGCGCGGCCTGTCGCCGCGCGGCGGCGCACTGCAGGCCGCCGTGCCGCAGCTGCTGTGGCGGCGCTACCTGCGCCTGGTGCTGCCCTTTCTCGCCGCGCTGGCGCTGACGCTGGGCGCCTGCGGCCTCGTCGCCTCGTCCTGGCCCGAACTGGTGCCGGCCGACATCAGCGCCGGCCAGCTGTTCGCGCATGCGCTGCTGCTGCACGACGTGCTGGGCTACGAGGCGCTGACCGTGGGCGCCTGGTATGTCGCCATCGACCTGCAGCTGTTCGCGCTGCTCGTGGGCCTGCTGTGGCTGGCGCGGCGCGGCTGGCGGCATCCCGGCCGCCTCGTCGTCGGCCCGCTGCTGGTGGCCGGCGTCGCGCTGGCCTCGGCCTTCGTCTTCAACCTCGACCCGGCGCTGGACGCCTGGGCGCCGTACTTCTTCGCCGCCTATGGCCTGGGCGCGCTGGTGCACTGGCTGACGCTGTGGCGCCATGGCCGTGCCGGGCTGGTGCTGCTGGCCGCGGCCATCTGCATGGCCTTGATGTTCGCGTGGCGCGACCGCCTGGCGCTGGCCCTGGCCACCGCGCTGTGGCTGGCCTGGGCCGAGGCGCGCCGGGCGCAGGGCCGCTCGGCGCTGCCGGCGTCCTGGAATCCCACGCTGGCCGCGTGGGCCACGCCGTCCTATGCGCTGTTCCTGCTGCACTTCCCGGTGCTGCTGCTGACGAATGCGCTGCTGGCCAACGCGGCGGATGCGACGCCCGAGATGGGCCTGCTGCTGCTCGTCGTGACCTGGGCGCTGGCGAACTGGCTGGCCCTGCCCTTCCACCGCTGGGTGGAGGCCCCGGCTTCGCGCTTCGACCCGCTGGCCTGGCTGCCGCGGCCGCGCACCGCCTGACCCCGACGTTCCTTCAGGGCTCGCGCCGCGGGCCGTGGACAGGCTTCAGATGCCCACGCGCTGCCGGCGCGGCCGTGGCGGACTGGGCGGCTTCAGAAAGTCCGGACAGGATGCCGCACTGGTCCGCGGGCCGTGCGGCGCCGCAGCGCTGGCGCAGTTCCTTGAGCTGGCGCTCCAGCGAGCGCAGCTCCTTGATGCGCCGGGCCACATGCCCGATGTGCTCGTCGAGCAGCGCGTTCACGTCGCCGCAGTCCTCGGCCGGCCGGTCCTTGAACCGCAGCAGCACGCGCACCTCGTCGAGCGACATGTCCAAGCTGCGGCAGAAGCGGATGAACTGCAGCCGCTCCAGGTGCTGCCCTTCGTAGAGCCGGAAGTTGCCCGCCGAGCGCGCCGGCGGCGGCAGCAGGCCCTCGCGCTCGTAGAAGCGGATGGTGTCGATCGCCGTCTCGGTGGCGCTGGCCAGCTCGCCGATCTTCATGGCCGGGCCTTGCCGAAGTCGGCGTTGAGCAGGCGCAGGCCGTTGGCCACGACCAGCAGGCTGGCGCCCATGTCGGCGAAGACCGCCATCCACATCGTCGCGGCCCCGAACACCGCGAGCACGAAGAACACCGCCTTCACGGCCAGCGCGAACGCGATGTTCTGCCACAGCACGGCGTGGGTGCGGCGGGACAGCCGGATCACCATCGGGATGCGCCGCAGGTCGTCGTTCATGATGACCACGTCGGCCGCCTCCATCGCCGTGTCCGTGCCGGCGCCGCCCATCGCGAAGCCGATGTCGGCGCGGGCCAGCGCGGGCGCGTCGTTGATGCCGTCGCCGGTCATGCCGGTGGGGCCGAAGCGCTGCTGCAGCGCCTGCACCGCCTCGAGCTTGTCCTCGGGCAGCAGTTGGGCGCGCACCTCGCCGATGCCCGCCTGCGCGGCGATGCTCTGCGCCGTGGCGGCGTTGTCGCCGGTCAGCATGACGGGCGTGACGCCCAGCGCCACCAGCTCCGCGACGGCCTCCCGCGACGAGGGCTTGAGGGTGTCGGCGACGGCGAACAGCGCGATGGCGCCTTGCGCGTCCGCCAGCAATGTGACGGTGCGGCCCTGCGCCTCGTGGCGGTCCAGCGCGGCCTGCAGCGCGGCACTGCCCTGGCCACGTTCCTCGATGAGGCGCTGGTTGCCCAGCACAAAGGTCTCGCCGCCCACCACGCCCTGCACGCCGCGTCCGGCCAGCGCCGTGAACTGATCGACCTCGGCGGGCGCGGCGTCCAGCCCCGCGGCGATGGCCCGGGAAACCGGATGGTCGGAGCGGCCGGCGAGGCTGGCGGCCAGGCGTTGGGCCGCGGCGGACTCGCCGCGCAGCACCTGCTGGTCGACAAGGCGTGGCTTGCCTTCGGTGATGGTGCCGGTCTTGTCGAGGGCCAGCGCCTTCAGCCTGCGGGCGTCTTCCAGGTAGGTGCCGCCCTTGATCAGGATGCCGCGCCGGGCGGCCGCGGCCAGCGCGCTGACGACGCTGACGGGCGTGGCGATCACCAGCGCGCAGGGGCAGGCGATGACGAGCAGCACCAGCGCCTTGTAGAGGCCTTGCAGCCAGGTCGCGTCCGACAGCAAGGGCAGCAGCACGGCCACCGCCACGGCCAGCACGAAGACCGCCGGCGTGTAGACGGCCGCGAAGCGGTCGACGAAGCGCTGCGTCGGCGCGCGCGAGCCTTGCGCCTGCTCGACCGCATGGATGATGCGCGCCAGCGTCGTGTTCGCGGCCACGGCGGTGACGCGGAACTCCAGCTCGCCGGTCGCGTTGATGGTGCCGGCGAACACCGTGTCGCCCATCGCCTTCTCGACCGGGATGCTCTCGCCGGTCACCGGTGCCTGGTCGACCGCGCTGCTGCCGCGCGTGACGGTGCCGTCCAGCGGCACGCGCTCGCCAGGGCGGATGCGCACGACGGCGCCGGCCGCGACGGCCGCGGCGGGCTGCGGCGCCCAGCTGCCGTCGGGCTGCTGCACGATGGCCTCTTCCGGCGCCAGCGCCATCAGGCCCTTGATCGCGTTGCGCGCCCGGTCGACCGAGCGCGCCTCGATCAGCTCGGCAATCGCATAAAGCGCCATCACCATGGCCGCTTCCGGCCACTGGCCGATGAGGAAGGCGCCGGTCACGGCCACCGTCATCAGCGCATTGATGTTGAGCCGCGCATGGCGCAGCGCCGCCAGGCCCTTGGTGTAGGTTTCGACGCCGGCCAGGCCAATGGCGGCGACGGCCAGCACCATGCCCAGCGCCTGGCTGCCGCGCCCACCGGGCAGCAGGAACTCGACCGCCTCGGCGGCGATCGCGAGCAGCAGCGCCAGGCCCAGGCGGCCCGCACCGGCGCCAATGCCGTGCTCGTGCTCGTGCAGATGCGGCGCCGCCGCGGTCGTGGCCTCCACGGGCTCGGGCTTGAAGCCGGCCTTGCGGATCGCGTCGAGCGCCTGCGGCAGCACCGCGTCCGGCGCCGCGATGGTCAGCCGCCGTGCGCCGAGCTGGAAACCCAGCGACGCGATGCCGCCGATGGGCTCCAGCGCGCGGCGGATCTCGGCCTCCTCGGCGGCGCAGTCCATCGTGGCGATGCGGTAGGTGTGGCCGCCGGCCGGCGGCGTGGCGGCGGCCGGCGCCTCGGCGCCGGCGCAGCTGCCGCAAACGCTGCCGGAGCAGGCAGCCTCGCGCGGCGGGGTGTCGTGGAGATGAGCCATGCAGGCATTGGAAACCCTGTAGCCGCTCCAGTGTCAAGCGCACCGCGTCAACACCGGGGCCGGGCGGCCGGACCCCGTGCTAATGTGGCGCGCCTCCCGAGAAGCGCCCCATGACCAGCCCACCCAACGCCGTGACGCCGAGCCGCGAGCAACTGCTGCACAACCTCTACGAAGCCGCCGAGCTGGAGCACAACCTGATGTGCACCTACCTCTATGCGGCCTTCAGCCTGAAGCAGGGCGAGGCCGAGGGCCTGCGCGCCGACGAGGCGGCGGCGGTGGAGCGCTGGCGGCGCGAGATCACGGCGGTGGCCGTCGAGGAGATGGGCCACCTCGTGGCGGTGTGGAACATCACCGCGGCGCTGGGCGGCGCGCCGCGCTTCGGCCGCGGCAACTTCCCGCTCGACCCGGGCCACCTGCCCGCCCGCGTCGTCGTCAAGCTGGCGCCATTCAGCGACGCGACGCTGCAGCACTTCATCTACCTGGAGCGTCCGGAGGGCAGCGCCGAGACGGACGGCGAGGGCTTCGCCACCGAGCGGCTGTTCACCCGCGGCTCGGCCGCGCCGCGCGTCACGCCGATGGCGCGCGACTACGACACCGTGGGCCATTTCTACACCACGCTGAGCGCCGACCTGCAGGCCTTCGTCGCCGCGCATGGCGAGGCCGCCAGCTTCTGCGGCGAACGCGGCCTGCAGATGGGGCCGAGCGAACTCAACCTCGGCGGCGCCCGCCCGGTGCTGTGCTCCAAGACGGCGCTGGCCGCCTTCGACGCCATCGTGCGGCAAGGCGAAGGCGCGCCGAGCGACAGCGAGAGCTCGCACTACCAGCGCTTTGCCGCCATCCGCACGGAGCTGGCCCGGCTGCGCGCCGCCAACGCCGGCTTCCAGCCCGCCTGGCCGGCAGCCACCAACCCCGTGCTGCGCCGCCCGCCGAAGCCGGAAGGCCGCGTCTGGCTGGAGAACCCGGCCGCCGCGGCGACGGTGGACGTCGCCAACGCCAGCTACGGCCTGATGCTGCGCCTGCTGGCGCAAAGCTACCTGCTGCCCAGCCCGTCGACCGAGAAGGGCTTGCATGTCGACCTGGCGCTGGGCCTGATGCGCGCCTTCACGCCGCTGGCCGAGCATGCCGCCCGGCTGCCCGCCGGCCCCAGCAACCCGGACTGCCATGCCGGCGTGAGTTTCACGACGCTGCGCGACGCCGCCGCCATGCCGCCGGGCCCGGCCGCGCGCCGCTTCGTCATCGAGCGCCTGGGCGAGCTGGCCGACGCCGCGGCCGCGCTGCACGCGGGCGAGCAGGCCGAGCGCACCGGCCGCGCGGCCCGCCAGCTGCAGACGCTGCGCGAGCGCGCCGGGCGCGGGCTGGACCTGGACGCTCCCGTGAGCGCACCCGCCGTGGCCGCGGCGCCGCCGCCCGCGCCACCGCTACCAGCCGCCGCGGTCAGCGACGGCATCGAGGTCGTGCAGGGCGACAAGCTTGAGTTGCGCTTCGAGGCGCAGCGCTGCATCCATGCGCGCTTTTGCGTGACGGGCGCGCCCAAGGTCTTCCTGGCCAATGTGCAGGGGCCGTGGCTGCACCCGGACGCGATGCCGGTCGAGCGCCTCGTCGACATCGCGCACGCCTGCCCGTCCGGCGCCATCCAGTACCGCCGCAAGGACGGCGCGGCCGACGAGGCGCCGCCGCCGGTCAACCTGCTGTCGGTGCGCGAGCACGGCCCCTACGCCATCCGCGGCGCGCTGGTGCTGCGCGGCCAGGCGCTGGGCACGCGGGCGACGCTATGCCGCTGTGGCGCGAGCAGGAACAAGCCGTTCTGCGACGGCAGCCACCATGACGCCCACTTCGACGCTACCGGCGAGCCCGAGACCGGCATGCTGGGCCTGCCGACCGACATGCCGCCCACGCGCGACGGCCGCATCGACATCGAGCCCGAACCCAACGGCCCGCTGCAGCTGCGCGGCGCCATCGAGGTGCTGAGCGGCACCGGCCGCATGGTCTGCCGCGTCTCGCAGGCGCGGCTGTGCCGCTGCGGCGGCAGCGCCACCAAACCCTTCTGTGACGGCACCCACACCCGCAATGGCTTCAGCGCCGACTGACCCCGGCGACACCGGCGCGGCGCTGCGCCGCATGGCGGCGCGCACGCTGGTCTGGATCGTCGTCATCGTGGGCGGCGTGGCTGCGGCCATCGGCGCCACCGAGACCGCGCTGGGCCTGCGCGCGCTGTGGGCCAGCCAGCGGCTGAACATCGGCATCGCGCTGCTCGCCGTCGGCGCCCTGGCCGCGCTGCTGTGCCGTACCGGCCGCCCGCGGCTGGCGACGACGCTGGTGCTCGGCGGCACGCTGGCGGCCCTGGTCGTGCATGCGGCCTACATCGGCCTGGGCGTGCACACGCTGATTCTGGCGGCCGGTGCGCTGCTGATCGCGCTGGCCGGCGGCGTGGCCGGCAACGCGGCGGCCGCGCTGCTCGCGGTGCTGTATCTCGCGGCCATCGCCGGCCTGGGGGCGATGGAAGCGCAGGGCCTGCTGCCGGGCATGAAGGCGCCCGTGCTGCCCCAGCTGCAGGACCGCGTCGTGGCGCATGTGCTGATCGCCGTCGGCGGCCTGGCGTCGGCGCTGCTGCTCAACCGCATCCTCGGCGCCGCGCTGGCCCGTGCCATCAGCGAGGAGGTGCGGCTGGCGCGCCTCGTGCAGGCCTCGCACAACTGGGCCTGGGAGGCCGACGCCAACTTCCACGTCACGTCGCTGTCCGACGAGTTCGAGGCGCTGTCCGGCCACAAGCGCGACGATTACCTGCGCATGGGCCAGGAAGGCGGCGCGATGCTGGTGCGCGATGCCGACTACCAGGCCCTGCTGGAGGACATTCGCGAGAAGCGCGCCTACCGCGACCGCATCAACGGCTTTCGCGCGCCCGACGGCCGGCTGCTGTGGACGCTGAGCTCCGGCGAGCCGGTCTTCGACGCCGCCGGCCGCCACACCGGCTGGCGCGGCGTCAGCCACAACATCACCGGCGAGCGCCTGGCGCTGCAGCAGCACCAGCGCACCGCCAGCATGCTGGACAAGCTGCTGCGCGCCAGCCCCGATGCGATCTGCGTCGCGCGCATCGACGATGGCCGCATCCGCTTCGTCAACTCGGGCTTCTGCACGCTGGTCGGCCGCGATCGCGACGACCTGATCGGCCGCTCGGGCCGCGAGCTGGGCCTGTGGCCCGACAGCAGCGAGCCCCGGCGCCTCGCCGCCGAGCTGGCCGTCACCGGCATCGCACGCGACTTCCGCTCCGCCATCCTCGTGCGCGGCGAATGGCGCGACCTGCTCGTCTCGGCCGCGTCGCTGGACTGGGACGGCGAGCCCGCGACCATGCTGATCGGGCGCGACATCACCGAGCGCGAGCGCGCCCGCATCGAGGCCGACGCCATCCTGGAGCACGCCAGCGTCGGCATCGCGCTGACGCGCGGCGAGCACTTCGAGCGTGTCAACCACCACTGGCAGCAGATCTTCGGCGGCACCGATCCCCGGCTGGCCGACGGCAGCGCCGGCCTGCCGCCGGCACAGGAGATCGCGAGCGCCGCCCAGGCCTTCGAGCGCGAGTTCATCCGCCCCGACGGCCGGCGCATCACCGTGCGCTTCAATGCCCGCGGGCTGCCGGCGCTGAGCGGCCGCAGCGAGCGCGACGCCGACCGGGCGACGCTGTGGGTGGCCGAGGACGTCACCGAGCACCGCCGCCAGCAGGGCGAGCTGCAGGCGGCCAAGCAGCAGGCCGAGAGCGCCAGCCACGCCAAGAGCGCCTTCCTGGCGACGATGAGCCATGAGATCCGCACGCCGCTGAACGGCGTGCTGGGGCTGGCGCGGCTGCTGCAGCAGGCCGGGCCGGACGATGCGCAGCGCGAGAAGTACCTCGCCCATCTCGTCGGCGCCGCCGAGTCGCTCAACGAGATCGTCTCCAACGTGCTGGACCTGTCCAAGATCGAGGCAGGTCATCTGGAGCTGGAGCACATCGAGTTCGACCTGCATGCGCTGGCGCAGGCGAGCTTCGAGGGCTGCGCCGCGCTGGGCCGCGAGCGCGGCCTGGACATGCAGGTCGACATCGCGCCGGACGTGCCCCGCCTCGTCCTCGGCGACCCGTTGCGGGTGCGGCAGATCCTCGCCAACTTCCTGGTCAACGCGCTGAAGTTCACCGAGCGCGGCCACATCCGCCTGAGCCTCGCGCCGGCCGGCGCGGGGCGCGTGCGGCTGGCCGTGCAGGACAGCGGCATCGGCGTGCCGAAGGCGCTGCAGGCGCGGCTGTTCAACCCCTTCGCGCAGGCCGACGACTCGACGACGCGCCGCTTCGGCGGCACGGGCCTGGGCCTGTCCATCTGCCGCGAGCTGGCCGCGCGCATGGACGGCACCGTCGGCGTGGACAGCGACGGCGCGACCGGCTCCACCTTCTGGGCCGAGCTGGCGCTGCCCAAGGCGCTGACCATCGACGACACGGCCACGCGGCGGCGCATCCCGATCCCGCCGCGCCACCCGCTGGCCGGCCAGCGCCTGCTGGTCGCCGAGGACAACCCGGTCAACCGCCTCATCATCGCGGCGCTGCTGCAACGCCTGGGTGCGGAGGTGATCGAGGCCGAGGATGGCGAGGAGGCCGTCGCGATCGCCCGCGCCGAAGGCCACCGCCTGGACGGCGTGCTGATGGACCTGCACATGCCCAAGGTCGACGGCCTGGAAGCCACCGCGCTGCTGCGCGCCGACCCGGCGACGGCCAAGCTGCCCATCCACGCCTTCACCGCCGCAGTGCTCGACCAGGAGCGCCAGGCGGCGCTTGCCGCCGGCATGAACGGCTTCATCGCCAAGCCGGTGGCCGAGGCCGAGGTCATCCGCGTCCTCGGACGGGTGTGAAGCCCCTCGCCCAAACTCACCCCGCTGAACGCGGGTGCGCTTGGTCGGTCCCGCGGGGACGGCGATGCATGCGGCATTGAGCCGCACGCATTCGCCAAAGGCGGGCCGGCTTGGGGCGGCCCGGCGCTCGGCCCGCGAAAACCTTGTCATTGAGGAGATCACCATGCCCATCCGCATCGTTCAGCTCGGCAGCCCACGCGCGAAGGACGAAGGCACGCGCATCGGCACCGTGCGCCGCCCGCCGCGCGGCGTGCCCAAGGCGGAGTTCGCCAAGCGCGACTACTACGACGTCTGGTTCCCCAACCTCGCGCCCAGCCTTGAGACGATGAAGCTGGGCCAGGCGGCCGAGACGGACGCCGAATGGAAGGCCTTCACGAAGAAGTACCGCGCCGAGATGGCGGTGCCGGAGGCCCAGCATGCGCTGGCGCTGCTGGCCACGCTGTCGGCGCAGACCCACTTCTCGGTGGGCTGCTACTGCGAGGACGAGGCGAGATGCCACCGCGCCATCCTGCGCACGCTGCTGGCCGACCAGGGTGCCGTGCTGAAGGATTGACCTCGCCGAGAATCCCGCCTCCGCGCCAGCCTTCCTCGCCATGACGACCGTCTGCCCCAAGTGCCGCCATCTCCGCCCCGCCGACACGCCCGCACCGGCATGGCAGTGCCCCGCCTGCGGCGTCGCCTATGCGAAGGCGAACGCCCATGCAATGGCAGACACGTCGGCAACGCCACGCAGCACGCGCCATGGCGCCGCACCGGCCAGGGCCGGCCTGCCCTGGCGCGCCATCCTGACCGTGCTGGCCATCGTCGCCGGCGTCTACTGGGGCCACCAGGCGCACCTCGACAAGCGCGGCCCGGGCGACCTGTTCGGAAAGGCCGGCGCGATGGACGAGACAGCCGTGCGGCAGCTGGCAAGTTCCGTGCGGGCGGAGCAGGTGGTCATGTACTCGACGACCGAGTGCGGCTATTGCACCCAGGCGCGCGGCTGGTTGACCGACCACGGCTTTGCGTTCACCGAATGCAACATGAGCCGCGACGCCCGCTGCGTTGATGAGTTCAACGCATTGAAGGCCACCGGCACGCCCTACCTGGTCGTGCGCGGCCCGCGCGGCGAGCACCACATGAAAGAGGGCTTCGACAGCGACGAGCTGCTGGCGGCGCTGAGCAGCTGAAGCCGGCCTGGGCATCGCGATTGCCGGCCTGAAGGGCCCTTGAAAGGAGTCCCTCATGGCCCGAGACCTCAACGCCGATTGCATCGCCGCCTGCAACGCCTGCGCCGATGCCTGCGACCACTGCGCCACCGCCTGCCTGCAGGAGGCCGACATCAAGCCCATGGCCCACTGCATCGCCCTGGACATGGAATGCGCGGCCCTGTGCCGGCTGGCCGCGTCCAGCATGGCCCGCGGCAGCGAGTTCGCCAAGCGGATCTGCGGCCTGTGCGCGCTGGTCTGCGACGCCTGCGCCGAGGCATGCGCACGGCACGAGCACGAACATTGCCGGGCCTGCGCCGCCGCCTGCGTGGCCTGCGCGGCGGCATGCCGCCGCATGGCGGCGGTTTGAGTCCGTCCTGCCGCCGACACAGCGTTTCGGGCCGAGCGCCGGGCCGCCCCAAGCCGGCCCGCGCAGGCGGCGCAGGCGGCTCAATGCCGCATGCGTCGCCGTCCCCCCGGGGGACCGACCGGGCTCGCCCGCGCTCAGCGGCGCGAGACCGGGCGAGGGGTCAACACTCCTCGCGTTTGCGGTTCATGTCCGCCAGCGTCTTGCCCGGCTCGTCGCGGAAGGTTTCCTCCAGCGCCTCCAGCGTCTCGACGCGGTCGACGCGGAAGCTGCGGAAGTCGTTGCGCAGCTCGCACCAGGCCGACAGCGTCCAGACCGGGCCCCAGAACAGGCAGGCCAGCGGCCGCACGACGCGCTCGCTCTTCACACCGCCCAGGTCCAGGTAGCCCACCCTGAGCTTGCGGCGCGCCTCCGTCGCCTCCCGCATGGCCGTCAGGTGGGCGCTGGTCTGCGGGTCGAGCGCCGGCAGCGGCGCATACAGCGCCAGGCTTTCGGCGGCCGCACGGGCGTCCAGCGGCAACACCGCGAGGATCTTGGAGAGCGCGTTCTCGGCCTGCCGCGCTAACGCCGCGTCCAGCCGGGACTCGGCCATGCGCACGGTCGCGACCAGGGCTTGCGCCTCCTGCTTGCTGAACATCAGCGGCGGCAGGTCGAAGCCGACCCGCATGCGGTAGCCGACGCCGGCCTCGCCCTCGATGGGCACGCCCTGCTGGGCCAGCGCGGCGATGTCGCGGTAGACGGTGCGCATCGACACCTCCAGCCGCTGGGCGAGGTAGTCGGCCGTCGTGAGGCGGCGGCCGCGGATGAGCTGGACGATCTGGAAGAGGCGGTCGGCACGGCGCATGGGCGCGCATTGTGTGGCAGCGGGCCTGCCCCTTGCGAAAGTCGTGCGAGGAGCCTCATGCCTCGGCCTCGCTGGGGTCGTCCGTGCGACGCCGCTAGCGCGGCGCCAGCCCCATCGCGTCCAGCCGCAGCAGCACCTCGGTGCGGCGCTCGCGGGCGATGTCGCGCCAATCACGACCCTCCTGGGCGCCGAGCAGCGCATAGACGAGGTTGCGGCTGGCGCCCGGCCAGCGCGCCTTGATGCGGGCGTAGGCGTCGAAGGCATCGCAGCTTCGCAGCCGGTCCGGCGTATCGATGCCGATGGCGGCCAGCTGCTCGCGGCTCCTGGGCCCGAGGCCCTGCCAACCCGCGCTCACGACATCGCTGTGCAGAGTTCCACCAGCGTGCCGTCCGGGCAGCGCACATAGGCGACGGTCTGGCCCCAGGGCTTGATGACGGGCGCGGCCAGGGCCTTCGCGCCGGCCGAGACCGCCTTGTCAAAAGCCGCCTGCACGTCGGTCACCGTGAAGCCGATCTCCATACCCAGCGGCCGCGGGCTGCTGTCGGCGGCGACATAGTCGTGCTGCACGCTGTCGCGCGCGGTGGCATGGTCGACGAAGGCGAGCTTGACGCCGCCGGCACCGGTCTCGACCTCACCATAAGCGCCGCTCTCATGCAGGAAGCGGGTCGGCAGGCCGAAGGCCTTGTCGAAGAAGGCCAGCGACGCGCTGACGTCGGGCACGAAGACGAGGGTGTAGGCAAAGTTCATGAGGCGCTCCTTGGGGTTGAAGGCACGCATGCTGCGCCGGGTCGCCTGTCAAGCCGTGTCAGGAGCGGCGGGAGATGTCCGCGTCAGTCAAGCCTTCCTCATCGCCGCCTCGCCTTCTAGGGGGCGACGGGCGCAACCCGTCGCGCGAGCCCCGCTCTAAAGTCGCCGCTCCACCGAGCGAGCCGGGACTGCTCGCACCCTTTCAGGAGACATCCATGCAAGTCCGAGCCGATCGATCCCTTGCCGCCCGCGTGCCGCGCCGCGCCCCGCGGGGCCGCTGGTGCGCCCGCGCCGCCGCCACGCTGGCCCTGGGCCTCGCCGCCGCGGGGTCGCAAGCCGCGCCTGTCACTGGCGAGCTGCAGCTGGCGGGCGTCTTCAACCTGAGCAGCGCCGGCCTGGACTTCTCGCCCGCCGGCGGCGGCACGGGCAGCTTTTTCGTGCTGGCCGGCACGGGCACCTTCGCGTCGCTCGTCGGCACCATGGGCACGGTGCTGGACGTGGCGCCGGGCGTCGCGGTGAACAGCAACCTGCTGAGCTTCGCGGCAGCGCCGGGCGTGCACTTCGATTCCACTGCGCTGCTGCCCGCGAGCTTCGGCTCGGCGCTGTGTTTCTCGCCGGCAGCCGCGGGCCAGATCTGCTCGCCCCCCGGCTCGGCGGTCAACCTGGTCAACCTGTCTGCCAGCGCGTCGACGCTGTCCATCGCCGGCACGGGCGTCTTCGTCAGCGCCCAGGGCGAGGCAACGCCCTACGTCGGCGTGCTCACGACGCAGTTCGCCAACCTGTCCTACCAGCAGCTGCTCGCCACGGTGGCCGGCGGCGGCACGGTGACGGCCAGCTATTCCGTCACCCTCGCCCCCGTCCCGGAGCCTGCGTCCTAGGCGCTCGGCCTGGTGGGGCTGGCCGTCGTCGCCGGCGTGGCCAGGCGGCGTGCGCGGCGTTGAGGGTTGCCTGAAGGCGGCCTGACATCGTCGGGACCCATGCGGCCCTCTCAATTCCCGCGGGCTGACTGCCAAAGGTCCTTCTGCTGATCCAGATGCCGGATCAGCGCGTTGGCGATCTGGCGGTCGTCCGCCACGCTCGGATGCCAGTCGCAGCCGGACATGCCCAGGCCGGGAACGGGCACGAAACCGACGCGCGCCTGCCCGGCGCGCTTCGCCAGCTCCGCGACGCGCGCCACTTCGTTCTGGAGTTCCGAACCGTCGGCAGCGGCGATCCACAGCACGATGTAGGCGCCCGGATGGCGCCGGCGCAGCTCGTCGATGAACCGGACATAGGTGGCCTCGTAGGCCTCGCGCAGCTGCTCGCGGGTGGTCCAGCGCTCGCCGGGGTTCAGCGCGGTCGCGAAGTCGTTCGTGCCCAGGCTGATGGCGATGACCTGCGGCCGCCAGGCCGCGTCGCTGGCCTTGCCGCTCTTGTCGAAGAGGGCGAAGGGGTAGGCCTCGGGCAGCGTGTCCGCGGCAAAGCCGTTGAAGTTGCGCACGATGCCGCGGCCGGAGATGGCGTTGGCTTGGTAGTCGGCGCCGTAGTGCGCAGCCACCAAGGCCGGGACGCCTCGCGACGTGTCGGTGGTTGCCCAGACTTCGGCCTGCGTGCACTCGCGTCTGGCCGACAGGTTGCCGTAGCCGACGGTGTGGGAATCGCCGATGAACTCGACCTGCCGGCTGCGGCGCGGCAGCGCGGCCGGCCGGGCGCCGGCCCCCAGCAGGAAGCCGCCGAACGCGGTGGGGCCGCCCTGGCTTTCGCTGGCCACGGTGGTGCGAAGCAGGTGCTCGCCGCCGCGCTTGAACCGGGACACGCGGTACAGGCCAGGGGCCGGCTTCACCAGCGCGACCGCCTCGTCGGCGTCGACGCTCAGGCGCAGGCTGACCTCGCCCGTACCGACGCGGAAGTACACCTCGTCACCCTGGAAGGCGGTCTCGAAGTACGTGCCGGGCCACTGGCGCAGCCAGGTCCCGTCGGCCTGGGTGACCGCGCGCCCGTGCACATGGGCCGCGGCCGGCTTCAGCCCCGCCGGCTCGGCCTCCATGCGCACCACCTCCTGGGCGACCGCTGCCGCGTCATGTGCCAGCACGCAGGCCACCAAAGCCCAACGCAGCCGCGCCCGCCAACCGACCATGGCTTTTTGCATCGATCCCTTCCTCTTCAACTTCAACGTCATCCGGTTCATTCCGCCGCGCCAGTACCCGCGGGGCGGCAGCATAGAGGGCGCCGTCGAGGCAATGGTCCAATCCGGTCATGCAAGCTTTCCTGATCGCCACCGGCCTGGTGGCCCTCGCCGAGATCGGCGACAAGACCCAGCTCCTCGCCTTCATGCTCGCGGCGCGGTTCCAACGGCCCTGGCCCATCGTGCTGGGCATCTTCGTGGCGACCGTGCTCAACCATGCCGCCGCCGGCGCGCTGGGCAGCTGGCTGACCGGCGTCATCGGCCCGGTGGCGCTGCGCTGGATCCTCGGGCTGTCGTTCCTGGCGATGGCGGGCTGGATGCTGATCCCCGACAAGCTCGACGAGGACGAGGCGCCCAAGCCCGGCCACGGCGTGTTCGTGACGACACTGGTCGCCTTCTTCCTGGCCGAGATGGGCGACAAGACCCAGATCGCGACGGTCGCGCTGGCGGCGCGCTTCCCGGCCGACTTCATCGGCGTCGTCGCCGGCACGACGGCCGGCATGATGCTGGCGAACGTGCCGGCCGTGCTGGTCGGCGGCAAGCTGGCGCAGAAGCTGCCGGTCACGCTGGTGCACCGCGTGGCCGCCGTCATCTTTGCGGCGCTGGGGGTGGCGACGCTGGCTGGCGCCGGCGAAGGCCTGGGGTTCTGAGGGCGCTGCTCGGGATATCCGGGCTAGCATCGCGCCGCCATTGACACGCCCAGGGAGGGCATCGCATGACGTTCCAGGATTCCATCCGCACCTGCTTCAGCAAGTACGCCGACTTCTCGGGCCGCGCCGGCCGCTCGGAGTACTGGTGGTTCGCCCTTTTCCTGATCGGGCTCTACATCGTCGTGTCGCGGCTCAGCACGGTCGCCTACTGGGTGGTCGTGCTCGCGACCTTCCTGCCCTCGCTCGCATCCGCCGTGCGCCGCCTGCACGACACCGGCCGCAGCGGCTGGTGGCTGCTGCTGAACCTCGTGCCCTTCATCGGCTTCATCATCGTGCTCGTGCTGCTCGCGCAGGAGAGCAAGGAAGACGCGCTGGTCGCCTGACCGCCGTCAGTCGGCGAGCACCTGGCGCACGGCCTTGTCCCACTGCGCCAGGCGCGCGCCGGCCTCGTCGCGCGACATGCGCGGCTCGAAGGACCGGTCCAGCTGCCAGAGGGCGCCGACCTCGTCGGGCGACGCGTAGATGCCGGCGCCGATGCCGGCCAGCAGCGCCGCGCCCAGCGCCGTCGTCTCGATGACCTTGGGCCGCAGCACCGGGATGCCGAGCAAGTCGGCCTGGAACTGCATCAGCAGGTCGTTGGCGCTGGCGCCGCCGTCCACGCGCAGCTCGGTCAGGCGCGCGTCGGCGCCGAGGTCCGCGTTCATCGCCGTCAGCAGTGCGGCGCTCTGGAAGGCGATGCTCTCCAGCGCCGCACGGGCGATGTGGGCCTGCGTCGTGCCGCGCGTGAGGCCCAGCAGCGCACCGCGTGCATCCGGCCGCCAGTAGGGCGCACCCAGGCCCGCGAAGGCCGGCACGAACATGATGCCGCCGGCATCCGTGACGCTCTCGGCCAGGGCCTGCACCTCGCCGCTCCCGCCGATGGCCTTGAGCCCGTCGCGCAGCCACTGCACCACCGCGCCGCCGACGAAGACGCTGCCCTCCAGCGCGTACTGGGCGGTGCCATCGACCTGCGCGGCGCGCGTCGTCACCAGGCCCTGCGTGGACATGTGCGCCTGTGCGCCGGTGTGCATCAGCAGGAAGCAGCCGGTGCCGTAGGTGTTCTTGGCCTGGCCGGGCTGCAGCGCCGCCTGGCCGAACAACGCCGCCTGCTGGTCGCCCGCGATGCCCGCGATGGGCACGCCGAACTCGGCCGCCTGGCCGAAGACGCCGGCCGACGGCCGCACCTCGGGCAGCAGGCTGCGGGGCACATCGAAGGCACGCAGCAACTCGTCGCTCCAGTCGCCGCGATGGATGTCGAACAGCAGCGTGCGGGACGCATTGCTGGCGTCGGTCGCATGCACCTTGCCGTCGGTCAACCGCCACAGCAGCCAGCTGTCGACAGTGCCGAAGGCCAGCTCGCCGCGCGCGGCGCGTTCGCGCGCGCCAGGCACCTCGTCGAGCAGCCAGCGCAGCTTGGTGGCCGAGAAGTAAGGGTCCAGCAACAGGCCGGTGCGGGCGCGGATCATCGGCTCCAGGCCCTGACGCCGCATCTGCTCGCACAGCGGCGCGGTGCGGCGGTCCTGCCAGACGAGCGCGCGGTGCAGCGGCCGGCCCGTGCGCCGGTCCCACAGCACCGTCGTCTCACGCTGGTTGGTGATGCCGATGGCCGCCACCTTCACACCCGCCTTGGCCAGCGCCTCGCGCGCGCATTCGAGCTGGCCGGTCCAGATCTCCTCGACGTCGTGCTCGACCCAGCCGGGCTGCGGGAAATGCTGCGTCAGCTCCCGCTGCGCCGTGGCCAGCAGGCGGCCGTCGCGGCCGAAGACCATCGCGCGAGAACTGGAGGTGCCTTGGTCCAGCGCCAGCAGAGCATCCATAGTCATCCCTTGGAGTGAGTGCAGGCGCGATTCTGACGGCGCCGCCGCCCACGAGCACGCCGGGCTTGCGNTGATGTGGGGGTTGGTGTTTGTCGCGCCGCTGATGCTGCCCGACTATCCGCCCGCACTGCTGACGACCGGCCGCTACCTGGCCTTCGGCCTGATCGCGCTGCCGCTGGCGCTGATGGACCGCGGCAACCTGCGCGAATTGCGCGCCGCCGACTGGTGGACGGCCGTGCGGCTGAGCGCGGTCGGCAACTTCCTGTACTACCTGACGCTGGCCGCCGCCCTCCAGCGCGCGGGCGCGCCGCTGCCGACCATGCTGATCGGCACGCTGCCGGTCGTCATCGCCATCTGCGCCAACCACCGCAACCGCGTGCGCGACGGCCAGCTGCCGTGGCGGCGGCTGTGGCCAGGGCTGCTGCTGATCGCCGCGGGCCTGCTGCTCGTCAACCGTACCGAGCTGGCCGCGCTGCAGGCGGCCGGCGCCGGCCCCGAGGACTTGCGCCGTTATGCCGAGGGCGGCCTGCTGGCCGTCATCGCCGTGGCCTGCTGGACCTGGTATCCCATCCGCAACGCGGACTGGCTGCGCGAGCATGCTGACCGAAGCCCCAGGGCGTGGGCGACGGCGCAAGGCCTGGTCACGCTGCCGATGGCCCTCATCGGCATGGCCGCCGTGGCGGCCATGCAGGCCCTTTGGCCGGGGCTGCTGATGCCTGCGGGCTTCGACTGGCCGCTGGGGCCGCAGCCGCTGCAATACATCGGCCTGATGCTGGCCATCGGCCTGTGCTCCTCATGGCTGGGCACGCTGTGCTGGAACGAGGCCAGCCAGCGGCTGCCGACCTCGCTGTCGGGCCAGCTCATCGTCTTCGAGACGCTGGCGGCGCTGGCCTATGCCTTCGCCTGGCGGCAGCAGGTGCCGCCGGCCGCCACGCTGGCGGGCATCGCGCTGCTGGTGGCGGGCGTGGTGTCGGCGCTGCGCATCAAGCCGGTGGCGGCGCACTGAAGACGTCGATCACCCGCTGGCCGTCGAAACCGTCGGCCTCGCCCTTGCGCACATGGCCGCGTGCGTTGCTGACGATGCGGGTGGCGCCGATCCGGTAGTCGTGCCGGCAGTGCAGGTGGCCGTGCAGCCACAGCTGCGCGCCCGCCAGCAGGTCCTCGTCGTTGTTGCAGAAGCTGGCCGTGCCGGGCTGGCGGCCGTAGCGCGGGTCGGCGCTCTTCAGGCTGGGCGCGAAGTGGGTGACAGCGACGGTCGCGTCCCAGTCGCCCGTTGAATTGCCCCGCGCCAGTTCGCCGGCCAGCCAGGCGCGGCTTTCCAGCGCGAGCTTGCGCACCGCGTCGACATCGAAGACCTCGCCGTGCCGCGTGGCCTGCATGACCTTCTGGAAATAGCCGCCGGCGCGCATGGCGCGCTCGCGGCCCGCGGGGCCGAAGGCGTCGAAATCGCACCAGCGGGTGCAGCCGACGAAGCGCACGCGGCGGCCCTGGGCGTCGGCGAGCACGGCCGATTCGTCGTCGAGCATGCGCAGGCCCAGCGCCGTCACGTGGGCGCGCAAAGCCTCGCGCGCATCGTCCACGTCGCGGCGGTCGAACTCGTGGTTGCCGGGCACGAACAAGATGGGCACCGGCCAGCCGCGAAACAGCTCGAAGCTGCGCCAGGTCGTGTCGATGTCGCCGGCCAGGACCAGCAGCTCGGCGCCGGGCGCCGGCGTGGGGACGTAGCTCTCGGTCTCCAGGTGGAGATCGGAGAGAAGTTGCAGCTTCAATTGCTTCCGTGGCAGACCTTGTACTTGCGGCCCGAGCCGCAGGGGCAGGGGTCGTTGCGTCCGACCTTGGGTGTGTCGCGCCGGATGGTCTCGACGCGGTAGCGCTCGGCCTCCGTCAGGTCGGCCAGGTCGGCCACCGTGACGACCAGCTCCTCGATGGCGTCGTCCAGGTCCTTCAGCGGATGCTCGCGGTCCAGCGTCGCGACGACCTCCTTCTCCTCCGGCGTCTCGGCCGGCAGGTGGCGGTACAGGCGGGCCAGCGCCGCGGCGACGTCGTCGTTGGGCATGTCGGCCAGCTCGGGGAAGCACAGCGCCGCATGCTGGAAGCCGGCGACCCACGGCATCAGCGCACGCGAGATCGGGCCGAGCGCGTCATAGCTGGCGCGCGCGGACAGTTCTTCCTCGCTGGACCCCTCGGGCAGCGGGTCGGGGGCCTGGTCCTCGTCGATCTCGAGGATGACAGGGTCGAACCAGCCATCCTCGGCGAGGCCCCGGGTCAGCGCGGCGTGGCGGCGTTCGACCAGCTGGGTCAGCTGGTCCAGCCAGCCGGCGTCCACGGTCTCGGGCAGCAGGCCGCCGTCGTAGTCGAAGATGTTGGGCAGCCACTCGTCCGTCTCGATGAGGCGGGGCTGCACGATGACGCCACACAGGTAGCCGTCGAGCATCGACGCGTCCAGCGGCTGCAGCGGCTCCGGCGTCGCGGCGAGGAGTTCGTCGAGTTCGGCGAACTCGGCGTCGGTCAGGTCTTGGGTGGTGCTCATGCGGGCATTGTGGCGCGCCGGGCCGGATCCGGTGCCCCGCTCCGGCGGATTCGTCAGGTCGCTCGAACCACGAGCTCGGTTGGCATGATCTCGCTGGCCGCGCCCTGGCCGCCGATCAGGTCCAGCACCTTGCGCGCCAGCAGCACGCCGCCGTGGTGCCAGTCCTGGCGCACGCTGGTCAGCGGCGGCGCGAAGCTCATGGCCGCGGGCGAGTCGTCGTAGCCGATCACCGAGACCGCGTCGGGCACGGCCAGGCCCGCGTCGGTGAAGGCACGCACGGCGCCCATGGCGAGCAGGTCGCTGGCGGCGAACAGGCCGTCGGGCGTCTTGCCACCCTTGGCGATGTGCGCCTGCACGGCCGTGAAGCCGGCGCCGAAGGTGAAGGCCGCCGGCGTCAGCGTCTGCGCCTTCAGGCCGGCCTTCTTCAGCGCCTTGACGAAGCCCTGCTGGCGGTCGCGGATCTCGGCGTGGCGCACGTCGCCGAGGAAGCACAGCTCGCGCCGGCCCAGAGCGATGAGGCGCTCGGCCGCGCAGGCGCCGCCATGCGCGTTGTCGCCGCCGACGACGACGGCATCGCCGCGGCCATGCTCGGCGCCCCACACCACCAGCGGCAGGCCCATCGCCGCGGCCGACTTGACCGCCGAGCCGTTGGCGCCCTGGCCCAGCAGGATGACGCCGTCCGCCGACGCCGCCATGCCCTGGCCGGGGCTCTGCATGGCCGACAGCAGCACGCTGTAGCCGCGCGAGGTCAGCTCCTGCGTGATGCCGCCCAGCAGCTGCAGCGGGTAGGCGTCGGTCATGGGCCGGTCGGTGTCGGGCTGCATCTCCAGCATGACGGCCACCATGTGGCTGCGCCGCAGCCGCAGGTTGCGGGCATGGTGGTTGAGGCGGTAGCCGGCGGCCTCGGCCAGCGTCTTGATGCGCTCGCGCGTGGCCGGTGTGACGGAGGGGCTGTCACGCAGCGCACGCGAGACCGTGATGGTGCTGACGCCGGCCAGCGCGGCGATCTGCTCCATCGTGACGGGTTTGCTCTCCGTCATGCCACCTTCTGTTCCAGGACGTAGTTCGCGCCGTCGTACTGCCCCAGCCGCTCCACCAGCAGCGGCAGGCACTCGGCCAGCTCGTCGTGCAGCGTGAACGGCGGGTTGACGACCAGCATGCCGCTGCCCAGCATGCCGAAGCCGCGTTCGTCGGCCTGGGCCACCGTCAGCCGCGCATGCAGCCAGCCCTTCTTGGCCATCGCGTCGGCGCTGGCCTTCAGGCGCGGCAGCATCTGGGTCGACTCCAGCAGCTGCAGCTGTGGGTACCAGATCATGATGACCGTGTCGGCCGCGCGCTCCAGCGCCTCGCGCAGCGCGGCGAGCACCTTGGCGTAGTCGCTCTTGATCTCGTAGGACGGGTCCATCAGCAGCGCCGCGCGGCGCGTGGGCGAGGGCAGTTCAGCGCGGATGGCGGCGAAGCCGTCGGTGTCGCGCACCTGCGTCTGCGGGCGCGACTCGAGGTAGCTGGCCAGGATGCGGTGGTCGGTCGAGTGCAGCTCGTAGGCGCGCAGCCGGTCGGTCTCGCGCAACAACAGGTTGGCGATGGCCGGCGAGCCCGGGTACTGGCGCAGCTGGCCGTCGGGGTTGAAGGCGCGCACCAGGTCGACGTAGTCGGCCAGCGGTGCGGGCAGGTCCTGGCGGTCGTAGAGCTTGGCGATGCCCTCGCCGTACTCGCCCTTCTTCTGCGCATAGCGGCCTTCGACCGAGTAGCCGCCGGCGCCGGCGTGGGTGTCGATCAGCGTGAAGGGCTTGTCCTTCTCGCACATGTAGCGCAGCACGCGGGTCAGCACCAGGTGCTTGAGGACGTCGGCATGGTTGCCGGCATGAAAGGCGTGGCGGTAGGCGAGCATGGCCCGATTGTCCAACGTGACTCGCTAACACAGCCCCATCAACCCCGCACGACGGGGGAAAGCGGCGCCGCAGCTAGCCTTGCGGCCATCGTTTTCGCCTCCATTTCAACGCCATGCCTACCCTCTTCGACCCCGTCCGCTTCGGCGACATCCAGCTTGCCAACCGCGTCGTCATGGCGCCGCTGACGCGCAACCGCGCGCGGCAGCAGACGCCGCATGAGCTCCATGTCGAGTACTACCGCCAGCGCGCCGGCGCCGGCCTGATCATCACGGAAGCCACCCAGATCCGGCCCGACGGCCAGGGCTATTTCGACACGCCGGGCATCCATTCGCCCGAGCAGGTCGCCGCCTGGAAGCGGGTCACGGACGCCGTGCATGCCGAGGGCGGCAAGATCGTCGTGCAGCTGTGGCATGTGGGCCGCATCTCGCTGCGGAGCCTGCAGCCCGGCGGCCAGCAGCCGGTGTCATCGACGAACCGCGCGGCCAAGACCAAGACCTATGCGGCCTATGGCGAACTGGTGCCGACCGACGAGCCGCGGGCGCTGGCCACGCACGAGATCCCGCAGCTGGTCGCCGACTACGTGCAGGCCGCGAAGAACGCGATGGCGGCCGGCTTCGATGGCGTCGAGGTGCACGGCGCCAACGGCTATCTGCTGGACCAGTTCCTGCGCGACAGCGCCAACGACCGCACGGACGCGTACGGCGGCCCCGTCGAGAACCGCGCGCGCCTGCTGATCGAGGTGATGACGGCCATCGCCGACGCCATCGGCCCGGGCCGCACCGGGCTGCGGCTGAGCCCGGTGACGCCCAGCAACGACATCGGCCAGGACAGCGATCCGCAGGCCCTCTTCAACCATGTGGCCGACCAATTGGCGCCGCTGAAGCTGGCCTTCCTGGAAGTGGTGGAGGGCGCGACCGGCGGTGCGCGCGACAACGTGCCGTTCGACTACGCCGAGCTGCGCCGCCGCTTCGTCGGCCCCTACATCGCCAACAACGGCTACGACCGCGCGACGGCGCTGGACGCGGTGGCCAGCGGCCATGCCGATGCGGTGGCCATCGGCCGGCCGTTCATCGCCAATCCGGACCTCGTCGAGCGGCTGCGCGACGACCTGCCCTGGGCCGCGCCGCAGAAGGAGACCTTCTACGGCGGTGGGGCCGAGGGCTACACCGACTATCCCGCCGCCAGCCAGGCCTACGCCTGAAACGCGCCGGGGTGCAGGGCCGGCCCGGCCCGTGGCGTCGTGCCATGCGGGTGGCGGTACTCGCGCACCGGGCTCAGCCTGAGCCCCTCGGCCTCGCCCATGTCCTGGGCCTTGCCACGCAATGGTGAGCCGGGTGCGAGCCTGAAGTCCTCGCGCGACGCGCGCACGAACTCGTCCCAGTCGGCCGCGAAGTTGGCGCGCCGCGTCCAGTGGCCGTCCGCGGCCAGCTTCGGCGTGCCGACGAGCAGGTTGTTGGCCAGCATCACCTCGGCCCGGGGCGGCGTGACGCGCAGCCAGATGCCGCCGCCGGGCCGCTGGTCCACCAGCGTGTTGTGCACCAGGTAGAGCGCCTGCCGGGGCCACTTGGCGCCCTCGACGCCGAAGGAGATGACGTGCGGGTTCTCGGTCGTGGAGCTCTGCATGATGAGGTTGCCCATGACGACGGCGATGCCGCCGTTGGGGAACTCCAGCTCGTAGCTCGCGCGGCCGCCGATCTCGTCGGTGATGCGGTTGTAGAGGATGTGGTTGACGGCCGCGCGGCTCTTCAGCAGGTGGCCGATCAGGCCACCGTGGAAGTAGCTGCCCGTCACGGCCAGGCGCTGGATGGCGCCGACGTAGAGGTTGTGCGTGAGACCGCTGCGCAGCGGGATGGGGCCGAACTCGCAGTCGACGATGTCGAGTTCGATGGCCTCGTCGTTGGCCGTCATCAGGCCGTTCTCGTTGTCGCGGAAGCTGCAGTCCACCAGCGTCAGCGAGCCGGCCTCGACGCGGATGCCGGCGCCGTTGCGGTCGGGCACCGTGCAGCCGATGAAGTCGAAGCCTTCCATGCGTATGCGTTGCGCGCGCGTGACGAACAGGCCCTTGCCCTGCACATGCGCGCCGGCGGCGATGACCCGCACGCGGCCGCCCACGGCGCGCAATGTCAGGTCGTGTTGCGACCAGGCCGCCACGTCGGCGATGTAGTCGCCCGCGTCCACCTCGACCACCATGCCGTCCCGGGCCTGGCGCGCGGCCGCCGCCAGCGACTTGACGGCCTGGCGCGGACCGACTTGCAGCACCGGCCGCGCCTGCGCCGCGAAAGGAAACAGTCCCGCCGCGGCTATCAGCTCGCGGCGGCGCATCAGGGCTTCTTCCCCATCTTGGCCCTGAACAGCTCGACGACACCGACCTCGCGTGGCCCGGGGACCAGCTCGAAGTCCTGCCCCGCGGCGATGCTGCCTTCGCGCTTCACGGCCAGGTAGAAGCCGCAGTAGCCACTCTGCGCCATCAGCTTGGCGGCCTGGTTGAAGCCCATGTGGGCGTTGAACTTGAAGCAGGGGTAGCGCGGCTCCGAGACGACCAGCTCGCAGTCCGGAAAGCGCAGCACGTCGCCCAGCCAGGCCTTGGCCTCGAGCAGGCCGGTGATCGTCAGGTTCTCGCCCATGTCGCCGGGCTGCAGCGCCCCCGCCACCTTGGCCTGGCCGCGCACCGTTGACCAGAAGGCCTGGTGCTCGTGCGGGTAGGCGTAGACGGCCTTGGCCAGGCCGCCATGCACGGTCGGGTCGGCCTGCTCGTCGCCTTCCAGGCCCAGCGGGCCGACGGCGACGGCGCCGCTCCGACGGCGCTTGCGGATGGCGGAATCGAGCGCCAGGCCCGAGGTGGCGACGAAATGCTCGACGCGGGCGGTGTTGACACTGAGCAGGTGCATGACCCCATTGTCCGGGAGGCTGGGGCAGCCATTTCGGCGTCTTCGCCTACAAGAAGCGCCCCCGTGGGGCAACTAGGCTTCGGCCTCAAAAGACTTCAAGGGAGAGCGCATGACTGCACTCGACAGTGGCGCCAGGGTTTGGGCGGGTCTCGCCGTCACCCCATCGAGCGAACTGATGTTCATCGTCGGCGTGCTGCTGGCCGGGGCCCTGGCCGGTGAATTCATTGCCGCGACGACGCGGCTGCCGCGCGTGGTCGGCTACACGCTGGCGGGCTGCTTCGCCGCCGCCTTCGGCCATGGCGTGGCCATGCCGCTGAGCGGCGCCGCGCAGACGGTGACCGACCTGGCGCTGGGCCTGCTGCTGTTCGAGATCGGCAGCCGCGTGCACCTGCGCTGGCTCAAGCGCAACCCGGGCCTGGCCGCCACCAGCCTGGCCGAGGCGCTGTTGAGCGCCGTCGCGGTTGCGATCGTGCTGCGGCTGTTCGATGTCAGCTGGCAGACGGCCGTGGCCTGCGCCATCCTGGCGATGCCGGCGCCGGCCGCGGTGTCGGGCCGCGTGGCGCTGGAGCTGGGTGCCGAGGGTCAAGTCACGCAGCGGGCCACGCTGCTGACGGCGCTGAACACGCTGTATGCCGTCGTCGCACTGACGCTGATGCGCACCTGGTGGGCGGCTGACGACGGCGGCAGCCTGCCGCAGGCGCTGGCGGGCCTGGCGATCTCGCTGCTGACGACGCTGGGCGTGGCCGCGCTGCTGGCCGGCGCGACCTATCTCGCCGCGCGCCGCCTGGACCTGCGCAACGAGAGCGCCGCGCTGCTGCTGTTCGGGCTGGTCGCGTTCGCCATCGTCGCGGCGCGCTCCATCGGCGTGTCGACACTGCTGATGCCCTTGCTGGCCGGCCTGCTGCTGAGCAACACCAGCGAGCGCCCCTGGGTGTGGCCGCGTCACTTCGGCACATCGGGCGGCGCGCTGGTGCTGATGCTGTTCGTCATCGCCGGCTCGGCATGGACGCCCAAGATCCTCGTGGCCGGCGGCTTTGCGGCGCTGGCCCTGCTGGCCGCGCGCTTCCTGGCCAAGACGGCGGTCATCGTCGCCCTCGCGCCCATGGCCAAGGCGAGCTGGCGCCAGGGCCTGGCGCTGTCCATCGCGATGACGCCGCTGTCGGCGACGGCGCTGGTCATGCTCAGCGAGCTGATGCGTGCCGAGCCCGAGCTGGCCGCCGGCGCCGTTCCCATCATCCTGGCCAGCATCGCCGTGCTGGAGCTGATCGGCCCCATCGCCGTGCAGTTCGCGCTGCGGCTGGCGGGCGAGCTGCCGCCCGCGCCCAAGCGGGCGCCGCGCAACAAGGAAACGAAGTCATGAGCCTGGGCGTCTTCTCGAAATCGCAGCCGCTCACCCTCGGCGTCGAGCTGGAACTGCAGATCGTCAACAACGACGACTACGACCTCGCGCCCGTGTCGGGCGACCTGCTGAGGCTGATGAAAAAGCACAGCATCCCCGGCAACGTGACGCCAGAAATCACCAGCAGCATGATCGAGCTGTCGACCGGCGTGTGCCAGGGCTTCAGCCAGGTGCTGTCGGAGCTGGGCCAGATCCGCGATGCGTTGGTGGACTCCGCCGAGCGGCTGAATGTGAGCCTGTGCGGCGGCGGCACCCATCCCTTCCAGCACTGGAAGCGCCAACGCATCTTCGAGACGCCGCGCTTTCACGAGCTGTCGTCGCTGTACGGCTACCTGTCCAAGCAGTTCACCATCTTCGGCCAGCATGTGCACATCGGCTGCCCGAGCGCCGACGAGGCGCTGGTGCTGCTGCACGGCATGAGCCGCTTCATCCCGCACCTGATCGCGCTGGCAGCGTCATCGCCCTTCGTGCAGGGCGAGGACACAGGCTTCGACTCCGCGCGGCTGAACTCGGTGTTCGCGTTCCCGCTGTCGGGCCGCGCGCCCTTCGTGCAGAACTGGAACGACTTCGAGACCTACTTCACCAAGATGACGCGCACCGGCGTCGTCTCGGGCATGAAGGACTTCTACTGGGACATCCGCCCCAAGCCCGAGTTCGGCACCATCGAGGTCCGCGTGCTGGACACGCCGCTGACCATCGAGAAGGCTGCGGCCATCGCCGGCTTCATCCAGTGCCTGGCGCGCTGGATCACCGTCGAGAAGCCGTTCACGCTCAGCGAGGACGACTACCTGCCCTACACCTTCAACCGCTTCCAGGCCTGCCGCTTCGGGCTGGACGGCACCTTCGTCGACCCCGAGACCGGCGAGCACCGTGTGCTGCGGGACGACCTCATCGCCGTGCTGAGCCGGCTGGACACCCATGCCGGCGACCTGCACGCCGAGGCCGCGCTGCAATACCTGCGCCGCGAGATCAATGGCGTCGGCAACGACGCGGCCTGGCTGCGCCGCATCGAGGACGAGAACCACCTGCTGCCCGAGGTGGTGCGCCGCGCCACCAAGCGCTGGCACGGCTGAGGCCGGCCTGCAACGCGTTCGCTCATGCCCAGCGGCAAGCCGCCGCCTTGGGCGCCCAGGCGCCCAGGCGCTCAGCGGACGCCGCGCCGCCCTGCCAGCCAGCCGATCGCGCCGAGCCCGGCCAGGAACAGGGCGTAGGTTTCCGGCTCGGGGACGGCGCTGACGGACACATTGAACACCGTGTCGCGCACGGCCGTGCCGGTGGCCACCAGGCGGTAAGTGCCGGCGCTGATCGACCCGTTCAGCGATGACATGGCGAATCCGCCCAGCACGCCCGCGAAGGTATCGCTGAGGACCACGTTGTTGCCAGCGTCGAAGACGTCGATATTGACGCCCACCAGGCGCGGGCCAAGCCCGGCGGCCGTGGAGAGCTGCCATGACGCCAGGCCGGTCAGGCTGGTGACACCCGCACCCAGCGTGAAGGTGATGCTCTGGGACATCGCGCCGGTTTCCTGCGTCACCGTCGTATCCAACAGCAGCGTGTCGCCGGCTGCGAACGGGGTTGAAAGCACCGCCGTGGCGTTGAGCACGTTGAACTCCACGACCTTGGTCACGGCATGCGCCGGAACCGCCATGGCGCCGACCACGGCGACGGCCGATGCCAGCGCTGCCTTTTGGAACCCTGCAAACCCAGCCATTGCCAT
Organism: Pelomonas sp. Root1444; assembly: GCF_001426885.1. Lineage (GTDB taxonomy): Bacteria > Pseudomonadota > Gammaproteobacteria > Burkholderiales > Burkholderiaceae_C > Pelomonas. Next base: position 54,477 of record NZ_LMFP01000001.1, on the reverse strand, counting down.
CTCCTGTTGCGGGCCGCACGGCCCCAGCCGTGCGGTACTCCGAGCAGGAAACATAGGTGAGGCCGCCAGGCGAACAACTTCCAACTAGGGGTCATACCCCCATCCGCGGGGGCTACGTCGACGCGCCCTGGATGGCGGATGCGCCAGCTTCGAGCCAACGGCCCTGACAGTGCCCCTTCGACAAACCAGCTTGCGCTCGACGTTCAAGACGGACGCTTCAATGGCGGAGATGTTCTCGCCCGCCATTGGGTTTGCAAACCCTCGGAGTTGCATGAGGTTTCACCGGGACTTCGCGTAAACCCGATCACCACTTCGCGGCCCTGATAGGGCTGCAGCCCGCGTCCGCATGGGCTTATTCGTGTTTTGCATGACCCCACCGACCTCGGCGGTTACGGCGTGATTACATTGGATTCGACAATCCGCCTCCCGCGTGCGGTGTGCTTGGGCCAGCTTGCGACAGCTGACCCAAACACATTCCCATGATTGGAGCTTTCGCCATGAACCAACCCGCCATGCAGGGCCTGCGCCTGAACCTGCCCGCCTATGTGAAACACGCCCGGCTGATCGCCTGGGTGGCCGACATCGCCGCCCTGACCGAGGCTGCGGACGTCTACTGGTGCGACGGCAGCGCCGAGGAGTACCAGCGGCTGTGCGACCAGCTCGTCGCCGCCGGCACCTTCAAGAAGCTCAACCCCGAGCTGCGCCCGGGCAGCTACCTCGCCAATTCCGACCCCAGCGACGTTGCCCGCGTGGAGGACCGCACCTTCATCTGCTCGCAGAACAAGGATGACGCCGGCCCGACCAACAACTGGATGGCCCCGGCCGAGATGCGCGAGCTGCTGCAGACCGGCGACCAGGCGCTGTTCAGGGGCTGCATGCGCGGCCGCACGCTGTACGTGGTGCCGTTCAGCATGGGCCCGCTGGGCTCGCCCATCGCCCACATCGGCGTGGAGCTGAGCGACAGCCCGTACGTGGCCGTCAACATGCGCATGATGACCCGCATGGGCCGCCCGGTCGTCGAGCTGCTGGGCACGGACGGCGACTTCGTGCCCTGCGTGCACACCGTGGGCGCGCCGCTGCAAGACGGCCAGGCCGATGTGAGCTGGCCCTGCAACAAGACGAAGTACATCGTCCACTATCCCGAGACGCGCGAGATCTGGAGCTACGGCTCGGGCTACGGCGGCAATGCGCTGCTGGGCAAGAAGTGCTTCGCGCTGCGCATCGCGTCCACCATGGGGCGCGACCAGGGCTGGCTGGCCGAGCACATGCTGGTGCTGGGCGTCGAGAACCCGCAGGGCAAGAAGTACCACGTGGCCGCCGCCTTCCCGAGCGCCTGCGGCAAGACCAACTTCGCGATGCTGATCCCGCCGGCCGCGTTCGACGGCTGGAAGATCACCACCATCGGCGACGACATCGCCTGGATCAAGCCGCATGCCGATGGCCGCCTGTACGCCATCAACCCCGAGGCGGGTTACTTCGGCGTCGCGCCGGGCACCAACTCGCACACCAACCCCAACTGCATGGCCAGCCTTGAGCGCGACGTGATCTTCACGAACGTGGCGCTGACCGACGATGGCGACGTGTGGTGGGAAGGCATGACCGACACGCCGCCGGCCCACGCCATCGACTGGCAGGGCAAGGACTGGACGCCCGAGATTGCCAAGGCCACCGGCGCCAAGGCCGCGCATCCGAACGCCCGCTTCACGGTCGCCGCCACCAACAACCCGGCGCTGGACGCCAACTGGGACAACCCCGCCGGCGTTGCCATCGATGCCTTCATCTTCGGCGGCCGCCGCTCCACCACCGTGCCGCTGGTGACCGAGGCGCGCAACTGGACCGAGGGCGTCTACATGGCCGCCACCATGGGCAGCGAGACCACCGCCGCGGCCGCCGGCCAGCAGGGCGTGGTGCGCCGCGACCCGTTCGCGATGCTGCCCTTCATGGGCTACAACATGGCCGACTACTTCCAGCATTGGCTGGACCTGGGCGCCAAGCTTGAGGCTTCGGGCGCCAAGCTGCCGGCCATCTACTGCGTCAACTGGTTCCGCAAGGGCGCCGACGGCAAGTTCGTCTGGCCCGGCTACGGCGAGAACATGCGCGTGCTGAAGTGGATGCTGGACCGCCTGGAAGGCACCGGCGGCGGCGAGGAGCATGTGTTCGGCGTGACGCCCGGCTACGGCGCCCTGAACTGGCAGGGCCTGGACTTCTCGCAGGCGCAGTTCGACACCGTCACCCGCATCGACGCCGCCGAATGGCAGGCCGAGATGAAGCTGCATGACGAGCTGTTCGCGCAGCTGGGCGCCAAGGTGCCGGCCGCGCTGCCCCAAACCAAGGCGCGCATCGAGGCGCGCCTGGCGGAACTCGGCTGAGGTCCAACCGCCGCCGTGACACGGGCGCCCTCGGGCGCCCGTTTTCTTTGCGGCCATGCACCGCCTGCCCGAACGCGCAGGCCGCCCGGCATCGCCGCGCCAGCGCAAACCATGTCATCGATGTCACACCGCCGCCACACTGGTGTTTACCCAAATGACATCGATAACATTTGCCAGCAAAGTCCGCCCATCGAAAGTCGGTGACGGCCGCGCCGGCAACTCGTGTCGCAGAACAACTCTCGGAGACAACCCATGCAAAGCCACCACGCCGCGCCGCGCGCCAGCGCCAGCGCCAGCGCCAGCGCCAGCGCCCGCCACCCCGCCCTCCGCCCGCATTGGGCCGCCCTGGCCGCCGCCCTGCTGTGCGGCGCCGCCTTCGCCCAGGACGCCACCCAGTCCGCCGCAACCAAACCCGCCGCCGAAGCGCCGGAGACGAAGGAACTCGAAGCCGTCGTCGTCACCGGCACCGCCCGCCGCGAGGGCGTGCGCAAGCTCGAAGCCGGCTTCTCCATCACCACCGCGACGGAAGAGCAGATCAAGCAGGCCGCGCCCACCAGCACCGCCGACATCCTCAAGACCGTCCCCGGCATCTTTGTCGAGACCTCGGGCGGCCAGGCCGGCGCCAACATCCGCGTGCGCGGCTTCCCGACGCCGGGCGACGGCCCCTATTCGACCTTCCAGCTCAACGGCGCGCCGCTGTACCACCTGCCCACGCTCTCCTTCTTCGAGCACTCGCAGCTGTTCCGCCTGGACGACACCATCGACCGCATGGAAGTGCTGCGCGGCGGCCCCAGCCCCATCTTCGGCAGCGGCCAGCCGGGCGTGACGGTCAACTTCATCCAGAAGGACGGCCGCAGCCCCGAGGCCGGCCTGCGCATCACCACCGGCACCGGCAACCTGAAGCGCATCGACGGCGTCTACGCCGGCAAGCTGAGCGACCAGTGGAACGTGATGGTGGGCGGCTTCTGGCGCCGCAGCGACGGCGTGCGCGACACGCAGTTCCCGGCCGACGACGGCGGCCAGGCCAGCGTGGTGCTGAGCCGCAAGCTCGAAGGCGGCAGCCTGCAGTTCTATGCCCGCGCGCTGCGCGACCGCAACGCCTTCATCACCGCCATCCCGGTCGTCGGCGGTGCCGACGGCAAGAGCGTGTCCAGCTATCCCGGCTTCAATGCCAGCAAGGACTACTTCTACGGCAACGAGCTGCGCCACATCGTGCTCGAAGGCGGCCGCGCCACCGGCCGCACCTTGCCCAACGGCCGGCCCGAGATCCTGCGCGAGGCCATCACCAAGGACCTGGCCGAAGGCCGCGGTGCCAACGTGCAGACCTATGGCGCCAACCTCGACACCAAGCTGGGCGACTGGACGCTGACCAACAAGCTCAGCCACACCACCGGCGACACACCGACCTACGCCCTCTTCTCCGGCGCCAACCCGCAGCTGCTCTCCAGCTACATCACGTCGCAGGTGACGGCGGCCAATGCCGATGCGGCAGTCGTCGCCGCGGCCGGCGGCGTGGCCACCACCGGCACCGCCACCTTCACCAACGGCGGCGGCGCGGTGGCCGGCAGCACGCCCGTCATCGTCAACGGCATGTGGGCCGTGGACAAGGCGCTGCGCTCGACGAGCAACGAGACCCGCCTGTCGCGCGAGATCGCGCCGGGCAACAACCTGACCGTGGGCCTGTACCTGGCCGGCTACAGCTCGCACGACGTGTGGACGCTGGGCCAGGCGCAGCTGATGACCGTGCAGCCGCACGCCCGCCTCATCGACGTGCAGCTGGACAACGGCGTGCGCGCGTCGCGCAACGGCTACGTCACGCCGCCGTTCTCCTTCAACCTCGATGCGAACTACAGCGGCGACACGCACGCCTTCTTCATCGCCGACGAGTGGCAGATCAACAAGCAGCTGCGCGTGGACCTCGGCGCGCGCCGCGAGACGCAGCGCATCACCGGCACCATCGCCAACGTCAGCAACGGCGACCTCGATGCCGACCCGACGACGATCTACAACAACAACCTGTCGTACTTCAACGGCACGCAAACACTGATCGACAGCAAGCTCAGCCGCAGCTCCTTCACGGCCGGCGCCAACTACGCGTTCAGCCGCGAGTTCAGCGCCTTCATCCGTGCCAACAAGGGCCACCGCCTGCCCGACTTCGACGTGCTGCGCGGCCGCGGCGCCAACGAGACCAAGGACTCGGTCGAGGACATCACGCAATACGAGATCGGCCTGAAGACGGCGACCAAGCTGTACAGCGCCTTCCTGACGGCGTACCAGAACCGGCTGACGAACTCGCAGACGCAGCAGTTCACGAACGCAGGCAACGTGGTGCTGCGGCCGAACAGCAAGGCGACGGGCGTGGAGTTCGAGCTGGCGCTGCGGCCCGGCGCAGGCTTCGAGATCATGGCGACGGGCAACTTCCAGGACGCGAAGTACAAGGACTTCCAACAGTTCACCGGCAACCGCGTGGAACGCGCGCCGAAGTTCCAGGCGCGGTTGACGCCGAGCTGGCAGACGCAGACGGGCTTCGGCCAGCTGCGTGCGTTTGCGACGTTCAGCCATGTGGGCGAGCGGTTCGCGGACCAGACCAACACGTTGAAGTTGCCGGCCTACCGCACGGTGGACGCGGGCGCGGTATTTGCGATGGACAACGGGTTAGAGGTGCGGCTGACGGGGACGAACCTCACCAACAAGATCGGGCTCACGGAGGGGAACTTCCGGGTGCCGGGGCAAGGGGTTGGGCAGGATGGGGTGTTCCTGGCGCGGCCGTTGTTTGGGCGGGCGTATGAGCTGAGCGTCGGCTTTCAGTTCTGAGTTTTGACGGGGTATGGGTTGATGCGCTGGGTTGATGTCTGGAGCAATGGGGCGCTAGG
>NZ_LMFP01000001.1:199-49225 GCF_001426885.1 Pelomonas sp. Root1444 | reverse complement strand
GGCCAGAAGAAAGTCACCAAAGAAGAGGCCCTGAACCGCACACCAGCACCACATGCACGAGCTGCGCCGTGCAGCAGCCCAACGGCTGTCGCGCACACGCGACCCGCTGCGCTCTCGCCGCTGTCCCTGTCACCAGCACCATCCATCGCACCACCTGCCCGCTTAACGCCGGCTGCACGCCGGGCTCACGAGGAATGCCAAAACAGCGGCGCTCGGGCGCCGCATTCAGCCGCGCTGACCCGTCCGACGCGTCGCCCCAGCGACGCCGCATTCGCATTCGCTGATAAGCCCGGCGTGCAGCCGGCGTTAACCGGCGTGAAGGGACGGTGGATGGTGCTCGTCATAGGGACAGCAGCGAGAGCGCAGCGGCTCGCGTCGGGGCGCAATGCCAGTGGGCGTTCTCGCGCGCCGCTCATGGCGTCGTCGCGATCGTGTGCGGTTCAGCGCCTCTTCTTTGGTGACTTTCTTCTGGCGCCGCAGAAGAAAGTTACCCGCCCGCCGGGGCGGACTCCCGGCACCACATTCGGCATCAACCAGGCGCAACGAGGCACCTCCCATAGATTGCCCGTTGAAAGCACCCCATGACAACCCAACTCCACTCCCCGCGCACAGCCGGGAAAGTCACCAGCACGCTGCGCATCAAGCTGGCCGTCATCCTCATCTACATGCTCTTCGGCGCCCTGCTCAACAGCGTCGGTGCCGTCAACCTGCTGGTCGTGCAGACCCTCGGCGTCGCCAGGCAAGACGCGGCGCTGCTCGACGCCTGGAAAGACCTCCCCATCGCCATCACGTCCTTCCTGGTGGCCTCGCTCCTGCCCAGGCTGGGCTTGAAGAAATCCATGCTGCTGGCCGTCGCTGCGGTCGGCGTCACCTGCGCGCTGATGCCGACGCTCTCCGCGTTCTGGGCCATCAAGCTGCTGTTCAGCACCCTCGGCGCCGGCTTCGCGCTCGTGAAGGTCTCGGCCTATTCCATGATCGGCCTCGTCACCCACGACAAGGCCGGCCACGCGCGCTTCACCAACCTGCTCGAAGGCCTGTTCATGGTCGGCGTGCTGGGCGGCTTCCTGCTGTTCAGCAACGCCGCCCGCGCGCAAGGCACCGGCTGGCTGCAGGTCTATCCGGTGCTCGCTGGCATCGCCGCGGCGGCCTTCGTGCTGCTGCTCGTCAGCCCGCTGGACGAAGGCCCCATCCAGTCGCCAAACACCACGCTGCGGCAGGACCTGCTCGCCATGGCGCCGCTGCTGAAGATGGGCCTCGTCGCCGTGTTCCTGCTGTCGGCCTTCCTCTATGTGCTCATCGAGCAAGGCATCTCCACCTGGCTGCCCAGCTTCAACAACGAAGTGCTGCACCTGCCCACCGCCATGAGCGTGGGCCTGGCGGTCATCATGCCGGCGACCACCGCGTTAGGCCGCCTGACCAGCGCGGCCGTCATCGGCCGGCTGGGCTGGTTCGCGGTCGTCATGGCCTGCCTCGTCGGCATCGCGGTGCTCATCCTCATCACGCTGCCGCTGTCCCGCAACATCACGCCGCTGGGCGCCGACGCCGGCTGGCTGAATGCACCGCCCGCGGCCTACCTGCTGCCGCTGACGGGCCTGCTGCTGGCGCCCATCTACCCCGCGATCAACTCGGCCATGCTGAGTGCGCTGCCGCAGCGCCAGCACGCCGCGATGACCGGCCTCATCGTCGTCTTCTCCGCGCTGGGCGGCACGCTGGGCAGCTTCATCACCGGCCGGCTGTTCGTCGCCTTCGATGGCGCGACCGCCTTTGCGCTGCTGCTCGTGCCCGTCGCGGCCCTCGCCGTCTCCCTCGCCCGGCTGCGCCGGCGTCTTGCGTCATGACCTCTTCCTGCCCGAGCCCTGCTGAGCCCTTGGCCACCGCCACGCCCCAAGCGCTCTACGGCGAGCTGTTCGTCGCCGTGCAGATGGCGCGCGTCTTCCCCGACGGCAAGAGCTTCGTCGATGCGCGCCCCAAGGCGGCGCCCGCGCTGATCCGCGCCCGCTTTGACGTCGAGCGCCACTCGCCCGGCTTCTCGCTGGCCGACTTCGTGCAAGCGCATTTCGTGCTGCCCGGGCATGACGAGCCCGCCGGCCCGCGCCCGACGAACCCGGGGCACATCCGCCAGCACATCCGCGCGCTGTGGCCGCTGTTGGTGCGCGAGCACCGTACCGCTGCCGAGGGCGACAGCCTGCTCGCGCTGCCGCGGCCCTACGTAGTGCCCGGCGGGCGCTTCCGCGAGCTGTACTACTGGGACAGCTATTTCACGATGCTGGGCCTCGTCGCCGACGGGCGGCGCGACCTGGCCGAGCACATGCTGGCCAACTTCGCGCACCTGATTGCCAGCTACGGCTTCATCCCCAACAGCAGCCGCAGCTACATGCTGAGCCGCTCGCAGCCGCCGTTCTTCTTCCGCATGGTCGAGCTGCTGCATGCCGACGACCCGGCCGCCGGCTTCGCCAAGCACCTGCCATCGCTGCAGGCTGAACACGCTTTCTGGATGGACGGCGAGGCCACGCTCGCACCGGACCACGCCCATCGCCGCGCGCTGCGCACCGTCGACGGCGCGCTGCTGAACCGCTACTGGGACGACCGCGACACGCCCCGCGAGGAGAGCTGGCGCGAGGACGTCGAGACCGCCGAAGCGAGCGGCCGGCCGCACGAACAGGTCTGGCGCGACCTGCGCGCCGGCGCCGAAAGCGGCTGGGACTTCTCCGGCCGCTGGTGCGCCGACCCGGCCGACATCGCCACCATCGAGACCACCGCGCTGGCGCCGGTGGACCTCAACGCGCTGCTGGCCGGCTTGGAAGGCGCCATCGCGCTGGGCGCCGCCCGCGCCGGAGACACGGCGACCGCCAGCGCCTTCGAGGCCCGCGCCGCCACGCGCACCCGGTGGCTGCAAACCCGCTTCTGGCGCGCCAAGGATGGCGGGATGGGAGGCCACTTCGCCGACCTGAACTGGCGCAACGCCGCCGACCTCCGACCGCTGACCGCCGCGGCGCTGGTGCCGCTCTACCTGGGCCTGGCCACGCCGTCCCAGGCCGACGCCATGGCGGCGCAGGTCCAGCGCCATCTGCTCGGCGCCAACGGCCTGCTGACGACGGCGCTGGCCACCGGCCAGCAATGGGACGCCCCCAACGGCTGGGCGCCGCTGCAGTGGATGGCGACCCAAGGCCTGGCCCGCTACGGCCACACCACGCTGGCCCGCGACATCGCCCGGCGCTGGTGCACCAGCGTGCAGCGCGTCTACCTCGCCACCGGCCGGCTGCTGGAGAAGTACGACGTTGCCGAGGACCGCCCCGGCGGCGGCGGCGAGTACGAAACGCAGGACGGCTTCGGCTGGACCAACGGCGTGTTCGCGGCGCTCAGCGACGGGCTGCTGCAAGCCGCCAACCCCTGAGGTCTAGGGGGCCGCGGCGGCCTGTGCCGCCATGGGCTCGGGCTAAGCTGGCGCCACATGCCCGCCGACACGCCCGCGCTCAGCCCCGCCGCCCTCGCCCGCTGCGTCCCGTTCGTCGTTTTCATGGCCCTGCTGGCGCTGCGGGGCTACCTGCCGGCCGACCTGGGCGTGGACGCGCGCTGGATCTACGGCGCCCAGACCGTCATCGTCGGCGGCCTGCTGGCCTGGTACTGGCGCGGCTACGGCGAGCTGGTGCGGCAGAACCTGCCCGACGCCCGCCAGACCGGCTGGGCGGTCGTCGTCGGCATCGCCGTCTTCGCCATCTGGGTGCAGCTGGACGCGCCCTGGATGCAGCTGGGCTCCGCCACCGCCACCTTCGTGCCGCTGGACAGCGCCGGCCAGCCGATCTGGCCGCTGATCGCGCTGCGCCTGGCCGGCGCGGCGCTGGTGGTGCCCGTCATGGAGGAGCTGTTCTGGCGCAGCTTCCTGATGCGCTGGATCCAGCACCCCGGCTTCGAGCGCGTCGACCCGCAGACCGTCGGCCTCAAGGCTGTGGCGCTGTCCACCTTCGTCTTCACGCTGGCCCACACGCTGTGGCTGGCCGCCATCGTCGCCGGCCTGGCGTATGCGCTGCTCTACCGTCAGACCGGCAAGCTGTGGACGGCCGTCATCGCGCACGCAGTGACGAACGGGCTGCTGGGCATCTGGGTCATCCGGACCGGGCGTTGGGAGTTCTGGTGAGCAGGGTCAGCACAAGGGCAAGCTTGACGGCGCGTCATCCCCTGGCCGACCCGGCCTGCGCGATGACGCGCCACCCGTCGTGGCCAGGCGATGCCCCTTCGGGCGGAGGCCTCGCCGCGCCGGCCGCGTCGTTGCAGCGCTTGCCAAGGCGAAGGGCCTTGGCCGCGCACTGCGCCTAGCCGCCAACCCGGCCAGGCCCCCGCGCGCCGCCAATCTCGCCCTTGCGCTGGCCCAGTCCTGGCCGCTCCAGATCCCGGAACGCCTCGAACACCCACGACCGCAGCCCGATGACGACGCTGTAGGGCCGCTTCTCGGCCGACGGCAGCTTCTGGTCCAGCAGGTGCTGGCGCGCGAAGTCGTCGGCGGCGCGCTGCAGCCGCTCGGCCAGCTCGCGCGCATGGCCGGCGCCGAACTCGCCGTGCACCAGCGTCAGCAGCTCGCCCTCGCCGTCGAAGCCACCGGCGAAGAAGTCCGCCATCACGCGCTCGCGGAAGAAGGTCATCACCGGGCCTTGCGGCCGCCAGCGCAGCGTCTTGGCGACCTTGAGCTTGTAGCGGTTGCCCGGCCGCAGCTCGATGACGCCGAGCCGGTCCAGCTTGGCCAGCGCGGCAATGGCGTCGGCCTCGCTGAGCCGGTAGCGCGCCAGCACGTCCTCCAGCGCCCAAAGGCTCAGGCAGCAGATGGCCACTAGCAGCAGCTTGGGGTCGGCGACGACGGCCTTCTCCTGCTCCAGGCTCAGCTCGCGCTGCGTTGGCGCCTGGGCCGCGAGGCGGCTGGCCAGTTCGGCGAACTCCAGCTTCAGCACGCGGCAGATCTCGTCCACGCGCGACAGCGGCATCTCGCCGCCCGGCGCCAGCATGCGCTTGACGCTGGACTCCGACAGGTCCAGCGCCTGGGCCAGCTCCGCATAGCTGATGCCCTGGCTCTTCAACTCGCCCTTGATCAGCGCGACGAGGGATTGGGTGCTCGACATGGGCGCGAACGGTAGCGCATGGCGCCCCCATCGGACGCAACCGCCGCGCCGGCACGACAAAAACGCGGCCGGCGCCCCGCCTCGCCACGAAGCTCGCGGCCTTCTTCACTGCCCGAGCGCCATCGTCATGTTGACCCGACGCCATCTGCTGTGCTGCGGCGCAGCCGCCGGCCTGTTCACCTCCCTCGCCGGCCCGGCCCGCGCCGGCCTGCTCAACCCCTGCCGCGGCGGGCTGCCGGAGCCGCTGCGGCCGCTCGTCGAGCGCACCTTCGCTGGCCTTGATCCACAGCAGCTCTGGGACGTGCACACCCACCTGCTGGGCACCGGCGACTCCGGCTCGGGCTGCACGGTCAACGCGCAGCTCAGCCAGTGGTGGCACCCGATGGAGATGCTGCGCAAGCGCTTCATCCTGAACGCCGCCTGCGTGCCGGCCGATGCGCCCAGCGTGGACCGCGCCTATGTCGAGCGCCTGTGCGCACTGGCCGCCGATTTCCCGCAAGGCGCACGCTGGATGCTGTTCGCCTTCGACCACGCCTGCGACAGCGCCGGCCGACCGCATGCCGCGCACACCACCTTCCATGTGCCCGACGCCTATGCGGCCCGCATCGCCGCCGAGCACGCGCAGCGCTTCGCCTGGGTGGCGTCCATCCACCCCTACCGGCCCGATGCGCTGGCGCGACTGGACGCGGCATTGGCCGGCGGCGCCGTCGCCCTGAAGTGGCTGCCGTCCAGCATGAACATCGACCTGCGCGATGCCAGGCTGCGACCCTTCTACGACCGCCTGGCCGCCGCGCGCCTGCCCGTCATCGTGCATTGCGGCGAGGAGCGCGCCGTGCCCGGCGCCGGCCGCGACGAGCTGGGCAACCCGCTGCTGGTGCGCTCGGCGCTCGAACACGGCGTGCGCGTGGTCATCGCGCATTGCGCGTCCCTGGGCAACGCGCTGGACCTGGACCAGAAACGTCCCCGCGAGACGCCGGCCTTCTCGCTGTTCACCCGGTTGATGGACGAGGACTGGGACGGCCGGCTGCTGGGCGACATCTCCGTCGCGCTGCAGACCAACCGCCATCCCGACGTGGGCCGCACGCTGCTCACGCGCCAGGACTGGCATCCGCGCCTGCTGCACGGTTCGGACTACCCGCTGCCGGGCATCCCCGCCGCGGTGCGCCTGCCTGTCCTCGTCAGCGCCGGCCTACTGGACGCCGCCGATGCGCCCGCGCTGGATGCCCTGCGCGAGCACAACCCGCTGCTGTTCGACCTGGCCCTCAAGCGCCTGGCCCGGTGGCGCGGCGCGCGCCTGTCACCGGCCGTCTTTGCCACCCGGGCGCACTTCCAACGCCCGTCGGTGTCATGAAGCGCTACCTTTCGGCGCTTGCCACGCGCCTCGGAACTATTCCCGAGGCCGACACCGGCCGCTTCACGCAAGATCGCGGCCATTCCAAACCACAGGGAGTTCTTGAGATGCCTTCCCCAATGACCATCCGTCGCGACACCAGCGCCTGGCGCCTGCAGGTCTGGGTCTCGTTCGGCATCAGCGTGCTGCTGTGCGCCTCCGGCCTGGCCTGGCTGCCGGGGCAGGATCTGGACCGCGCCTTCATGGTGATGGGCTATGTGTTCTGCCTGTCCACGGCGTTCGCGCTGGCCAAGTTCATCCGCGACAACCAGGGCCGCCAGGTCGACACCCCCATGTGGCGCGTCGTCGTGTGGGCCGGCTTCGTGCTGGCCATGGGCCTGACGGGCTGGGGCCTGTGGCGCATGGAGATACAGCCGGTGTGGAAGGCCTACCTGGGCGTCTGCTGGCTGTACCTCATTTCAAACGTCTTCACGCTGGCCAAGATGCTGCGCGACGCGCACGAGGCCGACCTGATGGAAGCCCGCATGCAAGGCCGCCGCGACGCGATGGCCGGCGACACCGAAACGCTGTGAAAAGGACCCACCCCATGAAACCCCTGCTTGCCGCCCTCGCGCTGTCGCTGGCCCTCTCGGCACACGCGCAATCCGAACTCAGCGCGATCTCCGTGGCGCCGGTGGCGATTTCCGTCGTGGCCGTCAGCGCCACCGGCGCGGCGCTCAGCGTGGCGCCCTCGGCCATCCTGTCGGCCGGCGTGACGCTGGTGGTCGTCAGCGTCGAGGTCGTCGGCGGCGTCACGGTCTGGGTGCTGGAGCGCGCGTCGGACGGTGCCCGCATCAGTCTGCGCACGTCCGGCCAGCTTGCCAAGGGCGTGGTCGTGTCCACCGGCGCGGCGGTGGCGGTCAGCGTCATCGGTGCGGGCACGGTGCTGTCGGTGGCCGGCGAGGTCATCGCCTTCATCCCGAACGAGATCGGCAAGGCGCTGCTGCACAACGAGCAGGTCACGCGGTGAGGCGCGCCGCCGCGCTGGTGCTGCTGGCCGCAACTACGGCCGCCCACGCCGGCCGCCCCTGCGAGGAGAAGGCGCAGACGACGCAGCAGGTCGAGCAGGGGCTGAGCCTGGCGCAGGCCGCCGCACGGCAGCTGGACGCGAGCGGCGCCCAGGTCGCCATCCTGGCCCGCGCGGGGCAGGACCTCAGCAAGTACGGCCTGCAGTGGTCGCACCTGGGCTTTGTCTACAAGGACACCCACCAGCAACCATCGGTCTGGCGCGTGATGCACAAGCTCAACCACTGCGGCACCGACCACGCGGCGCTGTACCGACAAGGCCTGGGCGAGTTCTTCCTGGACCGCCCGCACCGCTACGACGCCGCCTTCGTCGTGCTCAAGCCCGAGCTGCAGCAGGCGCTGCTGCCCGTGCTGGCCGACAACGCCCGCGTCGCGCGGCTGAACGAGCGCCGCTACAGCATGGTGGCCTACCCGTTCGCGACGACCTACCAGCAAAGCAACCAATGGGTGCTCGAAACGCTGGCGGCCGCCGCCGCGCCCAACGTCAACAGCCGCCGCGACGCCCAGGCCTGGCTGAAGGCCCAGGGCTACCAGCCCACCGACCTGCGCCTGTCCGCGCTGGAGCGGCTGGGCGGCCGGCTGACGCAGGCCAACATCGCCTTCGACGATCATCCGACCGCGCGGCGCATGACCCGGCACATCGACACGGTCACCGTGGACTCGATGTTCGCCTGGCTGCCGCGCGCCGGCCTTTCGCAACCCTCACAACTCGTCCAGCAATGAGCACCGAGCATCCCAATCAGTTCGCCCTGCTGGGCCAGCGCCGCTTCGCGCCCTTCTTCTGGACGCAGTTCCTCGGCGCCGCGAACGACAACGTCTTCAAGTTCGCGTTCACGCTGATGATCACCTACCAGCTGCAGCTGGAATGGCTGCCGCCCAGCCACGCCGGCCTGGTCATCGGCGCGCTGTTCATCCTGCCCTATGTGCTGTTCTCGGCCACCAGTGGCCAGCTCGCCGACAAGCACGACAAGGCCCGGCTGATGCAGCTGGTGAAGAGCCTGGAGATCGCCATCATGGCCATCGCCGGCTGGGGCTTCTACACGGCCAACGTGCCGGTGCTGCTGCTGTGCGTGTTCCTGATGGGGCTGCACTCCACGCTGTTCGGCCCGGTCAAGTACGCCTACATGCCGCAGCAGCTCAGCGAGCGCGAGCTGACCGGCGGCAACGGCATGGTGGAGATGGGCACCTTCGTGGCCATCCTGCTGGGCCAGCTGGCGGGCGGCATCCTGGTCGACACGCCGGTCGTCGGGCCGCAGCATGTGGCCTGGGCCTGCCTGGCACTCGCCGTGCTGGGCCGCGCCACCGCGCAAGCGATTCCGCCCAGCCCGTCGACCGACCCTGATCTCGTCATCAACTGGAACCCCATCACCGAGACCTGGCGCAACCTCAAGCTGGCGCATGAAGGCCTGGCCGTGTTCCGGTCCCTCTTGGGCATCTCGTGGATGTGGTTCTTCGGCGCGGTGTTCCTCAGCAACTTCCCGGCCTTCGCCAAGGAAGTGCTGCACGGCAGCCCGCAGGTCGCGTCGCTGCTGCTGGCGGTGTTCTCCATCGGCATCGGCATCGGCTCGCTGATGTGCGAGATGCTGAGCAAGCGGCATGTCGAGATCGGCCTGGTGCCGCTGGGCGCCATCGGCATGAGCGTGTTCGCCATCGACCTCTACTTCGCCGCCAGCGGCTTGGCCGCAAGCGCGCCGTACAGCGTCGGCGCCTTCCTCAGCGTGCCGGCGCACTGGCGCGTGCTGGCCGACCTGACGCTGCTGGCGCTGTTCGCGGGCCTGTACAGCGTGCCGATGTACGCGCTGATCCAGCTGCGCGCCCAGCCCACGCACCGGGCGCGCATCATCGCGGCCAACAACATCCTGAACGCGCTGTTCATGATCGCGAGCAGCGTCATCGCCGGCGTCATGCTGAGCGCGGGCCTGAGCATCCCGCAGATCTTCCTGGCCGTCGGCATCGCCAACGCGGTCGTGGCGTTCTACATCTTCCTCATCGTGCCGGAGTACCTGCTGCGCTTCGTCGCCTTCGTGCTGACGCGGCTGGTCTACCGCTTTCGCATCGTCAACGACGAGCGCATCCCCACCACCGGCCCGGCGGTGCTGGTCTGCAACCACGTCTCTTTCGTCGACGCCGTGCTGCTGATGGCCGCCAGCCCGCGGCCCATCCGCTTCCTGATGGACCACCAGATCTTCAAGACGCCGGTGCTGGGCTGGATGTTCAGGCTCGCCAAGGCCATCCCCATCGCACCGGCCAAGACCGACCCGGCGACTTATGAAGCCGCCTTCACCGCCGCCCGCGCCGTGCTGGCCGACGGCGAGATGGTCTGCATCTTCCCGGAGGGCGGCATCACGCGCGACGGCGAACTGCAGCCGTTCAAGGGCGGCGTCATGAAGCTCATCGACGGCATGCCCGACGTGCCCGTCATCCCGATGGCGCTGGGCAATCTGTGGGGCAGCTATTTCTCGCGCGTCGAGGGTGGCAAGGCGATGGCGAAGCCGCTGCGGCGCGGGTTCTGGAGCCGGGTGTCCTTGAACGTCGGTGAAGCGCTGCCGACGACGGCCGTGTCCCCAGATGGCCTCAAGACACGCGTGCAGGCGCTGTTGAGCGGAGCGGTGGCATGAGCACGGATGCCCAAACCTCTTTCGGCCGGATGGTGCTCATCAGCCTGCTGATCGTCGCCACGCTGGGCTTCGGCCTCGCGGGCCTGTGTGGCGCGGCGTTCACGGTGATGACGCTGCCCGACATGTTCTCCAGCCGCGTCGAGAACTACTCGGGCGCCTTCCTCATCATCTCCGTGCCCAGCCTGCTGATCGGCGGCATGCTCACCTGGCTCTGCGCGCGCAAGCTGTCGCGCATGCTCAAGCGCGACGCTTGATCACCGACGCCACCACCGCCGCCTGGGTCCACACGGCCTTTGCCTACGCCGGCATGGCCGTCGGCGCGGCGTTGTGGCGGCGCGCGATGCGGCAGCAGCAGCGCGGCGGCGCACTGGCGCCGGGCAACTTCGGCCTGCTGGTGGGCTTGCTGATCGGCGCAGCCATCGGCAACAAGCTCGTCTTCCTCATCGAGCGGCCGGACGTGGCACTGACCATGTGGCGCGGCGGGGCGCTGATGTTCCCGGGGCAGAGCATCGTCGGCGGCCTGCTCGGCGGACTGATAGGCGTGGAGATCGCCAAGAAGCTGACCGGCCAGACCCGCAGCACCGGCGACGCGATGGTACTGCCCATCGCCATCGGCCTCTGCATCGGCCGCGTGGGCTGCTTTCTCGCCGGCCTGCATGACGACACCTACGGCCTGCCGACTTCGCTGCCTTGGGGCGTGGACTTCGGCGACGGCGTTGCGCGCCACCCGACGCAGCTCTACGAGATCGCCGTGGTGCTGCCGCTGGGCCTGGCGCTGCACCGCGCCCGCCTGCCCACGCCGGGCCTGGCGTTCAAGCTGTTCCTGAGCGCCTACCTGCTGTGGCGCTTCGCCGTCGAGTTCCTCAAGCCCGTGCCGGTCGCTTATCCGCTGGGCCTGTCGGGCATCCAGTGGACCTGCCTCGTCGCGCTGGCCACCTACACGCCCCTCGTGCTGCGCGCCTGGCGCCGCCCACCTCGATTGGCCACGCCATGACACGCAAGGTCCGCCCCTACCTGTTCTACGACACGACGCAGTCGGTCTGCACGACCTGCCTGCGCCCCGTAGAAGCCAAGATCGTCATCAAGGACGATAGGGTCTACATGGACAAGTGGTGTCCCGCCCACGGCACCGAGCGGGTGCTCGTCAGCGACGACGCCGGCTACTACCGCCAATGCCGCGAGGTCTTCGTCAAGCCGCCCGAGATGCCGCAGCGCTTTGCCACGCCGATGAAGTACGGCTGCCCCTACGACTGCGGCCTGTGCCCCGATCACATGCAGCACAGCTGCCTGTCCCTCATCGAGATCAGCGACCACTGCAACCTACGCTGCCCGACCTGCTACGCGGGTTCGGGGCCGGAGCGGCTGTCGCACCGCACGATGGGAGAAGTCATCGCGATGCTGGACGCCGTCGTCGCCAGCGAGGGCGAGGCCGACGTCGTGCAGATCTCCGGCGGCGAGCCGACGCTGCACCCGCAGTTCTTCGACATCCTCGACGCGGCCAAGGCCCGGCCCATCAAGCACCTGATGGTCAACACGAATGGCCTGCGCATTGCGCAGGACGCCGCGTTCGCCGAGCGGCTGGCGGGCTATGCGCCGGGGCTGGAGGTCTACCTGCAGTTCGACTCGCTCAGGCGCGAGGCGCTGATGGACCTGCGCGGCGCCGACCTGCGCGGGCCACACGACGCGGCGCTGGCGCGGCTGGACGCGCTGGGCATCTCGACGACGCTGGTCATGACGGTGAAGCGCGGCATCAATGACGACGAGATCGGCGA
Source organism: Pelomonas sp. Root1444 (assembly GCF_001426885.1). Lineage (GTDB taxonomy): Bacteria > Pseudomonadota > Gammaproteobacteria > Burkholderiales > Burkholderiaceae_C > Pelomonas. The sequence goes on along the minus strand of NZ_LMFP01000001.1, from coordinate 37,311 downwards.
CGTGATCCGCCACGGCCAGCGCTACAGCTGCGTGCGCGGCGTGACGCTGCAGCCGATCCAGAACGCCGGCCGTGTCGAGGCCTACGACGCAGCGAAGCATCGCTTGACCGTCAGCGAACTGCGCCGCCGCATCGCCGAGCAGAGCGGCATCTTCACGCTGGCCGACGTGCTGCCGGTGCCCTGCAACCCCGACACGCTCGCCATGGCCTACGCGCTGCGTGGCCCCAACGGCCTGGTACCGCTGACGCGCTATCTGGACGCAGCCACGCTGCTCAGCGGCGACCGCAGCACCATCGTCTTCGAGGGCGACCCGGCGCTGAAGGCCTCGGTCTTCAAGCTGTTCTCCACCAACCACTCGCCCGAGAGCCAGTCCAACTGCCTGTCCGAGCTACTGTGCTGCCTGCCCAAGATCGACGCGCCGCAGCTCAGCTACCGCGACGTCTTCCGCGTGCTCATCGTGCAGTTCATGGACGCGCAATCGCTGGACATCCGCGCGCTGAAGAAGAGCTGCATCCACATCGCCCGGCCCGACGGCCGGCTCATCCCGTTCGAGGCCTACAACCTCTTCTACCGCGACGAGCGCCAGGCCGAGCTGTCGACCATCCGCGCCGAGATCGACGCGCAGCGCGAGCAGCGCCTGCAGTTCAGGCCGGCGGCACCTCTCGTGCGCGCCTGAAGAGGCGCTTGACGCGCAGCTTGATGGCCCGTGCCGTGCGCCACACGGCGCTGGCGCGCACCCAGGCCAGCAGCTCGGCCTTCCAGGCGGTCCAGCGTGCATGCACGCGGGCGAACCACGGCAGCTGCATCAGCGCGGGCTGGATGAGCTGGAACAACCAGGCCAGCAGCGCCGTGCCGATCAACTTGGCCGCGACGATGACGGCAATACCCAGCGTCACGCGGCCCTCGGCCACCAGCCACACGGCCAGCAGCTTGACCGGCAGGATCAGCAGGCTGGGCAGCACCAGCACGACAAAGGCCCAGCGCGGCGGCAGGCGTTTCAGCAACGCCTCGAACTGCCGGATGACCGGCAGCTTCGCGATCAGCGCGAAGACGCGCCGCAGCGGCTCCCAGCCCCATTCCTCGAAGAGGATGAGCAGCGCGAAGAAGACCCGGACCGTCCAGCGCAGCGGGGCGAGCAGGTGTTTGAGCATGAAGATCAGAGCCTGACCTTGCAGCGCAGCCCCGCCGGCAGTTCACCCTTGGCGTTGTCGATCTCCGCCACGATGCCGAAGGTGCCGGCCGCCGCGTCGAGCACGCGGTCCACCGTGCGCACCCTGGCCTGGATGGGTTTGTCGGCAAACGGCGCCTCGGGCGTCACGCTGACCATCTGCCCCGGCTTGACCCGCGTGAAGGCCTTGACGGGCAGCAGCGCCTGTACCTTGAGCGGATGCGTCTGCGCGATCTTCAGCACCGGCTTCTTGGTGTCGCTGCTGTCCATCAGCGCGCCGGGGTAGAGGTACTGGTCGACGACGACGCCGCTGAACGGCGCCAGGATCTGGCGGCGGCGCAGCTGGTCGACGGCCTGGCGGTGGTCGAGGCGGGCAATCTGGTTGTTCTCCGTGGCCGTTTTCAGTTCGGCCTCGGCCAACTTGAGTTCGGCCTGCGCGTCTTCAACCGCCTGCGCTGAAACAAATTCCTCGGCCAGCAGGTCCTGCAGCCGCCGCGCCTTCTCGCGCAGCGCATTCACCTTGGCGCGCGACATCTCGGCCTGGCCCTGCGCCTCGGCGCGCGCCCTGGCCGACTCCGCGGCGCTGGACTCGACGCTGCTCTCGATGCTGACCAGCACCTGGCCCTGGCGGATGGCCTCGCCGCGACGGGCGTGCACGCGCTCCAGGATGCCGACGACGGGGCTGCGGATCTCCACCGTCTGGGCGGGTTCGATCATGCAGTCGTAGTCCTGCGCCACGGCGGGCAGGCTGAGCAGGGAGAGAAGGAGGGGCGTGGGCTTCATGTCGTGGAACCGGCAATGCCAATGATGCGATGGAGTTCGCGGTCCTGGCGCAAGGTTTGTTTTCTCATCTGCCAGGCGCGGCGTTCGGCATCGCCTTGGGCGATGCGCACGGCGAGCGCCAGGCCCTGGCCGCGGGCGAGCGCGGCGCGCAGCGGTGCCGGCAGCGTTCTGAAGAGCGGATCATCCGCCGCCACCAGCGCCCGCACCGTGCCCGGCTGGCCCTGGCGGCCGCTGCGGCCGAAGAGCTGGCGGTCCACGCGCGGGGACTCGTGGTATTCGGTCAGGATGACGTGCAGGCCACCGGCGGCGAGCGCCGTCGCGTCGGGCTTGATGTCGGTGCCGCGGCCGGCCATGTTGGTGGCGACCGTGATGCGGCCCGACGCGCCGGCGCGGCCGACGATGGCGGCCTCTTCGGCGTCCTGGCGCGCGTTCAGCACGACGACCTCGGCGCCGCGTTCGGCCAGCGCCGCCGCGGCCGCCTCGCTGGCCTCGACGCTGCGCGTGCCCACCAGCACGGCCTGGCCGCGCGCGGCGGCGGCGATGGCGTCGTCGGCCACCGCCTGCCACTTGGTCGATGCGTTAGCGAAGCAGGCCGCCGGCAGCGCGCGGCGCTGGATGGGCTTGTTCGTCGGCAGCCGGCGCACGCGCAGCCGGTAGGTCGCCCACAGCTCGCGCGCGGCCTCGGCCGCGGTGCCGGTCAGCCCGGCCAGCAGGTAGTAGCGGCGGAAGAAGCGCTGGAAGGTCATGCGCGCCAGCGTGTCGCGGCCGGCGGTGAGCTTCACGCCCTCCTTGGCCTCGATGAGCTGGTGCAGGCCCTGCTCCCAGCTGCGGTCGGCCATCACGCGGCCGGTGCTCTCGTCGACGATCTGCACCTTCAGGCCGTCCTCGGGCTTCTCGCCGGGCGCCAGGATGTAGTGCTGGTCACGCGCGTAGAAATGCAACGCCGTCAGCGCCTGGCGCAGCAGCTGCTCGCGCCAGGGCCGCGCGCGCCAGACCGGGCGCACGCCGTCGGGCAGGGGCGGGCAGGCGTCGAGCGCGCCGGGCTTCAGCTCGACCTCGCGGGACGCCAGCTTCAGCGAGAAGTGTTCACCGTCGCGCAAGGCCCGCGCGGCACCGATGGCCCAGGCCAGCAGCGCCGGCTCATGGATGCCCTCGGCCTCCTGCGAAATGATCATCGGCGTGCGCGCCTCGTCGATCAGCACGCTGTCGGCCTCGTCGACGATGGCGAAATGCAGCGCCGGGATCAGCGGCTCGGGCGCGTCGCCTCTGACGAAGCCGCGCACACCTGCCACGCGACCGGGCAGCAGGCCGTGGCCGGCGAGGCGGTCCTTCAGGTAGTCGAACACCAGCTCCTTGCCGCTGACGTAGCAGACGGCATGGCGGTAGGCCGTGCGGCGCTCGTCGGGCTCCATGCCGCCCTTGACGAAGCCGCCGGCCAGGCCGAAGAACTCGAACAGCGGCCGCATCTCCTCGCAGTCGCGCTCGGCCAGGTAGTCGTTGGTGCTGACGACATGCACCCGCGCGCCGCTGGCGGCCATGACGGTGGCGGCCAGCGCGGCGACCAGCGTCTTGCCTTCGCCGGTGCGCATCTCGGCCAGGCGCCCGGTGATGAGGATGCGCGCGCCGGCGAACTGCACCGGGTGGGGCCACAGGCCCAGCGTGCGGCGGGCGGCTTCGCCAACGGCGCCCAGCGCGCGGGCCAATGCAGCGTCGTCGTTCGCGTCGGCGCGCAACGCGGCCATGGCGTCATGCAATTGCCGGACGAGCGACTCCTCGCTCGCCTCGCGCAGCGGCAGCGCGGCGATGGCGGCGTTCAGCGCGGCAATGCGCGACGCAGGCTCGCTGCGCACCGGCAGCCAGCCCGGCAGGTCGCGCAACCAGCGCTCCAGCTTCTTGCCGCTCTCGTCGCCGCGCTCGTCACGCAGCGTGTCGGCGCGGCGGAATTCGGGGCCGGCCAGCGCACGAATCCAACGGAGGTCGCTCGTCATGACCGTCATGGCGCCACCCGCAGTGGATGACCCTGCATTTCAGGCCGAGCGCCGGGCCGTCCCAAGCCGGCCCGGTGGGCGATGTGCTTGCCGGTCGATCCGGCAAGCATCGCCGTCCCCTCGGGGGACCGGCTGGGCTGGCCCGCGTCCAGCGGTGCCAGACCGGGCGAGGGGCATGTCACTCTAGACATTGAGGCGCGCCAGGAAGGCCTGCCGCAGGCGCAGCAGCCATTGCGCTGCCAGCGGCGTGGCGCCCAGGTCGAAGCGCACCCAGACCTTGTCGCCAAACACCGCGCTCGGCGAGGGCTTGTCGAGCTGCAGCTCGATATCGAACACGCGGCGCAGGCTGTGCTTGCCGCCCTCCTTGGCCGGGTCCACGCCGATCTCGCCGCCTCCCGACGAGCCCAGCGCCGGCGACACCAGCTCGAAGCCGCCGCCCGGAACCTCGCGGCGCACACGCGCATCCAGCATCGCGTGCGGCGCCTGCATCAGGCGCACCTGCACGGCCTGCGCACGGCGCTTGACCATGCCAGCGTCTTCCTGCGTGACGGCCACGCGCACGCGGTCCGTCGGGCCGGTGACGAGGTAGCCCAGCAGCTCGCCGCGCTTCACCGAGCGGCCGGTCAGCTCGGTCGGGGCGTCAGGCACCCAGCGGCCGGCGCTGCCGGCAGCCACGTCCAGCGCGGCGACGCGGGCACGCGCCTCGTCGTAACGGGACTGCCTTGCGGCCAGCTCGGTGCGCAGCGGGATGGCCTTGGCCGGTTCGGCCACCTCGGCGCGGCGCAGCGTGGCCTCGGTCTGCGCCAGCGCCGCGGCGGCCTGCGTCAGCTCGGCCTGCAGCGGCAGGTTGTCGATCTTCAGGATGGGCGCGCCGCGCGCCACGGCGCTGCCCGCGTCGGCCTGCACGGCGCTGATCTGGCCCGGCGCCTCGGCCCGTACCAGCGCTTCGTCCGGCAGCCAGATGACGCCCTGGTGCACCGAGTAGAACGGCAGCGGCACCAGCCCCAGGAAGCCCAGCACGCCGGCCAGCAACAGCAGCGCGCGGCGCTTGGACGTCTCGCGCTGGCGCGCCAGCGAGCCGCCTTCGTCGAGGTGCTTCCAGGCCTTCCAGATGGGCACCACCAGCGCCTGCCAGGCCGCCATGACGGCCATCAGGGCGCCCAGCAGCAGGTACTCGCTGGCGACGAACCAGATCAGGCCGACGGTGATGAGGAAGCGGTAGACCGGCGCGATGGCGCCGTACAGGAACAGGATCCAGCGCTCGCCCTGCGAGGCCAGCGGCGGCTCGGCATCCTTGGCGCCGAACAGGAAGCGGTCGCTGAGATACACCCAGTAGGCCTGCGCGCGCTGCGCCAGGTTGGGCAGCTCCAGCAGGTCGGTGGCGATGAAGTAGCCGTCGTAGCGCATCAGCGGGTTGCCGTTGACAAGCAGCGTCGACACGCCGGCGATCAGGATGACGTTGTAGGCGATGGCCGTGACCAGCCCCGGCTCGGCCGCCAGCCACACATAGACGGCCACCGCGCCCAGCGCCAGCTCGGCCAGGATGCCGGCGGCCGCCACTTGGGCGCGCGCCCATTTGGACGGGAAGGCATAGGACGAGGTGGCGTCCACATAGGGCACCGGCGTGAAGATGATGAACAGCAGCCCGATCTCGCGCACCGTGCCGCCGCGCGCCTTCACCGCCAGGCCGTGCGCCCATTCGTGGATGCCCTTGACGACCGGGTAGACGAACCACAGCAGCAGCAGGTTGCTGGCCGACAGCACCCGGTCCGACAGGTTCTCGGTCAGCGCCTGCCAGTGCTGAGCGCCCAGCACGGCGGCCGGCACGACGAGGGCCAGCCACAGCAGCGCAACAGGCAGGCTGAACAGCGCCCGCGCCAGTGCCGTCTGCCGGTCGAACCAGGCATCGGGGTGGAACAGCGGCAGCCGCAGGCTCATCAGGTTCAGCCAGTTCTGCTTGAACTTGGCCTTGCGCTGGCGCTCGAAGCGCTCGAACACCTCGCCGGCGTCGGGCGAGACCTGCGTCTGCAGCAGGTCGTTGGAATGCAGCGACGACACCAGCTGCACCAGCTCGTGCTGGGAGATGCTGGCGCCGCCGTCTGCGTTGTCCTCGCTGGCCGCCGCGCAGGCGGCATCCCAAACTTGATCGAGCGTGCGGCGGCCGTCGCACAGCGACAGCACCCGCCAGACCTCGGGCGTCATGCGGTGAAAGCGCTGGCTGACGGGGTCGGACAGCAGCACCCACGAGCGGCCGCGCAGGCGGCGGTGCAGCGGCTCGACGCCGTCTCTGAGCCTGGGCCTCAGATGGCGGAGCGCGTGCCAGTGTTCGGAGAGCAGCGCCTGCATGTCAGCACCCCCAACAAGATGCGGGTCGAGCGCCGGGCCACACCCAAGCCGGCCCGCACTGGCGATGTGCTTGCGGCCCAATGCCGCAAGCATCGCCGTCCCGGAGGGAGCCCGACCGGGCTTGCCCGCGTGCAGCGGGGCAAGACTGGGCGAGGGGCTTCATGTCAGATCCAGTACTGCCACAGCTTCAGCCGCAGCCAGGCGAGGGACTCGCGCGTCCAGATCGTCAGCAGGTTGGACGTGCCGACCACCACCTTGGCCACGCCCTGCATGCCGGGGCTCAGCGGCGGCACGTCGCCCACCCAGGCGGCCTCGGCGCGAAAGCCGTTGGTGCCGTCCTGCACGCTGGCCGTGGCCGTCACGCGGCTGAGCTCGAAGTCGTGGCCGTCCTGCGGCTGGCCAGCCAGGCGCAGCACGCCGCGCTGGCCGGTGCGCACGCGGGCGATGTCGTGCTCGGGCACATGCAGCACGACGCGGTAGCCCTCGGAGGCGATCTCGAACATCTCCTTGCCCAGCTCGGCCGGCGCGCCGACCTGCTGCACCCAGTCGCCGGTGACGATGAGCCCGTCGATGGGCGCCACCAGCCGCGCGCGTGCCAGCTTCGCCTCCACCAGCGCGAGCTGGCCTTCGGCGCCCTGCAGCTCGGCGCTGGCGAGCGCGACGCCGGCGGCCTCGCGGTCGGCCATGGCTTGGCGCAGCCTGCCCGCGGCCTGGTCGCGCTCGCCGCGCAGCTTGGCCTGCTCCAGCTTCAGGTCGCGATCGTCCAGCCGCAGCAAGACCTGGCCCTGCCGAACCCGGTCACCCGGCCGCACCAGCGCCTCGGCGATGAAGCCCTCGAAAGGCGCGGTGACGAGCTGGCGCGTGCGCCCCTCGATGACGGTGTGCGCGGTGACGCGGTCGTCCACCGGCACCAGCAGCAACACGGCCAGCACCAGCACGGCCGCTGCCGCGCCGGCCTTCCAGGCCCAGTGGCCCGGGCCGCTGAGCCGCGCGCCGACGCGGCGCAACGCGCGCCAGGCGTGCACCGGCAGCGGCAGCTCCGCCGTGCGCCAGTGGCGCAGCAGCGGCTCCGCCAACGCCGCGCTCGTGCGCAACACCTGCTGGGCTGCGGGCGGCGTCTGGCCCTGCGCGACCAGCACGGCCACCACCTCGCCCTGGTTGAGCAACGGCAGCGCCCAGACCTCGCGCTCCACCAACTCACGGCCTTCGACAAAGGCGCGTTGGGCGATCTCCGTGGCCGCCCGCACGGCCGGGCTGCCGGTCTCGGCATGCGCCACGTCGGCCGCCACCCACCAGCGTGCGCGCTCATGGCGCACCTCGAACAGCGACAGGCGCAGCTCCGCCTCGGGGGGCAGCTCGCGGCGCGCCCAGGCGGCCGTGCGGTTGACCCAGTCCTGCGCCGCGCCGCGCGCCTCCTTTTGCGAGGCGACATGGCCCATCAGCTCCAGCAGTTCGGCCGCGCGCTGGTTGTGCGCCAGGCTGGCGGCGGAGAGCGTCAGCTGCAGCCAGCCCAACGACAGCAGCAGCAGCTGCAGGCTGCGGTCGTTGTGCGGCGGGCTCAGCAGCGCGCCGACGATGCCGGGCTGGCCGCTGGGCAGCGCCAGGTGAGTGCCCACCAGCAGCTCACCCGTCGCCACCCGGCTCAGGGCGACCGGGCTGTCGCGGGTGACGCGCACGCGCGCCTCGGCCCAGGCCCCGGCAACGTCCTCGCGTTCGAAGGGTGCCCGCCAGGCCGCATCGGCCGCGTACAGCGCCACGCCCTGGCAGGCCAGGCCTGCGGCATGCAGGCGCTGCAGCCACATCGCCAGCGCTGGCGCCAGCTCGGCGGCCTGGGGTGTCGCGGATGGCGGCGGCAGCACGACCTCGTGGTCGCTCATGACCCGCTCCGGTCGCGCGCGCGACCCATCTCGTTCGGCTGGTGCGCCACCAACTGCGCATCCAGCGCCTGCCAGTCGCCCTCGCCGAGCGCGCCGGCAAGCGCCCTCAACCTGAAATAACTCGCCCACGCGTCGTGCCGCGCGCGGGACAGGTCGCGCCGGGCTTCGAAGAGCTTGCCCTGGGCCTCCAGCACGTCCGCGTTGGTCTTGATGCCGACCTCGAAGCCACGCTGGTTGGCCCGCACCGACAGCGCCTGCGAGCGTTCGGCCGTGCCCAGCGCCCGGGCCTGCGACAACGCCGACAGCGTCGCCACGAAGGCCTGGCGCACGCCGATGACCAGCGTGCGGCGCGCCAGGTCCAGCTCGCCGGCGGCCTTGTCGCGCAGTGCCAGCGTTTCGGCCACCTTGGACTGCGTCGCGCCGCTGGCGAACAACGGGATGGTCAACGTCGCGCCGACGGCCGATGAAGTGCCCCGGCGCGGGAAAATGCTGGTCACCGTGCCGGTGTCTTTGGAGTGGGTGTAGTTGTAGTTGATGTCCACCGTCGGCGCGTGCGCGAGCGATGCCTTGCGCGTCTCGGCCTCGGCGGCCTCAACGGCCAGGCGCGCCTGGCGCAGCGATGGGCTCTCGGCCTCCGCACGGGACAGCCAGGCCAGCACGCTGTCGGCCGGCAGCGGTGGCAGCGCCTCGGCCGCGACGGCGCGCGCCAGCAGCGCAGGCGTCGGGCCGGCAGCCACTTCGGCGAGCACCTGCTGGCGAAGGTCCAGCTCGGCCTCGGCGGCCAGCACCTGGGCCACCGCGTTGTCGACGCGCGCCTCGGCCTCGCGCACTTCGGGCGCCGCGGCGCGGCCCACCTGGAAGCTGCGCCGCGCCGCCGCCAGCTGCTCGCCGTAGGCCTCGCGGAGCGCGGTCGCATGGGCCAGCACGTCGCGCGCCTTGAAGACTTCGAGCACCGCCTCGGCCAGCCGCTGCTGGGCTTCCAGCCGGGCCTGCATCAGTGCGCTGTCGGCCTGTTCGAGCTGACTGCGCGCGGCCTGCATCGCGGGGTACAGCGCGCCGCGCCACAGCGGCTGGTTGACCTGCACGACGTACTGGTCGGACTTGAACGGCCGCATCTCGCCGGCGGGCGCCTCACGGTAGCGCGTCTCATTCGTCGTCGCCGTCAGGTTGGCCGTCGGACCATAGGCGGCCTTGGCCTGGAACAGGCGCTCCTCGGCCGCGCGCATCGAGGCGCTGCTGGCGCGCACGGCGGGGTCGGCGTCGAGCGCGCGGGCGGCCAGTTCGGGCAGCGTCTGGGCGGAGGCGGCCGCCGCGCACAGCAGCAGGGCCGGCGCCAGGATCACGAGGGAGGAGGGAAGGCGCGGCACGAAGGCGGAGTCAGCGGTGTGGGTCGAACACAGGGCAGGTGGTGACGCGGCGGGTGCCGGCACCCCGGAGCTGGCGTCCGGCTGGTATCAAGCCGGCAAGGCGCGCAGATGATCCACGACGCGGGCAATGTCGGCCTCGGACACGTCGGCACGCCCCTGGACGAACGTGCGCAGCGCGGCCAAACGATCCTCGAAGGCCGGGTTCCTGGCCAGCCAGGCGACGATCAGCGGCTTCAGGCTCAGGTTGCGGCCATAGGAGACATATTCATCGGCCAGGTTCTGCGACGCTAGCGGATGCAGGCCTGGGTAGTCGAACGGGAACAGCTGCGGCTGGTTCATGACCTGATCCAGGCCGCCAGGCTGGCGCGCCAGTTCGAGCACCGGCAGGGCGTGGCGGTCGAAGAGGTCGAGCAGTGCCCGGATTTCGCCCGAGTTCTCGATGGGCACCGACCCGGACTTGGCGCCGACAAACGCGGTCGGGTGGAACCAGAAGGTCTCCGGTATCCGGATCTCGTTGCCGAAGATCTCCTCGAAGATCGCTTCGACCTCGTCGCTGCGATGGCCGCACCGCAGCATGCACTTGAAATCGGGGCCACTCCCCGTCACGCGCATCTGCACGCTCTGGTAGCCGTCGAGCGTGGGCCGCACGAACCCGGCATCCCAGCCCGTGCCGATCATGCGAGGCACGAAGCCATGGGGCGCCAGCCGCTCGCGTAGCAGCGTGGCGGTGAGCTGCGCCACCTCGGTCTTCGTGAGCGGCGGTGAGTCCTGCAGCTGGGCCGTCAGCTCCGCCCATTGCGGCTGCATCTCGGGCGGCAGCACGCCACCGCCCGGCAGGAACACCATGGCCAACGGCTCGGAGAAGACAACCAGGCCCAGCGCGGTGGCCTGGTTGACGACGGCCTGCAGAGCGGAGACCAGATCGTCGCCAGGCAGGCTGAGGTTCCAGACCGCTTCCGGCGCACGCCGCACCCGCTCGACCAGCGGGGCCGACCAGCCGGCATCCACGCGAGGCTGGGCCTGCAGCGCCTGCGCCAAGGCGAGGAACTTGGGGTTGGGCCCCGGCCGCTGGGCCTCCAGCCGCTCAAGGCCCAGGCAGGCTTGATCGAAGCTGGCGGGCAGCAGCAGTGCGCCGTCCCAGAGACTGAGGTCGTTGTTCATGCGTCGGGGCGAGGCCGGGGGGCCTCGATTCTGGATCAGCCGCCAGGGGTGCGGCGGCGTCGCGTGGCCAGGGCGCCGGCAAGGGCCACGCCGGCGAGGGCGAGGCTGGCGGGTTCGGGGACGGTGTTGCCGGTGGCGTCGCGGGTTTGCAGCGTGAGCTTGATGTAACCCAGGCTGCCGCCATCACCCGGCGTGGCGCGAATTTCGATGCTGTTGTCGGTGCCGATGGCACCCAGAAACGCCGCCAGGTCAAAGCTGTCCAGCCAGGCCACGTTGCTGCCCAGGCCGTTCACATCGCCATCCGTGTTCGTCAGTGAACCCACCAGCTGGTGGTTCAGGTAGACGCCAGCATCGCCTTCCAGGCCCCAACCGCCAGAGAAGATTTGCAACGACGCCCCCGTCAGCGTGCCGCTCCAACTGACGCCGAGGGACGCCGTGAACCCGCCATCGGTCCAGTCGTTGGTGCCATCGGGCTGCGGGTTGACGAGGTCGTCGACGGCGAACGTCGCCCCGTGGCTCAGGCCGATGCCCAGGCCGTCGAGCGCGCCGAAGCGGGTCTCGACCGTGCCCGCCAACGCCGAAGAACTCGCCAGCGCCAGGCACAGGCCGAGGGTGGACAAACAGGAACGGGTCAGATGCTTCATGGATAGGCCTGTGATCATTCGCGCAATTTCGGGGATGCTAGGGAGGGGCGGTTGCCCCGCCCACCCCCGGGAGGGGGGGCGGGCGAAGCCGGAACGGGTGACGCGACCGTGCTCACTTGCCGCCCACCAGTTGCTGCCACTGGTGCTTGGCTCGCTCTTCCAGCTCCTTGAGCCAAGCGTCGCTCATCGCGCGGGCGCGCTCGGCTTCGGCTTGTGCAACCTCCGCGGCGGTCTTGGGCAGCGGGGCCGGTTCGGCCGCTGCGCCAAGATAGCCGCGGTCTCCCCCCAGCAGCGCCAGCGTCGCCTGGGAGGGGTGGACGGCCTGGCTGCCAGCCGTGGTCTGCGTTGCCTGAGCCGCCGCTGCCGTCGTGACAAAGGGGTTGATCCCCGCTGGCGTCGCGACGGGCGTGCCGGGCAGCACGCGCACGACGAAGCTCTGGCTGACGCTGGCGCTGGCGCCGTTGCTGGTCTCGGCACTCGCTGCACGCACCGTCAGACCGACGTCACCGGTGAAGCCGGCCGGCGGGGTCGCGCTGAGCTGATCGAGGTTCCAGCCAGTCAGATCGACGGCCGAGCCTCCCGTGGCGCTGCGCGTGCCGTCGCTGAGCACGGCGCCGGTGGGCAGGCCGATCAGCGTCAGTGCGAGCGTCTCGCTGCCGAAGGTGTCGGTCAGTGAAGCGGCGATCTTGGGCAGGGCGACAGGCGTGTTGGCGAGGCCGTAGACGCGGGCAATGCCGAGGGGCAGCGTCTCGACGATGCGGATGTCGTCGATGTTGGCAACGCGTTGCGGCACCGCGCCGCCGGCGATGGCATCGCCGCCTTCCAGCACGATGGCGATGCGCCGGGCCTGACCGTTGCCGTCGAAGCTGAAGCTCAGCGTCTCCCAGTTCAGTGACGAGGCCGGGCTGGCGGTGGCATAGCCGGCCACCTTCACGCCATCGACATAGATGCCGATGGCGCTGTTGGCCGCCGTCAGGCCCAGGCCGCCTGCGTAGTCGAGGCCGAGGGTGTAGCGAGCGCCATCGATGGTGTCGACCAGACGTTCAATGCCCAGGACCTGGTAGGCCAGGGTCGCCCGGCCATTGCGCAGCGTCAGCCATTGGCTGCCGTTGCCGGCCATGGGCTGCACGGTGATGAGGTTGCCGTTGAGGTTGCTGACACGGTCGCTGGCAGCCTGTATCTCGAACGCGGCGATCTTGCCCGAGGTCGTCGACTTCACCGTCCAGCCTTCCAGCGTCGGCCCGGACACGACGCTCGCCGACGTGTTGGCGTTCGCCGCGCTTTCCCAGCTCGTCGCCACCAACTCACGGCTGACGGCCACATCGCGCGGGCTCAGCGTCAAGCTGGGCGCATCGGCCACGGCGACGAATTGCGCGGTCAGCAGTTGCGTCGTCGTCGCGTACTCGCCGGTGGCGCCTTCGATGGCCGTGGCCTGGAGTTGCAAGGCCACGCTGCCGTTGAAGTCGCGCGGCGGCGTCAGCACGAGCGCGTCGAGCTGCCAGCCGGCGAGGTTGACGACGCGTTGCGTGGCGGACGGCGTGAAGCTGCGCGTGCCGTCGGAGAGGGTGAAGCCGTCCGGCAGACCGGTCAGCGTCAGCACCAAGGTCTCGGAGCCGTCGTTGTCGACGAGGCCGGCGACGATGGCGTGCAGGGCCAGGGCCGCGTCCTCCAGTCCGGTGGCGGTGTTGCCGCCAGTAATGGTGAGCGACGGCGTGTCGGCCACGGCGGCGATGTCGATGACAAGGCGCGCCGCCGGGCTGTAGAGCTCGCCGTCGTAGGCCTTGAAACCGATGTGGGCGTAGTGCGACTGGCGGTTGCCCTCGCCCGTGACGAAGTAGCCGGCGCCACCGGAGGCATTGGCCGCCGGCAGGAAGCGCAGGCCGCGGGCGGCGAGTTCGGATTGGCTGAAGCGTTCGCCCAGTGCGACCGCCGCCCAGCTGCCGTCAGGCTGCCGGCGTTGCAGTTCACCCTCCACCGGCAGGGCCGTGATCTCGACCTTGAGCAGGTCCGGCCGGTCGTCGGGGTCGACGACGGAAAACATCCCCCAGGTCAGTGCCAGCGCCTGGTCTTCGGTGCCGGCGGCCTGGCCGTCGGTGGCCGTCGGGGCCTGGTTGGCCGGCGCGTCACTGGTGACCGAGAGGGACACGGTGACCGTCGCGGAGTGGGCCTGGCCGTCGCTGACCTGGTAGCTGAAGCTGTCGTCGCCGGCGTAGCCGTGGGCGGCCGTGTAGCTGAAGCTGCCGTCCGCCAGCACGCTCAGCACGCCATGGGCCGGGCCGTCGACCACCGCGGCGGTGAGCGCGTCGCCGTCCACGTCAAACGACGTGCTCAGCGGGTTGAGCTTCAGCGGCACGCCGGCCTGCGCGGCCACGCTGCGGCCGGCCAGGGTCGGCGCGTCGTTGACCGGGCGCACCGTCAAGCTGACCGTGGCGGTGTTGCTGGTCTTGCCGTCGAAGGTGAAGCGGTAGCTGAAGCCGTCGCTGCCGTGGAAGTCGGCGGCCGGCTGGTAGTGGAACTTGCCGTCGGCGCCGAACGTGAGGCTGCCGTGCGCCGGGCCGTCGACCTGCTCGACCACGACTGCGGCGCCCAGCGTCACGTCGTTGGCGAGCACGTCGATGACGGCGGCGGCGTCCTCGTCGAAAGTGGCGGCGTCGTCCATGGCCTGGGCGTCGGCCACGACGTGGATGCCGCGGACGCCGACGATGCTGTCCTGCGCGGCAAAGCCGAGCAGGTCAAAACTGAGCAGCACGGACTTGCCGAGAAGCTCAGGCGCCAGCGCGACGAAGTAGGTGACGCTACCGTCGGCATTGCGCTGGCGGGTGACGCCCGGCGCGAGCCGTTCGGTGCCGTTGGTCTGCAGGTTGACGAGGGCGTCGGAGCCGTTCAGCGCGACGTGGCCCGCCACCGGCAGCCCGGTGTCGGCATCGAGCAGCGCCACCTCGAAGGCGTCGCCGGGGCCGCTGCGATTGGCGATGAGCTGGCGCGCATCGACCGTGAAGCTGAGCGCCTGATCTTCGGCATGAATGCGGAAGACCTGCGCCAGGCGGGTCTGGCTAGTGGCGCTTTCGTGCAGCGCGAAGCCGCCTGGCAGCGTCTCGGTGGCGTTGCCTGTCGGGTTCCACGCCGACAGGCCCGTGGGCACGAGGCGGTCATTCACGACCAGCGGCACATGCACGGCCGCGCGGGTGGTGCGGACGGTGGTGGTGGTGCCGATGCGCAGCGCTTCGCGCGTCTGCACGGCGGTGGCCGGCGTGCCGGCCTGGTGCAGGGCGAGCCAGGCGGCCACGTCCTGCGTGCCGGGCAGGTGGCGCATGCCCGGCAGCAGCGCGGCGCTCATCACGGCGGTGCCGTCGATGACGTCATCCAGCCCGAGCACATGGCCCATCTCGTGGATCATCACCGTGAGCAGGTCGACGCGCGAGCGGGCGACGCTGTCGGCCGGCGCCAGCCAGGTGTTGGACAGCGTGGCGCTGAACTCGTCCTGCTGATCCGGCGTGGCGTCGACGAACCAGCCCCAGCCGCCGGCGTCGACGGACAGCTGGATCTGGGCGCCGGACTCCTGGCCCACGACGCCGACCGGCAGCGTGGCGACGCTGAAGGACACGTTGTCCAGCAGCGCTTCGGGAATGCCGGCTGCGAGCCAGTAGCCGCGGGCCACGGGCAGCAGGGCCGCGATGTCTTCGGCCGAGAGCAGCTCGATGTCCTGGTCGAGCAGGTAGGTGATGGGCAGCAGCTCGTTCTTCTGCGAGAAGTCGTACTGGACGGGGACCTCGCGGTCCGTGGGCTCCATCTTGACCTTGTCGCTGTACTTGCGCAGCTCCATCTGGATGGTCTTGTGCTCCAGGTTGGTCAGGATCTGGCCGTCCTTGTAGGCGCCGTTGTCGCCCTTGATGCGCACCTGCACCTTGCCGGAGTTGATCAGCGGGTAGTTGATGCGCTGGTGGTCGGTCAGCGTGTTGGCCAGGTTGTAGCCGTCCTCCAGGAAGGTTTCGCGGGCGTAGCTGGACTTGGCCTCGACGATCTTGCTCTTGCCGGCGTCCTCGACGATGAAGTCGAAGATGCCCGGCTCGCCGACCACCTTGCCCGTGGCGGTGTCCACGAGTTCGTAGTGCACCTGCTCGGTGATGGTGGCGTTGGGCTGGCGCTCCCGGAGCTTCGGGCCTACATATTCTTCGTGCCGCTTGCCCATGTTGCGGATGCGGTCGAACAGCTCGCCCTTGAAGGCCTCCTTCTCGTAACGGGCCAGCAGTTGCTCGGCCGTCAGCATGTCGCTGGTGAACGTGGCCGTGCTGTGCAGGTCGTCGTTGATGATCTTCTGCAGCTCCGTACGCAGCATGCCCTGGCTGCCGCGAAGCTCGATGGCCCTCATCGTCAGGCTGTACTCCAGCTGCTCATGCATCAGCGCGGTCATGAAGCCCTGGTCGGTAAGCAGCATGTCCTCCCGCAGGAAGAAGGTGATCGGCTGTCCTTTCATCTCCTCGAAAGTGATGCGGCCGGGCCCCTTGGCGCTTTGATAGTTCGGCAGCTCGTAGGCGGCGATGGCTTCGGCCATGCCCGACGGGTTCTTGTTGAAGAGCTTGGCCATCTGGGTGGGCGTCTCGATGATGAGACGCACTTCCTGACCGGCAAACGCACCATCGCCACGCTTCATGACGACAACGCGACTCTCCGTCGGCAGCTTGGATGCGGCCAGCTCGGCCTCCGACATCATGCGGATGCTGGCCTTGTCGATCTTCCAGGCGTCGAGCGCGCCGGATTCCATCGCCACCTTGAGCGACTCCAGCGGCGACCGCGCGGACGTCAGCTTCTTCCAGGCGCTGACCAACTCCTGCTCGGCCTTCAGGGCCGTGCCGAAGATGCGCTCCGGCGGATCCAGCCTGACCCCCTTGGGGCCGTCCTCGGTCACCTTCTGGTTGGAGTTCTTCTGCTTGGCCTCCACCAGGTTCTGCAGGCGCTGTTTCAGCGACTTGGAGGCGTTGTAGACCTCCTGCATGGTGTTCAGCGCGGCTTTGCGGCTCGCGCCGAGAACCTCGGCCGCCGCGGCCGCCGCCGTGGGCGCAGAGCGCGCTTCGGCAATGACGGCGCGGGTCGCCACGCCCACGGACTTCAAGTTGGCCGTGGCCATCTTGGCGCTCAGGCCAAGACCGAGTATCGAAGCAAGAATGCCCTCCACGTCGCCTGCCTTGGCCGACTTCGCCAGGCCCTCGGCACTCAGGATCGCGCCGCCGACCGGGTGCACGGCCACGGTCTGGATGCCGGCCATCTTGAGCAGGTCGCCCATCGTGGCGCCGTTCTCGTAGGCACGGGCCATCTGGCTCATCATCGGCAGGTCCGGCGGGATGTAGACCACATCGCCGACCGGCACGCCGATCGCGGTGCCCATCTGCTTGAGGTTGTTGATGTTCTCCGCCAGGATCATCGCGGCGATGCGGGACGTGCCTTCGACGAACTCCAGCGGCAGGTCCACCAAGCCGGTTGCAAAGCCTTCGATGACGTTCAGCGCAGTGCCGGCCACCCAGCTGCCCGCACCGGCCGACTTGTCGTACTTGACCGTGTCGAGGACCCCGCGCGCCTCCTTCATCGTGGCGATCTGGTCCTTGGTCTCCAGGCCGACGACGCCTCGCATCGAGCCATAAAGGCCCGATAGCAGGTAGACCGTTTCGGCGCCGGCGCGGATGGCCAGCGTCTGCAGGATGCCGAGCTTGGGCTCCGCCGACTCGGGCGAATACGTCAGCGACTCGGCGGGCGGGTCCGGCGGAATAGCCGGCAACGACGGGCCGTTCTGCTTCAGCTCGATGATGGCGCCCGGCGGCACGTAGCTGCCCAGGCCGTAGATCCAGTTGAAGTTGCTGCTGCCGTCCACGCCGTCATAGCGATGCGGCACCACCAGCTGCGGGCCGGTCGCGCCGCCGACGCGGTCGCGGTCGATGGGGAATGACGTCGGGCGCCCCTCGGCGCGAATGGCCGCTTCGATGATCTGCTCGGCGTTCCAGACGAACAGCGACTGGTACATCTGCCAGCCGCCGCCGGCGTAATACTCGTCGATCCACACGTTCGCCGACAGGCTGCCGTCGACCGACAGTGCCAGCGAGCCGATGGTGCCGCCCGGGATGGGCGTCGTGGCGCCGAGGTAGGTCGGGCCGCCGGCGCGGCCGAACGGGTCGCGGATGACGCCGATCTTGCCGCCGATCTGCTTGCCGAAGCCCCAGTTCTCGTAATCGGTGAAATGGACGTCGTTGAAGATGAAGTTGTAGTCGGCCACCAGCGCGTACTCGACGCCGCCGTAGGTGACGACGACGTTGCCGGCCGCGCGCTGGATGTTCTGCTGGAAGCGCTTCTGCAGCCAGTTGCCGTCGGTCGCCGCCGGCGTGAGCTTGGTGTTGTAGGCGGTGGCGCCGCCGGCCAGGTTGCCGTTCTCGTCCAGGTTGATGGCCAGGCCGGTGATGCCGTGGTTGTAGTCCTTGGAGCTGGACAGCAGGAACTCGCCCGGCATGCTGCCCGCGGTGATGTACTTGGGCGCCCGGCCCACGTTCTGGCCGGGGAAGTTGGACGCGTTCAGCGCGATGGAGTTGTTGACGTAGCCATCGTTCGTCAGCGTCGCCAGGTCGATGACGTAGACGTCGCCCGGCTCGGGCTTGGGCCAGTTGGAGACGCCGTCGTACTGGTGCAGCGCCGTCACCGCCAGGTAGCGGCCGAAGCTGATGGCCATGTCGCCGAAGCCCAGCGGCGTGGCGCCGGCCGAGAGGCGCAGCTGCTGCTGGGTCTTCAGGAACTCGGCGGAGGTCTGGTCGACGTTGATGCGCATCAGCCGGCCGTTGCCGTACTGGCCCTCGGCGACGTAGAGCCAGCCGTCGGCGACGAGGATGCTGTTCAGGTTGCCATTGCTGCCTTCCACGCGCAGCGTGTGAACGATCTCCTGCGTCTGCGTGTCCATCACGTAGATGCGCCCGTTGCGGCCGGCGATGAAGGCCAGCGTGGCGTCTTCCGTGAAAGCGATCAGGTCGGTGCGGCCGCCGCGGAAGTCCAGCGGCTGGCCGCGCTCGTCCTGGGTCAGCCGCTTCACGAGCGCCAGCGTCACATGGTCCGACGCCGGCGTGAAGATGCTGATCTCGTTGGCCGAGATCACCAGCGTGTTGATGTAGGCGGCTTCCTCCCAGGCGTGCTCGTGCTCGCTCTCGATCGAGTCGCCTTCCTCGAACAGGCCGTTGGCGTCGGGCACCAGCGCGATGCGCTCGATGTGCACGATGTGCTGCGACAGCGCGACACCCTTGTCCAGCGTGATCTCCAGCGAGGTGGCGGACGCGTTCCACGGCGAGAAGCTCTGCCAGATCAGCCCGCGGTCCGGCCAGGTGCCGTAGTCGCTGGCTTGCTCGATCTGGTCGCCACGCGGCTCCAGCCAGACCTTGAGCTGGTAGTTGCCGGACGAGCCGGTGGGCGGATAGAAGTTGTTGCCGGTGATGACGAGCTTGCGCGTCACCGGGTCGAAGTTCATGCCGGTGATGTCCGGCCGGTAGTCCGGGCCCTCGGGCTCGGGCGGGAACTCCAGCGAGATCTTCTCGGGCGTCAGCGCCGAGATGGGCACGTCGACCTGGTAGCTGCCGGCCAGCGTGTAGCTCATGGCATACACGGGCGACGCGGCGGCGGCGAAGATGCCCATGGCCGCGACGGCCATCATGGGGCTGGGCGCCATCGCGATGAAGGCCATCTGCGCCCAGATCGCGTTGAAGTCGATGAAGGCGCCCTTGACTTCCACCTCGCCGGTCGCTTCGTTCTTGACCGTGCGCTTGGTGGCCACCAGCATGCCGCCACCGCTCGCGCCGCCGTACGGCGGGCTGGAGGTGCGCGCATAGCCGTCGGCGCCGATGACGCCGTTGTCCACCAGCCACCAGGTGTCGTGCATGACGCCCTGGGCATCGGCGATGGTGCCCTTGCGCCAGAAGAAGACCTCTTCGCCGGCCTCGAACGTGACGGGCTGGCCGGTGGCCGGGTCGATGCCCGGGTTGAGCTTGATGGCAAGCTGCAGCGGCAGCTCGGCCTTGACACCGCTCAGGTCCAGGTCCACCGCGCCGAGCGCGGTCATGATGTTGGCGGCCGGCACCGGGATGCCGAGTTCGTCCAGGCGGCGCTCCTTGATGGACACCGTGGTGCCCGCAGGCAGCGCGCCCGGCGCCACCAGCAGCAGGTTGCCCGCGGCGTCGGCCACGGCCGCGCCGGCCGCGGTCGTCGTGGCGGTGTCCAGCGTGGGCTGCTGCACCTTCAGCACGATGTCGTGCTGCATGCCTTCGTGCACGACGGTGATGGTCGTCTCGCCCAGGCCCACCGAGCGGATCAGGCCGTCGGCCGTCACCTCGGCCACGGTCGGGTCGGCGACGAAGTAGCGCGTGCCGGTGCTGCCGGCGGAGATGTTGGTGCGGTCGGGCAGCGTGACCTTGAGCTGGCGCTGGCCGTTGGGGGTCAGCACGATGGCGCGCGGGTAGACGCCCACCTCGAAACCGTCGGCGTCCAGGAAGGGACCGTAGCCGTCGGTCGTCACGGCGATGGCGTTGATGGCCTCGATGCCGCGTGCCTTCAGGCTGACGATGCCGTGGCCCTTGGCCGTGCCACGCACGAAGCCTTGGGCATCGACGCTGATCGAGCCGGCACCGTCGATGACGCTGAAGTCGATGTAGGCCGCCGTCAGCGCGACACCGGTCTCGTCCTCGAAGTCGCCCTTCACCTGGAAGGCGCGCGTCTGGCCGGCGGTGAGCATGGCCAGGCGGTCCACGCGCAGTGCGACCAGCTTGGCGCCGCTGACGTTGAAGCCGACCGTGATCGGCGTGGAGGCCGAGTAGCCGTCGTCGGCCTGCAGCGTCACGCTGGCCAGGCCCGCGTAGCCGGCTTCGGGCGTGAACTCGAGCGACAGGCCGTCGGCGGTGATGCGCGCGGTGCCGTGCGTGGCGGAGAGCACGCGCCAGTAGAGGGCGTCGCCCTCGCCGTCCAGCGCCACGCTCTCCAGGCCCACGGTCTTGCCGAGGTCGGTGTGCGTCAGCGCCGGCGGGGCGCTGGGCGTGCCGACGGGGGCGAGGTTGGCGCGCCAGCCGTAGTTGGCGTAGAGGATCTGGCGGTCGGTGTCGTTGGCGAAACCGTCGCCGTTCAGGTCCACGCCGGCCGCGGCGTATGCGGCGGAGTCGCTGCCGTCAATCTTGCCGTCGCGGTCCAGGTCGCCGGCCACCGTCACCTTGACACTGGCGGCGCCGCTGCCCGCGAGGGTCAGCAGCTTGAGGCCGGCTTCGGTCACGCGCAGCAGCGTGACGGTCTTGCCGCCGTGGCTGGCCGTGCCGAGCACGACGGCGCCCTCGACGGCCAGCGTGGTGCCGGCGGTTGTTTCGACGGCATAGAGGATGGCGCCAGTGGCGCCGGGCGTCTTGGCCGCACTGGCCAGTTCGCTGTCGCGCGCGACGAAGGTGAAGCGCGCTGGTGTGCCGGCGGCGAGGTTGCCGCTCCAGGTGTTGGTGGGCGCGGTGGCACCGGCCAGCCACCCGGCGGCGGTGCCGAGCTGGGCGGTGATGGCCTCGCTGATGACGGAGCCGTCGGGGTGGTAGCCGATGCTCTGGTTGAGGTTGCCAGCGCCGTAGAGGTTGCGCGCCAGCGCCAGGCGGCCCTGGCTGTCGTAGCGGTAGACGAGTGCGGCGTTGCTGCCGCCGGCCTCGCGGCCGATGGCGCGCACCATGCGGCCCTGCGTGTCACGCTCGAAGACGAGGCGCTCGCCGGGGTCGGTGCTGCCGACCATTGCCACGCCGGCGTCCGACACCAGCCATTGCTGGCCGTCGGCGAAGCGCACGCTCTGCACCTGGCCGCGTGCGTCCAGGCGGTAGCGCGTGCCGTCGGGCCCGGTCAGCGCGTAGCCGGTGGGCTGCCACGGCAGGGCGGTGCTGCGGTCCAGCAGCCGCTGGCCCTGGGCCTGCAGCGCGACGGGCATGTCGGGGTTGGGGTTCAGCGGGGTCAGCGTCCAGCCGGCGATGCTGCTGGTGAAGACGGGCCGCAGCACCTGCGGCGAGGTCGGGTCGGTGGACAGCGCCTCGCTCGTCGTGTCGAGGCTGAAGCTGAGGTAGCTGATGCCCGCGCCGACGGTCGACAGGCTCGTCGGCATCTGCAGCCAGACGCGCGCACCCAGGCGCCACGCCGCGGACGCGCCGAGGTTGTCGCTGCCGGCCTGGTCGTGGCTGAGGCGGGTGTCCAGCAGCGGCAGCGTCCAGTTGCCGAAGTCGCCGACGGCGTTGGCGTCGAGATGGCGCGTCAGCGCGAGGTCGTGGTTGCCGAGGCGGAAGACCGCGTCGGTGGCCTCGGCCTGCACGAGCTGCTTGGCCGAGGAGTCGACCAACAGGCGGGCGGTGATCTCGGTCGTGCGGCCGGTCAGATCCCAGCCGCGCAGGCGCAGCACATAGACGCCGTTGGCCCAGCGCGAGGGGTCGAGCGTGGCGAGTGCGATGCTGCCGTTGAGTGTGGCGGCGGCATGGCTGCCCTCGGCGAGCGTGCGCCAGGCGGACTCATCCACCCGGTCGCCATTGGAGGGCGCGGCTTCGAGCACATAGCCCATCAGCTGCAGCTCGGCGATGCGGGCGCTCAGCGTGGTCGTGCTGGTGATGACGACGGGTGCCAGGCTGCCCGTGTCCAGCGCGCCGGTGAAGGCGAGCGTGGGCGCGGCGGTGTCCAGCGGGTCGCGCACGCGCACGGTCTGTGTCGTCGTGGCGGTGAAGCCGTCGGCGTCGGTGGCCGTCACGCGCAGCTCGACGAGGCCCGGCGCGCTGGGCGTGATGCGCACGCGGCCAAGGCCGTCGAGCGTCACGGGCACCCAGTCGGCCTGGCCGATCGCGGCACCGCGCGCCTGCACGACGATGCTGGCAATGGGGCTGAAGGCATCGGCCCGCACGGTGGCGAGCACCACCTGGCCGGGCAGCACCGGTGTGCTGGGCGTCAATTGCACCAGCAGCTTGGGCGCATTGGCCTCGGCCTCGGCGACGACGCGCAGGACGAAGCTGCGGGTGGTCGTGTTGCGGCCGTCGCCCACCGTGGCGAGCACGGTGAAGTCACCGACCTGGCCGGGGCCGGGCGTCCAGTTCAGGCGGCCGTTGGCGGCGTCGTAGACGGCACCTTCGGGCAGGCCCTGGAAGCTGACGGCCAGCCCGGCGGTCTGCGCGGCGCCGTCGGCGTCCGAGACGCGCAGCGCGCCGACTGGCGCCGTCGCACCCTTGACGACGGGCAGCGAGAAGCTCTGGCCCACCAGCAGCGCATGGCTGGCCGTCACGATCTCGGGCGGCTGGTTGAGGTCGAACACCCGCACCTGCACCGAGCGGGTCACGGTGGCCTGGCCATCGGTGCCACTGAAGTTGAAGGTGAAGGCGCGCGTGAGGGCGGTGGCGTTGTCGACGATGTCGGCGCCCGGCGTCCATTCGAAGTAGCCGGAGGCGGCGTCGAAGAACACGCCGGCGGGCGTGTCGGCGTCGTAGATCAGCGCGAGCTGCGTCGGGTCGTTGTCGCCGTCGGTCGCGCGGATGTTGAAGCCCAGCGTCAGGCCCTCGGGCACCAGCTGCAGCGGCATCGGCAGCAGCACCGGCGCCTGGTTGACGTTGGCGACGACGATCTCCAGCTCACGCGTGAAGCTGGCACTGCCGTCGCTGGCGGTCAGCTTGAGCAGATAGCGGCCGGGCGTGGCGCCGTTCTGGTTGTCGCTTTGCGCGCCGAACAGGCCGGGCGTCCAGTTCAGCTTGAGCCGCGTCTGGCCACCGCTGGCGGCGCTGGGCGTCAGCTGCATGCCGGCGGGCAGGCCTTCGACGGTCCAGTGCAGCAGATCGAGGTCGGTGTCGAGGCCGGACAGGTCCACCGTCAGCGGCGTGCCTTCGTCGACCTTGACCACCGTGCGCGGGCCGGCGAGCGGGTCGCCCTGCACCGCGCCGCCGCCAGCGCCGATGGCGAACAGCGTGGGCGCGGCATTGGCGGCGCGCACGACGATGCGCAGGTCCTTCACCGAGGTGTTGGGCACCGGCGGGTTCAGCGGGTCGAGCACATAGCCCGAGTCGGCCGGCGGCAGACCTTCGTCGGTGACGGCCAGGCTGATGTCGAAGTTGCCGCTCGTGCCGGCCGGCGGCGTCCACACCAGCGTGGCGTGGCCGTAGCGCGGGTCGTTCTCGATGCGTGCGCCGGTGGGCAGGTTGGTGGCGACGTAGGTGAGTGTGTCCTGGTCCAGGTCGGAGACGAGGATGGGCACGCGCAGCTCGGTGCCGGCCACGGCGACGACCTGGCTGGGCAGGCTGATGACGGGCGCCTCGCTCGGGCTGCGCACGGTGATGACGAAGCTCTCGGCGACGGCCAGCACCTGGTTCACGTCGCCGTCGCCGTTGTCCTGCGCGGTGACGGTGATGGTGTAGTCGCCGCGGTCGCCAGCGCCCGGGGCGAAGCGCAGCACGCCGGTCAGCTTGCCGGTGTTGCTGAGCGTCTGCGTATAGGTGGCAAAGCGCGGCAGGCCGCTGAGGGTCAGGGTGAGCGGGTTGCCGTCGGCGTCCAGCACCTCCAGCGGGATCTCCAGCACGGCACCGCGGTCGACGAAGGCGTTCGTCAGGTCCTGCAGCTGGGGCGCGCGGTTGGCGTTGCTGACGATGATGGGTAGCGTGATCTGGCTGGTCAGCGGGGTGCCGGTGCCGTCGCCGTCGTCGGTGGCCGTGACGGTCACATAGTAGGTGCCGGCCTGCGCGTAGCCGGGCGTCCACAGCAGCTCCAGCGTTTCCTCGTCGAAGCTGGCGCCCGGCGGCAGGCCGGTGACGTCGTAGCTGACGGTGGGGGCCGTCGTTTCCTGGCCGCGTGCGGGGGCGCCGGGGGCCAGGCGGACCTTGGGCTGGAAGCCCGGGTTGTCGGGGTCGAAGGCGAACACGCTGATGGCCAGCGGTTGGCCTTCCAGCACCTGCCAGGTCTGCACGGCGTCGAAGCGCGGCGCGCCGTTGGCGTTGCGCACGTCGAAGTTGACGGTGCGCGTGACGCGGGTTTCCTTCGTGCTGCCGTCGGGCTGCGTGAAGATGGCACTCAGCGTCACCGGCAATGCGATCTGCCCGGCCTGGGCGTAGCCCGGCGTCCAGGAGAACCAGCCGGTGTCGGCGTCCAGCGTGGCACCGCCGGGCAGCCAGGCGGCGTACCACTCCAGCTTGACGCTGCTGCCATCGGCCTGTTGCAGGCCGCCCGGCACGCTGCCGGGCAGTTGCAGCGCGTAGCGGTCGCCCTCGCGCAGCACCTGCGTTTCGAGCTGCGGGAAGACGGGCTGCGGCCAGCCCTGCCCGACCGTGATGCTGAAGCGGCGCTGCACCTCGTGCTTGCCGTCGCTGGCTACGACGACGATGTCGTCGTAGTGGCCGGCCTGGTCGTAGCCGGGCGTCCAGCTCAGCACGCCGGTGGCAGCGTCGAACACGGCGCCGGCCGGCAGGTTGCGCACCAACAGCGTCAGAGGGTCGCCGTCGGCATCGATGGCGAGCAGTGGCAGTTGCAGGCGGCCGCCTTCGTCGAGCTCCTGGTCCTGGATGGCGCTGAGCACCGGCACGTGGTTGGCGCCGGCCACGTTGAGCGTGAAACGCCTGAGTGCGACGCCGCCGCGGCTGTCGATGACGCGCACCAGCACCTCGCTGTCCGCGCGGTCGGTGGGCTTCGGAACCCAGTGCAGCGTGGCGTTGTTGCCGTAGCCGCTGGCGCTGCTTTCCACCCGCGCGTCCTGCGTGATGGACATGCCGGCCGGGGCGCTCAGGATCTCCCAGTAGAAGAGTCGGCCGTCGGTGTCCAGCGCGCCGAGGTTGGCGCTCCAGGGCGTGCCGGCGGTGGCTGCCGGCAGGTTGTTGGTCTGCGTGTCCAGCGTGCCGTCGGCGTCGACCTTGCCGAGCTGCGGCGGCGTGTTGTCGTAGGGCAGCGCGTAGACGCCGTGGCCCAGGTTGAACTTGACGAGCTGGCCGGTGCCGGGCTGGGTGCCCAGGCTGTCGGCGGCGCGCACGGTGACGGTGCGGTTGGCCAGCGTCTCGCCGGTCTTCAGCGGCTTGCCCTGCAATGCGCTGCTGAGGTCCAGCACCCACAGCTCGGCATGGGCGCCGTCGCCCAGGCTGGCACCGACGATGTCGTCGCCGAAGTAGCGGCCCGGGTCGAGCAGCAGCATCAGCGGGCCCTTGAGGTCGTCGTCACCGATGTTGGTGATATCGACGTCGTAGCTGATCGCGCCGGTCAGGCGGTCGGCGCGGGTGTTGGCGAACGTCAGCCGCACGAGGTTGGAGATGTCGGTGACGGCGGTGAAGGCCAGGTCCCACGTGCTGCCGAGCTCGATCTGCTGCACGCTGCGCACCCGGCCGGACACCTCCAGCAGCCAGCCGCCCGACGGCAGGTTGGGCAGCGTCAGGATGGCGCTCTTGCTGGCCGCATCCCAGCGCACGCTCTCGGGCGCCAGCGTCAGGTTGCTGTGGGCGCCGGTGGCGACGAAGCTGTAGTTGTCGGGGTTCAGCACCGAGGCGAGGGCTTCGGCGTCGTTGCCGTCGTTGCCCGTCCACATGGCCTGGTCGAAGCTGATGGCGACCTGCGTCAGCGGCAGCGGCACAAGCGCGCCGTCGGCCAGGCTGGCGGTGAGCACCTTGGGCGCCTTGACGGGCGCGAGCTCGTCGATGCGCGTCGTCTGCGCGATGAGGATGCGGCCGTCGGCCGTGGCGACGATGCTCTCGCCGCGCGTGCCGCCCTCGGCGAGCTTGAGCGTGCGGCGGCTCTGCAGCTCAATGGCCCAGACGGCGCTCTTGTGCGCCGGCGCGGCGCCGGCAGCGACGGGGCGCTGCGGCGTGTTGCTGCTGGCCAGCAGCAGGCCGGCGAGGCCCGAGCCGGCCTGGCCGAAGGCGATGCTGTCCACCAGCCCCGCAAGGCGGTATTCCAGCTCGGCGCGGCCCTTGGTGGCGCCGCTCATGGGGAAGCTGATGACGTCGGTCGTCGCTTCGGGCAGCGCGCCCTTCACGTCGCTGCCGGTCCAGCGCACGGCCCAGAGGCGTCCGTCCGGACCGAAGGCGAGGTCGCCGACGCGGGTGTTGCTGAAATGGGTCCAGCCACGGCCGGCTTCGGCCTTCGGGTCGAAGACCTCGACGCCGTTGCCGCTGGCCACGTAGATGAGGCCGCTGCCCGGCTGGATCGCCAGCGCATGCGTCAGCGGCTCGCCGGCCGGCGCGCGGGTGCGGCTGATGACGGCGCCGGTGCTCGCGTCGACCATCATCAGCTCGGAGCCGGTCATCACCCACAAGTTGCCGTTGGCGTCCAGCGCCATGTCGAGGATGGCGGCCTGCGTCGTGAACAGCGGCTGCACGGAGCGGCCGCCCTCCTTGGCGAAGCGGAAGACTTGGTTGCGCTCGGAGCCGGCGCTGGCCAGCACGCTGCCGTCGGCCAGCTCGACCATGGCGAGTGCGCCGATGTCGCCCTGGCTTGCGCCAAAGCCACTGGCGAAGCCCTTCAACTGCAGCGGCGCGAGCACGGACTGCAGGTCCGCCCCCAGGCCGCCCAGGGCCGGTGTGATGACGAAGCCGGGGAGCTTGAGCATCGCCTCGGCGAACAGGGCGCTCTCGGCGTAGTTGCGGCCGGGCATGGCGGCGGGCAGCTCGTCGGTACCGTCCAGCGTGTCGGTGACGCCCAGCGCCTGCTGAGCTTCGCTGCGGCTGCCGTCGTCCGGCAGCACGGCGTTGCTGACGCTGGCGGCCTCGCGGTTGCCGGCGTTGTCGGTCGCGACGGCGAGGAACTCGTAGTGGTGGCCGGCCTGCCCGGTAAACAGGGCCGTGCTTTCACCGCCCGCCACCTGCTTCAGCCAGATCTTGAAATCGCCACCGTCCACGGCGACGTAGACGGTGACGTGCTTCACATCGGAGGCGTCGTCGACGGCCTTCCAGTTGACCTTGTAGGTGGGCTGGCCGGCGGCGTCGTTGCCGTTGCTCGTCACGGTCAGCGTGGTCACGGGCGCCTCGGCGTCCAGCGTGTGGCTGATGGCACTGCTGACGATGGGGGGCGTCGCGTCGAAGAACACGCGCGCCGCGGCGGTGATGTTGGCACCGGTGGTGGCCAGTTCGCTGGCGTGCACGGTGTACGACACGAAGCCGCCGGTGGCCTTGCCGTTGGCGTCGGGCGGCAGCAGGCCGCGGGCCGGGTCGTGCAGCACCTCGCCGGTGTCGGGGTCGATGGCCTGCAGCAGCCAGGTCGCGACGCGCTCCTCGGCGTCGATGCCGGCGCTGACGCGCAGCACATAGCCCTTGCCACCGGCGCCGGTGAAGTCGAAGTCGCCCTGGAAGACGGCCTGGCCCTCGGGCACGTGGATGTTGATGTCGCCGATCTTCAGGTCGCCCAGGCGCAGGCTGCGCGCGTCGAGGTCGGGGTCGATGGCCGTCACGAGACGGATTTCTCCCACGGCGGCGCTGGTCGCGTTGTTGAAGCTCAGCGTGTAGGGCAGCGCGTAGCCGGTCGGGATGTAGGTGGAGCCGTTCGCGGCGGGCAGGGCCTGCGGGCCGCGCACGCTGATCGTGGCGCCGGCATTGGCCTGGGCCTGCGCGGCCTGCTGCAGGTAGTTGGTGAGGTTGAGGGCCTGCGGGCCCACCGGGCGGAACTTTTCGTCCAGCACGCCGATGTGGCGCAGGTACTCCAGCTCGGCGCGGTTGCCGGCGAAGACGTCGAAGCTGATGAAGTGCGTGGCTTGGCCGGCGTGCTGGTCGTAGTCGGCCGCATTCGGCGCGACGGGCACGGGCACTTCGACGAAGGTGCCGTCCTCCAGCTCGCGGTATTCCTTGTAGTCGACCGGCGCGTGCCGCGCATTGGGATCCCCGGCGTAGCGGGCCGTGTCGCCGTACCACTGCTGCACCTTGGCGAAGAAGGCCAGGATGTCGGCCTGGGTGCGGTAGCTCTCGCCGCCCCTGGACAGCAGGATGCCGGTGGCCAGCGTCGCGTTCAGGCTCAGCACGAGCTCGTCGCTGCGGATGGCGGGGGCGGTGCCCTCGGCGCGCAGCAGCCCGCCGGCTTCCAGCGCGCCCAGCCAGCCCTGCACCCACTGCGCCTCGTCGGCGGCCAGCACGGCCAGCGCGTGCGGCGCGGTGGTGTCGGCCAGGATGGCCGCGCGCAGCCGCTTGGCATGGGCCGTCTGGTCGGCGATGAACTCGGCGCGGGTCAGCGTCGTCACGCTGGCCAGCGTGTCGAAGCGGAAGGGCATGGCCAGTGCCTCTTCCTTGGTGATGTGGACCTCCGGCTCGCGGGAGAGGAACTTGGCGGTCAGTCCGGGTGAGATCTTGTTCAGGCCCGAGACGCCTTCATCGAGGATGCCGGCGGCCTTCCAGTCGGGGCGGATGGCGTAGAGCTTGTCGCGCAGGCCTTCGAAGTCGTAGTTGATCCATTCCTGCAGGCCCGGGTAGGTCTGAACCTTGAAGGTGGCGCCGGCAAAGCCGTTGGCGCCCAGGTCGAAGGCGTAGCCGGGGGCGAGGTTCCAGCCCTGGGTGTTGCTCATGCCGTCCAGCGACGCCCACGGCACGTCGGCGCGCACACCGGTGGTGGGCGTGGTGCCGTACTGCTGGTTGTTGCCGTCGCCGGCAGCGATGGCACCGTCGGGCTTGCCACCGACGTTGCTGCCGAAGACGACGTAGGGCAGCGACAGGCCTTCCAGCACGTACTCGCTGTTGCCCATGTCGGTGGCGCCCACGTCGAAACGGACGTAGGGCGTGTCGACGTTGGTGAGGCTTTGCAGGCTGACGCTGTAGGTCGCCGAGTCGCCCGGCTCGATGTTGCGAGCACCGCCGATGCCGATGGCGGCATCGACTTCGACCATGCGTTCGACGAGGTAGCGGTAGGGCTCGACGACGCGCGCGCCGTCGGGGTTGGTGACGATGACGTCGTACAGGCCCAGCGGCACGTGGCGCAGGTCGAAGACGGCGCGGATGCGTGTCGCGTCCAGCACCTGCCAGCGTTCGGGTTCGATCTCGAACTCGCCGGGGCGGGCCAGCTTGACGAGCGCGCCGGCGCCGAAGCGGGCGCCTTCGATGTCCATCGTGACCCAGCGGTGGTCGTCGTCACCGACGCCGCCCTGGTCCGGCGTGACCTTGGTGATGGACAGCGGCAGCAGGTCGGCGCGCAGCGTGACGGGCGTGCCCTGGCCGTTCTGGCGCGCGCGCACGAGGATGTAGTAGTCGCCCGACTGGGTGGTAGGCACCACCAGCGTCTGGTCGGGCGAGACGGGGTTGCTGTAGGCGACATCGAAGGCGCTGCCGGTGGGCACGTCGTTCCAGCGGATGTAGACCTCGTTGGCGCCCGCGGCGGCGGTGGAGTCGAGCAGCACGCGCAGCGTCTCGCCGGCGCCGACGCTGACCTTGTAGACCTGGGTCTGGCCGGTGGACAGCGTGGTGGCCAGCGTCTGGCCGACGGTCAGCACCGGCACCGTGACGTTGAGCGTCGCGCCCGAGGCGGTGCGGTTGTTGGCCTCGCCCGGCGGCAGGTTCAGGCCGGTGTCGGTGTAGGTGATCCTGCCTTCGAAGACCTCGTTGTAGAGGTCGGGGCGCACGATGACTCGCCAGCCACCGTCCTTCAGCGCGGGCAGCTTGGCCTTGAGGGTGGCGGTGTAGGTGCCGTCCTTGCCCAGATCGCCGACGTGGGCGACCTTGCCGATCTGGATGTCGTTGAGATCCCAGGCGTTGTCGGCGGACAGGTAGAGGGCGTCCGTCCAGCGGCCGTAGGCGGGGTTGATGGAGGTGTTCTGGATCGTGAACGTGATCTCGATCTCGTCGCCGATCCTGGCGGTGTTGGGCACCACGACGTTGGTGACGACGAGGTCTGCCGGCGGCGGCGTCTCGATGCGCATCGGCTGGACTGCCGCGGCGTTGTTGTTGTCGTCCTTGCCGAACTCCAGCACCTGGCCGGTGTCGCCGCTGCCCCAGATGCGCGCCGGGTCGGTCACCACGAAGACGTAGTAGGGCCCTTCGAGGTCGCGTGGCGCGGTGTAGGTCAGGCTGCCGGTGTAGCTGGCGCCGGCGGCCAGGCCGCCGCCGTGCTGCACGTAGCCGAGGTAGCGGTCCTTGTTCAGGTCCAGGAAGCGGTCCTTGGATAGGTAGACCATGTCGTACCAGCTGCCCTGGTCGGCCGGCGTCTTGCCACCGAGGTTCTCGACCTTGTAGTCGACGGTGAAGTTCTGGCCGGCATAGACCGCCTCGGGTGCCGTGACGCTCGTGACCTGCAGGTCCGGCGGCGTGGCCAGCGTGATGGGCAGCGCGATCTTGTCGGTGTTGTTGGCCTCGTCCTTGAACTCCAGCACGCCGTTCGTGCCGGTCTCGGCGATGACGGGCAGGCCGGTGCGGATGGTGCTGGGGGCCGAGGCGTAGAAGTCCTTGAAGACGCCGGTGTCGGCCTTGACGATGAGCTGGAAGTTGCCGCTGATGGACGACGGGATCGTGAACGTGGCGGTCTGCGTGTAGCTCTCGCCCTTCTTCAGCACGCGGGGCTTGCCCTTCTCGTCGGTCAGGTAGACCTGGCGGGCGCGCAGCAGCACTTCGATCTCGCTGCCGCGGTCCACGAGGGGGTAGTCGCTCGGGTCCAGCGTCGCGTCGCGCGACAGGTAGACGCCGTCCATCCAGCCCGGCACGCGGGTGTCGCGCGTGCCGCGGTTGGTGACCGTCCAGGTCGCGGTGATGGTGTCCCCGGAGCTCGGGTTGGGGTTGCTGACGGTGATCGAGTCGATCTGCAGGTCGGGCTCGCGGTAGATGATGTCCAGCGTGCCCTGGCCGAGGTTGTTGTCGCGCCGGGCGCCCTCGAAGACCGAGGTCGTGTAGTAGATGTCGCGGCTGTAGGCGTTGTAGTCGCTGTAGGCGGGCGGCAGCAGGATCTCGTCCTGCGACTGCTGGCTCGGCGTGGGGCTCTCGCCGCGGCCCATCTCGGGCGCGAGTGACGACGCGTCGTGCTTGCCGTCGGTCATCACGTAGATGTAGTACTTGCCATCCGTGCCCGGCGGCAGCTTGACGACCGCGCTGGCCGTGTAGCTGTCGCCCGCGGCCAGCGTCGTCGTGTTGCTGTGCACGACGGAACCGATCTGCGTGGCGCGCGACGGGATGAAGGTCGGGTCCGGGCTGACCCAGATGTGGTCCAGCCAGCCCCTGGTGCCGCTCCACACGGCGCCGCCGAAGTTCTTCACCGTCCAGGTGACGGTGGTGTCCTCGCCGGAGTAGTTGGTGGGCAGCGTCGTGACGTCGGTGACGCGCAGGTCGGCCGGCACGTTGGTGACGTTGGACACGGCGCGGTTGACGTTGTTGTCCTCCGCGACTTCACGCACGTCATTGCGGCTGAGGAAGCCGTAGCCGGCGTCGGTCTGCACGACCAGGTAGCCGCCGCTGACCGCAGGGGAGAGGTCGACCGTCTGGCTGACGGTGTAGCTCTCTCGGTTGCCGAGCGTGCGCTGCTGCGAGAACTCGCCGAGCAGCCACATCACCTTGGCCTGCGTCGGGTCGGGGCTGTCCATCAGCCAGACCTTGTCGGTCCAGCCGCCCTCGAAGGCGTCGCCGCGGTTCTGCACCGTGTAGCTGAAGGTGTAGGCGCCGGCGGCCTGCGCCGCGGCGGGCGCGATGACGCTGCTGACGACGAGGTCGGGCGGCGTGATGCCGAGGATCTTCATCGGGCCGATCGCGCCCGTGTCCCGCGCCTTGTAGTTGTTGTTGTCGATCTGGGTCGGGTCGTCGGGGTTGATGTTGGAGGACAGCGTGTCCTCCAGGATGGCGTCGTAGGTGTCGCTCCAGACGGTCACGTAGTAGCGCGCGGACTGGATGTCGTCCGGAATCTTGACGTTGACGGTGTTGATGTAGTCCTCGCCCACGGCGAGCTTGCCGGTGTGCGTGAACGAGCCGATGCGGATGTCGCCCTTGCCCGGATTGGGGCGGGTCTTGTCGACGGTGAGCCAGACGGTGTCGGTCCAGCTGTTGGTGGTGGCGGCGTCGCCGCGGGTCTCGGCCGAGCCCTTGTTGGTGACCTTGTAGCGGACCTCGATGGTCGCGCCGTGCACGACCTGGTCGGGTGCGACAACGTCGCTGGTGACGAGGTCGGCGAAAGGCACGGGGTTGATGTGCAGCTTCTGCGGCAGCGCGTTGTTGGCGTCGCTGGGGTACTCGTCAACGCGGTTGCCACCGTCGGCGACGACGATGATGTAGACGTCGCCGCGGTAGCGGATGGGAATCTCGACGCCATTGACCGTGGTGGTGTAGGGGTCGCCGCCGGGGCTCAGCGCGGAGCCGCTGTCGACGCGCGCCAGGAGCACGTCGTCGGCGCTGACGATGCCGTCCAGCGACAGGTAGACGTAGTCCTGCCACTGGCCACTGGTGGCTTCGGGGCCGAAGTTGCCGACCGTGAACTTCAGGCCGGTGCTGGTGCCGGCCGTCACCTCGGTAGGCACCTCGATCTTGGTGACGCGCAGGTCCGGCCGGTCGTTCAGGCGGACGGTGATGGTGTCGGTGTCGGTCGTGGTGTTGTTGCTGCGGGCGTCGCCGTACTCGTAGACCTGCGGGCCGCCGCTGCCGCCGAGCAGGCTGTTGGTGACGACGCGCAGGCGGTAGCCGCCCTCGATCTTGGCGGGCAGGCGGACCTGCTCGGTGCGCGTGTAGAACTTGCCGGCCTCCAGGCCGCGGTCATAGACGTAGTTGCCCAGCACGACGGTGGAGCCGTTGGGCGCGAGCAGCAGCACGGTGTCCTGCCACTGGCCGGTGGCGTGGGCCTGGCCCTTGTTGCGCACGGTCCAGCTGACGTCGACGAGGGCGCCTTCCTGCGCCGAGGCGGGTGCGTCCAGCGACTCGACGACAAGGTCGGGCGAGTCGCTCAGCGTCACGGGCACGGCCACCGAGTGGCCGACGTTGTCATTGCCGTGGATGAACTCGTAGGGGCCGCTCGTGGAGACGTTGAGGAACCAGTCGCCCGAGATGCCCTCGGGCAACCGCACGACGATGCTGCGGTTGTAGGTGTCGCCCACGGCCATCTGGCCGAGGTGGCCGGCGTTGCCGAGTTCGTAGCGCTGGCCGCTGCCGTCGGCGTTGCGGCTGAGCCAGACGCTGTCGTTCCAGCTGGTGGTGTTGGTGATGCCGATGCCGCGGTTGGCCACCGTCCATTGCACGGTCAGCTCGCGGCCGCTGTAGGCGGTGCTGGGCGTGCTGACGGACTCCACGCGCATGTCGGCGTAGGGGATGGGCATGACATCGGTCGTGTGGCCGGCGTCCTGGGTGTTGTTGGCTTCGCCCCCGTTCTCCCAGACGGCGCCGGTGGCGTCCGACTTGACGAAGAGGGTGCCGTGGCGGCTGAAGGCTGGGCCGAAGCTGTAGTCCAGATGCCCGGTGTAGCTGCTGCCTGCGGCCAGCGCGCCGTTGCGCACGACGTCGCCCAGCACGATGTCGTCGTTGTCGCCCAGCACGGCGTTGGTGCTGTAGATGATGCGGTCGGTCCAGCTGGTCATGCGGCCGGCGCCGACGCCGACGTTCTGCACGGTCCACTCCACCGTGATGCTGGCCGGGTCGTCGATGACCTGCGTGGGCGCGCTGACGCTGACGACGGCGAGGTCGGCATAGGCGTCCTGCGCGATGTTGACGGCCAGGCCGTCCTGGTTGTTGTTCTCGTTCGTCGACTCGTTGTTGGCGGCACCGGTGTCGGTGACGACGATGAGGCGCCACGCGCCGGACAGGTCGACCGGCAGCGTGAAGCCCAGCGTGCCGTTGCTGGATGCGCCCGCGGCCAGCGCGTCGATGAGGCGCTCGCCCAGCAGCGTGTCGGCGTTGTCGACCAGGCCATCCCTGGACAGGTAGACCTTCTCGCGGATGCTGGTGGCCGGCGCGCTGCCCGTGTTGCGCGTGGTCCAGTTCAGCGTGATGGCTTCGCCGCCCTGCAGCAGGCCGGTGGTGGTGAGGTTGCCGACGACGAGGTCGGGCGCCACGATGGCGACGGCGGCCGTCGCGACGTTGTCGGCCTCGCTGGATTCGGCGACGTAGTTGCCCTTGTCGGCCGCGATCTCCAGGCGCCAGTTGCCCGGCGGGAGGGCCGGCACGGCCAGGCTCAGGTTCTGCACCAGCGTGCCGCCGGCGGCCAGCGTCTGGAAGGCCCAGGTCGTCGTCAGCACCTGCGTGGGCGCCAGGCCCAGCGTGTCGACGAGGCGGATCTCCTCGCCGAAGAAGCCGCTGATGGCGTCGTTGCCGGCGTTGCGCACGGTGTAGCCGAGCTGCACGGTCTGGCCGACGCGCCAACTGGCGGGGGCGCTGATCCCTTCGATCTGGAGGTTAGGTTTTGGCTCGGCCTTGACGGTCGTGGCGTCGGTCGCGACGACGACGTTGTTGTCCGTGCGGCCCAGTTCATAAACGGCCGTGAAGGCGTCGGTCTTGACGATGAAATAACGCGCGCCGGCGGCGTCGCGCGGCACGGTGAAGTCCAGGCCCGCGGTGTAGCTGTCGCCCACGGCCAGCGTGCCGACGCGGGTGACCGAGCCGAGCAGCGTGGACTGCGCGGTGAGGCTGGGCGTGCTGCTGAGGTAGACCTGGTCGACCCAGCGGTTCACGTCGGTGGCGACGGTGCCCGAATTGCGGACGGACCACTCCACCCGAGCGCTGCGGCCCGCGAAAACTTCGGCCGGCACGACGGTCAGCGTCGGCGCGAGGTCGGCGTAGGTCTGGCTGACGGTGATCGCGGCCGAGACCCTGGCATTGTCGGCGCGCGTGTCGGGCTCGGTGACCTTGGCGGTCGCGTCGCTGATGACGGCGATGCGGTAGGCGCCGTCGATGCGCGTCGGGATGCGCACGGTCGCCGTCTGGCTGTACTCGGCGCCGGATGCGAGGCCGGCGCTGCGCGGCACTTCGGCCAGCACGACGTCGTCACCATTGCCGGCGATGTCGTCGCGGCTCAGCACGATGCGGTCGACCCAACCGCCGGTGGCGCTGGCGGCGGCGCCGCCGTTGTTCTTGACGGTCCAGGCCACGCTGATGTCGGCGCCGGAGTTGGCGCTGGCCGGCACGTCCACGGCGGTGACGGCCAGGTCGGCATAGGTGTGCAGCGCGGCCGTGAAGCTCCACGCCGCGTCGTTGTTGCTCTCGGCCGTGCCGTCGGCATTGGCCTCGAACAGGATGCCCGCGCCCGTGCTGCTGCGGTCCACGCTGACGGTCACGTCGAACGTGCCCGCGCCCTTCAGGCCCTGCGGCAGCGCGAAGCTGTAGCTGCGCTGGCGCACCTCGCCGGCGGCCAGCGGCAGCGCGGCGTTGCCGGCGAAGCTGACCAGCGTGTCGACGATGACGGGGCCGGCGCTGCCGTCGGCATTGCGCTGGCGGATGACGACGCGGTCCTGGTGGCTCAGGTTGGTCGCGACCTTGCCCTGGTTGACGTCCTCCCAGCGCAGCGTCAGCACATCGCCCGAGGTGGGCGTGGCCGAGTCGAGGCTGAGGTTGCGCGCGATCAGGTCGCTGCCGACGTTGACGTTGCGCTCCAGCTGGTTGTCGTTCTCCAGCGAGCCGGTGCTGTTGAACTCGGCGATCTCGTTGCCGGCGTCGACGGTGACGCGCAGGCGGATGGCGCCGGCCGCGTTGGCGCCGCCGGGCCAGTTGAACGTGGCCGTGCGGTCGATGCTGGCGCCGGGCGCTGCTTCAGCCGGCGTGCCGGTGCGCGTGACGCTGGCGATGACGACGCCGGTCGTCTGGTTCAGCACCTCGACGCGCTCGGTCCAGTTGCGGCCGGGCGGGATGGTGCCGGCGTTGGTCGTCGTCCAGCCGACGGTGACGGTGTCGCCCTGCTGCCAGTCGCCGGCCGGCGTGACGCTGAGGTTGCCGGCCTGCAGGTTGACGTAGTTGACGTATTCGGCCAGCGTGCTCGTGAAGCCGACCTGGCCGCGGTTGTTGGTCTCGGTCGCGCTCCCTTCCTTCTGCGTGTTGCCGAAGTCGGTCTCGATGACGGCGAGCAGGTTGCCCGCGCCGGTCGGGCCGTCGGGCAGCTTGAGCGTGGCCGTGCGCGTGATGCTGGCGCCGGACGCGAGTGCGCCCGAAGTGGCCTCGACATAGGGGACGAGGAACTCGGCGATGACGTCACCGCCGGCGGAGCGCAGCGTGACGCGGTCGGCGAAGTCGCCGATGGTGGCGGTGGGGCCCTGGTTGAGCGTCGTCCACGTCACGACGACGTTGCCGCCGGACAGGAACTGGCTGGCACCGGCGGCCGGCGCCACGGCCACGTCGCGCACGACGAGGTCCATGCCGACGGCCTTGTCGACCTCGGCGACCAGGGCGTTCAGGTCCCAGGTCGTGCCGTCGTCGAACTTGACCTGCTGCAGCGGGTTGTAGCCGTTGCGCGGGTCATTGTTGTAGAAGAAGTAGGAGACCGTCAGCTTGTCGTCGCTGTTGGCCAGGCCGATGCTGATGGCCGTGTACTGCGCGGTGCGGTAGTCGAACACGCGGCGGACGATGACGTCGGCCGGCGTGATGCCCGGCTTGAACTGCAGCGTGTTGACCTTGCTGGTGTTGTGCGGGCTCTCCAGCAGCGTGTCCTGGCCGTCGCCACGGCCGAACAGGTAGATGTTGTTGCCCTGGCCGGGGTTGAGCGTGTCGTTGCCGGCGCCGCCGTCGAAGCTGTCGTTGCCGTCGGAGCCGATGAGGCTGTCGTCGCCCTCCTCGCCCTTGATGACGTCGTTGCCGCCACCGGCCAGCACCGTGTCGTTGCCGGCGCCCGCCGCGATGGTCTCCGACCAGCCGCTGGCCAGGATGCTGTCGTTGCCGGCACCGCCGGTCGCAACGCGCGCGACG
>NZ_LMFP01000001.1:0-128 GCF_001426885.1 Pelomonas sp. Root1444 | reverse complement strand
GACCGTCAGCTTGTCGCCGGCGTTGCCGTAGGCGATCTCCAGCGCCGTGTAGTTGTGCGCGTTGGGGTCCAGCACGCGCTTGAGCTGCACGTCGGCGGGCGTGATGCCGGCCTTGAACTGCAGCGTGT